>NZ_NIWT01000009.1 GCF_002236115.1 Pseudomonas jessenii | reverse complement strand
TCGGCACCGGCGGTGCCTGGACCTACGTCGCCAGCTCCGCCCACAACGAGTTCGCCGCCGGCACCACCTACACCGACACCTTCGCGGTGAGCAGTGCCGACGGCACCCTCACTTCGGTCACCGTGCATATCCTCGGCACCAACGATGCCGCCGTGCTGTCCGCCGACATCGCCAACCTCACCGAGACCAATGCCGCCACCGACATCTCCACCAGCGGCACCCTGACCATCAGCGACGTCGACAGCGCCGCAACCTTCGTCGCCCAAACCAACACCGCTGGCAGCTACGGCCAGTTCTCCATCGGCACCGGCGGTGCCTGGACCTATGTCGCCAGTTCCGCCCACAACGAGTTCGCCGCCGGCACCACCTACACCGACAGCTTCGCGGTGAGCAGTGCGGACGGCACCCTCACTTCGGTCACCGTGCACATCCTCGGCACCAACGATGCCGCCGTGCTGTCCGCCGACATCGCCAACCTCACCGAGACCAATGCCGCCGTAGACATCTCCACCAGCGGCACCCTGACCATCAGCGACGTCGACAGCGCCGCGACCTTCGTCCCGCAGACCAACACCGCCGGCAGCTACGGCCAGTTCTCCATCGGCACCGGCGGTGCCTGGACCTACGTCGCCAGCTCCGCCCACAACGAGTTCGCCGCCGGCATCACCTACACCGACAGCTTCCCGGTGAGCAGTGCCGACGGCACCCTCACTTCGGTCACCGTGCATATCCTCGGCACCAACGATGCCGCCGTGCTGTCCGCCGACATCGCCAACCTCACCGAGACCAATGCCGCCGCCGACATTTCCACCGCCGGCACCCTGACCATCAGCGACGTCGACAGCGCCGCGACCTTCGTCCCGCAGACCGACATCGCCGGCAGCTACGGCAAGTTCTCCATCGGCACCGGCGGTGCCTGGACCTACGTCGCCAGCTCCGCCCACAACGAGTTCGCCGCCGGCACCACCTACACCGATACCTTCGCGGTGAGCAGTGCCGATGGCACCCTCACTTCGGTCACCGTGCATATCGCCGGCAGCAACGACTCACCGACGATCACTTCCAACGGTGGCGGTGCGACGGCTTCGCTCAATGTGGCGGAGAACACCACGGCGGTCACGACGGTGGTGGCGACCGATGCCGATCTACCGGCGCAGACGCTGAGCTACTCGATCCTGAATACGGCCGGGACGGACTTCAGCAAGTTCTCGATCAGTTCGAGCGGAGTGCTGACGTTCAACTCCGCGCCCGATTACGAGAATGCCCAGGATGTCGGTGGTACTGACGGCGACAACGCCTACGTTGTGAACGTTCAGGTGTCCGACGGCAATGGCGGAATCGACACGCAGACGATTACGGTGAACGTGCAGAACGTCGTTGAGACGCCAGTTGATACCGTGGCGCCAACGGTGATAGTGACAGGGACTGCCTTAGGGAGTTCGACGGGTTCAACGTCGACGGTCACATTCCAGTTCAGTGAGACGGTGAGCGGTTTCAACCTGTCTGATGTAGCAGTGACGACAACGAGCGGAACGCCCCGCGGAACCTGGAGTAACTTCACGCAGGTAGACGGTGATACCTACACGGCAATGCTGACCAGAACACTGGGCGGTAGCATAAAAGTCGACGTTGTCGCGAACAGCTACACCGACCTGGCGGGCAATCCTGGTGCGGCCGGGAGCAGTGCAAACCTTCCGGCAGGCGTTGCCGGCGAACCCATCAATCTAGCCCTCAACGTTCCGTCGGCCGATATCAGCGGCCCAATAACGGTGGCCATCAGCGGTGTTCCCTCGGGATGGACGTTCAATGCAGGAACCAACAACGGCGACGGCACCTGGACCGTGCAGACCAGCGATCCCGGCGCATTGACGGTGACAACTCCAAGCGACTTCGCCGGTGCGTTGGTGCTCGATGTCAACATGTACTGGAGCAACAGCGACGGCAGCACCGCAAGCGCCTACGTGTTCAACAACGTCGAAATCTATGCCCCAGGCGCACCGATCTTCGCCTTGTCCACCGACGACAACCTGACCGGCTCGTCCGGTGCCGACACCTTCGTGTTCGCCCGGCCGATCGGCAACAATGTCATTTACAGCTTCGATGCGGCGGCGGACAAGATCGACTTGATCGGCTTTACGGGCGTCAACGATTTTGCGGATGTGAGTATCGTCAATGACGCGAACGGCAATGCCGTGCTCAGCATCAGCGCCGACCAGACGATCACGGTCAACGGCGTGGATGCGGCGGCGTTGAGCGGGGCCAACTTACTGTTCGATGTGGACCCGGTCACGACCAATACGGGCACCCTCACCATTGCCGACGGCGCGATCATGCCGTTCGGTGGCAGCATCCATAACAGCGGCACCATCGAGCTCGGCTCCACCGGCAACGAGACCAGCCTTGAGATTCTGTTCCGTGGCGCGACCTTGACCGGTGGCGGCCAGGTGCTGCTATCCGACAACGCGCAAAACGTGATTTTCGGCGGCAGCGCCGACACGGTACTCACCAATACCGACAACACCATCTCGGGTGCCGGCCAGTTGGGAGCGGGGCAGATGATGCTGGTTAACTCAGGCCTGATTCATGCCAGCGGCGTCAATGCACTGGTGATCGATACCGGTAGCAGCGCCGTCACCAACACGGGGGGGCTGCAAGCCAGCGGCAGCGGCGGATTGGTGATTGAAAGTGCGCTGGTCAACAGCGGCAGCCTGTGGGCGAACGATGGCAATATCACCATCCACGGAGATGCCCAAGGCGCGGGAAGCGCGACTATCAGCGGTTCGGCGATGCTGGAATTCGGTGCTGCCTCCGATCAGCATGTGACGTTTGACAGCGGCGCGGCAGGCACGCTGAAGCTTGATGTGTCGACGGCGTTCAGTGGCAGCGTCAGCGGTTTTACCGCGGGTGACACGCTGGACTTTGGCGATGTTGGGTTCGGCGCCAATACGCAGATCACTTATGCAGCGAATGACACCGGCACCGGCGGCCTGCTGATCGTGAACGACGGCGCGCATGCGGCGCAGGTCGCGCTGAATGGCCAATACGCGGCGGCGGGTTTGCAGGCGAACGCCGAGGGCAGCGGCAGTGAACTGGCCTACGATGCAGCGGCGGCAAACCACAGGATGCTGGGCGGCCTGGCCAACGACATTCTGGTCGGCGGTGCGGGTGACGATCTGTTCCTCGGCGGGCTGGGCAACGACACGCTCAACGGCGGCCTCGGCAACGATACCTTCGCGTTTGCTGCCGCAGGCTTCGGCAACGACTCGATCCAGGACTTCGACGTCAATCCGGCCGCAGGGCAGGACCTGCTCAATATCGCGGGGCTGGGGATCAGCAGCGAGACGTTCGCTGCCAACGTGAGCATTGCGGCTGACGGGGCGGACACGCTGATCGGGATCGGAGTGGACTCTATTCGCCTTGTCGGTGTCAGCAGTGCAGGTATCGATCAGGCGGACTTTATCCTGGCGGTATGATGCTTCTACTGGCCGAACGTTGTTACGCGGTTGCAGGCCTCATCGCGGATAAACCCACGATGGGGTCTGTGCGAGGTATTCTCAAGAACCTCGATTTTGGTTGACTGACTTCCTCAGCGCGTGAGGCGGTCATCTCATCGAAGTCAGCAAACGGGTTTCGATACCCATCTCACACTACGTGCACTGGTTCTGGATAGATGCTCATGTTGACTGGCTTGAATCATTTGACGTTGGCGGTTGTGAACCTCTCTCGCAGTATTGAGTTTTATGTGGCTCTACCCGGCTTTAGATTGGCTGCCCGCTGGGAGACGGGGGCCTATCTTTCCCTCGGTGATCTCTGGCTTTGTCTGTCTCTTGATGAGAGTCGTCTGGCGGAAAAACAGCCTGATTACACCCACTATGCGTTTTCGGTGGGGCAGGAAGATTTTGAAGAAGTCACCGCTTACTTGCGGCTTCGTAACGTTATTGAGTGGAAATCCAATTCGAGCGAAGGTAACTCGTTTTATTTTTCGGATCCCGATGGGCATCGCCTGGAATTGCATGTGGGCAGCCTGGCTTCAAGGCTTGAGCAATGCCGGCGCCAGCCGTATGCAGGTATGGAGTTCTTTGACTGACCGTTTTCGTCTGATCACGTTGAAGAAATAGCTCTGCTATCTGGCCTGCGGCAAAGTATCTGCATTGGCCAGCAGGGAAGCACGTAGCATGATCGGACAGTTATCGAGTCGGCAGGAGCGACTGTTTTACTCGTTCAACCTTGAAGAACACATCCCCGCCAATCACCTTCTTTCTGGAGAATTGACAGCCAGGTAAGTTGTCAGTTTTTTAGCAAGAGGGCCTCAATGAGGCCCTCATCGCCAACGCCTGGTTGTACTCAGTTCGCCTTTATCGGCACCGTCACGGTTTTGCCGAAGGCCGATTTGATGGTCGCCGTCGGGCTAGGCGACGGGCCGCTGCCAGCAGTTGTCACCGCTATGTTCCAGCGCGCGCCTGTGGCCGTAGGCGTCAGGACGGCGGCACCAAGGTTCACCGTACCGGTTGTGGTCGTGGCCGTCGCCGTGATGGTATTGCCCGTGCCACGGGAGGTGGTGCCGGACAGGACCCAATACCAGCGGCTGTTGCTGCGGGCGGTGACGGTGGCGCTGGTGACGATCAGGCTCTCGTTGATCGCTGCCGAGACCGCCACGGATACCGTCGCCGGTGCCGACTCGGCGCCCTTGGCATCGGCGGCCTTATAGGTAAAGGTCGCGGTGAACGGCGCGGGGACCGTGGCCGGTGGTGTGTAGGTCACACGCAGACCATCGGTGCTGACCACGCCCTTGCCGGAGTCCGGTTGCTCCAGCCCCACCACTTTAAGTGGCACGTTACCGTCAGGGTCGCTGTCGTTGGCCAGCACGTTGATGATCACCGGTTGGCCGGTGTTACTGATGGCGCTGTCGGGGTTGGCAATCGGTTTTTGGTTAGCGGCGTCCTCGACACGTGTATCGCCAGTGCGGAAGGTCGGCAGCGCGGCGGAGTTGACGTAGTTGACGCCGTCCCAGCCGGGCAGGGGGGTTGGCATCAACTGGAACTGGCCGGGGTGCTCGACATCCCAGCGCAGCAGCATGGAGGTGTCCTCGTGCTGGGTGTTGTGGCAGTGCTCCATGTAGGTCCCGGCGAATTCACGGAAGCGGATCGCCATTTCCACGTCCTGCGAGCTGTCGATGCCCTCGCCGATGCGATAGATGTCCTTGCGTGCCCATTTTTCCCATTCCGGCGGTGCCTTGCCGTCGCGGTTGAGGACGATCCCTTCTTCGAAGTGCACGTGCACCGGGTGGTTCCAGCCGTTGCCGCCGTTCCTGATTCTCCACACTTCCAGGGTGCCGTCGCCGGAGAACCCGGCAGCGGTCGGACCGTTGGCCAGTTGCGGAGCGGCACTGATGACTCGAGGGTCCATCTGGAAGCCTAAACCGCCGTCGGTCTTGATCGTCCAGGGGGCTTCGTCGGTGCCATCGGAGCGGCCGAAGATGAACTCGCGATGGCGCGCCAGTTTCAGTTTGGCCTGCACCGTCAGGTCGTCACGGTTGAGGGTCAGCGGAAGCATGGTTTTACCCATCGCCTTGCCCGGTTTGGCGGGTTCGTAGTCGGCGGGGTTCATGCTCACGTCCTGGCCGGCATAAGGCTGTACCAGCAGTTGCAGGAACTTGCCCACCACCGGGTCGCCGGCGTCCCATTCCAGCCCTTTGCTGCCCAGCTTGAGCACCGCCTTGTACCTGCCGGACAGGACATCGGCCAGGCTCGGCGGCAAACTCTCCGGCCCCTTGCCGTCGTGGTGCTCCATCAGGTTGACGAAATACAGCTTGTCGCCGGTGCTGATCCCGTTTTTCGCGAAGTTGACGATGATGTCGTAACGCTCGGCGATGCCCATGGTGGGCAGGATGGCGTTGTGGTCCTGCAGGTCGCCGTCAGCGTCCAGGTCCATGCTGCCGTCGAACGGTACGGCGTGTTCCATGAGGTTGCCGTCGTTGGCGATCAAGTGGAACGGCACGCGGGTATAGGACAGGCCGGAACCTGTCGGGCCGGGGAATTCGCCACCGGTGCCGACGATTTCACGCACCAGCGCGATCTTGAAGTAGCGCGACACCGAGCCGTTGAGAATGCGGAAGCGATAGCTGCGCGCCCTCACCTTCAGGCGCGGCTGGTACTGCCAGTTGACCAGGAGCTGGTCGCCGAGAAAACCATCGGTGTTGAACGGGTTGAACCACAGCTGGCCATTGGCGTCCCAGGCCTTGTCGGCCAGCAGCAGGTTGACGTCATAGTCGCGGTTGCCCCAGGGCAACGCTGAACCGCTGGGCAGGCGCAGGTTGACGCCGTCTACAAACGCTTCGTTACCGCGATCCAGAGCGCTGTAGTAGTTCATCATCACCGCGTTGCCCTTGTAGACGTTCTGCGCGGTGAAATCGAGCATGTGGTCGTGGAACCAGTGGGTGCTCATGGTTTCGTGCCAGTCGCCACGGATCTTGATGCTGCCGTTGTTGCAGGTCTTGAGGCCCGGCGTGGCATCGTTGACATACAGGGTTTCACCCGGGGCGCAGGGGAACGCCGCGCGCGGATCCTGAGCGCTGGTGTTGATGGTGTCGTAACCGGCCAACTGGATCGGCCAGCGATAGTCGTAGTACTGCCCCGGAAAGAAAAACGCATTGGAATAGCCGTCGCTTTCGGCCGGGGAGTGGCCGTTGTGTTCGTGGGTGCTGAGGGTGTGCAGGCCGAACCCCATGTTGGCCGACGGATCGATCGGCAGGGCGTTGTAGTGGCGCATCAGCACCGGTTGGCCGTACCGCACCATCAGCAGTTTTGGCGGAAAGGTGCCGTCGAAAGTCCAGAGCGCCTTGTGGTTCTGAATCGGCATGTTGGGGTGAAAACGGGTGTCGATGCCTTTGGTGGTGCCCGTTATGACCGGGGTGTCCGAGGTCTGGTTGTAGAGCCCGCCCGGCCCGAACTCACCGACGGCGTAGTTGTGCAACTGCCGACGGTCGCGCATGCCGCCGTTGAGCTTGGCGCCGGCTTGAGTGGTCTTGAAGGCGACCTGTGGGTAGAACTCGTTCCAGCGCTGGTGCGACCAGCCTTTTCCTGGCGGACGACCTTCGGCCGGCGAGCCGACCGGATGGCGGTTGAGGAAGGCTTCGATCTGCGCTTTCCACGGGTTGCGGTCCAGCACGTTGGAATACTGCGCCGGAAACGGGTACAGCCCCGGCTGGCGCATGAAGGCTTCCAGCGCGGCGGCCGAAGGGCCGCTGCGGGCGATGTTGTTCGGGTCCTGCGTGGGCGCCGGGCCGACGATCGGAACCGGGAAAGTCAGGGGCGGTGCCGGCAGTGTCGGGTCGAGTTTTTCCGTGCCGAATTCTTCGAACAGCAGCAGTTGCTGAGTGTATGGCTGGGCCCCGAACAACGGGCTGGGCTTGCCGTTGGTGGGGATTTTGAAGGATGTCTGCAGGCTTGGCGGCAGCACGTTGTCGGTCGTTGGCGTGGTGCGGGTGCCATACACACCATTGGGTAGGGCGTAGGAGCCCTGGTTGGTGGGAGGCATGGTCTCTATGGCATCCAGCGCGGCCTGGGGGTCGGCCGGCGGGTTGGTATACGCCGACGGATCTGTTGGCGGCGGCGGGCTGACATCGTCAAGCGGTGCTGCGTTGACGATGCCGAGGCTGACGTTGATCAGCATCACAGCGGCGATGCCCGGTTTGCTGAAAAGGCCGAGCGATTTGAGGTCAGTTTTGTTTTTCATCTTGTTTCCTCGGGACGCGTCGGTGTGGCTGACGTTCGCAAAACGCTGGATGCAATAGGTGCGCCAATCGCGGGGAAATTTGGGGGAAACAAAAACCTGTTTGATATCAAAAGGCTGGCGGTTTGGGTTTTGGTCCTGATGGCGCAGTAGGTGGGAATCCTCAAAGTTGGGGGCTTTCACCCACCCGTTCTCCCCCGTTCATACCCGAGGTCGGTGTGGTGGTAACCGCTTTCGCGAGCAGGCGAGCTCCCACAGCAGATTGAGGTGTGGGCAATACCGCTGTCCCCTGAAGGAGCGGGCCTGATCGCGAAGAGGCAAGTTCATCCAGCACAATGTGTGCCGGACTCACTGTTGTCGGCCTTGAAAATGATGCGCATGGCTCAAGGAGGGTGGATGTCTGTCCATCACCTTCGGACCGGACGTGCCGGGCGCGCTATGATAGGCGGCCCTTGCCTCCCGGAGCCTGTCACCGCAATGCCCCTGATCAGCCATTTCAAGACCCCGTGCCCCGAGCACATCAATAGCCAGATCCTGCAGATGGTGGTCGACAACCTGACCGACATCAGCATGGTCGCGATCCCGCCCAGCAACCTGCTGTACAACCTCTATCAATACGCGATCGGCTATGAGGTGCACCTGTATCTGGAAGCGCTGAACGGTGAAAAAGGCATTGCCGTGGAGTTGATCGTCGCCACGGACGAAGACGACCCGCAAAAGGTGACGGGCTTTGTGCTGTACCTGCCGGTGCAGGACGACCCCGAGGCCTGCGGCGTGGCGTACATGGCGGTGCAGGCCGAGTATCGGCGCCAGGGCGTGGCCCGGCGGATGCTGCGGGAAATGGTCGGTCGCTACCCCCATGCCGAGCTGACCTGCGCGGTGGCCAAGGTGCCGTATTTCGAGGCGATGGGCTTTGAGGTGGTGGGCGTGCGTGCGACCCAGGTGTTGATGAACACTCGCGACCACGCTACCGCTGGCTTGATGGCGCTGCTGGATGTGGCGTCGATCTACAGCTCGCTGGAAGTGCGGCAGATTCATACCTACCTGCTGCAAAAGCATGGCAAGCGGGCCATGACCGACGCGGAAAAACAGCGCGACCGGCATCTGGACCAGTTGACGCGCAAGGCCCAGGCATTTGTGCGGGGGCGGTTGGGTGACGATGCGGTGCCGGCCGCTGGCCCTCGGTTGCGCCTGGTCTGATCGCACTTTCCTGAACCCCCACAAATCCCCCTGTGGGAGCGAGCTTGCTCGCGATAAGGCCGGGTCAGTCGACATTTACTGTGGCTGACCCCACCGCTATCGCGAGCAAGCTCGCTTCCACAATGAACAGTGTTGGTTTTCAGAGGTAAAAAAAGAGCCTCAAAGCTCTTGATGGGGAGGAAGTGGAGCCGTGAGGCTCAAGATGCGCATGAAACAAGTGGTGAGCTTGGTAGGGGTTCAGTTCACTCACCACCTACGCAGCGGCTTGCGCAAGCAAGCAAGCGGCTGCGTAAGTTCATCCTAAAAAGACCGAGTGTTTCACTCAAGTACCGCTAGTCGCATCCCCCGGCCAGCCGGCGCGGCGCAACGCCTTGAGCAAGATTTCGGCATCCAGCCCCTGCACCCCATGCCCGTTGCCTTCGGCGGTGTCGGCGGCGAGCAGGGCATTGATGATGGCTTCTTCCACGGCTTCGGTGGCGGCCAGGAACAGCTCGCTGATGTGGTCGTTGTTGACCATGCTCAGATTGTGGGTGGTCGGTGCTTTCTTGCTCTCGTAGGCAGCCGGTGGCACGTGATCATTACCGGTGGCGAAGGCGATGAAGATGTCGCCGCTGTGGTCTTCATTGCCGCCGCCGGTGCGGGCCAGGCCGAGGCTGGCCCGCTGGGCCAGGCGTGTGCACTGGTGCGGCAGCAACGGCGCATCGGTGGCCAGGCAGACCACGATCGAACCCATGCCCGGATGGGGCAACGAGGCCTTGAGGAACGGCGAATCGACCTGTTCCATGTAGCGCCCGACCGGGTAGCCATCGACGCGCAACTCATTGCGAATGCCGTGGTTGGCCTGGACAATCGCCCCCACCGTCCAGCCGCCTTGGGCACTGTTCAAGCGGCGCGACGCGGTGCCGATGCCGCCCTTGAATTCGTGGCAGATCATGCCGCTGCCACCGCCGACATTGCCTTCGGCCACCGGGCCGCCCGCCGCCGATTGCACAGCCTGTGCCACGTGTTCAGGTTTCACGTGAAAACCGTTGATGTCGTTGAGCAGGCCGTCGAAGGTTTCCAGCACCACTGGCATATTCCAGTAGAGGCGCCCGTCATCCGGCTGCTGCTCGCGGTCGAGCACGATCAGCGCGTCGCGCACCACGCCCAGGCTGTGGGTGTTGGTGAAGGCGATGGGGCTGGTCAGCAAGCCTGCCTCGCGTATCCACTCCAGCCCCGTGGCATCGCCGTTGCCGTTGAGCACATGCACGCCGGCAAAGCAGGGTTGCTGACTGGTGGAACCGGCGCGCGGTTCGATGACGGTGACGCCAGTGAGGATGTCGCGGCCATTGGCCGTGCGGCCTCGTACGTCGCTGTGGCCGACCCGTACGCCGGGGACGTCGGTGATGGCATTGAGCGGGCCGGGTTGCAGTTGGCCGATCGGGATGTTCAGGTCGCGGGCGCGTGGTTTCATGGTTTTCTCATCTTCGATTCGTGGCAGAAAAAATATTTTTTGGACACCACGGACACTGTGGGAGCGAGCTTGCTCGCGATGGGGTCGCTAAATTCAGCATCCATGGCGACTGATCCACCGCTATCGCGAGCAAGCTCGCTCCCACAGGGTTTTGTGGTGTCCGGTCATTGACCGTTTTTGACCTTGCTCCAGATCCGCGTGCGCACGCGCTCGGTAGCGGGTGGCAGTGGCTGGAGGGTGAACAAGGTGGCCATGGCTTCGGCGGGCGGATAGACGGCCGGGTTGCTGCGGGTCGCTTCGGCCACCAGCGTGGTGGCGCTGCGGTTGCCGTTGGGGTAGTTGAGGTGGTCACTGACCGGAGCGATGACTTCGGCGCGCATCAGGTAGTCGATGAAGGCCATGCCTTGTTCCGGGTGCGGAGCGTCCTTGAGCAGCACCAGCGTATCGAACCACACCGGCGCGCCTTCCTTCGGCAGGCTGTAGGCGATCTTCACGCCGTTGCCGGCCTGCTCGGCGGTGGATTTGGCTTCGAGCATCGCGCCGGACCAGCCCACTGCCACGCAGATGTTGCCGTTGGACAGGTCGCTGATGAACTTCGACGAGTTGAAGTAGGCGATGTGCGGACGCAGTTTCAGCAGCAGCGCTTCGGCCTTTTTGTAGTCCTCGGGGTTGGTGCTGTTGGGCGGCAGGCCGAGGTAGTGCAGGGCAACCGGCAGCATCTCCGACGGCGAGTCGAGCATGGCCACGCCGCACTCGCCGAGTTTCGCCAGGTTCTCCTCCTTGAACACCAGGTCCCAGGAGTCCACCGGCGCCTTGTCACCCAGCAGCGCGCGCACTTTGTCGATGTTGTAGCCGATACCATTGGTGCCCCACAGGTAGGGTACGGCGTACTGGTTGCCCGGATCGTTGTTGGCCAGTTTCGCCAGCAGTTCGGTGTCCATATTCTTGAAGTCCGGCATCTGCGCACGGGGCAGGGGGGCGAGGGCGCCGGCCTTGATCAGCGTGGGCAAACTGAAGTTGCTGGCCACCACCACGTCGTAGCCGCTGCGGCTGGTGAGCAACTTGCCTTCGAGCACTTCGGCGCTGTCGAAGGTGTCGTAGACCGGTGCAATCCCGGTGTCACGTTTGAAGTCCTGCAGGGTGGTGGGACCGATGTAGTCGTACCAGTTGTACACGTGCACCGTCGGGGCTTCGACCGCAGAAGCCGACAGCGAAACCGCCAGACAGGCGCCAAACCCCAGATTGAAATACAAGCGGTGACGACTCATGATGCGGCACTCCTGGCCTGTTGCGGCCGGTGGTATTCAGGAGTTTGCAGCGTATCGACCGGGGTGGCCTTCACCCATTCCCATCATGGGTTACTCAAAAGGGGTAGTGCGTGGACGCGTTGTTGAAAGAGTTGCCGGTGCATCAGGGGCTGGCGCGGGTCTTTACGGCGGTGGGGCAGGACAGTTTCTGGCGTGCGCTGGTCGATACCCTGCGCTTGCTGGTGCCGCTGGATAACGCGTTGGTGGCGCTGATGCGCCCGGGGCATGTGCCGCGCCTGCTGATTGACTTCGATGCCAAGGGCAACAGTGATGAGCAGGAAGAACTGGCGGACTACCGCGCCGGCATGTACCTGCTTGATCCGTTCTACCAAGCCGCTTGCGCCGGCATCGCCGACGGCTTGCACAGCCTTGATTCGGTGGCCCCCGACCAGTTCCAGCACAGTGAGTACTACCTGAGTTACTTCAGCACCGTGGTCGGTGGGGATGAATTGCAGTTCATGGTCAACGTCGATGGCGCCGTGCTCGGCCTGTCCCTGGGGCGTTCGACACGCTTCAGCCTCGAGGAGCAGGGCCGTCTGCTGTGCGTGCGTGACTGGGTGCTGGCGGCGATGCGCCGACACCTGGATTTGCTGCCACTGGAAGGGCCGGTCGCCGAACCACCGGCCGGCGATCTGGCGACCTTGCTCGATCGCTTCGACGCACGCCTGACCCTGCGGGAAATCGAAACCGCGCGCCTGATTCTCCAGGGGTTCTCCAGCAAGGCCATCGCCCAGCAAATGGGCATCTCCCCGGAGACGGTGAAGGTGCATCGGCGCAACCTCTATCACAAGCTCAACGTGAACGGGCATGGCGAGTTGTTTGCACTGGTGTTGCGGCCGCGTTGAACGGTCATGCAGCGGGCTGTTGCCAATGCGCCTTGAGGTATTGGATGAACACTTTCACCTTGCGCGTATTGCGCCGGTGGGCCAGGTACAGCACGTAGACCCACGGCCCGAACGCGCTGGGTTCACGCCAGTACTGGGGCATCAACTCGACCAGCTCACCGCGCGCCAGATAGGGCGCGGCACTCCACTGCGGGATGAACTGCAAGCCCTGGCCATCGAGCAGGCAGGCCAGGAGAAAGTCGTAGTTGTCACTGGCCACCCGTGGCGTCGGCTGTGTCAGGCGTATCCGTTGCTCGCCTTGCTTGACCCACCAGAAATGCCGATTCAGTAGCGGATGGCGGAATATCAGCCAGTCATGCTGCTGATAATTTTCCAGTGAAACATCCTCGCCTTTGCGCGCCAGGTACGTCGGGCTGGCGCACAGCAACATCTGGTTTTCCACCACCGGCTGCGCGATCACCCCGGGCAGGTCGATGGGGCCGTCGCGCAGGGCGAGGTCGTAGCCGCCGTCCACCGGGTCTTCGAAGTTATCGCTCAGGTCCACTTCCAGGTTGACCTGCGGATGCGCGGTCAAAAAGCGACAGCACACCTGATTGAGAAACGCCGGTGCGAACGAGGGCGGGGCGGTGATCCGCAAGTCGCCGCGCAGTTCATGTTGCAACTGCTCCACGTCTTCGGTGGCCAGTTGCAGTTGCATCAGCGCCTGGCGTGCGCCTTCCAGGTAGATGCGGCCCGCTTCGGTCAGCGCCATGCGCCGGGTGGTGCGGTCGAACAGGCGCGTGCCGAGTTCTTCCTCCAGTTGGGCCACGGCCTTGGTCAGGGCCGAAGGGGTTTTGCCGAGCAGGTCGGCGGCGCGGCTGAAATTACCCTGTTCGGCGGTGGCGACGAACATGGTCAGGGCACTCATTTTGTCCATTTATCTATTCCTGATAGGCACAGAAGTTGTGCGGGAGCAGGCATTCAGTTCTCGATTCGGCTTGGATAGTCTTGGCTACAGCCCAACAAAAATAAAGAGCCATCCCATGAAACAGATTCTGACCCTGGCCGCGTCACTTGTTCTGGCCTGTTCCTCGATGGAAAGTATGGCTGCTGTCGATCTCATCCTGCACAACGCCCGGGTGTACACCGCCGAACCTGGCCAGCCCTTGCAGCAGGCCATTGCGGTCGAGAACGGCAAGGTCTCGGCGGTGGGTTCCGATGCACAAGTGCTGCGGCTCAAACAGCCGGACACGCGCATCATCGACCTGGGCGGCAAGGTGCTGATGCCAGGGTTTATCGACTCGCACTCGCACACGGTGAAGGGCGGCCTGCAATTGCGTCAGGCCAATCTGGACGGCGAGTTGCTGCCGCTCGATGAGCTGGAAAAGCGCCTGCGTCAATGGCGCGAAGACGGCAAGGCCAAACGCGGTGACGTCCTCAGTGTCGGCGGCTTGCCATCGACTTACTGGAGCCGGATCGAGGCGCTTGAGCAGCGCTTCAATCAGGGGGAATGGGCGGATACACCCATTCTCTTTCTGGGCTGGGACCTGCACACGGGGTGGGCCAACCGGGCCATGCTCCAGCGTGCCGGCGTCGATGCCGCGCGGGTCAAGGCGCTGAAGGACGAGGAGCAGGCCACGATAGGGCATCACTCCGATGGGCGTCCGAATGGCTTCCTGGTCGACGCCGGCCTGTATCCGGTACAGGCCTTGCTTGCAGCCCCGACCACCGAGGAGTTGATGGCGGGCGGGCGCGCAGCACTGGACTACTACAAGAGCCTGGGCATCACTGGCTGGCTGGACCCGATCGCCAATGAAATCCCCGGCGGCGATGTGAACAATCAGTCGGTGGGGGTGCTGCCCATCTACAAGGCGTTGGCCGAACGCGGCGAGCTGACCGCTCATGTGGCCGCACTGCTGATGGCGGACTCGAAAGCCACGCCGGCCGATCTCGATGAGCTGGACAAGGTTCGTCAGCAGTTTCTCGGCGTGCCCAACCTGACCCTGCCGGGGATCAAGGTGTTTGCCGACGGCGTGGCGGAAGTTCCGGCACAAAGCGCCGCCATGCTGGATCCCTACAAGAACTCGAAGAAATCCGGCGAGTTGCTGATCGACCCGGCTCACTTCGGCGAACTGGTCAGCGCCGCCGACGCCCGCGGCTGGCTGGTGCACATCCATGCGATTGGCGACCGCGCAGTGCGTGAGTCGCTCAACGGCATCGAGCAAGCGCGCAAGGACCGGAAAAGCGGGATTGCCCATTCCATCACGCACGTGCAGATGGTCAATCCGAAGGAATTCGCCCGCTTCAAAACCCTCAACGTGATTGCCTCGATGCAGCTGTATTGGGCCATGGCCGATGAGTCGAGCGTGGACCTGGTCAAGCCCTATGTCAGCGCCATGGCCTTCATGTATTCGTACCCGGCCCGCTCACTGCTGAAGAACGGCGCGACCGTTGCCGGTGCCAGCGACTGGCCGATCACCACGCCGGATCCGTGGAAGGCGATCTACCAGGCGGTCAGCCGCAAAGGTCCCAAAGGCGTGCTCAACGCTGACGAAGACATCGACCGCCAGACCATGTTCCAGGCCTACACCCTCAACGCCGCCCGCACTTTGCGCCTCGAGGATCAGATCGGTTCGCTCAAGCCGGGCAAACAGGCCGACATGATCGTCCTCGACCGTGATGTCTTCACGGTCAAGCCAGAGGCCCTGCGCGATACCCGGGTGCTGCAGACCTGGTTCGCCGGCCGCGAAATTTTCGCCCGTAAACCCTGACCCCCCCCACAACCCGGAACCTGTAGGAGCGAGCCTGCTCGCGATGACGTCATCACATCCAACATTGATGTCGACTGACCCACCGCTATCGCGAGCAAGCTCGCTCCCACAGGCTGAATGCCAACGCAAAAAAAGGACCACCGCTCGTGAAACTGCATTGCTTCGTCACCGACACCCAAAACCCGCAAATCCGAGGCCAGCAGATTGGCGAAACCTGGGGCGCACAGATCGGCAAGACGGTGGCGCTCTATCTCGATTTTTTCAATCAGGTCGGTGTTATGCCCGAGCAGGTGCGCTCGATCGGTGAAGCCAGCCTGCAAGCACTCACCGACTGGAGCCCAAGCCTGGCCCGGGAGCTGGAGGCCACGGCCGAAGGTGCCGGGATTGCCCTGTGGCAACTGGCGAGCCTGAATGCCCGTACGGAAATTCTTGCGGTGATGCCAGCCTCGCTCGAAGGTGAATGTTCGACGGCGGTCCATGCGCCAGCGGGGGCTGATGCGCCCAGGACCATCCAGACCTGGGACTGGCACGATTCCCTGGTGCCCCACGGCATGCTGTTGCAACTCACGGCCAGCTCCGGACTCACCGTCAAGCTGTTCACCGAGTTCGGCATGCTCGGCAAGATCGGCGTGAACAGCGCAGGCATCGGGCTGCACTTCAACATCCTGCACCACGCCAGTGACAACGCCGTGGCCGGGGTGCCAGTGCATGCGATTGCCCGGCGGATTCTGGAGGAGGCCACCAGCGTAGAAGAGGCGATTGCCCTGGCGCGATCGGCGCGGGTCAGTGCCTCGACGGTGCTGACGGTGTTCTCCCGCAGCGATGCATCGCCACGTGCGGCGAGCATTGAAATGTCCGCCGCCGGCACCGCCGTGGTCTTGCCCGGTGAGGACGGCTGGATCACCCACACCAACCACTTTCTCGACGCGGCACTCAGCCTTGGCGAGCGGACGCCGGACGCTTCGACCACCTACGCACGCCTGGCTCATGTCAACGCAGCGCGGGTCGACATGAGCCATGGCGACTTGAATCGCCGGGCGGCGGCCATGTGCGGTGCCGCCGGCGACGAGGCGCCGATCTGTTTCCATCCGGACCTGAGCATGCCGGCCACCGAGCGCTGGGAAACCCTGCTGACCATCGGCATCGACAGCGAACACGGCGTCCTCGAATACGCTGCCGGCAACCCGATGCAACTGGCCCGCGACGGCTTTCAGCGGTTCTGAACCGGCGTCCTCCATAACAACAAAAAGAGCACTCGATATGGCTAGTAACGGTCATTGCACGGCGGGTTCGCAATCCGCCCTCAGAACCTTTTTCGTCTCCGGCATGGGTACCGCGCTGGAGTTCTATGACTTCGTCATCTACGGCACGGCGGCGGCGCTGGTGTTTCCCAAGGTGTTCTTCCCGCAGATGGACCCACTCACCGCCACGTTGTTTGCCTTCGCGGCCTTTGGCGCGGGCTTTTTTGCCCGTCCGTTGGGCGGCATGGTCTTCGGGCACTACGGTGACAAGATCGGCCGGCAGAAAATGCTGGTGATCACCCTGTTGCTGATGGGCCTGAGCACCTTTTTGATCGGCTGTCTGCCGGGCTATTCGTCGATAGGCCTGGCAGCACCGGCTCTCCTGGTGCTGCTGCGGTTGATACAAGGCTTCGCCGCTGGCGGCGAGTGGGGCGGGGCGGCGCTGTTCGGCATCGAATCGGCACCACCCGGTCGACGAGGACTGTGGGGCAGTTTCACCAGCATGGGCATCGGCATCGGTGGCATCCTGGGGGCGGCGGTGTTTGGCATCGTCAGTGTCGCCTCGAACGATAACCTTGCCGATTTCGCCTGGCGCATCCCGTTCTGGCTCGGTGGTGTGCTGGTGTTGATCGGGCTCTATGCGCGGCTGCAAAAACCGGTGGCACAGCCAGTCGAACACAAAACGCAGGCACGCATTCCCCTGGTCGCGGCACTGCGGGCACGCCCGAAGGAAATGCTGCTGTGCACCGGGATCGCGTTTGGCTACGTGACCATCGCCTACATCGGCAGCACGTTCTTTTTGTCGTATGCCACCCAACTCGGCTACAGCAGCACGGACGCGCTGATCTTCGACTTTTCGTTGTCGGTGGCCATCGTGGTGACAGCTCCGCTGTTTGCCCTGCTGTCCGACCGGGTCGGCCGACGCAAAGTCATGATCCTCGGCGCAATCATCATGGCCATCGGGTTCTTTGCCTTCTTCCCGTTGGTCGGCATGAAAAGCCTGTGGGTATCGACTCTGGCGTACATCGCGGTCGGTGCATTCATGGGGGCGACCCAGGGGCCGATTCCGGCCTTTCTCGCAGAGCAGTTCCCCCGGGATATGCGCTATTCGGGGATGTCCGCCGCCTACCAGATCGGCGCAGCACTGGGCGGTGGTACGGCGTCGAGCGTGGCCACGGCGATCCTGATTGCCACCAACCACAATGCAGTCGGGGTTGCGGTATATGGCTCGGTGGCGCTGGCGATCGTGGCGGTTTGCTCGTTCTTTTTGAGGGAAACGGCGCACTTGAGCATGGCGCAGATTGATGAAGTGTCGAGGGATGAGGGCGTGCTGCCCGCCGCAACGACGGTCAGTCGGTCAGGCGCTGCTTGAACACCAACGCCTTCAACCCACACTCGACATCCGCATCCGGAAACTCCGGCGGGTTCTCCAGCCGTTGTTCGAACCGCAGGCTTGGCGCTTCGCGGGTCACGCCGTCAATCAGGAAGTCGGCACCGAACGCCGGGTCGTTCATGCACGCCAGCACGGTACCCTGGGGGCTGAGCAATTCCGGCAATCGACGCAACACTCGCTGGTAGTCCTTGGTCAGCAAGAAACTGCCTTTCTGGAACGACGGCGGGTCGATGATCACCAGGTCGTACGGGCCTTTGCCGATCACCTTGCCCCAGGACTTGAACAGGTCGTGGCCGAGGAAACCGACCTTGCTCATGTCGTGGCCGTTGA
Source organism: Pseudomonas jessenii (assembly GCF_002236115.1). Lineage (GTDB taxonomy): Bacteria > Pseudomonadota > Gammaproteobacteria > Pseudomonadales > Pseudomonadaceae > Aquipseudomonas > Aquipseudomonas jessenii. The sequence goes on along the minus strand of NZ_NIWT01000009.1, from coordinate 343,060 downwards.
GCCGGTGGTTGTCACGGCCACGGTTCAAGGCCGGGCTCGACATGTCGAGGTTGACCACGTGGCTCGCGCCGCCTTCGATGGCCGCCACCGAAAAACCGCAGGTGTAGGCGAACAGGTTCAACACCCGCTTGCCCTCGGCATTGGCCCGCACCCAGTCGCGACCGTAGCGCATGTCGAGGAACAGCCCGGTGTTCTGTTTGCGGCCCAGGTCCACCCGGTACTTCAGGCCACCCTCGGTGATGGTCATTTCCTCGATGACGTCCCCCAGCAGCCACTCGGTGGTGCTTTGCAGCAAGTAGCGATGTTGCAGCAACAGGGTGTGGGCGCCGGACTGGGCCCATTGCGCTGACTCGGTGATCGCCATCAGCAACTGCTTCAAGCCTTCCAGTTGCTCAGCTTCCGGTTCCTTGAACAGCGCCACCAGCACGACGCCCTGCAACCAGTCCACGGTCACTTGCTCCAGCCCGGGCCAGCAGCGGCCACGGCCGTGGAACAGGCGGCGGGTTTCGGCAGGGGCGGTTGCCAGTGCCGTCAGCAAGTGGTCGTGAAGGGTGGAGAGGGCGTCTGTGTTCATTGGTCTGGGTCGGCAATTTGCGGGGGCGGCATTTAACCATAATTGCACAACCGGCGGACCACCACAGAACCCTGTAGGAGCGAGCTTGCTCGCGATAGAGGTGGGTCATTCAGCTGTTGTATCGCCTGATACGACGCCATCGCGAGCAAGCTCGCTCCCACAGGTTTTCCGGTGCTCGTCAGGAGCGAGTTATCACGTTTAATTTAACTTTGCGTGAGGATTTGGCGATCTTCCGGCTTCCATACTCGGCTCCAACGAACAACAACAAACGGGAGCCGGACATGTCGCAGACAACTGCTTCACCCAAGGCCAGCCATCCACGCTGGCTGCGGCTGACCCATTGGCTCAACGCCCTGGCGGTGCTGGTGATGGTCACCAGCGGTTGGCGCATCTATAACGCCTCGCCGCTCTACGATTTCAGCTTTCCCAATTCGATCACCCTCGGCGGCTGGCTGGCAGGCGCGCTGCAATGGCACTTCGCGGCGATGTGGTTCCTGGCGATCAACGGTCTGATTTACCTGGCCTTCAACCTGTTCAGCGGGCGCCTGAAGCGGCGTTTCTTCCCGGTGTCGCCCAAAGGCGTGTTGCACGACCTGTGGGCCGCCTTGCGGGGAAAACTCGGGCACGCCGACCTCAATCATTACAACCAGGTGCAGCGTTTTGCATACCTGTTCGTGATGGTCGACATCCTCCTGCTGGTGCTCTCCGGGCTGGTGTTGTGGAAGTCGGTGCAGTTTCCGCTGTTGCGTGAGTTGCTGTTCGGCTACGAGGGCGCACGTCGCGTGCACTTCTTCGCCATGGCATTGCTGGTGGCCTTCGTGGCGGTGCATCTGGTGATGGTCGCACTGGTTCCAAAAACGCTGTGGGCCATGATCGTCGGCCGCAAGGAGCAGGTATGAAAAAGCGCATTCAGGTAGCCGGGCTGGACGAGGATTCGATCCTCACCGATGCCCGCAAGATCCTCGCGCCACAGATCGAGGACCGCTCGCGCCGCTCGTTCCTGTTGCGCGGCCTGACCCTTGGCGGCGTGGCGATGCTGTCCGGCTGCAACATCACTGACAACGACAGTGTTGAGACTGCGCTGTCGTCCATGTCGCGCTTCAACGACCGGGTGCAAGGCTGGCTGTTCAACCCCAACGCGATGGCGCCGACCTATCCCGAATCGATGATCACCCGGCCGTTTCCCTTCAATGCCTTCTACGGCATCGACGAAGCGCCGACGGTGGAGGAGGAGGGCTATCGCCTGGAAGTCACCGGCCTGGTCGCCGACAAGCGCAGCTGGCGCCTCGAAGAGCTAAGGGCCATGGCCCAGACCGAGCAGATCACCCGGCACATTTGCGTCGAAGGCTGGAGCGCGATCGGGCGTTGGGGCGGCGTGCGCTTCAGCGATTTCCTCAAGCGCATCGGCGCCGACACCGATGCCAAATACGTCGGTTTCAAATGCGCCGACGACTACTACACCAGCATCGACATGGCCACCGCGCTGCATGCGCAAACCCTGTTGGCGCTGACCTGGGACGGCGCGGTGCTGCCGCGCGAATACGGCTTCCCGATGAAGCTGCGCATGCCCACCAAGCTTGGCTACAAGAACCCCAAACACATTCAGGCGATTTTCGTCAGCAACACCTACAGCGGCGGCTACTGGGAAGACCAGGGCTACAACTGGTTCGGTGGCAGCTGATGAACGTGCGAAACATTCACCGTCCGCAAACCCGTGCTCCAAGGAGATCCATCATGAAAAAGTTGACCACTGTTGTTCTGTCCATGTGCCTGGCCGTTGGTGCTGCCTCTGTGTTTGCCGCTACTGCTGTTGATAACGGCAGCATGAGCAACGACAGCATGAGCAAGGACTCGATGTCCAAAGACGCCATGTCCAAGGATGCGATGAAGAAGACCGATTCGATGTCCAGGGACGCCATGTCCAAAGACGGCATGTCCAAGGATGCAATGTCCAAGGACGCGATGAAGAAAGATGCCATGTCCAAGGACAGCATGAGCAAAGACGGCATGTCGCAATAATCAAAGGCAACACAAAACCTGTGGGAGCGAGCAAGCTCGCTCCCACAGGTTTTCCTATTGTCGATCTGCTGTATCAAAAATGAATTTCCACCGATTCCGCTGCTCATACCTTTTAGGTGGCGGATCAGAACCCGCGAAATCATCGAGGCAATCAGGGAGCGGCACGGTCATGAGTCGAGTACCGACGGCGGGTGGGGATCTTCCTGGCGGGTTGATTCTGGTGGTTGAGGACGACCCGCTGATCCTGGAGTTTCTCTGTGAAATTCTTCAGGAGGAAGGTTTTGTCGTCGAACCGCAAATCAGCGCGGACGCGGCAGCGATTTATCTGGAGCAGCATGCGCCACAGGTGCACATGCTGCTGACAGACATCACCATGCCCGGCACACTCAACGGCGCGGACCTGGCCAACCAGTTCGGCGATCGCTGGCCGGACAAGCCGATCATGATCATGTCCGGTTTCGAAACCCCTGAAAGCGCAGGCGTGCGGCATGCGGTCTCTTTCATCAAGAAACCCTGGATGATTGGCGGGCTGCTCGATTGCGTGGACCAGACCTTCAAGTCCAAACGACTCAACTGACCAGCGCGCAGATGCTACATTGCCGGGCAAATCCGTCCGGCACCTGCGAGGTTCTTTTCCTTGTCCGATCACTCTGTATTCAACTCGACTTACCGAGCCTTTCTGTTCGATATGGACGGCACCGTCCTGACGTCCATTGCCGCCGCCGAGCGGGTCTGGACCACCTGGGCCGTGCGCCATGGTGTCGATGTCGACAGCTTCCTGCCGACCATTCACGGTGCCCGCGCCATCGACACCATCAGGCGCCTGGACTTGCCCGGGGTGGATGCCGAGGCCGAAGCCGCGTGGATTACCGAAGCGGAAGTCGTCGACGTCGACGGGGTACTGGAAGTGGCTGGCGCGGCGAAATTCTTGCGGTCCTTGCCAGCCGGCCAATGGGCCATCGTCACTTCCGCCCCGCGGGAACTGGCGTTGCGGCGGATGGCGGCGGCGGGGATACCGGAGCCTGACGTCATGATTACGGCCGAGGACGTCACGGTCGGCAAACCCGATCCGGCGGGGTACAAACTCGCGGCCCGGCGCTTGGGTGTCGAGCCCGCCCAGTGTCTGATTTTTGAAGATGCCACGGTGGGGATTCTGGCGGCCGAGGCGGCGGGGGCTGACTTGATGATTGTCACGGCGACCCATGAGCAGCCGATCGAGACGTTGCATGCGACGTTGGCGAGTTATGAATCGGTGCGGGTTCTGGTGGATGCCGCAGGTCTGCGCCTGCACGCCGTCTAATGTGGGAGCGAGCTTGCTCGCGATAGCAGTTTTCCAGTCAAATCAATAGCAAACAGGTAGACGCTATCGCGAGCAAGCTCGCTCCCACAGGGGCCTGCGTTTCTTCAGTAAAACCCGGGGATCAACCGCCAGGAGCGGGCGCAATAGGCCTCGTATTCGCTGCCGAACTGCGCCCTCAGCAAGGCCTCTTCCGAGTGAATGCGCGCAATCAGCGGGATCAGCGTCAGCGCCACCAATATCAGCCCGACACCAGAACGAAAGGCCAGTGCCCAACCGATGCCGATGACCATCATCCCCAGATAACTGGGGTTGCGCAGGTTGCGGTAGATTCCCTCGGTGACCAGTCGATGGCCCGGCTGAATGGCCACCAGCCCACTGAAGCGCTTGCCCAGCACAAACACCGGCCACAACCGCAGCGCGCCGCCGACGATGAACAACAGCGCCCCAAGCCAGCGCACGCCTTCACCGCCAAAGGTCCAGAAATCGATGCGGTCGGTATAGGCCGGCAGAAAGCCGCTCAGCACACCGATTACGCCGAAAGCCGGGAGGACCCAGCGATTGGCCCGGTCTTCGCGTTCCCCCGAACTCAGGTTGACCTCGGTGAACAGAGACGCGACAGCCATGATCAGGGTGGCCAGGGCAATGACGAGCAGTGAACCGTAGCTGAAATAAGCCGCGAATCCACCGATTCCCCAGATCGCCAGGCCAAGGTAGGCGAGGGTGCTGACCACGGCGAAAAACGCCAGTCTGACCGAGATTTTCATAAGTGCCTCACACGCGAAAGTGCCTCCCTTCATTGTAGGAGCTGGCTTGCCAGTGAAGGCGCTTGAAGATACGACACAGACTTCAGAGGCAATCGCCAGCAAGCCGGCGCCTACACAAACTCCTCCGCTCTCGCATTGCGCCGAATCACCTGTGGCGGTTGACCGAACACCCGCAGGAACGTTTCGCGCATGCGACGGCGGTCTGTGAACCCGGTTTCCTGGGCGATCTGGTCGAGGGTCAGGCGTCCGCGTTCAAGCATCTGTCGCGCCGCTTCCAGACGCAGGTTCTCGATGGCCTTGGCCGGGGATTGCCCGGTTTCGGCGCGAAATGCCCGGCTGAACTGCCGGGGGCTGAGGTTGGCCACTTGCGCCAGTTGCTCCACCGAAAGAGGCTGGGCGAGGTGTTCCCGGGCGTAGCCGAGCACGGTTTGAATACGATCGGATTTCGGTGCCAGCTCCAGCAGCGCCGAGTGCTGCGACTGGCCGCCAGCGCGCCGGTGGTACATCACCAGTTTCTGCGCCACGGCCCGGGCCAGCTCGGCGCCGTGGTCCTTTTCCACCATGGCCAGGGCGAGGTCGATGCCCGCCGTCATGCCGGCGGAGGTCCAGATCGAACCGTCGATCACATAGATGCGATCAGGCTCGACCTTGATCGCCGGAAACCGTGCCTGCAGTTCCCGGGCGTAGGCCCAGTGGGTGGTGGCCCGCCGTCCGTCGAGCAAGCCGGCCTGGGCCATGACGAACGCCCCGGAGCAGATCGACGCCGTGCGGCGTGCCGAATTGATACTGGCCCGCAGGTAATCCAGCACGGCTTCGGGCGCCTGTTCGATGATCGAGTCGCCGCCGACCACGATCACCGTGTCGAACACGCGCTCGTCGAATGCCTCGGTGCCGACGCTCAAACCGCCGGAGGCACGCAGGGTGTGACCGTTTTCGGACAGCACGCGCACGTCATACAGCGTCTCTGCGGCACTGAAATTGGCGTACTCGAACACCGGCATGGCGGCCAGCGCCATGGACTGGAAACCCTCGAAAACCACGAACGCCACGTTGATCATGGGGCTGCCCTCAAATGCTCATGTCCGAAAAACGTACTTTAAACGTCATTTGAGACAGTCGTAAGTCCCTTTATAACGGTCTGCACCCGGCGAATCTCTCGCCTCACCGTAGAGGAATTGCACCATGGCGCTCTCATCCAAAGGTACTGCACTGATCACCGGCGCTTCTTCGGGCATTGGCGCGGTGTATGCCGATCGTCTCGCCCGGCAGGGTTACGACCTGATTCTGGTGGCCCGCAGCCGGACCAGGCTCAATGCCCTGGCCAATCATTTGAGCGACCAGACCGGGCGCACCGTGGAAGTGGTTGTCGCCGACCTGAAGAACAAGGCGGATTCGCTGCGGGTCGAACAGATCCTGCGCAGCGATGCCAGCATCACCCTGTTGGTCAACAACGCCGGAGTCGGTGGCGTCATGTCGCTGCTAGGAAGTCCCGTGGACGACATGGAAGCGATGATCAACCTCAACGTGACAGCATTGATGCGCCTGGCGTATGCCGTGGTGCCGGGCTTCGTCGCCCGGGGCACTGGCACCGTGATCAATATCGCCTCCATCGTCGCCATCGCGCCGGAAATCCTCAACGGCGTGTACGGCGGTACCAAGGCGTTCGTCTTGAGCCTGAGCCAGTCGATGCAGCATGAACTGGCGGACAAAGGCGTGCGCATCCAGGCTGTGTTGCCGGGGGCAACCGCCACTGATTTCTGGAGCGAGGCCGGCAACCCGGTGGAAAACCTGCCGCAGGAAATCGTGATGTCGGCCGAAGACATGGTCGATGCCGCGCTCGTTGGCCTGGCGGCCGGCGAAGTGGTGACCATTCCCGGCCTGCACGATGCCAGCCAGTGGGACCGTTACGAAGCCCAGCGGCAGACGCTGTCCGGGTTGTTTGGCAACTCCGTGGCGGCGCCGCGCTATCGCTGAGGCGGTCGCCCCGAGGCCGGGTGAACTAAGCTTGGGAGAGAGGACCGTTCACCACCGGCTCGTGCAAGCTCGACGAGCCGGTGGCGTGTAACAGGAGCCCATATGCTTCACATCCGCACGCCTTTGATCCTGCACCCTGGCCTGTCGACCCCGACCCGCCGCATCTGGCTGAAACTGGAAAACCTGCAACCTGGCGGCTCGTTCAAAATACGCGGCATCGGGTTGCTGTGCAGCCGGGCGGCGCAGCAGGGCAAGCGCAAGGTGGTCTGTCCCTCCGGCGGTAACGCGGGACTGGCCACGGCCATGGCCGCTGCATGCCTGGGGCTCAAGGCATGCATCGTGGTGCCGCACACTACCCCGCAAAGCACCCGCGCGCGGATCAGCAATACCGGTGCCGAGGTGATCGTGCACGGCAAGGTCTGGGACGAAGCCAATCAACGGGCGCGGGAACTCGCCCAGGACCCACGCACTGAATTCGTGCCGGCCTTCGACCACCCGGTGTTGTGGGAAGGGCACAGCACCATGGTCGATGAAATCCTTGAAGACTGCCCGCCAGTGGATGTGCTGGTGACATCGGTGGGCGGCGGTGGCTTGCTGGCGGGGCTGCTCACCGGCCTGATTCGTCATCGGCGCACCGATTGCCGCATCGTTGCCTGCGAAACCGAAGGCGCGGCATCATTCGCCGCGGCGGTGGCGGCCGGGCATCCGGTCAGACTGCCGAAAATCGACACTGTCGCCACGTCCCTGGGCGCCGCACAAGTGGCCACCTGGCCGGTCAAGCACATCGGCGAATTCCCCCATGAGTGCGTGGTGCTCAGTGATGATGAGGCGATCATGGGCGTGGTGCGTTACGCCAATGATTTGCGTCAGCTGGTCGAACCTGCGTGCGGGGTTTCATTGGCGATTGCCTACCTGGATCACCCGGCGATTGCCGACGCCAATGACGTGGTGATCGTGGTGTGCGGCGGGGTGAGTATCAACGCCCAAATCGTGGCCGGGTGGGCACGTTTGTCCACTGGCACGCACGCCAGGTAGGGCTGGAAACGCTATCCCGGTGTCACAAGCCCCACCGCTGGCGATGACTATCTTCAGTGATCGGTGGCAACGCCGTCCTGGACGAGAATGGCGCGGGCCAGGTCTTCGTCGCTTGCATTGTTGAGGGCGGGATTGTCCTGGCGGACCTTTTTCAACAGTGCCTCCAGGTAAGCACCACGAATCGCACCGCCGCTGGCGACGAAGCTGGAAGCGTCATCCCGGGCGGGAATCATGAGTTTGTCGTCTTTGAACGTCGAGTACAGCGAGGCGGAAACCCCGGCGGAAGTGGCGACGTCACCCGCATCCACATCGGCCAGAGCCGAGCCGAAGGGTAAACAAAGTACCAGGGAAGAAATGATAAATATGCGGCGCATGACGGTGTCCTCCGACAGCATGAAGCATAAGGTAAGTACCACATAGTTTAGGATGCGTGACGGTCGCCGAGAGTTCCCTGGCATTAGCGAGGAACGGGGTGAGAGGGAGGCAGGGTCGTTGAACGTCGATATTCAAAGCGTGGTGATCGGGGCCGGCGTGGTCGGCCTGGCGGTGGCCAGGGCCCTGGCCAGGAACGGGCGGGAAGTGCTGGTGGTCGAGGCGAGTGAGGGGATCGGCACGGGCATCAGTTCGCGTAATTCAGAAGTGATTCACGCCGGCATCTATTATCCGGACGGCAGCCTCAAGGCGCGGCTGTGCGTGGAGGGTAAGCAGCGTCTCTACGCCTATTGCGATGAGCACGGTGTCGATTACCGGCGCGTGGGCAAGCTGATAGTGGCCACCGACGAGCAGCAGCACGCGGCTTTGCAGCGCCTGTTGCAGCAGGGGCGTGCCAATGGTGTCGATGACCTGCAATGGCTGGATGGCCCGCAGGCCCGGGAGCTTGAACCGGCGTTGTCCTGCGTCGCGGCGCTGTGGTCGCCGTCTACCGGCATTGTCGACTCCCACGGGCTGATGCTGGCGCTCCAGGGCGATGCCCAGAGGTTCGGCGCCACGCTGGCCTTGCACACGCCGCTGCTGTCTGCCCGTTGCATCGAACAGGGTTTCGAGCTGCACATGGGCGGCAGTCAACCCATGACACTGTGCTGTCGCGAATTGATCAACTGCGCGGGGCTGTCCGCTCCCGAGGTGGCGAGCAGCATCGTCGGACTGCCTGGGGCATTCATTCCCCGGGCGCATTTGTGCAAGGGCAGTTATTTCAGTTTCAGCGGCCGGGCGCCGTTTCGCCACCTGGTGTATCCGGCCCCGCAGAGCGCCGGACTGGGTGTGCACATGACCCTGGACCTGGGCGGGCAGGCGCGCTTCGGGCCGGATGTTGAATGGGTCGAGCACATTGATTACCGCGTCGAGCCCAATCGGGCCGAGGGGTTTTATCAGGCGATCCGCCGCTATTGGCCGGGGTTGCCGGACAACAGCCTGCAACCGGCCTACAGTGGCATTCGCCCGAAAATCAGCGGGCCGACAGAGCTGAGCGCCGACTTTCTCATCAGCGCTCGCGCCGAACATGGCGTGCCGGGGCTGGTGAATCTGTTCGGCATCGAGTCACCGGGGCTGACCAGTTGCCTGGCGCTCGCCGAGTTGGTGGTGAAACACCTGGACGACCGATGATCAGGGCTGGCGCTGCTTTGTGGCCATCGGGTCTATGCTAGGGGATGCGCTTACTGCCATCGGAGAACTCTGATGATCACCGTACGCACTGCCTGCCTGCTGGCCGATTACAAGCGCTGGGCCAATCAGCGCCTCTTTGACAGCCTCGCGGCGCTCCCTCCGGGCGAAGTCAAAAAAGAACGGGTGTCGGTGTTCAAAAACATGATTGGCACCCTCAATCACGTGTACGTGGTCGATTGCATCTGGCAGGCGCACCTTGAAGGCCGGGGGCATGGCTTCAAGACTTCACACGACCTGCTGCATGCCGATCTGTCCGAACTGCGCATGGCGCAAAAAAACATCGATCGCTGGTACTGCGACTGGAGTGCCCGGCAAACCGATGCCTCCCTGGACAAGCCCCTGGAATTCACCTTTGTCTCAGGCGAAAGCGGCACCATGAGTGCCGGCGCGATGCTGATGCACGTGGTCAACCACGCCAGCTATCACCGTGGCTGGGTGGTGCAGATGTACTTCGAGATTCCGGCCATGCCACCGGTGACCGACATGCCGGTGTACCTGCGCGAGTCCGAGCCGGTGCTCCTGCAGTCGATCAATGCCCCGATAGTGGCGCCGCCATGTGCTGTGCAATTTTCGAGCGCAACCAGCGTTCTGCCGGATCGTTATCGTTGACCCCGTTCCAGACCATCGACAGTTCGGACAGGTTGATATCAAACGGTGCATCGTCCGCCCGTAAACGACTGCTGCCTTCGATCAACGCATTGGCCGCGTAATCCGGCACGGTGGCGAGCATGTCGGTGCCCGCCAGCAAGGCCCGCAACCCCGCGAACTGTGGCACCGCCAGCACCACCCGGCGCGAACGGCCGATCCGCGCCAGGTCATTGTCGATGGCGCCGCTCAGATCCCCGGAAAACGACACCAGCGCGTGAGGGCGTTCGCAGAACTCGTCCAGGGTCAACGGGCCGGGGCGGTCATCGCCACGCAGGATCTTCACGCTCAAGTCGCGCAATTTCTTGCGCTTGGCATTGGCCGGCAATTCCGTGGTGTAGCTGATGCCGACGGAAATCTCGCCGCTGGCCAGCATCGACGGCATCAGCAGGAAATTCACTCGGCGCACCACCACGACCACGTTCTGCGCTTCTTCACGAATCTGCTTGAGCAGTGGCGGAAACAGTCCGAATTCGGCGTCGTCGGACAGTCCGATACGAAACACATCGCGGCTGGTGGAGGGCTCGAAATCCTTGGCCCGGCTGACCGCCCCGGAAATGGTGTCCATTGCCGGCTGCAATTCCTTGAGAATCTGCAATGCCCGCAGCGTCGGCTCCAGGGTGCGTCCATTGCGCACCAGCAACGGATCGTCGAACAGATCGCGCAATTTTGCCAGCGATGCGCTGACGGCAGGCTGGCCGAGGAACAGCTTTTCCCCGGCCCGGGTCAGGTTCTTCTCGAACATCAGGGTTTCGAAAATCACCAGCAGGTTCATGTCCACGCGGCGCAGGTCGTTGCGGTTCATGGTGATGGCTCGGTGGGGGCTGGGATCTTTTCAGTAAAGCACCAAACCCTGTAGGAGCTTTACTCAGGCGGATCAAGTCGATCCAGCGCCCGGTTCACCGCCAATTCACCCAGCATGATGACCTGTGCAATGCCCAGCAGTGTGTTGCGGTGCGAGCCCTCAAGAAAACCCGCCAGATCGTTGGTCATCACATTGGCTGAGGCCAGCGACTCGCAGGCGTGGGCCAGCAGGGTTTCGGTGTCGATGTCGGGGTTGATGGTGAACATCGTGGACGGTTTGTGGGGCGTGGCCATGATGTTGGCGGCGGGGTTGAGGTAGTGATTGAGGGCGCGTTCGGCGGCTTCGTGGAATTGTTTTGAGTCGGGGCTTTCGTAGGGGGAGGCGGGATCTGTTACCGAGGGGTTGGGTGTTGGTTTGATCATCGATAGAACTCCAGTACTGTAAAAATTGGAGCCATCACTTTCGCTACCAAACGAAGGGCGGTGGCCATGCACAGGTTGGTAGACCGGAGTACTGGAACCGGCGCCCCCGAAGAGGCCCTGCGCATGACAACCATAAAAGCAGCAACTGCTTGAAGTGGCGCTACGCGCAGTACTCCGGGCTACCAAACCCGATCGCTGTTTTTCAGCGACCGGCTAACGATAATGCCCGGACTCAAGGCGCGTAAGCCGGCGGATTCTGGCGTAACCGTAGGCAATGGCGCAAGGCGTTGTAGCTTTCATCAAGTTACGCTGACAGCCGTTAAACATGTGCTTTAAACAGGTACCGCCATCGCGAGCAGGCTCGCTCCCACACTGGATTCCAGTGAGCAAAAATGCTGCGTACGACATCAATCAACTGTGGGAGCGAGCTTGCTCGCGATAGCGTAGTGTCAGGCGAATCATCATTGCCTGACGGATCGCCATCGCGAGCAAGCTCGCTCCCACAGGTTTTGTGTCAGTTCAGGCAGATTTTTATCAGGCCGGGGGAATCAGACTCTCCCGACAATCAAGCACCAGCCGCGCGCCACCCAGTTCGCTGCTGCCCACTTCCAGGGTAAACCCATGCAGACTGACAATCGCCGCGACGATGGATAGCCCCAGCCCGAAGCCGCTTTTGTGATTGCCCGCCTCGGCGCGATAGAAGCGCTGGAACACCGCTTCACGTTCCGCTTCGGGAATGCCCGGGCCGGAGTCGAGTACTTCGATTCGCGTGTGCCCGCCATCATTGATCCCCCGCAGGATCACTGCGCCGCCGGGCGGGGTGAATTTGATCGAGTTGCTGAGCAGGTTCGCCACCGCTTCGAACATCAGCGCGCGGTCGCCATTAAGGGGCGGCAATGACGCGGGCAGGTGAAGTTGGAACACCAGGTCATCGTCTTCCGCCAGGGGCAGGTAGAACTCATGCAGTTCTTGCAGCAACGCCACCGGGTCCACTTGGACGAAACCGGAGCGACGCTGACGATCTTCCAGCTCGGAGATCCGCAGCAAGCCTCGGAAACGTGCCATCAGCGTATCGGCCTCGGCCAGCACCAGGTCCAGTTGCATGGCCTGCGGCGAGCCTTCGCCGGCTTGTTGCTGCATGCGGTAAAGCTGCGCGCGCAGACGGGTCAGGGGCGTGCGCAGGTCATGGGCGATGTTGTCGCACACGCCCTTGACCTCGTTCATCAAGCGCTCGATGCGTTCGAGCATGGCGTTGACGATGGCGGCGAGCATGTCCAGTTCGTCACGCCGATTGGACAGTGGCAAGCGTCGGCTCAGGTCGCCGGCGACGATGGCCTCGGCACTGGCCTGAATCCCGCGAATGCGCCGCAACGGGCGGCGGCGCAGCAAATACCAGCCGACGATGCCCGGCACGATGGTCAGGGTCACACCCCAGAACAAGGCGTGAAGGATGATCCGGGTCACGGCAAACAACGAACCGTTGTCGCGCACCAGCACCAGCCAGCGGCCGTCGAGGGTGCGGGTCGCCACGGCGTCACAACTGTCGGCGGGCAGCGTCTGCTCGTCGCTGTCGCCGGAGGCATCGCAATCGCGCAACATGTGGATCTTGCCATCGAGTGGCAAGCCGTTCGGAATGTAGCGCAGGGCGCCGCTGAGGTAATGGTGCCGGGCATCGAACAGGCCGTAGGCGTCGATGCCGCGGATGTCGAAGGTCATGCTGACGGCGAGGGCGTCCACCAGTTGCTCGCCGGAGAAGCGTGAAAACAGGTGCTGGCGTTGCATCAGCGAATGCTTGGCCAGGTTGTCCAGGTAAGCGGAAACCTCGTAGTACATGACCCCCATGAGAATCCCGCTCCAGATCACAAACAGCGAACTGTAGAGCGCCAGCAGACGGCTGCTGGAAGAGCGCCAGCCTTTAGACGGGTTCGGCAATGACATAACCCGAGCCTCGCACGGTCCGAATCAGTGGGGCATTGCCAGGCGGGTCGATCTTCTTGCGCAGACGGCCGATGTGTACGTCGATCAGGTTGGTGCCGGGATCGAAGTGGTAACCCCAGACCTCTTCGAAAATCATCATCCGCGAGAGGATTTGCCCGGTGTTGCGCATCAGGAATTCCAGCAGTTTGTACTCGGTGGGCAACAGCGTCAGCAGCTGACCGTCGCGACTGGCTTCGTGGCTGATCAGGTTCAGTTCCAGATCCGCCACTCGCAAAGTGGTGGCCTGGGCGGTCACGGTGTTCTGCCGGCGCAGCAGGACTTCAACCCGGGCGGCCATTTCATCGGTGGCGAAGGGTTTGGTCAGGTAGTCGTCGCCGCCGGCGCGCAGGCCGCGCACGCGTTCATCGACGTCGGACAGCGCGCTGATCATCAGGATCGGCGTGGCCACGCCCATGGTCCGCAGCGTGGTGACGATCGCCAGGCCATCGAGCTCGGGCAACATGCGGTCGAGGGTGATCAGGTCGTAGTTGCCGCTGACCGCACGCTCCAGCCCTTCGCGGCCATTGTCGACCCAGTCGACGTCCAGGCCGTGGCTACTCAGTTCGGCGACAATCTCCCGGGCGGTCACGGCGTCGTCTTCGATGGTCAAGATGCGGGTCATAGGGCTGGCCTGATAAGCAGTTCAATACGAAGTTGCGAGCATTTTGCCAAGAATTGCCCGCGACTTAATAAATTAACTTTCATCTAGCTCGCGATAGCGGGCTGACAGGCAATTCATGTGTCGACTGACACGACGCCATCGCGAGCAAGCTCGCTCCCACAACGGATTGATGTCGAACACAAAGCCCGCGTACGACGAAAATTACTGTGGGAGCGAGCTTGCTCGCGATGACGGCAGATCAGGCAAAACGAATCTGTCAGTCAATCGGCGTACTGACAAACACCTCTAGTTCCTCGGCATACTTCGTGAACGCTGCGATCCGCGGAAACTGCGCCGCACTCACCTGGTCCGGCACCACCAGATTGGTGAAGCTCCAGGCCACCGCCAGCGTGATGCCGTCCTGCTCAATCGGACCGTCAGTCTTCAGCGGCTGCTTTTCCAGCTCCCGCTCCAGCGCTGAATAGGCCGCCGTCAGCTGTCCTTCGACCCGCTGCACCCAGGGTTCGAATTGAATCTCTGCAGGCCGCAGGTTGCGCTCGTAGTAAAGCTGCACGGATTTTTCGCAGGCGGTCAGGGCCAGGCCGATCAGGCGCAACGCGCGCAGGCGCCGGCGCGGTTCGACGGGCATCAGGCTTTTGTTGGCCAGGGTTTCCAGGTAGTCGATGATCAGCGTCGAGTCCATCAACACTTCACCGTCATCCAGCACCAGGGTGGGCGCCTTGACCACCGGGTTGATCTGCTGGAATTGTTCGAAGTGGCGGAACACCGAGACCGATTGATGTTCCAGCGTGATTCCCAGGCATTTGGCAGAAATGGCGGCGCGCCGTACGTAGGGCGAATCCAGCATACCGATCAGCTTCATGGTCCTTTCCTTTATATGGCCATTTCGGGAGGGACAACCTTAGCTGAGGTTCGCAGCCCTGCAAATGACAGTGAAAAATGCCCGGTCCAGGCCGTTTGTCATCTATATACAGCCGCTCGATTGAATTTCTTGCTATAAACGCACTCCGATTACCGCCTCAAAGCCTGCCGTAGAGCATTTTCAGGGCTTTGTCGGACAAATTCGCTGTCTTTTCAGTTGCTGAGGCCTCAAGTCGGCCTTAGACTGCCGCCCCTCGTAAATTGAGTGCCGGGTGGCGCTTGGAACAAACGGCGCCTTTCCGATGGCCTGCCCAGGCCTGCCGGAACGCTCCCTTATTCGCCTTAATGCACGTTTTTTTATAGAGATATCAATGACAAAGGACAAGTTGCTGGCCATGCCGGCGGATGACTACATGAATGCCGAGCAACATGCTTTTTTCTCCGAGCTGTTGCAGAACATGAAAGTCGAAACCCATGAGCGCATC
Source organism: Pseudomonas jessenii (assembly GCF_002236115.1). Lineage (GTDB taxonomy): Bacteria > Pseudomonadota > Gammaproteobacteria > Pseudomonadales > Pseudomonadaceae > Aquipseudomonas > Aquipseudomonas jessenii. Next base: position 327,915 of record NZ_NIWT01000009.1, on the reverse strand, counting down.
GAACAGAACCGCATCGCCATCGAAAGCCTGGACACCCCGGCCGATCCGGCAGACGCGGCTTCGGTCGAAGAAGAGCGCACCTGGCTGGTGAATGCGATCGATCGCGATCAGCGCATGCTGCCTCAGTTGGAACAAGCGCTGGAACGCATCAAGGAAGACAGCTTCGGCTGGTGCGACGACAGCGGCGAGCCGATTGGCCTCAAGCGCCTGCTGATCAGCCCGACCACCAAGTACTGCATCGAAGCTCAGGAACGTCACGAGCAAATCGACAAGCACCAGCGTCAGGCCTGATTCTGTGGGGCAGCCCCGTTAATCCGGGCTGCCTTGAAAAGATCGCAGCCTGCGGCAGCTCCTACGCAATTGAAGTAGGGCGCTGTTGCAGGCTGCGATCTTTGTTTTCTGCCGTCTTCGATTTCCCGGTTCTTCTATTGATCTGCTGCAACGTTCGCGACTAAAGGCTCATGGATAATGGCTTTATGGTGGCGTTTAATGCGAAGACAACAATTAGAAGCTTTACGGGGTGACGATGATGACGCAAGACGGGTCTCTGGTTGCGGCAGTGCCCGCACCCGTGCTGTTGCCGAAAAACCGCTGGCTGACGCCAACGCTGCAAAGCATCGCCCTGATGCTGTTGTTAAGTGGCATGACACTGGGCGATGGGTCGCTCTACCTTGGCCTGCCCCTGGCCATATTGATTATCTGGCTGCCTCGTTTGCGTTCGCGCGCGACCCCGCAGGCGGCTTGCCCCGACAACCCCAATGCCATCGGCGCGTTGACTCGCGATCTTTCCTGCACCACCAGCCATAACGCACTGTCGGCCGCCGGTGTGGCGTTTTCGGTTCGGCAACTGGCGGACAAACTGCAATCGCAGCTCACGTCGGCGGCACAGATCGTCAGCAATGCCGAGGTCATGATCACCACCGAACAGGCCACCTCGACCCTCAGTCGCCAGGCGCTCAGTGCCGCCAGCGAGGCTCATCAAAGCGGAGTGGTCGGGCGTACGGAATTGATCGAGTCCATTTCGCGTATGCATCAGCTCAGCCAGCGCGCCAGCAACAGCCGTGAACTGATCGAAGCCTTGAGCCTGCGCAGCGATGATATCCAGCGGGTGACCCTGGTGATTCAATCCATCGCCAGCCAGACCAATCTGCTGGCATTGAACGCTGCGATAGAAGCGGCGCGGGCAGGGGAGCACGGTCGCGGGTTTGCAGTGGTGGCCGACGAGGTTCGCGGGCTCGCCGCACGCACAGCGACCGCCACGGGGGAGGTGGGCGAGATGGTGGCCGACATCCAGCATCGCACGGCGCAGGTGGTGGAGCAGATCCGCCAGCTGTCCAGCGACCTTGACTCCGGTGTGGAGCAGGTAGAGCGGACGGGGCAACATCTGGAGAACATTGCCCGTCTCGCGGCCAGTGTCGAGTCCCAGGTCGGGGAGATCGCCCAAGGGGCAGACACCAACCGCGAACAACTCGACAGCCTGTTTCACGCCATCGAACAGATGCGCAGCGATCTGGTGGTCAGCGACCAGCAGACTCAGCGCCTGGCCCATGCGGCGGTGCAAATGGAAGGGCAAGCCGAAACCATCAGTGAGCGTCTTGCCGAAGTGGGGCTGGATGACTATCACCAGCGGATCTATGACCTGGCCCGAGACGCCGCGAGCCAGATTGCAGCGCGTTTCGAAGCGGATATCGATGCCGGTCGAATCAGTCTCGACGATCTGTTCGACCGTAATTACCAGGTCATCCCCGACACCAGCCCGGCCAAGTACCAGACGCGTTTCGACCGTTACACCGATCAGGTTTTGCCAGCGATTCAAGAACCGTTGTTACCGCGTCACGAAGGATTGGTATTCGCCATCGCCTGCACCCAACAGGGTTATGTGCCGACCCATAACAAGGTGTTCAGCCAGCCGCTGACGGGGGACGCGCAGGTCGATGCCTTGCAGAACCGGACCAAACGCAAATTCGCTGACCGCACCGGGATCCGCTGCGGCAGCCATCAGAAGGCCGTACTGCTGCAAACCTATACCCGTGATACCGGAGAGTTGATGCACGATCTTTCGGTGCCGATCATGCTCAAGGGCCGGCACTGGGGTGGTTTGCGCCTGGGTTACAAACCGGAAAAGCCGCGCTAGAAACGCCGTGCTGCCGGGTGATTGTTGCAAGTTCTGCAATTAACCTGTGCAGGCTTTTGCTGTTTCCTCGCTGGAAAACTAATTAACATATCTACTAATTAGGTTGCTAATGAAGTTCGGGGGCAGCATGCAAGGCAAAGTTGATGTCGCGGTCATGATCGGCAGCGGAGTACCTGCCAATCTTCGTTCCATGGGACGCAAGGTTTGCTGGGTAGTGTTGCTCAATGGCGAGCGCCGGGGCACGGCGTTCTCCAGTCGCGACGAAGCGGAGGAGTGCAAGGCTGCCTGGCTGGCGCAATTGAGCGCCGAAAGTCCTGGCAGCCTGCATTGAAGTTGTCAGTGGGTCTGGTGCATGCGCAGGTTCAGGTCGTCGACCACCCGCGCCCAGTCAGCGTCTTCGCGCAATTGTTCCTTGAGGAAGCCGGCCTGTTGCGGTGACCAGAACTCGGCGTCGATGAGTTTCTTGTCGTCAGGCAGGGAATGGCCGGCAATGAAGTCGTCGATCGCTTTCTGACTGGAGTCCAGGCCGAGTTGGTCGAACAGGCCTTTCAAGTCATGTGTCGGTGATTCCATCTTCATCTCCTTGCAGGTCATCGGTCGGGTCGAGGGACGAGGCGCACCCTGGATTCGAGGGCGCCGCACCGGTGGAGTTCGATCGCAATGTTCAAGTGCAACAATGAGCATAGACCGCCAACCCGACAATCAGGCTTTCAATGCGCCCGCATCGACCGCGGCCTTGAGTTCCCTGGCCGATTCCTGGGCCGCGATGGCGGCGACATCCGGGGTTTTGAACCAGCGATCCTTTTCGACCTGGTGATACGTCACGGTCTTGAGCGGTGGTTTGGCCCGCATGACAATCACGGCCTGGAATTCACCTTCGACTTCTCTGGCTTCACCCCGGATAAAAAACTCGCCGATATCAAATTCCGTCACGTTGCCGACTTCCCTTGGAAATACATTGTTGTTGTCAACGCACCCGATTTTCTGCGGATCCGTTTTATTGGGCGGGCAGTATGGCAGTAGTTGCCCGTCGACGGCTGAGATAAGTCGACGGGCAGACGAAACGTCGATGGAAGCGAGTGCGGTGGGCTAGTCAACCGTGTGATTCAAGAAACCGGGCGAGGGCACAGGCTTCGTTATGATTGGCTCGGAAACCTCTTACGCAGCCTGTAGAAATATCCTTGATGTGAAAGAAGGCAATGCCCGCCATTACCACTTGAAATCGCGGGCGGGTCGAGGCATCGGGAGCTGGTTCATGGAGGCAGAACCGTGTCGGGTGCGGGGTTGGTGCTGTTTTCGAGTCAGGCACCAAGGGATAGGCAAAGTGGGTCAGCGTGCACATATGAAGTCCTTTTCATTGTTTACCGACGTATGTACGTCGTTTTGGCTAGTCTCCAAGAGCATCGCTGCTCTAGAATCACCCTCACTGGTGGGTGAATGACGTTTATCTAAAGCAATTTTTTGCGGACGATATGTAGGAAAAGTTTTTTTCTTGATGAGATTTTTCCCCGAAGTTGATAGTCCATAATTTTCTGGCAGCAGGAAGGGTGTTTTCCTTCAACCTGTGACGAACGCCAGTCAGGACGACGTGAGTGACGTTCCAGTAGTCTTCTCAAGCTTCGTGATGAATGAGTGCACTGCTCATTCAGGACCTCAACCCGGGTTCTTTGGCTACACCTTCGGCATTGCCGCTTTTTTGGCTGTGCGTTCATTTTTCGCGCACGGCACCATTATTCAGATGTGGGGATGTTTCCTTGGCAGTAAGTAATCTCGATATGCATGCTTTGTTCGTGCTGGGTGATTTGCGTGCAAAGCTGGTCAAGCAGTTTCAGTCACGTTTCGTTTACATCACCGAACAGAACGCAGAAGGCATTTACATTGCCGAAATCGACACCGAGTCAGCCCTGGTTGTGGACGACAAGCCCGGACTCAAGCTCAAGGTCGGCGATCATTTCAGCGCGTCCGTGCTGCCCAGCCGCGAAGGTGGCAAGCTGGACATCAGGTTTCGTGACATCAAGCTGACGGTCTACGGAATAGGCGATTACGCCTTCGTGACTACAGCCGACGGTCAGGGGATCGTGTTCAAGGAAGGTCACAGCGTGGTGATGGTGTTCGCTGCCCATCAACAGTTGCAGGAAGGCCTGACCAAGACCCTCAAGGCCGTGACCGCCAAAGCGGCCAAGTGGCGCAAGGGCGAGCTGGTGACCTTCAAGGCCAGCGAGTGATGACCCTGACCCGCGCCGATTTCCACGAACAGAACCTGGCCAGTGCTCAAGACGAAGCGCGGCGGCTGTTCGGGCAGAAGACCATTCTGCAGGGAGCCTGGCTGAATTGGGTGGCGTCACAGCTTTACCAACTGCAACCGGCACCCTACGCCAGCATGGTCAGACGAGAACTGATGCGTTTGCAGGAAACCTGCGAAAACTGACCCATGCACCTCGAAAGCAGGAACCTCTACTACAGTCAATGGACTGAGTGTTCAGAGGCTTCGCGGTCTACTGCCAGGCCACCCTGCTATTGCTGTGAACAGCACGAGGTGCAAAAGCATGAACGGATTTCGACGGTTGCTGGCTGCGGTCCTGGCCACTTTCGGTTTGCTGGCGACGCCCGCCCCGGTGTCTGCCGCCCAGGCGCCGATCCACTTTGCCGACCTGAACTGGGAAAGCGGCAGCCTGATTACCGATGTCCTGCGCATCATTGTCGAGAAGGGCTACGGGCTGCCGACCGATACGTTGCCGGGCACCACCATCACTCTGGAAACCGCGCTGGCCAACAATGACATCCAGGTCATTGGCGAAGAGTGGGCCGGTCGCAGCCCGGTGTGGGTCAAGGCGGAAGCCGAAGGCAAGGTCGTCAGCCTCGGCGATACGGTCAAGGGGGCTACCGAAGGCTGGTGGGTGCCGGAATATGTGATCAAGGGCGACCCGGCCAAGGGCATCAAGCCGCTGGCGCCGGACCTGCGCAGTGTCAGCGACCTGCCGCGTTACAAAGACGTGTTCAAGGATCCGGAAGCCCCGACCAAGGGACGTTTCCTCAACAGCCCTATCGGCTGGACCTCGGAAGTGGTCAACAAGCAGAAGCTCAAGGCGTATGGGCTGGACGACAGCTACGTGAATTTCCGTAGCGGTTCGGGGGCGGCACTGGATGCGGAGATCAGTTCGTCCATTCATCGTGGCAAGCCGGTGCTGTTTTACTACTGGTCGCCCACGCCGTTGCTCGGCCGCTTCAAGCTGATTCAACTCGAAGAGCCACCGTTCGACGCCGAAGCCTGGAAGACCCTGACCGACGCCGACAACCCCAATCCCAAGCCGACCCGTTCCCTGGCCTCCAAGCTGTCGATCGGTGTGTCCACCCCCTTCCAGAAGCAATATCCGCAGATTGCCGAGTTCTTTGCCAAGGTCGACTTTCCAATCGACCCGCTGAACAAGGCACTGGCCGAGATGAGCGAGAAACATACACCGCCGCGTCAGGCGGCAGAGGCGTTCATGAAGGCCCATCCGGACGTCTGGCGGGCCTGGCTGCCCAAGGACGTGGCAGATAAAGTCTCCGCCGCCCTGTAGGCGCTGCCGCAGGTCGGGATCTTTTGATCTTTGTCATGGAAATGCAAAATCAAAACATCGCAGCCTGCGGTAGCTCCTACAATGTTCAGTTCATTTCCCTTTCAAGGATCTCTGAACCATGACCCTGGTGTTGGCTCAATCGCTGGTGACGATCTTCGCCGCGATCAGTCTGGTGCATGTGTATTGGGCGTTGGGTGGCGAGTGGGCGGCGGTGGCGGCGGTCCCGCAAGTACCTCAGGCGGGCAGCGCGCAACTGCGACCGGCGTTTAAACCGCGAGGCTGGATCACGCTGGTGGTGGCCGGGCTGTTGCTGTTGATTGCCGTGTTGGTGTGCTTGCGGGTGGGTTGGTGCCTGCCACCCTTGCATCACTGGTCGTTGCAGTGGGTGCTCAGTGCGATTGCGATCTTGCTGTTTGCCCGGGCCATTGGCGATTCGGATCTGGTGGGCTTTTTCAAAGAGGTCAAAGGCTCGAAATTTGCCCGGCTCGACACCTGGGTTTACTCGCCGTTGTGTGTGGTGCTGGGGGCGGGGTTGTTGGCGGTGGCCTGGGTCTGATCAAGCGACGTTTCTGTAGTGAAAATACTGGCCTCATCGCGAGCAAGCTCGCTCCCACAGGGATTGCGCTGAACCCTGTGGGAGCGAGCTTGCTCGCGATGAGGCAACACAAATCTTTGCTCTAACTACCGCTCTCCGTCCGCCGGCTGCTCACCTCAGCCGGCACATCATCCCCGGCCATGCGTTTACGAAACAGCGCCGCCCGGGCCAACAGCAAGGTGGTCACCGGCACGGTAATCGCCAGCAGGATCGGAATCAGCCAGGCGTGCAATACCGGCGCGGACTTGAGCGCCGAAAAATAGATGATCGAAGCCAGCGCCACGCACCAGGTCCCGAGCGTCGAGGCCAGGGCCGGTGGGTGCATGCGCTGGAAGTAGTCCTTCATGCGCAGCAGGCCCGTGGCGCCGATCAAGGCAAACAGACTGCCGAGCACCAGCAGGATCGCCACCGGGATCTCCACCCACAACGACAATGGCGTATTCATTCGATCACCTCACCACGCAGCAGGAATTTCGCCAGGGCGAACGAGCCGACGAAACCGAACAGTGCGATCAGCAACGCCGCCTCGAAGTAGGTGTCACTGGCATAACGTATACCCAGCGCCAGCATCATCAGCATCGCGACGATGTACAGGTAGTCCAGCGCCAGAACCCGATCCTGGGCCGACGGCCCCTTGAACAGGCGGATCAGGGTCAGGATCATCGCCAGGGAAAAGAAGAACAGGCTCAGCAGGATCGCGTTCGACAGCAAGGGGCTCATTCGAAAATCTCCATCAGCGGACGTTCGTAGGTCGCCTTGAAGTGCTGGATGAACAGCGCCTCATCGTCCAGGTCGAAGACGTGCAACAGCAGAATGCTGCGGTCCAGCGCCAGCTCCGACCAGACTGTACCGGGAACCACCGTGGTGATCATCGACAGCGCGGCCAGGCCGTTGGCGTCACGCAAGTCCAGCGGCACCTTGATGAATTGCGAGCGAGGCGGGCGGCGACCGGCATTGAGCACGCTCCAGGCCACGGCGAGGTTGGACACCAGCACATCGCGCCCGACCACCAGGATCAGGTGCAGGATTACCCAGGGACGACGGATGCGCACCGGCAGCGGACGCAGCCTGCGCATCATCAATGGCGCACAGAATCCCAGCGCGGCACCCAGCAGCAGGTTGCCGGGGCTGATCGACAGGTTCAGCAACAGCCACAGCAGCCACAGGGCCAGCGATAGCAGCGGTGCCGGAAAAAGGCGCTTCATGGCTGCACCTCCTGCGGGGCCACTACGGCCGACGGGTTCGGTACGACGCGTGTGTCGAGCACCGCCATCACGTATTGCTGCGGGTTGTACAGGGCTTCGGCGGCGGCCTGGGTGTAGCGCAGCAGCGGATCGGCCTTGAAGGTCAGCGCAATGCTCAGGCCCAGCAGGGCGAAGATCGGTACGCATTCAAGGCGTCGCAACAGGGGCGATGGTCGTTCCGCAGGCGTCCAGAAACGCTGGATGCCCAGGCGCGAGAACGCGATCAGCGATGCCAGCCCAGACACGATCAACAACACCAACAGGCCCCACGCGGCGTTGGAAACCGGTGTGTCGCCGCTGTTGCCCAGGCCTAGCGGATTGAGCAGGGCGCCGATCAACCCGAGTTTGCCGATAAAGCCAGAGAGCGGCGGCATGCCGATGATCAGCAAGGCGCAGGCGATGAAGCTCAGGCCGAGAAACGCCATGGTCCAGGGAATCACCTGGCCGACCACGGCTTTCTGGTCGTCGTCGAGGTTGGTGCCTTTGGGCGGATGCAGGGATTCCAGTGGCCGCGGCAGCAGTTCGGCTTCATCTTCGAGCAGGACTTCGTTGGCCGAGCGCGAGCGCTCGATCAGCTCGGCCAGCAGGAACAGGGCGCTCAACGCCAGGGTCGAGCTGAACAGATAGAACAGCGCCGCGCCAACCAGGTTCGGCTGGGCGAAGCCGATGGTCGACAACAGAATGCCCGCCGACACCAGGATGCTCAGGCTGGCCATGCGCTCCAGGCGTTGCGCGGCGAGGATCGCAATGGCAGCGCAGACGATGGTCGCCATCCCGCCGTAGATCAGCCAGTCGCCGCCAAAGAACGCCGATGCCCCGGCCTGGGCGGAGAACAGCAGCGTCCACAGGCGCAGCAAGGTGTAAACGCCGACCTTGGTCATGATCGCGAACATCGCCGCCACCGGCGCGCTGGCCGAGGAGTAGGCCGGTACCAGCCAGAAGTTCAGCGGCCACATGCCGGCCTTGGCCAGGAACGCGATGGCCAGGATCCCCGCGCCAGCGTGCAGCAAACCGCGATCAGCTTCGGACACCAGCGGGATTTTCACCGCCAGGTCGGCCATGTTCAGCGTGCCGGTGACCCCATAGATCAGCGCCGCGCCAATCAGGAACAGCGACGAGGCCAGCAGGTTGATCGAGATGTAATGCAGCCCCGACGACACCCGCGCCCGGCCCGAACCGTGGAGCATCAAGCCGTAGGACGCGGCCAGCAGCACCTCGAAGAACACGAACAGGTTGAACAGGTCCGCGGTGAGGAACGCGCCGTAAAGGCCCATCAACTGGATCTGGAACAGCGCGTGAAAACTCGAACCGGCACTGTCCCAGCGGGCCATGGCGAACAGCAGGGCACTGACGCCGATGATGCCGGTCAGCACCAGCATCAGCGCCGACAGGCGGTCGACCACCAACACCAGGCCGAACGGCACTTGCCAGTTGCTCGGCAGGTACACACCGATGGAGCCGGGCACGCCGGTGGTCTGTGTCCATTGCAACAACGCCACGGCAATGCCCAGCCCGAGCAGGCTGGAGAACAGATTGATCCTGGCCTTGAGCGGCCGGTGCTTCTCGCCGAGCATCAGCATGATCGCGGCGGTCAGCAGCGGCAGCAGAATGGGTGCGACGATCAGGTGAGTCATCGCCATCATTCTTTGGGCTCCCGGCCATCCACATGGTCGGTGCCGGTCAGGCCCCGGGAAGCCAACAGCACTACCAGGAACAGCGCGGTCATGGCAAAGCTGATGACGATCGCCGTCAACACCAGTGCCTGCGGCAGCGGGTCGGTGTAATGCAACAGGTCCTGCGGCACGCCGTCCTTGATGATCGGTTCCTTGCCGATGAACAGGCTGCCCATGCTGAAGATGAACAGATTGACCCCGTAGGACAGCAGGCACAGGCCCATGACCACCTGGAACGTCCGTGGGCGCAGGATCAGCCAGACGCCGGACGCGGCCAGTACGCCGATGGCGATTGCGATGACTTCTTCCATCAGACGGCTCCTTTGGCGGCAACGGATCTGGGCTGGGCGGCGGTTTTGTGGCCGCGCACCGATTGGTGGGCGAGGGCGGTGAGGATCAACAGGGTCGAGCCGACCACCACGCCGTACACACCGATGTCGAAGAACAGCGCGCTGGCCAGGTGAATGTCACCCAGCAGCGGCAACGAGAAATGCCAGGTGTGGGTGGTCAGGAACGGATAGCCGACGACCATCGCGCCCAGGCCCGTGGTCGTGGCAATCATCAGTCCCGTGCCCATCCAGCGCAGTGGCCGCAGGCTCATTTGCGCCTCGACCCACTGCGTGCCGGCGACCATGTATTGCAGGATGAACGCCACCGACATCACCAGCCCGGCGACAAAACCGCCGCCCGGTTGATTGTGCCCGCGCATGAACAGGTAGAACGAGACCACCAGCGCCACCGGCAACAGCAGGCGCACCAGCACCGCCGGCACCATCATGAAACCGAGCGCGGTGTCGCTGGCGTGACGCGGGTTGACCAGGTCGGTCACCACATCCGGCGCGAGCAAGCGTTGCTGGGCCGGCAGTTGCAGGCTTTCTTTGGGCGGGCGGAAGCGGCGCAGCAGGGCGTACACGGTCAGCGCCACGGCCACCAGCACGGTGATTTCACCGAGGGTGTCGAAACCACGGAAGTCCACCAGCATCACGTTGACCACGTTGCTGCCGCCGCCTTCGGGCAAGGCGCGACTGAGATAGAACGAGGAAATATCGTTGGGGGTCTGGCGCGTCAGCATGGCGTAGGCCAGCAACGCCATGCCGACACCGACCGCGGTCGACAGCAGCAAGTCGCGGATACGCCGCACCCGCGCCCGGCGCAGGCTGCCCGGCAACGGCGAGACCTCCTCGATCCGTCGTGGCAGCCAGCGCAGGCCCAGCAGGATCAGCACCGTGGTCACCACTTCGACCGCCAGTTGGGTCAGGGCCAGGTCCGGCGCGGAAAACCAGACGAAGGTGACGCAGGTCATCAGGCCGCAGACGCTGACCATGGTCAGGGCCGCGAGACGGTGATACTTGGCCTGATAGGCCGCGCCAAGGGCGCAGGCGATGGCCAGCAACCACAAGGTGACGAAGACGATCGACCCCGGGATTTTCGGCCGGTCACCCCAGTGAAGGCTGCTGTGGAGCATGGGAATCAACCCGGCCAGTACGGCGGCGAGCACTACCAGGAACAACTGCATTTGCAGGCGCCTGGTGCCAATCCGGGGCTCCAGGCGACGGGCCAGGCGCATGATGGCGACCAGCGTACATTCGAACAGGTGCTTGCCGTCCAGGCGACCGATGACGGGCGGACGATCGAAACGTCCGCGCTTGAATTGATTGCGCAGCAGCAGATAGAGCAGGGTGCCGCAGGACAATGCGATCAGGCTCATGATCATCGGTGCGTTCAGGCCGTGCCAGATGGCCAGGCTGTACTCGGGCAGCGTGCCGCCGACTACCGGTTGCGCCGCCGCCGCGAGCAGCGGGCCGACTATCTGGGCCGGGAAAATTCCCACCAGCAGGCAGGCGAACACCAGCAACTCGACCGGCGCGCGCATCCAGCGTGGTGGCTCGTGGGGTGTGTGTGGCAGGTCGGTCGCGGGCGGGCCGAAAAACACATCCACGGTGAAGCGCAGGGAGTAAGCCACGCTGAAGGTACCGGCAATGGTTGCCACGATCGGCAAGCTCAGTTCGATCCAGCGCGTGGCATTGATGAAGACGGTTTCGGCGAAGAACATTTCCTTGGACAGGAAGCCATTGAGCAACGGCACGCCGGCCATCGAGGCGCTGGCGACCATGGCCAGGGTGGCGGTAAACGGCATCAGCTTGTACAGGCCGCTGAGTTTGCGGATATCGCGGGTGCCACTTTCGTGGTCGATGATCCCGGCGGCCATGAACAGCGAGGCCTTGAACGTCGCATGGTTGAGGATGTGGAACACCGCGGCGACGGCGGCCAGCGGGCTGTTCAAGCCAAGCAACAGGGTGATCAGGCCCAGGTGGCTGATGGTCGAGTAGGCCAGCAATCCCTTGAGGTCGTTCTGGAACATCGCGCAATACGCCCCGAGCAGCAGGGTGCAGGCGCCGGCGCCGCTGACGATGTAGAACCATTCTTCACTGCCCGAAAGCGAGGGCCATAGCCGTGCGAGCAGGAAAACCCCGGCCTTGACCATGGTCGCCGAGTGCAGGTACGCCGATACGGGCGTCGGCGCGGCCATGGCGTGGGGCAGCCAGAAATGGAAGGGGAACTGTGCGCTTTTGCTCAAGGCGCCGATCAGGATCAGGGGTAATAGAATCGGGTAGAGGGCATGGGCGCGAATCAGATCGCCGGCGGCCAGGACCTTGTCCAGGTCATAGCTGCCGACCACATGGCCGAGCAGCATGACCCCCGCCAGCAGGCACAAACCGCCCGCACCGGTCACCATCAGCGCCATGTAGGCGCCGCGCCGGGCATCGGCGCGATGGTGCCAGTAGCCAATCAACAGGAACGAGAAGAGGCTGGTCAGCTCCCAGAAAAACACGATCTGGATCAGGTTGCCGGAGATCACCAGCCCGAGCATGGCGCCCATGAAGGCCAGGAAAAACGCGAAGAATCGCGGCACCGGATCGTTCGGCGACATGTAGTAGCGCGCGTACAACGAAACCAGGGTGCCGATGCCCAGCACCAGCATGGAGAACAGCCAGGCGAAACCGTCCATGCGCAGGACGAAGTTCAGGCCCAGGCTGGGCAGCCATGAAAACTCTTCGCGAATGACGCCGCCATCGGCGATCTGCGGGTACAGGAAGGCGACCTGAACGGTGCCGATCAGGGCGATCAGGCCAGCCAGCAGGGATTCGGCGTTACGGGCATTGTGCGGCAACACGGCCGCCAAACAGCTGCCTATGAAAGGCAGAAGCAGTAGAACTATCAGGGACATAGGCTTCTAATCTGCGGAAGTTTGTGAAGCATCATACGTGCCAGCTCCCGGATCACCAAACGCCAAGCTGTCGCAGAATCCTACACGGTAGACGGAAACGCCCTGATTCACATTGTTTCAGAGAGAGGTCGGGGAGCCAGTTCCGGCCTCTCGCGAGCTAGCTCGCTCCCACAGGGTATGAAGGTGTACACACAATCTTGTGTTCAACCCAAGACACTGTGGGAGCGAGCTTGCTCGCGATGGCGGCCTATCCGGCAATGCAAAGTTTGCGACTTATCACTGTGTTTCCCGCTCCAGCTCTTCCTCAGGCGCCGCAGCCTTACCCTTGGTCTTCAACTCACTGACAATCACCGCCGCCACAATCAACCCGGCCCCGACCAGGGCAATCGCCGGCAAGCGCTCCCCGGCAATGCGCCCGACAATCCCGGCCCATACCGGCTCGCCGGCATAGATCAGCGTGGCGCGGGTCGGTGACACGCTTTTCTGTGCCCAGTTCATCGCCACCTGAATCGCCGCGCTCGCCGCCCCGAGCCCCAGCGCGCTGCACAACAGCAACCAGGAGAAGTCCGGAATCGTCTCGTTGGTCGGCACCACCATCAGGAACGACAGCACCGAAGTGACCGCCAGTTGCACCACCGTCACCCGGCGCACATCGACCTGGCCGGCATAGGTGCTGATCAGGATGATCTCGGCCGCAATGGCCACGGCGCTGATCAAGGTGGCGATTTCACCGGGGCTGAAATTGAACGACGCACCTGACGGCCCGGACAACAACATCAACCCGGTAAAGGCCAGCATGATGCCGATGCTCGGCATCAACCCCGGGCGCCGCCCCAGCACCAGCCATTGCAGCAACGGCACAAACGGGACGTACAGCGCGGTAATGAATGCCGATTGGCTGCTGGGAATGCTCTGCAGCCCGACCGTCTGCAAGCCGTAGCCGAGCATGATCGCCACGCCGATAAACGACCCGGCCTTGAGTTCGAACAGGGTCAGGTCGCGCAGGTGACGCCAGGAAAACAGGGCGACGATGCTCGCGGCGGCGGCAAAGCGCAGGCCGACGAAAAACATCGGGCCGCTGACGGTCATCGCATGCTGTACCAGCAGGAAGGTACCGCCCCAGACCATCGTGATCAGTACCAGCACGCATTCGGCCTTGCTGAACCTTGTAAAACGGGAGGAAGCCTTTGGGGAATTCACCGACGTCATGACCTTGCACGCTACTGGAGGGGGACGCACAATGCGTCGAATGTTGCGCAGTATACTGCCCAACCCCACTCAGTGAGCAATATAGTGCACAAAGATTCTACCCAGCGGGCTTCGGTCCTCCAGCACGTCAGTCAAAACGTCCGTCGTTTACGTCATGCCGCCGACCTGAGCCAGACCGCGCTGGCCGAAAAGTCCGGTGTCAGCCGTCGAATGCTGGTGGCGATCGAGGCAGGGGAAAAGAACGTCAGCCTGACCACCCTCGACCGGGTGGCCGAAGCCCTGGACGTTGCCTTCAGTGATTTGATCCAGGCCCCCGACGCCCGCGATCCCAGCCGTATCAATGAGCTGGCCTGGACCGGCACGATCCCTGGCAGTAGGGCGGTGTTGCTTTCCAAGGCCCAGGCCAGTCGTGAAGTCGAGCAGTGGGAATGGTGCCTGCAACCGGGCGAGGTGTATCCGTCGGAGCCGGACGCCGATGGCTGGAGCGAGCAGATTTATGTCTTCGAAGGGTGCCTGACCGTTATGCTCGGCGACCAGCCACAGCATATCGCGGCGGGTGAATTCTTTATGTTTGCCAGCAACCAGCCACACTGTTATCGCAACGACGGGGTGGTAGCGGCGAAGTTTGTACGTAATGTGGTGATCTGAACAGGGAGTGCATGGATGGGCCAGACCTTGAACAATGACGCCGACATCCTGATTGTCGGTGGCGGCCTCAGTGGCGCGATGTTGGCGGCGCAGTTGATGCGTTTGCCGGGCCGGCGCCGGGTGCTGGTGATCGAGCCCCGGGCCGGGTTGGGGCGGGGTGAAGCCTACAGCGCGGTGGAACTGGGTCATACGCTCAACGGCAATGCGGCGCGGATGAGTGTTGACCCGGACAACGCCGACGACCTGACCCAATGGCTGACCGAGTACATCAAGGCGGGCGGCTGGCCGGAATCGGATCAGCAGCATGTGCCGATCAGCGAGTTGTTTCCGCCTCGGGGCGTTTTCGGCCTGTACGCCCGGCAGCGCCTGGCAGAAGCGCAGGCGGTGGGCGCCTTGGTCGGTTCGACGGTCGAGCATGTGCAGGCCGAAGTGGTCGATTTGCAAATCGATGCAGACGCCGTGCGGTTGACCCTGAGCGACGGCCGATGCTTGCAGGGCGCTTTTGCGGTGCTGGCCACCGGGATGTTTCCCGCCGCGCGCACCCCGCAAACCCGGTCCAGCGGCTTGAATGCGGCCGCTCTCGATCCGTGGGACGTGGCGGCCATGCGGCAACTCGATCCGCAAGCGACGGTCATGATCATCGGCTCGGGCCTGACCATGGTCGATGCCGTGGTGTCCCTGGAACAGGCCGGGCATCGTGGGCCGATCGAAGTGTTTTCCCGCCATGGGCTGCTGCCCCATGTGCGTCGCCAGCCACCGGCCTGGGTGGATTTTCTCGCGCAGGATCAGAGCATCCGCACACCTCGCCAGTTGATGCGCGAACTGCGTCGGCACTGCCGGGACGCCATCGCCCAAGGTATCGACTGGCAGGCGCCGCTGGACACGGTGCGGGCACACATCGGCCGCTTGTGGCATCAGGCGACCGACGTGCAGCGTCGGCAGTTCGTGCGGCATGTGCGGCCGTGGTGGGAAAGCCATCATCACCGCTCGCCACCCTTGAGTGCCGAGCTGGTTGAGCGCTTGTATAAAGAAGGGCGGTTACGTATTCACGCAGCCTCTTACCAGGGCCTCGAACCGTCGCTCAATGGCGAGGTGAGTATTCGCCTTCGACGGCGGGGCGAGGCGCAGACCTGTGTGGTCAGCGGTGTCGCCCTGATCAACTCCAGCGGTATCGAATACGACTGGCGCCGGGTCGCGCGACCGCTGCCCCGGCAACTGCTCGCCCGAGGCCTGGTCCGGCCCGGGCCGTTGGCCTTGGGCATCGCGGCAGAGGTCGATGGTGCGGTTCTGAACGCCGAGGGTCAGCCCGCCAGCCGGTTGTTTGCCATGGGTCCGCCGTTGCGCGGTATGTGGTGGGAAAGTACCGCCGTCACCGATGTGGCGAGCCAGGCCAAGGCGTTGGCCGAGCGGCTGTCGATCAGGTTGGGGGTCTGAGTACATATCCGTTGCTGCGGTAATGGCGGCTTATGGTTTCGCCCTTACGGCGAGTCCCTTTTGTCAAACGACACAAAAGGAACCAAAAAGTCTCGCCCCTTACGTACGGCCCCTCGCTTAGGCTCGGGGTTCCTTCGCTGCGGTATTCATACGGGGGCATTGCCCTCCGGTCGGCTTCGCTTCGACCTACATGCAATGGGTTCGACTGCGTCGAACGGCGCTGCGCGCCAATCCCCGGATAAACACCTCCACTCAGCCTGCCGAGGGGGCGGGTGGATCAAGATCAAGAGCTGCAGGCGAGCTAACGCTCGGCCTGATGAGTGGTGAGAAGCGACGCGGTGGTGCGGGATGCTCTGCTTTTTGCTCTTCTGTGGGAGCGAGCTTGCTCGCGATGGCGGCCTGCCAGCCGACCGAAATCTTTCAGATGTACTGAGTACCTGTGGGAGCGAGCTTGCTCGCGATGGTGGTCTGACAGCCGACCGAAATCTTTCAGATGTACTGAATACCTGTGGGAGTGAGCCTGGTCCGGGCACCGCTCCAGTGATGACAGCCAGACCACCGCTGGATTGCTCCCATCAATGCACCCGGCAAAAAACCGCGGCCCCCCACCCGAGGCCGCGGTTTTCCATAGGGTTGAAGCCGGCCCCATCAACCTGCGTGGCTAATGGAGCGCGGGCTCAGTTGGCGATCACCGGCACCGTGCGCACGGAGCCTTGGGACGAGGTGATCGTGGCGGTCGGGTTCGCCGACGGAACGACCGTGGTGGTGTTGTTCACGGTCAACCGCCAGCGTCCATTCGCCGGTACGGCGGTGGTGCCCAGGGTGACCAGCCCGGTCGCAGTGGTGACCTTGATGGTGATGGTGTTGCCGGTGGTCACCGATGAGGTGCCGGCAAAGTCCCAGGTGAAGCGGTTGTTGGAGCGGGCTCTCACCGTTGCGGTGGTCACTGCGAAGGTTTCCGCAGCAGGCCGTGGCGAGACCTGCACCGTGACCGTGGCTGGCGACGTCGATTGGGCGCCGAAACTGTCCCGGGCAAAGTAGGTGAAGGTCGTGGTGAAGGCCGTGGTGACGGTGGCCGGTGGGGTGTAGGTGAGCACCGTGCCGTTACTGCTGACGGTGCCGCCACCTGCCAGCGGTTGAGTGAAGTCGGCGACGGCTAGCGGCACATTGCCTTCCGGATCGGTGTCGTTGGCCAGCACGTTGATTGGAATCGCCACACCCAGTGTCGTGACGGCATCGGCGACGGCCACCGGAGGCCGGTTAGGCGACACGGTCATGCTCACGGTTGCCGCTGTCGTCGAGGCCAGGCCTTTGACGTCCTGGGCCTTGTAAGTGAAGGTCGTGGTCAACGGCGCGTTGACGACAGCAGGAGGGGTGTAGACCACCGCCGTAGTGCCGCTCAATGCCACCGTGCCCTGGCTGGCGGCCGGTTGGGTCAGCGCGGTAATGCTCAGCGGCGTATTGCCGTCCGGGTCCCTGTCGTTGGCCAGCAGGTTGAGGGTGATCGGCACGCCGAAGCTGGTGCTGCCGGTATCGGCGACGGAGATCGGTGCCTGGTTCGCGCCGGTGTCCGGTGCAGTGCCGACGACTACGACCGGCTCGATGTCACTGCCGCCGGCAGCGGATTTGACCGTTACGGTTGCAGGCGGTTGGGTCAAGTCAGCCACCGTCAGGCGTTGCAGGATTCCGGTTTTCGACAGCCGCCCGTAACCCTGGGCGACCATGTCCGGTACCACCACTTCGTCTGTGGAAGTGGCCTCGATCAGCAGGCTGTGATTGCTCCAGCTGTAACGGGCGGTCTGGATTTTCACCACGTCCGAGAGCTTGCTCGACACCGCAGTCGGGCGGGTGGTCCCGGCGGGGTTGGTGGCGGTGACCACCACGACCGGCGGCACCGTTGCGTTGGCCAGCAGATTCTGGGCGAAGAACACGCCGTTGTTATCGCTCACCATGTTGGTCTGGCAAGGTGACACAGGCGGGCCGGGGACCAGGGCGATGCTTTCGCGAAAGCACAGGGTCGAGCCGTTGGCGGCTTTGGCAAACACTTCGACCCGGGTGGTGTTGCCGCCCGTGCCGGCTATGCGGCGGTAAGTGGCACGGGTCATGTCCACCGCGGTCTGCGCGCGGTTGTCGAGCACCTTGCCGGACAGGGTGAAGAGGTTGGTCTGGATGGTCCCGGCCGGACCCTGGATGCGCACGAAGTTGGTGTTGTTGGGGCTGCCGGTCACGGCTTCGGTGAGGTTGGGGTCGCCGACGAAGGTTTCGATGGCGCCGGTGTCCGGGTTCACCTCGGTGTAGGGACCGTTGACGCTGCGCAGGAACGGCCCGATCGCACCGTTGACCGCACCGCTGAAAACCCCCGGCGCACCGATGCCGACGTCCCTGGTGATGTTGATCGCCCGGCGCCCGGTGGTGGTGACGTTGACCGTTTCCACGCCATAGGGGTGGGTAATGGTGTAGGTCCCGGCAACGGGAATGTTCACCCGCAGACGAATCCGCGCGAAGCTGATCTGGTCGCCATCGAGTGGGTTGCCACCGGCAAATGCAGCCTCGATCCCGGCAACATAGACGTCCATGCCATAGCCGGCGGTGTTGTTGGGGATGCTGGTCTCGGCAAGGAACCAGAAGGCTTCGTCTGGCCAGTTATCCGGGAACACCATTGGCAGGGTGTCGTCGAAAATGCCCGGTGTCGGCAGCAGGGTACACATGTAGGCCGGTGGCACGCTGGCTGCCACCCGCGAGCTGGCGGCGCGGGACTGGCACAGCTCCATCGACAGTTGATTCTTGTCCTGATACCAGATCGGGAATTTCCCGGTGGCAAAGGTGTAAGGACCGGGATCGACGGCGGCGAGTTGCGCGAAAGCACTGCCGGTCAGCGACAGAGTCAGTCCCAGGGCGTTGAGCGCCAGGCGTGGCCATTTGTTCATGATGCCTCCTGATGAGGATCCGGGCATGTGGGCGTTCATTGCACGATGACCACTTCTTCGGTATCGCTGCCGCCATTGGAGGACGACACACGAACCTGGGCTGGCGGAATCGGCGAGATGCCGGTGGCCAGGCTTTTCACGGCGCCATCACCACTCAGGGCGCCGATGGCGATACCGGTGCCGGAGGTGGCGGTGAGCACCGGTGGCGACGTTTCATCGCTGGTCGAAGCCACTATGGTGATTTGCCCGGTGCTCAGGCTGTACTCGGCGCGTGAGATCGTCACCAGGTCGGTCAACGGCATGGGCAATATGGTCGGCGCGCTGCTGGCGATGGCCAGGTGGTTGTCGGCGGTCACCTGCAAGGTGCTCGGCAACGTCGGATTGTTCGGCGACTGTGCATACCAGTGGCCGGTGGTATTGGCTTCGGTGAAGTTCAGCAGCGGATTGTTGCTGTCCAGGGTCACGGTGGCGGGTGGCGGCGGGGCCATCACGAACACGTCCTGCTGGGCCACCGGGGCGCTGGTGCCGGCCTGTCGCGAGTAGGTGCTGCGCTCGGCGATCACCGGGGTCGGACGGACCACCGACGACAACTTGCCGGAAACAGCGAAGAGGTTGGTGCGCAAGTCCAGGCCATTGGGGCCCTCGATGCGCACGTAGTTGGTGTTGAACGGGCTGCCGGTGACGGCTTCGGTGAGGTTCGGATCGCCGACGAATTGTTCGGCCTGGCCCGTGCTCGGGTTGGTCTCGGTGTAGGGGCCATTGACGCTGCGCAGGAACGGCCCGACGTCGCCCTTGAGCGCGCCGTTGTAGGTTTTTGGCGCGCCGATGCCAATGTCCCGGGTCATGTTGATCGCCCGACGGCCGGGGGTCTCGACGTTGAACACTTCGACGCCGTAAGGGTGGGTGATGACATAAGTGCCAGCGGTGGCCACGTCGATGCGAACACGGATCCGGGCGAAGCTGATCTGGTCGCCCTCCAGTGGATCCCCACCACTGAAGGCTGCTTCGAGCGCCGAGACATAGGTCAGGTCGATGCCTCGGGCGGCATCGACGATGGTTGTTTCGCCTGTTGCCCAGAACGCTTCGTCGGGGAAATTGGTCGGGAAGACCAACGGTTGCGTGTCATCGAAAATGCCGGGATTAGGGATCAGCGAGCACATGTAAGTCGGGGCGCCCGGCGCGCTGGCAACCCTGGAACTGACAGCCTTTGATAAACACAGGTCAAGGGTTCGGCCGTGGCTGTCTTGATACCAGGCGGCGAAATTGCCATTGGCTGGCAGGTAGGGGCCGGGGTCTACGGCAAACAGCGCGGCCTGGGCAATACCTTGGGCTAGAGCAGTCACAACCAGGGCGGACGCGGTTTTGCACAGTAACGGGTGCATGAGTGTTCCCTCTGTCGAAGTACCTGCCCCTTGGGGATGGGGCAGTTGGCAGGGAGTTCGGCAACTTCCATACCAATCGGCGAAAACGCCCGTGAGACGCCCGCAGTAAAGGTGTTGGCGCGGTCGCAGGCGGCAGGCCGGGAAGTTATGGCACGGGCAGCTATCCCCGACTTTGGGGGTGACGGGGCCGCGGGGCGGGTGGGGTATCGCAGTCCCCAGGCTCGGCCAAACGGCCATGGCTGGGCTATAAACCTATAGGGGGTTTCCGGGAACCGTGTCCATGACCACAATCGCCAAAGTACTTGCGACCGACAGCGAAGTTCGCTTGAACACGCGCAAGGAGCCCTTCAATCTGCTGCGCTGGTTTTCACTGGTCAGCATGCTGGTGATCGGCACGGTGGCGGTGGCGCTGGGGGCGGTATCCACGCGCTTCGTGATTACCGAAAGCGTGCAACGCGATGCGCTATTGACCTCACAATTCATTCAGGCGATTGCCTCGGCCGAGGTGCACCATGTGTCGATTCCCAACGTCAGGACCATGGGCGAGTTGCTCGACCCACGAAAAGACATGGACTTTCCTGACGTCGACCCTCTGTCCCGTGTCAGTGCCCGTGGTGAATTCCTCGACCATATCGCAAACTTGCCGGACGTGATTCTGGTCAACATCTACGCCCCCGACCGCATGGTGATCTGGTCGACCAACCCGGCCTTGATGGGCATTACGATCCATGGCAATGAAGACCTCGACCGGGCATTCAACTCGAAAATTTCCGTGTCGACCGCTTACCACGGTGTGGATAGATCCCGCATGGAGCAGAAGTTCCTGGAACCACCCAAATACGCCTTCATCGAAAACTACATTCCCTTGTTCGACGCCGATGGCAGCACCGTCACGGCGATGGTCGAGATCTACAAGGAACCCCAGGACCTGATCAACCGCATGGAGCGCGGCCTGGTGCTGATCTGGCTGGCAACCGCCCTGGGCGGCGGTCTCATTTACCTGGGGCTGTACTGGATCGTGCGGCGGGCGGCGATCCTGCTGGCGACGCAGCAGAAGCAATTGATCACCAACGAAACCTTTGTGGCTCTGGGGGAGGTGTCCTCGGCGGTTGCCCACAGTCTGCGCAATCCGTTGGCGAACATCCGTTCAAGCGCCGAGCTGGCGATAGAGTTCGACAGCGGTCCGGCACACGGGAACATCAACGACATCATTGGTCAGGTCGATCGCATGTCGAAATGGGTACGGGAGTTGCTCCAGTCCCTGCGACCGCTCAATGACGAGGCCGAACCTGTGAACCTGGTGGCGGCCCTGCATGACAGCCTGATGGCTTACGAGCATCAGATCAACAAGGCCAAGGTCAACGTGGTGTTCGAGCCGGACCAGACGCCCATGGTGCTGAGCCAGCACGTACAACTGACCCAGCTCCTCAGCAGCCTGCTGTCCAATGCGGTGGAAGCCATGGACGGCGGCGGCACCCTGACCATCCAGATCGAACCGCGCGATGCCCAGCACGTCAGTGTGAGGGTGAGCGATACCGGCAAAGGCATGAGCGAAGAAGAGCGCACTATGGCCTTCCGGCCGTTCTTCACCACCAAACAGGGCGGGCTGGGAGTCGGGCTGGTGCTGGTCGAGCGGATCATGGAGCGATTTGGCGGTGCGGTGACCCTCGACAGCAGTGAAGGCGAGGGCACCACTGTGCGCCTGTCCTTTGTTCTGGCCCCCTGAAAACGGGGATGATCTACCCCCAATAACGGGTATTAATCCCCGGTCATTTGCCCGGTCGTTGCACATTGATTTTGATAAATCACTGTTTTGTCGAGTGTTAGTACGTTTTTATAAAAAAACACATGATTGGCGAGGTCCTTGCAAAACCACCATAACCCCCCTTCACCACATCGAGGCGGCTGGTGATGGAAAAAAAAGAGATGCATTCACCACGCTCGCGAGCCCTGGGCATGCACCTGGTGCTGATGCTGGTGACCGGTTTGCTGGCCAGCCAGTTGCTGGTCGCCAGCCAGCCGACGTCGACGCCTGCACCTGCTCCGGCATCCACTGCCGAACCCGCTGTCGTTGAAGCCGTCACCCCGTGGGGTGCCGACTATTTCCCCAACACCCTGCTGACCGACCAGGACGGACAGCAGCTGCGTTTTTTCGATGACTTGATCAAAGACAAGGTAGTGGTGATCAACTTCATCTTCACCTCGTGCAGTGACTCCTGCCCCCTGGAAACCGCGCGCATGCGCCAGGTGCAGAAACTGCTGGGGGATCGGGTCGGCAAGGACATCTTCTTCTACTCCATCAGCATCGACCCCTTGAGTGATACCCCCGAGGTGCTCAAAGCCTATGCGCAACGCTTCCAGGTCGGGCCCGGGTGGAAATTCCTCACCGGGGAATTCGCCGACGTCACGGACCTGCGCAAAAAACTGGGGCTGTTCATCGAAGGCGTCGATAACGGGCGCAACAAGGACCACAACCTGAGCCTGATCGTCGGCAACCAGGCAACGGGCCGCTGGATGAAAGCATCGCCGTTCGAAAACCCGTGGATTCTGGCCGACCAACTGGCCAATACCCTGCATAACTGGAAACAGCCCAGTGTGGAGGAAAGCTACGTCGAGGCCCCCGAAATCCGTCCGCCGAGCAATGGCGAAGAGCTGTTTCGCACCCGCTGCGCGTCTTGCCACAGCCTCGGTCCGCTGGACGGGCAGGGCATCGGCCTGCGCAGCATCGGCCCGGACCTGATCGGCGTGACCTATCAGCGCGATCCGGCCTGGCTCAACCGCTGGATCCGCGAACCTGACCGCATGCTCGCGGAAAAGGACCCGATTGCGATGGAGCTGTTCGAGCGCTACAACAGGATCTCGATGCCCAACTTGCGGCTGGATGCGCGTTCCGCCCAGTCCCTCATCGATTTCCTGAAAGAAGAAACCGACCGTCAACATCCGCCAGCGGCGCCATTGGCCAGTGGTAACGAAGAGCCTGAACAACATCATTCGGTCGCGCACCCCGAGACACCCCGGGTGCAATAGTGTCAAAAAAATTACGCGGGCCAGTCGGTGGCTATCAATGCCACCTACACTGATCCTGAAAGCGGCTGAACAGGCTCGATTTCAAGCACCCAGGACACAGCCATGCAGATACTCGAACAACAAAAAGTAGCTGCGCCGCAGAATCCGGCAGCACAACGCAAGGGGTGGCGACCGCAGTTCAATTTGCTGCGCTGGTTCTCCCTGGCGAGCTTTCTGATCATCGCTGTGGTGGCGCTGGGGCTGGGTTACATCTCCACGCGCTTTGTTGTCGATGAAAGTATCGAGCGTGATTCGATGCTGACCGCGCAGTTCATCCAGTCCATTGGCGAGGCCGAAATCCGGCATGCCGGCATTGCCCCGGGGCGAACCATGGGTGAAATGCTCGACCCGCGCATGGACGATGCCTACCCCGACGTAAACCCCGTATCCCGGGCCGCCGCGCGCGTTGAGTTTCTTGACCATGTGAAGCATCTGCCGGACATCCTGCTGGCGACGGTGTACTCCCTGGACCGCACCGTGGTCTGGTCGACCAACCCCGAGTTGATCGGCGTGCGTATCGAAGGCGACTTTGAGCTGGACGAATCCTTCGAAATGAAATCGCCGGTGTCCACCAGTTACCACGAAATCGATGAGGAGCGTCCCGAGCAGCGCTTGCTGCGCGAACCGGAGTACCTGTTCGTCGAGAACTACATTCCGATGTTCAACGCCGACAGAAGCAAAGTGATTGCCATGGTGGAAATCTACAAGGAGCCGGTGGATCTGGTGGCGCGCATCCAGCGTGGCTTCAAGGCAATCTGGCTGGCCACGCTGATCGGCGGGGCAGCCATTTATCTGGGGCTGTTCTGGATCGTGCGACGCGCGGCGACGCTGTTGCAGAGCCAGCAGAAACAACTGATCGCCAACGAGACCTTTGTCGCCCTTGGCGAGATGTCCTCGGCGGTCGCCCACAGCTTGCGCAACCCGCTGGCCAATATCCGTTCCAGCGCCGAACTGGCCCAGGACATCGCCAGCCAGACCGCACAGAAAAACATCGGCGACATCATCAGTCAGGTCGACCGCATGTCGCGCTGGGTCCGTGAATTGCTGGTGTCGTTGCGGCCGATGAATGACGACTGTGAAACGGTCGACCTGGTGCTGGCTCTCGAAGACACCCTGAGTGCCTTTGAGTCCCTGATCAAGCGTTCGGACGTTGAGGTGCGTTTCTCCCCTGTCAGCGTGCCACCGGTCGTCAGCCAGCAGGTGCTGCTCACGCAAATACTCAATAGCCTGTTTGCTAATGCACTGGAAGCCATGCCCAAGGGTGGCGTGCTGACGATCGAGATCGACTCCTCGGTGTCCGGCGACGTGAGAATGACATTGACCGACACCGGCAAGGGCATGTCCAAACAACAGCAGCAAATGGTCTTCAAGCCGTTTTTTACCACCAAACAAGGTGGGTTGGGTGTGGGCCTGGCCCTGGTCAAACGAATAATGGAGCGTTTTGACGGCTCGGTCGAACTGACCAGCCGGGAGCAGGAAGGAACCCGTGTTTGTCTCAATTTCAAAGTGGCAACGGGAGGGGTATATGGAGCACAGCATTCTGCTGGTCGAGGATGACGAAATCCTCGCCGAGAATATTCAGACTTACCTGGAGCGCAAGGACTTCGAGGTGACCGTCTGCCACTCGGCTGAAGATGCACTGGAGCAATTGGGTTCATTCGCGCCTGACGTGGTACTGACCGACAACTCGTTGCCGGGCATGAGTGGTCACGACCTGATCCAGAAGCTGCGCATCAGCGCGCCGGATCTGAAAGTGATCATGATGACCGGCTACGGCAATGTCGAAGACGCCGTGGTGGCGATGAAAGAGGGCGCCTTTCACTACGTCACCAAACCGGTGGCCCTGCCAGAGCTCAAGTTGCTGCTGGACAAGGCCCTGGCCACCGACCGCATGGAGCGTACGCTGTCGTTTTACCAGGAGCGCGAGGCCCAGAAGTCGGGAGTGCAGGCTCTGATTGGCGAGTCGGCACCGATGGCGTACCTCAAGGGCACCATCACCCAGTTGCTCGACGCCGAACGGCGCATGGCCAACAGCGATCTGCCGCCGGTGCTGGTGGAAGGCGAGACGGGCACCGGCAAGGAACTGGTGGCCCGGGCCTTGCACTTCGATGGCCCGCGCGCCAAAGGCCCATTCATTGAATTCAACTGTGCTTCGATCCCGTCCAATCTGGTGGAGTCGGAACTGTTCGGCCACGAGAAGGGCGCCTTCACCGACGCCAAGGATCGTCGCATGGGGCTGGTGGAAGCGGCCGATGGCGGCACGCTGTTCCTCGATGAAATCGGTGAGATGGACTTGCTGCTGCAAGCCAAGCTGCTGAAACTACTGGAAGACCGGACCATTCGCCGGGTCGGTTCAGTGAAGGAGCGCAAGGTCGACCTGAGGGTGATCAGCGCCACCAACTGCAATCTCGAACAGATGGTCCAGCAAGGCAAATTCCGTCGTGACCTGTTCTTCCGTCTGCGCATCATTTCCATCAAGGTGCCGCGACTGTATACCCGTGGCGCCGATATCCTGCTGCTGGCCCGGCACTTCCTGGGGCTACATGGCAAACGCTACGGCAAGCCGAACCTGCATTTCAGCAACCAGGCCGAAGAATTGCTGCTCAGCTACAGCTGGCCGGGCAACGTGCGCGAATTGCGCAACATGCTGGAGCAAACCGTGTTGCTGGCGCAAAGCGACACTATCGCCGCCCATCAGTTGAACGTCTGCCTGAGCCTGATGGATGAGCCACCGATGTTTCATCACGAGCCGTCACACTTCAGCGAACCGCGTCCGTCCTTCAGCGGCAGCGACTCCATGAACCTGCCGGAAGTGGAGCGCGACATGGTGCGCAAGATGCTCGACAAGACCGACTGGAACGTCACCAAATCGGCCCGCCTGCTGGGTCTGAGCCGTGACATGTTGCGCTACCGGATCGAAAAACTCGGCCTCGCCCGTCCGGACAAGCGCCAGTGGTAAGGCTCACTGCAACACCGGGCCCTGCCTCAGACAGGACAGCATGCAGCTGGGGTTCTCGACTTCCTGGTTCACGTACACACCACGCTCCGGATCGTAGGAGCGGATAAACACCCGAACCGTGGCGTCGGCCACTGTCGGCAGGCGCGAATCGGAAAACACGTGCTCACTTGAAACCGGAATGAATTCCCTGGGCGCGGTCGGGATATACGAACCCGGCGGCACAATGTTCATCGACTGCGGTACGGGGTGCGCGAAGGGTTGGTCAGCACCGTAATAGTTGAATTCGCTGCTGTAGTTGGTGGTCGGCATGTCGTCCGCATGGACGACAGCGGTTGCGCCCAGGCAGACGGCGAGCAAAAGCGTCAGGTCGGTCTTTTTCATGTCAACACCTGCTAAATCGGTTTAACCACACTCTCCCCAAGGTCTTTAACTATAGCTGGCGCCGTGGACAGCCGTCGGTGCCGCGCGGATTACAAGTTCGCAACACCTGCCAGGATGGGGTTGATCTAGACTTCGCCGGTCAAATCGACGACCCGGACCCTGGAGCGTGCAATGGAACTGCCGACAAAAGAACAAGCCATCGCCAGTAACCGCGAGGCCTGGAATGACTCCGCCCGTCACCACAAGGACTCCAGCGAATGGCAAGCCTTGTTGAAGGGCGTGGAACACGCGGATTTTTCCTGCCTGGACGACACCCTGACCGCTTTGCTGACCCAGACAGGTATCGACGGCAAGGACGTGGTGCAACTAGGCTGCAACAACGGTCGTGAAAGCCTGTCGCTGTTCGCCATGGGCGCGCGCAGCGTGGTGGGCGTCGACCAGTCTGAAGCCTTTCTCGGGCAGGCACGGGAACTGGCGTCCCGATCGCCCCACGCGCCGCAATTCATCGAAGCGGACATTCACCACTTGCCGGCCGGACTGCAGGAGCGCTTTGACCTGGCGCTGATCACCATCGGGGTCTTGAACTGGATGCCGGACATCGGCGAATTCTTCCGCCATGTGGCGCGCACGCTGAAGCCGGGTGGGGCGCTGGTGGTGTACGAAACCCATCCGTTCCTGGAAATGTTCGACCCCGAGGCAGCCGATCCTTTTCGCCCGGCCAGCTCATACTTCCGCCGCGAACCGTTCGTGCAGCACGAACCGATCGTCTACGAAGGCAGGATCGAACAGCCGGCCGCGCCGTCCTACTGGTTCGCCCACACCCTGGGCGACCTCTTCAGCGCCGCCATTGCGGCAGGGCTGCAGATCCGTCACTTCAGGGAATACCCACACTCCAACCGCGAAGAGCTCTATGACCGCTATCAGCAGCAGGCAGCGCAGTTGCCGTTGTGTTTTACGTGGGTGGTGGTGAAACCAGCCACATGACGCGGAAAATCAGTTATAGATTTGAGTGATTGACGGTGTGTCCTGGTTGCGCGCAGAGATCTATGCCCAGGGCATGAATGACCTTCAGGACCGTATCGAAACGTGGTTTTGCTCCCGGCGCGAAGGCCTTGTAGAGGCTTTCGCGACCCATTCCAGAGTCTTTGGCTATCTGTGTCATGCCACGGGCTTTCACCACATAGCCGATAGCGCGCAGAAACTCCTCATTGTCACCGTCTGCCAGTACCTGAGAGAGATACTCGCTAATGGCTTCATCACTGTCGAGCAGCGCCGCCATGTCGAAAGTCGTCAAAGTCTGGCTCATGGTTAAACCTCCTTTGCCATTTTTTTTGCGCGTTTGATATCGGCGGTTTGAGATGACTTGTCACCTCCGGCCAGCAGGACAATGACGGCACCGCCTCGCATCGTAAAGTAAACCCGGTATCCGGCACCTACGTCCACGCGCATTTCAGAAACGCCATCACCGACAGGCTTGTTGTCGCCAAGATTACCCGCAGATGCGCGGTCAATGCGACGAGCGATAGCTAGTCTGGCTCGCAAGTCGCGAACCGAGGCGTGCCATGCTGCGAAAGTAGCGGTTTGCTGGACAAGATAATTCATTGCTCGAATGTATCCAAATGGATACGGATGAGCAGTCAGACATTTCCGCGATCAGAGGGTTTTTTTTCGAGGAAGATGTAGGCAACCCCATCGCGAGCAGGCTCGCTCCAACAAGTGCGGGGTGAGCTATTCCAGAGCGGCCTGCGCACGGCGAGGTGCGGCGTCTCCCGCAGCGGTATAGGCCACCCGCGGCACACCCGGCAAACGCTGTTCCAGCAACGCGCTCAATGACTCTCCCGGTTCCAGGTAGGCATCGCCGAAGTCGGCGCCGAGCTGGTTCGGGTGGGCGACGATTTCCAGCAATCCATCGGGTGGCGGCTCGGCGTTGCGCAGATCCACCGGGGTGCACACGTAGTCGGCGGTGGCACCGGCCAGATTGCTCAGGCGACGGTTGAGCAGGTCCTTGAACACGCGCTTGGGCAGGCTGAGGTTTTGCCCCAGATTGCGCGCCAGACGCACCGGCACCCCCTGGCGGGCGGCGAAGCGCGCGACGATCTCGCCGATCGGCCAGATATTGTGCACGTGTTGATGGGAGTCCAGGTGGGTGGGGCGCAGGCCGTTGTCCAGGCAGCGCTGCCACTGGGCTTCGAGTTCTTCCAGTACGGCGTTGCGATCCCGGCGCCCGAGCCAGAGGTGGGTGCGGGGCAGGTTGAGGTCGAACACGCCGGCCCCGTCGCAAAACGTCGGGCGCTGCGCAATGCTCTGGCTCAACGGACGGCCGTAGGTCAGGTTGAAGTGCAGGCCGATTCGGCCTTCGAGCAATGGATGCCGGGCCAGGACGCAGGCCGCTTCGAACGCCGGCATGTTGGCCATGGCGGTGGCGGAGCTGATGAGCCCGGCCTGGAACGCGCCAAGGATCACCGCGTTTTCGCAGGCACTGAGGCCGAAATCGTCAGCGTTGACTATCACTTGCCGAGGCATGTGCACCCTCCTTGAGTTTTTCCGTAGTCGCAGGCGTGTGGACCGCGGGTGTTGCGACTGCGGCCGCCGCGCGTCGGGTGCGCCATTGCTGCAATCGGGGTTTGAAGCGTTGCCAGACCCGCAAGGCCAGCCCCAGCACCAGACCGCCTGGACGCCAGGAGTAAAAACTCCAGCGCCAGTGTTCCAGTTGCCCGGTCATGCGTTCGTGCAGTTGATGGCTGGAGTTTTCCAGGCTGACCCGCGACGCATCGATCCAGCACCAGTTGTCTTCCAGGCCCCAGCGAATCCACTCTTCGAGCAGCACCCGGCCGCTGCCCAGGTCGGCATATTGCGGCAGGAACGCCAGATTGTAGTCGTACAGTCGACCCTCTTCCAGCAAGCCAAGGCGATAGCTGATGCAGCGCCCCTCCAGCTCCAGCACCACCATGCGCACCAGGCCGCGGGCCGCCAGGGCGGTGAAGGCGCGGTCCATCCACTGGCGATGGCGCGCATCGGAAAAGATCCCGACGCCTTCATCGCCTTTCCAGCTCACCGCTTCGACCTCACTGATTTCCTGCAACAGCGGCCCCATGGTCAGGGCGTCGGGAGTAATCCGCCGCACCTGGGCACCGCACGCGGCGATGCGTTTGCGTGCGCGGCGCAGTTTGTAGCGCGGGTCGCCGGAGACCTCCTGATGGTCGGCCTCGCTGATCAGGTGCACCGGTACTCGACAGCTCAGGCGATGTTCGGCGGTCGAACTCAGCGCCTGCCACGGTGCCAGGGCCTGTACCTGGGCCGTGGAACCGGCCAGTTCGTTGAGTTGCAGCACGGCATGGGGCAGGCGTTGACGGATCAGCGTCAGCGCCTGGCGTAAATTGTCGTCGTCCAGCCTCGTCAGCAGTGCGAGGCGGTCGGCGAGGGGATAGCCCAAATGATGCAGGACCCGAAACGGCAAACGCGCAAAGCGCTCCATGGACGCCACCAGCGGCAGGCACAGCGCCAGTTCGTCACCCTGCCAGCCGAGCAGCACGTGCAACTGCTCGCCGGGCTTGAGTGCCAGTTCCGAGGCGTATAGCCAGGCCAGGGTGTTGAACGGCGTGTGGTCCGTTACGCGCTGGCGCAACGCTTCGTAAGCCTCTACCGGAAAGTCGTGGGTGCACAGCGAAGTGCGCCATTCGAATCGTGCAGACATAAGATCAGCTCGCCTCGGCTGGAACAGGAGAGGGTGCCGGTTTGCGCAAGGCATCCAGGCGTGAACCGCTGTAGCGGGTTTCGCGAAAGAAGCGCCAGCCGAACAGGTGGTAGATGTTCATGATCCGTCCCTGCTCGCGATACCCCATGCGGATGTGCAGCTTGAGCGCGGGAATGTTGTGGGACTCGCAGATATCCACCACTTTGTTGCAGCCCTGATCAGCCATGGCTTTCCACAGGTTCAGCTGGAAATCGACCGACAGCGTGGTGCCCCGGTAGGCAGGAATCTGCTCGAGAGCGAACTCGAAGAACTCGCCTGGCTTCACCGGAAACATGCAGCCGTAGTAATGACGGTCGAGATAATCGCGTGTGCTGCCCCAGATAAAGGCCACGGTATCGCCGTTTTCATCCAGGTACATGTGCCCGGTGTACCCTTCGGACGCCAACTCGGCCATGGTGCCCACGCGATCACCGAAGTGCCTGGCGAACGCTACGGCGTTTTGTGGGGTGATGGTTTCCAGTCGTAGCGGTGAATAGGGCCGAAGCTTGTGTGGCGGTACCGGGCTCACCAGGTCGCGTTCCATCCACAACAGTTCTTCGTGGAGAAATACGTAGTGTTTCCACAACTTGCCGACGGTGGCGCGCAGACCTTTTTGCTTGATGTGATCGCTGAGCTTTTTCAGAGCATTCATGTTTTTGACTCCCGACGGTGTTGGCCGTGAGTGGCGTGACTCAATGCGCGACGAATCGTCCACGCGGTAAAAAAACAATGGCGTTCATGAGGTGCTCCAGCTGAGGGAAAACAGGGTTTCTCCTGGTAAATCGAAGCTGATGCGACCCTCCAGGCATTTGAAGGATGCGTCGCGACTGCGGTTGTCGGCGCCGAAATAGCGCAATGATCCATGGGGCAATGGACATTGCGCGCCAGCCAGGCTCACACGCTGCAAGCGTGAGCCTTTATTGACGCCCAGCAGGTTGCGTTGGTGCCCGGCAGACATGGCCAGCACGTCAACCTCGAAGGCGTCGTTCTCCAGGCGCATGACATCGCGTAGCCAATGCTGGCGGATAAATTGCTGCGCCAGGCCCACGGGCTTGAGCTGGAATTCATCCTTGCCGAGCACGCGCAACATACCCTTGGGATATTCAGGTTCATCGGAGGCCTGGAACCAGCCGAGCATGTCGAGCAAGCCGTCCTGGGAAGCATTGATGATGACCGAGGCCCACCATAACGAGGCGTAGTGGGTTTCCTGATCGTAAGGGCTGAGGCTGGCCCCGCTGGACATGTTGGTCTGGTCCAGCAACAAGGCTTTGCGCGGTCGTCCCTGGTCGTCGAACCCCACCAGCTCTGCCGCTTTGCGTACGCTATCGCGGTAGACACGGGTCGCCAGCAGGTCGCGGACCATCCATTCGTGCCAGGCCAGCGCATCGATCTTGTCGCCGGACTCGGCCAGCAGGCGTCGGGCCCAGTCGATGCCGCGCTTGTCGGCGGCATTGTCGACGAACGGGCCATTGACGAACCGGGAGCTGGCCGGCATGGCGATGCGTACGCCGGCTTTGGCGTTGTCCGGGTTGCTGCGCACTTGCCAGGCCATGCTGTTGAAGATGCGCTTGTAGCTGGCGTAGTCCGGGTAGTTGAGGTTCGGTTCGTCGGCAAAACCGATGTAGTGTGTGCCCTTGCCGCCGAGTGCGCGTGTGGCGGCGAGCCAGGCGTCGAGGCCGGCGTTGCTGGTGGTGTCGGCGCGCAGGTAGGCAAGGCGCTGTCTGCCGGCCAGCAGGGTGATGTCCTGAGTGATGCCCAAGCGATCCTGATACAGCCGGCGGAACACGTCTTCGTAATGCGGCCGCGTCGCCATGATGTCGACCAGACTGTAATAGGTTCCAGCCTGTGGTTGCAGGGCATCGAGCACGGCGAAACCGGAATCCGGCAGTTGCGCATAGGGCAGGGCGATACCCAGGTTCGGGGTCCTGCCGAGCACGTCGTTGTGCAGCGTCAGCCGGGTCTGGCCTTCGTCTTCGCGCAAGGGCTTGAGCTGTTGCGGGTTCTGGGCGAACAGGTTGGCCGTGCCATCGAGCCAGAATGCGACCTTGCCGCTACCGCGCAGGTGCAGGCGCCAGACTTGATCGGTAGCTGCAACGGGCAACTCGACTTTGTCGAACTGCCAATAGAAGGGGTACGGCTTTAGAGAAAGTGAAAGTTGTTGGCCGTCACTCACGCGTTGCGCTTGCAACGCGCCGACGCCGCCGTGGAATTTACCGGCCAGCACCGCGTGCTCACCGGCCGCGACCTTGAAATACAACTCGTCACCGTCCCGGGGCTCGGCGCTGAAATGCACCTTGGCCGGGGCGAACAGTGCGACGGTGTGGTCGTCGTGCTCAACCGTATAACGGCGGAAGCTGTAGCCAGGAATTTCCAGTCGATAACTGGCGGCGTCCGGCGCCAGGTTCCAGCGTTGACTACCGCGGGGCTCATTGGCGGCAATCAGTCGTTCGCTCTGGAGTTTGCCCTGGCCGTCGAGCAAGTAGAGGTGTTCTTCGTTGGCTTCAGCCTGCCACACCGGGGTCCAGAGCACGGTCAGGGTGTCGGGGCGGTCCGTTTGCAGGTACAGGCTGCCGTCGCGGATATCGGCCCAACGCATGGGCGCAGCTTCGGCGCTCAGCCCGAGTCCAAGACTCACCAGCAATAACAGGTGTTTCATGCCGATTTCCGTTGCAGCATCAGCAGCATCGGCGCGATGTCGCCGGGCAGGACGATGAGCGTTTGCCAGACCGGCACGTGGCTCAACCGGCAATACACCACCAACAGCGCCAGGGTCACGGCCAGGTACGCGATAGAGGACGCCGCTGCTGCGCCGACGATGCCGTAGGTCGGGATCAGCAGCACATTGAGTGCCAGGTTGAGCAGGGCGCTGAGGCCCATCAACAACGAAATCGTGCCGGGCCGGTTTTTGCCCAGCAGGTCCAGGCGCAGAATGCTCGCATAGCACAGGCCCAACAGGCCTGGCAGCAGCGCCAGCAACGCCGGGTATGCAGGCTGGTAGGCCTCGCCAAACAGCGTCACGATCAACCATTCACCCACCACAGCCATGCTCAGGCAAGCGCCGATCATCACCGTAGCGGTCAAGCGCAAGGCCAGTGGTGTGACTTTTTCGATGCCTTCTTCCTGTTGCAGCAGGCGCTTCATCAGCGGCGTGGTCACTGCTTCCGGAACGATCAGCAGCAACTCGGCGGCCGCGCTGGCCATGGCGTAGTGACCCAGTGCCGTGGTGCCGAGCAGGGCGCCGATGATCAGGAAGTCGGAGCGCAGGATCATTTGCTGGAACAGCAGGTCCGGATGGCTGCGGGCGCTGTAGCGCAGCAATTCGTTTTGACTGGCGCGGTCCCATTGCAGGCTCAACGGATGCTCACGCTTGAGCCAGACCCAACCGGCCAGCACCACCAGGCTGATCCCCGTCAGCCAACTGATCAACGCCGCTTCCAGGGCCGCGCTTTTCCACATCCAGAACAGGGCAAGGAACATCAGCAGCGGCGCCAGCGACTCGATCAGGCGCAAGGCATTGAAGGCGACCACGCCGCCCGAGGCGTTGTGCAGGGTCAGCAAACCGCTTTTGAGCACGGTCAGCGGCACCGCCAGCAGCAACAGCCAGGCGAGCAGGCCCAATTGCGTAGTGATCTCCAGTTCACTGCCGAACTCGCGGGTCAGCGCCACCACCGCCAAGGTCAGCAACGCCGCCAGTAGGCAACCGAACAGCAGCACCTGGCTGAGCAGCAAACCCATCGGTCGTTGCTTGGCCGCCTGATAGCCTACCGCTGAATTCAAGCCGCCGCTGGTGGCCGCGCTGATCAGGTCGGGCAGGGCGCTGAGCAAGGCAAACAACCCCCGTTCGCTGGGGCCGAGAATTCGCGCCAGCAACACGTTGCGCAGCAAGCGCAGGGCGATCATCGCCAGTTTGGTGCCCATGCTCAGGGCCAGGTGCTTGAGGTAGTTGTTGCCGCTCATGGGCGTGCCCCACGGTAGATGCGCCAGGACAGCAACCCGGGATTGCGTGCGGTACGCTGGCTGACGCCGAAGCGTGGCAGGGCCAGTGGATCTTCGGCCCCTCGATAAATGCCGGTGCCGGTACCCAGGGCAAACGGGAAGTCATGCCTGGCCACCTGTTGGCGCACCCGCGCATCGTTGTCGCCATTGGGGTAGCAGTAAACCGGCAATGGCTGGTTGCAGCCGTGGAGCAGCGCCTGGCGACTGCGGCTCAGCTCTTCATCCAGGCGTTGATCGTCGAGACCGGTGAGGATGGCGTGGCTGGCACCGTGGGGGCCGAAGCGCACCAGGCCGGACGCTTCCAGGTGGCGCACTTGCTGCCAGTCCAGCGCCTGGGGCAACGACTCGTGCGGGCAGTCGTCGGTCAGGCGATTGAGGTCCAGCGGCGACAGGGTTTTCAGGCTCTGCAAAAAGTTCAGCAACGCCAGGCTGCGGCGTTGCCGATCCGGGTCATCGCACCGTGTCGGCAACGGGCGCCCCAGGTGCTGCAAGCGTTCGATCAGTTTCTGCCGTGCCTGTTCGCCATGACTGTTCCACAGGGTTTCGCCGATGCTTTCCCACCAGAACCGCTGGCGGCTACCGATGAAGTCGGTGGACAGAAAGATGCTCGCCGGCACCTGGTGTTTTTGCAGCAGCGGGAAGGCATTCAGCGCGTTGTCGCGCCAGCCGTCGTCGAAGGTCAGCGCCACTTTCGGTCGCTCCGAGCGCGCACCCGGTTGCAGAATGTCCATCAGCGGCACGCAGTCGAAGTGTTTTTTCAACCACACCAGCAAATGTTCAAACGCTTTTGGCCCGACGCACAGTTCATTGCGGTGGGGCAGTTCGGCGGCCTGGTCGCTGGCCAGCACCCGGTGCAACATCAGGATCACACCGGCGCCGTGCAGTTGCTTGCGCCCCACTGGGGAGTTGAGGTACAGCCAGCCACTGGTGCGTTTCAACAGTTGTTTGATCGCCACGGCACGCACCTCTCATCGATTTTGCTCGGGATTCCATTGGGCGTAACGCTGACCGCGCAGGAACTGCCACAGGCCGATGCTCATCCCGGCAAGGGTCACCAGGAGGAACGCGGCCAGGCGAAAGGGTTTGGGCAAGCGGTGTTGCGAATCCAGCAGGCCGGCAATGGCCATCGTGTAACCGAGCAGTTGTGCGATCAGGCTCAGGCGATAAAAGCCGTGATCCTCCCACAGCCAGAAATTGCTCAGCAGCAATGGCAACAACAGGATCGGCGCCAGCCGGCGGATCAGCTTGTGGCTGATCAAGGCAATCGCATACAGGCCGTGGGTCAGCGGATTCAGCAACTCCCGGCGCTGGGCCAGGCTTTGCAGGCCACCCACCGTGACCCGCTGACGGCGACGGAATTGCTTGTCGGCTTCGTCCACACCCTGGTCGATTACCCGGGCCTGGGGCACGTAGACAATCCGCTTGAACGCGACCGGCGCGCAGGTGCTGATAAAAAAATCGTCGTTGACCTCCGCCGGAACGTTCTGGAACAACTCGCGGCGTAAGGCGAGCAATGCGCCGTCGGCGGAGACCATGCAGCCGGTGCGATTTTCCACGTAGCGCAGCCAGCCTTCATAGTGCCGATACAGGCTGTCGCCAACGCTCAACCCCTTTCCTGTCACCGGGATCACCATGTGCCCGGCGCAGCCACCGACCTGCGGGTCGTTGAGCGGCGCGAGCAAATGGCCGAGGGTGTCGGTCGACCACTGGTTGTCGGCGTCGGTGAACACCAGGATCGCGCCGCTGCTGATCGCGACCCCGGCATTGAGCGTCGCCGCCTTGCCCTGGCGGGGCAGATCGAGCACGGTGATGCGCGGGTCCTCGACCCGGTGCGCGCAGGCCACTGTGTCATCGGTCGAGCCGTCGCTGGCGAGGATGATTTGCAGCGAGCGGGCCTGATAATCCTGGGCCAGCACGGTGCGCAGTTTTTCTTCGATATGCCGCGCTTCGTTGTGCGCGGCAATCACGATGCTCACGTCCATCGGTTGTGCCGGTCCTTGGCGCGGTGCCGGGTAAAACGGTGCCAGCAACGTCAATAACAGGGGATAACCGAGGTAGGCGTAAACCGGTAGCAACAGACACAACCAGAAAATGAATTCAGCCACGGGCGGGCCTCCTGGCATTCCAATGACAAAGGCTGAGGATGAACCCGGCCCCCGCCAGGTGCAGGCGCACCCAGTGCAGGCCCCAGAGTTGCAGGGTCAGGAGCGTGTCGCGGTGCCTGGCACTCTGACGCAGGCTCAGTGCCAGGGCGGGCAGGACGGTCAGCAGCAGCATCAGCAGCGAATGATGGGGGAACCCGTCGAACAGGGCGGAAATGGCCATGAAATCGATCAACCAGGCGGCAATCGACAGCAGCGGAAAACGCAGCAAGCGCAGGCTCGGGCCATGGGTGCGCAGCAGTTGCAGATGACTGCCCTGGCGCCATAATTCCTTGCCCATCCATTCCCGCCAACTGCCTTCGTAGCCCCAATGCAGCGCCACGCTTTGGTTGACTGCGAGCAGTTTCGCGCCCGCGTCGACCAGGCGCATGGTCAGTTCCTTGTCCTCGCCGGTGCGCAGTTGTTCATTGAAACCACCGACCTTGTCGAACCAGCGACGGCGCATCAGCAGGTTGCAAGTGGGCAGCCATTGCACGACATGCAGCGGCTGCGTATCGGGACGCAAGGTGCGACGCTGCCAGGCGTCGGCGTACCACGGCGCTTCGGCCGGGGTGTGCAGGTCAAGGCCGATGACATCGGCCTGGCCGCCGGACTCGAGGTCGAACAACAGCTTGAGCCAGTTCTCGGGCATCTCGACGTCGGCATCGATAAAGGCCAGCCATTCGCCGCTGGTGATCGCCGCTCCGCGATTGCGCAATGCACCGATGAGCAGGCCGGGCAGGACCAGCACCTGGGCGCCGAACTGTCGGGCAATGTCCGGGCCCTGGTCATCGGAGCCGTTGTCCACCACGATCAACTCGCATTCGACGTTGGCCGCCTCGGCGGCATGTCGTGCCGCTTGCAGGGTCCGGGCGATGTGCCGGGCCTCGTTGTACATCGGGATGATGATGCTGATGCGGTTCATGCCCTGACCTCCGTCGGCGGGGCTTCTTCGGCTTTAGTGCGCAGCACGCTGGTCAACGCGAGCATGATCCACAGGTACTTGTGATTCGGTGCGCTGAGGAACATCAGGAACAACGTCAACGACAGAAAACTCATGCTCAGGTGGGTCATCAGATCGGCCTGATGCCCAATTCCTCGCAATAGCCAGGCGCGGCGGGCGCGGATCAGGTTGTACAAACCCAGGGCGAGCATGCCGACGAACATCAGGCCGGCGGGAATTCCCAGTTCACTGAAGATCTCCAGGTAGGTGTTGTGGGCGCGACGGTACAGGTCATCGGTCTTGCCGGTCATGGCAAAGGTCTTGGCATAACCGGTGGTAGCGTAGTGCAGCGGGAACGTGCCGGGGCCGGTGCCAAGCAAGGGGTTCTCGGCGATCATGGCGCTGCCGACCACAATGTAGGAGGCACGACGGCCCAGTGACGCGTCCTGACTCTTGGCCCCGGAGCTGAGGATGCTCAGCGACTGGATGCGTTCCACGTAACCGGCCGGCATCGCATAGAGCCCCAGCGAAATCACAATCGCCAGGCCGAGCATGGCAAAGCCCAGGTAGCGTGGACGAATATGTGGCAACTGCGCGCGGTAGTGCCACGCGCCGATCAACAGGCTGAGGAGCAACACCACCAGCCCCGAACGGGATTCGGTCTTGGTCATGCCGCCCAGCAGCAAGAGGGTACAGCCCCCCCAGAACAACCGGTGCAACCGGTTCGGGCTGCGGACCACCAGCAACAGCGCCATGGGTACGGCGAAGGCGATCATCAGGGCAAAGTCGTTCGGGTCATTGAGCATCCCGGATGCACGGCCATCGTCCTGGTATTTGGCAGAGAACATCGCCATGGCGCAGGTCGCCGCGACACTGATGGCAACCAGTTTGGCGAACATGTCGAGGTTCAACTCACGCCCGACCAGCAGGGTGATGACAAACAGAATCAGGCCGACGCTCAATTCGCGCAGGTGGCCCAGGGAGAAGCCCATGTCGTCGGTGTTCAACAGGCTCAGCAGGTACAGCACCATGAACCCGACCAGGAAACGCCAGATATTGCTGCGCAGGCGCTCGCTCGGCAGTTGGTGAGTCGCCAGTTGCAGCATCAGGATCAGCGCCAGCGAAGCCCCGAGGAATTTGGAGCCCGACAGTGAGCTGTCCTTGAACAGACCTTCGAAAGGCAGAATGGCGACAATGCCCAACAGGCCCCAGGCCGGTTTGCGGTACAGCACCGCGACACCCACCAGGCCCAGTACCGCTCCCGGCGCCAGATACGGATAAGGGCTGGCCAGCAAACCGAGGCAGACCAGGCCGAGCAAACTGACGATCGAGAGCGGAACAATCACGGGTGCGCCTCTCGTGCAGTCCGGATGTAAAGCTGCGACCAGCGTTCGGCCAGGACCTTGAGGTCGTAGCGATCCCGTTGCGTACGTTTTGCGTTGTCGATCAACTCCCCGGCCAGGGCCGGGTCACCCAGCAGCGTGCCGATCTGGCGGGCGAGGGCGGTACTGTCGGTGGGCGTGGCCAGCAGGCCGTTGTGGCGGTCCTGCAAGACATCGGGAATCCCGCCGACGCCGAAGGCCACCACCGGCACTCCGGCCTGCATCGCTTCGAGCAGAATCATGGGCGTGCCTTCGGTGCGCGAGCTGATCACCAACGCATCGAGTTGCCGCCACCAGGCGCCCATGTCGGTCTGGTAGCCCGCCAGTGTGATGCGCGCCTGCAAGCCTGCCTCGTCGATCCGCGTCTGCAGGCTTTCGCGCTCCGGCCCGTCACCGAGCATCACAGCGTCCAGTTGCGGGTACTGCTGACACAACGGGATCAGCGCATCGAGAAACAGGTCAGGGCCTTTTTCGCTACTCAGGCGCCCGACGTAGCCAGCCAGCCAGCGTTGACGCTCGCCACTGTGCGGCAGCAAGTCGTGGGCCGCCGGCAGGCCATTGGGGATCACCTGCAGTTTGTCCGTGCGCACATTGGCCTGACGGTGCAGCGCGGCAATGCTTTCGGCGACACACACCACCCGGTTCACCGAGGCCGTGCGGCACAGTTGCAGGCTCAGCCAGGTGTAGAACTTCTGCTTGCGACTGCGTGGGGTGAAGCCGTGCTGGGTGATCACCAGTGGCAGGCGCAACAGCGTAGCGCCGATCCAGCCGAACAACAGACCCTTGAAGTTGTGCGTATTGATCAGTGGCCGCTGGTTCCGTCGCTGGCGCAAATGCCCCAGCAACGCGACCAGGCCTGCACAGCCGAGGCAATCGACACCGGCCTCGCGAAATCGCGCGATCAGTTCTGGCGGCGCATCGAGAAACAGCACCTGGTGCTGCCCCGGCGTCGCCAGGCAATGATCCAGCAGCATCCGCTCGGCCCCATAGAAGCCGCCGCTGCTGAGCAAATGAATGATCGGCAGGTCGTGGGTGGTGCCGAGCGGCGCGTTCAATTGCGCACCCAATGTACGAGGGCCGGTACGCTCCAGCTCTTGTGCGGATTGTTTGGCAGGGTGCTTTGATCATTGATCACCAGCAGCACCGGCAAGCCCAGTTCATGGGTGATTTGTGCAGGGTGCTTGAAGCGGTGGTCGAAGAACTCACGCACATAGACCAGGGCAATCGCCAGCAGCAAACCGGTGAACACTCCGAACGGAATGATCAGCATCGGCTTGGGGAACGCCGCTTCGGTCGGTTCGAACGGCGGGCTGAGTACCCGTGCGTTGGACAGGTCGTTGTCCAGTGCGCGCGCGGTGCTGCTTTCGGCGAAGCGCTGGGCATAGGTGGCGAAAGCCTTGTGCAGCGCGTTGATTTCGGTGTCCATCTGCCGCAGCTTGCTCCGGGTTTCCTGCAACTGGTGGATACGATTCTTGAACTCGGCAATGCGCGCGGTTTTCTGCTCGATGACCGAGCTGATCGTCGCCAGGTCGCTGGTGCGCTCCTGAATCCGGTTGCTGACAATCTTCAGGAATTGCCCACGGGCCCGGATGATTTGCTCGCGGGTCATTTGCATCGGCTCACTGCCGGGCTGAAAGACCGCCAGGTCGTCCATATAGCGGCTGACCAGGGTCGTCAGTTGCTCACCCAGTTGCTTGATCTCGCGGTCTTCGAAAGCGACGCTGTCGACCGTGGTGGTGAAGGTGTAGGGGAAGGTGTAGTCGGTGAATCTGGCGTTGTTGGCGGTCGCCAGGCTGGTTTTCAGGTAATCGAGCCAGCGCTGGCTTTGCAGCAGTCGGTCCTGATACAGGTTGAGCGCCTGCTCCTCGGTGTTGATCGCGTTGAGACGGAACGTGATTTCTTCCTTGGGGTCGGACGAACCGATGCTTTCGAGCAAGGCCAGGCGATTGGCTTCCAGGCCATCGAGACGCACCTGGTACTGCAACTTCTTGGTTTCGTAGAAGCTCTGTGGCAGGTCGATCGATTGCATTTCCTGGCGGCTGGCCAGGTAGTTCTGCAGCAGGGCGGCGACGAACCGGGTGCCCTGGGCCGGGTCAGGGAAACGGTAGACGATCGAGATCACGTTGGAGCCGGGCAAGGTTTCCACCTTCAGGGCAGAGGACGCTTGCTGCGTGAGGGCATCGAGCACGGTGTCGCGTACCGGATCGGTCTGCAGTCCGAGCAAGTTGCGAACCGGGTTGGTCACGTGTTCGCGAACGGGATTGGTGACAAACCGTTTGAACGGCTGCACCAGCAGTTTGTTGAAGGCGCTCACGGGTAGCGTGTACTCACCCTTTTCGCGCAACTCGCTGATGGTCTGGCGGATCAAGGCCGGCGAACGCAGGATGTTGCTCTCGGTCTCCATGTCCGCCAGCGACGGTGGAATGAAGGAAGCGTTTTCCTGATTGAGGGTGCTGGTGGCATCCCCCTGGGAGATTTTCTTGGACTGCACGATCACCTGGGCGGTGATATCGAAACTCTGCTTGAGCAACAGCGGCAAGACCACGGCGATCACGGCAAAGACCAGGAAAACTCGCTTCACCAGCTGCTTGTTGGCGAAGAAGATCCTGAAGAACTCATGCAGGTAGTTTTCCTTTGGATTCATTGGCCACCTGAGAGTTAGTTGCTGTTGTCGTCTTTGTTGTCGACGCGGTAGCTGAAGCTGAGGCCCATGCCCTGGAACAACACGACGTCCGCCAGTTGCCGCGCGAGCTCACCGGCGCTGGCCAGTTTGGTCTTGGGCACGTAAAGCATGTCGTCCGCTTGCAGGTAGGCGATCTGGGTGGCGTCGCCGGACAAGGCTTTTTCCACGTCGTAACGATGCGCGACCACCTGGTTGCCGTTGCGCCGCATGATCATTACCGAGTCCAGGCGTGCCTTGACGTTGGAACCGCGGGCCAACGTCAGGGCTTCGAGCACCGACACCGGACGGCGGATCGGGTAGGAGCCCGGCTGGCCGACTTCACCCAGTACATAGATTTCGTTGCCGGCGGTGGACTTGAGCAGCACGTCCACGGTCATGCGCCCCGGCAGGGTGGCGTAGCGTTTATTGAGGTAGGCCTCCAGCTGGTTGATGGTCATGCCTTGCAGCGGTACGGCACCGATTTCCGGGAAGCTGGCGTAGCCGTCGGTGCCCACGGTGATTTCCCGACTCATGCCGGTGCCGGGGTGGTTGAGCACAGACTTGAGGTTCCACTCATTGGCCAGCGGGCTCACTACCATCACTGACAGCTGATTGCGGTTGGGCTGGAACAGCTGTTTGCGATCGTAGGCGCGCTGAATCGCGTCCCGTGCTTCATCGCGGGTCAGGCCCTCGATTTTCACCGTGGTGTGGGCCCCCGGCAGTTCGATGGTGCCATCGGGCAGCACCAACTGGTTGCCGTTGAACTGGCTGGCGGCGGTGAAGTTCAGCGCGATCGTGTCCCCGGACTGCACGCGATAGGCGGCCGAGCCACTGGTGCTGATGTGGAAGATCACGTCCAGCACATCCTGTGGGCGCAGGGTCTGCTCGACCTTGGGCACGTCAGTGGCCTGGGCGTTCGCCGGTGGGGCCGTGAGGATTTGCACCGGCATGCCTTGGGATTCGTCGGAGGAAGTGCTGGAGCAACCTGCAAGGGGCAGCAAAAGCAGGACAAGCATCTTGGCGTTCATGGCGTCATCCTTGTCTGACTGCTCACAGGTTTCTGTACAGCCATTCGGGCATGTAGTACTTGCGTCGGTTGAACACGCTGCCGACCAGCTTCGCTCCCGCCTGGCTCAAGCGCTGGGCCGCGGCCTGGGCCACCTCCCAGCGGGTGTCTTCCGAGCGCACGACCAGGACCACGCCGTCCACCTGGGTGCTGATGACCAGGGTGTCGGAGGCCGAATACACCGCGTCGCCGTCGATCACCACGAAGCGGTACCGGATGCCGAGTTGATCGAGCAGCGGGCTCAGGCGCTCGGGTGTCAGGTGTTCGTTGCCACGGGAGTAGCGGCCGAATGGCAGAACGTGAAAGGGCAGGCTGGAGACGTCCACCACGCAGTCCTGCAACAAGGGCGGGCTCTGGGTGTTGAACAACAAGTCGCGAAACCCCCGTTCCTTGCTCAGCCCCAACTGTTGCGTGAGGTTGGTCGCCGACTGGCTGGCATCCACCAGCAGCACCAGGCCGCTGCTCATCTTCGCCAGTTGACTGGCCAGCGCCAGCGCGCTGGTGGTGGTGCCTGCGCCGGGGTTGGCGGCGGTCAGGAAAAGGATCCGCAGGTTCTGGTCGAGCACGGTCGATGTCAGATTGGACTCGCTCGGGCTGGCAATGCTGAGGCTTTTAGCCGTTGAGCCGTCCATTTAACTCGCTCCCTGTCCGCTGAAAACTTTTAAAGGGGTTTTCAACAGAATCCTCAAATCAAGCAGCGGGCTCTGCTGGGAGATGTAGGTGAGATCCAACTCAACGCGCTGGTCGAAATCGATATTGCTGCGCCCGGAGATTTGCCACAGGCCGGTCATGCCGGGGTAGATGCTCAGGCGCACAAGGTGTTTGTTCTTGTAGCGGTAGGCATTGAACGAAGTCGGCCTGGGGCCTACCAGGCGCATGTCGCCGGTCACCACGTTGAACAGGTTCGGCAGCTCATCGAGACTGGTGCGCCGCAGGAAGCCGCCGATACCGGTGATGCGCGGGTCCTTGTCGATCTTGAAATCGATGGCGTCGGTACCGTGCTTGTTCAGGTGCCGCAGGGACTCCTTGAGTTCCTCGGCGTTGGTGACCATGGTGCGGAATTTGTACATGCCGAACATGCGGCCGCGGTAACCGGTGCGCTTTTGCACGAACATCACCGGCCCCGGGCTGGTGAGTTTGATGGCCAGCGCCAGC
Source organism: Pseudomonas jessenii (assembly GCF_002236115.1). Classification (GTDB taxonomy): domain Bacteria; phylum Pseudomonadota; class Gammaproteobacteria; order Pseudomonadales; family Pseudomonadaceae; genus Aquipseudomonas; species Aquipseudomonas jessenii. The sequence goes on along the minus strand of NZ_NIWT01000009.1, from coordinate 284,396 downwards.
CCCAGCAGCACCGGGGAAATCAGCACCAGGATCAGCAGCGCGCCGAAGCAGGCCAGGACGCGGTTGGTGCGCGACAGGGTCCATGGCCGGCCACCTTCGCGACCGGTTATCCAGCCACAACCCTGCATGTGGATCGCGGCATCCATGCGCATGCGCTGTTCGGGGTCCAGGCGCTTTTCTCTACGCAAATTGCCAAGTGGCAAACTTTTTTCGTGTTCAGACATAAATTCTCCGCAGAGTTCAGCCGTGTGCGGTATGGGGGACGCAGTCAGTAGTAAGAGCGGAACCAGGCAACGAAGCGCCCCAGTCCCTCGTCCAGTTCGATACGCGGTTGGAAATCGGTAGCGCGGGCCAGCTCACTGGCATCGGCGCAGGTGTTGAGGACATCGCCGGGTTGCAGGGGCAGCAGTTCGATCCGGACTTTTTGCCCCATGTGTTTTTCCAGCAATGCCAGATAGTCCTTGAGCTCTACCGGGTGCTGGCCGCCGATGTTGAAAATCCGCCAGGGTGCCATGCTCGTGGCCGGGTCTGGCTGTTCGCGGTCCCATTGAGCGTTGGCTTGCGGTGGGCGGTCGATCAGGCGTGTGATGCTCTCGATAATGTCGTCGATGTAGGTGAAGTCCCGCTGGTGCTTGCCGTAGTTGAACAGCTTCAGTGGCCGTTCTTCGGCGATGGCCCGGGCGAACTGGATCGGCGACATGTCAGGCCGTCCCCAGGGGCCGTACACCGTGAAAAAGCGTAGCCCGGTGCAGGGAATACCGAACAGGTGGCTGTAACTGTGGGCCATCAATTCGTTGGACTTCTTGGTCGCGGCGTACAGCGACAGCGGATGATCCACACCATCGTGCACCGAGTACGGTGTGTGCTGGTTGGCGCCATACACCGAACTGGACGAAGCGTAGATCAAGTGTTTGACCGGGTGGTTGCGGCAGCTTTCGAGGATGTTCAGGAACCCGCTCAAGTTGCTGTCCAGGTAGGCCCGGGGGTTTTCCAGGGAATAACGCACCCCGGCCTGGGCCGCGAGGTGGATCACGATCTCCGGTTTTTCCCTGGCAAACAGTGCCTCGATGGCCGGTGTATCGGCCAGGTCAACCATTGAGAGCGGGAAAGGGCGTGCCTGCTCCTGCACCCAACGCACGCGATCGTGCTTGAGTTGCGGATCGTAGTAGCTGTTGAAGTTGTCGAGGCCGAATACCTGGTGTCCATCGCGCAACAGTCGCAGCACGCAATGGGCACCAATGAAGCCGGCTGCTCCGGTGACGAGAATCTTCATGGACGGACGGCCTCGGGCGTGATGCGGCGCAAGCCGATGCCACTGTAATGCAGGCCGGCGGCCGCCACCTGTTCCGGGCTGTACAGGTTGCGTCCGTCCACGATCACCCGTTTTCGCAGTTTGCTCGCCAGCCTGTCGAAGTCGACCACGCGAAAGTTCTTCCACTCGGTGCAGATCACCAGGGCATCGGCGTCTTCGAGTGTGTCATCGCGGGTGGCGCACAGATGCAGGTCGTCGCGGTAGCCGTAAATGCGCCGGCATTCGGACATGGCTTCCGGGTCGTAGGCTTGCACGCTCGCACCTTCGGCCCAGAGCGCCTCCATCAGGTTGCGGCTCGGTGCTTCGCGCATGTCATCGGTGTTGGGTTTGAACGCCAGGCCCCACACGGCGATGGACTTGCCGGCCAGTCCACCGGGAAATTGCGCCTTGAGTTTGCTGAACAGGATATGCCGCTGGTGGTCGTTGACGTCGGTCACGCTACGCAGCAACTTCAGGGACATTCCGGCGCGTTCGGCGGTGTGCAGCAGAGCGCGCAGGTCCTTGGGGAAGCAGGAGCCGCCGAAGCCGCAACCGGGGTAGATGAAGTGGTAACCGATGCGCGGGTCCGAACCGATGCCTTTGCGCACGGCTTCGATATCTGCTCCCAGTAACTCGGTGAGGTTAGCCAGTTCGTTCATGAAACTGATGCGCGTGGCCAGCATCGCGTTCGCTGCGTACTTGGTCAACTCGGCGCTGCGGTTGTCCATGAACATCAATTTGTCGTGGTTGCGGCAGAACGGTGCGTAGAGCTCGCTCATCTGGCTGCGGGCTTCATCGTCAGCGGTACCGACGATGATCCGGTCCGGGCGCATGCAATCGGCCAGGGCACTGCCTTCCTTGAGAAACTCCGGGTTGGACACCACCCGTATCTTCAGCGAGCCTTTGCCGCTGCGCTGCAACTCTTCAATGGCAGTGGCACTGACCTGGTCCGCCGTGCCTACCGGCACCGTGGATTTGATGATCAGTGTGCGGTCGGCCTTCATGAAACTGGCAATCTGCCGGGCCACGCTCAGCACATGGCTGAGGTCGGCCGAACCGTCTTCGTCGGCGGGCGTACCAACGGCGATGAAGATCAGCTCGGCGTGCTCTACCGCATCGCTGGCCTGGGTGGTGAAGAGCAGGCGACCGGCCTTGATGTTTTCTTCAAGGGTGCCGCAAAGCCCCGGCTCACTGATCGGTGGCACGGCCTGTTGCAGTTGTCGGATCTTGTTCGGATCGATGTCGACACACAGGACGCGATGTCCGACATCGGCCAATGCAGCTGCTTGTATCAGGCCAACATAGCCCGTACCAAATACGCTCACGTCCATATCAGCGTGCCTCGTAAAACGGTGGAGAGTTGCAAAACAAGACTGTCAAAAGGGGGTATAGACCAGCCTCGGCAAACCGTGTCAGCGAACCAGTATGTTAAAGGGGCAAGACGCCCCCAAATGTGGGGCTATTGCCATCACTATTGGGTTTCACCCCTCCCGATTTTGACTGTTTGGCGAAAATCTCAAGAAAGCAACAACCTGCCGCAAGCCTTGAAATACAAGGGTTGTAGCTGCTTTGGGGTGTCAGGTTTGAGCCACCGGTTTAATGACGAGTGTTCACCGCGTCTGACAGTTCTTACGCACAGATGGCGCAATGCGAATGTTAAAAAATGTCCAACAATCTATTGATCAAGTGCCTGTCGAGTCATAGCAAATTCAATGATGCTGTCTTTGTCAGCCAGCCGCCTGTGAGCGGCTACGGGCGTTCATTCAATGGGCCGCCTAGGGTTCGCACGCGTGTGGTTTTTTATCGACCTTGCCGGGTTCGCCAGGCACCCGGTGCGCACCCCAGCCACCGCAGGCAGGCACGATTGAAGCTTTGCACATCGCTGTAGCCCAGGCGGTCGGAAATCTCCACCAGCTCCAGGTCCGTTCCCTGCAAAAAGTCTTCGGCCCGGTAGCGACGGTATTCGTCGAGCAACTCTGAAAAACTCCAGCCCAACGCCTTCAAGCGTCGGGCGGCGGTGCGCTCGAGCACGTGCTGGGTGGTACAGAATTGCTGCCAGTTGGCTTCGGCGAGGTTGCCGATCAAATGGTCGCAGACTTGCTCCAGCAAGGTCGGTTCGCTGTTGCGTCGGGTCTGCTCCAACAGCTCGATCAGCGTGTGTTCCAGTTCATGATTGCCCGGCGTCAACGGGATGACGAACAGCTGTGGATCGAGGCGGATCGAGTGCTGCGCCTGCCCCCATTGCACCGGTGCGCGAAAGGCTTGTTGATGTTCCTGCGCATTGGTCGTGCAAGCACCGACCAGCCCGACGCCCAGAACCGGATCACGCTCCAGGCCGCTGGCGAGGAATTTGCGCCGCAACATGCTGCACAGGCTGATGAGAATGTAATCGGCGGTTGCCGCGCTGCTTTTCACACTGCCGTGGTCGAGCAGGTGCAATTGGACGCTGTCGTCGCCGCGCACGATCCGCGCCTGGAAGTGCCCGTTGAAAAACGGAAAGAAACGCACGAAATACTGGCAGGCGCTGTCCAGTGAGTCGGCCACGTCGAACAGGTACGTCAGGCCATTGGTAGCGGTGGAAACGAAACGCCGGCCAGCCGCCAGGCCGATCAGCGGGTCGCCGGTCTGCTCCAGGGCAAACGCCCAGAAGCGCCGCGACATGAACAGCGGAATGCGCATGAACGGCGTGCGCAACTCGAACAGGCTGCGACGAAACAGGCCTTCGATACTGTCCCGGTCCACGCCACGGGCCAGCAACTCTTCGATGGCCGGCAGCAGAGTCGGCGCATAGAACGCATTGGGTATCGATTGATCGCGCAGTGGCTGATCGCTTTTTGTCATGTAGGGCTCACAGCTTGTTCCGCAACACTGGTTAGGCTGCCCGACGTTAAGCGATTTGCCGGAGCAAGACCATGCTTGATTTACGCCAGCTCGATTTGAACCTGTTGCTTGCCTTCGATGCGATTTATCAGCAGCGCAGCGTCACCCGTGCGGCCGAGGTGATGTGCCTGTCGCAACCGGCCATGAGCAATGCGTTGCGTCGCCTGCGCGAGTTGTGCGGCGACCCGCTGTTCATCAAGAGTCGCCTGGGGGTGACGCCGACACTGGTCGCCCATCGTCTGGCCGACTACGTGCGTGCAGCGCTGGAGTCACTGCGCGATGGCTTGCGCATGATTCCCGCCGCGCGGCAGAACAATCCACTGCTGCGCATCAGTTGTCTGGATTGCCTGCAACCGGTGCTGCTCGATGCCTTGCTCGAGTCACCCCACGCCGATTGGCAGGTGCGTTATTTCCAGCCCCGGCGCCGCGACGCCTTGCAGGATCTGGCCAGCGGCAAGCTGGATATCCTGATCGACCTCGACCAACCGCTGGCCGGGCTTGCCGGCCTGCACAAACAGGCATTGCCCGCCGACCATTATGTGTTCGCCTATGGCGCCGCGCTCAAGGAGCCGCCGCGCACCCTGCAGGAGTATCTGGAGCAGCCGCAGATCCAGGTGTCGAGCCGCCGCGACGGGCTCAGCCCGGTGGACTTGCAGCTTGGCTTGAAAGGCCTGCGCCGGAATGTGGCGATGAGTACCCAAAGCACCCTGGCCGCGAAGCTGATCGCCGATCGCCAGCCGTTCGGCATCAGCCTGCCAAGCCGGGTCGCCAACGTGCTGGGCCTGCAACACGTGCCGCTGCCCCTGGACGAGCCCGTGGAATTGAAACTGGCGCTGTACATCGAGTCGCGCTATCGCTTCGAGCGCAGCCGCGAGGAGGCGATGCACTGCCTGCTGCGGGCCCTCGGTGAGCCCCGGGCCTTGCAGTCGCTGGCGCGGCGTGCGTGATCTACCCCTGTAGGAGCGAGCTTGCTCGCGATGGAGTGTCATTCACCGCTGTGTCGACTGATACACCATCGCGAGCAAGCTCGCTCCTACAGGGATTTGTGTGTGTTTCAGATGCGCCTAGTTCGACGCCAGCAAACGTTGGTCGACCGTCAGCACAGCCTCAACCATCGCCAGCGCGGCCGGTGTCAGGGAATGCCCGGCACGGCTGACGATGCCGTAATGCAATTGCAGGCCGGGATCCTCCTTGGGCACGTCGGTAAACTCCAGCAGCCGGATCAGGCCCTGGTCCACCAGTTCGGCCAAGGCCTCCATGGTGGCTATACCCACCGCATCGGAGCGCATCACCACGCGGCGGATCGCATCGAATTGCGCGCACTCCACGCTCGGGTTGAAGTCCGCCTCGCCCTGCACGTCGGCGAGGATCTTGCGGATCATCGGCGGTATTCGCGTGCCGACCACCGCGTAGTCGAGCAGGGCGCGCAGGGACAGGTTCTGCTGCTGCACCAAGGGATGACCGACACGGCAAAAGAACCGCCCACGTCTAGGGCGCAACAGCTGAACCTGGTATTGCGGGTCGCCAGTGAAGTACCGCGCGTCGGCCACGAGGAATTCGATCTGCTGTTCGCGAAGCCAGACCGCCAGTTGCTCCCAGTCGCCCTGGTGGAAGCTGATGCGGATCGCCGGGTGAGCCTGGATGAATTCCGCCAGCGCCTCGGGCACCAGCACCTGGGCCGGGTACGGGCCGCAGCCGAAGTGCAACTCGCCACCGGTCAGGCCGTTGTATTGCGTCAGTTCGTTTTGCAGGGCCTGGCTGCCGGCGAGCAGGCGCCGGGCATGTTGCAGTACCAGTTGACCCTGGCCAGTCAGACGGAATTCGCGGCTGCTGCGTTCTACCAGCGCGCAGTCGAGGTCGCGCTCCAGGGTCTGGATGCTGCGACTGAAGGCGGGTTGGCTGAGGTTGATCGCCTCGGCGGCACGGCCGAAGTTGCGGTAATCGGCCAAGGCGACAAGGTGGCGGAGTTGTCGTAGGTCCATCATGCGTCTCCTGCATTTGTCGGATACTTTTAATGCATTGGATCGATATCACAGGGGCTGGCATAAGTACACGCCTGTCTTCTCGCCGTAACCTGCCATGACCAGCCAACCGTTCATTTCCAGCGCCTTCACCCGTACCATTCTCAGCCATGCCCGGCAGTCCGGACTGTGCCAGGACCAACTGCTGCAACGGGCCGGCATCTGCCAGTCGTTGCTCGAAGGGCAGGACCTGCACGTGCCTGCGCACCTGGTCGAACGCCTGTGGAATGAATGCGAACGTGCGGGCGCCGGGGTGTCGTTTGGCTGCGAACTGGTCAATGGCATGGCGACTACCACGTTACGGGGTTTGAACATTCTGCTGGACTCCGCCGCGACCCTTCGCGCGAGCCTGGCGTGTTTCACTGATTTCCTGCCGCGGGTGACCAACTACGTAGTGGCGGAACTGGAGGAGGGTGACGGGCAGGCTCGCTTGCATTTGCGCAGTGTTGACCAGCCGCCGCATTTTTTTGGTCTCGATGCGGCGACCCTGACGTTGGTGCGCAACATCGCCCGACGTTTGGGGCGCGCGCCGGCCGAGGTGTTCGTCGCGGTCCACTTGACGCCGCAACAGGCTGCCGGGCAGTGGTTGCGTAGCATGGGTGTCGAGGTGCTGGAGGGTTCACATCCGTGCCTGAGCCTGCCAGCGGCCAGTCTCGATGAGCCTTTGCTGGGGGCCAATGGGTTTTTGCATCAGAGTATGTTGCGGCACTGGCAGACCGCTGCGGCGCAACACACACGTAGCGATAGCCTGGAGTTGGCGCGGCACTGGTTGACGGCGGGGGATCAGCCGATTGAGCGGATTGCCGAGCGGTTGGGGTATCGGCAGCCGAGCAATTTCATTCGGGCGTTTCGCAAGCAGTTCGGGATTACGCCTAAGCAGTTTCGCCTTGGTTTGTAGTCCGGGGTATAGGGCTTTGGTGATGGAGTACATATCCGTTGATCCCTTCACGCCCCACGAGGCCTTCCGAGGGGGCGGGTGGATCAAGATCAAGAGCTGCAGGCGAGCTAACGCTCGGCCTGATGAGTGGTGAGAAGCGCGGGTGTACGCCGCTCTGCCTTTGCTCTTCTGTAGGAGCGAGCCTGCTTGCGAAGGCGGCCTCACAGTCGACCGAAATCTTGCGGATGTACTCAGTACCTGTGGGAGCGAGCTTGCTCGCGAAAAACGTCCAGACACCGCGTTCATTCAGACAACAGGCGTTATCGTTGACGTCCTTCGCGAGCAAGCTCGCTCCCACAGGTGACCGCATCCGCAGAAACGGATATGTACGCCTTCAGAAATTAACCGAAGCCCCCCGCAGATACCCCCGATGATTATTTTTTGTCGGCCATCGCTTGCGTGTCGGGGCCGATAGTTGGGCACCGTGTCCGGGCTGAGCAAACCTGACCGGAGCCTAATAATGATAAAAAAACGCTCGGCCACAGCCGGAGTCCGCCAACGGCTTCACCGGCTTGGCCACACTCGCCCGCAACCCCTTGCGCTGGCGATTCTTGCCGTACTGACGGGGCCAACCTACGCCACCACATTTGACCTCAACGAAGACTGGAGCCTGTCGACCAAGACCAGCCTGAGCCTGGGCAGCAGCTGGTCGACGCAAAACCCCGACAAAAGCCTGATGACCCGCGCCAACGCCTTGCAGGCCCAGGGCGTAAATGCCAATGGCACCAGCGTCAGCGCCGACGACAACCGGCTGAACTTCAAGAAGGGCGACCCCATCTCGCAACTCTTCAAGGGGCTCACCGATATCAGTCTCGATGGCCAGGGCCAGGGTGCGTTCATTCGCTTCAAGTACTGGTACGACCATGCCTATGAAACCGGCAATGGCCGCTTCAAGGATTTCGACGATTCGGGCTGGGACGACCTGTCAAAATTCAAGGGCTTCGAGGTGCTCGATGCCTACGTCTGGAAAGACTTCCAGGTGGCCGAACATCCGCTGAACGTAAAGGTCGGTAACCAGGTGTTGTCCTGGGGCGAAGCGCTGCTGATCCAGAACGGCATCAACGTGATCAACCCGTTGGACATCTCGGCGTTCAACCGTCCCGGCGTGGAGATCAAGGAAGGCCAGTTGCCGGTGGAGATGGTCTCCTTCAGCTTCGGCCTGACCGACACCACCAACCTCGAAAGTTTCTACCAGTACAACTGGCGCCCCAGCGTACTCGACGGTTGCGGCACCTTCTTCGCCAGCAGTGATGTGATCCAGCCGGGTTGCGGGCCGCTGTACCTGAGCCAGGTACAGACCGATCAACAGATGCAGGCCGCTGGTTTGTTCGCCACGTCCCGGGGCAACGAATCGCCGTCCGACAACGGCCAGTTCGGCTTCGCCTTGCGCCAGATGATCCCGGCGCTCAACGATGCGGAAGCGGCGATCTACTACATCAACTATCACTCGCGGTTGCCGTACTTCACCATTAACGCCAGGAACACCGCCGTGCCCGGTACCTTCCCCGGTGGTATCCAGGGGCCAAGCTATGCGGCGGCCTTCCCGGAAAACATTCGCCTGTACGGCATCAGCCTCAACGGCGTCGAGCCTGTCACCGGGATTTCCCTGGCCGGTGAGTTGAGCTACCGGCCGAACATGCCGATCGCGATCAACGCGCCCGACGTCAACGTTGCGGTGATTTCCGGACCGGGGGGCAGTTCCTGGTTGCAGTTGCCACCGGGCTTCAGCACCACCAATGGCAGCCAGTTCGATGCGTGGGAGCGCAAGGGCGTCTGGCAGTTGACCGGTTCGGCCACCCAGGCCATCGACAACGTGCTGGGCGCCACGCGCCTGAGCCTGTTCGGTGAGGCCGGTGTCGTGCACATCGACGATCTGGGGGACGAGCGCCTGGGCCGTAACGCCGCGTTCGGCCGCAGCGCCCCGCGCAACGGCACGCTGTGCAACACGGTGGCTTCAGGTGTGACCAACCAATACTGCACCGACAAGGGCTTTGCCACCGATTGGTCGTGGGGGTATCGCCTGCGCGCCAGCCTCGAATACAGCGATGTGTTGCCAGGCATCAACCTGATTCCGGCCGTCAACTGGCGGCATGACGTCTCGGGCTATTCCTACGATCCGCAAGGGCCGTTCCAGGAAGGCCAGCAAGCGCTGGGCGTGAGCCTGACCGGCGTCTACATGAACGATTACAGCGTGGAACTGGCCTACAACACGTTCTTCGGTTCCAACGACTACAGCACCCTCGACGACCGCGATTTTGCATCCGTCAGCTTCAAGGCAGACTTCTAAGGAGAACCGTTATGCGTATGCAATTGTGCGTGCTGGCCCTGGCCTGCACCGTCGGCCTGGCCCAGGCCAAAGGCACCGATTCGGCGGCACTGGGCAAGACCCTGACCCCCATGGGCTCGGAAATGGCGGCCAATGCCGACGGTAGCATTCCGGCCTGGACCGGTGGTCTGGCGAGCAACGCCGGCACCGTCGACAGTAAGGGCGGCTACAGCGATCCGTATGCCGCCGAGAAGCCGTTGTTCACCGTCACAGCGCAGAACCTGACGCAATACCAGAAGTTTCTCAGCCCCGGGCAAATCGCGTTGTTCAAGCGTTTTCCCGACACCTACAAGATGAACATCTACCCGAGCCATCGCAGCGCCAACCTGCCCAAGGAGGTACTGGCGGTCAGTCGTGAGAACGTCGCCAAGACCAGCATGGCCGACGGCGGCAACGGCTTGCACGACTATGCCAGGGGCATTCCGTTTCCGTTGCCCACCGAAGGCCTGGAGGTGATGTGGAACCACATGACCCGTTATCGCGGCGGCAGTTACGAGCGCATCAGCAGCGCCGCGCTGGTGCGTGAAAATGGCGCCACCAGCTACGTGCGCAACCAGTCCTTGATCAACTTTGCCGACACCGTGGGCGGGCTGGAACCGGGCTCGAACATCCTGTTCATGTTCAAGAGCCGGGTGCTGGAACCGGCGCGTCTGTCCGGTGAGGCGGTGCTCGTGCACGAGCCGATTGACCAGGTCGCCGAGCCGCGTTCGGCCTGGCAGTACCTGCCGGGGCAACGTCGCGTGCGCCGTGCGCCGATGATCGCCTACGACAACAGCGCCCGTTACAGCAACGGCCTGATCACCGCCGACAACATCGATGGCTACAACGGCGCGCCGGACCGTTTCGACTGGAAACTGGTGGGCAAGCAAGAGCTGTTCATCCCTTACAACAGCTACAAGATCGGCAGCCGCGACCTCAAGTACGACGCCGTGATCAAGCCCAACCACGTCAATCAGGACCTGGCCCGCTACGAGAAGCACCGCGTGTGGGTGGTCGAAGCGACCCTCAAGCCCGGTGCCCGGCACATCTACGCCAAACGTCGCTTCTATGTGGACGAAGACAGCTGGCAGATCGCCCAGTCGGACCAGTACGACAGTCGCGGTGAACTGTGGCGCAGCGGTGAACTGCACGCGATCCAGCAGTACGACCACGGCTTCACCTACAACGTGCTGGAAACCTCCTATGACCTGATCTCCGGACGCTACTACGCCGGTGGCCTGGCCAACGAAGAGACCGAGCCGATGCGCGTGGGCTTCGCCGCCAAGACCGACGACTACACCCCGTCGGACCTCCGGCGTTGGGCCAAATAAACCGGGAGGCACCGTAAATCTCTTGTGGGAGTGAGCTTGCTCGCGATGGCGGCGTGTCAGACGACATCAATGTTGGGTGTTCCGGCTTCATCGCGAGCAAGCTCGCTCCCACAGGGATCAGTGTGTGTTGATATTTATCTACCAGGAAATCTGCCATGCGCTACTGGATATCCGCTCTGGCCCTGGGCGCGAGCCTGGGTACTGTTCACGCCGCAACCCTCGACCAACAGCAAGCCAAAGACCTGGCGCAGGAGGCCTACGTGTTCGCCTACGCCACCGTCGAACACGACAAAGTGCTCAGCGCCATCGCCGCGAAACTGCCGTTCAACCGTCTCTACAGCGAACCGCGCCTGCTCGGCCCGCAAGACAACAAAGTGGTGTCGCCCAACAACGACACTTTCTATTCCCGTGCCTTGCTGGACTTGCGCAGCGAACCCGTGGTGCTCGACGTACCGGCCGTGCAAGGTCGCTACTACAGTTTCCAGCTGGTGGACATGCGCACCGACAACCTCGACTACATCGGCACTCGCGCCACGGGTGACAAGGCGGGGCGCTACCTGATTGTCGGGCCGGACTGGAAGGGGCCCGCGCCATCGGGGTTCAGCGCGGTGATTCGCTCACCGAGCCGGCTGGTCTTCCTGTTGGGACGGACCGAGGTCAAGGGCGAAGCGGATCAGAAAGACGCCGCGCAAGTGCTGAGGGGCTACGCCTTGCAACCGCTGTCCAAAGTCAATGGCAGCGCGCCCCCTGAACCCCTGGCACCGCTGCAACTGCCAGCGTACACGGACACCAGGCACGGGCCGGCGCAGGTGTTGTTCAGCACCTTCAACGCGCTGGCCCCCTTGCATCAATGGACCGCCAGCGAACAAAAGAAACTGGCCCGTTTCGCCGCCATTGGGGTCAAGCCGGGGGCCGGATTCCAGGCCCCGGCGGACTTGAACGAAGCCGTCGCACAGGGCGCCGAAGCCGGTCGCGAACAGGTCCGTGCAGCCTCCAGCCAACTATCGGTGGAACAGCAGGGCTGGTTGCCGTCGCCGCCCAACGTCGGCAAGTTCGGTGACGATGACCTGACCCGTGCCGCAGTCGCCTGGCGCTACATCTACGCTAACGATGCGGTGGAAGCGCTGTACCCGATGGCGTTGCACGATGCAAAGGGGCAGGAGCTCAATGGTCAACACGCCTATCGCCTGCATTTTCCCGCCGGGCAATTGCCGCCGGTGAATGCGTTCTGGTCGCTGACCCTGTATGACGGCAAAACCCAGTTGCTGGTGGCCAATCCGATCCAGCGTTACGCCCTGGGCGACCGCAGCCCTGGTCTACAATACGATGCCGACGGCGGCTTGACCCTGATCCTGCAAGCCGATGCGCCCAAGGCTACGCCGCAGGGCAACTGGCTGCCGACGCCGCAAGGTCCGTTCAACCTGCTGTTGCGCCTGTACCTGCCCAAGGGCGGGGCATTGGACGGGAGTTATCAGTTGCCGACGATTGCGAGGATCGAATCATGAACCTGATTTTCAGTCGCCGCCGGTTGCTGGGCGGCATGGGGGTATTGGGAGCAAGTCTGATGTTTCCACGCCGGCTGCTGGCCGGTGATTCCGATGACCCTCGGCAGATTGCCAAAGAGGCGTGGATTTACGCGTACCCCATGCTCATGCATTACCAGACCATGGAAAAACAGGCGCTCAACCCGGCCGCGCCGGAGTACGTCGGCGGCTTCAACCGCTTTCGTCATTACAGCGAGTTGTTTACCCCGAACAACCGCGACATCGTCACGCCGAACAACGACACGCCGTACTCCTGGGCGTGGCTTGACCTGCGCAGCGAGCCGCAGGTGTTGAGCGTGCCGGCCGTGGCTGACGACCGCTATTACGTGCTTCAACTGGTCGACCAGTACACCCACAACTTTGCCTATGTCGGCGTGCTCAGCACCGGTCGCGATGCGGGGAATTACCTGATCGCCGGACCCCACTGGCAAGGCCCGACACCGGATGGCGTCAAGGCTGTGCTGCGCAGTGAAACCGAAATCGTCATGGTGCTTGGTAGAACGGGCCTGAAAAACGCCGGGGACCTGCCGGCGGTGCGTGCCTTGCAGCAGCAATACGGTTTGCGTTCGTTGCATGAATACATCGGCAGTGCGCCGCCTGTGGCTGCGCCAGCCATTGACTGGCACCCCTGGGACAGCAAGACCGGGTTGGGGCTGGAGTTTATTCCGGCGCTGAACCAGATCCTCAGCCTGTGCCCCACGCAACCGTCCGAACAAGCCTTGCGCGCGCGCTTTGCACGGATTGGCATCGTGCCCGGCCAGGGTTTCGACCCGGCGACGTTGCCGCCAGCAACGGGCCAGGCACTGCTCGCCGGGATTCAAGACGCCCAGGCGCAACTGCAAACCGCAGTGAGCCAGGTACGCACCACCCTCGGGCTGTTCGGCACTCGCGAAGCGCTGAACGGCAATTATCTCAACCGCGCTGTCGCGGCGAATGTCGGCATCTACGGCAACAGCGTGGAAGAGGCCTTCTACACCGGCACTCGTCTGGATAATCAGGGGCAACCCTTGCAGGGTGGGCGAAGCTATCGCCTGCGTTTCGCAGCGGGTCAATTGCCGCCGGCCAGCGAGTTCTGGTCGCTGACGCTGTATGACTTGCCGGACCGGCAACTGGTGGCCAACCCGATCAATCGCTACTGCCTGAGCAGCCGGGATCAGTTGCAAGAAGATGCGGACGGCGGGTTGACGTTGATCCTGCAGAACGTCGCTCCGCCGGAGCAGAGCAACTGGTTGCCGACGCCTGCAAGCGGAGCGTTCACCCTGGTCCTGCGCCTGTATGGACCTGGGCAGCAGGTGGTCAATCAACGCTGGAAAATGCCGTTGGTTGAAGTGGTGTCTGCCTGAACCGCATCGCGAGCAAGCTCGCTCCCACAGAGGATCTGTGTCGTTCACAAATGCTGTGAACAACCCGGTCCCCAGTGGGAGCGAGCTTGCTCGCGATGGCGGCGTGGCAGGCAGCATGGATTTTTGAGGGTGTACATATCCGTTGCTGCGGTCACGGCCACCTATGGTTCCGCTCTTACAGCGGGTCACTTGGAAAAGCCCCAAGTAACCAAGGGCTCTTGCCCCTGACATTCGGTGCCTCGCCTAGGCTCGGCATGCCCTCGCTCCGGTCCTGCTCCGTGGGCCCGCCGCCATCGGCCATCCATGGCCGGCGGCGGCTAACCCGGCATCCATGCCGGGTTGCCCACTACGCAGAACCTCCACTCGGCCTCATGAGGGGGCGTGTACCGCAAAAGCGCCCGAGGCGGCCTACCGGCCGGCCTGTTTGTTGGATTCGTTTGTCTGTGATGTATCTGTTCGAATGGCAGGCCGCCATCGCGAGCAAGCCTCACAGGATAAATGCAGTACCTGTGGGAGCGGGCTTGCCCGCGAAGGGGCCGCATGATTCGACATCATCATTGACTGAAACACCGCTTTCGCGGGCAAGCCCGCTCCCACACTGAATCTGTCTCGTCCACAGATCCAGTGTAGGAGCGAGCCTGCTCGCGATGAAGGCGACGCGGTTTCCCGCGTCATCCGGTCAAGGCGTGACGATATTGAACTGCGGCGCAAACGTATCGAGGCTGCTCATCAACTCCCCAAGCTTCTTGCCATTGCCTTGCAACTTGATCAGACCTTTCTGGATTGCCGTCGGAATATCCAGCTGCTTGAGGCTGATCTGTTCCAAGGTGGCCTTGCTCATGGTCACGCTGGCATCCGCCTGAGCATTGAGCCCTGCACGGTGGGTCAGCACGCCATTGCGCAGGGTCAGGTTGAAGTCCTTGCTCAGGTCATCGAAGGTCCAGTTCAGGGTCAGGTCATGGCCTACGGCCTTTTCACTGTCCAGGCGCACCGCCAGGAAGTCGAAGAACATCTGCGGGCTCATCGCCCGCACCATGTCCACCGATACCGAAGTGCCCGCATGGGGTGGCACGCCGTTGCGCAGTTCCATGGCACCGGTCAGGTACATGTTGCGCCAGGTGGCGTTTTCACTTTGATAGCCCATTTGCTCCAACGCCTGGGCCTGGGCTTTGCGGGCGTCACCGTTGTCCGGGTTGGCGAACAGCACCTGATTGCCCAGTTGCGCGGCCCAGCGGTATTCACCCTTGGCCATCGCCGCCTGCATTTTCTCAAGCACTGCCGTTTCGCCGCCCATGGCCTCGACCGAACGCTTGGCCGTTTCTACCGGCGGCAGCGGATTGAGGTTGGCCGGGTTACCGTCATAGAAACCCATGTAGCGCTGATACACCGCCCGGGTGTTGAAACTCAGTGAGCCGTAGTAGCCACGGGTGTACCACTTCTGGTCGAGGTTGCCGGGCAGTTTCTTGATCGAATCGGCGATTTCCAGCGGCGTCAGGCCCTGGTTCAGCAGGTGCAGGGTGCGGTCATTGAGGAAGGCGTACATGTCGCGCTGGTCGGCGAGGAAGGTGCGGATGCGTTCGCCACCCCAGGTCGGCCAGTTGTGCTGGGCGAACAACACGTCGCTCTTGTCGCCGTAACGCGCCAGGCTGGCGTCGAGGTACTCGGCCCAGGCCTTGGCGTCACGCACTTGCGCGCCGCGGGGGGTAAGGATGTTGTGCATCATTTGCGTGGCGTTTTCCGCCATGCACAAGGCGCGCAATTGCGGCAGGTACAGGTTCATCTCTGCCGGCGCCTCGGTGCCCGGGGTCAACTGGAACTCTACCTCGAGACCGGCGATGGTGTGGGTTTGCAGTTCCTTGTCGATCAGGTCGGTGGGCGGGATCAGGGTGACAGTGCCGCCGCTCGGTGTGCTCTTGCCCAGGCCGGCGTCGACCTGGCCTTTTTCGCCACGGGGCAGCAGGCTGCCGAACTGGAACTGTGCGCGGCGGCTCATGGCATTGCCGGCGTAGACGTTCTCGCTCATCACGTGTTCCATGAACCCGGTGGGGGCGAACACCTTGACCTTGGCGGCCTTGACGTCGGCTTCGTCGATGACCCCGCGCACGCCACCGAAGTGGTCGACGTGGGTGTGGCTGTAGATCACCGCCACCACCGGTTTGCGCGGACGGTTCTGGTAGTACAGGTCCAGTGCCGCCTTGGCGGTTTCGGCCATGGTCAGCGGGTCGATGATGATCAGCCCGTCGTCGCCTTCGATGATGGTCATGTTGGCCAGGTCGAGGCCGCGCACCTGATACAGCCGTGGGCTGACTTCGAACAATCCGGCATGGGCGCTGAGTTGGGCCAGGCGCCAGAGGCTCGGGTTGACCGACTCCGGGGCCTGGTCTTTGGCGAGGAAGTTATAGGCCTGGATATCCCAGATGACCTTGCCCGAGGCGTCCTTGACCTGGCCCTTGAACGGCGCGATCAGACCCTTGGTGACCGACTCGTAGTCGGTGCGGTCGGTGAAGGGCAGTTGTTGCAGCACGGCGGCGTTACTGGCCGTGGTTTGCGGGCTGGCTGCGACCGGTTCATCGGCGGCGACCACCGATTGCGCAAGGCAGGCAGTGATCAGGCAAGCGAGCAGCCCACGAGGGCTCAAGGTGAAACGAGGCATGGCGTCTCCGTTTTTTATCGTTATGGTTAGACCAGCTTCGAGGGTAGGGCGGGGCGCGGGCGGGGCGATCATCAGCAACGGACAAAAAACATTCAGGACCGCTATCCTTGAGCCACGCCTATCCAGCAGGTTGACCCATGCTTGAAGTCCATGGTGTTTTCAAAAGCTACGCCACACCGCAGGGGCCGCTGCCGGTGCTGCAAGGCGTCGACCTGACGCTCAGGCCCGGCAGCAGCCTGGCGCTGATGGGCGAGTCTGGCAGTGGCAAAAGCACCTTGCTGCACCTGATCGCCGGGCTGGACAAGGTCGATCGCGGCAGCATCCGCAGTGGCGCGCATCGCCTGGAACAGATGAATGAAGGGCAACTGGCGAACTGGCGCCGTACGGAAATCGGCCTGGTGTTCCAGCAGTTCAACCTGATCGGCAGCCTGCGGGTCGAAGACAACCTGGCGATTCAGGCGCGGCTGGCGGGGCGTCATGACCCACGCTGGCAGGCGCACCTGGTGCGACGCCTGGGCCTGGGCGAGCTGCTGCGGCGCTATCCCGAGCAACTGTCCGGCGGCCAGCAGCAACGGGTCGCGCTGGGCCGGGCGCTGGCGTCGCGTCCGCCATTGTTGCTGGCCGACGAGCCCACCGGCAGCCTCGATGAAACCACCGGTGCCGAGGTGTTGCAGTTGCTGCTGGAATTGCTCGACGACAGTCCCACCAGCCTGTTGATGGTCACCCACAGTCCCGGCGTCGCGGCACGGCTGGCGGAAAAAGCCCTGCTGTGCGGCGGTCGCCTGGCCGCTGCGGGCGAGCGCTGACATGCGCATCTTTGGCGAAACCCTGCGCGCACTGCTCAGCCACTGGCGGCAGCATCCGGTGCAGTTTTTCAGTGTGCTGACCGGGTTGTGGCTGGCCACCAGTCTGTTGACCGGCGTCCAGGCACTCAACAGCCAGGCCCGCGACAGCTATGCCCGCGCCAGTCAATTGATCGGTGGCGAACCTCAGGCCAGCCTCGGTGCGCCCGGTGGCGGCACGTTCCCCCAGCAATGGTTTATCGATCTGCGACGCGCGGGGTGGCCGGTGTCACCGGTGCTGCAAGGCCGGGTCACGCTCAAGGGGCACGAAGAGCAGCGCTTGCAGTTGATGGGCATCGAGCCGGTGTCGCTGCCGGCGGGCGCAGCGGTGGCCGGGCAGGCCTTGGCGATTGAACAGGTGGTCGGCTTTTTCAGTCCGCCGGGCAGCACCTGGATATCGTCGCAGACCTTGCAGGCACTGGGTTTGCGCGAGGGTGACCGGCCACTGAACCTGGCGGGCGTGGCCCTGCCGCCGCTGCATGTGCAGGCCGATATGGCGCCCGGCGTGCTGCTGGTGGACATCGGTTTTGCCCAGCAGATTCTGGGGTTGCCGCAGCAACTGTCGCGGCTGCTGTTACCGAAGGATTTCACCGCGCCGTTGCCGGAGCCGTTCAAGGGCCAGTTGCAACTCAAGCGCGCCGGCGAAGAAAACAACCTGAGGCGCCTGACCGAAAGCTTTCACCTGAACCTCGATGCCCTGGGGGTGCTGTCGTTCGTGGTCGGCCTGTTTATCGTGCATGCCGCCATCGGGCTGGCGCTGGAGCAACGGCGAAGCTTGCTCCGAACCCTGCGTGCCTGCGGTGTGAGTGCGCGGATGCTGATGGCCTGTCTTGCCGTCGAATTGGGTGGATTGGCCCTGATCGGTGGTGTGGCCGGGGTTGTCAGCGGCTACCTGCTGGCCGGCGTGCTGTTACCCGATGTCGCTGCCAGCCTGCGTGGCTTGTATGGCGCCGAAGTGGCGGGGCAGTTGAGCCTTGGTCTGTCGTGGTGGTTCAGTGGTATCGGCTTGAGTCTGATCGGCGCGTTGCTGGCCGGGGCCAACAGCCTGCTGCGGGCGGCGCGTCTGCCATTGCTGGCGCTGGCCGATCCGCAGGCCTGGCATCAAGCCCATGCGCGCTGGTTGCGACGCCAGGGTTGGGTGGCGGCCATGGCCGGGATGATCGCGTTGCTGGCGTTGATCCTCGGCGACAGCCTGATCAGTGGCTTCGTATTGATGGCGGCGCTGTTGATCGGTGCCGCGCTGGCCTTGCCGGTGGTGCTCAGCGCGCTGCTCAGTCTCGTTTCGCAGCGCAGTCGCTCGGTGCTCGGCCAGTGGTTTGTTGCCGATTGCCGCCAGCAACTGCCGGCGTTGAGCCTGGCCTTGATGGCGCTGCTGTTGGCCATGGCAGCGAACATCGGTGCCGGCAGCATGACCGCAGGGTTTCGCCAGACCTTCAGCAACTGGCTTGAGCAGCGGCTGACGGCCGAGCTTTACCTCAATCCACAAAACCCGGCCCAGGCTCGGGAGCTGCACAGCTGGCTCAACCAGCAGCCGCAACTGGCGGCCGTGCTGCCCAACTGGCAGGTTTCGATTCAATTGCAGGGCTGGCCGACGGACCTGTCCGGGATCATCGACCATCCGACCTACCGCCAGCACTGGCCACTGCTCGAAGCCTTGGGTGACAACCCTTGGGAGCGACTGGCCAAGGACGATGCGGTGATGCTCAGCGAACAACTGGCCCGGCGCCTGCGAGTGCAACTGGGCGATCACCTGACGCTGCCGACGCCCACCGGCCCGTGGTCGCCACGGATCGTCGGGATCTACGCCGACTACGGCAATCCCAAGGGCCACATTCTGGTGAACATCCGCCACCTGTTGCGCGGTTGGCCGCAACTGACTCCGAACCGCTTCAACCTGCGCATCGAACCGGCGTCGATCCCGGTGTTCGTCGCGGCATTGCAGGCGCGATTTACCCTGGACGACAGCCGCATCGTCGATCAGGCGCGGCTCAAGGGCTGGTCCACGCAAGTCTTCGAGCGCACCTTCGCTGCCACCGCCGCACTCAACAGCCTGACGCTGTGCGTGGCGGGGGTGGCGCTGTTCATCAGCCTGTTGACCCAAAGCCAGAGCCGTCTCGGGCAACTGGCGCCATTGTGGGCGTTGGGCGTGACGCGTCGGCATTTGATGTTGCTCAACCTCGGGCAAACCTGGCTGCTGGCGATATTGACCCTGGTGCTGGCGTTGCCGCTGGGCATCGCCCTGGCGTGGTGCCTGGACGCGGTGATCAACGTGCAGGCCTTTGGCTGGCGACTGCCGTTGCGAGTGTTTCCATTGCAACTGTTGCAATTGATGGGGCTGGCGCTGGTGGCGACGTTACTGGCCTCGGCCTGGCCGTTGTACCGTTTGTACCGCACGCAACCGGCGGACCTGCTGCGGACGTTTGCCCATGAAGATTAAAGTCGGCGTGTTGCTCCTGGCGCTGCTGGCAAGCGGTTGCGATCAACCGGCACCGGTGGAAAAAGGCTTTGCCGGGTTGGGCAATCAGGCCGCTGCGTTCACCCCGGTGGTGCCCGGTCGGGTGTTCAGCTTCCCGGCGGATCACGGCCCGCACGACGGCTTTCGCATCGAATGGTGGTACGTCACGGCCAACCTGAAGGACGATCAAGGGCAGGAGTTCGGTGCGCAATGGACCTTGTTCCGCAGTGCCTTGAAAGCCACCCCCGAGGTGCTGGGTTGGCAGAATCAGACGATCTGGCTCGGCCACGCGGCAGTGACATCGGCGACGGCGCATCACGCGGCCGAACGTTATGCCCGTGGCGGCGTCGGTCAAGCCGGTGTCAGCGTCGCGCCGTTCAACGCCTGGATCGACGACTGGCAATTGAGTAGCCAGGCGACTGCCGACGACCCGTTGGCCGACCTGCAGCTCAGTGCCAGCGACCGGCGTTTCAGCTACCGGCTGCGGTTGACTTCGACAGGTCCGCTGGTGCTTCAGGGGGACCGGGGCTTCAGCCAGAAATCCGAACAGGGTCAGGCCTCTAATTACTACAGCCAGCCGTTTTTCCAGGCCAGCGGCACCCTGGACATCGACGGCAAGTCCTTTCAGGTCAGTGGCCCGGCCTGGCTCGACCGGGAATGGAGCAGCCAGCCCCTGACGAGCAACCAGACCGGTTGGGACTGGCTCTCCCTGCATCTGGACAGCGGCGAGCAGGTGATGCTGTATCGCATGCGGCAAAAGGACGGCGAGCCTTACCTCACCGGCACCTGGATCGACGCCCGGGGCCAGACACAATTGCTGCACGCCCGCGACATCAGCCTCACGCCGCAAGACACCGCCCGGGTTGCCGGGCGTGAGATGCCCATTCGCTGGTCGATCAAAATCCCTGCCAGACACCTCGATATAACCATTGCCGCGCTCAATCCCCAGGCCTGGATGGACTTGCGCATTCCGTACTGGGAAGGCCCGGTTCGCCTCAGTGGCAGCCATGCAGGGCAAGGCTATCTGGAAATGACCGGGTACTAGGCGCTCGTGTCAGGAAAATCACCGCTGCGGCGCGACCACTCGCTGAACAGCGTCTATGCTCACTCGCACACATGGCGTTGAGCCCGGTTTCAACGCCGTCTGTTGCCATCTATCACAGGGAATGTTCTGCCTATGAAACGCCACGCACTGAGCAAAGCCATCACCCTCGCAACCTTGCTGTCTGTCGCCAGTTTTGGCGCGGTTGCCGCCGAACTCCCGTTGTCCGAAGTTGTGGTGGTTGACCAGGTCACCACCAAAGTCGTTTCGGTAGATACCGCGAACCATTCCGTGGTCCTTAAAGGCCCGCAGGGTAATGAGTTCCCTGTGCAGTTGACCGACAAGGCGAAAAACCTCGACAACCTCAAGGCTGGCGATACGGTCGACATCAGGGTTACCAGCGCCGTTGCAGCCTTCCTCGACACCGATGTCGACAAAGGCCTGCCCGGCACCGCCGAAGCCACCGGCGAAATGCGCACAGCGCCAGGTAGCCCCAACCCCGGCGGCGAAGCTTACCGTCAGGTGAAAGTGCAGCTGAAAATCACCAGCATTGACCTGAAGAAAAACCAGGTGACCTTCGAAAACCCGGAAGGCAAGTCCAAGACCGTCGACGTCAAACGACCTGAAGTCCAGGCCAAACTCAAGGACTTGAAAGTCGGACAAAGCGTCAACGTGGTTTATACCGACATATTGACGGTGACCAGCAAGCACTAATATTGAGTATTGGCGTTATACGGGCCGATTGTTTTTGTGCAAGTTTTGTATAGGAATAATCAGCTCGTAGTGGTCGAACTGGTGAGTTTGAGATGCCGTGTTGCATAGTATTTAAATCGACATCTTGTTAAACATTGTGTCGATAAATTTCATTTTTGCGTACGGACATATTAATCCGCTTCTACTAAAATACGTTCCGTTCGCCCAGTGTCAGGGCTCTTTACCAGTGCATGGATTGCCGAGGCCATTGCACTGGGCGAACACTTTATTTGCTGTATAGAACGTTTCGGATATAAAAAAAACGGGCGACCTGTAGGTCGCCCGTTTTTATTGAGTTGTGACAAATCATTCAATCATGTTTTTTATTGACTTGACGCAACATCGGCCAACGCGGCGAAACACTGTTCGATCGAACGCCGCTGGCTCTCGGCGTACAGTTCCAGCTCATCGATCGTCGAACGCCCCAGAGCCTGTTCGAACGCTTGCTGGTTGGCATGGGCGCCGTAACGGGTTTGCGCCGCGTCCCCCAGGTTTGACTGAAAAATCCCCGCCGCGCTGACGGGCAGGAAGTCTTCGTACACCAAGGGTTCTACCCGCAGGTAACCGTCGCTGAGCAAGTCTTCCAGGGGCGCGTTTTTCAGGTCGCCCGCCGCCAGGCCCTTTTCCGTCACGAAGTAGCGGAAGTAAGCCAGGCCCTGTTGGCGCATGCCTTCCCAGGTGTCAGGGAACTCGCTGAAATGCTGCGCCATCAGGGCGTTATAGCGCGCAGCGTTGGCTTCGTTGGGGAAATCCTTGAGTTCGTCCCGCGCGGCATTGAGCAAACGGTCGTAGAGTGCGCGGCCTTTGGGCGTGAGGGCGGCACCGCGCTGTTCGATCTCGCCGAACCGGGCACTGTGGCTGCCGCGAGCCTCGCTTTGATCGGTGAAGGCAATCGGCTCGTCCAGGGCCTTGAAGCTGGTCTGGCGCAGCAGGATCGGGCACTGGCGGCGAGGCGGGCCTTCGATCACCGCTTTGGGGGTGATGCCATGGGCCGGCATCTGCGCCTGGACGATGTCGATGTCCAGGGTCCGTGGTGTCAGGTGGTTGATGTGCGGGCCCTTGAACGCCACCACGTCGGCGATCAGACGATGCTGGGCGCTGAGCTGTTGATACTGTTCGGCGGTGACGGTGGCGCTGTGGTGCCAGCGAAACGTTTCCAGCGCCTGCTCGACGAAGTCCAGGGCTTGCTGCTCGGTCAGGCCACCCTGGGATTCGGCGCGCTCGATAAGCGTGAGGGCCGTGGGGGTGAAGATCGAACGCTGGTCGAGCATCGACTGGGCGAACGCTCGCAGCTCCAGGTCTTCGATCAATTCCAGGCGCAACAGCGACGTGAATACCCGGAACGGGCTGACCTGCAACGACGCTTCATGCACCGCGCGAAACGCCGTGGAATGCACCGGCACGCCGGCCGGTGTCAGGTCGTAGTAACCCACCGGTTGCATGCCCATCACCGCGAACAGGCGGGCGAGGGTCGCCAGTTCATCGGCCGTACCGACGCGGATCGCCCCATGACGTTCCAGGTCC
This sequence comes from Pseudomonas jessenii, assembly GCF_002236115.1. Taxonomy (GTDB): domain Bacteria; phylum Pseudomonadota; class Gammaproteobacteria; order Pseudomonadales; family Pseudomonadaceae; genus Aquipseudomonas; species Aquipseudomonas jessenii. The sequence continues at coordinate 261,475 of NZ_NIWT01000009.1, read as the reverse complement.
AGGCGTTCGATTTCGCCGGTGCTGGTGAGCTGCCGCAGGATTTGCGTATCGTTGTCCAGCACGTGACGGTTAGTCTGTTCCACCAGTTCCATCAACGCGCCGTACAACGGCACTTCCTCGCGGTACATGTCGGACATCGCTTTGGAGAAGCGTTGGCGGATCAGGTCAGGGCTGACGAAGTTCGGGTGGTTCATGAACAGGATTCCTGGCGCGGTGACGTAAAGGATGGACGAAAGATCGCAGCCTTCAGCGACGCCGACAAACGAAGTTTCTGACGAACTTCATTCTGCTAAGGACTGCTAGGGGGCGTTCTCAATTAGTTTCCCTACCGCGCCGGGTCTGCTGTTGTGCAGGGCAAGGCGCGAGAAGCGCAGTTTGGTCATTCCAAATCAGCTTCGAGCAACACAGCCCTGCACAACAGCAGACCCGGCCCTTCGGGTTGTGCCTTAAAGCTGGCCATGCTGCGTTGCAGGCCTTGGAAAGGGAACAACCATTCCCCGCGGCCTACGCCTTGCCTGGCCAGCTTTAAGGCGACAACGCGGTGGGGAAACTAATTGAGAACGCCCCCCCTAATGCAGTCGTTGATCCTGTGGGCTCTCCGAGCGCAGCGATGCCAAAAACTCGCGATACAGGCGTGCCGAACCGTATGGCGCTTCCACCATGGGCATGTGCCCGATGGCGTCCCAGATATGCACGCGCAGGTCGGCGATGCCCTTGCTCCAGACCGCCACGCTGCTGACGTCGATCAGCCGGTCCTTGCGCCCCCACAGCAACAGCGCCGGAGCGGTGATGTCGGGCAGGTGCGGTTCCATCGGCGGGCTGGCACGGAATTCGCGGAAGATTTCCTCCAGTTCTTCGCGGGACTGTTCATAGCGCTGGGCGACGGCATCGAGCACCAGCTTCGGTACCCAGGGTGGCGAAGCCATGGTCATGGCGTAGAAACGCCGGAATTCTTCGCGCGAATGAATCAGAAACGGGTTGTGGCCCTTGGCCAAATGCCGCTCAAGGTCACTGGGCTCGGGGGCGGTGACCCCGGCCGGGTCGACCAGGGCCACGGACACAATGCGTTCCGGGTAAGTGGCCGCGAGCCACGCCGCCATGTAGCCGCCCATGGAGTTGCCGATGACATGGACTTTCTCCACCCCGCAAACGTCCAGCAGCTGGATCATGCGTTTGGCCTGCAGCGGGATGTCGTAGCCGCCGCCCGCCTTGAAGCCGGTTTCGCCATGGCCGGCGATGTCCGGGATGATCACCCGATGGCTGCCGACAAAGTGCCGGGCGAAACGCAGCCAGAGGTTTTTGTCGGCGCTGAAGCCATGGAGCATCAGCACACTGCTGGTGGCCTCGTACGGCCCGCCTTGCCAGGTCGAGACGGTCATTTCGGGGATGGGCACGACGATCTTGTGCAGCCGGTACAACTTGGCCTCGGCCGCCATGCTCAAGTCATAGAGCCAGTAGCCGATGGCCGGGTAGGTCAGCCAGCTCCAGGCAACGAACACTGCGAGAACGACGAACAACAAAAGCATCACGCGTCTCCCTTCTATCTGCTCAGGACAAAATGTGATCGGCGGGTTTCAGCGCTCGGGTCAAGCGATGAAAGCTGAAGCTGAACCCCGGAAACATGGCAATCACATGACCGCTCTTGCTTTGATACCAACTGTGGCAACCACCGGATTTCCACACGGTGCGTTCCATTTCCCGGTGGATCATTTCAGTGTAGGTACGTTCCGCCTCATGGCGAACTTCGATGCTGCGTAAACCTTGAGTCTTCAAGGTGCGAATGCAATCGAGGATGTAATTCATCTGGGATTCGATGATGAACAGCGCCGAGGTGTGGCCAATCCCGGTGTTCGGTCCGGTGACGATGAACAGGTTGGGAAAGTCGGGCAGGGCGGTGCCGAGGTAGGCCCGTGGGTACTGCGCCCAGACTTCCTTGAGACGGGTGCCTTTTTTGCCCGTTACCGGGTAGGAAATCACCCCGTCGGTGGCATCGTAGCCAGTGGACCAGACGATCAGGTCCAGGTCGATGTGCTGGCCGTCCAGTGTCACGATACCGGTCTCGTCGATGGACGCGATGCCTTGCTCGCGGCTGTGCAGCGTCACGTTGTCGCGCGCCAGTGCCGGGTACAGCGTGCTGGACAGAATCACCCGTTTGCAGCCGATGGTGTAGTCCGGCGTCAGTTGGCGCCGCAGTTCGGCATCCGGCACCTGGCGTTTGAGAAAACGCAGGGCCTGGCGCTGGACCATGTGCACCGCCGGTTTCGAATACTTGAAGGCAATCACCCGGGTTTCGAATTGCCAGTAGATCCCCCAGCGCAGCAGCTTGTAGGCCGGCTTGAACCCCAGCAGCCAGCGCTGGAAACGGCCAAAGCTGCGGTCAGCCCGGGGCAGGACCCAGTGGGGCGTGCGCTGGAATACATGCAAGTGCCCGACGTCCGGGGCGATGGCCGGAATGACCTGGGCCGCACTGGCGCCGCTGCCGACGATGGCCACGCGTTTTTGCCGGTAGTCGTAGTGATGATCCCAGTTGTTGGTGTGAAACGCTTTACCTTGAAAACGCTCCTGTCCGTCGAAGCGCGGAACAACCGGTTGACTCAGCGGCCCGGTCGCGTTGATCAGGAACTGTGCGCAAAACGTGCCTTTGCCGGTGGTGTACACCGTCCAGCGTTTGTGGGCGTCGTCCCATTCGACGCGCTCGACATTGGCGCCCAGTTCCACTTTGTCCCGCAGGCCGAAGTGCTCCACCACGTGGCGGGTGTAGCGGTGCAGTTCGGCCTGTTCGGCGAACATTTGCGTCCAGCGATACGGAGCAAAAGACAGGGAGTACAGCGGCGAGGGCACGTCGACTGCCGCGCCGGGGTAGGTGTTCTGGCACCAGGTGCCGCCGAAGAAATCACGCCGCTCCAGCAGGCGAAAATCGTCGATGTCGGCCTTGAGCAAATTGATTGCTGCACATTGGCCGCCAAACCCGCTGCCGATGATCAATACTTGAAAGGTCTGCATGGGCCTCCTCTTATGGTCATTGATCAACCCCTTCTTTCATGTATAGCCGTTAATGGGGTGAGGCTTTTGCTTTTATGTGAGCCTGATGTCGCGATTTTCAGCCCGTTAGTCGGTGATGGCTATTTAATGCCACCCTGATAGACTCCAGCGCATAGGCACAGGCTGTAATCGCATTCCGTGGAGTGGCAAAGAGGTCCTATGGCAAAAGCGGGAGGAAAGGGATCTTCATTGGCCAGGAGGCTCTATACATCGCGGATCCTGGGGTTGGCCCTGGGGCTGGTGTGCGTGAGCGCGGCAATGTATCCACTCGATCCTGCACCTTGGGTCTGGGGCTTCATGTGGTTCAATGGCCTGGTCTGGCCGCACCTGGCTTACCAATGGGCGCGCCGGGCCAAGACGCCCTATCATGCCGAACACCGCAATCTGCTGATCGATGCCTTTCTCGGCGGCTTCTGGATTGCCGCGATGCAATTCAATCCACTGCCCAGCGCGACCACCATTTCCATGATGGCCATGAACAACGTGGCCATAGGCGGCTCGCGCTTTCTACTGGCCGGGACAGCCTCGCAAATCCTGGGCGTGGGCGTTGGCATGCTGATTTTCGCCCCGGCGTTCATTCCTGCCACCAGTGCGGTGCAGCTCTATGCCTGTTTGCCGTTGCTGTGCCTGTATCCGCTGGCGCTGGGCTGGATCTGCTTCCGCCAGGCCCATACTCTGGGCTGTCAGAAGCGTGAACTGCTGGCACTGAGCCGCACCGACAGCCTGACAGGCCTGCTGAACCATGGCACCTGGAAGGACCAACTGGAGATCGAGTTCCAGCGTTGCAACAGCCAGCAAAAAGGCGGAGCGATCGCCCTGATCGACATCGACCATTTCAAAGCCATCAACGACACCTACGGCCATGTTGCCGGCGACATCGTCTTGCGTCAGTTGAGCAAAATGCTCAAGCAGAACCTGCGAGCGACCGATGTGGCAGGGCGCTACGGCGGCGACGAGTTCTGCGTGATCCTTCCGGACCTGCCCCTGAACCGCGCCGCTGCCATCATGGATGCCCTGCGCGCTCGCTTCGCCATCTTGGGCTACGAGCAGAACCCGGCGCTGAAAGTCAGCCTGAGCATTGGCCTGGCGTCATTCAACCCGGCCCATGCCGACGCGATGCTTTGGCTCAATGATGCCGATCATGCGTTGTACGAAGCCAAGACCACCGGGCGTAATCGGGTGATCTGCTGCGGTAACGGGAAACCCCATCGCGAACTGCTCGACTCGGTGTGACCCTTCACCGCAAAACCTGTGGGAGCGAGCTTGCTCGCGATGGCGGCGTGTCAGGCGGCAGGGATGTTGGCTTTGACGGCCTCATCGCGAGCAAGCTCGCTCCCACAGGGATTCCGGGTGAATACAAGATTTGTGTTCAACAGAAATCCACTGTGGGAGCGAGCCTGCTCGCGATGGCGGCGTGTCAGGCGGCAGGGATGTTGGCTGTGATGGCCTCATCGCGAGCAAGCTCGCTCCCACGGGGATTCCGGGTGAATACAAGATTTGTGCTCAACAGAAATCCACTGTGGGAGCGAGCCTGCTCGCGATGGCGGCGGGTCAGGCGGCAGGGATGCTGGCTGTGACGGCCTCATCGCGAGCAAGCTCGCTCCCACAGGGATTCCGGGTGAATACAAGATTTGTGTTCAACAGAAATCCACTGTGGGAGCGAGCTTGCTGGCGATGGCGGCGTGTCAGGCGGCAGGGATGTTGGCTGTGATGGCCTCATCGCGAGCAAGCTCGCTCCCACGGGATTCCGGGTGAATACAAGATTTGTGTTCAACAGAAATCCACTGTGGGAGCGAGCCTGCTCGCGATGGCGGCGTGTCAGGCGGCAGGGATGTTGGCTGTGATGGCTTTATCGCGAGCAGGCTCGCTCCCACGGGGATTCCGGGTGAATACAAGATTTGTGTTCAACAGAAATCCACTGTGGGAGCGAGCTTGCTCGCGATGGCGGCGTGTCAGGCGGCAGGGATGTTGGCTGTGATGGCTTTATCGCGAGCAAGCTCGCTCCCACGGGGATTCCGGGTGAATTCAAGATTTGTGTTCAACAGAAATCCACTGTGGGAGCGAGCTTGCTCGCGATGGCGGCGGGTCGGTTTAAACCGTCATTCCTTCACGCTCATGAACTCCTCCGCGAAACGAATGTATTCCTCGGGTTGCGTATAGGTGTGCGTCAGCTCGGTGGCGCTCAGGTCCGACGTCTGGGTGAGGATCTGGCGTTGTTCGCGCAGGCTGTCGTAGGTCGCCTTGATCGCGGCGAAGTACGCGCCATGGCCGTCGATGGTCACGCGCACACCCAGTTCGGCCAGGCGTTTGTCATCGCGCAGCAGCGGGTTGCCATAGGTCACCAGCATCAGCGGCACGCTCAGGTGCTCGGCGATCTGCTCCAGATGGTCGAAGTCCTTGATGCCCACCATGCAGATCCCGTCGGCGCCGGCGCTCTGGTATTGCCGGGTGCGGCTGATGATTTCCTGCACCGGCAGAATCCCGGCATGGGTGCGGGCGATGATTGCCATTTCCGAATCGCAGCGGGCTTCGAGCGCCGCGCGGATCTTGCCGACGCCTTCGGCGACCGTGATCAGGTCGGTGGATTTACGGCCGAACTGCGCGGGCAGCAGGGTGTCTTCGATGGTCAGCGCAGCCACGCCCGCACGTTCGAGTTCGACGATGGTGCGCATGACGTTGAGCGCGTTGCCGTAGCCGTGGTCGGCGTCGGCAATCACCGGCAATTGGGCGACACGGCCGATGCGGGTGGCCTGTTCAGCGAATTCGCTGAGGGTGATCAGGGCAAAGTCAGGGGCGCCAAGCACTTGCAGCGATGCGACCGAGCCCCCGAGGATCCCGACTTCGAAGCCCAGGTCGGCGGCGATGCGGGCCGACATCGGGTCGAAAACCGAGGCCGTGTGGTAGCAGGTGTTGGAGGCGAACAGTTGGCGAAAATTGCGGCGCAAATCTTGATGGGAAAGCCTGGACATATGAGTTCCACCAATGGAATGGAAGGGCTTGAGCAAAAGTGTCAACGCCGAAGGAATAAAAGGCTATCACGCGCGCAAGGGGAGAATGATGACGAATTTGCTGGGTCAGTCCGATTGACATCGCCGCGATGGAACTGATAGATCACGCCGCCACGGCCTGTTGCCGTTGGTCAAGCAGCGGCACGGCGCGCACCGAGTCTCCGGGTTGCAGTTGCAAGCGCTTGGCGGTCAGGCGATCAACCACCAGGCTGTTGCCCACCTGTCGGGCCGGGGCGCAGGTAATGCGACAGTTTTCCCGGCGGCGGTTGTGAATCAGCCAGAGGGGCGCTTTATCGTCCGGCGAGCCGATGGCCAGTGACAGCGGTCGGCTGTCGCGCACGGTGCGGATCCCGGAAACCGGGGCTTCGATGACCGGCCCGCCGTCGAAGATATCGATGTAACCCTGGTGGGCAAAGCCTTCGGCGCTGAGGATTTTCAGGGCCGGCTCGGTATTGGGGTGGGCCTTGCCGATCACCGCCTGGGCCTGTTCGGTGAGCAGGCAGGTGTACAGCGGCTGGCGCGGCATCAGTTCGGCGATGAACGATTTGTTGCCCAGCCCGGACAAGTGATCGGCGTGGCTGAAATCCATCTTGAAAAAGTGCCGGCCGAGGCTGTCCCAGAACGGCGAGCCGCCTCGTTCGTCGGCACTGCCGCGTAATTCGGCGATGAGCCGGTTGCCGAACAGCTGGGTAAACTCGGCCACGAACAACAAACGCCCGAGGGAAAGCAAACGGCCGTTGCTGCCCTGGCGCTGATCGGGGCGCAGGTACAACGAGCAGACTTCCGATTGCCCGGTCAATTCATTGCTCAGGAACAGGGTCTGGATCTGGCGCTGGATACCCAGGTCCGCCGAAGCGCTGACCGTCAGTCCGACCCGGTAGTTGTACCAGGGCTCGCGCAGACCGACGCCCCCCGTCAGGGCGCTGACGCCCACCACTTGCTGCTCGTCATCCTCGAGCACGAACAGGTAATCGGCATCGGCCCGGTCGACCTGTCCGGCGAAGGTGCGTTGAGCCCAGCGAATCCGGTAGGCCAGGCGTTCTTCATCGGCCGGCAGGCTGGTAAGCCCCGGAATGGCCTGCCGCACCAGCGTGAACAAGGCGGGCAGGTCGGTGATCTGGACCGGACGGACAATCATGGGGCGGTTCCTTGTGCGCGGGTGCTCGGGCGTTGAATCTGGCGGGTGTTCACAGGGCCACCAGCCTGACGGGGCTGCCCTCGGTCACCTTCAGCGCCGTGCAGATGGCTGCATCAAGGGTCACGGGTTGTCCGGGGATGTAATCAAGATCGGCGACGATGGCTCGGTAATCCTTCAAGGACTCGTTGCTCACCAGAAAGCTGCCGCGGGTGTCGATCACCGGGCCAGGCTGCGTTATGCCGCACTGGCTGTGGGCGATGGAGCGAATACCCGAGGTGCGCGCATAGAGCGTCGGGCCTCCATCGAACAGATCGATGTAACTGTTGGTTTCGAAGCCTTCCCGTTCGAGGATATCGAAGGCTTCCTGGCCATCGGGGTGGATGCTGCCGATGCAGTCCTGTGCCGCCTGGGGCAGCATGGGCACGTAGATCGGATACTGCGGCATCAGTTCGGCGAGAAAGGTGCGGCTCTGCAGACCGCAAAGCCGTTCGGCCTCGACGTAGGGCAAGTCGAAGAAATGCTTGCCCACGGCGTCCCAAAATGGCGAGTGGCCTTCATCACTGCTGTAGCCGACGATCTCAGTGATCACCGTTTCGGAAAAACGCCGGGCGTGGGCGGCGATGAACAACAGGCGCGCCCGCGACAGCAGTTCGGAATGCGCGCTGCGCACTCGCGCGGCATCGATATGGAAGCCCCGCAGCAAGGTGTGGCCACTGAGGTCGTGACACAACGACAAGGCTGGTACACCGTGCTCGATGTTCAGTTCCCGCGAGGCACTGGTGAAGTGCCGGTTGCGCAGGCTGTAGAACGGCTCGTTGTAACCCGCCGTGGCGAGGATTTCCGAGCAGCCGGCCAGGTGCCGTGTCGTCAGGTCTTCGAGTACAAAGAAATAGTTTTCCGGGCCATGAGCCTGCACGTCCTTTTCGAACGAGGCACAGGAATCGAGGATTTTTCCGCGCAACCGTTCGCTTTCGTCGGGCAGGGACGTGACGCCCACGAGGCTTTCACGGGCCAGCCTCTGCAACTGGGGCAGGTCGGCCAACTCGACTGGACGCAAGACCAGCATGGAGACACTCCTGTATCAAACGATTCGGCGGCTTGAGCCGAACCTGACTATCACTGTCGGTTTTTCCACACATTAAATCGGTGGTCATCTGAACGTTGTCAGGCGCCACGCTTTTTCTTATCGGATGTTTCTTGGGATGGACCGCATTAAACGAGGAGCAGGCGGTTCGGTCGGAGGTGGTGCCTGGCCAGGCGCGTTGATCGGGTGTTCGAGTAAAGGCATCCGGGCTCCTGCTGGATGAGTGTGGCACGTGTTTTAACAATCCGTTGAAAGGAGTATTTAATCATCGCGTACTGCCTGTCTAGTGAATTTTCGCGTGGTCTGCTCGTGCCCGAAAAAGGTGCGAAGTGCCTGTACTACGGGGCTACGCCGATGTCGTAAAGTCTTGTAGGCGATTGCCTGCATTGCGGTCAGCCATGACAGAAAATCTCGCAGGAAATGACTGAAGGAATCCGTTTCAAACAGGAAAATTAAACACCACCCGGGCCTGCTTTCTTGCGGCACAATTGCGCGATGGCGGTCACCTGACGCCGTCGTTTCTTTCCATCCCTGGAGTGATTGCTGGTGCAGGCAACCCGTTTAACCCTGATTTGCCACGCTCGAACCGTCGCACAGAAATTGGCGCGCTTTCCTCTGGACGAGCCTCTGGAGATGGATTGGCAAGCGCTCAGGCTTTCCCGTTGCAATCAGTTCAAGGGCGCTCCGCGTCTTGTCTGTGGTCCGGAGTTGCGCACCCGGCAAACCGCTGGACTGTTCGGCAGTGCGCCGCAGATTGTCGACGCCTTGAAGGACTGCGATTTCGGGCGCTGGGGCGGTGAGCGCATCGGTGATCTGCAAAAAACCGAAGCCCAGACGCTCCAGCATTGGCTGGACGACCCGGCTTCGGCCCCCCACGGCGGTGAGTCGCTGGTGCAACTGGGCGAGCGGGTGGGCGCCTGGCTGACAACCTTGCAATCGACGCCGGGGCACATCGTTGCCGTTACCCATCCCTTTGTCATCCGCGCCGCGCTGACGCAAGTGTTGCAGGGGGGCGCGTCCAACCTGATTGATGTCGAACCCCTGTCGGCCGTCGAGTTGAGGTTCCATGACCGCTGGCGACTGCGCTTTCCGGGCATCGATCCCGAGGAGCTGTTGTGATGAAAAAACTCCTGGTCATCGGGATCGGTGCCGGCAACCCCGACTACATCACGATGCAGGCCGTGAAGGCGCTGAATCAGGTCGATGTTTTTTTTCTCATGGACAAGGGCCAGAGCAAAGACAAACTCATCGATCTGCGCCGCGAAATCTGCGAGCGCTACATCACCGGCCACGACTACCGTTTTGTCGAAGCCCACAGCCCCGAGCGTGAGCGCGGTGAGGTGGACTACAAGAGCAGTGTCGACGACTTGAACCTGGCCAAACAACAGACCTTCGAACGGTTGATCAATGAAGAGCTGTCCGACAGCCAGTTTGGTGGTTTTCTGGTGTGGGGCGACCCTGCGCTGTACGACAGCACCATCCGTATCCTTCAGGCGATCCAGGCCTCGGGCGCCTGTGGGTTCGAGTTCGAGGTGATTCCCGGGATTACCAGCGTCCAGGCATTGGCGGCACAACACAAGGTGCCGCTCAACCAGATTGGCCGCTCCGTTGAAATCACCACCGGCCGACGCCTGGCGGCAGGGCAGGTGAGCGATGCCGACAGCCTGGTGGTGATGCTCGATGCCCAGGATGCTTTCCATCAGGTGGTGGATCAGGACACCGAGATTTACTGGGGGGCCTATCTGGGGACGCCGGATGAAATCCTGATCAGCGGCAAGCTCAAGGATGTCGCGGATGAAATCGAACGGGTGCGCAAGGCGGCGCGGTTGGCCAATGGCTGGATCATGGATACCTATCTGCTGCGAAAGCCGTGATCAGTCGGTGACCGGGCTGACGCCTTCGCGAGCAAGCCCGCTCCCACAGTGGATCTTCAGTGTTCACACCATCGGTGTGGGAGCGAGCCTGCTCGCGATTGCGCCTTGAAGGTCAACCGAAGGTAAAGTGTTACCCCCACGCCCAAACCGCTCCCGATACACCGAAGGCGGCACGCCAACCACCGTTCGAAACGCCACCCGGAAACTTTCCACCGAGCGATAACCACAGCGTTCGGCAATCTGCTCGGTGTTCTGGTCGCTGCTTTCCAGCAGTTCACGGGCGCGGCCCAGACGTTCGTGCTGCAACCAGGTTTTCGGTGACTGGCCGCTGGCTTCGGTGAAGCGGCGCAGGAAGGTGCGTTCGCTCATGGCGGCTTCGCTGGCCAGGTCGCGCACCTCCAGCGGCTCGTGCAAACGCTCACGTGCCCACTGCATGACGCGGGAAAGATCGCTGCGCGGTGCAGGACTGACCGGCGTCGGAATGAATTGCGCCTGGCCACCGCTGCGTTGCGGCGACATGACCAGGCGTCGCGCCACGGAGTTGGCCACCTGGGTGCCGAAATCCCGCGCCACCAGGTGCAGGCAGGCATCGATGCCTGCCGCGCTGCCGGCGGAGGTGATCAATTGGCCGGAATCGACATACAGCACGTCCGGGTCCACGAGGATGCCGGGAAACCGCTCGGCCAGTTCCGAGGTATAGCGCCAGTGCGTGGTCGCACCGTGCCCGTCGAGCAACCCGGTGGCGGCGAGGACGAAAACACCGGAGCAGATCGACAGCAACCGCGCCCCCCGGGCATGGGCCTGGCGCAAAGCAGCGATCAGTTCTGCTGGCACCGTGGCGCTGCGGTCGCGCCAACCGGGAATGATGATGGTGCGGGCATCGGCGAGCAATTCCATGCCGCCATCGGCCAGCACCTGGATGCCGCCCATGGCCCGCATCGGACCTTGATCGACCGCGACGATACGATGCTCGTACCACGGAAAATCGAATTCAGGTCGTGGCAGGCCGAAGATCTCCACGGCAATGCCGAACTCGAACGTGCACAGGCCGTCGTAGGCCAGAATCGCGACCATTCCTGGGGTGGGTTGCATTTGGCGGAAAGTTCCCGGTGAGTGTCTTGTACGCCACTGTAGCCGCAAGTGGCTGGCGGATAAAGTCTTTCCACACCCACCACCTCTTTGGAGTACAGCCCATGACCAGCCTGGTTCGCGAAATTCCCGCCGCCCCATCGGCCATCGCCCTGATGCATTTCAGTAACCGTCTGACGTTCGAAACCGATTGTTCCGACGTCTACGGCAGCCAGCAGGCTGGCGAAGTCGATTTCATTCTGGTGGATGTTCGGGGGCCGCTGGCGTTCGAGCGCGGGCATGTACCGGGAGCGATCAACATTCCCGGGCGCTTGCTGAACGCCGAAGGTTTGGCGGGTTATCCGAAAAACAGCCTGTTTGTGGTCTATTGCGCCGGGCCTCACTGCAACGGCGCCAACAAGGCGGCGGTGAAACTGGCGGCCTTGGGGTATCCGGTCAAGGAGATGATCGGCGGCGTGACAGGGTGGCTCGATGAAGGGTTTGAGTTGAGTGTCGGGGTGCCGCGGCCGGTGAATGCTGTGATCGGTTGTGAATGCTGATATCCAAACAGCATTGATCATTGTGGCGAGGGGGCTTGCCCCCGTTGGAGTGCGAAGCGCTCCCGACTATTTCAGAGGGTTGCTGCACAACCCGACGGGGCAAGCCCCCTCGCCACAGGTATGTATTTCAGCGAAAGGAAGCGGCCGCCCACCACTCATCCAGTGTCGCCTGCAACCACGCCAGCACATCGGCGTAGGCCGCATCGTCCTGCGGCCCTCGGGGCAACGGCGACTCATCGCCAAAATGCGCATTGAGCAGGGCCACCGACTCGGCGTTCCACTCCGGATGAAACTGCAGACCCAGCCGCGCCGGCCCGGCTCGGTACATCTGCTGCACACAGTGCTCGCTGCTGGCCAACAGCTGCGCGGCTGGCGGCAGGTCGATGGCGTCTTCGTGCCACTCCAGCACCTTCAGCGTTTTCCCATCGATAAAGGTCACGGTGGTCCATCCGGTTTCGGTCCGGTCCATCCGCCGTACATTCCCGCCCAGGCTCAGCGCCAGCAACTGTGCCCCCAGGCATATGGCGAACACGGCCGCGTCCTGATCCAGCGTGCCTCTGAGCCATTGCCGTTCGGCTTCCAGCCAGGCCGGGCCGGCATCGGATTCATAAGGCCCGCCCAACAGGATCACGGGTTCGGCGCTGACGGGCGGCAATTGGCCGAGGTCGGCGCGAAACACCTTCAGCGTCAGCCCTCGGGATTCGGCCCAGATGGCGATGGCGCCCGGACCTTCGGCGCAGTGGTGCTGGATCAGGTTCAACGTGGGCATCACGCTACTCTCGATGGGACGCAAGGGCGCTCAATGTGCCGCAAAACACCGGGCATCGCCAGTCGTCGCATTCTGTCGGATGGAGTCGGAAAACCTGTAGGTTTGCTCTGAAAACGCGGTATGTCTGACAGACTTTGCACCGTCATGGCGCGTTCACCTCGATGCCTCTCTTCGGGTGCCACTTTTCTATAAATATTTGTCGCCTTGGCGTAATTTACCCTCCTGTAGCCGCTCTAGACTGCCGGCCACTTCGGTTCCCGCTCACGAAGCGATGACCGAGCGCTGCCAATCGAAGCTGCCAATAAAAGCCTCCGCACACAGGAGTTAAAAATGAAGAAGCTAGTGATGTTCGGTGCCCTGGCACTGTCGATGTTGTCCCTGACCGCCGTGGCCGAAGACGCCAAGCCGATTCGCATCGGTATCGAAGCCGGCTACCCGCCATTCTCGATGAAAACCCCTGACGGCAAACTCACCGGTTTCGACGTGGATATCGGCGATGCGCTGTGCGAGCAGATGAAAGCCAAGTGCACCTGGGTCGAACAAGAGTTCGACGGCCTGATCCCTGCGCTGAAGGTCAAGAAAATCGACGCCATCCTGTCGTCCATGACCATCACTGACGACCGCAAGAAGAACGTCGATTTCACCATCAAGTACTACCACACCCCGGCGCGCTTCGTGATGAAGGAAGGCAGCGACGTCAAGGACCCGCTGACCGAACTCAAGGGCAAGAAAGTCGGTGTGCTGCGCGCCAGTACCCACGACCGCTTCGCCACTGAAGTGCTGCAACCGGCCGGGATAGTCCTGGTGCGCTACGGCTCCCAGCAGGAAGCCAACCTGGACATGGTTTCCGGCCGCATTGACGCGCTGCTGGCCGACTCGGTCAACCTGGACGACGGTTTCCTGAAAACCGACGCCGGTAAAGGTTTTGCCTTCGTCGGCCCTGAGTACAACGATCCGAAATACTTCGGCGGCGGCGCAGGCATTGCCGTGCGCAAGGGCGATAAGGAACTGGCGGACAAGTTCAACACCGCCATCACCGAAATCCGCGCCAACGGCAAGTACAAGCAAGTGCAGGACAAGTACTTCAAGTTTGACGTTTACGGCGAGTAAGCGAGCCGTTCAAGAAAGTGGTAGTCGTTGACGCGGCTGCCACTTTTTTTGTGCAATTTTTTCAGCGAAGAAGATACCTGTGGGAGCGAGCTTGCTCGCGATAGCGGTGGGTCAGGCAAAATGGCTTCGACTGAATGAACGCCATCGCGAGCAAGCTCGCTCCCACAGGTTTCTCTGTTTTCAGGAGTTTATATGCAACGCATCGACCACAAACTGCCCTGGAGCCACCTGGGCAGCGAGCGTACCCTCAGCGTGTTTCGTTATGGCGCGGGCACGCGCAAGGTGTACATCCAGGCCAGCCTGCACGCCGACGAATTGCCGGGCATGCGCACCGCCTGGGAGTTGAAAAAACGCCTGGCCGAACTTGAACAACAGGGACAATTGAAGGGTGTGATCGAACTGGTGCCGGTGGCCAATCCCATTGGCCTCGACCAGCACTTGCAAGGCAGCCACATGGGGCGTTTCGAGCTGGGCAGCGGCAAGAATTTCAACCGCTCGTTCGTCGAACTCAGTGCGCCGGTGGCCGCGTTGATCAGTGATCGTCTCGGCAGCGATGCCCAAGCCAACATTGCGTTGATTCGCCAGACCATGGGCCAGGTCCTCGACAGCTTGCCGGCAGCGGCATCGCAGCTGGAAGCCATGCACCGCCTGTTGCTGCGCCATGCCTGTGACGCCGACATCACCCTCGACCTGCATTGCGATTTCGATGCGGCGATCCACATCTACGCGTTGCCGCAGCACTGGCCGCAGTGGCAATCCCTGGCGGCGCGTTTGCAGGCCGGCGTGGCGTTGTTGTGTGAAGACTCCGGCGGCAGCTCGTTCGATGAATCCTGTTCTTCGCCATGGTTGCGCCTGGCCAGGGCGTTCCCGGCGGCAGCGATTCCACCGGCCAACCTGGCGACCACCCTGGAACTGGGCAGCATGGGAGACACCGGCGTCAATCAGGCCCAGGCCAATTGCGAGGCCATTCTCGGGTTCCTCGCCGAGCAGGGATTCATCTCCGGCACCTGGCCGGCGGCACCGGCCGAATGCTGTGAAGGCATGCCATTCGAAGGCACCCAATACCTGTTCGCCCCGCATCACGGCGTGGTCAGCTTCCTGCGCGAGGCCGGGGAGTGGGTGGAGAAGGGCGATGCACTGTTCGAGGTGGTCGACCCGTTGAACGACAAGGTCACCACCGTGCAGGCCGGCACCAGTGGTGTGCTGTTCGCCATCGACCGTGGGCGCTACACCCAGCCAGGCAGCTGGCAGGCGAAGGTCGCCGGGCGCGAGCCGATTCGGGTGGGCAAGTTGATCAACGACTGAGTCAGTAATTTTCTTTGTCTGTACTGGCCTCTTCGCGAGCAAGCCCGCTCCCACGGGGTTTACGCGTTCCCTGTGGGAGCGGGCTTGCTCGCGAAGGCGGCATCGGCCACGCCTGAGATGTTCCTGTCTACTGCACAGTGTTAGGCTCTTGCGCGAATCCTGCATTCAGTGAAGGAAGACCCATGTTGAAGATTCTCGCGCTGCTCACGCTCCTGGTATCCACCGCTGTCCACGCCCAAACCCCGCTGCAAACCGACTTGCCGCTCAAGTATCTGGAGCAGGCCAACGCCGATTCGAACCATCAACCCCTGGTGATTTTCCTCCACGGTTACGGCAGTAACGAGCAGGACCTGTTCGGCATCAAGGATGACTTGCCCGCGTCCTACACCTACCTGTCGGTGCGGGCACCCTTGGTGATGGAGGCGGGCAGCTACCAGTGGTTTCGCAAGAAGGGCGAAGGGGCCTACAACGGCGAGACCGATGATCTGAAGTCCAGCGGCCAGTTGTTGCTGGATTTCGTCGCACAGGCTACGAAGAAATATCACACCGAACCGGAGAAGGTGTTCCTGGTCGGCTTCAGCCAGGGCGCGATCATGACCTACGAAACAGGCCTGCGGCATCCCGAGGCGCTAGGCGGGATCGCTGCGTTGAGCGGACGGATTCTGCCGGTGCTCAAGTCCGAGCTCCAGCCGGATGAAAAACGCCAGTCGCTGGCTATTTTCATCGGTCATGGCGAGCAGGACAAACGCCTTCCCTACAGCGACGGTACTGAAGCCAACAGCCTGCTGCAGACCGTGTCACTCGAACCCGAGTTCCACGGCTACCCCGGTGTCGGTCACAGCATCAGCGCCGACGAGATACAGGACTTGAGCGCCTGGTTGCAGCGTCTCAACCCCTGACATTCATTTTCCGCTGACGATCTGCTTGACCAGGGTTTCGTGGGCCGCCATGTCGCCGGGGCGGGAAATCACCTGGATCACCGCCATGCGAGTGCCGGATGCGGCCATCAGCGTGGTGGTGAGGGTCATGCCACCGCCTTGCGTGGCAGTGCCGTCGATCTGGCGCAGGCCCAGCCCGGTTTTCTGGGTCAGGGCTTTCTCGCTGAGCTTGTTGTAGTCGGGCAGGGATTTGTGTTGCGCCGCATCGAAATCGGCCACGGTGCCGTCGAGGAACCCGCCGTCGTTGTCCTTGACGCTGACACCGTTGGGTAGAGTGTTTTCAGCGGCGATCACCACGGTCTTGGTGGTTTCATTGCTGTAGAGGGTGCCGCTGGCACCGTCCGGGCTGGCCGGCAGCGGGTTGGCGACGAAACCCTTGGGCAGGTTGAAGGTGAACTTGCTGCCGAGCATGGAGACTTTATGGGCGGGCGCATCGCTGGATGTGGCCTTGGCGGCCTGCGCATTCAAAGCCCCAAGGCCGGTAGCGGCTGCCAGCAGCAGTACAAGGGCTTTTTTACTCAACAATGACATTGGAATCTCCAGGGATGTGCGCGCGGTGGGGCGCGATCATCCCATGGAGGTTGCGATGCATTCCAGCGTGCTTTACCCAGCGGTCATCTTGGCTGAACACCCACCTATGCTCAGGGCAGCTCGATGAGCTGAGGCAGCTTAGCGTTTGATGGCTGCTCTTTGAGTGTCAGTCGCCGGGCCGGCTGGCCGCGCCAGCAGGCGTTTGGTCACGCCCAGCATGGCCACCGACACCGCGACGCCCAGCACAAAAGCGTTCATTCCCATCGTCGGCAGGGCCAGGGCCAACACCAGGCAGAAGGCGGCGAACGAGTACATGCCGGTGGCAGTGGCGCGCAGCAGCGCGGCGGTAAAGGCCGGGCCACGGGTTTGCTGGGAGAACACCGCCATCACGCTGCCCAATACGGGGAACACTGCCAGCAGGCCGCTCCAGCGGTCACCGACGGTGCTGGCCAGCAGTGTCACCACCAGGGTGAGCAATGCACCGGCCACCATGCGCAACAGAAGCTTGTCGGATTTCGGCGCCGGGCCACTGAGCACGGGTTGCACAGTGGGGAACAGGTACGGTGCGGCGAGCAGCGCGGTGGCGGCGGCGCACACCGAAAACACCAGGGAGGCCGGGATCAACGACAGGACAACCGCCACCAGTGCCCAGACCGACAGCGAGATCAACAGCGCCAGCGGCCATCCGGCCCGTTGTGCGACCTGGGCGTAGCTCACGCAAAACGCAATCATCGCGAACATGGCTGACAGCGCGGCGGTGGCCGATTGCGCAGCGAACGCCTGGCCTTGTTCGAGGGCGAGGAACAACAGGATCGGCCCGACCACCACCGGCAACCCCGACAACCAACCGGCCACGCTCGGCCCCCAGCGTTTGCCAGCCAGGGAAATCAGCAGCAGGAAGCCTGGGATCACCAGCAGTTTGAGGATCAACACGCGCACGTCTCCGACCTTGTGAGGTGGCAACGGTAACATTGCAGCGGGTAGATTGCTTTATGTGCATGTAAGTTTTGTATACAAAAATAGAGATTTTCTCGAGTTCTACGAAAGGCTCTTTTGCGCAAACGTTTTATCAAGGCATCCCACGATGAGGACAGCTCACCTTGAAACGCCAACGTTCACCCCTGCGCCATGGTCTGTGGCTGCTTGTCTTGCTGAGCTGCCAGGCCCTGGCCAATTGGCAGGACTCGCTGCCCGGTGCGCAAATCCTCGGCAGTGGTGAGTTTCGCAAGTACGGCTTCGATGTCTACAGCGCACGGCTCTGGAGTACTTCGCGACCCCTGGCGAGCGATCAGCCGTTCGCCCTGGAGCTGATCTACCAGCGCAGCATTTCCCGTGATGACCTGGTGAATGCCAGCGTCAGGGAAATCAAGCGACTCGCCGGCACCTCGGTCAGTGCCGAGCAACTGGCTTCCTGGCAGGTGCAGATGCAACAGTCGTTCGTCGACGTACAGGCCGGCACGCGGCTGACCGGTGTCTATCTGCCGGGGCAGGGCGCGCGGTTCTTTCTCGGCCAGCAGCTGTTGCGTGATGTGAAGGACCTGCAATTCGCCAAGGCGTTTTTTGCCATCTGGCTCGATCCGCGTACCGGCAACCCCGAGTTGCGTCAGCAGTTGTTGGGCGTGGCGCCGTAAACTTTGCGATGATCCGGGCCTCATCGCGAGCAAGCTCGCTCCCACAGTGTTTGGCGGTGTGGCTCCATTTTGTGAACAGTACAAAAACCTGTGGGAGCGAGCTTGCTCGCGATGAACGATAACGCGGTCCATCTGAATAAAACGCAGGCAAAAAAGAACCCGGTGCGACTTGCATCGCACCGGGTGTTTTTCCAGGCGGTCACGGATCTTCGTGGGTCCCCGCGCCGTCTGTTGAACGCTGTTGGCTTAAGCCCGTTCGAGCGCCAGTGCCACGCCCTGACCACCACCGATACACAGGGTGGCGAGGCCTTTCCTGGCGTCACGCTTGAGCATTTCATGCAGCAGGGTCACCAGCACGCGGCAACCCGAGGCACCGATCGGGTGACCCAGGGCGATGGCGCCGCCGTTGACGTTGACCTTGTTCAAGTCCCATTCCAGGTCCTTGGCCACGGCCAGCGATTGCGCGGCGAAGGCTTCGTTGGCTTCGATCAGGTCCAGCTGGTCGATGGACCAGCCGGCCTTGTCCAGGCAGCGGCGGGTGGCCGACACCGGGCCGATGCCCATGATCGCCGGGTCGACGCCTGCGTTGGCGTAGGCGGCGATTTTTGCAAGGACTGGCAGACCCAGGGCCTTGGCCTTTTCGGCGCTCATCAGGATCACGGCCGCGGCACCGTCGTTCAGCGACGAAGCGTTACCGGCGGTCACCGAACCGTCCTTCTTGAAGGCGGCTTTGAGTTTGCCCAGGGATTCGGCGGTGGTGCCGGCCCGTGGCTGCTCGTCGGTGGCGAAGGACAGCGGATCGCCCTTGCGCTGCGGGATCAGGATCGGCGTGATTTCATCGACGAATCGCCCGGCTTCGATGGCGGCCACGGCTTTCTGCTGCGAGGCGGCGGCGAACGCGTCCTGTTGCTCGCGGCTCAGGCTGTATTTCTCGGCCAGATTCTCGGCGGTGATACCCATGTGGTAATCGTTGAACGCATCCCACAGGCCATCGCTGATCATGGTGTCGACGATTTGCGCGTGACCCATGCGCAGGCCGGTGCGGGCACCGGGCATGACGTAGTTGGCCAGGCTCATGTTTTCCTGGCCACCGGCGATGATCACCTCGGCATCGCCGCAGCGAATCGCCTGGGCACCCAGGTGCAGGGCCTTGAGACCGGAGCCGCAGACCTTGTTCAGGGTCAAGGCCGGCACGGCGAAGGGCAGGCCGGCCTTGATGGCGGCCTGGCGCGCAGGGTTTTGCCCGGCGCCGGCGGTCAGCACCTGGCCCATGATCACTTCATCGACTTGCGCAGGATCCAGGCCGGTTTGTGCCAGCAGCTGGCGGATCACCGCAGCGCCCAGGTCGACGGCGGACACATTGGCCAGCGAACCCTGGAAACTGCCGATCGCGGTGCGCGTGGCGGCAACAATGACGACTTCTTGCATGGAATGATTCCTCACTGGGCAGCGAACTGCATTTCCGGTACGTGGTCCGGCACGATCAGTTTACCTGCGGTCTTGGCGACGATCTCTTCGACGCTGACGCCCGGCGCACGTTCTTTCAGGATGAACGCGCCGTTTTCGATTTCCAGGTAGGCCAGGTCGGTCAGTACACGCTTGATGCACCCGGCGCCGGTCAGCGGCAGGCTGCATTGGGACAGCAGCTTGGACTCACCGTCCTTGGATGCGTGGGTCATGATGACGATGATGTTGTCTGCGCCGGCGACCAGGTCCATCGCGCCGCCCATGCCCTTGACCAGTTTGCCGGGGATCATCCACGAGGCGATGTTGCCTTGCACGTCCACTTCAAAGGCGCCCAGCACGGTCAGGTCGACATGACCACCGCGGATCATCGCGAAGGACTCGGCCGAGGAAAAGATCGAAGCACCGATACGTGCGGTCACGGTTTGCTTGCCGGCGTTGATCATGTCGGCATCGATGGTGTCTTCAGTAGGAAAAGGACCCATGCCCAGCAAGCCGTTTTCCGACTGCAGCATGACTTCCATGCCTTCGGGGATGTAGTTGGCGACCAGGGTCGGAATGCCGATGCCCAGGTTCACGTAGAAGCCGTCCTGCATTTCGCGGGCGACGCGTTGAGCCATTTGTTCGCGGGAAAGTGCCATTGTTTTTATTCCTTCATTCGGTCCGGGGGCAGGGGATCACTTACGCACGGTGCGCTGTTCGATGCGCTTCTCGAACGTGCCGCAGATGATCCGGTCGACGTAGATGCCAGGGGTGTGGATCTGCGCCGGGTCCAGCTCGCCGGGTTCGACGATTTCTTCGACTTCGACCACGGTGATCTTGCCGGCGGTGGCCGCCAGCGGGTTGAAGTTCTGGGCGGTGTGGCGATAGATCACGTTACCGAAATGGTCGGCTTTCCAGCCTTTGACGATGGCGAAGTCGCCGGTGATGGATTCTTCCATCAGGTACTTGCGACCATGGAATTCGCGGACTTCCTTGCCGTCGGCGACAGGCGTGCCAACGCCGGTGGCGGTGAAGAACGCCGGGATGCCGGCACCGCCTGCGCGCATTTTTTCAGCGAGGGTGCCTTGGGGGGTCAGGGTGACTTCGATTTCGCCCTTGAGCAGTTGCTCTTCGAACAGCTTGTTTTCGCCGACGTAGGACGCGACCACTTTGCTGATCTGGCGGTCGGTCAGCAGTACGCCAAGGCCGAAACCGTCGACGCCGCAGTTGTTGGAAACCACGGTGAGATCGCGGGTGCCCTTGCGCTTGATCTCGTTGATCAGGTTTTCCGGGATCCCGCACAGGCCGAAGCCGCCGGCGATCACGGTCATGCCGTCTTCAAGACCTGCCAGAGCTTCCTCGTAGGAACTCACGCGCTTGTCGAAACCTGCCATATGCACCTCTTTTATTCTTTGTGGGCGGCTGGCTAGCCGAATGGAATGGAGTGTCTCGCTGCCAGATTCATTTGTTAAGTTGTTTTTTAGAGCGGATTGATTGATAAAGCTCAATAATGTGCTGCCCAGTCTCTTGCAGCTTAGAACCTGTAGCTTACAACCGGAGCGTTGCCCCATGACCGTCAAGCAGATCCGCGCCTTTCTGGCCGTGGCCCAGAGCCTGAGCTTTGCCGTGGCCTGCGAGCGCCTGCACCTGTCGCAATCGGCCCTGAGCCTGACCATCAAGGCGCTGGAGGAGGGCCTGGGCGGGCGCTTGTTCACCCGCAACACGCGCAACGTGGCGCTCACCGCCGAAGGCGAATCCCTGGTGCCGCTGGCGCGCCGGTTGATCGCTGACTGGGACAATGCCGAGGATGAACTGCGTCAACGCTTCACCCTGCAGCGCGGTCGCGTGACCCTGGCGGCGATGCCGTCGTTCGCCGGCAACCTGCTGCCGCCGATCCTCAAGACCTTCCGCGCCCGTTATCCGAATGTCAACGTGACGGTCAATGACGTGATCAACGAGCAGGTGCTGGAAATGGTCCGTGACCGCCAGGTGGAGCTGGGAGTGGCCTTTGAACCGACCCAGAGTTCGTCGCTGCAATTCACGCCGTTGTACATCGACCGTTTCGTCGCGGTGGTGCCTCTGGATTCGGCACTGGCCGAACTCGATGACATCGACTGGCAGACCCTGCTCAAGGAGCCGTTCATTACCTTGCAGCGTCCGTCCACTGTGCGAGTAATGCTTGAAGAGCATCTGCAGGCCCGCGGCATGAAGCTACCGGTGGAATTTGAAAGCCATCAACTGGCGACGGTCGGGCGCATGGTCGCCAGTGGCCTGGGCGTGAGCGCGGTGCCGGCCTTGTGCGCGGGGCAGATGCGTGAACTGGGGGCGCGTTGCATCACCTTGCGCGACCCGGTGGTGGAGCGGGCGCTGGGGGTGTTGACGTTGCCGGGGGGCGAGCTGTCGGCGGCGGCGCAGGCGATGTTTGATGTGCTGAAAGCGGAAAACCTTGGGCAGCGATTTTCGTGAGTTGTATGGGGGACCTTGTGGGAGCGAGCTTGCTCGCGATGGCGGTGGATCAGCCAATGAATTTTCTGAATGTGCTGGCCTCATCGCGAGCAAGCTCGCTCCCACAGGGATAGGGTTTCGTCAGTTGCCAAGTAGCTTCGCCAATGTTGGTAACAGCTGCTCGCACGACCCTTCGATCTTCAAATCCAGAATCTCGTCCGCCCGGGTCTTGCCCAGGTTGATCGCAATCAACGGCTTGCCCTGATCCACCACCGCCCGGCACAAGCGAAACGCCGAGTAAGCCATCAGCGACGAGCCGACCACCAACAGCCCGGCAGCCTGTTCGACGGCGGCCATCGCTTTCGCCGCCGTGGCCTGTGCGACGTTCTCGCCAAAAAACACCACATCCGGCTTCATACGTTCCCCGGCGCAATGCGGGCAGTGCGGGACCTGGAAGCGTGCCTCAAAGGCCGGGTCGAGCAAGGTGTCGCCGTCCGGCGCTTGCACCGCGTCGACGCCGGCCAGGTAGGGGTTCTGTGTTTCCATCAAGTGCTGGATCGAATCGCGCTCGCTGTGCCGGCCGCAATCCAGGCACAACACCCGGTGCAGACTGCCGTGGAGTTCGATCACGTCACGGCTGCCGGCCTGGTCGTGCAGAGTGTCGACGTTCTGGGTGATCAACCCTCTGATCTGCCGCGTGCCTTGCAAGCGAGCCAGGGTGTCGTGGGCTTCGTTCGGCTGCGCCAGACGCACCCTCGGCCAGCCGAGCATCGCCCGCGCCCAGTAGCGTCGCCGGGACTCCGGGGCCGAGAGAAACTCCTGGTACATCATCGGCTGCCGGCCCCGTCGCACGCCCTGGCTGTCGCGATAATCCGGGATGCCCGAAGGCGTGCTGATACCGGCCCCGGTCAGCACGGCAAACGGCTGATCCGCCATGAGCTGATGGAGGCGATCGAGTTGTTCGTGGATCAGCTTGTCGAACATGTTGTGCAGGCCTGTAGGAGCGAGCTCGCTCGCGATGGTCGTCAACGATAACACTGTAAGCCTGACACCCCGCGGCGTGATCGCGTTTATCGCGAGCAAGCTCGCTCCTACAAAAAGCAGACAGTATTTATTTACGCGCCTCCAGGATCAGGTTGAACGGTGTTTCCGTGGCCCGGCGGAAACGGGTGAAACCGGCCTCGCTGAACACCTTGCGCAAACGCGCTTCACCGGCCTGGGCACCGAGGCCGAGGCCGACTTCCTGGGACAGCGAATTGGGCGTGCAGATGAAGGTCGACGCCGCGTAGAACAGGCGACCGATCGGGTTGACGTTGTCGTCGAGCAAGTCGTTGGCGTAGGGCTCGACCAGCAGCACCGTGCCGTCGTCCTTCAACGACTCATAGGCATGCCTGGCCGCGCCCACCGGGTCGCCCATGTCATGCAGGCAATCGAAGTAGCAGATCAGGTCGTAGTCGCTGCCGGGGTAGCTTTTCGCCGTGCCCTGGAAGAACCTGGCCCGACTGGATACACCCCCTTCTTCGGCCCGTTGGGTGGCAACGGTAACGGACGGCGCGTGGTAGTCGAAACCGACGAAGCGCGAATCCGGAAACGCTTGGGCCATGATCACCGTCGAGGCGCCATGGCCGCAGCCGATGTCCGCCACTTTGGCCCCGGCTTCCAGTTTGGCCACTACGCCGTCGAGGGCCGGCAACCATTCGGCGACCAGATGGGCTTTGTAGCCGGGGCGGAAGAAGCGTTCGGTCCCGCTGAACATGCACGGATGGTGATCGCCCCAGGGCAGGGCGCCGTTGCCGCGCATGGCGTTGACCAGTTTGTCCTTGTCATGGAAAAACGACGCGACCACTCCGATCCCGCCCGCCACATAAACCGGTGAGTCTTCTTTTGCCAAAGCCATGGCCTGCTCTTCGGGCAGGCGGAACTGGCCGTCCTGGTGTTCCATGTAGCCTGAGGCGGCGTGGGCACTGAGCCATTCGCGCAGCAGGCGGGTGTTGCAGCCGGTTTTCTCGGCAAGGGTTTCAGGGGTGATGGGTTGACTGTCGGCCATCGCCCGGTACAGGCCGAGTTCTTCGCCGAGGATGACGTTGGCGAGCATCGCCGCGCCGCCCATGTCATTAACCAGTTTGCCCATGAAATCGTTGAGTCTGGCCTCGTCCATCATGTGTGCTCCTTCAGCAGGATCACGGTCCAGAGGCGTTGTCTGGCGAGGGGATCGCCACTGGGCGGTGGTCGTGGGAATGTACAGGGCACCAAGCGGGCCCTGTGTGCAGTAAGTTTAGTTCGGGCCTTGTACCGCGCGGTCTGGCGCGACGAAAGCAACGTTTTTTCTGCCGGTACACGACCCTGTGGG
Organism: Pseudomonas jessenii; assembly: GCF_002236115.1. Taxonomy (GTDB): domain Bacteria; phylum Pseudomonadota; class Gammaproteobacteria; order Pseudomonadales; family Pseudomonadaceae; genus Aquipseudomonas; species Aquipseudomonas jessenii. Next base: position 237,176 of record NZ_NIWT01000009.1, on the reverse strand, counting down.
AGCGGGCGTGTATCCCACTGTATCCAGACCCCTTTTCGACACAGTGACCTCTAATTCCGGCCCCAGCCGAACACAGTCCTGATACACACCTTCGATTAACTCTGTCTCATGGCGGGCACCGGCTCGCGTCCTTGAACAGCTTGTGAGATCGACACCATGCAGACCTCCATTCCCCCCGTAGCCAAGGCCAGCGCAGGGCTTGGCCTGCGTCGCGGTTTACTCAAAGACCTCCAGGTCGCACCAGCAGGCGATTTCGACTTTCTGGAAATCGCACCGGAAAACTGGATCGGCATCGGCGGTGCCCACGGCGCGGCATTGCGGGCCCTGGCGGAACGCTATCCATTGTCCTGTCACGGTTTGTCCCTGTCCCTCGGTGGGCCGTCGGCGCTGGACGTCGGTTTTTTGCAGGAAGTCCGGGGTTTTCTCGATCACTACAACGTGCCGCTCTACAGCGAGCATTTGAGCTATTGCAGCGATGACGGTCACCTGTACGACCTGTTGCCGTTGCCTTTTACCGAAGAGGCGGTGCACCACGTCGCCGCGCGTATCCGTCAGGCCCAGGACATTCTCGGGCGACGCCTGGCGGTGGAAAACGTCTCTTACTATGCCGCGCCTCAACAGGACATGGACGAGGTGACCTTCACCAATGCCGTGCTGCGCGAGGCCGATTGCGACCTGTTGCTGGACGTCAACAACGTGTACGTCAATTCGATCAACCACGGCTTCGATCCGCAGGTGTTCCTGGCTGGCATCGATTCGGGGCGGGTGGTGGCGATGCACATTGCCGGGCATTTCGATGAGTCTGACACCTTGAAGATCGACACCCATGGCGCTTCGGTCAAACCGGCGGTGTGGTCGTTGCTGGCCCAGGCTTATGCCCGGTTCGGTGCGCAACCGACCTTGCTGGAGCGGGATTTCAACTTTCCCGTCTTCGCTGAACTGGTGGCGGAATTGCAGACCATTCGCCGCCTGCAACAGGAGGGCGTGAACCGTGGGTAAGTCGAGCCTTTTGCATCAACAAACCACCATGGGCCTGTACCTGCGCGACCCTGAACGCAACGGCCCCCCCACCGAAATGGACCCGGCGCGGGCCCTGGTTTATCGCGATCTGGTGTTCGCCAACCTGTCTTCGCTGCTCAGTGGCACCTTTCCGGTGTTGGTGAAGATTCTGGGTGACGAGCACTGGCGTTCGCTGGTGCGGATCTTTCTGCGGGACTACCGCGCCCGCACGCCGAAATTCGGTGAGATCGCCCAGGAGTTTGTCGAGTTTCTCGCGGCCGGGCCTCTGGCGTTGAGTGATGGGCCGTGGCCGCCGTTCATGGTGGAGCTGGCGCATTACGAGTGGGTGGAAATGGCGCTGCAACAGTCTGACGCCGAGCTTCTGGTGGGTGGTGATGCCGCGTTGCTGCTGGATCGGCCCTTGCGGGTGTCGCCGCTGGCCTGGCCGTTGGCGTATGCCTGGCCGGTGCAAAGGGTGGGGCCGGATTACCAGCCTGATGTGGCGCCTGCTCAGCCGACCTTGTTGCTGGTGCGTCGCGCCGAGGACTGGAGTGTGAGGTTTTCTGAATTGAGTCCGTTGGCGTGGCGGTTGTTGCTGCGAATTGGCGAGTTTCCCGAGTTGACCGGGCGTGAGCAGTTGCAAGGATTGGCGATCGAGGCGGGGGCGGTGGGGGCTTCGGAGTTTCTGGAGGGTGGGTTGGTGTTGTTGCGGCAGATGCATGGGGAGGGGGTTGTTGGTGTTGGTTGATATTCTTTGACCTTGGCGGCCTTTGGGCCGACCAGGTTCTTGGTTGATTGAGTACATATCCGTTGCTGCGGTAACGGCGGCTGGCGGTTTCGCCCTTACGTACGGCCCCTCGCCAAGGCTCGGGGTTCCTTCGCTCCGGCATTCATCCGGGGGCATCGCCCTCCGGTTGGCTTCGCTGGCACCTACATGCGATGTGTTCGACTGCGTCGAACGGCGCTGCGCGCCAATCCCCGGATAAACGCCTCCACTCAGCCTGCCGAGGGGGCGGGTGGATCAAGATCAAAAGCTGCAGGCGAGCTAACGCTCGGCCTGATGAGTGGTGAGAAGCGTCTGTGTACGCCGATCTGTTTTTGCTCTTCTGTGGGAGCGAGCTTGCTCGCGATGACGGCCTGACAGCTGACCAATGTCTCAAAGGTGCACCCGATCCCCTGTGGGAGGCTCGCTCCCACAATGAATCGCTTTTCAGGGTTGGCCGCCACTGGCACTCACGCGTGGTTGCTCGTTTGTTGCATTCACACCCTTGTCCCAAAGAGCAACCAACCCACCGAAAGTCCCGACATAGGCCGTGCCGTCCGGCGCCAGTGTGATCGGCGACCAGTTGTTGTCGAAGGCCTGACCGACCCCGCTCAGCGCCTTGAATCGGGTCTGGCCGCTGTCGAAATCCAGCGCCATCAGGTACCAGGCGTTCTCGCCGTCGGGCTGCGGCTCGAAGGTGTAGAAGTACAGCAGACCGTTGCTCACCGAGAGTTTGGGGACCACCGAAGGCGAACGTTCCTTCGATTCCCAGATCCGGTCGCAGCCCGATTCATCGTTGCGGATGTCGATGCGGCTGATGCCGCCGTGCACGGCCTGCCAGTCCTTCTGCGCGAAGGCGCTGGTGTAGCCGGCGTTGTTCTCGAGGATGATCGAGCGACCCCAGCCGATGGCCGAGTTGTCGGTGGCCGAGGCGTTGTTGTCGAACACCGGCAGCTTGCAGATCAGGCGATTGCCGGCGTAGTCCTGCTCGCGACGGTAGACCAGCAGGTTGATGCGTCCGTCGCTGTTGTCGGTGATGGTGACGTAGCGCTCGCCGAGCAGGGTCGGGGTGGTACCGCTGCCCTGATTGATCGCGCCGACCTTGCGCCCGGTGCCGCGGTCATAGACTTCGCGCCAGCCTTGCACGGGCTTGCCCTCGGCATCGGCGACGAAGCGGTACATGGCGTGGTCGGACACCAGATAGACACCATCGGCCGCCACCGACATGCCGTTCTGGATTTCTTCGTTGGCCAGTTGAATGCCCTGGACCTTGCCGGTGTCGGGGTTCAGGGTGCCGATGCGGCCGCGCCGGGTGATCCACCAGATCAAGCCCCGGTGATCGGGCATGACCCCGGTGACGGGGTCGCATTCGCCTTTGGGGAACCAGTTGGCAGGCTTAACACAATCGTGGGGGACCTTGTCGCTCAGGTCCCAGTTGTCGACCGCTTCGAACGACCACGCACCGGACTCATCCTGACGATGCACGACGCGCTGGATGTGCTGCTCGGCATCGGCGATGACCACGCGATTCTGTTCGTCGACATAGAAATAGGCGCCAGAGGTGTCGGCCATGATCTTGTCCGGGTCCAGGGTAATCAGCGCGTGGAAAGTCGACGGACGCGGCGGCAGCGGATAGCGGGCCAGCAGCTTGAGGGTGCGTGGTTCGAGCAATTGCAGTTCGAACTGCATCAGGTTGGCGCACAACACCACCAGGCGACCCTGCTGATCGAAGGTATGAATCGGGCACATGCCGCCGGGCTTGCGGCTGCCATCGCGACTGTTCACCTGAACATCCCGGCCCAACGGACCTGGCCCCGGGTGCGTGTCGGAGCTGTAGCCATCGGAATGCATGTAGCTGCTGCCGTTGCTGGCCAGCGGTTGCGGTTCATAGGGTTCGGAACAGGCACTGAGCAGGCCGAGCAGGGGCAGGGCAAGCAGGAGTGGAGCACGCATCGAAGCCTCGCGATCTTGTTATTGGTGTGACGCGCAATAAGCAGCAACGAGGCTGCCCGGGCATCGGCTGATTGGACTAACCTCGGTGAAAGGCCTCGCACCGCTGATCAAAGCGGACATGTATTTTGGCCATTTCGATCTCCTTTTGGCCTGCCTCACGCTGTGAACCGGCGACGCCGTCAGCAAGAATCAGACGCGGGTGGCTGAGTCGGCAACCCAAGGTGAAAACCACAACCAGACGCTTCACTTCCTTGCCCTTGGCTGTTTTCAAGGCTGCTGCCGTGTACAGAACATAAAAACCATCGAACTCACGCCACACTTGGGGAAATGATCCATGGACTCAATGAAACGCATACTGGGCGCCACCGTTTGCGGACTGTCGCTGCTGGCCAGCGCGGTGCATGCCGAACAGCGCGAATTGCGGGTGTACAACTGGGCGGACTACATCCTGCCGTCCGTGCCCAAGGATTTCGCCAAGGACACCGGGATCAAGGTGACCTGGGACACCTTCGACACCAACGAGTCCCTGGAAGCCAAGCTGCTGACCGGCAACTCGGGCTACGACCTGGTGGTGCCGTCGAACCAGTTCATCGAAACCCAGATCAAGGCGGGCGTGTTCCAGAAACTCGACAAGTCCAGGTTGCCGAACTGGTCGCACCAGGACCCTGCATTGCTCAAGCTGCTGGACAAGAACGACCCGGGCAACCTGTACGGCGTGCCCTACATGTACGGCACCGTGTTGATCGGTTTCAACCCGGCCAAGGTCAAGGCGGCGCTGGGCGAGAATGCGCCGGTGGACAGCTGGGACCTGGTGTTCAAGCCCGAGAACATGGAGAAGCTCAAGGCCTGTGGCGTAGCGATGCTCGACTCACCGTCGGAGATCCTGCCGCTGGCCCTGCATTACCTGGGGCTGGATCCGAACAGCCAGAACCCCGATGACTACGAAAAAGCCAAGGCATTGATGCTCAAGGTTCGCCCCTACGTCACCTATTTCAACTCCGCCAAGTACATGACCGACATCGCCAACGGCGATATCTGCGTGGCCATCGGTTACTCCGGCAGCTTCTATCAATTCGGCAATCGCGCCAAAGAGGCGGGCAACGGCGTGGTCGTCGACTGGCGCCTGCCGAAAGAAGGCGCGCCGATCTGGTTCGACACCTTCGCCATTCCGAAAAGCGCGAAGAACGTCGCCGAGGCCCACGAATTCCTCAACCACCTGCTGGACCCGAAAGTCATCGCGCCGATCAGCGACTTCCTCGGTTACCCGAATGCCAACAAGGACTCGCTGGCGCTGATCAACAAGGACATCACCGGCAACCCGAACCTGACACCGACCAGCGAGGCATTGAAGACGCTGTACGTCGTGCAGCCATTGCCGCAAAAGCTTGAGCGGGTCCGTACCCGGGTCTGGACCAGTATCAAGTCCGATCAGTAACACCGGGATATTTATGTGAAATCCCTGTAGGAGCGAGCCTGCTCGCGATAGCGACCTGACAGTCAATGCAGGTGTCGACTGACCCGGCGCCATCGCGAGCAAGCTCGCTCCCACAGGTTTTTATGTCGAGCACAGGTTTTGTGTATACCCATGGCCCCTGTGGGAGCGAGCTTGCTCGCGATGGCGGACTGACAGGCAACAGAGGTGTACGGTGCTGGACTCAGCGAAAAAACTCCCCCGGTGTCTCGCCGAATTGCTGGCGGAAGGCAGCGATAAACGCTGACGTCGAATCGTAGCCACAGGCCAACGCGACGTCGGTCACTCGCTCGCCCTGCTCCAGCGGCGTCAGGGCGCCGAGCAGGCGCAAGCGCTGGCGCCAGGCGCGAAAAGTCAGGCCGGTGTCGCGCAGGAACAGGCGACTGAGGGTTTTCTCGGTGACGCTGAATTGGTCGCTCCAGTGGCTGAGCGTGGTCTGTTGCTCCGGGTGTGACTCCAGGCTTTGCGCGATTTGCCGCAATCGGCTGTCCTGGGGCAGCGGCAGCATCAAGTCGATCTGTGGCGCCTCGGCCAACTGATCCAGAATCACCTGGGCCAACCGACCGTGCGGCCCGTCCTGATCGTATTCCACCGGAACCTGACTGAAGGCGCGGATCAACTCGCGCAACAAATCGCTGACCCCCAGTACATGACAGCCCGGCGGTGCCCACGTCGAGACGCTGCAATCGATGTACAGGCTGCGCATTTCCGTGCGCGGCGAACTGAACACCCGGTGCGGCATGCCCGCCGGAATCCACACGGCACGCTCTGGCGGGGCCACGAAACGCCCGACGCCGGTCTGTATTTCGAGCACGCCCGCAATCGCATAGGAAAGCTGCACCCACGGGTGGCTGTGGCGCCGGGTCAGTGCGCGATTGGGCAGCGATTCGGTACGGCCGTAGAGCGGTCGTGGCAGGCTGGACAGCCCGGGAATACTGCGTCGAACACTCTTGTCATGTCCTTTAGGCGGCATCAGCTGGCTCATCGGCGTTAGTCGGTAATTATCAGGCACGTTAGAGTCACTTTCATGTACTGGCAACCCCCGGATGATCAACCCCATGACTCGCCCCCGTTTGTTACCCGACAACTTCACCCTGACCCTGATCGGCGTAGTGACGCTCGCCAGCCTGCTGCCCGCCAGCGGCCAGGTCGCGCTCGGTTTTGGCTGGCTGACCAACATCGCCATTGCGCTGCTGTTTTTCCTGCATGGCGCCAAGCTGTCCCGCGAGTCGATCATTGCCGGTGCCGGGCACTGGCGCCTGCATTTGCTGGTGTTCAGCCTGACCTTCGTACTGTTTCCGTTGCTCGGTCTGGCGCTCAAGCCGCTGCTGTCGCCGCTGATCGGCAATGACCTGTACATGGGCATGCTCTACCTGTGCGCGTTGCCCGCCACGGTGCAGTCGGCGATTGCCTTTACTTCCCTGGCGCGGGGTAACATCCCGGCGGCGATTTGCAGCGCGGCGGCGTCCAGCCTGTTCGGGATTTTCCTCACGCCGTTGCTGGTGACCCTGCTGCTGAATGTCCACGGCGAAGGCGCCTCGACCCTCGACGCCATCCTCAAGATCAGCGTGCAGTTGCTGCTGCCGTTCATTGCCGGGCAGATCGCGCGGCGCTGGATCGGCAACTGGGTGGCGCGCAACAAGAGCTGGTTGAAGTTCGTCGACCAGGGTTCGATTCTGCTGGTGGTCTACGGCGCGTTCAGCGAAGCGGTGATCGAAGGCATCTGGCAGCAGATTCCGTTGTTGGATCTGCTTGGGCTGGTGCTGGTCTGCTGCATCGTTCTGGCGCTGGTGTTGGTGGCTTCGACCGTACTGGGCAAGGCATTCGGCTTCAACCAGGAAGACCGCATCACCATTCTCTTTTGCGGCTCGAAGAAAAGCCTGGCGACCGGCGTGCCGATGGCGCAGGTGCTGTTTGCCGGTAGCACCATTGGCTTGCTGATCTTGCCGCTGATGTTGTTCCACCAGATTCAACTGATGGTCTGTGCGGTGCTGGCACAGCGTTATGCCAAGCGGCCGGAATCGATTCCCGAGCTGATGGCCCAGGTTGATCCCTGATGATCCCGGGAAACTGTAGGGGCCGGCTTGCCGGCGATGGACTCAAGTGCGCCGCGTTCATCCAGCTCAAACGCGTCATCGTTAACGACCATCGCTGGCAAGCCAGCTCCCACATTACCGCTTGTCAGCGACCAATGGCGGGGTACGCGGCGGGATCATGCGTTTGCTGCCGGTCGATTCGAACGCCGACGCCAGGTGCAGCAGCGACGAGTCGTCATAGGCCCGCCCGGCAAACGTCAGGCCGACCGGCATGCCGATGTCCGGCATCACGCCCATCGGTACGGTGACCGTCGGCACACCGAGATGACGGATGGCGAGGTTGCCATTGGCGACCCATACGCCGTTGCTCCAGGCGATATCCGCCGATTGCGGATCGACATCGGCATTCGCCGGACCCACATCGGCCACCGTCGGGAACAGCACCGCGTCGAGGCCCAGGCGATCCATCCAGTCTTCCAGATCGATCTTGCGGGTCTTTTCCAGGCCGCGCAGGCCGTCCGGCACCGTGCTGATCTGATCCCACGGCGTGATGCCGCGTTCGGCCATGCGCACGTATTCGTCCATGCCGGCGGCCAGGTCACCCTCGCGATTGGGCAGGGTGCCCGGGTCATGAGGGAAGATCTGCGGGCCGTCGACATCGACGAGGCGATTCAGTTTGGGATCGCCGTTCGCTTGCAGGAAATCATCGAAGGCCCAGGCGGACAGGTCCCACAGTTCATGGTGTAAAAATTCCTTGGAGACGATGCCGCGATTGAACACGGTCGGCGCACCAGGACGATCGCCCTCGCAATTGGAGACCAGCGGGAAGTCGACTTCGAGCACTTCGGCGCCCGCGGCTTCGAGGGCCTTGCGCGCCTGTTCCCAGAGCCCGATCACCGAAGGACGGGTGTTGATGCGTTGGCCAGTCGGGCCACCGATGCCCGGTGCTTCGGAGGTGCCGGCTTCAGGGTCGGCGTTGATGTACATGCGCGGGATGCCGAATTTCTTGCCTTTGAGCGCATCGCTATTCGCGGCCAGCGCGGCATAGGACTCAGGGCGTACCTCAGACGATTTCGGGATCGGTACCCAGGGCTGCAGGCGCCACAGGTCGCCACGGGTGTCCGGGTCATCGGCCACCACCACGTCGAGCACTTCGAGCAGGTCGGCCATGGTCCGGGCAAACGGCACGACCACGTCCATGGTCGGGGTCAACGGCCAGTTGCCGCGCACCGAGATCACGCCGCGCGAAGGGGTGTAGGCACACAAGCCATTGTTCGAGGCCGGTCCACGGCCGCTCGACCAGGTTTCTTCCGCCAGGCCGAAGGCCGAGAAACTGGCCGCGGTCGCCGTGCCGGCACCGTTCGACGAGCCGGAGGCGAAAGGGGCGGTGAGGTAGTCAGCGTTGTACGGGCTCTCGGCGCGGCCGTAGACACCACGCTGCATCCCGCCGTTGGCCATTGGCGGCATGTTGGTCTTGCCCAGGCAGATGGCCCCGGCGGCGCGCAGGCGTTCGATGGTGAACGCATCGCGATAGGCGACCAGGTCCTTGAAGGCCGGGCTGCCGGAAGCGGCGGTGAGGCCCTTGACCAGATAGCTGTCCTTGGCGGTGTAGGGGATCCCGTCCAGTGCTCCCAGCGTCTGGCCCTTGGCGCGACGGGCGTCGGACGCCTGGGCTTCGGCGAGCGCCTCGGGGTTGCGAACCACGACCGCGTTCAGCGCGGTAGGCGTTTCGGGGCCGTCAAAGGCGTCGATCCGCGCAAGATAAGCCTGGACCAGTTCAACCGAGGTGGTCTGGCCGGATTCGAGCGCGGCGCGCAGCTCGGCAATTGAAACTTCGGTAACTTCGATCATGCTGCCACCGCCGCTTGCAGGTGGAGGGTCCCAAACACTTCACTTTTCTCGAAATGGACTTTCATATCGTTATTCTCGTTGCACTGTGTGGCACGACAGGGTCGGGTGTTAAAAATACTGAGCACTATTTAGCATTAAACCGGGATTTTAGGAATCCGTTGTCCAATTTATCTTACAGGCGACAGAAAAAAGGCCACCACAACCCGACGTTGTGGTGGCCCGAGGGTGACTCATTATAGTGGCCCGCGCGCGCAGGCCAATGGATCAGTGAGCGCCGGCGGCCTTGTTCAGGTCGCTTTCGGCCCATTCGGTGTAGACGCAGGCATCCGCGGTAGCCCAGCGCACCCGCACCGGGTCACCGGACTTGAGCGGCATGCCGGCGGCGGACAGCGCCTTGACCGTCATCGAGGTGCCGCCAGCGGTGACCACGCTGCACGTCTGGCTTTCACCCAGAAACAGCACTTCCACGACCTTGGCCGAGACTTCGTTCCAGCCGGCAGCCAAGGGTTCGGCAACGGCCTGTTCATTGCTCAGGGCCAGGGCTTTTTCCGGACGCACCATCAGCAGCACGTTCTGATCGGTTTGCAGGCCGGCCGTGAGTCGGATCGACAGCGGTTGCCCCTCGAAGGTCGCCACCGCATTACCCTGGGCCTTGAGTTTGAGGAAGTTGGAGTTGCCAAGGAACGAGGCGACAAAAGCATTCGGTGGATTCTGGTACAGGTCATAGCCGCTGCCCAGGCCGACGATCTTGCCGTGGCTGAAAATCGCGATGCGCTGGGACAGGCGCATGGCTTCTTCCTGATCGTGGGTCACGTAGACGATGGTGATGCCCAGGCGCCGATGCAGCTGACGCAGTTCGTCCTGCAAGTCTTCGCGCAGTTTCTTGTCCAGCGCACCGAGGGGTTCGTCCATCAGCAGGATGCGTGGCTCATAAACCAGCGCCCGTGCAATGGCGACTCGTTGCTGCTGGCCACCGGACAATTGCGAAGGACGGCGATGGGCAAATTGCTCAAGCTGCACCAGCTTGAGCATCGCATCGACCCGGCGTTCGCGTTCGGCGGCGGCCAGTTTGCGGATGGCCAACGGGAAGGCGATGTTGTCGCGTACCGACAGGTGCGGGAACAGCGAATAGCGCTGGAACACCATGCCGATATCGCGTTTGTGCGGCGGCACATTCACCAGCGACTGGCCGTTGACCAGGATCTCGCCGCTGCTCGGGGTTTCGAAACCGGCGAGCATCGACAGCGTGGTGCTTTTGCCCGAGCCGCTGGAACCGAGGAAGGTGAGGAATTCACCGTCCTTGATGTCCAGCGAGATGTCGTCCACGGCGGCAAAGTCGCCGTAGTATTTGTTCAGGTTGCGCAGGCTCACCAGGGGCTTGTCATTTTGCTGCGCGGAATCTTTGATCACTGCACTCATGTCGTACTCCTGCGCGCTCAGGCGCTGATTTCATTGCGCCGGCGCAGTGCGGCGGCGATCACCATGACCAATACCGAGAGGCCGATCAGCAGCGTCGAGGCGACGGCGATCACGGGCGTCAGGTCCTGGCGCAGGGTGGTCCACATTTTCACGGGAAGGGTTTGCAGGGTCGGGCTGGCCATCATCACGCTCAGCACCACTTCATCCCAGGAGACGAGGAAGGCGAAGAGGGCGCCGGCCACCATGCCCGGACGAATCGCCGGGAAGGTCACCTTGAACACCGCTTGCAGACGCGAGGCGCCGCAGATTACCGCTGCATCCTCGATCGACTGATCGAACAGCTTCAGCGAATTGATGATCGAGATGATGGTGAACGGCAGCGCGACGATGACGTGGCTGACCACGAACGCGAACATGGTCCCGGTGTAGCCCAGTTTCAGGAACAGCGCGTACACCGCCACGGCGATGATCACCAGCGGCACGATCATTGGCAGAGTGAACAGACCGTAGAGCATTTCCCGGCCGGGGAAGCGGCCACGCACCAGGGCGAAAGCCGTGGGCAGGCCCAGGGCCACGGCGAAGAACGTGGTTAGCACCGCGACCTTGAGGCTGGCCATGGCCGCGCTCATCCAGTCGGCGTTGGAGAAGAACTGGCCGTACCATTTCAGCGTCCAGCCCGGTGGCGGGAACACCAGCCATTGCGACGAGCCGAACGACAGCAGCACGATGAACACAATCGGCAGCAGCAGGAACAGACCGATCAGCCCGGTGGTGGCATACAGGCCGAAGCGCATGCGCCGGCTCATGGCATTGGGGGTCAGGAGCATGACGGCTTACCTCGCGTTGCTGGCGCCAACCGGGGATTCCGGCTGGAGCTTCAGGTAGAAGTAGAACAACACCAGCGTGATCACGATCAGCAACGCGGCGCCGGCGCTGGCCAGGCCCCAGTTGAGGAACGACTGCACCTGCTGAATGATGAACTCGGGCAGCATCATGTTCTGCGCACCGCCCAGCAGCGCCGGGGTCACGTAGTAACCGAGGGACATCACGAACACCATCAGGCCGCCGGAGAACAACCCCGGCCGGCACAGCGGCAGGAACACCCGGAAGAAGTTGGTCCACGGGCTGGCGCCGCAGATCGAGCCGGCCTGCAGGATCATCGGGTCGATGGCCTGCATGGTCGCCTGCAACGGCAGCACGATGAACGGGATCATGATGTAGCTCATGCCGATCACCACGCCGGTGAGGTTGTGCACCATCTCCAGCGGTTGATCGATGATGCCCATGGCCATCAACGCCTTGTTGATCACCCCGGAGGCTTGCAGCAACACCAGCCAGGAGTAGGTGCGGGCGAGCAGGCTGGTCCACATCGACAGCAGCACGATATTCAGGATCCAGCGCCCCCAGCCGCGCGGCACCAGGGTGATCGCCCAAGCCAGCGGGAAGCCCAGCAACAGGCTGAACAGCGTCACCAGGCCGGCCACCGAGAAGGTGTTGAGCAACACCCGCGCATAGGCCGAGTTGGCGAACAATTGCTCATAGTTGCCCAGGCCCGGCACCGGTTCCAGCACGCCGCGCAACAGCAGGCCAATCAGCGGCGCGAGAAAGAACAGGCCGAGGAACAGCAGGGCGGGGATCAGGTTGCTCGATCCGCGCCAGCGTTGCGCCAGGGTAGGGGATTGAGTCATCGCAGCCGCCTTGCCGACAGCGCCGGAGGCGCTCCCGACTGGCGTGGATGGACGGGAGGCGGTTACCGCCATTTTCATTTGACCAGCCATTCGTTCCACCGTGTCGCGATGGCCGGACCGTTCTTGGCCCAGTACGCGAAATCAAGAGTGATCTGATCCTTTGCGTAGGCGGTCGGCAGGTTCGGGGCCAGCGCCGAATCCAGGCGCGCCACACTGTCGACGTTGACCGGAGCGTAGGCGGTCAGGTTGGAGAAGTCCGCCTGGCCCTTGGCACTGCTGGCGTTGGCCAGGAACTTCATCGCCGCGTCCTTGTTTTTCGAACCCTTGGGGATGACCAGGATGTCGGCCATGACCAGGTTCTGCTTCCAGCTTACGCCGACCGGCGCGCCGTCTTCCTGCAGGGCATGGATCCGGCCGTTCCAGAACTGGCCCATGCTCGCCTCACCGGAGGCCAGCAGTTGCTGCGACTGCGCGCCGCCGCCCCACCAGACGATGTCTTTCTTGATGGTGTCGAGTTTCTTGAAGGCGCGATCCAGGTCCAGCGGATAGAGCTTGTCCGCCGCTACACCGTCGGCCAGCAACGCCAGTTCAAGCACGCCTGGGCTTGGCCATTTGTAGAGGGCGCGTTTGCCGGGGTAGGTCTTGGTGTCGAACAGTGCGGACCAGTCCTGAGGCTTGTTGGCGCCGAGCTTGCCTTCGTTGTAGCCGAGGACGAAGGAGAAGAAGAACGAGCCGACGCCGTGATCGCTGACGAAGCGCGGGTCGATCTTGTCGCGTTCAATGACATTGAAATCGAGGGGTTCGAGTAAGCCTTCGGCGGCGGCGCGCAAGGCGAAGTCGGCTTCGACGTCGACCACGTCCCACTGCACGTTGCCGCTCTCGACCATGGCCTTGAGTTTGCCGTAGTCGGTCGGGCCATCCTGCACGACGGTAATGCCGCTGGCCTTGCTGAACGGGTCGGCCCAGGCCTGCTTCTGCGCATCCTGGGTGCTGCCGCCCCAACTCACGAAGTTGACGCTTTCAGCCGCCAGCAATGCCTGGCTGGTCACGCTCAGCAGTCCCGCAAAAAGAACTGCGGTCGCACGTTTGTTCAACACCATTTTCACGCCCTCATTGTTGTGTTTATGAGCGGGGCCTTGGAGTGCCCGCCTATCGGGAGCAGTAGGTCCGTCGAGTCAGTGCTGACTGTCCGGTCTATGGAATATCATATTATGGTATTCCAAACTTTGTGCAAGCATTTTGCCGTACCGGCTATCAGCCAAACGTGGTTTTTCAGTGGCTCCGAAGATTGCCCGGCGACGCAATCCCTTGTGGGAGCGAGCCTGTTCGCGATGAGGGCGTGTCAGTCGATATCAATGTTGACTGATATACCGCTATCGCGAGCAAGCTCGCTCCCACAGGGGATGCGTCAACCCGTGAAAGGAATACTCTCCACCACTTCCAGGTCATACCCGGTCAAACCGGCATATTTCAGCGGCGGCCCGAGATGGCGCAGCTTGCCGACACCCAGGTTCTGCAGGATCTGCGCACCGGTGCCCACCTCCGAATAAATCCGCGACTGCGAACGGCTGAACTGCCGGGGCGTCTGGGTCAATTGCGGTACGCGTTCGAGTAACGCCTGGGAGGACTCGTGATTGGCCAGCACCACCACCACGCCGTGGCCTTCGGCGGCGACACGCTGCAAGGCGGCCCACAAGGTCCAGTTGGTCGGCCCGCTGTACTCGGCACCGACCAGATCGCGCAACGGGTCAATCACATGCACGCGCACCAGCGTCGGCTCACCACGGCGCAGATCGCCCATGACCATGGCCATGTGGACACCGCCTTCGATGCGATCCTCAAAGGTGATCAGACGAAAGGTGCCGTGTACGGTGGGCAGATCACGTTCACCGATGCGCACGATGGTGTGTTCGGTGCTAAGGCGGTAGTGGATCAGGTCGGCGATGGTGCCGATCTTGATCCCGTGCTTGCGCGCAAACACTTCTAGGTCAGGGCGCCGGGCCATGGTGCCGTCGTCGTTCATCACTTCGACGATCACCGAGGCCGGGGTATGGCCGGCCAGGCGGGCCAGGTCGCAACCGGCCTCGGTATGACCGGCGCGGGTCAGCACGCCGCCTTCCCGGGCACGCAACGGGAAGATATGGCCGGGTTGCACGATGTCGGCAGGGCCGGCGCTGGCAGCGACGGCGGCGGCCACGGTGCAGGCACGATCGGCGGCGGAGATACCGGTGGTCACCCCGACGGCGGCCTCGATGGACACGGTGAAGGCGGTGCTGAACACGCTGCCGTTGCTCGGCACCATCTGCTCCAGGCCCAGGCGTTTGCAGTGTTCGTCGGTCAAGGTCAGGCAGATCAGGCCACGGGCTTCGCGGGCCATGAAACTGATCGCCTCGGGTGTGCAGCAGTCGGCGGCCAGCAACAGGTCGCCTTCGTTTTCCCGGTCTTCGTCGTCGACCAGCAGGACCATTTTGCCGAGGCGGTAATCTTCGATGATTTCTTCGATGCTGTTGAAGGCCATGCTGGAGTCTCAGTGTTTGTTGGATGGGTATTGTGGTATACCATAATACAAAACAAACCGAGAGGTCACTATGAAGGCGTACTGGATTGCTCACGTGGACATCACCGACCCCGATCAATACAGCCAATACACCCAGCGGGCGCCGAAGGCGTTTGCTCAGTATGGCGGTCGGATTCTGGCGCGGGGCGGGCGCAGCGAGGCGATGGAAGGCCGGCCTACGCCGCAACGCAGTGTGGTGATCGAGTTTGATTCCTATGAGCAGGCGGTGGCTTGCTATCACTCGGCGTTGTATCAGGAGGCCAGGGGGCATCGCGAAGGCGTGGCGAAGGCAGAGGTCATTATCGTCGAGGGCATGGCGCCGCTCTGATCAACACCGCTTGACCCTGTAGGAGCGAGCCTGCTCGCGAAAAACGTTAGAGCAACGCGTTCGGTCAGTCAGCACGCGTCATCGTTGACGACCATCGCGAGCAGGCTCGCTCCTACAGGGGGGAATGGGTTTTTTCAGCGAATGAAGTGAATCTTCCCGCTGTCGTCATTGCCCATGTAGATGCCATAAACCCCGGCCTGACGCTCCTCGATATAGCGCTCAAGGATCTGCCGGATCGCCGGATAGTAGATGCTGTTCCAGGGAATGTCCTCGGGCGCGAAGAACTTGTAGTCGAGGGTTTCCGGGCCGTACTGCCCGGTAATCTCCAGCGCGATGGCTCGGAAGATGATGTACACCTCGCTGATCTTCGGCACGCTGAAGATCGAATAGGGCGAGACGATTTCGGCACGCACGCCGCTTTCTTCCCAGACTTCGCGCAAGGCCGCCTGTTCGGTGGTCTCGCCACTTTCCATGAAGCCTGCCGGCAGCGTCCAGGTGCCCGGACGCGGCGGAATCGCGCGTTGGCACAGCAAATATTTGCCGTCCTGCTCGATGATGCAGCCGGCAATGATTTTCGGATTGATGTAATGGATGTAGCCGCAACCGCGGCACATCAGGCGCTCGTGCGTATCGCCCGGCGGCAACTGTGACCTGAGGTCTGCGCTGCCGCACTTGGGGCAAAAGCTCGGGCTGAACATTTCAGCGACCTATGCGCGGTTCTTTCAGCGCGATGGGCAAGGTAATCGCCGGGATATCGCCGGTTTCTTCCTGCTTGCGCTTGAGGTAGTCCAGGGCCACGGCAGCGGCCGCACGCACGTGGTCGACGCAAGCCTGGTGAGCGGCCAGCGGATCACCGCCCTTGATCGCCTCGACCATGCGTTCCATTTCCTGGTTACTGGCGCCGCGACGGTTTTCCTGGGACACCGAGGTCGCGCGCAGGTAGCTGATGCGTGCCTGCAACTGGCGCAATTGAGTGGCTGCGACATGGTTGCCCGAGCCTTCGAGCAGCACATCGTAGAAACCTTGCACCGAGTCGATGACCTGTTGCAGCTCACCGTCCTTGAGCGCCTTGCGATTTTCTTCGAGGGCTTTTTCCAGGGCCTTGATGTCCTTGGCCTTGGCGCGCAGGGTGAACAGTTGCACGATCAGCCCTTCGAGTACGCAGCGTAACTCGTAGATGTCCACGGCATCGGCCAGGGTGATGATCGCGACACGCGGGCCCTTGGCGTCGGCGAATTCCACCAGGCCTTCGGATTCCAGGTGACGCAAGGCTTCGCGCACGGAGGTACGGCTGACGCCCAGGCGATCGCACAGATCGCGTTCGACCAGACGGTCTCCCGGCAGGAGCTGGAAGTTCATGATGGCGCTTCGCAGTTTATCCAGCACGATTTCGCGCAGGGTAACGGGGTTGCGATTGACCTTGAAGCTGTCGTCGAGTGGCAGGCGTTTCATGGGGTCCGCTCTGATTGTGGCTGTCCATGCAAAAAAGAGCACTTCGATTACGGGAATCTGGGTGCCCGGTCAGATCAAACAGCCAAGGGTTAACTGGAGGCCTCGGCATCGGCTTCGGCGAAGGCTTCACGGGCGAGCCGGAAACTGTCTACGGCAGCGGGGACACCGCAATAAATGCCGACCTGAAGCAATATTTCGCGTATTTGCTCACGACTCAGGCCGTTACGCAAGGCGCCGCGCACATGCAGTTTGAGTTCATGGGGCCGGTTGAGGGCCGAGATCATCGCCAGGTTGATCATGCTGCGCTCCTTGAGCGACAAACCCTCACGACCCCAGACATGCCCCCAACAATACTCGGTGACCATTTCCTGCAACGGTCGGGTGAAGTCGTCGGCGTTCTCGATGGAACGATTGACGTAGGCCTCACCCAGCACCTGGGTACGGATCTTCAGGCCTTTTTCATACTTTTCGTTGTTCATTTGCGTAGCTCCCGCGGGCTCAAAGGCCGCCCATCAAGGTGTATTTGAGTTCCAGGTAATCCTCGATGCCGTACTTCGACCCTTCACGGCCCAGCCCCGAGGACTTGATCCCGCCGAATGGCGCGACCTCAGTGGAAATCAGCCCTTCGTTGATCCCGACCATGCCGTACTCCAGCGCCTCGCTCATGCGCCAGGCGCGGCCCAGGTCGCGGGTGTAGCAGTAGGCAGCCAGGCCGAACTCGGTGTCGTTGGCCATCTCGACGGCCTGGGCCTCGGTGTCGAAACGGAACACGGCGGCCAACGGGCCAAAGGTTTCATCCCGGGCGACTTTCATCCGGGTGGTGACGCCGATGAGAACGGTCGGCTGGAAGAATCCATTGCCCAGCGCATGGCGTTCGCCGCCGCAGAGCAGTTGTGCTCCGTGGGCCAGAGCGTCTTGCACGTGTTCTTCGACCTTGGCCACGGCGCGCTCGTTGATCAGTGGCCCTTGGGTGACGCCATCATCGAAACCGCTGCCGACCTTGAGTTGCGAAACCCGCTCGGCCAGGCGTGCGACAAAGGCGTCGTGGATGCCGGCCTGCACCAGGAAGCGATTGACGCAGACGCAGGTTTGCCCGGCGTTGCGGAATTTGGCGATCAGCGCGCCGTCGACGGCGCGTTCCAGATCGGCATCGTCGAAGACAATGAATGGCGCGTTGCCGCCCAGTTCCAACGAGACTTTTTTCAGGGTCGGCGCGCACTGGGCCATCAGCAGCTTGCCGATGGCGGTGGAGCCGGTGAACGACAGTTTGCGCACAAGGCTGCTGCCGGTCAGCTCGCCACCGATGGCGATGGCATCGCCGGTGATCACGTTGAAAATGCCCGCTGGAATCCCGGCCTGTTCCGCCAGCGCAGCCATGGCCAGTGCCGAGAACGGAGTTTCCGGAGCCGGCTTGACGATGCACGGGCAACCGGCCGCCAGTGCCGGGCCGGCCTTGCGGGTGATCATCGCCGCCGGGAAGTTCCACGGCGTGATGGCCGCGACGACGCCAATCGGCTCCTTGCTGACCACGATGCGCGCATCGCCCTTGTGGCTGGGAATGGTGTCGCCGTAGATGCGCTTGGCCTCTTCGGCGAACCACTCGATGAAGCTCGCGGCGTAGAGGATTTCGCCTTTGGCTTCGGCCAGTGGCTTGCCTTGTTCGAGGGTGAGGATGTGTGCCAGGGCGTCGGCGTTTTCCAGCATCAAGGCATGCCAGCGCTTGAGCGTATTGCTGCGCTCCTTGGCGGTCAGCGCGCGCCAGGCCGGCCAGGCCTTGTTGGCGGCCTCGATAGCCAGGCGCGCATGCTCGGCACCGAGGTTCGGCACCTGGCCGATCAGTTCACCGGTGGCCGGGTTGAAGATGTCCTGACAGGCGCCATCCGGCGCGTCCAGCCACTGGCCATCGATGTAGGCCTGCTGACGGAACAATTGCGAGGCTGCTGGGCTCATGCCGGCTCCTGGAAAGAATGAAGACTTAACTGTCTGGTGCAGTACCTGTGGGAGCGAGCTTGCTCGCGATAGCGGACTGACATTCAACATCGATGTCGACTGATACACCGTCATCGCGAGCAAGCTCGCTCCTACAGAAAAGCAGTGTCAGGCCAGGGTGGGCAGGGGGCCCAGTTTGCCTTTGTGGTAGATCATCGGCGTGACCGGTTGCGCGGGCAGGATCAGGTTCTTCACCGCGCCGACGATGATCGCGTGATCGCCGCCGTCGTATTCGCGCCACAGTTCGCACTCGATGATCGCCGTGGCCTTGGCGAGGATCGGGTTACCCAATTCGCTCAAGTGCCACTCGATCCCTTTGGCCTTGTCCTTGCCTTTACCGGCGAAGGCATAGGCCTCGGCGGTCTGGTCGGCGGACAGCAGGTGAATTGCGAACTGCTTGCTGTCGCGCAGCACCGGGTAGGTGTCGGAGCCGTAGTTGGGGCAGAACAGCACCAGTGCCGGGTCGATCGACAGCGCACTGAAGGCGCTGGCGGTGATGCCGACGATGCCGCCGTCCGGGTCCAGGGTGGTGACCACCGTGACCCCGGAGGGGAACGAGCTCATCACGTCTTTGTAAATGCCGGGTTCGATCATTTTCCAGGACTCCTAGCGCATCACGAAGGGATCAGGCATCGGTGCCTGGGACAGGTTGATCCACACCGTTTTCAGCTCGGTGTAGGCCAGCACCGAATCGATGCCGCTTTCGCGTCCATAGCCGCTGTTCTTGAAGCCGCCGATCGGCGCCATGGCCGAGACTGCACGGTAGGTGTTGACCCAGATGATCCCCGAACGCACGTCCCGGGCCAGGCGATGGGCGCGGCCCAGGTCGCGGGTCCAGATGCCGGCGGCGAGGCCGAACTGCGAGTCGTTGGCAATCGCCAGCGCTTGGGCTTCGTCCTTGAAACGGATGACCGAAGCCACCGGACCAAAGACTTCTTCCTGCATGATCTTCATCGAATTGCGGTCGCACTCGAACAGCGTCGGTTCGTAGAACCAGCCGTCACCCAGATTCTCTGGACGCTTGCCGCCCAGGCGCAGGCGCGCGCCTTCGGCGATGGCATCGGCCACCAGGCCTTCGACCACGGCCAGTTGCTGTGCGGTGGCCATCGGGCCCATTTCGCTGCTGTCGTCCTGCGGGTTGCCAATGCGGATGCGCTTGGCGCGTTCCACCAGACGACCGACGAACTCATCGTAGATTTCGTCCTGCACCAGCAAGCGCGAACCGGAGACGCAGCTTTGCCCGGAGGCGGCATAGATCCCGGCGATGGCGCCGTTGATCGCGCTGTCGAGGTCGGCATCGGCGAAGATGATGTTCGGCGATTTGCCCCCCAGTTCCAGCGACAGCTTGGCGAAGTTCTCGGCACTGCTGCGCACCACATGCCGAGCCGTCGCCGCGCCGCCGGTGAAGGCGATCTTGCGGATCAGCGGATGGCGGGTGAGGGCGGCGCCGGTGCTCGGACCGTAACCGGTGACGACGTTGACCACCCCCGGCGGAATCCCGGCTTCCAGTGCCAGGCGCGCCAGTTCAAGAATCGTTGCCGAGGCGTGTTCCGACGGCTTGATCACGATGGTATTGCCTGCGGCGAGGGCTGGGGCGAGTTTAATCGCGGTCAGGTACAGCGGGCTGTTCCACGGAATGATCGCGGCAACCACACCCATGGCTTCGTGCACGGTGTAGGCAAACAGATCCGGCTTGTCCAGCGGCAGGGTGCCGCCTTCGAGCTTGTCCGCCAGGCCTGCGGTGTAGTGGAAGAACTCCGGCAAATAGCCGACCTGGCCACGGGTTTCGCGGATCAGCTTGCCGTTGTCACGGCTTTCGAGCTGCGCCAGTTGTTCTTTGTTCTCGGCGATCAGGTCGCCCAGGCGTCGCAGCAATTTGCCGCGAGCGGTAGCCGTCAAACCGCGCCATGCCGGGCTGTCGAAAGCCGTCTGCGCAGCCTGCACGGCACGCTCGACATCGGCTTCGTCGGCATCGGGCAGTTCAGCCCAGGGTTCGGCCAAAGCCGGGTTGAGGCTTTCGAAGGTCTTGCCGGACAGGGCATCGACCCATTCACCGCCGATGCACATCTGGAAGCGTGCGAGTGTCATGCAACGATCCCCTTGATCTGGTTTTGTTTGGAGTGCGCGGTCTGCAGAAACTCCAGCAACAGCTGGTTGACCAGGCGCGGCGACTCTACCGGCATCATATGCCGTTGCTCGGCGAGTACGGCAACGGTCGCGCCGGGAATCCGTTCGGCCAGTTGCCGGGCCATTTCCGGGGTTGAGCCGGGGTCCAGTTCGCCGGTGGCGATCAGCGTCGGCACCTGGATGCTGGCCAGGTCGTCGGCGCGGTACATATCCTGGGTGGCGAACAGTTCATAAGTGGTCAGGTAGCCCTGAGGGTCATTGCCGGCCAGGGTCTGGCGAATCGCGGCGATCTGCGCCGGGTTCGCGGCCTGGTATTCACGGCTGAACCAGCGCGACAGTGCGGCTTCGGCATTGGCGTCCGGCCCGTGTTCGGCAGCCTGGCTGGTGCGGGCGATGACCCCGGCACGCTGTTCGGCACTGCGGTTGAACACGCTGTTGAGCACCACCAGGCCTTCCAGGCGTTGCGGGTAGTGCAGGGCAAAGGCCCGCGCCACCAGCCCGCCCATGGAAAAACCGATCACCGTTGCCTTGGGCAATTGCAGGTGGTCGAGCAGCTCCAGCAACTGGTCGGCATAGCCGAGCAGTTGCGTACCGTTCTCCGGTCGCGGGCTGGCGCCATGGCCGAGCATGTCGTAGGCGATGACGCGGTACTTCGTGGCCAGGCCAACGATCTGGCCGCCCCACATTTCTTTGTTCAGGCCCACGCCGTGGATCAAGACCACGGGCTGGCCTTGGCCGGTCGCCAGGTAACTGGTGCCAGCCGGGGTGAGTTCAGCGGTGAGCCGAATCATGGAGCGCTCCTGCAATGCCTTCTTGTTGTCGTTCTGCTGGCCGGTTACTGGGCTTTTTCGGCAGCCAGTTCTTCCAGGTCGATGTAGCGGTTGCCGATGCGCGGGTGCAGGCGGCCGCCGTCGGCGCAACCCAGGACCACGACGATTTCGTCGGCACGCGGCGCGTCTTCGATCTGCATTTCCAGGGTGATGTAGTGCGAGCGCAGGCCTTCGTCGTCCTTGTGCATCATCGGGATCTGGATCGAGGTGCCCGGGCCGCCGCGCTTGTTGGTGAAGCTCAGGTAGCTCTTGGCCTTGACCGCCTCGCGGTAATGGTTGCCGAAGCGCAGGGTGTGGATCACCGCCGAAGCGTGTTCGATTTCGCCATCGGCGCCGACCACCGCAGCCTTGCCGTACGCCTCGATTTTCTCGGCGCCGCCAATGATGCCCACCAGACGCTCGACCATCAGTGCGCCGAGGTCGGAGCAGTTGGCGCGGATCTGTGGTTTCAGGTCTTCGACGAAACCGTTGCCCAGCCAGGGGTTCTTCATCACCACGGCCAGACCGACCATGGTCACAGGCTTATCGGTGGCTTTGCCGCCTTCAATAAAGGTTTCTTCGACATAGCTGACGATCTTGCGGATTTCGAAACTCATGAGCTGCTCCGTAGAGGTTTGGGTGTCTGTGCGTCTGATGGTATACCATAATACCGGAAGCACAAGTCCCCGAACGGAGTTTCTGGCTGGATGGCGATAAAAGGGGGGCGGGCGAGGCGCTATGCGTGGCGGGAAGGACTTATAAAAGACGTAAAAAAACCCGGCTGATGAGGCCGGGTTTTTCGTCGAGTCCTGCGGTAAAGCACTGCATTCAGACAGCGCGGCTTTCGATCAGACGATCCGAACCGCCTTCGGCTACGCGGTTTTGCAGCAGTTTGTCGGAACCGCCTTCGGCTACGCGGTTTTGCAGCAGTTTGTCGGAACCGCCTTCGGCTACGCGGTTTTGCAGCAGTTTGTCGGAACCGCCTTCAGCGACGCGGTTCTGCAGGAGTTTGTCGGAGCCGCCTTCAGCGACGCGGTTTTGCAGGAGCTTGTCGGAGCCGCCTTCGGCAACACGTTTTTCCAGCAGGCGATCCGAACCACCTTCGGCGACACGATTCTCGATCAGGCGATCGGAACCACCCTCGGCCACACGGCTTTCAATCAGACGATCGGAGCCGCCTTCAGCGACCACAGGTTGAGCAGAGTTTGCGGCGAAAGCGTTAACTGCGAAAACCGAGAAAGCGATGCTGAGGAGGGTCTGGCGTTTCATGATGGTGTGCTCCGGGGTGCTTATGGGTTGGTATGGAGCAGATGTTACGCCGTGGATTTTTTAAGAGAACTTCATTGAATCAATGGTGACTATCGACGCAGTCAATGGTGGATTCGATGCCCCTTGTGGGAGCGGTACTAGCGGGAAATAAGCCCATGATCGATCGCGTATTTGACCAGCGCCGCCGGCTTGTCGATGTTGAGTTTGCGTCGGATGCTCAGGCGATGGGTTTCCACCGTGCGCACGCTGATGTCCAGTTCCCGGGCCATTTCCTTGTTGTTCAACCCCTGCGCCATCTTCGACAGCACCTGGCTTTCCCTAGGGGTCAGTTCGTTGTCGGTGTTCCTGTCGGCGATCAGCCGCTGGGCGATTTCCGCGCTGTAGAAGGTTCCCCCGCTGGTGATGGCCTCGATGGCGGCGATGATTTCCCGTGACGGGGCGTTCTTCAGCACGTAGCCGCTGGCACCGGAGCGCACCGATTCACTGACGTATTCGTAATTGTCGTACATGCTCAGCACCAGCACCTTGAGCGACGGGTACTGGCTGCGCAGCACGCGGGTCAGTTCCAGGCCGTTCATGTCCGGCAGGCTGATGTCGACCAGCAGCAGGTCCGGCTGGCAACGTCCGACCATCTCGATGGCCGCGGCGCCGTTTTCCGCTTCGCCGACCATTTCCAGGGGCGACATCACGGCCAGCAGCGCCTTGATGCCGTCGCGGACCAGGGAGTGATCGTCGACCAGGGCGACGCGGATCGGGGAGGGCAGGTTCATCGCAGCTATTCACTCTTGTAGTTTTGGGCCGGGTCAGCGTTATGCGTCTGGTTTCATTGGCAGCCGCACGTCCAGCTCACTTCTGCCCGGCATCGAAATCAAATCGAAGCGCCCGCCAAAATGTTCGACGCGTTCGCGGATATTACGCAGGCCAATGCCGGCCTGACGACGTTCGACCTGGGCGACGTTGAAACCAATGCCGTCATCGACCACCGTCAGCCGCACCGACTGTTCGCAGCCGCGCAGTGTAATGGACACGTTCTTCGCCTGGGCGTGGCGTTCAATATTGGTCAGGCCTTCCTGGACGATTCGGAACAGCGAAACAGCCGCGCCGTCGACCAATTGACAGTCGAATTCATTTTCGTCATAGGTCACGGTCAGCCCGCTGCGCTGCTCGAATTCGGCAGCCAATTGGCCGATGGCCGCCGGCAGGCCGAGGGTGTCGAGCAGGGATGAGCGCAGGTCGTGGGAGAGGCTGCGGACTTCGCCGATGGCATCGCCCAGGCGCTCGGTGGCGTCTTTCAGCGTGCTCAAGCCCTTGTCGTGGGCCTGTCCGCGTTCCAGCAGATGGCTGGCCAGTTCGAATTGAAACTTGATCGAGACCAGCACCTGGCTGATGCCGTCGTGCAACTCGCGGGACACCCGTGATCGTTCCTCTTCCTGCAGGCTGACGATGCGCTGGGTCAGGCGCTGCAGTTTCTTGTCCGCCAGCCGATGTTCGCTGACGTTGAGGGTCATGCCCGTGGCGAAGACGAACAGCACCGCGACGAGGGCAACCACGGCAATCGCCATCATGGTCTTGCGAATTCCCATGGCCACTTCGGCACGGGCCTGCTGGGTGGCGCGTTCGATGTCTTCGAGGTAGATGCCGGTACCGAGCATCCAGCCCCAGCGATCGAGCATCACCACGTAGGCGAGCTTGTCGGTCACCTGACCGGAGGAGGGTTTGTTCCAGGCATAGCGTTGAAAACCTTCGCCCGATTGCGCGCTTTTGAGCAGCGCCTGGATCACCGGCAGGCCGTGGGGATCTTTCATGTCCCACAGGTATTGGCCCACCAGTTCCGACTGGCGCGCATGCATCAGGCTGCGGCCTTCGTGGTCGTAGACGAAGAAGTAGCCGTTGATGCCAAAGCTGAGCTTGCGCAGTTCTTCCAGCACTTGTTGTTGGGCACGGGCATCGCCGTGGCCGTCGTCGTACAGGGGCGCGATCAGGCTCTGGGCCATTTCCACGTAGTTTTTCAGCTCCGCGCGCTTGCTCGCCAGAATGCTGTCTTCGATCAGTTGCGCCTGTTGATCGCCCAATTGGCGATTGAGGGAAATCACCAGCGCGCAGATGACGGCAATGGCCAGCACCAGCGGCAGAATCCCGAGGGCGACGATCTTGTGTTTGAGCTGCATGTTGACTCCTGCCCGCGCGAAGGCTCGGGATCATATGCCAAAGAGGTGTTCGGCCAGTAGCGTTGCTGGACGGAATGACCGGCGGCCGGGATGCCATTCAGTTGAAATACAGAACCTGTGTAAGCGAGCTTGCGCGCGATGAGGGCGGCACATTCAACATTGATGTGTCTGACAGCCCGCTATCGCGAGCAAGCTCGCTCCCACATTTGATCGGGGATGGCCCCCGGGTCCGGTGGTGAACCCACATGAGATCGGCGTCATCTACGTAGAACTACGTAGACGCCGCGTACGTAGTAACGCGGATTTATTTGTGGACGACATGCGCAGATATTGGGCCAGCTCCGCACTGCGGACACAATTATAAAAATTACCGCCGCAGTCACTGGCTGTCGGCAGGAGACACGCTATGCCCCGTCTGGCTAAACACCTCGCCTGGTTTGCCGTGGCTGTCCTGGGAGCGATTGCGCTGAGTGTCGTGGCCCTGCGCCGCGGCGAAGCGATCAACGCCCTGTGGATCGTAGTCGCAGCCGTCGCCATCTACCTCGTTGCCTACCGCTACTACAGCCTGTTCATCGCCAACAAAGTGATGCAACTCGACCCCAATCGAGCCACTCCGGCTGTGCTCAATAACGATGGTCTGGACTACGTGCCGACCAACAAACATGTCCTGTTCGGTCACCACTTCGCGGCCATTGCCGGTGCAGGTCCGCTGGTCGGCCCGGTATTGGCGGCGCAGATGGGCTACCTGCCCGGCACGCTGTGGCTGATCGCCGGCGTGGTACTGGCCGGTGCGGTGCAGGACTTCATGGTCCTGTTCATGTCCACCCGCCGCAACGGTCGTTCCCTGGGCGACATGGTCCGTGAGGAAATGGGCCGCATCCCCGGCACCATCGCGCTGTTCGGCTGCTTCCTGATCATGGTCATCATCCTCGCGGTGCTGGCGCTGATCGTGGTGAAGGCCCTGGCCGAAAGCCCTTGGGGCATTTTCACGGTAATGGCGACCATCCCGATCGCGATGTTCATGGGCATCTACATGCGCTACATCCGCCCGGGTCGCATTGGTGAAATCTCGGTGATCGGCGTGCTGTTGCTGCTGGGCTCGATCTGGCTCGGCGGGCAGATTGCCGCGGATCCGGTGTGGGCCAAAGCCTTTACCTTTACCGGTATCCAGATCACCTGGATGCTGATCGGTTACGGTTTTGTCGCGGCGGTACTGCCGGTGTGGCTGATCCTGGCACCCCGTGACTACCTCTCGACGTTCCTGAAAATCGGCACCATCGTCGCCCTGGCGATTGGCATCCTGGTGACCATGCCCGAGCTGAGAATGCCGGCCCTGACCCAGTTCGTCGACGGCACCGGTCCGGTTTGGAAGGGCGGTCTGTTCCCGTTCCTGTTCATCACCATCGCCTGTGGCGCGGTCTCCGGTTTCCACTCGCTGATTGCTTCCGGCACCACGCCCAAGCTGCTTGCCAGTGAGGGGCATGCCCGTTACATCGGTTACGGCGGCATGCTGATGGAGTCGTTCGTCGCCATCATGGCCATGGTTGCCGCGTCGGTGATCGATCCGGGTGTGTACTTCGCCATGAACAGCCCGGCCGCTGTAGTCGGTGCCGATGCGGTGACCGTTGCGCAAACCGTCAGCAGCTGGGGCTTCGCCATTACCCCGGAAGCCCTGCAAGCGGTGGCACATGACATCGGTGAAACCACCATCCTGGCCCGTGCCGGTGGTGCGCCGACCCTGGCGGTCGGGATCGCGCAGATCCTGCACAGTGTTCTGCCGGGCGAGAACACCATGGCGTTCTGGTACCACTTCGCGATCCTGTTCGAAGCGCTGTTCATCCTCACCGCAGTGGATGCCGGTACCCGTGCCGGTCGCTTCATGCTCCAGGACTTGCTCGGCTCTTTCGTCCCGGCGCTCAAACGCACCGAATCCTGGACCGCCAACCTGGTGGCCACCGCAGGCTGCGTGGCCATGTGGGGTTATCTGCTGTACCAGGGCGTGATCGATCCACTGGGTGGCATCAACACCTTGTGGCCGCTGTTCGGCATCTCCAACCAGATGCTGGCCGGTATCGCGCTGATGCTCGGCACCGTGGTGCTGATCAAGATGAAGCGCCAGCGTTATGTGTGGGTGACCTTGCTGCCGGCCGTATGGCTGCTGATCTGCACCACCACCGCCGGCTTCATCAAGCTGTTCGATGCAAACCCGGCGATCGGCTTCCTGGCCCTGGCCAAGAAATACAGCGATGCGCTGGCCAATGGTCAGGTGCTGGCCCCGGCCAAGAGCATCGACCAGATGCAGCATGTGATCTTCAACGCCTACACCAACGCGACCCTGACTGCGCTGTTCCTGTTCGTGGTGTTCAGCATCCTGTTCTTTGCGCTCAAGGTCGGCATCGCTGCCTGGGGCACCAAGGAACGCACGGATAAAGAAGCGCCATATCAAGCGCTGCCGGATGCCTGATCATGTTCAATGACCTGAGTCGCCTCGGTAAATACCTCGGTCAGGCCGCGCGCCTGATGGTCGGCATGCCCGACTACGACAACTACGTCGAGCATATGCAGACCAAGCACCCGGACAAACCGGTGATGGACTACGAGGCGTTCTTCCGCGAGCGCCAGGAGGCCCGTTACGGGAGTAAAGCCGGACCGAAGTGCTGTTGAGTGACATAAAAACCGGCTGAAAGGCCGGTTTTTTATTGAATACAGGAATGCCCTGATGACAACGTCCTTGCAGCCAATGCTGCTCATCCACTGTGCAACTCGTTACTGATTTGAACTGTTTATCAGCTATCTCCAAAGATGAAGCGACAGTTTCCCCGACCGGGACTTTAATGGAGGGTCTGGAGCGACTGATCGCGGGGCTGTCATAGCCTCAAGGCTATGGATCCCATACCGAAAAGCTATTTCATCAATCGGTGATCCGGAGCCACGCTCAAAGGTGGTTAGCTGAAAACAAAATCAAGAGGAGATGCCATGTCAACTGAATCGAAATGCCCGTTCAATCACGCCGCTGGCGGTGGCACGACGAACCGCGATTGGTGGCCGAACCAACTGAACCTGAAGATCTTGAGTCAACACTCGCCCAAGTCTGACCCGCTGGGAGGCGACTTCAACTACGCCGAAGCCTTCAAGAGCCTGGACTTCCAGGCGCTGAAAAACGACCTGACTGCGCTGATGACCGATTCCCAGGATTGGTGGCCGGCGGACTTCGGTCACTATGGGCCTTTCTTTATCCGCATGTCCTGGCACGCCGCAGGCACCTATCGCACCGGTGACGGCCGGGGTGGCGCCGGCTCCGGCCAGCAACGTTTTGCACCCCTCAACAGCTGGCCGGACAACGTCAGCCTCGACAAGGCCCGTCGGCTGCTCTGGCCGATCAAGCAAAAGTATGGCAACAAAATCTCCTGGGCCGACCTGATCGTCCTCGCCGGCAACGTCGCACTGGAATCCATGGGCTTCAAGACCTTTGGTTTTTCCGCTGGCCGCCCCGATGTCTGGGAACCGGACGAAGACGTCTACTGGGGGGCTGAAGGCAAGTGGTTGGGTGGCGACGTGCGTTATGGCAAGGATGCCGGGCAAAATCCCGTAGAGCGCACTCTGGAAACCCCCCTCGCAGCCGTGCAGATGGGCCTGATCTACGTAAACCCGGAGGGCCCTGAAGGCAACTCCGATCCGGTTTCCGCCGGGATAGATATCCGTGAAACCTTTGCGCGCATGGCAATGAACGATGAGGAAACCGTCGCGCTGATCGCGGGCGGTCACGCCTTCGGCAAAACCCACGGTGCAGGTCCCGTCGATCATGTCGGACCTGAGCCCGAAGCCGCCGGCCTCGAGCTGCAGGGCCTGGGCTGGAAGAGCACGTTCGGTACCGGTAAAGGTGGCGACACCATCTCCAGCGGCCTGGAAGTCACCTGGACCACCACGCCAACCCAGTGGAGCAACAACTACCTGGAGAACCTGTTCGGTTACGAATGGGAACTGACCAAGAGCCCGGCGGGGGCAAACCAGTGGAAGCCGAAAAACGGCGCGGGTGCCGGCACCATTCCGGATGCACACGATCCGTCCAAACGGCGCGATCCGACCATGCTGACCACGGACCTGTCGCTACGCTTCGACCCGATCTATGAACCGATTTCGCGGCGCTTCCTGGCCAATCCAGACCAGTTGGCCGACGCCTTCGCCCGTGCCTGGTACAAGCTGATTCACCGTGACATGGGTCCGCTCTCACGCTACTTCGGCCCGGAAATGCCGAACGAAGAACTGCTGTGGCAAGACCCGATCCCTGCCGTCGATCATCCGCTGGTCAATGACAGTGACGTGGCGGGCCTGAAAAGCAAGGTGCTGGCGTCCGGCCTGTCGGTCTCGCAGCTTGTATCTACAGCTTGGGCGGCGGCTTCCAGCTTCCGTGGCTCCGACAAGCGCGGCGGTGCCAACGGCGGGCGTCTGCGCCTGGCACCGCAAAAGTCCTGGGAGGCCAACCAGCCAGAGCAACTGGCCAATGTGCTGGCCAAACTCGAAGGTATCCAGAACGAGTTCAATAGCGCGCAAACCGATGGCAAGAAAATCTCCCTGGCCGATCTGATCGTGCTCGCCGGTGGCGCGGGTGTCGAACAGGCTGCGAAAAACGCCGGCCACAGTGTGACGGTGCCGTTCAGCCCGGGACGCATGGACGCCAGCCAGGAACAGACCGATGTCGAGTCCTTCGGTTTCCTTGAACCGATTGCCGACGGCTTCCGTAATTACCTGAAGCAACAGTACCGTGTACCGGCCGAAAAATTGCTGATCGACAAGGCACAACTGCTGACGCTCAGTGCGCCGGAAATGACGGTATTGCTGGGTGGCTTGCGCGGGTTGGACATCAATGTCGGCCAGAGCAAACACGGTGTGTTCACCACGCGTCCGGAAGCCTTGACCAACGACTTCTTCACCAACCTGTTGGATATGGGCGTGGAGTGGAAGCCCGTGTCGGATGCCCAGCAAGAGTATGAAGGGCGTGATCGCAAAACCGGTGCAGTGAAGTGGACGGGGACGCGGGTTGACCTGGTCTTTGGTTCCAATGCGCAGTTGCGTGCGTTGGCTGAAGTCTATGCCTGCGCCGATGCGCAGCAGAAGTTCGTCAAGGACTTCGTCGCTGCGTGGACCAAAGTGATGAACCTGGACCGATTCGACTTAAACCGCACTGTCTAGAGGGGATGTTGTCATAACGCTGGTTGTTGATGTTTGGTGGGCTGGCATGGGTAGTTTTAATGTGGTTCCTGCAAGCTATGATCGATACACACACTCAACACAAAAACCCGGCCACCGTGCCGGGTTTTTTGTTGCCCATTCATCTGCTCGAATGCACCCTGCAATCCACACAGCTTCAAACCAATACGACTTGCGCTGTGACAAGACGCCCGGTGGGATCGATCGGCGAGCCAAGTAAGTCGCGACACGTTTCGCGAATCGCAAGTGTCTGGCCAAGGCATGATGGTCACCTTCCGACAAGAGAAAGCGAGCTCTCTCCTGTCAGTCCCTTTCCTACATTGGAGCTTGTCAGCGCTCGGCAAAGCTGTGCCCGAATGATCGCGCCCTGTGATTTACGATAATGGCGGGATTACTTCTCGACCAGTATTTTCGGGTTGGCGCTGCCCCAGACGGTATAGAGGTCGGCCAGTAGCGCACCGTTGATCTCTTCGACTTCAGCCTGGCTGACTTCGCTTGCGCCTTGTTTGCCAAACAGCACTACTTCATCACCCGCCTTGACGTCGGGTGCATCCGTGACATCGACCATCACGGTGTTCATCGAAACCTTGCCCACCACCGGCACGCGATGACCATTGATCAACACCACGCCTTTATTGGTGAACACGCGGCGATAACCATCGGAGTAACCGACCGTGATGTTGGCCAGTTTCGAATCACGTGACAGGGTGAATGTACGGTCGTAACCCACGGTGTTTCCAGCGGGATAGCTATTGACCGAGGCCACATGCGACTTGAACTGCATCACGCGCCGATACTCAGTGCGCGAGATGACGGTATCGCCAAACAACGCGCCGCCCGTGCGCACCATGTCCAGGCGCGATTCGGGTACTTCCAGGGTGGCGAAGGAGTTGGCCGCGTGCAGGGTGATTTTCTTGCGATCGAGCTGGGCCACGTCCATCAGCCAGGCCGCTTGTTCGTTGAAGGTTGCCAGGCCCTTGCGTACGTCGTCCTTATCCTCCACGGCGAAGTGGGTCATGATCGCAACCACTTCGACATTTGGCAGTTTGGTGATCGCCAGCGCGTCTTGTTTACCCTGCTCGGTAGCCATTTCCACGCCGTTACGGCTCATGCCGCTTGAGTTGAGACCGATGTGCACCTGCAGTTTGCGACCGTGTTTATGTGCAAGATCGGCCGCTTGGCGGGCGAAATCGAGGTTGCCAACCAGTTCCTCGATGTTGTACTGCAGAGCATTTTCCAGCTCCCCCAGGGAGGCGGTGCGAACACGGATTAACTGGCCTTTAAAGCCGCTCTCGCGAACCACTCGCGCCTCTTCGTTACTGGCGACCGCCACACACGGTACACCCAGCGCGATCACTGAAGGCATCACCAACCCGATACCATGACCATAAGCGTCGGCTTTCAGTACCGCACAGAGTTTCGACTTGCCGGCGAGCTCGGCTTGCAGGGTACGGATATTGTGCTCTAACGCGGTCTTATTGATTTCTATCCAGGCATTACTGATTTGCGCAGTCAGCTCGGAGTTGCCGTTAGCGAGCGACAGCGGCGCCGCCGCCTGGGCATTGCTCTGTAAAAAAACCAGGCCGAGGGACAACGCTAGAACAGTACGGGTAAAGGGCATCTGAAACTCTCCATGTAATCGGTCTTTTTATTATTCCGGTGCCGATTATTGGAAGGCGATGTAAGTTGCCGTTGTACGCCGGGTTCGAAGATGTAAAAACATGTAAGGAATTTGTTCGCGCTCAGCTTGACCCCAAGCGATGGCATCAGGAAGGTTTGTTGCCGGAACGGTTACCGCACAACAGAAATTCATGTCGCGACATTGGAGAGGGCATGACCAACGTCACTCGCCTGCACGCTCAGGTGCAGACCAACATCATGGTGAAGTGAACTGTTCAATGCTGTGGATTCATCTGCCTGCACCAGCTACTTTGAGATTTAACGCAAGGAGTTCGGACATGGCAGATAAATATGTTGGAAAAATAGTTGGGGTTGGCACAGATAACCTGGAATACGTGATTAACATCTATCAGGACGAGACCATTGAGCGCTCGCCAAACGGCATGGTTCGACATGAAGGTCTGAAGCATTTCGAAATGCAATTTGGTGGTGCCGTGAATAAAATTTCCGAAACTGAGTACGAGATTGTCGCTACGGGAGTTAGGGTCACTGTGCATGATGGTGAAAGCTAAGAGGGTCGGCCTCTCATGCCTGACGGTGAAAGAGTTCGGCTTCAGCATTGCCTGGTCATTCGCAACGGCTGGTTTCATCGGCGTGCTCGGCGTAGAGCAGGCTCGTCAGCTTGGCAAGTGCTGGGCTGAGCGAAAGGCAGACGAGAGCTAATTCGCGACACGTTTCGCGAATTAGCAAATTGTGTCGCGGATACCGGGAAGGCTCGAGTGATGTTCGCGAAGCTATCTGCCATCAATCGAATACTTGCCAGGACCAGTAATGCCCAGCAGCAGCATGCCGCCCATGATACTGAGGTTCTTGAAATATTGGGTCATGTTGGCTGCGCGCTCTGGGTCAACCATAGTCCAAAAGTGATGTCCGATTAGAGCAGTACCGAGTACGAACAAGACGAAGAGAAATGCGAGTGGGCGGGTGTAAAAACCCACGACTATCGCTATAGCGACAAAGAACTCCATGACGACCGCAATCCCCGCAGCGACCATGGGCATGGGCACGCCGAGAGAGCTCATGTAAGTAGCGGTACCGTCAAAGTTGGTCAGTTTGCTCCAGCCGGAAATGATGAAAAGGATCATCAGAAGGATGCGCGCGAGCAGGATGATCTCGTTTCTCTGATTCTCGAACAGGTTGTATCTCATGACTACCTTCCTTTTGTGATGGGCAGTTTTATATTAGCTGCCGCCTGGAAGTTCGCCTGGGCACGACAACGCACTCTCTTCTGGTAGGACTCTGAAGGATTCCCATGACAACCAAGCAACCCGACTGGGAGGCAATTGAACGTGCCTCCCGGGCCGGATTGCTTTCCACCCGTGAGATCGCATCTGCCCAGGGCATCACCCACGGTGCAATCAATAAGCGCGCCAAGCGTGATGGGTGGGAGCGAGACCTCAAGGTGCCGGTCAACTGCATCACTCACCTGCCTGTGCCAGCGCGGCAACCAGTTCATCGGTGGTCAGGATGGCGTGAGCGAAGGTCGGACCGTTCAGCTCATGGGCCGAATGCATCATCTCCGGCATGAAGGCCGCGGTCGCATCCCGCACCAGGGTGACGTGATAGCCGAGTTCCTGAGCGTAACGGGCGGTTGCCTCGATGCAGGTATTGGCCAGCAGGCCGACGATGATCACGTGGGTAATGCCCTTTTGCTTGAGGCGAAAATCGAGGTCTGTATTGGCAAAACCGCTGGAGCCCCAATGTTCCTGCACGACGATGTCACCGTCCTTCGGCGCGAAGTCGGGGTGCCATTCGCCGCCCCATTCACCCCGTGCGAAGTGATGCATATGCATGACCTTGCACTGGGTGGGGCTTGGGTGATCCCAGTTTTCATAGTCGCCTTTTTCCCAGCGGCGGTGCGGTACGATGACCACCGGGATGTTGAGCGCGCGAATGGTGCGATCAAGCGTGCGCAGGTTGTCGAGCAGGCCGACTTGCTTGGCCATTGGCTCGATCAAGGGGTAGATCTTTCCGCCCTCCGACAGAAAGTCGTTGTAGGGGTCGACCAGCAGATAGGCAGTCCGGTCAAGAGGGTAGGTGGCGTTGGGCATGACGGTTCTCCGCAAAACAATCCGTGGATGGTGAAGTGTAGTTGCTCAGGATTTACGTTGATATGATAATCATAGCAACTAGGAAAGAGGCAATGCCGCATGTCGGTGAAAACAACCGTTTCTGAAACCCTGTGTCCGATTTCCCGGGCCGAAGCCATCGTTGGCGACCGCTGGACGGTGCTGGTGTTGCGGGAGTTGTTCATGGGTAGCCATCGCTTTGATGACATCCAGGCGCAGACCGGCGCTACGCCGCAAATGGTCGCGGCGCGCTTGAAGAGCATGGAGGCCGACGGGCTCGTAGAGCGCCGCGCTTACAGTGAGCGGCCAAAACGCTACGAATATCACCTCACGGAAAAAGGCGACGCGTTCTACTCGGTGGTCCTGGCGTTGCGGGCCTGGGGTGAAACCTGGTGCAAGTCGCCCGAGGAAGGCCTGGCGGTGGTCTATACCCACCGCAGTTGCGGCGAGCCGGCCGGGCTCGGACCGATGTGCGCCCATTGCGGGCAGCCCTTGCGCCGCGCAGACCTGGTCAGCGAGCCGAGTGCCGCCTATGTCGCCGAACGCAGCGCCCGGCGCGACGCTTTCAAGGGCAGTCGCGGGGCGGCGGGGGAATAAGACCAACGACGTGCCCGCAGTTGCGGGTTTGTATCCGCAGGTATCCGCAACGCCCGCCGTTACCGGGGCATACAAAACCGCCGTTTCCCGACACCTGGGCGATACACGGCGGCCTTCAAATGGAACCACCGGCACCGCGCCACTTTCGGCGCGGCCTGGCGTGGTTCAACTGGAGGAAAGACAATGTTGCGTATCCACACCCGTCACACCCT
The DNA here is from genome assembly GCF_002236115.1 of Pseudomonas jessenii. Taxonomy (GTDB): domain Bacteria; phylum Pseudomonadota; class Gammaproteobacteria; order Pseudomonadales; family Pseudomonadaceae; genus Aquipseudomonas; species Aquipseudomonas jessenii. The sequence continues at coordinate 202,531 of NZ_NIWT01000009.1, read as the reverse complement.
CGGCAAGCTTGGTCTGGCTCTGGCCGCCGCAGGGCTCGCTACTGTAGCGAGTCTCTCTCAAGCCCAGGAAACACAGCCGGCCCCGGCGATGAAAAGCTGGCAGCAGGGCCTGCATCGCACCGACCTGGTACGCGAAGACCTGGGCGCCGCCGATCGCGAAGTCCTTCAGGTGCTCGTGGACTTCGATCCGGGCGTGACTTCGCCCAAACATGCTCACCCGGGCGTAGAGGTGGCGCACGTGATCAGCGGTACTTTTGAGTATCAACTGGAAGGTCGGGCACCGGTGACGCTCAAGGCCGGTGATTCGTTGTACATCCCTGACGGCGTCGCCCATGTGGCGAAGAACGTGGGTGGAGGCAAGGCCTCGGAACTGGCGACCTACATCGTGAAGAAAGGCGAACCGCTGCTGATCCTGAAGGAGTAGTAGGAGCGAGCTTGCTCGCGATGGTCGTTAACGAAAACGCGCGCTTGCTGGCTATGCGCGGCGCTCTTGAGACCATCGCGAGCGAGCTCGCTCCTACACCTACAGCAATTGCGGTGTTCAAAAAGCCTGGCCTGACCGGTATCAAGACGTCAGGCCAGGCTTGTCCGCATCGGTCAAACCAGATTGATTTCGACGTCGATGTTGCCGCGGGTCGCTTTGGAGTACGGGCAAGTCTGATGCGCCATTTCCACCACCTTGCGTGCGATGGTCGGGTCCAGGCCCGGCAGGCTGACATTCAGACGGGCTTGAAGGAAGAAGGCGTTTTCGGACTTGCCCAGATCGATTTCGGCATCCACCGCAACGTCGTTCGGCAAGGCCACTTTCAGCGCGACCGATGCCTTGCCCATCGCCCCGATGAAACAAGCCGACCAACCCGCCGCCAGCAGTTGCTCAGGATTGGTGCCGGCACCTGAAGAGCCGGGAGGCGAAAGCTTGATGTCCAGACGTCCGTCGGTGCTGCGCGCCTGACCGTCGCGGCCGCCGGTGGTGTGGGTCTTGCCGGTGTACAGCACGGTATCGATTGCATTGATCATGGTGGTTTTTCCTGTCAGTGGGTCGCTGGAATGCTCGGAAAACCTGCGCTTTCCGATGCGCCACACTTTTTCATTTCCATGTACTGCACATATGTCCTGAACCTGGCGGATTTGTATCGCTGTGTAAGGTGGCCGGGGGGAAGTACAGTTCGATACAAACCACTTGAATGCCTCCGACTGGGGAGGGTGTGGCGGTCAAGCTTGGCGTTCCACACTCAGTTTCCCGGTGGTGTTATTGACTGCAAACCTCCCACACGCACCCGCGTAGCCAGCGATGGGCCGGGTCGGCGTCCATGCGCGGGTGCCACAGCATCGAAACCGTGATCGCCGGCGTGGGGAACGGCAGGGCAAAGCAATGCATTCCCTGGCACAGGTTGCCGACGTGCCGCTGCGGTACGCTGGCGACCAGGTCCGAAGCCCGCGCCAAAGCAATCGCCGAAGAGAAACCAGCGACAATGGTGGCGATGTCGCGCGTCAGTCCCAGCTCATTCAAGGCATCGTCCATGACGCCTTTTTCGTGGCCCCGACGCGAGACCAGGATGTGCCGGGCGGCGGCATAACGAACCGCTGTCATCTCGCCTCGAGCCAGTGGATGACCCTTGTGCACCACGCCAATGAACCGGTCGCGAAACAGCATCCGGGTCCGCACTTCCGGGCTGGTCGATTCGCCGATCACACCGGTTTCCAGGTCCACCGAGCCGTCGCGCAGCAGGGTGCTGTCCTTGTTCAGCTTCTGCACGAAATTCAGGCGGACACCGTGTGCTTCCTGATGGAGGCGGGCGATCAGTGGTGGTCCGAAATTTTCCACGAAGCCATCGCTGGTGCGCAGGGTGAAGGTGCGCGCCAGTTGATTGAGATCCAGTGCCTCGGCGGGGCGCAGGACGGCTTCGGCGTCCTGCACGAGCGCGCCGACGCGTTCACGCAGCTCCAGCGCCCGGGGCGTGGGAACCAGTCCGCGACCGGCCCGCACCAGCAGCGGATCACCCGTGGTTTCGCGCAACCGCGCCAGCGCCCGGCTCATGGCTGAGGGGCTCAGGCGCAAACGCTGCGCGGCGCGGGCCACGCTGCCTTCTTCGAGCAACACGTTCAGGGTGATCAACAGATTCAGGTCTGGCATCGAATCAATTCCTGTGGGAGCGAGCCCTGTGGCGAGGGGGCTTGCCCCCGTTTGAGTGCGTAGCACTCACAAGATCTTTGGTGCATCAGAGATTTTGGGGCTGCTTCGCAACCCAACTGGGGCAAGCTCCCTCGCCACAGGGCTCGCTCCCACATTTTTGAGTGTGGCGTTGTATGCACGTATAAAGTGCAAATGCTGCGTCTTCCGCCATGTTAGGTGCGGGCTTAGGCTCGAGACAACCTATTTGCGGAGTCGCGAGAAAATGAAGTCCATATCGATTCGGGGCGCCTTGGCCAGCCTGTCGTTATCCATGTTGCTGTCGTCCCTGGGCACCAGCATTGCCAACGTTGGTTTACCGACACTGGCCGCAGCGTTCTCGGCCTCCTTCCAGCAAGTGCAATGGGTGGTGCTCGCTTACCTGCTGGCGATCACGGCGTTGATCGTCAGTGTCGGGCGGCTCGGCGACATCATTGGCCGTCGGCGATTGCTGCTGATCGGCATTGCGGTGTTCGCCGTCGCCTCGTTCCTGTGCGCCCTGGCGGCCAGTCTGTGGTTGCTGATAGCCGCAAGGGCCTTACAGGGCATCGGCGCGGCCATCATGATGGCGTTGACCATGGCGCTGGTGAGCGAGGCAGTGCCCAAGGCAAAAATGGGCAGCGCGATGGGCCTGCTCGGCACCATGTCGGCGATTGGCACATCGCTCGGCCCGACCCTCGGTGGTTTTTTGATTGCCAATCTGGGGTGGCAGGCGATTTTTCTGGTCAATGTGCCGTTGGGTGTTTTGGCGATTGGGCTCGCGCATCGTTTTTTACCGAAAGATTGCCGTGAGAAAAGGGCGGATCGAGCGGGTTTCGATGTCCTCGGCACCCTGGTACTGGTCTTGACACTGCTGGCCTATGCGCTGGCGATGACCCTCGGGCGTGGCAGTTTTGGTCCGCTGAACACGGCACTGTTGCTGGTGGCGATGGTTGGAGCGGGCGTGTTTGTGTTCGTCGAGCGCACAGCCGAGTCACCGCTGGTTCGACTGACGATGTTCCGCAATCCGCAGCTGAGCGCAGGTTTCGCCATGAGCATGCTGGTGACGACCGTGGTCATGGCCACCCTGGTGGTGGGGCCGTTTTATCTCACCGGCGCACTGGCGTTGAATGCTACGAGCGTTGGCCTGGTGATGTCGGCGGGGCCGCTGGTCGCCGCATTGGCCGGGGTTCCGGCGGGTCGATGGGTCGACGGATTGGGCGCACATCGATCCACCACACTCGGATTGATTGCCATGTTGACCGGCGCTTGCATCCTGCCCGCCGTGCCAACGGGCTTCGGTGCGTTCGGCTACATCGTGCCATTGGTGGTCATTACCGCCGGTTACGCGCTGTTCCAGGCGGCCAACAATACCGCCGTCATGTCGAATATTGCGACGCCGCAGCGTGGCGTGGTGTCCGGTTTGCTCGGGTTGTCGCGCAATCTTGGCTTGATCACCGGCGCTAGCCTGATGGGCGCAGTGTTCGCCTTCGGTTCGGTCAGTAACGATGTTTTGCAAGCGCAACCCGAAGCAATCGCACAGGGAATGCGGCTGACGTTCTTGGTCGCCGCCGGTCTGATCCTCGTCGCCCTGGCGATTGGCGCAGTCAGCAAAATCGTTTCACGTCGCCTGATCGCACCGTGCTGAAAAACGGCGCGACTGTCGTGAAAACGACCTGTTTGCGCTGAACGCGAAGCCTCGCGAGTTTTCTGTTGAACGAGTGTTCAGTCTGGACTATGTTGAGGGCCACCTTCCCCCGGCTGGTTGCGGGCTTGCGTTTCTTCAATTCGAACGAGGCACTGGCATGCGGTTTTCACCCTTTGTTGAACGGATCAGTGGCCAAGGCGTTGCCGCCTGGGATATCCACTACGCGGCCAGCGCTGCGCAGCGCAACGGCGAGGACGTGATCATCCTCAGCGTCGGCGACCCGGATTTCCCCACTCCCGATTTCATTACCGATGCCGCCATCCACGCCCTGCGCGAAGGGGATACCCACTACACCGAAATCGCCGGTCGCCAGGCCCTGCGCGAGGCCATTGCCGGCCGCTACAGCCAATTGATCGACCGCGAACTGCAGGCGACCAACGTCATTCTCACGGCAGGTGCGCAGAACGCCTTGTTCGCCACCTCGATGTGCCTGCTCGGTGCCGGCGACGAAGTGATTGCCTTCGATCCGATGTACGTCACCTACGAAGCGACCCTCAAGGCGTCCGGCGCCACGCTGGTGCGGGTGCCTTGTGCGGCGGACTCGGGTTTCCGCCTCGATGCCGCCGTGTTGGCCAAGGCCATTACCCCGCGCACCCGGGCGATTTTCTTCTCCAACCCGAACAACCCCACCGGCGTGGTGCTGGGTCGTGAAGAACTGCAAGCCATCGCCGACCTCGCCATTGCCCATGACCTGTGGGTGGTGGTGGACGAGGTCTACGAGAGCCTCGCCTATGAGCGTGAACACCAAAGCCTGGCAACGTTGCCGGGCATGGCCGAGCGCTGCGTGGTGATCGGCAGCCTGTCCAAATCCCATGCCATGACCGGTTGGCGCATCGGCTGGGTCGTGGCCAATCAAGCCCTGGTCAACCATGTCGAAACCCTGGTGTTGAGCATGCTGTACGGCCTGCCCGGGTTTGTCATGGAAGCGGCGCTCAAGGCCGTGCAGTCCCATGACGAAGTCACCCACGGCATGCGCGAGATCTATCGTCGGCGCCGCGATCTGGTGGTGTCCGGCCTGGCGGATTGCCCGGGCATCAGCGTGCTCAACCCCGATGCCGGCATGTTCGTGCTGGTGGATGTGCGCGGCACCGGCCTGACCTCGCTGGAGTTCGCCTGGCGCCTGCTGCGCGAAGCCGGTGTCTCGGTGCTGGATGCCGCGGCATTCGGTGAGCCGGCCCAAGGGTTTGTACGGCTGTCGTTCACCCTGAGTGACGAGCGACTGGCCCAGGCCTGCCAGCGCATTCGCGGCTTTGTCCAGGTACTCAATGGCGAAGCGCCCAGGCCGGTGATCGGCACGGTGACCAGCACCGCGACCGTCGAACCGGCCGCCGCCAGGACCATGATCGAAGTCGATGGCCTGCACAAACGCTTCGGCAATATCGAAGTGCTCAAGGGTGTTTCCCTGACCGCCCGCGAGGGCGAAGTGATCTCCCTGATCGGTGCCAGCGGCTCGGGCAAAAGTACCTTGCTGCGCTGCATCAACATGCTCGAAGTGCCGGACCAGGGACGCATCCTGGTCGATGGCGAAAGCATTCACCTTAACCAGAATCGCCCCGGCGCACCGCTGGTGTCGGATGCCAAACAGCTTGTGCGCATCCGTTCCAGCCTGGGCATGGTGTTCCAGAACTTCAACCTCTGGCCCCATCGCACGGTGCTGGAAAACCTCATCGAAGCGCCGACCCAGGTCCTGCGTGAAAGCCGTGCGGAGGCCACTGAACGGGCCGAAGCCCTGCTCGAACGCGTCGGGCTGGCGGCCAAGCGCAACGAGTACCCGGCGTTTCTCTCCGGGGGACAGCAACAACGGGTGGCCATCGCCCGGGCCCTGGCCATGCGGCCCAAGGTCATGCTGTTCGATGAACCCACCTCGGCACTCGACCCGGAACTGGTCGGGGAAGTGCTGCGGGTGATCCGCTCCCTCGCCGAAGAAGGCCGGACCATGATCCTGGTGACTCATGAAATGGCTTTCGCACGCGATGTCTCTTCCAAAGTCGCCTTTTTGCACAAAGGGCTGATCGAGGAAACCGGTTCGCCGGACGAAGTGTTCGTACACCCACGCAGCGAGCGTTGCCGACAATTCGTCAACGCTCATCAGACTCGCTAACTCATCATAAAAAGACGGGAAAACAACATGGGAAATCGACGTTTTGCAAACTGGTTGACCGGTGCGGCCTGCGTATTGCTGGCCGGCATGAGCGCGGCCCAAGCGCAACCGATCAGGTTCGCGGTGGCAGCCGAACCCTATCCGCCATATACCGAAAAACAGGCCAATGGTGAGTGGAAGGGCTTTGAAGTCGACCTGATCCACAAGCTGTGCAGCGAAATGAAAGCCGATTGCGAAATCAAGGAAGTGGCGTGGGACGGCATCATTCCGTCGCTGCTGGCGAAGAAGATCGACGTGATCTTTTCCTCGATGTCGGTGACCGAAGAACGCGAGAAACAGATCGCCTTCAGCAAGGCCTACTACGATTCGGCGATTGCCGTCGTCGGCCCGAAAGAGGCGTCGGTGAAGAAGTACCCGGATGACCTCAAGGGCAAGATCATCGGCGTGCAGAACTCGACCGTGAGCGCCAGTTATCTGAAGACCTACTACGAAAAAATCGCCGACGTTAAGTACTACGACACCCAGGACTCGGCCAACGCCGACCTGATTGCCGGGCGCATCGACCTGATGATGGCCGACGGCACCGCCATGGCCGCATTCATCAAGACCCCGGATGCCAAGGACCTGGCCTACCTCGGCACCGTGCCGTATGACCCGATCTTCGGCAAAGGCGTGGGTGCCGGCCTGCGCAAGGACGACACCGAACTCAAGGCCAAACTGGACAAGGCCATCCAGGAGCTGCTGGCGAGCAAGGACTACGACGACCTCTCCCAAAGCTACTTCGGCACCAGCGTGAAGCCTGCGTTCTGACAGCCAGGTCGAACGCGAACCCTTGGAAAACGCAAATCCTTGTGGGAGCGAGCTTGCTCGCGATGAGGGCATGACAGTCAACATCCAAGTTGACTGAACCACCGCTATCGCGAGCAAGCTCGCTCCCACAGGGTCTGGCGGTGCTTTCTAACCGCCAACTGGAGACTGAAATGCCGGCAATGTTCGATCTGATCAATTTCACTGAGCAGGGATGGGGCAGTGCGCTGTTGAAGGGGCTCTGGATGACCCTGCAGATTTCCGCCGGGGCCTTTGTCCTCGGGCTGGCTATCGGACTGGTGGTGGCGTGTCTCAAGCTCGGCGCGCCAAAGCCGATTGCAGCGCTGATGCGCGGCTACACCACGTTGTTCCGGGCGGTTCCGGAATTGCTGCTGATTCTGCTGCTGTACTACGTCGGCTCCATGCTCCTCAATTCTCTGATGACCCGACTCGGCTACGGCGTGGTCAATGTCAGTGGCCCGCTGGCGGCCATCGTGGTGCTGGGGCTGGTGCAGGGCGCCTATGCCTCGGAGATTTTCCGCGCGGCGATCCAGGCGATTCCCTTCGGCCAGATCGAAGCGGCCAAGGCGTTCGGCCTCAACGGTTTTGGGCTGTTCCGTCGAGTCACACTGCCGATCATGGCGCCGTATGCGATGGCCGGGATGGCCAACCTGTGGATCAACCTGATCAAGGACAGTGCGCTGATCAGCGTGGTCGGCACCAACGAGCTGCTGTACACCGCCAAGCAAGGCGCGGGGTCGACGCGCCACTATCTGTTGTTCTACCTCACGGCTGCCGCGTTGTATTACGCGGTGACGCTGGCGTCGAACTATCTGTCGGGTCGGCTTGAGCGACGTATTCGTCGCTGGATGCCTTTGGCTGAGTGAATGAAATGATTCCAGCGTGGATAGTTGAATACGCGGCACTGTTGGGCCGGGGGCTGCAAACCACCCTCGTCATTCTGTTGGTATCGAGTGTGTTCGGTTACCTGCTGGCGGTGCTGGTGGCGCTGGCACGGATTTCGAAAAACAAGGTGATCGCCAAGGTCAGCCTGTTCTACACCAGCGTGACGCGCGGCACGCCGTTGCTGATCCAGATCTACATCTACTACTACGGGCTGGGCAGCCTGTTTGCCCAGTTCCCGCTGATTCGTGGCAGCTTTCTCTGGCCGTACCTGCGTGATGGCTACTGGTACATCGTGTTCGCCCTGGTGGTGTCGATGGGGGCCTATGTCGGCGAAGTGATTCGCTGTGGCCTGCTGGCGGTGCCCAAGGGTGAGATGGAAGCCGCGTCGGCCTTTGGCATGACGGCGCGCCAGTCGTTGTTGCGAGTGCGCTTGCCCAGAGCCCTGCGCCTGCTGTTGCCGACCCTGGCCGGGGAAACCGTGATGCTGCTCAAGTCCACGGCACTGGCCTCGACTATCGCCGTGATCGACCTGCTCGGCGCCGCCAACGTGGTCCGCGCGCAGACCCTGCAGGTGTACGAACCCTTGTTGCTGGTGGCCGCCGTCTACGTCTGCCTGACGTTCCTGATCGAAGCGCTGTTTGCCTTTGCCGAACGGCGCGGGACGCCCGTGCGCAGGTCAGCCTGATGAGTTCGCCAACGGTTGACCGCTCGCTGCAGGGCATTGGCCTGTGCACCCTGGGCTACGCGTTCCTGGCCCTGCAGGACGCGGTCATCAAATGGCTGGTGGCCGATTATTCGGTGGTGACCATCCTGTTCTGGCGCAGCCTGGTGGTGGTCGCCGCAATGTTGCTGGTGGGGCGCCTGCGCCTGATCCAGCGGGCGTGGCGTTCACCGAGCCGGCGCTTGCTGGTGGTGCGCGGTTTGCTGTCGATCGTCGCCTGGGTGCTGTACTACACGGCGGCCAGGGACCTGACCCTGGCCGAGATGACCACCCTGTATTTTTCCGCGCCGATCATGGTCACGGTGCTGGCGGCGGTGATCCTCAAGGAGCGCGCCAGCGGTTGGCAGTGGTTCAGCCTGATCATCGGTTTTGTCGGGGTGGTCATTGCCTGTCGCCCCGACAACATGACCGATCCGTTGCCGATCGTCCTGACCCTGCTGGCGGCGATGTGCTGGGCGTTCACCTACATCCAGTTGCGTCAGGTGGATGAGCAGACCTCAGTGCTGGAGCAGATGCTGATCACCAACGTGGTGTTCGTGATTTGCATGGCGGTTGCCCTGCCGTGGACCCACACGCCATCACCGACGCCCGCCTGGCTGGGCATGCTCGGCGCCGGCCTGGTGGGCGGCATCGGCCAGTTCCTGTTGTTCGCCAGTTTCCGCCGCGCCACCGCGACCCTGCTCGCGCCATTTGAATACACCGGGCTGATCTGGGCGTTTGCGCTGTCGAGCCTGGTCTGGGGCACGCTGATGGACATGTCGCTGATGATCGGCGCCGGGCTGATCGCCGTCAGTGGCACCCTGGCGATGATCTTCGGCCGGCATTCTTCACAGGATGTCGTCGGTGCTGAATGCTCCGTGACGCAGCCCCTTTATCCAGCAACGGCAGATGTGGAGTCCGTTGGCGGCGCTGAAGGTCTCGGGGTTCAGGCACCACTCGAGCCAGAGCCCGTCGAGCATCGCCGATAAGCCGATGGCGGCCAGGCGCGTGTCGTGAATCACGAAGCCTTCGCTGGCGGCCAGCCCGTCGAGCAACTGGCGGATCAGGTCGAGGTAGGCGCGGTAACTTTTTTCGTGGGACTGGCTGACGTGTTCGGAGTGACGGATCAGGCTCCAGAACACCACCCACACGCCGAGCAATTGCGGGTCCATGACCCTGGGCGAGAACGAGCCCTCCAGGAAGGCATCGATCTTTTGCGCGGGTGTATGGGCCTGCTCGATTTCCTGGAGCAGGGCGGTGGTCAGTTCGCTCGCGAGCCGCTGATAGGTGTCGGCGATCAGTGCCTCGATGCTGCCGAAATGGTGGTTGAGCAACCCCACGGACACGCCGGCTTCGGTGGCAATGCGCCGTACGGAAATCCCGGCGTGACCGTCGCGGCCCAGGCAACGCAGAGTGGCGGCCACCAGCATTTCGCGACGGTCATCGGGTTCGGCGCGGCGGTTTTTCGGGGCATCGGTTGTCACAGGTTGTCCTTGGGTGAGGTTCCACGATTCCGAGCTTAGTTGAACGTCTGTTCAATCACCAGCTACAGCAGCGATACCACGTTTTTCAGCATTCATGACGGGAGGGAAGCCAATGCCGCAGGATATTTCGTTCAGTGTTCGCAACAACAATGGCGATGCCGTGCGGGTCGGTGCCTGGCGTTATGCAGGCGACGGCAGCGGGCCAAACGTGCATCTGCAAGCCGGCGTACACGCCGATGAAATCGCCGGGATGCTGGTCCTGCACTTGCTGATGCAACGACTGCACACCGCCGAAACCCAGGGCCGGCTCAAAGGCAACATCACCGTGGTGCCGCAGGCCAATCCGCTGGGCATCGGGCAGTTTCGCCAGGGGCGGATCCTTGGTCGTTATCACGACGCGACCGGGCATAACTTCAATCGCTCGTTCGACCAGTCGGCGGCCATGGCGCGACCTTCGACCTGCGTTCAGCAATGGCAAAAGAAACTGGTGCAACTGGCCGCCCCGGCCGATGTGATGCTTGACCTGCACACCGACGACGAGGCGCTACCGTACCTGTACGTGCACCGCAGTTTCTGGCCCCGTGGCCGCGAACTGGCGGCGGCGATGAAGATGGACGTGGCGATCATCTGGGATGACGGCGGCGATGGCTCCTTCGAGGAAACCATTATTGCCCCATGGATACGCGACGGAGTCACAGCGGGGCGCATGGCTGCGACCCTGGAGCTGCGCGGGCAGGGCGATGTCAGCGACCGTTTTGCCGAACAGGATGCCGCAGGGCTGTACAACTGGCTGTGCGGTTGCGGTGTCATCGATGAGTCAGTGGCGCCTGCAGAATGGCCCGTCGAAGCCGTGGAAATGGGCCACATGGAAACCATCCTCGCCCCGCAACCCGGGGTGCTGATCTTCGAAAAAGAGCTGGGGGATTTCGTCGAAGAAGGGCAGCGCTTTGCACGGATCCTCAGGACCCCGGGCGACCCATCTTCCGAAGTGGTACTGCACGCCGAGCAAGCGGGGCGCCTGGTGACGCGCTATCGCGACCGCCTGATATCCCAGGGCATGGGTGTGGCGAAATTTACCGGCAGCCGGGTGTCGCGTAACTGGAGCGGCGGGTTGCTGGACCCGAACTAAGCCTCACCTTCGCAATAGTAGTGTCATGACATTTGTGGCGAGGGGGCTTGCCCCCGCTCGGCGGCGAAGCCGTCGCAAAACCTGCCTGCACTATCTGACTGAAGAAAAGCGGGGGGCGCTTCGCAGCCCAACGGGGGCAAGCCCCCTCGCCACAGGTTCGGTGTAAGCCTCAGCCAACATCAGCCCGGCTCAGTTGTCAGGGAATGCTGAGGGTGATCAGGTAGCTCCCCGAGCGAACAGGGGAGCCTGCATCATCCACCAACACATACTGCTGATCGAAATAGCGACCTTCCCGACTACTGTCAGCGAGCAGTTTGACGTTGACGCTGGATTGACCAACGGCGCTCACACTGGCGGTTGGCGCGATGGCGTCTGCCTCAATCCCCATCCTGCGACTCTGGGCCGGGCATTGGTAAAGTTCGAATGTGCCGTGCGTACCCACGCGTGACTGACAGCCCGGCTCCACAATGCTGCCTTGAAACCTGATGGTGCCCGGCGCCGCCAGGCACGCACCACTGAGCGCGAACAAAAGACTCAATCCCGCTGCTATACGTTTGCCGTTCATGCTTAACGCTCCTTGAGTTGTAAGGTCTAGGTCGTCAATGAACTCTAGAAGCTTGAGGCTTTTGTTGTATCGCCGTGTATCAGGGCGCCACATCTTCGTACGGCCATACAAAACCAGCTCCCCACGGATACAGCCCGGATACACCACTGGGGCCAAATGGACCTGCCAAAGCGAGAGGCACAACGCAGCTCGCAACCAGGTTTATCAACCCTTGTGGCACGACCAATAGTGGTCCAGCCGCGCAAATGATCCGGAGTATCAACATGTCTCGTATCCAGTCGAACAAAACCCGTATTGGCCTGCTCGCTGTTGCACTGGTCGGCGGTATCAACTTCGCTTCCACTGCGTTTTCCGCTGAAGCCTTGCCTCAGGGCTATCAACTGGCCTCTGCGGAAAAGACCAGCGAAGGCAAGTGTGGCGAAGGCAAGTGCGGTGCCAGCGAAGCCGGCGCGCAAAAGACCCAGGCCGAGGGCAAGTGCGGTGAAGGCAAGTGCGGTGATGCTTCTTTCGCGCGCACCGATACCGATGATGACGGCCGCGTGTCGCTCAAGGAACTGCTGGCGGTGGCGCCCAAGGGCACTGAGGAATTCAAGGCGATGGACACCAACGGTGATGGTTTCCTGTCCGAAGGTGAGGTGTACAAGTTCCGCACTAACCAGTTCACTTCCAACGGCAAGAAAGTACCGACGGAACTGTTCACCAAGTTGAGCCAGGCTAAAGACTGATCGGTCGCAAACAAAAAACCCTTCCTGTGTTGAAACGCAGGAAGGGTTTTTTGCGTGGGCAGTACTGTATGGGAGAACGTTGTGAAAGTTCACTCAAGGAAGACTTATGTGTTTCTCAATATTTCATTACTTCACCGGGCAATAACCGCTTTTCAACCCCTCCTGCCCTGGAACTCTGGAGCTAGCCGTGTTGCAGCGGTGGAGGGTTGGCGAATGCTACAGGGCTCATCAACACGCGGCTGCATTCGCGATAAACGGTCAGGTCAAAGTGGCGCACTTGCGATCCCTTGGAGTTGTCTAATTAGCCTCAACCCGCTGTAACGCAGTTCACGCTTACCATCTCCATCAACGGAGGGTAGAACCATGGCTATTATCCCTGGCACCCTGGGTGATGACTTTCTGCTCGGCACCGAGGAAGACGACCAAATAACCGGCCTGGCCGGCAACGACAGCGTGTTTGCCCTTGGCGGCAACGACATTGTCGACGGCGGTGACGGCAACGATGACCTCTTCGGCGACCTCGGCAACGACACACTTCTCGGAGGCAACGACAACGATACTCTCGACGGCGGATCAGGCGCCGATATCCTCACCGGCGGTGCCGGCATCGACAGCTACTTCTGGACCGTGGAAACCGGTAACGAGTCCAGCTCCCTGAGCCAGGACCGCGTCACCGACTTCGAAGGTGCAGGTCAGGTCGGCGGCGACATCCTGCGGCTCTCCAGCTTCCCCAACCGCCTGGTCTTCCAGGGCGCTCGCAACGACGTACCCACGGTGGGAACCAGCCTCGGTTTCGGCAATAACGGCTTCACCGAAGTCTTCTTCGCCCTTGGCGCCGCCAGCACCCTGCTGTTCGCCGACTCCAACGACAACGGCATCTTCGACGCCACTGACTTCGCTGTTCAGCTGGACGGCATCCACAACCTGGACAGGAGCGACTTCGGCACCACCGCCTTCGTCCTGCGCGGTACTGAAGGCGGCGACGTGATCAATGGCACCAACGATCCCGACACCATCTTCGGCCTGGGCGGCGGCGATGTGATCAACGGCAATGGCGGCAACGACATCATCAATGGCGGCGACGGCAACGACACCCTGAACGGTGACGCGGGCATCGACCGGATCTCCGGCGGCACCGGCAATGACATTATCAATGGTGGCGCCGACCGCGACCTTCTGACCGGCAATGAGGGCAACGACATCATCAACGGTGGCGCCGGCAACGACACCACTCTGTCCGGCGGCGCAGGCAACGACGTCGTCAATGGCGGCGAAGGCAACGACACCCTCGACGGCGACGACGGCAACGACGTCCTCAATGGCGGCGTGGGCAACGACGACTTCTTCGGCGGCGACGGCAATGACCAGATCTTCGGCGAAGACGGCAACGACGAACTGTTCGCCGGCCCCGGCAACGACATGCTCAATGGCGGCGCCGGCAACGATCTGATCATGGGTGAAGGTGGCCAGGACAGTCTCACCGGTGGCGCCGGCGACGACGAATTCGAGTTCTTCACCGGCTTCAACCCCAGCTCGCCCTTCGCCACCTTCGACACCCTGGTCGACTTCCAGGGCGCAGGCGTAGTGGGCGGCGACACCCTGGAACTCAACAATGAGTTCTTCTTCCGCGGCCAGGTCAATGTCAATCCACAACTGGGCGCCGTACTGGTGGGCGGTGGCAACGGCGTGACCGACCTGTTCTACAGCCTGCGCCCTGGCAACACCTGGCTGATCGCCGACGAAAACGACGACGGTGTGCTCGACAGCCTCGACTTCACCCTGCGTCTGCAGGGCACGCACAACCTGACGGCGGGCGACTTCGGTCGTAACACGATCCTCATCACCGCCGGCACCGAGGGGAATGACGTGCTCACCGGCACCGATGGCGACGATCGCATCTTCGGCCTGGGCGGTAATGACCAGATCTTCGGTCTGGAAGGAGCCGACTTCCTCGACGGCGGCAGCGGTGACGACGTCATCGATAGCGGCCTGGGCTTCGACGAGCTGCTCGGCGGTTCCGGCAACGACACCCTGATCGTCCAGGAATTCGCCAATGCCAGTGGCGGCGATGGCGACGACCAGCTGTTCGGGGGCGACGACCCCTTCGGCTTCCAGTCCAACCTCGACGGTGACGCCGGCAACGACACCCTGACCGCGGGCGCCAGCGGCGCCGTCATGGAAGGCGGCGTAGGCGCCGACGTATTGGTGGGCAGCAGTGTCGACGACTTCATGGTCGGTGACGTCTTCTTCGAGCCGAGCCTCGGTGCGGACAAGTTCCAGTTCGGTGCGGTGTGGGGAACGGACACCATCTTCGACTTCGAGGACGGCACTGACCTGATCGACCTGAGCAATAGCGGTTTCACCTTCGCGAGTCTCGATATTGGAGAACAGTTCGGTGAGGCATTCATTACCGTCGCTGGCCAGCCGGATGTGGGAAGCATCACCTTGACCGGCGTCCCACAGACCGCGATCACCGAGGCGGACTTCGCCTTTACCTGAGTGATCGGCGCATGCTCACGCCGGGGGATGGCGTGAGCATGCGGAGTCGCGAAACCAGAAGGGGAAAGGGGACTGACTTTATTTTTTACTCCGAATGTCGGGTCGATTTCAGCCGGTCGAGGAAGGCAGAAGTCGGCCAGAAGCGGACGTTCGGGAATGGCGGCTAACGATCCGAAACGGGCATGAAACTTCGAAGCTGAAACGTTTCGGCCTATCGGGAGAACCTTCAGATCCGGCCAGGTTGCGAGCCAGTTTTTTGAGCGCAGGCGGTTCAGATAGACCTGCCGTTTATCTGCTCGGAACTTCACCGTAGGTCGGACGACAAGGTTAAAGAGATCGTCTAGGCCGAGTG
The DNA here is from genome assembly GCF_002236115.1 of Pseudomonas jessenii. Classification (GTDB taxonomy): domain Bacteria; phylum Pseudomonadota; class Gammaproteobacteria; order Pseudomonadales; family Pseudomonadaceae; genus Aquipseudomonas; species Aquipseudomonas jessenii. Next base: position 187,406 of record NZ_NIWT01000009.1, on the reverse strand, counting down.
GTGCCGCGACCTCGACCACACCCTCTACTCCAAGCCGTACAGCTACCTTGAAACCTCAGGGTCAGGTCTTGTCTTTTGCGATCGCTATTATGCAAAAGGCAAGACCTGACCCCGCATTGCTTTGAGAAATACGAAAACCCCTGATTTCGAAAGAGATCGGGGGTTTTTGCTTTCTGGCTCCCCGGGGCCGTGTCGAAAAAGTGTCGAAGCCCCTAGAGCGCCCCAAGTGGATTGAGCCTTACCGCATCCTGCATCCAACGCCGGCTCGCCAAACTGCGAGCCGCGCACTCAAGCAATACATGAGGACGGAAGGTTGAACCGCGGCTGTGTGTCGGTAACCGGCGTCGTCTAGGCTCAATTTCTCGGTCATATTCCATCTTGGAGGCCGTGTTCCCGCAGGAGGACTGCACATGCACATCACGACTTTCACTCTCACCTTACCGACTGCCCTGTTGGCAATAGCCTGCAGTTTCGCCAGTCAGGCCCAGCAAACGGACATGACCTTCTTTGTCACTAGCCTCGGCATGGGCAAGGGCGCCGATCTAGGTGGTCTGAGCGGCGCCGATAGGCACTGCCAGACGCTGGCCTCCGCCGTCGGGGCGGGCCAGCACACCTGGCGTGCTTACCTCAGCACCAGTGCCGTCGGCAGTGCGGGGGCGGTCAATGCCCGTGATCGCATCGGCCAGGGCCCTTGGCAAAACGCCAAGGGGGTCGTCATCGCCCGCGACGTCGCGCAACTGCACGGCGACAACCAACTGACCAAGGAAATGGCCCTGGACGAACACGGGGCGCTGGTTAAGGGGCGCGGCGACACGCCGAACATGCACGACATCCTCACCGGCTCGCAGGCGGACGGAACTGCGTTCGCCGGTAGCGATGACCATACCTGCAGCAACTGGACCAGCAGCGGCGAAGGGACGGCCCAGGTCGGTCATCATGACCGAATAGGACTGCGTGACGATGCGGCGGCACGCTCGTGGAACTCCTCGCACCCCTCGCGTGGCTGCAGCAGCGAAGCCCTGGCCGGCTCGGGCGGGGCGGGGCTGCTGTACTGCTTTGCCGCAGAATGACGGGCGATGCCGCTGCGGGGTCGCAAGTTGCAAGCGGGCCAGGCCGAGTAGAGTGGCCGGGGTCGCCGCATTCCTAGGCACGGCGGATCAGTGCAGAAAGTCTGTGAAACCTCAGGGTCAGTCTTGTCTTTTGCCATCGCTATTATGCAAAAGGCAAGACCTGACCCCGTATTGCTATCCTTGCACCAGACGGAGTATCCGCCATCGATGACGTATTCAGTACCAGTAATGGAGCTTGCAAGCGGCGAGACGAGGAATGTGATGAGATCGGCTACTTCCCTTGGTTTAGCGGGTCGTCCGATCGGGATGCATCCCAGTGAGCCCATTACGATTTGGCGGCCACCCTCATAATCGGTGCCGTTCTGCCTCGCAATCTCCTCTACAAAGGCGACTGATGCCTCCGTCTCCACTCATCCCGGTGAAACCCTGGCTGACTCAACTACGCTTTAAGTGAAAGTTGCAGGCTGCCGAACCGGCAACTGGGAGGGGCCGTGAACAGTCACTGGTGGTGCCGCCTGCTCTTGCTGATGATACTGGTCGGATTACCGACGGGTTCGGCGAAGGCTGCGGGCAGTGTCGTGGTCCTGACCGTCAACGATGCCATTGGTCCAGCCAATGCCGACTACGTGGTGCGCGGCCTGACGCGTGCGGTGACCGAGGGCGCACAGTTGGTGGTCATCAACCTCGACACTCCCGGTGGGCTGGACACTTCGATGCGCTTGATCATCAAGGCGATTCTGGCCAGCCCCCTGCCAGTGGCCAGTTTCGTCGCCCCCAGTGGCGCACGCGCGGCCAGCGCCGGCACCTATATCCTGTATGCCAGCCACATTGCCGCCATGACCCCGGGCACCAACCTGGGCGCCGCTTCGCCGGTGCAGATCGGCGGCCTGCCCGGAACCGCGCCCGAACCGCCGCGCCCACCTACCACCGACAAGAACTCCCCGCCCGAGCCGCTGGACACCCTGACTCGCAAACAGATCAACGATGCGGCGGCTTACATCCGTGGCCTTGCGCAATTGCGCGGACGCAATGCCGACTGGGCCGAACAAGCGGTACGCGAATCGGCCAGCCTGTCTGCCGACGAAGCACTCAGACTCAAGGTGGTCGATTATGTGGCCAATGACGTGGCGGAGCTGCTCAAGCAACTGGACGGCAAGAGCCTGAATGTCGCCGGTCAAACGCTGAAACTGAGCACCGCCGGGGCTACTCTCATCGACCATGCGCCTGATTGGCGCACGCAACTGCTGGCGGTGATCACCAACCCCAGTGTGGCCTTGCTGCTGATCATGATCGGGGTCTATGGCCTGATGTTCGAATTCATGAACCCGGGGTCGGGCGTCGGTGGGGTACTCGGTGGCATCTGTCTGTTGCTGGGGCTGTATGCCCTGCAACTGTTGCCGGTGAATTACGCCGGGGTCGGGCTCATTCTGCTGGGGCTGGCCTTTATGATCGCCGAGGCGTTTCTACCGAGTTTCGGTGTAATCGGCTTCGGTGGGGTGGTTGCCTTTGTAGTCGGCGCAGTGATTTTGATGGACACCGATGTGCCGGGCTTCGGCATTCCGTTGACGCTGATCATCGGCATGGCACTGACTAGTGCCCTGTTGCTGATGACGCTGGTCGGCATGGCGCTTAAGGCCCGACGCCGCGCCCTGGTCAGCGGCGATGCGGGTCTGGTCGGCAGCCTGGCCACGGTGACGGGGCTGCTGCCGGGCCTGCCGATGAGTGGCTGGGTGCAACTGCAGGGCGAAAAATGGCAAGTGCGGAGTAACTCGCCCCTGCGCCTGGGCCAACAGGTCCGGGTGGTGGCGCGCAAGGGCGTGCTGCTGGACGTCACTGTGCAGGATGAAACTCCACCGCTAGAAGATTAATCATGTTTGGCGAATTGGGTTTTGGCGCGCTGATAGCGCTGTTCCACGTGTTGGTGGTCTCGGCCTTCCGGATTCTGCGCGACTACGAGCGCGAGGTAGTGTGTACCAACTCGCCAATTCGGGTGCTTCTGGCAGGTCAAGGGGCCGGGATTGATTCTGCTGATTCCGATGGGGCAACAGATGGTTCGCGTGGCTGGCCGGGGGAGCGACAACTAGCCAGACATGGAGGGAAAGTGAAAAAAGTAAGTCCGTGCCCTATTGCTTGAGCGTCCGCAATGGGTCGGTTGCAGCCCCTAGCGACAGGCAGGAACAGGCCAAAATCACTGTTTGTTCAGCTCTAATCAAAAATCCGCCCTATTAATACGAAAACTGCTGCTAACAAGAACGAAACCGGCACAAGCAATATCGCCTGTACCGCATTCAAACGCCTACCCGTTCGCCGAGTGAACATCCTTGCCGCGCCAACGACCAATACGAAACTTAGAACGAGTGCCCATCCAAAATCACTCATGAAAATCACCTGCCCCTACTTCATTGGAGTCCAACACTAGCACCCTAGACAGTGCCCGGAAAACACTGATGATTCTCCTCTGTTTTTACGAATGTAAAGACCGACAGCTATGGGTCGTTCTCTGCCGGTCGCCGATCCTGATCCCTCTATGCAGTCTGTGCGCGTGGGCTACACTCAAAGGTGCACCGATTTAATCCTACTTGCGGGGGCGCTTGAGAAATACTCGCTAAAGCGGAGTAGCTACCATGCCTACTCTTTCGATTGATTCACACACCCGTCTGCTTATCGCCAAAGCCATCATCTCGACCACAGGTGAAGCCGAAGCTATTCGTATCGTCCCGCTGCCGGACGGCGGTCAACTATTGCTGATGTTCAACTGCGGGCATGTCGCCGTCGATCTCGTATCGGATCAGGACGATCTGTTCGACAACCACCGCCTCGTGTTCGACGTATCTGCACAGGTCATTGCCGACATGGAAAGCCATCGCGGCGAATAGGTCGGGTTGTTTTTTGCTGCGAAAACCATGGTCGACTTTTTTAACAGAATCAACCGATTTCTGCCTGTCGCCACCGTCAGCTTTGGGTCGTTTTCTGTCGGTCATAGCCATAAAACGCGGTAGTCAAATCCATACAACTGGTTGCTCAAATCGAATGCAATCAGGTGAGCAAATCCATGCAGTTCCCCATCACGCCTTGACCCAGCGCTGGCGACTCCAGCTGCTCAGCCCGTCGACGGCAAACACCAGCAGCAACATGGCCAGGATCACCGTGCTGGCCTGGGCCTCCTGGAACAGGCTGAGGCTGACATAAAGCATCTGCCCCAAACCACCGGCACCGACAAAGCCGAGCACGCTGGCCATGCGGATGTTGTTTTCCCAGCGATACAGGATGTACGCCAACAGCTGCGGAAACAGGTTGGGCAGGGTGCCGTAACAGAAGGCCCAGACGACGTTGCCGCCCTGCAGACGGATGGCTTCGGCGGGTTGCGGCGGGGTGTTCTCTAGTGCTTCGGCGAACAATCGGCCCAGCACCCCGGTGGTGTGCATCGCCAATGCCAGGGTCCCGGCGTTGGGGCCGAGTCCGGCTGCCAGCACCATCAGCGCGGCCCACACCAGTTCGGGAATGGCGCGCAGGGCGTTAAGCACGAGGCGCGACGCACTCTGCAGCGGCCAACCGAAACGACCGGCCGCCGGCAACGCCAGCACCAGGCCGAATACCGCCGCGAGCAGGGTGCCGAGGGCCGACATGGCCATGGTTTCCACGGCGCCGCGGCCGATGGCTTGCAGATGGCCGGCGCTCAGGTCCGGGCTGAGAAAACGCAGCACGTAGGCGCCCATCTGCTTCAGGTTACCGCTGCCCGTCAGTTCGCCGAGGTCGATGCCCAGGTAGCTGAACGAGGCCACGACCGCCGCGCAGATACAGAGGATCAGCAGCAGGTTGAAAAGGCGATTCATGCGAACCTCCAGCGCAACAGGCGGCTGATCTGATCGGCGAACAGCACCAGGACGAAAAAGGTCAGCAACATGCTCGCCACTTCACCGCCGGCGAACATGCGCAACGACAAGTCGATCTGCTGGCCCAGCCCGCCGGCGCCGACGAAGCCCATCACCACCGACGCGCGGATCGCACATTCCCAGCGATATACCGTGTACGACAGCAGCTCCGCCGCGACATTGGGCAGGATGCCGTAGCAGAACGCCGCCAACCGGCTGCTGCCGGCTTGCATCAGTGAGTGGGCTGGGCGCTGGTCGACCGACTCGAAAATTTCCGCGTAGACCTTGCCCAGCATGCCGCTGTAGGTGATGGCAATGGCCAGCACCCCGGCCGTCGGGCCAAGGCCGACGGCGCGCACGAACAGCAAGGCCCAGACGATTTCCGGCACGCTGCGAAGGAAGATCAGCAACCCGCGCACCGGCCAGCGCAACAACCGGCCCAAGGCGCTCGGGCGACCGCTGCGCGAAGCCGCCGACAACGAGAGCGCCCGGCTGGCCAGCAGGCTGGCGGGGATGGCCAATAGCAAGGCCAGGGCCATGCCGGCGGTGGCGATGGCCAGGGTTTGCAACGTGGCTTGCCACAGCAACTGGAGGAACTCTTCGCCATGGGCCGGTGGCCAGAAGGCCGAGACAAACCGGCCCATTTCACTTTGGCTGTCAGCCTGGAGCAGCACACCCAGGTCCAGTTCGCTGAAATGAATACCGGGCCACAACAGGGCAAGCGCCAACAAACTGAGCAACAGGCGGGGCAGGGTGGCCGGGTCTCGTGTATCGCGGGTCAGCATCGTGGAATCTGCAGGCTCAAGGACGCCACCGGCGCGGGCGGCGACAGCAGTTGCTCGTTGGCGTAGAGCTTGTCGAGCAAATCGTGGTCGACGTCGCTGGCGGGAAGATCGAACAGGATCTGCCCTTCACGCAATCCGATGATGCGCGAGAAGTGCGCCAGGGCCAGTTCCACCGCATGCAGGCTGGCGACCAGCGTCACCTGGTGTTCCCGGGCGTGGCGGCAGAGAACTGACAGGGTGTGCCCGGCCAGCACAGGGTCCATCGCCGACACCGGCTCATCGGCCAGCAGCACTTCGGGCGCCTGGTACAGCACCCGGGCAATGCCCACGCGCTGCAGTTGGCCGCCGGACAATTGCTGGCACTGGGCGAACAGCTTGTCACCCAGGTCCAGCTTGAGCAGTGCCGCCCGCGCGCCTGGAACATCCACCGGATGCAACAGGCTCAACAGGCTTTTGGCAAAACCCCATTGCCCCAGCTTTCCGGCCAGCACCGCCGTGACCACCCGTTGCCGGGGGGGCAGAGGTGGTGCCTGATGCACCAGGCCGATGCGCGCCCGCAACTGCTGACGCCGACGCGCGCCAAGCTGCCAGGCGTGTTCGCCGAGCACCTCGACCGCGCCGTTGTCCGGGCGCAGGGCGGTGGCCAGCACGTTGAGCAGGCTCGACTTGCCGGCACCGGACGGGCCGATGATTGCGACTTGCTCACCGGCGCCGATGTGCAGGTCGACCTCATGCAGCGCACGCACGCCGTTGCCGTGGGTGAGGCTGACCCGGTTCAGGTGCAAGGTCATTTCAGCAGGTCGGCAGCGCGCGCGGCTTCCTCGATGCCCTTGTAGTTCTCAGGCTTGGTCTCGATGAAGCGGCTGGCGGCTTGCAGGTCCAGAATCGCTTTTTGCTCCGGGTTGGCCGGGTCGAGCGCGAGGAAGGCCGCCTTGATTTTGCCAGCCAGGGCCGGGTCGAGGGTGCCGCGCACGGTCCAGTTGTAGTCGAAGTAGGCCGGCGTGGTGGCGAAGACCTTGACCTTGTCGGTGTCGACCTTGCCGGCCTTGACCAGTTTTTCCCAGACGCTGGCATTGAGTACGCCGGCGTCCACTTTGCCAGCCTGAACCCAGGCGACCGTGGCGTCGTGGGCGCCCGAGTAACCGACGCGACTGAAGTAGGTTTCCGGCTTGATGCCGTCCTGCAGCATGAAGTAGCGCGGCATCAAACTGCCCGACGTCGACGAGACCGAGCCGAAGGCGAACGACTTGCCCTTGAGGTCGGCCAGCGACTTGACGGCCGGGTCGGCGGTGATGAATTTGCTGGTGAACTGGGCGTCCTGCTCACGCTGTACCAATGGAATGGCATTGCCGGTTTTCAGTCGCGCCTGCACGAAGGTGAAGCCGCCCAGCCAGGCCATGTCGATACGGTCGGTGGCCAGCGCCTCGACCACCGCCGGGTAGTCGGACACCGGCACGAACTCGACCTTCATGCCCAGTTGCTTCTCCAGATACTCGCCCAGGGGCTTGAACTTGCGCAGCAATTCGGTGGGGGCTTCATCAGGAATGGCGCTGACCTTGAGGGTATCGGCGGCCTGTGCCAGCAGGGTGGAAAAGGATAGGGTCAGGCCGACGGCCAATGCCAGGGTACGTTTGAGCATGGAAGTTCTCCGGTTCAATAGCGGAAAAATGTCGATGCGCCCCGCACAAGCTGATTGCTGCACGACGCTTCGTGAGGGTAGACGAAAATGGCGCGATTATAGGGGCTCTTGCGTGCTTGACCAGCGTTGCAACAGGAGTGATGGCCTAAAAAAAACCTGTAGGAGCGAGCTCGCTCGCGATGGTCGTTAACGATGCCGCGTGTTTACTGACTGAACGCGGCGCTCTTGAGTCCATCGCGAGCGAGCTCGCTCCCACAGGTTTTGCAGTGTTCCAACATTCAGGTGATTTACATCCTTGCCAACGCCTGCGCCAGATCGGCCCGCAAGTCCTCGACATCCTCGACGCCCACCGACAACCGCACTAACCCATCGCCAATCCCCAGTTCCGCGCGGGTATCGGGCGGGATGGTGGCGTGGGTCATGATTGCCGGGTGTTCTATCAGGCTTTCCACGCCACCCAGGCTTTCGGCCAGGGCGAAGATCTGCACGCTTTCAAGGAAGCGTTTGGTACCGGCCAGGTCACTGTTGAGGTCGAGGGAGATCATCCCGCCGAAACCGCGCATTTGCCGTTGGGCCAGTTCGTGTTGCGGGTGCGACGGCAGGCCAGGGTAGTAGACCCGTGAGACTTGTGGCTGGCGCTCCAGCCACTGCGCCAACTCCAGTGCGTTGCTGCAATGTCGCTCCATGCGCAGCGCCAGGGTCTTCACGCCGCGCAGGGTGAGGAACGCATCGAACGGGCCGGCGATGGCGCCGACGGCGTTTTGCAGGAAACCCAGGCGCTCGGCCAGTTCGGCGTTCTGCCCGACCACGGCGATGCCGCCGATCACGTCGGAGTGACCGTTGAGGTATTTGGTGGTCGAGTGCAGCACGATGTCGAAGCCCAGTTCCAGCGGGCGCTGGATCCACGGGCTGGCGAAGGTGTTGTCGGCCACGCAGATGATGCCGCGGGCGCGGCAGGTGCGGGCGATGGCGGAGAGGTCGGTGAGGCGCAGCAGCGGATTGCTCGGGGTCTCGACCATGACCATGCGTGTGTCGTCTTGCAGGGACGCTTCGAACGCCGCCAGGTCGGTAAGGTCGACGAAGCTGAAGCGGTGCCCGGCGCTGCGCTGGCGCACCTTGTCGAACAGGCGGAAGGTGCCGCCGTACAGGTCGTTGCCCGAAACGATGTGCGAGCCGGCGTCGAGCAGTTCGAGCACCGTGGAAATGGTCGCCAGCCCCGAGGCGAAGGCAAAGCCCCGGGTGCCGCCTTCGAGGTCGGCCACGCAGCGTTCCAGCGCCCATCGCGTCGGGTTGTGCGAACGCCCGTAGTCCAGGCCTTTGTGCACCCCGGGGCTTTGCTGCAGGTAGGTGGAGTTGGCATAGATCGGCGGCATCAACGCCCCGGTCGAAGGGTCCGGCGCTTGCCCGGCGTGGATCACCCGGGTGGCGAAGCCCTGTGGCGGGGCGTTTTTATCCTGTTGACTCATGGCAGGGATCTCCGCAAATGGTTGAGCATGTCGGTTCGGGTAATCAGGCCGTGAAAGCCCGAGGCATCCTGGATGATCGCCACCAGTCCACGGCCCAGCTCGGCTTCCAGTTCAGCCAGCGTGGCATCGGGGGACAGGGTTTGCAGTTTGTCGGTCATGGCGCTGGAGACGGCCCTGCGAAAATGCGCAACGTCTTCATGCACGCCCAGCAGGATGTCGGACTCGTCGATCACGCCGACCAGTTGCTGCCCCTTCACCAGCACCGGCAGCTGCGAGACATCCGCCAGGCGCATGCGCTGGAAAGCCGTCAGTAGCGTGTCATCCGGGCCGACGCTGATCACTCGGCCATCCTCGAAGCGCCGCGCGATCAGGTCGCGCAGGTCGCCGTAGTGCTTGCGTTGCAGCAGGCCCTGATCGTTCATCCACTGGTCGTTGTAGACCTTCGACAGGTAACGCGTACCGGTGTCGCAGACGAAGCTGACGACCCGTTTCGGCTGGGTCTGTTCGCGGCAGTAACGCAACGCCGCCGCCAGCAAGGTGCCGGTCGACGAACCGCCGAGAATCCCTTCGGCGCGCAGCAGTTGGCGGGCGTGATCAAAGCTTTCTTCGTCGCTGATCGAATAGGCGTGGCGCACGCTGGACAGGTCGGCAATCGACGGGATGAAGTCTTCGCCAATGCCTTCCACCGCCCAGGAACCGGGGGTGGGGAGGGTGCCACCGCGGCTGTATTCGGCCATCACCGAACCGACCGGGTCGGCCAGGACCATTTCCAGGTCCGGCTGTACCCGTTTGAAGAAACGGGTCAGCCCGGTGAGGGTGCCGGCCGAACCGACACCGACGACGATGGCGTCCACATCATGCTGGGTTTGCGCCCAGATCTCCGGCGCGGTGCTGCATTCGTGGGCCAGTGGGTTGGCCGGGTTGTTGAACTGGTCGGCGAAGAACGCATCGGGAATTTCCGCTGCCAGCCGTGCGGCGACGTCCTGGTAATACTCGGGATGGCCCTTGCCGACGTCGGAGCGGGTGATGTGCACCTCGGCGCCCATGGCCTTGAGGTGCAAGACCTTCTCGGTGGACATCTTGTCCGGCACCACCAGCACCACCCGGTAACCCTTGGCGCGGCCGACCAGGGCCAGGCCGAGGCCGGTGTTGCCGGCGGTGGCTTCGACGATGGTGCCGCCGGGGCGCAGGCGGCCATCGCGTTCGGCGGTGTCGATCATCGCCAGACCGATGCGGTCCTTGATCGAGCCGCCGGGATTCTGGGATTCGAGTTTGAGAAACAGCGTACACGGGCCGGTATCGAATCGGCTGACGCGTACCAGAGGTGTATTGCCGATCAGTTCGAGCACGGCAGGGCGGGAGTTGTCAGTCATGTCGTCACTTCCTTGCGCTATTCGCACTGGGTGGACATCGACCGGCGCTGTGCCATCAGGCGTCAATCGCCGGCATTGCATCGCTAGGACCATAGGCCGGGATCAGGCCTCCCGCAACCTTGCACAGCCGACCGGTCGGCTCGACGCTTTTTCCTCGCCAGCAACCACAAAAAACATAATTTCGCTATTTCCCGGCTCCGAACAGAATGCGGCCAACACCCTGACACCGATAGCCGCAGCAGAAGAACAACAGTGATCAGAATCGAGGCGGCAGCCATGACCGACCTGAATCAAACCACCTTTCAGAAGTGCACAGCCATGACAGTTGATAAAACCGAAATTGATACGCTTGTTGTTGGCGCCGGCCAGGCCGGCGTGGCCATGAGTGAACACCTGAGCAAGCTCGGTGTGCCTCACCTCGTTGTGGAGCGCAATCGTATCGCCGAAGCCTGGCGCACCGGTCGCTGGGATTCGCTGGTAGCCAACGGCCCGGCCTGGCACGACCGCTTCCCGGGGCTGGAATTCGACGGTCTGGACCCGGATGCCTTCGCCGGGAAAGAGCAGGTGGCTCAGTACTTCGAAGCCTATGCCCGCAAGTTCAACGCGCCGATCCGTACCGGCGTGGACGTGAAGAAAGTCGAACGTAACATCGACCGTCCCGGTTTCACCGTTGAAACCTCTGATGGCGTGATCGAGGCCCGGCATGTGGTGGTCGCCACCGGTCCGTTCCAGCGTCCGGCCATTCCGCCGATTGCCCCACAAATCGCTGGCATCACTCAGATTCATTCCGCCCAATACTACAACCCGCAGCAACTGGCCGAAGGCGCGGTGCTGGTGGTGGGCGCAGGTTCTTCGGGCGTGCAGATCGCCGATGAACTGCAACGTTCCGGCAAGCAGGTCTACCTGTCGGTGGGCGCCCACGATCGTCCGCCGCGTGCCTATCGCAACCGTGATTTCTGCTGGTGGCTGGGGGTGCTTGGCGAGTGGGATGCCGAAGCCATGCAACCGGGCAAGGAACACGTGACCATCGCCGTGAGCGGTGCCCGTGGCGGCCATACCGTGGACTTCCGCCGGCTGGCTCACCAAGGCATGACCCTGGTTGGCCTGACCCAAGCGTTTAACGGCGCCATGGTGAGTTTCGAAAACAACCTCGCTGACAACATCCAGCGCGGCGATGAAAACTACTTGGCGTTGCTCGACAAGGCCGACGCCTACATCGAACGCAATGGCCTGGACCTGCCGTTGGAACCCGAAGCCCGGGCCATGCTGGCGGACCCGGATTGCGTGACCAATCCAATCCTGGAGCTGGATCTGCTCAAGGCCGGCGTCACCACGATTATCTGGGCCACTGGTTACTCCACCGATTACAGCTGGCTGAAGGTCGATGCCTTCAAGGAAAACGGCAAGCCGCAGCACCAGCGCGGTGTGTCGGCCGAGCCGGGGGTGTATTTCGTGGGGTTGCCTTGGCAGTCCCGTCGTGGCTCCGCGTTTATCTGGGGCGTTTGGCACGACGCCAAGCACATCGCCGACCACATCGTTAAACAGCACACCTATCTCAACTACCGGGATGCGACCCAGCGTCAAGCCGAAGCCGCCCGTGCACCTATTCACAAAGCCAGCCTCATGGGAGTTCGTTAATGCCTACTCATACCCGCATCCGCATGTTCAACACCAAAGACACCTACCCGAACCAGACGCTGGACAACGATTTGTGCCAGGCCGTGCGCGCCGGCAACACCGTGTATGTGCGTGGTCAGGTCGGCACCGATTTCAACGGCCAACTGGTGGGCCTCGGTGATCCGCGCGCCCAGGCCGAGCAGGCCATGCGCAACGTCAAGCAACTGCTGGAAGAGGCGGGCAGCGACCTGAGCCACATCGTCAAGACCACCACCTACCTGATCGACCCGCGCTATCGCGAGCCGGTGTACCAGGAGGTCGGCAAGTGGCTCAAGGGCGTGTTCCCGATTTCCACCGGCCTTGTGGTCAGCGCCCTCGGCCAGCCGCAGTGGCTGATGGAAATTGATGTGATCGCCGTCATCCCTGAATAAGGAATTCGCCATGACTTTTTCCATCGTGGGTCGCTGCGCCGAGACCGGCCAGCTGGGCATTGCCATCAGCTCTTCGAGCATTGCCGTCGGCGCGCGCTGCCCGTGGCTGCGGGCCGGTGTCGGCGCGGTGTCGAGCCAGAACATCACGCTGCCGGCCCTCGGCCCGCAGATCCTCGATGAACTGGCCAATGGCTCGGCGCCGCCCCAGGCGCTGGACCACTCATTGACCCGCAACGGCTACAGCCAGTATCGCCAGGTGGCGGTGGTGGATGCCCACGGGCGCACGGCGGTGTTCAGTGGCAATCATGCCTTGGGCATCAATAACGCTGTGGCCGGTGACCAATGCGTGGCGGCCGGCAACCTGCTGGCCAACAGTGGGGTGATCGAGGCGATGGTCGCGGCGTTCGAAAACAGCGAAGGCTGCCTCGCCACCCGGCTGATGAGCGCCTTGCAGGCCGGGCAGGACGCTGGCGGCGAAGCCGGCGCGGTGCACTCGGCGGCGTTGTCGGTGGTGGGTGACCTGACCTGGCCGATTGTCGACCTGCGGGTGGACTGGGCCGAGGAAAACCCGATTGGCGAGCTGGGCAAACTGTGGACGGCCTACGAGCCGCAATTGCAGGACTATCTGACCCGCGCCCTCAATCCGACCCTGGCCCCCGCGTATGGAGTGCCCGGCGATGAGTGAGTTGCGCAGCCGCGCCATGCTCGCGCGATTGATCGGGTTCGCCACGGTCAGCCGTGATTCGAACCTGGAGCTGATCGAGTTCGTGCGCGACTACCTGCACGAACTGGGCGTGGATTGCGAACTGATCTACAACGCCGAGCGGACCAAGGCCAATCTGTTGGCCACGGTCGGCCCGCGTGTGGCCGGCGGCATCGTGTTGTCCGGGCACACCGACGTGGTGCCGGTGGACGGCCAGGCCTGGACGGTCGAACCGTTCTGCCTGAGCGAGGCGGACGGCAAGCTTTACGGTCGCGGCAGCGCGGACATGAAAGGCTATCTGGCTTCTGTGCTGGCCGCTGTGCCGATGTTTCTCTCCAGCCCTTTAAAGCGCCCGGTGCATTTGGCGTTTTCCTATGACGAAGAGGTCGGTTGCCTCGGCGTGCGCGGCTTGCTGGAGGTGCTGCCCCAACGCATCCCGGCACCGGCGCTGTGTTTGATCGGCGAGCCGACCGAGCTCAAGCCGGTGCTCGGCCACAAGGGCAAACTGGCGATGCGGTGTCACGTGCGCGGCGCCGCCTGTCATTCGGCTTACGCGCCATATGGGGTCAATGCCATCGAGCAGGCCTCACGCCTGATCGGTCGGCTGGGTGACATCGGCGCCACACTGGCTCGCCCGCAATTGCACGACAAGCGCTTCGACCCTGCGTTCTCGACCGTGCAGGTCGGAGTGATCCAGGGCGGTACGGCGCTGAACATCGTTCCAGCGGACTGCCGTTTCGATTTCGAGATCCGCGCCTTGCCGGACTTCGCCCCGCAAGTGGTCGTCGATGAGTTGCAGGACTACGCCGAGCAGACGTTGCTGCCGGCCATGCAGGCCGTGGACACCGATACCGGTATCCGCTTTGAAAAAATCTCGGCCTATCCCGGCCTGGCGACACCCGCCGACAGTGCAGCGGCCCGGCTGATTGCCCAGCTGTGCGGCAGTGACGAGTTCAGCACCGTGGCCTTTGGCACCGAAGGCGGGCTGTTCGATCAGGCCGGGATTCCATCGGTGGTCTGCGGTCCCGGCAGCATGGACCAGGGGCACAAGCCCGATGAATTTGTCAGCGTTGATCAGATGGTGGCCTGTGACCGCTTGATGGATCGCCTGGCGGCTTACTTGAGTGAATCCGAACACCCATAACAACAACGGGCCGATAAGCCCCGAGGAAGCGATCCATGTCCAGATCCTTGCGTTGCAGTGTTCCGTTTGCCCTGGCGTTGTTGAGTGCCAGTGTGTGGGCGGCCCCTCAGGACCTCACCGTGATTTCCTTCGGTGGTGCTACCAAACAGGCCCAGGATAAGGCCTACTTCCAGCCCTTCAACGCCAGCGGCGCGGGCAACATCATCGCCGGGGAGTACAACGGCGAGCTGTCGAAGATCAAGGCCATGGTTTCCGCCGGTCACACCAGCTGGGACGTGGTGGAAGTCGAAAGCCCCGAGTTGTTGCGTGGCTGCGAAGAGGGCCTGTTCGAGAAGCTCGATGCGGGACGCTTTGGTGATTCGGCGAACTTCGTGCCGGGTGCGCTGACCGAGTGCGGTGTCGCAACCTATGTCTGGTCGATGGTCATGGCCTACGACCAGAGCAAGCAGGCCAAGGCGCCGCAGTCCTGGGCCGACTTCTGGAACGTCGCCGACTTCCCGGGCAAGCGCGGCCTGCGCAAGAGCGCCAAGTACACCCTGGAAATCGCGTTGCTCGCCGACGGCGTCAAGGCGGACGACGTGTACAAGGTCTTGAAAACCCCGCAAGGCGTGACGCGGGCTTTTGCCAAGCTCGACCAGATCAAGCCGAACATCCAGTGGTGGGAGGCGGGCGCGCAGCCGGCGCAATGGCTGGTGGCCGGTGACGTGGTGATGAGCGCGGCCTACAACGGCCGGATCGCTTCGGCGCAGAAGGAAGGCATGAAACTGAGCATCGTCTGGCCGCAGAGCCTGTACGACCCGGAATACTGGGCGGTGGTCAAAGGCACGCCGAACAAGGCGCTGGCGGAAAACTTCATCGCCTTTGCCAGCCAGCCGCAGACGCAAAAAGTCTTCTCGGAAACCATCCCCTACGGGCCGGTCCATCGCCAGACCCTGCCATTGCTGCCCAAGGATGTGCAGGATCAACTGCCGACCGCCGAGGCCAACCTGGCCGGCGCGCGGGCCGTGGACGCAGAGTTCTGGGTTGACCATGGCGAGGAACTTGAGCAGCGCTTCAATGCCTGGGCTGCGCGCTGATACAGGCACCGCATAACCCCTGTGGGAGCGGGCTTGCTCGCGAAAGCGGTACTTCAGTCACATCGATGTTGGATGTGCCGCCGCCATCGCGAGCAAGCTCGCTCCCACAAAAAGCGCAGTGCAATACCTCGGGTTCATGCTTTGCCGTCTTCACGGAATGACGATGGTAGTCAATTCGGACGAAGGACCCTGTGGGAGCGAGCTTGCTCGCGATGAGGCCGTCAGATCCAACATCTTCGTTGGCTGACTCACCGCCATCGCGAGCAAGCTCGCTCCCACAAAAAGCACAGTGCAATACCTCGGGTTCATGCTTTGCCGTCTTCACGGAATGACGATGGTAGTCAATTCGGACGAAGGACCCTGTGGGAGCGAGCTTGCTCGCGATGAGGCCGTCAGATTCAACATCTTCGTTGGCTGACTCTCCGCCATCGCGAGCAAGCTCGCTCCCACAGGGATTTCGTCGTTCAGTTGTCATGGTGTTCTGATCAATATTTTATTTTTATTGGTTTTTTCTGCCGGTTATTCCGGAAAACCACGCAATCTTTTTTAAGGTTTAAAGGCACAAATTAACTAATTTTCCTCCTCTCGCTCTTTGTCCATGATCGCCTCCAACAAGAAATGCGCAGGTATGCCCGCGCACACCGAAGTACGAACACGTACTCATCCTTGCCTTGGAGTTCGTCATGTCCACCACCGCTTCATCCGCCCCGCTCATCGAGAAGCACACGATCGGGTACGTCCCCCCTGAGGATCGCCACGGAAAGGTCAAAGATCTGTTCACCCTGTGGTTCGGCGGCAATATCGCGCCGTTGCCCATCGTTACCGGCGCGCTTGGCGTGCAGTTGTTTCACCTGAATCTGGTCTGGGGCATCGTCGCGATCATTGTCGGCCACCTGGTCGGCGGTGTGCTGATGGCGCTGCACTCGGCGCAAGGCCCGCAGATGGGCATTCCGCAGATGATCCAGAGTCGCGCTCAGTTCGGTTCGCTGGGCGCGTTGCTGGTGGTGGTGATTGCCGGCGTGATGTACATCGGTTTCTTCGCTTCCAACATCGTCCTGGCCGGCAAGTCGCTGCATGGCGTGGTCGAGAGCGTGCCGGTGTCGGTCGGCATCGTCCTCGGCGGTCTTGGCTCGGGGATCATCGGCATCATTGGCTACCGCTTCATCCACGTGCTCAATCGCATCGGCACCTGGGTGCTGGGCCTCGGCATCGTGCTCGGTTTCGGCTACATCCTGACCCACGTGCAGACCGATGACTTCCTGACCCGTGGCAGTTTCAACATTTCCGGCTGGCTGGCCACGGTGTCGCTGGCGGCGCTGTGGCAGATCGCATTCGCGCCCTACGTGTCCGACTACTCGCGCTACTTGCCCAAAGACGTAAAGGTCAGTTCGACGTTCTGGGCGACCTACCTCGGCTCCTCGCTGGGTTCAATCCTGTCCTTCGTGTTCGGTGCCGTCGCCGTGCTGGCCACGCCGGTGGGCATGGACACCATGGACGCGGTGAAACTCGCGACCGGCGCCATCGGCCCGCTGATGCTGGTGCTGTTCCTGCTCAGCGTGATCAGCCACAACGCCCTGAATCTGTATGGCGCCGTGTTGTCGGTGATCACCTTGCTGCAAACCTTTGCCCACCGCTGGATTCCGACTGCTTCGAGCCGGGCGGTACTGTCGCTGATCATCCTGGCCGGTTGCTGCGTGGCGGCCATCGGCGCCTCGGCGGATTTCATCGGGCATTTCGTCGACCTGGTACTGGCGTTGCTGGTGGTGCTGGTGCCGTGGACTGCGATCAACCTCATCGACTTCTACGCGATCCACAAGGGCGAGTACGACATCGCCTCGATCTTCCGCGTCGACGGCGGCATCTATGGCCGCTTCAACCCGCAGGCGCTGTTGGCTTACGCCATCGGCATCGTGGTGCAGATCCCGTTCATGAACACGCCGATCTACACCGGCCCCGTGGCAGTGCACATTGATGGTGCGGATTTATCGTGGCTGGTCGGGCTGGTGGTCACCACACCGCTGTACTACTGGCTGGCGAACCGTGATACGGCTTATCGTCGGCGCCAGAACATGGCCGGTCTGATGCCGACCAACAGTTGATCGGGCCTGTGGCACAGGCGTACCGGGTTGAAATGATTGTGTAATTCGGGATGGTCGTTTGCCGGGCGTATGGCTATGCTCAGCAAGTTTGCCAAACGCCAATGATAACAATCACAGTGAAACCATGAGCCAATCAGACACGCGTGCGACTGTTCTAGCGCTGTATCCAGAAGACTCCCGCGAGGCGGCGGCATTGCTCAAGCAGGCAGTGCCGCTGATGGTTCGTCACAACATTCCGCCCAACCCGGTGCACTACGCGCTCTGGTACACCTACAGCAAGGGCCAGGAGCCGGAGCTCAATCGGCACCTGGACCGGGTGGTCAACGACTTCGACTACTTCCCGCCGGAGTCGGCCGCCAAGCTGTTTCGCGAGTACATCATCCGCGATGAACTGGCGGACGCCCGCTCCGGGCAGCAGGACGCGATCAATCTGGTCGACGACATGGAGCGCGATGTGTCGCGCAGCGTGAAGGGTAACCAGGATTTCCAGGCCAGCCTCGGCCAATACCTGCAGATGCTTGAAGAGCCCGCCAGCGAGCGCTTGCCGAGCATCCTGACCCAACTGCAACAGAGCACCCGGCTGATGCAGGGGCAGCAGGAACACTTCCTCGCCCAGTTGCAATCGGCACAGCATGAAATCAAAAGCCTGCGCGACAAACTGGAGCGCGCCCAACTGGCCGCGACCCTCGATGGCCTGACCGAATTGCTCAACCGCACCACCTTCAACCGCCAGCTTGAACAGGCCTTGAGCAACGTGGCGACGGGCGTGGCGCTGGTCATGCTGGATATCGACCACTTCAAGCAATTCAACGACCAGTACGGCCACCCCTTGGGCGACCGCGTGCTTCAGCATGTCGCCCGGGTGTTGCGCGATTCGCTGCCTGGCGATGCGTTCGCGGCGCGTTACGGCGGCGAGGAATTTTGCGTGGTGCTCAAGGATTGTCCGGACCTGGCCGCCGCGGGCGCTTTTGCCGAGCGCCTGCGTTTGAAAATCCAGTCACTGCGGGTCAAGGCCCGGGGCACCGACACGGTGCTGGACACCATCACCGCCTCGTTCGGCGTGGCCCATGCACAACCCGGCGATACACCGGAAAGCCTGGTGACCCGCGCAGACGACGCGCTGTACCAGGCCAAGCGCAACGGGCGCAATCAGGTGCGTCAGCAGTCTGACGTAGCGGTCGGGTCGTAGATTTCAGTTTCACGGGGGGCAAGGTCGCTGGCGAAAGTCTACGCTGCTTCCTGGGCATGGGTTAGCGACATACCCATCAGGGTGCAGAACAGCACATCCCGGTGACACGCCACTCAACTCAGAGCCAGTACTCCCAAAGGCGCGCCATCTGCTCCTTGGCTTTCACACCGAGCGAGCGGCTCTGCCACTTTTCCATCTTGATTTCGTTCGACTTGGCCAGATCGGCCAGGAATGCCGCCTGCATTTTTTTTCCAAACCCGGCGCCCAGCACAACAACGTTGACTTCATCGTTGTGCAGGAAACTACGCCAGTCGAGGTTGGTGGAGCCGACAGTCGACCACACGCCATCGATTACTGCTGTCTTGACGTGGAGTAGCGCGTCTTTGCGTTCGTAAAGCTTGACGTTGGCTTTCAACAGCTCGCTGTAGTAGGCGCGTCCAGCATGGAACACCAGCCACGAATCGGTGCTGCTGGGCAGCACCAGCTTGACGTCGACGCCACGTGCTGCAGCCTCCTTGAGTGCCGCCAGCAACTGCGGGTCGGGAATAAAGTAGGCGTTAGTCAGCCATATCTCGGATTGCGCGCTACGCAGCGCCGAAATCAGCGTGGCATAGATCAGGCTGAACGGCTCATTTGGCGAGCTTCCGATGGCCCGCACCACCTCGGTGCCTTTGCGCTCAGGTGGCGGAAAGTAGTGGCGAGCAGCGAGTGGTTCGCCTTTCTGGGTAGCCCAGGTTCCGATGAACAGCTTCTGGAGTTCCGCAACCACAGGCCCCTCGATGCGCAAGTCGGTATCGCGCCAGGGCAAATCACCATTTGGGCGAGTCTTCGAGTAAGAATTGAACGAGCTCCCCGAATAGACGCTGCTGATGTTGATCCCGCCGAGAAAGGCAATACGGCCGTCCACTATCAGCAGCTTTCGGTGGTCGCGCTGGTTCACGTCCCAGCCCGCTTTGGCAGTCACCGGATTGACTGGGTTGTACTCCAGCACCTTGACGCCCGCGTCGGTCAATTGAGAGAAAAACGCTGATGATGTTTTAAGGGTTCCGACGCTGTCACGGATCAGATTGACCTGTACGCCTTGCCGTTGCCGAGCGATCAGCGCGGTGGCGAAGCGCTGGCCGACTTCATCATCGTCGAGGATGTAGGTCTCCATGTTGATGTGGTCGCGCGCTGCTTCCACGGCTTTGATCATCGACTGGTAGGTGGTGGGGCCGTCCTGCAGCAAGTCGACCTTGTTTCCTTCCGTTAGCGGGCTGCCGACGATGGACTCTTCGATTGCGAGGTGCACGTCGAAGATGTCGGTCTCTGCGCCGGTTGGCTCGAGTCGCTCGAGAATGGCCTTGCTGCGCTCGGCTGACAGAGGCCCGTGTACTCCGTCGAGCTGCACTGGCGCAGAGGGCGCGCGAGCCATATCGGGCACTATCCTGGGCAATGTACTGCAGGAAACCACAAATGCCAGGAGCACAGCCATGCACAGAGCCAGAGGAACACACACACCCTTACATGTGGCAAAAAGATTCATCAGGCCCCCTCTTTGTGAGGACGGTGATAGCGAGTGGCGATGCCGTCACTTGCTTTGACTACTGCGTAAGGGCAGGGTTCGTCGTCAGAGAGTGCTTTTGGCCGATTGTTGCTTTTCGGGAATGGGTCGATTGCTGCCGAACAAACAAGACCGCCAGTGCGATCTTGCCAGTTCCTTACATCTCCACCTGTGTGCCCAGTTCTATCACCCGATTCAACGGCAACTTGAAGTACTTAAGGTTGCTGTTGGCGTTCTTGAGTAAAAAGGCGAAAAGGCTTTCTCGCCAACGGGCCATACCGATGCGCTTGGTCGGGATCACCGTTTCCCGGCTCAGGAAATAGGTGGTGCGCATCGGGCTGAAGTCCAGCTCGGCCAAGTGACAGAGACTCAGCGCCAAGGGGACATCGGGCTCTTCGATAAAGCCAAAGTGCAGACTGACCCGGAAGAACCCTTCGCCATACGCTTCAACCTCAAACCGTCGATCAGCACTCACACGAGGGCTGTCTTCAGACACCACCGTAAGCAATACCACTTGCTCATGCAAAACCTGGTTATGCAGCAGGTTGTGCAGCAGCGCATGCGGAACGGCATCGGACCTGGCTGTCAGAAATACCGCCGTACCCTGTACCCGATGAGGGGGCTGCGTGCGGATGCTACCGATAAACAGTGGTAGCGGCAGCGCGGTTTCGTCCAGCCGTTCAACAATGATCTTGCGGCCACGTTTCCAGGTGGTCATCAAAATGAACAGGCCAATGCCAGCAATCACCGGGAACGCACCGCCCTGGAAGATCTTCGGAGCATTGGCCGCGAAGTACAGGCTGTCTACCAGCAGAAAACCGAGCAGCATCGGAACGGCCAACCAGCGCGGGGTTTTCCATAGCAGCAGGACGACGGCCGAGGACAGGATGGTGGTGATCAGCATGGTGCCCGTTACAGCGACCCCATAAGCGGCGGCCAAAGCACTGGACGACTCGAAACCAAGTACCAGCAGCACAACACCGACCATCAACGCCCAGTTAACGGTACCGATGTAGATCTGTCCCTGCTCCTGGCTGGAGGTATGCTGGATAAACATGCGAGGGACATACCCAAGCTGGATGGCCTGGTGTGTCAGGGAAAATGCGCCGGAGATCACGGCTTGAGAAGCGATGATGGTCGCCAGTGTAGAGAGTGCGACCATCGGCAGCAGTGCCCAGCCCGGCGCGAGCAAATAAAATGGATTGCGCACCGCCTCAGGGTTTTCCAGGATCAAGGCACCTTGGCCAAAATAATTGAGTACCAGTCCTGGCAATACCAAAATGAACCAGGCGCGGGCAATGGGTTTGCGACCGAAGTGCCCCATGTCTGCATACAGTGCTTCGGCGCCCGTCAGCGCGAGTACCACTGCCCCGAGGATGGCCACACCGATTCCCGGATGAGCGATGAAAAAATGCGCTCCCCAGTATGGATTGAGCGCTTGCAGCACTTCCGGCCGCTGTAAAATGCCATAGACCCCCAGCGCACCCAGCACGACAAACCACAGCACCATCACTGGGCCGAACAGAATGCCGATGCGAGCCGTGCCGTGTTTCTGTATCAAGAACAGCGCCACCAGCACGATCACTGACAAAGGCACGACCCAGTGTTCAATTCCGTCAAACGCCAGCTGTAGCCCTTCAACCGCAGAGAGCACCGAAATAGCCGGGGTGATCATGCTGTCCCCGTAAAAAAGTGCCGCACCAAACAGGCCAAGCAGAACGAGTATTTTACTCATGCGCGGATAAGGGGCGGCTGCGCGGCGGGCTAAAGCCGTCAACGCCATGATGCCGCCTTCACCCTGGTTGTCGGCACGCAGGATGAACAGCACATATTTGATCGAGACGACCCAAATCAGTGACCAGAAGACCAACGACAGAATACCCAGCACGCCGTCGTGGTTGGCCTGAACTCCGTAGTGGCCAGAAAATACTTCTTTCAGCGTGTAGAGGGGGCTGGTGCCAATGTCCCCGTAAACCACTCCGACCGCGGCGACGAGCAAGCCCACTCCTGACGCTTTGGATTGCGAGTTTTCATGTGCTCCGATTGCTGTTTCACTCAAGGGTCGCTTCTCTCGAATTACGGGGAGGAAATACATGCCATCCTTGGGCAAAACGATGTGCCTGGGCCACTGAAGCCTCAAGGCGCATGGACGATCTAAAAAGTCGCGGCCAGTATCTTTGAGGGCGCAAACAGCAGTCGTAAAGAAAGCGTAAAAAATTTACGGCAGATACTCGAAACATCAGATCCAGTGGCTTGGGCCTGTCCCGCCCCGGCCCGACGCGTCGTGCGAGCAATCAGACCTGCGCCTCGCCTGGGAACGTCGGCAGCCCGTACGTCAACGCAAGTTCCAAGGCCGGTTACAAGGGGTATAACTATCAGAACAAAAGGCGGGTCACCCAGAATAGGTCCTCCAAAGGCAGCGCCCGGTCCGGGCGCCCCAGGCCTGATCGGCGCCTGCGGTGCGGAGCGATGTGATGAGTTCCAGAGCATGGCGATGGGCTCGCAAGAGCTTTCTTGGCTGCATCGAGCTGGCCGTGCTGGTCACTCCACTGTGCGCCAGCGCCATGTTCAAGTGCCAAGCCAGGGACGGAGCCATCAGCTACACCAGCCAAGCCATCGCCAGCGCCCGCTGCACTCGCCTCAATGGCATGGCGGGCGCCGGTGTCGGCGCCAAGGCAATGGCCCTACCACGGGTTGTGCGGGACGACACCCCAGGCGCGGTGCGGATTCGGGTGTGGACTTTCATCCACAAGGGTAATCGTCAATATGTGAGCCGGCGCCCCGTCGGGATCTCCGCACGGGTCGATGTCCTTGAGCTCTATTACATCAAGGGCTGCTATCTGTGCATGGCGCCGAAGGATTTCAAGGTCGCGTCACTGCGACTGGACACCCATTCCTATCGGCGGGAGATCGAAGCCGCTTCGGGTCATTATGGTGTCGACAGGGCGCTGGTCCGCGCAGTGATACATGCCGAATCGGCGTTTCGCCCCAACGTCATTTCCGAAGCCGGCGCCCAGGGGCTGATGCAGTTGATGCCCGCCACCGCCGAACGCTTCGCCGTGGACGATCCGTTCGACGCACGACAGAACATTCGTGGCGGCGTGCGCTACCTGGCCTGGCTGCTCAAGCGCTTTAACGGCAACCAGATGCTGGCGTTGGCAGGTTACAACGCCGGCGAAGCGTCCGTGGTCCAGTACAACGGGGTGCCTCCCTACGCCGAGACGCAATCCTACGTCACCCTCGTGCAGTCCTTGACCGAACGCTATCGCAACCATAGCGGCCGTCCGTGAGGGGCAGAAACCGGCCAGGAGCGGACCTCGAACACATCACCTGATCGGCTGTTTTTTTAGGACGAAGCGGTCACCCGTGTTCCGCTGCCAACATTGACCTGAACTGCGAAATGATCTCTGAAGATAACCCGGCAGCTTCGAACACTGCGCAGGTAAAGCTAACGGGAGCAGGACCTGGAGCAGTTATGATGCGGTCGGCAACCACCGCTACTTGACTGCTTCGATAAAGCGTGGCCCCGTCATAACCTACGGCATTCTGTTGTAAGAAGTCAGCGCTGTTCGAAGTATGAGGGACCGTGTCGAGAAGCCCGGCCCTCGCAAGTGCCAGCGTCCCCCCACAGATACCGGCAATGGTCGCTCCACTTGAACGACTAGCATGAAGAAAGTCCCGAATATCCGGTGCATCTGCACGCTCCCAGATCATTCCACCGATGACGACAACAACGTCCGGCTTCCAGTCCAGGCATTGTTGCAAGCTGCTATCCACAGTTACAGCCAATCCGCCCTGCGAGCGGAACTGCCCCGTAGTAGAGGTGAAAAACCTGACGTCGATCCCGTAAAACGGGGATGCGGTTCCTGCAATGAAAGCGTATTCCCAGTCCGCAAAACCGGGTGTCAGTATCAAGCCCAAGCGTGCCATCAGTCCGAATCCTCCATGAAAACGAACAACATAAAGCGACAACAAGCAGATCTCAACGTCCGTTTCGGGTCTATTGCTGCCTATCGCGAAGGGGAGGAAACGGCCAACAGCGTACGATCAGGCATCTCTTTGACTCAGGAGAGAGATGTAACACTCGGAAGAAGTCGATCGCTTTCCTTCTTGACCACGGCATAACACTCGCAACAAAGCTCCTCAAGTTTCGGCCGGTTCAGCACCGTGATGTGCCCTCGGCTGTACTCGATCACACCGAGCTTCTGTAATTTTCCGGTGGCTTTAGTGACACCTTCTCGACGCACACCAAGCATGTTGGCGATAAGTTCTTGCGTCATTGTCAGCTGATTGCTCGGCAAGCGGTCCAACGACATAGCTGTTGGTCGACCGAGTGAGGGCGGTTGCAGACGGCCGTTTGTGCCATTTGAGTGATCAGCGCCTGAGTGTAGCGCAGCAAAAGCAGCATCAGTTCTCCGTGACGACGGAACTCATTTTTCAGTTGCTGTCCTTTCAGCCGATACGCGTGACCAGCACTCTGCACGATGGCCCGGCTCGGAGTGCTTTCACCGCCTTCATTTCGTCATCTCCCAAGCGCGGCAGCGCACCGACACCAAACACATCCCGACCAACCCAACCAGAAACCCTGGACCGAATGTCGCCTTGCCAGCCACGCCCCAGCCCCAACGCCTGAACCTGCCCGGACCTCTGTATTGACATGAAGTCAGCCGACAATGAATGAAGAGCAGAACTATGTGTGCTGCTGAACGGAATTGCGAGCGAAGGTGGCCTATCGTGGTGAAGTAATCCCGTTCAGTTTGAGAGATAGATCCCATGAACAGTATCGTCTACATCGTCGGGGCAGTTGTGATCGTGCTAGCGTCGGCCAGAGCTGTTGGCATTTTTGGAAATGCATTCGTGGAACGGCTACATGGTCTCGGCAGAAGTTCATCATTAAGATGATGAATCATTTTTAGGAGAAACTCTATGCAAGGAATGCTGAAAATAAAGCTGGTCTCAGTTCTTATCTTTCCTGTGTTAGGTGCCTGTACCACGCCTCAATCTGCGAACGTTTCAGATGGATCGGCGAAACTCCAGCTGGCAGAGCCTTCGGTCGTCGATAACTGTTCCGTAGGCTGCCCATCAGGTGGCAGTGAAGTCACCCTCAACCGTCAGGCCTACACCCTAAACAACAACGGCTCAACAAAATTTGCCAACTGGGTCGCATACAAGATCACAAAGGAAACGCCAGCTAGCGGACGCCCCCGAAACTGGAAAACCGACCCCGACGTTCCCGCCGGCGAAACACTAAACCCAGTCGACTACAACGGAGCCAGCGTCGCCCTGAAAATCGACCGTGGGCACCAAGCAAATCTTGCTTCCATGGGCGGCGTATCCGATTGGCAGTCCCTGAATTATCTCACCAACATCACACCGCAAAAAGCCGACTTGAACCAAGGCGCATGGGCTCGCTTAGAGGATCAAGAACGCAACCTGAGCAAGGAGCCAAACGTCGACGCAGTGTATGTGGCCACAGGTCCTCTCTACGAAAAGAACATCGGTTCACTACCAGGCACAAACAAGATCCATACGATCCCCAGTGGCTACTGGAAGGTGATCTTCACTGGCAGCACTCCTGCCGACGGCCTCTATGCGGCGTTCATCATGGAGCAAACCACCCCACGATCCGCGAGCTTCTGTGACTACCAAGTAACGGTAGAGGAGATTGAAGAACGCTCGGGTCTGACCCTATGGAGCAATTTGTCACAGGCTGTTCAAGCAGAGCTAAAATCAAAGCGTGGTCAGTTGCCCCAAAAAATTGGGTGTGCTTCGGCCGGGGTTGTCACAAAATAGCGTGCATGAAAAAACACCTGTCGTAAGAGAGGTGGTCCAGAATAGATCTAGCGTTGCAGATTTTTTAGTGAATGAACTTCATTGCCGCGATCAAAATACCAACAACCGCTGAAAGCATGACCCCCATCCTCAGTGCGGCAGCGCACCGACACCAAACACATCCCGACCAACCCAACCAGAAACCCTGGACCGAATGTCGCCTTGCCGGCCACGCCCCAGCCCCAACGCCTGAACCTGCTCGGACCTCTGTATTGACATGAAGTCAGCCGACAATGAATGAAGAGCAGAGCTATGTGTGCTGCCGAACGGAATTGCGAGCGAATGGGGTCTATCGTGGTGAAGTAATCCCGTTCAGTTTGAGAGATAGATCCCATGAACAGTATTGTCTACATCGTCGGGGCAGTTGTGATCGTCCTGGTTGTTCTATCGGTCCTTGGGCTTCGATAGATTCGGAGACCGTTTTCATAAATCGTTTTCGTTTTATTTTCCGGAAACGGACGTTCGTCTCATCACCGCTCCATCGATGGTGACACGGGCGTCACCCAGCACACGACGTTGCCGCAGTTCTCGGTAACCTGCTGGCGGTTAACACGTTAGAGAATGACCGTTTGGGTCGAAAGCCCCTCGGGCTGCTCCGCCTGGCTATGTCAGCCTATTGTGTTGAAAAAAATCCCAACACCATCCTGACTGGTACCGGACTTGAGAAAAAATCAATGAAGTTGCCGTTGCCTCTGTAGTTCCCTCTTCAACCAGGTGCTTGCCGGTTCTACGCCTTCTGAACATCGCACCTCATAGACGCGGTCACTCATACTGCTTTTAGTGGCAGCAAGATCGATGAAGTCTTCTGCGCTGTTCACCATGTTCTTGCCTTCGAGATAATTCAGTTTCTTCTCCAGATGCGCCCGAGCGCGGGGACCTGGGTATTCGCTCCCGTTGCGCACAAACTGACACTCACTGTGTTCGACAAAGTCCAGCAAGCCCTTTATCTCTTGAGTGGCTTGAGGTGTGGCTTGAACCTGCCCATTAGTGACGATTGCGATAAGGCTAATACCCGCTGCCATCATCAATTGGCTGATGGGCCGTGCCGTGCCCTCCATCCACATCCGCATGATTCATCCTCGTCTGAAGGTGAAATGAGTGGAGCTACCTCCAACAGATACCATAGAGGACAACCACTGACACGCCTCTGGCCGATTGATGCAGGGAAATGGGATGACTGGAAAAACGGTGGGCAAGTCTGTGCAATCACCCAGCCGGTGGAACTGCAAACCATTCTGGCAATCGAAACCTTAAAGGGCGAGGCGGGCGTAGTATGGGTTACGCATTCGCATTGAACGCCCTGTAGGGCTGTAAAGCCGGGAGGGTTGCGTGGAAAGGGACGCGATGTTCAGGTTCCTCGCGGGCTACCTGTTGATGTGTGCCCTGCTGGCATGGGGGGTGATCCAGGCGTCTCACTGGATTGCTTCTCGCCTGCTGCTGTATTGGATTATTTAGCGCCGACCCTCGCTGCTTCGCTCCTCCTTGTCGATTCTTCCAGTACCACAATGGTGCGATCCACTGTCTGGCCTTTTCCCTCTGACCCTCAGCCTGCTCGATCAGTCGCTGCAATAACAACGCGATCAGGCCGGTTCGCTGAGCCGGCAACTGGCCCCATTCAAGGATTGAGCCAGTTGCCGGTGCTGCCAGGTTAGTGGAACGGAAAGATGTAATTCATCCATGCCGCCATGCGCAGAAGGATTTTGCGCATCATCGCGATGTGGTGGAAATGCTGGCTGTACAACGCCGCCTGGCCGTAGGCGCCGCCGGGCATCTGGTCGGCGTACTGGGCATAGTCGGGATCGGTGATCTCAATGATCACCGGAACCCGGCCGGCCGGCGGTGAACCGGTGAAGCTGATCAGTGTGCCCGACGGTTGGATCTGGCCTTCGGCGATGACCGAAACGACGGTCTTGACCTTGCCTTCGAAAACCTTGCCTGGAATGCCGTCGAAAGCGATCTCGGCCTCGTCGCCCTCGGTCAGGCGCAACAGGCTGTTCTGGCGCATCCACGCGGAGAAGTAATGCCCTTCGGCGGGAATGAAGACCATCGAAGGGCGCAGCGGCAACTTGGTCGCCATCATGCCCGGACGCAGTGAAACATGGGTGACGAAGCCTTTGCTCGGCGCACGGACGGTGGTGTTGTCGAGTTCGTACTGCGCGTTGTCCAGTTGTGCCTTCAGGTCGTCACTGCGAGCGACCACCATATCCAGTTCCCGTTGGGTACTGAAGTTACGCTTGATCAACTCGGTGATCCGGGCGCGATCGGCCTGGGCGGCAATCAGCTGTGCCTTGAGGGATTTCACCCGGTATTCGAAAGGTGCAGGGTCGATGCGAAACAGCACATCGCCTTTTTCCAGGGGCTGGTTGGTCTTCACCGATACATCGATCACCTGGCCGCTGACCACGGGTATCACCGGAACCGATACGAAATAGGAACGCGCCACCTCGGAGTAGGGGTGGTTGTAGTTCATCGTGAAAATCAGCGTGCCGATAATCACGATCCCGCCCAGCACCGCCGTGGGCACCGTCCATTTGTTCAGGGGGATGCGGAAGATCTTGAAGATGGCTACGCAGAGAGCGGCATACGTCAGAATGAGTAAGAGATCCATGGCTCAAATGCCCTCGCCGAGATTGTCCGTTGGCACACGATTCTGTGCCGTACCCATCGCTGACTCCAGGCGCTCGATCCGGCCTTGCAGCTCGGCGACCTGTTGTTCGAGGTGAACCACATGACTTTTGGGTGAATGTCCGTCACTGAAACCCCAGCCCCGGTCCTCCCGATAGGCCATCGCCCAGATCCAAAGGAACGGCCAGAGTGCGTGCAAGGTGAAGAGGCTGACCCAGCCGGTGGCGTGGATCGCATCCTGGTGAGGGTGGTTGCGGTGGACGGCAATTTCATAGGGGATGTCGTGGAGCAGGATGATCCCGTAGAACAAGAAGAGTCCTACAAATATCAGTACGCCCAGGGCGAAGTATTCAAGCATGAACCAGTCCTCTTGAAGCAGATAGCGTGTGCGCCTGAGTGTAGCCGTTCAATCTACACTTGACGGGGATGCGGATATCCAGCCGGAACAACCGGTACCTGACCGACGAGGTGAGTTCATGCCAACCAATGCTCAATTCGAGAGGGCGCCTGTACTTGACCCTGTCGAGCGCATTACCGAGGTGATCTTCGGCCTGCTGATGGCCATGACGTTCACCGGCACCATCAGCGTGGCCACGGCAGACCAGGCCGCCGAACGCACGATGATGATTGCCGCGCTCGGCTGCAATCTCGCCTGGGGACTGGCCGATGCGGTCATGTACCTGTTGCGCGCACTGGTCGAGCGCACGCGCAGGATCAAGCTGTACATGGCCTTGCGTAATGGCACGGACGCCGCGGTCGGTCAGGCGCTCGTTGCGCAAGTGTTGCCGTTGCAGTTCGCGACGGCGGCCGGCAGTGAGGGCCTGGAGTTGTTGCGCCGTCGGCTGCTCGAGCAGCCCCCCTTGCCGATCAGGGCCGGCCTCGGCTGGAGCGACTTCAGGGGCGCCCTCGGTGTTTTCCTGTTGGTCGTGTGCTCGACATTTCCGTTGGTGGTGCCGTTCATACTGCTCGATCAAACGGCGCTCGCCATCCGCCTGTCCAACCTGATCGGGCTTGTGGTGCTGTTCATCGCAGGCTGGCTGCTCGCCAGATACGCTGGCGCCACGCAATGGCAGGGTGGGGTGATCATGGCCGCCACGGGGGGCGTGCTGATCCTTGCAATCATTGCGCTGGGTGGATAAAAACCGGGCATCATTCAACACACTAAAGACTCGTTCTCATTTACAATTGCTCTTCCATTTACGTCGGGCAGCCCGGTATGGATGTTCTCGCCGCAATCCATCTTCATTTATCCCAGTGGGTATTCGAGCCGGTCACCCGGCAGTTCCTGGGCATTTTCGACTTCAACGGCAGACTCGGTCTAGCCTTTCTCTGCATGTCTTACAGCGTCGCCTATTGCCTGTTCCGCTACCGCAAATCCCGGGGCTTGACCGACGCGCGCTCATTCGGGCAGTTCATCGGCGGCTACCGGGTGTACCTGCATCGCTCGGCGCTGCTCGACTACCGCTACTACTTCGTACTCGCCATCCTCAAGGTTGCCCTGGTGCTGCCCATCGTCGGCCTGGTCGATCCGTACGTCTTGCGTTCAGCGGACTACATCGCGTTCTTCACCCAGCTGTGGGGCGCGCGTACGCAAGTGGAAGAGAACCTGGCGCTGACCCTGCTCTATGGGCTGGGCGTATTTCTGGTCAAGGATTTCAGCCATTACTGGGGCCATCGCGCTTTCCATTCGCGGTATCTGTGGGCCTTCCACAAAGTCCATCATTCGGCGCCCGTGCTGGTGCCGGCGACGGCCAGCCGCGTGCACTTTCTGGAAGAGGTGGTCGAAAAGCTCACGGATATCATCTGCGTCGGCGCATTTGCCGGGGTCTTCTGGTACGCCTGCGGCGGGGAGATCAGCCGCTATACCTTGTTTGGCGTGACTTACATGGTGTTCATCTTCAATGGCCTGGCGGCCAACCTGCGTCACAGCCATGTCTGGTTTTCCTTCGGGCCGGTGCTGGAACGGGTGCTGAGCAGCCCGGCGCAACACCAGATTCATCACAGCGATGCACCGCGACACTTCAACAAGAACTTCGGCATCAATCTGTCACTGTGGGACTGGATGTTCGGCACGCTCTACGTCACCCGGTCCACACCCGAGGCCATTCACTTCGGCACCGGTGAACAGGATCACGAGCGTTACCTGACGCTGCAGGGGTTGATCGTCACGCCTTTCGTGGACATCGCCCGCAAACTCCTTCCGGGAAACCCCCCGAAAGCACAACCTGAAAGTGGATCTGATCCGTATTTTTCAGCGCAATCTGCCTCTGTAACGGATACAGCCGCCAGCCCACAATAAGTCTTCGGTACGCCGCTCGGGCAGCACACGCCACCCCTGTACCGCCAATTCATAGTGTGGGAGGCCCCATGGCCAAGATGACGATTTTTCTCGGTGGTTTTCTGCTGTTGACCATCCTGATCGGTATGCTGGCGACGATTCCGCCGACTTGATTAGGTGCGGCGTTGACCTTGGGAAGGTTCATGGTGTCCAGTGCTTGAAATGCTCAATTGCTATCGATTTTCTCACGCACCGAATTTACCCAGAAGTTTATCGAGAGGGACGAAGTCAACGACCTTACTTGGTGAAACCAGCCTTCAGGTAAAAAGAGTAAATCGCCGGGTTTCAAATGCACCGCAAAAAAGCTCACATGTTTTGCTGTCGGAAACTCCTCAAAATTCGGATTTGACGGGTCGAAGTCGCAACCTTCCAGGCCGCCGTTAGGCGAAGTCGACCAACTACCCAATGCAATGCGGTGGTGAGGCGCAGCCAGCAACATAGACTTTTCTCCCCAGACTTGAGCGAAAAGGTTGTCTGAGTCATCCCGATGAAGGGGGGTCAACGAAGCCTGCGTTTCTTCGCGGGCTTGCATAACGGGCAGCGTGCAATACAGCCGATCGGCCATCCACAGCTGGCCCTTAGTGGCGCGGGCCAACAACGGCAGCACGCTGACGCGTTCACTCGCGTAGGCATCCTCGCAAGGCTGCAAGTCGACGATCTGATCCAGGTCCGGGTCGTAGACCACGACTGAAAACCCTGGCTGGGCCGCACCTCGTTCCCGCCGCAAAGCCCCCAAGCGTTTTTCGGTAGAAGGCAGGTGGTTACCGTCGACAATGCGCAATTGCCAGCCGGGCAAAATGGCGGGACAACCCAACGCCTCTATCGTCGGGGTCAGACGCTCAGCGCTTCCTGTGACCAACGCCCGCAGCAATGCAGGCTCTGTGCGACTGACCTTGTCATAGAGCGCCGCCAAGGTAACCGGTAGGTCATCCATCTGGCGGGCAGCGGCATGCAAGGAAGGGCGCAAACCCAATGGAACAAGGGACATCAGCTCAACGATGGTCGAAAACAAAAGCTCACGCGGGTATTGGCGTTGACGGTGTTCTTCAAACACCTGATCAACCCATTCGGCAGGAACAGCCTGCTCCAGTATCAACTTGGCCATGACACTGGCCGGTGTCTTTTTTTCAAACCGCGCTAGAACTTCTGCCCACATCGTTTTCGTCACCCTGACTGGAGTTTTAGGAGATTCTAAACGAAGCCCTTGAAAGGGCTGACTCTAAGGGCGGCGTTGAATTTGAGCTTATCCCCCGGGCACTATGTACCAATTCATATACTGTACGCAGATTTTTCCTCAGGGCCTGATCTTACTTCTGGTAAGTAACAAAGATACTTGGTTGCTATTAAAATTCGTCAAAAGTTTGATCGTTAGATTTGAGCCGGTATCATTGCTGTTAGCCGGCTCAGGATTTTTTCGCAGAGGGAGTTGTGCACCATGTGCTTTGTTTAATACTCAGCTATACACATCCCGCTCTATTATATTTGAAAGCTTCAGTAGCTTGGTGTATGGTCCCGTCAATATAGTGTTTTTATCCTTGATTGTGTGAATGATAAGCTCAGATTTGCAGAAGTAAAAAATGCTAAACATTCTTTTTTTTGGGTAGTATACCCCATCTTTTTTTTCTGAATAATCGATGGTGAGCATTGCGCTCTTCAATGTTTCTTGGCTTATATCGATGTGGGTTCTTAATTCAGAAAGCGCTTCGTCATAATACATTAGTTTGATTGTCATAGCTAAATAACCTATAGTTCCGGCTATGGCGTTGCTACTTCGGTATGCTTCTGTTAGTCCTATTTTGTTCATAAAAATAAAAACTAAACTCATCAGTGTGTAAGCCAATACGGTTTTTTCAATTAATGAAAGTAATTTAAGGTGGTCTTTTGATAATTGGTCTCTTAGCTTAAGTTTTTTCAAGGTATCACTATTCATGGGGTCAATCACGCTACGATGCTCTGTTATAATTTTAAATCTACTGGGCGTACTCGCACTGAACTAAGGTACGTCCAGTAGAACCCCGGTTATTTAACTGGGAGTACTAGAGGGCGTCTGAGGGAAAAAAGAAGATCCCTCAAAGCCACCTGGAAAGGTACCTGGTTTCCACGCGTTAGCGGCATCTCTTCCTGCATTATAAATTCCTTCTCCTGCCATGCTTCCCAACCCGCCCCCAATTGCCGCACCCGCGAGTGGATGCCCAAGTCGAGTCCCTATAGCAGCACCTGCCGCAGTACCCAAAGTACCTCCTACGCTAGTTGCAAAAGTGCTACCATTGCTGGCGCCTGAAACTTGAGATATTTCAATATTGGATAACTTTCTCATGACTAAATATTCCTTTTTAGGCGTTAATGATCGTCAGCGTTCTATTTGTGTAGTATTCAACCTCCATTTGTTAAAAAATTTTTTACTATTCACGTCAGTAAATACTGGGATCGGAGTGTGCCTGAAACGCACAATTTCTCTAGTTGCCACTGCATTGCAACAGGTTTTTTGTTGTATATTAGAAATGAGTTTTCATGGTTGATGAAAGCCTAGAAGAACCATCAATCTTGGAATAAAATAAATTATGGTTGAAATTACAACTGGTAAAATTACGGTCTGTATGTGCTCGCGTTGGATAATGTTTCGACCGAGTTTTGCATTTGTAAATGATGCGCACCCCTTTGCGGTGAGTGAAAGGAATAAAGCAATTCCGAGAGAAATAGTAATTTCCACGATATCATCTATGTCCAAAATAAATTGTCCGAGGCAGATTTGAGTTTTTGTCGTAATAATATAATGCCTACTAATAGGTTTTGTATTATTAAAAATATAGCTTCATGCTCTACTTTTGATTCTTCTGCTCTAGGCACCGAACGCGGTCCGTGTTTCCTGTTACGACGCCAGTGCCGAAAACCGGCACCTGACTTGCCCAAAGCCTGTTTTACATCAAGAGGCCCTGATACTCCTATTCGATCGATCGTCAATACCCATAGGAATTATAATGTTGGCACACTTGGCTCCGGATACAGATGAGCGTTTCTTGCCGATCCGAGACTTTTATTGTAAGTCCAAGTAGAAGGCGAGCAGGCTGATGTTGCATTAATAAGCCATAAATACCGATGGCAAGACAACATGTAGTCATAGGTCTATTTATACTGCCACGCAGCAAGCTAAGTACCATCCTGCAGATGTAGGGGGTCAGAAGTTGATGTGAGCCCTTCTACACAGGTCAGGCTCTGTACGAAAGAATTTTAAAGTACGTAGATCGTTTGTTAAGTCAGCTTCGTCCTACATTTCAAGTAAATTTTCTTTTTTTCAAGAGAGATGATTCCTACAGAATACTTTCCCGATTTAACTTTCCAGACTGTAAATTGCGCGAGCTCCACATTCCCGATTATTGAGTCTGTATTTGACCGTAACTTGGAAAACAAAAGTTGGTTGTTTTTCAAATTCGCACATGCAAAAAAACGCTCGCGGTTACCTCAGAAAACCGTGCCGGTAGTAGTTTTTGGTTGTGACACCTCGGTAGCGCTCAGTGATTCGATCGCCACCTTGAGCAGCTGCATACTCTGTCGAAATTAATTTGACTTCAAAGTCATGATCTTGAAAGATGCCGCCCGACCAGACTGTTTCCAGGCTCTCGCTGCGCCTATCGCTGTATACAAAAATATATAGCGAAAGCCGCCCGCCAGAGCTCAGGCAAACCCGGACCCTGGACACCAAAAAAACAAGAGACCCGCACCGGAGTAAACACAATGAAGCTGCAACCCCTGGCCCTGGCCATCACCCTGGGTGGCTTGACCCACCAGGCCATCGCCGCCGGTTTTATCGATGACAGCAAGGCCTCGCTGAACCTGCGCAATTTCTATTTCAATTCGGACAACCGGGAAAGCCAGGGCAAGGTGGGTAATGCCGCCTACACCAGCCAGGCCAAGGAGTGGGGGCAGGGGCTGCAACTCAACGTGATCTCCGGATTCACCCAAGGCACCGTCGGCTTTGGCCTGGACGCTATCGCCATGATGGGGCTGAAGCTCGACAGCGGCGGTCGCGTGGGCAAGGCCGGTATCGACCGCACGCCGGGGGCGCTGTTTCCCACGGACAGTGACGGCCATGCAGTCGATGAATATTCCAAGGGCGGTGTGACCGGCAAAGTGCGCATTTCCAAGACCGAAGCACGCCTGGGCACCCTGCAGCCCAAGCTGCCGGTGATCAACTTCAACGACGGTCGCCTGCTGCCGCAAACCTTCGAAGGCGGGCAGATCACTTCAAGTGAAATTGACGGCCTGACCCTCACTGCCGGCCAACTGCAAAGCACCAAGACCCGCAGTTCCACCGACGATATCGATCTGCGCATCGGCGGTGCGACGCGTCCCGCCGGTACTCCGGCCAGCACCGCGCTGGCCGACTCGGACACCTTCGTCTTCGCCGGCGGCGACTACAAGATCACCAAGAACCTGACCGCCCAGTACTACTACGGCAGCCTCGAAGATTTCTACCAACAGCACTTCCTCGGCCTGATCCACACAATGGCCATCGGCCCCGGCGCGCTGAAGACTGACCTGCGCTATTTCAACAGCAGCGCCGATGGCAAGAACGGCAACGCGGCCGGACGGGCCCAGGGCTACAAGAGCAGCGGTTTCTGGAAAGCGGGCGACACACACGCCGGTGAAGTGGACAACAACACCTGGAGTGCCCTGTTCACCTACAGCCTGAGTGGCCATGCATTTAGCGCGGGCTACCAGCAAGTCTCCGGCGACAGCGCGTTCCCGTTCGTCAACCAGGGCGACGGAGCCACTGCGTACCTGATCACGGACCGGCAGATCGGCAAGTTCCTCAGCGCCGGTGAGCGCACCTGGCTGGCCGAGTACGGGTATGACTTCGTGGCGCTTGGCGTGCCGGGTCTCAAGACAGTGGTCACTTATCTCAGTGGCGACAACATCGACTCCGCCGCCGGTGATCGCAAAGAGTGGGAGCGCGACCTGCGGATCGACTATGCACTGCAAAGCGGTCCACTCAAGGGGGTGGGCATTTCCTGGCGTAACGCCAGCTTGCGTGGCAATGCCAGCAGCGACCTGGATGAAAATCGCCTGATCCTCAGCTACAGCCTGCCGCTGCTTTAAGCACGGCGGAGCGGTCCCGGACTGCCATCGCCCAGTCCGGGACCCCAGTGATTGGTCAACCACGACAGGAGCATCGCCATGCGTTCAATTTTTTCGACTGTGCAAAGCCTTGTTCGCCCCAGCGCCAAACCCGTGTTGTTTTCACGCCCGGCCATCAATGTGGCTGAGCAGACTCTGGAGGTGGTCGGGCAAGTGCAGATCCCGCTGTGCCTGAGCGTGGCCGACCTGCAAGCCATGCCGGGCTATGACTGGGTGCGACTGACCAGCAATACCTGCGAGGGCAATGCGCAAAAAGCACAGAAAAAGGGCTATCGCGGGGTGCTGCTGCGGGAAATTGTCCTCAAGGCCGGGTTGAAGAGTGATGACCCTAAAGGCTGGAAACGCGCCTATGTGGTGGCGCGTGCCAGTGACGGCTATGTCGCGTTGTTCAGTTGGAACGAACTGATCAATACCGACGTGGGCGATGCGGTGCTGGTGATGTACCGACAACATTCGCACGGGCAGACGGAGCTCGGCGAACACCTTTCATTGGTCTCGGGAAGCGATCGTCATTCCGGGGCTCGTCAAGTGAAGTGGTTGCGCAGCATTGAGCTGTGCAGCATCTTTGGTTGACTCATCCACAACGCCGTACCGGGGGAAATGCCAATGCCAGTGTGCAATTCGCTTGGCCTTGATCGACATTCTACGGTCGAGCAGGTGTTGGCCGGCGAACAGTGGCCGCCCGAATTCGAAGTGGCCATGAGGGATTTGCTCGAGCAAATGGCCAACACCGACCATGAAGTGACGCTGCACAACCTCGGCCGCTTCCTCGGCGACTTCGTGCCGCGATACACGCTTAACCGTGCCGAGGAATGGCAGCAATGGGCGACCCGGCGCTGGATCTCACAGACCAAGCTCGTGCTAATGGACAAACTGGCGGACGTTTTCATCGGTGGTCAGTGACAACGCTGGCGCTCACCGGTACTCATCATGCCGGCGCCACCAGGGCCCCGTTTCATTGCGGCCCTTGGGCGCGCGGTCGAGCCATTGGTACATGCTCCACAATCCGTCCAGGCCCCGCGCGTAGGTGGAGTAGGTGTGATAAATCTCGCCGTCCTCCAGCACAAACGTACTCAACCCCGGCCTGTCGCGGGTATAGGTCGGCGCATCGGTGCCACAGGTCGCGGCGAATTGTTTCACCGGTTCCGGGATCTGGCTGGCGTCCATGGCATGGCCGCCGCGCTGGTAGTTGTATTCGATCAAGCCTTCGCGCTGCTGCGCTTCGGTGAAGTAGACATTGAAGTCGGCGGTGAAGTCGCTATCGGCGGCCGAGGCCCAGGGGAAGGTCCAGCCCATTCGGCGCTTGTAGGCCTGCAGTTTCGCCAAGGGTGCGCGGGATATCGCCATCAGGGTCACGTCGTGGTTCGCCAGGTGGACGACGACGGGGTCGAAGCCATCGGCGATGGCTGAGCAGGAAGGGCAGCCGGCCGTGTAGTCGGGGCCGAACATGAAGTGGTAGACCAGCAGTTGCGAGCGCCCTTGAAAGAGTTCGGCCAGAGTGGCGCTGCCGTTGTCGGTATTGAAGCGGTACGTCTTGTCGAGGCGAAACCATGGCAATGCCTGGCGTTGCCTGGCCACATCATCGCTGCGTCGGGTCAGCGCCTTTTCCGCTTCAAGCAGTTGCAAACGTGCCGCCAGCCACTGTTCCCGGGTCGCGGTTTTGTGGGTGTTCATCGTTGTACGCTCCTGGTGAAAGGTCGTGATTTAGACTAAACCCGGGTATCGAATGATGGGAGTGACAAGCGTGGCGGGATTTCGATGGACTCGATGATCACGGCAGCTGCACAGGCGCTGGCGGCGGGCAATCCGCTGGGCGCACTGGACCGCGTGGCCTTGCGCGACGATGCGCCGGCCCTGGCCCTGCGCGGTATCGCCATGGCGCAACTGGGCGATCTGGTGCGGGCCAGGGCGCTGGTCAAGCGGGCGCAACGGGCCTTTGCGCCCAAGGAAGTGCTGGCCCGGGCGCGCTGTGTGGTGGCTGAGGCCGAAATCGCCCTGGCTTCGCGGGAGCTCGGGTGGCCGGTCAAGGCGCTCGAAACGGCGCGGGTCACCCTTGAACACCACGGTGACCGGGTCAATGCCGCCCATGCGCGTTATCTGCAAATCCGCCGTCTGCTGCTGATCGGTCAGCTCGATGAGGCACAGCAGTTGCTGGCCGGACTCGACCCCGGCCCATTGCCACCGGCCTTGCGGGCAACCCATGAACTGGTGCTGGCGGGGATTGCCATTCGGCGCCTGCAATCGCACGCGGCGCGGGAGGCGTTGAACAGGGCCGGGCAGGCTGCCGGTCAAGCCGGGATTGCCGCCCTGATGGCTGAGGTCCAACACGCTGTGTATCTGCTCGATGCCCCCGCGGCACGCCTGATTGCCCAGGGTGAAGTACGGCCGCTGTTGCTCGATGATGTTGAAGCGTTGTTCTGTTCAACGTCACTGGTGGTGGATGCCTGCCGGTACGTTGTGCGCGGTTGTGGCATGTCGGTGTCGCTCGCGACGCGGCCGATCCTGTTCGTGCTCGCCCGTGTGTTGGCCGAGGCGTGGCCTGCCGACGTTGAGCGGGAAGTGTTGATCGCCCGGGCGTTCCGTCTGAAGCTTTCGGATGAATCCCATCGCGCCCGGCTTCGTGTGGAAATCGGCAGGCTGCGTAAAGCACTCAAGCCGTTGGCCGGCGTCATCGCGACAGCGCGCGGTTATGCCCTGCAATCGCCGGTGTGTACGCAGGTGGTGACGCTGGCGCAACCGGTCGAGGAAAAATTTGCCGCGGTGTTTGCCTGCCTCGCCGATGGCGAGTCGTGGTCCAGTTCCGCCCTGGCACTGGCGCTGGGTACCAGCCAGCGCACGGTGCAACGGGCGCTCGATAAGCTGACGGAGCAGGGCAAGGTGCAGTGGTTTGGCCGTGGTCGCGCGCGGCGCTGGATGACGCCGCCCGTGCCGGGATTCGCGACGACCTTGTTACTCCCGGCACCGCTGCCCGGTGGCTAGGATGAACGGCACCAACCCCATCGAGGAATGCCAGATGAAACACGCAACTGCTGAAATCATTCGTGAATATGGCCCGTTTGCCGATGTCGACCACGTGTGCGGCGTCACCTGGGACGGCGAAAAGGTCTGGTTCGCATGCAACAGCAAAATCAACGCCCTGGACCCGGAAAGCGGCAAGTTGCTGAGCTCGATCGATGTCGCTGCCCATGCCGGCACCGCGTTTGACGGGGAGCACCTGTTCCAGATCGCCGAAGACCGCATCCACAAGATCGACCCCCGCACCGGTCGCATCCTCTCGACGATTCCTGCTCCCGGTGCAGGCGCCGATTCGGGGCTGACCTGGGCCGAAGGGACGTTGTGGGTGGGCCAGTACCGCGAACGCAAGATTCACCAGATCGACCCCGAGAACGGCAAGATCCTGCGCACCATCGAATCCAACCGTTTCGTCACCGGCGTGACCTGGGTGGACGGCGCGCTGTGGCACGGTACGTGGGAAGGCGATGAAAGCGAACTGCGCCGGATCGATCCGCAAACGGGCGAAGTGCTGCAGAGCCTGAAAATGCCCGAAGGCGTGGGCGTGTCGGGGCTGGAGTCCGATGGTGGCGAGCGGTTGTTCTGCGGTGGCGGCGATAGCGGCAAGGTGAGGGTGGTGCGCCGGCCTGCATGAGTGTGGCCGGGTTGCCAAGTGCAACCTGTGTGGGAGCGAGCCTGCTCGCGAATGCAGAGTGTCAGGCAACATCAATGTTGGCTGATTTGACGCCATCGCGAGCAAGCTCGCTCCCACAGGGTTAGTGGATGTACGCAAAATCTGCGAGCAACCGAAATCACTGTGGGAGCGAGCTTGCTCGCGATAGCGGTGGGTCAGTCGATATCAATGTTGAATGTGCTGACCTCATCGCGAGCAAGCTCGCTCCAGTCACTCAGTCCGTTCGTGGATGCTGATCGTTGATGTCGTACCAATCCGCTTTCGAGCTGACAAAAACATGTTTTTGCTTGTTTGGTCGGAACGGCGTATCCAGCGTACCGAGGGCAATCGAAATCCACTCGGAAAACGCTCCTGTCGAGTCAGACCAGAACAGTGAAGATCCGCAGTGAGAACAGAACTGCCGCGTGACACCCCTGGACGATTCATACGCCTTCAGCGAATCTGCACCGGTCATGATGCCAAGCGCCGAGGCGGGTGCGCTGGCATAGGTTGCAAATGCAGCCCCATGGCCCTTTCGGCATTGGCTGCAATGGCAATGGGTGACGGCTTTCAGCTTGGTCGACAAGCGATATTTGACGGCGCCGCAGAGGCAACTGCCGTGGTGAAACTCATCCATGTAAAGTCATCCGTGGATCGATAGTATTTTTCCGTCCTGCCATGTTTTCTGCTGGTCGAAATCGGTCTAAAAGCCCGGTTGGCAAATGTGTCTGTTTTGCTATCCTCAAAACTGTAGGTGAAGACGCAGACTGATGCGCAAAAGGATAGCAAGGAGACGTGGGGCGCGTTCCGAAGGGTACACGGTTAGAAAGATCCCCGCGCTGGGATCCAGCCCTTATGCCGTGTGAAGCAGAAGAGTTCCATTACAGTTTCACGACTCTTTTGTGGGAGGCCTGATAAACCTTGTAAGCCGGAGACCAGCACCGGCCACCTACTTGTTACATTCACCCACAAAGCCCGCTCAGTGCGGGCTTTTTAATGCCCGCAAGGTGGGTCCGGTCCGCGGCTCAAGGCGCGCCAAACAGCATCGTCCAGTAAACACCGTTGTCGCTGCGCGCGTTGGCGGCGTAAGCGGCACCGACCTGGGTGAACATCGGGTTCATCAGGTTGGCGCAGTGCCCTGGGCTGGCGAGCCAGCCGGCCATGGCCTTGCTGGGTGAACCTTGCCCGGCGGCGATGTTTTCACCAATCTGCCGGCCACGGTAGCCAGCGGCCCTGGCGCGGTCGGAGGGCATGTCACCGTCGGCGTCCTGGTGGGCGAAATAGTTGCTGTAGGCCATATCCTTGCTGTGGCTTTGTGCTGCGGAGCCCAAGGCTGCACTCCAGGACAGCGGCCGTGCGGCGGCGAAACGCTGGCGACCACACAGTCGCGGTTTGGCCCGGGCTGCGTTTACCTGCGCCAGCAACGCCTGAGCGGCGCTGCGTGGATCGCCGGTTTTCCCGTCGAGCACCGGCCGTGCCAGCACCACTTGCCACTCACTTCCGGCGCGGCTGACGCCGATGTCGGCGTATTGATTGTCGAGCAGTGCCGCGCAGTGCTCGTCCTGGAACATATCGAAGGCTTCTTCGGCATCCCGTGCACCCACCACGCGGATGGACCGCACCATGGTGGCCTGATAGCCGGAAGCCTTTAACCGGTCCCGCAACCCACCGCCATAGCCAACGGGCAGGGCCAGGTTCGACTTGAGCGTCAGGGGTGATAAGCGTTGCGTCGGCCGCCGGTCGCAGCGTTGCGGATGGGCGCGATAGTCGTTGATGGCGTCTACCAGTTGCCGTTGCCCATCGGCGTGGGCGGGGCTTGCAAAAACAGGGAGCAGGGAAAACAGGCACAGCGAAGATAAGCGCAAGGCAACGACAGTTTGGCGCATGGACGGACAACTCTGATGAGATGACAACGAAGAAAGTGGGGAAAAACGCTGGGCTATGACTGGTGCCTTGAAACAAGGTTCACGGCGGGCACCTGTCTATTTGCGGGCGAAGCCATGAGTCCGACGAAGGGTGTCAGGTCGTCGGAAACCGGCAGCAACGGTTGTCACGCCAGCGCTAGGCTGGCTGATCGGTATTGCCTGAAGCAGGCTCTGTCGGGACGTCCGGGGTTTCGCTCGGACGCAGCCTGAAGCGACAGACATGCCCGCCGCGCACCATACATTCACTGTGCTCGACTTCACCGCCGCCCAACGCGCCAATCAAGGCCAGGTCCAGTTCGCAGACCACCGGGTGGGCAGCGGCCAAGCGATGGAACACGCAGTTATGCGCGACGATTTCCGGGGTGCCGCCTGAGCGAAAAAACACCTCGGCTTCGTAGCCCGCCTGGTTCATGTGCTGCACGATCCTGGCTTCATCCACGACTTGTTGTTCGCGGTCCGAAGCCAGCTTGCGGCCCATGCTGCGCATCAGCGAGGCCAGGGCTTCAGGGCCGATGATGGCGGCGACTTCATCAATCAATACGCTGGCCAGTAGCTGATAATGGCGAGGGAACTGCTCCCGCGCGTGGTCGGTGAGCTGATACAACTGCTCGGGGCGACGGCCCGTCGGCCGGGTGTCGCCGCGCAGCACCAGAGCGTCACGCTCCAGCGCCGCCAGGTGTTGGCGGATCGCCGTGCGCGTGACTGCCAGGTGCTCAGCCAACTCGTCAATGCTCATGCCGCCCCCATGGTGCAGCAGTGCGTTGAGCAGGTCCTGCTGTGTTCGGCCCAGTCCTTCCAGCATGGTGTGCCCTCGCGCGATATCAGAACTTGTCCGGGAATTGCTTGACCAGCGCGCCGGTCAAGGCGTCGGCCAGGGCCAGGATGTGCGTGCGCATCATCGCCCAGGTGCGGGCTTCGCCGGTGTAATCGTGTGCCGAGAATTCATCGATCTGGGCGACGTGGTGACCGCCATGGGCCGACAACATGTTGACCAGCGTGGCTTCAGGCAGATTGGGGTTGGCGGTGGCCAGGAAAGCCGCAATCGCCTTGGCATTGCCGGTCAACTCGGTGACGGCAGCCTGCTTGCCTTTTGCGTCTTTCGCGACGGTGGCATCGCTGTAGTGTTTCACCGCGCCCCAATGACCGGCAAGCAGCTTGAGCAACTGATCGGCTGCCGGTTGGCCGTAGAGCGGGGCGATGCTGTTGGCGATTTTGGTGGCGTTGTCGACCACCTGGTCCGCCGCCACTTTGGCTTGCTTCTGGTCGGCGGATTGATTGGCCAGCGCGTAGTTTCTGATCCAGAAAATGTGTTCGACCCAAAGGTCGCGAAGGGCCAGGCGTGTGCTCAGCGCGGGGCTGTCGGCAGCGCCAGGTGAGGCGGCAGGCGTCTGGCTCCAGACCGGTTGCGCACAGAAAGCCAGCAGGAGCAAAGCCAGGATCTTGATATTCATGACGGCACCCTCTGAGAGTGGGAATGTTCGACAATATCAATATAGGCATAAAAATATGTTTTTATTGGGCGTGGGTGAACTCTCGGATTAACGGTCGTATTTCGTCATGGGAAAGGCACGTTGCACTCAGGTTTTACAACCCTTCACGCAGACGTTTGAGGTAGTCGGGGCTGTCACTGATCGAGTTATGGCCCGTCCCTGCAATGACCTGCAATGACGCCACACCACGGGTGAAGTGACTCAACAGGCGCTCGGTGCTTGAGCGCGCAATCACCTCGTCATGCTCGGCCGCGATCAACAATGTCGGCACGGTGATGCGGGCGGCGTACCGCCAGGACTGAAACTTGTCCTTCAACAACCAGCGCACCGGAAACCAGCGGAACTGACGGGCGGCGAGCCCTTCGAGGCTGTTGTAGGGCGTGATCAGCACCAGTCGCGCCGCCGGACGCTCGCTGGCCAGGCGCACGGCCACCCCGGAACCCAGGCTGCGTCCGACCACTGTCACATGCGGATGGCTGGCATGTACCTGGTCGAACAACGTGATGGCATCGCGGGCAATGGCCTCTTCGGAAGGCGAGCCGGAACTCCCGCCATAACCACGGTAATGCAGCAGATACAGGGCGTAGTCAGGGAACGCTTGGGAGAACCCGGGCAGGTTGCGCGAGACGTCTTCGGCATTGCCGCCAAAATAAATCAGCGCGTTGGGTCCCTTGTGCGGTCGGATGGACACCAGCACCTGTGCGTCGGCAGTCGGCAGGGTGAGCAGCGTCGCGTCTGTACCGACGGCGCGCGGTTGCGGGTAGTAAATCAGCGCTCGCTGGAAAACGAACAGCGCCACGCACAGCGCCAAGTACAAC
Source organism: Pseudomonas jessenii (assembly GCF_002236115.1). GTDB lineage: Bacteria > Pseudomonadota > Gammaproteobacteria > Pseudomonadales > Pseudomonadaceae > Aquipseudomonas > Aquipseudomonas jessenii. Next base: position 143,571 of record NZ_NIWT01000009.1, on the reverse strand, counting down.
GCAGCGACGATGACGACGAGTAACAACAGGGTGCGCGACATTCGACTAACGTTAGTGGGCGGCATTGACTGCTCGGGGTTTGAAAATGGCTGGCGCCACAAGGCTTTCTGAGTGTAGTCAATCGACCCTTTGCGCGGGTTATCCGTATTGTCGACGCAACAGGCCGGACCCTGGCGACTGGTGAGAAGCGTTTTATGAGCCATCCTGTGGGGTACACCCGTCGAGCAATACTCACGCTGGCTGCCGGTGCTTCGGCGGTCTTCACGTTCGGTCAGGCGGGGGCACAACCCGTGCTGTCGACGGGAACAGGAGGCAAGACCATGCAGACCCGCGCCATTCCTTCCAGCAACGAGTCCTTGCCGATCGTAGGGTTGGGCACTTATCGCGGATTCGATGTCGAGCCTTCGCAACCGGCCTACAAGGACTTGCCCGCGGTGCTGGACGCGTTGTTCGAGAAGGGTGGCAAGCTGATCGACAGCTCGCCGATGTACGGTCGCGCCGAACAGACCACCGGCGAACTGCTGTCGATCCATGAGCCGCGCTCGCCGGCCTTTCTGGCCACCAAGGTGTGGACCCGGGGCCGCGAAGAAGGCATCGCGCAGATGGAACAATCCTTCGCCCTGTTGCAGACCGACCGGATCGACCTGATGCAGATCCACAACCTGCTGGACTGGCGGACGCACCTGCCGACCCTGCGCCACTGGAAGGAAGCAGGGCGCATCCGTTACATCGGCATCACCCATTACACGGCGTCGGCTTATGAAGAAGTGGAAGCGGTACTCAAGGCCGAACCAGTGGATTTCTTGCAGATCAACTACGCCCTGGATGATCGCGGCGTCGAGAAACGCCTGCTGCCGTTGTGCCGCGAGCGGGGAGTGGCGGTGATCTGCAACCGACCGTTTGGCGGTGGCGACTTGCTGGCCAAACTGAAAGATAAGCCGCTGCCAGGCTGGGCGGCGCAAGTCGGGGTCAAGAGCTGGCCGCAACTGGCACTGAAGTACCTGCTGTCACATTCGGCGGTGACCTGCGTGATTCCCGGCACCGGCAACCCGCGCTACATGGCGGAAAATGTCCGGGCCGGTTTCGGCCCGATGCTCACCGATGCCCAGCGTCAGCAACTGATTGCGCTGGTGGGCTAGCGACGTGTTCAACCCGTTGCGGCGAGTCGCCGAACCTCTCCTATACTGAGTCGCGTCCATGCCGTTGAAAGCGCATTCGCTGCCCTGACGGCGTCCCTGTCCATCACTGCAAGGAGATCGAACATGGCTATCCGCATTGGCGACGAAGCACCGGATTTCACCGCCGACACCACCGAAGGCACCCTCAACTTTCACCAATGGATCGGCGATGGCTGGGCCATCCTGTTTTCCCATCCCAAGGATTTCACCCCGGTGTGCACCACCGAACTGGGTTACCTGGCCAAACTCAAACCGGAATTCGACAAGCGCAACACCAAGGTCCTGGGCCTCAGCGTCGACCCGGTCAGTGACCACAACCGTTGGGTCGGTGACATCGCCGAGACCCAGGGCACGGCGGTGAACTACCCGCTGATCGGCGACGAAAACCTGGTGGTGGCCAAGCTCTACGACATGATCCACCCCAATGCCAGCGGCGGCGCGCGCACGGCAGTGGACAACGCCACGGTGCGTTCGGTGTTCATCGTCGGCCCGGACAAGAAGGTCAAGGCCATGCTGATCTACCCAATGAGCGCCGGGCGCAATTTCGATGAAGTGCTGCGTCTGCTTGATTCCCTGCAACTCAATGCCAAACACACCGTCGCCACGCCAGTGAACTGGCGGCCGGGTGAAGACGTAATCATCCCGACTTCGGTGTCTGATGAAGACGCGAAGAAGAAATACCCGGATGGCTTCAAGACCCTGAAGCCGTATCTGCGGACTGTGGCTCAGCCGAAGTAGTCACCAACAGTCATACCGCCATCGCGAGCAAGCTCGCTCCCACAGGGATCTTTGGTGAACACAAAATCTGTGTACTACAGAGATCCAATGTGGGAGCGAGCTTGCTCGCGATGAGGCCAGTCCTGCTGGCCGAGTACTTCCCTGGTCAAACCAGATACTTGCGAAACCACCCCAACGTCCGTTCCCACGCCAGTTTCGCCGCCGCCTCGTCGAAGCGCGGCGTCGAATCATTGTGAAAGCCATGATTGCAGCCCGGATAAATGTAGGCCTCATAGGTCTTGCCCCCGGCCTTCAACGCTTGCTCATAGGCGGGCCAGCCTTCGTTGATCCGCGTGTCCAGTTCGCCGTAGTGCAGCATCACCGGGGCCTTGATCGGGGGCACTTCCTCGGCCGTTGGCTGACGGCCATAAAACGACACGGCGGCCCCCAGTTCCGGGTAGGCCACCGCGGCGGCGTTGGTCACGCCACCGCCATAGCAGAACCCGGTGATACCGACTTTTCCCGTAGCGGCAGGGTGTTTCATCATCCATTCGACGGCTGCGAAAAAGTCGTTCATCAGCTTTTCCGGGTCGACCTTGGCCTGAAGCTCGCGGCCCTTGTCGTCATTGCCCGGATAACCGCCGACCGAACTCAGGCCGTCCGGGGCGAGGGCGATGAAACCGGACTTGGCCAGCCGCCGGGCCACATCTTCGATGTACGGGTTGAGCCCGCGGTTTTCGTGCACGACCACCACTGCTGGTACTTTGCCGGTGGCTTTGGCCGGACGCACCAGATAACCGCGAACCTGGCCGTGGCCCTTGGGCGACGGGTAGGCGATGTACTCGGCAATAATCTCCGGATCGGTGAAGGAGACCTGCTCGGCCAGCGCATAGTTGGGGCTTAGCGCGGCGAGCAGGGCTCCAGCGGTCAAACCGCCGAAGGTAAACAGCGCCGCACGGTCGAGAAACTCCCGGCGGTTGATCTTGCCGTGGGCGTAGTAGTCGTACAGTTCCAGCAGTTGCGGGGAAAAGTCTTTGGCAGTTAGACGGGTCATTGCTGCAACTCCTCATGACTGGTTTAACACGGACCCTGTGGGAGCTAGCTTGCTCGCGATGGCGGAATGTCATTCAACATAGATGTCGACTGGTCTACCACTATCGCGAGCAAGCTCGCTCCCACAGGGGGAAGTGGTGATGCCAAAACCTCATTTCACGCTCTGCGCCCCGGCCTTAGCTACCTGCGCATCCTGTTCAGGCTTGACCCCCGACACCCCGACAGCGCCAATCACCTGTCCATCGAAAACAATCGGCACGCCACCCTCAAGCGAAGTCAGCAAGGGTGCCGAGAGGAAAGCGTAGCGCCCGGCGTTGACCATGTCCTCATAGCTTTTCGACTCGCGCCGCCCGAGGGCTGAGGTGCGCGCCTTTTCGGTGGCGATGTAGGCACTGCCTGGCGCGCAGCCATCGAGGCGTTCGAGGGCCAGCGGGTGGCCGCCGTCATCGACCACCACTATGGTCACGGCCCATTGATTGGCCTGTGCTTCGGCGCGGGCGGCGGTGAGGATCTGGCCGACTTCGGCCTGGCTCAGGACAGCTTTGCGGTTCATGGGCATCTCCAGGGTTCGGTTAAGGCAAGTTGGCTTCGACCAGTTCGATCCAGTGCCGCACCGGGGTTCGCCCTGCGCCGTCGAGGTGCGACTGGCAGCCGATGTTGGCCGTGACAATGACCTCGGGATGGCCGCTTTCCAGGGCGTCGAGCTTGTTGTCGCGCAGTTGTCGCGACAGTTCGGGCTGGGTGAGCGAATAGGTGCCCGCCGAGCCGCAGCACAGGTGCCCGTCGGGGACAGACGTCAGGTTGAAACCGAGTCTGGTCAGCAGCGCTTCCACGGCACCGCCGAGTTTCTGCCCGTGCTGCAAGGTGCAGGGGCAATGGAAGGCCAAGCGTTGCGAGGCGTGGATGCCGAGTTGCTCCAGCGGTTCGTCGCGCAACACTTCCACCAGATCCCTGGCCAGCGCACTGACCTTTTTTGCCTTGTCGGCATAGGCCGGGTCGCTGGCGAGCAGGTGGCCGTAATCCTTGATGAAGGCGCCGCAACCGCTGGCGGTCTGCACAATCGCCTCGGCGCCTTTTTCCAGGCTCGGCCACCACGCGTCGATGTTGCGCCGGGCACGATCGAGGCCGGCGGCCTGGGCGTCCAGGTGGTAGTCCACGGCGCCGCAGCAACCGGCTTCGCGGCTCGCGATGACGCTGATCCCCAAGCGGTCCAGCACCCGCGCCGCCGCGGCATTGGTGTTGGGTGACAGACTGGGCTGCACGCAACCTTCGAGCATCAGCACCTGACGCTCGCGCAGGGTCATGGGTCGCGGCTTGGCCGGGTATGCACTGCGCGGCAATTTGCTTTGCAGGGAGTCGGGCAGCAGTGCGCGGAACACTTGGCCGCCATTGATCAGGCTTTTAAACAAATCCGGATGCGGCACAGTCTGCCGCAAACCCTCGCGCAACAAGCGCTGACCGAGGGGGCGTGGCACCGCCGCATCGACCACCGCCCGCCCGATGTCCAGCAGGTTGTGGTAGTCGACGCCCGACGGACAGGTGGTTTCGCAGTTGCGGCACGACAGGCAGCGGTCCAGGTGCTGCTGGGTCTTTTGCGTGACGTCGTTGCCTTCCAGCACCTGCTTGATCAGGTAAATGCGACCCCGTGGTCCGTCCAGTTCATCGCCGAGCAATTGATAGGTCGGGCACGTGGCATTGCAGAACCCGCAGTGCACGCAGGTGCGCAGGATGCTTTCGGCTTCTGCGGCGCGGGGCAATTGGCTGGCGCGTTCACTCAAGGTCGTCTGCATGGTTCAAAGCTCCGCGTACAGGCGTCCGGGGTTGAAGATACCCCGTGGATCGAGCTGTTGTTTCAGGTTGCGGTGATAGCGCATCAGGGCCGGGGGCAGAGGCTGGAATGGAGTGTCGGTCAGGCCGTGGCTGAAGCAGGTGGCATGGCCACCGACCTCGTCGACGACCTGGCGGATGTACGCCGCTTCGGCATCGGATTTCAGCCAGCGCTGGGCGCCCCCCCAGTCGATCAACTGGCGCCCCGGCAACGACAGAAGCGGCGTGTTGTGCGGCAGTGACAGGCGCCAAAGCGGTTGGTCTTCATCGAAGAAACTCAAGCGCTGTTCGTTGAGATCGTCCCACCAGCAAGCCTCCAGCCGTTCGCCCCCGAGGCGCTCATGGGCCGCCGATACCGAACCTTCACCGCCCTCAAGCCGCAGGTGCAGGCGTGAACCGTCGTGACATACCGCGCTGATCGGCAACGGCTGCTGGCCCCATTCCGCCAGGCACAACAAGGCCCGTTCGGCGTCCATTTCCAGGCTGATACTGAGGCACTGCCGGGGTTTGGGCAGCACTTTGAGGGAAACTTCGGTAATCAGCCCGAGGCTGCCGTAACTGCCGGCCATCAGGCGCGACAGGTCGTAGCCGGCGACGTTTTTCATCACCTCGCCACCGAAGCGCAACAGCTTGCCTTGCCCTGTGATGACCCGCGTGCCGAGCACGAAATCGCGCACCGAACCGGACCACGGGCGCCGTGGCCCGGACAGCCCGCAGGCGATCATGCCGCCGACGGTGGCGCCGTCGCCGAAGGACGGTGGCTCGCATGGCAGCATCTGTTGCGCGGCGTCCAGTACCTGCGTCAGTTGCGACAACGGTGTGCCGCAACGGGCGGTGATCACCAGTTCAGTCGGGTCGTAACTGACGATACCCCGGTGCGAGCGGGTGTCGAGAATTTCCCCGGCCGTGGTGCGGCCGAGAAAGGCTTTGCTGTTGGAACCCTGGATGCGCAAGGGCGTGGCGTTTTCCAGCGCCTGATTGACCTGTTCCAGCAGTGACTGGCTGTCATCGAAATCTTCAGGGCCGTGCATCAGAAGCGCTCCAGCTCGGGGAAGGGCAATTGACCGCCATGTATGTGCATGGCACCGAATTCGGCGCAGCGGTGCAGGGTCGGAATGTTCTTGCCGGGGTTGAGCAGGCCGCTGGGGTCGAAGGCGGCCTTGATGGCATGGAACAGGGTCAGCTCATCGCTGTTGAACTGCGCGCACATCTGGTTGATCTTCTCGCGGCCCACGCCGTGTTCACCGGTGATGCTGCCGCCGACTTTCACGCACAACTCCAGAATCTTGCCGCCCAGGGCTTCGGCTCGATCAAGTTCACCGGGTTGATTGGCATCGAACAGGATCAGCGGGTGCATGTTGCCGTCGCCGGCATGGAACACGTTGGCCACCCGCAGGCCGTATTCGTTCGAAAGCTCGGCGATGGCGTGCAGTACGCCGGGCAGTTCGCGACGGGGAATGGTGCCGTCCATGCAGTAGTAGTCCGGCGAGAGGCGACCCACCGCCGGGAAGGCATTCTTGCGCCCGGCCCAGAACAGCACGCGCTCGGCTTCGTCCTTGGCCTGGCGTAACTCGGTGGCGCCGGCCTGTTGCAGTACCTGGCGCACCCGGTCGCAGTCATCTGAGACATCGGCTTCAACACCATCGAGCTCGCACAGCAGAATGGCCTGGGCATCCACCGGATAACCGGCGTGGATGAAGTCCTCGGCGGCGCGGATGGCCAGGTTGTCCATCATTTCCAGGCCACCGGGGATGATGCCGGCGGCAATGATGTCGCCGACGGCGCGCCCGGCTTTTTCCACGGAATCGAACGCCGCCAGCAGCACTTTGGCGGTCTGCGGCTTGGGCAGCAGCTTGACCGTGACTTCGGTGATCACCCCGAGCAGGCCTTCGGAGCCGGTGAACAGCGCCAGCAGGTCGAAACCGGGGGCGTCGAGGGCGTTGGAGCCCAGGCTCAGGTGCTCGCCATCAACGGTGAGGATGTCGACCTTGAGCACGTTGTGCACGGTCAGGCCGTACTTCAGGCAGTGCACGCCACCGGCATTTTCCGCGACGTTGCCGCCGATGGAACAGGCGATTTGCGAGGAAGGATCCGGCGCGTAATACAGGCCGAAGGGTGCCGCTGCCTGGGAAATCGCCAGATTGCGTACGCCGGGCTGAACCCGTGCGGTACGGGCGGCTGGATCGATGTGCAGGATGTTGTTGAAGCGCGCCATCACCAGCAGCACGCCTTTCTCCAGGGGCAACGCGCCGCCGGACAACCCGGTCCCCGCGCCACGGGCCACGACGGGGACGCGCAGTTCATGGCAGACCCGCAGCACCCCCTGGACTTCGTCGATGGATCGGGGCAGCACCACCAGCATCGGCGTGGTGCGATAGGCCGACAGCCCGTCGCATTCGTAGGGCTTGGTTTCCTCGCGCTGATGCAGGATCTCAAGAGCTGGCATGCGGGTTTGCAGGGCGTGCAACAGCGCCTGTTTGTCGACGTCGGGCAAGGCGCCGTCAACGCGTTCATCGTAGAGAATGTTCATCGGCGCTCGACACTCGTTTTGTTGATGCGTGAGGTCTGTTTTCGCGGTCCACTGTCTTAATCATTGGCCCGTCAGGCTCAGCTGTCCATGGGATCGTTGTCTGCTCGACGTACCACCATCCATAGATGTGGGAGCGAGCTTGCTCGCGATAGCGGCAGACCAGTCGACATCTATGTTGAATGACACTCCGCCATCGCGAGCAAGCTCGCTCCCACAGGGATCAATGTCCGCCCACCACCATATGGCTGAACGGTGCGACGTAGGCCTGCAGCGTCACCAGGCCACCGACCAGGATCGCCAGCACAATCGAGTGGAAGAACACGTAGCGCAGGATTTCCCCTTCATGGCCGTACCAGCGGGTGGCGGTGGAGGCGACCACGATCGACTGGGCGTCGACCATCTTGCCCATGACCCCCCCGGAACTGTTGGCGGCAGCCATCAACACCGGGCTGATGCCCAACTGCTCGGATGTCACCCGTTGCAGGCCACCGAACAGCACGTTTGACGCGGTGTCTGAACCTGTCAACGCCACGCCGAGCCAGCCGAGCAGGGTGCCGAACATCGGGTAGAAAATGCCCGTCGCGGCGAAAGCCAGGCCCATGGTCGCATCCAGGCCCGAGTAGCGCGTGAGGAAGCCCAGCGCGAGCATCGCCACTATGGTGATCAGCGAATAACGCACCACCCACAAAGTGCGCAGGTACTGGTGAATCAGTTGCGGGATCGAGTACCCCATCAGCAAACCGCCGACAATCGCCGCCAGCAGAATGCCGCTGCCGGTGGCGGTGAACCATGTGAACTTGTACACCGCTTCTTCGGTTTTCGGCGCGGCCACCACGGGCGGGACTTTCTCGACCTGCAAGTGCAGGGTGGTGAAGGTCACGATCGGCGCAAACAGCGGGTTCGCCTCGCGCATCGGCTTGCCCTGAGGATCGAGCTTGGCGGCACTGGTTTGCGGGTCGATGGTGGGGCGGGTGTCGAAGGTGTTCTTGAAGCCCTGTGTGCCCCAGATGAACACGAAGACCGTGAGGATGAGCCACGGCATCCACGCCCGCATCACTGCCGGTTTTGCTTCATTGGCAAAGATTGCAGTGGGTACAGGCTTTTCGTCGTGCTCGGCATCGATCTTCGAGTTGTCGACCCGGCCGGACAGGGCGGCGGAGGTATGCACGGTGGCCGGTTTCCACACCTTGAGGAAACCGGTCAGGCAGGCCATGGAAATCAGTGCGGCGATCACGTCCACCAGCATCGGCCCGTGATAGTTGGACACCAGGAACTGCGGCACGGCAAAACTGACCCCGGCCACCAGGATCGCCGGCCAGATTTCCACCATCTTGCGCCAGCCGGCAAAGGCCCAGATCAACCAGAACGGCACCAGCACCGAGAAGAACGGCAACTGCCGGCCGACCATCATCGACAGCTCCATTTCATCCAGCCCGGTGACCTTGGCCAGGGTGATGATCGGTGTGCCGAGGGCGCCGAACGCCACGGGGGCGGTGTTGGCGATCAGCGCCAGCCCTGAAGCGGCGAGCGGCGAAAACCCCAGCCCGATCAGAATCGCCCCGGTCACCGCCACCGGCGTACCGAAACCGGCGGCGCCCTCGAAAAACGCCCCGAAGCAGAAGGCGATCAGCAGCAATTGCAGGCGCCGGTCATCGGTGATGCGCGCCAGGGAGTCTTGCAGCACCTTGAACGAACCGTTCTCGGTGGTCAGGCGATGCAGGAAGATGATGTTCAACACGATCCAGCCAATCGGCAGCAGGCCGTTGGCCGCACCGAACAGCGCCGCGGAACCGGCCATGCTCGCCGGCATGCCGAAGGCGAAGATCGAGATCAGCAAGGCCGAGACCAGGGCGAGCAACGCCGCCAGGTGCGCCTTGATATGAAAAAAAGCGAGGGCCGCCAGCATCACCACCACCGGCACAGCCGCCATGAGCGTTGAAAGCACCGGGTTACCGAACGGATCGTAGACTTGCTGCCAGACCATGTTCCACCTCTGCTTTTTATTGTTGGACGTGCAGATCCCCAGGGGGGAGGTGGCCTTGAGTATAGGTGGCATTGCGCCGCTGTCAGGGCCGGCCTCCGGTCCTGCCAATCGGCGCATTCCGGAGGGCTGAGCTAGCATGGCCAGTAGGGTTTGAATTCAGTCAGGGGAGCAATGCAGTCATGACCGAGCGCCATATGGAGCACAAGGAAACGCTATCGAACGGATGCAACATCAAAGTCAAGGCAGAGATATTGAAGGACGGTTCGTTGGGCATGTTCATCGGTGTCTATCGGCCGGACGGCTCGGCCATCGATGAGAACCACGACCCACGGCCGCACATGCTGGACATGGAAGCGGCGATGGATTGGGGGATTGATATTGCCAAGGGGATCGGCAATAGCCAGCGAACGTTGTGAGCGGTTGCCGTCCGTGCCCGGGCGACCGGCGGTCGCTGTCAGAACCCGAACGAACGGGCCGAGCCTTTTGCCAGTTCGACATCCAGCAGATGCTCGACCAGCACGTCATTCAAAAAACGGAACTGATCATTGAGCCCGACCACTTCGTTGCTGAAGTGATGATCGGCTGCCGGGATCAGCAACGCCTCGAACTTCTCGTCGAACAGAAGAGTCAACTCTTTACGTGACTCGAATTCCTGCGCGTAGAAATTGTTGCCGAACACCGGAAAACGTACGGCGAGGGTGACAGTGTGAATCATGATGTTTGTTCCTCGCTCAGGACGTACCAGGCAAACACACTCAATGTGAACGCCGTCAGGGTCAGGCAGGTCAGCAGATGGATCAGCATGAGGTTCCCCTCCGATTCGGGGTTTCGTGTTGGCTTGGAATTGATCCTACGCTGACGGCGTTCAAGCGGAAGGCAATCGCGGCGATGGTGAATATCGACGCAAGTGATGGTGCAATTTGCGCTGTCTGCTCTGGCCCCATCGCGAGCCGGTTCGCTCCCACAGGTTCACCGCCGACCAGGGGGGGAGCGAGCCTGCTCGCGATGGCGGCCGACAGAGCACCGCCACCTATACTTAAACCGATGGTTTCGAGTGTCGGGCATTTCGTCCGGTGCACACTGCGGGAAGTCGCAATCTTGAGCCTGCGTTCGCTGATCGTCGCCGTGCTGGTGGTGTTGGCGGGGTGCGCCACACCGCCGCGTGCGCCGGTGGAAGTGGTGCCGGTCATCGTCTCAACGAGCACCTGGCAGCAAGTGGACCGGGAGATCGTCGCTGCGTCGCAGTCAGCCACCGAGCAAACCAGAATCTACGCCCGCGGCGCCATGGAGTACTGGCGTACACGGGTCTATGAGTTGACCGAACAGAATTTCATTCCGTGGTTCAGCAGCTACTGGACCCAGGAATGGCTGTCGGTGAAGGTCAGCTGGTACACCCTCAGCGCCAAGGGTGAGCAGGACGCATCGGAAAAACGCCTGGCGGCGTACCTGCTCGAAGCCTATCAGGAGAAGGTCCTGGCCCCGGCGGCATTGGAAGTCGATCCCGATGCGATTCTCGGTCTGGCAGCGGCGTTCTACGTCGACATCCTCAAGGAAGAGCTGCAGAAAATCTCCACCCGCCACGGCGTGCCGATGGCCCAGCTCAACGGGCGCATCCAGAAAATCCCGGCCATCGCCCTCGGGCCGCCGCCGGCGCGGGACGCTTCGTTGTACCAGATCGTGCACACCGAATCACTGAACACCTTGCCGGCCTTCGCCGCGCTGGTCGACAAAATCCACAAGGCCGGTGGCGACAAGGGGGTGGGCTCGACCGACACCGCGATGGCGCCGGTGGCCAGGCGCGCCAGCCGGCGGATGGAAGCCGAGATGGCCCCGCGCGGGGCCGCCAGCGCCGTGGCCGCGGCAGCCGGGAGACTCGCCGGTGGCTTGATCACGATAGGGGTGGCGGGCATTCGCGCACTGATTCAGGCCAATGACCGGCCCGACAGCGAGGCGCTGATCCGCAGCAGCCTGGGCAATACCTTCGACAAGGCCTGGCTCAAACTGGTGCAGAACCCGACCACCGGCGTCATGGCTGGCACGCTTTACATGGCGGGGCAGATCGAAGGCAGCCTGGCGGTGAGTACTGAACCACCGGTCGGTTTGAGTACCGGCGCTGTCGATTGGACGCCAGCGCAATCGACTACCCAGCAGAACACCCCATGACCCAAGGAGAGATACTCATGTCATATGTCGATGGTTTTATTGCTGCCGTACCTACCGCCAACCGTGAGCAATACATCAAACACGCCGAAATCGCCGCCTCGATTTTCAAGGAAAACGGTGCCTTGAGCGTGGTCGAATGCTGGGGCGAGGATGTCCCGGAAGGCAAGGTCACCTCGTTTCCAATGTCGGTGAAGCTCAAGGAAGGCGAAACCGTTGCCTTTGGCTGGATCGTCTGGCCGGACAAGGCCAGGCGCAATGCCGGAATGGACAAGATGATGCAGGACCCGCGCATGAAGCCGGACGTCAATCCGATGCCCTTCGATGGCCAGCGCATGGTGTACGGCGGGTTCGAATTGCTCCTCCAGGCCTGACGCCTTACGCGGGATCACTCCGGCGTCGGGGTGATCCTGCAACTCTTGCGCTGGCGGATCTCGTCGTCCGTCGGCCGCTCGCGGATGAACTCGAAGCGCGGCTCGCCTTCGCTGTAGTGCACCAGCCAGCCCCATTCCAGCTTGAGTTCATCCTGGCCGGGCTCGGGCGGTCTGGCCCACCATGGTTCCTTGCTGATGATCTGTCGCATGGCCCCCTCCGGTTTTTCGGGATGCTAAAACTATAACGTGCCTGCCCCACGATGCCAGAAATGCGCTGGTCGGTACGCGAGTGTTGGGTACACTCAGGCAGTCTTCCCACGAGGTGTCCGGCATGAACGACGAATCCCGCGAGCCGTTCAAGCGTCTGTTCTTTGCGCTGAACTGCGCCCCGGCCCAGCGCCGGGAGATAGCGCAGTGGCGCAGTGCGCTGCAACTGCGCAACGGACGACCGGTGCCGGCGGAAAACTTTCACCTGACACTGAAGTTCTTGGGGGCGGTGGGCGCGGCGCAGATTGCTGATATCTGTACCGCTGCGGCGGCGATCCGTACACCGGGCGAGCGCTTGACGGTGGTGCTGGATCGGCTGGACGTGTGGCGCAGGGCAGGGGCGCTGGTGCTCGCACCGGAGCAGGCGCCCCCGGCATTGTTGCGCCTGGTGTATGCGCTGGAACAGGCGATGTTGCCGTTCGGCCTGGAGCAAGCCCCAAGGGAATACCGTCCGCATCTGACCCTGGCGCGGGACTATCGGGCACCGGTGCCGGAGTCCGCAACGGCGCCGGAATTCTTCCTGCGTGCCGACCGGTTCACCTTGTTCGAATCCCACAAGGGCCGCTATCGGGCGCTGGCTGAATGGCCTTTGATCGATCCCCAATAAAAAAGGCGCCCGAGGGCGCCAAAATTCACCTGAACCGAGGGAGCCAGGTGAGGCCGTTCTACTTGCAGGAGAGGCAGCGGTGGTAAGGCGCTGCGTGAACGGAAAAGGGTAAAGCTGAAATGTGTGCTGGCTGTTCTGGCCTCATCGCGAGCAAGCTCGCTCCCACAGGGGGGAGCGTCGTTCGCACATCATTGGTTCAACACGGACCACTGTGGGAGCGAGCTTGCTCGCGATGGCAATCTCAGGCTCAGCAGATCAACTGAGTGAATTACTGGCCCAACTTCACCTTGGTCCAGCCACGGGTCATGATCCGCTGGACGGCAATCGGCTGGTCCGGCACGGCATAGAGCGTGGCCATCACCGCTTCCGGCGGGTAGGAGCCCGGATCGTTGCGGATCGCTTCATCGACCAGTGGCGTGGCCGCAGCGTTCGCGTTGCTGTAGCCGATGTTGTTGGTGATGTCGGCAATCACGTCGGGGCGCATCAGGAAGTTCATGAACAGGTACGCGTTCTCGACGTTGGCGGCATCGCGCGGGATGGCGAGCATGTCGTAGAAACTGGCGGCGCCTTCTTTCGGGATGCTGTAGTCGATCTTCACCTTGTCCCCGGCTTCCTGGGCGCGGGCCTTGGCCTGCAGCACGTCGCCGGAGTAACCGACGGCCACGCAGATGTTGCCGTTGGCCAGGTCCGAGATGTATTTCGACGAATGGAAGTACGCCACGTTCGGGCGAATCTTCATGAACAGCGCCTCGGCTTCGGCGATGTGCTGTTTGTCCTGATCGTTCACCGGGTAGCCCAGGTAGTGCAGGGCGGTCGGGATCATTTCAGTCGGCGAATCGAGGAAACTGATGCCGCAGGCTTTCAGCTTCTCGGCGTTTTCCGGTTTGAACAGCAGGTCCCAGGAGTTGGTCGGGGCGTTGGCGCCGAGCACTTCCTTGACCTTCTGGGGGTTGAAGCCGATGCCGATCGAACCCCACATGTACGGGATGGCGTGGGCGTTGTCGGGATCGCTCGCGGAGGCGTTTTTCAGCAGCACCGGGTTGAGGTTTTTCCAGTTCGACAGCTTCGACTTGTCCAGTTCCTGATAGACACCGGCCTTGATCTGCTTGGCCAGGAAGCTGTTGGACGGCACGACGATGTCGTAGCCGGATTTGCCCGCCAGCAGGCGTGCCTCAAGGGTTTCGTTGCTGTCGAAGACATCGTAGGTGACCTGGATGCCAGTCTCTTCCTCGAACTTCTTGACGGTGTCCGGGCCAATGTAATCCGACCAGTTATAGACGCGCAGAACCTTGTCATTGGCCTGGGCGCCGGTGGCGATTGCGCCCAATAAGGACAGTGTCAGCAGAGTCCTGCCAAACATTTTCATCGGTACAACTCCATTTTTTTTCAAGATCACACGGCAAACATTTGTGGCTGGAACGCTTGCGCGCTCCCTTGTAGGAGCGAGCTCGCTCGCGAAAAACTCAAGGACGCCGCGTTAATTCGGGTAGCCCGCGTCATCGTTGACGTCCATCGCGAGCGAGCTCGCTCCTACAGGGGCGGCCTCAGGCCGTCGCTTCTGCCATTTGCTTTTTCGGTTGCTGCCAGGATTCGCTGGCGGTCTGGTCCATGGCTTCCTGGATCGCGCGCTTGCGGGTGGCTTCGGCACGGCGGCTGAAGTACCAGACCATGAAGGTCACGATCGACACTGCCAACAGGATCAGGCTGGCCACGGCGTTGATCTCGGGCTTGACGCCCAGACGCACCGCCGAGAACACCTCCATCGGCAGGGTCGTGGAACCCGGGCCGGACACGAAACTCGCCAGCACTAGGTCATCCAGCGACAGGGCGAACGACATCATGCCGCCGGCCGCCAGTGACGGCGCGATCATCGGAATGGTGATCAGGAAAAACACCTTGAACGGCTTCGCACCCAGGTCCATGGCCGCTTCTTCGATGGACAGGTCCAGTTCGCGAAGGCGGGCGGAGACTACCACTGCCACATAGGCGGCACAAAACGTGGTGTGGGCGATCCAGATCGTGACGATGCCACGCTCCATCGGCCAGCCGATCAACTGCGCCATGGCCACGAACAGCAGCAACAGCGACAGGCCGGTGATCACTTCAGGCATCACCAGCGGCGCGGTGACCAGGCCACCGAACAGCGTGCGGCCCTTGAAGCGTGTGACGCGGGTCAGGACGAACGCGGCCAGCGTCCCTAGTGCGACTGCCGCAATCGCGGTGTAGCAGGCGATTTCCAGCGAGCGCAGCACCGAACCCATCAACTGGCTGTTGTCGAGCAAACCGGCGTACCACTTGATCGACCAGCCACCCCACACCGTCACCAGCTTGGAGGCGTTGAACGAGTAGATCACCAGAATCAGCATCGGCAGGTAGATAAACGACAGGCCGAAAATCAGCATGAACTTTGAAAATCCGAAGCGTTTCATCCCCGTGCCTCCATCTCTTTGGCCTGGCTGCGGTTGAACAGCAGAATCGGCACAATCAGGATCAACAGCATTACCACCGCCAGGGCGGACGCCACTGGCCAGTCGCGGTTGTTGAAGAACTCTTGCCACAACACACGGCCGATCATCAGGGTTTCCGGGCCGCCCAGCAGTTCCGGAATCACGAACTCACCGACCACCGGAATGAACACCAGCATGCAACCGGCGATGATGCCGTTCTTGGCCAAAGGCACAGTGATTTTCCAGAAGCTGTTGAAGGTGCTCGAACCCAGGTCCGATGCGGCCTCCAGCAGGCTCTGGTCATG
This sequence comes from Pseudomonas jessenii, assembly GCF_002236115.1. Taxonomy (GTDB): domain Bacteria; phylum Pseudomonadota; class Gammaproteobacteria; order Pseudomonadales; family Pseudomonadaceae; genus Aquipseudomonas; species Aquipseudomonas jessenii. The sequence goes on along the minus strand of NZ_NIWT01000009.1, from coordinate 128,122 downwards.
TTTGACCAGGTTGGCGTACAGCGGCAGCACCATGAACGGCAGGTATGCATAGACGACGCCAATGTAGACGGCGGTGTTGGTGTTGAGGATCTCGATCGGGTGCGACGTCAGCCCGGTCCACATCAGGAACCCGTTGAGCAGGCCGTTGTTGCTGAGGATGCCCATCCACGCATAAACGCGGATCAGGATCGCGGTCCAGGTTGGCATCATGATCAGCAGCATCAGCACGTTCTGCGCTTCCTTGCTGGCCTTGGTGATGGCGTAGGCCATCGGGAAACCGATCACCAGGCACATCACGGTGCTGAAAAACGCCACCTTCAACGAGCCCAGGTAGGCAGACAGGTACAGCTCATCCTCGCCCAGCAGGGTGTAGTTGCCGATGTTGAGCAACAGCTGGAATTTCTGCTCGGCGAAGGTGTAGATCTCCGAGTAGGGCGGAATGGCCAGGGCTGCTTCCGAGAAGCTGATCTTCATCACCAGGAAGAATGGCAACATGAAGAACAGGAACAGCCAGATGAACGGAATCCCGATGACGAACTTGCGCCCGCTGGGGACCCACCTCAGGAATTGCTGATTGAAGGTTTTCATGCGCGCAGTACCACGCCGCTGTCGTCTTCCCACCACACGTAGACCTGATCGTCCCAGGTCGGACGCGCACCACGGCGTTCGGCGTTGGCCATGAACGACTGGACGATCTTGCCCCCAGGCAGCTCGACGTAGAACACCGAGTGCCCGCCCAGGTAGGCGATGTCATGCACTTTGCCCGCGGACCAGTTGTAGCGGTTATCCGGCTTGACGGTGCTGACCAGCAGTTTTTCCGGGCGGATCGCGTAGGTGATCGACTTGTCCTGCACCGAAGTACTGACGCCGTGACCGACGTAGATCTTCTGCTCCAGGTCCGGGCTGTGGATGATCGCGTGACCTTCCAGGTCCTCGACCACGGTGCCGTCGAAGGCGTTCACGTTGCCGATGAATTCGCAGACCATGCGGCTGACCGGTGCTTCATAAATGTCCACCGGGCTGCCGATCTGGGCGATCCAGCCCAGGTGCATGATCGCGATACGCTGGGCCATGGTCATGGCCTCTTCCTGGTCGTGGGTCACCATCACGCAGGTCACGCCCACGCGCTCGATGATCTCCACCAGCTCCAATTGCATCTGCGAACGCAGCTTTTTATCCAGTGCGCCCATCGGTTCGTCGAGCAGCAGCAGCTTCGGACGCTTGGCCAGGGAACGGGCCAGGGCTACGCGCTGACGCTGGCCTCCGGACAGTTGGTGCGGCTTGCGCTTGGCGTATTGGGTCATGTGCACCAGGCGCAGCATCTCCTGCACCCGGGCGTCGATTTCGGCCGCTGGCAAACGGTCCTGCTTGAGGCCGAAGGCGATGTTCTGCGCTACCGTCATGTGCGGGAACAGCGCGTAGGACTGGAACATCATGTTGATCGGTCGTTCGTACGGCGGCATGTCGGTGATGTCGACACCGTCGAGCAGAATCCGGCCTTCGGTCGGGCGCTCGAAACCGGCGAGCATGCGCAGCAGGGTCGATTTGCCGGAACCGGAACCACCGAGCAGGGCGAAGATTTCACCCTGGTGGATTTCCAGGGACACATCGTCCACAGCGATGGTTTCGTCGAACTTCTTGGCGACGCGATCGATTTTCACCAACACCTTTTTCGGTGCCTGGTGACCCTCAAGAGCCTTCCTGTAGATGCTGGAGGCGTTTGCCATGTGAAACTCCCAACAGGTTTCAGTCGCCCGGCCAACACGGCCCGGCTTAATAGTGGATTGCAAACCCGTATCGGGGACTTCGGTCAGAACGCAGACCCTGTGGGAGCGAGCTTGCTCGCGATGAGGCCGGCACAATCGACATTGATGTCACCTGACACATCGCTATCGCGAGCAAGCTCGCTCCCACAGGGATTTGCGTTTGCTGATCGAACTCACCCATACCGCTCGGGTTTATTCGGCGCCGCCATCCTGGCTGCCTTTCGTACTTGTTGTTATTGCAGTGTGTTGTTGTCGCGGGTGACGGGCGCGCAAAGGCACGCCCGCCTGACCCACGGGGGCAGAAAATCGTTTGTTCGTGTTTTTACGTCAGCTCGAGTGACGCAGTGCCGCCCGTTGCCGGCAGGCTTCGCCGAACGCCTGGAAAATACTCAAATAAGGAGGGTTGTTCAGCACTTGCCATTCCGGGTGCCATTGCACGCCGAGGGCAAAGGCCTTGCTGTGCTCGACGGAGATCGCTTCGATCAGGCCATCGGGCGCGACGGCTTCGGCGCGCAGGCCGGGCGCGAGGCGGTCGATGCCCTGGCTGTGAATCGAGTTCACCTGGAACACCGCAGGCAGTTCCAGCGCTTCGAACACACCGCCGGGCTGCACATTCACCTCATGGGCGGGTGCGTATTGCACGGCCAGGTCCGGATGGTCGGCCTCGCGATGGTCGAGCAAGCCAGGCAGCTCATGGACCTTCTGATGCAGGCTGCCACCGAACGCCACGTTCATTTCCTGGAAACCACGGCAGATGCCGAGCACCGGCACGCCCGCTGCAATAGCAGCGCGGATCAGGGGAAGGGTGGTGGCATCCCGCGCCGGATCATGATCCGTGCCGGGGGCGCTGTCGGGGCCTTGATAGTGGAAGGGTTCCACGTTCGACGGCGAGCCGGTCAGCAACAGACCGTCGAGCTGCGGCAGCAGGTCATCGATTTCGGTCAGGTCGCCTAAGGAAGGAATAACGACAGGCAGCCCCCGCGCCGCAACGCTGACAGCACGCAAGTACTTGTCACCGCTGATGTGGTAGGGGTGCAGGCCAATCTGTTTGACGCACGCAGTAACGCCGATCAATGGCTTGAGTGCCATTTTTATCACCTCGAAGTTTCACACTTGAACGAGCTTTTCCGGAGCTTAGCCTTGTTGATTTTAATTAACAACTCTCATGTAAAAAATTCTAAACGCCGCACGTCCGATCTTCAGGGTTTACGCGTGTTTGAGGGCGTATCTGGCACTCTCGTCCCCCTGAAAGGCCCGAAAATAAACGTTGAAAGGCCAGGTGTTCGCTATTGACTTCACTTTGCCTTTCGGATTGACTGGGCTCGTGAAAGGGCGGTGAACATAATAATTAACAGTAAAAAAATAGGTGCATCATGTCGGTCCCTCTGCGTGCCGTTCAACTCAACGAAGCAAACGCATTCCTTAAGAAACATCCTGAGGTTTTGTACGTCGACCTTCTGATTGCGGATATGAACGGTGTGGTGCGCGGCAAGCGCATCGAGCGCACCAGTCTTCATAAGGTTTACGAGAAAGGCATCAACCTGCCGGCCTCTCTGTTTGCTCTGGACATCAATGGTTCCACGGTGGAAAGCACCGGCCTGGGTCTGGACATCGGCGATGCCGACCGGATCTGCTACCCGATCCCCGGCACCCTCAGCATCGAGCCATGGCAGAAGCGCCCGACCGCGCAACTGTTGATGACCATGCACGAAATCGAAGGCGAGCCATTCTTCGCCGACCCGCGTGAAGTGCTGGCCAATATCGTGCGCAAGTTCGACGACATGGGCCTGACCATCTGCGCCGCGTTCGAACTGGAGTTCTACCTGATCGACCAGGACAACGTGAACGGTCGTCCGCAATCGCCACGTTCGCCGGTGTCCGGCAAGCGTCCGATGTCGACCCAGGTGTACCTGATCGACGACCTCGACGAATACGTCGATTGCCTGCAAGACATCCTCGAAGGCGCGAAAGAGCAGGGCATCCCGGCTGACGCCATCGTCAAGGAAAGCGCCCCGGCGCAATTCGAAGTCAACCTGCATCACGTGGCTGACCCGATCAAGGCCTGCGACTACGCGGTCCTGCTCAAGCGTCTGGTGAAGAACATCGCCTACGACCACGAGATGGACACCACCTTCATGGCCAAGCCGTATCCGGGCCAGGCAGGTAACGGTCTGCACGTGCACATTTCGATTCTCGACAAAGAAGGCAACAACATCTTTGCCAGCGAGGATCCCGAGCAGAACGCCGCGCTGCGACACGCGATCGGCGGTGTGCTCGAGACCCTGCCGGCGCAGATGGCGTTCCTTTGCCCGAACGTCAACTCGTACCGTCGTTTCGGTGCACAGTTCTATGTACCGAACTCGCCGAGCTGGGGCATCGATAACCGCACCGTGGCCGTGCGTGTACCGACCGGCTCCAAGGACGCCGTGCGCATCGAGCATCGTGTAGCCGGTGCCGACGCCAACCCGTACCTGCTGATGGCATCGGTATTGGCCGGTGTTCACCACGGTCTGACCAACCAGATCGAACCGGGCGCCCCGGTGGAAGGCAACAGCTACGAGCAGAACGAGCAGAGCCTGCCGAACAACCTGCGCGACGCACTGCGCGAGCTGGACGACAGCGAAGTCATGGCGCGCTACATCGACCCGATGTACATCGACGTGTTCGTGGCGTGCAAGGAAAGCGAGCTGGCCGAGTTCGAGAACTCCATCTCCGACCTTGAGTACAACTGGTACTTGCACACCGTCTGACGGCGTTGGCGGCACACACAAATCCTGTGTGCACCGCCAAACCCTGTGGGAGCGAGCTTGCTCGCGATGAGGCCATCACATTCAACATGGATGGCGTCTGACCCACCGCTATCGCGAGCAAGCTCGCTCCCACAGGGATTGCGGTTCTTTTCAGATTCTTATTCCCCTGCGTCGAGTCACAACCATGACAAACACTCGCAGCGATTGGGAGCAGCGCTTCCAGTCCCTAACCATCGAAGGTCGCGCATTCATTGACGGCCAATACTGCGCGGCCGCCAGCGGCGCGACGTTCGAATGCATCAGCCCCGTGGACGGTCGTTTCCTGGCGAACGTCGCCAGCACCGACGAAGCCGACGCCAATGCAGCGGTCGCCGTGGCGCGCCGCACCTTCGAATCCGGCGTGTGGGCCAACCTGGCCCCGGCCGAGCGCAAGCGCATCCTGATCCGTTTCGCCGACCTGATCCTGGCGAACCAGGAAGAACTGGCCCTGCTCGAAACCCTCGACATGGGCAAGCCGATCAGCGACTCCATGAGCATCGACATTCCGGCGACCGCCAACGCGATCCGCTGGACCGCCGAAGCCATCGACAAGATCTACGACGAAGTCGCCGCCACGCCCCAGGATCAACTGGGCCTGGTGACCCGCGAAGCGGCCGGCGTGGTAGCGGCCATCGTGCCGTGGAACTTCCCGCTGATCATGGCCAGCTGGAAATTCGCCCCGGCTCTGGCGATGGGCAACTCGTTCATCCTCAAGCCTTCGGAAAAGTCCCCGCTGACCGCGATCCGCATCGCGCAGCTGGCGCTGGATGCCGGCATCCCGAAAGGTGTGTTCAACGTCCTGCCGGGCTACGGCCACACCGTTGGCAAGGCGCTGGCGTTGCACATGGACGTCGACGTGCTGGCCTTCACCGGCTCCACGGCGATTGCCAAGCAGCTGATGGTCTACGCCGGGCAGAGCAACATGAAACGCGTCTGGGCCGAAGCCGGGGGCAAGAGCCCGAACGTGGTGTTCGCCGACGCGCCGGATCTACGCGCGGCAGCACAGGCGGCGGCCAGTGGCATCGCCTTCAACCAGGGTGAAGTCTGCACTGCCGGTTCTCGCTTGCTGGTGGAGCGTTCGATTCGCGAGCAGTTCATTCCATTGTTGGTGGAAGCCCTGCAAGCCTGGAAACCGGGCCACGCCCTCGACCCTGCGACTACCGTCGGCGCGGTCGTCGACCAGCGTCAACTGGACAACGTACTGCGCTACATCGGCATCGGCAAAGAGCAGGGCGCCGAACTGATCGCCGGCGGCAGCCGCACCCTCGAAGACACCGGTGGCCTGTACGTGGAACCGGCGATTTTCGACGGCGTGACCAACGCCATGACCATCGCCCGGGAAGAAATCTTCGGCCCGGTGCTGTCGGTCATCACCTTCGACACCTTCGATGAAGCCCTGGCGATTGCCAACGACAGCATCTTCGGCCTGGCCGCCGGTGTATGGACCAGCAACCTGAGCAAGGCCCACACCTTCGCCCGTGGCCTGCGTGCCGGCAGCGTCTGGGTCAACCAGTACGACGGCGGCGACATGACCGCGCCGTTCGGCGGGTTCAAGCAGTCGGGTAATGGTCGGGACAAATCGCTGCACGCGTTCGACAAGTACACCGAACTCAAGGCGACCTGGATCAAGCTCTGATAACAATAAAGCGACGGTCGCCGGCTCTGTCGGCGGCCATCGGAGAACTGTATGAAACAAGCACATGTAAACAGCTACTACGCCGCCACTCGCAACTTCACCGGTGATTTCCCAGTGCTGGAAGGGGCGGTGGACTGCGACGTCTGCGTGATCGGCGCCGGCTACACCGGCCTGTCCTCGGCCCTGTTCCTCGCCGAAGCGGGCTACAGCGTGACCGTGCTCGAAGCGGCCAAAGTCGGCTTCGGCGCCAGCGGTCGCAACGGCGGCCAACTGGTCAACTCCTATAGCCGCGACGTCGACGTCATCGAAGAACGCTACGGCGACAAGACTGCCGAAGTCCTCGGCAGCATGATCTTCGAAGGCGCCGACATCATCCGTCAGCGCATACAGCACTACGACATCCAGTGCGACTACCGCCCCGGCGGCATCTTCGCGGCGATGAACAAAAAGCAACTCAAGGGTCTGGCCGAACAGAAGAAGAGCTGGGAACGTTACGGCAACAAGAACCTGAAAATGCTCGACGCGGCCGACATCAAGCGCGAAATCGGTTCCGATGCCTATGTCGGCGGCCTGCTGGACATGCAGGGCGGCCACATTCACCCGCTGAACCTGGCCCTGGGCGAGGCCTCGGCCATCATCGGCCTGGGCGGCAAGATCTACGAGCAATCGGCGGCGGTGGAAATCACCTACGGCGAGCCCATCACCGTGCACACCGCCAAAGGCGTGGTGAAGGCCAAGTACCTGCTGATCGCCGGTAACGCCTACCTGCCGCAGGGCCTGGACAACCGCGTAACCAGCAAGAGCATGCCGTGCGGTTCGCAGATCGTCGTCACCGAGCCGTTGTCTGAAAAGCAGGCCCGAAGCCTGATCACCAACAACTACTGCGTGGAAGACTGCAACTACCTGCTCGACTACTACCGCCTGACCGCCGACAACCGCCTGCTGTACGGCGGCGGCGTGGTCTACGGTGCACGCGAGCCGGACGACATCGAACAACTGATCCGCCCGAAGATCCTCAAGACCTTCCCGCAATTGAAGGACGTGAAGATCGACTACCGCTGGACCGGCAACTTCCTGCTGACCATGTCGCGCATGCCGCAATTCGGCCGTATCGAGAAAAACGCCTACTACATGCAGGGCTACAGCGGCCACGGCGTCACCTGTTCGCACCTGGCCGGCAAACTGATCTCGGAAATGATCCGTGGCGACGCTGAGCGCTTCGATGCGTTTGCCTCGCTGCCGCACATGCCGATGATCGGCGGGCGTACCTTCTCGGCGCCGTTGACCGCCCTCGGCGCGGTGTACTACTCGCTGCGTGACCGTTTCGGGATCTAGGTTTTACCTCACCGGCGGCTGCCCCAAAAAGGTGCCGCCGGTTTTTTATTTCAGCAACACAGCAAATCCCCCTGTGGGAGCGAGCTTGCTCGCGATAGCGGTCTGACATTCGACATTGATGTTGACTGACCCGCCGCCATCGCGAGCAAGCTCGCTCCCACAGGTCTTGTGTCTTGACTCAGAATTATCATCAACAGGTTCTTTTTTTCAGCCGTTTATCGAACCTGCTGAGCATTACGAACAAACGTGATTTAATAGCCGCCTTTCACGTTTCCGGGACCGGAAAACGGCGTGATCCGCGCCCGCACTCCACCCCCATTACCCTTAAGCGGTACGCACATAAGGCTGTCATGGACACGGGCTCACGACTCAAATTAGTACGCGAAAGCTACAAACTGTCCCAGCGCGAGCTGGCCCGGCGTAGCGGCGTCACCAATGCAACCATCTCCCTGATCGAACAGAATCGGGTCAGTCCTTCCGTCAGCTCCCTGAAGAAATTGCTGGAGGGCATCCCCATGTCCCTGGCCGACTTCTTCACCTTCGATCAGCCGCCGCGCGAACACCAGTACGTCTTCCGCGCCAACGAACAGCCCGACCTCGGCCGCCATGGCCTGCGCCTGCTGCTGATCGGCGCATCTGTGCCAAGCCGGCAGATGCGCTTGCTGCGCGAGCAATACGCACCGGGCGCAAGCTCGGGCGAAGAGCCGATCGTGCATTCCGAAGGCGAGGAGTGTGGGTTGGTGACCCGGGGTACCGTGGAGTTGACCGTGGATGGCCAGGTGAGTGTGCTCAACGCCGGGGACGGCTATTACTTCCCGACGACCTTGCCGCACCGGTTTCGCAATATCGGGGCGGATGAGGCGGAAATCATCAGCGCCAACACACCGGCGAACTTCTGATAACCGCTTTTTGGGCAGGGATCATCAGGATCCAGCCGTTAAAACCCGCCTCTGATGCGGGTTTTTTTATAATTTGAATCTGGTTTGGCCGGGCATCTTGAATGTGCAGTGTTGGTCATTTCCAATGCTCAAGACGAAATACTGCACCCTTTGCGGGTTATTTCGATCTGTTGGTAGTCGGCGCGCGTTTCTTTCTGCAGGGTGGCCAACAGAGATAAAGTGGCTTGCGGATCATTGAGCGGTAATGTCTTGAGTACCTCGACATCAACATCCCACCACTTGCTGTCGATCAGCGCTTCAATCAACTCGGGTGTGTGCCGATACTTGACAACTTTTGCCGGGGTGCCGGCAACAATGGCGTACGGTGGCACGTCATGGGCAACCAGGGCGCGGGTTGCGATGACAGCGCCGGTGCCTATGGTCACGCCTTCCAGGATCATCGCGCTATGGCCGATCCAGACGTCATGCCCAATCGTGATGTCCGCAACCTCCGGGTCGTAAACCAGCGCCGTGTCGGTATATTGAAAGGGATGTGAACTGAGCCAGTCCAACGGATGCGAGCTCTTTTGTTGGCCGATAAAACAGCTGCTGCCAATGGAGCAAAACCTGCCAATGGATGAGACTGCCGAAAGGACGCAGTCACTGCGGATATAAGTATGCGCACCAATTTCCAGCTTTTTTGACTCTATGACCACATGCCCAAGCGTCACGCCTTCTTCTATGGTCACCGTCGATCTTTTGTGCAGCGACAATAAACCGCCCGCCACTTTGCATTTGTGTTTGCGGATCCATCTTTTCCAGTAACTATTTCGCAAGTAACTAATTATTGTTTTCATGAACAGCTGTCTTGGATATCCGTTATAGGGCATGGCCTGGCCCCATGAGCCAACGGCCGAGTCTAAATGAATCGGCCGGGGGGAGATGAACTTTTTAGACGCTACTCAAAAACGGTTTTAGCGCGTTTCAGTTTGCTGATGGCTGCTGTAGACAACTGAACGGTGGCCATTGAAAACCCGCAGAAGTGCGGGTTTTTTGTGCGTGAACAATGTCACTGCTTCTTCGGCCCCTCAAATCCCCGCTGCTCAATCACCCCAAACACATCCCGCACATCCTGAAGCAGAATCCGCGAAATGTTGGTGACGGTGTTGATGTCGTTTTCGGCGTAGTCGGGGAGGCTGGTGCAGGCCATGAGGTTGAGGTATTGCAGGACGGCGTTCAGGCGTTCGGCGGCGCAGTTGTGGAGCTCGCGCAGCGGGGCGTCGCTGTCGATGAGGAGGACGGGGTAGCTGGTGGCGATTTGTTTCATGGGGGTGAAGCGGCGAGGCGGGTTTTGCATTGTCATAAGGTAGAACTCTTCAAAGGATCATGAAGTGCCACCTTTTGCTGCGAAACAAATGGGTGGCAGCTATGTGCGGGTTCGCAGACCGGAGAAGAGTGAAACCGGCAGACCCGAAGGTCTCCCACACACAGCCGCCATAAAACGAAACGGCGGCAAATTTTGCCACAGTTGTCATTTAGCTGTGTTCCATCTTCTACAGGGCTGCGAAACCCTGTCGCCAATTCAAGTCAGCGACGGGCGCACATTAGGTGTCGATCTCCAGTGCTGCAACCGGCCTGTAGGACGCCAAATGACCCCTGTGGCGAGGGAGCTTGCTCCCGTTCGGCGGCTCTGCCGCCGTAAAACCGGGCACTGCGATGGGTCTGAGGAAATGAGTTGCAAAGGATCAGGGCCGCTTCGCAGCCCAGCGGGAGCGAGCTCCCTCGCCACAAAGGGACAAGTCCTACAAATTTTCCAGACGTCAAGATTGAACGTTCGTCGGATGGCGGGTTGCTACCATCGCAATTGCCTGCCGATATCAACACGGCTGCTACGCTTGGTCGTTGCAGTGCCCGAGTTCCATTCCTGCTCACGCTGCAAGGGTAATCACGGAGTGCGACATCCATTCCTGTCGGCAACCTGCACGGAGGCAGGCGATGGCGATCAAAAGCATGGCCGATTCGACTGCGGCGGGGAGTCCCGAGCCGCTCGATCGGGAAGAAATCGAGCGGGTGCTGGCGCTGTTGCTGGTCAGCCCGTTGTTTGCCAAGTCCAGGCGCATGGGCAGTCTGTTGCGCTTTCTGGTCGAGCACGACCTTCAGGCGTGCAACACGCCGCTGACCGAACACGCCATCGGCATCGCGGTGTTCCGTCGTGACCCGGCAGTGTATTGCACGGGCGACGATCCGGTGGTGCGAGTGCAGGTGGGGCGCTTGCGGCGCAAGCTCGCAGCGCATTACGCCGGCAACGGCCAGCAGGACCCGGTGCGCTTCAGCATTCCACCCGGGTGTTATCGCTTGACCTACCAGCGGCTGCGGCCCAAGGGCGTCGGCACTCGCCATCCTGTGGTCCAGATCCAGCCGTTTACCTGCCTTACCCGCGATGGCGATGACTTTACCCGGGGTTTGTGCGAGGAGTTGAGCTGCCGACTGTTCGAGTCGTTCGAGCAGGCGCAGACCGGGACCAATCATGTGTTGATGCGGGTGGCACGCAACAGCGAGCCGGTACCGGACTTCAAGCGCGGCGGGCGTTACAGCTATTGCCTGGAGGGCAGCGTGCGGGTCGAGCCTTCGCGGGTGCGAGCGTCATTGCGTCTGGTGGATGTGGCGCAGGGGCGGATTCGCTGGTCGGCGCAGTTCGATCGTGATCGACCCCATGGCATCGCCACCCAGGAGGACCTCGCGCAGTCGATCTGTCGTTCGCTGACGGGCTACTTCGCCGCGGCGGGCAAAGAGGAGTGAAAGGGCAACCGCAAGGTTGCCCTGGCATGACGGTTACACGGTTTTCCACTGACCGCCTTCGTAAAGGCGACCTGCGGTGTTATCGAACGTCAAGTCGATTTCGATCGCCTTGGAGCGTGAGGTACTGAACATGGTGCTGGTCTGTACGTTCTGTTCGAACCACACGAGGATGGTTTCCACCGGCGTCAGCACGGTTTCACCGGTAACCACCTGATCCACCGCAACGTAAATGGGGGTGCTGACCTGATTGCCATCAATACCGGTAGATAACTGGTTGATACCCGGATGGATGGGGGCGTAGTCGTTTACAAAGGTCATGGAAATGTTCGGTCCCCCGGTAACCGCCGAACTCAGCAGACCGTGCTCATCGAGTGTCGATGTTTGCCCCAGGCCGATATTGACGATGTTGGTCGAGACTTTGACCTGCACATTTGCCTTGAACAGGTTGGACGCAAACAGCTGATATTGAGGCGTCCAGCTGAACTCGTTGTTGCTCAGGTAAGCGTCATAGGACTGCCAGACCACGTTGTAGTCGGCGTCACCCACCTTCTTGGCGAAGCACAGCTTGTAGCCGGACTTCTTGAGCTGCGCCAGGTCGCCGGCGGCGATTTCGATGGTGACGGTTTTTTGCGAAGCCGCCAGGGCCGACCTCAGTACCCGGCCGTAATCCGCCGCTTTCAGTTGCGTTGCACCCATGATCGACTTGACGGCTTCTTGCACATCATTGTGAAGCTGCTGGCTCTTTTGGCTGACAGCGATTGATTTGCTCATGGTTTCCCTCTTCCTTGGTGGTGTGTTGGGCAAACAATGGGCTGCTGGCGCTTGGCGCTGCAGTCCATTGACGGCTTCACTCTAGGGGCGAGGGGCAGGGCGGCTAAGTGTCTTGGTGTTACAAGCGGGTATCGGGGGTGTATCAGGGGCCGGGTCAGCGGGGCAGCCGATCGGCCGCCCCGCCTTGACCTCAGGCGGCCCGGGCATCGGCCCAGACGAAGTTCCAGCTGGTGCGTTTGCCCTTGGCGATCTCGATCAGCTTGTTCTCGTACACCGTATGATTGACCACGCCGGTGTAGGTCAGGGTGCGGGCGGCATTGGTCCCGGTGACCTCGCCCGGCTTGCCGCCCGACTCGACCATGGCTTTTTTCATGTCGGCATCCGACGGGGCGCTGCTCTGGTTTTTTTCCACTTTGACGAAACTCATGATTCACCTCTTCCGTGATGGGGGGATCGGTGCCAACGCGGGCCGACAAGTCGACGACCCAGTTCCACACCGACGGCCATACTCTATTGGCCAGTTCGGCGGCGCAGAAGTGACAACTGCGGCGCTGAGGTAACAATCGGGAAACAGCGCCACGCATTGAAGTATCTGCGACGTATCAAGCGTGGATTCACATCGAAGAACGTTGCGGCGAATGCCCGGACGTGAAACCTGGCTTCGAGCGGATGAGCGCAGACGGTTCATGGCTCTGTGACTCGATGGAACCAACTACGTCAATAGCGTCTAAATTTCAGGGAACATTTCCCACCACGAAGGAGTGACTCATGTTCAGGTCTCGATCTTTGATTGCAGCAATCACCTGTTTGACCCTGATCAGCGGCTCGGCGACGGCGCTGGCTGATCCCGGTAACGGCCAAGGTGGCGGGAAGGTCAACCATGGCAACCAGGGCAGTCATGGCAACAAGAACAAGAATTCCGGCGGCGGGGACTGGAGCAATGGCCCGAGCATCAACCGCAGCAGCGTGCTCCAGATCATTGGCGTGAACACGGGCTACTGGAGCCCCGGGCCTGATTTGCCACCGGGCATTCAAAAGAACCTTGCCCGTGGCAAGCCGCTTCCACCCGGCATCGCCAAAAAACTGGATGGCCGGCTGGTCGGCAGGCTGCCCCACTACGATGGCTACGAATGGCAGCAAGTCGGTACGGACCTGATCCTGGTTGCGCTGGCCACCGGGCTTGTCTATGAAATTCTCGACGGTGCGTTTGATTAACGTGTGGAAGGTCTTCCCGTTGACTGAGGGTGCTCCAGCCGTCTGTCGTGGCACTTGAACTGTTCCAGGGATATCGCGTCATACGTCACGCGATATCAACCTCCTACGGAAGCAATCATGCTTTTTAAAAACAAGAGTCTCGTTGCTGTAATGTCATGCGCCATGATGCTTGCAGCCGCTCCGTTACTCCCTGATGGCCTGTCGATCATGGGTTCCGCATACGCGAAGGATGGCGGTGGCGGTGGAAACGGTGGCGGCGGCGGTGGCGGAAATGGCGGTGGTAATGGCGGTGGTAATGGCGGCGGAAACGGCGCAGGCCACGGCGGCGGTATGGGGGGCGGACACGCCGGTACAGGCCACTCCGGCAGTAACGGCCGCGGCAACGGGCTGAACAGCGACCATGCCGGCAAATCCGTGCGCGACCATGGCCTGAGCGGGAACCACTACGGTAGTGAGCGCAACGATGATAACGGTCATGGCACCACGACCTCAGGCATCGCCCATTCCAAAGATACTCGCGGCATCTCCAAAGCCAGGGCTATTTCGGCCTCGACGCCGGGTGAGCACAACACCAAGGGCTTGAGTAAAGCCGGGCAGTCGACTTCGAAAAAAACCCATTGAGTTCGCGGCGACAGATCAGTTTCTGAAAAGCAAAAAACCCGCTGGAAGGCGGGTTTTTTTATACCTGGAAATTGACCCCCGGCCACCACACACCTCGTTCCCCGCCAGGCACATCACTCACAACCAGCCCCCCAGCGGGCATTACACGGACAGAAAACGAGCCGCCGGGACATATCGCGCAGTGATTTGCGTTCGTGGGCGATTTGTCATGTTCAACGCCATTTCATTGTAGATATTAGTCAGCCCAACGCGATTTCAATGAGGCTGCACTGTGTTCCAACGACTTGTGTGTTCGCTGTCTGTTTTGAGCCTGTCCATCGCTGCCGCCCAGGCGGCCGAGACTGTCCCCCTCAACACTCCTCGCCTGAAGAGCATCGATAACATGCGCGATGTCGCCGGTCTCACCACCGCGTATTCCACGGCCAATGACGGCACGATGCGTGGCGGGGTGTTTTACCGCTCCAACGCGCTGACGCCGTCGGCGGCGGATCTGGCAACCCTCAACGGTATGGGCATCAAGGCGGTCTACGACCTGCGCACGCCAACCGAAATCGCCGCCACGCCCGACACGATGCCCACGGGTGCGACGTACACCAACATCGACATCATCGGTGGCTCCACGTCGGGTGCGAACATCACCAACGTTGCGTTCCACAGCGCCGCCGAAGCCACCGCCATGATGCAGGACACCAACCGTGATTTCGTCCGCAACCCGGGGATGCGCAGCGAGTTCAACCAGCTGTTCAATGAGCTGGCCACGGTCGACGGCGCCGCGCTGTTCCATTGCACCGCCGGCAAGGACCGTACGGGCTGGACCGCCGCTGTGCTGCAAAGTATCGCCGGGGTCGACGATGCCACCATCATGAGCAACTACCTGGCGACCAACGACTACACCGCTGCGCGTATCCAGGCGACCCTGGCGGCGCTGCCACCGAGCCTGGCGACCATCTATGGGCCGCTGATCGGTGTGGAGGCCAGTTATCTGCAAGCCGGCCTGGACGAGGTGACTGCGCAGTACGGCACGATGGATAACTACCTCAAGCAAGGCCTCGGCCTGTCCCAGGAAACCATCTACGTGCTGCGCGGCAAGATGGTGTTCTACAACAGCCTGCCTGGCGCAGCGGACCTGGCCGGCAACGCTGCGGCCGGCGCGCAGTTGTTGCAACAACTGCAGAACAGCAACCTGTCGGGCACCTACAGCGCCTACAACTACTACCTGCAGTCGGCCATCGATGCCCGCAGCCTCGGGGGCGTGGAGTCCACCGTCGGCGGTCAGGTGCACGCCGACGCCGCGAGCTACCTGCTGCGTCAGGGCGCGATGATCGAACAGGCCGCCGCGCCGTTCACCAGCGGCATCGACCTCAAGGCCGGGCAATATCGCCTGTGGAGCACCGCCCTGGCGGGGTACCTGGGCACGGATGGTTCGTCCCAGGCCTCCAGCAGCAACGAGCATAGCCAGGGCATGATGATTGGCCTGACCCAGCGCTTTTCCGAACAGCTCAGCGCCCATGCCGGCTTCGGCTACAGCAGCGGCAATGTCGGTGGTGCTGGTGGCGAGGCCGATACCGACCTGACCTTCTTCAGCGTCGGCGCACGCTTTGCGCCGAACGGTCTGGAACGTGGCCTGTTTGTGGATGCCAATGCCAGTGCCGGCTATCTCGATTACGAGAGCAAGCGAGAACTCGGCGGCGGTCTGGGCACGGCCAGGGGCGACAGCCATGGCAACCTCACCGGCGCGACCCTGGCGCTCGGTTACCGTGTGCCGGTGAACGGCGTGACCCTCGAACCGAGCCTCGGCGTGCGGGTCAGCCACGTCAACCTGTCGGGCTTCCAGGAAAAGGGCAGCGAACTGGCCCTGGACGTCGACGGCATCCACGAGACCCGCACGAGCGCGGTGGCCAACCTCAACGCATCCTTTGCACCTGTCAGCCTCGGTGCCTGGCAAGTGGTGCCGGGTGTGCAAGTGGGCTACGAGCATGTGTTGGGCGACCATGAAGTCGACAGCGAAGGGCAACTGCTGGGCCTGGACATCGAACAGCAAGCCGCCTTCGACAACCGTGACCAGTTCACTGGTGGCGTCAACGTCATGGCCAACCTTGGTCCGTGGAGCGTAGGGGCGCAAGTCGGCGCCAGTGGTGGCGGCGACAGCCACGGCTTCAATGGCGGCCTGAAGGCCAGTTATCTGTTCTGACGATCAGATCAAACAATCTGTGGGATCGAGCTTGCTCGCGAAGGCGGACTAGCAGCCGACGAAGAGGGTGGCTGACATACCGCCATCGCGAGCAAGCTCGCTCCCACAGTGGTTTTTTGTCGTACGCGGGATTTGTGTTCGACACCGATCAATGGTGGGAGCGAGCTTGCTCGCGAAGAGGCCGTGTCAGTCGACATGGATGTTGAATGTCACTACGCCATCGCGAGCAAGCTCGCTCCCACACATCCTCAATTGGTCGCCATGGGTCGCGTTCGCAGCCCCTTTCTCACGTCTGCGGGACTGATGCCGTAGGCACTCTGGAAATACTGGCAAAACCGGCCGACATTGCTGAAGCCGTGTTGCAAGGCCACGTCCGTGACCGAAGGCGACACACCCTGGGACAGCGCGGCAAAGGCGCGCTCCAGGCGTACCTGGCGCTGATAGGCGACGATCGAGGTGCCCATGAAACGCTGAAAACCCTCCTGCAATGCGCGCAGGCTGACGTTGGTCAATTGCGCCAGTTCGGTACCGCTGGACAGTCGGTCGGGATGCGCCTGAATGTACTCGACGGCCAGCTTCACATGTCGCGGCGCTATCAGTGGGGAGGGGCGCTGAAGGGCCTCGGTGAAGTTGTGCGGCCAGGTTTCGAGCACCGCGTCGACCAGCATTTCGCGAAGGCGTGAGGGCATCAGCGAGCCCGTATTGATCAGCAGGTCGAACTCGGTTCCGGTGGCCAGGTCCACCAGCGCCTTGATGCCCTGCAAGGCGGGTACGCTCAGATCCACCACGGGCTCAAAACAGATTTTTTGCAGGATCGGCTTGCCGAGCAACATCGACAGTCGTTCGGTGATCAGCGCCCGGCTGATCGAAATCCCGTGCTGCGCATGATTGTCGACAAAGCGCGCCGAGCGGACCTCGGCCTTGTCGATGGCCAGGCCGATCTGGGCGAAGCCAACCGACTCGGTGACGTGGTTGAAGATGATCTTGCCGGCGGTGGGAATGACGAACGTGATTTCATCAAGGGGGGCGGGAAATGCTACCGTGAAGTCACCGTGAAAGTGCATGCGACGAAAGCTGACACCTTCGTGTCTGCCGTAGACCCCGCCGATGCTGATGCTTTTTGGCGGCGGCGCAGAGTCGGAGTAAAGGTTGCCGAACAGGTTCAAGAACAACGCGCCAAAGTCGTCACAGCTCATGTCGTTGGACCTGATGATGATTTGCTTGCGCGTCGTGCTTGAGTACACCTGTAGTGTCACCTTGAGCGGTTGGGCAAAGCCCGGTACGGGGAGCTGCCGATCGGAGTTCGAACGGATGCGGTTCGGGAAAGCGCTAGGACGTTATCAGTGACTAATGACAGGTTTGTTACCGGTTGTTGCCACTGTCGCCGCCGGCTCCGTTCACCCGACGCCACCGCTCGCACCGCACAACGGGTGGCACGAGCGGTACCGGGGCGTGGGCGGCCTGCAATGGCCGCGGCTATTTCACCGGTTCTGTTGCCTTGATATCCCCGCAAAAAATATCGACGTTGCCATCGGTCGAAGCCGTTCGCACGACCACCGAATACTTGCCGTCAAGCAGGGTTTGCAACGGCACAGGCGCGGTTCTGGTAAAAGACCAGCCGCGTACGGGTTGGCGTTCGGTGTTGACGGTGTCGTTCATCGCGTAGGCGACTGACCCGGGTTGCTGGCAGGTGCCGTTATTGATGAAAGAGTAAAGACGCAGGGGCAGCGTAACCCCCATTGGAGCACCGCTGATGAAGAAACTGAGCCCCGTTTTCTTGTCCCAGTCGGTCAAGGTGACGGTGCCGATCTGACCGGCGTTTTGCCGGGTGGCGACCAGGTTAACGTTCACGCCGTGGGTCGAAGAAGTAGTGCAGCCGAAAAGGCTTGCCGCAACCACGAGTGCTGCCAGTGAGGTTTTGAGCTTCATTGCCAAACTCCTGAGTTGAAGAACTGCAATGGGGAGAATTAGCGGGTATAGCTCATTTATCGCTTTCATGACGTCGTCCATACGAGGCTTCCACTTTCAGGAAGGACGTGTTGGAGGTATTCGGGCTCAATCAACGAATCCCTTCATCGCCCCGCAAACCGGCTACATTTGTAATCTACCGAGCCCGATTGCCCGGACGTTTGCCGGTGTATTCAACCCATGCCCCACCCTTGGAATTTCCTCAACCTGAGCTGATTGCCCGCCGGCACACGCGCTTCGATGCCTTTGAGGGTTTGCAATGGTTGCGCGTGCAGTTAAAGGATTGTGCGGTCTGTCGAGCCCACTCATCATCCGCATGGAAGATTTGCCACTGGAGTGACCGATGAATCAACAAGGCAGCCATCCGCAAGAGCGGATTCCAGGCACTCCACAGCGGAGAACCTTGCGCAGCCTGTTGATCCCGGAGTGGCTCGGCAGCTACCGGCCAGACTGGCTGCGCAGCGATGTGGTCGCCGGGCTGACGGCAGCGGCCGTGGTCATTCCCAAGGCGCTGGCGTACGCCACCATTGCCGGCCTGCCGGTGCAGGTCGGGCTGTACACGGCGCTGGTACCGATGGTGATCTATGCCGTGCTCGGCACGTCGCGCCCGCTTAGCGTCAGCACCACGACCACCCTGGCCATTCTTGCCGGCTCCGCGTTGGGCCAGATCAGCCCCGATGGCGATGCGGCGACCTTGCTCGCCGGTTCCGCCACGCTGGCCCTGATGGTGGGTGCGATCCTGATTGTCGCGGGGTTGCTGCGCCTGGGTTTCGTCGCCAATTTCATTTCCGAGCCGGTACTGGTGGGTTTCAAGGCCGGCATCGGCGTGGTCATCGTGCTCGACCAATTGCCCAAGCTGTTGGGCACGCACATCGACAAAGGCGGCTTCCTGCACAATCTGGTGGCCACGGTCCAGAGCGTCGGCCATGCCTCGCTGCCGACCGTGGCGGTCGGTGTGTTCATGGTCCTGCTGCTGGTGGGCATGAAGCGTTTTACGCCCCGGCTGCCCGCACCTTTGATTGCGGTGGCGCTTGGCATCATCGGCATGAGCCTGTTTGGCCTGGAGCGCTTTGGTGTGTCCGCCGTGGGCGTGGTGCCGATCGGATTGCCCGCACCGACCCTGCCGGTTTGGTCGATGGCCGAAACCCTGTGGTCCTCGGCGATGGGTATCGCGCTGATGAGTTTCACCGAAACCATCGCGGCGGGGCGCGCTTTCGCCCGCAGTGACGAGCCCGCGCCACAACCGAATCGGGAACTGCTGGCCACAGGCGTTGCCAACATCGGTGGCGCGTTTCTCGGGGCCATGGTCGCCGGTGGCGGGACCACCCAGACGGCAGTGAACCGCCTGGCCGGCGCCCGTTCGCAACTGGCGGCACTGGTCACCGCCGCACTGGCGCTGGGCACTTGCCTGCTGCTGGCACCGCTCATTGGCCTGATGCCCAACGCCACGCTCGCCGCCGTAGTGATCGTGTATTCGGTGGGCCTGATCGAACCGGCGCAATTTCGCGAAATCCTGTCGGTTCGCCGTACCGAATTTGCCTGGGCCGTGGTGGCCATGATCGGCGTGATGCTGCTGGGCACGCTGCAAGGGATCGTCGTGGCGATTATCGTCTCGTTGCTGGCCCTGGCCTACCAGGTCTCCGACCCGCCCGTGCACGTACTTGGACGCAAGCCCGGTACCAACGTCTATCGTCCGCAGGCCACCGACAACGAAGACGACGAACACTTTGACGGATTGCTGTTGCTCAGGCCCGAAGGACGGGTGTTCTTCGCCAATGCCGAGCGCATCGCCGACAAGATCCGGCCGCTGATTGACGTGGCGAATCCCAAGGTTGTGGTCCTGGACCTGCGCAGTGTGTTCGACCTGGAATACACCGCGCTGAAAATGCTCACCGGCGCGGAGCAGCGCATGAGTGAGAAAGGCATTTCACTGTGGCTGGTGGGCATGAGTCCGGGCGTATGGGACATGGTCATCAAGGCACCCTTGGGCCATACGCTGGGCGAGGCCCGGATGTTCTTGAACCTGGAACAGGCTGTTGAACATTACCAGCGCAGCCGACGCTGAATGAACGCGGCCGGGCGCGTTCCGGACGCTATGTGACGCATTGAAGGAGGTAACGGGCATGGCAAAGAAGAAGGCGGCAACCAAAAGCAAACCGGTCGAAAGCGGCAAGCTCAAGAACAAGGATTATCTCGAGGAACTGGCGCGGCTGCATGTCGAGATGGTCAAGCTGCAGGAGTGGGTGCAGCACTCGGGCGCCAAGGTCTGCATTGTCTTTGAGGGCCGTGATGGCGCCGGCAAGGGCGGGACAATCAAGGCGTTGACCGAACGGGTCAGTCCGCGGGTGTTCCGGGTGATGGCGCTGCCGGCACCGACCGAGCGGGAAAAAAGCCAGATGTATGTACAACGTTATCTGCCGCACCTGCCGGCGGCCGGTGAAGTGGTGATCTTCGATCGCAGCTGGTACAACCGCGCCGGTGTCGAGCGGGTCATGGGGTTCTGCAGCGACGAGCAGGTGCACACCTTTCTCACCGGGGTGCCGCGCGTCGAGCAGGCACTGGTCGAATCGGGAATCATCCTGATCAAATACTGGCTTGAAGTGAGCCAGGAGGAGCAGACCCGACGCCTCAAGTCGCGTATCACCGACGGGCGCAAGATCTGGAAGCTGTCACCCATGGACCTCAAGTCCTATAACCGCTGGTACGACTACTCCCGTGCCCGGGACGACATGTTCAAATTCACCGACACCGAATTCGCCCCGTGGCGGGTCGCCAACTCGAATGACAAGCGACGGGCGCGACTGAACATCATCAGTGATGTGCTGAACAGTATTCCTTATGAAGAAATACCGCGGGCAAAAGTGAAACTGCCAAAACGCCAAAGTCCCGGAAACTATCGGGATCCGAACTATCCGTTCAAGTACATCCCGGAAAAATTCTGATCGATGCATTGGGCAGGAGCCGGCCCACGCCAGCTCCTGCTGCATGCCATCAGGCCTTGATCACGTACCCATACGCCCGGGTACGACCGCCTTCCTGCTTCAGGTACACACCCTGCAGCTCCGGCGTGAAGCCGGGCAAGCGGTTGATGCCTTCTTCCAGGGCCAGGAAGTACTTGAGCACCGCGCCGCCCCAGATTTCACCCGGCACCACGCACAGCACCCCCGGCGGATAAGGCAACGCACCCTCGGCCGCAATGCGCCCGTCGGCATCCGCCAACGCCACCAGTTCGACGTTGCCGCGGATGTACTCGATTTGCGCTTGCTGCGGGTTCATGGCCTTTTTCGGGAAGTGTTCCTTGCGGAACATGTCCTTCTGCAACTGCTGCACATTGTGGTGGCGGTACAGGTCGTGCATTTCCTGGCAGAGCTGGCGAATGGTGTAGTTGCGATAGCGCTCCTGATGCTGCGCGTAGATGGCCGGCAGCACCCGGCTCATCGGTGCGTCATCGCTGATGAAGCGCTCGAAGCGGGCGATCTGCGCGGCCAGGTGGGTCATCTTCGCCCAGTCTTCGGCCGGGGTGAGCAGGAACAGGATGGAGTTGAGGTCGCATTTTTCCGGAACGATGCCGTTCTCGCGCAGGAAGTTGGCCAGGATGCCGGCGTGAATACCGAAGTCGGTGTAGCTGCCATCCACCGGGTCGATGCCCGGCGTGGTGAACAGCAACTTGCACGGGTCGATGAAGTACTGCTTCTCGGCGTAGCCGGCAAAGGCGTGCCAGCGGTCCTTGGGATGGAACTCGAAGAAGCGGATGTCATTGGCAATGTCTTCGGTTGGATAGTCTTCCCAGGCGCGCCCTTCAATGGTATCCGGCACGAACGGGCGGACCATGGTGCAGGCTTCGAGGATCAACTTGCGCGCTTCGATGCCGAACTTCACGCAGTCTTCCCACAGGCGCAGGCCGCTGCGGCCCGAGTGAATGCGCGCATTCACATCCAGCGAAGCGAACAGCGGGTAGAAGGGGCTGGTGGACGCCTGGGCCATGAACGCGTTGTTGAGCCGGTGATGGTTGCAATAGCGCGCCTGGCCTTTGATGTGGCGGTCCTTCTTGTGCACCTGGGAGGCCTGGGAAAAACCGGCCTGCTGTTTGTGCACCGACTGGGTGACGAAGATGCCCGGGTCGTTCTCGTTGAGGTCGAGCAACAGCGGCGAGCAGTCTTTCATCATCGGGATGAACTGCTCGTAGCCGACCCACGCCGAGTCGAACAGGATGTAGTCACACAGCTTGCCGATGCGGTCGACGACTTGCCGGGCGTTGTAGACGGTGCCGTCATAGGTGCCCAGTTGAATGATCGCCAGGCGGAACGGCCGTGGCAGTTGCGCCTTGTCCGGGGCGACTTCGGCGATCAGTTCGCGCAGATAGTCTTCGTCGAAACAGTGGGCGTCGATGCCGCCGATGAAGCCGTAGGGGTTGCGCGCGGTTTCCAGATACACCGGCGTGGCGCCGGCCTGCAACAGCGCGCCCTGGTGGTTGGATTTGTGGTTGTTGCGGTCGAACAGCACCAGATCGCCGGGGGTCAACAGGGCGTTGGTCACCACCTTGTTCGACGCCGAGGTGCCGTTGAGCACGAAGTAGGTCTTGTCGGCGTTGAACACCTGCGCGGCGTGTTTCTGCGCCAGCAGCGCCGGGCCTTCGTGGATCAGCAGGTCGCCGAGCTTGACGTCGGCGTTGCACATGTCGGCGCGAAACAGCGTCTCGCCGAAGAAATCGAAAAACTGTCGCCCCGCCGGATGCTTGCGAAAGAACTGGCCGCCCTGGTGACCGGGGCAGGCAAAGGTTGCGTTGGCCGCCTCGGTGTACCGTTTGAGCGAATCGAAGAAGGGCGGCAGCAGGCTTTCTTCATAGGCTTTGGCCGCTGTCTCCAGTTGGTTGCCATGGTATTCGACGTTACTGGGGGACAGGTCGAAGATGCCGTTCACCTGCAGCAGCACGTCATTGAGGTGTTTGTAGACCTCCCGGGGGCGGGTGCTGGTGCCGGGGGACGGCACCAGGAAAATCGGCACATCAAAACCGGTGCGCTGAATGACGTCCAACGCTCCAGCCAACACATCATTGACCGACACCACGGCCACGGCGACGTCGGTGAAGTCGGTTTGACTGAGCGGGACTACCTCCCGGGCGTTCAGGAAACATTCGGAGGCGCCATCACTGGCGGCGATTTTCAGAGCTTTCATGGGTGGTGTCTCCTGGCGGGCACTCAATTGTCCGCAGCTTTTTTAGAGATCAACTTCCGGAGGAGTCTT
Organism: Pseudomonas jessenii; assembly: GCF_002236115.1. Lineage (GTDB taxonomy): Bacteria > Pseudomonadota > Gammaproteobacteria > Pseudomonadales > Pseudomonadaceae > Aquipseudomonas > Aquipseudomonas jessenii. Next base: position 104,909 of record NZ_NIWT01000009.1, on the reverse strand, counting down.
CCAGTTCCCCTGATCGGAAATCGTGTCACCACTGGTTATAGAGCATATTTCTGATCTGTCAGGCGTTTTACCGCGACCTTGCACAACTTGACGTCTCACGACCTGTCGGTCAGGCGTGTACCAGCGCAATCGTGAACGAGACCACGATCATGCACGCAAAAGCAAAATTGATATTCATGAGGTTTCCATCCGAAACATGAGTGACGGCGCTATCTTGAACAGGTCACAGCAAAATAAAAAATTCGGCGTAATGATTTGAAAGATCGAAAAAAATGATACTTGGAGGTGTTTGCCCGGCCGCCCGTTTGTGTTTGTCCCGTGCTTTGGCTAATCTCGCCGAAGAGCGCAATTTCACGCATAAGCGGGCAAAAACATGCACGACAACCATTCCGCTGCCGAACTTCCATCCGTACGCCGGCAAAAAATCCTGTTGATCCTCGAACGAGACGGCAAGGTCATGGCCTCGGAGTTGAGCCAGCATTTCGCGGTGTCCGAAGACACCATCCGCCGGGATCTGGCGGAACTGGCCAGTGTCGGCCTGGTGCAGCGGGTGCATGGCGGGGCGTTGCCGCGTCCCAAGGACACGGGCAAGGACTATTTCACCCGGATCAGTGAAACCGATGAGGTGAAAACCCATCTGGCGCAACTGGCTGCGCGACGGGTGCAAGACGGTCAGATCGTGGTGTTCGACTCCGGCACTACCACCTTGCAGATCGCGCGTTCGCTGCCGGCGGACATCGCCATTACCGCGATCACCGCGTCGCCGATGACCGCCATCACCTTGTCCGAATACAAAGGCATCAAGGTGATTCTGGCGGGCGGCCAGCTCAACCCGGCGACGATGTCGGCCAGCGGCCACGAAACCCTGCGGCTGCTGGCGGGCATCAAGGCCGATCTACTGTTTACCGGGGTTTGCGCGATTCATCCGCAGGTGGGCTTGAGCTCACTGCATTTTGATGAGGTGCCGGTGAAACAGGCGATGCTCGACTGTGCCTCTCACGTGATTGCCGTCACCACGGCGGACAAACTCGGGGCGGTGGAACCCTTTGTCGTCGCGCCTTGCAACCGCGTGCACACGCTGATCACCGAACGGCATGTGGCGTCTGGCAATGTTGAAGATTACCGGGCGCTGGGGATCGAGGTGGTGCAGGCTTGAGTGGGTCTTTGTGGGAGCGAGCTTGCTCGCGATGGCGTACTTTCAGCCGACATCACTGCTGAATGAGACACCGCCATCGCGAGCAGGCTCGCTCCTACAGGAATCGATGTCGACCACAAATCTCCAGGCCAGCACAAACAACATCCATGTTGAATGTATTGGCCAGTAACCTCAGCGCAGTCGCTCAAGCATCTGGTAGTACCACATGCCGGCGGCGAGCATCGGGTTGCCGAGCAGGTCGCCCATGGGCACGCGGATGTGCTGGCAGGCGGCGAAGGTGTCGAACTGTTCCAGTTTTCCTGTGATCGCACGGCCCATGATTTCGCCCATGATATGGGTGGTGGCGATGCCGTGGCCGGAGTAGCCCTGGCAATACCAGACGTTGTCCGACAGCTTGCCCAGTTGTGGGATGCGGTTGATCACGATGCCCATCGCGCAGCTCCACTGGTAATCGATGGCCACGCCTTTGAGCGCCGGGAAGGTCTGCTCGATGCACGGACGCAGCTCGGCGGCGATGTCCCGCGAATCCTTGCCGCTGTAGTTGGCGCCGCCCCCGAACAACAGGCGACCGTCAGCGGTGAGGCGGTAGTAATCGAGCACGAAGCGGCAGTCATAGACCGCCAGGTCTTCGGGGTTGATCTGTCTGGCCAGATCGCCCAGCGGCGCAGTGGTGACGATGCCGCCCATGGCCGGAAAAATCTTGCCCTTGAGCTTGCCCGGTTCCAGCTTGTGGTAGACGTCGCCGGCCAGCAGCACCTGGTTGGCGTCGATGTATCCGTGGGCGGTGCGCACTCCAGGCGTGTCCCCATGGATGATCTCCAGCACTTCGCTGTTCTCGAAGATCAACGCACCGAGGCTTTCGGCTGCGCGGGCCTCGCCGATGCACAGGTTGAGCGGGTGCAGGTGCATGTTGCGGGTGTTCTTGATCGCGCCGTGGTAGAGGTCGCTTTGCAGCAGATCGCGCACCTGGTTGCGGTCGAGCAGGCTGACCTCGTCGCCCATGCCACGGTGCACCGCCTCTTCGTAATCCTTGCGCAAGCCGGCCATGTGCGCGGGTTTGTATGCGGCGTGCAGGTGGCCGTGCTTGAGGTCGCAGGCGATGCCGTATTTTTCCACGCGCTGCCGGATGATCTGGTGCCCGCGCCAGCGCAGGTTCCAGATGAAATCATCGACTTCATCACCAATGGTGCGGCGCATCTGTTTGCGCATGGCTTCATCGCCCGACAGGCTGCCGGTGACCTGGCCGCCATTGCGCCCGGTGGCGCCCCAGCCGATCTTGTGGCTTTCGACGATGGCGACCTTCAGGCCTTTTTCCGCCAGCTCGACGGCGGTGGCCACGCCGGTGAAGCCGCCGCCGATGATCACCACGTCAACCCGGTGCCGGCCTTGCAGCGTCGGGTAATCGGTGTCCTGGTTGAGGGTGGCGGTGTAGTAGGAATTGCAACGTTGAGTCATGGCGGTGTCCACACGAAATTGAAAGAAACTCAATGCCTGTCAGTCAAAGTGCGCAACCTGTGGGAGCGAGCCTGCTCGCGATAGCGGAGTGTTATTGACGTTGATGTCGAATGACACTCCGCTATCGCGAGCAAGCTCGCTCCCACAGGGATTGCATACGCTGAGCAAACGCAGGGATAGCGAAGGAGGGGGCTCGCCGATCAGGCGAGCAGGGCGCTATCCGGCGGACGTGCGGAGTGACGCAGTTTGGAGCGGCGCAGGGCCATGGGCAGGTTGACGATGCGCTTCATGCAATGCCGTCCACGGCCAGCAGCGAGGTGGCCTGGATCGAGAGGTTCAGCAGGTGCTGTTCTGACGGCAAAGTACGCATGGCGCAGGTTTCCGGCGGCGGAAATCGTCGGTGGCCAGTAGCACAAGCCATCCGGGGGATGGCTGGATACTAGGGAGGATTGCGGCGCGTGTAAATGTTTGCTTCAGAACATCAGGTGCACACCCAGGCCGATCAACCCGCAGCCGATCAACACCTCGATCACCCCGCGCTTGAATCCAAGCAATGCAACGCCCGCGACTATCGCGATCAGCAGCGAAGGCCAGTCCAGTGCTCCTTCGAAGCCTTTGGGCCACAGCACGTGGTAGGCAAAGAAACAGGCCAGGTTGAGAATCACGCCCACCACGGCGGCCGTAATGGCCGTCAGCGGCGCGGTGAACTTGAGTTCGTTGTGCGTCGATTCCACCAACGGCCCGCCGGCGAGGATGAACAGGAACGAGGGCAGGAAGGTGAACCAGGTCACCAGCGTCGCGGCGATGGCGCCGGCAACGAAGGCCTGATCCGGGCCGAAGACCTGATGCACGTAGGCGCCGATAAAACCGACGAAGGCGACAACCATGATCAACGGACCCGGCGTGGTTTCACCGAGCGCCAGGCCGTCGATCATCTGCGTCGGCGTCAGCCATCCGTAGTGGCCGACCGCGCCCTGGTAGACATACGGCAACACCGCGTAGGCGCCACCAAAGGTCAGCAGCGCGGCCTTGGTGAAGAACCAGGCCATCTGGGTCAGCGTGCCTTCCCAGCCGAACAACGCGGTGAGCATGGCCATGGGCAGTGTCCACAAGATCGCACCGATCACGGCCAGACGCGCCAGTTTCCAGCCACTGAAGCGGGCGTGTCCGGGGGTTGGGGTGTCGTCGTCGATCACTGCCGGGCCGTAGGAGCGTTTCGCAGCGCTGTGGCCACCGGTCCTGAATTTTTCCGGTGCCAGTCGCCCGCCGAAATAACCGATGACCGCCGCGCCGAGCACGATCAACGGAAACGGCACATTGAGCACGAAGATGGCCACGAAGGACGCGGCGGCGATGCCCCATAACCAGCCGTTCTTCAGCGCCCGCGAGCCGATCCGGTGAGCCGCCTGCACCACGATTGCCGTGACCGCAGGCTTGATCCCGTAGAACAGTCCGGCGACCACGGGCACGTCACCAAAGGCGATGTACACCCAGGACAGCGCAATCAGGATGAACAGCGAAGGCAATACAAACAGCACGCCAGCGATCACACCGCCCCAGGTCCGGTGCATCAGCCAGCCGATGTAGGTCGCCAACTGCTGAGCCTCAGGCCCGGGCAGCAACATGCAATAGTTGAGGGCATGCAGAAAGCGCCGCTCGGAGATCCAGCGCCGGCGTTCGACCAGCTCCTGATGCATGATCGAAATCTGCCCCGCCGGCCCGCCGAAACTGATGAAACCAAGCTTGAGCCAGAACAGGAAGGCTTCGCGCAGGCTGATGGACCGGGGTTGCAATACATCCTGTTGCGTGATCGGGGAGGGCGTGGGGCTCAAGCGGAAACTCCTTGTGCAGAAAAGCTTTGAGCCGATGACTGTAGCTAGGCCGGAGCGCGTTGCATAGCCGCCTCATGTGGCCTATCTGCCCAGCGCTCGACGGCTGACCGGTCGCTGTCACGGGCATCGACCCAGCGTGCGCCGGACGCCACGTCTTCGCGTTTCCAGAACGGCGCGTCGGTTTTCAGGTAGTCCATGATGAATGCACAGGCTTCGAAAGCGGCTTGACGATGGGGGCTGCTGACGCCGACAAACACGATCGGCTCGCTGATCGACAACGGGCCGATCCGATGCACGATCTGCACGGCCCTCAATGGCCATCGGGCCCTGGCATTGTCGACGATTTTTTGCAGCGAACGTTCGGTCATGCCCGGGTAGTACTCCAGAAACAACCCGCTGACCGCCTCTCCCTGATTGATGTCGCGCACATAGCCGACGAAGTTGACCACGGCACCCACACCCGGATCGTTTGCCTGCAGACTGTCGATCAGCCGTCCGACGTCGAACATTTCACGCTGGACCCGTACCGTCATGTCTCAACCCCCGGTGACCGGTGGAAAAAAGGCGATCTCGTCATAGTCCTCGATCACCCGGTCTGGATGGCACAGCTCCTGGTTCAGCGCACACATCAGGTTGCTTTCACCCAGCACATGGCTCCACACCTCACCGCGAGCCATCAGCAGTCGGCGCACGTCCTCGATGGTCTTGAGGCTGTCGGTCAGGGGCAGTTTTTCACCGCCCAGGTTGAGCTGCTCGCGGTAGCGGGCGAAGTAATTGATCAGGATCATTGTGCGTCCTCGAACTTGAAATGACCGGAGCGGCCACCTTGTTTACTCAGCAGGCGGATGTCATCGATGACCATGCCCCGGTCTACCGCCTTGCACATGTCATAGAGGGTCAGCGCCGCCACGCTGACGGCGGTCAGGGCTTCGAGTTCGACCCCGGTCTGGCCCTCGACGCGGCACGTACTGAGGATTTTCACGCTGTCCGGAGTGCAGGCCTTGAGTTCGACGTGGATCGAACTGAGCAGAAGGGTGTGGCACAGCGGGATCAGCTCATGGGTTTTCTTTGCCGCCATGATTCCGGCGATCCGCGCCACGGCAAATACGTCGCCCTTGGGGTGGCCGTCGCTTTGAATCAGCTTCAGGGTTTCCGGGCGCATCCGCACCCAGGCTTGGGCCTGGGCTTCACGCAGCGTCGAGGTTTTTTCGCTGACATCGACCATGTTGGCGCGACCCTGGCTGTCGAGGTGGGTCAGGCCATTGGGCGATGCATCTGAAATGTCTGTCATGGGAGTTTCCTGCGCTTGCCAGCGCGGTGATCAGGTGAAGGCATCATGCCGGGCTGTAAATGCGTGGTGCGTTGCGGTGGGGGATGTGAATCAGGTTGAGGCGATGTTTGATTGCCCATTGCACGGTCAGGGCGGTGGGTGCCGACAGACTGACCAGCGTACCGAGCCTGGCCCTGACGGCCTTGTGGATCAGTTCGAGGCTGCAACGGCTGGTGACTACGGTGAAGCCGTAACGGCTGTCGATGCCGGCGTGCTGCAGGGCACCGATCAACTTGTCCAGCGCGTTGTGGCGGCCAATGTCTTCGCGGCAGATCAGCGCGTTGCCTTGGGGGTCGAAGTACAGCGCCGCGTGCAGCGCACCGCTGCTGCGGGCCATTTGTTGGGCCTGTTCGATGCGGTTGCGGATGTCGATGAAATGCTCGGCGGGCGGCAGGGCAACCGGATCGAGAATCTGCAGTTTCGGCAAGGCCTGCTCCAGCGCTTCCACACCGCACAGCCCGCAGCCACTGGTACCGGCCATTTGCCGACGATGGTTCTTCAGCGCCCAGAATGCGCGGCTGGAGATCTGCACGTCGGCTTGAACGGCCTGGTCGAATCGGGTGAGGCGCAAGTCGTAGATTTCGCTCTGGTCCTCAACGATGTCGTTGCTGACGCTGAAGCCACGGATGAAGTCTTCGAGGTTGCCCGGCGACACCATCATCACCGCCTGACTCAGACCGTTGTAGGTGATTGCCAGTGCAATCTCTGATGCCAGCGCCGCCTGACAGACTGACGCGGCGTTGTCGTACTCGCGAAAGTTCACACTCAACGGTTGGGGCGCGGGGGCATTGGTGTCGCTTCGAACATCAGTTTGTTCAACTTGGCACAACATGAAAAGAACCTCGAAGCGCTGAATTAAGTTCAGGCTACGGGTAACTTTAAACAGCGTCCAATCGCTTGTTCCGATGTGCCGATTGGTGATGTCTATCAAACTGGGCAAACATGTCCGGTTCGGTTTTTTTTTAAAACCGAAACTTGATCAGTCAGTCCGGCTGAATAACGTTCGTGCTTCGGCGAAACACTTTTCGGCAATCGCCGAACGCGGTTCGGTCTTGCGCATCACCAGGCCCAGGGGCGCGAGTACGCTGGCATCCGGCAATTCGATGAACGCCAGGTGTTCGATGGGCTCTTCCAGGCCACTGTCCAGCGGCATGATCGCGCAGCAGAAACCCTCGTGAATCGCCTGCAGCAACTGGTAAGTCGAATCGCTTTCCAGGATCGGTTGCGGGTCCAGTCCGCGGCTGCGAAAGCTCAGGTCGATGGATTTGCGGTAGTGCATGCCGTTGCTGAGCATCCCCAGCGGCAGTTCGGCGGCGTCCTCCCAGCTCATTTGCGTGCCGTCGAAATGGAAGTGGCGATTGTCGTACAGCAGGCCGACGCGGGTTTCGCCGATCTCGAAAAACTCGAAATAGCTCGGGTTGACGTGATCGAGGTAGCACACGCCAAGGTCCAGCTGATTGTTGCCAAGGCCCTCGATGATCTGGTCGGAACTTAAAGACGACAGGCTGTACTTGAGCTCGGGAAAGCTGCGGGACAGGCCCTGGATGTAGGTGACCGGGTTGAAGCTGCTGAGGGGTACCAGCCCTAGGCGCAGGTTGCCCACGAGCTGGCCCCGGCACGCGGCGGCCTCGGCGAAGAGCCCGTCGTGGGCGGCCAGCAGGGTCCTGGCCCACGCCAGCACCCGTTCGCCGGCCTCGGTAAAACCCTCGAAGCGCTGGCCTCGGGTGACCAGCACCAGGTCCAGTTCATCCTCCAGGTTGCGCAGGCGCATCGACAGCGTGGGCTGGGTGATGTGGCAGCGCGCGGCCGCTTGGCCGAAGTGGCGGGTCTGCTCCAGGGCGATCAGGAACTTGAGTTGTTTGATGTCCATGACGGCACCTGCTGGCGGGGGAGTGAAGGGTTAAGTATTGACTCAGGTGCGCAAGACACAAGGCGAGGCAGAAATCGTGAGCCGAGACGATCTCATTGTCTTCGGTGTGCGTCCAATCACTGCTATCTAAGGTGTTATCGACGGGCTCTATCATTGCTGTTGTTTCTGGTCTTTTTATATTGATAGATTGGCTCGATAGTCTGGTTGGTTAGAGTGATTAGACACGGCTTGAATTATCGAATTAGTCTCCGGAAGTCATTTAATCAATATCTGCCGGAGAACCCCATGAGCGTCAAACCGGATGCATTGTTTATACCCCTGAATATTGCCGTGTTGACTGTTAGCGATACCCGCGAATATGCCAATGACACTTCCGGCCAATTACTCGTCAGTCGTTTGCTGGAAGCCGGCCACACCCTCAGCGAGCGCAACCTGCTCAAGGACGACCTGTACAAGATCCGCGCGCAGGTGGCGAACTGGATTGCCGACGACGGTATCCAGGTGGTGCTGATCACGGGCGGCACCGGGTTTACCGGCCGCGACAGCACACCTGAGGCAGTGGCCTGTTTGCTGGATAAACAGATCGAAGGCTTCGGTGAGCTGTTCCGGGCGATTTCGATCCTCGACATCGGCACCTCGACGGTGCAGAGCCGGGCATTGGCCGGGCTGGCCAATGGCACGCTGGTCTGCTGCCTGCCGGGTTCCACGGGCGCCTGCCGCACCGCGTGGGAAGGCATCCTCGCCGAGCAACTCGACGCGCGCCACCGGCCGTGCAATTTCGTACCGCACCTCAAGCCGATGCAAACTTGCGGGACGCGCGGATGAGCTATTCACCCTTGATGCCGGTGGAGGATACCATCGAACGGTTGCTGACAATGGCCGAGGCACAGTGGATTGAAGACAGTGAAGCGGTGCCGCTCAGTGCCGCACGGCAACGGGTGTTGGCCAATGACCTGGTGGCGACCCTCGATCTGCCGCCGTGGCCGAACAGCGCCATGGACGGCTATGCCCTGAATGTCGACGGTTGGGACGGGGCACCGCTGACCGTGTCGCAACAGGTATTTGCCGGTCACGCCCCCCAAGCACTGGCACCGGGAACCTGCGCGCGCATCTTCACTGGCGCCCCGGTTCCGCCGGGTGCCAACGGCGTGGAGATGCAGGAGAACACGCAAGTACTGGATGACGGACGTATCCGCTTCAAGCAGCCATTGAGCGCCGGCAGCAACATCCGCCCGCAAGGTCAGGAGAACCGCGTCGGCGATGTGCTGCTGCGCGCCGGCAAGCGTCTCGGTCCGTTCGAACTGGCGGTCGCGGCAGCGCAGGGCTGTACCCATGTGCAGGTAGTGCGGCGACCACGGGTGACGTTGCTGTCCACCGGCGATGAACTGGTCGATCCGGGCACACCGCTCAAGCCCGGCAGCATCTACAACAGCAACCGCACATTGTTGAGCCATTGGTTGAATGCGTTGGGTTGCGAGGTCATCGAGGCCGGCATTCTCCCCGACGAGCCACGCCAGACGCGACTCAAACTCGAACAACTGCAACACACGGCGGACCTGATGCTCAGCACGGGCGGCGTGTCCGCCGGTGACGCCGACTGCCTCGGCCAGGTCCTGCGCGAGTGCGGCAAGCCGTTGCTCTGGAAACTCTCGATCAAACCCGGCAAGCCATTGACCGTGGGCCACTTCGGCCGCGTGCCGGTGATTGGCCTGCCGGGCAATCCGACCTCGGCGTTGGTCACTTTCGGTCTGTTGGCCCGGGTTTATCTGTTGCGGATTCAGGGTGTCGAAGACGTCGAGCCTTTGAGCTTCCCGGTCAGGGTCGGCTTTGCCTGGCCCAAACCCGGAAGCCGCCGCGAGTACCTGCGAGCGAAACTCGAAGCCGGTCGCGCGGTGCTCTATCCGAACCAGAGTTCCGGCGTGTTGCTGGGCGCATCCTGGGCCGATGGACTGGTGGAAGTGCAGGAAGGTTGCACGCTGGAAGCTGGCGACACGGCGCGGTTTATTCCCTTCAGTGAGCTGTTCTGAATTCCGCAAACAAACTGTGGGAGCGAGCTTGCTCGCGATGAGGCCGGCAAATCCAACAGAGATGTTGGCAGGCAGACCGCTATCGCGAGCAAGCTCGCTCCCACAGTTTTGATCTTCAGTGAATGTCAACCTTGCGACCGGCCACAATCCCTGTGGGAGCGAGCTTGCTCGCGATGAGGCTGGCAAATCCAACAGAGATGTTGGCAGGCAGACCGCTATCGCGAGCAAGCTCGCTCCCACAGTTTTGATCTTCAGTGAATGTCAACCTTGCGGCCGGCCACAATCCCTGTGGGAGCGAGCTTGCTTGCGATGAGGCCGGCAAATCCAACAGAGATGTTGGCAGGCAGACCGCTATCGCGAGCAAGCTCGCTCCCACAGAATTTGTGTGTTTCCTGAGTCTCAGTTCAACACAAAATCCACCGGCTCCAGTTGCGGTGGCAGTTCCGTCACACCCAGGGCCGCCAGTACATCGCGCTCGATATTGCGCACGATGGCATCGGTGGGCAGGTCGTTTTCGTCGCGGCCGAAGGGGTCTTCCAGTTCATCGGCAATCGCATCCAGGCCGAAAAAGGTGTAGCTGACAATCGCGGTGAAAATCGGTGTCAGCCAGCCCAGGGGTTCGGCCATGGCAAAGGGCAAGAGGATGCAGAACAGGTAGATGGTGCGGTGCAGGAGCAAGGTGTAGGGGAAGGGTAGCGGGGTGTTCTTGATCCGTTCACAGACGGCTTGGGCATGGGTCAGGCTGGTCAGATGGTTGGCCATGAGCGTGTAGCGCCAGTCGTTGATCGCCCCGGATTCGTTGAGTGACGAGCACTGTTGACCGACCTGCATCAGTATCTGCCCGCTGATGTCCGTGGTGTTGCCCTTGGGCATCGGGTGCAGCCAGTCGCCACTGGCGGCCATTTCGTTTTCCTGGCGCAGGCGCGCGTTGAGGGCATGGGCGAAGCCGCAGAGGTTGCTGAGGATCGTGTGGCGCTCAGCGGTGTCCTTGATCACCAGGGTTTCACGAATCATCGAGCGGATCTCCACGATCACATCGCCCCAGGCCTTGCGCGCTTCATACCAGCGGTCGTAGCAGGCGTTGTTGCGAAAGCTCATGAAGATCGATAGCGACAAACCCAGCAGCGTGAAGGGCGTGGCGCTGACCTTGGAAAAGTAGCTGGGATGCAAGGTTTCGATGAGCACGATGGCCGAGGCGAGCAGTGTCACCATCAGGCTGCGCCAGGCGATGCGTTTGGCAATCGAACCCTTGAGGGACGTCAGCACGCCGATCAGGTTGGGTTTGGGTCTCACGATCATGGGTTTCAGCCGCCCGTCATGTTCATGAAGCGAATGACCTGAACATCGTCGTTCACTTCGAAGTTGTGTCGATAAGGCTTGAGTTTCATCGCCTCGATAATGGCTTTTTCCAGGCGCTCGGGCTGTCCGGGGTGGCTGCGCAAGACCGCCTTGAGATCCACGGAGTGCTCATTGCCCAGGCACAGCAGCAGACGTCCCTCCACGGTCAGCCGCACCCGATTGCAGGTGCCGCAAAAGTTGTGGCTGTGGGGTGAGATGAACCCCAGGCGAATCTGCGGCGCCTCGGCCAGGCGCCAGTAGCGCGACGGACCCTGGGTCGACTCGGCGGAATCAATCAAAGTGTAGCGTTCGGCAATGCGTTCGCGGACCTGGGCACTTGCGAAAAACGATTCGGCGCGGCTGTGCTCGTCGATGGTGCCCAACGGCATTTCCTCGATGAAGGAGATGTCGAGGTTACGGTCGATGGCGAAGCTCACCAGATCATTGATCTCATGGTCGTTGCGACCTTTCATCACCACGCAATTGAGCTTGGTGTTGCGAAATCCCGCCTGGTTGGCCGCGTCGATGCCTTTGATCACCTGCGCCAGGTCACCGGTGCGGGTCAGTTCGCGAAAACGTTGCGGGTCCAGGCAATCGAGGCTGATGTTGAGACGCTTGACCCCGGCTTCGAACAACGGCCCGGCCAGTTTGGCCAGCTGCGAACCGTTGGTGGTCATGCACAGTTCACGCAGGCCGGGCAGGGCGGCGATCTTCTCGCACAACTGCACCACGCCCGGACGGATCAGCGGCTCGCCCCCGGTGAGGCGGATCTTGCGGGTGCCCAGCGCCACGAAGCTTTGTGCAAGTTGATAAATCTCTTCCAGGGTCAGCACCCGTTGGCGGGGCAGAAACTGCATGTCCTCGGCCATGCAATACACGCAACGGAAATCGCAGCGGTCGGTGACCGACATCCGCAGATAGTCCACGCGCCGGGAGAATCCATCGATCAAGACTTGTTCTGACATGACACCCTCGCTTGGCACGCATTGAATGAATGTTCCGTGTAGGAGCGAGCTCTGCTCGCGATGGTCGTTAACGATTACGCGTTCGTGCTGGCTGAACGCGGTGCTCTTGAGTCCATCGCGAGCAGAGCTCGCTCCTACAAATATTGCGCCGATAACGGATTTATTGAGCGCAGGTGTAGGAGCGCTGAAAACGGATTTGTTGTGCGCAGGCTAAGAGCAACTTGTCGGCCCGTCCAATCACTATTAGTAACCGGTTGATCGAGTGCATCTATGATGGATAAAGTTGCAACGTTAACGGCTGGTTAAATATTATAAGCTATTGATAAACAACAATAAATATCGATGATAAATATCCTCGATCATGTGGTCGTAAATAGCGATTAGACAATAATTATTCCCTGTTCATATGCTTTCTCCGTCAAACGATCAATGGCCTGAATCAGGTCACGGAGAAGTACCATGTCTCAAGTCGACCGCTACAAACCCTACAAAGGTGCCGCCGCTGGTTGGGGCGCGCTGATTGCTGTTACCAAAAACTGGCTGGGCAGTGAAAACGCGCTGAAGAATATTCGCGCCATGCTCAAGACCAACCAGAACGGCGGGTTCGATTGCCCCGGTTGTGCCTGGGGCGAGTCGCCGGAAAACGGCATGGTCAAGTTCTGCGAGAACGGCGCCAAGGCGGTTAACTGGGAAGCCACGGGCCGTTTGGTCGACCCGGCCTTCTTCAACAAATACAGTGTCTCGGCGCTGGCCGAGCAGAGCGATTACTGGCTGGAGTATCAGGGCCGCCTGACCCACCCGATGCGCTATGACGCGGCCGCCGACCGTTACGTGGAAACCACCTGGGACGAAGCGTTCGCGCTGATCGCCCGGCACCTCAATGCGCTGGAATCGCCGGGCCAGGCCGAGTTCTATACCTCGGGCCGGGCCAGTAACGAAGCCGCCTTTCTCTATCAGCTGTTCGTCCGGGCCTACGGTACCAACAACTTTCCGGACTGCTCCAACATGTGCCACGAAGCCAGCGCGGTGAGCATGATCGAAAGCCTCGGCGTGGGTAAAGGCACCGTGGTGTTCGACGACCTGGAACATGCCGATGCGATTTTCGTCATCGGTCAGAACCCTGGCACCAACCACCCGCGGATGCTTGAACCGTTGCGCGAAGCGGTCAAGCGCGGTGCCCAGGTGATCTGTATCAATCCACTCAAGGAGCGCGGGCTGGAGCGCTTCCAGCATCCACAGCACCCGATCGAAATGTTGATGAACGGCTCCGAGCCGACCAACACAGCCTACTTCCGCCCGGCACTGGGTGGCGACATGGCGGTCATGCGCGGCATGGTCAAGTTCCTGCTGCAGTGGGAGCGCGAAGCTCAGGTCAGCGGCGGCGAACCGGTGTTCGACCATGAGTTCATCGCCGAACACACCTCGGGAATGGGCGCTTACCTGGGCGAAGTCGACGCAACCAGTTGGGAGCACATCGAGCAGCAGTCTGGCATGCCATTGGCGGACATCGAACTCGCCGCCCGCATGTACGCCCGGTCCAAGCGGGTGATCATGTGCTGGGCGATGGGCCTGACCCAGCACACGCACTCGGTGCCGACGCTGCAGGAAGTCATCAACCTGATGCTGCTGCGCGGCAACGTCGGCCGTCCCGGCGCAGGCCTGTCACCGGTTCGCGGTCACAGTAACGTGCAGGGCGACCGCACCATGGGCATCAACGAGCTGGCGCCCACCGATTTGCTCGATGCCCTGGAAAAACGCTTCTCCTTCAAGCCACCTCGCGAGCACGGTCACAACACCGTGATGGCGATCGGCGCGATGGAGCAGGGGCGTTCGAAAGTGTTTATCGCCCTGGGTGGCAACTTCGCCCAGGCCACCCCCGACACGCCACGCACCCACGCCGCGTTGCGTAAATGCGACCTCACCGTGCACATCGCCACCAAACTTAACCGCAGCCATCTGGTCACCGGCCGTGAAGCGCTGATCCTGCCGTGCCTGGGCCGCACCGACATCGATATCCAGGCCGAAGGGCCGCAAGGCGTCACCGTGGAAGACACCTTCAGCATGATCCACATCTCCCACGGTCAACTGAAACCGAAGTCGAAACACCTGCGCTCCGAGCCTGCGATCATTGCCGGCATCGCCGCCGCGACACTGGGCAAGCACCCGATCGACTGGAACTGGGCCATCGGCGACTACGGCCGAATCCGCAACATGATTGCCGACACCATTCCCGGTTTCGAGGATTTCAACCATCGCTTGCTGCATCCGGGCGGTTTCCACATGCCCAACGACGCGGCCAGGCGCATCTGGAAAACCGCCAGCGGCAAGGCCCAGTTCACTCCGAGCGTGCTGCCGGAGCACCTGATCAGCGAGGGCGTGCGCAACCTGACGGTCAAGCCACACCTGATTCTGCAGACCATGCGCTCCCACGATCAGTACAACACCACGCTGTATGGCCTGGATGACCGTTATCGCGGGGTGTACGGCATGCGCGACGTGGTGTTCGCCAACGAGCAGGACATTCGCCGGCTGGGTTTTGAGCCTGGGCAGAAGGTCGACCTGGTGGCGCTGTGGGACGACGAGCGCGAGCGTCGGGTCAGCGGTTTCACCCTGATCGCCTACGACATTCCGGCCGGTCAGGCAGCGGCGTACTACCCCGAGACCAACCCGCTGGTGCCGCTGGAAAGTTACGGTGACCGCACCTTCACCCCGACTTCCAAGTTCATCGCCATCCGGCTGGAGCAGGCGAAGGCCAGCAACCTGATTTCGACTTCCGCCGCGTAGCACCGGGGGCGGCCCGGTGCCGCTCACCTAACCCTTTCGACTTGTGTTGGCTGCAGGCCCCCGGCCTGACGGTGGCCCGGCCGTGTGCCGCCGTTTTTCAGCCGCAATGAGGATATCGACATGTTTAACCTGGAGGCACTGGACCTGGCGCGCATTCAATTCGCGTTCACGGTTTCGTTCCACATTATCTTTCCCGCCATCACCATCGGGCTGGCCAGCTTCCTGGCGGTGCTCGAAGGGCTTTGGCTGAAGACCCACAACGACACCTACCGCGATCTCTACCATTTCTGGTCGAAGATCTTTGCCGTCAACTTCGGCATGGGCGTGGTCTCGGGGCTGGTCATGGCCTACGAGTTCGGCACCAACTGGAGCCGTTTCTCCGACTTCGCCGGCAGCATCACCGGGCCGTTGCTGACCTATGAAGTGCTCACGGCCTTCTTCCTCGAGGCCGGTTTCCTCGGGGTCATGCTGTTTGGCTGGAACCGGGTAGGGCGTGGCTTGCACTTCTTCTCGACGGTCATGGTCGCCATCGGCACCCTGATTTCGACCTTCTGGATTCTTGCGTCCAACAGCTGGATGCAAACGCCCCAGGGCTTCGAGATCGTCGACGGTCGGGTGATGCCGCTGGACTGGCTGGCCATCGTGTTCAACCCGTCGTTCCCGTACCGCCTGGCGCACATGGCGATTGCCGCTTTCGTGGCCACGGCGTTCTTTGTCGGCTCGTCGGCGGCGTGGCACCTGCTGCGCGGCAACGACACCAAACAAGTGCGCAAGATGCTGTCGATGGCGTTGTGGATGGCCTTGATCGTCTGCCCGATCCAGGCGGTGGTCGGTGACGCCCACGGCTTGAACACCCTGGAACATCAACCGGCGAAGATCGCTGCCATCGAAGGGCACTGGGAAAACAACGGGAGCGAAGCCACGCCCCTGGTGCTGTTCGGCATCCCCGACATGCAGGCCGAGAAAACCAGGTACGCCATCGAGATCCCGTACCTGGGCAGCCTGATCCTGACCCACAGCCTCGACAAGCAGATCCCGGCGCTCAAGAGCTTCCCGAAAGAGGACCGACCCAATGCGACGGTGGTCTTCTGGAGTTTCCGCGTCATGGCCGGGCTGGGCATGTTGATGGTGCTGGCCGGCGTGCTCGGCCTGGCCCTGCGCCGCAGCGGCGCCATCTACCGCAATCGCTGGTTCCTGCGCCTGATGTTGTGGATGGGGCCAAGTGGCCTGATCGCTATGCTGGCCGGGTGGATCACCACCGAAGTCGGGCGCCAGCCGTGGGTGGTGTATGGCCTGCTGCGTACCGCCGATGCCGCGTCCAATCACAGCGTCGCGCAGTTGAGCATCTCGCTGGCGCTGTTCGTGGTGATTTATTTCTCGGTGTTCACGGTGGGCATCGGCTACATGATGAAACTGGTCGGCAAAGGACCGCAGCCCCATTACGGGCATCCGGTCGACGGGCACTCCGATCAGCTGGTCACACCGCGCCGGCCGCTGTCCGCCGACGCTGAAATTCTCGAAACCGACGCCCGCGTCAATTGAAGGAAGGGAGTTGAGTCATGGGTATTCAAGGTATCGATTTATCGCTGATCTGGGGCGTGATCATCGCCTTCGGCGTGATGATGTACGTGATCATGGACGGCTTCGACCTGGGGTTGGGCATTCTGTTTCCGCTGATCCCGGATGCGAAGGAGCGCGATGTGATGATGAACACCGTGGCACCGGTCTGGGATGGCAACGAGACCTGGCTGGTGCTGGGCGGCGCGGCGCTGTATGGCGCTTTCCCGCTGGCCTATTCGGTGATTCTGGAAGCGTTGTACCTGCCGCTGATCCTGATGTTGTGCGGCTTGATCTTTCGCGGTGTGGCGTTCGAGTTCCGATTCAAGGCCAGCCCTGAAAAGCGTCATGTCTGGGACATGGCGTTCATCGGCGGTTCGCTGCTGGCGACCTTTTCCCAGGGCGTGGTGATCGGCACTTACATTGCCGGCATCCCGGTGGTCGATCGCCAGTTCGCCGGCGGTTCGCTGGACTGGCTGGCACCGTTTCCGCTGTTCTGCGGTGTCGGTCTGATCGTCGCTTATGCGCTGCTCGGCAGCACCTGGTTGCTGGTCAAGACCGAAGGCATGCTCGAATCGCGGATGCGCTTGTTCACCCGGCCCCTGGCCTGGCTGCTGTTGGCGGTGATCGGTGTGATCTGTGTGTGGACGCCCATCCTCCATCCGGAAATCGCCACGCGCTGGTTTGCCCATGCGCACCTGGCGGTGTTCGGTGGTCTGGCGGCGCTGGCTTTGCTGGCGATGTTCGGCCTGCTCAGGACCCTGCGCCAACGTCACACCCATTGGCCGTTCGCCTTCACCCTGATGCTGGTATTCCTCGGTTATATCGGCCTGGCGTTCAGCATCTGGCCGAACATCGTGCCGCCGTCGATCAGCCTGTGGGCAGCGGCGTCACCGCCAACCAGCCAGTTGTTCATCCTGATCGGCGCGCTGTTCATTCTGCCGATCATCCTGATGTACACGGTCTGGAGCTACTACGTGTTTCGCGGCAAAGTGAGGATTGGCGATGGCTACCATTGATTCTTGTGAACGGGCACCTTGGTACAAGCGACTTGGGTGGCTGGTGGTGATCTGGCTGGGCAGTGTGGTTGCGTTGGGAGTGGTGGCGGGGGGATTGAGGATGTTGATGCATGCGGCGGGGATGAGTAGCCACTGATGGCCAGTCATTAAGGAGTTCCAGTTCACGTTGATGCGTATGCATGGATTGGATTGGATTGGGTGAATATCCATTCCTGCGGTAACGACCACCTATGGTTCCGCTCTTACAGCGGGTCACTTGGAAAAGCCCCAAGTAACCAAGGGCTCTTGCCCCTGACGTTCGGTGCCTCGCTGTGGCTCGGCATGCCCTCGCTCCGGTCCTGCTCCGTGGGCCCGCCGCCATCGGCCATCCATGGCCGGCGGCGGCTAACCCGGCATCCATGCCGGGTTGCCCACTACGCAGAACCTCCGCTCGGCCTCACGAGGGGGCGTGTACCGCAAAAGCGCCCGAGGCGGCCTATCGGCCGGCCTGATCACAATTAGAAGTCGTTTATCTGTAGGAGCGATGCTTGCTCGCGAAAAACGTCTGAACAACGCGGGCATTCAGACAACCCGCGTTATCGTTGACGTCCATCGCGAGCAGGCTCGCTCCTACAGGTACGAGGTAGCTCGGGCTTTTGATTTTGATCTGCCCCATCGGCCTGCCTGCCCGATCGCAATTGAGCTCGTTTCCGTGTAGGAGCGAGCTTGCTCGCGAAAAACGCCAGGACAACGCGGGCTTTCAGACAACCCGCGTTATCGTTGACGTCCATCGCGAGCAGGCTCGCTCCTACAGGTACGAGGTCGCTCTGGCTTTTGATCTCGATCTGCCCCATCGGCCGGCCTGATCGCAATTGAACTCGTTTCCGTGTAGGAGCGAGCTTGCTCGCGAAAAACGCCAGGACAACGCGGGCATTCAGACAACCCGCGTTATCGTTGACGTCCATCGCGAGCAGGCTCGCTCCTACAGGTACGAGGTAGCTCGGGCTTTTGATTTTGATCTGCCCCATCGGCCGGCCTGATCGCAATTGAGCTCGTTTCCGTGTAGGAGCGAGCTTGCTCGCGAAAAACGCCAGGACAACGCGGGCTTTCAGACAACCCGCGTTATCGTTGACGTCCATCGCGAGCAGGCTCGCTCCTACAGGTACGAGGTCGCTCTGGCTTTTGATCTCGATCTGCCCCATCGGCCGGCCTGATCGCAATTGAACTCGTTTCCGTGTAGGAGCGAGCTTGCTCGCGAAAAACGCCAGGACAACGCGGGCATTCAGACAACCCGCGTTATCGTTGACGTCCATCGCGAGCAAGCATCGCCCCTGCAGGTGCCCCGTTGGATGGCCCGTCCGCGACACATTCAGAGTCTTGTCATTACTGCGCCCCAAACATCGCCGTCCAGTAAATCCCCGCATCGCTCTTCGGATCGGTCGCGTAAGCCGCGCCCAGTTCGCGAAACTGTGGGTTCATCAGGTTGGCGCAATGGCCGGGGCTGGCCAGCCAGCCTTCGACCACCTTGTGTGCGGTGTCTTGGCCGGCGGCGATGTTTTCGCCGATCTGCTGGAAGTCGTAGCCGGCCAGTTCCGCGCGGTCGCCCGGGGTGCGGCCATCGCGGTCCTTGTGATCGAAGTAGTTGTTGTTGGCCATGGAGCGGGCGTTGCCTTCGGCGGCGGTGGCCAGCGTGGCGTTCCAGGCCAGCGGTGGCGCGGCGGCGAAGGACTGCGCGCCGCATTGGCGTGGTCGGGTGCGTGCGGCGTTGAGTTCGGTGAGCAGCTTCTGGCCTTCGGCCTGCGCGTCGCCCAGGCGTGCGCTCAACAACGGCCGTGCGACCACGATGCGCCATTCACGGTCCTGGCGGCTGACGCCGACATCGACGAATTGCGGGTCGAGGACGATCTGGCAAAAGCTCTCCTGAATCGCCTTCATCGCCGAGGCGGCATCGCGAGGCCCGGACAGGCTGATGGCCTGCACATTCTTCATGGGATAACCGGCAGTGACCATGGCCTGCTGCAGATTACCGATGTTCGGGGCGGTCAGCACCAGGCGCGGGTCGGCCGACAGGGGTGGCAGCTCCGATGAAGCCTGGCCTGCGCAGCGCTGCGGTTGGCTACGGTAGACGTTGATCGATTCGATCAATTGCGCTTCGTCGGCCGCCACGGCGTTGGCGGCGAATACCAGGCCCAGTGATACACCGGCCAAACGCATTGCGGATGAAATGAAACCCATGAAAATCCCCCTTGAGCAGATTGCGCCCATGATGCGCGAAGTTGGCCCATCTAAGACAACGGATTTATCCAGAGTGTAGTGGGGGGGGCGAAATCATTTCACTACTAGACTCAATTGAACCACTCACCAAGTGACACCGACCATGCGCTTCGACTGGATCGCCACCTGCCTCGCTCTGACGTTGCTTGCCGGCCCGGTATCCGCTACGGATCAAGAACAAAAACAGGAATCGGCCGAGAACAAGGCCGAGGTACTGGAACACAAAGCCGCCGAGAGCAACAACCCGGCACCAGCGCCCAAGGCAGAAGCCATTACCCCTTCAGAAGTCCAGGCTGTCGACCCGGCCGGCGCCGCGCCGCTGGACGATGCGATCACCTGCCTGGCCCGGTCCATTTACTGGGAAGCCAAGGGCAAGGACGCCGCCGACATGGAGGCAGTGGCCAACGTGGTCATGAATCGCCTGGGCCATGAGGGCTTTCCGGACACGGTGTGCAAAGTGGTCAAGCAGGGTTCGGAAACCAAGAGTTGCCAGTTTTCCTGGTGGTGCGACGGTAAGTCCGACTCGGTCCAGGAAGAAGTGCCTTACGCGATGGCCAAGGAAATCGCGCGCAAGGCCCTGAACAAGGAACTGCCGGATCGCACCCAGGGTGCCCTGTATTTCCATGATCGTACCGTCAAGCCGGATTGGGCCAGGCAGTACATCAGGACCGTGGATATCGGTTTGTTCCGGTTTTACAAACCCCATGGCGGATCGGCCAGATAACCACGGTGTTTTCGGCCGGATATTTTATTTTTTCGAGGTGGCGCGAGGCGTTATCCAAACTGAAATGTGTCTGTTTTATAAGCTTCATAACGCAACCGTGCGCGAATGAAGCCATAAGCAGGGACTACACATGAAGTTGACGAGGGTCCGGATCAGTCATCTCGCGTCGATCGCGGCGCAGTCGCCGGCGCGCTTCCCATGACCGTCCTGGTCACCGGTGCGGCCGGTTTCATCGGCTTTCATACGGTCCAGCGCCTGTGCCGCGAGGGTCAGGAGGTCGTTGGTATCGATAACCTCAACGACTATTACGACGTGGAACTCAAGCACGCACGTCTCAAGGTGCTGGAGACTCTGCCGGGTTTTCGCTTCCGGAAAATGGACATCGTCGATAAACCTGCCCTGATGAGCCTGTTTCAACAACACGCTTTTACCGAGGTGGTGCACCTGGCGGCCCAGGCCGGGGTGCGCTACTCGCTGGACAACCCGGATGTCTACGGGCAATCGAACCTCGTGGGTTTCCTCAATGTGCTGGAAGCCTGTCGGCACCATCGCCCCGAGCACCTGATCTACGCCTCGAGCAGTTCGGTGTACGGCGCCAACAGCAAGATGCCATTCAGTGTCGAGGACCCTGTCGATCATCCCGTTTCGCTGTACGCCGCCAGCAAGCGCGCCAATGAACTGCTGGCTGAAAGTTACTGCCATTTGTATGGCCTGAAAGCCAGTGGCCTGCGCTTCTTTACCGTCTACGGCCCGTGGGGTCGTCCGGATATGGCGCTGTTCAAGTTTACCGACGCCATCCTCAAAGGCCTGCCCATCGACATCTACAACCAGGGGCAGATGTACCGCGACTTCACCTTTGTCGACGACATTGTCGAAGGGATCGCCCGACTGCGGCCAAGGCCTCCGGTGCCGGAAGGCTCTGTCGCCGGGGTCAACCGGCTCTTCAACATCGGTCGCGGCATGCCGGTGGCGTTGCTGGATTTCGTCGAGTGCCTGGAATCAGCCCTGGACCTGCAGGCCCGGCGCAACTACTTGCCAATGCAGGCCGGTGACGTGGTCAAGACCTGGGCCGATGTCTCGGCGCTGTCCGATTGGGTGGGCTTCAGCCCGCAGGTGACGCTGGAAACCGGCGTCGGTGAATTCGTGAAGTGGTATCGGCAGTTCTATCAGATTTGAAGCGTTCGCCTCTGATCTCGAACAATCAAAAAAGGCGAGAGAGACCCCATGAGCCAAGACATTTTTGTATCCGTAGTGATTCCCGCCAAGAACGAAGCGAACAACCTCAAGCCATTGCTTGAAGAAGTCCGCGTGGCGCTGGCCGATGAGGCTTACGAAATCATCGTGGTCGACGATGGCAGCACCGATTCGACCCTGCAGGAACTGCGGCAGATCCGCCATGACGGCTTGAACACCTTGCGCATCCTGCATCACGAGCGGTCGCTGGGGCAGAGCACCTCGCTGTACCACGCGGCCCGTGAGGCACGCGGGCAGTGGCTGGCGACCCTCGATGGCGACGGCCAGAACGACCCGGCGGACATTCCCGGCATGCTGGCGCTGGTGCGCGGCGAACCGGGCAAGGTCGATGTACAACTGGTGGCCGGGCACCGGGTCAATCGCCGTGACACCGCGAGCAAGCGCTACGCCTCGCGGTTCGCCAACAACCTGCGCCGGCGCCTGCTCAAGGACGCCACCCCGGACACCGGTTGTGGCCTGAAGCTGATCGAGCGCGCAGCGTTCTTGCGCCTGCCGTACTTCGACCACATGCATCGCTATATTCCGGCGCTGATCCAGCGTCATAACGGGCGCATGATCGTGCACCCGGTCAACCACCGTCCGCGCACGGCCGGGGTGTCGAAATACGGCAACCTCGACCGCGCGCTGGTCGGCATTCTTGACTTGATCGGCGTCTGGTGGCTGATCAAACGCACGCGCCTGAACACCCAGGCCCAGGAGCTCGAAGGATGATTCTGACCCGTGAAACCTTGTGGTTGCTGGTCGGCTTTGCCGGGCAGGCTGCCTTTACCGGGCGGTTTGTCTTGCAGTGGTTGTACAGCGAGTACAAGAAACGCAGCGTGATCCCGACCAACTTCTGGTACCTGAGCATCGTCGGCAGCACCTTGTTGCTCGCCTATGCCATTTACCGCCAGGACCCGGTGTTCATCGTCGGGCAGGCGTTTGGCTCCCTGGTCTATTTTCGCAACCTGCAATTGATTGCCAAAAATCAGAAGCGCAAAGGAATAAGCAATGCGTAGATCGTTGTCGCCCAGGGTCGAGTGCCTGGGGCTGATGCTGCTTGCTCTGTTGCTGATCGGCGCGGGCATGGGGTTGCGTCAGGCTCAGAATGTGGACGAGGAGCGTTTCCTCGGTGTCGCGCTGGAGATGCTGCAGAGCGGCTCGTGGCTGATTCCGCACCGGGCCGCCGAGATCTACGGCGACAAGCCGCCGATTTTCATGTGGACGGTGGCGTTCTTCACCTGGCTGACCGGCAAACCCAACATCGCGCTTTATATCCCGGGACTGTTTTCGGCGGTGACGGTCACGGCGATGGTTTATGACCTGGGCCGTCGCCTGTGGACCCAGCGTACCGGGCGCAACGCCGCGCTGTTGTACCTGGCGACCTACCAGACCTACAGCATCCTGCGCACCGGTCAGATCGACAGCTTCTTGATTCTGTTCACCTCCCTGGGCCTGTACGGTCTGGCGCGGCACCTGCTGCTGGGACCTGCGTGGCGCTGGTTCTACGCGGGCTGCGCGGCCATGGGCATTGGCGTGATCACCAAAGGTGTGGGTTTCCTGCCGGCACTGTTGCTGATTCCCTACGCCTATGGGGTGCGCAAAGGCTGGCCCGGTGTGGTGGCGATGCCGGGCGAGGCGCGCAAGTGGTTGCTCGGGTTTGCGCTGATGCTTGGCGCCATCGCGATCTGGCTGTTGCCCCTGGCCTTGTCCATCCTCTTCAATGGCAGCGCGGACGAAGTTGCCTATGCGCGGGAGATCCTCCTGCGCCAGACCGCGGGCCGCTATGCCGCCGCGTGGCATCACCGCGAACCGTTCTGGTATTTCTTCACCAACGTAATCCCGCAGTATTGGCTACCACTGGTGCTGGTGCTGCCATGGCTGGTGCCGGCCTGGCGCCGTCAGTTGCAAAAACGCGACGGCCGGGTCTTGGTGTTGCTCGGTTGGGTGGTACTGGTGGTGCTGTTTTTCTGCATCAGCACAGGCAAGCGCAAGTTGTACATCTACCCGGCGCTGCCTGGGCTGGTGCTGGTCGCCGCGCCGTTGATCCCGTGGCTGCTCACGCGCTGGTTCAAACGGCACCCGCGTATGCGTCGGGTGTTCCCGGCACTGGTGGCGACCTGGTTCGCGTTGTGGTTCGCCCGTGGTTTCATCGAACCGCTCAAGGACGGCACCAACGTTGATCAGGTGCTCATGACCCAGGCGGCGTCCATGACCCGGGGCGCCGATCTGGTGCTGGTCAACTGGGAGGAGGGGCACTGGTTGTTCGCCCGGCAACCGATCGTGCATTTCGGCATGGACAATTCGACCATCGAAAAGGCCGCGCTGTATCTGCGCGAACACCCCAAGGCCTACGCATTGGTGCCGGATGACGTACTGAAGCAGTGCTTCAAACCCGAAGCGGCCCGTGAATTGGGGGAAAACGCCCGGGCGAACTGGTCGATCGTGGGCGCGGATGCCGACAACGGCAAATGCCTGCCGCAAGAAGCCGGCAAAGCCTATCGGTTCAGCTGGAATGACCTGCACATGCCATTGGCGCCTGCGCAGGTAGCCAATCCCTGAGGGGGATTTGTAGGAGCCGGCTTGCCGGCGATGGACTCAAATGCGCCGCGTTTATCCAGCTCACGCGCGTTATCGTTAACGACCATCGCTGCGATGCGGCGACCCGACAAGCCAGCTCCTACAAGGTCACTGACTGGCGTCCAGCACCACGCGGTAGCGCGCCTTGCCACTGCGCAAGTGATCGATGGCCTCGTTGACGCTGCTCATGGGAAACATCTCGACCTGCGGCACAATCTGGTGGCGTGCGCAGAATTCCAGCATGGTCGCGGTGTTGGCGGGCGAGCCGACCGGTGAGGCGGACATGGTTTTTTGCTGGGGAATCAGCTCGAACACGTGCATCGGTATGGCATCGGGCACGACGCCGACAAAGTGCAGGCGACCCTTGCCGCGCAGGGTGGCGAGCATGGCGCTCCAGTCGAGGTTGGCGTTGGCGGTGACCAGCAGAAAGTCCAGGGTGCCGGCAATGGCATTGAGCGCATTGGTATCGGTCGAGGCGACCACCTTGTGTGCGCCCAGGCGCCTGGCTTCGTCCTGCTTGCTCAGCGATGAGGTGAACGCCGTGACTTCGCAGCCCCAGGCGTTGAGAAAACGCAACGCCAGGTGACCGAGACCGCCAATACCCACCACGCCGACCCGGTCAGTGGGCTTGATGCCGAATTCCAACAGCGGGTTGAACACGGTCGAACCAGCGCAGAACAGCGGCCCGGCCATTGCCGGATCGAGTCCGGCCGGGATCGGCAGGGCCCAGGCCCAGTGCGAACG
The DNA here is from genome assembly GCF_002236115.1 of Pseudomonas jessenii. Lineage (GTDB taxonomy): Bacteria > Pseudomonadota > Gammaproteobacteria > Pseudomonadales > Pseudomonadaceae > Aquipseudomonas > Aquipseudomonas jessenii. Next base: position 80,042 of record NZ_NIWT01000009.1, on the reverse strand, counting down.
AATGCGGTCGGCAAAGCCGCCGTTGCTGCCGATGATGGTCGGTTGCACGGTGCGACACAGGTTATGGGAACCTTCGATGCACGAGGTGCAATGCATGCAACTGCCCTTGTACCAACCGATGCCCACCCGTTGCCCCATTTCCAGACCGCGAACCTGGTCGCCCAGCCGCACGATACGGCCGACCACCTCATGGCCGGGAATAAACGGGTAGTGGCTGATACCCCAATCGTTGTCGATCAACGACTGGTCGGAGTGGCAGACGCCGCAATACTCCACGGCGACTTCCACCTCGTCGTTGCCCAACGGACCGGGATCGTAGCTGTAGCGTTCCAGCGGCGCGCCCGCTGCGGTGGCGGCCCAGCCGGTAAAGGTGGTGAGTTCGCTGCTGTCGCTCATGGGATACCTCCAGATCAGTAGTCAGGGGTCTTGACCGCTTTGGTGCCGCGGCGGAGCGAGGAAAGTGTAGCGGGTTGCCGGCGTTGCATCGGGTGCGAGCCTGGATACATGAAAATACAAAGGCGCCCGATGTGGACACAGTGCAGATACATGAACGCGGTTTCATGGGCCAGGTCCCACGCATACAGAGAGATCAGTCATGTTCAGCAAACTGCAGCAGATCGCCAGATTGTTCAGCCAGAGCGCCCGATTGATGGTGGGCGTTCCCGAGTACGACAACTACGTGGCACAAATGGCCCGCAACCGTCCGGGCGAGCCAGTCATGAGCTATGAGATGTTTTTCCGCGAACGCCAGGAAGCGCGTTTTGGCCGGGGCAAATGCAATACGCGGTGTTGTTGAAGGCGTTGGGCGTATGCGCGGTTTGAAAGAATCCGACGCATACGCCCGTCATGGTCACAACGGCCTAATCGAGTGGCTTGCCGGCCGTTTCCTTGACCATCGCCAGCCCGATCAAGGTCAGGCACAGGCACGCCATGACATACAGCGCCGGGGCGTTGTTATTGCCGGTCAGGCCGATCAAACCGGTGGCGAAAAACTGCGCGAAGCCGCCGAACACCGAGACACCCAGGCAATAGATGATCGATAACCCGGTGGCGCGAATCGCCCTTGGGAACAGTTCAGTGACCAACACCAGGGTCGGCACGGTGATCAACACCAGCAACAGGGTGGTGACCAACGAGACGGCCAGCAGCATGCCGAGCGTCGGGAACTGGTTCATCAGCATGAACGCCGGATAGATCAGCAACAGCATCGGGATACTGCCCAGAGCGATGGTGCGGCGCCGGCCGATACGGTCGCTGAGCCGGCCGGCCCAGATCGACAGGCTGATCTGCACCAGCGCGCCGAGGCAGGCGGCGGTGGTGCCCATGGTCATCGGTAGGTGCAGCACCGTGACCGTGTAGTTGGTCATGTAATCGAGCACGATGTAGCTGGACGCGGTGCTACCGATCACCAACAGCACCCCGGTCACGATCAGGCGACGGTAGCCGGTGAAGATCACCCGCACGCTGGAGAACGCTTCATGACCTTGTTCGGCGGCGGTTTCCTTGAGGTGACGACGGATATAAATGCCGACCGGGATCACCAGCATCCCGAGGGCAAACGGCACCCGCCAACCCCAGCTCTCCAGCGCCTCGGGCGGCAGGGACGAGCTCAGTGCCAGGGCCACCAGTGCGCCGAGCAGAAAGCTCAAGCCCTGGCTGAACAGCTGCCAACTGCCGTAGAACCCGCGGCTTCTGTCATCGGCGTGTTCCATCAGCATTGCCGTAGAGGCACCGACCTCACCGCCGATGGCGAAGCCCTGGATCAGGCGTGCCAGCACAATGATCAACGGTGCGAAGACGCCGATCTGCGCATAGGTGGGGGCGATGGTGAACAACAGCGAACCCAGCGCCATCAGCCACAGGGTGAGCATCATCGCCGGTTTGCGCCCGACCCGGTCGGCATAGGCGCCGAGTACCAGGCCACCGATGGGGCGCATGCCGAAACCGACACCAAAGGTCGCCAGGGACAGCAGCAATTGCCCGAGCGTGCTCTCGACCGGGAAAAACTGGCGACCGATCAGTGTGGCGAAGAAGCTGTAGACGGAAAAATCGTAGAACTCGAGACCGGAGCCGATGGTGATGGCGGCGATGGCTTTCGCACCAATCGGCTGCCGGGTCGCAGCGGTATCAGGCATGGCGGTAGAGACGGGAGTGGACATTTGACGAACTCCAGAAGACGAGGGCGATAGGGATGAGGTCAGGCCAGGAAGGTCTCGACCAGCCGCACCCAGTAGCTCGCACCTGTCGGCAGGCAGTCATCGTTGAAGTCGTAGCCGGGGTTATGCACCATGCAGCCGCCTTCGCCTTCGCCATCACCGTTGCCGATCAGCAAATAACAACCGGGGCAACGCTCCAGCATCACGGCGAAATCCTCACTCCCGGTCAGCGGTTGCATGTTCGCGATCAAGCCGTCTTCGCCCACCCAATCAAGCGCTACTTGCCGGGCGAACTCGGTGCTTTCGGGATGATTCAACAGAGCCGGGAAGCGTTGCGCCTCGTCGACCGTCACCGTGGCGCGGGCGCCGAAACTCGTAGCCTGGGCCTCGGCCACGGCGGTGATCCGTACAATCAGCTCGTCACGCACCTGCGCCTTGAGCGCACGCACGCTCAACTGCAACTCGGCGTGATCGGGAATCACGTTGGCGGCAATCCCGGCGTGGAACGCGCCGACGGTCACAACCGCTGTGTCGAGCGGCGCGACATTGCGCGAGACAATGCTTTGTAATGCCATGACGATGGCCGAGCCGGCCAGTACCGGGTCAACGGCCTTGTGCGGCATGGCGCCGTGACCGCCAACGCCGTCGACCCGAATGGTCACGGTGTCGGTCGAGGCCATGAACGGGCCAGCGAGGAAGCCCAGTTTGCCCACCGGCAGTCCTGGCATGTTGTGCATCGCGAACACCGCGTCGCAGGGGAACAGCTCGAACAGACCGTCATCGAGCATGCGCCGAGCGCCGCCGTCGCCTTCCTCGGCCGGCTGGAAAATCACCACCAGCGAGCCGTCGAACTCTCGGCTCTCGGCCAGGTAACGGGCGGCCGCCAGCAGCATCGCCGTGTGCCCGTCGTGACCGCAGGCGTGCATCACGCCTTCGTGGCGGCTGGAGTAGGGCAACCCGGTCTGCTCGATGATCGGCAGCGCATCCATGTCGGCGCGCAGGCCGATCGTTTTGCCGCTGGAGCCTTGGCGCAACAGCCCGACCACACCGGTGCCGCCCAGGCCGCGATGTACCTGGTAACCCCAGGCCTGGAGCTTGCTCGCCACCAGGTCAGCGGTGGCGAACTCTTCAAAGCTCAATTCCGGATGGGCGTGGATGTGTCGGCGCAGGGCGATCATCTCTTCTTCGAGTGCACGAATGCCGGGCAGGGCGGGCAAATCGGTCATCAGATTCTCCTCGTTTTTATTGGTCGTTTTCGGCTGTTGGACTGATACCCTGTGATGCTAATGAGTTGGCGAATGTCGCGGCAGTCGCAAAAAAGGTGGGCTGAAAACCGCTGGTTTACACCCTGGTGCATCAGGAGGAAGGGATGAAGTTGCATCAATTGCGGGCGCTGGTGATGATTGCCGACTGCGGCAGCATTCGTGCGGCGGCGCGGCAACTGGGGGTGTCGCAGACGGCAGTGGCCAAGGCGTTGCGCGAGCTGGAGGAACACTTGAACCTGCCACTGCTGTTGCGCAATGCCAGCGGTGTGGTGCTGACCACCTACGGTCAGTCACTGTTGCAGCATGCGCGGCAGATGCTCAGCCAACTCGAACGCGCGCAACTGGAACTGGCACACCTGAGCGACCAGGCCGAAGGGCAGTTGCGCCTCGGCATTTCGCCGTGGATGGGCATGACCTTGTTACCCGAGGTCGTAACGCTATTCCGCCAGCGCATGCCACGGGTACGCCTGGAGATTTTCGAAGGCTTGATGGCGGTGACGTTGCCGCGATTGCGCGACGGCACCATGGAGTTTGCAGTGGGGTTGGTGTCATCACTGCTGCCGCGCCCGGAGTTCGTCAGCGAGCAGATTCTGTCTTACCGCATGGCCGTGGTGGCCCGCCATGAGCATCCACGGCGCGACAGCCGCTCGATCCACGATTTGCTGGATCAGGATTGGGTGGTCAACTACCCGGATGCCAGCCATGAAGGTTTGATGACCGAGTTGTTTTGGCAACACGGTGCGCAGATCGATATGCAACACATCCACCGCGCGCATTCACCGCAGTTGACGCTTTCATTGGTGGAGCAGACAGACATGCTCAGTTACTTCCCGGAGCCGATGCTCACCATCCCGGGCTACCGCGAACGGGTGGGGCGCCTGGCGCTGGCGGAAACCTTCGCCACCGACACCATCGGCATCGTCACCCCGCGCAATGCCCAGTTGGGGGTCGCCGGGCAATGCTTCGTCGACTGCCTGTTCCAGGTCATCCGCCGCCGCGCCCGGTCGACACGGCCGGAAGATGTCGAACTGTTCGATACGCTGGAACTGTTGATTTGAGGGTCGCTTCACAGATCCAGATCGATCACGAAGGCATCATCGAAATCAGGATTTTCATTGATGCCATTCTTGGCATAGCCCCGGGGATTGCAGATCACGCGGGTGTTACCCACTCGATAATCAAAGCTGCCATGGGTATGGCCATGCAGCCACAGTGCCGGCTGCCAGTCCTTGATCCGCGCTTCGAGGTCCGAGACAAAGCTTGAGTTGATCGGCGAACCGGCAAAGGTCGGGCTGATGCTCGACTTTGTCGGAGCGAAATGAGAGACCACCACCGTGGGTGTGCTGCTGTCGCGGGTGAAGCAGTCTTCCAGCCAGGCGACCGTCTGCAGGAACAGCAACTGGGAAATGGCCGGCGTGAACAGGTCAGGGAAATCGGGGGCGATCTTGATGTGGCTGAAGTCACGAATCAGCCGGGTCGCCAGATCGATGCCCAGCGCCCGGTCTTCGGGGCCGTCGAGAAGGCGATAGTCAGACCACAAGGTGCAGCCGAGAAAACGCACGCCGTCGTGGACGTACTCCGAACGTTCCAGAATGTGGATCTGCGTACCTTGCGTCAGGCTGTTCAACTGTTCGTAGGTGGAGACCAGGTCACTGCCATAAAACTCGTGATTGCCTGCCACGTACAGCAGTGGAACCTGGCAGGCTCTGGCCCACTCGATGGCCTTGGCCGGCCGGGCGATGTCCCCGGCGAGCACGACAATATCGGCATCCACGACGGGAAACGGGATCGTGTTGACGGACAGGTGCATGTCGGACAGCAAGGCGATGCGCATGGATCAACTCCGGCGTGTCGTTAAGGGCAGGTCATCAACTTACGCGTTGTTAACCCGCTGCCACAAGTCTGCCGCCCACGGTTTTGATCTTCATTGAACGCTAATCCAACGACCGGCCGCTATCCCTCTGGAAGGCGTTCAAACGCTTACCTGACTGGCATTGCTCTCCAGGGGCCACTTTTGTGAGCAAATGCCCTGATCAGAAGTATTTGAGCCATCTGATATCGCGACGGCGTGCCTTCAATGCCGCGAACCAGCGCACGGGTAAATACAGGGATAAAGCCAGGAGCACCGCCGTCAGCCACACAGCCCAAACGCTGTCGAAACCGAAAAAATTCCCCTGGTTCAACCCGAACAACGCCACGCTGACCAGATACAGCGCCTTGAGTACGTAAAGGTGGAGCAAGTAGAAGAACATCGGCGCCGCGCCAAAGACTGCCAATGCAGTGACCCACTTGCGTTGTTGAGCCTGTTCCAAGGCACGAAGCAGTAACAGGCCAATGCCCGACGTCAGCAAAAGGAACAACAGGGAGGGCGGGTATTTTGTAATGTTGAAGAAGCTCATGAGGGTTTGCGTGATGCCTTCATGAGCGACCCAATGCACCTCGCCATAACCATTGACTGCTCGCAGTGCGACAAATCCGACCAATGTTCCGGCCCCGGCAAGCAGCAGAGTACGTTGACGCTCCGCGGCCAGAACCTGGCCAGAAAACCAGGGGCCGATACTGTATCCAAGGGCGATCACACCGATCCAGGGAAGCACAGGATAAGAGGTGCGCAGACGTAAGCTGTCGCAGACATCGATCCAGCCGCGATCATGCAAAATGGCCCAGGGTATATGCATGGGCGAGCCTGTCGCGAAGTGCACATTATCCAGCAGATTGTGCCCGGCCACGATCACCAGGCCCAGGCAGCACAGAATGGGCCTGGGTAACCAAACCAGTCCGGCCAGGGCAATCATGCAGATGCCAATGGCCCAAATCACTTGCATGTAGATTGCCGTAGGTGGGAGCTGAAATGTCCAGGCGAAATTCACCAGGGTGAACTCCAGCAGTACCAGCAATAGACCACGCTTGAACAAAAAGGCTGACACATCGCCCTTGCCCTGGTGCTTTTGGCCATACAGGTAAGCGGAAAGTCCAGTAAGCAGTATGAACACCGGCGCACACAAATGAGCAAGTGTGCGGCTGAAAAACAGCGCTGGCTCAGTGGATTCGATGTCCATGGGGTCTGCTACTTGACGGTGCAAAAAGAACGTTTCGCGCACGTGATCCAACAGCATAAGGAGGATTACCAATCCCCTCAGGGCATCAATGGACAGCAGGCGTTGGTTCAAGCTTTTGATGGGGGGGATGTGAGTAGAAGTTGTCATCGAATGTCGCAAGCAGGGGGTGGACGGCTCTGCCAGTGGCGACTGACAGTTCATGTTTATATAAGATATAACATAACATGTTTGCCTGCCGCGTGTGCATTCGCATGGGGTGGCTCGGCGTCATCGGAACTGGAGGAGGGCGGCAGCATAACCATGATCGTTTGCATATCGCCTTCAACGTCGGCGAGGAGGGCGAAAGGGAGTCGCTCGTACCTCGTCAACGTTTCTAGCCAGCTTCTACAACCCAATGAGCGAGTACAGCTGTTTCGGGCCGGTTTCGCAGGTTGGCGGTGCATCGCCGGTGTTGCAGGCGAATTGCCCTTGGCGTCGCACTAGCGACGATAGTAGCGGCGATCGTCCTCATAGCGGTGCCGCATGGCCCGATCATGGTGGCGTTCCCAATAACGTTGGCGTTCTGCTTCGCGGCGGGCCTGCTCTCTGCGCCAGTTATCTCTGCGCCAGTCGTCACGGCGCCAATCGTCTCTACGAGAGTGCCAGCGGCCGTCATGCCAGTATCGGTCGTCATGGGCAAGCAACGGCCCTGGCTGCTTGCCGACCATGCTGGCCAAGGTCGGCCAAGGATTGCCGGCAGTCTGGGCCGGCACCTGAACGACTGCGACTTCAGGTGCGAAAACAGGGGTTGAGGTCTTCATCTGTGTTGCTGATGCCGAGCCCACTGCCGCGAACGCGAACAGGCCGAAGAGCACCATCCGTGGGTCATGGAATTTCATGAGCGAAGACAACCTCTGGTTGATTTGTGGGGGAGCCTGCGGGTTCGCGTTTACCGAACGGATGTGGCTATCCACATAGACCGATAAATAGAGAAAAGTTCTAGGGGCCACTGCTTAAATAGCTAACGGCGCCAGTGTGCGGCCCCTTTGAGGTTTGCTATCTCGATAACCGTTCCTGGCGGTTTACTGCCGTTAGTGAACGCCAGTAAACGACTGTGGATTCAACTGGTCATGCGTCCAGTAAATCGGGGCGACTCAAATACAACGCGCTGACAGTGGGCCTTTCGGTCGATTCTGTTGAAAAAGTTGACTCGGCCAAGTAGGGGATAGATGGCATCCAGGCGTATATTGATAGTTCCAGATAGTTGAGGCGATAGTAAATCGTCGGTGGTGTGACAGGCGACAACGCTGGGGGAGCTAGATATCCCGAAGCATTTGGAGGTGTTACATGAGCCAGTATCAACGACTCTTTCTGATAGCCGGTCCAGTCATGCGTCACACCCCGGCGTTGGAGCGAGCTGTCGCCATTGCCGAAGCCACTGGCGCAGCGCTGCATATCACGGTGTTCATCGAAGACTCCAACCTCTTGGGTTTGATGAGCGCCGGTGCGCGTTTTCGTGAGGCCTGTCAGCAAGAAAACGAAAAGTGGCTGAAGGATGAGGCCGGTCTAATCCGCGGCCGCGGAGTTGCAGTGAGCACCGAAGTGCTTGTTACGCGCACCGCGCTGCAAGAAATACTTCGACATGTGGCAGAAATGCAACCGGATCTGGTTATCAAGGACGTGCAACACGAGTCAGCGCTCAAACGCGTTTTCATTACGCCTCTGGATTGGCACTTGTTGCGCGAATGTCCGGTGGCTGTGCATCTGGTCAGCGAACTCAGGTGTCCACTTCCACGGGTGGTAGTGGCGGCAGTCGATCCGTCACAACCCGAGACTCAGATCACTGGCATCAACGACCGCATCATCCAGGCGGCGAACGGGTTGTCGATGCAATGCAATGCGGAGTTGCATCTGCTGTATGCCTACGATCTATCGCTGACACATATATCCGACGCAGGCGCTGGTGCAGTGACGATGCCAGGCTTCAGCAGCGATGTACGCAAGTCACTGCAAAAGACATTTATCGCATTGGCCGACCACTATGGCGTACCCACTGAGCGGCAACACTTCGTTGCAGGCCCCCCTGGCAAAGCGCTGGCCGACTTTGCAGCGCATCACCGGGCCGATGTGATCGTCATGGGAAATGCGCATCGCAAGGGACTGGGCAAATGGGTGGGCAGTACGACGGAGCATGTTCTGTATCAAGTGCCCTGCAACATTTTCGCCGTTACGGGTTCTGCGGATCAGTGATCGAGAAGACACCGCAAGGCGTAGGTGACTGGATTATTCCCACTGACGCATGGTTATGACGGAGCTTGGTTGATTGCAGCCAGTGACCATGGGAAAGGCTCGGGCAAAGCGCATGACAATGCCAAATGAGTCGCAAGCCCCGAAGCGAAGTGGGGCTTGCGACTTGTTTTCGAGATCTGTCGCACAGTCCGAAACACTGGCACGGGGTATCGGTGCCGACGCTTTCAGCGACTTCGAGACGATGGTCAAGGCATAGGTTGGAGGCTGGTTTTGAAGGTAGTGACCACACGGTTACGGCCTTCGTGTTTAGCGTGATACAGGCGTTGATCGGCTGTACGCAGAATTGCCTCGATCGTGTCGCCATCGCGACCGGATTGCGATACGCCGATGCTCACTGTGACCACGGTTGACCGCTGCTGGCCATGAAAAGAACTATTTGCAACGGTGCTTCGCAGACGCTCAGCGATTTCGTGCGCGCCTTCAAGTGAAGTCTGAGGTAGCAGTATCATGAATTCCTCCCCGCCCACTCGGGCTACACCGTCATACGGGCGGATCGAATCGAGGCATTTCTCCACGAAACTCTTCAGGATGTCATCGCCAACCTGATGTCCGAAGCGATCGTTGATGGACTTGAAATTATCCAGATCGAGTGCCAACACGGAGAACGGCGCACCGCCGCGTTTGGTCCGGCCAATTTCGACTTCGACCCGCTCCATGAACCGACGCCGATTATCAGCGCCGGTCAGTGGATCGGTCGCCGCAAGGTGCCCGAGCTCTTGATTGGTGCGCTGGAGTTCCTGCAGGGCGCTCTCGGCATACGCCATCGCTTCGGCAAGACGCACCATCAATTCCTCTTGGCTGTAAATCTTCGAAAACGACCGCGTGGTGAGGAACGCTTGCACTACCCCATAGCTCAACATGAAGAATCCACCGGCGAAGATCGCGTGAGCGAGCCACCACATATGGTTCCAGGGACGTGCAAGGATGAAGGCAAGAGATGACAGCGCGAACGCGGTGACCGAGATGATAAAAATGGTCATCAGCGGCGAACGGATACGGCGCAGCAGGAGTATTGTCACGGTCAATGTGGAAAGAACGAGGGCACCACCTTCCATCGATAGGCGCACCGCGAGATTGCTGGCGATCGGCGAATTCGCGACGTACGCCACTGCCACGTCGACCAGCAGGAACAGTCCTATCCAGGTCAACCACGGGCGGGCCTTCATTCGTTGGTCCGCGGCAACAGGTGGGCGGTGGTACGACAGCAGTCCGACTAACAGCAGAATCGACATGACCAGGCGAGAGGCGGGTCCATAAAGCAGGAAGAGCCAGATATTGTGGTGTGCTTGCCCGGTGAACGCACCATGCAACGCATAGATCAGTACAAAGCCGAGAAAACCAAGCGTCATCCATCGCAGCAGCGGATCTCCCGATGACTGATAGCAGCGCCACGTTACGTACGTAACAAACGAGCCGGCCAGGGTGGCTGTCGTGATCGCAACTATATGGAACAGGTGATTCTCGAATATAAGCGTGGGGTCCTGAAAAAAGTACAAGTACCCAATCAGATAGGCCGGAACAAACGCAAATCCTGCGAGCAGCAAGTAGGCGTAAACCCTGACCATGAGGCGAACGGCTTCAGGTGACTCGTCGGTGGCGATGAGATTGTTCATGGTTCCCTCCAGTTTTAAATCAATTCAGAGTTCTTTCAGGAAGCCCAACAGCAGCTCATTGACCTCTGTCGCGCGCTCTTGCTGTATCCAGTGGCCGGCACCTTCGAGGATATGACACCCGCGCAGTCCCGGCAGTGTCTGCGCGAAGGCTTCGATCTGCCGCGGGGAACTCGGAAACTTCAGCACGCCGTCGCGGCTCCCGGCAATGAACATCGACGGCTGCCGGATAATGCAACCGCGCCAAGGTGCCAGAAGTGCCCATGAGCGCGTCATGTTGCGGTACCAGTTCAAGCCGCCGCGAAATCCGCTGCGGGTGAATTCGCGGGTGTAATAGGCAATGTCCTCAAGGCTTAGCCAGACTGGCAGGGTTTCGGGCTCGACCATCGCGCCGAGGAAGCCCTGGCCCGGCTGCAGCCGGCCGAACACCGGCCAATCGGGTCCGTCACCCGAGCCACTGAAGTAGATGCGCCGGATCGACGACTCGACGTCCATTTCCAACTCGGCCTCGGCCACACCCGGCGTCTGGAAATACTGGATGTAGAAGTCGCTGATACCCCGCGAGGCAAGCGCGCTGAGGAGCTCCACGCGCGTCGGTGGCGAGAAGGGAACGCTCATGCCGACCACCGCGCGGAACAGATCGGGTCGCATCAAAGCTGCGCCCCAGGCTACCTGCGCGCCCCAGTCATGGCCGACGATCACGGCTTGCCGTTCGCCGAGTGCGTTGACCAACTCGACCATGTCGCCTACCAGGTGGAGCGTGGTGTAGGCGTCGGGTTCGGCCGGCGCATCTGTGCCGCCATAGCCGCGCATGTCGGGCGCTACCGCTCTGTAGCCGGCGGCCGCCAGCGCAGCAAGCTGGTTGCGCCACGAGTACCCCAGCTCCGGGAATCCGTGGCATAGCAAGACCAAGGGACCGGAGCCCTGGATGGCGACCTGCATGCGGATGCCATTGATGTCGAGCAGTTCGAGGTGTGGCTCGTTCATGTGCGCTTCCTGCGATTCAAGCGATGGCCTCCAGCAAACGCGGCAGATTCGTCAGAGCCTGTTGCCTGCTGACAGAGAGCCGACGCAGCTGTGCCAGTTTTTCGGTGTCGGTTTCTTGCAAGCCCCTGACCACCGCCGTCATGAAGTACAAACGCGACTGCCTGATCCAGCGGGACAGACCTTCATGTTCTCCCCAGCGTAGCTGGTTACCCAGGTAGACGGCCCAGATTCTGATCCAGTCCGTGGGGACGTGAGGCGGGGGGACCATTGTGCAAAACGCGTTCATTTGCGCTTGATCGTCCAGGTGGCTTTCCACATAAGCGATCAAGGCCGCGCTGAACAAGGGTTGGCAGCTGCTTACCATCACCAGGTTGATCTTGCCGCCGTCGAACACCTGCATTTCAGGGAGTGTCGGGATGGCACTGGCGCTGCAATCAATGTGCAGAGCATTTGGGCTCGTGGCGATGCTGCCCTGCTCGAGCACGATGCGCGTTGGCTCGATAACGCTCACTCTCCCCAGGCGCACAATGTTGTCGATGCGTCGAAGCTCGCGTAATTCCGCTTGAGTGACGGTGGCGCAGCGGTAAGCAGTGGGTTCGACGGACGTATCCAGGCGCAAGAGCTGGCCCGCCGCCTCAAGCCTGGAGAACAGGTCCGGGATCGAGTCCGCGGCTGCGATAGCCTCGAGCTGTGCCGTGAGGCCGCCGATTGTTCGTTCGAAGCTGTCGAGGCCGGGTTGCAAGTTGGCCCGGTCGATCAACCACGGATCGTTTGGCATGATCCAGCAGATTTTTTCGGGCGCAATACCGTTTTGCAGGCACCACAGGCAGGCGTCGATCCCGGTCTTGCCCGATCCCACCACTACGTAGCCAGTGTGTGGGTGCTGGATCTTCGGCAGGTCGTTCAGTGGCACGCATTGCACGCCGGGTTCCACCTTGTATCTGGGTGGGTGGGTCGAGGGCACCGCCGTCTGGGCATGGGTGGCGTCCACCACCTTTTTGTGCACCCGCACCTGATGGCTTACGCCGCTGATCAGCGAGGTAAACCGGTGGTCGTCAATGCGGTCGCCGGTGTAGTCGCACATGGGGAAGTAACGGACCTGACCTGACGGCAGAAACTGCTGATTCATCACCTGGTCGAAGTAGCTCATCACCTCGGCGCCGGAGGCCAGCTCATACAAGCCCTCGTTCAGTGCCGTCGTGTCTTTCGTTCCGCTGCCCAGCTCCCGTGAGTTGACGCCATAGAAGGCCGAGGGCTGGTGCAATCGGACAAAGGGGTAGGCATCATTCCAGTGCCCGCCAGGTCGACCGTGCCGATCCACCATCACGATACGTGCATTCGTTTCCTTGAGTAGCGTATCGACGAAGGCCATGGCCGTCGCGCCAGCCCCGATGATCAGATAGTCGGTTTCGATCGGATTTGCGTCCATATGGTTGCACCTTCCTGACGGTTGCCCCCCTCAACCTCCCTAGATTAGCCACCCATGCCGCGCGCAATAGAACGAATGCTCCTCACCCACATAACCAATGGAATTAATGGCTGCAGCCTGAATGTCCATACTCAAGCCGGCATGCGCGAAGAAAAACTACGCGGCCTGGATTTCAGTTAACCGGTAGTCATGACATTGCCGAACAGATGGCAACTGGCGTAATCAGGCAAGGTCGGATCGCCGCACGCTACCGTGCTGGCGCTATTCGTCGACGCTGACGCCCGATCCCCCTGATTCGCTGGGGACATCCTTCAGCTTGGGCAACCCGTCTTTGATGCGCAGCCTGGCCTCCTGATAATGCACGTGAACTCCTGGCGAATACGCGAGATCCGGGATGACAGCGGCATACACGTCGATGAGCCCCATCTCTGGGTGTTCGGTGAAGAGGTGTCCGCCGCAACTCTTGCACCATTTGCGATAACTCTGCGGTGTCTTGTTGTAGGTGCCAATGTTGTCAGCCCCCCGAGTTACTTGCACCGCCTCTGGTTTCCACAGCGTGAAGGCATTGACCGGCGCTGCTGACCAATGTCGACACGACTCGCAATGGCAATAGCCCATTGCGGCCGGCTCACCGCTGACGGTGAACTCGACTGCGCCGCAAAAACAACTGCCTTTGTAAGACTTTTGAATGCTCATGGAATGACTCCTTCATCAGTTATTACACATACCGTCGAAGTTGGGATGGATTGCCTGAGCGTTGGTTAGCTTCACTCGTCGATGAAGCGCACCGCTGTCGCCGGTGTGCGTCGCACCTGCAGTTCGAAAATGTCAGGGCGCGCATAGTGCCCGGTGACGTCGAGCGTCCGTCGCGCTGGCGCCACGAGTGAGGTGTCGATGTCCGCATACAGAATGCCTGCCTCACGGTGTAATGGACCGGCTGTGATCCGGCCTTGAGGGTTGACCACCACCGAGTCGCCATCGTTGATCCACTCTTGCGGATCGGGAAACAGTTGCATGCGAGCCGGAAAGTCATCGGGGATGTCGCTGCCGCGCAGCGAGGTGCCACTGCCGATCACCCAGCACCGACCTTCCAGTGCAATGTGACGCATCGTGCTGATCCAGCCATCGCCACTGTCATACGTGGGTGCGATGTAGATCTCCACCCCCTGGGCATACAGTGAATAGCGTGCCAGGGGCATGTAGCTTTCCCAGCAGATGAGTGTTCCAACACGGCCGACCGGTGTATCGACCGTACGTAACCCTGACGCATCACCGAAACCATGGACCATGCGCTCGGGGTTCGTTGGCATCAGCTTGCGATGCCGGTTGAGCACTTCGCCGTTCGTACCGATAACGACTACGCTGTTGTAGAGCGTGCCGCCGCCATGGCGCCGGTCGCATTCATTGATGCCGCACACGATCGTCACGACATGAGCGCTGGCGGCCTCGCACAATTCGTTCAGGTCACCGTTCGCGATATCAACGGCGTTGGCCAGCAGACGCGTGTGTAACTGGCCCATTAAAGCCCCGTCTTTTCCCGCCGCCAGCCGCCAGATCCATGACGGGTAACCTGGAATGAACTGTTCGGGCAAAACGATCAGCGAGGCTCCCGCCACCGCCGCCTCAGCGACCGATTGCACGGCTCGGGCGATCGTCGCGCTGCGATCGAGCAGCACTGGCGGCCGCTGAATGATGGCTATCTTGGTCATGGCGTTCTCCTGAGACGGTGGCTTTCGCAGGTTTCAGCGTGCACGTGGCGATACCGCGAGGCTAGTTCAGAATCTGAAGCGTTGTATTTGCGGAGTACGGGCGATGGATGAAAGCTACGGTCAGTTCTGTACGGTCGCGCGCGGTGCTGAAGCACTGTGCGAGCGCTGGACGCCTTTGGTCGTGCGCGAGCTGCTGTGCGGCAGTAAACGCTTCAATGAACTGCACCGCGGCGTACCACGGATGTCCACCAGCTTGCTGGCACAGCGGCTGCGCCACCTGGAAGATATCGGTGTCGTACATCGCACGGCCACGGGCAAAGTCTGGGAGTACAGCCTGACCGAGGCAGGCGAGGAACTGCGCCCCATCATCATGGCGCTAGGGCATTGGGGCGCGCGTTGGATAGGTAGTCGCCTTCGCGATAACGAACTCGACGCGGGCCTGCTCATGTGGGACGTGCGCCGGTTCGCGCGCATCGAGATGTTCCCGTCCCGGGCGGTGGTCATTCACTTCAGGTTCCGCGACGCGCGGTCCGGCGAGCAAGAGTGGTGGCTCGTGGTCGAACATGGTGTGGCAGATCTGTGCCGCGACGACCCCGGACGCGAGCTCACGCTCGTCGTGGACTCTAGCGTGCGTGCGTTGACCGAGGTGTGGACTGGCGACCGCACACCAAGGGAGGTTCTTCAGTCGCGAGAGCTGCGTGTAGACGGCGCTGTGCAGGATGCGGAAAACCTGTGGCGCTGGCTTGGCACGAGTGCGTTCGCCGGTACCCGGAGCGCTGCAATCCAGCCTTTGCAATAGCCATCTCGAGATTGCGATAGAGCATCAGCAGCTTGTCCGCCTCCGGATGGCCCGGCGCCAGGGGATGGGCTTCCAGTTCGCCGAATGGCGCGGCGAAGTGCTGTTGCTGCAGGGGGGCTTGCAGGCTGCAGTGCTCAGGCAGTCTGCATCAGGCTGCGCAATTGGAGAATCGCCTGCGCAATCGGGGAGGTTGGCAGGCAGGGCAATCGCTAGCTTAGGGCCCATCCAACAACAAGACCTCGCTTAAGGAAGGCTTATGCAATTCAGGCTTGCCATCTCCCACCGTGTGCCCTGCGCTTTTGAGTCGACTAAGGGAAACCTTTAGCCGGGTTGAAGTTTTCCCCTCAACGGATGCTGTTCATCTCGATATCGGCGCGGCGCCTACTCACTTACCTTGGGTAGACAAGAGGCGTGTCGTCTTGGCGGGCTGTTCCTTTGAGCCCGCCTGGCGCTTTACCCCATAACAACAATAGGCCTGACAATGCTCGAACCCATCGTTCTTTATATTCCTGATGCAATCCGCCTTGCTGTGCAAGAAGGCTCGGTGTTCGGCTGCCGGCATTTTTAGTTTTTAGTTCGAATCTGCTCCTATAAATACAGTGCCCAGCACATACAGATGTGGAGAAGTTAGATGTATCAGGTAAAGCAATGTTGCCGTGGGCTCGGTATTGCCGGCGTGTTGGGAATTATCTGTTCGCCATTGACAGCCTATGCCGATGTTGTTGATGACAGTCACTTGAAAGTGGATACGCGAAACTTCTACTTGCACCGTAACTACACCAATACCAATGCGCCGGTTTCTGAAGTGCATAGTTGGTCCCAGGGTTTCGATGCGCAGTTTACCTCCGGTTACACCGACACGGCCCTGGCAATCGGCCTTGATGTGGATGCGCAGTACGCGGTGCGCCTGGATTCGTCGGGCAATGACGGTTCGCTGCCGTACAGCGTCCGCGACCAGCAGACGGCCGATGACTACAGTCGCGCCGGTGCAACTTTCAAGATGCGCTACAGCAAGACCGAGTTGAAGGTCGGTGACCTTCGTCCACAACTGCCGGTGGCGTCCGATGACCCCAGTCGGCAACTGGATACGATCTATCAAGGCGCCGTGGTCGAGTCCAGGGAAGTCGATGGGTTGACGATGACCGGTGGCCGGTTCTGGTCCGCCGTGACACGGGAATCTTCCAACCACGAGAAGCTATACAAGTTTGGTTCCACCGATAATCTCGACAGTGACGGCCTGGACTTCGGCGGCGCAACTTACGACATTGCCAAAAACTTGCAAGCCAGTTATTTCTACGGCGTGTTGCACGACATTTATCAGCAACACTATTTCGGCCTGATGCATATGGCTGACCTGGGCAGTGGCTACAAACTTAAAACCGACTTGCGCTACTTCAATAACAATGAAGATGGCAATGCCTTGAACGGTGAGATCGACAACCGTTCCTACGGCGCCTTGTTCACCTTGCTCAAAGGCGCCCACATGTTTGGCCTCAGTTACCAGCGCATGCTCGGTGACAGCGTGTTCCCGACGATGAACGGTTTTATCCCGCAACCTTACCTGGTGCACTGGTCGTCCCTGGGGTTTGTCCGCCCGGATGAAAAGTCCTGGGGGGCGCGCTACAGCTATGACTTTGCCGGAATGGGCGTGCCGGGGCTGAAGCTCTACACCCGCTATATCAAGGGTACCAACTGGGACCGTGGCAACAACCTGAGCGACAACCAGGAAAGCGAACGCTTTCTGGGGCTCAGCTACGTGGTCCAGAGCGGGGCGCTGCAAGGCCTGGGGCTGGACCTGCGCAACATCGACGTGAAACAGAAGTACGGCTACGACTACAACGAATTCCGTGTCGCCACGACCTACACCTGGAAGTTCTGGTAAGCCCGGTCCACCCGGGATTTGCCCCCATAACAATAAGAGGCCTGACCATGTTCGAACCCTTTGTCCTTTGCATCTGCCCCGCAACTTTCCAGTCGTTGTTCTGCGCATCGCTGCGCGCATGAGCGGATTCCAAGAGGAGCAAACACTAGTGAATATCCAGGTCGATAACGCGGTCCTGCAGAAGAAGAAAACCTACATTTACGAGTGGTATGTGGTCGGCCTGTGCATGATCGCCTACATCTTTTCATTTGTGGATCGACAGATCCTGGCGCTGATGATCGAGCCGATCAAAGCCGACCTGCAGATCAGCGACACCCAGTTCAGCTTGCTGCACGGGCTGGCCTTTTCGTTGTTCTACGCGTTCATGGGCATGCCCATCGCCTATCTGGCCGACCGCTTCTCGCGACCGAAGATCATCGCCGTCGGCGTGGTGTTCTGGAGCCTGGCGACGGCGGCCTGCGGTCTGAGCAAGAACTTCCTGCACATGTTCCTCGCCCGCATTGGCGTCGGTGTCGGCGAGGCAGCCCTGTCGCCCTCGGCCTACTCGATGTTCAGCGACATGTTCCCCAAGGAGAAACTCGGCCGCGCGGTGGGCATCTACTCGATCGGCTCGTTCGTCGGTGGTGGTCTGGCCTTCCTGGTGGGCGGCTATGTGATCGCGATGCTCAAGGACATGAACACCATCGAGGTCGCCTTTCTCGGTGCGATGAAGGCCTGGCAGCTGGCGTTCTTCATTGTCGGCCTGCCCGGCATCGTGGTCGGCCTGTTGATCTGGCTTACCGTGCGCGATCCGGCGCGCAAAGGCCTGCAGGTGGATGCGCAGGGTCGGGCCAGGAAGGTCGGGATGGGTGATGGCTTGCGCTTCCTCGGCCGCCACCGCGCCACCTTCACCTGTCATTACCTGGGCTTTTCATTTTACGCCATGGCCCTGTTCTGCTTGATGAGCTGGAGCCCGGCGCTGTACATCCGCAAGTTCGGCCTGTCGCCGATGGAGGCGGGCTACATGCTTGGCACCGTGCTGTTGGTGGCCAACACCGGCGGGGTGCTGTTCGGTGGATGGCTCACCGATTATCTGGCCAAGAAAGGTCATCAGGACGCTGCCATGCGCACTGGCGTCATCGGCGCCCTCGGCATGGCGGTGCCGGCCGTGCTGTTCTCTCAAGTCGATCAACTGTGGCTGTCGGTGACCCTGTTGGTGCCAGCGATGTTCTTCGCCTCGTTCCCGATGCCGGCGTCCACGGCGGCAATGCAGATCCTCGCACCGAACCAGGTGCGCGCACAGGTCTCGGCCGTGTTCCTGCTGATCAGCAATCTGCTGGGGTTGGGCCTGGGCACCACGCTGGTGGCGCTGTTGACCGACCTCTATTTCGGATCGCCCGCGGCGGTAGGGTCGTCGATGTCGCTGGTGATCGCCGGTGCATCGGCGTTGACCGTGCTGCTGCTCTGGCGTGGTTGCCGTCGTTTTCGCGAAAGTTATGCCCGGGAGTATCCGACCCGGGCTTGATTGGTCATAGTCCACGATCGGCGCCCCGGCCTCGCTCCTGTCAAAGGGAGCGGGGCCGAGACGCTCCACGTCAGGAGAACCCTTGATGTTGAATGACGTACACCTGCTGGAACGGCACAGCCTGCTCAGTTCGGCCGATTACCGCGAGATCAAGGACAAGGTCAGCCAATACCTGTGCCCCCACAGTTTCAATGTGCTGCGTGACGAGCCGATCTACACCCGGCTCAACGGCGTGTTCTTCGGCGATTCGGCGCTGCTCGACCTGCGTTATGGCGCGCCGGTGGAGATCACCATCGGCGACATTGTCGATCAGTATCTGTTTCGCATCACCTTGCAGGGGCATTGCGAGGTGGCCCACGGGCGGCGCAGCGCGGCGATGCAGTCGGGCTACCTGAGCGTTTCCTCGCCGTTCGCGCAAAGCCGCATCGTCACCGATGGCGAGTGCCGCAACCTGATCCTGCGTGTCGACCGTGATGCCCTGGAGACGCAGCTGCAACGCCTGCTCGGCCGCAGCCTGCGCCAGTCGGTGATCTTTGATGTCAGCGTCGACCACCTGGGCGCCGGCGTCGTCAGCCTCTATCACACCCTGGACTACATCTGCCGGCTCTACGGCAGCGGCGTTGACGGTTCGCGCCTCGCCAGCGGCCTGTCCGAATACCTGATGCAGTTGCTGCTCACGCAGCTGCCGCATAACTACTCCGCGGATCTGTTGATCGATTCGCGCGCGCCGCTGCCGCACCACGTGAAAAAGGCCCGTGACTACATCGAGGAACACCTCGACGAACCGATCAGCCTGACGACCCTGAGCGAACTGTGTGGTGTCTCGGTGCGCACCTTGCAGAACGGCTTCAACCAGTTCCTCCGGCAGGCGCCGGTCGAGTACATCCGCGACCGGCGCCTGGCGGTCATCCACGAGTCGCTCAAGCAGGGCAGGGCCGGCGAAACCGTCACCGATATCCTGTTGCGTCATGGCATCAACAGCTTCGGGCATTTCTCCAGCGCTTATCGGCAACGCTATGGTTGCCTGCCGTCGGACACCCTGCGGCGGCGGAAGCATTGAGACACCTGCGCAATCGGTCATTCGGCTGCGCAATCGGAGGAGTCTGTGGCGGTGCGGCTCGATAGGATCGAGTCTCTGACAAAAAGGAGTATCTGCATGAATATTACCGTGCTGGGTGGTGGTCACGGCTGTTACGCCGCTGCTGTCGAAATGGCTGAAAAGGGGCACCAGACCCGCCTGTGGCGTCGAGATTCCACAGCGCTCAAAGAGCTGCTGGCCATCGGCAGGCTGACCATCAAGGACTACCGGGGCACTCGCCAGTTGTCAGTCGGCCAGAAGGGCGACAAGTTGTCGTTCACCGACGACCTGGCCGAAGCCCTGGGCGACGCGCAACTGGTGATCATCCCGCTGCCGTCGACCTCCCACGAAGACCTGGCCAGACATGTTGCGCCGCACCTGCACGACGGTCAGGTGGTGTTCCTGCCGCCGGGCACCTTTGGCAGTTTCGTGTTTGCCAAGGCCATGGCCGATGCGGGCAACCGGAGCAAGGTCGCCTTCGCTGAAACCGGTACGCTGCCGTACCTGGTACGCAAGCATGGCGCCAGCGACCTGGTGATCAGCGGCTATGCCACCCGCCTGCCGACCGGTGTATTCCCCAGCAACCTGTCCGAGCATGCTTTTGCGGTGCTGCGTGAAGCCTACCCGAGCGTCGAACCGATTGAAGACGCCCTGAGCGGTGCGTTGATGAACGCAGGCCCTATCATCCACCCGCCGCTGATCATGATGAACGCCGGGCCGCTGGAGCATTTCGAGGCCTGGGACATTCACAACGAAGGCACCCAACCGTCGATTCGTCGCGTGACCAACCAGCTTGATGCCGAGCGCATGGCCGTGCGCGAAGCACTGACCTACGGCGCGCCGCACTTTCCCCTCGCCGACCACTACAACACCACTGAAGGTGATGAGTGGATGTACGGTCGCGGTGCCCATGGCAAGTTGACCGACAGCGGTGACTGGCGCGAGGACATCGACCTGCAGAAGCATCGCTACATGCTCGAAGACACCCGCCTGGGCCTGTCCTTCCTGGTGTCCGTCGGCCGCTGGGCCGGTGTGCCGACGCCGGTCGCGCAGGGCCTGCTGAGCATTGCCTCGGTCGTCGCTGCACGGGATCTCTACGCCGAAGGCCGCACCCTGGAAAACCTCGGTCTGGCCACGCTGAGTCGGGTGCAGATGACCGAACTGCTGACCAGGGGCTACAACTGATGAACGCCGCGCTGCCCCAAGTCAGCGTGGTCGGCGCCGGCCGGATGGGTGAGGGCATTGCCCTGGCGTTCATCCATGCGGGCCTGCCGGTCACCCTGATCGATATCAAGGATCGCGCCGAGGATGAGCGGCACGGCTACTTCGAACGTGTGCGCAACAACATCCGCAGCGAATTGCAGATGCTGGTACGCCTCGGCATGCTCCGGCTGGAACAGGCCGACATCGCGATAGCCCGGTTGACGCTGCAATCCAGATCCCAGGCCGTAGAGGCATTGCGCAGGTGCGACCTGGTGTTCGAGGCGGTGCCGGAAGTCATCGCGGTCAAGCAGGAGACCTTCGCCTGGGTCAGCGAGCATGTGCCGGTGTCGACCATCATCGCGTCGACCACCTCGACCTTCCTGGTCACCGAACTGAGCGAAATGGTCAGCACGCCTACGCGCTTCGTGAACGCGCACTGGCTCAATCCCGCGTACCTGATGCCGCTGGTGGAAGTCAGCCGCAGCGAAGCGACCTGCCCGCAGGCGGTCGAACGGCTGCTGCAACTGCTCAAGCGCATCGGCAAGGTGCCCGTGGTGTGCAACCCGGTGGCTGGCTACATCGTGCCGCGCATTCAGGCATTGGTGATGAACGAAGCGGCACGGATGGTGGAAGAGGGCGTGGCCAGCGCAGAAGATATCGACACGGCGGTACGCGTCGGCTTTGGTTTGCGCTTCTCGGTGCTGGGCCTGCTTGAGTTCATCGACTGGGGCGGCGGCGACATTTTGTACTACGCCTCGCGTTACCTGAGTGGAGCGCTGTCACCGCGTTTCGAGTCACCACAAGTGATCGCCGACAACATGCAAAACGGCCGCAATGGCTTGCGCGATGGCCAGGGTTTCTATGACTACCGTGACATGGACGTGGAAGCCTACAAGCAGCAGCGTCTGGGCGACTTTGTCCGCAAGCTGGAGTTGTCGGGGCTGACGCCTGCGTTCGATGGCGCCTTGAAGCAGGCCTGAGCGTCAGGGCCCGGTTGCCGGGCCCTGACACGCTTGACGATTTTCCGGTCCTACAGGCAGTACTGGCTGGTGGGCAGCACGTCGATCTTGTCGAAATCGATGAAGCGGCTGCAACTGTCCATCATCGCCGCCAGGTTGCGCTGGAATTTCGCTTCGTCGCCCGCCGCATCGAAAAAGGCCATGGGATCGGTCATGGCCGCTGGTGGAAAACATTCCTCGACGATGGCATCGATCCGTGGGGCGCCGTGGGTCAGTGCCGACACCACCAGGTTTTGCACGTACTGGAAGTTGGCTTGGGTGTCCACGGCCACCGTCGTGTGATGGTTGCGCCAGATGTCCAGCCAGGCCTCGGGAGTCAGGCGTGGAGGGCGGGTCAGCAGGGCCAGTTGGGCAAACCCGTGGGTACGCTCACCGGGTGTTGCAGGGAAGCGGGTATTGGCGATGGCGACCGACTCACAGACCAGGTAGGCGGCCAGGCGCGCCGTTGCCGCGCTGATCAGGTTATCGAAAGGGCGGCGAGCCGGCCCGTTGGCACTGTCCAGCCACAGCGACAGGCTGCCATCGGGCAATGGTCGGTTGTTTTCCTGGCGCAGGCCGGCGGCGGGTTGTACATCGGCATCGGCCAGGTTCAATTGCACACCACGTGTGCCGAGTGCCTGCAATTGCCCGGCGACCTCACTGCGCAAGCGATGGGCGAAGGTATCAGGACTGACTTGGGAATCACGCCACAGCAGATAGATGACTTTTTCCATAGCTATCAAGCTCCTCGTTGCGGTTGATGGATGGAGCGGCGGTCGTGCTGCCTGGTCCATCCGGATGACCGAAAATCCCTGGCGTCATAGTCAATCAAGGTCAGCGTTGGGTAATACCTCAAACAGACTATTGACCCACGCTATGAGGGCGGCGGCTGACACTTCTGGTTCGGGCTCGGCGCCGGGCAGCCCTGGAGAACAGCAGCTAAGCTTTCTTGCGCCGGGGCGGCAGTGGAAGTGTTGCCTCGGGATGTCAAAGTCTGGCATGGGAGCCACCCGCCATGAGTGCCGAACAGAGTCATTACAGTCCGCCGACCCTGCTGGTGGTCGATGACACGCCCGACAACCTGATGCTGATGACGGATCTGCTCAAGGATCGCTACCGGGTCAAGGCCGCCAATAGCGGTGAAAAGGCTTTGCGCGTACTACAAGGCGACGCACTCCCTGACTTGATCCTGCTGGACGTGATGATGCCCGGGCTGTCCGGCCATGAAGTGGCGCAGCAGCTCAAGCGCGACCCGCGTACCCGTGACATTCCCATCATCTTTCTGACGGCCATGGCCGACACCGAAGACGAGATCCATGGCCTGGAACTGGGGGCTGTCGACTACATCACCAAACCGATCAGGCCGGCGCTGGTCCTGGCGCGGGTGGATACCCAGCTCAAGCTCAAGGCGGCGGCAGACTTCCTGCGCGATCACAACGACTATCTGGAGAAGGAAGTGGCGCGCCGGACCCGCGAGGTGATTGCGATCCAGGATGTGGCCATCCAGGCCATGGCTTCACTGGCCGAGACTCGCGATAACGAAACGGGCAACCATATCCGGCGGACCCAGCATTACATCAAGGTGCTGGCCGAGCATCTGCGTGCTCATCCGCGCTTCAGTCACTTTCTCACCGAGGACACCATCGAGTTATTGTTCAAGTCGGCGCCGCTGCACGACATCGGCAAGATCGGCATCCCCGACCATATTCTCCTCAAGCCGGGACGCTATACCGAGGAAGAATTCGAGATCATGAAGACTCATACAACGCTGGGACGTGACGCCATCCAGCATGCCGAGGATCAGCTCGGCATTCGCGCCGAGTTCCTCAGCCTGGCCAAGGAGATTGCCTACAGTCACCAGGAAAAATGGGACGGAAGTGGGTATCCGCAAGGGCTGGCGGGTGACGACATCCCCGTCAGCGCCCGGTTGATGGCAGTGGCGGACGTCTATGACGCATTGATCAGCCGTCGGGTCTATAAAGCGGGGATGCCCCACGCGCAGGCCGTCGAGATTATTCGTCAGGGGCGAGGCACGCACTTCGACCCCGATATCTGCGATGCCTTCCTCGATTGCCTCGAACAGTTCCAGACCATTGCCGAGCGTTTCGCCGATACCGACCAGGATATGGCCGGCAAGCGGGCTGCCCTGGAGCGTATCGGCCAGACTCCGTGAACCCGCAATTGCCCCCCTTGTCAGTGTTTTCATCAGGTCCACGAGGATAGTCATGGCCGGATTGCGTACCCTGCTTGAGCGCCTCGCGCTGCTTCACAAACTGATCCTGGGTTTCTCGGCGCTGCTGCTGTTGGTGCTGGTGCTCGGCGTGCAAAGCCTGCGCACCCAGCAATCGCTGAAGCAGGACATGCAGAACCTCTATCTGCAGGAACTGGTCGGCATGGAGCACTTGCAGGAAGCCCGTGTGCAATTGCCCCATATGATGCAAGCACTGCAGCGTGCGGTGGGCACCGACAGCGCGCAGATTCGCGTCGAATCCCTGCAGCAACTGCATGATATCCGCGAAGGCCTGCAGCAGGCCGTGGCCCGCGCCAAAGTGACCTTAAGGCGCGCGGACAATCTGGCGCGCCTCGCCGAGCTCGACCTGCTGCTGCAACAGTTGCAGCGTCATAGCGACCAGGCCTTTCTATCGATCGACCAGGGCCAGCAGAACAAGGCGTTGGTGCTGCTCAATAGCAGTGAATTCCAGCAACTTGCCCGGCAGGCCGACGGCCTTTTGTACGCGATCGTCCAGATCAAGGAAGCCTCGATTCGCGACACGGCCAAGGACATTGCCGAGTTTGCCGAACACAGCACCAGGCTGACCTACGTACTGTTGTTCGGTGGTTTGTCGCTGGCGTTGCTGTTGTCCTGGGTCGTCAGCCAGTCGATCCGCAATCCACTGAACCGGGTGCGGGTGGCGGTAGACCAATTGGCCGCGGGGCAGCTCGATCAACCGATTCCCCACACCGACCTGAACAACGAAACCGGCGATCTGGCGCGGGCCATCGCCAAACTGCAGACCGAATCCCAACAACTTGAGCGCCAGCGCTGGATCAAGGCGCATACCGCCCAATTGCAGGTCGATCTGCAGCAGGCAGAAACCCCGGCCGAACTGGCGCACGTGTTCCTGCAATGCATGGCCAGCCTGCACGGAATCTGCCAGGGGGTGCTGTACAGCGCGCAGGAGGATTCCGGCACGCTGCTGTTGATGGGGCGTTATGCCACCGATTCCGAGCGGCCACCCGAGGCGCAAGTCATGTTCGGCGACGGCCTGTTGGGCCAGTGCGCGGTGGATCGCGTGCCGCGTCAGTTTCAGGCGATGCCGGAGCAATATTGGCGTTTGCGCTCGCCCCTTGGCGAGGTCCCGGCCCGTTGCCTGCTGCTGCAACCCATTGTCCGTGGCGAGCGGTTGCTGGGGGTGCTCGAACTGGCCGGGCTGGAGCCCTTGGGCGAGCGTGAACTGCTGCTGTTGCAGGAGGCCACCCCACGTTTGGCCGCAGCCATGGCGATTCTGGAGCGCAATCAGGCGGTCAAGACCCTGTTGGCGGAAACCCGTCGCCAGGCCAATGAAATGGCGGAACAGGCGCTGCAACTGGAGCAGCAGGCGCAGGCACTGGAAACCCAGCAATCGGCGTTGCGCGCCACCGAGGCCTGGTATCGCGGGATTATCGAAGCGGCGCCGGACGGCATGCTGGTGGTCGATGCCCAAGGACAGATCCTGCGCACCAATCGCCAACTGGATCAGCTGTTCGGCTATAGCGCCGGTGAGCTGCTCGGCGAGTCCATCGATCGTTTGGTGCCGTTGGCCAGCAGAGGGCGCCACGAGGCGCTGCGCCAGGGCTTCATGGCCCACGGCGCCACTCGCCAGATGGGGGCCAACCTGGACGACCTGCAAGGCGTGCGCAAAGACGCAAGTCTGTTCTCGGCGGAGATCAGCCTGTCGCATCTGCCGAGCCTGGAAGGGGACGGCGTATGCGTGTGCGCTTCGGTGCGCGACGTGAGCGAACGGCGTCATCTGCAGGCGGCACTCAAGACCAGCGAGGCACAGTTGCGCGCAGTACTCGACAGCAGCCCGGTGGCCATGGTGATCAGGGACGTCGATGGCCGTCCGACCTACTGCAATCCGCAGTTCGACAGTCTGTTCGGGACTCGTCTGGCTGAACTCGAAGGTGCGGATCCGGCGCAGTTCTGGGTCGACCCGCAGGCACACCAGCGCTTTCTCGAAGCGGCGGCGCAAGGTGCAGTGCTGAACTTCGAGACCACCCTGCAGCGCACTGGAGGCGAGCGCTTCGACGTACTGGTTTCGGCCGTCACGATGACGCTGGGGGAGCGGGGCATGGGGGCCAACTGGTACTTTGACATCACCGACCGCAAGACCGCCGAGGCCGAGGTGCAGCGCGCACGGGAGGCCGCAGAAGAGGCGACCCGGGCCAAGAGCAACTTCCTGGCCACCATGAGCCACGAGATCCGCACACCGATGAACGCCATCATCGGCATGAGCTACCTGGCATTGCGAACCGAGCTCGACCACCGCCAGCGCAACTACATCGAAAAGGTCCATCGCTCGGCGGAATACCTGTTGGTGATCATCAACGACATCCTCGACTTCTCCAGGATCGAGGCCGGTAAGATGCACCTGGAGCACATTCCCTTCCACCTTGAGGCCGTGCTCGACGGCTTTGCCAGCATGATCGGCCTCAAAGCCGAGGACAAAGGCCTGGAATTGCTGTTCAACACCGATGCCGAGCTGCCGACCGCCTTGATCGGCGACCCGTTGCGCCTTGGCCAGGTGCTGATCAACCTGGGCAACAATGCGACGAAGTTCACCGAGCAGGGCGAGATCGTGCTCGGCGTAGAGCACCGGGGCGCGGCAGGAGAGCAGGCGCAGCTGCATTTCTGGGTGCGCGACACCGGGATCGGCATGAACGCCGAGCAATGCTCGCGCCTGTTTCAACCCTTCAGCCAGGCCGATAGCACCACCACCCGCAAATACGGTGGCACCGGGTTGGGCCTGGCCATCTCTCGGCATCTGGTGGAATTGATGGGCGGGCGCATTTGGGTAGAGAGCGAGCCGGGCCTTGGTTCCACTTTCCATTTCGAGGTGAGCCTGGGGGTGCAGCGCGACAGCCATTTACGGCGCATGGTGACCGCCGACGAATTGCTGGGCAACCGTGTGTTGGTGGTCGATGACAACGCCAGCGCGCGGGAGATCCTGTCCAGCATGGCGCGCAGTTTTGGCGTGGAGGTGGACGTCGCGCAAAGCGGCCGGGCCGCACTGGCCATGCTGGTGGACGCCGAAGCGAAGGTGCTGCCCTATGATCTGGTGCTGATGGATTGGCGCATGCCTGGCATGGACGGCGTGGAAACGGTGCGGCAGATGCAGGCCGCCAAACTGGCGCAAACGCCGTCGGTGATCATGGTCACGGCGTTCGGTCGCGAGGAAGCCCGCGAAGAGGCCAGTCGGTACGGCATTCATTTGCCGGTGGTACTGACCAAACCAGTGACGCCGTCCACTTTGCTTGAGGCGCTGGGCACGGTGCTCGGCAAGATCCCCCAGGCCGATACCCGGGCCAGCTCGCGACTCGGCCAGAGTGCCAGCGCCATGGCCAGACTGCGTGGCGCGCGACTGCTGTTGGTCGAAGACAATGAGCTGAACCGCGAGCTGGCCTGTGAACTGCTGGAGAGCGCCGGGATCGAGCTGTGCCTGGCCGTTCACGGCGCAGAAGCGCTCGACCAACTGGAGCGTGACGCAGACTTCGATGGTGTGTTGATGGACTGCCAGATGCCGGTGATGGACGGTTATACCGCGACCCGCAAGATACGTGAGCAGTCACGCTGGGCGAATCTGCCGGTGATCGCCATGACTGCCGACGCCATGGCGGGGGACCGCGAGCGGGCGCTGGCCTGCGGCATGAACGACCACATCTCCAAACCCTTGAACGTCGACGACATGTTCGCCACGTTGGCCAAGTGGATACATCCGCGAGCTGACCGTGGCGCGATGTCGGCCGACGTTTCGCCGGTCACCACGGAGTCAGCGGCGAGCCTGCCAGCCAGCCTTCCCGGTATTGATTTGAAAGCGGGCCTGGGCACCTGCATGGGCAAGGTCGAGCTCTATCTGCGCCTGCTGCGCAAGTTTCGCTCCAGCCACCAGGTTTTTTGCGCCGAGTTCCTGGCTGCCCGAGGCCAGGACGATCCTTCGGCGACGGTCAGGCTGGCCCATACCCTGCGCGGAACGGCGGGCAACATTGGTGCCGTTGAAGTGGCGAATGCAGCCGCCGCACTGGAGCAGGCGTGTCTGAACGATGGGACGAGCGATGGGGCGGAGCAGGACCTGGCTGACCGGCTGGTGGAGGTTGAGCGTTGCCTGACAACGGTGCTGAAAGGTTTATCGGTACTCCGCGAGCCGACATCGTGCGCAGACTCATCAAGCGTGCCACCGGGCAGCGAATGGCATGCGCAATTGGCCCACGTCCGGTCTCTGCTGGCCGAGAGCGACACCCAGGCGCTGACAGCCTTGCTCAAACTGCAGGGGCTGGCTTCAGACCCGCGGATGACCGAGCAATTGCTTCGGGTTGTGCGGCAAGCGGAGTGCTTCGATTTTGATCAGGCGCTGGAGCTGCTTGAAAACCTGTCCTGAGGATTCAACGCAACTTCAGCGGATCGATCATCTGCGCCGCGATGGCCATGCCCACCAGGTCCGGCAGCGTGTTGGCCTGCATGCGTTTCATGACGCGCGCGCGATACAGATCAACGGTTTTTGCACTTACGCCCAGTTGCTCCGCGATTTCGCGGGTGGTGTAACCCTGCACCAGTGGCAACAGGATATCGCGCTCGCGCGGGGTCAAGGTCAACAAGCGCGCCTGCAAGGCTTCGTGGCCCTGGTTGCCCGAACGGTTGGCGGCACAGTTGCTGAGCGCCTGTTGCACGCTGTCCAGCAACAGCTGTTCGTTGTAGGGCTTCTCGATAAAGTCATGGGCACCGGCCTTGAACGCGCGCACCACGATCGGCACATCCGCATGCCCGCTGACGAAGATGATGGGCAGGTTCAGTTGGCGCACACGCATTTCTTCCTGCACGTTCAACCCGCCCATACCGGGCATGCGAACGTCCAGCAGCACACAAGCATCGAGGCTTGCATCGCAGGCATCGAGGAACGCGACGCCACTGGTAAACGGCAAGGCCTTGAGCCCGACCGACTCCAGTAACCAGACCGTCGATTCGAGCATGCCCTGGTCATCATCGACCACGTACACAACGTGCTCCGTTACACCTGCCATTACCTGATTCCTATTGTTGTTTTGTTGGGCCGGCAAGCGGCAAGCGGCAACACATCAGCAGCCCGACAGGCTGGCGCCGGGCATTCAATTCGCCACCGAAACCTTCGATGATGCTGCGGCTCATGGACAGACCGAGCCCCAGGCCATCGGCCTTGCTGGTGTAAAACGGGGTAAATATCTGTTCCAGTTCCGGCTCGCTGACGCCCGGCCCCTGGTCTCGCACACTGATTTCCACGCAGGCGCCACTGCCATGCTCCACGGCCATCACGATCACAGAGGGTTGCCCGGGATGTTGCTCACGGTTGGCATCGATGGCATTGCGCAACAAATTGAGCAGCACCTGTTCCAGCAACACGCGGTCGGCATAAACGGGTGGCAGATTATCCGGCAGTCGATCCTCGATTGTCACTTGGCAATTACTCGCCTCCCAGGCACACAAACGCACGGCTTCGCGGGCGACGTCGGTCAAGTTCAGCGCCTGCATGCGACGCTGTCCCTTTCGCAAAAAGGAGCGTAACCGTCGGATCACTTCGGAGGCGTGGGTGGCGTGATGGGTAATGCGTTCCAGGCCCTGGGTCACTCTGGCAGCGGCCTGGGGATTGGAATCCAGCGTTTGCAGGTAGCGCTGGCTTGCATTCGCATAGTTGACCACGGCAGCCAGCGGCTGGTTGATTTCGTGGGCGATCCCCGAGGCCAGTTCACCGAGAGTGACCAGCCGTGCGGTGTGTGCCAGTTCGTCCTGATGACGGCGCTGTTGCACTTCCCGCAGCTCGCGCTCGGTCATGTCGCGCGCGACCAATGAGTAATAACGCTCACCGCCGGCGGAACGGTGCGCCAGCAGTACCAGCGACACCGGCACCGATGTGCCCCCGCTCGGTGGTTGCAAACGCGCATCGGTGCTCCAGACACCGTCGCGCTCGGCGCGCCTCCAGCCATCGCGTTGCAGGCGCGCAAGGTCGCCGCTTGCGAACAACGTGGCCAGGGCCGGCATGGGTTGTTGCTCATCAATCCCGAGGATGCGTCGCGCGGCTGGATTGAGGTAAGTGACCTGGCCCTCGGGAGCGATGAACAACACCGGGTCAATGTTGGCCTCGACCACTTCGGCCAGGCGTCGCTTGTTCTCCTCGGCCTGCACCCGGGCCGTGATGTCCCGGGATATGCTGACGATTTCGACCACCGCCCCGGTGTAGGTTTCGCGGATCGCCCGGCTGGCGGTTTCGAACCACAGGTAGTGGCCGTCGCGATGGCGAATGCGATAGGTCATGGTGTGATAGCCATCCTGCTCCAGCGCATCGCGCGCGCGCTGCACCAGAGCGGCCAGGTCCTGGCTATGAAACAGGCCCTGGGCCATTTGCCCGCGCAACTCTTCAGGCCAGTAACCGAGCAGGGTCCAGGACGCCGGTGATGCATCGATAACGCGACCTTCGGGGGTGTGACGGGATATCAGGTCAGTCGTGTTTTCGATGATCAGCCGGTACAGCCGTCGTGCGGTGGACGCTTCACGCTCCGCCAGCACTTGCGCCGTGGCGTCGCGGCAACGGGCGAGCACTCGGTTGTCCTGGGGATCGGGAATGAACGTCCAGATCAGGATCTGCGTTTCAAACTGAGCCTCGACACCTTCGACGGCGCGTTGCTGGTCCAGGCAGGCACGCACCAGCACCCGATGATTGACCGGTAAAAATCCCAACACATCGGTCAGTGACTTCTCGGCGAGCAGCGCCATCAGTGCCGCGTTGAACTCCAGCGGTCGACCTTGCGCATCGAGCAACAGGCTCGGTTGCGGATCGTGACCCAACAGTGGCGAACCACGCAGCAGGCCGTTGACGCTGCTCAGCAGCGTCGTCAGCAAATCCTGCACCCAGCCCAGCCAATCGAGGCTCACGCCCTCGCGCACTTCCACCAGCAACAAGCCCGGCTGCCCCGGCTGCAAGGCCAGATCAAATACCTGGCCATGGCTGATCGCGGCCCGGCGCAACCGGCCGGACAACCAGCAATCGAGTTGACGGACTTGAGCCAGGTCCAGGCGGCCTGCCTCGACCAGATGCTCGAAGAGCAACTGGTCGCTGGCCAGCGCCGGGTCGCCAAGTCCCGGCGGTAAATGCTGGGCGGCGCCCTCATGGCTGTAGATCCGCGCATTGGGCTGCCAGCTCAGGTAAACCGCCCGCTGCACCTCAGGGCAATCCTGCAGCGCCCGACACAGCGCATCGGCCCGGGCGGCCAGAGACACACCCTCGCGCTGCAGGCGCAACCAACTGTGCAATCGAACGGGCGTCAGGGTCATTGCGGGTCCACTTTCTCAGGGAAACCAAGCATATACCAGCCTTGGAGCGTTGGCGGCATTGATTCGGACTTAACAGAAATCTATATAGTACTAATACTATACGACGTAGGTTCTACTTCCATATCGATGACGCAGTGTTATATAAAGTCATCCGGACTTTGAAGGTGACTGCGGCGACTGCGCTGCAAGGTCAACCATAGAGCTAACAATCAGCCATCGAGTACCCGCACATGTCTATCTATGACCAAGGCCTAGGCCCTTCGGCTGTCAACCACATTGCCTTGTCTCCGCTGAGTTTCATCGAGCGCACCGCCAGCACTTATCCCGATCACCTCGCCGTCATCCACGGTTCGATTCGCCGCACCTGGGCGCAGACCTACACCCGTTGCCGACGCCTGGCCTCGGCGCTGGCCGGTCGCGGTATCGGCAAGGACGACACGGTGGCGGTGATGCTGCCCAACATTCCCGAGATGCTTGAAGTGCATTTCGGTGTGCCGATGATCGGCGCCGTGCTCAATCCGCTCAACGTGCGCCTCGATGCCGAGGCGATCGCATTCATGCTGCAGCATGGCGAAGCCAGGGTGTTGATTACCGACCGCGAGTTCCATGATGTGATCCAGGCGGCGCTTGGCATGCTGGATCACCCGCCTTTGGTGATCGACGTCAATGACCCGGAATACGGTGAAGGTCAGGCCGCGAGCGACCTTGACTACGAAGCGCTGTTGGCCGAAGGCGACCCGGCATTCGACTGGCAATGGCCGGGCGACGAGTGGCAGGCCATTTCGCTGAATTACACTTCAGGCACCACCGGCAACCCCAAGGGCGTGGTCTACCACCATCGCGGCGCTTACCTGAGCGCATTGGGCAACCAGATGACCTGGGCCATAGGCAACCATCCGGTGTACCTCTGGACCCTGCCGATGTTCCATTGCAATGGCTGGTGCTATCCATGGACCATCACCGCCCTGGCGGGTGTGCACGTTTTCCTGCGCCGGGTCGATCCACAGAAAATCCTCACGCTGATCCGCGAGCATCAGGTCACTCACCTGTGCGGTGCGCCGATCGTGCTCAATGCACTGGTGAACATGCCAGAATCGGCGAAGGCAGCCATCGATCACCCGGTCAATGCCCTGGTCGCGGGCGCTGCGCCACCGGCCAAAGTGATCGGTGCCGTCGAAGAGATGGGCATCAAGGTCACCCATGTGTTTGGCCTGACCGAAACCTATGGCCCGGTGACGGTCTGCGCCTGGCACGCCGAATGGGATGAGTTTTCCCTGGAGGAGAGGGCGCAGATCAAGTCGCGACAGGGCGTGCGCTATCCGACGCTGGAAGGCTTGATGGTCGGCGATAGCACAACGCTGGAGCCAACCCCGCGTGACGGCCAGACGATCGGTGAGATCTTCATTCGCGGTAACACCGTCATGAAGGGCTACCTGAAGAACCCGAGCGCCACTGCCGAAGCGTTCGAAGGCGGCTGGTTCCACACCGGTGACCTGGCCGTCTGGCATCCTGACGGTTACGTCGAAATCAAGGACCGGCTCAAGGACATCATCATCTCGGGCGGCGAGAACATTTCCACCATCGAACTTGAAGGGGTGCTCTATCGCCACCCGGGTGTGATGGAAGCAGCCGTGGTTGCCCGTCCCGATGAGAAATGGGGCGAAACGCCCTGCGCCTTCGTCACCTTGAAGGCTGATCACCAGGACGTTCGCGAGGCTGACATCATCAGTTTCTGTCGTGAGCATCTGGCCGGATTCAAAGTACCGCGCACAGTGATCTTCACGCTCCTGCCAAAGACTTCCACAGGCAAGATCCAGAAGTATGTGTTGCGCGACCGGGCCAAGGCGCTCTGACCCGATCCGACATTGCATCCATCTGGCAGCTGGTGTTTGACCTGCTGCTGCGGGTCCGTGCAGGCCGAATTCGGCTGTGCCCTGCCCATGACACAACCGTGCCAACGAGGTTTACGTTATGCCCGAATTCAAAGTCCCGCTGCGCGACATGCGCTTTGTGCTGCACGAAGTGTTCGATGCTCCGGCCATGTGGGCGCGCCTGCCGGCCTTGACCGACAGCATCGACACCGATACGGCAGACGCCATTCTTGAGGAGGCGGCAAAAGTCACCTCGCACCTGATTGCGCCCCTCAATCGCAGTGGCGACGAAGAAGGCGCGCAGTGGCATGAGGGCCGGGTCACCACCCCCATCGGTTTCAAACAGGCTTACGCAACCTACATCGAAGGCGGTTGGGTGGGACTGTCCGGCAACCCCGGGTTTGGTGGCATGGGCATGCCGAAAATGCTGGCCGTGCAGTTCGAAGAGATGCTCTACGGCGCCAACTCAAGTTTTGCGCTGTATTCCGCATTGAGTTCCGGTGCCTGCCTGGCGCTGGACGCCCACGCCAGCGACGCCCTGAAAAACCTCTATCTGCCGCCGATGTATGAAGGCCGCTGGGCCGGCTCCATGTGCCTCACCGAGGCCCATGCCGGTACCGACCTGGGGCTGATCCGCACCCGCGCCGAACCTGAGACTGACGGCAGCTACAAGATTACCGGCAGCAAGATTTTCATCACCGGGGGCGATCAGGACCTGACTGAAAACATCGTTCATCTGGTACTGGCCAAACTGCCGAACGCGCCTGCTGGCCCGAAGGGCATTTCGCTGTTTGTCGTGCCTAAAGTCCTGGTCAATGCCGACGGTTCCCTCGGCGCGGCCAACGCCGTGAGTTGCGGTTCGATCGAACACAAGATGGGCATCAAGGCCTCGGCCACCTGCGTGATGAACTTCGACGGCGCCAGTGGCTGGCTGGTCGGTGAAGAGAACAAAGGCTTGGCGGCGATGTTCACCATGATGAATTACGAACGCCTGTCGATTGGCATTCAGGGCATCGGCTGCGCCGAGGCGTCCTACCAGAGCGCCGTCACCTATGCTCGCGAACGCGTTCAAGGTCGGGCGCCCACCGGTGCCTTGGCCCCGGACAAACCGGCCGACCCGATCATCGCTCACCCGGATGTGCGGCGTATGCTGCTGGGTATGAAAGCCATGACCGAAGGCGGTCGCGCATTCGCCTGCTATGTCGGGCAACAACTGGATCTGTCGAAATTTTCCGACGATGCCAGCGAGCGCGATTGCGCGCAGATCCTGGTTGCGCTGCTGACGCCAGTGGCCAAGGCGTTTTTTACCGACACCGGCCTGGAAAGCTGCATCAACGGCCAGCAGGTTTTCGGCGGCCATGGCTACATCCGCGAATGGGGTCAGGAACAATTGGTCCGTGATGTGCGCATTGCACAGATCTACGAAGGCACCAATGGCATCCAGGCATTGGACCTGCTCGGACGCAAAGTGCTGGCCAACGATGGCGTCGCACTACGCCTGTTCGCTCGGGAAGTCCGCCACTTCGCGCTGCACCACGAAAGCGCCTATGGCAGCGAACTGCTGAAGGCCCTGGAACGCCTGGAGGGCCTCAGCAACTGGCTGCTGGAGCGGGCCAAAGCCAACGCCAACGAAGTCGGCGCAGCCTCCGTGGAGTACCTGCACCTGTTCGGCTATGTCGCCTACGCCTACATGTGGTCGCGCATGGCCGCCGTGGCCCGGTCCAGACTTGACCGGGACCCGCCGTTCTACGCTGCCAAACTGGCCACCGCCGAGTTCTACTTCGCCCGCCTGCTGCCACGGACGCTGAGCCTGGAAGCCAGCATCCGCGCCGGCAGTGCGCCCCTGTACGGCCTTGCTGACGAACAGTTCTGACGATTGAGCGTTGCGCGGCGCCTTGCCACTCCCCGGCCCCGCGCTTTTTATTCACTGGCCCTCTCAAAGTACGGCAGGAAAGCCTGATGAATATGCAAACAAGTACAACGCAAGGTCACTTGAACTGGGACGACATGCGCTTCTTTCTCGAGGTCGCTCGTGCCCGCACCGCCAGCGGTGCAGCCCGCCGCCTGGGGGTGGACTACACCACGGTAGCGCGACGCATCCGCGCCCTGGAGCAGAGCCTGGGCGCCATGTTGTTCGAGAAATCGCGAACCGCAGGCTTCGTGCTGACCGTGGAGGGGCAGCGCCTGGTCTGCCACGCCGAAACCCTGGAAAGTACACTGCTGGTAGCCTGCGAGCAGGTTTTCGGCACTACCGGAGGGCTTGCCGGGCACCTGCGCATCGGCTGTACCGAAGCCTTCGGGTCCTGTTTCATCGCAGCACAGATGAGCCACTTCCTTGAGCACTACCCGAATATCTCGGCGGATATTTTGCCGGTCCCGCACTTCGTCAACCTGTCACGGCGCGAGGCGGACATCGCCATCACCCTGGAGCGGCCCGAGCGCGGTCCGTACGTGTGCTCGCGGCTGTGCGATTACCGCCTGCGTGTGTATGCGACGCCGGAGTACCTGGCCAGTCATCCGCCGATTGGCTGTCGCGAGGATCTGGCCGGTCACCCGTTCGTGACCTACGTCGATGATCTGGCCTTCAGCTTCAAGCTGCTCTACCTGAACGACCTGATGCTCGGCGCGCGCAGCCGCCTGCGCAGCACCAGCGTGGTCGCCCAGTACCATGCGGCACTGGAAGGGCGCGCGCTGGCGATCCTGCCTTGCTTCCTCGCCGGTCCCGACCCGCGCCTGTGCGAGGTGCTGCCGGATCAGGTGGAGGTCACGCGACAGTTCTGGATGTACTACTGTGAGGACCTGCGCAACCTCAAGAGGATTACCCTGGTGGCCGACTACCTGCGCACTTGCGCGAAGCTCAATCGTCCGCTGCTGATGGGCGAGTCACACCAGATGGTCTACCCGCCGTTGCTCTGAGTTGCAGGTCTGGCCATCGATTGGACCCTAAAAAAATAAAAATCAGGTGTCTCTATGCTTCTTGAACATGCGTTGTTAACCGATGCCAGCGGCAAGCCGATTCACCAGCATCACAAAAGTTTTTCAACCGAGTGGGATGAAATCAGCGACTGGTCGGATCGCATGTATATGCCCTACCGTGTGGCACCCAAAGGGCAGGCCATCAAGCCGCACGCCACCATGCATTCGTCCAGGATTGGCGAGTTGACGCTGACTCGTTTTGCCTATGGCGTGCCGGTGAGCGTCGATGAATTTTCGCCCGAAGCCGGGAATGCGCTACTGCTCACCACTATTCGCGGCAATGCCCGGCACTGGACCCGGCGTTCCGTCACCGAGGATACGGCAATGGGTGAATCATTCGTTGCCGATTGCAGTCGTGTCGATTACCGGATCGACCTCGACCCTGATCACCTGCAACTGAATCTGACCATTCCTCATGCCGTATTGGAGCGGATGGCGCAGCAGTGGTTTGGGTTCGTGCCCGATGATCAGTTCTGGAGACACAAGTGCGTCATCGGCGGAGTCGGGTCGAGCTGGCTGAGTTTGCTGGAGTACACGGTTCGTTGTATTGCCGAAGCTCCCGCACACATGGCTGAAGGGCGAATGGGTACTCACCTGGAGCAAAGTCTTTGCGTTCATATGCTGCAAGAATGGGCTGGCCGCGCCGGGCGGGCAGGGCTTGATTTGAATAGTCCACTGAACCGGATTGCACCCCGTTATGTCAGGGCTGCCGAAGAGTTCATGAGTGCCAATGCTGCGAGCCTGCCGACGATGGGTGAGATTGCCAGTGCGGTAGGGACCAGTGTACGGACATTGAGTGGTGCCTTCGCGCGTTTTCGCGGCATGACGCCCGGTGCGTTCTTGCGTGAGCAGCGATTGCAGGGGGCGCACCGCGATTTGCTGGCGGCGGACCCGCAATCGGGAACCACCGTTTCGGCCATCGCCTTTCGCTGGGGTTATCTGAACCTGGGTGAATTTGCGGGGATCTATCGCAAGCGTTTCAGTGAATTACCCTCCCAGACCTTGCAGCGCCGGCTGCGCTAGCGATTGGAGGCGCTACGAGGGCACCGAGAGCGGTGTCCAGCCCGCTCTCGGTGCCATTCACTGTGGGTCAGAACACCCACAACAGCCTTAGGTTAACCCGCTGGTTTTCCTTGAAACCGTTGTCGACCGAGACGTCCTGGCCGTAGTTGAGCAGGGCCTGGAAGGAGGGGGTTATCCAGTATGACGAGCCGACACGGTATTTACTGGTGTCGGGTTCATCGTTCTGATCCTGACCGTCAATGCGCGTCTCACCGCCCCAGAGTCGAGACGCACCGACATGCACCGAAAGCTTTGGTGTCACGGCGTACCTCAGGTAGGTCTGGGCTTGCCACTGCGGCTTCTGGCGCAACGTCAGGTCTTGACTCGTGAGGTCGTCATTTTTGCCAAAGAAGGTCACATCCGCGGTGAGGTCCAGGGAAAGTTTTTCAGTGAGACCGGTCACATAGCCTGTCTGCAATGTCATCTTCCAACGGTTTTCGCCAAGGTTGAGTGCATCGTTGCGGTCATAGTTACCGGTCGGCACGTACAGGTAGGGTGCAATACCCCAGTAACGATTTTTCGCCGGGTCATTCACGAGCCATAGAGTGGACGCCAGAATCAGATCGCCCACGCCACTGGTTTGTCCCAGCGAGTCGTTATCGCGTGTTCCTTCCAGGCGGCCGAAGGGCAGCAGGAACTGTGTATTGATCGTGTAGTCGCCCAACTGCTGGTAATGCGCGGCGCGCAGTATGCCGATATCCGAGTCGAGCCCCGCTTTGATCGCAACCTTGTGACCATCACTGTAAATCGAGCGCCGCTGCGCATGCTGCAGGTAAAGCAAACCGATATTGCTGCCGGCTGGAAGCGCAGCGGTGTATTCGCCGGCGTCCACATCGATGGCCTGGGCGTTGCCCGCCAGAATCGCCAGCACGAGGCCGGCACCGATCGTTGAAGTGTCAAGTGCGCGCACCAGGGGCCGAACGCGCGCAGGGGTACGTGTGGAGATCTCCATGAGTCACCTGTTTTGTTTTTGTTGGTTTTTGGAGAGGAATTTTTTTCGTGCAGCATCGCCTGGAGCCCCGGGGGGCTCTCATGCGATCTGCATCGAATCAGTGCCGGGTCAGCGGGTCAGATAGCGGTAGGCCGCCGTTTCGAAATCCAGATAGGCATTGACCGAAACGGAATCGGCGAACGGCAATATCTGGGTGGCCCAAAAACCGCCGATGCCGTTCTTGCGGTCGATCCAATAGAAAAGATTGGCCAATCCGGCCCACGCCAAAGAACCCGCAGGGCGACCGGTGGGGGCGTCTTGATCGTTGATCATGAAACTCATCGCCCACGACTTGGGCATGCCCGGGAAGAACTCTGCGGTATTGGTGAGACTGGGGATAACGCCGGGGAGGGCTTTTACTTTCAGGTTTTCGAGACCATTTTTTTCCGCGAAACGAATCGTTTCCGGTTTGAGAATCTGTCCGTGATCCCCCTGTCCATCGTTAAGCCAGGCACGGATAAACTGACAGTAATCCTTCACGGTCGAATACAGGCCATGGCCTCCCATGTGCACTTCGGGAGCCTGTGGCAGGATGAAATCCTCAAGTGCGCAAAGCGATCCATCCTCTGCGCGTTGGTGCAGGCTGGCTCGCCGCTGGAGCATCGACGGGGTCATGGTAAAGGCGGTATCGGTCATGCCCAGCGGCTCGAAAATACGCTGCTGCATGACTTCACCCAGACGCTTGCCGGTGATGGCCTCGACCACCAGGCCGGCCCAATCCATGTTGGAGCCGTATTCCCACTGTTCACCCGGCTCAAACAGCAAGGGTGTTTGAAGCGCCGCCAACGACCCGCTGATGATGCTGGGTTGTCCTTGTTCCTGGGCTAGTCGGTTGTAGTTTTCGTTGAAGAACTCATAACCCAGACCTGCCGTATGAAGCAGAAGCATTCGAGTGGTGATGTGTTTTCTGGGGGCGCGAAGGCGAGGCGTTCCGTCGCTATCAAACCCCTCGAGCACCTTCAGTTCGCCGATCATCGGCACATAGTTCCTGGCAGGCGCATCGAGATCCAGTCGGCCCTCTTCGAACAACTGCAGCACCGCCGTGGCGGTTATCGCTTTGGTCGTGGAAAACATGGCGAAAACGCTGTCGGTCGTCATGGCAGGGGCTTGACCCTGCGTCCGTTGACCTGACGCACCCTCATAGACCAGACCGTCACGCCTGACTAATGCCGCGACTACGCCTGGGACGCGCTGCGATCCAGCCGTGGCAGCATCGAGCAAGTGGTTGAGTGATGATGTAAAACCTGGATTCATTATTTTTATTCTCCTTACACCCGACCCATAGCCCGCTGGGCTGGAGCTTATGGTGGGGTGTGCAGTGGCAGGACTGATTGACCCGATGTGAAGCGATGAACATCGGGGCCAGTGGAGAGTAAGAAAATAAAATCCGAGGGTTTGTCGGCTGTCGGCAGAGGGTGTCGGAATCAGGTACTTATTTAAGTGCCTGGGAGGAGGGCGATGCGTGAACGACTGCCGCCTCAGTTGCCCGCAATGCACCCTGCAGGGTACTCATCACCATCTCATGCAGCAGCTTGCGGCGTGCTCCAATGCCGGCCTTGGGCTGCCCAACCCAGGCCGGTAGTTGATTGAGCAAGGACACGATGCCGCTAACGGTCGCGCGCCGGGTGACGCTAGCCGGTTTACCGGTGAGTTGGTCTATGGTCTCCACCAGATGCTGCTCGTAGCGTCGGCGCAGGGTCAGAATCGAGGCTTGCTGTTCGCAGCTCAAACAATGGAGGTCGTACTCAGCCAGGCGGAAATGCGCGGCCATACGCTCGTGGAGCCGCAGGTGCGCCTCAAGCAGGCCGTGCAGTCGTACAGTGGGGGCGGATTTGCGACGGGTCACCAGGCTGGCGCCGTCAAGCAACGCTTCGTAGAGCTCCTCGATCAACTCAAACAGCAGTTCCTCTTTGCTATCGATGTGGTTGTAGAGGGAGCCAGCGGTGATCCCCAGACAAGTGGCCAGGTCGCGCATGCTGACTCGGCTGAAACCATGCCTGGCGAACAGCTCGACAGCCTTGTGCCGGGTTTCCAGGTAACGCGTGTTGCGTTCTTCGTCGACAGGCACGGCAAAAAGGGTTTTGGAGGGCTGCATGTGACTCATCGACCTCATACGCGAAACTGTCCCAATAGCCGATTGAGCTGACCCGCAAGTTGGCCCAGTTCCTGGCTCGCCTCGTTGGACCGGTCTGCTGCCTGGGCACTTTCGTGGGCCAGGGAGGCTGCGCGGGTCACGTTCTGATTGATGTCTTCGACCACGTGTGACTGCTCCAGGGTGGCGCTGGCGATCGAGGCGTTCAGTTCAGTGACATTGCGCAGTGCGCCGAGTACCTGGTGCAGGCTTTCAGCCGTTTGGTGGGCCTGTTCCACGGTTTGTCGAGCGGCTTGGCTGCTGGCATTGATGACATCTACTGCAGCTTGCGAGTTGCCGTGCAGGCGCTCGATCATGTCCTGGATTTGCGCGGTGGACTGCTGGGTGCGCTGGGCCAGCAGGCGCACTTCGTCTGCTACCACAGCGAAGCCGCGACCCTGTTCGCCAGCGCGCGCCGCCTCGATGGCGGCGTTCAGGGCCAGCAGATTGGTCTGCTCGGCGATGGCGCGGATCACTTCCAGCACGCTGCCGATCTGGGTGCTTTCCCGGGCCAGGCTCTGGATCACCTCGACGGCCTGGCCGATGGTATCGGACAACTGGTCGATCTGGAGGAGGCTGATGTCGGTGTTGTGCTGGCCCCGACGTGCCTGTTCTTCGGCCTGGCGAACTTCGTTGGCAGCGTGCTCGGCATTCTTCGCCACTTCCTGCACGGCGTAGGAGACCTCGTGGATGGCGGCGGCCACCAGTTCCATCTGCTGCGATTGCTGCTGGCTGTGGTTGTGGCTATCGGCGGCGATTTCGCCGAGCGACTTCGAAGCCTGGTCCAGGCTGTCAGCGGACTGTATGGACTGACCGATCACGCCGCGCAGCTTGTTGGTGAACACGTTGAAATGGCCGCTCAAGTCTGTCAGTTCATCGCGCCAGCGGTTATCCAGATTGCGGGTCAGGTCGGCTTCGCCGCTGGCGATGTTCTCCATCGCATCGACCACCCGCGCCAGTGGCGAGGCGATACTGCGGGCAATCAGCAGGATCAGCGCACTGAGCAGCAGGGCGATCGTCAGCAATATGACGCAGGCCTGAATCAGCTGGCGGCGGAACTCGACTTGCACGTCGTCTATGTAGATCCCCGAGCCGACAATCCAACCCCAGGGCTTGAACAATTCGACGTAGGAAACCTTCTCCACCGGCGCGTCGGAACCCGGTTTGGGCCAGCGGTAGTGCACCAGGCCGGCGCCATCGCGTTTGGCCGTGGCGGCCATTTCGTCGAACAGCGCCTTGCCGTCCGGATCGAGTGTACCGGCCATGCGCTTGCCCTCGAGCCCGGCATTGGGGTGCATGACCATTCGCGTGTCGAGGTCTTCGAGCCAGAAGTAATCCTCGCGGTCGTAGCGCAAGTCGCGCATGACCGCGATGGCCTGCTGCTGCGCCTGCTCACGACTGAGGCCCTGGCCTTCCAGGCTTTGGAAGTGACGCAGGATGCCGCTGGCGGTCTCGACCACGTGACGGGTTTTCAGCGCCTTGGCGGTGTAAAGGTCGTTATAGCTCTGCTTGAGCATCAGGCCGGCGAGAATCAGCAGCATCAGGATGGATGTCAGCAAAATCAGCCACAGACGGCGGCTAATGGAAATATTGCGCAAGCCGGGCATGGGCAGCTCCACAAGGGGCAAGACAGGGAAAAGCCGGACGCGGCAGTCGCGTTCGGCTGGAGGAGGTCAGAGCGCGTAGTGGCTCAGTTCGCGGGCGATCAGCAGGCGCTGGACTTCGCTGGTGCCTTCGTAGATCTGGGTGATGCGCGCGTCGCGGTAGTAGCGCTCTACCGGGTAGTCTTCCAGGTAACCGTAGCCGCCATGGATCTGCATGGCGCTGGAGCACACGCGCTCGGCCATTTCCGAGGCGAACAGCTTGGCCTGGGAGGCTTCGGACAGGCACGGTTGCCCGGCGCTTTTCAGGCGCGCCGCATGCAGGATCAGCAGGCGGGTGGCGTTGAGTCGGGTGTGCATGTCGGCGAGCAGGTTGGACACGCTCTGGTGCTCGATGATCGGCTTGCCGAACTGGACGCGCTCCCGTGCATAGCCCAGGGCAGCCTCGAAGGCGGCGCGGGCGATACCCAGAGCCTGGGCGGCGATGCCGATGCGGCCGCCTTCCAGGTTGGACAGGGCAATGGCCAGGCCCTTGCCGCGTTCTCCCAGCAGGTTGGCCTCGGGGATGGTGCAGTTGTTCAGGGTCACCGCGCAGGTATCGGAGGCCTTGATGCCCATCTTGTGTTCGCTGCGGTCGACCACGAAGCCGGGGTTGTCGGTCGGTACCAGGAAGGCCGACAGCCCCTTCTTGCCCAGTTGCGCATCGGTTACGGCGAAGACGATGGCCAGCCTGGCGCGCTTGCCGTTGCTGACGAACTGCTTGGCGCCATTGAGTACCCATTGACCGTCGCGCAGTTCGGCACGAGTGCGCAGGTTGTGTGCCTCGGAGCCAGCCTGTGGCTCGGTCAGGCAGAAGCAGCCGATCGCTTGACCACTGACCAGCAGCGGCAGCCAACTGTCCTGCTGCGCGGGGGTGCCGTATTTCAGCAGGGGGCCGCAGCCTACCGAGTTGTGGATGCTCATCAGCGCGCCGAGGGCACCGTCGCCGGCCGAGATTTCTTCCACCGCCAGGGCGTAGGCCACATAGTCGGTGTAGCTGCCGCCCCAGGTGTCCGGCACGACCATGCCCAGCAGGCCCAACTCGCCCATCTGCGCCACCACGGCGTCATCGATCCAGCCGGCCTTCTCCCAGGCCTGGGCATGCGGCGCGACTTCGCTGCGGGCGAAGTCGCGCGCCATGTCGCGGATCATGCGTTGTTCTTCGGTCAATTCGATATCGTGCATTGCAAAGTCTCCTGCCGATCAGGCGGTGCGTACGGGCTTGCCGCAGGCGCGTTGAAACTCGTTGAAGAAGGCCTGCACCCGGGCAGGTTCCAGCTCTGCCAGGGTTGGCGGGTTCCAGCGTGGGCGCTTGTCCTTGTCGATGATCAGGGCGCGCACACCCTCCATCAGGTCGCCCTTGTCGAACCACTGGTAGTCCAGGTGCAACTCCAGAGCGAAGCACTCGGCCAGGCTCAGGTAACGACCACGGCGCAACAACTCAAGCGTCGTGGCCATCGCCAGTGGCGAGCGGCTGTCGAGCAGTTTCACCGTCTGCTCGGCCCAGTCTTGCAGCTCGGGGCGTTGTTCACGCTGCAGCGCGGTACGAATGGCCGGGACATCGGGCAAGGCGAAATACTCGTCGATCGCCTGGCGACAGGCCTTGAGCTCGGACCCGGCAAGACGCTCTGTAGCCATGTCGGCAAGCAAGTCCTGCAAGTCTT
Organism: Pseudomonas jessenii; assembly: GCF_002236115.1. Taxonomy (GTDB): domain Bacteria; phylum Pseudomonadota; class Gammaproteobacteria; order Pseudomonadales; family Pseudomonadaceae; genus Aquipseudomonas; species Aquipseudomonas jessenii. The sequence goes on along the minus strand of NZ_NIWT01000009.1, from coordinate 36,183 downwards.
CGTCGGGCGCAGCGGTCCAGTTCAGGTGGTCGAGACAGGCATCCAGCTCGGCCAGCCGTTCGCTGGGCAGGTAGTAGTCGGCAAGGTTCGCATAGAGGGCATCGGCGGCACGCACCTGGCAGCCGGTGATGCCCAGATAGGTTCCCAGTTCCCCCGGCAGGCGCGGCAGGAAATAGCTGCCACCGACATCGGGGAAAAAGCCGATGCCGACTTCCGGCATGCCCATCCGCGTGCGCTCGGTGATCACCCGTAGCGAGGCGGCCTGGGCCAGGCCCATGCCGCCGCCGAGGACGAAACCATCGAGCAGCGCCAGCACGGGCTTGGTGTAACCATGCAGGTATTCGTCGAGGGCATACTCTTGCTCGAGGAACAGCTCGTGCTGGTTGTCGCCGGCCTTGTAGCTGTCGTACAGCATGCGAATGTCGCCGCCGGCGCAGAAGGCCTTTTCACCGGCGCCGCGAATGGTCACGGCGACGATCTGCGGGTCTTGTTCCCAAGCCCACAGGTGCCGACATAGCAGGCGCACCATGGGCAGGTCCAGGGTGTTCAACGCGCTTGGCCGATTCAGTGTCAGGTGGCCGACGCGGTTGCGTACGCTGGCCAGCACCGGGGCTTGCTGCTCGCTCATGCTCAGGCTTCCCCGCGGAACAGTTGGATGATGGCGGAGAAGTCCAGGCCGCCATTACCTTGCAGGCTGAAGGTCTGGTACAGCTGCTGGGCTACAGCACCGAGCGCGACCGGTTGACGCGCGTGCCTGGCCGCTTCGGTGGCCAGGCCCAGATCCTTGAGCATCAGGTCGCTGCCAAAGCCGCCGCTGTAGCCGCGTGAGGCCGGCGCGTTTTCCAGTACACCCGGGAACGGATTGTTGACCTCCGAGCTCCAGCAGCGACCGCTGGAGGTATTGATGATCCCGGCCAGCACCTTGGCTTCCATGCCCAGGGCCACACCCAGGGCCATGGCTTCGGCGACGCCGACCATGGAGATGCCGAGCAGCATGTTGTTGGCGATCTTGGCCACTTGGCCGTTGCCGGCTGCGCCGCAGTGCACGATGTTCTTGCCCATGGCCGAGAGGATCGGCAGGGCCTGGTCGAACACACTGTCCGGGCCACCGACCATAAAGGTCAGGGTGCCTGCCGCCGCGCCGCCGGTGCCGCCGGATACCGGCGCGTCGAGCATCGGGTTGCCTTGGGCGAGGGCATATTTGGCCACTTCGCGGGTGCTCAGCGGGTCGATGGTCGAACTGTCGATAAGCAACACGCCCGGGCCGATATTGGCCAGCAGGCCGTCCTTGCCGCGATAGACCTGCTTCACGTGTTCGGCGGTCGGCAGCATGGTGATGATCACCTCGACCCTGGCCTTGGCCACGGCGGCGGGCGAGTCGGCGGCGCTGGCGCCGGCCTCCACCAGGGCGGCGACCGCCTGGGGGAAGGGATCAAAGACGGTCAGGCTGTGGCCAGCCTTGAGCAGGTTACGGGCCATTGGGCCGCCCATGTTGCCGAGGCCGAGAAATCCGATATGCATGTTGGCTACCTTTTACGATAGGGGGCAGTGGCGCAGGAAATCCTGCGCGCGCTTGTCGTCGGCCGACGCAAGGCGCCGGCCGGCAAAGGTCATTTCAGGGTGATGGTGGTGTTCACCGCGCCGCTGGTGTCGTCCTCGTCGAACCAGCGCTGGGTGATCGTCTTGGTCTGGGTGTAGAAGGTCACCACTTGCTTGCCGTAGGGGCCCAGGTCGCCCAGCTTGGAGGCGCGCGAACCGGAGAAGGAGAACAGCGGGACCGGTACCGGGATTGGCACGTTGATGCCGACCTGGCCGACGTCGATCTCTTCCTGGAAGTGACGCGCGGCAGCGCCGGAACGGGTGAACAGGGCAGTGCCGTTGCCGTTCGGGTTGGCGTTGATGATCTCGATTGCCTCATCCAGGTTGGCGGCGTGCATGACGCACAGTACCGGGCCGAAGATCTCTTCGCGGTACACGGACATTTGCGCCGTGACGCTGGAGAAAATGGTCGGGCCGACGAAGTTGCCGTCCTGGTAGCCCGGCACGCTCGGGTTGCGCCCATCCAGTTCAAGCTTTGCACCTTCTTCGATGCCACTGGCGATCAGGCCGTTGACGCGGTCCAGGGCGGCGCAGGAAATCACCGGGCCGATGTCGGTGCCTGGCTCGGTGCCGCCATTGATCTTGAGGGTTTTGGTTCGCTCGATCAGGTCCGGTAGCCAAGCCTGCGCTTCACCGACCAGGATCACCACGGGCAGAGCCATGCAGCGCTGGCCGGCGGCGCCGAAGGAGGCGCCCAGCAGGTTGTTCAGGGTCTGCTGCCGGTTGGCATCGGGCAGGACGATGGCATGGTTTTTCGCGCCCATCATGCATTGCGCGCGCTTGCCGTTCTGGGTGGCGCGGTTGTAGACATGGGTGCCGACCTTGGTCGAACCGACGAAGGATACGGCCTTGATATCCGGGTGGTCGCAGATCAGGTTCACCGCGTCGACGCCGCCGTGGATGACGTTGAGTACACCCTTGGGTACACCGGCCTCCAGCGCCAGTTCCACCAGGCGCATGGTCACCAGCGGGTCCTGCTCGGACGGCTTGAGGACGAAGGTGTTGCCGGTGGCAATGGCCATCGGGAACATCCATAGCGGGATCATCGCCGGGAAGTTGAACGGGGTGATGCCGGCGCACACGCCCAGCGGTTGCAGCAGGGTGTAGGTGTCGACGCCGTTGGCCACGTTGTTGGCCAGTTCGCCCATCTGCAGGTTGCCGATGCTGGCGGCGTGCTCGACCACTTCCAGGCCGCGGAACACGTCACCTTCGGCATCCGGCAGGGTCTTGCCTTGCTCGGCGGTCAGCAGGGCGGCCAGTTCCTTGATGTTCTCGCGGATCAGTTGCTGGTACTTGAGGAAGACACGGGAACGGGTACCGATCGGGGTCTTGCGCCAGGTCTTGAAGGCTTGCTTGGCGCTGGCGACGGCGGCGTTCATTTCCTCGGCGGTGGCGAAGGGGACGCGGGCCAGGACTTCCTGGGTGGCCGGGTTGACCACGTCACGCCACTGGGTTGTGCGCGATTCGACGAATTCGCCGTTGATGAGAAGCTTGACGCTGGGAACGATGGAAGAGGTCATTTAGGGTCCTGCCTGCTTTCTTAAGGTCGAATGAGGCCCCTCGGCGTGGTTCGCCGAGCGGTCGGGTTTGGGTCAGGAAGGGCCGGCGTGCCGGCCCGGGGTTCAGCCCTTGAGTTGCGGGAAGTCTTCTTCGAAGTATTCCTGCGGGCCACGTGCGTCGCCCTGGCGGCGCTGCGTTTCCATTTGCCGCAGTTCCACCCGGCGGATCTTCCCGGAGATGGTCTTGGGCAGCTCGCTGACAAATTCGATGCGCCGTACCCGCTTGTAGGGCGCCAGGTGCTCGCGGGCGAACGCGAAGATGCTGCCTGCCAGCTCGTGGCTACCCTGGGCCTCATGGGCCAGGATCAGATAGGCCTTGGGCACTGCCAGGCGCACCGGGTCGGGGCTTGGCACCACGGCCACTTCCATCACCGCCGGGTGCTCGATCAGCGCGCTTTCCAGTTCGAAGGGGCTGATGCGGTAGTCGGAAGCCTTGAACACGTCGTCGGCGCGGCCGACGAAGGTGATGTAGCCCTCTTCGTCGATCTGCGCGGTGTCGCCGGTGCGGTAGTAGCCGTCGCGCATCACTTCGGCGGTCTTTTCCGGGCTGTCCTCGTAGCACAGCATCAGGCCGAGCGGGCGCACGTCCAGCGGCAGGGCCACTTCGCCTTCGTTACCCGGCACGCCATCAGGGTCGAGCATGGTCACCCGGTAGCCCGGCAGCGGACGGCCCATGGACCCCGGCTTGAGCCGCTGGCCAGGCGTGTTGCCGACCAGGGCGGTGGTTTCCGACTGGCCGAAACCGTCGCGCAGCAACAGGCCCCAGGCGTGCAGGATCTGCTCGATGATCTCAGGGTTGAGCGGCTCACCGGCGCCCACCAGCTCGCGCAGGCGCAGGCGTGTCTTGTAGCTGGCCAGGTCTTCCTGGATCAGCATGCGCCACACGGTAGGCGGCGCGCACAGGCTGGTGACGCCGTAGCGTTCCAGCACGCCGAGCAGGGCTTGCGCGCTGAAGCGTGCGGTGTTGTGGATAAAGATGCAGGCACCGGCATTCCATGGTGCGAAGAGGCAACTCCAGGCGTGCTTGGCCCAGCCCGGGGACGAAATGTTCAGGTGCAGGTCGCCCGGCTGCAGACCGATCCAGTACATGGTCGAGAGGTGGCCGACCGGGTAACTCTGGTGACTGTGCAGCACCATCTTCGGCTTGGAGGTGGTGCCGGAGGTGAAGTACAGCAGCATCGGGTCGGTGGCGAGCGTTTGGCCCTCGACTTCGAACTGTTCGGAATATTCGCTGGCAGCGCTGTGCGGGGTCCAGCCTGCGGGGGCCGGGCCAACACAGATGCGGCTGCAGCCTTCACCCAGGCCGTCGAACTTGTCGACATGAGCGGCGCCGACCACCAGATGACGCACATGGCCACGCTCGATGCGATCACGCAAGTCTTCAGGGGTCAGCAGGGCGGTGGCGGGGATGACCACGGCGCCGAGCTTGAAGGCAGCCAGCATGGTTTCCCACAGGGCGATGTCGTTACCGAGCATCAGCAGGATGCGCTCTCCGCGGCGCACGCCCAGGGCACGCAGGTGATTGGCCACCTGGTTGGAGCGCGCGGCCAGCTGCTGGAAGCTGTAGCGTTGTTCGCTGCCGTCCTCTTCGACGATCCACAGGGCATTGGCCTGGTTGCCCTCGGCCATGGCGTCAAAGTAATCCAGAGCCCAGTTGAACTCGGTCAACTGTGGCCAGCGGAAATCACGCACAGCTGTGGCGTAATCGGTGCGGTGTTCCAGCAGGAAGTCTCGGGCGGCGAGGAAAGGTTGGCAGTTGTTGTTCATTGGAGTCTCCCGAGACGCGCGCGGGTACCTGAACGTGGGGAGACGACGGCAAGCAAGAATGGCTTCACGGTGGGTGCCCTGTTTATTTTTATTGGGACTGACCTGGTTCATGACCAAGCGGTTGAATCGAGTATAGGCAGGCATAAATCAAATAAGAATGCTCAAAAAGTCCCGTGCGTTGTGCAAAAAAACACAGGCTGGCGGCATCCCCGATGCGCCAGAAATGCACAAGGCGGGTGCTGCCCGCACCGTCAAGCGATGTGAGCGGCACCCGCCTTGTGCGAGGGATTACCAGAGCGCCAGGGTATAGCTGAGGATCAGGCGGTTCTCGTCGAGATCGTTACCGAAGTGGGCGGTGCGCACCGTAGCGTTGCGCCACTTCAGACCGAGGTTTTTCAGCGGGCCGCTCTGCACCACGTAGCCGATGTCGGTGTCGCGCTCCCATTCGCGACCCTCAGGCCTGCGGGCGCCCAGATCGATGCTGTCGCCGGCCAGGTAGCGGGTCATGAAGGTCAGGCCGGGAATGCCGAGCGCCGCGAAGTTGTAGTCGTAGCGCGCCTGCCAGGAACGCTCGTCCTTGTTGGCGAAGTCGTTGATCTGCACGAAGTTGACCAGGTAGGCGTCGCTGCCATTGACGTAGGCAAAGCCGGTGTCGCCACTCATGCGTTGGTAGCCCAGACCGAAGGCATGGCCGCCGAGGGCATAGGTGAACATGGCGCCGAAGGCGTTGTTGTCGATGTTGCTGTTACCGTCGTCGGTGGAGCGGGCGTAGCGCAGGTCGCTCTTGAGCGTCTGGCCTGCGCCCAGCGGCAGCACGTGGACCAGACTGAACTGGTGTTGGTGGTAGAAGTCGTCCAGGCCGCCGTAGTTGTAGCCCGTGTTCAGCCGGTCGTTCCACTGGTAGGCAAGGCCGGCGAAATTGAAGGCGTCACTGCGGGCCTGGCCACTGACAATGCCCTTGGCGCCGGTGGTGGTGATCGCCATTTTCTCGTAGTCCGAGGAGTCGCGCTGGTTGACCCGATCCACGCGCCCGGCATCGACGCTCAGGCCTTTGATCTCCTGGACGTTCAACTGCCCACCGCGAAATGTTTGCGGCAACAGGCGCGAGTCATTGGCCAGCAGTACCGGCAACTTAGGGGTCAGGGTGCCGAGCTTGAGCACGCTGTTGGATGCTTTGAACTTGGCCGTCAGGCCCAGTTCGCCATACTCGTCCTTGGCGCGTTTGGGCGGCTGGCTGTCGCGCTTGAGCAGGCCGGAGCCGGAGCGATCGGGACTGGAATCGAGCTTGACGCCGAGCTGGCCAAGAGCGTCGATACCGACGCCGATCATGCCGTCGGTATAGCCGGATTCGTAGCGCAGAAGGAAACCCTGGGCCCATTCTTCTTGCTTGGACTGGGCGGCATTGGCCTGGCGGAAGTCGCGGTTGAAGTAGAAGTTGCGCGTTTCCAGCCTGGCCGTGCTGTCTGCGAAGAAGTCGGCGTGAGCCTGTGCGGCGAGGCCGGTGCCGGCCAGGAACAGGGTGAGGGTGGTGGGTTTCATTGGTTGCCTTTTGTTGTTTTTGTTGTCGACGTGCCGCTCCCGCGCCGCTTGGCGTTGGCGAGGGAGGGGCGCTTCTGGGGTGTCCTGCGCCGAGCGGCGCAGGTCGGGCGTAAAAAAGCGCGAAGCAAAGGAGCGGACTCGCGCTCGGGGCGTCAGCCCCGGAAAAAGCAGCGTCAGTGACTGCTGGCCATGGCAGCTCCAAGGCCGGTCTGGGCACGGACGAACTGGTCGGCATAGGCGGCGCGTTCGCGGTCGGCGCGTTCGCTGCGGTCAAGCCTGGAAGCGACCACTATGACCAGGAAGGCCAGTGGCATGGAGAACAGCGCCGGCTGGTCGTAAGGGAAGAGCGCCTGGGCATGCCCCAGTACGCCGACCCACACCGACGGCGAGCCGATCACCAGGGCCAGTGCGCTGACCAGGCCGGTCAGGCCGCCATAGAGGGCGCCGCGGGTGGTCAGGCCACCCCAGTACATGGCCATGATCAGTACCGGGAAATTCGCCGAGGCGGCGATGCCGAACGTCAGGCCGACCAGGAAGGCGATGTTCTGGCCTTCGAACAGAATGCCGAGGGCAATCGCAACGATGCCCAGGCAGATGGTGGCGATGCGCGACACGCGCATTTCCTGTTTCTCGTCGGCGCAGCCCTTCTTCAATACCGAAGCGTAAAGGTCATGGGAGATGGCCGAGGCACCGGCCAGGGCCAGGCCAGCCACCACTGCGAGAATGGTGGCGAAAGCCACGGCAGAGAGGAAACCGAGAAACAGGTTGCCACCCACCGCCTTCGCCAGGTGCATGGCCACCATGTTGCTGCCGCCAATCATGGCCCCGCCGAGCTTGCCATCGACGTAGTACTGAGGATCGGTGCCGACGATGACGATGGCGGTATAGCCCAGGACGCAGACCACCAGGAAGAAGAAACCGATAAACACCGTGGCGAACAGTACGGATTTACGCGCTTCCTTGGCATTGGGCACCGTGAAGAAGCGCATCAGGATGTGCGGCAGGCCGGCAATGCCGAAGACCAGTCCAAGGGATAGGGACACCGCGTTGATCGGGTCGGCCAGCAAAGTGCCCGGGCCCATGATCTGCACGCCGCTGGCATGCACGGCCACAGCCTGGGCGGCCAGTGTCTCGAAGCTGAAATCGAAGCGACTCAGGGCCATCAGCACCAGGGTCGTGCCGCCCGCCAGGAGCAGGACCGCCTTGGTGATCTGTACCCATGTGGTGGCGAGCATGCCGCCGAAGATGACATAGACCAGCATCAGCAGTCCGACTACCACCACCGCCGTGCGGTAATCGAGACCGAACAGCAGTTTGATCAGTTGACCGGCACCGACCATCTGCACCACCAGATAGCAGCACACCACGGTCAGCGATCCGAGAGCGGCGAAGCTGCGCACGCGGGTTTGATCGAGGCGGTAGGAGACGATGTCGGCGAAGGTGTAGCGCCCCAGGTTGCGCAAGCGCTCGGCCATCAGGAAGGTGACGATGGGCCAGCCGACGAAGAAGCCGATGATGTAGACGAAGCCGTCGTAGCCCTTGGCGAAGACCAGGCTCGACAGGCCCAGCAGAGTTGCCGCCGACATGTAGTCACCGGCGATTGCCAGGCCATTCTGGAAGCCGGTGATGCCGCCACCGGCGCTGTAGAAGTCGGCGGCGGAGCGGGTGCGTCGTGCCGCCCACCAGGTGATCAGCAGGGTGGCGAGGACGAAGACGAAAAACATGCCGATGGCGTGCAGGTTGAGCGGTTGCTTCTGCGCAATGATGGGCTCGGCATGGGCCAGCACAGGGCTGAGGGCGAGAAGGGCGAACAGGCGTTTCATGCGCGGGACTCCTGCAGGATCTGCGAGCTGAGTACGTCGAAGCGGGTGTTGGCGCTGTGCACGTACCAGGCGGTGAGTAGCCAGGACAACAGGATGATCGTCACGCCGATTGGCATGCCGAGGCTGAGGTGGCTGCCGTCGTAGAGCGGCAGGTGCAGCCAGGCAGGGGCGAAAGCCACCACCATGATGAAGCTGTAATAGATAGCCAGGACCGCGCCGCTCAGCGTCCAGGCCAGCAGTGCACGCTGGCGCGCGAGGCGGTGGAACTTGGGGTTGGCCCTGACCAGTGCACAGGTCTGGACGTGGTTCGGATGGTCGGTCGTCATGGTGCGGCTCCGCATTTCTAGTTGTTTTTGTTGTTCGGCCTTTTGAGGGGCGTACGGGTACCCGGGCAGCGACCCGATGCGGGACGCCACCTGAATGCTGATGTGCTGGAGTTATTGCCGCCCGGATGACCTTGCGGTGGAGAGAGGGCGGTGCAGGAGGGCGAGCCCGATCCGCTGCGCGGCGAGCAGCGGATCGGGCCAACGGCAGACGAGAACCGTGGCCGCGATTGCGCTGTTGCGCAGCTGTTTGTGTCCGGCGTGCAAGCCGGTGTTTATCCATGCGCTCATGCTGTCAGCCCTCGGTATTTATTATTGGGGTGGGGGGCTTTCCTGGCCTGAAAACGACGCTGGCCAAGTTGGGTGAGATGCGAGTATATAAGTGCATATTTCCCATATGTATTGGCAGAAAAGCCCGATGGATATGCAAAAAAGCACAACGCAGAACCCACTGAACTGGGACGACATGCGTTTCTTCCTCGAGGTCGCCCGTGCCCGCACCGCCAGCGGTGCAGCTCGCCGCCTGGGGGTGGACTACACCACGGTGTCGCGGCGCATCCGCGCCCTGGAGCAGTGTCTGGGTGCTCTGCTGTTCGAGAAGTCGCGAACCGCAGGTTTTGTCCTGACCGTGGAGGGGCAGCGTCTGGTCAGCCACGCCGAATCCCTGGAAAGTACGCTGCTGGTAGCCTGCGAGCAGGTTTTCGGCACCACCGGGGGGCTCGCCGGGCACCTGCGCATCGGTTGTACCGAAGCCTTCGGGACCTGTTTCATCACTGCGCAGATGAGCCACTTCCTCGAGCACTACCCGCATATCTCGGCGGACATTTTGCCGGTCCCGCATTTCATCAACCTGTCACGGCGCGAGGCGGACATTGCCATCACCCTGGAACGACCCGAGCGCGGTCCGTACGTGTGCTCGCGGCTGTGCGATTACCGCCTGCGTCTGTATGCGACGCCGGAGTACCTGGCCAGTCATCCGACGATTGGCTGTCGCGAGGACCTGGCCGTTCACCCGTTCGTGACCTACGTCGAGGATCTGGCCTTCAGCTTCAAGCTGCTCTACCTGAACGACCTGATGCCCGGCGCCAACAGTCGCCTGCGCAGCACCAGCGTGGTGGCCCATTACCACGCAGCCCTGGAGGGGCGGGCGCTGGCGATCCTGCCTTGCTTCCTCGCCGGCCCCGATCCCCGCCTGTGCGAAGTGCTGCCCGGTGAAGTGGAGATCACGCGGCAGTTCTGGATGTATTACAGCGAGGACCTGCGCAAGCTGAAGCGGGTCACTCTGGTGGCCGAGTACTTGCGTGCTTGTGCGGAACTGAATCGCCCGCTGCTGATGGGCGAGTCACGTGTGATGGGCTATCTACCGTCACCCTGAGGGGGGAGTTGTGCAGCCAGAAGTAAAGCGAAGTAGTCAGTCAGAGGTGTTTTCGAAATCAGAGGCTACTCACACCACCGCAGTCAGCTATGAACACTCAATCGTCATGGTTTGACTGCGTGATCATTGTCAATGTGGGGAGCGTCCGCCGGTTTCTTCTGCGGAACGATAAAACTCACTGTCATACTGGTGAGGATTTTGTGAGTCGGGTCGGCCACTTCAAGCAGAACCTTGTGAGTGCCGGGCGTCAGTCCAACCAGGATGATCGGGTCTTCGCTGGTGTGCGCCCATGTGCCTTTCCAGTCGTCGACGGTCACGTGGAGGTGACCGAGACGTGGTGATACTTCAACAGCTGCTTTGCCAAATACCGGCATGATCCTGGCGTGTTCTGTTCGATACTGGATAATGACAACACCGCGGGCGAGTGGCTCGGCAAGCGGCGGGTAGGCAATGAGTTTTGGCGCAGTCTCGGATGCCAATGGAAGTATTGCCGGTGGGGAATCGGTGTCTGCTACCCCTTGTCCGTACACGGCTGTGCAAAAGAAGACACCCAAAGCCAGGGCCAATAGATTTCCGGGAGCGAGGGACATGGTTTTTTTCCCGCGTGATTTCATTCAAGCCTAGATCAAACCGGGTATCTCCCAGTGTTTATTTGAAACTGGAATCACTCACGTATTTCATCCGTGCCATCCAGGCATGTTGACCATGGACGACTCAGCGCTTGTAACGCAGCGCGTCCACCACTACGCCGAACGCTGAAGAATGCTCACGGCGATTGGGGTAGTAAAGGTGGTAACCGGCAAAAGGCTGGCACCAGTCTTCGAGTACCCGCACAAGGCTTCCGTCGGCAAGCTCCCTGGCTACCATATCTTCTGGCAGGAACCCCAGCCCGCATCCGGCGACAGCAGCGCGCAGGATCGGCACGCTGCTGTTGAACGTCCATTGTCCTTCAACACGCGCCTTGAGTTCGTGACCGTCCTTTTCAAAATCCCATTGCATCAGGCTCCCGTGGGTGGGCAGGCGTAAATTGATGCAATTATGTGCGGCCAAATCCCTTGGCTCTTTCGGATACGGCCGTTGTTTGAAGTATTCGGCAGACCCCACTACCGCGATGCGCAACGGGGGGCCGATCGGGACGGCGATCATGTCCTTGGCCACCTGATCGCCCAGGCGCACGCCCGCGTCGTAGCGCTGCGCGACGATGTCGCAGAGGGCGTAGTCGACGGTGATTTCGACCTTGATGTCCGGGTAGTCGGGAAGCACCTTCGACAGCTTGGGCCAAAGGATGTTGTTCGCCGCATGTTCGGAGGCTGAAATCCGCACGTTGCCTGCCGGGGTATCGCGAAACTCGCTGACCGCAGCCAGTTCAAGTTCGATTTCGTCGAAGCGCGGCGCCATGGACTGATACAGCCGCTGGCCAGCCTCTGTGGGGGATACGCTGCGCGTGGTTCGGGTCAACAGGCGAACGCCGAGCCTGGCTTCGAGAGCGCGCATGGTGTGGCTCAGCGCGGACTGCGAGACGCCCAGCTGTGCGGCGGCGCGAGTGAAGCTGCCTTCGCGGGTAATGACCACGAAGGCTTGCAGATCGTTGAGATTGGCGCGGGACATTGATGAGAGCCTCTCATGCGGAGCGCGGGATTATTCCATGTAATCAGGTTCCGCATGGATGCGCGACCCCAACGAACCAATCACAAGGTTCTTGCGTAGAACGGCGTCAACTTGCCGAGTGCTGCGTCCACATACTTGGGAACCCAGTAGGTTTCGATGTGCGTTGCGCCGTCGATGATGAACAACTCTTTGTCCTTGGTACCGGTGGCCTTGGGGAACGCATCCTGGGTCATGTACAGGCTGTCGGCCTTGCTGCCGGCGATCATCAGCAATGGCTGATTGATCAGTTCGATCTGGTTGGTGGCGTCGAAGCGCATCAGGTCCAGCAGGCTGCTCGTGGTGTATTTGAAGGTTGAATTAGGGTGGGCATGGGTCTTCCAGTAGTACTCATAACCCTGGCGATACAGCTCGAACGGCAGTTTGGCGATCTGCTCATCGGTGAGGTTGGCATCGCCCGAATAGAGCACTTCACCTCCGGCCGCTTCCTGGGCGCGAGCAGCGGAAGCCTGTTGCAGGCGTTGCTCGATGGTGTCCAGTTGCGAGTCGTTGTAGCCATTGCGACGCACCCGGCCAGAGTTGAACATGCTCACGGTCGCCACCGACTTGAATCGCTTGTCGGTTTGCGCGGCGGCCAACGAGTAGCCACCGCCACCACAGATGCCGAGCAGGCCCAGACGCTTGCCGTCGACGCCAGCATACTGAGTGATGAAGTCCGCCATGCCGTGGATATCCTCGATGCGGTACGCGGGCTTGTCGATGCTGCGCGGTTGTCCGCCACTTGCACCCTGATACGCGGCATCGGCGGTAATCGTGATGTAGCCTTGTTCGGCCAGTCGCTGGGCATACAAACCGGCGACTTGCTCTTTCACACCGCCATTGGGGTGCGCCACCACCACCGTCGGGTAGGCCTTCTTCGCATCGTAGTTGGCAGGGGTGTAGACGTTGGCAGCGATGTCCAGGCCATTGAGCTTGTAGGTGACCGGATGGATGTTGACCTTGCCGGGTTCATTCTTGGTAATTGCACCGTCGTAAGCCAGGGTGAATGGGTTCTTTTTGTAGTCGGCGGCGCCGGCTTCGCCAGCAGAAATACCGACCATGGCGGCCATCAGCGAGGCTTTCAAAATTGTGTTTCTCATAAGTGTCTCCGGAGCATTAAAAGGCGCGTTAAAAATGTGCTGAAGCCGTCAATCCAGATGCTTTTCTGTCAGAAACCCGGACACCAGATCCGCGATCTGCACGTTGTTCAGATCCGACATGGGGAAGTGGGTATTGCCCTTGATGCCAATCTCCGGCAAGTGGATCAGCCTCACGTCACCGCCATGCTGGTTGACGGCATCGCGCCAAAGCCGGGCCATGGTGAGTCGGGCGCGCCAGCTGTCCTGAGCGGGCAGGTCGACGGCTTGCTCCGGGATGTTGTCGCCGTAGAGGATCAGGATCGGAATGCGCGTGAGCGCCATGAACTGATCCATCGGCACCGCTGCGCCTTGTACCGTGTCGAACGCGCTGGGAATCGGCGCGGGTACTTCACCCAGCGGGAAGACGAAGCTGCTGCCCGGCTCGAAAGCCACGATGGCCTTGACCTTGTTGTTCTTGATCGCCGTCAACCAACCAGGCCCGCCACCCTGAGAGTGCGTGAACAGGATGCCGGGGCCGATTTTGTCGAAGACCGCCGACACGCCATCGGAGACCACGGCCATGTCGAACGGACCGGTGTTCGGCGTCATCGCGCGGAAAAACTGATCGCGCGTTTGCGCATCCCGGGCAACCTGCACACCCTCGAAATAGTTGGGCCACAAGCCGATGCGGAACTGGTTGAACCAGAGCTGCTCGTCCGGGACAGGCTTGACCGTTGCTTCGACCATGCTGCGGCCGGCATCGCCACGACGCGGCTGGTCGATCAAATACACGCCGAACTGGCGCCGCAGAAAAGTATTCTGGAAGCCTTCGCGGCCATCCGCGGTGGTTTCCCAGGTCTTGGAAAACTGGCCTGCGCCGTGCCACATGACGATGGGCAGTTTTCGCGCATCGACCGGGATTTGGTAGAAGGTGTAGGCATGGTCGCCGTGGTAAGTCTGGCCGTCTGGCGTCATGGGTTTGCGCGGGTTGAACGTACCCGGTGCGGTGATCATCGTCCCGCCGGCGGCGAAGCTGCCTTGCTCCTGAATCATCAAGGGGGCGGCGGCATTGGCATGGCTTGCACAGGCGGCAAGCACGCTCAGCAGGGTGATGTTCAGCAGGTTTTTTCCAGTCTTCATGTTCAACCTCCCGAGGCAGCAAGTGCCTGTGTCAGGGCAGTGCTTGCACGTTTGGCGGATTGTTCATCGCCGTGCTCGGCCAGTACCTCGATGACTTGGCGCAATTGCTCCACGCTCAACCCAACCCGCAGGCTCGCCCGCATGTGCGAGCGCAACTGCGACTCCACACCCGGCGTTGCGGCCAGAGCGCCGACGGTCGCCAGCTCGCGGCTTTGCCAGTCGAGGTTGTCGCGCTCGAAGATGTCGCCGAACAGGTGGGTTTGCAGAAACGGGTTGATGACCGGGGCAAAATCGAACACCGGCCCCTTGACCGGGCCACCGGAAATTCGGGTTTGATTGGCCGTTCCTGCTGCGAGCAATGCCTCACCGGTTGCAATGGCACGGCTGGGTTCGCGTCCAGGCGCATCCTGGATGCCGCGTTGTTTGCGCGCTTGCACCACCGTCATCAGTTCATTCAACGCATTGAGGCTGCGGGGGAAGCCGACATAGGCGTAGAGCTGCACCAGGATTTCCTTGGTCTCGCTGACCGTCAGGCCGGCGTCCAGGCCTTGGTTCAAGGCAGCGTTGAGCCTGGGCATGTCACTGGTTGCCATGAACGCTGCGATCAGTGGAATGGCCTGTTGCCTGGCCGACAGCGTTTGTGCCGCAGGTTGTGTGCTGGTCATGGGTTGCGATGCCTCGGCGTTCTGAGTGGCCACACCCGACATCAAGCCAAGGCCCAGACACAGGGCTATCAGCGCGGGGAGGGCACCGGTCTTGCGATGTGCAATCGGTGTATCAGTGGTCATCGTGAAAGCTCCATCCATTGCTCATCACTGCCTGGCAGGCGGTGCTCGATTGAGGTTGATCTACAACAAACAGCTACAAGCCCTGCGCGGGCGATTGACCTTCGTACTGCGCATCCGAGACTTTTTCCGCCCAAGTGACAGCCTTGCCGTCCTCGGCTTCGGCGATGGCGATGTGAGTCATTCCGTTGGTGGCCGTCGCGCCATGCCAGTGACGTGTTTTCGGCGGGATCCAGACAATGTCGCCCGGACGGATTTCCTGACGTGGGCCGCCCTCTTGCTGCACGTAGCCGACTCCGGCGGTGACGATCAGCGTTTGCCCCAGCGGATGGGTATGCCAGGCCGTGCGTGCGGCGGGTTCGAAGGTCACCGTGCCACCGCCGATGCGAGCAGGGGAATCCCCCTTGAACAGGCCATCAACCCGAACCGTGCCGGTGAAGTTTTCCGCAGCCCCCTTGATGGAGGGCTGGGAGCCGGCGTGGGTAATGCGGATCTCGTTGGAGGACTGGGCGCAGGCTTCCCCGGCCATGAGCGATAAGGCCACCAATGGGGCGATCAAGGGATTCATCAATGTTGCTCCTAAAGGCGGGTCGGCCAACTGCGAGGCAGCCGCCGTGGGTGTTGAAGGGGATGATGGTTTTCCCTCTCAGGTCGTGGGCCGTCAGGAACGAGCGCACAACGGGCGGGATGGTTTCACCCCAAATTCCCGCTTTTGATGGTCAGGCTGCACGTCAGTGGTATCGGCTGGGTGCAGGACCGCGGGGGAAACAGTAAGCGAGCTAACGGATGAGCACTAGACGGGTAAATCGGCAAGGGGTCATGAGGTTTATTCATCAATCCGGGCAAGTGCGCCATGTCACTCAACATCGCCGGAGAGCGTTTGTTTAAAGGCGTTTAAGGTTACTTCATGCAAGCTACAAGACCTTGCGCCGTTGCCTACGGTTACGCCAGAATCCGCCGGCTTGTGCGCCTCGCAGGCCGTCGGTAACTTGATTCGTGTCACTGCCCATCAGTGATCGGGTTTAGTCGCCTGGTGGTAATTGAAGTCGCACAAGTGTCCGTCAGACAGGTATTTACACCTGTATTTGATGGTGGCTGTGCGCAGGGCACCTTCGGGTGCGCCGGCTTCTTCAATTCCCCGGTCGACTAACCTGCGTACAGCTGCCACCCCTTCGTTTAGTCGCGAAGCGGTGACCGCATCACTCAGGAATTGAAGATCATGTTCAAGGTAACGCCAAACCCACCGGAGGCCGATCCGGTCTCCCCACCTGAACCCGACTCAACCAGGCTCAACGAAGCCGCCCCCGATTTTCACATCCCCTCGATTGCCGATATCAAAGCCACACCGCGCACACCCGGTACCCTGTTCACCGTGGACCCGCAGGCGAGTTCCGAAACCTTGATGGTTTATCTGGTCGAAACCCTCGCGTCGGTCGATGTGATGGTCCATCAGTTGGTGGATCACCTGGACGGTGGGGCGCGCAATGCGCTGCTGGGCATTTCCAACAGCGTGATGCTGGCGGAGATCACGGCGAATCGGGTGCTGGATCAAATCGACCCGTAGGAGCGAGCCTGCTCGCGATGGGGGGTAACGATGACGCGGGAAACCAGACTTACCGCGACGTCCTCTGGTTTTTCGCGAGCAGGCTCGCTCCTACAGGGGCCGGCATGTGATTTGGGAGCAATGGACCCGCCAGGGTGGCGGGTCCGAAGGGGGGTCAAAGTTTCGGCAATTGCCCGATGCGGCCCATCATTTCGGTCACGATCTGCAAGTCCAGCAGGAACTGCTCGGTGGTCTTGAACTCGTTGTCGTTGTGACCGGTGTATTTGACGTCCGGCATGGCCAGGCCGAATTGCACGCCGTTGGGCAGTTCATGCACGGAGGTGGCGCCGGCGGAGGTGCCGAACTTGTGTTCCATGCCGAGGTTTTCGCTGGTCACAGCGAGCAAGGCCTTGACCCATTCACCCTCGGGGTTGCGGTACATCGGTTCGGCGATCGACAGGTCGAAGGTTGGTGCGATGCTGGTCTTCTTGCTCCAGGCGTCCAGCTTTGCGGCGATTTCGGACTTGAGCACATCCGGCGTCTTGCCCTTCGGCACGCGCAGGTTGACTGCGAGTTTGAAGGCTTTGTCATCCATCCCGACATAGGTCAGGGACGTGGTCAGCGGGCCCATGAATTCATCGGAAAAACCGACTCCCAACTTGCCACCCAGGTAATCCAGCCCCCAGTTGTCGGCGGCGTAGCGGGCGGCGTCCGTGATCTGGTTGTGCTTGAGCGCGACCTTGCCGTCGAGGCCATTGATGAAGTCGAGCATCCTGGCCACCGGGTTGACGCCGGACTCGGGCTCGGAGGAGTGGGCGGACACACCGGTGACCGTCAGTTTGACGTCCTTGCCGTCGACCTTGGCGGCGACCGCGAAGTTGCCGCCGTTGCGCTTGGCATACTCGGTGCCGGCCTTTTGCAGGCTGGCGGCCAGTTCGGCGGGCTTGTCGGTCACCAGGGTCGCAACCGATGTCGATGGAATCTGGTTGGTGGCCAGGCCGCCAGTCATCGAGGTGATCTCTGCGCCCTTGCCTTGCGCGGTGCGCTTGGCGAAGCTGGCCATGACCGTGCCGTAGCCTTTCTCGGCGATCACCACCGGGTAGCCGCCATCCAGCGCCAGGTTGTAGTTGGGTGTGGGGTTGCGTTCGAAGTAGTAGGGGATGGCGTCGCCCGTGGTCTCTTCGGTGGTGTCGACCAGCAGCTTGAAGTTGCGGGCCAGCGGCAGCTTCTCCTCCTTGATGATCTTCATGGCGTAGAGCGCCACCACGATGCCGTTCTTGTCATCCTCGGTACCGCGGCCATACATGCGATCGCCGATCAGGGTGACCTTGAACGGATCAAGGCGGGTGCCGTCCTGCAGCACCCAGTTTTCCGGCGTCACCGGCACCACATCGGCATGGGCGTGAATGCCCACGACTTCATCGCCGCTGCCTTCCAGGGAGATCTCGTAGACGCGGTTGTCGACGTTGCGAAAGTTCAGGTTGAACGCCTGGGCCAGGCCCTTGATCTTCTCGGCAATCTTGAGGAATTCGGGATTGTCGTGCTGGTCGACACCGTCCACGCGCACGGTCGGAATGGCCACCAGCTCCTTCAGGGTTTCGGTGGCCGCGCTGCCGTATTTCACCCGGGCATAGAGGCCGAGCAAACGATGGATTTCGTTTTGTTGCCCGGCGGTAAGCGTCTTGTTGTCGAGGAAGGCACGGATGGCCGGGCCGAGGTCGTCGGTCTTGGCGATATCGCTCTTGGCCAGGCTTCCCAGGAACTGCCTGAAATCCTTGACCGATGCATCACTGAAGGTCTTGAGGATGATCGCGTTCTGTTGCGGGGTGATGTTGGCGTGGGCAGCGGTGGTGAACGACGAAAGGCTGGCGAGCATGAGGGTGGTCGCAGCCAGGTGCTTGAGTGAGAAATCCATTGCTGGGGGCATTCCTTTGCAGGCGGTTCGTAGGAAATATCTGATCGACTGATCAGAAACATCTCAAAGCTAACACCGCGAGCGTGTGAAACGGGAGCCCCTGAAGTGGGATCTGTCGCACAGAAATGCAAAAGCGGCGCAGAAATGAAAAACCGCTCTTTCAATGCTTACATTCCGCCATCACCACTTTGCAGGTACTTGGCGTACCGCCGGATCGGCCGGAATAGCGTATGCAATTACTCAGGGATTTCTGGCGAGCCATGTCCAGGGTGTCGCCCCAGGCGAGGCCTCCTTCGCCGACAGTGGGGAGGGCTTTTGCATAGCAGGTCGAGCCGACGCTGGGGGCTGAATATTGAGCCGTACTGGCTTTGCCTGAACAGCCGGCTATCAGCGCCAGATCGACGGCGAGCAGGGATAGCAGGATCCATGACGAGCATTGGCGCACAGTGTGTCCCGTCATCCCGGTTCCCCTGTAGCAAGAGGCGCATTTGAGATCGTACCTGGCCGGATCAGGGCTGGGGCACTCTCTTACTCTGAGCCTATCCTTGCGGCATCGATCCTGCTGCTCCTTTCGTCCGCTTTCCCAAGTTCGGTGTGTCCGGCCGTCCGAGAGCCGGGCCGAGGTCGCTACAGACCACTGAACATGCTGATGATCACGGCATTGACCAGGTCAATGAAAAAGCCACACACCAGCGGCACGATCAGGAAGGCCTGGTGCGCCGCGCCGTACTTTTGCGTCACGGTCGACATGTTGACGATGGCCGTCGCCGTGGAACCGAGGGCAATCCCGCCGAACCCGGAAGCAATCACGCTGGCTTCGTAATTGCGCCCCATAAAGCGGAAGACCACAAAATACGTATAGGCGACCGTCAGCAGGATTTGCAGGGTCAATGCGCAAAGAATGAACATCAACGCGCCGCTGAGTTGCCATAGCTGAAGCCCCATCAGGGCCATGGTCAAAAACATGCCCAGACAGATATCGGAGATCAGCGACAGGCCCAGGCTGGCACCGCTCCAGGTTTTCAGTCGCTGGTCACCGACAAAGGCCAGAACGAGGTGGTGAATGACGATGCCCGCGAACAGGCAGCTGACAAACTTGGGCAGGGTGATGCCTGCATCGACCAGCAGCAGGTTGAGTCCATAGCCGAGCATCAGGGTCAGGTTGAGCCACATCCAGGCCCAGAGCACGTCGTAGTAGTCCAGCGCCTTGCTCGGTTGTTGCTCGAGAATGCCGACTTCCAGCTCCGCATCCCTGGACGGCGTCAGTTGATAACGGCGTATCAGCTGGTTGGCGATAGGGCCGCCGATGACGCAAGCGGCAATCAGGCCGACGGTGTTGCTGGCGATGCCCAGTTCGTGGGCGTTACCGATGCCCAGTTTTTCGACGAAGAGCGGTGCCCAGGCCAGGGTCGTGCCCACCCCACCCGTGAGGGAAATGGAGCCCACCATCAAGCCCGCCTTGGGATCAAGCCCAAAAGCCTCGGCCACGCCCATGCCCAGCGAGTTCTGCAGCAGAATGAACACAGCGGCGAGTAACAGCAGGATCAGCAGCGGGCGCCCCCCCTTGAGCAGTTGGCGCATGTCCGACTTCAAGCCGATGCCGGCAAAGAAATAGAGCAGCAGGGTGTCGCGAACTTGCAGATCGAATTCGATCTGGATATTCAGGCCAAAGTAAAGCAAGGACGTAACCGCCGCACAGACGAAGCCGCCGACGACCGATTCGGGGATACAGTATTGACGGAGAAAGGCGTTGTGCTGGACGAGTGTTTTGCCGAGGAAAAGCAGGAGGATGGCAAGGGTAAAACTCACGAGGCCGTGAACCTGGAAGAGCTGTGAAGTCATTTAAGGCCTACCTAAAACTGAAAAGTCATTATCAGGATTCGGTCATTCAATGTTTAGACCTGGATCAATGAACGGTCGAAACAGCCTTGCTCGTCCAGATGGCTTCCCAATCATCAGGTGCGTCTGTGCGCCAGGAGTGAGGACAGCCTAGCCTAAAGGGGACCCCCATCCGGGTTGGCATAGGCCGCCATCACGCTCCCGATGGCCAGTCAGACGGTGACTTCAGCGCTTGATCAGAGAAATCTTCGTTCCCTCGATACTGACCCCCGCCATTAACCCTTGCTGGTCGAAGATAAACGCGTAGGCGTCGTCTTTGAGCGTCGAGCTGGACAGGTTCTTCGCAACCCCTTCATCCACAAACACAACTGTTGGCCCTACACCGATTTCCCAACCCTTGGTTTTGGCTACATAGTCCACGGCTTTATCGGTCATCAGGAAAACCACATAGCCGTACGACTGGGCGCCGGCCTGCAGCCCCCATGAACCGCTGACGGAGTTGTAGTAGTTCTCGACTTTCGTGCCCTTCATTAAAACGCCTTCGCCATAACTGCCGCCGAATACAAGTCCTGCCTTGATGATGTTCGGGAAGACCAGCACAGCCTTGGCTTGGTGCGAGATGGTTTCGGAGAATGGATTGGTCTTGTAGAGCGCCTGCAACGCTTGCCGAGCGTCGGCATTCAGATCCTCGGCGGTGGCCGCTGCGGCATTGTTCAGGAAACCGGCCGATGCCAATGTTGCAATCGCGAGGAAGAACGACAGGAAGAACTGCATTGATCGAGTCATTTGCGTACTCCGCTGAGGGAGCAGGGGATGAGAGCAGCGGCAAGTGCCTGCGTCATGCAGGAACCGAATCCACTGAGGTTATCCGGCGCGCCCTGAAATGTGTGAATTGCAGGCCTCGCTCGTGAATGAAGCCGGCCCGGGGGCCACTGATCATTTGCGCTGCCATCAGCTGTTATGACCGTTGCGTATCGGCCGGGTTCGCTGTCAGTTCTGCTTCTGGCCGCCAGTTTCACTTTATGAAGCGGTTGAATCCCGGTTGAAATCGATTCATCACGCGCTCAATGCAGGCAGCAAAAGGCCCGCGCAATGGCGGGCCTTCTGTTTGGGGTCAAATCCTTTTGTGCTTCCAATCTGCGCTCCATTCTGTGAGCGTTTCGTGAAAAGCATGTCGTCGTAGCAATGAAAAAGCCCGGCGTCGGCCAAGCTCTCTGTAGATGGGCCAAATCCATTTGGCTGATCCCATTGTGATTGGTGGATGTGACGGCGACATGACAGGGCTGACAGGAAAAGCAGATCGAGGCTTCAGTGCTGACAAGCTGTGGAATCGAACGGTCCATGCACTTTTATAAAGCGTCATGCCTAACAACGTGCACCAGTCGGAAGCGCCGCAAAGCGCTATCGCCTGCGGTAGCTCCAGCGTCGTGACAATCCCCTCAGGCTCAAAAGTCAGTGTTTCCAGATAGTTGAAGTCTCTGTGTCGCTGGCTGGCACAAAGGCTGCAAGGCTGACTTCAGGTCCACCTGGAACGCATTCGTGTGGACAGCCCCCTCGGTCAACGACGATCGATTGGCCGAACAGGTCGTGGGCAGCATCGGTGGATCAGGCATAGATG
Organism: Pseudomonas jessenii; assembly: GCF_002236115.1. Classification (GTDB taxonomy): domain Bacteria; phylum Pseudomonadota; class Gammaproteobacteria; order Pseudomonadales; family Pseudomonadaceae; genus Aquipseudomonas; species Aquipseudomonas jessenii. The sequence continues at coordinate 14,635 of NZ_NIWT01000009.1, read as the reverse complement.
CCTGGTTTGAACACCGCAAAAGAACAGGCAAAGACGCCTGGAACCGAAAGGTTTCAGGCGTTTTTTTTTGCTTTTAAAACCGTGATTGGCTCGGGCTGGGTGCTTTCTATGAATTCCAATGTTGCCACGTTGAACAAGATGCAAACGCTGATCGTGATCGGTAATGGCATGGTCGGACATCATTGTGTCGAACAGCTGATCGAGCGGGGAGCGCTTGACCATTACCGGCTGCACGTCTTCAGTGAGGAGCCGATGCGCGCCTATGACCGTGTGCATCTTTCCGAGTACTTCTCCGGTCGTGATGCCGAGTCGCTGGCGCTGTCCGATGCGTCGCTTTACCAGACGCCCGGCGTTACGCTGCATTTGGGTGTGCCGGTATTGGAAATCGACCGCGTCCGTCGCCAGGTGGTCACCTCGCAAGGTTGCGTCTCGTATGACAAATTGGTTCTGGCCACCGGTTCTTATCCGTTCGTTCCGCCAATCGAAGGCGCCGAAGGTGAATCGCGCCTGGTCTATCGCACCCTGGAAGACCTCGATGCCATTCGGGCTGCGGCGGCCAATGCCCGGCGCGGCGTGGTGGTCGGCGGTGGCTTGCTGGGGCTGGAAGCCGCGAACGCGTTGAAGAGCCTGGGCCTTGAAGCCCACGTGGTGGAATTCGCGCCGCGCTTGATGCCGGTACAGCTGGATGACCTCGGTGGCCAGGCGCTCAAGGCGCAGATCGAACGATTGGGCGTCGGTGTACACCTGTCCCGCGCCACGCAATCGATCAGTGCGGGCGAGCAGTACCGCTATCGCATGAATTTCGCCAATGACGAGTTCCTCGAAACCGACCTGATCGTGTTTTCCGCCGGTATCCGCGCTCAAGACGCGCTGGCTCGTCGATGCGCGCTGGAGATCGGTCCGCGCGGTGGTGTGGTGATCGACGACACGTGCCTAAGTTGCGACCCGAACATCTACGCCATCGGTGAATGCGCTTCATGGAACGGCAGCCTGTTCGGCCTGGTCGCACCGGGCTACCAGATGGCGCGCAGCGTCGCGGCCCGTCTGTGCAACGAAGTCGCCGAGCCGTTCACCGGTGCCGACATGTCGACCAAGCTCAAGCTGCTGGGGGTGGATGTCGGCTCCATCGGCGACGCCCACGGCAACACCCCGGGCGCGCGCAGCTATCAATTCATCGACGAAGCCAGCGCCAGCTATCGCCGCCTGGTGGTGGATGCGAGTGGCAAACACGTCCTCGGTGCAGTGCTGGTCGGTGACAACAGCTATTACGACACCCTGCTGCAATACATGCAGAACGCCATCGCCTTGCCGTCGGAACCGGCCAGCCTGATTCTGCCGTCCTCCGAAGGCGCGCCGACCCTGGGCCCGGGTGCGCTGCCCGAGTCGGCCACGGTGTGCTCATGTCATAACGTCACCAAGGGCTCCATTTGTTCGGCCATCGACGGCGGCTGTACGGACCTGGGCCAGCTCAAGTCGCAGACCAAGGCTTGCACCGGCTGCGGCGGTTGCGCCGGCCTGCTCAAGCAAGTGTTCGAGCATGAGCTGATTGCCCGCGGCGTCAGTGTCGACAAGAGCCTGTGCGAACACTTCGCCTATACCCGTCAGGAGCTTTATGCGCTGGTACGGGTAGAGGGAGTGATCACCTTCGAAGAACTGTTGGCCAAACATGGCCGTGGCCACACCGGTTGCGACGTCTGCAAACCGGCGGTGGGCTCGATCCTCGCCTCGTGCTGGAACCAGCCGATCATGGACACGTCGCTGGTGCCGTTGCAGGACACCAACGACACCTTCATGGCCAACATGCAGAAAAACGGTACGTACTCGGTGGTGCCGCGTATTCCCGGCGGTGAGATCACCGCCGACAAGCTGATCGCGATTGGCGTGGTGGCGAAGAAATACGACCTCTACACCAAAATCACCGGCGGGCAACGCATCGACCTGTTCGGCGCTCAGTTGCATCAGTTGCCGGACATCTGGGCCGAGCTGATTGAAGCGGGTTTTGAGACCGGGCACGCCTATGGCAAATCGACCCGGACGGTGAAGTCCTGTGTCGGCAGTACCTGGTGCCGTTATGGCGTACAGGACAGCGTACAAATGGCCCTGACCATCGAAGACCGCTACAAGGGCCTGCGCTCGCCGCACAAGCTCAAGTTCGCCGTCTCCGGATGCACCCGTGAGTGCGCCGAGGCGCAGAGCAAGGACGTGGGCGTAATCGCCACCGAGAAAGGCTGGAACCTCTACGTGGCCGGTAACGGCGGCATGCGCCCGCGCCACGCCGAGCTGTTTGCCACCGACCTCGATGACGCGACCCTGATTCGTTACATCGACCGCTTCCTGATGTTCTACATCCGCACCGCCGACAAGTTGCAGCGTACCTCGGTCTGGCGCGAGAGCCTGGAAGGCGGCCTCGACTACCTCAAGGACGTGATCATCAACGACAGCCTGGGGCTGGGTGAGGAGCTCGAGTCGCAGATGCAACTGGTGGTCAACCGCTACGAGTGCGAATGGGCCAATGCCCTTAAAGACCCGGAAAAGCTCAAGCGCTTCCGTACCTTCGTCAACGATCAACGCCCGGACCCGGATATCCATTTTGTCCAGGAACGCGGTCAGCGCCGGCCGATCATGGCCGCTGAACTCCACCTTATCCCTGTCATTGAGGAGATTGTCTGATGAGCCAGTCCGATACCCAGCGAGCCTATTCCAGTTCCTCCCTGGTCCATCCCGATGCCTGGCAAGCGGTGTGCAGCCAGGATGATCTGGTGAGTAACTCAGGCGTCGTCGTCTGGCTGGACGGTGCACAAGTGGCGCTGTTCTACCTGCCGGCTGCCGAAGGCAAGACCCTCTATGCCATCGATAATCATGACCCGCAATCCGGGGCGAATGTCATCGGTCGCGGGCTGATCGGCAGCATCAAGGGCGATCTGGTGATTGCCTCGCCACTCTACAAACAGCATTTCCGCCTTGAGGACGGCAGTTGTCTGGAGTATCCGCAGCAGCGCCTGCGGGTCTGGCCTGTGCGCCTCAACGGAGGCCAGGTGGAGGTCGCGGTGGCCTGACCACATGGATTTCGACGCGGTCTGAACGCTCACTCAATTAATGATTCATGCCTGGCTCCGGCGGAGTCGATGATCAATGACAAACAGTATCGGAGGCTCGTATGAAAACAGCCGCACAACTGCTCAAGCTCAAGGCCGTGCAGAACCGACGGGTGCATAGCATCGCGCCAGACCAGACGGTGCTTGAAGCGTTGAAGATGATGGCCGAAAAAAATGTCGGTGCGTTACCTGTCATGGAGGAGGGGCAGGTGGTCGGCGTTATCAGCGAACGCGACTATGCGCGCAAGGTCGTTCTACAGGGGCGCTCTTCGGTCGGTACGCCGGTCCGGGCCATCATGAGCGCGCCCGTGGTGACAGCAGACAGTCAGCAGAGTATTGAGCGTTGCATGGCGGTCATGACCGACAGTCACCTGCGCCATCTACCGGTGGTGGAGGGCGACCAACTGATTGGCCTGTTGTCGATTGGTGATCTGGTTAAAGAAGCCATCGTCGAGCAGGCCGAACTGATCCGGCAACTGGAACACTATATTCGCGGACATTAAAGCGACCGGGGCAGGGTGAATCGAAGGCTTGTGAGTACATGCTGTTTTCAGATGTGCCGGGGGTCGGGCGGGAGTTAATCAGGGAGCATATGACATGGCCAGGTTGAGCACGGCACAACGTATCGTCATCGGCTTTGCAATTGCGCCCTTGGTACTGACAGGTTTGGTGTTGTATGCGTTGCACGATCTGGCAACGCTAAAGGAACAGGCCATGCTGATCGTCAAACGGGACTGGCCGAAAATCGATCCGATCATGGTCATTGCCACAGGTGTACGGGACAACGCCAGGAACACCCGGGACTTGCTGATCGACAAAGACAATCAGCAAGTGCAAGAGGCCATCGATGCCACCAAAAAGCGTATCAGCCTGGCACTGAAAACCCTCGAGCCGCTGTTCGATCTGCCGGAAGGCAAGACCGCCTATGCTGCCCTGAAAAAGAATCGCGAGGCTTACGTCGACGCATTCACCCAGGTGCAGGTGTTGATCCGGCAAGGCGCTTTTGATGCCGCGATGGCGCAGTTGAAACAGCACGTCGTTCCCGCCGAACAGCAGGTTTATAAAAGTCTGGACGCCTTGATGGCGCTGCAGGGGCAGATCTTCGCCGATCGTGAAAGATCGGCGCAGGCCCTGTACGAAGAAGCGTATCTGAACATGTTGGGGCTGCTTGTATTCTGCCTGGCCTCGGTCATCGCCGCGGCGGTCATCGTGACGCGCAGTGTCACCCGGCCCTTGGGTGGCGAGCCCGATGATGCCGCGCGGGTCTTGAGTCAAATCGCGCAGGGCGACCTGACGATTCAAGTGCCAGTGAATGCAAATGCCGACGGTAGCGTGATGATGAACATGCACCGGATGCAGCAAAGCTTGAACGCGATGGTCAAGCACATCGCCGTGTCGGTCGATCAGGTGGCCAGTTCGTCGGAAGAGCTGAGCACGGTCAGCAGTCAGACCAGCAGCAGTTTGCAACTTCAGGGCCTGGAGATCGAACAGGCTGCGGCGGCGGTCAATCAGATGACGGCGGCCGTCGACGAGGTCGCACGCAATGCCGTCAGCACCAGCGAGGCGTCCCGGGTTTCCGAGCAGACCGCACAACGCGGCCGCGAGCAAGTTCAGGAAACGGTGGCCTCGATAGGTGCGCTGGCGGACGGCATGATGGATACCTCTGAACGTGTTCAGCAATTGGCCGGACGTGTGCAAGACATTAGTGCGGTGCTGGACGTGATTCGCAGCATTGCCGAGCAAACCAATTTGCTGGCCCTCAATGCAGCGATTGAAGCGGCTCGTGCCGGTGATGCCGGGCGTGGTTTTGCGGTAGTCGCCGATGAGGTGCGGGCGCTGGCTCATCGCACTCATGTGTCGACCCAGGAAATCGAGCAGATGATTGGCAATATTCGGCTCGATACCGGGCACGCGGTGACCGCAATGCAAAGCAGCGGTCACCTGGTGCAGACGACCCTGGAAGTCGCGCAACGCTCCGGCGAGGCACTGGAGGAGATCACCCGGTCGATCTCGCAGATCAATGAACGCAACCTGCTGATCGCCAGTGCCACGGAGGAGCAGGCCCTGGTGGCGCGTGAGGTGGACCGCAACCTGGTGGGCATTCGTGACTTGTCCGAGCAGATCGTATTGGGTGCCCGACATACCCACGCAGCCGGTCAGGAGCTGGCGCAGATGGCTGGAGCGCTGCACCAGACGGTGGCGCGCTTTAAAACCTAGGCAGATTCGTTTTGCTTGTAGCAAGAGGGCCTCAAGGAGGCCCTCATTGCTAAAGCCAGGTTGTACTCAGTTCGCCTTTATCGGCACCGTCACGGTTTTGCCGAAGGCCGATTTGATGGTCGCCGTCGGGCTAGGCGACGGGCCACTGCCGGCGGTTGTCACCGCTATGTTCCAGCGCGCGCCTGTCGGTGTCTGCGTCAGGACGGCGGCGCCAAGGTTCACCGTACCGGTCGTGGTCGTGGCCGTCGCCGTGATGGTATTGCCCGTGCCACGGGAGGTGGTGCCGGACAGGACCCAATACCAGCGGCTGTTGCTGCGGGCGGTGACGGTCGCGCTGGTGACGATCAGGTTCTCGTTGATCGCTGCCGAGACCGCCACGGACACCATCGCCGGTTCCGACTCCGCGTTCCTGGCATCGCTGGCGCTATAGGAAAAGGTCGCGGTGAATGGCGCGGGGACCGTGGCCGGTGGTGTATAGGTCACACGCAGGCCATCGGTGCTGACCACGCCCTTGCCGGAGTCCGGTTGCTCCAACCCCACCACTTTGAGTGGCACGTTACCGTCAGGGTCGGTGTCGTTGGCCAGTACGTTGATGATCACCGGTTGGCCGGTGTTACTGATGGCGCTGTCGGGGTTGGCAATCGGTTTTTGGTTATCGCCGTCCTCTTCACGTCTATCGCCAGTGCGGAAAGTCGGCAGCGCCGCGGAATTGACGTAGGTGACGCCGTCCCAGCCGGGCAGGGGGGTTGGCATCAACTGGAACTGGCCGGGGTGCTCGACATCCCAACGCAGCAGCATGGAGGTGTCCTCGTGCTGAGTGTTGTGGCAATGCTCCAGGTAGGTCCCGGCGAACTCGCGGAAGCGGATCGCAATGTCCACGTCCTGCGAGCTGTCGATGCCTTCGCCGATGAGATAGACGTCTTTGCGTGCCCATTTTTCCCATTCCGGCGGCGCCTTGCCGTCACGGTTGAGGACGATACCTTCTTCGAAGTGCACGTGTACCGGGTGGCTCCAGCCGTTGCCGCCGTTCCTGATTTTCCACACTTCCAGGGTGCCGTCGCCGGAGAAGCCGGCAGGGGTCGGGCCGGTGGCCAGTTGCGGAGCGGCGCTGATGATTCGAGGGTCCATCTGGAAGCCGAAACCGCCGTCGGTCTTGATGGTCCAGGGTTCTTCGTCGGTACCGTCGGAGCGGCCGAAGGTGAACTCGCGATGCCGCGCGGCGTTGAGCTTGGCCTGCACCGCCGGGTCGTCACGGTTGAGGGTCAGCGCGATCATGCTTTTACCCACCGGCTTGCCCGGCTTGGCGGGTTCGAAGTCGGCGGGGTTCATGCTCACGTCCTGGCCGGCATAAGGCTGGACCACCATCTGCATGAACTTGCCGACCACCGGATCGCCGGCGTCCCACTCCAGCCCTTTGCTGCCCAGCTTGAGCACCGCCTTGTACCTGCCGGACAGGACATCGGCCAGGCTCAGCGGTAAAGCCTCCGGCCCCTTGCCGTCGTGGTGCTCCATCAGGTTGACGAAGTACAGCTTGTCGCCGGTCCTGATCCCGTGTTTCGAGAAATTGATGATGATGTCGAAACGCTCGGCGATGCCCATGCTGGGCAGGATGGCGTTGTGGTCCTGCACATCGCCGTCGGCGTCCAGGTCCATGCTGCCGTCGAATGGCACGGCGTGTTCCATTATGTTGCCGTCGTTGGCGATCAAGTGGAACGGCACGCGGGTGTAGGACAGGCCGGAGCCTGTCGGGCCGGGGAACTCGCCACCGGTGCCGATGATTTCACGCACCAGTGCGATCCTGAAGAAACGTGACACCGAGCCATTGAGGATACGGAATCGATAGCTGCGCGCCCGCACGTTCAGGCGCGGCTGGTACTGCCAGTTGACCAGAATCTGGTCGCCGAGAAAACCATCGGTGTTGAACGGGTTGAACCACAGCTGGCCATTGGTATCCCAGGCCTTGTCGGCCACGGTCAGGTTCACATCGTAGTCGCGGTTGCCCCAGGGCAATGCCGAACCACTGGGCAGGCGCAGGTTGACGCCGTCTACAAACGCTTCGTTACCGCGATCCAGGGCGCTGTAGTAGTTCATCATCGTCGCGTTGCCCTTGTAGACGTTCTGCGCGGTGAAATCGAGCATGTGGTCATGGAACCAGTGGGTGCTCATGGTTTCGCGCCAGTCGCCACGGATCTTGATGCTGCCGTTGTTGCACGTCTTGAGGCCCGGCGTGGCATCGTTGACGAACAGGGTTTCACCCGGCGCGCAGGGGAACGCCGCGCGCGGATCCTGAGCGCTGGTGTTGATGCTGTCGTAACCGGCCAGCTGGATCGGCCAGCGATAGTCGTAGTACTGCCCCGGAAAGAAAAACGCATTGGCAAAGCCATCGCTTTCGGCCGGGGAGTGGCCATTGTGTTCGTGGGTGCTGAGGGTGTGCAGGCCGAACCCCATGTTGGCCGACGGATCGATCGGCAGGGCGTTGTAGTGGCGCATCAGCACGGGTTGGCCGTACCGCACCATCAGCAGTTTTGGCGGAAAGGTGCCGTCGAAGGTCCAGAGCGCCTTGTGGTTCTGAATCGGCATGTTGGGGTGAAAGCGGGTGTCGATGCCTTTGGTGGTGCCCGCGATGATCGGGTTGTCCGAGGTCTGGTTGTAGAGCCCGCCCGGCCCGAACTCACCGACGGCGTAGTTGTGCAACTGTCGGCGGTCGCGCATGCCGCCGTTGAGCTTGGCGCCGGCTTGAGCGGTCTTGAAGGCGACCTGTGGGTAGAACTCGTTCCAGCGCTGGTGCGACCAGCCTTTTCCTGGCGGACGACCTTCGGCCGGCGAGCCCACCGGATGGCGGTTGAGGAAGGCTTCGATCTGCGCTTTCCACGGGTTGCGGTCCAGCACGTTGGAAAACTGCGACGGAAACGGGTACAGCCCCGGCTGGCGCATGAAGGCTTCCAGCGCCGCGGCCGAAGGGCCGCTGCGGGCGATGTTGTTCGGGTCCTGCGTGGGCGCCGGGCCGACGATCGGAACCGGGAAGGTCAGGGGCGGTGCCGGCAGTGTCGGGTCGAGTTTTTCCGTGCCGAATTCTTCGAACAGCAGCAGTTGCTGAGTGTACGGCTGGGCCCCGAACAACGGGCTGGGCTTGCCGTTGGTGGGGATTTTGAAGGAAGTTTGCAAGTTTGGCGGCAGCACGTTGTCGACCGTTGGTGTGGTGCGAGTGCCGAACACGCCGTTGGGCAGGGCGTAGGCGCCCGTGTTGGCGGGTGGCATGGCCTCTATGGCATCCAGCGCAGCCTTGGGGTCGGCCGGCGGATTGGTAAACGCCGAGGGGTCCGTCGGTGGTGGCGGGCCGAAATCATCCAGCGGCGCGGCTTCTGCCGTGGCCAAGGTAAGGAACATCGCACAATGCAGGCTTGATTTGCGCAGCAAGCCGAAGGAGTCGCAAGATGGAGTAGTGCGTTTCATTTTTCACCCCACGCGTGATGCCCCGTCGTCTCCAAATCCGGGGCGACAGCTGTTACGGGTACCAGGGGGGGGGTGCAACTAATGAGCCATTACTGTAGGGCGAAGAAAAAATTCAATCTAATTAACAATCTGTTTCTAAAGTGTTTTAAGCCAGAGAAGCGGGAGTGGGGAATATTCCTCAAGTTTGGTGGTAAACGCCTGTTTGGGTGGGTGTAATGCCCCATTTATGGCGATAGTCGCGGAGAAGGACCGCACCTGCTTCAACCACAGCAAAAGTGAACAGGAGCTTGGCCTGAGATTCCGGGCGCTAGAGCTGACAATCACCGACACGGTGGCGTGGTACCGCGATCCCGATTGGTTCGAGAGTCAAACCTTAAGTTCCCGGAACCGCACTTCTTCCAGATCGAGCAATACAACCAATCCGAAATTACCAACCAACCCGTCCCGGATGCCAGCATGCAGCTCGCCGCAACCGCCACGGTGATTGTCTCAAGCAGCGCGCCTCGTGCGCTGACCTCCGTCCAGGCTCTTGGCCTGAAGCCCGCCCTTGTCGACGCGCTTTTCTGTGAAGCGCAACTGCCTTACGGTCACTGGAAACTGCCACGGCTATCGCCGTTTACATGGGCATTTATCCTTCGAGTCTTATGGTTATGCGGCTACTCACGCAGAGTCGAATCCGCCTGCACTGCGAGGATGCGCGCCAGCACGGCAGCTCGACGACTTCATTCCCTTGCCAGCGAAGGACCGGTTCTGCTGCTCGGTCATGGCTTTATGAATCGAATGATCGCCAAACAACTGGTGGCAGATGGATGGGTTCGCCAAAAACGTAACGGCAGCCAGTATTGGAGTGCGACGGTGTATCAATATGGCGGTGTTTAAAAGGTGCCTGGACAGATACCTGTTGCTGCGGGTGGCGACAGGCAGAAACCGGCCAAAAGCAGACGCTTAACATGCTCCATTGAGCTTTGGCACTCACTTGGGAAACAACAGTGTAAACGCCACCCGGAATCCCCAACCCTCGGCACCATCTTTCGGACTGTCTGCCCAATAGCGTGGTCCTGCTTGCAGGGTCATGGGTTGATGCCCCACTTTGAACAACTGGGTGACGAACAGGTTGATTGGCACTGACCATTCGCGGGTCTGCCAGTCATAGGTGGATTCGGTGTTGATGCCGAAGGTGGTGTAGGTGTGAGTGGTGTAGCTGAAGAAAGGTTGCAGGAAAGTCGCGTTGACCTTGTCCTTGTCATCGGGCGGGCTGTTTTCCAGCGACCAGATGTGATTGGCCAGAATGCCGCGGGTCCAACCATTGCTCTGTTTGAGGGCCACCACTGTGGGCCCCAACCCCCATTGCTCACTGCTCAAAAGCTCATCGCTGCCGGTCGGAACCAGAATGGCCGGTCCTGCCCCCCAAATCCAGCCACTGGAAGTCGGCTGCTTGGGTGAAAAAAAGAAGCTCTGGGTCACATCTCCCATACCGGATTTGTCCGCCTGCCCGCCAGGTACCAGACCATGCTGATCAATGATCGGCAGGATGGTTCGGGAGATCAGGTTCCACTCGTCATTAATACTGAATGGCAGCACTGGCTGGATGTTGGTGACACTTTGGTAGCCCTCACCGCTCGGGCCGAGTTTTTGGTTCCAGTTGTACTGAATAGGTACGCTGTAGAGTGCGGCGACGGGATTCAGCGTTTGCTTGGCCAGCTCGGCCTGACTATCGGCAGCGAGGCTAATTTCGGGCCATGCCACCGCAAAGGTAATGAAAGGAACAAGTCGAACGCCATTGTTCACTACCAACTCCTTTCTCGAAATTGAGAGCTTGGGTTGTTGTGTCGCGGTTACAAGGCTGAGGATGACCCTGCCGCCAATGAGCTTAGATCAGGTATCTGAACTATGTTCGACGGGGAAAAATACTGTCTCCGGCCAGTCGGATTAACTCGTATCAACTAATGTTCCCTTGAGCCATCGATCAGTCGTCCCCCTCTACAACGGGGCGAAACATTCTCCATTGAAAGGAGTATCCCTAAACTTTATTAGACCGAAACAGAAGAAGGTTTCTTCAGAAAACTTCTATTGATACAGCCAGAGCACTCACCACGTACATCTGAAAAACCGCACTAAACTCTATCCTGCGCCTTAACTTGTGCATGGTCATGTAGCAAGGGGGAAATGATTCTGTACTCAATACCTAGGCTAATTACTCGGTGGTCAACGCACCAAGTGTCAATGTAGTTGTGCACTCATCACCAGGTTGCCAACACAATGAAACAACGAGGATTGCTGGTATGGACAAGCTATCGGATCGTTTCAAGCTGTCTGTCGTGTTTGCTGCACTATTGTCATTGAACGGGCTTGCTCACGCCGCTCAAACGGAAAAAACCAATATCCTGTTTATCGTCTCCGACGACACCGGCTATGGCGACTTGGGTCCCTACGGCGGTGGGGTTGGTCGCGGCATGCCTACGCCCAGTATTGATGAGCTGGCGGCAGAAGGTGTTACTTTTTACTCTTTTTATGCGCAACCAAGCTGCACGCCTGGTCGGGCGGCCATGCAAACCGGGCGCATCCCCAATCGTAGCGGCATGACCACCGTGGCCTTCCAGGGCCAGGGCGGTGGCTTGCCCGCCGCCGAATGGACGCTGGCATCGGTGCTGAAAACCGGTGGCTACGACACTTATTTCACTGGCAAATGGCATTTGGGTGAAGCCGACTATGCCCTTCCCAATGCTCAAGGTTATGACGTGATGAAATACGTCGGCCTGTATCACCTCAATGCCTACACCTACGCAGACCCGACATGGTTCCCCGACATGGATCCGGAAACCCGTGCGATGTTTGAAAAGGTCACCAAAGGCGCGTTGTCCGGCAAGGCAGGTGAAAAGCCGGTCGAAGAGTTCAAGGTCAATGGTCAGTACGTGGACACACCTGTGGTGGACGGCAAACCTGGCGTGGTCGGCATACCGTTCTTTGACAACTATGTCGAAAAAGCTGCGTTGGAGTTTCTAGACACCGCGGCCAAATCGGACAAGCCGTTTTTCATCAACGTCAACTTCATGAAAGTGCACCAGCCGAACATGCCAGCACCGGAGTTCATTCATAAGTCCATGTCCAAGTCCAAGTACGCCGACTCTGTCGTCGAACTCGATACTCACATCGGCCGCATCATGGACAAGCTCAAGGCACTCGGCCTGGATAAAAACACGCTGGTGGTTTACACCACTGACAACGGGGCCTGGCAGGATGTTTATCCGGATGCCGGCTACACCCCATTTCGCGGGACCAAGGGTACAGTGCGTGAGGGGGGTAATCGGGTACCAGCCATTGCCGTCTGGCCAGACAAGATCAAGCCGGACACGAAAAACCACGAGATTCTCGGTGGCCTGGATTTGATGGCGACGTTCGCCTCTGTGGCTGGCGTGAAGTTGCCCGAGAAAGATCGCGAGGGTCAGCCAATCCTCTTCGACAGTTATGATATGACGCCAGTACTCACTGGCAACGGCCCTTCACCGCGCAAGGAGTGGTTCTATTTCACTGAGAACGAATTGTCCCCGGGTGCGGCCCGTGTCGGAAACTATAAGGCCGTGTTCAACCTGCGCGGCGATGATGGCGCGGCAACCGGTGGTCTGGCCGTGGACACTAATCTAGGATGGAAAGGCGCAATAAAATACGTGGCCACCGTGCCGCAAGTCTTTGATTTGTGGCAAGACCCGCAGGAGCGCTATGACCTCTTCATGAACAACTTTACTGAGCGTACCTGGACTATGGTGCCGATCTCGGCGGCGATCATGAAGCTAATGAAAACCTACGTCGATTACCCGCCACGCAAATTGCAAAGCATGGGTTATGACGGGCCGATCGAGCTGTCGCAGTACCAGAAATTCCAAACCGTGCGTGATGCCCTGAAAAAAGAAGGCATCAACTTGTCGATGCCAAACGGCAACTGATCAAATCAGCTGAAAAATGGCGGCCTCATCAGAGGTCGCCTTTTGACGTTAGTGAGTAGTCGTGAGTTCCTAACGGAAATCGACGCAAAATCAGTGGTCTTCGAAATCGACGATGATGTGCTAATCCACTTGCTTACCCGGCAATCGGGCAGGTAAGGCTTGCCGGCTTATCTGCAAGGCTGAACGGTCATCCTGATGGCCGAACTTCAACCACTTTTGAAAGGCAGCTATGGGTTGTGGATTCAACCGGTCGCAGATCACTTTTATAGCGCATGACGCTTGTGTCAGCCCAAAATCGGGGCACTGGTCATTATTGTTTTCAAAAACCGACATGTGAGTGTCGGTGACAAATAAGTCGTCGTTTATAGGCATCTCTCGCGCATGTGCTACGAATGTGCACAAGGTTGATAAGCACGGGCTCAAAATCAAGCGTTTTCCTTATGGCTCCCGCCCTGCAAACCCTCAGCGTAGAGACATTGGGTGATGTCGTTTTTGGATCCGTTCAAACATAGGTAATTGGGTATGACCTTTGCAGGTTGAATAGGAACAAACCCACCCACTTTTGGATGGGGGTATAAAAAGAGCCTTTGCCTGAGGCCAATCACCCGCTTTGTGTGAGGAGATATCGCGATGACGACGTTCAACTCCGGGGCTCAACCCCAGAACCGTGCGCCTCAATCCATCGGCTTTCTGTTGCTGGACAATTTCACGCTGATTTCTCTGGCGTCCGCTGTAGAACCGCTGCGCATGGCCAACCAGTTGTCCGGTCGCGAGCTGTATCGCTGGACCACCCTCACCGTCGATGGCGGCCAGGTCTGGGCCAGTGACGGCCTGCAAATCACCCCTGACGCTTCCATGCACAAAGCCCCGCCGATGGACATGATCATCGTTTGCGGTGGCATCGGCATTCAGCGCACCGTTACCCGTGAACACGTATCCTGGCTGCAAGGCCAGGCCCGCAAGGCCTGCCGACTCGGTGCGGTCTGCACCGGCAGCTGGGCCCTGGCTTGCGCCGGACTGCTCGATGGTTTCGATTGCAGTGTGCACTGGGAGTGCCTGGCGGCGATGCAGGAGGCTTTCCCGCGGATAGTAATGAGTACCCGCTTGTTCACCCTCGACCGTAACCGTTTCACCAGCTCTGGCGGCACCGCGCCGCTGGACATGATGCTGCACCTGATCAGCCGCGATCACGGGCGTGAACTGTCCGCCGCGATCTCGGAAATGTTTGTCTACGAGCGCATCCGCAACGAACAGGATCACCAGCGCGTGCCGCTCAAGCACATGCTCGGTACCAATCAACCGAAGCTGCAGGAAATCGTCGCGTTGATGGAAGCCAACCTCGAAGAACCGATCGACCTGGACGAACTGGCGGTGTATGTCGACGTGTCCCGTCGCCAGCTGGAGCGGCTGTTCCAGAAGTACCTGCACTGCTCGCCGTCGCGTTACTACCTGAAACTGCGCCTGGTCCGCGCGCGCCAGTTGCTCAAGCAAACGCCGATGTCGATCATCGAAGTGGCGTCGATCTGTGGCTTTGTGTCCACGCCGCACTTCTCCAAGTGCTACCGCGAGTACTTCGGCATTCCGCCGCGTGACGAGCGCGTCGGCTCCAATACCACGCAGCAGGTGGCGATGATGCCGTTGCCGCAAGCATTGGTGCTGTCGCCGCTGGCCGGTTCGATGTCAGCGTTGAGCCAGGCACGTAACGAGTCAACCTTTGCCAGCGTTCGTCTATAAATCTTCACCCCTGTCCTGCGAAAGCATAACGTTCGCAGGATAGGGGAGGGCGCGTCATTTCAGTGTTGCGCAGAGGGTTACTCGACGGCTTTGACCATGTCTTCGATGACCTTTTTAGCGTCGCCGAACACCATCATGGTCTTGTCCAGGTAGAACAGTTCGTTGTCCAGGCCGGCGTAGCCGCTGGCCATCGAG
>NZ_NIWT01000008.1 GCF_002236115.1 Pseudomonas jessenii | reverse complement strand
CCGAACTCAGCAGTGAAACGATGCATCGCCGATGGTAGTGTGGGGTTTCCCCATGTGAGAGTAGGTCATCGTCAAGATTAAATTCCGAAACCCCTATCTGCGTATGCAGGTAGGGGTTTTGTTTTTGTCCGCGGGAAATGAAATTACTGCCCCAACCGCTCCAGCGTGTGCTCCAGGGGATCCAGTGACACACAGATAAAACCATCAAGCGGTCGATTGAGTTCCTCTACCAGCAGGATGGTTGCCCCCGTCGACAGGGCACACATCAGCAATACGGCGACAATGGTGCCGTTGCAGGGTGCAAACAGGCCGAACGAACCGAAGATAATCCCCAGCCACGTCACCAGGATCACCAGCATCACCGGTGGAATCGATTGATTGGCCTGCAGCAGGGTCAGCCAGCGGGCGGCAAACACGGTGTCCATGTCTTGCAATGCCTTGGCTTTGAGCGCGCGCTGATCATCGTTGCCGGGCGTCAGTGACTCGACCTGGCGTTGCAGGCCTTCGGAGCGACGGATCACTTCTGGGCTATCGAGTTTTTCAATCTGACGGTGATCGCGGGTCGCGAGCACCTGGGTGACTTCGGCGTAGTTGTGCTTGAGCTCGGTGCGGATGCCCTGGGTGTCGGGGCCGTAGCGGGCCAGCAAGCGGTCGAATTGAACCACTTTCGCCGCCGCGCCCTCCAGTTCGGCATTGGCCGTATCGAAGGTGCCTTTGGCAGAGGAAACGAGCAGGCCGAGGACCAGCGCCGACATCGTTGCAATGAGGCCGGTGGCCAGCTTCACCACCGCCACAGAGTCATCGCTCAGATGATGGCTCGGTAATCGCTCCCTCACGTACGAGCCCATCAGTGCGCTGGCGGACAGGCAGGCGAAAACGATGAGAGCGATCACCACGTCATTCAAATTCAACCTCCGTTGACGCTGTCCTCCAAGGGGAGATATCTACTGGTACTTGATCACGATACCTTTGAGCTTGCGTCCCTCGATGGTCCTCACATCGCGTGCCCACAGCGGCCCGCTGGCATAGGCACCCACCGCTTGAATGTGGTCATAGACGACCACCACGGCGTCGCCACCGAGTTTGGCGGACTCTTCCCGCAGCTTCTGTTCGACTTCGGTAATCGGCGGGGCAGGGTCGATGCTGGCGTCGATCAACACTTCACCCAGGCGCACATGTGGGCGCAGAGGCTCCGAGCGCAGCACGACAACCTGGTCCGGCGATGTCGGTGCCGGATGTTCTACACCGACATAGGCGGTGGTCTGTGCATCGACAGTGGCGCAACCATTGAGGGTCAGCAGGCTGGCGATCATTCCACCGGCCAGTAGCAAGAGCTTGCAACGGGTGGGCCAGGACGCGTCGTGGGCCGGCATAGTGGGTATCCTCCTCAGGTTCGCTGCTATCCGTATGGCTAGTTGACGGTAGCAGACAGGCCGGGAGTTGCCAGAAAGCCCAACCTTTTCAGGTCGGGCTTTTTTGTGCCTTCAATACTCTCGATCGACCAAGGCCTTTCACTGATCCTTTTCGCAATTGACCATCCACGACACACCAAAACGGTCGACCAGCATGCCGAAGCGTGCTGCCCAGAACGTGGTTTCCAGTGGCATTTGCACAGAGCCACCGTCCGCCAGCGCATTGAAGACCCGTTCGGCCTCGGCAATGCTGTCGACGTTGAGTGAGATCGAGCAACCACTCATGCCCTGGACGGGACGATCCGGAGTGGTGTCCGACCCCATGATCGCCTGATCGCCCACGATCAGGCGGGTATGGATGATCAGGTTGTGCAGATCCGTGGGGACATGCTCACCGGCAGGCGTTTCGCCGAAGGTCATCATGGCTTCGATCTGGCCTTGCAGGCACTGCGCGTAGAACGTGAAGGCCGCTTTGCAGTCGCCGTTGAAGATAAGGTAGGGATTGATTTTCATGGTCGGCTCCAGGTGCTCGAGTACATACATCGGTTTGGACGCCGGTTTTTTCGGCGAATTCCGATTGTGTCGAGCCGACAAGCAAAGCGCTAAATCTTCGTCGAAGCTTGTGTTTCTTTAGATGTTTTTTCAATAGGACGCGCCAGGCTTATTGCCTCCGGCACACGCCGTGGCGCAAGCACACGTTCGATGGCGCCGCTGACCATGCTCTCGAGCAGCTCCTCACGTTCCTGCTCGTCCAGCACATGGGGTGTCAGCCAGCTGGGAGCACTGTTGAGCAGGGCGCCAATGGCATGCCCGGCGGCCAGCAGGCCTTGCTCGCTGAAACGGGACTTGGCGCCCAGCATTCTCAGCAACGTGCGTTCGTATTGCTCGCGCAATTGCCGGACCCGATCCTGTTGCTCTTCGTTCAGGCAACCGCTGTCGCGCTCCACCAGGCGGAAATGCCAGGGCATCTCCCGATGCAGATTCAGATGGGCGCGGATCAGACTGTTGAGTTTGTCGCGCTTGCCTGGGGCCTTTTGCTGGATACGTCCCAGGGTGGCCAGCAGCTCCTCGTAGAACTCCTCGATCAGGTCGAGCAGCAGATGCTGTTTGCTGGGGTAATGGTGATACAGCGAGCCTGGGGAGAGCCCCAGGCACGTCGCGAGCTCACGCATGCCGACCTGGCCGAACCCCTTGCAGGCAAACAGCTCCAGGACCTTGTCCCGGTACTCGGCAAAGCGCGAGCAACGCTCAGGCATAGGCATGGAAGCCGCGCCCCGTTTTACGTCCCAGGTAACCGGCGGCGACCATTTCCTTGAGCAACGGCGCCGGGCGATATTTGCTGTCGTTGAAACCGTCATAGAAGGCTTCGAGGATCGACAACAGGGTGTCCAGGCCAATCAGGTCCGCCAGGGCCAACGGGCCGATAGGCTGGTTGCAGCCCAGGCGCATGCCAGCGTCGATGTCTTCGGCGCTGGCCAGGCCTTCCTGGAACACCAGGATCGCTTCGTTGATCATCGGCACCAGGATCCGGTTGACCACAAAGCCCGGGCGGTTGCCGGCGGTAATTGCGGTTTTGCCGAGGGTGGTTGCCATGTCCAGCGCCAGTTGGTGGGTCGCGTCACTGGTTTGCAGGCCACGGATGACTTCGATCAGGCCCATCACCGGCACCGGGTTGAAGAAATGCAGGCCGATGAAGCGTTCAGGCTGGCTGACACTGGCGGCGAGTTGGGTGATCGACAGCGACGAGGTATTGGAGGCAATGACGCATTCGCTGCTGACTTGCGCGGCAATCTGTTGCAGCACACGCAGTTTCAGGTCGAGATTTTCCGTCGCAGCTTCAATGACCAGCTGCGCATTTTGCAGGCTGCTGTAGTCGGTGCTGGTGCGGATTTTGTCGAGGGTCGCCTGTTTCTGCTCCGGCGTCAGGGTTTCCTTGGCGATCTGCCGGTCCAGGTTTTTGCCGACCGTTGCGACGGCTTTTTGCAAAGCGCTTTCGGAAATATCGAGCAAGGTCACGTTGAAACCGGCCATGGCGCAGACTTGGGCGATGCCGTTGCCCATGGTGCCCGCACCGATCACCCCGATGTTTTGCAGATTCATCTTCCCATCCTTCGATCAAACCCTGCGATACCTTGGCCGCGATTGCGGCCGAAGGCGTACTATTGCCGCGAGTCTAGAGCCGGCAGGGCGGTTGTCCTATGCCAAAACTGTTCAACGGCACTGATGTTTTTTGCCATTCGGGTGATGAGAGAGAAGCGAACCAATGCGGGAAAAGGACTCGGTTGCCGCCTATTTCGTGCAGGCAATGATCCATGGGCTGCGCGATGATCCGCAGCGCGTGACGGCCGTGCTCGAACAGGCGGGCATTGATCCGGCGGTCATGCACCAACCCACGGCGCGGGTGCCGGCCAATGCGTTTGCGGCGTTGTGGCTGATCCAGATCCGCGAGCTCGACGATGAGTTTTTCGGGCTCGATTCCCATGGCATGCCGCCGGGCAGTTTCGCCCTGATTTGCCGTGCCTTGATTCAGGAGCCCGATCTGCACAAGGCCATGCGTCAATGCCTGGCCAACTTCGGCTTGTTCCTGCGCGACTTTCGCGGCTCTCTGGCCGTGCGTGGCAAGCGTGCGGTCATCAGCCTCGACACCCGTTCGACGGACAACGATGCCAGCCGGTTTGGTGAAGAAACCTTCCTGGTGTTGATGATCAGTCTGCTGTGCTGGCTGGGCGGGCGGCGCATTCCCATTGACCGTGCGGACTTCCGCCATTCGCGCCTGTCGCTGAGTGACGACCGCCTGCTGTGGGGCCCCAACCTGACCTTCGGTGCCGAGCGCACCGAAATCGAATTTGCCAGCCACTACTTGCGCCTGCCCGTGGTTCAGGATCTGGCGTCGCTGAAAGTGTTTCTGCGTACCGCGCCGCAATGGCTGGTGATCCGCTTCCGCAACCAGCATGGCCTGGCATCCCAGGTTCATCAGCGCTTGCGCGGCAGTCATTACAGTCAGTGGCCGACGTTGCAGGCCTTTGCCCTGGAACAGCACCTGAGCCCCAGCACCTTCCGCCGCAAACTGGAGCGTGAAGGCTGTTCCTACCAAGAGATCAAGGACGAAGTCCGCCGTGGCGTGGCCTTTGAGCAATTGCGTCAGAGCGACGCGAGCATCAGCGATATCGCTGAACAACTGGGTTTCCAGGAACCCAGCGCCTTCCATCGGGCGTTCAAGAAGTGGACCGGGGAAAGCCCCGGGCGCTATCGGGCCCGTTATCAGGGGGAGCAGGGCGCAGAGATCGCTACCCTTGAAGCTTCCTGCGATCCCTGAACCATCAACGATCCACCCGCAGGACGAGCAGATTTACACAAACTGTGGGAGCGAGCCTGCTCGCGAAAGCGATAGGTCATTCAACAATGATGTTGTCTGACACTCCGCCTTCGCGAGCAGGGTTTCGTCATGGCATTTCCGGCAGTTCCTGTGGCCGCAGGTCAAAGACCAATACTTCAGCATCCACGCCATTGCTCAAGGTCAGTACCTGTTCTTCGCGAACCCGCACACCGTCGCCTTCCTGCAACAACACACCGTTGAGTTCAACGCTGCCCCGGGCCACATGCACATAGGCGTAGCGATTGGCGGCGAGCTCCAGGGTGGCGCTTTCCTTGCCGTCGATCAGGCCGGCATACACCCGTGCATCCTGACGCACCTTCAGCGAACCCTTGGCGCCGTCCGGCGAGATGATCAGTTGCAGGCGCCCGCGTTTCTTCTGAGGGCTGAAATGCTCTTGCTGATAGCGCGGTTTGGCGCCGCTGACGTCGGGCACGATCCATATCTGCAGAAAATGCACCGGCCGGGTGCCGGAGTGGTTGAATTCACTGTGGGCCACACCGCTGCCTGCGCTCATCAGTTGCACGTCGCCGGGGCGGATCACGGAACCTGTGCCCAGGGTGTCCTTGTGTTCCAGGGCACCTTCAAGCACATAGGAGAAAATCTCCATGTCGCGGTGCGGGTGCTGGCCGAAGCCTTTGCCGGCGGCGACGCGGTCGTCGTTGATCACCAACAGGTCGGAAAAACCCTGCTCTTTCGGGTTGCGATAGCTGGCGAAGGAAAAGGTATGGAACGACTTCAACCAGCCGTGATTGGCCAGGCCACGATCCGAGGCTTTGCGAAGAGTCAGCATGATGAAATCTCCTTTGGGGACGTGAATTCGTCCGAGTGAGGAGAAGGTTAATGGTTACCTGCTGGTTCAATAAGTAGATGAAAATTGAAATACTGTCTCGATCAGGTTGACAGTTTGCGGGCGACAATCAGCTATTCTTTTCCGATGCCTGGCCTGTGTTTGTCCATAATGCACAGTACCGAAACCTGTGGGAGCGAGCTTGCTCGCGATAGCAATTTTCCAGTCACCTCATCTGTCGAATGTGATACTGCCATCGCGAGCAAGCTCGCCCCCACAAAGGGCTAGCGCTCGACAAACCGACCTTATTTGATCCCAGTGAATTCCAATCCATGAAAACCGTGGCAATGGTGCTGTTTCCCGACTTTCTCCTGCTCGACATGGCCGGGCCCATGGAAGTGTTTTCCATCGCCAATCGTTATCTGAAACCCGAAGATCACTATGTGCTGACGACCATCGGCACCGAGCCCGGCGCACTGCGGGCGTCCAACGGGGTGAGCGTGCACGCCGACCGGCACATCGATCAGGCCTGCGAGGGGTTTGATTTGCTGCTGGTGCCCGGTGGTCCCGGTGCCTACAACGAAAAGCATCCGCCATTGCTCGACTGGCTCAGGCACAACGTCAGCCGGTCCGCCGGTTATGGCTCGATCTGCACCGGGGCGTTCGTGTTGGGGCATGCGGGTTTGCTCGACGGCTATCGCGTCACCACCCACTGGCACTACACCGAGCGGCTGATCAAGGGCTTTCCGAAGGCGACCGTCGAGACCGATCAGATCTTCGTTCAGGACCGCAACCTGATCACTTCCGGTGGCGTCACCGCCGGGATCGACCTGGCGTTGTCGGTGGTCGCCCAGGACCATGGCAAAAAAGTCGCCCAGGACGTGGCCAAGGTGTTGCTGGTGGTGATGAAGCGCCAGGGCGGGCAGGCGCAGTTCAGCCCGTTGATGGCGGCGGTGGCCCCTCACGAAACGGCGATTACCCGGGTGCAGAACCATGTGCTTGAACATCTCGATGAAACCTACAGCATCGAGCGAATGGCCGGTCTGGCCAACATGAGCCCGCGTCATTTCGCCAGGGTGTTCGCCCGGGAAGTGAACATGACGCCGATGGAGTTTCTGCAAAGCGCGCGTATCGATTGCGCCAGGAACCTGCTGGAAACCACCGAGTTGCCACTCAAGACCGTGGCCTTCAAAAGCGGCTTCGGCAGCGTGCGGCACATGCGTTTTCTGTTCAGTGAAAAGCTCGGCCTGACCCCGACCCAATACCGCGAGCAGTTCAGTTAGCGCGCGTGTCCGTCGTGCGCACCGCAATGGCCGTGACGCTCCCCCCGCGGCAGTTGTACCGTCACCGAGGCCTGCCAAGATACCGCTGAACTCATTGCAAGGACGGTGCGGAGCCTGGGCTGAAAGCCAGGCGTGCAGCGAGTGACAGCCCATGAACAGCCTCAGAGATATAAACAGCGAAGCGGTGCTGCAATTCGGGCCTTACGCTTTCCACCTCAGTCAGCGACTGGTGCTGGAAGGCGATCGACCGCTGCGCCTGGGCGGCCGCGCCCTTGACGTGTTGCAGGTGCTGGTCGAGCACGCAGGCTCGGTGGTCAGCAAGGAAGAGTTGATTGCCCAGGTATGGCCGCGCTCCGTGGTCGAAGAGATCAACCTGCGGGTACACATTGCCGCCTTGCGCCGAGCTCTGGGCGACGGCCAGAACGGCCAGTGCTACATCGTCAACATTCCCCAGCGCGGTTACAGTTTTGTCGCCCCGGTACAGCATTCGCCGCAGCCCGTCTCGTTCCCGAGCGAGACCGTAAAAAAGCCCCTGCACAACTTGCCGGCGCGGCTCACGCCGATCACCGGGCGCGATGCGGTTGTCGGCAGCCTGGTGCGGCAGTTGCCGGTGCGCCGATTCATGACCCTGGTCGGGCCTTGCGGGATCGGCAAGACCACCGTGGCGCTGCGCGTGGCCGAACTGTTGTTGCAGCACTATCGGCACGGCGTGTGGCTGGTGGACCTGGCGGCGATCGATGACCCGGCGCAAGTGACCGACCACGTCACACGAACCCTTGGGCTGGAGGTCGGCACCACGCTGGAGGCGCTGGCGCAGCGGCATGCCTTGTTGGTTCTGGACAACTGCGAACACCTGCTCGAACGCTGCCAGACGTTGATCGAAACACTGCTGGCTTCGCTGCCTCGTCTGTCGATCCTCGCCACCAGCCGCGAGCCGCTCCAGGCAGCGGGCGAAACCGTATTGCGTCTGCCACCGTTGGCGGTGCCGCCGGTGTCAGCGCTGCGCAGTGTTGACGAGGTCATGGGCTATTCGGCGGTGCAGTTATTCGTCAGCCGTGCCCGGGCTCGTCAGCAAGGGTTCACCCTGCGCGAACAAGACCTCAAGACTGTACGGGAAATCTGCCGGCGCCTCGACGGCCTGCCGCTGGCGATTGAATTGGCGGCGGCGCAAATCGATGCGCTGGCGCTGGTGGGGTTGCAAGCGCAACTCGATAACTGTTTTCAGTTGCTGTCCCAGGGCCGCCGCACGGCCGTGCCCCGGCACCAGACGCTCAAGGCGGCGCTGGACTGGAGCTACGAACGTTTGACTGCCGTGGAGCAAACCGTGTTGCAGCGCCTGGCGGTGTTCAAAATGGCCTTCACCCGGGACGCAGCGATCGGCGTGATCTGCTGCGACAGGCTGCCCGCCGCCGACTTGGTCAAGGTGATGGAAAGCCTGGCCCTCAAGTCGCTACTGACCCTGGAGCAGGGGAGGGAAGTGGCCCGTTACCGCTTCCTCAACACCACCCGCACCTATGCGCTGGAAAAACTCGAACTCAGTGGTGATTTGCGCGCCCTTGAAATGCGTTATGCCGGTTACGTCAGTCAAACACGCTGGCCTTCAGGCGGGCAGGTGGCATTGCAGCTCGTCGAGTAGCCGGCGAACGGTCATCAAGTCTGGCGTGGCGAAACCTTCGGTGTAGCGCTGGTAGATCGGCGCCAGCAATTGATGCGCCCGTTGGGGATCGCCCTGACGCTGCCACAACTGCGCCAGTGAGGTGGCGCTACGCAGCTCCCAGGCCAGGGCACCCTGGGCCTTTGCCACGTTGAGTGCCTTGAGCAGCATGGTTTCGGCCGTCGCGGTCTGGAGCGGGCAATCGGTTGCCAGCAACGTCCTGGCCCTGGCCCGCAGTATCTCTGCCGTGCTCCAGTCCGAAACACCGCTTTGCGCACGTTCGAGCAAATCATCGTCGACACAGGTTGAATCCAGCGTGACCATGATGTCCTTGATCAAACCGACGCTTTGTCGGCCGATTGGCTGAACATCGGTACCGCCGATCACCCGCGCATAGTGTTGCGCCCAGTCATGGAACAGCAGGACCGAGTGTTTCCGCGCTTGTTGCAGCAGCAGGCGCAGGAGTTCGCGGGCGCTGCGGGTATCGCCGTTGTAGTGGGCGATCAGGCAGCCGGCTAGCGCCAGGGTGTAGCAGATCGACGTGCCGTGGTTGATCTGCAATGCGATGTCCAGCGCCTGGCGGGCAGTGCGCCAGGCCTGTTCCGGCTGGCCTTGCAGCCAGAGGATGCGCGCGTGGAGGGTCAGCGCCGCCACACTCTGGTCGTATTGCACACCAAAACCATGGGTGAAACGGTTGAGATGACCGCTGTGGGCCATGCGTTGCAGCACTTGTTCGGCATGCTCCCCAGCCTGATGCTGGTTGCCGGAGAAGTGCAGGGCGAGCACCCGCAATCGATGCATGCTCAGGGACATCAGGGCGTCGTCATGCAGCCCCAGGTGATCGAATTGCCGACTCTGTTCCAGGGCCATCTGGTATTGGCCGCAGCTGAGATTGACCGCCAGGTGCCCGGAAATCGCCCGCAACTGACCGGCCACATCGTTGAGTTGGCTGGCCAGGGCTCTGGCGCTGACGAAGGCGCCAACAGTTTCGCTGCTACCTCCTTGAGCGTGATAACAGGCACTGCCCAAAGCCAGCTTGAGGGCCATCTGCAAGCGCGGGCAAGAGTCGGCAGACTGCTCGAGCAAAGCCAGCGCCTTGCGCACATAACCGCCGTGTTCCTTGAGCAGTGACAACTCCTGCCACAGCGGCGTGGACGTCGCGGCCAGGCGTATCGCCAGCGCCTGCGGCCCTTGCCCGTGCAAACCCCAATCGAGGGCTGCGCGGATGTCCTCCAGGGCCCGGCCATAGCGTTCGAGCCACAAGCCGGTGGACGTTCTCTCCCAGTCGTCCTGCGCCTGTTGCATCAGCGCCAGGCAACGCTCGGCATGCCGCTCCCGCGTCCCGGGCAGGTCGGTGGTTTGCGCAAGTTTTTCCAGGGCATAGCTGCGGGTGGTATCGAGCAGGCGGTAGTAAACATCCTCGTCGCCCACCTCCACGTTCAACAGGGACTTGGTGACCAGTTGGGTGATCGAGCCGAACACCTCGCGGGGTTCGATGTGTTCGCCGACAATCACCGCCGCTGCCGACTTCAGGGTGAAACCGCCGCGAAACACACTCAGTCGGCGCAAGCAGGTCTTTTCGCAGGCGCTGAGTAGCTCGAAGCTCCAGTCCAGTGTCGCGCGCAGGGTCTGATGGCGTGCCAGGGGCGTCTGGCAGGGCTGGGTCAACACCCGGAAATTGCTTTGCAACTGCGTCAACAAGCCGGGCAATCCGAAGTTGCCCACTTGCGCCGCCGCCAGTTCGATGGCCAGTGGAATGCCGTCCAGTCGGTGGCAGATATCGATCAACAGCGGCAGTTCATTGTCCGTCAGTTCAAAGCTGTCATGGCTGGCCATGGCCCGCTCGACAAACAGTTGCAGGGCGGAAAAGGTCATGGCCTGGGCGCGGTCGAGGACGGCGATGGGCGGCGGGCAGTCGAGTGATTCCAGGCGCTGGACGAATTCGCCTTCGGCCCGCAGGCTCTCGCGGCTGGTGGCGAGAATATGCACGTGCGGCGCACTGCGCAGAATGGTTTCGCAGAGATGGGCGATGGCGTCGACCAGGTGCTCGCAGTTGTCGATGACCAACAGCATTTGCCTGTCGCGCAGACAGTCGGCAATACCGCTCAGGGGGGCGTCGTTGTGCAGGGCCAGTTCGAGCAACGTCGCCAGATGACCGTCGATCATCAGCGGGCAGTTGATCGGGGCCAGGTCCAGCAGGCGAATGCCGTCCTGGTAGCGACCGATCATTTGTTCGGCGACCCGCAAGGCCACGGTGGTCTTGCCGATGCCGCCGGGACCGACGAGGGTGATGAAGCGCTGGCGTGGCAGTTGCACCACCAGATTGTCGACCAGGGTCTGCCGGCCGATCATTCGCGTACGGCGCACCGGCAGGTTATGCCGGCTCGGTGCGCAAGCCTCGGGCGCTGGCGATTGCTCGGCCTGTTCCAGTGAGTGCGGTGCGACGAAGCTGTACCCGCGCTGGGCCACGGTGACGATGTAGCGCTGGCCGGCCTGACCGTCGCCGAGCGCCTTGCGCAACGCGGCCATGTGCACCCGCAGGTTGATGTCTTCGACCACGCTGTTGGGCCAGACCCGGGCGATCAGTTGCTGCTTGCTGACAACGTTGCCTGCGTGCTCAAGCAGGATCAACAGGATGTCCATGGCGCGCCGCCCCAGGCGCAAAGGCTGGTCGGCCTCCATCACCAGGCGTTGTCCGGGGTAGACCCGGTAGGGGCCGAAATGCACAGCCTGTTCGGGGGAAAGGGTCAACGAGTCGCTCCTGCTGCATCCGTCTGGTACGCGGTTTTCGAGCATATTCCTCAGGTTTTTTACGGAGCGCAATGCGTCGCTTGGGTGACTGAAGGGGCAGGCATTGACTCTAGCGTATCGGCCAGCGGCTGTCGGCCCCGTGATCGTTGGGCGCGACAGATGGACAGCGTCTGCCGGGGCTTTTTGCGCGCCTGGGAAAATTAACAACGTTTAACTCGTCCTGCGTCCGGTCTGCACCCAAAACTCTCTTCCTTGTAGGAGCGAGCAAGCTCGCTCCTACAAGGGATTTCAACCCATCTCAAGGACAAACCAATGAGCAACGTGGTGGTGGTCTATCACAGTGGCTACGGGCACACCCGGGTCATGGCCGAAGCCGTGGCCGGTGGCGTGGAACGGCACCTTGGCAGCACCTGCCAGTTGATCCCGGTCGAAGAGGTAGACGAGCACTGGGAGCGGCTGCACTACGCCGACGCCATCATTTTCGGCGCGCCGACCTACATGGGCAGCGCCTCGGCGGCCTTCAAGGCGTTCATGGAGGCCACGACGGCGTTCTACCTGACCCAGCCCTGGCGCGACAAACTCGCGGCGGGTTTCACCAATTCCGGCTGCCTGTGCGGCGACAAACTCAACACCTTGCTGCAAATGGCGGTGTTCGCCGCCCAGCACTCGATGATCTGGGTCGGCCTCGACCTGCTGCCGGCACGCTCCAGCACCGGCGCGTTCAACGGCCAACTCAATCGTCTGGGTAGCTCACTGGGCGCCATGGCCCAGTCGAATGTCGAGCAATCCCCTGACGATGCCCCTCCGCCCGAGGATCGCTGCACCGCCGCGCACCTGGGCGAGCGGGTGGCGCGTCTGGCCGATCGCCTGCGCCACTGACCCGTTTGATTCACCCCCCAACCCTCGTTAAGGAGGCATCACCCATGAGCACTTTCACTACCCGCGATGGCGTCGAGATTTACTACAAGGACTGGGGCACCGGTCAGCCGATTGTCTTCAGTCACGGCTGGCCACTGAACGCCGACAGCTGGGAATCGCAGATGATCTTCCTGGCCTCCAAGGGTTATCGGGTCATCGCCCACGACCGTCGCGGTCATGGGCGTTCCAGCCAGCCGTGGTCGGGCAATGACATGGACCATTACGCCGACGATCTGGCGCAGTTGATCGAGCTGCTCGACCTGCAAAACACCGTGCTGTTCGGCTTCTCCACCGGCGGTGGCGAGGTGGCGCGTTACATCGGTCGCCACGGCACCGGCCGCGTGGCCAAGACCGGGCTGATTTCCGCGGTGCCACCGCTGATGCTCAAGACCGAAGCCAACCCCGGCGGCCTGCCGCTGGAAGTGTTCGACGGCATCCGCCAGGCCTCGCTGGCTGACCGTTCGCAGCTGTACATCGACCTCGCCAGCGGCCCGTTCTTCGGCTTCAACAAGCCTGACGCGAAACCGTCCCAGGGCATGATCGACTGGTTCTGGATGCAGGGCATGATGGCCGGCCACAAGAACGCCTATGACTGCATCAAGGCGTTCTCGGAAACCGACTTCACCGAAGACTTGCAGAAGTTCGACGTGCCGACGCTGGTGGTGCATGGCGACGCGGATCAGGTCGTGCCGTATGAAGCGGCGGGCGTCTCCTGCGCCAAACTGGTAAAGGGCTCGACCTTGAAGATTTACCCGGGCGCCCCTCACGGTTTGACGGACACCCATAAGGACCAGCTCAACGCTGACCTGTTGGCGTTCTTGAAAGGTTAAAAAGCCGGATCAAGGGATCGCAGGTTTCGCCAGCGCCTACACGTGCATACCCGTAGGCGCTGGCGAAGGCTGCGATCTTTTGCTTTTAAGGCCATGCACCGCCTGACAGCGCCAGGCAAACGGATTGATGCCTTCGCTGCGGGTGAAGATGTGGCAGAAGTGCGCCTGATCGCAGAAGCCGCATTCGAGGCTGATCTGCGTGAGGCTGAGGTTGGTGTACTGGATCAATTGCTTGGCCAGGGCAATGCGCTGCTGGCGAATCCAGTCCTGTGGCGAGAGGCCGGTGCTGCACTTGAACGCGCGGGAGAAGTGACTGCGCGACAGGGCGCAGGCCTGTGCCAGTTCAGTAACTTCCAGGCTGTCGCCCAAGCGTTCGAGGATCAGTTGTTTAACCAGCTTTTCGCGCTGCGGGCTGAGGCCGCCGGTGCTTTTCTTTGGCACCGGCGTGAATGACGCGGGGGCGGCATTTTGCTGAACGTGAGCCATGGCGAATGTCCGTGTCGGTAGGCTTCATTCTTGGACCCGAAGGCTCTGGCTTACGAGTTAATCGTTGTTAATTTCTCGCTCACCGCGGGAAGTCTTGGGTAAAGTCAGACACAATTCTCATCCTCGCGCCCGGCCGAACACACATAAGGAACCCGTGCCTATGAACCGTAACGATCTGCGTCGCGTCGACATGAACCTGCTGGTGATTTTCGAGGCCCTGATGTTCGAAAAGAACCTGACCCGAGTCGCGGAAAAACTGTTCATGGGCCAACCGGCGGTGAGCGCCGCGCTGGGGCGTTTGCGCGATCTGTTCGACGATCCGTTGCTGCTGCGCAACGGACGCGGCATGGAACCGACGGCGCGCGCATTGGCGATTCTCAAGGAATTGCAGCCAGCGATGGACACCATCTCCGGTGCGGTCAGCCGGGCCAAGGAATTCGATCCTGCGACCAGTTGCGATGTGTTTCGCATCGGGTTGTCGGACGATGCCGAGTTCGGTTTGTTTCCACCGTTGCTGCGTCAGTTGCAAGAGGAAGCACCGGGCATCGTCGTGGTCGTGCGGCGGGCCAATTACTTGTTGATGCCAGCGCTGCTGGCGTCGGGGGAAATTTCGGTGGGTGTGAGCTACACCACGGATCTGCCGGCCAATGCCAAGCGCAAGAAGCTGCGCGATATCCCCTGCAAAGTGCTGCGCGGCGACACCCGGCCGGGGACGCTGACCCTGGATGAGTACTGCGAGCGGCCCCATGCGATGGTGTCTTTTTCCGGCGACTTGAGTGGCAACATCGACCTGGATCTGGCGAAGGTCGGGCGTAGTCGTCGTGTGGTGCTGGGGGTGCCGCAGTTCAGTGGGTTGCGGGCGTTGCTCGCCGGGACCGAGATGATTGCCACTGTGCCGGATTATGCGGCGTGTGCGTTGGTCGAGGGCTGTGGCTTGCGCGCTGAGGATCCGCCGTTCGAGATTGAGGCGGCGCAGTTGTCGATGGCCTGGAGCGGGGTGCATGACAATGATCCGGCGGAGCGGTGGTTGCGGTCGCGGATCGGTCAGTTCATGTCTGTGGCTTTGGATGTTTCTTAGGTGTTGACCTTGGCGGCCTCTGGGCCGACCAGGTTCTTGGTTGATTGAGTACATATCCGTTTCTGCGGTAACGGCGGCTTATGGTTTCGCCCTTACGGCGAGTCCCTTTTGTCAAACGACACAAAAGGAACCAAAAAGTCTCGCCCCTTACGTACGGCCCCTCGCTGAGGCTCGGGGTTCCTTCGCTCCGGCATTCATCCGGGGGCATCGCCCTCCGGTTGGCTTCGCTGGCACCTACATGCGATGTGTTCGACTGCGTCGAACGGCGCTGCGCGCCAATCCCCGGATAAACACCTCCACTCAGCCTGCCGAGGGGGCGGGTGGATCAAGATCAAAAGCTGCAGGCGAGCTAACGCTCGGCCTGATGAGTGGTGAGAAGCGACGCGGTGGTGCGGGATGCTCTGCTTTTTGCTCTTCTGTGGGAGCAAGCTTGCTCGCGATGGCGGCCTGCCAGCCGACCAATTTCTTTCGAGTGTACCCAGCCCAACTGTAGGAGCGAGCCTGCTCGCGAAGGCGACCTGACAGCCGCCCAATTACTTGCAGATGTACTCAGCACCTGTGGGAGTAGGCTTGCCCGCGAAGGCGGCCTGCCAGCCAATCAATTTCTTGCTGATGTACACCGATAAAATTGTGGGAGCGAGCTTGCTCGCGAAGGCGACCTGACAGCCGCCCAATTACTTGCAGATGTACTCAGCACCTGTGGGAGCAGGCTTGCTCGCGAAGGCGACCTGACAGCCGCCCAATCACTTGCTGATGTACTCAGCACCTGTGGGAGCGGGCTTGCCCGCGAAGGCGGCCTGACAGCCGACCAATCTCTCACAGACATACGCTGATCCACTGTAGGAGCGAGCCTGCTCGCGATAGTGGTGTATCAGTCAACACCAATGCCGGATGTAATGCCGCCATCGCGAGCAAGCTCGCTCCCACAGGGAATGTGCAGTGTTCTGAAAGCCCTGTTTAAAAGCCGTCAGCCTCTATTCCTGAAAGCCACACCGCCTTGCGTCGTTGCCTACAACTACGCCAGAATCCGCCGGCTTGTGAGTCTTGGCCCTGATCTCTATCGTTCTCCACGTCGCTGCCCATTCAGCGATCGGGTTTAGCAGCTCGGTAAATTTCAAGGCTCGCCAGTGTCACCTTCAGATCAGTTCGATCTGCAATTTGGTGGCTGTGCGTGGGGCACTTCGGTGCGCCGGGTTCCTTGATCCCTGGTCTGCTAACCCGCGTACAGCCGCCACCCAATTCGTTTAGCAGCGACTTGTGGCGGCTCCATTGATCAAGGAGCTTGACCATGTTCAAACCCACCCCCAATCCCCCGAAAGCCCCGGCACCACCACACAACCCCAGCACGATGTTTCTCATCGCCCCCGACATCAACACCGAAACCCTCTTGGCCCACGCCTGCGAATCCCTCGCCTCGGCCAGCATCATGGCCAGCGATCTTGCTGGATTTCTGCAAAGCCCTCATCGCAATGCGCTGCTGGGGATTGCGCAGATCATCATGTTGGGTGAGCTGGCGGTGAATCGGGCGTTGGATAATCTCGACCCGCAAGACTAGTCCAGTAGCAGCAAGCAACGAGCAACCCTGTAGGAGCGAGCTTGAACTGGCCTAATAATTCCGGACACCTCTTAAGGGCGATATGATTTCGCCAACTTGGAGGTTCCATGAACGAAAGAAAGGTCTATACCCGCGAGTTCAAGCTGCATGCTGCCAGCATGGTGCTTGATGATAACTGCCCGGTTCCAGACGTTTGTGCATCGCTGGATATCGGGCCCACCGCTTTACGGCGTTGGGTCGATCAGGTTCGCAAGGAGCGCGAGGGGCAGCCAGTCAAAGGCACCAAGGCGATTACCGAAGATCAGCGCCAGATCCAGGAACTAAAGGCCAAGATCAAGCGCATGGAAATGGAAGCCGAGATCTTAAAAAAGGCTACCGCTCTCTTGATGTCGGATCCCGATCGTTTTCGATGATTGCGGAACTAAGAGAGTCGTTCCCGACAGCTGTCGTGTGTCGTGTTTTCGATGTGAAGCGCAGCAGCTTTTACGAGTGGCTTCAGCGGCGAGCCCAACCGCGGATCAGGCGCGAAGAGCTCAAGCTCAAAGTGGTTGAACTGCACAGCGAAAGCCGCGAAGCCATGGGCTCCAGAATGATCAGCAAGGGCCTGAAGTCCCAAAACATTGCAGTTGGAAGAGGCCTTGTCCGAGCGCTGATGAGGGAGGCCAACATTGTCAGTAAACAACGCCAGCCTCACCCATTCAGATCCAAAGGAGTGGAAGCGTTTGTCGCGCCCAATCGGCTCAAGCGCAACTTCAAACCGGCTGCAGTCGATCAGGTCTGGTGTGGCGACGTGACCAGCTTGATGGTGGGCGAGCGCTGGGTTCATCTGGCCATCGTCATCGATTTGTTTGCTCGCCGGGTCATCGGTTGGGCATTTTCGCTGGTCAATGACGCCAACTTGGTCAGCAAGGCGCTACGCATGGCGGCAGAGGTTCGAACGTGCCCTGCGGGGCTGATGTTTCACTCGGATCAGGGTTGTCAGTACACCAGCCGCAAGTTTCAAGAAGAACTGAAGCGTCGTGACATATTGCAAAGCATGAGCCATCGCGGGCAGTGCTGGGACAACGCTCCAACAGAGCGATTTTTCGGCACGCTGAAATCAGAATGGGTGCCTCGTAGTGGCTACAGCAAGATCGAGGAAGCCAAAACCGATATGGTGCGCTTCTTCATGTACTACAACCGCACCAGGCTCCACAGCTACAACAACTATCTGTCGCCAATAGCCATGGAGCAAAAAGCGGCATAAACACCGTAACCGGTGTCCGGGATTACTTGACCAGTTCAGCTTGCTCGCGATGGACGTCAACGATAACGCGTGCTGCCTGATTGATCGTGTTGTCCAGACGTTTTTCGCGAGCAAGCCCGCTCCTACAGGGTTCCATGTCGTTTGGTCGATCTCGGTCTTCCCGCAAACAGAGCACGTACATTCAATTTTTCCTTCCTCCGCCCCGGCACTATCGAATCCTGTCCCGGCGCATCGACGCCGGTGGTTTTTCATTTGTGCGGATAGGCCATGGACACTTCGCGAAGTGATGATCGGGCGCAAGACTGGGGGCTGCTGTTCCTGCGGGTCAGCGGCGGGTTGTTCCTGTTGTGGGTACATGGCTTGCCCAAGTTGCTTCACTACAGTGCCGAACTGCAAAGCATCGAAGACCCTTTCCACCTGGGCACGAATCTGACGCTGATGCTGGCGATTTTCGCCGAGGTGGTGTGCCCGCTGCTGATCGTCGCCGGGTTGCTGGCGCGTCTAGCGTGTTTGCCTATTCTGTTTTTGCTGTGGGTGTCGATGTTGATCGTGCATCCGCAGTGGACGCTCTTCGAAGGCCAGTTCGGCTGGCTGCTGCTGATCGTGTTCACCAGCATTTTCATCGCCGGGCCGGGACGCCTGGCACTCAATGTCCGTTTCGCCGGAGCCTTGCGTTATGTCTGAATCCAATCGCCGTGAGCCGGCAAGTCCGGGGCCTGATGAGGTGGTGACCCTGATCGTCAAGCATCGGGTCAAGGCCGGTTTCGAAGTGCCTTATGCCGCCTGGCTGCGCAACATCGTCAAGGTGGCCGCGCAGAACGTCGGGCACTTGGGCGTGGATGTGGTGCGTGGCAAGAATGCCGGCCTGGACACCTACACCTGCGTGCTGCGCTTTTGTTCGACCGAGGCGATGCAGCGCTGGCTCGATTCACCGCAACGCCAGGAACTGGTCGATGAAGCTGCGCCGATGCTGGCCGATGGCGACCAGACCGAAATCAATCCGGTCAACGAGTTCTGGTTCTCGCCCCAGGCCGAGGCCAGTACGCCACCGCCGCGCTGGAAGCAGGCCGTGGTGACGCTGCTGGTGATCCTGCCGCACACCTTGCTGGTGCCGCTGCTTTGGGGGCCGTTGTTGCGGCTCAACGCCTTGCTCTCCAACTATGTGGTGGCCACGTTCCTGATCACCCTGACCATCGTGCTGTCGGTGGTTTATATCTTCATGCCCATGGCGACGCGTCTGTTCGCGCCCTGGCTGTCTCCCGCCACATTGCACGAGGAACCGTGATGAACGCCGATCTGATTCTGTTCAATGGTCAATTCCATACCGTTGACCGCGAAAAACCGCTCGCCAGCGCCGTGGCGATCAGCGACGGGCGTTTTGTCGTGGTCGGCAACGATGCCGAAGCCATGGCCCTGCGGGGCTCGAACACCCAGGTGATCGACCTCAAGGGGCGTTGCGTGATCCCCGGGCTCAACGACTCACACTTGCACTTGATCCGTGGCGGCTTGAACTACAACCTGGAACTGCGTTGGGAAGGTGTGCCGTCACTGGCCGATGCCTTACGCATGCTCAAGGAGCAGGCCGACCGCACGCCGACCCCGCAGTGGGTGCGGGTGGTCGGTGGCTGGAACGAATTCCAGTTCGCTGAGAAGCGCATGCCGACCTTGGCGGAGCTCAATCAGGCGGCGCCAGACACGCCGGTTTTCGTGCTGCACCTGTACGACCGCGCCTTGCTCAACCGCGCCGCGTTACGCGTCGCCGGGTACACCCGTGACACGCCGAACCCGCCGGGTGGCGAGATCGTGCGTGACGCCAATGGCGAGCCGACCGGCATGCTGGTGGCGCGGCCCAATGCGATGATTCTGTACTCGACCCTGGCCAAGGGGCCGAAGCTGCCGTTGGAGTATCAGGTCAACTCGACCCGTCAGTTCATGCGCGAACTCAATCGCCTGGGCCTGACCAGTGCCATCGATGCCGGCGGCGGTTTCCAGAATTACCCGGACGATTACCAGGTGATCGAGCAGTTGGCGAAGGACGAGCAACTGACCGTGCGCATCGCCTACAACCTGTTCACCCAGAAACCGAAGGAAGAGTTGACCGACTTCAAGAACTGGACCGGCAGCGTGAAGCTGCACCAGGGCGATGATTTCCTGCGGCACAACGGCGCCGGGGAAATGCTGGTGTTCTCGGCGGCGGACTTCGAAGACTTCCTCGAACCGCGCCCGGACCTGCCGCAAACCATGGAAGCCGAATTGGAACCAGTAGTGCGCCATCTGGTCGAGCAACGCTGGCCGTTCCGTTTGCACGCCACCTACAACGAATCCATCAGCCGCATGCTCGATGTGTTCGAGAAGGTTAATCGCGACATTCCGTTCAACGGCTTGCCGTGGTTTTTCGACCACGCCGAAACCATCACCCCGCAGAACATCGAGCGGGTGAGGGCGCTGGGCGGCGGCATCGCGATTCAGGATCGCATGGCGTTCCAGGGTGAATATTTCGTCGAGCGTTACGGCGCGAAAGCGGCCGAAGCCACGCCACCGATCAAACGCATGCTGGCCGAAGGCGTACCGGTGGGTGCCGGTACCGACGCCACGCGGGTGTCGAGCTACAACCCGTGGACCTCGCTGTACTGGATGGTCAGCGGTCGCACCGTCGGAGGTATGGAATTGCACGCCGAAGGCCTTTCACGCCTGACGGCGCTGGAACTGTTCACCCACGGCAGCGCCTGGTTCTCCTCGGAGCAAGGCAAGAAGGGCCAGATCAAGGTCGGGCAACTGGCTGACGTCGCGGCCCTCAGTGCGGATTTTTTCAGCGTCGATGAAGAGGCGATCAAGTGGATCGAGTCGGTATTGACCGTGGTCGGCGGCAAGGTGGTGTACGGCGCCGGTGACTTCGAGAAGCTCGGGCCGGCCAGCGTGCCGGTGCTGCCGGACTGGTCGCCGGTGGTGAAGGTGCCGGGTCACTGGCGCCCGACTTCGCCGATGCAGGCCCAGGTTCACCATTGCAGCGGCCCGTGCGCGGTGCATTCCCACAGTCATGAACGGGCGCGCCTGTCGAACGCGCCGGTCAGCGATTTCGCCGGTTTCTGGGGCGCCTTTGGCTGCTCGTGTTTTGCCTTCTGACTCTTTTAAAAAAGCGCCGGCCCAACAGGTCGGCGCTGACTGCAACAACCATCCACCAAGGAGTTTCCAATGAGCAACGTTCCCTACAAACGCCTGAACAAAGACGATGCTGTGGTATTGCTGGTCGACCACCAGACCGGTCTGATCTCGCTGGTACAGGATTTCTCGCCCAACGAGTTCAAGAACAACGTGCTGGCGCTGGGCGACATCGCCAAGTTCTTCAAACTGCCGACCATCCTCACCACCAGTTTCGACAGCGGTCCGAACGGTCCGATCGTGCCGGAGCTCAAGGCGCAGTTCCCGGACGCGCCGTTCATTGCACGCCCGGGCCAGATCAACGCCTGGGACAACGAAGACTTCGTCAAGGCGATCAAGGCCACCGGTCGCAAGCAACTGATCATTGCCGGTGTGGTGACCGACGTGTGCGTGGCGTTCCCGACACTGTCAGCCATTGCCGAAGGCTTTGAGGTGTTTGTGGTGACCGACGCTTCCGGCACCTTCAACACCACCGTGCAACAAGCGGCCTGGGCACGCATGTCGGCCGCCGGTGCACAACTGCTGAACTGGTTCTCCGTGGCCTGCGAGCTGCAAGGCGACTGGCGCAACGACATGGAAGGCCTGGCCAACCTGCTGTCCGAACGCCTGCCGAACTATCGCAACCTGATCAACAGCTACACCAAATTTACTGCCAAGTAAGAAGTACACCTGTGGGAGCGAGCTTGCTCGCGATGGCGGCGTATCAGTCGACACACATGTTGACTGACAGAAAGCTATCGCGAGCAAGCTCGCTCCCACAGATTTTTTGTGTGATCACTTGATCAGCGACTCTGCAACCAACTCA
Source organism: Pseudomonas jessenii (assembly GCF_002236115.1). Taxonomy (GTDB): domain Bacteria; phylum Pseudomonadota; class Gammaproteobacteria; order Pseudomonadales; family Pseudomonadaceae; genus Aquipseudomonas; species Aquipseudomonas jessenii. The sequence continues at coordinate 345,080 of NZ_NIWT01000008.1, read as the reverse complement.
AAAACCCACCTTTCCTGACCGCTACCGGTTTGGCCATCAACGCCATCCGGCTGTTCTGCTGGCGCACCGCCTGCAGCTTGTTCAACGCCCGGTCGACTTCCCGTCGTTGCGCCATGCAGTTGCGGGTCAGTGATTTGTCGAGGCGGTAGATGATGCTTGAGGTCATGGCGGTGAACCGTGCCTGGGACGGCGTGTCGGCGAGGATGCTTTGTTCGCCCATGACTTCACTCGGCCCCATGCGCCCGGCTTCGATCTGCGTGCTGCCGTTGGGGACGGTGGCGCTGACCACGCCGGTGGCGATGACGAACAGGCTGTCCGGTACTTCATCCAGATCCAGCACCACCTCACCGGCCGCGTATTGCTGCGCCACCATGTTCTGGGCCAGGTGATCCCGTTCCTCGGCGCTCAGGGAGCGGAATATTTTCACTTCATCGAGCAAGGCCCGTGCGCGGGTCGACGGCTCGATCACGCCATCGGGTTGCCGGGAAATGCCTGCCGCTTCGAGGTGCCGATGGGCCAGGTCGAACAGTTGATTGCGCACTTCACCCTTTTTGCCCAATTCGGCGATGAAGCCGCTGGCCACGTATTCGGACATGGTTTCACCGGCCTCCTTGAGCACGGCTTTCGGCGCCGGATCGAGCAGCAGACTGCTACTGCCCTGAAGGGTGCGGTCCAGGGCATCGAGTACCCGACGCGGGCGGATGTGGTTGGGCACCTGAATGCTGATCGACACGCCGTGCATATTGAACGGGCGGCTGAGATTGACGATCTTTGCCTTGGCCGCCACCGAATTCGGCACTACAGCGGTGCTGCCGGCGCTGGTCAGCAGGTGGGTGGCGCGCCAGTCGATGTCCAGCACCTTGCCTTCAATACCGTCGATGGAAACCCGGTCATCGACCTGATACGGCTTGGTGGTATTGAGCACGATGCCGGAGAACACGTCGCTCAAGGTGCTCTGCAATGCCAGACCCACCACGATGGCGACGACGCCGGAGGTCGCCAGCAAACCTTTCACCGGCAGCTCCAGCACGTAGCCGGCGGCGGCCACCACGGCAATCAGGAACACCAGTGCACCGATGACATCCTGCAACAGCCGGCCGCTATGGCCGATGCGCCGCATCAGGGCCAGGCCGATCACTTCGGTCAGCACCCGCGCGACGTACAGCCACCAGAGAATCCCCAGGGCCGTGGCCCCCAGTTGTGCCACGCGATCATCGGCAAACAACGGCGCCTGCAACGGGCTGACGCCGGCGTTGATGAGCACCGCGCTGAACAGCACAAACAGCGCCAGGCGCACACCGACCCGGCTGACGCGATGCTTGAACGGCGCGAGGTGCCACAGCAGGGCGTCGATTACCAACAGCAGTGCACTCAGGGAAAGCAAATGCTCAAGGAGCAAGGACATGGGGAAACTCCATTTAAATGCTTGCGGCAAACAGATCGCAGATCCTTCGGGGAAGGTGATTTCAGTGCGGTGAACGAAGATTAATGGTGTGCCTGAAAGGGAACAAGCGGCTATAAAGTGTTTGACTGTCAACCGGGAAGTGACAATGAACCCCTTCGAAGATATGCGTATTTTTTGCCAGGTCATGGACTCCGGCAGCTTCACGGCGGCCGCCGATCAACTGGGGCTGTCCAAGCAGTTTGTCAGCCGCCGCTTGATGCAACTCGAAGAGCGCCTGGGCGTGCGCTTGCTCAATCGTTCGACCCGGCGCCTGGATGTCACGCCGCTGGGGCAGAGCTATTACGAGTCAGCCTTGCGTCTGCTCAGCGAAGTCGAACAAGTGGAGCAGGGCATCGCCGGCCAGACCACCGAGCCACGGGGGACCATTCGTGTGAGTGCGCCGCTGTCGTTCGCGCTGGCGCATCTGGGCTGCCTGTTGCCGGTGTTTTTGCAGCGCTATCGCGACGTGACGGTGGAGATGGATTTGAGCGATCGTCCCGTGGATTTGCTCGGTGAGGGCTACGACCTGGCGCTGCGCATCGGCACACTGGAAGACTCGACACTGATCGCCCGACGCATTGCCTCCATTGAGCGGGTGTACTGCGCAAGCCCGGCGTACCTGACCGAACGCGGCACACCGCTCAAGCCTGAAGATTTGCACGGTCACGACTGCCTGCCGTACGGCCATGGTCGACAGGTTCAATGGCGGTTTACAGGGCAGGGCAAGCCATTGAGCGTCAATGTCAGCGGGCGGATGCGGGTCAACAACGGTGAATTGCTCAAGGACGCGGCGATTGCCGGGCTGGGGATCACGTATTTGCCAACGTTCATTGTCGGCTCGGCGTTGAAGGCTGGACGGCTGGTGGAAGTGCTGGAGGATTTTCGGCCGGAGCCGCTGACGTTGTCGGCGGTCTATCCGCAACACCGGCAGAGTTCGCGGCCGGTGCAGGCGCTGGTTGAGTTCTTGCGCGAGGAACTGGATCAGTCTGAGGGTGGGTTGTAGAGCGGCGGATTGCCTGACTCACATCGGCCACTGTGGGAGCGAGCTTGCTCGCGATGGCGTCGTGTCATCCAACATTGAAGTCGTCTGACACTCAACCTTCGCGAGCAGGCTCGCTCCCACAGGGTTTTGTGTTGTGTGGGAATCAGTGGGAATCAGCTCCTTTTGTCATCACCGGGCTCGGCATGGACGCCACGGTCATCACCGGGCTCGCCATTGGCATGGACGCCACGGTCATCCCCAGGCTCGCCATTGGCATGGACGCCACGGTCATCGCCGGGCTCGCCATTGGCATGAACGCCATGGTCGTCCCCGGGTTCATCATGGGTGCCGCTGCGTCCTGAGGACGAGACCGATCCGGAGTGGCTCGAACCGCTGTTGGCACTGCCATGGCCACTGTTGCTGCCATGGTCGCCACTGTGGCTGCTGCCGCTGTTACCACCACTGCCGCTTCCACCATGACTGCCGCCGCCGCCGCTTCCACTGCCGCCGCCGCCGCCACCGTGACTGCCGCCACCACCACTTCCGCCACCGCCACCGCCACCGCCACTACCCCCATCCTTGGCCTGAGCGCTGGAAACTCCAGACAGACTGTCCGGAATCAATACGGTAGACGCCGACAGAACCGCGCCAATAGCTACTGCCAGTAAAAGCTTATTGATGAGCATGTCGTTCTCCGTCCTTTAATTCAGATTGGAACCTTCATGAACAGTGCAATGTGCTGATTTTTCCCCGTGGGAACTTGATGAACAGTTCAGCGCACCGATTTATTCGGCGGGAACATTGAAAAAGAGTGCAGCGTTCAGCCGGACCCGCGTCTGAAGGGTCAGCTTCAAAGAGTCAGTGAATGCTCGAGGCCAGCTCGAAAATCGGGATGTACATCAGGATCACGATCACCCCGATCAACAGACCGATGAAGGTCATGAGCAAGGGTTCGAACAGCCGCACGAACCATTCGATCCAGCGGCTGATTTCTTCGTCGTAGAAGTCGGCGCTGCGCTCCATCATCTGCCCGAGGTTGCCGGACTGTTCGCCGGCTCGCAGCAGGCGCAGGGACACGGGGGTCACCAGGTGATTGAGTTCCAGCGCGGCAGAAAGTGATTGCCCCTCGCGCACCCGGTCGCAGGCCTGGTCCAGGCGCGTGCGGGAGGCGACGGTGAGCAGGCCACGGACCATGCCCATGGCGGTGACCAGGGGAATGCCGCCTTGCAGCAGAATCCCCAGTGAACGGTAGAAGCGCGCCAGTTCATACATGAAGATGCGCTGGTGCACCGCAGGGAGTTTTTCGATCAGGCGGTCCAGCCCCCGACGAAAGGCCGGCTGGCGCTGGAGCAGGGTGAGGGCGACGATGATGGCCAGCAAGCCACCGAAGAATTCACCCTGGTGGGCGTGCAGGAACATGCCGCTGCTCATCAGGATCTGCGACATCCAGGGCAGGTTCGACCCCAGTCCTTCAAACACCAGGCTGAAGCGCGGCACGACATACCCCATCAAAAACAAAACCACGCCACCGCCCACCACCAGCAACAGCAAGGGGTAGATCGAAGCGCTGATGATTTTCTGGCGAACCTCGTCCATGCGCTGGCGATAGCTGACATAGCGGCCCAGGGCATCGCCCACGGCACCGGTCTTTTCACTGGACTGCACCAGCGCCACGTACAGCGGGGGGAACACGGCTGACAGCTGGCTCAGGGCCTGGGAAAACGATTTGCCCTCGTAAAGCAGGCGGACCAACTCGTTCAAGGTCTTGCGGGCCTGTGGCGCGTTTTCCTTTTCCGCCAGGCTTTCCAGGGCATCGATCAACGGCAGGCCGGCGTTGAGCAAGGTGGTCAGTTCCTGGCTGAACAACACCAGGTTGAACGTCTCGCGCTTGTGCAGGCGCAATGCGCGCCAATGGCGCTCGGCGTGCAGGCTGACCACCCGCAGGCCCTGGTCTTCGGCGATGCGCCTGGCTTCGCTGTGCCCCGGTGCCTCGACGGTCATCGAGACCACACCGGCCTTGCCGACGGCCTTGAGATGAAAGCGCATGGTCGCCATTCCCGTCAGTTCCAGTTGGTGACTTCGGCGTTCTCGCCTTCGCCACCGGGCTGCCCGTCCTTGCCCATGGACAACAGGTCGTACTCGCTGTTTTCACCGGGATAGCGATAGGCGTAGTTGCGCCCCCAGGGGTCTTGCGGGAGTTTTTTCTGCAGGTACGGGCCGGTCCAGCGCGGTTCGTCGGCGGGGGCGGTGACCAGCGCCTGCAAACCCTGTTCGGTGGACGGGTAATGGCCAACTTCCAGACGGTAAAGGTCCAGTGCCTTGCTCAAGCCTTCTATCTGCGCCTTGGCCACTTTCACTTCGGAGCGGCCCAGTTGGGCGAAATACTTCGGCGCCACGATGCCGGCCAACAGCCCCAGTACCACCAGCACCACCAACAGTTCGAGCAAGGTGAACCCGCTTTGGGTTCGCCGGGCATAACACAGTCGCTGATTCATGATGACCTCGTAACAGTCGGCAGCAGAGTTGCCATGTAGTTGCATGCAATTGCCATGCTCACGGTTGCTGACCCTTGCGCGCCCCCCTTGCTACGGGCCTTCTCGCTTACGGCACAGTGCTTGCGTATGGCTGGTGCACGACTGGCCATTGGGGCAATACCCCCAATTTTCGGGGCCGGAAAGGGGAGGTATAACAATGAAGACACTCACCGCCGGATTGCTGGGTTTCCTTGTGTTGGCCAGCGCCGCACAGGCCGATGTGTTTGTTTCCGTGGACGCCAATGGCGGCTACGTCCTGTCCAATGTCCACCGCCCCGGACGCCACTATGAACGGGTGATTCGTGAGCCCGATGCGCCGGTGGTCAGCCTCGATCAGCAACCGCAGATGATCGCCGCGCAACCCTATGCCGAGCTGGTGGCGGCGGCGGCCACGGCCAACGAACTGCCGGCGGCGCTGCTGCACGCAGTGATCAAGACCGAATCGAGCTACAACGCCCGCGCCACCTCACCCAAGGGCGCTCGCGGGCTGATGCAATTGATGCCTGCCACCGCCCGCGAAATGGGGGTGACCAATGTCTACGACCCCAAGGCCAACATCCAGGGTGGCGCCCGCTATCTCAAGCGCCTGATGACGATGTTCGACAACGATATCCGCCTCGCCGTGGCGGCCTATAACGCCGGCCCGCAAGCGGTGCTCAGCCGGGGCAACGTGGTCCCGCCGTTCGCCGAAACCCAGCGTTATGTGCCCAGTGTGCTGAAGCAGTATCGGCGTTTGCAGGGGTTGCCCGCGGATGCGCCGCTGTGATCGAACACCCGGGGAAATTTCCCCAATAGTGGGGAATAGTGGCCCCGGCGAAAAAGGGGGGGGATTGGGTGGGGAATATCCCCCGGCCTATCAAGTCGTGATCATAACAAGCTGATTAATAACGTATTTTTTTGTGGCATGCGGATTGCTCCGGACGATTTATCGAAGTGTTCCCCCGATAACCCGCAGCGAGGCCCGAGTCCATGATCGGCATATCCCACGCTTGGTCCTTGATTGATTTGCTTACCCCCCCAGTGGGAGCGAGCTTGCTCGCGATGACTGCTTTCCAGTCGCCAACGATGTCGACTGTCAGTCCGCTATCGCGAGCAAGCTCGCCCCCACAACGGGGCGGGTAAGACAGGTACAGATCGGTAAAGAGGAATGTTGCTGAAAACAGGACCAACCCTTGTCCGGCGTCGTGCCGGGATTTCGGGTCAGTCCCGGTGATACCCACTAACGAGGAAACCGACATGGACCGATTCGCGCATTGCGGCCTGCTGACGTTTTGCCTGTTGGCCTTCGGTATCGACCAGGCGCTGGCTCACTCGGCGGACGAGCACACCGGGCACGACACGGCGGCCAGCACCGCCAGCCCGGAGAACGCCCGGATCAGATTTGCCGACGTGGCCTTGCTGGACCAGAACGGCAAGGTCGTCAACCTGGAAAAAGACCTGGTCAGCAACAAAATCGTGGTCATGGGTTTCATTTACACCCGTTGCACCACGGTCTGCCCGGTGATGTCCTCGATCATGGGCAGGGTACAGAAACATTTGGGCGCGCGGGTCGGCACCGAGGTGCAATTGGTGTCCATCAGCATCGACCCGCAGCGTGATGATCCCCAACGCCTGAACGACTACGCCCGCACCTTCCAGAAAGGGCCGGGCTGGAGCTGGCTGACCGGTTCGCCGCAGGCGGTCGATGCCACCCTCAAGGGCCTGGGTGTCTACCGCGGTAACTTCGAGAACCACTCGCCACTGATTCTGGTGGGGGACGGCAACAACCGCTACTGGACCCGCTACTACGGTCTCACCGAACCGGCGGAGCTGGCCCGGGCCGTCGAGAGGCTCAGAGGCGAACGCAACGCCCACGCCAAGCACACCGCCATCGCCATGGAGCACCAGCCATGAGCGCCTTCGACAGGAAAACCTGCTTCCCCGACATACCCGTGCAGGACCAGAACGGCAGCACCTTTATCTCCCTTACCAGTGATCCGCTGCGCAACACGCCAGCGGTACTCAAGGCTTGCACCTTGAAACAGGGCATCGATGGGCCCCACTGGTTTTTTCTTACCGAAGACAAGGTGCAAATGGACCTTGTATGGGGGCGCATCGACCAGATCGTGCCGACCCCCTTGCAGCACTCCACACGGTTGATCGTCGGTGACGCGGCGAACAAGCGCTGGAACAAAATCCGTCCCGCCGCCATTGCCCAGCGCTTGCAGTTGCTGACAATGCCCGTGGCCCGTCGCTGAGCCACGGCCATGAATACTGCCCTCGTCCTTGGCCTGCTGCTCTTCGGCAGCATCGCGCTCACCGCCCAGGCGCTGCCGCTGAGTCTCAGCGAAAGTGCCGGTAAACGGTTGTACCACGAAGGCGTGTCGGCCAGCGGCGAACCGATCATGGTCCGGGTCGGCGCAGCGGGCGTGCTGCTGCCGGCCACCCGCGTGCCGTGCGCCAATTGTCATGGCGAGGATGGCCTCGGGCGCCCGGAAGGCGAGGTGCGACCGCCGGACCTGCGCTGGTCTCGACTGGCCAGCAGTCAAGGCCAGCAGCACATCAACGGCCGCAGTTATCCGGCCTACAGCGAAATCACCCTGGCGCGGGCGGTGCAGGAGGGGCGCGACCCGGGCAACAATCGGCTCGATCCGACGATGCCACGGTTCGTGTTGTCGATGATCGATCAACGCAACCTCACGGCGTACCTCAAACACCTGGCCGAAGACCGCGTTCCGGGACTGGCCCCCGACAGTCTGCACCTGGGTACGTTGTTGCCGGGTTCCGGCCCCTTGGGCGAAGAGGGCATCACGGTGGCGGCGGTGCTCAATGGCTGCGTGGCGCGCATCAACGAGGCGGGAGGAATTCATGGCCGGCAGTTGCGCCTGACCATCCTCGACCCCGGCGCCGACCGCGCCAGTGCCGAAAAGGCGCTGGACCGGTTGATCAATGAAGAGCAGGTGTTTGCCCTGATCGCACCGATGGCGCCGGCATTGGACCTGAACTTCGCCATGCGTCTGGAACAGGCCGGCATTCCCCTGATCGGGCCGCTGTCCTTGCAGGGCACGCTCCACACCAGCCCGCAGATATTCGAGCCACTGCCGGGCCTTCGCGACCAATTGATCGCCCTGGCCAACTACGCCAGTGCGAGCCTGCGGGTGCTTCAGGGGCCGACGCTGATCGCCTATCCGGACGAACCCGGCCAACGGCTGGCGGCGCAGGAACTCAGCAAGTACTTGCAGGGGCACGCCTGGCAAAAGGTGCGCCTGCAAGCCTATGACCCGGCCGGGGATGATTTTCCCTTGGGGTCGCGTTCGGTGTTTTACCTGGGCAGCAGCAGCGGCTTCAGTCGTCTGGCCGAGCGCTTGCAAACGGCGGGGCAGGTGCCTTACCTGTTCGCCGCCTCGAACCAGGTGGCGGGCAATCTGATGCAGGTGCCCAGCGGATTTTCCCGACGGGTATTCCTGGCCTATCCGTTCGTGCCAAGCGACTGGACCCAGGCCGGGCGCCTGGCCTTGACCCAGTTGCGCGAACACCAGGGCCTCGGTGGCCAGCATGCGGTGCTGCAAGTGGGCGCGTTCAGTTCGATGATGCTGCTCAGCGAAGGCATGAAGCAGGCCGGGCGCAATGCCAGTCGCGAGAAGCTGGTCAGGGCCCTGGAAGGCTTGCGTGACTTCGATACCGGGCTGACACCGCTGATCAGTTTTGGTCCGGGCCGGCGCCTGGGCTTGAGCGGTGCCCATATCGTCACGGTGGATCTGCCGGACCAGCGTTTCTATCTTGTCGCGCCCTATAAACCCATTGCTGCCACGCCCTGACTGGAGGCCGATCATGAAACTCGATACCGCCCGGTGCAGACGCTTCCACTGGCGAAACCGCAGGGCTACGCTTAACCGGGATGAGGGCGTCGGCGCCATTGCGCTCGCGCAATCGAATCGAACGGATTGCCGATCAATAGGGGGTTTCCCCAACAGTGGGGGGAAAAGTCCAGTGCCAATCACGTCGCTTTCCCCGTTTTTGGGGGATGGAACTGCGCTACGAAAAGGCATTGTTTTTTAAATTCAAGGACATGAAGTCCTCAAATTACCGGTGCCCAGCCTGGCATGAAGTGTGCGTTAGTCCTGTCAGGACGCGCACTCCGTCAGGTTCAAAATCCGGACCTGCGGTTTCAAGGAGTCCACCTTGTTGAATAAAGTACTGGTTGTTGATGACGAACAGTTGCTGGCGGAGAACCTCCAGGGTTACCTGCAGGCGCAAGCACTGGAAGTCCGGATTGCCCACGACGGTGCGAAAGGAATCGCTGAAGCCGATGATTTCGCGCCCGATGTGATGGTGTTCGATTACCGCTTGCCCGATATGGAAGGCTTTCAGGTGCTCGATGCCGTCCGCCAGAACAGGAAGTGTCATTTCGTGCTGATCACAGGGCATCCAACCGCAGAGGTTTGCGAGCGGGCCCGGCAACTGGGCGTCAGCCATATCCTGTTCAAACCGTTTCCATTGGCGGAATTGGCCCGTGCCGTGCTTGATCTTCTGGGCAGGCAACGCGAACCCAAAGTGGGGGTGAGCACTTCCGAAGGCTTTGTCGAACGACGCCAGAGCAGGACCGAGAGTTTCCCGCTGCAGTTGTACGACGGTAGCTGGGTGCTGGCAGATCGCCGAAAAAATACATCGGCCTCCAAGGCGCCAGACGACGAACAGTTGCTCACCGGGGAGTAGTGGCGCGACAAGACGTTCCGGCCTCCGCCGAATGGCTCGCCGCGCCGACAGGGCCCAAAGCCCCGGGCGTAGGAGAGCAAGCCATGGACCGTCTATCCTTTGCCGTAGAACCGGCGCAACCGGAATGTTCACCGACTCGTTTCACCAGTGAGCAACTGGCCCAGGCCCGAGCCCTGGCCACCAGTTCCGGCGAGCGGATGCTGGACGCCCTGGGGCGGCTGTGCGCACTGGCTCCCATGCCTTTCATTCAATGCCTCGGCGTAACCCTGCACTACCCGGTGCTCGACACCGACAGCCTGTTCAATTCCACGCCGGTGTTCGACCGGGTGACCCTGGCCCAATGCCTCAAGCGCGAATTCACCCTGTTGCGTCACAACGATGCGGTCATCGGTGTGTTCGCCGACCCCTTCGACAGTGCGCGCCTGGCCTGGATCGATGAGTGCCTGCAAGGCGCGCCGCTGTACCTGGTGCATGCCGATGACCTGAAGGCCTATCTGGCGCGTCACGAAGAAAGCTTCCATGCGGTGGAGTCGCTCAACGCCCAGAGCGACGCCGGGGCCGAAATCGATAACCTGCAAAGCCTGTCCCTGACCAGCATCAGCGAAGATTCCAGCGTCGTGGTCAAACTGGTCAACTCGACCCTGTACGACGCGCTGAAAATGCACGCCAGCGACATCCACCTCGGCACCACCGGCAGCGGCCTGGTGATCAAGTACCGGATCGACGGCGTGCTCAACAACATCAGCAAAATCCAGGGCAGCGAGTTCGCCGAGCAAGTGATTTCCCGGGTCAAGGTCATGGCCGAACTGGACATCGGCGAAAAACGCGTGCCCCAGGATGGCCGCTTCAAGATCGGTATCAGCGGCCGGCAGATCGACTTCCGAGTGTCGATCATGCCGAGCATTTTCGGCGAAGACGCGGTGCTGCGGGTACTCGATAAACAGGACCTGGCGGACAAGGTCTGTGGCGTGCAGTTGCAGGCCCTGGGCTTTGAAGAAGAAACCCTGCGCCAGTTGCGCCGGCTGGCCGCCGAACCCTACGGCATGGTGCTGGTGACCGGGCCGACCGGTAGCGGCAAAACCACCACCCTGTACGCGATGATCACCGAGATCAACCACGGCGTGGACAAGATCATCACTATTGAGGACCCGGTGGAATATCAACTGCCGGGCGTGCTGCAGATCCCCGTCAACGAGAAGAAAGGCCTGACCTTCGCCCGGGGCCTGCGCTCGATCCTGCGCCATGACCCGGACAAGATCATGGTCGGTGAAATCCGCGACCCGGACACCGCACAGATCGCCGTGCAATCGGCGCTCACCGGTCACCTGGTGTTCACCACCATTCACGCCAACAACGTGTTCGACGTCATCGGCCGTTTCACCCAGATGGAAATCGATCCCTACAGCCTGGTCTCGGCACTCAATGCCGTACTGGCCCAGCGTTTGATCCGCCTGGTCTGCACCAGTTGCAGCAGCCCCTACAGCCCGACGCAAGAAGAGCTGGAGGTCTCGGGGCTTGATCCGCAAAAGGTCGCTCACTACCGGTTCGTCCACGGCAAGGGCTGCGGGCATTGTCGGGGCACCGGTTATCGCGGGCGTAGCGCAATTGCCGAGTTGCTGCACCTGGACGACGAATTGCGGCAAATGATCGTCGAGCGCCAACCCATTTCGAAAATCAAGGCGCACGCCTGTAAACGTGGCTTGCGCCTGTTGCGCGAGTCGGCGCTGGAGATGGTGGAACAAGGCCGGACGACTCTCGAGGAGATCAATCGTGTCACTTTTATCTCGTGAGCAATTTGTCGCCGTGCTCGGCGCAAGCGGTGTTGGCCTGGGGCAGCGGCAAGGCGCTGCAACCCACTGGCTGGGCAGCGTCGGCTACATTGACGAAGGCTTCCAGGCCTGGACGGTGGCCCTCGATACCCTCGACCGTTTGTTGGCCGAACACACCGTTGCCAGGGCGGAACTGACGGTGGTGATCTCCGGGCACTTCAGTCGCTATTGCCTGGTGCCCTGGAGTGAGCAGATCAGTAGCCCGGCCGAATTGCTCGGCTTCGCCCAACTGTGTTTCGAAGACCTCTACGGTGCCCCGACACAACCCTGGAGCCTGGTGCTGTCGGCCGAACCCGCCGGTTACGACCGCATCGCCACCGCGCTGCCACAGGACTTGCTCGAACGCCTGCGCGCCCTGGTCAGGGCTCGCGGTTTGCGCTTGCGTTCGGTGCAGCCGTACCTGATGACGGCGTTCAACCATTTCGATAAAAGCTTTGAGGCCGGGGATTTCCTGTTCGTGGTCGCCGAACCGGTGCGCAGCGTGTTGCTGCTGGCCAGGGAAGGGCGCTGGACCTCGGTGCGATCGGTGGGCAGCAGCGACAGCGATGCGGCGCTGACCGCGTTGATCGGTCGTGAACACCAGTTGCAGGCTTCGAGCAGTGAACGGCCGTTGAATGTCTACCTGCATGCACCGGCGCGCATCGATTCGCCTCCTGACGTGCCTGGTGTGCATCTGCGCACCCTCGAAGAAGACCGGACAGCCGTACGCGATTGCCTGTACCTCATGTCTCGGGCGGTGGCCTGACATGCGCCCCCTGATGCTCGACTTTCAGCCGCGCCGCCGTGCAGGCCCTTTGGGCTGGAGCCTGCTGGCCGGTGGCGTGGTGCTGACACTGACCTGCCTGCTGGTGCAGCAGCACCTGAGCCACGAGGCCGAACAACAGCAAGGTCATCTGCAAATCACACAGCGAGTGCTCACCGGCGATACCGGCGGCAAGCTCAGCCTGACCCCGGCGCAAATTCGCGAGCAGGCGCATAACCTGGCGGAAATGCGCAAGGTCTCCCAGCAGTTGCGCCGCCCTTGGGAACGCCTGTTCGCCACCCTCGAAGCCATGCCACGGGACAACATTGCCCTGCTGACCCTGACCCCGGACGCCCGCAAGGGTCAGGTGCGGATCAGCGCCGAGGCGCTGGACCTGGACGCCATGCTCGATTTCCACCGCCGTCTCGAAGCCAGCGACGAGCTGTCCGACGTATCGCTGCTGAGCCACGAAATTGTCGCCAACGTGCCGGAACACCCGGTGCAGTTCAACCTGTCGGCTACCTGGGAGATCGGCGATGCAAATCCATAAATTGATCGTCCACGAATACCTGCAAGGCCTGGGCGTTCCGGGGCTGGCAGGGATGGCCATGCTGGTGCTGGCGCTGAGCTATGGCCTGGTGGGGTTGCTGCCGAACTGGGAGTCGCTGCAAAGTCTCAGCCAGCAAACTCGCGAAGCCACCGAGTACCTGGCCAAGGTCGAAGACGGCAGCGTGGCCGCGCCGGTGGTGCCGCAGCGCCAGCTCGACGATTTTCGCAGCAAGTTGCCGTCCCAGCCCCAGGCCACCGTGGCCATCGACAAGATCTACGCCCTGGCCGCCCAGGAACGCATCACCTTGTCCCGGGGTGAGTACTCCCTGGGCGTGGACCCCAAGACCCACCTGGCCCGTTATCAGATTCTGCTGCCGGTACGTGGCAGCTATCCGCAACTGAGGCGTTTCCTGCACGCCTTGCTCGGCCAGTTGCCGGCGGTGGTGCTCGAGGATGTGGAGCTACAGCGCAAGAACATCGCCGATACCGACCTGACCGGGCGGATCCGCATGACCCTTTACCTGTCGAGGTCATGATGAATACCAAACGAGTGTCGGGTTGGGTGGCGTTCTTCGGTGTAGCGGCAGCGCTCGCCTGGCTCCCCGAATACTTCAATCAGGCCGGCGACAGCGACCTTGCGGTGGCCACCGTGGCTACGCCAGCCAAGGGCAAGACCCCTGGCGCATCGACGGCTGCATCGAGCGCCGCTGCGCTGGCGCCGATCAAGGACCTGAGCCCGGCAGGAGACCTGTTCGCCGCCCGTAGCTGGATAGCGGCGCCGGCCCTTGGCACCGTCACTGAACAACCGGTAGTCGTTACTCCTGTGGTGCAAGTCCCCACTGCACCACCGTTGCCCTTCCAGTTTGTCGGCAGGCTGGATGACCGTTCCGATCTGCAGGTGTTTTTGCAGAGCGGCGAAAAAATATACGTCGTGCGCAAAGGGGATGTCATCGACGAAACCTGGCGGATCGAGCGGATTTCCGATAAGGAACTGAGCCTGGTCTACCTGCCTCTGCATTTGGCGCAGACCTTGTCTGTGGGGAGTACGGAATGAACAAATCCCGTTTGCTGATGAGCCTTTGTCTCTGCGCGGGGCTGGCCGCATGCAGTTCGGCGCAGGTTGCCAGGGATGAAGCTTCGGCCCTGATCGAATCGGGCCAATATGAAGCCGGTCTGGCGCGCATCGAAGAGGGATTGCGGGAAAACCCTCGCGATACCGAACTGCACATGGCTCTCAACAGCGGACGGGCCCGCGCCGTGACGGCGCTGCTGACCCAGGCCGACATGGACCGCACCCAGCGTAATTTCGCCGGGGCCCGCATGACTTACAGCCGGGTCTTGAACATCGAACCGAACAACCGTCGTGCCCAGGATTCCCTGCGCCAGCTCGACTACCTGCGCAGCATGGATGAGAAACTCGAACTGGCCCGTGGCGACCTGCGTCGCGGTGACATCTATGGTGCCGACCGCCAGGTCAGACAGATTCTCGAACTGGACCCGAAGAACGAAGGCGCCCTGGAACTGCAAGGCAGCATCCGCCTGGTGCAGAGCCGCAACGTGGTGCAGTACCCACAACTGCGCACGCGCCTTGACCGGCCGGTGACCCTGGAGTTTCGCGATGCCAACCTCAAGACCATTTTCGAAGTGCTGTCTCAGGTCGCCGGCCTGAACTTCATCTTCGACAAGGACCTGCGCCCGGACATGAAAGCCACGATCTTCGTACGTGACGTGCGTATCGAAGACGCCGTGGATCTGCTGCTGCAACAGAACCAGCTGCATCAGAAAGTGGTCAATGAAAACACCGTGCTGATCTACCCGGACTCGCCGCAGAAACTCAAGGATTACCAGGAGTTGGTGATGCGCACCTTCTACCTGACCAGCATCGATGCCAACACGGCGTTGAACATGATCAAGACCATGCTCAAGACCCGCGACGTGTTCGTCGATGAGCGCCTCAACACCCTGACCATGCGCGATACCGGTGACGCTGTGCGCATGGCGGAAAAACTCCTGCAATCGCAGGATCAGTCCAACCCGGAAGTGGTGCTGGAAGTGGAAGTGATGGAAGTCGCCCGCCAGCGCATTCTCGACCTTGGCCTGCAATGGCCCAACACCTTCGGCGTGGTCAACAGCGACGGATCGGCGGTGACCCTTCTCGATCAGCTCAAGGGCATCAACTCCGGCCGCATCACGATCTCGCCATCGCCCCAGGCCAAGATCAATGCCCAGGACAAGGACATCAATACCCTGGCCAGCCCCGTGATTCGGGTCAGCAACCGCGAGCAGGCGCGCATCCACATCGGTCAGCGCGTGCCGATCATCAGCGCCACCTCGGTGCCTTCGACCCAGGGCCCGGTGATCACCGAAAGCGTGACCTACCTCGACGTCGGTCTGAAGCTCGAAGTGCAGCCCATCGTGCACCTGAACAACGAAGTGGCGATCAAGATCGCGCTGGAAGTCAGTAACGCCACGCCGCTGACACCGACCGCTCAGGGCACCATTCCGGTCCAGGTCGATACCCGCAACGCCCAGACCACCTTGCGTCTGCATGACGGCGAAACCCAGATCCTCGCCGGTCTGGTGCGCGACGACCACGGCGCCACCGGCAACAAGATTCCCGGCCTTGGCGACATTCCCGGCCTGGGTCGCCTATTCGGCAGCAACAGGGACGACGTCATCAAATCCGAACTGGTGCTGTCGATCACCCCGCGGATCGTGCGCAATCTGCCGTACCAGAGTCCGTCGGACATGGAATTCCCGACCGGTACCGAAACCAGCATGCACATCCAGGCACCGGACCGTTCGATGAGCACCACGGTTCAGGTCAACCCCATGACCGCCCCGATCGCCACTACCGTTACCGTCGGGAAGCCTTGATCATGAACGCCTCGCAACGCGGTTTTACCCTGGTCGAAGTCGTGGTGACGCTCGCCCTGGTCGGCCTGCTGGCCGGCATGGCCGCACCGCTGACCGAGACCGTGGTGCGTCGGGGCAAAGAGCAGGACCTGCGAACCGCGCTGTACCAGATCCGCGATGCCATCGACGCTTACAAACAAGCCTTCGACGCGGGCTACATCGAGAAGTCGCTCGACAGCAGCGGCTACCCGCCGAACCTGCAAGTACTGGTCGAGGGTGTGCGTGACACGCGCAGCGCAAAGGGCGCCAAGTTCTACTTCCTGCGGCGTATCCCCCGTGACCCGCTGGCAGCCGTCAAGCGTGACGACGAGGGCGGCTGGGGCCTGCGTTCCTATGACAGTTCGGCTGAGAACCCGCGCGAGGGCCAGGACGTCTTTGACGTTTACTCCAAGGCCCGCGGCAAGGGCCTCAATGGCATCGCCTACCGAGAGTGGTGAGCATATGAGTCGGCAAAAGGGCTTTACCCTGATTGAACTGATGGTGGTCATGGCAATCATCGCGACCCTGATGACGATCGCCTTGCCACGCTACTTCAGCAGCCTGGAAGCTTCCAAAGAGACCACCTTGCATCAGAGCCTGTCGTCCATGCGCGAGGCGCTGGATCATTACTATGGAGACACCGGGCGTTATCCCGATTCCATCGAACAGCTGGTCGAACTGCGCTACCTGCGCAACCAGCCGCTGGACCCGATTGCCGAGCGCAAGGACACCTGGGTCATTGTCGCGCCACCGGATGGCGTGGCGGGCGGGGTGGCTGATATCAAGAGTGGGGCCAGCGGGAGGGCGCGTGATGGCAGCCTGTATTCCGAGTGGTAAACCTTCGAACCAGGACGGCTTCACCTACCTGGGCGTGTTGTTTCTGGTCGTCGTGCTGGGCATGGGCCTGGCCAGTGCCGGCGAGTTGTGGGCCACCGCTGCGCGCCGCGATCGCGAAAACCAGTTGCTCTGGGTCGGTACGCAATATGCCCAGGCGCTGCGCAGCTATTACCGCAGTTCGCCCGGTATGGCCCAGTATCCGAAAGAACTCAAGGACCTGTTGCAGGACGAGCGTTTTCCGTCGGCCAGGCATCATCTGCGGCAGTTGTACCCGGAGCCGATGACAGGGGGCGAATGGGAGCTGATGCGTGATTTTGACGGGCGGATCAGCGGCGTGTACTGCCCGTCCGAGCAGAAGCCGCTCAAGCAAGAGAATTTTCCCAGCCAGTGGGCGGACTTCAAAGGCATGGCCAGCTACAAGGATTGGCAGTTTGTGGCCGAGAAAGTCTCCTTCGAAGGTACCGACGGGCCGCCGAAAGAACAGTCCACCGGGCCCCAGGCATTGCAGCCTTGAATCGCAGGAGCGGGATTGCTTGCGAAGGCGGCCTGACAGCCGACCTGTCTTTTTGTTGACCGTGTACATATCCATTGCTGCGGTAACGGCTGCTTATGGTTTCGCCCTTACGGCGAGTCCCTTTTGTCAAACGACACAAAAGGAACCAAAAAGTCTCGCCCCTTACGTACGGCCCCTCGCTGAGGCTCGGCGTTCCTTCGCTGCGGTATTCATCCGGGGGCATTGCCCTCCGGTCGGCTTCGCTTCGACCTACATGCAATGAGTTCGACTGCGTCGAACGGCGCTGCGCGCCAATCCCCGGATAAACACCTCCACTCAGCCTTCCGAGGGGGCGGGTGGATCAAGATCAAAAGCTGCAGGCGAGCTAACGCTCGGCCTGATGAGTGGTGAAGAGCGTGGGGGTACGGGGCCCTGCTTTTGCTCTGCTCTTCTGTGGGAGCGAGCTTGCTCGCGATGGCGGTCTTACAACCAACGATAATCCTTTGGCTCACACCACAGGAATTTGTGGATGTCAGAGGCGGCTGTAGGACCAGGAGTGAGGCTACACCGCCTTGCGTCGTTGCCTACATCTACGCCAGAATCTGCCGGCTTGTGCGCCTTGTGCCTGGTCTTTATCGTTTCCGTGTCGCTGCAAATTCAGCGTCCGGATTTAGCGATCCGAACAGTTACAGGGACACCAGCACTCCAGTCTTGATTGCATGCGTTGCTATGCCTGCAATTTGATTATGGCGGCTGTGCGTCGGAGACCTTTGGGTCTACCGGGTTTGCCTGTAACCGGTTCGCTAACCTTCGTACAGTCGCCACCCTTACTTGTTTAGCGACAGGTCTTGGTGGCTCCAATTTCTACAGGAGCTCCACCATGTTCAAACCCACACCCAATCCCCCCGAATCAGAAACCGATACCACTCAACGTGCATCCGGTTTGCATCTCAAACCCGCCATTCTAAAAAACAACGCACCCCACAACCCCAGCACAATGTTCATCATCGCACCCGATATCGACACTGAAAGTTTATTGGCCCACGCCTGTGAATCGCTGGCCTCGGCGAGTGTCATGGCCAGCGATTTCGCCACGTTTCTGGACGGCCCGCAACGCAGCATGCTGTTGGGTATCCAGCAGGTGATCATGCTGGCGGACCTGGCGGTCAACCGCGCTCTGGATAATGTTGCCCCATTGGACTAAACACAGAACCTTTGTGGCGAGGGGGCTTGCCCCCGTTGGGCTGCGCAGCGGCCTCAAAATCAGGCAATGCGGCTTTTCAGGCCGACCGCGCTGGATGAATTTGCGACTGCTGCGCAGCCGAACGGGGGCAAGCCCCCTCGCCACAGGGGTTGTGTTCGCTTGCACGCTTCAGGCGTTTTCCAGCATCGTGATCAACTGCTCCGGCCACACCGTTTCTCGGGTCTCTTGCAGCTCTGCCACCGACCACCATTTATGGTCAGCCATTACCCGGACTTCGTTAGCCGTCCATCCCTCACGGGACAGGTGTTCACTGTCGGTACGAACCACGAAATAGCGCTCAACGGACAACACCGTTTCGCCGCTTGGCAGCATCATCGGAAAACTGCGTTCTGCAACGCTCGGACCCACCGTGTCGATGCGTAAACCCGTCTCTTCAAACAGTTCACGAACCGCCGCAACCTCAAAGGATTCACCCTGCTCAAGCCCCCCACCGGGTGTCGCCCAGTGGCTTTGGCCAGCGAGGGCATCGTTTTTGTGTTGGAAGTGAAACAGCAGAACCTGTTGCGAGGGATTGATCACCAGCAGTCTGGCGGAATTACGTTGGCGCATTTTTTTCTTTCCATAGAGTGCCGCGAACCGCAGCTTTCACTGCGGCTCGCGACGGTAAAGCTCATGTCGGCGTTATTACACCGAAAGGGTTATGCCACCACCCGGTAACACGGCACATACGCCGCGCCGCCCGGCAGTTTCATCCGGTGCTGGGCGACGAAGGCTTTGAGCAGCAGGTCCAGCGGTTGCATGATCGCCGCGTCGCCACGGATCTGGTACGGCCCGTGTTCTTCGATCAGGCGGATGCCCTTGTCCTTGACGTTGCCGGCGACGATGCCGGAGAACGCGCGGCGCAGGTTCGCTGCCAGTTCGTGGGACGGCAGGTCGAGGCTCAGTTTCAGGTTGGCCATGTTTTCGTGGGTCGGGTCGAACGGGCGCTGGAAGCCTTCGTCGATTTTCAGCAGCCAGTTGAAGTGGAACGCGTCGTTGCGCTCGCGGCGGAACTGCTTGACCGCCTTGAGACCCTGGGTCATCTGCCGCGCCACTTCGGCCGGGTCATCGATGATGATCTGGTAGTGCTGCTTGGCGGTTTCGCCCAGGGTCGCACCGACGAATGCGTCCAGTTGTTCCAGGTACGGTGCGGCGTGTTTCGGCCCGGTGAGGATGACCGGGAAGGGCAGGCCTTCATTGCCCGGGTGCATCAGGATGCCCAGCAGGTACAGGAACTCTTCGGCCGTACCGGCGCCGCCCGGGAAGATGATGATGCCGTGGCCGACGCGGACGAAGGCTTCCAGGCGTTTTTCGATGTCCGGCAGGATCACCAGTTCGTTGACGATCGGGTTCGGCGCCTCGGCGGCGATGATTCCGGGTTCGGTCAGGCCCAGGTAGCGGCCGCCGTGGATGCGTTGCTTGGCGTGGGCGATGGTGGCGCCTTTCATCGGGCCTTTCATCACGCCGGGGCCGCAACCGGTGCAGATGTCCAGGCTGCGCAGGCCCAGTTCGTGGCCGACTTTCTTGGTGTATTTGTATTCTTCGGTGTTGATCGAGTGCCCGCCCCAACACACCACGATCTTCGGCTCGACGCCAGGGCGCAGGGTGCGGGCGTTGCGCAGCAGGTGGAAGACGTAATCGCTGATGCCCTGGGAGCTGCTCAGGTCGATGCGTTGGCTGTCGAGTTCGTTTTCGGTGTAGACGATGTCACGCAGGGCGCTGAACAGCATTTCCCGGGTGCTGGCGATCATTTCACCGTCGACGAAGGCGTCGGCCGGGGCGTTCAGAAGTTCCAGGCGCACGCCACGGTCCTGCTGGTGAATGCGGATTTCAAAATCCTTGTAGGCTTCAAGGATGGTCTTGGCGTTGTCGACATGGGCGCCGGTGTTGAGGATGGCCAGGGCGCACTGGCGGAAGAGGGTGTAGGTGCTGCCGGAACCGGCTTCGCTCAGTTGCTGGACTTCCCGTTGCGAGAGTGTTTCCAGGCTGCCTTTGGGACTGACGGAGGCGTTGATAACTTGGCGTTGGGTCATTCAATGATCCTTAAAACGATGTCATTCACACAACAACAACGAATGGCATCCGAATAATGTGTACTCATGAAAGAAGATGGCACGAACTGCGCAGTCTCGCCATGTCCCCGCTTGACGATGAAAAGATGAAAAGGGGCCCCAGCATAGCTAAATCCCGCGCAGAGGCGATAATGGCCCGCAGTCTTTTTGCCTCAAACCCCTTTTTACCATTGAAGCTCAGGAAACCCGACGCAATGTTCGAAATCCAGCCGATGAACGCCCAGACCTACCGGCAACAGACACGGCGCAGCACGATCATCATTGCCCTGATCTTTCTGGCGCTGGCGATGGTGCTGTCCACGGCGGCGGTGGCTCTGTTCGGCACGCCGGGAGGCGACAATCTGCGCTTCAATGCCGGTGGCGTGTTCGTTGCGGTGCTGGCGATGGCAGCGTTGATGCGCAAGGTGTTCTGGCGCCAGGAATGGATGGCGCCGGCGGTCTACAGTTGGCAACTCAAGCGCAGCCTGATGAGCGTTACCAATGTCATGCATCATGTAACGACGGCCGTGGAAAAGGGCGATCCGGTTGCGATGAAGCTGTTGCGTTTCTACCATTTGGGGTTGAACCAGATGCATCAACTCGATGGCAACTCCAGCGACCACGGCCAGTTTCTCCGCGAAATGGATCAGCACAAGGAACGAATGCAAGCGCTGGGCATCGACACCGAACAGACGCGGCTGGATCCGGCGTGGCTGGAGGCGGTAAAGCAGGCGTCGCGCTAACATCATTGCGAGCCTGTATCAGGCATAGTCAGCAAAAGAGGCGATCAGGAAGAATCGCCCTGTCACAGACAATCAGGGAGCAGCATGGTACATCCATCGATCAACGATCATATTGAAATGCTCCGGCCAGCGGTGCCCCGGCTCAAGGTTCGCTCGGCGGTGATCCTGCTGCTCGCAGTGTGCCTGTCGATGGTGGCTATCGTGATCTGGGAAGCCTGGAGCTCGCGCCAGTACTACCTGCATGACAAGGAAGTGACGATGTCCAACCTTGCGCAGACCTTGGCATCGCAAGCGCAGGCAACGATCAAGCAGGCCGACACACTGTTGTTCACCCTGGTCGATCGGCTGGAGCACGAGGGTGTGGATCAATCCCGGCTGCCGGCATTGCTCAATGCCCAGCGCAGTGAGTTGAGTCAGCTCCATGGCGTGTTCGTTTTCGACGAAAAAGGGCAATGGATCGCCAATTCCAACGGCGCCGGCCAAACCGGCGTCAACAATTCCGACCGCGAATACTTTACCTTCCATCGCGATAACCCCAGCCGTGGGCCGCACATCGGGCCGTCGATCAAGAGCCGTTCGAGCGGTGAATGGATCATGACGGTTTCGCGCCGGTTCAATCATCCCGACGGCAGCTTTGCCGGGGTGGCGGTGGCGACGATTTACCTCAGCCATTTCCTGCAGCTCTACGACAGCATCGACATGGGCAGTAACGGCGTGATCAACCTGATCGGCGACAATGCCCGCATTGTCATTCGCAGGCCCTTCAAGGAAGCGGAGATCGGTTCCAGCCTCGCCAAGAGCCCGTTGTTCAACGAGTTGTTGCCCAAGGGCGACGCGGGTACGGCCACGCTCAGGTCGATCGTTGACGGTGTCGAGCGGGTGACGGGCTATCGCCGGGTCGAGGGTTATCCGCTGATCGTTTTTACCGCGGTGAACAAGGATGAAGTGCTCGGCAGCTGGCGCAAGGAGACGCTGCTCAGCGCCGGTATCGTCGCGCTGTTGCTGAGTTTTCTCGGGGTACTGGGGTTTCGGCTTATCAAGCTGATGAGGCAGCAGAATCTGGTGCAGGTCGAGTTGCTGGACACCCAGGACAAGCTCCTGGAGGTCAATCGCAACCTCGAAGGCCTGGCCCTCAAGGACGCGCTGACGGGACTGGCCAACCGCCGTCAGCTCGACGCTTTCATCGATGCCGAAATGGGGCGTGCCCGACGCAGCCAGTCCGAATTGGCGCTGTTGATGATTGATGTCGACCATTTCAAACCGTTCAACGACTGCTACGGCCACCTGGCCGGTGACGAGTGTTTGCGCAAGGTCAGTGCGATCATCACGAACAGCATCAAGCGTCCCGGTGACCTGGCCGCCCGCTATGGTGGCGAAGAGTTTGCCGTGGTGCTGCCCGGCAGCGACTACGTGGGGGCATTTCTGGTGGCGGAGAAAATCCGCCGTGCGGTACTGCAGGCCGACATTGCCCACAGTGACAGCCCGGAAGGCATCGTGACCGTCAGTGTCGGCGTCTGTGCCAGCAATGCCGCGTCCCAGGTCCGCCCCGAAGACCTGATTGGTGCGGCAGACAAGGCGCTGTACGTGGCCAAGGCCAGTGGGCGGAACATGAGCGTGATTGCCAACTGAACGTCGGGCTGGTTGAAGATCAGGCAGCCCATCGCTTGATCAACCGAAGATAGATCAGCACGTTGATCAGCAACACCACGGCGCCCAATCCCAACTGAATGCCGGGCGTCAGCCCCGCCGGGTAAATCACCGGCCAAATGTAGTGCTCGATGAATCCTCCGCCATAGCCGGTTTGCCCGGCTTCATGGCGCATGCGGTTTTCCCAGTCGGTCAGCGGGCAGGGCAGGTGGAAGAACTCCACCGCCATACCCCACAGCGCGGCCGGCGGGTGCCACCAGATCAGGTGGCGCCATTTGAGCACCAGCAACCCGCCGAACAACACAAATACGATGAACAGCAAGTGAAACAGCATCAGCCCGTCGGCGGCGATTCGGTACAGCATGTCGGTGCCCCTGAAGGCTGAACGAATCGCTCCATGTTACTCGGGCCGCGGGCCGGTGCTCTATCGATTGTCGCGGCCCAATGTGCTGAGCACACCCTTCAAACGCTCGGTCATCGGTTCACTGCTGCGTTGCATGGGCGCGCGCAGTTCGTCACCGATCAAGCCTTGCAGGGCCAGCGCGGTTTTCACCGGGGCCGGGTTGGGCTCCAGGAACAGGCTGTTGATCAGCGGCAGCAAACGGAAAAACGTGGCGCGGCCCTCGGCCAATTGGTTGTCGCGGATCTGTCGGTGTAGTTGTACGAACAGTTCGGGACGGACATGCGCCGACGCGGCAATCGCACCTTTGGCGCCCAGGCACAGGGCATTGAAGATCTGGTTGTCTTCGCCGCACAGCACGTCGACAAGGCCGCTGTTGAGCAAGGCGAGGGTGTTGGAAAAATTACCGCCGCAATCCTTGATGGCGACGATCCGCTCGTGGGCGACGATGTTGAGCAGGGTCGCCTGTTCGAAGGCCACGCCGGTACGGTATGGGATGTCGTAGAGAATCAGCGGTACGCTGGAGGCATCGGCGACCGTGCGGAAAAACGCTTCGAGGCCGGCCTGAGAAGGGCGGATGTAATACGGTGCCGGCACCAGCAGGCCAGCCACCGGGCGCTTGAGGATCTCGCTCTGGAACTGCAACAACTCGGTCAGGTTGTTACCGGCCAGGCCCATGACCACCTGTTGCGCCGGCGCCAGTTCCAGCACCGCATCAAGCACCGCCAGTTGCTCATGCTTGCCCATCGCGGCCGGTTCGCCGGTGGTGCCGCAAACGATGAGACCGTCGACACCTTTTTCCAGCAGATGGCTGACCAGCCGGCGCAAGCCGACAAAATCGATGGCGCCGTTGTGGAATGGTGTGACCAGTGGAACCCAGATACCTTGAAACGCTGACATGCACTTTCTCCTGATGGTTGACCGATTTCGTCACCGTCAGGGGCATGGAAGGAGAGTAAGCAAGGGGAGGGTGGTCCGTCGCGCTCAATGTCCTGTCAGCTCATCTGACGGGACAGCGCGCCCCGGTCACATGAGCGACTGTTTCTTCGATTTGAGGGCGTGCGCAACGCAACCTTGCGCCTTGGCAATCAAGCCAATGACGGAAGAGTCGAGATTGAAGGTTGCGGACATACTTGCTTACACCCTGAGTGAGGCGTCCAGTTTTAAAAGCCGGCGCGCCGTTTGTCAATCACGAAAATCAGCGTACTCGGCGCGCATTCGGCCATTGTGCTTGGCCTTGTACAGCAGATGATCGACCTGTTCGACAAATTCCAGGGCCGTCGCGTGCATCGACGCCAGGGTGGTGCCGACGCCGAGGCTGATACTCAGCAGCTTCGACACGTTCGAGAATTCATGGGGGATCTGCTGCTGACGAATCAGGTGCAGGCACTTGTGCGCCACCAGCCGCGCTGACTCGGCATCGGTTTCCGGCAGCAGCCAGACAAACTCTTCACCGCCGATCCGCGCAATGAAATCCCGTGGCCGGTTCGCCGCCAGGGACAAGGTTTGCGCAACGCGGCGCAGGCATTCGTCGCCCTTGATGTGGCCGTAATGGTCGTTGTACTGCTTGAAGTAGTCGATATCCAGCACGATCACCGACAACGGCAAGCCGGTGCGCTGGGCATTGTTCCACTCGCGCTCCAGCACGGTGTCGAACATGCGCCGGTTGGCGATGCCGGTCAGGCCGTCCTGGAAGGAATACTCTTCAAGCTGCTTTTGCAGGCGGATCAGGTGCTCTTCGGTTTTCTTGCGCTCGCTGATATCGAACATGAAACCTACCAGCGCCTCGACTTCGCCGTCCTTGCGCACCACATGCACCACATCGCGGATCCAGACGTACTCACCGCTTTCGGTGAGTGCGCGATAGTCGGCCTCGTGATCGATACCGGCGCGCGATTGCGAGACGCAGAAGTCCATCACGTAGTCGCGGTCATCCGGATGCATGCGCTCGACCCAGTCATTGACCGACGCCCAGCTGTGCTGTTTCCAGCCCAGCAGTTCTTCGATCTGTGGCCCGATGTAGCTGAACGTCATGGTTTTCCAGTCGATGCGCCAGGGAATCGCCCGGGTCGATTCAAGCAGGGTTTTATAAACGTCGCTGTCGGTTTCCACTGAACTCATGAAGGGCCTGCCCCGATGAAAATGCAGGGCCATCATGTTGCTAGCACTTTGGCGAATCAAGCGGGCAGCCGATGAATGGCACGCCAAGTATCAGTGAGCAAGATTGTTCAAGCCTTCGGCCGCGACTGCTGGCACAGTCTGGGGTCTATCCCTGTCTGTAGAACGTTATGTCCAACTCAATCATGCCGCGCAGTGCCTTTTTGCGCGGCGCAGCGGCGATCATGCCGTTGTCCCTGGCCACCGCGCCCTGGGGCTTGCTGGCCGGTTCCATGGCCATCGAAGCCAACCTCACGCCCCTGCAAGGCCAGGGCCTGTCGAGCATTGTGTTTGCCGGTGCCGCGCAACTGGTGGCCATCGGCATGCTCAAGGGCGGTGCCGGGATTTTTTCGATCTTGCTGACCACACTGCTGCTGACCTCCCAGCATTTGCTCTACGGGATGAGCATGCGCTCGGTGATTTCGCCATTGCCGGGGCGCTGGCGCGCGGGCCTGGGGTTCTTGCTCACCGATGAGTTGTTCGCCCTGACCAGCCAGCACGACAAACAGCAGTTCAACCGCTGGTTCGCCCTGGGCGTGGGCCTGACGTTCTACATCGCCTGGAACCTGTTCACCCTGGCGGGCATTGTGCTCGGCAGCAGCATTCCCGGTCTTGAACACCTGGGCCTGGATTTCTCCATCGCGGCGACCTTCATCGCCCTGATCACCCCGGTGGTGCGCAATGTGCCGACCGTGGTGTGCGTGGCGGTGTCGCTGTTCTGCTCGGTGCTGTTCAGCTACTGGCAATGGGGCTCGGCGCTGGTGCTGTCGGGGCTGGCGGGCATGACCGCCGGGTTTGTCTGCAATAAATTCTACGGTGGACGCACATGATGGTCTGGGCAGTGATTATCGGAATGGGCGTGTTGGTGTTCCTCAACCGCTATGTTTTTCTGGAACCGCGACTGCCGCTACGCTTGAGCAGCAATGCCCGGCAGTTCCTCGGGTTTGCCGTACCGGGCATGTTGACCGCCATCTGCGGGCCGATTGTGTTCATGCCGGAAAAACAGCTGAATCTGCACTGGGACAATCCCTATCTGATCAGCTCGCTGGTGGCGGTCGGGCTGGTGCTCTACACGCGCAATACGTTGCTCAGCATGCTGTTGAGCATGGGCTTCTTCTTTTTGCTGCGCTGGTGGCTCTGAGCGGGGCAGGGGAACTGATCTAAGCTTAAGTTGATGACCGATCCCTTCAGGAAGAGAGGTGAACATGGCCAATGAACCCAAGCAACCGGACCCGGAAGAAGATGAAGACGAACCCACGGAAGAAGAGATTGAGCAGCAGAAACGTTCGGTACCGGACTGGAAGCATCCTGACGACGGTAAGGAACTGTCAGAGCCTGACCGCAAGTTCTGAGCGGCACGGGAATACAACGAAGCCCCGCCATTGAGCGTAATGCTGCTGTAGGAGCGAGCTTGCTCGCGATGGTCGTTAACGATTGCGCGTGTTTACTGGCTAAACGCGGCGCTCTTGAGTCCATCGCGAGCAAGCTCGCTCCTACAGCTGTTGATCAGTTCATGGGACTTCCTTGATCAGCGTGGCGCCCTGGTTCCTGACGTTGCCAACGGCCCTGTCGACCTTGTACCACTCGAATACATCGCTGGCCTCGCCCTGGGATAACGCCATTTCCTCGGCTCGCTCCTTGGGCGTGGCCGGGTCCAGCCATTCCCGCGCCAGTTCGGGCGAGAACACCACCGGTCGGCGGTCATGCACGTCAAGCATGCCGCCCGCGCTGTCGGCCGTCAGAATGACGAAACCGTCGTGCTCCCTGTGGGGCGCTCCGCCGATGGGGTACTGGCCGATGGCCGCGCAGAAAACCGGGGCGCGGTCCCGTCGCCGGATCAGCCACGGTTGTTTGTTGGCCTCGCCGGTGTCGACCCATTCGAACCAGTTATCAATAGGGCAGATCGCGCGATGGGGCCAGATCGCCCGAAAGTACGGGCCGTGGGCGACTTTCTCGACCCGGGCATTGACCGGCTCCACGCGATCCGTCGCCCAGTGCGGTCGCCAACCCCAACGCACGGCATCGGCGTGCAGCCGCTCATTCTCCAGGTGCAGCAGGGCGAGTTGCGTGGTGGGGGCGGCGTTATAGTGCCCCAGGGGTTCGTTGCCGACGCGATTGATCAGCGCGTCGGGGATGCTCAGCACCGCTACGAAGTCGTGGATTCCACGGTATTGCGACAGTCGTCCGCACATGGCCTGACACTCCGGTTAAGACGCTCCGACCGAAGCTTTGAGTTTAGTTGCTCGTGGCGAAACGGGCCTGGCAAGCACCGGAACCAAACCCTGTGTACCCTATCCAACCTCGGCCCGTCGTCTCGATGCGGGCCGACGACGGATGAGCGGGCGAAGGATCCTTGCCCATTGAAGTATCGACCGTGATGGTCTGGCCCAAGGCAAAAGATGAAACGATTGTTCAAGTGTTTAACGGTGTGCGCCCTGGCAGTGGGTTTGTTCGGCTGTATCGCCGCACCCATCGAAATGACTCCGCGGACCGAGCAGCGTTTGCAGGCGCAACCCCCCATCCGGTTTCTGCTGACCTTCGATGACGGCCCCAGTGCATCGAGTTGGTGGAATCCGACCGTCACTGTATTGGAGAGCCTGGCGCAAAACCCGCTGCAATCGGACATCAAAGCCGTGTTCTTCGTGCAAACCCGCGCTCCGCGAGCCGGCGGCAGCGAATTGGGCCGGGACATCATGCGTCGTGAACATGCCGAAGGTCATATCCTGGGCTTCCACACGGCAACACCCCGGCACACCAATCATCGTTCCCTTGACCCACCCGTGTTGGAGCAGGCCCTCACCGATGGCAGCGCCGACATCGCTGCGATTACCGGCGCTGCGCCAACCCTGTTGCGCCCGCCATTCTGGAACTACGACAAACGCACCTTCGCCGCTTATCAGCGGCATGGCCTGCATGTACTGCTCACCGACTTGAGCGCCAATGACGGCAAGATCTGGGGCTTCAACGCCAGCCCCCGGCGCCGGTCGCACATGCTGCGCTCGATGTCCGAAGTTCGCGAACGCATTGCCCGCGGCGAGTTGCCGGTGGTCGATGGCGTGATTCCGGTGGTGGTGACCTTCCACGACCTCAACCGCTATACCGCCCGGCATACCCGCGAATACCTGCAGATTCTGCTCGACAGCGCCCGGGAGACCGGGGTGAAAACCGCCGACAAGCCGTTTTACGACGATCAGGCTGCGTTACAGCGGGCGGCCATGGCGCGCACCGTGCGTGACGGTTCGCAGCCGGTCGAATTGCCGGGATTCTGGAACTGGATCTGGGGCGGGAACACCCGTTAGAAAACCTGCAGATAGGGCCGCTACGCAGCCCAACGGGGCGGTGCGGCGTTCCGACAAGCCCCGTCCCCACAGGTATTCATTGCCTCAAGTAGCTGGCAGCAGCTCATCAATCATCCGCAAACAATGGTTCAACCCCGGCGATACATCGCCCACCCGTCGGCTGAGAATGATCGGCGAGGTGGCGTTGTCTTCCAGCAGCGGGGTGAAGCCGATGTCGTCGCGGTGCAGCAACTGCACCGAAGCCGGTACCAGCGTGACGCCGATTCCCGCCCCCACCAACCCGATCGCCGTTTGCAGCTCGTTGGTCCATTGCGCGACGTGGATGCTCACGCCGTAGGACTCGAACAGGGCAATCACATGGTCGGCGTAACTCGGCCTTGGATTGCCGGGGTACAGCACAAAGGGTTCCTTGGCCAGTTCCCGCAAACTGATGGGCCCTGCGAGCAACGGATGCCCGGCGGGCAGGGCGGCGACCAGGCGGTCTTCGGTGAGCACGGTCTGGACGATGGCCGGGTCGTCGATACGGATTCGACCGAAACCGATATCGATGCGCCCGGTCTTCAACGCCTGCACCTGTTGCAGGGTGGTCATTTCAGAAAGCCCCAGCTCCAGCTCCAGCGGCTCGCCACTGCGTAACCGGCGGATCAGTTCCGGCAGCACGCCATACAGTGTCGACGGTGCAAAGCCGATACCCAGCCAGGTTTTCTCACCCAACCCGATGCGCCGGGTGTTGTCGCAGACTTTGTTCAGTTGTTCGAGCAGGGCGGTGGAGTGCTCGTGGAAAAACCGCCCGGCGTCGGTCAACTTCAGCGGTCGGCCGCGCTCGAGCAGCATCACCCCCAGTTCGTCCTCCAGTTGCTGGATCTGCCGACTCAAGGGCGGCTGGGCGATGTGCAGCAACTCGGCCGCGCGGGTGAAGTTGAGGGTTTGAGCCAATACCTGGAAGTAACGCAGGTGCCGCAGTTCCATGGGGCCTCCAGTCAATCAGTTGCATACCTTTAAGGTATCAAGTCAGACCAATTCTATATTGGCTTCAGGAAAAAAGCCGTACGAGAATCGATTCCAGAACTTCAAGAACCTGACGGGTATCGAAATGCTTGCAACAGCCATTGAGTCGATCGAGACGATCATCGTCGATCTGCCGACCATCCGCCCGCACAAGCTGGCGATGCACACCATGCAGAACCAGACCCTGGTGATCATCCGCGTGCGTTGCGCCGACGGCATCGAAGGCATCGGCGAATCCACCACCATCGGTGGTCTGGCTTACGGCAATGAAAGCCCGGACAGCATCAAGACCAACATCGACGCGCACTTCGCGCCACTGTTGATCGGCCAGGACAGCAACAACGTCAACGCTGCCATGTTGCGCCTGGAGCGCAGCATTCGCGGCAACACCTTCGCCAAATCCGGTATTGAAACCGCACTGCTCGATGCCTTGGGCAAACGCCTCGGCCTGCCGGTCAGCGAATTGCTTGGCGGCCGTGTTCGCGACGCGCTGCCCGTGGCCTGGACCCTGGCCAGCGGCGACACCGAGAAG
This sequence comes from Pseudomonas jessenii, assembly GCF_002236115.1. Classification (GTDB taxonomy): domain Bacteria; phylum Pseudomonadota; class Gammaproteobacteria; order Pseudomonadales; family Pseudomonadaceae; genus Aquipseudomonas; species Aquipseudomonas jessenii. The sequence goes on along the minus strand of NZ_NIWT01000008.1, from coordinate 315,000 downwards.
GACATCGCCGAAGCGGAAAAAATGCTCGACCTGCGTCGCCACCGTATCTTCAAACTGAAGATTGGCGCCGGGGAGGTCAACCGCGACCTGGCCCACGTCATCGCCATCAAGAAGGCCCTGGGTGACCGCGCCAGCGTGCGGGTCGACGTCAATCAGGCCTGGGACGAAGCGGTGGCGCTGCGGGCCTGCCGGATCCTCGGCACCAACGGCATCGACCTGATCGAACAGCCGATCTCGCGCAACAACCGCGCCGGCATGGCTCGCCTCAACGCCATGAGCCCGGCGCCGATCATGGCCGACGAATCCATCGAATGCGTGGAAGATGCGTTCAACCTGGCCCGCGAAGGCGCGGCTTCGGTGTTCGCCCTGAAAATCGCCAAGAACGGTGGCCCACGTGCCGTATTGCGCACCGCCTCGATCGCTGAAGCGGCCGGTATTGCCCTGTACGGCGGCACTATGCTTGAAGGTGGCCTGGGCACCATGGCCTCGGCCCATGCCTTCGTCACCCTGAACAAGCTGGCGTGGGACACCGAACTGTTCGGCCCGTTGCTGCTGACCGAAGACATTCTCAGCGAACCGCTGGTGTATCGCGATTTTGAACTGCACGTGCCGAAAACGCCGGGCCTGGGCCTGAGCCTGGATGAAGAGCGCCTGGCGTTCTTCCGCCGCGACAAGACATCCACCGCCATTCATCAAGCCTGAGGAGAGCATTATGCTGTTCCACGTAAAAATGACCGTGAATCTGCCGGTCGACATGAATCCCGAAGCGGCAGCCAAACTCAAGGCTGACGAGAAAGCCCTGGCCCAGCGCCTGCAAGAGCAGGGCAAGTGGCGCCACCTGTGGCGCATCGCCGGGCACTACGCCAACTACAGCGTGTTCGATGTCGACAGCGTTCAGGAACTGCATGACCTGCTGATGCAATTACCGCTGTTCCCGTACATGGCCATCGAAATCGACGCGATGTGCCGGCATCCTTCTTCCATCCGTGACGATGACCGCTGAGCCCAGCCTGTTCAGCGCGCTACGCTAATAATTACAAGATGAGGAACCCTTCAAAATGAACGTCAAGATTTCCCACACTGCCGAAGTCCAGAAATTTCTCGAAGAGGCCAGCGGCCTGCTCAACGACGCCGGCAACCCACGGACCAAAGCGCTGGTGTACCGCATCCTGCGTGATTCGGTGAACATCATCGAAGACCTGGCCGTGACCCCGGAAGAGTTCTGGAAAGCCGTCAACTACCTCAACGTGCTGGGCGCTCGCCAGGAAGCCGGGCTGGTGGTGGCCGGTCTCGGTCTGGAGCACTACCTCGACCTGCTGATGGACGCCGAAGACGAGCAGGCCGGCAAGTCCGGTGGCACCCCGCGCACCATCGAAGGCCCGCTGTACGTGGCGGGTGCGCCGCTGTCGCAAGGCGAAGCGCGTCTGGACGACGGCGTCGATCCGGGTGTGACCCTGTTCATGCAAGGCCGCGTGTTCAACACCGCTGGCGAACCCCTGGCCGGTGCCGTGGTGGATGTCTGGCACGCCAACACCGGTGGCACCTACTCGTACTTCGACACCACGCAATCGGAATTCAACCTGCGTCGCCGCATCGTGACCGACGCCGAAGGCCGCTATCGTTTCCGCAGCATCGTGCCGTCGGGCTATGGCTGCCCACCGGACGGTCCGACCCAGCAACTGCTCGATCAACTGGGTCGTCATGGCCAGCGTCCGGCGCACGTGCACTTCTTCATTTCCGCGCCGGATCATCGCCACCTGACCACCCAGATCAACCTCGACGGCGATCAATACCTGCACGACGATTTCGCCTACGCCACCCGTGACGAACTGATCGCCAAAATCACCTTCAGCGACGATCAGCAGCGTGCGGCGGCCCATGGTGTGAGCGGTCGCTTTGCCGAAATCGACTTCGATTTCACCCTGCAGTCCTCGGCCCAGCCTGAAGAACAGCAGCGCCACGAGCGGGTTCGCGCACTGGAAGACTGATAGCACGACCCTGTGGGATCACCACTCTGTGGGAGCGAGCTTGCTCGCGATAGCGGTTTTACATTCAACATCCATGTTGACTGGCACTCCGTCATCGCGAGCAAGCTCGCTCCCACAAGGGTTTCGACTAACTGTCTGGAAAATTTCAAGGGACTGATGCAGTGTTCTAGAATGCCCCGACGCAACCTATAACAACAACGAGAGTGACCCGATGATGCAAGCTCAACTGTTGAGTCAGCGCAGCAGAGTATTCGACCATGCCGACCCCTATGCGGTGTCGGGCTACGTCAATCAGCACGTCGGTAACCACTGCATTCTCATGCCCCGTGCCGGCAGCCCGCTGGCCAGTCTCGACCATCGCAAGTTCGCCAGCCTCGACCTGTGCCGCATCAGCTACGGTGCCAGTGTGCGGGTGACGTCCGGTGCGCTGGACAGCATCTATCACCTGCAAGTGCTGCTGCGCGGCAATTGCCTGTGGCGTGGCCACGGCCAGGAACATTACTTCGCTCCCGGCGAATTGCTGCTGATCAATCCTGACGATCCGGTGGACCTGACGTACTCCGCCGATTGCGAAAAATTCATCCTCAAAGTCCCGACCCGCTTGTTTGAATCGGTCTGCGATGAGCAGCGCTGGCGCTATCCGGGGCAGGGCGTGCGGTTTCTGGAAAACCGTTATCAGCTCGATGAACTGGAAGGCTTCGTCAACCTGTTGGCGATGATCTGCCAGGAGGCCGAATCCACCGAGCAGATCCCCAGGGTCCAGGAGCATTACACGCAGATCATCGTCAGCAAGATGCTCAGCTTGATGAAAACCAACGTCAGCCGCCTCGAACTGGGCTCGCAGACGGCCACGTTCGAGGCGATTGCCGACTACATCGCCAATAACCTCAAACAGGACATCGACAGCGAAGAGCTGGCGCGCCAGGCCCACATGAGCCTGCGCTCGTTGTACGGATTGTTCGAGCGAAATGCCGGCCTCACGCCGAAAAACTATCTACGCCAGAAACGCCTGGAACGCATCAACGCCTGCCTCAGCGATCCGACCTGCAACGTGCGCAACGTCACCGAAGTGGCAATGGATTACGGCTTCCTGCACCTGGGCCGGTTCTCCGACAGCTACCGCAAGCAGTTCGGCGAATTGCCGTCCGATACCCTCAAGCGCCGGCATTGAGGCGCCAGCAATGGCGGCCTTGTAGTCGACCAGTCGCTCGCGGATGTACCCGATCTACTGTAGGAGCGAGCCTGCTCGCGATGGAGGTCAACGATGACGCGGGGAACCTGACACCCCGCAGTGCTCTCAGGTTTTTCGCGAGCAAGCTCGCTCCTACAAAAAACACACTGCACAAAACGGATAAAGGTCTGCACCCCGCGGATATTCCAGCCTGACCCCCCGTCCTAGCATGACCCCTGCCTGAACAATAACAATGGAGGCGGCGGCCATGACCCTGCGACCCGAATATTTGCATTCCCTGCTTGAAGACGATCCCGAGCAAGGCCTCTATCGCTGCAAGCGCGAGATGTTCACCGACCCCCGGTTGTTCGATCTGGAGATGGAACACATCTTCGAAGGCAACTGGCTGTATCTGGCCCACGAAAGCCAGATCCCCAACATCAACGATTTCTACACCACTACCATGGGGCGCCAGTCGATCTTCATCGCGCGCAACAAGGACGGTGTGCTCAACGCCTTTATCAACGCCTGCAGCCATCGCGGCGCGACCCTGTGCCGACACAAGTCCGGCAACAAGAGCTCCTACACCTGCCCGTTCCACGGCTGGACTTTCAACAACTCCGGCAAGCTGCTCAAGGTCAAGGACCCGGCCAACGCCGGATACCCGTCGAGTTTCAACTGCGAAGGCTCCCACGACCTGACCAAGGTTGCGCGGTTCGAGTCCTATCGTGGCTTCCTGTTCGGCAGCCTGAAAGCCGATGTGCTGCCACTGGTCGAACACCTGGGCGAGTCGGCGAAGATCATCGACATGATCGTCGACCAGTCCGCCGATGGCCTGGAGGTGCTGCGTGGCTCCTCCAGCTACATCTACGAAGGCAACTGGAAACTCACCGCCGAGAACGGCGCCGATGGCTACCACGTCAGCTCCGTGCACTGGAACTACGCGGCCACCCAGAACCAGCGCAAGCAGCGCGAAGCCGGCGACACCAACCCGACCATGAGCGCCGGCAGCTGGGCCAAGCAGGGCGGCGGTTTCTATTCCTTCGACAAGGGCCACATGCTGCTCTGGACCCGTTGGGCCAACCCCGAGGACCGTCCACTGTACGAGCGCCGCGATGAGCTGGCGCAAGACTTCGGCAAGGCCCGCGCCGACTGGATGATCGAGAACTCGCGCAACCTGTGCCTGTACCCGAACGTGTACCTGATGGACCAGTTCAGCTCGCAGATTCGCATTGCCCGGCCGATCTCGGTCAACCGCACGGAAATCACCATCTACTGCATCGCCCCCAAAGGCGAGAGCGACCACGCCCGTTCGAGCCGGATTCGCCAGTACGAGGATTTCTTCAACGTCAGCGGCATGGCAACGCCCGACGATCTGGAAGAGTTCCGCTCCTGTCAGACCAGCTACCAGGGCAGCGTCACCACCTGGAACGACATGTCCCGTGGCGCCGAGCACTGGATTGAAGGTGCTGACGAGGCTGCAAAAGAAATCGACCTGCATCCGCTGCTCAGCGGCGTGCGCACCGAGGACGAAGGCCTGTTCGTGCTGCAACACAAGTACTGGCAGCAGACCATGCTCAAGGCATTGGCTGCCGAACAGTCGAAGCTGATCGCCGTGGAGGACGTGCAATGACCATTTCTTACGATGCCGTGCGCGACTTCCTCTACCGCGAGGCGCGCTACCTCGACGACCGCCAGTGGGACGAGTGGCTGGAGCTGTACGCCCCCGACGCGACATTCTGGATGCCGTCCTGGGACGACAACGACGAATTGACCGAAGACCCGCAGCGGGAAATCTCGCTGATCTGGTACGGCAACCGCACGGGCCTTGAAGACCGCGTCTTCCGCATCAAGACCGAGCGCTCCAGCGCCAGCGTGCCGGACACCCGCACCTCCCACAACATCAGCAACATCGAGCTGCTCGAACAGGCCGACGGACTGTGCAAGGTGCGCTTCAACTGGCACACCCTGAGTTTTCGCTACAAGACCGTCGACAGCTATTTCGGCAGCAGTTTCTACACCCTCGACGTGCGCGGTGAAAACCTGCTGATCCTGGCCAAGAAAGTGATTCTGAAGAACGATTACGTTCGCCAGGTCATCGATGTCTACCACTTGTGAGACTGCCGTCATGACCCATTCCATTGCGTTCAATTTTGAAGACGGCGTCACCCGGTTCATCGACGCCAACGTCGGCGAAACCGTGGCCGATGCCGCGTACCGCCAGGGCATCAACATCCCGCTGGACTGCCGCGACGGTGCTTGCGGTACCTGCAAGTGTTTTGCCGAAGCCGGCACCTACGATCTGGGCGAGGAGTACATCGAAGACGCCCTCAGCCCTGAAGAGGCCGAGCAGGGTTTTGTCCTGACCTGCCAGATGCGTGCCCAGAGCGATTGCGTGGTGCGGGTGCCGACGTCCTCCGAGGTTTGCCGCACCCGTCAGGCTAGTTACGACGCGACCATCAGTGCCGTGCGCCAACTGTCCGACAGCACTATCGCGCTGTCGATCAAGGGCGAATCCCTGAGCAAACTGGCGTTCCTGCCGGGGCAATACGTGAACCTGGGGATTCCCGGCAGCGAGCAGACCCGTGCCTATTCGTTCAGCTCGTTGCAGCGCGACGGTGAGGTCAGTTTCCTGATCCGCAACGTGCCGGGTGGCCTGATGAGCAGCTTCCTCACCGGCATGGCCAAGGCCGGCGACTGCATGAGCCTGGCCGGTCCCTTGGGCAGCTTCTACCTGCGCGACATCCGTCGGCCGTTGTTGCTGCTGGCCGGTGGCACCGGGCTGGCGCCGTTCACCGCGATGCTGGAGAAGATCGCCGAGCAGGGCAGCGATCACCCGCTGCATCTGATCTACGGCGTGACCCACGATTTCGACCTGGTGGAACTCGACCGCCTCGAAGCCTTTGCCGCGCGCATCCCCAACTTCACCTTCAGCGCCTGCGTCGCCAGCCCCGAGAGCCAACACCCGCTCAAGGGCTATGTGACCCAGCACATCGAGCCCAGGCATTTGAACGATGGCGACGTCGACGTCTACCTGTGCGGCCCGCCGCCGATGGTCGAAGCCGTCAGCCGGTACATTGGCGAGCAAGGCATCAAACCGGCGAATTTCTACTACGAAAAATTTGCTGCCAGCGCGGCGTGAGTCGCAGGCGATTTCCCTTGCTTGGTAAATACCCCCTGTGGGAGCGAGCTTGCTCGCGATAGCGGTCTGGCAGTCACCAGATATGTCGACTGGAAGGACCTCTTCGCGAGCAAGCTCGCTCCCACAGTTGAACGGCAACCTTCTTCATGAGGTACACATGAACAGATTTCACGAAAAAGTCGCCCTGATCACCGGCGCTGCCCAAGGTATCGGGCGGCGGGTGGCCGAGCGTATGGCCGCCGAAGGGGCGAAGCTGATCCTGGTGGATCGCTCCGACCTGGTGTTCGAAGTCCAGCAACAGTTGGCGCCAACCACCCAGGTACTGGCCCTGACCGCCGACCTTGAGCAATACGAGGAATGCAGTCGGGTGATGCAAACCGCCGTCGAGCGCTTCAGTCGCCTCGATGTGCTGGTCAATAACGTCGGCGGGACGATCTGGGCCAAGCCGTTCGAGCACTATGAAGCGTCACAGATCGAGGCCGAGGTTCGCCGTTCGCTGTTCCCGACCTTGTGGTGTTGCCATGCCGCGCTGCCGTTCATGTTGCAGCAGGGCAGCGGTGCGATCGTCAACGTTTCCTCCATCGCCACCCGCAGCCTCAACCGCGTGCCCTACGGTGCGGCAAAGGGTGGGGTCAATGCCTTGACCGCTTGTCTGGCGTTCGAAACCGCCGGTCGCGGCGTGCGAGTCAACGCCACGGCGCCTGGCGGCACCGAAGCACCGCCGCGACGCATACCCCGCAATGGTGCCGAGCAGAGTGAGCAGGAAAAACTCTGGTACCAGCAGATCGTCGACCAGACCCTCGACAGCAGTTTGATGAAACGCTACGGCACCCTGGATGAGCAGGCGGGGGCTATTCTGTTTCTGGCCAGCGACGACGCGTCCTATATCACCGGCATGGTCATGCCCGTGGGCGGAGGCGATCAGGGCTGAGGCGAACGACAGACAACCCCATCGGCAAACGGAGTCATGGTGATGAGTGATAAACCCACGATCGTGCTGGTCCATGGTTTTTGGGGCGGCGCTGCCCACTGGAACAAGGTCATTGTTAAATTGGTCAGCCGTGGTGACACGCACATTCGTGCCGTCGAGTTGCCGCTGACTTCGCTGGCCGATGATGCCGAGCGTACGCGCAAGATGGTCGCCCAGGTGCCCGGTCCGGTGCTGCTGGTGGGGCATTCCTATGGCGGCGCAGTGATCACCGAAGCGGGTGATTTGCCGAATGTGGTGGGCCTGGTGTACATCGCCGCATTCGCACCGGACGCCGGTGAAAGCCCCGGTGGCATCACGCAAAGGCATCTGCCAGCGGCGGCGGCCAACCTGGCTCCCGACAGCGACGGATACCTGTGGGTCAAGCCTGAGCTCTACCACGAAAGCTTCTGTCAGGACCTGCCGGCGACCGAAGGGTTGGTCATGGGTATCACCCAGAAAGCGCCGCTGGCGAGTACCTTCGGTGACACCATTGGCACGGTGGCCTGGAAGAAAAAGCCATCGTGGTATCAGATTTCGACCGCAGACCGGATGATCGCGCCACAGAACCAGCAATGGATGGCCGCGCGACTCAACGCCCGGGAGATCCTGACCTTGAATGCCAGCCACGCGTCATTGGCGTCGATGCCCGCCGAAGTGGCGGCTTTGATCGACAGGGCTGCGACGGCGTTGGCCAAAGGCTAGGGCCTACAAGCGGCGTACAAAGGTGCTGGCAATACTGCGCATGGTGTCGCTGATGTTCAGGTTGTGTAGCGCATCAAGCGGGTGCCAGATGCAATCGGTGATTTCGTTCAGCGGCCGCAATTGCTCCAGATTCAGCACCGACACCTCGAATACGTGGTGTCGGGTGCCGCCCGATTCCAGTTCCAGCACGTATATCAACTCGTCGACCCGCAGGCCGGTTTCCTCCAGAAGCTCGCGAACGGCGGCATCGGCTGCGCTTTCACCCTGTTCAAGCTTGCCGCCGGGCAGCGTCCAGCGTCCTCCTCGCTTGCGTACCAGCAGTACATGCCTTTCCTGCTCGAAGATGATCGTTGCGCGTACTTTCATTGATTACCTAATGGCCGGTTGAGATGGTGCAGGCATTGAAATGCAGCATTCGGGCCAGGGCCGATTGAGCACTTTACGAGTAATTCGAGGGGGCAATGCGAGGAAAAGTGCAATCGATTTCGGGAATTTCCATGGCGACGTCTGGTCGGTATTTTGGACAAGGGTGGGTGTAAGGTAGGCAAGTCAACCTGAGATCACTGCCCGAGAGGAGGTGACTATGAGCGTTCCGATGTTGAACAAGATGCACATGAATGGTTATGACGTACTCAGCGTGAACAACGGCCCCTGGCGGGTATGTACCCAGGGTGACCGACTTGGCTCGTTTGCCAGTCGGGAAGAAGCGCTGGCATTTGCCGCATCGCTGCCCGGCTACAGGGCACGTGCTGCCAGGCCAGCGGGAAAATGAAGCCCCCCTGTAGGAGCGAGCTTGCTCGCGATGGTCGCTAACGATAACGCGTGTTTCCTGGCTAAACCCGCCGCGCTTGAGTCCATCGCGAGCAAGCTCGCTCCTACAGCCTGCAAAATCCTTAAGGGCGCTAGTAGCCGCCGCCTCCGCTGGGGCGGGAGGGTTCCCGGGCCTTTTGCTGCGTGTGGCTCCACTCCGCGCAGGTCATGAAGCTCTTGTGGTCGACCATGCCGCGGCCATCGAAACTGACGTTGTACGGCTGCTGATGGTCGGCATGAGTCAGTTTGTAGTCAAAGCACGTACCGGGTTCGACGCTACGATCGCTGACCGCCAGTGGCTGGCCGCCGATTTGCCGGACTTGCTCCTGGGTCATGCCGGTGTCGACTTTCGCGACCAGCGGCTGATCCTTGTAGATCGAGTTGGTACTGCAGCCTGCCAACGCGGTCAGTACGACGACCAGCGTGAATAGAGGTCTGTTCATGGCAGCGCTCCCGCTATTGAGCCTTGTTGCGGCTAATGACCTTGGCCTTCACTTCCTCGGCGTAGCCGGACAGTTTTTCTTCATCGCCCTGAAATAAAGAACACAGTCTTTGAACGGCTTGCGCGTCGACTTCGCTCCCGAGCAGGCGCAATTGCTGCTCGATGCGCAACAGCTCGACGGCCGACCAGCGCAAATCTGACGCAAGCCCTTGCAGATCGCGCCGAAGTTCCTGTTCCGATTTGTTAAGCCACATGATGACCTCCTGAACTTTGCACACCAAAATTTTAGACCTGTTTACCGCGCCGTATGTTGTGTTCGTCTGAGTCAGCGAGGTCTCCTTTGGTCGGGAAAACTACAGTGAACGAAAAAATAAGCTGTCCTACTCAAGTGCCGATTGTTCCTGCGGGGGCGACGTAAAATGACCACAATCGATGATTTCAGGGCCATGGCCCAGGAATTGATCGCTGACCTGGAGGCGGCGACCAACGAGACGATGCAATTGATATCGGCCCATCAACTCAGCGAGCCGCAATGGGAGCAAGTCACACAACGCCAGCATGACGCCTGCGAAAGATGGATGGATTATCTGAATTCAAGGAACTAACCGGGGCAAGCGATATCAATGACAGTCGCTGAATCGTTGGGGATGGCTGTAGGGACGACGGCGAGCTACATTTTCTTATTTCAAATTAAAGGAAACAGCATGCGGATGTTGATGGGGGGAGTCGTGTTGGCATTGCTGGGCGGGTGCTCGTTGCCGGCTTCGTTGGTACCGGGTGAGCCGAACGTCAGCAAGCACAGCGAGAAGACGCCAAAAGAGTATGCGGCGTGCGTGTTGCCTGCCTGGCAAAAGGAAGTATCGAATACGACCCAGGTTTCGATATCCAACGGATTCCGCATCACCGCGCCCAGCGTGATCACGGCCGACGAAGTGCTGGATATCGTGAAGTACAAGGAAGGCAGCCGGGTTTCGCTGTATCAGGGGCCACCTTGGGCCAAGTCCGGCGACCTGCGCAAAATCGTGCGCGACTGTTTGTAAGCGCGGGAGGCTGAAAATCGGTCAGCGACCGATGTTCGCCTGAATCCAGAAAAAAACCGGATGCCTGGCGCGCATCCGGTTTTTTTTTGTGTGGATCAGTCTGAAAGGTTGGTCGTCGGAATGATTTGCTCACTGGCCTGGGCGGCACTTTTGCGTTCCCGGCGCTCGTTCATCCAGCTTTCCACTTTGACGCCGAACTCTGGCGGGGCCTTGCGCCCGAATTTCCTGGCGATGTCGAGGATGGTTTGTTGCGCGAGGGCCTCTTCCATGCGTTTTTGCGCAACCATCATCGCGCCATTGATCGCGCACAGACCCTCCAGTGCCCATTCAGGCGGGGCACCGTCAAACACGGCGCAACGACCACGGATCTCCCGACAATCGAAAATCGACTTGCGGCCGTCGATGGCATTGACGATATCCAGCAAGGTGATTTCGTCAGCGGGCCGGGCCAGCTTGAAGCCACCGCGCACGCCTTCGGTGGCGACCACCAGTCTGGCCTTGGCCAGCTTGGTGAAGATTTTCGCCAGATAGTCCTGAGGGACGCCTTGCAGATCGGCAAGGTCGCGCACGCTCGCTTCGCGCGAGTCGCCGCCATTACCCACCAGAAAAAGCAGGCAGTGGATGCCGTATTCGACACCCGCGCTGTAAAGAGACATGCAAATCTCCGACTGAATTAGTCGCAAATTCTAACAGCCGAGAGCAAGAAAGGCAACGAATCCCTTCTCGTTGGATCTTTTTTCATGACAGCAAAACACTCCTGTGATGCGCTGAATACAGGGGGCTCAGGTCATGGGTCACGTTTTTCGGTGGCAGCCCTCGATAAAAACCTGTTGCGGGATTTAACTAGGATCAATACAGTCGTAGTTACTCGGTCGCAGTGGCAGACGCTTATCTGGGTACAAGCCCGCGTCGGTCCTTAAACCGCTCAACGATTTTCAACACTTGGTCATTCCCCCCCAGGAGTCAAAAAATGAAACAGCACATTCTGGTGATCGGCGCAGGTTTCGGTGGCATGTGGACCGCATTGAGTGCAACGCGCCTGTTCGACATTTACGGTCACAACGATGTTGAAGTGACCGTGCTGGCGCCTCAGGCCGAACTCCGCGTGCGTCCGCGCTTCTACGAACCGAATGCCCATCAACTGGCCGCGCCGATTGGCGATCTGTTCGATGCTGTAGGGGTCAGGTTCATCAAGGGCGCGGCGCAGACCATCAACGTCGAGCAAAAGCAGGTCGGCTATGTCGATGCCGCAGGGACCCGACAAGTCTGCAGCTACGACAAACTCGTTCTGGCTACCGGCAGTCGCCTGGCTTCGTCGAGCACTCCGGGCGTGGCCGAACATGCCTTCGATGTCGATCAGATCGAGCAGGCCGTTCGCCTGGAAAACCACCTCAAGGCGCTGGCCAGCCAGCCCGAAAGCAAGGCGCGCAACACGGTGGTGGTGGCCGGTGGCGGTTTCACCGGGATCGAAACGGCGACTGAAATGCCGACTCGCCTGCGGGCCATCTTCGGCGACCGTGCCGACATCAATGTGATCATCGTGGACCGCGGCGATAAAGTGGGCGGCTCGATGGGTGAGCAAATCGCCGAATCGATAGTCGAGGCCAGCGTGGCGACCGGCGTGAAATGGCACTTGAAAGCTTCGGTTGTGTCGGTCGATGCCGACGGCGTCACCCTGTCCGACGGGGCGCGCATCGATGCAAAAACCGTGGTCTGGACCACCGGCGTTCGCGCCAGCTCCCTGACCGAGCAGATTCCCGCCGAACGTGATCACCTGGGCCGTCTGCATGTCGACGTGCACCTGAAAGTCATTGGCCAGAACGACATCTTCGCTACCGGCGACGTCGCCTATGCGGCCAGTGACGAGATCGGTAACTACGCCTTGATGACCTGTCAGCATGCTATTTCGCTGGGCCGCCATGCTGGCAACAATGTCGCCGCGCAGCTTCTCGGTGTCGACCCGACGCCGTACAGCCAGCCGAAATACGTGACCTGCCTCGATCTGGGCGCTTGGGGCGCGGTGTACACCGAGGGTTGGGATCGTCAGGTCAAGTTGGTCAAGCACGAAGCCAAGGCATTGAAGACTCAGATCAACACCCAGTGGATCTACCCACCGGCGGCTGATCGCGCCTCGGCGCTGGCTTCGGCGGATCCGATGATTCCCGTGGCCTGATTGATTCGAACGTCACGTCTGAATAAAAACATCCCGCTCGGGTTCGCCTGAGCGGGATTTTTTACGCGTTGATTGCTTGTGTGAAATTTACCGTGTATTTTTTCATGAAATTAAAAATACAAAATTTCACGAGGCCGTATGTTTCAGCAATCCACCCGGCATGTCGCCAGTTACTACGCCCATACCTGCGCCGATCGTCTGGTCGATCGAGCTGCACTGGAAGGTGAACAAGACACCGAAGTGCTGATCATCGGGGCCGGGTTCAGTGGATTGCACACGGCTTTGCGTCTGGCGCTGGCCGGCAAGCGCGTGACTTTGCTCGAAGCCAGTCGGGTGGCCTGGGCCGCGTCCGGGCGTAATGGCGGCCAGGCGATTCTCGGCTGGTCGTGCGACATGCCACCGCTGGAAGCGGCGCTGGGTTACGAACGGGCGCGGCGCCTGTGGGACGGCATGCGCTGGGCCGCGCGGGAGCTGCGTGACTTGCCCGGCCGCCATGAGTTCGATTGCGACTACCGCGCCGGTCATCTCTGGACCTCGGTGATGCCCCGTCGGGTAGGCCTGCTGACCGAATGGCAACACGAGGCCAGCCACAAGTGGGGCCACGACAAACTGCAATTTATCGAGCGCAGCGATTTGCCGCAGTGGGTTGCCAGCGAGCGTTATCAGGCCGGCCTGTTCGATCCCGAGGGCGGGCATTTGAATCCGCTGAAACTGGCCCTGGGCCTTGCGGATGCGATCGAGCGGGCCGGTGGCCGCATCCACGAGCAAAGCAAGGCGCTGAGCTATGGCGAGGAGGGCGACGGATTTGTGGTGACCACCGAGCGCGGTCGTATTCGCGCCGATGTGCTGGTGCTGGCGTGCAACGCTTACCTCGATCGACTCGACCCGCAACTGGCCAGTTGCGTGTTGCCGGTCGGGACGTATCAGGTCGCGACCGCGCCGCTGACGAAGGAGTTAGCCACCGCGCTGTTGCCGAGCAATGTGTGCGTGACCGACAACCAGTTCGTGCTCGATTATTTCCGCCGCACCCCGGATAACCGCCTGCTGTTCGGCGGCGGTTGCACTTACCTGGGCGGCATGCCCAAGGACATCGCTGCCGCGACCCGGCCGTTCCTGGAGCGCGTGTTCCCGCAACTCACCGGCGTCGACCTGGAGTTTGCCTGGGGCGGCCACATCGACCTGACCCTCAAGCGCACACCGGATATCGGCCGCCGTGGCGATCTGTACTGGATGCAGGGGTATTCCGGGCATGGCGTGCTGCCGACACTGGCTGCGGCGAGGGCGGTGTCCGATGCGGTACTCGGTCAGCCCGACGAGCTGTCCCTGTACCAGGGCCTGAACAACGGCAGTTTTCCCGGCGGCAAATACCTGGCCGCGCCGCTGGAAGCCATCGGCAAGGCCTGGTATCGACTGCGCGACAGCATTTGAAGCGACACTTTCTGGAAGCCTCTAGATGGACATGCAAGAAGAAATCTCGGCGCTGGCGATCCTGATCCAGGACCTGCGCAAACACAAGAAGTACACCCTGAAGGAACTGGCGGACAAAATTGGCCGCTCCGTGGGTTTTCTGTCCCAGGTCGAGCGCGGCCTGTCGCGCCCGACGGTGGCGGACCTGACCGCCATCAGCGAAACCCTGGGGGTGCCGACCACCTATTTCTACAGCCTGCCCAAACCCATGGCCTTGTCCTGGGTTACCCGCCCGGACGAGCGCCGCACGCTGTACTACGCCGACGGCATCACCGACATCCTCGTTTCGCCGAAAATGCGCGCGTCGTTCTCGATGCTCGAAAGCCAGCTCGAACCCGGTGCCAGCAGCGGTGACCGGCACATGAAGGACAGCTCCGAGCAGGGCGGTTATGTCCTGGAAGGGGAACTGACCCTGTGGCTCGACGACAACGAACCGGTGACCCTGCATCCCGGCGACAGCTTTCAACTGGCCAGCCATGCGCACTGCCGCTACGGCAACCTGTCCGACCAACTGACCCGCGTGCTTTGGGTTTACACCTGATAACAACAAGGAACAAAACGATGGATGCTGTGTGCTCTGAACTGCTGGCCGAGGTTCGCAACTTCCGCCACTGCAACCCCGAAGTGCGCTACGTCGACCTGATCTCCCTGGACATTCCGGGGCATTTCTACGGCAAGCGCTACCCGATCGAGATGCTGGAAAAAGTCGCTGCCGGCAGTGCATTGAAGCTGCCGCAGAACTGCGTGCTGCTCGGCACCCAGGGTGGGCTGTTCAAGATCGGCGATTACTGCTTCAACGATGGTGACCCGGACGCGCTGCGCCGTTTGGTGCCCGGCACGCTGAAGCTGGTGAGCTGGGAAAAGCAGCCCTTGGGCCAGATGCTGATCACCTCCGACGGCACCGAAAAACCCATCGAATTCGAACCCCGTGAAGTGCTGGCGCGGGTGCTGGACCGTCTGCACCGCAAAGGCATTTTCCCGGTGGTGGCCTTCGAGCTGGAGTTTTACCTGTTCGACAGCCGCTTGAAGGACGGCTTGCCGCAATTTCCCCGTGATGAGTTGACCGGCGATGCCGACGATCAGCCGAACATGCACATCGAGCGCTTGTCGCGCTTCGCCCCGGTGCTCGATGAAATGGTCGAGACCGCTCGAGCCCAGGGCGTCGATGCCACGGTGATCACCGCCGAACTCGGCCCGGGCCAGTTCGAAATCAACTTCGGCCATTGCGATGACGGCCTGCGCGCCGCCGACTGGGCGGCCCTGTTCTGCCGCAGCACCCGGGGCGTGGCGCTCAAGCACAACTACCGCGCCAGCTTCATGGCCAAACCTTACTTGCAACACCCCGGCAGCGGCATGCACGTGCATGTCAGCCTGTATGACCAGGCCGGCAACAACCTGCTGGCGGCGAACGGCCAGCGGGCGCTGCGCCATGCGGTGGCCGGTTGCCTGGATGTGTTGCCGCACTGCATGCCGATTTTTGCCCCGAACCACAATGCCATGCGCCGCCTTAGCGGCACGGTGAACGTCGCGTCCCGTGCCAGTTGGGGCTTCGAGGATCGTGATGCCTGCTTGCGGATTCCGGAGTCGGACATCAAGAACCTGCGCATTGAACATCGTCTGGCCGGCGCCGATGCCAACCCTTATCTGGCGTTGGCGGCGATTCTGGTGGGGTTGGAGCAAGGCCTGGAAGGGGAGCGCGAGCCGATTGCACCGCTCAACGAAGACCGCGGCAGTGGCATCGATTTTCCATTGGAAATGCTCGAAGCGGTGCAGTCCATGCAAAATCATGCAGTGCTGCGCGAAGGCTTGGGGGCGGAGTTCGTGGACGTCTACTGCGAAAACAAGCGTCAGGATCATCTGGCATTTTTGCATGACATCAGCGCGCGGGAGTATCGCTGGTTCCTGTAGTCGCCCTTAGAAAATATGTGGATATTTAATGGGTTAGAGCGTTTAGTAACTGGATAGTGAATAAAAATATCTTGTTACAGGCCGAAATATTCCGTAATATCCGCGCCGCGTTCACCACCACGGTTTATGCATTTTTAAATCCCAGGCGTCCATCAGCTGCCTGGGATTTTTTTTGCCTGGAATTTAGTCGGCCGCTGACTCCATCATCGGCGCTCGCTTGCCGAGCTTCATCAGCCAGTAATAACTCAGCGCCGGCACCAGCAACCCGACGATCCACGCCAGGTCCACCCCGTCCAGCGCAGTGGCCACAGGGCCGACATACAGCGTGGTGTTCATGAACGGAATTTCCAGGGCAATCGCCAGCAGGAAACTGCCGCAGGCAATCCGGTTGACCCGCCCGTAGATCCCGTTCAAGTCGAAGATGTCGTCAATCCGGTACTGGCCTTTGCGCAGGCAGTAGTAGTCCACCAGATTGATCGCCGTCCACGGGATCAGGAAGTAGCTCATGAAGAAGATGAAGTTGAGGAAGAAGCTGATGAAGTCGTCCTGACTGATGGTGCACAGGGCCGTGGCCACCAGGCTGATCAGCAGCATGAACACACCGCGTACCCGCGGAGTCACCTTGAGCCGGGCGAAAGGTTCGATCACGGCGATGGTCGACATGAACGCGCCGTACAGGTTGAACACGTTGATCGACACCTGGCCGTAGACGATGAAGGCGAACAGCAGCACCGCGCCAGCGCCGAACAGGCCGGCGACATGCCCGCCGACGTTGCTGGAAAAGTCGCCGATGCCGACGCTCAGGATTGCCCCGAGAATCATCATCCACGCGCCGCCGCTGACCGTGCCGGCGTAGCTGTACCAGAACACCTGGGCGGCGGGCGTGCTGCTCGGCAGGTAGCGCGAATAGTCGGCGACATAAGGTGCATAGGACAGTTGCCAGGTCACGGCAATGCTCACCGCCACCAGGAACTTCGACAGCGAGAAGCCTGTTGGCAGCCATTGTTCGGCCGGGATCGGCAACTGCAAGGCGAGCACCGTGGCGGCCACGAACACCACCAGCGACAGAATCGACAGCAGCTTCTGCAAGCGGTGAATCAACCGATAGCCATAGAGCGCGACGACGAAGCACAACGCGCCGATCAGGTAGATATTGCCGGACATCGGCAGTGGGCTGACGGACTCCAGCGCCTGGGCCGCGAGCAAGGTGTTGCTGACGAAGAAACCCAGGTAGATCAGCATCACGAACAGCAGCGGCAACACCGCCCCCAACACGCCGAATTGTGCCCGGCTCTGGATCATTTGCGGAATGCCCAGCTTTGGTCCCTGGGCCGAGTGGGAGGCCATGAAAATCGCCCCCAGCAACGAGCCGATGATGATTGCCAGCGCACTCCAGAACAGGTTGAGTCCCATCACCACCGGCAACACGCCGGATGCAATGGTGGTGATGTTCATGTTGGCGCCGAACCAGATGTAGAACAGCGAACCCGGTTTGCCGTGACGTTCGGTTTCGGGGATGAAATCGATGCTTCTTTTTTCGACTTGCATGGCGATCACTCCTGAGTCCGGACGAGGTGGGATTGCAGGCGGGCGATGGTGCTTTGCAGCTCATGGGGCTGGTGGGCAAACAGGTCCGGCTGCTCGGGGATCAGGCTGATGTGATCGAGCTGTTGCAGGGCGCGCTGGCACTCGGTCGTGGTGAGGATTTCCAGCGCGTAGACCCAGTTGGCCATGATCAGCAGGGCCGAGTAATGCCCGGCCTCGGTGGTCGTGGTGCAGGCATCGCTGACCAGGCGCACGCGATAACCCAGGGCGAAGGCATCGAACACGCTGGTCAGCACGCAGACGTCGGTCAACACGCCGCAGACGATCAGCGTGTCGACCTCCATTGCCTTGAGTCGGGCATCGAGGTCGGTGCGGTGGAAGGCACTGTAACGGCCCTTGTCGATGATCAATTCACCGGGCTGCGGCGTCAGTGACTCGATGATTTCCACTTGGCGGGTACCGGCGCGGTAACTGCCGGGGCCACCGTCGGCGGCCAGCGGTTCGCCGTGGGGCAGGTCACTGCCGTCGGCCTGATTGATGTGGCGGGTATAGATGACAGGCATCCGCTGACGGCGGGCGGTATCGAGCAGGGTGGCGGTATTGGTAGCCACTGTGTCGAAGTTTTCCAGGACGAAGCCGTCCTCCTGCTGCATGTCGATGATCAACAGCGCGTTGTTATTGTTCATTGGGCAAACCTGATCAAGACGAAACACGATGCACCGTACGCGCCATGCAATGGCGAGACGCGGGGTGCGTGATTGGCTGTTCGGGTGGGCTCAGTGAACTATTTGCCAGAAGCCGTTCTGCTTGGCCGAAACGCTGGCGCGCAGGCGCTTGAAATGCAGGTGCGAAGCGGTCCATTCACCGCGCAGGTAAGCCCGCGCGGCGCCGGAGGGAAGGGCGAGTGATGGGAGGTGACCAGTCATCATTGGAATCGACCCTTGTAGGAGCGAGCCTGCTCGCGAAAAACTCTAGGCAACGCGGTGTTTCAGATGGCCCGCGTTATCGTTGGCGTCCATCGCGAGCAAGCTCGCTCCCACAGTTGAGGTGTGCTGACCCCCGGCTTCGCGTCCGGGGAGCAGGGTGGCGCATTCAGCGGAACGCCGGCACCACGTGCTTGATGAACAGCTCCAGGGATTTTTTCTTTTCCGCGTGGGGCAGGCTGTTATCGCACCAGAAGCTGAATTCGTCGACCCCCAGTTCCTGGTAGTACTTGATGCGTGGAATGATTTCTTCCGGGGTACCGATCATGGCGGTCTTGTGCAGGCTTTCCAGTTCGAACTCAGGGCGACCGGCGAATTTCTCTTCCGGGCTCGGTGCGAGGAAGCCGTTGACCGGGGTAGTCTTGTTGCCGAACCAGGCATCGAAGGTGCGATAGAACCTGGAGATTGCCTTGGCCCCGACTTCCCAGCCTTGAGGATCGTCGGCGGTGTGCACGTGGGTGTGACGCAGTACCATCAGTTGCGGTCGCGGCACGCCGGGGTTGTTGTCGAGCGCGGCCTGGAATTTGTTCTTCAGGTCGAGGACTTCCTCGTCGCCTTTCATCAACGGCGTGACCATGACGTTGCAACCGTTGGCCACGGCGAAGTTGTGCGAGTCCGGGTCGCGGGCGGCGATCCACATCGGCGGGTTCGGCTGCTGGATCGGCTTGGGTACGCTGGTGGAGGTCGGGAATTTCCAGATGTCGCCGTCATGGGCGTAGTCGCCGTTCCACAAAGCCCGCACCACCGGAACCATTTCCCGCAACGCCTGGCCGCCAGAGGAGGCCGGCATGCCGCCGGCCATACGGTCGAACTCGATCTGGTAGGCGCCACGGGCCAGGCCGACTTCCATGCGTCCGTTGCTGATCACATCGAGCAACGCGCATTCACCGGCCACCCGCAGCGGATGCCAGAACGGCGCGATGATGGTGCCGGCGCCCAGGTGAATGGTGGTGGTCTTGCCCGCCAGGTAAGCCAGCAGCGGCATCGGGCTTGGCGAGATGGTGTATTCCATGGAGTGGTGTTCACCGATCCACACGGTGCTGAAACCACCGGCCTCGGCCATCAGCGTCAGTTCGGTCAGGTCTTCGAACAACTGGCGGTGGCTGACGCTCTCGTCCCAACGTTCCATGTGTACGAACAGGGAAAACTTCATGACGCTTACCTCGGATCTATTGTTGTCGGCCAGTCGATCGCGGGCCTGTTGATTATTGGTATACCATAATACAAGATCTGTGCAAATGTTTCTCACTGGTCAGTGAGCAACCTGTGGGAGCGAGCTTGCTCGCGAAAGCGGTCTGCCGGGCCATGTGGATGTGACTGACAAACCGTCTTCGCGAGCAGGCTCGCTCCCACAAGGCGGAGATCAGGCCAGAACGGGCAGGGCGCCCATCTTGCCGTGGCAATACACCAGTGGCCCGCTGCTCTGGCGGGGCACGATCAGGTTTTTCACCGCGCCGACCATGATGGCGTGGTCACCGCCTTCATATTCGCGCCACAGCTCACATTCGATGACCGCCGTGGCATTGGCCAGAATCGGGTTGCCCAGCTCGCTCAACGTCCACTCGATCCCCTGGGCCTTGTCCTTGCCTTTGCGCGCGAAGGCATAGGCTTCGCTTTGCTGGCCGCCGGAAAGCACGTGGATGGCAAAACGTTTGTTCTTGATCAGAACCGGGTAGGAGTCGGAGCTGTAATTGGGGCAGAACAGCACCAGAGCCGGGTCCATCGACAACGAACTGAAGGCGCTGGCGGTCAGGCCAACGATTTGCCCGTCGTCATCCAGGGTGGTGATCACGGTCACTCCGGACGGGAACGAACCCATGACTTGTTTGTAGATGGCGGCATCGATCATTGGACGGTCCTCGGGTGGTGTGACGCGTTTTTATGTGTTTATAGGTCTGATGGTATACCGTAATACATCGATTGCAAGGTCTTTTTAGGTGAACCGATAAACGTAAGGCTTTCGTCTGTAACCCAATGATTGCTGGGCTTTAAGCTAGCAAACGCTGGCGTGGATCGGGCAGGATGCCGGCTCAGATGCTTGTTCAAAGACCGGATCAGTCTTGTTTAAAGTTTGGAATACCATAATATGGTCCGCATCTGAGGGGCGGCCAGAGAGTCCCCCCGGTTTGGCTTCATACAAAGATAAGAACAGACAAACTCGAGTTCATGCACATGTCCCAGATGTCCCGGCAAGACCCGTTGATCGAGAACCATACGGTCGACTACGTTCCACTCGCAGAGCGCCACGGGAAGGCCCGCGATCTCTTCACCCTGTGGTTCAGCACCAACATCGCGCCACTGCCCATCGTCACCGGCGCCATGGTGGTCCAGGTGTTCCACCTCAACCTGTTCTGGGGGTTGCTGGCGATAGCCCTCGGGCACATGGTCGGCGGCGTAGTGATTGCGCTGGCGTCGGCCCAGGGACCGTGCATGGGCATCCCGCAGATGGTGCAGAGCCGTGGTCAGTTCGGCCGCTATGGCGCGCTGCTGATCGTGTTCTTCGCGGCATTGATTTACATCGGTTTCTTCATTTCCAACATCGTGCTGGCAGGTAAATCGATTGTCGGCATTGCGCCGTCGGTTCCGGTGCCGGCCAGCATTCTCATCGGCGCCCTCAGCGCCACGGCCATCGGGGTGATCGGTTATCGCTTCATCCATACCCTGAACCGCATCGGCACCTGGGTGATGGGCGGTGCCTTGCTCGCCGGTTTCCTCTATATCTTCGCCCATGATCTGCCGGCGGACTTCTTCACCCGCGGCGGATTCAACCTGTCCGGCTGGCTGGCCACGGTGTCGCTGGGCATCATCTGGCAGATCAGCTTCTCGCCGTATGTGTCGGACTACTCGCGTTACCTGCCGGCGGATATCGGCATCGCCCGTCCGTTCTTCGCCACCTACCTGGGTGCGACCCTGGGCACGATCCTGTCGTTCACCTTCGGCGCCGTGGCGGTACTGGCAACCCCGGAAGGCACCGAGGCGATGGCGGCGGTCAAGCAGTCCACCGGTTGGCTGGGGCCGATCCTGATGGTGTTGTTCCTGCTCAACATCATCAGCCACAACGCCTTGAATCTGTATGGCGCAGTGCTGTCGATCATCACCTCGATCCAGACCTTCGCCAGCCAATGGACGCCCAGCATCAAGGTGCGCGTGGTGTTGTCGGGCATCGTGCTGGCGGGTTGCTGCGTGGTGGCGCTGGGTGCCTCGGCGAATTTCATTTCGCAATTCATCGGCCTGATTCTGGCGCTGTTGCTGGTGCTGGTGCCGTGGGCCTCGATCAACCTGATCGACTTTTACCTGATCAAGCGTCGTCGCTATGACATCGCCTCGATCTTCCGGGCCGACGGCGGCATCTACGGTCGCTTCAACCTGCATGCGATCATTGCCTACTTCATCGGCATCATCGTGCAACTGCCATTCGCCAATACTTCACTGTACGTCGGACCGTATGCCAATCTGGTGGAGGGCGCGGACCTGTCGTGGCTGGTGGGGCTGGTGGTGACGTGCCCGTTGTATTACTGCCTCGCTACGCGAAGCCAGGCGCAGGAAAGCCGTTCGGCGAAGTTCGGCTACACCGACTGAGGCAAAGTCGTTTCGTGTTCGTCAGAAAATGCCCGGCGACATGGGGGCATTTTTGTTTTCGGTGAACGCTCAGGAATGGTTGAACACATTCAGGCCGCGTTGAACTGCCGGCCTGGCTTCGACTGTGTCGAACCAGCGTGATAGCTGAGGCAGTTGCTTCCAGTCCAGCCGATCACGGAACGCCGTGGCAATGGTGAAGGCCGAAATGTCGGCCATGGAGAACTGCGCTCCGGCCATGAAGTCGTCCGTCAGAAAGCTTTCCGAGTAGGTGAGCTGTTCAATCACCCGCAGATCGATGATCGCCGCCGCCTTGGTCTGCCCCGCCTGGTGCAGAAAAAAGGCGGCGTGGCTGGGGGCGATGACATCGGTCACGAAAAAGAAATAGCGGTCGATCACCCGGGTGCGATCAGGTCCTGGCTGCGCCGGTGCCAGCTTTCCGGGCGCAATGGAATCGGCGTACTGGATGATGGCGTTGGACTGGTTGATGACCAGCACCGGAGTTGTCCCGTGATCGATCAGGGTCGGCACTTTCCCGGCCGGGTTAAGCGCCAGGAAGGCCGGTCCACGGTGCTCCTGTGCATACAGGTCGAGCTTGCGTGCCGTATAGGCGATGCCCGACTCTTCCAGGGCAATCGCGGCCCTCAGGCTGTTGCCGGTGTTCGCGCCGTAAAGTTCGATTTGATCGTTCATGGGGCATTGCTCTTGTAGTGACATACCAGCAGCCACCGATCGCTGCCGATGAAGTCAGTATGATGAAAATCCGCCGCACCGATATTCAAAAACAGTGATCGTCCATACCCCTGTGCGACAAGGCTTATCCCTGTACGAAAACTACTTTCACCGCGTTTGATAATAGCCTCTCGAAGTGTTTTAAGAGTTTCACAAGCCAGTCAGTCAACCCTCACCTCGAACGTCCGATGACTCATGTCACTCATCGAGCGCTGTTGCGTGGGCGGCAATCGGGTCCTGTCTGGCGGTGAAAACCTTCAAATAACGATAAGAAACACCCAGGAGCCCCCTATGTTCAAACGAGCGATTCCCACCGCAGTCCTGCTGGCCACCAGTTCGGTGTGCGCACAGGCTGCCGATACCGCAGGCCATGGCTTTCTGGAAGACAGCAAGGCCAGCCTGTCGATTCGCACTCTGTACTTCAACAGCGACAATCGCGATGGCAGTGCTGCCCCCTCGAAAACCGAAGAGGCGGTCCAGGGTTTCGTGTTGCGCTATGAGTCCGGGTTTACGCAGGGCGCGGTGGGGTTCGGGCTCGACGCCCAGGCGTTGCTCGGCATCACGCTGGACAGCGGAGCGGGGCGCCACGTCGGTAGCGGCATGATTCCCTCTGACGGCGACGGCGCGGCCGATGCCTGGAGCAGCTTCGGCCCTACGGCGAAAATGCGCCTGGCCAAGACTGAATTTCGCTACGGTACCTTGCTGCCGAAATTGCCGATCCTTCTGGCGAACGATGCCCGTGTGTTGCCGCAATCGTTTACCGGCGCGCAGGTCACCTCGAACGACATCGATGGCCTGACGTTGACCGGCGGGGTGCTGGAGCACGCGGTAGGGCGCGCCTCGACGGACCGCACAGGTTTGTCGGTCGCCGGCAGCACGCGGGACAGCAACAAGTTCTACTACGCCGGCGGTGACTACAACCTCGCCAGGAACCTGAAGACCCAGTATTACTTCGCGCAGCTGGAAGACTTCTACAACCAGAACTTCCTCGGCCTGACGCACATCCTGTTCATCGACAGCGCAAGCTCGCTCACCACCGACCTGCGTTACTTCCGTACCACATCGAGCGGTGCCAACAGCTCTGCCTCCGGCCGCGCGCAAGGCTATCGGGTATCGGGCTACACCGACGACAACGATGGTGAAATCGACAACAGCACCTGGGCCGCGATGGTCACCTACAGCCACGGTGGTCACGCAGTGTCGGTGGGGCATCAACGTGTGGGCGATGGCAGCAACTTCGTCCAGCCCAACCAGGGCAGCCTGGTGGACAAGGGGGCGGGCGGCGGCAGTGTCTACCTGCCCACCGACAAGATGATCCAGAACTTTGCCCGGGCCGGCGAGCAGACGAATTTCGGCCAATACACCTACGACTTCGCGCCCTTGGGCGTGCCGGGCCTGAAAGCCTCGATCGTGTATCTGAAGGGCACGGACATCAAGGCGCAAAACGCCAGTGACCAGTCCGAGTGGGAGCGCGACATGACCCTGGACTACGTGTTGCAATCGGGCACGTTCAAGGGGCTGGGGTTCACACTGCGTAACGCCAAGTCCAATACCGATGCCGGGCGCAACGTGGATCAGAACCGGTTCATCATCAATTACACCTTGTCGTTGTTGTAATCACGGCGCACCCCCTGTGTGCGGGTTTGCCCGCGAAGGCGGCCTGACAGCCGACCATTTTCTACGGTTGGTCCGGCATTCTCACCCCTGAGCCAAACCCTTCTGCCCCGGCAATCGCAACTCCGCACACAACCCGCCCCCTTCGCGATTGCTCAAGGTCAAGGAGCCTCCAATCGCGACCGCCAGTTGCTGGGCGATCGCCAGCCCCAGCCCGGTGCCGCCGGTGCTGCGGTTGCGGGAATTCTCAACGCGGTAGAACGGTTCCATCACTTGCTTGAGTTCTTCCTCGGCGATCCCCGGACCACGGTCGAGGATCTTGATCGAGAGGTTGCCATCGGCCTGCTTTTGCACCCGCAACTCGGCGGCACCGGCAAACTTCAATGCGTTGTCCGTCAGGTTGACCAGCACCCGGCGCAAGGCGTGGGGGCGTGTGTCGATGACGGCGGCACTCTTGCCGCTGAGCTGAACATCCTTGCCCACGTCCTGATAGTCGAACACCAGGCTGTCGAGGAACGAGTCGAGGTCGGTGCGGCGGCTTTCTTCGGTGGCACCGTGGATGCTGCGGGCGTAGGCCACGCCTTCGCGCACCAGGTGTTCCATTTCGCCCAGGTCGTTCCACAGTTTGTCTTTTTCGCTGGAGTCGTCCATGAACTCGGCGCGCAGTTTCATGCGGGTGATCGGGGTTTGCAGATCGTGGGAGATTGCCGCGAGCAATTGCATGCGTTCCTTCAGGTACGCCGCGATGCGTGCCTGCATCGCGTTGAAGGCCTTGGCGGCGTGGGCGACTTCGGTCGGGCCTTTTTCGTCCAGGAGTACGGGATGGGCGTTGGGGTCCAGGGTTTCGACGGCACCGGCGAGGCGGGTGAGGGGGCGGATGGCGATTCTGACCGCCAGCCAGGAGCAGGCCAGCATCAGCGCCAGTTGCCCGAGCAACACGACGGGCAGCCAGGGCGACAACGGCACCATCGCCGGGCGGACGTCGATGGTCAGCGGGCTGCCATCGGCCAGGTTCAAGTGCACCTGGAAATGTTTTTTCGGCCCGGGGATGTCGGTAAAGGTCATCGGGTAATCGTGGCCGATGGCGTCTTTGATCGAGGCAATGGCAATGGGCGCATCGGGCATGTCGGTGCGGATGGGCGTGCCCGGCGACCCCTCATTGAGCATGTAACTGTAATTGCGCCGCTCCAGTTGTTTGAGCCAGGCGGCTCGCTCATCGGCGGGCAAGCGGTCGAGGATGGCAACGGACGTGGAAACGTCGGTTTCCAGGTTGCCGAGCATGGTGTTTTTCGAGGACTCGTAGCGTTCGTAGTACTGCGCGCCGAAGGACAGCGCCTGGGCGAGGATCAGGCCGATCAGGAATATCAGCGACAGCCGCGAGGCCAGGGTCCGCGGCCAATGCAGCGCCAGGGTCATGATTGATCGCCCAGGATTTCCACCGGCAGGGAAAACACATAGCCTTCGCTGCGCACGGTCTTGATGTAGGCCGGTTCGCGAGCGTCGTCGAGCAAGCGCTGGCGCAAACGACTGACCAAAAGATCGATGGAACGGTCGAACAGGTCGGCGTCGCGGCCCTGGGTCAGATTGAGCAATTGATCGCGGTTGAGCACCCGTTGTGGATGGTCGAGAAACACCCGCAGCAATCGATATTCAGCACCGCTCAGGGCCACCATGGTGCCGTCTGCATCGAGCAGGTGACGGGCCGAGGTGTCCAGACGCCAGCGCCCAAAGGCCAACAGGCGGCTGGCTTCGGTCACCACCAGGTTCGGTGGCAGCATGCGGGTGCGTCGCAGCACCGCGTTGATCCGCGCCAGCAGTTCACGGGCAGCGAATGGCTTGACCAGATAGTCGTCGGCACCCATTTCCAGGCCGAGGATGCGATCGGTTTCATCGTTGCGGGCGGTGAGCATCAGCACTGGCGTGGCCTTGTGCTTGCCGGCGCGCAGTTCGCGGCAGAGCAGCAGGCCATCGTCACCCGGCATCATGATGTCCAGCACGATCAGGTCCACCGGGGTGGTTTCCAGAAAGGCGCGCATCTGCCGTCCATCCGCCACGACCGTGGTGCGCAGGCCGTTCTTCTTCAGGTAGTTGCCAACCAGTTCGCGGATTTCGCGGTCATCGTCAACGATGAGGATGTGATCAACGTGATCCATTGGGCCAAACCTCTGGTGAATGGGGAATGCCACACAGTCTATCGAGCCTGGGCGGGCTCGCCTGCCGCCCTTTGTATTGCAGTGTATCCGGCTTGCCTGCGGATACACACGAAGGCAAAAAAGCCGATTTCCAGCGGTTTTGTATTGCTTTGTATCCAGGCACCGTTCTGATACGTACCGATTGATTCTCGCCGATTCCCGACACAGACGAGATACCTCGCAGGCTTTTAATAGGTTCCATCGAGGCAAACCAGAGCGCCTCGGCCCAACGAACAGTTGACCTGTTGAAACCTTGAGGAGTCCGCCATGAACACCAAAGCCATCTACGCAGCCTGCCTGTTTGCCGCACTGAACATCTGCACCTTGTCGGCCCGTGCCGAAGCCGATGTCGCTCCCAGAACCTACACCTATGGCACCCAACTGGATATCAGGAAAGTGGTGTCGCTGACCGAGGACACTACGCCTTCCTGCGGCGTGGTGAATGCGCGGCTGACGTACCTCGACTCCCAGTCAAAAACCCAGGTGCTGGATTACAGCAAATTCGCCGACAACTGCAATTCGGAAAACTGAGTGTCGCGATCAACCCCCGCCAAATCCATTTGCAACTGGAAGGACATCATGAACAACGTTACCCGCTACTTGACCGCCATCGTCTTTTCCGCCGCCGGTGCGGCGGCCCATGCCAACGCCGCTGTCGAGCAAAGCGCCTGCGCCAGCAACACCTGCTTCCAGCTCACGCCGGTAGCAGAGAAGGGCACCCAGGGCTTCCTGGCGCAAGACGGTTCCAGCCGCACGCCGCAGGGGCAGATGCTCGCCGAGAACGGTTCCAGCCGCACGCCTCAGGGGCAGTTGCTGGATGAGCAGACGGCTTGAGAACACCCCGATCCACTGTGGGAGCGAGCTTGCTCGCGATAGCGATGGTTCAGTCAACGATGTGTCGCCTGACCGGACGCCATCGCGAGCAGGCTCGCTCCTACAGTGGTGATGTGTTGCCCTCTAATTTGCATTAGGTGATCCCATGTTACTCATCGCTTTCCTGGGCGGCATATTGACCGTCCTCAGCCCGTGCATCCTGCCGGTCGTGCCATTCCTGTTTGCCGGGGCCGACCGTACACGCTCCTCGATCCTGCTGACCCTCGGTGGCATGGTCCTGACCTTTGCCCTGGTCTCCAGCCTGGCCGTGGTCAGCAGCGAGTGGGTGATACAGGCCAGCAACACCGGCCACCACGTAGCGCTGGCGGTGATGGTGCTGTTCGCCCTGTCGCTGATCTCCGCCCGGGTCGGTGACTGGCTGGCCCGTCCCTTCGTGCTGCTGGGCAATCGCATCGACCCAGACTCGCGCAAGATGTCCGGGCCGCTGGCTTCGATCATGATCGGTGTCGCCACCGGGCTGCTCTGGGCACCCTGCGCGGGGCCGATCCTCGGCGTGATTCTCACCAGCGCCATGCTGCAAGGTGCGAACGCCGGCACCAGTCTGTTGCTGGTGGCCTATGGCGCGGGCAGTGCGCTGTCCCTGGGCATCTTGATCTTTGCCGGGCGCGGCCTGGTCAATCGCTTGAAACCGTCGATTCCGGTCACCGGCTGGTTGCGCCGTGGCGCCGGGGTTGCGGTGCTCGCCGGTGCGGCGGTGATTGCAACGGGGGCCAATGACCTGTTGCTGGCCAACACCTCATCGGAAGGTGTCAACAGTGTGGAGAAAGGCGTGCTGGAAGCCGTGCCGAAAGTCGTCGATTACCTGGTCAGCAAGGTCAGGGCAGACAGCACCATGGGCGATGCCCAAGGCGCCATGCCCTCGCTGTCCGGCGCGGTGGAATGGCTCAACTCGCCGGCACTGAGCAACGAGGCCCTGAAAGGCAAGGTTGTGCTGGTGGACTTCTGGACCTTCGACTGCATCAACTGCAAGCACACCCTGCCGTACGTGAAGGAATGGGCGAAGAAATACGAAAAGGACGGGCTGGTGGTGATCGGCGTGCACACGCCTGAATACGGCTTTGAGCGCATCATCGACAACGTCAGGGCCAAGGTGAAGGAATACGGCATCACCTACCCGGTGGCGATCGACAACAACTACGCGATCTGGCGCAACTTCGACAACCAGTACTGGCCGGCGCACTACCTGATCGATGCCAAGGGGCAGGTGCGTTACACCCACTTCGGTGAAGGCAGCTACGACACTCAGGAAAAAATGATTCAGCAGTTGCTGGAGGAGGCCAAGGCCGGCACGCCAGCGGCGTAACTTGCTCGATCAATGGCTCACGGGTCTTGCCCCGTGGGCCATGGTTTTTTTCTCCTGTCCGCGCCGCCACGCCGCCGGTGGCGCACCGAACTCGCGACGGAAGGCCCGGCTGAAGGCGGTATCGGTCTGGTAACCGACTTCTTCGGCGATGCGCGTCAATGAGCTGTTGCTGCTGCGTAACAGATTGGCGGCGAGCAACATGCGCCATTGCGTCAGGTACTGCATCGGCGACACCCCCACCAGTTGCTGGAAGCGTTCGGCCAACACCGATCTTGAGGTGTTGGCGGTGCGCGCCAGTTCGTCCAGTGTCCAGGCGTGGCAGGGTTTTTTGTGCAAGGCGTTGAGGGCAGCGCCGACGATGCGGTCGCGCACACCGGCCAGCCAGCCGGTGCGGCCTTCGCCTTGTTCGTTCATGTACAGGCGCAACACTTCGATGAACAGCACTTCGGCCAGTTTGGCCAATACCCCTTCGCCGCCAGGGCGGGGCGAGCGGGCTTCGGCGAGGGCATAGCGCACGGAGGATTCCAACCAGATACCGGCATCCGAACCGCGCACATTGACCCGCACCACCGCTGGCAAGCCCTTGAGCAACATGCCCGCCAGGCGCGTGTCGCACGCCAGGTAACCGCACACCAACCGGGTGACCGCGCCACCCCCGCCATAACTCAACTGCCGGGGCCGGCGCGCCAGCACGGCATCCAGTCGCGCACCCGTGGCCGGGGGCAATCCGGGACGTGAGCACATGCGATGGGCGTCGCCCTGGGGGAAGATCACCACGTCGCCCGCACTCAGATGCAGCGGCGGGTCATCGCCCAGTTCAACGTAGCACTCACCTTCGGTTATCAGGTGAAAGATCACTACCCGTTCCGCATCGGGTTCTAGAAACGGCGCAGCGGTGTCGGCGCTGGGCGACTGGTAGCACCAGGGCGCGGTGAACCGGGCGTTGATAAAGATCGCGCCGACCAGATGCACGACGCGCAGGGTCTGCGACAGAGCGTCCATTGGGGTTTCCCGTGGAAGGATTCCTGATTGTGAGCGCCTCGGCGCGCAACGTGGAATCTCCGGACGATCGGGCAGGGTTGGGCGACGATCGGACAGGACGCCAGCGCCCGTCAGGGCGATAGTTTGATCACAGGGTGAGTGCCGCCCTGCCATCAAGAACAATAAAGAGAGGTTGCCATGCCTAAGTTCGTCATTGAACGTGAGATCCAGGGCGCCGGAGCATTATCGGATAGGGATTTGAAAGCCGCTTCGCAAAAGTCCTGCCGGGCGTTGCGTGAGTTGCCTGAGGTGCCTGAGGTGCAGTGGCTGCAGAGCTATGTCACCGGTGACAAGCTCTACTGCGTGTACATCTCGCCGAACGAAGAGCAGATCAGGGAACACGCTCGGGTGAGCGGGTTTCCCGCCAATCGCATTTCCCAGGTCATGAGCATCATCGATCCGACAACGGCGGAGTGAATGCCCGCCAGGCCCGACTCGTGTTTCAACCCAGAGACCTTCTCCATGAGTACACCTATTGATCTGACTGCCTTGAAAAACCGCCAGATGGCCTCCTGGGCCAGCGGCGACTACGCCGTGATCGGCACCACCCTGCAGATCGTCGGCGAGCAACTGGCCGAAGCCTGTGACCTGTTGTGCGATGAGCGCGTGCTCGACGTTGCCGCCGGTAACGGCAACGCAACCCTCGCGGCTGCGCGCCGTGGCTGCCAGGTGACGTCCACCGACTATGTCGCCGCCTTGCTCGAACGCGGCGAAGAACGGGCCCGGGCAGAAAGGCTGAATGTCTCCTTCCAGGTCGCCGATGCCGAAGCCTTGCCCTTTGCCGACGGCAGCTTTGATGCCGTGCTGTCGACCTTCGGTGTGATGTTCACGCCGGACCAGCCCAAAGCCGCCGCGGAACTGGCACGGGTTTGTCGCCCGGGCGGGCGGATTGGCTTGGCCAACTGGACGCCGGAAGGTTTCGTCGGCCAGATGTTCAAGACCCTTGGCCAGCACCTGCCACCCCCTCCGGGTGCCAATCCGCCCTCACGCTGGGGCACCGAAGCCTGGCTGCACGAGCATTTCGACGAACGTGAATTCCTGCTCCAGGTGACGCGTCGCACGTTCAATTTCCGCTATCGCTCGGCGGCGCATTTCATCGATACCTTCCGCCAGTGGTACGGGCCGGTGCACAAGGCCTTCGCCGCGCTGCCCGCGGATGGCGCCAAGGCCCTGGAGACCGACTTGACCGAGCTGATCAACCGGTTGAACCGGGCGGGCAACAAATCGCTGGTGGTGCCGAGTGAATACCTGGAAGTGGTGATCACGCGGCGTTGAATGACAACCCTGTAAAAAACTGTGGGAGCGAGCTTGCTCGCGATAGCGGTCTTCCAGTCACAGATGCTGTGGCTGACCCACCGCCTTCGCGAGCAAGCCCGCTCCCACAGGGTGTGTGTGGTGGTCATGGCATCTAAATCACTACGGCCCCACGCGCCTGCAGCAACTCGCGCAACACCGACCGATGGCAATGCGCTTCATCCTCGCAATAACAGCCCACGGCCAGGGACGTCTGATGGGACAACGCGGCCAGCAGATCCAGTAACTGACTGGCAGCGGGCTGGCTCATCTCGGCCTTGAACTTGCGCCGGAACACCTCCCAGGCCTTGGCATCTTGCACAGCCTTGGCCTCGGCCACCAACTGCGCACTGGGCGACAGCAGCGGCTGCCAGACATCATAAAAGTCCCGACGGGCGAATTCGGCTTTCGGTACGCCACGGGGAGGGCGGCGTACCGTGCCCAGGCGCAATCCTTCATCGGGTCGACGGGGTGAGCCGAGTTGAACGATATGGACCGCCATGGCTACTTGAGCCTCGATTCGTCGAACCACTCCAGCGCCGTGCGCCACAGGCAGATGCCCAGGAAGTACGCCGACATCAGCAGCCACAGCCCCATCACCCACGGGTTGATCAGCGGATGGTTGAGCACCAGTGACAGGCTGCACAGCAACCAGATGGCCGTCACCGCAATGTTGATCGGCATGAACCGGCGCACGCGAAACGGGTGCAGGAATTTCATCCGGGTCACGGTCAGCAGGGCCAGGCCAACGACTGTAATGAAGGTGATCCACGGCGAGGGGGCGATGATGTAAAGGCACAGGGCAACCACGTTCCAGGCGGCGGGGAAGCCCTGGAAGTAGTTGTCCTTGCTCTTCATGTTGACGTTGCAGAAGCAGAACAGCGACGACACCAGAATCAGCGACACGCTCAGCAGCAAGGTGTAGTCCGGCAACGGGATATAGCGATAGATAAACAGTGCCGGGATAAACACGTACGTCAGGTAGTCGATCACCAGGTCGAGGATCGAGCCATCGAAGCTCGGCAACACCGACTGCACGTTGACCTTGCGTGCCAGCGCACCGTCCAGACCGTCAACGATCAGGGCGACACCCAGCCACAGCAGGCAATGGGTCGGCTGGTTTTCCAGCAGGGACAGAGTGGCGAGGAAAGCGGTGACCACGCCAGTGGCGGTAAAACCATGGGCGCCCCATGCTTTGAGCCTGGCGATGTACAGGGTTGAAATCACAGGGGCGTTCTCCAGTGAATGAAGCAAGCCAGTTGTCACCTCGTGTACGGGGTGGTGGCAAACCGGGTCGGGTTGCAGGTATCGACCGGGTATCCGGGAATAAGGTTCACCACTCATGAATCTTAGCTGCGCCGCAAGAAAATACCCCGGACGAATCCGGGAAAGCGCGGGCGGGTCAGCCCAACGGTGCTGGCACATTCGCCTGCGGGGGCTATCGTTGCCTGACTGGATAAACGCCCTTCAAGAGGACAAACGTCATGAACACCAGCGATCTGCTCGAACAATTACTGCGCGCCGGCCAGGGCTCGATGGCGCGACAGGGTGGCGGTGGCGCATCGGCCCAGGGCGGGCTCGGCGACCTGGGTGGATTGCTCGGCGGTTTGTTGGGCGGGGGTGCCGGTACCAGTGCTGGCGGCGGTGGCGCAGGGTTGGGTGGTTTGCTCGGTGGTTTGCTTGGCGGCGGTTCGCCGATGGGCGGTGCACCGCAAAGTCGTTCCGCTGGCGGCACCAATTATGCCGCGCTGGCGTCCCTGGGCATGATGGCGTTCCAGGCGTACCAGGCCTGGCAGCGCAGTCAGGCCTCGGCGCCGCAGGAAGCGCCACGGACCGTGGACTTGCTGGCCGGCCCGGAGGCCGAGGAGCACAGCCATGCGATCCTGCGGGCGTTGATTGCCGCGGCCAAGGCCGATGGCCGCATCGATGACGCCGAGAAGCAGATGATCAGCACTGAAATCGGCCGTCACACCGACGATCCGCAATTGCAGCAATGGCTGGACGACGAGGTCGCCAAGCCACTGGATGCCTATGACATCGCGCAGTCGGCCACAGACCCGGGCATGGCCTCGGAGATGTACCTGGCCAGCGTCATGCTGGTGGACGACCAGCAGGACGCCGAGCGCAACTATCTGGATGAACTGGCCGCGGCGTTGCAGATCGACCCGCAGTTGCAAGTCCACCTGGAGCAGCAGGCCAAGGGCACAGCCTGACGGGGTGCTCCCACATTTTGATCGCCGCCGAGCGCCGATTCCGTGTGCGCTGAAAATCACTGTGGGAGCGAGCTTGCTCGCGATGCGGTCGACCCAGTCAACATCCCTGGCGCCTGACACACCGCCATCGCGAGCAAGCTCGCTCCCACATGTTGACCGCCGCCGAGCGCCGATGCCGTGTGCGCTGAAAAAACACTGTGGGAGCGAGCCTGCTCGCGATGCGGTCGACCCAGTCAACATCCCAGGAGCCTGACACACCGCCATCGCGAGCAAGCTCGCTCCCACATGTTGATCGCCGTCGAGCGCCGATTCCGTGTGCGCTGAAAAACACTGTGGGAGCGAGCTTGCTCGCGATGCGGCCGACCCAGTCTACGTCCCAGGAGCCTGACACACCGCCATCGCGAGCAGGCTCGCTCCCACATTTTGATCGCCGCCGAGCGCCGATGCCGTGTGCGCTGAAAAACACTGTGGGAGCGAGCCTGCTCGCGATGCGGTCGACCCAGTCAACCTCCCTGGAGCCTGACACACCGCCATCGCGAGCAAGCTCGCTCCCACATTTTGACCGCCGCCGAGCGCCGATTCCGTGTGCGCTGAAAAACACTGTGGGAGCGAGCTTGCTCGCGATGCGGTCGACCCAGTCAATATCCCTGGAGCCTGACACACCGCCATCGCGAGCAGGCTCGCTCCCACATTTTGATCGCCGTCGAGCGCCGATTCCGTGTGCGCTGAAAATCACTGTGGGAGCGAGCTTGCTCGCGATGCGGTCGACCCGGTCAACCTCCCAGGAGCCTGACACACCGCCATCGCGAGCAAGCTCGCTCCCACATTTTGACCGCCGTCGAGCGCCGATGCCGTGTGGGCTGAAAAACACTGTGGGAGCGAGCTTGCTCGCGATGCGGTCGACCCAGTCAACATCCCAGGAGCCTGACACACCGCCATCGCGAGCAAGCTCGCTCCCACATGTTGACCGCCGCCGAGCGCCGATGCCGTGTGCGCTGAAAATCACTGTGGGAGCGAGCCTGCTCGCGATGCGGTCGACCCAGTCAACCTCCCAGGAGCCTGACACACCGCCATCGCGAGCAAGCTCGCTCCCACATTTTGACCGCCGCCGAGCGCCGATTCCGTGTGCGCTGAAAATCACTGTGGGAGCGAGCCTGCTCGCGAAGAACGATGACTCGGTCAACCAGCCGGAACACCAGCTGTACCCCGCGCCACAAGCCCGTCCGTCCGGGCTTTTTCAACGCCGATTGAATTATTGCGCCGTTCGCTGGCTCTGCTTGGTTAGGAGACGTTTGCATTCAACGTCCGGGCGCGAAGCAGGTGAGCCATGCCCCGCAACCTCGATGACTACAACCGCATGCGTGATTTTTCGGCGACCACCAAGCCCGCCGCCAAACTTTCACGCCCGGGAAAATCATCGCCACTGACCGGCGCGCGCAAAGCCAGGCTGCCGGACCTGCTAAAGCCGGAGTTGGCGACGCTGGTGGAAAAAATCCCCGACGGACCGTGGCGCTACGAAATCAAGTTCGACGGCTACCGGATCATGGCCCGCATCGACCACGGCGAAGTGAAGCTCATCACTCGCAATGGTCACGACTGGACCCACAAACTGCCAGGGCAGGCCATGGCCCTGACCGCGCTGGGCCTGGAATCGGCATGGCTCGACGGTGAAATGGTGGTGATGGACGAACAGGGTGTCCCTGACTTTCAGGCGCTGCAAAACGCCTTCGAAGCGGATCGCAGCGACGACATTCTCTACTACCTGTTCGACCTGCCGTACCTCAATGGCATGGACCTGCGCGAGGTGCCGGTCGAAGAGCGTCGAGCTGCGCTGGCGACGGTGCTCAAGGCCAGTGAGGAGCCGTTGCTGCGTTTCTCCGAGTCGTTTGGCGAGGAGCCCCGCGCCTTGCTCGACAGCGCCTGCCAGATGCACATGGAAGGGTTGATCGGCAAGCGCCAGGGGTCGCCCTATGTATCCCGTCGCAGCAGCGATTGGATCAAGCTCAAATGCCAGCATCGGCAGGAATTCGTCATCGTCGGTTTCACCGAGCCGAAAGGCTCGCGCCATGCCTTCGGGGCGTTGCTGCTGGGACTGCATGATCACGATGACGGCCAGTTGCGTTATGCCGGCAAAGTCGGCACCGGGTTCAACGAGGCGACCCTGCGCAGCCTCCATGATCAGCTCAAGCCCCTGCAGGTGAAAAAGCCGCCGGTGGTCAATCCACCCGGCGGTTCGCAGGCCAGGGACGTGCACTGGCTCAAACCCCGGCTGCTGGCGGAAGTGGCCTTCGCTGAAATGACCAGGAACGGTTTGGTGCGCCATGCCGTGTTTCATGGCCTGCGCAATGACAAACCGGCACGAGCCATCACCGAGGAGCGCGCGAAAACCGTGAAAACCTCCACTGCGGAAAAGGCTGGCACGGCGAAGCCCGCTGCCACGGGAAAGAAAACCGCACCCGCCCCCTCACAACTCGGTCTGGAGGAGGGCAAGGTACGCATCACCCACCCGGACCGGATGATCGACCCCGGCAGCGGCACCACCAAACTGCAACTGGCGCAGTACTACGCCAGCGTCGCCGAGTGGATCCTGCCCGAACTCAAGGATCGTCCGGTGGCGCTGGTGCGTGCGCCGGACGGTATCGCTGGTGAGCTGTTTTTCCAGAAGAATGCCGAGCACCTGTCGATCCCCGGCATCACCCTGCTGGACAAACAGCTTACCGGCCAGCCGATGATGCTCATCAACAACGTCGAGGCGCTGGTTGGCGCGGTGCAGATGAATGCCGTGGAACTGCATACCTGGATTGCGACGTCTGACAAACTCGACAAGCCGGATCGTTTTATCCTCGACCTTGACCCAGACCCGGCGCTGCCATGGAAACGCATGGTCGAGGCCACGCAGCTGACGCTGTCGGTGCTGGATGAACTGGGGCTCAAGGCGTTTCTGAAAACCAGCGGCGGCAAGGGAATTCACGTGGTGGTGCCGTTGACCCGCAAGCTCGGTTGGGATGAGGTCAAGGATTTCAGCCATGCCATTGTCAGTCACATGGCCAGGCTGTTACCCGAGCGTTTTTCCGCGGTGTCGGGACCGAAGAACCGGGTCGGACGGATTTTCATCGATTACCTGCGCAACGGTCTGGGGGCGACCACCATTTGCGCCTACGCCGTACGTACCCGCGAGGGGTTGCCGGTGTCGATGCCGATCTGGCGCGAAGAGGTGGCCGAACTCAAGGGCGCCAATCAATGGAATCTGCACAACGTGCATGAACGTCTGGCCGAAGTCGGGGATGAGCCTTGGGCGGACATGCCCAAAACCCGGCAAGCGATCACTGCCGAGATGCGCCGGCGGGTGGGGATGAAGAAGTGAACTGTGCCGATGGGAGCTGCTGAAGGCTGCGACCTTTGCATGGTTTCAATAACCTGAAGATCAAAGGATCGCAGCCCGCGGCAGCTCCTACGCGAGCAACCTGTTCTTACTTGAGGAATGCCTGGAAGTCGGTACCCAGTTTGTCGATCGCCGCCTTGAAGTCCTTGGCGGTAATCTTCTGGCTTTCGTTTTTCAGTTCGGTGCCGAACACCTTGCGCACCACTTTGGCTACGGTCTGGTTGCTCTTGGCGTCGACGAACTCGGCTTCGATGAACAGGGTGGTTTCCTGGTCACGGTGACCGGTGGCTGCCTGGGTTGCCCCGACTACGGCCGCGATGGGCACCACTTCATACCACTTCATGCCTTCGTTCTCGGCGTTCACCCCGGTAATCGCCGCGCGCATGATCAGGGGGCGCGAACCCGCCGGTGCGGAAGAG
The DNA here is from genome assembly GCF_002236115.1 of Pseudomonas jessenii. Taxonomy (GTDB): domain Bacteria; phylum Pseudomonadota; class Gammaproteobacteria; order Pseudomonadales; family Pseudomonadaceae; genus Aquipseudomonas; species Aquipseudomonas jessenii. The sequence goes on along the minus strand of NZ_NIWT01000008.1, from coordinate 278,000 downwards.
GTGTTGGTCACTACGCGGTATTTCTGGCCCAGCGTAGCCTTGGCCTTGCTGGTCATGTAGTTCTGAATGTCGGTCAGTGTCTGCTGGTTGACACGCTCATCGGGTTTGGGGGCCGGGTAGAGCTCCAGTTTGTTGAACACCACGGTGTCATAGGCATTCGGGTTCCACGCAGGGCTGACCCAACGCATCGCGGTGCCGCCGCTCGGCGTTTCGACTTCCTGCAGGTTGTTGTAGTTGGACAGGAAGCCTGAATATTGCTCCTTCTCAGTCACTTTCGAGGTGCAGCCGCCTAGCAACAGACTGGCCAGCGTAGCGCCGACGAGCAGTTTTCGGGACAGATTCATAGTGGTGTTTACTCCTTGGTTTAAATCGTCATTCTTTCGTTTACAAGACATCAGAATCGCCAGGTCATGTTTCCGTTTATAGCCTGAATCCAGGCATTGTCGAATTGACCGGAGATTCGATTGCCCGATACGGCCTTCGCCTGGTCCACCGGCATGTCGCCGAGCCAGACCATGGCCCAACTGACGTTGACATCGGTGTTCTCGTTCAGAGCATAGGTGGCTCCTGTCGCAATGCGCCAGGATTCATTCATCGGCACGACCACGCTGCGGTTGCTGTCCGAGACGGCGCTGCTGTCGTAGGCCACACCGACGTTCCACAACCACTGTTCGGTGGCCTGGTATTGCGCGCCAAGGGAGAGGTGCCAGGTGTCCTTGAAGCCGGCGTCGACTGTTGTCGATTGCGCTCCAAACGCCGTGGTGTCGACCTCTACGGCGATGTCGCCGAACTCGGACCAGTCCTGCCAGTTGGCCGAGGCGAGCAACGCCCATTGCCGGTCCAGTTGCTGGAAAAGGCTCAGGGTGACGGTTTGCGGCACCTTCATGTCCAGTTCGGTATCGGTGTTGTTGACGCGCTCGAGCAGGCGGCCGTCGCCCTTGACGTCCAGCCGGTCCTTGAAGTCCAGGTCGACCTGGCTGGTGTAGGTCAGGCCGATGCGCGTGCCGGGTTGTGGGGCGTAGATCACGCCCACGTTGGCGCCATAGCCCCAGGTGTTGTCCCGGTACTTGTATTGGCCGTCAGAGCGGTCAGTGAAGCCGAAAGGGGAGCGGTCGATGGCGGTGTCTGCCTTTAACATGCTGTACATGGCCTTGATGCCCAGGCCGACCGACCACTGCTCATTGAAGCGATAAGCCACGCTCGGTACCAGCGACAGGCCGAGCAGACTGGAGTTCTGCGCAAAGTAGCGGCCGGACCAGTCGTTGTCGTAATTGACCGCCAGGCCGAAGTCGCCGTACTGGCCGAACCCGACGCTCCAGTGCTCGTCGAGTTCATGGCTGATGAAGAAGCTGCCACCGGGAATCGGATCGAGGGCGTTGCCACTGCCGCTGCCCGGGGTGTTGGTGCCGGAGTCGCGGTCGAAGCTCAGGTCGCCGTACAGAACCTGCAAGCCGGCGGTGATTTGCGTGCCTGGCAGATAGCTCATGCCCGCGGGGTTGCTGGCGATGGTCGAGGGGCCTTGGGCACGGGCGGCGGCACCGGCGTTGGCCAGGCCGGCGTTATCGGTGCCGATTTCATAGAGCATGATGCCGCCGGCCCAGGCTTGCTGGCAGCACAGGGCAAGTAGCGCAGAGGCGGGCAGGGTAGCTGTTTTCGTCGGCATGGAAATCCCTCAGCAATTGTCCATTTCGAATACGGGTGGACTGAACTCGCCACCCGTGGATTCGGCTGTTACTTGGCCATCTCTGCCCGAGCCGCGGCGATCTTGGCTTTAACCGAGTCGAGGTTGAAACTCGCGCCTTTTTGCATTGGTGGGAACTCGATCGCTGTTTCTGCCAGTTTGGCCACCTGCTGCTGGACGAACACGAAGCGCCAGAACTGGAATTTGAACCAGTCGAAGTATTGTTGCGAACCCTGCGCGGCCTGATTTTCCGGCCAGCCCATGCGCTCGAACGGGTCGAGTCGAAGATTGGTCAGGATCGGCACATCCACAGCAACTTTAGCCCCCATCCAGCCACCCGGTTGGTCAATGAAGCGATATTTGTAGTCGTCTATGCGCACCGCACCCAAGGAGCTCTCTCCGAAGTAGAAAACTTCATGCCGGTTCGACGGACCTTTTCCGGTGATCATTGGCGTTTGATCATAGCCGTCCAGGTGAACTTTGTAGGTGGTGTCGCCCAATTGTTTGCCTTTGAGCAGTTCCGCCGTGATGTTCGGGTTACCTGCCGCCGCGACCAGGGTCGGGAACCAGTCCATGCCGGACATGATGCCGTTGGCAATCTGGTTGGCCGGCACCTTGCCTGGCCAGCGAATGATTGCCGGTACCCGGAAGCCACCCTCCATGACCGTGCCTTTGCCCATGGCGAACGGAGTCGTGCCGCCATCGGGCCAGGTGAAGTTTTCCGCACCATTGTCGGTGGTGAAAATCACGATGGTGTTGTCGTCCATGCCGTCTTTTTTCAGCTTCGCCAGGACGTCGCCCACAATGTCATCGAGCTGCGCCATACCGGCTTCCTGTTCCGACCAGCCATTCTGCGAGTTGCGCATGGCCTCGTACTTGTCGGACAGGTGCGTGACGATGTGCATGCGGGTCGGGTTGAGCCAGACGAAGAACGGTTTGTTGTCCTGCTTGGCCTTGTCGATGAACGAGAAGGCCTTGTCGCGAATCTCCTCGTCGACGGTTTTCATCCGCTCCGGATAGAGCGTTCCGGCGTCTTCGATTTTCTGCTTGCCGACCTTGCCCCAGCGCGGCATCACGGTCGTGTCATCAGTGGTGGAGGCCCAGCTGTGGACCATGTTGCGTGGGCCGACGCTGTCTAGCAGCTCCTTCGGATAATTGGGGTGTGCGGGATCTTCCATGGCGTCGAGGTGATAGAGGTAGCCGAAGAACTCATCGAAACCATGGACGGTGGGCAGGAACTGGTTCAGGTCGCCCAAGTGGTTCTTGCCGAACTGGCCGGTGGCATAACCCATGGCCTTGAGTGCGGTCGCGATGGTGACGGCTTCGGCGGGAATACCCACGGGCGAGCCGGCCTGGCCGACGGTGGTCATGCCTGTCCGAATCGGCAGTTCGCCGGTAATGAAGTTGGCGCGCCCGGCGGTGCAACTGGCCTCGGCGTAATAGTCAGTGAAACGCATGCCTTCGTTCGCTAGCTGATCAAGGTTGGGGGTTCTGCCGGCCATCATGCCTTGGTTGTAGACGCCGATATTCGACCAGCCCACATCGTCGCCCATGATCACCAGGATGTTGGGAGCTTTGTCGGCGGCCAGGGTCAGGCCGGGAAACGCCATCACAGACAGCAATAGGGGGGCCGCAAACAGCGTGGATAAGGTTGTCCGATTCATTTCGAGCTCCTGCGCACTCGCGTGAGTACATCGAGACGAGCCCCCAACCGTCGTTGAATTTCGTAACCCCCGCGAAGAGCGTAGGTTTGAATTGCGAAATATCCAGTAATGGATAGTCAGAAAGCACTGATTCAGGAGCATTGCGCCGAAAGAGTGTTCGCTCAAAAACACCCGCTAAATTGAGGCGGCGAGCGCTACTCGCCGCCTCAATCGCCATTACCGGTCGGCAGTGGCAGCCAGCAATGGTGCAATTTGCTCATCGGTCAATGCGGCATGCACGTCCATGCTCATCAGGTCGTTCCACTCCAGCACCCATTTTTGAATCGGCACCAGATCACTCGCCTCGGCAATGCCGAAGCCGGCCGAGCTCCCTACGGCGTGCCAGCGTCCGTGCATGGTGACGCCTTCGGGCGGTGCGCCACCGGTCTTGAGGAAACGTGCGATTGCGGCATCACGGTTGTCCGGGCTGATTGTCCAACTGACGATGAATAACATCGGCTACCTCCTGTTACGGATTGGCACCGGTTTTTATGCGCGCACCTGGCTGGCGCCGGGGCCGTGGCCGCGCTTGGGTTTGCAGTTCCATCCTGGCTGGCTTGCGGCAAAATCTCCCATGGAAGGCATAGCAGCGCCTCGTGATTCATGTACGACCGCTGATCTTGTTCAGGTGCCTGTTCGAGGGGGTAACGGATGCGTGTTTCACCAGCGAAACATGGGCAGCGGGCGCAGCGGCGAGCGAATGAATTGACGGGCTGAAAGCTTCATCAGCATCGAGTGAAAGCCGTGATCGGGAAAGGTCGCCTGCACGGTTTTGATGAAGCTGCGGGGCAGGCCGAAACGCACCAGGCCCAGGGACACATCCACCAGATCGGCCTGGCGGAAGGGTTCGACGCTGGCAGCATAGGCGCCGCGATACCGGCGCAGTTTGTGATGCTCAAGTATCAATGCGCTGACTTCATCCTTCAGTTCCGCTCGTTGCTGGTTGTCGAGGTACTCGGTGGCCAGGGCAATGGACGGCGGCAGGTAGTCGAGGGTGTCATCGGTCCAGATGCCCAGGTCATGAAACGCCGCCGCGATTTGGACGGCGGCCGGGGGCAGGCCATCGGCACCACTGAGGGCTCCATGGAAATTCAGCACCCGGTAAATGTGGTTGCGGTAGCCCTGCAGGTCGGCCCCGATGGCCAGGGCGAACGAGGTGAGAATCTCGTCGGTGAGGGGGAGTTCGAGAAGAAGCTTCATCAGGCGTCACGCAACAGGTCGTTGGCATTGAGCAGTTCGTAGGCGATCTCCGGGCGCTTTTCCATGGCCCGGCGAATGGCGGCGGGGATGTTGGCGCGGGTCTTGCGGCACAGCCCCGGCAGTTCGCCAATCTGGATACCGATGCCGCGCATGGTGCGCACTTCGTTGAAACCGGGTGCGATGTCCACGCGGATGCCCAATTGTTCGAGCATGCGCCGTTGCAGGTGCTCCAGATCGCTCAGGCTCTGCAGGTTCTCCAGGCGTTCGATCAGGCGTTTTTCTTCATTGCGGGTCAGAAACAGAATGCGCAGGTCCGCCCCTGGTGTTTCCAGCAACGGGTCACGCCCGCAGTCGCAGGCGCCGGGCGGGCAGGGTGAGCGGATCGCAGCGGTGGTGGTCATGGGGATCAATCATAGAGCGCTGTGATCGAGTTTGCCCATAGGGATTTCGGGGGTTTTACAATGCAATGTAGGAGCGAGCTTGCTCGCGAAGGTGTGTCAGTCGACATCAACGTAGCTGACACTCCATCGCGAGCAAGCTCGCTCCTACAGGGGTTGCGGTGAACCTGGCTAACTCATTTCAGTACCAGCATCCGGTAAACGCCATCTTCGACTTCGATCCCGTGGGTGTCATGGGTGAAGCCGGGGAAGGATTTGTCGAAGGCTTCCAGTGCCTTGAGATACGCCAGCAACGGACCGTCCGCAGGCCCTGCGTTCTCACCCGGCATGAGCAGCGGGATGCCTGGTGGATACGGCACGATACCGGTCGCGGCAAGGCGTCCGGCGGCCTCGTTGAGCGTCACCAGTTCGATGTCGTTACGCACCAGTTTTTCGTAGGCCTCCACCGGGCTGAACTCGGCTTTTGGCAGGGTGCCGAAGGCCTGGGACATGTTGGCGGTGGTCTTGTGTTTCTTCATGGCGGCGAAGATTTCGTCGGCCAGATCCTTCAGGCCCATGCCGGCATAGCGATGCTGGTTGGCGTTGTACAGGTCGGGCAGGCACAGCTCGAGCTCGGCGTTGTCGTCGTAGTCACGCTTGAAGTCGAGCAGGGCGTTGAGCAGCGTGCCCCACTTGCCTTTGGTGATGCCGATGGAGAACAGGAACAGGATGGTGAAATCGGTGGTTTTCTCGACCACGATACCCTGACGGCCCAAGTACGCCGTGACCACGCAAGCGGGGATACCGGAGGCGAGCAGGCTGCCGTCGTCGCCCATGCCCGGGCTGAGCACCGAGACCTTGATCGGGTCGAGCATGCAGTAGCCGTCTTCGATGTCGCCGAAGCCGTGCCATACCGCGTTCGGGTGCAGGACCCAGCAGTTCGGATCGGTTTTCAGCGTAGCCGGGTCGACCTCATGGAACGGCACGGCCGCTGCGCCAACCTGTACGGTCGGCGGCTGCCAGCAGGTGAAGAACCAGTCGTTCTTGCCCACCATCTCGTTGTGCATGCGCGAGAGAACCTGGCGGAAGCTGATGGCTTCTTCAATCGACTCGTTGGTGAGGATCTGCCCGCTCGGTGCTTCCATCATCGCCGAGCTGACGTCGCAGGACGCCATGATCGCGTAATTTGGCGAGGTCGAGGCGTGCATCATGTACGACTCGTTGAAACGCGCATGTTCGATCGGGTTACGCCCGTCACGCACGTGGATCATCGAGGCCTGGGACAGGGCAGCCAGCAATTTGTGGGTCGACTGGGTGGCGAACACGGTCGGCTTGGACTTGTCGTGATCGGCCGGGTTGCCGTGCATGGCATGGCGTCCGCTGTACAGCGGGTTGAAGCGCGCATAACCGTACCAGGCTTCGTCGAAGTGCAGACGGTCCACGCTTTCGCCCAGCAGTTCTTCGACGCGGGTGACGTTGTAGGTCAGGCCGTCGTAGGTGGAGTTGGTGACAATGGCGTGCACTGGCGTCGGGTCGATGCCTTGCTTGACCAGCGGGTTGTTGGCGATCGCGGCTTTCACGCCTTCGGCGCTCAGGGTCTGCGGCAGGATCGGGCCGATGATGCCGTAGCGGTTGCGGGTCGGCACCAGGTAGGTCGGAATCGCCCCGGACAGGGTCATCGCGTGCTCGGCGGACTTGTGGCAATTGCGGTCGCACAGGGCGATCTGGTTGCGCGTGACGCTGGCCATGAGGATGACGCGGTTGGACATCGACGAGCCGTTGGTCACGTAATACGTGCGGTGGGCGCCGAAGACTTTGGCGGCATAGCGTTCACCCTGGCCGATAGGGCCACTGTGATCGAGCAGCGAACCGAGTTCGCCAACCGAGATCGACAGGTCGGAACGCAGCAGGTTCTCCCCGAAGAACTCGTAGAAGGCCCGGCCTGCGGTGCTCTTCAGGAAAGCCGTGCCGCCGGCATGGCCTGGGGTGTGCCACGAGTATTCATAGTTGCGGGCAAACTTCACCAGCGCGCCGAACATCGGCGGCAGGGCGGCCTGGCGATAGCGTTCGATGGCCGCCAGGATGCGCCCGCTGAGGAAACGGGAGGTGTCCTCGGGCAGCCAGATGAAGTCGTCGGCGTGTTGCATGACCAGCAACGGAATGCTCGACGCGGTGGTGCGGTCGCTGATCAGGAACACCGGCACTCGCGTATTGCGCTCGCGCAGCTTGACCAGCAATTTGGTGCAGTCGGCGTGGCCTTCGCTGGTGTCCATTTCCCACCGGATGAGCACGCATTGAATGGCAGGGTCCGAGCGCAGGATCGAGGCGGCGTCGGTGAGGCTTTCCGAGGCCAGTACGCTGACGCCACGTCCCTCTACGTCGTGGACCAGTTGATCCAGGGCGCGGCCAAACACCGTTCGCTTGTCCGGCGGACTGCTGACCAGTAGCGCCAGCATGCCCAGCGAGTGTTTATATTCCGTCATGATTGATCCTCCAGAGTTAATTCAGGTTGTTGACCGGCACTGGCTCGGCAGTGAGGTGCTGCGCGCTGACGGTTTGTGTCGGTACGCTGTTGTTGAGCGCTTCGAGGCGGATCAGGCGGTTGTTGACGAAGCCGAACAGGGTGTAACCAACGATGGTGGCCACGCCGCCCAGCATCAGCGCCTGTTCACCGGAGCTGTACAGCGCCAGGTAGCTGTAGGCCGCTGCGATCAAGGCAATGATGTTGGTCGCCAGCGCCTTGCTTTCCGGCACGTTGGAGACTTTCTGCATGGTCATCAGCGCGGCCATGGACAGGATGTAAGGCACCAGGTTGGTGACCACCGCGAGGTTGACGAGGGTGTCGAACTGCTTGCTCAAGTCGGGGCTGATGGTGAGCAGGGCCAGCGCGGTCTGTGCCGCCAGCAGCACCAGCATGCCGACAATCGGCGTTCCCGCTTTGTTGCCCTTGGCAAAGATCGGCAGGAAGTAACCGGTGTCCGCCGAGCTTTTGTACACCTGGGCGATGGTGAACTGCCAACCCAGCAGCGAACCGATGCAGGCGAGCACCATGGCCGCCATCACGATGTCGCCGACCATCGGGGTGAACATCTTGGCGAACACCAGACCGAACGGCGCAGTGGACGCGGCCAGTTCTTCGTTGCCGACGATACCGAAGATGACGTTGGTGGAGACGATGTAGATCACCGCTGCACCCAGGGTGCCGCCCAGCACGGCAATCGGTACGTTGCGCTCAGGGTTTTCCACCGCGTCGGTGTTGGCGCAAGCCGATTCCAGGCCGAGGAAGGCCCACAGGGTAATTGCCACCGAGGCGCCTGCCGCTTCGAACCAGCCTTTGTCGTGGGGGTTCCAGCCAGCGGCGTATACGCTGCTGTCGAACCAGAACCAGCCCACCGTTGAGACCAGCACCACCGGTGCAATCACACCCCAGACCGTCACCGCGCCGATACGGCCGGTAATGCTGGCGCCGCCAAAGTTGGCGAAGGTGGTGATCCACAACAGGGCAATAGTGGCCAGGCCTACTTGCAGTGAGTCGAGTTCTATCCCGAACAACACCTGGATATAACCGACCGCTGTAATACTGATCGCCACGTTGGCTATCAACAGCGAGAGGCCGTAGGTGTAGTTGGTGATGTAGTTACCTGCTTTACCGAAGGTGTATTCGGCATAACCGCCCATGCCGCCGGTCTTGCGGCTGAGCATCCCGCATCGCGCAAAGGCGTACGCCAGAGCGAGGGAGCCGGTGGCCGTTATCAGCCAGGAGAGGATCGAAATTGCACCGACTTCCGCGAGTTTCGTCGGTAGCAGCACAATGCCTGAGCCCAACATGTTGACCGCGGTCAACATTGTCAGTTGCCCCACACTCATTTTCTTTGCGACTGACATTCCGTTGCCTCACTTAGTTGGCGATTGAGAGTCTTAGCTATAGCAAAGGATTGAAAACTCGCAAGAAATAACGTCACACATCTCGTTTTCGCACTAATTTGCAAAAAAGGCACGATGCTGGCCCCCAAGTTTAAAAATCCTCAGCAAAATTAGTTCATTTTCAGCTAGTTAAATAGGTCAAGATGCGCAAGACATGGATCGCGTTAATGCCGTTAGTTATCGCGGGTGTAGCCCATTCGGCTCAAGCCAAAGAACTGGCCACCCAGGATCAATACATGTGCAGTTGGGGGGCGGGAACCGCCGCAAGGGCACAGGAGCTCAAGCTTTCAGGCGTTTCTCTGTACGCCGCACGCCAAAAAATCCAGGTCTACAAGTTTGCAAAATCCTGGATGCGCATGATGGCACTTGGCATTACAGAGCAAACTTATGACAGTCCGTCGCGATTCAAACCGACTGCTGTACGCCAGAGCTTTTATGAGGACTGCGTCAGGTACAAGTTGGCGCGTAAATAAAGTAGAAGGGGGCGCTGGTCGGATCGACCGCGAGGCGGGGCTGCGACGACTATATTGATTGACCATCCCAGCGACCCGATGGGGTGAAAACCGGTTTTTTACAACTCAATCAGGAGGTCATCATGAGCCAGATCGATAAAGTGTTGTACACCGCCCAAACCCACACCACCGGCGGGCGTGACGGCGCGTCCCGCAGCTCCGACGGAATCCTCGATGTGAAGCTGTCGTCCCCGGGCGCGGGTGGCGGCGGAACCAATCCGGAGCAACTGTTCGCTGCCGGGTGGTCCGCCTGTTTCATCGGCGCCATGCAAGTTGCAGCCAGGGAAATGAAAGTGGCGTTGCCCAAGGATGTGGCCGTCGATGCCGAGGTTGATTTGGGCACCAATGAAGGCGGCTATCTGCTGCAGGCGCGGCTCAATGTCAGCCTGCCGGGGCTGGACCGTGAAACCGCACAAAAAATCGTCGACACCGGGCACCAGTACTGCCCGTACTCGAAAGCCACGCGCAACAACATCAACGTGGTGCTCAAGCTTGTTTGAGTTGACGTGAAAAGGACTCGTATTCACTGAAGATCAAACTGTGGGAGCGAGCTTGCTCGCGATGGCGGAGTGTCAGGCGACATCGATGTCGAATGTTCCTGCCTCATCGCGAGCAAGCTCGCTCCCACAGGCTCTGTGTTTTAACTGACGGAGCAATCAATTCATCTTGCTGTGATCATGCATCATCTTGCTGTGATCCATGGTGTTAATCGCCTTGGCAACGGCTTCAATCTGAATCGACTCTTTCTCGCCCTTGGCGTCTTCCACGGTCAGGGTCAGTGGCACCTTGTCGCCTTCCTTGATCTGACCTGTGAGATTCATCAGCATGATGTGATAGCCGTTTGGATTGAAGCTCACCGGCTTGCCGGCTGGCAGCGCAACGGACGGCACCTGCTGCATTTTCATCACGTCGTCTTTCATGCTCATTTCATGAATCTGCACTAGCTTGGCAACCGGCGTTTGCACACTCAGCAACTTGCTGTCGCTGCTGGCGGTGACGGTCATGAAGGCGCCGCTCGACGGCTGGCCGGCCACGGTGGCGCGGACCCAGGCGTCGTCGACCCGGGTTTGTGCCGATACCTGAAAGGCCAAGCCGACCAGGGACAAGCCCAGTGCCAGTTGCTTGCAGCCTTGCACGAAGCGGTTTTTAGCTTGCGGGGCATTCATTTCAGCAAACCTCCATCACGGTGAGCAGGTCTTCTGCGCACTCTTTGGCCGTCAGGGACGCGGACAGCCCCAGGCGCAGATTGCCCCGGGAGTCGAAGACAAAACTGGTCGCGGTATGGGAGAGGGTATAGGTATCGCCGCTCGGGACCTTCTCAAAGAACACGCCGAATTCCTTGGCGGTGGCGGCGGTTTCTTCAAGCGTGCCGTACAGGGCTTCGAAACTCGGGTCGAACGCCTTGACGTACTGGTCCAGCAACTCTGGCGTGTCGCGTTCAGGGTCCAGGGTGATGAAGATAACCTGTAGCCTTTCGCCATCGCGCCCCATCAGCTTCTTGGCCTGCGCGGCGCGGGCCAGGGTGGTCGGGCACACGGCCGGGCATTGGGTGAAACCGAAGAACACCATCGGCATCAGGCCGCGATAGCTGCCCAGCATCCTGGTTTCGCCTTCAGGGTTCTTGAGCTTGAAGTTACGCCCCATGATCTTGTCGCTGAGGTCCTTGCCGTAGTTGAACGACAGCTTGCTGCTGTCGTCGCAACCGGCGAGCAGGCCCAGGCTCAACAGGCCCATGCCTTGCAGGACAGTCCGGCGGGTATACAAAGTACTCATGAAAAAAGCATCCTGTTGAACAGGCTGAAATGACAGCGTGATGACTGTACAGACGAAAAAATCGCGGGGATGTTAACAAACTGTGCCGGTGTCGGAGGGGCGGATACGACCATTGGACCGACGGGGAGGCGTGACATAGTGTCGCGCCGGCAGGCCGACACCTGTGGCGAGGGGGCTTGCCCCCGTTGGACTACGAAGTAGTCCCAATCCAGGCAATGCGGTTTGTCAGGTAAACCGCATTCATCTGTTTGGCGACCGCTTCGCGGCCGAACGGGGGCAAGCCCCCTCACCACAGGCAAGCCCCCTCGCCACAATGTTTCGGTCGGGTTTAGCGACGCAATTGCGCGCAATGATCCTGTTCCGGTTGCGCGGCGGTGTACCACACGTAATCCGCATTCTCGGCGGTCACGGTCTTGCCCGCTTCGGCCAGGATCAGCACCGCATTCCCTTCACCGGCACCGAGGTCTTTCAGGTGCAGTGGCACCCCCAGATCCTTGCGCACGTGGAAGGCACCGGCCAGCAGCAACGCCGGCGTCGGTGCGGCCATCAGGCGCTCGGCCATGCGCCGGTCACGCTGTTGTTGCACGGCGAGCATTGCTGGCATCTGCGCTTCGGGCAGCAGGCCGCAATGGGATTGGCGGATGTCATCCAGCAAGGTCGCCCGCACCTGTTGGGTGGTGGACGCTTGCCCCGTAAGTACCGGGCGCTGTTTGTAGATTTGCATGATCTGCACGCGGTCCAGGTTCGCCGCCAGCAGCGGATTCGGTTGCCGCAGCGCGTAGGTGACGAGTGCGCCATAAACACTCCAGTCCCAATTTGCCTGCCAGGCCAGCGCCGTGAACGCATCGGCCGGTGGCTGGCCCGCGCGGGTCACGGCTTGCGCGGCATCGACCCTGGCCTGTTGATCGGGGTTGAGCATCTCCATCAGCAGGCTGCCCTGGGGGCGTTGTGTCGCCAGTTCGCGCAGCAGCCACAATTGCAGGGCGTGGTGGTCCGGGTTGTCGTGCTGTTCACCGACCAATACCCGAGGCACAACGGCCAGGCGTTGGACAAGTTCTTGCGGCGTCAGCGTACGGCCCGTGGCGAGTTCACGGATGACTCCGAGGTCGGCGTGATCACGGCTGTGCGGGGCGATCGGCGCCGGCAGTGGTGTGACCTGATGGATTTGGCAGGCAGCCAACAGGCTGAATGCACAGAGCAACAGAAAGCGCATAGGTTTTCCTTATTGGACAGGTGCCCCCTCGATGACAGAAGAGGGAGCGGCATCAGCGCGCGATGATCAGCGGGTGGCCGCGTTCCGGGTGCTGGTGAATCAGCACTTGTAGTCCATACACCGCCGCCATCGCTTCGGTGGTCAGCACGTCTGCCGGTGGACCGTAGGCGTGGGGCAGGCCCTGATGCAACAACAGTAGTTGATCGCAGTAACGGGCGGCCAGATTGAGGTCGTGCAGAATCACCAGCACGGCGACCCCGCGCTCGGCGAAGTCACGCACGGCTTGCAAAATGGTGTGCTGATGCAGCGGATCGAGCATCGACGTCGGCTCGTCGAGCAGCAGGGTTTGCCCTTCGGCACCAGGCCAGAGCTGAGCGAGCACCCGCGCCAGATGCACACGCTGGCGTTCACCGCCGGACAGGGCCAGGTAGCTGCGTCCGGCAAGATGAAGCGCATCGGCGGCTTTGAGCGCCTCGTCGACGATTTCGGCATCGCGCACGCGGCCGCTGGCGTGAGGCAAGCGACCCATGCCGACGATTTCATTGACCGAAAACGCAAAGCTCAGGCTCGAACTCTGCGGCAGCACGGCCAGGCGCTTGGCTCGTTCCTGTCCCGGCCAGTCGGCGAGAGGACGCTCGTCGAGGCTGACCCTGCCTTCACTGGTCGCCAGCTCACCACACAAAGCGGCGAGCAGGGTGCTTTTGCCGGCGCCGTTCGGCCCCAGCACACCCAGCACTTCCCCGGGGCGCAACTCGATATCGATGTTCGTCAGCACCGTGCGCTTGCCACGGCGTATCAGCAGGTTGTTTGCCCGCAGCATCAGGAGCGTCCTCGCACCAGCACATAAAGAAAGAACGGAGCGCCGATCAGTGCAGTCACGATACCGATTGGCAATTCGGCTGGCGCCAACAACAAACGCGCCGCCAGATCGGCCAGCAATAGCAGGCTGGCACCGGCCAGCAACGACGCGGGCAGCAACACCCGGTGATCCGGGCCGACCAGCAGGCGCATCAGATGCGGCACCACCAGGCCGATGAAACCGATCAGCCCGGCCGCCGCGACTGCCGCGCCGACGCCGAGCGCCGTGCACAACACCAGCTCAAGTTTGATCCGCTCGATGTCAAAACCCAGGTGACGGGCCTCCGACTCACCCAGCAGCAATGCATTGAGCGCCGCCGCCCTGCGGGGCAACCACAACGCCACGCCCAGGGTGACGATCAGCAACGGCCACAAGCGCGGGTAACTGGCACCGTTGAGGCTGCCCAGGTTCCAGAACGTCAGGGTGCGCAAGGTGGCATCGTCGGCCAGGTAGGTGAACAGCCCGACCCCGGCACCGGCCATGGCCGTCATCGCCACACCCGCCAAGAGCATGGTGGCAACGTCGGTTTGCCCGTTGCGGCGACCGAAGCGATACACCACCGCCGTGACGATCAAGCCACCGGCAAAGGCGCACACCGATAGCAAGTAGGGTTCGATCGCAGGCGGCAAGCCACCGAGCAGGCTGCCGCCGACGATGGCAAGGGCGGCACCGAGCGCAGCACCGCCGGACACACCGACCAGACCCGGATCGGCCAAGGGATTGCGGAACAACCCCTGCATCGCCACGCCGGACAACGCCAGTACCGACCCCACGGCGATGCCGAGCAAGCTGCGCGGCAGGCGAATCTGCCCGAGGATCAACTCCGCCTGCTGCGTGTCACCACCGTCAAGTGGCAACCCGAGCAGACGCATCCCGCCCAGCAAGGTATCGCCCAGGGGCAGGCTGACCGGTCCGAGGGCCAGGGACAGCCAGAACACCAGCACCAGCAACAGCAGCAAAAAGATCAACGTCGGACGCGGCCGAAAAATGGCCGTCATGGGCTGATCCCGGCGGTCTGCGCTTTGGCGTCCGGGTAGAGCGCCGTGACACAGGCCAGCAGTGTTTTGATACGCATCGGGACTATTCCTTAGCCGATCAGAGGGGGGGCGGGTATCGAAACTTTCGTAGCGGGTGATGATGCCATTGACGCGCGGCTTACGCACACGCCACGGGCGAGCACCTTGAACCAGATGTCCATCCAGCGCCCGTTGTGCAGTGCTTCTGATTATGAGAAGAACTTGTGATCATCACGATTAAAATGAGTTTGTCTCACTCGCTGACACTGTCGACAATGGCTCCCATCGAACGCATTGGAGTTATTTGACATGGCTGTGGCCCATTCCCTTGGTTTTCCGCGCATTGGTCGCGACCGCGAACTGAAAAAGGCTCAAGAGGCGTTCTGGAAGGGCGAACTCGACGAAGCCGGTCTGCGCACCGTGGGCCGCGACCTGCGCAAGACCCACTGGGACTTGCAGAAAAAGGCCGGTATCGAGCTGCTGCCGGTCGGCGACTTCGCCTGGTACGACCAGGTCCTGACCCACTCGTTGATGTTCGGTGTGATCCCTGAGCGATTCCGTCCGCACGATGGCAAGGCCAGCCTGCAAACCCTGTTCGGCATGGCGCGCGGTGTGAGCGACAGCTGCTGCGGCGGCGCGCATGCCCAGGAAATGACCAAGTGGTTCGACACCAACTATCACTACCTTGTCCCTGAGTTCAGCGCCGATCAGCAGTTCCAGCTCGGCTGGGACCAGTTGTTCGAAGAAGTCGAGGAAGCCCGCGCACTGGGGCACAACGTCAAGCCGGTGATCATCGGCCCACTGACTTACCTGTGGCTGGGCAAGGCCAAGGGTGTCGAATTCGACAAGCTGGAGCTGCTGGATCGTCTGTTGCCGTTGTACGGCCAGATCTTCCAGCGCCTGGCGGCACAGGGCGTCGAGTGGGTGCAAATCGACGAGCCGATCCTGGTGCTCGACCTGCCGCAGGACTGGAAAAACGCCTTTGAGCGGGCCTACAACCTGATTCAGCGTGACCCGTTGAAGAAACTGGTCGCCACGTACTTCGGTGGGCTGGAAGAAAACCTGGGCCTGGCCGCCAACCTGCCGGTGGACGGCCTGCACATCGATCTGGTGCGCGCACCTGAGCAGTACCCGACCATCCTCGATCGCCTGCCGGCCTACAAAGTGCTGTCGCTGGGCCTGGTCAACGGCCGTAACGTCTGGCGCTGCGACCTGGAAAACGCGTTGGCCACCTTGCAGCATGCTCATGAGCGTCTGGGTGATCGGCTGTGGGTCGCGCCATCCTGCTCGCTGCTGCACAGCCCGGTTGATCTGGGGCGTGAAGACAAGCTCGATGCCGAACTGAAAAGCTGGCTGGCGTTTGCCGTGCAGAAGTGTGAAGAAGTCGCGGTGCTGGCTCAGGCCGTCAACGAGCCGGAAGCGCCGAAGGTGCTTGAAGCGCTGACCCAAAGCCGCGCCGTGCAGGCAAGCCGTGCTGCGTCGCCACGCATCCACAAACCGGCCGTGCAGGCGCGTGTGGCCGCCATCACTGTCAAGGACAGCCAGCGTCATTCGCTGTTTGCCCGGCGCATCGAGAAACAGCGCGCCGGCCTGAACCTGCCGCTGTTCCCGACCACCACCATCGGTTCGTTCCCGCAAACCGCGTCGATCCGTCTGGCTCACCAGTCGTTCAAGCAAGGCAAGCTGACCGAAGCCGAATACACCGAAGCGATGCACAGTGAGATCCGTCACGCCGTGCAAGTGCAGGAAAACCTGGGCCTGGACGTGCTGGTGCACGGTGAAGCCGAGCGTAACGACATGGTCGAATACTTCGCCGAGCAACTGGACGGCTATGTGTTCACCCGTTTCGGCTGGGTCCAGAGCTACGGCTCGCGTTGCGTGAAACCGGCGGTGATCTTCGGTGACCTGAGCCGCCCGAAAGCCATGACCGTGGAGTGGATCCGCTATGCCCAGGGCCTCACCGACAAGGTGATGAAGGGCATGCTGACCGGTCCCGTGACCATGCTGATGTGGTCGTTCCCGCGTGAAGACGTGACCCGCGAAGTGCAGGCTCGTCAACTGGCCCTGGCGATCCGTGATGAAGTGGTGGACCTGGAAGCCGCCGGGATCAAGATCGTGCAGATCGACGAAGCCGCATTCCGCGAAGGCCTGCCGTTGCGCCAGGCGCAGTGGCAGCACTACCTGGACTGGGCGACCGAAGTGTTCCGTCTGTGCGCCTCCGGTGTGCGCGACGAAACCCAGATCCACACCCACATGTGCTACAGCGAGTTCAACGATGTGATCGAGTCCATCGCCGCCATGGATGCCGACGTGATCACCATCGAAACCTCGCGCTCGGACATGGAACTGCTGGACGCGTTCGAAGCCTTCGCCTACCCGAACGAAATCGGCCCGGGCGTGTATGACATCCACTCGCCAAGGGTGCCGGACTCCTCGGAAATGGCCAACCTGCTGCGCAAGGCCGCCAAGCGTATTCCCGCCGACCGCCTGTGGGTCAACCCGGACTGCGGCCTGAAGACCCGCGGTTGGCCGGAAACCGAAGCGGCGCTGGTGCACATGGTCAACGCTGCGCGTCAGCTGCGTAAAGAGTGGGCCTGACGCTGTATTGGGTGCACCACTGAAACCTGTGGCCTCATCGCGAGCAAGCTCGCTCCCACAGTGATTTGTGTGGTTCGCAGATTTTGCGTACAGCCACTGAACCTGTGGGAGCGAGCCTGCTCGCAGAGGCGGAATGTCAGGCGAAATCGATGTTGAATGTGCCGGCCTCATCGCGAGCAAGCTCGCTCCCACAGTGATTGGGGTGGTTCGCAGATTTTGCGTACAGCCACTGAATCTGTGGGAGCGAGCCTGCTCGCAGAGGCGGAATGTCAGGCGAAATCGATGTTGAATGTGCCGGCCTCATCGCGAGCAAGCTCGCTCCCACAGTGATTGGGGTGGTTCGCAGATGTTGCGTACAGCCACTGAACCTGTAGGAGCGAGCTTGCTCGCGATGGCGGAATGTCAGGCGAAATCGATGTTGAATGTGCCGGCCTCTTCGCGGGCAAGCCCACAGGAATTTGGGTGGTTCGCAGATGTTGCGTACAGCCACTGAACCTGTGGGAGCGAGCTTGCTCGCGATGGCGGAATGTCAGGCGAAATCGATGTTGAATGTGCCGGCCTCTTCGCGGGCAAGCCCGCTCCCGCAGTGATTGGGGTGGTTCACAGATGTTGCGTACAACCACTGAACCTGTGGGAGCGAGCTTGCTCGCGATGGCGGCATGACAGGCGAAATCGATGTTGAATGTGCCGGTCTCTTCGCGAGCAAGCTCGCTCCCGCAGGGATGTTCGGCGGGGCAAGAACTGTGTGCGATATTAAAGCCACTCAGCGCCGTGGTTCGGCCACCAACAGCAATGACTGCGGCACGGGGCTTTGCGGGTGCTGTGGCTCCTGCAGGCCGGCCAATGCAAAACCGGCCATGTCCAGAGCATTCAGCCAACTGGACAGGGTGCGGAAATACCATGGCATGGGCTGCCACTGCCCCTTGAAGCCAGAGAAGTTCTCTTCCCGCCAGCCATCCTGGTAGTCGCCCGCCGCAGCCGCCCACGGGTGCAGCGTCTGGATCAGCAGCGCGCCACCCGGGGCGAGCAGGGTGTTCATGGCGGCGAGCAGGGGGATGATGTCCTGATGCAGCAGGGCGAAGTTGGCGCAGATCAGGTTGTAGTCGCGGCCGATGTCGACTTTCGCTTCAGCCAGTTGTTCATAGCTCGCCAAATGCACCCGAGCAGTGCCCGCCGTCCGCGCCGCCTCCACCAGCGTCGCATCGCCATCCACGCCGACCGCATCGATGGCCCGGTCTGCCAGCGCACGCAACAACCAGCCTTCACCGCAACCCAGGTCGAGCACACGCTCGGGCTGGCGACCCAGCACCGCCAGCAGGATGGCCTGGTCGGTGACCTTGAGGCGGCTTTCGATGGTGCCGCTGCGTATGGCGTCGATCCAGGCCCGGGCGTTGTGGTGCCAGCTGTCGAGGAGGGTGGATTCGGGGGCTGACATGGTCGATGTCCGGCGTGATGGGTTGGATGAAAGGATAGGGCAACAGAAGACTTACGGTGGAGCCGGTTTTACCCGGCACCACCGATAGCACAGCAAAGGATGGACCCGCGGCTAGGCGCTTTTGGTGGCTGCCAGATGATAGGCAACCAGCGCATTGGCGTGACCATGACCCATTCCGTGTTCGGTTTTGAGCCAGGCCACCATCTCCATGTGTTTCTTGTCGCTGACAGACTTGAGCAGGTCCAGCCAATGGCTGATCGGCTGCCCGTACTTCTTTTCAATGGACGGGAAGTACGAAGCCGGCCCTTTGGTTTTTGTCTCTTCGGTCACGATGCAAACTCCCTTTTCGATTTTCCAGGTTCGAAAACAGCACCGGTTACGTTACTTATTTGCCGTCAACGCGTCCATCGTCCGGGCGGTTGATGTTGAAGCGGGGCGGGGCAAATTGTTCTCAGTAATTCATCCCGTCATCGATCGCGATGCCTTGGGCACGCATGGCCTTGATCAACTCACCACGGGTGCCGGGCAGGTTGAGCATGGTCCTGGCGCGCAACGCCATGACTTCTTCGGAGGTGTAAGGCTGATAATCGGCCGGCATGCTGCTACCCGCCATGCCGTCTTCGCGCAACAGCCAGTTGAGCAGGTCCGCCAGTTGTGCGTTGTTCAGCGCTGACTGCGACATGCCCGGCACCCGCACGAGGAATTCGCGGCCACCGGGCACTTTCAGGAAGTTACCGACGAAACCTTTCATCCGTGGCGTGTCGTTGGCGGCCGAACCCGTGCCGTCGCCCAGGTGGCAACCGGCGCATTGCAGCTGGTAGTTCACGCCGACGCTGTAGCCGGCCTGGGCAATCGGGGTTTGAACGTCTTCGTTGCCCGGCGCATGGCTCTGCGCCGGGTTGGGAATGGCCCGGGCGAAAGCGAGCGGGGCGCTCAGGGCGCAGACGAGACCGAGCAATATCAAACTACGCATGTAATCCAACTCCGCTGATGACCGGTTTGGCACCTGTTGTAGGAGCGAGCTTGCTCGCGAAGGACGTCAACGATAACGCGGGCTATCTGGTTTAACGCGTCGCCCTTGAGTTCTTCGCGAGCAAGCTCGCTCCTACAGGTACACACAAAGCAGTAAAAAAAAGAAAAGCAGCCACAGAAAAAAAGCGCCGATTGCGCGAGCAACCGGCGCAAAGCGCGTTCTTTAAACGGCGACGCCGCGGATGACCGAAACGGTGCAGTGGTAGATGTGCGATTTGGCGGCCAGGCACCAGTTCACATCGTTGTTGTTGAACGGGCGGTAGGCCGGTTCTTCACTGTCGTTACGGGTACAGGCGCACTGGGCGCAGCTTTGCTTACCGCAGCAGTCGTTGTACGAAATGATGTAGTCCTTGCCGTCGGCCGGGTTGCGGCAGGTGCCGATCCAGGTCACTTGCGAGGCTTCGGTGCCCGGTGGGCAGGACGTCACCGACCCACCGCAGCAGCTGCACAGAAAGCCGTCGATGGAGCAGTAGCGCCAGTAGTCGCAGCTGTTCGGATCACCCGGGTCGCCGGCCTGCGCCGGCTCCGCGGCCAGGGCCTTGCTGGTGCGGTCCAGCGGCAGCAACAGGGGCAGGGCGGCACCGGCCACCATCAGCGAACCCATGCGTGCCAGCAGTTTGCGGCGCGAAGTGGTGTCGGCGACACGGCGGGACGAACGCTCAAACAACAGATCCAGCAGTTTCATAAAGGTCTCCCTGCCTTATCAGTGGCTATGGCCGTGGCTGTGGTCGTGATCGTGGGTGTGCGGTTGGGCATTGAGGTATTGCTGCAACGTGGCGTGCTTCAAATGCTCGACTTCGAACAGGCTGTCCAGATGCTCACGGGAGTTGACCAGGCCCTTGGCGCGCAGGGTGCCGGCCTTGTCGATCAGCGCGGCGTACGGCAGCTTGCCGATCTGGTAGGTCATGCCCACTTCCGGACCGACCACGTAGGTGGCGTCTTCAAGTTTGTGTTCGCGGATCAGCGCTTGTTGGGCGTCCATGTCGCCATCGCTGACGAACACCACATCGAGGCGGTCCGATTGCTCCTTGGCGATGGATTTGATCGCTGGCAGCAGCGACTTGCAGATCGGGCAGGTCGGCGAGAGGAAGAACAGCAGTTGCGATTTCTCGCCGGCGTAACCGAAGTTCACCGGACGACCGTGACGGTCGCTGGCGGTGACTTGCGGCGCGGGTTCATTGACCGCCACCCCTTTGTCGACCATTAGCGCGCCAGCCGGGGCGAGACGACCGTGCAGCACGCCGATCTGCCGCACCAGGCCCATGACGACAAACGCCACGGCCACCAGCAGCACCCAGAGCAGAACGTTGGAAACAATCAAGCCTTCCATTTCGATTACCTACCAATCAATTTGAGCAGAAGAGGGGAGTTCGCCAGCAGCCCATCGGCGGCGGCGTAGATGAGCAGCGCAACCGCGGCGGCAGCCAGGGTCACGAACCCATCGAACAGGTTGAGGTCGCGGGCAACCGGCGCCACGCTGGCCACCAGCGCCAGCGCTATCAGTGCGCTGTTACGTGCCAGCAGCACCGGACGCAGCGGCTGTGCCTGGTCGGGACCGGCGCAACCGCAGTCGATGTCCGCGCGACCGCGCCACAGGTTGATGCCGATGGCGGCGGCGTACAGGGCCAACAGGCTGGCGGCGCTCAACGCGGCGTAACCACGGCTGACCGGCACCAGCAGGGCAAAGGCAATGGCCAGTTCCAACAGCGGCACCAACCGTGCCGTCGGGCGCACCAGCGCCTCGGGCAGCAGTTGGTAGTCCGCCAGTTGCCGGGCGAAGCGGGCCGGCGCGCGCAACTTGTGGGTCGCTGCGCTGGCCAGCAACACCGCGATGGCGATGGCGCTGGCAATGATGAAGATCGGATCTGTGTGCATGGCCGAACCTCTTAGTAGCTCAGGACCTGAGTCGCGGTTTTGGCGACTTTCGGCATGCTGCCGGTGAGCTTGTTGCTCTTCAGATCGAAAATCTGCAAACCGCCTTCCACGTCGGTGCCGAGCAACAACGGCTTGTCGTCGCCGGTTGCCTGCATGCTCCACACCGGAACCGGGGCTTCCAGAGTCGCCACCTTCTTGTGGGTCTTGAGGTCAAACGCCCAGATCAGCGGGCTCGGGTCTTCCCACTTCATCGGTTCGTGGGCGTCGTGCATCAGCACGTACAGGCGGTCCAGCTTCGGCGCCACGGCCATCATCTGCCAGCCACCCGGCGCCCAGCCGGCCTTTTTGTCTTCGTCGGAAACCAGCGACCAGGATGGCAAGACCTTCGGCGCATCACCGGCGAAATCCACCGGGCGCACGGTGCCGGTCGTGGTGGTGAAGTAGTAGGTATCGCCGACGTTGACGGCGCGCTCTACCAGTTTTTCCGCGTTCGGATCAAAGAACGGCGTGCGGCTGCGCGCGGTTTCCTGGCCCTGATCGTTGAGGGTCACCACTTGCAGGCTGCCATCGCCGCACAGCGAGGCGAAGCGGCGGTTACCGACCGGGTAGTTGAGCACGCAACCGGGGATGGCGATTTCCGTGGCAACCGCCTTGGTCTGGGTATCGACCACGGTCACCGAAGTCGACGGGGTGAAGTTGTAGACGTAGACGAACTTGTCGTCGCCGCTCGGCTTGAGCGCATAACGCTGGGTCAGCGATTCGGCGCGCTTGTTCGGAATCAGCACTTCCCAGGCCGGCGACAGGGTCGAGCTGTCCCAGGCGGTGAGCACGTCGGTGCGGGTGCCGCGAGTGCCCCGGGAATACCAGATGTCCGCGCTGTAGATGGTTTTTTTGTCGTGACTGAGGGTCGACGGCGCGGCAAAACCGGTCGGCACCATGCCGAGGATGCGCTTCTGGTCCGGGTCGACCACGGTCACGCGGCCAGCGACAAAACTGTCGAACTCGACGTCGATGACAAACGCGCGGTGAGCTTCGGGTGGAAACGCCAGAACGGTCTGGCCAATCGTACCGGCGGGAAGGTCCGCGTGGGCACTGTTCAAACCGAGTACAAGCAGGCTCAGGCCTAGCGCTGACTGTACGGAGATCCTGTTTGTTCGCATAAGGGGAACTTCCTGAATTGTTGGTAACGCGGATCGCGGGTGCTTTGGCAGATTTTTACCCTTTGATTCTGCCGTGCCCCGAGATCGGGAGAATTGCCCTGCCTGCCAAGTGTTTGTGTGTCTGTGCCAGTGTCATGAAACTGGCTGCACAATCTGATAAGGCGGGGGTTTGACTGGCGTCAGAGGTGGGAAGGGCGAAGCTGCATTTGTGGCGAGGGGGCTTGCCCCCGTTGGGTCGCGAAGCGGCCCCAGCATTTGCCAGTCACACCGTGCCAGCAGGTTTTGCGGCTGCTGTGCAACCGAACGGGGGCAGGCCCCCTCGCCACAGGATTTGTGTATGTCAGACCGCAGTAGTGGCGCAGGTCAGGCGGGATTGGCGAGGGGAAGGGAGAAGGTAAACACCGCGCCGCACGGCTCCAGGTTTTGCGCCCAGATATCGCCACGATGCCTGCCGATGATGTTCTTGCACAGCGCCAGGCCAATGCCATTGCCACTGACCTTGGACGAGAAAAAGCCGTCGAACAGCTTTTCCTGCGCCTGGGCCTGGATGCCGCGACCACAGTCTTCGATGCGCACCAGGGCCACATCGTTCTCGCGACTGGCGTGGATACGCAACAGGCGTCGTTCAGTGGGCAGGTCGGCCATTTCTTCAATGGCGTTGAAGGCCAGGTTGAGGATCACCTGGCCGATCAGCACCTTCTCGCAACTCACCCGCAGCGGTTCGGACGCGGCGACGATTTCCACGCGCACCAGGCTCGGATCGGCCCGCAGGCTGATGAAGTAGCGGGTTTCGCGCAGCAGCTCATTAAGGTCGACCAGCTCTTCAGTCTGCTCCAGCTTGACCACGTAATCGCGCACGCTCTTGATGATCACCGAGGCATGCTCGATTTGCCGCACGGCGCTCTGCAAGCCCCAGGCGACGCCTTGATCGGTTTCCCCCGTGTTGCCCAGGCGAATCACTGCGCCTTCAATAAAGTTGCGGGTCGCCGCCAATGGCTGGCTCAGCTCGTGGGCGATGGCCACGGCCATTTCGCCCATGGCGTTGTAGCGCGCCAGGTACTCGAGCTTCTGCTCGCTGACTCGCCGCGCCTCTTCGGCCTGCACCTGCTCGGTCACGTCGCGGAACAGCAGCAGATGGCCGACCAGATCGTCCTCGATCTCGATGTAGCGGCAGGTTGCGTCATGCCAGCGCCATTCGCCGTCCCGGCGCTGCACCTTGTAGTGCACGTTGAACGGCGCGTGCTCCGGCGTCTCATGGGCGAACTGTTGCAACAAGCGCTGACGCGAAGCGTCGTCGCACCAGGCCAGGAAGTTCTCGCCCATCAGCTGGTGCACTTCGCTGTCGAGCAGGTGCGCGCCGGAGTCGCTGATAAAACCTATATCGCCCTCGGGGCCGAGCACCGCCACACCTTCGGCCAGGTCCTGCATGAACGCCTTGAGCCGGCTCTCGAAACGCTTGAGGTCGCGCTTGACCTTGTCCTCTTTGGAAATGTCACGGAACTGCACCATCAACACATCGCGACCGTCCAGGTGCACCAGGGTCGCCACCGCCTCGGAAAGAATCTCCACCCCTTGCTTGGAGCGATAGCACCACTCGATGGTCCGTTGCCCGGTGCGCGCGGCCCGTTCGAGCCAGCGCAAACCTATGGAACGCCGGTATTTCGGCGCATCGCGGGTCATGTCGGAGGCCTTCAGCGGCGTCAGTTCTTCCAGGGTAAAGCCCAACGCCGCCAGGGCAGCGGCGTTGGCCCAGAGAATTTCCTTGGTGTGCGCGTCATGAAGAATGATGCACAGCGGCATGGCTTCGATCAGCGCATAAAAGTCGTTCGGTTTTGGCTGGTACATCGCACGGCCCCTGGCGGCAGAGATTTGCAGTATGGCGTTTTATACCTGCTCGCACAGCGGGATGCGCTCAGAGGTTACCGGCGTGGGTCTAGGGGTTTTCTTTAGCGAGGGGGCTGCACGCACCAATAGTGGCGGCCGGATGCGGTTTTTACACTGGACCGCAATGCAAGGGTGACCACGCCGATTCCCTGTAGGAGCGAGCCTGCTCGCGATGAACCTGAGAGCGCCACGGGGTGCCAGGTTTCCAGCGTCATCGTTGACGACCATCGCGAGCAGGCTCGCTCCTACAACGGGGCATGCGTGTAGCCCCACTAACAATAAACAAAACGGAGAATGCCCATGCTGCGTTCAGCGGTTGCGCAACAAGACGCATCGATCGGCGTTGACGAGAATGTCGTCGACAGCCAGGCCTTTGCGCAGGTACTGGATGAAGTGCGCCGGCGCCGCGAAGAATTCGACACTGGCTCCCACGTGCCACGGGACATGATCGAGCGCTTCAAACAAGTGGGCATCTACCGTGCCGCCACGCCGAAATGCTTCGGTGGCGACGCCCTGGCACCGCACCTGTTCCTGCAAATGATCGAACGCATCTCCGAAGCCGACGGCTCGGCGGGCTGGGTGGCCAGCTTCGGCAGCGCCGGTGTCTACCTGGCAGCCTTGCCGCGGGAAACCCTGGCTGAACTCTACGCCGAAAGCCCTGACCTGGTGTTCGCTGGCGGCCTGTTCCCCTTGCAACCGGCCGAGGCCGTAGAAGGCGGCTATCAGGTCAGCGGCACCTGGAAATTCGCCAGTGGCTGCAAAGGCGCAGACCTGTTGGGCGTCGGCATCGGCGCCGCTGGCGGCAAGCCGCGCACCGCTGTGTTCCGCCCGGAGCAGGTAGACATCATCGAGAACTGGGAAGTGGTCGGCCTCAAAGGCACCGGCAGCCATGACCTGCGAGTGACCGATAAACGCGTTGACGAGCGCTGGACGTTCATCCGCGGCGGTGCCTCGACCATCGACGAGCCGCTGTTCCGCTATCCATCGATCGCCTACGCCGCGCAAGTGCTGGCGGTGGTCAACCTCGGATTGGCCCGTGCCGCGCTGGACGAAATCAGCCGCATGGCGGGTGGCAGCGGCATCACCGGCGCGCCGAAATTGTCCGACCGCGCTTACGTGCGCATCGAGATCGCCAAGGCTGAAGCCAAGCTCAGCGCCGCGCGCGGTTTCTTCTACAACGCCACCGAGCAGGTATGGAACTCGATCCTGGCCGGCAACCCGGTCACGCCGGAGCAGACCAGCCTGTTGCGCCTGTCGGCCATTCATGTGTCCCAGGCCGGTGCCGAGGTGGTGCAGAGCGCCTACAGCCTGGCCGGCACCACCGCCATTTACCTGCGCCATCCGCTGCAACGCTACTTGCGTGACTCGATGGTGGTGACCCAGCACGCCTTCCTCAGCGAAGGCCTGTACGACGGCGCCGGCTCGGTGTTCCTCGGCGTACCGCCGTTCCCGGGCTACATCTGAATCCCCATTACTTTTTCAAGGAACCGCACCCATGTCGCAAACCACCCAAGAGCCATTGCGCGTCGTCTTCTGCATCGGCATCACCCAGAACTTTTTCGACCTGCCCACCGGCGAAGGCCTGAGCGTGTGGAAAGGCTTCAGCCAGATGATGGGTGACCTTGGCGCGATGCCCGGCATCACCGTGCTCGGCGCGATGGATGACGACCGCTTGATGGTCGGCCCGTCCACCACTTCGCCGTGGACCGTGTACATCATGGCCGACGTCGACTGCCACCAGTCGGTGATCGACGCCTGCAACCTGTTCCGCACCACACCGGTCGGCCAATACAGCCTGTGGCGCTACGCCAAGATCGAAGCGCGCATCGGTCGTCCGCTGACCATTCCTGACGCGGCCAAGGTGTAAGCCATGAACGAGGCCTTGCTGCAGCGTCTGGCGACGCTCGAAGGGGAAAGCGCAGTGCGTCGCCTGATGGCGCGCTACATGGACCTGTGCGATGTGCCGCGGGCGGCGATTCATCTCGACCAGTTGGCGCAGTTGTTCACCGAGGATGCGATCTGGGAAGGCCTCGGCACCCAGACCGCGCAGACCTTCGGTCAGCACCAGGGGCGAGAGGCGGTGGCGGCGTTTGTCGGCGGTTATCTGCCGCCGTCCGACCACTTCAAGCTGAACCTGCATTACCTCACCAGCGAGTCGATCGTGGTCGACGGCAAGGCGGCGCAGGGGCAGTGGATCATGCAGCAGATCTCGACCTACGCCGATGGCCGCAATGAGTTGTTCGGCACACGCCTGAACATCGATTTCCGTTGTGTCGACGGCGTCTGGCTGATCGCGCATTTCCGCACGCAACGGCTGTTCAAAACGGAGCTCTTCACCTTGGGAGCGGGCGCATGAGTACGTTCATCAGCGAATTCCTCCTCGGTGGCAACGGCAAGCGCGTCGCCATCAAGGACTCCATCGACATCGCCGGCCATCCGACCCGCTCAGGCAGCCGTGCGTTCGCCGATGCACCGGCGGCGACGCAAAACGCCGAGGTGGTCGATGCGATCCTCGATGCTGGCTGGCAGATCGTCGGCAAGACCAACCTGCATGAACTGGCGTTCGGCGTGACCGGCATCAACGACTGGACCGGCACTCCGATCAATCCGCAAGCGCCGGACCGTGTGCCTGGCGGCTCGTCCAGCGGTTCGGCTTCGGCGGTCGCGGCAGGCCTGGCGGACGTCGCCATCGGCACCGACACCGGTGGTTCGGTGCGGGTGCCGGCAGCGTGCTGCGGGATTGCCGGGCTCAAGCCGACTTATGGTCGCGTCAGCCGTGTCGGTGCGCATCCACTGGAATCGAGCCTCGATTGCGTCGGGCCGTTCGCCAAAAGCATGGACGACCTGATCGCCGCGATGCAGGTGATCTGCCCGGGCTTTACCGCTCAAGGGCTGCCAGGCGACGGCGTCAGGGTCGGCTTTCTCGAGGTGGCCTGTGATTCGCACCTGCAAGCCAGCCTGGGTGCCGCCGCGGACCGCGCCGGATGGCGTCGCAGCAACCTGCACCTGAGCGAATTCGAAGCAGCGTTTGCCGCGGGCCTGACCGTGATCAATTTCGAAAACTGGGCGGCGTTCGGCCACCTGACCGGCAAGGGCCTGATCGGCGCCGATGTGGAAACACGCTTGCTGGCGGCCAGCCGCACCACGCGCGAAGAGCTGGCCGATGCCTGCGCCGTGCGCACGCGGTTCACCCAACAGGTGGATGCAGCACTGGAAGACTTCGCCGTATTGCTGTTGCCGACACTGCCAACCTTGCCGCCAACCCTCAGCGAAGCCCGCGCTGGCAGCAAAGCCGTGGCCGGCATGACCCCGCTGGTGCGGCCTTTCAACCTCAGTGGTCACCCCGCGCTGACGGTGCCGGTGGAACTCGATTGCGGCGGGCTGAAAGTCGGCCTGCAAATCGTTGGCCGCAAAGGTCAGGACGAACTGGTCTGCGCCTTTGGTGCGCAGCTGCAAGCCTCTACCACTCAATCATAAAAAGAAGCCATGAGGAGAACCGCATGAGCACTCATGAATATCAGCTGATCGCAACGTCGAAAAGCCCCGAAGACCTGGTCCAACATGACCGCGTCGACGTCTCGCTGTACAACGACCCGGCGCTGTTCGAAGCCGAGCTGGACAAGATTTTCTACCGCACCTGGGTGTGGGTTGCCCACGAAAGCGAAGTGCGCAATAGCGGCGACTTCAAGACCGCCACCATCGGCCGCCGCCCGGTGATTGTGGTGCGCGACAAGAAGAACAACATCAACGTGCTGGAAAACCGTTGCCGGCACCGTGGCGCCACCGTGTGCGAGAAGCACAAGGGCAACGCCACCGGTTTCACCTGCCCGTACCACAGCTGGTCCTATGGCCTGGATGGCAAGCTGCGTGCGCTGCCGTATCCGGACGGCTACGAAGGCATCCTGGAAAAGTCGGAACTGCCGCTGACCAGCCTGCGCGTCGAGAGCTACGCCGGCATGGTCTTCGCCAGCTACAACGACGAGATCGAGCCGCTGGAAGACTTCCTCGGCGGCGCGAAACACTGGATGGACCTGTTCATGAAGCAGGGCGCCGGCTACCCGATCAAGACCCAGGGCGAACACAAGTTCAGCTTCAAGGGCAACTGGAAGATCCAGCTGGAAAACACCACCGACGGCTATCACTTCCCGATCGTGCACAAGTCGTTCATGTCGTCGGTGGATGAAGAAACCTCGGAAATGCTCTCGTTCATGACCGACGAGCAAGCCGTGACCCACTCCCTGGGCAACGGCCACAGTGTGATGGTGATGGTGCCGGAGCACGTCGACCTCGATCACGACGACGGCACCGAGCAGTTGCAGGAGCGCTTTGCCCATGTGACTGAAGAACTGTCGAAGACCCTGCCGGCCGATCAGGTCCGTCGCATCGTGCGCTCGCTGCACGGCGCCGGTTTCAACCTGAACCTGTTCCCCAACGTGGCGATGTCGATGTCGTTCTTCCGCGTGCTGCGCCCGGTGTCGGTCACCGAAACCGAGATCCGCCACGTAGCCCTCGGCATGGACGGCGGCCCGGAAATCGCCAACCGCGAACGCATGCGCATCCACGAACACTTCCAGGGCCCGTTCGGTTTCGGCAGCCCTGACGACGCCGAAGCCTGGGACCGCGTGCAGCGCGGCTCGTACGCCGGCGTCGATGCGCCAATCCTGGTCAACCGCGGCCTGAACCGCGAAATCACCGCTGAAAACGGCGACAAGGTCAGCCACGCCACCGACGAAGGCGGCATGCGCGGTGCCTACGACATGTGGAAAAGGATGATGAGCCAATGAGCAATCACGACACACTGAACGGTTTTACCGGTCCCTTGGCCCAGGCCATCGAGTTCATCTGGCGCGAAGCCGAACTGCTCGACCACAAGAACTACGCCGAATGGGCGACCTTGTGGAGCGAAAGCGGAAAGTACATCGTGCCGATCGACCCGGAGACCGAGGATTTCGAAGCGACCCTCAACTACGCCTACGACGATGCGCGCATGCGTGACCTGCGCATCGAACGCCTGACCGCCGGCTACTCGCCGTCGGCGGTGGACGCGGCGAAAACCATTCGCACGATCTCGCGTTTCCGCCTGGTGGAAGCGGCCGGCGACATCGTCGAAGTCAATTCGGCGCAGTTGCTGTACGCCTACAAGCGCGGTGTGCACACGCCGTTCGTGGCCGACCTGAACCACCGTATCCGCTTCACCGACGGCGTGCCGACCCTGGAGCGAAAAGTGGTGCGCCTGATCAACTCCACCGACAGCCTGAGCGCGCTCGGCTTCCTTTTGTGAGGGCAACATCATGAGTCGAGTAGCCCTCGTAACGGGTGCCTCGCGCGGACTGGGCGAATGCATCGCCCGCCGTCTGCACGCAGCCGGTTATCGCGTCGGCCTGGCGGATGTGCGCCTCGATGGCGTGCAGCGACTGGCTTTGGAACTCGATGGTAGCGGCGCCAGCGCCGTGGCCATTGAACTGGATGTGCGCAGCAAGGCTGACTTTCAGCGTGCCCGCGATGTGCTCGCCGAGCGCTGGGGCGGCACCGACATTCTGGTGAACAACGCCGGTGTGTCGAAAGTCGCGGCGCTGATGGAGATCACGCCGGAAGAGTTCGATGAGTCGATGGCGATCAACCTGCGGGGCACCTTTGTCGCCTGCCAGGTGTTCGGCGCGCACTTCGCCGAGCGCGGCTTCGGTCGCATCGTCAACATTGCGTCCCTGGCCGGGCAGAACGGCGGCACCGCCACCGGCGCGCATTACGCGGCGGCCAAGGGTGGCGTGGCGACCCTGACCAAAGTCTTCGCCCGTGAACTGGCGCCCCAGGGCGTGACGGTCAACAGCATCTCGCCAGGTCCGCTGGACTTGCCGGTGGTACGCGAAACCGTGGCTCCGGAGCGTCTGGAACAGATCCTGAAAATGATCCCGGCGGGCACCCTCGGTGACCCAACGTTCATCGCCGACAGCGTGTTGCTGCTGATCGCCGAGAACGCCGCCTCGGTAACGGGTGCGTGCTGGGACATCAATGGCGGTTTGTTCATGCGCTGAGCAGCAGAAAAATGCCCCCACCCTGTAGGAGCGAGCTCGCTCGCGATGGTCGCCAACGATAACGCGGGAAACCTGACACCCCGTGTTGTTCTCAGGTTCATCGCGAGCAGGCTCGCTCCTACAAGGTGCAGTAAACCAAAACAACAGTATTCAGGTGATGCAATGATGAAGGTGAAGATCGAAAGGATCGTCGACGAAGCGCTGGATATCCGTTCCTTTCGCCTCGTGCGCAGTGACGGCCAGCCGCTCGACACCTATGAACCGGGTGCCCACGTCGACCTGACCGGGCCGACCGGGGTGACCCGTCAGTATTCGCTGTGCAGCCCGCCGCAGGATCGCCGTGCGTATCTGGTGGCGGTGAAGAAAGAAGCGCAGTCGCGCGGTGGTTCGCTGGCGCTGCACGAGCAAGTGGAAGAGGGCATGGAGCTGGAAATGGGCGCGCCGCGCAACCTGTTCCGTCTCGATGACAGCGCCCGCGAGCACGTGCTGTTCGCCGCCGGTATCGGCGTGACGCCGCTGTTGAGCATGGCTTATCGACTGGCGGAAAGCGGTCAGCCGTATCGTTTGCATTACTTCGCCCGTTCGGCGCAGTACGCGGCGTTTACAGAGCTGTTGGCGACGAAGTTCGCCGCCCACGTGGAATTTCATTACGGCGTAGAGCCGGCGGATCTGGACGGCGCGTTGAGCGAATGCCTGGCGCGTGCCGGCAGCGCCGCTCACGTCTATACCTGCGGCCCGGCACCTTTCATGAACAAAGTGGTGGAAGTGGCGTCCCGCAGTCGCTCTGACGATTCGATTCACCTTGAACACTTTGCCGCAGACCCGGCCGCCAACAGCGCTCCGGCCGGCACGTTCGAAGTGGAGCTGGCCAGTTCCGGCGTGGTGCTGCAGGTGCCGGCCAACGCCAGCCTGGTCGACGTGTTGCAGGCCCACGGTTGCGACATCGACACCGAGTGCCGCGAAGGCATCTGCGGCACCTGCATCGTCGAGGTACTGGACGGCGTGCCGGAGCACCGCGACAACTGCCTGTCGAACAAGGAAAAGGCGTCCAACAAACAGATTTGCGCGTGTGTATCACGGGCGCTTTCCGCTCGTCTGGTATTGGACATTTAACCCGTAGGTCGACTGGAAAGCTTGGGCCGGAGCCTGTTGAATGGGCGCCCGGCGGCCGTCGAAGGAGGAGATGGCTACAGAAACAACCGTTTTGACGAACCGCTCGATGAAGCGGTCGAAAAATAACAACAAAAACGTGAGGCTTTGCGGACATGATTACAGCATCGACGGTGCGCAACGAGGCGTTCGAAAGTTGGTTGAGCCAGGTGAACCAGGCCTGTGGGCGTTTCGATGCCCGGGCGCTGGACACCGATTTCTACGGCGAACTGGCGGAATTTCGCAGCGGTGCGATCAACCTGAGTGTGGTCGACATGGCGCACGTGCATTTGTACCGCACCAGCAAGGACGTCAGCACCAGCAGTGACGGCCACTACTACGCGGTGTTCCAGATGCGCGGCAGCTCGCAACTGGAGCAGGGCGACAACCGCGCGCAACTGGGCTGTGGCGACATCGCCCTGATCGACGCCAGCCGTCCGAGCGACATGATCTACAACGACGATTGCCGACAGCTGTCGCTGATTCTTCCGCGTCAGGTGGTCGAGCGGGGTTCGCACTTCAATACCGTCAACTGCGCCACGCGCATCGCGGCCGGCAGCCCCCTGGCGGCGATGGCCAACAAACTGGTGCTGGACACCCGCCAGCAGGAAGGGCTGGACATGCAGGAAAGCGAGGCCGTGCTCGATGCCCTGGCCAGTCTGTTGCTGCCGGGCATCAGCGCCCGGGACGGCGGTGCAGACGCCCATGAGCGGCAGTTCCGCAAGATCATCGCCTTCATCGACGCCCACCTCAGCGACGAAGAACTGTGCCCCGAGCTGATCGCCCGTGAAGTCGGGATTTCCGTGCGCGGCCTGTACCGGATGTTCTCCAAGCGCGGCCTGGTGGTGGCGCAATATATCAAGCACCGCCGCCTGGACTTCTGCGCCGAAAACCTGCGTCGCGCCGATGTCGAGCAGAAGCTATCGGCACTGTGTTATGCGTGGGGCTTCTCGGATTCGAGCTACTTCTCGTCGGCCTTCAAATCGCGCTTTGGTGTGTCGCCGGGTGCTTATCGCAAGCGCTATAGCTGCTGAATTCGATGTTGAATGGGCTGGCCCCATCGCGAGCAAGCTCGCTCCCACAGTGGATCTGCGTCGTACACAGAGCCAATGTGGGAGCGAGCTTGCTCGCGATGTCGGCCTCATGACCGCTGCAAATCACTCAGTGCCGCACCGGCTCATCCACCGGTAAATGCAGCACCTCGCGCACCAGCATGGCGATGCTGGACACACCCATCTTTTCCTTGATCTTGGTGCGGTGCACATCAACGGTCTTCACGCTGATGTTGAGCTCCCGGGCAATCACCTTGCTGGCCTTGCCATCGATCACCAGCATCAACACTTCCCGCTCACGGCTGGTCAGCAGTGCCAGCTTGCTCTGCAGGTTCTGACGCTGCTGCTGATCGGCCTGGGCGTGCACGGCGGTCTTCAGCGCGGCCTGGATGCGGTCGATCATCTGCTGCGGGTTGTAGGGCTTCTCGACGAAATCCAGCGCGCCGTTCTTCATCGCCGTGACCGACATCGGAATATCGCCATGGGCCGAGACGAAAATGGTCGGCAAGGTACTGCCGCGCTGGTTGAGGATTTCCTGCAACTGGAAACCGCTGGTCTCCGGCATGCGCACGTCGAGCACCAGGCAGGCGGGCTGCTTGGGGTCGTACTGGCTGAGGAACTCTTCGGCGCCGGCAAAGCACTGCGCCTGCACGCTCACCGACTCCAGCAACCAGGCCAGTGAGGTTCGCAGGTCCTTGTCGTCGTCAACGATATAAACAATCGGTTTTCGGATTTCCATCGGGGCTGCCACGAAAGTTTTCTAATTATTGTTTTCGCACGCGAACGCGCGGCACGCATCGGCTCATCGTTCTGGAGCCTGTATGCAGAATACCCACTGTGGCCGGCCCTTGCGATAAAGAAACCACCTAGTCGACTAGCGGAAACCCAACCCTGCCATGGGGATCGTCAGAATGGTTGCGGCGCACCCGCAGCCTTAGTCTTGTTCCATCACCTACGGGCCGCCAGATAGCGGTCCTCCTGAAGGAAGGGGCATCGACATGGCCGACCTGAGCCAGCAGCAAATCGACTTTCGCAACGCCATGGCGCAGCTGCCTGCCGCGGTGAACATCATCACCACCAACGGCCCCGGCGGTCGTTGCGGCATCACCGCCAGCGCCGTGTGCTCGGTGACCGACTCGCCACCCACCGTGCTGGTGTGCGTCAACCGCAACAGCGCCACCCACGACGTGTTCCGCACCAACGGCCATCTGTGCGTCAACGTGCTGTGTGGCGAGCAGGAAGAACTGGCCCGTCATTTCGCCGGCATGACCCAGGTGCCGATGGCCGAGCGTTTTGCCTGGGACCTGTGGGACGACGGCGCGGCGGATGTGCCGGTGCTGCGCGATGCCCTGGTGCAGCTCGAAGGGCGTATCAGCGAGTGCAAGGAAGTGGGGTCGCATTCGGTGATGTTCGTGGAGCTGACGAAGGTGGGCGTGCGCGAGCCACGCGATAGCCTGGTGTATTTCAACCGGTTGTTTCATCGCGTTGAGCATGCCAGTGCAGCTTGAGCAAGACCGCGTTATCGTTCATCGCGAGCAAGCTCGCTCCCACAGGAATCTGTAGTGAACACAAAGTTTGTGTACGACTGAGATCAACTGTGGGAGCGAGCTTGCTCGCGATGGCGGTGCCAGTTTGGAATGCATGTTTAACGGCTGTAGGAGTAACTTCCTGCAAGCCACAACGCCTTGCGTCATTGCCTACAGCTACGCCAGAATCCGCCGGCTTGTGCGCCCTGGAGGCCATCGGTAACTTGGTCCGCGTCACTGATTCCCAGTGATCGGGTTTAGCAGCCCGTGGTATTTGAAGGTCGTACGAGTGTCCGTCAGGCAGGTATTCCATACCTGCATTTGATGGTGGCTGTGCGCAGGGCGCCCTTGGGCGCGCCGGCTTTCTTCTTTTCCCCGGTCTGCTAACCTGCGTACAGCCGCCACCCCCTCGTTTAGCAGCGACGGTGTGGTTGCATCACAACGGAAAAGAACATCATGTTCAAGGTTACGCCTGATCCACCAGACAACGATTCCTGCCCCAACCCGGCCGCTCACATCATGGCCACCTCGCACAAACCCTCCACACTGTTCACCATCAACCCCGACATCAACACAGCAACCCTGCTGGCCCACGCCTGCGAATCACTCGCTTCAGCCAGTGTCATGGCCAACGATCTGGCGGGTTTTCTGGAAGGCACGCACCGCAACACCCTGCTGGGCATCGCGCAAGTCATCATGCTGGGGGAGTTGGCGGTGAATCGGGCGCTGGATCAGGTCGATCGGCCCGGTTAACCACTAAACACTGTGGGAGCGAGCTTGCTCGCGATAGCGGAGTATCTGTCAGCAATGATGCTGGATGTGATGACCCCATCGCGAGCAAGCTCGCTCCCACAGTGGATCGTCGTCGAACACAAGTTCTGAGTTCACTGAAATCCAGTGTGGGAGCGACGGTGCGGCGATCCGACCTGCTCGCGATTTCGATGTATCAGGCCTGCAAATACTCCCGAGCCAACAAGCAAGCCCGCTCAATCAGCATCGGCGCCATTTCAATCGCTGTCGGCGTGCCCTGGCGGGTGTGAATCCAGCCCAGGTACGTGGTGCCACGCAGCATCAGGAACAACGCCAGTGTCTTGCGATCCGCCTCGGTCAGCGGCTTGACCGCGTTGTAGCCGTCGAGCAGCGCCACCTTGATCTGATCAAAGCGCGGGTCATCCAGGCAGAAGTACAGCGCCGTGGCCAACTCGAACATGTGCCAGCCAAACCCCGCATCGTCGAAGTCGATCAGGCGCAGTTGCGGGCCCTCGATCAGCAGGTTCTCTGGCACCAGATCCGCGTGAATCATGCCGAAGTTGCCCAGGTGCCGACCGTACTGGCGCAAGTCCTTGCGCGCCGTACGCCGGGCCTGTTGCAGCAGATCCCGTTGCTCGTCGCTCAGCTGCTCCAGCTCCCAGAAACGCCCCCAGAACGGATTGGCGCCGATCAGGCCTTCTTCATCCCAGGCATGCCGGACAAACTCGTCCGGTTGTTGCCATTCCGCTGAATGCAGGTGAATACGCGCGGCAATGGCGCCGGCTTCACTGAACAGAAAATCGATTTCGGTATCGGCCTGCACCCCGTTCTCCGAGGTGCCGGTGGTCGCGCCGGGCAGCCAGGCGAGCATGTCGATGTGGCGCGGCTCGCCGATGGCCTGGTGGGTGACTTCGATCAGATGGCTTTCATTCTGTGCGCGGATAATCTGCGGCACGGTAATACCTGCGCTGGCCAGGGCTTCCATCCATTGCAGCTCGGAACGCAGTGCGGCCTCGCAGTGATAACCATTGCGATGGATGCGCAGGGCGACGCGCTGACCGTCGTGACGGCGGGCCGAGAACACTGCGTTCTCGCGGAATTTCACCAGTTCGATGTCGGCGAATTCGCCGTTCCACTGTTGCAGGGCATGGCGCGCCAGTTCGTGCAGACGGGTGACTTGCTGGTCATGGGGCAGGGTGTGGAATTCAGTCATGGCAGGGCCTCAAATCGCGCTCAGGGCGCTGTCCAGTGTGTCGACGAACAAGTCAGCGTGGTCGCGGCTGAATACCAGCGGCGGGCGCAGCTTGAGAATGTTGTCGCCAGCGCCGATCTTGCTGATCAGCACGCCGTTCTCGCGCATGTCGTTGACCACCTTGCGCGCCTCCAGTCCAGCCGGTTCCTTGCTGGCGTGGTCACGTACCAGCTCCATGGCGAAGAACAGACCCTTGCCGCGCACGTCGCCGATGATCGAGTGCTTGCCGGCCAACACCTGCAGGCGTTGTTGCACATAGGCACCGACGTTTTGTGCGTTTTTCAGCAGTTGCTGTTCTTCGATCACATCCAGCACCGCCATGCCAACCGCTGCCGCGACCGGCGAGCCGCCGAAGGTGTTGAAGTACATGGCGTGGCGACCGAAGGATTCGACCAGCGCCTTGTGGGTGATCAACCCGGCCAGTGGATAGCCGTTACCCATCGGTTTACCAAGGGTGACGATATCCGGCACCACGCCGTGGGCCTGATGGCCCCACAGGTGATCGCCGGTACGGCCGAAACCGGACTGCACTTCATCGGCGATGAACAATCCGCCTGCTGCACGGATCAGCGCCGCCGCCTTGTTGACGAAGCTGGCCGGTACCCGTGGCAGCCCTTCGTTGGCGAACAAGGTGTCGATCAGCAGCGCGGCGGGGCGAATGCCCTGGGCTTGCATCGAGGCAATCGCCGCCGCGATGTTGGCCGCGTACTGCTCGGCCAGTTGCGCTTCGGCGGTGCCGGCCGGTGCGTGGTACAGGCACGGAATCGGCACGGCCCGGGCATGGGCGGCGAAGGGTTCCGGCGAGGGCAGGGCAGTGGTGACTTCGGCCAGCGATGCCGAGTTGCCGTGGTAGTTGTAGTCGCTGACGATGATGCCGGTGCCGCCACTGGCGAACCGCGCCAGGCGCAGCGCCAGTTCATTGGCCTCGCTGCCGGTGCAGGTGAACATCACGGTGTCCAGCGGCGCGGCGAAGGTCGCGGTCAGGCGCTCGGCGTAGCGCACCACGTGTTCATCCAGGTAGCGGGTGTGGATGTTCAGCGTGGTGGCCTGGCGGTGCATGACCTCGGTCACATGGGGGTTACAGTGACCGACGCAGGGCACGTTGTTGTAGACGTCGAGGTAGCGGCGACCGTCGACGTCGAACAGCCAGACGCCTTCGCCACGCACCAGGTGCAAGGGCTTGTTGTAGAACAGCGGCGAGGCGCTGCCGAGCACGCGATGGCGGCGTTGCAAAAGAGTGTCTTCAGGCATGGTCTGGAACCTCGATGACGGTGGCGCGACGGTTGCGCAACAGGTAATTGAAAATGCACAGGGTGAAGGTCACCGCCAGGGCGAACAGCATCAGCATGTCGAGCTGGAAGCAGGCGGCGATCACCACCAGCGTCAGGGCCAGACCGAACCAGGCAACCAGTTTGCCGCCGACCAGTGTGAACGGCCGTGGCAGGTCCGGTTGGTTGCGTTTGATGTGCAGGTACGCGCCGAAAATGAACAGGTAGCAAACGTTGAGCAGCAAAACGACCGCGAGCATCACCGTGGCCGGGTCCACTTCGGACAGCGGCAGGCCGATGGCACCGATCAGCAACAGCGCCGGGTAGGGCGTGCCGCGTTTGCCGGTCTTGCCCAGCCACTGCGGGAACAGGCCGTCGCGGGCCATGGCGAACAGTTGCCGGGAGGCGGCGTACACCAGGGAAAAGAAGGTAGCGATCAGGCCGAACACCGCGCCGCAGCCAATCACCCTGGCCAGCCATGAACCTTCACCGAAGGCGCTGTTGCTGGACATCGCGGCGTACAGCGGATCGCCTGCCGAACCGACCAGCTCGACACCACCGGCACCCGGTGCGCATACCAGCACCACCAGCGCGGTCACCAGCAACGTACCAATGGCCGCCAGAATGCCGCGGGGCATGGTGCGACCGGGATTGTGCGCCTCCTCGGCGGCCGAGCCGGTTTGCTCAACGGTGATGAACAGCCAGATCGCGAATGGCACGCAGGCGAAGATACCGCCAAGGCTGACCGGTGTTGCGACGCTGGCGGGCAACTTCAGCAAATTGGCCAACTCGACATGGGGCGCCATGGCCACGCCAAATGTGAGCAGGGCAACGACGGCAATCACGCCGGCAATGAACGTCAGGGCCATGGCCTCACCGACACCCCGCATGTGGATGCCGATGATCACGGCGAACAGGGCGATCTTCACCGGCCAGCCACCGAGGCCGAAAATTGATTCGGTGTAGGCGCAGATAAAGGTCGCAGCTGCACCG
Organism: Pseudomonas jessenii; assembly: GCF_002236115.1. Classification (GTDB taxonomy): domain Bacteria; phylum Pseudomonadota; class Gammaproteobacteria; order Pseudomonadales; family Pseudomonadaceae; genus Aquipseudomonas; species Aquipseudomonas jessenii. The sequence continues at coordinate 239,736 of NZ_NIWT01000008.1, read as the reverse complement.
GTGCCGATGGTCAAAGCCAGGGCACAGGCCACGCCAACGAGGTAACCCACGAACGGCCCGAACGCACTTTGCGCATAGACGAATACACCGCCAGCACTGGGCAGCGCGGTGGACATTTCCGCCACGCACAACGCCAGGCCACCGCAGAGCAGGGCCATCAACAACGTGGCGATCAGCATGTTCAGCCAGCCACCGGCCGCCAGCCCGAAGTTCCAGCCGGAAAACTGCCCGGCCACCACCAACGCAATTCCAAGGCCGGCAATCTTTGGCCAGCCCAGCGCACTTTTCTTGAGCACAGAAATCTCCCGCGACCCGAGGGTCGATTTATTGTTGTTAGTGAGAAATGGAGGGGTTCAGCGTTGCATTGCAGGGCGCCCAGGAGCGGGTTGTGCCCTGAGGTCGGGTTCGATACTACGCCCGGGGGGCGCGGCGACATGTTTGCGCGCATGCCATGTGGTTGGTTGTGGGTGCCAGATTTGTGCGGGCTTGCCTTGATCTCTGTGGGAGCGAGTTTGCTCGCGATGGTGGAGTGTCAGTCAACGATGGTGCTGGATGTGGTGGCCTCATCGCGAGCAAGCTCGCTCCCACAGGGATCTCGGGTGACCACAAAGTTTGTGTATGGCAAAAATCCAGTGTGGGAGCGAGCCTGCTCGCGATGGCGGAGTGTCAGTCAACGATGGTGCTGGATGTGATGGCCTCTTCGCGAGCAAGCTCGCTCCCACAGGGGATCTGGGCTGTACACGGATTTTGTGCACGGCAGAAATCCAAATGTGGGAGCGAGCTTGCTCGCGATGGCGGAGTGTCAGTCAACGATGATGCTGGATGTGGTGGCCTCATCGCGAGCAAGCTCGCTCCCACAGGGATCTCGGGTGACCACAAAGTTTGTGTATGGCAAAAATCCAGTGTGGGAGCGAGCTTGCTCGCGATGGTGGAGTGTCAGTCAACGATGGTGCTGGATGTGGTGGCCTCATCGCGAGCAAGCTCGCTCCCACAGGGGATCTGGGCTGTACACGGATTTTGTGCACGGCAGAAATTCAAATGTAGGAGCGGGCTTGCTCGCGAAGGTGGAGTGTCAGTCAGTGGAGATGTTGGATGTGATGGCCTCTTCGCGAGCAAGCCCGCTCCCACAGGGGATCTGGGTTGTACACGGATTTTGTGCACGGCAGAAATCCAAATGTGGGAGCGAGCTTGCTCGCGATGGCAGCATATCAGGCAACCAAAATCTCAGATCCGAAAACTCCCCACCAACTGATTCAACCGCGCCGCCTGCTGCTCCAGCTCGGTACAAGCCCGCAATGTCGATTGCAAATTCTCCACGCCTTGCCGGTTCAGGGTGTTGATCTGGGTGATATCGACATTCAGGGCCTCGACCACCGCGGTTTGTTCTTCGGTGGCGGCGGCGACGGACTGGTTGACGTTGTCGATCTCGCCGATGCGCTGGGTCACGCTGCCCAGGCGGGAGCCGGCGAGGTTGGCGATGGTGACGCTTTCTTCGCTGTGGCGCTGGCTCTCGGTCATGGTGGTGACCGATTCCCGCGCGCCCACTTGCAGCTCTTCGATCATCTGCTGGATCTCCAGCGCCGATGCCTGGGTGCGTCCGGCCAGGCTGCGCACTTCGTCCGCCACCACCGCAAACCCACGACCCGCTTCACCCGCCCGCGCGGCTTCAATCGCTGCGTTGAGCGCCAGCAGGTTGGTCTGTTGGGAGATGCCCTTGATCACTTCGAGGATCTGTCCGATGTTCATGGTCTTGTCGTTGAGCACTTCGATGTTGGCGCACGATGCACTGATCTTGCCGGACAGTTCGTTCATCACCTCGATCGTGCGCTGCACCACCTGGCGCCCATCCTCGGCTTGCTGGCGTGCAGATGAAGCCTGTTGCGAGGCATCGGAGGCGTTATGGGCGATTTCCTGTGCGGCGGCGCCGAGCTGGTTGATTGCCGCCGCCACGCTGTTGGTGCGGGTGGATTGATCGTCGAAATTGCTCATCGACGAGTTTGAAGCATCCAGTACCCGCCGAGCGCCTTCGTTCACCCCCAACGCCGCCGATGACACCTCGCGGATCGAATGGTGGATGCGCTCGACAAAGCGGTTGAAGGCGGTCGCCAGTTGGCCGATTTCATCTCGCGATTGCACTTGCAGGCGACGGGTCAGGTCGCCTTCGCCGAGAGAGATGTCTTCCATGACTCGGGTCAGCGCTTGCAGTGGCCGGGTGATGCGTTGCGCGGTGTACCAGATCAACAACAGGCCGAGCAGGGCCGAGCCGCCACCGAGCAGCAGTTCAAGCGCAGTGCTTTGCACGCCCTGGGCATCGAGTTCTTTCTGCAACGTAGTGACCGGTGCCAGCAACACGTTCTGCGGCACACCGACCAACACGCCCCATGGCGCAGCTCCGGCAATCGGTGCCAGCGGTTCAAGCACCTTGATTTGCCGGGCATCGACAAACACTTTGGGCTGGCCCTGACGCAGGCTGTCCATCACTTCGGCATTGTCCATCGGCTGACCGAGGCGACCGACGTCCTGGCTGTTGGCAGAAATCACCCCTCGGGGGCTGACGATGCTGATCTCGCCGTTGCCATCGAACAGTTCACGGGCGCTGGTTTCGCTGTTCTGCTGCAGGGCGGCGAGGTTGATGTCCAGTCCCACCACGGCGATGACCTTGCCGTTTTCCAGCAACGGGAAGGCAACGCTGGTCACCAGTTTGCGGCTTCCGGAGGCTTCATCGAAGTAGGGTTCCAGCACACAGGCCTGGCGGGTGTCGCGGGCGCAGGTATAGAAGGCGTTGTACGGTGCGCCGCTCGGCCCCGGCTTGGTGTTGGCAAGCAGGCCTTCGTCGCCGATGACCGCTTGCAGTTCGCCGGGTTTGCTCTGCACCCAATAGAGCGCAAAGCGACCGGTTTCGTTGCTGCCCAAGGCGGCCTGGCCGGCGAAGTCGGCGTCGGCACCGTCGAGTCCACCGGGTTCGAAAATGACATAAAGCCCGAGCAGGTCGGGCTTGTCGATCAAGGCTTGGTGAAGCTGGGTGCTGAGTTCCTGGCGCAGTTGCGGGCGAGTCAGGCTGCCCTGATGTTGCAACTGTCGCAGGTACAACAAGTAGCGCGATAACCCCTGGCCGTATTCGTGGGTCTGCATGAAGGTGCGTTGCACTTGCATGGCCTGCACTTTGCCCAGGGCCTGCATGTGTTCCCTGGCCGCATTGGCGAGCATGTCGCCACTGGCCTCGGCCACTTGCCGGCTGCTCTTGTGGGTCTGATAGAGCGACAAACCCATCAACAAGCCGACGACCAACAGCAGACAGAGACCGGCGAGCAGGGCGATCTTGCTCTGGATCGTCAGGAATGTTCTGTGCATTGGAAATACCTTTTTCCACGCGGGCAATGGCGTGGCCACTGCCCGCGGCCGAGATTAGAAGCCGGTGGCGAACACCACCTGGGCGTAGACGTTCTTGTCGTTGTTACCCAGTTGGGTACCACCGTCTTCGGCGCTCTTGTCCGGTTGGTAGATGCCCACCAGTGGCATCACGGTCAGGTGGTCGTTGATGTGCCATTCGGCGTACAAGTCGACTTCGTGGCCATCGGTGTTGCCCAGGTTGCGGTCGATGGTGTCGAAGTTGAAGTACATCGCGCCGACGGTGAGGTTCTCCAGCGGCGAGACTTTCAGCGTGACGTTCTGGATGCGCGAGTTGCTGTTGAACGGCCCGGCGTAGTTGCCCGCCACTTCACCCTGGAACCAGGTGCCATAGCCACGGCTGAAACCGTAGAACAGGGTGTCGTAGCTTTCCGAGAAGCGGCTGTAGCGGTAGCTGGCGCTAGGCGTCCAGACCGCGTCGGAGAAGGTCCAGCCGGCTTCCAGGTACCAGGCGTCTTCGCTGGAGGTGTTGGGTTTGTCCTGCTTGGCGTATTCACCGGACAGGAACAGGTCTTTCACCCCGGCGTTGCCCGCCGCACGCAGGCTGTAGGTCTTCATGCCGTCGCGTTCGAGCTGGATCGGCGAGGCGTACTGTTCATCGATATCGGTGGTCTTGATGAAGGTCAGGCCGACCGTGCCGGCCTCGGCCACGTGCTCCAGGGTGCCGACGTACATTTCGGTCTTGGCCTGGGCGCGGTTGTCGGATTTGAGCCACATCAGGTCGCTGCGCCAGCCTTCCTTGCCGCCCAGACGCAATACGGCGGTTTCGTCGAAGGCCTTGCGTGCCGCCAGGTAGTAGGCGCCGCCCCGGTTGAATTCGCCGTCGGCCAGGCCTTTGCCCATGTTCAACGCGTCGCCGTCGATCAGGAAACCGTCACCGACCACAATGTTCTGGCGACCGAAGGACAGGTCGACGCCGTCACTGCCCAGCGCGCCGAACAGATCGGCCGAGCGCCAGCCGAGGTAGGCGTCTTCGAACTTGGTGGTGCGTTCCGAACCATCGGAGAAGCCGGCGGCATCGCCATCGCCCCAGGTGCCGGAGCTGAGCATGTTCGCCGCGCCGTACGCGGTGCCCACACCGCCCAGGCCTTGATCGAAGCTCAAGCCGTATTTGATGTAGCCCTCGCGCCACGACGAGCTGCCTTCATTCAGGCGACCGGACAGGGCGTAGTTTTCCTGGCTGTGGAAAATGCCGAACACGGCTTCGAGGGTAGCGTTCAGATGGCTGTCGTCATCGGCGTAGAGTTCATAGGCACCGGCATTGCCGGCACTGATCATCAGCGCGAGCGTCGAGAGACGAAGCAAGGGGGACTTGAGCATGGTGTGGCATCCGTTCTTGTTCTTGAGCGCAGGTTTGCGGTCTGTCCGGATACTAAGGCGCGGCTATTGTTTGCCCTTTTCCCTGTTTGCCAATTAGTTGGTTGTGCATGCCAGATTGCATGGCGCGTTGCCACGACGCCGGTTCCTGGTGCACGAGACCAGGCGCTGCGCAGTAATCGCGCACGGATCGGCATGGCCACCGCGGTATTTCTCGGTGGCGAGCGACAGGAACGAAAAGTGCAGGGCGCCTCGCAGCGACTAATGCGATGGATGAGGCTACGATGAGCAATGCACAACAGGTCGAGCGCTTTGATCAATGGCTCGACAAGGTCAATCAGGTCTGCGGGCGCTTTGGTGCCAATGTGTTGGGGGCGCAGTTTGCGGGCTCTATCGATGAGTACCACAGCGGTGAGCTCAAGATGAGTTTTGTCGACGTGGCCCAGGCCCGACTGTTCCGCACCCAGCATGAGATCGATCAGGGCGAAGGCTCGCATTTCTACGCGGCGTTCCAGCTGGCCGGCGAAGCCGTGATGGAGCAGCAGGGCAGTTGCATCACCCTGTTGCCGGGGGATATCACGCTGATCGACTCCACGCGTCCGAGCAACTTTGTGTACCGCAACAACGCCCGTCAGTTGTCATTGATACTGCCCCGGGAGCGGGTCGAACAGCACCTGCGTTACACCACGGTCAAACCCGCGCAGCGCATTCCGGCTTCGGCGCCGATGGCGGGGTTGGCCAAGCGCCTGATCCTCGGTTCAACGGAGCAAGGCCTCAATCACGCGGAAAGCGAAGCGACGCTGGACGCGGTGATCAGCCTGCTGCGCCCGGCGATGGGGGCGAGCGAGTTGGACGACTCACCCCAGGCTCGCACCTTCCGCAAGGCCTTGCGCGTTATCGATGAACACATTGGTGACGAGGCGCTGTGCCCCGAATGGCTGGCGGCCGAGGTGGGCGTCTCCGTGCGCGGCCTGTACCGGCTGTTTTCCCGACACGGCCTGGTGGTCGCGCAATACATGAAAAACCGCCGCCTGGACCTTTGCGCCGAACAACTGCGCCATGCGCGGGGTGAGGGCAAATTGTGTGCGCTGGGCTACGAATGGGGCTTTAACGATTCGAGCTATTTTTCCACGGCGTTCAAGGCGCGCTTTGGTGTTTCGCCGGGTGAGTATCGCAAGCGCTACATGAATTGAGCGTGACCATTTCCCGGTAGGAGCTGCCGCAGGCTGCGATCTTTTGATCTTGCTTTCAAAAAATAAGCTCAAATGATCGTCCGAACGCGGCTCGAGCCTACGGTAGCTCCGCATCGCTTGAAGCTCTGTAGGCGGGTGCGTTCCTTTTCCTACTGCACGGACTGAGCAGTGCATCCCCAAACATCACTGCCAACAACGTAGCGGACACCATCGTCGCCAGTTAGAAGCTCACCACAGAACGGCATACGATCATCAAGGTTACCGTTCGTCGTATTTTTTAAAATTTAAAATCAAACTTCAAAAAATATCCTTTGAAAAAGAAAGACATTTCTTACTCTGTCCTACAGATCTCTGAGTTCAGTGTCTTTCGGCTTGTTTCAGTTTTGAGTCAACTTTGGTTTTGGATTTTAAGTACTTATAGATATCTGCCAGTGCGATGCCATTTTTTAAACAGAGAGTGAACGAAAAACGATCCGGAAATCTCGCACGAATTTTCCTTAGATGTTGAGTGAAAATTCCTACGCACAAAAAAATGGCCTCTTGCGTCAAGTTCTGGAAGTTACTAAATATAGAAGGGTCACTAACTTTGGTGGCGTTTTCTTTAATAGCGAGTAAACAATGATGAACAGCGAAAACTTTGGAGACGTTCTTTATCTTGGCGATGAGTTTGAATACGGCTCATGCCCACACATGGCTGGAGGGTCTGGCGGTCAAGGCGGATGTGGAGGTAGCGGCGGATGTGGGGGTGGCGGCGGTTGTAGTGGCGGGAGCGGCGGAAGCGGTGGGAGTGGAGGGAACGCAGTAACTCCTCAGGTATCGTCCGACAACGACTGACAATTCATCAAGTATGGCTTTTCTGGTGTTAGCCAGAAAAGCCATATAAAGGAACTGGATGATGTTAAATATACAAAGCTACGAAATACTTAATTTTCACTCTGATAATTTAGTAGTTTCAAGGAAAGGTGTTTCGAAGATCAGTTCGCCATCTTTGGTGGCGGCTCTGACTAAGTTAAAAAGTTATAAGAATATTTCAAAGGCTGAGTTTTTGGAGATATTGTCGGAGCATGGCTTAAATCCAGAAGCCGCCTATGATTTTTTAGAAAAAGCGCTCTCTATTAAAGAAGACCCTGGTGAAATTTACTTTGAGAAAACAATTGTGGCCCATGACTGGGACAAAACCACCGAACTAGAGGCATTGTTAAGAAGTGAGATCGATACCCCGTTAGAAATAAGTGATATCTCAGACTCGCTTAAGGACATTGTTTTAAGTAAGAAATGCTACATCGTAATCGCTTGCATGAATTATGATTATGATTTTATAAAGAAAATATACTTCGATGTTGTAAATGCTGCGCCGGACAGTGCGATCAGTGTTTGTTATCGCTCGGGTAATTCGTTCTGTATCAGTCAGCCGTACTTGCCGAAAGTCGGAAATCCATGTCATTTTTGCAGCATAGACAGGCTGATAAACTATGAGGAATATCATAGTGGCAGGAATACTTGGTCAAGGCTGCTTAATTTTTGCAAAAATAAGCATATAGCCGTTCCTACCGATTCGCTAAATATCCTGCAGCGATCATTGGTTGTTGGGGCGATTGCAAAGAAAATAAAGCTGCTAACGAAACCTGGTAGTGAATATCGTTATCAGGATAATGTACTTCAAGACTCCTATGTTGATTTTAATGGTAACTTCGTGAGGGATGTCTCGGCCTCTCATTGGTATATGTGCGACTGTTTGAGGGTGCAGGGATGAAGTATATACCCCATGACTATTATCTGAAGTTCATGAGTTCAACTGTTCATGCGGAAACCTTGGACTTTCACGTAAAGGGGAATTATACGATCCATGATGCATTCAAGCATGCAACTCGTCTTCATAATGTCAGCAATGAGCAGCTTACTCAGTTAACCGGGAACGAACTGCGGCTTTACCCGGATCTAAATTTGGAATTCCCTGTTCGCTCTGAATTGAATTTGGATTCGGATGTTTGTCGTGATGAATCATGTGAAGCCTTCTCCAGCACAAATATAGTTTTTTCGAAGCTAGAAAAGCTTATGTCTCCTGTGCTTTCCCCAAGAAAAAATAGTTATAAGCGTGGATATCCAAGCGGTGGTGCATTATATCCAGTTGAGATGTTTATTTGTTCTCTGATGGATGATGAGGAAAGTTGGCCATGTTCTGAAAAGATCTTGCATTTACTACCGCGGTCGAGGAGGTTTGAAGTAATGCAGGGTACACAAAATATCGATGATTTTAAGAGGGCAATTTTGTCATCTCCAGGCAGTATTGGCACACCTCGTATAGCGATAGTTTATGCCGTCTACATACCTAAAACACTATTTAAGTACAGATATCGAGGGTACAGACTTGCGCTTATGGAGGTTGGATCAATTTACATGCTGATCGAATTGCAAGCCAAAAAGCTTGGATTGCGATGCAGGTTGTGGTCCGCGTACACAGACACGATGCTGTGTAAGGCAATAGGTCTTAATCCAACTCTTTTCTTTCCTATGTGTGTGCACTTCATTGGTGAGCAATGTGATTCTATATAATTCTAGTCACTACTCAACGTTACCTGGTGCATTGATTTGTCAGCCAGCCTGCTTACTGTCTCTTCCGTCTTCTGTTGAAGTAGAAGACCCTTGGTTAAACGGAGGATCTGGAATAGGGAACGGTTCCTCCTCTATAAAAGCGGCGCTAGGTGAGTACTTTGAAAGACGGCATTTCTATATGGAGGTTAAGCCCGACGTAGTAGGGGGTATCACTCATACGTTGTCGAGATTTGAAGCTGGGAAGTTTATTTATGCTTTTTCTCAAACTAATGAGAGTGATTTGACATCCGCGCAGCTTGCCAAACATTCATATAATTTGACGGAGGTGTTGCGTGTATCGGATTTTTCTTGCTGTCACATACCTACCGCATGTGTTTCTCTTAACTATAATAAAATTGAAAGTGAAAATTCAATATATCCGCTGCGAGATACATGCGGTTGCAGTTTTCACTACCGATTTGAGGATGCAGCTTTTGGGTCGATAAAGGAATATTTGGAAAGGCAGTTTCTAGCAAGATTTTGGCTCACAAAGGAATGCACTCAGCTGGTTCTTGAAACTGACATCAAAATAGCCCTGAGTGAAGGTCGCGCTCAAACGTTATACGACGCACTATGCAAGTCAGGTGAGATTACGGTTATCGATATAACAGATTATGATTACCCAGGTGTATGTTTGTTGGCTGTTTACGGTCAAAAGGATAATAAGCGTCACGTTAGGTATTGCGCCGGAATGTCGTATGCGGAAACGCTAAGCAGCGCACTTGAGAAATCAATCTATGAGCTGTGGCAAACCTACAGATTCATTGATTTGTTTCGAGCTACTGAGGGTGACGTCGAAGAGGTTAAAGATTCATATTTGAAGTATTTTTTAAGCTGTAACACCTATGGAACATATAAGGAGATAACTTCGGTAAATTTCCGTGGTTCCGACACATCAGAGTCTTCGCTTGAGTTTAACTTGTCTGGACTTTTGGCTGCGCTCAAGTCTCAGCGGATTGATGGTTATCTCTACGTTAATTCTCTTGTGATGCAGAGCGGCTTGTATTTTTTCTGTAAGTTTGTTTCTCCCGATTTATTTTTGCATATGAATAACTCTAGGGGGATAAATTTCCGCAATAAATACTCTGAGAGATTTATGGGGCAGATATTTTCTGAACGGAAAAAAATTATGGTTCCATTTCCATGAAAGGGTGACTCATGACAGCTTTTACAATATCAAGATCTTTCGAGCTTACGTGGTTGTTTGTGAAGGAACAGCTAAAAGAACCTGTTGCGCTTTTTTGGATTATTGTTTCGCCGGTAGCGACCTATTATTTGCTGGCATACTCCAGAGGAGAGCTTTCTCCTTCGGGTATGAGCTATTTAGAAAGCACTTCTTGGTTTCATGCTTATATTTCTTCAAGTGTCGCTTTTTTTGGCTTCTCCTTTTACATCGTAGGTAGAAGGGAAAGTGGATTCATTAGATCGTTTGTATATACATCCGAAGCCAAGCTGATATTTGTGTTAGCGCAGTTTTTTGCTTGCTCACTTATTTCTTCGATTTACTGTGCCGCTTTCTATGTGTTGACATGTTTTTCTTTTGGAGGCTTTGATGTGGCTGAGTTTTTATTGGTTTTTTCTCGGTTTTATATCTGCTATGTATTGTTTTGTGTGCCTGGAGTTCTGTTGAGCTTGTTGCCTGTTAGTTTTCAGAATGCCAATACAATTTTCTCCGTGACGTCATTTGGAATGCTTGTGTTGGGTGTTCTAAGTGTTCGCGATTTGCATCCTGTATTGGATATTATCAAAAGGTTTAATCCTTTATATATTGCAAATCAAATAATGATTGGGGGGGTTGAAAGGCACCCGGTTTTGATATTGGGGGTTTTCTTTTCTTTTATTACTGTATTTTTGTTGTCCTTGCGATTTTTGCGCATAAATCCAGTGTGGAGTCGGTATTGATGGGTATTATAAAAGCTAGTTCGCTTTGTTTTGAGTATTCTGAAAAAACAATATTCAATGACGCATCTATCAGTGTGATTCCAGGCTCTATTACCGGTCTGCTGGGTCCAAACGGCTCTGGAAAGACTACGTTTTTCGATATTGTATGCGGCTTGAAAAAGGCGAAAGAAGGGCAGCTTGTCAATAGGTTTGTCAGGCAGCTTTATTTATCACAGACGATCATGACGCCCCCCGTGCTGCGTATGTTCGATATCTTTAAAATGACTACATTACTTTGCTCTCCGATCCGAATGTCGCAAGAGCATGCTTTGAAAAAGCTCGCTGTCTGGAGCCCGGAAATAATTGAGCGATATAAGGAAATCTGGAGCAAAAAGTCTTCTGTTTGCAGCTATGGCGAAAAGCGTTGGTTCTTTACTCTATCATTGCTGGCTGTAGAGGCGGATCTGGTGATACTGGATGAACCCACCGCTGGAGTTGATCCTGAGTTCAGACACTACATTTGGAAGTGTTTGCGTGGAGCTGCTGCTGAGGGAACGGCAATTCTAGTGTCTTCACATAACATCGAGGAGGTTGTGAGCAACTGTGACAACTTTTATATGATCAGCATGCGACGGTTTGTACCGTTCAGCTCCGGTAAAGAGTTCTTGGACTCTTACGGTGCAAGCACTCTGGATGAAGCTTTTATCCGCGCGGCGGTTGCACCCGTGTTCACGGCGCCTTCTACTCAAAAAAAATAACGAGGTCACCGCCTTCTCAGCTCAGCTAAAACGAGCTCCTGATGTCGCATACCTGCACGTGCTGTTTCTAATACGCAATCTGGCACAACCGCCAACACAACTGGCACGCAGGGCAAAACCTGCGTGTCGGCGACCACCGACAATCCCTACCAACCTGCCGAAGCACCGTTGCCTCGGCATTTTTAGTGTTGGCGTTCGCCTGCTGGCGGGCGCGTGGATTTTCAAGGTCGTTTTCCTATGTTCACTTCGCTGCGTTTGCCCGTGATCGGTTTGCTGTCTTTCACCCTGGTTCAGGCGGTGTCCGCCGCCGAGTGCGCCCCGGACACGCGCCGTGGTGCCGAAGTGTTTGCCACTGAGTGCAGCGTCTGCCACGCGGTGACCAAGGGCACGACCGGCATGATGGGGCCGAACCTGTTCGGTGTGTATGGACGCAAGTCCGGCTCGCTGGCGGGCTTCAGCTACTCCCAGGCCATGCGCGACAAAGACGTCGACTGGCAGGCCGAGAACATCACGCAATTGATCACCCAGCCCCAGGCTTTCGTGCCGGGTACCTACATGCCCTACATGGGCCTGGCTTCCGCCGACGACCGCCAGGCGGTCGCGTGCTTCCTCAAAGAACAACACTGATCAGGCCGGATTTGCGCCTGAACACATCGTCTGAATGAAAGGTGAATTATGAGCAACGTTGAAATCCTGCCCCAGGTTGCTGCATTCCTCGAACGTCGTCACGGTTGCTTCATTGACGGCCAGTGGGTGCTTGCCGAGGGCGACAGCATCGCCGTGGTCAATCCGGCCACCGGGCAAACCCTGTGTGAAACCCTGGATGCGCCGCTGGAACTCGTCGAGCGTGCGGTGCAGTCGTCCCACAAGGCGTTCAAGTCCGGCGTGTGGTCGAGCCTGCGCCCGGCGGACCGTGAACGCATCCTGCTGAACTTCACCCGCCTGGTCGAAGAACACGCCGAAGAACTGGCTCAGTTGGAAACCCTGAGCCAGGGCAAGTCGATCAACATGGCCCGCGCCCTGGACCTCAACGCCACGGTGGAGTTCATGCGCTACATGTCCGGCTGGGCGACCAAGATCGAAGGCCAGACCTTCGACGTGTCGATCCCGTTGCCACCCGGTGCGAAGTTCACCGCCTTCACCAAACGTGAGCCGGTGGGTGTGGTGGTCGGCATCGTGCCGTGGAACTTCCCGCTGCTGATCGCCGCCTGGAAGCTGATGCCAGCCCTGGCCACCGGTTGCACGGTGATCATCAAGCCGGCGATGGAAACCCCGCTGACCGCCATGCGCCTGGCTGAACTGGCGCTGGAAGCCGGCATCCCGGCCGGAGTATTCAACGTGGTCACCGGTGGTGGCGCTTCCGTTGGCGGCGTGCTGACCCAGCATCCTCTGGTGAGCAAAGTGTCGTTCACCGGTTCCACCGCCGTGGGCAAGAGTGTCGGCGTGGCGTGCATGGAGAACATGACGCGCTTTTCCCTGGAACTGGGCGGCAAGAACCCGATGATCGTGCTCGCCGATGCCGACATCGAAAAAGCCGTGCAAGGCGCGATCCTCGGCGGCTTGCTGAACAATGGCCAGGTCTGCGCAGCGGCCTCGCGCTTCTACGTGCACCGTTCGATCCACGACCAATTCGTCGAAGCCCTGGCTGCCGCCGTCTCGGCGATGCCGATTGGCGCCGGCATGAATTGCGACGCGGCAATCAACCCACTGGTTTCGCGCAAGCAACAACAAAGCGTGCTCAAGCACATCGAACTGGCCCGCCAGCAAGGTGCGCGGGTGGTGACTGGCGGCGAGTTGCTGGAGGGTGATGGATTCTTCGTGCAGCCAACCATTCTGGCGGACATCGACCACAGCATGGCCGTGGCCCGCGAAGAAGTGTTCGGCCCGGTACTGGGTGTGATGCCGTTCGACGACGAAGACGCCGTGATCGAACTGGCCAACGACAACCGCTACGGCCTGGCCGCCAGCCTGTGGACCAATGACCTGGGCAAAGCGATGAACCTGGTGCCTCGCATCGAGGCCGGTACGGTCTGGGTCAACGCCCACGTGCTGCTCGACCCGGCGATGCCGTTCGGTGGCGTCAAGCAATCGGGCATGGGCCGTGAGTTTGGCCGTGCGGTGATCGAGGCTTACACCGAGCTCAAGTCGGTGTGCATCGCACATTGATCAACCTGTAGGAGCGAGCTTGCTCGCGAAAAACGTCAAGATAATGCGGTCTGTCAGTTAGTTCGCGTTATCGTTGGCGACCATCGCGAGCAGGCTCGCCCCCACATCACGCTGCAGGCGGTTTCGCCAGTTCAATCCCGGCGGCCCCCAACCGCTTGAGAATTTCAAACAGCAGCTGGCTCTTGATCGCGCCGACCGTGCGTGGGCTGCCGACATAGCCGGTGATGGTCAATGTGATTCCTTCGGGTTTCAGCTGACTGAAGCGCAAAAACGGCGCTGGTTTATCCAGAATGGATTCATGCTCGGTGTAGGTGTCCATCAGCAGGTTTTGCACCAGCTCCGGATCGATATCCAACGGGAACATCAGCTCGAGTATCACCACGCCCTGGGCGCTGCCGCCGAGGGTGACGTTGCGCAGGTTCTGCGAAATCAGGTGGGAGTTGGGCACGATCATGATCGAGCGGTCGGCCAGTTGTATTTCCGTGGCCCGTACGTTGATCCGGCGGATGTCGCCTTCGACGCCGCTGATGCTGATCAGGTCGCCGACTTTCACCGGGCGCTCGGTCAGCAGGATCAGGCCGGAGATGAAGTTCTTCACGATCTCCTGAAGACCAAAGCCGATGCCCACCGACAAGGCACTGACAATCCAGGCCAGGTTGGTCCACTTGATCCCCAGCGACGCCAGCGTGAGCAGGACGACGGACACGTAGCCGATGTTGGCAAACAGTGTGCTCAGCGAGGCGCACATGCCCGGGTCCATCTCGGTTTTCGGCAGGAATTCGCGATCCAGCCAGCGGCGCAGGGTGCGAATCAGGTAGACACCGATCATCAGTGTCAGGAGGGCATGCATCAAATTGTCCGGGACGATGTTCAGCTTGCGCAGCCCTTCACCGCCGAGTACGGCCACCGTGCCGGTGAACAGTTGCCCGAGTGTCGTACCGATCCCGCCGACAAACAGCGCAATGAGGCCAATCAGTATCAGGATGGCGCGGCCGGCTCCGGATAACACGGTGCAGATCTGTTCCAGGCGCGGATTGCCGATGCCCAGCAGCTGTTTGATGGTCTTGCCGGTGGGTTGCCGGGGCGAAAAAACGTAGTCGCAGGTGTCCTGATAGACCTGTGTGAGCAGGTAGAAACCGGCGCAGATGATGAATATCCAGACCATTTCATAGGTGATGAACCGGGCCATCGTCACGTAGCCGATCAACAGGGCGAACAGGGACACCACCACGGCAGCGCCCGTGAACGTGTAAATCAGGCCGGCGAAGGTGGTGACGCCTTCGGGGGCTTCTCCGGCAACGATCAGGTCTCTGCGCGTCTTGCTGACGCGCAACAGCAGCGCACCGATCACCAGTGCCGCGACCAATGCCACGATGCCCCGACCGAACAACACCACTTCGGCGCTCATGCCGGTGACATTACTCATCTGCACCAGGGTTACCAGCACCAGCAGCAGGCTGGCCAGCAACCTCGGATAGGGCTCCATCGCCAGTGCCACCGGATCGGCAATATCGGGCAGGCGCCAGGAAGGATGTTTAGTGGACAACAGTGCGCGGCTCAATCCGGTGATCAGTACGCAGGTATAGGCCAGCTTTTCCAGATATTGCGCCAGGTCGGCCAGCAGGGGGGGGTAGGGCAGTTGCCGGGTCCCGGCAAAATGCAGCAGTTGCAGGGCGATGCCAGCGGTCAGCACCGTCGCCATCACCGACGCCAGCGCAAGGGAGCTGCGCCGCAGACGGCCTGCAGGCATTCGATGAAAGCACAGCCACGCCAGAACCCGGCCGGCGAGGTCTCGACCCACGGTCCATATGAGCAGGGCCAGGATCAACAAGATGGCCGTGATCCCGCGTTGTCCGGGTTGCCAGGCGGCCCGGTGCGTGGCCTCGAGTTGCTCGATGAGGACGCTGAAACGTTGGCGGTCCTCGATCGGAAGAGCGAACAATGGCGACCAGAATCTCGGGCTCAGGATACTGCTGGTCTGCTGAGTCACTTCCGCTTCCAGCAAGCTGCGCCGAATGCTGGCAATCTGGGTGATCAGCTCGGCGGCACTTATTTTAAGCGCGGCCAGGGTTTTGAGTTGGCTGTCGATCTTGTTTTTTTGCTCGCCGAGGGCGTCTCGTTGGGTAGTAATTGCAGATGTCACCTGTGCGTTCTCGTCAAGCGGCACGGGCCCCAGCACGTTCAGTTGCGCCTGCAATTGCGCCTGGCCAGGCAGCAGCGATGTGGACAGGCGTTCAATCTCCTGAATCAGTACTTGCACCTGGTCCTGTGAGCTTTCCAGCTGGGTGTAATTACTGGCCTGGGAAACCTGCTGCTTGAGGCTGTTGAGCTGGTTTTGCACCCCCAGCAATTCGCTGTCGGAGATGCTGATGATCGGGGCTGCGGGAGCGGGGGCAGGAGCGGGGGCGTCGGCCATATCCCCCGCCAACAGCCATCCCGGGCTTGCCACCAGAACCGCGAAGGCGACGTAAATCATTGACTTCAAGACATTGCGCATCGGCGAGCTCGACGGGTTGTTGGTCACTTAGCCAATGAGGTTAGGCCCTGGACATTGTTTTGTCGCAATGGAACCCGAGAACCTGTGGGAGCGAGCTTGCTCGCGATGGCGGTGTGTCAGACACCGAAAATGTCGACTGACACTCCGTCATCGCGAGCAAGCTCGCTCCCACAGGGGGCTCCTACAAGGGGGGGCGGCGCCTTTGGCGGGTGGTTTCAGCAAAACAAGTCAACCCATGAATCCATGGCCTAAGCTTGTTTGCAGGCCCCGGTCCATCGCACACCTCGATGGGCAAGCGGCACCGATAAAAACAATGCAATCAGGAGATCCCATGTCCGCCTTGATCCGTCGTTTCAGTCGCTGCATGGCCGCCGGTTTGACCGCTGCCGTGCTTGTCGCACCAGCCTTCGCGTTGGATACCGTGAAATTCATGGCCCCGGGTTCGGTGGGCGGTGGTTACGACCAGACCGCCCGGGTGCTGGGCAAGGCCATGGTCGAGGCCAATACGGCCAAGTCCGCGACCTTCGAGAACAAGGGCGGGGCGGGCGGGACCCTGGGGCTGGCGCAATTTGCCAACAGCACCAAGGGTGACCCGAACGCATTGCTGGTGGTCGGCGCGATCATGGTCGCGGGGATCGAACAGAACAAACCGCAGATCAGCCTGAAGGATGTGACGCCCATTGCCCGGCTGTTCACCGAGTACAACGTGATTGCCGTGCGCAAGGATTCGCCATACAAGACCCTCGATGACCTGATCAAGGACTTCAAGGAAAAGCCCACCGGCGTCACCTTTGGCGGTGGTTCCAAGGGGTCGATCGACCACATCGGCATCGCCGAGCTGGCTGGCAAACTGGATGTCCCGGTCAACAAGGTCAATTACATCGCCACCGGCGGCGGGGGTGAAATCGTGGCCCAGACCCTGGGCGGCCAGATCAAGGTGCTCACCGGGGGCTACGCCGAACTGGGTCAATACATCAAGAACGGCCAGATCCGGGTGCTGGCCATCGGTGCGCCCGAGCGTGTCCCGGGGATCGATGCGCCGACCCTCAAGGAAAGCGGCTACGACGTGATCATCGGCAATTGGCGCGGTGTCTACGGTGCTGCGAACCTCACAGCCGAGCAGCGTAAAGAAGTGACGGACGCGGTCGTGACCGCCAGCAAAAGCAAAGTCTGGCAGGACAACATTAAAACCAATGCCTGGACCGAGAGCGTGTTGACCGGTGATGACTTCGGCAAGTTCGTCGACGAAGAGCACGTGCGTCTGCGGGCGATGCTGGTCAAGGTCGGGCTGCTTTGAGATGGCCGGGTCACGCGCAATCGTACCGACGCAATTGGCGATCGGCCTTGGACTGATCACCCTTAGCGCCTTGCTGGCCGTGGGGGCCAACCGCTTTCCAGCCGAGATGGGCTTCGTGATTCTGCCGGCTTACGTCTACCCCTGGATCGTCGCCGGCTTTCTCGGCGTGGTGGGCCTGTTGCTCAGTTATCAGGCGCTCACCGGCGGTTTTCGCGAACTGGACAGCGGCAATGGTGCGATCCCTGGCGGTAAATCCGGAGCCGCCTGGGTTACTGGAGGGTTGGTGGGGGTGGCCCTGCTGATCAACTTGATCGGTTTCGTACTGGCCGCCGGGTTGCTGTTCGCCTGTTCGGCGCGGGGTTTTGGCAGCCGTCATCCCGTGCGGGACCTGGCCATCGGCATTGCGTTGACCTTGCCGATCTATTGGCTGTTCAACGCCGGGCTGGGGGTTTCCCTGCCGTCGCTGATCAACATTTGGCTTTGAAAGGAGATCGACACCGTGGACATTCTTTCAAGCCTGGCGATGGGGTTTTCCTCGGCGCTGACGCCGATCAATCTGATGTGGGGGTTCATCGGCTGCCTGCTCGGCACCGCCATCGGCGTATTGCCGGGGATCGGTCCGGCGCTGACGGTGGCCCTGCTGTTGCCGATCACTGCCAAGGTCGACCCCACCGGCGCCTTGATCATGTTCGCCGGTATCTATTACGGCGCGCAGTTCGGTGGCTCGACCACCTCGATCCTGCTCAACACACCCGGTGAATCGTCCTCCATGGTCACGGCCCTGGAAGGCAACCTGATGGCGCGCAACGGCCGGGCGGGACCTGCGCTGGCAACGGCGGCGATAGGCTCGTTCGTCGCCGGCACCATCGCCACCGTTTTGCTGACCCTGTTCGCACCCGTCGTGGCCAGGCTGGCCCTGAATTTTGGGCCGACCGAATATTTCGCGATCCTGGTGCTGTCGTTCACCACCGTGTCGGCAGTGCTCGGCGCTTCGATGCTGCGCGGGTTCGCTTCGCTCGGCGTCGGGCTGACCATCGGTTTGATCGGGCTGGACTCGACCTCGGGTATTGCCCGCTACACCCTCGGCGTGCCCGAACTGGTGGACGGCATCGAAGTGGTGCTGGTGGCGGTCGGGTTGTTCGCGGTGGGCGAGGCCTTGTACAGCTTGCTTTATCAAACGGAATCAAACGAAGGGCGGCATCGCCTGACCTCATTGTGGATGACCCGCGCGGACTGGAAACGCTCGGTGCCCGCGTGGCTTCGGGGCACGCTGATCGGTTTCCCGTTTGGTTCGATTCCGGCCGGTGGCGCCGAGATTCCAACCTTTTTGTCCTATTCCGCCGAGCGCAAGCTCAGCAAGTACCCCAAGGAGTTTTCCGCCAACAAGGGCGAGGGCGCCATCGAAGGCGTCGCCGGCCCGGAAGCGGCCAACAACGCCAGCGCGACCGGGTCTTTGGTGCCGTTGCTGACCCTGGGCATCCCGACGTCCGCTACCGCTGCGATCCTGCTGGCGGCGTTCCAGAACTACAACCTGCAACCAGGGCCGATGCTGTTCGAAACCTCCGCCGACCTGGTCTGGACATTGGTGGCGTCGCTGTACATCGGCAACGTTATCCTGCTGGTGTTGAACCTGCCGCTGGTGGGGCTGTGGGTCAAACTGCTGCAAATCCCCCGGCCATACCTGAATGCCGGCATCCTGGTATTCGCCACCATCGGCGTGTATGGCATGCGCCACTCATCCTTCGACCTGCTACTGATGTTGGCGATTGGCTGGGGCGGGGTGTTGATGCGGCGTTTCGACTTCCCCGTCGCCCCCGTGATCGTCGGCATGCTGCTGGGGCCGATGGCCGAGAAACAACTGCGTAACGCCTTGTCCATCAGCCAGGGCGACTGGACGGTGTTCGTCACGCAACCGATCTCGGCATTCTTCCTCGCCCTGACGCTGCTGGTGCTGATGGTGCCCTATGTGTTGCATAAACGCGGCATCAAGTTGCATGAGGATGATTGAGTCCTGCGATGCGCAATTCCTGTGGGAGCGAGCTTGCTCGCGATAGCGGTGTGTCAGACACCTGTGATACCGACTGGCACGCCCTCATCGCGAGCAAGCTCGCTCCCACAGATTCTGGGGCTTAGTTGACTGGCGGTGTTGTGGTTTGCGCGGCAAACCATTGCATGACCGGTGCGCAGGCTGGGTGCGATGCCGCCGAGGGTTGCAGGCACAACGAGTAGATCCCCCGTGTCTTCAACGGCTCCCCGAACGGAATCACCAGTTCGCCCCGTTGAATCGACTCACCCGCCAGGGTCATGTCGGTCATCGCCACGCCCAGGCCCCGGGCGGCGGCATCGAGTGCCAGTTCGTCGAGGTTGAAAGGGATGTGCCGGTAGTCATGCAGCGACATGCCACCATGGGCTGACAGCCAGACCTTCCAGTCATGTTGATCAGAGGAGCGGTGCAGCAACGCGAAACCCGACAGATCTTCTTGCGAAGCCAATGGCCGGTCGTTGGTGCCGAGCCCTGGCGCGCACACGGGCACCAATGCCTCTTCGAACAGGGTCAGGCAATCGGGCGCTGTGGACGGCTCAGGCAGATAGAGAATGTAGGCGTCACTGTCGCTGGCCGGCTCGACCACTTCGGTGGCCACGGTTTCGATTGCCAGGGATACGTCCGGGTGATGCCGGTAGAAATCGCTCAGTTTGGGCAGCAGCCAGCGCACCGCCAGTGACACGTGCATGCGAATGCGGAACGGGCGTTTTTGCGGCGCGAGCCGGTCTTCGAGGGTACGCAACTGTTCAAGGATGCTGCGGGCGCTGGCCAGTACCTGTTCGCCCTCGGCGGTCAGTTGAAGGCTGCGGCTGCTCCTGACAAACAGCGGCAGGCCAAAGTGGCTCTCCAGTTGCTGAATCTGTCGGCTCACCGCGCTCTGGGTCAGGCAGAGCTTTTGCGCCGCTTGGGTGAAGCTGCCTGACCCGGCAACCTCGACCAAAGCCTGCAAGCCCTGCAGCGAGGGCACGTGGCGAATCTTGTCCATGCGTTTTCAGAATACCTCGATGATTTAATAACGTTGGTTGCCTGCGTTTTGAGCCTTTAGATTCTAGTCATCGCCACCGTCCTCGAAAACAGCTTATGCAAATTCTGCATGCAGTGCTGTTTTGGATCGAGACGGTTCGCAGAACAAGAACCTGAGGTGACACATGGAAAATATCTGTGGCTGGATTGCGCAAGCGGGGAGTTCCCCCTTGCGCGAGCCGCTCAAAGGCGCGCAGCAAGCCGATTGGCTGGTGATCGGTGCTGGCATCACCGGCCTAAGTGCGGCGCACGCTCTGGCGCAAATGCACCCCCAGGCACGTATCGTGGTTGTTGACCGCCAGCGTGCCGCGCAAGGCGCTTCGGCGCGCAACTCCGGTTTTGTGGTGGCTCATGAGCATCCCGCTGCCGGGGAGCTACTGGGTAGCGACGGATTCGCCGGGTATCAAGCGGATACGGCAATCGGCCGCGCAGCCGCCGACGAAGTCCGCAAGCAGATCACCCGCCATGGCATCGAATGCGACTTCAGGGAATCGGGCTACTTCTTCGCCGTCAGCGACCCACGCAAGCTGACTCACGTCGAGGCCAAGCTGCAGACCCTGCGTGCCGTTGGCGCCAGCGCGCAATTTCTGCAAGGCGAGCCATTGATCGAAAAACTCGGCAGCCGGCACTACCGCGCCGCGATCTGGTGCGGCAACGGCAATGCGCTGCTGCAACCGGCGAAGTACGTTAGGGGCTTGCTCGATGCCCTGCCGCCGACAGTGACGGTCTACGAGAACACCGATATCGCAGGTCTTGAGCGCCTGGGTGACGGCCGGATTCGCGCCCGGGGCCAAAACGGCTGTGTCGAAGCCAAACAGGTTTTGGTCTGCCTGAACGCCTTTATCCCTCGCGCGGGCATCGATGACAGCGGCACCTTCGCAATGGAGCTCAGCGCCAGCCTTACGCGGCCGCTCAGCGATCAAGAGTTTCAAGCCCTTGGTGCGCCAGCGTCCTGGGGTGTGCTGTCGACCCGCCCGTTGGGCGCCACGGTGCGCCTGACCCCGGATCGCCGGGTGATGATCCGCAACACCGCGGAATACCGCTCGCGGGATCTTTCATTGAGCGAATTGTCGATCCGCCGCCAGCACCATGTGCTGGGGTTGCAACGACGTTTCCCGATGCTCGGCGAGCAGGACATCGAATACACCTGGACCGGTCATCTCAGCGCTTCGCGTTCCGGGCAGCCGTATTTCGGCAAAGTCGAGGAGGGCGTTTTCGCCGTGGCCGGGTGCAATGGTTCCGGCGTGGCACGGGGCACGCTGTGGGGCCGCTTGCTGGTGGAGTTGGCCTCGGGTCGTGATTCGCCGTTGCTGCAATCGGTCATTCAACGGGCACAACCCGGCTGGCTGCCGCCCAAGCCCTTGCTCGACATCGGTGCCATGCTGCGTATGCGCGTGGAGACGGTCCGGGCCAGAAGCGAAATCTGAAAACACCCATTTCACAACAAGAACAAAAGCACTTCCCATCGAAGGTGATTCAACATGCGCGTCAATACGCTTTCCCTTGTGGCCCTGATCTCGACCTTTTCCGCCGCGACTCATGCCGACGAAACCGTCAATATTTCCAA
The DNA here is from genome assembly GCF_002236115.1 of Pseudomonas jessenii. GTDB lineage: Bacteria > Pseudomonadota > Gammaproteobacteria > Pseudomonadales > Pseudomonadaceae > Aquipseudomonas > Aquipseudomonas jessenii. Next base: position 217,993 of record NZ_NIWT01000008.1, on the reverse strand, counting down.
CTGGAACGGCTACATCGCCGACGACACCCTGGTCAACTTCAACAAGGAAACCGGGATCAAGGCGACCTACGACATACACGACAGCAACGAAGTGCTGGAGTCGAAGCTGATGACCGGCAACACCGGGTATGACGTGGTCAGCCCGTCGAACCACTTCCTGTCGCGCCTGATCAAGGCCGGTGCCATCCAGAAACTCGACCGGAGCCAGTTGCCCAACTGGAAAAACCTCGATCCGGCGCTGATGAAAAAACTTGAGGTCAACGATCCGGGCAACCAGTACGGCTACCCCTACATGTGGGGCACGGCGGGCATCGGTTACAACGTCGAGAAGATCAAGGCGATCTTCGGCAATACCGACGTCACCCGGTCCTGGAGCCTGTTTTTCGACGAGAACAACATCAAGAAGCTCAGCGAATGTGGGGTGGCGATCATCGACAACCCGACGCAGATCCTGCCGATCACGCTTAACTATCTGGGCCTGCCGCCCCACAGCCATGAGCCTGCCGACTACAAGAAAGCCGAGCAGGCGCTGCTGAAGATCCGGCCTTACGTCCAGTATTTCCATGCGTCCAAGTACATCAGCGACCTGGCCAACGGTAACGTCTGCGCGGTGATCGGTTTCAACGGCGATATCGTGCAGGCCGCCGCCAGTGCCAGGGAGGCGAAAAACGGGATCGATATTGCCTACTCGATCCCGGACGAGGGTTCCACCTTGTGGCTGGACATGGTCGTCATGCCCAAGAACGCACCCCATGAGCGCAACGGCTACGGCTACATGAACTACCTGCTGGAGCCGAAGGTGATTGCCAACATCAGCAACAGCATCCATTACGCCAACCCCAACAGTGCGGCGGATGCCTTCGTTGACCCGGCGGTGAAGCAGGACCTGGCGATCTACCCGCCGAAAAACGTGATGGACAAGCTGTTCACCGTCGAGGACTTGCCCGCGGCCATCGCACGGTTGAGCACGAGGTTGTGGACCAAGCTGAAAACCAATACCTGATCGTCTTATGATCACGATCAATCTGAAGTGACGCTGAACCTGTGGGAGCGAGCTTGCTCGCGATAGCGGTATGTCAGACACCTATGATGTCGACTGGCACACCCTCATCGCGAGCAAGCTCACTCCCACAGGTTTCGGTTCGCTCCCACAGGTTTTTTCAGACTGGATTTACGCTAGATGGGCTCAGGCATCGATGGCCGGGAAGTCGAGGTCGGTCAGCACGGCGTTGTTCAGGTAGTTGGTCAATGTCTGCGAAGCTACATGGGCGATCACTTCGATGATCTTGCCGTCGTCGATACCGGCGGCACGCGCAGCGGCGATCTGTTCGACCGTCAGGTGGCCACGGCTTTCGGTGATCTGGCGGGCGAGGGTGGCTATGGCGTTTAGTTCACCGTGTCGTGCGCTGAGGATGTCCTGCTTCGACAGCCCGGCCTTGCTGGCGAACAGCGTGTGAGCGGCCAGGCAGTAGTCGCAGCCGTTGACCTGCGAAGTAGCCAGGGACACCGCTTCTTTTTCCGTGGCGCTTAAGGACGTCTTGCTCAGTGCGGCCGAGTTTTGCAGGTACGAGGCCAACACCGCCGGGGCGTGGGCCAATACTTTGAAGACGTTGGGCAAAAAGCCGATTTTCTTCTGCACGCCTTCCAGCAGCGGGCGGGTGGCGTCGGTGGCGTGTTCCAGGCTGATCGGGGCAATGCGGGTCATGGTGATACTCCGTGGTGTGAAGCGCGGAATGCGCTGGGTACGGAGCTGATGTTAGGGAGAACGCCTGGCTTGTTGGGTGCAAATCGTCGAGGATATGCGACAGATCGTCCAGAACTGCCTTCGGGAGCCTTGTCATGGATCGCTTGTCTACGTTGCTCACACACTTTGGCGTCAATGCCGGCACGTTCCATAGCGGCACGTTTTGCGGTACCACCGCCTTCGACGGCCAACAGGTCAGCGGTCATTTGCACCTGCTTCAGGCGGGTGAGTTGCTGCTCAGGTTGGGGGATCAGCCGGATCTGCAACTGACCGAACCGACCCTGATATTTTTCCCCCGGCCCTATCGGCATCGCCTGTTCGCTTCAGAAGCGTCCGGCACGCAACTGGTCTGCGCGACCCTGGATTTCGACGGCGGCGCGGGCAATGCCCTGGCGGCGGCACTGCCTGATTACCTGGTGCTCAAGCTCGATGAAATCCCGGCACTGGCCGGGACTCTGGAATGGCTGTTCAACGAGGCGTTTGACGGCACATGCGGGCGTGAAGCCGTAATGGACCGGTTGTTTGAATTGCTGGTGATTCTGTTGCTGCGGCACATTCTGAGTACGGGTGGCCAGCAACCGGGCATGATGGCCGGCCTCGCCGATGCGCGCCTGGCGCGGCCTCTGAGCCTGATGCATGAAACCCCGGCCAAGGCTTGGAGCGTGGCCGAACTTTCGGTCGCCGCCAACATGTCGCGGGCCAGTTTCGCCGAACATTTTCGCCGGGTGGTCGGGCAGACGCCGGTGGATTATCTGGTGAGCTGGCGCATCAGCCTGGCGCAAAAGCGCTTGCGCGAGGGCCGGCCGATTGCGTTGATTGCCGAGGAAGTCGGTTACGAAAGCCCCTCGGCACTGGCCCGGGCGTTTCGTCGCAAGACCGGGCTCAGCCCGCGGGAATGGAGGGGCAACTGATTCACCCGAAAAACCTGTGGGAGCGAGCTTGCTCGCGATTCGGTAGTCCATTCAACATCAATGTCGACTGGCATGACGCTATCGCGAGCAAGCTCGCTCCCACAGGTTATGGGGCGGTTTTAGCAATGCATCAGAACTTGAACGCCTGCCGTCCTACCAGCAGCCATTTGCCCTTCTGCTTTTGCCAGATCTGGAAGTTTTCGATTTCGGTGGGCACCACCTCAGTGCCTTTGAGCGCTTGCGCCGAGAAGTGGTGACGGACCAGCGCGACATCGCCCGAGACGGTAATGGTCTGGTTTTGCATCTCAAGGGTCTTGAAGGCGCTTTTGCCGGTTTCGATGTCGGCGATGAAGGCCTGCTTGTCCTGGATCTTGCCGCTGGAATGCCCGTAGGTCAGGTTCTCGGCGGTCAAGGCGTTCAGCTCAGGGATGTCTTTGTGCAGCATGGCCTGGGTCAGGTGGTCGACAGCCTGGGCCACGTCTTTGTCCGCGGCGGCCGGGGCGGCGGCGACGTAGCCACTGAACAGGCACAGAAAACCAATCAGCACTGTTGCTTTTTTCATGGGTGTTTCCTTGTTGTTGTAGGGATAGCGCGACGACTGCTCGAGTATTCGTCAGTCATCGTACAACGTAGCATGCGATGGAGGAAAAAAGCGAACTTGCCCGGTGACCGTACCTCGAAGTTAAAAGGGCGATGCCCTGACTTCGAGGTATTGCGCCATGCAGCCTGACCCGCGTTTACGGCACGACCTGACGTTGCTCATGGTGTTTCTGGTGATTGTCGTGGTGTCGGGTTTTGCTCCCCGCAGCCGCGTGGACTGGGCGCTGGAGAACCTGCTGGTGCTGTTGCTGGTGGGGACGCTGGTGGCGGTTTCACGGCGGTTCCGCTTGTCTGCGGTGTCCATCACGCTGGTGTTTGCGTTTCTGTGCGTGCATGAACTGGGCGCCCACTACACCTATTCCCTGGTGCCTTACGAACAATGGTCTTCGGCGTGGTTGGGCTTCAGTTTCGACCGGGCGACAGGTGCTCATCGCAATCACTACGACCGCCTGGTACATCTGAGCTATGGGCTGCTGCTGGTTTATCCGGTGCGCGAAGTGCTGTGGCGGCTGACGCCACTGCGCGGGTTCTGGCTGTTTTTCGTGACCCTGAACATCATGCTGTCGACATCCGCCTTGTACGAGCTGGTGGAATGGATCGGCGGTGCTTTCCTGGGCAAAGACACGGCGAAGGCCTTCGTCGGTGCGCAAAACGATCCCTGGGATTCGCAAAAGGACATGGCCATCGCGGTCGCCGGTGCGTTTGTCAGCCTGTCGCTGGTGTCTTTGCGCGGCATGGCGCAAAAGCAACCGGTGACGACTGCAAGGTGATCGGGTGGACGGCTTCGGCGGGGCAGCTGTCGCGGTCGGTTGATCGGTTCAGGTTTTGAGGTAGGGGGTGCCTGACAGGACGCCATCGCGAGCAAGCTCGCTCCCACAGGGGATCTCCATTTGCCGAAGATCAACTGTGGGAGCGAGCTTGCTCGCGATGGCAATAGCCCAGAAAACGCAGGACCAGCGGCCTAAAGATACTTATCCGTCACAGCCCCCTCCGAAGCACTGGACACCGTCTTCGCATACTTGGCCAGCACCCCGCGCTTGTATTTTGATTCCGGCCGCACCCAGCGCGACTTGCGCTCGGCCAGCACGGCGTCGGAGACATCCACCGTGATCAGCCGGGTTTCAGCATCGATGATGATCCTGTCGCCATTCTCGACCAGTGCAATCGGTCCGCCCTCAAAGGCTTCCGGCGTGATGTGACCGACCACGAAACCGTGGGAACCGCCGGAAAAACGCCCGTCGGTGATCAGCGCCACCTCCTTGCCCAGGCCCTTGCCCATGACCGCCGACGTCGGCGAGAGCATTTCGCGCATGCCCGGGCCACCCTTTGGCCCTTCGTAGCGGATCACGATCACTTCGCCGGGCTGGACTTCGCCATTGAGAATGCCGGCCAGTGCACCTTCTTCGCCGTGATAGACCCGGGCCGTGCCTTCGAAGCGCAGGCCTTCCTTGCCGGTGATCTTGGCCACGGCGCCGGTGGGCGAGAGGTTGCCGCGTAGAATGACCAGGTGGGAGTCCTTTTTGATCGGCTGGTCGAAAGGCCGGATCACGTCCTGGCCGGCCGGGTAGTCGGGCACGCTGGCCAGGTTTTCCGCCAGGGTCTGGCCGGTGACGGTCAGCACATCGCCGTGCAGCATGCCGGCATCGAGCATGCGCTTCATCAGCGGTTGAATGCCGCCGATGGCCACCAGCTCGCTCATCATGTATTTACCGCTGGGGCGCAGGTCGGCGACCACCGGGGAAACCTTGCCCAGCTCGACGAAGTCATCCAGGGTCAGTTCGACATCCACCGCATTGGCCATGGCCAGCAGATGCAGCACGGCGTTGGTCGAGCCGGCGAGGGCGATCACCACGCGGATGGCGTTCTCGAAAGCTTTGCGGGTCATGATGTCGCGAGGCTTGAGGTCGAGCTTGAGCAGCTCCATGACCTGCTGGCCGGCGCGGAAACTGTCCGAGGCCTTGTCGGCGCCAATGGCGTCCTGGGAGCTGGAACCGGGCAGGCTCATGCCCAAGGCTTCAATGGCCGAGGCCATGGTGTTGGCGGTGTACATGCCGCCACAGGAACCGGGGCCGGGAATCGCCACTTCCTCGATCTGCTTGACCTGAATCTCGCTGATGTCGCCCCGCGCGTGTTGGCCCACGGCCTCGAACACGGAAATGATGTCGGTGTGGCCAGCCCCCGGCTGGATGGTGCCGCCATAGACAAAGATCGACGGTCGGTTCAGCCGCGCCATGCCGATCAGGCACCCCGGCATGTTCTTGTCGCAGCCGCCGATGGTCACCAGGCCGTCGAAACCTTCGCAACCGGTGACCACTTCGATGGAATCGGCGATCACCTCGCGGGACACCAGCGAATACTTCATGCCTTCGGTGCCGTTGGCGATGCCGTCGGAAATGGTGATGGTGTTGAATATCACGCCCTTGGCACCGGCGGCATTCGCGCCTTTTTCGGCTTCGAGCGCCAGCTTGTCGATGTGCATGTTGCAGGGCGTGACCATGGCCCAGGTCGAGGCGATGCCTACCTGCGGCTTGGTGAAGTCTGCATCGGTAAAGCCCACGGCCCGCAGCATGGCGCGTGCCGGTGCGGCCTCTACGCCGTCGATTACCTGAGAGGAGTACTTGCGCAGATCGTCTTTGTCGCTCATGACTGCTCCTATCGCTGATGGCTGTTGCTCACACACTCGTTGAGAAAAACAGGATGAGTATAGAAGGCCGGGCGCCCGGGCCCGGGCTAACCGGTCGGGAACAGACGCGCGGGTAAGCCTTGTCGTGATATTCTTCGCGACAACTTGGTTTGATCTATTCAGTTTTCCTGTCCTTGAGACGGGCGAGCAGAATCACTGTCGCTCAAGTAGCTGAAGCCAATAAAGATAAAAAGTCAGTTCAGAAGGGACATTAAAGTGGGGTCGATGCGGTTCGTCGGCCTTGTGTGCCCACCCTGCAATCCTTGAGTGCCGCACCCGTGACTGCCGTGAAACACGGGGCTGTGCGCATGAGGATGGAAGGGCGGATGGCGTTTTATCATAGGTGCTACAGATGTTTAAGAAAGTGAACACAGCCCTGCTGGGGCTGGCCTTGTCGTTGGGGATGACGACAGCCCAGGCCGAAGAAGCCAAGAAAGTCGACGTACTGCTGATCGGCGGCGGCATCATGAGCGCGACCCTGGGTGTGTGGCTCAATGAGCTGGAACCCGGCACTTCGATGGAAATGATCGAGCGCCTCGACGGCGTCGCCCAGGAAAGCTCCAACGGCTGGAACAACGCCGGTACCGGTCACTCCGCCCTGGCCGAGCTGAACTACACCCCTGAAGACGAGAACGGCAAGGTTTCGATCCCGAAGGCCGTTGAAATCAACGAAGCGTTCCAGATCTCCCGTCAGTTCTGGGCCTGGCAGGTTCAGCAAGGCGTGCTGAAGAACCCGCGTTCGTTCATCAACTCCACACCGCACATGAGCTTCGTGTGGGGCGATGACAACATCAAGTTCCTGAAAAAACGCTACGAAGCCCTGCAAGCGAGCCCGCTGTTCGCTGGCATGCAGTACTCCGAAGACCCGGCTGTGATCAAGCAGTGGGTGCCGCTGATGATGGAAGGGCGTGACCCGAGCCAGAAGATCGCGGCCACCTGGAGCCCGCTGGGTACCGACGTGAACTTCGGCGAAATCACCCGCCAGTTCGTTGCGCACCTGCAAACCACGCCGAAGTTCGACTTGAAGCTGTCCAGCGAAGTACAGGACATCACCCGGAACGAAGACGGCAGCTGGCGTGTCAGCTACAAAAACCTGAAAGACGGCAGCAAGACCGAAACCGACGCCAAGTTCGTGTTCATCGGTGCCGGCGGCGGTGCCCTGCACCTGCTGCAGAAGTCCGGCATTCCTGAAGCCAAGGAATACGCAGGCTTCCCGGTAGGCGGCTCGTTCCTCGTGACCGAGAACCCAACCATCGCCGAGCAACACCTGGCCAAGGCCTACGGCAAAGCCTCCGTTGGTGCACCGCCGATGTCGGTTCCGCACCTGGACACCCGCGTGCTGGACGGCAAGCGCGTGATCCTGTTTGGCCCGTTCGCGACCTTCAGCACCAAGTTCCTGAAAGAAGGTTCGTACCTGGACCTGCTGACCACCACGACCACCCACAACGTGTGGCCAATGACCAAGGTCGGCATCAAGGAATACCCGCTGGTCGAGTACCTGGCAGGCCAGTTGATGCTGTCTGACGAAGACCGCCTCAACGCCCTGAAGGAATACTTCCCGAACGCCAAGGCTGAAGACTGGCGCCTGTGGCAAGCCGGCCAGCGCGTGCAGATCATCAAGCGTGATGAAGCCGCCGGTGGCGTGCTGAAACTGGGCACCGAAATCGTCGCTTCGCAAGACGGCAGCATCGCCGGCCTGCTGGGCGCCTCCCCAGGCGCATCGACCGCCGCACCGATCATGCTGACCGTGCTGCAGAAAGTGTTCAAGGACAAGGTCGCGACCCCTGAGTGGCAGGCAAAACTGCACCAGATCGTACCGAGCTACGGCACCCAGCTGAACGCCAGCCCTGAGAAGGTTGCTGAAGAATGGGCCTACACCGCCAAGGTGCTGGAACTGACTCCGCCACCAGCGGTGATTGCGCCGGCTGTGAAGCCAGTGACTGTCGATACGGATGCGAAAGCGCCGAAAGCTAGTGCTGCGAGTGATATGGCTCTCTAATTAGACTGCCGGATCAAAAAAAGCCCACTGAACCGGCGACGGTCAGTGGGCTTTTTTGCTCTCGGATCCCTCGAAATACCCCTGATTCCCTGTAGGAGCGAGCCTGCTCGCGAAAAACGCCAGGACAACGCGGGCACTCAGGCAGCACGCGTTATCGTTGACGTCCATCGCGAGCAAGCTCGCTCCTACAAGCTGGCGTTTATGCAATTTGGACAGACCATTGCCTTGGCGGCAGCAGGCGAGGGCAGTTTTTAGACTGATGTGAAAAAACCCACTGAACCGGCGACGGTCAGTGGGTTTTTTTGTGGGAGATGGCACAGGCAACGCTTTGAGCTCGGAGCGTCTACGCCGGCCGTAACGGGGGGGGCTGTCATCAATTGTCAAGTCACTGACGCTCAATGAGAAGCAGGCAGTTCGGCCCTGACGATACTGGTTTGTTTTCCGACCTCGGTAAGGCGAAACCGTAAGCCTGATACCTCTCCGCCCTGGCGGGAATTTGTAGGAGCGAGCTGGCTCGCGATGGACTCAAGTGCGCTGCGTTTAGTCAGTAAGCACGCGTTTTCGTTAACGACCATCGCGAGCAAGCTCGCTCCCACAGTCAGTTGCATCTCAATAAAACAATCATAGAGAGCGCAGAATGAAGTTCAGTTTTGTAGACAGCAGCCAGCCGAGCCGCCGGCGGGTTTTACGCGATGCTTTCACTTTGGCTTTGGCGGCGTCGCCGTTGGCAAGCCTGGCCAGGGCAGCCGACGAATCCGCAGCGGCCAGTGAATCCGTCGAAGACGTGACCTTTGCCGCAGGCCCACGACCGCTGGTGCAATACCCGCAAAAACGCCCGTTGACCCTGGTGACTACTCGGCCGCCGCATCTGGAGACGCCGTTCCCGGTCTTCAACGAAGGACCGATCACGCCCAATGACGCCTTTTTCGTGCGTTACCACCTGGCCAATTTCCCGACCAGCATCGATCCGGACAGCTACCGCCTGACGATCAAGGGCTTGGTCGACACGCCGCTGTCGCTTTCCCTTGCCGAGCTCAAGGCCCTTGCCGCCCCGGTGGAAGTGGTGGCCGTCAATCAGTGTTCGGGTAACAGTCGTGGCTTCTCGATGCCTCGCGTGTTCGGTGCTCAGTTGGGCAATGGCTCCATGGGCAATGCGCGCTGGGTAGGGGTACCACTCAAGGCGGTATTGGAAAAGGCCGGTGTGAAAGCCGAGGCCCGGCAAGTGACTTTCCGTGGGCTCGATAAGCCGGTGTTGCCAAGCACGCCGGAGTTCATCAAGGCGCTGGACATCAGTCATGCCATGGACGGCGAGCCCATGATCGCGTGGTCGATGAATGGCACCGACCTGCCATTTCTCAACGGATACCCGATTCGTCTGGTGGTGCCAGGCTACTTCGGCACCTACTGGGTCAAGCACCTGAGTGAGATCGAAGTCGTCGACCATACCTACGACGGTTTCTTCATGGCCAAGGGTTACCGGGTTCCGGATAACGATTGCTTCTGTATTGCCCCAGGCACCACGGCGGCGAAAACCCAGCCGATTTCCAGATTGCCGGTGCGCAGTTTCATCACCAGTGTTAAACACGGCGATGTACTGCCGCTGAACAAAAGCGTGGTGCTCAAGGGCATCGCGTTCGACGGTGGCGTTGGGGTCAACAAGGTGGAGGTGTCGATCGACGGCGGAAAAACCTGGCGTGAATCCACGCTCGGGCAGGACCTTGGCCGTTACTCCTTCCGTGAGTGGACACTGCCGATCACCTTTACCGGCAAGGGCGCCACACCATTGATGGTGCGGGCCAGCAACAGTGCTGGCGAGACGCAACCGCTGCAGGCCGACTGGAATCCCGCTGGCTACCGCCGCCACGTCGTCGAAACCACCCACGTGACCGTCGCCTGAGGAGGGCCGCATGAAACTTGTGAAATGCATGACCGCCTTGCTCTGCGCGGCTCAGGTTTGTCTGGCCACCCTGGCTGGCGCCGCGCCGCTGTCCATCACGCTGCCGCCTGAAACGGCTGCGTTCAAGCCCAGCACGATGCCTGGCTACGCTTTGGCGCAGCAGAAGTGTTCCGTCTGCCATTCGGCCGATTACATCAACTTCCAGCCGCCTGGTATGAGCCTGGCGCAGTGGACCGCGGAAGCGGGCAAGATGCAGCACGTGTACGGCGCCCCGATCAGCGACCGGGATGTGAGTGTTATCGGCGCTTACCTGGCGGTGACCTACGGCAGTGCGAAGGCCAATGATGCCGATGTTCTGGCGGCCTCGAACGCCCCGGCGGCCCAGCTCCCGGCGGTGGCTGGGGCTGGGGCAAAAGTCGACGCCAAGGCTTTGCTGCAGAACAATGCCTGTCTGTCCTGCCACGCGACCGATCACAAAGTGGTAGGCCCGGCCTACCGCGATGTGGTGGCCAAATATGCCAAGGACCCGCAGGCAATGGACAGGCTTATGTCCAGCATCCAGCGCGGCGGCAGCGGAAAGTGGGGGGATGTGCCCATGCCGCCGTTCGCGCAGTTGAGCCCGGACGACCTGAAAAGCCTGGCGACTTTTATCCTGCAACAGTAGGTCAGTCTCGGCCTGATGCGAAAAGCCCACTGAACCGGCGACGGTCAGTGGGCTTTTTTGCGGGCGCGGGTTTGTTCAAGATATCGAGGAGTGGGTTGCACTGAAGCGCTTGAGAATGTCCTGGTACATTTTCGTCCGTCGATGACCTTGGCCATATCCGCCTGCAGCAGCGACGGTGCCAGACTGGACGTGGTCCAGGTACTTGAAGATTTTGCCGGGCGAAAGGAACACGACTTTGTAGCCAAGCCTGATCACGCGGTCTTGCAGCTCATAACCGGGCACGCGGTCATCGATCTGAAAATGCAAACCCTGCTGCTTCATCAGCCTGCCATTCCATAGCGTGCAAAAGCTTTTCAAGTGGGTTTCCTTGTAGGGCTTCGGGTCCTTCGAGCGCAGGCCGAGCGATTGCTTCAGGCGTCGGTAGTGGTGCTTGATCAGGCGTGAAGTGAAGCGCCAAACGGTCCTTGGCAGTCCGCGGTTGAGTTGCTCCGTGCAACCGACCGCGATGACGTTTTGATCCTTGGTGCAGTGGTCCATCATCATCGCAAAGACGTTTGCATCGAAGACGAACGTGTCGGTGTGCATCAGGAACAGGTAGTCGGTATTGACCCTGGCCAGCGCCATGTCCAGCGCTTTGCCATGGGCGATGTGCCCCGGTTCTTTGGTGGGGGCATCGCGTTCGATCAGGTTGATCCAGTCGAGCGAGCGCAAATACTCGACGCTGGCGTCCGCCGAACCGTTATCGACCACCCAGACCGCAATGCCTGATTTTTGGACATGCTCCTGCAACAGTTCCAGGCAGATCCTGGTGAGCTCCGGAGTTTTGTAATTAACCAGAACGATGCTGAACGGTGGCTTGGCGTTTGTATCGACACGACCCATCTTCGAAATGCTCGACTACCCGAAAGGGTCGAAGACTAAAGGGGCAACCTTAGCCCAAGCTTAATTTCACCTGGGTGACACAGATGCAGGCTATCGCTACCTGACGCCTTCGAATGAACCTGTACGCACTTCGCCACTGCGGATGTAGCGGGCGATCAGCACACCCCCGGGTGAACTGATCGAATTCACCAGGGTGAAGGCTGACGCTTGTGCGTTGTCGTCGAACAGGCGCTTGCCGCGCCCCAGCAGGATGGGATGAATCATCAGCCGCAACTCGTCCACCAGGCCGGCGGCAAGCAGTTGGCGCACCAGATCGCCGCTGCCTTGGGTCAGAAGCTGAGGACCGTCCTGGCGTTTAAGCGCGTTGATCGCGTCGACCAGGTTGCCCTTCAGCGCATGACTGTTGTGCCAGGCCAGCGAGTCGGCGCGATGGGTGGCCACATGCTTGGGGACGGCGTTGAACAGGTCAGCGATGGTGTGATGGGTTGAATCGGCCTGAATGTTCGGCCAATAGGCGGCGAAGATGTCGTAGGTGCGACGCCCCAGCAGCAACTCGAATGGCTGCGAGAACAGGTCCTGTACGGCCTGGCCGGTGGTTTTGTCGGCGTAGGGCACGATCCAGCCACCGAAGCGGAATCCGCTACTGGAATCCTCTTCGGGCCCGCCAGGCGCTTGCATGACGCCGTCCAGACTCACGAATGCGGCAACGGTCAGTGTGCGCATGCTCTTCTCCTGATTCATTCCGGTTTAAGCGTTTAGACAGGGAAGTCTGCAATTCCTTGAGACCGTTCCCTGAAAGGTAGTCGAACCAGACGCTGTGAAATCGACAACAAAGTGCGCGGCCCATATACGACGAAAGTCGTATGGTGGTCTGTGCAGGTGCGTGTTAACGAGGATTTGTCTTGAAGGTGCAATTGCAAATTTGTATCATTCGGTTTCAATTCAGCGAAGCAGGGAACGCAGCGCCAAAACAATAATAAGGTCAAGGCAATGCTCAAAATGCTTCTCGTGTACGGTCATCTGCTCGCTACGTGTATTGCCCTGGGGAGGGTGTTGCAGGCGGATCACAAGCTTTGGAGTTGGCGCAAGGAAGTACTGGACCAGGCGAGGCTTGAATACCTCGATGAAACTCAGAAGATCGTCAGCCTTGCACTGCTGGCCCTTTGGGCAAGTGGACTGTTGCTGGTGCTTCAGGGTTACCTCAATGAAGGCGACGCGTATCTGCTCAATCAGAAACTCTGGGCCAAGGTGACGGTCGTCGCGCTGCTGAGCCTCAACGGTGCACTCTTGCATCGAGTCGGCTTCCCGCTGCTGCAAAAGGCTCCATTCGTCGCACTGCGCAGTGCAGGCCGCACGCGGCTCGCCTTGTTGGGTGCGTTTTCCATGAGCGGTTGGCTATTCGCCGCTTTCCTGGGCGTGGCTCGAGCCTGGAATCACGTGTTGCCTTACCTGCATGTGATGGGCGCATTCGTCGCATTCTCGTTGCTGGCCTGTTGCGTGGCACTGGCAGTTGCCGGCAGGGCGGGCAGTGTCGATGCGCAAAAAAACTCGGTACCGGGGTAGCGATCCATTCCTGTAAATTCGGGCCAGCTTCATTGCGCGGGAAAAGTTCCCGCGCATAAAAATCAGGCGAAACTGTAAGACTGACGAATTGCTCCCAAGCTGCTCCCGGATAGCAACGGGTATTGCGTTGGCACGGCTCTCGGTAAATTCATGGGATTATTTCCCACGCGGCTATACTGGGGTTATCTACCCAGGAATTCGCTGAATGCAATCGTCAACGCTGCCCACCTCGCTCCTCAAAGCCTTGCGACATGTCATGCGGCCGCTGGTGCGCCTGATGCTGCGCAAAGGCGTCACCTACCTGGTGTTTGCCGACCTGCTCAAGGAGGTTTTCGTCGAAGTGGCGGACCGTGAGTTCCGCCTGGGCGAGAAGGCACCGACCGACAGCCGCATCAGCCTGCTCACCGGTGTGCACCGCAAAGATGTACGGCGCTTGCGCAATGCCGGTGATCCGGCTGCTTCCACGCTTCCGGAAAACATCACGTTTGGTGCACAACTGGTCAACGCCTGGGCCAGCGCGCCTTTCTGCAACGACGCCGGCCAGCCACTGCCGTTGCCTCGATTGGCCAGTGTCGGCGGCGACCGCTCCTTTGACGCCTTGGTGGCGAAGGTCAGTACCGATATCAGGGCGCGGGTGGTGCTGGACGAGTGGCTGCGCCTGGGGGTCGTGCGCCTTGACGAACAAGAGCGCGTGCACCTTGAAGCCCAGGCCTTCGTGCCACAAAAGGGCTTCGATGAGAAAGCGGCTTACCTGGGGCACAATCTGCACGATCATGCTTGCGCTGCGGTTCACAACCTGAGCAGCGAAGCCCCGGCCTTTTTTGAACGCAGCGTCCACTATGACGCACTGGCCCCGATGAGCGTCGAGGCGTTACGCGAGGCCGTGGCCAGCGAGGGAATGCAGGCCCTGTTGAGCTTCAACCGACTCGCCGCCGAACTGGAGTCCCGGGACCTGCCCAGCCTTGAACCGCGCCAGCGCATCACAGTCGGCTTGTACTTCTACACTGAAGCTTCCGATCCCAACTCGCCAACAGCCCCTGAACCATGACCGTCAAATTGCGCCTGATTCGTGCAGTCGCCCTCGTTCTGGGCCTCGGGCTTGCAAGTGTGTTGCAAGCCGCCCCAGCCTGTGTCAGCCAGAATGATGCGGGCACCAGCGAAGTGCCGGTCATCGAGGCACCTGGTGGCACCGGCGGCACGGGCGCAACACCTGGCGGCATGGGCGGTACCGGCATCGACACCGACAACGGTGGGATCGGTGGTACCGGCGCACCACTGAAAAAGAGCCCTGGCGGCATTGGCGGCACCGGTGCCGTTGCAGGTGGAGTGGGTGGCACGGGCATCAGCAACGATAACGGAGGAATCGGTGGCACCGGCATTGTCGGCACCATCACCGGGTTCGCCTCGATCTGCGTCAATGGCGTGGAAGTGCACTTCAACAAAAACGTTCCTGTCAGCGAGAACGGCATCGCCAGCTCCAGTACCCGCCTGGCGGTAGGCCAAGTGGTTGCCGTGGAAGCGTTCAATTCCCGGCGCGGTCTGGAGGCCGGGCGCATTTCTATCCTGCACGCCTACGAAGGCCCTTTGACAGCCCTGCCGCGCGACTCCATGCCCATGCGCGTCATGGGGCAACCGGTACGCCTGGCCAACGGTGCCCAGGTCGCTGCCGGCCTGCGTCCGGGGGATCCCGTGCGGGTCAGCGGGCTGCGCGATGCTCGTGGCGAAGTTGTGGCCAGCCGCATCGATCGGGCGCCCGGCCTCAAGGAGGCCAGTGCCATCGGCCCGGTGGATCGCAGTGGCTATCTCCAGGGGCTCAAGCTCAGCAATCACCCAGGCCCGGCGCAGGAAATGCTGGTGCGCGGCCATTGGTCCGGCCGCGAGCTGGACGTGAACCAAAGCCGCCCCGATCCGAGCCTGCCTTTCATTGGCCGGGCACACAATGCGGTGATCGAGGGTCTGGTACAGGGCCGGCAGGACCGCCATTTGGTGGTGGGCGGCATTAATGTGACGCTGGCGCACGACACCGTGTTTGTCGGTGTGCAGGCTTCGGAGCTGGCGCTGGATCGACGGGTGCGGATCAACGGCGTGTTCACCGGCGCGCGGGAGGTGCAGGCAACGCGTATTGAATTGCCCCGCGATCGCTCCGATTCGCCAGCGAGCAACCGGTACGGACGACACGGCACCAGCGAGCAAGACACCGACGACTCAAGTGGCTCGGGCAACTCGATCGACTCAAGTGGCTCCGACAACTCCGGCAACTCTGACAGCTCGGGGAGTTCAGGGAGCTCGGGCGGTGACAGGAGCGGCCGCTCCGAGAGCGAAGGCCGCGTTGTCGACGATGCTCGCCACGGGGGGAGTGACAGTCATGGCGGTGGCGACAAGATTGAACGCGTGGACGTGGACGTGGACGTGGACGTGGACGTGGATGTGGATGTGGATGTGGACAAGTCCGGCAAGTCAGAGCGAGTCGAGAGGGTCGAGCAATCCGGCAGAATCGAGAAAGTGGAGAGGGTAGAGAAGGTAGAGAAGGTGGAGAAGGTGGAGAAAGTCGAACGTCCGGAGAAAGTCGAGAAAGTTGATCGGCCAGAAAAGGTTGAGAAGATAGACAAAGTTGATCGGCCAGAAAAAGTTGAGAAGGTCGAAAAAGTCGAGCCGGTTGAAAAAGTCGATCGCTCTGGCAAGTCGGGTTAAGCAGTGCAGTCATGATGCACTTTCGTCATAAGTAACTAGGCTGGGTAAGTCACGCAACAAATCATGCGTGTGAACTTCGATGACGTCAGACACGAGGTGAACATGGATCCCAAGCGCATCCTGCTCGTCGGTTGGCTTGCCAGCCTGGCTTTGCCGACCTTGGCCGATACCTTTACGACCTCGATCGGAACCGACTACTCACGAGGCGACTATGGCACCGGTACGACTTCCGAAACATGGTACGTCCCGCTGGTGGGCAGATATGAAACCGGCCCCATGACCTACAAGCTCACCGTGCCCTGGCTGCGCATCACCAATCCTTCGGTCGGCCCTGACGGCGAGCCGCTGCCCGGCGGCTGCGGCAAGGTGGAAAGCGGTCTGGGCGACACCGTTGCCGGTGCCGACTATGCTGTGCTGGACGGCAGCGTTGGCGGGCTGTTCGTGGACCTGATCGGCAAGGTCAAGTTGCCAACCGCCGACGAAGACGAGTGCCTGGGCACCGGCAAAACCGACTATTCCGCCCAGGTCGATGTCGCCAAAGCCTTCGGTCCTGTGACCGGGTTCGCGACCCTGGGCTGGAAAAAGTTCGGCGACCCGTCGGGCTCCGACTTCGACAACCCGATATTCGCCGGCCTGGGCTTTGCCATGCCCGTGTTCGTGCGCACCACGGCGGGCGTGTCCTACGACTGGCGGCAGAAGGTCGTTTCCACGGGTGACGAAATCAAGGAGCTGACGCTCTTCCTCACGCACAAGCTCAATCAGGAATGGAAGTTTCAGTTATATGCCGTCAAGGGCTTTTCCGACGCCAGCCCGGACGGCGAGGCCGGGCTGTTGCTCAGCCACGCTTTCTGATTCCTGGCCATTGCCTGTCAGGTAACTTCCAGCATTGATGCGTTTCACCGCCTCGACTCAGGCCCTTGCCTCACTCCCGGGCGTTTTGCAGTTCAGTTTTTCTTCTTGATCAGTTTATTGATGTAGTACTTCAGGCTCAAACGATCCTTGGGCCTTGGTTTGTAGTGGGTTTTGTTTCTTTGTGCCGGATCGATCGCCATGGTTCCCGCGGTGTAGTAATAAAGCGCAATAGACCTGCGGGTGATGTGTTCCGGAGTCGTTAAAGGCTCCGGGTGCCCATGATTGCTGTCCTTGTCTGTGTTGAAAATGACACAGCGATTGTAGATGGGCAGGACTTTTTTAAGGCAGGTCTTCATGCCGACATCCCAAAGTTCCAGGTTGCCGCCGTATTCCTCTTGCCAGTCTTCATTCAGATAAATGATGATGTTCAGTCTGCGTTCAACATTAAGTTTTTTGTTGAGCCGGAAGTCCGAGTGCACCCCCAGGAAACCACCGCTTTTTGTTTCGTGCAGACCGCCACCGGTAAAGTAGGGGTCGGGTATCAAGCCTTCGATGCCAGTGAGCTTTTCAAGAAACTGCAACATGGGGGCCGAGTTAAAGGCGTTGAAAACAGTCTTCAAATAAGGGTCGCATTCGTTGGGACTGATTTGACGTTTGCGTTGACCTTTATAGCCGCGCTCGTAGAGCATTTCGTTGTTGGTTGGCTCGACCGGGAAATGCGAGCAGATGCTCGCAATCAGGTCTTCGTGCAAGAAGTTGTCGATGACTATGTGCGGAAATGGCGTAGCCTGAACATAGCTATCGGTCAATGAGGCACCAAAGGCGCTGGCGGCATTCTGGTCGAAATCAAGCTCCGGGGACAGGGTGATAGGTAGTGCCTGAGTGATGGGTGCCATTACCGCTCCAATGACCTGATATAAAAACCTGTGGGTGACTTCACGCAGCGTTGAATGCACTGCTCGTTGCGTCTATTCGCAACTCAATTTGTTCTGTCGTCCTTGTTCAGACGCTTAAGGATGTTGTTGTACATTTTGGTTCGTCTATGATTTTTAGCATAGCCGCCAACCGCTGCAACAGTGCCGGACTGAATGTGATCCAGATAGCTGAAAATTTTACGCGGTGATAGCATTTCAACGACATAACCCAGTTCGGTCATGCGGTCCTGAAGCGTATAGCCTGGCACGCGATCATCCATCGAAAAGTGCATGTTGTGCTGTTTTACAAGTTTGCAGTTCCACAATGTGCAGAAACTTTTCAAGTAGACTTCTTTGTACGGCTTTGGTTCTCTGGAACGCAATCCCATGGAGATTTTCAGGCGTCTGAAGTGATGCTTGAATAGTCGTGAGCTATAGCGCCAGACAGTTCTGGCGGTGCCGCGGTTAATTTGCTCGACACAACCGACGGCCACGACTTTTGGGTTTTTCAAACATTTATTCAGCATCATCGGAAAAACATTCTTGTCGAAAACAAATGTATCGGTGTGCATCAGGAATAAATAATCGGTGTCAATTCGCTCGAGAACCAGGTCAAGTGCCTTGCCATGGGCAATATGGCCCGCCTCTGGTTCGGAAACAGAGCGTTCAATCAAATTGATCCAGTCAAGCGTTCGTAAGTACTCAGTGCTTTCATCGGCGGAATAGTTGTCAACCACCCATACCGGGACGCTGTTGCTGCCAAAATGCTGGTGTAATAAGTCCAGGCATATCTTGGTGATTTCAGGTGTTTTGTAATTTACTATAACTACGCTGAAGGTTTTGGAGTTTTCAGTCAGTAAATCAGGGTTGTTCATCGTTCAGGTGCTCAATGTTATTCTATTTAATTGTATGAATTAATTTGTATACAATTTTTTCTTGTTCGCCGCGCAAAAACTTGCATGGCCATAGAGCACAATTTGTTAAGTCGCTTTGTCATGCATAATAACCACGGGCTGCTCAGACCCGATGGAGAGCGGTAGAAGCGGACTTCATCGTATAAGGATCTGCTCTGCAGGTAAACATTTTGACTTGATTCGTTACATCAGGAGGCTGGCCGGGCCAGCATCCCGGGACGGTGTGAACTGCTCTTGCGCAAGGCATTCAGGCAATTTGTAACGTCATGTGGTGTGCCAGCACGTTCTGCAATTCACTGCTTGTAGCCAATCTGCCGCAACAGGTTCTTGCGCCACAGGATGTCTTCATCGCCTTCGATGTCATTGGCACAAAAGCCATCCACTACGCCAAGGATCGCTCGCCCTTGCTGCGTCTCAGCGAGAATCACTTCGGTCGGATTGGCTGTTGCACAAAAAATACGGCATACCTCTGGAACCATTTTGATGGTGTTCAACACGTTCAGCGGATAGAAACCGTCGCCCAGGAAAATGATGAAACTATGGCCGGCGGCGATGGCTTTCGCATTTTTCTGTGCAAGTTCAATCATTGAGCTATCGGTGCCAGACCATCTCACCAGGCATTGACCAGAGGCTTCACAAAAGGCCACGCCAAACTGGATACCTGGCACGGTATTGACCAGCGCTTCGTGGATGTCCTCGACGGACTTGATGAAGTGCGTCTGGCCCAGAATGAAGTTCGTCGCATCCGGCTTTTCGATTTTCAACGTGATGAGTTGCATCTCAAACGCCTCCTTTCACGATGTTGCCAGGAGAGCCTGGCCACAAACCAAAGCATAGCTACTCATTGGTTATTGCTGCGTCCTCTGTCTGTTTTTGGCCAATTGCTCAACGCGTGCCTTGGACCTGATATGTGGTCGTTGACACTTGGGCTGAGGGTACTAATCTAAGATGTGTGGGAATATTTCCCACGCATAGATACCAGCTGGCTTTGAGGGACCGTACGGATACCGCAGTGGCTCGCTATTGCTGCAGATTGATGGCCGTGCCGGTTGGCGGGCCGCTCCAATGGGCGGCCGGGAACTCACTGGACATTGCGTTCGATACGGAGGTGAAAACGCAACTCCAATCGGAGGTGCATCATGCTGCTCAAGAAATGTTTGTTGGCTCTGGCAATAGGCGGGGTACTGTCGGCATCGACTGTCCTGGTGCCCGATTACATCAGTAGTTTCTCCAGCGTGTATGCCAAAGATGGCGGCAGCGGCGGTGGTGGTAGCGGCGGAGGCGGTGGCGGTCACGGCGGTGGCGGCGGTTCCGGAGGCGGTGGTCACGGTGGTGGCGGCGGCTCCGGAGGCGGTGGTCACGGTGGTGGCGGTGGCTCTGGAGGCGGCGGTCACGGTGGTGACGGCGGCGGTGGCGGAGGCGGCCATGGTGGCGGCAGCGGCGGTGGCTCCGGCAGTGGAGGCTCCGGAGGCGGTGGTCACGGTGGTGACGGCGGTGGCGGTCATGGAGGAGAGGGTGGCGGTCATGGTGGTGACGGCCACGACGGTGACGGTCGTGGAGGCCCGGGACGCGGCGACGCTGACCATGGTGGTATAGCCGGGAACAAAGGCCCGGGCAATGCGCGTGACAACGACAACGCCAAAGACAATGATAACGATGCCGCAGATGCTGCCAGGGACGCGGCCAGGGCTGATGCCAATGCAGCCCGGGACGCTGCTCGGGCTGATGCAGATGCAGCGCGGGATGCGGCAAAAGCGACTGCGGACGCCGCCCGTGACGCCGCCAGAGCTGAGGCGGATGCAGCCCGGGATGCCGCAAGAGCTGCTGGCGTATCGCGCGCAGAAGCGGATGCAGCCAGAGACGCTGCCCGGGCCGCTGCGGATGCAGCCAGGGACGCTGCCAAGGCCGAGGCAGATGCAGCCAGAGATGCTGCTCGGGCTACTGCGGATGCCGCGAGGGACGCAGCCAAAGCCGAGGCGAACGCAGCCAGAGAGGCTGCCAAAGCTGGGGCGAGGGATGTAGCGGACGCCCCGGATGCACCGGATGCGCCGGATGCTCCAGACGCACCGGATGCACTGGATGCACCGGATGCTCCAGACGCACCAGATGCACCAGACGCGCCGGATTTCGACACGGCTGAGGTGCAGAACTAGGCCTGTATGTTCGGCATTGAACACTGCAGGCATCCCGTAGATTACGTCCCGGGAGTTTGAAGGACGTATCGGCAATGAGTCGCAAGCCCTGAAGAATCTCGGGGCTTGCGACTTTTTTTCGAAATCTGTTGCAGGTCCGAAACACTGACGAGGATGACGCAAGTGGAGACGGAACTGGGCGGGTAAGCAATTGCCAGCCGTTCAAAATCCCCCGAACCCTCCGTTTTTCCTGAACCAGCCGATTTAACGGGTTAGTCCGGCACGACAATATGTGCCGGACACTTCCACCACCGGAATTTACTTGTTAATCGACACGATCGAGGCGCTGTTACCCTCTAGCCGGAAGGAAAACGATACCCGGTCTCCTGGCGCCAACCCTGACAACTGATCTTGCGTCACGGAAAAAGCCATCGTCATCGGTGGCCATTGCAGGGCGGGAACGGCGCCGTGGGAGATGGTCACCGTATGCTTCGCAGTATCGATAGCCTTGATCGTGCCTTCGGCATTGGATACCGGAGCCTGTTTTGTTTCCTGCTTCATCGGCATGCCTTCCATGCCGTCCATTTTCATGCCCGGCATGTCCTGCGCGTGGGCAGAAAGTGAAAGCGCGAATAGGGTGCTTGCGACTGCGGTCAGGGTGAGTTTCATATGACTTTACCTTGAGGTGTGGTGGGTACAGGCAGGAGGTGCCGGCGGCGCATCAATCGATAGGCTGCCGGAATGACAAACAGGGACAGCAAGGGGGCCGTGACCATGCCGCCGACCATGGGCGCGGCGATACGGCTCATCACCTCACTACCGGTTCCGCTGCCCAACAGAATGGGCAGCAGACCGGCAATGATGACGGCAACGGTCATGGCCTTGGGTCGAACGCGCTGCACGGCGCCTTCACGAATCGCCGCCACCAGCCCGCGTTCAGTGCTGTCACCGAGGTCTTCACGTTCGGCCCAGGCGTTTTTCAGGTAGAGCAACATAATCACGCCGAACTCGGCAGAAACGCCGGCCAAGGCGATGAAGCCGACCCCCGTGGCGACCGACAGGTTGAAGCCCAGCAGATAGAGAAACCATGCCCCCCCAGTCAATGCGAATGGCAGAGTGGCCATGATCAGCAGGGCCTCATCGAATCGGGCAAAAGTCAGGTAGAGCAACACGAAGATGATCAGCAGCGTGGCAGGCACCACCAGTTTGAGTCGTGCGTTGGCCCTTTCGAGAAACTCGAACTGTCCCGAGTAACTGAGACTCATGCCTGGCTGCAACCTGACCTGTTCATTGACGACCCGACGAAGATCGGCAACCACCGAGGCAATATCCCTGCCTCGAACATCGATGTACACCCAGCCTGAAGGCCGTGCGTTCTCGCTCTTGAGCATCGGTGGGCCGTCACTGACCTTGACCTTCGCCACTGTGCCAAGGGTGATCTGACTACCCAGCGGGGTGTAGATCGGCAGTCGTTCCAGGGCGCCGAGCGAGTCGCGCCACTCCCGTGGGTAACGTACGTTGATCGGGAAACGTGCCAGACCTTCAATGGTCTCCCCGACATTTTCACCACCGATGGCACCGGCCACGATGGACTGCACATCGGCGATGTTCAGCCCGTAACGAGCAGCAGCCTTGCGGTCGATATCCACATCGATGTAGCGGCCGCCAGTCAGCCGCTCGGCCAGGGCCGAACTGACACCGGGCACGTCCTTGGCCACTCGCTCGACCGCCTGGGTGACCGCATCGATTTCCGCCAGATTGGTGCCGGCAACCTTCACACCGATCGGGCTCTTTATACCCGTCGCCAGCATGTCGATACGGTTACGAATCGGCGGTATCCAGATGTTGGTCAAACCGGGAACGCGCACCACGCGATCCAGTTCCTCCACCAGCTTTTCCTGAGTCATGCCTGCACGCCATTGCTCATGTGGCTTGAACTGGATGGTGGTTTCGAACATTTCCAGCGGTGCCGGGTCGGTAGCGGTTTCGGCACGACCGGCTTTACCGAAGACGTGTTCGACCTCTGGTACGGTCTTGATCAACCGGTCGGTCTGTTGCAGCAGTTGCGCCGCTTTCTGCGCCGACAATCCCGGCAGGGCAGAAGGCATATAGAGCAGGTCGCCCTCGTCCAGCGGGGGGAGAAACTCGCCACCCAGGCGAGACATTGGCCATAGCGCACTGACAAAAACCAACAGCGCAACCAGTAGCGTGATCTTTGGGCGGCGCAAGACCGCGTCCAGGGCCGGCTGATAGATTCGAATCAACCACCGGTTCAACGGGTTCTGTTGCTCACTGGGAATTCGCCCCCGAATCCAGTAGCCCATCAGCACCGGCACCAGGGTCACTGACAATCCCGCCGCTGCGGCCATGGCATAGGTCTTGGTGAAAGCCAAAGGGCCGAACAGCCGTCCTTCCTGAGCTTGCAGCGTGAACACCGGAATGAACGACAGGGTGATGATCAGCAGACAGAAGAAAAGCGCCGGGCCTACCTCCACCGCTGCTTCGGTCATTACATGCCAATGACGCTCGCCCTTCAGTTCCTCCCCTGGATTGGCTACGTGCCAGGCCTCAATCTTTTTGTGGGCGTTCTCGATCATCACCACGGCGGCATCGACCATGGCGCCGATGGCGATGGCAATTCCGCCCAAGGACATGATGTTGGCGTTGATGCCTTGGTAGCGCATGACGACGAAGGCAGCAAGCACCCCCACCGGCAGCGAAATGATCGCCACCAGCGATGAGCGCAAGTGCCAGAGAAAGATCCCGCAGACCAACGCGACGACGATGAACTCTTCGATGAGCTTGTGGCTGAGGTTTTCCACCGCGCGGTCGATCAGCTTGCTGCGGTCGTAGGTGGTGACGATTTCCACCCCGGCCGGCAGACTGCTTTTCAGTTCGTCGAGTTTGGTCTTGACCGCTGCAATGGTCTGGCGAGCGTTCTTGCCGCTGCGCAAAATCACCACGCCGCCGACGGTCTCGCCTTCGCCGTCGAGTTCGGTGATGCCACGGCGCATTTCCGGTCCCAATTGGATCGTGGCAACATCGCCAAGGGTCACCGGAACACCGCCCGAACCCAGCTTGAGCGGGATTGCCCGAAAGTCATTGAGCGTTTTCAAGTAGCCGGACGCGCGCACAATGAACTCGGTCTCTGCCATCTCCAGCACCGCGCCACCGGTTTCCTGATTGGCCTTGCCGATAGCGTCGGTCACCTCAGCCTGAGTGATGCCGAAGCTGGCCAGTTTCAGCGGGTCCAGCTGCACCTGGTACTGCTTGACCATCCCCCCCACGGTGGCCACTTCCGCCACGTTGGGCAGGGTCTTGAGTTCGAACTTGAGAAACCAGTCCTGAAGCGCGCGCAGTTGCGCCAGGTCGTGTCCACCACTGCGATCCACCAGTGCGTACTGGTAGATCCAGCCCACTCCCGTCGCATCCGGCCCCAACGCCGGCTTGGCGCTGGCCGGCAACCGGCTTTGTACCTGGCTCAGGTACTCCAACACCCGCGAGCGAGCCCAGTACAAGTCCGTACCGTCTTCGAACAGCACGTAAACGAAGCTGTCGCCGAAGAAGGAGTAACCACGCACGGTTCTGGCGCCCGGTACCGAGAGCATGGTGGTGGCCAACGGATAGGTCACCTGATTCTCGACAATCTGCGGCGCTTGTCCTGCATAAGGGGTGCGGATGATCACCTGCACATCCGAGAGATCTGGCAGTGCATCAATGGGTGTGCTCTGCACCGTCCAGATACCCCAAGCCGTGACGAACAACGTCGCCAGTAGTACCAGGAACCGGTTGGCCACTGACCAACGAATGAGGGCAGCGATCATGGCTGGCTCCCCGATTTGGCCAGGCGCTCGACACGCAAGCCATCGTCGGTCTGGCTCACCGTGACCCGAACCTTGTCACCCGCCTTGAGGCCCTGCATCAGCGCCGCACTGGCGAGAGGGAAAGTCATCGTCATGCCAGGCATGCCCAGCGTCTTGAAAGGACCGTGGGCGAGCGTAACTTCTTTGTCGTCGATCTCAACGATCTGCCCATCCGCCTCATGCAAACTGGCGGCTGCTCCACTGGCGGGTGACTCTTGCTCGGAGGTAGTAACAATGCCCTTGAGACTGGCCTCGGAATCGAGGAGGAACTGGCCAGACGTAACCACCTTCCGGCCTTCTTCCAGACCTTTCAAAATCTCCGTCTTGCCATCGCTTTCCTGCCCGGGTTGCACCTCCACCGGACGGTAGCGGCCGGCGTCTTCGGCGAGCATTACCAGGGCACGTCGGCCAGTGCGGATAACCGCCTCACTAGGCACCCACAACACACTGTGCCCGGTCGAGTGGCTGAGGCGGACCTGCGCGGTCAAACCTGGTCTCAGGCGTCCTTCGGGATTGGGTAACTCGACACGTACGCGAAGGGTGCGACTGTCCGGATTGGTCTCGGGCAAAATCGCACTGACCTTGCCATTGAACATTGTCCCCGGGAAGGCGGGCAGTCGCGCTTCGACTGCCTGCCCCACGGTGATGGCTCCGGCATCCGATTCCGGAACGGCCACGGCGAGCCAGACACGGCTCAAGCCATTGACGCGTGCCAGAGTCTCGCCAGCCGCGACGGTCATACCCGCACGTACGTTCAACTCTTGCAGCACGCCGCTGATGGGGCTGGTGATCGTCAGGTTCGGCTGGACTTTGCCACTGCGCTCTACCTGGGTGATCAGCGCCGCCGGCATCCCTGTGAGCCGCAGTCGCTGGCGGGCCGCAGCCAACAGGTCGGCATCAGCGTTGCGCTTGAGGGCAAGGAACTCTGTCTGGGCGGCCGCCCACTCCGGCACCAGGATATCCGCCAGTGCCGCATTGGCTTTGAGCAGGTCGCCTGGAGCATGGGCATAGACTCGCTCCACGAAGCCGGCTGTACGTGCCTGTATCACCGCCACATCACGTTCGTTGAATGCCAGGACACCTGTCACATCGAGGCTGGAGTCAAAGACTCCACGGGTGACAGTCGCAAAACGCAGACCGAGATTCTGGGTCAGACCCGGATCGATGCTCACGGTCGCACGATCCTCGTCACCGCTGGCGTACCGGGGTACCAGTTGCATGTCCATGAAGGGGGATTTGCCCGGTTTATCGAACTTTTGCTGCGGGTACATGGGGTCGTACCAATACAGTGCCTTGCGTTCGTCCGGCGAATTGAGTTTCTGCTCCCGGGCGGTAACAGGTACCGCGCTCATGCGCGGGTGAGCGAACCAGTAGCCACCGGCAACACCCAATGCCAGCGAGACGCCAACCAGCAATGCTCCGTTCCATTTTTCAAGGATCATTGGCCGGACTCCCCATAAGCAAAATACAGACGCGCACTGGTCAGCGCTCGCTGCTCCTCCACGTCGATCTGTTTGAGTCGGGCTTCGATGAGTTCGCGTCGGGCGGCGACAACGGCGTTTAAATCGCCTGTGCCGGCACGGTAGCTGGCCATGCTGAGTTCGACCTTTTCCCTGGCCAGCGGCAGCAGGCTTTCCTGGTTGCGGGTTACCGCACGTTTGAGGTGCTCATAGTCAGCCAGTTCGTTTTCCAGTTGCTGAGTGTGTTCCCGTGACAGGGCTTCGCGCTCAGCCTCAAGCTGGCTGAGTTCAGCCTGTTTGGCTGCGATTTTGGGGTTTTGCCGGGAGTCAGGAAACAGTGGCAAGTCCCAGGACAATTGAACACTGACCATGTCGCCGAATTGGCGATCGCGATGTTGATAGTCGAGCTCCCAACTCCAGTCTGACTTTTTCTCCGACTCGGCTTCACGAACCTTCGCTTGCGCCTCGCGGGTCATCGGCGCAAACGCTGCCAGCTCGGGGTGGTGTTGCAGTTTATGGGCGTAGCTCGAGGAATCGACAGGCCACTGCGGCAAACTGCCCACAGGTTTGTCGTTGGCTGCGGAGCCAATCCAGCGTTTGAGGGCCGCTCGGGCCTGCGCTCTCTGGAGAACCAGATCGTCCTGCTGCTCCGCCAGTCGAGCCGCTTCTTGCCTGGGCGTCACCGCATCGGCGGGTTGAGCGCGACCACCGGCAATCCGGGCCCGGACGGTATCGGTCAGCAGGCGGTTTTCTTTGTAGAGGTCCTGGAACAGCGCATCTTTGCGCTCGACTGAGTAGCTGTTGATCCAGGCCACTGCCGTGGACTGGCGTACGTTCAGTCGTGCAACCCGACGCTCGGCGGCAGCGCGATCAACGGCGGCGTTGGCGACCTCGATGCGAGCCTTGCGTTTGTCACCGTTGGGCATCTCTTGCCTGACCCCGACCATTTGCATGGTCATGAAGTCGTCGTTGATGCTCCAGCGATCCGGGCCGCCGATGGGGTAGTTCTGCACACCTGCCAGCAACTTGGGGTCAGGTAATTCACCCGCTGGAATAGCCGCACTGCTGGCAGCCTGAATCTTTGCATCTTGTGCAGCCAGCGACGGCGCATTGTTTTCGGCCAGGCGCAGCGCTTCATCGAGGGTCAGCGCGGCAGCGAAGCTCGGCAATGCCAGTACGCTTGCCGCCAGACCGGCCACGAGGGACCAGCCTGTGCAATAGCACTTGGAGTTCATGTTTACGATTCCTGTGATCATCCACTGCACGCGTCAAAAAGACATGCGCACAGCCAGTCCATCCCGCTAATACGGAATGAGGCTCAATGTTGGACAGGAATCAAACGCGAGGCGGTCGCCATACCCCGGACGGGGTTTGTACGGGCATGGAATCACTGAAGAAGGAAACCACTACGGGGCTGAACACGGTTACAGGAGGCTTGAGGATCGAGACTTGCAGCATACCGCCTGTCTTGCATTCCTGGCCCGGCTTGCAGGGCTTGCCATGCTCTGTCGGGCTTTTCATGTCGTTGCAGCAGTCCATTCCCATGTCATCCATCATCGCCATGCCCATCGTCTTCATCGGGCACGGTTCTGTGGGCGCCTGGACACCCGCCATCCCGCTGAGGGGAAGCACCAGGCTAATCACGAAAATGAGGCAAAACCGCAGGTAGCGTTTCATGGGCTGGAGTGTAGAGGCTGAAATGGACTCTTTCAATTGGATGAATGTTCTCACAGCCTGCCGGCAAGAAGCGGGCGCTGGATTTCCATCGCTCACTTTTTCGCTGGTTTACCGCTGGCAGGGATGTGCAGGTACGACATCACGCTTTCTGTCAGTTCGGTTGCCAGTTTGACCGCTTCTTTATTGCGTGCCATCACGCCGGCGACCAAGCCTTCGATCAAGGCCAGTACGGCGATGTTGGAACTGGTCAGCACCGGGTGATCGCAAGGCGCAAACAGCGTGTGCTCGGCAATGCCGGTGAGCGGCGAGGCGGGTGAGTCGGTAATTGCCAGCACTGATGCGCCACGTTCATTGGCGAAGCGTGCCAGTTGCAGGGTGTCGAGGGAGTAGCGTGGCAGGGAGATCGCCAGCAGCACGTCCTGGTCGGTGATGGCGGCCAGACGGTAAGCGGCGTTTTCGTTACCGCCCTCCATGCTGATGGCAGTGGCGTCCGCACAAAAGGGCATCAGGGTCGAGGCGGCGAGACCGGCGAAGTAGACACTGTTGCCAAAGCCCAGAATGTAGATTTTGCGCGCTTTGGTCAGGCGAGTGACGAAGGCTTCAAAGGTGTCGGCGTGGTTGTTGCTCGCCGCGGTGGCCAGGTTGCTGCTGGCGCTCTGGAGTTGCTCATGCAGACCAAACGCGCCGCCCGGGCGATGGGCAAGTTCGTTGCGCAGTTTGTCGACCGGCGACACCATCTGCTGCAACGTTGCGACCAGTTCGGCCTTCATGCCGCTGTAGCCACCGAGGTCCAGTGCTTTGGCCAGACGGTTGACGGCGGCGGGTGAGGTCAATGTTTCGTGAGCCATCTCCTCGATGGTCAGCGTCGCGGCTTTGAGCGGGTGACGCAGGATAAAGTCCGCGACCTTGCGCAATGACGGCGGCAGTTCGGAAACGATTTCCGTCAGTTTGCGCATGACCGGCGCGGCATAGACAGTGGTGTCTTTCGATGGGGTGGGCATATCCGGCTCAACATTTCCTGAAGGTGAGAGAAGGGCTGTGCCTGATGCCCTGACAAGATTGGCTGGAGTGTATCCGAAGCCAACCTTGTCAGGGCAGCGCCGAGCAGTCGATGGGTAGGCGGCGGTCTTACTTCAAGCTCCCGGCCAGAAACTGCCGGAGGCGTTCGGACTGCGGGTTGACCAGCACTTCGCGCGGGTCGCCGCGCTCTTCGACAACGCCCTTGTGCAGGAACACCAGTTGGTTCGAAACCTCGCGGGCAAAGCCCATTTCGTGAGTCACCACCACCATGGTGCGGCCTTCCTGCGCCAGATCCTGCATGACTTTAAGCACTTCGCCGACCAGTTCGGGGTCGAGCGCCGAAGTCGGCTCATCAAACAGCATCACTTGCGGTTCCATCGCCAGTGCGCGGGCAATGGCCACGCGCTGCTGCTCGCCACCGGACATATGCGCCGGCCAGGCGTTCATGCGGTGCGCTACACCGACTTTGTTCAGGTAGTGCTCGGCCTTTTCCCGTGCCTCTTTCTTGCCCAGGCCCAGCACATGCACCGGGGCTTCCATGACGTTTTCCAGAGCGCTCATGTGTGACCAGAGGTTGAAGTGTTGAAATACCATCGATAGCTGCGAACGCATGCGTTGCAACTGCCTGGGTTCGGCCGCCTTCAGCCCGCCAAGCTTGTTGGCCACCAGCTTGAGCGGTTCACCATTGAGCACGATATTGCCCGCATTGGGTTGCTCCAGCAGGTTGATGCAGCGCAGGAACGTACTTTTGCCAGAGCCGCTGGAGCCGATGATGCTGATCACGTCACCGGCCTGTGCTTGCAGGGACACGCCGTTGAGCACCTGGTGCGCGCCGTAACTTTTATGCAGGTCCTGAACTTCAAGTTTGTACATGGTTTGAACTCTCTGGAATCAGTCGCTGAGCAAGCGACCCTGGCGAATGGGGGTAGAACCGGCAACTTTGGCCAGCCACAATCCAGGCTGGGCAAAGCGCAGCCGTTCGCGGGCATAGAGAATGCCGTCGGTGCTGGCGCTCACCACGCTATGGCGGTCGGTCAGCGGGTCGATGACCTCGAACAGCGGATCGCCGACCTTGACCTGCGCGCCCAGCGGTTGCAGAAAACTCACCACACCGGGATGGGGCGCACAGGCGTACTGCGCGCCGGCGAATGGCACGGCCTGGCAATGGCTCGGCGGCGCAGCTGGCCAGTCACCGCTGATCAGGCCTTGTTCGGCGAGATACCCGAGAATGGCTTGGGCACTGTCGACGCATTGCTCGCGTTCGGTGTCTGCCATGCCACGCAATTCAATGGTGGTGGCCACGCACGCCAGGGGAATGTTGGCTTGGGGAAACAGCTCGGCCAGGCGTAGCCATGCAATGGCGCAGGCTTCGTCGAAGGCACTGCCGCCCGCATTTTCGGCCAATAACGTGACCCCGGCACCGAGGCGAGCGGCCAATGACTGCAGGCGTGGCCAGTTTTGCGGCATCGCATACAACAACATGATCGATTCGAAATCGCAGTGCAGGTCCAGCACCACATCGGCGTCACAGGCATGCTGCAGCAGCAGGCGGCGCAGGCCGTCGAGTTCCGAGGTTGGTGCCGGCATGGCGGCGAGGGCATCGTCCATGGCGCGGCGTATGAGTGCGATGTTGGCGTCGGCATCGCTTCCCAATCGGCCCTCCAGCAGCGGTGCAACGGCATCGACTAACTCCGGGAAGTCGCGATTGAAGTTCTTGCCGCTGGAGAATTCGAAGCGCCCCTGATGGGTGGCCTGGAACATCTGGGCGATACCGATCGGATTGGCCATTGGCACCAACTCGATCACCCCGGTCAGGCGGCCTTGTGTTTCCAGTTCCAGAAGACGGCGCTTGAGCTCGACGGCGACGCGCATCCCTGGCAATTCGTCGGCATGCAATGACGCCTGGATGTACGCTTTGCGTGCTCCACTGCCAAAACGAAACAGTGACAGCGTTCGTTCGGTGCCCGAGGCACTCCACGGCAACAGGTATTGAATGTGCTCCATAGCAGCTCCTTAGTGCTTGCGCGGTGCCAGATACGCCAGCCAATGGCGCTCGGCCAGCTTGAACAGGCGCACCAGAATGAAGGTCAGGGCGAGGTAGAAGAGGCCGGCGGTGATAAACGCCTCGAACGGTAGATAGAACCGTGAGCTGACAGTACGCGCGGCCCCGGTGATGTCGACGAGGGTGACGATGGAGGCCAGGCTGGTGGTTTGCAGCATCATCAGCACCTCGTTGCTGTACTGCGGCAATGCCCGGCGCAAGGCCGACGGCATGAGAATGCGGCGATACAGGGTCAGGCGTGACATACCCATGGCCCTGGCGGCTTCGATCTCGCCATGGGGGGTGGATTTCAAACTGCCGGCCAGCAGCTCTGCGCTATAGGCACTGGTGTTGATCGCGAAGGCCAGGCAGGCGCAAAAGGTGGCGCTGGAGAGGTAAGGCCAGAGCACGCTTTGGCGCACTGCTTCGAACTGCGCCAGGCCGTAATAGATCAGGAACAATTGCACCAGCATCGGCGTGCCGCGAATCACGTAGGTATAGAGCCAGGCCGGGAAGTTGATCAGCGGTGATCGCGACACCCGCATCAACGCCAGTGGAATAGCCAATACCAGACCCAGGGCCAGGGAAATAAGCAGGACTTTGAGGGTCAACAAGGCGCCATTGAAGTACAGCGGCAGGTTTTCCCAAATCAGGTTGTAGTCGAGAATCATGGGCCGCTCCCCTCACAATTCGGCGGCTTTGATGCCGACCGAGTAGTGTTTTTCCAGATAGCGCAGCACCAGCAATGACAGGCTGGTGAGCATCAGATACAGCGCCGCCACAGCGAGGAAAAACGTGAATGGCTCGTGTGTGGCATCCGCTGCGTTCTTGGCTTTGAACATCATGTCCTGCAAGCCGATCACCGAGATCAGCGCGGTGGATTTGGTCAGTACCAACCAATTGTTGGTGAACCCGGGAATGGCGAAACGAATCATCTGCGGTACCAGAATTCGCCAGAACACCTGCGCACCGCCCATGCCATAGGCCACGCCGGCCTCGGCCTGACCTTTGGGGATTGCCATGAAGGCGCCGCGAAAGGTTTCCGAGAGGTAGGCGCCAAAAATGAAGCCCATGGTGCAGACGCCGGCGATAAAGGGGTTGATGTCGATATAGCGGGTGTAACCGAGCGCCAGGGCAATGCGGTTCACCAGATCCTGGCCGCCGTAGAAAATCAGCAGGATCAGCACCAGGTCTGGAATGCCGCGAATCAGGGTGGTGTAACTTTCCCCGAGCAGGGCCAGCCATTTGAGCGGTGACAGGCGAAAGGCCGCGCCGACCAGGCCGAGGGCAATCGCCAGGGACATGGAAGTCAGGGCCAGGTTTATGGTCAGCCAGGCGCCATCGAGAATGCTCGATCCGTAGCCGTGAAGCATGATGAAGTTCCTCAAGCGAGCGCCGCGAGGCGCGCAAGACAAGCCCGAATCGGCGCCTGCAATAGGCCGGCACCGGGGCTATGGGTAAGGCTTACTCGCCGTAGATATCGAACGCGAAGTACCTGGCCATCACTTGCTGGTACTTGCCATTGGCGCGAATGGCGTCGATCGCGGCACTCAGGCGCGCAACGTTGGCACTGTCGCCTTTGCGCACGGCGATCCCGGCGCCACGGCCAAAATACTTCGGGTCGTTGATGTCGGGCCCTGTGAGTGTGAAGCCCTGGCCAGCCGGTGTTTTGATGAAGCTCTCATCGGTGTTGACGATGTCGGCGAGGGTGGCGTCCAGACGACCCGAGGCAAGATCGAGAAAGGCTTCATTTTGTGAGGAGTAGCGCACCACGACGACGCCGGCTTTTTCCAGTTGCTCGGTGGCAAAACGATCGTAAGTCGAGGAGCGTTGCACGCCGACTTTCTTGCCCTTGAGGTCCACCAAAGGATCATTGATCACGTTGCCGGCCTTCATCGCGAACTTGCCCGGTGTGTGGTAGTACTTTTTGCTGAAGTCCACGGACTTCATCCGGTCTTCGGTGATTGACATCGACGACAGCACGGCATCGATCTTGCGCACTTTGAGCGACGGGATCATGCCGTCGAACTCCTGAATGACCCACTCGCACTTGACCTTCATTTCTTCGCACAAGGCGTTGCCGATGTCGTAATCGAACCCGCTGACGTTGCCCTCTGGTGTCTTGAAGGAGAAGGGTGGGTAGGCGGCTTCGATACCGATACGCAGGCTGTCTTCGTCGGCATGTGCCAGGAAGCTGAAAGCGCATAGCGCCAGAGCACCTAGAAGTTCTGTCTTGTTCATATTGTTGACTCCTTGGAAGGCATTTGGGGGAAACGGGTGCCCGCCATCCAGGTTGGCGTGGTGGATCAGTCCTGTGATCGGCGAGCCTATAAATGACACAATAAAATTCTATATGCAAATAAACTGAAAATAAACATATCAGCTTTGACCGCAACGATGCTCCATTGGGCCCGGTAGACGTTTTTGCTCAACCCATGGGTAAGCCCTGATGCTCATTTTTTGAACTCGGGCTGAAAGCACTTATCCAAAAAATATGGGAATGTTTCCCACGCAACGATGCCAACTGGCTTTCAGGGATCGTGCGGATACCGCAGTAGCTCGTTCATGCTGCAGATTGATGGCCGTGCCGGTTGGCCGGCCGCTCCAACGGGCGGCCGGGAACTCACTGGACATTGCGTTCGATACGGAGATGAGTACGCAACTCCATGCGGAGGTGCATCATGCTGCTCAAGAAATGTTTGTTGGCTCTGGCAATCGGCGGAGTTCTGTCGGCTTCGACTGTCCTGGTGCCCGATTACATCGGTAGTTTCTCCAGCGTGTATGCCAAGGATGGCGGCAGCGGTGGAGGCGGTGGAGGTCACGGCGGTGGCGGTGGCTCCGGTGGTGGCGGTCACGGTGCCGGCGGCCATGGAGGAGAGGGTGGCGATCATGGTGCTGCGGGCCATGACGGTGACGGTCATGGAGGTCCGGGGCGCGGCGACGCTGACCATGGTGGTGTAGCCGGGAACAAAGGCCCGGGCAATGCCCATGACAACGATGCCGCCGATGCAGCCAGGGACGCAGCCAGAGCTGATGCCAATGCAGCCCGGGACACCGCCAGAGCGACTGCGGATGCCGCCCGTGATGCGGCAAAAGCCACTGCCGATGCCGCCCGGGATGCCGCAAGAGCGGCTGGCGTACCGCGCGCAGAAGCGGATGCAGCCAGGGACGCTGCCCGGGCCACTGCAGATGCAGCGAGGGACGCCGCCAAGGCTGAAGCAGATGCCGCCAGGGATGCTGCCCGGGCTACCGCGGATGCTGCCAGGGACGCCGCCAAAGCCGAGGCGAACGCAGCCAGAGAAGCTGCCAAAGTTGAGGCGAAAGACGCCCGAGAGGATGTGGCGGACGCCCCGGACGAACCGGATTTCGACGCGGTTGAGGTAGAGAACTAGACCTGCACGTTCGGCAATGAACACGGCAGGCATACCGTAGAAAACGTCCCGGGAGCTTGAGGGACGTATCGGCAAAGAGTCGCAAACCCGAAGCATCGTGGGGTTTGCGACTTTGTTTCGGCTATCGAGCCAAGGCGAACATTTCTACAGTCAGATCGACCGCTGATTCACGCGCTGACTCAGTTCTTGCGCGGACTCTTTGCGTTCCGAGTAGCGGTCAACCAGATCGGGGCGATCCCGTAGCAGCAGGGTGAATTTCACCAGTTCCTCCATGACGTCCACCACCCTGTCGTACAGCGACGAGGGTTTCATGCGATTGGTGTCGTCAAACTCCAGAAAAGCCTTTGGCACGGAGGATTGATTGGGGATGGTGAACATGCGCATCCAGCGCCCCAGTACACGAAGCTGATTCACCACATTGAAGGACTGGGAACCGCCGCAGACTTGCATGACCGCGAGGGTTTTCCCTTGGGTTGGGCGAACGGCCCCCAACGCCAATGGCACCCAGTCGATTTGCGCCTTGAACACCGCAGACATGGAGCCGTGGCGCTCTGGCGAGCACCAGACCTGTCCTTCGGACCATTGCATCAGTTCGAGCAGCTCCTGGACTTTCGGGTGATCGGAGGGCGCGTCGTCCGGTAGCGGCAGGCCTGATGGGTTGAAGATCCGTGTCTCGGCACCGAAGTGTTCGAGCAACCGGGCTGCTTCCTCGACCAGCAGGCGACTGAACGACCGCGCACGAGTCGAACCGTATAGCAACAGGATGCGCGGTTTGTGCTGGTCGTCGCGCCCACTGTCGATGGGCTGGGTCAGTGATGTGTCGAGATTGGGCAGGGGATGAGTCATGGGGGCTCCGGTCATAGCGTGCCGATGCGGTCGAGTTCCCGCTTCAGCGCATCGCGGTCGAGTTGTGCAAAAGGCAGGTCGAGGAATGCCCGGCAGCGCGTTTCGATGCGCGCCAGGGTCGAGTGGAACGCCGCCGATACCGTCGCGTCATCTCCCTTTATGTCCGATGGGTCTTCCAGGCCCCAATGAGCTTTCAACGCCGGCCCGAAGTACACGGGGCACGCCTCACCAGCGGCCTTGTCGCAGACCGTGATGACGATGTCCGGCGGGTTGGCTTCGAAAGCCTCATTGCCTTTGCTGCTCAAGCCGTCGATGGCGATGCCGGCTTCTTGCAACGTGCTCAGGCTGCGGGGCAGCACCTGTCCCTTGGGGAAGCTGCCGGCACTGATCGCCTCAAAACCTTGCGGGGCGAGATGGTTGAACATGGCTTCGGACAGGATGCTGCGACAGCTATTGGCGGTACACATAAACAGAACGCGCATGGTGATTCCTCTTTGCAGTCGCACAGGGCTAAACGCTCAGGCGCAGGGCCAGGGCAGACAAGGTGATGAACAGAATCGGCAGCGTCAGGACCACGCCGACCTTGAAGTAGTAACCCCAGGTAATGCGGATGCCCTTGCGCTCCAGCACATGCAGCCAGAGCAAGGTGGCAAGACTGCCGATGGGGGTGATTTTGGGACCGAGGTCAGAACCGATGACATTGGCGTAGATCATGGCTTCACGCACCACACCGGTGGCGTCACTGGCCTGAATCGACAGGGCACCCACCAGCACCGTGGGCATGTTGTTCATGGCCGATGACAGCAACGCCGTGAGCAGGCCGGTGCCCAGCGCGGCGCCCCAGATGCCGAATTCGGCCATGTGGTTCAGCGCCATGGTCATGTAGGTGGTCAGTCCGGCGTTTTTCAGCCCGTACACCACCAGGTACATGCCCAGCGAAAAGATCACGACCTGCCAGGGCGCCTCGCGCAGCACCCGTCGCGTTGAAATCACATGCCCACGTGCAGCCACGGCGAACAGCATCGCGGCACAGAACGCTGCAATGGCACTGATGGGAATGCCCAAGGGTTCCAGTGCAAACAGCCCGATCAGCAACAGGGCCAGGACAATCCAGCCGACGCGGAAGGTCAGGGGATCACGCACGGCGCGTCGCGGGTCCATCACGTCATCGAGAGAGTAGTGCCTGGGGATGTCACGCCGGAAAAACCAGTACAGCACCACGAGCGTGGTCGCCACGGCAACGAAATTGACCGGCACCATGATGGCGGCGTACTCGCTGAAGCCCAGGTCGAAGTAGTCGGCCGAAACGATGTTGACGAGGTTGGACACCACCAGGGGCAGGCTCGCCGTGTCGGCAATGAAACCGGCTGCCATGACGAACGCCAGGGTAGACGCTGGCGAAAAACGCAGTGCGAGCAGTATTGAAACAACGATGGGGGTCAGGATCAGGGCTGCACCGTCGTTGGCAAACAGCGCGGATACGCCGGCCCCCAGCAGAATCGTGAAGACGAACAGGCGCCGCCCGTCACCCTTGGCCCAGCGCGCCACATGCAATGCCGCCCACTGGAAAAACCCGGCCTCATCGAGCAGCAGACTGATGATGATGAGCGAGATGAAGGTCGCGGTGGCGTTCCAGACAATGGCCCACACCAGTGGAATATCGTCCAGCGTCACGACGCCTGCCAGCAGGGCCAGGATGGCTCCCAGGGAGGCGCTCCAACCGACGCCCAGGCCCTTGGGTTGCCAGATGACTAACACCATGGTGAACAGGAAAATGATAAACGCAGTAAACATGCGGAGTCTCGATGAATGAAGGGTCAGCAGCAGGCGGAAGTGTTGAGCGGACGGTCGCCCATCGCGGCAAGGCGAGTGCTGTCGTCCGCAAGCCAGTCGGCGTTTGCCAGCAAGGTTGTCTCGAGAACGTCGCGAACCCACGCGGGCAGATCGGGATTGAGCCGGTAATACACCCACTGCCCCTGGCGACGGTCGAGAAGCAGGCCACAGCCGCGAAGCTGGGCAAGGTGGCGGGAAATTTTGGGCTGACTGTCGTCCAGGGCGCAGACCAGCTCACACACGCATAACTCGCCTTCACGAGTAATGAGCAAAGTGGCCCGGGCGCGGGTTTCGTCGGACAGACATTTGAATACGGCGGCAGGATTGAGCATTGGCGTGGCTCGATACATATGGTTATTCGAATATACGATTTTCCATATGTGTTGTGCAAGCCGCTCGGGCTCGCGAAGGGAAGGCTCGGCCCGACCAGGTTGTTCAGGTATGAGATAGACTCGAGCCCATTCGGCACAAGGCACAGGAGAGGCGGTGAATGGAATCATTTAGCGTACGCGAGCTGAAAATGACTGATGCTCAAGCGTTGCTGGCTTTCGAAATCCAGAACCGTGAATGGTTCGAATCCCATATCGATGCGCGCGCCCCTGCTTTTTACTCGTTGCAGGGTGTCGCCGATCATATCGAAAGCTATTTGTCCGATTTCGCCATCGGCGCCTGGCACCCCTTTGTCATCGAGGATTCCAGTCAGAGAATCGTCGGTCGAGCCAATCTGAAAAGCATCGACTTATCGACGGGTTCTGCCGAAGTCGGCTATCGGATCGATCAACGCGTGTGCGGGCAGGGGCTGGCAACACGGGCGCTGAGGCACCTGATCCAGGAGGCCCGGATACGCTGGGGACTTGCGCAACTGGTTGCGTATGCCTTCAGGGAGAACGCCGGCTCCAGAAAGGTCCTGGATCGGTGCGGATTCAAACTTGAGCAACCCTCCTGCAACGACAACACGGGGGGCGAAGATCGATTCGTCCTGTCGATCAGATAACTGCGTTCAACCATTCTGAAGGCTTGTAGCAGGTCATGCCTGCTACTCCTGATCTTCGGGCACCTCTTTCCAGCTGTCATCCGGATCAAAACGTTTCATCGCCAGCGCCAGTTTTTCACCTTCGGGCCCCAGGTCTTTTTCGAATACCTGTCCTTCATGACTGATCATGAAACTCATCACGCCGGTGTCGTTGTATTTTGCCGGCCAGGCGATCAGCGCAAAGCCGCGGCTCATCTTGTCACCGATGAGGTAGCTGTAGGCTCCACCCGGTGCCGAAGGACCCTGGCCATGAAGGATGCGGAAGCGATACCCATGCCACTCTTCGTCGGCAATGGCTTTGCCGAACGAAGGCCCCAGCGGGCTGATCTGGCCGCTGTCGTCTTCGTCCCAATAGAGTCCATCGTGCATGCCGGGGGGGCTGAAGATTTTCTGCGCATACTCGAGTGCGCCATCATCGTCCCGATCCACTGACGCATAGTCCATCTGGGCGTCGTGATAGGCCAGCACCGATTGCACCGCGGCAAGTTCATTGCGGCCGATTTGACGTGCACGGATCTCTGCACTGCCGGCCTTCATGTCGAACCGCCAACCGTTCTCGTT
The DNA here is from genome assembly GCF_002236115.1 of Pseudomonas jessenii. Classification (GTDB taxonomy): domain Bacteria; phylum Pseudomonadota; class Gammaproteobacteria; order Pseudomonadales; family Pseudomonadaceae; genus Aquipseudomonas; species Aquipseudomonas jessenii. Next base: position 179,821 of record NZ_NIWT01000008.1, on the reverse strand, counting down.
CTTTGTAAGGGGGATAGGCAGTGTCCAGTTCTCACTGCCGACCGCCAGCACAGCCTTGCGGTCACTGGTGTTTTCAAAGTGGTGTTGCTCGCGGTACTGCTGCAAGAACGCATCCACATCTTTGCGCTGCACGCCTTCGCGAGGGATGTAATTGTGCCAGTCATTGCCCAGCAGTTCGGTCAGGCGTGCCTGGTCGGCGTGTTCCGTGCCCAGTGCTTCGACAAAGGCTTCTGCAGCCTTTTCCGGGGTTGGAAAGGCCTGCTGTGCCGTCGCCATGCACGACCACAACAAGCCGGTGGCTATAACCAGGACATGAGGGAGCAAGCCCGTGAGTCCCTTCAATCGAGGATGGTTGTTCAACGACGGCCCCCCCTTTGACGCGATGGTGGATTGGACGGCCGGCTGACCTGGTGGCCGGCTGATCGCGAAGCACTGGGGCGTTGGGCGGAAACCTGGCTGGCCCGGCCACGATTGGCCTGGACGTTGGCCTGGGATGGTGAGCGTGCGCCGGCGAACGCATTGTTGCGGGCACTGCCGGCACTGGCGGCAGGCCGTTTATTCGTCGCTTGCCGCGTCTGCGCGGAGCCTTCTCTGCGCTGATTCAACTGGGCGCTCTGGTTCCTGGGTTGCTGGGTCTCTCTCCTGGGCTGCTGATTCTCCCGGGTGTTCCTGGCCGTGCCCTGGCTTCTGTCCGCCGCCTTCGGTCTGTCTGCACCGGCCTGTAACCGGTCGCCGCCCGAGGCCCCGGACTGGAGTTTGCGTGTTTGATCACGGGCTTCGCGGTTGCTGGTGGCAGGTCGTTCGATACCGTGCCTGTCCATTGAGGTGCGAGCATTTTCACGGGCCTGGGCGCGTTGGGCATTGTCCCCGCGATAGGCTTCACGCTGGTTGGCACCGTTGAGTTGGCGGCCGTACTGTGCGCGGCTTGCGTTGTCTCGATAGGGCACGCCATTACGGTGCACCGGGTTGTGTTGCCATTTGTTGTTGGTGATCCGGTTGTTGGCATTGATGTTGTTGTAGCGATTGACGTCGATGTCGATGTCGTTATTGCCCCAGTCACATTCACCCCACAACGATCCAATGATCGCCACTCCGGCACCAAACGCGAGTCCGGCCATCAGGGCCTGACCGGGGTAATAGGCCGGTGGCGGTGGATAGTACGCGGGCGGCGACGCCGGGTAGGGCCAGGTGCCGTAGGTGGTGGTCGGGTTATAGGTGGGGACGTACACCACCTGCGGATCGGCAGGCTGAATGATGATGGTGGAGTTGCTGGCGGGGGCCGATTCAGGGGCTGGAGCCGGTGCCGCAGTCGTGGTCGCCGGAGCCGGAGCCGGTGCCGGTGCCGCGACATTCTGGATCGTCACGTTCTGATATTGGTTGCTCTGCAGATTGCCGGCGGCCTGTGCCTGGCGCCGCAAGCGTTGCGCGCTTTCCATGACATCGTCGGGCTGCGCCAGGAAGGCATCGCCCAGGCGCTGGACCCAGACGGGATCCTGTCCGAGCAATGCCAGAACCTGCGGGAAGGCGACCAGTGCCTGCACGCTCGGATCCCAGGGCTGGTTCGCCACCTGTTTGACCGCATCGTCACCCTTGGCGTCCGGGTGGGCTTTGGACCAGTTGACCGCCTCGCCGACTTCCCCGGGGTAGGTGGTGGCCATCAGCACCTGTGCAAACAGTGGGTCCGGGTAAAGCGCAATGGGCGCCAGCATCTGATCCAGTTGTTCCTGGGTGAATACCGGATCCTTGGCCGCCGGGGCGACGGGTGCTGCATTGGCTGTGCTTGCCGGTGCGGGTGCTGCGGCGGGTGCCGGAACCGGGGCAGGTGCTGCAGCGATCCCCTCCGTACCCAGTGCCAGGCAGGACGATCCGCTCAAGAGCAGTACGGCCGACAACGCGTAAAGTAATGGATTGTGCATTGCACCCCCCATGGGGTCAGGCAGGCTTGAAATGAGTGGATCAATCCCTGGCAGGTGAAGCCGACTTTGCAAGCCACAGAGCCTGACCTCGACACCGCTTCCTAATGGTAGCAGTTGATTTTAAAAAGCCAGGTTGACTTTCAAACGGTGTGATCCTGTTCCTGGTCAATGTGCACTGGCATCGCTTTCGTGTTCTTCGGCGAATGCCATGAACACATCCAGGTCCAGCACCTCCAGCTTGATCTGGGCGATGAACGCCGAGAAGGCCAGGTTGGCGGCCAGCAGGCGCAGGTCGCTGGCCCAGGCCGGAAGATAGACCGGCCCCTTGAGCCAGCCAGACTCGAACAGGGGCGCCAGGCGCATGGTGTCAGCCAGGCTGAGGCGCCCTGCAAACAGATGCCCGATCAGTTCCGGCCGGTTATCGCGGATAGCAATGCGCAGCAGGGTGTGGACGCCGAGCAACCCGGTCAGGTAGGCGGCGTCCTTGGTGAACGCCGAGCCGCCCCGCAGGTCGGCACCGCGGAACACCCGTTGGGTTGAGCGGAAGGATTCCTCTTCTGTCTGTCCGGCCGCCAGAAAACCTTCGAACACCTGGATGAAATCCGCACCCTCCAGTGCCTGCTGGACGGCGAGCACGCGCAGGGCCAGGCGCCGCAGGCGGTTGATGTCCATGCTGCCGGTGAACAGTTCGGCCAGGGTGGCAATGCCTTCCTGGGTCTGTGTGGTGCGGGGCGCCCCCAGGCCCAGGCTCGTGAGGTTGGGCTGGCGCGCGCCGTTCTGTGCCGTGGCGACATGCACGAACGCCTCGTGTTGCAACAGCTGATGCTTGTCCAGTTCCGAGAACAGCGCGCTGGCCCGCAGGCGAATGCGGCTCGATCCGGCGATGGCCTTGGCGGCCAGGTTCGGATCGAGCACGACCGTGATTTGTCCGACGCCGAAGAATCGGTCCAGTTCCGGTTGAATCCAGGCGGCGAACGCCTTGGCCGGGATCTCGGCCGGGCAGGGTGGAATCCGCGCACTGCCCAGCAGGGCGTCGGTGGTCTTGAGGAAGAACCGGGCCGCGTCAAGCATGCTCAGTTGCAGGCGTGTGTAATAGAAATCCGGGCGCCGGTACAGCGCGGATGAATACTGCGTAAAGGCGGGAGTACCAATGGCCCCCAGCATGTGTCCGGCCGTGGCATAGCTACGGGCGGTCATGGCCAGGTAATTGCCGGCCGGATGCCCCACATCGCAACGGCGGATAAAGGTTTCCAGGGCGGCGATGTCGGCGCTGTGGTCGCGGGGCTGCAACTGGACCTTGGGTAACTCGGTCCGCCCGCCGCGCCATTTCGCCAGGAAGTCTTCCTCGACGCCGTCCGGCCAGGACAGGGCATCCAGCACGCGGATCTTGCGGGTCAGGCCGGGCAGGGCGGCATCGAGTTCGGACAGGGCGGCGCTCATGGATAGCTCCTTGAGGGACGAAGTGACGTTACAAAAGCTTAGTCGTCGCGCGCGGTTGTGTGCGTTTACGAAGTGAGGAAAACGGCCTCAGAGCAGGCTCCACGACACCCCGATGTACATTGCCATGCCTTCACCGGGGGTGGATCGTGCCGCGTCCAGCCCTTTGTCGTCGTAGCCCGGCGTGACCGTGGCGGCATAGTGCTTGTCGGTCAGGTTGCGCAGGTCCAGCCAGGTCTGCCAGTCGCCCTTTGGCGCGTTGTAGCCCAAGGTCGCGCCGAATATGGCATAGGGATCGGCGTAGTAGCTGTTGGCGTAATCGACGGCCACCTTCGACACCCATTGCGTGTTGACCGCGGCGAAGAAGCCTTGTGGCCAGTCGTAGCGCAGTTCGCCCTGGTAATAGTGCATCGGCAGACCCGGCAGGCGGTTGTCGCCGAAGCGCTCATCGTCGCGGTAGTGGAAGTCACTGAAGGTATAGCTCTGGCGCAGGCTCAATTGACCGCCATCGTCCGGCGACCAGAGGGGGGTCAGCAGGCTGGCTTCCACGCCCTGGTGCACGGTCGGGCTGGCGTTGAGCTCGTAGGGCGTGGTGGCGTTGGCGTCCGGCAGCACCGAAAGCAGTTCGTGGCGCACCTGGGCGTAGTACCAGGCCAGGCTCCACTGCCCCAGCGTGCTATCGCCACGGCCGCCGATTTCCAGGGTGGTGGCGGTCTGGTTTTGCAGCGTGACCGGTTCGCGCTGGGCGCCCGTAGCGACGCCACTGCCGGCGGGGAATCGGATGTTCGAGCTATAGATCAGCGACCACGGATGTGGCGCCTCGACCGAGCGGCTGAGATTGCCGAACAGTTGCAGGTCCGGTGTCAGTTGGTAGCGCAGGCCCACGCGCGGGGCGTAGTCCCAGTCGTGCAGGCTGGTCTTGCCACCTTCCTGCGGGTAGGTGACAGCGCTTTCACGGCGGGTGTAGATCGCGGCGAGGCCGGTGGTCAGCCACAGGTCGTCGGCGATTTCCAGGTCATTGCCGACATGCAGGACCGTGTCCGAGCCCTGGTAGGTGAAGTTGCGGATCAGCGTGCCCGGTGCGTAACCGGCGGTGTTGCCGGTGGGGATGCGCACGAACTCGCTGGCACCGGCGTTGGGCAGGTGTTTGGTCACTCGCAGGCCCAGGGTGCTTTGGCTTTCCAGCCCCCAGAGCGTGTCGCGACGCTTGTAGTCGAACGTGCCGCTGACATCCGTGTACGCCACCTTCAGGCGGTTGGGGCCCTCGCTCAGGTCCATGGGATAGTCGTGGTAGACAAGGCCGGTCTGGATGCTCGAATCGTCATCGATGTACCAGGTGGTCTTGTTGCCGATAAAGGTGCTGCCCGGCTCGTCGCGGCGGTCGTCCCGCGCCACGTAGGCAGGGTTGGCCGCCCGTGGGTTGTGCTCGATGGAGTGTTTGGTCACCCGTCCCGCGAGGTCGTTGTCGGTCTGGCGGTGACGCAGGTAGAAGCGTGTTTCCAGATTGGGGTTGAAGCGATAGCCGAAGTTGGCGATGACACCCTGGCTCTCGCTGGCCGTGTGGTCCTGATAGCCGTCGGCGTTGGCGTCGGTCATGGCCACGTAGTAATCGAAGGCGCCGAGCACCTGTCCGGAGCTGACCTGGCGCTGCTGATAGCCGTGACTGCCCGTTGCGTAGCGTACCTGCAACTTCGGCGCGTTGTAGCCGGTATGGCTGACGTAATCGATGGCACCGCCCAGAGCCAGGGCGCCCCGGTCGAATCCGTTGGCGCCGCGCAGCACTTGCACATGGTCGAGCCACAGCGGTTCCAGCAATTCATAGGGCGTGCCGCCGGGGCCGGTCAGCGGCAGACCGTCGAGCAGGGTGTACAGCCCCGAGGCATGGGCGCCCGGTGCACGGTTGATCCCCGATCCGCGGATCGAAATCTTCACCCCTTCGTTGCCCGCCGACTGGGCATAGATCCCCGGCTGGTAAGCCAGCACATCCTGATTGCTGGCCACGCGGCCCTGCAACGGACGGCGCATGTCGACCACGTTGGTGCCGCCGGGCACCTGGGCCAGCCGGGCCCTGGCGTCCTCGATCCCCTGGTCTTCGTCGCTCTGGTCCTCAGCGCCAATCAGCACTTGTCCCAGCTCCAGGCCCTGAGCCTCGGTCATGGCCGGACAAACAAGGGCCAGGCCCAGCAGCGCAGCGGGCAAGGAATGAGGCGAGGGCATTGGGAAAACTCCAGACGTACGGGAACGGGCAATGAACAGTGCGACGCAAGAAGGAACGAAGGGAGCACATGGCAATTTTGTTATTTTGCCCGCCAAGGACTGGCGGCTATCGATTCAGCAGCGGTGCCAGCAATGCGCACATACCGCGCCAGTGCGAGCCCTCCCAGTAAACCCGTTGGCAGGCGTCGCAGCGCAGGAAGTGCGAATAGAGGACGCCAATGCGTGGCGGCACCTGCGTCCGGGCCAGTTCCAGGCTGATCTCGTGCAGCGGCAGGTTGCAATGCAGGCACAGGCTGAATGGCCGCGCACTACGCGCCAGGTCGAGGCGCTCGTACAATTCGCGCAGCTGCAGCGACGGTTTCAGGGCATGCACATAACAGCCGTGGCTGATGATTCGCCGCTTGAGCAGTTCGCGGTCGCGGGTCAGCACGATGCGTCCTTGCTGCGCAGCGATCTCGGCGATCTCGCTATCCTCGAAGCCATTGTCGTAGAGGGTGTCGAAGCCGCTCATGCGCAGCAGGCTGGCCAGCCCGCCAAGGTGCGCATCCGCGACGAAACGCAGCACCCGTAAAGGTTGCGCACGAACCTTGAGCAGCGGGCTGATGTCCAGCGCTTCGAACTTGGGATACACCGCCAGCCGGTCATTGTCGAGGATCACCCGCTCCAGGCCCACCGACTCGCCGTTGAGCAGCACCAGTTCGACCTCGGTGTGCGGTATCCCGAGCGCCTCGATCATGTGCTTGACCGTCGCCCCTTGCGCGCACTCACAGGTGAAGGGTTGCCGCCGCCGTTCGGCCGGCAGGAAATCGTTGAGCTCCTCGTAGAAGCGGAAAGTTGCACTGGTCATGTTGAACAGTATGGCAGGGCTGCAGTGTGGTTGTTCTGGTGTTGATGCCAGCCGGGTCAGTCCAGTGGCAGCGATATCGTTAATCTCGTTCCTTTGTCCGGTGCGCTGTCGATCGTGAACTCCCCGCCCAGCATGCTGATGCGTTCCTTCATCCCCACCAACCCGAACGAGTTCAGTTTTTTGCGATCCGTCATGCCTACGCCGTTGTCTTTGATCTGCAGGTAAAGCCGGCGACCCTCCCTGGAGAGTTCGATATGCACCTGTGTCGCTTGCGCGTGCCGGGCAATATTCGACAGCGATTCCTGCACGATGCGGAACAGAGTGGTGGCGGATTTTTCATTCAGATCGCAACGGAAGTTTTCGTCTTTCGCCGACATCGTGCAATCGATCGCGCTGCGCTGCCGGAACTCTTCAAGTTGCCACTCGATCGCTGCCTGCAATCCCAGATCGAGTACGGGTGGCCGAAGATCATTGATGATACTGCGGACACTGCGGATGGCTGTATCGAGGTGATTCAGAGCATCGCTGGCCTTTTCGTTGAGCTTGGGGTGCATGGTACTGGTGCGCGTCTGCAACATGGAGACATCGATTCGCAACGCCAGCAGACTCTGCCCCAGCTCGTCATGGATGTCCCGTGCGATCCGCTTTCGCTCTTCTTCCTTGATGTGCTCCTGATAGGAGGCCAGTTCACGCAGCTGCAGCTTCGATTGCAGCAATTCTTCGGCCTGCATCGTCAGTTTGCGCTGCAAGTAGAACAGGTCGACAAACACCTGGATCTTGGCGCGAAGAACCTCGGCCACAATCGGCGAGAAGATGTAGTCGACTGCGCCGGCCGTATAACCGCGGAAACGCTCGGAATCCGTGTCGGCCTCCGCCGTGACGAAGATAATGGGCGTGTGGGCCGACTTCGGGCGGCCGTGAATGAGTGCAGCGGTTTCAAAACCGTCCATCACTGGCATTTTCACGTCGAGCAGAATGACGGCGAAGTCGCGCTGCAATAGCAGGCGCAGCGCCTCGCGTCCGGAAGTCGCCGTGGCAATATCGAGGCCCATGTCGGCAATCACCGCGGCGAGCGCCGTGAGCTTGGCGGGATTGTCATCCACCAGCAACACGGATGCTGGCACGCCATCAGGTGGGAGCGGGTGCCGCACCTGGGTTCTCTCATTGAATACCGGGGGTTCCTGCTGCATATTTATGCCACTTCGGTTTGCGCTAGCGCCTCTTGCCGTTACGGCAACACCGGTAAAGTCGAGCCGGCCTTGCGCACTTTGCCACCTTTGCTGTCGCGCAATCAGCGCGGCACAGAATCATCGATAGAGCCATTTGCGCATCAGTGACAGTAGCTGGTCGGTGTCCACCGGCTTGCTGACATAGTCCGAGGCTCCTGCCTCGATGCACTTTTCACGGTCACCCATCATCGCCTTGGCCGTCAGCGCAATCATGGGCAGGGCTTCAAATCTTTTGAATGTACGGATCTGGCGCATGGTTTCAAAGCCATCCATCTCGGGCATCATGATGTCCATCAGCACGATGTCGGTATCGGGCTGCTGCTGCAGCAGTTCAATGGCGGTTCGGCCGTTTTCGGCCGTGGCCACCAACATTTTGTTGCTCTCAAGCACGCTGGTCAGGGCAAAAATATTGCGCACGTCATCGTCGACCACCAGGGCCTTTTTACCCTCGAGACTGTCCGAACCCTCATAGAGTTTTTCCAGCATTCTGCGCTGGGTCTGCGACAGCCTGGCGACGACACGGTGTAGAAACAGAGCGGTTTCGTCGAGTATGCGCTCGGGGGACTGAACGGCCTTGATGACGCTCTTGCCGAGCAGTGTCCTGAAACGCTCGTGTTCCGGTTTGGTCAGCGTCTCTGCACCATAGACGACGATCGGCAATTCACGCATGGCGTGGTCTTCCTGCAACGCCTCGAGAAACCTGATGCCGGATGCGTCGGGCAGTTTGAGATTGATTGCCATGCAGTCGTAGCGTTTCTTTGCCAGTTTCTTCATGGCGTCAGCGCCGCTGTCGGTCGCTGTGATCTTCACGTCGGTGTTATCGAGCAGATCGAGGATGCGGGCGCGGTTCCCTTCGTCGCCGTCGATGAGCAGCAGGTCCCGGGTCTTGCGCCGAGCGAATGCCACGATGGCGGCCAGCGCATTTTGAATCTCGTCGGCTGTGACCGGCTTGAGCAGATAGTCGAAAGCGCCATAGCGCAGCCCGCGGGTGTGGTCGTCAGCGATCGAGATGATCTGGACCGGGATGTGACGCGTGGCGAAGTTGCGCTTCAACTGCTCGAGCAGCGACCAGCCATCGATGTCCGTCAGGCCCGGGTCCAGCGTGATCGCGGCGGGTTTGAAGCGCTCGACAAGCTCCAGTGCATCCGCGCCACGGGTCGTGACGATAGCCCTGAACCCCTTCTGGTGCGCGGCCTCGAGCAGAATGCTGGCGAATCGGGTGTCGCCCTCGAGCATCAGCAGCACTTGATCCCCGGGTTGGACAGACTCGCGGTCGTCCAGTACCTGTGCAGCCGGGTTTGACATGAGGTCGCGCTTGACCTGGCCAGGTACTGCCTCTGTCGCTGATTCGTCTAGCGTCTGACCCTGGGCATCCTGTGTACGCAAGGGCACGTACAGCGCGAAAGTACTGCCCTTGCCGACCTCAGCGGGGATCAGCCGCAGCTCACCGCCCAGCCGGTGTGCGAGCTCGCGGCTGATCGACAGGCCGAGGCCGGTGCCGCCGTATTTCCGTGAGGTTCCGGTATCTCCCTGCTGGAACGCTTCGAAGATCAGCTTCTGCTTGCCGGCAGAGACGCCAATGCCGGTGTCGGTGACCACGAAGGCGACCACCGCATCGGCACGATTCAGTTCGCTGTTATCCACGCTCCACCCGGACACAGCGGGCGCGATGCTGATCTTGACGCTGCCTTGCTCAGTGAACTTGAAGGCGTTGGACAGCAGGTTCTTGACCACCTGCAGCAGGCGCTTTTCGTCGGTCCGGATGACGGGGGGCAGGGTAGGCGCCAGTTCAATCGTGAAGGAGAGGCCCCGGCTTTCGGCGACCGGCCGGAAGGTGCGTTCGATCTGGTCGTGCAGGTCGTCGAACAGCGCTTCATTCAGATCCAGTGTGACCGTACCCGACTCGATCTTGGACAGGTAGAGAATCTCGTCGATCAGCTCCAGCAGGTCCTTGCCCGCGCTACGGATGGTCTTGGCATATTCGACCTGCCTGGGAGTGAGATTGTGTTCCGCGTTGTCGCTGAGCTGGCGGGCCAGGATCAGCAAGCTGTTCAATGGCGTTCTGAGCTCATGGGACATACTGGAGAGGAATTCGGACTTGTACTTCGAGGTCAGCGTCAGTTGCTCCGCCTTCTCCTCCAGCGATAGCTTGGTGATTTCGACTTCGCGGTTCTTGCGCTCGACTTCGGCTTTCTGCTCCGCCAGCAGTCCAGCCTTGTCCCCCAGTTCCTCGTTGGTCTGTCTCAATTCTTCTTGTTGCTTTTGCAGCTCCTGCGCCAGCGATTGCGACTGCTTGAGCAGTTCTTCGGTACGCATATTGGCTTCGATCGTGTTGAGCACGATACCAATCGATTCAGCAAGCTGATCAAGGAAGGTTTGATGAATGATGCTGTAGCGCGTGAACGAAGCCATTTCGACGACGGCCTTGACCTTGTTCTCGAACAGGATCGGCAACACGATGATGTTCAGCGGGGCGGCGGCACCCAGTCCGGATGAAATCGCGACGTAATCTGCGGGTACATCGGTCAGCAGGATGCGCCGCTTCTCGTAAGCGCATTGCCCGACCAGGCCCTCGCCGAGCCGCCACTCATCGTTCACATTGATGTTTCCCTTGTACGCATAAGCGGACAGTAGCTTGAGTTTCGCAGGATCGGGCGGGCTCTCGTTCATCATGTAGAACACACCGTGCTGGGCGTTGATCAGCGGAGCCAGTTCAGACAGCACCATCTTGGAGACTGCCGCCAGATCGCGCTGGCCCTGCAGCAGACGGTTGAATTTCGCCAGATTGCTCTTGAGCCAATCCTGCTCCGCGTTTTGCCGCGTGGTTTCCCGCAGGTTGCGGATCATCTCGTTGACGTTGTCCTTCAGCTCCGCCACTTCACCCTTTGCTTCCACCTCCACGTAACGGGTCAGATCGCCCTTGGTCACGGCAGTCGCCACATCGGCGATTGCGCGCACCTGATTGGTCAGGTTGGCCGCCAGACCGTTCACGTTGTCGGTCAGATCGCGCCAGGTGCCGGCAGCACCTGGCACGTTGGCCTGGCCCCCCAGCTTGCCCTCGACGCCCACTTCACGCGCCACCGAGGTCACCTGATCGGAGAACAGCGCCAGCGTATCGGTCATACCGTTGATGGTGTCGGCCAGTTCGGCGATTTCACCCTTGGCTTCCAGTGTCAGTTTCTTCTTCATGTCGCCGTTGGCTACCGCGGTCACCACTTTCGCGATGCCTCGCACCTGGCTGGTCAGGTTGGCGGCCATGAAGTTCACGTTTTCGGTCAAATCCCTCCAGGTGCCGGACACGCCTTGCACCTGTGCCTGTCCCCCGAGCTTTCCTTCGGTGCCGACTTCGCGCGCCACCCGCGTCACTTCGGCGGCAAAGCTATTGAGCTGGTCCACCATGGTGTTGATGGTGTTCTTCAGCTCCATGATTTCGCCCTTGGCTTCCACGGTAATCTTGCGTCCCAGGTCGCCTTTGGCCACGGCCGTCGTCACGTCGGCGATGTTGCGCACCTGATTGGTCAGGTTGGCCGCCATGCTGTTGACCGAGTCGGTCAAATCTTTCCAGGTTCCACCGACGCCTGTCACCTTGGCCTGGCCACCGAGCTTGCCGTCAGTCCCCACTTCGCGAGCCATGCGCGTCACTTCGTCGGCAAAGGTCGAGAGCTGGTCCACCATCGTGTTGATGGTTTCCTTGAGTTGGAGAATTTCTCCTTTCGCTTCGGCTGTGATCTTGCGCGACAGGTCGCCGTTGGCCACCGCCGTCGTCACGTCGGCAATGTTGCGCACCTGGGTGGTCAGGTTGGCCGCCATGCCGTTGACCGAATTGGTCAAGTCCTTCCAGGTACCGGACACGCCGGTCACTTCGGCCTGTCCGCCCAGTTTGCCTTCGGTTCCGACTTCCAGTGCGACGCGTGTCACCTCCGCGGCGAAGCTGGAGAGCTGATCGACCATCGTGTTGATGGTGTTTTTCAGTTCGAGAATCTCGCCCTTGGCTTCAACCGTAATTTTCTTGCCGAGGTCGCCGCGCGCCACCGCCGTCGTCACCTGTGCGAGGTTGCGCACCTGGGTGGTCAGGTTGGCCGCCATGCCGTTGACCGATTCGGTCAGGTCGCGCCAGGTGCCTGATACGTCGCGCACTTCCGCCTGACCGCCCAACTTGCCTTCGGTACCGACTTCCAGCGCCACGCGGGTCACCTCCGCAGCGAAACTCGAGAGCTGGCCGACCATCGTATTGATGGTGTTCTTCAGCTCGAGAATCTCACCCTTGGCTTCGACGGTAATCGTCTTGCCCAGATCGCCTTTGGCCACCGCAGTCGTCACGTAAGCGATGTTGCGCATCTGGGTGGTCAGATTGGCGGCCATGTCATTGACGGAGTCGGTCAGGTCTTTCCAGGTGCCGGACACCCCTTTGACATTGGCCTGCCCACCGAGAATCCCTTCAGTGCCGACTTCGCGCGCCACGCGGGTCACCTCGGAAGCGAAGGAGCCCAGTCGCGTCACCATGGTGTTCACGATCTCGGCGGATTTGAGGAACTGACCCCGCAGTTCCAGGCCGTTGAGTACCGGCGGTACCTGCTGGTTCAGATTACCCTCGGCAACCGAACCGACAACGCGAATGATTTCGTTCATCGGGCTGATGAGGTCGCTGGTGAGCGCATTGCTCGAGTTGACGATCTTTTGCCATGAGCCTTTCATCATCGGCAATTCGATACGCTCATCGACCTTGCCCTGCTTGCCGATCAGACGCGCCACGCGTTCGAATTCGGTGGTGGTGTCGGCTGCCATGTCGATGATCTCGTTGAGCGTGTCGGCGATCTTGCCCGGCATGCCGGTCCAGTCTTCCGGCATACGTGTAGTGAAGTCACCTTTGCGCAACGACTTCAGCGCTGCCAGCAACGTCTTCATGTCGAAAACTTCGATCGGTGTCGTCACTGTGGCCATGCCTCTGTCCAGTCAAAATTGATGCCACGGGCAAGGCATTACCCATGGGCGTGCAGACAATCCTAAGAGCTTAGGCGCCGCTAACGCCTGAGGCAAAAGTGCAAGTGTGCTCTGTGCCTGCTAACGTCAAACTCTGCAGTAGATTCCATGGCTTGCTGGCCACTGGCCGCAGGGCTGGTGTGGGAATGCATGGGCGCGCGCCACTGTGCCGGCGGGTTCAACATCATCCGTAGGTCGAGACACGATACGGCCGGGGCCTTGCGGGTGCGAATGGAAAATACAGATGATTGACCACAAAATCAGAGTCTTGCTGGTGGATGATCACAGCATCGTGCGTAGCGGCGTGCGACGCATGCTGGAGACTGCCGGCGAGATCGACGTAACGGGTGAAGCCGAGACGGCACAAGACGCAATGCTCCTGGTCCGGGAGCAGGATTTCGACGTGGCGCTGGTGGATATTCAGCTTCCCGACAAGACCGGCCTCCAACTCCTCAAACTCATGCGTGCGCACAAGCCCAAGCTCGCCGTTCTGATGCTGAGCATGCATTCGGTCGAGGCCTATGCGTTACGCGCAATCAAGCTCGGCGCTGCGGGCTACCTCACCAAAGATATTTCCGCAGCCACCCTGGTTACGGCAGTTCGCAAAGTGGCCTCAGGTGGCAAGCACGTCAGTCCTGAGCTGGCGGAAAAACTGGTCAACGCTATCGGCAAAGGCGACGCGGCGCCCCACGAAGCGCTATCCGACCGGGAGCTTGAAGTACTCAAGCTCCTCGCTGCAGGCGAGAGAATTGTCCGCATCGCTCAGATATTGCACTTGAGCCCGAGTACCGTCACGACGTACCGGGCACGCATCCTGGAAAAAACAGGGATGGACAGCAACGCGAAACTGGCCCGCTATGCACTCGAAAACGGCCTGTTGACTTAGATCGCCCTGCCATCCGACGCAGCCGGGCACCAGACTGTTTGTAGTGGAATCACTACAAGCTCTTGGTCGAAATCTCCACAAAGATGTCCTGCTAACGTCGATAGCGGGAGCCGTTCCAATCAAGCATATTTACCTCTCGGCAAATTTTCGTTCGCTCTATGGAGTTGTCTTCGTCAAAGTCTTGTACCGCCATGGCCTTCAGGATATGCATGAGAGCAAGTTTCACGAGTCAGAAAAGACTCCGGAATTGATACTCGCAAGTTGAGCGCGGAGTGCACGTTGCATTCATGTTGAATCAATGTTCAAACTGGAGGGCATCATGATGATAGGTTATTGGTTATGCGCATTGCTGTGGGGAGTGGTGCTGCTGGAGGAGATCCAACTCATACCCCGACAGGAATGGAAAGACGAGGGTCTGAAAAAGGTTCTGTTGCTGCGCCGGACTAGAAACCGGACAGGCTACTTTATTGCGTTGATCGCGGGCGCCATGTGTCTTTATAGCGAAATCCTGGTGGCGCCGGTCGATCAGAGTGTTTTAAATCCGGAGCTGATACTTGCCCTATGTGGTGTTCTTTGGGGTGCATATCTGTCCGTAGTCTGCATGAAGGGGAAGCGATAGATACCTGCCTCCATGACTACTGCGGGTAATTGAGATTTCACTATCGTCGCCCGGCGGGGAGACTTTGCCGGTCAGGCGCTCAACTCAAATTTTGCGAACGGCTAACAACGGATTTTATTGGCTAAAGCTGAACTTCCTTGTTCAACCTGACTTCACCATCCAGCCAGGGCGGCGTTTCCCAGGGGCCTGGTGTCTTGCTCCAAACGCGCTTCGGTGTCTCTGTCTTTTGCCCAGGCGGTGAGCAGTACCATCGCCCCGAAACCACCGACGATGAGTACCGGATAGGCTGCCAGCAACTCCACCAGCGAGTACTTCCAGGCCAGCGGACGACCAATACCCAGCATGGCGGCATAGAACCATGACACGCCAGAGAGGGCGCCGGAAAACAGCGCCAGCATGCGCAGGCTGAAGGAGAGTTTGAGTAACGAACCGGCTTTTTTCAGTGCCGGCAATACAGCGCTATGCAACAGGATGCCGTTAAAGGTCAACAGCACTACTATGCCGATTTTGGCTTGCAGTTTTGGATTGAGGAAATATTCCATCCCCTTGCCGGCATAATCGATCCCGACAATACCAATGCCCGTAATCCAGAGCGCTACAAGTGCAAGCACTACGGTTTTTTGAAGGCTTTCCATATGCGCGTCATCGTGGTGGCCTGATGCATCCCCCTTCAGGAGTTGCTTGACCATTGCAATGTCACTGGTCAAGACCAGCCCGATTGCCACACAGCAGGCGATAAGATGAAAATATACAACGCCCAAACGCACATATTCCACGGTGGACGAAGAAAACATACTAAGTTCCATGGTGACCTCTTGGCTTCAATAGTGAATCAACTTGACTCTCGGCACGGCTTGATTGGAATTTACCGTTGCTGACTGCCATTTAGATCCAGCAATTGTTATCAGTTAATCTTGCGACATTACGCCAGCAAGATAATAGTGAGTTTCTCGAATGAACGTTTAGTCATTCGATCATGTCCATTTTCAGGTAACCAAAAACCTCAATCGCACTGAGTGCATGGGAGGTTTAACTTCCGCTTCTGGGGGGGCGGTGAGGCCCGGAACCCGATCGACGAGCGAATCAGGCAATGCTGGTAGGGTCGGCGGGGCTTCCACCCCATTCGAGGAAACGGATCTTGTGAACCTCGCCCTCGCTGTCTTCGTAGACCAGGGTCACCGGTACCACGCCGGTCTTGTCGGATGTATCGGTGCGCTGCAGTACCCGTTTCACATCGATCTCCATCCCGTAGTGGTATTCGACGGCTGAAACATGCGCGCCGGGTTCTTGCAGGCTGCTCTGGTCAAAGACACTGGGTGCGAGACTGGAAATCACGGCACTGACAATCGTGGCCATGCTCATAAGGCTGTACCTCCACTGAAGTTCGCTTGACAAGGACTTAATGTGACACGTGGTGAAAGTGAAGTTCACTTGACCGCGACGAACGCGCCTGCCTGAAAAGCCTGTAGTGGCTGCAAACTCCCGGCAATTCCCCACGCTTGACGCCTCTCGACCGTTCGTCCTTTAACCCCCGTATTTGCTGGAAAAAGTCCGTTTTTTAAGGAGGTCATGACATGTCATGACCGATTGTCATGCGTCGGGTATTGGCCGATTTCTGCCTGTCACCGAGGGCTATATCCGACCCATGGAGGACTCTCGGAGGCAATCTTTGGCATCTCCAAAATCACAATGAAACCAACATGCTCCACGTAGTAAAGCGTGCTATCCATGATTATATTGCTGCAACAGGTGCATTAATGTCCTGCAATCAACCCGTCTTGTTCATCAGTAGGTCAGTTATCACACTGAGGTCACTCATTTGATAACGGCTTCTGACTGAAGGAGAGATGACCATGGTATCTGCGATCCGGTTTATCCAGTTCGGCAACCCTGAAGTACTGAACCTGGAGACACTGAGCGAACAAGCGCCCGGCCAGGGTGAGGTATGGCTTGAGCAAGAGGCTGTAGGTGTCAACTTTCTCGACGTTACCCAACGAAAAGGGGCGGTGCCGATTGCTTTGCCATCTGGAATTGGGCTGGAAGGCGCGGGGCGTGTCGCCGCTGTGGGTGCGGGTGTCAGCAACGTGCGAGTAGGGGATCGCGTCGCCTATGCCACCGGCCCCTTGGGTTCCTATGCTTCGGCCCGGCTTTATCCGGCAGCGCGGCTGGTCAGAATTCCGGATTCGCTGTCATTTGACGATGCAGCAGCCGTCATGTTCAAGGGCATCACTGCGCAGTACCTGTTGAAAGCCACCTATCCTGTGGGGCCCGGTACAACCATTCTCCTCTACGGTGGTGTGGCCGGAGGGCTGGGGGAAATCATGGTGCCGTGGGCCAGACACTTGGGTGCCATCGTGATCGGTGTGGTTTCAAAGCAGGCCAGTGTCGAGAAAGCTCTGGCGTCGGGATGCGATGAAGTCCTGGTGTTCGATGCGCACAGCCTGGCTTCCCGGGTCGCTCGTATCACCAAGGGTAAAATGGTCGACGTCGTCTATGACCCGATTGGGCGTGTTTCTTTCCAGGCATCCCTGGATAGCTTGCGACCACGAGGCCTGATGGTATCGTTCGGAGCCTCATCAGGTGCGCCGTCAGCCGTAGAACTGTCGACACTCAATACCAAAGGCTCGCTGTTCCTGACACGTCCTTCGTTGGCAGCCCATACGGCGAGTGTCTCTGAGTACCAGGAACGAGCGCAGGATGTGTTGGCCGCCATAGGTGCAGGTATTATCAAACCTTCGGTCCGGGCAAGTTACTCTCTGGCGGACGCAGCATTGGCGCATGCGGACCTGGAGTCGGGGCGTTCATCGGGGGCGATCATTCTAAAACCATGAATCTTGATGTTCTGAACAATCAGCACAGCGACGAAATCGCTGCGTTTCTGGCCGTGGCCTCGCAAGGCTCGTTTGTCGGGGCAGGCCGGCTATTGCAGCGACACCCAACCGTCGTTTCGAAACGACTCGCCGCAATGGAAAAGCGCCTTGGCGTTCGGCTTGTGGAGCGCTCCACCCGCCAGGTTCGAATTACTGAAACAGGTGCCAGGCTGGAGCAACGGCTTCGCTCAGCCATCGAATTGATGAATGAAGCGCAGCAGCAAGCGTCCGAGGGCGCCAGCGAAATCCGCGGTACTTTGCGCCTTGCATTGCCGGCAGCCATGGGCAGACGTTGGCTTGGCCCGATGCTGCCGGAGTTTCTCAAGGCTCATCCGCATGTCTCGATCATCGCTGACTATAGCGAGCGTCTGGTCGACATCATCGATGAAGGTTTTGACGCGGCGATCCGAATCGGAGAGTTGGACGACAGCCGGCTGATAGCCAAAAAACTGAGTGACCATCGCCGGATACTGTGTGCCTCGCCTGCTTACATCACAAAGCACGGCATGCCCGAAACGCCACAGGACCTGATCAGGCACAATTGCCTTCGCTTCAGTGGCCTTGCGTCTTTTCCTCAGTGGAGACTCCATCGCGGCAATGAACTGCAGACGGTTTCTCCCAAAGGAAACCTGACGGCCAATGACAGCGAATCATTACTTGCGGCGGCCTGCGCCGATGCGGGAATACTGGGGGCAGGTGACTGGTTGATGAGTCGTGATATTGCTGCCGGGGGACTGTTGCAGGTCCTTCCTGACTGGCAATTGGATACCGCCGGTGGGGTCTACCTGGTCAGGCCATCAGCCAAGTTTCCGGGTGCCGTGGTCGTCGCGTTCAAACAATGGATCGAGTCAAAGTTTACCCCCGCGCCCCCATGGACCATCTGACCGGCTGACCTTCGATTCCCCTGACCGACACATGGCTGCCGGTCATGTGTGTTCATAAAATCAGCATTGCATCAAAGCCAATACAGGATAGTAACGGACCACAACCAGCCGATGCAGAGGGTGATGGCAAGGTAGATCGCCACAATCATCAGAGGCTGATTCCACATGACACACCTCCCATAACCGATTTCTTTGCATGGGTGCCTGGTAAAACGGGCGCTCGTCGCATGAGCAATAACTCGTCAGAACACTCCAAGGGTCAATTCCATCGCCAGTACAGCGGACAACGCCAGCGTCATCACCAACGCGATAAACATCAGGCCCAACTCGGCCAGCTGCTTATAAAGGGCCATCGGCCGTTTCGTGATTCGAGCAATTGATCTATCAGTGGAAGCCATCACTCATCCTCACTTTTGCGTGGAACACGCACCACAGGCTTGACTTGGGCAGTAAGGCGATGGAACCGCATGGTGTCGCGCGTTTCATTTCCTACCCCTCGCGTCATGCCGAATCCGGCGAGCCCCGCCGTCTCCATGATGTCCGGGACGACAGCTGTTGCGGGTACCAGGGGTGGTGCAACTAATGAGCCATTTCAATAGGGCGAAGAAAAAACTCAAATTAATTAACAAGCTGTTTGCGAGGGGTTTCAAGCGAGAGAAAGGGGGGAGGGGGGAATATTCCTCAAAGTTGGTGGTAAACGCCTGGTTGGGTGGGTGTAGTACCCCATTTTTGGAGAGAGTAGCGGCCCTGTTTCACCGATTGTTTTTGGTAGGGGCTACTTGTCCCTGAGGCGAGGTGGATTTAACGGGGCGGAAGGGCCGCTTCTAACTGTGGTTTCAACCGGTCGAAGCAACACACTGAATTCTGTTTAATAGACGAGTGAGTTTTCGGCACCGCACATTACCCGCGGAGAAACATCGATGCCGAGAATCACGTAACCGCTACTCAAGCAGCTGATCTATCAACACCGCATTGGTGTAGATCAAACTGCCGTCACTCGCCCGGTGTCCAACCAGATGGAACTGTCCGCGTTCGTGGTGCAAATAGACACGCATCTGACAGTCGGACAAGGGGGCGTATCCCTCGGGCATGATCAGATCCATCGAGTCCATATCGACATCGACCATGGCTTCCGGCTCGTGGTTCTTCTGCAAGCGCTCTTCGGCCTGCTCCAGACGGAGGTGCAGAGGGCCGTCGACGTAGAAATGAACTTCCCCCATCGGGGTGGACTTTTGGGCGCCGCTGGTTTTGCACCAACCTTCGATCGTCAGGGCACTCATGACGAAACCTCCCATGTGGATTGCTGGAATCTGTAGCTATCGTTCCTGCTCGATGCCATCACTTATGTTGGATGACTGCACAAGGGCAGGGTTCGATTTTTGGCGCCGCTTCTGGCCGACCCTGCTGTCCGTCATCAGACATTCAGTATAGCCGGTCGCCGGGCCTCGCTTGCCAACCTCACGTACAACCCGATGGGCTCTATACTTCTTACTGACTTTGCCGCCCCGATGGGTGGTATTTGTCTGCCCTGCTTGGACGTCAGAGGCGATGCTTTTGCATAACCAATGAACAACAGGAATAGGATGAAGAGGAAATGGCAATAGCAATTGTCCTGATACTAATCGTTATTGCATCAGTGCTATTCCACATACTGGCGCCTTGGCACGCGACACCGGCAGCTTCCAACTGGGGTTCCATAGACACCACCCTGTTCATCACCCTGATCATTAGCGGAATATTTTTCATTGCCATCACGGTATTCATGGCTGTAGCGGTGATGCGGTATCGTCACAAGGAGGGCGCCAGGGCGGCCTACCAGCCAGAAAATAAAAAGCTGGAACTGTGGTTAATTATCATTACGTCGGTAGGTATTGCCGGGATGTTGGCGCCAGGCCTTGTTGTCTACAACGACTTCATCCGGGTACCGAAAGAGGCTTACGAACTTGAAGTGGTCGCCCAACAGTGGCAGTGGGCCTTTCGTTTTCCCGGCCAGGACGCAAAGCTGGGCAAATCGGATATCAGGTTTATTGATGCCGCCAATCCCTTCGGCCTTGATCCCAAGGATCCTGCAGGGCAAGACGATGTGCTTGTAATGAATAATGAAGTTCGCCTTCCGCTCGACCGGCCGGTGAAAGTCTTGTTGCGCGCTAAAGATGTCCTGCACGATTTCTATGTACCGCAAATTCGCAGCAAGATGGATATGGTGCCAGGAATGGTGTCGTACTTTTGGTTTACGCCAACTAAAACCGGAAAATACGAAGTCCTTTGCGCTGAGTTTTGTGGTGTAGGTCATTACAACATGCGCGGCCATATGATCGTGGAAGAGCAGGGCGTCTTCGATCAATGGCTCAACGGCCAGCCGACTTTTGCGCAGACATTGACGACAACTGCCAAACCCGGTCGCGACAACGTGTTGGAAAAAGGCCGCCAGTTGGTCGAACAGCTCGGCTGCAAGGCCTGCCATAGCCAGGATGGCAGTGCCAGTCTCGGCCCGGGATGGAAAGGGCTGTACGGCCGCACTGAACAGTTTGCCGATGGCACCAGTGCGGTGGTCGACGAGGCCTACCTGAAAGAGTCGATTCTCGATCCGAAGGCCCGGCTGGTACAGGGCTACCCGCCGGTGATGGTGGCCTATACTCTCAAAGACGATGAACTGGGCGCTGTCATCGCCTTGATCAAATCACTGGGCGCTGCGGGGCAAGACGATGAACCTTCGACCGGCGAAGCGTCGAGCCCGGGTGAAGACCTGGTGGCGCAGGGGCAGCGACTGGCCGGCTCGCTCGGCTGTCTGGCCTGCCACAGTGTCGATGGCAACAAGGGCGTCGGCCCCAGCTGGCAGGGCCTGTATGGCAAGACGCAAACCCTTGCCGACGATACGAGCGTAAAGGTCGACGAGGGCTATATCAAAGAATCGGTTCTGCATCCCAATGCCAAAATCGTCAAGGGCTATGCAGCCGTCATGCCGGCCCTGGCTCCGAGTGACGAGGAGCTCAATGCACTGATCGCTTTTATCAAATCCAAAGCGAATGCTGACGCTGATGCGAGCAAGGCGGAGCCAGGGAAGTAGCCGTAAAACAGCCAGGAATGCACTGAAACTTCGGCAGGAGGATGACGTGATGGCCTATGCGGAGCAAGCCGAGACAGAAGCACTGCACGAGCCCAAGAGTTTCCTGACCAGATATATCTGGAGTCAGGACCACAAGGTCATAGCCATTCAATATTCCTTGACGGCCATCTTCGTGGGTCTTATCGCTCTGGTGTTGTCCAGCTTGATGCGCATGCAGATAGGTTTCCCCGGCAGTTTGGCGTTCATGGACGCCAGTACTTACTATCAGGCGATGACCATGCACGGCATGATCATGGTCATTTACTTGCTCACAGCCTTGTTTCTGGGTGGTTTCGGCAACTATCTGATCCCGCTGATGGTGGGCGCCCGCGACATGGTCTTCCCCTATGTCAACATGCTCAGCTACTGGTTCTACCTGGTGGCGGTACTGGTGTTGCTCAGCAGTTTTTTTGTCCCTGGCGGCCCCACAGGTTCGGGCTGGACGCTCTATCCGCCACAGTCCATTACCCAGGGGACACCGGGGGTCGAGTGGGGCATTGTCCTGATGCTCGTCTCACTGGCGATTTTTATTGTCGCCGCCACCATGGGCGGGTTGAACTACGTCACCACGGTGTTGCAGGCGCGCACGCACGGCATGACCTTGTTTCGCATGCCGCTCTCGGTATGGGGCATCTTCATGGCCTCGATCATGGCCTTGCTGGCCTTCCCGGCGTTGTTTGTCAGTGCGGTCATGATGTTGTTCGACAAGCTGTTGGGCACCAGCTTCTTCATGCCGGCGATGATCTCGCTGGGGCAGCAGCTCGATCACCAGGGCGGCAGCCCGATATTGTTCCAGCACCTGTTCTGGTTCTTCGGCCACCCGGAGGTCTACATCGTCGCTCTCCCTGCGTTTGGTCTGGTCTCCGACTTGATCAGTACCCATGCGCGTAAAAATATCTTCGGCTACCGAATGATGGTGTGGGCCATTATTGCGATTGGCGTACTCAGTTTTGTGGTCTGGGCGCACCACATGTATGTCAGCGGAATGAACCCGTACTTTGGCTTTTTCTTCGCAGTCACCACCTTGATCATCGCGGTGCCGACGGCGCTGAAAGTCTATAACTGGGTACTGACCCTGTGGCGCGGCGACATCCACCTGACGGTGCCGATGCTGTTTGCCCTGGCCTTTATCGTCACCTTCCTGGTCGGCGGTCTGACCGGGTTGTTTCTCGGCAATGTGATCGTGGACATCCCGCTCTCGGACACCTATTTCGTCGTGGCCCATTTTCATATGGTCATGGGGGTAGCCCCGGTACTGGTGGTGTTCGGCGGCATTTATCACTGGTACCCGAAAGTCACCGGGCGCATGTTGAACGACACCCTGGGCAAGTTGCATTTCTGGATAACCTTTCTGGGCACCTACGCCATTTTCTTCCCCATGCACTACTTGGGTTTCCAGGGCATGCCACGTCGCTACTACGCCTATGAAAACTACGCGTTCATCCCGCAGTCCGCGCAAGACTTGAATGCCTTCATTACGGTGATCGCATTGACTGTCGGCGTTTCCCAGTTGCTGTTCCTGTTCAACCTGGCCTGGAGTGCATTCAAGGGCAAGCCCGCAGGCAGTAATCCCTGGGGGGCGGCCAGCCTGGAATGGCAAACGCCGGACACCCCGCCGAAACACGGTAACTGGGGCGCGAAGTTGCCGGTCGTGCATCGCTGGGCCTATGACTACAGTGTGCCGGGCATTGAGCAGGATTTCGTGCCGCAAACGGTCTCTGCCGAGGAGCTGGAGCAGATGCGGCAACTCAGTGCCGGAACCAAGGCGGACATCAAGACATGAACAGGCTGCTATTGAGAAACGCCGACGGCGCTGATCCCGGCGGCAGCTGGAGTCGCGACCCTGAGGATATGCAGGCCGCCGAGGATGCCGATAGAAGGCAAACCGCAAGGGTAGGCCTGCGCTTGTTTCTGGTGGTGGTGAGTTCGTTATTCTTCCTCTTCCTGATCGCCTTTATTGCCCGTTCTCAAATGGCCGACTGGCTACCCCTGACAGAGCCTTTGGCGCCGTTAGACAATCTCCGGCCGCTCTGGCTGAATTCGGCTTTTCTGGTATTGAGTTGCATCGCACTGCAATGGTCGCGTATGGCCGCCCGAAAGGCTCGGCTGGGCGCAACGGTCATTGGTTTTGCATTGGGGGGTGTGTTTGCCATTGCCTTTCTGGCGGGGCAACTCTGGGTCTGGCAGCAGTTTGTCGCCTGGGGCTACTTTGTCGCCAGCAATCCGGCCAACAGTTTCTTCTACCTGTTGACCGGCCTGCATGGGCTCCACCTGCTGGGCGGGCTGATCGCCTGGTGCTGGATCGTCGCCAGATTTCTGCGTCATGTGCCACTGGCGCAACTTGGCGCCAGCGTAGAGCTCTGTGCCATCTATTGGCATTACTTGCTGGGCCTTTGGTTCGTGCTTTTCGCGCTGCTGGCCAGCACGCCGCAAACCTATGAAGCCATCGCCAGATTCTGCGGCCTGAGGTAAACAGTCATGGCATTGCACCCACAAGCCCAAGTCGAATCCAGTTCATCCAACCCACCAGGTTCGCCGCCTGCACCGGGATGGCAGGGCATCGCCAGCGATTGGTCCTCGGATAAAGAGGCCTTCAAGCAGGTGCCCTGGGGCAAGGCGATGATGTGGATATTCCTGCTCAGCGACACGTTTATATTCACCTGTTTTCTGACCGGATACATGTCGGTACGCATGACCATCACCAGCGCCTGGCCGAACCCCAGTGAAGTGTTCGCATTGACGATCGGCGGCAAGGAAATCCCGCTTATTCTGATCGCCATCATGACCTTTGTGCTGATCAGTAGCAGCGGCACCATGGCCATGGCCGTCAATTTCGCCTATCGCCGTAATCGCGCGAAAACCGCGGCCCTGATGCTGGCGACCGCTGCCTTGGGTGTGACTTTCGTCAGCATGCAGGCATTTGAATGGAGCAAGCTCATCGCAGAAGGGGTGCGTCCCTGGGGGAACCCCATGGGAGCGGCGCAATTTGGCGCCAGCTTTTTCATGATTACCGGTTTTCACGGACTGCATGTATCAATCGGCGCCCTCTACCTCAGCATTGTGGCGCTGAAGGTATGGCGCGGAGATTATGAGCGTTCCGGCAACTATCAGAACGTCGAGATAGCCGGGCTTTACTGGCACTTCGTGGATTTGGTGTGGGTATTTATTTTTGCATTCTTCTATTTATGGTAGAGGAGCACGGGTGATGGCACATGCTCAGGGTCAGCAACATCCAATCAGTTTGTACCTTAAAATCTGGGGACTGTTATTCGTCCTCAGCACGCTGTCGTACCTTGTCGACTATTTCCACTTCCATGGCTACCTTAGGTGGTCCCTGATCATCACTTTCATGTTGTTGAAGGCAGGTTTGATTGTCTCCATCTTCATGCATATGGCATGGGAGCGCCTGGCATTGGTCTACGCCATATTGGTGCCACCTTTGTGTTTACTGGTGCTTATCGGGCTGATGGCCTCCGAGGCAGACTATATTTTCCTCAGCAGGGGCATTTTCTTTGGCCAGTAGGCAAGCAGCTTTCGGATGGCCTTGAGTCCCCAGGCGCTAACCCGATATCACTCGCTTGAACTGATGCCATTTGTGCTGCCAGGCCACTGTCCAGTGGGGGGCTGCCGTTCCCGTGCCGGCGATCTTCAGCTTCGGATGCTGTTTGATGATCTGGTCCAGTACCGATTCCTGATTCGGTTCAACATCCACGAAGAAGATATGTTTGCCTTCTTTTACTGCCTGCTTGAAATTGCGGAAGTGAGTGTTCGGCACCTGGAACCCAAAAAAGCCGCCTTCCCAGATGCAGAAGCCCAATACAACAATGGCAAGGAAGATAAAGGGCATCCAGCCTGCGGCGGATTCGGTCCAGCCCATCCAATAGGCGCCACCCAGGACCAACGCTGCGAGTGGCACGCCGATCACCGCACCAATCTCACCAGAGTGAACAGCATCCTGTTCCATCAGCGAGCTGATCTCGTGGAGGTGATGTTCTTCTACATCAGCAACTTTTTCACTGAGTACATGAATCTGTTCGGAATTGATGCCGCTGGCTTCCAATTCATACTCAACGTTTTCAAGATCGTTGAGATTGTCACTGATGTAATAGTGTCGGTTCATGCCACACCTCCCATCTCGGGTTTGCTGCAGACCTCCTCTGTCCGGCAGCACTTGGCAGCTGTACTGTGGGGAACGTTGCACACCCGGTGCAATTTGAAAAAAGTATAGCACTCACCATCCTGCGGACCGGTCACTGGCTGATCTGCACAATGACCGGACCTTCCGTCACGATCGGCGGGTTCGCGCGGATATTCGATGCATTTTTCTGAATCCAGTCACGCGCGACTTTCAGGCTCGCATCGCTGCCGGCCTTGTCCGTGCAAACAGTCACCGCTGTACCACCATCACCTGTATTCAACAGTGTGTAGCTGACGAGGCCAGGCACTGTCCGCAGGGTCGCTTCGACGTCGGCATTGCGCTCTTCCAACAACTCGAAAAGCTGCTTTGCTCCAGTACCCAGGTAGGTTCTTATAACCGCATACATAGTCGTCTCCCTTGGGAGTGTCGCCTTGATGCCAATCCAGATCCGTTGATGGCCGCCATTACTCAAGGCTTCAGCTCGCCTTGATTTATTAAGCTTAGCCAAACGCCGGTGACAATCGTAATGCAACGACCACCGGCCATTTTTGCCGTCGTGAATCGCGATGGCACATTAGTGGCTATGCTTGGTCAGGTACCTGTACGCGTTGGAGGGGAACACCATCCAGCAGGCTCGTGAAATCGTGATCATCTCGCTACAGGCGTTATCACAATTTGCCCTTGTGCCACGGAGTCGTCACTAATATGAAAAAAAAAGAAGCTAAAGCCAAAATAAAAGACCTGATCTCGTCCGGAGTACCTAAGTCGGAAGTATTCACTCGGCTCTCAGGACAAGGGATCAAGGACAGTCTGCTTGCTCGCTTGATCGCTTCAACTGCTGACCCCTACCTCTGTGATATACATGATCGCAAGGTTAATGCCGTTATTACGCTAATGTTTATCCAGGCAGCATTAGCTGTTCTAATCGGCTTTGGTATAGGTTCAACTATTGGACCTAACGCTAGATGGATAATTGGCGGTTTGAGCGCACTTGTCCCGCTCTTGTTTGCCTGGGGCTTCTACAATCACTTGGCAGGAGCTTACAATGCGTACATTGTTCTATCCATGGGCTCGGCAGCGAAGCAGTTTGAAGGGTTGATCTCAGGCTCCATCCCAATGTTTGTCGGCTCGGTTATAGGTATCGGAATGTTTGCTTTTGTATACTACGTTCGCCAGAAGATATTTCCAGATTTGGCTTTTTTTTCACCAAGAAAAGTCAGGGGGCAATATGTGTTTTCTAATTGAAGAAGCGATTGAAGTAAGTCGGTTGAATAGTGCGAAATAAATAATGGGGGTGCTTGAGTGGAGGCGCGGGGCCAGATCTGTTTTTCACGTTAACCTGAACAGTGGTGGCTTCAGACTCGCTGCGGGAAAATGAGGGATTGAAATGCAATGGCCGAAAGGAGGTTTTGAGCAGATCAGGTTGACCTTCGGTGTCTTCGGAGTGGTCATATTGATTTTGCTCATTATTATTGATTCCTATGGCTACCGTGGAGCCGACATTGAGTTCATGCGTGGCAGGGCAGTTCATTTCAGCGGTAGTAAAGTGTCCGTAATCACAGTTCGGGATTCGGAGACCGGCCGATATAAACAGCTTGATTATCGATTAACCCGCGCACCCGGATTGTTCAGGGAGGCAAAAGGTAAAGAGATTGAGTTGTCTTTCATAAATGGCAGCTTGCTGGACTGCAGTGTCGATGGCGTGAAGCTTTGCTCTGCTCGATGTTCTTCAGGAGGTGAGTGCGAAGAATTATATGAATCCAGGGAAAGCAGAAAGGCTCGTTTTCTCGTATTCATGTTTTTTTCGTTCTCGGCATTTGCTCATCTGATGCTCATGTGGAAAAGATGGAAGCTCAGGAACGGCCGCGGAACTATTTAGCCAATCTGTTGCATCGGTTGAATCCACGGCCGATTGCTGCCTGCTACGGTGCGCAGCTATCGGCCCAAGATCCAAAACGCGATCAGCACAACGACTTCTGGTAATAGAACCGGGTATGCCCCGGTGGATAATCTGCCAGGCGTCCGAATTCGGAGTAACCAAGTTTTCGATAAAACCCGGGTGCCTGAAAGCTGAAAGTCTCCAGCCAGATACCAATACAGTGCTTTTTCTGCGCGACTTCTTCAGCCATGCGCATTAGCCGTTCTCCGATACCCTGGCCACGCATCGACTCGGGAACGCTGACAAGATCGATGAGCAGCCATCGATAAGAGACCTTGCCGTACAGTCCGCCAATGACTTCGTTACTGTCTGGGTCTCGTAGCAACAGAGCAAATGTTTCATGTGCGTCGTCTCCACCGTTGACCTGGTTATGGGCCAGCAACGGGGTCAAAATTCCCAGCCGCTCTGCTTCAGTAGCATTTTCAGAAAGTTGGATTTCTACAGACATGGTGCTCTCCCTGAGTGGTGAGTAACTGGGTCAACAAGGTATCCCATTCCTGTCACCCCATGGCGGACAGTCCGGACACTAGAGTCCGGTGTTGGATTGATGAGCCGCCCAGTGTTTCATCTCTTCTGCAATGAAGTGGTTCACCAGGTCACTGTACATCCTCTCGATTGCATCCGGACTCAGGCCCTCAGCCTCGGCCCACTCGCGTCTTGTCGCCAACATGGCCTTGAATCGCTCCGGAGCACGCACCGAAGTCACTGAGGTCTTGTACTTCGAGGCAGCCAGTACGTAGTGAAAACGCTTGCCCAACAGTTTGATAACAACCTGATCAAGGGCATCGATTTCACGTCGAATATCCTCCATTCCTGCACACTCTTCGGGCTGCAACTGATTGATGACGTCCATGTAGGTGACTCCGTTTTCTGAAAAAATCGTGGGCCTTCGCAAGAAGTATCGGCGTTGGCTAAGGCGGATCGGCGAACTCTTTAGACTGCGTTAATCGATAGGGCGGTGGGCGAGGGTGACTGTGTTTGAGTGACCGCTGATAGTTGCCTGTCACGAATTTTTCATCGAGACAATCAGGACTCGCTGAATTTTCGGCCAGAAAACCGGATTAATCTCTTACTCAAGAGTCCTGCAAACAAGTGTCGGCTGAAGCATTGCCAGTTGCTCACGAATTGCATGTTCATCGGCAGGAACAAGACAGTACGCAAGCCCGATTCGACTGATCAGCGCGATGATGTTCTCAAGCGACGCGACAGACCTGTTGTTGCGTTCGACATAACGACGATAGGGCTCTTCCAGCAAATCACGCCACATTGGTGCGATGTTTTCGAGGATGTAGGTGAACACCTCCAAGGTTGAGTTCTTCGTCAGATAGCTGTGGTGGAAGCCGCCGTTATGACGATCCAGGTAGCGTACGGAGAAACACACGCACTCTATGAGATAGGCCTCGAAGTCATCTTCGAACTCATTCAGGGAGCGTTGCATTTCCTCAAAAAAGGCAGCGTTCTCTGCACTGACGACAGCCTGAATCAGCTCCTTCTTGGAACCAAAATACCGGTACAGGGTGCGTCGCGAGATGTTGGCACCGCGGGCCACGTCATCGATCGAAAAACCTTCGGCGCCCTCGGCAATCATCGCATCGAGGGCGGCACGCAGGATCAGCGACCGGCCATCACTGGCGTTTTCCATCCTGCTGGCATCACCCCAGCGTAATTGTCGACTCATTTGCACCTTCACACGCTCGGGGGGCGGGGCGGGCATTCGTGCCCGGCCCTTGGGAAAAGCAATTGAGTCCGATTTTCACATGGCATGGCACAAAAAGCCATTTCGTGCCAATCTCTGGCACAGATAATAATAAGTGTGACATAGGGTCGGCCATTTAAAAGGAGGCATAGCCATGACCAGTAATCAGCAGGACTCGAACCGGGACGATGAGTTTGATGTGGTGATTGTCGGTTCGGGCGCCGGCGCCTTGACTGCAGCACTGCGAGCGCACGACAACGGCTTGTCGGTACTCGCGATTGAAAAGAGCGATGTCTATGGCGGTACCACGGCGGTATCCGGGGGAGGGATCTGGATTCCGTGTAACGACCAGATTGCCGCACTGGGGGGCAGCGATTCATACGACGAAGCGATCAGCTATCTGCGCGAGGTGGTTGGCGAAGATTTTGATCAGCAGCGCATCGACGCCTATCTCGACAATGGCCCGAAAATGGTTGAGTACCTGGCACGTCAGGCGCGCACGAATTTTCGCGCGGTGCCGCGCTACCCCGACTACTACCCGGACCGTAAAGGTGGCAAGCCCGGCTACCGCACCATGGAGCCGGCCCCGTTCGACGGGGCACGCCTGGGTGAACACTTCGAGCTGTTGCGGGCAGCTTCGCCGGCGACCCTGATTGGCGGACGTATCGCCATGACCCAGGTCGAGGCCCACACCATCCTTGCCAAGGAGCGCGGCTGGTTGCTGCTGACCGCCGGGCTGGCGTTGCGCTACCTGAGTGATTTTCGCTGGCGTCGCCGCAGCCGGCGAGATCGCCGCCTGACCCTAGGTAACGCCTTGGTGGCGAGCCTGCGCGCAGCCTTGGCCGAGCGAGGCATTCCCTTGTGGTTGCAAACCTCAATGCAATCATTGCAACTGGATGAGGGCCGGGTGGTTGGCATCGAAGTGCTGCGCGAGGGTCGCACTCAACGCCTGCGGGCGCGGCACGGTGTGGTGCTTGCCTGCGGCGGTTTCGAGTCGAACCAGGCGATGCGCGAACTGTATCTGCCCCAGCCCACGCAGGCCCAATGGACGGCGGCGCCGCCGATAAACCATGGCGACGGCATTCGCGCCGGGCTGGAGGCCGGCGGTGCGGTGGCGCTGATGGAACACACCTGGGGCGCTCCGACAGTGAAGGTGCCAGGGGAGTCGAGCCAGCGCGCCCTGTTTGTTGAGCGTGCGGCGCCCCGTTGCGTGATGGTCAATCGACTGGGCCAGCGCTTCGTCAATGAAGCCGCGCCCTACACGGACATCATCTATGCGATGTATGCCGACCATCAGCGCACCCAGGCCAATGCACCGGCCTGGCTGGTATTCGATGCCGAGTACCGCAAGCGCTATCCCTGCGGTGTGTTGCTGCCGGGCAGTGTGCAGCCGGACAGCAAGATCCCCGCCGGCTGGCTCGACAACGTGATCTACCGCGCCGAAACACCGGCCGAGCTGGCAACCAAGATCGGCGTCGACGTCGCCGGGCTTGAAGCCACCCTCGTGCAGATGAACCAATACGCCGCCGCTGGCGTTGATCCGCAGTTCGACAAGGGTGGCAACCTGTTCGACCGCTACTACGGTGACACCACCTGCAAACCCAACCCCTGCCTTGGCCCGATCGATCGCGCGCCGTTCTATGCCTTGCGCATCGATCCGGGCGAGCTGGGTACCAAAGGCGGACTGCGCACCGACGCCTGCGCGCGCGTGCTGCGCCCGGACGGCTCGGCCATTGCCGGTTGCTATGCGGTGGGCAACACCTCGGCTGCGCTGATGGGCAAGACCTATCCCGGCCCCGGTTCGACCATTGGCCCGGCGATGACCTTCGCCTTCATCGCCGCCGATCACATCGCCGCCGAATCGGCGTCAGCCACCAACAGGACTCAACAATGAACCATGTGATGAAACAGGTACGACTCCACGGCCCTCGAGACCTGCGGGTGGACGAAGTCCCTTTACCATCCCCGGGTGAGACAGATGTGCTGGTCGAAGTTGCCGCGTGCGGTGTTTGCGGGAGTGACCTGGGCTTCTATGAGAGCGGGGGCATTCGCCGCGATGGGGCACCGATGCCATTGGGGCATGAGTTCTCCGGGGTCATCCGCGAGGTGGGCACGGGGGTCGTCCACTACCGGCCCGGCATGCGGGTCGTGGTCAATCCCATGGCCAACGGTGCGATGATCGGCGTGGGCAGCGATGAGGGGGCGCTGGCGAACCTGGTCCGGGTGCGCAACGTAAACAGCGGCCCGATTCTGCATCAACTGCCGGCGAACCTTCCCCTGGAGGTGGCCGCCCTCGTCGAACCGCTGGCGGTGGCCTTGCACGCGGTCAATCGCTCACGGGTGACGGCCGGTGAGTCCGTGCTGGTCCTTGGCGCCGGGGCCATTGGCCTGGGCATCGTCGCGTGCCTGAAGGCCCGGGGCATCAGCCAGATCGCTGTGGCTGACCTGTCTGCCGGGCGCCTGGAGATTGCTGCCGGGCTGGGGGCGAACCTGACGCTCGATCCGACACGAGACGACCTGTGGAGCGAACTCGCACGGGCCCATGGCCGCGTGCCGACTTTCCTGGGGACGCAAGCGCCCGCGACCCAGGTGATCTTTGAGTGTTCAGGGGTGAGTGGCGTGCTGCACGAGGCCATCGCCAGGGCCCGGGATGCCGCCCGCATCACCGTGGCAAGTGTCTACAAGCAACCGCAGGCTTTTGACTTCTCGATCCTGCAGGTCAAGGAACTCGAACTGATCGGCACCCTGTGTTATCCGACGGAGTTCGCGCAGGCACTGGAACTGCTGGCATCCGGCGCATTCGATCCGGAGTCCATGATCAGCCACCGTTTCTCGCTCGATGACGTCGCGCAGGCTTATAAAACGGCGGCTGACCCACAGCGGTCGGCCAAAGTCATCATCAAGCCCTGAACCGTCGCACGGCCGGCAATGCCAGCCGTGCTGTTTATCAGAGGTGCCGGGCCGGGCCTGCGGGTGCAGTGGCCGCCGCATAGATCTCGGAAATAGAGGGATTGCGCCGAAGCGTCTGTCCACCGCTGACATGAATGACCTGACCGGTCACGAAGCTGGACTCGTTGCTGGCCAGCCAGAGTGCCGCATCGGCCACGTCGGCGGAAACACCACTGCGCCCGAGGGGAATTTCGCGGTGATAGAGGGCAGCGATAGACGGGTTCAGCAGCCCGCCACCCGACATCGGCGCATCGGCAACACCACCGGGGGCAATGGAGTTGGCCCGGATCCCGTGCTGACCGAATTCGTGAGCGATGCAACGGATGACGTGGTCGATGCCGGCCTTGGTGCCCATGTACGCGGCGTGGTTGTCGAACATGATGCTGGCTGTGACCGACGAGATCTGGATGATTGATCCCCCCGTCGGCATATGACGCAGCAGCGCCTGAAAGTACTGGAACGGGCCGGTGAATTGCACCGCGTTCATTTTCTCCAGGTCTTCGCGGCTGTGTTCCAGGAACGGCTTCAAGAGCCCCCAGCCCGTGGCATTGACGCCGATGTCCAGGCCGTTCAGGCACTGCTTGCTCTGCGCCACCAGATCGTCGACCTCGGCCTGCGAGGTGATATCGCACGCCAGCCAAGGCACCCCGAGTGACTGTGCAACCGCCGCCACTGCATCGGCGCGGCGCCCTGAAACCAGCACGCGCGCCCCTTGTTCGACATAACGTCGAGCCACGGCTTCGCCGACGTTGCCAGGTGCCACACCCAGCACCAATGCCGCTTTACCTTCAAGTCGTTTCGACATGCTGTCCCTTACGCCCCCACATCAATAATGTGAACCGGATCCGTGCCATCCCAGTGCCTGGCGGCTTCAATGCCCTGCTGGATCAACTCGCGCATCCCAATCCCATGGATGATTTCGTAAAGCACTCCAGGCTCCGAATGGTTTTCCAGATAGGCCACGCGGGTCGTTGGATTGCTGGCTTCAAAAACAATCTGCAACCCGGTCGCAGTCAATCGCACAAGGGTCTGGTCGAAGTCGTCGACGACCCAGGCGATATGGTGCATGCCCCGGATTGGATGGCCTTCAGCATCTCGATAGGGCGACTTCGCATCGTTGGTCACCTGGATCAGCTCGATCTGGATATCCCCTTGATACGCAAGCCCGACATCGATCGTGACAGTGACCGGCTCACCTCGATACTTGCCTTGGAGGCTGACGTTGCGAAAGAGCGTCCAGGGCCCGACACCGAGATGCTGTCGCCAGCGTTCCATGCTTTGTTCCAGGCTCTCGACCAGATAACCGATCTGACTGATCGGACCAAGCAATGCACTGCTCATGACGCCTCCTTGGGAGTGATGTCATTGGGAAAAGGCTACTGACGAAGGTTCAGCCCGGGGTTGGGCTCTGTGACGCCAGTGGTGGTTATGGCACAAAAATCAAATTGTGCGTCAAGCATAATGGCACAAAATTGTTTATGTGTGTCACGCCGATCGAGGGAGTAGGGTGAGCCTTTCGCCGACGTCTCGCTGGAGGACGGAATGATTTGCCATGCAAGCAACAGCCCTGCTCGTGGGCGCGAATGAGTTGGCTATGTTGTTCGCGGGGAACCGAAATCGAGATTGCACTCTTGATTCGGCGTAGGCCCCGGCACTGGACAGACATTCGAGACGAGCTTGATAGACGGCTCTCGGAGAAAAAGGCTTGAGCCATAGCTCGTGTAGCAGAAGTGGGCTTCTGGCCGATTTCTGCCTGTCACCAAGGGTAGCAACCGACCCATTGCAGGCACTCCCCAACGACTGTGATCGGGACAAGGCTACCTGCCGAAAACGGCACCAAATGCGGACCGACCGATCGACACCCGGTGCTATCTACCGGAGCAGGTCAAACGGTTGCGCTTCATCAAGAGGGCGCAGGCGCTGGGATTCACGCTGGATGAGGTGGGCGCACTGCTGACTCTTGATGCGGCCTGCACTTGTCGCGAGACTCGAGCACTGGCCGTGCGCAAACTGGCCCTGATCGAGCAAAAGATGGCCGACCTTGCCGCAATTCGGCAGGTGCTGGGCGGACTGGAGCAGGAGTGCGATGCAGGCGACGGCGGGGCCGCTTGCCCTATCATCGATGTGCTGGAGAGAGTCGCCTTTTTGCCAGTGATCCCACATCAGTTTTTTCTGGCTTTCGGTGTAATAGATCCGAGGTCTCTGCTTCATCTGCAACACTCCTTCTGCTTACACAGAATTTAGTTGTGTTGCATCGACCGGTTGAATCCACAACCCATTGCAGACATTCATGGCAAGCAATTATTAGCCGACTGCGTGCGTGTACTACTGTCGACCTGGCCAAAGTGACAAGGTCAAGCGGGCTACGTCGATTCCCCACTCAGCGTGAAAGGTGAAGTTCCAAGGGGCCTCTAGATCGGCAGCAACCTGGTGTCCAGACTGAGCAGGACATCAACGAGGAGCCTTCATCTCATGAACCTGTCTCGACTCTGGCCCCTGCTGCTGGGCAGCGGTATCACGCTCGGCCTCGGTACTCCTATCGCGAAGGTAGCGGCGCACCACGGCGTGGGTGCACTTTCTTTCGCACTATGGCCCACGCTGGCAGCCGGCCTGCTGCTCGGTGCGATCGGGCTGTTTCGGCAAGGACGTCCTGCCGACCTGCCGCGCCTGGTGCGCTTCGGCAGCGTCGCCGGCCTGTTCGGCCACGCGTTGCCGATGTCCGCAGTGTTCTGGTTGTCTTCGCACGCCGGCGCCGGTTTCGCATCTTTTTCGCTGGCGTTGCCACCGGTGTTCACGCTGCTGTTGACCTTGCTGCTGGGGCTCGAGCGGTTTGCGCTACGCCGCGGGGTCGCCGTCGGGCTCGGCCTGTCCGGGGCACTGCTGATGCTCGCCGGCCGCGGTGGTTCCTTCGAGGCCACGCCCGCGCTGCTGGCCATGGCGCTGGCCATTCCCGTCACAATCGGCGCAACTAATATCTACCGCGCGCGTCACATGCCGTCCGACGTCAGCGGCGAGTGGTTGTCGTCGATGACGCTGCTGGCTTCGTCGTCGATGCTTGCAATTGCAGCCCTTGCCCTGGACTCCATCGTGCCACCGCTGACAATCCCGGCCCTCGCCTGGCTGGCGCTGCAGACCGCTGTGCTCATTGTTGGCTACCTTTTCTACTTCGCGCTGCAACGGCGGGCCGAACCGGTGACCTTCAGCTTCATCGGCTACGTGATGATGCTGCCTGGGGTGACGATCGGAACCTTTGCCTTCGGCGAGCGACTGCCGTGGACGGTGTGGCCCGCGGCCGCACTGGTGCTCGCTGCGCTGCTTCTGCTGCAGCGGCCGGCACGCGCCATGCCAATTGCGGTCCACCGTGACCAGGGGGCGTCGGTATGAATCTCTTCGAGATCCGCCGCAGCGCAGAGCGCGGCACGATGCGCACCGACTGGCTCGACGCGCGCTTCAGCTTCAGCTTCGACAACTATGTCGATCCGCATCGCATGCGCTTCGGCCCGCTGTTGGCGCTCAACGACGACCGCGTGCAGCCGGGTACCGGCTTCCCGATGCACCCGCACCACGACCTCGAAATCGTCATGCTGCCGCGCAGCGGCGCCGTCGAGCATCGCGACAACCAGGGCCGCGAGATGTTGGTACATCCCGGCGAATTGCAGTGGATGCGCGCTGGAAGCGGCATCCGCCATCGGCAGTGGAACATCTCATCGCACGAGGTCGACCACCATTTCCAGCTCTGGTTCGCGCCGTCTACCACTGGTCTTGAGCCAGCCGTCGAACGGCTCGCGTACCAGACGCCCACACCCGGCGCCTGGCGCACCCTCGTTTCGCCGCAGCCGCAGGACGGTGCGCTGGACATTGGCGTCGACGTGGTGCTCGCCCTTGGCCGCGCCGAACCGGGCCAGACGCTCGAGATACCGGCACGAATCACGGGCGGTCTCTACCTGCACTTGATGCAGGGGCGCATCGAAGTGCACGGCACCGGCCTCGGCCGCGTCGTCCTCCAGGACGGCGACGCAATCGTGTTCTTCAACGGCGCGCCTCAGTTGCAGCTGCAGACGTCGGCGTCGGCCGAACTCCTGCGTTTCGACACGGCAGCGGTCGACCCGCGAACCGGCCTGATCGCGTCCCCATCCCTCCATTCGAGCATTTGAAGGAGCCCGGTCATGCCCCGCATCGTCGTCCTCTACTGGTCCTGGCGGCACGCTCACGGCTCAACAGCGCTCGCGGGCACGCAATTGCAAGGCCACCACATGGTGCTGCCAGTCATGCTGGCGTTCGCCCTCGACTACACTTTCATCATCGTGTCGATGCAATGGCAAGGCATGTGGTGGCGGAGCACTTACCGCGAGAGATTCATGGACAGACACTTGGCTCTGCAATGCTTCTGTCGCGTTGTCGAGACGGGCGGGTTCGCCGCGGCGGCACGCGATCTCGACTACTCGCCATCGATGGTGAACAAGTACATCGTGCATCTCGAGGAGTGGACAGGCAGCCGCTTGCTCGCTCGTACCACGCGACGCATGCAGCTTACCGAGGCTGGTGAGCAATTCTACGCGTACTGCCGACGCGTGCTGGACGACACCGAATCTACGCTGGGTGAGATCCGCGCGGCCCGCGGCGAGCTTTCCGGCCGGCTGGTGCTGGCGGTGCCGGTGTCGCTCACACTGGCCTTCCTCAACGACCATCTGCACGCCTTTCAGGCGGCGTATCCGGGCATCGAGCTCGAGCTGAGGCTGTCGGATCGGCCAGTCGATCTGGTGCGCGACGGCATCGACGTAGCGCTGCGCGGCCAGGCGCAGCTCGATGATTCCTCGCTGATCGCGGTGCCGCTGATGGTGATAGAGCGTGCCGTGGCTGCAGCACCGGACTACTGGCGCCAATATGGCAAACCCGAACATCCGTCGGGACTGGCGTGCCACAACTGCCTGCCTTATTTGCTCGGTAGCGACGCCACACGCTGGCATTTCGACGGGCCTGGCGGTTCACAGATTGTGGAGATTCGCGGCAACTTCCGCGCGGACAATAGCCTGATGCTGATCGACGCGATGCTGCGAGGCGTGGGCGTGGGATTGGTTCCCCGCGTGATGATGCGCACCGAAATCACCGAGGGTCGGCTGGAGGTCGCGCTGGAGGATTGGCGTGCCGAGCCGCGCAAGATGTTCGCCATCTACCCGAGTCGTGAGCACCTGCCGGAACGGGTGCGCACGCTGTTGCACTTCCTGAAAGAGCGGTTAGACGCGGCGGGCGGTTGAGCGCGTCCTCTCGCTGCAACCGGCCCAGCGCCAACTCGCGTGTCACCACAACCATCGACGCTCTCTTTTGGTTACCAGGTACCCATATCGGTTCTCTGCATAGACACCAGATGAAAATCCACCTGCCTGAGTATTTCCCACGTGGTTTCAGGCGCCACTTCACCCCTATAGGAGTTTTGATATGTACTCGAAGATGCTCGTCGCCGTCGCATCCGCTGTGCTAGCCACCGCAACCTTCGCTGCCGGTGTGAAGTCTGTATCGCGGCTCGCATTCGGCCCCGAAAACATTCTGTTTGTTGCCGACTGGAAAGGTGCCCAAGTGCATGCGCTGGCGTTGTCTGCACCTGTGCCCAGAAAGGGCGAAGGGACCTTCAACATCGTGGACCTGGAGACGTTGCTGTCCAAGTCACTGGGCGCCGGCAAGGTCAAGGTTGAAGACATGGCAGCGCGCCCGGGCTCGGGCGAGGTTTACCTGGCAGTGAGTGTCGGGGCGAACAAGACGCCGGCGCTTGTCGCGGTCACTGCCGACCAGAAGGTTCGCAAGCTCAACCTTGCGAGCATGAAGTCGACTACGGTGACGCTGAAGAACCCAAACAACTCCAAGGTTGAGTTCTGGAAGGAAACACCGGAGCGCAGCTTCACCGTCACGGACATGAAATGGAATAACGGCGAGTTGTTCGTTGCGGGTTTGTCAAACCAGGACTTCGCGTCGACGCTGCGTCGCATTCCGTACCCGTTCACCGACAAACAAACGATGACGTCGGTGGAGATCTACCACACCACGCATAATCAGATTGAAACGCGCGCACCCATTCGCGCGCTATCGTTCGCCACACTCGGCGGAAAGCCTTACGTCGTCGCCGCCTATGTTTGCACGCCGCTCGTGACTATCCCGCTCGAGGACCTGAAGGACGGTGCGCACATCAGGGGCAAAGCTATCGCAGAACTGGGCTACGGCAACACGCCCGCGGACATGATCTCGTACAGCGCCAAGGACGCGAGCGGCAAGCCACAAGACATGCTGATGCTGCTGAACTACCACCGCTCGGGCAACATCATCCCGGTCAACGAAATCCAAGCTGCGAATGAGAAGCCTGGCATTGACAAGCCCGTTCCTGCCGGTGAAATCATTGGCGTGCAGGAGACTCCGGCACCGTTGGTGGGGGCCACCCGTATCGACAACCTCGACGACCAGTTCTTCATCGTCGTGCGCCGTGCGCTGGAGACTGATGCCCTGCAGTTGGTGTCGTTCGACAAAGCCATGTTGTTCCGGCTAACCGATTTCGTTTCCGAGTACGACTTTCCGCAATACCGCTACAACAACGTCGAGTTCCAGCTCAAGAACTTCAAGCCTGCCCATGACATCCTGATGAAGCAGGAAGGGTTCCCCGAACTCATCGGCACGCATGAGTGAGGTCGGTATGACGAATGCGTTGCGCACTTTGTGCGCGTTGGCCCTGTGGACTGCGGTCGGTGCTCAGGCGGTCGCGGCTCAACTAGTGCCTGTTACCGTTCAACCGTCCGGACCGGAGGTGCCAGCGAACCTGCTGCGCATCTCCCTGGTGTTCGCGCAGCCGGTTGGCGAGCAGGTCCTGCCTCGGTTGGAACTGCGTCAGGCCAACGGTAATGTTATCGACAAGCCATTCTTCGAGCAGGAGCTTTGGTCCCCCAGCGGCAAGATCTTGACCGTGCTTCTGCATCCTGGGCGGGTGAAGAGCGGGCTTATCGCCCATGACACCGTCGGACCTGTGCTCCACGCCGACGGAGTGGTGGTGTTGATGTTGGACGGTCAGGAAATCAAGCGCTGGAAGGTGGGTTCGGACGACTACGATGGTCCGCGCCCGTCTGGCTGGAACGTCGGAAGCGTGCATGCAGGCACACGCGAGCCGCTGGTGGTGGAGTTGGACGCGCCCATCGACGGTCGAGATGTCGACTACCTTGCAGTTGCGAGCTCTAGTAATCGCCGAATCCAGGGGCGTGCTCGGCTGGAAGTCGGCGAGAAAAAATGGACCTTTACGCCCGATACTCTCTGGGTTGATTCGCAGTACACGCTGGCGGTCTTCGGCAACCTTGAGGATCCTTCCGGCAACCGATTGAACGGACACTTCGAGTCGCCCGGGGCAGCGCCTGAGCCGGCTGCTGCCGATGTCTACATCCCTTTAGCGATTAATCGAGCGCTGGAGACGCGCAACCGGCGCCCTTAGCGGGCGGTCAGAGCAGTTGCTACACATTGCGCGAAACGACCAATCATTTTTTACACTGCTCTAAAAGCAGAACCCGCAGGACGATTGAGCGCGCCGGCGGCGCGCGTTACGGCCTGAGCGTCAGATCAGATTCTGCAAAATCCGCAAGGAAAAGCGGGGCTACTTCCAGTAGTGGCATCCCGTGGCTGTGGTCGTAAAGGCCTGAAATGGCATCGACGCCATCAGGAACCATTGAGGACATGACACTTATGCAACAACTCATGATTTCGGACGTCGGCGGCTGCGAAAACCTGACCGTAGTGAATGTGCTGATACTTGCTGCCATCTGCCACGACCTTCGGATTCGTCTAACGGCGATCCTTAAATCGTGTAACGCCTCACTGTCTGTCTCTGCTTCCAGACGACTACGTGCATGGAACAGAACGACCTCAAGGCCGAGAATTTCTTTTATGTAGGTGTTGATGAAGATCTTTATTGGTTGTCGGTGATGCAGATTGTTACTGCCATATTGCGGTAATGAGTCAGAGTGTATCCATGACAATTTTTTGAATGAATTGGTTGTTCGATTTTACGATGGGCCACAAGATTTCTCTGGTACGAGGCTCACAATGCACATCGCCATCCTTACCTTCGAAGGTTTCAACGAACTCGATTCGCTCATCTCGTTCGGCATCCTCAACCGAGTTCAACAATCTGGTTGGCGAGTGTCTATCGCCAGCCCCACGGACAAGGTGCTGTCGATGAACGGCCTGATGATCGAGGCGCAGATGTCGTTGGAGGACGCATGCGGTGCGGACGCGGTGCTGGTGGGTAGTGGGAAAATGACCCGGGACGTCGTCGCGAATGCCGCGCTGATGGCTCGCCTGAAGCTTGATCCTGCGCGCCAACTCCTGGGTGCCCAGTGCTCGGGCGCACTCATACTTGCAAAGCTGGGCCTGCTGGACGACGTACCGGCCTGCACGGATCTGATCACCAAACCATGGGTTGAGGAGGCCGGCGTGGTGGTGCTCAATCAACCGTTCGTGGCCAAGGGCAATCTCGCAACCGCTGGCGGGTGCTTGTCGTCGCCGTATCTGGCTGCCTGGTTCATCTCGCGTCTTGCAGGTGAGGAGGCCGCACGCAGTGCGCTTCATTACGTTGCCCCAGTGGGGGAGAAGGACATTTACATAACGCATGCGATGGCGAACATTGCGCAGTTTCTTTAAGGCGAGCAATGGCCGCTAGTGGCCGGTTTCTGCCTGTCACGAAGGGCCGCAGTCGACCCATAGCTGCCCGCCTATGTCTAGGGAGACAGGGGAAATTAACTTCCTGGTGGCCTAACTTTAAGGCTTGGAGGTGTCTACAAAACCAAGCAGATAAACGTCATGGAAGCGATAGTTCTCCAAGCCACGTGCAACTTTTCCCGACGTTACTGTCCGGTCTCGAACCAAAAATCCAGATCGCACCATTCTTCCTTTGCGTCAGGAAGAGCGCAGCCGGCCGGCCTTCATGGCAATCGGGTAATGGTACGGACAGAACTGTCACATCACCATTATTTGCGTCGAGCCGAAAAACCAGAATCTGCGCTTCGATAGAACACACGACCAGAAGGTCGCCATTTTCCAAAACCATTTGCCCTTGATAGCAGGATGTCCATGTCCCATTCGCCTGCTGCAATACGGAGCGAGGAAGCTCCTTGCGCCAGGAGATAGCGCCGTCGAGGGAGAGTTTTGTGATTTCCAGCGGTTTCGCGCTCAGCAGATCATACCAACTCGATAGTACATAAAACGCAGTTCGTGACTTTACCATCGCAACCGTTCCTGAACCGCTTCCAGAATGGCTGTTGATGTTTGTTCTAATAGTTTGCCAACCGACCACGCGTCCTGTCCGGTTAACAGTCCGGACATCCACATTGTCCCAGTATTTTTTGTTGTTGTCCTCGCGCCTACCTGCAATGGTGGCCGCTACGATTTGGTCACCTACTGCTGAAACAGCCACCCCTTTTCCGAGTCCTAACCTTCGTTGCCACAAGAGCATGCCCTGAGTCGAAACGGCCGCCAGCCAATTTTCGGCACCGTCACGGCCGGCGACGACCAATTCGCCTGAATCAAGCATGGTCACACTCTGAATAAAACGAAACCGGAACGAGTGAAAAGAGTATTCCGCAACGATTCGTCCCTGTGGGTCGAGCTTTCCGAGATAGGCATCTGCCATCGTTCCGCCGGGGACGTACATTCGCCTGTTTGCTAGACCGGCAAGCCAAA
Source organism: Pseudomonas jessenii (assembly GCF_002236115.1). Lineage (GTDB taxonomy): Bacteria > Pseudomonadota > Gammaproteobacteria > Pseudomonadales > Pseudomonadaceae > Aquipseudomonas > Aquipseudomonas jessenii. The sequence goes on along the minus strand of NZ_NIWT01000008.1, from coordinate 138,406 downwards.
GAGTCTCAGCGGGGCCCTGCACAATTTTCAAGGCCTGCCCTTGAGTTGCTAGTTCAATGATAGGTCCAGGACCTGCTTCGCTGGGCCGCAAGAGAATCGATTGCGATACCCCTTTATTTCCTAACGCGACTATTGAACCGCTGGCGTCGAGCGAGATTCCTCGAATAGCAAGAGCGTCTTGCGTGTCTCTCCCTCCAGGAATGGTTTCTGACCAGAATATTCTCAGTGCTGCACTTCCGGCAGCGGCTTGTTCGAGAGGAATTCCGATCAATAGAAACGCTGTGAAGGATATTAGCTTCGCCATGAAATAACAGGGCTCCTGCAAGGCTTGGTTCCAAAGTCGCGAGGAATATCCGCGCGTCTTCTAAACCCTTTAAAGTGCGGTACCGTGCAATTTTCGACACCTCATGCGAAGTGATAACGCCTTCACAGAACGGAGGCCCATTCGGCTCAATCAATTCCGGAAGTAAACCAAGCATAGTTCCTCTTTTCCATCGCTCCGTCCACCAACAGCTTTTGGCCGATTTCTGCCTGTCGCCAACGTCAGCTTCGGGTCGTTTTCAGCCGGTCACCACAGGCAGAAAACGGCCGATTCTGTTGAAAAAGTAGCTCCCCTGTCTGGCCTGCGGCAAAATTGCTTCATTGGCCGGCGGGGGATCACACAGCATGATGGGACAGTTATCGAGTGGGCAGGAGCGACTGTTTTACTCGTTCAACCTTGACGATCACATCCCAGCCAATCACCTTCTGCGCAGCATTGATCGGTGTCTCGATCTGAGTGATTTGCGCCATCACCTCGCCGACTTCTACAGCCCGATTGGGCGCCCGTCGATTGATCCTGAATTGATGATCCGCATGTTGATCGTGGGCTATTGCTACGGCATACGCTCAGAGCGGCGGTTGTGCGAAGAGGCCCATTTGAACTTGGCGTATCGCTGGTTCTGCCGATTGAGCCTTGAAGATGAAGTCCCCAATCACTCGACCTTTTCCAAAAACCGACACGGCCGTTTTCGGGACAGCGATCTGTTTCGCTGGCTGTTCAATGAAGTGCTGCGTCGTTGCATGGACGCCGGTCTGGTCAAGGGCGAAGGCTTTGCCGTGGACGCCAGCATCATCAAAGCGGATGCGAGTCGGCAGCGCGGTGTACCGGGTGATGAACCGGTCAACTGGAGCGATCCGGCCCTGAGCACCCGCGCCGTGCGTGAGTATCTTGAGGCACTCGATGAAGAGGCTCTGGCCGAAACGCTACCGAAGCGTCTATCGCTGACTGATCCTCAAGCCCGCTGGACCGCAGCTCCAGGTGGCCCAGCGTTCTACGCTTACTCCACGAATTATCTGATCGATACCGAGCACGGCGTGATCATGGATGTGGAACCCACACCGGCTCATCGAACCGCAGAAGTCGAGAGCACCAAGACGATGATCGATCGCGTTGAGGCGCAGTTCGACATCAAGCCGGAACGCCTCATTGGCGATACCGCTTACGGTACCGCGCCGATGCTGGCCTGGATGGTGGAGGAAAAAGACATCGAGCCGCATGTGCCGGTGTGGGACAAAACCGAACGCAAGAACGACAGTTTTTCGAGCAACGATTTCCGCTGGAATGAAGAGACTGAGGAATACTGCTGCCCGGCTGGCAATGCATTACGTAGCGAATGGCGAGCCTTCAAGAACGAGCGTTCGCACATCACCAAAGCCAACACCATCATCTTCCGATCCAGACAGACTGACTGCGCGACGTGTCCGATGAAAGCCAAGTGCTGCCCGAACACGTCGTTTCGCAAGATCGCTCGCAGCGTTCATGAAGCCGCTCGTGACGTGGCTCGACGCATCGCGGCGACGCCGGAGTACGTGCGCTCTCGCCACGAACGTAAGAAGGTCGAAATGTTGTTCGCCCACCTCAAGCGCATCCTGAAATTGGATCGCTTGAGACTACGTGGCATGAGCGGCGCGACCGATGAGTTCACACTGGCGGCTGCGGTACAGAACCTGCGTCGACTGGCCAAATTTACATCTCAAGGTCCGCCTGCCCCGGGATAGGTGCGCCTGCACTAAGCCAAAAACCTCAAATTAACCCAATAACAAAGCAACAATGGTCAACGAAGGGCCGAGAAACCACTCAATGTGGTGAGTAGGTTCTCTGGTGGTGGCCGTGCCTGAGTTCAGGTGATCTGAAAATCCGACTTTTTCAACAGAATCGGCCAGAAGCAGACGTTCGATCCAAAGCTGCTTTCGAGCAGAAGCAAACGTCGCTAAGCAACGGCCAGCGAGCCGCTGCTATGCTGGGTCGAATCCCGTCAGCACGGCTCAACGGGCATGGTTCGTATGCTTTTTTGAAGAACGTGCTCAGGTGTCTGCCGACGCAGCAGGCAAATGACATTACCGAGCTGCTGCCGCATAACATAAATGGACGCCTGATTAACATACGCAGGGATGGTAGGTAGACGCTTACAGACAGTACAAACCAAGGACTATCTCAGGACTACCTGGCATGGGCGATTCTTTCTGGAGCAGGTTCGGCCTCGAACTGATACTCATGACGTTCAGCGTATTTTTTTGCTATGCGATGTACCACACGCATGTGACCTATCAGCGTCGCAACAAAAAACAAATCGACGAAGCGTTTCGCAAAGCCATGGCGCAGCACGGTATTGAAAATGTGGAAATCCGACAGGATCACACAATGTTAGGGGCCCGTGGCAAAGTCGGGAAAAGGCTGTTCGATGTCCACAGGATTCTTCACTGCCCGCCGGATCGCTGGTTTGTCTACATCCATGTCGAGGACACAAATCCAGTGCTTATGCCGATTTCAGAGCAGCGAGCAATGGCTTCCCTCAACAGCCAGGGGGGAATTGAATAGGCAGATGACGACGTTGGCTCCCTGTTCAGGAGGTACCGAAAGTACACCTTGGCGAGCGGCTGCGTTGAACTGCAGCCCTTCGCGACGGGCAGAAATCGGCTGTGGACTCAACCGATCGACGCAACAGATTGGCTCAATCGTTCAGCGGGTGTTTCGTAGTTCAGAGTTTTCCGAGGGCGGTGATTTATGCCACGGATAGCCCTTCGCGCCGAGTTGAAAGGCGTAATCGAATAAACGCTTCATGTACTCGCCATCGAATTTCTTATTGCGCGGAAAGTAAAAGTCGGAGCCAATGTACGCAAGATTGAAATCCGCTCCATCCTGCTGCGCCATACGGTAAATTCGCTCCAGGTCGCTGATCCCCTGAGTTTGAATCAATGCACTGATGGCTCGACCGCCGATGCTCAATGTACGGCGTTTCGTCCCGGACCACTGCGGCTCCAGTGTCCCATTACGAATGACATAGAAATGCCGTTCGAGTCGCAAAGGTGCTCCGGTGGCTCTGTTCAGCGCCATCTTTGTGCCTGGTGGGTAAAGGAACACCTGAGTGATTACCCCACCGTCCACGTGCATTTCCTGAAACTGTTTGCCGTCAACGTCTACATCGATCATGACGGGTGAGACGGCGCCGGGAATACTCATCGACGCGATCATGATGTTGCGGAAGAGGTCGAGCGCTCCCGGTGCTTCGCTTGCGGCAATAGTGCCCATGTTCCAAGTGACTGGCCGCCCTGAGTCAAGGTCGGTTGTGCCGATCAGCAGGATTCGCCCTTTGGCGTATTCCGATGCAATCGCCGCAAGAATTTCCGCGGTGATGTACTTTGTGATGAGCCGCGACAGTGGCTTGCTGTCCGCTATACCGTCGCTGGCAAGACGGGTCAGCACGTTTCGCGAATGAAAAACGTCTTTTGGACCGATGGCGTTGGCGATATACCGAATGACTTCGTCGTACTCGGATCCCAGGTAAGCGAACGGGGCGACCAGGGCGCCCGCGCTAATGCCCGTGACGACCTTGAACATGGGGCGAGTCCCATGCGTGGTCCACCCCGTAATGAGTCCTGCTGCGAATGTGCCTGCGTCACCGCCTCCCGAAACTGCCAGCATATTTGCCAGCGGCAGGATGTTGTTCGGTTTCCCTGCCTTGGCGAGAGCCTCGCTCTCGCGTTTGTTGCCCTCAGTTGCATCCTGAATGAACAGAGTCAGGTCGTGGTCCAACCAATAGCGAGCATTGGGAATGCCAGGGATGACCGCTTTTTCCGTTAACGTTTGCGGCACAGCATCACGGCGTGGCAAGCCCCCTTGCAGGAACATGTTCAGCGTCGAGGCGCCAGGTCTGAGCGCGAATGGTTTCAAAACGCCTCCTCCGGCCCCTGCAGTCGACAGCAAGCGCGCGCTCATCGTACTCGAGAAAGTCCTTACCCATGGTGCCCGAGATGTCTGCACTCCAGCCGACTGCGACACATCATTCGAACGCCAGCCAGCTCATTTTGCGCTCCTTGACATGATAAAAAAACTCATTGGCCCCGTGCTTCAGGTTCACTTGGCCTGCGAGGCTTGCTTCCAGGCTTTGATAGCCTCCAGTCCCTTGTAGATATGGCTCGAACTTTCATCACTTCACGCCATGCACTCACCATAGATGACCTCATGTCATCCATCCCTTGAAAATCCATCCTTTGTCAGGTCCCTGTGTTGCGCTCTCTAATGCCGAAAAGCTGAGTGACCAAGATCACTTGTTTCAACAATAAAAGCTCTTTCAGGAGATTGTATGCACAGTGGTCCCACTCTATTGGTGGTGTTGTTTTCCGCCATCATTCTGATCGTTTTTCTAATCGTCAAAGTGCGTGTCCACGCATTCCTGGCCTTGACCGCAGCGAGCTTTGTGGTGGGCATCGGTTCAGGCATGCCACTGGCGCAAATGGCCTCTTCCTATGAAAAAGGTGTCGGTGGAACACTCGGATTCCTGGCAACGATCATTGGCCTTGGCGGCATACTCGGCAAGATGCTGGAAGAATCCGGTGGCGCGGAGCGCATTGCCCAGACGCTATTGAGCACCCTGGGTAAAGAGCGTGCCTCATGGGCCATGATGCTAGTAGGGTTTATCGCGGGCATCCCGGTGTTCTTCGAGGTTGGATTCGTTCTGCTGATTCCCCTGATCTATGTGGTCGCCAAAGAGACCCGGATCAACCTTCTATACCTGGGCGTGCCCTTGGCCGTGTCGCTGATGGCGGTTCATTGCATGTTGCCCCCGCACCCTGCCGCGATGGCCATCACTGGGCTGCTGGGCGCCGATGTCGGCAAGGTCATTGTGTATGGCCTCATTATCGCGCTGCCTACCGCCATCATCGCCGGGCCGCTGTGGATCAAGCTGGTCTGCAAGAGTGAAGCGCCCGACACTCAAGAAGCTTTTCTGGACGAACATTGCGTTGACAGCGCGACCCGGGACTTGCCAGGCCTTGGCTTGACACTGCTGACCATCCTGCTGCCACTGCTGCTGATGGTCGGTAAAAGTTTTGCGGCCGGACTGCCCCATGACTCCGGGCTCTTCAGCATCGTTTCGTTCCTGGGCACGCCGCTGATAGCACTGTCCATTGCTGTGGTGTTCGCTTACTGGGCGCTGGGTTTGCGCCGCGGCTTATCAATGCCTGACTTGCTCGCGCACACTCAGAAGAGCTTTCCTCCGCTGGCCAGCATTCTGCTGATCATCGGTGCCGGTGGGGCATTCAACGGCATCCTGGTCGACAGCGGCGTAGGTAACGCGCTGTCTGGCTCGTTGACGCAATTGAATATGAATCCCATCGTCCTGGCGTGGTTGGTGGCAGGGCTGATGCACTTCGCCGTCGGTTCAGCAACGGTGGCAATGATCAGCGCCGCCGGCATGGTGATGCCGATGCTGAGCGCTCATCCCACCGTGAGTAAGGAAATTATCTGCATTGCCATCGGTGCCGGCGCCATTGGTTGGACCCATGTGACGGACTCGGCCTTCTGGGTGGTCAAGGAGTACCTGGGAGTCTCGCTCGCCGAAGCACTGAAGAAATTCACCTCGGCCACCGTACTGGCTTCATTGATCGCGCTGGGGCTGACCCTGCTGCTGTCGCAATTCGTTTGATTCAACCCGTATTTTCCGCCTGATTGTTTAAAGGGACCACGCCATGATTTTGGGCAAGACACTTGAAAGCTGGTACGCCAGTTATCCTTTGATTCGCGATCTGGTCGCGCTGCAAGAAACCACTTGGTTCAACCCTGCCGTGGCCCCGGTCGCGGAATCGATTGGCGATGTGGGGTTGACGGCCGCAGACGTCGCCGATGCCAGCGCGCGACTGACGCGTTTTGCTTCTTACCTGCGGCGCGCGTTTCCGGAGACGGAGTGCAGTGGCGGCATTATCGAATCGGACATTCTGCCCGTACCACACCTGCAGCAATTGCTCGGCGAGCGCTACGGTCAGGCGTTGCAAGGGGCGCTGTGGCTCAAGCGGGACAGCCATCTGCCGATTTCGGGCTCCATCAAGGCGCGCGGTGGTATCTATGAAGTGCTCAAGCATGCCGAAGACCTGGCGTTGGCCGCGAATCTGCTGACGCTTGATGACGACTACGCGGTGCTGGACAGCGATAAGGCGCGTGCCTTTTTCGGCCAATACAAAATAGCCGTTGGCTCGACCGGCAACCTTGGCATGTCCATCGGCATCATGGGGGCGGCATTGGGTTTCCAGGTGACCGTGCATATGTCGGCGGATGCGCGGCAATGGAAGAAGGACAAGTTACGTTCACACGGCGTTACCGTTATTGAGTACTCCTCCGATTACAGCGTGGCCGTCTCGCAAGGCCGTCAACAAGCGGAGTCAGATCCAGCCTGCCATTTTGTGGACGATGAAAACTCGGTCAACCTGTTCCTGGGCTACTCGGTGGCTGCCGAGCGCCTGAAAAAGCAATTGGCAGCGGCTGGCATCACCGTGGATGCGCAACATCCATTGTTTGTTTATCTGCCCTGTGGGGTGGGTGGCGCGCCTGGCGGTGTGGCCTTCGGCCTGAAGCTAGCCTTTGGCGACGCTGTCCATTGCATCTTCGCCGAGCCCACACACTCGCCATGCATGATGCTGGGCGTCTATACCGGCCTGCACGACGAAGTGAGCGTGCAAGACTTCGGCATCGACAACGTGACGGCTGCGGACGGCCTGGCCGTCGGACGCGCTTCAGGTTTTGTCGGCAAGGCCATGCAGCGCTTGCTTGATGGTTTCTACACGGTCAGCGACGAGGAAATGTACAGTTTGCTGGCACTGATGGAGCGCAGCGAAGGTGTGCGCCTCGAGCCATCCGCGCTCGCCGGCGTGCCCGGCATTGCCAGAGTCCAGGCCGACCAGCAGGGCTACCTGGCTCGTGCGCGCCTGGACCGTCAGGCCATAGTGCAAGCCACCCATCTGGTTTGGGCAACGGGCGGCAATATGGTGCCTTGCGACGAGATGGAAGCTTATCTGGCCAAGGGCCGTGAATTGCTCGCCAAAGGTTAATCTGGTCTGAATGGACCCGAATTGCCTGGACTCGACAGAGTTCTCGCTGATTTAAGCCTGAACCGAATGTGGCAAGATCAACGTCTTGCCACATCCGTTACGTTTGCCCGCTGGAAATGCGTACAACGCAAGGCGGCTTTTGGGTTTGAGGGAAAACTGTCGTGCTTAACCTTCCTCCACGTATCAGCTCCAGGCTCAACAGCAGCCAGTTCGCGAACCTTCACACCTTTTTGGTTGCCGCTCGTCATCTGAGCTTCGCCCGTGCGGCAGAGGAGCTGTGTTTGACCGCAAGCGCCGTGAGCCACCGCATAAGTCGTCTGGAAACCGCCTTATCCATGAAGCTGTTCCAGCGCCTGACCCGGCAGGTCAGCCTGACCGACGAAGGCGAGCGTATCTTCGAAATACTCCAGAATGCGATGGGAGAATTGTCCGAGGCACTCGAGCAATCGACACAGGCGGAAATTGCCGGCTCGATCGCGCTCTATGTCAGGCCTTCCATTGCCCAATGCTGGCTGGTTCCCAGGCTGGCGGATTTTATCGAGCGATATCCCTTGGTGTCATTGGACCTGCGGGTAGGCAATGACAATGTCGACTTTCGAACCCGTAAAATCGACTTGGCCCTGTACTACGCCAATGGCGAGTTTCCCGGGTTGACGAGCCATCGGTTGATGCGCGAGCGGCTGGCCCCGGTGTGTAGTCCCGAGTATGCGCGACGCCATCGCCTGGAGGAGAACCCGGACAACTTAAGGAACTGCACAATCTTGCATGACTCCCTGGCGTGGGATCATGCGGCCTATGATGCCGAGTGGACGCTTTGGGCAGAGCAACACAACATGCTCGCGGCACTTCCCAAACGTAGCTTGACCTTCGATCGCTCTGATTTATGTGTGACCGCAGCCATGAACCACGCCGGCATTGCGATTGGCCGTCAGCAGCTTGTGCAGAAGCGGGTTGATCGCGGCGAGCTCGTCCTGCCGCTCGCTGAGTTCAGCCGCTCAGGCCACTACGATTACTATCTGGTTCACCCGTCGCTCGGCACTATCCCTAAGCGATTGCTGGTTTTCATGAACTGGCTACGAGAATGCGCACATCAATCATCGCCTCTGGATGAGAACGACGACCTGTCCTGATGAGGCAATCAAGCCGGCATCTGTTCGGTAAACAGCGTCACGGCGATGATGATCATGATCGCTCCGGAGAAACGACTGACCAACTGAGCGGCGGCTGGGCGTGCCTTTAGAACAACCTGTGAGCCAAAACCGACCAGGAGATAAATAACGCCACAACTGACGGTGTGGACAAGCCCGAGCGCAATCATCTGCGTCGGTACAGGCCAGGGGGCAGTGGCATCGGCAAACTGGGGCAAGAGCGCCAGGAACAACAGGAACACTTTCGGATTCAAGCCGCTGACGCAAAGCCCCTTGAGCGCCCAGCGCAACCATGAGCCTGACGCCTGAACTTCATCGGTGTGGGGTGTGGAGGGACGGATGAGCATGTTGATGCCCAACCAAAGCAGGTAACCCGCCCCGGCCACCGTCAGCACTGACATGACCCCAGGATGGTTGGCGACCAGGGTGCCGACACCGGCGGCTACCACCAATGTGGCAATCAGGTGGCCGGATAGCAGTCCGCCCACAGCCGGTATGACGACGCGATGCTTCATGCCAGCGGATATCGCGTAGGCCCAATCCGCTCCGGGCGTAACGACGAACAGAAACGACACCGCCCAGAAGGCAACAAAGACATTGAAGGTCATGGCGTCACCCACGCCCGTTCATTAATCATCGCGTTATTCATCATCCCGCCTCTCATAGGCCGCCCCTCTTGTTTCCTGAAGAGGAGTACGGCTGTTAATGGATGGGGGAAGATTAATGAATTTTTGTTAGAATTAACTTTCAAAGGTGGTCGTATTTTTGTCGCAATGAGGGAGATTGTTCTACGTGGACAGAACTGACCGGAAGATTCTTGCCGAGCTGCAAAAGGATGGCCGTCTTTCGGTCACTGAACTTGCCGAACGCGTCGGCTTGAGCCTTTCACCCTGTCATCGGCGAGTGCGGGCACTGGAGGACTCCGGTGTATTGCTGGGCTACCGTGCGCAGCTTGATCCCGGTGCACTGGGCCTGAATTTTTCCGCAATGGTATTTGCCACGCTCCGCGAGGGTGACCGGCAAGCCGTCGAGGCGTTCGAGGCGGCGCTCATTGAAATACCTCAGGTGGTCGATGCCCAAAGGTTGTTTGGGGAGCCGGACTACCTGCTGCACGTCATTGCCCAGGACTTGCCCGCCTTTCAAAGGCTTTACGATGAGAGCCTCTCGACATTGCCTAATGTGCAACGGCTCACCTCGACCCTGGTCATGAAGCGGGTCATTCAAGACAGACCGCTACCTTTGTGATCGGCGCGGCACATCTTCTGTTTATTTCAGGATTTTGTGGGGGGAGGCTGCTTCTGACCGGTTCTGTTGAAAAAGTGGTTCCCCTGTCTGTCAGTGCTGTTTTGGAGGTGCTTCTCGGGCATGCGAAAAATGGGTAGCTCAAGACTGAATGTGTTTTTTTGGCGAGCCTGATAGTGCCGTGTAGTAGTCCTGGAACTGCTCACGCAGCTTGATTTTTTGTAGCTTGCCGGTTGCCGTATGCGGCAGCGCCTCAACGAAGACCACATTGTCCGGCAACCACCATTTCGCTACACGGGCCTCTAGAAAACTCAGCAGTTCTTCCTTGCTGGCGATCTTGCCCGGTTTCAGGACGACGACCAGCAGAGGTCGTTCCTGCCACTTGGGATGAGGAATACCGATCACGGCGGCCTCCGCCACCGCAGCGTGACCCATTGCGGCGTTTTCCAGATCGATCGAAGAAATCCACTCACCACCGGACTTGATGACATCCTTGGCCCGGTCGGTAATGTGCAGGTAGTTATCCGGGTCGATGCTGGCGATATCGCCGGTGTCGAACCAACCGGCGTCATCGAGGATCGGCCCACCTTCTGCGCGATAGTACTGACTGGCAATCCAGGGTCCCTTGACCAGCAGGTGGCCAGAAGCCTTGCCGTCACGGGGAAGCTCGGCGCCTGTGGTATCGATGATTTTCATCGACACCCCAAACAACGACCGTCCCTGACTGGCCTGCAAATCAAGTCGTTCTTCCAGCGTTGCATCGCGGTGCTTTGGTAGCAGGTGGCAGACGGTGCCCAACGGCGACATCTCGGTCATGCCCCAAGCGTGAAGGACCCGTGCATCAAAACGCCTTTCGAAGGTCTCGACCACGGTCCGCGGCGCGGCGGCGCCACCAATTACAACCCGGTTGAGCTGCAGATCCATCGCCGGGTTCAACGCATGGGCCTCGACGAATTGCTGCAATGCCATCCAGACCGTGGGTACGCCAAGCGCCAGGGTGACCCCCTCGTCATCCATCAATTGGTAGAGACTCTGACCATCGAGTTGCGCACCTGGAAGGACCAACTTCGCCCCACACATCGCCGCCGCATAAGGCATGCCCCAGGCGTTGACGTGGAACATCGGCACCACCAACAGCGCCGAATCCGCCGAGGACAGGCCGAAGCCGTCCTGGGTGCATAACGCCAGGGAGTGCAGGATCGAAGAACGATGGGAGTACAGCACACCTTTTGGATTTCCGGTGGTACCCGAGGTGTAGCACAACGATGAGGCGACCCGTTCATCGAGTATCGGCCAGATAAACTGTTCGCTCTGCTCTTGAATCAGTTCCTCATAGCACAACAGGTTGGGCACTCCGATGACCGGCATGCGGCTGCGATCAGTCAGGGCGATGAAGGCTTTGACGGACTTCATTCGGGGGGCCAGTTGCTCGACCAGTGTGGCGAACGACAGATCAAAGAACAGGTACTGATCCTCGGCGTGGTTGGCGATGAACTCAATCTGCTCAGGGAACAGCCGCGGGTTGATGGTATGCAGGACAGCGCCCATGCCCGACACGCCGAAGTACATCTCCATGTGCCGGTAGCCATTCCAGGCCAGCGTGGCGATCCGGTCGCCGGGCTGCACACCCAGAGTGGTCAGGGCATTGGCCAATTGCTTGGCTCGGCGGCCGATATCGGCATAGCTGCAGTGATGCGTCGATTCTTCGCCAGTGCGCGAGGCGATCTGGCTCTGTGGGTGTGCCTGCAGCGCATGCTCCAGGACCGAGGAAATCAACAGGGGTTGATCTTGCATTAAGCCCAGCATGGCAGCGTGCTCCATTGGGTTCTTGTAATTTAGCGACCTGCCCGTCGGGGCGGGCAGGTGTGAGGGGGGGTGTTATCAGGCGTCTGCCATGGCGAGGAGCCTGGCCTGTACCTTTGCTGGCAAGTCATTGCCGAACAGTGCACTGATCGGTTGCACCAGGTTGTACACGTCGGCCAGCAGGGCATGCACTTCGGCGTCTTCGACGCTGAGCATGTCCAACCCCTGCATGTATTGATAGACCTGTTCCAGATTGGCCGGCTTGTCGCCCTGGGTACCCGAATACATGATGAAGTCGCTCATCGCCGCGAGGGTCCAGGGGTTGTTGATCAACTCGACAGCCCGAGGGAAGAACTCGCGAGCAAGTCCATCCAGAGAGCTGCCTGCAGCGGTACGAGCATCCAGCAGTTCGTTCAGGGCGCGCAGGGTGGTGGCATGCGCGCTCATACCCTGGCCATAAACCGGGTTGACGCTGCAGATGGCATCACCGATGACCAGGTAGCCCTCCGGGAAACGTTCGAGTTTTTCATAGTGGCGCAGCACCGCGGACGGGAAGCGCATGTGATACAGATCATCCACGCGCTCGGCATGCTTGAGCATCTCGTAAAGGTCCGGGTTGTACAGATTGCGCGCGAACTCCACGAAGCCTTCTGCGTCTTGCGGAGGATAGTCGGGTGCGCGCCCCTGGAGGCTGATATGCCAGGTGTCATTCTCGATGTGGTGCATCATGGCGGCGCCCTTGGTATCCGGGATCACCGAATAAAAGGCATGGATCTGATGCGAGTCGGCGATGCCGGCCGGAATGCGGAATTTGGTAGTGGTGTAGGCCAGGTCGCAACCGATATGGGTCTCCAGTGGTGCGCTGTAGCCAAGGTCGGCCAACCATTTTGGAGCCCGGCTGCCACGGCCGCCAGCGTCGACGACAAGGTCGGCATCCAGGCTCTGCGTGCCCGCAGAGGTCTGCACCACCACACCGGTCACTCTGCCGTTTTCGTGTTGCAACGCGGTCGCTGTACAACCTGGCATGGCTACGATGTTCGAGCTCTCCAGGGTGAACTTGCGGATATTGAACTCCAGCAGGTTGCGGCTCTGAGCGAGGATCAGTTGGTCGAGATCACGAGGGGCCTGAATGCTCCCGCTCTGCGAATAACCGGTACCCCAAGGCGTGTGATAAAGCAGATCGACCCCGACGCGGACAGGGGTGGAGCCGAGCTCAAGCATGCGCGCGGTGAAGTCTGGATACAGTTCGTTGAGCATCAGCAGGCCGCCACGCAGCAGGATGTGATAATGGTTCGACTGCGGCGTCATCTTGCGCGGCCCCGGGGCATCGGAGAACGGGTCACGCTCGATCAGGGTGACCTTGTCGAATCGGTGCGATAGCAGTTTTGCAGTCATCAGCCCTACGACGCTTGCGCCGATGATGATTGCGTGCCGGCCCAGTTTCTCATTCGCTTGCATCTCGATTCTCCAGCAAAGGTATTGGTTGTCCCGGCGCGCTATGCGTGAAGGCAGTCGGGGGAATTCACGACCGACACTCTGCTGCCCCCGGTCCAACCCGTCCCATCCTTCAGTCGGAGTAAAAACCGGATATTCGCTGACTCATCCAAATGGAGTAGGGACCGGGTCCCCAACCTGATGAGGCGGCTGTGCAAGACCCGACGCGCCGGGCGCGTGTGACCGAATCATCTGAATGGAGGATGCCGGACTACTCGAGCGACCGACGAGAATGCGGCGGTCATCGAACTTCCTCAAAGGCATGTCCATGAGCGCCCAGTACATCCGTCAACACCTGATCGATCCGGCCATGTGCACCCGCTGCAACACCTGCGAATCCAGTTGCCCGATCGAAGCCATCACCCACGACAGCAACAACTATGTGGTCAAGGCCGACTTGTGCAACGGTTGCCTGGAATGCACCTGGGGCTGCCCAACGGGTGCCATCGACAGCTGGCGTCTGGTTCCTGACAGCGAGGCCTATAGCCTCGACGATCAGTTCGGCTGGAGCAGTCTGCCGGCGCAATTGGAGGTGGAAGCCGGCGCGGTGATTGGCGGCGCCCCCGATCCGGCAGCGGCGTTGCAGCCATCTGCTCCGCACTCCGCTGCGACACCTGCCGAGGCGCTGTTCACTCAAGAAAATCCTGCTCTGGCCACCATTACCGTCAATCGTCGACTGACCGGCGATGGTACCGGTAGCGATATTCACCATTTGGTACTCGACTTTGGCGACCAGCATTTTCCGGTGCTGGAAGGGCAGAACATTGCCATTGTGCCGCCGGGGGTCGATGAGCAGGGGCGCCCGCATGTGCCGCGCTATTACTCCATTGCCAGTGCCCGCAGCGGCGAGGTGCTTGGCAACGATCTCGCACTGACGGTCAAGCGTGTCGTCGCGGATCACACCGGCCAACCGGTGCGGGGAGTGGGTTCCAACCACTTGTGCGACCTCGCTCGGGGCGATCAGGTGAAAGTACTTGGCCCCTTCGGTGGCACTTACCTGATGCCCAATCATGCCGGCAGTCACTTGCTGATGATTTGCACCGGCACCGGCATTGCACCGATGCGAGCCATGCTCGAACAGCGTCACCGCGTGCCGGTGTCCGGCGCACGCCTGATTCTGTTCTATGGCGGTCGGACCCCCAAGGAAATGGCCTATCACGACGACCTGGTGAACTTTGGTGTGCCGGGGCTGGAATTGCACCTGGCTTACTCGCGGATGAACGACAGGCCCAAAGAGTACGTCCAGGATTGCCTGCGTACACAGGGCGACGAAATCGCCGGCCTGCTTCGTGATCCTGAATGTCATCTCTATGTCTGCGGCTTGAAGAGCATGGAGGAGGGGATTGTCCAGGCCCTGATCGACATCTGCAGCCGCCATGGGATGGACTGGAGCAGCGTCCGCCAGCAACTGCGTGAGCAGGGTCGGGTTCATTTCGAGACTTACTGATCGGGAGATTGCACAGATGAATGACCAGCAGATGCCTGAGGGCAGTGAACAGGCCGACAACCACCCTTCGCGGCGAAATGCGCTGAAGACCCTCGGTGTGGCTATGGCCGGGGTCGCCGGTTTTGCTCTCGGGCGCAACGCACCTGCCGATGCTGCCGTCAGCCCGCAAGTGAACGCAGTCGAGAGCCCGGAGAGCGATATGGACGGCAACCCCTATGGCGGTGGCCCGGGTACTGGCATTACCTTCCCACCTTACTACCGTCCCACACCGTCACTGAACAATAACAACAACTACTTCCCCGGTACCGAAGAGCTGGGCAAGGATGAGATGCGCATTTCCTTCCTCGGCAGTACGCCCATGCCACCGACCCGCAGCCAGGCGGGCACTTGCATTATGGTCGAACTGGGCAATGGCAAACGCTTCTTCTTCGATTTCGGCTCCGGCTGCGTGCGCAACATCTTCGCCATGCAGGTGCCGTTCCAGACAGTCAATGACATCTTTCTGACCCATCTGCACGTCGACCATTACGCGGATCTGCCGTACCTCTACTGTTTTGCACCGTGGATGGGGCGCTGGAAGCCGTTGCGTGTACACGGTCCTTCCGGGCGTACGGACAAGGACGGTATCAAGGCGATGGTCGCCGGCATGCAGGCCATGACTCACTGGCACACCGACAGCTTCAATAGCTTCCCCATCGGTGACGGGTACGAAGTGGAGGTCAACGAGTTCGACTTCCGTGACGACAATGGCATCTGCTACGACCAGGATGGGGTCACCGTTCGCCACTGGCGTCGTTCCCATACCAAGGACGGCGCAGTGGCCTACCGGCTGGACTGGAACGGCCTGTCCTTCGTCTGGACGGGGGATGGCCTGCCAGACAAACTCACCGAGAAGTACGCCGCCGGTGTCGACGTGTTCGTCACCGAGTTGCAGCCCGATCTGGGCACCCTCAACTCGCTCAAGTTCGGTGTGCCGCCGGTGATGCTCAACAGCACGATCGACATGGCGCACACCACGCACTATGAGGCGGGCTACCTGATCAATCAGGTCAAGCCGCGGCTGGGCATGATCACCCACTTGAGTCTGGACGAAGCCATCGTGCCAGAACTGTTGGCGGGCATACGCAGCCATTGGAAAGGGCTGTTCCAGTTTGGCGCGCCCGACGTAGTCGTCGTCAATGTGACCAAGGACGCCATCTGGACCCGCCGCGCCGCGCTGCCTGAATCGGCCAGTCCGCGCACGCCCAGTGCCAGTGAAGCCGCCGAGCTCTTCGATCTGGGACCGACCAACACTGAGGTACGTTTCCCCAACCCGCGCCATCGCATCGAGGACGTTCAGGAGCAGTACGTGCGCGACCAGCACATCGACCGCCACCTGGCGGCACCGCCGGGGCTGTACCGCGAGCCTTACAAAAACTTTCCGCGCGACTTCACGATCAACGTGCTGCAGATGGCCTGGAGCAAAGTGAAAGCGCGATTCTTCGGCGGCTGAGCCTGCCTTTCTCCTGCAACGGGCCCGCGCAGGCGGGCCAGGTACCCCGCATGTCAGATTTCGACATTTTCGCCACCGCCAAGGCCACTCCGCTGACCGTGCTGACCGGTTTTCTGGGGGCCGGCAAGACTACTCTGCTTAATCGTCTGTTGAGCGAAGACCATGGCCTGCGTATTGCCGTGCTGGTCAACGACTTCGGCGCGTTGAACATCGATGCTGAACTGGTCGTCGGCGTTGACAGTGACGTGGTCAGCCTGGCCAATGGTTGCGTGTGCTGTTCTGTGCGCGACGACTTGCTGCAGGCGATCGAGCAGGTACTGGTGCGCCCGGAGCAGCCCGAATATGTGATCCTCGAAGCCAGCGGTGTTGCCGACCCGGCAGGCATCGCGATCACCTTCGCCAACCCCGCCTTGCGCGAGCGTATTCGTCTGGACAGCATCGCCTGTGTCGTCGATGCCGCTCAAGTGTTCGAAGCCCCCGAGCAGATGGAACTCAAGCTGCGTCAAATTGCGTTCGCCGATCTGCTGCTGCTGAATAAAGTCGATCTGGTCGACGCCCCTCACTTGACCCGGGTGCGTGGATGGCTGGACGAACACTTCCACCGTTATCGCTTGCTGGAAACGACGCGGTGCGTCGTGCCATTGGAGATCCTCCTGGCAGCGGGGCGGCTGGATGCAGTTCGCGAACCGGCGGTGCATGGACATCGTTGTGACGAGCATTGCAGTCATCCCCATGAGCATGCCGACGAAGCACACCACGAACGACAATTCAGCACCTGGAGCTTCCAGAGCGCGCAGCCGTTTTCGCTGGATGCACTACGTCATGCGGCAGCTCGCCTGCCCAGTCAGATCTATCGCTGCAAGGGCGTGGTGTATTGCCGGGAAGTACCCGATCAGCGGGTGATTCTGCAGGTGGTCGGCAAGCGTGTGGACATTGCGTTGGGTGGCAGTTGGCAGGGACAACCGGCGGTCAGCCGGATCGTCGCCATCGGAGCGCCCGGTGCCATCGATGTCGCCATCCTGCAAGGCAGCTTTGAGGCCTGCCAGCTCTGAACCGGGCGCTTATATCCGTTGTGAATCGTCAATTCTGAGTATGGGCGTGCCGCCAGTCCGTTCGCACTATAGGCACAGGACCGCCAGTCAGAGCGGCCTGGTGTTCTAAGCATCCGTATTTCCTTGAGGACCTGTCATGAGCCAGAGCAGCACTTTCGCTATCGATCCGCGCGTCTTCGATCCGGCCTGCATCGACGCCAGCACCCACGCCGCCAACGACAGGCTGGAGCAGATTCTAGGCGGTCTGCCGACCATCCTGCAGATTCCCGCCCAGGTAGCACGCGACGCCCGCACCAGTGGCAAATCCTTCCTCGGCCCTGTGGTTCTTTCGCCCAATGGCCGCGAGCAGATGATTGACGGTCCGGCCGGGCCACTGCCGCTGCGTGTGTTCGCGACGAAGGGGGCGACGGGGGTTCTGTTGCACCTGCATGGCGGCGGTTGGGCGCTGGGCGCCCATGACCAGCAGGACTTTCTCCTCGATGCCATTGCCCAATCCACCGACATGGCGGTGGTCAGCGTCGGCTACCGGCTGACACCGGAACACCCGTATCCCGCCGCCAATGATGACTGCGAAGCCGCCGCGCTGTGGCTGGTGGCCAACAGTCAGGAATTGTTCGGCACCCAGCGCCTGATGATCGGTGGCGAATCGGCGGGCGCGCACCTGGCCGTGACCACATTGTTGCGCCTGCGCGACCGTCATGGCCTGACCCCCTTCAGCGCCGCCTATCTGACTTATGGTTGTTACGATCTGGCGCTGACGCCGGGTGCCCGCAACTGGGGTGAACGTAACCTGGTGCTGTCGACGCCCATCATCCGTCAATATCTGGAATGGTTTGCGGCGCCGGATCCGTACTCGCCAGATGTCTCGCCACTGTATGCCGACCTCTCGGGCCTGCCACCGGCGCTTTTCAGCGTGGGCACCCTCGACCCGCTGCTGGATGACTCGTTGTTCATGTCCAGTCGCTGGAGCGCTGCCGGCAATCAGGCCGAGCTGGCCATCTACCCCGGTGGCATCCACGCCTTCAATGCCATGCCAATCCCGCTCGCGGCCAGTGCCAACGCGCGTATCCAGAACTTCCTCAAGCAGCGCCTTGCGGATTGAGCCTCAGTACGAGAAGACCTGCCATGAACAGTACCTACGAACTCATCGCTGCCACCGCCGCTCGCCTGCCCGAGCAGGTTGCATTGCGTTTTCTTCCCGATGCAGATCCGTCTGCCCAGTCGTTTACCTGGCGTTATCGCGAGCTGTTCGAACAGATCACTCGCTTTGCCAACTGGTTGCACACGGCCGGCATCGGACGTGACGACAGCGTGTCTATCGTGCTGCCGAACCTGCCACAGTTTCACTTCGCCTACTGGGGGGCGCAGGCAGTGGCCATCGCCAACCCGATCAATCCGATGCTGGAGTCCGCCCATATGGGATCGATCCTGCAGCGAGTTCAGGCGAAGGTATTGGTCACACTGGCGCCAGGGCCGGACAATGCGCTGTGGCCGCAGATCGAAGAAATGGTCGATCAAGTGCCCAGTCTGCGTCACATCCTCTGCATAGATCCGGCGCAATTCACCGAAGGTGCTGCACCAGCGATACTCCCCGAGTGGCTGGGCGCGGTGGCAGTGAGTGATTTAGACCGCGCGCTGGCAAGCCAGCCGGGCGCACGATTGCTTGAACGGCGCAGTTTCAGCGCCAGCGACACCGCCGCTTACTTCCACACCGGCGGCACCACTGGCATCCCCAAGGTGGCGCGGCATACTCATGGCAACGAAATAGCCATGGCACAAACGTTGGCCAGCGGGCTGGAGTTAAAAGGCGGCAAGTTCCTTTGCGGATTGCCGCTGTTCCACGTCAACGGCGTGATGGTCACTGGCCTGCTGCCGTTCCTTATCGGCGGTTCGGTACTGCTGCCTACTGCCGCCGGCTACCGCGGCAAAGGCGTGATCGCCAATTTCTGGAAGTTGATCGAGCGCTACAGCATCAATTTTTTCAGCGGCGTACCAACGGTCTACTCCAGCCTGCTGGAGGTACCCATCGGCGACGCTGATGTCAGCTCGCTGCGCTATGGCGTGTGTGGCGCGGCGCCGCTGTCACCCGAACTGATGCGCCGTTTCGAGGGCGCGACAGGCGTTCGGCTGCTGGAGGGCTATGGCCTTACCGAGTCTACTTGTGCCAGCACCATGAATCCGGTTCATGGTGAACGCCTGGTTGGCTCCATTGGCAAGGCTCTGCCTGGAATCGAGGTCAAGATCGTTGAACTGGATAGCGAAGGACGTTATCTGGGCGATTGTCCGGATGAAACGGTCGGTCAATTGGTGATCCGTGGCACCACGGTTTTTCCCGGCTACCTGGACGAGGCTGCAAATCGCGACCTGTTCCTCCCAGGCGGTTGGCTAAAGACCGGCGATCTGGCGCGACGCGATGCTCGCGGTTTCTTCTTTCTCACCGGACGTGCCAAGGACCTGATCATCCGCGGAGGGCACAACATCGATCCGGCGGTGATCGAGGAGGCACTGCTCAAACACCCGGCAGTGCTTGGCGCAGCAGCGGTCGGCAGACCCGACCCCCACGCCGGTGAACTGCCGGTAGTCTACGTCGAGTTGCGTGCTGGCCAGATGGTGTCCGGTGCCGAACTGGCCGCTCATGCCGCCGTGCATATCCATGAGAGGGCGGCCATCCCCAAAGCGATTCATGTCATCGAACGCATCCCGCTGACTGCCGTTGGCAAACCGTTCAAACCGGCGCTGGTCTGGCGTGAAACCGAAGATGCCTTGGTCAGCGCCCTCAGCACCGTGGTCGGAATCGACCGTTTCTGTGTCGAGGTTGGCCAGGATGCGCGCCATGGCACCTTGGCCAGGGTCAGCCTGCTCGATGTACCGGCGAACCGGCGCGCCACGCTTGAACAAGCCGTGTTGCAAGCGCTGGGTGTGTTTGCCGTCCACCACGACATCCACTTTGCCGACAGCCCATGCGGCTCAAAGTCTTAAGGATTGACCATGACTGAAAAAACCATACTCGTACTCGGCGCCCAAGGCGTGCTCGGCCAATTCACTGCACGCGCTTTGCAGGCGGCCGGGTATCGTGTGTTGCGCGGTGGGCGGCGCCGTGAAGCGGCCGAGGATTTTCGCTGGGTAGACCTCGATGTGCCGGGCAGCCTGAGCGCCGCCCTGAAAGGCGTGGATCTGGTGGTCAGCAGCATTGAGGATCCTGAGGTGCGCGCCGAGCTGGAGGTTCTCCGGCAGGGGGGAGCGATGCTGTCTCAGGCGACCATCCCGGCCTCGGCACGGCGACGCTTGCAACAGGTGGCCGAGAGCGGCGCTCGGGGGACGCTGGTACTCAATTCGGGTTTTTCCGGTGTTGGAGCGCTTGTCGCGCGGCAGTTGCTGGAGGAGTACCCACAAGCCACCCGAATTGAGCTGGGCTACATCATTTCCGCCGGTGGTTCTGCCGGGCTCGCAGGCAGTCGTTACATTCACCGCCTGCTGGCTACGCAACCACAGCTTCGCGTGCAAAACCGCAAGTTCCCGGCACCTCGTGGTGTTCGTCCCTGTTTCGACTTGAGCGATAACGACGAGATCTGGCTGTCGTCCGAAGTCAGTGGCAAACGCCTCGTGCAGACCTGGCTGGCGGTCGCTGAACGGCCGCTTAGCGGTCTGTTGCGACTGCTCAACAAGCTGGGTTTGCTGGCACGTCTTCCTCAAGCCGCACTGACCGCGATGGTCAGGCTCAAGCCGATGCCTTCCAGGCTCACCTGTGAGCCGATGCGCTCGCGCATTGCTCTCTACCAGAATGGTCGATTGCTGGTGGCACAAGGCGTATCGGCCGAGGGCGACTACAACTCCACTGTGCAGTCAACCTGCCTGTTTGTCGGCGCCTTGCTGGCTCAGCCTGAAGGCGCGTGGCCGCAAGGTCTGTATGGCGTTGAAGATCTGTTTCGCCTACACGATCTACGCGCTGACCTGGAGCAGAAACGGATCCTGGTGCAAGCCCTGGTGGATTGAGATTGACGTCGAAGGTGAATGGACACCGGCTAATCCGTCGCGCCGCGATTGCGACTATCATGGATGGGTACCCGATCCGAGATGCCCGCTCATTAGCGGGCTGCTGTACATGAGATGGTGAGGTGTATGTCCCAGGTGGCCGGTCCGCACAGTAACGCCCCGCACAAAGAGCCGCGTACGCGCCTGTTCATGGCCAAGCTGCAGCCGCCACACGCTCCCGGCCACGTAGTTTCGCGCGCGCACCTGTTCGAGCCGCTGTTGAAAGCCCTGCCGGCAGGGTTGATGTTGGTGACGGCACCAGCCGGCTTTGGCAAGACAACCCTGCTGGGGCAGATCCATGACTGGATGCAGAGTAAAGGCGTAACAACCGGCTGGCTGTCGCTTGAGCGTGCCGACGACGAATTCGGTCGCTTTGTCGCCTATTTGCGTGCAGCCATGACCCCTGTTCTGAGTGGCGCCGGGCATGACCCGCTAGAGATACCGGACAGTCCGCTCGCCGACGCGATGGAGTTGACCGAGCAGATTGCTGCTTGCGACAAACCGTTCACCCTGTTTCTCGACGACCTGCACGAAGTCCACAACGCGGATATCCTCGGACTGCTTTCGCGCCTGCTTTCCGTTCTCGGACCGGAGCAACGTCTGGTGGTTGGCACGCGCGAACTGCCCATGCTCGATATCCATCGCCTGCGGGCCTATGGCAAGGCGGTGGAGCTGGACGCACGCAAGCTGCGTTTCAGCCTCGAAGAAACCCGAACCTTTCTGCAACAGGCCCGGCTCGACGCTCTGCCAGAAGGCGACATGCAATACCTGCACGAGCGCACGGAAGGCTGGGCAGCGGCCGTTCAGTTGGCTGTTCTGGCCTTGGTCGGCAGTCAGGAAAGCCCGCGGGCGCTGCTGGATGCTTCGCTTTCGGTCGAACAAAACGCCGATTATCTTGCCCACGAGGTATTCATCCGCCAGCCTCCAGAGGTGCAGGATTTCCTGCTGCGCACGAGCATTCTGGAGACCTTCTGTATCGAGTTGTGTGATGCGATCAGAGGGGAACACGATAGTTGGGAAATGATCCGACGGGTGGAAAACTCCAACCTTTTCGTCTCACCACTGGACAGCCGCAAGCAGTGGTATCGCTTTCACCAGATGTTCACCGGCTTTCTTCGTCAACAACTGAGCCGACGCAAAGATATCGAGCAGGCTCCCCTGCATGTCAATGCGGCGAGCTGGTTGCGAAGCGAGGGCCACTGGGCTCGGGCGGTCGAGCACGCCCTGCTCGGGCAGGACAACGAGTTGGCGGCGGCCATCATGAACGAATGTGCGGAGGAGTTCCTGGTTGCCGGGCGCAATACTACGCTGGCGCAATGGTCCAGGCTGATCCATGTGGACCTGATTGTACGCAACCCGGCCCTGCATGCTGCGGTCACGTTGTCCTTGATCTCCCTGCATCGGCATGAGGAGGCGCGCGTACTGATTCAGCGATTCCTCGAGCAATCTCCCATCCTGGACGATGCGCGTGGTGCGCGTGTACTCGCCCTGCAGGCTTTCCAGGTCGTGTGGTCCGACCGCCTGGACGAAATCGATCAGTGCCTGGCGCAGGCCCGGGCCTGTGAGGCGCAATTGGAGCCGGTGTTCTGGAAGTGGACCCTACGCAACTGTGAGGCCTATCTGTTGCTTCTGAATAATCGCCTGCCGGAGGCACGGCGGCTGGCCGTCACCGCCAAGGCAGCGTTGCAGAAGATAGGTGGCCTCGCTTCCATCGTTTACTCCGACACCCTTGTGGCGTTTTGCGACCTGCTGCAGGGCGAGGTGCGTAGCACGATCGTTTACCTGGAGCGGGCCCTGGAAAGTTGGGAGCCTCCGGGCGAGCGCTTCTGCACCTCCAACACAACGATCGCCGCATTGCTGGCCGAAGCCAACTATCTGGTGCGGGCCTTCACGCCGAGTCGTGAGTTGCTGGACATCTTCATGCCGCTGATCAAGGAAGGTGCCTTTCCCGAGGTACTGATCAGCTCCATGCGCGTACGTACTCGTATCGCCCAGATGGACGGCGAGCCGGAACGCGCTATCGAACTGCTCAACGAGCTGGAATCGCTTGGCGAGCAGCGCAATCTGCCACGAGTGGTTGCCAGCGCCTGGCTGGAGCGTGCACGCCAGGCTCTTCTGGCCGGCAACAGCACCGCCGCTCGTCGTCACCTGGAAATGGCCGATCAGGCCGGGTGTTGGGGTAAAGCGGAGTTTCTTAATACCTTCGCCAACGATGTGGAAACTCCGCAGATCGGTAAGCTGCGTTGCCGGATTGCAGAAGGCGATGGCAGTGCTGCAGGCGAACTGCAGCGCTTGCTCGACCAAGCGCTACAGGACAGTCGTCTGATACGCGCACTGACATTGCGCATTCTACTGGCGCAGGCGTTGTGGGTTGGGCAGCGCGAAACGCAGGCTGTGGCGCAGATGCAGCAGGCACTGGCCGATGCCGTCGGCGAGCGACTGGTGCAACCTTTCGTCGACGAACCCTGGGCCTTGGCTGCACCGTTAAATGCGGCGCTGGCCACTCCCGGTAACCTGCCTGCGCGCTTTCTTGACGAACTGCGCGGCGCCTGCAAACTGGATGCCGACGGGCAATCTCCGTCTTCAGCCGGGGAGTCAGCTGCCAGCCGCGGCATACTTAGCTGCCGTGAAGTGGAAGTGCTGGAAATGATCGCTGCCGGCATGAGCAACAAGGAAATTGCCCGCAAGCTGTTCCGCTCCGAGGCCACCGTGGCCACCCATCTGCGCAATATCTACTCCAAGCTTGAAGCCAATGGACGCATACAGGCGATCCTGACGGCGCGCCAGCGCGGTTTGCTCGACTGATTCGGCAGACTGCTCCGCTGATCGACTCATCCGAATAGATGAGTCTCCCTCCAGAAAATCGTCAATCAGAAGGATAGGGCTGCTCCTCCCCAGCCTCCATTCTTGCTCTATCGCGTCGCCAAGCAGATGCGCATTCAGCCTCAATGGGAGTCTCAAATGAAAATAATCAACCCCACTACCGTGATGCCGCCGCAGGGCGGTTACTCACAGGGCATCCAGGCTGCCAACCTGGTGTTTGTCGCCGGCCAGGTCGGCGTTGATGCGCAGGGCAAACTGACCGGCGATGCCGCAATGGCCGAGCAGACTCGCCAGACCATCGCCAACGTCGCTGCGGTGCTGGCCGAGTCCGGGGCCCGCCTGACCGATGTCGTCAGTGCCACGGTTTATGTGAAGAGCTTTGCCGAATACAAGGTATTCGATCAGGTCTGGCAGGAATGCTTTGGCGAGCATAAACCGGCACGCGCCACGGTCCAGGCCGAGCTGGTGCTGCCGCAACTGCTGGTGGAGATCCAGGCCATCGCCGTCATTGCGCAGTCCGCTTGATCAGGAGCACACCATGAGTAGTGAAGAACGACAGCTGGGGTGGGACAAAGGGCCGACCGGTCTGCTCGGCGACGAGGAGGGCGAGTCCTGGTGGATGCCGCAACCGATGGGTGGCTATGTCACTTTGAAGTATGTGCCGGCGACCTTCCCGAACAACATGATCGCCAACGGTTTCCAGGTCTTGCCTGCAGGAGGTGAGATTCCGCAGCAAGCCCATCGTGCCTGCGACAAGTTGTGGTACGTGATGGCCGGCAGTGGCGAGGCCACGGTCGATGGCAAGGTACAGCGCGTCAGCCAGGGCAGCCTGGTCGCCGGTGGGCGCAACGTGAGCATGGGGATGCGCAACGACGGCCAGGAAGATCTGAAGATCTTCTTCACAGTGTGGCCGCCGGGACTCGAAGAGGCCTATGCCGCCATCGGGCGCCCGCGCACTCCTGGGGACGCAGCTCCCGATCCCTTCGAGGCTCCGGCGAACTGGAAAGAACTGATGCGCCCCGCACGCTGGGCCGACGATGAGTCAGCGCGCGGTGCCGGGTTGAAGAAGGGCGGGGCCCTGGTCGTCGGACCGGACGAGAGTGACGACTTCTGGCAGCCGCCGCCGGGTGGCTATATCTATCTCAAGCTCAGTCCGAAGAACTATCCCTCCAACTACATGATTGTAGGCGGCCAGGTACTGCCCCCGGGCGGCTTCATACCCAGCCATGCGCACACTGCCAACGAGGAGGTGCTGCTGGTGGTCAAGGGCAGCGGTTATGTGGTGGTGGACGAACAGCGCCTTGCGGTCGGGCCGGGTTCGTTGGCTTACGTCGACCGCTGGGTGCGGCACAGCTTCGTCAACACGGGCGACGAGGACATGCTGATTTTGGTCACCTTCCACCCGCCAGGGCTCGAGAAGCTGCTCAGCTCGATGGGCCCGCGCCGGCAGAAGCACGAACAGGCTCCGGACCCGGCCCTGTTCCCGCCAATGGATCCGGCAGTCATGGCCCAGGTCCTGCGCGGCGCCACCCTGTGCATGCCGGATAAGGCAATGGAGCGCGAGCAAGTGCTGATACCACCGAAGCTCGACGGCAGCATCGACTACGGCGACTGAGTCACGCCACCACGACAGCCTGCTTTGGCGTCTTGCCAGCGCAGGCTGCCTCAGAAAGTAGACAGTCCGCGACTCGCCGGATTGCCCGACAGACCTGCGAAATGGCTGGGGCGAGGGCCGAAGGCATCGACGTGGGCGAATGAATCATAGAAAAAGGTGAGTCCGTTAGATGAACAACAATAAGAACTGCCGTGCAAACCTGCGTCGAGGGCTTCTGGCTTGCGCGACCCTGACCGGCTTGGGCATCGCGCCCGTGCAAGCCGTGGAAATCGGTACGGGCAATGAAGACTGGACCGTACGTTTCGACAACACCTTCAAGTTCAACTACGCCCAGCGCGTCGAAAGCCCCAACTCGAAACTGGCCAACTCGTGGAATAACAACGACGGTAATCGCAACTTCTCATCGGGCAGTGCAGTGTCCCAGCGCCTGGACGTGCTCTCCGAACTGGACGTGACCTACCAACAGAAAGCCGGTTTTCGCGTCAGTGCCAACAGTTGGTATGACCATGCCTACGACGATGTCGGCAGCGACAATGCGGCGACCAATCAGCTCAATAGTGGTCGGCCGGACTCCCGACACGTGAGCGGTTATGTCGATCGCTACTACAACGGCCCATCGGCCGAAATCCTCGATGCCTTCGTCTTTGGCAGCACGGAAATCGGCGAAGAGTCGCTGCTCAGCGCCAAGCTCGGCAAGCACACCCAGTACTGGGGTGAAAGCATCCTGGCCTTTGCCCACGGCAACAGTTTCGGCCAATCCGGCCTGGACCTTTCCAAGGCGCTGGCAGTGCCAGGCACCGAAGCCAAGGAGCTGTTCATCCCGCGTAACCAGCTGTCCACCAGTTTGACGGTCAGCCCGGAGCTGACCCTGGGGGCACAGTACTTTCTCGACTGGGACGCTTCGCGGGTGCCGGAGTCCGGCACGTATCTGGGCTTCAACGATGGCCTGCAGAATGGCGGGCACAACCTGTCGCTGATCGGTGGTCTCAACCCGCTCTTCGGCGTGCCCGGGCCGATTGGCGCCAACCAGTTCCTGCGCCTGAGCAATGGCCATACCTTCACCCCGGACAAGCACGGCGACTTCGGTCTGATGGCCAAGTGGAGCCCGGAGTGGCTGGACGGCACCCTGGGTTTCTACTACCGCAACACCTCTGACATCTTGCCCAACCTGGCCCTGCAACCGACCGCCATCGGCCCGGCGCAGCTGATCTCGGGTAATGCTGGCAGCTACAACCAGTTCTATGTCGATGACATCGATATCTATGGCATCAGCCTGTCGAAAAGCATCGCCGGGGTCAGCGTCGGTTTCGACCTGAACTACCGCGAAAACATGCCGCTGGCCAGCGTCCCCGCGACCGTCAATCCGGCTGCGGCCGCCCGCGGCGTGCCCGGTTTCATCGGCAGCTTCAACGGCGAAAACGGCGTGGCTCGCGGCAACACCGTGCACGCGGTGCTCAACGGCCTGACCACCTTTGCCGACACACCGGTCTGGGACAGCGCTTCGTTGCTGGTCGAACTCGGTTACAGCCGCTGGCTGGACGTGACCGACAACAAACAATTGTTTAAGGGCGAAGACTGGTACCACGGTACCGACAAGGTCTCCAAGGACAACTACATCGTCGGCGTCAACTTCAACCCGACCTGGTACCAGGTGTTCCCCGGCATCGATATGTACCTGCCGATGACTTACAACGTCGGCCTTAACGGCAACTCCGCCGTCCAGCTCGGCGGTAACGAGGACTCCGGCAGCTACTCGGTCGGCGTCGGCATGGACGTGCGCAACCAGTACCGTTTTGACCTGAAGTACGTGGACAACTTCGGTCCGTTCGATACCTGCGATTCACCTGGCAGTGCAGTCAATCCAGGCGCTGGCGCGGCACCGGGTGCCAACGGGCAGTACAACTGCGTGCCCGGACAAACCACCGCCTTTGGCGGTACACCGGCCCAGCTCAAGGATCGCGGCATGGTCACTTTCACTTTCAAAACGACTATTTGATCGAACCGTTGCCTTGCAACAGGAGACATCCCATGAAATTCGTCAAATCTTTACTGGCCACCACCCTGGCGCTGGCCGTCGCCGGCACCGCCCATGCGGCCGTATCCCCGGATCAGGCGGCCAGGCTCGGTATCACCTTGACCGGCGTCGGTGCCGAGAAGGCGGGTAACGCCGACGGCAGTATCCCGGCTTACACCGGCGGGCTGACCACACCACCCGCTTCGTTTCAGAAGGGCAGCTCCATGCGTCCCGACCCCTTCGAGGCGGAAAAGCCGAGGGTGGTGATCACCGGGAAAAATGCCGCGCAATTTGCAGACAAGCTGACCGTCTCGACCCAGGAATTGCTCAAGCGCTTCCCGTCGTTTCGAGTCGATGTCTATCCGACCCACCGTACCGTGGCCTTGCCGCAACGACTGCTGGACAACACTGCGAAAAATGCCGTCGGCACCAAATCCCTCGAGGGTGGAGTCGCTCTGGAGAATGCCTTGCCGGGCGTGCCGTTCCCGATCCCCAACGATGGCAATGAAGCCATGTGGAATCACCTGTTGCGCTACCAGGGGCATGCCATCAATACCAAGTTCGACTCGTGGAACGTCGACTCGTCCGGGCACGCGAGCCTGGCTACCTCCGGCAACGTCTACCTCGAATATCCGCTGTACGACCCGGCCCGTACCACGGCGGCCAATGAGAGCGATATCTTCTTCAAGACCAAGTTCTACTACCAGGGGCCGGCCCGTCGCGCCGGTGAAGCGATCCTGTTGCAGGATGCCGTCAACCCATTGAAGCAGCCCCGTCGCGCTTGGCAATATTTGCCCGGGCAACGCCGGGTGAAACTGGCGCCGGACATTGCTTATGACACACCGAATCCAGGCTCGGCCGGTGGCTCGACCTATGACGATTCCTGGGTGTTCGCCGGTGCCATGGACCGCTTCGACTTCAAACTGGTCGGCAAGAAGGAGATGGTCGTTCCATACAATACCTACAAGCTCAACTATCACGAGAAAGCGGCCGACATCACCACACCGAACCACATCAACCCTGACCTGGCGCGCTGGGAACTCCACCGGGTATGGGTCGTCGAGGCGACGTTGAAGCCTGGCAAGCGGCATATCTACAACAAACGCACCTTCTACCTCGACGAGGATAGCTGGATCGCTCTGGCCTCCGACGAGTATGACGCCCGTGGTCAGCTCTATCGCGGTGCCTTCGCGCACATGGCCTACAGCTATGACGTGCAAGCGCCGAACGCTGACAACCACATGTTCTATGACTTCGTTTCCGGCAGCTACACCATCCTTGGTCTGTACGGCCCGTACGGCGGTATCAAATACATCGAGCCGCTTTCCAAGGCCCAATGGGCACCGGAATCTCTGGCCGGTACCGGCATCCGCTGACACACCGATTCCCTCTGTGGGAGCGAGCCTGCTCGCGAATCGGTCTGACAGTCGACCTCTGCGTTGAATGTGTTGGCCTCATCGCGAGCAGGCTCGCTCCCACAAGGGCGCGGTGGTGTGCATTCGAGATAACAATAATGACGATGATCAAGTGGTTTTTGCTTGCGGCGTTGGCGGCTGCCTTGGCCGTGCCATTTATCCGCCCGGTGATCGCCGGCGGGTTTACCGATGTGCTCGACACCCCGGCACAGCCGAGTGAACTGGCTGCCCGGTCGATGTTCACCGGGCTGGCCCGGGCCGGGGAGCGCCTGATTGCGGTGGGCCAACGCGGGCACATTGTGTATTCCGATGATGCTGGCGGGCACTGGCAACAGGCTCAGGTCCCGGTCAGCTCTGATCTGGTCGCCGTGCATTTCCCCAGTCCGTCCCAGGGCTGGGCGGTGGGGCACGACGGTGTGGTGCTGCACAGCAGCGACGCCGGCGAAACCTGGATCCGCCAGTTCGACGGCCGCGAGGTCGGACCGACCTTGCTCGCCTATTACCAAAAACAGGCCGCCGCGCAGCCGGACAATGAGGTGCTCGCCACCCGGCTGATCGAAGCCCGGCGCATGGCCGACGAGGGCGCCGACAAGCCATTCCTCGATGTCTGGTTCGAGAACGATCATGTCGGCTACATCATTGGCGCCTTCAACCTGATTTTCCGAACCGACGACGGTGGTCTGACCTGGACGCCGTGGCTTGATCGCACGGACAACCCGAGTGCGCTGAACCTGTATGCGCTGCATTCGGTCGGCAATCAGCTGTTCATCGTCGGCGAACAGGGCCTGGTGCTCAAACTCGACCCGACGGTCGAACGTTTCCACGCCATCCCGACCCCTTACAACGGCACCTACTTCGGCATTACCGGCAAACCCGGTGCGGTGCTGGTGTTTGGCTTGCGTGGCAATGCGTATCGCAGCGTCGATGGGGGTGCCAGCTGGAGCAAGGTCGAGTTGGGGCTACCCGTGAGCATCACGGCCAGTACGGTGACCGTCGATGGGCGAATCATCCTGCTGAGCCAGGCTGGCCATGTACTGGTGAGCGTCGATGACGGCATCAGTTTCAAACTGCAGCCACAAAACGGCCTGGCGCCGGTGGCCGGCGCACTGGTATCCGCAACCGGATCGCTGGTGCTCGCGGGTGCTCGTGGCTTGCGTCAATTACCTCTCGAATAAGCCCACTGCCGTACAACAAAAGAGACAAAAAACGTTATGGCTAATTACGAACTCGATACGATGCCGGTGATCCGGGAACTCAAGGTCTTCGATGCACGCTCCGGCAACCTGCTCGAACGGTTGATCTTCAATAATCGGTTGCTGGTGGTGGTGACCTGCCTGGCCATGACCGTCCTGCTCGGTTACTTCGCGGTCACTCGACTGACACTCACCGCCAGCTTCGAGAAGATGCTCCCGCAGAGCCAGCCGTTCATCCAGAACTACCTGGACAACCGTCAGTCCCTGCGTGGGTTGGGCAATGCGGTGCGGGTGGTGGTGGAAAATAGCGAAGGCGATATTTACGATCCGCATTACCTCGAGGTGCTCAAGCAGGTCAACGACACGCTGTTCGTTACCCCGGGGGTGGATCGTGCCTGGATGAAGTCGCTCTGGACCCCGGCAGTACGCTGGACTGAAGTGACCGAGGAGGGCTTCCGCGGTGGGCCGGTGATGCCGGACGTCTATGACGGCTCGGCCAAGAGCGTCGAGCAGTTGCGTCAGAACATTGCCCGGTCCGGTATCGTCGGTAGCCTGGTCGGCAACAATTTCAAGTCGAGCATGATCTTCGTGCCGTTGCTGGAGAAAGACCCGGTCACCGGCAAGGCCATCGACTACCACCAGTTCTCGAAGACTCTGGAAGAGCAACTGCGAACCCGGTACGAATTCGCTGGCAGCGTTCGCGTGGCGGGCGAGGAGGGCAAAGGGCCGATCAAGATCCGTGTGATTGGTTTCGCCAAGCTGGTCGGCGACCTGCTGGATGGCCTGGTCCAGATGATGATGTATTTCGCCGCCGCCGCGCTGATCGCCACCGCCATCATTTTTTTCTTCACCCGCTGTGTGCGCAGCACAGCATTGGTCATTCTCTGTTCAGTGGTTGCCGTGGCCTGGCAGCTTGGGCTGGTAACACTGCTGGGTTATGCGCTTGATCCGTTCTCGATCCTGGTGCCATTCCTGGTGTTTGCCATCGGCGTGTCCCATGGCGCCCAGAAGATGAACGGCATCATGCAGGACGTCGGACGCGGCACCCACCAACTGGTGGCTGCGCGCTACACCTTTCGCCGCTTGTTCCTCGCTGGCCTCACCGCACTGTTGGCCGATGCCGTGGGCTTCGCCGTGCTGTTGCTGATCGACATTCCGGTGATCCAGGACCTGGCGGTCACCGCCAGCATTGGCGTAGCCGTACTGATCTTCACCAACCTGGTGCTGTTGCCGGTGCTGCTGTCCTATTGCGGAGTCAGTCGCAAGGCAGCCGCCCGTACCCTGCGCCAGGAAAACAAGGAACTGCATGGCAAGGGGCTGGGCAATCTCTGGCGTTTCCTCGATCGCTTTACCGAACGCCGTTGGGCAACCGGTGCAGTCGTGGTGGCGGGCCTGCTGGCGGTAGGCGGTTTCATGGTCAGCACCCAATTGAAGATCGGTGACCTCGACCCGGGCGCCCCCGAGCTGCGGGCGGACTCGCGTTACAACCGCGACAATGCCTACATCACCGCCAACTACTCACTGTCGAGCGACCAGTTCGCGGTGATGATTAAGACCGCTAAGGAAGGGTGCCTGAAGTACGAAACCCTGGTGGAAGCCGATCGTATGGGCTGGCTGTTGCAGCAGCAACCCGGCGTGCAAACCACCGTGTCGCTGGTTAACGCGGTGCGGCAAATCACGGCGGGCTCTTACGAGGGCAACCCGAAGATGCTGACCATCGCACGTAATCAGGATGTGCTCAATTACGGCGCGCAGCAGGCCTCGGTGAATAACCCCGAGCTGTTCAATAACGATTGTTCGATGATGCCGGTGGTGGCCTATCTTGCCGACCACAAGGCCGAGACCCTCGACAACGTGGTAAAGGTCGCCGATGCCTTTGCCCGTGAACACAGCACCGATGATCGTCAATTCATGCTGGCGGCCGGCAGCGCCGGAATTGAAGCTGCGACCAACATCGTCGTGCGCGAAGCCAACCGCACCATGCTGTTCTACGTGTATGGCGCGGTGATCATGCTCTGCTTCATCACCTTCCGCAGTTGGCGCGCGGTGGTGGTGGCGGTGGTACCGTTGATGCTGACCTCGATTCTCTGCGAGGCCCTGATGGTCTGGCTGGGTATGGGCGTGAAGGTTGCCACGTTGCCGGTGATTGCCTTGGGTGTGGGCATCGGCGTGGACTACGCGCTGTACCTCCTCAGCGTCCAGTTGGCTCAGCAACGTGCCGGTCTGTCTTTGACCGAGGCCTACAAGAACTCGGTCGCCTTTACCGGAAAAGTCGTGGCCCTGGTGGGTATCACGCTGGCGGCGGGCGTGATCACCTGGGCCTGGTCGCCGATCAAGTTCCAGGCCGACATGGGCATCCTGCTGACGTTCATGTTTGTCTGGAACATGGTCGGCGCATTGGTGCTGATACCGGCGCTGTCGCATTTCGTGCTTTGCAGTCCAGGACATGTCTTGCCCAGGTCCCGAACCACAGCAGTGGAAACTGTTCGAAGCGAGCCCATGACGCAATCCGCAGAGAATGTTCCTATCAATCAGGGCGTGGCCAATGCCCCAACCATTCGAGAGCAATTCCATCATGGCTGACTACAAAGCGCCCCTGCGCGATATGCGCTTCGTCCTCAATGAAGTTTTCGAGGTCGCCAAACTCTGGGCCGAACTGCCTGCACTGGCCGAGACTGTGGATGCAGAAACCGTCGAAGCCATCCTGGAAGAAGCCGGCAAATTCACCAGCAAAAGCATCGCACCGCTGAGCCGTGCCGCTGACGAAGAAGGTTGTCATTGGGCGGACGGTGCCGTCACCACGCCGGCAGGTTTCCCACAGGCCTATCAGACCTACGCTGAAGGCGGCTGGGTCGGTGTCGGTGGTGATCCGTCCTATGGCGGCATGGGCATGCCCAAAGCCGTTTCGGCCCAAGTCGAGGAAATGGTCAACTCCGCCAGCCTGTCGTTCGGCCTGTACCCGATGCTGACCGCCGGTGCTTGCCTGTCGATCAACGCCCACGCCAGCGAAGAACTGAAAGCCGCGTACCTGCCGAACATGTACGCCGGCGTCTGGGCCGGTTCCATGTGCCTGACCGAGCCGCACGCCGGTACCGACCTGGGGATCATCCGCACCAAGGCCGAGCCTCAGGCCGACGGTTCCTACAAGGTCAGCGGCACCAAGATCTTCATCACCGGTGGCGAACACGACCTGACCGAAAACATCATCCACCTGGTGCTGGCCAAGCTGCCGGATGCGCCGGCGGGGCCGAAAGGCATTTCGCTGTTCCTGGTGCCGAAGTTCATGGTCAATGCCGATGGCAGCCTGGGCGCGCGCAACCCGGCCAACTGCGGTTCGATCGAACACAAGATGGGCATCCAGGCGTCCGCCACCTGCGTGATGAACTTTGATGAAGCCGTGGGTTACCTGGTCGGCGAGCCGAACAAAGGCCTGGCGGCGATGTTCACCATGATGAACTACGAGCGTCTGGGCGTCGGTATCCAGGGCCTGGCCACGGGCGAGCGCTCGTACCAGAACGCCGTCGAATACGCCCGCGATCGTCTGCAAAGCCGTTCGCCGACCGGCGCGCAGAACAAGGACAAGGTGGCTGACCCGATCATCGTCCACCCGGACGTGCGTCGCATGCTGCTGACCATGAAAGCCTCGAACGAAGGTGGCCGTGCGTTCTCCACCTACGTGGCGATGCAACTGGACACCGCCAAGTTCAGCGAAGACGCCGCCACCCGCAAGCGTGCGGAAGACCTGGTGGCGTTGCTGACCCCGGTGGCCAAGGCGTTCCTGACCGATCTGGGGCTGGAAACCACTGTACACGGCCAGCAGATCTTCGGCGGCCACGGCTATATCCGTGAGTGGGGCCAGGAACAGCTGGTGCGTGACGTGCGCATCACCCAGATCTACGAAGGCACCAACGGCATCCAGGCGCTGGACCTGGTCGGGCGCAAGATCGTCGGTAGCGGCGGGGCGTTCTACAACCTGTTCGCCGATGAGATCCGCCACTTCACAGCGACCGCCAGCGCGGACCTCGCCGAGTTCACCAAGCCGCTGAACGACGCCGTGACCTCCCTCGATGAACTGACTGCGTGGTTGCTGGACCGGGCGAAGAGCAATCCGAACGAAATCGGCGCGGCGTCGGTCGAGTATCTGCAGGTGTTCGGCTACGTGGCCTACGCCTACATGTGGGCCCTGATGGCCAAGGCGGCTATTGGTAAAGAGGCGCAGGACGATTTCTACGCGAGCAAATTGGGCACGGCGCAGTTTTATTTTGCCCGCTTGTTGCCGCGCATTCACTCGTTGAGTGCGTCGGTGAAGGCCGGTAGCGAGTCACTGTATCTGATGGATGCCGCACAGTTCTGATTGGAGAATCAGCAATAGAAAACCCCGCGTTCGCGGGGTTTTTTGGTGAGGGTGAGTGATTTGCCTCACCCCGCTGAACGATTTAGTCAATCTGTTGCTTCGACCGTTGAATCCACAGCAAGCAGACGTTTATCGCCGCATCACTCAGGCAAATGCAGCTTCTACAAATGCCTCTAGCGCCTTGTCTTCCAGGATTTCGATAGAGAAGTGCCCGAAGCGCTTGGGCAACCAGATAATGCGTGTCCCGGACGGGGATTGCAGGTTCGCGCGGGCCAATGGCTTTCCGTTTTCGTCTTCTGGCTGAACACCGGCGACCATCAGTTCGTCATAGGCCTTCTCGATGTCCGGCGTCGAATAGCAGTGGCGATAAATCATCCCTTCACCCGAGGAGTCCAATAGCTCCCTCAGGTTCCCGGCCAACGGCTGTACTAACATGAAACGCTCTTGACCGATCAGCGCAATCGCGTAGCGCACGTGCAGACCACCTCGCTCCCAGACGAGCGTTTTGGAGATCCTGGCGTTCAGTATCTGTACGTAGTAAGCACAGGCTTCGTCGAGATTCTTGACCAATACATCGATGTGACTGAACTTCAGTTCCATTGCATGCCTCCTGCCGACCCTGCGTCCTATTGACCATGGATGAGAAATGGGTACCGATCTTGAGAGTGCTCAATCACAGACCGAGGTCAGCATGCCATTAACCGCTCTCTTGCGTTGCAGTGATCTTGTCGACACCGGTAATTACTACCGTGAAACTCAGTGAGTCAGAAGCAAGGGTGGGTGACAATGCAGGCAAGAAAAGTAGGGCCGAGTGATCTGGATCATTTGTGTAAGTCATTAAGCCAGGCAGGGCTGCCCTTCAGTGATGTCAGTGAACCAGATCGACAGTTTTACCGGTTCGAAGTGGATGGGGAGTGGGTGGCTTATGGGGGGCTCGAGGGTGCGGGTTCCGATCTGTTGCTTCGCTCAATAGTCGTTTGTGAGACGCATCGTGGAGAGGGGCTGGGTAAAGCGGTGTTGTCTGAACTGGAACGCTATGCGGTCTCTCAAGGCGCAGTCCGATTGCACCTGTTGACTCAAGGCGCTGCTGGTTTTTTCTCTGCCAATGGATACGAACTGCTTGGCAGGGACGAGGCGCCTGCGGCTATCACCCAGACAGTTCAATTCAAGCATTTGTGCCCTGCATCGGCGAAGTATCTGCGCAAGTTGCTTAACGGTCCCCCTTGTACTGATTAGTCATTGATGTGCATCAGCACTCCGAGTGATTGAAGCTGGCCTGATGGACGGGCTGTCGTAAAACTGTAATGTTGCGGTCATAGAATTGAAATGACTACTTAGATTTTCCTTCAGTTGGCCTTAGGCCACTTTCATGGATGAGCAAGCCCGATGCGTCGTGTCGTATTCAATCAGAAAGGTGGTGTTGGAAAATCCAGCATTGCCTGCAATCTTGCCGCTGTAAGTGCTGCCGAAGGTTACCGAACGCTGCTGGTTGACCTCGATCCCCAGGCAAACTCGACTCACTACCTCACGGGACTACTCAACGAGCGCATTCCCGCAGGCATAGCCGATTTCTTCAAACAGACACTGTCCAGCGGCTTCGAAGGCAGAAGGAATCGAGTGGCCATAACCGAGACCCTTTACGACAACCTTCACCTGGTGGCTGCCAGCCCTGAACTCTCAGACATTCAGGCAAAACTTGAGAGCAAGTTCAAGATCAACAAGCTACGCAAGTTATTGGTTGAGCTGTCCGGGGATTATGAACGCATCTATATCGACACACCTGCGTCGCTGAATTTCTACACATTCAGTGCACTGGTGGCTGCCGATCGAATACTGATTCCATTCGATTGCGACAGCTTTTCTCGTCAGGCGCTGTATCGCGTTCTCGCGCAGGTAGAAGATCTACGTTGTGATCACAACGAATCACTGGAAGTGGAAGGGGTGGTGGTTAACCAGTTCACTGAGCGCACTGGCATGCACCAAGGTCTCATTGATGAGCTGTTGGCAGAGGGGTTACCTCTGCTACCGGTTTACCTGAGCAGCTCCGTCAAGATGCGTGAATCTCACGAAGTTTCAGTCCCTCTCGTCCATTTGGCTCCTCGCCACAGGCTTTCGCTGGAGTTTGTTGGCTTGCTGGATGCCCTGGAGCGGGCCGCTTAGCTTCATCACTGATGGATTGAAGCGTAATCGCCCCCCGGCTAGCGTCGACTCAGCCGGAGTCGGCGATTCAGAACCCGTTCGTGCAGCTGAAACACTGGCGAAACATTCCAGCCTTATGATTCGCGTCACTGAAACCTGGGGGGTTGGAGATGAATCGGCCATCAAGAAGCATGCGCAAACTGCTCGACTCCGTCGCAACCAATAATGAGGTAGCGGCGCTTGATGTGATGCGCGCAGCAGAACAGCTCCAGGACGAGGTGCTTCGTCAGCGGTTGCTCAACATGATTCACCAGCTCAACCGCGATGCCAATGACTTGCGGATGGCGCGCGACGATATCCAGGGCGGCACCATAAAGCTCGCATGAGCAGTCATCTCTTCTGGATTCAGCCGGTGGATCCCGCCACCACCGCAGCGAAGTTGTTCATTGTGGATTAGCGGATTGAGGTGTTGAACCGCATAGCGCGCCCACCCGATTTGTTTGTAGCCAGCACGGTCGCGTACTGGGGGTCGAAACATATTGCCGCATCATTGAGCGTGGCTCAGGCCGTCCCGAGCCACTTATCACTCAGGCGGGGAATTGGGCAATCCAGTGCCTGGCAATCTCTTCACGCCTACAGATCCACACCGCGTCGTGGCCTTGCACGTAATCCAGAAAACGCGCCAGCGCCATCGCACGACCAGGATGGCCACTGATCCGCCCATGCAGGCCGACGCTCATCATCTTCGGGTGGTGCGCGCCCTCCTGCCACAGCAGGTCGAAAGCATCCTTGAGCAGCCGGAAGAAGTCTTCACCGCAGGCGAAACCATTCGCCAGCAGATAGCGGGCGTCGTTGTTGACCAGCGTGTAAGGGATCACCAGGTGGGCGGGCGAGCCCGGGAGCCAATAGGGCAGGTCATCGTTGTAAGCGTCCGAGCTATAGAGAAACCCACCTTCCTCACGCAACAGGCGGCGGGTGTTCTGGCTGACCCTTCCTGTGTACCAACCTGTGGGGCGTTTACCGCAGATCTGCTCGATCACGTCGAGGGTGAGGCGGATATGGCGCCGCTCCTGGTCTTCAGGCATGTCGCGATAGTCCAGCCAACGGTAGCCATGCCCGGCAATCTCATGTCCGGCAGCGCAGAGCGCATGGCCAATCGCCGGGGTGAGTTCCAGTGCCCGGCCGACGGCGAACGCGGTCAGCGGCAAGCCTCGGGCGCTGAACAGCTCCAGAATGCGCCACACACCTGCGCGCGATCCGTATTCGTACATGCCCTCTACGCTCAAGTCCGGTTCCCCCACACGCGGCGGACGGCCCGGTAGCTCGTGAAGCCAGGCCTCCGACTGTGCATCGCCATTGAGGATGCATGACTCCGCGCCCTCTTCGATGTTGAGTACGAACTGGACCGCGACGCGCGCCTCACCGGGCCAGCGCGGGTGGGGTGGGCAGCCGCCATAACCGATGAGGTCGCGAGCGGACATCAGCCCAGCTCGAAAGTCGTGACGCCGAACACACGTTCGTGCGCGATCGCCGGAGGAGGGCCGAGGTACATGCGTGCGCAGCCGAAAACTTCGATCATGCCCTGTTGGTGCACGAGCGCCATCGCGGCGGGGTTATTCTGCGGGGCATCGAGAAACAGCGGGCCACCTTGCGCAAATTCCGCCAGGCGCGCGTAGAGGGCATTGGCTGCCAGGGCGTCATCGGCGAACAAGGGGCCGATCTTGCAGCCTTCCCGGCAGCGCCTGACTACGCCATAGCCGCTTAGCCTGCCGTCGCGCCGGCAACCCACGGCGAGTGCATCGGCTTGGGCTATCCACCCGCTCAGGAAGGTTGCGCGCGCGGCGGGGAAGCAGGTGCGGTCGTAATCGACAACCTGATCGAGCGGGAAAGTGGCCAGCGGGACGATGTCCTGGTCGTCTATTTGCGAGGTCGCCGGGCGTTCGGTGATCTCGGCACGAAAACGCATGTTGCGATGGGAGAAGACGAAACCACCCTTGGCGTAGTAGTCCTGCATCGCGAAGACGCCGTCCATGCCGATGCTCGCGCCTGGGCGCAGGCGGGCGAGGAGTCGCTCGCGGCGTGCGTGCCAGAGGGTATTGCCCAGACCTTGACCGCGATATTCAGGCCGGACGATGAAAAAGCCCATGAAACCGAATTCGCCATCGTAGGAGGTGATGGCACCGCCGCCGATCAATTCGCCGCCCCGGGACGCCGCGATGAAGGCGGCAGGGTCCGTCGCCCAGAACAGCTCGGCATCGTGAAGACCGGGATTCCAACCCTCACGGGCAGCCCAATCGACGAGCTCGTCCAGCTCGGGACGGGCCATGTTGCGTATGGCCAGCTGATTCGACACCGCGAAGTTCTCCTCAGTCGCTAATCGAGCGTGTGGTCCATCCCCACTCTGAACCCTTTCGGTATAGCTTCAACCCGAGTTTTGATCCAGTTCGTCACGTCATCTGCAGAATATGTTCGGTCCCATTGAATTGTCCTGAGCGCGAGGCCCGGTTGTTTTCTGCTGCGGAAACCATGGTCGACTGTTTTCAACCGAGTCGGCCGAAAGCGGTCCTTGGATGAACGTCCGGTCTTGGCCGGTTCCCTTCGATACCGGCCGATCTATCCCTGCCGACCGGGTCTCTGGCAACGTTTGATAGCCCGCACCCGGCAACCCAATCCTGGGAGCGACCTGCCAACAGCGCCACACCTCAACTTCGCAAAACCCTCAAAGCAACCGTTCAATGGCAGAATCCCCTCAACTTGATCGTTTTGGAGAACACCATGCTTCGTGCGTTTGAACGAAGGCTCGACCCCTTTCCTCCTGACGAGGTACCACCGCCACCCGATGGCCTGGCTCGCTTTCTGTGGGCCTGTACGCGGGGCGCCCGCGGTTACATCCTTGCACTTGCGCTACTAAGTGCCGGTGTGTCGATTTACGAAGCCTGGCTGTTTTCCTTCCTCGGGCAGGTCGTGGACCTGCTCTCGACCTGGCAGGCAGGCGGTGAAGCGGCTGCGCAGGAAAGTCGCGTGTTGTGGGGCATGGGCATCGTAATGGTGACCAGTGTCGGGCTGGTGGCGTTGCGCACCATGGTGCAGCACCAGATATTGGCGATTAACTTGCCGTTGCGGCTGCGCTGGGACTTCCATCGCCTGATGCTGCGACAAAGCCTTTCTTTTTTTTCCGATGAGTTTTCCGGCCGAGTCACTACCAAGGTGATGCAGACTGCGCTAGCGGTGCGCGACGTGCTATTCACCCTTATCGAGATCGCACCCGGGATCGGGGTGTATTTCATTGCGATCATCGCACTGGCCGGTGGCTTCGCTTTGAAACTGATGCTGCCTTTCGTTGCCTGGGTCGTGTTGTTCGGCCTGGCCATGCTGTACTTCGTGCCCCGTCTGGGGAAAGTCGGGCAGGAACAGGCTAATGCGCGGTCGATGATGACCGGGCGTATCTCTGACGCCTACACGAACATCACTACGGTGAAGCTGTTCTCCCACTCCAATCGTGAAGCGCACTTCGCGCGCGCAGCAATGGAGGACTTCAAGCACACCGGCTTTCGCCAGATGCGCCTGGTAAGCCAGTTCGAAATCGTCAACCAGGCATTGGTGGTGGCGTTGATCATGGCAGCGGGTGGTTATGCCCTGTGGCTATGGCACCAGGGTGAGGTCGGCGCAGGTGCCGTGGCGGCAATCACCGCCATGGCGTTGCGTATCAATGGCATGTCGAACTGGATCATGTGGCAAATGACCTCGCTGTTCGAGAGCATCGGCACCGTGCAGGATGGCATGGCAACGCTGACCCAGGGCACCAAGGTGCAGGACGCGCCGGGTGCCGGCGTGCTGGTGACCTCCGGCGGCGCGGTAACCTTCGATAAGGTGAGCTTCAATTACAATGGTGAACGCCAGGTGCTCGATGGCCTGAGCCTGAGCATCCGCCCGGGCGAAAAAATCGGCTTGGTTGGCCGCTCTGGCGCCGGCAAGTCCACGCTTATCAACTTGCTGCTGCGTTTCTATGACGTCGACAGCGGGGAGATTCGCATCGACGGCCAAAACATCGCACAAGTGACGCAAGACAGCCTGCGCGGCTGCATCGGTATGGTCACGCAGGATACCTCCCTGCTGCACCGTTCCATTCGCGACAACATCGCCTACGGCCGTCCCGATGCGACCGACGCGCAAATCCGCAGCGCCGCGGCCAATGCCCAGGCCGATGAATTCATAAGTCAATTGAGCGACCGGCAAGGCCATACCGGTTACGACACCCTTGTGGGTGAGCGCGGCATCAAGCTGTCGGGCGGCCAGCGCCAACGTGTCGCGATTGCCCGGGTGATGCTCAAGAACGCCCCGATCCTGCTTCTTGACGAGGCCACCAGCGCGCTGGACTCGGAAGTCGAAGTGGCCATTCAGGAAAGCCTCGATGAAATGATGCAGGGCAAGACGGTGATCGCCATCGCCCATCGGCTGTCCACGATTGCAGCCATGGATCGGCTCATCGTCATGGATGACGGACGCATCATCGAACAGGGCACCCACACCGAATTGCTCGGGAAGAACGGCGTCTATGCGCGGCTTTGGCAGCATCAAAGCGGCGGGTTCCTGGGGGAGGATAAGGGCGTGGTAGAAGAGGCTATGGATCAGGCGTGAGTGTGAAGGGTGCGCAGCAGGGGGAGGGGCGCCGACTGGCCGATAGCTGCCTGACGCGATGGGCATCTACCGACCGGTTGAGTCCACAACACAAAGCTGACGGTCGGCTTGGCTCAGATTCAGATTGAGCAAGCCGGTCTCTCACCCAACCGCTCTACTAACCTTACGAGATAACCGTCGGGATCCTGGACGATGAATTCGCGCTGGCCTACTTCTACATTGTCCGCCCGATACCAGGTGTCTTTGCATTCTCGATAGAGAGGGAATCCAACCTGATCAAGTTTTTGGATGATGGGTGCTACAGCCTCAACATCAATCTGTAGGTTGATGCCTCTTCCAAACGGCTTAGTCAACGGCGCAGTCAGCCATTGACCCGCGTCCGAATCAACCTGTTCAAGCATTACTTGAGCACCATTCAAATCAAGGTATGCAAATCCATCTTCCGGGCGTTGATAAGCTACTT
Organism: Pseudomonas jessenii; assembly: GCF_002236115.1. Classification (GTDB taxonomy): domain Bacteria; phylum Pseudomonadota; class Gammaproteobacteria; order Pseudomonadales; family Pseudomonadaceae; genus Aquipseudomonas; species Aquipseudomonas jessenii. Next base: position 96,680 of record NZ_NIWT01000008.1, on the reverse strand, counting down.
TGAACTCCAGGCAAGAAACCCAAAAAGCCAGGCTGCTATCCAGGTTGCTTACCATTAACTCCGGAACCAGTTTGTTACGTTCGAACATGAGATGACTTCCATTTCAAAAGGCTCATTTTTGCGGGCGGGCAGGTTCTGCACTTATGGCTTCGATTCTTCCCTTCCGAAAATCGTGCAGGAATTTACCCCTTGTGGCAGGTGACGGAAAAATTGAGTCCATCAGGTTGATCAGGGCCTGACCCGAAGGCTCAGAGCACCCCGGGCACCACCAGGGTCAACCAGGCAACACAGGGTCCCACCAGGGCAACCACCGCGCTATAGATCAGCAGACTGCGCAACACTTTTTCTCGCTCCAGCGGGGGGGTATTGGCAACCACCAGCGCACCATTGGTGGAGAACGGGCTGGTGTCGACGATGGTGGTGGAAATGGCGATAGCCGCGACCACGCCGACCGCACTGATGTGGCCCTGGCTCAAGAATGGCACGGCCAGGGGAATGATCACCCCTAGCAACGCCGTGGACGAAGCGAAGGACGAGATAATTGCGGCAGTGAAGCACAGCAGCAAAGCGACCAGCAGCGGTTCACCCAAGCCGGAGATGCCATGGGCGACATAGTCGATGGTACCGATGGTCTGCATCACTCCGATGTAAGTGATGATCCCGGTGATCAGCAGAACAGTCGACCAACTGACCTTGTCAATGGCCGCCTTCTGCGCCTTAGGTGCGAACATGGCCAGGACTACCGCGACCGTCATGGCCACCAACCCGATATTGAACTTGAACACTAATGCCGAGATCGCCAGGGCCAACAGCCCGACCAGCGTCGACAGCTTGGCCCCGTCCAGGCCGCTGAGGGTATGTAGCGGCGCACCGGCACCCGTCAGGTCAGTACGATGATAAGCAGGGGACGCCGGCGTACCACCGTGGCCAAGAATGGCCAGCGATGCACCGGCAGCATGCAATTCGGGACCGGACGGGACCACCACCAATGACAGGCGAGCGCTACGTAAACCACCGAAGACTACGAATACCACCATGGCAATCCCCAGGTTGAACAGCAGGCTGGCGATGAACAGAGTGAACGGTGCATAAGGCAGCCCGGAGGACGCAACGATCTGATTGGTTATGCCACCGAAAATACTCACAGGGGAAAAACTGCCGCCTTGAGCGCCGTGAATCACCATCAGTCCCATGAGCACGGGGTTGATGCGGTACTGCACGGCGAAGTTGAGAGCAATAGGCGCGAGGATCGCTGCCACCGCAGGGCTCAGCGCACCGAAACCGGTGAGCAGCGCCGCCACCACGAACATCACCCAGGGTATCCAGGCGACATGGCCACGCACCATCAACACTGCCCGTTCGATCAGCCAGTCGATGGTGCCGTTGTTCTGGGCGATGCCGAATAAATAGGTGACACCGACCAAAGTCAGGAACAGGTCACTGGGAAAGCCGGCGAAGATGGTCGCCGGTGTCATGTCCATTATCACCGAACCGACGATAAAGACCGCCGCGAACGCCAGCGCGCCCATATTGATGGGCAACACGCTGGCGATACCGAAAATGACCACTAGCACTAAAATCGACAGAATTTCATTATTCATTTCAATCTGACTCCCCGCATTCGGACGGTCCCGCAGGTACCGTCCTTGTTGTTATTGTCTCGGGATGTTTAGCAATCGACTCGCGTCGGGCCGAGCGTGACGAAACGAGGAAGCGTGGCTTGCCTGCGAAGTCGATCGTACAAACACAGAAGCTTTCAACGCTGTCGTGCTAATTGCCATTAAATGCTGCTGGCCGGCGCTCGGCAAAGGCTGCCAGTCCTTCGCCAAAGTCAGCGCTTTCGCAGGCTTGTCGGCGCAGTTCGGCAATCTGCTCCATCGCCTGCACCGGAATCGGTTGCAGGTCTTCGAGGATACGCAGCTGTTCCTTGACCGCCGCAACGGCTAGCGGCGCTTTGCAGGCGATGCCGTGTGCCAGTTCCAGCGCGGTCGCTTCCAGCACATCAGTGTCGACCAGTCGGTTGACCAGACCAAACCGTTCCGCCCGCACCGCATCGAGCTTTTGTGCAGTGAAAAACATTTCCTTCAACACGTGAATCGGCAAATTGTTGAAGAAGCGCAGCAATCCACTGGTGGTGTAGGGCAATCCAATGTTCACCGGAGTCATGGCAAAGCTTGCGCTGCGGTCCGCGACGACCATGTCGCAGCTCATTACCAGATCCACCGCGCCGCCCCACACCGAGCCGGACACCAGGGCAACCACCACGCCGGGATAGGCGCGGATGCGGCGCAATACCTGTTCGAGCGGTTTGCCATAGGCAATCGGGTCGCGGTCGTGTTGCAGTTCGCGGATATCGTGGCCGGCACTCCACACGGATTGGCCGACTTCGCTGCCGAGGATCACCACCGGGATGCGTTGTGACGCCAGTGCGATGAGACTTTCGTCGAGCGCCGTCAGCAGTTGCGCGCTGAGTGCATTGCGGTGTGTGGGGTTGCTGAAGACCAGCCGCGCGATGCGTTCATCGACCCGGTTGACGGTCACTGTTGTGGAAGAGGCTGAATTCATTGTGCGGCTCCTGTCGATTGCACGCCGGTCATGTCATCGGCGTTCTGGAACACTATTTTAGCGGCGAGCAGTGCGTTGATTGATGCAGCGTCGAAACCGGCTTCGCGCAATACTTCGACGGTGTGTTCGCCAAGCAGCGGCGGTGGGCGGCTGACAACGCTGTCATTGGCGCAGAACACCGGGGTCACTACCTGACGCAGTGCACCAAGGGTCGGGTGCGTGAGTGTCTCGGTCAGTTGGCTGTGCAGCACCTGCGGGTCGTCGAAGACCTCATCGAGAGTGTTGATCGGGCCGGCGGGTAATCCTGCATCGACGAACAGCGAGGTCCACTCGCGTTTGCTGCGGGTTTTCAAACGACTTTCCAGAATCTCTCTCAATTCTTCACGACGTTCGACCCTCGCTTCATTGGTGGCGAAGCGCGAATCATCCGGCAGCTCGGGCAAATCGAGCAGTATGCACAAACGCCCCCACATGGCCGAGGTGATCGGCGCCAGATTGAGCGGGCCATCCTTTGTCTGGAACACGCCGTAAGGTGCAATCACCGAATGGGCGTTACCGGTGCGGCGCGGCACATCCCCCAGGCTGAGGTAGCGTTGGCCGTGCACACTCAGCAACCCGACCAGACTGGCCAGCAGCGACGTGCTGACATGTTGGCCACGCCCGGTGCGCTCGCGCTCGAGCAGCGCGGCCAGCACCGCTGTCACCAGCCACATGCCCGAAGTCAAATCGCCGATGGCGGTGCCGGTGCGTGTCGGGTCGCCATCGACGAAACCGGTCAGGCTCATCAGTCCCGAGTAGCCTTGGGCGATCTGGTCGAAACCCGGCCAACTGCTCATCGGCCCGTCGGCGCCAAAGGCGTTAATGCTGCCCAATACCAGTCGCGGATTGCGGGCGCTGAGCACCTCATAACCGAGGCCCATGCTTTCCAGCGTGCCAGGTTTGAAGTTCTCGATGACGACATCGGCGTCATCGATCAACTGCTGGATAGTGGTCAACCCTTCGGGGGTGCGCAAGTCAATGCACATGCCGCGCTTGTTGCGGTTACACGATAAGTAGTAGGTGCTCACGCCACGGTCGAAGGGCCCCCAGGTGCGGCTCATATCACCAGTCGGGCCGGGCTCGATCTTGATCACATCGGCACCGAGGTCTGCCAGCACCATGGTGCAGAACGGCCCGGACAGTGCGCGACTCAGGTCGACGATTTTCACGCCTTGCAAAGCTTGCATAGGGTTCTCCATTGAAGGGTTGAATACCGGCCATTGCACTAAGGCCTTTGAAGCGCCATTCGCCTGTGACGACCGTTAGCGCTTCGTGTTGTGAGACGAGTCTAGGCGCCGTATCTCATAACCTTCAAATATGATATTTCTCTACAGTCATCGGAAAATCATATGGCTTGGGAGGTACACATGGACCTGCGCCAGTTGCGGTATTTCATCAAGGTGGTCGAGTGCGGGAACATCACCCGCGCCAGTGAAACGCTGCATATCGCGCAGCCAGCCATCAGCCAGCAGATGCGCAACCTGGAACAGGACATGGGCATGCAACTGCTCGAGCGCAGCGTGCATGGCGTTGTTCCCACGGCGGCTGGGCAAACGCTTTATCGGCATGCTATCGAACTGCTGCGCCAGGCCGACGGCACCCACGAACTGCTGCGCCAGGACGCCGAATTCCCGCAAGGCAAAGTCTCGGTCGGCATGCCGTCGAGTACGGCGCGCATGCTGGCAATTCCGCTCGCACGCACGATTCGCAGCCGTTATCCGGGTATCAAGTTGGAATTGATTGATTCTCCGAGCGCCGAACTCGGACGTCTGATCACGGTAGGGCGAGTGGCACTGGCGGTGAATGTCGATGTGGTCGAAACCCGGGGCATGGCTTTCCGGCGGCTGTTAACCGAAACGCTGTACTTGGTGGCGTGGCCGGAATTTTCATTATCGGATGAACCGGTGTCGATTGAGGCATTGGCGAAGATGCCGCTGGTGCTGCCCTGTGATCCGAACACTATTCGCAGTCGGGTCGAATTTGCACTGCAGGAGGCCGGCCTGAAATGCGAGGTTGAATTCGAAGCCAATTCCACCGACCTGTTGTTCTCAGCCGTCAAGGCGCAGCTCGGTGTCACGATCCTGCCGTGGGCCGCAGCCCATGTGGAGCTTGTGCAACACAGGCTCAAGCTGGCCAGGATCGATCATCGACTGTTCAAGCGGGATCTTTCGCTGTGCTGGCATGACACGGTTGTAGAGAGCAATGCCGTGCAGAAGGTCAAGTCGACCATTTTCGAGCTGTTCGAGGCGTTCAAGCGGCAGCCGGGGTGGGCAGATGAACCTGTCAAAGGAAGGAACCTCCAAGATTACTGACAGGCTATATTGGGTCGGAAGTAGTCGTTCGTGAGTGGCTGCTTTTTGCCGATTGCTGCCTGCCACGCAGGGCAGCAAATGACCATAGCGGACATGCTGAACGGCCATTACGGTGTCGGCAATCCTAGTCGATGTGCTTCTTCGCTCACATTCATCCTTGCGCCCTCCTGAAGGGGCCTCAAAATTCTATTAGCGCCCGGCTAGGGAACAACTCGAAGCCCAGGTTCAGGCAAAAGCTTAAGGTGCGGGTAAACCGGAATTTGAATGTCGGATTCTCTGAACGTTTCGCTCAGGACGGTGTAGTGGGCAAGCTCAGCGTCTTTGCTTCGAGCATTTACCCACCTGTCGCATCTTTTGCCACCTCGTCACTCAGAGAAGTTTGCACAGGAGCAAATTGAGCTTCGTTGTTGTCGATTGAACAGCGGGCAAGGTTTAGTGATAACAAAAGCACACCTTCGCCGCGCAATTTCATTCAGGTTGAGAGGTGAAAATCATGAACAGCATCATCTACATTGTCGGATTAGTAGTGGTGGTCGCGGTTGTCCTGTCGTTCCTGGGATTTGCATAACTTGTGCGTTAATCCCTCAACGTTATGTCCATTTTTTGTCGTGGACGTTCACCTCATTATGCTTTCCGTTGATGAATGGGCGTCCCGTCTTAGGTCCCATTTGCGCAACCGAAAGACCTGGCTATGGCACGCCGGTCTGTATGTTGTTCGTGGGTGTCATCATCAATCTTTCTGACTGGGAAATGCCACACGTCGTCCTTGGTGAACATTCCGCTGCTCGCATGGCTCTATCGCAACAAGGGCTTTGGGAGTCGTAATCATGTACGAAGACCGAAAAGCGCAAGCGCTTGAGACATGGCAATCAATGCTGGCTATGCCCGAAATTCGAGCGACTGCTCAAGAGCAATACGAAGAATTACTTCGGCTTGCCGAGGACTATTCAATCAAAGGTTTCATCAATCGTGACGAGCGAAAGGGCTTGGTTATGGAGGCCACGAAGCGATATGCCCATTCGGTGGAAGATGTCCATAAAGGAGCATGAAGGCTAAAAATTTTCGCCTCGTCGTAATAGCTTCTGGTCGAGCACGCCCGGTTCTCAATTGTCAACTTTTGGCCAATTGATGCCTATCACGAGGGGCAGAGTACATCCCAAGCCACCAAGCGATTAGCAGCCGATCATGAAGGGCTGCTTCTGGCCGATTGCTGCCCGTCGCGAAGGGCTGCCATCGACCAAAAAACCATTTTTACGCATCAACCAGCGATTAGCTGAGTTCAGGTTTTCCTGCGTTTTTTATCCAGGTATCAAGCTCCGTAACCATTTTACTGACCTCGCTATCTTCCCGTTCCGAGGGGCGAACGATTGCGTTCCAGGCGATATCCAGGCCGTCATTCAGGGCCGCCCACGCAAGCTCCCCACGCTCCAGGCTGGGGGTTACCAAATCCCGTTGCAATATGCTGATTCCGTATCCTGAGCGGACCAGTTCAACGATGGCTTCGATCAACTCCACCGTGATCATGCGGCGCGGCAAGATGCTGGCGGGGGCGAAGAAACGGTCATACTCCCAGCCACTGGCGCGATCGGTCGAATACGTCACCAGGTTGTAAGTCTTGAAGTCTTCCGCATAGATATTTTTCCTTCCCGCAAGGGGATGATCGGTTGCCATGATTGCAATCAAATCGTCCCGAAAAAGTGGCAACTTCGCGACACCGCTAGGCACCATGCCGTCATCGATAATGGACACATCCAGTCTGCCTTGCATCAGGCTCGCGTAAACGTCGTTACGGGGCACGGTCACCAGTGTGATTTCGATGTCCGGCCGAAGACTTGAGTAGTGCTTGATGAATTTTGGAATCCAGCGAAATGGGCCGTAGGAGGTGACACCCATACGGACAAACGCTGTGACGCCACCAGCCATGGACCGGGCCTCGGACTCAGCCTCATTGAGTATGGCGATGATGTCTTTGGCGGCCCGTTCCAGGCGCACGCCGGCAGGGCTGAGTCTGAGCTTTCCTCCTGATCTTTCCGTCAGGCTCACGCCTAGCCGCCGCTCCGCTTCGCGTATGCGGTGACTGACGGCTGAAGGTGTCAGCCATAAACGTTCGGCCACCGCGGTGATCGAATCGACTTCCGACAAGGTTTGCAACATCACCAAGTGATCCAGCGTCAGTCTCATGGGTATACGACCTGAAAATAATTCACAAAATTGCGTAAAATTATGAGCGTGACTTGTTTTTGGTGCCGATGCAATCTGAATCCAGCAGAGCCAACGGAGACCAACAACAATGACTACCCTGCCTTTCACACCTGCGCTAACCCTGGGCGATCTCGTCGATCTCGAGCGTTACCCAATCACCGATCGCACCAGCCCCGCTTATCTCGCACTGGTCACTCACAGTCAGTCGTTGCTGGCACAAGAGGGCGTTGCGATCTTTCCGGGTTTTGTTCGCAATCCATCGGTTGTCGCGATGGCGCAGCAGACACTTGCACTGCACTCGCGCATGTTTCATTTTCGGGAAAGCCACACGGTTTATTTCAAACCTCAGGACGAAAGCGTTGATCCGGAACACCCGCTACGACGCTTGATGAACACGGCAAAAGACACTGTTGCCTATGCCGATATTCCTGCCGACCATTTGATCCGGCAGATCTATGGATCGGACGAAGTCCTTGCTTTCATCAAAGATGTTTTGGCTCTGGACACGCTCTATCGTCATGCCGATCCATTGGCCGCCCTTAACTTGCAGGGCTTCACGGCAGGGCAGGAGTTGGGGTGGCACTTTGATCGTTCCGACTTCAGCGTCACGCTGTCGCTTCAGGCTGCAAGCGCCGGTGGGGATTTCGAGTATGTGCGGATGCTGCGCAATGAAAGCGACGATTGCTATGACGCGGTCAGGCAATTCCTCGATGACTCGCAAACACAGCAGGTAGAGGTTCTGCCTCAAGTGCCAGGCACCCTGACATTGTTCCGCGGCCGCTATTCATTGCACCGGGTCACGCCGGTGGAAGGGGACAGGCTGAGGCTCAACGCGGTGTTTGCGTACGTGGACCAGCCCGATGTCGAGTTCAGTGCCTATGCGCGCCAGTTGTTCTACGGGCGTACTTCTGTTGATCCATTAGCTTGAGCTTCGCCAATAACAATAAATGCAATTGATTCACGCCTTTGTTTCACGTGTTTGCGCACGCACTTGTCCATGCTAAATCTGATGGACTCGTTTGCTCCTGTGTCGCACACAACAGTTCGCTGCCCCCAATAATAATGATTCGGAGCGTCTGATCATGAAAAACAGGAAGAGTTTGTTGGCCTCTTTGCTCACCCTTGGCTTGCTTGTCGGTAGTGCTTCAAGCCAGGCCTCAGGGTGGTGTGAATCGGGCAAGTCGGTGAAATTTGCCGGATTGAACTGGGAGAGCGGGATGCTCCTCACCGACATCATGATGATCGTGCTCAAGGATGGTTATGGCTGTACAACGGATCAGTTGGTGGGTAACACCATCATTCTCGAGACCGCACTGGCCGGCAACGACATTCAGGTGTTTGGCGAAGAGTGGATGGAGCGCAGCGAAGTCTGGAAAAAGGCGGTGGCGGCCGGAAAGGTTGTCGGGGTTGGCGCTCCGATCATTGGTGCGACTCAGGGCTGGTATGTGCCGCGTTACGTCGTTGAAGGGGACGCCAAACGTAACCGGCCAGCGCAGGCGCCCGACCTCAGGACAGTCGCGGACCTGAGCAAGTACGCGAGTGTTTTTCGCGATTCGGAAGAACCGTCCAAAGGCCGTTTCTACAACTGTCCTGCGGGTTGGATCTGTGAGCAGGACAATACCGAGATGTTGAAAGAGTATGGTCTTGAAAACACGTTCACAAACTTTCGTCCAGGTACCGGTGCGGCATTGGATGCGGCTGTCCTGTCCAGTTACAAACGCGGTGAGCCGGTGCTGTTCTACTACTGGTCACCGACGCCGCTGATGGGGCAGATCGATGCGATAAGGCTGGAGGAAAAGACCGGCGCCAACAAAGACGTCATCACCATGGTGGGACTCTCCAAGGCATTTCATGAACAGGCTCCTGAACTGGTCGCAGTACTTGAGAAGGTCAACATTCCGATCGACTTGTTGAATCAGAACCTGGCGAGGATGACCCGGGAACGCATCGAATCGCCGAAGCTGGCCAGGATGTTCCTCAAGGAACACCCGGAAATCTGGCATGCCTGGGTCGACGAAGCCGCAGCAAAGAAGATCGAGGCATCGCTCTAATCTGTCTCAAGGGCAAGGACGCCCGTCCTCTGTAACACCCCTCTGAACACAATCTCTTGACTGTTTCTACACAGGAACGGCGCCTCTTTGCGTCCGGGAAATCACGAACATGATCAAATCACGAGCGGCCGTCGCCTTCGCGGCGAACCAGCCTCTGCAAATTGTCGAAGTCGATGTAGCGCCGCCGCAAGCCGGTGAGGTGCTGGTACGCATTGTTGCGACAGGTGTCTGCCATACCGATGCGTTTACGTTATCCGGCGCCGATCCCGAAGGGATCTTCCCCGTTATTCTTGGCCACGAAGGTGGCGGTATCGTCGAAGCGGTTGGCGAGGGGGTAACTTCACTGGCGGTGGGCGACCATGTGATCCCGCTCTACACCCCGGAATGTGGCGAGTGCAAATTCTGCACCTCCGGCAAGACCAATCTTTGTCAGAAAATCCGTGCCACTCAAGGCAAAGGTTTGATGCCAGATGGCACCAGCCGATTCTCTTACGAAGGGCAGCCTGTCTTTCACTACATGGGCACCTCGACGTTCTCCGAATACACCGTGCTTCCCGAAATTTCCCTGGCCAAAATCCCCAAGGATGCGCCACTGGAGAAGGTCTGCCTGCTCGGTTGCGGTGTGACCACCGGCATTGGCGCGGTGATCAATACGGCCAAGGTGGAGGAGGGAGCCAGCGTGGCAATCTTCGGTCTGGGTGGCATCGGGCTGGCAGCCATTATCGGTGCGACCATGGCCAAGGCCGGCCGGATCATCGCGATCGATATCAACCCGGCCAAGTTCGAGATTGCCAGGCAACTGGGCGCTACCGACTTCATCAACCCCAAGGATTATGACAGGCCGATCCAGGACGTGATCATCGAGATGACCGAGGGCGGTGTGGACTATTCCTTCGAATGCATTGGCAACGTCCATCTGATGCGCGCCGCCCTGGAGTGCTGCCACAAGGGCTGGGGTGAGTCGGTGATCATTGGCGTCGCTGGCGCCGGTCAGGAAATCAGTACCCGTCCTTTCCAACTGGTGACCGGGCGCATCTGGCGCGGCTCGGCATTTGGCGGTGTGAAAGGACGTAGCGAGCTACCCAGCTATGTCGAGAACGCGCAAAAGGGCGACATTCCGCTGGACAGTTTCATTACCCACACCATGGGGCTGGAGGAGATCAACAGAGCCTTCGACCTGATGCGCCAAGGCGAAAGCATCCGCACCGTTATCCATTTCGATCGCTGACTCAACAGGTTTGGCGAAACCCGTCAGGGCCAGTCAAAGGCGCGAAAACCTGCAACATCAACCCAGCATATCTACACCAAAGAGAGCACAAAGATGACCATTTTCACTCATGTGACCGTCGGTACCAACGACCTGCAAAAAGCGCGCAGCTTCTATGACAATGTCCTGGGTACCCTGGGCCAAAAACGCATCGCTGATCTGGACGACAAGGGGTCGATCTGGGGTGAGAGCGCTCCATCCTTCTTCGTGCTGAAACCGGCGAACGGCGCCCCGGCCAGTGTGGGTAACGGTGTCACCATCAGCTTCGAGGCGCCGAATCGTGCCGCCATTGACGCTTTCCACGCCGCGGCGCTGGCCAGTGGCGGCACCGACGAAGGTGCACCGGGTCCGCGAGGCTGGGCACCTGACGCCTATGCGGCTTACGCGCGGGATCTCGATGGGAACAAGCTGGCCGCGTACTGTTTCAAGCCAGCCTAAGCTTCAAGACGAGGCATCATTAGATGCTTCGTCATTAGCCCTTACTCGCAAGGATTAGTAATCCGTAAGGTTGCAATGGTGGCTTGAACAAGCCCGTTTAACCTTGGTGTTCGAACGACAGCTTCTGGCCGATTTCTGCCTGTCACGAGGGGCAGCAATATGCAATTACCCAGCTGATTGAATCGTTGCTCAAGGCTTTCTTTTGCAATGCGACTTGGGCGCACCGTATCCCCAAGTGATTATGGTCTCGGCCTGATGCTCCCAAAGCGTTTCATTGCGCCCAAGGTACTTTATGCCACTGCCACTTGGCTGCTGGTACATCAGCGATACGCTGTCGCCACGCTCGGCGATTAATGTCGGCGGATCGGTTTTGAAGAACATGACAGTCACCTCTCTAGCAGGGTTGCCGTCGCATTCGTAATAGACAGGCCCAGTGCCCGAGACCAGTCGGTAGCGTGCTTGCAACTCGGCGATGCGGCGCTGGTATTCCATGCGCAAGCATGCACTGACGTCATCACTCTTCCAGCAGTCGTCGCGTCCCTTGATCCATCCACGTTGTTCTGCTTTTAGCCGGGGAGGATGCTCGTTGCCGGCCTTAATACTCGCACTGGCATAAACTGCCGACAGATTGCGATCGAATGCGGATAACGCCTTGTCCTCACATATCATCGCTTCGATACCGCCAGGCTCCACTCTGGCGCAATCGTATGAAGGGCCAGGTGTCACATTGGCAGTCGACGATTTTTCCGTGCCGCCCCCAGTCGGCTGCATTGCATTGATATGCTGATCAATGTACTGGCACCACTGTTCGGAGCTTCGTTCAGGGACGTTTGCTCCATCGCGAACCCCTAACTTGAATTCGATCACCGATTTCCATTCGTCGGAGCCTATATCTGGCCCGTGCCCTTGCGCATCGGATGTGTGCAGTATCTTATCGATCGATTGATACCACGGGTAAGTGCATATGGATTGCGCCTGAGCAACGCCTGTGGCGCCAGCCAATAACAAAACCAAATATTTGCTCATGCGCGGTCCCTTTTGATTTATGCAGTCGCCAAGCACCGACTTAAGCCTGATTCATCCGCCAGCGATCGGTGAATCACGCCCGATTTATCTTAGACCCCAGGGGCAGTTCTTGGCCGGTATCTCCCCGCCGCGAAGGGCAGCTAAGGGTTGATCAGGGCTGATCGCAATAAGGACTGTTTGGAGTGCTCTGTAGGTGTTGCGCCTGGCACAGAGCGACCAAGGCGGACGTTCACGGGGACAGCGCTCTGACCGCAGGCAACGGCCGTACTATAATTAATTTCTGTCAATGTTTGCGTGACGAGCGCTCCAAAGCGAATCAGGTATCCATAGCGTTCACCTGACAGGCAGAGGGCGACACAGCAAATGGGATGGACGGTACGTCTGATTACGCGACAGAGGGTTCAGCCATGAAAATTCACTCCTTCCAGCATTACTCCCATGGTCTGGAAATGGCCGTTCACGATGCATGGATTACCGCCAAGGTGAAGTCGGCCCTGGCATTTTCCGATCCGACCCTTAGCCTGCATATCAATGTCAAAACCCATGCAGGCATAGTGGGGTTAAGCGGCCGCGTCAACACTCATAGACAGTGTGAGCAGGCCATTGTTCTGGCCCGTTCGGTTCATGGTGTCGCCGAAGTCGATGCCAGCGACTTGCAGACCCATGTGTTCACGCCAGGGAGTTTTCCAGAAGCGCCCAACGCCGAAGAGAGCACTGAGCGCCGGCCACAATCGTCAACAAAGATGGACGACAAATGATAATGGCAACATTGTAGGCGCCGCGCTCCCGGTCGGGAACCGAGGGCGGAGGGAAGCTGAATGCCAATGTGCCCCAGAGTGAATCGCCCATGGTTTCGTGGACATTTCCGACTGGCTGCTTTTGGCCGATTCTGTTGAAAAAGTAGCTCCCCTGTCTGGCCTGCGGCAAAATTGCTTCATTGGCCGGCGGGGGATCACACAGCATGATGGGACAGTTATCGAGTGGGCAGGAGCGACTGTTTTACTCGTTCAACCTTGACGATCACATCCCAGCCAATCACCTTCTGCGCAGCATTGATCGGTGTCTCGATCTGAGTGATTTGCGCCATCACCTCGCCGACTTCTACAGCCCGATTGGGCGCCCGTCGATTGATCCTGAATTGATGATCCGCATGTTGATCGTGGGCTATTGCTACGGCATACGCTCAGAGCGGCGGTTGTGCGAAGAGGCCCATTTGAACTTGGCGTATCGCTGGTTCTGCCGATTGAGCCTTGAAGATGAAGTCCCCAATCACTCGACCTTTTCCAAAAACCGACACGGCCGTTTTCGGGACAGCGATCTGTTTCGCTGGCTGTTCAATGAAGTGCTGCGTCGTTGCATGGACGCCGGTCTGGTCAAGGGCGAAGGCTTTGCCGTGGACGCCAGCATCATCAAAGCGGATGCGAGTCGGCAGCGCGGTGTACCGGGTGATGAACCGGTCAACTGGAGCGATCCGGCCCTGAGCACCCGCGCCGTGCGTGAGTATCTTGAGGCACTCGATGAAGAGGCTCTGGCCGAAACGCTACCGAAGCGTCTATCGCTGACTGATCCTCAAGCCCGCTGGACCGCAGCTCCAGGTGGCCCAGCGTTCTACGCTTACTCCACGAATTATCTGATCGATACCGAGCACGGCGTGATCATGGATGTGGAACCCACACCGGCTCATCGAACCGCAGAAGTCGAGAGCACCAAGACGATGATCGATCGCGTTGAGGCGCAGTTCGACATCAAGCCGGAACGCCTCATTGGCGATACCGCTTACGGTACCGCGCCGATGCTGGCCTGGATGGTGGAGGAAAAAGACATCGAGCCGCATGTGCCGGTGTGGGACAAAACCGAACGCAAGAACGACAGTTTTTCGAGCAACGATTTCCGCTGGAATGAAGAGACTGAGGAATACTGCTGCCCGGCTGGCAATGCATTACGTAGCGAATGGCGAGCCTTCAAGAACGAGCGTTCGCACATCACCAAAGCCAACACCATCATCTTCCGATCCAGACAGACTGACTGCGCGACGTGTCCGATGAAAGCCAAGTGCTGCCCGAACACGTCGTTTCGCAAGATCGCTCGCAGCGTTCATGAAGCCGCTCGTGACGTGGCTCGACGCATCGCGGCGACGCCGGAGTACGTGCGCTCTCGCCACGAACGTAAGAAGGTCGAAATGTTGTTCGCCCACCTCAAGCGCATCCTGAAATTGGATCGCTTGAGACTACGTGGCATGAGCGGCGCGACCGATGAGTTCACACTGGCGGCTGCGGTACAGAACCTGCGTCGACTGGCCAAATTTACATCTCAAGGTCCGCCTGCCCCGGGATAGGTGCGCCTGCACTAAGCCAAAAACCTCAAATTAACCCAATAACAAAGCAACAATGGTCAACGAAGGGCCGAGAAACCACTCAATGTGGTGAGTAGGTTCTCTGGTGGTGGCCGTGCCTGAGTTCAGGTGATCTGAAAATCCGACTTTTTCAACAGAATCGGCCGATTGCTGACTGTCGCGAAGGACTGAAAATGACCCTTAGCGGTCATCGCATTTTGCTGTAACCGTGTTTTCCAGTTCGATGAGAAAACAGTGACGGCAGCTCGAACCTGTTGTTGGGCCATACGTTCATTGCGGATACGGATACTTTGGATCTTGGCAGTAGTCGTAATCAGCGAGTGCCTTGAAATCTCCAACGGCCTCGAGCACGTGGCACATTTGTTTCGGGTTCAGATCGACTAAGCCAAACATCGTCGCGTTGCTTTTGACCTTTCTGGTCATGAGGGTCTTGACCGGGCCGACATGAGCAATAGCGCGAGTGCCGGCATAGGTAAACGTGTATGCCAGCTCGTATAGGCGATTGCGCTCGTCTATTGAAAGAGTGCGCTCTTGCGGTGTGGACGCTAGCCTTTGGCTCATCAGCATTTCAACCCTTCTCAGGTCGGAGTCGTCGCCCGCAGCGCCAACAATCTGTGAGGCGCTCGTTCCAAGCGAGTCTTCGTCCGACATTTGAGCTCGTGCTACCTCAAGGTACTTCAGGGCGTGCTTACCGTAGTTTGCGAGGACGCTTCTTGCGACCGGTCGGATATCTCGATAGGGCCACTCCCTTTCAGTATGTGGCTTTTGCGAAAACGCTACTTCTCCGACCCTATCTACGATGTAGGGCGAGGGGGCTGGAATGCTTGCCGCGAGTTCGAGTTGGTACCGTTCAATATGACCATTGAGCCCGCGACGTTGAGTAATGACTTTACCTGCTCTGGAATAGATGCTCTGCGGTGCGCATACCGGTATCGACAGCCCCTTGTCTGTCGCCCGATAGAAGCCATGAGCAAGGAACTTCTCAACCCCAATGTCTAGCCAGAGCCCCTCAGTACGCAGATTTTGTTCCAAAACGTCCGCAGCCAGCGAAAACGTCTCGCCCTCTTCTGACGTAGGCTCAGCACACGGCCGGATGCTCTTGTATAGCCATGCATGCTCCAACTCGGGTGTGTGTCCTTTTTTTCCATTGCCTTGTGAAGATAGCCATGCGCCGAGCGCTATCCCCACGCCAACTAGAAGGAATGCTTGAAGAAATCGCTTCACGTTTTTTCGGCCCACCTACTATTTATTAGGCGACATGCCATGTCGCGTTTCTTGTCGCAGTAAGCGCGAGATCTATCGAAGGGTAACGCGATAGGGGTGACAGCATGCCCGACTAGGTAAAGAGGGTAGCAGGGTGGTATCTATTTGCCACTAGTCTGTCCACCGACAGCTTTTGGCCGGTTTCTGCCGGTCACCACCGGCGAGACGTGTGGACTGGTCAAGCGGCGTTCCAACAGACCATTCGTCTCACCAGGGTCTGTTGACGTTTTGCTGCGAACCGCCGCGATCAGGGAAACATGACTGCCGCCACGAGGTACAGCAGCAACGCCAGCAGCAACACCACGGTGAAACCCAGGTGGATCGCCAGCAGGGTCGCCAGCACGGCCGCCACCACCGATACGCTGGCGTTGACGCCCCAGGCGATCGGCACCAGTGCTTCGGCGCGCGCGGAGACGCGCCCGAGTCCGAGCGGAAACGGCATGCCCATGGCGAACGCCAGCGGCGCTACCAGCGCGGCGCAGATGCCGAACCTGGCGAGGGTCCCCACCGGCGCCAGCAGCTGGAACAACGGGGGCAGGGCGATCAGGTAGAGCAGGGCGATCGCGCAGATCGCCAGGACTGGCCGCGCGAGCGGATGACGGGGCCCCACACCAGCTCCAATGCCCCCCCGCCGCCGGCCGGAGTAACGGCTGCCGAGGCCAGCGAAGATCAGGAACGCGCTGAGCGTGACCGCCACCGAATACAACGGGTGGCTGAGGAACAGGGTGAACTTCTGGATGAAGGCGATTTCCACGAACATGAAGGCAAAGCCGATGGCGGCGAAGTAGGACACGACCCGAAGTTCGAACCTGGCCAAAGCCGCATTCCGAGAGCGTCGCTGGCGCCGCCGCGCCCCCCATAACGGCGCCAGGATCAGCAGCACGGCGGCCACGCTGGACTGCAGCAGCGTGGCGATCAGCACCGGATAGCCCCACTCCAACATTGACAGGCCGCCCTGCGCCTTCAGCGCCAACAGTTCCGGCAGCGAGCGCCACTTGAAGAAGTGGAAGAAATACGGCCGATCATCCGTAGTCGGACGCACGTCGAACTTGTAGCGCGCCAGGAACTCCGCGCGCTCGCCGGACAGCAGGGCCTGCGCCGCTTCGAAGAACCAGGGCCGGTCGAGCAGGTTGTAGCGGTTCGCCTCGGCCACGGTCATCCCGGGGTAGTAGGCCAGGTCGAAGGAGCGCGCCCGGCAGAACTCCCGCAGCACAGCGATGCCGGCGTCGTCGAAATCCCTGTTGCTGACCAGCAGCGTCGCGGTCTTCCAGCCGCGGATCATGACAATGCGGCGCGCCGCGCTGGCCTGCCCGTCGCGCTCGATGGCCGCGGCCGCGGTGGCCAGCAGCCTGGGAACATCGCGCGGCGGCAGGGCGACCCAGCGGGTGATGGCCAGCAGGCCGCCGGGCGCGAGATGGCGCAGGTACTCGGCGAAGGCATCCACCGTGTACAGGTAGTTCTCGGACAGCGCATGCAGGCCGCCCGAGGCAGTGCCGAAGGAGTCCAGCAGGGCGATCTGGATCAGGTCGTAAGGCTCGCCGCGCGAAGCCACCAGGCCGCGCGCCTCGCCGATCAGCACACGGACGTTGGGCGCGCTGTACGGCTTGCCGGAGAAGTCGGCGAAGCGGCGCTGGACCAGATCGATCACCTGCGGGTTCAGTTCGATGGCATCCACCGCGCTGGCGTTGTGGTAGATCGCCTGCAGCACATCGGCGCCGGCGCCGCTGCCCAGCACCAGCACGCGGGGTTGGCGCAGCAAGTGATAGGGCAGAGCTGAGGTCAGGTAGTCCAGGTAGGCGAGCGGCTCGCGGCGCCCGTCATAGCGGTTCAGCACGGAAAGGCCGTCGCCGTCGGTAAAGATGGCCAGTTGTGCGGGCGGTTCCTGTGTCGCGTTGAGGCTTAGGCCAGGCGCGTAGCGCAGGGGAATGGTCGGGCTGTCGACGACCGTGAGCAGACCCAGCGGACTCCAGGTCTGGGCGATTGCGCGCGCATCCTTGATACGCAGCGTCTGGCTCAGTTCCTTGTACTCGGAGGGCGACAGGGCGATCCAGCGCCCGGGCACGCCGGCCGGCACCGCGACTGCCGCCGCCAGCAGCAACGGCGCGAGCCAGCGCCTATGCCCGGTGCAAGCCATTCCGGCCAGCGCCCCGGCGGCGATGCCGGTGCCGCCCAGCAGCCGCAGCGCATCGACGGGCGTCAGGGCGAACAGCGCGGCGACGACCGCCAGGCTGCCCACGCCGGCGCCGAGAATGTCGAAGGCGTAGATCCGGTGAATCTGTTCCTGAAAGCAGGTGAAGGTCAGGCAGATGCACACCGCCGCGCAGAAGAACGGCACGAACAGCAGCAGGTAGATCATCAGCAGGCGTGCCGACTGCCGCGCGTCCCAGAGGATCTCGAGGGGATTGAACGGAACCTGCTGGGCCAGGCTGAAGCAGGCGATAGCGCTCAGCCCGAACAACACCGCGCCGCCGATGAACACGCCGTGGAAGCGCGGCGCCAGCACAGGCCGTGCCAGCGCCACAGCGGTGCCGGCAGCGCCGTAGCCGAGCAGCGCGACGCTGATCATCATGTAGGCGAAATGGTGCCACTGGATGATCGAAAGCAGTCGCAGCAGCAGCACCTCATAGCCGAGTGCGGAGGCAGACAGCAGTGCCAAGGCGAGCAAGGGCGGCGAATGCATGCTCAACCGCCTCCGACCAGCGGCACGAAGCTCACAGGCAGCACCTGCCGGGTGGACACACTGCCATCGCCGGCCTTCTCGATCAGCAGCAGGTACTGGATCATGAACGGCGCGCCGACCGGGATTACCATCCGTCCGCCGGCCTTGAGCTGGGCGATCAGTGGCGGCGGCACATGGCTGGCGGCGGCGGTGACGAGGATGGCGTCGTAAGGCCCGTGCTCGGGCCAGCCGTGGTAGCCATCGCCCAGCCGGGCCTGCACCTTCGCATATCCCAGACGGCCCAAGCGCTCCCCGGCCTGCACTGCCAGCGGCTCGATGATCTCCATCGTATAGACCGCCTGCGCCAGCTCGGCGAGGATCGCCGCTTGGTAGCCCGAGCCAGTGCCGATCTCGAGTACCACGTCGCCGGGCCCGACCTGCGTCAGGTCGGTCATCAAGGCGACGATGTACGGCTGGGAGATGGTCTGGCCGTAGCCGATCGGCAGCGGACGATTTTCGTAGGCGTAGGGCACCTCGTCGGGCGGGACGAACTTATGGCGTGGCACCTTGGCCATCGCGGCCATCACCGGCGCGGCAAACTCGACTCTGCCGGTTTCGTCGCGGGTGACGGACGACATGTTGGCGATCTCCCGCACCATGGCATCGCGCAACGGCGCGAACGGGTCGTCGGCATGCAGACCGGCAGATGCCAACGCCAGAGCGATGGCAGGCGCCAGGATGCGCGTCAGGAGCATCACCGGCTTCACAATGACTCCTCCGCCTGAGGAATAGTCGAATCGTATGGCCGGCGGGCTGACTCGGCAAGCCGGGAGTGCCGGCGACCAAATCAGGCTGCGGCGACTGCCCGAGAAAACATCGCAACCCGTAACTGCACTGATAGCACCCAGCCAGTTCAAGCGGTGATACAAAAGTGAATGCGATTGTCAGCCGATTGCTGCCTATAAGGAGCCCTTCGCACTGACCTCATAACACTCCTCCGACACTAACCTCCAACCCCTGGAATGACCAGAAGCGCCGCCAAGCCGATCAGTGCCGTGCCAATGAGTCTGTCGATAACCTGCTGCTTTTCCAGCATTCGCCGGCGCAACGCTTCAGCGGAGAAAAACAGTGCCACGAAACTGAACCACGCCCAATGGGTGAACGACATAAACAGGCCGTACGCAAAGTTTGCGGTTAGCGAACTGCCTGTGTGCACCACTTGGCTATATGTCGCCACCACGAACAACATGGTTTTAGGGTTGAGCGCGTTAGTGAAAAAGCCAGTACGAAATGCTTCCCAGGATGAAGGGGCTGAGGCGTTGGCGCCACCAAATGTCAACGAAGAAGTACTGGTCAGGGACTTGATACCCAGATAAATGAGGTATCCGGCGCCCAGCAACTTCATTGCCATGAACAGCAAGGGTGATTGAGTGAAGATCACTGCAGCGCCGAACACTGTGTAGAAAACGTGAATCTGGACGCCACAGGCGATACCCAGTGCGGCCATCAAACCGCTGCGTCGCCCATATGCATAACTGTTGCGGGTGACCATGGCGAAGTCAGACCCGGGGCTGATAACTGCCAGGATGGAAATGGCAGCAACTAGAAGCAATTCGTTCATGAAGACTCTCCGGCGCAATGGATGCCCATGCCGCGAACGGCAGTAATTGCATTTGCGCTACGTTTTTGCACAGATTGAGGGTGGGTGGCAGCTTCACTTGCTCGCGGCACTTACATCACCCAGTGGTATTTGGCTTCGCATGGCATTCATGCAATGCCTCTAATCATTGATAGTTGTGCGTGCAGATGGGGCGAATGGAGGTCATGATGGAGAGTTGCCACCGATAAAAAAAACGATTTATAGTCGTCGAAACCTGTGAGTAATCATCGTCAATATGAATTTGCCTCCTTTGGCTGCGTTTCGTTTTTTCAACGTTGCGGCCCAGACTCAAAGCTTCGTGAGAGCCGCTCAGCAGCTGCACGTCACCCATGGCGCAGTCAGCCGCCAGGTTCGATTGTTGGAGGAGGCAATAGGGGTCGAACTTTTTGATCGGCGCAACCGTGCGATCTTTCTCAACCGTGCTGGCCGCCTTCTGTACGACGTTACCGGGCCCATGTTCGAACAATTGGAAAGTGCTGTTTACCGGTTGCAGGGAGAAGTCCGCGAGGACGTACTCGTACTATCGTGTGAACCTACCATCGCAATGAAATGGCTGATCCCGCGACTGCCTGACTTCCATGCCGCTCACCCGCACCTTCAAGTCCAACTGCTGGCGGCCGGTGGTCCTATAGACTTCGCGCGCTCAGGTGCGGATCTGGCCATCCGACGTGATGATTTTCACTTGGATCAATCAATCCACAGCGTGACGATTTGTGAGGAATGGATTGGACCTGTGTGCACCCCGTCCAATAGTCCCGATAAAAGGAAATCGCAAGGAGTGCGCTTGCTACGTAGCCAGACACGCCCGTTGGCCTGGGACAACTGGCTGCGCCTTTCGGAAATGGCTATGCCTAATGCTGGCTCGGTCGACTATGAGCATTTCTATCTTTGTATTCAGGCAGCAGCTGCGGGATTGGGGATCAGTGTGGTGTCCTTTCTCATGGTTCAGGATGAACTCAGGTCCGGACAACTGATCGCACCGTTTGGCTTTATCCAGGACGGGTCGGCCTATTGCCTACTGTCACCCAGGCCTTTTGAGGAAAGTGCCAAGTGCACCGCTTTCAGGGATTGGGTCAC
This sequence comes from Pseudomonas jessenii, assembly GCF_002236115.1. Taxonomy (GTDB): domain Bacteria; phylum Pseudomonadota; class Gammaproteobacteria; order Pseudomonadales; family Pseudomonadaceae; genus Aquipseudomonas; species Aquipseudomonas jessenii. The sequence goes on along the minus strand of NZ_NIWT01000008.1, from coordinate 75,768 downwards.
AAAGCAGATGGGCATATGCGCAAAGCAGATCAAGAGTGATTTGGGCCGAGCGTGAGTAGTGCGAGCGTCTTTTTTGCACGCGGCTATGTCACTGAGCCCTGAATCTTTTGCGCAAAACACGGATTGCGCACACAGGCGCGAACTTTTCTGCGGTGGAAACCGAAGCTGGATTTCTCAACAGAATCGACCCAAATCCGACACTCATAAAAATTTCCTTTTGCCCGTGAAGCAGCCAATCACGTCAGGCAACGATCCAATAACTGCCTGCAGGAAGTGTCTATAGAGTTTGGGTCAATTCAGCGAGCCAGCGACAACGCGCAGAAAATCTGTCGTAGTTCAGCGCGTGATCATGCCTTTGCAAACAGGGTGGTTGCTAACAAGCTCCGTTCAACTTCACTTGCAAGTCTAAGGATGGTTTCCTCGTCACCAAATTTGCCAACTATCTGCATCCCGATTGGAAGGCCGTTCTCCATGATCCCGACGGGGATACTGATGGCTGGCTGGCCGGTCAAGTTGAAAACTTCGGTGAAGGGAGAAAATGCGTAAGCGTTTTTATACCACTCGTCCAGATACCTTTCCCCTGTGGCGACAAAACCACCAATCAACGGTGGAGCAAGCGCTACCGTTGGCGTGATGAGGACGTCGATATCGGTGAAGCTATCGGCCATGTCGTGGCTTACTTTGTTCTGGGTAGCCCGTGCATGGTGTACATCCAGTGCCGTTCTCTGAGTCGAGCATTTGTAAAACTCATAGGTAATCCATTCAACATCTTGTGCCGAGATCGGATAACCGCGAGTTTGGGCTTTGTGTTCCATCAAGGCCTCAATTTCCATCTGCCAGAATAATGCAGCAGCTGCACCGGCTTTGGTCATGTCTGGCCAATTGAACGGGCGTAATTCATGGCCGTCTTTACTTAAAAAATCCACAGCATTCAATATGGCTTTGTGGATGGCCTCATCGATATTCGAGCCATCTGGACGGGCACAGGCAAAGGCGATTTTGAGTCGTGGCGACCTCGTCTTCAGGCATTCGAGCCAAGAAAGAGGGGCGGGGGGAGCAGCATAAGGCGCGCCTGGTTCATAGCCAGACAGGACATCCAGCAGCAATGCGCTATCGCGAACAGTCCTGGTCAGTACATGCTCGGAATCAAGGCCACCAACAAACTCACCGACATGAGGACCTACAGGGTTGCGTCCCCTGCTTGGCTTCAGCCCAACCACACCACAAACGGAAGCCGGAACCCTGATCGACCCGCCACAGTCGGTGCCGTGTGCAACTGGCACCATGCCTGCGCCCACGGCACAGGCGGATCCTCCACTTGATCCACCAGAAGCGTACTGCGGATTCCTGGGGTTTCGACAAGGGCCTTGCCATTCAGGCTCTGTCACAAAGTCTCCTGCAAACTCAGGTGTTTTGGTTTTCCCGAGAATGATTGCCCCGGCCTTGCGCAATCGACTCACAAACTCACTGTCGACCTGAGCGGGGGCGGCATCTTCGTACAATCGCGAACCGTGCCTGGTTGCAAAGCCTTTTACATCGATATTGGTGTCCTTTATCAGGATCGGTACACCTGCGAGTAGTCCTGCCTTGGGATCTAGCGCCGCTCGTTGCGCGCCTTCGGTATCGATTGCAACGACCGCGCCCAAGGCAGGGTCCTGGATTTCAATTTCTCTGGCTGCCAGGTTGACTAACTCCAGCGGAGTGACTTCACCGGACTTCAACCGTTGAACGAGGCCCACGGCATCAAGACTTTTAAACTCTTCAGGTGTCATTTCTACGCCTCCAGATCATAACCAAGTACGTTGTTGAGGAACTCGTAAGCCAAACGACGCGAATCATCGATCGTGTCCGGGTTGCAATCGACCGCAGCCCTCAACCATAAGCCGTCGATGAAGATCGCGATCATTTGCGCCTTGGAATGGGCTATTGCCTTGTCCATGCTTTTTGACAAGGCATGGAAAAGTAAGGAGTGGCTCCTGCGCGCAACGATGTTCTGTACCCGCTGCAGTTTGGGGGACTGCGGTACCTGGGCCCAGAAAGCGAGCCAGGCCGCAACATTGTCTCGCGTCAGGTTCAAGGCACTGACGTTCCCGTCCACAAACGCGAGAACACGCTCAGCGGGTGTTGCGGACTTCCGCAGGCGCGCAAAGATCTCGGCATTTATGCGTTTGTTCAGCTCTCTCAAGGTGGCTTCAAGCAAAGCATTCTTGTCCGAGAAATAGTGGTGGACGATGCCGTTGGCCAACCCCGCACGGGCGCTGACCTGAGCCATGCTGGTACCCGCCATGCCTTGCTCACCAATGAGGGTGAGCGTCGCCTCAACGAGCTGCTTCCTTCTGATTTCCTGCATTCCGACCTTTGGCATGGGGGGCTCTCTTTTTTCATTGGACACTCAATGAAAAAAAAGTTATCACTGGATTCTCCAAAAAACAAGAGAACGCAAGGGGATCCGGTATGAAAAGCAGTGCTATCGGTTGTGCCGTGCTGTTGATGACATTCCAGGGGATTGCCGGCGCCGCGGACCCTGTGGGGTGTCGCGCGCCTCAGTTCGCAGAGGTGGGATGGACCGACATCACGTTGACGACGTCTTTGACCACAGCAGTATTGGAAGGACTGGGCTACGCCCCAAAAGTCATAACGTTATCGACGGGAATTGCCTACAAGGCGATGGAAGGCAAGAGTATCGACGTGTTCCTCGGAACATGGGATCCCGCATTGATCGAGGCGGCTCAGCCTTACTACAACAACAAGTCGATTCAGACAGTGCGAGTGAACCTCACGGGCGCAAAATTTACCTTGGCGGTTCCGCGATACGTCTATGAGCAAGGTGTAAAAAGCTATGCTGACCTGGACACTTACAAGTCAAAGTTTGGCGGGAAAATCTATGGAGTAGAGCCAGGCGGAAACAAACCGATCCAGAACCTCATCGCGGATAACGCGTATAACCTGGGTAGCTGGAGCCTGGTTGAGTCCAGTGAGAAGGGCATGCTGACACAAGTCGGCAGGCAAATCAGAAAGAACGACTGGATTGTGTTTCTGGGCTGGGCTCCTCACCCAATGAACAAGAATATTGAACTGGAATATTTGTCAGGTGGCGACAAGTACTACGGAGAAAATTTCGGCGCATCGTCGGTGCGGACCGACGTGCGTACGGGATATCTGGAGGAATGCCCTAACGTGGGCCAACTCCTGAAAAATCTGGAGTTTTCCATCGATGCCGAAAACACCATGATGGACTACGTGATCAATGGTGGCCTTGACCCACGCTCTGCGGTAAAAAAATGGCTGAGTGCCCATCCCGAATGGCTTGATAGAACGTTGCTTGATGTTCAAACAGTGGAAGGTCAACCTGGGCTCGCGGCGGTAAAGTCTTATATGGATACTGCGTCCAAATAGTCGACACTTCTCAACAAATTGAATCTCCCCGGGCTCTATAGACCGGGAGCATCCTTATCGGCGCAGCGCCTAGGCCCCATGTGCTAGGCGCGAGCGGCGTATCGATCCGGCTACCGCCCAACCGCAATGTCCAAAAATGAATTCCCCTTGGGGTTTCAAACACTTTTGAACCTTTAAGCCCCCCTTCCCACAACTCAGCAGCGACCTGCCAGCCGCTCGACAGAAGTCGCAATTCAATCCCGAGCAATCTTGTCATTTGCCAAGGCTTAGGGCAGGGTCGATACCACTGAGATCCCTGCCAAAGGAGTCACCCATGTCAAAGCTCTATCCCAGTATCGATCCCGAGGGGCTGGTCGAGTACTCAGTGGTCTACACCGACCGCTCGCTCAACCACATGTCGCAGTCATTTCAAGGCGTGATGAAGAACATTTCCAAGACCCTGAAACAGGTCTACAACGCCCAGGCTGTTGCGGTGGTCCCGGGCAGCGGCACATTCGGCATGGAAGCGGTGGCACGACAGTTTGCCACCGGCCAGCAATGCCTGGTGATACGCAACGGCTGGTTCAGTTATCGCTGGAGCCAGATCCTTGAGATGGGCAACATCCCGGCGGCCACCACGGTGCTCAAAGCCCGACCGGTCGACACGGGTCGCCAGGCTGCCTACGCTCCACCCCCTCTGGACGAAGTGCTGGCAGCCATTGCGGCGCAGAAGCCGCAGATTGTCTTCGCCCCCCACGTTGAAACCTCATCAGGGATTATCCTGCCCGACGAGTACCTGCGGGCCGTTGGCGACGCGGTGCATGCGGTGGGTGGCCTGTTCGTGCTGGACTGCATCGCCTCAGGCACGATTTGGGTTGATATGCACAAATGCGCAGTCGACCTGCTGATCAGCGCACCGCAGAAAGGCTGGAGCGCCTCCCCGTGCTGCGCCCTGGTGATGCTCAGTGCTTTGGCCCTCGAGCGCATCGAACAGACGCATAGCAGCAGCTTCGCCTGCGACCTGAAAAAGTGGCTTCAGATCATGCAGGCCTACGAACAGGGCGGACATGCCTACCATGCGACCATGCCCAGCGATTCCCTCGCGCGATTCAACGAAGTGATGAAAGAGACGCAAGCCTACGGTTTCGACAAGGTCCGCGGCGAACAACAGGCTCTGGGCGATCGGGTGCGCGCAATGTTGACCGGCAAAGGCATCAAAAGCGTGGCCGCAGCCGGTTTTCAGGCTCCTGGCGTAGTGGTGAGCTACACCGATGATGCCGACATCAAGAGCGGTAAGAAATTTGCCAGCCTCGGCCTGCAGATCGCCGCCGGAGTGCCGTTGCAATGCGACGAGCCGGCCGATTTCCAGACCTTTCGCATCGGATTGTTCGGACTCGAAAAGCTGCACAATATCGAGCGCACGGTCAGCACCCTCGAGAAGGCACTGGACGAGGTGATGGATAACTAAGCGCTCATCTTGGCGTCATCAATGTCGCATTTGAACGCTACAGTGATGTTGCCAGAAAGTAGTCAGGCGTATTAGTTGGAGGAGTGGCAATGACAATAATCGATGTGAAATCCCGATTCGAAGCAAAGCTTCTTCGTCCGGCAAAGCCCGGTAATGATATGTCCTGGGCGTTCGCAGTACTGCCAAGAGACGCGAGTGAACCGCTTCCGAGGCGAGGAAGGACGACAGTTGAAGGCACAATCAATGGGCACCATTTCCAGGCAACCCTTGAGCCCGATGGTCAGCTGAGCCATTGGCTGAAGGTAAGTAGCGAGTTACTCGACGCCGCAGGTGTGGCCGTTGGGGATATCGTTACACTCGAGCTAACCCCCGTGAAAAAGGAACCCGAGCCTGACATCCCGGCAGACTTTGAGGAGGCACTGGCAGCCACTCCTGAGGCTCGTAAAGTTTGGAATAATACAACGACCATCGCACGAGTAGACTGGATCCACTGGATTACTTCAGCCAAGCAACTCAAGACGCGCGAAAAGCGAATTGGTGATGCCTGCGATATGCTTGCAACCGGCAAGAAGCAGGTTTGCTGTTTCGACCAGTCCGGCTATTACAGTAAGGCCTTCCGTGCGCCCGAGGCAGAAAACTCTTAAATGGAATGTTCCGTTGAATACGCCTGACGATTTTTGGTTGACTGACTTCCTCAGGGCGTGAAGCGGTCATCCGGCGAATCATGAGGTCGACGCCAAAAGGACTTAGCCGTCTTCAGCCACCGCGCATAACTTGCATCAGCTGTCTCACAGCGATGGCTTCGACGGCACCTTCACTGGCACCCGCTTCAAAAACAGCGCAACAAGCCGATGCGTCGCCGTCGCGGATACGGTAGACAGCAATGACACTGCCTGGCCCGCAGCCTGTGTGCCCGCATAGGGAATGTCCGCCGTCAATCGACCCTTGCATCACACCTAGGCCATAGCCCGGAATGATCCATGGGCGCCCGGGAATCGGGCCGCCCAATGTTCGTGCTGTCTGCATTTCCTGGAGCAAGCCCGTGGAGAGCAGTTCACCGCAGAGGAGTCGATCCAGAAATAGCGCTGCTTGGGAAATTGGGCCGATCAGCAAGCCATGATAGACCCACGCGGGGTCATAATTCGAGGTGCTTCCAAGATGGGTCTTTTGTAAGTCTGCTCGCGTTTTAGCAAAGCGAACGTTCGACAGGCCCAGAGGAGTAAGTGCACGTTGAGTCACCGCATCATCAAGCGTCAGATCAGTTAGCCGTTCAATAAGCCTGCCGATGAGCAAGTAGCCAACATTCGAGTAATGCCAATCGGTTCCGGGATTGCATCGAAGTCGAGCACCGTCAAGGCGTTGCATCATTTCATCTGCCGACCAGGCTGGCTCACTGTTCGTAACAGCGGCGTGGTACTCCGCAAGTTCACCGTAATCGGCCAGGCCTGCTTCATGCCGCAGTAGCTGGCGTAACGTGAAAGGCTGATCAGAAATTGGGTCGTCCAGTCCGATGAGCCCGTCACGTACCAACGACAGGGCTGTCGCAGCCAGGACTGTTTTCGTAAAACTCCACCAGGGGGCCATCAGTTCTAACCGGTCAGGCGTTTGTGGCTGACCATTTGATACGAGTGAACTGAGCATTGGCTTCCTTGGAATGTTGAGCGTATCGACAGCTCGACAAGATATCTCATTCACTCTTCTTCGCCAGAGTGAAAAGTCAGCCGTTTGTACTGTCCTGAACGACGGCTCTTGTCCGTTTTGCGCCCTGCGTGAAGAACAGCAACAGATCGTGCCTGGATGTTGGGGTGGTAAAAAATGGTACTGGTCGCAACGGTCGTTGCAGCAGGAACTTCAGGGTATTGGCCAGGTCAATAGCGGCCCTGTTTCGCAAATGCCGAGCAGCGTTGTGGCCTGTTTTACGGCAGTGCCGTTTGAATTCAGTCGAGTCCGCCCCCTGATGCCAACCAAGAGTTTTCTGCCGGGCCTCATCCTGGTGTTCTGCGCTGTCCCGTCGCTTTGTTCGGTTGCTGCCGAACGAAGCGCGCCGGCGCAGAGTAACAGCGCATCAACCACCTTGATCGAAACCGCCTCGCGCCAGTATGAAAATGGCCAACTGGACCAGGCCGCCGCCACGCTGGAGCGTGCCCTGCATATCCAGCCGAACAATCCCGCGACGTTGCATTACCTGGGTGTGTTGCGCCTTCAGCAGGGGCAGTACCAGCAGGCTGAAACCCTGGCGGCGCGCTCGAACATACGGGTTGGTCGCAACGTCGAGCTACGCAACCGCAACTTCCAATTGATCCAGGCGGCGCAGCAGGCCCAGTCTTCGGGTACCCCACCCAATGCAAAAGAGGACTTGGTCGCAGTACAGAAGGGGCTGGAGGAGGAGGCCCAAAGGCGTCGCGAAGCGGAAATGGCCGTTGCTGAACAATCCACTCCGGACACTGGGAACGACGCTGGCAACTTGGCTCGCGCAGAGGCATATCGGGGGCTGGATGCGCCGTCGGCTGGCAGAGCCGGGCCCGAAGGAAAATTACAAATGACTAATGTCGAGCCAGAGCGGGCGTACGCTGAGGTCGAGATTCCCCGCGGCCATATGCCGCGTCCGGGCAAATGCCGAATCTGGTTTCCTGATCGCCCGGCGGGGCATCAGCCCGCACCCGGCAAATGCAAGAAGCTGCGACATCGGGTTCCCCCGGGGGCCTACCTGGTGCGCGGTTGAGTTTATGAAGATAGCTACCCCAACGACGCCACGCTATTGAGCAAGGTCTTGACCAGTTGCGCCTGGCGCGTGGCGCCAGTCTTGGCGAATACACCGCGCAAGTGAGCGCGCACGGTGTTGCGCGAAACCCCGAGTGACTCGGCTGTCTCATCGAGGGTCTGGCCGTCCATGACCAGCATGGCCACTTCGGTTTCCGTGCGGGTCAGTTGGAACAGGCTACGCAGCAGGTCACGCGAGGCTTGTGGCGAGTCGGCGGGATCGCGGATGAACACCACCACTGCCGGGCGTCGGGCGCTGTTGTGGGTCTGGTAGTTCATGGCAATCGGGCGCAGCAGCAGGTTCAGCGGCATCTCACCGCTGGGCCGCGACAGGGTCAGGACTTGCAGGTCGTCGAGGCCGCGGGGGCGTTGTTTCAACACGGCCTGGATGGCCTGCTGCAGTGTGCGGTTCTCATGGTTGGCGAAGGCACAGAGCTTGTCGTGCTTGCACTCCAGACCGTCATGGCTGTCGAACAGGCGCTGGGCGGCACGGTTGCAGCGCATCATCCGGCCGTTCTCGTCGAGGATGGCCGTGCCCACCATCAGGCGGTCGATGGTTGCCGCGTAGAGCTGGCGTTCGGCATCCAGTTGATCCACCGCCGAGTGCAGGTCCACCGCCTGTTGCAGGTGCGGCAGCAACAGGCGGATCAGGTTGATCTGCGCCGGGGTGAACGCTTCGCTGGCGTGGTCGCGGCAGGCGAACAGCGCGCAGTGCATGCCGGCGGCGGTGCGCATGTTGGCCACCAGCACATCGCGCAGGTCCAGGGGGTGCAGGTAGTTGCGGTAGAAATCATGGGCCAGCCAGGCCTCCGTGCCCAGCACCTGGTCGGCACTGGCCACCTGGTCCGCGGGCCAGTCGAGGAACGGGCAGATCGAATAGAAGTGTTCGCTGTAAGAGGGCTCGCCGGGCAACAGCGCGCCATGCACCGAGGCATTGACGATCAGCCCGGGGCGTTCATGGTCGGGGTTGCGCAGCACCAGGGTGAAGAAGCTGGCGTCGAATCGCTGGCGCAGGGCTTCCAGCAAACTGGCCCAGGGCGTGGGCTCCAGCGTGCCGTGGTAGACCAACCCGAGCAGGTTGCTGAGCTCGGCAGAGGGGATGTCGATGCTGGCGTGCAGGTCCGGGCAGGTGGAAAAGGGCAGGGTCATGCGCGCCTCTTTGGCTGCGTGTTGTCATGGGCGAGTATCGACCGGGGTCATGGCGGCAAAATCGTCCGTTTGGCCTAGGCACTGACGGGCGCAGCGCATGCCCAAGGGGCAGGCTGCGCCCGGTAGCTCTTACAGCGCCAGCAGGGCTTCGACTATGCGTTCGGCGGCGGCCTCGGCAGACTCGTGCCGGGTGTCGATATGGATATCCGGCGCCACTGGCGGCTGGTAGGGCGAGTCGATGCCGGTGAAGTTCTTCAGCTCACCGCGCCGGGCTTTGAGGTACAGGCCCTTGGGGTCGCGCTGCTCGGCCAGGGCCAGCGGCGCATCGATGAAGATCTCGAGGAAGTTGCCGTCACCGGCCAGGCTGCGGGCCATGTCACGCTCGGCCCGGAACGGCGAGATGAACGAGACCAGGGTGATCAGTCCGGCATCGAGCATCAGCCTGGCCACCTCCGCGACCCGGCGGATGTTTTCCACCCGGTCGGCTTCGGTAAAGCCCAGGTCGCGGTTCAGGCCGTGGCGCACGTTGTCGCCGTCGAGCAGATAGGTGTGCCGGCCCAGGGCATGCAGCTTGCGCTCGACCAGGTTGGCGATGGTCGATTTACCCGCGCCGGACAAACCGGTAAACCACAGCACCCGTGGCGACTGGCCCTTGAGCGCGGCGTGAGCCTCGCGGTTGACGTCGATGGCCTGCCAGTGCACGTTCTGCGCACGACGCAAGGCGAAGTGCAGCATGCCGGCACCGACCGTGCGATTGCTCAGGCGGTCGATAACGATAAAGCCCCCGGTATCGCGGTTGTCGGCATAAGCATCGAAGGCGATGGGCCGGTCCAGGTGCAGGTTGCATACGCCAATGCCGTTCAGCTCCAGGGTCTTGGCCGCCAGGTGCTCGAGGCTATTCACATCGACCCGGTGCTTGAGGTTGGCGCAGCTCATGCCGACGGTGCGGCAACCGATCTTCATCAGGTACGGGCGCCCCGGCAGCAGGGGTTGTTCGTCCATCCAGACCAGGGTCGCTTCGAACTGGTCGGCCACCGCCGGCGGGGTGTCGGCCAGGGCGATCAGGTCGCCGCGGCTGATATCGATCTCGTCCTTGAGGGTCAGGGTCACGGCCTGGCCGCACAGGGCTTGCTGCTGCTCCCCGGCGCTGCCAAGGATGCCGGTGATCTCGCTCTGCTGGCCCGAGGGCAGCACGCGGATGCGCTCGCCGACGCGCACGCTGCCGGCCACGACGTTGCCGCAATAGCCACGAAAATCCAGGTTCGGCCGGTTCACCCACTGCACCGGCAGACGGAACGCCGCCTGGCTCTGCCGGTCCTGCTCCAGCGGTACGTCTTCAAGGTAGGCAAGCAGGCTCGGGCCCTGGTACCAGGGCGTGTTGGGGCTGGCCTGGAGCATGTTGTCGCCGCGCAGCGCCGACAGCGGGATGCACTGGATATCCTGCAGGCCGATCTGTGCGGCGAAGGCGCGATACTCGGCTTCGATGCGCTCGAACACCGCCTGGGAATAGTCCACCAGGTCGAGCTTGTTGATTGCCACCACCACCTTGCGGATGCCCAGCAGCGACACCAGGTAACTGTGCCGGCGGGTCTGGGTCAGCAAGCCCTGGCGGGCGTCGATGAGGATCACCGCCAGGTCGGCGGTGGACGCGCCGGTGACCATGTTGCGGGTGTACTGTTCGTGGCCGGGGGTGTCGGCGACGATGAACTTGCGCTTGTCGGTGGCAAAGAAGCGATAAGCCACATCGATGGTGATGCCTTGCTCGCGCTCGGCGCTCAGGCCGTCGACCAGCAGGGCGAAATCCAGTTCGTCACCCTGGGTGCCGAGCTTTTTCGAGTCGGCTTCGAGCTGGCCAAGCTGGTCCTCGAACAATACCTTGGATTCATACAGCAGTCGGCCGATCAGGGTGCTCTTGCCGTCGTCGACACTGCCACAGGTGATGAAGCGCAGCAGCTGCTTGTTCTGCTGTTGTTGCAGGTAGGGCGTCAAGTCGCCATTGCGTGCGTCGGTGATTGCGTTCATCAGAAATACCCCTCTTGTTTTTTCTTCTCCATGGAGCCCGCCGAGTCGCTGTCGATCAGGCGGCCCTGGCGTTCCGAGGTGCGGCTGACCAGCATTTCGCCGATGATCGCCGGCAGGTTGTCGGCGTCACTGTCGATGGCGCCGGTCAACGGGTAGCAGCCCAGGGTGCGGAAGCGCACCTTGCGCAGTTCCGGGGTTTCTCCCGGCAGCAGCGGCAGGCGCTCGTCGTCGACCATGATCAGCGTGCCGTCACGGCGTACCACCGGGCGCTCCTTGGCGAAGTACAAGGGCACGATGGGGATCTGTTCCAGGTAGATGTATTGCCAGATGTCCAGCTCGGTCCAGTTCGACAGCGGGAACACCCGCAGGCTTTCACCCTTGCGCTTGCGTGTGTTGTACAGGTGCCAGAGCTCCGGGCGCTGCTGCTTGGGGTCCCAGCGGTGCTGCTCGGAGCGCAGCGAAAACACCCGCTCCTTGGCCCGCGACTTTTCCTCGTCGCGCCGGGCGCCGCCGAACGCGGCATCGAAACCGTAGTGGTCCAGGGCCTGCTTCAGGCCCTGGGTCTTCCACACATCGGTGTGCAAGGCCGAGCCGTGGATGAAAGGGTCGATGGCCTTTTCCACGCCTTCGGGGTTGATGTGCACCAGCAGTTCCAGGCCCAGGCGTTCGGCGGTCTGGTCGCGAAAGGCGATCATTTCGCGAAACTTCCAGGTGGTGTCCACGTGCAGCAGGGGGAAGGGCGGCTTGCCCGGGGCGAAGGCTTTCATCGCCAAGTGCAGCATGACCGCGCTGTCCTTGCCGATGGAGTAGAGCATCACCGGGTTTTCACACTCGGCCACCACTTCACGGATGATCTGGATGCTTTCCGCTTCCAGCCATTGCAGATGAGTCAACATCGAATACCTCCTCGAGTTCTGCCGGGATTGGCGCCGGCTGAACACCACGGTAGGTAAAGCACCGCCGGCACTTCTTCGTCTGCTTGGACGAAGAGGCGCCGGCAGCTGCAGGTCACGCGACGGACGCGTACAGCGTCTCGACACGGATCTTGAGGGCGTGGGCAACGGCATCGAACCCTTGTTTGACCCAAGCGCCATGATCGGTCATGACCTGGTCGGCGGTGGCGCCGAGGAACTGGTCGGTGGTGTGGTAGCGGCAACTGGCCGCGCCGGTGGGCTCGATGTGCTGCTCGCGACGGGCAGCGTCGGGATTGTCGGCGTTGGCATACATCTCCCAGGCGAGTAACCGGTGGGGTTCGAAGTCAGCCAGGTACTCGATCACGTGCAGCAGTTCACCAGGTCGTCCCGGATCGGGCAGAAACAGATTGACCGGTTCGCCCAGTCGCAAGCTGGACTCGACCTTGACGGTGTAGGGGTTCCACTGCGGATAACGCACCAGGTCGATCAGTACAGACCAGACAAATTCGGCCGGTGCGGCGATGTCCACGGTCACTGAACGAACCAGATTTTTCTCTGCGGTCATGGGTAACTCCTCTGAGGATGACTGCGCGCCACGAACTGCGGCGGGAAGTAAGCCATGGGCTCAGGCGCGATCCTCGCCGCTCACGGCGCACGGCTCCTCGTCCGTGCGGACTAGCAGGCGATTTAGTCCGCTTGGACGAAGAATCGGCAAGGGGGTGCTCCCTAAGGTCACTGGCAGCGGCGGGCTTTCCGCCAACAGAGGAGACCGACATGGTTACAGACAGGATTGATCAGGAGGTGCTCAGCGGCGAAAGCTGGAACCTCTTCTGCGAGCAACTGCGGCGTAGCGGCGAGCAAATATTGCGCGCCGAGGCTCCGGCCGATGTGCAGACCCGCGCCGAAGGATTTCGCTATCTCACGCGTTTGCTGCGCATTGCACTGGAAATGCACCTGGAATTTGCCGATCCGGACTTCCCGGGCTTCATCACCCCCTCCCATGAAACCGCGAAAATTGGCGCCGACAACCCCGATAATCTGTATAGCTATGCGCGCCTCAACGGCGCGCACGAGTATCGGGTCAGCGGCCAGCGCGGCAGTGTTGCCTACCTCAGTTTCGGTTCCCAGAAGGGGGGCTACGAGACGGATGGCAAGATGATCCAGACCGGTTTTCTCGATGCAGGCATGTTGCAGTCGGATGCCGAAGGCAACTTCGAAATCATCCTCAGCCAGCATCCACCCGGCATCGGTAACTGGCTGCGGCTCGAACCGCAGAGCAATGCCTTGATTGTCCGCCAAACCTTTCTGGACCGTAGCAGCGAGCAGCCGGCGCAACTGCGCATTGAACGCCTCAATGCCCGCCAGACACCCGAACCGCTGAATGCACCGCGCTTGCAACAAAGCCTGCAGCGGGTGGGAAGTTTCGTCGAGAACACCGCGCGGTTGTTCGCCGACTGGGCTCAGGGTTATCAGAAGCACACCAATCAACTGCCCGCCGCCGACCAGGCACTGTGCCAGTCGGTGGGGGGCGACCCGAACATTTTCTATTACCACTCCTACTGGGCTCTGGCGGATGACGAGGCATTGCTGATCGAGGTCGATCAGGTGCCCGACTGCGATTTCTGGAATGTGCAGATCAACAACTACTGGATGGAGTCGCTCGACTACCGCTACCACCGTATCTGTCTGAACAAACAGTCGGCGCAACTGGAGGCGAATGGCCGCTTGCGCATGATCCTCTGCTGCGTTGACCCCGGTCTGGCGAACTGGCTGGAAACTGCCGGCCATCCCCATGGCACCCTCTGCCTGCGATGGGTGGGAGCAAAGCAGCCGGTACAGCCAACGACACGCGTGGTCAAACTCAATGATCTGAAGGAGCTTGTGCGATGAGTGCCAATGACTTCGCCCTGGATACCTTGCTGGCTGAAGCTTGCGTACGTGCGGGCGGCCTCGACGATTTCGGCCCCGGCGATTTTCGCCAGGGCCTGGTGGTGCTGGCTGACGCCCTGGAAAAAGAAGCGCGGCTATCCGTGTCGGGGCGCGGACTGTTGCGTGAGAAACTGTTGGCGCAACTGGTCAACCGTCTGATCATCGAGGATCACTGTCGGCGTTACCCACAAATCCTCGAGCTGGAAATCAACGACCCACTGGTGATCGTCGGCCTGCCACGCACCGGCACCACGCTGCTGCAACGCACCCTGGCGGTGGACCCGCAGTTCAGCAAGGCGCAGTGGTGGGAAACCCGCTACCCGGCGCCACTCGACGGGGAGACCCTGGAGCAGCCGTTGCAGCGCCTAGGTCGGGCGCGCGCCGAAGTGGCGGCGATGGTCGAGTTCCTTCCGCAACTGCTGGCCATTCACCCACTGGACGCCGAGCAGCCCGACGAAGAGTTCATGCTGATGGAGCACTCGTTCCTATGCGCCATGGACTCCTACGTCAACGTCCCCAGCTACACCGCCTGGCTCGACCGTCAGGACCAGACCCAGGTCTACCGTTACCTCAAGCGCTCCCTGCAGTTCCTGCAATGGCAGCAGGCACGTCGTGGCATCGCCCCCGGCCGGCGCTGGTTGCTCAAGAGCCCGCAGCACCTGCATACCCTGGAGCTGTTGTTCGAAGTGTTCCCCGGTGCGCAGGTGGTGCTCACCCATCGCGAACCGGCCAGGACCATTCCCTCGCTGGCCAGCTTCATCCATACCCTTTGGCAGCTGTACAGCGACCAGGCCGATGCCCAAGCCGTCGGCGAACAGTGGAACCAGCGCATGGCGCGGGCCTTGCGCCATGCCATGGCGGTGCGCGAGGGCATGCCGGCCGGGCGCTTTCTCGATGTGCAGTTCGAAGACACCCTGGCCGCGCCCCAGGCCGTGGTCGAGCGCATCTATCGCTTCGCCGGCCTTGAATGCACGGCAAAGGTTCAGGCAGAGATGGGCCAATGGTTGTCCGTCAATGGCCGGGAAAAACGCGCTGCCCATCACTACAGCCCTGACCAGTTCGGCCTCAGCGACGCGCTGCTGCAGCGTGACTACGCCGAGTACCGCGCCCGGCATCTGAGCGCCTGAGCCTGCCCCATAACAATAAGAGGATTCATCCCATGCTGCTTAAAGACAAAGTCGTGATGGTCTCGGGCGTCGGCCCCGGGCTGGGTATCAAACTGGCCCTGGAGGCCGCGCGTGAAGGGGCGCGGGCCGTGGCCATCGGCGCCCGCGACATGGGCCGCCTGCTTGAGGCACAACAGCGCATCAAGGCGGTCGCCGGGCATTGCGAAGTGCTGTGCGTGGCCACCGATATCACCGATGTGCAGGCGTGCAATCGTTTCGCCGAAGTCACCCTCGAGCAATTCGGCCGTATCGATGCGCTGATCAACAGCGCCTTTTCCCATGGCGGTTTCCAGGCGGTGGACGAGGCGGACAACGACCCGCTGCGCGAGGCCCTGGAGGTCAACCTGCTGGGCTCGCTGAACATGAGCCGCGCGGTGCTGGCGCCAATGCGCGCGCAGGGCGCGGGGGCGATCGTCATGATCAACACCCTGGGCGTGCGTAAACCGTATCAGGGTGGCGCGGCCTATGCCGCGTCGAAAAGCGCCCTGGCAGCCAGCGTGCGTTACCTGGCCAGCGAGCAGGCGGCCCACGGTTTGCGGGTCAACGCTCTGGCCTGTGGCTGGATGTGGGGCGAGCCGGTGCAGGCCCTGGTACGCCAGAGCGCTGCCGCCCGGGGTGTCAGCGAAGAACAGGTGCGCGCCGAGTTCAGTGCCGGCATCCCTGGCGGGCGCATGCGCAGCGACGAGGAGTGCGCCCGCGCTGCGTTGTTTCTGGCATCGGACTACGCCAGTGCGATCAATGGCGCGCAACTCGATGCCAACGGCGGCGAAGTCATGTACTGAGGAGCAGGGCAGATGAACACAATCGATCACTGCGCCTTCAACGGCGATGCCGACGGTCTGTGCGCCCTGCAGCAGTTGCGCCTGGCTGGCGAACTGGATCCGCAGGTGCGCCTGGTCAGCGGGGTCAAGCGCGACATCGAGTTGTTGCGCCGGGTCCAGGCCGGGCCCGGCGAGCGGGTCACCGTGCTGGACGTGGCCCACGAGCAGAACCGCGAGGCCACCCGGCGCCTGCTCGACGCCGGCGCCCGGGTACGTTACTTCGACCACCACTTTGCCGGCGAACTGCCGCGGCATCCGGCATTCGAGTCCTTCATCGACACGGCCGCCCAGGTGTGTACCAGCCTGCTGGTCAACACCTACCTGGACGGGCGTCATCACCGCTGGGCGGTGGCGGCTGCCTTTGGTGACGGCCTGGCCGGCCCGGCCCGGGTGCTGGCGGCGCAGCATGGCCTGGCCGACGATGAAGTGCAGGCCCTGGAGGAACTGGGCCTGCTGCTCAACTACAACGCCTATGGCGACAGCCTGTCGGACCTGCACTTCGAGCCGCTGGCGTTGGCCGCCGAGCTGCTGCCTTACCACGACCCGCTGGACTTCATCCGCCACAGCACAAGCTTCACCACCCTGCGCACCGGCCACGCCGCCGACATGGCTGCAGCCGCAGGCCTTGAACCCTGGCACGAGGGACGGGGCGCGCAGCTGTACCGCCTGCCCGCGCAACCCTGGGCGCGGCGGGTCAGTGGTGTGCTGGCCAACCAACTGGCGGCCGGTGCGCCGCGCAAGGCAATCGGCTTGCTCAGCGCCAGGGCGGACGGTGACTGGGCGTTCAGCCTGCGGGTACCGGAAGAGGCCGGGCTGGCGGCGGATGCCTTCTGCCGGCAGTTTCCCACGGGGGGCGGGCGCAAGCGTGCTGCCGGGATCAACCGTCTGGCCGACGCGCAGTTGAAGGAAGTCGCCGCACGCCTGCTCGATTGCTATCGCTGAGCAAAGGGCAACGCCCGGACCGGATCTGTCGGGGTGTTGCTTGCCACCAAGAGTCAGCGGTTCAAGCACCTGAACCGCTTGATCCAATATAGCTTGAACGCAGTCTTATATTCCATAAAGCTAGTACAAACTATTTTTATAGTGCGTTTTAATCTATTCAGTATTTTGAATCGATTGGAGCACTTGTCTGTGAAAACTAAGGCGCTTTTACCTTTTGGCTTGGCATTACTGGCTACCTGCTCGACGGCTTTGGCGGGCGCAACTCTGGATCGCGTAACCAGGAGCGGGGAGCTGACCGGCGTTCTGATGGAAAGCTATCCGCCATTCTCCTTTCTCAATGAACAGAACCAACTGGACGGGTTTGACGTCGATGTCGCCAAGGCCGTTGCGCAACGGCTAGGGGTGAAGCTGAAGTTGCAGACACCGTCTTGGGATGTCATAGCTGCCGGCCGCTGGAACGGACGATATGACATCTGCGTCTGCTCGATGACCCCGAGCAAGGCACGGGCCGAAGTGTTCGACTTTCCGGTGGAGTATTACCAGTCACCGGCCGTGATCGTGGTCAATGCCAAAGACAAGAACATCGTCACGGGCAAGGATCTGTCAGGTAAAAAAGTCGGCGTGATCAGTGCGTCGACCTATGAAGCCTATTTGAACAAGGATCTGGTGATTGAGGGCGCCGAGGACAAGCCGTTGAGCTATCCATTCGAAAGCGTCCAGATCGCGCCATACGACAACGAAACGGTAGCTTTCCAGGATCTGGCCTTGGGCACGGGCGTGCGCCTGGATGCCATGGTCACCAACCTCATCACTGCTCGCGAACGCATCGCCCAGGATCCTCGCTTTAAAATTGCCGGCGACACGCTGTATGCAGAGCCCAATGTGGTAGCGATCGAAAAGGGTGATCCGCAATGGAATGCCAAAGTCACTGAGGTTGTCACCCAGCTCAAGGCCGACGGCACATTAAGCAAGATTTCACAGAAGTGGATCGGTGCCGATATCAGCCAATGACAGCCCTCAATCCACACCCGGCCAAGACGGCTGTCGCCCCCGAAACCGAGACGCGTCGTTTCAGCCCGTTACCTGGTTTTCGCACTCGCCTGTATTTGACCTGGGCAGTGCTGTTTGGCCTGTGCGTCATGTTTTTCATGAGCTTCGATCTGAAGTTCTCGATCATTGTGCAGAAACTGCCCAACCTGGTCGGCTTGTATTTGGGGCCTGACGGTTTCTTGCAAGGCGCCGCGCTGACACTGTTCCTGTGCTTCTGTTCGATCTGGCTTTCGTTGCTCCTTGGCTTCGTGACGGCACTGGCGCGCCTGTCTCGCAGTGCAGTGGCTTTCGGCGTTGCCAGTTTCTATGCGTCTTTCTTTCGCGGTACTCCACTGTTGATCCAGATCCTGCTGATCTACCTGGGGCTGCCGCAGTTGGGTGTCGTGCCGGGCGCCATCAGCGCGGGAATCATTGCGCTGTCGCTCAATTACGGTGCCTACCTCAGCGAGATTTTTCGTGCCGGCATCATGGCTGTAGCACCCGGACAGCGCGAAGCGGCGATGGCTCTGGGGCTGGGGCCGGCGGCAACGTTCCTGCACATCGTCCTGCCGCAAGCCATGCGCACGATCATTCCCCCGACAACCAGTCAGTTCATTTCAATGCTCAAGGACTCATCGTTGATATCGGTGATGGGGGTCTGGGAAGTGATGTTCCTGGCGCAGTCGTACGGTCGCTCGTCTTATCGCTACATCGAAATGCTCACCACCGCAGCCGTTATCTATTGGCTGCTGTCCATTGGACTGGAGTTGATACAGCACCGTCTTGAACGCCACTACGGCAAAGGTTTCAAGCATCAGCGCTGACCCGTCCGTTTAATGACTTTTTACAGGTACTACGATGTCCGATCCAAAACCTCTGTTGTTTGCGTTATACGAGCAAGCCAGCGTTGGCTGTGGCGGCGCGCCGAGCCTCTGGACGCACCCGGCTGACGAGCGACTGACCATCAACTCGCTGGGCTACTGGTCGAACCTGGCACGCATCGCCGACCAGGCTCATCTCGACATGCTGTTTTTTGGTGATGTGCTGGGTTTCTACGATGTGTTTGGCGGTAATGCCGACGCGGCCATGAAGTGGGCGGTGGAAGCACCGGCCAACGACCCGTTGATGATCATCCCGGCATTGGCCGCCGTGACGGAAAACCTCGCCTTCGGCGTCACTGTCACCACCAGTTACGAGCATCCTTTCACCCACGCCCGGCGCTTCAGCACGCTGGACCACCTGACCAATGGCCGGGTCGGCTGGAACATCGTCACCTCCTACCTGACCAGCGCCGCTCGCAACTTCGGCCTGGAGCAGATGATCAAGCACGATGATCGCTATGAACGCGCAGACGAATTTCTCGATGTGGTCTACAAACTCTGGGAAGGCAGCTGGGCAAACGATGCCGTGGTTGCCGACAAGTCTCGCCAGGTCTATGCCAAGGGCGATCGCGTGCGACCGATCAATCATGTTGGCGAGCATTATCGGGTGGCCGGGCCGCATTTGACGTCCCCGTCACCGCAACGCACACCCTTGCTGATCCAGGCCGGTTGGTCAGGCCGCGGCCGCGAGTTTGCGGCCAAGCACGCCGAACTGATTTTCATCGCCAAGTCCAACCCGCTGGAGATTCGCCAGGGATTGGAAGATATATGGACGCAGGCCAGGGCACGGGGGCGTCATGCCGGGGATGTCAAATCACTGACGGTACTTCGCATCGTCACGGCCAGGACCGAGATCGAAGCCCAACGCAAATATGACGAACTGCAAAGCAACTATCACTTGCAGGCGCAACTGGTGAGTTATGCCGGTGATACCGGTATCGACATCAGCCGCTACGCGGACAGCGACGCGTTGTCCACTCACACCGAAGGCATGACTTCCTACGTGATGCGTCCTGATGGCAGTGGCAAGCCCTTGACCGCTGGCGATGTCAAACAGCGCTTTGCCAATGTCACCCGGGGCAGTGATCTGATTCTGGTGGGAACGCCGCAACAAGTGGCCGATCGGATCGAAGAGCACGCCCGTATTTCCGGCACCAGCGGCTACATGCTCAACCCGCTGATCAGCCCGGGCAGCCTTGAGGACTTCGTTGAACTGATCATTCCTGAACTGCAAAAACGCGGCTTGTATCGTACCCAGCCACAGAGCGGTACTTTCCGTTCGCGGTTACGGGACGATGGCGCCAGCCATTTACCGGACTCTGCCTACGGCGCCTCATTCCGCTTTGATAAAGGTTTTTAGGGCGCGACAGTCCTGAAAAAAAGCGGCTCTCCAGAGGCTAATGCCGGTCAGTTAAGCCCGGGACACTGTGGGAGCGAGCTTGCTCGCGAAGAGGCCGGCACATTCAACAGAGATACTGGCTGACCCACCGCTATCGCGAGCAAGCTCGCTCCCACAGTTTTGATCTTCAGTGAATGCTAATCCTGCGGTTGGCCACCATCCCTGTGGGAGCGAGCTTGCTCGCGAAGAGGCCGGCACATTCAACAGAGATACTGGCTGACCCACCGCTATCGCGAGCAAGCTCGCTCCCACAGTTTTGATCTTCAGTGAACGCTAATCTTGCGGTTGGTCACAATCCCTGTGGGAGCGGGCTTGCCCGCGAAGAGGCCGGCACATCCAACAGAGATACTGGCTGACCCACCGCTATCGCGAGCAAGCTCGCTCCCACAGTTTTGATCTTCAGTGAATGCCAATCCTGCGGTTGGCCACCATCCCTGTGGGAGCGGGCTTGCCCGCGAAGAGGCCGGCACATCCAACAGAGATACTGGCTGACCCACCGCTATCGCGAGCAAGCTCGCTCCCACAGTTTTGATCTTCAGTGAACGCTAATCCAACGACCGGCCACCATCCCTGTGGGAGCGGGCTTGCCCGCGAAGAGGCCGGCACATTCAACAGAGATGTTGGCTGACCCACCGCTATCGCGAGCAAGCTCGCTCCCACCGTGTGACCTGTTTACTTCAAGTACCACCCCCAAGGCTGGTCGCTGACGTACTCGGTCACCTGTTTGACCTCCAGGTAATTGTGTAACCCCCATTGGCCCAGTTCGCGGCCGATGCCGCTGTGTTTTATGCCGCCCCAGGGGGCTTCGACGAAGGTCGGTTGCGAGCAGTTGACCCAGACGATCCCTGCACGCAACTGGTTGGCGACCCGGGCGGTGCGCTGCAAGTCCGTGCTCATCACGGCGGCGGCCAGGCCGAAGCGACTGGCGTTGGCCATTTGCAGCGCTTGCTCTTCGGTCTTGAAGCGCTTGATGCACAGCACCGGGCCGAACACTTCTTCGCACCACAAAATGCTGCTGTGGCCAGGCTCGTCGAAAATCGCTGGCTCGACGAAGTAACCTTCGCGCAAGTGCGCCGGTCGCCGTCCGCCCGTGAGCAAACGGGCGCCACTGGCCAGGCCCTGGTCGATGAAGCCGAGCACCTTGTCGTACTGGCCCTGGCTGACCAGCGGACCGAGCAGCACGCCGGGCTGCATGCCTGGGCCAATGCTGATCTTGCGGGTTTCCTCCACCAGCCGTTCGATCAGGCGCGCAGCGATGGTTTCCTGCACCAGCAGACGAGACGTGGCGCTGCACACCTGGCCCTGGTTCCAGAAAATCCCGAACAAAATCCACTCCACGGCGGCTTCGACATCGGCGTCGTCGAACACGATGAACGCAGACTTGCCCCCCAGTTCCAGGCTGATGTTCTTGATGTCGCGGGCCGCCGCCGACATGATTTTCGCGCCGGTGGGCACGCTGCCGGTGAAGGCCAGTTTGTCCACCCCCGGATGCTCGGTGAGCGGGCTGCCGGCATCGGCGCCGAGGCCGGTGACCAGGTTCAACACCCCGGCGGGCAAGCCGATACGATCGGCGGCGGCAGCCAGTTCCAGGGCGGTCAGCGGCGTCAGTTCCGACGGCTTCAACACCACAGTGGCCCCGGCAGCCAAAGCCGGCGCAACCTTCCACGCGGCCATCAGCAGCGGGTAGTTCCAGGGAATGATCTGCCCGGCCACGCCAATCGGTTCGTGGCGGATGCGGCAGCGGAAACGCGCGTCCGGCAAGTCCAGCGGCTGATCTTGTTGCTTATCCAGTTCGCGGGCCAACCCGGCATAGTAACGAAAGCAACCAATAGCATCGCCAATGTCCCACTGCGCTTCGGGCAAGGGTTTGCCGTTGTCGCGCACTTCCAGTTCCGCCAGCGCCTGCTGGCCACTTTCCAGTTCATCGGCCAGCGCCTCCAGCCATTGCCCGCGCTCGGCGCCGCTGGTCTGGCCCCAGCCATTGTCGAAGGCACGCCGGGCCGCACGCACGGCATGATCGACGTCTTCTTCGGTGCCTGCCGCCACGCGGTGGAAGGCCTGTTCGGTAGCCGGATCAATCACGTCCAGATAGCCGCCCAGGTCCGGGCTGACCCATTCGCCGTTGATATAGAGCTGATCACGCATGGTGCGACTCCTGGACGCCGGTGCGGCGGTTTTGCAGATGGCGGGAAGTGAACAGCAGGGCCAGCGACACGCAGATGATTACCGTGGAGATTGCGTTGATCTCCGGCGTCACGCCACGGCGGATGGAGGAAAAGATGTAGATCGGCAACGTCGTTTCGGAACCGGCAACGAAGAACGCGATGATGAAATCGTCAAAGCTGAAGGTGAACGCCAACAGGAACCCGGCCATGATCGCAGGACTGATCTGCGGCAGGGTCACCCGCCAGAAGGTGTCCATCGGTGGCGCGTACAGGTCCGCCGAGGCTTCCAGCAAGGCCTTGTCCAGGGAATCGACGCGGCTGCGCACGATCACCATTACTAGGGCCATGGTGAACAACGAATGCGCGGCGATCACGGTGAAGAACCCCATGTTCAACTTCGGTACCGTTGGCAACCAGCTCGCCAGCAACGGATTGATCAGGTCGAACAGGCTGATGAAGGCGATCAGCGTCGAGATGCCGATGACGATGCCCGGCACGATGATCGCGCAGTAGGTCAGCGCGTCGAACAACAGGCGCACCTTGGCGCCGCAGCGCTGCAAGCCGAACACCGCCAGGGTGCCGAACAGCGTGGCTATCACCGCCGAACTGAAGGCGATCAGCGCGCTGTTGCCCAGGGCTTCCATGATGAACGGGTTGCCGAATGCGGTGCCGAACCATTGCACCGAGCAGCACTGGAACGCCAGGCCACTGCGCCCGGCGTTGAAGCTGAACAGCACGATCAAGGCAATCGGCGCGTAGAGAAACAGGTACAGCGAGGTTGAATAGCTGCGCAGCCACATGTCACAGGCCTCCGTCGGCAGGGCGGCCGCCGTAGCGCGCCACCAGTTTCAGATACACGCCGATGATCAGCAGCATCATCGCCACCAACGTCATGGCCAGCGCACTGCCGAACGGCCAGTTGCGCGATTGCAGGAACAGGTCGACCAGCGCGTTGCCGACAAAGAACACCTTGCCGCCGCCGAGAATGGCCGGGATCAGGAACTCGCCCATCAGCAGGATGAACACCAGCATCACCCCAGTGATGATCCCCGGCGCGGACAGCGGCAGGGTGATCCGGCGGAAACTTTCGAAGGCGCTGGCACCGAGGTCCGCCGAGGCTTCGAGCAGGCGCTTGTCGAGTTTTTCAAGGCTGACGTAGATCGGGAACACCATCAGCGGCAGGTAGCCGTAGACGATGCCGATCAGCACCGCCCACGGCGTGTTGATCAGCCGTACATCCTCAAGACCCAGGCTGGCCAGCAGCGCCGGGATGCCCTTGCCGCTGAGGATGAAAATCCACGCGTAGGTGCGGATCAGGAAACTGGTCCAGAACGGCACGATCACCAGGGTCAGCAACAGCGAGCGGTTCCTTGTGACCTTGACCGCAAGGAAGTACGCCAATGGATAAGCCGCCACCAGGCACGCCAGGGTGCCCAGCGGCGCCAACATCAGCGTGTTGCTGAACGCCGCGCCGCGAGAACCGAGGTTCAGGTAGTTGGCCAGTGTGAGGCCACCGGCGTAACCGCCCACGGCGCTGCGCTCGCCGAAACTGAAGACCAGGATGATCACCAGCGGCATCAACAACAGCAGCAGGAACCACAGAGTCGAAGGCAAGAGCATCAGCAGGGTAATGCGCCGGCCGAGGGTGCGCCGTTGGCGAACCTCGACCGACAGGGCATGGCCCGGCTGCACCGTTTGCGGGTGGGCGGCGGCATTCATGGGTGACTCCTCATTGGCCATGGTCAAGCGATCAGGCGGACTTGAATCGCGCCATCAGTTCGGCGCGCGCCGGGCTGGTCAGCGTCGCGGCGGCACCGAACTCCAGCGGGCTCAGGGCCTCGGCGGCCGGGTACATGATCGGATCGTCGAGCATCGCCACAGGCAGCAGCGCGTCGACACGCTTGTCGCCGCTCGGGTAGCCGTGGCTCAGTACTTCCAGCTTGTTGTGCTGCGGATCGAGCAGGTAGTTGATGAACGCGTAGGCGGCATCCTTGTGCTCCGAGCTTTTGGGAATCGCGAAGAAGTCGCTCCACAACTCGCCACCTTCCTTGCCCAGTTCGAACTGCATTTGCGCATTGTCGCGGTGCAGTTGCGAAGCATCGCCGGTCCAGGACATCGCCAGCCAGGCATCGCCGCTGCGCATCGACGGCTGGATGTCGGAGTTGATCGCGAACAGGTGTGGCTTGACCTCGATCAGCAGCTTTTCGGCATCGGCCAGTTCTTTCGGGTCCAGGGAGTTGAAGCTGTAGCCAAAGCTTTTCAGCGCGTTGCCGATGGCGGTCAACTGGTAGTCGTGGACCATTGTCCGGCCACTGGCCGGGCCTTGGGCGGCGGCCCAGAACTCCTTCCAGCTGGCTGGGCCGTTTTTCAGTTTGCCGGCGTCGTAGAGCATGCCGGTGGTGCCCCAGTTTTTCGGTACCGCGTAGACCTTGCCGTCCACCGTGCCCTGGGCCATGAACTTTTGCTGGAACGCCGAGGCGTCGAAGTTGGGGATGCGCGACAGGTCCAGCGGCTCGATCAGCCCCAGGCCGACGTAGGTGCTGATGGTGTAGTTGGTCGGCACCAGCACGTCCCAGCCACTGCCGCCGGCCTGTAATTTGGCGAGCATTTCCTCGTTGGAACCGAACACGCTCATCGACACCCGGGCGCCGGTGGTCTTGCCGAAGGCGTCGAGGTTTTCCTGGCTGTGGTAGTTCGGCCAGGTCGCCAGCGACAGGCGATCACCGAGCCTGGTTTGCTCGGCGGCTTCTGCGGTGGAGGTCAGCAGGCCGGGCATGTTGGTCGCGACCACGGCGGCGGCGATCCCAAGGCCCGTGCGGCCAAGGAACTCACGGCGGCTGATCGAGCCGTTCTGCCAGCTGCGCAGGGTTTTTATAAAAGTCTTCTGGTCCATAGCACGCTCCACATCCGGTTGATGAAACGAATCGATGATTTACAACGCCATGGCCAGGCCATTGGCGTGATCCCAGCCGACGCGCACTGCCGCGCCGTGTTCGAATGCATTGGCGCCGTGATCCTGCTGGCGCGGAACCCGTACGCAAACCACGCCAAAGGCCTGGGTGCGCACGCGGTACTCGGTGGAATTGCCCAGATAAATGCGATCTTCAACGCAGCCCGGCAGCTTCACTTCCCGGGTCATCTCGGCGTTGGCCCCGGCGATGCTGATCAGCTCAGGCCGCACCGCAATGCAACCGGCGGCGTTGGCGCTCAGGGCTTTGCCGGTGGGGGTGAGGGGGCTGGTCAGTTCCAGCCCTTGCTCGGTGCGCAGCACCACGGAGTTGCCATTGAGCTGGCGCACGGTGCCGTCGAACAGATTGGACTCGCCGATAAAGTCGGCCACATAGCGGCTGGCCGGGGCTTCATAGAGTTGTTCCGGAGTGGCGGTCTGGATGATCGAACCGTTGTGCATCACGCTGATGCTGTCGCTCATCGACAGGGCTTCTTCCTGGTCGTGGGTGACCAGCACGAAGGTGATGCCGACCTCGCGCTGCAAACGCAGCAGTTCCGATTGCATCTCCTTGCGCAGCTTGCGGTCCAGCGCAGCCAGTGGTTCGTCGAGCAGCAACACCGTCGGCTTGTTCACCAGCGCGCGGGCGAGGGCGACACGCTGTTGCTGGCCGCCTGAAAGCTCGCTCGGCTTGCGCTGACCGAAGCCGCTCAGGCGTACCATCTCCAGCGCCTCATCGGCCATGCGCAGTTGCTGTTTTTTGTCAGGGCGCGGGGTGCGATAGCGCAGGCCGTAGGCAATGTTCTGCGCCACGGTCAGGTGCGGGAACAGCGCGTAATGCTGGAACACCATGTTCACCGGTCGCTCGAAGGCCGGCACGCCGGCAACGCTCTTGCCGGCCAAGCGGACCTCGCCGCTGGTGGGCTGTTCGAAGCCGGCGATCATGCGCAGGGTGGTGGTCTTGCCGCAGCCCGAGCCGCCGAGGAAGGAATGAAACGAGCCACGGCGCACCGCGAAATTCAGACCGCCGACGGCCTGCACCTCGCCATAGCGTTTGACCACATTGCAGAATTCGATATCGCTTGGCGGGGTGTTGTTCACGAGACGGGCTCCCTTGCAGTGATGAATCAGTGCGTCGGGGGCCAAACTAGCAATCGGGGTTTTGCGGTGTATATATCCCTTGGGGGATAGAAGCTGATTGTCGTAGGAGCGAGCTCGCTCGCGATGAACTCAAGAGCACTGCGTTGAGCCAGTCATCACGCGTAATCGTTAACGACCATCGCGAGCGGGCTCGCTCCTACAGGGATTTGAGGTGAATACAAATTTTGTTTACACCGCCGACCATTGTGGGAGCGAGCTTGCTCGCGATGGCGGTGTGTCAGACACATGGATGTTGAATGTAAGGCCGCAATCGCGAGCGAGCTCGCTCCCACAAGGGATTATTGCCAACCGACAGGTATTAACCTGCAAACTGAGCCCAGGGGCGCTGGATCAGCTTGATCCGCCCTGACCACAATCTCCAGATCACCGATAGAACTGTGGGAGCGAGCTTGCTCGCGATGGCGGTGTGTCAGACACATGGATGTTGAATGTAAGGCCGCAATCGCGAGCAAGCTCGCTCCCACAGGGGGGGGGCTGCTAGCCGACAGGTATCAGGCTTGCAGCTTGAGGCCGGAGGCCTGCAACGGATCCTCCGTCAGCTCCCGAATAAACAACCCCAGCAACTCCGACTGGCTGCCAATGCCCAGCTTGGCGTAGATGTTCTTGCGGTGAATCTTTACCGTGCCGGGGCTGATGTTCAGTTGTTCGGCCACCGAGGCGCTGGAGTGGCCGCGCAGCAACAGTTGAACGATTTCCTGCTCGCGTCCAGTGAGGATGTGCGCACCGAAGTGGTCGAAGGCTTCGCGGATCTTGAAGTCCAGGTCCTGCGCCGGTCGCGGTTCCTGAGCCTGACGCAAGCGCCAGGCCTCATTGATGACCTGCTCGACCACCGCTTGCGCGCACTCGACCAGTTGCATTTCGTCCCGGCTGAATGCACAACTGGCGCTGGAGCGCATCAACGACAACACTGCCATGGCGCCACCACCGAGGTCGACGAAGAACGCCACTTCCTCGGCCAGTCCGGTTTGCTGGTAATAGGTCAGGAAGTACTCGCCGAGGTAGAAGTGGTCGGGGGCGAACTGGCGCAGACGCCACAGCCCCGGCGCCTGCCCGCGTGTACAAGCCAGGTAGAAGGGATCCAGCAGGTAAGGCCCGCACTGATAGTCGTCGACATACACCGCCCGCTTGTCCGCCGAGAACGTATCGAACAACGCCAGTGGCCGGTGATTGCCTTCGTAGACAAACAACACGAAATGATCGACCGGGCAGATTTGCCGAAGCCAATGGCTCAACCCCGACAACCGCCCATGCCCGGCAGGCAGGTCGAGCAGGTGGGCGACACCGGTGGTCCAGAGTTTCAGTTCCTTGGGGCGCATGGCGGCTACAGGCAGAAGAGGATGGCCTTTGGATGCACAAAGTACGCCATGGCGGTATTGCCCGTGTGAAGCGCGGCGGTTGGCGGTGCGTCGTGGCAAAGACGCACCGCAACAGGGCTTGGTGTTACCGAGTGCTACAGGGCAGGTATCAAAAATGATCGGCTGAATCCTTTAGCGAGCACTCCGGGTCGAAGGCAACAGGATCGTCAGAATCCCCAGCAACGGCAGGAACGAACACAAGGTGTACACGTACTCGATGCCATGGATATCCGCCAGGTGCCCCAGCAGCGCGGCACCGATCCCGCCGAAGCCGAACATCAGGCCGAAGAACACCCCGGCGATCATGCCGACGTTGCCGGGCACCAGTTCCTGGGCGAAGACCACGATGGCCGAGAACGCCGAGGCGAGGATGAAGCCGATGATCATGCTCAGCACACCCGTCCAGAACAGGTCGACGTAGGGCAGGGCGAGGGTGAAGGGCGCGGCGCCGAGGATGGAAAACCAGATCACCTGCTTGCGGCCGATCCGGTCGCCGACCGGGCCACCAAAGAACGTTCCCGCCGCGACGGCGCCAAGAAACAGGAACAGGTACAGCTGTGAACTGGCCACCGACAGGTCGAACTTCTCGATCAGGTAGAAGGTGAAGTAACTGGTGAAGCTGGCCATGTAAAAGTATTTGGAGAACACCAGCAGCGCCAGCACCACCAGGGCGAACGTCACCCGCCGTTTCGACAGGCCGTGGGTGGCCTTGCTGCCTTGCTTGAGCTTGAACAGGTTCAGGTGATTGCGATACCAGCGGCTCAGGCCGTACTGCACGAGGATGGCAAACACTGCGAACAGGCCGAACCAGGCGACGTTGCCCTGGCCATAGGGAATGATGATCGCGGCGGCCAACAGCGGACCGAAGGCGCTACCGGCGTTGCCACCGACCTGGAAGGTCGACTGCGCCAGGCCGTAGCGACCGCCCGAAGCCAGGCGCGCCACCCGCGAGGTCTCCGGGTGAAAGGTCGACGAACCTACGCCCACCAGCGCCGAGGCCACGAGAATGGCCGGGAAGCTGCCGACCATCGACAGCATCAGAATACCGATCAGGGTGCAGACCATGCCGGCCGGCAACAGCCACGGTTTGGGATGACGGTCGGTGTAGAAACCGATCCACGGTTGCAGCAGCGAGGCGGTGAGCTGGAAGGTCAGGGTGATCAGGCCGACCTGGGTGAAGCTCAGGCCATAAGTGGCCTTGAGCATCGGGTAGATCGACGGCAGCACGGCCTGGATCAGGTCGTTGATCAGGTGCGCCAGGGCACAGGCACCAATGACACGCATGACCAGCGGGCTGGCCTGGCTGGCCACCGAAGCGGTGTGTGAGGGTGAGCTCAGGGTAGTGGTCGACATGGGCGAGTTTCCGGATAAAAACGCGAACTGCGAACGCAAGGCGCAGCCAATTTCAGGGTTCGGCGTTATCCTAGGGGCCTCAACGGCGCCCGTCTCGCGCAACTCGGGCGTGGACCATCGCAAAAAGGGCGTCATGATCAAACCATTGCAGACATTTCTCGCGGAGATCGACCAGGGCGGCTGGAGCGTACGCAGCAGTGCGACCGACTACCCGGAAAACTGGTTCATCCCGCCGCACTCCCATGAAAAGCATCAACTGATCTATGCCATCGAAGGCGTGATGGTGGTGCACGCGGCCACCAGCCAATGGACGGTGCCGCCGAGCCGTGGCATCTGGATGCCGAGCGGTGAAGTGCATTCGATTCGCTGTGTGGGGGCGATCAAGATGCGCAGTGTTTTCGTGCACCCTGACGCGAGCCCGGATCTGCCTGCCGAAACCCGGGCGGTGAGTGTTTCCGCATTGCTGAGTGAGTTGATCAAGGTCTCGGTCGATTTCGATTTCGCCTGCAATCCGGACTCGCGGGAAGCCCGGGTGCTGCGGCTGATCCTGGATGAGCTGACGATCCTGCCGACCTTGCCATTGAACCTGCCGCAGCCCGCCGACCAACGTATCAACCTGATTTGTAGTGCGTTGCAGCGTGACCCTGGGGATGGCTCGACGTTGTCGGACTGGAGCGCCCGGTTGAGCCTCGACGCCAAAACCATCCAGCGCAGGTTTCGCAAGGAAACCGGCATGACTTTCGGCCAATGGCGCCAGCAAGCGCGACTGCTGTTGGCGCTGGAACGGATAGCCGTCGGGGAGAAGATCATCGACATCGCCGGGGAGCTGGGATACGACAGTCCAAGCGCATTCACGACCATGTTCAAGAAGCAGTTCGGCAAGACGCCGAGCGATTTTTTCAAGTGATGGAAAGGGTGTTCTCTTGCACAAGAGAACACCCTTGGGTCACCGGCACCGCGTCAAACAAAAAGCCGCAACAATATCGTCGCCAGAATCACCGTCGAAGCCCCGCCAATGCGCGTGGAGATTTGCGCGAATGGCATCAGCGACATGCGGTTGGAGGCCGAGAGGATCGCCACGTCTCCGGTGCCGCCCAAGCCGCTGTGACAGCAGGTCACGATGGCCGATTCGATGGGGTACATCTTCATCAGGTTGCCGATGAAGAAGCCGGCTACGGTCATCGACACCACCACCGAGACGCATACCAGCACGTAGCCGACCGAGAACACTTTCACCACACTGTCCAGCGGCACGTAGAGCATGCCCAGGCCGATCATCACCGGCCAGATGAACGCCGATGACACCAGTTTGTAAAAGCTGTTGGCGCCTTTCTCGAGTTTCTCCGGCAGCACCCGAAGGTACTTAAACAGCACCGCCGCGAGGATCATCATCACCGGGCCGGGAATGCCCACGACTTTTTCCAGCAGGCCGCCGAGGACGAAGAACGCGCAGATTACCAGCACCCCTGCACCCATGACGCGGAAGTCGACAATAGTGCCTGTGTCTTCCTTGACCAGGAATTGGTCATTCTCGTCCTTGGCGCGAATCAGCGAGCCTTCGCCATTGATGGTCGGGCGCTTGAGGGCCAGGCGCGCCAGGTAACCGGCACAGATGATCGCCACGATGTTGCCGACCACGGCGGCGGGCGCCAGTTGAGCCACGTAGATATCCGGCGTGCCGCCGAGGATTGCCGAGTAGGCCAGCGACAGGGGCAGTATCCCTTCGCCGATCCCGCCGCCAATGATCGGCACGATGATGAAAAAGAACGTGTGGTGGAAGCTGTAGCCGACCAACTTGCCAACGATCAACCCGCTGGCAACGGCGGCCAGGGTGCCGACGAGCAAGGGAATGAACATCCGCAGCATGCCCTGGACCAGAATGAAACGGCTCATGCCCAGAATGCTGCCGACCACCAGGCTGGCGATCACGAAGTAAAGGAAGTTGGCTTCTTTCATCAGCATTTTGGTGGCGTCGATCGTCGCCGGTCCGAAGAAGCCGTAGAACACCAGGATCGATGGCAGCATCAGGCACAGGATGGCACCGCCGCCGATTTCCTTGAGGATCGGCAGGCGCGAGCCCATTTGGCCGAAAAACACGCCCATGGTCATGATGACGGCGAGCCCGCCGATCATGTTCTTGGGCAGGAAGCCCAGATGGGCCGAGAGATAAACGATGACCGCGATGCCGAGAAAGATCGGCAGCGGGATGACGCCGATTTCGTAGGCGCACAGGCTGCGCAGGCGTTGCACAAATCCGCCGTCGGAGGCGGTTTCGATTTTCAGGGATTGTTCATAGGGCTTGTTCATGTCGCGCTTTCCTCATGTTGTTTTTATCGAGGATTCAGAAACCACGGTTGGCCGGGGATGGATTGCCACTCGGTAGATCGATGGTATCCTTCGCTAATAACGCAATAAACAGCGAAAGTATGAGGCGTATGAACACGAATCGTGATCAATTTCCCTTGCCTGAAGACCTCAAGGTGTTCCTCACCGTCGTTCGAAAAAACGGCTTCGCCAGCGCTGCCGAGGAGCTGGGGTATTCCCCGGCGTACATCAGCAAACGCATCTCCGTGCTGGAAACCACGCTCTCGACTCGGCTGCTGCACCGCACCACACGGCGCATCGCGCTGACTGACGACGGCGAGCGGGTGCGGGTGTGGGCGGAGAAGTTGCTGGGTGACTTCGATGACTTCGTCGGCGAAATATCACAGGCGCGGCAACAGCCGATGGGTTCGCTGCACATCTGCAGCAGCTTCGGTTTCGGGCGCAACCATGTGGCACCGGCGATCTGCGAGCTGTCGCAAACCTATCCCAGGCTTGAATTGCGCCTGGACGTGTTTGATCGCGTGGTCGACATCGTCGGCGAGGGCTTCGATCTGGAAATCCGCGTGGGTGATGACCTGCCGGGCCAGCACCTGGGACGCAAACTGGTGAGCAACCGGCGGGTGCTGTGTGCGACGCCCGAATACCTGGAGCGCAGGGGGGTGCCGCAATCGCTGGCGGACTTGAAAGACCACGATTGCCTGGTGCTCAAGGAACGCAACAACGCGTTCGGCGTGTGGAGCCTGACGAAGGACGGGCAGGAAGAATCGGTACGCGTCAGCGGGCCGTTATCGTCCAACAACGGTGAGATCGTGTTGCAGTGGGCCCTGAGTGGCGGCGGGATCCTGTTGCGCTCGATGTGGGATGTGAAGCCGATGCTGGAGCAGGGGCGACTGGTGCAGGTGCTGCACGATTACACCCAGAGCGCCAACGTCTGGGCGGTGTACCCGACGCGGTTGAGCCAGTCGGCCAAGCTGCGGGTTTGCGTCGAGTTTCTCGAGGAATACTTTCGTCATCTTTCGGTTGAATGAACCACCGGCATCTCTGTAGGAGCGAGCTCGCTCGCGATGGTCGTTAACGATAACGCGTGTTTACTGGTTAAACGCGGTGCCGTTGAGTCCATCGCGAGCGAGCTCGCTCCTACAGAGCATTAGATCCGCCGCCGGGGTTTTGCATCAGCCCAACCAGGGATTTTCCGCCAGATGCCGGGCCTCGAAGCTGCGAATCTGCTCTGCGCGTTGCAACGTGGTTCCAACGGCATCCAGCCCCAGCAGCAATGATTGCTTGCGCAGTTCATCGATCCCGAACGGGATCACGTTGCCGTCTGCCAGTTCGATGGTTTGTTCCGGCAGATTGACGCTGATTCGAGCCGTTGCCGGGTTGCTGGACAACGCGGCAATCTGATTGAGTTGAATCTCGGTCAGCTGGATCGCCAACACGCCATTGCGTTGGCAATTGTCGTAGAAAATACCGGCGAAGCTGGTGCCGATCAGGGCGCGTATGCCGACCTGTTTCAGCCCCCAGACCGCATGTTCGCGGCTCGAACCACAGCCGAAATTGGGACCCACCACCAGGAACGCAGCGTCGTTCCAGGCCGGCTGGTTGAGGATGAACCCGGGATCGGGTTCGCCGGACTCAAGGAACCTCAAGTCAAAGAACAGACCCTTGTCCAGCCCCTTGCGATCAATCCCTTTGAGGAACTGCTTGGGCATGATCACGTCGGTGTCGATGTTGGAGGCCAGGAGCGGGGCGGCGCTGCCGCTGACGAAATCGAAAGGTTGCATGGTTCAAGCCTCCAGCGCGAAGGTGCGCACGTCGGTCAGGTGCCCGGTAATCGCTGCGGCGGCGACCATGGCCGGGCTCATCAAATGGGTGCGCGCACCGGCGCCTTGGCGGCCTTCGAAGTTGCGGTTGGTGCTTGAGGCGCAGCGATCACCGGGGGCGAGCACGTCGTCATTCATCGCCAGGCACATCGAACAGCCCGACTGGCGCCATTCAAACCCGGCGTCGAGGAAGATCTGCGCCAGCCCTTCGTCTTCGGCCTGATCACGCACCAGGGTCGAACCGGGAACAATCATGGCCCGCACGTGGGCTGCCACCCGTTTGCCGCGCACGACGCGGGCGACATCGCGCAAGTCTTCGATGCGCGCGTTGGTGCATGAGCCGATGAAGGCGTGGCTGATCACCACGTCGCTGAGCGGCATGCCCGGTGTCAGGCCCATGTAGTTCAGGGCGCGTTGCATGCCCTGACGCAGGATCAAGTCAGGTTGCGCGGCCGGGTCCGGCACATGCCCGCCCACCGATGCGGCCTGATCGGGGCTGGTGCCCCAGGTGACCATGGGTTCGAGCGCCGCGACATCCAGGGTGACTTCGCGATCGAACACCGCACCTTCGTCGCTGTGCAGGCCGCGCCATTTTGCGACGGCCTGTTCCCACAGTTGGCCTTGGGGGGCACGGGGTTTGTGTTGCAGATACGCAAAGACCTTGTCATCCGGTGCCATGAACGCGCCTCGGGCGCCCGCTTCGACGGCCATGTTGCAGATGGTCATGCGCGCTTCGACGCTGAGGTCGCTGATCGCCGGGCCGGCGAACTCGATGGCATAGCCGGTGGCACCGGAAGCGCCGATTTTTTCGATCAGGGCCATGATGATGTCCTTGGACGTCACGCCCGTACCGAGTACACCGTTAACCGTCACGCGCATTGTCTTCAGGCGCTTGTAGACCAGGGTTTGCGAGGCCAGCAGGTGTTCGATTTCCGAAGTGCCAATGCCGAAACCGAAGGCACCGAGGGCACCGTAGGTAGTGGTGTGGCTGTCGCCGGCGGCAACGACCATGCCGGGCAGGATAAAGCCTTGTTCGGGGGCCACGACGTGCTCGATGCCCTGGCGCTTGTCCAGCACGTCGAACAGTTCGATACCGAAGTCGCGGCAGTTTTCTTCGAAGTAAGACACCTGACGAGCGCCGCCAGCGTCCGGCATGGCGGCAGTGCGTGTCGGTGCCGTGGGATTGACGTGGTCGACGACCGCCAGGGTCGCGCCCGGGCGCCAGGCTTTGCGACCGGCTTCGCGCATGCCACTGAAGGCTTGCGGGCTGGTGTATTCGTTGGCGACCTGGCGGTCGATGTACAAAAGCACGTGGCCCTGATCGTCGAGGGCGCATACGGTGTGGCTGTCGATGTGTTTTTGGTAGAGCGTTCTGGGGCTGTGCATGGAGTGGGCTCTTGTTGTCATGCGAGATCACGGAAATGTACCCACAGCATATTCGTCGCCATTCCTGCATCAAGCGCCATTAAGTGAAGGCATTGAACACGATCTGTGAATTACCGGGCGCTGCTCAACGTAAAGAAACTACCTAGAACACTGCGGCAAATGCCGTTACCAATGGGGTTCGTCTCAATATCCCGCTGGTGGCGGCTGCCCTAGGCTGTGTGCTTTTGGCAAACCGGTGGGCGAAGTTGTTATGCGTTTATTTGAACTGATCACTTTTACCGTGCGGGTGCGCACGGTTGCGCAAGCGTTGGCGCAGATCGAGGCGGCGCTGGACGACCCGAAAGTCGGCGGCACGTTGATAGGCTGCTGGGCTTCGGAGATCGGCCAGTTGAACCAGATTGCCGTGCTGCGTGGCTACGCCGACGAACACCTGAGGCAAGCCGAGCGCGAGCGTTTCCTGCTGGGGGGCGGGGCGTTTGGTATCAACGAGTTGATCACCGATCTGCGCATCGAAAACTACACGCTGTTTCCCTTCCTCGAACCCTTGGGCGCAGGCCAGCACGGTCCGTTCTATGAGTTACGCGTCTACGACCTGATCAGCAGCGGCTTGCAGCCCACCCTCGACGGCTGGAGCAAAGCCATCGAAGCGCGGACCGCCGAGCAGTATTCGCCAGTGTACGCGGCGTTTTACGCCACCGACGGTGCGCTGCCGCGCTATCTGCACATCTGGCCGTGGGCCAGCCTTGAACAGCGTTTGCAGGTGCGCACCCAGGCGGTCGCCGAAGGCGTCTGGCCGCCGGAAAACTCCGGCCCGCAACTGCGCGACATGCGCTCGACGATCTACCTGCCCGCGAAGTTCTCGCCCTTGCAATGACCTGGGCTCGGCGCGACCGGGGTCCTCAGAATCGATCCAGCCTGTATGGCGCAGTCGCCGGCAGGCTGTGGGGCTGGGTGCCAGTCAAGGGCGAGGCCATTTGCGCGATCATTTCCGCCGTGACCGCCGCCTGGGTCAACCCCAGATGCTGATGACCGAAGGCGAGCAGGACCCTGCCGTCGCACACCCGGTCGATGATCGGCAGGGAGTCGGGCAAGGACGGCCGGAAACCCATCCACGGCGTGGCGGCTTCAGCACTCAGGTCGCGTTTGAACAGGCCTTTGCTCAGGCGGTGCAACTGCCAGGCGCGTTCCATGGTCGGTGGGCAGTCGAGACCGGCGAACTCGACGGTGCCGGCCAGGCGCAGCCCGTCTGCCATCGGCGTCATGATGAACTTGCGCTCCAGTGAAGTGACGGCAAACGGCAAGCGTTCGTGCTCGTGGGGCAGCATCAGGTGATAGCCGCGCTCGGTGTCCAGCGGCACCTTCTTGCCGGTCAATGCAGCGGTGAGCTTGGCGGAATGGGCGCCACAGGCCACCAGCACGTGTCGACTGCTGACGCGTCCTTGATCGGTGATCAACGACACGCCGCTTTCATTCAATTGCCCACCCTCGACCCGCTGCTTGAGGAACTGCACGCCGCTGCTTTTGGCCGCGTGCACCAGTTCGCCGACCACCTGGAAGGGATCGAGAAAATGCCCGGTGCGCGGGAAGAACAATCCGCCCCGGAGCTGCTCGCTGAGTTGCGGCGCCGCATCGCGTACCGCCTTGGCCCGCCAGAAATCCACCGGCACTTGTTGCTGGCGCATGCGCGCCTGTAGCGCTTCGATGGCCTGTTGCGAGTCGGCGCGCTCGAACACCAGCAACGAGCCGTCTTCCTTGAGCAACCCGGGGCGGTCGATAGTCTCCAGCAACCGGTGCCAGGCCCCCAGGCTGCTTTCATTGAGCGCGCGGATGCCGGCCACGGTGCGCTGGAACGGCGCCGGTCGCAGGTTGAGCAACAGGCGTGCGAACCAGGGCAGGGCCCGGGGCATGT
The DNA here is from genome assembly GCF_002236115.1 of Pseudomonas jessenii. Classification (GTDB taxonomy): domain Bacteria; phylum Pseudomonadota; class Gammaproteobacteria; order Pseudomonadales; family Pseudomonadaceae; genus Aquipseudomonas; species Aquipseudomonas jessenii. Next base: position 39,492 of record NZ_NIWT01000008.1, on the reverse strand, counting down.
ATTTCCAGTCCAGGCGCAGCGGGCCCATCGGGTCCATGAGCATGGCGGGCAGGCGTTTGAGGATCGATAGGTCGGCGATGGGGAACACCTGCTCGGTGGCCAGGTGCCCGGCATTGCCGAACGAGGCGCCACGACCGGGCTCCTGCTGATCGATGACCACCACCCGCCGGCCCTGGCGCGCCAGGCGCAGGGCGCAGGCGACGCCGATGATCCCGGCGCCGATCACGGCAACGTCCGACACTGCATTGGGGCTGTTGAAAAGGGAGTCGTTGGACATGGCCTAGGCTTCTCTCTGGCCGTCGAGCAGGCGACGCAACTGCAATGGGTTGCCGTGCTTGAGCGCGGCCGGCAACAAGGCGTCCGGGAAGTCCTGATAGCAGACCGGACGCAGGAAACGCAGGATGGCGGCGGTGCCGACCGAGGTGGTGCGCGCATCGGACGTCGCCGGGAACGGGCCGCCATGGACCATGGCATCGCACACCTCGACCCCGGTCGGCCAGCCATTCACCAACAGGCGTCCGGCCTTGCACTCCAGAGTCGGCAGCAAGGCCCTGGCGCTCTCCACGTCGGCATCGTCCAGGTGCAGGGTGGCGGTCAACTGGCCTTCCAGGTGTTCGATGACCTGGCGGATTTGCTCGTCGTTGGCGCATTGCACGATCAGCGACGCGGCGCCGAACATTTCTGCCTGCAACGCCGTGTCGGCGAGAAATTCACTGGCCTGGGTGACGAACAGGTGGGTCTGGCACTGGTTCGGGGTTTCGCCCTTCAAGCCGACGGCCACTGTTTTCGCGTGGGCATGCTCGGCCAGCGCGCCGACGCCGGCCTCGTAGGCCTTGAAAATACCGGGGGTGAGCATGGTCTGCGCCGGGCTGCGCTGTAGCAGTTGCGCGGCCGACTGGATGAAGCGCTCTAGGTCCGGGCCCTGGCGGGCAATCACCAGACCTGGGTTGGTGCAGAACTGGCCGGCGCCTTGGGTGAGGGACGCGACGAAGCCTTGCGCCAGGGCTTCGGCTCGCGATTGCAGGGCTGCCGGGAACAGCAAGACCGGGTTGATCGAGCTCATTTCCGCATACACCGGGATCGGCTCGGGACGCGCCTGGGCCGCGTTGCACAAGGCGATGCCACCGCTGCGCGAGCCGGTGAAACCCACGGCCTTGATGCGCGGATCGGTGACCAGGGCGATGCCCACTTCGCGGCCGGAGCCGAACAACAGCGAAAACACGCCTTCGTGCAGCCCGCACAGTTTGACCGCACGGGCCAGGGCTCGGCCCACCAACTCGCTGGTGCCGGGGTGCGCGCCATGGGCCTTGACGATCACCGGGCAACCGGCGGCCAGCGCCGACGCGGTGTCACCGCCGGCGACGGAGAAGGCCAGGGGAAAGTTGCTGGCGCCGAACACCGCCACCGGGCCGAGCGGCACCTGACGCTGACGCAGGTCCGGGCGGGGCAGGGGCTGACGCTCCGGCAGCGCGCTGTCGACCCGTACATCCAGCCACTCACCGGCACGCACGGTGCGGGCAAAGGTTCGCAACTGCTGGCAAGTGCGGCCCCGTTCACCCTGGATGCGCGGGCGTGGCAGGCCGGTCTCGGCCACGGCGCGGTCGATCAATTCATCGCCGAGGGCTTCGATTTCGCTGGCGATGGTTTCGAGGAATTCGGCGCGGGCCTCCAGGGACGTCGCGCGGTAGCTGTCCAGGGCATTCCACGCCAGGGCGCAGGCTTGTTCGACGTGTTCGCTGCTGCCACCGTGATAGGCCGGTTCAAGAGGTAGATCCGTGGTGGGATCGATGCCGCGGATCGCTTCGCGGTTGCCGGCGATGGCCTGCTGGCCGATCAACATGTTGCCTGTCAGAGTCATGGTCTTTCCTGAAACAAAGAGGGGGGGCGTTGCGAAAAAAACGCCGTACCGCCGTGGGCGAAAATAAAGGCGGCGCACCTTGGCACGCCGCTGTACAGGCTAAATATCAGGCGAAGTTCTGCTCGGCCGACCACTGCTCGTACCACTGGCGGAACAGCGCGTACTGGTTCTCGGCATAACGACGCTGGGCATCGCTGAGCGCATCGGTCTCGTTGAAGTGCAGGGTGTATTCCTTGTCGCCATTGAGCACCATCAGGTGCTTGTAGTAGAGCACCAGGTCGCAACCCTCATCGAAGGACGACAGCACCGCCAGTGCCGATTCCAGTTCCCGCGCCTGACGACGCGCCTTGGCATCGCCCTTGGCCGCTTGTTTGCTCAAGGCCACCAGGCGCAACACTTCGCGCGGCAGCGCGTTACCGATGCCGGTGATGGCGCCGGTGGCGTTGCAGTTGACGAAGCCATGGACCACCTGGGTGTCGACACCGACCATCAGGGTCACGTCATCGTCCTTGGAGGTGATGTGTTCGGCGGCGTAGCGCAGGTCGGCGGCACCGCCGAACTCCTTGAAGCCGATCAGGTTCGGGTACTCGCGGCGCAGTTCGAAGAACAGGTCGGCGCGGGTGGCGAAGCCGTAGTAAGGGCTGTTGTAGATCACCGCCGGCAGGCCTGGAGCAGCTTTGAGGATCGCGGCGAAGTGGGCTTTTTGCGCGGTGGCCGAAGCGCCGCGAGACAGCACGCGAGGGATGACCATCAAGCCATGAGCACCGACTTTGGCCGCGTGTGCCGCATGGGACACCGCTTCGCGGCTGTTGACGGCACCGGTGCCGACGATGGTCGGAATACCGGCGGCCACCAGGCGCGCCACGCCTTCCTGACGCTCGGCTTCGGTCAGCAGCGGCCAGTCGCCCATGGAACCGCAATACACCACTGCGCTCATGCCAATGTCGATCAGCTCGCGACCCTTGGCCACCAGCGCGTCGAAGTCCGGCTTGCGCTCGGCGGTGCATGGGGTCATCAGTGCAGGGATGCAGCCAGTGAAAATGTTGTCGCTCATTTTGTTGTCACTCCTTGAGGCGTTCATTCAGATTTGGTCAGGGAAAAGGCGTGGGGCTCAAATGCCCCACGCAAAGGGATCCTGTTCGTCGATCAGCAAGGTGCTGTCGGCGGTCATGTAGGCGCGGCCGGTGATGAAAGGGATGATGTGTGCGCCTTCCCATTCGTAGCTGCCGACAAATTGACTGGCGGTGATGCTGGCCTGGACCCAGCGTTCACCGGCGGCCAGTTTCCCGTCGGCCGCCAGGCACGCCAGTTTTGCGCTGGTACCGGTCCCGCAGGGCGAGCGGTCGTAGGCCTTGCCCGGGCACATGACGAAGTTGCGGCTGTCGGCGTAATCGTCGTCGGCAAACAGTTCGATGTGGTCGATCAGCGCGCCGTCTTCACCGTGGATGCCCTGGGCCTCGAGGGCCTTGAGCATTGCCCAGGTGTACTCGGTGAGGAACTCGACGTTGTCCATCTGCAAGGCCTGACCGTGATCGGACACCAGGAAAAACCAGTTGCCGCCCCAGGCGATGTCGCCGTACACGCGGCCATGCCCCGGCACTTCGACCGGCACTTGTTGGCGGTAGCGGTAGGCGGGCACATTGCGCAGGGTGACGTTGCCGTCCTCATGCAGCGTGGCGCTGACCGGGCCGACCGGCGTATCGATCTTGTGCTCGCCGGGCTGGATATGCCCCAGGTAATGCAGCGAGTTGACCAGGCCGATGGTGCCGTGACCGCACATGCCGAGGTAGCCGGCGTTGTTGAAGAAGATCACGCCGCAGGTGGCATCCGGCGACACCGGTTCGCAGTACAGCGCCCCCACCAGCACATCGTTGCCACGGGGCTCCAGCAGGCAGGCACGACGCCATTGGTCATGCTGCTCGCGCAGGGCATCGCGCTTCTCGGCCATGGTCCGGCCGGGCAACTGGGGCAGGCCCGACATCACCAGGCGAGTCGGCTCGCCGCCGGTGTGGGAATCAATGACATGTACTTTTTTCATAAACCTTTCCATTTGAGGAACACGCAGGCTTTGCTGGCCTGAATTTCAGCGAGAGGTCTGGGCGGATACACCAATCGGACGCTGGCCTGCGGTCGTGCCGGTGTGAACAGGATCGGCTTGGCTTTCACCGTCCTCGTCTTCCAGGCGAACCAGATGCGCCGGCACGCCGGTGGCCGCGCCCCAGTAGTAGATGCCCATCGCGCAGGCCGCCACGACCACTGTGTCGAAGGGATGGGTGAGTACGCCCATGCCGCCGAAGCTGCCGAGCCAGGACAGCACGATAGTCACGGCGTAGAAGCCGATCAGCCATGCCGAAGAGCGCACTTGTTGGGCCAGGCTCAGGTGTTGGGTTGGCACGAAACGTCCGCACAGCAGGTACACCACGAACATCAGGATCTGCAGGCCGAGTAGCCAGGACACGGTGCTCCACCCGGACCAGTAGACGATCAGCGCGGCGATGATGAATGACACCGGGCCCAGGACGCCCATGCGCTTGACCTTGAACGGCCGCGGCATGTCCGGCGCATTGCGGCGCAGGGCAGCCACCGACACCGGGGCCACGGCGTAGCTCAACACCAGCGCGGCGGAGACCACGTTGATCAGCGCTTCCCAGGAGGGGAAAGGCAGGGTCCAGAACACCGACAGGGCGAAGGTCAGCCAAAGCGCCGGACGCGGGATGCCGGACTTTTCGTCAATGCGGGTGAAGACCTTGAAGAAGGTGCCGGTCTGCGCCCAGCCGTAGATCACTCGCGGTGTTGCGTTCATGTAGATGTTGCCGCAACCGCTGGGAGAGATCACCGCGTCGGCCACCACCAGATAAGCCAGCCAGCCCACACCCAATGCCAGGGCGATGTCGCGGTAGGGCAGGGCCAGTTCCTTGGCCACGCCGGCCCAACCGTTGGCGAGCATTTCGGTGGGCACGCCGCCGAGGAACGCCACTTGCAACAACACATAGATGGCGGTGGACAGCAGTACGGAGAGGATCAGTGCAATCGGGATGGTGCGTTGGGGATTCTTCACTTCGCTGGCCACCGAGATGATCGGTGTCAGCCCCAGGTAGGCGAAGATAATGCCGCCGGCGGACACAGCCATCTCGACACCTGACAGCCCGAACGGCATGAAGCCCTGGGACTGGAAGTTCTCTGGTTTGAAGAAGGTGAACAGCACGCCGATCACCAGCAGCGGCACGATGAACTTGAACATGCTGATCAAGTTGTTGGCCTTGGCGAACGTTTTCACGCTGTAGTAGTTGAGCATGAAGAACAGGCACAGCAGGCCGAACTGGACCAGCCAGCCAATCGCCGTTGGATTGCTGGAACCGGCCTGGGTCAATGCGGGAAACCACGCAGCGGCATACTGGCGCGCGGCGACCACCTCGATGGCCACCAGGCTGGAAAACGCGATCAGCGTAATGAAGCCCATCAGGTAACCCAGCAACGGGCCGTGGGAGTAAACCGGGTAGCGAACCACACCGCCGGCACGGGGCAGCGCTGCGCCGAGTTCACAGTAGACGATGCCCAGCAGCAGCACCGCAAAACCGCCCAGCAGCCAGGAAAAGATCCCCGCCGGCCCCGCGATGGCGGACACGTGACTGGCTGCGAACAACCAGCCGGAACCGAAGATGGCCCCCAGTCCGATAAACGTAAGGTCTATCAACGAAAGTTGTTTTTTGAACTTGCCTTGGCCTGACATGGCATCGCCTTCTTGTGAGTTATTGGATAGGCAGGTGTGCACTTCAAGACGCCCCGGTCGGTTTTGCCGAGGAGGGCGGTGGCCATAGAGTGAACTTGGCGGCGTGCCCGCGATTGATGTTTTCCTTGGGTGTCGATGACGAAATCAGCACAATGGGAAATGTCTGATTTTTGCGAGGGACCGGTTGATGACTCAGGATGCGTTTGCGCTGTTGTGCCAGGGCGACGACTCGAATCGCCCCGAATCCATCGAGCAACTGCTGGCGGGCGTTGCGCTTCTGCTGCCCATGCTGGATGTCATTCCGAATGCGGCGATCTTCATCAAGGATGTGCAGGCGCGCTATGTCATGGCCAACCGCACGCTGGTGCAACGCTGTGGCTTGAAGCAGCTCCAGCCGCTATTGGGAAAAACCAGCGCCGAGGTGTTCCCGGAGCAACTGGGGCCTGGTTACACCGAGCAGGACCGGCGGGTGCTGGAGCAGGGGATGGTGCTGGAAGACCAGTTGGAGTTGCATCTGTACGGCAGCCGCGAGCCGGGCTGGTGCCTGACCCATAAGCGCCCCTTGTATAACCGCCGCAATGAAATCATCGGTCTGGCGGGCATCTCGGTCGACCTGCAATCGGCCAGTGACACGCACCCGGCGTACCAGCGCCTGGCGGCAGTGGACGAGCATATTCGCGCGCATTTCAACCGTCGCGTCACCCTGGGCGAGTTGACGCGCATCGCCGGGATTTCCGTGGCGCAACTGGAACGCTACTGCAAGCGCGTGTTTCACCTGACGCCACGGCAGATGATCCAGAAGGTTCGCCTGGAACACGCGCATCGACTGCTCCACACCGATATGCCGATCACCGAGGTCGCCCTGCAATGCGGCTATACCGACCACAGTGCGTTCACCCGGCAGTTCAAGGCATTGACCGGTTTCACCCCGCGCCAGTACCGGCAGGCCACCGGTCACCAGCAGCCGTCCGGTCTGGATTAGCGACGCGCCGCCAATGGCCCTGTAAACTGGCCGCGCAAAAGGCGCCTGCCTCACCACCTCAAGCAAGAGAGTCCTCATGGCAAACCACGACCTGACCTTCACCCCTGATCCCGATGCGGATTCGATTTCCTCCGACGTTGTCGGTTTCGGCGGTGTGCTGGTCTCCACCCAGATCCCCACCCGCGCCGACGGCAGCCTGGAACTGGGCGACATCACCCTGCAAAGCGAATGCACCCTGCAAGCACTGAAGGTCGCGCTGGAGCGAGCCGGCAGTTCCATGGACCGCGTAATGCACCTGACCATCTACCTCACCGACATGGCCGACCGCGCCGCGTTCAACGAAGTCTACAAGCGCTACTTCGCCAAACCATGGCCAGTGCGCGCTGCTGTCGGGGTTGCCTCGTTGGCGGTTGAAGGCATGCGCGTGGAAGTGACCGCGATGGCGGCCAAGGCCTGATCACGGCAACACACACAATACTGTAGGAGCGAGCTTGCTCGCGATGAACCTGAGAGCGACTCGGGGCATCAGGTTGCCAGCGTTATCGTTGACGGCCATCGCGAGCAAGCTCGCTCCTACAGGGATTGAGGCCTGCTCGAAGCACCACCTGGCAGCATACGGGTGCCGGTCAGGCGTTTCGCCGCTACAATGCACGCCTCGACCGTGACAAGCCTGACTAAAAAAACTATGTCTTTGCCCAAACATCACCTGGAATTGCTCAGCCCTGCCCGCGATGTCGCCATCGCCCGCGAGGCCATCCTGCATGGCGCCGATGCCATCTACATCGGTGGCCCGAGCTTCGGCGCCCGCCACAATGCCTGCAACGAAGTGAGTGATATCGCCCAATTGGTGGAGTTCGCCCGTCGCTACCACGCCCGGGTGTTCACCACCATCAATACCATCCTGCACGACAACGAACTGGAACCGGCCCGCAAGCTGATCCATCAGTTGTACGACGCCGGCGTCGATGCGCTGATCGTCCAGGACCTGGGGGTGATGGAGCTGGACATTCCGCCGATCGAGCTGCACGCCAGTACCCAGACTGACATCCGCACCCTGGAGCGGGCGAAGTTCCTCGATCAGGCCGGTTTCTCGCAACTGGTGCTGGCCCGCGAGCTGAATCTCCAGGAGATCCGCGCCATCGCCGACGAAACCGACGCAGCCATCGAGTTCTTTATCCATGGTGCGTTGTGCGTGGCGTTTTCCGGCCAGTGCAACATTTCCCACGCGCAAACCGGGCGCAGCGCCAACCGTGGCGACTGCTCCCAGGCCTGCCGTCTGCCGTACACTCTCAAGGACGAAAAGGGTGGGGTGATCGCCTACGAAAAGCACCTGCTGTCGATGAAGGACAACAACCAGAGCGCCAACATCCGCGCCCTGGTCGAGGCCGGCGTGCGCTCGTTCAAGATTGAAGGCCGCTACAAGGACATGGGCTATGTGAAAAACATCACCGCCTACTATCGTCAGCGCCTCGACGCCGTGCTTGAAGACCGCCCGGACCTGGCCCGTGCCTCCAGCGGCCGCACCGCGCACTTCTTCCTGCCCGACCCGGAAAAAACCTTCCACCGTGGCAGCACCGATTATTTCGTCACTGACCGCAAGATCGACATTGGCGCCTTTGATTCGCCGACCTTCACCGGTCTGCCGGTGGGTGTGGTCGAGAAAGTCGCCAAGCGTGACATGCAGGTCGTGACGCACGAGCCGCTGTCCAACGGCGACGGCCTCAACGTGCTGGTCAAGCGGGAAGTGGTGGGTTTCCGCGCCAACATCGCCGAACCCAAAGGCGAATTCGAGGAGGACGGCGAGAAGCGTTATCGCTATCGCGTCGAGCCCAACGAGATGCCGGAGGGGATGTACAAGCTGCGCCCCAACCATCCGCTGAATCGCAACCTTGATCACAACTGGCAACAGGCGCTGCAAAAGACCTCCGCCGAGCGTCGCATTGCCCTGAACTGGGTCGCTTGCCTGCGTGAAGAGCAGCTGGAACTGACCGCTACCAGCGAAGAGGGCATCAGCGCCAGCGTCACCCTGGCCGGCCCGTTCGGGGCCGCCAACAAACCGGAACAGGCGCTGGAGCAATTGCAGGATCTGCTCGGCCAACTGGGTACCACGCAGTACCACGCCATCGACATCAAGCTGGACGCGCCGCAGGCGTACTTCATCCCCAACTCGCAGCTCAAGGCCCTGCGCCGTGAAGTGATCGACGCCTTGACCGAAGCGCGGATCGCCGCCCACCCGCGTGGCAGCCGTAAGGCCGAGACCACGCCGCCGCCGGTGTACCCGGAGTCGCACCTGTCCTTCCTGGCCAACGTTTACAATCAGAAGGCCCGCGACTTCTATCACCGCCACGGCGTCAAGCTGATCGACGCGGCCTACGAGGCCCACGAGGAAACCGGCGAGGTGCCGGTGATGATCACCAAGCACTGCCTGCGTTTCTCCTTCAACCTGTGCCCGAAACAGGCCAAGGGCGTGACTGGCGTGCGCACCAAGGTTGCACCGATGCAGCTGATACACGGCGATGAGGTACTGACGTTGAAGTTCGACTGCAAGCCTTGTGAAATGCACATCATCGGCAAGATGAAGGGCCACATCCTCAACCTGCCGCAACCGGGCAGCGTGGTGGGGCACATCAGCCCCGAAGACCTGCTCAAGACCATCCCGCGCGCGCCGCACTGAGTGATCGGTGAGTGCGCCGCAACGGCGCGCTCACCTGTTCCAGCCTGAAACCTCTTTTGCTGAATTCCAGACGCTGACGATAAACCTGGAGCTGGCGGTCGACACTATTTACAGGTATCGGCGACGGCCTTTTCAGCTCGTTTGAATTCCTGTTTGACGTCGGTCGGGATGCGTTGCCTTTTCAGTTCCTGACCGAGGAAGGGTTGTTCGCCTCGGGACTGGACCTCAGCCTCCTCGGCCGTTATCTGCGCCTCGATGGCAGCGGCGTGCTTGTCGATGACGGCATCGACCTCGGCTTCATTCCTGGCGGTATCGAGTGCCAGGACCAACTGGCCGGCCTCGGCTTTTTCGGCTTCGGCATAGGCTTCGACCGTCAACCCGGAGGCCAAGGCTCGCGCTTGGGTTTCCAGGTCATTCAGGTGCTCCCGAGCGGCCTTGCAGACCGCTTCCTGTCGCTGGTTCTGGATGTGTTCCCAGGTGTTCAACCCATAAACCGCGGTCCCGAGTACCAGAAGGGTTGCAGCGGCCCCCATTAATTTGCCTTTCACTTTTGGCGCCCTCAAATGGCAAGGGAAGGGTGTTGCATAAACGATTCCCGATTCAATTCGAGTAAAGAAAAGCGTAGCAGAGCTGTTCGGGCTGAATGTGCGCCGATAAATCCCCGAGATCCGGCTCAACACTAAGCGCCTGTTTTAATGAACAATTTTTTTTGTTTGGGCTTCCCAGACGAGGAAAAAGTTGGTAAATTTGCGCCCACTCTTGCAGCGGCCCTCAGGGAACCAGCCGCGAGAGCAGGCAACAGGTCTTGTTGCCACTCAAGAAAGCGAGTGCCAGGCACTCATCGCAACAGATACAGGGGCGTCGCCAAGCGGTAAGGCAGCAGGTTTTGATCCTGCCATGCGTTGGTTCGAATCCAGCCGCCCCTGCCATTTTTTTATTCCTGCATAATCAGATAACACTCGACCGACGGTTATTATTCGTCGACTCGTCGATTCGTTGGTTTTTGCCTCCCGTTCCCCGGTCGCGCTGGCGTCACTACCGAAAGCGCTCCGGGATGGCCTCGGCAAACGGGTACCAGGAAAAATACGGCCTTGCCTCGTCGATGACCTGCTTGACCGAGGACCTTTGGGTCAACCTGTCGAAGTAAGCACTCAAGTGGCGATGATCGCCGGGAAAGGGTACGAGGGTGCTGGCGTAGAACAGTGCCGGGGCGGCGGCACAGTCGGCCATGCTGAACGCGGGGCTGGCGACCCAGGTTCTTGCCGTCAGCTGACGTTCAAGCATGCCGTACGCCGTCATTAGCGCGGCGCGTTCGCGGGTCAGGTCGCCATTTGCGGCATTGATTCTGTCAGCGACGATCTTCTGCATCGGCACCTGGATGTGCAGGTCGAAAAAACGATCCCACAGACGCACCTCCAGCGCGGTTTCCCAGTCGTCCGGAACCAGATGCACCTGACCGGGATGAAGCCGGTCCAGGTACTCAATGATCACACTCGACTCCGGCACATCCTTTTGCCGGGCGTGATCGCGCAGCACCGGAAACTTGCCGATCGGCCACAGCGCTTGGAGCTCGGCCCGGTCAGCCTCGTTGCCCAGGTCTATGGCCCTTTTTTCAAACTCGATTCCCAGTTCATAGAGAGCGATCAGCGCTTTGTGGCAGAACGACGAGAGCGGATGGAAATAAAGAGTCAGTGACATCCTGCAATTCCTCGGTGGGATAGAAACCACCTGATTATCCGTCGCTATCGGCCGATGCGCGAGGTGCTCCGCCCTGATGCCCGGCGCCTGCTGTTCGGGTTAGAGTACAAGTCTTCTGGCCTGAAAATCAGGCATGCCACGTTTAGGGGCATATCGCCATGCACCAGATCGGACTCATTGTTTACCCCGGCTTCCAGGTTCTGGGCCTGGCCATGTGTGCCGCCTTCGAGTTGGCCAATAGCGCCGGCGACGAGCCGTTGTACCGCATTGCATTGCTGTCCGAGCCGGGTGGCCTGGTGCAAACGTCCGCCGGTTTTGCAGTGCAGACCGAAGCGTTCGACCAGCGCGCGTTCGATACGCTGCTGGTCCTGGGCGACAATCTGATCCGCCCGACCACGCCGGGCATGTTGGAGTTTCTGCGCCGCGCCAGCCACGGCACCCGGCGTCTGGGTTCGATTTGCACGGGGGCGATTGCCTTGGCCCAGGCCGGTTTGCTTGATGGTCGGCGGGCGACCACCCACTGGGCGCATGTGTCGGCCTTTCGCAAGGCGTACCCGAACGTGAAGGTCGAGGAAGACCGGATCTTCATCAACGACGGCAACGTCTGGACGGCTGCCGGCATGAGCGCATGCGTCGATCTGGCGCTGGCCCTGGTGGAGAACGATCTGGGCATCGACGTTGCACGCAAGGTGGCGCGGCAATTGGTGGTGTATCACCGGCGTTCCGGCGGGCAGTCGCAGTTTTCGGTGATGCTGGAGCTGGCCCCCAAGACCGATCGCATACAGGCCGCGCTGAATTACGCCAGGCAGAATCTCAAGTCCGCGCTGTCGGTCGAGGAGCTGGCCAGTGCGGCCAATCTCAGCCCTCGGCAATTCAGCCGGGTGTTTCATGCCGAAACCGGCCAGTCTCCGGCCAAGGCCATCGAAAACCTGAGGGTGGAGTCGGCCCGGTTGATGATGGAAACCGGACGGCACTCTATCGATGCGGTAGCGACGGACACCGGCTTTGGTGACCGGGAGCGGATGCGCCGCGCTTTTATTCGTGCGTTCGGGCAGCCGCCGCAGGTGATTCAGCGTGCCAGTCGGGGCTGAATCGTGATGTCCTGAAAGGTGGTGTATACGACATTCAGGTCTTAATATTATTTACGTAATATTTATCTCGTTGAAACCTTTCCCTCAATGAGATCACCGCCATGACCCTCGTCAAAGCCGCCGCCGTACAAATCAGCCCTGTTCTTTACAGCCGAGAAGGCACCGTCGACAAAGTGGTGCAGAAGATTCTCGAACTCGGCGAGCAAGGTGTGCAATTTGCCGTATTCCCGGAAACCGTGGTGCCGTACTACCCGTACTTTTCCTACGTGCAGTCGCCATTCGAAATGGCCGCCGAACACCTCAAGCTGCTGGACCAGGCGGTCACCGTGCCTTCGCACGCCACCGATGCCATCGGCGCTGCGGCCAGGCAAGCGGGGATGGTCGTGTCCATCGGCGTCAACGAGCGCGATGGCGGCACGCTGTACAACACGCAGTTGCTGTTCGATGCCGACGGCTCGCTGATCCAGCGTCGCCGCAAGATTTCCCCGACCTACCACGAGCGCATGATCTGGGGCATGGGCGACGGCTCAGGCCTGCGGGCCGTCGACAGCGCGGTAGGGCGCATCGGGCAACTGGCCTGCTGGGAGCATTTCAACCCGCTGGCCCGTTATGCCTTGATGGCCGATGGCGAACAGATCCATGCGGCCATGTACCCGGGGTCGTTTGCAGGTCCGCTGTTCGCCTCGCAAATGGAAGTCAGCATTCGTCAGCATGCTCTGGAGGCCGCGTGCTTTGTGGTCAACTCCACGGCGTGGCTGTACCCCGAGCAACAGGCGCAGATCATGGCCGACACCGGTTGCGCCATCGGTCCGATCTCCGGCGGTTGCTACACCGCGATCATCAGCCCGGATGGCTCGGTGCTGGGTTCGTTGCATGAAGGTGAGGGCGAGGTGATCGCCGACCTCGACATGGGCCTGATCGACAAGCGCAAGCGCATGATGGATTCCCGTGGACACTACAGCCGCCCGGAACTGCTGAGCCTGCTGATTGACCGCACGCCGCAATCCCATGTGCATGAGCGCAGCGCGCATCCAAAGCTGGCGGAACAGACCGGGCTGGAAGAGGTGATGGGTTAGTTCCGGGGAAAAAAAACAGGGGACTTCATGGAAGTCCCCTTTTTGTTTGTCGGCGTTGCAGCTGTCGTTTCAGCGTCGCCAGAAGCAACGCGCCAGCAGCGCATCGATGCCGAGCTTACCGCCACCCGACAGCAACAGCGGCGTGAGGGCCACAAGATAGATCAAAGGCAGCTTGAAGTTGCCGTAACCCTTGTTGCTGATGGCATAGCCTTGGGCGAGTTCACTGAGACTGTGCCAGTCGGCGGGCCAATGGACAGCGGCGGTTGCGACGAGGGTCACCACCATCAGGCTCAGCGCCGAAAAACGTGTGCCCAGGCCCACCAGCAAGGTCAAGGCGAAGATCAGTTCGGCCCACATCGACAGTTCCCAGTTCAGCGTCGCTGGAAGGTGGTCGAACGGAAACGGGAAGCGCTCCTGGATATCGGCGAACCAATTCTGGCCGTTGAATTTTTCCAGGCCGGACTCGAAAAATTCCCAGGCGAGGAACACCCGCAGTGCCAGGGGGGCAACCCAGTCGCCGGCACGGTCGAGGTTCAGGTGCAGGCCTTTGACGGCCGAAGAAACGGAAGTGTTCATGGGCGTAGTTCTCTTTCAGGTCTGGGCGGCGGGGCAACGGCATACCCCCGAGAGTTGAGCGCTTTGATCGGCTTGGCCAATCGACAGGCGTATTTCATCAAAGGGGTGTATCTGCGGTGTGTCGTTGTGGCGGGGTTTTGAGTGCGGGGTGTGTCTGGGGTGGGGCTGTATACACTGAGATACGTAACCATGGGGTTTTTCATCCAATGCACAACCAGGGTGGGAGCGGGCTTGCTCGCGAATACGGTGTGTCAGGCGCCATCAATGTGGCTGACACACCGTATTCGCGAGCAAGCCCGCTCCCACAGGGGATCGCCGGTGCGAAGCGTGACGCTCCGGGGAAATTGCTATACATTTTCTGGCCGCCCCCTGCATGGTGAAACCGCTTCATGTCTCTTGCGCTCGAACGTCTAGTCGCTGGCACGCCAATCCCTTTCGCCGGTAATCGTGTCACTGTCGTCAGCCCCGAACTGGCGCAACGCTTCCAGCCCGGTGACCACCTGCTGGTGGAGCAGGTCAGCGGCGAGTTGCTGCTGATCCCCGTGGCGGACCAGCAAGCGGCCAACGTCGCGATCGAGCGCGCCCAGGCGGCATTCACCGCGCTGTCGGCAGTGTCCGATCAAGCCATCAGCGCCTTCTTCGACCTGTTTGCCCAACGCCTGGAAACCGCGCAGTGCTGGGCCTTGATCGAAGCTGCCAACCTGGCCGACATCGAGCGGGCCAAGGCGCGCGGTCGCTCGACCACCCGGTTGCTGGCCGATGAGCGTATGCGTCGCGACATGATCGCCGGCCTGCGCGCCTGGCGCGATGCACCGGCCAGTCGTGGCAAGGTGATCAGTTGCGTCAAACACGATGGCTGGAAAGTCGAGCAAGTGGTCTCGCCGCTGGGCATCGTCGCGTTCGTCTTCGAAGGCCGGCCGAATGTGTTTGCCGACGCGGCCGGTGTGTTGCGCACCGGCAACACCGCCGTGCTGCGCATTGGCAGTGATGCGTTGGGCACCGCCCAGGCGATCGTCACCCATGCACTGAACCCTGCGCTGAGCGACGCCGGTTTGCCGGCCGGTGCCGTGTCGCTGGTGGAAAGTGTCAACCACGCCGCCGGTTGGGCGATGTTCGCTGACCGGCGCCTGTCATTGGCAGTGGCCCGTGGTTCGGGTCGCGCCGTCAGCCAGTTGGGGAGCATCGCGCAGCAGGCTGGCACGGCGGTCAGCCTGCACGGCACCGGTGGCGCCTGGTTGATCGCCAACACCGATGCCGACGCCCCGCGCTTTGCCGCCGTGGTGCGCAACTCCCTGGACCGCAAGGTCTGCAACACCCTGAACGTCTGCCTGATTCACCGCGACCGCGCCGCTGAACTGGTGCCGCTGTTCCTCGACGCACTCAAGCAGGCCGGCACCGCACGGGGCCAGGGCTGCAAGCTGCATATCGTTGAAGGCAGCGAGTCGCACCTGCCGCAAGACTGGCTGACTGCAACGGTCCAGGTATACCGTGCCGAAGGCTATCAGAGCGAGGCGCAGGCCGAGCCGTTGCCGGAAGACCAATTGGGCCGTGAATGGGAGTGGGAAGAAACCCCGGAAGTCAGCTTGAAGATCGTCGACAACCTGGACGATGCCATTACCTTGTTTAATCGCTACAGCCCGCAATTCACCGTGTCATTGATCAGTGAAAGTGCCGAGGCTCAGGAGCGCTTCTACAACGCGGTCAACGCGCCTTTTGTCGGCAACGGCATCACCCGTTGGGTCGACGGCCAGTACGCGTTGAACAAGCCGGAACTGGGGCTTTCGAACTGGGAGAGCGGGCGCCTGTTTGCTCGCAGTGCGATTCTCTCGGGTGATGGCGTGTTCACCATTCGTAGTCGCATGACCCAGGTCGATCTGGGCGTCAAACGCTGAGATGGCGGAACTTGTGACCGCTGCAAGCCCGCTCCCACAGTTGATTTTTATTCCAGCATAAAAAAGCCTGCTCCTTATCGGGAGCAGGCCTTGTTTATCAATAAGTCAGTAATGACTCATCTTAATCAGTAGAACCGGTCAATCACCCGAACTTCGTTCTGGTTCTGCATCGAGGCCCAGGCCTGTTTCAGGGTTTGCAGAACATTACCGATGAAGTCCTTGTCGGCCGCGGCCTTCTTGCCGACATAGCCCTGGCCGCGACGGTACATCTTCAGTCGGGCGAGCAGGTTCTGGTTGTTCTGGTCGAACTCTGCTTCATGGGCGTGCGGCGACAGGCAGTCGATATGAACCTGGCCACACTTGCTGATCCAGAGAATATGGTTGTCGTGGCTGTCTTTCTTTGCAGCGAAGATACGAGCCAGTTCATCGATAGTTGGTTGATTGTTCAGATTCATCATAAAGCCCCTTGACCAATTGGTGATCTTTCAAAGTTGATTCGCTAATACAGGTAGCCCATCGGTTAGTTGATCCCTGGCACCGAAACCAGGACGTCAGCGTTCGACCGCCTTATCGGGCGGGGTCCTGCGTCTGTTGCATGTAGTCGTGTTGAATAACTGCTACGCAATAGCGTCACAACGAAGAGAAGCGGCGAAAACCTTAAGGCCACTGCCGACATTTTCAGGGTCGGCCACAAGCTTCATGAGGATTGCTCGCCAAGACTTCTCGCCCTTGTACTGGACGTTCAGGCCAGGTCAGCTTCTTCAATCTGCCTTGTGGGCAGCGTGTATCCGGGAAAAACAGCTCGGCGGTCAGACGAGCTTGCTCAAACGTGTTGCCTGTACTCCCGATCGGGGAGACGTCTGCATCATGCAAGGGCAAATCGGAGGCGTCAACGGTTTTGTAGTGAATATTTTTAGTCACTACATATTGTCGGACAAAGCTGTTGGGAATTAGCGGGTGGAGTCGAAGGTGTGTCGGTCAGGACGACAAAGGCGGACACTCAAAGCGGTAAAAAGTGCAGGGATAGCGGTCAACCACCTGCTGATGCAAGGTGAGCCCGGCAACGTTGAGCCCCGGCATCACGGCGGCCCAGAACAGGCGCGCCGGCTGATTCGCCTCGATATGGAAAATCTGCCATTGACCGGGGAATTGACTCAAGAGGGTGGAAACGACAAATCGCGCGACACCCTGGCCACGGAAGCGTCGACTGACAAACAGGTAGCCGATGTTGTAGTCGGCGCCGGGTAGATGGACCTGGTTATCCACGGTCACGAAGCCGGCCAGTTCACCGTCGACCTTGATCAGGAAGGGGCGGGTGGCCGGGTTTCGCCAGTAGTCGGGCATGGGCAGGATGTTGAAGAAACCGTATTCGCCGAGTTTCAGCGGTAACCATTCGCTGAAGTCGTAGGTATAGAACTGCATCAGGTTCTCGATGGTTTCCAGTTCATCGCGTTGGGCGGCGTGCAGTTCTATTGAAGGCATACGGGTTGGCTCCAGTTACGCCGGGGCAGGTACACCCTTGATTATGGTTGGCCACAAGGTTCACTGTCGGGTTCAGGTTTTGCTTGCCGGCTTTGCCCCGCGCCTGGTGCCACTCGATGGTTTGCGCGGGGCGCTCTTGCGCTTTTTCTTCCATGGAGTTGCGGCGCGCCCGCCGGGCGGTGGACCGCTGATGGTCAGGCTCAGGCCGGCACAGCGACTGACCTGCTTGCTCATCCACGCCGCCTGTTTGGTGACGAACTCTTCCAGGCTCATTTCCCCGCTTTGCACCATGTCCAGCGCCTGCTCCCAGATCGCCGTGGTGCCCGGATCGGCGATGGCCCGGGGTACGGCGTCGATCAGGCTGAACGCGGCCGGCGTGGCGGCCAGGGCCTTGCCGTTCTTGACCAGATAACCACGGTCGAGCAGGCCCTGAATGATCGACGCACGCGTCGCTTCGGTGCCGATGCCGGTGGTGTCCTTGAGCTTTTGCTTGAGCAGCGGGTCTTGCACCAGTTTGGCGACATTCTTCATGGCCTTGATCAGGTCGCCTTCCGTAAACGGCTTTGGCGGTTGCGTCCAGAGGTCCTTGAATTGCACGCCGGCCACTGCGCAGTCGATGCCTTCGGCCAGGTTGGGCAGAGTCTGCGGTGCCGGGGCTTCGCGCCCCTTGGCCGGAGCCAGTGCTTCGGGCAGGGCGCGTTTCCAGCCCGGCTCGATGATCTGCTTGCCGACAGCGCGCAAGGCCTCGCCGGCGCAGTCGAAATCGGCCTGGGTGCGGTCGTATTCGTGATTGGGCAGGAACTGCGCCAGGTATCGGGCGCGGATCAGGGTGTAGACCGCACGCTGTTTGCCCGCCAGACGTTCGAGGTTCTTCGCCGCAGCCGTGGGGATGATGCCGTGGTGCGCGCTGACCTTGGCATCGTTCCAGGCCCGTGAGCGCCGCTGCGGATCAAGGTGATCGTGCAAGGCGTTCAACGCCGGATCGGCCTGGCGCAACGCCGCCAGAATGGCCGTTGCCTCGCTGTGCTGACTCAGGGGCAAGTAGCCGCAATCACTGCGCGGATAGGTAATGACTTTGTGGGTCTCGTACAGCGCCTGGGCAATGTCGAGGGTTTCCTGGGCGCCGAGGCCGAGTTTCTTTGAGCAGACCTCCTGCAGGGTACCCAGGTCGAACGGCAGCGGGGCCACTTCGCGCATCCGTTCGGTGCGCAGTTTGATCACCCGCGCACTGGCCGCGCCGCTCATGGCGGCCGCAGCTTGTTGCGCCAATGCCTGATTCAGACAGCGGTCCTGGTCGTCGCAAAGCTCGGATGCCGCACGCCATTGCGCCGTGAACGCGGTGCCGTTGTGCAGCAGTTGCACGTCGATGGCCCAATAGGGGACGGGCACAAAGTCGGCGATGCTGCGATCGCGATCCACCACCAGGCGCAAGGTCGGCGTTTGCACCCGGCCGACCGGCAACACGCCTTGATAGCCAGACTGGCGCCCCAGCAGGGTGAACAGCCGACTCATGTTCATGCCGATCAGCCAGTCGGCCCGGGAACGCCCCAGGGCCGAGTGATAGAGGCTGAAGGTCTCGTTCCCCGGTTTGAGGGCCGCGAGGGCCTTGCGGATGGACGCATCGTCCAGCGCCGACAACCAGAGCCGGCGGATCGGCCCGCGATAGCGGCAATGCTCCACCAGTTCCCGGGCGATCATCTCGCCCTCGCGGTCGGCGTCCGTGGCAATGATCAGTTCGGACGCTTCACCGAGCAGGCGCTTGACCGCCTTGTACTGGCTGGCGGTGCGCGGCTTGACGGTCATTTTCCATTTTTCGGGAATGATCGGCAGGTCGGCCAGCACCCAGCGCTTGTAGCGCGCGTCGTAGGCATCCGGCGGTGCGGTTTCCAGCAAGTGGCCGATGCACCAGGTCACCGTGACGTCCGTTCCCAGCCAACAGCCATCGCCCCGGCGCCGGGCGCCGAGGACTGCTGCAATGTCTTTGGCCTGGGAAGGTTTTTCACAGAGGTACAGCCGCATAACCACCATCGTCGATCAATGTGCCGGAGATGCACAGAATGGCGCTTGATGAACGATGGAGCAATCTTTATCTGTATGGATGTACAGGTTTGTGTGTCGCTCCCGTTCGGCTGCGAAGCAGTCGCGAGGGTAAAACTTGGGTTATACCTGATAAATCGTGGTTTCAGGTTTTGGGGGCTGCTGCGCAGCCCATCGCGGGCAAGCCACGCTGCCACATCGATTTGCAGGTCCATTACCGTCATGAGGAACGTTTTCCATGAAAAGCTCCGGTCCTAGCCCTGTCATCACCATCGCCGAGCAGCCTGGCTGTCTGTTGGTAAAATTTCACGGCATTCAAGTGGCCGCCTCGGCGCGGGCCCTGGTATTGCTGGAGGCCAACTACCCGCCGGTGTACTACGTGCCGCGAGAGGACATCGACGAGAAGTATTTCGCCCGCACCGACCACACCAGCTATTGCCCCTACAAGGGCGATGCCAGCTATTTCAGCCTGCAGGTGCCGGGGCATGAAAGCGCCAACGCGGTGTGGAGTTACGAAAACCCCAAGATATCTGTCGAACAGATTCGAGAGTACGTGGCGTTCTACCCGGATCAAGTGAAGTTCGAGCTGCTTGATGCCGAGGTTTGATTGTCGTTTTCAAGCGATAAGACAGTCACGATTCAACGGTTATCCCCCAGATCGGCAAATTCCGGAATGTCCTTCTGCTCACTTGGACATTCTGGATTGCCCCCCCATGGCTATTGCCAATCAGCTGTTACAAATATGACAATGCGAGTCATTATCACTCGCGAATTATTCCACTCTCATGTCCGCCAACGATTTATCCCTGCGCAGCGCCGTCAACGACCTGTATTGCGACCATCACGGTTGGCTCCATGGCTGGCTGCGCAAGCGTCTGGGGAACGCGTTCGATGCCGCGGACCTGGCGCAGGACACCTTTGTCCGGGTGATCAAGGCACGCAGCGCACTGGAGATCCGCGAGCCGCGGCCTTATCTGTCGATGATCGCCAAGGGGCTGTTGATTGATCTGTTTCGCCGCCGCTCGCTGGAGCAATCCTATCTTGAAGCGTTGGCCGCCACTCCCGAACGGCAACAGCCATCGCTGGAGGAACAGGCGATTTTGCTGCAAGCACTGATGGAGATTGATCGGTTGCTGCAAGGACTGGGGCCGAAGATCAAGCAGAGTTTCATCCTCTCGCAGTTCGATGGCCTGACCTACCCACAGATCGCCGAGCGCCTGGGCGTCAGCGTGCGTACGGTAAACAACCACATGGCCAAGGCCATGGAGCATTGCTGTCTGATGCAAATCCAGTTGCAGCTCGCATGAGCCTGTCGCCCGCCGAACTGAAAGCGATCAGCAGCGCCGCGCAGTGGTACGCGCGGCTTCACTCCGGTGTTGCAACGGATGCCGATCAGGTGGCCTGGCGCGCCTGGCTGGCGGCTGATCCTGGGCATCACCAGGCTTGGCAGCGCATGACCGACGTCGGTGAGCAGATGGCTCGGGTTCCGGGTGCACTGGCTGCGCCGGCCTTGCGCGGAGCCGATCGGTCCCGTCGCCAGGTGCTGCGCAGCGTGCTGGTGCTGGCGTCGGCGGGCTCCCTCGGGTGGTTGGGCTGGCGCAGTGAGGTAACCCGGGACCTGTTCGTCGACTACCGCACAGGTGTCGGCGAGCGCCGGGAATTTCGCCTGGCCGATGGCAGCTCGCTGCTGCTCAACACCCAGACGTCGGTCAATCTGCGTTTCGATGGCCGGCAGCGGGTGCTGGAGTTGCTGGCGGGGGAAATTCTCGTTTCGACCGCCATCGACCCGGCGCAGCGGCCGTTCAAGGTTGTCACTCGAGATGGCGAGGTCCGGGCGTTGGGCACGCGGTTTATCGTCCGCTCCCAGGGACGCGGCAGCGAAGTGGCGGTGCTGGAAAAGGCCGTAGAGGTGAGCGTGTCACCATCGAAGGCACGGCTGGAGGCTGGTCAACGCATGGCCTTCGGTCCTGCCGGGTTGGGTGCAATGCAATCGAGCGATGCCTCGGTCGGGGCGTGGCGTCAGGGCAGCATTATCGCGATCAACCGCCCCTTGGCCGAGTTGCTGGCCGATCTTTCGCGCTATCGCAGGGGGGTTCTGCGCTGCGATTCGAGCATCGCCGACCTGAAGGTTTCCGGTTCTTTTCCGATTGACGACACAGACTTGGCGCTGGCAGCGCTGGAGAGTGGTTTGTCGTTGCGTGTCACCCGCTACAGCCGCTATTGGGTCAATGTTTCCGGTGGTGCTACGGGTTAATCCGCGACGCCGATAAAAATAATTTCTGCTCCATTGCACTATTCATGCGCATTGTTCGGCTCATCCCCCAATGAGTTTTTATTGATCGTTTGGGGGAGGGTAAGCATGTTTCGGGTGTACCAGTCTGGTCGTCTGGCGACCGCGGTGAAGTTCGGATTATTGGCGGCTACGACAACCGGTTTATGGTCTGCTGCAACGTACGCCGCGCCGGTGCCGGCGCAACAACAGAGTTCGGTTCAATCCTTCGATATCGCCGGCGGCAGCCTGACTGAAGTGCTCAGTCGTTTTGCCAGCGCGGCAGGCGCGGCCATTTCGTTCGATGCGCGGCAGACCGACGGTTTCAGTTCCCCCGGGCTGAAAGGCTCTTTCGGTGTCAGTGAAGGCTTTGCACGGATACTCGGTGGCAGCGGCCTGCAAGCCGAGCCCCAGGGCAACGGTACTTACATCCTGCGGGCAGCACCTGTGTCCGGTTCGGCGCTGGAACTGGGCGCCACCAACATCAATGGACAGGAACTGGGCGCGACGACCGAGAACAGCGGGTCGTACACCACCGGAGCGATCACTATCGGCAAAGGCGAACACTCCCTGCGGGAAACACCGCAATCGGTGACGGTGATGACCCGCAAGATGCTCGATGACCAGAACCTCAACACCATCGATCAAGTGATGGAGAAGACCCCGGGCATCACCGTCTACGATTCGACCATGGGCGGCAAATACTTTTACTCGCGCGGTTTCCGCATGTCCGGCCAGTACCAGTACGACGGCGTGCCACTGGACATGGGCAACCTCTACGTTCAGGCCGACAGTTTCAGCGGGGACATGGCGTATTACGACCGGGTAGAAATCCTGCGCGGTGCCGCCGGCATGATGAAAGGCGCGGGCGGCACGGCGGGCGGGGTGAACTTCGTGCGCAAACGCGGGCAAGCGACGCCTCACACCGAGATCACCTTGTCGGGCGGCAGTTACGACAACTATCGCGCACAGGTCGACACCGGCGGCCCACTGAACGATTCGGGCACCCTGCGCGGCCGCGCCGTGATTGCGGAGCAGAGCCGGCATTACTTTATCGACGATGCCAGTCGCAAGGACCAGGTGTATTACGGCGCGCTCGATGTCGACTTGAGCCCGGACACCACGCTCGGGGTGGGCCTGGCCTATGAAGATGTCGACGCCAACCCGTGCTGGGGCGGGTTGCCGCGCTACAAGGATGGCAGCGACCTCAAGCTCAGTCGTTCAACCTGCCTCGATCCGTCGTGGAACACCTGGCGCAGTAAACGCACCACGGTCTTCAGCGATCTCAAACACCAGATCAACGAAGACTGGGCATTGAAAGTCGCCAGCGTTTACACAAAAAACACCCAGGACATCAAATACGCGTTCGCCTCCGGGGCGGTAACGCCTGGCGTGGATACCACCGGTGTGCTGGGCAGCATGTACGACTACGATCAAGTCGACTACGGCCTCGACGCCTACGTGGATGGCAAGTTCGATGGGTTCGGCCTGCAACACGAACTGGTGGTGGGTTTCAATGCCAGTCGTTCGAACAAGGACGACTTCTACTCGGTGGCGTTTCTGCCGCAACGGCAAAATGTGTTCAATCCCGACAAACATATTCCGGAGCCGGACGACAGTTTCTTCATCGACAACTCGTCTCGTGGCGGTCCGGTCGATAGCGTGACCAAACAGAAGGGGGCTTACTCGACCTTGCGCCTGAAACTGGCGGAACCGTTGACCTTCGTCATTGGCAGCCGCGTCAGCTGGTACAGCTCCGATACCGATTCGGTGTTCATCAGTTCGGGTACGTCCGAACACGCCAGCACCAAGGAAACGGGGCAGGTCACACCTTTTGCCGGGCTGTTGCTTGACCTCAATGAAAACCTCACGGCCTATACCAGCTATGCGGAAATCTTCACGCCCCAGGGTAACTTGCGGGCCGAAGACGGCTCGACCCTCAAGCCTCTGGTGGGCCAGAGCTATGAACTGGGGATCAAGGGGGCATGGTTCGACGGTCGCTTGAACAGCTCTTTCAATCTGTTTCGCACGATCCAGAAAGACCAGGCGCAAACCGACTACAACTCGTCTTGCCCATCCTCTGACGGCTATTGCTACGTCAATGCCGGCAAGGTCCGGGCCCAGGGCTTCGAGGCGGAAATCAGCGGTGAAGTCATTGAGCGATTGCAATTGCTGGCGGGTTACACCTACACCCAGACCAAGACCCTGGATGACATCGACACGAGTCTGAACGGCGCTGCGTTCAACAGCTATGTGCCTCGGCATGTATTGCGCATGTGGGGCGACTACACCCTGAGCGGGTCTCTTGAAAGGTTCAGCATTGGTGCCGGCGTCAACGCGCAGAGCGATAACTTTCGGGTTTCACCCAACAGTGCAAAAAAGATCAGCCAGTCGGGTTATGCCGTCTGGAACGGCCGCATAGGCTATCGCATCGACGACACCTGGTCTGTTGCGCTCAACGGCAACAACCTGTTCGACAAGCGTTACTACGCCACCATTGGTACCGAGACCTTTGGCAATTACTACGGTGATCCACGCAACTTCATGGTATCGGTCAAGGCCCGTTTCTGACGCTGCAAAACCCCTGCAGGAGCGAGCCTGCCCGCGATGGTCGTTAACGAAAACGCGTGTTTAGTGGTTAAACGCGGCGCTTTCGAGTCCATCGCGAGCAGGCTCGCTCCTACAATGACAGGTCAGGTCAGTTTTTATCGAGATCGACGTTGCGCGTCTCACGCAGGCAAATCATTCCCACCGCCAGGCTCACCCCGGTGATCACCACCGGATACCACAGCCCGTAGAAGATGTCCCCGGTGTACACCACCAACGCGAACGACACGGTCGGCAGGAAGCCGCCGAACCAGCCGTTGCCGATGTGGTAGGGCAGGGACATCGAGGTGTAGCGGATGCGGGTCGGGAACAGTTCGACCATCAACGCCGCCAGCGGGCCGTAGCACATCGCGGAGATGATGATCAGCGCGACGATCAGCGCCACGATCATCGGCTTGTTGATCTGCTGCATGTCCGCCTGTTGCGGGTAACCGGCGAGGGTCACGGCACCGCGCAGGGCGGCTTCGTCGAACCCGTCGATCTTCACGTCACCGACGCTCACCTGCACGTCACTGCCGGCCGGTGCGACAGCACTCTGGTACGGCAGGCCCTGCTTGACCAGGAAGGTCTTGACCTTGTCGCACGGGCTGTCGAATTTCGCCTTGCCCACCGGGTCGAACTGGAAGGTGCAGGTGGCCGGGTCGGCCATCACGGTGATCGGTGCCTGGCGGCTGGCCTGGTCGATGGCCGGGTTGGCGTAGTGGGCCAGGGTCTTGAAGATCGGGAAGTACAGGGCGGTGGCCAGCAGCAGGCCGATCATCAGCACCGGTTTACGCCCGACCTTGTCCGACAGCCAGCCAAAGAAAATGAAGAAGGGGGCGCCGATGGTCACGCTGACGATCAGCAAACCGTTGGCCACGGCCGGGTCCATTTTCAGGAACTGGGTGAGGAAGAACAGCACGTAGAATTGCGCGGCGTAGAAGGTCACCGCTTGCCCGGCATTGATGCTGAACAGGGCGATCAACACCACCTTGAGGTTTTCCCACTTGCCGAAGGAGTCGCGAATCGGCTGTTTGCACAACTTGCCTTCTTCTTTCATTTTCACGAAGGCCGGCGATTCATGCAGGCTCAGGCGAATCCAGGTCGAGATGCCCAGTAGCACGATGGAAAACAGGAACGGAATGCGCCAGCCCCAGACTTCGAACTGATCGCCGGTGAAGTAACGGCAGCCCAGCACCACCAGCAGCGACAGCAGCAGGCCCAGGGTCGCGGTGGATTGAATCCAGCTGGTGTGGAAGCCGCGCTTGCCGATGGGCGCGTGCTCGGCGACGTAGGTCGCGGCTCCGCCGTATTCACCACCCAGGGCCAGGCCCTGGAGCATGCGCAGCACCACCAGGATGATCGGCGCGGCGATGCCGATGCTGGCGTAGGTCGGCAGCAGCCCGACGCAGAACGTCGCCAGGCCCATGAGGACGATGGTGGCGAGGAAGGTGTACTTGCGCCCGATCATGTCCCCCAACCGACCGAACACCAGCGCGCCGAACGGCCGCACGATGAAGCCGGCGGCGAAGGCCATCAACGCAAAGATAAACGCCGTGGTGTCATTGACCCCGGCGAAAAACTGCTTGCTGATCACCGCCGCGAGGGCGCCATAGAGGAAAAAGTCATACCACTCGAAGACCGTCCCGAGGGACGAGGCAAAGATGACTTTCTGGGTTTCCTGACTGGTGCCCGCGCTGCGCACGGCTTCCAGGGTTTGAACGTTCTCTGACATACCGGTATCCCTCACAGTGATTGTTTTTGTTGTTCCACTGCCGGCACCGGCCTTGTGGGCGGGTGCCGCTACTGCGATGTATCGGGTGTATCCGCTACTTGTAGGAGCGCGCCTGCTCGCGATGGTCGTCAACGATAACGCTGCAAACCTGACACCCACGTGCGCTCTCAGGTTCTTCGCGAGCGAGCTCGCTCCTACGGGGGGCGCGTAAGGATTCAGGGGTGTGCGATCAGTTCCATTGTCGGTGTGATGCTCCTTGTGGCGGGGTTGAGGATCAATTGTGCAGCCTTCTCGGCAATCATCAGCGTCGGCGAGCAGGTGTTGCCGGAGGTGATGCGCGGCATGATCGAGGCATCGGCAATGCGCAGGCCGGGGATGCCATGGACCTTGAGTTGCGCATCGACCACGGCGTCGGCGTCATTGCCCATGCGGCAGGTGCCCACCGGATGGAAAATCGTGGTGCCGATCCGCGCGGCGGCTTCGTGTAGCTGTTCTTCGCTTTGCAGGCTGTCGCCGGGCAGGTACTCCACCGGATTGAAGGCACGCAGGGCCGGGGCGGCGACGATGCGCCGGGTCAGGCGAATGGCATCGGCGGCGACCCGCAGGTCTTGCGGGTGGCTTAGGTAATTGGGTTGGATCAGCGGGGCTTCTTGCGGATCGGCCGAGCGGATTTCCACCCGGCCACGGCTTTGCGGACGTAGATCGCAGACCGACGCGGTGAACGCCGGGAAGGCATGCAGCGGTTCGCCAAAACGCTCCAGCGACAGCGGCTGCACGTGGTATTCGAGGTTGGCTGAAGTCTGCTCCGGCCCCGAGCGGGCAAAGGCGCCCAACTGGCTCGGCGCCATGGACAGCGGGCCGCTGCGGTCATACAGGTAGCGCAGGCCCATGCCCATCTTGCCCCACAGGCTGCCGGCGATCTGGTTCAGGGTACGGGCATTTTCCAGCTTGTAGATCAGCCGCAGTTGCAGGTGATCTTGCAGGTTGCCACCGACGCCGGGTAACTCATGGGCGACGCCAATGCCCAGCCGCTCAAGCAGTGGACGCGGGCCGATGCCGGAGCGTTGCAGGATGCTGGGCGAACCGATCGAGCCGGCACACAGGACGATCTCCTTGCGCGCCTTGAAGGTTTTTGCCTGGCCTTGCCAGCGGGCGCTGACCGCCGAGGCGCGGCCATTGTCCAGCAACACGCGGTCGACTTCGACACCGGTCAGCACGGTGAGATTGGGACGTTGGCCAATGGGTTTGAGAAAGGCCTTGGACGCGTTCCAGCGGATGCCGGCCTTCTGATTGACCTGGAAATAACCGCAACCTTCGTTATCGCCCTGGTTGAAGTCATCGATGCTGGCGATGCCGCTTTGCTCGGCGGCACTGCGGAACGCATCGAGAATCGGCCATGACAGGCGCTGGCGTTCGACCCGCCATTCGCCCGTGGCGCCGTGAAACTCGGCGGCGCCGGCAAAGTGATTTTCACTCTGCTTGAACAGTGGCAATACGTCTCGCCAGCTCCAGCCAGGATTGCCGTCGGCGGCCCAGCCGTCGTAATCGCCGGCCTGGCCGCGCATGTAGATCATGCCGTTGATCGAGGAGCAGCCCCCCAGCACCTTGCCGCGCGGGTAGCTCAGGGCGCGACCTTGCAGGCCCGGTTGCGCTTCGGTCTTGAAGCACCAGTCGGTGCGCGGGTTGCCGATGCAGAACAGGTAACCCACGGGGATGTGAATCCACGCATAGTTGTCGCGGCCGCCGGCCTCGAGCAGCAACACGCGATGTTGCGCATCGGCCGACAGTCGATTGGCCAGCAGACACCCAGCCGGCCCGGCCCCGACCACGATGTAATCGAATTCATCTAGGGAAGCCTGCATCCCTGACCTCGTGTTGTTGTTCTTGTTGTCTGTCATCCTAGTTGTTAGCTTTCGTCAAAAGAATGTTAGTTTTTGCGCAGCTGCTGTGCGTTTTTAAACAGCATCCCGAACGGCAACGAACAAGGACGATTCATGTTCGACTGGAATGACCTGCGGTTTTTTCTCGAATTGCAGCGCAGCGGGCGTTTGCTCACGGCTGCCCGTCGCTTGAACACCACCCATGCCACCGTGGCGCGGCACATCGAGGCCATCGAAAAAAGCCTCGGTACGGCGCTGTTCGTCCAGCACGCCCAGGGTTACGAGATGACCCCGGCCGGCGAGGCGTTGCTTAAACACGCCGAGGCGATGGAGAACGTGGCGCTGCTGGCACAGGAGGAAATCACCCAATCCACCGCGCCGCTGGGCAAGATCCGCGTCGGCGTGACGGAAGGGCTGGGCATCATGTTTCTGGCCAGTCGCATGAACGGTTTGTTCGAGCGCTATCCGGGGTTGGAGGTGGAACTGGTGGCGGTGCCGCGTTTTGTCAGCATCCTCAACCGCGAGGCGGAAATCAGCATCCACCTTGAGCGCCCGGCCGCCGACATGCTGGTCACCCGCAAACTCACCGACTATCGCCTGGCGTTGTATGCCAGCCAGGACTATCTCGATCGTTCGCCGCCGTTGCGCAGTCGGGAGGACCTGGGGCGTCATGCGTGGATTGGCTATGTCGATGATTTGCTGTTCAGCCAGGAACTGATGTTCCTCAACAGCTTCTGCCGCAACCCTCGGGTGGTGTTTCACAGCACCAGCGTGATCGCCCAGCAACAGGCGGCGCGCTCAGGCCTGGGGATCGCCGTGCTGCCGTGCTACATGGCCAGCGCTGATCCCGGTCTGGTGCCGCTGCTGCCGGACGAAAGCATCCAGCGCAGCTACTGGATCAGCACCCGCCGGGAGCTGCACAAATCGGTGCGGCTGCGGGTGTTGTGGGATTATGTGGTGCAGATGTGTGAGCGGGAGCAAGGGTTGTTGCTCGGGCCAGCCTCCTACGGTGCCTGAACGGACGCCATCGCGAGCAAGCTCGCTCCCACAGGGTGCTGTGTTGTCACACATTTTGCGAACGTTGCTAAACCAATGTGGGAGCGAGCTTGCTCGCGATGGCGGCAGCACATCCAATATCCATCTTGGGGCTCAAGCAAGAATCTCGAACGCCGTGCTGGCCAGCCGTTCACCATTGACCATGATGTGCACCGCATGGCACCCCGCATAATGCCGGCGGGTGGTGAGTTCCTTGATCTGCTGACCACGGCTGACGGCTTCGACGGCGTTGCCCGGCAGCGTCAGCGCCTTGAGCTTGAACACCTTCGCCGAGGTGCTGCCGTTGGCCTTGACGTAATCGATGGCGTAGTCGATCACCAGGCGCTGGCTGCTTTGAACGGTGGATTTGACGGCAAACGACAGGGTGATTTTTTCTCCGAGGCCAATCACCGGCGGTTCGACTTTTACATCAACGATCTCGACTTCAGGCTTGCCGCCCGCGCCGATGATCGCCAGTGCCCGCCGGTTGCCCTGTTTGATCAGGCTGCGCAGGGCGTGTTTGGCGATCCATGCGGTGTGCCGGTTGTCCAGCGACCAGCCTTCGATCAGGTCCAGCACCCAGTCGGGATGATCCTTGGTGATGTCGTTGAGGTGGTTGGCCACGGATTTGCGTACGTACAGGCTCGTGTCGGCCTTGAGGTTGTCGAGGATGTTCGCGGCCAGTGTCGGATCGGCCTGAATGGGCTCCAGCCGGAATGACCAGGGCAGGCGTGGCCGGCATCCTTCACTGGCCAGGCGCCGCACATGTTCGTTGTCATCCAGCGACCAGGCATGCATCAGCTTGAGCGAGCGCTCGAGGTCACTGTGCAGAAAGTGACGGATTGCGAACTCCGAAGAGCCAAAAGCAGTGAAGTACTTCAGTGCGTCCATCGACTGATCGAACGCATGGGCGCCGTAGTTGGCGACATAGTGCGGCAGGCACATGCTGACGAAGCCGCTGTTCAGGCGCGGGGCGAGGGCGCGTAGCACCTGCAGCGACGCTTCATAGTCCAGCGGCAACACCGCGTGCAGGCATTCGCTGACCCGGGCCATACGCTGCATGACACTGAGGTCTGCCAGGCCGGTTTGGGCAAGCTTCAGAAAGCGCTTGGCTTCGAATGCCGGATAGACCGCGGTCATCTCGGAGGCGATGTGACTGAGGCGCTCGGTGTTGAAGATTTCCTTGAGGGCGGGGGCAGGTTGGTCAGTCATGGTGGATTCCTTTGAAATGATTGTTTATCCAATGCACCGCGTTATCGTTCTTCGCGAGCAAGCCCGCTCCCACAAGGGGGCTCTGTCAGGCTCAATATTTTTGAACACCCAAGATCCAATGTGGGAGCGGGCTTGCTCGCGAAGGGGACCTTAAATCCACCTCATTTTGTGCCCACCTGCTCCTGCAGCTGATCCGACTCAAACAACTTCGCCAGTTCGATTCGCGCTTCCTGCGCCGTCTGCATCACTTTCACCGCGTCGTCATACACCGCATGCTGGGCTTCGAGCACCACTTCGTCGTGCTGCTTGAAGCGCTTGATCCGCGCATCCGCCTGAGCCTGGGTCAATCCCAGCCCGATCAGGGTTTGCCGGCTCATTTCCAGGCTCGAGTAAAAGGTTTCGCGCACGGCATGTGCGCCGACGTCCATCAGCCGGTGCACATGCTGACGGTTACGGGCGCGGGCGATGATTTTCATATGCGGATAGAGCTTGCGCACCAGCTCGGCGGTCTTGATGTTGGTGTCCGGGTCGTCGGTGGCGATCACGAAGTACTCGGCTTCCCCGACCTTGGCCGCGTTGAGGATTTCCGGGCGCATCGGGTCGCCGTAGAACACCGGCACGCCACCAAAACTGCGGGACAGCTCGATGGTTTCCACCGAGGTGTCGAGGGCCACGAACTTGATGTTCTGCGCGCGCAGAATCCGCGCAACGATCTGGCCCATGCGACCCATGCCGGCGATCACCACCCGCGGCGCGTCGGCGTCGATTTCGCGGAACTTCTCCGGCACTTCCACCGGTTGCACTTTCGGGCTGACCAACCGTGCGCAGAGCAGCAGCAACAACGGGGTCACGGCCATGGACAGGGTGATGGTCAGCACCAGCAAGTCATACAGTTCTGCCGCGAACAGCCCGTGATCTCGCCCGATCTTGAATACCACAAAGGCAAATTCACCACCGGCCGCCAGCACGATACCCAGGCGGATCGCGCTGACGTTCTTCAAGCCTCCGGCCAATCGACCGACGATAAACAGCAGCGGCAGTTTGATCGCGATCAGCAACAGGGTCAGGCCCAGCACCGCCACCGGCATGCTCAGCAGCAGACTCAGGTTCGCCCCCATGCCGACACTGATGAAAAACAGCCCGAGTAACAGGCCCTTGAACGGTTCGATCTGGGCTTCCAGTTCATGGCGATACTCGGAGTCCGCCAGCAACAGGCCGGCGAGGAAGGCGCCCAGGGCCATGGAAATCCCGACCAGTTCCATCAGCCATGCTGTGCCAATCACCACCAGCAACGCCGTGGCGGTGGAGACCTCTGGCAACGCGGTTTTGGTCACCACGCGAAACACCGGTCGCAGCAGATAGCGCCCACCGATCACCACGACGGCGATGCTGGCCAGCACTTGCAGGCCGTGGTTCAGGTTTTCGCTGACGGTGGTGCTGTGATCGCCACCGGCCAGCAACGGCACCATGGCGATCAAGGGGATCGCGGCGATGTCCTGAAACAACAGGATCGCGAACGCCAGCCGCCCGTGGGGGCTGGTCAGTTCCTTGCGTTCAGCCAGGCTTTGCAGGCCGAACGCCGTGGACGACAGCGCCAGACCCAGGCCCAGGACGATCGCGGTGTTCAATGGCTGGCCAAACAGCCACAGCGCCACCACGCCGATCATCGAACCCGTCAGCAGCACTTGGGCCAAGCCCACGCCGAACACTGATTTGCGCATCACCCACAAGCGTCGCGGTGACAGTTCCAGGCCGATGATGAACAGCAGCAACACCACGCCGAGTTCGGAAATGTTCGCGACGCTTTGCGGGTTGTCGATCAGGCCCAGCACCGACGGGCCGATGATCACCCCGGCAAACAGATAACCCAGAACCGCCCCCAGTTGCAGGCGCTTGGCTAATGGAACGATGAGTACGGCCGCCATCAGAAACACGACAGCGGCTTGTAGCAGGTTGCCTTCATGGGGCATGGGCGAAACTCCAGGACTCGGGACAGCGGGGGGCGTCAAGGATAAAGGCTGGGTTCCGTGAAGATCCACTGCGGCAGTGGTCTGTCACGCAGATTGATGGCGAATCTTGCGGGCCTCGCAGGAGATGGGTGGGGTAGATCGGGTTTTCGATCAATCTGGAAGGAATCGGCTCAGTCGCCTGTGGAAAGCCCATGCTTGTGTGCGTAGGCGTACAGATCTACGCGATTCGTCAGGCCCAGCTTGCTGTAGATCGATGTCAAATGGTTGCGCAGCGTGTGTTCGCTGATGTGCAGTTTCTCGGCCACCAACTTGCCAGGGGCAGAGGGGTCGCGGGCCAGCGATGCAATGGTTTGCTGCTCGCGGCGCGTTAGCTTGGCGATTTTTTGTTGCTCCGGGTCTATATCGCGCTCGACTTTCTTGCGCGCCAGTTCAAGGAAGATACGGCTGGTCGCATTGCGGTCAATCCAGAGCTCGCCGTCATGCACTTTTTCTATGGCTTTGAGCAATGTCGATGCGGATGCCGACTCCCGCTTATCCACCACGCCACGTGCGCCCGCCAGCACCGCACTGTCATGCAGCGTCACGTCGCTCGACCCTGTCACGACCAGAATCTTGGCTTTGGTCTGTCTGTGCAATTCGGCCAGTGACTCGATACAATCCTCGCTGTCCAGGTCCAGCACCACCACATCCGGCGCGTATTGGTGCAGCGAAAGCAGGTATTGCGCCACCGACGCCACCGAACCCGCCAGCGCCAACCTTGGTTGAGCGCTTTCCACCAGACGCTCAAGGCCCCAGGCCACGAGCGGTAGAGCGACTAACAGGACTTGAATTGGCATTCGGGTCGCTGCCTCTTTAGGCGGGTTGTGTTAGCTGATCATGATAGCAATCGTTGCAGCCTGTAGCTTTTTTCTATAGCGCTTCAGTCCCCCCTCCCATGACATTTGTCCCATAAAACACTGTTTTCATGGGTGATTGACTCCCAGAAAAAAAGGGATAGCGCACTCATGTAATAAACAGCGGCCGTTTTTAGACTGCAGTCATGAGAGACGCACACCGAATTGAGCCCCGTGAACAAGTCACCCTGTCGCTGCAACTGATCGGCGGGGGCCAGGGTGTCATCCGTGACATCAGCGCCTCCGGTTTGTATTTCGAAACCGATAGCGAGCAGCAGGTGGGTAGCTTGATTGACTTCGAGATCGAACTCGACACGCCCGGCGGCCCCATGAAGTTCAAGGCGCAAGGACAAATCGTGCGCATTGAACCGCTGGGCGGCAGGGCCGGGGTGGGCGTGAAGCTACTGGCCAGCCGGCTGGTACCGGTGGAGTGAAGTGTTCGTGGGTTGAGGAAGAATCGGCTTGCGGCTGTTGGTGGCCCACAGCGGTTTTTTGCTCAGGGTGACATTCTTGGGAGAAAGACATGGCTAGCACTACAACTACAAGCGGCGGAACCGTTACCTCGTTTTCCAACACGCCGCAGGCGAAGGATGATGTCCTTAACACCACTGAAAATCTGCTGGGGGTCATGTATTGGGACGTCATGTCCAATGACCTTGGCGGCAACGCGAAGACACTCTGGTCACTCGACAACGCGGACAGTTTTTCTACTGCCACCAAGGCTTATGCTCCGGCCGACCTCCTGACCCAGGATACGGCGAGGGCTGAGGCGACGAGTTCTGACACCAGTAAGAATGGTGCAAAGATCTGGATCACCTCGGACGGGAAGGTCGGCTACGACGCCGCTACTTTCTCCACTGCTTTCAAGGCACAACTCCAGGCACTTGCTGTTGGCGAGCTCCTGACGGACAGCTTTACCTATGCGATGCGCCTCGGCAACGGAACGCTCAGTTGGGCCACCGCGACGGTGCAGTTTTCGGGCATGAATGATGGTGTGACGATCAGCCTCGGCGAGCAGGCCGGCACGGTAACCGAAGACGCCGACACCACTGCGAGCACGACCGACTCGCTGACGGCCAGCGGCACGATTGTCTTTAACGACGTCGACCTCAATGACACGCACATGGCGACGTTCGCGCCGGCGGGGGGCAACGCTACTCATCTTGGTACGTTCATGCTCTCGCCGGTAAGCGAAGCTGCGAACGCGGCCAACGGTTCGGTGCAATGGACGTACAACCTGGACAATGCGGCGGCGCAGTACCTGGCCCAGGGACAGACAGTAACCGAAACTTACCTGGTCACCATCAGCGATGGTCAGGGTTCGTCGGTAACGCAGAATGTGACCATCACTATCACCGGCACCAACGACGCGCCGACGGTGACGGCGGCAGAAATCGAAAGCGGGGCGGTGACCGAAGACGGCACCACGGTGGCCAGCGGCAGCTTCGCCTTCGGCGACGTAGACCTGGCCGATGACGCACATGTGACCAGCGTGAGCGCACCGTCCGGTGCGCTGGGTACGCTGGTGGTCAATGTGAGCGACGAGAGCACAGGCGACGCGGCGGGTAGCGTGGGCTGGACCTATACGCTGAACAACAACGCGGCGCAGTACCTGGCCGAGGGCCAGACCAAGACCGAAGTGTTCACGGTGACGCTGACCGACGACTTCGGGGCGACGGTGACCAAGGACGTGACGATCACCCTGACCGGCACCAACGACCAGCCGACGCTGACCATCGACGACACGACCGGGGCGATGAACGAAGGCAACGGTGCGGCCACGCTGAGCGACAGCGGAGCGCTGAGCTTCGCCGATCTGGACAGCAACGACGTCGTGACGGTCAGCCAGACTGCCAACAACGACCTCGTCTGGAGCGGCGGCGCCCTTGGCGCGGCGCAGGCCGCCGCGCTGATCGCCGGTTTCTCGGTGGATCAGGCCGGCTGGAACTACAGCAGCAACCAGAACCTGGACTTCCTGAGCACCGGCGAAACCATCAGCTTCTCCTACACCGTGGTGGCCAGCGACGACAGCGGTACGGACAACGCCGCTTCGGCAGCGCAGACGGTGACGATCACCCTGACCGGCACCAACGACGCACCGGTGCTCAGCTTCGCGACCGGCCATGATGCCGGCGCGGTGCAGGAAGACACCACGCTCAGCGTCAGCGGCCAGTTCAGTTCGGCCGACATCGACCACGATGCCACGGCGACCTGGAGCATCAATGGCTCGTCAACCGGCACATACGGCTCGATCGCCGTCGACAACAGCGGCCAGTGGACCTACACCCTGGCCAATGGCACCAATGGTGTCGCCAGTGCGGTGCAGTCGCTGAAGGCTGGCGAGAGTCATGATGACGTGTTTACGGTGCAGGTCAGCGACGGCCTGGGCGGCGTCGACACCCAGCTGGTGACCATCACCGTCACCGGCAACAACGATGCACCGGTGCTCAGCTTCGCGACCGGCCATGATGCCGGCGCGGTGCAGGAAGACACCACGCTCAGCGTCAGCGGCCAGTTCAGCTCGACCGACATCGATCACGATGCCACGGCGACCTGGAGCATCAATGGCTCGCCAGCCGGCACTTACGGCTCGATCGCGGTGAACAACAGCGGCCAGTGGACCTACACCCTGGCCAATGGCATCAATGGTGTCGCCAGTGCGGTGCAGTCGCTGAAGGCGGGCGAGAGTCACAACGAAGTGTTCAGCGTGCAGGTCAGCGACGGCCTGGGCGGCATGGACACCCAGCTGGTGACCGTCACCGTCACCGGCAGCAATGACGCGCCAGTGCTCAGTTTCGCGACCGGCCATGATGCGGGCGCAGTGCAGGAAGACACCACGCTCAGCGTCAGCGGCCAGTTCAGCTCGACCGACATCGATCACGATGCCACGAGCAGCTGGACCATCAATGGCTCGCCAGCCGGCACTTACGGTTCGATCGCCGTGGACAACAATGGCCAGTGGACCTACACCTTGGCCAATGGCACCGATGGTGTCGCCAGTGCGGTGCAGTCGCTGAAGGCTGGCGAGAGTCATGATGACGTGTTTACGGTGCAGGTCAGCGACGGCCTGGGCGGCGTCGACACCCAGCTGGTGACCATCACCGTCACCGGCAACAACGATGCACCGGTGCTCAGCTTCGCGACCGGCCATGATGCCGGCGCGGTGCAGGAAGACAGCACGCTCAGCGTCAGCGGCCAGTTCAGCTCGGCCGACATCGATCACGACGCCACGGCGACCTGGAGCATCAATGGCTCGTCAGCCGGCACTTACGGCTCGATCGCCGTGGACAACAGCGGCCAGTGGACCTACACGCTGGCCAATGGCGCCAATGGTGTCGCCAGTGCAGTGCAGTCGCTGAAAGCGGGCGAGAGTCACAACGAAGTGTTCAGCGTGCAGGTCAGCGACGGCCTGGGCGGCGTCGACACCCAGTTGGTGACCGTCACCGTCACCGGCAGCAATGACGCGCCAGTGCTCAGTTTCGCGACCGGCCATGATGCGGGCGCAGTGCAGGAAGACACCACGCTCAGCGTCAGTGGCCAGTTCAGTTCGGCCGACATCGATCACGATGCCACGGTGACCTGGAGCATCAATGGCTCGCCAACTGGAACCTATGGCTCGATTGCGGTGGACAACTCCGGCCAATGGACCTACACCCTGGCCAATGGCACCGATGGTGTCGCCAGTGCGGTGCAGTCGCTGAAGGCGGGCGAGAGTCACAACGAAGTGTTCAGCGTGCAAGTCAGCGATAGCCTCGGCGGCGTCGACACCCAGTTGGTGACCGTCACCGTCACCGGCAGCAACGACGCGCCAGTGCTCAGCTTCGCGACCGGCCATGATGCCGGCGCGGTGCAGGAAGACACCACGCTCAGCGTCAGTGGCCAGTTCAGTTCGGCCGACATCGACCACGATGCCACCGCCACTTGGAGTATTGCCGGGTCAAACACCGGCACCTTTGGCTCGATCGCCGTGAACAACAGCGGCCAATGGACCTACACCCTGGCCAATGGCACCGATGGTGTCGCCAGTGCGGTGCAGTCGCTGAAGGTGGGCGAGAGTCACAACGAAGTGTTCAGCGTGCAAGTCAGCGACGGCCTGGGCGGCGTCGACACCCAACTGGTGACCGTCACCGTCACCGGCAACAACGATGCGCCAGTGCTCAGTTTCGCGACCGGCCATGATGCGGGCGCGGTACAGGAAGACAGCATCCTCAGCGTCAGCGGCCAGTTCAGTTCGGCCGACATCGACCACGATGCCACGGCGACCTGGAGCATCAATGGCTCGCCAGCCGGCACTTACGGCTCGATTGCCGTGGACAACTCCGGCCAGTGGACCTACACCCTGGCCAACGGCACCGATGGTGTCGCCAGTGCGGTGCAGTCACTGAAGGTGGGCGAGAGTCACAACGAAGTGTTCAGCGTGCAGGTCAGCGATGGCCTCGGTGGCGTCGACACCCAGCTGGTGACCGTCACCATTACCGGCAGCAACGACGCGCCGGTGCTCAGTTTTGCGACCGGCCATGATGCCGGTGCGGTGCAGGAGGACAGCACGCTCAGCGTGAGTGGCCAGTTCAGCTCGGCCGACATCGATCACGATGCCACCGCCACTTGGAGTATTGCCGGGTCAAATACCGGCGCCTACGGCTCGATCGCCGTGAACAACAGCGGCCAGTGGACCTACACCCTGGCCAATGGCGCCAATGGTGTCGCCAGTGCAGTGCAGTCGCTGAAGGCGGGCGAGAGTCATGATGACGTGTTTACGGTGCAAGTCAGCGATGGCCTCGGCGGCGTCGACACCCAGCTGGTGACCATCACCGTCACCGGCAGCAATGACGCGCCAGTGCTCAGCTTCGCGACCGGCCATGATGCGGGCGCGGTGCAGGAAGACAGCACGCTCAGCGTCAGCGGCCAGTTCAGCTCGGTCGACATCGACCACGATGCCACCGCCACCTGGAGTATTGCCGGGTCAAATACCGGCACCTATGGCTCGATCGCCGTGGACAACAGCGGCCAGTGGACCTACACCCTGGCCAACGGCACCAATGGTGTCGCCAGTGCGGTGCAGTCGCTGAAGGCGGGCGAGAGTCACAACGAAGTGTTCAGCGTGCAGGTTAGCGACGGCCTGGGCGGCGTGGACACCCAGCTGGTGACCGTCACCATTACCGGCAGCAACGATGCGCCGGTGCTCAGCTTCGCGACCGGCCATGATGCCGGCGCGGTGCAGGAAGACAGCATCCTCAGCGTCAGCGGCCAGTTCAGCTCGACCGACATCGATCACGATGCCACGGCGACCTGGACCATCAATGGCTCGCCAGCCGGCACTTACGGCTCGATCGCCGTGAACAACAGCGGCCAGTGGACGTACACGCTGGCCAATGGCACCGATGGTGTCGCCAGTGCGGTGCAGTCGCTGAAGGCGGGCGAGAGTCATGATGACGTGTTTACGGTGCAGGTCAGCGACGGCCTGGGCGGCGTGGACACCCAGCTGGTGACCGTCACCGTCACCGGCAGCAATGACGCGCCAGTGCTCAGTTTCGCGACAGGCCATGATGCGGGCGCAGTGCAGGAAGACACCACGCTCAGCGTCAGCGGCCAGTTCAGCTCGACCGACATCGATCACGATGCCACGAGCAGCTGGACCATCAATGGCTCGCCAACTGGAACCTATGGCTCGATCGCCGTGGACAGCACCGGTCAGTGGACGTACACCCTGGCCAATGGCACCAATGGTGTCGCCAGTGCGGTGCAGTCACTGAAGGCGGGCGAGAGTCATGATGACGTGTTTACGGTGCAAGTCAGCGATGGCCTCGGTGGCGTCGACACCCAGCTGGTGACCATCACCGTCACCGGCAGCAACGACGCGCCGGTGCTCAGTTTTGCGACCGGCCATGATGCCGGTGCGGTGCAGGAAGACACCACGTTCAGCGTGAATGGCCAGTTCAGTTCGGCCGACATCGATCACGATGCCACCGCCACCTGGAGTATTGCCGGGTCAAATACCGGCACCTACGGCTCGATCGCCGTCGACAACAGCGGCCAGTGGACCTACACCCTGGCCAATGGCACCAATGGTGTCGCCAGTGCGGTGCAGTCACTGAAGGCGGGCGAGAGTCACAACGAAGTGTTCAGCGTGCAGGTCAGCGATGGCCTCGGTGGCGTCGACACCCAGCTGGTGACCGTCACCGTCACCGGCAGCAATGACGCGCCAGTGCTCAGTTTTGCGACCGGCCATGATGCCGGTGCGGTGCAGGAAGACACCACGCTCAGCGTCAGCGGCCAGTTCAGTTCGACCGACATCGACCACGATGCCACGGCGACCTGGAGCATCGATGGCTCGCCAGCCGGCGCCTACGGCTCGATCGCCGTGGACAACAATGGCCAGTGGACCTACACCCTGGCCAATGGCACCGATGGTGTCGCCAGTGCGGTGCAGTCGCTGAAGGCGGGCGAGAGTCACAACGAAGTGTTCAGCGTGCAAGTCAGCGATAGCCTCGGCGGCGTCGACACCCAGTTGGTGACCGTCACCGTCACCGGCAGCAACGACGCGCCAGTGCTCAGCTTCGCGACCGGCCATGATGCCGGCGCGGTGCAGGAAGACACCACGCTCAGCGTCAGTGGCCAGTTCAGTTCGGCCGACATCGACCACGATGCCACCGCCACTTGGAGTATTGCCGGGTCAAACACCGGCACCTTTGGCTCGATCGCCGTGAACAACAGCGGCCAATGGACCTACACCCTGGCCAATGGCACCGATGGTGTCGCCAGTGCGGTGCAGTCGCTGAAGGTGGGCGAGAGTCACAACGAAGTGTTCAGCGTGCA
>NZ_NIWT01000007.1 GCF_002236115.1 Pseudomonas jessenii | reverse complement strand
GAACTCAGCAGTGAAACGATGCATCGCCGATGGTAGTGTGGGGTTTCCCCATGTGAGAGTAGGTCATCGTCAAGATTAAATTCCGAAACCCCTATCTGCGTATGCAGGTAGGGGTTTTGTTTTTGTCCGCAATGTAGGAGCGAGCCCACTCGCGAAAAACCCGAGAGCGCTGCGGGGCGTCAGGTTTCCCGCGTCATCGTTGGCGTCCATCGCGAGCGAGCTCGCTCCTACAAGGTCATTGTAAAAAAAATCACATAAACCTGACTCCGCGCTTTTGCTAAGGTGCAGCTCATTTTTAATGGACTGAGTTTGCGCCCACGGATCGGCATTCTTTTCAAAGAGTTGCTGTAGAAATGCCCGAACCGATACCCATCAAGGACCGCGAGAAAGAGACACGCCTGGTCAATAAAAGGCTGATGGCCTGCGGCTTGTTCGTTGCCGCTGTCACCTGTGCGCTGGTAGTGCGCCTGTATGTCCTGCAGGTAGTCGAGTTCGACTATCACTCGACCATCTCCGAAAACAATCGCGTACATGTCCTGCCAATTACACCGACTCGCGGGTTGATCTACGACCGCAACGGCGTACTCCTCGCGGATAACCGTCCCAGCTACAACCTGACCATCACCCGCGAACGTGCTACCGATGTAAACGAAGAGCTGGACGAGGTAGTCAATCTCCTGCATTTGCCCGCTGAAGACCGCTCGCAGTTCGACAAGGCGATGAAGCAGGCACGTCACCCCTTCGTACCTGTGACGTTGTTCTATGAACTGAGCGAAGAGCAAATTGCCGTACTCGCCGTCAACGAGTTCCGCTTGCCGGGCCTCGATGTCGAGCCGCAGTTCGTTCGGCACTATCCATTGGGCGAGCACTTCGCCCATTCGGTCGGTTACGTCGGACGTATCAACGAGAAAGAGTCAAAGGCTCTGGATACCGTGGAGTATCGAGGCACCCAATCCATCGGCAAGACCGGGATTGAAAAATTCTACGAGAAGCAACTGCACGGCCATGTCGGTTATGAGGAAGTCGAAACCAATGCCCAGGGCCGCGTGCTGCGAGTGCTCAAGCACACTGACCCGGTGCCAGGCGAAAACATTGTCCTGAGCCTCGACGTCAAGCTTCAGGAAGCCGCCGAGCAAGCCTTGGGCGATCGCCGTGGCTCGGTGGTCGCACTGGATCCCTCGACCGGTGAAGTGTTGGCCATGGTCAGCAACCCGAGTTTCGATCCGAATCTGTTCGTCACCGGTATCAGTTCCAAGGAGTACTCCACGCTACGGGACTCTATCGACCGACCGCTGTTCAACCGTGTGCTGCGCGGTCTCTATGCGCCGGGTTCGACCATCAAGCCGGAAATGGCAATCGCCGGCCTCGATGCCGGTGTCGTCACGCCACAGACCCGTGTGTTCGACCCCGGTTATTACCAGCTGCCGGATTTCGATCACAAATACCGCAACTGGAACCACAGCGGCGACGGCTGGGTGGATATGGATGCGGCGATCATGCGTTCCAACGACACCTACTTCTATGACCTGGCACACAAGCTCGGTATCGATCGTCTGCACGACTACATGGCCATGTTCGGACTGGGTGAGAAAGTCTCCCTGGACATGAATGAAGAGTCCGCCGGCCTGATGCCATCCCAAGCCTGGAAACGCGCCACCCGTCGTCAGGCCTGGTTTCCGGGCGAGACGGTGATTCTCGGTATCGGCCAGGGCTACATGCAGGTCACGCCACTGCAGTTGGCCCAGGCGACGGCGCTGATTGCCAACAAAGGCGTGTGGAATCGCCCGCACCTGGCCAAAACCGTGGACGGTGTCGCGCCGGTGGATGAGCATCCGATGCCGAACATTCTGCTCAAGGATCCTCGCGACTGGGAGCAGGTCAATCATGGCATGCAGATGGTGATGCACGATGCCCGCGGGATTGCCCGGGCCGCAGCCGCGGGCGCGCAGTACCGTATCGCCGGCAAGAGTGGTACCGCGCAAGTGGTGGCGATCAAGCAGGGTGAGCGTTACAACCGGGAGAAAACCCGCGAGCGTAACCGCGACAATGCCTTGTTCGTCGGTTTTGCCCCGGCCGAGCACCCGAAAATCGTGATTTCGGTGATGATCGAAAACGGCGAGGCGGGTGGCCGTGTCGCCGGACCGGTCGTGCGGGAGATCATGGACGCCTGGCTACTTGATCAGGACGGGCACCTCAAGCCGCAGTACGCAGTGCCGAGCAAGGCACCGGGCGAACCTCACGTCTGAACCTTCATGGCTTCACAGCACAGGCTCACGGATGCTGAGCATGTGCTGGAAGCTCTCGAGGAACACCGTTTCGGCCTGGCTCATCTTCTGTTCGCGATTCCACAACAACTGAATATCGAAATCCACCACCCCGTCTTCCGGCGGCAAGCGCCAGAGCAGACCTTGCTCGACATCCCGGCGCACCAGATGGGTGGGCAAGGCGCCGATGCCGTAACCCGCGCAGATCAAGCGGTAAATTTCTTCGAAACTGGTAGAGGAGGCGACGATCTTGCCGGTGAAGCCTTGCTGGTCGCGGAACAGCGTCAGGGGTGAAAGATTGCCGCCGAGTTGATCGCTGGTGAAGCTGACGAAGTTTTCCGCCGCCAGTTGTTCCAGGGTCAGATTCTGTTGCCCGAACAGCCGGTGACGTTGGCCACAAAAGTAAGCATAGGTCTCGCGAAACAGTACCCGTTGTTCCAGTCGTGGCTGTGGCAAGCGGCACAGGCCAACGCCGACTGTCGCAGTTTTTTGCAGCAGCGAACTGATGATGTTCGAGCTGCCCATCACCTCGACTTCCAGCTCGATTTTCGGATGGGTTTCATGGAAATCAGCGAGGAAGTCATCGTAATGCCGAGCCTGCACACCGCTGACGGTGAGGATGCGGATCTTGCCCACCACGTCGTCGTGGCGACTCTCCACTACCGTCCCCAGGCGTGAAATATCTCCGTAGATATCCGCCGCTATGCGCAGGACTTCTTCCCCGGTTTCCGTCAGATCAAAGCGTCGTCCGCTGCGGGCAATCAACACGCATTCCAGTTGTTCTTCCAGTCGTTTCAGCGCCTGGCTGACGGCCGACTGGGTGATGTGCAGTCGCGCGGCGGCGCGGCTCATGCTGCCTTCCTGGCCGATGACCAGATAGGTGCGCAGCAGGTTCCAGTCGAGGCGGTCATTGAGAAAGCGACGCCCGACCCACGGGTTGGAATTGGAAGGCATAAAACCTCATGCAGTAGCGGTGCTAATAGTAAAGATAAGGAATTGAAAATTGACTAATCCTGGCATGGAAGCGATAAAGCCCACAAGCGCCACAGAGCGCAACCGTCATCAGCCTTAACACCTGCCCAAAAACTATAAGTACACAGGGTCCTTGCATGCACACTACTCCCCAACCGCGCCGAGCCGCGGCCGCTGCCTTCATTGGCACGACCATCGAGTTCTACGACTTTTACATCTACGCCACCGCGGCGGCGCTGGTCCTTGGGCAAGTGTTCTTCCCCAGCAGCGACCCGGTCATGAGTACCCTGGCGGCGTTCGGCAGTTTCGCGGTCGGCTTCATTGCCCGTCCCATGGCCGGGATGGTGTTCGGTCATCTGGGCGATCGTCTCGGGCGCAAGAAAATGCTGTTGGTGACCATGGCCTTGATGGGCGTCGCCACGGCGGGTATTGGCCTGTTGCCGAGCTACGCCAGTGCCGGCATCTGGGCACCCATTGGTCTGATCGTGCTGCGTGTCATTCAGGGCATTTCGGTCGGTGGTGAGTGGGGTGGGGCGGTGTTGATGGCGAGCGAACACGCGCCGGCCAAGCGCAAGACGTTCTACGCATCGTTCGCCCAGCTCGGCAGTCCCGCCGGTTTGTTGCTGGCACTGATCGCTTTCCGTCTGGTGACGTCCCTTGAGCCAGAGGATTTCCTCGCCTGGGGTTGGCGCTTGCCGTTCCTCGCCAGCGGCGTATTGATGATGGTCGGGCTGTTGATCCGTTCCGGCGTTCACGAGTCGCCGGAATTCGCCAAGGCCAAGGACAACAACGAGACCGCCAAATACCCGGTGATGGACGTGATCCGTACCTGCTGGCGGCAGATCCTGTTCGCCGCCGCTGCCGTGACCATCGGCTCGGCCGGGTTCTTCTTCACCAACACCTTCATGATCACTTATGTCACCCAGTATCAGGGCATTGCCCGATCGACGATTCTCGATTGCCTGTTTCTGGTGACCGTCATCCAGTTGCTCTCACAACCGCTCTCGGCGCTGATCGCCGAACGTATCGGTGAAGGTTGTTTTCTCAAATGGGTCGCGTTGCTTTGCATGCTCACGCCATACCCGATGTTCCTGCTGGTAGGCACG
Source organism: Pseudomonas jessenii (assembly GCF_002236115.1). GTDB lineage: Bacteria > Pseudomonadota > Gammaproteobacteria > Pseudomonadales > Pseudomonadaceae > Aquipseudomonas > Aquipseudomonas jessenii. The sequence goes on along the minus strand of NZ_NIWT01000007.1, from coordinate 497,697 downwards.
CAGAACATTGTGTTCATGACTGCCGGCATTGCCCTGGCGGTGGTGATTCTCTCGGCGCTGTACGCGGTGATCGCCGGCTACATGACCCAGGCCTTCCCGGTGCACCTGCGCTACTCAGGCATTTCCATCGCGTACCAATTGGCTTGCGCCGTGGCCGGCGGCACCACGCCGCTGATCGGCACCCTGCTGGCCAGCAAGTTTTCCGGACAATGGTTGCCGCTGGCGGTGTTTTTCACCTTGCTCTCGGCCCTGTCCCTGATCGGTGTTTGCGGCCTGGCCCGCCTGCGCGCCAACCCGGTCGTCACCCACGCTGCTAAAGAGGTGTATTCGTGAGTAAACCTGCACACATCGACCCGGTTGAATGGCAAGCCCGTTGCGAACTGGCTGCGCTGTATCGACTGGTCGCGCACTTTCGCATGACCGACCTGATCGACACCCATATCACCCTGCGGATTCCGGGGCCTGAGCATCACTTCCTGATCAACCGCTACGGGGTGATCTTCGACCGCATGCGCGCCTCGGACCTGGTGCGCATCGATCAGGAAGGGCGGGTGGTCGACCCGGAGTGCGCGGGCCATCGGGTCAACGCTGCCGGCTTCGTGATTCACTCGGCGATCCACATGGCGCGTCCGGACCTGAACTGTGTGATCCATACCCACACGGCGGCCGGCATGGCGGTCGCGGCGCAGAAGCAGGGCCTACTGCCGATCAGTCAGCATGCGCTGAAGTTCTACGGCAAGCTGGCCTATCACACCTATGAGGGCATCGCGCTGTCGCTGGATGAGCGCGAGCGCTTGATTGCCGACCTCGGTCCGCACCGGGCGATGATCCTGCGCAACCACGGTTTACTGGTGGGTGGATCGGGCGTGGCCCAGGCGTTCCAGGAAATCCACTTCCTGGAGCGGGCCTGTCAGGCCCAGGTGCAGGCGCTGGCCGGTGGTTCGGCACTGCATTACCCGTCGCCGGAAGTCTGCGCGCACACCGCCGAGCAGTTCGACCGTGATGAGCAGGACAACATCATCGACCTGGCCTGGGAGGCCGCCCTGACGTTGATCGAATCCCAGCGCGAGTCATATTTGTCATGAACGCCGTCATCAACACAGTGGTTCTGCTGTCCCGCGATACCTTGCTGCTCAAGCAATTGCAGGCGGCGTTTGCCCGCAGTGCGCCGCAGCTCACCGCCGTGCTGGCCGACGATTCCCGGGCCGCCAATGCACAGATGGCGGCGTGCTGGTTTCCCTTGCCGGGCAGTCTCGGCGCATTGCCGAACCTGCAGGTGATTCACTCGGTGGCCGCCGGTATCGATCACCTCGATCACGATCCGTCGTGCCCGGACCTGCCGGTTTGCCGTGTGGTCGACCCGGGCCATCGCCAGGGGATGACCGAGTACGTGCGCTGGGCGGTGATCCACTATCACCGCGGTTTCGATCAGGTGTTGTCGCACCAGCGGGAGCAACGCTGGGAGCGGCCGCTGCAACGGGCGGCGGGGCAGTTCAAGGTCGGTGTGATGGGGCTCGGATCGCTGGGCAGCGCGATTGCTCTGGATCTGGTCGCAGCCGGTTACGACGTGCGCGGCTGGGCGCGGCGCAGCAAGGACTTGCCCGGTGTGCGCACGTTCGCCGGGGGTGATGCGTTGCATCCTTTTCTCGACGGCGTCGAGTTGCTGATCAACCTGTTGCCACTCACCAGCGAAACCCGCGGGATTCTCGGACGAGCCACTTTCGAACAGCTTGCCAGCGGCGCGGCACTGATCAACTGTGGCCGGGGTGGGCATTTGAACATCGACGATCTCGAACAGGCCCTGGCGAGCGGGCATTTGCGCGGCGCCTTGCTGGATGTGTTCGAGCAGGAACCGCTGCCGGTCGATCACCGGCTCTGGACAATGCCCGGTGTCACCATCACCCCGCACATGGCTTCGGCGGCTTCCCATGACTGTATTGCCGAACAAGTGGCAGAGAACTTTCGTCGATTGAATGCCGGCGAGCCGTTACTCAACTGTGCCGACCGAGTATTGGGATATTGAACTAACACACCCCCTGTAGGAGCGAGCCCGCTCGCGATGGTCGTTAACGATTTCGCGTGTTTGCCGGTTAAACGCGGTGTTCTTGAGTTCATCGCGAGCAGGCTCGCTCCTACAGGGACCAGCTTCCCGTAAGTCATAACAACAACCTTCGCCTCAACCGTTTTACTGCCAGTCAAAACAATTAAATAACGAGTTCTGATGAATTCCTGGAGACAGTGATGAGCGATCTATCGTCCGCAGAAAAGTCCGGCGCACCACCGGAAGTTGCAATCAGCATGAAAAAAGTCGCGGTGGCCAGTGTGATCGGCACCACCGTTGAGTGGTACGACTTGTTCGTGTTTGCCACGGCTTCAGCGCTGGTGTTCAACAAAGTGTTCTTCCCGGATTTCGTGCCGCTGATCGGAACGCTACTGGCTTTCGGCACCTTCGCTTCGGCGTATCTGGCACGGATTGTCGGCGCGGCGTTGTTCGGGCATTTCGGTGATCGCCTGGGGCGTAAGTCGATGCTGTTGATCTCGCTGCTGACCATGGGCGCGGCCACCTTCGCCATCGGCTTGTTGCCTGACTTTGCAACCATCGGTATCTGGGCGCCGATCCTGTTGTTGCTGCTGCGGGTCGTGCAAGGCCTGGCATTGGGGGGGGAATGGGGCGGGGCGGTGCTGATGGCGGTGGAGCATGCGCCGGCCAACAAGCGTGGCTTGTACGGCTCCTGGGTGCAGATCGGCGTGCCGGCCGGGACCATGATTGCCAACCTGGCATTCCTGTTGATCGCGGCGTGGCTGTCCCCGGAGGATCTGTTGGCCTGGGGGTGGCGTATTCCGTTCCTTGCCAGCGTGTTGCTGATCGCCGTCGGTTTGTATATCCGCCTGAACATCTCGGAAACCCCGGCTTTCAACAAGGTCAAGGAAGCCGAAGTGCAAGTGAAAATGCCGTTGGCGGAAGTATTCCGCAAATACTGGAAGCAAGTGCTGCTGGGGGGTATTGCCACCATGTCCACGGGCGCTTCGTTCAACATTATCGTGGCGTTCGGCTTGACCTATGGCACACAGAACCTCGGCTTCAGCCGCAGCGTGATGCTCGGTGTGGTGCTGCTGTCCTGCGCCTGGTGCATTGTCATGTTGCCGGTGTTCGGTGCGCTTTCGGACCGATTCGGACGCAAACCGATCATTGTCGGCGGCATCATCGCCGAAGCGCTGGTGGCGTTCCCGATGTTCTGGCTGATGGACACCAAGGAGCTGTCGATGGTGGTGTTCGGTTATCTGTTGTTGATGACCGCGTTCGCCGCCAACTACGGGCCGATCGCGACCTTCCTCGCCGAGCTGTTCGGCACCCGGGTGCGTTATTCCGGTTTGTCCATCAGCTACATGTTGTCCGGCCTGCTCGGCAGCGCGGCGACGCCCATCGTCACCACGGCATTGCTGGCCGCGACGGGCAAAGGTTCGTCGGTGGCCTGGTACATGATCGGTGCGGCGTTGATGTCCCTGGTGGCCCTGTTGCTGTTGACCGAGACCTTCAAGAAGGACATCAGCGAGATCCCCGGCGTTGTCCCCACAGACGATCCGGCCCCCGGTAAACCCTTCAAATCGGCTACGGCCTGACATCTGGAGCTCTACAACATGCGCAGAATTCAATCGGCCCCGGGCTACATCGGCCCGGTCGGGCCTTACTCCCAAGCTGTTGTCAGCGGCCACCTGGTGTTCACCGCCGGGCAGATTCCGGCCCACGGCAGCCTCGACGAACAGCCTGCTGATTTCCCCGAGCAGGTACGGCAAACCTTGCGCAACCTCGAAGCGATCCTGATCGAGGCGGGCTCCGGTTTCAGCCATGTGATCAAGGTCAATGCCTACCTGACCGATCCTGCGCAACTGGAGCCGTTCAACGCCGTGTACCGCGAGTTCCTGGGCCATGCGCCACCGGCGCGCACCACGGTGTGCGTGGCATTGTGGGGCGTATCGCTAGAGATCGACTGTGTTGCCGAACTGATTGCCGGGGAGCCGCAGCATGGATGAGTCGCAACTGATCGAGCAGCTCAAGGCCGTGAGCTTTCCGACCCTCGGGCACTTTCTCGAAGAGGGTTTTGCCGATCCGCAACTGCGGGCCATGGTGCCCAATGTGAAAGTCGTTGGCCGTGCGTTGACCCTGAAACTGGTGGGCGCCGATGCCATTGCCGTCAACCGGGCCCTGGCGCAAATCAGGCCGGGCGACGTGCTGGTGATCGACACCGGTGGCGATCACCAGCATGCGCCAGTCGGTGCGGTGACCAGTTGCGCGGCACGCTTTGCCGGTGCTGTGGGTATTGTGGTGGACGGCGCAGTGACCGATCTGCTGGAGCTGCGTGAAGCCGGGTTGCCGGTGTTCGCCCGAGGCACCAGCCTGTTGACCACCAAGCTGCACGGCCGTGGCGACAGCGCCATCAATCAGCCCATCCACTGCGCCGGCGTGACGGTGCAGCCGGGGGATTGGGTGCTGGCGGACGACAACGGCGTGTTGTTTCTCGACACGGCATCGGCGGCGGCAGTCATCGATCAGGCGCTGGCTTCGGATCGCAGCGAGCCGCGCTTGCTCGAACGCTTGCAGGCCGGTGAACCGGTGACGCAAGTCTTGCGCGTTTAGTCCGTCAGCCGTTGTTGCAGGCTTTCGAGAAAGATCGTCTCGGCACGGCTCATGCGCTGTTCGCGGTTCCACAGCAAATGAATGTCCACATCGGCAATCCCCTCGTGGGGCGGCAGGCGCCAGAGCAATCCGGCGTCGACGTCGGCCGCCACCACGTGTTCGGGCAGACAGCCGATACCGAAGCCGGCGATCACCAGTCGCCGGACTTCTTCCAGGCTCGGTGAGGACGCGACGATGCGACCACTGAAACCCTGCTGATCGCGGAAAATCGTCAGCGGCGAGAGCATGCCGCCGATCTGGTCACTGGTGAAACTGACGAAGTTCTCCCGTTGCAAATCCCCTTCGGCGACGTCCTGCTGGCCGAACATCCCATGGTGCTTGCCGCAGAAAAAAGCATAGCGTTGACGCAGGAACAAGCGCTGCTCCAGGCGTGGCTGCGGGCGCCGATTGAGGCTCAGGCCGAGGGTCGCGGTTTTTTCCTGGAGGGCGCTGACGATGTCGGAACTGCGCATCACGTCGACTTCCAGGTCCACTCGCGGGTATTGACGATGGAAGTCGGCGAGAAAGTCATCAAAGCGCTCGGAGAAGATCCGGCTGATGATCAGCAACCGCACTTTGCCGATCACTTCGTCGGCCGGTTGTTCCAGCACGCTACTGACCTGGGACATTTGCCCGTAGATTTCCCCGGCCAGGGCGAAGATCTGCTCGCCGACTTCAGTCAGGGCAAAACGTGGCCCGCGACGGGCAATCAATTGGCGGCCCAGTTGTTCCTCCAGGCGTTTGAGCGCCTGACTCACTGCCGGTTGCGTCAGGTGCAGGCGGGCGGCAGCGCGGCTGATGCTCTGCTCCTGGCCAATCACCCGAAAGGTGCGCAGCAGGTTCCAGTCCAGGCGGTCATTGAGCAGACGTTGCATAGGCGGTCAGCAGAAAGTCGGGGGGGCCAATAGGGAGAGTCGACGGCTTGCACACATCCTGCGCAAGCCATGGCAAATCTACAGTCGCAGGATCGTAACACTGTTGGAGCGCAGCAGCAGAGACAACTCGGATCTGCAAAAAAAACCTCATGCGTAGGCGAGGGCTTTCTCTTCCAGCAGCTCCTCATACAGCGCTGCCCATTTGCGACCCATTTCGTCCGCGGTAAACAGATTTTGATAACGGGCCTGCGCCTTCTCGCCCATTTGCGCCGCCAGCACCGGGTTTTCCCAAAGCGTGCGCATCGCCTCGCGAAACGCCGATGGATTGCTCGGTGGCACCACCAGCCCGGTCTCGTTATGGATGTTGATGTAACTGGTGCCAGTGCCAATTTCACTGGAGATCATCGGTTTGCCATACATCGCGCCTTCCAGCAGCGAAATGCCAAAGGCTTCGGAGCGCAGGTGCGACGGGAACACCACCGCATAACTCAACTCGAGCAAGGCGACCTTGTCTTCGTCGCCCAGGAACCCGAGAAAGTGCAGGTTCCGCAGGCCCAGCGCCCTGGCCTGGGCATGCAGCTCCGCTTCCAGCGGGCCGGCGCCCACGATCACCACGGGATAGTTCAGCCCCTGCATCGCTTCAAGCAGGATGTGCAGCCCCTTGTAGTAGCGCATCACACCGACGAACAGGAAGAACTTGTCCCCCAGCTTCTGGCGCCAGCGCTCGGTCCGCGCCGCGTCTTGCGTCGGATAACCCGACTTGTCCAGGCCATAGGTGATGACACGGGTCTTATCGTGGTAGTCCTTGAGCACGTCGCTGGTGTGAAAGTAGTTCGGGGACGCCACGGCGATTCGATCCGCGCTGTCCAGGAACCGACGCATCAACGGACGGTACAGTTTGAGCAGATGGCGTTGGCGAATGATGTCGGAGTGGTAACTCACCACGCTGGGCTTTTTGATGTCGCTGACAAAATGCACCAGGTCCATGAAGGGCCAGGGGAAGTGATAGTTGACCACGTCGGCTTCAGCCGCGAGCTCTCGAAACTGCTTGAACACGCTGTAGGAAAAACCGGTGGAGGCGAGTTGAAAATCCATCCTGGCCTGATGCACCTGGTGCTCGCGGATCTGCAACACGCCCGGTGCCGGATTATTGCTCAGAGTCAGCACAGTGCTGTCGACACCATGGCGCGCGCCACTTTCGCTCATCTGGAAAATGACTTGTTCGATGCCACCCATGGAGTCGGGCAAGTAGGTTTTATAAAAGTGCAGAACGCGCATATCAGTTCTCCATTGCCTGGCGGTAGGCGCGGGCGGTCACCGTCGCGCAACGCTCCCAGGAAAATAGCTTCGCCCGCTGCAAACCCGCCTCGCGACAGGCCTGCCAGTGCGCCGGGTCGTCGATCAACCGCTGCATGGTATCGCGCAAGGAGTCGGGGTCGTGCGCCTCGATGTAGTTGCCGGCATCGCCAGCGACCTCCGGCATCGCCGACTCACCCGTCAGAATCACCGGAGTGCCACTGGCCATGGCTTCCAGCACCGGCAGGCCGAACCCCTCGTACAACGAAGGGAAGACCAGCGCCCGGGCTCCGGCCAGTAGCTGCGCCAGATCGTCGTCCGACAAGTACCCCAGAAGGCACACATGACCTGACGCGAGGGCCGAACGTAATTCGTCGTTGAACTGCTGACGCTGCCAGCCGGCCATGCCGGCGATCAGCAACGGAAAACGCTGGCGCACGGTTTCCGGCAGCCGGGCATGAGCACGCAGGGCCAGGGTCAGATTCTTGCGTGGCTCCAGGGTACCGACGCAAAGGAAATACTCCCGCGCCTCGACGCCGTGGGCCTTGAGGACCTGATCGATGGCCTCGGGTTCACGGGGGTGGAAGCGCGCGGCCACACCCAGCGGTGCCACCACGAAGCGCTCGGCCGGCAGTGCGAACCAGGCCTGCGCTTGCTCGGCGATGTACTGCGAGTCCGTCAGAATCAGCCGCGCCCGCTGTACGCCGTCGGCCAGTCGCCGCTCGATTTCGCGCAGGCGTGCCGGTGGTTGGGTGTCGGGATAGTGCAGGTGCGTGAGGTCATGCAGTGTGATGATGGTCGGGCCGTTGAACGACAGCGGCCACAGACTCGGCTCGTGATACAGATCAATGGCCTGGGAAGGGCGCTGATCAAAACGCTTCTGCTCCAGCCAGCGCCGTGCCTGATAGGCTCCCGGAATCTGTCGCAGCAACGGCGTCAGACGCGAGTAACCGGGCATCGCCGCCTCAGGCAGAGTCGAACTCCAGCCCCAGCCGTGGAACAACGACAACTCGACGTCCGATTCGCGGGCCAGGGCCGTCGCCAGTTCGGCGACGTACTGACCGATGCCCGTGCGCGGTGCCTGGAGGATGCGGGCGTTAAGGGCAATTCGCATGCTGACTCTCAGGCACCTTCGTATCGCTGTGCAGATTGCGCTGGATGCGTTCGACCAGTTGCGCACTCGCCTCGCGCCAGCTCAGCCAACGCCAGTTATCCAGGTTGAGGGGCGCGGGAAATGCGCCGCCGCTTTCCATGTCGATGACCAGATCGGCCAGGTTCTGCGGGTCGGAGAGGTCGAAATACGCCATGTACTCGCCACCGATTTCGCGGAACACCGGGATGTCGCTGGCCATGGCCGGCAGGCCTCGCTGCATGGCTTCCACCAGCGGCAAACCGAACCCTTCGACGTAGGACGGGAACACCAGCGATGTCGCGTGGGAATAGGCGTGTTCCAGGCTCTTGTCCGAAAGGTTGTTGAACATGAACAAACGCAGGTTCAATTGCGGATGCTGGCGTATACGCTCGATCAGCGCCTCGCATTTCCAGCCAATCTTGCCGACGATGCATAACCGGGCTTTGGAGCCGGCCGCCCAGGCGCGCTCGAACGCGTCCAGCAGATACGCATGGTTCTTGCGCGGCTCGATGGTGCTGACCATCAGGAACACAGGGTCCGGCGTCTTGAACATCTGCAGCAGCCCCGGGTCGACGGTAGACCGGGCATCGGTCAGGTCGAGTTCGGAACCGAGGTGAAAATAGTCGAACCAGCGTTGCTGAACCTGCGCGGTACCGATCCTGCGGGTCATCTCCTGGCGGACCTGGTCGCGGATGGTGGTCGAGATCGCCACGTAGCCATCGGCGGTGCGGGCGATCCAGTCGAACCATTCGTTGAAGACCTTCACCAGTCCTGCGTCGCAAAACTGCGGGTGGGTCAGGGGAATCAGGTCGTAGATCACCGAAACGATGCCGACCCCGTCACGCTTGAGTTGTTCGGCCAGGGGGAAGAAGTTGGCGTGCCAGGACGAGTCCAGCAGCACCAATTGGTCGCCGGCGCGATGCCGCAACGGCACGCAACGCTCGGGAACCTTCTGGCCCTTGAGTGCCCGATCGAGCAGGCGCATCGGTAGGCTCAGGCAGGCGAACGCGGTCAGACGGCAACCGACGTAAAGCACCCGGCGGGCGAACTTCGATTGGCTGAAAGGACGGCGACGTTCCAGCGCGCGGTGGCGCAGCCAGAACTGATTGGCGAACTGTTCTAGCTTCACCCGCAGGCTCACCAGATCCACTTTGACGGTCGGCAGGGGCGCCAGGCTTTTCACCTCGAACAACGCGCCATTGATCATCACCACCGGAACGCATTCGCGCCGGGCGTTCGCGGCCGGCAATTGCTGAATCACATTGCGAACGACCCGCTGGATGCCCGAGTTGGCATCCGGGTGTTCGAAGACGTAGGTACATTCCACCAACAGTCTGGTCATCGTGTTTCCCCAATGGATTCCACCCGGTTTTCGCTGGAACGGGTCACGCTGGTCTGCGCTTCGAGCCAGGAGCAACCCACGAAATCTTCCTGGCGATTGTTGATCACGTGGAAAACCAGCCCGTAGTCACGCCATTCGAAATTGCGATCCAGGTGCGAATCCAGCCGCGACAGGCTCAGGGCCACCGAATAATTGCCCTTGCCCAGGCGCATGTCGAAGGCAAAACGGTAGGTGACGCGTTCGCCGGCACTCAGGTCGGTGAGGGCTTTGTCCACCCGGTGGGTATTGATGCCGTACATGGGCTGGCCAAGGCGATCCTTGATCATGAAGCCGAGAATCAGTCGCTCGATGTCCTGGCGCACCTCGACCTGCACTTCCAGGACCATCGCCTGGCCGACTTCAGCCACCTCCACCGAACGCCCCTTGGGGTCAAGCAGGCGGACGCTGAGAATGCCCGCTTCGCCTGTCCCGGAAATGGTTTGCACCTGCCCGTTGGCGAGCATTTCCTGACGCACCGTCTGGCCCTCGCGCTGGGCGAGCATGGCGTTGTAGTAGTCCATCACTTCTTCAGGCTTGCCGCGCATGGCCATGCGCCCGTTCTCCAAGAGGATGGCGGTGTCGCAGATCGACTGGATCGCCGAACGGTCATGGGACACGATCAGCAACGTGGTACCGGCCTTGCGGAAGTTGCGGATGCGATCGAAGCTTTTGTGCTGGAAGTAGGCGTCACCCACGGACAGCGCTTCATCGACGATCAGGATGTCCGGCCGCCGCGCGGTGGCCACGCTGAACGCCAGGCGCATCTGCATGCCGCTGGAATAGGTGCGAACCGGATGGTCGATGGCCTCGCCGATTTCGGCGAAGCTCTCGATCTCTGGCATCAGCGCTTCGATTTCTTCGACCTGCATGCCGAGCAACTGGCCGGCCATGAAGGTGTTCTGCCGACCGGTGAAGTCCGGGTGGAAGCCCATGCCCAGCTCCAGCAGCGCCGCCACACGTCCTTGCAAGTGGATGTCGCCGCAGGTGGGCTGGGTGGTGCCGGTGATCATCTTCAACAGCGTGCTTTTACCCGCACCGTTGACCCCGACGATGCCCACGGCTTCACCCGGCTGAATCTCGAAATCGACCCCTTGCAGGACCCAGTGCAGGTGATGCCGGGTGCGGGAAAACGGCACCAGCCATTCGAACAGCCGGCTCCAGCGATTCGGGTACTGCTTGTAAGCCTTGCCCAGGCCACTGACACGTATATGTCCCATCAGAGCTCGTCCACCATTTCACCGACACGCTGGCGGAACAGCCGCAGCGCCATCCCACAGAACAACAGGCCGATCACCAGCAACGGGACCAGCGAGCTCCAGTCTGGCCATTGGTTGTAGAGAAACAGGTTCTGGTAGCTGTTCATCAGTGCCGTCATCGGGTTCAGCTCGATAAAGCGCTGGATGCCCGTCGGCAGGATCGACAGCGGATAAACGATCGGCGTCAGCCAGAACCAGAATTGCAGGCAGATGCCGAAAAACTGCCCGACGTCGCGAAAGAACACGTTGAGCACGCCCAGAATCATTCCCAGCCCGGCAGCGAAGATCACCTGCAGGACCAGCAACGGCACCAGCGCCAGCAGCGCCATGCCAGGCAGCCGTCCGCTGATCAGCAGGAAGCCGAGGAACAACCCCAGGATGATCGCGAAATTGATCCCGGCATTGAGCAGCACGATGACCGGCAGGCAGATGCGCGGGAAGCTGATTTTCTTCAGCAGGTTGGCGTTTTCCAGGAACATGCTCTGGCTGCGCGTGGTGATCTCGGCGAACAGGCCCCAGGTCAGCAGGCCGGCGCACAGGTAGACGCTATAGGCCAACCCGTCATCCACGCCCGGCAAGCGGGCGCGCATGATGGTGGAGAAGATCACCGTGTAGACCAGGATCATCGACAGCGGATTGAGCACGGTCCACAAGGCACCGAACAGCGAGTTGCGATAACGCGCCTGAAACTCCCGTTTGACGCTGCCGAGGATGAAACCCCGGTAACTCCACAGCGATTGGTAAAGATTACGCAGCATTCAAACCGTCCTGCCGTATTGATCTTCGAAGCGGACGATGTCGTCCTCTCCCAGGTATTCGCCGCTTTGCACTTCGATGATCACAAGGTCGATCACGCCGGGATTTTCCAGGCGATGTTTGTGACCGGCGGCAATGAAGGTCGATTCGTTCTTGGCCACCAGGTGCGTGCCGGTGCCATTGTTGGTGACCTTGGCCATGCCTTCGACCACCACCCAGTGTTCATTACGATGGTGGTGCATCTGCAACGACAACTTGGCGCCGGGCTTGACCACGATGCGTTTGATCTTGAAGCGCGGGCCTTCCTCGAGCACGGTGTAGGTGCCCCATGGCCGGCTGACCGTACGGTGCAAGCGATAGGCTTCGTGCTCTTTATCCTTGAGTTGCCTGGCCACCCGGCGCACATCCTGGGCACGGTCGGCGTGGGCCACCAACACCGCGTCGGCGGTGTCGACGATGATCAGGTTATCCACGCCCACGGTCGCTACCAGACGGTTTTCGCTCTGGACGAAGTTGTTGTGGCTGTCGATGAAAATCGATTCGCCGACGGTGCGGTTGTTCTGTGCATCCGCTGGAACCAGCGCGGCCACCGCCCCCCAGGAGCCGATGTCGCTCCAGTCGAAACGGGCCGGCACCACGACCACTTTGTCGGAGCGCTCCATCAACGCGTAATCGATGGAAATGTCCATGATTTCGCCAAACAGGGCCGGTGACAGTTCCTGTTGCAGGCTTCCGGCGTTTTCCACCGCGGCGCTGGCGGCCATGCAGGTTTGCGCCTGCTCCAGCAAGTCGGGAGCATGGGTTTGCAGCTCGGCCAGCAGGCTGGCGACCGAGAAGCAGAACATCCCGGAGTTCCACAGGAAGTTGCCGCTTTCCACGTAATGCGTCGCGGTTTGCAGGTCGGGTTTTTCGACGAAGCGCCGCACACTGGCAGCGCCTTTATCGTCCAGCGATGTGCCGGCTTCAATGTAGCCAAACCCGGTTTCCGGAGCGGTCGGTACGACACCGAAGGTCACCAGGTGACCGCGCCTGGCCAATGCCACGGCATGCTCGACTGCGTCCTTCAATGCGTCGACATTGACGATCAGGTGGTCGGCGGGCATGACCAGCATGATCGCGTCGTCACCATGCAGGGCCTGGAGGGAGAGGGCGGCGGCGGCAATGGCCGGCGCCGTGTTGCGCCCCGTCGGCTCCAGCAGGAAGTGTCCGCGATGGCGGCCAAGGTGCGCGTCCCGAAAGTGATCCTTGCTCTGGAAGTAGTACTCGCGGTTGGTCACCGTGACGATATCGCCCCAGCCGTCGAGCAGGTCCGCGGCACGCCGATAGGTCTTGCCCAGCAGCGACTGGCCGTCGGGCAATGCCATGAACGGTTTGGGATGGCCTTCACGCGACACCGGCCACAACCTTGTCCCGGCACCGCCGGAGAGAATCACGGGAATCAGCATGGCCTACTCCTTGGCGACGCGTTTCATGTCCGCATCCATCATCATGCGGATCAAGGTATCCAGGTCGGTTTTTGGTTTCCAACCCAGCACACGCTGGGCCTTGGCCGGGTTGCCGAGCAGCACTTCGACTTCGGCCGGGCGGAAGAACGCCGGGTCGATCTTCACGAAGTCGCGGTAGTTCAGGCCCACGTGATCGAAGGCGATCCGGCACATCTCGCGCACGGTGGTGGTGACGCCGGTGGCCACCACGAAGTCATCGGGCTTGTCCTGTTGCAGCATCAGCCACATGGCTTCGACGTAGTCCCCGGCAAAGCCCCAGTCGCGCTTGGCGTCGATGTTGCCCAGGCACAGTTCCTGCTGCTTGCCCTGCTTGATGCGGGCGGCGGCGTCGGTGACTTTGCGCGTCACGAACTCGATGCCGCGCAGCGGTGATTCATGGTTGAACAGAATGCCGCTGCTGGCGTGCAGGTTGAAGCTTTCGCGGTAGTTCACGGTGATCCAGTGGCCGTACAGCTTGGCCACGCCATAAGGGCTGCGCGGATAGAACGGTGTGTTCTCGTCTTGCTGTTCGGCCTGGATCAGGCCGAACATTTCGCTGGTGGACGCCTGGTAGAAACGCGTGTGCGGGCTGAACTGACGGATCGCTTCGAGCAGGTGGGTAACGCCCAAGCCGTCGACGATGCCGGTGGTCACCGGTTGATCCCAGGAAGCCGCGACAAAGCTTTGTGCAGCAAGGTTGTAGATCTCGTCCGGCGCCGATTTGATCACCGCGCGCTGCACTGAACAGGCATCGGCCATGTCGCCGTCCAGGTAGACGATGTCCGCCTCGACCCCCATCTCGCGCAGGCGCCAGCGCGAATCGCTGCTGCGACGCGCCACCAGGCCGTGGACTTTGTAGCCCTTGTCGAGCAACAGTTTCGCCAGATAAGCGCCATCCTGGCCGGTGATACCTGTGATCAATGCACTTTTAGTCATTCTTGTCGTACTCGCTTCTCCCAGTCGGACAGGATCGCCCGCAGGGATTGTTGTGTTGTGATTTCAGGCTTCCAATCGGTGGTTTGGGTCAGCCTGGCAGGGCTGCCACACACACGTCGCTGATCCGCGCGGCGAAGTCGTGCAGGGTCCTGGACCAGTTGCAGATCGACCTGGGCAAGATCTGCCAGTTGTTCGATCAAACTGCGAATGCTCTGCTCGCGCCCCGAGCAAATGTTGTAGACCTGCCCCGGCGTACCTTTTTCCAGCAAGGCCAGGTAGGCCGAGACCACGTCCCCGACATCGAGGAAATCGCGCGTGACGTCGATGTCCCCGACCTCCAGTTGTGGCCCTTGCAGTCCTTGCTTGATCCGGCAGATCTGACGGGCGGCGCTGGCGATGACGAAGCTGTCTTTCTGCCCGGTACCGATGTGGTTGAACGGGCGGGCGACCAGTACGGGCCAGCCTTCGCTCAGGCCCCATTGCAAACTCAGGAACTCCGCCGACAGTTTGCTGACGGCATAGGGATTGCGCGGGCAGGGTGGTTGCAATTCAGTGATGGGCAGATGCTCTTCAGCGACCTGGCCATAGACATCGCCGGAGCTGACGTACAGGAACGTGCCGCTGAAGCCGCGCGCCTTGAGGGCCTGCAGCAGGTTCAGGGTGCCCAGCAGATTGATATTCAGGGTACCGGCCGGATCACGAAAAGCCTCCGGGACGAACGTCTGGCCGGCCAGGTGGATCACCGCATCGGGCATGACCGGCCACAACCCTTCGAGGCTGTCCGGCGCGGCAAGATCGTAGCGGCCGGGAACAGGCAGCAGCTCCCATTCCGAGGCGTCAGCCTGCAAACGCGATTGGATGTGTTGTCCTACGAATCCAGTCAGACCCGTGACAAACAGACGTTTTTTCAACAGCGACCCCCGGTCATACATTTCATCCATTTCCTACTGGCTTAATGGAAGGGTCTCACGAATCAACAGGATCGCTCGTAAGACAGATGAAATGTTTTGTTGTAGTTGTTTGGTAGCCAATCTGTGCCATTTGCTCGGCAATTTCAACAGGTCCAACCGTGACTGATCAGTTCTCGTCTGCGTAGCCTGATTTATTCTCGTCGGGCGGTTCACGAATCCTCAACGGATGTGGTTAGAATGCCCCTCGTCACGATTACCCGGGGTTCGGCAGCGTCGCTTCGAAACTGCGAGAAACTGACCACTAAAACAAGAACGAAGACGGGCAGGAAGACGATGGACGAGCGCCAGTAAACACGGACTCGAACCGTATCCTCCCCGTCATAGCGTGAGGCTGCCGGGATGGCGGCGTCACCGTGGGATGCCATGAATTTTATTCTTTACTCCGACGTCAACGACAGCTCCATCAGCCAGAGTCTCGGCCGTCCAGAATACAGTTACTACTTCGTGCTCAAGGCGTACCGACCGTTGTTCGAAAGCCTCGGGCCGGTGCATGTGGTGTCATCGGCCGCCGAGGTCGACCCGCTGTATCGGCAGTTGCAGCAGGCCGGTCAGGACTGCCTGTTCATTTCGTTCGCGCCACCGCACAAGACCCCCACCGACTTGCAATGCCCGATGGTGTGCGTGGTTGCCTGGGAGTTCGACAGCATTCCCGCCGAGCACTGGGACAACAATCCGCGTCAAGACTGGAGCCAGACACTGGCGCGTCTGGGACGAGTGATCACCTTGTCCACCCACACCGCCGAAGCCATCCGCCGGACCCTGGGCGACGACTTCCCGGTGTTGGTGCTGCCGACGCCTTTGTGGGAACGCTTCGCCGGTATCCGCCAGCAATATCCCGGTACGCCGGTGAACGCGGGTGCCACGCTGCAGATCAAGGGTTGCATCCTGGACAGTCGCTCGATGGGGTTGTCCGCCGATGGTTTGATCGCGCCGATCATCGAGCAAGCACCAGAGGAAATCGTCGAGCCGGAACCAGAGCCGGAACCAGAACCTGAATCAGCGCCACCGCCACCGCCACCGTTGACCCTGCGGCGGCGCCTTTTCATCACCAAACATTACCTGCGCGAAGCCTGTCGAGCCCTGTCGGCAGACAGCGAGCACTCGTCGCTGTTCCTGCTTAAACACTACCTGCTGTTGTGGTATCGCGAAGCTGTTCGCGATCTGGTGCCGGATGCCGTTCGGCCGTGGCTGGCCAGGTTTCGCACGCCTCAACCGTTGCCGATCGAACCTGCGGTCAGCGAAGCTCCCGCGCCGGATGAACCCGTCATCAGCGCGACTTGCGCGCAGGACGAGCATCCACAAGCGGCTTTCCCCGACACCAGTCAAACGGTGGAAATCGAGGTCGATGGCGTCATCTACGTGAGCGTGTTCAACCCCGATGACGGGCGCAAGAACTGGCATCACCTGATCACGGCGTTCTGCTGGGCGCTGCGTGATGTGCAAGACGCCACGCTCGTGTTGAAGATGACCCAGAACGACCTGTCGACCTATTACGTCGAGCTCATGACCTTGCTGTCCCAGCTCTCGCCCTTCGCCTGTCGCGTGGTGGTCATGCACGGTTATCTGCAGGACGAGCAGTTCGCCCGGCTTTATGGCGCGGCGAGCTACTACGTCAACGCTTCACGTTGCGAAGGCTTGTGCCTGCCGCTGATGGAGTTCATGTCCTGCGCCCGGCCTGTCATCGCCCCGAACCACACGGCGATGCGCGACTACATCGACGAGCGCGTGGCTTTCGTCGTCAAGTCCAGCCAGGAGCCGACGATCTGGCCGGAAGACGCGCGCATCCTGTACCGCACATTGCGCCACCGTCCGGACTGGGGGTCGTTGAAAACGGCTTATGAGAACAGCTACGCGATGGCAAAAAATCAGCCGGACGCCTGGCAGGCCATGGCGGACGCGGCCAGCGAACGCATGCACCAGTACTGCAGCTTCGGGCCGGTGCAGCAGCGGCTGGCGCTGTTCTTCAAACAGGAACCTGCCCGTGACGTCGTGCCGGTGGTTACCGAAACGGGGGCTGCATCGTGCTGATCATCATTCATTCGGAAACCAACAAGAGCAACATCCAGCAGAATCTTGGGCGGCCCGAGTACAGCTATTACTTCGTCCTCAAGGAATTCCGCCCGGTGCTCGAACGGCTGGGGCAGGTGATCGAGGTCAGCAACCCGGACGAGCTGGTCGATCGGTTGTATTTCGATTGCCTGAGCCGGGGCGAAGACTGTGTGTTCCTGTCCTTCTCCCCGCCGCATCGCACGCCGGTCCACTACGCGTGCCCGACGATTCCGGTGTTCGCCTGGGAGTTCAGCACCATTCCCACCGAGAGCTGGCAGGGCGAACCACGGCATGACTGGCGGACGGTGTTGGGCTCCTGCGGGACAGCGATCACCCACTCCAGTTTTACCGTGAATGCCGTACGCGATGTGATGGGCCCCGATTACCCGATCAGCGCTATCGCAGCACCTGTCTGGGACCGTTTTGCCGCCCGTGGCGAGCTTCTGGACAAGCGTCCGGTCGTGGGCCCTATACGTCTGAACCTGCGCGGGCTGTTGATCGACAGTCGCACCACGGACTTGCGCCCCTACGGCCCCGAACGTTTGCGCGAAGGCACGCCGATCGCCTTCGACCAACCGCCGCGCGATTGTGAGCTGGTGCTCGAGGGCGTGGTCTACACCTCGGTATTCAATCCCTACGACGGACGCAAGAACTGGAAGGACATGATCAGTGCATTCTGCACTGCCTTTCGCGACACGCCCGACGCGACCCTGGTGCTCAAGCTCACGCACCATGACATCGCCAATGCTTTGAACGACATGCTGCACCACGTCTACAAGAATCAGTCCTACCAGTGCCGCATTGTGCTGATCCACGGCTTTCTGTCCGACATCGACTACGAGCGCCTGGTCGAGGCCACCAGTTACGTCGTCAACTGCTCCTACGGCGAAGGGCAATGCCTGCCGTTGATGGAGTTCATGTCCTGCGGCAAGCCGGCCATTGCGCCGCTGAACACCGCCATGGCCGACTACATCGACCGTGACAACGCGTTCATCGTCGAAGGCACCGACGAACTGACATCCTGGCCCCACGATCCTCGCGCAGCGTATCGTACCCTGCGTTACGTCACGGATTGGGACTCACTGTGTACGGCATTTTCCGCCAGCCATGACGTCGCCAGGCAGGACGTCGAGCGCTATCAGCGAATGTCGGCCCATGCCGTCGGCAGCCTGCAGGGGTTCTGCAGCCAGGCCGTTGCCGAACAGCGCCTGAAGGCGGTGTTCGAGCAGTTGCTGCAACGGCGTGAAGCAAACTGCGCACAAGCGTCGGGCATATGATTCGGCGCCTGCTTGCGAAGTTGCGGCCCGCACCGGTAGCGGTCGCCCCAGCAGAAATGCGGGTCTCGCCCAGGGACATCGGTTTGTACGATGCCCTGCTCGACGGCTGGTTTCTCGGTGACAGCGGTGAATTGCTCAAGGGGTTTGCCATCACCGCCGACGACACCTTGCTGGATGTCGGCTGCGGTGAAGGCGTGGCGACTTTGTTCGCGGTCCGCCAGGGCGCTTCGGTGATTTTCACCGACAGTGAACACGACAAGGTCTGCGAGCTTGCCCGACAAGTGGCGGCGCAATCAGACAAGCCGAGCCTGGGGCTGGTCAGCAACAGTTTGCCGCTGCCATTGGCCGAGGGCTGCGCCAGCAAAGTCGTGTGCATGGAAGTACTGGAACACATCGATCAGCCAGAACCCTTCATGGCCGAACTGGTGCGCATGGGCCGCCCCGGCGCGCTGTACCTGCTGAGCGTACCGTCCCCGGTAGGCGAACATTTGCAGAAAGGCATCGCTCCGGCCAGCTATTTCCAATCGCCCAATCACGTACAGATTTTCAGCCCCGAGCGATTCGCCGCGCTGGTGGAAGACGCGGGCCTGGTCATCGAGCATCGCCAAGCGTCCGGTTTTTTCTGGGTCATGGGCATGATTTTTTTCTGGGCCAGCGAGCGCGCTGCCGGGCGTGAATTGGGTGGCGCGGTTCGCGACCGGATTCAGGCGCCGTATCCGCCGCTGATGGAGAGCTGGGCGAAAACCTGGCAGGACTTGCTGGCCCAGCCCGACGGGTTGGCGATCAAGCAGATGCTGGATCAGTTCATGCCCAAGAGCCAGGTGATCATTGCTCGCAAACCTCATGTCCAGGAGGGCGCATGAGCAACGAAAAACGGATCATGGACATCGAGTTGTTGCGCGGCATTGCGGTACTCGGCGTGCTGTTTCATCACCTGCAGGACAGCCTGTTCGCGGCGGCCGTGCCGTTGTTGCAAGCCATCACGCTGTACGGTCAGCCGTGGTGGGGCGTGGATCTGTTTTTCGCGATCTCGGGCTTCGTCATTGCCCGCAGCCTGATCCCGGCCTTGCGCCGTTGCACAACGCGTCAGGAATATTGGCAGCAGACGCGTAATTTTTGGTTGAGACGGGCCTTTCGATTGCTCCCTTCAGCCTGGTTATGGCTGGCGCTGATGTTGCTGGCGTGCCTTTTTCTCAACCGCTCCGGCGCGTTCGGCACCCTGCACGCGAACATTCAGGCGACCCTGGCCGGCATCGCCCAATACGCCAATTTCCGCTTTGCCGACAGTTTTTATCACTACGAGTACGGCACTAGCTTCGTGTACTGGAGCCTGTCGCTGGAAGAGCAGTTCTACCTGCTGTTTCCGTTGATGATCGTGCTGTTTCGCAAGCACCTGGTGTGGGCGTTGCTGGCGCTGGTTGCGGTGCAATTGTTCACCTTGCGCACGCCGATCCTGATGGTAGTGCGCACCGATGCGCTGGCCCTTGGCGTGCTGTTGGCGATGTGGAGTACGCAACCGTCGTACCTGCGCTGGGAGCCAAAATTCTTGCGTCGTCCATGGGCGGGCGTTGCCGCATTGATCGCGCTGTCGTTGCTGCTCAGCTTCATGGCAACGGATCGTTTCACCTTCACCTCTTACCGGATCGGCGTGATTGCGGTGCTGTGCGCGCTGCTGGTCTGGATCGCTTCTTACAACCGCGATTACCTGTTGCCGCGCGGCGTGTTCAAAAACCTGATGACGTGGGTCGGCAGCCGTTCCTACGGGATTTACTTGATCCATATCCCGGCCTACTTGCTGGTTCGTGAATTCATTTTCCGTTTGCAGGCTGCCGGGCTGCCCAGTCCGGCTGGCCATCCGATCTTGATGTTGCTGATGGCTGGCGGCCTGATCGTGCTGCTGAGCGAACTCAACTATCGCGTCATCGAAATGCCCATGCGCAACCGCGGCGCCTCGCTGGTCAAACGCCTGGGCACTTCCCGAACAGCCGTCACATCCTCTGGAGCCACCTCATGCTGAGCCTTTTGAAGAAACTCACGGCGGGCACGCCCGCGCCTGTGCAGCCAGAGACCCCGCCCGCGGCGCCAGTGGCGGAGAAAGTCGACCCTTACATGCTCGGCCTGCACGATGCGATGCTCAGCGGCTGGTTCAATCAGCAGACCGGCGAACTGTTCAGCGGATTCCCGGTGACCCCCGAGGACACGCTGCTGGATGTTGGCTGCGGCGACGGCGGCAACGTACATTTCTGCGGGATGCGCGGGGCGAAGATCATCATCGCCGATATCGACGCGGCCAAGGTCGAAGCGACCCGCCTGCGCCTGAGCGATACACCGGCCCGCGACGTCGAATGCCATGTCACCGACTGCAACCCGCTGCCGATTGCCGATGCGACCGCCACGCGGGTGGTGTCGACCGAGGTCATCGAACACGTGGACGATCCGGCGCAGTTCCTCGCTGAACTGGTACGCGTCGGCAAACCGGGCGCGTTGTATCTGCTGAGCGTCCCGCACCCCAGCTCCGAAGACCTGCAGAAAGATATCGCGGCGGCCGAGTATTTCCAGAAGCCCAACCACATCCGCATCATCAGCGAAGAGCAGTTCAAGGCCATGGTCAGCGATGCCGGCCTGGAAGTGATCAGCCACAGCCAGTACGGATTCTACTGGTCGATGTGGATGCTGTTGTTCTGGGAAGCCAAGGTCGATTTCAGCAACCCGGACCATCCGTTGCTCAACCACTGGGCGGATACCTGGCAGGCGATCCTGGCTTCGCCACGGGGCGCACAGATCAAGCAGGCGCTGGATGCCGTGGTGGCGAAAAGTCAGGTGATCATTGCGCGTAAACCCTGATCAGCAATACTCACCCGGGCGAGGCCGCGAACTCCAGCCTGATTGCCCGGGTACACCTGCATAGCCCTTGCCCATTATTGGCTGGAGCGAACGGCCCCTCCATCAATCAACAGGTTCTGCCCGGTCAGGTAGCCCGCATGGTTGCTGCAAACGAAGGCACACAGCGCACCGAACTCTTCGGGTGAGCCGAAGCGTTTGGCAGGAATTTCGCTACGGCATTGGCCAAGGAACTCCTCGCTGTTCTGCCCCGACTCCTGGGCAGCAGCGACCAGGTTGTCACGCAGTCGATCGGTGTCGAATGAGCCTGGTTGCAGGTTGTTGATCGTCACATTGCGACTGGCGATGTTTTCTTGCCGGGCAAGCCCTGCGATAAAACCTGTCAGACCACTACGCGCACCGTTGGACAGGCCCAGGCTTTCGATAGGGGACTTCACGGCACTCGACGTGATGTTGATGATTCGACCAAATCCACGTGCCGCCATACCGTCTACCGTTGCCTTGATCAACTCGATAGGCGTCAGCATGTTGGCATCCAGCGCCTTGAGCCAGGCGTCGCGATTCCATTCGCGAAAATCCCCGGGGGGAGGGCCTCCAGCGTTGTTGATCAAGATATCGAAATGCTCATGGGCCATGAGCGCTGCCGCCCGACCCTCGGCCGTCGAAATGTCTCCGGCTACGGCGATGACCGTCACTTCAGGATTTAGCGCTCTGAGCTCACGGGCTGTTTCATTGAGCGTGTGCTCGCCGCGTGCGGTGATCACCACGTTCACGCCTTCATGGACGAGTGCCTGTGCGCAGGCTTTGCCCAGACCTTTGCTGGCGGCGCATACCAGCGCCCAGCGTCCTGCTATTCCCAGATTCATGTGCGTTTTCCTGAAAGAAGAAAGCTCAAAGAAAGTGGTTGCCTATTCATGCATGATCCACCGTTGCAGACCGGCTTGGCGATCGAGCACTGATGCCCATGAAGCGCCGCACTCGTTCTCCTTCGGCATCGCATCGTATGGTTTCAGGTGCGGCATCCAGTTGGATATTACCGTTCTCCATGAATACGACCCGGTCGGATATCGACATGGCAAAGTCCATTTCGTGGGTCACGATCAGCATGGTCATGCCCTCTTTGGCCAGGTCGCGGATCACGTTCAGCACGTCGTTGACCAGTTCCGGGTCGAGGGCCGAGGTCGGCTCGTCGAACAGCATGATCTGCGGTTCCATCGCCAGGGCTCGAGCGATCGCCACACGCTGTTGCTGCCCACCGGAGAGCTGGTGCGGGTACTTGTGGGCATGGGCCAGCAGGCCGACCTTGTCCAGTAGCGCATAAGCACGATGTTCACTCAGCTCGCCCGGCTGGCCATGGTAACGGGGCGCCAGGGTGACGTTGTCGAGAATGGTGCGGTGCGGGAACAGGTTGAAGTTCTGGAACACCATGCCGATGTGCCGCACGCCTTTGCGCAGGCGGGTGCTGTTGGGTTTGTCCGACGCTTCAATGAATTTTTCGCC
Organism: Pseudomonas jessenii; assembly: GCF_002236115.1. Taxonomy (GTDB): domain Bacteria; phylum Pseudomonadota; class Gammaproteobacteria; order Pseudomonadales; family Pseudomonadaceae; genus Aquipseudomonas; species Aquipseudomonas jessenii. The sequence goes on along the minus strand of NZ_NIWT01000007.1, from coordinate 475,268 downwards.
GAACAACAGAATGTCGCCGGTATCGATGGTTTCCAGGCCGTTGACGGTGCGGATCAGCGACGTCTTGCCGGAGCCGGATGGCCCGATGATCGAGACCACCTGGCCGTATTCGACATTCAGGTCGATACCCAGCAGCACCTTGTGGGTGCCATAGCTTTTCTGGATGTTCTTCAGTTGCAGGATGGGCGTCGCATTGTTGCCTGCCGCTTTGCGCGCAGTGTCGGGCAACGCTTCGGCGCTGGCCCTGAAGTTGGCTATGGCGGCCGCGTCGAGTGTGTGAGGCTTGCGGAAGTTCAGGTCCAGGTAGCGCTCCAGGCGCTGCAGGAAAAAACCGAACACGGTGACGATCAACACGTAATAGACGCCTACTGCCGCCAGGGTTTCCATGACCAGAAAGTTGGTGGCATAGAGGCGTTGGCCGACCGTGAGGATTTCGGTCAGGGAGATGACCGAGACCAGCGATGTCAGCTTGACCACCGTGATGTATTCATTGATCAGCGTGGGCAGCGAAATACGGAATGCCTGGGGGATCACGATCAAGCGTTGCATGCCGAACAGGCCGACACCCAGCGCGCGCCCGGCTTCCTTCTGGCCTTTGGCCACGGAGATCAGGCCACCACGATGGATTTCCGCCATGTACGCCGCTTCAGTGACCACCAGGGCCAGCAGGCCCGAGTAGAAGGGGTTGGACAGAATCGGTCCGCTACCGGGAAACAGTTGCGGCAGGTTGTAGACGAAGACCACCAGCACCAGCAACGGAATGCTGCGGAAGAACCAGATGTAGACCGCTGCGGGAATGCGCAGCAAGGGCGTGTGGGACAGCTTGGCCGTGGCCAGGACAAAACCCAGCAGCATGCCGATGAACCAGGCCAGGGCGCTGAGCTGGACCACCGTTACGCAGGCCTTCCAGAAGTCCGGCAGGGAGAACAGGGACAGGAAATATGACCAATCGAATTGCATGGGGCACCTCGATCTGCCGCCCCGGTGCAGGGGAGGCAGATGACCAGACTACAAGGACAGGTTCTTAATTGGCAGTCGGTTCTTCCAAGCCATATTTCTGGAGAATTGCGGCGTATTCACCGCTCTTTTTGCTCTCCTCGAAGGCCTTTTGCACGGCCTGGAAGGTTTCGTCGTTACCTTTCTTGACGAAGATGCCCAGGGTTTGCTGATAAATCGGATGCTCGGTGGTGATCACTACCCGGCCGTTGGTCTTTTCCGCGATCATTTTTGCCGCGCCGGCGATTTCAACCTGGGCCTGAATGTTCCTGGACAACAAGGCCTGGGTCACTTCGGGGGCCGAAGGGTACTCGCTGACGGTGATGGCGCCTTTGTTGTTCGGCACGCAGTAGTCGTCGGAGAGCTTCTTGAATTCCTTGACCCAGGTGGTGCCCTGTTCCAGGCCCAGTTTCAGGCCGCACAGGTCTTCAGGCTTCTTCGCATTGATCTCGCTGCCCTTGGGCACCATGACCGCGGCACCGGTGTTGGCGTAGGCGATGGTCTGGGCCTGAGTCTGGCGCTCTGGCGTGATGTACATGCCGGAAATGACTGCGTCGTACTTGCCGGAGTTCAAGCCCAGGATCAGGCTCGGGAACTTGGTGTCGACGAACTCCACCTTGGCGTTCATGTGCTTGGCCAGTGCCGTTGCCAGTTCGGGGTCCGAACCCACCACGTTTTTGTCCTTGTCATAGGACTCAAAGGGAGGGTAGGTGATCTCCATGCCGACCTTGAACGTGTCTGCCGCGGCCATGCTCACCGAGGCACCGAACATACCGGCTGCCAACACAGCCAGGCTCAAAAGGTTTTTCTTATTGTTTTTCATGATGTACTGACTCCGGCGTAGGTAGGGGGTTAGCTGAAAACTTCAATCAGGACGGTTGAGCCTGATTTTTCAAATGTCCGAAACTGGCGGGCTTGCGTGCCTTGCCTGGCAGTTGAACTTCCCCGTTGGCCACCCTCTGGCGCAGATACTGATAGGTCTGCAGCGCCTGGCCATACATGTGTTCGCCGATGGTGATTTCTTCGTAGTCGTTGCCTGCCTGTGCGAACCCGGGCAGTGGTTTGATCTGGGTGTGATAGTCGCAGGCATAAAACAGCGGAAAGGAATAACGTTCCTCCTTCACGCTGCGCACCCGGTGCGCGGTGGCTACGAATGCGCCTGCGGTCATCACCTCCAGCATGTCGCCGATGTTGACCACAAAGGCATCGGCAATCGGTGGTGCATCGATCCATTGGCCAAGGTTGTTCATCACCTCAAGGCCTGGTTTGTCGGCCAAAAGGATGGTGAAACACTCGTAATCAGTATGGGCTCCAAGACCCGGTGCGTCATGGGCGGTACCGTCGAAGGGATAGTGGATAAGGCGCAGCTTGGACGGGGGACGGGTGACCAGGCTGTCGAAGTAGTTTTCTTCCAGGCCCAGGGTCAGGGCGAAGCCACCGAACAGGCGCCGGCCCAAGGCGAAGATGGCTTCATAGTAGGCCTGCACCGACGCCTTGAAACCTTGCAGCTGCGGCCAGTCATTGGGCCCCAGCAATGGCGTGTTGGTCAGCACCAGCGGGTCATCGGCCGGGACTTCGAAGCCGACGTCAAAGGCTTCCTTGTGGTCCGGCTTGCCCTTGGAATAGACCTCTTCGCCTTCGGGCACAAATCCCTTGTGGGTTTGGGAGGTGCCGATGTAGTGCTGCATCTTGGTGTCGAAGGGCTGGTCGAAAAAGTCCTTGGCAGCCTGGCGCAGGTTGGCGATCAGTTGCGGGTCGATACCGTGATGGGTGATGTAGAGGAACCCGACCTCGCTGGCGGCGCGCCCCAATTGTTCGGCCACGGCCAGGCGGTGTTCCAGTTCAACGCTGAACAGACCGGTGATATTGACCACCGGGATGCTGTTGAAGTTGGCTTTGTGTGTGTCAGTGCTGGCGCTGTTGTTTTTATTGTCAGGCATGACGCATCGGCTCCCTAAGGATGGCTTGAGTGGCTGAAACGGTTGAAGTGTTCGCGCTCGGTCTGGCCCATCCACACGTTCAATGACCACAGGTCGGCAACCGGGACATTGGTGAAGGGCAAATGATGCAGGTAGCCGTCGGCGCCGAATTCCGGGGTCAGGGTGCTGACCTGGTAACCGCGGGCTTGCTGCGAGCGCCAGATGCTTTCCCAGTGCTGCTGATGGAAAGCCAGTTCTTTTGCATATTCGGGAGCTGCCGGGTGCGGAACCTGCGGGCCCTGGTCGTAACCGATCCGGGCCTGGATATGGTGAACCCGCTCGATGAAAGTGCTCAGGTCATCGGCCGGGTCATTCAACAGGCGCTCGCAGGTCACGACCCAGTGGCTGATGTCACTGGTGAACAACAGATCGGGCAATTGCCGGATCAACTCCAGAGTCACCCAGGGGTTGAACAGCGAACGCGAACGGTGGGTTTCGAAACTGCAGACCTGGCCGTGTTTGCGCGCCAGATCCAGCGCCTGGCCGAAAAACTCCACTTGCTGTGGCAAGGACCAGCGGTCATTGCCCGCCAGCACGTTGACGAAGCGTGGGCCGAGTTCAGCGGCCCAGGCGAGTTTCTGGTCGAGGTCATTGAGGTGAATGGCGGGGGACGCCGACTGGTCCGGCAGCACGTCATACGCGGTGAAGACTGTGCTGATATAGCCCAGGCGATTGGCCTGGAGAAAGGCGCCAAACTCGGTCCGTTCACGGGCGTCCAGTGGCAGGCGTGCTTCCATGCCATCAAAGCCCGCTTGCAGCAACTCCTCGAGTGCCTGAGCCTTGCTGGCGGTGTAACCCCACAGCGTGCGAAAAATTTCCAGCTTCATCGGTGATCCTCAAAAATCCCAAGGCCTACTGCAAATGCACTTCGACGGCGCCAGACTGCCAAGAGGCTGGTTCGCTGTGGAGTCGATGTTAGGCACAGGCCGCGCACTGAAAGAATCTGAAAGTTCAAATGAATACTTCAGACTTTCATTAACAAATAGCTTGCTACTTATAGCGCTGGCCGGAAGGGGTTTTCTGGGCGAGAACCTGTCTACGTTGGCTATTAGCGAGAGATGCCATTGTTGCGGCATCATTTTGAAGAGTCCCAAGCGACCCCGGGCCGATGAGGGTTCGCTTTTGATCGATTGCTGCCTGTCGAGAAGAGCCGCGACCTGTAACTGACATTGCAGACCCACGTTTACATTCTGCTCAACGCCTGTGCGTTGCACACCGCGTTCGACTGTCGCTCTCAATTATAAGCTTAAGTAATACTTCGAATAATAAATAGAAAATTGACTAATCATGGTCCCGGAACGAAAAATCATCCCCAGACCGGCGCCGCCAGAGCGCTGCGGATTTGCCGTTTCTCTCCTGCCAGAAAAATAACCAAAGGAGCCCGACCCATGAAGCCTCAAGCTTCGTCCCAGCCGCGCCGTGCGGCCGCCGCTGCCTTCATTGGCACCATGATCGAGTGGTACGACTTTTACATCTACGCCACCGCCGCCGCGCTGGTGTTCGGTGCGCTGTTCTTTCCCTCGGACGATAAGCTGTTCAGCACCATGGCCGCTTTCGGCACCTTCGCCGTGGGTTTCTTTGCGCGGCCGTTGGGCGGGATTGTCTTCGGTCATATCGGTGACCGCATCGGCCGCAAGAAGTCGCTGATCATCACCTTGTTGATGATGGGCGTGGTCACGGTGTGCATCGGCTTGCTGCCGACTTACGCGCAAATCGGCGCCGCTGCCCCGGTGCTGCTGATTCTGTTGCGCATCGTCCAGGGCATTGCCGTGGGTGGCGAGTGGGGCGGGGCGGTGTTGATGGCCGGCGAGCATGCGCCGAAAGGCCGGCGCAATTTCTTCGCCTCGTTTGCGCAACTGGGCAGCCCGGCGGGTTTGATCCTGTCGCTGCTGGCCTTCAGCGCCGTCACCCGTCTGCCGGAAGAAGACCTGATGAGCTGGGGCTGGCGCCTGCCGTTCCTCGCCAGTTCGCTGTTGCTGCTGGTGGGCCTGGCGATTCGCCTGGGGGTCAATGAGTCGCCGGAGTTTCTCGCCAGCCGCGAATTGGCGAGCAAAAACAAACGCAAGGAGCAGGCGCCGGTCATGGAAGTGCTGCGCACCGCGTGGCGTCCATTGTTGCTGTGCATCGGCGCCAACACCCTGGGGATCGCCGGGGTGTATTTCACCAACACCTTCATGATCGCCTACACCACTCAGCAACTGGAACTGCCGCGCTCGCTGATCCTTGAGTGTCTGTTTGTCGTCGCGATCATCCAGTTCTGCATTCAACCGCTGGCGGCCTGGGTCGCCGAGAAGATTGGCGCCACCCGCTTCCTGTGCCTGGTGTCGCTGCTGGCGATGGCTTCGCCGTACCCGATGTTCGTGCTGGTCAGTTCGGCCCAGGCGCCGCTGATCATCCTCGGCATTGCGTTGGCGGTGGTGTGCATGGCGTCGTTCTACGCGGTGATCGCCGGCTACGTCAGCGGCATGTTCGAGACCCGTGTGCGCTACACCGCGATCTCTCTGGCGTACCAGATTTGCGGCGCTGTGGCCGGTGGCCTGACGCCACTGATCGGCACGCTGCTGGCACACAGGTTCGTCGGCCAGTGGTGGCCGATGGCGGTGTTCTACAGCCTGATCGCCGCGACTTCGCTGCTGTGTGTGCTGTCCCTTGCCCGTCGCCATGCCAGCGCTGAACGCCTGGAACTGGCCAAGGCCTGACCCCCGAATTTTCCTGGAGAAACACATGTTGAAGATCAATGGCGAACGCCTCTGGGCGAGTCTGATGGCGATGGCCGAAATCGGCGCCACCGCCCGTGGCGGCAGCTGCCGCCTGGCCCTGAGCGACGAGGACAAGGCCGGTCGGGAACTCTTTGCCCACTGGTGCCGCGAAGCCGGCATGACCCTGAGCGTGGATGCCATCGGCAACCTGTTTGCCCGCCGCGCCGGCACCGATCCTGATGCAGCGCCGGTGATGATGGGCAGCCACCTCGACACCCAGCCCGAAGGCGGGCGTTTCGACGGCGTGTACGGCGTGCTCGCCGGTCTGGAAGTGGTGCGCTGCCTGAACGATCTGGGCATTCAGACTCGCAAGCCGCTGGAAGTGGCGGTGTGGACCAACGAAGAAGGCGCACGCTTCACCCCGGCCATGTTCGGCTCGGCGGTGTTCACCGGGATCATGGATCTGGACGTTGCGCTGGCGGTGCGCGATATCGATGGGATCAGCGTCGCCGAGGCGCTGCAACGTACCGGTTATGCCGGCGAGCGCCCGCTCGGCGGCGCGGTGGATGCGTACTTTGAAGCCCACATCGAGCAAGGGCCGATCCTCGAAGACAACGCCAAGAGCATCGGCGTCGTCAGTGGCGGCCAGGCGATTCGCTGGCTCGACGTACGGGTCGAAGGCATGGCGGCCCACGCCGGCACCACGCCTATGCCGCTGCGCAAGGACGCCTTGTACGGCGTGGCGCAGATGATCCAGGCCATCGAAGGCCTGGCGGCGGACTTCGCTCCCGAAGGCCTGACCACGGTCGGTGAATTGAGCATCAACAAATCGTCGCGCAATACCATTCCGGGGCTGGTGAACTTCACCGTCGACCTGCGTCATCACCGTGATGAAACCATCGAGACCATGGAACAACAGGTCCGTGCGCGGCTTCAGGCGATTGCCGACGCTCGCGGTTTGAAACTGGCGATCACCCCGCACTGGATCAGCCCGGCGACGCCGTTCGACGTGGACTGCGTGGCGGCGGTGCAACAGGCCGTGGACGCCCTGGGCTACGCTCAACAATCGATTGTCAGCGGCGCCGGACATGATGCGATCCACCTGGCGCGGTACTGCCCGACAGCGATGGTGTTCATCCCGTGCGTGGGCGGCCTGAGCCATAACGAAGCGGAAGATGTGCTGCCCGAGGATGTGCGCCAGGGCACCGATGTGTTGCTCAATGCCGTGTTGGCCCGCGCGGTAAAAACTGAATAAACGCAGTCAATGTGGGAGCGAGCTTGCTCGCGATAGCGGTGGATCAGTCGCCATGAATGTTGAATGTGCTGACCTCATCGCGAGCAAGCTCGCTCCCACAGTGGAATGCGGCTGGTTTCAAGATCCAAGTTAACTGACAGGTATTCACTCCATGCGCAGTTTTTTCCATCCCGAACAATTGCTCCACCATCCACGCAGCTACTATTCCCGTGGCCAGATGCGTACGCCGCAGGAAGTGCCGGAGCGTGCGCAGCGCCTGGTGCAGGCGTCCCGTGCGTTGGGCTTTGCCGTTGAGCAACCGGCCGATGCCGGGCTCGATCCGCTGCTGGCGGTGCACGGCGCACCGTACCTGAGGTTTTTGCAGGAAGCCCATCAGCGCTGGAAAGAGATTCCCGAGGATTGGGGCGACGAGGTGATGTCGAACATCTTTGTCCGCGAACCCAATGCCCTGCGCGGAATTCTCGCGCAAGCGGCGCGCTATCTGGCCGATGGCAGTTGCCCGGTGGGCGAGCAGACCTGGCGTTCGGCCTACTGGTCGGCGCAAAGCGCCATCGCCGGTGCCCGGGCGTTGCTCGATGGCGAGCCGGCAGCCTATGCCCTGTGCCGGCCACCGGGTCACCACGCCCGGGCCGAAGCGGCGGGTGGTTTCTGTTATGTGAACAACGCGGCGGTGGCGGCGCAGGTATTGCGCGCCGGTTTTTCGCGGGTAGCGGTGCTGGATACCGACATGCACCATGGTCAGGGTATTCAGGAGATTTTCTACGACCGCGATGACGTGCTCTACGTGTCGGTGCACGGCGATCCGACCAACTTCTATCCGGGCGTCGCAGGTTTTGCCGAAGAGCGTGGTGTCGGTGCAGGCGAGGGTTTCAACCTCAACCTGCCGATGGCCCATGGCGCCAGCGAGGCGGTTTTTCTCGGGCAATTGGAAGTAGCGCTGAAGGCGCTGAAGGACTTCGGCGCCGAGGTGCTGGTGCTGTCCCTGGGCTTCGATATTTTCGAGCTGGACCCGCAGAGCAAAGTGGCGGTGACTCGCGAAGGGTTTGCCGTGCTCGGTGAGCGCATTCGCAGCCTCGGGTTGCCGTGCCTGATTGTGCAGGAGGGCGGGTATCACCTGGAGAGCCTGGAGGATAATGCCCGGGCGTTTTTTGTGGACCCTGAGGTTTGGCAGCTCTGAGATCTTTGCTGCCTGGTAGATCGCTATCGCGAGCAAGCTCGCTCCCACACTGGTCAGTGTTGAACACAAATATGCGGTTCACCTCGGTCAAGTGTGGGAGCGAGCTTGCTCGCGATGAACGATAACGGGGTCCACCTGACGGAACACAAGCGCCCTACGGCACTTGCCATAGCCCTGACGTTAACGTAAAGATTGCTCCAGGGCGCCGACGTATGAAGGCGCAGGGTGGATGACCCGGAGCGCTTGATGACGCCAATAAAAACAAACTCCCCCAAACTGCATCGCGAAGCCCGGCTGGCCCGGGAAAAGTTGCACCTGGAAGGCGAAGTGCCGGATGGCGTCCTGCGTGCGGAGATCGATGCCTCGTGGCGACGCAGTCTCAGCCATGGCGTGCATTTCAATGCCAAGCATGAGCTGGCGCTGGAATCGAGTGCCAGCCTCGACGTGTTGCTGTCCAGCAACCGCTTGTTGATCGACGCTGCGTTGCCGGCCATCGATTACCTGGCCGAGCGTCAGGGCAAGGAAGGGCTGATCATCCTCGCCAACTCCGACGCCACCATCCTCGCCGTCGAAGGCCGCGCCGACCGTCTCAAAGGCAGCGGCCTGCAGGACATCACCCTCGGCACCTGCTGGAGCGAAGCGGTTCGCGGCACCAACGCCCTGGGCACGGCACTGGTGGAAGCCCGGCCGACCCTGATCGATTGCGGCGAACATTATCTGGATCGCCTCAGTGATTTTTCCTGCACTTCGGTGCCGATCCATTGCCCCCAGGGCGACATTCTCGGCGTTCTCGACCTGACCCGCGAAGGCCCCCTCGGCCGTGCCCACGACAGCACTGCGCTGCTGGCCATGGCGGTCAGCCAGATCGAAAGCCGAGTGTTCAACGCCAGTTATCCGGACGAAATCGTCCTGGCCTTCCACAGCCGCAGGCAATATCTGGAATCCCCGTGGCAAGGCCTGCTGGCAGTGAGCCTCGGCGGGCAGATCCTGGCGGTCAGCGCCCAGGCCTGCCAGTTGCTCCACGCCGAGCGCTCGGCCCTAGTCGGTCGGCGCTGCGAAGAGTTTCTCGGAGTCGACGGCCTGCAATTGTTGGCGCGTCTGCATCAGGGTGGAGTCGGCAGCCTGCAAACCGCCAAGGGTGAATTCTTCTACAAAACCCTGCGCGCGCCGCAACGCTCGATCAACGTCAGCAGCCCGCCGCGCACAGTCGCGAAACCGCCCAAGGCGCAACCGGACCTGGAAGCGCTCGCCGGCAGCAATACCCGCTACGCCCGTGCCTTGCGCATGGCCCGTCAAGGCCTGGCCAATGAACTGCCGGTCCTGTTACTGGGTGAAACCGGCACCGGTAAAGAGGTGATCGCCCGCGCCCTGCACATGGCCGGAGCGCGCTGCGACAAACCCTTCGTGGCGGTGAACTGCGCGGCCATTCCCGAAGGCCTGATCGAGTCCGAACTGTTCGGCTATCGTGAAGGCGCGTTCACCGGTTCACGCCGGGGCGGCATGGTCGGGCGTTTGCAGCAGGCCCATGGCGGCACCTTGTTCCTCGATGAAATCGGCGATATGCCTTTGGCTTTGCAGGCCCGGTTGTTGCGGGTGCTGCAGGATCGCAAGGTCGCGCCCCTGGGTGCAGGCGAAGAGCAGGACATCGACGTCGCGCTGATCTGCGCCACCCACCGCGACCTCAAGCGTCTGGTGGAAGAAAAACACTTTCGCGAGGACCTGTTCTACCGGGTCAATGGCATCAGCGTGATGCTTCCGGCCCTGCGCGAACGCGAAGATTTCGGCGCGCTCGTCACTCGCATGCTGACGACATTGGGCGCACCCGCCGTGGTCCTGCACGATGATCTCGATCGCTTGCTCAACGGTTATCAGTGGCCGGGTAACATCCGCCAGCTGGAGATGGTCCTGCGCACCGCGCTGGCCATGCGCGAACCGGGCGACACCGTGCTGACCCTCGACCACTTGCCCGACAGCATGCTCGACGAGTTGACCACCAGCGAACGGCCCCAGGCCGGCAGCATCCGGGAAAACGAACTGGATCTGATCCGTCAGTCCCTGGACACGCACCAGGGCAATGTCTCGGCCGCCGCCGACGCTCTGGGTATCAGCCGCGCGACGCTTTATCGCAAGCTCAAACAGTTGCGTTCGTGATGCAGCGCTTGATCGTTCGGCTGATCGACAGCCAGAACCCCGAGGCTCTGCAAGCGGCATTGCGTTGGCTGTACAGCTTCGTGCGACCCCATCGCCTGGCGATTGCCGGGCTGCTGGGTTTGTCGGTCTGCGCCTCGGCGCTGGTGCTGGTGCAGCCGTGGCTGACCAAACTGCTGATCGACGATGGCCTGTTGGCGCGTAACTTCCCGATGCTGGTAATGATCGCCGGGCTGATGATCGTTGCCGGGTTGCTGGGCACGGCACTTTCGGGCATCAACCGCTACCTGCACACGCGACTGTCCGGGCGCATGCTGTTTGCCCTGCGCGATGACCTGTACCGGCATTTGCAAACCCTGTCGCCGAGCTTTTACGGCCAGCGGCGCATCGGCGACCTGATGTCGCGCCTCGATGGTGACGTCGCGGAAATCCAGCGGTTTGCCGTGGACTCGCTGTTCTCGGCGGTGTCCAGCGTGATCGGCCTGGTGGTGGCCGTGGCGATGCTGCTGACCTTGTCCTGGAAACTGTCGCTGCTGGCCCTGGTGCTGATTCCCCTCGACGTGCTCTGGCTGCGCTGGATGCGGCGCAAGGTGGAGCGCGATGTACGGCAGTTGCGCGAGCGTTCGGCGGACATGTCGTCGTTCATGGTCGAGACATTGCCGGTGATGAAATTCATCCAGTCCGCCGGCCAGCAACAGCGCGAAGCGCGGCGCCTCGAGACGCTGGGGCAGGGCTACATGAGCCAGTTGCTGCGCCTGCAAGTCACCGAATTTTTCACCCAGGCCGTGCCCGGTACCCTGACCTCGCTGTCCCGGGCCTGCGCATTTCTGATCGGCGGTTACTGGGTGGTGCAGGGCACCTGGCAGCTCGGCGCCCTGATTGCGTTTTCCACTTACCTGGGCATGGCCGTGGGGCCGGTGCAAAGCCTGCTCGGGCTCTACGTCGCGATCCAGCGGATGACCGTCAGCCTCGGCCGGGTCATGGAGTTGCGCGGCGAACAACCGACGGTGTTGACGCCCGCTACGCCAAGGGCAATGCCCACTGGCGGCGATCTCTGGTTCGACAACGTGCACTTCGCCCATCCCGGCCGCCAATCGACCCTGCGCGGCATCGAGGCGCGGATTCCCTACGGTATGAAAGTGGCCCTCAGCGGCGGCTCGGGCGTGGGCAAGTCCACCCTGATCGACCTGCTGCAACGTCATCACGATCCGCAATCGGGCCGGGTACTGCTGGGCGACGTCGATCTGCGCGAGCTGGATCTGTTCCAGTTGCGTCGGCGCATCGCCATCGTCAGCCAGGACATCGTGCTGTTTCGCGGCAGCCTCGCCGACAACCTGGCCTACGCGGCACCGGACGCCAGCCGCGAGGCGATTGCCGACGTGGCGCGACTGGCGCAACTCGACAGCCTGATCGAGTCCTTGCCCGAAGGTCTCGACAGTCCCTTGGGCGAGCGGGGCCAGCAGTTGTCCGGCGGGCAGAAACAACGCATCGCGATTGCCCGGGCACTGTTGCAGGACCCACTGATCCTGGTGCTCGATGAAGCCACGTCCGCAGTGGATGAAGCCACCGAGCGCGAAGTCATCGACGCCATCGACCGCCTGTTTGCCGGGCGTACGCGCATCCTGATCAGCCATCGCCCTTCAACCCTGGCCGACGCCGACCTGCGCTTTGAATTGCTCGACGGCGTACTGACCTCGAAAACGGTGCTGCATGAAACCTGAGTTACGCATTGGTGTGGTGGACAGCGGTCACTCGGCGGCACAACGGGTGCAAGTGATCGCCGGTCGACGCTTTTCATTGCTCGAAGACGGCCTGGCTGAGGGCGACTTGCGCGAAGACCCGCTGGGGCATGGCAGTGCGGTGATCGAGGCCATCGGCCGGCGTGCACCCTCGGCTCTGTTTTGCGTGGCTCAGGTGTTCGACCAGCGGGGTGTCACCAGCGCCTTGCAGATCGCCACGGCGATTGACTGGCTGCTGACGCAGGACGTTCGACTGATCAATTTGAGCCTTGGCCTGCGCCAGGATCGCAGCCTGTTGCGCGCGGCCTGCGCGGCGGCGGTGGCGCGGGGTGTGCTGCTGTGTGCGTCGAGCCCGGCCCAAGGGGAAGGGGTGTTTCCGGCGAACTATCCGCAGGTGTTGCGGGTGACCGGCGATGCGCGGTGCGCCGAGCAGGAATGGTCGTGGCTCAACAGCGCCCAGGCGGATTTCGCCGCGTGTGTGCATGGCACGTACCCGGGGCAATCCGGGGCGAGCCTCGGTTGTGCCGCCTTGAGCGGACACATCGCCGGGTTCCTCGTCGAACAGCCTGGTGCCAGCAATGAGCAAGTCATCGAGTGGTTGCGCGAGCATGCCCGTTACCGTGGCCCTGAACGGCGCTTCGGGCCATGACCGACATCGTCATTCTGGGCGCCGGCCCGGCGGGGGCCGCGGTCGCGCTGGGTTTGAAGCGGCTGGGCCATGGCGTCACGCTGATCAGCGAATGGCGCCGGTTCGCGGCGCTCGAAGGCGTGTCCGTACGGGTTCTCGAGGCTTTGCGCGGCGTGGGCCTGCACCAGGCGTTGGCGCAAGCAGCGCTGCCTTCTCAACGCCAGGTGAACTGGAATGGCCAGCAGCATGCGCAGAACATCGAATACTTGCTCGACCGTCCGCTGTTTGACCGAGGCCTGCGTGAGGATTTGCGCCTGGCGGGGGTCGAGTTGATCGAAGGCCGGGTGCTGACGGTTCAGTCATCGACCAATGGCCACCGAATCGAAATCGACGGCCGCGAACCACTGCTCGCGCCGTTTCTCGTAGAGGCCCGAGGACGACAGGCCCCCACTATCGGCAAAGGCTTGCGTGGGCCCGAGACCGTCAGCTTGCTCAATCGCTGGCAGGGTTCGCCGGGCAGCACTGCCAGCGCAGTGGAAAGCCTTGAGGACGGTTGGGCATGGATGGCGCGGCGCGCCGACGGCCAGTGTTACTGGCAATGGACGGTGGATGTGGCCAGTGCCGGGTTGCCGGGCAAGGCTATGTTGCTCGATTACTGCCGACAGCGGCGCGAGGGTTCGCGGCTGGCCACTGCATTTTTCGCTGGCGCAGCGCAAAGCGATCTACAACTGCACGCCCGCAGCAGCACGGCGATTCTGAGCCCGCAGGTGTGTGGCGAAAACTGGATTCGGGTCGGCGATGCGGCAATGGCGGTGGACCCATTGTCGGGCAACGGGATCTTTCAGTCCTTGTCTTCGGCGTTGCAGGCGCCCGCGGTTATCAACACGCTGCTGTGCAAACCCGAACGAACGGCTCTGGCCCAGCGTTTCCACCAGCAGCGGGTGGGGCAGTTGTTTTTGCGGTTTGCGCGAATCGGCCGGGATTTTTATGCCGATGAGCAACGCTGGCCGGACCAGCCGTTCTGGCAGGCACGGCGGAGCTGGCCGGATGCCGAGGTGGCCCATGCCGAGGCGGATTTCAATGCGCTGAGGATTGAGCGGGCGCCGGTGTTGCGTGATGGGCTGGTCGATGAAGCCGAGGTGGTGATCACGGTGGATCAACCGCTGGGTATCTGGCATGTGCATGGGGTTGAGGTGGCGGCGTTGGTGCAGAGGTTAAAGCAGGGAGAGTCGGCGGATCAGGTGTTGGCCGGGCTGACGGTGGAGCAGGGGCGGATGGTTCGCAGCTGGTTACTGGGCCAGGGTTTCAAACCCTGAATGAAGAACGTCCGGATACGGCGAAAAAGCCTGTTCTCCCAGCGCAAAGCATCGTAATTTACGCGCCATAACGACAAGGAATTTTGGGGTGTAAGTGGGAGCTTATCGTCTGCTATTGGCCGTTCTGGTGGCCGTTTCTCATATGGGCAAGACGTTCATGGGGCTAAACCCCGGCGTGATTGCCGTGATTTCCTTCCTGATCATCAGCGGTTTCGTGATGACCTCGCTGATCGAACGCAACTACAAGGCGCCGGAGAAAGTCGGCCTGTTCTACCTGGACCGCGCCCTGCGGCTCTATCCTCAATTCCTGTTCTACTTCGTGGTTTCCTGTGCGGTGATCTATTTCCTGCTGCCCGGCACGCCTCAAGCCGCCGAGCTGACGCTGCGCAACATCGCCGCAAGCCTGGCTATCGTGCCACTCGGCTTCTACATGTTCGGCGCGGCGGGATCGTGGATCTTGCCGCCGGCCTGGTCTTTGGGGCTTGAGATGTGCTTCTACCTGATGATCCCTTTCCTGATCATCTATAGGGCGCGGGGCGTTGCGTTTGCTCTATCCGTCGTCGTCTTCATGGCCGCGTGCCTGGGTTTCATCAACACCGACCTGTACGGCTACCGTCTATTGCCGGGTGTGCTGTTCATGTTCCTGTGCGGCAGCTACCTGTACAAAGCGCAGCCGAAGGATTTGGCGATCGCTGCCGGCACCGCCGTGGTGGCGGCCCTGATGTTTGCGGCCATCATGGCGGGATGGATAGAGCGCCGACCGTTCAATGCCGAAGTGACCGCCGGCATAGCGCTGGGCGTGCCCGCCGTGTACCTGCTGACAAAGCTCAGGTTTCACCGGATTGACGAGTTCCTCGGCAATATCAGCTACGGCGTGTTCCTGAATCACTATGTGGTGATGTACTTCCTGCACGCTGTCTGGTCGGTTGCCTACGATGGGGCCGTTGTTGCAACAGTGCTGGCCTTGTCGTTGCTGCTCAGCGGCGTTTCGTACTACTGCGTCGAACGGCCGGCCCTGAAGCTTCGTCACGCGCTTCGGGCCGGCGCAAAATATGGGGTGGGTCGCCCACTGGACCGCGAAACAGCGGCGTAGTGGCTGGGGGACGCCTTCGCGGACAAGCCCGCTCCCACAGGGGAACGCAATCCAATGTGGGAGCGGGCTTGCTCGCGAAGGCGGCCTGAAGAACGCTACGAATCACAACTTGATCAGCACCGACTTCAACTCGGTGTAATGCTCGATCGCCGCATACCCCATCTCACGCCCGACCCCGGACATCTTGTAGCCGCCGAACGGCAGCGTCGGGTCCAGGGCGCTGTGGCAGTTGACCCACACCGATCCTGACTTGATGCGCGGAATCATCCGGTGCACCGCCGCCAGGTCATTGGACCAGATGCTCGCGCCCAATCCATACGGACTGTCATTGGCCATGCGCAGGGCATCGGCTTCGTCATCGAACGGGATGGCCACCAGCACCGGGCCGAAGATTTCTTCCTGCACCAGTGAGTGCTTCTGATCGACGTCGACAATTACCGTTGGCTTGACGAAGAACCCAGGCCCGAACTGCTCGCCACCGCAGGCGATGGTCGCGCCGCTTTCCCGGCCCTTTTCGATGTACCCGTAGACGCGCTCCTGCTGGCGCGCCGAGATCAAGGGCCCCATGTCGACGCTCGGGTCCAGGCCGTTGCCGAGTTTCATGGCGTTGGCAATGTCGCTGATGTCCGCCACCACATTGTCGAAGTGCTTGCGCTGCACATACAGCCGCGAGCCTGCGCAGCAGACCTGGCCCTGGTTGAAGAAGATCGCGCTGGCAGCCCCGGCCGCGGCGGTTTTCAGGTCGGCGTCGGCCATGACGATGGTTGGTGATTTACCGCCTAGCTCCAGGGTGACCCGGGTCATGGAATCCATGGCGATCTTGCCGATCTGCTTGCCGACGGCGGTGGAGCCGGTGAAGGTCAGCTTGTCCACCAGCGGGTTGTGGGTCAAGGCAGAACCTGCGGTGATGCCGGTGCCGGTGACCACGTTGAATACGCCTTCGGGATAACCGGCTTCCAGCACCAGTTCGGCAAGTTTAAGTGCGGTCAGCGGGGTTTCGTCGGCCGGCTTTAGCACCACGGTGCAGCCGGTGGCCAGGGCCGGGCCGAGTTTCCAACAGGCCAGCAACAGCGGGAAGTTCCAGGCAACGATGGCACCGACCACGCCCACCGCTTCACGGCGGATGAAGCTGTGGAACTGGTCGTTGGGCATCAGCGGTGCCGACACGTCAACCGTAGAACCTTCGATCTTGGTCGCCCAACCGGCCATGTAGCGCAGGAAGTCGATGGCCAGTTGCACGTCCATCACCTGGGCCACCGCTGCGCTTTTACCGTTGTTCAGGCATTCCAGTTGCGCCAGCAGCTCGGCGTCGCGCTGCATCAGGTCGGCGAGTTTCCACAGCAGGTTCTGCCGCTCCCGGGGACGGGTGCGGGTCCAGGCCGAATCGTCGAACGCCTGGCGGGCGGCGAGCACCGCACGGTCGACATCTTCCGGTGTTGCCCGTGGCACCACGCACAGCACCTCACCGGTGGCCGGGTTGTGCAGGGGCATGGTCTGGCCGTCGGCGGCCTCGACCCAGTCACCGCCGATAAGCATGCGCGGGGCGCGCTGGATGAATGCCGAAGTGGCGGGAAGCAGGTTTGGGAGCGACATTGGCGAGGCCTCTTGTTGTTCGTGAGAACCGGGCTTTCGCAATGCCTGTGCCAGTTGTGTTTTTTCGGCCGCAAGGCCCGATCCAGTGGGGTGACAGATATTTTCCGGGTCACCGTGAGATCGATAAACGTCGCAAATTGCGACGACGTGAGACGCCCCGAACACAACACCCTGTAGGAGCGAGCCTGCTCGCGATGGACGAAAGAGCACTACGTTTAGCCTGTAAGCACGCGATATCGTTAACGACCATCGCGAGCAGGCTCGCTCCTACAGAAAACTATGCTTGTCTCAGAGTGAAACAGTTGTCGCGAAATTAAACGTGCAACGCCCATGACGTCTCCCGAAAAAAACCGGTTATTAGTCACAAGTCATTGATTCATTGAGATATTAATAAGCTGGCACGCTCCGTGTATTGCTCATCGCAGACGTTTCTCTTGCCTCCGTCAGCGGATCAAAGCCGGCGGCAGAAACCATAAAAACGATAAGCCACAACAATAAGAACGCACCGTGCGAGGTTCGACGTTGATGAAGAGAAAACTCCGATCAGGCATGAGCGCCAGCCTGCTGGCCGTAGCCGCTTGTGTAGCGCTGCATTCGCCTCATAGCCTGGCAGCCCGCGACGCCCAGACCATCCTCAAGGAAACCTGTCAGGGCTGTCACACCCCCGAAGCCGATAACGCCCTCAGCCGCATCAGCCACCAGCGCAAAACGCCGGAAGGCTGGCTGATGAGCATTGCCCGGATGCAGACCATGCACGGTTTGCAGATCAGTGATGAGGACCGTCGCACGCTGGTCAAATACCTGGCCGACACCCAGGGCCTGGCGCCGAGCGAAACCGACGGCGTGCGCTATGCACTGGAGCGCCGGCTCAATACCGTCGAGCAGTTCGACGACCAGACAAGCCAGATGTGCGGCCGCTGCCACTCCGGTGCGCGGGTTGCCCTGCAACGGCGTCCGGCCCAGGAGTGGGAACGCCTGGTGAATTTCCACCTCGGTCAGTGGCCGTCCCTGGAGTACCAGGCGCTGTCCCGGGACCGCGACTGGTTCGATATGGCCCGCAAAGAAATGGTGCCGCTGCTGGCCAAGCGTTATCCGCTGGACAACCCGGCCTGGAAAAAATGGCAGAGCGCCGCGCCGAAAGCCGATGCCCTGGTGGGCGACTGGAGCTTCAGCGGCCACTTGCCGGGCAAGGGTGAGCTGGCGGGTGTAATGACCGTGAGTGCCGATGGCAGCGACACCTTCAAGGTCAGCGTCAAAGGCCAGTACGCCGACGGCACGCCGTTCAACGGCGACGGCAGTGCAATCCTCTACACCGGCTACGAATGGCGCGGCAACGTGACCATCGATGGCGTGACCATGCGCCAGGTGTTCGCCGCCCAGGGCAATGCGATGCAGGGCCGGATGTTCGAGGCCGAACACGACGAGCGTGGCCTGGACTTCGTCGCCGCCAAGCAAGGCTCCAACCGTTTGCTGGCGGTGCAGCCGGGTTATCTGAAGGCCGGCAGTGAAACCGAAGTGACCCTGATCGGCAGCGGCCTGACCGGCAAGCCGGACTTCGGCAAAGGCGTGGAAGTGCTCGAAGTGGTCGAGCAGAGCCCGGAGCGGATCAAGGTCAAGCTCAAGGCCGCCGCCAATGCCCAGCCAGGTTTGCGCGCGGTCAGCGTCGGCACGCTAAAGGGCCCGAGCCTGTCGGTGTACAGCAAGATCGCCTCGGTCAAGGTTGTGCCGGAATTCTCGGTTGCACGGATCGGCGAGGGCGGTGGTTCGACGCCGAAAGTCCAGGGCCGTTTCGACGCGGAAGCCTGGGGCAAGGGCGCTGATGGCAAGCCGTACCGCATCGGTGTGTTCCCGGCGCAGTGGAAAGTCGAGGCCTTCGACGACCGCGCCAGGGAAGACGAAGACGTCAAGTTCGCCGGCACCATGCAGGCCGACACCGGCGTGTTCACTCCGGGCGATGCCGGGCCGAACCCGGCACGCAAGATGTCCACCAACAATGCCGGCAACCTCAAGGTGATCGCCGCCGTCGACGATGCAGGGAAATCCCTGACCGGCGAAGGCCACCTGATCGTGACCGTGCAACGCTGGAACAATCCACCCATTCCGTGAGTTGGCTGACGGCACAGGCTTCAGACACTTTTCGGAATGACCGCAAGCCCCGCCAAGCGGGGCCTGCACAGGAGGTTTGCCATGGGCGCTATCTTGAATCTGGTCGAACGCAACCTGCACGAAGTGCAGGTCGATGCCGACCGCATGCTGTTTCACATCCCCAGCAGTTCGCTGTTCGCCAGCGATGAACTGACGGGTACCATCATCGATACCTTGCGCGGGCCAGGTTGTTCCTCGGACGACCTGATCCAGCGCCTGGCCGCGCGTTTCAACGGCGAGGAAATCACCGAGACCCTGCGCGAGCTGATGGCCCTGGAACTGGTCAGCGACGGCTCGCCGCTGACCCCCGACATCGCGACCAAGCGGGTCGAGCGCACGGCGATCAATACCGTGGTGCTCAACGTCAACACCGGCTGCAACCTGAGCTGCACGTATTGCTACAAGGAAGACCTCGACAAACCGTCGGCGGGCAAGAAAATGGACGTCGAAACGGCGATCGCCTCGGTGGAAATGCTGCTGCGCGAATCCCCGGACGAAGAGCGTTTCACCGTGGTGTTCTTCGGCGGCGAACCGCTGAGCAACCGCAAGCTGATCGAGTACATGGTCGACTATTGTGAGAAGCGTTTTCGCGAGGCGGGCAAGTTCGTCGAATTTGTCATGACCACCAACGCCACGTTGCTCACCGAAGAAACGGTGGATTACCTCAATGCCCATCGTTTCGGTTTGTCGGTGAGCATCGACGGGCCGAAGACCGTGCACGACCGCAACCGCATCACCGTGGGCGGGCAGGGCACCTATGACGTGGTGCGGCGCAAGGCCGAGATGCTGTTGTCGCGCTACAACAGCCGTCCGGTCGGAGCTCGCGTAACGCTCACCACCGGCGTGACCGACGTCGAAACCATCTGGGATCACCTGTTCAACGAACTGGGTTTTGCCGAAGTCGGCTTTGCCCCGGTGACCTCCGGCGACATCAGCAGCTTCAACCTCACCAGCGATGAACTGGTGCAGGTGTTCGCCAACATGAAGGCGCTGGGTCGTCGTTACCTGGAAGCGGCGCTGGAACACCGCAACATCGGTTTCTCCAACCTGCACCAGCTCATCACCGACATCCACGAAGGCCACAAGAAAGCCCTGCCATGCGGCGCGGGCCTGAAGATGCTGGCGGTGGATCACAAGGGCGAGCTGAACCTGTGCCACCGTTTTACCGGTTCGAGCCTGCCGACCTTCGGCAACGTCCATAGCGGTGTGAAACAGGTGGAGTTGAACGACTTCCTGTCCCAGCGCCTGGACCGTACCAACACCGGCTGCGAAGACTGTCAGATCCGCAACCTGTGTTCCGGCGGCTGCTACCACGAGAGCTACGCCCGCTATGGCGATCCGACCCACCCAACCTATCACTACTGCGAACTGATGCGTGACTGGGTCGACTTCGGCATCGAGGTCTACACCCGGATCATGGCCAATAACCCTGCGTTCATCAGCAGTTACATCACTCCGCGCAAGGCTCACTGATATGAAACATCTCAAGGCAATCAATAACAAAGCGTTGAAGCTGGATCAGGCCGCGGATGAAAACCGCATAGAAGAAGTGGTGGCCATGAGTTCCGTGGCGGGCTGTGCCTCGACCACCGACCCGGGCTGGGAAATCGATGCGTTTGGCGGTGTGTCGTCGCTGTGCCAGCCGATGGAGGCCGACCTCTACGGCTGCTCCGACCCTTGCTGGTGGCCGGCCCAGGTGCCCGACATGATGAGCACCTACCCGGACTGGAACAAGGATGCCCAGGCGTCCAACGACAACTGGCGCAACCTCGGCACTGTCTTCCCCAAAGACAAGTGATCACAGAAGAAGGATTCCAGCATGCGTAACATCAAAGCCTGCGGCCTGGCCGCGTTCGCCGTCCTGAGCAGCTGTTCTGTCAGTGTTCTGGCCGATGAAAATACCGCGCTGCAAGTCGGTCACGAATACATGGTGACCACCAACTACCCGAACAACCTGCACGTGATCGACCTGGCCACCGACACGCTGTTCAAGACCTGCAAGATGCCCGATGCCTTCGGCCCCGGCTCCGTGCAGTTGTCGCCGGACCGCAAGACCGCCTACGTGCTGAACAATCACTATGCGGATGTCTACGGTGTCGAACTGGACAACTGCAAGCAGGTGTTCCACGCCAGCATCACCCAGAAGCCGGGTGAGAAGGCCAGGTCCATGTTCGCCTTCACGGTCAGCCACGACGGCAAGGAGCTGTACACCGTCGCCAACCCGACGCTGATGATGAACGATCGCTACGAAGTGCAGCAGCCACGGCTCGACGTGTATTCGACCGATGCCGGCATGGACGCCAAGCCGCTGCGCAGTTTCCCGGCGCCGCGCCAACTGACCATCATGCAGAGCGGTGACGACGGCACGCTGTACGTGGCCGGGGCGGACGTTTACAAGGTCAATGTGCAAACCGGCAAGTTCGACGTACTGATCCCCAGCCGTCACTGGAAACGCCCGAACTACAGCGCACCGGACGTGCTCTACGTGTGGAACCAGCAGACCTACCGGCATGACTTCTCGCTGCTGTACACCGCGGCGAAATTCAAGGACAAGAAACAGGACCCGGCCACCGCCGAATACCTGTACGGCCTGTTCAGCGTCGACCTGAAGACCGGCAAGACCGAAACCACCGACTTCGGCCCTTTGACGGAGATCTACTTCAGCGGTATGCGCTCGCCCAAGGACCCGAACCTGATGTTTGGCGTACTCAACCGCCTGGCCAAGTACGACATCAAGCAGAAGAAAATGCTCCAGTCCGCCGCGCTCGATCACTCGTATTACTGCATTTCCTTCAACAAGGACGGCAGCAAGATCTACCTGGCGGGGACGTTCAACGACGTGGCGATCTTTGATGCCGACAGCCTGAAACAGACGGGCAGCATCAAGTTGCCGGGCGGAGACATGGCGATTACCACGGCGCAGATTTTTGTCCGGTAATTGCGGCGCCTGAACTGACGCCTTCGCGGGCAAGCCCGCTCCCACAGTGGATTTTTGGTGTGGTCACTATTGTGTGAACACCACTGAACCCTGTGGGAGCGGGCTTGCCCACGATGGCGGCATGTCAGGCAACATCAATGTTGAATGTGCCGACCTCATCGCGAGCAAGCTCGCTCCCACAGTTTTTGTGGTGACGCCGGCATTGCGAGTACGTCCTAATCCCCTGTGGGAGCGAGCTTGCTCGCGATGGGGCCCTCAAAAACACCGCAAAAACAGCAAAAATCAAACCCCCGGCACCGGGCAACTCATATCCCCCTCCTGGCACTTCAGGTAGTTCTTGAACGTCTGAACCCGTGCCTTGGTCAGTTCCGTGGTGCAGTTGCTGTAAATCAGCGGATACACACTCCCGCCTTCCACCCCGGATGCCGAAAACTTGCACTCGGCATCGCGGAACGCAACCCACGCCCGCTGCGCACCCACCAACTGCTTCTTGCTGTCCGGGTTGCTCTTGAGCCGCGAAGTGATTTGCTGGTACAGCGCATTCAATTCCTTGTCGGCGGCCGCGTTCTGCTGCGCCGCGCACTGGTTCATCGTCGCCTGATCGCTGGCGTTGTCGCAGTCCACGGCGAACGCCATGGAGGTGAACAACAAGGGTGTCAGCGCCAATAAGAAGCGTGGGTTCATGCTGGAGTGCTCGCTGTGACCGAAAGAGAGGTGCAGTGTAGCGCTGAGGGGCACAGGCAACTGCCGCGCAGATTTTTCATGTCGCTATCCTTTTCCATGCTGTTTCGAGGGCGAACGTTAGCAGTTTCGACCCGCTGACTTTGCGATTGCCCAGAACTTATCCACGCAAATGCAACCGAATATCTCAGGTATGGTTGATTGCTTATCCCGATTGGTACAACTTTAGAGTTGGTCTTGTGGTCTTACTGACCTACTGTTCAAGTACAGGAGGTGACTTATGAACCCAGCATCTGATCGCATCGAAAGGAAAATCCTGCTCAAGGCCAAGCGTTCACAGGTCTGGCGTGTGCTGGCCAATGCCGAAGTGTTCGGACAGTGGTTTGGCGTGGCGCTGGAAGGCAAGCGTTTTGTGGCAGGCGAATGGACCCAGGGGCAGGTTACCTATCCCGGTTATGAACATTTGCGCTGGAATGTACTGGTAGAGCGGGTCGAGCCGGAACGGCTGCTTTCGTTTCGCTGGCACCCGTATGCCGTGAACCCTGAAGTCGATTACTCCCAGGAACCCACCACCCTGGTGAAATTCGAGCTCGAAGACATGGACAACGGCACGTTGCTCAAGGTCTCCGAGTCCGGTTTCGATCACATTCCCCAGGCCCGTCGCGAAAGGGCTTTCCGCATGGACAGTCGTGGCTGGGAAGAGCAAATGAACAATATCGAGCAGTTTTTGATCGACAATGCCAAAGCCCACGAGCAACAGAGTGGCTGAAGTCGGCTCGAAACCTGAGGCGTCTAAGGGTTTTCGGAGGGTGGTTTATAGCGAATGTCTTACACGCGATGGTAGCGATATCGCCTGTTACAAATTGGATCCGAAGCGTAATCTGGCCTCACCCACTGAAGCACAGGATGTGCTCAGGATCATGGATGATCGACCATATGCAAGGAACGCTACGACAAGGAGTCGTCATGGTCTTGGAAAAACCCGCTTCGGCGGGTTTTTTTTGCGTGCATGAAAAGTCGTGGCGGCAGGAACCGGGTTCCCGCCGCCATTTTTTCACTGTCGATCGAGTTTCGCCGCCGCACGCTCGGTGATCTGCGCCCGCAGTTTCAACGAGTCGGCAGCCCGCTGGCGAGCCTCTCCCAACACGCTGGCCGGGGCCGTCTCGGGGCTACCCGCGGTAAACGGCGGGGCCGGGGCGTATTCCAGTTGCAGTTGCACCAACTCGGCGGTGGCCTGGTCGAACAGCTCGGCGGCCAGGGTCAGAGCGAAGTCGATACCGGCGGTGATGCCGCCACCGGTCAACAGATTGCCGTCACGAACCACCCGGTCTTGCACCGCGATTGCGCCCAGCGGCTTGAGTAATTCGTGATATGCCCAGTGAGTGGTGGCGCGTTTGCCCTTGAGCAATCCCGCCGCACCCAGCACCAGCGAGCCGGTGCACACCGACGTGATGTACCGCGCGTTGGCGGCCTGGGCCTTGAGAAAGTCCAGAGTCTGGTCATCTTCCATCAAGGGTCCGACACCACTGCCACCGGGCACGCAGATCACGTCCAGTGCCGGGCAATCATCGAAGGTGGTGGTCGGTTTCAACAGCAGGCCGGTGCTGGCGGTGACCGGCATCAGGTCTTTCCAGATCAGATGCACTTTCACATCCGGCAGCGAGGCCAGTACGTCGTAAGGGCCGGTCAGGTCCAGTTGCTGAACCTGTGGAAACAACAGAAAACCGATCTGCAACGTCATGGTGTTTTTTCTCGTGAAGTGGGTGGACGGTTTGACTCTAGGCTCGTAGGCTTTGGCGCATACGCCAATATCCCCACGAATTACGCCAAATGTCGAAAACCATCCATGTACTCGCTTTCGCCAACGTGCAATTGCTCGACGTCACCGGGCCGTTGCAGGTTTTCGCTTCGGCCAACGACATAGCCCGCCAGCAAGGCCTGCCGCCACCCTATGCGCCGACGGTGATTACCAGTGGCGGCGGGGCGGTGATGTCGTCGGCGGGGTTGGCGCTGTTGGCCGAACCGTTGCCGGATGAGGGCACTGATACCCTGATCATCGCCGGTGGCTGGGGTGTTTACGCAGCGGCGCAAGATGCGCCGTTGGTTGCCTGGGTGCGCGAACATGCTCGTGGCTGCCGGCGGGTTTCCTCGGTATGCACCGGTGCGTTCCTGCTGGCGGCCAGCGGCTGGCTCGACGGCCGGCGCGTGGTCACCCACTGGACCCGTTGCGAGCAACTGGCGCAGCAGCATCCGCAACTGCACGTCGAGCCCAACCCGATCTTCATCAACGACGGCCCGGTCTGGACCTCGGCCGGGGTGACCGCCGGCATCGACCTGGCGTTGGCCATGGTCGAAGAAGACCTGGGGCGCACCATGGCCCTCGAAGTCGCGAGGCAACTGGTGGTGTTTCTCAAACGTCCGGGTGGCCAGTCGCAATTCAGCGTGACCCTGTCACTGCAACAGGAAGGCAACCGTTTCGACGAACTTCACGCCTGGATCAGCGAAAATCTGGCCCACGACCTTGGTATCCCGACTCTGGCCTTGCAGGCCGGCATGAGCGAACGCAGCTTCGTGCGCCACTACCGCGCCGACACCGGCCAGACCCCGGCCCGGGCCATCGAACTGATCCGCGTCGAAACCGCGCGGCGTTTGCTCAGCGATACCGGCGTGCCGATCAAACGAGTAGCGGTGCAATGCGGCTTCGGCAGCGAAGAAACCCTGCGCCGCAGTTTCCTGCGGGCCATGGGCGTGACGCCACAGGCTTATCGGGAGCGGTTTTCGGTCAGTGTCAGCGCAGATCCACTGGGGTCTTGAGCCACCTTTTGCCTGAGTTCGAACATTGTTTAACCCGTATTCACGGCTGCCAAAACCTCTTCTCCCCACTCAACCTCCGATCCAGAAAGCAAGCCGCACTGATCAACGCAAGATGCGTCAATGCCTGCGGCGTGTTGCCCATGTGCCGCCCATGGCTGTCGAACTCTTCGGCATACAACCCCAGCGGGTTGGCGTACCTGAGCAACTGTTCGAACTCCAGGTGGGCCTTGTCGAGCTGGCCGGCGCGGGCCAGGCATTCGACGTACCAGAACGAGCACGCGGCAAAGGCGCCTTCGCTGCCGGGCAGGCCGTCGATCTGGCTGTCGTCGTTGCGGTAGCGGTAGATCATGCCGTCGCGTACCAGGCTTCTTTCGATGGCTTGCAGGGTCGCCAGCCAGCGCGGGTCGCGGGCGCTGACGAAACGCACCAGCGGCATCAGCAGCATCGAACCGTCCAGGCCGGTGCCGCCGATGTGCTGGACGAAGTGCCCGCGTTCCTCGCACCAGAAGTTCTCCCAGATGTCGGTGTAGATCGCCTGGCGGGTCTGGTCCCAACGCGCGAACGGTGCCGGTAGCGAGCGCTTTGAAGCGAGGCGGATGGCGCGGTCCAGGGCGACCCAGCACATCAGCCGTGAATGCAGGAAATGGTATTGCTCGCCGCGCATTTCCCAGATGCCGACATCTTTCTGCTCCCAGGTTTCACAGACCTGATCGACCACCTCCACCGTGTGTTTCCAGCCTTCATGGGAGATGGCTTCGCCGTATTTGTTGACCAGGTAAATCGCGTCCATCAGCTCGCCAAAGATATCGAGCTGGACCTGTTCATAGGCCTGATTGCCGATGCGCACCGGTTGTGCGCCACCATGGCCGGACAGGTGCGTCAGCTCGATCTCCGGTAATTCCTGGCGACCGTCGATGGCATACAGGATGTTGAGTTTCATCGGCTTGCCCTGACAGTCGCTGACCCGCCCCCGCAACCAGCGCATGTAGGCGTTGGCCTCTTCGACGAAGCCCAGGCGCATGAATGCATAGACGGTGAACGAGGCGTCGCGGATCCAGGTGAAGCGATAGTCCCAGTTGCGCGAGCCACCAGGGCTTTCCGGCAGGCCGAAGGTGGCGGCGGCGAGAATGGCGCCGTGCTTGCGCGAGGTCAGCAGCTTCATCGCCAGGGCCGAGCGGTTGACCATTTCGCGCCAGCGGCCGCGGTAGTTGGACTGGCCGATCCAGTCGCGCCAGAATTTCAGGGTGCGCTCCAGGCACAGTTGTGCAGCGCCTTCCTTTAAGCGCGGATCGTCGAGGGCACCGAGCAGGAATTGACTGGTCTGGTCTTGTTCGAGGGTGAATTCGGCCACCGCCGCATTGCCGTCGATATGCAAAACCTGATCCGAAGACAGGCGCAGGGACGGCTGATCGACCGCGTCGAAGGTGACGTCTTTTTCATCCATGCGGGCGCGGGTTTTGGCGCGAGCGTAGTCATGACGCACGGCGCAGCGCATCTGGAAGGTGGCGCGGCCGCTGACCACACGGATCCGCCGCATCAGCAGCGGCAGGTCATCCTCGGTGTCACCGACGGGCAGCAGGTCGGTGACCTCGACCACGGCGCGATCACTGAGCCAGCGGGTCAGCAGCACATTGGTGTCGGGCAGGTAGATTTGTTCGCGACGGGCGTCGGGCAAATCCGGTGACAACTGAAAAATCCCCGCCTCGGGGGTGTCCAGCAGCGAGCAGAAGATCGACGGACTGTCGAATTCCGGCCAGCAGAAAAAGTCCACGCTGCCCTTGTCATTGACCAGCGCCGCGCTGCGCATATCGCCGATGATGCCGTGGGCGTCGATGGGGCTTTGGCGTTCGGGGTGATCAGCCATTGTCGCGAAACTCCGGGAACCTGGGGCCTATTCAACTGACTGGCCGGGGTCGGTGAGAGTTCATTTGGCGAAGGGAGGTGAGTTGTCTGTTCTGGCCCCATCGCGAGCAAGCTCGCTCCCACAGTTGATTGGTGTACGCCGGCCATTGTGGGAGCGAGCTTGCTCGCGATGGGGCCTTCACATTCAACCAACAATTCCACGCTTCCCCCGCAATCAGCCGTTATGGCAACGTGCAGTCCCCTGATGAGACCCGTCCCATGGCAAACCCCTATCGCGAGTTGTTCAAAGCCCCCGGCAGCCGCGCATTCGTGCTGGCCGGAATGATCGCGCGCATGCCGATTTCCATGACCGGCATCGGCCTGATCACCATGCTCTCGCAGTTGCAGGGTGGCTACGCAATGGCCGGCGCGGTGGCGGCGACGTTCGCCCTGGCCACGGCGTTTTGTGCGCCGCAGGTGTCGCGGCTGGTGGATCGATTTGGCCAGGGGCGGATTCTACCGGTATCGGCATTGCTGGGCGGTGGGGCACTGTTGCTGTTGTTGCTGTGCACGCGGTTGCAGGCGCCGCACTGGACACTGTTTTTCTTCGCCGCGCTGGCCGGTTGCATGCCGAGCATGTCGGCGATGGTGCGGGCACGTTGGACTGAGGTGTATCGCGGCCGCCCCGAGTTGCAAACCGCCTACGCCCTGGAGTCGGTGCTGGACGAAGTCTGCTTCATTGTCGGGCCACCACTGTCGGTGGGGTTGTGCGTGGTGGCATTCCCCGAGGCCGGTCCGCTGGTGGCCTTGCTGGCGCTGGCCATCGGCGTCACCGCATTCGTCCTGCAACGCAGCACGGAGCCGCCGGTGCATCCCCATGAAGAGCATCACCAGGGCTCGATCATCCGTTCCCGCGACATTCAGTTGCTGATGCTGTTGATGGTCGCCATGGGCACCATTGTTGGCGTGGTGGACGTGGTCAGCGTCGCCTTCGCCCAGCATCAGGGCCAACCGGCGGCGGCGAGCATCGTGCTGTCGGTGTACGCCATCGGCTCGTGCCTGGCCGGGTTGGCGTTCGGCGCACTGCGCTCGAAAGTGCCGCTGGCGCGCCTGTTCCTGTACGGCGGGGTGGCGACGGCGGTGACCACCTTGCCGTTGCTGTTGGCGACGAACATTTTAGGCTTGTCATTGGCGGTGTTTGTCGCCGGCCTGTTTTTCGCGCCGACGCTGATTGTCGCCATGGCCCTGGTGGAGCAGATCGTACCGCCGGCCAAACTCACCGAAGGCCTGACCTGGCTGGTCACCGGCCTGAGCATCGGCGTGGCGATCGGCGCCGCCGGCTCCGGCTGGCTGGTGGACGCCTTCGGCGCGCGCAGCGGGTTCTGGCTGGCGATTGCGGCGGGGGCAGTGGTGCTCGGTTCGGCAATCCCGAGCTATCGTCATTTGAAATAGAGATTCAATGCTGGAAACAGCCTCCTGTGGGAGCGAGCTTGCTCGCGATGACGGTGTGTCAGGCACTCATGATGTCGACTGACACTCCGCTATCGCGAGCAAGCTCGCTCCCACAGGGTTACTCACATGGCTAATTCTTTGGGCACCTCATCCGTTCTCTTAGCAGACAACTCTCGAGGAAAGCCCGGTGACCCCGCTGACATTGCTGTGCCTGCCCTATTCGGGCGCGAGTGCCATGGTCTATAGCCGTTGGCGGCGAAAACTGCCGGAGTGGCTCAAGCTGCAACCGGTGGAACTTCCGGGGCGGGGCGCGCGCTACGGCGAGCCCTTGCACACCGACATGCGCCGTCTGGCGCTGCAACTGGCCCAGGAACAGAAAGCCACGCTCAAGACGCCGTATGCGTTATTCGGCCACAGCATGGGGGCGCTGCTGGCCTGCGAGATGGCCCATGCGTTTCGCTCGCTGGGTTGCCCGGAACCGGTGGCGCTGTTCGCCTCGGGCACCGCCGCACCGACGTTGCGCGCCGATTACGACCGTCAGTATGCCGAGCCGAAAACCGACGCCGAACTGATCGAGCAATTGCGCACCCTCAACGGCACCAGCGAAGAGATCCTGGCCAATGAAGAGTTGATGAGCCTGACCCTGCCGGTGCTGCGCGCGGACTTCCTGCTGTGCGGGCGTTTCGAGCCGGTGCAGCGCCCGTTGCTCAGGTGCCCGGTGCACGTGCTCGGCGGCAAGGCCGACCGCGCCACCACCGAACAGTTGATCGGCTGGAGCCAGGAAACCCGTGGCAGTTTTTCGGTGGACATGCTGGCTGGCGGGCACTTCTTCATCCATGAGCAGGAAGCGAAGGTGCTGCGGGTGATCAAGGATCAGCTTGAGGTGCATCATCGGCGGCTTTCCATGGCTGCCGTGGGTTAACACCACTCCAAAATTCTACCCGATCCCTGTGGGAGCGAGCTTGCTCGCGATGGCGTCGTGTCAGCCGGCAATAATGGTGCCTGACACACAGCTATCGCGAGCAAGCTCGCTCCCACATTTTTGATTTTCAGTAGCCCAGAATTTCGCGTTTCACTCCCTCCTGATACTTGTTCCCATCCGCTAATTTTTCCCGCCTGCATTCGTTTTATAGGGACGACGCGCCCTTGCGCCTGCTGCCTACTGATGCGGATGCCGATAGATGAATGCTGAAGACTCCTTGAAACTCGCTCGCCGGTTTATCGGGTTGCCCCTGGAAAAGCGTCAAATGTTCCTTGCGGCCTTGCACAAGGAGGGCGTGGATTTCGCCCGTTTTCCGATTCCGGCCAGCATCGAGGCTGAGGATCGCCAGGCGCTGTCGTACGCCCAGCAACGCATGTGGTTCCTCTGGCAACTGGATCCCCACAGCGGTGCCTACAACCTGCCGGGCGCGGTGCGGCTGACCGGGTGCCTGAACCTGTCGGCGCTGGAGCAGGCGTTCGCCAGCCTGGTGGCGCGGCATGAAACCCTGCGCACGGTGTTCGCTCGTCAGGCCGATGACAGCCTGTTGCAAGTCCCGGCCACCGCGCCGCTGGTCATCGAGCAGGTGGATTTCAGCGCACTGCCCGCCGAGGAGCGCGAACGTGCCGTGGCTGAAACCGCCGAACAGCAATCGGTACTGCCGTTCGATCTGTCGACCGGTCCGCTGCTGCGGGTCACCTTGCTCAAGCTCGCGGGACAAGAGCACGTGCTGTTGCTGACCCTGCACCACATCGTCTCCGACGGCTGGTCGATGAACGTGCTGATCGACGAATTCATCCGCTGCTACGACGCCTTCGATGCCGGCACGCAACCGCAGCTGACGCCGCTGCCTATCCAGTACAGCGACTACGCCCTGTGGCAGCGCCGCTGGCTGGAGGCGGGTGAGCAGGCGCGGCAACTGGCGTACTGGCAGGCGCAATTGGGCGATGAACATCCTGTGCTGGAACTGCCGCTGGATCATTCGCGCCCGGCGATGCCGAGCTATCGCGGTACCCGCTACGAATTCGCGGTCCAGGCGCAACTGGCCGAGCAACTGCGCAGCACCGCACAGAAGCACAACATCACCCTGTTCATGCTGTTGCTCGGCGCTTTCAACACTTTACTGCATCGCTACACCGGGCAAACCGACATCCGCGTCGGCGTGCCCATCGCCAACCGCAACCGCGCGGAAATCGAAGGCCTGATCGGCTTCTTCGTCAACACCCAGGTGCTGCGCACCCAACTGGACGGCCAGACCCGGGTCGACGACCTGCTGCGCGCCATCAAGGAAACCGCCCTTGGCGCCCAGGCCCATCAGGACCTGCCGTTCGAGCGCCTGGTCGAAGCGCTGAAACTGGAGCGCAGCCTCAGCCACACGCCGCTGTTCCAGGTGATGTACAACCACCAGCCGCATGTGGCCGACATGGCCTCGGTCAGCACTGCGTCCGGCCTGGAGCTGGGCAACATCGACTGGCAAAGCCGCACCACCCAGTTCGACCTGACCCTCGACACCTGGGAAAAGGGCGGCAAGCTGCACGCCGCGCTGACCTACGCCAGCGACCTGTTCGAGGCCGATACCATCGCGCGCATGGCCCGGCACTGGACGCGCCTGTTGCAGGCGATAGTCGACGACTCGACACAAAAAATCGGCGAGTTGCCGATGCTGACGGCGGATGAGCAGCAAGTGCTGGTGCAGGACTGGAACCGCACCGCCGAGATCTATCCGGTCGAGCAGTGCATGCACCAGTTGATTCAGGCCCAGGCCCGACGCACCCCCGGCGCGCCGGCGCTGGTGTTTGGCGATCGTCAGCTCAGCTACGCGCAACTCGACGCCCGCAGCAATCAACTGGCGCACTGCTTGCGCGAGCAGGGTGTCGGCCCGGATGTGCTGGTGGGGATCTGTGTCGAGCGTTCACTGGAAATGGTCATCGGACTGCTGGCGATTCACAAGGCCGGTGGTGCCTACGTACCGCTGGACCCGGAATACCCGGCTGAGCGCCTGGCCTACATGATCGAAGACAGTGCGATTGGCCTGCTGCTCACCCAAAGCGCTTTACTCGGCGCACTGCCCACCGAGGGCGTCAAGGTCATCGCCCTGGATCAGGAGCAAGACTGGCTCGACGGCTACAGCGAGTCCTGCCCGCCAGTTGAAGTGCATCCACTGAACCTGGCCTATGTGATCTACACCTCCGGCTCCACCGGCAAGCCCAAAGGCGCCGGCAACAGTCACGCGGCGCTGGTCAACCGCTTGTGCTGGATGCAGCAGGCTTACGGGCTGGATGGCGGCGACTCGGTGTTGCAGAAGACCCCGTTCAGTTTCGACGTATCGGTGTGGGAATTCTTCTGGCCGCTGATGACCGGCGCGCGCCTGGTGGTGGCGCCACCGGGGGCGCATCGTGAACCGGCGCGGTTGATCCGCCTGATCGGTGAGTACGGCATCAGTACGCTGCACTTTGTGCCGTCGATGCTCCAGGCGTTCATCCACGAGCCGGGTGTCGAGGCGTGCACCGGTCTCAAGCGCATCGTCTGCAGCGGCGAAGCCTTGCCGCTGGATGCCCAATTGCAGGTGTTCAAAAAGCTGCCGGGTGCCGGGTTGTACAACCTTTACGGCCCGACCGAGGCGGCCATCGACGTCACCCATTGGACCTGCATCGACGAAGGCGCCGACAGCGTGCCCATCGGCCGGCCCATCGCCAACCTGCGCACCCATGTGCTGGATGCACAATTACTGCCGGTTCCGGCCGGCGTGGCGGGGGAGTTGTACCTCGGTGGCGCCGGGCTGGCGCGCAGTTATCACCGGCGTCCGGCGCTCAGCGCCGAGCGTTTTGTGCCGTGCCCCTTCCATGACGGTGCGCGCTTGTACCGCACCGGCGACCGCGTGCGGCAGCGCGCCGATGGGGTGATCGAATACCTCGGGCGCCTCGACCATCAAGTCAAATTGCGCGGCCTGCGCATCGAACTGGGGGAAATCGAAACCCGGTTGATGCAGCATGCGTTGGTGCGTGAGGCCGTGGTGCTGGTGCAGGGCGGCAAGCATCTGGTGGCGTATCTGGTGCTGGAAAACGCCGACACCGATGCGCAGTGGCCACAAACCCTCAAGGCCTGGCTGCTCGACAGCCTGCCGGAATACATGGTGCCCACCTACCTGATGCCACTGGACGCCTTGCCGGTGACCGCCAACGGCAAGCTCGACCGCAAGGCTTTGCCGCCGCCCGACGCCACGCCGCAACAGGCATTCGTTGCGCCACAAGATGCGATGCAGATCGCGCTGGCGCAGATCTGGCAGGACGTATTGGGCGCGGAACCCGTGGGCCTCGAAGACAATTTCTTCGAGCTCGGCGGCGACTCGATCATTTCCATCCAGGTGGTCAGCCGTGCCCGCCAGGCGGGCATTCGCCTCAGCCCGCGGGATCTGTTCCAGTACCAGACCGTGCGTAGCCTGGCGCTGGTCGCGGCGTTCGACAGCCGCAGCACTGTCGATCAAGGCCCGGTCAGTGGCGAGGTGATCCTGACCCCGGCGCAGCATTACTTCTTCGAACAGGCAATCGCCCAGCGTCAGCACTGGAACCAGTCGCTGCTGCTGACGCCCCGGGACGCGTTGAATCCTGAGGTGTTGGAGCAGGCCTTGGTTACCGTTATCAACCACCACGACGCCTTGCGCCTGCGCTTCATCGACGGTGCCGAAGGCTGGCAGCAGCGCCACGCAGCGCCAGTCGAGTCAGCTGGATTGTGGCAACGTCGGGCGTCTTCGACCGAAGCCTTGACCGCCCTGTGCGATGAAGCGCAACGCAGCCTCGATCTCGCAAGCGGGCCGCTGCTGCGTGCCTTGCT
Source organism: Pseudomonas jessenii (assembly GCF_002236115.1). Taxonomy (GTDB): domain Bacteria; phylum Pseudomonadota; class Gammaproteobacteria; order Pseudomonadales; family Pseudomonadaceae; genus Aquipseudomonas; species Aquipseudomonas jessenii. The sequence goes on along the minus strand of NZ_NIWT01000007.1, from coordinate 441,963 downwards.
GATCAGCCTCGACGATGGCAGTCAGCGCCTGTTGCTGGTGGTTCATCATTTGGCCGTGGACGGGGTGTCATGGCGGGTATTGCTCGAAGATTTAAAACAGGCTTACCGGCAAGTGGCACTGCCCGAGAAAACCAGCGCCTATCAAGCCTGGGCCGCGCATCTGCAACAGCATGCCGGCACCTTGCCTGGGCAAATGCCGTACTGGCAGGCGCAACTGGCGGACGCCCGGGACCTGCCGTGCGACAACCCCAAGGGCAGCTTGCAGCAGCGCCACGGGCACAAGATCGAATCGAAACTGGATGAGGAACTGACCCGCCAGTTGCTGCAACAGGCCCCGGCGGCCTATCGCACCCAAGTCAATGATCTGTTGCTCACGGCGTTGGCGCGGGTCATCTGCCGCTGGAGCGGGCAGGGCTCGACGTTGATCCAGCTGGAAGGCCACGGCCGCGAAGACCTGTCCGACGACCTCGACCTGAGCCGCACCGTCGGCTGGTTCACCAGCCTGTTTCCGGTCCGCCTGCAACCCGAGGCCGGGGTGGCAAATTCGATCAAGTCGATCAAGGAGCAACTGCGCGCCATTCCCGGCAAAGGCCTGGGCTATGGACTGCTACGCTACCTGGGCGAACCGGCGCAGCGCCAGGCCCTGCAAGACTTGCCGACGCCACGGATCACCTTCAACTACCTGGGGCAGTTCGATCGTCAGTTCGACGACGCCGCGCTGTTCGTCCCGGCCCCGGAAAGCGGCGGCCAGGCTCAGGGCGATGATGCGCCACTGGCCAACTGGCTGACGGTGGAGGGCCAGGTCTATGGCGGGCAGCTCTCGCTGCAATGGGGCTTCAGCCGTGACATGTTTGCCGAGTCCACGGTGCAGCGACTGGCCGATGCCTACACCGAAGAACTCAAGACGCTGATCGAACATTGCTGTGCGACAGCGCCAGGCCAGGTTACGCCGTCGGACTTCCCGCTGGCGCGCATCACCCAGGCACAACTCGATGCCTTGCCTGTTGCGGCGCCGGCCATCGAGGACGTTTACCCGCTGACGCCGATGCAACAGGGCATGCTGTTCCACACCCTGTACGAACCCCAGGCCGAGGCCTACATCAATCAATTGCGCCTGGACATCCAGGGCCTGGAGCTGGCGGCATTCGGCCGGGCCTGGCAAACGGCGATCAACCGACACGACATCCTGCGCAGCAGCTTCCACTGGCTGGGGCTTGAGTGCGCGCATCAGGTGATTCATCGCCAGATCGACCTGCAACTGCAAGTGATCGACGCAGCCGACATCGACCTCGATGCACTGGCCGCCGAGGAGCGCAGCCGTGGCTTCGAACTCGGCACCGCTCCATTGTTCCGCCTGCTGCTGGTGCGTCGGGGCAGTGAAGGCTGGCACCTGATCCATACCAGCCATCACATCCTCATGGACGGCTGGAGCAACGCCCAGTTGCTCGGCGAAGTGATCCAGCACTATGCCGGCCAGACGTTGGCCAGGCCGTTGGGGCAATACCGCGACTATCTGGGCTGGATTCAACAGCAGCCGCTGCTGGCCGCCGAACAGTTCTGGAGACAGGCGCTGGCGCCGCTGGAAACGCCGACGCTGCTGGCGCAAGCCTTGCCGACGCCTGCACATGGGTACGGCATGGGTGAACATCAATTGACCCTTGAAAGCGCCGCGCTACAGCGCCTGAGCGATTTTGCCCGCCAGCAGAAAATCACCCTCAACACCTTGCTGCAAGGCGCTTGGGGCCTGCTGTTGCAACGCTACACGGGCCAGTCCTGTGTGGCGTTTGGCGCAACGATTGCCGGACGCTCCGCGCCGCTGCCGGGCATAGAGCAGCAGTTGGGGCTGTTCATCAACACCTTGCCGATCATCGCCGCGCCGCAAGCGGGGCAGTCGGTGGCCCAGTGGCTCAACGACCTGCAAGCCCTGAACCTGAGCCTGCGCGAGTTCGAACACGTGCCGCTGTACGACATTCAGGGCTGGGCCGGGCAACAGGGGGCGCTGTTCGACAGCCTGCTGGTGTTCGAGAACTTCCCGGTGGCCGAAGCCCTCAAGCAAGGGGCGCCGGCGGGCCTGACCTTCGGTGCGCTGCACAATCACGAAATCACCAGTTACCCGCTGACCCTGGGCATCGAAGTCGGCGCCAGCCTGCGCCTGGATTTCAGTTTCGACCGAACCCGGTTCAGTGCCGCGCAGATCAGCCAGTTGGGCGCCAGCCTGTTGCAGGTGCTGGAGCAGTTCGTCGCACAGCCACAACAGGCATTGGGCGCGGTCAGCTTGCTGGATGCACAGGCGCAAGCAATGGTGCTGGCGTGTTCCCGTCCGCCGGCGCCGCCAATCGATAGCCCGTTGTTGGCTCATCAGCGGTTTGAGCAACAAGCGGCACGCACCCCCGATGCGCTGGCGGTGATGGTCGGTGACGAGCGCCTGACCTACGCCCAGCTCAATGCGCAAGCCAACCAGCTCGCCCATCGCCTGCGTGCCCAGGGCGTGGCGCCGGGGCAGCGGGTGGGCCTGTCGGTGCGGCGCAATGGGCAGATGATCGTCAGCCTGATGGCGATCCTCAAGTCCGGCGCCGGTTATGTGCCGCTGGACCCGGATTACCCGGCCGAGCGCCTGGCCTACATGATCGAAGACAGCGGCATGGACCTGCTGCTGGCGCAACCGGGCCTGCTGGCCGATGTAGCGCTGCCGCAAGGTTTGCCGCGCCTGGCGCTGGAGCCGGGTGCAGACACCGGGTATTCCACCGACAACCTGATCAACCTCGCCAGCGCCGAAGACCTGGCCTATCTGATCTACACCTCCGGCTCCACCGGACGCCCGAAAGGCGTGTGCCTGGCCCATGCCGCACTGCGCGAGTTTTGCGTGATCGCGGCGCACTATTCACAACTCACCCCGCAAGACCGCGTGCTGCAATTCGCAACGTTCAGCTTCGACGGCTTTGTCGAGCAGTGCTACCCGCCATTGTGCGTGGGCGCGGCGCTGGTGATGCGCGGCGATGAACTGTGGGACACCGACACCCTCTATCGCCAGATCATCGAGCATGGCGTGACCCTGGCGGATTTGCCGGCGGCCTACTGGTTCCTGCTGTCTCAGGAGTGGGCCGCACACCCGCAGCGGGACAAGGGGCGTTTGCGTCAGGTCCACGTCGGTGGCGAAGCCATGTCGCTGGAAGGTTTGAAGCTGTGGCACGCCGCCGGCCTGGGCGATGTGCGCCTGCTCAACACCTACGGGCCAACCGAAGCCACGGTGGTGTCCAGCACCCACGAATGCACACTGGCCGATACCCGCAATCACATTGGCGTGCCCATCGGCAAAGCCCTGCCGGGGCGTGCGCTGTATGTGCTGGACAGCGAAGGCCACCTGCTGCCGACCGGTTGCGTCGGCGAATTGTGCATCGGCGGCGACATAGGCCTTGCCCAGCGTTATCACCAGCGACCGGGCTTGAGCGCCGAGCGCTTCATCGCCGATCCGTTTTCCAGCACGCAGGGCGCGCGGCTGTACCGCAGCGGCGACCTGGCGCGCTATCGCGAGGACGGTGCGCTGGAGTACCTGGGACGCATCGATCATCAAGTGAAAATCCGTGGTTTCCGGGTTGAGTTGGGTGAGCTGGAAGCGCATCTGCAAGGCTTGCCGATGATCAGCGAAGCCGCAGTGCTGGTGCACGAAGGCGTTGGCGGCAAGCAATTGATCGGCTATGTGGTGCCGGCTTCAGATGAACTGCTGGACGCTGATGCGCGTCAACTCACCGACACCGTACGCCGCGCCCTGGGCGAGCGCCTGCCGGAGTACATGCTGCCGGCGCAACTGGTGTTGCTGGCCGCGTTGCCGCTCAACCGCAACGGCAAACTCGACCGCGCCGCGTTGCCGGCCCCGCAGGTCTGGGAGGCCGACGTCGGCAGCGCCCCGCAAGGCGCACTGGAAATCGAACTGGCGCAGATCTGGCGGCAGGTGTTGCAGGTCAATCGCGTCGATCGGGAAAACAGCTTCTTCGAATTGGGCGGGCACTCGTTGCTGGCGACGCAAATCGTCTCGCAGATCCGCCAGCGCCTGGGCCTTTCGGTGAGTTTGCGCAGCCTGTTCGAACACCCGCGCCTTGAAGATTTCGCCGCCCGGGTGCAGGCGCTGCAACACAGCTGTGAGCGCCCGGCGCTGGTGGCGGATACCTCTGGCGAACGCCAGCCGTTGTCCTTTGCCCAGCAGCGCTTGTGGTTCCTGTGGAACCTGGAACCGGACAGTTCGATGTACAACATGCCGGGTGCCTTGCGCCTGCGCGGCGAACTGAACCTCGACGCCCTGCGCCGAACCTTCGAAACCCTGGTGCAGCGTCATGCCGTGTTGCGCACCACCTTTTACGAAGAAGACGGCCAGGCCTGGCAGCGGGTGCACGGACAATTGCCGTTGAGCTTCGAGGCCAGCGACCTGCGGCATCGACCGGCGCCGAACGTCGAAGCGCAACAACGGGCCCGCGAGGAAGTCGCCCGGCCATTCGACCTGCGCCAGGGTCCGTTGCTGCGGGTGCGGGTGCTGCGGGTCGCGGATGACGAACATGTGCTGTTGCTGACGGTGCACCACATCGTCGCCGATGACTGGTCGTTCCGCGTCCTGATCAATGAATTCGTCACGCTCTATCCAACCCTCAACCGTGGCCAGACCCCGCAACTGCCGGCGCACAGTGTGCAGTACGCTGACTTCGCCAAATGGCAGCGCCAGTGGCTGGAGCAGGGCGGCGAGTTGCAGCGCCAACTCGACTACTGGCAGCAGCGCCTTGCCGAGCCACAAGCGGTGCTCGAGTTGCCCGCCGATGGCGACCGGCGCACGGCGCAAGAGGGTGCCAGCGCCCATTTCACCTTCAGCGCCGAACTCAGCCAGCAGGTGCGCGACTTTGCCCAACAGCGCGATCTGTCGCTGTTCATGCTGCTGCTGGCCGGTTTCACCCTCGTCCTGCGCCAGCGTACCGAGGTCAGTCGGGTGCGTATCGGCACCGATATCGCCAACCGAAATCAAGCCGAGCTTGAAGAAATGGTCGGCTTCTTCGTTAACCAATTAGTACTGCAAGTGGAGGTCGATGCCGAGCAGTCGGCGGCGCAGTTGCTGGAGGCCTGTCGCCGGGCGGTGCTGGAGGCTTCGGATCATCAAGACCTGCCGTTCGAGCGTCTGGTGGAAGCCTTGCGCTTGCCGCGCCGGGCCGGCCGTTCGCCGCTGTTCGACATCAAGCTGATCTACCAGGAAGGCGTCGGTCGCTTGTCGTCGATGGAGGGCCTGGAGGTCGAGGACTTCCCGTCCGGGCGTCAGGCTGCCGAGATCGGCATGGTCGCCGCGTTCTACAACGATGCCGAGCACATTCACCTGAGTTTCGAAACGCCAGTGGGCCAGTACCTGCCGAGCACGTTGGAGTGTTTGTTCGAACAGATCCGGGCGGTACTCCAGGCGCTGATACGCGCTGACGGAGTGCAGGTCGGTGAGTTGCTGGACCTGGCCGCCGATGTGCAACGCCGTGCCGATGCGCGCTTGAGCGAACAACGCAAGGCGCTGCTCGGCGGCGCCATGGCGATCAAGCGCCGCTCGGCGAACCGTGGCGCACCGGCGACGCAATCCGCGGCGGACTGATTCAGTCGGCGGCGCCTTTGAGCGCCGCCGTCAATATTTTCTGGAGGGGTTTATGACCGTTTCAACGACCAAGTCCATTCCCAAGATGGGTCGTGGTGCCCGCAAGAGCCTGTCCACCGATCCGACGCGGCTGGTGAGTTTTGCGCCGATGTTCGAAGGCCTCAGCATGCCGCTGGTGTGCCGTCCGGCCGTGTCCGGCGTGAGCCTGGTGGAATGGGCGACCCAGAATCGCGCGCTGATCGAAAGCAAGCTGCTGGAACACGCGGTGATCCTGTTCCGTGGCTTCCAGGTGGCTGATATCGGCGAGTTCAACCGCTGCGTCGACGGGATTTCCGGCGGTGCCCTGGAATACCTGTTCCGCGCCTCGCCAAGGACCCAGATCAGCGGCCAGTTCAAGATCTACAGCTCCACCGATTACCCGGCGCCGGAGAAAATTTTCCCGCACAACGAACACTCGTATTCACCGGTGTTCCCGCGTCACCTGTATTTCTACTGCGACACGCCGTCGACCACCGGCGGTGAAACACCCTTTGGCGATACCCGCCGGATCCTCGCGCGGATCGACCCGGCGGTGCGCGAAGAGTTTGCCCGCAAACGCATCATGTACGTGCGTAACTACGGCGACGGCATGGGCCTGCCATGGCAGACCGTGTTCCAGAGTGAGGATCGCAGCGAAGTCGAGGCCTACTGCGCCAAAATCGGCATCCAGGCCGAATGGAAGCCGGGCAACCGCCTGCGCACCCGGCAGAACGGCCCGGCCATCGTGCGCCATCCACTGACCGGCGAGCGCATCTGGTTCAACCACGGCACCTTCTTCAACGCACTGACCCTGCCGGACAGCATCCGCGACAACCTGCTGCGTGAGTTCGGCCCGCAAGATTTGCCGCAAAACACCTTCTTCGGCGATGGCTCGCCGATTCCCGAGGACGTGATTCGTCACCTGCAAGGCATCTACCGCGAGGTGATGGTCGAGTTCGCCTGGGAGAAGGGCGACGTGGTCCTGCTCGACAACATCCTCAGCGTGCATGCGCGCAACGAATTCACCGGCTACAGAAAAATCCTCACGGCCATGGCCATCGCGCAGAAAAGCGCCGACCTGGATCAGGAATAAGGACACCCGACATGAACACCACCGCCCTCGAACCTTCGGTAGACGTATTCCAGACTTCGGCCCAGCAGGCCTTTTATTTGCGGGCCCAGGAACTGGGCGCACGACCGCTGTTCGCCGCGCTGACGTTGCCGGTCGCCCGGCCAGTGGACGCCCAGGCATTGCGCAGGGCACTGGAAACACTCAGTCAGCGCCATGAAATCCTGCGCACGCTGTACCGTCGTTTGCCGGGCATGAAGTGGCCGGTGCAGAGCCTGTGCGATGGGTTGCCGCTCACCCTGCTGGGTAACCAGCCTTCAGTGGCCGAGGCCTTGAGCCGCAGCCGTGAAGTCATGGTTGAAGATTCGAATCAGGCGCTGGTGTTGGCGCAGGTTGAAGACGAGGCAGGGCAGCAGTTCATCACTCTGCTGACCCCGGCATGCAGCATCGACGAGGCATCGCTGCGGGTGCTGGCGAGTGAACTTGGCAGCCTGTTGCGCGGTGAAACCCTGGCCGACGACGAGGACGCGCTGCAATACCTGGACTACAGCGCATGGCAGGAAGAACTGCGCGAAGAGGACATCGGCCACCAGGGCGCGGCGTTCTGGCGCAACCTGCAATCGCAGTTCGTCGTGGCTCATCGCGTGCCGTTCGAAAAAACCGTCGAAGTCACTCTGGTTCGTCGTCAGGCAACGTTGATTGACGCCCCATGGCTTGCTGGCGTGCAACGCGTCGCTGCCGAAACGGGCGTTGAGGCAGAGCAATTGGCGCTTTTGCTGTGGACTGCATTCGTTGCACGCATCGGCCATCAGGAAAAGCTGCTGATGGGCTGGCAGGTGGAGGGTCGCAACGAGCAAACCATCGCCACCCTCGGACGCTTCGCCCGGCGTTTGCCGGTGGCCTTCGATCACCGCAGCCAGCAGACACTGGCACAAGCGTTGGTGGCGTTTGCCGCCAGCGTCGAACAGTCGCTGTCGTGGCTCGATTGCCTCAATGAATTCGAACTGAGCGCCGAAGGTACCGCGCCGCTGCGTTACGGCTTCGTCTATCAGGCTGCCATTGAAAGCGCTATCGAGGTGGACGACGGCAACCCCGAAGTCCTTCGCCTGCGAGTGCAGGGCGATCAGTTGCAGTTGTCGTGTCTTGACGGTGCGCTGCCCGAATCGATGCTGGTTGAATGGCTGGAACAGTTTGTCGAGTTCAGTCACCAATTGCTGGGTTCGCCCGAAATGACCCTGGCTCAGGCGACTCTGGTCAATGACGCACAACTGACCCGATTGGTCGAAGGCTTCAACCCGAACGCCACCGAACAGGCATTGCCGTTCCGCTTCCTGCAAGAACTGTTCAGCGAACAGGCGCGCCTGCATCCGCAACGCATCGCCCTGAGCGTCAACGGTCAGCGCCTGAGCTATGCCGAACTGGATGCGCGCTCCAATCAGGTGGCCAATGCCTTGCGCGGCCAAGGCGTGACACCGGATGAAATTGTTGCGGTCTACGGCCAGCGCTCCCTGGAAATGGTCATCGCCCTGTTGGGCACGCTCAAGGCTGACGCTGCGTACTTGCCGCTGGACCCGAACTACCCGATCGAGCGTCTGGCGTTCATGCTCGCCGATACCGGCGCGCGCCATGTGCTGGCCTGCCAAAAGCTGCCGGATGCATTGCCTGGTGAGCGGATAATTTCCCTGATGCCAGGGGCCGAAGTCTGGTCCGCCGCGCAAACCCGGCCTGAGCCACAAGGCGACAGCGCCAATCTGGCCTACGTCATCTACACCTCCGGGTCCACCGGCAAGCCAAAGGGCGTGATGATCAGCCATGCCAACGCCGTGGCCTCGACCCTGGCGCGCAATGCCTTTTATCGCCAGCCGCTGCGCGGGTTCCTGATGCTCTCGTCATTCTCCTTCGACAGCTCGGTGGCCGGGGTTTTCTGGGCGTTGGGGCAGGGCGCGACCCTGTGCCTGCCGGACGAAGACAGCTACAAGGATCCGGCGCAACTGGCGGCGCTGATCCAGTGCGAAGAGATTTCCCACTACCTGACCTTGCCGTCGTACCACGCACAGATTCTCGAACACCTCGACCGCCAGGCGCTGGCCTGTGTGATCGTCGCCGGCGAAGCCTGCAGCAACGCACTGGTACAGCGACATCGCGAGGCATTGCCGGGAGTGGCTCTGGTCAACGAATACGGCCCGACCGAGGGCACCGTGTGGTGTTCGGCCTGGGAGTTGCCCCTCAGCGATGATGACGACAGCATTCCCATCGGCCAGCCGATTGCCGGCATGCGCATCCACGTGCTCGGCCCGGACCTGCAACCGGTGGCCGTGGGCGTCGAAGGCGAGTTGTATGTCGGCGGGGCCGGCATTGCCCGAGGCTATCTGCAACGGGCCACGCTGACCGCCGAGCGTTTTGTCCCCGACCTGTTCGCGAAGGCGGCGGGCCAGCGCCTGTACCGCACCGGCGACCTGGCGCGCTATCGCGCCGATGGCGTGCTGGAGTATCTGGGTCGGGTCGATCACCAGGTGAAAATCCGTGGCTTCCGCATTGAGCTGGGCGAAATCGAGTCGGTCATGCGTAACGCGCCGGGCATCGAGGACGCCGCCGTGATTGCCCGGGAAACCCCGACCGGCCCGCAATTGCTTGGCTTCGTGGTGTCCCCGGCCGACACCGCCGACATCCGCCTCAACGAATTGCGCAGCCACTTGGCCGAGGCACTGCCCGAGCACATGCAACCGGCGCGCTTGCAGGTGCTGGAGCGCTTCCCGTTGATGCCCAACGGCAAACTCAATCGCCAGGCCTTGCTCGATCTCGATGTGCGCCGCAGCGTCTTCGTCGCGCCGCGCAACGACCTGGAAAAAACCCTGGCGGCGATCTGGGCCGAAGCGCTGCACGTCGAACGCGTCGGCGTGCACGACAACTTTTTCGAACTCGGCGGGCACTCGCTGCTGGCCACGCGCATTCGTGCGCGGATTCAGGAAGAACTGAACCGGGCGATCCCGCTCAAGCTGTTTTTCGACGGTGACACCCTGGAACGCCTGGCGGCGCAGATCGAGCAGTTCCGTCAGCACAGTGAACATAAAGAAAACGATGTAGACGCCCTTGAAGCGTTGTTCGACGAAGTGGATGAGGAACACGCGCGATGAGTGCTGCACCGGACAGAATGATGACCCTGGCCCAGCGTTTCTGCGGCTTGAGCGCGGACGCCCGGCGCGCGTTGCAACAGAAGATGCATGCCCAGGGGCTGACCCTGGAACTGCTGCCGATCCCGCCACGGGACCGCGCCGTCGACACGCTGCCGGCGTCCTACGCGCAGCAGCGCTTGTGGTTCCTCTGGCAGATGCAGCCCCAGGCCACTGCCTACAACCTGACCGGTGCCTTCCGCCTGAGCGGCGAACTCAACCCTGAGGCGCTGGCGCAGACCCTGAGCGCGCTGGTGCAGCGTTACGAAGTGCTGCGCACCACCTTCGTTTTCGACGACCGGCAAGTGCTGCAAAAGATTCACCCACGGATGGATGCGCCGCTGCTCGAAGTCAGCGCTGGCGACGAGGCCGAACTGCAGCGGCAGATCGCCCTGAACGCCGAGCAGCCGTTCGACCTGCAACACGGCCCGTTGATGCGCTGCCGCTTGATCCGCCTCGATGCGCAGCAACATGTGCTGGTGCTGACCTTCCACCACATTGTCACCGACGGCGGTTCGCTGCCGATCCTGTTGCAGGAGTTCACCCGGCTCTATGCACAACTGAGCGCCGGGCAGGCCGCGCAACTACCGGAGCCGGGCATTCAGTACGCCGACTTCGCCCGCTGGCAGCGGCTGTGGCTGGAGGCCGGCGAGGCCGATCGCCAGCTCGATTACTGGCGCGTGCAGTTGGGCCGCGAACACCCGCCACTGAACCTGCCGACCGACCGTCGTCGCCCGGCGATCCCGAGCCAGCAGGGGGCCAGCGTCGAGCTGGAAATCTCCACTGCGTTGACCGCCCAACTGCGTGATCTTGCCCGCCGCGAAGGCTGCACCCTGTTCATGGTGCTGATGGCAGCGTTGCAGACACTGTTGCATCGCTACAGCGGCGAGCAGGACATTCGTGTCGGCGTGCCGATTGCCAACCGCACCCGCCAGGACGTGGAAAACCTGCTGGGCTTTTTCGTCAACACCCAGGTGTTGCGCAGCCAGCCCCGGGCCGACCAGCCGTTTGGGCAATTGCTGGCCGAGATCAAGACCGCGGCACTCGGCGCACAGGCCCATCAGGACCTGCCGTTCGAGCAACTGGTCGATGGCCTGGGCGTGGAGCGCAGCCTGAGCCACACGCCGCTGTTCCAGGTGATGTTCAACCACCAGCGCGACAGTGGCGGCCCGCAACGCTGGGACCTGCCGGGGCTGAGCGTCGAACCGCTGATCTGGGATGAGAAAACCACCAAGTTCGACCTGATGCTCGACACCGTCGAGGGCGACGAGGGCATCCACGCGTCGTTCGTCTACGCCACCGAGCTGTTCGACGCCTCGACCATCGAGCGTCTCGGCCGGCACTGGCTGAACCTGTTGCAGGCGATTTGCACTGACAGCACGGTTGCCTTGGCGGACCTGTGCATGCTCGACGCCTCCGAGCAGCAGGCCACCTTGCGCGACTGGAATCGCACTGCCGGGTTGAACAGCGATCAGGCGAACCTGTTGTGCGCCCATCAACTGATCGAAGCCCAGGCCGCCGCGCACCCGAACAACATCGCTGTGACCTGCGACGGCATCACCCTCACTTACGCCGAACTGAACCGCCGCGCCAACCGCATCGCCCATCGCCTGCGTGAGCGCGGCGTCGGCCCGGACGTGTTGGTGGGCATTGCCCTGGAGCGTTCGCTGGAGATGATCGTCAGCCTGTTGGCGATCCTCAAGGCCGGTGGCGCCTACGTGCCGCTGGACCCGCAATACCCGCAGGACCGCCTGGCCTGGATGCTCGCCGACAGCGGCACGCGCCTGTTGCTGACCGATTCCGCGCTGTTGCCGCAGCTGCCGTTGAACGAAGGCATTGAAGTGATCTGCCTCGATCACGCCAGCGACTGGCTGCTTGAGGCCAGTGCCGACAACCTGCCGAACCTGACCGCTCCAGCGAACCTGGCCTACGTCATCTACACCTCCGGTTCCACCGGCAAACCCAAAGGCACGCTGCTGCCACACAGCAACCTGACGCGGCTGTTCAGCGCCACCGAGCACTGGTTCGGTTTCAATGCGCAGGATGTGTGGAGCCTGTTCCACTCCTATGCCTTCGACTTTTCCGTGTGGGAAATCTTTGGCGCGCTGTTCTACGGCGGCAAGCTGGTGGTGGTGCCCCACGCGGTCAGCCGCTCCCCGGAAGACTTCGCCCGCTTGCTCAGTGATGAGGGAGTCACGGTACTCAACCAGACCCCTTCGGCCTTTCGCCAGTTGATGCCGTTCGCCTGCGCCAATGCGCCAGACATGTCCCTGCGGTATGTGGTGTTCGGTGGCGAGGCGCTGGACGTAGCCAGCCTGCGGCCATGGTACGACGCCTTCGACGACCGGCAGCCGTTGCTGATCAATATGTACGGCATCACCGAAACCACCGTGCATGTGACCTACCGGCCGCTGTCCCGCGCCGACCTCGATGGTGCCAATAGCTCGCCGCTGGGGGAGCCGATCGGCGATCTGCGCTGGTACGTGCTCGACCCGCGCCTGAACCCGGTGGCCAAGGGCTGCGTCGGTGAGTTGTACGTCGGTGGTGCCGGCCTTGCCCGCGGTTATCACCAGCGGTCCGATCTGACCGCCACGCGGTTCGTCCCGGACCTGTTCGCCGCCGAGTCGGGCGCGCGCCTGTATCGCACCGGCGATCTGGCGCGTTATTGCGCCGATGGCAGCATCGAGTACGCCGGGCGTATCGACCATCAGGTGAAGATCCGTGGTTTCCGCATCGAACTGGGGGAAATCCAGGATCGTCTGCAAAGCCATCCGGCCATCGAGCAGGCGCTGGTCCTGGCACCGCAGGTCAATGGCAGCCCGCAATTGGTCGCGTGGTTCACCGCGAGCGGCGACGACAGCGATTTGCGCCACTCCCTGCGTGAACATTTGCAGGCCGGTTTGCCGGACTACATGGTGCCGGCGCATCTGATCAAACTCGACCAATGGCCGCTGACCGGCAACGGCAAACTCGATCGCGCTGCATTGCCCAAGCCCGACGCAACGCTGGCGCAGCAGGCCTACACGGCGCCGATGGATGAGCTGCAAACCGAGTTGGCGGCGATCTGGCAAGACGTGCTCAAGCTCGAGCGCGTGGGCATCGACGACAACTTCTTCGAACTGGGCGGCGACTCGATCATCTCGATCCAGGTGGTCAGCCGCGCGCGACAGGCCGGGATTCGCATCACCCCGCGGGACCTGTTCCAGCACCAGACCGTGCAGAGCCTGGCGAAGGTCGCGGTACGCAGCGCCGGGTTGGTCATCGACCAGGGGCCGGTGCGTGGCGAGGTGCTGCTGACGCCGATCCAGCACTGGTTCTTCGAGCAAGACATCGAGGCCCGTCACCACTGGAACCAGTCGCTGCTGCTGGAACTGCGCGAGCCGCTGGACAGCGACAGCCTGCAACAGGCCTTGGCCGCGCTGGTAGAACATCACGACGGGTTGCGTCTGCGGTTGCGTAATGTCGACGGCGTCTGGCAACAGGCCCAGGCCGAGCAGTGGAACAGTTCCGAGGTGCTGTGGCAGCGCCAGGCCGCCAATGCCGATGAACTGCTTGAACTGTGCAACGCCGCGCAAGCCAGCCTGAATCTGCAGGACGGCCCGCTGTTGCGCGCCTTGCTGGTGGACATGGGCGCGGCGGGCCAGCGCCTGTTGCTGGTGGTGCATCACCTGGCGGTGGACGGCGTGTCCTGGCGATTGCTGCTGGAAGATTTGCAAACCGCGTATCAACAAGCGCAGCAAGCTCAACCCCTGCGTCTGCCAGCGAAAACCAGCGCCTATCAGGCCTGGGCCGCTCGCCTGCAAACTCATGCGCAAAGTGCTGCATTGGCCAGCCAGGCCAGTTACTGGCAAGACCAGTACCGCGACGTACAGGTGCAACTGCCCGCCGACAACCCCCAAGGCAGCCTGGCCAGCCAGCATGCCGTGAGCGTGGAAACGTTGCTCGACAGCACATTGACCCGCCAACTGCTGCAGGACGCCCCGGCGGCTTACCGCACCCAGGTCAACGACCTGTTGCTGACCGCGCTGGCGCGGGTGCTGGGCAACTGGACCGGTCAAACTTCGACGCTGGTGAAACTGGAAGGCCATGGCCGCGAAGACCTGTTCGACGACATCGACCTGACCCGTACCCTGGGCTGGTTCACCTCGATCTTCCCGGTGAAACTCACCCCAGCGGGCGATCTGGCTGCAAGCATCAAAGCAGTCAAGGAACAGCTGCGCGCCGTGCCCGACAAGGGCATCGGCTTCGGCATCCTGCGCTATCTGGCCGACGCCGGCCTTGAGGATCTGCCGTCGCCGCAGGTCACCTTCAACTACATGGGCCAGTTCGACGCCAGTTTCGACGAACAGGCACCGTGGCGCCCGGCCCGGGAAAACGGTGGCGCCGAGCAGGGCGCATCGGCCGAACTGGACCGGGGCCTGAGCATCAACGGTCAGGTGTATGCCGGGCAACTGCGCCTGAGCTGGACTTTCAGCGGTGACGTGTTCAACCCGCAGACCGTGCAACGTCTGGCCGATGCCTACGCCCTGGAGCTGCAACAGCTGATCGAACATTGCCTGAGCGGTGCCGGCGGGTTGACCCCGAGCGACGTGCCACTGGTGCGCGTCGATCAGGCGCAGCTGGATGCCTTGCCGCTGGCGGCCAGCCAGATCGAAGACATCCTGCCGCTGTCGCCGATGCAGCAGGGCATGCTGTTTCACAGCCTGTTCGCCCCGGATGCCGGGGCCTACATCCCGCAGATGCGCGTGGATGTGCAGGGGCTCGACGTCGAGGCGTTCCGCGATGCCTGGCAGCAGACGCTTCAGCGCCATGAAGTGCTGCGTGCGGCGTTCTTCAGCGAAAGCAACGGCTCGCGGCCGTTGCAAGTGATCCTGGCCGACGCCACGCTGCCGCTGACCGTGCTCGACTGGCGCGATCAATCCAAGGTTACCGGAGCGCTGGATCGCCTGGCCGAGGACGACCGTCTGCGCGGTTTCGACCTGACATTGGCGCCGTTGCTGCGCCTGACCCTGGTGCAGACCGCCGATGACCGCCATCACCTGATCTTCACCAACCACCACATCCTGCTGGACGGCTGGAGCACTTCGCAGTTGTTCGGCGAAGTGCTGCAGCGGTATTGCGGAATCATGCCGGCGCCGAATGTTGGCGGTTATCGCGATTACATGACTTGGCTGGGCACCCGTGATCGCGCCGCATGCGAAGCGTTCTGGCTGGAGCAATTGCAGTCGTTCACCGAACCGACGCGACTGGCCGGCGCCTTGCCGGGGCCGGTTGCCGGGCAGGGCGATGCTCATCGCACCCTGCACCTGAGCCTGGATCGCGCGGCCACCGAGCGCCTGAGCGGGTTCGCCCGTCAGGCCCGCGTCACGCCCAACACGGTGCTGCAAGCGGCGTGGCTGTTGCTGTTGCAGCGCTACACCGGGCAGCAAACAGTGGCGTTCGGCGCCACGGTGTCGGGGCGTCCAAGCGAATTGCAAGGCATCGAGCAGCAGATCGGTCTGTTCATCAACACCTTGCCGGTGATCGCCACACCGCACCCCGAGCGCACGGTCAGCCAATGGATCGATGAAGTCCAGGCGCTCAACCTCAAGTTGCGCGAAGTCGAATACACACCGCTGGCGGATGTGCAGCGTTGGGCCGGCCACTCTGGCGAGGCGCTGTTCGACACGCTGCTGGTGTTCGAAAACTATCCGGTGGCCCAGGCGCTGGAGGAGGGCAATGCCAGCGCGCTGAAGTTCTCCGGCATCAGCAACCACGACCAGACCAGCTTCCCCCTGGCCATCGCCGCCGAGCTGGGTGAATGCCTGGATTTGCGTTTCAACTACGACACGGCGCTGTTCAGCGCAGAAGCCATTGAAGGCTTGAGCACACGTCTGCTGGCATTGCTCGATGCCATGGTCAGTGCGCCGCAGCAGCCATTGGGGCGCTTGAACCTGCTCGATGCCGCACAAACGGCGCAGCAGATCGAGGGCTTCAACCGCACCGCGCAGGCCTGGCCGGATGTGCGTCCGGTTTACCAGTGCTTCGAAGCCCAGGTGCAGCAAACCCCAGAGGCTCCGGCCCTGGTGTTTGCCGGCCAGACCCTCAGCTATCGCGAACTCAATCGACAGGCCAACCGGCTGGCGCACTACCTGCGCAGCCAGGGCGTCGGCGCCGAAGTGCTGGTGGGCATTGCCGCCGAGCGTTCGCTGGAACTGGTGATCGGCCTGCTGGCGATCATGAAGGCCGGTGGCGCCTACGTGCCGCTGGACCCGGACTACCCGCGCGAACGCCTGGAGCACATGTTCGACGACAGCGGCATACACCTGCTGCTGACCCAGCGTCATTTGCTTGAGCAGTTGCCGATTCCGCCCGCCACCACGGCGATTTGTCTCGATGACATGGCCGGTTTACTGGACGGCCTGAGCGACGAAAACCTGCCTTGTGTGGTCGAGCTGCAATCGCTGGCCTACATGATCTACACCTCCGGCTCCACCGGCAAACCCAAGGGCGCGGCCAACCACCATGAGGCCTTGTACAACCGCTTGGCGTGGATGCAGGGCGCGTACCCACTGGATGGGCGCGACACCGTATTGCAGAAAACCCCGTTCAGTTTCGACGTGTCGGTCTGGGAGTTTTTCTGGCCATTGATGACCGGCGCACGCCTGGCCGTGGCCGGGCCGGGTGCCCATCGCGATCCGGCGCAACTGGTCAGCCTGATCGAGCAGTACAAGGTCAGCACCCTGCATTTCGTGCCGTCGATGCTGCAGGCGTTCGTTCAGGGCGAAGGCTTCGAGCGTTGCGCCAGCCTGCGGCAGGTCATGTGCAGCGGCGAAGCCCTGTCGGCGGACTTGCAACACAGCCTGTTCCGCGTGCTGCCCAACGTTGGCTTGTACAACCTGTACGGCCCGACCGAAGCGGCCATCGACGTGACCCACTGGACTTGTGTCGACGACGGCGGCTTCAGCGTGCCGATCGGTCAGCCGATTGCCAACCTGGTGACCTACATCCTCGACGACAGCCTGCAACCGCAAGTGCAAGGTTGTGTGGGTGAGCTGTATCTGGGCGGCATCGGCCTGGCCCGTGGTTATCACAACCGTCCGGAGCTGACCGCCGAACGCTTTGTCGCCAGCCCGTTCGGTGAGCAGGGCGAGCGCTTGTACCGCACCGGCGACCTGGCGCGTTATCGCGCGGACGGCGTGATCGAATACGTCGGGCGCATCGACCATCAAGTGAAGATCCGTGGCTTGCGCATCGAGCTGGGGGAAATCGAAGCCTGCCTGCTGGAGCATCCATCGGTGCGCGAGGCCGTGGTGATCGCCCTCGACGTTGGCAAGTCCAAGCAACTGGTGGCTTACGTCACAGGTGATGCTGCCGTTGATCCACTCAAGCAACACCTGCGCAACGCACTGCCCGAGCACATGCAGCCGAGCCACGTGCTGTTGCTCGATCAGTTGCCGGTGACGCCCAACGGCAAGCTCGACCGCCGCGCATTGCCGCAACCGGACCTGCAAGTGCGCGAATACGTTGCGCCGCGCAGTGCCGTGGAAGCGACGCTACAAGCCGTGTGGCAGGCGTTGTTCGAAGTGCCGCAGATTGGCATGCACGACAACTTCTTCGAACTGGGCGGCGATTCAATCGTCTCGATCCAGGCTGTCAGTCGCGCACGCAAGGCCGGGTTGAGCATTTCGCCCAAAGATGTGTTCAGCCATCCGACCATCGTCGAACTGGCCGCGGTCGCTCAACCGCTCACGGCAGATCAAGCCGTACAGACGGTGTTTGCACCGACCGCGAACATCGAACTGAGTGACGCGCAGTATCAGGCGCTGGAACTGGCAGCGGACGAAGTCGAGGATGTTTATCCGCTGTCGCCGATGCAGCAGGGCATGCTGTTCCACTCGGTGCAGGACGGCGACTCGGGGCTGTACGTCAATCAGATCGAAGTGGGTGTGCGCGGCGTCGACGGTGCGCGTTTCCGTGCAGCCTGGGCGGATGCTGCCAAACGTCACGGGATTCTGCGCACCGCATTCCTCTGGGAAGGCGACAAGGAACCGCTGCAAGTGGTGCTGCGTGACGCGCCGTCACTGCTCACTGAATTGGACTGGCGCGGGCTCGATGATCAGCCTGAGCGCGTCCGCCAACTGGCCCTCGAGGAGCGCGAACGCGGCTTCTCGTTGAACCGTGCACCGCTGTTGCGCCTGTTGCTGGTGCGCCTGGAAGACGACCGCTATCGCCTGATCTGGACCTACCACCACATCCTCATGGATGGCTGGAGCGTGTCGCGCCTGATCGGTGAAGTGCTGCGCCATTACAGCGGTGAGGAGCACGAGCCGGTGGCCGCCTATCGCGACTACATCGACTGGCTCGGCCAGCAAGTCGCCGAGGCCAGCGAAGCGTTCTGGAAAGACAAACTCAGTAACCTCGAAGGCGCCACGCACCTGGCCCGCGCACTGCCGGTCAAGGCGCCGCAAGCCGGTTATCACGCGATCTATACGCACCTGAGCGCCGGGCAGACCGCGGGTTTGCAGGCCTTTGCCCAGCAACAGCAAGTGACCCTCAACACCCTGGTGCAAGCCGCGTGGTTGCTGCTGTTGCAGCGCTACACCGGCCAGCGCACGGTGACCTTCGGCGCCACGGTGTCCGGGCGCCCGGAAACACTCAACGGCTCGGAGAACATGCTCGGGTTGTTCATCAACACCTTGCCGGTGGTCAACACGGTGCCGACCGAAGCCAGCGTCGGCGACTGGCTGCGGGAGATCCAGGCCTGCAACCTCGACATCCGCGACTTCCAGCAAACCCCGCTCAGTGATATTCAGCGCTGGGCCGGGCAGGGCGGGCAGTCGTTGTTCGACAGCATCATCGTGTTCGAAAACCAGCCGGTGGACCGTACCCTTCGCGAGTGGAACGGCGATTCCCTGCGCTTCGAGGACGTCTCCGATTTCGGCCTGACCAGCTTCGCCATGGACCTGATGGTCAGCCTCGACGAAGGGCTGCGCATCGAGTACATGCACCAGCGCGATCAGTTCGATCTGGCGACCGTCGAAGTGTTGCGCAGCCACATGGAAAGCCTGATGCAGCGCCTGTGCGACGACGCCGGGCGTGCCGTCGGTGAGCTGGGCCTGCTGACCCTGGACGAAGGCCGGGCGCTGGACGGCGAACTGCCGGTGGTGGCTGAGGGTGACGAGACGCCGGTGCACGAACTGATCCGTCAGCGTGCGCGACTGCAACCGGATCACACGGCGCTGGTGCTCAGTTATGCCGATCGCGACGCCGAGCAGTTGAGTTATGCCGAGCTGGACCATCGCTCCGATGCCCTGGCAGTGCATCTGCTGGAGCAAGGCGTGCAGGCCGAAGACGTGATCGGTGTGTTCATGGAGCGCTCGCTGGAGCTGGTGGTGTCGCTGCTGGCGGTGATGAAGTGCGGTGCGGCCTACGTGCCGCTGGACCCGCAATACCCGCAGGAACGCCTGCGCTACATGATGGCCGACAGCGATATGCGCTTGCTGCTGACCCAGGAGCGTCTGTGCGATAGCACGCAACTCAATCCGGGCACGGCGATGGTCGCAGTGGATCGCTTGAACCTCGACGTCGATGTGGCGGTGCCATCGAGTTCCGTGCAAGCCGGGCAACTGGCCTACCTGATCTACACCTCGGGCTCCACCGGCAAGCCGAAAAGCGTCGCCGTCGCCCACGGGCCTTTGAGCATGCATGTGCAAGCCATCGCCGAGCTATACGAGATGGACCCGAACAATCGCGAGCTGCATTTCATGTCGTTCGCCTTCGATGGCGCCCATGAACGCTGGATCACCGCGCTGATCAGCGGCTCGACCCTGGTGATCCGCGACAACAATCTGTGGACCGCCGAGCAGACCCTGACGGTGCTGCACCGTCAGCGCATCAGCGTCGCCTGCTTCCCGCCGGCCTATCTGCTGCAACTGGCCGAACACGCCGAATTGCAGGGCGGCAACCCGCCGCCGGTGCGCATCTATTGCTTCGGTGGCGACGCGGTGCCGGACGCCACCTTCGAGCGGGTCAAGCACACACTCAAGCCGCAATTCCTGGTCAACGGCTATGGGCCGACGGAAACCGTGGTCACGCCGCTGCTGTGGAAAATCGCCGCCGACGGCCATTGCCAGGCGATGTATGCGCCGATTGGTCAACGCGTCGGCAGCCGCAGCCTGCACGTACTGGACATGGACCTCAACCCGCTGCCGGTGGGCATGGTCGGTGAGTTGTACATCGGCGGACGGGGTGTCGCGCGCGGCTACCATCGCCACCCGTGGCAGAGCGCCGAGCGTTTCGTCGCCGATCCGTTCAGCACCGAAGGCGGGCGCCTGTACCGCACCGGCGACCTGGTGCGCCGTCGCGAGGATGGCGTGTTCGATTACGTCGGGCGTATCGACCACCAGGTCAAGGTGCGTGGCTTCCGCATCGAACTGGGTGAAATCGAAGCCCGCTTGCGCGAGCAGGCCGGGGTCAACGATGCGCTGGTGGTGGTGCGTGACAACGGTCAGGGGCCGCAATTGGTGGGCTATGTGGTGGCGGCGCAAGACGATGGCCTCGGCCCGCGTTGCCAGGCGGCATTGCGCGAGAGCCTGCCTGACTACATGGTGCCGACGCAGGTCGTGGTGCTGCCGCGCTTCCCGTTGACCCCCAACGGCAAGCTCGATCGCAAGGCCTTGCCGGACCCGGCCTTCACCGGCCGTGACTACGTGGCGCCGCGCACGCCGCTGGAATGGGCGCTGGCGGATATCTGGCAACAGGTGCTGGGCATCGAGAAGGTTGGCATTACCGACAACTTCTTCGAGTTGGGCGGCGATTCGCTGCGCACCCTCAAGGTGATCTCGAAAGTGCGCGCCCTGAACGAGCCGGGCTTCCAGCTCAAGCTGCGGGACATGATGGCCAAGCCGACGATTGCCGGGTTGTCCGGTGTCGATGAACAGCCGCTGCGACACAGTCCGCAACCGCTGTTGCTGCTAAACCAGGTGGTGAATGATCAGCCGCCGCTGTTCTGCCTGCACGCCGGTTTTGGCACGGTGTTCGACTACGAGCCATTGGCCCGACGCCTCGATGGCGAGCGCACGGTGTACGGCGTGCAATGCCGGATGCTGCTCGACCGGCAGTGGCACGACAGCTCGCTTGCGCAGATGGCCCAAGATTACGTCGAGGCGATCCGCGCCCGGCAACCCCAGGGGCCGTACCACGTGCTGGGCTGGTCGCTGGGCGGGGCGTTGGCGTTGATGGTGAGTGACTTGTTCGAACAGCAGGGCCAGCGAGTGGCGTTTGTCGGCCTGGTGGACAGCTTTGTGCCGACCCAGGTCAATGCCGTCGTCAGCCCGGATGAGTGGCGCACGGATCTGGCCGAGTTCCTCGGTGCAACCTTGGGCATGGATGGCGAGGTGATTGCCCGGGTGTTGAGTACCGAGTCGACGGGGGACCACGAGGCAGTGGCGCGGATCATTCGTGCGGTGATCGACAGCGAAAGCGATCAGGCCAGCGGCTACGCGCTGCTCGGTGCCGACGAGTTGGCCCAGACGTTCATGGTCAGCACGCGGTTGAAGGCGCTGTCGCGACAGGTCGAGACCTTGCCGACTCCGCAGGCCGAGCTGCATTGCTGGTGGGCCGATGGCAACCCGACGACCGAACGCGCGACCCTGGAGCGTCAGCGACCACGGCTGCGCAAGGTGCAAACGGTAACGGCCGGCCACTTCGATATCCTGCAGCAGGAGGAGTGCCTGGACGCCGTGGTGGCGGCGCTTGGCCGGGAGGTGGTGCCGCTGGTCTAAACCGTTCATTCGTGGTCAGGCCCACTTACCTGTGGCGAGGGGGCTTGCCCCCGTTCGGCTGCGAAGCAGTCGCAATCCCGAACAACGCGGTATGTCTGACTGATCTCAAACGCTGGTTCTGGGGCCGCTTCGCGACCCAACGGGGGCAAGCCCCCTCGCCACAGGTTTCTTGTTCGGCCTGGGAGATTCTTCATTGAACAGGATGACGCCCTAATGAACGCTCCTCACGGTTCGTTTATTGGGCGAGCTTTTTATTTTTGGAGACTACCGCCCATGGCACTGCACCCGGACATCGAAGGGTTTCTAGAGCTGGCCGAGTTCGGCCGCCTCAGCGGCAAAAGCCAACCCATGCATGAGCTGAACCCGAGCGAAGCGCGGCAGCAGTTCGAACAGACTTCGCAGTTGCTCGATGCGGCGCCAACGGGCGCGTTGACGGTGACGGAGGTCAGCATTGCTGCGCGGGATGGGCATTTGCTCAATGCGCGGCTGTATGCCAACCCGCAACCGGACGGCGAGCCGCGCCCGGTGTTGCTGTACTTCCATGGCGGCGGATATGTGGTGGGCAGCCTCGATTCCCACGACACCCTGTGCCGGCGCCTGGCGCTGGCGGGGGAGTTTGCCGTGTTGTCGGCGGACTATCGCCTGGCGCCGGAACACCGTTTCCCCACCGCTTACAACGATGCCGAAGACATCACGCGTTGGCTGGCCATCACCGGAGCCAAGGAGCTGGGGCTGGACGCCAGGCGCATTGCGCTGGCGGGGGACAGCGTCGGCGGCAGCCTGGTGGCCTCGCTGTGCATCGCCATCGCCCAGGACCCGTTGGGATGGCCGCTTGTGCCTCGTCTGCAAGTGCTGCTGTACCCGGTGATCGACGCGGTAAAAAAACGCCCGTCCCTCGAGCGATTCGCCGAAGGCTATCTGCTGGAAGCCACCACGCTGGAATGGTTCTACCAGCAATACCAACGCAGTGAAGCGGATCGTGCTGACTGGCGTTTTTCACCGTTGTACACCGAGTGCGTGCAACGGCTGACGCCGACGGTGTTGTGGCTGGCCGAATACGACCCGTTGCTCGATGAAGGCCTGGCCTGGGCCGAGAAACAGCGTACTGCGGGGCAACCCCTGGTGCTGGAGGTCAAGGCCGGCATGACCCACGACTTTGCGCGCATGGGCGAGATGGTCCAGGAAGTGCCGGGGATGCTGGCGCAACTGGCGGCGCAGATCAGCGAGAGTCTGGCCTGACGTATGGCGTAGTGATCAGCGACGCCGTCCCCCTGTGGGAGCGAGCTTGCTCGCGATAGCGGCAGCACATTCAACATTGATGTGTCTGACACACCGCCATCGCGAGCAAGCTCGCTCCCACAGTTTGTTTTGCGCTGACTCGGATGACTAAGGTGGATCAAGCCGATCCAGCGCCCGATTCACCGCCAGTTCCCCCAGCATGATCACCTGCGCAATCCCCAACAGCGCATTGCGGCTTGTTCCTTGTAGATGATCCACCAGATCGTTGGCCATGACATTGGCCGACGCCAGCGACTCACAGGCGTGCACCAGCAGGGTTTCGATACTGAGTTCGGGATTGACGATGAACATCGTGCAGGGTGTACGCGGAGTGGCCATGATGTTGGTGCCGGGGTTGAGGTGGTGATCGAGGCTTTCGTGCGGGGAGGATGGGGCGGAATCCGGCGGATTGGGTGTCACTTTGAACATAAGCTGATTACTCCTGAATGGAGCCGCTCATTCTTCTCTACTAAAAGAAGGGTGGCGGCTGGACGCAGGTTAGTAGACCGGGGAGATCAGCATTTGCCGGCGCGCCGAAGCGCCCTGCGTACAGCCACCATCAAGTTCAGGCAGACCTGACTGATAGCGCTTTTACACCTTGCTGATAAGACCACGGGCTACTAAACCCGATCACTGACAATCAGTGACCCGAATCAAGTTACCGACGACCCCCAAGGCGCACAAGCCGGCGGATTCTGGCGTACCTGTAGGCAACGACGCAAGGCGTTGTGGCTTTCACGAAGTAACCTGTAGGCTGCTTAAACAATCGTGGTTAGCGATGTTTAACAGGCGACTATTAGATTTCTACGCTCGATGTGTTTCGCGAAAACATTTGGGAAATGTCTGAAATTTGAAAAGGCCTGGCGTTCCTCGACACCTGGCTAAAAACTGCTAGATTCACCGCTCGATTGGCACGACAAGGAATGTTCGTTCATGAAATTTGGCTACCTGATCATCTACGTCAAGGATGTAGAGGCCTCTCTCAAGTTCTTCTCATCGGCCTTCGGGCTCGGCGTTCGGTTCATCCATGAGTCCGGCACCTATGGCGAACTGGAAACCGGCGAAACCGCGCTGGCATTCGCCGCCGATGAACTGGCCGCATCGAACTTCAGCACCGGTCATGTCCCGGCGCACTCATCCCTCAAGCCGCTAGGCATCGAAGTCGGGCTGGTAACCGAGGATGTTCCCGCGGCCCATGCCAAAGCGATTCAAGCAGGCGCCAGCGAAATCGCTGCCCCGACTACCAAACCCTGGGGGCAAACCGTGTCTTACGTTCGATGCCCTGACGGAACGCTGGTTGAGCTGTGCACACCCGTAAACGCTACCGAGAGTGCGTCTTGAAAGCCGGGCGCGAAGCGAACCTCACAGACAAGTCTGGCAGTAACCTGCAAGTGGTCACGTCAACGGACCCATTGGCGATACTTGAAATCTCAGGGATTACGCCGCAAATCCGGGAGCTGGAAACGCAGGCCGTTGCCGAAGGCTTCAGGTTCCTCTCCCGGTTGATCGAGGAATGGGAAAGCGGTGCCAATCGATTCGATCAGCAGGGTGAGTGTCTTTTCGGGGCGTTCCGGAACGGGCGGCTGATTGCCATTGGCGGGCTCTCGTGCGATCCATTTGCCGGGCGGGACACAGGAAGATTACGGCGGGTCTACGTCGCACGTGCATCAAGGGGCCAGAACGTGGGCAAAGCGTTGGTGCAGCACCTGCTGGAATTGGCGAATGAGCATTTTCGCGTTGTGCGACTGTCCACGGACACACCCGAGGGCGCCGCCTTTTACCTGCGCTGCGGGTTCCAGCCGATCCAGGATGATTTTGCGACGCATATGAAGTCATTGGTGGATGTCCTATAGACAATGGGACATCGCTTTTGAAGTGCCTAACCCACTTTTTCGCTCAGTAACGGCTGTGTATGATCATTACGGCCCGATGCTGCCCGCCGCTTTCAACCACGACGATTGGCCCCCGGTATTAAGGATGGACACGGTATGACCACGCAGGACATTTCGCTTCAAGACATCGCCGCGCCTGAAGGCGTTTGTTATGGCTGCGGCAGCCAAAACCCGCACGGGCTGCACATCAAGAGCTTCTGGCATGAAGACGGCGTGCATGTCATGGCGCAGCACATGCCGGATGACAAGTACTGCGGCTGGCCGGGTCTGGTTTACGGCGGTTTGATCGCGATGCTGGTCGATTGCCACTCCAACTGGGCAGCGATGGCTTATCACTACCGGGCAGAACAGCGCGAGGTGGGCAGCTTGCCCCACATCACCTGCGTCACCGGTAACCTGGGCATCAAGTACATCAAGCCCACCCCGATGGGTGTCCCCCTGACACTGCGTGCAAAAGTCGAGGGCGAGGTCGGGCGCAAAAGTCGGGTTATTTGCGAGGTCTTCGCCGGGGATGTCCTGACCGCTGTCGGGGATTCCACGTTTGTTCGTGTCGATACCGAGCAACTCAGGGCCGCTGCGCACGATCGCCAGGTCGACGTCTGAACTCGGTGCGCCGAATCGCAACATCACCTTTGCCGTTCGTCAGCAAGCCAGCACCTTTCCCGATGCCGGGTCTTCCAAGGTTTATACCCCACCGGGAAGACCCAAACGATGAACAGAAAAATGCTTGCACTCGCGGTTGCGGCTCTGCTGTCGACGGGCTCTTTTTTTGCGCCGGTCGCCGAGAAAGCAGCTGCCGGTTCCGCCGTTCCACCGGCTGCCATTCCTGGCATTAACCAGTCTCAAGACGCTGAATCCAAAGACGAGAAGGCCAACAAAAAGGGCGAGGAGGCGTCGGGTTCAAACTCTGGCGCCGAATCGCATGAGATGGAAAAGGACGCAGCGTCCTCAAGCGGCTCGCAGGACGAAGCCGAAGCGACGCGGTAACCGCCGGATTGGCAGCAGAAAACAGAATCGGGCCGTTGTAGGAGCGAGCTTGCTCGCGATGGACTCAAGAGCGCTGCGTTTAGCCAGTAAACACGCGTTATCGTTAACGACCATCGCGAGCAAGCTCGCTCCTACAGGTGGAAGCAGTCAGCCATCAGGGCCGCTGTAGGAGCGAGCTCGCTCGCGATGGACTCACAGGCGCTGCGTTTAGCCAGTAAACACGCGTTATCGTTAGCGACCATCGCGAGCAAGCTCGCTCCTACAAGTGAGAGCAGTCAGCCATCAGTACTGCGCGCGCAGGCTCAGGGTCAGGGTGCGCGGGTCGCCGTAGAAGTTGGTGCCCCAGGAGGCATCGACGCGGTCGTAGTACTTGCGGTCGAACAGGTTGTTGGCGGTCAGTGTCGACGACAGGTGTTCGTTGAACTTGTATCCGACTTGCGCCGAGGTAACAGCATAGCCGCCTTGATGGAACTTCACGTCACGCTGGTAGTAGGTGTCGCTGACCACACGCACGCCACCGCCGACGCTGAAGTCCTTGAGCGGGCCGTCGGTGAATTCGTACTTGGTCCACAGGTTGAAGTTGTGCTTGGGCGTGATGGTGCTGAAGGTCTTGCCTTTGTTGGCCTGGTCGCCGTCCAGGAACTTGGTGGAGGTGTAGGCGTAACCGGTGACGATGCTCCAGTTGTCGGTCAGGTTGCCGCTCAACTCGGTTTCCCAACCCTGGCTGCGTGCCTTGCCTTCGGTCATGTAGGCACCGGAGGTGTTGTCGTATTCGGCGCGGTTTTCATCGTAGATGCGAAAGGCGGCGATGCTGGCGTTCAGGCGACCGTCGTAGAATTCGCGCTTGAGGCCGATTTCGTATTGCTTGCCTTCGCGCGGGCCGACCGGCTCGCCGTTTGTGCCGATTTCGCTCTGCGGTTTGAACACGCCGGTGTAGCTGAAGTAGGTTGACAGTTCAGGGGTGATCTTGCCGATGATGGCGCCGTACGGCACGACCTTGCGGTTGATGCTGGTGTGGGCTTCGCCGAAGTTGTTGAAGAAGGCGTTGGCGTTCTTCGCATCGCTTTCGTACCAGGTCACGCGGCTGCCGCCGATGACATCGAGCCAGTCGGTGACGTTGAATTTGGCGCGGGTGTAGACGCCGTACTGATCGGACTTGGACCAGTTGCCATTGACGTGCGCATAGTCGTTGCGGGGAATGTCGATGCTGCCCGGATTCCACACGTTGATCGGGAAGTACTCGCCGCCGCCGTAGGTGAAATCCTTGTCCAGGTGCTGGTACTCGGCACCCACGGTGAACTCGTGTCGGCGATCGGCGAACTCGAACGGCGTGGTGACAAAGCTGTCGACGCCGACGGTCTTGATGTGGGTGTAGTAGTCGTAGGCCACGGCCCAGCTGTCACCGGTGGCCGGGTCGACCGCGCCGTCGGCCCAGGTGAAGTTACGCTCCGGGGTTTCGGCATCGCGGTAGGTCAGGGTGGTCTTGAACTGACCGCCGTTGTCCAGTTCGTGGTCGAGTTCGGCGAAGGATTCCCAGACTTTTTCGTTGAGGGTGTTCCACTTGGCATCGACGAAGGTCGAGCGCGGCACGTCGAGCAATGAGCCGTCGGCGTAGGCCGGCAGGCCGAAGGCCGGGGTGGAGTTGTTCTTCTGGTAAGCGCCGCCGACCGACAGGGTGGTGGCCGGGTCGAGGTCGAATTCCAGGCGACCGTAGACCATCGGGCGTTCGTTCTGCGCGTAGTCGACGAAAGACTGGTTGTTCTCGTAGGCGGTGATGAAACGACCGCGCACGGTGCCCTGATCGTTCAACGGGCCGGTGACATCCACCGAAGAACGGTAGCGATCGTAAGAGCCGGCGGCCAGCTCGCCACCGAGGGCGAATTTGCTTAGGGCGCGCTTGCGCACCACGTTGATCGTACCGCCGGGTTCGCCCGCGCCCTGGTACAGGCCCGACGGGCCGCGCAGCACTTCGATGCGGTCGTACATCGCCAGGTCAAAACTGGTGGCCATGTCGCCCTGGCCGGTGGGCTGCGAGACGCCGTCGACCTGCACCTGGTCGACGAGGAAGCCACGCATGTAGACGTCATTGAGGCTGGAGCCGGAGTTGTAGGTCTTGATGGTCACGCCGGTGACCTGACGCATGGCGTCCTGCAGGCTGTTCAGGTTCTGGTCGTCCATGCGCTGGCGCGTGACGACGGACACCGACTGCGGGATGTCCTTGAGCTTGATGTTGCCTTTGCCGATGGTGACTTCATTGGTGGTGTAGGAGTGCGAGCCTTCGGTGGTCGGCCCCAGCGCCACGCCGGTGATTGACGTCGCACCCAGTTGCAATGCACTGGAGTCACCGGCCGATGGCACCAGCGACACGGTGTTGCCATTCAACTGAAAATTGATGCCGCTCCCCAGCAGCAAGGTTTTCAGTGCCTGTTCCGGTTCCATGTTGCCGGACACCGCCGTGGACTTGATGCCGTTGACCATGTCCTGGCTGTAGAGAATCTGCAGGTTGGTCTGCTGGCCCAGTTGGCGCAATGCACTGGCCAGCGACTGAGCCGGTACATTGACGTTCACCGGGGCTGCTTCGACCTGGGACGTACCCAGCAGCAACAGGGTCAGCAGCGCGCCCGGCACGACCGTTCGGAATTTCTTTTGCCGTTCGATGGCTAACGCCAAGGGTGCGCGGGACAGAGTAAGGCTTTGCATTGCTCGAATCGCTCCAGAATAGTGTGTGCAGTTTTTTAGTTAATGATAATTATTATTAGACGGACCACTTTGGCTAAACCGGAAAACAAACTTCAAAAAACAAGGATTTGCGTGCGGCCACGGCGCTTAGGCGGTTGCGCGCTCGGTGACGACCCGGCCCGATTCCATGCGCACCAGTTGATCGGCCATATCGAAATAACGGTCGTCGTGGGAGATGACGATGATGGTTTTGCCCAGGCGTTTGAGGTCCGGCAGCAGCTCGGTGTAGAAGATGCGGCGGAAGGTCGGGTCCTGGTCGGCGGCCCATTCGTCGAACACCAGCACCGGGCGTTCTTCCAGCCAGGCATTGACCAGCGCCAGGCGCTTGCGCTGGCCGGTGGACAGGTCGGTGGTGGTGAAGCTGCCGTCCCTGACGCTGACCTTGTGCGCGATCTCCAGCCGTTGCAGGTAGGCGTTGGCATCTTCGGGGATGTGCTGGTCGCCCTGGACCACGTCATCGAACAGGTAGTAATCGGCAAAAATCGTGGTGAACAATTGGCGATAGTCGTCGCGATTGTGCGCATCGATGCCCTGGCCGTTGAGCAGGATCGAACCCTGTTGCGGCGCGTAGAGGCCCAGCAGCAACTTGATCAGGGTGGTCTTGCCGCAGCCGTTTTCGCCGACGATGAAAATGATGTCGCCTTGCTCGATGGTCAGGTTCACCGGGCCCAGGCGAAACGCGTCACTGCCCGGTGCGGCGGGGAAGGCGTAGCTGACATTGTTCAGTTGCAGGCGGTCGACCACGGTTGGCCGGATGCCGTTGTCGTTGAGCAACAGGTGCGGCTCGGGCGAGGAAAACTGGCTCGACAGCTCGGCGATGCGGCGGAAGGCAATCCGCGCCCGGCTCACGATCGGCAAGGTGCTGACCAGATGCTCGATCGGGCCTTTCATGTACAGCAGCACCAGCACGAAACCGCTCATCACCGCTTGGTCGGCGCTCGGCCAGAACGATTGCAGGGCCAGGGCCAGGCCGATGACCACGAAGAACAGCATCGAGCCCAGCGTCTTGGCGATCACGAAGGTGTTGATCGAACGCACCTGGGTGTTACAGATGAAATCGGCGGTGCCCTGGATGCCCTTGACGAACATGCGCTGGCGGCGCGGGCGGTGGATGCGCAATTCCTTGGCACCGCCGGCAATGGCGTTGTAGTGCTTTTGCAAATCGTCTTCGGCATCGCGGGCGGCCATGAAACCCTGGATGCCCTTGCCCTGCGCATAGAACTGGATGCCGGTGCCGATGGCAATTGCCAGCACCATCATCAGGAACATCGGCCACGACAACATCGCCAGGTAACCCATGCAGCCAAGGGTTACGGTCAGGGAAATCGCCAGCGGCGCGAAGGCGAAGGCGAAGTCGCTGATGGTGTCGACGTCGTGGGTCAGCACTGGGATCAGCCGGTGGCTGCGGTAGCGCTCGATCTGCTCGATGGGCGCCGAAAGGACTTTCTCCCCCAGCGTTTTGCGCAGCCTGGCAATGATGTGCTGGCCAACATAGTTGGTGCCGATGTCGGAGCAGATCGAACTGCCCAGAGCCAGCAGGCACAGGCCGCCGAACAGCGCGACCACGCCTTGGGTCAGGCCGTGCGGCGAATGCAGCGCGTTGTTGATGGTGGCCAGCAACACCGTCACGCTCAGGCCACCCACCATGCCCAGGAAAATGGACGCGGCGACGATCAGTCGAAACGGTTTCAACAGGGCCAGTAATTCGCCGATGGCGCCTCGGGTAGGCTGGGTCATGGCAGACAGTTCCTTGGGTCGTAAGGCAGATACCCAGTAGAACGTCTGGTGAAGGGCTTAATTTAAACGGTGGGAGACAGGTGGCGGGGCTCGGTTCGCTGACAGGGCACAAAGCAGTGTGGGAGCGAGCCTGCTCGCGAAGGCGGACTATCAGTCAGCTTCTATTTTGGCAGGCAGACCGCTTTCGCGAGCAGGCTCGCTCCCACAAGGGGAGAGGGAGGTCAGAGAGTGCGTACGACGCGGAAACCAATCCAGTCGCCACGGGTTTGCGGGTCGATGTCATTGCGGTTACCCGAGCGGGAAAACACCGGTGCTTCGCCCCAGTCGTTGCCACGGATGCGCAGGGTGTCGCAGTTCGGTTCGGTCCAGGCGCTGCCATCGGTGGGAGCGCCGACGTAGTCCGGGTGGTAGCAGTCGGCGATCCACTCGTAGACGTTACCGTGCATGTCGTACATGCCGAAGGCGTTGGGCGGGTAGCTGCCGACCGGTGAACTGTAGCTGTAGCCATCGGTGGGGCCGTAGGTATTAGCGTGGGTGGCGATGCTGTACTCGGTGCCGGGGTCGAACGGGAAGGGGAAGGGTCCCGTTGCCCCTGCGCGGGCGGCGTATTCGCGCTGGGCCTCGCTGACGATGTGGTAGTGCTGGCCGGTCTTCATCGACAGCCAGGCGACGTAGGCACTGACCTCGGCGAAGTTCATGCATACTGCCGGCTGGCGCGGGCTCTGTGGATAACGCGGCTTGCTGTTGATGCACTCGCGGCCGGGGCGGGTGTCGCCATCGGGCAGGGTGATTCCGGTTTCCTTGAGGTACTGGTCCCATTCGCCAGCGGTGATCTGGTAGCGGCTCATGGCGAACGGCTTGTCGAACGTCACCTCATGCATCGGGCCTTCATCAGGCTCACGGCCGACTTCGTCTTCCGGGGTGCCCATGGTGAATGTGCCGGCGGGCAGCACGACCATTTCCGGGCAGTTACGGCAATCCTTGAAGACCTTGCCCGGCAGCGGCGCCGTATACGCCTGGGCGAGGCCGGGCATGGCACTGCCGAGCAATGCCAGCAGCATCAGGGCGCCCAGGCCTTTGGAACGCCCCCTGTTCAGGATGTTTTTCATAAGGGTTCTCGCTAAAGGGAATCGGCGGTTCAGAGCTTGCTGGCCATCAGTTCCATCAACTTGTCGATGTGCGCTTGGGTATTGAGCAACCCCGGCGACACACGAATGATCGGCCCGACATCACGGTCCACGGCGTCACACACCACGCGCTGATCCATCAGGAAGTTGGCGACTTCGTCGCAGTCCTGGTTCTTGATGCGGAAGAAGGTGAAACCGGCGGAATACTCCGGCGACAGCGGCGTGACCAGCTCCACCGACGGGTGTGCCTGCAAGCGTTTCTTCAGGTAGCTGTTGATGTCGTGAATGCGCGTCGCGACCTCGGCCTTGCCCAGCTCCAGGTGCAATTTGAAAGCTTCGGTCAGTGCCCAGCGGTGTTCGAACGAGTGGTAGCCGCCGTAGGTCATCACGGTGGAAAACTGGGTGGCTTCAGAGAAGGTCGGGATGGTCGGGGTCACGTCCTTGAGCTCGTCGGAGCGGGCGCAGATGATCCCCGTGCCCCGTGGGCCGAACATCCATTTGTGGGTGCCGGCAATGAAGAAGTCGCAGTGCATGTCCGGGAAGTCGACGTTCTCCACACCGAAACCGTGTACGCCATCGATCACGTAGAGGATGCGGTCCTTGTCGGCGCGGCCACGGTTTTTCTGCTCCACCAGTTTGCCGATCTCGCCGATGGGCAGCTTCACGCCGCTGCCGGAATGCACCCAGGTCATGCCCAGTACACGGGTTTCGGGGCGAATGTTGCGTTCAATCGCGGCCAGCACTTCGGCGGTCGAGACCTTGTACGGGTCTTCGAACAATTTGATCTTGCGAACCTGGGTGCCGTCCTTTTGGGTGCGGTATTCGAACACGCTGTTGGCGGCGTAGTGCTCGTGTTCGCTGGTGAGGATCTCCTGGTCCGGGCGCACGTGGATACCGGCGTAGACCATCGCCAGGCCTTCGGTGGTGCTGCCGGTCAGGGCGATCTGCGACGGCTTGGCCTTCAAGTAGCGACCGGCCCACACGCGCACCTCTTCTTCGCGGCGTTCGGTTTCGCCGCGATGCCAGTCCATGGCCAGGCCCGGGTTGCGATCGAGATTGGCGCGATGCATCTCGATGGCTTCACGCACAGGCAGCGGGTGCGAGGTCACCAGGAAGTTGGCGAAGTGCAGGTAGTTCGGGTCCTGCGTGAACAGTTGGCGCAACTGGTCCCATTTGTCCTTGGGCAACGGCGCGGGGCTGTCGGCCCGTGCTGGCAGGCTCACGGCGGAGGCCAGGGGAATGCCGGCCGCCAGAATGCCGGCCTGCTTGAGGAATGAACGACGGTTGGTCATGGATTCGGTTCGCTTTGGCAAAAGGAAAAATCAGTTTTTTACGACAGGCCGGGAAGACTTCTGCACCTGGTCCCAGACCCGCAGGAAGTTGCCGCCCCAGAGCTTGGCGATGTCGGCGTCGCTGTAGCCGCGGCTGATCAGTTCGGCGGTCACGTTGCGGGCCTCGCTGACGTCTTTCCAACCGTCCAGGCCGCCGCCGTCGTTGAAGTCGGAACTGATGCCGACGTGGTCGATGCCGATTTTTTTCACTGTGTAGTCGATTGCATCGCCGTAATCCTTGAGGGTGGCCTTGGGTTCTTCGTCGAGGATCGAATAGAGCTGGCTGGCGTACTCGCCGAAACGCTGCTCGGGCCAGACGGTGATCACCGGGTCGCCGGGCATCAATGCCATCTCCAGACCTTGCAGCGGTTGCAGGTCGAAACGGGCGCGCAGGGCGTTGAGTTTGTCCTGGGTGGCCTGGCTCAGCGGACGGATATAGGTGGGGAAACCGACGACCTGCACTACGCCGCCGCTGTGCTTGATCAATTGCATTTCCGTGTCACTGAGGTTGCGCGGGATGTCCACCAGGGCGCGCGGTGCCGAGTGGGAGGCGACCATCGGCGTGCGGCTCAGTTGCGCCACTTGCTCCAGGGCCTTGGTCGACATCTGCGACACATCGATGATCACGCCCAGGTCGTTGAGGCGATGCACCGCTTGCTTGCCGATGTCCGACAGCCCGCCCAAGGCATCCCGGGAATCGTTGAAGAACGGCAGTGGCCGCGACGAGTCGGCCCAGGCGTTGTTGCCCACGTAGCTGAAGCCGAACATGCGCATGCCGCGCGCAGCCCACTTGTCCAGCGCATTGAGGTCATTGCCCAGCGGGTAGGCGTTGAGCATGCTGATGAACACCGCGAACTTGCCTTCGCCGTGCAGGCGGCGCAAGTCGTCGGGGGTGTAGGCGATGGCCACTTGATTGGGGAAGTCACGCACCATCGCGCTGATGATCTTGTAGCGGGTTTCCTGCTCAAAGCGGGCTTCGTCGACGAAGCCGGCGGTAGGGCGATGGGGCGCGTTGGGACCGTTCCAGATCTCCGGCCAGCCGAAAATCGTCAGCGCCGCCCCGGACAGACGCCCGCGACCGGTCTTGACCAGGTCGAACTGGCCTTCACCATCCTTGTCGACTTCGTTGCCGGCGGTGCCGAAATCCATGGGCACGGTGATGTGGCTGTCGAACGAGAGGATGCGTTCCTGCAGTTGCTCGGCCTGTTTCATCACCTTGACCGGGTAGCCGGGGTTGTCCCTGAACCAGTGATCCCAGGCCGCGAAGCCTGCACCCGCGCTGATCGCCAGGGCCAGCGGCAGGCCGATGAAAAGAGCCTTTTTCGAACGTAATTTTGTCATTGCCGTCTCAGTCAGGTTCGCCGCCCCGGATCAGGCGCTGGGGCCTTTGCTATCTGGGGGGAACGAGTGGCTGACCGGAAAATTTAGCGCGGCTGATGGCCTCATCGCGAGCAAGCTCGCTCCCACAGGGATCTTCAGTGCGACATAGATCCAGTGTGGGAGCGAGCTTGCTCGCGATGCTTTTAAATTTATGCGGGCAACAAACGTTCTAGCTTGGATAAAGCCTGCTCCATGGCTGACACAGGTAGGGCAATGACGATTTCTCGACGATGGTTCCTCGCGGGTCTGGCGCTGACCGGTGCCGCCGTGCCGGCGGTGTATTACGGGCATCGCGAACTGACCAGGCCGGACCCGACGATCACCCCCGGCGAAGCTTCGTTCGAGGTGGCGGATGTTGCCGGCCAACGCTTGGCGGATACCTTGCGCGGGGTCTGGCAGATTCGTTTCGAAGGTCGTGACGCCGGTATCGAAGGTTTGCCCCTCGAAGGCCTGGAAGTGTTCCTCGACATCGGCCACAAGGGGCGCGGTGTCAGTGGTTATCTCGACACCGCCGAGCGTTTGCGTTCCACCGAAGCGCCCCGTTACCGAGTGCTCGGCGATCTGTCCGGGGCCAACCCGAAGCAGTTGGGTTGGCGTCTGCTGGGCGCCAGCGGCTGTTGCGATTACGAGTTCGACATGACCCTGGACGAGGTCTGGGCCGGTTTCGGCAATGCTGGCAGCGGCAGTCTCAGTGGACGTGTGCTGGACCTGAATCGGCCACTGATGCTGACCGCCCAGGACAATCGCTTCATCGCCGTCAAACGGGTATTCCCTGAAGCTCGCGAGCGCGCCGGCCTCAATCCGACCCTGCTCGCCTGGCTGGTATCGCCGGAGCACCGGTTGTTCCACCAGCTCTGGCATGCCTCCCGGGACAAGTGGCACAAGCTGTCCGAAGACCAGCGCGGCGCCTTGCGCGGGCTCGGCTGGCAACCCGGACCGCGGGACCAGGAGCGCGATGCCCGAGGTGTGCGCAAGGATCGCAACGGTTCTGGCGTGGACTTTTTCTTCATGCACCGGCACATGCTCGGCACCGCGCGTTCGATGCAGGACCTGCCGTCCTGGACGCACTTCCCGTTGCCGCAACCGGAGCTGGCGCGGGACCGGCTTGGCTTTGCGCGTTACTTCGACAATCACGATGGTACCGCGCTGCCGCCGACCTGGCGGGCCGAGGACGATGACGAGTACACGCAATGGGTCAGCGACATCAAGACCGGCGAGACGTATCACAGCAATTTCCAGGTCTGGGAATCCCGCTACCGCGATCCGCGTTACCTGTCGACGCTGACCCTCGGCCAGTTCGGCTCGGAGGTCGAACTGGGCCTGCACGACTGGCTGCACATGCGCTGGGCTTCGGTGCCGCGTGATCCGTCCAACGGTCAGCCGGTGCCGTTCGCCCGGGATCCGGCGGACTTTTCCGCGCGCTGGTTTGCACCGGAAAACGACTTTCTCGGCGACCCGTTTTCTTCCCATGTCAGCCCGGTGTTCTGGCATTTCCATGGCTGGATCGACGATCGCCTGGAGGACTGGTTCCGCGCCCACAAGCGTTTTCATCCGGGGCAGGTCAGTCGGCTGCAGGTCAACGGCGTGCAATGGTTCGCGCCGGGACGCTGGGTCGAGATCGACGACCCTTGGCTCGGCCCGAGCACCCACGGTTGCAGCACCACACCGGGGTTGCAGGCCGGCAAGTCAGTGGAAATGGACCCGGAAACCATGAAGCTGGCGTTGCGCATTACCTTTGGCGAGGACGAGACGAAACTGAAGGATTTGTTCCGCAAAGTGCCGCAGCGGCCGTGGTATGCGCGCAATCTGAAGGCTAAACAAAGCCAGGCTTGATACCGCGTTATCGTTCAATCGCGAGCAAGCTCGCTCCCACAGGGGATCTTCAGTGACCACAAAATTTGAGTGCGACCAGGGTCAAATGTGGGAGCGAGCTTGCTCGCGATGGCGTCCTGTCAGGCAATGTTGATGTTGGATGTGCCGGCCCCTTCGCGAGCAAGCCCGCTCCCACAGGGTTTTGTATTTGCCGCATGATCCGGGCACGACGCATAACCTGTGGGAGCGAGCTTGCTCGCGATGGCGTCCTGACAGGCGCCACGACTAAAGAACCTGCCACCCCCCACCCAAAGCCTTGTACAGGGCAATACTCGCCTGCATCCGCGACAACCGCAGCTGCACGTTCAAATCCTGCGCAGCGTACAAGGTGCGCTGGGTCTCCAGCACCGTCAGCAAATCCTCGGCCCCGGCCTGATAACGGCTTTGCGCGATATTGAAGGCGGTCTGCGCCTGGCTCAGTTCTTCACTCTGCCACCCGCGCTGTTCATCCAGTCCGCGAATGCTGTTGAGGGCTTTTTCGACGTCGGCGAAGCCGTTGATGATCGCGCCGCGGTAGGTTTCCAGCAGTTCTTGCTGACGCGCCGTGGCCTTGTCGCGCTGGGCGCCGAGGCGGCCGTTGTTGAACACCGGCGCAAGCAGCCCGGCGGTGAGGTTGTAGAAGGGGCTGCGCAGGATGTCGTCGGCCCGGTCGGCACCAGAGCCGATTTCGGCGGTGAGGGTCACGGTCGGCAGCATCGCGGCCCGGGCGACGGTGACGTCGGCCTGGGCCGCGGCCAGTTGCGCCTCGGCCCGGGCAATGTCCGGACGGCGGCTGAGCAACTGGCTGGGTATCCCGGCGTCAATCGCAGGCCAGGTCAGTTGATCGAAGCGTTCCTGCCCCAGCGACAGCGCCTGAACCGGGCGGCCGAGCAGGGCGGCGAGGCTGATCCGTGCATCCTCGGCCTGTTGCTGCACCAGCGGCAGCTGGCGTTGCTGCGCCGCCACCAGGCTTTTTTGCTGTGCCAGTTCCAGGGCTGTGGCCGAACCCGAATCGAAACGGGTCTGCACCAGTTTCAACACGCTTTGGGCATTGGCCAGATTCAACTCGGCGATGCGGCTCTGCTCCTGCAACGACAAGGCTTGCGCGTAACCGTTGGCCACACCGCTGAGCAACGTCAGTTCCACGGTGGCCTGATCGAACTCGCTGGCTTTGAGACTGAATTGCGCGCTGTCGCGGCTGGCCCGCTGGCCACCCCAGAAATCGATTTCGTAGCTGGCAACCAGGTTCGCCGTGAAGTAGTCGACGGCGTCGTTATCGCTGTCGGCATCGAGCTGACTGTAGCCGCTGCCGCGCAGCAATTTCTGGCGATTAGCGTTGACCCCTGCCTTGACTTCGGGCAGTTGCGAGCCGCCGGCAATCACCGTGTCGGCCTGGGCCTGGCGCACTCTGGCGATGGCCGCGGCCAGGTCGTAACTGCCGAGCCGCGCCTGTTCGATCAGGCGACCCAGTTGCGGGCTGCCGAAGCGGTTCCACCATTGCTGGTTGTCATGGACAGCGCCTGCGGTGTGCCGGGATTGCCAGGCAGCCGGCGGCTGGACGCCGCTGTCGGGGCGCTGTGGCGGGGTGCCGCAGGCGCCGAGCAACAGGCACAGGGTTAACACACTGAGTGGCGGCTTCATCAATCGATCATTCACTGGTAAGGGCCGTGACCGGGTCGAGTCGGGCAGCCTTGCGGGCCGGCATGTAGCCGAAAACGACACCGGTGACCAGGGCGCAGCCGAAGGCACCCAGCACCGCTATCAGGGAGAACGCGACAGCGACTTCGCTGAAAATCAGCACGCCACCGACGATCAGCGCCAGGGCAATCCCGGTGAGGCCGCCCACCACCGAGAGCATCACCGCTTCGGTGAGGAACTGGCGCAGGATGTCGCGCTGGCGGGCACCGGTGGCCATGCGGATACCGATCTCGCGAGTCCGCTCGCGCACCGTCATGAGCATGATGTTCATCACGCCGATCCCGCCCACCAGCAGCGAAATGGCCGCAATCGAGCCGAGCATCAGCGACAGGGTGTTTTGCGTGCGCGCCTCGGCCTGGATCATCGCCGCGTTGTTGGTCAGTTCGAAATCGCGCTTGCCGTCGTGCAGACGCAGCATCAGTTGCTCGATGGCTTTTTCGGTTTCCTTGACCTTGCGCGCGTCGGCGGCGGCGATGGCGATGTACTCGGGATTGTGGGTGCCGAAAAGGCGCACGCTCGCGGCGGAGTAGGGGATGGCGATACGGTCGTCGCTGTCGGAGTCGCCGGAGCTAGCGCCTTTTTCCGCGAGCACGCCGACCACCTGGAAGGGGACGTTTTCGATCAGGATGTACTGGCCGATCGGGTTGGCCACGTCCTTGAGCAATTTGGTCCGCACCTTGTGTCCGATCACCGCGACCGCCGCGGCGTTCTGTTCATCGGCGTGGGTGAAGTAGCTGCCTTCGACCACCGGCCAGTTGAAAATCGCCGGGAAGTTGGTGTCGTTGCCGCCGACGTAGCTCATGTGATCAAGGTTGCCAAAGCGCACCCCGGCCTCCTGGCCGTTGACCGGCATGATCCGCATCACCTGGGGCAAGCTGGCAATCGCGGCGACCTCATCGAGGGTGACGATGCCCATGGGCGTGCGCGGGTTGGGCGCCGAGCCGCTGAGGTAAATGATGTTGGAACCGAACGCGCCCATCTGCGCCATCACCTGGCGCTTGCTGCCTTCGCCCACGGCCAGCATCACCACCACCGAGGCCACGCCTATGATGATGCCGAGCAAGGTCAGCGCGGTGCGGAACTTGTTGATCCACATCACTCGCCACGCCGCATGCACGGCATCGACCAATTCGCCTTTCCAGGCGCCGGTGGCTTCGGCGCCTTCGCTCAGGCGCTTGCGCAAATCGACGGCTTGCAGGGCGCCGGGGTTGGCAGAGTTTTGCGCGGTGGGATTGTCCCGGGCGCTGTCGCTGATGATCTCGCCGTCGCGAATTTCAATGATGCGCTTGGCCCGGGCCGCCACTTCGCGGTCGTGGGTGATGAGGATCACCACGTGGCCCTGGCTGGCCAGTTCGTCGAGCAGGGCCATGACCTCGGCGCCGCTGTGGCTGTCGAGGGCACCGGTGGGTTCGTCAGCCAGGATGATGTGGCCGCCATTCATCAATGCGCGGGCAATCGACACCCGTTGCTGCTGCCCGCCGGAGAGTTGATGGGGGCGGTTGCCGGTGCGCGAAGCCAGGCCGAGACGGTCGAGCAGGGCGGCGGCGCGGGCGTGGCGTTCAGCGGCTGGGGTGCCTGCGTAGATGGCCGGCATCTCGACGTTTTCCTGGGCCGAACCGGAGGGAATCAGGTGGTAGCCCTGGAACACAAAACCGAAGGCTTCACGACGCAGCCAGGCCAGTTCGTCACTGTCCAGCGCCGCGACGTTTTCCCCGGCGAAGCGGTATTCGCCCGAGGTCGGGCGGTCGAGGCAGCCGAGGATGTTCATCAGCGTCGATTTGCCGGAGCCGGAAGCGCCGACGATTGCCACGAACTCCCCGGCATGGATCGACAGGTCGATGCCGCGCAGCACATGGACTTCAGGTGCGTCGCCACCGCCGTAGGCTTTGCGGATGTCCGAAAGGTCGATCAGGGGCGTGTGCATTCAGCCGCCACTCCCGTCGACCGGGCCGATCAACAGGTGATCGCCTTCCTGCAGGCCATCGAGGATCTGTACCCGCAGGCGGTCGCTGATGCCGGTGCGCACGTTGCGCTGCTCGATGCTGCCGTTGCTGGCGACCACTTGCGCGGTCTGCTGGTCTGTCTGCGGGCCTGCCTGCAGGGCGGCGATGGGCGCGGTGAGAACGTTCTGCGCCTGATTGGCGACGAAAAATACCTGGGTGGTCATTTCCGCCATCAAGGCGTTGTCGGCGTTGTCGACGTCCAACAATACGGTGTACAGCACCACGCGGGCACTCCCGCTTTTGCTGGTGCTGGCGGGGCTGCCGCCGCCCTGGCTGGTCTGGTCCAGCGGCTTGGGCGGAACGGGGAGGATTTGCCGCACGGTGCTGGTCCAGCGCCGGGTGCCGCCGCTCAGGGTGGTGAACCAGGCGTGCATGCCGGGTTTGACGTGGCCGATGTCGGCCTCCGAGACCTCGGCCCACACGGTCATCGGCGACAGCTTGGCGATTCGCAGGATCAGCGGCGTTTGCTGCTGGGCGTTGAGGGTCTGGCCGACCCGGGCATCCAGCGCCACCACGGTGCCGGCCATCGGCGCATAAATCCGCGTGTAGCCGAGCTCCGCCTGATCGCTGCGCAGGCTGGCTTCGGCCTGGCGGATCTGCGCCTGGAACATGTCGACCCGTGCCTGGGTGGCGCGCAGTTCGGCCTGGGCGGTCTGCACGTCTTCTTCTCGGGTGGCGCCGCCGGCGGCGAGGTTCTGTTGACGTTGGTGTTTCTGCCGGGCCAAGTCGTGCTGCGCTCGCTGCTCCTGCAGCTGCGCCTTGAGGTTTTCGATGGAGAAGCGCCCGGCATCGAGTTTGGCCTGTTGCGTGGACGGGTCGATTTCCACCAGCAACTGGCCTTCCTTGACCACGTCGCCGACTTCCACGTGAATCTTGTGGATCTGCCCGGAGGCCTGGGCGCCGACGTCGACATAGCGCCGCGGTTGCAGGGTGCCCAATGCCGTGACGCTGCTTTCAATGTCGGTGCGGCTGACCTGAACGGTGACGAGCCCGTCGCGGCCCGGCGGGATGAACTGCCAGGCGGCGACGGCTACCACGGGGATCAGACAAAATGCTGCAAGCAGGGCGCGTCGGGTCTGTCGGGGACGTTTCATGCAGGGTTCCGGCCTAGGAAATCGGCCCGTCGTTCAGCAGCAGGTCGATGGCTGAACGCTGCCGGCAGGGCCGGACAGGGACGGGGAGCTGTCCTGTAAACGTAGAAAGCGCCGGGGAATTTAGGTGCTGACACAAACTAATGTAGGAGCGAGCTTGCTCGCGATGGACGTCAACGATAACGCGTGCCGTCTGGGTCAACACGTTGTCCTTGATGCCTTCGCGAGCAAGCTCGCTCCTACAGGGTTCGTGACTAAATACCAGGCAAGTTGAAGCAGTACTTTAAATCTATATGAGAATTACTATAAATTACGCGACTCGAACTGCCATTATCGTGCCACTGCTTATTTCAACGGTCACGCAAAGGGCTCAAGGACAGAAACCGCACCCCCCGTGCGGACGGGAGTCATGTTGGAAAACTACTATCGCGAACTGGTGTGTTTCCTGAACGCCAGGCTGGGCAACCGTCAGGTGGCCGAAGATGTGGTGCATGACGCTTATCTGCGGGTCCTGGAGCGTTCCAGTGATACGCCGATCGAGCAGCCCCGGGCGTTCCTTTATCGCACCGCCCTCAACCTGGTTATCGACGACCATCGGCGCAACACCCTGCGTCAGGCCGAACCTCTTGAGGTGCTCGACAATGAAGAGCGCTATTTCACCCCTTCGCCGCATAACGTGCTCGATCATGGCCAGCGTCTGGAAATGCTCCAGTGTGCCCTGGCGGAGTTGCCGAGGTTGTGCCGCGAGAGTTTCCTGCTGCGCAAGATCGAAGGCCTGTCCCATCCGCAAATTGCCGAGCAACTGGGCATTTCCCGGGCAATGGTCGAGAAGCACATTGTCAATGCCATGAAGCATTGCCGTATACGGATGCGACAGTGGGACACCCAGTGAGCCTGCGCGGTTAAATTTTTTTTCACGGTCCTCGTTCCTACTCAACAGACGACCTGTTGTGCGGCCCTTGGTGGGTCAGGTCACTTAGGTTCAATGCCCCGTCTTTGAGGGGAACATCCAGAGGACACTGGAAATGACACAGGCAATTGCATCGCCCCTCGTTCACGACCTGATCGGCGTCGGTTTCGGCCCGTCGAACCTGGCACTGGCCATCGCGCTGCAAGAACGCGGGGCGAGCCAGGGCGAACTGGATGTACTGTTTCTCGACAAGCAGGCCGACTACCGCTGGCACGGCAACACCCTGGTGACCCAGAGCGAGTTGCAGATTTCCTTCCTCAAGGACCTGGTGACCCTGCGCAATCCGACCAGCCCTTACTCGTTCGTCAATTACCTCAAGGCCCACGGGCGCCTGGTGGACTTCATCAACCTGGGCACCTTCTATCCGTGCCGCATGGAGTACAACGACTATCTGCGTTGGGTCGCCGGGCAGTTCACCGCGCAAAGCCGCTACGGCGAAGAAGTGCTGACCATCGAGCCGGTGCTGCACAACCATCAGGTCGAGGCGTTGCGGGTGATTTCCCGCGATGCGACCGGGCATCAGCAAGTGCGCACCACCCGGTCGGTGGTGGTCAGCGCCGGTGGCACGCCACGTATTCCCGAGGTATTCAAGGCACTCAGGGATGACGGTCGGGTGTTCCATCACTCCCAGTACCTGGCGCAGATGGCCAAGCAGCCGTGCGTGGACAACCGGCCGATGAGCATCGCGATCATCGGAGGCGGGCAGAGCGCGGCAGAGGCCTTCATCGATTTGAACGACAGCTTCCCGTCGGTGCAGGTGGACATGATCCTGCGCGGCTCGGCACTCAAGCCGGCCGACGACAGCCCCTTCGTCAACGAAGTGTTTTCCCCGGAGTTCACCGACCTGGTGTTCCAGCAGCCAAGCAGCGAGCGCGAGCGCCTGGTGAACGAGTACCACAACACCAACTACTCGGTGGTGGACATCGATCTGATCGAGCGAATCTACGGCATCTTCTATCGGCAGAAGGTCTCGGGCATCGCCCGTCATGCGTTCCGCACCCTGACCACCATCGAAAAGGCCACCGCCAACGAACGGGGCATCGAACTGGTGTTGCGCAACAACGCCACCGGCGAAGTCTCGGTGCGTCACTACGACGCTGTGGTGCTGGCCACCGGTTACGAGCGGCAGATGCACCGCAAGTTGCTGGCACCGCTCGAAGAGTACCTGGGTGATTTCGAGGTCGACCGCAACTACAAACTGATCACCGATGAACGCTGCAAGGCCGGCCTCTACATGCAGGGCTTTTGCCAGGCAAGCCATGGGCTGAGCGACACCTTGCTGTCGATCCTGCCGATTCGTGCCGATGAGATTGCCGGCTCGCTGTATGAACACGGCAAGCATCGCGGGCATGGCCGGTCGGTGGTGGATTTGTTGTTGGCCACTGCCAGCTGAGTCCTGCGGCGACTAAAAGGCCGCCATCGCGAGCAAGCTCGCTCCCACAGGGAACCGCATTCCAATGTGGGAGCGAGCTTGGTCCGGGCGGCGTTCCGACGATGGGGCCACTGAAGTCACCCAAAACAGTCAATCCTGAACCCTTCCTGAAGAACCCCGCGATTCCCCCCGGCAAGCTTTTATAGCGGGTTTACTCTCCAAACTTCGGGGCGTAAGCTTCGCGCGTTTTCATCCATTACGGAGACCCACAGTGGGTACTTGTTCGAGTGACAGTTGTCGGCCGGTCTCGGTAACCGGCATTTTCTCGGCAAGATAACGCGCAGTCTCCTGTGCCGTTGTCTCGCCGACAAGCGAGCAGCGGCATCCCGATCATGGCCCGTCCTGGCCGTGTCCCGACGTCCCTCTCATCGACGCTGAACAGTGCGTGGTTTCGACTTGTTGTCGTGGCCGCCGCTCTATCGACACGCCTGTCATTCGTGACCGGCGTGCCAGGCCTTGCTTTGCCGGTTGTTCCGGCGCAAGAGGCGTGGACCCGCCTGCTCGACGGTTTCCCGGCTGACCAAAGGGGCACCAGCCATGAAACTTAACCTCAAGGAATTCTTCGCAGGCTTCCTGCGTAACCGTCACATCGCCCGGCACTTCCGTAGCCTGGCGTTGCTGGAAACCTTCACCGACACCACGGTCAGCCGTGAAGTCCCGCCCAGCCTGGCGCAAACCCTGGTGGCCGCTGCCGGCAGCGACACGGGTCAATTGCTCAACACCCTGGGGAGTCACACCGATGGCTTGAGCGAGCTTGAAGCCGATGCCTTGCGCGAGCAGTTCG
Organism: Pseudomonas jessenii; assembly: GCF_002236115.1. Lineage (GTDB taxonomy): Bacteria > Pseudomonadota > Gammaproteobacteria > Pseudomonadales > Pseudomonadaceae > Aquipseudomonas > Aquipseudomonas jessenii. The sequence continues at coordinate 398,033 of NZ_NIWT01000007.1, read as the reverse complement.
GCCTCAATGAAGTCGAGCACGAACAACCACTGCCTTGGTGGATGCACCTGTGGCACTGCTACAAGAATCCGTTCAACCTGCTGCTGACGTTGCTGGCGGTCATCTCCTGGCTGACCGAAGACATGAAAGCCGCCGTCGTGATTTTCTCCATGGTGGTGCTCTCGACCTTCCTGCGTTTCTGGCAGGAAACCAAATCCAACCAGGCCGCCGATGCCCTCAAGGCGATGGTCAGCAACACCGCCACGGTGATGCGCCGGGACCTTGAGGACCGCGGCGCGCAGCGTATCGAATTGCCGATCAGGCACCTGGTGCCGGGCGATCTGATCGTGTTGTCTGCCGGCGACATGATTCCCGCCGATTGCCGGGTGCTCAGCGCCAAGGACCTGTTCGTCAGCCAGGCTGCCATGACCGGCGAATCGATGCCGGTGGAAAAGTTTCCCCGCCAGCAGGACCGTGACACGCTCAATCCCCTGGACCTGGACAACATCCTGTTCATGGGCACCAACGTGGTATCCGGCACGGCCATGGCGGTGATCATTACCACCGGCAACAGCACCTATTTCGGCGCCCTGGCCCAGCGGGTCGGCGCCACCGACCGGGCACCGACTTCGTTCCAGACCGGGGTCAACAAAGTCAGCTGGCTGCTGATCCGCTTCATGTTCGTGATGGCGCCGCTGGTGTTGTTCATCAACGGTTTCACCAAGGGCGACTGGACCGAAGCGCTGCTGTTCGCGCTGTCGATCGCCGTGGGCCTGACCCCGGAAATGCTGCCGATGATCGTCACCTCGACCCTGGCCAAGGGCGCGGTGTTCCTGTCGCGCAAGAAAGTCATCGTCAAACGCCTCGACGCTATCCAGAACTTCGGCGCCATGGACGTGCTGTGCACCGACAAGACCGGCACCCTGACCCAGGACAAGATCTTCCTGGCGCGTAACGTCGATGTTTGGGGCCATGACTCCGATGACGTGCTGGAAATGGCCTACCTCAACAGCTACTACCAGACCGGGCTGAAAAACCTGCTGGATGTGGCGGTGCTCGAACACGTCGAAATCCATCGTGAATTGAAAGTCGGCACGGCGTTTCGCAAGGTCGACGAGATTCCGTTCGACTTCACCCGTCGGCGCATGTCGGTGGTGGTCGCCGAGCGCGATCAACCGCACTTGCTGATCTGCAAGGGCGCGGTGGAAGAGGTGCTGGCGGTGTGCTCGCGGGTTCGTCATGGCGAAGTCGATGAAGCCTTGACCGAAGAACTGCTGGCGCGCATCCGTCAGGTCACGGCCACGTTCAACGCCGAGGGCCTGCGGGTGGTTGCGGTAGCGGCACGGCCAATGGTCGAAGGCCGCGATACCTACAGCCTGGCAGACGAACAGGCACTGACGCTGATCGGTTACGTGGCATTTCTCGATCCGCCGAAAGAAAGCACCGCACCGGCCATCAAGGCCCTGGCCGCCCATGGCGTGGCGGTGAAAGTGCTGACCGGCGACAACGAACTGGTGACGGCGAAAATCTGCCGCGAAGTCGGCCTGGAGCAGCAGGGCCTGCTGATGGGCAATGACATCGAACGCATGAGCGACGCCGAACTGGCGAAAGCCGTGGAGACCACCAACGTCTTCGCCAAACTGACGCCCTCGCACAAGGAGCGCATTGTCCGTCTGCTCAAGGGCAACGGCCATGTGGTCGGTTTCATGGGCGACGGCATCAACGACGCCCCGGCCCTGCGTACCGCCGACATCGGTATTTCGGTGGACAGCGCCGTGGACATCGCCAAAGAAGCGGCCGATATCATCCTGCTGGAAAAGAGCCTGATGGTGCTGGAGGAGGGTGTGCTGGAAGGGCGCCGGACCTTCGCCAACATGCTCAAGTACATCAAGATGACCGCCAGTTCGAACTTCGGCAACGTGTTCTCGGTGCTGGTGGCCAGTGCGTTCATCCCGTTCCTGCCGATGCTGCCGATGCACCTGCTGGTGCAGAACCTGCTCTATGACATTTCGCAGATCGCCATTCCGTTCGATAACGTCGATGACGAAATGCTCAAGCAACCGCAGCGCTGGCAGCCGGCGGATGTCGGCCGCTTCATGCTGTTTTTCGGGCCGATCAGTTCGATCTTCGACATCACCACGTTCGCCTTGATGTGGTACGTGTTCGATGCCAACACCCCGGATCACCAGACCCTGTTCCAGTCCGGCTGGTTCGTGGTCGGGCTGCTGACCCAGACGCTGATCGTGCACATGATCCGCACGCCGAAAATCCCGTTCCTGCAAAGCCGCGCGGCCATGCCCTTGCTGGTGATGACCGGGCTGATCATGGCCATGGGGATTTTCCTGCCGATGGGACCGTTGGCCCATTACTTCAAATTGCAGGCGTTGCCTTCGCTGTATTTCGTGTTCCTGCCGGTGATCCTGCTGGCGTACATGGCGCTGACCCAGGCGGTGAAGGGGTTCTACATTCGCCGGTTTGGCTGGCAATAAAGCCGCGAGGCTGGCCAATCAACGCAACCCCTGTGGGAGCGTGTGTTTTTCAAAGGATTCATCATGCAAGCACTGAACAACCTCAACCTGACCTCCCTGCTCGACACCCTGGTCAGCCTCAGCGCGGCCTTCATCCTCGGTGGCCTGATCGGTTTCGAACGCCAGTACCGGCAGCGCACCGCCGGCCTGCGCACCAACGTGCTGGTGGCGGTGGGCGCGGCGATTTTCGTCGACATGGCCAACCGTCTCGCCGGTGCCGAAGGTGCCGTGCGGGTCGTAGCTTACGTAGTTTCCGGCATCGGCTTTCTCGGTGCCGGGGTGATCATGCGCGAAGAGGGCAACGTGCGCGGTCTCAACACGGCCGCCACGCTCTGGACCTCGGCGGCAGTCGGTGCCTGCGCCGGTGCCGACCTGCTGGCCGAGGCGTTGCTTGGCACCTTGTTTGTGCTCGCGGCCAACACCTTGCTGCGGCCGATCGTCAACAACATCAACCGTCAGCCGCTGGATGTGATTTCGGCGGAGGTCACCAACATCGTCTATGTCATTGCCCGACGCACGCAGCAGAAAGCCGTGCTGGCCTTGCTCGAAGCCGAGCTGGAACGCAGTAACTACCCGGCCAGCGATGTCGATGTGCACGCCTTCGGCACGGATGAAATTGAAATCGAAGCCACCCTGGCCACCACTTCGGTCGATGGTGATGAGCTGGATGCGCTGGTGGCACGGATTTCGACCTCGACCCTGGTGGTGCAGGCGTTCTGGAGTCCGAGTACCACGGAGTAAGGGCCAAGGTTTCCCTGGCAAGCGTCAGACTAACCGGCTTTTATTTAGGAAAATTCCTACATAAACCCAGGAAGGTCTTCCGTAGGCTTTGCGACCTCTTGAAATCGACATCCTTTTGGAGGTCACCATGCCGAACAAATCCTTGCGCATCCTGATCGCCGATGCGCAGCACTTCAACCGCCTGCGGATCGAGCGACTGTTCAATCAGCTCGGCTACTTTCGCGTAGCACCGGTGCAGAGCCTCGACGAGCTCCTGCCACTGGTGGAGTACGGTTGCGAGCCTTTGGACCTGGTGCTTATCAACGGGGCGATGGCCAGCGAAGGGCTGGACCTGTTGAGTTTTTTTGCCGACAACCCGCAGGTTCATCACGCGTTTATCTTCAATGAACAGCAGACGCCGTTGCCGCTCGTCGCGGGCAACGTCCAGGTCAGCCGGACTGCCCTGCCTGACCTGGTGTGCATTACGCAGCTGATGAGCGCTGTCGATCGTCGGCTACCGTTTGTCGGAACTGTCATTTCTGTCAGGTAGTTCTTTGCAGCCTTCCATGCAAAAGTCTATGCGCAGCGTTGTGTCCAACCGCTGCGGTGCCTGGAGGGCATTTTTTGCCCGATCGTGTTGGTTTGCACGGGAGATGTCATGAAGTCAGCACTGATTGCGGAAGATCATCCGGTGGTTCGCTCCATGATCAAACTCGTACTCAAGGGCGAAGGGTTCAAGCGGATTTACGAGGCCTGCCGTGGCGATAAGGTCCTGACGTTGATCCGGGAGCATCAACCGGATGTCGTGCTGCTTGATCTGGGCCTTCCCGGTGTGGCGGGGCTTGAGGTGATGGACCGTATCAAGACCGAAAAGATGCGATGTCGCGTGGTGGTGTTCACCTCGCTGGAGGCCCAGTTCTATCAGGACCGCTGCATGCGTGCCGGGGCTGTTGCCTATGTTTGCAAGAGCAAGGACCTGGATGACCTGAAGGCGGCGGTGAATTGCGTGATGGCCGGCTACACCTATTTCGCTCAGATTCCCTCCAGTTCCGTGTCGATGGGGGAGTTGCAACGCAGCGAAAAGCAGTTGATCGACAGGCTGTCCAATCGTGAGTTGACCATCCTGCAGTACCTGGCCCGGGGGTCGAAAAACCTCGAAATCGCCGAGATCATGCACCTGAGCTACAAGACCGTCAGTACCTACAAGACCCGACTCACCCTCAAGCTCAACGTGAACTCGTCGGTGCACTTGAGGGATTTCGCCCTGCGCAATCATCTGATCTGAATGAACGCACTCCGACGACTGGCAGGTGGGGTGCTGATCGGCCTTCTTCTCTGGGCATCGACGGTCTGTGCGCAACAGTCGTTGACCCTTTTGGGACGCTCGAGTGTCGAAGGCCTGAGCGTCAGGTTGTCGGAAACCGAGTCGCGCTGGCTACAGCAAAAGGGCCGGTTGGTGCTGGCTGTCTCGGCGCCGGACTATCCCCCCTTCGAGTTCAACACGGCGGGCAAGGTATTCGAAGGCCTGACAGCCGATTACGCCGGCTTGCTCGAACAATTGCTGAACGTCGTCATTGAGGTCCAACGTTATCCGTCGCGGGCCGACGCGGTGCAGGCCATCAAGGAAGGGCAGGCAGACCTGCTGGGAACGGCCAATCGATTTGAAGCCGAAGATCCACAGTTACAGATGTCCAGCGCGTACGCGGTCGATCAACCGGTGCTGGTCACGCGCACCGATTTCCCTCCGGTGCTCGACCCGACACTGGCCGGCAAGCGGCTGGTGATGCTGTATCACTACCTGCCCGAATACAGCGTGCAACAGTTCTATTCCAGGGCGCAGGTCCAGCTGTTTCCTTCGACATTGGCGGCGATGGGCGCCGTGGCTTTCGGCCAGGCCGATGTCTACCTGGGCGATGCGATCAATGCCCATTACCTGATCAGCAGAAATTACCTGAACAACGTACACCTGACGGACTTCTCGCCCATGGAGTCCGGGCGTTTTGCCTTTGCGATGGCCCGCGACAACGATTCGCTGTTGCGCATCGTCAACAAGGCGCTGGCGGCCATCACCACCAATGAACAAATGAACATCCTGCGTCGTTGGGGGGCAAACGGGGTGTCTATCCCCGGCACCCAGTCATTGCAATTGAGCGTGGCCGAACAACGCTGGCTCGAACGCCACCCACGGGTGAGGGTCGCGATCAACGAAAGCATTCCGCCGATTTCATTTATCGACAGCGAAGGCAAGTTCCGCGGTATTGGCGTCGATGTGCTGACGAAAATCAGTTTGCGCACCGGCCTGCAATTCGACATCCGGGGCATGAAATCGGTAGCCGAGATGATGACCGGCATCAGGAGCGGGCAGATCGATGTGCTGGCCGGTATCGGCCTCAGTTCCCAGCGTGAAGATCAATTGCTGTTCACCCGGGCGTTCCTGAGCAGCCCTTCGGTGCTGGTGACCCGCGTGGCCGCGGACAGCCCCAGGACGCTGGATGACATGGCAGGGCGAACCCTGGCACTGACCCAGGGCAACATTGTCGGCGAGTACCTTCGCCAGCATTACCCGCTGATCCAGCTGGTGGATGCACCATTGTCGACGGACGCCATGGAAATGGTCGCCCAAGGCAAGACCCACGGCGGCATCAACTCCTTGATCAGCGCCCGTTACCTGATTTCCCGGCAGTATCGCGATCGCCTGCAAGTGACCAGCACCGTGGGCACCGACCCTGCACGAAGCACCCTGGCGACCAGTCGCGAGGCCACCGAGTTGCATTCGATCCTGGACAAGGCGCTGTTGAGCATCCCTCCCGAAGAAATTGACGAGCTGACCCAGCCCTGGCGCTATGACTCGATGGTCGAGCAGAGTTACTGGTTGCGACACCGGCAGGCGATCGTGAAGGCGTTTGCAGTGGCGGGTGTCTTGCTGTTGCTCGCGTTGGCCGGGATCGTCTGGCAGCGGCGTCAGATTCGCCAGCGTCAGCAATTGCTCGGACAACTGCAGGAAGCCAAGGACGCGGCGGACGACGCCAACCGGGCCAAGACCACGTTCCTGGCCACCATGAGCCATGAAATCCGCACGCCGATGAACGCCTTGATCGGCATGCTCGAACTGGCGCTGAAACGGGCCGATGAAGGGGAGACCGACCGCGCCGCCATCGAAGTGGCGTCCAACGCCGGGCAACAATTGCTGGATTTGATCGGCGACATTCTGGACGTCGCGCGGATCGAATCCGGGCATTTGTCGCTGACGCCGGAGCGGGTCAATCTGCAGGCGCTGGTGACGTCGGTCTGCCGGGTTTTCGAAGGGCTGGCGGTGCAGAAGAATCTGCAGTGGCGGGTCGAGCTCGACGAACACAGTGACTGTGACGTGATGCTCGACCCCACGCGCTTCAAACAGGTGCTGTCCAATCTGCTGAGCAATGCGATCAAGTTCACCCGGGAAGGCCAGGTGAAGCTGACGCTGGGAGTGCGGCCTCAAGCCCCGACGCACCTCGCCGTCAGCGTACAGATCGAGGACAGCGGCATCGGCATCAGTGCTTTCGACCAGCAACGCCTGTTCAGCCCGTTCGTGCAGGCGGGCAACAGCCAGCAGAGCGCCCGGCAAGGATCCGGCCTGGGCCTGGTGATCAGTCGTACCCTGTGCGAAATGATGGGGGGCCGGTTGCAACTCGACAGTCAGCCTGAGCATGGGACGCGGGTGGACATCAGCCTGGTGCTGCCCGCCCTGCAAGCGTTACCCGCGGGGGGCAAGCCCCTGGATCCGGCGCAGCTCACGACCCGGGCGTTGTCGATTCTGGTGGTCGACGATTATCCGGCCAATCGCCTGTTGCTCTCGCGGCAGTTGAGCTACCTGGGCCATCGCGTGGTGCTGGCTGAAGACGGGGCGCAGGGGCTTGAACAGTGGCGCGGGCAAGGGTTCGATCTGGTCATCACCGACTGCAACATGCCGGTGCTCAGTGGTTACGAATTGGCGGGTGCAATACGTGAACAAGAGCGGGTGCAGGGGCTGTCGGCGACGCTGATTCTGGGCTTTACCGCCAATGCGCAGGCCGAGGAGAAGGTCCGATGCCAGGCCGCGGGTATGGACGATTGCCTGTTCAAACCCATTCGCCTGGTGGATTTGCAGGCGTGGCTCGCCCAGCGGTTTTCCAGCGCACCCTCAACGGCAATCGACGATCCAGGCGTCGCCGAATTCGATTTGAGCGGGCTGGAGCGCTTTGCGGATGTGGACCGTGAGCTGATCGATCAACTGTTGCGCGATCTGGCGCTGAGCAACCGCGAGGATCGCGTGCATTTACTGGCCTTGCATGCCGGCGGCAATCGCCCGGGCTTGCAGGAACTGGCACACCGGATCAAGGGCGGGGCGCTGATGGTGCGAGCGCTTGCCCTGGTCGAGTGTTGCGAACAGCTGGAGCAGGCGTGCAATGACGGTCGCGGGGTACTGATCGACGACGCCGTCGACCAGCTACAGCAAGCCATGGCCCGCCTGGACCGGCATCTCGAGCAGGATTGAGGCTCAATCCCAGTTCGGTGCGATGCCTTTCGGGCTGGTCAAGCGATGGCCGCGATCCAGCGTTGCGATCAAGGCCATGTCGGCTTCGCTCAAGGTCAGTTCGCGAGCCTTCAAGTTGCTTTCAAGGTTGGCCCGGCGAGTGGAAGACGGGATCACGGCGTAACCCGATTGCATGGCCCAGGCCAGGGTGACCTGCGCCGGTGTCGCGTGCAGACGTTCGGCGATCTGCTGGATGAGCGGATCCTTGAGGACTTCACCGTAAGCCAGGGTCATGTACGAGGTGATGCCGATGCCTTGGCTGCGTGCGAACTCGACGACCTCGCGGTTCTGCAGGTAAGGGTGCAGTTCGATCTGGTGGGTGGCGATGTGCTCGGCACCCGTGGCGGCGATCGCCTGTTTCATCAGGTCGATGGTGAAATTGGACACGCCGATCTGCCGGGTCAGGCCCAGGTGTTTGGCTTCGAGCAGGGCGCTCATGAACTCTTCGACCGGCACCTGATCGTCCGGCGACGGCCAGTGGATCAGGGTCAGGTCCAGGTAGTCGGTCTGCAGTTTGCGCAGGCTTTCTTTCAAGCTGTCGATCAGACGATCACCGGCCAGGTTGGCGACCCAGATCTTGCTGGTGATGAACAACTCTTCCCGGGCGATGCCGCTGGCGGCGATAGCCTCGCCGACGTCGGCTTCGTTCTCGTAGATTTGTGCGGTATCGATCACCCGGTAGCCAAGCGCCAGGGCGGTGCTCACCGAATCGATGACCACCTGGCCTTGCAGGCGAAAGGTACCCAGGCCGAAAGCGGGAATAGACATTGAAGACTCCAGAGGTTGCAGTGGGAATGGGCGGCAGTATCGGCGCCTGCATCCGTGAGAAAAACCGCTGGAGCGGCAAAGCAATGTTTACCGCAAGTCAAGAATCGGGGCAGACCGATGTATTGAAGGTGTCTGGTCTGGCGCCATCGCGAGCAAGCTCGCTCCCACAGGGGATTTGTGGTGCATATAGATCCAATGTGGGAGCGAGCTTGCTCGCGATAGCCATCACTCGGTCCAAAGCCTTACCCCGCCCTTAAGCAATATCACTGCGGCTGAACTCCTCCCCAAGAAAATCGATCAACGTGCGCACCGAAGGCAGCAGGCCCCGACGCGAGGGGAAGATCGCATGGATGACACCGCTTTTCGGTGCCCAGCCCGGCACCAGTTCCACCAGTTGCCCGGCAGCGATTTCATCGCGCACCACCACACTGGGCAGGTGCACGATGCCGATCCCGGCGACCGCCGCATGGCGCAAGGCCAACAGGTCATCGGTGACCATGCGCGGTGCATGCCGGATCATCGCGGTGCTGCCATCGGCCCCGAACAGTTCCCACTGATATTCACGTTGCGCCGCGCCCCAGTGCAGGCTCGGCAAGCCGCTGAGGTCGGCCGGGGAGGCCGGTGTCGACAGGCGCGATAAAAAGGCCGGGCTGCCGACCACGCTCTGGGTGCTGTTGCCCAGCACCTTCATCACCATGTCGGTGTTTTCCAGCGGGGGGAAACGTACCCGCAGGGCAATGTCGAAGCCCTCATGGATCAAGTCGACCCGGCGGTTGGTGCTCTCGATGAACAACTCCACCAGCGGGTACTTGAGCATGTAGCGGGTCAGCATCGGCCCAACCCAGGAATTGAGCAGCGCCGTCGGGCAACTGACACGCACCAGGCCCTGAGGCTCGGAGCGATTGCGTTCGATCAGTTCGGCGGCGCTTTCCGCCTCCACCCGCATGGCCAGGCAGCGCTGGTAATAGGCCTGGCCGATTTCCGTCAAGGAGCAATGCCGGCTGGTGCGGTGCAGCAGGCGCACGCCGAGGCGTTCTTCAAGCTCGGCAATGCGTCGGCTGAGCTTGGACTTGGGCATGTCCAGTGCCCGGCCGGCCGCGGCGAAACCGTGATGCTCCACCACTTGGGTGAAGTAGTAGAGGGTGTTGAGGTCTTCCACCATCGTTCTCCAAATAGAACGCTAAAGCTGATTTTTGCAGTCTAGCGCAGCAAAGGTCACGGTTTTAAGCTTTGTCCATGGCTTCACTCACCTCATCAGGAGACACCATGAAAAACATCATCGGTATCTACACCAGTCCACGGACCCATTGGGTTGGCGACGGTTTTCCGGTTCGCACGCTGTTTTCCTACGACAACCTGGGCAAACACATCAGCCCGTTCCTGATGCTGGATCATGCCGGCCCCGCTGAATTCACCCCGACCACCGAACGGCGTGGCGTTGGTCAGCATCCTCATCGTGGCTTCGAAACCGTGACTATCGTTTACAAGGGCGAACTGGAGCACCGGGACTCCACCGGCAGTGGCGGCAAGATCGGCCCTGGCGATGTGCAATGGATGACCGCAGCCTCGGGGATCCTGCATGAAGAGTTTCACTCCGAAGGTTTCGCCAAGAGCGGCGGCACCCTGGAGATGGTGCAACTGTGGGTCAACCTGCCGGCCAGGGACAAAATGGCCGACCCCGGCTACCAGACGATTCTCGACCGTGACATCCCGGCCATCCCCTTGAAGGACAACGCCGGCAGCCTGCGCCTGATCGCCGGCGAGTTCGATGGCCACAAAGGCCCGGCGCGCACCTTCACCCCAGTCGACGTGTGGGACATTCGTTTGAATGCCGGCAAGTTGCTCACCCTTGACCTGCATGAAGGGCGCAATACCGCCCTGGTGGTTCTGCGTGGCACGGTTCAGGTCAACGGCCTGGAATCGGTGCGCCAGGGGCAACTGGCCCTGTTCGACCGCAAGGGCGATCAGGTGAGCCTCGAAGCCAGCGAAGACGCGGTGGTGTTGTTGCTCAGCGGTGAGCCGATTGACGAGCCGATCGTCGGTCACGGGCCGTTCGTGATGAACACCGAGCAAGAAATCCACCAGGCCTTCGCCGACTTCCAGTCCGGTCGCTTCGGCCGGATGCACGCTTAGTTCGCAACGCTTTTACACCCGACTCTACACAGGATGAGTAGGCCGGTTTTCAGGCCAGGGATGGCTGTTGCCCAAAAGAAAGAGGAAACGCACATGAACACTGCCTACGCGGCCAACTTCAACGGCCAGAAACCGACCATCGACCCCAATGACAGCGCAATGCTGTTGATCGATCACCAGAGCGGACTGTTCCAGATCGTCAAGGACATGGACGTGCCCCAATTGCGCGCCAACGCCATTGCCCTGGCCAAGGCCGCGACCCTGCTCAAGATGCCGGTGATCACCACCGCTTCCGTTCCCCAGGGGCCGAACGGGCCGTTGATCCCGGAAATCCACGAGGCCGCGCCCCATGCGCAGTACGTGGCGCGCAAAGGTGAAATCAACGCCTGGGACAACCCGGAGTTTCACGCGGCGGTCAAAGCCACCGGCAAGAAAACCCTGGTGATCGCCGGCACCTTGACCAGCGTGTGCCTGGCGTTCCCGTCCATCGCCGCCGTGCATGAGGGCTACAAGGTGTTTGCCGTGGTCGACGCCTCCGGCAACCACTCGAAACTGGCCACTGATCTGACCGTTGCCCGTCTGGCCCAGGCCGGGGTGGTGCCGATCGACATCATGGCTACGCTCTCTGAGCTGCAAGGCTCGTGGAACCGCCCGGACGCCGAGCAGTGGGCCGCTGTCTACGCCCAGGCCATGCCGCATTATCAGTTGCTGATCGAGAGCTACCTCAAGGCCCAGCAAGTGGCGAACGAACACGAAGCGCTGGACTCCCAGCGCTAACCGGTTACCCCACGCCGATTTCCAATCGGCATCGATAACATGCGAGGACTACTGCAATGACTTCTTCCTACAAGCGTCTGGACAAGGACAACGCCGCGGTTTTGATGGTCGATCATCAGGCGGGCCTGTTGTCTCTGGTGCGCGACATCGATCCGGATCGATTCAAGAACAACGTGCTGGCGCTGGCTGACCTGGCCAAGTACTTCAAGCTGCCGACCATCCTCACCACCAGTTTCGAAACCGGTCCCAACGGACCGCTGGTGCCCGAACTCAAGGCACTCTTTCCGGACGCGCCGTACATCGCTCGCCCGGGCCAGATCAACGCCTGGGACAACGAAGATTTCGTCAAGGCGATCAAGGCCACTGGCAAGAAACAACTGATCATCGCCGGTGTGGTGACGGAGGTGTGCGTGGCGTTCCCGGCGCTTTCGGCGCTGGCCGAAGGTTTTGACGTGTTCGTGGTCACCGACGCGTCCGGCACCTTCAACGAACTGACCCGCGAATCGGCGTGGCACCGTATGACCGCTCAGGGCGCGCAACTGATGACCTGGTTCGGCCTGGCCTGTGAACTGCACCGCGACTGGCGCAACGACATCGAAGGGTTGGGCACGCTGTTCTCCAACCATATCCCGGATTACCGCAACCTGATGACCAGCTACAGCACACTGGCCAACAGCAAGTAACTTCGGCATCACTCATCCCCCCTGTGGGAGCGGGCTTGCTCGCGAAGGCTGCTTAACTTTCAACCTATGTGTTGACTGTTATACCGCTTTCGCGAGCAAGCCCGCTCCCACATTGGTTTTGTGGTGTTTTTGGGAGGGTGTTCATCCCGCCAAATCAAATGCTCCTACACTGAGGCCAATCCATGCGATCTTCGCGTTATTGGCCCTGGCTGGAGTTGCTTGATGCTGTCATTGCTCACCGAACACCCGCTGATTTGCGCGATGGCGCTGATCCTGATCGATCTTGGGTTGTGGTACTTGCTCAGTGCACTTGGCAGCGCCTGGCGGCTATTGGTACGGGTGGTGATTTTTTCGTTGTTCAGCCTGCTGTTGTTCAACGAAGGCCTGAACCCGATGGAGCCGCCGCCCTGGGCTGACAACGTACCCTTGCATCTGGCGGCCACCGGTTTGCAGATCGGCTGGTGGTTGTTCGGCGCGCGGACCCTGACCGTGCTGATCGGCGCGGTGATGATGCAACGGGTCGGGCACACCGGGCGATTGCTTCAGGATCTGCTCGGTGCGGTGATTTTCCTGATCGCGGTCATAGCCGCCCTGGCCTATGTGCTCGATCTGCCGGTCAAGGGCGTGCTGGCGACGTCCGGTGCGTTGGCGATCATCGTCGGGCTGGCCTTGCAAAGTACCCTCAGTGACGTGTTTTCCGGGATCGTCCTGAACACCACCAAGCCCTATCAACTCGATGACTACATCTCCATCGATGGCATGGAGGGCCGGGTCACCGACATCGACTGGCGTGCCACGCGCCTGCAGACCTCCCAAGGTTGCATGGCGGTGATTCCCAACTCCCTGGCAGCCAAGGCCAAGATCATCAATTTCAGTCGGCCGAGCGATATGTTCGGCATCTCCGTTTCGTTGGAAGTGAGCCCCCACGCGCGGCCGAACACGGTGATCGAAGCCCTGGAGCGGGCTATTCAAGGTTGTCGTGCGTTGCTCGATACACCGTCGCCAAGCGTCGGCCTGAAAACCGCCAGCAACACCGGAGTGGTCTACGAAATCAGCGGCTTTGTCGCGTCGATGGACGAGAAACGTTCAGTGCGCAACCAGCTGTACGATCTGGCCTATCGGCACTTGCAGGCGTCCGGGGTCAGTTTGTTGTCGAGCGTGGAGCCCAGTCCGCCGGTCAACTCGACTCGCAAACGCGCGTTGCTCGACAGCTCGCCGATTTTCTCCACCTTGCGCCAGGAAGAGAAAGACACCTTCAGCCAGAACATGACCCTGCAAACCTTTCGCGCCGGGGAGGTGATCCTGGAAGCGGGGCAGGTCAGCGATCACTTGTTCATTATCGAATCCGGCGTGATCTCGGTGACCTTGATGCGCCATGGAGCGCCATACGAATCCGGACGCATGGGGCCGGGGGAGGTGTTCGGCGAGGCAGGTATTCTCACCGACAGCGCGCTGCCTGCGCAGTTTACCGCCAAGACATTCAGTGGCCTGTACCGCATCGAAAAGTCATACCTCAAGCCGTGCCTGGATGCCCGTCACGATATCAACGATGCAATGCAGGCCTTGCTCGATTACCGGCTGCAAAAAGCGAAATCCCTGACTCAGGACCTACCGGTGGCGGTGGAGAAAAAGGGCTTCCTGCGATGGTTGCGCAGTCGGGTGTGAATGGCCGCTGCGCGGATCGCGAACAGATCTCGAATAGCCATTTCTTTCAGGAAGACACCGCCAATGGCCTCCTCGACTTTTGAGATATTGGCTATTTGTGTAAACGGGCTGCGGGACTAACGTAGTGACACACTCACTTGCCGTGGAGCACACCATGAAACCCCGTATCGATTTCTACACCGCATCCCCTGACGCCCTCAAAGCGATGATCGCGTTGGAAACAGCGGTTTCGAAATTGCCGCTGGAAAAAAACCTGATCGAACTGGTCAAGCTGCGTGCCTCGCAAATCAACGGCTGCGCCTTCTGCATCGACATGCACACTGCTGATGCGATCAAGGGCGGTGAAACCCCGCGCCGCCTGTTCGCCGTGACAGCCTGGCGCGAAGCACCGTTCTTTACCGAGCGCGAACGCGCTGCGCTGCTCTGGACCGAATCCCTGACCCAGCTCAGCCTGACCCACGCTCCGGATGAAGACTACGAAATGGTCAGCGCCCAGTTCTCGCCCAAGGAAATGGTCGACCTGACCGTGGCCATCAGCACCATCAACAGCTGGAACCGTCTGGCCGTAGGTTTTCGCAAAATGCCTCAGGCCTGACCCGCACAAGCATCAATGAGCGTCGGCACTCGGCGCGGCCGGTGGTTGTACCTTGCGCATCAAAGGCACCATCGCCGTGGCGATAATGAAGCAGACCATGATCATCAAGAACGCGTCGCCATAGGTTTGCGTCTGGGCTTCGCGGTAGGTCAGCAACCATAGTTGATGCAGGCTGGCGGTGACCCCGGCGTCACCGCTCTGGCCGAGGGCGGCGAAGTTGTTGCCAACCTGGGACAGCCATTGGTTGAGCGCCTCGTTGGTGCTGTTGAGGTTCTCCGCCAACCGGGTGAAATGCAGGTTGGTGCGGTCGTTGAGGATGGTCGCGCACGCGGCGATGCCGATGGCCCCGCCCAGGTTGCGCATCAGGTTGAACAACCCCGACGCATGCTTGAGCCGTGCCGGCGCCAGGCCGCCGAGGGTCAAGGTCACCGCCGGCGGCACCGCCAATTGCTGGGCAATCCCGCGCAAGGCTTGCGGCAGCATCAACTCCTTGGCCCCCCAGTCATGGGTGATCGGGCTGAAATCCCACATCGACAAGGCGAACAGCCCAAGACCGAACATCATGATCCAGCGCAGGTCGACGCGATTGGCCAGAAAGGCATACAGCGGAATCGCCATGATCTGGAACACTCCGGTGGAGAAAACCGCCAGACCAATGTCCAGCGCTCCGTAGCCACGCACCCGACCGAGGAACAGCGGTGTCAGGTAAATGGTGGCGAACAGGCCGATGCCGGTGACGAACGAGAAGAAACAACCGAGGGCGAAATTGCGGTCCTTCAAGGCGCGCAGATCGACAATCGGGTTGGTCACATGCAAGGTCCGGCCGATGAACGCCAGCCCGGCCAGGCCACTGATCCACGCGGTGGTCAGGATCGTGCGGTCGCTGAACCAGTTCCAGCGCGGGCCTTCTTCGAGGGTGTATTCCAGGCAGCCAAGGAACAGCGCCAGAAACACCATGCTCAAGTAATCCGCGCCTTTGAGCAGCGACAGTTCCGGCTGGTCGATTTTTACCAGCATCGGCACGGCCACGGCGACGAAGATGCCGGGGACCAGGTTGATGTAGAACAGCCAGTGCCAGGACGATATGTCGGTGATCCAGCCACCGATCACCGGCCCCAGGGTCGGTGCCAGGGACGCCACTGCGCCGATGGTCGCGGCGGCAATCACCCGTTGTTTGCCGGTGAAGAACACGAAGGCCGTGGTGAACACCAGCGGGATCATCGAACCGCCCAGAAACCCTTGCAGGGCGCGGAAGGCGATCATGCTCTGGATGTTCCAGGCTATGCCGCACAGCAGGCTGGCCAGGGTGAAACCCACCGCCGATGCGCAGAACAGCCAGCGCGTCGAGAACACCCGCGACAGCCAACCGGAGAGCGGGATCACGATGATTTCGGCGATCAGGTAGCTGGTTTGTACCCACGCGGTTTCGTCGGTGCCGGCGGAAAGCCCGCCGCCGATGTCACGCAACGAAGCCGAGACAATCTGGATGTCCAGCAGGGCAATGAACATGCCGATGCACATGCTGGCGAAGGCGAAAACCTTGGTCGCCGTCGCCATGTTCGCGGCATTGAACGGTTGCGCCGGGGCGGCGAGGGCACGGCTCATGGCGCGCTGGCCACGGCTGGCGCTTCAGGTTCCTTGCGCGTGTCCACTTCAGCGGTGACCGACAACCCCGGACGCAAGTGGCCGAGCACACTGTCGGCTGGGTCGAGGTGAATCCGCACCGGTACCCGCTGCACGATCTTGGTGAAGTTGCCGGTGGCGTTTTCCGGTGGCAACACACTGAATTGCGAACCGCTGGCGGGGGCGAGGCTGTCCAGGTGACCGTGGAATTCCTGCCCCGACAGCACGTCGGCACGGATCACCACCCGTTGCCCCGGCACCATGTGCGCCAGTTGGTCTTCCTTGAAGTTGGCATCGACCCACAGACCGCTGGTCGGCACCACCGAGAGCAATTGCGAGCCGGCCTGGGCATAGGCGCCGACCCGTGCCCGGCGATTGCCGATCACACCGTCAACCGGTGCCTTCAGTTCGGTGTAGCCGACATTCAATTGCGCCAGGTCGCGCTCAGCCTTGGCCTGGATCAAGGCGGCCCGGGCTTGTTGTTTCTGGGTGTCGATCACATTCAACTGGCGTTGCGCGGCCAGCAATTCAGCCTGGGCGCGGTTGCTTTGGGCCTGGGCCGTCTTGAACGTGGTATTGGCCCGCTGGGCACTTTCAACCGAGACGGCGTTGGTGATCACCAGTTTTTTGTAGCGGGCATCGTCATCCCGCGAACGGACGGCTTCGGCACCGGCGGCGTCGATGCCGGCACGGGCTTGGCCGATGACGGCCTGTTGCAGTTGTTCGGTGGCGTCGAGGTTGGCGAGCAGGGCCTGCTGGGCGGCCACTGCGCCTTCGGCCTTGGCCAGGTGGGCGCGGTAGTCGCGGGAATCGAGACGGACCAGCACGTCGCCGGCCTTGACCTTCTGATTATCGGTTACCAGCACTTCGTCGATGTAGCCCGCCACTTTCGGCCCGATCACCGTCACATCGCCGCCGATGTAGGCGTCGTCGGTTTCCTCGATGAAACGTCCGGCAGTCCACCAATGCGTGCCATACACACCGGCCAGCACCAGTGCCGCGATGCCCAGTGTTGGCAACAGCAGGCGTTTGAGCAGGGGAGGTTTGGCGGCAGTCACCGGGGCAGCCAGGTCGGGTTCAACGGTGGGCATGCTGGTCATGGAGGATTACCTGTGGGTGCGGCGGTTAATTATGATGATCATAATATGACGAATGTAATATTTTGTGGCAAATGGTTTTTGCTGCCGGTCGTCAGGTGGTTTGTTCAGCGTGAATGGGATTTTATTTGCGCTAGAGAACCCCTGTGGGAGCGAGCTTGCTCGCGATAGCGGCCGTCCAGTCAACAATGACGGTGCCTGACACGCCGCAATCGTCGGAACGCCGCTCGGAGCAGGCTCGCTCCCACAGGGAATCGCTACTGGTCTGCTGGAATGAAAAAGGCCGGTGATCTGCGCGATCACCGGCCCTTTTTACAGCTATTGCTTAGACCCGTTCAAAAATCGCCGCAATCCCCTGACCACCACCGATGCACATGGTCACCAGCGCGTAACGGCCGCCGGTGCGGTGCAGTTCGTGGATGGCCTTGGTGGCGATGATTGCGCCGGTGGCGCCCACCGGGTGGCCCAGGGCGATACCCGAACCGTTCGGGTTGACCTTGGCCGGGTCGAGGTCCAGTTCCTGGCTGACGGCGCAGGCCTGGGCGGCGAAGGCGATGTTGGCTTCGATTACGTCCAGGTCGGCGACGGTCAGGCCGGCGCGCTTGAGCGCCAGGCGGGTGGCCGGGATCGGGCCCAGGCCCATGAATTCTGGTTCAACGCCGGCGTGGGCGTAGCTGACCAGGCGGGCGAGGGGTTTCAGGTTATTGGCCTGGACCGCGTTGCCACTGGCCATGACCAGTGCGGCGGCGCCGTCGTTCAGACCCGAGGCGTTGCCGGCGGTGACCGAACCGTCCTTCTTGAACGCCGGCTTCATTGCTGCCAGCTGTTCCAGGGACGTGGCGCGTGGATGTTCGTCGACGCTGAACAGCTTGGTGCCTTTGCGATCCTGGATTTCCACGGTCGCGATCTGCTCGCTGAAGTAGCCGTTGGCAATCGCGTGGGCCGCGCGTTTCTGGTCTTCCAGGGCCAGGGCGTCCTGCATTTCGCGGGTGATGCCGTTGCGCGCGGCGACGTTCTCGGCGGTGATGCCCATGTGGATGCCATGGAAGGGGTCATGCAGGATGCCGAGCATGTAGTCGATGACCTGGGCGTTGCCCATGCGCGAACCCCAACGGGCGGCCGGCATCAGGTACGGACCACGGCTCATGGACTCGGCACCGGCGCCGACGACGATGTCGGCATCGCCGAGCATCAGGGTCTGGGCGGCGTTGATGATCGCTTGCAGGCCCGAACCGCAGAGGCGGTTGACGTTGTAGGCCGGGGTTTCCTTCGGAATGCCGGCGTTCATCGCCGCGACGCGGGAGATGTAGGCATCGCGGGTTTCGGTCGGGATCACGTTGCCCATCACCAGATGGCCAACGAGCGCCGGGTCCACGGCGGCTCGCTCCAGGGCGGCTTTCACGGCCGTGGTCGCGAGGTCGGCCAGCGGCACGTCCTTGAGCGAACCACCGAAGGTACCGATGGCGGTACGGGCGGCGCTGACGACGTAGATTTCTGGAGTGTTCATGGCTGGTTTCCTTTCGGTGGATTCTTATCTGTACTGCGATTGAGCAGGGCGTTCAAGGCGGTTTTCGCCTCGTCGGTATTCAGGCGCTGAATGAACAGCGTGTTTTCTTCGCGCAGGGTGGTTTCCAGTTCGGCCAGGGAAGCCTGTTTCATCAGCAGCCGGGACTGGCGCAAGGCTTGCTGGGGCATGGCCAGAAAGCGCTGGGCGATTTTTGTCGCCGCCGCCAGGCATTGTTCGCCGTCATCGAAGGCTTCGTTGGCCAGGCCCCAGGCCACCGCTTCGTTGCCGTCCAGGCCGTTGCCCAACAGGAGCAGGCTCGCGGCACGGGCATGGCCGAGCCGGCGTGGCAGCAACAGGCTGGCGCCAAATTCGGGGCACAGGCCGATGTTGACGAACGGCATGCGCAGCTTGGCGTTGCGGGTGACCAGTACTTGATCGCAATGCAGCAGCAATGTGGTGCCAATACCGATGGCCGTACCGCAGACTGCCGCGATCAACGGTTTTTGCAGGCGCGTGACGACCTTCATCAGGTGGAACGCCGGGGCGTCCAGATGAGTCGGCGGGTGCTGGAGGAAATCCACCAGGTCATTGCCGCTGGTAAAGCACGCCGGGCCACCGGTGATGATGATCACGCCGGTCTGCGGGTCTTCGTCGGCGGCCAGCAACAGCTCGGCCAGTCGCGTGTACATGGCGTTGTTCAGCGCATTGAGCTTGTCCGGGCGGTCGATGGTCAGCGTCAACACGCCGTCGCGTTGCTCGTGTTTGATCAGGTCGGTCATCGCAGGCTCTGCAGGGTCGGTTCAGGGCTGCCACTTTAAGCGCCGGACAAACCCCGGATCTATGGCAAAACGGGTCAACTGTACTGCCGCTTTTTGCCATGCCGGTATGCCCAAAAAGCGACACACACCCATTCGGGGTATGGCCGCGCCCGCTGAATCCACCAATAGTGGGGGCATCCGCTCATCCAGAGCCGAACTCGCTATAAGGTGCATTTGCTATGGGCAAGACGCTGCTTAAGGTGATTTCCAGTCTGTTTGTTGTACCGCTGACATTGAATGCCTACGCCGCTCAAGTGGACGACAGCCATACGCTGCGGTTGTACAACTGGGCGGATTACATCGGTGAAAAAACCGTGGCCGACTTCGAAAAGGCCACCGGCATCAAAGTCATCTACGACACCTTCGATGCCTACGAAACGGTGCAGGCCAAATTGCTCACCGGCCACTCCGGTTATGACCTGATCGTGTTGAACGCGTCCCTGGCGCCACCACTGATCAAGGCCAAGGTGTTCCAGCCGCTGGACAAGAAACAGCTGCCGGGCTGGACCAACCTGGACCCGAAAGTCCTGGAGGATCTGCAAGGGTACGATCCGGGCACCACGTACTCGGCGCCTTATACCTGGGGTAGCAACGGCGTCACCTACAACGTCGACAAGATCAAGGAACGCATGCCCGACGCACCGATCGGTTCGCTGGCGATGATCTTCGATCCGAAGATCGTCTCGCGCTTCGCCGACTGCGGCGTGACCCTGCTCGATGCCCCGACCGAAGTCATTCCCATGGCCCTGAAGTACCTGGGACGTGATCCGAGAAGCGCTGCACCGGAAGATCTGAAAGCCGCCCAGGACTTGCTGTTGTCCGTGCGGCCGTACATCCGCAAGTTCGACTCGGTCAATTACCTGACCAGCCTGCCCAATGGCGATGTGTGCATGGCCATGACCTGGTCCGGCGACTACGCCACCGCCATGGCCCGCGCAGCAGAAGCCAAGAAGAAGATCGACCTGGCCTACTTCATCCCCAAGGAAGGCTCGCTGATCTGGTTCGACAACCTGTACATCCCGGCCGACGCGCCCCACGTCGCCAATGCCCACAAGTTTCTCGAGTACCTGATGCAGCCGCAGGTGATGGCGGATGTGAGCGACTTCATCAATTACGCCAACAGCAACGCCGCGGCCACCCCGTTGTTGAGCGCCGATGTGCGCAACAACCCGGCGATTTACCCCGACGCGCAAACTCGCGAGCGGCTGTTTCCGCAGAAGACCCAGAACGCCAAGGACATGCGGGCGATTACCCGGGTCTGGAGCACCGTGAAAAGCGGCATCTGATTTGTTCGAACGTTAGTCAATTCGGTTAGAGGTTTATTTATGGCGACGCCAACACGCACCGTTTTTTCCCCAGCGGACGAGTCCCGGCTGGTCAAGGCCGACAAGGCTCACCATATGCACGGCTATCACGTGTTCGACGAACACGCCGAACAGGGCTCGCTGAACATCGTCGCAGGCGACGGCGCCTACATCTACGACACCCAGGGCAACCGCTTTCTCGATGCGGTGGGCGGCATGTGGTGCACCAACATTGGCCTGGGTCGCGAGGAAATGGCCGAGGCCATCGCCGACCAGGTGCGCCAACTGGCCTATTCGAACCCGTTTTCCGACATGTCGAACAACGTGGCGATCCAGTTGTGCGAAAAACTCGCCAGCCTGGCCCCCGGCGACCTTGACCATGTGTTCCTGACCACCGGCGGCTCCACCGCCGTGGACACTGCGTACCGGCTGATCCAGTTCTACCAGAACTGCCGAGGCAAACCGGAGAAGAAGCACGTCATCGCCCGGTTCAACGCCTATCACGGCTCCACCACCCTGACCATGTCGATCGGCAACAAGGCCGCCGACCGGGTGCCGGAGTTCGACTACGCCAACCCGCTGATCCACCACGTCTCCAACCCGAATCCGTACCGCGCGCCCGATGGCATGGACGAGGCGCAGTTCCTCGAGTTCCTGGTCAAGGAATTCGAAGACAAGATCCTCTCGATTGGCGCGGACAAGGTTGCCGGTTTTTTCGCCGAGCCGATCATGGGCTCCGGCGGGGTGATCATTCCGCCCCGGGGCTATCTCAAACGCATGTGGGACGTCTGCCAGCGCTACGACATCCTGTTCGTCGCCGACGAGGTGGTCACTTCGTTCGGGCGCCTGGGCAAGTTCTTTGCCTCTTATGAGGTGTTCGACGTGCAGCCCGACATCATCACCACCGCCAAGGGCCTGACCTCGGCTTACCTGCCGCTGGGTGCGTGCATCTTTTCCGAGCGCATCTGGAAAGTCATCGCCGAGCCGGGCAAGGGCCGCTGCTTCACCCACGGCTTCACCTACAGCGGGCATCCGGTGTGCTGCACGGCGGCGCTGAAGAACATCGAAATCATCGAGCGGGAAAACCTGCTGGCCCATGTCGACACGGTTGGGGCTTATCTGGAGGAGCGCCTGGCAACCTTGCGGGACTTGCCGCTGGTGGGGGATGTGCGCTGCCAGAAACTCATGGCCTGCGTGGAGTTCGTCGCCGATAAACGCACCAAGGCGCTATTCCCCGACGAGATCAACATCGGCGAGAAAATCCACGTGCGGGCCCAGGCCCGGGGCTTGCTGGTGCGGCCGATCATGCACCTCAATGTCATGTCGCCACCGTTGATCCTGACGTCTGTCCAGGTCGATGAAATCGTCGAGACCTTGCGCACATGCATTCTGGAAGTGGCCGCCGAGCTTGAAGCGAGCGGACAGTACGCGGGCCAATGATTTCGTCAGTCAGGCTGTTACCAAGGGCGTGTCCAGCCGCTAGACTGCGGGGCATGAGCAAACCAGACGACGATACGCTGATCGCGGTGCCCTTCGGGGCATTGCACAAATGGCATGGGGGAATGCGCGAGGCATTCGCCCATATCGATGAGCCTGACGCCTTGCAACACCTGGCGTCGGCGTTGGCGCAACTGGTGTCCGTCGAGTCGATGATGATCAGCCTGGAGCGTAAGGACCGCGCGCCCCAGTTGCTGCATCAGCGCGGAATTGCGCAGGAGTATCAGGTCTCGATTCTGGAGCGCTATTTTGCCGGGGGTTATTTGCTCGACCCGTTCTGCCTGGCGGTGGAGCAGGGGTTGGCGCAAGGCTTCTATCACCTGGAGGAAATTGCCCCGGACAACTTCTTCGACAGTGACTACTACAAATCCTATTACCTGAAGGCGGGCTGCTCGGAAGACAGCTACTACATTGTCGATATCGGCAATGACACGAAGATTTCCGTCAGCCTCTATCAGGGTTTCGGCGGTGAATGCCTGAGCGCCGAACAGCTGAATCTGCTGCGCGCCGTGGAACCGCTGGTGCGTGAATTCATCAGCGAATTCAGTCAACGGGGCATGCTGCGCAGTCGCGAGATCCAGTGCGATAAAGACCAGGGCATGCGCGATGATCTCAAGCACCGGGTGCAGTCGGCGTTCGAGCATTTCGGCAGCGACTTGCTCACTGAACGAGAGCGGCAAGTGGCGCATATGGTGTTGCGCGGGCATTCGGTGAAATCCACGGCCAGCCAGATGAACATCTCACCGGAAACTGTGCGCATGCACCGCAAGAACCTGTACCTGAAACTGGAGGTGGGTTCGCAGTCGGAGTTGTTTGCGCTGTTTATCGAGTGGTTGCGCAGGCACTAACCAGAATTTTTGGCCTACCGATACCCCTGTAGGAGCGAGCCTGCTCGCGAAGAACGTCCAGACGACGCGTTCTGTCAGACCGCCCGCGTTATCGTTGACCTCCATCGCGAGCAGGCTCGCTCCTACAGGGTTGGTCAGTGCGCCCGCAATCGTCGCCCGACCACATCCAGCACATCACAGCCATCGCGCAACGGGATGGCGCAGAGCAATGAAAAGTCGCTGAGGATGAAGGATTCGCACTCGATCGAGCCGCGCATGGACAGGTTTTCCAGCACTTGGGTGACGGCGCGAATTCGGTAGTTGGCGGCGTCCATCAGGACGTCGAGCGGTGCGTGGGTGTCGACGAAGAGGGTGGGCATTTCACTGCAATTGCTGGTGAGCGCCATGAAGCGGTTGTTGGGGTGTGGGGTTGGTTTTTCGTAGGGTGGATCGGGATGAATGGTTTTCATGCTTTCTAACTCTAGGAAAGGAAAATCGAAGCTACCGAAAGCCTTCCTACGGGCTAGGGTGGCAGCCATGTACGGGGTAGGAATATCGAGTCCCTAGCACCTCGACCACGCCGAAGCGTGCCCGTACATAGCCGCCGCAGCTGATCTTACGGACGCATTTCAACGGCCGCAAACCAGGTAATTGGCGCCAACGTGGTACTAGGGAAACTGGAGGTTCCTACACCCCGCCACTGAAATTCAGTGACCACCAAAGACTATCGATTGAGCACCTTTCAAACCAGTTCATGCGGATCGCCGCAATTCGAAGGAAATCTCCGAAGACCTTGCCCGGAAATGTCCTAGGACCTGTGGAACTTGTATCCGCAAAACGGGGGGAGTGAGTTGTGGGTGAGGCACAACGGGCATGACCGAAGCCTAGGAAAAACAGAAATGTCCTACGCCAATTGACGCCTGGATCACCTCAACCCTGTGGGAGCCAGTGAGCACAAAATTGAAGTTCGACAGAGAACGAACTGTAGGAGCGAGCTTGCTCGCGATGGCGGACTGTCAGGCACTATTGATGTTGACTGACACTCCCTCATCGCGAGCAAGCTCGCTCCCACAGGGGGTGGCGGTTGACCACGAGATCTGTGGTCAACCGGGGTTTCTGATCAATCCTCGCGTTTGACCACCAGGGTCAGAATGTCATAACTGGCCACCAGTTCACCCAGCTGGTTGGTCACTTCCACATCCCACGCCACCACCCCTTGCGGGATGCCCTGCGGGCTCTTCTTGCCCTGGTCGATCTTGCGTTTGCAGGTCAGGCGAGCCTGGATGGTGTCGCCGATGCCCACCGGGTTGATGAAGCGCAAGGTGTCCAGGCCATAGTTGGCCAGTACCGGCCCCGGAGCGGGGGAAACAAACAGCCCGGCCGCCGCTGAAAGCACGAAGTAACCGTGGGCGATGCGCTTGCCGAATTGCGATTCCTTGGCCGCGATCTCGTCGAAGTGCATGTAGAAGTGGTCGCCCGACAGGCAGCCGAAGTTCACCAGATCTGCTTCGGTGACGGTGCGGCGGTGGGTCAGCAGCGACTCGCCGATCTGCAGGTCCTGGAAATGGCGACGGAACGGATGCACGTCGGTTTCGATGACCTTGGCCCCGCGCACGTACTCACCGGTGACCGCTGCCAGCATGGTCGGCGAACCTTGTACCGCCGCGCGTTGCAGGTAGTGTTTCACCGCGCGCAGGCCGCCGAGTTCTTCACCGCCACCGGCACGCCCCGGGCCGCCGTGCTTGAGCTGTGGCAGCGGCGAGCCATGGCCGGTGGATTCGCCGGCAGAGTGGCGATCCAGTACCAGCAAGCGGCCGTGCCAGGCAGCAGCGACCGGGATGGCCTTGGCGGCGATTTGCGGATCCTTGGTCACCAGACTGGCCACCAGGCTGCCTTTGCCGCGGGCGGCCAGGGCCAATGCTTCGTCGAGATCGTCGTAGGCCATCAGCGTGCTGACCGGACCGAACGCTTCGATATCGTGGGCGCCGCCCTCGGCATGGGGGGCGCGGGCCTGCAACAGGGTCGGGGCGAAGAACGCGCCTTTGTCGACGTTTTCACCACGGGGTTCGAAACCGTCGCGAGCACCGAACAGCATGTCGCTGCTCTGCAACAGCGCTTCCAGACGCTCGGCCACGTCTTTCTGCTGGTCGTGAGACGCCAGTGCGCCCATGCGTACGCCTTCCACCGACGGGTCGCCGACCACCACTTTGGCCAGGCGATCACGCAGGCGCGTAGCTACGGCATCAATGTGCTTGGCCGGGACGATGGCGCGGCGGATGGCGGTGCATTTCTGCCCGGCCTTGGTGGTCATTTCCCGGGCGACTTCCTTGATGAACAGCTCGAACTCTTCGTCGTCCGGGGTTACGTCCGGGGCGAGGATCGCGCAGTTCAGGGAGTCGGCTTCGGCATTGAACGGCACCGAATTGCGGATCAGGTTCGGGTTGACCCGCAGCTTGGCTGCGGTGTCGGCGGAACCGGTGAAGGTCACCACGTCCTGGCCTTGCAGGCGGTCGAGCAGGTCGCCGGTGCCACCGATGATCAGTTGCAGGCTGCCCGCTGGCAACAGGCCGGATTCGTCCATCAGGCGCACCACGGCTTCGGTCAGGTAGCTGGTGGCGCTGGCCGGCTTGACGATGCACGGCATGCCGGCGAGGAAGCTCGGGGCGAACTTTTCCAGCATGCCCCAGATCGGGAAGTTGAACGCATTGATGTGCACCGCGACGCCACCGCGAGGCACCAGGATGTGGGTGCCAGCAAAGGTGCCCATTTTGCTCAACTGCAGCGCCGGGCCTTCGTGGACCACGTTGCCCGATGGCAGCTCGCGGGAGCCGAGGCTGGCGTAGGTGAACAGTGTGCTGTTGCCGCCTTCAATGTCGATCCAGCTGTCGGCGCGGGTCGCGCCGCTGTGGTGGGAAATCGCGTAGAGCTGTTCCTTGCGCTCGCTCAGGTACAGGGCCAGGGCCTTGAGACGCTGGGCGCGCTGCTGGAAGTCCAGCGCCATCAAGCCGCTGATGCCCTGGCGACGGCCGTGCTCGATGGCTTCGGCGAAGTCCGGACGCTCTTCGTGGGTGCGGGCGATTTCATGGCCGTCGATGGCGCTGCGCAGGACCTGCGCGCCGTGTTGGCCGATCCAGCGACCGGCGATGAAGCTTTGCAGGGTGGGGGCATGCAGTGCAGGTGAAGAGGACATCACGATTGCTCCTGGTTATGAAGGGTTGTGGCGCGGTGGCGGCCGCGCCTTTCGGAATTACCAAAGCGCCAGGGTGTAACCGACGATCAGCCGGTTCTCATCGAGGGCGGTAGTCAAGCCATTGCCGGAACGGAAGGTCACGTTGCGCCAGCGCAGGCTGACGTTCTTGAACACACCGCTCTGGACGACGTAGCTGATATCGGTGTCGCGCTCCCATTCGCGACCGTTGTCGACGGTGCCTGCCTTGACGTGGCGACCGTCGGTGTAGCGGGTCATGAAGGTCAGGCCGGGAATGCCTTGGGCCGCGAAGTCATAGTCGTAACGCAGTTGCCAGGAGTCCTCGTCGGCGCGGGTGAAGGTGTTGAACGTCACCAGGTTGACCACGTACGGATCGCCGCCGTTGAGGAACGGAAAGGCGCTGTCGCCGGACAATTGCTGGTAGGCGGCACTGACCTTGTGGGCACCGTGGGACACCGTGAACATGCCGTTGAAGTTGCGGTTGTCGATGCGCCCGGCCCGCTCGGCGCCGTCACCGCGGCTGTCGAAATAACGCAGGTCGCTGCGCAGGTTGAAGCCGTTGCCCAACGGTTGCGTATGCACCAGTCCGGCGAATTGCTGGCGATAGATCTGTTCCAGCTTGCCGTAGTAGTAGCTCACATTCAGTTGCGGGCTGAACGCGTAGGTGCCGCCGCCGAAGTCGAAGTGATCGCTGGTGGCGGCGGCGTAGCCGATGTCATCGTTGCTGGAGGAGTCCCGCAGGTTGGCCTTGGTCAGGCGTCCGGCATTCACCGTCAGGCCGTCGATTTCCTGGCTGGTCAGCAAGCCACCTTCAAATGTCGAACCCAACAGGCGTGTGTCGTTGTAAGTCGCTACTGGCAACAAGGGCTGCAGGGTGCCGAGTTTCAACACGCTTTTGGATACTTTCAATTTACCGGTCAGGCCCAGTTCGCTGTACTCGTCGTCGGGCTCATGGCTCTGCGGGCCAAACGGCAGCAGCCCGGTACCACGGCGGTCGGGACTGGAGTCGAGCTTGATCCCCAGCTCCCCCAGCGCGTCGAGACCGAAACCGAAGGTGCCGTCGGTGAATCCGGACTCGATGCGCGCAGTGAATCCCTGGGCCCATTCTTCGGCTTTGGATTGCGGCGCGTTGTCCTGACGGAAGTCGCGGTTGATGTAGTGGTTGCGCATATCAATGCGGGCCTTGCTGTCGCCGATGAAGTCGGCCATGGCGCTGGGGGCGATCATGGGCAGACTCAATGCGGCGGCCAGTGAAAACAGTGATTCACAAGACGTGGTACGTGCGGGTTTCATTATTTTTATTCCCTGCCAACTGATCGGTCGTCGTTTAGTGTTTGCTGGCGCCAGTGGCACCGATGCCGGTCATCGAGCGGATGAACTGCGCCAGATAACGGCCGCGCTCAAGGGCTGCACGGGGCGAGGTATCGGTGACGGAAAACAGCCATGCACTAAAGAACGCCAGGCTCATGGAAAACAGGGCCGGGTTGGAGTACGGGAACAGCGCCTTGTCGTGATGCATCACGTTGACCCACACCGCCGGGCTCAGCACCAGCAACACAATCGCCGAGACCAGTCCGGACAGGCTGCCAAGGACCGCGCCGCGGGTGGTCAGGCCTTTCCAGTACATCGAAAGGAACAGCACCGGGAAATTCACCGACGCGGCAATGGCCAGCACCAGACCCGAGAGGAAGGCAATGTTCTGCGATTCGAACAGCAGGCCGAGGATGATCGCCAGTACACCGATGCACAGGGTGGCGATTCGCGACACGCGCATTTCCTGTTGCTCGCTGGCCTGGCCTTTGCGCATCACGCAGGCATACAGGTCATGGGACACCGCCGAGGCGCCGGACAGCGCCAGCCCGGCAACCACCGCCAGGATGGTGGCGAAGGCGACCGCCGAGATGAAGCCGAGGAACAGGTTGCCGCCTACCGCGTGGGCCAGGTGCACCGCGACCATGTTGCCGCCGCCGATGATCGCGCCGCTGGCGTCACGAAACGCCGGATCGGTGCCGACCATGACGATGGCGCCGAAGCCGACGATGATCAGCAGCAAGTAGAAGTAGCCGATGAAACCGGTGGCGTAGAACACGCTTTTACGCGCTTCCTTGGCATCGCTGACGGTGAAGAAACGCATCAGGATGTGCGGCAGGCCGGCGGTGCCGAACATCATGCCCAGCCCCAGGGAGATCGCATCGATCGGGTTGGACAGCAAGCCGCCGGGGGCCATGATCGCGTTGCCCTTGGCGTGCACGGCGGTGGCACCGGCAAACATCGCCTCAGTGCTGAAGCCGAAGTGCTTGAGCACCATGAACGCCATGAAGCTGGTGCCGAACAGCAGCATCACCGCCTTGATGATCTGCACCCAGGTGGTAGCGAGCATGCCGCCGAAGGTCACGTAGAACACCATCAACACGCCGACCAGCATCACTGCATAGAGGTAGTCGATGCCGAACAACAGTTCGATCAGCTTGCCGGCGCCGACCATTTGCGCCACCAGGTACATCAGGGCCACGGTCAGGGTGCCGAAGGCCGAGGTCAGGCGCACCGGGGTTTGTTCCAGGCGATAGGACACCACGTCGGCAAAGGTGTATTTGCCCAGGTTGCGCAGGCGCTCGGCAATCAGGAACAGGATGATCGGCCAGCCGGCCAGCACGCCCAGGGCGTAGAGCAAACCGTCGTAGCCATTGAGGAACATCATCGCGGAGATGCCGAGGAACGAGGCTGCCGAGATCATGTCGCCGGCAATCGCCAGACCGTTCTGGAAACCGGTCATGCCGCCACCAGCGGTATAAAAATCGCTGGTGGAGCGGGTACGCAGTGCCGCCCAGCGTGTCACACCAAGGGTGAACAACACGAACACCAGGAACATGCCGATGGCGTTCCAGTTTAACGGTCGGGATGCGCTGTCGGCGGCCATCGCAACATCAGTGACAGCCGCCAGCGGCAGCAGGAACAGTGCAAAAAGGCGGTTCATCGGGCGCACTCCTGCTTGAGTTTTTCATTCAGCGGATCGATCACGTTGTTGGCGCGATAGACATAGAAACCGGTCAGCGCAAAGGCCAGCCCGACGATGACGACACCCACCAGCATGCCCACGGTGGTCACGCCGCCGCTCAGGGATTGGCCGAGGGTAGAAGGGGAGAAAGCCACCAGCAGCACGAAGCCGTAATAGATCACCAGCATGGCCAGGCTCAGTGACCAGTACAGCTTCTGTTTGCGACGAACCAGCTGGATGAAATCCGGGTGCTGGCGGATGAGTTCTATTTCCTGGGGTGTCATGACGCGCGCTCCTTTGTTGTTTTTGTTTTGGGTGAAACAGGTTTTGCATTACGGCCCGGTCCCTGTAGGAGCGAGCCTGCTCGCGATGGACCCGAGATCGCCGCGGGGTATCAGGCATCCAGCGTTATCGTTGACGACCATCGCGAGCAGGCTCGCTCCTACAGGGTTTTGCGGCGGTTTCAGAGCTGATCGAAATCCAGCACCACCTTGTCGCTGATCGGAAAGGCCTGGCACGACAGCACGTAGCCGGCGGCCACTTCGTAGTCTTCCAGGGCGTGGTTGCTGTCCATTTCCACTTCGCCCTCGATGACCTTGCACTTGCAGGTCGAGCACACGCCGGCCTTGCACGAGTAGGGCAGTTCGGCCCCTTGGGCGTTGCCCGCATCGAGAATGCTCTGGCTGTTGCGCGGCAGGTCGAACGCCAGGGCGCGGCCATCGCTGATGACGGTGATCTGGCTGACCGCTGAATCCACTTGGTGCGCCGCTTCACGGGCTTCGCGTTTTTGCTGGCTGCCGGCGGCGGCGAACAGTTCGAAGTGAATGCGCTCGGGCGCCATGCCCTTGGCCTTGAGGCTGTCGCGCACGGTCTCGGTCATTTCCTGCGGGCCGCAGATGAAGGCGGCGTCGAGGGCCTTGACGTCGAGCCAGCGGCTGAACAGCTGCTCGCATTTCTCGGCGTTGATCCGGCCGTTGTACAGGTCGACATCCTGCTGCTCGCGGCTGAACACGAAGATCAGGTTCAGGCGTTGCAGGTAGCGGTTTTTCAGGTCTTCGAGCTGTTCGCGGAACAGCGCACCGGAGCTGGAGCGGTTGCCGTACAACAGGGTGACGCGGCTGTGGGGCTCGGTTTCCAGGGTGGTCTTGATGATCGACAGGATCGGCGTGATGCCGCTGCCTGCCGCCACGGCCAGGTAGTTGCCATGGCGCGCCGGGTCGAGTTCGACGCAGAAATGCCCGGCGGGCGGCATCACTTCCAGGGTGTGCCCGGCTTTCAGCTGTTCGTTGGCAAATGCCGAGAAGCGTCCGCCGGTAACACGCTTGACGGCGATGCGCAGCTCACCGTCGTTGACCCCGGTGCAGATCGAGTACGAGCGGCGTACTTCTTCGCCGTCCAGTTGGGTGCGCATCACCAGGTGCTGGCCCTGGGTGAAGTGGAAGCTGTCCTGCAAGTGCTGCGGAATCTCGAAGGCGATGGACACCGCGTCACGGGTCTCGGCGCGCACGTCCTTGATGGTCAGGCTGTGAAATTTGCTCATTGTTGTTCTCCAGCTGGGACGGCCGATTCGCCGCTCAGATGCACTTGAAATAGTCGAACGGTTCCCGGCAATCGACGCAGCGGTACAGGGCCTTGCAGGCGGTGGAGCCGAACTCGCTGAGGACCTCGGTGTGGGCGCTGCCGCATTGCGGGCACACAACCTGCGGGTTCTCGCCGAGCAGGCTGCGCTTGCTGGTGCTGCCCTCGGGCGGCGCGATGCCGTAAGCGCGCAGGCGTTCGCGGCCGCTGTCGCTGATCCAGTCGGTGGTCCAGGCCGGGGTCAACTTGCGCTCCAATTGCGGCGCCTTGAATCCGGCGAGTTCCAGGGCTTCGCGGATGTCGCTTTCGATCACTTCGGTGGCCGGGCAACCGGAGTAGGTCGGCGTGACCACCACGTGAAGGTGACCGGCCTGCCAGTCGAGATCGCGGACGATGCCCAGGTCGACCACGCTGACCACTGGCACTTCCGGGTCCATGACCTCGCACAGGATCGCCCACGCGGCAGCCAGGTCGGTCGGTTGAGCCGGCCGGGCGCCGAGGTCGCTGGCGATCAGCTCACCAGGTTGCATCGGGGTACGCTCGTGGCAGGCACTGCATTTCGGCCAGCAGAATCCCTAAGTGTTCGGTGTGCAGGCCCTTGCGTGCATTCAGGTAGAAATAGCTCGGCGCCGCTGGAACGGGCAGGGTGGCGCTGCTGAAGATCTGCTCGACCTTTGTCTGCCACTGGGTGGCGACGCTGGCGATGTCCGGGGTGATGCCGGCGGCGCACAGACGCTGTTCGCTGTCATCGGCGGCGATCAGTTCCACGGTGAAGCGCCACACCTCGGGGATCGCCGCGAGCATGCGCTTGTGGCTTTCCTCGGTGCCGTCACCCAGACGCTCGACCCACTCGCCGGAGCGGCGCAGGTGATAAGTCACTTCCTTCACGGCTTTGGCGGCAATCCCGGCGATACGCTCGTCGCTGGACTGGCTCAGGCCCTGCAGCACCGGCAAATGCCAGGCGTCATAGAGGAACTGCTTGAGCATGGTTATCGCGAAGTCGCCGTTGGGTTGTTCCACCAGCAGCAGGTTGCGATAGGCGCGCTCGTCACGACGAAACGCCAGGTGATCGGCATCACGGCCGTCGTCCAGCAGTTCGGCGGCGTACTCCAGCCAGTTGCGCGCCTGGCCCACCAGGTCGAGGCCGACGTTCATCAGCGCCAGTTCTTCTTCCAGCGCCGGGGCCTTGCCGCACCATTGGCACAGGCGCTGGCCCTGGATCAGGGCGCTGTCGCCGAGGCGCAGCAGGTATTCGATCAGATCGGTCTTGTTATTCATGGTCGACCTCACATGTGCCCGACTTCGGCCGGCAGCTCGTAGAAGCTGGCGTGGCGGTAGACCTTGTCGTCCGACGGATCGAACAGCGGGTCTTTTTCATCCGGCGACGAAGCGGTGATCAACGCCGAAGGCACGACCCACAGGCTCACGCCTTCGCTGCGACGGGTGTAGAGCTCGCGCGCGTTTTCGATGGCCATGGTGGTGTCGGCGGCGTGCACGCTACCGACATGCTTGTGGTTCAGACCGTGCTTGCTGCGCACGAAGACTTCGAAGAGGGTCCACTCGGACATTTCAGTTACTCCACATCAGGTGGCCGGATCAGGCGGCGTTCTTGTTTTGTTTTTTGCGGGCGTGGGCGACGGCGGCTTCACGAACCCAGGCGCCGTCTTCAATCGCCTTGCGGCGGGTGGCGACGCGCTCCTGGTTGCACGGGCCGTTGCCCTTGAGCACTTCGTAGAATTCGTTCCACTGGATTTCGCCGAAGTCGTAGTGGCCGCGTTCGGCGTTCCACTTCAGGTCCGGGTCGGGGCAGGTGCAGCCCAATAGCTCAAGCTGCGGGATGGTCTGGTCGATGAAGCGCTGGCGCAGTTCGTCGTTGCTCTGGCGCTTGATTTTCCAGGCCATGGATTGCGCGCTGTTCGGCGAATGTTCATCGCTTGGGCCAAACATCATCAGCGACGGCCACCACAGGCGGTTGATCGCGTCCTGGACCATGTCTTTTTGCGCCTGGTTACCGTGGCGCATCATGGTCAGGAGGATTTCGTAGCCCTGGCGCTGGTGGAAACTCTCTTCCTTGCAGATGCGGATCATCGCCCGGGAATACGGGCCGTAGGAGGTGCGCTGCAGCACCACCTGGTTGACGATCGCCGCGCCATCCACCAGCCAGCCCACCGCGCCCATGTCGGCCCAGTTCAGCGTCGGGTAATTGAAGATGCTCGAGTACTTGGCCTTGCCGCTGTGCAGCTTGGCGATTTCTTCATCGCGGTCGGCGCCCAGGGTTTCCATGGCGCTGTACAGGTACAGACCGTGACCGGCTTCGTCCTGGATCTTGGCCATCAGTTGCAGTTTGCGTTTGAGGCTTGGCGCGCGGGTGACCCAGTTGCCTTCGGGCAGCATGCCGACGATTTCGGAGTGGGCGTGCTGGGAAATCTGCCGGATCAGGGTCTGGCGGTAGGCATCTGGCATCCAGTTCTTGGCTTCGATCTTGATTTCTGAATCGATTTTTTCCTGGAAGGCGCGTTCCTGTTCGGACATTTCCGAGAGGTCTTTTATGCGCTTGACGCCTGTTTCTACGAGCTGTGCGTACATTTTTGAGTTCCCGCCTTGAATCTGTTCTGGGGCATGGAGAACTTTATAAGCGATACAGAATTTAATATCAAACACAAAATGACGTGTCGTAATTGTTTTTTGTATCGCTTTGGGATGAATGGGGGGGAGGTCGGCGTACATATCCATTTCTTTGGTAACGGCCACTGGCGGTTTCGCCCTTACGGCGACTCACTTTTTTTTCAAACGCCAAAAAAAAGTAAGCAAAAAAAGGCTCGCCCCGAGCGTCCGGCCCCTCGCTAAGGCTCGGCGTTCCTTCGCTCCGGCATTCATCCGGGGGCATTGCCCTCCGGTTTGCTTCGCTGCACCTACATGCAATGTGTTCGACTGCGTCGAACGGCGCTGCGCGCCAATCCCCGGATGAATACCTCCACTCAGCCTCCCGAAGGGGCGGGTGGATCAAGATCAAGAGCTGCAGGCGAGCTAACGCTCGGCCTGATGAGTGGTGAAGAGCGTTTGTGTACGCCGATCTGCCTTTGCTCTTCTGTGGGAGCGAGCTTGCTCGCGATGGCGGCCTGACAGCCGACCTGGTTTTTGCAGATGTCCCCAACCCCTGTGGGAGCGGGCTTGCCCGCGAAGGCGGCCTGCCAGCCGACCGAAATCTTGCAGATGTACTCGATACCTGTGGGAGCGAGCTTGCTCGCGATAGCGACCTGGCAGTCGACGAGGTACATCACAGTCGAACGAACCCAGCAAACAGGCCGGCCGGCATGCCGAGCCTAAGCGAGGCACCGAATGTCAGGGGCAAGAGCCCTTGGTTACTTGGGGCCGGGCGGCGCTCCGCTTTTCCAAGTGACCCGCCGTAAGGGCGGAACCCTAAGCGGCCGTTACCGCAGCAATGGATATGTACACCCGTAAAAAACACGTCGCCTGATACAAAGCCATCGCGAGCAAGCTCGCTCCCACAGGAATAGTGATCGGCGCCAGAGTCGGTAAAGCCCCGGCAAAAAAAAGCCCCGCAAAAAGCGGGGCCATAAAGGGTGCAGCAGTCATGCTTTAGGACGTTTATCCACCACGTGGCAAGCCTTGCCCTCGGATCGCTTGATCGAATGGAACGGCTGTAAAACGATCCGCGAACTGATCCCGATGTACGTCTTGATATGCCGGCTCAATTCCCCGCAAACAGCCTTCTGCTGTTCATCGCCCAGGTGCTGGTGCTCAGCCTTGAGCTCGACATGCACATCAACGCTGTCCAGGTTGCCATTGCGATACAGATGAATCTCATAACACTCGGCAAGTTGTTTAACTTTTAAAACCTGCTCCTCGATCTGCGTCGGAAACACGTTAACGCCACGGATGATCAGCATGTCATCGCTGCGCCCGGTGATCTTGTCGATGCGCCGCATGGGACGCGCGGTGCCCGGCAGCAGGCGCGTCAGGTCGCGGGTGCGGTAGCGGATCATCGGCAGGGCTTCTTTGCTCAGGGAGGTGAACACCAGTTCGCCCATCTGCCCGTCCGGCAGTACTTCGCCGGTGACCGGGTCGATGATTTCCGGGTAGAAGTGGTCTTCCCAGATGGTCGGGCCGTCCTTGGTTTCGGCGCATTCCATGGCCACGCCCGGGCCCATGATTTCCGAGAGGCCGTAGATGTCCAGGGCGGTGATGCCCATGCGTGCTTCGATGGCGCTGCGCAGTTCGGCGGTCCACGGCTCGGCGCCGAAGATGCCCAGGCGCAGGGCCAGTTTGTGCGGGTCGATGCCCTGGCGCTCGATTTCATCGGCGATGTTGAGCATGTAGGACGGCGTGACCATGATGATGTCCGGCTGGAAATCCTTGATCAGCTGCACCTGTTTTTCGGTCTGGCCACCGGACATCGGGATCACCGTACAGCCCAGGCGTTCGGCGCCGTAGTGCGCGCCGAGGCCGCCGGTGAACAGGCCGTAGCCGTAGGAAATGTGCACTTTGTCGCCACGATGGCCACCAGCGGCGCGGATCGAGCGCGCAACCACGTTGGCCCAGGTGTCGATGTCGTTCTGGGTGTAGCCGACCACGGTCGGTTTGCCGGTGGTGCCGCTGGACGCGTGCAGGCGCACGATGTCGTGCATCGGCACGGCAAACATGCCGTAGGGGTAGTTGTCCCGCAGGTCGGACTTGGTGGTGAAAGGGAATTTCGCCAGGTCGTCCAAGGACTTGATGTCGTCCGGGTGCACGCCCAGCGCATCGAAGCGCTGACGGTACAGCGGCACGTTGTTGTAGGCGTGGTTCAGGCTCCAGCGCAGGCGCTCCAGCTGATGCTGGCGCAGCTCGTCGATGCTGGCGGTTTCCAGCGGGTCCAGCACAGGGTTCAGCACGGCTTGGGCAATTGGCATGTTCATGTGTTCACTCGAATTGTTTTTGTGTTCCAGCCCTTTTGCACAAGGGCTTTGAGTGCATGCCCCAAGGATACCTCTCGGCTCCTTGGGAATCGCGATTCTTTAGTGGGATAGACGCTCGATGATCAGCGCGATCCCCTGGCCGACACCGATGCACATGGTGCACAGGGCGTAGCGGCCATTGCGTTCTTCAAGCTCATGCAGGGCGGTGGTGACCAGGCGTGCGCCGCTCATGCCCAGCGGGTGGCCCAGGGCGATGGCACCGCCGTTGGGGTTGACCCGCGGATCGGTGTCGCTCAGGCCCAGTTCGCGCAGCACCGCCAGGCCCTGTGCGGCGAAGGCTTCGTTGAGCTCGATCACGTCCATGTCGGCCAGGCTCAGGTTGGCCACCTCCAGCACCTTGCGGGTGGCTGGCACCGGGCCGATGCCCATGATCCTTGGTTCAACGCCAGCCGTGGCCATGGCCACGACTCGGCCACGGGCGGTCAGGCCGTGGCGTTTGGCGGCTTCCGGGCTGGCCAGCAGCAGCGCGCAGGCACCGTCGTTGACCCCGGAAGCGTTGCCGGCGGTAATGCTGCCGCCTTCGCGGAACGGCGTGCCGAGTTTGGCAAGCTGCTCAAGGGTGGTATCGCCGCGTGGGTGTTCGTCGTGCTCAACCACCTTGGCCGGGCCTTTGCGCTGGGGGATTTCCACCGCGACGATTTCCCTGGCCAGGCGTCCGTTGGCCTGGGCGGCAGCGGCGCGTTGCTGGCTGCGCAAGGCGAAGGCGTCCTGGTCGGCCCGGGAGATGTTGAACTGTTCGGCGACGTTCTCTGCCGTTGCCGGCATGGAGTCGATGCCATAGGTCTTTTTCATCAGCGGATTGACGAAGCGCCAGCCGATGGTAGTGTCGAAGACCTCGGCTGCACGTGAAAACGCCTGCTCGGCCTTGCCCATCACCAATGGCGCGCGGGACATGGATTCAACGCCACCGACCAGCATCAGCCCGGTTTCGCCACTGCGAATGGCGCGGGCGGCGGTGCCGATGGCATCGAGCCCGGAACCGCACAGGCGATTGAGGGTGGTGCCCGGCACACTGACCGGCAATCCGGCCAGCAACGCAGACATGCGCGCGACGTTGCGGTTGTCTTCGCCGGCCTGGTTGGCGCAGCCGTAGATCACGTCGTCAACCGTGTTCCAGTCCACTTGCGGGTGGCGGCGCAGCAGCTCGCGCAGCGGCACCGCGCCGAGGTCGTCGGCGCGCACGCTGCTCAGGACACCGGCGTAACGGCCAATCGGGGTCCGGACTGCGTCGATGATCAGGGCGTCATTCATTCGGGTTCTCCTGCGTCAGCACCGGGCCGCGCACTTTGTAGGATTTGCCATGGAACAGGGCGATCAATTGGCCCTGCTGGTTTTCGATGCGCACGTCGTAGTTGCCGGTGCGACCCGAACGGCTCTGCTCGATGCAGTCGGCGTTCAGCGTGTCACCCAGGCGCGCCGGGGCGATGTAGTCGATGCTGCAACCGATGGCCACGGTGGCTTCGTTGTAACTGTTGCAGGCAAAGGCGAATGCCGAATCGGCGAGGGCGAACAGGTAGCCGCCGTGGCAGGTGCCGTGACCCTGGATCATGTCGGCCCGCACCGCCATGCCCACTCGCGCGCAACCGGGGCCGGCCGAGAGCAGGCGCATGCCCATGGCCTGGCTGGCGGCGTCGCGCTGGAACAGCGATTGCGCGCATTCACTGGCCAGGGTCATGGCTTCATGGTTAGTCATGGAATGTTCTCCCTTCGGCGACGCGACGGCGCAGCAGCAGCGACGGCCGGTAGCGTTCTTCGCCATAACTGGCTTGCAGGTTTTCCAGCGTTTCAAGAATGTGCGACAGGCCAATGGCATCGGCCCAGGCCAGCGGCCCCTGTGGATAATTGACCCCGGCGCGCATGGCCAGATCGATGTCGGCGGCCGAGGCCACGCCTTGCAGCAGGGCGTCGGCGGCTTCGTTGGCGAGCATGGCCACAGTGCGCAGGACGGCGAGGGCCGGGCTGTCGCTGAGCAGGCTGACCATGAGGCCGGCCCGTTGCAGCAGGGCAGCGCCTTGTTCGAGGGCCAGCGGATCAATGCCTGCCGCATGGCTGATAGCGATGCGTTTGGCGTTGCCGTAATCGAACGCCAGATCCAGCAGGATCAGGTTGCGCAGCCCGTCTTCCCGGGCACGCTGGCAGGCCATGCGGCCATCGCTCAGGGCCAGCACCGCGTCACCCACTCGCAGCAATCCGCGGCCGTCGCGCCGGATGACTTCGACACCTTGCTCGCTCAAGCGCGCCAGCAAACCCTGGGCAATGCCAAGGTCACCTTCGGCGATACAAGTCTCGACGCTCGCGCTGCTGCTGATTTCAGCTGCTTGCGGACGTTCGGCGCCTTGGGCGTAGCTGTAGAAACCCTGTCCGCTTTTACGTCCCAGACGCCCGCCATCCACCAGTTCTTTCTGGATCAGCGACGGCAGGAAGCGTGTGTCCTGGTAATAAGCGTCGAACACCGAGCAGGTCACGGCGTAGTTGACGTCATGGCCGATCAAGTCGGTCAGTTCGAACGCGCCCATGGCAAAGCCGCCGGCCTCGCGCATCAACGCATCCAGGGTTGGGCAGTCGGCCGCGCCTTCCTGCAGCATCCGCAGGCTTTCGGCATAGAACGGCCGGGCCACGCGGTTGACGATGAAGCCCGGTGTGGAGCGGGTGTGCACCGGTTTTTTGCCCCAGGCCCTGGCGGTGTCGTACAGGCACTCGGCGAGTGCCGGATCGCTGGCCAGGCCGCAGACGACTTCCACCAGCGCCATCACCGGTGCCGGGTTGAAGAAGTGCAGGCCGAGCAAGCGTTGTGGATGATCAAGCTGCGCGGCGATGCTGGTGATCGACAGCGACGAGGTGTTGCTGGCGAGGATGCAATGCTCGCCGCAGATGCCTTCGAGCTGGCGGAACAGTGCGCGTTTGACCTCAAGGTTCTCGACGATGGCTTCGATGATCAAATCGCAGTCGGCCAGGGTTTCGATGGCTTCTACCGCTTGCAGGCGTGCAATTGTCGCGTTGCGCGACTCGGCCGACAGCTTGCCGCTTTCGACCCGTTTGCCCAGCTGTCGGTCGATGCCTTCAATCGCTTGGGCGGCTGCGCCGGGACGATTGTCCAGCAGCAAGACCGGATGGCCGGCCTGGGCCGCCACCTGGGCGATACCGGCACCCATGGCCCCGGCGCCGATCACGGCGATGCGTGCAGATGTGTTCAATGCGGTCATGGCTCAGCGTCCCTTGAAAACTGGGGTGCGTTTTTCCATGAAGGCGCCGACGCCTTCGCGGTAGTCCTCGCTGCGCCCGGCCAGACGTTGCAGGTCTTTCTCCAGCTCGAGCTGTTCGTCAAAACTGTTGCTCATGCTGGCGTTCAGGCTGCGTTTGATCAGCGCCAGACCGTAGGTCGGTTGTGTGGCGAGGTGGCGGGCCAGCTTCAGGGCTTCATCGCGCAGTTCGGCGTCTTCCACACACTGGTAAATCAAGCCCCATTGCTCGGCTTGTTCGGCGCTAAGGCGGTTGCCCAGTAGTGCCAAAGCCTTGGCCCGGGCCATGCCCACAAGACGCGGCAGGGTCCAGGTGCCGCCTGAATCAGGGATCAGGCCAATCTTGCAGAACGCCTGGATGAAACTGGCCGAACGCGCCGCCAGTACCAGGTCACAGGCCAGCGGAATGTTGGCGCCAGCCCCGGCGGCCACGCCGTTGACCGCGCAGATCACCGGCAGCGGCAGGTCGCGCAACTGGCGGATCAGCGGGTTGTAGAACTTCTCGATGGACTCGCCCAGATCCGGTACGGCGCTGCCCGGCGCGACATTGCGGTCGCTCAGGTCCTGCCCGGCGCAGAAGCCGCGACCTTCACCGGTCAGCAGCAGCACGCGCACGTCCGGGTTCTGCCGCACTTGCTTGAGTGCTTCCTTCACTTCGCCATGCATCTGGGTGTTGAAGCTGTTGAGCTGGTCCGGCCGGTTGAGGCTGAGCAGGGCGACGCCGGCCTCGATGGAAAACAGGATGTGTTCGAAGTTCATGGTCTTGGCGCTCTCTCGGAGGTCATTCGAATTCGTTGCGGATTACTGGCCGGTGAAGGTCGGCGAGCGCTTTTCCTGAAAGGCCGCAATGCCCTCGTCGCGGTCGCGGGTGCCGGCCAGCACGGTGAAGGCGTGACGCTCGAAACGCAGGCCGCTGGCCAGGTCCGTGTCCATGGCCTTGAGCAGCGCTTCCTTGG
This sequence comes from Pseudomonas jessenii, assembly GCF_002236115.1. Taxonomy (GTDB): domain Bacteria; phylum Pseudomonadota; class Gammaproteobacteria; order Pseudomonadales; family Pseudomonadaceae; genus Aquipseudomonas; species Aquipseudomonas jessenii. The sequence goes on along the minus strand of NZ_NIWT01000007.1, from coordinate 358,005 downwards.
CCAGGCGCACCGCCAGTGGCGCCTTGGCCGCAATGCTGCGAGCGATGTGCAGGGCGCGATCGACGGTAAATTCCGGCTGGGTCACTTCGCTGACCAGACCGACGCGCTGGGCCTGACGGGCGTCGATCGGCTCGCCCGTCAGCACCATTTGCATGGCCATGGATTTGCCGACGGCGCGCAGCAGACGTTGGGTACCACCGGCGCCGGGCATGATCCCTAGGTTGATTTCCGGCTGGCCGAAGCGGGCGTCTTCGCCGGCAATAATGATGTCGGCGTGCATCGCCAGTTCGCAGCCGCCGCCGAGGGCGAAGCCATTGACCGCGGCGATCAGCGGTTTGCTGAAGCGGGTGATGGCTTGCCACGAGGCCTGGCGCGGGTCGTCGAGGATGCCGACCAGATTGCGTTCGGCCATTTCCTTGATGTCGGCACCGGCGGCGAAGGCTTTGCGGCTGCCGGTGAGCACCAAGGCACGGGTGTCGGGGTCGGCTTGCGCGATGTTCAGTTCAGCGGCCAGTTCGCCCAGCAACTCGGTGGTCAGGGCGTTCAGGGCTTGCGGGCGCTGCAGGGTAATCAGGCGGACGCCAGGCTCGATCAATTCGACGGCAAGGGTCAGAGGCATGGCGGATGCTCTCACGGTGCACGCTCGGCGGGGTGCCGGCTCGTTATTGGATCGGCCGCAGGGGCCGGTTTTGCCCAAGTATAGCTATAACGTGATACGCAAATGCAATACGAAAATTGATTTAATGTGTCTTATTGGTGTGCGTTTAGATTTTTCATCTTCCCGCTGAAGGGGTGCTGATGGCGGGTTTTGCCTAGAAAACATTGGGTTTTATGGTGATTTTGGAGGCATGCTGGCATTCGTCGGAAAGGTGTATTTCAAGTGATACGGTTTTTAGTCTTTGTGCTGTTAAAAGTGATGTGATACAAAATGAGTCATTATTTGCATCGCTTTGTGAAGGAAGCTTCCATGACCTGCTACAGCCTTGATGGCCTGACTCCGGTGGTTGATCCGAGCGCTTATGTGCATCCGTCCGCCGTATTGATCGGTGACGTGATCATCGGCCCCCATTGCTATGTCGGCCCGCTGGCCAGCCTGCGCGGGGATTTCGGGCGGATCGTGCTGGAGGAGGGCGCCAACCTGCAGGACACCTGCGTGATGCACGGTTTCCCTGACAGCGACACCGTGGTCGAGCGCAATGGCCACATCGGCCACGGTGCGGTGCTGCACGGTTGCCGGATTGGCGCCGATGCGCTGGTGGGCATGAATGCGGTGGTGATGGACAACGCCCGGATCGGTCCGCGTTCGTTCGTTTCGGCGGCGGCATTCGTCAAGGCCGGCTTCGAATGCCCGGAGCAGTCGCTGGTCATGGGTGCACCGGCCAGCGTCAAGCGCAGCCTCAGCGATCAGGACGTGGCGTGGAAGCAGGCGGGCACACGTGAGTATCAGGAGTTGGCCAAGCGTTGCCTTACGCAGATGCAGGTCTGCGAACCGTTGAGCGAGCCGGAGCCGGATCGCCCGCGTATCAGTGACAGGGGGTTGCGGCCCAAGGGCAGTTCCCGGTGAATACAAATCCCTTTGTAGGAGCGAGCTTGCTCGCGATGGACGTCAACGATGACGCGGGCTGTCTGAATGCCCGTGTTGTCCGGACGTTTTTCGCGAGCAGGCTCGCTCCTACAGGTGGATGCGATTAACAGGCAGAGTTTCGGTATATTCCTTTTCTTTTTTTACACGGAACGCCCATGTCGTCCCTGACTCCCTTGAACCATCTGATTACCCGCTTTCAGGAGCAGACGCCGATCCGCGCCAGTTCCTTGATCATCACGTTGTACGGGGATGCCATCGAACCCCATGGCGGCACCGTCTGGCTGGGCAGCCTGATTCAATTGCTCGAGCCCATCGGCATCAACGAGCGTCTGATTCGCACCTCGATTTTTCGCCTGACCAAGGAAGGCTGGCTGACCGCCGAGAAGGTCGGTCGCCGCAGTTACTACAGCCTGACCGGCACCGGTCGCCGGCGTTTCGACAAGGCCTTCAAGCGGGTCTACAGCACCACGATGCCGGCCTGGGATGGTTCCTGGTGCCTGGTGATGCTCTCGCAGCTGACCCAGGACAAACGCAAACAGGTGCGTGAAGAACTGGAGTGGCAAGGTTTCGGCGCGATTTCGCCGGTGGTGTTGGCCTGTCCGCGCAGCGACCGTTCCGACGTCAATGCGACCCTGCTCGACCTCGGCGCGCAGGAAGACACCATTGTCTTCGAAACCACCGCCCAGGACGTACTGGCCTCCAAGGCCCTGCGTCTGCAGGTGCGCGAGAGCTGGAACATCGAGGAGCTGGCCGCGCACTACAGCGAGTTCATCCAGCTGTTCCGGCCGCTGTGGCAAGCCCTGCGCGAGCAGGAAAACCTGCAACCGGCCGACTGCTTCCTGGCGCGGGTGCTGCTGATTCACGAGTACCGCAAGCTGCTGCTGCGCGACCCGCAACTACCGGACGAGTTGCTGCCCGGCGATTGGGAAGGCCGCGCCGCCCGCCAGTTGTGCCGCAACATTTACCGTTTGATCTACGCCAAGGCCGAAGAATGGCTGAACGCTGCACTGGAAACGGCCGACGGCCCGTTGCCGGATGTGGGTGAAAGCTTCTATCGGCGTTTTGGCGGACTGAAATAGCACGTCATTGTTCAGGGAGTGGTGCGGTTCAGGAGACTCGAAGCATCCGATGTCGTGTGGATTGACGTAGACAATAAAAATAAGCCTGCGTGAGGCCTGACATGATTTCCACAACAGCACAGCGCCATGATGGGTTCGACCAGTGGATCCATCAGATCAACCAGATCTGTGGCGCCTTCAACGCACAACCCCTGGGCAGCGAGTTTGCCGGGCGCATCCGCGAATACCAGAGCGATGCGCTCAAACTCAGTTTCGTCGACGTGTGCCAGGCGCGTTTGTACCGTACGCCCCAGGAAGTCGCGGCGGGCGAGGGCGGCAAGTATTTTGCGGTGTTCCAACTCGACGGCACGGCGGGCATGGCCCAAGGCGACGACAAGGTCTTGCTGTCCCCCGGCGACATCACGCTAATCGATGCTTCGCGGCCCAGCGACTTCACTTATGGCGAAAACTCTCGGCAGTTGTCGCTGATCCTGCCCCATCAACTGGTCGAGCAAACCCTGCGTTTCAATCAGGTCAAGTGCGGCCACCGGATTGCCGCAACCTCGCCCATCGCGATGCTGTCGCACCGACTGATCCTCGATGCCACCCGCCAGCAGCACCTGACCCGGCAGGAAAGCGAAGCGACCCTGGAGGCGATTGTCAGTCTGCTGCGCCCGGCGATCAGCCAGGCCGACGATTGCACCGATGCCCATGAGCGGATCTTTCGCAAGACGCTCACCTGCATCGACGAAAACATTCGCTCCGAAGACCTGTGCCCGGAATGGCTGGCGCGGGAAGTCGGCATATCGACCCGAGGCCTGTACCGGATGTTTGCCAAGAAAGGCCTGGTGGTGGCGCGCTACATCAAGAACCGCCGCCTGGACCTGTGCGCCGAATCCCTGCGTCAATCGGGCAAGGAGGAGAAGTTGTCGGTGCTGGGGTATTCGTGGGGGTTTTCCGATTCGAGCTACTTCTCGACAGCGTTCAAGTCGCGCTTCGGCATTGCGCCGGGGGAGTATCGCAAGCGGCATGCTTGATATTTTGCCTGTACCTGTAGGAGCGAGCTTGCTCGCGAAAAACGTCAGGACAACGCGGGTATTCAGACAGCCCGCGTCATCGTTGACGTCCATCGCGAGCGGGCTCGCTCCTACAGGTTTTTGCGTGTGCCTTATTTCGGTGCGTTGAGGTTCAGGGTCGGCGTTTCATCGAAGAAATTCCACGGCTTGAGCAGCACGTGCACCCACTCGGTCGGCATGATCGGCCACTCTTCGGCGCGGGCGATGTGGGTGGTGCCGGTGGTCAGCCAGACCACATCGTCGGTGTTCTCGATGGAGTGGTTGTCCTGGGTGAACTGCCCCAGGCCCGAGTCCTTGTCCGAGCGGTTCGGGTATTTGCCTTCCGGGTACTTTTCCTCCGGGTTGTATTGCGTCACCCATAGCTGCTTGTCCATGAAACTCAGGCGGTGGTAGAGCCATTCGTCCTTGCCGAAGTTGGCGCCTTTGGCCACCGGGTGCGTGCCGCCGGCGTACGGGATCAATTGATAGGAAACCGGGTTGCCGACCTTGTTCTCCTTGCTGAAGTTGGTCAGCAGGCGCACGGTCGACGGGTCGAACTTCTGCGCCGCTTGCTGCTCGTTTCCGACCACTTTGGTCTCGGTCTGCATGGTGCTGGTGCGCGGGCCGCCACGGTCGTTCGGCAGCACCACCGGGTTCACTTCCACCAGTGAGTTCTGCTCGCCGTCCACGTCCATATCGAGACGGAAGTTGTAGATGTGCTGGTGTGTGGTGCCGACGATGTTGTGGTCCAGCAGGGTGCCGTAGCGGGTGTCTTCCCTGGCGGTGTCTTCGTGCATGGTTTTCGATTTCACGCCCTTGACCGCTTCGATACCGGTGGCGCCGGCGTCGATGCCGATGGTGCCGTTCTGCTGGAAGACCCAGTCGAAGATGTAGTCGTAGTTGCCCACGGTGCTGATCCAGCGCACCACCAGCTCACGGCGCTCGGTGCTGAGGTTGGGCTGGCCCATTTCCTGGTGTTTGTATTCGGGGCCGGCGTAGCGTTCGAACACCGCCATGGCGCGCGGGATTGCGGTCGGTGCGCCGGTGTAGTCGGCGATGGTGGCGTCCAGCAGCACGGCGTTTTGCGGGGCGTCTTTGCCACGGGCAATCGGCGAGGTCAGGGTGCCCATGCCGTAGTCGCCGGAGTCGAGGTAGGCCTTGAAGTACCAACCGACGTCCGGGTCGCCGTAAGGCACGATCATGCCGCCCAGCGAGCCTTCGTACATGATCTTGCGTTTCTTGCCCTTGTCGTCGTAGGTGACGGTGGACAGGATCGGCCCGACCCGCGAATCGAGGCGAACATGGAAGTCCCAGTTCTGCCAGTGAATGCTGTTGCCGCTGATGGTGTAGTTCTTGCCCTCGGGCTCGATGATTTCCAGCGGTTTGACTGCGACGCCCTGGCGTCCGCGACCGTCATACGGCGTCGGTTTCATCGGCACCGGAATGAGTGCTTCGTCTTCGATCTTGATCAGCTTCTTCTGTTCCAGGTCGACAATCGCCACCAGGCCTTCAATCGGGTGCGCCCAGTAGTTGCCGTCACCGGTGTTGAGGTAGCTGACGATTTTCAGCAGGCGCTTGTCCTGCGCCAGGCCGTCCTTGCCGTCGAAGAAACCGACAGTCAGCGGCGTGGCCACAACCTTTTTCACATCGTTGATGCCGCGCTTGGCCAGGGCCTGGGCGTATTCCGGGCTGGTTTCCACAGCCGTCTGCACCGTTGCGAAATCGTCCAGCAGCACCATGCCGTGGGCGCCTTCGATTGGCTTCCAGGACTTGAGTTCTTTTGTGTCGAGGTCGACCAGGGCTTCGATCACGTGCTTGCCGTCGAGCACCACGATTGAGGCCTCACGCGGCTGGGCGACGTTTTGCCCGGTGAGGACGAAGTTCCACACCTGATCCTTCGGCGGTTCCTTGACCGAGACTTCGGTGAAGCGGAAGCCAGGTTTGTAGTTTTCCGATTTCTTGACGATGTCCACTGCCGTGGTGATTTCGGCTGCGCTCAGGGGGTTGAGCGGGTTGGGGCGGGTCTCGACGACGAAGGTCTTGTCCAGCCCGGACTGGAACACCTGGTTGATAAACTCCTTGGACATGAACGCCGTATGGTCCTTGAACACCACCGGCACCGTCAGCTCGATACGCTTGCCGTTGAGCATCGCCACTTTGCTGTCGGGCTTGACCTTGAGGTAGACCCCGTCCTTGGCAATGGTGAACAGGTTGGCGTAATCGTCCCATTTCACCGTGGCGCCAAATTCCTCAAGACCCGCTTGCAGCGGCACCATTTCGGCGTGACCGCCGTGGGCCTGGGCATTACCCGCCCAGAACGGCAGGCCGAGGGTGCTCAGGGTGATGGCCAGGGCGAGGCGGGCCAGCGGTGTTCTCTTGGGCGATGCTTTGGGGCTGAGCATGTGTGAATTCCTGGGTGAAAGCCGGGTACGGGCATTTCTGCACTTTGTTACAACCAGTCAATGGCTGCATTTGAATGCCTGCCAGATTTCTTTGGTTCCGTGCCGCAATTGAGCTTTCCTGACGAAATGCACAATGGCAAGGGGATAAAGTGCCCTGTGTGGCGGACGCAAACCATTGCTTCAAGTTAATAGGAAGCATTACTATTCACGCCCCGTCTCCACAGCACACCGCAATGACCCTCAAGCTGCCCCGCAGACACGGCTTTTTCGAGCATTACGAAGAGTTGGTTGGCACCTGGACCCGTCGCCTGAGGAATCGTCAGCAGGCCGAGGATCTGGCCCACGATACCTTCGTGCGGGTGCTTGAGTCCGATTCGGCGGTGGTGCAGCAGCCCCGGGCGTATTTGCACCAGACCGCGCGCAACATTGCCGTGGATGGTTATCGGCGTGAGGACCGGCGGGGCGCCATGGAGTCAGAGGCGATCGATCTCAGTGAGTCGCCGACCGGCGACCCGGAGCATTTCATGCACGCGATCCAGCTGGCTGATTCCATCGAACGGGCGCTCACCGAGCTGCCGGTCAACTGCCGCAAGGTGTTTGTCTGGCAGAAAATCGAGGGCCTGACCCAGGCCGAAATCGCCGAACGCCTGGGGCTGTCCAAGAACATGGTGGAAAAGTATATGATCCGCACGCTTCGGCATCTGCGCGATCGCCTGGACGGGTTGCAGTCATGACCGGCCGCGCCTTCTCCTCCCCAGCCAAACAGGAACTTCCATGATGGATACTCGTGATTGTGCGTGCGGGCAAACAGCGGTTCGCGATGACGCGGCGCAGTGGTTTGTGCGTTTGCAGGAGCCTGTTGCCGATGTCGAAGTGCGGCGTCAGTTTCAACTCTGGCTGGAGCAGCACCCCCAGCACCGCAACGAATTCGAAGTGCTCCAGGGCTTGTGGAGCGCCGCCGACCTGCTACCGGCGGCGCGCTTGCGGGCCCTGTGTGAAACCCCGCCAACCCTGAAAAAACGTCGTCCCGTGCTGCGTTACGCGGTGGCTGCCAGCGTGTTGGCGGTAGCGCTCGGCCTGGGTTTGTTCAGCGGCCTGAATCATCCGGCGCCTTACACCGCCGAGTTTTCAACGGCCCTGAATGAGCGACGCCAAGTGGCGTTGCCCGATGGCTCGGTGGTCGATCTGGACAGCCGCAGCCGGATTCAGGTGCGCTTTGAAAAGGATCGCCGCAACGTTGAGCTGACCGAAGGCGAAGCGATGTTCAGCGTCGAGCATGACACTGGCCGGCCTTTCGTGGTCGCGGCGGGCAGCGGCAAGGTCACGGTTACCGGCACCCGATTCGACGTACGTCATGGCGCCAGCGAATCCCGGGTGGTGGTGGAGCAGGGCAGCGTCAAGGTTCAAGGTCGCGACGCCGCCGATAACGATTTCATCAATCTGACGGCAGGCCTTGGCACCCACGTCGATGCCCAGGGCAAAGTTGTCGCCGCCTATGCCGTCAACCCGGCGGAAATGACCGCCTGGCGCAACGGCAAACTGGTGTTCAACAATGCCAGCCTGGCCGATGTCGCCGAGCAGGTCTCGCGCTATCGCGAGAAGCCACTCAAGGTCGCCAGTGCAGCGGTGGGCGATCTGCGCCTGACCAGCGTGTTCAAATCCGACAACACCGACGCGCTGCTCAAGGCCTTGCCGAGCATCCTCCCCGTGGCCGTGCGCACCCTTGGCGATGGCAGTCAGGAAATAATTTCAAAATAAAATTCAGGTTTTTTTCGAGTTCATCGTCTTCCTGTTCAACTGCAACTGGTTTGCATTAACAAACGCACACTCTTGCGATCCACAGGATTACGTTCGACGTGAAAAACTCCACCGCTAAAAACAACAAACTCCCCTGGTTACCGCTGGCCCTCGCGCTGGCGGTCAACGTTGCGCTGCCCCAGGCCTTTGCCGCCGATGCCATCCGCATCCCGGCGCAACCCTTGGGACAGGCCCTGAGTCAGTTGGGCCAGCAAACCTCGCTTCAGGTGTTCTTCAGCCCTGAACTGGTCGCCGGCAAGCAGGCTCCGGCGGTGGATGGCAACCTTTCCCCGGAAGACGCGCTGCGCCAGTTGCTGCAAGGCAGCGGCCTGCAATACCAGATCGATGAAGGTTCGGTGACGCTGATGCCGGCACCAGCATCGGCGGCCAGCGGTCCACTGGAACTGGGCGTGACTGACATCAAGGTCGTCGGTAACTGGCTCGGCGACGCCGATGCCGCCGTGGTGCAGAACCACCCCGGGGCACGAACCGTGATCCGCCGCGAAGCCATGGTCGAGCAGGGCGCGATGAACGTCGGCGACGTACTCAAACGTGTTCCGGGCGTGCAGGTACAGGACGCCAACGGTACCGGTGGCAGCGACATTTCCCTCAACGTCGGCGTGCGCGGCCTGACTTCACGCCTGTCGCCTCGCTCCACCGTGCTGATCGACGGCATCCCGGCGGCGTTCGCTCCTTACGGTCAGCCGCAACTGTCCATGGCGCCGATTTCCTCCGGCAACCTCGACAGCATCGACGTGGTACGCGGTGCCGGTTCCGTACGCTACGGACCACAAAACGTGGGCGGCGTGATCAACTTCGTGACCCGCGCGATCCCGGAACAGGCCTCCGCGGAAATCGGCACCACCCTGGAAACCTCACAGCACGGTGGCTGGAAGCACATCGACACGGCATTCATGGGCGGCACCGCCGACAACGGCATGGGCGTGGCGCTGTTGTATTCCGGCGTGAACGGCAACGGTTACCGTGAAAGCAACAACGGCAACGACATCGACGACGTGATCCTCAAGACCCATTGGGCGCCGACCGATGTCGACGATTTCAGCCTCAACTTTCACTACTACGATGCCAAGGCCGACATGCCCAGCGGCCTGACCCAGGCGCAGTACGACGCCGACCCGTTCCAGTCCGTGCGCGACCACGACAACTTCAGCGGCCGCCGCAAGGATGTGTCGTTCAAGTGGGTGCGGCAGATCGACGATCGCACCCAGGCCGAAGTGCTGACCTACTACACCGACAGTTTCCGTGGCAGCAACATCGCCTCCCGTGACCTGAAGACACTCAACTCCTACCCGCGCACCTACTACACCTACGGTATCGAACCACGGGTGTCTCACGTCTTCGATGTGGGCCCTACCACCCAGGAAGTCAGCGTCGGTTATCGCTACCTGAAAGAGGCCATGCACGAAGAGGCCAGCCGTGTGGCGCTGGTCAACAATGAGCCGGTCGTGCGTCCGGGGGCGGACGGCCATGTCTATCAGGACCGTACCGGTGGAACCGAGGCCAATTCGGTCTACGTCGACAACAAGATTGACGTTGGCAACTGGACTGTCACGCCAGGCATTCGCTTCGAGCACATCAGCACCGATTGGCACGATCGCCCGGTACTCGATAACGCCGGTAAACGGGTGCCGGAGAAAAAACGCAGCATCGAGAGCAATGAGCCGCTGCCGGCCCTGAGCGTGATGTATCACATGTCCGATGCCTGGAAGTTGTTCGCCAACTACGAAACCTCGTTCGGCGCGCTGCAGTATTTCCAGCTGGGGCAGGGCGGTATCGGTAATGAGCCCGCCAACGGCCTGGAGCCGGAAAAGGCCAAGACCTACGAAATCGGTACGCGCTACAACGATGACGTGTGGGGCGGTGAAGTGACGCTGTTCTACATCGACTTCGACGACGAACTGCAATACATCAGCAATGACGTGGGCTGGACCAACCTCGGCGCGACCAAGCACCAGGGTATCGAAGCCTCGGTGCACTACGACATGGCCGCGCTGAACCCGATGCTGGACGGCCTGACCGCCAACGCCGGTTTCACCTACACCCGCGCCACCTACGAAGGTGAGATCCCGGGCTTCAAGGGCCGTGACCTGCCGTTCTACTCCCGCCAGGTGGCCACCGCCGGCCTGCGTTACGACGTCAACCGCTGGACTTACAACCTCGATGCGTTCGCCCAGTCCAAGCAGCGCTCGCCGGGCACCGGCGTGAACGCCGATGGCAGCTTCAACGGCGACTACATCACTGAAGGCACCGCTGATGGCCAGTTCGGTGATATCCCGGGTTACGTACTCTGGAACGCACGTGCCGGCTATGATTTCGGTCCGCAGGTGTCGAACCTGAAACTGGGGGCGGGGGTGAAGAACATCTTCGACAAGCAGTATTTCACCCGTTCCAGCGACAACAACTCGGGCATGTATGTCGGTGCGCCGCGCACGTTCTTTGTGCAGGCCAGTGTCGGGTTCTGATAGACCGAGGTGAATTCATCGCGAGCAAGCTCGCTCCCACAGGTTCCGTGTGATCCCTGTGGGAGCGAGCTTGCTCGCGATGCTTTTCAGACCTTCAACACTCTCCCGCCAATGGCAACCGCCACCAGCAACACCGCCATCAGGGCAAAGGCGAAACTCAAGCTGCTGCCATGGGCGACGAAGCCGATGACGGCGGGGCCTGCCAGGATGCCCGCATAACCCAGGGTGGTAATGGCCGGCACGGCGATGCTTTCGGGCATGACCGTCTGCTTGCCGACTGCGGTGTACAGCACCGGCACAATGTTCGAGCAACCGGCACCCAGCAACGCATAACCCACCAGCGCCGCCTCCCAGCTCGGTGCGAACGTCGCCAGAAACAAACCTGCGGCGGCGGTCAGCCCGCCGGACACAATCACCCGCGTCGCGCCCAACCGTCGTACGATTTTGTCACCGGTCAAACGCCCGGCCGTCATGGTCAAGGCAAACGCCGCATAACCGAGCCCCGCATACGCTGTGTCGATGCCACGTTCCTGTGTCAGGAACACCGCGCTCCAGTCCAGCGCCGCGCCTTCGGCGAGGAACACGATGAAGCACATGCCGCCAATGAACAGGACGATGCCATGGGGCACCGCAAACGCCGGCCCCGAACTCTCGCTGCCGTAGGGCAACAGATGCGGCACGGCCTTGGCCAGCGCGATCAGCAGCAACACGATCACCACCAGCGTGGCCCCCAGGGGGGAGATCCCCAGGCCAAGCAATCCGCTGACGCCTGCCGCGCCGACAATCCCGCCCAGGCTGAACAGGCCATGGAACCCCGACATCATGTTTTTGCCGCTGGCGCGCTCGACGATCACCGCTTGCAGGTTGACCGTCGAATCCACGGTGCCGAGCCCCGCGCCGAACATGAACAATGCGGCGATCAGCGCCGGAATCGACGACACTGTCGCCAGCAGCGGCAGGGCGGCACAGATCAGCAGGGTCCCGCCGGCCGTCACCCGCCGGCAGCCGAAACGTGTGGACAGGATCCCGGCCAGCGGCATCGCCAGGATAGAACCTACCCCCAGGCACAGCAGCAACAATCCCAGGGTGCCTTCATCCAGTCCGGCCCGGGCCTTGGCATAGGGCACCAGCGGTGCCCACGCGGCGATGCCGACCCCGGCGATGAAAAAGGCGATGCGCGTGGACATCTGTTCCAGACGCCCGGGAACGAAGGTGGTTTGGCTGTTGAGGCTGGTCATAACAATCCTTGGCAAAAAGCGTCGCGTCCTCAACGGACAGTGATCGGCCTTTGAGGGTTCGATCAGTGCCCGGAAAGTTTTACGGTCAAACAGGGCGATATGGTTGCACAGCGCTGGTGTTTTTCGCGATATGTTGAGCCATTCCAATGACACACGGAGGGCGCCATGGCGCAGAGGTACGATGCACGGGGCAACATTTACATCGTGGTAACGCCCGAAGAGCTGCGCCGTCAGGGCATCGACCTGCCCGACCAGGCCAGCCAGGCAGCGCAAACCCTTGAAGCCTGGGCGCTAGCCGCGATCGAGGCTTGCTGCAGCTGGGCTCCAGGCACTCAACCGTCCGGCAGCAAGGATCATCGCAGCGACGGTTTGCTGGTCGGACCGTTTCAGTCGTCGCCTCCCTTTGATCTGTTGATCGTGAACACCGACGGTACCCTGGCCGAGCGCAGTGGCAACGGGCTGACGATTTTTTCCCAGGCCCTCAGTGATCAAGGGCTGTTGCCGCACAACGAAGCCTGTCTGCTCAGGGTTCACCACGACAAGGCTGATACGTCTTCGCCGGGGCAGACTTCAGTGAAAGCCGCAGAGGTCGGGGGCGTGAAGGGTTTTTGGCTCGATCTGGGCCAGCCGGGATTCGGGCCGTCGGCGGTCAGTGCTCACGGGGTTGAAGCGGCGATGTTCAATGGTCGCGAACTCAGCCACGTTGAACAATTGTCGGCACTCAATAGTGCATGGTCGCACAGCCAGTTCGCGCGGGTCGGCAATCCCCATTGCGTGACGCTGGTGGAAAGTGCCGAGGACCTGCCGAGCAACGAGCAGATGCGCGAGCCAGCGCTGGGTGAGGGGCTGACGCGAATCGCCTACGCCATGCCGGTCGGCGCAGGCAAGCCTTGTCCGGCGGGAGTCAACCTGCAATGGGCAATGCGCGTATCCGAAGGACACATCGCCGCGCGGGTATTCGAGCGGGGCGAGGGGCCGACGGCGTCGTCGGGGACCAGCGCCAGCGCAGTGGCCTGTGCGGCCTGGCGGGCAGGTTGGGTCAGCGCCGGGGAGGTGAAGGTGACGATGCCGGGTGGCACGGCGCCGATCTTGCTGGCGGAAGAGTTGGGGGAGTTGAGTCGGGTCAGTCTGTTTGGTACGGCTCGGTTAATTGATTGACTTCAAAATAGCTTTCGCGAGCAAGCTCGCTCCCACAGTGTTTTATGTCGTTCACAAAACCTGTAGGAGCGAGCCTGCTCGCGATGAGGCCAGTCCAGTCAGCGCAAGTTTCAGCCCAGCCCACTGAACTCCACCACCGGCATCGTCCGCTTCATCAAGACCTTGCCATCGCGCACCGAGTACAGCGGCAACCCCTGGCTGCGGATCATTTCGTAATCACTCTCCGCCGACAGAATCAGCAGGTTCGCCGGCCGCCCGCGCTCCAGGCCATAGCGATCGCCGAGGTTCATGGCTCGGGCGCTATTGTCCGTCACCAGGTCCAGCGCACTTTGCAGGTTGCGATAACCGAGCATGTGGCAGATGTGCAGGCCGGCTTCGAGCACCCGCAGAATGTTGCCGTTGCCCAGCGGGTACCACGGATCGACGATGGAGTCCTGGCCGAAGCACACGTTCATGCCTGCTTCCAGCAACTCGTTGACCCGGGTCACGCCCCGGCGTTTCGGGAAACTGTCGAAGCGACCTTGCAGGTGGATGCTTTCGGTGGGGCAGGAGACAAAGCTGATCCCCGAATGCCCGAGCAAGCGAAACAGTTTGGCGCAGTAGGCGTTGTCGTAGGAGCCCATGGCCGTGGTGTGGCTGGCCGTGACCCGCGAACCCATGTCGCGGCTGCGGGCCTCTTCGGCGAGCACTTCGAGAAAGCGTGAATGCGGGTCGTCGGTTTCGTCGCAATGCACATCCACCAGGCAACCGCTGCGTTCGGCCAGGTCCATGAGAAACTTCACCGAGCTGACGCCCTGATCGCGGGTGTATTCGAAATGCGGAATGCCACCTACCACGTCGGCGCCCATGCGGATCGCTTCTTCCATCAATTCGCGGCCATTGCGGTAGGACTCGATGCCTTCCTGAGGGAATGCGACGATTTGCAGGTCGACCAGGTGCCGGCTTTCCTCGCGTACTTCGAGCATCGCCTTGAGCGCGGTCAGTTGCGGGTCGGTGACGTCAACGTGGGTGCGCACATGCTGGATGCCGTGGGCGGCGAGGGTCTGGATGGTTTTCTTTGCCCGGGCCTTGGTGTCTTCCTGGGTGATGGTCGCCTTGCGTTCACCCCAGCACTCGATGCCTTCGAACAGCGTGCCGCTCATGTTCCAGCGCGGCTCGCCGGCGGTCAGGGTTGCGTCGAGGTGGATGTGCGGCTCGACAAAGGGCGGCACCACCAGGTTGCCGCCGGCATCCAGATCGTCAGGGCCCAGGGTCGGGGCTTCGATCTGGCGGCCGATGCTGCTGATCAGGCCGTTTTCCAGGTTCAACTCATGCAGGCCTTCCTGGTTGCGCAGACGGGCATTGATGATGTGCATCGGGCAGATCCTTTTGGCGAATCGTTTAGGCAATGCTCTTACGTTAGCTCGCCAGCGGCGATTCCCGCCAGTGACATTGATCACCACCGTTCAAATGTGGGAGCGGGTTTGTTCTGGAGGATTACTGCAGGGGCAAAAACCGCAGCAGCGCCGCGACTACCGCTTCGGGCGCGTCTTCCTGAACCAGATGACCGGCGTTGGGAATCGGATAAAACTGCGATCCGGGAATCATCTGCTGCAAGGCCCGCCCGCGTTCGATGGGAATCCACTGGTCATCTTCACCCCAGAGAATCTGCACCGGGCAGCGGATCGTCGAGTACAGGCCCTCGGCCTCGCAGGTATAGCGCTCGTTCATCTGCGCGATCTGCCGGTAGAACGCCGCTTGCCCCGGCTCTCCCAGCCACGGCTGAACATAGGGGGCGAGTTCGTGGTCCGGGATTTTCCGCTTGATCGCCCCGCGGATGTAAGCCGGCACGATCGCTTGCTGGATGTAATCGGGCAGTCCGCTGAAGGCGGCTTCATGCTGGCGCACATGCTGCACGAACGGCGAACCCCAGGGCGTGAGCGCCACCGGGTCGATCAGTGTCAGGCTGCGGTAATCCTTGCCGTTTAGCAGGTGCGTTCGCAGGGCTGTGGCACCGCCAAAGTCATGGGCCACCACGTCGGGGCGATCCAGGCCCCAATGATCCAGCAACTGCGTCAGCAATTCGTTCTGCACACCCAGGGACACGTCACCATCAACTTTCTCGGATTGCCCGTAGCCCAGCAAATCGAAATAGTGCACCCGGTGCGTGGTGATGAAGTGCGGGGCAATCCGGTGCCAGACATAGGAGGAGAAGGGCGTGCCATGCACGAACACCAGCGGCGGGCCGTCGCCGCGCACGGCGTAGCGCACGGAGTGCCCTTTGAAGCGATAGGTCTGGGGCAGTGGCCAGTCAGTCATAGGTGTGTCCTCTTGGCGGGTGCGAGGCAAAAAGCATAGGCATAAAAAAACAGCCGATGAAGGCTGTTTTCTTTTTCTCTGACAAAACGCTGTTCCATTGTGGGAGCGAGCTTGCTCGCGATGGCGTTGTGTCAGTCACATCGATGTTGAATGTGGCGCCGTCATCGCGAGCGAGCTCGCTCCCACAGGGTTCTGCATTTGTCTGCCGGCTTATTCGCCGCGATAGATGCAACCGCTGGTGCAGGTCTCGTGGATACGGATCGCGCTGAGTTCCGGCAGCAGAGGCTTCAATTCCTGCCAGATAAACTTGGCCAGCACTTCACTGGTCGGGTTTTCCAGGCCAGGAATGTCGTTCAGGTAGTTGTGGTCCAGACGCTCGTACAACGGCTTGAAGATCTCTTTGATTTCCGAAAAATCGCGGATCCAGCCGGTGTGCGGGTCGAGGTCGCCGCTCAGGTGGATTGCCACTTTGAACGAGTGACCGTGCAGGCGCCCGCACTTGTGGCCGTCCGGTACGTGGGGCAGGCGGTGGGCGGATTCGAAGGTAAACTCTTTGAAAATTTCCACAGTATCTTCAGCTCTGTTCAGGTGGCGTTCGCCGCAGCGATTCGGGCAGGTGGCGAGTTTACCAGTTTGTCCTGACTAAAGGGTCAGCAAGCGCTCGCCCAGGCGACCGTTGGCGGCCAGTTCGAGGAATTCGTCCCCCAGGCGGCGGCTTTCGTCCATGGTCGTGCGCCAGTATTTCTGCCGGCTCGGGGCGTCGCCCATGAAACGCTTGAAGTCGTTACGGTCCGGCAGTTTGCCGTAGGGCAGGCGCGCCAGGTATTCCTTCGACGGCGCCAGCAACAGCACGTTCTGCAAGCGAGCCGGGCAGGCGCGGCGCCACGGCAGGGTCTTGTCGAACCAGCCGGGAATCACCCGGTCGGTGAAATGCGGGTAAAGCACGATGTCGTTGCCGCTGTAGGGCAGGTCCAGGTGGTAATCCAGCAGACCGCCGTCGCGGAAGGTCCCGGTGCCGGCGCCCGGCAGGTCGCGCACGCCTTGCATCACCATCGGGATCGAACCCGAGGCCAGCAGGGCCTGGCGCAAGTTGCCGGCATTGAGGGCGACGAAGCGCGACGGGAAGTCATTCAAGGCATTGACTGGCGGCGCCAGGCGCGGATCGTGGATGATCAGGCGTTCGAAGTGTCGTGCCAGCCGCGCCCGGCCGCGCAGGTTGTCGGCGATGACCGACGACAGGCCCAGCCCGAGGCGGCCGCGATGATCGTCGGCCAGCAGGCCGTGGCTTTTGACCACCATGATGTTCAGGCGGTAATGGTTGTTGTCGAGGATCGAGGCATCGCGCCCGTCGAGCAGGTCATTGAGCATGCGCTGTGAGCTCTGGCTGATCTGCGCCATGGTCACGCCCTTGGCAAAGTGTTGCTCGGTGTAGAGCTGTCCGAGACGCCGGATGCCCTCGGCGGCGTCCGGCAGGCAGGCGCTGGCGAAGCGCCAGGAACCCACCGATGCGCCAATCAGCGAGCGTTCCCGCGGTGCCGCCGGCAGCCACTCGCCGAACAGCGCCAGGTCCAGCCCCTGAATCCCCAGCGCCTTCGGACCGCCAGCCGCGCCAGGCAAGGTGCCGACGTCGGCGGCGTTCAAGCCGCTGTCACGAATGCGCGCAAAGGCACCTGGACCGGCCTTGAGGGTCAGGGAGGGGAACTTGATGTGGATGGCGGTCATTAAAGTCTCGATGTCGGGCCGACAGAAATTATAAACACGATCACTGTAGGAGCGAGCCTGCTCGCGATAGCGGTGTTGCAGTCACATCATTGTTGGATGTGCCGCCGCCATCGCGAGCAAGCTCGCTCCCACAAAGGAGGGCGGTGTTGCCAATGATGGCAATTCAGTTTCAATTAAGTTCATCCGGTTAAGGTGGCGCCCACAGGCAGTACCTGAAGAAATACGGAGACACCCATGAAAACCCTGACCGCCCTGTTCACCGCGTCGATCCTCGGCATGACCGCAAGCCTCGCCCACGCCCGGGAACTTGGCCCGGATGAAGCGCTGAGATTGCGCGACGCTGGTACCATTGTGTCGTTCGAGACACTCAATGCCAACGCGGTGGCCAGGCATCCGGGTTCCACCGTCAGTGAAACCGAGCTGGAACAGCGTTATGGCAAATACCTGTACAAGGTCGAGCTGCGCGATCCTCAGGGCATCGACTGGGATGTGGAATTAGACGCTGTCAGCGGGCAGGTTCTCAAGGATCATCAGGATTCGTAATGAAGGTGTTTTTATTCAAGCGATGCACCGGTAGCCGGATGGCGCTGTTGCTTCTGGCGTTTTGCTCGGCAGTGTTGGCCCGCGACCTGGATCAGGATGAGGCCTTGAGCCTGCGTCAACAGGGCGTGATCCTGCCGCTGGAGCAACTGCTGCAGCAGGCGATGGATCACTACCCCGGTGCGAAGCTGCTGGAAGCCGAGCTCGAAGAAAAACACGACGTCTACATTTATGAAGTCGAGCTGCTGACCCCTGAGGGCGTGGTCCGCGAACTGGGCATCGACGCCACCACCGGCCGTTTACTCAAAGACAAGGAAGACTGATCCATGCGTTTGCTCCTGGTGGAAGACCATGTGCCCCTGGCCGACGAACTGCTGGCCGGCCTCAATCGCCAGGGGTATGCGGTGGACTGGCTGGCCGATGGTCGCGATGCGGTACATCAGGGCAGCACCGAGCCTTACGACCTGATCATCCTCGATCTCGGTTTGCCCGGCGTGCCGGGGCTTGAGGTGCTGGCGCAATGGCGCGCGGCGGGGCTGGCCACGCCGGTGCTGATCCTGACGGCCCGAGACTCCTGGGCCGAACGCATCGAAGGCCTCAAGGCCGGCGCCGACGACTACCTGACCAAGCCATTCCATCCCGAAGAGTTGTTTTTGCGCATCCAGGCGTTGTTGCGCCGCTCCCATGGCCAGGTCAACCAGCCAACGCTCAAGGCTGCCGGGTTGCATCTGGACGAAGGTCGCCAGTGCGTTGTGCGCGACGGTGCGGACATTCAACTGACCGCCGCGGAGTTTCGCCTGTTGCGTTATTTCATGCTGCACCCCGAGCAGATCCTCTCCAAAAGCCACCTCGCCGAACACCTCTACGACGGTGAAACCGAACGCGATTCCAATGTGCTGGAAGTCCACGTCAACCACTTGCGCCGCAAGCTCGGCAAAAGTGTGATTGAAACCCGTCGCGGCCAGGGTTATCTGTTCGGCGGGCAAGCCCGGTGAGATCGATCCAGCGCCGCTTGAGCCTGGGCCTGATCAGCGTGATGGTGGTCGTTGGCCTGGTGCTGGCGCAAACCAGCCTGTGGCTGTTCGAATTGGGGTTGCAGCGCTACCTCGAAGCCGGGTTGCGCAATGACAGCGAGAACCTGCTGGCGGCACTGGTGCGCGGGCCGCAAGGCTTGCAACTGGATGAGCGACGCCTGTCACCGGCTTATCAACGGCCGTTCTCCGGGCATTATTTCCGCATCGATTTCGCCGACGGCCATTGGCGTTCCCGTTCTTTATGGGATCAGGAACTGCCGGTGCTCGATCACCCCGGCCTGCATGGCAACTTGCAACTGGGTCCGGAAGGGCAACAGTTACTGGTGCTGCGTACGGACTATCGACGTTCGGGGTTGCCGATCTCCATCAGCGTCGCCGAGGACTACACGCCAATTCGCGAAAGCTTCCGGCGCATGCAACAGCTCGGGTTTGGCCTCGGTTTGACGGCGTTGCTGCTGATTCTGCTGCTGCAACGGATTACCGTGCGCCGGGCCTTGCGTCCGCTGGAGCAGGCCCGCGAGCAGATTGCGCAGCTTCAACAGGGCCAGCGTTCGCAACTCGATGATCAGGTGCCGGTGGAACTGGAACCACTGGTGGCGCAGATCAACCATTTGCTGGCCCACACCGAGGACAGCCTCAAGCGCTCACGCAATGCCCTGGGCAACCTCGGCCACGCCTTGAAAACTCCGCTGGCGGTGCTGTTGAGCCTGGCTTCAAGCGAGCAACTCGACGCGCACCCGCAATTGCGCAAGGTCCTCAAGGAGCAACTGGAGCAAGTCCAGCAACGGCTCAATCGGGAACTCAATCGTGCGCGGTTGTCCGGCGATGCGTTGCCGGGGGCACTGTTTGATTGCGATGCGCAACTCCCCGGGTTGCTGGCCACCCTGAACATGATCCATGGCGAACACCTGGTGCTGAGCTACCGCGCACCCACCGGCCTGCAATTGCCCTGGGATCGCGAAGACCTGCTGGAACTGTTGGGCAATCTGCTGGATAACGCCTGCAAGTGGGCGGATGCCGAGGTTCGCCTGAGTGTGGCCGAGACTGCAGAGGGCTTTGAACTCAACATGGAAGATGACGGCCCGGGCATTCCCGAAGAGCGTCGCGATCAGGTGTTCGGCCGAGGAACGCGGCTGGATGAGCAAACCCATGGGCATGGTTTGGGGCTGGGCATCGTGCGCGACATTGTCGATAGCTGGGGCGGCAAACTGTCGTTGCTGGAAAGCGAATGGGGCGGGCTGAAGGTCGTCATCGAGTTGCCTAAACATACTTGAAGTCACACCAGGAATCCTGTGGGAGCGAGCTTGCTCGCGATGGCAATCTGTCTGACACATTGATGTTGAATGTGCTGACGCTATCGTCGGATCGCCGCCCGGAGCAAGCTCGCTCCCACAGTGGTTTTTCATGGCCGCCGATTATGAGTACACCCGGTTCCACAGGGTGAGGTGTCAGGTTTATGTGTGATGAATCTCCCGATCCTTGGTTTCCGGCATGAAGAAAATACCCAGCACCGCCGTCATCACCGCGATGACAATCGGATACCACAGCCCGTAGTAGATATCCCCCGTGGCCGCCACCATGGCGAACGCCACCGTCGGCAGGAAGCCACCAAACCAGCCATTGCCGATGTGGTAGGGAAGCGACATCGAGGTGTAGCGGATGCGTGCCGGGAACAGTTCCACCAGCCAGGCGGCAATCGGCCCGTAGACCATGGTCACGTAGATCACCAGGATCGTCAGCAGTAGCAACACCATTGGGTAGTTGGTCTTGGCCGGGTCGGCCTTTTCGGGGTAGCCGGCGTCCTTGAGGGCGGTGGCGAGGGTGGTGGCAAAGGCGTCGTTCCTGGCCTTGAAGTCGGCGGCTGGCATGCCGGTGCCCTCGAAGCTCTCGATCACTTTATCGCCAATGCGCACCTGCGCAACGGCGTCTGGCTCGGCGTCCGCGTTCTTGTAGGGGATGGCCCTTTTGGCCAGCACGGTCTTGGCCAAGTCACAGGAACTGGTGAATTTGGCCTTGCCCACCGGGTCGAACTGGAACGAACACTGGGCGGGATTGGCGACGACCGTGACCGGATTCTTCTCCTGCGCGATGAACACGTCGGGGTTACCGTATTGGGTCAGCGCGTGGAAGATCGGGAAGTAAGTCAGTGCCGCGATGATACAGCCCGCCATGATGATGCCCTTGCGCCCGATACGGTCGGACAGGCTGCCGAAAATGACGAAGAACGGCGTGCCGATCAACAGGGAGCCGGCAATCAGCAGGTTCGCGGTTTGCGGTTCGATCTTCAGCGTCTGCAACAGGAAGAACAGCGCATAGAATTGCCCGGTGTACCAGACCACCGCCTGGCCGGCGGTGCCGCCGAGCAGGGCCATGATCACGATCTTCAGGTTCTCCCAGCGTGCGAAAGATTCAGTCAGCGGCGCCTTGGAAGACTTGCCTTCGGCCTTCATTTTCACAAACACCGGCGACTCGTTGAGCTGCAAGCGGATGTACACCGAGATAATCAGCAGCAGGATCGACAGCAGGAACGGAATCCGCCAGCCCCAGGCTTCGAAGGCTTCAGTGCCCAGCGCGGTACGGCAGGCGAGGATCACCAGCAGTGACAGAAACAGGCCGAGGGTTGCGGTGGTCTGAATCCACGAGGTGAAGTAGCCGCGCTTGCCCTTGGGGGCATGTTCGGCCACGTAGGTCGCGGCGCCGCCGTACTCACCGCCCAGCGCCAGGCCTTGCAGCAGGCGCAGGCTGATCAGGATGATCGGGGCGGCCACGCCGATGGTCGCGTAGCCGGGCAGCAAACCCACCACGGCCGTGGAAATACCCATGATCACGATGGTGATGAGAAACGTGTGCTTGCGCCCGATCATGTCGCCCAACCGGCCGAACACGATGGCGCCGAAGGGCCGCACGGCGAAGCCGGCGGCAAAGGCGAGCAGGGCGAAGATGAAGGACGTCGTTTCGTTGACACCGGCGAAGAAGTGCTTGGCGATGATCGCCGCGAGGGAGCCGTACAGGTAGAAGTCATACCATTCGAACACGGTGCCCAGGGACGAGGCAAAAATGACCTTGCGTTCCTCCTTGGTGAGCCCGTGATGGGGCGCGCTGCCCGTGGTTGCATTGTCGATTGCTGCCATGAGTATTCTCCGTCTTGCTTTTGTTGTAGGCCGGAGTTCCCACCAACACTTACCGTACCCAGGCCCTGGGGCTGAAGTCATTGGATTACGTGGCTTGCATTCAGATTGACGCCCGAAGGCGCTGCAAGGTTCCATGAAGCATAATCGGCATGCGGCAGATATCCACTTGCCATCATTTGATTGAGCAGCACGGAAGAATAAATGTGGGAGCGAGCTTGCTCGCGCTGGCGGTGGCACATTCAATATCAATGTGTCTGATAATCCGCCATCGCGAGCAAGCTCGCTCCCACAGGTATTTTGTTCGGCCAGCAGGGTTTAAACGCGGAACTGATCCATCAGGCTCTGCTGCTGGTTCGCCAGGCTATTGAGCGACTGGCTGACCCGCGCCGATTCATTGGCCTGGCCCGACAGCGACTCGGTCACGTCGCGGATGGTCGCCACGTTGTTGTTGATCTCCTCGGCCACCGCGCTTTGCTCTTCGGCGGCACTGGCGATCTGCATATTCATGTCGTTGATCACGGTCACCGCGTCACCGATCTGGCGCAGCGCCGTCACGGCCTGGCCAACCTGCTCGACACTGCCCTGGGCCTGACGATGGCTGTTGTTCATCGAACCCACCACCTCCTGGGTGCCGTTTTGCAGTTGTTCGATCACCAGACGGGTTTCTTCCACGGACTCCTGGGTACGTCGCGCCAGGTTGCGCACTTCATCAGCCACCACGGCAAACCCGCGCCCGGCCTCACCGGCACGGGCCGCTTCGATCGCGGCGTTGAGGGCCAGCAGGTTGGTCTGCTCGGCAATCGCACGGATCACTTCCAGTACGGTGCCGATCTTCTCGCTGTTGGCGGCCAGACCTTCGACCTGAACCATGGCCGCGCTCATGTCGGCGGCGAGGTTGTCGATGCTGGCGGTGGTGCGGTCGATCACGGTCAGGCCCTGACGGGTTGCCTGATCGGCATCGCGGGCGGCGTGGGCCGCCTGCGCGGCGCTGCGGGCGACGTCCTGGGCGGTGGCGCTCATTTCGTGGGAGGCGGTCGCCACCTGGTCCACCTGGCGGTACTGCTGCTCCATGCCGGCGCTGGTCTGTGCGGCGATGGCGGACGACTGATCCGCGGTGCTGCGGGCGTCCTGCACCGAGCGCTTCACTTCGGCAATGATCGGTTGCAGCTTGTCGAGGAAACGGTTGAACCAGCCGGCCAACTGGCCCAGTTCATCCTGCTTGTCGTAGGCCAGGCGGCGGGTGAGGTCACCTTCGCCGCTGGCGATGTCTTCGAGCATGTGCGCCACGCCGAGGATCGGTCGGGTGACGCTGCGGGCCATCAGCCACACCAGCAGCAGGCCGAGCAGCGCGGCGAGCCCCCCCAGGCCGAGCTCGACCAGGGTACCGGCGGTATTGCTGTCATCGAGTTGCTTTTTCAGGGCTTCGGCCGGGCCGACCAGGACTTTCTCCGGCACGTCGAGCAGCACGCCCCAGGATTTACCGTCGGGAATCGGCTGGAAGGGTGCCAGCACTTTCAGTTGCTGATGGCTGTGCAGGCTGGCGGTTTTGCTGCTGGCGGCGAGCATGCGCAGCAGTTCGGCGCCATTGGCCTTATCCACGGCCTCCAGGCGCTGGCTGAGTTTGCCGGCGTCCGGGCTGTAGCCGGCGAGCAGGCCGGCCGGGCTGATGATGCTGACGCTGGTCTGGCCGTCATAGAGCTTCTTGCTCGCGCCCAGGCTGACCGCTTGCAGGCTGTTGAGGTTGATGTCCACGGACAGCGAGGCGATCACCTTGCCGTTGACCATCAGTGGGAAAACGATGCTGGTCATCAGCACGTTCTGACCGTCGATTTCATAGAAGTAAGGTTCGATCACGCACGGCTTGAGCGTGGTGCGCGGGCAGGTGAACCAGGCGTTGGCCGCTTCGCCGCTGGGGCCGGTGCTGGTGTCGGCCATGTCCCTTTCCGGCAACGCCATGGAGGTTACCTTGCCCGGCGTCGGCTGCGACCAGTAGAGGGCGAAACGACCCTTGTCGTTGCTGCCAAGCTCGGCCTGACCGGCGAACAGTTCGTCCTTGCCGTCCAGCCCATTGGGTTCGAACACCAGGGACAGGCCGAGCAGGTCCGGGTTGGCTTGCAGGGCCGACTTGACCTGGCGGGTCAGGTCTTCGCGCAGGTCGAAGGCATCGAGAAAGCGCTTCTCGGCCTGGTCACGCAGGAACAGCACCTGCCGGGAGAAGCCGTGGCCGTACTGATAGGCGTCCATGAACTGCTGGCGTATCCCCAGCGCCTGGTTTTCGCCCTGGGACTCGATCCGGGCCTGGGCCGCCTCTGTCAGCATCTCCATACTCGAGGCTTTCACCAGCTCGGAGCTGTGCTCCATGCGGTACAGCGAAAGACCCACCAGCAGGGTCACGATGCCCGCCAGGCACAGCCCGGCCAGCAGGGTGATTTTCCATTGAATGGAAAGTTGTCTGAGCGACATGGAGACGTCCTTATTCGATAAATATCTGAGACTTTGCACTGTAACGGCCGGGATTTTGGTTTCTTTATCCCGTCTATCGGCGATCAACCACTTCCCCCTTGTAGGAGCGAGCATGCTCGCGATGGTCGTCAACGATGACGATGGAAACCTGATCCCCCCCGGTGCTCTCAGGTGCATCGCGAGCTAGCTCGCTCCTACAGGTCATGACATGTCGTTACATATCGACAGCGTCGAGGTGCTTTGACAAGGAGGTGACGCTGCGGCACAGTGCGCGCCCTCTAATAAAACCCATTCCTTAATCCGCTGGTGGCTCTTCGCAGACTGCCGGACGGAGTCTTTTCGTTTGTATCGAGGTAATGAAATGAATGCAGTAATTGCCGCGGTCGGCATCATGCTGATCCTCAGCCTGTCCCGCGTGCATGTGGTGATCGCCCTGATCGTCGGTGCGCTGGTCGGTGGCTTGACCGGTGGCCTGGGAATCGAGGCGACGCTCAAGGCTTTCAACAGCGGCCTCGGTGGCGGGGCGACGGTGGCGTTGTCCTACGCCTTGCTCGGTGCTTTCGCCGTGGCCATTGCCAAGTCCGGCATGGCCCATGCGCTGGCCGACAAGGCCCTGGCCATGGTCGATCGCCAGCACGCCAGCGGCGGTGGCCAGGTCAAGTGGCTGCTGATTGGCCTGCTCTGGGTCGTGGCCATCGCCTCGCAGAACATCTTGCCGATACATATCGCGTTTATTCCGTTGCTGGTGCCGCCGCTTCTTTATGTGCTGACCAAGCTGCAACTGGACCGTCGACTGATCGCCTGCGTCATGACCTTCGGCCTGATCACGCCCTACATGTTCCTGCCGGTGGGCTTCGGCAACATCTTCCTCAATGAGATCCTGCTGGCCAACGTCGCCCGCAGCGGCGTGGACATCAGCGGCATCAACGTGACCCACGCCATGGGCATTCCGGCCCTGGGCATGGTGGCGGGCCTGCTGATCGCGTTTGTCAGCTACCGCAAGAAGCGTGTCTACGACCTGGCGAAGATCGAACAGGTCGAGCAAGTGGCGGTGCAATACAACCCGCTGAGCCTGATGGTGGCCGGCGTGGCCATCGCGGCGGCGTTCATCATTCAGTTGTTGCTCGATTCGATGATCATCGGTGCGCTGGTCGGCTTCCTGATCTTCTCGGTGTCGGGCATTGTCAAATGGCGTGACACCGACGACCTGTTCACCGAAGGCATGAAAATGATGGCGATGATCGGCTTCATCATGATCGCCGCCTCGGGGTTTGCCGAAGTGATGAAGGCCACCGGTGAGGTGCAGACGCTGGTCGAGTCGTCGGCGTCGTACATCGATCACAGCAAAGGCATTGGCGCCTTGCTGATGTTGCTGGTGGGGTTGCTGGTGACCATGGGCATCGGCTCATCGTTCTCCACCGTGCCGATCCTGGCGGCGATCTTCGTGCCGCTGTGCGTGCAACTGGGCTTCAGCCCGTTGGCGATCGTGTGCATCGTCGGCACGGCCGGTGCCCTGGGCGACGCCGGTTCACCGGCTTCCGACTCGACCCTGGGCCCGACTTCCGGCCTGAACATCGATGGCCAGCACCATCACATCTGGGACACCGTGGTCCCGACCTTCCTGCATTACAACCTGCCGTTGCTGGCGTTCGGCTGGGTGGCTGCGATGGTCCTGTAACCAATTCCCTTCTGATTACCCTGGATCAAAATGTGGGAGCGAGCTTGCTCGCGATGGCGGTGAAACAGTCAACATCTATTTGGCTGACAGTCCGCTATCGCGAGCAATCTCGCTCCCACAGGGGGCTCTACTGTTCCGATTGACTGCGTTCAACTTTTGCCCTGGCGTGCCGTTAAAGCTTTTAACCACGCCAACAAAAATCAAAGGAGTGAACGTCATGCGCATGAGCCTCAAGGCCAAAGTCCTGTCCCTTGCCGTCCTCCCGGTGTTGCTGTTTGCGCTGGTCATCAGCCTGACCACGCTGTTCATTCTTCAGGATCAGGCGCGCAAGGAAGTCGAGCAGACCCGCGAGCGCCTGCTCAGCGATGCCAAGGCAACCTTGCAAAGCTACGTGGCCGTGGCCATGACCACGATCAAACCGCTCTACGACGCCGCCGCCCCCGGCGATGAGGCGGCGCGGGCCCAAGTGATCAAGCTGCTGTCGAGCATCACCTACGGCAAGGACGGTTACTTCTTCGGTTACGACTCCAACACCGTGCGCCTGTTCAAGGCCAACAGCCCCGAGGGCGTGGGCCAGAGCTTCAAGGACAACCGCGACCCGAACGGTGTCTACGTCAACCGCGACCTGGTGAAAGTCGCCAAGGACGGTACGCACTACCTGCAATACAGCTCGCCATTGCCTGGCAACACCCAGGTGCTGGTGCCCAAGCTCGGCTACACCGAATACCTGCCGAAGTGGGACATGGCGGTCGGCACCGCGGTCAACCTCGACGGCATCGAAGCACAAGTGGCCGTGGTCGAAGCCAAGGTCCAGGAGCGCATGCAAGGCATGGTGCTGAGTATCGTTGGCGTAGCAGTCGTGGTGCTGTTGGTGATCGCTGCTGCCGGGATGTTGTTGGCCAACACCATTCTGCGTCCGCTGCATCTGATGAAAGCCAACCTCGACGACATCGCGGCGGGCGAGGGCGATCTGACCCGCCGCCTGACCATCACCAGTCAGGACGAGCTCGGTGAACTGGCCGGCTCGTTCAACCGTTTCGTCGACAAGATCCACGGCCTGGTACGGCAGATCACCGAAATGACCTCGCAACTGACCGGACTGGTGAACCAGGTGTCCGACCAGGCCAACCGTTCGGACCAGGCCATGGAACGCCAGCGTCACGAAACCGATCAGGTGGCCACAGCGATCAACGAAATGTCGGCGGCGGCCCAGGAAGTGGCCAAGAGCGCGCAGAACGCCGCGGTAGCAGCCCAGCAGACCGACGAAGAAGGGCAGGCGGCCAAGCGTGTTGTGGCCGGCAGCATCGAGAAGATCCATGCCCTGGTGGACGACATCCGCAGCAGCGGCGTGTCCCTGGACAGCCTGCAAAAAGACGTGTCGTCGATTGTCAGCGTGCTCGGGGTGATCCGCTCGATTGCCGAGCAGACCAACCTGCTGGCGCTCAACGCGGCCATCGAAGCCGCCCGCGCCGGCGAGGCCGGGCGCGGCTTTGCGGTGGTGGCCGATGAAGTGCGGGCGCTGGCCAGCCGCACGCAAATCAGCACCCAGGAAATCCAGGGCATGATCGACCGTTTGCAGGCCGGCACCCAGTCGGCGGTGGAGGCGATGCGTCGCTCCAGCGAGGCCGGCGACGGCACCTCGGCCCAGGCCAACGAGGCGGGGGCTTCGCTGGACACCATGGCTCAGCTGATCGCGACCATCAACTCGATGAACGCACAGATTGCCAGTGCCGCCGAAGAGCAGACCGCCGTGGCCGAAGAGATCAATCGCAGCGTGCACCAGATTGCCGTGGCGGTGGACAGCGTCGCCGACGAAACCCAACTCGGCGCGCAAACCTCTCGCAGCCTGGCCGACCTCGGTCAGCGCCTGGGTAGCCTGGTCGGGCAGTTCCGTATTTGACAGTTATGGTTAACAACGCGAAATGGTGTGGTTTTTATAACTAAACAGTATTGAACAACTGTCATATTTGACAGTTGTTGCCGTTGGCTTATTGGTCTTTCATTTCAATGACATAGCGAGGTAACTGCAAACCATATAGAAACAGGGGCTAAGTATGAGGTTTTGGCAACTCTCATGTTTCATCCTGGTTGGCGGCTGTGCCGTTACCGTGACGGCACAGGCTCTGGATATACCAAGCTCAGTGGACTGGCGTACCCAGGGAGCTGTTACCAGAGTCAAGCAATTGGGGACTTGTGGCTCCGGTTATGCTTTTTCAGCGGTGGGTGCCCTGGAGGGCGCATTGTTTTTGCAAACCGAAAGACTGGTCGAGCTTTCCGAGCAGCAGATTCTTGATTGCAGCAGTGAGCAAGGTAATCAAGGATGTGATGGCGGGCTGATGGATTACACCTATGACTACGTCAAGCAACACGGTATTCAGTCAGAAGAATATTACCCTTACACAGGCGGCGGGGGACGCTGTGATGCAGGCATGATCAAGGCTGTCGCCGCCAATACGGTGACCTATACGAATATTCCTCGTGGCGACGAGGAGGCACTGCGCCAGGCCGTAGCCAAAGGGCCGGTATCGGCGGCGATTGACGCTTCCGACAACTTTAAAAAATACTCCGGCGGGGTATTGAATGATGAAGATTGCGATGAAAATGATTTGAATTACGCCGTGCTTATTGTTGGTTATGGCACCGAAGATGGCGAGGATTATTGGCTGGTGAAAAATAGCAGGGGGCCGGAGTGGGGGGAGGCCGGGTATATAAGGATGTCCAGAAACAAAGATAATCAGTGTGGCATCGCCTCTTACGCGTCATTCCCAGTCCTCGCGAAACGGATAATTCATCAAGGACTCAAGTAGTGCGCGATTCGCGCTGTTGCGGTGTTGCAGTCGACCCCTACACTGAAAAGCACGGGTTGTTTTCATCTCCCCCCGACGACCACTACCCACAGGAGTCAAACCCATGACTGAGCGTATATGCGATTGTCCGAAGTGTTCCTGCAAACTCGGCGAGCACCCGATCGTGCGTCACGGCAAGCACTATTGCTGTGAAGCCTGTGCCAAGCATCACGAGCACGGCGAGGAGTGCGCCTCCCAAGGCTGCAAGTGTGCCCACTGAAAACCACGGCATACGCAAAAGTGGAGCCTAGTCCGGCTCCACTTCCAGCCTGAGGCTGTCATCTTCCAGGCGTTCGCTGTGGCGGACGGTGCCTTGCAAGCGCCGCCCTTCGACCCGCAGCACCAGGGTCTTGGCTTGCTCCAGATCTTCCGGCAGAGGCACCGGGACGCGTATGGCGAAGCAGAATGGGTCATTTTCGACCTGTTCCAGTCCGATTCGGCACTCGGTGCTCCTGGTGATGCGGCCGCTCGGCGTGTCCAGATCGTAGTCCAGTTGCACAGGGCTGTTGACGGGTGTTGCGCTCATATCCCTTCCCCCGAACCTGATGGTTACCGGATATTAGTTCGCCGGCCGCCACTTGACGTTTTCCACGCCGAATTTTTCAGCCATCGGCTTGCTGGTTTTTTGCACCTTCTCGCGTCCGAATCGGGGGATTCGCCCCACCCCCGCGTCACAACTCGCCCAATGCCAGGCTTCTGCGTTATCCATTTTTTCCAGTCGGATGATGAATGATTTCGGAGCACCATGGAGGGTGTACTCGATGACGAATAATTTTGCACTGTTCATAAAGCCCCGGTTCCTCCCTGTTGTACATAAAAGGATCGCGCGCCATCAGAAAAATTCACTCGGATTGTCAGATACCGGCGGTTGCTGGCGACACGTTCGGCGCCTCGTTACCATGAAGCCTTCCCGTACCCAATGAACATAGACCATGGCCCTCGCCGCACCACCTGACCTGAGTGACACCGATGTGCCTGTGCAACCGCTGGCCCGCACCTATCCGCGCGGGTTGTACATCGAGCCCCATGAGCACGTCTGGGGCCAGTTGCTGTATGCGATGAGCGGGGTGATGTGGGTCGAGACGCCGCATGAGGCGCTGGTGGTGCCTCCGCAACGGGCGGTGTGGTTGCCGCCCGGCGTGCCGCATGGCATCCGTGTGGTATCGGACCTGCAAATGCGCAATATCTACCTGCGGCCGTCCCTGGCGGCGACCCTGGATGACAGCGTTCAGGTGATCGAGGTCGGCGGTTTGCTGCGCGAACTGATCGTCGGGCTGGTGGAGCAGGGTAACGACGGGGCGCCCGAGTATTACGACGCGCTGGTGGGCCTGGCGCTGCTGGAACTCAAGCGGGCCAGGCGTTCGCTGCTGAAAATTCCGCTGCCGGACGATTCCGACCGACGGCTGATGAACCTGTGTCAGGCGGTCATGGCCGCGCCATCACTGGACATTCCTTTCGAACAACATGCGGATAATGCCGGAGCCAGCGTGCGCACCCTCGCGCGGCTGTTCAAGGACGGTTTGGGCATGGGCTTCGCCGAGTGGCGGCGTCAGGTGCAATTGGCGACGGCGGTGGCCGAGCTGATCCAGGGCGTACCGGTCAGCGCGATTGCCCGGGAGCTGGGATATTCGCCGAGCAGCTTCAGCGACATGTTTCGTCGTGAGCTGGGCGTTGCCCCTTCGCAGTTTCCTGCGGCGCAACGCCAGGACTGATTTCGTCGAAGCCAGGCTTTGGCCGAAATTCAGAAGCACTTGACCGATGGTCAAAGGCGTCGCCCCCTAGACTTGGCGCATACCTCAATTGCCCCGGAGTCTGCGATGAACTACCTCGTGTCATTGGCCATCGGTCTGGGCGTCGGTCTGCTCTACGGCGCCCTGGATTTTCGTTCCCCCGCACCCCCGGCCATCGCCCTGGTGGGCCTGCTCGGCATGCTCGCTGGCGAAAAGCTCTGGCCGATGGGGCGGGGGCTGGTGGCTGGCTGGATCTCCTGAACCCTTTTCGACTCGATGGATACGCCCATGAAAGCTCTGCAATTCGATAAAACCGGTGATCTCTCGGCCCTGCGCTACGTTGAGGTGCCTACCCCCGTTCCCGGCGCCGATGAAGTGCTGGTCGAGATCAAGGCCGCTGGCCTCAACCCCAGCGATGTGAAGAATGTGCTGGGACGTTTTCCCTACACCACCTTGCCGCGGATTCCCGGTCGTGACTTTGCCGGTGTTGTCGTGGCCGGCCCGCTGGCGATGATCGGTCGGGAAGTCTGGGGCACGGGCAAGGAACTGGGCTTTTTCGCCGACGGTTCCCACGCGCAGTTCGTCAAGCTGCCGGCCAACGGCGTGGCGCTCAAACCTACGCATCTGAGCTTTGCCCAGGCCGCCAGCCTTGGCGTGCCGTACACCACGGCGTGGGATGCGCTGGAGCGCAGTCTGGTGACGGCCGAAACCCGATTGCTGGTCATCGGTGGCGGGGCAGTCGGCAGTGCCGCGCTGGCCTTGGCCAAGGTGCGCGGTGCCCGGGTGTTGGCGGCCGCGCGGCGTCCGGAGCAGGTCAAGGATTTGCAGGACCAGGGCTACCAGACCCTGCAACTGGATAAACCCGAAGACCTGGGCGCACAGGTCAACGCGGTGTATGCCGGCGGCGCCGACGTGATTTTCGACACCACCGGTTTCTGGCTGCCGGCCTCGGTAGCGGCCCTGGCCACGTTCGGCCGCATCGCGATCATCGCGGCACCCGTGGACGGTCACGTGCAGTTGCCGGCCCTGGCGTTGTATCGCAAGGGTGGCTCGGTTGTGGGGATCAACTCGTTGCTGTACGGGGTGCAGGCGTGTGCGGCGATGCTCGAACAGTTCGGCCGGTTCTTCGATCAAGACCTGTTGCCGTTGCCCCAGGGCTTGTTCGAGTCGCCATTGGCCGAAGGCCTGGAGCGTTATGCCGAGGTGAATCAGGGCAGTGGTGACAAAGTGATTTTGCTGCCGTAACCGCAATCAATGTGGGAGCGAGCCTGCTCGCGAAGGCGATGGCACATCCAGCATGGATGTGCCTGACACACCGCTTTCGCGAGCAGGCTCGCTCCCACAAGGTCCATGGCCACGCAACGCCTTGCGCATGCCTCGCTCTGCTAGAATCGGCCCATTGACCCAATGAGGTACCCCTATGAGCGAGCCGATTCGCCTGACTCAGTACAGCCACGGCGCTGGATGCGGTTGCAAGATTTCTCCCCAGGTGCTGGAAGTGATCCTGGCCGGCAGTGGGGCGCAGAACCTCGACCCGAAACTTTGGGTCGGCAATGCCTCGCGCGATGATGCGGCGGTGTATGCAATCGATGATGAACGCGGCGTGGTCTCGACCACCGACTTTTTCATGCCGATCGTCGACGATCCCTTCGATTTCGGTCGAATTGCCGCCACCAATGCCATCAGCGACATCTATGCGATGGGCGGCGATCCGTTGATGGCGATTGCGATTCTGGGCTGGCCGGTGAACGTGCTGGCCCCGGAAGTTGCCCGGGAAGTGATACGCGGCGGTCGTTCGGTGTGTGACGCGGCGGGCATCCCGTTGGCGGGTGGGCACTCCATCGACGCGCCAGAACCGATCTTTGGCCTGGCCGTCACCGGTCTGGTGGAAAAGCGCCACATGAAGCGCAACGACACCGCCACGGCCGGTTGCCTGCTCTACCTCACCAAGCCCTTGGGGATCGGCATCCTTACCACGGCCGAGAAAAAGGGCAAATTGCGCAACGCCGACATCGGCCTGGCCCGGGACTGGATGTGCACCCTGAACAAACCCGGCAGCCGTTTCGGCAAGCTCGACGGTGTGACCGCGATGACTGACGTCACCGGTTTCGGCCTGCTCGGGCACCTGGTGGAAATGGCCGACGGCAGCCAGCTCACGGCGCGCATTGAGTATGACCGCGTACCGCGCCTGCCGGGGGTGGAGTATTACCTGGAACAAGGCTGCGTACCGGGCGGGACTCTGCGCAATTTCGACAGCTACGCCAGCAAGCTCGGACGCCTTCAGGAGCTGCACAAACGTGTGCTTTGCGACCCGCAGACCAGCGGTGGCCTGCTGATTGCCGTGACGCCTCAAGGCAACGAGCAATTCCTCTCGGTGGCCGCCGAACTGGGCCTGAGCCTGGAACCGATCGGTGAACTGGTCGAGCGACAGAGCAACGCAGTCGAGGTGTTTTGATGTTCGTCGACTGCACTGATTACCGCGACATCTTCCTCAACGACCGGCCAATGATGGATGCCCGCGCGCCGGTCGAATTCAACAAGGGGGCGTTTCCCGGCGTGATCAACCTGCCGTTGATGAATGACCATGAACGCCAGCGGGTCGGCACCTGCTACAAGCAGCACGGCCAGCAAGCGGCCATCGTGCTGGGGCATCAACTGGTGTCGGGCGCGGTCAAGGCCGAACGCATCCAGGCCTGGGCCGATTTTGCCCGGGCGCATCCGGATGGCCTGCTGTATTGCTTTCGCGGCGGCCTGCGCTCGCAGATTGTCCAGCAATGGCTCAAGGACGAGGCCGGCATCGACTATCCACGGGTGGGCGGTGGCTACAAGGCTATGCGAACCTTCCTGCTGGACACCCTCGATCAAGCCGTGACCCAGTGCAATTTCGTCTTGCTGGGCGGGATGACCGGCACGGGCAAAACCGAGGTGCTCACGCAACTCGACAATGCCGTGGACCTTGAAGGTCATGCCAACCATCGCGGCTCCAGTTTCGGCAAGCGCGCCACGGGCCAACCCTCGAATATCGACTTCGAAAACCGCTTGGCCGTAGACGTACTGAAAAAACGCGCCCGGGGCATCGAGCAGTTCGTACTGGAAGACGAAAGCCGTGCGGTGGGCAGTTGTGCCTTGCCGTTGCCGCTTTACCAGGGCATGCAGCAGTTTCCGATGGTGTGGCTTGAAGACAGCCTGGAAGGGCGGGTCGAGCGGATCCTGCGCGATTACGTGGTGGATCTGTGCGCCGAATTCATCGACGTGCATGGCGAGGAGGGCTTTGCGCTGTTTTCCGAACGCTTGCTGGCAAGCCTGAACAATGTGCAGAAGCGCCTGGGTGGCGAACGTCATCGGCGCATGCTGGTTTTGATGGAGGATGCGTTGGCCGAGCAGGCCCGCAGTGGCGCGGTGGATCTGCACCGGGGCTGGATCGAAGGCCTGCTGTGCGAGTATTACGATCCGATGTATGCGTTTCAGCGGGAGAAGAAAGACGCGCGGATCGAGTTTGTCGGGGAGCGGGGGGCGGTTCTCGAGTATCTGCGTGAGCGAGTGAATCAACGAAAGTGATGTAGGTTTAACTGGCCCTATCGCGAGCAAGCTCGCTCCCACAGGGTTCAGTAGTGCTCATGCCTTCGTGATCACACTGCAAATCCAATGTGGGAGCGAGCTTGCTCGCGATGAGGCCGGATCAGGCATTACAGGTTTCAGGTCGGACAGGTTTCGGCACCATTATCCAGGCCTTGCTTGTACACATGGCTCTGCAAGCTGGCCTTGCCGTTGTGCCAGGTCAGGGTGAGTACATACAGCGAGTCGTAGTCGCTGGACTCCCAGTCATCCGTGATGGTCATTTTTTTGCCGGTGGCGTCGCCGGCAACCTTGTTGATCAGCTCCGGCAGATAGCCGTGGGACCAGGCCGTGTAGATGACCGCATTGTGGTACTTGTCGTGCAGCAGTTCATCGGCCAGGTCACTGGTGTCATTGGCGGAAAAGTTGATGTTCACCGGCAGACCAAGCTTGATGGCGCTGGGGCTGATGGTCATCAGTGGGCGGATGTAACTGTAGGAATTGTCGAGCTCGCCTTCCTCGACGTTACGCGTCGGGTTCGCCGCAAACACATAGTTGGCCTTGCCGAACTTTTCCGGCAGCAGCGTGGCCAGGTCGATGGCGCGGTTCAGTCCCTGGCAATTGAGCTGGCCCAGGCCTCCGGCGGGTTTTTCCCCGTGGCGCAGGAAGACCAGCGTCTGGGTGCCATCCATCGGTTGGGCGCGACTCAGGCCGGACTCCAGCGTCAGGCACACCGCGCTAACCACCAATAAGGCGGGCAACAAAAGGTAAGCGCGATGTTTGAAGCGTTTGGCAAAATTAAACAGATTCATGTGTAAAGGGTCTTCAGCGCAATTCGGTTAAGGCTGACAAACCTCTACACCACGATTGTCCTGCGTCGGGTGTTTTCCATGTCATTGAAGCCGGTCCGTCATCAAAGAGGTGGTTCTCAGAGTCCCCTGAGCCCGTTTGGTTCGATTCCGGCCGAGTGGGCGGCAATGTACCGGTAACCTTCACGGGTTTGCAGCGAAGGTTATCGACAGGATGTTGCACAATTGTGGACACGCTACACCGGATGGCGTTGAAACCGTCGTGATTTCTTTTGATCTCGCCTATCAGCGAGATCGATGGCTTCAAGGGATCGCTGAGCCGATATCTACATTATGATCGTCACTCTCAATGTCTTCGTGGATCGTGCCCATGACCGATTTGTCCGCATTCCCCATCACCCGCAAATGGCCTGCCCAGTATCCGGAGTGGATTCAGCTGTACTCCTTGCCGACCCCCAACGGCGTCAAGGTCTCGATCATGCTCGAAGAGATCGGCCTGCCGTATGAACCTCACCGGGTAGGCTTCGACACCAACGACCAGATGTCCCCGGAATTTCTTTCCCTGAATCCCAACAACAAGATTCCGGCGATCCTCGACCCCCACGGTCCGGACGACCGGCCGCTGGCGCTGTTCGAGTCGGGCGCGATTTTGATCTATCTGGCCGACAAGAGCGGGCAACTGCTGGCCCAGGAATCGGCACCGCGCTATGAAACGATTCAGTGGCTGATGTTCCAGATGGGCGGTATTGGTCCGATGTTCGGCCAGCTCGGGTTTTTCAACAAATTCGCCGGCAAGGACTACGAAGACAAGCGTCCCCGTGACCGCTACGTCGAGGAAAGCAGGCGCCTGCTCAAGGTGCTGGACGATCGTCTGCAAGGGCGTGAATGGATCATGGGCGAGCGCTACACCATCGCGGACATTGCCATTTTCCCGTGGGTGCGCAACCTGATCGGCTTCTATGAAGCCGGCGATCTGGTGGGCATCCAGAACTTCCCTAACGTCACGCGGGTGCTGGAACGCTTCCTGGCGCGACCGGCGGTGGTGCGCGGGCTGGAAATCCCGAAACCAATCTCGAATTAAACCTCTTGCCTGTAGGAGCGAGCGTGCTCGCGAAAAACGTAAGGGCAACGCGAACATTCAGACAATGCGCGTTATCGTTTACGACCATCGTCGGAACGCCGCCCGGAGCAAGCTCGCTCCTACATCTTGTCCTCTGAAATTCAGGAAAACCCATGTCCAGTCAGTTCCCCGAAGCACGCCCACGCCGTCTGCGCCGCAATGCGAGCCTGCGCAGCCTGTTCCAGGAGACCGAGTTCAGCCTGAACGACCTGGTACTACCGATTTTCGTCGAAGAAGAAATCGACGACTTCGTGCCGATCAACAGCATGCCCGGCGTGATGCGCATTCCCGAGTCGAAGCTGGCCGGCGAGATCGAGCGCTACGCCCGTGCCGGGATCAAGTCAGTGATGACCTTCGGCGTCTCCCACCACCTGGACAGCAGCGGCAGCGACACCTGGCGCGAGGATGGCCTGGTTTCGCGCATGTCGCGCATCGCCAAGGACGCGGTGCCGGAAATGATCGTAATGTCAGACACCTGCTTTTGCGAGTACACCGACCACGGCCATTGCGGCGTACTGCACAACCATGAAGTCGACAACGACCAGACCCTGATCAACCTCGGCAGGCAAGCCGTCGCGGCGGCCCGGGCCGGTGCCGACGTGATCGCCCCCTCGGCGGCCATGGACGGGCAAGTCCAGGCGATTCGCCGGGCGCTCGATGATGCCGGGTTTACCCAGACGGCGATCATGGCCTATTCGACCAAATTTGCTTCGGCGCTCTATGGCCCGTTCCGCGAGGCCGGCGGCAGTGCGCTCAAGGGCGACCGTAAAAGCTACCAGATGAACCCGATGAACCGCCGCGAAGCGATACGCGAATCGTTGCTCGACGAACAGGAAGGCGCTGATGCGCTGATGGTCAAACCGGCCGGTGCATACCTGGACATCATCCGCGACATCCGCGAAGCCTCACGCCTGCCGCTGTCGGCCTATCAGGTGAGCGGTGAGTACGCGATGATCAAGTTTGCCGCCCAGGCCGGGGCCATCGATGAAGACCGTGTGGTGCGCGAGAGCCTGGGGGCGATCAAACGCGCCGGGGCAGACCTGATCTTTACGTACTTTGCGATGGACCTGGCGCTGGCGGGGATCTAGGCACCAGCGCATATCCCCCTTGTAGGAGCGAGCTTGCTCGCGATGGTCGTTAACGATGACACGTGTTTACTGACTAAACGCGGCGCCCTTGAGTCCATCGCGAGCAGGCTCGCTCCTACAGGGAGATGTGGTGTTCTCAGGGCGCGCCGAAAAACGGCCGGATCCCGTGATCACGGAAATACCGTTCGATCACTTTCGGGTCCGCGCAAGTTTCGGCAATCGCCACATAGGTATCGGGCCGCAACAAATAAAAGCCGTTGCGCCCCAGGCCCGCGGCTTCGAACGCCGGTCGCCAGTCGAACACATGCAGTGGCAAATGGTGCTCGTGGCACCAGGCGATCATCTCGTCGCTGGTGTCGCCATAGACATGCACCTGCCAGGTCAGGCACTTGAGCGACTCAAAATTATCCCCCTCACCGTCATGGGCCCAGGGCAGGCGATCGCCACCATGCACGTGCCCGGCAACGCCCGTGCTCAGCGGCATTCCACGATAATTGAGGGTGATCTGCGACACCGTGCGAAACATGAATTCGCGAGAGGTTTCGAACGAGGTTATTTTCGGTATCAAGAACGGGGCCAGGCGTGTACGCAGCAAGTCGGCAATTCGCCCATCGGCAGTGACGAAGTTAAATACCCGGTCGGTGGTGGCCACCAGTTTGCGTGCAAACGCGATGCGCTCGGTTTCATAGGTGTCGAGCAGTCTGGCCTCTGCGCCGCCGCTCAACACGGCCGCCAGTTTCCAGGCCAGGTTGATGGCATCGCCAATCCCGGTGTTCATGCCCTGGCCGCCCGCCGGGCTGTGCACGTGGGCGGCATCCCCCAGTAAAAACGCCCGGTCTTTGCGGAAGTGATCCGCCACCCGATGATGTACGCGATAGGTCGAAAACCAGTTCAGTTGCTCGATCTTCACCTTCATGTGCTCGATGGCCCTGCTGCTGACATCCTCGAAGCGCAGGGTCTCGGCGTGTTCGGCGCGTTCGTCGCGTACCGTGCCGATCAAGCGCGCACGACCACTGCCGGCCAGCGGGAACACGGCGAGGAAGTCTGCCTCGTCGAGGTCCACATGCAGTTCGCCGTTGAATGTCGGGCCGCTGCCCTGTACGTCGGCGACGTAGAAAATCTGCTGGTAAGTCCCGCCGGGAAACCCGGTCTCCAGGGTTTTGCGCACAATCGACCGGGCACCATCGCATCCGGCCAGGTAACAGGCCTGGCAGATTTCCTGCTGACCGTCGGGCAAGTGCAGCGTGGCCGTGATGCCGTCTGCGGTTTGCTCGAAGTCCGCCAGTTCGGTGTTGCGTTCCACTGTGATACCGAAAGCGTTCAGGCGCTCGATCAGCAGCCGTTCGTGTTCGTCCTGGGGGAAAATCTCGAGAAACGAGTAGGGCGTCAGGCCTTCACCGATCTGAGACAGGGGCAGGCGCGCCACGGGCTCACCCTTTACCCAGAAATTGCCGGCCGTTACTTGATGTCCGTTTTGCACCACGGCGTCGTCCAGTCCGAGCTGGCGATACAACTCCAGCGTCCGTGCCTGGACGGCCAGCGCCCGGGACGTGGTGCCGGGGGCGGAGGTTTTGTCGACGATCCGCACGCGCACGCCGAGTTTGCTCAGCCACAACGCCAGGACCAGCCCGGTGGGGCCGGCACCGATGATCAACACGTCGCTGCGGTGCATGAACCTGTCCTCCTCGCTGTGTGAATCAAGTATGGTCCAGTCGGGGAGGGCGGCAACCGTCGGACTGCCACGGACGTAGCCGCTGACCTGCCATTGGTCGTATGGTTGGCCCGGACCAACGGATTAGATGGAACGACATGCAAATCAGATTGATCACAAGCGTCGCCGTGTTGCTGGTATTAACCGGTTGCGGCAGCCAACGGACCCAGGAACCGGTGGCGCGCAGCCCGGCCGAAGTGAAGGCCGAGATTGTGCGTTTGCTGCCGGCCAAGGCTGCCGATCGCCAGGGTTGGGCCACGGATATCCAGGTGGCGTTTACCGCGCAAGACATCTCGCCGACCACGCAAAACCTGTGCTCGGTGCTGGCGGTGACTGAACAGGAATCGACCTTTCAGGTCGATCCGAGCGTACCGGGCCTGGGCAAGATCGCCCGCGACGAGATCGACCGCCGTGCCGCCAAGGCACATATTCCCGGGCTGTTGGTGAGCGGTGCGTTAATGCTCGACTCGCCCAACGGCAAAAGCTACAGCAGCCGCCTGAATGCCGCGCGCAGTGAAAAGGAACTGAGCGCTGTTTTCGATGACTTCATCGGCATGGTGCCGATGGGCAAGACCCTGTTCGGTGGCTTCAACCCGGTGCATACCGGCGGGCCGATGCAGGTCAGCATTGATTTTGCCGAGCAGCAGGCCAAGGGCTATCCGTACCCGGTGAAGGGCTCGATTCGTCATGAAGTGTTCACCCGACGCGGCGGCATGTATTTCGGCATTGCGCATCTGCTCGGGTATCCGGTGAGCTACCCACAGCCGTTGTACCGCTTTGCGGACTTCAACGCGGGTTGGTACGCCAGCCGTAACGCCGCGTTCCAGAACGCGGTGAGCCGGGCTTCCGGTATCTCGTTGGCGCTGGATGGCGACCTGGTGCGCCACGGTTCGATCATGCCCGGCACCACGGAACTGGCCGTGCGTACCCTCGGCAAGCAACTGGACATGCGCAATCCGACGATCCGGGAACAACTGGAAGAGGGGAACACCCTGGCGTTCGAAGACAGCAAACTCTATCGGCGGGTTTTCGAACTGGCCGAACGGGCCGAGGGCCGGCCGTTACCCCGTCAAGTGTTACCCGGGATCGTGCTGCAAAGCCCGAAAATCACCCGCAAACTCACCACCGCGTGGTTCGCCAAGCGAGTCGATGAACGCTACCAGCGCTGCATGGCGCGGGCAGGGCAGTAATCGCGGCGCAAAAAAAGCATAAAAAACCCGGCGGGTGAGGCCGGGTTTTCATTGAGTCCTGCGGTCAGGCACTGCATTCAGACAGCGCGGCTTTCGATCAAACGATCCGAACCACCTTCGGCGACGCGGTTTTGCAGGAGCTTGTCGGAGCCACCTTCAGCGACGCGGTTTTGCAGGAGCTTGTCGGAGCCACCTTCGGCGACGCGGTTTTGCAGCAGTTTGTCGGAACCGCCTTCAGCGACGCGGTGTTGCAGCAGTTTGTCGGAACCGCCTTCGGCGACACGGTTTTGCATCAACTTGTCGGAGCCACCTTCAGCGACACGGTTTTGCAGGAGCTTGTCGGAACCGCCTTCGGCGACGCGGTTTTCGATCAGGCGATCCGAACCACCCTCGGCCACACGGCTTTCAATCAGACGATCCGAGCCGCCTTCAGCGACTACAGGTTGAACAGAGTTTGCGGCGAAAGCGTTAACTGCGAAAACCGAGAAAGCGATGCTGAGGAGGGTTTGGCGTTTCATGATGGTGTGCTCCGGGGTGCTTATGGGTTGGTATGGAGCAGATGTTACGCCGGAGATTTTTTAAGAGAACTTCATTGAGGTGATGGTGAACATCGACGGCAATGATAGGACCGACGCCAAACCCCAAGTGAACGTGATGGTGCGATCGTCGGATGGTCGTGGTGTGGCGGGTGGTGGCTTCTACACTGGTTAGCTGGCGCGATCCTCAGCCGCGACGCTTGATGCGGCACTGCAGAGGTTACGGTATGCAAGGAGACGTTTATGTACCAGCTCTACGGCCATCAGAACTCCGGGGCGGCGGCCATCGAAGCCGCCCTTGAGCTCTGTGATGTTCCTTATCGCTTCATCGATGTCGAGACGTCCGCGGAGGCGGCCCAGGCGCTGGAGAAGCTCAACCCGCTCAAACAGATTCCGACCTTGCAGCTACCCGATGGCGCTGTCCTGACCGAGAGCGCGGCGATCCTGATCCACCTCGGGCTCACCTTTCCCGCATCGGGATTGTTGCCGCAGGATCCGGCCGAGCGGGACCAGGCCATTCGCGGCATGGCGTACATCGTCAGCAATTGCTATGCGGCCATCGGCATCATCGATTACCCCGAACGCTGGCTGGCCGAGGCGGATGAGTTGTCCAGGCAGAACCTCATGGAGGGCGCCCGCCGGCGCCTGCACTGGAGTTGGGAGGTGTTTGCCGATCAGTTTTCGGGTGAGTTGTACCTGGGCAGCGAAAAACCAGGGGGCCTGGATGTGCTGGCGGCGGTGATCTCGCGATGGGCGGGTAGCCGGGAACATTTGCGCAACGCCCGGCCGGGTTTTTTCGCCTGGCTGGAACGCATCGACCGCCACCCGGCACTGGCACCGGTGTTCGCCCGGCATTGGCCGGCTTGAAAACACCACATACCCTGTGGGAGCGAGCTTGCTCGCGATGACGGCCTGACATTCGACATCAATGTCGGCTGACAGGACCCCATCGCGAGCAAGCTCGCTCCCACAGGTTTTCGGGTGAATGTTGAGTCCGGCTTTATTCCCCGCGAATGTACTGTTCCAGCTGGCGAATCAGTTCAGCCTGTTCGGCAATGGCTTCCTTGACCAGGTCACCGATCGACAGCAGGCCGATCAATTTGCCGCCTTCGACCACCGGCAAGTGACGCAGGCGTCTATCGGACATGATGCCCAGGCAGGTATCCACGGTTTGATGGGTGTCGACGGTAATCACCGGTGACACCATGATGTCGCGCACCGGCGTGCCCACCGAAGAGCGGCCGTGCAACACCAGTTTGCGCGCGTAATCCCGTTCGCTGATGATGCCCAGCACTTCATCATTTTCCACCACGAGCAAGGCGCCGACGTTTTTCTCGGCCATCTTCATCAGCGC
Organism: Pseudomonas jessenii; assembly: GCF_002236115.1. Classification (GTDB taxonomy): domain Bacteria; phylum Pseudomonadota; class Gammaproteobacteria; order Pseudomonadales; family Pseudomonadaceae; genus Aquipseudomonas; species Aquipseudomonas jessenii. Next base: position 316,424 of record NZ_NIWT01000007.1, on the reverse strand, counting down.
TTCGAGCACCATGTGGTCGGGTTTGATCTGGTGCACTTCCTGATTCTTCTGATCTTTGAGCTTGAGCAGTTGGGCGACGGTTTTCATGGTGGTTACTCGGGTGTTGTCGTTGTTCTTGAAGAATCGTAGACGCAAGCGTTCAGGGCAAGGGCGAAAGCGGCAGATAACACGCAAAAAACGTCATTTGGCGGTTTTTCTTTGGTAAACCCCACATTCCGGCCAACGAACCACCTGTGGGATCGGTGTCTGCCTGACAGGCCTGCGGCAAACGCGCTATCACGACTGATGACGGGTAGAATCACCCTCTGAATCAGTTTCGAGGTTTGCAGTGGTGGATCTACAGCAGGGCTTCGTCCTGACCCGGCATTGGCGCGACACCCCGGCCGGTACGGAAGTCGAATTCTGGCTGGCGACCGACAGCGGTCCCCGGCGTATCCGCCTGCCTCATCAACCGTCGGTGGCGTTCATCCCGGCTGCGCAGCGTCAGCCCGCCGAAAGTGTTTTGCATGACGAGAAAAACGTCGAGCTCAAGCCCCTGGCTCTGCAGGATTTCGAACATCGCCCGGTCCTCGGTCTCTATTGCCAGCAACATGGCCAGTTGATGCGCCTGGAAACCGCGCTGCGCCGGGCCGGTGTCGAGGTGTTCGAAGCCGACGTGCGCCCGCCGGAACGCTACATGATGGAGCGCTTCATCACCGCGCCGGTGCGCTTCAGTGGCACACCGGATGTCGAGGGCCTGCTGCTCGATGCGCAGATGAAACCCGACCCCGATTACCGGCCGAGCCTGAAACTGGTGTCCCTGGACATCGAGACCACGGCCCAGGGCGAGTTGTACTCCATCGCCCTGGAAGGCTGCGGCGAGCGCCAGGTGTACATGCTCGGTCCGCCCAATGGCGATGCCAGCCAGGTGGATTTCCAGCTCGAATACTGCGAGTCGCGCACCCTGTTGCTGAAAAAGCTCAACGACTGGTTTGCCCGGTTCGACCCCGACGCGATCATCGGCTGGAACGTCGTGCAGTTCGACTTACGGGTGCTTCACGAACACGCCCGGCGCCTGGCGGTGCCGTTGAAACTGGGGCGTGGCGGCGAGGAAATGCAGTGGCGCGAACACGGCAGCGGTAATCACTACTTCGCATCTGCGGCTGGCCGCCTGATCATCGACGGTATCGAGGCCCTGCGTTCGGCGACCTGGAGTTTCCCTTCGTTCAGCCTGGAAAACGTCGCGCAAACCTTGCTCGGCGAAGGCAAGTCCATCGACAACCCGTACCAGCGCATGGACGAAATCAATCGCATGTTCGCCGAGGACAAACCGGCGCTGGCCAAATACAACCTCAAGGACTGCGAACTGGTCACGCGGATTTTTGCCAGGACCGAGTTGCTCACCTTCCTGCTGGAGCGAGCCAGCGTCACCGGTTTGCCGGCCGATCGCATGGGCGGTTCGGTGGCGGCGTTCACGCACCTGTACATGCCGCTGATGCACCGTCAGGGTTTCGTGGCGCCGAACCTCGGTGGCAAGCCACCCGAAGCCAGCCCCGGCGGTTTTGTCATGGATTCGCAGCCGGGACTGTACGAGTCGGTGCTGGTGCTCGACTACAAAAGCCTCTACCCGTCGATCATCCGTACCTTCCTGATTGACCCCGTGGGACTGATTGAAGGGCTCAAGCACCCGGACGACAGCGAGTCGGTGCCGGGATTTCGTGGCGCGCGCTTTTCCCGCACCCGGCATTGCCTGCCGTCCATCGTCGCCCGGGTGGCCGAAGGCCGGGAAACCGCCAAGCGCGAACACAACGCGCCGCTGTCCCAGGCGCTGAAAATCATCATGAACGCGTTCTACGGTGTGCTCGGCTCCAGCGGTTGTCGTTTCTTCGACACGCGCCTGGCGTCGTCCATCACCTTGCGCGGGCACGAGATCATGCTGCGCACCCGCCAGTTGATCGAAGCCCAGGGGCATGCGGTGATTTACGGCGACACCGACTCGACGTTCGTCTGGCTGCGTCGCGCCCATGGCCAGCAGGAGGCGGCGCAGATCGGCCACGCGCTTGTGGCGCACGTCAATCAGTGGTGGCGCGAGCACGTGCAGCAGGAATACGGCCTGCAAAGCGTTCTCGAATTGCAGTTCGAAACCCACTACAAGCGCTTTTTGATGCCGACCATTCGCGGCGCCGAGGAAGGCAGTAAAAAGCGCTATGCCGGGCTGGTCACCCGGGAGGACGGCAGCGACGAAATGGTCTACAAAGGCCTGGAAACCGTGCGCACCGACTGGTCGCTGCTGGCCCGGCAGTTCCAGCAGGAACTGTATTCGCGGATCTTCCTGCGCAAGCCCTACCAGGATTATGTGCGTGACTACGTGCGCAAGACCCTGGCCGGTGAATTCGATGACCGGCTGATCTACCGCAAACGCCTGCGCCGCAGCCTTGATGACTATCAGCGCAACGTACCGCCCCATGTGCGCGCGGCGCGCCTGGCCGACGAGTACAACGACCGGCAGGGACGCCCGCGGCAGTATCAGAACGGCGGCTGGATCAGCTACGTGATCACCGTCGCCGGCCCCGAACCGCTGGAAGTGCGCAGCGCGCCCATCGATTACGACCACTACATCACCCGGCAGCTGCAACCGGTGGCGGACGCGATACTGCCGTTTGTCGACGACGACTTCTCAACCCTGATTGGGGGGCAACTGGGCCTGTTTTGAGTCCATCAGCGACAGGGTCCAATCATCCAGGATGCCGTGGAAGTACTGGTTCAAGGCTTGCTGGAAAAGGTTGTCGGCATCGGCGACCTGGGCAAACAGGGTCATCGAGGAATGAAACTTCAGGTCGTCGGGATGACCGAAAATCCCCGCTACCGAGCGCTCCCGGATGTTCAGCACTTCCTGGGTGCAGGTACGCAGCCGGGCGCCCAGCAACGGATGATCAAGGTAGGCCAGGGCTTCCTCCCGCGAGCGGATGGCAAAGCGGCGCGACATCTCGCTGTCGCCGAGTCCGGCAAACTGCGGAAAAATGAACCACATCCAGTGACTACGCTTGTGTCCGTTGTTCAGCTCGTTTTGAACCCGGTCGAATACCGGGTCCTGAGCCTGGAGAAAACGTTGCAGATTGAACGGGTCCAGGTGGTCGGTGCTTCTCATGGCGAAGCTCTCTGACAGGCTGCGGTGGTTCAGACCATGGCCAGCCGCTGTTTGCGTTGTGGCGCGTGAAACGCTTGGTCCAGCGCCTCCAGATCCCCGGGCTCAAGCTGCAACGTGGCGGCCTGGGCGTTGAGGCGTACATGTTCGAGTCGGACCGCCTTGGGGATGGCGATCACTCCTTCCTGACGCAGTATCCAGGCCAGTGCCACCTGAGCCGGTGCGACGCCGTGACGGGCAGCCACCTGCTTGAGCGCGACCTCCAAAAGCATTTTACCGCCTTGGCCAATCGGGCAGTAAGCCATGACCGGCGACCGCCGTTGTTGGCTCCAGGGCAGCAAATCAAATTCTATGCCCCGTTGCTCCATGTTGTAGAGCACCTGATTGGTGGCACAGGCCGGGGCGTCCAGTTCCAGCAGGTCGTCGAGGTCGAAGTTGGACACGCCCCAACGGCCAATCTTGCCGGCTTCGCGCAAGCGCTCGAAGGCGTCGACGGTTTCTTCCAGGGGATACTGACCGCGCCAATGCAGCAGATACAGGTCGATGTAATCGGTGCCAAGCCTGCGCAGGCTTCGCTCGCAAGCCTGGGGAATGCCCTGGCGACTGGCGTTGTGCGGGTACACCTTGCTGACCAGAAAGACGTTGTCGCGCTGGCCGGCAATGGCATCGCGCACCACTTCCTCGGCACCGCCTTCGGCGTACATTTCCGCAGTGTCGATCAGGGTCATGCCCAGCTCGATACCCAGGCGCAGTGCCGCGACTTCTTCCGTGTGCCGTGAACGGTCTTCGCCCATCTGCCAGGTCCCCTGGCCGATGACCGGGACCCTGGTGCCAGCCAGTTCAAGCGTGCGCATGCAAGCCTCCTTTATGAATGCCGATGGTTATTTCAGTGGGCACCAGAATAGTCCATCGGCTCCGCCGCAGGCTGCGAACTCTTGAGCTGCACCTTGCCGGTGATCGATTGCTCTGTGCCGATACTGCACTTTTTCGAAATGTCCGGCTCTATCCATGGCAGCCTGCGGCGATCCCCACCGCCGGCCCATGCCCAAGTCCAAGAACCCATGGCTCGAGTTTCACCCACGATCACCACTAAAATCCGCCGTCATTGCCTGCTGCTTGCAGGTCTGTCGATGCTCTACGTCACCGGTTGCAGCCAGCAGCAGGGCGGCGACATCATCAACCAGATGCGCGAAGGCAAACCCCAGGAGTTCCTGCAGACCAGCGTCGACCGCATGGCCACCCTGACCATGCGCGACAACCTCAACAGCCTTTACCTGCTGATGAGCAAGCTCTATCTGCGTAACCCCGACGAGCTGAAAAAATCCGGTTTCCTCGATGCCCGCACCGCCGGCAAGCAAGTGCGCATGGCCATTGAGCTGCAGCAACCATTGCCGACCCTGGGCGGCAAAAAGGACCTCGCGGCCCTGCGTTTTGCCATGAGTCCGGAGTTTCTGGGCGACCGGGTCGGGGCGTTCATCTATGCCATCGGCAGCATGCTGGTGACCGCCCATGGCAATCGCCTCGAGTTCTACATGACCGATACGATCAACCCGGTATTTGTCAGCAATGCCGCACGCAATATCGAAATCGCCACCTGGATCCTCAGCCAGCGACAGAACAAAGAGGGCCAGCCCTTGCTGTTCTCCAACGAAATCTCGGAGGAGGGCAGCAACCTGAGCTTTGCCGTCGAGTTCGGCAAGATCGTCGCCCGGCTGGACCTGCTGACCCGGATGCTCGATGAACGCTACCGGCGCATCGGCGTGAACTATGCCCAGAGCCTGCTGTTCCTGAATTTCCTGCCGGTGCAGTGAATCTGGCACGCAACCCTGTGGGAGCGAGCTTGCTCGCGATGACTGAGTGTCAGTCGCCATGATGCCAACTGATACACCGCCATCGCGAGCAAGCTCGCTCCCACAGGGTGACATGGTGCTTCCGGCATAAAGATAGATCGCATCGATATAACTGGTTATAAGAAATATCGCTATGCTGCGGGCCAGATTTCCCCTGCGATCTTTGTGGAAGTATTCATGGATTTAGTGAACATCGGGTTGGTCGTTGCCGGGCTGGTTGTCGGCTTCATCGTCGGCATGACTGGCGTAGGTGGCGGGTCGCTCATGACCCCGATCCTGCTTGGGTTCGGCATCAACCCGGCGACGGCGGTCGGTACCGACCTGCTGTACGCCGCCATCACCAAGTCCAGCGGCGTACTGGTTCACCGCAAGAACAACAACATCGACTGGGCGATCACCGGCTGGCTGACCTTGGGCAGCGTGCCCGCGGTGGCGATGACGCTGTGGTTCCTCAGTACCCTGCACAGCGCCCCCGAGTCGATGAACGCGATCATCAAGCAGGCCCTTGGGTTCGTGTTGTTCGCCACGGCTCTGGCGATCCTGTTCAAGAAGCGCCTGCTCGACTTCGCCCACAAACGTGCGGGTGGCAACTACAACCCCAGCGGATTGCGCTTGAACGTGATGACAGTCATCACCGGGCTGGTCCTTGGCGCCATGGTCGCGCTGACGTCCATCGGTGCCGGTGCACTGGGCACCGTGGCACTGTTCATTCTCTATCCGATGCTGCCGACCCGCCGCCTGGTGGGGACTGAAATCGCCCACGCCGTGCCGCTGACCCTGGTCGCGGGCCTTGGCCACGCCAGCATGGGCAACATGGATTGGCACGTCCTGGGTTACTTGCTGGTGGGCTCGTTGCCGGGGATTTACCTGGGCAGCCACCTGACCGGGCGTATCTCCGACGAATTGCTGCGCCCTTGCCTGGCGACCATGCTGTTGCTGATCGGCTACAAACTGGCGTTCTGAATCAAGCCGCCACGCCAGCTTCATTCGCGGGTGAATATTTCCAGCAGATGCCCGTCCGGGTCATCGAAATACACCCGCCGTCCTCCCGCGTAATCATTGATCTCCCTCAGTCGCTGCTTGCCCGGGTCGGCCCACCATGGCTGACCGTTGGCTTGCAGGCGTGCGAAGGCCGCATCGAAGTCCTCATCGCCAATCAGGAATGCGTAGTGCTGAGACGCAATCGGCGGCTCGTTGTCGTAGAAATCCAGTGATACGCCGTTATCCAGTTTGACGATCAGCATGGGGCCGAAGGGCTCGGGGGCAGGCAGGCCAAGGAGGCCAGTCAGGAAATTCGCCGAAACCTGCTTGTCCCGGCACCAGACGATGGTGTGATTCAACTGAGTACTCATGGGCAAGTCCTCACAAGGGATCAGGCTGGTTGCCATGAGTCTTCAGATTAGCCCAGTCTGTTGCGCAATGACCGCCCTGACCTAAGCTTGGGGCAAGGCGAACAATATTTGCGGTATGTCACCCGGAACGATCGCCGCGATGCGCAATCATTAGAGCGTGAATATCAAAAGGAGATGCGCATGCTCATCAGGTCACTGACACTGGCTACTTTGCTGGCGATTGCCGGCACCTCGTTCGCCGCCGATGGCGACTCACCGCTGGACATGGACAAGGGCAGGGCCCGGCCACTGATCGTCATCGCTCCGAGCACGGTTGATCCGACCTGGGTCAGCCTGAAAAAGTCCCTGGATGAGCCGGCCAACCGCAAGGGCTTCACCGACCGCAACATGGTGCTCTACACCGTACTCAACCTGATGGGCCAACGCGACGGCAAGGACCTCGGGCCACAGGACACGGCGGCGCTGATCCGCTCGCTCAAGCTGGGGGCCGGCGCCAAGACCAAGGTTATTCTGGTCGGCAAGGACGGCGAAAAGAAACTTGAACAATCGGACGCCATCAAGCTGGAAGATGTTTTCAGCGCTGTCGATCAGCTGCCGGCGGCCGAGAAAGAATTTACCGCGACCGTGGCCGCTCCCGTCACTGAAGCCGAGCCGGCGGCAAAAGGCGCCAAAGGTACAAAACCTGGCAAACCGGCCAAGCCCGCCAAGCCGCCTGAAATGCCGGATGATTGATCCTCTATCTGGCGACGATGGCAGGCTTTTCTGTGGGAGCGAGCTTGCTCGCGATAGCGTCGTAACAGTCGATACAAATGTTGAATGTCAGACCTCCATCCTCGGAACACCGCCCGAAGCAAGCTCGCTCCCACAGATGGATCAGCAACTATCGGGTAAGGGCACTCAGTATCTGATGAGCGATCCTGACCCGTTGCGCATTGGGATAATTCTTGTTGGCCAGCATCACGATGCCGATGTCCTTCGAAGGCACGTACGCCACGTAAGCACCGAAGCCACCGGTTGAGCCTGTCTTGTTGATCAGCACGTTTTCCGGCTGCCCCTGCGGCGGGTTCAGCCACTGGACTTCATGGGCTTGCATGGCCATTGGCGTGGAGTTGCCGTCCAGCAAGCGATCCAGTGTGATCGGGTATCGATACATCTCCCAGCCCAGGCCCTGGGTCATATCGCCAACGGTGTAGTAACCGCTGTGAGTCAAGGCGATGGCTTGCTGCAACGGCTTTTCCAGGGACGCCGGTTTCATGTTCGCGCCGACATAGCTCAGCAAGTCTGCGGCGCTGGTCTTCACCCCATACGCCTCGGAATCCAGCGCGCCCGGACCCACCCGTACCGGTTTGCCGTCCTTGTTGTAGCCCTGGGCGTAGAGCGCCATCTGATCCTGCGGCACATGCACATAGGTGTGCTGCAAGCCGAGTTTTGGCAGCAGGGTCTTCTCCATCAGGTCATCAAACGGCTGGCCCATGCTGTGGGCGGCGAGGTAGCCGAACAGGCCCAGACTGGGGTTCGAATACAGTCGGTGGCTGCCGGGGGTGTAGAGCGGTTTCCATTGTTTGTAGTAGCCGAGCATTTTGTCGGCCGAATCAGATTCAGCAGGAAATTGCAGGGGTAAACCGCCAGCGCTGTAGGTGCCCAGTTGCAGCACACTGATGTGGTCGAAAGCACTGCCGCGCAAGGCCGGCAGGACCTGGCTGGCCTTGTCGGTCAGGGACAGCTTGCCGGTGGCCTGGGCGTAGGCGGCGAGGGTGGCGGTGAAGGTTTTGCTGACGGAGCCGATTTCGAACAGGGTGTCCTGTGTGACGGGATTGCCGGTTTCTATCGAGGCGACGCCATAGTTGAAGTAATGCGCCTGGCCGTTGACGGTGACCGCCACGGCCATGCCGTGGATACCCTCGGCCTGCATTACCGGTTGTACAGCGGCGTTTACCACTGTCTCGACTTGATCCTGTGCAACGCACTGGGCCGCGGCGAATATCGCCATGCAAGCGGCGATGGTTTTCAGCCTGTCCATATTGGTTTCATCCGTCGTTGATTCAGTTGCGCGTCATTTTAGGGGCTCAAGCGCCATGCTCCGAGCGCTTTTTAAAATCGGCCGCCATCAGGCGGCCACGCGCAACCGTTGATTCGACGCACTTGGCGATTCAACGCACCAGGCAAGGCCGCTTGTTGTCGAACTTCCAGCCGGGAATCAGGAACTGCATCGCCACGCTGTCATCCCGCGCCCCCAGGCCCATGCCTTTGTACAGCTCGTGAGCCTTGGCGACCTGATCCATATCCAGCTCGACCCCCAGCCCCGGTTTCTGCGGCACCAGCACGCAGCCGTCGACGATTTGCAGCGGGGCCTTGGTCAGGCGCTGACCGTCCTGCCAGATCCAGTGGGTGTCGATGGCGGTGATCTCGCCCGGCGCCGCTGCCGCGACATGGGTGAACATCGCCAGGGAAATGTCGAAGTGGTTGTTAGAGTGAGAACCCCAGGTCAGGCCCCATTCGTGGCACATCTGCGCCACGCGCACCGAACCCTGCATCGTCCAGAAGTGCGGGTCGGCCAGGGGAATATCGACCGACTGCAACTGGATCGCATGGCCCATCTCCCGCCAGTCGGTGGCGATCATGTTGGTCGCGGTTTTCAAACCCGTGGCGCGACGGAATTCGGCCATGACTTCTCGCCCCGAGTAACCGTTTTCTGCCCCGCACGGGTCTTCGGCGTAGGCCAGCACGCGGTGCTGATCGCGGCACAGGCGGATGGCTTCTTTCAGTGACCAGGCGCCATTCGGGTCGAGGGTGATGCGCGCATCGGGGAAGCGTTCGGCGAGGGCCGTGACCGCTTCGATTTCGGCGTCGCCGCTGAGCACGCCGCCCTTGAGCTTGAAGTCCTTGAAGCCATAACGCGCGTGAGCCGCCTCGGCCAGGCGGACCACCGCATCGGCGGTCATGGCTTTCTCGTGCCGCACGCGGAACCAGTCGTTGTCGGCGTCCGGTTCGCAGCGGTAGGCGAGGTCGGTTTCGTTGCGATCACCGACGTAAAACAGATAGCCGAGCATCTTCACTTCATCGCGCTGCTGGCCTTCGCCGAGCAGGGCGGCCACCGGTACGTCCAGGTGCTGACCGAGCAAATCGAGCAATGCGGCTTCCAGGCCGGTGACGGCGTGAATGGTGATGCGCAGATCGAAGGTCTGCAAACCGCGGCCACCGGCATCGCGGTCGGCGAAGGTCTGGCGTACCTGATTAAGGATTTTCTGATAACTGCCAATCGGGCTGCCGACCACCAGGCTGCGCGCGTCTTCGAGGGTCTGGCGAATGCGCTCGCCCCCCGGCACTTCGCCAACGCCGGTGTGGCCGGCGTTGTCCTTGAGGATCACGATGTTGCGGGTGAAAAACGGGCCGTGGGCGCCGCTCAGGTTGAGCAGCATGCCATCGTGGCCGGCGACGGGAACCACTTGCATGCTGGTGATGACCGGGGCTTTTGCGGTGTCTTGTGGGTTCATTTTCCAATCCTTAAAAAGCAGAATTCAGGCGTGGTCGGGAGCGGGTTCGCCCAGCGCCACGGCAGGTGCGGGTTTTGGTGTGTTGCGGGCAGCAAACACGATGAGGGCGGCGATGATCGAAGTCGCGGCCAGGCCGTACAGCCCGCCCTGAATGGAACCGGTGCGTTCTTCCAGCAGGCCGAAAGTGGTCGGCGCAACGAAGCCGCCGAGGTTGCCCACCGAGTTGATCAACGCGATGACGCCAGCGGCAATGCGCGCATCCAGATAGGCCTGGGGAATCGGCCAGAACAGCGACGAGGCGGATTTGAAGCCCAGTGCTGCAAAGCAGATGGCGACAAAGGCGAAGACCGGCCCGCCGGTGGTGGACATGAACATCCCGGCCGCGGCGATCAGCAGGGCAGTGGCGACCCAGGCTTGCTGGTGTTTCCATTTGGCCGACAAGGAAGCGAAGGCGTACATGCCGACAATCGACAGCAACCACGGAATCGAGTTGAACAGCCCGACCTGGACATCGCTCAGATCGCCCATCTTCTTGATGATGCTCGGCAGCCAGAAGGTCGCGGCGTAGATGGTCAGCTGGATAAAGAAGTAGATCAGGCAGAACAGGATGATCTGGCGATCCTTGAGCAGTTTGCCCAGCGACGGCTTGATGGGCGTGGCGGCTTCCCGGGCCAGTTGTTCGTCGTCGATGGCCTTGACCAGTGCGTCCTGCTCTTCGCGGCTCAGCCATTTGGCGTCGTGGGGCCTGGAGTCCAGCCAGAACCAGACGAACACGCACAACCCCACCGAAAACATGCCCTCGATGAAGTACATCCACTGCCAGCCGTGCAGGCCCAGCCCTTCGATTTGCAGGAGCAAACCGGACAGGGGGCCTGAGATCAGTGACGCGAGCGCCGAGCCACTGAGGAAGATGGCAATCGCCTTGCCTCGCTCCACGCCGGGCAACCAGCGGGTGAAGTAGTAGATCACCCCGGGAAAGAACCCGGCTTCGGCCACGCCCAGCAGAAAACGCAGGATGTAGAAGTGGGTTTCGTTCTGGATGAACGCCATGCCTGCGGCGACCAGGCCCCAGGTCAGCATGATCCGGGTCAGCCAGATGCGTGCGCCGACTTTCTGCAGAAGGATGTTGGAGGGCACCTCGAACAGTGCATAACCGATGAAGAACAGACCGGCACCCAGGCCGTAGGCGGCCGCGCCAATGCCCAGGTCGTGCTCCATGTGGGTGCGGACGAAACCGATGTTCACGCGATCAATGTAATTGACGATGAACATGATGACGAACAGCGGCAAGACGTGTCTTTTGACTTTGGCGATGGCGGACTTCAGCGCTGAATTGGCGTCGTCGTGCATCCCGGAGATGGATGTATTCACTGCGTTTTCTCCCACTCGTTATTTTTATGCGGGGTGAAGCTGGGTGTTGCGTTGTTGCTAGACATCATACAACTAGGTTTTTTGAACTTGCAACCATGTTTGCCCAATGAAATGGCGGCAATTCAGAGGTTTTTAATTCTGTTGGTGGTGCTAAGTGGCCTTTTAAGCGACTCAATATGGGCTTTTGTTGAGTGTTGTCATACAAGTTAAGCGAGATTTTTCGGAATTCTCGCCCGGCGCGGTGCTACGATTCGATAGCCCTGATTTCGGACACGCCCATGCAAGAAGACCTCGAAGCACCTGCCCGCAAGCGCAGCCACAACCTGGCCCATGATCTGGTGGAGAAACTGACCCAGCGCATTCTGCTCGGCCAGATGTTGCCCGGCGACAAGCTGCCGTCGGAAAACACCATCGTTCAGGAGCACGGGGTCAGTCGCACGGTGGTGCGCGAGGCGATCTCGAAGTTGCAGGCCTCGGGGCTGGTGGAAACCCGGCATGGGATTGGCACGTTTGTGATCGAGCGCGCTCCGGAGCAGGGGCTGCGGCTGAATGTCGATACGGCGTTGGGGGTGCGCAGTATTCTGGAGTTGCGCATGGGTCTGGAAACCCAGGCGGCGGCGCTGGCGGCAACTCGCCGCACCGATCTGCAACTGGCGCAGATGCGTGAAGCGCTGGACGACTATCAAAACCTGCTGGCCAACAACGACAGCTGTGTCGAAGCGGACCGGCGTTTTCATCTGCTGATCGCCGAAGCCACCGGCAACGTCTGCTTCACTGAAATCATGCAGCACCTGGGCAGTGCGATGATCCCGCGCACCCGGGTCAATGCCGCCGAGCGTGGTGCGGTGGACTTGAGCAAGCTCGGTCAGTTGGCCAACCTGGAGCACGAGGCGATTCTCAACGCCATCAAACGCCAGGACCCGGATGCGGCGCGGGCGGCGATGTGGCTGCACCTGACCAACAGTCGCGACCGGTTTTCGCCCAGCTGATGGTCAGTGATACCGCGTCATCGTTCATCGCGGGCAAGCCACGCTCCCACACCGATTGTGTGAGCACCGCATTTCCCCTGTGGGAGCGAGCTTGCTCGCGATAGCGCCGGACCTGACAGCGAAAAACCTGAGTCAGACCCTGACAGTTTGAACAACCACAGCCCGCCGCTCCAGATTCAACGCCAGCACACTTGCCAACACCACCAGCCCGCCGACCACGATCATCAATGTCGGCCGCTCACCCAGCGCATAGGACGCAATGACCATCGCCGTCGGCGGCGTCAAATACAGCGTCATCGTCGCCCGGCTCAAATCGACATGCGCCAGCACATAAGCCCAGGCCAGGTACGCCAGGGCACTGGGGAATATCCCCAGGGCAATCACTGCAAACTGCACGCGCAGCGGCGCCTGGGCGACTTGATCCGCCAGACCGGGCAAGTAGACCAGCAACAGCACCGTCCCGGACCACACCGTGTAACACACCAGCGTCAGCCCGTCGTATCGCCCGGTGTGATGCTTTTGCAGGGCAAAGTAGAGACTCCAGGACACCGCCGCCAGCAGGATCAGCAAGCCGTGGGCATCAATGCTGCCCAAGCCATGATCGCCCGCCACCACAATCATCACGCCAAACAACCCGAGCAGCACACAACCCCAGCGCCACAGGCTCACCTGATCCTTAAACACGAAGCGCGCGATCAACGTACTGAACAGCGGCGTGGTCTGGGCCAGAACGCTCGAAGCGCCAGCGCTCACACCCTGTTGCCCGAAGTTGATCGCCACGTGGTGCAGGCTCACAGCAAAGAAGCCCAGGCCGAACATCAGGGGCAGATCTCGCAGGCTCGGCAGGCGAATGCCCTTGAACATCGCGACCACGGCCATGAACACAGAGGCCAACAGGAAGCGCAGGAGCGCCAGGTGCACCGGGTCGTAGGCTTGCAAGCCGATATGGATGCCGGTCGGGGAGTAGCCCCAGCACGCCACGACAAACGCCATGGCCAGAATGATTTTCCAGGGTGAAACGGGGGAGGGGGTGAGCGGCGTCATGGTCGTGCACCTGTGGGTGGATGCACCGAGTATCAGAAAACGGATCGTTCGCCACAACTGACATATACTGCGCTAACCGTTCACTATAGGTGATGTATGGAGCTGGCTCAGATTCGCATGTTCAAGACCGTGGCCGATGTCGGCAGCATCGCCCGCGCGGCCGAGCTGTTGCATTGCGTGCCGTCGAACATCACGGCCCGGATCAAGGCCCTGGAGGCCGAACTGGGTGTCGCGCTGTTTTTGCGTGAGGGTCGAGGGCTGCGCATCAGCCCGTCGGGGCAAACCTTCCTGGCCTACGCCTCGAAAATTCTTGCCCTCACCGCCGAGGCCAAGCGCGCGGTCGATCCTTCGGCCGAACCCTCGGGGCCGTTGCGCATCGGAGCCATCGAGTCGTCGGCCACCGGGCGATTGCCGCGCCTGCTGGCGAAATTCCACAAGCGTTTCCCACAGGTGGCGCTGGAGTTGACCACCGGCTCCTGGGGGCAGTTGCTCGACGACACACTCAACCACAAGCTCGACGGCGCCATCGTGGCGGTGGATGTCGAGCGTTCGCACCTCAAGCGCACGCCGATGTACCGCGAGGACTTGCTGCTGATCGCCTCGACCTCCCTGGGGCCGCTGCGGGACATCAGTGATTTGCAGGACCAGACCGTGTTCATGTGGCCCCAGGGCTGTCCGTACCGGGCGGCGCTGGAGCATTGGTTGTTGCGAAAGGGGCAGGCGCTGCCGATTGTCAGCCTGGCCAGTTATGGCGCGATTGTCGGTTGCGTCAGCGCCGGGGCCGGCGTGGCGCTGGTGCCTAAGGGGATCTTTGACCAATACGCCAAAGGTGCAGGGTGCGCAGGGTTTGAGTTTCCCGAGCTGACCGCCGTCGATAACCTGTTTTACTGGCACGAAAACGCCGGGGTGCACCCGGCGCGTGAGGCGTTTGTGGCGATGCTCCGCGAGGAATTTGCGTAATCATTGATCGCTGTAGAAATGGGGTAAGGCAGCGTTTGTGGCGAGGGGGCTTGCCCCCGATCGGCGGCGAAGCCGTCGTAATCCCGACGAAAGTACTTGTACAGAAAAACCGCGTCTTCTGGATTTAGGGCTGCTTCGCACCCCAGCGGGGGCAAGCCCCCTCGCCACAGGTTCACATGGCACTGTTGCTGATGTTCAGCCCCTCACATCCCGCATCAACAACCCAAACTCCAGCTCCACCGCATCCGGTATCGGCAAATACACCGTATGCCCATCCCCCGGCGCAACGTCGATCGCTTCACCCTTGGCGTTCTGCAACTGATGCAGATCGAAGTGGAAGTTGCCCTTGGGCGTCATCAGCTCCATGTGATCGCCCAGGCCGAAGCGGTTTTTCACCTTGACCTCGGCCAGGCGATCCCGCCGCTGTCCGGTCAGTTCACCGACAAACTGCTGGCGCTCCGACACCGAGCTGCCGTTCTGGTAGTTCTGGTATTCGTCATGCACATGCCGGCGCAGAAAACCTTCGGTGTAGCCACGCTGGGCGAGGGACTCCAGGTCGGTCATCAGGCCGCGGTCGAAGGCCCGGCCCGCCACCGCATCGTCGATGGCCCGGCGATAAACCTGGGTGGTGCGCGCGCAATAAAAGTGGGATTTGGTCCGGCCTTCGATTTTCAGGGAGTGCACGCCCATGTGGGTCAGGCGTTCGACATGCTGCACGGCGCGCAGGTCCTTGGCGTTCATGATGTATGTGCCGTGTTCGTCTTCGAAGGCGGGCATCTGTTCGCCGGGACGATTGGCTTCCTGCAACAGGAACACCTGCCCGGTGGGCGCGCCGATGCCCAGGGTGGGTTCCGGCTGATACAGCTGCACGATCTCGCCGAGCGGGTTTTCCGTGGCCGGTTGCGCCGAGTATTTCCAGCGGCAGGCGTTGGTGCAGCTGCCCTGATTGGCGTCGCGCCTGTTCATGTAGCCCGACAGCAGGCAACGACCGGAATAGGCCATGCACAACGCGCCGTGCACGAACACCTCCAGTTCCATGGCCGGGACTTGCTCGCGGATCTCGGCGATTTCTTCCAGGGACAGCTCTCGGGACAGGATGATCCGGCTCAAGCCTTGCTGCTGCCAGAACTCGACACTGGCCCAGTTCACCGTATTGGCCTGCACCGAAAGGTGGATCGGCATCTGCGGGTAGTGCCGGCGCACCAGCATGATCAGGCCGGGGTCGGACATGATCAGCGCATCCGGGGCCATGGCGATCACCGGTTCAAGGTCCTTGAGGAAGGTCTTGAGCTTGGCGTTGTGCGGCGCGATGTTCACCACCACGTAGAAGCGCTTGCCCCGGGCCTGGGCCTCGCGAATGCCGAGGGCCAGGTTGGCGTGGTCGAATTCGTTGTTGCGCACCCGCAGGCTGTAGCGCGGCTGGCCGGCGTACACGGCATCGGCGCCGTAGGCGAAGGCGTAACGCATGTTTTTCAAGGTGCCGGCGGGGGCGAGCAGTTCTGGCGCGGTGAGGTTCATGGCGGTGTCGGTCGCAAAAGCCGCACAGGGTAAATGTCCTGTGCCAAGGGTTTATTGACCTGGATCTATGCCTGATCAACAAACCGATGGCACTCGCGCGAGCCGTGGCGGACTAAACATCAAGGCGAAAGTTTTTCGTCCTGACTGGCTGGCATGGATTGGACATGAACGAAACGACCCCACAAGACAAATCGCTGACGGTGTTGCTGGTGCTGGTGAGCGCTGCCTTCATCTGGATCCTGCTGCCGTTTTACGGCGCGGCGTTCTGGGCGGTGATCCTGGGCATCCTCTTTGCGCCACTGCAGGGCCGGCTGCAAGTGAAGTTCGGCTGGCAACGCAACCTCACGTCGCTGTGCACATTGAGCATTTGCCTGGTGATTGCGATTCTGCCGGTAATCATCATCAGCGCCTTGCTGGTTCAGGAGGGCGCGTCACTCTACAAAAACGTCGAGAGCGGCGAACTCGACATTGCCGGGTATGTGTCGCAGTTCAAGCACAGCCTGCCGCCGTATTTCCAGCATCTGCTGGATCGCTTCGGCATGGGCGAGTTGAACGGGCTGCGCGAGAAAATCGTCAAGAGCGCGATGACCGGCGGGCAGGTGCTGGCCTCTAAGGCGTTCAGTTTCGGCCAGGGCACGTTCGAGTTCATCGTCAGCTTTTTCATCATGCTGTACCTGCTGTTCTTCTTCCTGCGTGACGGTGCGGAACTGGCGCGCAAGGTGCGTGCGGCGGTGCCGTTGCAGGAACAGCAGAAACGCCGTTTGCAGCTCAAGTTCAATCGTGTGGTGCGGGCCACGGTGAAAGGCAACCTGCTGGTGGCCATCACCCAAGGCGCGCTGGGCGGTCTGATTTTCTGGTTTCTGGACGTTCCCAGCGTGTTGCTCTGGGCGGTGTTGATGGCGTTTCTGTCGTTGCTGCCGGCGGTGGGGGCGGGAATAGTCTGGGTGCCGGTGGCGGCGTTTTTCCTGCTCACCGGGGCGATCTGGCAGGGCGTGGTGCTGGTATTGTTCGGGGTTTTGGTGATCGGTCTGGTGGACAACCTGCTCCGGCCATTGCTGGTGGGCAAGGACACCAGGATGCCGGACTACATGATCCTGGTCTCGACCCTGGGCGGCCTGGCGATTTTCGGGCTGAACGGTTTTGTCATCGGCCCGTTGATCGCGGCCCTGTTCATGTCGAGCTGGGACATTTTCATCGAAACCAAACCGCGGGTGCAGCTGCCTTAGGCGCTGAACCTGCCGGACTGGCCGCTGCCGATGCGTTGCGACAGCTCACGGGCGGCGGGCAGCGAAGTGAGCGGGCCGCTGATCTGTACGCCGTCCTGCACCAGGTACCAGCAGGCGAGCATGCCCAGCTCTCTGAGCTGTGCGGGGACGGCGCTGCCGATAACGGACATGATCTGAACCTTGGACATGAAAAGTACCTCCATCAATCTGTGGAGTTACTTTAAGGTCCGGGTACCTTGAGGGGTAATCAACGTTTTCGATAGTGGTCATTGATGCCAGAGGGGGTAAACGACCGTTGGTCGGTCAGCTGACCACCTGATCGAGCATATGAACCACTTCCTGCTCGTTGAGCAGGCCCTTGCGCACCAGGCTTTGCGTCAGCAGCGAGAGAAACTTGGCGCTGCGATGACCTTCCAGGTGCTTGAGTTCGGTCAGTGCGTTGTAGACCTTGCTGGAGGTGCACAGACCGACGATGCGGTGCGGGTTTTGCGTTGGCATGTGGTCGTCCTTGTTGTTATGAACCTGTTTTCGACGGACAGCACCGAGCTTGCGGAACTGACATGACAAAAATATGACCGTTTTGTGCTGCGGGGCAGAAATCGGGTCAAGTCCATCTTGCCTGTTTCTGCCACGGACACTGTTCCGATAGCGACCTTGGCGAGATTTATCCAGACCTGGACCGAAAAACGGGCATAAAAAGGTATGGTCAGGGGTTCTGTAGGAGCGAACTTGCTCCGGGCGGCGTTCCGACGATGGACTCAAGATCGCTGTGTTTTAGTCAGTAAACACACGGCATCGTTAACGACCATCGCGAGCAAGCTCGCTCCTACAGTGGATCAGGCCGGTTGAGTCTGTTACCAGCGACCGTAATGTCGGCCGTAGTAGCCGCGTGGCGGGCCGTAGTAACCACGGGGTGGTCCGTAGTAAACCGGGGCCGGGCGGTAGTAGATCGGTTGTTGCACGTAGACCGGGGCCGGTTGGTAGTAAACCGGAGGCGGTGGTGCGTAATAAACCGGCGCGGGCTGGTAGTAGACCGGTTGCGGCGCGACATAGACCGGGCGGTTGGCGTTGATCAGAGCCGAGCCGACGATGGCAGTACCGACGATCGCTCCAAATACCGCCGCGTCATTACCATGCCCGGCTTGCGCCTGACCTGCGATAGCGAGGGTGCCGATCAGCAAGGCTACTGTGGGGACTTTACGGATCATGATAGTACCTCGGTTCTTCAACCCGGCGCTTGTGTCTGCAATAGACCCAAGGATTGTCGCGGGGATACTTCTAAGACAGCGTTTTTCTGAAAAACAGCACGGCCGCGAGGTAAATTTTGTGTAAGGTCTGTACCGACTTTCTTACCGACCCGTGTAGGCCCGTGCGAACACGCTTACATGATCGATCAGAACCCGATGGAGGGCTAATCCCGTCCATCCGAAAAGTGCATTTGAAGGAGCTTGCCCATGCAGATGAACCCCAACAAAGACACCCAGTTGTGCATGTCCCTTTCAGGGCGCCCGGGGAACTTTGGCCTGCGTTTTCACAATCATCTGTATGAACAACTGGACTTGAATTTTTACTACAAGGCCTTTGCCAGCCAGGACCTGACGGGTGCTGTTGCCGGCATTCGCGCCCTGCGGATTCGTGGTTGTGGCGTGTCGATGCCGTTCAAGGACGCCTGCATAGCCCTGGTGGATGAACTCGACGCATCTGCCGCCGCCATTCAATCGATCAACACCATCGTCAACACCGACTACATCGCCGTTGCCCAGTTGCTGGAAAAACACCAGGTGCCCAAGGACTCGACCTTTGCCTTGCGCGGCAGCGGCGGCATGGCCAAGGCCGTGGCGAGTGCCTTGCGCGATGGCGGCTATGAAAACGGCCTGATCGTGGCCCGCAACGAGCGCGCCGGGCAGGCGCTGGCGCAGTCTTTGGGGTATGAGTGGCAGGCCGAACTGGGGAGTCGTCGCCCGCGGATGCTGGTCAACGTCACCCCGATCGGCATGACGGGAGGACCGGAGGCCGATCAACTGGCCTTTGAGGCTGATGTGATCGAAAAAGCGGAAACTGTCTTCGATGTGGTGGCGATACCCTCGGAAACACCGCTGATCGTGCGTGCCCGTGCCGAAGGCAAGCGGGTCATCACCGGGCTGGAAGTGATCGCGATCCAGGCACTGGAGCAATTTGTGCTCTATACCGGTGTACGGCCGACGGACGAGCAATTCCAGAAGGCCGTAGCGTTTGCCCGCAGCTAGGAGGTGTCCATGCATCCCCCCATTCTCAATCTGGATTCGATCGAACTTGAGCCGCTACCCGAAGCGTTTGCGCCGACCGGTGAAACCGCCGGTCGCTATCAACAGCGCCTGGCCCTTGTCGGTCAGCAACTGGGGGCGCAAAAACTGGGTTATCGCCTGTATGTGCTGGAGCCAGGCAAGCGCGGCAGTCCGTTTCACAGTCATCGGGTCAATGAGGAAATGTTCTACGTCGTGGCCGGGGAAGGGCAGGTTCGCCTGGGATCCGAACGGTTTCCAATCCGTGCCGGTGATGTGATCGCCTGTCCACCGGGTGGGCCTGAAAAGGCGCACCAGATCATCAATACCAGTAAAGGCGAGTTGCGGTACCTGGCCGTCAGCACCCAGCAATCACCGGAAATCTGTGAATATCCGGATTCCGGTAAATACGCCGTGATGGATGACTTCAAGGTGGATGCCGAGGGTAATGCGTCAGGCTTTGTTGCGGTGGCCCGGCAGGCGGACGGGGTGGATTACTGGGACGGCGAGTAACCACGAGCACCGTCAAACCACTGTAGGAGCGAGCCTGCTCGCGATGGACGTCAACGATGACGCGTGCTGTCTGAATGAGCGCGTCGTCTGGACGTTTTTCGCGAGCAGGCTCGCTCCTACAGGGGTTGTGTCAATCACACATGCCCGTCGGTCCACGATCCATTGTGGGAGTGTTGTGTCAGGTAAACATCCAGGTTATTCGAGCCGGGCCAGTCTTTCTTCCAGCGCCGCAATTCGCGCTTCCAGTTCTTCGATCCGTTCAACCGAAACCCCGCTGCCGCCACGCTCGGCCGGGTTTTGCCGTGCCGCCATGATCGCTTCGATATCCGCCGGGTCGCCCAGGGCGTGGGTGTAACGGTCTTCGCGTTGGCCGGCCTGACGCGGAATCAGCACGGCCAGACCCCGGGCAATCAGGCGTTCGAGTTGATGCACCACCTGTTCGGTGTCTTCGAATTCATGCATGCGGCCGCTGCGGGTTAGCAGTTCATTGACGGTCTGCGGGCCGCGCAAAAACATCAGCCCGGTCAGGATGACCTGCGCCGGCACCAGTTCCAGAGCCTTGTCGACCTTGTGTTCCCAGCGGTCGGCGCGGCTGCCCATCACCAGTCTGGCGAAGCCGCGTCCTTCGAGGGCGCGCAGGCTCTGACCGACCTGGCCCGGCGTCAGGTTCATCACTGGCTCGCGGCTGGTTTTCTGGTTGCAGGCAATCACCAGGGCATTGAGGGTCAGGGGATAGGTTTCCGGGCTGGTGGCCTGTTTCTCGATCAACGAACCCAGAATGCGGATTTCCGTGCTGCTGAGCCGTGGCTCGTCGAAAGTCGTCTCTTGCTCAGTGCTCATGGTTCTGCATCCTTAGCCGATTCATGTTTTTCACTTGCGTAGGCGCACTTTGACATCGCCCGTTCGGACTAGGCAAGGCTAACGATTCTGCCGCGTCCGGGCGGCGCCAAACTTCATGCTCAAAGGGGTGTTGCGCCACGCGCGCCCCGCCAAACGAGCAGAAGGCGCCGCGATGGAGTTTGCATTCAGCGACGAACAGGAAATGATCCGCGCATCGGCCGAGGGTTTCCTCGCCGATGTCTCGGATTCTGCCGCCGTGCGCGCGGCAATGGTCAGCGAACGGGGGTTCGACGAAGCCCTCTGGCAGCGTCTGTGCCAGGAAATGTACTGGCCGGCCATTCATATCCCCGAAACCTATGGGGGCCTGGGCCTCGGCTTTGTCGAGCTGACGATCCTGCTGGAACAGATGGGCCGGCGTTTGCTGTGCTCGCCATTTTTCACCACCGCCTGCATGGCCACCCCTGCGCTGTTGCTGGCGGCCAATGATCAACAGAAGCAGCGCTGGTTGCCGTCGATTGCCGATGGCAGCGTGACCGCGACCCTGGCGTTCAGCAGTGCCAACGGCTGGTCCGCCGACGATGTCCAGGCAACGGTGGTGGCTGAGGGCGACGGGTTCGTCCTCGACGGCACCCTCAAGCATGTGCTCGATGGCCATGGCGCTGACCTGTTGATCATTGCCGCACGGCAACCCGGAACCACTGGCGAAATGGGCATCAGCCTGTTTGCCGTGAACGCCGTATGCGCAGGCATCGAACGGCAAATGCTGCCGACCATGGACCAGACCCGGCGCCAGGCGCGGATCCAGCTCAAGGGCCTGTACCTTGAAGCCGACTGCCTGCTGGGTGAGCTCGGGAACGGCTGGTCGCACCTTGAGCGAGTCCTGCAACTGGCCTGCATCGGCCTGGCTGCCGAGCAGACCGGCGGCGCGCAGCAGGTACTCGACCTCAGCGTGGCCTACATGCAGGAGCGCCAGCAGTTCGGTCGCCCGATTGCCAGTTTCCAGGCCCTCAAACACCGCGCCGCCGACATGATGCTGCAAGTCGAATGCGCCCGTTCGGCCAGTTATTACGCCGCGTGCGTGGCCCAGGAAGTCCTCGATCCCCAGGGTGATCCGCAGGTCGCGGCCGAACTGCCGCTGGCGGCGGCGCTGGCCAAGGCGCAGTGCTCCGAGACCTACTTCTCCTGCGCCTCCGAGTCGATCCAGTTGCACGGCGGTGTCGGTTTCACCTGGGAATACGACCCGCACCTCTACTTCAAGCGCGCCCGCGCCAGCGAGAGTTTCCTCGGGCTACCGGCCTGGCATCGCGAGCGCATTGCTTCGGTGATTCTGGGAGAGCAGCCATGAAAATCAGTTTCAGCGAGCAGGACGAACGCTTCCGTCGGGAAGTCGCCGACTGGATGAGCGCCAACCTCTGCGGCGAATTCGAAGCCCTGCGTTTTCGCGGTGGTCCAGGCGATGAGCATATGTTTCCCGAAGAGCGCAAAGCCTGGGAGCGCAAACTCGCCGAGGGTGGCTGGACCTGCGTCGGCTGGGCACCGGAGCATGGCGGGCGCGGCCTGTCGATCACCCAGCAGGTGATCTTCAACGAAGAATACGCCCGCGCCGGCGGCCCCGGCCGCATGGGGCATATCGGCGAAGGCCTGGCCGGGCCGACCATCGCCGCATTCGGCACGGTCGAACAGCAACAGCGTTTTTTACCGGGGATCGTCAACGGTACGTCGTTCTGGTGCCAGGGCTATTCAGAGCCGGGCGCCGGTTCCGACCTGGCCAACGTCAAGACCCGCGCAACGCTGGATGAAGCCACCGGCAGTTGGATCATCAATGGCCAGAAAGTCTGGACCTCCCTGGCCCACGAATCGGACTGGTGCTTTGTCATCGCCCGCACCGAGCCGGGTAGCGTCGGCCATCGCGGTCTGTCGTTCCTGCTGGTGCCCATGGCCCAGACAGAAATAACCGTACGCCCCATCGAGCAACTCACCGGCACCTCGGAATTCAACGAAGTGTTCTTCGACGATGCCCGCACCGACGCCACCAACATCATTGGCGCGCCGGGCGAAGGCTGGAAGATCGCCATGGCGCTGCTGGGCTTCGAGCGGGGTGTGTCGACCCTCGGCCAGCAGATGCAGTTCCAGAACGAACTCAACGAAATCATCGCCATCGCCAAGTCCAATGGCGCCGACCGCGATCCGATCCTGCGTCAGCGCCTGGCCGAAGCCTGGAGCGGGTTGCGGATCATGCGCTACAACTCGCTGCGCATGCTCTCGGGTAGCCAGGACGGTTCGCTGCGCAAAGAGGCGACCATCTACAAGCTGTTCTGGTCGACCTGGCACGCCAGCCTCGGCAAGTTGGCGATGGACGTCCTCGGCGCCGAGGCGGAATTGCTCGAAGCCGCGCCTTACCAGTTGACCCGTTTGCAGTCGCTTTACCTGTTCAGCCGAGCCGACACCCTCTACGGCGGCAGCAACGAAATCCAGCGCAACATCATCGCCGAGCGTGCCTTGGGCATGCCCAAAGAGCCGCGTCCGCGCGCCTGAAAGGAGAGAGTTCATGTCTGTACCTCAATATGTTGAAGGTCGCGGCCTGCTGCGCGGCAAGTCTGTGCTGATCACCGCCGCCGCAGGCGCCGGGATCGGTTTTTCCGCCGCCGTGCGTGCCGCCGAAGAAGGCTGTCGTGCGCTGATGATCAGCGATATCCATGAAGGCCGGTTGGCCGAAGCGGTGCTGAAAACCCGCGAAACCACCGGGCTGCAACACGTGTTCGGCCAGGTCTGCAACGTTGCCGACGAAGCCCAGGTACAGCAGCTGATCGCCTGCGCCGAGCGTGACCTGCAAGGCGTCGACGTGTTGATCAACAACGCCGGGCTTGGCGGCTCGCGCTTGCTGGTGGACATGGTCGATGAAGAGTGGAATCGGGTCATCGACGTGACGCTCACCGGCACCATGCGCATGACCCGCGCCATGCTGCCGAAAATGATGGAGCGGCGTGCCGGAGTGATCGTCAACAACGCCTCGGTGCTGGGCTGGCGCGCGCAGAAAGAACAGGCGCACTACGCCGCCGCCAAGGCTGGCGTGATGGCGCTGACCCGCTGCGCAGCGGTCGAGGCGGCTGACTACGGCATCCGCATCAACGCGGTCAGCCCGAGCATTGCCCTGCACGATTTCCTGCGCAAATCCGCGCCCCAGGCAGTGCTCGATCAACTCGCCGCCAACGAAGCGTTCGGCCGCGCCGCCGAAGTCTGGGAGGTGGCCAACGTGATGATGTTCCTGGCCAGCGACTACAGCTCCTACATGACCGGCGAAGTGTTGTCGGTGTCCAGCCAGAGGGCGTGACCATGCCACGTATTTTCGACACGCCGATGGCCTTGTTCGACGCCGTGGGCCAGGAGCTCGGTGTCAGCGAATGGCTGCTGCTGGGTCAGGACCGAATCAATCTGTTTGCCGACGCCACGGGCGATCACCAGTGGATTCACGTCGATCCGCTCAAGGCCGCCAACGGTCCGTTTGGCGCCTGCATTGCCCATGGCTACCTGAGCCTGTCGCTGGTCAATCTGTTCTTGCCGCAGATCGTCGAGGTCCGTGGCCTGGCCATGGGCGTCAATTACGGCTGTGAGCGGGTGCGCTTCCCCTCGGTGGTGCGCGTCGGCTCGCGGGTGCGCGGCAGTGCGCAACTGATCGCGGTCGAGGAAGTGAAGGGCGGCGTACAGGCGACCATCCGCGTCAGCGTCGAAATCGACGGCGAGGAACGCCCTGGCTGCGTGGTCGACACCATCAGTCGTTATTACCCGGCCTGACCTTCAACAGCATTTTCGAGGAATCCAGCATGAAAGAAGCCGTCATCGTTTCCACGGCCCGCACCCCGATCGGCAAAGCCTTTCGCGGTGCGTTCAATGACACCGAAGCGCCGCAACTGGGCGGACATGTGGTGCGCGAAGCCGTGCGCCGTGCCGGTATCGAACCGGATGAAGTGGACGACGTGATCATCGGCGCCGCCGCGCAGCAGGGTACGCAGTCCTATAACCTGGGGCGTCTGTGCGCGATTGCCGGAGGCTTGCCGGCATCGGTTGCCGGGATGGCCGTCGAGCGCCAGTGCTCGTCGGGACTGATGAGTATCGCCATGGCCGCCAAGGGCATCATGTGCGACGAAATCGACATCGCCGTGGCCGGTGGCCTGGAGTCGATTTCCCTGGTGCAGAACAAGCACAAGAACCTGTATCGCAATCAGTCGGGTTCGGTGATCGAGCTGGACCCGCACGCCTACATCCCGATGATCGAAACCGCCGAGATCGTCTCCGCGCGCTACGGCATCTCCCGAGACGAACAGGACGAATACAGCTACCAGAGCCAGTTGCGTACCGCACAGGCCCAGAGCGCCGGACGCTTCGACCGGGAGCTCGCGCCGCTGACCAGCCGCAAGGCACTGTTCGACAAGGCCACCGGCGAAACCAGTTATGAAACCGTCACCTTGCTGCGCGATGAGTGCAACCGCATCGACACCACTCTCCAGAGCCTGAAGGCGCTGGAGCCGGTATGGCCGGGTGGTCAGTGGAGCGAAAAGGGTCGTTTCATCACCGCCGGCAACGCCTCGCAGTTGTCCGACGGTGCGTCGGCCTCGGTGTTGATGAGCGCGAAAATGGCCGAGAAACGTGGCCTGGAACCGCTGGGGATCTATCGCGGCATGGCCGTCGCCGGCTGCAATTCCGACGAGATGGGCATCGGCCCGATCTACGCGATTCCGAAACTGCTCAAGCGTCATGGCCTGACCATGGACCACATCGGCCTCTGGGAGTTGAACGAAGCGTTCGCCTGCCAGGTGCTGCATTGCCGTGACACCCTGGGCATTCCGGCCGAGCGCCTCAACGTCAACGGCGGGGCGATCGCCATCGGCCATCCGTTCGGCATGTCCGGGGCGCGGATGGTCGGCCACGCATTGGTCGAA
Organism: Pseudomonas jessenii; assembly: GCF_002236115.1. Lineage (GTDB taxonomy): Bacteria > Pseudomonadota > Gammaproteobacteria > Pseudomonadales > Pseudomonadaceae > Aquipseudomonas > Aquipseudomonas jessenii. Next base: position 290,945 of record NZ_NIWT01000007.1, on the reverse strand, counting down.
GGCCAGCGTCGCGGCTTGCGTTACGTGGTGGTGAGCATGTGCATCGGTGGCGGCATGGGCGCTGCTGCTCTATTCGAGGTGGTCTGAATGATCAGCGCACAACATATCCAGACGACAATGGCGCGTTACGTGGAGTTGGTGGATGCCGGCGACATCGACGGCATCCTCGCGCTCTATGCCAAAGACGCCACCGTTGAAGACCCGGTCGGCCAGGCGCCGTTGCAGGGCATCGACGCTATCGCGCGCTTTTACCGTGAAGGACTGGGGGCGATGAAAGTCTCCGCAACCCAGACCGGCCCGGTTCGCGCGACCCTCAACGGTTGCGGCGCGATGCCGTTCCGGGTCGACATGGAGTGGGGCGGGCAACCGTGCTCGCTGCATGTGATCGACGTGATGGAATTCGATACCGACGGCAAGGTCCGCTCGATGAAAGCCTACTGGAGTGAGGTCAATGTGACGACGCGAGGTGCAGCATGAACCTGGAGCAGCGGATCGCCCGCCTGGAAGCGCTGGAGGATATTCGCCAGCTCAAGCATCGCTACCTCAACGCCTGCGACCTCAAGCAGGTCGAGGTGATTGCCGACTGCTTTGCCGAAGGTGAAGTACTGATCGATTACGGCCCGTTGGGGACCTTTCGTGAGCGCAACAGTTTTGTCGCGCTGTACCGCGAACTGGCTTGCCATGAGCGGGTGATCGACCTGCATCACGGCGCCAACCCGGAAATCGATGTGCTAAGCGAAGATGAAGCCCAGGGCCGTTGGGCCCTGTGGTATTTCAACCTGGATGGCGAGAGCGGGGCGACGCGGCAGTTGGGTGGGTTCTATCAGGACCGTTATCAGCGTATCGCCGGGCAATGGAAGATTGTCGCCACCCGTTTTACCGCTCACTCGGAAGTGGCGCGTTCCTGAAGGTTGCTCACTCCAGAGGTGGCTCCTGTAGGCGCGAACCTGCTCGCGATGGCGGAATGTCAGACAGCATTGATGTTGGATGTGCCGACCTCATCGCGAGCAAGCTCGCTCCCACAATTTTTGTGGTGACGCCGGCATTGCGAGCACACCCCAATCCCCTGTGGGAGCGAGCTTGCTCGCGATGGCGGCATGTCAGGCAACATCAATGTTGAATGTGCCGACCTCATCGCGAGCAAGCTAGCTCCCACAGTTTTTGTGGTGACGCCGGCATTGCGAGCACACCCCAATCCCCTGTGGGAGCGAGCTTGCTCGCGATGGCGGCATGTCAGGCAACATCAATGTTGGATGTGCCGACCTCATCGCGAGCAAGCTCGCTCCCACAATTTTTTTGTGGTGACGCCGGCATTGCGAGCCCCCAATCCCCTGTGGGAGCGAGCTTGCTCGCGATGGCGGCATGTCAGGCAACATCAATGTTGAATGTGCCGACCTCATCGCGAGCAAGCTAGCTCCCACAGTTTTTGTGGTGACGCCGGCATTGCGAGCACACCCCAATCCCTGTGGGAGCGAGCTTGCTCGCGATGGCGGCATGTCAGGCAGCATTGATGGTGGATGTGCCGACCTCATCGCGAGCAAGCTGAACTGGTCAAGTAATCCCGGACACCGGTTACGGTGTTTATGCCGCTTTTTGCTCCATGGCTATTGGCGACAGATAGTTGTTGTAGCTGTGGAGCCTGGTGCGGTTGTAGTACATGAAGAAGCGCACCATATCGGTTTTGGCTTCCTCGATCTTGCTGTAGCCACTACGAGGCACCCATTCTGATTTCAGCGTGCCGAAAAATCGCTCTGTTGGAGCGTTGTCCCAGCACTGCCCGCGATGGCTCATGCTTTGCAATATGTCACGACGCTTCAGTTCTTCTTGAAACTTGCGGCTGGTGTACTGACAACCCTGATCCGAGTGAAACATCAGCCCCGCAGGGCACGTTCGAACCTCTGCCGCCATGCGTAGCGCCTTGCTGACCAAGTTGGCGTCATTGACCAGCGAAAATGCCCAACCGATGACCCGGCGAGCAAACAAATCGATGACGATGGCCAGATGAACCCAGCGCTCGCCCACCATCAAGCTGGTCACGTCGCCACACCAGACCTGATCGACTGCAGCCGGTTTGAAGTTGCGCTTGAGCCGATTGGGCGCGACAAACGCTTCCACTCCTTTGGATCTGAATGGGTGAGGCTGGCGTTGTTTACTGACAATGTTGGCCTCCCTCATCAGCGCTCGGACAAGGCCTCTTCCAACTGCAATGTTTTGGGACTTCAGGCCCTTGCTGATCATTCTGGAGCCCATGGCTTCGCGGCTTTCGCTGTGCAGTTCAACCACTTTGAGCTTGAGCTCTTCGCGCCTGATCCGCGGTTGGGCTCGCCGCTGAAGCCACTCGTAAAAGCTGCTGCGCTTCACATCGAAAACACGACACACGACAGCTGTCGGGAACGACTCTCTTAGTTCCGCAATCATCGAAAACGATCGGGATCCGACATCAAGAGAGCGGTAGCCTTTTTTAAGATCTCGGCTTCCATTTCCATGCGCTTGATCTTGGCCTTTAGTTCCTGGATCTGGCGCTGATCTTCGGTAATCGCCTTGGTGCCTTTGACTGGCTGCCCCTCGCGCTCCTTGCGAACCTGATCGACCCAACGCCGTAAAGCGGTGGGCCCGATATCCAGCGATGCACAAACGTCTGGAACCGGGCAGTTATCATCAAGCACCATGCTGGCAGCATGCAGCTTGAACTCGCGGGTATAGACCTTTCTTTCGTTCATGGAACCTCCAAGTTGGCGAAATCATATCGCCCTTAAGAGGTGTCCGGAATTATTAGGCCAGTTCAAGCTCGCTCCCACAATTTTTGTGATGACACCGGCATTGCGAGCCCCCAATCCCCTGTGGGAGCGAGCTTGCTCGCGATGGCGGTGTGTCAGGCAGCATTGATGTTGAATGTGCCGACCTCATCGCGAGCAAGCTAGCTCCCACAGTTTTTGTGGTGACGCCGGCATTGCGAGCGCCCTCAATCCCCTGTGGGAGCGAGCTTGCTCGCGATGGCGGTGTATCAGGCAGCATTGATATTGGATGTGCTGACAGCCATATCCGGATTCTGCGTTCGGCCGGTTTCGTAGTAGGCCTTGAGGTTCTCGGCAATCTGCCGAACGACCTTGTTGAAAGCCTTGGCCAGCAACCCTTCAAACAGCTTGCCACCGCGCAGGCTGTAACTCATTTGCAGAGTGATGCGGGTCGCGTTGCCTTCGGCTTGCAAGGCATAACTGAAACTCGCTTCGCGAAACGGAAAGGGCGAGTCATTGCCGCCCTTGTGCAACCGCAGTACGAACCCCGTGCCTTCCTGCCACTGCACCACGCTTTCATCCAGATACTGACCGCCCTTGCGCAACACCCGGCGACTGGCGCCGATACCTTCCGTTGCGCCAGGATGAAACTGGCAACCGGTCAGGTCTGGTACATAGTGCGGGGCAAGGCTCAGGTCGCGTAGTTTGGTCCATGCGGCTTGTCGCGTGAGGTTCAGCACAACGCTGTGGCTGGCTACGGGCATGTCGAAAGTCCTCTTATGGATGGGATTGAGCCGCATCGAGAAATGCCGGGCGTTCTCCCGCGCCATGCACCGCGATGTCCGCGCCGCTGACGTAACGGGCCAATGTCGATGCCAGGTACAGGCAGGTATCGCCAATATCCTCCGGGGTCGCCAGGCGTTGCAACGGAATGGTCGCCGCCACCCTGGCAATGCCCGCGTCGTCACCATAATGCATGGCCGCCTGCTCGGTGAGAATCAGCCCGGCGGTCACGGCGTTGACCCGCACCTTGGGCGCCCATTCCACCGCCAGCGAGGTCGTCAGGTTGAGCAAGCCGGCCTTGGCCGCGCCATAAGCGGCGGTGCCGGGGGAAGGGCGGGTGGCGCTGACGCTGCAGATGTTGATGATCGCGCCACCGTCGGCCTGGGCCTGCATCACCTGGTTGGCCTGCTGGCACAGGTTCAGTGGCGCAATCAGGTTCAGGCGGATGATTGCCTCGCTGAAGCGCGGCGAAGCCGTGGCGGCGTCGGCATTCGGTGAACCGCCGGCGTTGTTGACCAGCACATCGAGGCGGCCGAAGCGCTCGACGATCTGCGTAATCAAGCGCCCGGACTGCTCGACATCCCGCAGGTCGCAGGCCACGAACACCGCCTCGCGCCCGGCGCTGGCCGGCAAGGTTTGTGGTGCTTCGCGACCGCAAATCACCACCTCGGCGCCACAGTCCAGAAAGCGCTGGCTGATGCCGCGACCCACACCTTTGCCACCTCCGGTGACCAGTACCACTTTGCCGCGAAAGTCCATTGGATCAAGCATGGGGGTGTCTCATTCAGTCGCTCGGGAATGTAACCGATGCTAGGTCTGCAACCCCGGCAGGCCAACGTCCAAAGGGACTAGAGATTGTCTGTAGGAGCGAGCCTGCTCGCGATGGACCTGAGAACACCGCGGGGTGTCAGGTATCCAGCGTCATCGTTGGCGATCATCGCGAGCGAGCTCGCTCCTACACAGTGCAGGTGCGTAGTCCTGTCGGACGATGTTGATTGTCCGGGCCCTCGGAATAATCCGGCGACAACAACAGGCCGGGAGGACACCTTATGGGCGCTTCAGCGCAAGGGCACTTCGTTACGCTGCCGGATGGTTTGCAGCTGCACTACAAAGACACCGGCAACGGCGAGCCGGTGATTTTCATCCATGGCAGCGGACCGGGTGCCAGCGGTCACAGCAACTTCAAGCAGAATTACCCGCTGTTCGCCGAAGCCGGTTACCGGGTGATCGTCCCGGATTTGCCCGGCTACGGCGCTTCGGACAAGCCCGACACCCTCTACACCCTGGACTTCTTTGTCGCCGCCCTCAGCGGTTTGCTCGATGCCCTCGACATCCAGCGTTGCGTGCTGGTCGGCAACTCCCTGGGCGGCGCGATCGCGATCAAACTGGCCCTCGACCAACCGCAGCGTATCAGCCGTCTGGTGCTGATGGCGCCCGGTGGCCTGATGGAAAAAGAACAGTATTACCTGCAGATGGAAGGCATCCAGAAAATGGGCGCGGCTTTCGCCAAGGGTGAGCTGAACGATGCGGCGGGCATGCGTCGCCTGCTGGCCCTGCAACTGTTCGACGAAACCCTGATCAGCGACGAAACGGTGAACGAGCGCGTCGCCGTGGTTAAGCAGCAACCGGTGTGCGTGCTGTCGACCATGCAGGTGCCGAACATGACGTCGCGCCTGGGTGAATTGCAGTGCCCGATCCTCGGTTTCTGGGGCATGAACGACAAGTTCTGCCCGTCCTCCGGTGCCCAGACCATGCTTGAACACTGCACCCAAATACGTTTCGTGATGCTCAGCGAGTGCGGGCATTGGGTCCAGGTCGAGCACCGTGACTTTTTCAACCGCCAGTGCCTGGCGTTTTTTCAGGAGGCCCGTGGATGAGCGTGCAATTGCGCCGTGAGTTCGGCGAAGAGCTTTATCAGGCGCTGCTCAGCGGCTCCACCCTGGCGCCGCTGACCGAGCGCTGGCCGTCGATCAGCATCGAAGACGCCTATCATATTTCCCTGTACGCCATTGAGCGTCGGGTGGCGGCCGGTGACCAGATCGTCGGCAAGAAAATCGGCGTGACCTCGGCGGCAGTGCAGCAGATGCTCAACGTGCATCAGCCGGATTTCGGCTTCATCACACGGCAGATGTCGTTCGATGACGATGCGCAAATTTCCCTGTCCGCCAACAAACTGATCCAGCCCCGTGCCGAGGGCGAGATCGCCTTCAAGCTCAAGCATGACCTGGTCGGCCCCGGCATCACCGAAGCCGACGTGCTGGCCGCCACCGAATACGTGATGCCGTGTTTCGAGATCGTCGACTCGCGGATTCACGACTGGCGCATCCGCATCCAGGACACGGTCGCTGACAACGCTTCTTGCGGAGTGTTTGTGTTGGGCGACAGCAAGGTGGATCCGCGCGAACTGGACCTGCCGAATTTGCGCATGCGTGTGTTCAAAAACGCAGAGCCCCTGAGTGAAGGCCTGGGTTCGGCGGTTCAGGGAAATCCATTGACTGCGGTGGCGTGGCTGGCCAATACCCTGGGCGCCTTCGGCATTCCGTTCAAGGCCGGGGAAATCATCCTGTCCGGCTCGCTGGTACCGCTGGAACCGGCCCGTGCCGGCGACCGTTTTGAACTGACCATTGATGGCCTGGGCAGTGCCCGGGTGTCTTTCTGCGCCTGACTTTTGGAGTTTGACCCCATGAGCAAAAAACTCAGAGCGGCCATTATCGGCCCGGGCAACATCGGCACCGATCTGCTGATGAAAATGTGCCGATCGCAATGGATCGAGCCGGTGTGGATGGTTGGCGTCGACCCTGAATCCGAAGGCCTGAAGCGTGCCCGGGAAATGGGCATCAAAACCACCGCCGGCGGTGTCGATGGCTTGCTGCCTCACGTCCTCGACGATGACATTCGCATTGCCTTCGATGCCACCTCGGCTTACGTACATGCGGAAAACAGCCGCAAGCTCAACGAGCTCGGGGTGATCATGATCGACCTCACGCCGGCGGCCATCGGTCCGTACTGCGTGCCGCCGGTCAACCTCAAAGAGCACGCGTCGAGCCTGGCGATGAACGTCAACATGGTCACCTGCGGTGGTCAGGCGACCATCCCGATGGTGGCGGCGGTGTCGCGGGTGCAGCCAGTGAGCTACGGCGAAATCGTCGCGACGGTGTCCTCCGGTTCGGTGGGCCCGGGCACGCGGCAGAACATCGACGAGTTCACCCGCACCACCGCCGGTGCGGTGGAGAAGATCGGCGGCGCCCGACGCGGCAAGGCGATCATCGTGATCAACCCGGCCGAGCCGCCGCTGATGATGCGCGACACCATCCATTGCCTGACCGATGACGAGCCGAACCAGGATGCAATCCGCACCTCGGTGCTGGAGATGGTCCGTGAAGTGCAACGCTATGTGCCCGGCTACAAGCTGATCAACGGGCCGGTGTTCGACGGGCGCAAGGTGTCGATCTTCATCGAGGTCGAAGGCCTCGGCGATTTTCTGCCCAAGTCCGCCGGCAACCTCGACATCATGACCGCCGCCGGTTTGCGCACGGCCGAGATGTTCGCCGAAGAAGCCCACAAGGGCACCCTGCAATTGCCTGCCCGTTGAGTGGAGAATCGCTATGAATTTGCAAGGTAAGAGCGTCCGTCTGCATGACATGAGCCTGCGCGACGGCATGCACGCCAAACAGCACCAGATCAGTATCGAACAAATGGTCTCGGTGGCCACCGGTCTCGATGCGGCCGGTGTGCCGCTGATCGAAATCACCCACGGCGATGGTCTGGGCGGTGCTTCGCTGAACTACGGTTTCCCGGCCCACAGCGACGAGGAATACTTCTCTGCGGTGATTCCGAAGATGAAACAGGCCAAGGTTTCGGCCCTGTTGTTGCCGGGGATCGGTACCCTCGACCACCTGAAGATGGCCCACGAACACGGCGTGTCGACCATTCGTGTGGCGACCCACTGCACCGAGGCGGACGTGTCCGGCCAGCACATCGGCATGTCGGCGAAGATGGGCCTGGACACCGTTGGCTTCCTGATGATGGCGCACATGGTCAGCCCGGAAAAACTGCTGGAGCAGGCGCGGTTGATGGAAAGCTACGGCGCCAATTGCATCTATTGCACTGACTCGGCCGGCTACATGCTGCCCGATGAAGTGACGCAAAAGATCGGGGCCCTGCGTGCGGGACTGAACGCCGGGACCGAAGTCGGTTTCCACGGCCACCACAACATGGGCATGGCCATCGCCAACTCCCTGGCTGCCATCGAGGCCGGTGCTGCACGGATCGACGGTTCGGTCGCGGGTCTTGGCGCGGGAGCGGGCAATACGCCGCTGGAAGTGTTCGTCGCGGTGCTGGAGCGCATGGGCGTCAACAGCGGCGTCGACCTGTACAAGATCATGGACGTGGCCGAAGACCTGGTGGTGCCGATGATGGACCAGCCGATCCGCCTCGACCGGGACGCACTGACACTCGGTTACGCCGGGGTCTACAGCTCGTTCCTGTTGTTCGCCAAGCGTGCCGAGCAGAAGTACGGCATCGCTGCTCGCGAACTGCTGGTGGAGCTGGGCCGACGCGGAACCGTGGGTGGCCAGGAAGACATGATCGAAGACCTGGCGCTGACCCTGTCGCGGGCCAGGGGTGTACTGCCGACCTGATTAATGCGACAACGAAAAAACCACCGATCCGGTGGTTTTTTTTTAGGCCGGTGGAAACCGTGCTCAAGGCAGCAGATTGCGCACCACGGGCGGGTAGCAGTTGATGGCCGAGCTCGAACAGCTGAAGTAAGCCGTGGTCGGTCGGTAGGCTTCGTTCTTGAACAGTTGGCACAGACTGGTGGAAGCACCCGCACAGAGGATGATGAACAGAGCACAAGTCGTTTTGCGCATGATGAGTCTCGACACGGTTTTATTGTTGTAGAGACAGGTTATGGCTGCAGCGCGCGAGTCGCCTCGTCCGAATGGACTAGCCGACCAATTTGAAACTGCCCCTTCCGTTGTGGGTGTTTGATCCCCTGTGGGAGCGAGCTTGCTCGCGATGGCGGCCTATCAGGCGACATGGGTGTTGGATGTGCCGGCCTCATCGCGAGCAAGCTCGCTCCCACAGGTTTATTGGGCGTCCCCGGGATCTGTGCCTGGCCGTGATCCCCTGTGGGAGCGAGCTTGCTCGCGATGGCGGCCTATCAGGCGACATGGGTGTTGGATGTGCCGGCCTCATCGCGAGCAAGCTCGCTCCCACAGGTTTATCGGGCGTTCCCGGGATTTGCGTCTGGCCGCGATCCGGTGGGAGCGAGCTTGCTCGCGATAGCGGCCTATCAGGCGACATGGATGTTGGATGTGCCGGTGTGGTGTCAGGTTCGTCGGGCGAGGGCGCCTATTGCCATGAACAGCGCCGCAATCGCCCTGGCCTCGTGGAGTTCACCGCGGGCCACAAGTTCAGGGATTTGCGCCAGTGGTACACGCAGGCACTCCAGGGGTTCGGGTTCGTCGCCTTCGAGTTGGCAGGGGCTCAGTTGTTCGGCCAGTACGACTCGGTAGCGGTGGCACAAGTGCCCCGGTGCCAGGGTCAGCTCGCCCAGTTCAGTGAGGCGTTCGGCGCGCATTCCGACTTCTTCGCTCAGCTCGCGCTGCGCCGCCTGCAAGTAGTCTTCATTGGGCTCGGCGCCGCCCTTGGGCAGGCCGAGAATGGTTTTTTCCACACCGACCGCGTATTCGCGCACCAACAGCACATGCTCTGGATCGGGCATCGCCACCAGCATCACCGAGCGATAACCGGTGCCGCGCAGGCGTTCGTAGACCCGCTGCTGGCCGTTGCTGAATTGCAGGTGCAGGGCTTCGATCTGAAAGTGGCCGCTTTGCGCCAGCAGTTCAGTCTTGAGGATGGTTGGGCAGTTGCGCATGGGGCAGTCCCCTGTTTGGGATAAAGACACTGTGCGCTGTGCAACGGGAGCCGCCATCGTCCGAGCGGACGAGGGCGGCAATGAGGGCTAGCCGAGGGTCGCCACGCTGCGCAGGATCAGGCGCACCAGCATGGTCTGGCGGGTCACGCCGGTCTTGGAGAAGGTCGAGCGCAGGTGTGCCCGCGAGGTGTTGCGGCTGATGCCCAGCTCCTCCGAGGCTTCGTCGAGGGTCAAGCCGTTGGCCAGCAACATCGCCAGCTGGGTTTCCGCCGGGGTGAAGTCGAACAGCGCGCGAACGATTTCCTGCGGTGCGGTGGATTGTTGCTCCGGGTCGCTGATGAAAATCACCACGGTCGGGCACTGCTTGCCTTCGCTCCAGTCGGTCAATGGCACCGAGCGCACGATGATCCCCAGGTCCGCTTTGCCGGACGGCCGCTGCACGCGCAGGGCTTCGACCACCGACGGGTTGCTGCTTTTTTGCGACAGCAGCGATTGCTTGACCAGGCGACGGAACTCCTGGGTGTCCCGGGCCGTACCGACCTGCAGCCCATCGTTGACCAGTTTGATGCCGTCCTTTTCCTGGATCAGCCGGTCGGCGACCTGGTTGGTCTGCAGTACCTTGCCGGCCTCATCGAGGATGATCGTGCCGACCGCCATCTGGTTCACCGCGCCGGCGTACAGATTGCGTTCGGCTTCGATGCGGTTGAGCTGCATGTGGATCTTGATCGAACGTTCCAGGTGCGCAATGAAATGCGTGAGCATGGCCTTTTCTTCATTGCCGAACGGCTTGTCGTCACGTCCGCGGCTGATGCGAATGCGGCACTGGGCGCCGTCGACGGTGTTGATGTCGGCACCGAGGATGTGGAACACGTCCACCGGTTCAAGGAAGTTCTTGTAGAACTCGGAATTCTGCCAGTCGTCGTTGGAGACGAACTCGGCGAGGGTCACCACCTGGCGGTTGGGCAGGTCGACAAACGGATCTAGGCTGAAAAAGTGTTTGTTGTACGACGCGGTCGCCTCGGTCGAGGTGCCGGTGGTGTTGACCATCAAGCCGTCCACGTGGGCGCTGGGCGGACGCAGGATGAAGGTCACGTACTTGCTGTTCAGATGCACATTGAGCTGATTGAGAAAAGTAGCCCAGGGAATGGTTTCCAGCGGACCCTGATAGAGGTTGCCGATCAAATCACTGAACGTATCGAGGCTGAGGCTCTGCTGCATAGGGAAAAACCGTTTTTATTATTAGCGTTGGCGGTGGCCGAGAATAAGCGCCGGTATCGACTCCTTGCAACGCTCGGGCTCAGGGCCTGACCGGCGGCTGCCGAACAGGCCCATGACGGGCGAAAAACCGCTGGCGTCAGACCCGTTCGCTGGCGCGCACGACAAACTTCTTGTGTTCGGCAACGTCCGCCGACAGCGCCTCGACGTCGGTGTAGAACTGCTCGTACCAACGGCGCAACTGATAGACCGGACCGTCGCCGTCACACAACAGCGGGTTATCGACGCGGGTCTTGCTGTGCCAGATGGCCACGTCTTCGTAGAAGGCTGCCTGCGCCTGCGCCACGTAGGCCTTGGCCATCGCCTGGTTCTGCTCTTCGCTCAAGCCCGGGATCTTCTTCACCAGCACGCCGTAGCGCAGGGTGAAACTGTCGAGGTCGACCGGCACATGGCAGTTGAGCAGGATCGAGTGGATCGGCTGGCCGTTCATGGCACCGTTCATCTCGGTGATCTGATAGGCCGGGCCGAAATAGGTGGCCTCGGTGGTCAGCACGCTGTCGCCGGACAGGCGCTCGCTGCGGGCGCGCATGATCTGGGTGGCCAGGTGGCCCTGGAAAATATTGATGAACTCGTCGACCGGCGCGCCATGGACGGTACCGAAGTGCGCCATATCGGCGATGTTGTCGATCAGTTCGCGGCAGTTGGTGTCAATCTGCAGCTCAGCGACTTCCCACGCCGCCCATTCGTCGCTGTAGCAGGCGTCGATGCGCGGAATGCGTTGTTCCGGCAGCGGGGGGTTGCCTTCGGGGTCATTCCAGACGAACAGCAACTGGTTCTCTTCCATGATCGGCCAGCTTTTGATTTTGGCCCGTGGCGGGATGCGCTTGGCGTAGGGGATGTCATCGCACACGCCATCGGCACCCCAACGCCAGGCGTGGAACGGGCAGCGGATCGAGTTGCCTTCAACGCAACCGGTGCTCAGGTCGGCGCCCATGTGCGGGCAGTAGCCATCAAGAATATGCAGCTCGCCGTCTTCACCCTGGAACGCCACCAGACGGGTGCCGAACACCTCCAGGCGATGGGCCTTGCCGTCGCGGTATTGCGCGGCCAGGCCCAGGCAATGCCAGCCGCGGGCGTAGCGGTCTTCCAGCAGTTTGGCTTCGATGCGGTGCAGGGTACTCATCTTATTATTCTCCCAAGGGATCACGGGGTTGGCGCATGTAACGGATTCTGCCGCCCCTGTAAAAGCGGGCATCGTCTGAATGGACGATGGCTGCTTTAAGTAGGCCCGCTCTACTGGCGCCATTGGACCCATGGCAGGAGTTGGCGATGAGTAATGAACAAGGGCCGGTAGCGGTGATTACCGGGGCCGCGAGTGGTATTGGCCGTGGCCTGGCCGAACACGCGGCGACACTGGGCATGCGCCTGGTGCTGGCGGATTGGGATGCAGCGGGCTTGCAAGCCCTGTGCGACGAAATGAAGGCCGGCGGTGTGCAAGCGATTGCCTGCGTCACCGATGTCAGTGATGTGAAACAGGTCGAGGGCTTGCGTGACCGGGCTGTCGAGCACTTCGGCGGGGTCGACCTGCTGTTTAACAATGCCGGGGTGATGCAAACCGGCTTCAGCTGGGAAATCACCGAGACGCAATGGCAGCGCATGCTGGACGTCAACCTCAACGGCGTTATCAACGGCATTCGCAGCTTTGTGCCGTTGCTGCTCAGTCAGGGCCGGGCAGCCCATGTGATCAACACCGCGTCCCTTGCCGGGCTGGTCAGCAGTCCGCTGATGGCGCCGTACAACGTGACCAAGCAGGCGGTGGTCGCGCTCTCGGAAACCCTGCATTACGAACTCGCCATGATCGGTGCACCGGTATCGGTTTCGGTGCTGTGCCCGGGGCCGGTGGCCAGTGAAATCATGGCGTCGAACCAGGTGGTGGACATCGCCGGATCCGACTTCAGCCAACTGCTCGACAGCACCATTCGCCAGGGCATGACCCCGGCGGAACTGGCCGCGCAAGTGTTCGCCGCCATCGCGCAAAAACGCTTCTGGATCCTGCCCCACAAGGGTTTCAAGCCGGCCCTTGAGCGCCGGGTACAAAGCATCCTGGGCGAGACCAATCCGCAGTTTCAAATGGCCGACGTAGAGGACGATGCCCATGCCGCTCGATAAGCAGATCGCTGGGGTGCTCCAGCAATTTCGCGACATCCCCGAGCCCGATTTCAGCCAGGTCGATGCCGCTCAGTACCGGCAGTTCTCCGACAACCTGCTGCCGGCCATCCCCGGCGATCCGATGAGCGAAGTGCGCGACTTGCGGGTGGCCGGCGCGGACGGTGAACTGGACGCACGGCTGTACCGGCCATCGGAAGAACCCGACCTGCCGTTGCTGGTGTTTTTCCATGGTGGCGGGTTTGTCATGGGCAATCTCGAGACCCACGACAATCTCTGTCGCTCGCTGGCCCGCCAGACCGAAGCGGTGGTGGTGTCGGTCGCCTACCGACTGGCGCCGGAAAGCAAGTTCCCCGCTGCGCCTCTCGATTGTTATGCGGCCACCTGCTGGCTGGTCGAGCACGCGGCTGAACTGCGCGTCGATGGCAGCCGGCTGGCTGTGGCCGGAGACAGCGCCGGGGGCAATCTGGCGCTGGCGGTCAGTCAGTTGGCGGCACGACGCCAAGGGCCGAAGATCAGCTATCAGTGCCTGTTTTACCCGGTCACTGACGCAGGCTGCGACAGTCAGTCCTTCGAAGACTTTGCCGAGAGCTATCTGCTTTCCGCCGCAATGATGCGCTGGTTCTGGCAGCAGTATCTGCAAGACGTCGGGCAGGCGGATGATCCATTGGCCTCGCCGTTGCGTGCCGAGAGCCTGGCGGGATTGCCGCCAACGACCCTGATGACTGCCGAATTCGACCCGTTGCGCGATGAGGGCGAGGCAATGGCCGAATGTCTGCGCGAGGCCGGCGTGCCTGTGCGCGTACAGCGTTGTGACGGCATGATCCACGGCTTTATCAGCATGGCGCCATTTGTCGAAGGGGCGGCACATGCCTTGTCTGATGCGGCAGCCGACCTGCGCGGGGCGCTCAAATGAACGGCCTGGCTTTCAATACGGTACCGCAACTGATCGAGGCCATCGGCGCCGGTCGGATGGTGGTGATCACCGACGACGAACACAACGGCGAAGGCTCGTTGCTGATGGCCGCCGAACAGGCCGGGGCCGAAGCCGTCACCTTCATGGCGGTGCAGGCACGCGGGCTGATTTGCCTGGCCCTGACCGAGCAGCGCTGTCGCGCGCTGGGCCTGGACCTGATGGTGCCCAACTCCCGGGCGCAACATGGCGTGGGTTTTACCCGCTCGATCGAAGCCGCCACCGGGGTGTCCACGGGTATCTCGGCGGCGGACCGTGCGCGGTCGATCCAGGTGGCGGTCGACCCGGCCAGCGTTCCAACGGACCTGGTGCAACCGGGGCATATCTTCCCGGTGCAAGCCTTGCCCGGTGGCGTGATGCAGCGGGCCGGACATGTCGAGGCCGCTTGCGACCTGACACGTCTGGCGGGGCTGCAACCGGCGGCAACCCTGGTGGGCATACTCAATGAGGACGGCGAACTGGCCCGTGGTGCCGAATTGCATGAGTTCGCCCAACGTCATGGCTTGCGGATCGGCACCATTGCCGACCTGATTCACTACCGCATCCTGCATGAAGGCACAATCGAGCGCGGCGGCGAATATCCGTTGCATACCCGCCACGGTGAGTTCCAGGTGACCACCTATCAGGACACCTACCAGGGCTCGCTGCACCTGGCGCTGGTCAAGGGCCGGATCGACAGCACGCAACCGGTGTTGGTGCGGGTGCAAAGCATCGAGACGTTGCGTGACGTGCTGGGGTGTGAAAGCGAAGGCGGGCCGCAACAGTGGACGCTGGAGCGTTCGCTGGCCAGTATCGCGGCGGCCGGTAGCGGTGTGCTGGTGCTGCTGGCGCAAAAGGAATCCGCCGAGGGCGTGCTTGAGCAACTGCGTCAGCGCAGCGGCGGCAAGCACCGGGCGCCACAGTTTCCGCAACGGACTTTGGGCATTGGCGCGCAGATCCTGCGCGACCAGAACGTGCGCAAAATGCGCCTGATGAGTTCGCCGGTGCCGTACACCGCCGTGTCCGGGTTTGATCTGGAAGTGACGGAGTTTGTGCCGTTTCAACCTGTAGTCTGAAGCAAACACAAAAACCATTGTGGGAGCAAGCTTGCTCCCACAATGGTTTTTGGATACCCGCAGATGTTGCGTACACCGACTAACCCTGTGGGAGCGAGCTTGCTCGCGATAGCTATCGATTGGTCACATCCGGTCAAACGTTGACCCAACGCCCAAGCATCCACCGGTCTAGCCTTGCTCCTGAATTCACCATGGAGAGGGCAAAGGAATGCCTGATTTACCTGCTTCATTTCGTCTGCGCATCGGCCGCTATGCCGAGCCCAACAGGGTTTACCTGTTGACGAGCAACACGCTGGATCGAGAACCGGTTTTCAAGGATTTCGGTTTGGGCAGGCTGGTCGTCAAGCAATTTCAATATGCACAGGAACAATACTGGGCGAACTCTTTAGCGTGGGTTGTCATGCCCGATCATTTTCATTGGTTGATCGAGTTGCAGCAGTGCTCACTCAGTCAGCTGATGCAAAAAACCAAATCATTGAGTACGCGGGCCGTGAACATGTCCGTCGGACGTAAAGGCAGTCTATGGCAGCAGGGCTATCACGATCGGGCGTTGAGGCGGGATGAGGACCTGGTCAAGCTTGCTCGATATGTTGTCGCGAACCCGTTGCGGGCTGGGTTGGTTGAGAAGCTTGGCGACTATCCGTTGTGGGATGCGATCTGGGTTTGATCCGTAACCGCGTAGCCACCATCGTGAGCAAGCTCGCTCCCACAATGATTTTTGGATAGCCGCAGATGTTGCGTACACCCGCTAACCCTGTGGGAGCGAGCTTGCTCGCGATGGCGGACTGTCAGGCGAGATTGATGTGGACTGGGCCGGCCTCATCGCGAGCAAGCTCGCTCCCACAATGATTTTTGGATAACCGCAGATGTTGTGCACACCCGCTAACCCTGTGGGAGCGAGCTTGCTCGCGATGGCGGACTGTCAGGCGAGATTGATGTGGACTGGGCCGGCCTCATCGCGAGCAAGCTCGCTCCCACACTGGTTTTTGGATAGCCGCAGATGTTGTGCACACCCGCTAACCCTGTGGGAGCGAGCTTGCTCGCGATGGCGGTCTGTCAGACGAGTTTGATGTGGACTGGGCCGGCCTCATCGCGAGCAAGCTCGCTCCCACACTGGTTTTTGGATAGCCGCAGATGTTGTGCACACCCGCTAACCCTGTGGGAGCGAGCTTGCTCGCGATGGCGGACAGTCAGGCGAGTTTGAAGTTGACTGGGCCGGCCTCATCGCGAGCAAGCTCGCTCCCACAATGATTTTTGGATAGCCGCAGATGTTGTGCACACCCGCTAACCCTGTGGGAGCGAGCTTGCTCGCGATGGCGGACAGTCAGGCGAGATTGATGTGGACTGGGCCGGCCTCATCGCGAGCAAGCTCGCTCCCACAATGATTTTTGGATAGCCGCAGATGTTGCGCACACCAGATAACCCTGTGGGAGCGAGCTTGCTCGCGATAGCGGTCTGTCAGTCGACATCGATGGTGAATGTGTCGGCCTCATCGCGAGCAATGGTTTTGTGATTAACACCGTTCCGTGCTTGCTTAAGGCCTGACCCCGCGCAGTATCTTCTTCGCCTGATCTTGCATCGCCTGCGGCGCGGTCATGTTGCCGTCGATCACGGTGATCACCGCGTGGCCTTGCCACAGTTGATAGGCATCGGCCTTTTGCTGGGTTTCGGTCGGTGTCGACGGGGCGGCCAGGTTGACGTGGACCACGCCGTCGGCGCCGCGCTGGGAGGTGAAGTTGACCCGATCCCAATTGCCGATCGGCGCAAAGCTCACGCCTTTGACTTCATCGGGTTTGAGGGGCGGGTAGTTGAGGTTCAGGCCGCTGACACCCGGCAGGCCGAGCACGTTCAAATCACACTGATGTTTGTTCCTGGCACAGGCCTGTTTGGCGTCTGTGCCGGCCAGGCCCGCCTGTTCGATGACCTTCACGGCAAAGCGCGCCGTGTCGTCCATGGCGTCGAGGGTCTTGCGGTAGCCGGCCTGCTGGTCGCGGATGATCAGGTCCATGTCGATACCCGTGGACACCGCCACCGCCGGAATTCCCTTGAACATCGCGCGAACGGCGGCGTTGAGGGTGCCGGACATCTGCGTAAGCGGGCCGACGTTTTCGCCGAAGTTGCTGCCTGACACCACCAGGTCTGGCGGCGAATCCTTGAGGATCACGTCGAGGCCGACGTTGACCGCATCCACCGGCGTGCCGATGGCGGAGGTCTTGCCGGCGGGCGGGGTGTAGTCCTGCGGCGGCCCGACGCAAAATTTGCCTGGCGCCAGTTCGGTCACCGCCAGGGCTTGGCCGGGTACGACCACGCTGGCGGCGCTGATGCCGCTGCTGTCGTTCAACGGGCCGACCAGGGTGACCTTGTGCCCGGCGGCGGTCAGCGCCCGGTACATCGCATCGATGCCGGGCGCGCGGCAGCCATCGTCGTTGGTCAGCAGGATGTTCAGGGCGTTGGCTTGCATCGACAGGCCAACGCTGGCCATGGCGATGATGCCGGTGAGGAGTTTGTTCATGGCGAAGTCTTCCGTGGGCGCAGCGGATTTTACAAAGCACAACGCCCCGACCGAATGATTCGGTCGGGGCGCGGTGAGTTTAGCGGGTGCCGAGTTTGCGCAGATTGCCAGGGGTGAATTCGTCTTCAGTGAAGGCGGTGGCGTTGAGCTTGGCCGGCTTTTGATCGATCAGCATGCGGTCAACCAGGTAAGAGCCGGCGATCAGGTCGTGGTAGATGCCAAGGCGAGCGTGGTAGCGCTGCATCTCATAGGCGTAGATCGAGGTCTGCATGTTGGTGCGCCACAACTGGCCACGGCTGTCGTAGTTGTCGGCCATGGTCGCGGACCAGGTGTCCTCGTCCAGGTACAGCACGCGCTTGGCGTATACGTGGCGGGCACCTTCCTTGAGGTTGGCCTGCAACACCCAGACGCGGTGTTTCTCGTAGCGCATGTACTGCGGATCGACGTGGCCGGTGGTGTTCAGGATCTGGTCGGCCGTTACGCTCGGGTCGTCGATCTTGTAGTTGTGGTACGGAATGTAGATTTCCTTCTTACCGACGATGGTCCAGTTGTAGCGGTCTGGCGCACCGTTGAACAAGCGGTCTTCGTCGTACACGCGAAAACCTCCCGCGCCGGTCGGCGAGTCATAACCCACGGTCGGCGCGCGACGTACCCGCCGTTGGCCGGGGCTGTACTGCCAGGCCTGGCGCGGGGAGGCGGTCGGATTGATGAACTCGTGACCGACCACGATCTCGCCTTTCTTGCGCACCGGTTCCAGGGTGGTGAGCAGGAAGTGGGTGGATACACCGTTCGCGGCCTCCAGGGTTTTGTCCGGGCTCGACCAGATCGAGAAGATCTTGTAGTTGACCTCTTCCAGCACCTTTTCCTTGTTGGAGTACACCACCGCCTGGCCGTAGTTGGCCTCTTCAGTGTTGGCGCGCCCCTGCAAGGTATGGTTGAACATCAACTCGCTGCCGTTCTTCGGGATCGGGAACGGCGAGGCACCCCAGGCGTTTTTGGTGTCGTTGTTGTCATTCTCGAGTTCGGCAGTGACGGCGTTTTTCTTGATCTGGTCTTCCAGGCGCTGATCAAGGCGGAAGTCGCGGTGGCTCGGGTAGACCGGGATCTTGAAAGTATCCGGGTATCGCTTGAACAGCGCCTTCTGGCCATCGGTCAGGTTGTCGGCGTACTTGTCCATGTTCTTCGAATCGATCACGAACAGCGGTTTTTCCGCGGCGTACGGATCCGGGTACGGCGTGCCGGGGCCGGCGTATTTGAGTCCTGGCGGCAGGCCGCGCCATTTGCCGGACCAGGCCGGGATGCTGCCGTCGGCGTTGCCGGCTTTTTCGGCGCCCATCGGGGTCAGGTCCTGGCCCAGGCGGGCGGCTTCTTCGGGGCTGACCTTGGCGTAGGCCAGGCCACTGCCGAGCAGGCCGACGGTCAGCGCAGTGCTCAATAATGTTTGGGTGAATCTGGACATGCTGTGCTCCTCCGACAGGGGAATCAGAACCGGTACTTGAAGTTGAGCGCGACGTTGTCGCGGTCGGCCAACGGGCTGTTGTTGGCGCTGCCGAGGTAGGCGTTGTAGCGGGCCTCGACGGTGAAGTTGCCCAGGTAGCGCCACGAACTGCCGATGCTGGCGCGGTTATCGTTCTGGCCGGCGTTGATCGAGCCGACCATCGAGCTGTCGCCGTGGGCGGCGGCGCTGAAGGTGACAGGCACCGACATGTCCCATCCGCTGAACACGTCGTTGTAGTCAAAGTTCGCCTGCACCGTGTAGCCCCAGGCATCGCGGTCATAGACCAGGCTGTCGGTGCCCGGCAGCGCGAAACCAGGGGCCAGGGTCACTGGCTGCGACTCGTCGTTGCTGACCACGGTGTTGTAGACCAGCTCGCCGGTCAGGCTGGTGTTGTCGGCGAAGGAGGTCGGGCCGAGCACGTAGATCATCGACGTTTGTGCTTGTATGGTCTTGCCGCGCACGGGGCTGGAGAAACCGTTGTCGACCATCACTGGCGTGCCGTCTCGGTAGCTGACTTCACCGGCCCAGCTGACATCGCCCAGCACCGTGGCGAAACTCGCACCGAACAGGTCGATATTGTCGAAGTAGCGCACCTGGTAGCGGCCCAGGTTCGTCGCAAAATCCAGCGACGGCGTCTTGTCGTGATAGCGCGAGTAGAAGAGGCCGAACTCGGTGTTGTTCAGCGACTCGGCGGCGTAGGTGAAGGCCACACCGTACTGGCCGCTGTCGCTCGGCTTGTCGTCCTTGAGGCGGGTGACGAAACCGGAGGCGTCGTTGAAGCCGCCCTCGTCGATGAAGTCGGTGGTGGAGAAGTAACTACCCACGCCGAACAGCTCGGTTTTCTCCCACTTGTATTGGTAGTAGGCCTGGATACCCAGGCTTTCGGTCAGGGCGAACTGGGTGAACAGTTGGCCGACCGGCAGCAGGATTTCCTTGACCTCGACGCCCGGGGTGGTCGCCTTGGTCGCGTCCACCGGGCTCTGGGCCGCGGAAATACCCGGATAGAACAGACTTTCACCCCAGCTCACCACCTGATTACCCAGGCGCGCGTTGAGGGCATGGCCGCTCACGTCCCAGGTGCCATAGGCGTAGTAGTCGAGCATGCGCAACTCATTGCGATGCTGGTCGATGGTGTCCTGGGAGAAACGGTCGGGTTTGCTGCAATGGCCGCCGGCGAAGCAGTTGGAAGTGCCGGTGGTGTTGTCGTTGTCCTGATCGTAGACGTTGTCGTAGAAGCCCGTCGCCCGGACGAACACGCCGTAGTCGTCTTGCCACTTGATGTTGGCTTCGGTGAGAAAGCCGCTGCGGTTGTTGATCAGGCTGCCTTTGTCGAACGCGTTGTCGCCGTCGTTGCCGTTGGCATTGGCGGTCAGCTTGTGATCGCGAGACTCGGTCCGCCAGGCGAGGCTGTAGGTCAGTGTGGTGTCCCAGTCGATGCTCAAGTCTTCGCTTGGCTGAAAGCTCATGGCGTTAACGTGAGCGCTAAGTCCACCAGCCAGCATCAATAGAACAAGCTGTGTGCGAGGGTGCTGTGTTGGTGGGGCGATTATTGTTTTTATCATGTCGTCCTCATGGCCCAGGTCAGACCTGCCCGACCTGCATTTCAGGGGAGTGATTGGTGCTGTGGGCGACTATGGAGTCACGACTTGCGCGCAACATCGTCCAAGCGGACTAAGCGATTTGTACGGGGCGGGCGCAGTCCTGGCCTTAGTCTTATCGGACGATGAACACCCGGCGCACGGGGCGAACAATCCCGAGACCGACTGCACCGGGCGAAGATCCGGCGGTGGCGGTTTCTGCCTGATGGGCGCTGAACAAGGGTGATCGCATGAACGCTGCCGGGATCAAATGGGACGAGTGCTGTGATGTGTTGGTGATTGGCTCGGGAGCCGGGGGCATGACCGCAGCGCTGCGCGCCCACGACCTGGGCCTGAATGCGTTGCTGATCGAAAAGAGCGGCGAGTACGGCGGCACCTCGGCGGTGTCCGGCGGCGGCATCTGGATCCCCAACAATCACCGGATCAACGCCATCGGCGGCAGTGATTCGGCGGCCGAAGCGATTGCCTACATCCGCGCCGTGACCCATGGCGAGATCGACGATGGGCGCATCGAAGCCTATGTTGAACACGGCCGGGAGATGGTCGAGTACCTGGAAAAACACACCCGCGTGCGCTTCGAGGCGCAACCGCGCTACGCCGATTACTACCCGGAAGTCGAGGGCGGAAAACCGGGCTATCGTTCGATGGATCCGCAACCGTTCGATGCCGCCGAACTCGGCGAAGAATTTTTGCGTATGCGCACACCGTCCCCCGGCACCCTGATGATGGGGCGCATGGCGATGACCATGAAAGAGGCGCAAGTGCTGCTGTGCCGTGGCCCCGGCTGGTTGCGCCTGACCCTGCGGGTGATGTGGCGCTACTGGCGTGATCGCGAGGGGCGGCGTTTATCCCGTCGCGACCGTTTCCTGACCCTGGGCAATGCCTTGATCGGTGCCTTGCGCTGTTCGTTGCAGGATCGCGGCAAGTCGCTGTGGCTCAATTGTGCACTCGAAGAGCTGCTGCTGGTCGGCGATCGGGTCGGCGGGGCACGGGTCAATCGCAACGGTCAGTTGCTCAACGTCAAGGCGCGCTACGGGGTGATCATCGCCGCCGGTGGTTTCGAGCGTAACCAGGAAATGCGCGAGCAGTACCTGCCGCAGCCATCCCGGGCCAACTGGAGTGCCACACCACCCAACAATACCGGCGACGGTATTCGTGCTGGCCAGGCCATCGGTGCTCGGACCGCGTTAATGGAGCACAGCTGGTGGGCGCCTACCACTTACGTCAAGGGTGAAGAAAAACAGCGGGCGCTGTTCGTTGAACGCACCTTGCCGGGGTGTGTGATGGTCAACGCGGCGGGGGAGCGTTTCGTCAACGAAGCCGCGCCCTATACCGATATCGTTTACGCGATGTACGCCAACAACCGCGAAGGTGCCGCGAGCGTGCCGTGCTGGATGGTGTTCGACGCCGAGTTCCGCCGCAAATACCCGTGCGGCGCCTTGCTGCCGGGCTATGCCCAGCGCGATTGGCAATTGCCCGAGCATTTGCGTGATTACTTCCACAAGGCGTCGAGCCTGGAAGAACTGGCGACGAAAATCGGCGTCGACGCTGGCGGGCTGGTGCGCACCGTGCAGCGTTTCAACGGCATGGCCGTGCAGGGCGTCGACGAGGATTTCCACAAGGGCGAATCACTGTTCGATCGCTACTACGGCGATCCGAACGTGCAACCCAATCCGTGCCTGGCGCCGTTGCTCAAGGGGCCGTTCTACGCCGTGCGCATCGACGCCGGCGACATCGGCACCAAGGGTGGCCTGCTGACCGACGTGCACGCCCGGGTGTTGCATGAAGACGGCGAACCGATCAACGGCCTGTACGCCATCGGCAACAGCGCCGCCTCGATGATGGGTCGCACCTATCCGGGTGCCGGTTCGACCATCGGCCCGGCCATGACCTTCGGTTACCTGGCCGCCAATCACATCAAGCGCCAGAGCGAAACCGCTTCGGCGAAAACCTTGTTCGGGAGTGTCGAATGAACAACCAGCGTCCACAGATCGCCGTAGTGACCGGTGCCAGTCGCGGAGTCGGGCAGGGTATTGCCCTGGCCCTTGGGGCGGCGGGCATGACGGTGTATGTCACCGGTCGCGCCCCGGCGCAGGGCGGGTCGAATTTGTACGGGCATGCCTTGCGCGGCTCGCTGGAGGACACCGCCGCCGCGATCACCGACGCCGGTGGGCGCGGTATCGCGGTGGTCTGTGATCACACCGATGACGCGCAGGTTCAGGCGCTGTTTACCCGTGTGGAAAATGAGTGCGGGCATCTGGATCTGCTGGTGAACAACGCCGCGTTCATCCATGACCAGTTGATCGAACCAGGGCCGTTCTGGGCTAAATCGCTGGACCTGGTGCGCATTCTCGACGTCGGCCTGCGCTCGGCCTACATCGCCAGCTTCTACGCCGCGCCGCTGTTGCTCAAAAGTGCACAAGGGCTGATTTGTTTCACTTCGTCGTTCGGTGCCGGGTGCTACATGCATGGCCCGGCGTACGGCGCGCAAAAGGCCGGCGTCGACAAGCTGGCGGCGGACATGGCGATCGATTTCGAAGGGCAGGGCGTGGCGGCATTGTCGCTGTGGCTCGGCCCGCAACTGACCGAACGTACGAAGATTGCCGGCGAACAGCATGGCGAGCAGTACCAGGCATTCCTGGCCCACGCCGAAACCCCGCAATTCAACGGGCGGGTGATCCATGCATTGCTCAATGATCCGCAGTTGATGGCGTTGTCCGGGCAGACCCTGATCACCGCCGAAATTGCCCCTGGCTACGGCATCAGTGAAGCCGAAGGCCGCCAGCCGCCGTCCCACCGCGCCATGCTCGGCGACCCGCGTAAGCAGCATCCGGCGCGGGTGGTTTAGATCACTAAAACACAAAGCCCTGTAGGAGCGAGCCTGCTCGCGATGGTCCATCAGTTGCATTGACGTCGACTGACACACCATCGCGAGCAAGCTCGCTCCCACAGTTGAGCTGTGTCGGACGCGAAATTTGTGTACACCCTCGAACATTGTAGGAGCGAGCCTGCTCGCGATGGTCTATCAGTTGCATTGACGTCGACTGACACACCATCGCGAGCAAGCTCGCTCCCACAGTTGAACTGTGTCGGGTGGGAAATTTGTGTACACCCTCGAACATTGTGGGAGCGAGCTTGCTCGCGATGGTCTATCAGTTGCATTGATGTCGACTGACACACCATCGCGAGCAGGTTCGCTCCTACAGGGATTGTGTTTAGTCGACTGGCTGCAATGACCACTCGCGCAACACATTCTTGGTCACTTTCCCCGCCGCATTGATCGGCATCTTCTGCAGGACCTGCACCCGACGCGGAACCTTGTAGTTGGCCATCTGCTCACGGCACCAGGCGAGGAATCGGGTCTGCTCGATTTCCATACCTGGAGCAGGCAGCAGAAACGCCATCGCCACTTCGCCCAAGCGTTCGTCGGGAATCCCGATCACCGCTGCCTGGGCCACGCCCGGATAGGTCAGCAAACACTGTTCGATCTCCGCCGGGTACACATTGAAGCCACCGGTGATGAACATGTCCTTGAGGCGGTCGGTGATGCGCAGGTAACCCTGTTCGTCGAGCATGCCGATGTCGCCGGTGTGCAGCCAGCCGTCGGCGTCGAGAATTTCCTGGCTGGCTTCGGGGTTGTTGAGATAGCCCTGCATCAGGTTGTAGCCGCGAATCTGTACTTCACCGGGAGTGTTGGCCGGCTGGCTGCGACCGCTGCTGCCGACACAGCGCACTTGCACCCCCGGCATCGCCCGGCCACTGGTGTTGGCGACCAGTTCCGCCGAGTCGCCGGACCGGCAGATCGTGGCGAACCCACAGACTTCCGTCAGGCCATACGCGGTGACGATGGTGGCAAAGCCCAGTTCGTCGCGCATGCGGTGAATCATCTCCACCGGAATCGCTGCCGCCCCGGTCACCGCAACGCGCAAGGAGCTCAGGTCGAATTCGTTGCGTTGCGGATGGGCAAGCAACGATTGATACAGCGTCGGTGGCCCGGGCAACACGGTGATGCGTTCGCGCTGCACGCATTCGAGCACGGCCTGCACGTCGAACACCTGCTGCGGCAGGAGGGTGCAGCCACGCATCAGCGCTGCCAGCCAGCCGGCCTTGTAGCCGAAGGAGTGGAAGAACGGATTGACGATCAGGTAGCGATCGCTTTCGCGCAAACCGACGATATCGCTCCAGTCCCGCACGATTCGCAGGTTCTGGCCGTGGCTGGTCATCACCCCTTTGGGTTTACCAGTGGTGCCCGAGGTGAACAACACGTCGGACAAGGCCTGCGGGCCAACGCTCTGTTCGCGGGTGCGCAAGGCCAGTTGCGGCACATCGGCCGCCAGATCCATAAACCGCTCCCAGGCCAGGGTGCCCGAATTGGCACCACGCACGCTGACGATGTGGCGCAGGGCTGGCAGGTCTTCCGACGTCAGCATGCCGGGGTAGTCCGCGCCGAGGAATTCGCCGATGGCAAACAGTACGCAGGCGCCGCTTTCGCGCAGGATGTAGCCGGCCTCGCTGCCCTTCATCCGGGTATTGAGCGGCACCAGGGCTGCACCGACACTCTGCAGGGCGCCAGCCGCAACGATCCATTCCCACACGTTCGGCGCCCAGATCGCCACGCGGTCCCCGATCTGTACGTCGAGGGCCAGCAGTGCGCGGGCAGCCTGGCGGCGCAGTTGGTCCAGTTGTCGGTAGCTGATGGTGTGGCCCGCGTCCTCGATGGCCGGGCGGTCGCCGTAGGCCTGGGCCGCGTTGGCGAACAGTTGAGCGATGGTCAGTGCGGTGGCGACAGGCGGCATGGGGCCTCCCCGGTTAGAAGACAAGTACGAAAAAGGGAGTAGGCCGGGCAGGGCGCCCGGCCGGATTGCGAATTACTGGGCGGGCGGGGCGAAACGGCGACCGGCGGAGAAACCACCGTCCACGGCGATCATCTGGCCGCTGACAAAGGATGCTTCGTCGGACGCCAGGAACAGCGCAACGTTGGCCACTTCTTCCGGTTGTCCGGAGCGGCTGAGCATGTGCTGCGAGGCGAAGAAGGCGTGGAAGGCGTCATTGTCACGGACCATGCTGGTCATCGGCGTTTCGATCAGGCCGGGGCACAGACCGTTGACGCGAATGTTGGCGTAGCCGTAGTCGATGGCCATCGAGCGGGTCAGCTGGTTGATGCCGCCCTTGGACACGTTATAGGCCACGTTGCCGTCGCAGCCTTGCAGGCCGAAGATCGAACCGACGTTGATGATCGAGCCATTGCGTTGTTCAACCATCGACGCCAGTGCGTATTTGCTGGTGAGCATGCTGCCGGTCAGGTTGATGTCCATCACCCGTTGCCAGTTGGCGGTGGTGGTCTGGGTCACGCTGCCCTGGTCGGCGACGCCGGCGGCGTTGACCAGTACGTCGATGCGCCCGAAGCGGCTGATGACTTCTTGCATGACCTGCTGCACCTGCGCTTCGTCGCGCACGTCCAGGGTCATGAACAGGCCGGGAAAGTCTGCCGGTGCGCTGCCGATGTCCAGCCCAATCACTTGCGCGCCTTCGGCCGAGAAACGGCGCACGCAGGCCAGACCGATACCCGAAGCGCCGCCGGTGACCACCGCGACCTTATTCTGCAAACGAGCCATAACTGCACCTCTTTATTGTTGTGGGCTAATGCTGTGGTCGAGTCTAACCGCAGACCCGGCCTGGGTGATCGTCCATTGGGACTAAGGCGACAGAGCGCCTTTGATCATGCCTTCCTGTAGGAGCGAGCATGCTCGCGAAAAATGCCCTGACAACGCGGGTATTCAGATACCCTGCTTTATCGTTGACGACCATCGCGAGCATGCTCGCTCCTACAGGGGGGGAGGGTCTCAGTCGGGGAATTTAAGGCGTACCCGGGCACCGGTCGGTCGGCTCTGGCAGGCCAGTGTCCAGCCGTCGGCGAGTTCCTTCGGGGTCAAGACGTCGTTGCGCGCCAACTGGACTTCACCTTCTCTGACCACGCACATGCAGGCCCCGCAAAAACCTTCTTCACAGGACGACGGCACGTCCAGACCGGCGGCCTTGCAACTTTGCAGCAGGGTGTCGCCGGGTTTGCAGGCAATTTCGTGTTGCTGACCATCGAGCTCGACGATCAGCGCTTCGCATTGTGAATCCATGGCCGCCGCTCGTGCCACGGCCTCTTCGGCCAGCAGTTCATCGGGGTCCGGCGGCGAGACGAAGCGTTCGACATGGATCCGCTCGGCCGCTTCGCCCACTGCCAGCAGCGTGCGCTCCACGGTGTCCATGAACGGTCCCGGCCCACAGATGAAGTAGTCGCCGCCGGCTGATCCGCGCAGCAGATGACGGACCTGATGGTCCGTCAAAAAACCCTGCACCGAATCGAGGACGTGCACCACGTGCAGTTGATCAGGATGCGCCTTGATCAACTGGCACAGCTCGTCCTTGAAAATCACCGACGCCTCATCGCGGTTGGCGTAGATCAACTTGATCGGTCGCCGACTGCTGTGCAGCACCGATTTGAGAATGGAGAACACCGGGGTGATGCCCGAGCCGCCCCCGAACAAGACCAGGGGCTTTTCGGTGTCCGCCTGCGGGTCCAGGCAGAAATGCCCGGCCGGTGGCAGCACTTCCAGCCAGTCGCCGACCTGCACTTCGTTCATCCAGTTCGACACCCGACCACCGTCGACCCGTTTCACCGTGACCTTGGGCAGCGCGTCCGCGAGGGGCGAGCTGGCCATGGAGTAGCAGCGGGTCAACAGTTTGCCGGCCAAGGGCACGCGAAAACTCAGGAACTGGCCCGGTTTGTAGCGAAAGCGCTCACGCAGGGCTGGCGGTACGTCCAGCACCAGCGAGCGCGCATCCAGGGTCTCGTCTATCACCGCGCACACTTGCAATGAGACGCTTGCCGTCGTGTGCTCGGCCGGGGTCAGGTTCTGTTGTCGCGTGCCCATGTTCACCTCGACCTCAGAGACTGCTGATCAGTTGGGCGTTGTCGACGCGAATCTCGGCACCGTTGACGAATCGCGACTCGTCGGTGGCCAGGAACAGCACCACGTTGGCAATGTCCCGTGGCGCGGCCATGCGGTTCATCGGGTCCTGGTCCAGCGCTTCCTGCGGGATCGGCTGACCACCGGCCAGGGCCTGGGTCATCGGCGTGTTCACGCCATCGGGGTGCACGCTGTTGCAGCGGATGCGGTAACCCTGCTGTTTGCAGTGCAGGGCAATCGAACGGGTCATCGCCGCCACCGCGCCTTTGGACGCCGAATAAGCGCAGAACATCGGCATCGCGCCCAACGCGGCCACCGACGACATGTTGATGATCGACCCGCCGCCGGTTTCCTTCATCGCCTGGATCGCGTACTTGCAGCCGAGGAAGTAGCCTTCGCCGTTGATCTTCTGCACCTTCTGCCACAGCTCCAGCGTGGTGTCTTCAATGCTGCCCAGGGCCAGGATCGCGGCGTTGTTGACCAGTACGTCGAGACGGCCGAAGTGTTCGACGGTGGTCTTGATCACCTGTTGCCAATCGCTTTCGCTGGCGATGTCGTGGCGGATGAACAGCGCGTTGGCGCCGATTTCTGCAGCCACCTGGCGACCGGCCTCTTCGTTGAGGTCGGTCAGTACTACTTTGGCGCCTTCGCGGGCCAGCAGCAGGGCGTCTTCGCGACCGATGCCGCTGGCGGCGCCGGTGATGATGCAGACTTTGCCTTCTACACGTTGCATTGTTGTTCTCCTGATCGTGCGGTTTGAAGTGCGAATTGGTCGGCCACGTGGGCGGCAGCCCGGCGACCGGAGTAAATGCAGTCGGCCAGGGACAGGCCGGAGACATACAGGTTGGAAGCGACCCCGACCGCATTGCGGCCGGCGCTGTAGAGACCGTTTATTGGCTGGCCGGCGTGGTCCAGAACCCGACCGCTGTCCTCGCAGACCTTCAGCCCGCCCAGGGTGATGACCGGGCAGGGGAAGAGTTTGCTGTCGAAGGACAGGTCGAGGGCGTACCAAGGGCCTTGGTCGAGGTTGGCAAGCATCGCGGCGGATTTGCCGAACTCGTCGGCGACCTCACCGCGTGCCGCGCGGGAATAGCGTTCGACACTCTGGCGCAGCAGTTCCGGCGGCAGATTGCAGCGTTTGGCCAACCCGGCCAGGCTGCTACTGCGTTTGGCGTTGAACAACAGATTGAGCAGCACCGGCAGGCGCTGGAAATTCCACACCTTGCCCGGGCCCACCTGACGCAACGCTTCGCGCATCAGCTCACGGTTGAGCACCAGGATGGCGCGACCGTCTTGTTCTTCGACCATGGCGTGGCCGAGGGTCGCACCGTAGATTTCTTCGTTGGCGTAACGCTGTCCGCGGGCATTGACGATCAGCCCGCGGGCCCAGGCCAGTGGCGGATTGATGAAACGCCACGCGCTGATCTTGTCCATCCGCGCCACGCTGCCACCGGCGCTCTGGCCCAGGGCGATGCCGCTGCCATTGCAGCCGGTGGCGCCCAGGGGCAACCCGGCCAGGTACTGCGGCGCGTGTTGGCGCACCAGGTCGCGATTGAAGATAAAACCGCCGCTGCTCAATAGCACCGCCTGTTCGGCGCGAATCAATTGCCGAATGGCGCTGGTCTGCTCGATGCGACGCTGACGGGCGCGCAAGCGGTCAGCCAATGCGGGAGCGTACATATGAATGGCGGCGGCCCAGCGCGACAGCCGCGCATGTTGTCGGGCTGCGCGACTGCCGGAAGGCAACTGCCAGGCTTCGACGCCGATGACCTTGTCGTCGAGGTCGAGCACCAATCGCCGCACTTCGCACTGGCTGCGCAGGCGTGCACCATGACGCAAGGCGCTGGCCTTGAGCGGGGCGAACAGGCTGGCGCCGGACATGCCCGGACCTTTGGTGCGGTGGCCACGGGGTGCCGGTTTGGCGCTGGCGGCATAGGCCGGCACGGCTTCGTTGCCGGAGTAATAGAGGTAGTACTGGTCACTCGGGTACGAGGTTTTATGCGGCGGCACGCTGGCCTCGAACGCCGCGCCCTGTCGCTCCAGCCAGGCCAGTTGTTCGCGGCTGCCGTCGCAGAAATTGCGCAATGTCTCGTGGCTGACGGCTTCGCCGACTTCCTGACGCAGGTAATTGAACATGGCTTCGCTGGTGTCTTCATAGCCGGCTTGACGCTGATACGGCGTGCCACCACCGGCGTACACCACGCCACCACTGAGCGCCGTGGCGCCGCCGCCTTCGAAGCGATCCAGTGCGAGCACTGACAGGCCGCGAGTGCTGGCTTCGATGGCGGCACAGGCGCCGGCACCGCCAAACCCGACGATCAGCAAGTCGCAACGGTCATCCCATGGCAACTGGTCGGCGCTGTTCACTCGCAACGCCGTCAACCCGTTCAGGCTGTCCATGTTCGGGCCTCAGCCAGCAGCAGCGAGAGAGGGTGCGGGTTTGGCGGTGGTGGTGTAGCTGCCGTCGAGGTAGACCAGCGGGGTGATTTCGGCGGTGGTGTGGATCTGCAGGATGCGCCCGATGAAAACGGTGTGGGTGCCGTAGCTGAAGTGGCCGTCCTGGCGGCAGAGGATCGCCGACTGTGCGTCACCCAGGTAAGGAATGCCGCCGGGGCTGGTCAGCCAGTTGCCGCGGTCGAAGCGCGCCTCGCCCTTGATCGCGCCGCTGCACAGGTTGGCCAGGTCTTGTTGTTCGACGCCGAGGATGTTGACGCAGAAGTCGGCGCCGGTCGCCAGTGCGGCGTGGGGCGAGGCGGTCTTGTTGACGCAGATCAGCAGCGATGGTGGCTCGGTGCTCAGCGAGTCGACGGCCGTGGCGGCCATGGCGAAGCGTTCGGTGCCGTTGCTGGTGCTGATAATGGTGACTGACTTGGCCAGGCGGCGCATGGCCTGGAGCATGTCGGCTTTGAGATTGACGTCGTTCATCGCACTGGGCCTTTTTGTTGGTTGGGGAGTGCGATGGATTCTTGCTCTGGCTCTTGTCTGGAGCATCGTCCGAGGGGACTAGGCCTTGGCGGCCTCTGGGCCGACCAGGCTCTTGGTTGATTGAGTACATATCCGTTTCTGCGGTAACGGCGGCTGGCGGTTTCGCCCTTACGGCGAGTCCCTTTTGTCAAACGACACAAAAGGAACCAAAAAGTCTCGCCCCGAACGTACGGCCCCTCGCCAAGGCTCGGGGTTCCTTCGCTCCGGCATTCATCCGGGGGCATCGCCCTCCGGTTGGCTTCGCTGGCACCTACATGCGATGTGTTCGACTGCGTCGAACGGCGCTGCGCGCCAATCCCCGGATGAACACCTCCACTCAGCCTGCCGAGGGGGCGGGTGGATCAAGATCAAAAGCTGCAGGCGAGCTAACGCTCGGCCTGATGAGTGGTGAGAAGCGACGCGGTGGTGCGGGATGCTCTGCTTTTGCTCTGCTCTTCTGTGGGAGCGAGCTTGCTCGCGATGGCGGCCTGCCAGCCGACCGAAATCTTGCAGATGTACTCGATACCTGTGGGAGCGAGCTTGCTCGCGATAGCGACCTGCCAGCCGACCGAAATTTTGCAGAAGTACTCAGTACCTGTGGGAGCCAGCTTGCTCGCGATGGCGGCCTGCCAGCCGACCGAAATTTTGCAGAAGTACTCAGTACCTGTGGGAGCGAGCTTGCTCGCGATAGCGGCCTGCCAGCCGACGAGGTACCCCACAGACGAACGCATCCAGCAAACAGGCCGGCCGGTAGGCCGCCTCGGGCGCTGCTGCGGTGTACGCCCCCTCGTGAGGCCGAGTGGAGGTTCTGCGCAGTGGGCAACCCGGCATGGATGCCGGGTTAGCCGCCCCCGGCCATGGATGGCCGATGGCGGCGGGCCCACGGAGCAGGACCGGAGCGAGGGCATGCCGAGCCTAAGCGAGGCACCGAACGAAAGGGGCAAGAGCCCTTGGTTACTTGGGGCTTTTCCAAGTGACCCGCCGTAAGGGCGGAACCCTGAGTGGCCGTTACCGCAGCAACGGATATGTACACCCACAAAACACTTATCGCCTGACACAAAGCCATCGCGAGCAAGCTCGCTCCCACAGGGATCTTCAGTGGCCATAGGTCCCGAGTTAAACCGGAGACCCAATGTGAGAGCGAGCCTGCTCGCGATGGCAGCCTGCCAAGCAACACATCCCGTCCAGATACACCGCCAAAGACCAGTTCCCCAATCCCACATGGTCCGTTTGAGGGATGTCCCCTGCGTTGCGCATTGTTTGAATGCCAGTGTAGGGGCGCTACATCCGCCCCGTTGCACGCGCGCCCCGGCGGATGGGGTGAACAAAGGAGAACAATAAAAATGCTCAACCAAGACCTGATTCGCCAGCGTCTGAGCCAACGTGCCCGCGAGTTGGTGCCGATCCTGCGTGAACGTGCCCTGAATGCCGCGCAAGCAGGCCAGTTGCCGGAAGAAACCCTGAAGGATTTCCAGGACGCCGGGTTCTTTCGCATCCTGCAACCGTCCCGTTGGGAAGGCTATGAGCTGGAGCCCAAGGATTTCTTCGACGTACAGATGACCCTTGCCGAAGGCTGCATGTCCTCGGCCTGGGTACTGGGGGTGGTGGCGATCCACAACTGGCAACTGGCGCTGTTCGACGACCGCGCCGCGCAGGATGTCTGGGGCAGGGATTCCAGCGTGCTGATCTCCTCTTCCTATATGCCGGTGGGCAAGGTCGAGCGGGTCGAGGGTGGTTTCAAATTGAGCGGTCGCTGGGGCTTTTCCTCCGGCAGCAAGCATTGCGAGTGGGCGTTCCTCGGTGCGCTGGTGCCGCCGG
Source organism: Pseudomonas jessenii (assembly GCF_002236115.1). Classification (GTDB taxonomy): domain Bacteria; phylum Pseudomonadota; class Gammaproteobacteria; order Pseudomonadales; family Pseudomonadaceae; genus Aquipseudomonas; species Aquipseudomonas jessenii. Next base: position 258,785 of record NZ_NIWT01000007.1, on the reverse strand, counting down.
AAGAGGCGGGCGGGGCGCCGGATTACCGGACGTTCCTGGTGCCGCGCAGCGATTACCAGATTCTCGACAACTGGAACGTCATGGGCCTGGAAGCTACCGGCTCCCACGACATTCTGGTGGAGAACGCCTTCGTTCCCGAGTACCGCACCCATCGCGCCCTCGACGGTTTCATGCAGAACAGTCCGGGCAATGCGGTCAACACCGCGCCGTTGTTCCGCCTGCCATTCGGGCAGATTTTCGTGCGTGCGGTTTCGTCCTCGGCCATCGGTGCCCTGCAAGGCGCGGTGGATCAGTTTGTCGAGCACAACCGCGCCCGGGTCGGGGTCAATGACGGTCGCAAGATGGTCCAGGACCCGGCCGCGCAATCGGCGCTGGCCAACGCCATGGTCTGCGTCGATGAGTGCAAGACCGTGCTGCATCGCAACTTCGCCCTGATGCTGGAGCGCGCGCAGAAGGGTGAGCCGTTGAGCATGCCCGAGCGGGTGAAGATGCGTTACGACTCGGCGCTGGTGGCCGACAAGTGCGCCAAGGCCGCTGGTGACCTGATGTTCAACAGCGGTGCTTCGACGATCTTCCGCAGCCATCCGATCAACCGAGCGTTCCGTGATATTCACACCGGTCGCGCCCACGTCGCCAACAGCCCGGCCAAGTACGCCTGGAACCTCGGCGGGGTCAGCATGGGGCAGGACAGCAGCGACTTTTTCCTCTGACGCTGGCGTACAGCTCTTTTCTATGAATCGGGCTAGTCCGTTTGCGTGATTCGAGCGCCCCGCCGATGCCCGAGCATTGGCGGCAAGGCGAAGGTCTACGGCGCCGACTGCGCATCCAAATAAGCACAAGGATCAACCATGAAATTTTCCCTGATTTACGAAGCCCAGACGGTGGACTCCAGCCGCGAAGGCGACCGCAAGATTTTCGAAGACACCGTCGAGCAGGCCGTGCTGGCCGACAAGCTGGGTTTTGACACCTTCTGGTGCGTGGAACACACGGCGCTGAGCAACTACTCGCACATGTCCGCGCCGGAAACCATGCTGGCTTTCGTGGCCGGTAAAACCGAGCGCATCGGTATCGGCCACGGCGTGGTCTGCCTGCCTCCGGCGATGAACCACCCGGTAAAAGTCGCCGAGCGCATCGCCACCCTCGACCTGCTGTCCAAGGGTCGTGTGCACTTTGGCGTGGGCAAGGGCGGTACCCAGCAGGAAGCCGGCACCTTCGGCTACGATCTGGCGACCTTGCAGCCGCAGATCGACGAGATGATGTACCTGATCCCGAAAATGTTCGTGCAGGACGAGATCGAGCACAACGGCGACTTCGTGCAGATCCCCAAGCGTCCGATCCATCCAAAGCCGTATCAGGACCCGCACCCGCCGATGTACCTGGCGTGCACCAACACCGAGTCGCTGAAAAATGCCGGCGGTCGTGGCATGGGCGCGCTGGTGCTGGGCTTCGGTGGCCCGGAAGAGATCGCCAAGAAGGTTGAGGTGTATCACACGGCCTACGACAACCGCGATGAAAAGAAGCAAGTGGGCTTCCGCCCTAACCGTCACATTGCCGCGCTGTGCCCGGCCATCGTGCTGGACGACAACGCAGAAGCGCGCCGCATCGGTATCCGTGGCCAGCGTTACTTCATGGAGTCGTTGGGCTACTGGTACGGCGGTGGCGAGCGTCCGGATCCGGAGAAGTGGAAGGACGACACCTTCGTCGATGGCAATGGCCAGAGCGTGATCAAGTCGCGCTTCGCCTCTGAAGAAGTCAGTGTCGACTTCTCCGACCCGACCATGGCCATGATGAACCCGAACCATGCTTACGGCACCGTCGAGGATTGCATCGGCTACGTGCAGCGCCTGATCGATGCCGGCGCCGACGAAATCCTGTTCATCTGTCAGATGGGCACCGTGCCGCAGTGGGCGCAGCTGGAGACCTTGAAGAACATTGGCGAGAAGGTGATTCCGCATTTCCGCAAGGGCTGAGTCCTGCCACATAAGGCATGAACACCGCATACCCCTTGTAGGAGCGAGCCTGCTCGCGATAAACCGGAGAACGCCGCGGGGTGCCAGGCTTGCAGCGTTATCGTTGGCGACCATCGCGAGCAGGTTCGCTCCTACAGTTGAACGTATTTCAGGCCTGGCACGGACGTCAGGCCAACTTTCCAACGGGTCCCCAAGGCCCGTTTTTTTATGCCTGCACTAATCTTGATCATCACATGCCCCCCTGTGGGAGCGAGCTTGCTCGCGATGGCGGTCTTGCATTCAACATCGATGTTGAGTGGTATGGCCCCATCGCGAGCAAGCTCGCTCCCACAGGTTTTTGGGTTGTTAAACGAAGCCTGTTTAACGGCTGTCAGTGTTACTTGATGAAAGCTACACCGCCTTGCGTCATTGCCTACAGGTACGCCAGAATCCGCCGGCTTGTGCGCCTTGGACCCCCTCGGTAACTTGATTCGCGTCACTGCTCATCAGTGATCGGGTTTAGTCGCCCGTGGTCAATCGAAGCGCATCTGCATCCAGACAGTCAGGTCATTTCATACCTGCACTTTATGGTAGCTGTGCGCAGGGCGCCTTTGGGCGCGCCGGTTTCGATTCTCCCCGGTCGACTAACCTGCGTACAGCTGCCACCTCTCGTTTAGTCGCAAGTCGGTGACGGCTCCAAAATATTGGAGAGTCGTGAATGTTCAAGGTAACGCCAAACCCGCCGGACACCGATCCGGCATCCCCATACGAACCCGATTCAAAAAAACTCAACGAGGCCGCCGAACGTGCCCTCGCTTACCACTTCCCCTCGACCGCTGACATCAAAGCCACCCCTCGAACAATCAGCACGCTGTTTACCGTCGACCCTGACGCTACGACCGAAACCCTGGTGGTCTATCTCGTCGAGACGTTGGCCTCGGTGGATGTGATGGTGCATCAACTGGTGGATCATCTGGAGGGCGGTGACCGTAATGCACTGCTGGGTATTTCCAATAGCGTAATGCTCGCCGAAATCACCGCGAATCGCGTGCTCGATCAAATCGAACCAGCTGCATAAACCCGCAACCCCCCCCCTGTGGGAGCGAGCTTGAACTGGCCTAATAATTCCGGACACCTCTTAAGGGCGATATGATTTCGCCAACTTGGAGGTTCCATGAACGAAAGAAAGGTCTATACCCGCGAGTTCAAGCTGCATGCTGCCAGCATGGTGCTTGATGATAACTGCCCGGTTCCAGACGTTTGTGCATCGCTGGATATCGGGCCCACCGCTTTACGGCGTTGGGTCGATCAGGTTCGCAAGGAGCGCGAGGGGCAGCCAGTCAAAGGCACCAAGGCGATTACCGAAGATCAGCGCCAGATCCAGGAACTAAAGGCCAAGATCAAGCGCATGGAAATGGAAGCCGAGATCTTAAAAAAGGCTACCGCTCTCTTGATGTCGGATCCCGATCGTTTTCGATGATTGCGGAACTAAGAGAGTCGTTCCCGACAGCTGTCGTGTGTCGTGTTTTCGATGTGAAGCGCAGCAGCTTTTACGAGTGGCTTCAGCGGCGAGCCCAACCGCGGATCAGGCGCGAAGAGCTCAAGCTCAAAGTGGTTGAACTGCACAGCGAAAGCCGCGAAGCCATGGGCTCCAGAATGATCAGCAAGGGCCTGAAGTCCCAAAACATTGCAGTTGGAAGAGGCCTTGTCCGAGCGCTGATGAGGGAGGCCAACATTGTCAGTAAACAACGCCAGCCTCACCCATTCAGATCCAAAGGAGTGGAAGCGTTTGTCGCGCCCAATCGGCTCAAGCGCAACTTCAAACCGGCTGCAGTCGATCAGGTCTGGTGTGGCGACGTGACCAGCTTGATGGTGGGCGAGCGCTGGGTTCATCTGGCCATCGTCATCGATTTGTTTGCTCGCCGGGTCATCGGTTGGGCATTTTCGCTGGTCAATGACGCCAACTTGGTCAGCAAGGCGCTACGCATGGCGGCAGAGGTTCGAACGTGCCCTGCGGGGCTGATGTTTCACTCGGATCAGGGTTGTCAGTACACCAGCCGCAAGTTTCAAGAAGAACTGAAGCGTCGTGACATATTGCAAAGCATGAGCCATCGCGGGCAGTGCTGGGACAACGCTCCAACAGAGCGATTTTTCGGCACGCTGAAATCAGAATGGGTGCCTCGTAGTGGCTACAGCAAGATCGAGGAAGCCAAAACCGATATGGTGCGCTTCTTCATGTACTACAACCGCACCAGGCTCCACAGCTACAACAACTATCTGTCGCCAATAGCCATGGAGCAAAAAGCGGCATAAACACCGTAACCGGTGTCCGGGATTACTTGACCAGTTCAGCTTGCTCGCGATGAGGCCCTGTCATCCAGCATCTCTGTTGACTGACACACCGCCATCGCGAGCAAGCTCGCTCCCACAGGTTTTTCAGGTTCCGCGCCATCATTTCCGCTAGTCCCATTGGACGATGTTGCCCCTCCCCGAACCCGTTTGAATAGGCCCTACATAAAGTCTCCCCCGGCAGTCGCCGAAGGGCGGCACCGCCTGAGAAAAACGAGGAGTGCATCCATGGATATCCGTGGTCTGGGTTACGTCACCCTGTTATCCAGCGACCTGGCGCAATGGCGCCACTACGCAAGCCAGGTGCTGGGCATGATGGTCATCGGCTCTGATGACGACGCGCACCTGTACCTGAAGATGGACGAGCGCCACTACCGCATCCTGGTGCAGAAGAACGTCGAGAACGGCTTCGGTGCCTGCGGCTGGGAGGTGGCCGGCAAGGCGGCGCTGGAACAGGCGGTCAGCGAGTTGCAACAGGCCGATGTGCAAGTGACCCGTGGTACCGCGGCCGAGGCCAAGCTGCGCAAGGTCCAGGAGCTGGTGCACTTCAGCGACCCGGATGGCAACCGTCACGAAATCTTCTGGGGCCCGTTGCAGGACTTCGCCCGTTTCGTCTCGCCGGTGGGCGTCAAAGGGTTCGTTACCAACGAACTGGGCATGGGCCACGTAGTGCTGCCGGCACCTGCCTTCGAGCGCTGCCGCGACTTCTACGAGCAGGTGATGGGTTTCGGCCTGTCGGACCTGATGAAAGTCCGCTTCACCCCGGACCCGGCCGAGCCGCAAAAGCGTATTCACTTCCTGCACTGCAACAACGGCCGCCACCACTCGCTGGCGATTTTCGAGTGCCCGATGCCCCACGGCTGCGTGCACATGATGGTCGAGGTCAACGCGTTGGACGAAGTCGGCCGCGCCCTGGACCGCGTCCACGCCAATGGCGTGAAGCTGTCGGCCACCCTCGGCCAGCACACCAACGACCAGATGATTTCTTTCTATATCAAGACCCCGTCCGGGTTTGACCTGGAATACGGCTGCGATGGCCTGGTGGTCGACTGGGACCGCCACACGCCGTTCGAAAGCACCGTGGTCAGCCACTGGGGCCACGACTTCAGTGTCGGTCGCCAATGAGGAACATGACGATGGACAAGCAAATGACCACCGCCGAGATTGTCGGCCAACTGCGTGACGGCATGACCATCGGTATCGGTGGCTGGGGCCCGCGGCGCAAGCCGATGGCGCTGGTGCGAGAGATCCTGCGCTCGGACCTCAAGGACCTGACCGTGGTTGCCTACGGCGGTGCCGATGTCGGCATGCTCTGCGCGGCCGGCAAGATCAAGAAACTGGTGTTCGCCTTCGTTTCCCTGGACTTTATTCCGCTGGAACCGTACTTCCGCAAGGCGCGCCAGGAAGCGGCGCTGGAAGTGATGGAGATCGACGAAGGCATGCTGCTGCTCGGTCTGCGCGCGGCGGCGATGAATGTGCCGTTCATTCCGACGGCGGTGGGCCTGGGCACCGATGTGTTGCGCCACAACCGCCAGATCAAGTTGATCGCCTCGCCCTATGCCGATGGCAAGGACTGGGTGGCGATGCCGGCGCTCAAGCTCGACGCGGCGCTGGTGCACGTCGACCGTGCCGATGCACGCGGCGTGTGCCAGATCAGCGGTCCGGATCACTACATGGACGACCTGTTCGTGCGGGCCGCGACCCACAGCTACGTGACCTGCGATGAGCTGGTCGACAGCGAGTATTTCCATCAGGACAGCGCCCACGCGCATCAGGTGTTCTGGGAACGCAACCTGACCACCGCCGTGGCCCATGTGCCGGGCGGGGCGCATCCGTCTTCGTGCGCGCCGCTGTACGGTTTCGACGTCGCGCACTTCAAGGCCTACAACGCCACGGTCCAGGCGGCCGATGGCTGGCAGGGCTATGTCCGCGACTACGTCGACTGCACCCACGAACAGTATCTGGAAAAGGTCGGCGGCCTGGCTGCGATCCGTGAACTGCCGTTGCCGATTTTCTAAGGGAACCTTCCGATGAGCACTACTGATTACAGCCTCGCCGAACTGATGATCTGCGCGGCCTCCGAAGCCTGGCGCGAAGACGGCGAAGTATTGGCCTCCGGCATCGGCGTGATTCCGCGCCTGGCTGCTTCGCTGGCCATGCTGACCAGCAACCCGCAACTGCTGATGACCGACTCCGAAGCCTACATGGTTGCCGAGCCGGTGCCGTTGGGCGCGCGCAAAGGCTATGAACCCAAGCGCGACAGCTGGATGGGTTTCTCGCGGATTTTCGACAACGTCTGGGGCGGCAAGCGTCATGCGCTGGTCGGCCCAACCCAGATCGACCGTTACGGTCAGGCCAACATTTCCTGCATCGGCGACTACGCCAAACCCAAGGCGCAGATGCTCGGTGTACGCGGTTTCCCCGGCAACTCGATCAGCCACGCCAACTCGTTTTGCGTGCCGAGCCACAACCGCCGGGTATTCGTCGAAGGCGAGGTCGATATGGTCGCCTCGGTCGGCTACAACCCGGCCCGACTGGCACGGGGCTGGTCGATGAACGACATCGACATCCGCCTGATCATCACCGACCTCTGCGTGCTGGATTTCCAGGGCCCGCAACGGCAGATGCGCATCCGTTCGCTGCACCCCGGCGTGACGGCGGCGCAAGTCCAGGACAACACCGGCTTCGAGTTGCATGTGCCGGACGATTGCCTGACCACTGCCGCGCCGACGGCCGAGCAGTTGCAGCTGATCCAGCGTCTGGACCCGCACAACCTGCGCGCCCTGCAACTCAAAGACAACCCGCCAGGCCAACGCTGAGCAACGCGTTGCGGAGAAAAGTGATGGTTGAACATAACGATAACAATCAGGCCGAGGTGGTGCTGTACGAGGTGCGTGGCGCGGTGGCCCTGGTCACCATGAACCGCCCCGAGTTCCACAACGCGCAGAACTCGCAGATGACCTATGCGCTGGACGCGGCGTTTCGCCGGGCCTGCGATGATGATGAAGTGAAGGTCATTGTGTTGCGTGGCGCCGGCAAGCATTTCTCCGCCGGGCATGACATCGGCACCCCGGGCCGCGACGTCGACAAGACCTTCGATCGCGCCAGCCTGTGGTACGACCATGTGAACAAACCGGGCGGCGAGTTTTTGTATGCCCGTGAGCAGGAAGTCTATCTGGGCATGTGCCGCCGTTGGCGCGAGATGCCCAAGCCGACCATCGCCATGGTCCAGGGCGCGTGCATTGCCGGTGGGTTGATGCTGGCCTGGGTCTGCGACCTGATCGTGGCCAGCGAGGATGCTTACTTCGCAGATCCGGTGGTGCGCATGGGCATTCCCGGGGTCGAGTATTTCGCCCACGTGCATGAACTCAATCCGCGCATCGCCAAGGAATTTTTGTTCCTCGGCGAGCGCATGCCGGCACCGCGTGCCTATCAGATGGGCATGCTCAATCGGGTGGTTGCTCGCGACGAGCTGGAACAACAGACCCTCGACATCGCCGGGCGCATCGCACAGATGCCGCGCCTGGGCCTGCAGCTGAGCAAGCAGGCGGTGAACAACGCCGAAGACCTGATGGGCAAGCGCGCGACCATGGACATGGTGTTCGGTCTGCATCACTTTGCTCATGCCCACAACGAACTGGTGTCCGGCGACCGCCTCGGCGGCTACGACGCCAAGGCCATGGCCAGTTCCCAGCGTAAAACGGGCGAGGCGTGAGCATGGCGATCTCGTTGAATACCCGTTTGACACAACTGCTCGGGTGCCGTTATCCGATCATCCAGACCGCCATGGGCTGGGTCGCCGACCCGAAACTGGTGGCGGCCACGGGCAATGCTGGTGGTTTCGGTTTCCTGGCCGGGGCGACCATCGAACCGCAGCAGATGGAAGCGGCGATTATCGAAACCCGGCGCCTGACCGATCAGCCGTTCGGGGTGAATTTCCACATGTACCAGGCCAATGCCGGCGAGATCGTCGAGTTGGTGTTGCGCCACAAAGTCCGGGCGGTCAGCTACAGCCGTTCGCCGGGCAAGCAAATGATCAGTCGCCTGAAGGACGCCGGCGTGGTGTGCATTCCCACGGTGGGCGCGCTCAAGCATGCGCAGAAAGCCGTGGAAATGGGCGCCGATGCGGTGACCGTACAGGGCGGCGAGGGCGGTGGGCATACCGGCTCCGTGCCGACCTCGATGCTGCTGGATCAAGTGGTCAATGCGGTGTCGGTGCCCGTGGTGGCGGCCGGCGGTTTCAAGGACGGCAGGGGCCTGGTTTCTGCCCTGGCCTACGGCGCCGAAGGCATCGCCATGGGTACGCGCTTCCTGATGTGCGCCGACAGCCCGGTGCCCCAGGCGACGCTTGCCCGTTACCTGGCGGTCAAGGACCCGGCGGCGATCATCATCAGCCGCGCCATCGACGGCATGCCGCAACGGATGATCCGCAACGAATTGCTCAACCAGCTGGAAAACAGCGGCGGCCTCAAGCGCCTGTTGCTGGCATTGCAGAGTGGCCTGGCCTACCGCCGCCACACCGGCATGAGCCTGACTCAGTTGCTCGGCAGTGCCTTGAAGATGCGCGGCGCCGGGGAGCTGACCGCCGCGCAAAGCATCATGGCCGCCAACGCGCCGATGGTGATCCAGAAAGCCATGGTCGACGGGCAACCGGCCGCGGGCGTCTTGCCCGCCGGGCAAATCGCCGCCTCCATCGACAGCTTGCCCAGCTGCGCCCAATTGATTGAACAGATCGTCCGCGACGCCGAAGTGCGCCTGGGCGAGCTGTGCCGCCGTGTGTCGTAAGGGGAAAGCATGAAACCATTTAGCGTGAGTATCGATAACGGCATCGCGGAACTGGTGTTCGACCGGCCACCGGTCAACGCCTTCAACTGCCAGGGCTGGGCCGATATCGCCAGCGAAATCGAAAGCCTGGGGCGCAATGCCGAGGTGCGGGTGATCCTGATCCGGGCCGAAGGTCGCGGCTTCTGCGCCGGGGTCGATATCAAGGAACTGGCCGCCGACGGCAACCTGATCGTCGCAGTGAACAAGGGCAACTACGACAGCTTCAAGGCGATCCACCGCAATCCGAAACCGGTGATCGTCGCCGTGCACGGTTTCGTGCTCGGTGGCGGCATCGGTATCTGCGGCGCCGCCGACATCATCGTCGCGTCCGAGTGCGCCACCTTCGGCGTGCCGGAAGTGGATCGCGGGGCCATGGGCGGCGGTGCGCATTTGCAGCGGTTGTTCCCGGTGCAGAAAGTCCGCCACATGTACTTCACCGGCGAGGCCATCGACGCCGCCGAAGCTTACCGCCTGGGCGCGGTGGAGCGGGTGGTCAAGCGCGAAGACTTGCGCGAAGCCGCGTTGCAGATCGCCCGCACCATCGCCGCCAAGAGCCCGGGCATGATCAGCCTGGCCAAGGAAGCGCTGAGCGGCATCGAAGACGGCAATCTGGAAGACAAATACCGCTGGGAGCAGGGCTTCACCCTCGAAGCCTACCGCTCACTGGACTCTCAGGAAGCACGCGACTCGTTCGTCGAGAAACGCGATGCCCGATTCAACGGCTGAAGGCATATCCATGGACCTGACCTATACCCCGGCCCAGCAGGCCTTTCGCTTTGATGCGCGGACCTGGCTGGCGGCCAATGTACCGAGTGAACCGCTGCAATCGTTCGACACCGAGCAAGGTTTTGCCGAGCACCGCGCTTGGGAAGCCAAGCTCAATGAAGGCCGTTGGGGCATGGTCACCTGGCCGACCGAACTCGGCGGCCGTGGTTGCGACCTGATCGAGTGGCTGATTTTCGAAGAGGAATATTACCGTTCCGGGGCGCCGGCACGGGTCAACCAGAACGGCATCTTCCTGCTCGGCCCGACCCTGATGGAGTACGGCAGCGAAGAGCAGAAAGCGCGATTCCTGCCGCGCATGGCCACCGGTGAAGACATCTGGGCCCAGGCCTGGTCCGAGCCGGGTGCCGGCTCCGATATGGCGGCGATTCGGTCCAAAGCTGAACGAGTGGGCGACCATTACGTGATCAACGGCCAGAAAACCTGGTCGACCCGCGCGGTGTGGGCTGACTGGGCGTTCGGTATTTTTCGCACCGACCCGCAGTCTCAGCGCCATCACGGCCTGACGTTCATCCTGCTGCCGCTGAACACGCCGGGGATCACCGTGCGACCGATTCCGCAGCTCAATGGCTTGCCGGGTTTCGCCGAGATTTTCTTCGACGACGTCAAGGTGCCGGTGGAGAACGCCCTCGGTGGTGAAGGCATGGGCTGGCACGTGGCGATGTCCACCGCCGGTTTCGAGCGCGGTTTGTTGCTGCGCTCGCCTGCGCGTTTCCAGGAAACCGCCAAGCGCCTGGTGCAGTTGTACCTGGCCAACCGCGAGCAGGCCGACCGCGACCCGGCCATTGGCGAAGCAGTGATGCGCGCCTGGCTCGATGCCGAGGCCTACACCCTGGGCACCTACATGACCGCCTCGCAGCTGGTGCAGGGCGGCAAGATCGGGCCGGAATCGTCGACCAACAAGATCTTCTGGTCCGAACTCGACCAGCGCATGCACGACACCGCCATGAGCATTCTCGGTTTGCGTGGCGAACTGCTGCCCCAAGCTCCGGCCGCCGGTGACGTCGGCCATTGGCTGGAAGGTTTCCTGTTTGCCCAGGCCGGGCCGATCTACGCCGGCACCAACGAGATCCAGCGCAACATCATTGCCGAACGCATGCTCGGCATGCCGCGTGCCTGAGGAGTAGACCATGGACTTTAGTTTCAGCCGCGACCAACTGCTGTTTCAGGACAACGTCCGCAGCTTCCTGATCAACGAAGTCACCCCGGAACGCATTCGCGAACTGTGGCAGAGCGACAGCGGGCGCAGTGAGCAACTCTGGGCGCAATTGGTGGAACTGGGCCTGACCGCCCTGACCGTGCCCGAGGCACAGGACGGCATGGGCATGAATGAGCTGGACTTCGTGCTGATTGCCCAGGAATGCGGTTACGCCGGTCTGCCTGAGCCGCTGGTGGACACCATGCTGGTCGGCGTGCCGTTGCTCGCCGCCCTGGATGAGCAACATGCCCCGCTCAAACAAAAATGGCTGTCGCGAGTGGCCGAGGGCCGCGCGCGTCTCGCGGTTTCCGAGCCGGGCAACCCGCTGGTCAGCGATGCCCATGTCGCCGATCTGCTGTTGCTGGCCCATGGCGATGAAGTGCATGCGCTGGAGCGTGATGCCGTGCGCCTGACCCGCAACGAGTCGGTCGACCCGAGCCGTCAGTTGTTCCAGATCGAGTGGACGCCAACACCTGGCACCTGTGTTGCCAGCGGTGAACAGGGCCGACGTTTGTGGGCCGCTGCCTTCAACCGTGGCGCCCTCGCCAGTGCCGCGCAATTGCTCGGGCTGGCCAAGCGCATGGTCGACCTGGCAGTGGACTACACCTTCGAGCGCAAGCAGTTCGGCAAACCGGTGGGGTCGTTCCAGGCGGTCAAGCATCTGATGGCTAACGTCGCGGTGCAGATCGAGTTCGCTAAAGGTCCGCTGTATCGCGCCGCCTATGCGGTCGCAGAGCAGCAGGCAGATCAGGACGTATTCGTCTCCCACGCCAAACTGGCAACCGCGGAAGCGGCCATGCTTGCGGCGAAGAACACCATCCAGGCCCACGGCGCCATGGGGTACACCTGGGAAGTCGACTTGCATCTGTTCATGAAGCGCGCCTGGGCGCTGGACAAGGTCTGGGGCGATCGCGGTGTGCACAAGGGGAGGATTCGCGCTGTGTTGCTGGACGGTAAGCCTGCGCTGGGTGCGGGCAGTACGTTCTAACCCGTCAGTAAGGGTGACTACATCCCTGTGGGAGCGAGCTTGCTCGCGATGGCGGCAGCACATTCAACATTTTTGTCGACTGAACTGACGCAATCGCGAGCAAGCTCGCTCCCACAGGTTTTTCGGCGCTCTTAATACCAGATTTCAATTTTTCACAGAGGTAGACCATGCCTGAAGCCTACATAGTCGACGCCCTGCGTACGCCCACCGGGCGGCGCAAAGGTGGTCTGAGCCAGATCCACGCCGCCGACCTGGGCGCCCACGTATTGCGCGCGCTGGTCGAGCGCAATGCCATTCCCGACGAGGATTACGACGACGTGATCTTCGGCTGTGTCGACACCATCGGCCCGCTGGCCGGTGACATCGCCCGCACCAGTTGGCTGGCGGCCGGCCTGTCGCAATCGGTGCCGGGCACCACCATCGATCGCCAGTGCGGCTCGTCCCAGCAAGCGGTGCACTTCGCCGCCCAGGCGGTGATGAGCGGGACTCAGGACGTGGTCATCGCCGGTGGCGTGCAGACCATGACCCAGATCCCGATTTCCTCGGCGATGATCGCCGCCGAGCCCTTGGGTTTCACTGATCCGTTCAGCGGTTCCGAAGGCTGGGTGAGGCGCTATGGCGCGCAACCCCCAACGCAGTTCCGTTCGGCGCAGATGATCGCCGAAAAGTGGGACCTGTCCCGGGCGCAACTTGAAGCCTATTCGCTTGAGTCCCATCGACGTGCCTTGCAGGCCATCGAGCAAGGCCGCTTCAACCGCGAGATCGTGCCGCTGGCCGGTGTGCTGCATGACGAAACCCCGCGCCAGACCAGCCTGGAAAAAATGTCCGAGCTGGAATTCCTGTTTGGCTGTGACCGGGTCACCGCCGCGGTGTCGAGCCAGACCTGCGACGCGGCCAGCGCGATGCTGATCGTCTCGGAGGCGGCGCTCAAACGTTACGGCCTGACGCCACGGGCACGCATCCATCACCTGAGCGTGCGCGCCGAAGACCCGATCTGGATGCTCACCGCACCGATCCCGGCCACCGCTTACGCACTCAAGCGCGCCGGCATGAAGCTCGAAGACATCGACCGGGTGGAGATCAACGAAGCCTTCGCCTCGGTGGCCATGGCCTGGTTGAAAGAGACCGGCTACCCCCACGAACAGACCAACGTCAATGGCGGCGCGATTGCCCTCGGACATCCATTGGGCGCCACCGGCACCCGCTTGATGTGCACCTTGCTGCATGAACTGGAGCGCAGCGGCGGACGCTTCGGCATGCAGACCATGTGCGAAGGCGGCGGTCAGGCCAACGTGACGATCATCGAACGCTTGTAAACCAGGATGCCGCCAATCCTTGTGGGAGCGTGGCTTGCCCGCGATGGGATCGCTGCGGTGGATTTGACACACCGCGGCGCCTGCATCGCAGGCAAGCCAGCTCCCACAGGGGATTGTGGCGACTAGTGATGAATGTAAAGGATGTAGAACATGAAGATCTGTGAAAACCGCGTCGTGATCATCACCGGTGCCGGCGGTGGTCTGGGCCGTGCCTACGCGTTGGCCTTCGCCGCCGAAGGCGCAAAAGTAGTGGTTAACGACATCAATCGTGAAGCGGCGTTGGCCGTGGTCGGCGAAATCCTCGGCCAGGGCGGCAGCGCCGTGGCCAACAGCGACGACATCACCCGCTATGACTCGGCGGGCTTGATCGTGCGCCAGGCCATCGAAACGTTCGGCGACCTGAACGTGGTGGTCAACAACGCCGGCATCTGCCGCGATCGCATGTTCGCCAGCCTCAGCGAAGCCGACTGGGACGCCGTGGTAGCGGTGCACCTGAAGGGTCACTTCTGCATTTCCAGCCACGCCGTGAAGTACTGGCGTGAGCAGGTCAAGGGCGGCGCAAAGGTCGATGCGCGGATCATCAACACCAGCTCCGGTGCCGGTTTGCAGGGCTCCATCGGTCAGTCCAACTACGCGGCGGCCAAGGGCGGTATTGCTTCGCTGACGCTGGTGCAGGCGGCTGAACTGCGCCGCTACGGGATCACCGCCAACGCCCTGGCGCCGGCCGCGCGCACCGGGATGACCGAGCAAGTGTTCGCCGACACCATGAAAAAGCCTGAAGAGGGCTTCGATTACTTCGCCCCGGAAAACGTCGCGCCGCTGGTGGTGTGGCTCGGCTCCGAGGCTTCCGTCGAGGTGACCGGGCAGATGTTCGAAGTCGAGGGCGGCAAGTTGTCGATTGCCGACGGCTGGCGCCGTGGTCCGCAACTGGATCGCCAGGGCCGCTGGGCGGTCGGCGAGATGGGCGATGCCGTCGCTCAACTGATGACGCAGGCGGTTCCTGCGGCCAAAGTTTACGGCAGCTGAAAAAGACCGGTTTCGGGAGGCGTGTGCATGGCTATAATCGGCCCACGTTCCAACGCTGATCACCTGTAGGAGCGAGCTCGCTCGCGATGGACTCCAGCGCTACGCGTTTATTCAGACAGAACGCGTTATCGTTCGCGTCCATCGCGAGCAAGCTCGCTCCCACAGGTTACCTGCGATCCCTCCAGTCACCATACGAGACCTGCCATGACCATTTCCCTGTACGACGCTTCCGTGCCTGTTTTCCAGCAAATGCTCAACGCCCTGAGCGATGTACTGAAAAAGGCCGAGGCTCACGCCACCGAAAAAAACATCGACCCTAACGCGTTCCTGCAAGCGCGCCTGTTCCCGGACATGTTCCCTCTGGTGCGTCAGGTGCAGATCGCCGTTGATTTCAGCAAGGGTGTTACCGGTCGTCTGGCTGAAGTCGAGCTGCCGAAGTACGACGACAGCGAAACCACCTTCGCTGAACTGCAAGCGTTGATTGCCAAGGCACTGGCCTTCATCGGCTCGATCAAGCCGGAGCAGATCAACGGCAAGGAAGGCATCGAGATCGTCACCCGTCCGGGCACGCCTAAAGAGAAGCGCTTCAGCGGCCAGTCCTACCTGCTGACCTACGGCCTGCCGCAGTTCTTCTTCCACATCACCACCACTTACGCACTGCTGCGCCATAACGGCGTGGAAGTGGGCAAGCGCGACTACATGGGCGCGTTCTAAACCGTCCGGGTACAAAAAAGCCCCCGGAGCCTGAGGCTGCGGGGGCTTTTTCATGGGGCCGCATTTTTCATTTACACCGCAGACCCCTGTGGGAGCGAGCTTGCTCGCGATAGCGGTGGGTCATTCAACTTTGATGTCGACTGACACTCCCTCATCGCGAGCAAGCTCGCTCCCACAGGGGCGGCGGGGTCAGGCCAGGCGTTCGGCTTTTTGCTCTTCACCCAGGCAAGCCGCCGCGGTGAACAGCACATCGGTGGACGAGTTGAGCGCGGTTTCCGCCGAGTCCTGCAACACGCCGATGATGAAACCGACCGCCACCACCTGCATGGCGATTTCGCTCGGGATGCCGAACAGGCTGCACGCCAGTGGAATCAGCAACAGCGAACCACCGGCTACACCGGAAGCACCGCAGGCGCAGATCGCCGCGACGACGCTCAGCAGGATCGCCGTCGGAACGTCCACGGTGATGCCGAGGGTGTGCACGGCCGCCAGGGTCAGTACGGTGATGGTGATCGCAGCACCCGCCATGTTGATGGTCGCGCCCAGCGGGATCGATACCGAGTAGGTGTCTTCGTGCAGGCCCAGACGCTTGCTCAACTCCAGGTTGACCGGAATGTTCGCCGCCGAGCTGCGGGTGAAGAACGCCGTGATACCGCTCTCGCGCAGGCAGGTCAGCACCAGCGGGTACGGGTTGCGGCGCAGTTTCCAGAACACGATGAGCGGGTTCATCACCAGCGCCACGAACAGCATGCAGCCCAGCAGCACGGCCAGCAGGTGCGCGTAGCCGATCAAGGCACCGAAGCCGGAAGTGGCGAGGGTCGAGGCCACCAGGCCGAAGATGCCCAGCGGGGCGAAGCTGATCACCAGGCGCACGATCACCGTCACGCCGTTGGACAGGTCGCCCAGCACTTCACGGGTGGTGTCGCCGGCGTGGCGGATGGCAATACCCATACCGATGGCCCACGCCAGGATGCCGATGAAATTGGCATTCATCAGGGCGCTGACCGGATTATCGACCACGCTCAGCAACAGGCTTTGCAACACTTCGCCAATCCCGCCAGGCGCTGTGACCGCGACGTCCTGGGTCGACAGCACCAGGCTCGACGGGAACGTCATGCTGGCAACCACCGCCACAACGGCCGCGGCGAAAGTGCCCAGCAGATACAGGAACAGAATCGGCCGGATGTGGGTTTCCTGGCCGTGCTTGTGGTTGGCAATCGACGCCATGACCAGCACGAACACCAGGATCGGCGCGACGGCTTTGAGCGCCGAGACAAACACTTTGCCGATGAACGCCGTGGACTTCGCCATGTCGGGGGCGATCAGCGCCAGGGCAATGCCGGCGATCAGGCCGATCACGATCTGTGTGACCAGGCTCAGGCGTTTAAGGCGTTGCAATAGAGAAGGGGATGAAGCTGTCATAAAACGGCATCTCTGAATTTTTATAAGTGCATGGTTTCGTCGCAGTTGCAGCAACAAGCAGGGCAGGCCGCAGACCGGAAACCGGGAGGGGAATACAGGGTGTAGAACACCGCATTCCTTGTGGGAGCGAGCTTGCTCGCGATGACGACTGGCACAGTCGACACTTGCGTTGTCTGACGGTCCGCCATCGCGAGCAAGCTCGCTCCCACAGGTTTTGCCCCTTAAATGATCGGCATTGATCACAGGGTGTACGTTTTTCAGGGCGCGGACTTTATCACAGCGCAGGAACGATCTTTCAGACCTGTGACGAACTGCCACCCTGGTCTTCAACGCGAATTGCAGGTTCGTGCAACCGCATCCGAAAACACTCTGTTAAGATTCGCCATCCTCATTTTCATGTCTGCCAGTGGGCCTTCGGGCTATCGCTGGTGTTTTCGTTTTCTGGAGTTTTGCATGCTGCTGCCCATTCTTCTGTTGTCCGCCGCCGGCTTCACGGTGCTGACCACGGAATTCATCATTGTTGGCCTGTTGCCGGCTATCGCCAGGGACCTGGAGGTCAGCATCCCGCAGGCCGGTTTGCTGGTGACCCTGTTCGCCTTCACCGTGGCCGCGTTCGGGCCGTTCCTGACGGCGTATTTCGCCCGCTTCGAGCGTCGCAAGTTGTTCATCTCGGTGCTGATCATGTTTGGCCTGGCCAACACGGTCGCGGCGCTGGCGCCGAACATCTGGGTGATGGCGTTTGCCCGCTTGATCCCGGCGCTGGGGTTGCCAGTGTTCTGGGCCTTGGCCAGCGAAACGGCGGTGGACATCGTCGGGCCGGATTACGCCGGTCGCGCCATCGCCAAGATCGGCTTCGGCATCGTTTGCGCCACGGTGTTCGGTATTCCCGTGGGCACGCTGATTTCCGATGCGTTCGGCTGGCGCAGTGCTTTCGCGATTCTGGCGGTCATCGCCTTTGCCAAGGCGTTGCTGCTGTTTATCTATCTGCCCAGGACCAACCTGCACCAGCATCAGGTGAGCTTTCGCTCGCAGTTCAAGATCCTGCGCAGCCCGCTGATGCTCGGTCACGTGCTGCTGTCTGTGATTGTGTTCAGCGGCATGTTCACCGCGTACACCTATCTGGCGGACATCCTTGAGCGACTGGCCGGCTTCAACGGCACCGTGGTTGGCTGGTGCCTGATGGGCTTTGGTGCGGTCGGGCTGATCGGCAACTCACTGGGTGGCCGTGCGGTGGATCGTCATCCGCTGATGGCGTCGATGATGTTCTGTGCGTTCATGATTGCCGGCCTGGTGGCGCTGGTGCCGAACATCCACTCGCCGCTGGGTCTGGCAGCAGCGATGGGCATCTGGGGCGTGACCCAGGCAGCGTTGTTCCTGGTCAGCCATGTGCGCCTGATGAAAGCTGCGCCCGAGGCGCCAGCGTTCGCCGCGTCGCTGAACATCGCCGGGGCCAACCTCGGTATCGGTCTGGGCGCGATGATCGGTGGCCGGGTAATCGACAGCGTCGGCCTGCAAGGCCTTGGCTTCGCCGCGGCGGCGTTCATTCTCGCCTCGATCCTGCTGGCCATTGCGCTGATGACCTTCAAACCCCGGGAAGTCTGCGCCTGAGTGTCCTAAAACTCGGTAAACAGCTCGCGTCGGGCACCTTCGGTAATGGCGACAATGCCGGGGTGCTTGACCTTGCGTTCCACTGAGATGGCATAGAACGACTCGCTCACCGCGTCGGTCTGGCCGATCACCTGCACGCCATATTGGCGTCGCACCTCATCGGCAATCACGCTCGGGCCGATGAAGATCCCGCTGCCGGATTGGCCGAAGGCCTGCATCAGGGCGCTGTCGTCGAACTCGCCGACAATTTGCGGCTGGATCTGCTGCTCGGCAAACCACCGTTGCAAACGGCTGCGCACCACGGTTTCCGGCCCGGGAATCAGTAGCGGCGCACCGTGCAGGTTGCGCGGAAAGTCGTGACCGTAACGGGCCGCCAGCTCTGGGGTGGCGAAGAAGCTGATCCCGCACTCACCAAGTTTCTGGCTGTAGCCCTTGATGTCCAGGTGCGATGGCATCGGGCTGTCGGATATCACCAGGTCCAGGCGCTGGATCGCCAGGTCGGCCAACAAACGTTCAAGCTTGTCTTCGCGACAAGTGATGCGCAGCGGTTCGCTCAGCTCCATGGTCGGTGCAATCAGGCGATAGACGATGGACTTGGGCACCACGTCGGCCACGCCGACGCGAAACAGGATCTGCTGCTCATTGGGTTGTGCCCGCAGCATCAGTTCCAGTTCGCCACCCAGCTGGAACATTTGTTCGGCGTAGGGCAGTGCCTGCCGGCCGGCCTCGGTGAGTTCGAGTTGCCGTCCGACACGCCGAAACAACTCGATACCAAAGGTCTGTTCCAGTAATGAAATCTGCCCACTGATGGTTTGTGGCGTGAGATTGAGCTGCTCACAGGCGCGCACGATGCTGCCGGTCTTGGCCACCACCCAGAAGTAATGCAATTGCCGATAGTTGAGCATGGCGATCTACAGTTCGTAAAAACCGAAGTATAGCCGCTGAAAATACGAATTTTCCTGAAGTATTCACTTCCCTAGAATGCATCGCTATCAACGGGCCATCGTTTAGGTCCCGTTCGTTCTATCGAGGAAAGCATCATGAAGCTTAAAGCCACGGCATTGCTGATCACGTCTTTACTGGTACTGGCCGGTTGCGACCAGGCCGAGAAAAGCGCGCAACAATTGATGGGCAAGGCTGCCGAAAGCGCCAAACAGGCGATTGACGATACCCATAAGGCCGCCGAGCAAGCACTCAGTGACGCCACCGGCGGGTTGATCAGCAAAAAAGAATCATCGGAAAAAGACTCGGAAAAAACCGAATCTTCCTCCCAGGAAATCTAAACCGTATTACAACGAGTCAGGACTGACCCATGGACTACCTTTTACAACTTGCCGCCAGCCCCACCGCCTGGGTCGCCCTTGCCACCCTGATCGTGATGGAGATCGTGCTCGGCATCGACAACCTGATCTTCATCTCGATCCTGACCAACAAGCTGCCCTTGCACAATCGACAGCGGGCACGGCGCATCGGTATCGGCATGGCGTTGATCCTGCGTCTGGGCTTGCTGAGCACCATCGCGTTCATCGTCCAGTTGACCAATCCGGTGATCGAGATTCTCGGCCACGCGTTTTCCTGGAAAGACATGATCCTGATTGCCGGTGGCCTGTTCCTGTTGTGGAAGGCGACCACCGAGATCCATCACAGCATGGACCCGGCACCGGAAGATCCGAAGTCGGCGACCTCGACCGTGACCCTGGGCTTCGCGGCCGCGATCGGTCAGATCCTGATGCTGGATATGGTGTTCTCCATCGACAGCATCATTACCGCTGTCGGCATGACCGAGCATTTGCCGATCATGGTCATCGCGGTGGTGGTGTCGGTACTGGTGATGTTGCTGGCGGCTGATCCGCTGGCCAAGTTCATCAACGACAACCCGACAGTGGTGATGCTGGCCCTGGGCTTCCTGATCATGATCGGCATGACGCTGATTGCCGAAGGCTTTGGCGCCCATGTACCGAAAGGCTACGTCTATGCGGCCATGGCATTCTCGGCTGCGATCGAGGTGTTGAACATGATGTCCCGTCGGTCCAGGCAGAAGCGGGTTGCCACTGAAGTCTGACCGCCGCTAAAAGAAACGGCCGCCTGAACTCGAAGGAGTGCAGGCGGCCGTTTTTGTTGGTCTCGGATAAAGGTGGTGTCAGTGAGCGTTGGCGTGCTGGCTCGGTGCCTTGTCCGCTTCTTGCGCAGGCGCCGGCTGGACAGGGTGATGGTGGCGGCGAGTAATGCGCAGCACGCCCCACAGCATGGCGGCGGCTACCGCCAGCCAGCCGCAAACCAACATTACAATGATCATGGTCAGGCTCATCGGTGCCTCCTCTTTGCCCTTCAATGGGCACGCACGCTTCGCTGTCGTCTCTTCAAGGAACAGTCTAGCCGTTGCTGTATTTCAGGCTATTGACCGAAAGTCGGCAGTCACCAACCAGTTCGCTCTATCGAATGCAAACAACTGCCGGTTAAGGCTATACCGCTGTCGCGCGGCGTCCTATGATCAACGGCCTTGCCGGGAATATTGTTGCCTGGCGCCTGAACAAGAGAGTGATGATGGTGCGGGTATTTTCTCGAATGCTGTCGGCGGCGCTGATGGCGGGATGTGTGGTGGCGCTGGCGGGTTGCGCCGGGAGTGTTGCACCTGAGATCAAGCGTCTGCCGGAGCGGGTCGAACTCAGTGGCCGCTTCTACAAGGGCGTGGCCAATCAAAGCGGACCGCAGGTGCTGGCCAGCATGCTGTCCCAGCAGAACATCGTGATTACGCCGGGCTTGCTCGACAAACCGCTGCATTTGCCGGGCGCCGAAGCCCAGCTGCAACAGAACATGGTGAACCTCGCGCGTGAGTACGGGATGGTGGTCTATCCCCTTGACGCGACCTTGCCGGCCTTGTTGACCCAGGTCGCGGCCGGTTATCCGGTGATGGTGCGCTTCACCGAAGGCTCGGCGATGTGGGCCGAACCGCGTTATGCGATTCTCACCGGGTACAACCGTCAGAAGCAGACCGTGCTGCTGCGCGCAGGCATGAGTCAGCGGACGTTGATGAGCTTCGGTTCTTTCGAATCGGCGTTCAAGGATGCCGGCGGTTGGGCAGTGTTGATCCAGAATCCGACGCAGATTCCCGCCCAGGTCGATCAGCAACGCTGGCTCAAGGCAGCCAATGATCTGGCGCAGGCAGGCCAGGAGCCGGCGGCTGCAAAAGCTAAAAAAGCCCTGGCCGCACAGTAAGTCCGTTCGTCACCCTCCGGGCACCAGCGCCCGATGCCAGCCTCTAATCTGCAAAGGCCCGGATCTTTCCGGGCCTTGATACAGGAGGCGCCCATGGCTCATTCAACTACGCCCGTCGGTCCACACTCATCCGAGCATTCGTCTGGCGATGAGCTGGGTTTCGATCCCGATTCCCCGGACCTTGCCGATCCTCAGGTCGACCCGATCGGGCCCGCCAAGGCACCGAGGGACGTGAAACCGGGTGACAACCCCAAGGCTCCGGCCAAGCCCTACGATCCACTGGGTGATCTGAAGCCTTAGGTCCAATGGAGGTGCGTATGTCTACCGATTCCAGTTTCGACGACAAACGTCCGGAAACTGTCCCCACAACCCCCGAGCAAAGCACCGATCCGGTGATGGATTCCGACAGCCCGTTGAGGGATCCCCTGGTACGGCCAACGGTGGCGCCCACTGAAAAGCCGAAGGGTTGGAGAGATCCAAGTACCGGCGACGGTATCCCGGATGACGACCAGATGCCGCTGCCTAACGACTAACTTTGCGACGAAAAAAAGCCCCGGATGTCCGGGGCTTTTTCATGCGTTTGCAGCAAGGTTACTTCGACGCTTCTACCACGCCGCTCTGCCGCTGCTTGAGGTTCTTGTCTGCCTTGTACTGCAAGGCTACGGAAGGCACGTCCGCGCTCTTTCCGCTCTCTACCCAATTACGCATGCGCGTGGCATCGGCAAAATGGGTGTACTTGCCATAGGCGTCAAGGATCACCAAGGCCACCGGGCGGTTAGCCATTCGGGTCACCAGCACCAGGCAGTGACCGGCTTCGTTGGTAAAGCCGGTTTTTGTCAGCTGGATGTCCCAATCCGGCTTGCGGACCAAATGGTCGGTGTTGCGGAAACCCAGGCTGTAGTTCGGTTTGCGAAACGAAACGGTCTTTTCCTTGGTTGTACTCAGCTCGGTCAGCAGCGGGTACTTGTGCGCGGCGATCAACAGTTTGCTTAAATCGCGAGCGGTCGAAACGTTGCGCGGCGAGAGACCGGTCGGCTCGACGAAATGGGTATTGGTCATGCCCAAGGCCCGGGCCTTGGCGTTCATTGCAGCAATGAACGCGGCATAGCCACCCGGATAGTGGTGGGCCAGGCTTGCAGCGGCTCGGTTTTCAGATGACATCAGGGCGATCAGCAGCATTTCCCGGCGCGGCAGTTCGCTCTTGAGCTTGACCCGGGAGTACACACCTTTCATTTCCGGTGTGTCGCTGATGTTGATGTTGATGTATTCGTCCATGTTCTGCCGAGACTCGACCACGACCAGGCCAGTCATCAACTTGCTGACGGAAGCGATCGGTACCACCACGTCAGGATTGCTGGCGTAGATGACTTTGTTGGTCTGCATGTCCAGCAGCAAGGAGCTTCCGGAAGCGAGCTTGAGTGTTTTCGTATCTCGCGGTGCTGCGGTGGTTTCGCCAGCGCTGGCGAAGGGCGTGATGAGAGTCCCTGCAACTGCAAAAAATAGGCTCAGGATGGAAAGACGGATATTCACGCTGGCAGACTCATAAAGTGTTGATAAGCCGTTCTGTAACGGACTGTTTCCTGAAAAGCGCGT
Organism: Pseudomonas jessenii; assembly: GCF_002236115.1. Lineage (GTDB taxonomy): Bacteria > Pseudomonadota > Gammaproteobacteria > Pseudomonadales > Pseudomonadaceae > Aquipseudomonas > Aquipseudomonas jessenii. The sequence continues at coordinate 235,799 of NZ_NIWT01000007.1, read as the reverse complement.
CATTCTGGAGTATGGCTGAATAACTGTCGATGGTTGTTCAAGTAACAGGTGAAAGTCCTGAGAAACATGAAAAAAAAGTCATTTTCCGGCGGGCGGTCGGTGTTTCTCGCAGGCAAAAAAAACCCCGCCAGGGCGGGGTTCCTTGTCACGCTGACAGCGTGTGCGTTGAAACTCAGCTGTGCAGGGTTTCGGCGGCGTACAGGGTGTTTTCCAGCAGGCAGGCACGGGTCATCGGGCCTACGCCGCCCGGTACCGGGGTGATCCAGCCGGCGCGGGGCAGGGCGGTTTCGTAGATCACGTCACCGACCAGCTTGCCGTCGTCCTGACGGTTGATGCCGACATCGATCACGATCGCGCCTTCCTTGATCCATTCGCCCTTGACCAGGCCCGGCTTGCCGGCGGCGACGACGACCAGATCCGCACGGCCGACATGGCCGGCCAGGTCCTTGGTAAAGCGGTGGGTGACCGTCACGGTGCAGCCGGCCAGCAGCAATTCCATCGCCATCGGGCGGCCAACGATATTGGACGCGCCGACGACCACGGCATCCATCCCGTAAAGGTCGACACCGGTGCTTTCCAGCAGGGTCATGATGCCTTTGGGGGTGCATGGGCGCAGCAGTGGAATGCGCTGGGCCAGGCGACCGACGTTATAAGGATGGAAACCGTCGACGTCTTTATCCGGACGAATGCGCTCCAGCAGCCTGGAGGCGTCCAGGTGTTCGGGAAGCGGAAGTTGAAGCAGGACGCCGTCGATTGCAGGGTCGTCGTTGAGGCGATCGATCAGCTCGGTCAGCGCTTCTTGAGTGGTTTCGGAAGGCAGGTCATAGGCTTGGGATAGAAAGCCGACCTCTTCACAGTCTTTACGCTTGTGCGAGACATAAACCTGAGAGGCAGGATCGCTGCCGACCAGGATCACCGCAAGGCCGGGCGTGCGCAGGCCTTGCTGGCGACGCTCGGTGACACGTTGGGCGATCTGCTGGCGCAGGCTGGCGGCGATCGATTTGCCGTCGATAAGTTGTGCAGTCATTGCGCGTGATTAACCATCGAGAGGGGAAAAAAAGAGAACGCATTCTCGCATGTCATGCGGTGAGGGCAAAGGCGCTTGGTCTGCAAATTCCCCTAACTCCTTTAATTAAATGAATTTTTTTTAAAAAGGATTTGACGACCTTCGGGGGGCTCTATACTATTCGTCGCACTTGTCGGGCACAGCCTAGCACTGGTTAGGAAGGTTGAGCAGGATTACGATTCTGCAAGACTGGAAAGCACTTAGTTTGTAGTCCTCCAAGGTTACAGCTAACAAGGCGCCCGTAGCTCAGCTGGATAGAGCATCCGCCTTCTAAGCGGATGGTCGCAGGTTCGAGTCCTGCCGGGTGCGCCATTAGGCAGCTTTGGCACAAGTAGCGCGATATGGTGGGCGTAGCTCAGTTGGTAGAGCACGGGATTGTGACTCCCGTTGTCGTGGGTTCGATCCCCATCGTCCACCCCATATTTCGAAAGGCGCCAGATTAACAGTCTGGCGCCTTTGCTTTAAAGGCTTCATCCGCGGATGTGGTGGAATTGGTAGACACACTGGATTTAGGTTCCAGCGCCGCGAGGCGTAAGAGTTCGAGTCTCTTCATCCGCACCAAATAAAGCTTCATTCAGGCACTTGGCCTGGCTGGAGCTTGATAAAGAAGTTGTTTGGCTTCTTTAACAGGCAATATGGTGGGCGTAGCTCAGTTGGTAGAGCACGGGATTGTGACTCCCGTTGTCGTGGGTTCGATCCCCATCGTCCACCCCATATTTCGAAAGGCGCCAGATTGAAAAGTCTGGCGCCTTTTTTGTTTCGGCGGCCGCAGGTTCCGGGTCGCAGGGGCGGGCGTTTCGTCGTATTTATGTTTCTCGATGATGCTGTCCTGCCCGCCGGCCTTGCTTGCGAGATCGGCTGTCAGGGAGATGATTGGCGACCTTCTCTATATAGGGAAAGGTTGGCGCAGAGCCCTGGCGTGATTGGTTGTATTTGCCATCGGGGCGAGGTGCATTCGTGCATTCGCACCTATAAATTGCCTGCTGCGTTTTTACCCGTTTTCAGTAGGGTGACTTCTTGAGTTTGACCCACTAGAATGCATGCCCTTGATTCTGGGGTCGGAAACGGCCGGCTAACGTCTGTGCAACGAGGAATATCCATGCAAGTTTCTGTTGAAAATACTACTGCTCTTGAGCGCCGCATGAGCGTCACCGTGCCGGCTGAGCGCATCGAGAGCCAGGTCAACAAGCGTCTGCAGCAGACCGCCCAAAAGGCCAAGATTGCTGGCTTCCGTCCAGGCAAAGTGCCAATGAGCGAAATCAAGCGCCGTTTCGGTGCTGACGCTCGCCAGGAAGCTGTAGGCGACGTGATCCAGTCTTCTTTCTATGAAGCTGTGGTTGAGCAGAAGCTGAACCCGGCTGGTCAGCCTTCGATCGAGCCAAAATCCCTGGAAGCGGGCAAGGACCTGGAATACGTAGCCGTATTCGAAGTGTTCCCTGAGTTCACCGTTGCCGGTTTCGAAGGTATCACCGTAGAGCGCCTGAGCGCTGACGTGTCTGATGCCGATCTGGACAAGATGCTGGACATCCTGCGCAAGCAGAACACCCGTTTCGAAGTGGCCGATCGCGCTGCTCAAAACGAAGACCAGCTGAACATCGATTTCGTCGGCAAGGTCGACGGTGAAGTGTTCGCTGGCGGTTCCGCCAAGGGTACCCAGCTGGTTCTGGGTTCCGGCCGCATGATCCCTGGTTTCGAAGATGGCCTGGTTGGCGCCAAAGCCGGTGAAGAACGCGTTCTGAACCTGACGTTCCCAGAGGACTATCAGAACCTGGACCTGGCTGGCAAAACCGCCGAGTTCACCGTGACCGTCAACACCGTTTCCGAGCCAAAGCTGCCAGAACTGACCGAAGAATTCTTCGCTCAATTCGGCATCAAGGAAACCGGTCTGGAAGGCTTCCGCGCCGAAGTTCGCAAGAACATGGAGCGTGAACTGCGTCAGGCGATCAAATCCAAGGTCAAGAATCAGGTAATGGACGGTCTGCTGGCCACCAACCCGATCGAAGTGCCAAAGGCTCTGCTGTCCAACGAAGTTGACCGTCTGCGCGTGCAGGCTGTTCAGCAGTTCGGCGGCAACATCAAGCCTGACCAACTGCCGGCCGAGCTGTTCGAAGAGCAAGCCAAGCGCCGCGTAGTACTGGGTCTGATCGTGGCTGAAGTGGTCAAGCAATTCGACCTCAAGCCTGACGAAACTCGCGTTCGCGAGATGATTCAGGAAATGGCTTCGGCCTACCAGGAACCTGAGCAAGTTGTGTCCTGGTACTACAAGAACGACCAGCAACTGAACGAAGTTCGCTCGGTTGTGCTGGAAGAGCAAGTTGTGGATACTGTTCTGCAGAAAGCTAGCGTGACCGACAAATCGGTCTCTTACGAAGAAGCAGTCAAGCCGGTAGAAGCACCACAAGCCGACTGATCACTTTTGCGGTAAGAAGCAAACACCATAAGCCAGCCTTCGAGCTGGCTTATGCGTATTCAAGACATAACTATTTGGGAGTGACTGCAGAGCATGTTCCGTAATTCGTATATTCAGCAGAACTCTGATATCCAGGCCGCCGGCGGCCTGGTCCCGATGGTTGTCGAGCAGTCCGCTCGTGGCGAGCGCGCCTACGACATCTACTCGCGTCTCCTCAAGGAGCGGGTGATCTTTCTGGTGGGCCCCGTAGAGGACTACATGGCCAACCTGATCTGTGCGCAACTGCTGTTCCTTGAGGCGGAAAACCCGGACAAGGACATCCATCTCTATATCAACTCCCCGGGCGGTTCGGTGACGGCGGGCATGTCGATCTACGACACCATGCAGTTCATCAAACCCAATGTGTCGACCACTTGTATCGGTCAGGCGTGCAGCATGGGCGCGTTCCTGCTGACGGCCGGTGCACCTGGCAAGCGTTATTGCCTGCCGAACTCGCGTGTGATGATTCACCAGCCACTGGGCGGTTTCCAGGGCCAGGCGTCGGATATCGAAATCCATGCCAAGGAAATCCTCTTCATTCGTGAGCGTCTCAACACGCTGATGGCCAAGCACAGCGGGCGCACTCTCGAAGAAATCGAGCGCGATACCAATCGCGACAACTTCATGAGTGCAGACGCCGCGCGTGAGTACGGCTTGATCGATGAAGTGATCACCCAGCGCCCCGCTTAAAATAAGCAGCTCAAAATAAGGTTGGTCGGCGGGTCCGATCACCGGCGGGCTTGAAAAAGCCCGCAATAGCCTTCATCTTGTGTTGCAAGCCTATCGGATTTGGATCGAACGAATGACTGACACCCGCAACGGCGAGGACAACGGCAAGCTGCTCTATTGCTCCTTCTGTGGCAAAAGCCAGCATGAAGTACGCAAATTGATTGCCGGCCCCTCGGTCTTTATCTGCGACGAGTGCGTCGACCTGTGCAACGACATCATCCGCGAGGAGGTGCAGGAAGCACAGGCCGAAAGCAGCGCGCATAAATTGCCTTCGCCTAAAGAAATCAGCGGCATCCTTGATCAGTATGTGATTGGTCAGGAGCGTGCGAAAAAGGTTCTGGCCGTAGCGGTTTACAACCACTACAAGCGCCTGAATCAGCGTGACAAAAAGAATGACGACGTCGAACTCGGCAAGAGCAACATCCTGCTGATCGGCCCGACAGGCTCGGGTAAGACCCTGCTTGCCGAAACACTGGCCCGCTTGCTGAACGTTCCGTTCACCATCGCTGATGCAACCACCCTCACCGAGGCGGGTTACGTGGGTGAAGATGTCGAGAACATCATTCAGAAGCTGCTGCAGAAATGCGATTACGACGTGGAAAAGGCCCAGATGGGCATTGTCTACATCGATGAAATCGACAAGATTTCGCGCAAGTCTGACAACCCGTCGATCACCCGGGACGTTTCCGGTGAAGGCGTGCAGCAGGCCCTGCTCAAGTTGATCGAAGGCACGGTCGCTTCCGTTCCGCCTCAAGGTGGTCGCAAGCATCCGCAGCAGGAATTCCTGCAGGTCGACACCCGTAACATCCTGTTCATCTGCGGTGGCGCGTTCTCTGGTCTTGAGAAAGTCATTCAAAACCGTTCCACCAAGGGTGGCATCGGTTTCAATGCAGAAGTGCGCAGCAAGGAAGAAGGCAAGAAAGTCGGTGAGTCCCTGCGTGAAGTCGAGCCTGACGATCTGGTCAAGTTCGGTCTGATCCCGGAATTCGTCGGTCGTCTACCGGTACTTGCCACGCTGGACGAGCTCGACGAGGCTGCATTGATGCAGATCCTCACCGAGCCGAAAAATGCTCTGACCAAGCAGTATGCCAAGCTGTTCGAGATGGAAGGCGTGGATCTGGAATTCCGGACCGACGCTCTGAAATCGGTCGCCAAGCGTGCCCTGGAGCGTAAAACCGGTGCCCGTGGCCTGCGTTCGATTCTCGAAGGTGTATTGCTCGACACTATGTATGAAATCCCCTCGCAATCGGAGGTGAGCAAAGTAGTGATCGATGAAAGCGTGATAGAAGGCAAGTCCAAGCCACTGTATATCTATGAAAACAGTGAGCCGACCGCCAAGGCTGCGCCAGACGCATAAGCGTCACGCAGCTTGAATAAAGAAGGGGCCTTCGGGCCCCTTTGCTATTTCGGGATCTGGCCTGCAGGAGCCGGCTTGCCAGCGAAGGCGGTCTTTGAAGGCGTATCCGGCCCGTCACAGCAGCATCCGTATGCTGCAATCTTTCAAGTGGTTCTTTTATCCGCTTGTTTTTTTCCTGGGCAGCCCCCATCTTGGTTTCAAGCTTACTTCCATCTGTTTACGGCCTTATGGCCGCCGTAGAGGCGAAATCATGAAGACAACCATCGAATTGCCTCTCCTGCCATTGCGTGATGTCGTGGTTTATCCGCACATGGTTATCCCGCTGTTCGTGGGGCGCGAGAAATCCATCGAAGCCCTCGAGGCTGCGATGACGGGTGACAAGCAGATCCTTCTGCTGGCCCAGAGAAACCCGGCTGACGACGATCCCGGTGAAGATGCCCTGTATCGCGTTGGTACGATTGCCACCGTTCTGCAGCTGCTCAAGCTGCCTGACGGAACGGTCAAGGTTCTGGTCGAAGGCGAGCAGCGGGGCGCTGTCGAGCGCTTCAGCGAAGTGGACGGCCACTGCCGTGCCGAAGTCTCCCTGATCGACGAAGTTGAAGCGCCAGAGCGCGAGTCGGAAGTGTTCGTTCGCAGCTTGCTGTCCCAGTTCGAGCAATACGTGCAGTTGGGCAAGAAAGTCCCGGCTGAAGTCCTGTCGTCGCTCAACAGCATCGATGAGCCAGGCCGCCTGGTGGACACCATGGCCGCGCACATGGCGCTGAAGATCGAACAGAAGCAGGAAATCCTCGAAATCATCGATTTGTCGGCCCGGGTCGAGCACGTTCTGGCGTTGCTGGATGCCGAGATCGATCTGTTGCAAGTCGAAAAACGCATTCGCGGCCGCGTCAAGAAACAAATGGAGCGCAGTCAGCGCGAGTACTACCTGAATGAGCAGATGAAGGCCATTCAGAAAGAGCTCGGCGACAGTGACGAAGGCCACAACGAAGTCGAAGAGCTGAAAAAGCGTATCGATGCCGCCGGCCTGCCGAAAGACGCGCTGGCCAAGGCGACGGCCGAGCTGAACAAGCTCAAGCAGATGTCGCCGATGTCCGCGGAAGCGACCGTGGTGCGTTCGTACATCGACTGGCTGGTTCAAGTGCCGTGGAAGGCCCAGAGCAAGGTGCGCCTGGACCTGGCGCGTGCAGAAGACATTCTGGATGCCGACCACTATGGCCTCGAAGAGGTCAAGGAACGCATCCTCGAATACCTCGCCGTGCAAAAGCGCGTGAAGAAAATTCGTGGTCCGGTGCTGTGCCTGGTCGGTCCTCCCGGGGTGGGTAAAACGTCCCTGGCGGAGTCGATTGCTCACGCCACCAACCGCAAATTCGTGCGCATGGCCCTCGGTGGCGTGCGTGACGAGGCGGAAATTCGTGGCCATCGCCGTACTTACATCGGTTCGATGCCAGGAAGATTGATTCAAAAGATGACAAAAGTGGGTGTCCGCAACCCGCTGTTCCTGCTCGATGAAATCGACAAGATGGGCAGCGACATGCGTGGCGATCCGGCATCGGCGTTGCTGGAGGTGCTCGATCCCGAGCAGAACCACAACTTCAACGATCACTATCTGGAAGTCGATTACGACCTGTCCGATGTGATGTTCCTGTGCACTTCGAACTCGATGAACATCCCGCCGGCGTTGCTGGACCGGATGGAAGTGATCCGTCTGCCGGGCTACACCGAAGACGAGAAGATCAACATCGCCGTCAAATACCTTTCGCCAAAGCAGATTACGGCCAACGGCCTGAAGAAAGGCGAGCTGGAGTTCGACGCAGAAGCGATCCGCGACATCATCCGCTACTACACCCGTGAAGCCGGTGTGCGTGGGCTGGAGCGCCAGATTGCCAAGGTTTGCCGCAAGGCCGTCAAGGAACATGCGCTGGAGAAACGCTTCTCGGTGAAGGTCACCGCAGACATGCTGGAGCACTTCCTGGGCGTGCGTAAATTCCGCTACGGCCTGGCCGAGCAGCAGGATCAGATTGGCCAGGTGACCGGGTTGGCGTGGACTCAGGTGGGTGGCGAGCTGCTGACCATCGAAGCGGCCGTCGTACCGGGCAAGGGCCAGTTGATCAAGACCGGTTCCTTGGGTGACGTGATGGTCGAATCGATCACCGCGGCCTTGACCGTTGTCCGCAGCAGGGCGAAGAGCCTGGGGATCCCTCTGGACTTCCATGAGAAGCGCGACACACACATCCATATGCCGGAAGGGGCGACGCCAAAGGATGGCCCTAGCGCCGGTGTAGGCATGTGCACGGCCCTGGTATCGGCATTGACCGGCATTCCGGTACGCGCGGATGTCGCCATGACCGGCGAGATCACGTTGCGTGGCCAGGTCTTGGCCATTGGTGGCTTGAAAGAAAAACTGTTGGCTGCCCACCGTGGCGGAATCAAGACAGTGATCATTCCTGAAGAGAATGTGCGCGATCTCAAAGAGATTCCGGACAATATCAAGCAGGATCTACAGATTAAACCGGTTAAATGGATTGACGAGGTCCTGCAAATTGCGTTGCAATACGCGCCGGAGCCCTTGCCGGACGTGGCTCCGGAGATAGTCGCGAAGGATGAGAAACGCGACGCAGATTCTAAGGAAAGAATTAGCACGCATTAGTACGTATTTGCCTGGGGGGCTTTCTTGACAGCTTTTTAGAGCCCTTGTTATAAAGCGGCTCTTAAGTGTCTGTAGGCCATTCAGCACTCGTTTTTGCTTTCACCAAAAAAACTTAGAATCATACTCAAATAGATATAAGGGGACTTAGAGTGAACAAGTCGGAACTGATTGATGCTATCGCTGCATCCGCTGATATCCCGAAAGCTGCTGCTGGCCGTGCGCTGGACGCTGTAATCGAATCCGTCACTGGCGCTCTCAAGGCTGGCGACTCTGTTGTTCTGGTTGGTTTCGGTACCTTCTCCGTAACTGATCGTCCGGCTCGCATTGGTCGTAACCCACAGACCGGTAAGACGCTGGAAATCGCAGCAGCCAAAAAACCAGGTTTCAAAGCCGGTAAAGCACTGAAAGAAGCTGTCAACTAAGTTCGATTCAGGTTTTTACCCATCCGGGTCGGGGTCATGCCTGACTTGGCAGCGGAGCGGCAGTCCTGACTGCAGGTCGCCGGTTCAAGACACCGAGGGTCGCCAGTTCGAGCCCCTCGATCCGCTCCGCCAGTTACGAGAAGGCGCATCCTCGGATGCGCCTTTCTTCTATCCGGATTCTACCCACGCTCCACGGTTGCCTAATTTTTGAAGTTCAACCGTTTCTGGGGGACGCATGCTGCAGAATATCAGGGACAATTCACAAGGCTGGATTGCCAAGACTATTATCGGGGTCATCGTTGCACTGATGGCTTTGACCGGTTTCGACGCCATTTTTCAGGCCACGACGAACACGAATGAAGCGGCGAAGGTCAATGGCGAAGAAATCAGCCAGAACGAACTGAGCCAGGCGGTCGATATGCAACGCCGTCAGCTCATGCAACAGCTGGGCAAGGATTTCGATGCTTCCTTGCTCGATGAAAAAATGCTGCGCGAGTCGGCTCTCAAGGGCCTGATCGATCGCAAACTGCTGCTGCAAGGCGCAGAAGACTCGAAATTCGCCTTTTCCGAAGCGGCTCTGGATCAGGTCATCCTGCAAACGCCTGAGTTTCAGGTGGATGGCAAGTTCAGCTCCGAGCGTTTCGACCAGGTGATTCGCCAACTCGGCTATACCCGCATGCAATTCCGCCAGATGCTGGCTCAGGAAATGCTGATTGGTCAGCTGCGTGCCGGTCTCGCCGGTAGCGGTTTCGTGACCGATGCACAGGTACTGGCGTTTGCCCGTCTGGAAAAACAGACCCGCGATTTCGCCTCGCTGAACATCAAGGCCGACCCGGCAGCGGTGAAGCTGACCGACGATGAGGTCAAGGCCTACTACGACGAGCATGCCAAGGAATTCATGACGCCGGATCAGGTGGTCATCGATTACCTCGAGCTGAAGAAGGCTTCCTTCTTCGATCAGGTCAGCGTCAATGACGAAGACCTGCAGGCGGCCTATCAGAAAGAAATCGCGAACCTGTCCGAGCAACGCCAGGCGGCGCACATTCTGATTGAAGTGAATGACAAGACCACCGAGGCGCAAGCCAAGGCGAAGGTCGAAGAGATTCAGGCTCGTCTGGCCAAGGGCGAGAAATTCGAGGCGCTGGCCAAGGAATTCTCCCAGGATCCGGGTTCGGCGAACAACGGCGGTGACCTGGGTTATGCCGGTCCTGGCGTCTACGACCCGGCGTTCGAGAAAGCCCTGTATTCGTTGGCCAAGGACCAGGTTTCCGCGCCGGTTCGCACCGATTTCGGGTTCCACCTGATCAAGCTGTTGGGCGTGGAAGCGCCTGAAGTTCCGACATTCGCCAGCCTGAAAGACAAGCTGACCCGCGAGTTGAAGGCCCAGCAGGTCGAACAGCGTTTTGTCGAGGCGACCAAGCAACTGGAAGACGCTTCATTCGAAGCGTCGGACCTGGCGCAACCGGCACAAGACCTGAAACTGAACGTCCACACGTCCAAGCCGTTCGGCCGTGAAGGCGGTGAGGGTATTGCAGCCAACCGTGCCGTGATCACTGCCGCGTTCAGCCCGGAGGTCCTGGATGAGGGTGCGAACAGCACTGCCATCGAGCTCGATCCGGAAACCGTGGTCGTGTTGCGTGCCAAGGAGCACCTGAAGCCTTCGCAATTGCCGCTGGAAAGCGTCTCTGCTGCGATCCGTGTGCAATTGGCCAAGGAACACGCCAGCGCCGATGCCAAGACCAAGGCTGACGCCCTGATTGCCAGCCTGCGCGATGGCAAGACCCCGCTGGATCAGGCGGTCGACGGCCAGGCCTGGAAAGTCACCGAGGCGGCGACTCGCGCTCAGGAAGGGGTCGACCCTGCGGTGCTGCAAGCGCTGTTCCGCATGGCGAAGCCTGCGTCCAAGGACAAGCCGACCTTCACCAGCGTGACGCTGGCGGATGGCAGCCTGATGATCGTGCGCCTCAATGGCGTGAACGAAGCAGCGGCGCCGACCGAAGAAGAGAAAGCACAGTATCGTCGCTACCTCGCTTCCCGCATCGGCCAGCAAGACTTCGCGGCTTACCGCAAGCAGCTGGAAAGCCAGGCGGAAATCAAGCGTTACTGATGCCTGATCAGGTTTAGCGCTGCACAAAAGACCCCGGCCGGAAGGCTGGGGTCTTTTTGTTTGGCCGTACGTCACTTGCCGCGGTGACTTTTGCGTAAAACCGGGGTCAATCAGCCTGTAACCGTTTTAAGACATGATCGATGCTCCGCTAAGCATCGATCTGTTGCACAATATGCCCCGAACCGTTTTCTTCAGGATGTTCAATGTTTAAATCACTTCCCATGCGGGTTGTCGGACTGGCAGCCGTGCTTGCTACTGCGGCCGGTTGTTCATCGAACAAGACCGCCATCTATGAGCATGAGAATTTCGACGACTCCGGTACCTTTTCCCGAAACTATCCGGTCACCGATACCCAGAGCTGTGAAGCCGCTCGTCGTGCCTTGCTCAGCCAGGGTTACATCATCACCAGCAACGATTCGAAGCTGGTCAGCGGTCACAAGAGCTTCCAGCAGACCGGCGAGAACCACATGGAGATCAGCTTCAGCGTGGTCTGTACCGATGACGGCAGCGAAGGGCACCACGCGACCGTATTCGCCAACGCCCTGCAGGATCGTTATGCGCTGAAGAAGACCAACAACTCCGCCAGTCTCGGTGTGGGTGTGTTGGGCTCGGTGTCGATGCCGATCGGCTCCTCCGATGACTCGATGGTCAAGGTCGCCAGCGAAACCGTATCGTCTGCCAAGTTCTACGAGCGTTTCTTCGCACTGGTCGAACTGTTCCTGCCGCCGGAAGCGAAAAAGGCTGCGCACATCCCCGAAAAGCCGAAAACGGACTTGGGCATGCCTGAAGCCCAGGCAGCGCCGGCACCACTGGCACCTGCCCCGGCAGCGGCTCCCGCTGTAGAGCCTGCTGCACCAGCGCCTGCACCTGCATCCATTGAAGCGGCTCCAGCGGCCTCCGAGCCGGTTGCCCCGCCTCCTGAAGCGGCGCCGATCACGCCGACCGAGCGTGTAGAGCCTGCATCGTTCCAGGAAATCGTCACGCCACCGTCGAACCCGAGTGACTTGCCTGCGCCGAGCGAACCCATCCCGGCGATGCCTGCCTCAGGCCAGTGATGGATATGGCACGGAATCGGGTCGGATGACCCGATCCCGTGGCCAGCCAAAAGATTGACCCTCGTCAACCAAGACCACTGTTCTGTGGCCTCCCGCGAAAAAATCCGATGATAAATTCCTGACCAGCTGCTACGTTTTATTCAGTAGCGACAGAGTGTCGTGTCCGCGTCATTTTTCTTTCATGCGGGCACTTTATGCTCTGGGAATTGGTCATTTATTCAGACGTTTTTAATATGGGTTGGGGGATTCAAAAATGGACGATTATCAAGAAGAGTTGCTCGAGTACCAGGCTTTCGAACTGGACCCACTGGAGCCGGCGGAAGACGCTACCGAGTTGTAGGTATCAGGCGGATTGGCGATGACTGCGGCGAAATTCGCCGGGGGTCTGTCCGTTCCAGCGTTTGTATGCGCGTTGAAACGCTTCGGCTGAGGCAAAACCCAGCAGGTAGGCGATCTCTCCGAACGCCAGTTCGGTGTCGCGTATGTAGGTCATGGCCAGGTCGCGACGGGTGTCGTTGAGAATTGCACGAAACTGCGTGCCTTCTTCGGCGAGCTTGCGGCGCAGGGTCCAGGTGGGCAGCTTCAGGCGTGCCGCCACCTCTTGCAGGTCGGGTTCCCGGCCACCATTGAGCAGGGGGCCCAGCAGCGCGATGATGCGTTCGCGCAGGCTGCGGGTGCGTGTCAGTTGTTCCAGTTCTCGCTCACACAGTTGCAGCAAATGCCGCCAGGTACTCGGGCAATGCTCGGGGTTGCGCTGGGCGAGACTTTCCAGGCTCAAGCGCAGTTGATTGCGCTCGCCGCCAAACTGAATCGGACAGTCACCCAACACGTCATAGGCCGCGCGGTAGCCGGGCTCCTCGAATTCGATCTCGATGCGTTCGGCGCGCAGCGGGGCAGGGCTGACACTGGACAATTGCTGCAACCAGCCGGCGATGATCGAATCCACCACAAAGCGGTTGTAGGCGTTATAGGGGCTGATCGAATAGAAGCGCAGCCAGGCGCCCTGGGCGTCTTCGTGAAAGCTTGATTGACCCCGATAATTGGAGCCATACAAGGCTTCGAATCGAATCAGGCAGCGGGCGGCTTCACGTACCGTCGGCGCCTGGGCCGCAGTGACGCCAGCAAGGCCAGCCTGGCTCAGGCGACTGAGCTGGCCCATGCGCAAGCCAAGGGCCGGGTTGCCGGTCAGTTGAATGGCGCTGTGGCCCAGGCGCATGTAGCGCGGTATCGACAGTCGGGCACCGGCTTCGCTCAGGCGCCCGGCGTCGAGGCCGTATTGATCGAGCAGTGGCTGAGGATCGACGCCATGACTGCGCACGGCATCGGCCAGGCTATGAACAAAGCCCACCGACAGATCGCCCAGGCGCATCGGCTGCGGCTTCATGGCTACAACCAGAGGTTCAGCAAACGCGCACCATGGGCATTGCCGTCGGCAAAATGCTGGCCGTTGCTGCTGAGGAAACTGTGTCCGGCGCTGCCCTGATCCCAGAACTGACCCCGCAGGAACACACTCATGCCAGCGACGGCTTGACTGGCAGGTGTCCGGGTCGTGAGATTCAGGCGCTGCCAGGCCTGGCCTTCACTGACTTCTCCAGGCTTCAAGATGACCGATGTCGGCGCTGACGAGCCCCTGTAGCCACGCCACGGTTGATCCCAGGTGCCACGGCCGGCAACAAAGGCCGGTACCGCGACCAGTTGTACGCTTTGGTCGTTGAGCTTGAGGTAGTTTTCCGGGTACCAGCTGTCGTGACCGATCAATACGCCCAGCCTTCCGGCGGGGGTATCAACGACATTGAGCGAGTGCTCGCCGTTCGCCTTGATCCCGTTCTGCTCTGCGAAGAACGGGTGTATCTGGCGCTGGGGCTGGCCGATCGGCATGCCCTCGCTGTTGAACACCACGCTGCTGTTGTACAGCGCGCCGCGGCCGATTCTCAAGGTGCCGTCGATGATGCTCGGCTCGGGCAGTACGATGGAACCCGCCACCAGCGTCACGTGGAATTCCCTGGCCAGCCCTCCGAACAATGCCTGGTAGTCTCTGGCCATCGCCTTGGCTTTCATGCGCAGGTGGGCATCGTCCAGACGGTTGCCGCCTTCGGCGCTGATCAACGCCTTGGCGAACTTCAGGGGGTTGCTCACCGCCAGCCAGTTCATGGCCTCCTTGAGGGTGCTGGCCTGATACAGCTCATCCTTCTCGCCGCTGACCATCAGCCAGGTACCGATGTGCTCCGGCAACACGACGACGGTCTTGCCGTTCAACAGACCCTGGTCCCGGGCTGCTTGCAGATAGGCCGCGAGCTTGCGGTGCAAACGCTCGGGGCTTTGATAATCGGTGGGAAACAGTTCGGGCTGAATGCCCAACAGATTGCCACGGTCCGCAGGCGTGCCCTGGTCGACAGCCAGGTTGATCCGCAGATCCGAAAGGTAATGACCCACCGGCCGGTTTGCGGCCCACATCGCGTAGGTCGTGAGGGCGGCGAGCAACGCCATGGAAAATGTCAGGTACAAAAGTTTGCGCATGGGGAAACAGTTTACAGCCTGGAACCGGTTCGAGCATAAAGGGAATCAAGGCCTTAGTGGGCAAATTTCAAGCGTTGGCTGTTTTTTTCGCCGGCGGCTGCCTTTCTGCGCCGCGACGCGGCCATGAATACCAGGATGGCGATCTTGGGAGGAGGGGCGCCGGTCTGCCATCATGTGGCTTGACCGACCGGCAGGTGAGCGTCAGTTGGTGACCAGCAGTTCCGGGCCGAGGTAGTTGTTGATCTGGTCGATATCGTCGTCGCCCAGGCTGCCCACCGAGGAGGCCAGGCGCAGGCGCGACATCAAATAGCGCAACTTGGCCTCGAACAGATCGTGGCGCGCAACGAAAAGCAGCTCTTCGGCATTGAGGACGTCCGAGTTGGTGCTGGTGCCGCCTTCCTTGAAACCCTTGCGTGAAGATGCCAGTGAGCGTTCGTTGGACGCTACGGCCTTCTCCAGCGCGCGAATGCGTCTTGCACCGCTCAGAATGCCTTGAAACTCACGGGTGGTTCCGGTGATGACTTCCTGTCGCGCAGCGTCGAGTTCATCCAGGGCCTTGTCGCTGTTGGCGCTGGCCTGGCGTGTCAGAGCGCTGACGCCGCCACCGCTGAACAGCGGGAAATTGACTTCCAGTCCGATCGAACCGTAGCGGTTGCGTTGATTCAGCTCGGAGAGTGATTGGCTCTCACCCGCGGTGTAGCCGGCGATGAAATCCAGTGTCGGCCAGTGGCCGGCCCTGGCGCGCTTCACTTCTTCTTCGGCGAGGTCACGGCTATAGCGGCGAGCATGGATCAGCGGGCTATCGGTCTGGGCTTTGACCAACCAGTCCTGCAGGTTGCTTGGCAGCAGTGGTGGCGTATCGAAGCTCGGACGCAAGGTGGTCAGCGATTCGGGGGTTTCACCGATGTATTCCTCGAGCTTGCGGCGCGCGTTGACCAGGTTGTCCTGCGCTTCGATCAGTTCGGCTTCGGCGAGGTCACGGCGGGCGGTCGACTCGTCGACGTCGGTGACGGTGCCGGCCCCCAGTTCCAGGCGCCGTTTCGCCGAGGCGAGTTGTTCGTCGAAGGCGTTCAGCTTGGACTTGGCCAGGGTGATGGTTTCGCTGGCCAGGAGCACATCGAAATAGCTTTCGGCCAAGCGCACCGCGGCGTCCTGGCTCTTGGCATCGAATACCGCATTGCTGTAGTCGGCACGTTGCTGACCCTGGCGGTACTCGGCCATCTTCTGTTTGTTGAACAGCGGCTGGCGCAGGCGCACGTTGGCGCCCTTGGAGTCGTAATGGAGATCTCTGTCGATGTTGTTCTGGCTTTGAGTACCATTGACCTTGTTGTTGTAGGCCGAGGCGTTGACCTGCGGTAACAGGCCGGCCTTGCCGATGGCGCGATTTTCCCCGCCGGCCTTTTTTTCATTCACGGCGGCCTGGTAGATAGGGCCCTGGAACTGCAACAGGTCCCAGGCTTGCTTGAGGTCCATGGCGCTGGCCGGCAAGGCCAGCCCCAGCAGGCAGAAGAGCAGGCAATGACGGTCCATTTCATTGTTCCTTGAATGAGCTGTCCACACGTTCGAGCATTGGTTTAAGAAGATAGCTCATCATGTTGCGTTCGCCGGTCTTGATGGTGACGCTGGCGGGCATGCCGGGGCGAATGTGATTGCTGCCAAGCAGGCTCATGCCATCGGGGGTGACTTCCACCTGGGCCAGATAGAACGGCTGCTTGCTTTCCTCGTCCATCAGGCGGTCGGCGGAGATAGTCATCACGCGTCCGGGGATGTTAGGCGTCTGGGCATGGTTGAAGGCCGGGAAGGAAATGTCCACGGGCAGGCCGGGGGCCATCTTGTCGATGGCCTGCACGGGAATCATCGCGTCGACCTGCAACGGTTCGTTGAGCGGAACGATTTCCATGATCTTGAAGCCGGGCTGAATGATCCCGCCGACGGTGGCGATGCTCAGGGCCTGGACCATGCCGTCGATCGGCGAACGAATCACCGTGTGCGTCACTTCATAGTCGAGGGCGCGCAAGCGGTCGGCCAGGGTGGTGTTTTCCTTGGCGGTTTCCGTCAACTGCGATTCGACTTCCTTCAGGTAATCGTGCTGGCGCTGCAGGATGCGCAGCTTGATTTCGGTGGTCTGGCTACGCACCCGGGCAATGTTGTTGAGGTTCTCGGCCTGGCCGGCGGAGAGGTCGGCATTGCTGCGCTCCAGCTCAAGCAGGCGGTTGCGCGGCACATAGCCTTCGGCCGACAGCACGCGGGTGCCTTGCAGTTCCTGGTTGAGGAAACTGATCTGCGAGGCACGGGCGCTATAGACCTGCTGCAGGCCCTTGAGCTGCACTGCCGACGCCGCCAGGTTTTCCTTCAGGATGCTGATCTCGCCAGCGAGACCGGCGCGCCGTGTATCGAGCAGGCGCTGTTGCAGGTCCATGGCGGCTTCCAGGCGTTGGTCACCCTTGAAGCGCTTGAGCAGTTCGGGATCGAAGTTCACCACGTCGCGGTTGTCACGTTCCGCTTCCAGACGGTTTTCCACCGTCTTGCTGACGATGTACTGGGCGCTGACCGCCCCCTGTTCGGCAAGGGCACGCAACGAATCGAGGCGGACCACCTCCTGACCCTTTGTTACCAGATCGCCTTCGCGAACGAGGATGGCCTCCACGGTACCGCCGCTCAGATGCTGCACGGCTTTGCGATTACTGGTGACTTTGACCGTGCCTGTCGCTACCACGCCGGCATCCAGCGGTGCCAGCCAGGACCACAGGAGGAAGCCGCCAAAACCGGCGAGCACCAGCCACACGCCCCAGCGCGCGGGTTTACCGACGTCCAGATCTACCACGCTCCTGGGATCGGCTTGAATCATCTCGGTGTGTTGGCTCAGTTGCATGATCGGTCACTCCCGTGCTTTGACGGAGGCCAGTGGAGTCGACGCGCTTGCAGGGATCACACTGGCCTTGCGCAGCGCTGCGAATACTTCATCGCGCGTGCCGAGCATCTGCACGCCGCCGTCGCGCAGCATCAGCACCTTATCGACGGCACAGAGTACGTTGGGACGGTGAGAAATCAGAATGACGGTGGCGCCACGGCCCTTGAGTTCGGCCAGGGCATCGACCAAGGCCTTTTCGCCGACGTCGTCGAGGTTGGCGTTCGGTTCGTCCAGCACGATCAGATTGGGCTCGCCATACAGCGCGCGGGCCAAGGCGATGCGCTGCTTCTGGCCACCGGATAGCGGGCTGCCATCGGTGCCCAGGCGGGTGTCATAACCCTGCGGAAAACGCAGGATCATCTCGTGCACACCAGTGATCTTGGCGGCGCGGATGACCGCTTCGCTGTCCACTTCGCCAAAGCGCGCAATGTTGTCGGCGATATTGCCCTCGAACAGTTCCACGTCCTGTGGCAGGTAGCCGAGCCAGGGGCCAAGCTCGCCCTTGTTCCAGGTGAATATGTCCGCACCGTCCAGGCGCACCTTGCCGGCCTGCGTCGGCCAGACGCCAACCAGCAGGCGGGCGAGGGTGGATTTGCCCGAGGCGGATGGGCCGATAACGCCGAGGCTTTCACCGGGGACAAGGCTGAAACTCACTCCGCGCAGAATCGTGTTGGGGGTACCCGGAGCACCTGCATACACATTCTCCACCGCCAGCATGCCCATTGGTCGTTGCAGCGACATGCTCGGTGGCCGGCGCGGAAAGTCTTGCAGCATCTCGTTGAGCCGGCCCCAGGCCGAGCGGCAGCCGAGCAGTTGCTTCCACGACGCGATGACCTGTTCCACCGGACCCAGCGCGCGACCGGTGAGGATCGAGCAGGCAATCATCATCCCCGGGGTGATCTTGCCTTCGATCGCCAGCAGCGCGCCGGCGCCGAGGATCAGTGACTGCAACGTGATCCGCACGAAGCGCCCGGTGCTGCTGATCAAGGCGGCGCGGTCTGAGGCCAGGGTCTGCATTTCCAGAATGCGCAAATGGCTTTGGAACCAGCGCTTGCTGATCGACGGCAGCATGCCCATGGCCTCGATGACCTCGGCGTTGCGCAGGTTGTTGTTGGCGTACTGGCTGGAGGAGAGGGCGGCCTGATTGGCTTCGGCCAGCGGCTTCTGCGTCGCCTTTTCAGTGAGCCAGGCCAGGGCCACCAGAATCAGCGAGCCGATCAGCGTGATCAGTCCGAGTATCGGGTGAATCAAATAGGCGACCAGCAGGTAGATCGGCGTCCACGGTGCATCGAAGAAAGCGAACAGGGAGTTACCGGTGACGAACTGACGAACCTGGGAGAGATCTTGCAGGGCCTGGGCCGGGTTACCTCCGGCGCGGTTCAGGTTGCGCTCGAATGCAGCGGTGAAAATGCGTCGGTTGAGGTCCATGTCGAGGCAGTTTCCGACCCGGATCAGTACACGGGTGCGGACCATTTCCAGCGTGGACATCAGCAAGAACAAACCTACTACCAGAACAGTCAGCATTGTCAGTGTCGTGACGTTGCGACTGACCAGGGCTCGATCGTAAACCTGCAGCATATAAATAGCTGGCGTCAACATCATGACGTTTATGACGCCGCTGAACCCTGCCAGCAAATAAAAGCTGCGGCGCAGACGAAAGAGCGCGTCGGCCAGTTCTGAACGGATGCTCGACTGCTTGGGCATTTTGATCCTCCCACTGCGAAAAGCCGATTGCCCTTGGCGCGCAACAGCTAACAGTAAATGTAGTCCAGTAAACAGCTTATGGACACGCAGGCTGGTCGCTCTATGGATGGCGAGTCTTCCGAAATCGCTGCGTTGCTCCCTTATGCAGCAGCGTAGGTGGCGGAGAAACAAATCGAAATAACATTTCGCTCTATACCTGCACTCAACCGCCTATATGTCTTTTAAAAACAGATAGTTGTGAGGAAAAAACACCGGTCGTCTGTTTTAGCGACGTAATATTGACAAAGATTTGCTATGGAACTTTAGTCTTAGTTATCGGGGGGGCGTCCGCCTCGCCTGAAGCTTGCCATCGTTTTGGCAACGCAAGGCGCGGTGGTTCTCCCGAGAGGAGCAGAATCATGTCGCTCATTTCGTGCTTTTTCAGAGGGACGGGGCTGTCCAGGACGTTCGCCTTCACTTCCAGATTCCATGGCCCGCCCAGGGCTCGTATCTGCTCTGCCTGATCGACCGGCGAGCAATTCTCTACGCGAATTTCATGCGCGTATCCCGGGTCCCGGGTAACGCCAGATCTCTCGCCAAAAAAACATGACTTACAAACTGCGTAAGCCAGTACTTGACTGGGCGCGGGAGGATTTTCTCGTCCCGTGCCTTTGTGCAGACAGATCGAGGGCAATCCAAAATGGCCAATTTCAACAAGTCGGACCTGGAGTTCATTCTCCAGCAGATTTTCATCGCGGAAGCGGATACTGCTGGCCAGTCGCTCGCCAGCCTGATACCGAACCCGGAATTTGCTTTCGGTCTGCGTACAGTCGACGGGACGTTTAACAACCTGAGATTCGGTCAGAGCGAGTTCGGCGCAGCCGACAACATTTTCCCGCGCATGACCACTCCAGTCTTCCGCCCGGCTGAGGCGGGCACCTCTTACACCCAGACCAGCGGCCTGGTGATCGACTCGCAGCCACGCACCATCAGCAACCTGATCGTCGACAATACTGCCAATAACCCGGCGGCGGTCGCGGCCACGTTCGATCCCGGTCTGGATGGCATCCTCGGCACGGTTGACGATGTCTTGAAGGCCGGTGCGCAGGTCGTTACTGGAACCCGTACTGACGGCACGATCTTCCAGACCTTTTTCATTCCTAACCAGTCGCCAGACGTGGGTCTGTCTGCGCCGTTCAATCCCTGGATGACCTTCTTCGGTCAGTTCTTCGACCATGGCCTCGATCTGGTGACCAAGGGCGGCAGCGGCACGGTGTTCATCCCGCTGCAGCCGGACGATCCGCTGTTCGTCCCGGGCAGCCCGACCAACTTCATGGTGTTGACGCGGGCCACCAACCTGCCCGGGCCCGATGGCATCCTCGGCACCGCCGACGACATCCACGAGGCTTCAAACACCACCACGCCATTCGTCGATCAGAATCAGACCTACAGCTCGCATCCCTCGCACCAGGTGTTCCTGCGCGCCTATGAACTCGATGCCGCCGGCAAGCCGGTGGCGACCGGCAAGCTGATCACCAATCGTGACCTGGGCGCCGATGGCCTGTTCGGCACTGCCGACGACGTCGAAATCGGCGGCATGGCCACCTGGAAAGTGGTGAAGGCGCAGGCGCGCGACATGCTTGGCATCGATCTCGACGATCTCGACGTCCTCGACCTGCCGCTGTTGGCGACCGACGCGTACGGCAACTTCATTCGGGGTGCGAACGGCTTTGCGCAGATCGTGACCACGACCGGCTTGGTCGAGGGCAATCCACTGGCGCCGATCGACGCATCGCTGGCGATCCGCACCGGTCACCAGTTCCTCATCGACATCGCACACAATGCCAGCCCGGTGGACAGCCAGACCGGTGCGCCACTGACGGCCGATGCCGACCTCGTTGCCGGCGGCCCGGTGGCCGCAGGCTCCTACGACAATGAGCTGCTCGACGCGCACTACATCGCCGGCGACGGCCGGGTCAACGAGAACATCGGCCTGACCACCGTCCACTCCATCTTCCACTCGGAGCACAACCGGCTGGTCCAGCAGACCAAGGACACGGTCCTCGCCTCAGCGGCCGCCGGCGACCTGACGTTCCTGAACCAGTGGTTGCTGACGCCCGTCACGGCTGTTCCTGCTGATCTGTCGACCTTGAACTGGAACGGTGAACGCCTGTTCCAGGCGGCGAAATTCGGCACCGAGATGCAGTATCAGCACCTGGTGTTCGAAGAGTTCGCGCGCACCATTCAACCGCAGGTCGATGCCTTCCTTGACTTCGATGACACAATCAATCCGTCGATCGTCGCCGAGTTCGCACACACGGTCTTTCGCTTCGGCCACTCGATGCTGACCGAGACCATTGACCGGCTGGACCCTAACTTCGTCTCCAGCGAGATCGGCCTGATTCAGGCCTTCCTCAACCCGCTGGCGTTTGCGACCAGCGGCCCGACCCCGGAACAGGCGGCCGGCGCCATCGTCCGCGGCTTGACGCGCCAGGTCGGCAACGAGATCGATGAGTTCGTCACCGAAGCGGTGCGCAACAACTTGCTGGGCCTGCCGCTCGACCTGCCCGCCCTCAACATCGCGCGCGGCCGCGATACCGGCATCCCGTCCTTGAACGCGGCGCGCCGTGAATTCTATGCCGGCACCGGCGACAGCCAACTGAAGCCCTACACCAGCTGGGCCGATTTGGTGCAACACCTGAAGCACCCGGAATCGCTGATCAACTTCATCGCCGCCTACGGCACGCACGTCTCCATTACCAGCGCCACCACGCTCGACGCGAAACGCGCAGCGGCCACGCTCCTGGTGTTGGGCGGCGTCGGTGAGCCGGCGGATCGCCTGGACTTCCTCAACAGCACCGGCGTCTATGCCAACCTGGCAAATGGGGTAACCATTACCGGCGTTGATGCCATCGACTTCTGGATCGGCGGCCTGGCCGAGGAAAAAATGCCGTTCGGCGGCATGCTCGGCTCGACCTTCAACTTCGTCTTCGAGGACCAGCTCGAGAAGCTGCAAAACGGCGACCGGCTCTACTACCTGCACCGCACCCAGGGACTCAACTTCCTGAGCGAGCTCGAGAACAACTCGTTCGCCAAGATGGTGATGCTCAACACCGACGCGACCCATCTCCCGGCGCTCATCTTCTCGTCCCCGACCTTTACTCTCGAGGTCGACCCCACCAGGCAGTTCAACCGGAGCGTGATTGCCGGTCCGGACGGCATTGTGGGCACCGTCGACGACCTGCCTGGCAACACCGATCCCACTGGCGGCATGATGATCAACGGCGTCGAGATCACGCCGCTGGTCATCCGCGACAACCCCAACACGGTCGGTCCCGATACCAACTACCTGCAGTACACCGGCGAAGACCATGTCGTGCTCGGCGGCACCGCCGGCAATGACATTCTCGTCTCTGGCGACGGCGACGACACGCTCTGGGGCGACGCCGGTAATGATCGCCTCGAAGGCGGCTACGGCAATGACGAGCTCGAGGGGGGCGATGGCGACGACATCATCACCGACATGGGCGGCGACGACGTCATTCACGGCGAGGCCGGCAACGACGTCATCCACAGCGGCAACGGCATCAACATCATCCTCGGCGGTGACGGCAACGATTTCATCGTCACCGGCGACGACTTTACGGAGGTCTTCGGCGGCGCCGGCGATGACTTCATGCTCGGCAGCCGGCTGAACGCACAAATGATGGGCGGCGATGGTGACGACTGGATCGAGGTCGGGACCCAGGACGGCGCCCCCGGCGACAATTTCGCCGGTAACCTGCCACTGGCTTTGCTGGCAGAGTTGACCGGCGGCAACGACGTCTTCAGCGGTGACGGCGGCTTCGATGAAATGATCGGTGAAGGCGGCGATGACATCTTCATCGGCAGTGAGGGCCCGGACAAGATGTTGGGCATGTCCGGTTTCGACTGGGCCACCTACAAGGATGATCATTTCGGCGTGACTGTGGACATGAGCCGCATCGCCTTCGAACAATCGGCCCTGTCGCCTTCGGTTGCAGGCGTGCATACCAAGTTCGCCCAGGTGGAAGGTCTGTCGGGGTCGGCGTTCAGCGACATGCTGACCGGCGATGATGCCGACGCGGCCACGATCGCCACTGCCGGTGTCCCAGGTAGCGTGCTCACCAACATTGACCTCGTCAACGGTCTGCGGGCGTTTCTTGGCGCGGCTGCAGCCGGCCCGGACGGTATCGTGGGCACGGCAGACGATCAGTTCGGCGCGGGCAACATCCTCCTCGGCGGCGGTGGTAGCGACATCATCGAAGGCCGCGGCGGTGACGACCTGATCGATGGCGACATGTGGCTGAATGTGCGCATCAGCGTGCGCCAGAACCTTGACGGAACCGGGCCGGAGATTGCCACCTTCGACAGCATGGAGCCCATGATCCCGTTCATGCTCGATGGCACCTTCAACCCCGGTCAGTTGGTCATCGTCCGCGAGATCCTGACGGATGCCCCCGCCTTCGATACGGCCTTGTTCACTGGCAACCAGCTCGACTATACCGTCACCACTGTGGGTGGCGTGACCACCGTGGTCGACAGCGTCGTCGGTCGCGACGGCACCGACCGCCTGACCAATATCGAGCGGCTGCAGTTCAATGATCAGTCGCTCACCCTGCCAGACGGGGTCGGGCTCAACAACGACCCGCTGGGCTTGCTGACCATACTCGATGCTGCCAGCAACACCCCGGACGCTACGCCGACCACGGGTCAACTGCTGAGGGTATCGGCTGCCGACGTGACCGATGCCGACAACGCCGGCGGTGCCATCACCGGACCGATCGCCTTCTACTGGCAGTTCGAAGCAGTCCCGGGTACGGGCGTCTTTCAGGACATCACCCGTCTTGCGGACGGGGGCGCAGCATTGGCGCACGTAACCGGGCCGACCTTCAGGGTGACCCCGGATCTCGCCGGGCTGGAATTGCGCGTCAGGGCTGTCTACAAAGATCAAAATGGTGTGCTTGAGACTGCGTTCTCTGCTCCAACCGCAGCGGTCGTAGCCGGCGTTGCTCCGCCACCGGCAGCCCCGCTGCCGGCCGAGACTCCGGTCGCCAGCACGGGTGTGCACTATATCCGGGCCGATCTGCAGTTCATTCTCGACCAGATTCTGATCTCGGAAAGGAATGCAGCCGGTGAGGATCTCCTCGGCTTGCTGCCGAATGCACGGTTGCCTTTGGGCCTGCGCACGGTCGACGGGTCGTTCAACAACCTGGTGGCGGGTCAGACCGAGTTCGGTGCAGCCGACACGCTCTTCCCGCGACTGGTTCCGGCGCAGTTCGATACGGCGGAAGCGGGAACCTCTTACGCTCAGACCAGCGGCCTGGTGACTGACTCGCAGCCACGGACCATCAGCAATCTGATCGCCGACAACACCGCCAGCAACCCGGCGGCGGTCGCGGCCACGTTCGATCCCGGTCTGGATGGCATCCTCGGCACGGTTGACGATGTCTTGAAGGACGGTGCGCAGGTCATTACTGGAACCCGTACCGACGGCACGACCTTCCAGACCTTTTTCATGCCTAACCAGTCGCCGGACGTGGGTCTGTCCGCGCCGTTCAACCCGTGGATGACCTTCTTCGGTCAGTTCTTCGACCACGGCCTCGACCTGGTGACCAAGGGCGGCAGCGGCACGGTGTTCATCCCGTTGCAGCCGGACGATCCGCTGTTCGTTCCGGGCAGCCCGACCAACTTCATGGTGCTGACGCGGGCCACCAACCTGCCAGGGCCTGATGGCATCCTCGGCACCGCCGACGACATCCACGAGGCTTCAAACACCACCACGCCGTTCGTCGACCAGAACCAGACCTATACCTCGCACCCTTCGCACCAGGTGTTCCTGCGCGCCTACGAGTTCAATGCCGCCGGCGATCCGGTGGCGACCGGCAGGCTGATCACCAATCGTGACCTGGGCGCCGATGGCCTGTTCGGCACTGCGGACGACGTCGAAATCGGTGGGATGGCCACCTGGAAAGTGGTGAAGGCGCAGGCGCGCGATCTGCTTGGCATTAATCTTACCGATGCCGACTTCGACAACGTGCCGCTGCTCGCCACCGACGCCTACGGCAATTTCATCAAGGGCCCGAACGGCTTCCCGATGGTCATGATGAGGGGCCCGGATGGTATTGCTGATACCGCCGATGATGTTCTCGTCGAGGGTAATCCTGCTGCGCCGATCAGCCTGGTCAATGCCGTGCGCACCGGCCACCAGTTCCTCATCGATATCGCCCACAGCGCCGTTCCGGTGGACAGCCAGACCGGTGCGCCACTGACGGCCGATGCCGATCTCGTTGCCGGCGGACCGGTAGCCGCAGGCTTCTACGACAACGAACTGCTCGACGCGCACTACATCGCCGGTGACGGCCGGGTCAACGAGAACATCGGCCTGACCACCGTCCACGCGATTTTCCACTCGGAGCACAACCGTCTGGTCCAGCACACCAAGGATGTGGCCATCGCCTCCAACGATGTCAACTTCCTGAACCAGTGGCTGATGCCTGATGCCCAATTGTTGGTGTTGCCAACAACCGCGGCTGAGATCGCTGCCCTGCACTGGAACGGAGAGCGCCTGTTCCAGGCGGCGAGATTCGGTACCGAGATGCAGTACCAGCACCTGGTGTTCGAAGAGTTCGCGCGTACCATTCAGCCGAACATCGATCCCTTCCTTGGCGAACACCAGAATTATCAAACCGAGATCGACCCGGCGATCGTCGCCGAGTTCGCGCACGCGGTCTACCGCCTCGGCCACTCGATGCTGACCGAGACCATTGACCGGCTGGACCCCAACTTCGCCTCGAGCGAGATCGGCCTGATTCAGGCCTTCCTCAACCCGCTGGCGTTTGCGGCCAGCGGCCCGACCCCGGAACAGGCGGCCGGTGCCATCGTCCGCGGCTTGACGCGCCAGGTCGGCAACGAGATCGATGAGTTCGTCACCGAAGCGGTGCGCAACAACTTGCTGGGCCTGCCGCTCGACCTGCCCGCCATCAACATCGCGCGCGGCCGTGATACCGGGCTTCCGACCTTGAACGAGGCGCGTCGTGAGTTCTACACCGCGACCGGC
The DNA here is from genome assembly GCF_002236115.1 of Pseudomonas jessenii. GTDB lineage: Bacteria > Pseudomonadota > Gammaproteobacteria > Pseudomonadales > Pseudomonadaceae > Aquipseudomonas > Aquipseudomonas jessenii. Next base: position 209,778 of record NZ_NIWT01000007.1, on the reverse strand, counting down.
GACAGCAACCTGAAGCCCTACATCAGCTGGGCCGATTTGGTGCAACACCTGAAGCACCCGGAATCGCTGATCAACTTCATCGCCGCCTATGGCACGCACGCCTCCATTACCAGCGCCACGACGCTCGACGGGAAGCGCGCCGCGGCCTCGCTCCTGGTGTTGGGCGGCGTCGGCGAGCCGGCGGACCGGCTGGACTTCCTCAATAGCACCGGCGCCTGGGCGAGTGGCCCGACCGGCGTCACCATTACCGGTCTGGACAACATCGACCTCTGGATCGGCGGCCTTGCCGAGGAAAAAATGCCGTTTGGCGGCATGCTCGGCTCGACCTTCAACTTCGTGTTCGAGAACCAGATGGAGAAGCTGCAGAACGCTGACCGCTTCTACTACCTGGAACGCAACGCGGGGCTGAACTTCGTCACCGAGTTGGAGAACAACTCGTTCGCGAGATTGGTGATGGCCAACACCGATGCGACCCACCTCCCAGCCGTCATGTTCTTGACTCCGGCCTTTACCCTGGAGGTCGACCCGACCAGGCAGTTCAACGCGAGTGTGATTGCCGGTCCGGACGGCATCGTGGGCACCGTCGACGACCTGCCCGGTAATGCCGACCCTGTCGGCGGCATCCTCCTTACGCCGCTGGTCATTCGGGACAACCCTGCGACGGTCGGCCCTGATACCAGCTACCTGCAGTACACCGGCGAAGACCATGTGGTGCTCGGTGGCTCGGCCGCCAATGACATTCTCGTTTCTGGCGACGGCGACGACACGCTCTATGGCGACGGTGGCAATGACCGCCTCGAAGGTGGCTTCGGCAACGACTTCATGGTCGGGGGCGACGGCGACGACATCATCACCGACATGGGTGGCGACGACACCATTCATGGCGGCGACGGCAACGACGTCATCCACAGTGGCAACGGCGTGAATCTGAACCTCGGCGGCTCCGGCAAGGACTTCGTCGTCACCGGCGAGGACTCCTCGGAGGTCTTCGGCGGCGCGGGCGACGACTTCATCATGGGCAGTCTCGCCGACGAACAACTGATGGGTAACGAAGGTGACGACTGGATCGAGAGGGGAACCGCCGATGGTGCTCCCGGCGATAATTTCGACCCGAACGGGCTCGACCTGATACGCGGTAACGACATCTTCATCGGCACCGGCGCGCCCGATAGATTCATGGCCGAAGGTGGCGACGACATCATGTTCGGCAACGGCGGTGCGGGGGATCGTTACCTGGGTGGCTCCGGTTACGACTGGGCCGGCTTCAAGGACGACCCGTTCGGCGTGTCCATCGACCTGGGCCTCGCCGAGATCGCTATCGCGCCGCCACTGCCGGAGTTGGCCGCAACCGTGGCTCGGTTCCAACTGGTGGAAGGTCTGACGGGATCGCACTTCAGCGACATCCTGCGTGGCGATGATGCCGATGCCACCGTGATCGCGGCTGCCGGTGCTCAGGGCAGCGTGCTCACCAACTTCGACCTGGTCAGCGGCCTGCGCTCGTTCGTCGGCACCGCAGCAGCCGGCCCGGATGGCATTGTGGGCACGGCAGACGATCAGTTCGGCGCCGGCAACATCGTCCTCGGCGGCGGCGGCAGCGACATCATCGAAGGTGGTGGTGGCGATGACCTGGTCGACGGTGACAAGTGGCTCAACGTACGTATCAGCGTGCGGCAGAACATTGATGGCACAGGTCCGGAGATCGCAACGTTCGACAGCATGGTCCAGTTGGAGCCGCTCATGCTCAACGGCACTTACAACCCCGGCCAACTCGTTGCCGTCCGTGAGATCCTGACGGATGCGCCTGACCCCCTTAACCCTGGCCATTCCTTCGACACGGCCCTGTACACCGGCCTTCTGGCCGACTACACCGTCATCGAGAACGTCGACGGCACGGTCACCGTGGCCGACAGCGTCGTTGGTCGGGACGGTACTGACAGGCTCAGCAGTATCGAGCGGCTGCAGTTCGCCGATCAGTCGCGGGTCCTGGTGGCGGGCTTGAACGCCGAGCCGGTGGGATTGCTGAGGATCAGCGATGGCACGCCGGCCGTTGGCCAAGTGTTGACGGTGTTGGCCGACACCGTCAGCGATGCGGACAATGTCACTGTAGGCGGTGCGATCCCCGGTCCCATCGCCTTCGTATGGCAGGTTGAAACGGACCCAGGCACCGGTATCTTCGACGACATTGGTATTGCGCTCGGAGGGGGGCTAGGAACCGCCACCGGCTCGACCTTCACGGTGACCGCGGCTGAACTGGGGCTGGCGCTGCGCGTCAGGGCCATCTATCAGGACGGCCACGGCGTGCTGGAAAGCATATTCTCGGCGCAGACCGCGCCAACTGCACCGCTCGGCGGCAGCCCCGTCAACGTCCTGCCGGTTGGCACGGTGCTGATCAGCGATACGACCCCGACGGAAGGCTCGGCCTTGACCGCTACGGATGCGTTCACCGACGCCAACGGGACCACGACTTCGGTGATTACCCATCAGTGGCAGGCGGGGGGGATCGGTGCGATCTTCACCGATATTGCCGGCGCAACGGGCACGACCTTCACGCCCGGCCAGGCGCAGGTCGGTCAGCAACTGCGTGTCGTCGCGAGTTACACCGATGACCTGGGCACACTTGAGCAAGTCACCTCTGCCGCAACGACAGTGGTCGGTGATCTGTTTGTCGGTACCGCCGGTGTCGATGTATGGACCGGTACGGCAGGCGACGACGTGGCCAGCGGAGGTGCTGGCAACGACATCCTGAACGCCTTGGGCGGCAACGACATTCTCAATGGTGACGCGGGCAACGACTTCCTCAATGGCGGTGCGGGTAATGACCAGATGGTGGGCGGAACCGGCAACGATACCTACCGCGTCGATTCAGTCGGGGACCTGGTGGTCGAGTTGACGGGTGAGGGTCAGGATTCCGTACAGACCACGCTTGCCAGCTTCACACTGAGCGCCAATCTCGAGCATCTGCTCTACCTCGGAGCCGCCAACTTCGTCGGCACCGGCAACGCGTCGAATAACGTCATGACCGGTGGAGGGGGTAATGACACCCTCAACGGCGGCGCCGGCAACGACACATTGATAGGTGGCGCCGGCAACGACGTCCTCAATGGCGATGCGGGTAATGACGCAATGGTCGGCGGAGCCGGCAACGATACCTTCCGCGTCGATTCCGCCGGGGACCTGGTGGTCGAGGTGGCGGGTAACGGTGAGGACTCCGTACAAACCTCGCTGGTCAGCTACACACTGGGCGCTAATGTCGAGCATCTGCTCTACACCGGAACCGGCAACTTCGTCGGCAATGGCAACGCGTCGAACAACGTCATGACCGGTGGGGTGGGTAATGACAGCCTCGACGGCGCTGGCGGCAACGACACATTGATGGGTGGCGCCGGTAACGACGTCCTCACGGGTGGTGCGGGTAATGACGCGATGGTCGGCGGCGCCGGCAACGATACCTTCCGCGTCGATTCCGCCGGGGACCTGGTGGTCGAGGTGGTGGGTAACGGTGCGGACTCCGTACAGACAACGCTGACCAGCTACACACTGGGTGCCAATGTCGAGCATATGCTCTTCACCGGAGCCGGCAACTTCGTCGGCAACGGCAACGCGTTGAACAACATCATCACCGCCGGGGCCGGTAATGACAGCCTCAACGGTGGTGCTGGCAACGACACGCTGTTGGGTGGCAGCGGCAACGACGTCATTGATGGCGCTGTAGGGGCTGACCGGATGGAAGGTGGAGTCGGCAACGATACCTTCCGCGTCGATTCCGCCGCGGACGCGGTGGTCGAGGTGGCGGGTAGCGGTGAGGACTCCGTACAGACGTCGCTGAACAGTTACACACTGGGCGCCGATGCCGAGCATCTGCTCTTCACCGGAGTCGGCAACTTCGTCGGCACCGGCAACGCGTCGAACAACGTCATGACCGCTGGGGTGGGTAATGACACCCTCAACGGTGCTGGCGGCAACGACACCTTGTTGGGCGGCCTGGGCGACGACAACCTTGATGGTGGTGCGGGCAACGATAGTGTTGCGGGCGGTGCCGGCAACGACACGATGAATGCCGCCAGTGGCAACGATATCTTCGTGTTCGGCGCGGGCTTCGGCAATGACCGGATCCTCGGCTTCGATACCGACGCTGCGGGAGGGCAGGATCTGCTCAATATCGCCGCGCTCAACATCACGGCGGCGACCTTTGGCAGTAGTTTCAACGTCGTCGATCTCGGTGCGGATACGATGCTCAGCTTCGGAGCTGGCAACATCACCCTGGTAGGTGTGGGAGATCCAAACACCCTCTCGGCCACAGACTTCATTCTGGCCTCTTGAGGTCCTGATAAGGACTGTCGCAGGGAGCGTGAACCACGGAGGGGAGGGCAATGGATGCCCTCCCTTTCTCCTTTCACTCAATTGCCTCATGAATGCATTCGGTGTGGGAATTCAGGGAGGGCTGAATCGACCAGGGTTTTGCAGCGATAGCGATGATCATGACGTTGCGAGCTGCTCTCGCATAATCGGAGACGTTCTTCTATTTTTCCGGCGTGAAATAGCTCTTTTCAATAGCTTTGCGGGTCGGGGCAATGATGTCCTTGCGAGTTCGTTCTTTCTCGACTGCTCGGGACAGGACTAGCGCTCCCACACATTGAGCGATGACGGCCCATGCCGCATCAGGGCTACCGAGACGATCGGCCCAGGCTTTCTATATTTGCTTCAGGCCTTTTTCGACGGCCACCCGTACCTCCGGTTCGGCGCGCGTAATCTCTCCACCCAAGGCTGGAAGGACACAACCTTCTTCTGGATGAAGGACATGAAAGGTACTTAGGTAGTTGCGTAAACATTGCTCCAGCTGGTCGCCTGATGCGTTTTGTCCACCAGCCAGCATTTCGCTGCTGTTTCTAATCTCATCCTCAATCACTGCCTGAAACAGCGCCTGCTTTGAGGGATTGTCACGGAAAACCCTGAGCAAACTCTGGAGTCTTGGCTCGTCGCTTATCACGATGAGGGTAAGCGCGGCCTGGGTCGAATCGAGAAGAATGTTCAAAACTTCTGGCTGCATGGGACTCGAAAAGAGTATCTCGCGCGGGGGGCGCGCCTTGTTCCAAGTAGGCGACAACGCATTCTCCCTACTGAACCGTGCCGCAGGCATCAAGCAATTGACCGACATTGATTCGATCTTCCGCGAACTGGTGCTGGATGATCGTTCTGCCTTCAATCGGGCGGCGGAGGTGGTCAAGAGCTTTGACGATCTCGGTGAAATCCATCAAGAGCTGGAGACAGCACGCGCGCGGTATTCGGCCATCTTTTGTTTGTTGAACAGCGGCTGGCGCAGGCGCACGTTAGCGCCCTTTGAGTCGTAGTGGAGATCTCTGTCGATGCCGTTCTGGCTTTGAGAGCCATTGACCTTGTTGTCGTAGGCTGAGGCATTGATCTGCGGTAGCGGGCCGGCTGTGCCAATGGCACGGTTTTCCTCGCCGGCCTGCTTTTCATGCACGGAGGCCTGGTAGATAGGGCCCTGGAACTGCAATAGATCCCAGGCTTGTTTGAGGTCCATGGCACCGGCATACACATTCTCCACCGCCAGCATGCCCTGTGGACGCTGCAGCGACATGCTCGGTGGCCGGCGCGGATAGTCGTGCAGCATCTCGTTGAGCCGGCCCGCCCATGGCCTCGATGACCTCGGCATTGCGCAGGTTGTTGTTGGCGTACTGGGCGGAGGAGAGGGCGGCCTGATTGGCTTCGGCCAGCGGCTTCTGCGTCGCCGTCTCGGTGAGCCAAGCCAGGGCCACCAGAATCGCGAGCCGATCAGGGTGAGCAGTCCGAGCAGTGGGTGGATCATATAGGCGACCAGCAGGTAGATCGGCGTCCACGGTGCATCGAAGAAAGCGAACAGGGAGTTGCCGGTGACGAACTGACGAACCTGGGCGAGATCTTGCAGGGCCTAGGCCAGATTACCTCCGGAGCAGCTCAGGTTGCGCTCGAATGCCTCGGTGAAAATGCGTCGGTTGAGGTCCATGTCGAGGCAGTTGCCGACCCGGATCAGTACGCGGGTGCGGATCATTTTCAGTGTGGACATCAGCAGGAACAGACCCACCACCAGGACCGTCAACATCGCCCGCGTCGTGATGTTGCGACTGACCAAGGCTCGATCATAGACCCGCAACATATAAATAGCTGGCGTCAACATCATGACGTTTATGACGCCGCTGAACGCTGCCAGCAAATAAAAGCTGCGGCGCAGACGAAAGAGCGCGTCGGCCAGTTCTGAACGAATGCTCGACTGCTTGGGCATTTTGATCCTCCCACTGCGAAAAGCCGATTGCCCTTGGGGCGCAACAGCTAACAGTAAATGTAGTCCCGTCAACAACTTATGGACACGCAGGCTGGTCGCTCTATATGGGGGGGGCGAGTCTTCCGAAATCGCTGCGTTGCTCCCTTATGCAGCAGCGTAGGTGGCGATGAATCACTCCGAAATAACATTTCGCTCTATACCAGAACACAACTTTCTATATGTCCTTAAAAAACAGTTAGTTGGGTGGCTTGTCACCGGTCGTCTGTTTTAATGACGTAATATTGACAAAGTTTTGCTATGGAACTTTAGTCTTAGTTATCGGGGGGCCCGCCCGCCTGAAGCCTGTCATCGTTTTGGCAACGCAGGGCGCAGTGATTTCCCGGGAGGAGCAGAACCATGTCGATCATTTCGTTGTTTTGCAGAGGGAAGGGGCTGTCCAGGACGTTCGCCTTCACTTCCAGATTCCATGGCCCGCCCAGGGCTCGAATCCGCTCTGCCTGATCGCCCGGCGAGCAATTCATATCGCGAATTCCAGGCGCGAATCCCGGGTCCCGGGTAACGCCAGCTCTCGCAAAAAAACATAACCAACAAACTGCGCAAGCCATCACTTGACTTGGCGCGGGAGGATTTTCTCGTCCCGCGCCTTTAACCAGACAGATCGAGGGCAATCCAAAATGGCCAATTTCAACAAGTCGGACCTGGAATTCATCCTCAAGCAAATCTTTATCGCCGAGGCGAATGCCGCCGGCACCAGCCTCATTGATTTGCTTCCCAATACCCAGGTGCCGTTCGGCCTGCGTACCGTCGATGGCAGCTTCAACAACCTGGTCACCGGCCAGAGTGATTTTGGCGCCGCGGACGCTGACTTCCCACGCCTGCTCGATCCTTCCTTTCTATCGGCGCAGTACGCCGGAACAGGGACGGTGATCGACCCGCAACCACGGATTATCAGTAACCTGGTCGTCGACCAGACCGCCAACAACCCGGCGGCCTATGCCTCAGCGTTCGACCCGGGCCTGGACGGTGTACTCAACTTCGGCACGGTGGGTAATGACGACGTACTCAAGGATGGCGTACAGATAGTCACCAGCCCCGGACTGGATGGCGTGTTCGGAACGGCCGATGACAAGGACGTGTTCTTCATGCCCAACGTGTCGCCGGACGTCGGCCTGACCGCCAGCTTCAACTCGTGGATGACCTTCTTCGGCCAGTTCTTCGATCACGGTCTCGACCTGGTCACCAAGAGCACTACCGACGTCGTGTTCATTCCGCTGCAGGCGGACGATCCGTTGTTCGTCCCGGGCAGCCTGACCAACTTCATGGTGCTGTCACGCGCAGTGCATACCGCCGGCGCGGACGGAGTAGTCGGCACGGCCGATGATGGCCAGACCAACACCACCTCGCCGTTCGTCGACCAAAGCCAGACCTACGCCTCGCACCCTTCGCACCAGGTGTTCCTGCGCGAGTACGTCATCAACGCGGCGGGCGATCCTGTTGCAACGGGGCGCTTGATTACCAACCGCGACCTCGGCCCGGATGGCCGGTTCGGCACGGCCGATGATGGCGACGGCGAAAATGGCGGCATGGCGACCTGGGCAGTGGTCAAGGCCCAGGCCCGTGACATTCTGGGCATCAACCTGACCGACGCCGATGTGCACAACGTGCCATTGCTGGCAACCGATGCGTACGGCAACTTCATCCGCGGGCCGAACGGCATGCCGCAGGTGGTGATTCGTGTCAGTAACGGTGCTGACGGCATCGCCGGGACGGCTGATGACGTCACTCAACTGGTCGAAGGCAACCTGGCAGCTCCCATCAGTCTGGCCAATGCCGTGAGCACCGGGCATGGTTTCCTCGACGACATCGCCCACAATGCCGCGCCGGTCGTCGTCGGCGGGGTTCTGCAGGCGGATGCCGACATCGCTATCGGCAATGCGCAGCCCGTTGGCCCTGGCGGCAACAACCTGACCTATGACAACGAACTGCTCGACGCCCACTATATTGCCGGCGACGGCCGGGTCAACGAGAACATTGGCCTGACCACCGTGCACCATGTGTTCCACTCCGAGCACAACCGTCTGGTTCAGCAATCGAAGGACACCATCATTGCCGCAGGCGATCTGGCCTTCCTCAATGAGTGGCTGGTGGACGACGTGGCCGCGATACCGACTACACCCGCCGAGATTGCGGCGTTGGTGTGGGACGGCGAACGCCTGTTCCAGGCCGCCAAGTTCGGCACCGAGATGCAGTACCAACACCTGGTGTTCGAAGAGTTCGGGCGGACCATTCAGCCACAGATCGACGAGTTTCTCGCGCCCACCGGCTATGACACTTCGATCAACCCGGCAATCCTCGCCGAGTTCGCCCACGTGGTGTATCGCTTCGGTCACTCGATGTTGACCGAGACCGTCGATCGCTTCGACCCCGCGTTCAATCCGCTGCTCACTGACCCCACCAACCCGGACTCGCAACTGGGTCTGATCGCGGCCTTCCTCAACCCGCTGGCGTTCGCCAGCAGCGGGGTGACTGCGGACCAGGCGGCAGGGGCAATCATTCGCGGTGTTACCCGCCAGGTCGGCAACGAGATCGATGAGTTCGTCACCGAAGCGTTGCGCAACAACCTGCTCGGTCTGCCGCTCGATTTGCCGGCCCTGAACCTGGCACGTGGTCGCGACACGGGCATCCCCACCTTGAATGAGGCGCGTCGCGAGTTTTACGCATCCACCGGCGACAGCCAACTCAAGCCGTACATCAGTTGGGCTGACCTGGCAGACAGCCTCAAGCACCCCGAGTCGCTGGTCAACTTCATCGCGGCCTATGGCACGCATAGCACGATCACGGCGGCGACCACGCTGGCAGACAAACGCGCTGCAGCCTTTGCGCTGGTATTCAACGGTGCGGGTTCGCCGGCTGACCGCCTGGACTTCCTCAACAGCACCGGTGCCTACGCCAACGTAACCCAGGCCGGCGCGGATGGGGTACTGGGTACTGCCGATGACCTGACCGGTGTGACGGTCACGGGCGTCGACGACATCGACTTCTGGGTCGGTGGCCTCGCCGAACAGAAAATGCCGTTCGGCGGCATGCTCGGCTCGACGTTCAACTTTGTGTTTGAAACCCAGATGGAGGCGTTGCAGAACGGCGACCGCTTCTACTACCTGGCGCGTACCGCGGGCCTGAACTTCGGCTCCGAGTTGGAAAACAACTCCTTTGCCAAGCTGATCATGCTCAACACCGATGTCACCCACCTGTCGAACACCGTGTTCCTGACGCCAACCTTCACCCTTGAGGTGGATCAGACCGCCCAGTTCACCGGCCTTGGCGTGGATGGCCGTGCCGATCCGACCGGCGGTATCATGATCAATGGCGTGGAAGTCGTGTCGCTGGTGATTCGCGACAACCCCGACACCGTGGGTCCGGACACCAATTATCTGCAGTACACCGGTGAAGACCATATCGTCATGGGCGGCACTGCCGGCAATGACATCATCATTTCCGGTGAGGGCGATGACACCCTTTACGGCGACGGCGGCAACGACCGCCTTGAAGGCGGTGCCGGGAACGATGCGGTACTGGGCGGCGCGGGTGATGACATCATCAGCGATTCGTTCGGCGACAACCGTCTGGAAGGCAATGACGGTAACGATGTGATCATCGCTGGCAGCATGCTTGCCGGAGGCAACCTGATCCTGGGTGGCGATGGCCAGGACTTCATCATCACCACGGAAGACATCTCCCTGACCTTTGGCGGGCAGGGTGACGACTTCATACTCGGTGCCAAGACCAACCTGCCACCTATGGGTGGCGAAGGTGATGACTGGATCGAGAAGGGCACCCAGGACGGTGCGCCTGGCGATAACGCCTCGCCGTTGCTCAATGACGATGTGATCGGCAACGACATCTTTATCGGTGGCGGTGGCTTCGACGAAATGATCGGCGAGGGTGGCGATGACATCTTTGTGGGCAGCGATGCCCAGGACAAGATGGAAGGCATGTCCGGTTTCGACTGGGTGACCTACAAAAATGACAGGATCGGCGTGACCGCTGACCTGACCATGGCCGCGCTGGCGCAACCGCATGGCAATACACCCAACCAGAATGCCGGCATATTCAATCCGGTGGGCGCCTCGCCGGCCTCGATTCTCGACCGTTTTGCCGAGGTCGAGGGCTTGTCCGGTTCAAGTTTCGGCGATGTGCTCAAAGGCGATAATGTCGATGCGGACACCATCATCAACCACGGTGGTACCACGGGCAGTGCGCTGACCAATGTGGCGTTGATCCGCGGTCTGGACCAGTTCCTGGCCGATGCCGGACTGCCGACCACCGGCTTTGCCACTGGCAACATCATCCTCGGCGGTGATGGCAGCGACCTGATCGAGGGCCGCGGTGGCGATGACCTGATCGACGGCGACAAATGGATCAACGTCAGGATTGCCGTTTATGACCCGGCAGACGTCAACCATACCGGCCCTGAAATCGCCAGCTTCGACAGCATGGTCGATATGATCCCGTTGATGCTGGATGGCACCATCAACCCAGGTCAGCTCAAGGCCGTGCGGGAAATCATGCCCGGCACCTCGACGGGCGGGGCGGCCTTCGATACCGCCATTTTCTCCGGGCTTGAAGCCGAGTATGCGGTGACTGTCGACGACCGTGGCACGGACGATGTGACGGACGATGTCTGGACAGTGGCCGATAGCGTAGCGGGTCGCGACGGCACCGATACCCTGTTGAATATCGAACGCCTGCAGTTCGCCGATAACCAGCAAGTGCTGGTGGCGGGGGAGAATGCCCAACCGGATGGCAGTCCGACTGTCTCGGATGGCAACGGCGGCGCGATCACCGTGGGCGATTTACTGACTGTCAGTGTGGCCGGGGTGAGCGATGACGACAACGTCGCGGCGGGTAATCCGCAGGGGTTGATCACCAACTCCTCGGTGTCCTACATCTGGCAATTCGAGGCCGAACCAGGCACTGGCATATTCGAGGATATCATCCTGTTGCCGGCTGGCGACCTGGCGTTCCAAAGCGCCGACGGCACCGCGTTCAAGGTCTCTCCTGACCTCGCCGGGTTGTCGTTGCGGGTCAAGGCGATCTATCAGGACGGTCACGGCACCACGGAGATCCTGTTCTCCACGCCGACGGCTGCCATCGTTGCCGGTGCACCGGTTACGCCAACGGCGCAGGTACCTGTAGTCGATGCCACCGCGGGTGGCGCCGGTCTTAACATGGTCCGCTCCGACCTCAACTTCATTCTTGACCAGATCAAGATTGCCGAGGCTGATGCGGCCGGTCAGGACATCCTCTCGCTGCTCCCGAACATCCGCGCGCCGCTGGGCCTGCGTACGGTCGACGGGTCAAGCAACAACCTGATGAACCTCAACGGCATTGACAACACCGAGTTTGGCGCCGCCGATAACCTCTTCCCGCGCGTGGGCGATCCGGTCTTCAATCCGGCGGAAGGGGGAACGTCGTATGCGCAGAACAACGGCCTTGTGATCGACTCGCAGCCGCGCACCATCAGTAACCTGATCGTCGATCAGACAGCGAACAACCCGGCGGCCTATGCCACGGCATTCGACCCGGGCCTGGACGGTGTGCTCAACTTCGGCGCGGTGGGTAACGACGATGTGCTCAAGGAAGGTGTACAGATTGTTGCCAGCCCCGGGCTGGATGGACAGTTCGGTACTGGCGACGACCGCGATGTGTACCTGTTCGAGAACACCACGTCGGATGCGGGATTGTCCGCGCCGTTCAACGCCTGGATGACCTTCTTCGGGCAGTTCTTCGATCATGGTCTGGACCTGGTGACCAAAGGTGGTTCGGGCACCGTCTTCATTCCGCTTCAGCCGGATGATCCACTCTTTGTCCCAGGTAGCCTGACGAACTTCATGGTTCTGACCCGCGCGACCAACCAGCCAGGGGCGGATGGCGTTCTTGGCACGGCCGACGACATCCATGAGCACACCAACACCACCTCGCCGTTCGTGGACCAGAACCAGACCTATAGCTCGCACCCGTCGCATCAGGTGTTCCTGCGCGGTTATGAACTTACCGCCAGCGGCCCCGTAGCGACAGGCCGGTTGATCACTAACCGTGACCTGGGGGCGGATGGCACGTTTGGCACCGCTGACGACGTTGAAATCGGTGGTATGGCAACCTGGAAGGTGGTCAAGGCCCAGGCACGCGACGTGCTGGGTATCAATCTGACCGACGCCGATATCGACAGCGGCCCGCTGCTGGCGACTGACGCCTATGGCAACTTCATCAAGGGGCCGAACGGCTTCCCGCAGGTTGTCATTCGGGTCAACAACGGGGCGGATGGCATTGCCGGCACCGCCGATGATGTCACTACGCTTGTCGAAGGCGATCCGGCCAATCCGGTAAGCCTCGTGAACGCGGTGCGCACCAGCCATGCCTTCCTCAACGACATCGCCCACAACGCCGTGCCGGTCGTTACCGGCGGGGTTCTGCAGGCGGATGCCGACACCCTTGTCGGCAATGCGCAGCCCGTTGGCCCGGGCGGCAACAACCTGACCTATGACAACGAACTGCTCGACGCTCACTACATCGCCGGCGACGGCCGGGTCAACGAAAACATCGGCCTGACCGCGGTGCATGCGATCTTCCACTCCGAGCACAACCGGCTGGTTGCGCAGACCAAGGACACCGTGCTCGATTCGGGTGACGTGGCCTTCCTCAACGAGTGGCTGTTGACTCCGGTGGCCGCGTTGCCAACTACCCAGGCTGAGTTCGATGCGCTGCAGTGGAATGGCGAGCGCTTGTTCCAGGCTGCCAAGTTCGGCACCGAGATGCAGTATCAGCACCTGGTGTTCGAGGAGTTTGCACGGACCATCCAGCCCAACATCGACCTGTTCTTCGCACCGACCCAGGTCTATGACGTCGACCTCGATCCTTCGATCGTCGCCGAGTTCGCCCACACCGTGTACCGGTTTGGCCACTCGATGCTGACCGAGACTGTCGATCGCTACGATATCGACTTCAACGTGATAGGCGATCCGAGCAGCGCCAACCCCGATCAGCAACTGGGCTTGATCGCGGCGTTCCTCAACCCGTTGGCGTTCGCCGCCAGTGGCGTGTCGCCAGAGGATGCGACCAGTGCGATCATCCGTGGGGTGACCCGGCAAGCCGGTAACGAAATCGACGAGTTCGTCACCGAGGCGCTACGCAATAACCTGCTCGGCCTTCCGCTCGACCTGCCGGCGATCAACATCGCCCGTGGCCGCGACGTGGGGATTCCTTCACTCAACGCGTTCCGCCGCGACATCTACAGCCAAACCGGTGACACCCAACTCAAGCCTTACAACAGCTGGGTCGACCTGGTGCAGCACCTCAAGCATCCGGAGTCGTTGATCAACTTCATCGCGGCCTATGGCACGCATGACACCATCACGGCGGCGACCACACTGGAAGGCAAACGCGCTGCAGCTATGGCGCTGGTATTCGGTGGTGTGGGGGCGCCGGCTGACCGCCTGGACTTCCTCAACAGCACCGGTGCCTTTGCCAACGTAACGCTGGCCGGTAGCGATGGGGTACTGGGTACTGCCGACGACCTGAGGAACGTGACGATCACTGGTGTCGATGCCATCGATATGTGGATTGGCGGCCTTGCCGAACAGAAAACTCCGTTCGGCGGCATGCTCGGCTCGACGTTCAACTTCGTGTTCGAGAACCAGCTGGAAAAACTGCAGGACGGCGACCGCTTCTACTATCTGGAGCGTACCTCTGGCCTGTCGATGAATGCGGAACTTGAAAGCAACTCGTTCGCCAAGCTGATCATGGCCAACACCTCGGCCACGCACTTGCCGGGCGTGGTGTTCACGGATCCGGGGTTCTATCTGGAAGTGGACCAGGGCAGGCAGTTCAACGAAGGTCTGCTCGCCGTCGATCCGCTCGGCCCGAATGGCGCGCAGGTGGTGTTCCGCGACAACCCGCTGACCGTGGGGGCGGACACCAACTACATCAAGTACACAGGTGACGAGCACATCGTGCTGGGTGGCACCGAAAACGCAGACATCCTCATCGCCAGTGAAGGCGATGACACGGTCTGGGGTGATGGCGGCAACGATCGCATCGAAGGCGGTGACGGCAACGACCAGTTGCGCGGTGGCGCCGGCGACGACATCATCACCGACACCGGCGGCGACGATAACGTCCAGGGTGGCGACGGCAACGACGTGCTGCACGGTGGCAACGGCGTCAACCTGCTCATTGGCGGGTTCGGCAACGACTTCATCATTACCGGTGAGGACGCCTCCGAGGCCATTGGTGGCCAGGGCAACGACTTTATCCTGGGCAGCAAAGCCAACGAACAGGACATGGGTAACGAAGGCGACGACTGGATCGAGAAGGGCACTTCGGACGGTGCACCTGGCGACAACTTCGACCCGCTCGGCAACGACCCGGTAATCGGTCACGATGTCTACATCGGCGGTAGCGAGAACGATAAGTTCAACGGCGAAGGCGGTGACGACATCATGGTCGGCAGTCTCGGCCTCGGTGACCGCTATATCGGCGGCTCGGGCTATGACTGGGCGACCTTCAAGGGGCTCGCCCAGGGCGTGAGCGTCGATTTCAGCGACCGCTTCTTCGATGTGCCTCCGCAGCCGGGTTCGGGAGCATCGGCGCTGGTGCGCTTCGACATCATGGAAGGTCTGTCGGGTTCGTCCCACGGTGACTTCCTGCGCGGCGATAGTGAAGATGCGACTTCGCTACCCACCTCGGGAGCAACCGGCAGTGTGCTGACCAACATCAGCCTGATCAACGGCCTGGCGGGTCTGCTGCCAGCGGGAGCTACGTTCTTCGACGGTGGCAACATCATCCTCGGTGGCAGCGGCAGCGACCTCATCGAAGGTCGCGGCGGTGACGACATCATCGATGGTGACAAGTGGCTGAACGTACGCATCAGCGTACGGGCAAACGCTGATGGCACCGGAGCGGAAATCGCCACGTTCGACACCATGGAACCGTTGGTGCCGTTCATGCTCAACGGTACCTACAACCCGGGCCAGTTGGTCATCGTGCGGGAGATTCTGACCGGCACTGACAACTTCGACACCGCGATGTTCTCCGGTAATGCATCGGAGTACAGCGTCACTGTCGAGGGCAACGCGGTCATCGTGACCGACCTGGTGGCCGGGCGTGATGGCGTCGATCGCCTGACGGGCATCGAGCGTCTGCAGTTCGCTGACCAGATGCAGGCCTCCGGTGTTGGCGCCGCCTTGAACAGCGCTCCTGTGGGGCGTCTGGCGATCCTCGATGCCACCACCGGTGCGCGTGAAGACACTCCTGTCGCCGGCCAACTGCTGCGCGTCAGCAGTCAGTCGATACGCGACGCGGACAGCGTCAGTGCAGCCAATCCGACCGGCGCGATTACCGGTCCCGTGTCTTACTACTGGCAGGTCGAAACCATTGCCGGTTCGGGCATCTATGAAGACATCACAATTATCGCCGCCGGCGAGGCATCGCGGGTGACGGGCACCACCTATCGGGTGGCGGATGATGTCGCCGGTCTGAACCTGCGCGTTCGCGCGGTGTATCAGGATGGCAATAGTACGCTGGAGTTCGTCGACTCGTCAGCGAACAACACACCGACTGCCGGGCCTGGCATCCTCGGGCTTGCGGTGCAGAACCAGGTGTTGACCGCCGACCCGTCGACCATCGTCGACGTCGATGGCCTCAGCAATCCGCAGTTCACCTTCCAGTGGCAGGAGACCAACGGGGTTACCTTCGTCGACATCGTCGGAGCCACCACCAGCACGCTCACACTTGGTCAGGCCCAGGTCGGCGATCAGGTGCGCGTGGTGGTCAGTTACGTGGATGACTTCGGTGTGGCCGAAAGCGTTGCGTCCGACGCCACGGCTCCGGTGGTCAATGTCAACGATGCACCGACAGGCGCGTTGCTGGTCAGCGATACGACACCGACTCAAGGTCAGGTGCTGACCGCGCTGACAGCCGGGATTGCCGATCCGGACGGGTTGGGCACATTCAGCTACCAATGGCAGCAAGGTGTCGGGACTACCTTCACCAATATCGCCGGCGCGACCGCTGCGACCTTCACCCCGGGTGCGGCGCAAGTCAACCAGCAAATCCGGGTGATTGCACGCTACACCGATGGCTTCGGTACGCTGGAGTCGGTGACCTCTGCGGCGACGGCGCTGGTCGTGCTGCTGGGGGCGGTGCAAACGGGCGACGCCCTGGCGAACAGCCTCGTCGGTACCGCGGGTAGCGATGTGCTGTTTGGCCTGGGCGGGAACGATACGCTCATTGGCCAGGGCGGTGTCGACCAGTTGTTTGGTGGCATCGGCGACGACAATCTCAGTGGCGGAGACGGCAACGACTTCATCAATGGTGAGGACGGTAACGACTTCCTCAACGGCGGTGCGGGTAATGACCAGATGCTGGGCGGAGTCGGCAACGACACCTACCGCGTCGACTCAGCCGGGGACGTGCTGATCGAGCTGACGGGTGAGGGTGCGGATTCCGTACAGACCTCGCTGGCCAGCTTCACACTGGGCGCCAATGTCGAGCATCTGCTCTACCTCGGTGCCGCCAACTTCACCGGCAACGGCAACGCGCTGGGTAACGTCATCACCGGCGGGACGGGTAATGACAGCCTCAACGGCGGTGACGGCAACGACACATTGATGGGTGGTCTGGGCAATGACGTCCTTACTGGCGGTGCGGGTAATGACGCAATGGTCGGCGGAGTCGGCAACGATACCTTCCGCGTCGATTCCGCCGGGGACCTGGTGGTCGAGGCAGCGGGTGAAGGTGCCGATTCGGTACAAACGACGCTGAACAGCTACACACTGGGTGCCAATGTCGAGCATCTGCTCTTCACCGGAACCGGCAACTTCACCGGTAACGGCAACGCGTTGAACAACGTCATGACCGGTGGAACGGGCAATGACAGCCTCGACGGCGCCGGCGGCAACGACACATTGATGGGTGGAGCCGGTAACGACGTCCTCACGGGTGGTGCGGGTAATGACGCAATGGTCGGCGGAGTCGGCAACGATACCTTCCGCGTCGATTCCGCCGGGGACCTGGTGGTCGAGGTGACGGGTGAGGGTGCCGATTCGGTACAAACGACGCTGAACAGCTACACACTGGGTGCCAATGTCGAGCATATGCTCTTCACCGGAGCCGGCAACTTCGTCGGCAACGGCAACGCGTTGAACAACATCATCACCGCCGGGGCCGGTAATGACAGCCTCAACGGTGGTGCTGGCAACGACACGCTGTTGGGTGGCAGCGGCAACGACGTCGTTGATGGCGCTGCAGGGGCTGACCGGATGGAAGGTGGAGTCGGCAACGATACCTTCCGCGTCGACTCAGCCGCGGACGCGGTGGTCGAGCTGGCGGGTAGCGGTGAGGACTCCGTACAGACGTCGCTGAACAGTTACACACTGGGCGCCGATGCCGAGCATCTGCTCTTCACCGGAGTCGGCAACTTCGTCGGCACCGGCAACGCGTCGAACAACGTCATGACCGCTGGGGTGGGTAATGACACCCTCAACGGTGCTGGCGGCAACGACACATTGTTGGGCGGCCTGGGCGACGACAACCTTGATGGTGGTGCGGGCAACGATAGTGTTGCGGGCGGTGCCGGCAACGACACGATGAATGCCGCCAGTGGCAACGATATCTTCGTGTTCGGCGCGGGCTTCGGCAATGACCGGATCCTCGGCTTCGATACCGACGCTGCGGGAGGGCAGGATCTGCTCAATATCGCCGCGCTCAACATCACGGCGGCGACCTTTGGCAGTAGTTTCAACGTCGTCGATCTCGGTGCGGATACGATGCTCAGCTTCGGAGCTGGCAACATCACCCTGGTAGGTGTGGGAGATCCAAACACCCTCTCGGCCACAGACTTCATTCTGGCCTCTTGAGGTCCTGATAAGGACTGTCGCAGGGAGCGTGAACCACGGAGGGGAGGGCAATGGATGCCCTCCCTTTCTCTTTTCACTCTCCGGGGTTTTGTCCGCAATACCATCCGTTATCGGGGGGCCAGCAGCGTACTGGAACTCATCAAACAGGTTGGAACCGAGCGGCGAAATCAAAAAACAATGGAAAAAAGGAAACCCTGCCTTGAACATTTCAGCCATCTGCGTCTTGAGCAGCCTATTGGTTTCGATCGCGGCTTTTGCTACTGGGGTGACTCCACTCTTCGACCTGGACTTCACCAGGTCCGCCACGGAAACGCTGAAAAAACTGAATATCGACGACGCTGGTATTATCGCCGTCTCAAGTCCTGCCGCGTTTACCTTCTGCCGAAAAGGATCGCCAACGCTATGGAAGTATCAGGTGTTGGATCTGGAGCAACTGGCGGCGAACCAGACTGGCCAAAAGCGCACTTCGACGGATGATCAGCGTATTACCGTTGAGGAAATCGACAGCGCCGCCTGCGAGCAGGATCACCTTGCGCTATTGGTCAAACCGGCTATTACGCGTGGACTGGTCCTTGGCCTGATCACCCTGTTTCTGTTGCTAGGCATCCGACACACCTACCGGGCAATCCAGTATTGCCGTTATGACCAGTCCGGGTTTTCGAAATCCGGATTGCAGCGGTTGAGCGAATCCCGGTTACCGCATCATTCAACGGTAATGGCGTTGACCGCGTGGGGTGTAGCTGCGGCCATGGCATTTGTTTACTTCGGGTTTTGGGCATGATCACTGATAGCCCAATGTTGCTGCTCATTTCGATCAATAAGTTGTCATTTACGGTCATTGAGGGATGGCGGCACGACTCTTAGTCTGTCGAACATGACTGATGGGGGCCGCAGAGCTCCCGCACTTTCCGTGATCGCTCGATGTGGAGTTACCGATGACCGCCGCTCAATACCCGCACCTGTTGGCTCCGCTGGACCTGGGGTTCACCACGCTGCGCAATCGCACCCTGATGGGGTCGATGCACACTGGCCTTGAAGAGAAACCGGGTGGCTTCGAGCGCATGGCGGCGTACTTTGCCGAGCGTGCCCGTGGCGGTGTCGGCCTGATGGTCACCGGCGGTATCGGCCCGAATGACGAGGGTGGCGTGTATTCCGGCGCGGCCAAGCTGACGACCGAAGAAGAGGCGCTCAAGCACCGTATCGTCACCCGTGCCGTGCATGACGCGGGCGGCAAGATCTGCATGCAGATCCTCCATGCCGGTCGTTATGCCTACAGCCCGAAACAGGTTGCGCCAAGTGCGATCCAGGCACCGATCAACCCGTTCAAGCCCAGGGAACTGGACGAGGAAGGCATCGAGAAGCAGATCAGCGATTTCGTCACCTGCTCGGTACTGGCGCAAACCGCCGAGTACGACGGCGTGGAAATCATGGGTTCCGAAGGTTATTTCATTAACCAGTTTCTCGCCGCCCACACCAACCACCGTACCGACCGCTGGGGTGGCAGCTATGAAAACCGCATGCGCCTGCCGGTGGAGATCGTTCGTCGCGTGCGTGAAGCGGTAGGCCCGAACTTCATCATCATTTTCCGTCTGTCGATGCTCGACCTGGTTGAAGGCGGCAGCACCTGGGAAGAGATCGTTCAACTGGCCAAGGCCATCGAGCAGGCCGGCGCGACCATCATCAACACCGGTATCGGCTGGCACGAAGCGCGGATTCCGACCATCGCCACCAAAGTGCCGCGCGCGGCGTTCAGCAAGGTTACGGCCAAGTTGCGGGGTTCGGTCAATATTCCGCTGATCACCACCAACCGTATCAACACCCCGGAAGTCGCCGAGCAGATCCTGGCCGAGGGCGATGCCGACATGGTGTCCATGGCACGGCCGTTCCTCGCCGACCCGGATTTCGTCAACAAAGCCGCTGAAGGTCGTGCCGATGAAATCAACACCTGCATCGGTTGCAACCAGGCCTGCCTCGACCACACGTTCGGCGGCAAGCTGACCAGTTGCCTGGTGAACCCGCGTGCCTGCCACGAAACCGAGCTCAACTATCTGCCCGTGCAGCAACTGAAGAAAATCGCCGTGGTCGGTGCCGGCCCTGCCGGTCTGTCCGCCGCGACTGTGGCCGCCGAGCGTGGCCATCAGGTGACGTTGTTCGATTCGGCCAGCGAAATCGGCGGTCAGTTCAACATTGCCAAGCGCGTTCCGGGCAAGGAAGAGTTCTACGAAACCATTCGCTACTTCAACCGCAAGTTGCAGACCACCAACGTCGAGGTGTGCCTGAACACCCGCGTTGACGTGGCCGGGCTGGTTGAGGGCGGCTACGACGAGATCATTCTGGCCACCGGCATTGCGCCGCGTGTGCCGGCCATTCCAGGGGTGGAAAACGCCAAGGTGCTGAGCTACCTGGACGTGATCCTGGAGCGCAAACCGGTCGGCAAGCGCGTCGCGGTGATTGGTGCCGGTGGTATCGGTTTCGACGTTTCCGAGTTCCTTGTGCATGAAGGCGTCGCCACCAGTCAGGATCGCGCCGCGTTCTGGAAGGAATGGGGCATCGATACACACCTTGAAGCGCGCGGCGGTGTCGCCGGTATCAAGGCCGCGCCCCATGCGCCGGCCCGCGAGGTGTTCCTGCTGCAACGCAAGACGTCCAAGGTCGGCGACGGCCTGGGCAAGACCACCGGCTGGATTCATCGCACGGGCCTTAAGAACAAACAGGTGCAGATGCTCAACAGCGTTGAATACCTGAAGATCGACGACGAAGGCCTGCACATCCGCATCGGCGAAACCGGCGAAGCTCAGGTGCTGCCAGTGGACAACATCGTGATTTGCGCCGGGCAGGATCCGCTGCGCGAGTTGCATGAAGGCCTGGCGGCGGCGGGGCAGAGCGTGCACCTGATCGGCGGCGCGGATGTCGCGGCAGAGCTGGATGCCAAGCGGGCGATCAATCAGGGATCGCGGTTGGCGGCGCAGTTGTAACAGACCGGTCAAGCGTGCCAACGGCCATCGCGAGCAAGCTCGCTCCCACACTGAATCTGTGTCGTTCAGCAGATCGAAGGTGGGAGCGAGCTTGCTCGCGATGGCTGCCTTTGAGCGACTAGAATGTAATTTCTTTTTTTAGCTCAATCAGGCGCCAATGCTTCTCCCGCCCTCCACCTGGTTACCCCAGGCCCCCCTCGACCCCCTTCACCTCGACTGGCTCACTCAAGCCGGCATCGAAGTAGCGGTGCTGCGTCTGGACCGGATCGATCCGCTGATCAGCGGCAACAAATGGTTCAAGCTCATCGAACACCTGAAAGCCGCCGACCGTCTGGGTGCCGAAGGCATCATCAGTCTCGGTGGCGCGCACTCCAATCATCTCCACGCGTTGGCGGCGGCGGGCAAGCGATTGGGCTTTTCCACTGTCGGCCTGTTGCGCGGGCATCCTCAGCAAACCCCGACGGTCAAGGACTTGCAGGCGTTCGGCATGGAGTTGCACTGGCTGGGCTACGCAGGCTATCGAGCGAGGCATGAAGCGGGTTTCTGGCAACCCTGGCAAACCCGTTATCCGACATTGCATCCGGTGCCTGAAGGCGGAGGTGGATTACCCGGTGCTGAAGGTTGCATGCAATTGCGGGCCAGGGTTTGTACCCAATTGGCGGGCTTGGGCTGGAGTGACTATGACGGCTGGTGGCTGGCCTGCGGAACCGGCACGACCCTGGCCGGCCTGGTGCTGGCCGAAGCGGGGGATCATCCGGTATATGGTGCCCTGGCGGTGCCTGATGACCACGGGGTGGCGCAGCAGGTCGAGAGGATCGTGCAGGAAGCGGGTGTGGTCGATGTGGTGTATGAACTGTTCGAGGCCAGTCGCGGCGGGTTTGCCAAGGTTGATCCGTTGCTGCTCGACTTCATCGAAAAGACCGGGCAGGCCAGCGGCATTCCCCTGGAGCCGCTGTACACCGGTAAGGCACTCATGGCCCTCAAGCAACAAGTGGAGGCGGGCAAGTTCGCCCGTGGTACGCGGCTGATCTTTGTCCACACCGGCGGCTTGCAGGGGTGGCGGGGATTGAGTTCAAAAAACTGAGCGGTGCTGCGATCCAGTGTGGAAGCGGGCTTGCTCGCGAAGGCGGAGTATCAGTCGATTTTGTATAGCCTGACTCACTGCCTTCGCGAGCAAGCCCGCTCCCACATTGGAGTTCATTGGTCTGAGAGATCGCGGTTCACGCGCTTGGGCATCATCCGCAGCAATGTGTTATCGCCCACCACATAATGGTGATACAGCCCGGCCACGGCATGCAGGCCGATCAGCCAATAGCCGATAGTGCCGCCGAGCTCATGCCAGCCCTGGAGCTGTTTGGCCAGGTCCTTGTTTTCCGCTACCAGCATCGGCAGGTCTACACCGTAGAACATCACCTGATTGCCTTTGGCGCTGGTGACCAGCCACCCGAGAATCGGCGTGACGATCATGAAAATGTACAGCGCCCAGTGCATCAGCCTGGCCAGTGTCGTTTGCCAGTGCGGCGAGGCCGGGAAGATCTGCGGCGCCGGGCCGAGACTGCGTGCGAACAATCGCAGCCAGACCAGAACGAATACGGTCAGGCCGAGCATGAAGTGTGATTCGACGATCAGCGTGCGCGCGCCACTGCCCTTGGGAAAGAATCCGCGAAACTCGATACAGGCGTAAACCAGCACCAGCAGGACCAGCATCAGCCAATGCAGCGCGATCGATACGGTGCTGTAGCGCGACTCAGAGTTTTTCCACGGCATGGGGTGTTCCTCAGAGGTCCGGTTTAAAGCCACCGTTCTTGTCCGACGGTGTGCGTTAACTGTAATCCTGTTTCACCGGATTTGCCTGAGGCGATTGGTCGCTGGGTGTTCTGGTTCGGGTAACAGACGGAAAAAACTGTAGGAGCGAGCCTGCTCGCGATGGAGTGTCAGATACATTGATGTCGACTGACACACCATCGCGAGCAAGCTCGCTCCTACAGGAGGGGGGCGTTGCGTTTTTTAGCTCGACTGTGGCATTTCGCCGTTGGCCAGGCGCTTGTTGATGTCGGCGATCACTTCCGGCAGATCGGTGATGGTGTCGATCATGTAATGCGGGCGTGAACCTTCGAACATCCCGTGGATGCGCTTGCGCTCGCTGTCCAGTCGGTCGCAGCCCAAGGCGCGATAGCCTTCGTAGTCCAGGCCCAGTGCGTTGCCCGAGCAGATCAGCGCAACGGTCCACATGCCGGCGCGGCGACCCTCGAGAATGCCCGGCACGGTGTCATCGATCTTCACGCACGCGGCGACATCGTCGATGCCCAGGGCGATGACGTTGGCCAGCGCCTGGGCGGGCCATGGGCGACCATTCGGGACTTCGTCGGTGGCGACCACGTGGTCGGCCACGTAACCGTTGGTGGCGGCCAGTTCGACCACCTTGTCCATGACCTGTTTCGGGTAACCGGAGCAGGAACCGATCTTGATCCCTTGCTGACGCAGGTTGGCGATGGTCTCCAGCGCGCCCGGGATCAGTGCCGAGTGTTCGGCGATTTTTTCGATCTGCAGTGGCATGAAGCGTTGGTAAATCGCGGTGACGTCATCGTCGGTCGGCGTGCGGCCGAACACTTTGCGATAACGCTCGGCAACTTCCGGCAGGTCGCACAGGGTGCGGATATGGTCCCACTTGCCCATGCCCATCGGGCCACGGGCTTCTTCGATGGACACCTGGACATCGAACTCGGCGAAAGCCTCGACGAAAATCTGCGTCGGGGCGAAGGAGCCGAAGTCGACCACGGTGCCGGCCCAGTCGAGGATGGCGGCTTGCAGTTTGGTTGGGTTGGCGTAGTTCATGGCGTTTGGATTCCTGTGATATCGATCTATTCGGACATTCAGCTTTTCTGTGGGAGCGAGCTTGCTCGCGATAGCGGTCTTACATTCAATATGTGTGTCGACTGATCGGGCCTCATCGCGAGCAAGCTCGCTCCCACAGGGAATGTGGTGTGGTTTAGATGTCGAGCACTTCCATCTCGCGCAACACTTCGGCAATCGCCGCCACGGCTTCACGCATTTGCGCCGGGTTGACATGGCCGATGCAGCCGACGCGGAAGGTTTCGACCTGGGTCAGTTTGCCGGGGTAGAGGATGTAGCCCTTGGCCTTGACCCGCTCGTAGAATTCTTTGAACGCGTAGCGCGGATCTTTCGGGGCGTGGAAGGTGGCGATGATCGGCGCCTGGATAGCCGCCGGCAGGAAGCTGCGCAGCCCCAGTTTGCCCATCTCTTCCATCAATGCCTGGCAGTTGGCGGCGTAGCGTTCGTGCCGCGCCGGCAAGCCGCCTTCTTCGTTGTATTGCAGCAGGGCTTCGTGCAGCGCCGCGACCACATGGGTCGGCGGGGTGAAGCGCCACTGGCCGGTCTTGGCCATGTAGGCGTGCTGGTCCTGCAGGTCCATCGCCAGCGAATGCGAGTTGCCGGCGGCGCTGGCCAGGGATTCTTTGCGAGCGAAGACAAAACCCATGCCCGGCACGCCCTCCAGGCATTTGCCCGAGGCGGCGATCAGTGCGTCGAACGGCACTTGCTGCGCATCCACTGGCAGGGCGCCGAAGGAGCTCATGGCGTCGATGATCAGGCGCTTGCCGTGTTGCGCCACTACTTGGGCGATCTCTGGCAGCGGATTGAGGATGCCGGTACTGGTTTCGCAGTGAATCAGGGCGACATGGGTAATGTCATGATCGGCACGTAGCAGGCGGTCGACGTCGGCGGCGGTGGTCGGCTCATCTTCTGCGGTTTCGAAGGTACTGAAGGAACGGCCCAGTACTTCGCAGATTTTCGCCAGGCGTTTGCCGTAGGCGCCGTTGATCAGGACCAGAATCTTGCCGTCCCGAGGCACCAGCGTGCCGATCGCTGCCTCGACCGCGAAGGTGCCGCTGCCTTGCAAAGGCACGCAGTGGTGGGTGGCAGTGCCGTTGATGATGGCCAGCAGTTGCTCGCAGAGGCTGGCGGTCAGTTGATTGAAGCGGTTATCCCATGAACCCCAGTCGATCATCATCGCCTGACGGGTGCGGGGCGACGTGGTCAACGGGCCGGGGGTGAGCAGGATGGGTTCGGCAGTACTCATTCTCGTGTCCTCGCAATCGATGGGATGAAGCTACGGGGCTTAAATTGCAATTTGCCGTGTTATCAATCAAATTGTTTATTGTTATGCCAGCCATCAGTGAGGGTTATTCATGAACCTGTTTCAGCTCCGCGCCTTCGATGCCGTGGCCCGGGAAGGCAGTTTTACCCGGGCGGCGGCGCGGCTGTTCATCAGCCAGCCGGCGGTCACCGGGCACATCAAGGCCCTGGAGGAGCACTACCAGATCACCCTGCTGCGCCGCACCGCCCGACGGGTGGAGCTGACGGAGGAGGGCACCAAACTGGCGGCAATCACCCGGGCGATGTTCGGCCTGGCCGAAGAGGCGCAGGTGATGCTCGAAGCCAACCGGCAATTGCTGACCGGGCGTCTGGAGGTGGCGGCGGACGGCCCGCACATGGTCATGCCCATGCTCGCCAGCCTGCGGGCGCGCTATCCGGGGATCACGGTGAACCTGCGCCTGGGCAACGCCCAGGAAACCCTGGCGGCGCTGCTGTCCGAACATGCCGACGTGGCGGTGCTGACCGAGGTCGAGCCGCGCAAGGGCCTGCATCTGCAGGCACTGAACGAGTCGCGGATTTGCGCACTGGTGCCCGACGGGCATCCTTGGGCGCAGAAGACTAAAGGCGTGCAGCTCAAGGAACTGGATCAGGTGATCATGGTGCTGCGCGAACCGAGTTCGATTACCCGGCGCACCTTCGATGAGGCTTGCGCCCAGGCCAAGGTCAATCCACGGGTGTTGCTGGAACTGGACAGCCGCGAAGCGGTGACCGAGGCGGTGGCCGCCGAACTGGGGGTGGGGGTGGTGTCGTCGGTGGAGGTCAGCCACGATCCACGGGTGGCGGCGGTGCCGATCATTGGCGAGGGGTTGGTGAATCGGCACATGATTGGTTGTATGGAGCGGCGGCGGGATTTGCGCTTGATTCAGGCGTTTTTCGGGTTGGCGCCCGTCAGGTAGACCGAGGCGCGGCCTTCGCGAGCAAGCCCGCTCCCACATTTAACCGAGTTCCTCCTGGAGAAATGCGATCAAATGTGGGAGCGGGCTTGCTCGCGAAGGGGCCGGACCTGCTTACATAAGACTCTCGCGCACCATCTCAAGAAAAGTCGCCACCACCCGCCGCGAACTCTGCTCGCGCAAGCACACCAGGGTTTCCGTCAGCCTGCGTTT
Organism: Pseudomonas jessenii; assembly: GCF_002236115.1. Lineage (GTDB taxonomy): Bacteria > Pseudomonadota > Gammaproteobacteria > Pseudomonadales > Pseudomonadaceae > Aquipseudomonas > Aquipseudomonas jessenii. The sequence continues at coordinate 183,326 of NZ_NIWT01000007.1, read as the reverse complement.
GCAATCGATAATCGGCAGCGCACACACCCGCGAATCCGCGCCAAACTCGGCAGCCGATACAACGCCCACGCCAATCCCCACCACCACCGCCTCCCGAGCTGCCTCGCGACCTTCAACCTGAATCGCCGGCCGAATGCGAAACCCGGCCCCCGCCATTTCCTCCTCCAGCGTCTGCCGGGTCACCGAACCGATTTCCCGCAATACCAGTGGCGTGTCGTCGAGGTCGGCGAGGGTGATGGATTCGCGGTCGGCCCACGGATGATTGCGCGACACGAACGCCACCATCGGGTCGTTGCGCAGGGGCAGTGAAATCAGGCGTTCATCGCTGACGTCACGGCCCAGCAATGCAAGGTCGGCCTGATAGTTGAACAATCGAAACAGCGACTCATCGGTGTTGCCGGTTTCGATCTTCACGCTGATCCCGGGGTAGCGTTCGCAGAACCGGGCAATCTGCGGCAGCACGTGCACCGGTGCATCCACCGCCAGAATCAGGCTGCCGGTCTGCAGGGCCTGGGATTCCTGAAGCAGTTCCTGGGCTTCCGCCTCGATCACAAAAAGCCGCTGGGTAACGCTCAACAGACGCTCGCCCAGATCGGTCAGGCGCACCGAGCGTTTGTTGCGGTGAAACAGCAAAACACCGTAGCGCTCTTCGAGCTTGCGCACCTGGTCGGAAATCGCCGGTTGCGTCAGAAACAGGCGTTCGGCGGCCTTGGTAAAGCTTCCATGGACCGCCACGGCGTGGAAAGCTTTGAGCTGGGCGTGGGACACCGACATGGGAATCTCCAGTAACAAGCTGAACTTATATTTGAAATACGATAAATCGATTTCACTTATTAATCAGTAATTGTTTTTATCCACCTCAGCCCCGTTGACTGGTCAGTCGAACAGCAGCGGGTGCCATGAGCCTGTGCGTGCAACTACAGGACTCATCTGACCGGTATCCGCCGTAGGGACAGGGCGATATCGCAGTGCTCAACAATAAAAACACAGGCGTTTTCTTCCAATTCTGCCGGCACACTCACACCCTGAGGTCAGAACCACAATGAACAAGCACATCGGCACCATCAAGCGTTGGCGCGTGCAGATCTTCGCGATCACCTGGCTCGCCTACGCCGCGTTCTATTTCACCCGCAAAGCATTCTCGGTCGCCAAGCTCGGTATTGGCGAAGACCCGACCTTCATGCTCGACAAAATGGCCATGGCCAACCTCGACGCCATCTACCTGACGGCTTACGCCGTCGGTCAGTTCACCTGGGGCATCCTCGCAGACCGTTTTGGCCCGCGAGTTGTGGTGCTCGGCGGGTTGCTGATTTCCGCCGCCGCGGCGCTGGTGATGGGCAACTTCGCAACGTTACCGATTTTCGCTACCTGCATGCTGATACAAGGCCTGGCGCAGTCCACCGGTTGGTCGGGGCTGTGCAAGAACCTCGGCAGCTTCTTTCCCTCCGAGCAACGCGGACGGGTATTGGGCCTGTGGAGTTCCTGCTACGCCTTTGGCGGTCTGGTAGCCTCGCCGTTTGCCGGTTGGTGGGCGTACACGCTCATCGGCAGCTGGCATGCGGCGTTCATTTCCAGTGCGGCGGTGGTTGGGCTGGTCGCCGTGCTGTTTTTTATTTTCCAACGCAACAAACCGGAAGACGTCGGCTTGCCGGCGGTGGAGCCGGAGCCTGAGCTGACCGCCGAACAAGCCGAGGCGCAAAGCAAAATCAGCATGTGGGAGCCTTTGAAGGAAATCCTGCGCAACCGCACGGTGCTGGTGCTGGGGTTGGCGTACTTCATGCTCAAGCCGGCGCGCTACGCGATTCTGCTGTGGGGGCCGGTGATCGTCTTCGAACAGATGCCTTCGGTGGGCAAGGTCGGCGCGGCGATCATTCCGACTGCGTTCGAGCTGGCCGGGTTGCTCGGGCCGATCCTGATTGGCCTGGCCTCGGACAAACTGTTCGGCGCCCGGCGCATGCCGGCCTGCGTGATCAGCCTGTTGGCGCTGACGGTGTCCCTGGCGTTTTTCATGGGCGCCCTGCATACCGGCAGCGTGCTGCTGGTGGTGGCGCTGCTGTTCGTCATGGGCCTGACCCTCTACGGACCGGACTCGATGATCAGCGGCGCGGCCGCCATCGACTTCGGCACCGCCAAGGCCGGCGCCACGGCAGCCGGCTTCGTCAACGGCTGCGGTTCGGTCGGGGCGATTCTCGGCGGGCTGCTGCCGGGCTACTTCGACACCGTTACCGTGTTCATCGTCTTCGCCGGCTGCGCCATGTTCTCGGCGCTGGTATTGATCCCGCACTGGAACAGCCGCCCCGGTGGCCTGGGCACTCACTTCGCCTACGTGCCCAATCAAGTGATGACCATCAAACCCCTGCGTACCTGAATCCTGTCCCTCGTCGCCTGCTGCACCTGCGGCAGGCCGGCGTGCGGGCCACTGACCGGAGATTGACCCCATGAGACCCTTTTGGCTGGACCAGGCCTTGAAGGCTGATGCATCCGAAACCTGTCCGCCACTGGAAGGCGACGCCCGCGCCGATGTCTGTATCGTCGGCGGTGGTTACACCGGGTTGTGGACCGCGATCATGCTCAAGGAGCAGAACCCCGAACTGGATGTGCTGCTGATCGAAGCGGACATCTGCGGTGCCGGGGCCAGTGGACGCAATGGCGGTTGTGCGTTGTCGTGGTCGGCCAAGTATTTCACCCTCGAACGTTTGTTCGGCGTCGAAGAAGCCGTGCGTCTGGTCCAAGAGTCCGAGCGCAGCATCCATGCCATCGGCGCCTTCTGCGAACAGTATGGGGTGGACGCCGATTACCGCCTCGATGGCACCCTCTACACCGCGACCAATCGCGCGCAGGTCGGCTCGACCGACGCTGTGATCGCGGCGCTGGAGCGCAACGGCATCAACTCGTTCACCCAGCGGCCGGTGGCCGATGTGCAGCGCATGGCCGGTTCCAGCAAACACCTGGAAGGCTGGTTTTCCCCGGCCGCGGCCAGTGTGCAGCCAGGCAAACTGGTGCGTGGCTTGCGCCGGGTAGCCCTGCAGCTGGGGGTGAGGATTCATGAAAACACCGCGATGACCGGGCTGGAGGAGGGCCGGCCGGCGGGCATTCAAACCCCCAAGGGCAGCATTCGCGCCGACCGCGTGGTGCTGGCGATGAACGCCTGGATGGCCCGGGCGTTCCCGCAGTTCGAACGCAGCGTGGCGATCGTTTCCAGCGACATGCTGATCACCGAACCTCGGCCGGATTTACTCGACGAAATCGGCCTGACCAGCGGCGTCACGGTGCTCGATTCGCGGATTTTCGTGCACTACTACCACAACACGCCGGACGGCCGGATCATGCTCGGCAAGGGCGGCAACACCTTCGCCTATGGCGGGCGCATGCTGCCGGTGTTCGATCAGCCATCGCCTTATGCCGGCCTGTTGCAGAGCAGTCTCGCGGATTTCTTCCCGGCGTTTGCCGACGTCAAGGTCGAGGCGACCTGGAACGGTCCATCGGATCGATCGGTGACCGGGCTGCCGTTCTTCGGGCAGATGAGCGCCAGTGGCAATGTGTTTTACGGTTTCGGCTATTCCGGCAGCGGCGTCGGCCCCTGCCACATGGGCGGGCAGATTCTGGCGTCGATGGTTCAAGGCCTGGACAACCCCTGGACCCGTTCGCCGCTGGTCAATGGCCCTCTGGGCTTTTTCCCGCCGGAGCCGATTCGCTATATCGGCTCGCTGATGGTGCGCAACGCCATCCGCCGCAAGGAGCGCGCGGAGGATCACGGGCATCGGCCACGGCATCTGGACGTGCGTCTGGCGAAGTTCGCTGCTGCAGCCGGCAAGGCTGACAAGGGTTGAGCGTCAGGGTGCAGGGTCCGAGCGGGTGAGCAGCCAGTCGAACAGCAGGCGGGTATCGCCACGGGGCTCATGCGGGCGAGGGCGGTGAGGTTGTGGCCGAGGGCCCATGGCCGTACAAAGCACCGGGCGATCCGGGTCACTGTCGAGGAAAATCACCAGTACCTCGCTGCCAGCCACGGGCAAGCGGGCCGGATCGATCCAGTCCTCGGCGGTGGTCAGTGCCAGCGGTAGCCACAGGCCGTTGGACTCTTCTGCGGCTGGTTGCGCGGCGGGCCAGAGGTTCACCTGAACCCGGCCATCCTCGTCCACTGCCGCCGGTTGCCCGACCGGGCCGCACACGCGACCGGGCTGATACCCGGGGATACTCGGCCTGGGTTGTTTGAGCGCTGGCCTGAATACCGTCGACCAGGGGATGGCGCTGAATTGATTGCGGTAACCCGAGGCCGTGCCCGGTGTGTCGTCGAGCAGAATGGATGACTGACACCCCTGATGGCGGATTTCGGTAACCAGCCACTGATCATTGAAATTCGCCAGCGGGTGCTCGGCCACTTGCAGGATCCGGCCACTGCGTAATGCCCCCTGGCTACTTTGACCGTGGATCTGCTGGTGACGGCAGCGCAGGCGTTCCAGTTGTCGACGGCTGAGCTGGTCGCGATGTTGTTGCTCGCCAGCGGGACAGTGCCTCGCCGTGGCGAACGAGTGATTGGCTGCGCCTTCGCTGATGTCCGCTGCACCCGGATTCCTGGCGCCTGGACGCACAGGGGAGAGCGTGGCGTCATGGCGCTGGAACAGTTCGCTGATCACCGGTTCCTGGTGTTCGCCGGGGGCGCCGCCGCTCATCGACATGAGCAGTGGCTCCTGGGGAAAACTCAGGCTGTCGTCGGCCAGCACCAGCACATGGCCGTCGCGTTGATGCTCGAAGTGATAGTGGATGCCTTCTTCCTCGCACAGCCGTTGCAGCAACGCCAGGTCGGATTCTTCGTACTGAATGCAAAAAGGTCGCAGGGGATAGTGCCTGGTTGCCAGTTCAAAGCGATAACTGCTGGCGGGCAACCCATGTTGCTCCAGCAATTGGCGCAGGATCATGGGCACGCTGGCGTGCTGGAAAATACGTCGGCATCGTTGCTGTTCCAGCACCTGGACACAAGGCACCAGCACCAGCTTGTAAGCGACCCGGTGCCCGCTTCGATGTTCACAACTGGCGCTGTCCAGCACGCCATGAATGCCTTGATCGTGGCCGAATTCGAGGAACGCCGGTTGGTGCAGCAATCGCTCAAGGTTCAGGGCTGGTGCCAGCCCGATCACCTCGATGTCGAATCGATAGGGCTGGTTGAGAGCTTCATGACCACTGAACCGGACCACCTGGAAGCTCAGGTCGTCTTCGAGAAGCGTCAGGGTGGTGGGACTATCCTTGTCGTTGTGCATCGAACGCGCTTCCGCTGTGGAGTAGGGTGCAAAGCGTACGAAACCCCGGCGCATTGCGGGTACGGTAAAGCGACATTTCCGAATTGCCCTACAACCGCTGGTGAAGATGTCGATGCAAGTCGGGATTTTTTGGTCGATTGCCAACTTTAGGCCGTATAAACTTGTGCAAAGCGTCGGCCAATAGATGTCTCGGCGCCACAGATGCCACAGATAAGAGAGTGAGAAATGGGCGCACAGTGGAAGGTTAAACACAAAGAAGCGGCAGCCAATGCCAAGGGCAAGATCTTCGGCAAACTGGTGAAAGAAATCACCATTGCTGCGCGCAACGGCGCTGATACTGCTACCAACGCGCACTTGCGCCTGGTGGTTGAACAGGCCAAGAAAGCTTCGATGCCCAAGGAAACACTGGATCGTGCCATCAAGAAGGGCGCGGGCCTGCTGGGCGAAACCGTGCAATACCATCGCGTGACCTATGAAGGGTTCGCCCCGCATCAGGTGCCGTTGATCGTTGAGTGCGTGACCGACAACATCAATCGCACCGTCGCCGAGATCCGCGTGGCGTTCCGCAAGGGGCAGCTGGGGGCTTCCGGTTCGGTGGCCTGGGACTTCAACCACGTCGGCATGATCGAAGCGTCGCCGGACACCCCGGACGCCGATCCGGAAATGGCCGCCATCGAAGCCGGTGCACAGGATTTCGAGCCGGGTGAAGAGGGTGCAACCCTGTTCCTGACCGAACCGACCGACCTCGACGCGGTGCAGAAAGCCCTGCCGGAACAAGGCTTCACCGTGCTGTCGGCCAAACTGGGCTACCAGCCGAAAAACCCGGTCAGCGGCCTGAGCGATGAGCAGATGGCGGAAGTCGAAGCGTTCCTCGAAGGCCTCGATAACCACGACGACGTGCAGGACATGTTTGTCGGGTTGGCGGGTTAAGTCTTTGTGTCAATGACGGTCATGTTGTTTGACAGACCGTCATCGTCGGATCGCCGCCCGGAGCAAGCTCGCTCCCACAGGTTTAGCGCTACCCTGTGGGAGCGAGCTTGCTCGCGATTGACCGCGCAGCGGTCACAGACTTTCCAATTGCCGCACGATTTCGCTGAACCCCGGCCGTACCAGCACTTGCGGCTGGCAGCAACGCTGTTGCAGATCTTCCAGTACCCCACGCTGTTCGGCGCTCAACCCCGAACTAACCCGCTCCAGCAGTTCGCCCAGCAACACCCCGAACGCCCGCACCTCGATCCGCTGCAAGGCGCGGCTTTCCAGGCTGTCGGAAATCCCGTGGAACGACGCCGCGCCAAAATCCCCCAGCAAGCAATCGCCCTGTTCATTCCACAGAATATTGTGCCCGTAGAGATCGCCATGGGTGATACCGTGGTTGTGCAAGTGTTCGGCCACCGAGGCAATGCCCGAGGCAATGCGCAGCGCCACCGCCGCACTGAAACGCAAGCCTTCGGCATAAATGTCGCGGCTGCACGACGCCAGGCTCGGCAGGCTGGCGAGGTTGCGAAAACTCGGCGGGACCAACTGCATGACCAGCCCGGCGGTTTGTTGCGGGTGATCGACAATCCGCCCTTCGACGCGAATCAGATTCGGGTGCAGACCCGCGGTGATGCAGGCGTTCATCTCGTGCAGCGGCGAGCCATCGCTGGTCATTTCACCCTTGTAGAGCTTCACCGCAACTGGCATGGCCGGTTGGTCGGTCGGTTGCCAGACAGCTTGATGAATCACTCCGGACGCCCCTTCGCCGAGTTTTTTCTCCAGGTGCAATGCCGACCAGTCAATGCGCGGTGTGGCATCGAGGGCGGCGGCATCGGCTTCGGTTTCCAGCGGATTACCGGCGTAGGCCAGCCAGGTCAGGCTTGGCAGCGTCAGCAGCCATTGCGGCAAGTCGGTGAACTGGTTGGCGGCGATGCGGATCAGCTCCAGCCGATGACAATTGTGCATCGACTCCGGCAACGCCTGCAGGCGGTTACCGGCAAGCATCAGCTTTTGCAGGTATGGCCGCTCTCCCAACGCGCTCGGCAGCGTCTCGATGCAATTGTCGGTCAGGATCAGCCAGCGCAGCAGTGGTGGCAGTGCCGCTGCGGGCACGTGGGCTATACGGTTGGCCTTGAAGCCGATCATCGTCAGTGCAGCGCATTGGCCAACACAGGCCGGCAACTCGGTGAAACGGTTATCGGAGCAGAACAGTACGCGCAAACGGGTCAGGCGATGCAAGTCCTCTGGCAGCGCGCTCAGAGCATTGCCGCTGAGGTTGAGCACTTCCAGCGAATCCGCCAGATCGAAGATCTCCCGGGGAAACTCGGTCAGGCCCTCGGCCAGATCCAGCCGCGTGATGCCCGACAACTCGCCGGCGCGCAATTGAGCAAGGGTATGCATGAACAGATTCGCCATTAACCTAGAGGAGGGCGCGGGGCCCTGGAAATGGGCGACATGATAGCGGGAAAGATGTGGGGCCGGGCTTGCTCGCGAAGAGGCCCCTCAATACAACAAAAAGATATCGATTAGACCGGTTCGCTGATTTCGACCAGTTGTCCCAATCGGCTGCGCGTGCGCGCCAGATCAATGGCATCGCCACCCAGGCTTTCGCGCAATGAGTGCTGCCCGAGCAACGTCAGGTGCTTGTCCTGGTCGTACAGCACGTCGATGAGATTGATAAAACGCTGCTGGGCGGCAATCGTGCAATCGCCCAGCAGTGGCAGTTCATCGATGATCCAGCGGTCGAACTGGCGGCACAGCTCCAGATAATCCATCACCGCCGTGGGCTGATCGCACAAATCGGTGAAGGTAAACCCGATGCCGCGTCCTTCGCAGAAACGTGCTCGCAAATGCCGGGTACCTACCGGCAACGAAACAGGCGGGGCATTGTGCCTGGGTAGGTTCAGCGATTGTCGTTGCGCCACGCTCGCCGGCCAGACGTAGTGACCTTGAGTGAACAACTGATGCGCATGGGTTCGGGCCTGGCTGCGGTAGTCGTGGGGCCCGCCGACCTCCATCACCTGCATGCGCGCATTGATCAAGTCGATCACCGGTTTGAAGCGGGCGTGGTACAGCGGATTGGGCAACAGGCCTTCGGGCGGATAATTGGAGGTGACCAGCAACAGGATGCCGCGCTGGAACAGTGCCTTGAACAACCGGGTGATGAGCATCGCATCGCCGATGTCGTGCACATGGAACTCATCGAAACACAGCACCCGGCAATCGCTGAGCAGTTCATCGAGGGTGATCGCCAGGGCGTCGGCCTGATCGCGGTGCTCGAACATGCCCTGGTGCAGTTGGGCGAAAAACTGATGGAAGTGCAGGCGTTGTTTTTGCGCGAGGGGAATGGCCCGGAAAAACCCGTCGAGCAGCCAGCTTTTGCCGCGCCCCACGGCACCATGCAGGTAAAGGCCGGGAAGGGGTTTCGCCGCAGTGCCCATCAGCATGCAGGCATGCCGGGCCATGCAGTCGATCACCCGCTGTTGGCTGTGACTGAGGGTGTAGCCCCGGGCATGGGCCTGATGGCGAAAGTAGTCGTGGATGACTTGGCCTGTCGCGGCGCTACCGGGCGCCGGTGCCTTGCCGAGAAGGCGACGCAACGTTTGCCAGCGCGATTTGATTCGCGAACGGCTGGGCGGTCGAACGGCCACTGGGATATCACCTCTGGTGTACGGGCAGGCTCTTTGTGCTGCGCCGCCATAGTGTAACCAGAGCAGGGAATCTGCTTCCAGCAGTGTCGGCATATTCCGGGCCACCGTCACTGGGCTCTAAAGGAACACCGCAAACTCCCACAAAAAAAGCAGCTGGATGGCGATCAGAATTGAGTGGTCTGTTTGAGCATCCGCGCCGCCGGTGTATCCGCCGGGCTGACCATCGCATAGTTGTAGCCACTTCCCGACCAGTACTCGGCCTGCAACTCGCCATCACTGCGACTGCCCCTGGGCAGCAGGAAGTTTTTCGGCCCTGGCGGGCGCACGTAGAAACTGATTTTCTGCCCGCTCTGGTTCTCGTAGACCACCATCGCCGCCGGGCCTTGCTCGGTGCTCAGCAGGCGCCCGCTGACCGGTTTGAAACCGGCATCCGAAAGGTCGGGCAGGCGATTGGCCTGTGTGAAGTAGCGGTCGAGCCAGCCTTGCATGTCACCGTCGTCGCCGACTTTGAAATCCGCCGGCAGGAGGCCTTGCTGGGCAATCAGGCGATACGCCTGCAGCGCATCGGTCATTGGAAGCTGGGGACTCGCCAGTGTCATCTCCCGCGCTTGCCAGCCGCTGAAACCGCCGACGCTGACGGCGATGAACAACATCGCGGCACTGGCCAGGTGTCTACGGGATTGGCGTTTAAGGCGCTGGCGTATAACCGCCGGATCCAGGTCCGGGTTCGCGGGTTGTTGCAAGGCACCACTCAGCGCTGCGCGCAGTGCCTGGGCATCCTGTTGCCAGGCGCGCACTTGCGCGGCCATCTGCGGGTTACCGGCCAGAAAAGTCTCCACCTGGCGTCGGTCGGCGTCGCTCAGTTGGTGGTCGACGTAGGCGTGCAGGTCACGCTCGCTGGGGGGCATGCTGATCATTTGAGTCTCCGCAGGGAAGGGCGGTTGATTTCGCCATCGCTGAGTTGGCGCAGGGCCTGGCGAGCTCGGGACAGGCGGGACATCACGGTGCCGGTGGGTACGTCGAGAATCTCGGCGACCTCTTTGTAACTCAAACCTTCCACCGACACCCAGAGCAGCAGCGCGCGCTGCTCGGTGGGCAGCCGGTCGAAGGCGTTGAGGGTCGATTGGGCAATCACGGTGCGCTCCACCGAGGGCTGGGCATCGTCACGCCCGGTGAAGAATTCGAGCATGCGCGCGTAGCGCCGGGAGCGACGGTGAGCATCGAGAAACTGCCGATAGAGAATCGAGAACAGCCAGGCGCGCAAGTCGCCCTCGGCGCGTTTGCCAGCCCAACTCGAGAGTGCCCGCTCCAGGCTCGCCTGCACCAGGTCGTCAGCGCTGCTGGTGTTGCGCGTCAACGACACGGCGAACCGTCGCAATCCTGGAATGATTTCCCTCAGTTGTTCGTCGATATCGTTCATGAAGTTCTGACTAGTCACTACGCTTGGGACTAGGAAGACGTCCGGTACCGGAGGTTATTCCACGTCAGAAAAAATAAACACCGCGCGTGGGAATAAACCTGCATGCGGTGCGTCTGCTTGATTCTTCTCACTTGTGGCCGATGGCCCTGGAGTCTTTCATGGTAGATCGATCATCACCGCCAACCCGGCCACCCTTGAGTGCGGCAAGCCTGACGTTGCGTCTGGCTGGCATTGCCGTGGTCGTTGCCGTCGTGGCTGGGGCGTTTGCCTACGTCAACGGCACCTTTGACCCACAGCGCCTGACCCCGAAGAAACTGATCAACGTGCTGGAAACCAACAACGGCGTGCATCCGGGTTTCCGTCGCAACCATTCCAAAGGCGTGTGCGTGATCGGGCATTTCGAGAGCAGCGGTGAGGCGCGCAGCTATTCCACCGCCCAGGTGTTCAACGAAGCTCGGACGCCGGTGGTCGGGCGTTTCGCCTTGCCGGCCGGCAACCCTTATGCTGCGGACAGTGCCGTGCCGATCCGCAGCATGGCCTTGCGCTTCACCCAGGCCAACGGCCAGCAGTGGCGCACGGGGATGAACAGCATGCCGGTGTTCCCGGTGGGCACGCCCGAGGCGTTCTATCAATTGCAGCAGGCGCAGTCGCCGGACCCGGCTACGGGCAAGCCGAACCCGACCGCGGTTCCGGCGTTTTTCGGTGCGCATCCGGAAGCTGCACCCTTTCTGGCCTGGATCAAGACCGCCAAACCGTCAGCCAGTTACGTCACCGAGACCTATAACAGCGTCAACGCGTTTTATCTGGTGAACGCTGCCGGACAACGCCAGGCTGTGCGCTGGAGCATGGTGCCGGTAGCACAGGATGCGTCGGGTGCCATGGCGCCCGAGGGCAGCGACTTTCTGGAGAAAGACCTGGTTCAGCGTATAGCCGCAGGACCGTTGCGTTGGCAGTTGAATATCATCCTGGCCAATGCCGGCGATCCCGTGAACGACGCCAGCAAAGCCTGGCCTGAAGGGCGCAAAGTATTGAACGCAGGCACGCTGGTGCTGGAAAAAACCCAGCCGCAACTCAATGGCGAATGCCGTGACATCAATTACGACCCGCTGGTCTTACCCGCCGGTATCGAAGGGTCCGACGACCCGTTGCTCGCCGCTCGTTCAGCCGGTTACGCCAATTCCTACCTGCGTCGCACCAGCGAAGTCAGCCAGTTGCCCGCCGCCAAACAGGAGGCCCAGCAATGAGCACTCAATCCAACCACTTCGCTCCATTGGCGCGACTGCTGCACTGGCTGATGGCACTGATGATCATCGCCATGTTGTTTATCGGTGCCGGGATGGTCGCCTCGGTGTCCGAACGGCATGAATGGCTGATCAATCTGCACAAACCTTTGGGTGTCGCGATTTTGCTGCTGGTGATCGTGCGGCTGGTGGTGCGGTTCTCCACCACGCAACCACCGCTGCCGGTGGATTTGCCGGGTTGGCAAGCGGTGGCGGCCAAGGCCTCGCATGTATTGCTGTATGCCTTGATGCTGGTCTTGCCGCTGCTGGGCTGGACGATGATTTCGGCGTCGGGCGAACCGGTGATGCTCAGCAGTTCGTTGCAGTTGCCATCGATCGTGCCGGCGGACGCGCAGCTGTTTGCGTTTTTGCGCAAGGCCCATGGGTATCTGGCGTACCTGTTGTTTCTGACCGTGTTGCTGCATTTGGCGGCCGCGTTGTTTCACGGTTGGGTGCGTCGTGATGAGGTGTTGAACAGTATGTTGCGCGGTAAAGACATGCCCTGAACTGCGCTAAGCCAATGTAGGAGTGGCCTGCGGCAGCTCCTACAGGTAGGGGATCACACATACCTGTCAACTTTGACAGTTTCGCCTTCTCGAAAAGACGCGTTCAATGCTCAAAGACTGCAGTGGCCCGGATGAGGTCAGTCGAACAGCACTGATCTTGTTATTCAGGGAGATGAATCATGTTCAAGACTACAGGTGTGCGTTTGATGCGGAGTGCTTTTACTTCGCTGTCGGCAGTATCGATGGCTGTGTTGCTAGGGGCCTGTGCGTATTCAACACCACCGGAACCTCGTGGGCCGAAAAGCTGGGTTGTGGAAAATGTTGCTAGCAAGACTACGGAAGAGCTGTATCGGGACTGGATTAAGCCAGGGGCGTTTGAGCGGTCGAGTTCGAAGGTGATTGACGGGTATACCGTTGAGAGCGGTAATTTGATTATGCCAGACAAGTCGGTTGGGTCGCTGGTTTCGGTTAGGTCGAATAAGGATGGCAGCCTGACCGCAGTAGTGGAACAATCGGGGAACAATGGATTGCTTGTGGTCAACAACAAAGGAGAAGGCCGCTTCACTCCTTTTCCCACTGTGGATTACTCTCGACCTGATACGGTAGTTGACGAGGTAAAAGCTACATCTGCTACGCCGAAATCAACAGCGTCAGCAGACGCCTATGTCATAGAGATACTTATTGGTTATTCGCGCTCAGCCGTTATAGCTGCCGGTGGTGATGCTCATGCCAATGCATTGGCGCAGGTGGAAAGCGTTAATTTGGCTTTGCGAAATTCACGTGTGACGAATGTTTCGATGAGGTTGGTAGGTGTACAAGTCGTTGAAGAAGACTATCCGCCAACCCGTGAGACATTAAATCAACTTCCGAGGATATTTTCGGTGGGGATAGAGAAAAATAATCCAGATTTGGTTTATGGGGTTTTTTCTGGTCCGGTAGTTGGGTATGGAAAAATGCCGGGAAACTTTGCAGTTGGTCATGTTTATGGTGAATTTTTTCGCCACGAAGTAGGGCATAACGCCGGAGGCTTGCACTGCCAGCGTGATGGCGGAGGAGTAGTTCCCTATGGTTATGGGTATGAAAACGGAAAAACCTTCACCGCTCAATGCGGGAACGGTCATCCATATTACTCAACACCCAATGTACGCGATGCTCATGGTTTACCTATAGGAAATGCTGCCACCGCAGATATGGCCCGCGTATGGCGAGAAAATGCGGCGCGTCTGTCTTCTTATACAGTTAGTATCCCCCAGAACCTTAGAAAAACTGGATCAACAATAACCACAGTTACATTTAGCTGGGATCCGTCCAGCGATGCTGCTCGGTACGATGTGTATCGCAATGTGCTTAATGGTTCAGAGGTAGTCAAAGTAGCGGAGGTGACAGGCTTGACATATGTTGCTTCGACTACGTCCAATAGAACAATCTACTATGTCAAGGCAGTTAATGCTCAAGGGGCAGAGTCCAGAATGAGCAATGGTGCTTCTCGGTAAAGTTTTGATGACCTGATCTCATGAGAGATCAGGTCATGCTTTGAGTCAACGCAGCGTATCAACCATCTCCGCCACCGTCGTCAAAACATCCTTCCCCAACTGCTTCGAGCGCTTGCCCGACCAGCCCGTCAACGGGTTCGGATGATCATCGTGATCTTTGAACGGCATTTCCAGGGTCAGCGACAGGCAGTCGTACTTCTGGCCCACGCTGTTGCAGGCCAGCGTCATGTTGGCTTGACCCGGCTCGTCGCGGGTGTAGCCGTGTTTGGTCTGGAAATCCTTTGTAGTGTGTTTCAGGTGGTTGCGGAAGTGTTCTTCGAGTTTTTCGATCCGCGGTGTGTAACCCGGATTGCCTTCGCAAGCAGCTGTGAACACGTGAGGGATTTCCTCGTCACCATGGACGTCGAGGAACATATCGACGCCGTATTTTTCCATCTGCTGCTGAACGAACAGGACTTCCGGGCTGATTTCCTGGCTGGCGTTCTGCCAGGCGCGGTTCAGGTCCTGGCCCATGGCGTTGGTGCGCAGGTGTCCGTGGAAGGCGCCGTCCGGGTTCATGTTCGGCACCAGGTACAGGTCGGCGCCGGCCAGCAGTTTGTTCAGCACTGGGTCGTCGTTTCTTTCCAGGCGTTCGATCACGCCTTCCATGAACCACTCGGCCATGTGCTCGCCCGGATGTTGCTGGGCGATGATCCACACTTTGCGCTGGCCTTCGGCGCCGGTGCCTTTGCGCAATAGCTGGATGTCGCGACCTTCGACACTCTTGCCGGTGGCCAGCAGTTCGGTGCCGGCCTTGGTCAGCGCCTGCTCGATCAGCCAGTCGTGGCGACCTCGGCTGTAGGGTTCGAAGTAGGCGAACCAGGCATGGGTCTGCTCGGCTTCGAGGCTGAAGCGCAGGCAGTCGCCTTCGAAAATGGTCGGTACGCGGAACCAGTTGACGTGGTCGTAGGACGCCACCGCCTGATAGCCGGCCCAGGCCTTGTTGTAGGAGGATTGGCTGGCATTGTTCAGGCGAAACCAGTGCTCCTGGCCGACATGCAGGCCGCTTGCCTTGAAGTGGAACCATTGGAAATGGTTGCTTTTGGTATCGGGGCGGATCGCCAGCAGGGGCTTGAGCGGGTCGCTGACATCGATTACCTGGATATTGCCGCTGTCGAAGTTGGCACTGATGTCGAAAGAAGATTTAGCCACGGCCATAATCGGGTCCTTGAATATGATTTTTATGGTGGCTACTTTACACGCAAGAGTGGGGTGAAACCGAGGGGAATTGCGGGGTGCGAGGGTGGGGGCGTCCTCCTTGACGCCGCCGCAGCTTAGAGACTATGCGATTGATTCTCAAGTGCTATCTGTCGCTGGTTTTAGCCAATGATGCCGGGCTTCTCTTGCCAACTGGAATTCTTTTGATATCATCCGCGCCATCGAATTTGCGGCACCCAAAGACTTCATTAGCCTGAAGCCAAAGCCAGAAAAACTGGCAAAAAAAAGACCCGGCAAAAAGCCGGGTCAAAAACCGTGATTAGCCTGATGAGGAGATAGTCCAGGAGACCGACCTAAGGTCACCTGGTCCATCGACTGATCTCGCGATCAGTTGATGCAATAATAATCATTCTCGTTTGCAAGTCAAACGTTTTTACCTGCGCGACAGGAAAATTCTTTCCTGCCCTCTCGATTTGCCTTCTCACCTCAACCGTTTTCATACTTCTCCAGCGATCGATCGACCATCGCCTTGGCCATGTCGATCATGTGCACCGTCGAAAATGCCAGGTCGCGGCTTGCGCCTTGCAGATGATTGGCGGACTCGTACGCGGTGGCGGCAGCACAGCGCAACAGGTCCAGGGCATGGACCAGCGCCTCTTCGCCGCTGATATTGCGGTTTACATCAAAAAAACGCGGCTCGGCCACTCCCTCCGAAACAGCTGGTTTCAAGTAATAGTCCAGCGCGCGTTGTGCCGCCGCTGAGTCCAGGGGCGAGGCAAAGGTGGTGTCGATGTGCATGTCCGGCAGGTCATTGGTGGGTTGGTTCATGGCGATGGCAAGCTCCGTGTTAGATTCAGATCCGTGAACCGATCCTAATACGAACTGTATTTGTGACGACAATTTAAATACTACATTTTGTGTTTTGATGGCTGGAGTCGCCCACGTATCGTGCCGCACATGGATAAATGGATTGAATTGGTCAAGGCCAAGATGAGTGAACTCAAAATCACTCAAGAGATACTCGCCGAGCGCCTCGGGATGTCCCAGGGCGGCATTGGCCACTGGCTCAACAAACGTCGTGAACCCGGCATCGAAGACATGAACCGTGTGCTGCGGGCGCTGGGCCTTGAGTTTCTCGAAGTGGCGCTGGTGATCCGGGAGCCGCAGGCGTCAACGGACGACGAAATCCCCCTGACACAGAAGTACAACCCGTACTTTCGCTACCCCGTCAGTGACTGGCGCGAACCTGCCGAAGTGCGTGACGGCGAGGTTCCGGTGTACGGAAAAGGGCACTTTGAACTGTCCGATTACCACGCCCGGGGGCCGGCATTCTGGTTGAGAGTGGCAGGCGATGCGATGACCGCACCCAATGGCATCAGCATCCCGGAAGGCATGCTGATCCTGGTGGACCCTGCGGTGGACGTCGAGCCTGGCAAACTGGTCATTGCCCAGTGGCCGGGTAGCACCGAAGCCACGTTCCGCAAACTCATCGAAGAGGGCGGGCAGCGTTATCTGGTCCCGCTCAATCCGACGTATCCGAAAGCCTTGTACACCGAAGAGTGTCGAATCATCGGTGTAGTGGTTCAGGCAACAGCCAGGTTCTGATCAGATCGGTCCTCGCGATGCGTAGGACCGATCTCATTTCACGCTTCTTCCAGTTCGACCAGCGCACTGCCTTCGCTGACCATTTCGCCTTCCTGACAATACAGCGCCTTGATCACCCCGGCGTGGGGCGCGCGGATGCTGTGCTCCATCTTCATCGCTTCCAGTACCACCAATTGCGCCCCGGCCTCGACCGATTGCCCGGCCTCTACCAGCACCCGGACGATGCTGCCGTTCATGGGGGCGGTCAGCCCGCCCTGATGGCTGTGGCTGGCCTCGACGGCGCTGATCGGGTCGTAAGACTCGATGCGGCGCAACTCGCCATCCCACTGCAAATACACATAGTCGCCACGGCGTATTGCGCGGTGCTGACGGCGCACGCCTTCGTACTCGGTCAGCAGTTGCTCGCCCTTGAGACGTGCGCTGTGGGCATTGATGTCGCCCAGCGTCAGCGCACGGTCCTGACCTTCACAACTCAAGTGAAGAGTGATTTCTCTCGGCAAGCCGGCACGCAGCCCGTTAGGTGCAGCCCACGGCGAACTCGGGTCATCGGCGCGGGTTGCATGGGGCTGGCTCTGGGCGAACGCCTGGGCGGCGGCTTGCCAGAAATCATCGCTGAGTTCCGCTGGGGTCGGCAGCAACTGTTCCTGATAACGGGGAATGAAGCCGGTATCCAGTTCGGCAGCGGCAAATGCCGGGTGGCCTATGATGCGCCGCAGGAAATTGATGTTGGTCTTCAGCCCGCCGATGGCGAATTCGTCGAGCATGCTCAGCAGGCGCAAGCGCGCCTGTTCACGGTCTTCACCCCAGGCAATCAACTTGCCGAGCATCGGGTCGTAGAAAGGCGAAATTTCATCGCCTTCTTCAACGCCGCTGTCCACTCGACGCCCCGGCCCTTGGGCGGATTCGCGATACAGCTCCAGGCGACCGGTCGCCGGCAGGAAATCATTGCCCGGGTCTTCGGCATACAGCCGCACTTCGATCGCGTGCCCCACCAGCGGCACCTGGTCTTGAGTCATCGGCAACGCTTCGCCGCGTGCCACGCGAATCTGCCAAGCCACCAGGTCGAGGCCCGTGATGGCTTCGGTGACCGGGTGTTCGACCTGCAGGCGGGTGTTCATCTCCATGAAGAAGAACTCGCCGCGCGCATCCAGCAAAAACTCCACGGTGCCGGCACCGACGTAGCCGATGGCCTGCGCCGAGCGTACGGCGGCTTCACCCATGGCGCGCCGCAGCTCCGGACTCAGGCCTGGCGCCGGGGCTTCTTCGACGACTTTCTGATGACGACGTTGAATCGAGCAGTCGCGTTCGTTGAGGTACAGGCAGTTGCCGTGCTGGTCGGCGAAGACCTGGATTTCCACGTGACGTGGCTTGAGCAGGTATTTCTCCACCAGCATCCGCGAGTCGCCGAACGACGATTGCGCCTCACGCTGGGCCGAGGCCAGGGCTTCGGCCAATTGGCTGACGTCCTCGACCACTTTCATGCCTTTGCCGCCGCCCCCGGCCGTGGCCTTGAGCAACACCGGGTAGCCGATGCGTTCGCAGGCGGCGCGGAAGGTTTCTAGGTCCTGGGCTTCGCCGTGATAACCGGGCACCAGTGGCACGCCAGCGGTTTCCATCAGGGCTTTGGCGGCGGACTTGCTGCCCATGGCATCGATGGCCGAGGCGGGCGGGCCAAGGAAAATCAGGCCGGCCGCTTCGATGGCGCGGGCGAACCCGGCGTTCTCCGACAGAAAGCCATAGCCGGGGTGAATCGCCTGGGCGCCGCTGGCCTTGGCGGCGGCGATCAGTTTGTCGATCTGCAGATAGCTGTCGACGGCCTTGCTGCCACCGAGGTCAACCCGAATGTCGGCTTCGCGGCTGTGCCGGGCGTCACGGTCGGTGGCGCTGTGCACAGCCACGGTGGTCAGGCCCAGGGCCTTTGCGGTACGCATTACCCGGCAAGCGATTTCGCCACGGTTGGCCACCAACAGGGTGGTGAGGACAGGTGCGCTCATCAACGGGGCTCCTTGGTGGTTTCGGCTTGCCAGCTCGGCGGACGTTTTTGCAGGAAGGCGCGCAGGCCTTCCTGGCCTTCGGGGCTGACGCGGATGCGGGCGATGGCGTTTTCGGTGTAGCGGCGCAATGCCGGGGTCAGTGAGCCGTCGCCGACTTCGCGCAACAGGTCCTTGCTGGCGCGCATCGCGGCCGGACTGTTGAGCAGCAGATTGTCGATCCATTGCTCGACTTTCTGTTCCAGCTCGGCACTTGCATAGCTCTCCGACAACAATCCGATTTCCCGTGCCCGTTGCCCGCCGAAGCGCTCAGCGGTCAAGGCATAGCGACGTGTAGCGCGCTCGCCAATGGCTTGCACCACGAACGGGCTGATTACCGCGGGTGCCAGGCCGATGCGCACTTCCGACAGGCAGAATTGCGCATCATCGGCACCGATGGCCATGTCGCAGCAACTGATCAAGCCCAATGCGCCGCCAAAGGCCGCGCCTTGCACGACGGCCAGGGTCGGAATCTTCAGTTTCGCCAGGTTGTACATCAATTCCGCCAGTTCCCGGGCGTCATCGAGGTTGGTGGCGTAATCGAGCTCGGCCGATTGCTGCATCCAGGCCAGGTCGGCGCCGGCGCTGAAATGCCTGCCGCGACCGCGCACGATCAGAAAACGCAGGCTGGCATCGCTGGCGACTTTGTCGAGGGCGAGTATCAGTTCGCGGATCATTTCGGCATTGAAGGCGTTGTTCTTTTCTTCTCGGCTGAGCCACAGCGTGGCAAATCCACGGGGGTCGGTCAGCAGTTCGAGGGTGTTGAAGTCGCTCATATTGTCCGTCTCCACAACTCTATTCTGTAGGAGCGAGCTTGCTCGCGATGGTCTTGAGGGCGTCGCTGGGTGTCAGGCTTTCAGCGTTATCGTTGACGATCATCGCGAGCAAGCTCGCTCCTACAAAAAATCACATCCGGAACACGCCGAAGCGGCTCGGTTCGATTGGCGCGTTCAACGACGCGGACAAGGCCAGGGCCAGTACGTCGCGGGTCTGGGCCGGGTCGATGACACCGTCGTCCCACAGACGCGCGCTGGAATAGTAGGGGTGACCCTGTTCTTCGTACTGGTCGAGGATCGGTTGCTTGATCTCGGCCTCCTGTTCGGCGCTGAAACCATGGCCACTGCGCTCGGCCTGTTCGCGCTTGACCTGCACCAGCACGCCGGCCGCCTGTTCGGCGCCCATCACGCCGATGCGCGCATTCGGCCACATCCACAAGAAGCGCGGATCGTAGGCGCGACCGCACATGCCGTAGTTACCAGCACCGAAACTGCCGCCGATGATCACGGTGAACTTCGGCACCTTGGCGCAGGCCACGGCGGTCACCAGTTTCGCGCCGTGCTTGGCGATGCCGCCAGCTTCGTACTTCTGCCCGACCATGAAACCGGTGATGTTCTGCAGGAACAGCAGCGGGATGCCGCGCTGGCACGCCAGTTCGATGAAGTGCGCGCCTTTCTGCGCCGCTTCAGCGAAGAGGATGCCGTTGTTGGCGAGGATCGCGATCGGGTAACCGTGCAGGTAAGCAAAACCGCAGACCAGCGTCGTCCCGAACAGCGCCTTGAACTCGTCGAACACCGATCCGTCCACCAGCCGCGCAATCACTTCGCGCACGTCAAACGGTTGCTTGGCGTCGGCCGGGACCACGCCGTACAACTCGTCACTGCTGTAGAGCGGGGCGATCGGCGTGCGTTGCTGAACCTCGCCTTGCTTGCGCCAGTTGAGGTTGGCGATGCTGCGGCGTGCCAGTGCCAGGGCGTGTTCATCGCTCTCGGCATAATGGTCGGCCACACCGGAAATCTTGCAGTGCACATCGGCCCCGCCGAGGTCCTCGGCACTGACCACTTCACCCGTCGCGGCTTTCACCAGTGGCGGACCGGCGAGGAAGATGGTCGCTTGTTCGCGGACCATGATCGCTTCGTCGGCCATCGCCGGTACATAGGCGCCGCCAGCGGTGCAGGAACCCATGACCACGGCAATCTGCGGGATGCCCATGGCGCTCATGTTGGCCTGATTGAAGAAGATTCGTCCGAAGTGCTCGCGGTCCGGGAACACTTCATCCTGACGTGGCAGGTTGGCGCCGCCGGAGTCCACCAGATAGATGCACGGCAGACGGTTCTGTTGGGCGATGGTCTGGGCGCGCAGGTGCTTTTTCACCGTCAGCGGGTAATACGAACCACCTTTGACCGTGGCGTCGTTGGCGACGATCATGCACTCGACGCCTTCCACACGGCCGATCCCGGCAATTACGCCAGCAGCGGGGACGTCTTCGCCATACACCTCGTACGCCGCCAGTTGGCTGATTTCCAGAAACGGCGAACCCGGATCCAGCAAGCGGTTGATGCGCTCGCGGGGCAACAATTTACCCCGCGAGGTATGGCGTTCCTGAGCCTTCGGGCCGCCACCTTGCGCCACTTGGGCGAGCAGGGTGTGCAACGCGTCGACCTGCTTGAGCATCGCTGCGCTGTTGGCGGCGAACTCCGCTGAACGGGGGTTGAGCTGGGTATGCAGGGTAGCCATGTGCAGCTCCGTTTAGCGGGTTTCGTTGAACAGTTCGCGACCGATCAGCATGCGACGGATCTCACTGGTGCCCGCGCCGATTTCGTACAGCTTGGCGTCACGCAACAGACGGCCGGCCGGGAATTCATTGATGTAGCCGTTGCCACCGAGAATCTGGATCGCGTCGAGGGCCATTTGCGTGGCGCGTTCGGCGCTGTAGAGGATCACGCCGGCGGCGTCCTTGCGCGTGGTCTCGCCGCGCTCGCAAGCCTGGGCCACGGCATACAGGTAGGCGCGGCTGGCGTTGAGTTGGGTGTACATGTCGGCGACCTTGCCCTGGATCAGCTGGAATTCGCCGATGCTTTGGCCGAACTGCTTGCGGTCGTGGATGTACGGCACGATCAGGTCCATGCACGCCTGCATGATCCCGGTCGGGCCGCCGGAGAGCACGACACGCTCGTAGTCGAGGCCGCTCATCAGTACTTTCACGCCGCCATTGAGCACGCCGAGGATATTTTCTTCCGGCACCTCGACGTCATCGAAAAACAGTTCGCAGGTGTTCGAACCGCGCATGCCGAGCTTGTCGAACTTGTTGCTGCGGCTGAAGCCTTTCCAGTCGCGCTCGACGATGAAGGCGGTGATGCCGTGAGGGCCTTTTTCCAGGTCGGTCTTGGCGTAGATCACGTAGGTGTTGGCGTCCGGACCGTTGGTGATCCAGGTCTTGCTGCCGTTGAGCACGTACTTGTCGCCGCGTTTATCGGCACGCAGTTTCATCGACACCACGTCGGAACCGGCATTCGGTTCGCTCATGGCCAAAGCGCCGATGTGCTCGCCGCTGATCAGCTTCGGCAGGTATTTGGATTTCTGCTCGTGGTTGCCGTTACGGTTGATCTGGTTGACGCACAGGTTGGAGTGCGCGCCGTAGGACAACGCCACCGAAGCCGAGCCACGGCTGATTTCTTCCATGGCCACCACGTGGGCCAGGTAACCCAGGCCGGCACCGCCGTACTCTTCCGGCACGGTAATGCCCAGCAGGCCCATGTCACCGAATTTGCGCCACAGGTCGGCGGGGAACAGGTTGTCGATGTCGATCTGAGCGGCGCGCGGGGCGATCTCCTTGGCGACGAAGGACTGAACCTGATCGCGCAGCATGTCGATGGTTTCACCGAGGGCAAAGTTCAGGGATGGATAGCTCATGGGTCACCTTTTGGCTTTTTGTAGGGTGGGGAGGCCGTGATTGGGTTCTCACCTTTACGTTAACGTAAGCCTGTGACGAATGGCTGTCAATCACCCTTTACGTAAACGTCAACTTGGGTGATTCTGTAGGAGCGAGCTTGCTCGCGAAGGACGTCAACGATAACCCGTGTTGTCTGGATAAACGCGGTGCCTTGACGTTCTTCGCGAGCGAGCTCGCTCCTACAAAATAAAGACAATAGGGGTCGTCATGGATCAACCCAGTGCAAGCCCGCAACGCAGTTACACCCGTGGTTCCCAGGACAAAGCCTTGCTGGCGATGACCATCGGCCAGGCGTTCGACAACACGGTTGCGCAGTACCCGGACGGGGAGGCGCTGGTGGTGCGCCATCAACAGCTGCGTTATACCTGGCGGCAATTGGCCGAGGCCGCGGACCTGCACGCCAGGGCACTGCTGGCGCTGGGGCTGCAAGCCGGGGACCGCCTCGGTATCTGGGCGCCGAACTGTGCGCAGTGGTGCATCAGCCAAATTGCCACCGCGAAAATCGGCGTGATCCTGGTCAACATCAATCCGGCGTATCGCAGTTCCGAACTCGAATACGTGTTGAAGCAATCCGGCTGCCAATGGCTGGTGTGTGCCGGGGCCTTCAAGACCTCGAACTATCACGCCATGGTGCAGGGCCTGGTGCCGGAACTGGCAGAGCAGTCCATCGGCAAATTGCTCAGCGAGCGGTTGCCGGAGTTGCGCGGCGTGATCAGCCTGGATGTGCAGCCGCCCAGCGGTTTCCTGCCATGGTCGCAACTGACGGATCTGGCTGGCAGCGTGTCTCCTGAACAATTGCGCGAGCGTCAGGAAAGCCTGCATTTCGACCAGGCGGTGAACATCCAGTACACCTCTGGCACCACCGGTTTTCCCAAGGGCGCGACCCTCAGTCACTACAACATTCTCAACAACGGTTACATGGTTGGCGAAAGCCTGGGCTTGACGGCGGCCGATCGCCTGGTGATCCCGGTGCCGCTGTATCACTGCTTCGGCATGGTCATGGGCAATCTTGGCTGCATCACCCATGGCAGTACGATGATTTATCCGAACGACGCGTTCGATCCGTTGCTGACCCTGGGCACCGTGGCCGAAGAAAAGGCCACCGCGCTGTACGGCGTACCGACCATGTTCATCGCCATGCTCGATCAACCTCAGCGTGCCGGGTTCGACCTGTCGAGCCTGCGCACCGGGATCATGGCGGGCGCAACCTGCCCTATCGAGGTGATGCGCCGGGTCATCAGCGAAATGCACATGAGCGAAGTGCAGATTGCCTACGGCATGACGGAAACCAGTCCGGTGTCGTTGCAGACCGGTCCTTCGGACGACCTGGAACTGCGCGTGACCACCGTCGGCCGCACCCAGCCGCAACTGGAAAGCAAGATCATCGACGAAGCGGGCAACCTGGTGCCGCGTGGCACCATCGGTGAGCTATGCACCCGCGGTTACAGCGTGATGCTCGGCTATTGGAACAACCCTGAAGGCACGGCGGACGCCATCGATCAGGCTGGGTGGATGCATACCGGTGACCTGGCGAGCATGAACGACGAGGGTTACGTGTGCATCGCCGGGCGCAACAAGGACATGATCATCCGTGGTGGTGAGAATATTTACCCGCGAGAGCTGGAAGAATTTTTCTTCACTCATCCGGCCGTTGCGGACGTGCAGGTGATCGGCATTCCCTGCTCGCGCTACGGCGAAGAAATCGTCGCCTGGATCAAGTTCCACCCCGGCCACAGCGCCACCGAGCAAGAGCTGCAAGCCTGGTGCAAGGAGCGCATCGCGCACTTCAAGACTCCGCGTTACTTCAAGTTCGTCGAGGAGTTTCCGATGACGGTGACTGGCAAGATCCAGAAATTCCGGATGCGCGAGATCAGTATCGAGGAGTTGCGCGAAAAGCAGGAATGAAGAGGAAACCTGTGGGTGCGAGCTTACTCGCGATGAGGGTGTGACATTCAACATTTGTGCTGACTGATCCACCGCCATCGCGAGCAAGCTCGCTCCCACAGTGTCTTGAAGAGTTTTCAGAATCGCAGACAGCACAAAGGGGAGCCGAAGCTCCCCTTTAATTTTCGTTGCGCGTGCTCTTTTTTTATTATTGAGGGTCGGTCTGTTTTTGTTTTTGGCAACCGTTGCCCTTTACCGCTGTTTTTGGCGATCCCCATTCGGGATCAAGAGCAAACGTATTTTTTTGAGCGCTGATCTACTTTCTCGCTAAGCGATCCAACCAGTTCGGGAGCTACCTGAAGGTAGTTTTATTATTCTCTGCCCGGTTGCGGGTAACTCCGAAAAGCACCCTGAAAAGCACATCTTCTCCAAAAAAATCTGTTAGCTGCGTCTCTGCCGTGTTGTTTTTGTTATGTCAGAGTCGTTACGTCTTGTTTTTATTAGGTTTGCTGCAATTTTTTTATTCTTGTTGTGCGATAGATATAGCAGGAGGCGTGCCAACTTTATAAAAGCCTTTAAAATCAATGGTTTGAAAATTTGTAGGGTTTTGCGCCTCAGGCAAAACCCTACATTTTGTTTCCGTGTTACTCGCTTGCGCCCACGTTTGAGTCCGTGCGGTAACACCCGGACACACTCAGCGCACTCACTGTGCGCTGCGGGCCTTGGCCACGCGGGAGCCGGTAGGGCGACCCAACACCGTGCAAATCTGCTGGCCGGCGAGCATCAAGGCGTCGAGGTCGATTCCGGTGTCGATGCCCAGGCCGTTGAGCAGGTAAACCACGTCTTCGGTGGCGACGTTACCGCTGGCACCCTTGGCGTAGGGGCAGCCGCCGAGACCTGCGATGGAGCTGTCGAACACCGAGATGCCTTCCAGCAAGCTGGCGTAGATGTTGGCCACAGCCTGACCGTAGGTGTCGTGGAAGTGCCCGGCGAGTTTCTCCCGGGGCACCTCCTTCGATACCACTTCAAACATCTTGCGGGTTGCGCCAGCGGTGCCGGTGCCGATGGTGTCCCCCAGCGAGACCTCATAGCAGCCCATGGCATACAGCTCGCGGGCGACCAGGGCGACCTGCTCCGGGGCGACATGACCTTCATAGGGGCAGCCCAGTACGCAGGACACATACCCGCGCACAGTCACCCCATGTTGTCTGGCGGCGTCCATGATCGGTCCGAAACGCTCCAGGCTTTCGCTGATCGAGCAATTGATGTTGCGCCGGGAAAACGCTTCGGACGCCGCCGCGAACACGGCCACTTCCTTGACCCCGGCGGCGAGGGCATCTTCGAAACCGCGCAGGTTGGGGGCGAGCGCGCCGTAGACCACGCCCGGTTTGCGCTGGATCTGCGCGAAGACCTCGGCGGAGCCGGCCATCTGCGGCACCCATTTGGGCGAAACGAAACTGCCGACTTCGATATAGCCGAGCCCGGCTGCGGTCAGTGCGTCGACCAGTTGCACCTTATCGGTAACACTGATGGGTTGGGCTTCATTTTGCAGGCCGTCGCGTGGGCCGACTTCGACAATGCGTACGTGGGTGGGGAGGGGCATGGGGTTCGACCTGTGCTGATTGTTCGGAGAACCCTGTAGGAGCGAGCCTGCTCGCGATGGGCTCCCAGGCACCGTGTTTATCCAGCAAACACGCGTTATCGTTAACGACCATCGCGAGCAGGCTCGCTCCTACAAGGGGTCGGGTTTTACTGAATGACTTCCTGGCTTTTGAGCGTCTGCTCCAGCGCCTGCACGCAGCGCTCTTCGGCGGTATCGAGTTCCAGTTTCATCTGTTCGATGTCCAGCATTTGCTGTTCAAGCTGCTCCCGGCGCTCACTGATTTTCGCCAGCATGCTGTGCAACTGTTTGGTGTTACCGCTGGACGGATCGTAGAGCTCGATCAGCTCGCGGCATTCAGCCAGGGAGAAACCGATGCGCTTGCCCCGCAGGATCAGCTTCAGGCTGACCTTGTCGCGGGGCGAGTAAATGCGTTCCTGGCCACGGCGCTCGGGGCTGAGCAGGCCTTGCTCTTCATAAAAGCGAATGGCACGGGTGGTGATGTCGAGCTCGCGGGCGAGATCGGAAATGCTGTAGGTCTGGCTGCTCATGGACGCGCTCGCAAAAGGTCATGGCGCTAAGCTAATGGTAGGTTGACGTTTACGTCAAGGGGCAGGTCTTTCCGGTGTGGAGAAGGGCCTCATCGCGAGCAAGCTCGCTCCCACAGGGATCTGTGTCGGACACAAGTATTGTGTTCACTGGATACCTACTGTGGGAGCGAGCTTGCTCGCGATGGGGGCACCTCGGTATCAAGCCCTACACCTTCTCGAGCTTTTTCTCCTGCGCCGTCACCTGCTGGCACAACTCGATCATCTGCTCGCGCATCCAACGGTTCGCCGGGTCCTGGTCAGTGCTTTCGTGCCAGTAGAGGTGGGTTTCCACCGGCGGTACATCGTTGACCGGCAGATAAAAGGCGTGCAAATCGTTACGACGGGCGAAGCGTTCCGGTACGGTCATGACCATGTCGGTCTGCTGCAACACTTGCGAGGCCATCAGGTAATGCTGGGAGCGCAGGGCGATCTTGCGCTGGATGCCCATCTTGCCCAGCGCCAGGTCGACATAGCCGAGGCCGCTGCGACGACTGGAAATATGGATGTGGGTCAGGCTCAGGTAATCGTCCAGTGTGAGTTTTTCCTTGCCCGCCAGCGGATGCCCCTTGCGCATGGCGCACACGTAGCGGTCCTCCATCAACTTGACGTGACGCACCTGCGGGTCGGTGTTGAGCGGCGCATCCACCGCGAAGTCGAGGCGACCGGCGGCCAGTTCCTTGGTGGTTTCGCGACGTTTGGACAGGAAGCTTTCGATGATCACCGCCGGTGCCAGGCGGCGCAGGCGCTGGAACAGCGGCGGCAGGATCACCGCTTCGGTCAGGTCGGTCATGCTGATGCGATAGGTCTTGACCGCTTGCTGCGGGTTGAAAATGCGGCTTTCCTGCACCGACACGCGCAGCAGCGAGAGCGCGTTGCGCACCGGGCCGATGATGTTCTGCGCCATGGGCGTGGGCACCATGCCCTGGGCGGTGCGCACGAACAACGGGTCGTTGAAGGTCTCGCGCAACCGGGCCAGAGCGTTCGACACCGCTGGCTGGGTAATGCCCACAATCTGCCCGGCGCGGGTCAGGTTGGCTTCGGTGTAGATCGCGTCGAAGACGATGAAAAGGTTGAGATCGACCTTGCTCAGATTCATTACGCGGCTCTCTTATTGTGTGGGCGGGCTGACCGTGACGATCAGCCGATCATATATCGGTGATGAATGTTTATACACGCCGAGAATAGGCTAGGTAAATTATCAACGCTGTTCTAGCATCGATACATGACCTAAAACAACCTCCCCCAAGAAGGTATCTCGCTCATGGATTTCGCTTATTCGCCCAAGGTTCAGGAACTGCGTGAGCGCGTAACAGCGTTCATGGACACCTACGTCTATCCCGCCGAAGCCGTGTTCGAGCGCCAGGTCGCCGAGGGCGATCGCTGGCAGCCGACGGCGATCATGGAAGAACTGAAACTCAAGGCCAAGGCCGAAGGCCTGTGGAATTTGTTTCTGCCTGAGTCCGAACTGGGTGCCGGCCTGACCAACCTCGAATACGCGCCACTGGCGGAAATCATGGGCCGCTCGCTGCTGGGGCCAGAGCCGTTCAACTGCTCGGCACCGGACACCGGCAACATGGAAGTGCTGGTGCGTTACGCCAACGAAGAGCAGAAACAACGCTGGCTCGAACCGCTGCTGCGGGGCGAGATCCGCTCGGCGTTCGCCATGACCGAACCGGATGTCGCGTCCTCCGACGCCACCAACATGGCCGCCCGTGCCGTGCGCGATGGCGACGAGTGGGTGATCAACGGCAAGAAATGGTGGACCTCGGGTGCTTGCGACCCGCGCTGCAAAATCCTGATTTTCATGGGGCTGAGCAATCCGGACGCGCCACGTCACGCCCAGCACTCGATGATTCTGGTGCCGGTGGATGCGCCCGGTGTGAAGATCGTGCGTCCACTGCCGGTGTTCGGTTACGACGATGCACCTCATGGGCACGCCGAAGTGCATTTCGAAAACGTGCGGGTGCCCTACGAAAACGTCCTGCTGGGCGAAGGGCGCGGCTTCGAAATTGCTCAAGGTCGCCTTGGCCCTGGCCGGATTCACCATTGCATGCGTTCGATCGGCATGGCCGAGCGCGCCCTGGAACTGATGTGCAAGCGCTCGGTGAACCGCACGGCGTTCGGCAAGCCTCTGGCACGCCTGGGCGGCAACATCGACAAGATCGCCGACTCGCGGATGGAAATCGACATGGCACGCCTGCTGACGTTGAAAGCGGCGTACATGATGGACACCGTCGGCAACAAAGTGGCGAAAAGCGAGATCGCGCAGATCAAGGTCGTCGCGCCAAACGTGGCATTGCGGGTGATCGACCGGGCGATCCAGATCCATGGCGGGGCAGGGGTTTCCAACGATTTCCCGCTGGCCTACATGTATGCAATGCAACGCACCCTGCGCCTGGCCGACGGCCCGGACGAAGTGCACCGTGCGGCGATCGGCAAGTTCGAAATCGGCAAATATGTGCCGAAAGAGATGATGCGTAGCGGGCAATGAGACCGCAAAGAATTTGTGGGCCGTGAGTATTTGTGGCGAGGGGGCTTGCCCCCGTTGGACCGCGAAGCGGGCCTGAATCCATTCACCGTGTTGGCTCTGATGCAACGCGGTGGATGATTCGCGACTGCTTCGCAGCCGAACGGGGCGGTGCGGCGTTCCGACAAGCCCCCTCGCCACATTTGTTCGCATTTCAGTTCAATACACCCAAACCTCAACCCGCCGATTCTTGATCCTTCCCTCATCGGCGCTATTGGCCGCCACCGGCATTTCGGCACCGAATCCGCGAATATCGCGAAACACCACGCCGCTCTTCACCAACTCCCGCCGTACCGCCATGGCCCGCAGCTTCGACAACAGATCGGCGCGCGCCGGGTCGCTCTTGGCATCGCCAAACCCCACCAGCGTCACTTGCCCAGCCGTTTTGTCGTGCTGCTTTATATAGTCGAGCACCCGCCACAGGTCTTGTCGGGCCTTGTTGTCCAGGGTGGCGCTGCCTTCCTCGAAACGGAAGTTCACCGACAACCGTTGAGCATGTCTGCTTAGCGCCTGATAACCCTCTGGCATCAGCGCATTGGGGGTAACGGCCATGGCCTGGACGGTTTGGGCAATAAAACCGTTGGCGGCCACAATGGCCTGACCCTTAGTGCTTTGGGCAAACGCCACCAGGGCATTGGCCCAGGGATTTTTTCCGTTGGGTGGCAGATAGAAGAACAGCCGACGGGACAGCGGATAATCTTCCGTGGCAATCAGGCTGTTGAGCGGCGGCATGGCTTGCGATTGACCGTCGACAATGGCCACGGCTTTAGCCTGGCGCACGTAGGGCAAACCGATGAAACCGATGCCTTGCGGGTCCGCGCTGACCGCATCGGACAGTTGTTCGCTGGACTCGAAGCGCTTCGCCGCACTGCCGAGGGTTTTCGCGTGGCCGCTGAGGACCAGTTCCTTGAAGGTGTCGTAGGTCCCGGACTGATTATCCCGTGCATACAGATGAATCGGCCCGCCGCGACCGCCAATGTCTTCCCAGCTCTTCACCTCGCCACTGAAAATGCGCGCCAGTTGCACGGTGTCGAGTTGGTTCAGCGGATTGTCCGGATGAAGGATGATCGCCAGGCCATCGATGGCAATGACCTGTTCGGCGCTCGGGCTTTTCAGGTCACCGAGCGATTGCAGGCTGGCCAGTTCGCTGTCCTTGATCGGGCGCGACGAGGCGGCCAGATCGGCGCTGGCTGCTTTGAGTGCAGTGAAACCGGTGCTGGAACCATGGGCCGCTACCTCCACCACGACCCGACGGCCCTGAACGGTTTCGCCGACGATGCGCAGTTCGTTGGCGGTGTCCGGGGTTTCACGGCGGATCTTGCGCAGGCCCTGTTCACTCAACAGACCCTCGACCAGCGCCGGCCCCAATGCCGCACCGATGGTGTTGGAACCCTGAATCCGCAGCGCCGGGCCGTGTTCGGGTGTCGGCAAGTCGCCGGCCGAGGCCGCCTGCGGCAAGCCCGTGCACAGCATCAACAGGAACAACACGCGCAGCATCATGCCGGCACCTTATAAAGCCAAAGGAGGTGTCGGGAGATTAAGTCAGTAAGGTTTCCGAAAAATGACAAATTGCAGTGGTGGTCCCCTGTGGGAGCGAGCAAGCTCGCTCCCACAGGGGATTGTGGTTGGTCCTGAATCAGCTCAACTCAAGCCAGATCGGCGCATGGTCCGAAGGTTTTTCCATGCCTCGCAGTTCATAGTCCACACCGGCGGCCTTCACCCGTGGCAACAGGCCGTGGGAGGCGAGGATCAGGTCGATGCGCAGGCCACGTTTGGGCTCGTCTTCGAAGCCACGGCTGCGATAGTCGAACCAGCTGAAGGTGTCGGTCACGTCCGGGTTCAAGTGACGGAAACTGTCGACCAGGCCCCAGTTTTTCAGACGGGCCATCCACTCGCGCTCTTCCGGCAGGAAGCTGCACTTGCCGGTTTTCAGCCAGCGCTTCATGTTGTCCGGGCCGATGCCGATGTCGCAGTCTTCCGGGGAAATGTTCACATCGCCCATCACCACCAGCGGCTGGTCGTTCTTGAACTGGCTTTCCAGCAATTGCTGCAAATCGCCGTAGAAACGCTGCTTGGCCGGGAACTTGGTCGGGTGGTCGCGGCTTTCGCCCTGTGGGAAATAACCGTTCATGATGGTCACCGGTACGCCGTTGGCGTCGGCGAAGGTGCCCCAGATGAAGCGTCGTTGGGCGTCTTCTTCGTCGGTGGCGAAACCTTTATGCAGGGCCAGCGGCTCCTGGCGCGAGAGCAGGGCAACGCCGTAATGGCCTTTTTGCCCGTGGAAGTACACGTGATAACCCAGGGCCTGCACCTCGGCCAGCGGGAACTGTTCGTCGTGGACCTTGGTTTCCTGCAAGCCGATCACATCGGGCTGGTGCTTTTCGATCAGCGCCGCCAGCTGATGGGGGCGGGCGCGCAGCCCGTTGATGTTGAAGGAGACGATCTTCATGGTCGGCAGTCCTGGCAAAAGGGCGATGCTAGCTGACATGTGGGAATCGGGCCAGTGTGGGGTGAGGGGATTCGGTTTTGCCTGTCAGCTTTGCGTCGATAGTGATGGCCTCATCGCGAGCAAGCTCGCTCCCACAAAAGCAAAGGCGGTTTCATTGCCTACACTGATTGCGGATCTGTAAGGAACTGTGTCAGCGCCAACAGGCTCGTAACAACAAGAGTGCAGCCACCCGAGCTGTGCCGGGGAGATCAACCGTCATGCCCGAAACCTCGACCGCCATCGCCGATATTCACATGCTCGACAGCGGCTACGGCCGCGAAGCGCGTTCGTTGCTGTACCAGGCTTATCGACACGAGCCGACTTTCGGCTATCTGTTCGAAGCCGAGCGCCCCGGCTACGAACAGCGGGTTCGCGCCACAGTGCGCGAGTTGGTGACCCAGCACTTTTTTCAGGACCTGCCGGCCATCGGCCTGCTGGTCAACGACCGCCTGATCGGCATCGCCCTGATCGCACCGCCACAACGTCGCCTCGGCGTCACCGAAAGTTGGGCCTGGCGCCTGCGCATGGTGCTCAGTACGGGATTTCGCTGCACCCGTCGCTACCTCGAGTATCACGCTGCCGTGGAAGCCTGTGTGCCAAACGACTCGGTGCACGTCCTGCCGTTGCTGGGGGTTCATCCGCAGTTCCAGGGAAAACATTTCGGTGAACAACTATTGCAAGCCGTGCACAACTGGTGCGCAGTGGATGAAAATTCACAGGGCGTGATCCTCGATACAGGGAACCCTCGCTACCTGGAGTTCTATAAGCGCCAGGGCTATCAGGAAATCGGTGAAGTTGCCGTAGGACCGATTCGCGAGCACGTGTTTTTTCACCCCAATCCCCAGGTGTTACACACGGCAACGGCCTGAACCTCGAACTTTCCGGGCATGTCAGGCTCTATCACGTTCTCAAGCTCGTGATAGCATCCGCGCCTATGAAGTTTCCAGGAAGAATTACCAGCGGTGTGCTGATGCTGATGACCAGCTGCGCAGCGCTGGCACAAAGCGATTTGGATGTACGGATCAAACCGTCCAATGACGAGCTGAAAGCCAATATCGAAGGCTATATCGGCAGCCTCGGCGATCGCGATGAAGAAGCGTTGCTGCGCTTCAGCCGTGGCGCCGAAGAACAGGCGCGCAAGGCCGCCCAGGCCTTGGGCTATTATCAGCCGCACATCGACAGTGAAGTGAAGGGCGGCGAAAAGCCGCGCCTGGTGTTGACGGTCGACCCCGGCGAGCCGGTGCACTTGCGCAACGTCACGGTACGTGTCGACGGTCCGGCAGCCTCCCTCAAGTCCTTTCGAATTCCCAAAAGCGACGCGCTCAAGCCCGGCGCCGTGCTCAACCATGGGCATTACGAGGACGCCAAGCGCCTGATCCAGAATCAGGCTTCGCGTTATGGCTTTTTCAGCGGCCGTTTCACCCGTTCAAAACTGTCGGTCGACCCCCGTGCCGGCGTCGCCGATATCGAACTGATCTATGAAAGCGGTCCGCGCTATACCTTGGGCAAGGTCAGTTTCGAGGGCGATACGCCGTTCGATGACGAGTTGCTGCAACGCATGGTGCCGTTCAAGACCGGCACGCCGTATGACTCGGAACTGATCGCCGAACTCAACCAGAACCTGCAATCGAGCGGCTACTTCGAAGGCGTGCGCGTGGACGCGGCACCCACGGCGTCCAGGGACGAGGCGATCCCGGTGGACGTCAAGCTCGAAACCCGCAAGCCGCGGACCATGGGCCTGGGCCTGGGTTTCTCCACCGACGTCGGCCCGCGGGCCAAGGCCAACTGGACCCGGCACTGGGTCAACGCGCAAGGGCACAGTTATGGCTGGGAAACCGAAGTCTCGGCACCTCGGCAAAACGTCGGGCTGTTCTACGACATTCCGCTGGACCCGCCACTGACCGACAAACTGCGTTTTGCCGGTGGCTACCAGAATGAAGAAATCGCCGATAAGGACAGCCACAGCAAGCTCCTGACCCTCGGCCCCGAGTGGCACAGCAAACTGCCCAGCGGCTGGCAACGGGTGGTGTCGCTGAAGTGGCAGCGCGAGGATTACCAACTGGGCGATGACTCGGGACTCAGTACCTTGCTGATGCCCGGTGTGAGCTATTCGTACCTCAAAAGCGACAACCGCATCGACCCGCACAACGGCTATCGCCTGCAATTCGAATCCAAAGTGGCCAAGGAAGGTCTGGGTTCCGACAGCAACGTGCTCTACGGCACGGCATTGGTCAAAGGCCTGACGACGGTGTTCGATAAACACCGCCTCCTCGGGCGGGTGCAGGTCGGCGGCAGTGCCACCAACGGCTTCAAATCGGTGCCGCCATCGCTGCGCTTCTTCGCCGGTGGCGATCAGAGCGTGCGTGGCTACGACTATCAGAGCCTGTCCCCGGAAAACTCCGACGGCGACCGCATTGGTGGCCGCTACATGGTCGCCGCCAGCGCGGAGTATCAGTATTCCATCGCCGAAAAATGGCGGATCGCGACTTTTGTCGATCAGGGCAACTCCTTCAACACGCTCGAACTGCCGAACCTCAAGACCGGGGTCGGTATCGGCGTGCGCTGGGTATCGCCGGTGGGGCCGATCCGCCTCGACCTGGCCCACGCGCTGGACGACGATGGCGGTATTCGACTGCACTTTTCCATGGGGCCTGAGCTGTGAAGCGTGGTTTGAAAGCAACACTGCTGACGATGGTGGCGCTGGTGGCAGTGGTTGTCCTGACGCTGGCCACGGTGCTGGGTACGGCGACAGGCAGCCGCTGGGCATTGGGTTTCGTGCCGGGCTTGACCCTGGAAAACTTCCAGGGCCGGCTGGGCGGGCAGTGGAGTGCCGACCGGGTGCTGTGGCAGCAGGACAGCAACCGGGTTGAACTGAGCAAGGTGATTTTCGCCTGGTCGCCGTTGTGCCTGACCCGCATGACCCTGTGCATCGAGCAATTGCAGGCCGATCAGGTCAGCCTGACGTTCCCGCCGGGTGCCGAAGAGCCAGGCAGCGGCCCGATCACGCTCCCGGAGCTGAAGTTACCGTTGGCCCTCGAACTGGGAGAGATCAAGGTCGGCAGCCTGTTGTTCAACGGCAGCGAAGAGCTCAAGGGCATGCAATTGGCGGCGCACTGGACGACGGCCGGTTTGAAGATCGACGCGCTATCGATACAGCGCGATGATCTGAGCCTGAACCTCTCCGGCCTGTTGCAACCTTCCGGCAACTGGCCCCTCAGCGCCTCCGGCAAGTTGACCCTGTTGTCGACGCCTGAGCCGCTGGCGCTGGCGCTGAAAGTCGACGGCGACCTGCTCAAGACCCTGAACCTGAACGCCGACAGCAGCGGTTACCTCAACGGGCAACTGACCGGCGAACTGCAACCGCTGGTGGAAAACCTGCCGGCCAAGGTGCGGATCACCGCCGATGGCTTCAAGCCCAGTGCCGATCTGCCGGACACCCTGCAACTCAATCAGCTTGAACTCACGGGGGCAGGCGACTTGAAGAACGGCTACGCGCTGCTCGGCAAAGCCACGCTGCCCGCCGAGCAAGGGCCCGTCACCCTGGCGCTGCAAGGCAAGGTCGACGCCAAGGGCGCGCAGATCGCCGCGCTGGACCTGACCGCCAACGACAAGCAAAGCCTCAAGCTCACCGGACAGCTAGATTGGAGCAAGGGCTTGAGCGCCGAGGCGAAGATCGACTGGCTGGATTTCCCGTGGCACAGGCTCTATCCGCTCATCGACGAACCGCAGGTAGCGCTTCGCACGTTCACCGGCGAAGTCTCTTACACCGACGGCAAGTACCTCGGGCATTTCGCCGCGGCGGCGGATGGTCCGGCCGGCGCCTTCACCCTGGCCAGCCCTTTCGCGGGCGACCTGACGAAAATCTATCTGCAACAGATTCAACTCCAGGCCGGGCAGGGTAAGGCTGAAGGGCACCTGAACCTGCAATTTGCCGACGGCATTGCCTGGGACACCGCGCTGGACCTGTCGGCGATCAACCCGGCGTACTGGGTCGCGGAGCTGCCGGGCACACTGGCCGGGCCGTTGCGCAGCACGGGCGAGATGAAGAACGAGGTGCTCAGCCTCAATGCCGACCTGGACCTCAAGGGCAAACTGCGCGGTCAGCCTGCGGTGATCCAGGCCAAGGCCGATGGCCGTGGCGAGCAATGGAACCTCAATACCCTGCAAGTTCGCCTCGGCGACAACAGCATCAGCGGCAAAGGCAGCCTGCAGCAGAAACTCGCCGGCCAGATCGATCTCAAGTTGCCGCGCCTGGCCCAGCTCTGGCCGCAACTGCGGGGCCAGCTCAATGGCCGCGTGGATGTCGCCGGCACACTCAAGGCGCCCCAAGGCAAGCTTGACCTGCAAGGCTCGCAGCTGGCTTTCCAGGACCATCGCCTGCAAAGCCTGAACCTGGACGCCACGCTGGACAGTGCGCAACGGGCGAAAGTCGACCTCAAGGGCAGCGGCATCCGGGCCGGTGACACTTCACTGGGAACCCTGACCGCCAGCGGCCAGGGCGATATCAAGAACCAGAAGCTGAACCTCGATCTGCAAGGGCCGAAGCTGAAACTGGCGCTGGGTCTGGACGGTGCGCTGGACAAAGGCAATTGGCGCGGACGCCTGGCCAGCGGTGATGTACAGGCCGGTGGCCAGGACTGGAAGCTGCAAGGGCCGGCGAAACTCGAACGCCTGGCGGACGGCAAAATCACCTTTGGCGCCCATTGCTGGGCCTCCGGCCAGGCCAGCCTCTGCGGTGAAGACGCGCGCCTGATGCCCGAGCCGAAGCTGCGTTATCACCTCAAGCAATTCCCGATCGACAGCCTCGCGCAGTGGTTGCCGAAGGATTTCGCCTGGCAGGGCCGGCTCAACGCCGAGCTGCAACTGGACCTGCCGGCCAGTGGCCCGAACGGCCAGGTCAGCGTCGATGCCGGCGGTGGCACGTTGCGCATCAAGGACAAGGATCAGTGGCTGGACTTCCCGTACCAGACCCTGAAACTCACCAGCAAACTCACGCCCAAGCGCATCGACACCGAGCTCAACTTCGTCGGTGGCAAACTCGGCGAACTGATGGTGCAGGCGCAGCTCAATCCGTTGCCGAAGAACAAACCGTTGAGCGGCTCGTTCCGCTTGAGCGGGCTGGACCTGTCGGTGGCGCGACCGTTCGTGCCGATGGTCGAGAAACTGACCGGGCGTTTGAATGGCAGCGGCACGATTTCCGGTGGGCTGCTGGCACCGCAGGTCAATGGCAGCCTGCAACTTAGCGACGGTCAGATCTCCGGTCCTGAGTTGCCGATGGAGCTGAAAAATCTGCACCTCCAGGCGCTCATCGCCGGTGAAAGCGTGCAACTGAACGGTGGCTGGGACAGCGGTAAGGCCGGGCATGGCAGCCTGAACGGCAACGTCGCGTGGGGCCAGGCGCTGGTGGTGGATCTGGCGCTCAAGGGTTCGCAGTTGCCAGTCACCGTCGAGCCTTACGCCAAGCTGGAAGTCGCACCTGACCTGAAAATCTCGATGAAGGGCGATGAGTTGGCCATCGCCGGCAAAGTGCTGGTGCCCAGGGGCGACATCACCATTCGCGAGTTGCCGCCATCGACGGTCAAGGTCTCCGATGACACGGTGATCGTCGGTCAGCAGACCGAGGAGGGCAAGCCGCCGCTGGCAATGAAAATGGACATCGAAGTGCTGGTCGGTGAGGACAAGCTGAGCTTTGCAGGATTTGGCCTGACCGCGAATGTGCAGGGGCATGTGCACATCGGCGACAACATGGACACCCGTGGCGAGCTGTGGCTCAACGATGGGCGATATCGCGCCTACGGCCAGCGGCTATCGGTGCGCCGGGCACGCTTGCTGTTTGCAGGTCCTATCGATCAGCCGTACCTGGACATCGAGGCCATTCGCAAGACCGACGACATCATCGCCGGCATTCGTTTGAGTGGCAGCGCCGAGCAGCCGACCACGCAGATCTTCTCCGAACCGGCCATGAGCCAGGAGCAGGCCCTGTCCTATCTGGTGCTCGGGCGTCCGCTGAGCAGCAATGGCGAAGACAACAACATGCTCGCCCAGGCGGCCCTCGGGTTGGGCTTGATGGGTAGCTCCGGGGTGACCAGCGGCATCGCCAAGAACCTGGGCATCCAGGACTTCCAGCTGGACACCCAGGGCAGTGGCGATGCCACCAGTGTGGTGGCCAGCGGCAATATTTCCGAGAAGCTCAGCCTGCGCTATGGCGTCGGCGTGTTCGAACCGGCCAATACCATTGCCCTGCGCTACAAACTGAGCAAGAGGGTCTACCTCGAAGCCGCCGGCGGCGTGGCCAGTTCGCTGGACATCTTCTACAAGCGGGATTTCTAGGCCTGCGTTTTCGTTAAAACCGAGTCGTCCCCATCGCGAGCAAGCTCGCTCCCACAAGGTCCAGTGCGATCCCTGTGGGAGCGAGCTTGCTCGCGATGGCGTCAGTGTGGCCGCAACAAATCCCGACGCCATTGATCAGCTATTTACCAAGCATGCTAACTATTACGTTGACATTCGCTGCCTAGGCAGTAACATCTTGACATACATTCACTGCCTAGGCAGCTAATTGGTGGTCAGATGAAACATTTCTCCCCGGAAGATTTCCAGAATTGCCATCTCGGCCTGTTGCTCGGGCGTGCCGCGCTGCTCAAGGACCGGATCATCGACACCCACATGGAACCCCACGGCATCACCGCCGCGCAGTTCAAGGTGTTGATCATCATCGCCCAGTACGGCGTCGATTCGCCGGGCGAGTTGTGCCGTCACCTGTCCCTGGACAGCGGCTCGATGACGCGCATGCTCGATCGTCTGGAACAGAAAGGTTTCCTTGCCCGCCAACGCTCCGAGGCAGATCGCCGCCAGGTGCAGCTTGTGCTCACGGAAGAAGGGCAGAAGCTCGCCGGGCGGTTGCCGCACATCGGCGCCGAAGCCATGAATGAACTGGCCGGTGCCATCACTCCAGAAGAACTGAAAACCCTGGAGTTGATCCTGAAGAAAATTTTGGTGGCAGCCGGTGACGCGATCACCCTGCTGCGGGTAGGTGACAAATGAGCAGCAACCCCTTGCGTACCGGCTTGAGCCTGGTGCTGTTGGCCATGAGCGTCGCCGGTTGCGCCAGTTACAGCGGCCTGAAAACCGAAGGCGTCAGCCTCGACGCGAAGACCCTCAAGGCCGGGCAATCCCTCAGCGGTGTGACGTTGTCCCCCGCGGCCTGGCCAAAAAGCGACTGGTGGAAAAGCCTCGGCGACCCACAGCTCGATGGCCTGATCCGCGAGGCCCTGCGCGACAGCCCGGACATGCAGATCGCCGATGCCCGTGCCCATCAGGCCAGCGCTGCCGCTTCCGCAGCCGACGCTGCGCGGATGCCGACCCTGGATGCCAGCGCTGGTGTCAGCCGTTCGCGCTTGGCCCGGGACCAGGACCCGCTCGGGCAGGGTGACGCTTACGCCACCGTTCGCAACATCAGCACCGGTTTCAACTACGACTTCGACCTGTGGGGCGGTCAACGCGATGCCTGGGAAGCGGCCCTCGGCCAGGCTCGCGCCGCCGAAGTCGACCAGCAGGCTGCGCAACTGACGCTGGCCGCCGATGTCGCCCGGGCCTATAGCGATCTCGGTCAGGCGCACATCGTCTACGACCTGTCCAACGAAGACCTCAAGCGCACCCGGCAAATGCTCGACCTCAGCCAGCGGCGTCTGACTGCCGGGATCGACAGCCAGTACCAGTTCCAGCAGACCGAAAGCCTGGAGGCCACTTCCCGGGCCAACCTGATCGACGCCGAAAAACGCTTGAACAGCGCGAAAATTGCCCTGGCCGTTCTGCTCGGCAAAGGCCCGGACCGCGGCAATGAAATTGCCCGCCCGAACATTCTTCAGTCGAGTGCGGTAGCGCTACCTTCGGTGCTGCCGGCCGAGTTGCTGGGGCGTCGCCCGGACTTGGTGGCCGCGCGCTGGCGGGTCGAAGCGGCGAGCAAAAGCATCGACGCCGGCAAGACCCGGTTCTATCCCAACCTGAACCTCAGCGCCGCCGCCGGTGCCGAATCCTTGCTGGGCGATGCGATGTTTGGTTCGGCCAGCCGCTTCTTCAACATTGCACCGACGATCTCTGTGCCGATCTTCGACGGTGGCCGCTTGCGCGCCGACCTCGATTCCCGCGACGCCGATTACGACCTCGCCGTGGCGCAGTACAACAAAAGCCTGGTCAAGGCGCTGGGGGATGTCAGCGACAGCGTCAACCAGCTGCGTGACATCGGCCGGCAGATCGCCGCCCAGCAGCACGCCACCGACATCGCCCAGGATTCCTACAACACCGTGGTCCAGCGTTACGGTTCCGGCATCGGCAACTACCTGGACGTGCTCAGCATCGAGCAGCAATTGCTCCAGGCCCAGCGGCAGCTGGCCAACCTGAATGCCGAGCAGATTGACCTGTCGATCCAACTGATGCAGGCGCTGGGCGGCGGTTTCCAGCCTGAGGCCATCGCCTCGGCCAACGCCACGCCAGCCACGCTGACCCACTAATTCAAGGTACTTGTCATGGCCACTGCCGATACAACTCAACCTCCTGAAAACACCCAGGGCAACCCCAATTCGGGCAAGCGCAAGTTCATGCTGCTGGTCCTGGCTGCCGTCGTCGTGCTCGGTTGCGCCGGTGTCTGGGCCTACCACGAATTCTACGGGCGCTGGAGCGAAAGCACCGACGACGCCTATGTGAACGGCAACGTGGTGGAAATCACGCCGCTGGTCACCGGCACCGTGGTCAGCATCGGCGCCGATGATGGCGATCTGGTGCACGAAGGCCAGGTGCTGGTGAACTTCGACCCGAACGACGCCGAAATCGGTCTGCAAAATGCCCAGGCCAATCTGGCGCGTACCGTGCGTCAGGTGCGTGGCTTGTATAGCGATGTGGACGGCATGAAGGCTCAGGTCAACGCCCAGAAAGCCGAAGTGCAAAAGGCCCAGGACAACTTCAGCCGCCGCAAGAACCTAGCTGCCGGCGGGGCGATTTCCCAGGAAGAGCTGTCCCACGCCCGCGACGACCTGACCTCGGCGCAAAACGCCCTGGCCAATGCCGAACAAAAGCTCAAGACCACCAGCGCGCTGGTCGATGACACCGTGGTTTCATCGCACCCGGACGTGATGGCCGCCGCCGCGCAACTGCGTCAGGCCTACCTGAACAACGCCCGCAGCACCTTGATTGCGCCGGTGACCGGTTACGTGGCCAAGCGTTCTGTACAACTTGGCCAGCGCGTGCAACCGGGTACCGCGTTGATGGCGGTGATTCCCCTGGATCAGCTGTGGATCGACGCCAACTTCAAGGAAACCCAGTTGCGTGACATGCGCATCGGCCAACCGGTGGAGATCGAGACAGACCTGTACGGCAGCAGCGTCAAATACAGCGGCACCATCGACAGCCTCGGCGCCGGGACCGGCAGTGCGTTTGCCTTGCTGCCAGCGCAAAACGCCACCGGCAACTGGATCAAGATCGTGCAGCGCGTGCCGGTGCGAGTCCACGTCAACGCCGAGGAGCTGGCCAAACATCCGCTGCGGGTCGGCCTGTCGACCATGGTCGATGTGGACCTGCACGACCAGAGCGGGCCGGTGCTGGCACAACAGCCGCCGCAGAAGGCTTCGTTTAGCACCAACGTCTACGACCGTCAGCTGATCGAGGCCGACGCGATGATCACCCAGTTGATCCACGACAACAGCGCCGCGGTCAGCAAGACCGCGCAACGCTGATTCGCCAGTCCGTCATCAACCGGATCTTGTGGGAGCGAGCTGTGGCGAGGGGGCTTGCCCCCGTTGGGCTGCGAAGCAGCCCCAAAATTTCCGATGTATCGAAGATCTTGTGAGTGCTGCGCACTCAAACGGGGGCAAGCCCCCTCGCCACAGCTCGCTCCCACAGGGTTAGCGGCGCTAGCCGAGTTTCAAAGGATTTACGATGAGCAATAACGCGTCTTTCACACCGCCCAGCCTGTTGCTCAGCACCATCGGCCTGTCGCTGGCGACCTTCATGCAAGTGCTCGACACCACCATCGCCAACGTGGCGTTGCCGACGATCTCCGGCAACCTGGGCGTGAGTTCGGAGCAGGGCACCTGGGTCATCACCTCGTTCGCCGTGAGCAACGCCATCGCCTTGCCGCTGACCGGTTGGCTCAGTCGGCGTTTCGGCGAGGTGAAGCTGTTTGTCTGGGCGACGCTGCTGTTCGTGCTGGCTTCGTTCCTGTGCGGGATTTCCACCTCGATGCCGGAGCTGGTGGGCTTCCGGGTGCTGCAAGGGGTAGTGGCCGGGCCACTGTACCCGATGACCCAGACCCTGCTGATTGCGGTTTACCCCCCGGCGAAACGGGGGCTGGCGCTAGCGCTGCTGGCGATGGTCACGGTGGTCGCGCCGATTGCCGGGCCGATCCTCGGCGGCTGGATCACCGACAGCTACAGCTGGCCGTGGATTTTCTTCATCAACGTGCCGATCGGCCTGTTCGCGGCATGGGTGG
Source organism: Pseudomonas jessenii (assembly GCF_002236115.1). Taxonomy (GTDB): domain Bacteria; phylum Pseudomonadota; class Gammaproteobacteria; order Pseudomonadales; family Pseudomonadaceae; genus Aquipseudomonas; species Aquipseudomonas jessenii. The sequence goes on along the minus strand of NZ_NIWT01000007.1, from coordinate 141,615 downwards.
TCACCCAGCAGATGAAAAAGCGCCCGGTGGTCACCAGCCGCCAACCGATGGATTACGTCGGTCTGATCGCGCTGATCATTGGCGTCGGGGCGCTGCAGATTGTGCTCGACAAGGGCAACGATGCCGATTGGTTCGAATCCAGCTTCATCGTGATCGGCTCGGTGATTTCGGTGGTGGCCCTGGCGTTCTTCGTGATCTGGGAAATGACCGACGAACACCCGGTGGTCAACCTGCGCCTGTTCGCCCATCGTAACTTCCGCTACGGCACCATCGTGCTGATCCTGGGCTATGCCGGGTTCTTCGGGATCAACCTGATTTTGCCGCAGTGGCTGCAAACGCGACTGGGCTACACCGCGACCTGGGCCGGTTTTGCCGTGGCCCCGCTGGGGATCCTGCCGGTGCTGCTGGCGCCGTTTGTCGGTAAGTACGCACCGAAATTCGATATGCGCCTGCTGGCGGGCGGGGCGTTCCTGGCCATCGGCCTGAGCTGTTTCATGCGCGCAGGCTTCACCAATGAAGTGGACTTCCAGCACATCGCCATGGTGCAGTTGTTCATGGGGATCGGCGTAGCGCTGTTCTTCATGCCGACCCTGACCATCCTGCTCTCGGACCTGCCACCGAACCAGATTGCCGACGGTTCGGGGCTGGCGACATTCTTGCGGACCTTGGGCGGCAGTTTCGCGGCGTCGTTGACCACCTGGATTTGGATTCGTCGGGCGGACCAGCACCACGCCTACCTGACCGAAAGCATCACCCCCTTCGATCCGGCGACCCGCGAAGCGCTGACCCACCTGGGCGGGGCAGGGGCCAAGGCCTATACGCAGCTGGACCAGATGGTGATCAGCCAGGCGTACATCATGTCCACGGTGGACTACTTCACCTTGCTGGGCTGGATGTTCGTGGGGTTGATACTGATTGTCTGGCTGGCCAAGCCGCCGTTTACGGCGAAGGCCGGGCCAGAGGCTTCCGCGGGGCACTGACAAACGCAGTGGAACCCATGTGGGAGCGAGCTTGCTCGCGATAGCGGTGGATCAGTCAACAAAGATGTTGGATGTTAATCCGCTATCGCGAGCAAGCTCGCTCCCACAGGGATCTCCTACAGCCTTCAGTTCGCGGGTGCTGCCAGTTGCGGTGGCGGAGTGAAGTCAAACGGCGCCAGCGCAAACCCTTGCTCATCCACCTGCAATGCCCACCCTTGACGATCCCAATCCCCCAGCACAATGCGCCGGGCCGCTTGCTCGCCAAGCTGCAACTTGTGAATCGCGGGGCGGTGGGTGTGCCCGTGGATCAAGGTCTTCACGCCGAATTCCTGCATGATCCGCGGAATCTCTTCGGGCGTGACATCGACGATGTCATTGGCCTTCATCCGCGTTTGCGCACGGCTTTCACTGCGCAGTTTGCGCGCCAGCTTGTGCCGGGTGCGCAGCGGCAGATGCCGCAGGATGAACAGGGTGATCGGGTTGCGCAGGTAGCGACGCAGCTTCATATAGGCTTCGTCGCGGGTACAGAGGCTGTCGCCGTGCATCAGCAGCACCGGCTCGCCGTTGAACTGCACGACACTCGGATCCTTCAACAAGGTGCAGCCGGCTGCTTTGCAGAAGGCCTTGCCCAACATGAAGTCGCGATTGCCGTGCATCAGGAAAATGGCCGTGCCGCTGTCGCTCAATTCGCGCAGGGCCTGGCAGATGGAACGCTGGAAGGGTGTCATGGCGTCGTCGCCAATCCACACCTCGAAGAAGTCGCCCAGAATGTACAACGCACTCGCCGAGCGGGCGCGTCCGGCGAGCAAATCCAGAAACGCCCGGGTAATGTCCGGGCGCTCCTCTTCCAGATGTAAATCTGAAATCAGCAATATCACTCAATGATCTCGGCTTTCTCGATGATCACGTCGTCTGCCGGTACGTCCTGGTGGCCGGACTTGGAAGTGGTGGCCACGCCTTTGATCTTGTCGACAACGTCGGTGCCGGCGGTCACTTTACCGAATACCGCGTAGCCCCAGCCCTGAACGTTCTTGCCGCTGTGGTTCAGGAAGCTGTTGTCCGCCACGTTGATGAAGAACTGTGCGGAAGCCGAATGCGGCTCCATGGTGCGGGCCATGGCGACGGTGTATTTGTCGTTGGAAAGACCGTTGTCGGCTTCGTTCTGGATGCTTGGACGCTTGTCTTTCTTTTCTTTCATGCCTGGCTCGAAACCGCCGCCCTGGATCATGAAGTTACCGATGACACGGTGGAAAACGGTGTTTTCGTAGTGACCGGCTTTAACGTACTCAACGAAGTTGGCCACGGTGATCGGGGCTTTGTCGGCGTTCAGTTCGAGGACGATGTCACCGAAGTTGGTAGTCAGTTTGACTTGGGTCATGATCGTTACTCACTAGAGGAATTCGTGGTGTTGGAACATCTCGTCCCGCCACCGGTTCAGCCTTTTTGGCCAAGGTGCGCAGTTTAGCGTGCCAGACGCGAATTTCGAGGCTGTTTTTTCATTTACGGCCTATTAAATGCGACGGTTTACAGAGTGCGCTCTGTCAGGTACTTGACGGCATCGGCTATGATAGCGGCTTTGTTTTGTCCGGCCTTCATTACGGCCACGCACTTGTACGTTCAAGGATCCTATGAGCAAGCCCACTGTCGACCCTACCTCGAATGCCAAGACCGGCCCTGCCGTGCCGGTCAACTTCCTGCGGCCGATCATCCAGGCAGACCTGGACTCGGGCAAGCACACGCAGATCGTCACCCGTTTTCCGCCTGAACCCAACGGCTACCTGCACATCGGCCACGCCAAGTCGATCTGTGTGAACTTCGGCCTGGCCCAGGAGTTCGGCGGCGTCACGCACCTGCGTTTCGACGACACCAACCCGGCCAAGGAAGACCAGGAATACATCGACGCGATCGAAAGCGACGTCAAATGGCTGGGCTTCGAATGGTCCGGTGAAGTGCGCTACGCCTCGCAGTATTTCGACCAGTTGCATGACTGGGCGGTGGAGTTGATCAAGTCCGGCAATGCCTACGTCGACGACCTGACCCCGGAACAAGCCAAGGAATACCGTGGCAGCCTGACCGAGCCGGGCAAGAACAGCCCGTTCCGCGACCGCAGCGTCGAAGAGAACCTGGACCTGTTCGCCCGCATGAAAGCCGGCGAGTTCAAGGACGGCGCACGGGTGCTGCGGGCCAAGATCGACATGGCCTCGCCGAACATGAACCTGCGTGACCCGATCATGTATCGCATCCGTCACGCTCACCACCACCAGACCGGTGACAAGTGGTGCATCTACCCCAACTACGACTTCACCCACGGTCAGTCGGACGCCATCGAAGGCATCACCCATTCGATCTGCACCCTGGAGTTCGAAAGCCACCGTCCGCTGTACGAGTGGTTCCTCGAGCACTTGCCGGTACCGGCCAACCCGCGCCAGTACGAGTTCAGCCGCCTGAACCTGAACTACACCATCACCAGCAAGCGCAAGCTCAAGCAGCTGGTCGATGAAAAGCACGTCAACGGCTGGGACGATCCGCGCATGTCCACGCTGTCGGGCTTCCGCCGCCGTGGCTACACGCCTAAATCGATCCGCAACTTCTGCGAAATGATCGGCACCAACCGTTCCGACGGCGTGGTCGACTTCGGCATGCTCGAATTCAGCATCCGCGACGACCTCGACCACAGCGCCCCGCGCGCGATGTGCGTGTTGCGTCCGCTGAAAGTCGTGATCACCAACTACCCGGAAGGCCAGGTCGAGAACCTCGAACTGCCGTGCCACCCGAAAGAAGACATGGGCGTGCGCGCGTTGCCGTTCGCCCGTGAAATCTACATCGACCGTGACGACTTCATGGAAGAGCCGCCGAAGGGCTACAAGCGCCTGGAACCGGCCGGTGAAGTGCGTCTGCGTGGCAGCTACGTGATCCGCGCCGACGAAGCGATCAAGGACGCCGATGGCAACATCGTCGAACTGCGTTGCTCCTACGATCCGGACACCCTGGGCAAGAACCCGGAAGGTCGCAAGGTCAAAGGCGTGATCCACTGGGTGCCGTCCGCTGCCAGCGTCGAGTGCGAAGTGCGTCTGTACGATCGTCTGTTCCGTTCTCCGAACCCGGAGAAGGCCGAAGACAGTGCCAGTTTCCTGGACAACATCAACCCTGATTCGCTGCAGGTACTCACCGGTTGTCGTGCTGAGCCTTCGCTGGGCAATGCACAGCCGGAAGACCGTTTCCAGTTCGAGCGTGAAGGTTACTTCGTCGCCGATCTCAAGGACTCGAAACCAGGTCAGCCGGTATTCAACCGTACCGTGACCCTGCGTGATTCGTGGGGCCAGTGATTTAGCGTCAAGGAATAAACGTGCTTACGATCTACAACACGCTCACCAAGAGCAAAGAAGTCTTCAAGCCGCTCGATGGCAACAAGGTGCGCATGTACGTGTGCGGCATGACCGTGTACGACTATTGCCACCTGGGCCACGGCCGCAGCATGGTCGCGTTCGACCTGGTGACGCGCTGGTTGCGCTTCAGCGGCTATGACCTGACCTACGTGCGCAACATCACCGACATCGACGACAAGATCATCAATCGGGCCAACGAGAACGGCGAGTCGTTCGAAGCGCTGACCGAGCGCATGATCGCGGCGATGCACGAAGATGAAGCGCGCCTGAACATCAAGAAGCCGGACATGGAGCCGCGTGCCACGGATCACATCCCTGGCATGCACGCGATGATCCAGACCCTGATCGACAAGGGCTACGCCTACGCCCCGGGCAATGGCGACGTGTACTACCGCGTCGGCAAGTTCATGGGCTACGGCAAGCTGTCGCGCAAGAAGATCGAAGACTTGCGCATCGGCGCACGCATCGAAGTCGACGAGTCCAAGCAGGACCCGCTGGACTTCGTTTTGTGGAAAGCCGCCAAACCGGGCGAACCGAGCTGGGAATCGCCGTGGGGCGCCGGGCGTCCGGGCTGGCACATCGAGTGCTCGGTGATGTCCACCTGCTGCCTGGGCGAGACCTTCGACATTCATGGCGGCGGCAGCGACCTTGAGTTCCCGCACCACGAAAACGAAATTGCCCAGAGCGAAGCGGCCACCGGCAAGACCTACGCCAACGCCTGGATGCATTGCGGCATGATCCGTATCAATGGCGAGAAGATGTCCAAGTCCTTGAACAACTTCTTCACCATTCGCGACGTGCTCGACAAGTACCACCCGGAAGTCGTGCGTTACCTGCTGGTGTCGAGCCACTACCGCAGCGCCATCAACTACTCGGAAGACAACCTCAAGGACGCCAAAGGCGCTCTGGAGCGTTTCTACCACGCGTTGAAAGGCCTGCCGAACGTGGCGCCAGCGGGCGGCGAAGCCTTCGTCGAGCGCTTCACCCAGGTGATGAACGACGACTTCGGCACACCGGAAGCCTGCGCGGTGCTGTTTGAGATGGTCCGCGAGATCAACCGCCTGCGTGAGAGTGATCTGAACGCTGCGGCCGGTCTGGCCGCCCGTTTGAAAGAACTGGCCAGCGTGTTGGGTGTGTTGCAACTCGAAGCCGATGACTTCCTGCAGGCTGGCGCCGAAGGGCGCGTGGACGCAGCCGAAGTCGAGGCGCTGATTGCCGCGCGTCTGGCGGCACGCGCCGGCAAGGACTGGGCCGAATCCGACCGCATCCGCGACCAGCTCACCGCAATGGGCGTGGTGCTGGAAGACGGCAAGGGTGGGACGACCTGGCGTCTGGCTGACTGACAGCTGTAGTGCTTGAAAACAAAACCCGCCTTGTGCGGGTTTTTGTTTATGGGGTTGGACTCCAGGCTTGTGTTGACAGGGCTGACGCCACCGCGAGCAAGCTCGCTCCCACAGGTTCTGTGATATGCGCAGATTTTGTGTTCGACACGGACACTGTGGGAGCGAGCTTGCTCGCGATGGACTCAAGCCGAATATTACCGCTGCGATTCACTCGTCATTCAGTCTGGCGCAACCGCTTGTAAAGGGTATTACGGCTTACTCCGAGCCTGCGCGCCAGATGGGAAATATTCCCCCCAACCGCCTGCAGCTGCCGATTCAACTCCTCGGCATCATCAAGATCAACCGCCAACGGCTCCGGCGTCTCCACCGGCTCCATCTCCAGATCAACAAAAAAATCATCCGGCAAATGCTCCGGCCTTATCGGTTGTTCCTCGGCCATGGCCAACGCCACCTGCATCACGCTGCTGACCTGACGCAGGTTTCCCGGCCACGGATGGCGCTCGAACAGCGCCAATACCTCGCGGCTCAGTCCGGCCCATTGGCTTGGTTCGCGATGCTGTTCCCACAGGCGTTTGAACAACGCCTCTTTATCGCTGCGCTCTCTTAACGGTGGCAGTTCCAGGGTCAGGCCGCCGATGCGGTAATACAGGTCTTCACGAAACCGCCCCAGTTGTACCTGTTCGCGCAACGAGCGATTGGTCGCTGAAATGATGCGCAAGTCCACAGAAAACAACTCGCTGCTGCCCACGGGCTGCACGCAACGCTCCTGCAACACCCGCAACAGTCGTGCCTGGGTTGGCAGTGGCATATCGCCGATTTCATCGAGGAACAGCGTGCCTTTGTCAGCCTTGCGGATCAGGCCGATGCTGCCTTTCTGGTTGGCGCCGGTGAACGCGCCTTTCTCGTAGCCGAACAGCTCTGACTCGACCAGTTCGGCGGGGATCGCTGCACAGTTCACCGCAATAAACGCCTGTTTGCTGCGAGAGCTGGCCTGATGCAGGGCTTTGACGAAAACTTCCTTACCGACGCCAGTCTCGCCGTGGATTAACAGCGGAATGTCTTTTTCCAGCAACCGCTCGGCCTGGCGCACAGCTTTTTCCACGCGGCTGTCGCCGAAGTGCAGGGTGTTGAGGCTGATCGCGGCCGGTGTTGGCGCAGTCACGGCAGGTTCGGCGAACACTCGCGGCTGAATCGGAATCTGCTTGGGTCTTTTCAGCAGACACTGGAAGCGGTTGCGCCCGGAAGCCTGCAGCGAGAAGGGCAAGCCTTCGGGTTGGTTCAGCAACTCCAGCAGCGAGACCTTGAACAGGCTTTCGACACTGACCCGCGACAGGCTGATGCCCAGCAGGTTGTCGGCCCGGCGGTTGGCCGACAGCACCTGGCCGGTTTCATCGAATATCAGCAATCCGGCCCACTGACTGTCGAGGTTGTTCAGCCCGGTGTTGAACGTCAGCTGAAAATGCTGGCCATGGAACAGGTTGAGGATCAACCGGTTTTCCACGGTCTGGCTCATCATCTTGACCATGCCCAGCGTGTGGGAGGGCGGCAGGTAGCTGTCGCTGGACACGTCCAGCACCGCGATCACCTTGCGCTCGGTATCGAATATCGGCGCGGCGGAACCGGTCATGAAGCGGTTGGCCTTGAGGAAATGTTCGTCGTGCTCGATGTGCACCGCTTGCTCGCAGGCCAGGGCGGTGCCAATGGCGTTGGTACCGGTGCAGCGTTCCATCCAGCTGGCGCCGGCGCTGAAACCCCGGGCCAGTTTCGGTTCGATAAAGCGCTGGGTACCCCACGACGTGAGCACCTGGCCCTGATGGTCGGCGAGCATGATCAGGCAATTGGAGTTGCTCAGGATGTTCTCGTAGTAGGGCAGCACTTCCTGATGGGTGGTTTGCACCAGTGAATGCTGGCTCTCCAGCAGTTGCGCGATGCCCGCGGCCGGCAATGGGTCGAATGCCGGCGTGCTCTGATGACTGAGGCCGAACGCGCGGCAACGGGACCAGGAGTCCTGGATGATGGCGTCGTGGGACAACGGCGATGCGGGTGCGGCCATGGCAGTCGATCTCTGAGCAAGCTTTTATTGTTGTTATTCAATTACACATGGCGCCCTGTGTAGGAGCGAGCATGCTCGCGATGGACGTGAGGTCGCCTCGTTCCTTCAGGCAGCCCTCGTCACGTTGACCTCCATCGCGAGCAAGCTCACTCCTACAAGGGCCGGAATACGGTCTGTAGAGTGTTGTTCACTAATGTTCATTGTCAACCGTTGAAGTGTTCAGTTGTTCAGTCGCGGTTGTTCATTTGTGTTCAGCAATGAACGTGACTCTGTAGTCATTTTCAGGAATTTCAAACTGAATCAATCGTTTGCAATTTCTGGCACAAATGTCGCTATACAGCTCCGGTCGCTTGACTCCAATAAGAAAAAGGCCGAGCCATGTCACTCACCCTGGAACACGTCAGCCGCACCGTCGAGGGCCAGACCTGGATCGACGATGCCAACCTGAGTTTTGAACCCGGTTCCTTCAACGTTTTGCTGGGTCGCACCTTGTCCGGCAAGACCAGCCTGATGCGCCTGATGGCCGGTCTGGACAAGCCCGACAGCGGCCGCATCCTGATGAATGGCGTCGATGTCACCCAGCGCCCCGTGCGCTTGCGCAATGTGTCGATGGTCTATCAGCAGTTCATCAACTACCCGACCATGACGGTGTTCGACAACATCGCCTCGCCGCTGCGTCAGGCTGGTGTTTCCAGCGAGCAAATTCAGAGCAAGGTGCTGGAAACCGCGAAGATGCTGCGCATCGAGAAGTTTCTCAAACGCTATCCGCTGGAGCTTTCCGGTGGTCAGCAACAACGCACGGCCATGGCCCGGGCGCTGGTCAAGGATGCCGAGCTGATCCTGTTCGACGAGCCGCTGGTCAACCTCGACTACAAGTTGCGCGAAGAACTGCGCCAGGAAATGCGCGAGCTGTTCAAGGCGCGCCACACCATCGCGATCTACGCCACCACCGAGCCCAACGAGGCCCTGGCCCTGGGCGGCACCACCACCATTCTTCACGAAGGCCGGGTGATCCAGAGCGGCCAGTCTTCGTCGGTCTATCATCAGCCGCAAACGGTGCTGGCGGCGGAGCTGTTTTCCGAGCCGCCGATCAACCTGATGCCGGGGCGCATTGCCGGCAACGAAGTGAGTTTCGCCAATTTCGTGCACTTCCCGCTGAATGTCGATCTGCGCCCGGTAGGCGAGGGCGAGTTCCGTTTCGGCGTGCGACCCAGCCATATCTCGCTGGTGCCGAGCAACGACGATGACCTCGAATTGGCGGTGACTGTCGAAGTCGCGGAAATCAGTGGCTCGGAAACCTTCCTGCACGTGCGCAACGAGCACTTCCTGCTGGTGCTGCACTTGCCCGGCGTTCACGAATACGACGTCGATGCGCCGATCCGCATCTACATCCCGACCCATAAACTGTTTGTGTTCGATACGCAGGGGCGGCTGGTCCAGGCGCCGGGCCGGCGTGTCACGAGGGTTGCCTGATGGCCGAAATCCGTTTGCAGAACCTCGCCCACAGCTATACCAAGACTCCGACGGGGCCGGAGGACTACGCGATCCGCGAGATGGACCACATCTGGGAGCAGGGTGGCGCCTACGCGTTGCTTGGCCCATCGGGCTGTGGCAAATCGACCTTGCTCAACATCATTTCCGGGCTGCTCAGCCCGTCCCAGGGCCATGTGCTGTTCGACGGCAAAGCGGTCAACAACCTGACCCCGGAGAAGCGCAACATCGCCCAGGTTTTCCAGTTCCCGGTGGTCTACGACACCATGACGGTGTTCGACAACCTGGCCTTTCCGCTGCGCAATCAGGGCATGGCCGAGGCCCGGGTGCATAGCAAGGTGCAGGAAATCGCCGAAGTTCTCGACCTGCAGAACCTGTTGAGCAAAAAGGCCCGCAACCTCACCGCCGACGAAAAACAGAAAGTCTCCATGGGGCGTGGGCTGGTGCGCGACGACGTGTCGGCGATCCTGTTCGATGAGCCGCTGACGGTGATCGACCCGCACCTCAAGTGGAAACTGCGGCGCAAGCTCAAGCAGATCCACGAACAGTTCAACATCACCATGGTCTACGTCACCCACGATCAGCTGGAGGCCTCGACCTTCGCCGACAAGATTGCGGTGATGTACGGCGGGCAGATCGTGCAATTCGGCACGCCAAGGGAGTTGTTCGAGCGCCCCAGCCACACCTTTGTCGGCTACTTCATTGGCAGCCCCGGGATGAACCTGATCGAGGTGCAGCCGCAACCGGGTGGCGTCGGTTTCGCCTCGACTCACCTGCCGCTGTCCGAGGCGATGCAGCAGCGTATTGCTGAATCGGAGTGGAAAACCCTGAAGGTCGGCATTCGTCCGGAGTTCGTCCATGTGTGGGACGAAGCCTTTGATGACGCGCTGCGGGCACAGGTCGTACACGTCGAAGACCTGGGCACCTACAAGATCATGACCCTCAACCTCGATGGCGTCCCCCTGAAAGTGCGCCTGGCCGAAGACAAGCCGGTGCCGCAAGGCACGGCGTACATCAGTTTTCCGGCGCAGTGGCTGATGGTCTACGCCGATGAATTCCTGCTCGAAGCCAATGCCAACCAAGAGGCGCAGCCATGAACAAGGTGCAGAACAACAAGGCCTGGTGGCTGGTGCTGCCGGTGTTCCTGCTGGTGGCGTTCAGTGCGGTGATCCCGATGATGACCGTGGTCAACTATTCGGTGCAGGACATCTTCGACCAGTCCAGCCGCTACTTTGTCGGCGCCGATTGGTACAAGCAGGTGCTGCTCGATCCGCGCCTGCACGACTCGTTGCTGCGCCAGTTCATCTACTCGGCTTGCGTGCTGTTGATCGAGATCCCGCTGGGGATTGCGATTGCCCTGACCATGCCGACCAAAGGGCGCTGGTCGTCGGTGGTGCTGATCATCCTGGCGATTCCGTTGCTGATCCCGTGGAACGTGGTCGGCACCATCTGGCAAATCTTCGGCCGGGCCGACATCGGTCTGCTGGGGGCGAGCCTCAAGGCCATGGGCATCAGCTACAACTATGCGGCGAACACCATGGACGCCTGGGTCACCGTACTGGTGATGGACGTCTGGCACTGGACCTCGCTGGTGGCGCTGTTGTGCTTCTCCGGCCTGCGGGCGATTCCGGATGTGTATTACCAGGCGGCGCGGATCGACCGTGCCTCGGCCTGGGCGGTGTTCCGGCATATCCAGTTGCCCAAGCTCAAGAGTGTGCTGCTGATCGCGGTGATGCTGCGCTTCATGGACAGTTTCATGATCTACACCGAGCCCTTCGTGCTTACGGGTGGCGGTCCGGGCAATTCCACGACCTTCTTGAGCCAGACCCTGACGCAAATGGCGATCGGGCAGTTCGACCTGGGGCCGGCCGCCGCATTCTCGCTGGTGTACTTCCTGATCATCCTGTTGGTGTCCTGGCTGTTCTACACCGCCATGACTCACTCCGACGCCAACCGCTGAGGCCATCATGAGCAAGAGAAAGCTGATTCCACTGCTGATCTACATCCTGTTCCTGCTGGTGCCGATCTACTGGCTGCTGAACATGTCCTTCAAGAGCAACAGCGAAATCCTCGGTGGCCTGACGTTGTTTCCGCAGGATTTCACCCTGGCGAACTACAAGGTGATCTTCACCGATCCGAGCTGGTACACCGGCTACATCAACTCGGCGTACTACGTGAGCCTGAACACGATCATTTCCCTGACCGTGGCCTTGCCGGCGGCCTATGCGTTCTCGCGCTACCGTTTCCTCGGTGACAAGCACCTGTTCTTCTGGCTGCTGACCAACCGCATGGCGCCACCGGCGGTGTTCCTGTTGCCGTTCTTCCAGCTGTATTCCTCGATCGGGCTGTTCGATACCCACATCGCCGTGGCCCTGGCCCACTGCCTGTTCAACGTGCCGCTGGCAGTGTGGATTCTCGAAGGCTTCATGTCCGGCGTGCCCAAGGAGATCGACGAAACCGCCTACATCGATGGCTACAGCTTTCCCAAGTTCTTCGTGAAGATTTTCATCCCGCTGATCGGCTCCGGCATCGGCGTCACGGCGTTCTTCTGCTTCATGTTTTCCTGGGTCGAACTGCTGCTGGCGCGAACCCTCACTTCGGTGAACGCCAAACCGATCGCAGCGGTGATGACCCGCACGGTCTCGGCATCCGGTATCGACTGGGGCGTGCTGGCGGCGGCGGGGGTGTTGACCATCCTGCCGGGCATGTTGGTGATCTGGTTTGTTCGCAACCACGTGGCCAAGGGCTTTGCCCTGGGCCGGGTATGAGGAACTGATGATGGAATGGATGAGTTGGACCGTCCCCACGGCGGCGTTCTTCGGTGTCATTGCCTTGATCCTGGTGGGCATGACCACCTGGGAATTGCGTTCGCCGAGCGTGCTCAGGCGAGGTTTTCTGCCGATTGCCACCACCCGTGGCGATCGGTTGTTCATCGGTCTTCTCGGCAGCGCCTACCTGCATCTGCTGGTAATCGGCGTCACCGACTGGAGCATCTGGGTCGCCTTCGCGATGTCCCTGGTGTGGCTGTTGGCTGTGATGCGTTGGGGCTAGTCGAATCGCTCGGCAATGTTGCTCCGAAACTCAATAAGGAGGTCTCTATGTTCGACAAAAACAATAAGCTGCGACATAGCATTTCATTGGCAGCCATGCTGGCACTCAGCGGTTTGAGCGCATCTGCCTGGGCCGATGCCTATGAAGACGCGGCGAAGAAATGGATCGGCAGTGAATTCAAGCCGTCCACCCTGACGGCCGATCAACAACTCGAAGAGCTGAAGTGGTTCATCAAGGCAGCGGAGCCGTTTCGCGGGATGAGCATCAAAGTGGTGTCGGAAACCATCGCCACCCACGAGTATGAGTCCAAGGTGCTGGCCAAGGCCTTCACCGAGATCACCGGGATCAAGCTGACCCACGACCTGCTGCAGGAAGGCGACGTGGTGGAAAAGCTGCAGACCCAGATGCAGTCGGACAAGAACATCTATGACGGCTGGGTCAACGACTCGGACCTGATCGGTACACACTTCCGTTACGGCAAGACCGAATCGATCACCGACCTGATGGCCAACGAGGGCAAGAACTTCACCTCGCCGACCCTGGACATCAAGGACTTCATCGGCATCTCCTTCACCACCGCGCCGGACGGCAAGATCTATCAATTGCCCGACCAGCAGTTCGCCAACCTGTACTGGTTCCGCGCCGACTGGTTCGAGCGTGCGGACCTGAAGGCCAAGTTCAAGGAAAAGTACGGCTACGAGTTGGGCGTACCGGTGAACTGGTCGGCCTATGAAGACATCGCCAAATTCTTCAGCGAAGACGTCAAGGAAATCGACGGCAAGCGCGTTTACGGGCACATGGATTACGGCAAGAAAGACCCGTCGCTGGGTTGGCGTTTCACCGATGCCTGGTTCTCCATGGCAGGCGCTGGCGATAAAGGCATACCTAACGGCTTGCCGGTGGACGAGTGGGGGATCCGCGTCGAGGATTGTCATCCGGTCGGCTCCAGCGTTACCCGCGGTGGCGACACCAACGGCCCGGCAGCAGTGTATGCGACCACCAAGTACGTTGACTGGATGAAGAAGTACGCGCCACCGGAAGCGGCGGGCATGACTTTCTCCGAATCAGGTCCCGTGCCATCCCAGGGCAACATTGCCCAGCAGATCTTCTGGTACACCGCATTTACCGCCGACATGACCAAGCCTGGCCTTCCGGTGATGAACGCCGACGGCACGCCGAAATGGCGCATGGCGCCTTCACCGAAAGGTCCGTATTGGGAAGAGGGCATGAAGCTCGGTTATCAGGACGCCGGTTCCTGGACATTCATGAAGTCCACGCCTGAGAAACAAAAACTGGCGGCCTGGCTGTACGCGCAGTTCGTGACCTCGAAAACCGTATCGCTGAAGAAAACCATCGTCGGCCTGACCCCGATCCGCGAATCGGACATCAACTCCCAGGCCATGACCGACCTGGCGCCGAAACTCGGTGGCCTGGTGGAGTTCTACCGCAGCCCGGCCCGCGTGCAATGGACCCCGACCGGGACCAACGTGCCCGATTATCCTCGCCTGGCGCAGTTGTGGTGGAGCCACATCGCCGAAGCCGCCAGCGGCGAGAAAACCCCGCAAGAGGCGCTGGATGGCCTGGCCAAGGATCAGGACGCAATCATGACCCGTCTGGAACGCTCGAAGGCACAAGCCACCTGCGCCCCGAAAATGAATCCAGAGCGCGATGCGCAATACTGGTTCGACCAACCGGGCGCACCGAAGCCGAAACTGGCGAACGAAAAGCCTAAGGGTGAAACCGTGAGCTACACCGAACTGCTGAAATCGTGGGAGGCGGCGCGCAAGTAAAGCACTGGAGTTGTGAAAGGCGAACGGCACCGGGAGGTGCCGTTTCTGTTGGTGTCTGTTCCACCGTCATCGCGAGCAAGCTCGCTCCCACAGGTTTTGTGTCGTACACAACATCTGCGGGCACCCTCCATCACTGTGGGAGCGAGCTTGCTCGCGATGAGGCCATTGAGGACGGTAGGGCTCTCTGAACAGCATTACTTCTCAAAATCAATGAGCCGTGGCGAGGGAGCTTGCTCCCGCTGGACTGTACAGCAGACCACTTTCGCAAGTTTCGGTCTACCCACAAAAAACGGCACCCGAAGGTGCCGTTTCTGTTTACTACTGAATGGCTCTAAGCGATCAACCCGCCAGGCCCGACTGTTGAACCAGGTTCAGCAGCGGTTGTGGGTACAGGCCGAGGAAGAAAGCCAGTACCGCGATGGCCAGCAGCATCACGCCGCCTGCCTTCTGTTCCCAGTGCAATTGAGCGTCGACGCGGCGCAGGTTTGGCTCGATCAGGTACAGGGTGACCATCACACGCAGGTAGTAGAACACGCCGATGGCACTGCCCAATACCAGCGAACCGACCAGCCACCACTGATGGGACTCGACGCCGGTGGCGATGATGTAGAACTTGCCGATGAAGCCCGCGGTCAGCGGGATACCGGCCAGGGACAGCATCATCACGGTCAGCACGGCGGTCAGGTACGGACGGCGCCAGAACAGGCCGCGGTATTCGTACAGGGCGTCTGCGTCACGGCCTTTGTACGGCGAGGACATCAGGGTGATCACACCGAAAGCACCGAGGCTGGTGATCACGTAGGTGACCAGGTACACGCCGATGGCTTCCACGGCCAGGCCTTTGCTCGCCACCAGGGCGATCAGCAGGTAGCCGAAGTGGGCGATGGACGAGTAACCCAGCAGACGCTTGAGGTTGCTCTGGGTCAGGGCCAGCAGGTTACCGAACAGGATCGACGCGATGGCGATGATGGTCAGCACGTTGCTCAGGACGCCGCTGCTTGCAGCAGGGGAGATCTGGAACAGGCGCACCATGACCGCGAACACCGCCACTTTGGCAGCGGTCGCCAGGAACGCGGCAACCGGCGCCGGGGCCCCTTCGTAAACGTCCGGAGTCCAGAGGTGGAAGGGTACCAGCGACAGCTTGAACGCCAGGCCGATCAGCATCATGCCCAGGCCCAGTTGTGCCAACGAGCTTGGCAGACCGGTAGCCGCCAGCGCCTGACCGATGCCGACGAAGCTCAGGGAACCCGAGTCTGCGTACAGCAGGGCCATACCGAACAACAGGAACGCGGAACCGGCCGCCGACAGCACCATGTACTTGATACCGGCTTCCAGCGAGCGCTTGTTGAAGAAGGCATAGGCCACCAGACCGTAGACCGGCACCGACAGCAGTTCCAGACCGACGAACAACCCGGCCAGGTGCTGTGCGCTGACCAGCACCAGGCCACCGGCGGCGGACATCAGGATCAGCAGGTACAGTTCTTCACGGTTGCCCGGGTAACCCGTGCCACCATCGCCGAGGTAGGCGTGGGCGAGGGTGACACAAGCGAGGGTGGCGACCAGGATCAGCGCCATGTACAAGCAAGCGAAGCTATCGATTTGCAGCAGTGGGGTCACAGCCAGTGGCGCGACCTTCAAGGCTGGCAGGATCGACAGCAAAGCCAGGTTCAGACCCGCCACCGACAGCAGGAAGGTCTGGGAGTGGTTGCGGCGCCAGGCGATCGCCAGCATCACCACGATGATCGTGGCGCTGGTGATCAACAACGGCGCAAGCGCGATAAAGTGTTGAGTCGTGAATTCCATAGCGCTCTTACCGGGCCGAAGCGAGTTGAGTGAAGGCGGTGCCGAGCCATTGCTGCACGCCATGCATCGTAGCGGCAGAGGTATCGAGGAACGGTTGTGGATAGACGCCGATGTAAATCAGCAGCGCTGCCAGACCGGCCACCATGATCAGTTCGCGACCATCCATGCCATGCAGTACCGCGTCCGATTTGGCCGGGCCGAAGTAGGCACGATGGATCATGATCAGCGAGTAGACCGAACCGAACACCAGGCCGGACGTCGCGATGATGGTGACCCATGGAGCGATCGGGAAGGTGCCGATCAGGATCAGGAACTCACCGACGAAGTTGCCGGTACCCGGCAAGCCCAGCGACGCAGCGGCGAAGAACAGGCTGAGAGCCGGCAGGTAGGCGATCTTCGACCACAGGCCACCCATTTCACGCATGTCGCGGGTGTGAGTGCGTTCGTACAACTGGCCACTCAGGATAAAGAGTGCCGCCGCCGACAGACCGTGGGCGAGCATCTGCATCACCGCGCCCTGCAGCGCCAGTTGGCTGCCGGAGTAGATGCCGATCAGAACGAAGCCCATGTGGGAAACGGACGAGAAGGCAATCAGACGCTTGATGTCGGTTTGCGCGAACGCCAGGAACGCACCGTAGAAAATCCCGATCAGACCCAGGGCCATTGCAAACGGCGCGAACTCGGCCGAAGCATTCGGGAACAGCGGCAGGGCGAAACGCAGCAGACCGTAGGCCGCGGTTTTCAGCAAGATACCGGCGAGGTCGACGGAACCTGCAGTCGGCGCCTGGGCGTGAGCGTCAGGCAACCAGGAGTGGAACGGCACGACTGGCAGCTTCACCGCGAAGGCGATGAAGAAGCCGAGCATCAGGATGTACTCGGTGGTCGTCGACATCTTGGTTTTCAACAGGTCGGCGTAGTTGAAGGTAATCACGCCGGTGTCGTTGAAGTTGACCAGTACCAGACCCAGGATCGCCACCAGCATGATCAGGCCGGAAGCCTGAGTGAAGATGAAGAACTTGGTCGCCGCGTAGATCCGGGTTTTCTTGCCGTCCGAAGAACTGTGACCCCAGAGCGCGATGAGGAAGTACATCGGCACCAGCATCATTTCCCAGAAGAAGAAGAACATGAACAGGTCGAGGGCGAGGAACACACCGACGACACCGCCCAGGATCCACATCAGGTTCAGGTGGAAGAAGCCCACGTGACGCTGGATCTCTTTCCACGAGCAGAGTACCGAGAGGACACCCAGCAGACCGGTCAGCATGATCATCAACAGCGACAGGCCGTCGAGGGCCAGGTGCACGTTGATGCCGAAGCGCTGGATCCAGACGTGCTTGAACTCAAGCGCCCAGGTCGGGTCGGCGCCAGGCGCCGGGGCAAATGAATAATCACCGTTGGCCCACAGCCAGAGGCCGAGGGAGAGCAACAGGGACATGGTGATCAGCGCAATCCAGCGGGGGAGGGTGGCGCCGAAGCGCTCACCCATCCAGCACAGCAGGCCGCCGATGAAGGGGATCAGGATTAGCCAAGGCAGAATCATGACGGGCTCAATTCCTTTCGCAAGTTCGCAAGGTTCATATCAGACCGCTACCAGCACGACGGCGCCGATAACCAGCACGGCACCAGCAGCCATCGAGGCGGCATACCAACGCAGTTGACCGGTCTCGGTACGGCTCAGGGCGGTGTGACCGCCTTTGGCCATGCGCGGGAT
Source organism: Pseudomonas jessenii (assembly GCF_002236115.1). Taxonomy (GTDB): domain Bacteria; phylum Pseudomonadota; class Gammaproteobacteria; order Pseudomonadales; family Pseudomonadaceae; genus Aquipseudomonas; species Aquipseudomonas jessenii. The sequence continues at coordinate 124,007 of NZ_NIWT01000007.1, read as the reverse complement.
CAGACCGATGGTCTGGTCCAGCGGGTCTTTGCGCAGGATGTGGATGATCGCCAGGTACGGCTTGACGAACAGTTTGTCGTAGATCCAGTCGAAGCCCCAGGCAGCGAACCACCAGGCCGAGAGGAAACGGCCGATGCCGCTGTTGGCGATGGCGGTGACGAAGCGACGCTTGCCGAGGAACAGCAATGCGGCCAGCAGGATACCGGCCAGGGCGATGGCGCCCGAGGCGATTTCCAGGCTGTGCTTGGCTTCGCCGCCGGCATGGCCGACGCTTTGCGGCAGTACGCCGTGCAGCGGTGGAACGATCATCGCGCCGACGAAGGTCGACAGTACGATCAGCACCGACAGTGGCAACCAGTGAGCGATGCCGTGACCGGCGTGGGCTTCGGTCTTCGCTTCACCGTGGAACGCGATGAAGATCAGGCGGAAGGTGTACAACGAAGTCATGAATGCGCCGACCAGACCTGCGTAGAGCAGACCGTTGTTGCCGCTGGCGAACGCTTCCCAGAGGATTTCGTCCTTGGAGTAGAAGCCTGCGGTTACCAGTGGCAGGGCCGCCAGGGCCGCGCCACCGACGATGAAACTGGCGTAGGCCAGTGGCAGCTTTTTCCACAGACCGCCCATCTTGAAGATGTCCTGCTCGTGGTGGCAGGCAACGATCACCGCACCGGAGGCAAGGAACAACAGGGCCTTGAAGAAGGCGTGGGTCATCAGGTGGAAGATCGCGCCATCCCAGGCACCGACGCCCAGGGCCAGGAACATGTAGCCGATCTGGCTCATGGTCGAGTAGGCGAGGATACGCTTGATATCGGTCTGAACCAGGGCTGCGAAGCCGGCCAGAACCAGGGTCACGCCACCGACGATGCCGACCAGGTGCAGGATTTCCGGCGCCAGGGTGAACAGGCCATGGGTACGGGCGATCAGGTAGACACCGGCGGTCACCATGGTTGCGGCGTGGATCAGTGCCGAAACCGGGGTAGGACCGGCCATCGCATCCGCCAGCCAGGTTTGCAGCGGCAGTTGCGCGGATTTACCGACAGCACCACCGAGCAGCATCAGGGTGGCCATGACCATCCAGAAGTCGCCGGACTGGAATTTCTGCGGAGCCAGCACCAGCAGTTCCTGAACGTTCAGCGTACCCAGTTGGGCAAACAGAATGAACAGGCCGATGGCCATGAACACGTCACCGATACGGGTCACGATAAAGGCTTTGAGTGCGGCGTTACCGTTGTTGCGGTTGCTGTAGTAGAAACCGATCAACAGGTAGGAGCACAGGCCCACGCCTTCCCAGCCGAAGTACAGGAACAACAGGTTATCGCCCAGCACCAGGAACAGCATGCTGGCGATAAACAGGTTGGTGTAGGCGAAGAAGCGCGAGTAACCGGCTTCACCGCGCATGTACCAGGACGCGAACAGGTGGATCAGGAAGCCGACGCCAACCACCACACCGAGCATGGTCAGCGACAGGCCGTCCAGGTACAGGGCGAAGTTCGGCGTGAAGCCTTCCACCGCCATCCACTGCCACAACACCTGGGTGTAGTGACCGCCTTCAGGTGGTGCGACATTGAATTGCCAGATCACGTAAGCCGCGACGATGGCGGACAAGCCGACGGAACCGACGCCGATCAGCGCCGAAAGGTTTTCCGAGAGACGGCCGCGAGAAAACGCCAGCAGCAGGAAACCGATGAGAGGGAACAGGAAAGTCAGATAGAGAAGATTCATCCGCGCATCTCACTGGCAGCGTCGATATCGAGCGTGTGGAAGCGGCGATACAGTTGCAGCAGGATCGCCAGGCCGATACTGGCCTCGGCGGCTGCCAGGCTGATCACCAGGATGAACATGATCTGTCCATCCGGCTGTGCCCAGCGGCTACCGGCAACGATGAACGCCAACGCGGAGGCATTCATCATGACCTCCAGGCTCATCAGCACGAAAAGGATGTTGCGGCGGACCATCAGGCCGACCAGACCGAGGCAGAACAGGATGCCGGCGACCGCCAGACCATGCTCCATGGGGATAGCAGGCATCGTCATTGCTCCTTGGCTTCGTTGCGGCCCAAGTGGAACGCCGTGACGGCTGCGGCGAGCAGCAGCATCGAGGCGAGTTCGACCACCAGCAGGTACGGACCGAACAGGCTGATGCCCACGGCCTTGGCGTCTACGGTGGTATGGCCGATGGCTTCACCGGTCTGGTGGGAGAACAGCACGTACAGCAGTTCCACCAGCAGCAGCGCGGCGAGAAGGACCGGGCCGCCCCAGATACCGGGCTTGAGCCAGACGCGCTCTTGCTGAACCGAGGCCGGGCCAAGGTTCAGCATCATCACCACGAACACGAACAGCACCATGATGGCGCCAGCGTAGGCGATCACTTCCAGGACGCCGGCGAACGGCGCGCCGAGGGCGAAGAAGGTCATCGCCACGGCAATCAGCGAAATGATCAGGTAGAGCAGGGCGTGCACAGGGTTGGTGTTGGTGATCACGCGAAGCGTGGACACCACAGCGATACCCGATGCGAAATAGAAAGCGAATTCCATCTTTCTTCCTTAAGGCAGCAAGCTCTTCACGTTGATCGGCTGGGCTTCGTTCTGCGCGGAGCCTTTCGGCTTCCCGGCAATCGCCATACCTGCAACACGATAGAAGTTGTAATCAGGGTTTTTGCCGGGGCCGGAGATCAGCAGATCTTCTTTCTCGTAAACCAGGTCCTGACGTTTGAACTCGGCCATTTCGAAATCCGGTGTCAGCTGGATCGCGGTGGTCGGGCAGGCTTCCTCGCAGAGGCCGCAAAAAATGCAGCGCGAGAAGTTGATGCGGAAGAAGTCCGGGTACCAGCGACCGTCTTCGGTTTCAGCTTTCTGCAGCGAGATGCAACCGACCGGGCACGCCACGGCGCACAGGTTACAGGCTACACAACGCTCTTCGCCGTCGGGGTCGCGGGTCAGGACGATACGACCACGGTAGCGCGGCGGCAGGTAGACCGGTTCTTCCGGGTACTGCAGCGTGTCGCGCTTGCGGAAGGCGTGGCCGAAAATCATCACCAGGCTGCGAAGCTGGGTGAAGAAGCCATGCACGATGTCAAATATGTACTTCATGATTCTCTATCCTCACTGAGCCGCGACGGCGGGCGTGTTGAGCAACACGATCGCAGCGGTCACCAGCATGTTGACGAGGGTCAGCGGCAGGCAGAACTTCCAGCTGAAATCCATCACCTGGTCATACCGTGGGCGCGGAATCGAAGCGCGCAACAGGATGAACATCATGATGAAGAACGCGGTTTTCAGTGCGAACCAGATGAACGGGATCTGCGGCAGGATGCCGAACGGACCGTGCCAGCCACCGAAGAACAAGGTCACCAGCAGCGCCGAGATCAGCACGATGCCGATGTACTCGCCGACGAAGAACATGCCCCATTTCATGCCGGCGTATTCAATGTGGTAACCGTCTGCCAGTTCCTGTTCCGCTTCCGGCTGGTCGAACGGGTGACGGTGAGTCACGGCCACGCCAGCGATGAAGAAGGTCAGGAAGCCGAAGATCTGCGGAATGATGAACCACAGGTTCTGCGCTTGATATTCAACGATGTCGCGCATGTTGAACGAGCCGACCTGGATCACGATGCCCATCAGCGACAGGCCCATGAACACTTCGTACGACACGGTCTGCGCCGAGGCGCGCAAGCTGCCCAGCAGGGCGAACTTGTTGTTGCTCGACCAGCCGGCGAACAGCACCGCGTAGACCGACAGGCCAGCCATGGCGAAGAAGAACAGGATACCGATGTTGATGTCCGCCACGCCCCAGGTCGGGGTGATCGGGATGATCGCGAAGGCAATCAGCAGGGCGCTCATGGCGACTACCGGTGCCAGGGTGAAGATCATCTTATCGGCGAATGGAGGCGTCCAGTCTTCCTTGAAGAACATCTTGATCATGTCGGCGGCGATCTGGAACGCGCCGAACGGACCGACGCGGTTCGGACCGTAACGGTCCTGCCAGAGGGCGAGCAGACGACGCTCGACCCAACTCAGCAGGGCACCGCAAACCACCACGGCGAGCAGAATCACCACGGCCTTGAGGACCGTGATGATGATGTCGATCACTTCAGGAGTGAACCAGGTCATTGAGCTGCCTCCTGCAGACCGTCAACGGATTTGCCAAAGATTGCTGGCGGAATGCCGGCGATGCCCGCAGGCAGTGCCACCAGACCGGCGCCCAGATCTTCGTTGATGCGCAGCGGCAGACGCAAGGTCTGGCCAGCGACATTCAAGCTCAGCATCGCGCCGTCATTGACACCCAGGCGGTCGGCTTCGGACTTGGCCAGCGACACGTAGGCGGCCGGGATGCGTTCCTGAACCGGAGCGGCTTTCGAAGAGTTCTCTTCGCTGCCGAACAGGTGGAAGAACGGCACGACCTGCCAGGTGCCCTGGGCCGGGTTGAACGCGCGCGGAACACTGGCGAACCAGTTCAGCGAGTCACCGCTGCTTTCGATCAGGCGGGTGCCCGGGTCGCCAGCGCGGATGTGACCACCGACTTCGTCCTGGAACTTGTTCCAGGCTTGCGGCGAGTTCCAGCCCGGAGACCAGGCGAATGGCACTTGCTGACGCGGTTCGACCGAGCCCGAGTAACCTTCCATCGAGAAGTTGAACGCGGTGTCGTTGTCTTGCGGGGCACGCGGTTCGTGCACGTTGATGTCGGCGCGCATGGCGGTACGACCGGAGTAACGCAGCGGTTCGCGGGCCAGTTTCATGCCCTTGATGCGGAACGCGGCGGACGGTGCGGCATCGACGATGCGATTCAGGATCGAAGTGCTGGAAGCGACGGCGGCGGTGGCGTGGTCCAGTTGGGTCCAGTCGATCGGCTGGTTCAGCAGGGTCGCGCGCAGGGCATGCAGCCAGCGCCAGCCTTCGTGAACCAGGATGCTCGCGTCCATGTACTTCGGATCGAAGACCTGGAAGAAGCGCTGGGCGCGGCCTTCCTGGCTGACCAGGGTGCCGTCGCCTTCAGCGAAGCTGGCGGCTGGCAGAACCAGGTGCGCGCGATCGCTGGTGGCAGTCTTCTGATGGTCGGCGACGATCAGTACTTTGGCGGCGGTCAGGGCGGCATCGACCTTGGCCTTGTCGGTACGGGTATACAGATCGTTTTCCAGCACGACGATGGCGTCGGCACGGCCATCGATCACGGCTTGCAGCGCGGCGTCGACCGATTCGCCACCGAGCATGGCCAGGCCGAGGCTGTTGGCCTCTGGCACGATCAGGCTGATGGAACCGTTCTTCTCGCGCAGTTTCAACGCTTTGGCGATGTTCGCAGCAGCTTCGATCAACGCCTTGGAACCCAACGAGGTACCGGCAATGATCAGTGGACGCTTGGCAGCGAGCAGGGCGTCGGCAATGCGCTTGGCCAGTTCGAGTGCTTCAGCATCCAGGCCTTCAACGGCTGGAGCGCTGGCGTCGAGGGCGTGAGCCACGGCGAAACCGATGCGGGCCAGGTCGTCTGGAGCGGCGTGAACGCATTCTTCCGCGATGTCGTCGAGCTTGGTTTCAGCCAGGCTGGCGATGAACAGCGGGTTCAGCGCGTGCTGGCCGATGTTTTTCACCGCGGCGTCGAGCCAAGGCTGGACGCGCATGGCGTCGGCCATGTCTTCGGCCTTGCCCTTGACCGATTGACGCAGGGACAGCGCCATGCGCGCAGCAGTCTGGGTCAGGTCTTCACCGAGGACGAACACGGCGTCGTGGTCTTCGATGTCGCGCATGTTCGGTACTGGCAGCGGGCTGTCTTTGAGCACTTGCAGGACCAGGCGGATGCGCTCCAGCTCGGCAGCTTCGATACCGGAGTAGAAGTGCTCGGCACCGACCAGTTCACGCAACGCGTAGTTGCTTTCGAGGCTGGCGCGGGGCGAACCGATACCGACGATGTTGCGACCGCGCAGCAGGTCGGCGGCTTTATCCAGCGCTTCGTCGAGGCTCAGCTTGGTGCCGCCCGCCAGCTGCGGCTGGCGTGGGCGGTCTTCGCGGTTGACGTAGCCATAGCCGAAACGGCCACGGTCGCACAGGAAGTACTGGTTCACCGAACCGTTGAAACGGTTTTCGATACGACGCAGCTCGCCGTAACGCTCGCCCGGGGAGATGTTGCAACCGCTGGAGCAGCCATGGCAGATGCTCGGCGAGAACTGCATGTCCCATTTACGGTTGTAGCGCTCGGAGTGAGTCTTGTCGGTGAACACACCGGTCGGGCAGACCTCGGTGAGGTTGCCGGAGAACTCGCTTTCCAGGGTGCCGTCTTCAACGCGACCGAAGTACACGTTGTCGTGGGCGCCAAACACACCAAGATCGGTGCCGCCGGCGTAGTCCTTATAGAAGCGCACGCAGCGGTAGCAAGCGATGCAGCGGTTCATTTCGTGGGAAATGAACGGGCCCAGTTGCTGGTTCTGGTGGGTACGCTTGGTGAAGCGGTAACGGCGCTCGTTGTGGCCGGTCATTACCGTCATGTCTTGCAGGTGGCAGTGACCGCCTTCTTCACAGACTGGGCAGTCGTGAGGGTGGTTGGTCATCAGCCATTCGACAACACTGGCGCGGAAGGCCTTGGATTCTTCATCTTCGATGGAGATCCAGGTGTTGTCGGTGGCAGGGGTCATGCAGGACATCACGATACGACCACGGGTGTCGTTCTCGTCGGTGTACTGCTTCACCGCGCACTGGCGGCAAGCGCCAACGCTGCCAAGGGCAGGGTGCCAGCAGAAATAAGGGATATCGAGGCCTAGCGACAGACATGCCTGTAACAGGTTGTCTGCCCCATCGACTTCGAGCTCTTTGCCGTCTACGTGGATAGTGGCCATGGTTCAAAGTTCTTCGTTGGCCCGGTGTCAGCGGGCGTGGCTAATGGAATCTTGTTATCCGCGTGAATCAACACAGCCGTTAAAGGCGTCATCACACGAAAAGCGAAGGGCACGGACCCTTCGCTTTTTAAGCGTTTATGCGCCGACTACGATCGGCCTTGCCAGAGGCGGGACGGCGGCGCTGACTGGCGCGATACCGGCTTCGAACTCATGGCGGAAGTATTTGATTGCGCTGCCCAACGGCTCCACGGCGCCCGGTGCGTGAGCACAGAAGGTCTTGCCTGGGCCGAGGAAACCGACCAGACCCAGCAGGGTCTCGATGTCGCCTGGCTGGCCTTCACCGTTCTCGATGGCCATCAGGAGCTTGACGCTCCATGGCAAGCCATCGCGGCAAGGGGTGCAGAAGCCGCAGGATTCGCGGGCGAAGAACTGCTCCATGTTGCGCAGCAGGGACACCATGTTGACGCTGTCGTCCACCGCCATGGCCAGGCCGGTACCCATGCGGGTGCCCACTTTGGCGATGCCGCCGGCGTACATTTGTGCGTCCAGGTGTTCCGGCAACAGGAAACCGGTACCGGCGCCGCCAGGCTGCCAGGCCTTGAGCTTGTAACCGTCGCGCATGCCGCCAGCGTAGTCTTCGAACAGCTCGCGACCGGTGACGCCGAACGGCAGTTCCCACAGGCCCGGGTTCTTGACCTTGCCGGAGAAGCCCATGAGCTTGGTGCCCATGTCTTCGCTGCCTTCGCGAGCCAACGATTTGTACCAGTCCACGCCGTCGGCAATGATCGCCGGCACGTTGCACAGGGTTTCGACGTTATTCACGCAAGTCGGCTTGCCCCACACGCCAACGGCGGCAGGGAAGGGCGGCTTGGAGCGCGGGTTGGCGCGACGGCCTTCGAGGGAGTTGATCAGTGCGGTTTCTTCACCGCAGATATAACGCCCGGCGCCGGTGTGAACGAACAGCTCGAAATCAAAACCCGATCCCAGGATGTTCTTGCCCAGCAGGCCGGCTGCCTTGGCTTCTTCCACAGCACGGTTCAAGTGCTTGGCGGCGGTGGTGTATTCGCCACGCAGGAAGATGTAGCCACGGTAGGTTTTCAGTGCGCGGGCACTGATCAGCATGCCTTCGATCAGCAGATGGGGCAGTTGCTCCATCAGCATGCGGTCTTTCCAGGTGTTGGGCTCCATTTCATCCGCGTTGCACAGCAGGTAGCGGATGTTGATGGATTCGTCCTTGGGCATCAGGCCCCACTTCACGCCAGTGGGGAAGCCTGCACCGCCGCGGCCTTTGAGGCCGGAGTCTTTCACGGTCTGGACGATGTCGTCCTGGGCCATGTCGGCGAAGGCCTTGCGCGCAGCGGCGTAACCGTTCTTGGCCTGGTACTCGTCGAGCCATACGGCTTCGCCGTCGTCACGCAGACGCCAGGTGAGCGGGTGAGTCTCGGCCGAACGCTTGATGCGGTTGGCCGGACCGAAGGAAGTCAGGGTCATACGTAGCCCTCGAGCAATTTGGCAACGCCTGCAGGCTGCACATCACCGAAAGTGTCGTCGTCGATCATCAACGCCGGCGCCTTGTCGCAGTTGCCGAGGCAGCAGACCGGCAGCAGGGTGAAACGACCGTCGGCGGTGGTCTGACCCAGGCCGATGCCGAGCTTGCTCTGGATTTCGCTGACCACGGACTCGTGGCCGCCGATGTAGCAGACCATGCTGTCGCAGACGCGGATGATGTGACGGCCCACTGGCTGACGGAAGATCTGGCTGTAGAACGTCGCCACGCCTTCAACGTCGCTGGCCGGGATGCCGAGGATCTCGCCGATGGCGTACAAGGCGCCGTCCGGCACCCAGCCGCGTTCCTTCTGGACGATCTTCAGGGCTTCGATCGACGCCGCGCGCGGGTCTTCGTAGTGATGCAGCTCGTGCTCGATGGCCGAGCGCTCGGTTTCACTCAAGGTGAAACGGTCTGTCTGGATAAGCGTGCTGTTCATGCTTAGCGGTCCACGTCGGCCATAACGAAATCGATACTACCCAGGTACGCAATCAAGTCCGCGACCATGCTGCCTTTGATCACCGAAGGGATCTGCTGCAAGTGCGGGAAGCTTGGGGTACGAATCCGGGTGCGGTAGCTCATGGTGCCGCCATCGCTCGTCAGGTAATAACTGTTGATGCCCTTGGTCGCTTCGATCATCTGGAAGGATTCGTTGGCCGGCATGACCGGGCCCCACGAAACCTGCAGGAAGTGCGTGATCAAGGTTTCGATGTGCTGCAGGGTGCGCTCTTTCGGCGGCGGCGTGGTCAGCGGGTGATCCGCCTTGTACGGGCCTTCCGGCATGTTGCGCAGGCACTGGTCGATGATCCTGATGCTCTGGCGCATCTCCTCGACACGCACGATGCAGCGGTCGTAGGCATCGCCATTGGCGGCCAGCGGCACTTCGAATTCGAAGTTCTCGTAGCCCGAGTACGGACGCGCTTTACGCAAGTCGAAATCGCAACCGGTCGAACGCAGGCCAGCACCGGTGACGCCCCATTCCAGAGCCTCTTTGGTGTTGTAGTCGGCGACGCCGATGGTCCGGCCACGCAGGATGCTGTTGTCCAGGGCGGCTTTCTGGTATTCGTCCAGACGCTTTGGCATCCACTCGACGAAATCCTTGACCAGTTTTTCCCAGCCCCGCGGCAGGTCGTGGGCGACGCCACCGATGCGGTACCAGGCCGGGTGCAGACGGAAACCGGTAATGGCTTCGATCACCGTGTACGCGCGCTGGCGGTCGGTGAACGTGAAGAACACCGGGGTCATGGCGCCGACGTCCTGGATGTAGGTACCCAGGAACAGCAGGTGGCTGGTGATCCGGAAGAACTCGGCCATCATGATGCGGATGACGTCGACCTTCTCCGGCACCTTGATGCCGGCCAGCTTCTCGACCGAAAGCACGTACGGCAGGTTGTTCATCACGCCGCCGAGGTAGTCGATACGGTCGGTGTACGGGATGAAGCTGTGCCAGGACTGACGCTCGGCCATCTTCTCGGCACCACGGTGGTGGTAACCGACGTCCGGTACGCAGTCTACGATCTCTTCACCGTCCAGCTGCAGGATGATGCGGAACGCACCGTGCGCGGACGGGTGGTTCGGGCCGAGGTTGAGGAACATGTAGTCCTCGTTCGGACCGGAACGCTTCATGCCCCAGTCTTCCGGCTTGAAGCGCGCGGACTCTTCCTCAAGCTGTTGCTTGGCCAGGTTCAGGGTGAACGGGTCGAACTCGGTGGCACGGGCCGGAAAGTCCTTGCGCAGCGGGTGACCTTCCCAGGTCGGCGGCATCATGATGCGCGACAGGTGAGGGTGACCTTTGAAGTCGATGCCGAACATGTCCCAGACTTCACGCTCGTACCAGTTGGCGTTCGGCCAGATGCTGGTGACGGTCGGCAAGCTGAGGTCGCCCTCGGACAAGGCAACCTTGATCATTACGTCACTATTACGTTCGATCGACATCAAGTGATAGAACACGGAGAAGTCGACGCCGTTCGGCAGCCCTTGACGCTTGGTGCGCAGACGTTCGTCCACGCCGTGCAGGTCATAGAGCATGACGTACGGCTTGGGCAGGTTACGCAGGAAGGTCAGGACTTCGACGAGTTTGGCGCGGGCAACCCAAAGCACCGGCATGCCGGTGCGGGTCGGCTGGGCGGTGAACGCCTCCGGGCCAAAACGGTTGTTCAGTTCGACGACCACATCCTGGTCGTCTGCCTTGTAAGGCGGGATGTACAGAGCACTGCCTGTAGTCATGGTTATTTATCGCTTTCGGTCAACGTAAAGAATGAAGCCAGGTTCTCGTTCTATTTAAGAAGCAGATCTGGATCAGACTTCGTCGGGGCTGCGCAGGTTGGTGACTGCGATTCGCTGTTCGCGGCGCTTTTCCTTCTCGGAAGGCATCTCGGCGCGATAGACGCCTTGATCACCAACGACCCAGGAAAGCGGGCGACGCTCCTGTCCAATCGACTCCTGCAACAGCATCAAGCCTTGCAGGAAAGCCTCAGGGCGGGGCGGGCAGCCAGGCACGTAGACGTCCACGGGCAGGAACTTGTCCACCCCTTGAACGACGGAGTAGATGTCGTACATGCCACCGGAGTTGGCGCACGAACCCATGGAGATGACCCATTTAGGCTCGAGCATTTGCTCGTAGAGACGCTGAATGATCGGCGCCATCTTGATGAAGCAGGTACCGGCGATAACCATGAAATCCGCCTGACGCGGCGATGCCCGGATAACCTCGGCGCCAAAGCGCGCGATGTCGTGGGGCGCCGTGAAGGCGGTGGTCATTTCCACGTAGCAGCACGAAAGACCGAAGTTATACGGCCACAGGGAGTTCTTGCGCCCCCAGTTGATCGTGCCGTTAAGCACGTCTTCGAGCTTGCCCATGAAAATGTTTTTGTGGACTTGATCTTCTAACGGATCGGAAACGGTTTCCCGCTGGCCAATCGGATACTGCTCGTTAGGAGCATCGGGGTCGATCCTGGTGAGATTGTATTGCATTGCCAAAGCCTCATTGTTTCAGCTTCGCTTGCCGCTTGCGCCGAGCTTCCGGAGCCCAGTCAAGGGCGCCCACTCGGAATAGGTAGACAAGGCCTGCCAACAGAATTGCTATGAAAACGAGAGCTTCGACGAATCCGGTCCAGCCGCTTTCGCGGACGGACACAGACCATGCAAAGAGAAAGAGGGCTTCGATATCGAAGATCACGAACAACATCGCGACCAGATAGAATTTGGCTGAGAGCCGCAAGCGGGCGCCACCTGTAGGTAGCATGCCGGACTCGAACGGTTCGTTTTTGCTGCGGCCCCAGGCTTTTGACCCAAGGAGGCTGGAGACGCCCAGCATGAAGGCACAGAGGCCGACGACGCCTAGAAGGAAAATGGCAAAGCCCCAGTTGTGGGCCATGAGTCCTGTCGCTTCGGGCATGCTGGTAATCCTTAACAGAGAGCAAAGGTCTCTGAGCTTGAAAAGAAACAAAAGCAGTGACGATATGTCGCAGCAATCAATCCCGCTGATTTTATGGCTAAACACCCGGCAAGTAAAATTCCTATAGCGAAATTATTTATAGGAATAAGGACATAGCGCGCTTCAAAAGCCCCGCAGGCCTTGCGCCTTGGGCATTAGCCGGCATTTCGTCAATTATGTTTTGTAGGGAATGTAACGAACATAGTTGGCGCTAAATGATAATCAATATTGTTTGGCTTGGTTTTTAAACTGCTTATCCTTCGGATACTCCGGAAGTTGTCTTATATGGGCGTTACAGCAAGTAGCGGCGGAGAGCGTTTTAGCGGATTTTTCTGACGGTCGTAGCGCTCTGGATCAATGTTTTTCCAGGTCACCACCATCCCCTGTAGGAGCGAGCCTGCTCGTGATGGTGGTCAACGATGACGCTGGGGGCCTGAAACCCAGCGGCGTCCTCAGGTTCATCGCGAGCAGGCTCGCTCCTACAGAGGGGCGCTCATTGAATCGCAGGCAAAAAAACGCCCCGAACCAGTCGGGGCGTCAGAGGTGCAGCGCTGCGGTTAGCTTTCTATTCGGTCCGCAGCGGCTGATGTCTCAGGCGAAGCAGATCAGTGGAACTGTTCTTCTTCAGTCGAACCGGTCAGTGCGGTTACCGAGGACGAGCCACCCTGGATCACGGTGGTCATGTCGTCGAAGTAGCCGGTGCCCACTTCCTGCTGGTGCGCCACGAAGGTGTAACCCTTGGAGGCGTCAGCGAATTCCTGCTCTTGCAGCTTCACGTACGCAGTCATGTCGTTGCGGGCGTAGTCGTGCGCCAGGTTGAACATGCTGTGCCACATGTTGTGAATGCCGGCCAGGGTGATGAACTGGTGCTTGTAACCCATGGCGGACAGTTCGCGCTGGAACTTGGCGATGGTCGCGTCGTCCAGGTTTTTCTTCCAGTTGAAGGAAGGCGAGCAGTTGTACGACAGCAGTTGGTCCGGGTATTCCTTCTTGATCGCTTCAGCGAAGCGACGAGCCTCGTCCAGATCCGGCTTGGCGGTTTCGCACCAGATCAGGTCGGCGTACGGAGCGTAGGCCAGGCCACGAGCGATGGCTTGATCCAGGCCGGCGCGCACTTTGTAGAAGCCTTCCTGGGTACGTTCGCCAGTCACGAATGGCTGGTCGTACGGGTCGCAGTCGGACGTCAGCAGGTCAGCGGCGTTAGCGTCGGTACGGGCCAGGATGATGGTCGGAGTACCGGCAACGTCAGCAGCCAGGCGAGCAGCGGTCAGCTTCTGTACGGCTTCCTGGGTAGGAACCAGTACCTTGCCGCCCATGTGGCCGCATTTTTTTACGGAAGCCAGTTGGTCTTCGAAGTGAACGCCGGCGGCGCCTGCTTCGATCATGCTCTTCATCAGCTCGTAAGCGTTCAGTACGCCACCGAAACCGGCTTCGGCGTCAGCCACGATTGGCGCGAAGTAGTCGATGTAGCCGTCGTCGCCCGGGTTCTTGCCGGCTTTCCACTGGATCTGGTCGGCACGACGGAACGAGTTGTTGATGCGCTTGACCACGGTTGGAACCGAGTCCACCGGGTACAGCGACTGGTCCGGGTACATCGATTCGGCGGAGTTGTTGTCCGCAGCCACTTGCCAGCCAGACAGGTAGATCGCCTGGATGCCGGCCTTGACTTGTTGTACAGCCTGGCCGCCGGTCAGGGCGCCCATGCAGTTGACGAAATCTTTCTCAGGACGGAAGGCTGGCTTGGCACCCTGGGTCACCAGGTTCCACAGCTTCTCGGCGCCCATTTTTGCAAAGGTGTGCTCAGGTTGAACCGAGCCACGCAGGCGGACGACGTCAGCAGCGGAGTAAGTGCGTGTCACGCCTTTCCAGCGCGGGTTTTCAGCCCAGTCTTTTTCGAGGGCTGCAATTTGCTGTTCGCGTGTCAGTGCCATGGGAGATAAACCTCGTCGCGTCTTTATGAAAAGTTGTTCTGCGGTGGAAAATTCCTGCGCTCGCTGACCAGAAGCTTAAGCGGTCAAGTCGGATTCGGCGGGGAGGGCGACGGGATGAACGATCGGCTCGAGGGGAAGTGAGCAGGTAAAGGCGAACTGCGGGCGCATTCGGGCGTCGTGGGCCTTGGTGCGAACATCAGTGTGGTGCCGGGTTACCTATTACGCTTCCGTCCCTCGGGACAACTTCGTTCCAGTCGACAACCTCGTCAAACACACCTTGTGGGCGGTACAGACACGAAGCGGTTCGCGGGGTAGGTGCGAACATCGCCTCGAAGGCCCTTGCCAGGGCCTCTGATTAGCGGGAGCGAGGCCATCATGCCTTCGCTTTTTTGGCTCGTCAAACGTTTTGTAGTGCTTTTTTTCAGGCACTACATCTTTGGTCTAATACGACTCGTCAGTCAGTTTTTGGTGCTTTAGTCCAAGGTGTCGACTTTCACCCGCAAAGTCATGTCGTTGCGGCTCTGGGTCGAGTAGCTGCGGGTCAGGCCCTGTTTGTCGGCCTGAGTCTGGCCGTTGACCCCGGCCAGCAGGATCCACTCACCGAGGTGGCCGGTGACGGTTGTGTCGGTGCTTTGTACGTTCACTACATCGGGACGTTCCTGGCTCATGCGGTCACGGTTGGTACTGATCGACAGATGAACGATGTCGCCGGTGACGTTTGCGGTGACGTAGAAGCCCTGAGTGACGTTGCGGTATTCGGTCTGGCTGCGCAGGTCGCCGTAGGAATCGGTCTGCGAGCTGGTCAGTGGCACGCTCTGGCCGACCTGGATCAGCGCCGGCGTGCCTTCGCTGGCCTGCACCTGCTGAATGCCGCCGTCACGACTGTCGGTGGTGTAGTTGATGATGCGGGTCTGGCTTGGCTTGGCGCCGTTCAGCGAATAACCCTGGTCACCCTGGAAGTTGTTGTCGCTGGTGTCGACGGTGATCAGCAAGCGCTTGGGTGCGGTGTCGAGTTGGGAAAGAAGGGCTTTAAGTTCGTCGATCTTGCGTTGATCGGCGTTGGCGATCAATTGATTACCGTAGGCGCTGACCTGTCCGTCCTTGCCGACGAAATCCTGCGCCACCGGCAGCAGGTCGGCACTGGTGTGGTATTTGAGGGGGATGATTTCTGTGGCAGCCAGCACCGAAAAACTGCAGCCGAGCAGTAGGGTGGTGAGCAGGGTGCGTAGGGACATGTCCGTTATCTCCGCGTTCTAAAAGCTTGATATTGCCACTTTGTCGGCCCGGGGTTTGTAGGAGCGAGCTTGCTCGCGATGGGCGTGAACGATAATGCTGGAAGTCTGACACCCCCGCGGCGTTCTCAAGACCATCGCGAGCAGGCTCGCTCCTACAGTTTGTCGGCCCGGGGTGGGGTAAGTTGAATCGTAGACAGCAAAACGCCCCGGCATCTGGAGATGGCGGGGCGTTTTGTGGTGTTTCGTCGGGCCTCATCGCGAGCAAGCTCGCTCCCGCAGGGATCGATGGTGTTGCTGAAATCTTCAGCAACTCACAAATCCAATGTGGGAGCGAGCTTGCTCGCGATGGCGGCACCTGGGCCTTATGCCGAATGGCGAACCATGTCCACGTGCGGAATCCCGGCTTCCAGGAACTCCTCACTGACCATGTGAAAGCCCAGCCGCTCATAGAACGCCGTGGCTTGTACCTGGGCGCTGAGCATCTGCTGCTTCAGCCCGCGCTCTTCGGCTTCACCAATCACTGCGTGCATCAGCGCATCGCCGACTTTCAGGCCGCGCCAGTCCTTGAGTACCGATACCCGGCCGACGTGACCGTCAGGCAGCAGGCGGGCGGTGCCAATCGGGAAGTCGCCTTCGAGGGCGAGGAAATGCACGGCCGTTACATCATCGGCATCCCATTCCAGCTCGGGCGGAACGGATTGCTCGGCGACGAACACCGTCTCACGAATGCGCCGGATCTCGGCGTTGTCCTTCTGCCAGTCTGCGACACGTACGTGAATCTTATTCATCGGCAAACCCCAGGCTTCCTTGCTTGACCAGTTCGCACAGCAGCCCGCGACCGTCTTCGTCGCTCAGCCAGTCGCCAAGGTTGTCGGCGTGCAGCGCGTCGGCGGCGCAGATCATCTTCAACAATTCGCGCAGTTTGCCCGGCAGGTAACGGCTCTGGCCGCTGGCGAACAGCAGCAGGTCGTCATCGACTTCAGACCACGCCAGGCGTGCGCTCGGGTTGCGAATCAGGATCGCGCCTTGTTCCAGGGCGGACATGAAGTCCTCTTCTTCGACGTCTTCCGGGCCCACCACCAGTTCCGGGTAGCGTGGCTCGGTCATGAACTGGCCGAACCAGGTCAGCAGCAGGCGCTCGTCGCTCATGTGCTCGGCCAGCAGGCCTTTGAGGCGGTCGAGTGCGTCGCGCTGGATCTGGTGAGGGTCGGCGGCCGGCAAGGCGTCGGCGTCGGTGTAGCGTTCTTCGTCCGACAGGAACTGGCTGAGGAAGTCGGTGAAGTGGGTCAGCACTTCAGCGGCGCTCGGTGCGCGGAAACCGACCGAGTAGGTCATGCATTCATCAACGGCAACGCCGCAATGGGCCAGGCGCGGTGGCAGGTAGAGCATGTCGCCCGGCTCCAGCACCCATTCATCGGTGGCTTCGAATTCGGAGAGGATGCGCAGGTCGGCGTGGGCCAGCATCGGGCTCTCGGTGTTGCACATCTGGCCGATCTTCCAGTTGCGCTTGCCGTGGCCTTGCAGCAGGAACACGTCGTAGTTGTCGAAGTGCGGACCAACGCTGCCACCCGGTGCGGCGTAGCTGATCATCACGTCGTCGATGCGCCAGCTCGGCAGAAAGCGGAAGTTTTCCAGCAGTTCGCTGACTTCCGGGACGAACTGATCCACGGCTTGAACCAGCAGGGTCCAGTCAGTTTCAGGCAGCTTGCTGAATTCATCTTCGGCGAACGGGCCGCGACGCAGTTCCCACGGGCGCTCGCCATTCTCGATGATCAGTCGCGATTCGACTTCTTCTTCCAGCGCCAGGCCGGCCAGTTCGTCGGCGTCGATCGGGCTTTCGAAATCAGGAATGGCCTGACGGATCAGCAGCGGCTTTTTCTGCCAGTAGTCGCGCAGGAATTCCCGTGCCGTGATGCCGCCCAGAAGTTGAAGAGGAATATCAGGATTCATGTGTAACCTATTGAAAAAATGCACTTTTCAGACGGGAATAAAAACGCCCGGCGCGGCCGGGCGTCTTATAAAGGGTCTAGCGGTCGATCAGATGCGTTTGGCTTGTTCTACAGCGTTGCCGATGTAGTTCGCCGGGGTGAGCAATTTCAGCTCGGCCTTGGCGGCGGCTGGCATGTCCAGGCCGTCGATGAAAGTCTGCAGCGCTTCCGGGCTGATGCCCTTGCCGCGGGTCAGTTCTTTCAGCTTTTCGTACGGGTTTTCGATGTTGTAGCGACGCATCACGGTCTGGATCGGCTCGGCCAATACTTCCCAGCAGGCGTCCAGGTCGGCGGCAATCTTCTGCTCGTTGAGCTCAAGCTTGCTGATGCCCTTGAGGCTGGCTTCGTACGCGATCACGCTGTGGGCGAAGCCGACACCGAGGTTGCGCAGTACGGTGGAGTCGGTCAGGTCGCGCTGCCAGCGGGAGATCGGCAGTTTGCTCGCCAGGTGCTGGAACAGTGCGTTGGCGATACCCAGGTTGCCTTCGGAGTTTTCGAAGTCGATCGGGTTGACCTTGTGCGGCATGGTCGACGAACCGATTTCGCCAGCGATGGTGCGCTGTTTGAAATAACCCAGGGAGATGTAGCCCCAGATGTCGCGGTCGAAGTCGATCAGGATGGTGTTGAAGCGGGCGATCGCGTCGAACAGCTCGGCAATGTAGTCGTGCGGTTCGATCTGCGTGGTGTACGGGTTGAAGCCCAGGCCCAGCTCGTCTTCGATGAAGGCGCGGGCGTTGGCTTCCCAGTCGATCTCAGGGTAGGCCGACAGGTGGGCGTTGTAGTTGCCGACAGCGCCGTTGATCTTGCCCAGCAGCGGAACGGCAGCGACTTGAGCGATCTGGCGCTCCAGGCGGTAAACCACGTTCGCCAGCTCTTTGCCCAGGGTGGTCGGCGAGGCCGGCTGACCGTGGGTGCGCGACAGCATCGGCACGTCGGCGAAGCGGATGGCCAGTTCGCGGATGGCGTTGGCAGTCTGGCGCATCAGCGGCAGCATCACGTCATCACGGCCTTCGCGCAGCATCAGGGCGTGGGACAGGTTGTTGATGTCCTCGCTGGTGCAGGCAAAGTGGATGAATTCGCTGACCTTGGCCAGCTCCGGCAGCTTGGCCGCTTGCTCTTTGAGCAGGTACTCGATGGCCTTGACGTCGTGGTTGGTGGTGCGCTCGATCTCTTTGACGCGCTCTGCGTGCTCCAGAGAGAAGTTTTCCGCCAGGGTGTTGAGCACAGCGTTGGCTTCGGCGGAGAACGCCGGCACTTCACTGATGGCAGGGTGAGCGGCCAGGCGCTGGAGCCAGCGCACTTCAACCAGAACGCGGGCACGGATCAGGCCGTACTCGCTGAAAATTGGGCGCAGGGCCTGGGTTTTGCCGGCGTAGCGGCCGTCAACAGGGGAAACCGCAGTGAGCGAAGAAAGCTGCATGGGGTGTTCTCGGACAGTCGGGCAACGAAATGGGGCGCGTATCATACATGAAAAAATCCGCCGGTCCGTCGCCAACTGACCGGCGTATTACGCGTATTGCTGAGTTCGGTTCTGTCGATGCGGGTTATTCGTTACGCATCAAGGGGTAAAGCTCTTTGAGCAATTTGCGGCGGCTGATCACCAGTTGCCAGCGATGACCGCCCAATTGCCGCCACAGGCGTGCTGAGCGAATGCCGGCCAGCAGCAGGGCGCGAATTTTCGAGGCGTTGCTCGGTTGTTGCAGGTTGCGCATGTCGCCGTGCACCTGAATGCGCTGGCGCAGTGTGCTCAGGGTGTCCTGATACAGCGCGCCGCAGGCGGCGATCACGTTTTCGTGGGCCGGGCCGAAGTGTTCGACCTGGGACTGAATCTGCGGCAGGCGTTTGCCGATCACGTCGAGCATGTCCCCACGTTTGGCCAACTGACGCTCAAGGCCGAGCATGGCCAGGGCATAACGCAGTGGCTCGCGCTGCAGGGCACTTGGGTCGCGTTCGAGGGCGCCGATCAGCGCGCGGTAGCCTTCGCGCAGGTTGATGTCGTCGCCACCATAGACTTCCAGCGTGTCCTTGGGGTCGCGGATCAGCAGGCTGCCGAGCATGCAGCTCAGGCCGGCTTCGTTGGTCTGGCCGGTCTTGGCGATCCTGTCCACCAGCACCGCGGCGAGAAACACCCCGCCCAGTGCCGTCAGTTGCTCCTGAATCGGGTTCATAGGGCCTGGCCCTTGCTCGTCCACGGCTCGGCTACTTCAATCACGCCGCCGCCGAGGCAGATTTCACCGTCATAGAACACCACGGACTGGCCCGGAGTGACCGCGCGTTGCGGATCATCGAAGGTCGCGCGATAACCGGTGGCGGTTTTTTCCAGGGTGCACGGCTGGTCGCTCTGGCGATAACGCACCTTGGCGGTCAGTTTGCGCGGCTCGGTCAAATCGATCGGGTTGACCCAATAGATGTCCGAGGCGAGCAGGGCGCGGGAGAACAGGTAAGGGTGATCATTGCCCTGGCCAACGATCAGTTCGTTGTGTTCCAGGTCTTTGATCAGCACATACCACGGCTCGTCGCCGGCGTCTTTCAGGCCGCCGATGCCCAAACCCTGACGCTGGCCGATGGTGTGGTACATCAAGCCGTGGTGACGACCGATGACTTCGCCTTCGGTGGTCTTGATCTCGCCTGGCTGGGCCGGCAGGTATTGCTTGAGGAAGTCGCTGAAGCGGCGTTCGCCGATAAAGCAGATCCCGGTGGAATCCTTTTTCTTCGCGGTCGCCAGTTCGTACTTCTCGGCAATGGCGCGCACTTGCGGTTTTTCCAGCTCGCCGACCGGGAACAGGGTCTTGGCTATCTGTTCGCCACCGACGGCGTGCAGGAAGTAGCTCTGGTCCTTGTTCGGGTCCAGGCCCTTGAGCAGTTCGGTGCGACCATCGATGTCGCGACGACGCACGTAGTGGCCGGTGGCGATCAGGTCGGCGTCAAGCATCATGGCGTAGTCGAGGAACGCCTTGAACTTGATTTCGCGGTTGCACAGGATGTCCGGGTTCGGCGTGCGTCCGGCCTTGTATTCGGCCAGGAAATGCTCGAACACGTTGTCCCAGTACTCGGCGGCGAAGTTGGCGGTGTGCAGCTTGATGCCAATCTTGTCGCACACGGCCTGGGCGTCCGCCAGGTCATCCATGGCGGTGCAGTATTCCGTTCCATCGTCTTCTTCCCAGTTCTTCATGAACAGGCCTTCCACCTCATAACCCTGCTCGATCAGCAGGAGGGCGGAAACGGAAGAGTCCACGCCGCCGGACATGCCGACAATGACGCGCTTCTTTTGTGTGTCAGAAGGGGCTGGATCACGCATAGGGATTCAATGAGTGTCTTGAAAAAGGACGCGATTCTAGCAGGCTCAGGCTCGCAAGGCTAAAGAGAAGGACGGATCAATTCGAGGCCGAAGTGTTGGCCTGCCAGATAGTCGTCGATGCAGCGGATGATCAGCTCGCTGCGCCAGTTGTCGCGCTGCTCGATTAATTCCTCACGGGTCAACCACTTGGCGCCGACGATGCCGTCATCCAGTTGATAATCCGCGTGGTGTTTCAGTGGTTTGGCGATGAAGCAGACCCGCTGGTAGGTCACGCCATTGCTCGGGGCGGTGTAGAGGTAAATGCCCAGTACGCCGGTCGGTTCGACGTCCCAACCGGTTTCCTCGAGGGTTTCGCGCGCGGCGGCTTCGGTCAGGGTTTCGTTCGGGTCCAGATGGCCGGCGGGCTGATTGAGCACCACGCGTCCGTGCTTGAGTTCCTCGACCATCAGGAAGCGGCCGTTGTCTTCGACGATGGTGGCGACGGTGATGTGGGGTTTCCAGTCCATAAAACTTCCTCAGTTTTGAATGTTGAAACACTATCCCTGTGGGAGCGAGCTTGCTCGCGATGGCGGCGAGTCAGTCACCAGAGGTGTTGGATGATATACCGCTATCGCGAGCAAGCTCGCTCCCACAGGGGTTGTATGTTTATTCGGTATTGTGTGAGGTCCGGAAAACACAAACCCCGGCACAGGGCCGGGGTTTGTGATGTTCCCTTACAACCTTAAACCAGTGCAGCGACAGCCGCGTTGAAGGTTGCGCTTGGGCGCATGGCTTTGCTGATCAGCTCGGCGTCGGCGTGGTAGTAACCGCCGATGTCCACCGGCTTGCCCTGAACGGCGTTGAGTTCGGCAACGATGGTCGCCTCGTTCTCGGTCAGGGTCTTGGCCAGGGTCGCGAACTGCGCTTGCAGTGCAGCGTCTTCGGTCTGGGCAGCCAGGGCCTGAGCCCAGTACAGCGCCAGATAGAAGTGGCTGCCGCGGTTGTCGATATTGCCGACTTTGCGCGATGGCGACTTGTTGTTGTCCAGGAACTGGCCGGTGGCCTGGTCCAGGGTCTTGGCCAGAACCAGCGCCTTGGGGTTGTTGTAGGTCACGCCCAGGTGTTCCAGGGACGCGGCCAGGGCCAGGAATTCACCCAGCGAATCCCAGCGCAGGAAGTTTTCTTCCAGCAGTTGCTGAACGTGCTTCGGAGCCGAACCGCCGGCGCCGGTTTCAAACAGGCCACCGCCGTTCATCAGCGGCACGATCGACAGCATCTTGGCGCTGGTGCCCAGTTCCATGATCGGGAACAGGTCGGTCAGGTAGTCGCGCAGTACGTTGCCGGTTACCGAGATGGTGTCCTTGCCGGCGCGGGTGCGCTGCAGGGTGGACTTCATCGCGTCGACCGGTGCCATGATCTGGATGTCCAGGCCGGCAGTGTCGTGATCCTTCAGGTAAGCCTGAACTTTCTCGATCACTACGCCGTCGTGGGCGCGCATCGGGTCCAGCCAGAAGATCGCCGGGGTGCTGCTGGCGCGAGCACGGTTGACGGCCAGTTTGACCCAGTCCTGGATCGGCGCGTCTTTGGTCTGGCACATGCGGAAGATATCGCCGGCTTCAACAGCCTGTTCCATCAGCAGGTTGCCCTTGCTGTCGGTGACGCGAACAACACCGTCAGCCTTGATCTGGAAAGTCTTGTCGTGAGAACCGTACTCTTCGGCTTTCTTCGCCATCAGGCCAACGTTCGGCACGCTGCCCATGGTGGTCGGATCGAACGCACCGTTGGCTTTGCAATCTTCGATCACGGCCTGGTAGATGGTGGCGTAGCAGCGATCCGGGATCACGGCTTTGGTGTCGTGCAACTGGCCGTCGGTGCCCCACATCTTGCCGGAGTCACGGATCATTGCCGGCATCGAGGCGTCGACGATCACGTCGCTCGGCACGTGCAGGTTGGTGATGCCTTTGTCGGAGTTGACCATCGCCAGGGAAGGGCGAACGGCGTAGACCGCCTGGATGTCAGCTTCGATCTGCGCTTGCTGCTCGGCAGGCAAAGCCTTGATGCGAGCGTACAGGTCGCCGATGCCGTTGTTCAGGTTGAAGCCGATCTGTGCCAGCACGTCAGCGTGCTTGGCCAGTGCGTCTTTATAGAACTCGGCAACGATCTGGCCGAACATGATCGGGTCGGAGACCTTCATCATGGTGGCTTTCAAGTGAACCGACAGCAGCACGCCTTGTGCCTTGGCGTCTTCGATTTCAGCCGCGATGAAGCTGCGCAGGGCGTTTTTGCTCAGTACCGCGCAATCGAGGATCTCACCGGCTTGTACGCTGGTCTTTTCTTTCAGGACGGTCGCGGTGCCGTCTTGGGCGATCAGTTCGATCTTCACGGCGTCAGCGGCGTCGATCAGGGCGGCTTTTTCGCTGCCGTAGAAATCGCCGGTGCTCATGTGCGCGATGTGGGACTTGGAGTCCTTGGCCCACGCGCCCATTTTGTGCGGGTGCTTGCGTGCGTAGTTCTTGACCGACAACGGCGCGCGGCGGTCGGAGTTGCCTTCGCGCAGGACCGGGTTCACGGCGCTGCCCTTGATCTTGTCGTAACGCGCCTTGGCTTCCTTGTCGGCGTCGCAGGTCACGGTTTCCGGGTAGTCCGGCAGTGCGTAGCCCTGGGCTTGCAGCTCTTTGATCGCGGCTTGCAGTTGCGGAACCGAGGCGCTGATGTTCGGCAATTTGATGATGTTGGCTTCAGGCGTAACGGCCAGGGCGCCCAGTTCGGCGAGGTGGTCGGCTACGGCTTTGTCACCCAGTTGCTCGGGGAAGCTGGCCAGGATGCGCCCTGCAAGAGAGATATCGCGGGTTTCAACGGCGATATCAGCCGAGGCGGTGAACGCCTCTACGATAGGCAACAGTGAATAGGTGGCGAGGGCAGGAGCTTCGTCGGTGAAGGTATAGATGATCTTCGAGCGGGTGGGCATATTCGGATTAACTCTCTCTTCTTTGCTAAAGCGTGCGCAGAAACTCGAGGGCGCCGGGTAAGCGCGTTCGTTCAAAGTCATCCATGAGCCGAATATCGAGGTTTCGTTGCTGTGATGTTGGGTGCATCAGTAGGGCGTCAAGTAGCCGGACTGCGATAACAGGCCGGCTTGCCGGGCGGAAAGTCTCATCGTAGAGCACTTCAGCCGTCGTGACCCTGTGGTCAGCGGGCGGCATTATACATAGGTAGCTGGCAATCTGCCGATGGTTCATATGCAACGAATGTCGTCCATTGGTCTAAAGGTCGCAGGGGCGAGCAGGGCGTAAGGTCACTCGTCGTGCTTGGTTTTGGCGCTTTTCCCTTTGCTTTCAGGCTTGTAGCGCGCGAGTTGCAAGGCTTTGCGCCAGATCGATGGAACATAGGGTTTGCGCGCCGATTCAACTGGGTTACGCTCGAACCAAGCCAGATGTTCAATCCAATCAATGGAGTTCAGCATGGGTTACAAGAAGATTCAGGTTCCAGCCGTCGGCGACAAAATCACCGTCAATGCAGACCATTCTCTCAATGTTCCTAATAACCCGATCATCCCCTTCATCGAAGGTGACGGCATTGGTGTCGACATCAGCCCGGTCATGATCAAGGTTGTCGATGCTGCTGTTAAGAAGGCCTACGGTGGCGAACGCAAGATTTCCTGGATGGAGGTGTACGCCGGGGAGAAAGCGACTCAGGTTTACGATCAGGACACCTGGCTGCCTCAGGAAACCCTGGACGCGGTCAAGGATTACGTGGTTTCCATCAAGGGCCCGCTGACCACCCCGGTCGGTGGCGGCATCCGTTCCCTGAACGTAGCCCTGCGTCAGCAGCTCGACCTGTACGTCTGCCTGCGCCCGGTGCGCTGGTTCGAAGGCGTGCCTAGCCCGGTCAAGAAGCCAGGCGATGTCGACATGACCATCTTCCGCGAGAACTCCGAAGACATCTACGCGGGCATTGAGTGGAAGGCCGGTACGCCGGAAGCCACCAAGGTCATCAAGTTCCTGAAAGAAGAAATGGGCGTTACCAAGATCCGTTTTGACGAGAACTGCGGTATCGGCGTCAAGCCGGTGTCCCTGCAGGGCACCAAGCGTCTGGCGCGCAAGGCCCTGCAATATGTGGTCGACAACGATCGCGATTCGCTGACCATTGTGCACAAAGGCAACATCATGAAGTTCACCGAGGGTGCCTTCAAGGAGTGGGCCTACGAAGTGGCGGCTGAAGAGTTCGGCGCAACCCTGCTCGACGGCGGTCCGTGGATGCAGTTCAAGAACCCGAAAACCGGCAAGAACGTCGTCGTCAAGGATGCCATCGCCGACGCTATGCTCCAGCAGATCCTGCTGCGCCCGGCCGAGTACGATGTGATCGCGACCCTGAACCTGAACGGCGACTACCTCTCCGACGCCCTGGCGGCGGAAGTGGGCGGTATCGGTATTGCGCCGGGTGCCAACCTGTCCGACACCGTCGCCATGTTCGAAGCCACCCACGGTACGGCGCCGAAGTACGCCGGCAAGGACCAGGTCAACCCGGGGTCGTTGATCCTGTCGGCTGAAATGATGCTGCGCCACATGGGCTGGACCGAAGCGGCCGACCTGATCATCAAGGGCACCAACGGCGCGATTTCCGCCAAGACCGTGACCTATGACTTCGAGCGTCTGATGGAAGGCGCCAAACTGGTGTCGTCTTCCGGCTTCGGTGATGCGCTGATCTCGCACATGTAAGAAAACGCAGGCACACAAAAACCGCCTGATTCAAGTAGATGAGTCAGGCGGTTTTTTTATGGCGCTATGACGGTGTGGACTTACACTGTAACGGTCTGTTGCGGGGCGGATGCCGTCGCTTTCGAAGCGCCCACCGGGCTGCCGATGTTGACCGCGTGCAGGCCTTTGGGGCCCTGGATGATGTCGAATACGACAGCTTGCCCGGCTTTCAGGGTTTTATAACCTTCCATCTGGATGGCGGAGTAGTGGGCAAACAGGTCTTCTGTCTTGCCGTCCTCATTGATGAAACCGTAACCCTTGGCATTGTTGAACCATTTGACCTTGCCGCTGACCTTGCCGCCTGACATACCCAACTCCCTCTGCAACACACTCCATCACTGGAGTATCATCCAGTACATCCGCAGTCGAATCTGTAAATAAGATTGACTCCGCGGACCTTTTTTACCCACTGTGGGCTCTATTGGTTGTAACACCGTTTTGCCGATAGTCAAGCTGACCCGGCAGTCGGAGTTGAAATCGCTGATAGCCGCCCCCACCACTGTATTTGAACAACTGACGAACCTTTCTTTCCATGCATGCAATCAGCCAGATTCGACTAACATTCAATCAGGATCGCCCGACTCTCCAGAAGGATCGCCCGGAGGAACACGACGACGATTCCGCAGGCATTGCTGTTCAGGAGGCCAAGCCTGCTTTACAGGCGCCGCCGATGTACAAGGTGGTTTTGTTCAATGATGACTACACACCGATGGATTTCGTCGTCGAAGTGCTCGAGGTGTTTTTTAACCTGAATCGCGAGCTGGCGACCAAGGTCATGCTGGCCGTCCACACAGAAGGACGGGCAGTATGTGGAGTGTTTACCCGCGACATCGCCGAGACCAAGGCCATGCAGGTCAACCAGTACGCCAGGGAAAGCCAGCATCCGCTACTCTGTGAAATCGAGAAGGACGGTTAATCGCCGGACACTTGGGTATGAGGTGAAGCTATGTTAAACCGCGAGCTCGAAGTCACCCTCAATCTTGCCTTCAAGGAAGCTCGTTCGAAGCGTCATGAGTTCATGACCGTCGAGCACCTCTTGCTGGCCCTATTGGACAATGAGGCTGCCGCCACCGTTCTGCGTGCGTGCGGCGCAAACCTCGACAAACTCAAGCATGACCTGCAGGAGTTCATTGACTCCACCACGCCATTGATCCCCGTGCATGACGAGGATCGCGAAACCCAGCCAACCCTGGGCTTCCAGCGTGTACTGCAACGTGCTGTGTTTCACGTACAGAGCTCGGGCAAACGCGAAGTGACTGGCGCCAACGTGCTGGTCGCGATCTTCAGTGAGCAAGAGAGTCAGGCGGTGTTCCTGCTGAAACAGCAGAGCGTTGCCCGTATAGATGTCGTCAACTACATCGCCCATGGCATTTCCAAAGTGCCGGGGCATGGCGATCACTCTGAAGGTGAGCAAGATATGCAGGACGACGAGGGCGGTGAGTCTTCTTCCTCAGGCAATCCTCTGGATGCTTATGCCAGCAACCTCAACGAGCTCGCGCGCCAGGGGCGCATCGATCCGCTGGTGGGGCGTGAGCTGGAAGTCGAGCGCGTTGCGCAGATCCTGGCGCGTCGGCGCAAAAACAATCCGCTGCTGGTGGGCGAGGCGGGCGTGGGTAAAACCGCGATTGCCGAAGGCTTGGCCAAGCGCATTGTCGACGACCAGGTGCCGGATCTGCTGGCAAACAGTGTTGTTTATTCCCTCGATCTTGGCGCTCTGCTCGCGGGCACCAAGTATCGTGGCGATTTCGAGAAGCGCTTCAAGGCGTTGCTCAATGAACTGAAAAAACGTCCGCAGGCGATCCTGTTCATCGACGAGATCCACACCATCATTGGTGCGGGTGCCGCGTCCGGTGGCGTTATGGATGCCTCGAACCTGCTCAAGCCGCTGCTGTCCTCGGGTGATATCCGTTGCATCGGTTCAACCACCTTCCAGGAATTCCGCGGCATCTTCGAGAAGGACCGTGCCTTGGCCCGGCGCTTCCAGAAGGTCGATGTGTCGGAGCCTTCGGTGGAAGACACCATTGGCATTCTGCGCGGCCTGAAAGGGCGTTTCGAAAGCCATCACAATATCGAATACAGTGATGAGGCCCTGCGCGCGGCTGCCGAACTGGCCTCGCGTTACATCAATGACCGTCATATGCCGGACAAGGCTATCGATGTCATCGACGAGGCGGGTGCCTATCAGCGCCTGCAACCGGTCGAGAAGCGTGTGAAGCGCATCGAAGTGCCGCAAGTCGAGGACATCGTCGCGAAAATCGCGCGGATTCCGCCAAAACACGTCACCAGTTCCGACAAGGAGCTGCTGCGTAACCTGGAGCGTGACCTGAAATTGACCGTGTTCGGTCAGGATGCCGCGATCGATTCGCTGGCAACCGCGATCAAGCTGTCCCGTGCCGGCCTCAAATCCCCTGACAAGCCTGTCGGTTCGTTCCTGTTCGCAGGGCCTACCGGTGTCGGTAAAACCGAAGCGGCGCGTCAGTTGGCCAAGGCCTTGGGTGTCGAGCTGATTCGTTTCGACATGTCCGAGTACATGGAGCGCCACACCGTATCGCGTCTGATCGGTGCGCCTCCTGGTTATGTCGGATTCGATCAGGGCGGTCTGCTCACCGAAGCCATTACCAAGCAGCCACACTGCGTGTTGTTGCTCGATGAAATCGAGAAGGCGCATCCGGAAGTCTTCAACCTGCTGTTGCAGGTCATGGACCACGGTACGTTGACCGATAACAACGGGCGCAAGGCGGATTTCCGTAACGTGATCGTCATCATGACGACCAACGCCGGTGCCGAGACTGCAGCCCGCGCTTCGATCGGTTTCACCTATCAGGATCACTCGTCCGATGCGATGGAAGTGATCAAGAAGAGCTTCACGCCGGAATTCCGCAACCGTCTGGACACCATCATCCAGTTTGGTCGCCTCAGTCATGAGGTTATCAAGAGCGTGGTGGACAAGTTCCTTACCGAGCTTCAGGCGCAACTGGAAGACAAGCGTGTGTTGCTGGAGGTCACCGATGCAGCCCGCAACTGGCTGGCCGAAGGTGGCTATGACGCGGCGATGGGTGCTCGCCCAATGGCTCGCCTGATCCAGGACAAGATCAAGCGTCCGCTGGCGGAGGAGATTCTCTTTGGCGAGCTGGCCGAGCATGGCGGTGTGGTACACATCGACATCAAGGACGGGGAGCTGACCTTCGAGTTCGAGACCACGGCCGAGATGGCCTGACGTTCAAAAGCAAAACAAAAAGGCGCCGAGAGGCGCCTTTTTGCTGTCTGTTGATCGGCATGTCTGCTGTCTGTGGGAGCGAGCTTGCTCGCGATGGTCGTCAACGATGATGCGGGGAGTCTGACTTGACGTGGTGCTCTCAGGTTTTTCGCGAGCAAGCTCGCTCCTACAGGAGGTGGGGGGGTAAATTACAGGCAAACAAAAACGCCCGGCATAAGCCGGGCGTTTTGTATTGACTTGCTTAGCGAGTGAGCCCTATCTCTGTAGGAGCGAGCTTGCTCGCGATGTTCGTCAATGATGATGCGGGGACTCTGACTTGACGCGGTACCGTCAGGTTTTTCGCGAGCAAGCTCGCTTCAACCTTATCGAGCGCGGTAAGTGATGCGCCCTTTGCTCAAGTCATAAGGAGTCAGCTCTACGCGCACTTTGTCGCCGGTAAGAATACGGATGTAGTTCTTGCGCATCTTGCCGGAGATGTGCGCGGTTACGACGTGCCCATTTTCCAACTCCACACGAAACATGGTGTTGGGCAGGGTGTCGACGACAGTGCCTTCCATTTCGAAGCTGTCTTCTTTCGACATGCAGTAAAGCCCTCGGTGTCCAATGAATGGCCCGGTGCAACTGCGCCAGGCAAAAGCGGCGTGCATTGTGCCCGAAAAATGGGGTTTAAGCCAAGGGGTTTAGGGGCGGCTCTAGTTTAGAACCACCCAGCGCTGATTAATTAGCAACTCAATAGGGCGATATTGAGTCTTGTAGTTCATTTTTTTGCAGTTTTTGATCCAGTAGCCGAGGTAGACCGCATCCAGCCCCAGCCGCCTGGCCTCGGCGATTTGCCACAGGATCGCATAGCGCCCAAGGCTGCGACGCTCTTCGGAGGGTTCGTAGAAGGTGTAGACCGCCGAAAGACCGTTCGGCAGTAAATCGGTGACGGCGACGGCCAGCAGCCGGCCATTCAGGCGAAATTCATAAAATCTTGAAAACGGCAGGTCCCGCACCAGGAATGTCGAAAACTGGTCGCGACTCGGCGGGTACATGTCGCCATCGGCGTGACGCTGTTCGATATAGCGCTGGTAGAGGTCGAAGTATTCTTCGTTGAAGCCGGGCTTGGCTGGACGTACCTGCAAATCCACGTTGCGCTTGAAGATGCGTTTCTGTTGCCGGTTGGGCGTGAACTGTCCCACGGGAATGCGCGCCGGAACGCAGGCATTGCAATTCTGGCAATGCGGCCGATAGAGATGATCGCCACTGCGACGAAACCCCATCTCCGACAGGTCTGCATAGACATGCACATCCATGGGCTGGCTAGGGTCGAGGAACAGGGTTGTGGCCTGCTCCTCCGGCAGATAACTGCAAGAGTGCGGCTGAGTGGCATAGAACTTCAATCGCGCCAACTCGGTCATGATCAACCCTCGGGATAATGCTTTTGAATAAGTGTAAGCCACCTGCGCAAAAGTCGCTCAGCAAACCCAGCTAGCGCGATTGGGCTGGTCCAGATGCCTGGCCAGATAGTTGGCAAATTCATGGCGGGGTATCGCCCGGGCTCCGAGACTGTGCAGGTGATCGGTGGGCATCTGGCAATCGATCAGTACAAAACCCGAGTCTTTCAGATGCCGCACCAGTGTGGCAAAGCCGAATTTCGAGGCGTTGTCAGCGAGGCTGAACATGGACTCGCCGAAAAACAGCTGGCCCATTGCCAGGCCGTAGAGTCCGCCCACCAGTTCGTCCCCGTCCCACACTTCCACCGAGTGCGCGTGGCCACGCCTGTGCAGTTCGATGTAGGCGTCCTGCATGGCCTCGGTGATCCAGGTGCCGTCGGCGTAATCCCGGGGCGCGGCACAGGCGCGGATGACGGCGGCGAAGTCCTGGTCAAAGGTCACTTGATAGCGTTGCTGGCGTAGCAGTTTGTTCAGGCTGCGCGAGACGTGCAATTCGTCGGGAAACAGCACCGTACGCGGGTCCGGAGACCACCAGAGGATTGGCTGGCCCTCGGAAAACCAAGGGAAGCAGCCGTGGCGATAAGCCGAGATCAGCCGATCGGCGGACAGATCACCACCGGCAGCCAGCAGCCCGTTGGGGTCGCGCATGGCCTTTTCCAGTGGAGGGAAATGCAAGGTATTGCGTTGTAACCAAGTCAGCATGGCATCCGGGCTTGCAGAAGGGGAGGGCAGTGGCGGGTGTTGGCCCGCCATAAAGTTTGCCTTCAAACGGTTGGAATGTCGTCCAGGTATTTTTCAGCGTCCAGCGCCGCCATGCAACCGGCACCGGCAGATGTAACGGCCTGGCGATAAACGTGGTCGGCCACGTCACCGGCGGCAAACACACCTGCAATCGCCGTAGCGGTGGCATCGCCTTCGCTGCCGCCCTTGACCAGCAGATACCCGTCGCGCATTTCCAGTTGGCCCGTGAACAGGTCGGTGTTGGGTTTGTGGCCGATGGCGATAAACACCCCGGCCAGCGGCAGCTCCCGGGTTTCACCTGTGTGACTGTCCCGCAGGCGGGCACCGGTCACGCCGCTGGCATCGCCGAGCACTTCGTCCAGGTTTTGGTTCCAGTGCAGGCGAACATTGCCGTTGGCGGCCTTTTCAAAGAGTTTGTCCTGGAGGATTTTCTCCGAGCGCAGTTTGTCGCGCCGATGGATCAGGTGCACTTCTTTGGCGATGTTCGACAGGTACAAGGCTTCCTCGACCGCCGTGTTGCCGCCGCCGACCACAGCAACCACTTGATTGCGATAGAAAAATCCATCACAGGTCGCGCACGCCGAAACTCCTTTGCCGGCGAACGCTTCTTCCGACGGCAGGCCCAGGTATTGCGCGGAGGCACCGGTGGCAATGATCAAGGCGTCGCAGGTGTAGGTGCCGCCATCGCCGATCAGCTCGAACGGCCGTTGTTGCAACTTGGCGGTATGGATGTGGTCGTAAACGATCTCGGTGGCAAAGCGTTCGGCGTGTTTTTGCATGCGATCCATCAGCACCGGTCCGGTCAGGCCTTCAACGTCGCCTGGCCAGTTATCCACTTCGACGGTGGTGGTGAGTTGGCCACCTGCCTGGATGCCGGTAATGACAACCGGCTTGAGGTTGGCGCGGGCGGCATAAACTGCCGCGCTGTAACCGGCAGGGCCGGAGCCCAGGATAATCAGGCGGGAATGCTTCGCTTCGCTCATAAAAAACACCTCATAAGCCTTTGTCACCAAAGAGAATGCATGCTCAAATTGAATGGCATGTCATGTGCTGTTGACTATGCTGCATCCAAGGGTCTCAAGCATGGCGTCGTGCGTACAAACCCGTACAATGCCCTGCGTGTTACATATATTCAGTGTGCGCCGTGTTTATAGAAACAGGGGTGCAGTGTTAAAAGTAGTCCCGGTTACACGTGTTAACTTTATTACCTGCCTGGATTGGGCAGTTTTTTCGCGGTTTTTATAGACATTCACCAGATGGACGCGCCATTGGCGCAGGAAAAGAAGCGTTTTGAAGAAATCCACCGCAGCACCCAAACCAGCCGTCGTGCCGCTCTGGCGCCAGCACTTGCACTACCGACTCAAGGAAGGTGCGCTGATCGCCATCGGTGCCTTGTGCCTGTTCCTGATGATGGCCTTGTTGACCTATGGCAAGGATGATCCGGGCTGGAGCCATAACAGCAAGATCGACGACGTGCAGAACTTCGGCGGACCAGCGGGCTCCTACAGCGCCGATATCCTGTTCATGGTGCTGGGTTACTTCGCCTACATCTTTCCGTTGCTGCTGGCCATCAAGGCGTACCAGATCTTCCGCCAGCGTCACGAACCGTGGCAGTGGAGCGGGTGGCTGTTCTCCTGGCGCCTGATCGGCCTGGTGTTCCTGGTGCTGTCGGGCGCCGCTCTGGCCCATATCCATTTTCATGCCGCGACCGGTCTGCCGGCCGGTGCGGGCGGTGCGCTGGGGGAAAGCCTCGGCGAACTGGCCAGGAACGCCCTGAATATCCAGGGCAGCACGCTGTTGTTCATTGCGTTGTTCCTGTTCGGCCTGACTGTGTTTACCGACCTGTCGTGGTTCAAGGTGATGGACATCACCGGCAAGATCACCCTCGATCTGTTCGAACTGTTCCAGGGCGCCGCCAATCGCTGGTGGGCGGCCCGTACCGAGCGCAAACAGCTGGTTGCCCAGTTGCGTGAAGTCGACGACCGTATGGATGAAGTGGTTGCGCCGACCGTCACCGACAAACGCGAGCAGGCCAAGGTCAAGGAACGCCTGATCGAACGTGAGCAAGCCCTGAGCAAGCACATGTCCGAGCGCGAGAAGCAGGTGCCGCCGGTGATTGCGCCCGCGCCGCCAAAGCCCGCCGCACCGAGCAAACGCGTCGAGAAAGAGAAGCAGGCGCCGCTGTTCGTCGACAGCGCCGTGGAAGGCACCTTGCCGCCGATCTCGATTCTCGACCCGGCGGAAAAGAAACAGCTCAATTACTCGCCTGAATCCCTGGCTGCGGTTGGCCACTTGCTGGAAATCAAGCTCAAGGAATTCGGCGTTGAAGTCGCAGTGGATTCGATCCACCCGGGCCCGGTGATCACCCGTTACGAAATCCAGCCGGCGGCCGGGGTAAAAGTCAGCCGAATCTCCAACCTGGCCAAAGACCTGGCCCGTTCCCTGGCCGTGACCAGCGTGCGCGTGGTGGAGGTGATTCCGGGCAAGACCACGGTCGGTATCGAGATTCCCAACGAAGATCGGCAGATCGTGCGTTTCTCCGAGGTGTTGTCGACTCCGGAATACGACAACTTCAAATCCCCGGTCACCCTGGCCCTGGGCCATGACATCGGCGGCAAGCCGGTCATCACCGACCTTGCGAAAATGCCGCACTTGCTGGTGGCCGGTACCACCGGTTCCGGTAAGTCGGTGGGTGTGAACGCGATGATCCTGTCGATCCTGTTCAAGTCTGGCCCGGAAGACGCCAAGCTGATCATGATCGACCCGAAAATGCTGGAACTGTCGATCTACGAAGGCATTCCGCACCTGCTGTGCCCGGTGGTCACCGACATGAAGGACGCCGCCAACGCCCTGCGCTGGAGCGTTGCCGAGATGGAGCGACGCTACAAGTTGATGGCCAAGATGGGGGTGCGAAACCTGTCGGGCTTCAACGCCAAGGTCAAGGAAGCCCAGGACGCCGGCGAGCCTTTGAGCGATCCGCTGTACAAGCGTGAAAGCATCCACGACGAAGCGCCACTGCTGCAGAAGCTGCCGACCATCGTCGTGGTAGTCGACGAATTCGCCGACATGATGATGATCGTCGGCAAGAAGGTTGAAGAACTGATCGCCCGTATCGCGCAAAAGGCTCGTGCGGCCGGTATCCACTTGATCCTTGCGACCCAGCGTCCGTCGGTGGATGTGATCACCGGTCTGATCAAGGCCAACATCCCGACCCGCATGGCGTTCCAGGTATCGAGCAAGATCGACTCGCGGACCATCATCGACCAGGGCGGCGCCGAACAACTGCTGGGCCACGGTGACATGCTCTACATGCCGCCGGGTACCAGCCTGCCGATTCGTGTTCACGGTGCTTTCGTGTCCGACGATGAGGTTCACCGCGTGGTGGAAGCCTGGAAGCTGCGGGGTGCGCCGGAATACAACGACGACATCCTCAATGGCGTCGAAGAGGCGGGCAGCGGCTTTGAAGGCAGCAGCGGTGGCGGCGACGGTGACGATCCCGAGGCCGACGCGCTGTACGACGAAGCGGTCCAGTTCGTGCTGGAAAGCCGTCGTGCCTCCATTTCTGCGGTTCAGCGCAAGCTGAAGATCGGCTACAACCGCGCTGCGCGCATGATCGAAGCCATGGAAATGGC
The DNA here is from genome assembly GCF_002236115.1 of Pseudomonas jessenii. GTDB lineage: Bacteria > Pseudomonadota > Gammaproteobacteria > Pseudomonadales > Pseudomonadaceae > Aquipseudomonas > Aquipseudomonas jessenii. The sequence goes on along the minus strand of NZ_NIWT01000007.1, from coordinate 89,992 downwards.
CGGGGTCGTGACGTCCATGAACACCAACGGTTCGCGTGAAGTCCTGGCCCCGGGGCCGGTGCGCGACTGACCCGAGTATGAAAGGGGGGGCGCCTTTGCGCCGCCCGCACTCCCACGAATGTTATGAGGACTCCCATGCGTCTGATCCGCATGCTGTTGCTGCCGGTACTGGCCTTGACCACGCTCCAGGCTAACGCCGACGACAAGGACGTGGCACGCCTGACCCAACTGCTGGAAAAATCCCAGACCCTGACCGCACGTTTCTCGCAACTGACCCTCGATGGCACAGGCACCCAATTGCAGGAAACCGCCGGCGAGATGTCCCTGCAGCGTCCAGGCCTGTTCTACTGGCACACCGATGCGCCGGCCGAACAGACCATGATCTCCGATGGCAAGAAAGTCACCTTGTGGGACCCGGACCTGGAACAGGCCACCATCAAGAACCTCGACCAGCGCCTGACCCAGACCCCGGCCTTGCTGTTGTCCGGTGACGTGTCCAAGATCAGCCAGAGCTTCGACATCAGTGCCAAGGAAGCCGGCGGCGTGATTGACTTCACCCTGAAGCCGAAAACCAAGGACACCCTGTTCGACAGCCTGCGCCTGTCGTTCCGCAATGGCCTGGTCAATGATATGCAACTGATCGACAGCGTCGGCCAGCGCACCAATATCCTGTTCACCGGGGTGAAGGCGAACGAGCCGATCCCTGCGTCCAAGTTCAAGTTCGACATCCCCAAGGGTGCCGATGTAATCCAGGAATAAACGGCTGACGCAAAACCTGTGGGAGCGAGCTTGCTCGCGATAGCGTTGGGTCAGTCGACATAAATGTTGAATGTGATGCCGTAATCGCGAGCAAGCTCGCTCCCACAGGGTCAGCGTTTTGGCCCGCAGGCATTAAGTAACCCGAGGTTTTAAACGTACGCCATGGATCTGTTTCGCAGCACCCCCATCGCCCAGCCCTTGGCCGCCCGCCTGCGTGCGGCCAATCTGGACGAGTACGTCGGTCAGGAACACGTGCTCGCTCGCGGCAAGCCCCTGCGCGAGGCGCTGGAGCAGGGTGCCCTGCATTCGATGATTTTCTGGGGGCCGCCGGGCGTGGGCAAAACCACCCTGGCGCGATTGCTCGCGGAAGTCTCGGACGCGCACTTCGAAACGGTCTCGGCGGTGCTGGCCGGGGTCAAGGAGATCCGTCAGGCGGTGGAAATCGCCAAACAGCAGGCCGCGCAGTACGGCCGCCGCACCATTCTGTTCGTCGACGAAGTGCATCGATTCAACAAGTCCCAGCAGGATGCGTTCCTGCCCTATGTCGAAGACGGTACGCTGATTTTCATCGGCGCAACCACGGAAAATCCCTCGTTCGAACTCAACAACGCCTTGTTGTCGCGGGCGCGGGTCTATGTGCTGAAAAGCCTCGACGAAGCGGCCCTGCGCAAACTGGTGCACCGCGCGCTGACCGAAGAGCGTGGCCTGGGCAAGCGTAACCTGACCCTCAGCGACGAAGGCTTCCAGATGCTGCTGTCGGCTGCCGATGGCGATGGTCGGCGCCTGCTCAACCTGCTGGAAAACGCCTCGGACCTGGCGGAAGACAACGGCGAAATCGGCACCGACCTGCTGCAAAGCCTGCTCGGCGATACCCGCCGGCGGTTCGACAAGGGCGGCGAAGCGTTCTACGACCAGATTTCCGCCCTGCATAAATCGGTGCGCGGCTCCAACCCCGACGGCGCCTTGTACTGGTTCGCACGGATGATCGACGGCGGTTGCGATCCCTTGTACCTGGCCCGGCGCGTGGTGCGCATGGCCAGCGAAGACATCGGCAATGCCGACCCCCGCGCCCTCAGCCTGTGCCTGGCGGCCTGGGAAGTGCAGGAGCGCCTCGGCAGCCCCGAAGGCGAGCTGGCGGTGGCCCAGGCCATCACCTATCTGGCCTGCGCGCCAAAGAGCAACGCGGTGTACATGGGCTTCAAGACGGCATTGCGCGCCGCCGCCGAGCACGGTTCGCTGGAAGTGCCGCTGCACCTGCGCAACGCGCCGACCAAGCTTATGAAACAATTGGGCTACGGCGATGAATACCGTTATGCCCACGATGAGCCGGACGCCTATGCCGCTGGCGAAGACTATTTCCCGGAAGAACTCGACCCGATCCCGTTCTATCAGCCCGTGCCCCGTGGCCTGGAGTTGAAGATTGGCGAAAAACTCAATCACCTGGCGAAACTCGACCGTTTAAGCCCAAGGCAGCGGAGAAAATAGTGCTTCCCTTGATCGTTGCGGTTTCCGTCGGCGGGATGGCCGGCACGTTGTTGCGCTTCGTCACGGGCAACTGGATCAACGCGAATTGGCCTCGGCACTTCTATACCGCGACGCTGGCCGTTAATATCGTGGGCTGTTTGCTGATCGGCGTTCTATACGGTCTGTTTTTGATACGCCCGGAGGTGCCCATCGAGGTGCGTGCCGGGTTGATCGTTGGCTTCCTCGGGGGGCTGACGACTTTTTCATCCTTTTCACTGGATACGGTGCGCCTGCTGGAAAGCGGGCAAGTGCCGCTAGCCCTGGGCTATGCGGCGCTCAGCGTATTCGGCGGGCTGCTTGCCACCTGGGCCGGCCTGTCCTTGACCAAACTTTGATAAACGAGAAACCGACATGCTCGATTCCAAACTGTTACGTAGCAACCTTCAGGACGTAGCGGACCGCCTGGCATCCCGTGGCTATACCCTGGATGTTGCGCGCATCGAAGCGCTGGAAGAACAGCGCAAGACCGTCCAGACCCGCACCGAAGCACTGCAGGCTGAACGTAATGCGCGCTCCAAATCCATCGGTCAGGCCAAGCAGCGCGGCGAAGACATCGCGCCGCTGATGGCGGACGTCGAGCGCATGGCGGGCGAATTGAGCGCGGGTAAAGTCGAACTGGACGCGATCCAGACCGATCTGGACTCGATCCTGCTGGGTATCCCCAACCTGCCGCACGAATCGGTACCGGTCGGCGAAGACGAAGACGGCAACGTCGAAGTGCGCCGCTGGGGCACCCCGACTGCCTTCGATTTCCCGGTTCAGGACCACGTCGCCCTGGGCGAGAAGTTCGGCTGGCTGGACTTCGAAACCGCCGCCAAGCTGTCCGGCGCCCGTTTCGCCCTGCTGCGTGGCCCGATTGCCCGTCTGCACCGCGCCCTGACGCAGTTCATGATCAACCTGCACGTCACCGAGCACGGCTACGAAGAGGCCTACACGCCTTATCTGGTCCAGGCCCCGGCGCTGCAAGGCACCGGCCAGCTGCCGAAGTTCGAAGAAGACCTGTTCAAGATCGCGCGCGAAGGCGAAGCCGACCTGTACCTGATCCCGACCGCTGAAGTGTCGCTGACCAACATCGTCGCCGGCGAAATCGTCGATTCGAAACTGCTGCCGATCAAGTTCGTCGCCCACACGCCATGCTTCCGCAGCGAAGCCGGTGCATCGGGTCGTGACACCCGCGGCATGATCCGCCAGCACCAGTTCGACAAAGTTGAAATGGTGCAGATCGTCGAGCCATCGAAATCCATGGAAGCGCTGGAAGGCCTGACCGCCAACGCCGAGAAAGTCTTGCAATTGCTGGAACTGCCTTACCGCACTCTGGCGCTGTGCACCGGCGACATGGGCTTCAGCGCGGTCAAGACCTACGACCTGGAAGTGTGGATCCCGAGCCAGGACAAGTACCGCGAAATCTCGTCGTGCTCCAACTGCGGCGACTTCCAGGCCCGCCGCATGCAAGCGCGTTTCCGTAACCCGGAAACCGGCAAGCCGGAACTGGTACACACCCTGAACGGCTCCGGCCTGGCGGTGGGCCGTACCCTGGTCGCGGTGCTCGAGAACTATCAGCAGGCCGACGGTTCCATCCGTGTGCCTGAAGTCCTCAAGCCCTACATGGGTGGCCTTGAGGTCATCGGCTAAATGAACTATCTGCCGCTGTTTCACAACCTTCGCGGCAGTCGTGTGTTGGTCGTCGGCGGGGGGGAGATTGCCTTGCGCAAATCCCGCCTGCTGGCCGATGCCGGTGCGCTGCTGCGGGTGGTTGCACCTGAAATCGAAGCGCAATTGCGCGAGCTGGTTGCCGGCAGCGGTGGCGAGTGTCTGTTGCGTGGCTACGCCGAGGCGGATCTGGACGGTTGCGGGCTGATCATTGCCGCCACCGACGACGAAACGCTGAACGCACAAGTCTCCGCCGATGCCCATCGACGTTGCGTGCCGGTCAATGTGGTGGACGCGCCGGCCCTGTGCAGCGTGATCTTCCCGGCCATCGTCGACCGTTCTCCCTTGATCATTGCTGTGTCCAGCGGCGGCGATGCGCCGGTGCTGGCACGTTTGATTCGCGCCAAGATCGAAACCTGGATTCCTTCCACCTACGGTCAATTGGCCGGGCTGGCTGCGCGATTCCGTCATCAGGTCAAAGGCCTGTTTCCGGATGTGCAGCAGCGTCGGGCGTTCTGGGAAGATGTTTTCCAGGGCCCGGTTGCCGATCGGCAACTGGCTGGGCAGGGCGGTGAAGCCGAGCGGTTGCTCCAGGCGAAAATCGATGGTGAGGCGCCAGTGGCGACCGGTGAAGTCTATCTGGTGGGCGCAGGGCCAGGTGATCCCGACCTGCTGACGTTCAAGGCATTGCGTCTGATGCAGCAAGCCGACGTGGTGCTGTACGACCGTTTGGTGGCACCGGCGATTCTCGAACTGTGCCGTCGCGACGCCGAGCGGGTTTACGTCGGCAAGCGCCGATCCGATCACGCGGTGCCGCAGGATCAGATCAACCAGCAATTGGTGGATCTGGCCAAGCAAGGCAAGCGTGTGGTGCGATTGAAGGGCGGCGATCCGTTCATCTTCGGTCGTGGTGGCGAGGAGATCGAAGAACTGGCGGCCCATGGCATCCCGTTCCAGGTCGTGCCGGGGATCACGGCAGCCAGCGGTTGCGCGGCCTATGCCGGGATTCCGCTGACCCACCGCGATTATGCGCAGTCGGTGCGTTTCATCACCGGCCACCTCAAGGACGGCTCCAGCGATTTGCCATGGGCCGATCTGGTCGCCCCGGCGCAAACCCTGGTGTTCTACATGGGGCTGGTGGGCTTGCCGATCATCTGCGAACAGTTGATCAAGCATGGTCGCGCTGCCGATACCCCGGCGGCACTGATCCAGCAGGGCACCACGGTCAACCAGCGGGTGTTTACCGGTACCCTGGCGGACCTGCCACGACTGGTGGCAGAGCATGAAGTGCATGCGCCGACCTTGGTGATCGTGGGTGAAGTGGTGCAACTGCGCGAGAAACTGGCGTGGTTCGAAGGGGCTCAGGGGCAGGTCTGAGACCGAGTTGCCCCATCGCGAGCAAGCTCGCTCCCACAGGGGATTTGTGAACGACACAAATCAATTGTGGGAGCGAGCTTGCTCGCGATGGGGCCTTCAAAACCTGCACAAATCTCAAGCTCTGCGCCAAACCCCTTTCCCACTCAACCGCTCCCGATCATGGGCCGCGGTGAAGTCCTGGGCTGGGCCTTTCGGCACCACACCCGTCGGGTTGATGGTGCGGTGGCTGGCGTAGTAGTGATTCTTGATGTGTTCAAAATCCACCGTCTCGGCAATCCCCGGCCACTGGTAAATCTCCCGCAGCCAGTTCGACAGGTTCGGATAATCCGCAATCCGCCGCAGGTTGCACTTGAAGTGCCCGTAGTACACCGCGTCGAAGCGAATCAGCGTGGTGAACAGGCGGATGTCCGCTTCGGTCAGGTACTCGCCCGCCAGATAGCGGTTGGCGCCCAGCAGCAGCTCCAGTCGGTCCAGCTCGGCAAACACCTCATCGAAGGCTTGTTCATAAGCCTGTTGCGAGGTAGCAAACCCGGCGCGGTACACGCCATTGTTCACCGCCGGGTAAATCCGCTCGTTCAACGCATCGATTTCTCCCCGCAGCGGCGCCGGGTAAAAGTCCAGGTCGTTACCGGTCAGATCGTCGAAGGCGCCATTGAACATGCGGATGATTTCCGATGATTCATTGTTGACGATGCACTTTTGCTGTTTGTCCCACAGCACCGGCACGGTGACGCGACCGGTGTAGTCGGCGGTGTCGGCGGTGTAGCGCTGGTGCATGAATTCGAAATGGTCGAGCTTGTCGCCGGTCGACCCCAGGTGCTGGTCGAAGGTCCAGCCGTTTTCCAGCATCAACCAGCTGACCACCGAAACGTCGATCAGGTTTTCGAGGCCTTTGAGTTTGCGCAGGATCAGTGTGCGATGAGCCCACGGACAGGCCAGGGACACGTACAGGTGATAGCGCCCGGGCTCAGCCGCGAAACCGCCGACGCCGGTCGGCCCCGGCTTGCCGTCAGCGGTCAACCAGTTGCGACGCTGTGCCTGTTCGCGCTGGAACGCGCCGTCCTTGCTGCTCTCGTACCACTTGTCCTGCCAGCGGCCATCCACTAACAAACCCATGTTCAAGACTCCCGAAACCCATAATCGATGGAGTCGAGTCTATTCCGATGAGTTCGAACAAAAAGCGCAAAGATCGGGCGCGAATGATCGATTAAATCGATTTGTCCCGCGCAGCCCAGTATTTTTCAGCGGTTTCGAAGGCCTGTTCGCGGGTCTGGCCAAGGCCACGCAGGGCCAAGGCCATGGTCGAGATCAGGGCCATTTGCGGGTAGCTGTCGACCACATCGCCACGCCAGACCGCTTTCAAATGCTCAGGATCAAGCGAGGCAGGTTTGACGTGACGCTGCGCCGACAACTGCGGCCATTCCTCGTCCCAGCTCTCGCCCCCGGTGGTGCCGTACAGGTGACTGTCGGCGTCCGGGTTGATCTCGATCTCGCCGCCATCGCCCTTGATCACAATGGCGGTATCACCGAGCAATCCACTGGCGTCGCGATGCACGGCCTGATAACCCGGGTGGAAAATGCTCTGCAGGCCACAACGGGCGCCCAGTGGGTTGAGGATCCGCGCCAGCGAGTGGATCGGCGAGCGCAGGCCCAGGGTGTTGCGCAGATCGATCATGCGTTGCAGCTGTGGCGCCCAGTCCATCAATGGCATGAAGGCCAGGCCGCCGTTATCCAGCGCCGAACCCACCTGTTGCCAGTTACGGCACAACGGGATGTTCAATTCGCCCAGCAGTTGCTCGCTGTACAAGCGTCCGGCCGTGTGGGCGCCGCCGCCGTGCATGAAAATCCGCACGCCGTTTTGCGCCAGGCACTTGGCCGCCAGCAGATACCACGGCAAGTGCCGCTTCTTGCCGGCATAGGTCGGCCAGTCCAGATCCACTGCCATTGCCGGAGGATTCAGGCGTTCGCGCAATGCCTCGGTGAAACCCGCCATCTCCTCGAAGCTTTCTTCCTTGTGCCGCAACAGCATCAGGAATGCGCCGAGCTGGGTTTCCTCGACCTTTTCATCGAGCACCATGCCCATGGCTTCGCGGGCCTCGACCCGGGTCAGGTCACGAGCGCCGCGCTTGCCTTTGCCAAGGATCCGTACGAACTGGGCGAACGGATGCTCGGCGGGCGTTTCGAGTGTCAGTGCTGGGTAATCGGTCATAAGCAATTCGTCGGTTTGGGCAGGCCCGCCAGTTTCGCGGCGAGTTTGGCGGGAGTGCCTTTGAACAGTCGGTTCAGGTGCAGGCTGTTGCCTTTTTCCGGGCCGAGTTTCAGGGCGGTGTACTTGATCAACGGGCGGGTGGCCGGTGACAGCTGGAATTCGGCGTAGAAACTGCGCAGCAGTTCGAGGACTTCCCAGTGTTCGGGCGTCAACTCGATGTCTTCGGCCGCCGCCAGGGCACTGGCCACATCGGCGGACCAGTCACTCAGTTCGACCAGGAAACCGTCCTTGTCCAGTTCGATGGCGCGGGGGCCGACCGTCAATGCCTTCATAGCCAACTGTTGACCTTGTCGTAGTGAATCGACAGCTCGACGAAGGCCGGGTAATCGATGGCACTGGCCCAGTCTGGAACCGCAAGCGCACGGGCCTGGGCATCTTCGACCAGCACGAACAGCTTCAGGCCACGTGCGCTGAGCGCAGTGAACGGCGCGGTGCCTGGTTGCAACGCATAGGCGGCATCACCGGACAACAGCAACCCGTCGTTGGCGCCGATCACACGCAGGCAACTGGTCAGGCGTTCGTCGCCGAACGGGGAATGAGACAACACATGCAAAGTCGACATCAGAGGGTGATCACCTGGTCGTAACGGTCAATGAGGGCGGTGATTTCGTGAGCGGCCAATACCTGGGCTTCTTCCAGCGACAGGCCGCTGGGGGCCAGGCCACGCTGGGTGATGCTGTCGCCACAGGCAAACAGTTCCTCGACACCGAACATCGGCAGGGCTTGCAGGTTGGCGCTCAGGTCTTTCTGTTGCAGGGCCTTGGCGTTCTGACCGGCGGCCAGCTGGAACACGCCGTCATCGAGAAACAACAGGCCGATCGGCAGATCGAAAGCGCCCCCGGCCAGCACGATATCCAGCGCTTCCCGCGCGCCTGGGCCGGACCATGGCGACTGGCGGCTGATGATCAATATGGATTTGGCCATGTCATGCGCCTCCGAAACAGATCAGACGGTCGGCATCTTGCGCCGCGTCATGCAATTGGCCGAGGCCGGACAATTCCCACGGTGCGCCGACGGCTACAGCCTCACGCTGATAGCGCCTGGCTTCTTCCTCGTTCAACACGCCACGACGCAGCGCGGCGGCGATGCACACCACGCCATCGAGTTGATGGTCGCTGACAAAGGCGTGCCATTGCTTGGGCAAGTCCGGTTCATCCTGGGGCGTGACCACGCTGGCGGACGCGTTGTAGACGCCATCCTGATAGAAAAACAGCCGGACAATCTCGTGCCCGCTGGCCAGCGCGGCCTGGGCGAACAGCAGGGCGCGGCGCGAGGAGGGCGCATGGGCGGCGGAAAATACGGCGATGGCGAACTTCATGACGGACTCGATCAGCGAAACTGCCGCCATGATAATGCTTTATCGGCGGGGCGGCTAAAGTGATGTTGTCTGGGCGGGCCTCATCGCGAGCAAGCTCGCTCCCACAGTGGACGTGTGGTGGTTGCTGATTTTGTGTCCGACGCAAATCCCTTGTGGGAGCGAGCTTGCTCGCGATGAGGCCCGCATGGGTGCCGCCAAACTCAGCGCGGCATATACCCCAACTGCCAACGCCGCGGGATCTTCAACGACAGCACCCCGAGCCCGGCAGCCAGCAGGCCACTTGCAAACAACGCCTTGAGCCCAAGGTGATGTTCCAGCACGGCACCGAGTACCGCGCCGGCGAACATGCCGGTCCAGGGGATCAACTGCACCCGCCAGCCGCTGCGCCGTTCGCCGAGCATCCAGCGGCCCAGCCCTCGGCCGAAACGCGACAGGGCACCGGTAACGTAGGTCAGGCCCACCGGCAGGCCATTCACTTCTTCCACCGCGGCGTTGAGCATGCCCATGGCGATGATCGCCGCCAGCAGGGCTGGCAGTTGCTCGTCATACGACCAGGCCGCGGCGGCGCACAGCAGGGCGGCAATGCACAGTAACAAGGGCAGGGTCCGGCGCCTGCCCAGGCGGCTGACGATAATGCCCAGCGCGTTGCCGACGATGAAGGTGGCGATGAGAATCACCAGGCGCAGGGTCAACCCAAGGTCGCCAGTACTGATGGCGACCGCCATCCGGGTGGTATTGCCGCTCATGAACGAAACGAAGTCGCCGCTGGCCATGAAACCGATGGCGTCGGTCATGCCGGCGAGTACCGAGAGCATGGCCACCAGGCTCAAGCCTATGCGCCCGCGCCATTTCTGTGTGTGCAAATGACCTGGGCTGGCGTGGGTCCTGGCGGTGTTGGGCAGCATCGGCGATGGCCTCCATGAACAGTGTTTACGGTTTTATCCCATTCAACTCGCAATATTCCGGCCAGTCCATGCCGGCCATTTCCGCCACTTCCCGGTGCACCTCCAGGCGCTGCGCTTCGTAGTCCAGGGGCGTGGCGGCGGTTAACTGCAACGTCAGTTCCCAAGCGAACAACTGCTGGCGTTCCGCTTCAGCTTCAAAGGCTTCGTGCAGCCGTTCCTCGCGATACTGTGCCGCTGTTTCACCCTTGGCCTGAGCCAACAGCGGGTTGAGGTGGTCGAGCTCTTCGCGCAATTCGGGGCGCGCATCGAGAAACCGCTTCAGTGCCTGCTCATGTTGCTGCTCGGTTGCCGCCATGGTCGCTCCTTGGATGGGATTACGAAGACTGCTTCTTACTGGCCTTGGCCGCTGCCGCCAGGCATTCGAGGGCAAACTGTTCGGTGTAGGTCATCTGGATCGGCGTGGTTTCGCCTTTGACGGTTCTTTCGCCGTCGAGGATGTAACGAATACGCTTGTCGGTGACGCCGATTCGCTTGGCAATCCAGGAAGGCGTCTGACCGATCTGGCTGATCAGCTTGTCGGCATATTCAGTGCTCGGTTTGTAGAACTCGGCATTAGGTGTCATCAGGTTTCCAGTCATGGGTGCGATGGGGCGTTATTGGCGCGACAGGGTGCGTGAATCGTTGCGCGCTGTCGCGGTATAAATGCAGTAAAGCAGAACGATACGGGCTGCCGGGGTGATAAAGTCCGCTTTTTCCTGATGAGTGAATGCAATGCGAATTCTGATGGTGGCGCTGGCCGTGACGTTGCTGGCCGGATGCGCCGGTTCGGCGATGAACGACGCCCGCACCAAGGCCCCGTACAAGACCCTGAACTCGGAAAAACCGGGCAAAGACGTCGCCCAGTGCGTGCAGTTTTCCTGGCAGGACGAGGCCGTGTTCGGCGTCGATGCCGCTGCCTATCTGCAACCAGGGGAGAAGGGCGGAACGACCGTTTACACCCGTTCGGCGGAGTCTTTCGTCGACGTGACCACCGACGCCTCGGGCACGGTGTTGAGCTACTACGCACAGAAGGACGATTTCGTGGCCAAGCGCCGCTTGGCGGCGTTGGCGACTTGTCTGTGATCTGACGCTGTACCCCCTGTAGGAGCGAGCTTGCTCGCGATGGTCGTCAACGAAACCGCTGGATGCCTGACACCCCGCGGCGTTCCGGTTTTTTTCGCGAGCAAGCTCGCTCCTACAGGGGGGGCGGTATGGATCAGTAGCTCAAGCGTTTCTGGAAGAAGAAGTGCTTGTGGCCCGGCGGGTAATCGGCAATGTGCCCGATCTCGCTGTAGCCGCATTTCTTGTAGAACCCAGGTGCCTGGAATTCGAAGGTGTCGAGCCACAGCCCGACGCAGCGCCGTTCCCGCGCCAGGTCTTCGGCCATCTGCATCAGTTTCGAACCCAGGCCCTGTCCCCGGGCCTGTTCCGGCACCACCAGCAAGTCGATGTACAGCCACTGGTAAAACAATCGGCCATGCAGGCCGCCGAGGATCTCGTCGTTGTCGTCGCGCACCAGCAAGGCGATGTGCTCGGGCACGTTGCCTTCGGCTTTCGAGCTGTTGTACGCGCGCAATGGCTTGAGGATGGCCTGGCGTTGTTCATCCGTGGGGTTTTGCGATAGTTCGATACGCAGGTTCATGGCTATATCCTTATGGCAGTGAAACCGCAGCCTAGCGTGGTCGCTGCGAATGTTCCATCAGCACAAAGCAGGTGGAACCGTCGCCTGCACGCAGATGTCACTCATTAGTACGCGTCATTCCAGAGTGCGACCGATGAGGACACGCCGTGAATATTTTCGAAGCCCTGCGCGAAAGCCATGAACGCCAACGTACTTACGCCAAAGCCCTGATCCACACCAGCGGCGACAGCCCCGAACGCGTCGAGGCCTACAAACAACTCAAGTCAGAACTGCAAGCTCACGCCACGGCCGAAGAGCGGCATTTCTACATCCCGTTGATGGAGTTCGACAACGGTATCGACCTCAGCCGTCATGGCATTGCCGAACATCACGAAATGGACGAAATGATGGAGGAACTGGACGACACCGAGATGTCCAGCCCGGCCTGGCTGGTGACCGCGAAGAAACTCTCGGAGAAAGTGCATCACCACCTCGAGGAAGAAGAGCAGAAGTTCTTCCAGATGGCTGGCAAGCTGCTCAACGACAAACAGAAAGAGTCATTGGCCGGACAATACGAGAAGGAGTACAAGGCGCAGCTTGCCTGAGGGGGCAAAGGCTGTGCGTTTTCACTTAACATGTGGACCCTCAGACAAATAACAGGACGCGTTGTCATGTCGAACACAGCCGAGCGGGTCAACATCCTTGAGTCTCAGGTGTTGTCCCACGACTGGTACCTGCTCAAGAAAATCACCTTCGATTACCAACGCAACAACGGCGAGTGGCAACGCCAGGTCCGGGAGGTCTACGACCGTGGCAATGGCGCGGCGATTCTCCTGTACAACCGCGAAAAGAAAACCGTGGTACTGACCCGGCAATTTCGCCTGCCGGTGTTCGTCAACGGTCACGATGGGCTGTTGATCGAAGTGGCGGCGGGGCTGCTGGAAGGCGCGGCACCTGAAGACCGCATCCGCGATGAAGCGGAGGAGGAGACGGGTTACCGCGTGCACCATGTGCAGAAGGTGTTCGAGGCGTACATGAGCCCCGGTTCGGTGACGGAAAAACTGCACTTCTTCATTGCCGAATACGACGCGAAGTCGAAAGTCAGCGACGGTGGCGGGCTGGAGGCGGAAACCGAAGAGCTGGAAGTGCTGGAGTGGACGTTCGAGGACGCGCTCGAAGCGTTTTACCGTGGCGAAATCTGCGACGCCAAGACCATCATGCTGTTGCAGTATGCGGTGATGAAAAACCTCTTCGCTCCAACCTGACCCTGTGGTGAAAGGGCTTTTGTGGCGAGGGGGCTTGCCCCCGTCCGGCTGCGAAGCAGTCGTAAAAAACGGAGAACGCGACCTTCCTGGAATTCAGGGGTGTATGGATTTGGGACCGCTGCGCAGTCCAACGGGGGCAAGCCCCCTCGCCACAAAGATGCAGTGCGTCCCTAAAACAAATCATCCATGCGACTGGCGCCTGACCACTCGCAGCCCTCCAGGGTCAGCAACAACGCCTTCGCCTCAAGCCCACCGGCAAACCCGGTGAGCTTGCCCGACGCGCCAATCACCCGATGACAGGGCGCCACGATCGAAATCGGGTTCTTGCCATTCGCCGCACCCACCGCCCTGACCGCTGCCGGGTTACCGATCTGTTCGGCGATCTGGCTGTAGCTGCGCGTCTCGCCGAACGGGATGGTCAGCAGCGCCGCCCAGACCTTCTTCTGAAATTCCGTGCCGGCAAAATCCAGATCCAGTTCGAAGCGATCGCGGGTGCCGGAAAAATATTCGCGTAGCTGCGCAGCCGTGCGCACCAGGATCGGGTTGTCCGGCGCTTCGCTCATCGGTCCCAGGCGCACCCGCCCGGGTTTGTCGTTTTCCCAGAGGATGGCCGCCAGTCGTGAACCGTTCGCGACCAGCTTCAACTGGCCCACGGGGGAGGCCACGGTGGTGCAGGTATAGGTCATGCAAGGGCTCGCGCAAAATTGCTGAACAGGCGTTAAGGATACTGCCTCGGCGGGGAGGCGCAATACGTAATCCCGACCATACTTGCCTACTGCTTTCGAAACGTTCCCCTGTTTAATAACAAGAAGAGACCGACTCATGAAGTACGAACCTTTTGCCAAATCGCTGATTGCGACCTCATTGGCGCTCAGCTGCCTGACTGCTCACGCCGCCTCCCTGGCCCCGGCTACCGGGGAAAACGGCATGGTGGTCACAGCCCAGCACCTGGCCAGCCATGTGGGCGTGGATGTGCTCAAGAACGGCGGCAATGCCGTGGATGCGGCGGTCGCGGTCGGCTATGCGCTGGCAGTGGTGTACCCCGCGGCAGGCAACCTCGGCGGCGGTGGTTTCATGACCATTCAACTGGCGGACGGGCGCAAGACCTTCCTCGACTTCCGTGAAAAAGCGCCGCTGGCCGCAACCGCCAACATGTACCTGGACAAGGAGGGCAACGTCGTCCCCGATCTGAGTACCCGTGGTCATCTGGCCGTGGGCGTGCCGGGCACCGTTTCAGGCATGGAACTGGCGCTGTCCAAGTACGGCACCAAGCCGCGCAAGGAAATCATCGCCCCGGCCATCAAACTGGCCGAAGACGGTTTCGTGCTGGAGCAGGGGGATGTCGATCTGCTGGACTACGCCACCGACATGTTCAAGAAGGACATCAAGGATTCCGGCTCGATCTTCTTGAGCAACGGCGAGCCGATGCAGGTCGGCCAGAAACTGGTGCAAAAGGACCTGAGCAAGACCTTGCGGGAGATCTCCGACAAAGGCGCCGACGGTTTCTATAAAGGCTGGGTGGCCGACGCCATCGTCACCTCCAGCCAGGCCAACAAGGGCATCATCACCCAGGCCGACCTCGACAAATACAAGACCCGTGAACTGGCGCCCATCGAGTGCGACTACCGTGGCTACCACGTGGTTTCCGCACCGCCACCGAGCTCCGGCGGCGTGGTGATCTGCGAGATCATGAACATCCTCGAAGGCTACCCGATGAAGGAACTGGGCTACCACTCGGCCCAGGGCATGCACTATCAGATCGAGGCGATGCGCCACGCCTATGTGGACCGCAACAGTTACCTGGGCGACCCGGATTTCGTGAAGAACCCGATTGCCCATCTGCTGGATAAAAACTACGCGACCAAGCTGCGCGAAGCGATCAAACCACAAAAAGCCGCGGTATCCAGTGAACTCAAGCCCGGCGTAGCGCCCCATGAAGGCAGCAACACCACCCATTACTCCATCGTCGACAAGTGGGGCAACGCAGTGTCGGTGACCTACACCCTCAACGACTGGTTCGGAGCCGGCGTGATGGCGAGCAAGACCGGGGTCATCCTCAACGATGAAATGGACGACTTCACCTCGAAGATCGGCGTACCGAACATGTACGGCCTGGTGCAGGGCGAGGCCAACGCCATCGCGCCCGGCAAGGCGCCGCTGTCGTCCATGAGCCCGACCATCGTCACCAAGGACGGCAAAGTGGTGATGGTGGTCGGCACTCCGGGCGGCAGCCGCATCATCACCGCGACATTGCTGACCATGCTCAACGTGATCGACTACGGCATGAACATCCAGGAGGCGGTGGATGCACCGCGTTTCCACCAGCAGTGGCTGCCGGAAGAAACCAACCTGGAAGCCTTCACCACCAGCCCGGACACGGTGAAAATCCTCGAGAGCTGGGGCCACAAGTTCGCCGGTCCCCAGGACGCCAACCACCTGGCGGCGATCCTGGTCGGCGCGCCATCCCTGGGTGGCAAACCGGTAGGCAATAACCGTTTCTACGGGGCGAACGACCCACGGCGTAACACCGGGTTGTCGCTGGGTTATTGAGGGTTGTGTCCGGAGGGGGACGGGCTTATGTTCGTCCCCTGATCCCTCGACATATCAAGGAAGGAAATCATGACCACTGCGTTGTTAATCATCGACGTCCAACAGGCTTTGTGTTCCGGGGAGTACGAGTGCTTCGAGATTGGACGGGTCATCAACACCATCAATGACCTGTCTGCCCGGGCGCGCAAGGCCGGCGTTCCGGTGGTGCTCATCCAGCATGAAGAAGAGGATGGTCTGTTGAAACACGGTGTCCCAGGCTGGCAACTGGCCGAAGGGCTGCAAACATCGCCCGAAGATCATCGCGTACGCAAAACCACTGGCGATTCGTTCTATCAGACCAACCTGCAACGGTTGTTGCCGGTAGAAGACTTCGAAAGGCTGGTCATCTGCGGCCTGCAAACCGATTACTGCGTGAATGCAACCCTGCGTCAGGCGCATCAATTGGGCTATGACGTGGTGCTGGCCGCCGACGCGCACTCCACCGTCGACAATGGCAATGTCACTGCCGAGGACATCATTACCCAACACAACAAGGATTGGGCAGATCTGAGCGGCTCGGTGGCCCGGATCGATGTGGTCCCGGCTGCTGAAATCCGCTTCTGATAACACCATTGCGCCCCCCTTGTAGGAGCGAGCCGGCTCGCGATGGACGTTAACGATAACGCGGGGGGGCCAGATACCCAACGGTGCCCGGAAGTCCATCGCGAGCAGGCTCGCTCCTACAAGGGTGAACCGAAAATCTCGATCAGCTCGTTCAGGAACGCACTCACCAAATCCCGCTGCCGCGCCGAATGCCGCACCGCCGCATGAAAGCTCACCTCATAGCGCAGCAGATCCGGGTTCAGCGGGTGCAACTGCCCCAGCTGTTCATGCCGGGTCGCGTAGTGCTGCGGCAGAAACCCCAGGTGCTGGCCGGACAGAATCAGCAGGGCCGCGCCGTCCATGCTGTCGGTGAGCACGGTCAGGCGTTCGATGGAGGTGGGGGCCGGCATTTCCGGCAACGGATGGCTCGGCCAGACCCAGTCAAACCCGCTGACATCTTCCCGGGTCAGCGCGCCAACCTGCTCGAACAGTGGATGCGAGGGCGCGCAGTAGGCAATCTGGGTTTCCGGGAACAGCGGGAAATAATCGATGCTGGGCAAGCGGTGCCAGAAGTAACCGATGGCCAGGTCGATATGGCCATTGATGATTTTTTCTTCCAGCAGCGACGACGACAGCTCGGTGAAGTGGAAGTACAGCCCCTCGTGCCGCGCCCGCAAACGGGCAACGGCCTGGCCGATTTTCCTGTTCGCCACCGGGTCGATTTGCCCTAGCAAACCGATGTTGATACTGCCCGAGACTTTGCGGTTGATGTGTTGCACTTCCACCCGGAAACCCTCGGCCGCCGCCAGCAAGCGCCGGGCTGCCTCGATGAATTGAGTACCTTTGGGCGTTACCGAAAACCCGCCACGTCCGCGTTCGCACAGGCGGAAACCGACCCGCGCTTCCAGCGTTGCCAGTTGCGCGCTGATCGTGGGTTGCGTGGTGTTGAGAGCGGTTTGTGCCGCCGAGATGCCGCCCGCTTCGACGACGGTCAGAAATACCCGGATCAGACGCAGATCCAGCTCCGTTACAGTTCCCAGCATGGGGGCTCCCGATTCTCGCTTACATAGATACTGATCTATGTGAACAGTGTGCCTGCGATATTTTACTGCCAGAACTCACGCCCTACATTGCCGTGAAACCAGCGTCATCGTCAGCTTTTTCTGGAGTTTCACCTGATCTGGACGTCGTAGCGAGCGCTGTACCCACAAAAACAACAAACAACAGCATAGGAACAATCGTATGTCAGGTTCCCCAGTGTCTGCGCACGCCACCGAGGCGAGCGGCGGGTTGGTCATCGAAGGCCACTCCATCGATTACATTCCGGAAAACGAACGTCACGCCAAACTCAGCAGCCAGGGCCCATTCTGGTTCCTCGGCAATTTCCACTTCTTCACCATCTCCATCGGCTTTGTCGGCCCGAGCCTCGGCTTGTCGGCGCTGTGGACCATGCTCGCCGGTGCCCTGGGCATCATGTTCGGCACCATTTTCATGGCGTTCCACGGCTCCCAGGGCCCGGAAATGGGCCTGCCGCAGATGATCCAGTCCCGTGCGCAGTTCGGTTATCGCGGGGTGATCCTGGCGTTGATGGCGACGATGTTTGTGTTCGTGGGTTTCAACGTGGTGAACATCTCGCTGATCATGAACGGCCTTGAACATGTGTTCGGCATCGACCCGACCATCGTCGCCGTGGCCGTGGTGCTGATCGGCGCACTGTTGTCGATCTACGGCCACGACCTGATGCACAAGGCCTTCAAGTGGGCCTTGCTGGCGACCTTGCCGCTGTACGCACTGGTGACCATCGCCCTGATGTTCGGCGCAGGTTCCGAAGGCGTCACCCCGGCAACCGACCTGGGCTTCAACTGGGTGGCCTTCGCCACGTTGTTCGCCATCGGTGCCAGCTACAACATTTCCTATGCACCCTACGTGTCCGACTATTCCCGTTACCTGCCGAAAAACACCAGCCGGACGAAACTGATTGCGGCGGTGTTCATCGGCGCCTCGTTGTCGGGCAGCTGGATGATCGGCCTCGGTGCCTGGCTGGCGCAGCAATTGAACGCGGCGGATGCGCTGGTGGCGTTGAATCAGGTCGGCTCGTCGATGATTCCAGGGCTGGGCAATCTGCTGGTGATCGTTTCGGTGGCGGGCTTCCTGCCGATCATCGCGCTCAACACCTACAGCGCCATGCTGACGCTGCTGACCGGCGTCGACTCGATCAAAAAAATCACCCCGACACCCCGCGCCCGTGTGCTGTCGATCAGTGTGATCAGCGTCATCCTGTTGACCTGCGTGCTGTCGATCAAAGGTGACGGCATCGCTCTGCTGAACACCTTCCTGGTGTTGCTGCTGTACTTCCTCGTGCCGTGGACCGCCGTCAACCTGGTGGACTACTTCTTCGTGCGCAAGGGCCGTTATGCGATCCCGCATTTCTTCACGCCAAAAGGCATCTACGGCGCCTGGCAATTTCGCGGCATCGTTTCGTACCTGATCGGCTTCGCCGCGATGGTGCCGTTCTTCTACATCTTCAACGCAGCGGCCAACAAGGAAGTGTTCGTTGGTCCGCTGGCGCGGATGCTTGAAGGCGTGGACATCGCCTGGCTGGTGGGTCTTGTGGTGTCGGGGCTGACCTACTACCTGCTCAGTCGCTCGATTGATCTGGCCGCCGAACGCCGGGTGATCGACGCGCTGAGCGAAAGCGACATCGTCGCCATGACCCATTCATCTGCGGAGACAGTGCGTTGAACAACGCTAAAAACACAGTGGTCGCCTGCTGCCAACTGGCACCGAAAATAGGCGACCTGGCCTACAACCGCACGCTCACCGAACGCGCGATTCGCCAGGCAGCCTTTCAGGGCGCGCAAGTCGTCGTGCTGCCCGAACTGGTGCAGAGCGGCTATCTGTTTGCCGACCGCTTTGAGGCGCTGAGCCTGGCGGAAACCGTTGATGGTCCCACCTTGCAACTGTGGCAGGCCATGGCCCGTGAGCTGAACCTGGTGATCGTCGGCGGCTTCTGCGAGCGCCTGCCCGCTGATGAATTGGCCAACAGCGCGGCGATGATCGACGCCAACGGCCTGCGCGCGGTGTACCGCAAGGCGCATCTGTGGGATGCCGAGAAGGACATCTTCACGGCCGGCGATGCGCCACCGCCGGTGGTCGAAACGGTGCATGGACGGCTCGGCATGCTGATTTGCTACGACCTGGAGTTCCCCGAGTGGGTGCGTCTTCCGGCGTTGGCCGGGGCCGATCTGTTGTGCGCGCCGGTCAATTGGCCCGACGGTCCGCGGCCGCAGACCGAGCGCCCGGCCGAAGTGCTGCGGGTGCAGGCCAATGCCTCGGTGAACCGCATGTTCATTGCGGCATGCGATCGCTATGGCCATGAACGTGGGGTTGGCTGGGTGCAAGGATCGGTGATCGTCGATGCCGACGGTTACCCCTTGGCGGGGCCGGCGGAGCAGGGCGGCGAGCAGTTGTTGCTGGCTACCCTGAACCTCGCCGAGGCGCGCAACAAGCGCATCAGTGCGCGCAATGACCTGCATCGGGACCGGCGGCCGCAGTTGTACGGCTGAGCGGTTGTTGTAACTGCTGATGTCACGGCGAACTGGACGCCATTCCCGGCGCTATGGCATCGTCCCGGCAACAGACCATGCAGTGAACGGGATCGCCATGATGGAGGAGGGGAACAAGGTCGGCGACGACGGGGCGTTGGCCACGCTGAAGGCGTTCAATCATTGCGTATTGCACCTGGGGCGGCTGGCGCGGGAGAGCGGGGCGTCGCGGTTCATCGCCGATGGCCTGCAGGCATTCGGTCAGCTGGTGCCCTTCGCATCTGCCTGGTGGGGCGAAATGTCTGCACCAGGTCCTGAGGTGCCCATGCAAAGCTGGATGCATGGCAGCATCAATCTTCCTGAATCCTTTGCCGCCGAATGGCATCCGGTGGCGGCCAACGATCAGTTCTCCTACGCCACGCTCAATCGTCCTGGTGAGGTGGTGTGCGACACGGGTTTCAACGACCCTTGCGAGGCGGTCAATGATTTCGCCCGGCGCTTCGACCTCTATCACTTGATGAGCATCACCTACGAATTGCCCGAAAGCGGCCTGATGTTCTTCGTCTGTCTCTACCGTGGTCAGGATGAACAGGCGTTCGAGGAGAACGAAGCCGAGCTGTTTTTGGCGTTCTGCGATCACCTGTTCCAGCTGTGGCGGTTTCAGGTGCAGGACATGATTCGCTTCGACAGCGAAAACGGCGCGAGTGATTTTGGCGTCGCGCGCATGGACGGCAGTCTGCTCTATGTGGGGGCCAGGTTGTGCGTCGCCATCCAGCGCGAACTGCCCGGCTGGAGCGGTTCCACGCTGCCACCGGAGGTAATCGCGCAATTGTCCAAAGCCCCCTGCGTGATCCGACTGGGCCGCTGCGCCCTGACCCTGAGCCCCAACGCCGAACACGTCATCCTGTCCCTGGAAGCACCCTCGGGCGGGGACGGCCTGGCACCTCGGGAGCGCACGGCGGCGATGCTGTTCGCCGCGGGCCACTCCTACAAGGAAATCGCCAGGATGCTCGCCCTGAGCCCCGCGACCGTGCGCACCTATTTGCGTAACTGCTACTTGCAGCTCGGTGTGAAAAGCAAGGTGGAACTGGGCTCCGTCCTGCGTTCACCGGGTGCGCTGACGGAGTCCGTGCGCCGGGACTGATCCCCGCCGTTTCAATTATTTGCCTGACCCCTCCTCATTTGCAGAGGTCCATTCGCGCGCCGCGCCCTATAGGGTAGGCCCTGTCTATACAAGGGCTTGCGCAGTCGCTTCGGGCCGCTTCAAAACAATAAGAACAGGGGTGAGGCATTTGAGACTTTCCAGGTTGTTCATCGCCGTTGCATCGACAACGGCGTTTTCCTGCGTGGCGTTGGGTGCGACGCCCGCCGACACGGTCATGCGCAATGGCTATGTCTACACCGTCGACGGCCAGGATTCCGTGCAGCAGGCCATTGCCATTTCAGGTGGCAAGATCGTCTACGTCGGCAGCGATGCCGGGGTCGACGGCTACATCGGCAAGCAGACACAACTGATCGACCTGGCCGGACGCATGCTGATGCCGGGCTTCGTCGATGCACACATGCACCCCGGGGATGGCGGTCGAGCCATGACCTTGTGCGACCTGAAATACCAGACCATGACCCGCGCGCAGTTTCAGGCAAGCATCCAGGCCTGCCTCGATGCCGAAAAGGACAAGGGCCCGGACGTGTGGCTCGAAGTGGGCAGCTGGGACCGCATGGGCATGACCGGGCTCGACGGCGATGCCGACAAATCGACCCTGGACGCGCTCAAGACCCAGCGTCCGATCCAGGTGCGCTCCACCGATTTCCACACCGTGCTGACCAACTCCCGCGGCCTGGAACTGGCCGGGATCAACAAGAACACCGCCGACCCCGAGGACGGCAAATACCGACGCGACAGCGCCGGCAACCCGAACGGCATCTGCGAAGACGGCGCCGCCGAATCGTTGGCCGCCGTGGTGCCGCCGGCGACCGACGCGGAAAAACTCAATCAGATGCGAGCGGCCCTCGACGCCATGCGCCAGCAAGGCATCACCAGTTTCTTCGATGCGCTGGCGGGGCCGGAAAACGGCAAGGCCTTCACCCGCCTGCAACAGTCCGGCGAGCTGACCGCCCGGGCCTTGCTGGCGATCAAGCTGGACCCGGCCGCCGCGGCCGCCGACCCGGTGAAAACCATCGCCGAGGCCAAGGCCCTGGCCAGCACCTACGACCAGGGCGACGTGAAGGTCGCGCCGGGCGTGAGCATGCGCCACGTCAAACTGTTCTTGGACGGCATCATCAATGCCCCGGCGGACACTGGCGCCATGTTGACCCCGTACCTGCACAACAGCGGCACCGACAAGGCGCCGCAGTGGACGCCGGGCAAGAACCTGGGCGAGCTGTACTTCCCGCCGCAGGTGCTCAATCCACTGGTGCTGCAAGCGGTCAAGGCCGGTCTCGATCCGCACCTGCACGCCACCGGCGAGCGTGCGGTGCGCGATGCACTGGACAGCGTCGCCTACGTGCGCAAGGAACTGCCCGGTCAAGACTTCCGCCCGGCCATCGCTCACGCCGAGTCAGTCGACCCTGCCGATTACGCACGTTTCAAGGCACTGGACGTCACCGCCACCATGTCGTTCCAGTGGGCGCAGCAGGCCCCGTCCACGGTCGACGGTACCAGCGATCACCTCGGTGCCGAGCGATTCGAACGCATGGAGCCTTCCGGCAGCATCGCCCATGCCGGCGGCCGAGTGGCCTTTGGCAGCGATTGGCCGGTCGATCCCCTCGATGAGTTCCTGGCGCTGAAAGTCGGTGTCACCCGTTCGGGCGATCCGACCAATCCGCACAGCTATGGGCCCAAGTATGCCGGGCGACTCAACGCCGATCCGGCACTGTCGCGAGCCGAGGTGCTGCGCAGCATCACCCTCAGTTCCGCCGAACAACTGAAGCTGGACGCGGTGCTGGGCTCGGTCGAAGTCGGCAAGTTCGCTGACCTGATCGTGCTCGACAAGAACTTCATGCAGGTGCCCGAGGAGGAGCTGGGCCGCAATGACGTGCTGCTGACGTTGGTTGGCGGCAAGGTCGTGTGGGCCAAGGCGCCGTTCCTGGGACTGGCGCCACAGGTTGTTTCCCAAGTTGTCACTTCTCGATCCGTCCAATAAAAACTAGAGAGCGTTCCGATGCGATTTATTCCAAACCTGTTGGCCGCCGCGCTGGCCTTGTCGTCGGTGCAGGCGATGGCCGCCGCTGACCTGGTGTTGTTCAACGGCAAGGTCTTTACTGCCGAACCCGGCCAGGCGCTGGTGCAGGCTGTTGCGGTGCAAGACGGCAAGATTCTGAAAGCGGGCAGCGATGCCGAAATCAATGCCCTGGCCGATGCCAAGACCCAGCGCATCGACCTGGCGGGCAAGGTGCTGATGCCAGGCATGATCGACACCCACAGCCACCCGGTGGTGGGCGCTTTCGACAGCATGAAAGCCAACCTGCTGGACGAGGTCAAACCCTTGCCGGAACTGGAGCAATGGTTGATCGAGGAAGACAAGGCCGGACGCGCACGCGCCGGTGATGTGATCAGCGTGGCCGGGGTCAGTTCGGCTTACTGGGAGAAAAGCCGTGAACTGGGCAAGGTGTTCAACCAGGGACTCTGGGCGGACCAACCGATTGTCTTCAGTGGCATCGACGGGCACACCGGTTGGGCCAACAACGCGATGCTCAAGCGCCTGGACATCGACACGGCGCTGGTCAAGAGCCTGCCGGAAAAGGAACGCGGTTACATCGGCCATGAAGCGGACTTCACTCCTAACGGCTACTTTGCCGAATCCCGCTGGGACGTGGTGCGTAACGGGATTCCGGCGCCCAGCCCGGAGGCCATGCTCAAGGCCGCTCGCGAGGCGGTGAAGATCAACAATCAATTCGGCGTAACCGCCTGGATGGACGCGGCGGCGAACGGCGGCAGTGAGGATTCGCTGTTCGATTTCCATGCCACCGCCGAAAGTGTCGGCGTGCTGCCGCTGTACAAGGAACTGGCGCAGAACGGCGAACTCAGTGCCCACGTCGCCGCGCTGATGGTTACCAATCCGAAGAGCAAACCTGCCGACCTGGAGGTGATCGCCACGGTGATGAAACAGTTCGAGGGCGTGCCTAACCTGACGTTCCCCGGCGTCAAGGTGTTTGTCGACGGCATTCTCGAATTCCCGGGGCAAACAGCGGCGGTCGTCGTGCCGTACAAGAACAGCCACAAGGACGGTCAGCTGCTGACCGACCCGGCGCACTTTGGCGAACTGGTGGTGGCAGCGGAAAAACGCGGCTGGATCGTGCACATGCATGCCGTCGGCGACCGCGCGGTGCGTGAAGCGCTCAATGGCGTGGCGTATGCGCGCAAACTCAGCCCGATACCCGTGCCCCACAGCATCGCGCACCTGCAACTGGTCAACCCCAAGGAGTTTGCGCGCTTCAAGCAACTGGGCGTGATTGCCTCGATGCAACTGCTGTGGGCCACCGGCGAGTCCTACACCGTCGAACTGGTCAAACCTTACATCAGTGCCTTTGCCTACGGTTACCAGTATCCCGCGCGGTCCTTGCATAACGCCGGCGCGACGATTGCCGGTGGCAGCGACTGGCCGGTGTCGAGCGCCAATCCGTTCAATGCCATTGCCCAGGCCAGCACGCGCAAGGGTCCGTTGGGTGTACTCAATGCCAAGGAAAGCATCGACCGCCAGACCATGTTCTACGCCTACACCATCAACGCGGCGAAAACCCTGCGCCTGGATCAGCAGATCGGTTCGCTGGCTCCGGGCAAGCAGGCCGACCTGATCATCCTCGACCGTGACGTGTTCAAGGTCAGCGATGACGAACTGTTCGAAACCAAAGTCCTGAACAC
This sequence comes from Pseudomonas jessenii, assembly GCF_002236115.1. Lineage (GTDB taxonomy): Bacteria > Pseudomonadota > Gammaproteobacteria > Pseudomonadales > Pseudomonadaceae > Aquipseudomonas > Aquipseudomonas jessenii. The sequence goes on along the minus strand of NZ_NIWT01000007.1, from coordinate 65,727 downwards.
CTTCTTCGCCGGCAAGCAGGTCTACGCCCCCGCGTCCTGACCTGCGTACACCCAGCACACGCAAAAAACCGCCAGCCCCTCGTAGCGCGAGGGGCCTGGCATCGCCATGCCTGAAATTCCCGTACGCCATAACAACAAGAGAATTGTATGAACGCACTTTCAGCATTGACCCTCGCGACACTGGCATTGATCCCCCTGAGCAGCCAGGCCCTGACCCTCAACGATGATTTCAGCCTGGACATGACCCTGGGCGTCGTCAGCGACTACCGTACCCGGGGCATCTCGCAAACCCTGGGCGATCCGGCAGTGCAGGGCGGCGCAACGCTGTTGCACAGCAGCGGCCTGTACATCGGAGCCTGGACCTCCAACGTCGATTTCGGCGGCGGCTTCGACACCCGCCAGGAACTTGAGTACTACGCGGGTTATTACTGGCAGGCGACCGACGCAATCAGCCTGGATCTGGGCTACATCAAGTACGACTACCCGAAAAATTCCGAATTCAACCTCAGCGAGGTCTACGCCATCCTCGACTTGTACGGCGTGAAGCTGGGTGTCTATTACTCCAAGGACACGCCGAACTTCTTCGGCGAGGACCAGGACACCCTTTACACCTACCTGGGCTACAAAATCGATTTGCCGGCCGAAGTCGGCCTGGACCTGCGCTTTGGGCGCAACGATGTGAATGACCCCGCGTTCTGGTCCGCCAGTGGCGATAGCCGTGAGTCTTACTACGAGTGGGAAGCCAAGCTGACCCGCGATTTTGTCGGCGTCACCTGGGGCCTGAGCTATATCGACACGGACTTGTCGAAAAGCGAGTGCGCCAGTTGGTACGGCTATGACGACCTGTGCTCGGCCACGGTCGTTGCCAGTGCCACCAAGACCTTCTAAGTTCAACCCCGACAACAAAAACAGTTCCACAAAGGAAACACCACCATGAGTGCGCAACGCAGTCCCCTGATCGAGACCCGCTCGATCGATTTCATTCCCGAGGCTGAGCGACATGGCAGTCTCTATAGCCAGTTCACCCTGTGGCTCGGCGCCAACCTGCAGATCACCGCCATCGTCACCGGCGCCCTGGCCGTGGTGCTGGGCGGCGATGTGTTCTGGTCGCTGATCGGCTTGCTGATCGGGCAAGTGCTCGGCGGTGCCGTGGTGGCGCTGCACGCGGCGCAAGGGCCGAAACTCGGGCTGCCGCAGATGATCTCCAGCCGAGTACAGTTCGGGGTGTATGGCGCGGCGATCCCGATTGTCCTGGTGTGCCTGATGTACCTGGGTTTCAGCGCCACCGGCGCGGTGCTGTCGGGGCAGGCGATCGCGCAGTTGATCAGTGTCAGCGACAGCACCGGCATCCTGATTTTCGCGGCCTGCATCGCGTTCCTGACGATCTTCGGTTATCGGGTGATTCACCTGGTCGGGCGGGTGGCCAGCGTGCTGGGCATCATCGCCTTCGCCTACCTGTTCACCCGGTTGATGACCCTCAACGACATCAGCCTGCTGCTCGATAATCGTCATTTTGGCTGGAGCACCTTCCTGCTGGCGGTTTCGCTCTCGGCGTCCTGGCAGATCGCCTTCGGCCCCTACGTGGCGGACTACTCACGTTACCTGCCGAGCAAGACCTCATCGTGGAAAACCTTCGCCGCCGTGGGCCTGGGCACCGTGCTGGGGGCTCAGACTTCGATGGTGCTGGGGGTGTTCGCCGCCGCACTGGCCGGGGCGAATTTCCGTGGGCACGAAGTGGCGACCATTGTCGGCTTGGGCAGTAGCGGTGTGATCGCGTCCTTGCTGTACCTGAGCATTGTGTTCGGCAAGGTCACGGTGTCCACCCTCAACGCCTATGGCAGTTTCATGTGCATCGCCACCATCATCAGCGGCTTTCGTCGTCGCCTGGAAATCACCGCCCGCCAGCGCATGCTGTTTGTGCTGCTGATCGTCGCGGCGTCCACCGCGCTGGCATTGCTGGGGCAGTACTCGTTCCTCAACTCGTTCAAGTACTTCATCCTGTTTTTGCTGACGTTCTTCACCCCGTGGAGCGCGATCAACCTGGTGGATTACTACTTCATCAACAAGGAACGTTACGACATTCCTGCGTTGTCCGATCCGAACGGGCGCTACGGTCGCTGGAACGTACTGGGGATCAGCGTGTACGTGATCGGCGTATTGATCCAGTTGCCCTTTGTCGACACCCATTTCTACTCCGGGCCGATGGTTGCGCAACTGGGCGGCGTGGACATTTCCTGGATCGTCGGGCTGCTGGTGCCGGGTGTGATCTATTACGCGCTGGCCAAGCCGTCGATGAGTGGCGTGGTGGTTGAGCGGGGTTAATTCCCGCATTTGTGGCGAGGGGGCTTTTGTGGCGAGGGGGCTTGCCCCCGTTGGACTGCGCAGCAGTCCCTTTTTTGGGGTGCACTTCGTGCCCCAACGGGGGCAAGCCCCCTCGCCACAGGGTTCAGCGTTTACTCGCGTTCGGGAAGTTCCCAGCGCTGGCGCAACTGTTCGTACTGCGCTTCGGGCAGTTGCACCAGCATCGGGGATTTTCCCGGGTCCAGCCAGTTGAACAACCGCGCGATATCCGCCGGGGCCATGGCGGTGCAGCCGCGAGTCGGTGCGGTGGGTCCCCGCCAGATGTGGAAGAAAATGCATGATCCGGCAGCGGGAGTGGCCAGGGTGTTGTGCCGGATGAAAATGCCCTGGCGATACAAGTCATCGCTGCGGCGCATGCGTTCGGAACTGTTCCAGTCTCTTGCAATGACCGAGCTGTCGACCAGCTCGTTGTAGCGAGCCGACTGGCTGTCGTCCACGCATTCGATGGTCGCTGTCAGCGCCAGATAGGGCAGGCGGGTATTGGCCGAAGGCTCGTAGCCAAACGCCGTGCCCAGGCTGAACATCCCGGCCGGCACCTTGCCGTCGCCTTCCTTTTTGATCGGCCCTTCAGGTCGCCCGGAGTTGAGTTGGCCCTTGCCCCAGCCCATGCCATTCTTGCCGAGCACCACTGCAAAGGGCGCTTCGAATTTCTGGAAGGTCTGCCCGTGCCGTTCATAGCGCTGGGCAGTACCCTGGATGTCATCCCAGCCTTTACTGGTGACCACGATCAGTTGGTCACTGCCGTCGAGTCCCTGGGCCATTGCGGCCAGCGGAAACAACGCTACCAACAGGGTCTTGAGCAGAATGTTCATGGTGCGAGCGGCGTGATGGGGAAGTTCATGACATCCGGCTTCGGCGGATTCCCGCTGTACGTGAAGTGCCACCACTCGGCCGAATAACCCACAAAGCCTTCCTTGGCCATGGCACTGGTCAGCCGCTGGCGATTGGCCTTGGCGGTGGCGTTGATCAGCGCCGAGTCGGTGTGCGCGCGCTCATCGAAGCAATCGAAACCGGTGCCCATGTCGAGCGCGCCGTCGTGCCAGCGCTCGCCGTAGGGGGCGGTGCAATCCGCCGGTATCGCCGAAGGTGTCCAGGTGTCGGCGGGCAGGGCGTCGGGGCCGGTCAGGGTCAGGTCGACGGTGTTGCCTCGGGAGTGATTGGACACCCGGGCCACATAACCCAGGCGCCAGAAGTCCTGCTTGTCGACCCGTGGATAGAACTCGGTCTTGAGCGGGTCGCCGGGTTCGCTGGCGAAGCGTCCCATGTCCGCCACCGCGCGGGTCGGGCGATAGCAGTCGAATACCTTCAAGCCGTAGCCTTCGGCTTTCAGTGAGTTTTGCACTCGGGCTAACGCCTTCGCCGCATCCTCCGACAGCAGGCACTCCGCCGCCTGGTAGCCGTCGAGCGGGTGCCCGGTGAAGTTGTGCGCGCTGGCGTAGCGGATGTCCTGCGCGATGCCCGGGTCTACGCTGCGCACATACACCATGTGCCCGGGTTTCGACTCGTCGGCCATGCACGGCGTGGCAAGGCTCAGGCACAGCAACAACAGACAGGGTGAACGCGACATCGGAAACGGCTCCATGCATGACCAGTCATTCCATCATGGCTTGAAACCGTCCGTACCTCCATGAAGTTGTTGATCGGCGTGATAGGACGAACGCACCAGCGGCCCGGACGCCACGTTCTTGAAGCCCATGCGCGTGCCTTCTTCGGCGAACCAGGCAAAGGTGTCCGGGTGCACGAAGCGCTGCACCGGCAAGTGACTGCGCGAGGGTTGCAGGTATTGGCCGAGGGTCAGCATGTCGATATCGTGCTCGCGCATGCGCTGCATGACCTCGATGACTTCCTCGTCGGTTTCGCCAAGGCCCAGCATCAGGCCGGATTTGGTCGGAATGTGCGGCATCATCTGCTTGAATTTCTGCAGCAGGTCCAGCGACCACTCGAAGTCCGAACCCGGCCGCGCGGCCTTGTACAGGCGCGGTACGGTTTCCAGGTTGTGGTTGAACACATCCGGCGGTTCATTGGCGGTGATCGCCAGGGCCACGTCCATGCGTCCGCGATAATCCGGCACCAGGGTTTCCAGTTGAATGCCGGGCGACAGCTTGCGGATCTCGCGCAGGCAATCGACAAAGTGCTGGGCGCCACCGTCGCGCAAATCGTCGCGGTCAACCGAGGTGATCACCACGTACTTCAGCCGCAGCTCGGCGATGGCCACGGCCAGGTTCATCGGCTCGTTGGCGTCCAGCGGCTTGGGCCGGCCATGGCCGACATCGCAGAACGGACAGCGACGGGTGCAGATGTCGCCCATGATCATGAAGGTCGCCGTGCCACCGGAGAAGCACTCGCCCAGGTTCGGGCAGGACGCCTCTTCGCAGACGCTGTGCAGCTTGTGTTTGCGCAACAGTTGCTTGATGCGGTCGACCTCGGGAGAGATCGGCATGCGCACGCGAATCCAGTCGGGTTTGCGCGGGAATTCATCCGTGGGAATGATCTTCACCGGAATCCGCGCAACCTTTTGCGCACCGCGCAGTTTGGTGCCGACCTCTACTTTGGCTGGACCTTTTTGCGCCGCTTCAGCAATGACAGTCATGGTTTTTCCTTGTGCAGACAGCTAATCAGGCAGGGCACGGAACCTGTGGGAGCGAGCTTGCTCGCGATGGCGGACTTTCATTCAACATCAATGCTGAATGTATTGGCCTCATCGCGAGCAAGCTCGCTCCCACAGGGTTTTTCCCACAGGGTTTTTGTGTGGTGTGATCAGTCGCGATAGACCGGGAAGTCGGCACACAGGGCGGCAGCCTGCCGTGCGACATTGGCCTCGATATCGGCATCGCCAAGGTGATCGAGGATGTCGCAGATCCAGCCAGCCAGGGCAATGCTCTGCGCTTCCTTGAAGCCACGGCTGGTGATCGCCGGGGTACCGATGCGCAGGCCGGAGGTCACGAACGGCGATTGCGGATCGTTGGGCACGGCGTTCTTGTTCACGGTGATGCCGGCGCGACCGAGGGCGGCATCGGCGTCCTTGCCGGTCAGGCCCTGACGGATCAGGCTGACCAGGAACAGATGGTTGTCGGTGCCGCCGGACACCACGTCATAACCACGCTCGATAAACACCTGCGCCATGGCTTGGGCGTTGCGGATCACCTGCGACTGATAGGTCTTGAATGCCGGCTCCAGCGCTTCCTTGAAGCACACGGCCTTGGCGGCGATCACGTGCATCAGCGGGCCACCCTGACCACCTGGGAACACCGCGGCGTTGAGCTTTTTCTCCAGTTCCGGATTGGCTTTGGCCAGAATCAGACCGCCACGGGGGCCGCGCAGGGTCTTGTGGGTGGTGGTGGTGACCACGTCGGCGTAGGGCAGGGGATTGGGGTACAGACCGGTCGCCACCAGCCCGGCGACGTGGGCCATGTCGACGAAAAAGTACGCGCCGACCTTGTCCGCGATCTGGCGAAAGCGCGGGAAGTCCAGGGTCTTCGAATAGGCCGAGAACCCGGCGATGATCATCTTCGGCTTGTGCTCGACCGCCAGGCGCTCGACTTCGTCGTAATCGATCAGGCCCGTGGTGGTGTCGATGCCGTACTGCACGGCGTTGTAGAGCTTGCCGGAAAAACTCACCTTGGCGCCGTGGGTCAGGTGACCGCCATGGGCCAGGCTCATGCCGAGCACGGTGTCGCCGGCTTGCAGCAGGGCCAGATAAACCGCCGCGTTGGCCTGACTGCCGGAGTGCGGCTGGACGTTGGCATAATCGGCGCCGAACAGCTGCCTGGCGCGGTCGATGGCCAGTTGCTCGACCACATCGACGTGCTCGCAACCGCCGTAATAGCGCTTGCCCGGATAGCCTTCGGCGTACTTGTTGGTCAGGCCGCTGCCCTGGGCTTGCATCACCCGCTGGCTGGTGTAGTTCTCCGAGGCGATCAGTTCGATATGGTGTTCCTGCCGTGCATCCTCGGCGTTCATCGCCGCCAGCAGTTCGTCGTCGTAGCCTTTGATCTGGTCGTGCTTGCTGAACATGGTGTGGTCCTTTTTCGGATTCGGGAAATGCGTAGGGGGCTTCAAGCGTCGGCGTGTTCTGCGGTCAGGCGTTCATAGGCGTCTTGATCCAGTAGATCGCTCAACGCCTGGACATCGACCGGTTTGAAGCGAAAGAACCAGCCTTCGCCCAATGGGTCTTCGTTGACCAGTTCCGGGGTGTTCTCCAGTGTCGCGTTGATCTCGACCACTTCACCGTCCAGCGGCATGCCGATACTGCTGGCGGCTTTCACCGATTCCAGCACCGACACTTCAGCGCCTGCATCGAAGGCACCCAGCTCAGGCACCTGAACGAATACCACATCCCCCAGCGCCTGCTGGGCAAACGCCGTGATGCCGACGGTGACCAGGCCATTGCTCTCAAGGCGCAGCCATTCGTGATCGACGGTAAAACGCAATTCGCTCATCTCAACTCCTTATTGTTTTAAGGCTCGTGGCGGGGCGACGAGCGGGGTTGGAGGAGTGATAGCAAGGGTGGTGCCAATGTTTTTTATTTGTTTTAAATCAATAGGTTGAGTCGTTTGTGCGAAGTTTGTGACATCTCGCTCGTATTGAATTCAATACAAGCAGGTATGGCCTTGGGGGCAAGCGCCGTGATTGCAGGCGTGGAAGGGATTGTCTTGATTTCGCTACGCTGTATCGATTTACAGACGAAGAATTCAGCAACACCACTGATCCCCTGTGGGAGCGAGCTTGCTCGCGATGAGGTCGTGTCAGTCGATATCAATTTTGCCTGTCACACCGCAATCGCGAGCAAGCTCGCTCCCACAGGGGAATGTGTTGTCGGTGACAATGTGTTCCGACAGATAACTCAGGGCTTGGCGGGAATCCCGTATTTGCGCAGGCGAATCGCGATGGCGCTATGGGATGTCTGCAATCGTGCAGCGAGCAACCTACTGGACGGGTAGCTGCGATAAAGCTGTTCCAGCAGGTTCTTTTCAAAACCACCCACAGCCTCTTCCAGGCTGCCGACTTCGCCGTCATTTTGCCGTTCAACGGCGGTGCGGGCGATGTCGAGGTCGTCGATGTCCACCAGCGGATTTTCGCAAATCGCCGCTGCACGGAAGATCACGTTCTGCAATTGCCGCACATTGCCCGGCCAGCGGTTGCCGAGCAGGGCGCTGAAGGTGCTCGGTGCCAGACGACACGCCGGTCGCTGGATCTGCGCACAGGCCTGTTGCATGAAGTGATTGGCCATCAACAGGATGTCGTGACCGCGCTCGCGCAGCGGTGGCACTTGCAGGTTCAGCACGTTGAGGCGGTAGAACAGGTCTTCGCGAAAACGCCCTTCGGCGACCATTTTTTCCAGGTCACGGTGGGTCGCGCTGAGCACCCGCACATTGACCCGGACTTCCTTGTCGCCACCCACCCGACGGAAGCAGCCATCGCTCAAAAAACGCAGCAACTTGGCTTGCAAGTACGGCGACATTTCCCCGACTTCATCGAGGAACACCGTGCCCTGGTCGGCCAGTTCCAGCAGGCCGAGCTTGCCGCCCCTTTGCGCACCGGTGAAGGCGCCGGGGGCGTAGCCGAACAGCTCGCTCTCGGCCAGGCTCTCCGGCAGTGCCGCGCAGTTCAGGGCCAGAAACGGCGCATCGTGCCGTGGGCTGATGGCGTGGCAGGCGCGGGCCACCAGCTCCTTGCCGGTGCCGGTTTCACCCTGGATCAACAGCGGCGCATCGAGGGCCGCCACCCGTTGGGCACGAGCCTTGAGCGCGCGAATCGGCGGTGATTCGCCCAGCAGTGCATCGAAGCCTTCGGCATGGTCATGGTGCAGCGCCGACAGGCGTTCGCCGATGCGATTGGGTTGATACAAGGTGAGCAGGGCGCCGGCGTCGGTGATCGGCATCGCGTCGAGGAGCAAGGTCTGGCCACCGAGGCTGACCTCGTGCATCGGCAGGCGGAAATGGTGAGCGATCAAGGTGCGTTGCAAATCGGCATCATCGAACAGCGCGGTCAGCGATTCACCGGCCGGTTCGCGCCCGCACAGGGCGATCAGTGCCGGGTTGGCCAGCAGCACATGACCTCGGTCATCCACCGCCAGCACCGGGTCGGAACTGGCTGCCAGCAACGCGTCCAGTTGCAGACGCCGGCGTTGCCCCGGAAGGATGTCGACCATGGTCACCGCTTGCACGCCGCGCACACCGAAAAGCGCCTCGCGCAACTCCTCCAGCACCTCGGCGCCGAGGGTTGGCGCATCGATGTAGACGTTCGGCGGCACCATCTCCACGGCGTCCAGATTGAAACTGCGTCCACCGAGCAGGGCCAGCACTTCCTGGGTGATTCCGACGCGGTCGATGAAGGTGACGTGGATGCGCATGACGGGCCTGCAAGGTTGGCGAACCGAATCAGTATGCCCGGCAAAATTTGAATTTGGCGAGTGTCACCTCACGGCTTGCCGGTTTTACGGGTGCTGGCGGCCAGGTCCTCGAGGAACGCCTGGAGGATCGGTGGCGGTGCCGTGCCGCGACGGGTGATCACGTCGAACGGTGATTTCAGGCGCAGGCTCGCGGGCGCCAGTTGGTGCATCTCGCCGCTCTTGACCCACTGGGCGGCGAAGTGCTCAGGCAGAAAACCCAGGTAGGCGCCGGAAATGATCAGGATCGCCGTGGCTTCGATGTTGTCCACGGTGGCGGCCGCCTTGCTGACGCCCAAATGTTCGAGGTCGTATTGCTGCATGTAGCCGCGCACGACGATGCGCCCCGCAGCGACTTCTTCGAGCAGCTCCTCACCTTCGGCGAGGCTGCCGTACAACGGGTGACGCCGCCCGCAATACAAGCCCAGGGCTTCCTGGTACAGCGGTGATTGCAGCAGGCCCGGCACATGGATCGGGAAGTGCCCGATGGCCAGGTGCAGGCGACCGTCGAGCACCCGTTCTTCGAGTTCCGCCGGGGTGCCGACGTACACGTTCAGGTGCACGTCATGCCCGCGGGAGACGAAGCGCTGGGTGGTGCGCGGAATCGGCGAGTCGGGGTCGGTAATCGTGGTGTCGATGATCCCCAGGTTGAGCTTGCCGCTGATGTGCTGCTTGAGCACGTCGGCGTCCATGCAGAAGTTTTCCACCGCCGACAGCAGGCGCTGGGTGGCTTCATGAATCGCCACCCCTTGTTCGGTCAGGCGAAAGCCGCTGCGCCCACGCTGGCAGAGTTTCACCCCAAGACGGGTTTCCAGGTGGGTCATCTGTTCGCTGATGGTCGACTGCCCGGCATTCAACGCCGCCTGCGCGGCCGAGAAACCGCCACAGCGCACAATCGTGGCAAACACCCTGAGCAGTTTCAGGTCGACGTCGTGCAGCTGGATCATCTTGGACCTCCGGCATGTGGATGCATCGGGAATGCCGATATGAGTATCTGATGTTTAGCATTTTTTCCACGAAAACCTGCGCCCATAGTCTTTCCAACGGCGGTCGCCTTGCAGTCCGTCAAGCCGATAACAAGAAGTGGAGAGGCTAGAAATGTCGAACAACGGTTATGAATCCGGTCGCCTGAACCTGCCATTCGTGGGTCATTGCACCTTTGGCAAATCCCCGGTGTGCACCGATTGGGATGCACTGGATGCCGACGTCGCGGTGCTCGGCGTGCCCAACGACATGGGCACCCAGTGGCGCTCCGGCGCACGCTTCGGACCACGCGGGATTCGCGAAGCATCGACGCTGTTTTCCTTCGGCCACGCCGGCGCCTACGATCATGAAGATGACGTGATGTACCTCACCGCATCGGACGTGCGCATGGTTGACGTCGGTGATGCCGACATCGTCCACACCGACATGGCTACCAGCAACAAGAACACCGAGTACGCCGTGCGCAAGATCCTCGACGCTGGTGTCATGCCGGTTGTTCTCGGCGGCGACCATTCGGTGCACGCACCAGTGATCAAGGCCTTCGAGGGCCGTGGCCCGATCCACATCATTCACTTCGATGCGCACCTGGATTTCGTCGACGAGCGCCACGGCGTGCGCTACGGCCACGGCAACCCGCTACGCCGTGCCTCGGAAATGAACCACATTGTCGGCATGACCCAAATGGGCATTCGCAACGTGTCGTCGTCCAACCGTGATGACTACGAAGCGGCCCACGAAGCCGGCTCGAAAATCCTCTCGGTGCGCGATGTGCGTCGTCTCGGTGTCGAAGGCGTGCTGGCGCTGATCCCGCAGAACATCAACTACTACATCACCATCGACATCGACGGTTTCGACCCGTCCATCGCCCCCGGCACCGGCACCCCGAGCCACGGTGGCTTCCTCTACTACGAAGTGCTGGAAATCATCCAGGCCCTGGCCAAGCGCAGCAAGGGCAACATCGTCGGCATGGACCTGGTGGAAGTGGCTCCGGTCTACGACCCGACCGGCATGACTTCGATTCTCGCCGCGCAACTGCTGCTCAACAGCATCGGTTTCATCTTCCACGAGCGAGGCAAGGTGCGGGCGGCCGCCGAAAGCGAAACCGCATCAGCCTGATCATCGAAACCAGTGACCCGGCAGGCCCTGACTGCCGGGCAGAGAGAACAAAAATGGACACGATCGTCAAAAGTTACCTGCAAAAATTCGGCGTCAGCGAAGCCACCCAGACCTTCCTCTGCAAGGTCCAGAAAATGTTCATCGGCGGCGCCTGGGTCGAGGCCAGCAACGGCGAAACCTCCGATGTGATCGAGCCCTCGACCGAAGGCCTGATCACCCGCATTCCCATGGGCACCACCGATGACCTGGACCGCGCCGTGCAAGCCGCCCGCGCCCAGTTCGACGGCGGCGCCTGGCGCCAGGCCAAACCCGCGGAACGCGAGCGTATGATGCAGCGCCTGGCCGACCTGATCGAACAGAACGCTGATGAACTGGCGCAAATCGAATCCATCGACATGGGCAAATCGGTTGCCTTCGCCAAGGACGTGGACATCCAGGGCACCGTGGATACCCTGCGCTACTTCGCCGGCTGGGCCACCAAGCTGCACGGCCGTACTGTCGAACCTTCGCTGCCGGGCAACTACCTGGCCTATACCCGCAAGGAAGCGGTAGGTGTGGTCGGCGCCATCGTGCCGTGGAATTTCCCGCTGCAAACCATGGCCTGGAAGCTCGGCGCGGCGCTGGCGACCGGTTGCACCGTGGTGGTCAAGCCCGCAGAACTGACTTCGTTGTCGGCCCTGCGTTTCGCTGAACTGGTGCAGGAAGCGGGCATCCCTGACGGCGTGATCAACATCGTCACCGGGCGCGGCAGCGTGGTCGGCGCGGCCATGGCCACCCATCCCGGCATCGACAAACTGACCTTCACCGGATCGACCCCGGTCGGCCAGACTGTCGGCCGCGCAGCGCTGGATGACATGAAGCGGCTGACCCTTGAACTCGGTGGTAAATCACCGGTCATCGTCTGTGCCGACGCCGACATCCCGGCCGCCGCCCAAGCGGTTGCCAACGGCGTGTTTTTCAACTCCGGGCAGGTATGCGACGCCGGTACGCGGGCCTATATTCATAGCAGCGTCTACGACGAATTCCTGCGTGAGCTGATCGCCTACACGCGCACCCTGAAAATGGCCCCGGGCCTGGACCCGGACTGCTTCATCGGCCCGCTGGTCTCGGCGCTGCAAAAGCAGCGCGTGACCGAGTACATCGAAACCGGCAAAGCCGAAGGCGCCGAACTGGTCTACGGCGGTCAACCGGTCGATGGCCCTGGCTTCTTCGTCGAGCCGACCATTTTCGCTAATTGCCGCAACGACATGCGCATTGTCCAGGAAGAGATCTTCGGCCCGGTGCTGGTCACCGCACCGTTCGACGATGAAGAAGAGGCACTGGCCCTGGCCAACGACTCGCCTTACGGCCTGGCGGCGGCACTGTATTCCAACGACCTCGGGAAAGTGCACAGCCTGATCCCGCGCCTCAAGGCCGGTTCGGTCTACGTCAACGCCCACGGCACCCTCGATCCGTCGATGCCGTTCGGTGGCTACAAGCAGTCCGGATTCGGCAAGGACCTGGGCGCCGAGCAGCTCGATTACCTGCTCGAAACCAAGGCGGTGTGGATCACGCTGCCTTGAGTCAGGGCTGACTCAATTCCTGTGGGAGCGAGCTTGCTCGCGATGACGGTTGCACATTCGACATCTGTGTTGCCTGACCCTCCGCTATCGCGAGCAAGCTCGCTCCCACAGGTTTTCGGTTCCAGCAACAACGCCAGGTAGGCACGGGCAACACTGAACCTGTGGCGAGGGAGCTTGCTCCCGCTGGACTGCGCAGCAGTCCCATTTTCAGGGCCACAGGGGAGTCGTTCACCCGAAAGAACGCGGTTATCTCGTCATGATCTTCCAACAATAAGAGTCCGTCATGAACACTAACGCCAAGTCCGCCCCGAGCGTGTCCAGCCTCGATGAAAAATCCGTCGTCGAGGGGCATTCGATCGACTTCATCCCCGAGAACGAGCGCACCGACAAACTGTCGAGCCAGGGCCCGTTCTGGTTCCTCGGCAATTTCACCTTCTTCACCATGACCATCGGCTTCGTTGGCCCAAGCGTCGGCCTGACCGCACTGTGGACCACGCTCGCCGGCACGCTGGGCATCATGTTCGGCACGCTGTTCATGGCGTTTCACGGCTCGCAAGGCCCGCACCTTGGCCTGCCGCAGATGATCCAGTCCCGCGCGCAGTTCGGTTATCGCGGGGTGATCCTGGTGCTACTGGCGACGCTGTTCGTGTTCGCCGGCTTCAACATCGTCAACCTGGTGCTGATGATGCAGGGGCTGCACACGCTGTTCGGCTTCAACCCCGCAGTGATCGCGGTGGCGGTGACCATACCGGCGGCGGTGCTGGCGATTCTCGGCCATGACTGGATGCACCGCAGCTTCAAATGGGCGTTGTTCCTGTCGCTGCCGCTGTATGGCCTTGTCACCGTGGCGGTGTTGATGGGTTGGGTGCCGGACGCGGTAATGCCGGCGCTGGCGGCGGGCGAAGTGGCCCGGGAGCCGCTGGGTTTCAACTGGACCGGTTTCATCGCGCAGTTTGCGGCGGCCGCCAGCTACAACATCGCCTATGCGCCTTATGTGTCGGACTACTCGCGCTACCTGCCGAAGAATACTTCCAGCGGCAAGCTGATCGCCGTGGTGTTCCTTGGGGCGTCGCTGTCCGGTGCGTGGATGATTTCCGTGGGTGGCTGGCTGGCCGATCACCTGCACTCCACTGACGTGCTGGTGGCCCTCGGGCAAGTCGGCAACACCGTGTCGCCGCTGGTGGGCACGGCGGTGGTGGTCGTCACCATCCTGGCGTTCCTGCCGGTGATCGCGATGAACATCTACAGCGCCAAGCTGACTACGCTGACCTGCGTCGACTCGATCAAGCACATCGAGCCAACCCGCAAGGCACGCATCCTGGCCATCGGCTTCGTGATCCTGCTGCAACTGGGCGTGGCCCTGAGCATCCAGAGTTCCGGCAAAGGCCTGTCGGTACTGGGGATCTACCTGGTGGTGATGCTGTACTTCCTGGTGCCCTGGACCTCGGTCAACCTCACCGACTACTTCTTCGTGCGCAAGGGCCGCTACGCCATCCCGCACTTCTTCATGCCCCACGGCAACATTTACGGCAGCTGGGGACTGCGCGGTATCGCCGCCTATGCCATCGGTTTTATCTCGATGATCCCGTTCTTCTACATCTTCGACGGCGTTGAACAGCGCGAGGTGTATGTCGGTCCGCTCGCCAAGGCGCTGGGCAGCATCGACATCGCCTGGCTGGTCGGGCTGATCGTATCGGGCCTGGCGTACTACTGGTTGAGCCGCTCGATCGATCTCAAGCGCGAAGAGGCGGTGATCCAGCAGATTGAGAAAAACTCCCCGCAATACACCACCGGCGACACGCTGACCCACAAACAGCAGCCTATGCCGGTATTCACTGAATCAACGGTCGGGAGATAGTCATGACCACGCAAAAAATGGCTACGCAAAAATACGACTACATCATCATTGGCGCAGGCTCGGCAGGTTGTGTGTTGGCCAACCGCCTGAGCGAAGACCCGGCCACCTCGGTGCTGGTCCTGGAATTCGGCGGCAGTGACAAGAGCGTAGTGATCCAGATGCCCAGTGCCTTCTCTATCCCGATGAACACCAAGAAGTACAACTGGCGCTACGAAACCGAGCCGGAGACCCACCTCAACGGCCGACGCATTCACTGCCCACGGGGCAAGGTGCTGGGCGGCTCGTCGTCGATCAATGGCCTTGTGTACATCCGTGGCCATGCACTGGACTTTGACGAGTGGGAATCCCTGGGTGCCGAAGGCTGGGGCTATCGCAACTGCCTGCCGTACTTCAAGCGCGCCGAGAGCTACGAGTCGGGTGGTGATAGCTATCGCGGGCAAACCGGGCCGCTGCACACCACCAACGGCAACCATATGAAAAACCCGCTGTACGGTGCCTGGGTCGAAGCCGGCGCGGAAGCTGGCTACATCAAGACCGAAGACTGCAACGGCTACATGCAGGAAGGTTTCGGCGCCATGCACATGACTGTGAAGAACGGCGTGCGCTGCTCCACGGCCAACGCCTATCTGCGCCCGGCCATGGGCCGTCCGAACCTGACGGTGATCACCCATGCGATGACGCGCCAGGTCATCCTCGAAGGCAAGCGTGCGGTGGGGGTCATGTATGACCACGGCGGCCAGACCCACCAGGTGTATTGCAACCGCGAAGTGCTGATCTCGTCCGGGCCGATCGGTTCGCCGCACCTGCTGCAACGCTCGGGCATCGGCCCGGCGGACGTCCTGCGCAAGGCCGGGATCGGCGTACGCCATGACCTGCCGGGGGTAGGGGAGAACCTGCAGGATCACGCCGAGGTGTACATCCAGTTCGGTTGCAAGGAGCCGGTGACCCTCAACAGCAAGATGGACCCGCTGAGCAAGCTGATGATCGGTCTGCGCTGGCTGCTGTTCAAGGACGGCCTGGGCGCAACCAACCATTTCGAGGCCGGTGGTTTCATTCGCTCCGAGAAGGGCCTGCGCTGGCCGGACATCCAGTTCCACTTTTTGCCGGCGGCGATGCGCTACGACGGCAACAAACCGATCAAGGGCCACGGCTTCATGGTGCTGACCGGGCCGAACAAACCGAAAAGCCGTGGTTATGTGCGCGTGCGCTCGGCCGATCCGTACGAGCATCCGGAAATCCGCTTCAACTATCTGGAGCGGGAAGAGGACCGTGAAGGTTTCCGCCGCTGCATTCGCCTGACCCGCGAGATCATTGGCCAGAAAGCCATGGACCGCTTCCGCGACGGCGAAATCGCCCCGGGCGCGCAAGTGACCAGCGATGAAGACCTCGACGCCTTCGTGCGTGACAACCTTGAAAGCACCTACCATCCGTGCGGTTCGTGTCGCATGGGCGAGGACGACATGGCGGTGGTCGATTCCGAATTGCGCGTGCGTGGTATCGCCGGTCTGCGGGTGATCGATTCGTCGGTGTTCCCGACTGAGCCGAACGGCAACCTCAATGCGCCGACCATCATGCTTGCCGAGCGGGCATCCGACCTGGTGCGTGGCGTGCAGATGCTGCCGTCGGCGGATGTGCCGGTGGGGCTGGTCGAGGGCTGGGAAAGCAGCCAGCGTACTTCGCTGCCGGGGCGTAATGTGCGGGTCTGACCGCAATCCGCAATCCGCAATCCAATGTGGAAATCTAATGTGGGAGCGAGCTTGCTCGCGAAAGCGGCGTGTCATTCAACATTTATGTCGACTGACACGGCCTCTTCGCGAGCAAGCCCGCTCCCACAGTAGGCGGCGGTGCTTTCAGAAAATTTTACGTCGCTGTTGCCTCGCCATTGCTAGTCTGTAATTCCTTGAGACCGCAATGGAGCACCCTCATGGCTATTCAGGCCCTGCGCGCCGACGCATCGCACATCGACCAGATCGCCCCTTTGTTTGACGCCTACCGGATGTTCTACCAGCAGTCGTCGAACCTTTCGCAATCGCGCGCTTTCATCGCCGAGCGCCTCGCCCGGGATGAATCGGTGATTTTTCTTGCCCGGGACAGCGATGGTGAAAACCTCGGCTTCGTCCAGCTGTTCCCGACCTTTTCCTCGATCGACGCCCATCGCACCTGGCTGCTCGGTGACCTGTTCACCACACCCGCCGCCCGGGGCAAAGGCGTCGGCACCTTGCTGATGAACACCGCCCGGGATTTTGCGAAGCTGGCCGGTGGCAAAGGCATGACCCTGGAAACCGCCACCGACAACGTCACCGCCCAGCGTCTGTATGAATCCCTGGGCTGGGTGCGCGACCCCGGTTACTACACCTATTGCCTGGATCTGCAAAAAGGCTGACTCAGCGCGCCTGCTCGCCAAACACCGGCCGCATGAACGATCGCTCGTAGCTGAGGATGAATTTCTTCTCCTCGGCGTACTTGAAGGCTGCGATGCACTCTGGATCGTTCATCGACTGCTGCCGGTAATGTTCGTACGCCGCCAGGCTGGGGAAGGTGAACAGCGCCAGGGCGATGTTGTTGGCACCCTCCGACGGCAAAAAGTAGCCGTGGTGCTGGCCGCCGAACTTTTCCACCAGGGGAATCCACAACTTGCCGTAGTGCTCGAACGCTTCGAGCTGGTAGGGATCGAGCACGTATTTCAAGTAGCAAGTGACCATTTTTTCTCTCCTTGATAAAGCGTCTGACTATCCGCTGATTGCAGCTGTCGCCACAGCAATGTATGCGCCATAGACCGGTAAATTTGCGCCAACTGAACACTATTGCTGTGGTCAGCTTCAAGGGTGATGTTAATGAGGCATCATTTTCGCTAGGATGCGCACCGCCCGAGAATTGATCTCGGGCGTTCCCCCTCTGGAGTTGTTCAGTGAAATACCTCAGTAAAGTGGCTGCCGTTACCCTGTTCGGTCTGGTACTGGCCGGTTGCAACAGTGCCCCGATGAATACCCAGCATTACGACAGCAGTCAGTACACCGTGCTGGGTCACAGTGAAGCGAGCGCCACCGGCCTGTTGTTGTTTGGCATCATCCCGATCCGTCAGAACAGTCGTTTTGTGCGCGCACAGGACGAGGCAATCAAGGCCAAAGGCGGCGATGCCATGATCAACACACAGGTGCAGGAGCGCTGGTTCTGGGCGTGGGTCCTGACGGGTTACACCACCAAGATTTCCGGTGATGTGGTTAAGCTGAAGAACGTTCAATAAACGCAATACCTGTCGCCTTGACGTGAAAAGCCCGGTCGAGCCGGGCTTTTTTTCGCCCGCGGGAACCCCGCCGCCACACTATTGGTTCAATCAATAGTCACCATCAAGAATCGCAAGTTCTGTTTTGTGCGCAAAGGCGGAAAATTGCCTGCATTGAACACGCTGCTCAAGGAACCTGCGCGATGAATATCTTGACCCGACTGGCTGTGATTGCCCTGTTGCTGGGCAGTGTTGCGTCCACCGCATCGGCCTTTGCCGAAGATGCACGCGCCTGCCATCTGCCGCCGATCACCGGCGGTCACAGCGGGCTGCAATACGGTCAGACGGTCGGGGTGCTCTACAGCGACAACACTGTGGAAAACCTGCAATACCTTGAGCAATACCACTCGGTGGCCGTCAACGGTGCGAAAAACGCACTGGATACACGGATTCGCCAGGCGTTCGTCAACAGTTCCGATCCGGCCCTGGCCATCGACTGGCTGATGGGTTCGTTGCACCACACTTTTCTGTCGGTGACGGTCTACGAAAATCTCGATGCCCTGGTGCAGGCCCATCCCGATGTGGTGGTGATGCTCGATACCCACAACCAGTTGCTGACCCAGCGTAACGACCGGGTCGAGGCGCGTTTCGCCGCGCGGTTCTACGACGCCAACCTGCAGTACATCGGCAAGGCCGAAGGCGCGGTGGAAAAACAACTGCCGTCGGTATGGGTGCATGACAAGACCGCGCCCGAGATCGCCGCGCAAATCGAACAGCAACGCGACCTGCAACTGACCGCGCTGAAACAGTTCGATGCATCGTTGAAGGCGCTGGTAACCGCCGGATTGACCGCAACAACAAATTAACAAGCCCGACGTCCATTGAGCGGCGGGCAACCCGATCCACCGTGGATTTCTATTCAGGACCTGATTCATGCGCACTGTTTTTGCCCCGACCCTGGCCTTCGCTTCGCTGCTGCTGGCCGGTTGTGCCACGCCGAACGATCCGACCATGACCTTGCAGACCAGCAAGTCGCCGGAGGAGTACACCCATTGCGTGGTGCCGAAGTTGCAGCACGATGCGCTCAACCCAACGGTGTCGCAGACCCAGCGCAGCTACCGGATCGTCGTATCAAGCAAAGTGTCGGCGGACAACGTGCTTGAAACCTATAAAGCCTCGAACGGCGGCAAGGTATTCCTGTACGAGCGCAAGCTGCTGGCGTCGACCTTCGTGCCGTCGACGTTCGAGCGTGCGGCGCAGGAGTGTTTGTAAGGGCAATTTCAGGCAAAAAAAAGCTGCCGGGACTGGCAGCGGAAAGTTAAAGCACGCATTGGATGGACTGAGTATGGCGCTCGGTCCATGACGATTCGATGACAGCTTCACGGCCATCCATCAGGATGCCGAAAATCCTGCCAGTGTTGTGGTGTGGCTCAGAACTCCAGGCCTGTCATCCGGGTGTCATCGAAGCAATGGCAAGATCCTCGCAATCCGTTTTGAGTGACTGGCGGCCGTCAGTCCGCCGGCAGATGAATGTGCAAGGAACCCCATATGAAAGACGCCCCGCTGTTTGCCGCCATCGACCTGGGTTCCAATGCGTTTCGCCTGATGATTGGCCAGTCGGTGAGACGGAACCAGCAGATGGTCATCCAGGAAGTGAAAACCCTGCGTGAACCGGTGCGTCTGGCCGAGGGCCTGCAGGGCGGGGCGCTCGATGAATTGGCGCTGGACCGTGGCTGGCAGGCGCTGGCGCGATTCGGCAAGAAACTGCGCGGCTTCGAGGCCGGGCGCGTGCGGGCGGTGGCCACCAGCGCGGTACGCGAAGCGGACAATGCGCCGCTGTTCCTGGCCAGTGCCGAGCGGCACCTGGGCTTTCGCATCGACGTCATTTCCGGTCACGAAGAGGCGCAACTGGTCTACGCCGGCGTCGCCCACACCTTGCCGGCGCAAACCACGCGGCTGGTGGTGGATATCGGCGGTGGCTCCACGGAAATGATCATCGGCCGTGGCGACCAGTTGCTGGTCACCGAGAGCATTGCCATCGGCAGCGGCACCTTCGGTGCGCATTACTTCCACGGCGGGCGGATCGTGGCCGAAGCGCTGCTGGAGGCCGAACGTGCAGCCACCGTGCAATTCGAACGCATTGCCCGCCGCTATCGCGCCATGGGTTGGCAGCAGGCGATCGGTTCTTCAGGGACGGCGCGGATGCTGGCCAAGGTGCTCAAGGCCAATGGCCTCAATGATGACGGCCAAGGCGGCATCACCTACGGTGGCCTGTTGCGCCTGTCGTTGCGCCTGCTGGAAGTCAAACATGTGAAACACCTCAAGTTGGCCGGTTTGCCCATCCACCGCCTGAGCATTCTGCCCGGCGGTCTGGTGGTGATGCTGGCGGCATTCAAGGTGTTCGGGATCACGCACATGATTGCGTCTGAACCGGGTCTGCGGTTCGGCGTTCTGCATGGATTGATGAGCAAACACTAAAAACCTGCCAGCCGAGGTAAACCCATGACCGACCCCCGTCGCGTGCTGTTCGTCTGCGCCCGAAACGATGTCCGCTCACCCATGGCTGAAGCCCTGCTTCGCCACACCGATCCTGCCGACTTCCAGGCCTTCAGCGCCGGGCTTGAGGCCAGCGAGATCGACCCGCGCACATTCGAATCCCTCGATCACATCGGTGTCGATGCCAGCGGCTTGCGCAGCAAGTCCCTCGAAGATTTCGAAGGTCAGGAATTCGACTACGTCATCACCCTGTGCGACAAGTCTTGCGAAGAGGCCTCACGCATGCCGTTTACCGGTGAAGTGATGGTCTGGAGCTTCGAAGACCCGACCACCAGCGAAAGACACGACCCGTTCCGCCATACCCTCCAGGAAATCGGTGACCGCATCAAAATGTTCGTCACCGTGAAAACCCGCCCCGTGCCCCAGGCGCCGTCAGTCAGCGATTGCTGAAAACCCTCGAACACCGTCTACCCTCATCGGTCACAACCATCATGATGAGCGCAGGCCCCCTGTGGGAGCGGGCTTGCTCGCGAAGAGGCCTTCACATTCAACATCGTAGGTGGCTGGACTTACTGCTTTCGCGAGCAAGCCCCGCTCCCACAGGGATTGCGTCCATTTGACCACTTGGGATATCCCCGGCCCGCATGTTCCAATAGCCATCCGGCAACACCCGACTGGAAACGGAACATGAAGAAACTCGCAGCACTGACCCTCGCCTCGGCGCTCACCGCGGGCCTGTTCAGCACACCCACCCTTGCTGCGGGCGATGTCCAGGCCGGGGAGAAAGTGTACAAGCGCCTCTGCAGCGGCTGCCATCAGATCGGTGAATCGGCTCGCGCCTTCTTTGGCCCGCAACTCAATGGCGTGATCGGTCGCCATTCCGCCGTCACCACGGACTACGTGTATTCCGACGCGATGAAATCCGCCAACCTGGTCTGGGACCGCGAAACCCTGATCGCCTACCTCGAAGCGCCGAAGAAAGTCGTCCCCGGCACCCGCATGATTTTCTGGGGCCTCAGTGACCCGGAAAAAATCGAAGACCTGCTGGCCTACCTGCAAACTTTCCCGGCGCAATGATCACGCCGTGGTCTGCTGCTCGGCCGCCAGGTTGTCGACCAGCCACTGGGTGAAGGCCCGCGCCATCGGGATGTTCTCGCTGTCACGGTGGGTCAGCAGCGCCCAGTTCGGGCCGCGGATGGTTTGCTCCACCATCGGCTGCAACAGCCCGGTGGCCCGCGCCTGTCGACTCAGCAACTGGCTCACCAGCGCAATGCCCAGTCCGGTACAGGCCGCGTCCAGCAGCAAACCCGGATCGGAAAAATTCAGCCCCTGATCCATCTGCCCCACATCTATGCCCGATTCCACCGCCCAGTGGCTCCAGTCCATTTCCCGCTCGCCATGCAGGGTGGTGCGCTGTTCCACGGGCACGGCCAACAGGCTCGGGTGACACGCCGGGTAGAGGCGGTCGGCGTGCAGCACCTTGAAACTGCATTCGGCCTGGGAACTGATGTCGTCGCGCACCGCCAGGTCGATGGTCTGGCTGGCCATGTCCGGCACTTCATCGGTGCTGAAAATCCACAGATCGACCTGCGGATGCTGTCGGCGGAAATCCCCTAACCGTGGCAACAACCAGTGCCGGGCAAACGCCGGGGTGGTGTTGAGTACCAGTTGATTGGGCTTCTGGTATTGCCCCAAGCGGCGAATGCCCACCGCCAGTTGCTGCAACAACGCCTGGGTGGTGCTCAGCAGATCGTGCCCGGCATCGGTCAGGCTGACGCTGCGCCCGCTGCGATAGAACAGCGGTTGTTCCAGGTACGCCTCAAGGCTGCGGATCTGCTGGCTGATCGCCGATTGGGTGAGGTGCAACTCGTCGGCAGCCTTGTGAAAACTGCCCAGCCGGGCGGCGGCTTCGAAGCCGCGCAGGGTGCTCAGGGGCGGCCAGTGTTTGAGCATATTGATAAGCTCCTCTAATTAGTTGTCTGCAAAATCCATCGTTTGTTTGCCCGTTTTTCCAGCCGTAGCATGCATGCCAAGACCGCCAAGGCCGTTTTCATTGAACACAATGACTTAACTCAGAGGTGCTTGTCATGCAGCAGAACGTAACTCAAAACAGCGGTTGGACGATGCCGGCCGAGTGGGTCACTCACGCCGCCACCTGGATGGTCTGGCCGCACAACAAGACCCTGTGGGAGTCAGGCTGGCGGGTGACACTGCCACAGGTTCAAGAAGATTTCGCCCGGGTGGCCAACGCCATCGCCCGCTTCGAACCGGTGAAACTGGTGGTCGATCCTTCAGCCGTCGCCAGCGCCAAGGCGTTGTGCGGGCCGAACATCGAGTTGATCGAACTGGCGGTCAACGACAGCTGGTGCCGCGACTCCGGCCCGAGCTTCGTCTGCCACCCGCAGCAAGGCCTGGCCGGTGTGAGCTGGCGATTCAACGCGTGGGGCGGCAAGTCGGCCCACGAGCTGGACGAAAGCCTGGCCCGTCGTGCGCTCAACCATTTGGGGCTGGAGTGTTTTGGTACGGCGCTGAGCAACGAGGGCGGCGCGATTCATGTGGACGGCGAGGGCACACTGATCACTACTGAATCGGTGTTGCTCAACCCCAATCGCAACCCGGGCGTGACCAAGGCCGAGATCGAAGAGATCTTCACCCGACTGCTGGGCGTGAAGAAAACCATCTGGCTGCCGGGCGATCCGGACTATGTGACCGGCGACATGACCGACGGCCACGTCGATGGCGTGTGCGCCTTTGCCCGTCCCGGCGTGTTGCTGGTGGACGCCACCCACGACAAGCAATCGGTGTACGCCGAAGTGGCCCGGGAGAACCGCCGCGCCCTTGAACTGGCCACCGACGCCCAAGGCCGCCAGTTCGAACTGATCGAACTGTTCGAAGCCACCGATGCAGTGGACACCGAGGCCGAAGTGTTCTGCGCCTCCTACACCAATTTCTATATCGCCAACGGTGCGATCATCATGCCGGCCTACGGCATCGATGCCGACAAGGTCGCTGCCGAAGTGCTGGCGCAGGCGTTCCCCGGTCGTGAAGTGGTGCCGGTGCGGATCAACCATCTGGCCCATGGCGGTGGCGGTGTGCATTGCATCACCCAGCAACAGCCGGCCTGGCCGGTGCGGGGTTGATGCCATGACACTGCTGACCATCGCCACCACCCAGATGCCCTGCACCTGGGACCTGAAACACAACCTCGACCAGGCCGAGCAACTGGTCCGCGAAGCGGCGGCCAAGGGCGCGCAGGTCATCCTGTTGCAGGAGCTGTTCGCCACGCCGTATTTCTGCATCGAGCAACACCACAAACACCTGGCACTGGCCGAGGAGTATCGCGAAAGCCACGTGCTCCAGCGCTTCGCCGCATTGGCGAAAGAGTTGGGCGTGGTGCTGCCGCTGAGCTGGTATGAGAAGGCCGGCAACGCCTACTTCAACTCACTGAGCGTGGCCGACACCGACGGGCGCCTGTTGGGTGTGTACCGCAAGACCCACATCCCCAACGCCATCGGCTATCAGGAGAAAGAATACTTCAGCCCCGGCGACAGCGGTTTCCGGGTCTGGGATACCGCGTTCGGGCGCATCGGCCTAGGCATCTGCTGGGATCAGTGGTTCCCCGAAACCGCTCGCTGCCTGGCGTTGATGGGGGCCGAAGTGCTGTTGTTCCCGACGGCCATCGGCTCCGAACCGGGTTGTGCCACTCTCGATTCCCGGGATCACTGGCAGATGACCATGCGCGGCCACGCCGCCGCCAACCTGCTCCCAGTGGTGGCGGCCAACCGGGTCGGCCGGGAAGCGGCGACCACCGACCCGACTCTGCAAATGAGCTTCTATGGCTCGTCGTTCATCTGCAACCACAAGGGCAAGTTGCTCGCCGAAGCCGACCGCGACAGCACCGGCGTGCTGGTCCACAGCCTGGACCTGGCGGCCATGCGCGAGGACCGCCTGACCTGGGGTATCTACCGCGATCGCCGTCCGGAAATGTACGGCGCTTTGTTGACCCAGGACGGTCGTCAGATCCACTCACGCTGGGCAACCCAAGGGGTGTGACATGAACACGATCAACAAGCTGTGCCTGGCCATGGGGCTGACGCTGAGCTGTGCGGTGCCTGCGTTGCACGCCGAGGAGAAAACCCTGCGGCTGTACAACTGGGCCGACTATTTCGCCGAGGACACCTTGAGCAAGTTCACCGCCGAAACCGGGATCAAAGTGATCTACGACGTGATGGACGGCAGTGAAACCCTGGAAGCGAAAATGCTCGCTGGCGGCAGCGGCTACGACCTGATCTTCCCCGGTGACACCGTGGCCGAACGCCTGATGCGCGCCGGCAGTTTGCAGCCCTTGGATCAGTCAAAACTTACTGCTCTGAACGACGTCGAGCCGGGGTTGCAGAAATTGCGCTCGCACTATGAGCAGTCGCGCCAGGCCACGGTCCCGTACACTTGGGGCACCATCGGCCTGACCTATAACGCCGGGCAGATCGCCCAGCGTGCGCCGGATGCGCCGGTCGACAGCCTGGACATGCTGTTCAAACCGGAACTGGCGGCGAAATTCGCCGACTGCGGCATCTCGATGATCGACTCGCCGGACGAAGTGCTGGCGGTGGTGCTCAATTACCTGGGCCGCGACCCGAGGAGCGCCAAGCCGGCGGACCTGGCGGCGGCCAGTGACTTGCTGATGAAACTGCGGCCGTACATTCGCAAGTTCCAGTCGCAACCGGTGACCGACCTGGTCAACGGCAACCTGTGCATGTCCCTCGGCTACAGCGGCGACATGACCCAGGCGCAACGCACGTCTGACAGTGCCGGCAAGAAAACCGCCTTCCACTACCGCATCCCCCGCGAAGGCACCACGGTGTGGATGGACACCATGGCCATTCCCGTCGACGCCCGGCATCCGGAGTACGCCTACGCGTTCATCAACTTCGTGATGCGCCCGCAAAACATGGCAGCCATCAGCAACTTCACCGGCTACCCGACCTCCAACGCCAAGGCACGACCGGATGTCGATGTCGCGATGCGCAACAACCCGGACATCTACCTCGATGATGCCACCTACGCTCGGCTGATTCCCGGCAAGGACATTCCCCAGGCCGACATGCGGGCACGCATGCGCACCTGGACCAAGTTCAAGACCGCTACAGTCAAATGATCATCGGCCGGCCCGAGGGCCGGCCAAACCTCGATTTCAGGAAATCACATGCCGACACGTCGAACATTCATCAAGCAGGTATCGGTCGCAGCCGCAATGGGCACGGTGGCGTCCATGGGATTGGGTTTTGCCGGCCTGCCGGTGCGAGCGGCCGACAAAGGCAATTGGTACATGCCCGATGAAGGGGACAAACACCAGCGGGCCTTCATCGCCTTCGGGGCACAGGCCGCGATCTGGGAGGACTTCACGCCCCACGTGCAAGACGCCCTTGGCCGGATCGCCCGCAGCATTGCCGAACACGAACCGGTCACCGTGTTCTGTCGCCAGAGCGAACGGCGCCTGGCCGAAGCCAAATGCGGCAGCCACAACACCACCTTCGTGATCACCGAACTGGATGACATCTGGATGCGTGACATCGGCGCCAATTTTGTCGTCGATGGCAACGGCGACCTCGGCGCCGTGGACTTCAACTTCAACGGCTGGGGCAACAAACAGCAGCACGCGGACGATGCGCAACTGGCTACCCTGGTCGCCGAAAACGCCAAGGCGGATTACCAGCAAAGCGAACTGGTGGGCGAGGGCGGTGGCATCGAAGTGGATGGCCACGGCACCGGGATCATGACCGAAAGCAGCTGGATCAACCGCAACCGCAATCCTGACAGGGGCAAGGCCGAGGTCGAGGCAGAACTGAAAGAGCGCCTGGGGCTGCGCAAAATCATCTGGCTGCCGGGCATCAAGGGCAAGGACATCACCGACGCCCACGTCGATTTCTATGCGCGTTTCGTCAAGCCCGGCGTGGTCATCGCCAACCTCGACAACGACCCCGAGTCCTACGACTACAAGGTCACTCGCGCCCATCTGCAGATCCTGGAAAACGCCACGGATGCCGATGGCCGCAAGTTGCAGGTGCATACCGTGTCGCCGCCGCTCAACCCGCGCAACAGCCGGTTCAGCAACGACAACCCGGACTTCGCCGCGGGCTACATCAACTACTTCGTGATCAACGGCGCGATCATCGCTCCGCAATTCGGCGACGAAGAAGCCGATGCCAAGGCCTTCGACCTGCTGTCCGAACTCTACCCGCAGCGCAAGGTGGTGCAACTCGACATCGACGCGATCTCCGCAGGCGGTGGCGGCATTCACTGCGTGACCAGTCACCAGCCGATGGTGTGATGACTTCCGGTTTTACACAAAACCTGTAGGAGCGAGCTTGCTCGCGATGGACTCAAGAGCGCCGCGTTTAGCCAGCAAGCACGCGTTTTTGTTAACGCCCATCGCGAGCAAGCTCGCTCCTACAGGGGGGATCAGGATGTCAGGCTTTTGTGGCCTTCAGGTAAGCCCCCAACCGCCGCCCCATTTCCTCACCCAGCGCCTGCAAGCCACTGAGCGGCCGCACCATCACTTCAAACTCGACAATCTTGCCCTGTTCGTTGAAGCGGATCATGTCGATACCCTTCAGTTCTTTCTCGCCGACCCTGGCGCTGAATTCGAGAATCACGTTCAAGCCATCCGCCGTCGCCAGCTCACGGTGATAGGCAAAATCCTCGAACACGTCCATGACCGTATTGAGGATCATCGACACCACCGGCGCTCCCGGATACGGCGTGTGCGCCATCGGCGAACGGAACACCGCCTGCGGATCGAGCATTTCGGGCAAACCGCTCAAGTCGCGGTTGTCGAGCATCGCGTGCCACTGCTTCAGGGACGCTGCGACATTGGGGTTCAGTTTCAGCTCAGACATCTTCAACTCCTGTTTTTATTGTTGTGGTGCGAAAGCGTTGGTCGATCACCCTGGCGGCATCGTCAGCCCATTGCCGATAAAGCATCGGCCCCGGATGAAAACCATCGCTGGCCATCAAGCCCGGTTCGGGCGCCAGCGGGGTGGTCAGCATCGTACATTGATCCAGGCGTGCGGCCAGATCCGCAAGATGTGCATTGAACCGCCGCGCCCTGAAACCCAGAAACCAGCGCAGCGGCTGGGGCAGCGCGGGGAACAAATGCATCGGCGGAAGCGGCGACACCACGATCTGCCTCACCGCGTATTTATCGCACAGCAGCGCCATCAAGCGCCGTTGCCGAGCGAGCCACTGATCCAGGGTGAGAGAGCTGGTGACATCGTTGACGCCAATCGACAACAGCGCCACATCGAACGGCTCGGGGGCGTGCTGTTCGAGCAGCTCCAGCAACCCTTGTGAATCCAGCCCCGAGTGCGCCCAGAGTTTCCACGACAACTGGTAATCATCGGCCAGGCGCGCGACCAGCCGACCACTGAGGGCTTCACCTTGAGTCGCCGCACCCACCCCCGCTGCGGCGCTGTCGCCGACAATCAACAAGCGCAGCACGTCACCGCTGCCGGCCTCGCCCTGGCGGTCACCTTCGGCCTCCGGCAACTTGGGCGTCACCCGCCGCGTATAC
Organism: Pseudomonas jessenii; assembly: GCF_002236115.1. Lineage (GTDB taxonomy): Bacteria > Pseudomonadota > Gammaproteobacteria > Pseudomonadales > Pseudomonadaceae > Aquipseudomonas > Aquipseudomonas jessenii. Next base: position 38,169 of record NZ_NIWT01000007.1, on the reverse strand, counting down.
AGGCCCTGGGCCAGCAACAACGGGCCGAGCAGGATTTTGGCGAGGGTTTCAATGTGGCTCATTTGACGTTATCGCCCTGCAATACACAGCTCCCCGGTCGCACGAATCATCGCCTGGCCATGCAAATAATCCTTGATCAGCGCGGAACGTTCGGTGGCCAGCCATTGCGGGCAGTTCGGGTCGTTGCGGTAGGGCAGGAACGCGGCGTACTGCGTGAGCAGCAGGTTCTGCAGGTTGTCGAGCTTGGGCCGGATGTCGTTGCCCAGGTCTGGCCGTGGCGTGTCCGGTGCCTTGTGCGCCGCTTGCCATTGTGCGAGCCGGCCGTATTGCACCAGTTTGCTGGCTTCAATCTGGGCGGCGATCAGGACGGCGACATCGTCGGGGTCAAGCTTGCGCTCGGACGCCTGCTTCCTGGCGTTGGCGATGACCTGCGCTTCCCGGGTGTTGTCCTGGACCGGTTTGCCGCTGTCCCACTTGCTCAGCGCCACCAGTTCGCTGATGTTCAACCGCTCATTCATCGTCGCCAGCAAGGGCTGCAAGGCATCGGGTGCCGGGGGTGTCGTGCCGGCCTGGGCGCTGCCAGCGAGCAAACCGAGCAAGGCGCAGGCCAGCCAGTGCGGCAGGCGCAGGGAACGGGGCATGGGCAGAACCTCCTTGGACGCGAAAATCACTCCGGCTTGTGTATCACAAGTGCGGCCAGGGAACGACAGGTTGCGAAAGATTCAGGCCAGCAGCCGTTCAATCTGCGCCAGCTCCCAGGTGCTGAGCAAACTCACCGGGTCGGTGCCGAAGCGCTGCCCGTTGTCGAACACATATTCTCGGCCATCGGGGCTTTGGCCGTGCAGGCAGTGGCGCAGGTGACCGGCGTCGACGTCGAGCGTCAGGCGCCAGCCGTCGATGTCGACCTGTACATGGTCAGGCTCGCAGGCGTCGTCGACTCGCTTGAAGGTGCAAATGCCTTGAGCGGCATCGCGCAACGGCTGGTAAACCTCGCGGGCGGTGAGGGCGGGCACAGGTGTCTCCGGGGCTGAATCGGGGAGGCACAGGATAGATCATCAGCCTGCAAAAAAGCCCGGAAACGCCAAATAACCTTGTGGGAGCGAGCTTGCTCGCAATTAGGCCGGCACATCCAACATCGATGGCGCCTGACACACCGCCATCGCGAGCAAGCTCGCTCCCACAGGGGAATGCAGCCACCCGCAAAGCTCGGAAACGCCAAACAACCTTGTGGGAGCGAGCTTGCTCGCGATTAGGCCGGCACATCCAACATCAATGGCGCCTGACACGCCGCCATCGCGAGCAAGCTCGCTCCCACAGGTTAATCAGCACTCGCCTATTTCCTGTCCAACGCCGCCTCCGCCGCGGCAATTTCAGCCTGGCGCTTGACGATCATGTCGCCCACCGGTGGCCCCTGGAAGCGCCGGGCTTCAAAACCGAACCAGACGATGGCCGTCAGGATCAGGAAACCGATGGTGATGTACAGCGCCCAATCGTTCGGTGGCTGGATGCCGATGACGAAAATGATGATCATCGCCAGGATCGAGAGGATGGCGAACACCGAGTACCAGAAACGCCCCATGTTCCACGGCCCCATGGTCGGCCACTTCGACGTCCCAAAGGTAAACAGGCCGAGCGCGATGGGAATGGCGAAGGAGAAGAACAGGAAGATCACCGTGCAGGACACCACGATGGTATAGACCGGCGTTGTCCCGATCGAGATCACCGACGATCCCCAGACGAACAACACCGCTAGGGTGGCACCGGTCCAGATCGCTGCCACCGGGCTGCGATGGGTCGATGAGACCGAGGACAGCGCTTTTGAGCAGGGCAGGCCTCCGTCCCGGGAGAACGCGAAGATCATCCGTGAAACCGAGGTGACGGTGGCCAGTCCGCAGAGCACCTGCGAGATGAAAATCGCCACGAAAAGCACCAGTTTCAAGGTCGGGTTGACCTGGGTGTTCATGGCCCAGAAAAACACGTTCCAGCCTTGCTTGGCCGCCTCGTCCATGTTCGGCAGCATCAGCACGAACGCGCTGAGCATCAGCCAGCCGAACAGCAACGACCAGACCACCGACATGACCATGCCGCGCGGCACCGACATGGCCGCGTTGCGGGTTTCCTCGGAGGTGTGCGCAGAGGCGTCATAGCCGGTGATGGTGTAGATCGGCAACAGCAGCCCGAGCATGAACACCCAGCCGTTGGAGACCTGCGGCCAGACGCTGCCACCCGCTTCGCCGGAATAGTTGCCGAAGGTCCACAGCCGTGCGAATTCATAGCTGGGTGCCGATATCAGGCAGACGATGGTCAGGGCCAGCGCCGTGGCGAAGATCAGGTAACCTGAGAAGTCAGTGAGTTTGGCGGTCAGGCCGATACCCAAGTGGTTGCACAAGGCCTGCAGGCCGGTGAGGATTGCCAGGAAAATCACCCTGACCGTGGTCGTGTCTTCCATGCCCAGTGCCGGCCCGAAGGCACCGAAAAAGAAGTAATAGGTACCGACGTTGATCGCGCCCAGCACCGTGACCAGCCCCAGCAGGTTGAACCACGCGGTCAGCCAGCCAGTGAAGCGGTTACCGAGGATCGAGCCCCAGTGGTACAGGCCGCCAGCGGTGGGGTAGGCCGAGGAAATCTGCGCCATGGCCATGGCGAATACCCCGGAGATCAGGCAACCGATTGGCCAGCCGATCCCGATGGATGCCCCGCCCGCGCCCGAGGTGCCCTGGGCCAGGGAGTTGATGCCACCGGAAAGGATGCAGATGATCGAAAAGGAAATGGCGAAGTTGGAGAAAACCCCCATTCGTCGTGAGAGTTGCTGGGCATAGCCCATGCTGTGCAGCACCTTGACGTCATCGTCGTGCGTTTCGGTGCCCGGCTGGCTTGCTGGGTTCATGATGTGTGCCCCTTTTCAGGTTTTGGACAGGCCGAACTAAGCCGCCGTAGGCTCGACCTTGGTTTTCTGTAGGAGCGAGCTTGCTCGCGATGAACGTCAACGATGACGCGGGGAGCCTGACCCCCCGCGTCATCCTCAAGTCCATCGCGAGCAGGCTCGCTCCTACAGACGGCCGTGAAGTGCCGCGTCGAAAATCTTTGCCACGCCGTCCCGGGTCAATGGCAGCGGGTTGCCGCCAGCGGAAGGGTCGACAATCGCCATGTCGGCGATCAGGTCGGCCTGCCGGTCATCCACGCCCAGTTCAACCAGGGTATGGGGCACGCCGATGTCCTTGCGCAGCTTGAGGACGAAGGCCAGGAAACTGTCGAACCCCGGGGAGGGCAGGCGCAGGTACGCCGCCAGGCGGGTGATGCGCTCCTCGATGGCCGAGCGATTGAAGTGCAGGACATAGGGCATGAAGGTGGCATTGGTCATGCCGTGATGGGTGTCGTACAACGCACCCACCGGATGGGAGAGCGCATGCATCCCGCCCAGGCCTTTCTGGAATGCCGTGGCGCCCATGGCCGCCGCCGCGAGCATTTGTGCGCGGGCCTCAAGGTCCGACGGCGTGTGTACCGCCTTCACCAGTGAGTTGGCCACCAGGCGCATGCCTTCCACGGCAATGCCATCGGCCAGGGGGTGAAAGCCGGGGGCGCAGTACGCTTCCAGGCAATGGGACAGCGCGTCCATGCCGGTGCCTGCGGTGATTTTGGCGGGCATGCCGACGGTGAGGGCCGGATCGCTGATCACCACGCGCGGCATCATTTTCGGGTGGAAGATGATGCGTTTGGTGTGGGTGCGCTCGTCGATGATCACCGCCGCACGGCCGACTTCGGAACCGGTTCCCGCCGTGGTCGGCACGGCAATGACCGGGGCGATGCGGCTGTCGTCGGCGCGGGTCCAGTAGTCGCCGATGTCTTCGAAGTCCCAGACCGGACGGGTCTGGCCGCTCATGAAGGCAATGAGCTTGCCCATGTCCAGGCCACTGCCGCCGCCGAACGCGATCACGCCATCGTGCTGGCCGGCACGCCAAGCATCGAGCCCGCCGGCCAGGTTGGCTTCCACCGGGTTGGGCTTGAGGTCACAAAACAGCGCCACGCCAAGACCGGCGGCGCGCAATGCGTCCAGTGCCGCCGTGGTGATCGGTGCGCGCGCCAGGCCGCTGTCGGTCACGAGCAAAGGTCGCTGGATACCCTGGCTGCGACAGACCTCGGCCAGTTCGGCGATGCGCCCGACACCGAAACGAACGCTCGTGGGGTAGTTCCAGTTTCCTGTCAGGTTCATGGTCTACACCTCGTGACGCAGATGAAAGGATTTGGCCCGGGTCAGGTGCTCGTAGCCCAGTGGCGACAGGGTGACGCCGCGACCGCTGTTCTTCACGCCGGTCCAGGCCAATGCCGGGTCCAGATAGTCGCAGCGGTTCATGAACACCGTGCCGGTGGCGATCTCGTTGCCCAGGCGTTCGGCCGCTGCAAGATCCCGGGTCCAGATGGAAGCGCTGAGCCCGAACTCACTGTCATTCATCAAGGCGATGGCTTCTTCATCGCTGGCCACCGGCATGATGCCGACCACCGGGCCAAAGCTTTCGTCGCGCATGACCGACATTTGATGGTTCACGTCCACCAGCACTTGCGGTGCCAGGTAGGCGCTGCCCGGCACGTCGGCGGGAAAGGACTTCGGATCGATCAGCGCTTTGGCGCCCTGGGCCAGCGCATCGGCAATCTGGCCGCGAACGAAGAATGCGGCGCCCGGTGTCACCAGCGGACCGAGGGTGGTGGCTTCATCCAGTGGGTTGCCCAGCACGTACTGGCGGGTCAGTTCGGCGAAGCGCTCGACAAACACCGGGTAGATTTTCTGGTCGACGTAGATGCGTTCCACGGCGCAGCAACTCTGCCCGGAATTGAAGAAACTGCCGTCCACCAGATTTTCCACCGCCTGTTCAAGGTTGGCGTCTGCCCGGACATAGGCCGGGTCTTTTCCGCCGAGCTCCAGGCCCATACCGAGAAATTGTCCGCTGGCGACGCTTTCCATGACTTTTCCAGCCTCCACGGAACCGGTGAAGTTCACTTGCTGCACGCGCCCGCAAGCAATGATCGCCCCGGTCGACACATGGTCGAGCAGCAGATTCTGGAACAACCCCTCGGGCAGTTTTGCGCGACGCATGGCCTCGGCGAAACGCTCGCCCACCAGCAGCGTTTGCGAAGCATGCTTGAGGATCACGCTGTTGCCGGCCATCAGCGCAGGGATAATCGTGTTCACCGCCGTCAGATAGGGGTAATTCCACGGAGCGACCACCAGCACCGTGCCCAGCGGCTCGCGCTTGATATAGCGACGAAATCCCGCGACAGGCTCGGGCTCTACCCGGTCAAGGACTTGCGGTGCGATAGCGATCATGTGCCGGGCGCGTTCGGCGAAACCGCGCAGTTCGCCGGCGCCATAACGCACCGGGCGGCCCATTTGCCAGGCCAGCTCCGGCACGATGTCGGCCTGCATCGACAGCATTGCGTCCACCGCGGCAGTGCAAAACGCCGCGCGTTCGCTCAGTGAGCGGCGTTGCCATGCCGCCTGTGCGCTGGCAGCGGCCGTCAGCGCCTGCTCGATCTGCGCCGCATCGGCCACCTCGCGCTCGGCGTACACCCGGCCATCGACCGGGGAGATCAATTGAACCTTCGCAGTCATGATGTTCTCAATAGCGCTCGAAACCGCGCTGCAATTCCCAGTCGGTGATACGCCGGTCGTACTCTTTCTGCTCCCACTCGGCGGTGTGCACGTAATGGTCGACCACCTCGTCGCCGAACGCCTTGCGCAACATGCCGGAGGCCTTGAGTGCGGCGCTCGCCTCGCGCAGTGTCTTGGACACTTCCGGCAAATGCTCATCCAGGTAGGCGTCGCCTTCGAACGGCGGCGCCAGATCGAGCTTCTCGTCGATACCGGCCAGGCCCGCCGCGATCAATGCGGCGAAGGCCAGATAGGGGTTGAGATCGGCACCACCGATGCGGCATTCGATGCGGATGGCCTTGCTGCCTTCGGCACACAAGCGAAAGCCGGCGGTGCGATTGTCGCGGCTCCAGACCGCCCGCGTCGGCGCAAAAGTGCCAGCCTGGAAGCGCTTGTAGGAATTGATGTAGGGCGCGAGAAAACAGGTGATGTCGTTGGCGTACTTGAGCTGGCCGGCGACCCAGGAACGCATCAGTTTCGACATGCCGAACTCGGCTTTCGCGTCGAAGAACAGCGGCTTCTTGGCGTTCTTGTCCCACAGCGAATTATGGATGTGACTGCTGGAGCCGGCAGCGTCGTAGCGCCACTTGGCCATGAAGGTGATCGCCTTGCCCTGCAATTGCGCGATCTCTTTGCAGGCGTGCTTGATGATGACGTGGTGGTCGGCCATGGTCAGGGCATCGGCGTAGCGAATGTTGATTTCTTCCTGCCCCGGGCCCCATTCCCCCTTGGAGTTTTCCACGGGAATGCCCGAGGCCTGCAAGTGCTTGCGAATCGCCCGCAGCACCGGCTCTTCGCGGGTGGTCTGGAGGATGTTGTAGTCCTCGATGTAATGGCCGGCGGTTTTCGGTTTGTGATAGTTGCGCTTGTGGATCGCCTCGTAACTCTCATCGAACAGATAGAACTCGAGCTCCGAGGCAAACATGCCGGTGTAACCACGCTCGCGCAGGCGCTCGACCTGTTTTTTCAGAATGGCCCTTGGGCTGTGGGGCAGGTCCTGGCGATGGTGATGATCGAGCACGTCGCACAGCACCAGCGCCGTGCACTCAAGCCAGGGCACGCGCCGCAGGGTGGACATGTCGGGCTTGAGCACGAAATCGCCGTAACCCTTGCTCCAACTGGCCGCGGCGTAACCCGGCACCGGCTCCATGTCGATGTCATCGGCCAGCAGGTAGTTGCAGCAGTGGGTTTCTTCGTGGCCGCTGTCGATGAAAAACTCGACCTGGAACCGCTTGCCGACCAGGCGTCCCTGCATGTCGACCATGCAGACCAGTACGGTATCGATTTCGCCGGCAGCCGCGGCGCGCTTGAGTGCATCAAAGCTGAGGAGGGGCTCTGTCATCACGGCAATCCTGCGTGAAAGGTTTGGGACAGTCTGGGATAGCTGTTGCAGACGCTCTCCAGAAAAACCCAAACCTGCAGAACCGAGCATCATGAGCAACGAGTTGCTCAAAGCTTAGCCTACGTTGTAGGAGCGAGCTTGCTCGCGATGAACTTGAAGACACCGCGTTTAATCAGAAAACCCGCGTCATCGTTGGCGACCATCGCGAGCAAGCTCGCTCCTACAAGGTGAGGGGAGTCGTCTTCACTCCGGTAGCCCGGCCAGCCGCAGTCCGTCGACGAAACGGGCGAAATCTTCAGGCCGTTGAATGGGCAGCCAGTCCTTGAGGGTGCACAGACGCAAAGAGGGATCCAGCTTTTGCAGACGCTGCATCGCCAGATCCGCTTTTTCCATTCGACCGCCGAGCGCATCACTGGCCGCCACCAGCGCCGCCGCGACCAGCAGACTGGGCAGGTTACCCAGGGCCTTTTCCGCCCACTGCGCAGCGGCATCGAAGTGCCCGGCGAAGAAATGCGCGAGCGCCATCCCCACCTGCATTCTGAACATTTCCGGATCCAGCGGACTCAAGCGAACGGCATGGTTCAAATGCTCGATGGCGGCGTCTGTTTCACCGTGCAGTGCCCGCAGGATACCGCCCAGAAACCAGGCGGGGGCGAGGTTGGGATTGAGCAGGCGAGCCCTGTCGAGCAGCGCAATGCCGCCGTCGACTTCGCCGGCGAGATGAGCAAGCGCATGTCCGCCCCGGGTCAACGCGACGGCATCGTCGCGGCCGAGGGTCACCGCCAGACGCGCCAGGCGTATGCCCTCGGCGATTTCTGCGGGTCGATCGCTCATCCAGCCATTGAGCTTGCGCCAGAAGTGGCACCAGGCGGCCATGCCATAGGCCGAAGCAAATTCCGCATCGAGTTCGATGGCCTGGTAGAACATCGGCAGCGCCTGCTCGATGGCTTCCCGGCTGCCGCTGTGCAGTTTTGCCATGGCCCGCAGGTAGTAGTCGTAGGCGTCCAGGCTTTCCGTCGGCTTGCGCTTGGCGCGTTCGATTTCTGCCCGCTCCAGTTGCGGTGCGATGGCACCGACGACGCTTTCGGTGATTTGGTCCTGCAGCTCGAAGAGGTCGTCGAGCAGGCCTTCGAAGCGCTCCGCCCAGATATGCGTCCCGCTTGTCGCGTCGATCAGTTGCCCGGTAATGCGCAGCCGGTTCCCGCACTTGCGCACGCTGCCTTCGAGCACATAGCGCACGCCCAGTTCCTGGCCGACGCCCTGGGCGTCCACGACCTGGCCCTTGTAGGTGAAGCTCGAATTGCGCGCAATGACGAACAGCCAGCGGATACGCGACAGGGCCGCGATGATGTCCTCCACGACGCCATCGGCGAAATACTCTTGCTCCGGATCGCCGCTCAGGTTCTGGAAGGGCAGGACGGTGATCGAGGGTTTGTCCGGCAGGACGAGCGTAGGGGAGGGGATTTGTTTCGGGGCAGCGCTTGCGCGTTCGTCGATGTCAGGCTGTGGTGGTGTTTGCCCGCTCAAGTCGTCGTTGATCCGACCAACGAAGCGGTAGCCCTTGCGGGGGACGGTGCGCACCAGGCGCTGCTCCTCACCGGTATCACCAACGGCCTTGCGCACCGCATTGATGTGGCTGGTGATCGTCGATTCCGAAACGATCCGGTCGCCCCACACCGCCTTGAGCAACTCGTCCTTGCTGACGACGCGGTCGGGATTGTTGACGAACAGCAGCAACAGATCGAAAACCTGCGGTCCGACGGCCACGATTTGCCCGCGCAGGGTCAGCTCCCGGCGCTCCTGATCGAGTACGTAGTCTTCAAACGTGAATGGCAAATTGAGCATCCCCTGGCGAAGCGCCCTCAACTCCGTGTCCCAGGCGGCTGGCGGTTGGTAACTGAGGCAGATGATACGGCAGCTCGACACCCGCTGCACCGTCTGCGGCAAGGGCGGCTGGACGAACGTCAAAAGCTTTGGACATAAATCCAAGCACTCGCCAAGGCAAACCCAAGCCCGGCGCAAGGACTTGCCTGGTGCGCGCAGGCACTCTTTCTACACCGACGCAATGGTTGCAGTCGACAAGTGGAGAAAAGTCATGAAGATCGTCGTCATCGGAGGCTCCGGCCTCATCGGATCGAAACTTGTGAACACCCTGCGCGAGCGCGGCCATGATGCGCTCGCCGCCAGCCCCAGCACGGGCGTGAACAGCATCACCCGCGAAGGCCTGGCCGAAGCGATGGATGGTGCTGATGTGGTGGTCGACGTGGCGAACGCGCCGTCGTGGGAAGACCAGGCCGTTCTCGATTTCTTTGAAACGTCGAGCCGCAACCTGCTGGCCGCTGAAGCCGCTGCCGGGGTTCGTCATCACGTAGCCCTGTCGATTGTCGGCAGCGAACGGCTTCCCGATACCGGCTATTTCCGGGCCAAGGTCGCGCAGGAAGCCCTTATCAAGGCATCCGGCGTTCCTTACACCATTCTACGTGCCACGCAGTTCTCCGAGTTTGCCGGCGGCATTGTCCAGTCGTTCGCCGTCGGCGAGGAAATTCATGCTTCGCCGGCGCTGATCCAGCCGATAGCGTCCGACGACGTGGTAGCGGCGCTGGCCGATGTCGTGCTGGCAGCACCGGTCAATGGCACGGTTGAAGTCGGCGGCCCGGAAACCATGCCGATCGACGAACTGGCCAGGCGCTATCTGCAAGCGACCCAGGACAACCGCAAGGTCGTGCCGGATGTGCATGCCCGTTACTTCGGCGCCGTGCTCGACGATCAATCGCTGGTCACCGGCAAGAACGCACGCCTGGGGGCGATCCGCTTCGACGACTGGCTGGCCCGGTCGATGGCGCAGTAACGGATCGCACCCGCACATTTCCCTACGAATCCAGGAGAAATCCCATGGTTACCCGATTGCTAATGGCCGCTGTCTTCGCAGCGCTCTCGATCAGCGCCGCATCAGCCGCCGAGCCGCCCCCCGGCAAGGTGACGGTGGTGTTCGACCGTCCCATTCCCAACATCCCTGGCAAGAGCATGAGGGGCGTGGTCGTCGAGTATGGGCCGGGTGCCGCGTCGCCGGCCCACACCCATCCGAAAACGGCCTTCATCTATGCAACGGTGCTGGAGGGTTCGTTCCGCATCCAGGTCAAAGGCCAGCCGGAAAAGATCTACAACGTCGGCGAAAACTTCGTAGAGGAGCCGGGCTCCGTGCACCTGGTCAGCGCCAACGCCAGTGACACCCAACCTGCACGCCTGTTGGCGGTGTTCGTCCTCGACACCGAGGAAAAGGTACTCGTAACGCCTATCAAACAGTGAACCGATCACGCGCTCATGAAGGCTCGACCGCCGGGCGGCAGACCCTGTCGCCCAGTGGCTGAGTCAGTTCTTGGCACTGAACAGGAAATGAAAAAATGAACTCGCTCCTGGACAAGGCCGCCATTGCCACCAGCGCAAGTAGCGGCACGCCCGTGGTCGTGGTGCGGCGAAGCAAGCGCAAGACCATCGGCCTGTTGCTGTGCGTCGCGGCTGTAATGGTCGTGGCGGTTTGGGGAGCCATGGCGTTTTCAAGTGGCGTGACCTCGACCGACAACGCGTATGTCCGCGGGGACGTCACCTCACTGGCCGCCAAGGTCGCCGGCTATGTCACGGCGGTCGAGGTCCGGGACAACCAGGCCGTGCGTGCCGGTGATGTGCTGTTTCGAATCGATGACCGCGACTACCGTGCCAAACTTGCGCAAGCCGAGGCCAATGTCAGCGCCGCCCAGGCGCGCCTGACCCATGTCGACGCACAGATCCAGCTCCAGCATGCGCTGATCAGGCAGGCCGAAGCGCAAAGGCGTTCAGCCTCCGCCGACATGAGTCTGGCGGCCAAGACCCACGACCGCAGCCGCAAACTGATCGTCAGCAATGCGGTGAGCCAGGCCCTGGTCGATGAAACCGGCACCGCGCAATCCAGAGCCGCGGCCTCGGTTTCGGCCGCTTCGGCAACGGTCGAGGCGCAACAGCAGCGCATCACGGTGTTTGTAGCCGAGCGCGAGGCTGCCGTGGCCGCTGTGAGCCAGGCAGAGGCCGCACGTGATCTCGCCCGGATCGATCTCGAGCACACCGTGGTACACGCCCCTGTGGATGGCGTGGTCGGTAACCGTCAGGTTCGCCTCGGTCGTTTCGTCACACCGGGCGTTTCCCTGCTCGATATCGTGCCGGTCAATGATGTATGGGTCGTGGCGAACTTCAAGGAAACCCAACTGGAACATATTCGCCCCGGTCAGCCGGTGCGCGTCACGGTCGATGGCTACCCTGATGCGGCACTCGATGGCGTGGTCGACAGCTTTGCACCAGGCAGTGGCTCTGCGTTCAGCCTGCTGCCACCCGACAATGCCACCGGGAACTTTGTGCGTGTCGTGCAGCGCGTTCCGGTGAAGATCCGCCTGGCTGACAACCCGCTGCCGGGGCGCATCGTGCCGGGCCTGTCCGCGCGGGTGGAAGTTGCACAAGGGGCCGGCTCATGAGCAGCGTTGCCTGCGCCACGCCGAGCAGCGCCAGGACAACGAACGGCGTCCTGCTCATGGTGGGCATCGTGCTGGCGACGTTGACGGAAGCGATCGCCAGCACCGTGCTGGCCCTCGGCCGCGGCGACATCATCGGCGACACCTATGCCACGTCTGACGAGTTCGCCTGGCTGGATGTCGGCTACATCGCGTTCAAGCTGATCGGGTTCATGCTCGCCCCTTGGCTGATGCAGCGATTTTCTGCGCGCAACGTGATCATCGGCGCCACACTGGTCATGGGCCTGGCGTGCTGCGTGGCTGCCGTTACCGCCTGGCTGGAACTGCTGATCGCATTACGCATCCTGCAAGGCTTCGCGGGAGGTGCTTTGCTGGTGGCGGGCCAGGCGATCATCTTTCGCGGCTATCCGCGCGCGCTTCAGCCGATCCTGCAAGCCCTGTTCGCCATGGCGGCGGTGGTCGCGTCGGCGACCCTCGCGCCAGCCCTGCAAGGGTGGTTGATCGACAGCCAGTCCTGGACCTGGATTTTCTTCAGCGTAGTGCCGTTGGCCCTGGCGGCGACCGGCCTCTTGCTCATCGCCGACCACCCCGTGCCCGCCAGGGTCCGGCAACATTCGTTCGACTGGCTCGGGTTCTCGCTGCTCTCTGCGGCCCTGTTCTGTTTCACCTACGTGCTCAGCCAGGGCAGTCGCTGGGACTGGTTCGAGGAACCGCGCATCCTGGTGCTGACGGTGATCGGTGCCGCCGCGCTGCTGGCCTTTCTCGGTCAACAGGTGTTGGCCAACGGCCAGGGGCTGCTCGATTTCAGCCTGTTCAAAACAAGCGATTTCACCTTTGCCTTTATCGTCAGTTTCGTCGCCGGTGCCGCCCTGTTCGGCAGCGCCTACCTGATCCCGGCGTTCGCCCTGTCGGTACTCGCGTTCACACCGACCGATGCCGGCCTGCTCCTGTTGCCCAGTGGCGGTTTTTTTGTCGGTTCGCTGCTCATCGCCGCCTATCTGTTCAGCGTGCGTCGCGTGCCGCCGGTGGCGACCGTGCCGTTGGGTATCCTGCTGATCATGGGGGCGATGTGGATGCTGTCCGGCTCCAACAGCGAAAGCGGTACCGACGACATGATGGCGGCCATCCTGTTGCGCGGCCTGGGCCTTGGTTTCCTGTTTCTGTCGATCACGCTGATTGCTTTCAGCCACCTCAACAGCCGCAACCTGGCCAGCGGCATCGGCCTGTTCAACACAGGGCGCCAGTTGGGAGGCTTGATGGGCGTCGCCGGGCTGCAGACCTTGATTGACCATCAGGTTGTCAGCAATGGCGTGGTCCTCGGCGCCAACGTCACCCCAGGGGGACACGCGGTCATCGAACGGCTGATGACCACAACCGCGATGCTGGCAGGGAAGGGCATGGATCAGGTGGCCGCTGGCCGGGCGGCCACGAGCTTGCTGGGCAAAGCGGTATCAGGTCAGGCCACGGTGATTGCTTTCGATACGGCGTTCTTCGCCGTGGCCCTGCTGTTCGTCTTTGCCGCACCCATACTGGTCGGCATCAAGATTGGCCTCTCGCGATCCGCGAAAGTGCATGACCTACAAACGAATTGATAACCCGCACGAAAAAGCCCGGCTGTTGAAGCCTGATGCTGTTCAGTTAAATGAGAACGATCCCCTGTAGGAGCGAGCTTGCTCGCGATGGTCGTTAACGATGCCGCGTGTTTACAGGCTAAACGCGGCGTTCTTGATTCCATCGCGAGCAAGCTCGCTCCTACAGTGAGTGGATCATTCTCGCTTGATTGAGCAGCATCAGGCTGTTGAGGCCGGGCTTTTCGTTGAGTCTTGCGGTAAAGCACTGCATTCAGACAGCGCGGCTTTCGATCAGACGGTCGGAACCGCCTTCGGCAACACGTTTTTCCAGCAGGCGATCCGAACCACCTTCGGCCACGCGATTCTCGATCAAACGATCCGAACCACCCTCGGCCACACGGCTTTCAATCAGACGATCCGAGCCGCCTTCGGCGACCACAGGTTGAGCAGAGTTTGCGGCGAAAGCGTTAACTGCGAAAACCGAGAAAGCGATACTGAGGAGGGTCTGGCGTTTCATGATGGTGTGCTCCGGGGTGCTTATGGGTTGGTATGGAGCAGATGTTACGCCGGGGATTTTTCAAGAGAACTTCATTGAAATGATGGTGACTATCGATGCGCTCAATGGATCGCAGATCCCACAGGTATTCATGTGCCTGACAACGGGGCTCAAGCCTCACTGATCTGACTGACACTGGTGATCTGCCCATTCCAGACCATCTCGTAATGCGCCGTCTGCACAATTGACGAAACCGGCCTCGGCGTCATCAACGCCCAGCAATGACTGCCCGGCATCCGCACCGAGTGATAACGCAAACCGGGGCAACCGGCATCGCGCACCGCCTGCCCCAGCACACGGGAGTGGCTGTAGTCGTCCGGCGCATACACCGGATCGCTCATCGGCAGGGCCGCGGCGTCCTTCATCCCGCCATCGCCAAATGCACAGGCCAATCCACGAAACACAAAGCGCTCATAGTTCAGGCTCGGCACCCTCGACCAATACAGCGCCTGGTGATGCCGCACCTCGGCCAGCGCCGCTTCCATCGACTCCGCCAGGTACAACACCCCAAAACGGCCATCGCTGAAACGCGAGCCCGCCGGGTTGACGTGGGTAAACGGCGCAATGGCGTAGGAGCAACCCCGAATGCCGAACGGGATCTCGCTGCGCGCAATCAACTCCAGCTGACCCACCTCATTCTTCAACCGCGGATTGGTCAGCGCCTGAATCTCGAACAACACCTCGAACTCAGCCGCATCCGCCACATCATCAAACAACGCAATGGGCGGAAACTTCGAATTGACCAGGCGAAAAGCCTGCAACGACTGACCGGCAAACACCGCCAGCTCACTCGCCATCACCATTGCGCACCCCGCAGCATGTCGATGCGGCGGAAGGTTTCGTACAGCGAAATCATGTCGCCCTGGGCCATGATCTCCAGCGGCGAACGCCCGTTGAAAAACTCGTTGTCATTGGCCATCGAGGCAAAGCCGTACACGTTATCCGGGTTGTCGAACACCAGCCGCAACGTCGCGTGAATGTTCAACACAAAACTGATGCGCTGCATCTGGTCCGCATCCAGCGCCACCGCCCAGTCCGGGTCTCGCTGCCGGGCGCGGGTGTAGGTGCTGCGGGAAATACGCAGGATGCGACAGGCCTGATCGCTGTTGGCCTTCCACTTTTCCAGAATGCTCACGGCGGCACGCAGGCCGGTGACGCATTGGTTTTTGCTGAAGGATTGGGGTTGCAGGGGGACGGCCATGATCAATACCTATCTTGAGTCCGTAGACTCAAAGATAGGTTTATTGAGTCTGTAGAGCAAATCGGTTCGACCAACGGAAAACTTCTCCCGTCGAACATCATTGATGAAACGTCCGCCCCAACGCATCCAGCCGAGTCGCAATGGGCGGCAAGCGCCGACTGCTCAGCGCCAGTGTCTCCACATCATCCGCCGTGTTTTGCGCAATGCTCTGCACCGACTGCAAGCGCCCGACAATCTCGAAACTTGCCGAGGACTGTTCGCGGGTCGTCGTGACGATCCGCCCATTGAGTTCATCGATCTGCGAGATGTCGCTGCCGACGGCCTGCAACATCGCTGCCGCCACTTGACTGTCCTCGACGCAGCGCACTACACCTTCGCGGCTGTCCTGCATGGCTTCCACGGCTTTGCGGCTGCCTTGCTGCAAGGCTTCGATGATGGTGCGGATTTCCTTGGTGGACACTGCCGTGCGTTGCGCCAGGCTGCGCACCTCATCGGCCACCACCGCAAAGCCCCGGCCTTGCTCGCCGGCGCGCGCCGCTTCAATCGCCGCGTTGAGCGCCAGCAAGTTGGTCTGCTCGGCAATGCTGCTGATCACCTCCAGCACCGTACCGATCTGCTGCGCCTGCCCGGCCAGTACCTGCACGGTCTGGTTGGTGCCTTCCAGGCGTGAGGCCAGTTGAGTGATTTCCTGCCGCGCACGGTTCACGCTTTCCTGGCCGCGGGTGACTTGCGCGCTGGCCTGGCCGGCATGGGCAACGGCATGCTCGACATGCACCACGATGTGCTCCATCGCATCGCCCATGCGCTGCATCGACCCGGTCATCTGCGCGATTTCCGTCAACTGATGCTTGGCGCCTTTCTCCAGCGTGTTGCTGGCCTTGGCCAACTCCTGGCCCAACTGACCCAAACCCTGAGAGTCACGCACCACGCCGTCCACCAAGGCGGTGATCTGCATCAAAAACTGATCGAAGCGCTGTGCCAGCGACACATGCACCCGCGCCTTGTCACCTTGGCCGGCACCCGCGGTGAACTGGGACGTGGTCGCCAGCATCTTGTCCAGCATGTCCTGGCTCTCCACCGCATCGGCCTGGCTGTGCATCGCCAGATAGAGCAGCGCGACCGTCTCCATCACCACATAAAAAGCGTGAACGAACACCATCGTCCAGCCACCGTGATGGGCCATCACAAACACCGGAAAACCCTGATGCTGCAGCGCATGAAACACCACGTGATGCAGCGCAATCGTCACCGCCGCCACCAGAATCGGCAGCCAGTCCCGATAAAACGTCAACACCGCCAACAACGCAAAAATCCCGAAGTGCGACTCAATGACACCCTCGGCCTGATTGATATGCAACGCCGCCATCACCATCAAACCCACGCCCAGCAGACAACGCATCAACCGCGTTCCGCCGATGGCTCGATACAACAGCGTCAACAACACACTGGTGCCGCCGCCCACCAGCAGCGCCTGCTTGAAGGTGTCGTGCCAGAACGCCAGGCCGATAGCGAACGCGAACATCAGCCAGATCAGGCCCAGCATGATGCGGTCGGCTTTGCGGTAGTGGTCGAGGAAACGAGGGGGGAAGGGCATGTACGCTTACTCCATGTAAATGAGCCAGAAAAAGCAGGGTTTATGGCAACACGGGACATCGCGAAGGCTTGGGTACGTTAAGGGGCAGACGTTTTCAGAGTCAGGGATGCGAATCTGTTGGCGGCATGGTCGAGCTGTATTTGAGATGCCGTGGAGAGCGTAGCCTTTGGCCATCATTCTAGGCAGCTACGACGTCGCTCGTGGAAAACAATGTCCGATATAGAGGCAAGTAATGCCGAAGTGACGGGGGAGTGCGACAGACTCCGTTGCAAAGCCTGTCGTACACCCGAGGCAATTACGACTTCTTCGGCGGATAGTTACCGCGCAAGCCACCGGACTTGTTGCCGGTTTTGCTGGGCAGGTTCGGCACCAGCGGACGGGATCTGGGTTGGGGGTTGGAGCGGCTTTGGGGTTGAGGTTGTTTGCTCATGTTCGCCTCCTGAATTTTCAGGGATTCGCGAAGTGGTTTACTGATGAAGTTTAGCTAATTGACAGTGGGCTGGGTTGTTTGGCGCTTGGGGAGGCTGTTTTGAGCAATCGACCTTTCTTTTTTGACCCCATTGATCCCTCACGCAATTCTCGGATTTTGCCTACAGCTTCAGCAGGGGTTACCCGCTATTCCAAAAATGAAAAACCGGAAATGCTGAAGGGGCAGAAAGGGGAGGCACCGAACTGCTCTATACGCCTGATGCTATAGAGGCGTATCGAGAACAAAGTGAACGAGAGTACAAGGAACTTGGAGGGGTAAAATAATGAGCGTCATTGCAACTATCGTGCTTAACGAAAAACCTGAAGAGGTAATTCTATTTCTTACCAAAAATGAATTAGGCATTTCTTTACCTGGGCTTGACGGCCTTTATAATCTGGCTAACTGGGCGCATGTGGAGAACAACTTAGGGCTGTTGAACCTTGTCAAGAAAATGAGTGATGCCGGTTTTATCAAATACAGTGGGACCGGAGTTGTGAGAGGGCCCAACTGGAGAGAGCCGGCATTCATGCTTGAGGGAAAATATACCTTTGATTGACAGCACCAAGTGCCTGAACGCAGGTGCCAGAGAACGGTGACAGTTGCCATCATTTCGTGGTTGTCCGGTTCTCTTGTCCAGTCGCTTAAATCATCGAAGGTTCCCAGGTTGAGCCGCTGCCGCAGCGGCTCTTCTCTTTGTTACGGGCATATTGAGTATCTTCGCCTGATTGGTTTTTCGTGGCCTTGAATCAAGCTGACGGGTAACCCCTTTCTGGAGTAGCAAATAAAGTTGGCGCGAGAGCACCCGGTTTTCTTTACTCCGCCGCCGCCATAGTCGTCATAGTCGTCCGACTGCTCTAGTCTCTTGTCCTCCCCCTGATGGCTGGGGCGTCTTGTTGATTCATACGAATTGAATCGAGCAGACGAAAAAAAGCCCGCGATGGGGAGAGCGGGCTGGAAATCACAAAGGAGCTGGATCCACCGTATGCCAATGGATGTGAAAATACTGTGATAGATGTCTGATTACTTGCCCGCGTTCGATTTGACGTAGCTGTGTGCCCCGCGAAGTCATACCGGTTGCATCACCTTTCGATGCACCCACTGAGCCTCGCTTTGCAGTTCCAGAACTTGCCAATGGAGGCGTTCCAGCGAGGCATTGTGGCCGACGCTGATCAGGATCGTCTCCGGCAGCGTTTGTTTGAGTAACTGATAGCAGCGCGCCTCGTTCGCCGCATCCAGTGCCGAACTGCTCTCGTCGAGGAACAGCACCGCGGGGCGGGCCAACAGGGCGCGGACGAAGGCACAGCGTTGCTGTTCGCCAACGCTCAGGATTTGCGACCAGTCCAGTTCGTCATCCAGTTGCTCGCTCAAGTGTTGCAGGCCGACGTGCTGCATGTGCAGGCGTAACGCGGCGTCTGCATCACGATCCGGTTGATTGGGGTACCAGAGTGCTTCGCGCAGGCTGCCTAGCGGCAGGTAAGGTTTCTGCGAGAGTGTCAGGGCACGCTCACGGTCGTAACTGGCGCAGCCGCGAGCGTGAGGCCAGAGTCCTGTGACCGTGCGTATCAACGTCGACTTGCCGTAGCCGGACGGTGCGCTGATCAGCAGGCTGTCACCGGGCTCAAGTGAAAGGTTGAAGCTGTTGAGCAAGCGCCGACCGTTCGGCAACCAGATGTCCAGATCCTTGATTTGAAGGCCCTTGGGCTGCTGCCCCACAACGACATTCGACTTGACTTCGACCTTGTCCAGGCGCTCCTGGAAACCAATCAACCGGTCGATCACCGATTTCCATGCCGACAGCTCCGGGAACACCTCTACAAGATAGGCAATGGCCGAGTGCACTTCGCCGAAGGCAACGCTGATCTGGGTCAGGCGGCCAAGAGGAAACGCGCCGGCGAAGAACTGCGGCGCCATGATGAACATCGGTATGACCGTGGCACTGCGCAGGTAGAAGGTCGAATAGTCCATGATCAGCTTCTGCTTTTTCACCAGCGTCCAAAAGTTTTCCAGCGCCGCCTCCAGGCGTTGGTTGAAGCGGGCGTTTTCTGTCGCTTCACCCCGGTACTGGGCCACCGAGTCGGCGTTTTCCCGCAGGCGCATCAGCGAGAAGCGAAAGTCGGCTTCGCGCCGCTGTTGCATGAAATTGAGCCGCGGCAATGCGCGCCCCAACCAGAACGCCAGCCCCGTGCCCAGAAGGGCGTAGACGAGGGCGATCCACACCAGCAACCCCGGAATGACTACGGACTCACCGGCGAAGGGCACGCTAACCAGGCCGGATGCCTGCCAGAGGATGTGCAGGAAGGAAAACAGTGACACCACCGAAGTTAGCAATCCCAGGCTCAGCTTGAGCGATTTGACGATAAGGAGCTGACCGAGCCACTGTTCGCCGCGCTGCTGGCGTTTGTGGCGCTCAATGAAGTACCGCGCGAAAGCCTGTACGCGGGAGCGGCACTGATCATCGTCGGCCTGTGTTTCTCCAATGAACTAATCCGCTTTGGCAGCAAAGCATCCGTCCCTTCGACCGAGTGAGCTATTTTCGGATCCTGATTACTTTGCCGGGGCGAAGCTTGAGGCAGCATTGAGATTGCCCCGGATCTTGCACTGTGAATCCTGAGTTCAGCTTCGGAATCTAAGCGTGGTTGAGGGCGCCTCGCCAAAACGTTTTTTATATTCTTGGGCAAACCGTCCCAAGTGGACAAAGCCCCACTTGAACGCGATGTCGGTTACCGAAGCGTCATGACTCTGTGTGCTTAACTCAAGGTGCACCTGTTCCAGTCGCAGGTTGCGCAGATAGGCCATGGGCGTGGTGTCGCAAAAATCGCGGAAGCCGGCAAATAGTGTGCGTACGCTCACCCCGGCGTGCTCGGCCAACTGCTCGATGCTCAGCGGTTCATTCGCATGAGTCCGCATATATTCCTCGGTCCTTTTGACGAAATAGGGCAAAAGCGCTTTTGGTTTACTGGCGCTCTCCAGTTGTTCCCGCAGATTGTTGGGTTGGCCATAGATCAATGCATTGATCAGGACTGACTCGAACTGCTTGAGCACCAGGGAGTGGTGAAGCGGGTGCTGGTTAGATGTAATCGCGTCGGCCAACATGGCGATCAGCTGGAGAAAGTAGCTCCCACTTGGGGTCGTCAGGTCGAGTTCTGGCTGGAACTCCAGTGATCTGTCCATCACATGCCCAAGGTGCTGGGCACAATGGTATTCAACTTCACTGCGTTCGATGCGAAGGGCCAATTGGGGGGCGTTGGCATCCCAGCACATCGATAACGGCAGGTTGGGTGAAATCAAAGAGGCCTTATAAGGGGTGGAGATAAAGTCATGGTCGCCGCAGATGATGTGCGCTTTGCCACTGATGGGGATCTGGATCAAGAAAAAATCTTCCAGACGACCGGGATCAATGTTGACTCGGGCTCCGTACTCCAGCCGGTTCAAGGACAGGCGCCCACGATTGACGTGGTGCATCCGTGCGCTGATGCGGTCGGTTTCCCGGATGCAGCGCAGCTCATGATTTTTGAACACGCTGCTGACGCCTTCACGAATGGCATCCAGGTCATTGAGAAGGAATAGCTGATTTTCAGGGGTGAACAGGGAAGCTCTGTTAAAGAGACTGCCGCAATTCTCTGGAATGAGATTCAGGCTCATGGTCACCTCACTTGCATGCACGGTTTCGAGGCATGGCACACAAAGCGTTACCGAGGGTCTGCAGGATAAGGATAGTCGCTGCGCTAATCGGATAGCCCGTGGGCATGTCTGTTTCTTTTAGCGCCCTTGATCGGGCTTTCTACCGACTCTGGCAAAAGTTATGCCAGGCGGCTTTCAGGTTGGCTGGCCGCTGCGAGACCTTACTCATTCGCCCCTGGAATCCCCCCGTAAATATTAGGCGTCCAATGTTTTTTCCTTGGCGGTGTCGGGCTTTTGAGGGGCGAAAAGCGAGGTATCTGAATCAGTCGCGAAGTACTGTTGCCGGATCGACTTTCGGTGCAGGTCGAATTGACCCTGGGGATGGGAATCAGAAAACTTCCTGCAGGCCATGGACAGGTTTAGCGCCCAGCGGATAGTCCCTCTCGATGCAGATGTTCAACATCATTCCAACGCTTCTGAATTAACTGAGGTGGGAGTGCCGACCAGAGCGCTCATCCACTCCCGGTAAGGCGGAACATGATGAACATCTCCTATAGAACCGCTCCGGTAGACGAACTCCGTACCAGTCAGTGCTATGAGTGGGACTGGGAAACTGACGCAGAGGTCCCACCTGGAAGCCACCTCATCACCTCACGAAATGGCTACTACCATCACGGGATCTACTTGGGTGGGCATCAAGTCGTTCACTATTCCGGGCTTTGTGCAGGCTTGCACGCAGGGCCTGTAGAAGTGCTGACACTGCATCGGTTTGCGTCAGGGAAACCGATCTGGGTCAAGAGCACCCGGCAGCTTGGATTTGAACGAGACGAAGTCGTCCGAAGAGCCCTCTCACGGGTAGGAGAAAATCAATACCGACTTCTGACCAACAACTGCGAGCATTTCTGCAATTGGTGTCTTTACGGCGAAAGCCGTAGTGATCAGGTCTGCAACTTTTCAGTTCATCCTCTCGCAGCACTGCGACTTCTTCTGAAGACCCTGCCCGGACTTCTTCAGCAAACCACCATCGCCTGATCCTTCACCTTTGCCTTCCATCGATTGCGCTGAGCAGGTTTTCGTACGTCGACATCTGTGACGAAATCTTCAAGGCACTGTTCTTCATCAACCTGTTGGTTGATGAAGTCAGTAGGTAGCGTCAGCGCTTTCAGCGCCACTCCCAAAGCTTTGTTTCATTGTGCGCATCAGATCCGGTACGCATGGGCAACTTCCTGCATGCCACGGACAGGCATCGCATTCAGCGGATAGTCCGCATCGCCGAAGGTGCCCAATATCATCTCCAACGTTCCTGAACCATTGGAGATTCGAAATGAAAGGCCAGTATGTCAGCGTGCAGGTTCCTTCCGGGGGACACTTCCAGGCTTACCTGGCGACCTCTGTCGATGGTCGCGGGCCGGGCGTCGTGCTCTGTCAGGAAATCTTCGGCGTTAACCAGGCCATGCGCGAAGTCGCCGACCTGTTGGCTGAAGAAGGTTACACGGTGCTGGTTCCGGACCTTTACTGGCGCCAGGAGCCTGGTGTCCAGTTAGGCTACACCGAGGAAGACTTTGGTCGTGCCTATGAACTCTACCAGGGTTTCGACGAGGCGCTTGGCATTGATGACATTCGTGCCAGCCTGAATGCCCTGGAAGCCTTGCCCCAATGTCAACCGGGCGACTTGGGTGTCGTGGGTTATTGCCTGGGTGGCAAGCTGGCTTATCTGGCGGCCTGTCGGTTACCTGAAGTGGCCTGTGCCGTCGGTTACTACGGCGTGGGCATTGAAAACGCCTTGTCGGAAATCGAAGGGTTACAGGGTCGTCTGGTGCTCCATATGGCCGAACAGGATCAGTTCTGTCCCGCCGAGGCTCGGTCCGCGATCCAGGAGACTTTGCAGAATAAGCCGGGTGTCGAACTCTACGTTTACCCGGGAGTGGATCACGCCTTTGCTCGCCCCAACGGTCATCACTATCACAAGCCGTCGGCGCTGTTGGCTCACGAACGGACCATTGCCGCATTGCGTCGGGTCCTGGGGCCGGACTACAACCTCTCCGATCTCTGGGACGAGCACGTGCGTCACGAGTTCGACACCCGCGACGTACCCGCCACCATGGCTACCATGGTCGCTGAACCTTACGTCAACCACATCCCGACCATGACCGGTGGCGTGGGTGCCAAAGAGTTGAGCCGCTTCTACCAGCATCACTTCGTCCATGGCAATCCCAAGGACATGGCGCTGACACCGCTGTCACGCACGGTGGGTGCATCGCAGATCGTTGATGAATTCATCATGAGTTTTACCCATGACACCGAGATCGACTGGATGCTCCCAGGGGTGGCGCCGACCGGGCGTCATGTCGAGATTCCGATGCTGGGTGTCGTCAAGTTTCGTGGTCCCAAGCTTTATCACGAACATATCTACTGGGATCAGGCCAGCGTGCTGGTTCAGATCGGCCTGCTTGACCCGACGGGTCTGCCGGTGGCGGGTGTGGTGACTGCGCAAAAACTGCTCGATGAATCGCTGCCCTCCAATACGTTGATGCCGAGTTGGGCCTCCAGCGCCAACAAGCCGGTTTAAGGAGATAACCATGTCTCATCTACAGAACAAGATCGCCGTGATCAGTGGCGGCGCGACCCTGATCGGCTCCGCCGTGGCTCGGGCGTTTATTGACGCTGGGGCTAGCGTTGCGCTGTTCGATATCGATCGTGAAGCGGGTCTCAAGGCGGCGGCCGAGCTTGGCGAGAGAGCGGTTTTTTTTCACCTCGATGTGACGGATGACGAACTCATTGCGCATGCGGTCGAAGAGGTGCGTGCGCGTTTCGGCGGGATCGACTTCCTGATCAACCTGGCCTGCACTTACAGCGACCAAGGCATTGCCTCCACGCGCCAGGATTGGTTGCACGCACTTGATGTGAATCTGGTTTCTGCAGTGGCGTTGACTCAGGCGGTACATCAGGACCTCAAGGCGCGATGTGGTGCGATCGTGAATTTCGCTTCCATCTCGGCCAAGTGTGCCCAGACCGGGCGCTGGCTTTATCCGGTATCAAAAGCCGCCATGGTGCAGTTGACTCGCAGCATGGCCATGGACCTGGCAGCCGACGGCATCCGCGTCAATTCGGTATCGCCTGGCTGGACGTGGTCGCGGGTGATCGCCGAAGCCAGTGGCGACAATCGTAAAAAGGCTGATGCAGTCGCCGCTTCTTATCACCTGTTGGGGCGCCTGGGAGAACCCTCCGAGGTGGCCAATGTGGTGGCGTTCCTTTGTTCACCCGCCGCCAGCTTCGTGACGGGCGCGGATTACGCCGTCGACGGGGGCTACTCGGTCATGGGACCGGAGCAGAACCTGCCAGCGATACCGCGGCTTGCCGAGTAACGCATAACACTGACAAGAAACCCTGTTCGGCGACTGCCGAATGCTGCACCTGTAACCGTCGATAACCAGGAGAATAACAATGCGTCGAATCGCCATCGTCGGAGCCGGTCAAGCCGGCCTGCAACTCGCTCTAGGTTTGCTCGCCAAGGGCTATCACGTGACCCTGACCACTAATCGCAATGGCGAGGACATTCGCAACGGTAAAGTGATGTCCAGTCAGTGCATGTTCAATGCCGCTCTGCAAAGTGAGCGCGATCTGGGGCTGAACTTCTGGGAAGACCAATGCCCGGCTGTTGAAGGTATCGGTCTGACTGTGCCTGACCCTGAGAACCCGAATGAGCCACTGTTCAGCTGGAGTGCTCGGCTGGATCGCTACGCTCAATCAGTCGATCAACGTCTGAAAATGCCGGTGTGGCTGGACGAAGTCGTGAAGCGTGGCGGCGAGGTCGTTATCCAGGACGTAGGTGTGGCTGAATTGGAGCAGTTGTCGGCGAGTCATGACCTGGTGCTGCTTGCTGCGGGTAAAGGTGAGATCGTCAACCTGTTCGAAAAAGATACCGAACGGACGCAGTTTCAGCAGCCGCAACGGGCGCTGTCATTGACCTACGTGAAGGGCATGACACCGATGTCGCCGTTTTCCAGGGTCAGCTTCAACTTGATCCCGGGCGTGGGCGAATACTTTGTGTTCCCTTGCCTGACGACCACCGGTCCTTGCGAAATCATGGTTTTCGAAGGGATTCCGGGCGGGCCGATGGATTGCTGGCAGGGGATCACATCTGCCGAGCAACATCTTGAGAAAAGCCTGGAACTGGTCAATCGCTACGTTCCCTGGGAGGCCGAACGTTGCCGGTCCGTGGAACTGACTGATGACAAGGGTTTCCTGTCCGGACGATTTACGCCGATGGTGCGCAAACCGGTTCTGACGCTGCCGTCGGGGCGCAAGGTGTTCGGCATGGCCGACGCACTGGTGGTCAATGATCCTATTACTGGCCAGGGGTCGAACAATGCCGCCAAGTGCAGCAAGGTTTATCTGGACGCGATTGTCACCCGTGGCGCGCAAAACTTCGGCCCGGAGTGGATGCACGATACCTTCGAGCAGTATTGGAGTTATGCCCGGCACGTAGTGAAGTGGACCAATACGATGCTCACGCCACCGCCTCAGCATCTGCTCGAACTGCTCGGGGCCGCCAGCCAGTCAAAACCTCTGGCATCGGCCATCGCCAATGGCTTCGATGATCCACGCAACTTTGCCCCTTGGTGGTTCGACGCCCAGTCGTGCCAAGCCTTCATTCAGGAAAAGACCCATCAGGCCGCTTGAGTCGCCATCGAGCCAGGAGTTCAACATGAATGCCTTTACCGCAGAATCCATCCAGCATGATCTGGTCAACGCTCAGGACTGCGATCCGCGCGAATTACGCAATCTGCTTGGGCAGTTTGCCACTGGGGTGACCGTCATCACCACGCGTACGATCGATGGACGCAATGTTGGCATGACCGCCAACTCCTTTTCGTCGGTTTCACTCGATCCGCCACTGGTGCTTTGGAGTATTGCCCGCAGTGCGCCGAGTCTGCCGGACTACCTGTCGTGCGAGCATTTTGCGATCAACGTCCTCGGTGCAGATCAGCACGATATTTCCGGACGTTTTGCACGACCTGCGCCAGACAAGTTTTCGGGTGTGGCCTTCAAGGCCGGAGAGTCCGGGGTGCCTCTGCTCGATGGCGTGATTGCCACGCTGGTCTGCCGCAATGTCACTCAGTATGAGGGCGGTGACCATTTGATATTCCTTGGACAAATCGAACACTACCGCCACGGCGCAGGGGAACCGCTGGTGTTTCACGGCGGGCAGTATCGAGTGGCTGCGCAACATCCTGGGGTGAACCGATAAGTCAGGGCTTGAACCTCGCAAAACACTAATACCAGCTGAACATCCTACAGGCGTTGAGACTTGTTGATGCGCTGGCCTGTGCGGCAAGGGTTCAACGTTATGTGGTAACGGACAGCCTTTGCACGCCCATTGCTACGTTCAACTTCTCCGCCTTTAGCCTTGCTGTGGAGAGCGTCATGAAAATAAAAAGAAAACTGCTATCGGTATGTGTGTTGGGCACTGGCCTCTTGGGAATTGAAGCCGCGCAGGCGTATGACCTGCCAGTCGTCAATCTGGGTTTAACATCTTTTCTCGATGGCGCGCCGCCAGCGGGTGCGGGGTGGTACTTTCAGGAATACTTCCAGAACTACAGCGCCAATCGTTTTAGGGATCAAAATGGCAAGTCGCTGGGCTTGCCCAGGCAGGAGCTGGATTATCAGGTCGCTGTTACACAGGTCAGCTATTTTTCCGACCTTCGCTTGGGCAACGCGACGCTGGGCATGAATGCCGTGCTGCCTTTTGTAACGAGCATGGATGTTGATGACGGACTCAATAACGCGGCGCTGAAGGCTCAAAGTGGTATGGGCGATCTGCTTTTGGGCCCGATGATTCAGTTTGATCCAATCATGGGACCCGATGGACCGCGTTTCGCGCACCGCATTGAGTTGCAGGTGAACGTGCCGACTGGCAAATACGACAGTAAGCATGACATCAATCCGGGCGCCAACGCTTGGTCGTTTGATCCCTATTGGGCCGCCACTTATTGGTTTACTCCAAAATGGACGGCATCCGTTCGTGCTCATTATCTTTACAACGGCAAGAACGATGATCCGGGCCCAGGGTTTGGTGGCGCTGACGATATTCAAGCCGGCCAGGCTTTACACGCAAACTTTGCTACCGAGTATGCGGTGACGCCACAGCAGCGTCTGGGTATCAATGGCTATTGGCTGAAGCAAATCACCGATACCAAAGTTGACGGTCATGAGGTTTCCGGCCGTCGCGAAAAGGTATGGGCTGTCGGGCCTGGGGCGATGTACAGCTTTTCCAAAGAGGATCATGTGTTTGTGAATGCGTACTTCGAACAGGACGTCGAGAATCGTCCTGAAGGTAGTCGTGTGCAAGTGCGGTATGTCCATCACTTTTAAGACCGCCACAGTCATTGTGCTCCATAGCTTCGATTACGTTGGTCTTCTGCCTGCCCCTGGGGGGCGGGCTTTTTTTGGGGTCCCTCTACCGGGACCCTTTTTTATTGCGCAATGGTTTGGAGGTCACTTCATTTTCGACTCGGACGCGGTCTCGTGCAGGAGCTGGCTCCTACAGTTTCCCGGGATTGGATGAAGAACCTTTTTTTTCCTTTTCGGGACCTTCAGCCATGTCGGCATCTCCTGCTGCTTCTGACCATGTTGATTGCCCAGGTTGCAGAAGAGCGTCGCCTGCAAAGCACATTGTCACGAATAGGGACGACTGGGGCGTCGTAGAACAGCAGGTGGTTGAGCTTGCCCGGTTGATCCAGGGCGAAACCCTGCGCCTCGAACGTCGACGCGATGAAACCGACTTGTCGGTGACCGCCCTCAGCGAATTGGGCGCCACCCTTCAGGAAGTTGCCAGCAACGTTCAGGCCGCCCATCCAGACAAACCAATCTACTGGCTGTGAACGCGGCTATTGAAGCAGCTCGCGCCGGCGAAGCGGGCAGGGGGGCAGTGTCGTTGCCGACGAGGTACGGCAACTGGCAACTCGGACTCAGGAAGGATTGGCGAGGATCTGCTCGTTCAGGCCAAAGCGCTACGGCATTTGGCAGATCGTTTTGATCGCTGAGAGTTCGACGATGGGGTATTGATCAGCAGCGTCGGTGGATGATGAAAAAAGCACAGGAATATCTGGTCTGCACCAGATATTCCTCATGCAATCTCAATGCTTGGAATTGCTCTCGATGAATTTTTCGTAATACATCTGGAACCGCTCAATCTTCTGATCGCTGAACCAGGTTTTAACCGCTTCGACCATCGGCGGGGGACCGCACAGGTAAATGTCGAATGGATTGGCTTCGAACGACTGGCGGTCGAAGTGATCAGGAATCCAGCCGGTTTTACCTTTCCAGTGTTCTGATGGTTTCGACACCACCAAGTGATAATCAAAGTTGGCGATTTTATCGCGATAATCAGCCAGGCGTTGAGTTTCGCAGAGGTCATTATCCTGCGTGACGCCATAGAACAGTTGGATCGGGTGTCCGCAACCACCTTGTTCGGCAATGGTATCCAGCATTCCGAGGAAGGCCGAAAGGCCGGTTCCTCCTGCCACCAGGACGAGAGGCTTACTGACCTGGCGTAGATAAAAGCTCCCCAAAGGCGCCTCGAACTCGAGCACTTCTCCGGGGCGGCAATGCTCACGGATGAAGTTGCTCATCACTCCATCAGGCAACAGCCTGATGAGAAACTGAAGCTGGTTATCGGGGTTGGGTCGGTTGGCGAATGAGTAGGAGCGCCACTCATCGGTGCCAGGTACATGCAGTCGAGCGTATTGCCCCGGAAGAAAATCCAATTGCCGGGGGTGGGAGCAAGCGTCCAGATGAAGGATCGCCGTGGTGGCCGAAACCTGCTCCACACCGGTAATCACCGCTTGCAACAATTGAGTTGCCCCAGCGTTGCACAAGCTCGAATCGAAATCGAAATAGAACGACGCATCCGATTGCACGCGGGTCTGGCAAGAGAGCATCTTGCGTTGCGCCAGATCCTGTTCGGACAGGGCCTCGTCATCGACGTAATCTTGAGTGTATCGGCCTGATTCGCAGCGCCCCTGACAGGTGCCGCAGACACCTTCGCGACAGTCCAGCGGGATGTTCACGCCATTGCGCAGCGCGGCGTCGAGCAGCAACTCGTTTGGCTTGACCTCGAAGAACGAGGTCTTGCCATCGGCGAAGCTGAAAGCGACTTTATGATTCATGACAGCGTGCTCCACAGCTCACAGGTGATAGAAATCAAGCACCGAGTTGATGGTGTCGTTGAGCAATACGATGTGCTTGCGAGTGATCTTCCAGCTGTCCGCGACGGGTTTGAGGTGGTAGGTCACATGGCCGTAGAACTGCTCGGACAACCCTTGTCGCGTGAAGAGCGTGACCCAGGCTGCCTTGACTTCAAGCAGTCCGTTATCGAGTTCGTTGATGCGCACATTGCTGGTTTGATGCAAGGTGCGCGGCATCGGCGTTGAAGCAGCCGACTTACCCGTGCGCAAACGAAACACGCGATCTTCCAGGCCGGAGCGGTTCGAGTAGTAAATCAGCGACATGCTGCGCTTGGGGTCGGTGGTGTACACATGCTCCGACTCCCATTGCGGCAGGTGGAACTCACTCTGCTCATCAAACAGGGCGATATAGGCGTCCCAGTCCTGTTGATCACACAGTTCGGCTTTACGGTAGAGAAATTGTTCGATGGAATACTGTAGTGCGCTCATTTCACACCTCCTTCAACTTCAGGGCTTTTTGTTCCAGACCTTGCAAAAGGAAGCGCTGCCAGGATCCGTGCTGATTGATGTAGAGCCCTTCATGGGTGAACTCGGTGCCGGTCAGTACCGGGTTGATACCCAGAACCTCGCTGTTGGGGGTGGGACCTTCGACCCACTTTTCACTGCCGCGAGACACTTCGTTCCAGCGCTCGAGGCGCGCCTGGAATCCGCGCTGGGCTTCGCGAAACTCAACCAGGTCGTCCGGGGTTCCCATGCCGGAAACGTTGAAGAAGTCCTCGAACTGGCGAATCCGGTTTTCCCGGTCGGCGTCGGATTCACCCTTGACGCCGATGCACTGGCTGGTGATCTCTGTCTTGTTCCAGGCCACCGGGCGCACAATACGCAGCTGTGAGCTGATTTGATCCATGAAGAACAGGCTTGGATAGATGTTGAGGTTGCGCAGGCGGTGCATCATCCACTCGGCTTGCTGCTGGCCATACTCCTCGATCAGACGCGGCATGACGGTGGCATAACCGGCGCGCACCGTTGGATTAGGCATGTCGCTGAACAAGAGGCTGTGGCCATTTTTGAACGAGAACCAGCCGTCGTCGGTTTCTGCATCGCCGGCGCCCAGTTTGCTGTAGTCCAGGGTGTCGGAGACGCCGCCATTGGCGGCATTGACTTGCTGGCGATGTTGCACCGTGGAGACGTAGTTGTAGTGCACGGTGCTGACGTGATAACCGTCCAGACCGTTTTCGTGCTGCAGCTTCCAGTTACCGTCGTAGCTGTAGGTCGACTTGCCGGGCAATATTTCCAACTCGCCCGTAGGGGATTGCGCGACCATCATGTCGAAGAACACTTTGGCATCGCCCAGGTAGTCTTCCAGCGAATCGCTGCCATTGACGTCCAGGCTAATGAACACGAAGCCTTTGTAGCTTTCGATCCGGGCCTTCTTCAGGCCGCGGGTTGCCTTGTCGAAGCCTTCCGGATATTCGCCCGGGGCCTTGACCTTGACCAGGCGGCCATCACTTTTGTAGCACCAGGCATGGAACGGACAGGTGAAGGTCGACTGATTGCCTTTGCTGACGCGAGTCAGGGTCGCGCCCCGGTGCTGGCAAGCATTGATCAGCGCGTGGAGCTGATTGTTGCCATCGCGGGTGATGATCATGGGCTGACGACCAGCACGCATCGTCAGAAAGTCATTGGGGTTGGCGATTTCACTCTCGTGGCAGGCGTAGATCCAGTTCTTCTCGAAGATCAGTTCCATCTCCAGGTCGAACAGTTCCGGCTCGGTGAACATGTCACGGGCGACGCGGTAAATACCTTCGGCCGGCCGGAAATCCAGACAGCCTTGAATGTATTCCTGCCACTGAGTAATGCTTTTAGCGCTGTTCATCAGGTCCACCCTTTTGTAGTTTTAGGCTCACCCCGATTGAAAGCCTTTCCGGGCGGTGCATCTATCCGGATTCGAGGCGATATCTATCCGTTTCTGAGGAGGGCGGGGCGTGCTTTTTCCGAGGGCCATACGGCGAGGTGTTTTTGTGCGTTTTCTTGATCATTACCGCATTATGCGGATAGCAGTCCCGAGGCCTGGGAAGTACGTTTGTAGCCAATCCGTAACCATTGTGGTGCTGCGATGAATCTGCAAACTCATGCGGGGACCGATGTTGAATTTCAAGACATCCATGCAGTGCGTCATGACCTGCAGAGTGCGCAGGCCTGGATGT
Source organism: Pseudomonas jessenii (assembly GCF_002236115.1). Classification (GTDB taxonomy): domain Bacteria; phylum Pseudomonadota; class Gammaproteobacteria; order Pseudomonadales; family Pseudomonadaceae; genus Aquipseudomonas; species Aquipseudomonas jessenii. Next base: position 7,279 of record NZ_NIWT01000007.1, on the reverse strand, counting down.
CGAACATTTGCGGCCCCCACGAACTCAAGGCCTCGTACCCCCAACGCATGCATTTTCAACATGCCGGAAATGTCTTGAAGTCGATGTCCACGGTGATCGGGTATATCGAATATGGTACCGATGTCACTATCGATATTGATGCGTCGGTGCTCAACAGCTATAGCATCAGTCTACCCATCAGTGGCGAACAGGAACTGCGAAAATCAAATGGCTTACTGATGTCCGATAGCGATAACGGATTGATCGTATCGCCTTATGATCAGCAAGAGCTTTCTATTACCGGTAATTGTCGAAAAATTCAGGTCGCAATAAAATGTGCAGCGATGCGCCAGGTGTTGGAGGAACTGTTACAGCGTCCGACCCAACAACCAATTGTCTTCGAAACGAGAGTAGGTGCAAGTGAGGGCGCGCCCGCAGCCTGGTGGCGGCTGGTCAAATACCTGCTAACGGAGATGGAGCAGGCGCGTAACTTCTTTGGTCATATTTCCATGGCTCGCGATATTGAAAGAGCGCTAATCAAGGGTTTTATATTGTCGCAGTCTAATAATTACTCGGATGAGTTGGTTGGTCTTTCGCAAAGTCGCTGTCCTGAATATTTATTTAAAGCCAAACAATTTATACATGAGCATGCCTGCGATGAAGTCGATTTGGACGAGTTAGGTCGCGCGGTCGGAGTGTCCCGCTTCAAACTATATGATGACTTCAAGAAATACTTTGGCCTTACGCCGACTTTGTATTTGAAGCGTTTTCGGCTTGAGGCTGTAAGGCAGGCGTTGCTGGAGGGGGGCTCCAACGAAAATATTACTGCGGTGGCAATGCGCTGGGGGTTTAATCACTTGGGGCGTTTCTCATCCGATTACAAGAAAATGTTTTTAGAAGTGCCATCGAAGACGGTTGAGCGAAGTCGAAAGCTTTAATTTCAAGCATGCACCCTGTGCGCGGTTTTACCATTGAAGCGTGTTGATCCACGATTTCAACAGATTCTTATGCTTGATTTTTTATTTTAACGAATTTTCTGTTTGTCTTTTTTATGCCGATTCAAGCGCCGGGCAGCGGATGCTTGCATTAAACAAAAACAAGAGAGAACCATTATGAAGACGGTTGCGCAGTTGCTTTGTATAAAGCCCGAATATAACCGGAATGTTCACACCATTGCACCGGAACAGATGGTTCTGGAGGCAGTCAGGACCATGGCTGAACGGAATGTTGGTGCACTACCTGTCGTAGAGGACGGAGTCGTAGTTGGTGTTATCAGTGAGCGAGATTACGCGCGGAAGATGGTACTGAAAGGGCGCTCCTCGGCGGGTACACCCGTTAGGGATATTATGAGCTCGCCAGTGATAACAGTGGACTCTCGTCAGAGCATTGAGGATTGCATGGGTATTATGACCGATAATCATCTTCGTCATCTGCCAGTTGTAGAAAACGAAAAGCTGCTTGGGTTGCTATCGATAGGCGACCTGGTGAAGTCAGCTATTGCAGAACAAGCTGATCTGATATTGCAACTTGAACGGTATATTCGCGGCCATTAGTTCTTGTTCCGCGTCTGGTACGGTCTGTCCCAGTCCGGGGCATAAGATGCTGGGACGGCTCATCGCTTCGGTCTCGTCAGACAAAAAAACTGGCAGACGTAAGATCCGTGTTGATGAAACTTCAGACCTTTCACCTCACGTCGCTGGAAATATAAACACAGACCTGAGATGTTCACGGCCCCTTGGATTCAGCCACCCACGCTATCCTTAGTCATCGCTCCGGCCGTCGAGATGGACCTTCCCGAATGCAGACCCCAAACCCCCAACGCCCCCTCTGGAAAACCTACCTGCTGTTCCTCGCCCCCATGGTCCTGTCGAACTTCCTGCAATCCATGTCCGGCACGGTCAACAGCATCTACATCGGCCAGATGCTCGGCACCCAGGCCCTGGCGGCGGTGTCGGGGATGTTTCCCATCGTGTTTTTCTTCATCGCCCTGGTGATCGGCCTCGGTGCCGGCGCGGGGGTGTTGATCGGGCAGGCGTGGGGGGCGCGGGAGACGCATCTGGTGAAGGCGATTGCCGGGGCGACGTTGTTGTTGGGGGTGTTGATCGGGTTGGTGGCGGCGGTGGTGGGGAGTGTGTTTGCGCGGTCGGCGCTGGTGGGGTTGGGGACGCCCGCGGATGTGCTGGACGATGCGGTGGCGTATGCCCATGTGATGTTGTGGATCATGCCGTCGCTGTTGGTGTTCGTGTTGTTCACGCAGTTGCTGCGCGGGGTGAGCGATACGTTGTCGCCGTTGTTGGCGCTGGTGGTGTCGACCTGTGTGGGACTGGCGCTGACGCCGGCGTTGATTCGCGGGTGGCTGGGTTTTGCGCCGATGGGGATTCAGAGTGCGGCGATTGCCGGGTTGGTGGGTAACCTGGTGGCGATGGGGTTGCTGGCATGGCGCTTGATCGGCAAGGGCCATCCGTTGGCGCCGGATCGCGAGTTCTTTGCGGCGATGAAGCTGGACGTGGCGATCCTCGGCAAGGTGCTGCGCATCGGTTTGCCCACCGGGTTGCAGATGGTGGTGTTGTCGCTGTCGGAGTTGGTGATTCTGGCGCTGGTGAACCAGCATGGGTCCCAGGCGACGGCGGCGTATGGCGCGGTGACGCAGATCGTCAATTACGTGCAGTTCCCGGCGCTGTCGATTGCGATCACCGCGTCGATCCTTGGGGCCCAGGCGATCGGGGCGGGGCGCATCGAGCGCATCGGGCCGATCCTGAAGACCGGGCTGATGATCAACGTGTGTTTGACCGGTGGTCTGGTGGTGCTCGGGTACTTGTTGTCGAGCTGGTTGCTGGCGTCGTTCCTCACTGAGGAGGCGACACTTGGCATGGCCGAGCACTTGTTGCATATCATGCTCTGGAGCCTGTTGGTGTTTGGTTTCCAGGCGATTATCGGCGGCATCATGCGCGCCAGCGGTACGGTAATGGTGCCGGTGGCGATTTCCATTGTGTGCGTGGTGGGCGTGCAGTTGCCGGCGGCGTATCTGCTGGATGCGAAGTTTGGATTGCAAGGGGTGTGGATGGCGTTTCCGGTGGCGTATCTGGGGATGCTGGTGTTGCAGACGCTGTATTACAAACTGGTGTGGCAGCATCAGAAGATTGAGCGGTTGGTGTAGGCGGAACGCTGCGGGAGGGGCATGCTGTTCACAGGTCCCTTGCCACAAAGCCCCTCGCCACAAAAGGACGGTGTGACTGAAAAAGACAGGCGCCATCGCCTGGGGAGGTTTTCAAATGAGCCCCTTGTCCCATTCCATCCTGCAAGACCGACCAGCAGCCGGGCGGCGTTTGATTGAGCCGTTGCTGCCTTACGCCAATCGCCCCGACGTCATCGTTCTGGCCTTGCCCCGTGGCGGCGTGCCGGTAGCTTATGAGGTGGCCACGGCGCTGAAGGTTCGCCTGGATTTGATGCTGGTGCGCAAGCTCGGCGTGCCGTCCCACCCGGAGTACGCCATGGGCGCGATTGCAAGCGGTGGTATCCAGATTCGTAATGAAGAGGCGCTGCGGGTGCACCCGATTGATCGCGCCGCTTTCGACGCCGTGGTCGAACGGGAAAGCCGCGAGTTGCTACGCCGCGAGCAGGTCTACCGTGGCACGCGACCGGCGGTGCAGCTCAAGGATCAGGTGGTGATCCTGATCGATGACGGCCTGGCCACCGGGGCTTCGATGAGGGCGGCGATCCAGGCGCTGCGGACGCAGGCACCATCGCGCATCGTGGTGGCGGTGCCGGTGGCGCCGATCGAAACGGTGGAGGCGCTGCGCAGCGAGGTGGATGAGTTGATCTGTCCGCTGATGCCCGAGTGGTTCACGTCGATTGGTCATTGGTACATGGATTTTTCCCAAACCTCGGATGCCGAGGTGATCGACCTGTTGCGGCGGGCGTGGCAACGCGGGGAGTGCGGGTAGCGCTGGCGGCCAGCGGCAGGTGGTCGCAAATCAACGGGTGAGGTGGAATAAACCCCGGTTGTTTGCTTTAGTCCATCTGATACGACCCGACTTGTGCGGCACGCCAACTCAGGACGGGAGCCCTCCCGGAGAGCGTCATGAACCTTCGATCCACGCGTTGCGTCGCTCTGGCCGGCACGTTGGTGTTCGGCCTGGTGCCGTTTGCTGGAGCCGTGGAATACAAGGATGTGAACGCCAGGGCCAGTACCTTGAGCTTCACCTATGAGCAGATGGGGTCGAGAGCCTACGGCACCTTTGGCAAGTTCAAGGCCAAGCTGGACTTCGACACCGATAACCCCGGCGCCGCCCGTGCCTCGCTGACCATCGACCTGAACAGCATCGACGCCGGCAGCAGCGACGCCAACGCCGAGCTGCAAAAACCGGCGTGGTTCGACACGGCGACTTATCCGGTGGCGACCTTCGAATCGACATCCATCAAGGCCCTGGGCAATAACCGCTACACCATCACCGGCAAGCTTTCCCTGCGGGGGCTTACTCGGGAAGTGAGTGTACCGGTGCTGCTCAAATCGGAGAGCGCCATCGGCATCTTCGAGGGCCAACTGGTGCTCAAGCGTGACGACTTCAAGATCGGCGAGGGCGAGTGGGCGGACAGTGTGGTGTCCAACGAGATCAATATCCGCTTCCGGATGGTGGCGCCGCAGCGGTGACTGGGACCCCATCGATAGCTCGTCGGCCAATCATGTGACCATGCTGCCAGGGGGATGGAATGTGGTTTGTCTGATAGACCGAGGTGCCGCCATCGCGGGCAAGCCCGCTCCCACAAGGGTCTTCAGCGAGCCTGTAAATTATGCTCGACGCAGCCCCCCTGTGGGAGCGGGCTTGCCCGCGATGGCGGTGTAACAGTCAATACAAAGGCTGAGATCCATCAGGCACTTTGCGGATAGAGCGGACAGTCAACAAAACCCACCTCGGTCCCACCGCACGCTGCACAAAAAAAACGCCCGATCCACATTGCATGGGCCGGGCGTCGATCAATCCGCTCTAGTTCGCCTTTATCGGCACCGTCACGGTTTTGCCGAAGGCCGATTTGATGGTCGCCGTCGGGCTAGGCGACGGGCCGCTGCCGGCGGTTGTCACCGCTATGTTCCAGCGCGCGCCAGTCGGTGTCTGCGTCAGGACGGCGGCACCAAGGTTCACCGTACCGGTTGTGGTGGTGGCCGTTGCCGTGATGGTATTGCCCGTGCCACGGGAGGTGGTGCCGGACAGGACCCAATACCAGCGGCTGTTGCTGCGGGCGGTGACGGTGGCGCTGGTGACGATCAGGCTCTCGTTGATAGGTGCCGAGACCGCCACGGACACCGTCGCCGGTGCCGACTCGGCGCCCTTGGCATCGGCGGCCTTATAGGTAAAGGTCGCGGTGAACGGCGCGGGGACCGTGGCCGGTGGTGTGTAGGTCACACGCAGACCATCGGTGCTGACCACGCCCTTGCCGGAGTCCGGCTGCTCCAGACCCACCACTTTAAGTGGCACGTTACCGTCAGGGTCGCTGTCGTTGGCCAGGACGTTGATGATCACCGGTTGGCCGGTGTTACTGATGGCGCTGTCGGCGTTGGCGACCGGTTTTTGGTTATCGGGGTCCTCGACACGTTTATCGCCAGTGCGGAAGGTCGGCAGCGCGGCGGAATTGACGTAGGTGACGCCGTCCCAGCCGGGCAGGGGGGTTGGCATCAACTGGAACTGGCCGGGGTTCTCGACATCCCAGCGCAGCAGCATGGAGGTGTCCTCGTGCTGGGTGTTGTGGCAGTGCTCCATGTAGGTCCCGGCGAATTCGCGGAAGCGGATCGCTATCTCCACGTCCACCGAACTGTCGACTTCTTGACCGATCCGATAGACGTCCTTGCGCGCCCATTTTTCCCATTCCGGCGGTGCCTTGCCGTCGCGCTTGAGGACGATGCCTTCTTCGAAGTGCACGTGCACCGGGTGGCTCCAGCCGTTGCCGCCGTTGATGATTTTCCACACTTCCAGGGTGCCGTCGCCGGAGAACCCGGCAGCGGTCGGGCCGGTAGCCAGTTGCGGAGCGGCGCTGATGATCCGAGGGTCCATCTGGTAGCCGAAACCGCCGTCGGTCTTGATGGTCCAGGGTTCTTCGTCGGTGCCGTCGGAGCGGCCGAAGGTGAACTCGCGATGGCGCGCCAGTTTCAGTTTGGCCTGCACCGTCGGATCGTCGCGGTTAAGGGTCAGCGGGATCATGCTTTTACCCACCGGCTTGCCTGGCTTGGCGGGTTCGTAGTCGGCGGGGTTCATGCTCACGTCCTGGCCGGCATAAGTCTGCACCACCATCTGCATGAACTTGCCCACCACCGGGTCGCCAGCGTCCCATTCCAGCCCTTTGCTGCCCAGCTTGAGCACTGCCTTGTACCTGCCGGACAAGACATCGGCCAGGCTCTGCGATGCAACCTCCGGCCCCTTGCCGTCGTGGTGCTCCATCAGGTTGACGAAGTACAGTTTGTCGCCGGTCTTGATCCCGTATTTCGAGAAGTTGACGATGATGTCGTAACGCTCGGCGATGGCCAGGGTGGGCAGGATGGCGTTGTGGTCCTGCACATCGCCGTCGGCGTCCAGGTCCATGCTGCCGTCGAACGGCACGGCGTGCTCCATGAGGTTGCCGTCGTTGGCGATCATGTGGAACGGCACGCGGGTGTAAGACAGGCCGGAGCCTGTCGGGCCGGGGAATTCGCCACCGGTGCCGACGATCTCACGCACCAGCGCGATCTTGAAGTAGCGCGACACCGAGCCATTGAGAATGCGGAAGCGATAGCTGCGCGCCCGCACGTTCAGGCGTGGCTGGTACTGCCAGTTGACGAGGATCTGGTCGCCGAGAAAACCATCGGTGTTGAACGGGTTGAACCACAGCTGGCCATTGGTATCCCAGGCCTTGTCGGCAATCATCAGGTTGACGTCATAGTCGCGGTTGCCCCAGGGCAATGCCGAACCGCTGGGCAGACGCAGGTTGACGCCGTCTTGCAGCGCTTCGTTGCCACGATCCATGGCGCTGTAGTAGTTCATCATCACCGCATTGCCCTTGTAGACGTTCTGCGCGGTGAAATCGAGCATGTGGTCGTGGAACCAGTGGGTGCTCATGGCTTCGCGCCAGTCGCCACGGATCTTGATGCTGCCGTTGTTGCAGGTCTTGAGGCCCGGCGTGGCATCGTTGACATACAGGGTTTCACCCGGGGCGCAGGGGAACGCCGCGCGCGGATCCTGAGCGCTGGTGTTGATGGTGTCGTAACCGGCCAACTGGATCGGCCAGCGATAGTCGTAGTACTGCCCCGGAAAGAAAAACGCATTGGAAAATC
>NZ_NIWT01000006.1 GCF_002236115.1 Pseudomonas jessenii | reverse complement strand
GCTCAGCAATCGTTGGTTACATCTTTGATTTCTCGCGGAGTAACTTGTGATGCTGATAATCTGTTGACTAGCAGTCTGACTCCACAAGCACCCACACGAATTGCTTGATTCAGTTGTTAAAGAGCGGTTGGTTAAGATCTTTCGTCTCAACCGAGGCGCGCATTCTACAGCAGCCTCATTTGCTGTCAAGTGATTATTTTCAGAAGTTTTCAAAGTTTCGCTTGGAAATCCTTAACAACTTCAACCACTTGCGCTTCAGATCTCTCATCAGTGGGAGGCGAATTCTACAGCGTTACACGCTGCTGTCAACACCTCTTTTTCAACTCCCTTTGTGCTTCGATGAACTGAAGCAACCTGCTGCCGAAAACTGCGTAACTCTTTGTTTACCAAGGAGTTTTCCGTTTCGACTGCGCCGGAAGTGGGGCGAATTATAGACACCTGAAATCTGCCGTCAACAGCTATTTTCACAATTCTGTCATATAGGGCAAAAAAGCCCCGAAAACAAAAAGGCCGACCCAATGGGTCGGCCTTCTGCGCCCTTCTACTTACAAGCTAGGGAACGCGAATTGCGAAGCCTCGTGGCTCGCACGCTGTGGCCAGCGCTGGGTGATGGCCTTGCGACGGGTGTAGAAACGCACACCATCCGGGCCGTAGGCATGCAGGTCGCCGAACAGCGAACGCTTCCAGCCGCCAAAGCTGTGATAAGCCACCGGCACCGGCAGCGGTACGTTGACACCGACCATGCCGACTTCGATTTCGTCGCAGAACAACCGCGCGGCTTCGCCGTCACGGGTGAAGATGCAAGTGCCGTTGCCATATTCGTGATCGTTGATCAGTTGCATGGCTTCTTCCAGGCTGTTGACCCGAACAACGCACAGCACCGGCCCGAAGATCTCTTCTTTATAGATGCGCATTTCTGGCGTGACGTTGTCGAACAGGCAACCACCCAGGAAGAAGCCTTCCTCGTGACCAGCGACGGTCAGGCCACGGCCGTCCACCACCAGTGTCGCGCCGGCAGCTACGCCGTCTTCTACATAACCGCTGACCTTGTCGCGCGCCTGGCCAGTCACCAGTGGGCCCATGTCCAGGCCGCAGTTGGTACCGGCACCGATTTTCAGCGCCTTGATTTGCGGAACCAGTTTGGCCACCAGTGCATCGGCCACCTGATCACCCACGCACACCGCTACCGAGATTGCCATGCAACGCTCGCCGCAAGAACCGTAAGCCGCGCCCATCAGTGCGCTGACGGCGTTGTCGAGGTCTGCATCCGGCATCAGCACAGCGTGGTTCTTCGCACCGCCCAGGGCCTGGACGCGTTTGCCACGCTTGGTGCCTTCGGAATAGATGTATTCGGCAATCGGCGTCGAACCCACAAAGCTCAGCGCTTTGACTTCCGGCGCTTCGATCAATGCGTCCACCGCAGTCTTGTCACCGTGTACCACGCTCAGCACGCCTTTGGGCAGGCCAGCCTCCAGCAGAAGCTGTGCAATCAGCAGCGTCGAGCTCGGGTCACGCTCGGAAGGCTTGAGGATAAAGCAGTTACCGCAGACGATCGCCAGCGGGTACATCCACAACGGCACCATGGCCGGGAAGTTGAACGGAGTGATACCGGCCACCACGCCCAGCGGCTGGAAGTCAGACCAGGCGTCGATGTTCGGTCCGACGTTACGGCTGTACTCGCCCTTGAGGATTTCCGGAGCCGCGCAAGCGAACTCGACGTTCTCGATGCCGCGCTTCAATTCACCGGCAGCATCTTCCAGGGTCTTGCCGTGCTCTTCGCTGATCAGTTGGGCGATACGCGCTTCGTTCTGCTCCAGCAGTTGCTTGAAGCGGAACATCACTTGGGCACGCTTGGCCGGCGGCGTGTTGCGCCAGGCCGGGAATGCAGCCTTGGCCGCGTCGATGGCGCTCTGGATGGTTTCGCGGGTCGCCAGCGGCAACTTGTGAATTGCCTGACCGGTAGACGGGTTGAACACATCAACCGCGCGACCGTTCTCGGTCACCAGTTCGCCATTGATCAAATGCGGAATAACGCTCATGGAAGCTCCTGAAAAGTTGTCCACAGGCGTCCGTTAAAGAGCGCCTGCTATATAGATGCTTTTTGTAGGAGCGAGCTTGCTCGCGAAGATGGTGAGGGCGCTGTGTTCATCCAGGCAGCCCACATCATCGTTAACGTCCATCGCGAGCAAACTCGCTCCTACAGGTGTGTTGTCAAATCAGTCGATCTTGCTCAGCACTTCGCCGACCGCGTCGAACAGACGATCCAGGTCCTGCGGCTTGCTGTTGAAGGTTGGGCCGAACTGCAGGGTGTCGCCGCCGAAGCGTACGTAGAACCCGGCTTTCCACAGCGCCATGCCGGCTTCGAACGGACGCACGATCGCGTCGCCGTCACGTGGAGCGATCTGGATCGCGCCGGCCAGGCCGAAGTTGCGGATGTCGATGATGTTCTTGGTGCCTTTGAGGCCGTGCAGCGCATTTTCGAAATGCGGTGCGACTTCGGCCACGCTCTGTACCAGGTTTTCCTTTTGCAGCAGGTCGAGTGCTGCCAGGCCAGCGGCGCAAGCCACCGGGTGCGCGGAATAGGTGTAGCCATGGGGGAATTCAACCGCGTATTCAGGCGTCGGCTGATTCATGAAGGTCTGGTAGATCTCGGAGCTGGCAATCACCGCGCCCATCGGGATCGCACCGTTGGTGACTTGCTTGGCGATGCACATCAGGTCCGGTGTCACGCCGAAGGTGGTAGCACCGAACATGGTGCCGGTACGGCCGAAACCGGTGATCACTTCGTCGAACACCAGCAGGATATTGTGCTGGTCGCAGATTTCACGCAGACGCTTGAGGTAACCCTGTGGCGGCACCAGCACGCCAGCGGAACCGGCCAATGGCTCGACGAATACCGCCGCGATGTTCGACGCATCATGCAGTTCGATCAGCTTCAACAGCTCGTCAGCCAGGGCGATACCGCCCTGCTCCGGCATGCCACGGGAGTAAGCGTTGCTTGCCAGCAAAGTGTGCGGCAGGTGATCGACGTCCATCATCGCCTGACCGAACAGCTTGCGGTTGCCGTTCACGCCACCGAGGCTGGTGCCGGCGATGTTCACACCGTGGTAGCCACGGGCACGGCCGATCATTTTGGTCTTGGTCGACTGGCCCTTCAGGCGCCAGTAAGCACGGACCATTTTTACAGCGGTGTCAGCGCACTCGGAACCCGAGTCGGTGAAGAACACGTGGTTGAGGTTGCCCGGGGTCAGGTCGGTGATTTTTTCAGCCAACTGGAAGGACAACGGATGGCCGTACTGGAAACCTGGCGAGTAATCGAGGGTACCCAGTTGCTTGGCGACCGCTTCCTGGATTTCCTTACGAGTGTGCCCGGCGCCACAGGTCCACAGACCGGAGAGCGAGTCATATACCTTGCGGCCTTTGTCGTCGATCAGCCAACTGCCTTCGGCGCCAACGATCAGCCGTGGGTCGCGCTGGAAGTTGCGGTTGGCGGTGTAAGGCATCCAGTGAGCATCGAGCTTGAGCTGGCTGGCCAGGGAAGTCGGTGCGTTTTCAGGCTGGTTCATGGGCGTAACCTCGCAAGGCAATAAGCGGCGTAAGGATTGAAAACCGTTGTTGCAGCTAAATTGCCACGGGGATAAAGTCGGTGAAATCCAACTTTTCTAATGTTCAGTCAGCCAACTACTAAACTTTGAGTAACCCGCATGAGTACTCGCCGTCCCGATCCGCTGGCCCAGGTCAGCGACTTTGATATTCGCCTGCTGAGGATTTTCCGCAGCGTGGTGGAATGCGGCGGCTTCTCCGCGGCAGAGACCGTGCTGGGCATCGGTCGCTCGGCGATCAGCCAACAGATGAGCGATCTGGAGCAACGCCTCGGCCTGCGCCTGTGCCAACGGGGACGTGCCGGGTTTTCCCTGACCGAGGAAGGCCGCGAGGTCTATCAATCGGCATTGCAGCTGTTAAGTGCGCTGGAAAGCTTCCGCACCGAGGTCAATGGCCTGCACCAGCACTTGCGCGGCGAATTGATCATCGGTTTGACGGACAACCTGGTCACCCTGCCCCACATGCGCATCACCCATGCCCTCGCGCAATTGAAAGAACGCGGCCCGGACGTGCAGATCCAGATCCGCATGATCGCGCCCAATGAAGTCGAGCAAGGCGTACTCGACGGTCGCCTGCACGTCGGCGTGGTACCGCAGGCCAGCGCATTGTCGGGGCTGGAGTATCAACCGCTGTATAGCGAGCGATCGCTGTTGTACTGCGCGGTCGGTCACCCGCTGTTTTATGTCGACGACAAACAACTGGACGACACGCGTCTGAACAGCCAGGACGCCATCGCCCCGACCTTTCGTTTGCCGGCGGAAATCCAGGCCCATTATCAGGCGCTCAATTGCACCGCCAGCGCCTCGGACCGCGAAGGCATGGCCTTCCTGATCCTGACCGGACGCTATATCGGTTACCTGCCGGATCACTACGCGAGTCTTTGGGTACAGCAAGGCCGGTTGCGAGCGCTGAAAGAAAAAACACGCTTCTATGACCTCAGCCTGGCGTCGGTCACACGCAAGGGACGCAGACCGCATCTGGTGCTGGAGAGTTTTCTCGAGAGCCTGGCCGCGACGCGTTGAAAACTGTGGGAGCGGGCTTGCTCGCGAAGGCGGTGTGTCAGTCACATGAGTATTGACTGGGACGACGCCTTCGCGAGCAAGCCCGCTCCCACATTAGATTGCGGTGCAGTGTTTTATTGTGTGAGGTCTTGTCTGAAACCGGTGGGTACGTTATCAACGCACTGGCCGTCCCACCCACTCGTTCGGAAGTGCTTATGACCTTTGAAGTCCCAGCCCACGGCGCAAAACACGTCAGCCGCATTCGTCAGAAAAACGAAGAGACCATCATCAAGGCCGCCGAAGACGAGTTCGCCCGTCACGGGTACAAAGGCACGAGCATGAACACCATCGCCCAGAATGCCGGGTTGCCCAAGGCAAACCTGCATTACTACTTCACCAACAAGCTCGGTTTGTACGTGGCGGTACTGAGCAACATCATCGAGCTGTGGGACAGCACGTTCAACACCCTCACCGCCGAGGACGATCCGACCGAAGCCTTGACCCGCTACATCCGCGCCAAAATGGAGTTCTCCCGGCGCCAGCCGCAAGCCTCGCGGATTTTTGCCATGGAAGTCATCAGCGGCGGCGAGTGCCTGACCGAGTATTTCAACCAAGACTATCGCGCCTGGTTCCAGGGTCGTGCAGGCGTGTTCCAGGCCTGGATCGACGCCGGTAAAATGGACCCGGTCGATCCGGTGCACCTGATCTTCCTGTTGTGGGGCAGCACCCAGCACTACGCCGACTTCGCCACGCAGATCTGCCGCGTCACCGGACGTACCAAGTTGACCAAACAGGACATGGAAGACGCCGGGGATAACCTGATCCGCATCATTCTCAAGGGCTGCGGCCTGAAACCTGCCATCTAAGCACTTATGCCATTTACCCTCAGCGGTTTTTGCGAATACCGCGAAGAGATTCGCAAGAGCCGCTTCATTACCTTCGCCGCGCCGATCTCCAGCCCGGCCGAGGCCCAGGCGTTCATTGAACAGCACAGCGACTTGAATGCCTCGCACAACTGCTGGGCCTGGAAGCTCGGTGATCAGTACCGCAGCACCGATGATGGCGAGCCCGGTGGTACGGCCGGCCGGCCGATTCTGGCGGCGATCGAGGCACAGGATTGCGATCAGGTCGCGGTGCTGGTGATTCGCTGGTATGGCGGCATCCAACTGGGTACCGGCGGACTCGCCCGGGCCTATGGCGGTGGTGCGAACAAATGCCTGCAAGCGGCACCAAAGTTTGAGCTGATCAGCCGAGTGCCGCTGAGTTGCGCTTGCGGATTTGCCGAGCTGGCTCTGGTCAAGCTGCGGGTAGCGGAGGCAGGTGGATTGGTTGTGGATGAAAGCTTCACCGCCAACGGTGTCGAGTTGCAGTTGGCCGTAGGCGATGCGCAAATCGACACCTTACAGTCACAACTGGCCGATTTGAGTCGCGGGCGAATTTTGTTACGGCGCTAAAAGGCTTCAGCACCGGCTGCAATTTTTTGGGGCACGCCGCTTTTTCACTTATTCCATATTTGCCCACATCTGCTGTGCACCCGCCTGTGGATAACCTGAGCACATACCGCTGTAACCCTTTTGTCATGCGGCTTTGCGGACTTTGCTCAATTTTCGTCCAATCAGCCATCAAGCACGTCAAATTCAAATAAAAACAAATAGTTACAGCGGTTTATCGCCTTTAGAAGTAGCCACTCAGTGCTTATGCCCGTGCTGTGAGCTTGCACACAAATACTGTGGAGCAATCTGTGGATAACCCGTTCATGGCCGTCTCGGCGCCGTGTGCGGTATGGCTTGTGGTCGATTGCTCATTTTTTGAGCAAAACCGCACGAGCAAAAGCGGGGCTTGATTTGCGCCATTGCCCCCATGTGGTGCCGGGTTGTGCGTGGCACATTTGAAAGCTGCGTACTGAACGCCTCTGGTCGCAGGACTTCGAGATTTTCCTGACCTAGTGGCCAGAAAATTGCTTTATCCACAGGCACAAGTCCAACAGCACTGAGCCTGTCATGCCCAATCACGCTCCAATCCCTGACCCAGTTCCGCGCCTGCAACTGCGCAGAATCACAAAACGCTACCCCGGCTGCCTGGCCAACGATGCCATCGACCTGACCATTGCCCCTGGCGAGATCCATGCCCTGCTCGGCGAAAACGGTGCGGGCAAAAGCACGCTGATGAAGATCATCTACGGCGTTACCCACGCCGATTCCGGCGAGGTGATCTGGCAAGGTCAGCGGGTGAGCCTGCGCAATCCGGCCCAGGCCCGGGGTTTGGGAATCGGCATGGTATTCCAGCATTTTTCGCTGTTCGAAACCCTGAGCGTGGCACAGAACATCGCCCTGGCCATGGGCTCGGCGGCAGGCACACCCAAACAGCTTGAGCCGAAGATTCGCGAAGTGTCCCGGCGCTACGGCATGACGCTGGAACCGGAGCGACTTGTCCACAGCCTGTCGATCGGTGAACGGCAGCGGGTGGAAATCATTCGCTGCCTGATGCAGGACATCCGCCTGTTGATTCTCGATGAACCGACTTCGGTGCTGACGCCGCAAGAGGCCGATGACTTGTTCGTTACCCTGCGCCGACTCGCCGCCGAAGGCTGCAGCATTTTGTTCATCAGCCACAAGCTCGGGGAAGTGCGTGCGTTGTGCCACAGCGCAACGGTTTTACGAGGCGGTCGGGTGGCCGGGCATTGCGTGCCGGCCGAGTGTTCGGACCAGCAACTGGCGCGCTTGATGGTCGGTGAAGCGGCGGAGTTGATCGCTGACTATCCGAAGGTTACCGGAGGTGATGCGTGCCTTGATGTCCGTGGATTGTCCTGGCACAACCCGGACCCATTCGGCTGCTCGCTTGCCAACATCGACCTTGAAGTGCGCCGCGGTGAAATTGTCGGCATCGCCGGTGTCGCCGGCAATGGCCAGGATGAGTTACTGGCCTTGCTCAGCGGCGAAGCACTGCTGCCCCGCAACGCCAGCGCGACGATCCGTTTTGGCAAGGAACCAGTCGCCCATTTGCGTCCCGATGCTCGCCGCCAACTCGGCTTGGCGTTCGTCCCCGCCGAACGCCTGGGTCATGGTGCGGTGCCGGAACTGAGCCTGGCGGACAACGCGCTGCTGACTGCTTTCCAGCACGGCTTGGTGAGTAACGGCCTGATCCAGCGCGGCAAAGTCGAAGCACTGGCCGAGGAAATCATCCGCCGTTTCGGGGTCAAGACACCCGATAGCCAGGCGCCGGCCCGCAGCCTGTCCGGCGGCAACTTGCAGAAATTCATCCTCGGTCGGGAAATCCTTCAGCAACCCAGACTGCTGGTCGCCGCACACCCGACCTGGGGCGTGGACGTCGGTGCCGCCGCCACCATTCACCGCGCCTTGATTGCCTTGCGCGATGCCGGCGCGGCGATCCTGGTGATCTCCGAAGACCTGGACGAGCTGTTCCAGATCAGCGACCGGCTCGGCGCCTTGTGCGGCGGTCGGCTGTCGGCGCTCCACGTTACCGTCGACACCCGCCTGAGCGATGTCGGCGGCTGGATGGCCGGCCAGTTCGGCGCCCCCCAATCACTCGCATCCGCCACGCGTTAACGGAGTGTCACATGCTGCTTTCTCTTGAACCTCGCGGCCAGCAATCGCGCCTGATGCTGTGGTGCTCGCCGTTGCTGGCGGCTGCACTGACCCTGGGCTGTGGATCGTTGTTGTTTATCGCGCTCGGGCATGACCCGTTGCTGACCTTGCACACCTTGCTGATCGCACCGGTCAGCGACCTGTACGGCGTCTCCGAATTGCTGGTCAAAGCCCTGCCGATTCTGCTCTGCGCATTGGGCCTGGCCGTCGCCTATCAGGCGCGCATCTGGAACATCGGTGCCGAAGGTCAACTGCTGCTCGGTGCGCTGGCCGGCAGTGCGCTGGCGGTGAACATCATCGATATGCAAAGCCGTTGGGCGCTGGTGTTGATCCTGCTTACCGGCACCCTGGCGGGCGCTGCGTGGGCCGGGTTGACGGCGTGGCTGCGCACGCGCTTCAACGCCAATGAGATCCTGACCAGCATCATGCTCAACTACATTGCACTGAATCTGCTGCTGTTCTGCGTTCACGGCCCTTTGAAAGATCCCGCCGGGTTCAACTTCCCCGAGTCAGCGATGTTCGGTGACGCCAGCCGCCTGCCGCTGCTGATGGACGATGGCCGGGTCCACGCCGGGGTTTACTTCGCCCTGCTCGCGTTGGTGGCGGTGTGGGTGCTGTTGCAGAAAAGCTTTGTCGGTTTCCAGATCAAAGTGCTCGGGCTGGACAAGCGTGCCGCCGGCTTCGTCGGCTTTCGCGAGAAGCGCCTGATCTGGCTCGCGCTGTTGATCAGCGGTGGCCTGGCGGGGCTTGCCGGTGTGTGCGAAGTCACCGGTCCCATCGGCCAGCTGGTGCCGCAGGTCTCACCGGGCTACGGCTATGCGGCGATCACCGTGGCATTTCTCGGTCGTCTGAACCCTGTCGGCATCCTGTTTTCCAGCCTGTTGATGGCGCTGCTGTACATCGGTGGCGAAAGCGCACAAATGAGCCTGAACCTGCCGCAAGCGATCACCCAATTGTTCCAGGGCATGATGCTGTTTTTCCTGCTGGCCAGTGATGTGCTGATTCTCTACCGACCGCGTTTGAACCTGCACTGGGCCCGCCGCGCGCAATCCACCGTCGTACAAACAGGAGCGATGTGATGGATATCGATCTGCTGAGCAATATTTTCTACGCCATGGTCCGCTGCGGTACGCCGTTGTTGCTGGTGGCGCTGGGGGAACTGATCTGCGAGAAAAGCGGCGTCCTCAACCTGGGCCAGGAAGGCATGATGCTGTTTGGTGCGGTGATCGGTTTCATCGTCGCGTTCAATACCGGTCACCTGTGGCTCGGCGTGTTGCTGGCAATGCTCGCCGGGATGCTGTTGTCGTCGCTGTTTGCCCTGGTGGCACTGGTGTTCAACGCCAATCAGGTGGCCACAGGTCTTGCCCTGACGATTTTCGGCGTGGGCCTGTCGACCTTCGTCGGTGCGGCGTGGGTCGGCAAGCCGCTGGCGGGATTCGAGCCGGTGGCGATTCCCTATCTGAGTGAAATCCCACTGATCGGACGGATGCTGTTTGCCCAGGATCTGCTGGTGTATCTGTCGTTCGCGCTGTTTGCATTAGTGGCCTGGGTGATTCTGAAAAGCCGCGTCGGGCTGATCATTCAGGCGGTCGGGGAAAACCCGGATGCGGCCAGCGCCATGGGCTTGCCGGTGTTGGCCGTGCGGACCTTGGCGGTGTTGTTCGGCGGTGCGATGGCCGGATTGGCCGGGGCTTACCTGTCCCTGGCTTACACGCCGATGTGGGCGGAGAACATGAGCGCCGGGCGCGGCTGGATTGCCCTGGCGCTGGTGGTGTTCGCCAGTTGGCGGGTGTGGCGCCTGCTGCTCGGCGCGTACCTGTTCGGGCTCGCCAGCATCCTGCACCTGGTGGCGCAGGGACTGGGGCTGGCGATTCCGTCGAGTCTGCTGGCGATGTTGCCGTATGTCGCGACCATTGGGGTGCTGGTGCTGCTGTCCCGGGATGCGGTGCGCACACGGTTGTATGCGCCGGTGTCGCTGGGACAGCCTTGGCAGGCCGGGCATTAGTGGTTGTCTGGTCTGGCCTCATCGCGAGCAAGCTCGCTCCCACATAACCGCATCTTGCGTAATTAATGTGTCTGGCGCAGACCCTGTGGGAGCGAGCTTGCTCGCGATGGCTGCCGAACAGGCAACACCTGAGCCACGCCCCACGCCAATTCAAACACCAGAAAAACCACCAGCAGCGAACTCGCGCCATGGATCAGGGCATAAGCCTGCCAGGCCGAGAACAGGAATCTGCCCACGGCGTCATACCGCCCATAAACCTGCTGCGGATCACGAATCCGCAACACCGCCCATACGCACACAATCGAGCCCAACAAATTCGCCATCAACATGTGCACCGGCTCGAACGGTGGCAGCTCACCGGGCAAACTCAACGCCTGACTCACCCACGTCAAAATCCCATGCAACGCCGCAAAACTCCACGGCGTGACAAACGCGACCGTCACGATCAGGTCATACCAGGCACTGCCTTGCACCAACCGGCGATATTGCGTTGTAGTCCACATCGACATTGCTCCATCAATTCAGGGAGCAATAAGGCTAAAGCCTGGAGTATGCTCCAGGGTCAAGCCCCCTCGAGACGTCATGATGCGCATCGGTGAATTAGCCCAGGCCAGCGCCGTCAGCCGCGACACGCTGCGCTTTTACGAGCAGCGCGGATTGATTGCGGCGCAACGCAGCGCCAACGGGTATCGCGACTATCCGCCAGACATGGTGCAACTGGTGCAGTACATCAAGACCGCGCAACGGCTGGGCTTTACCCTCGGCGAGATCGGCAACAGCGTCGCTACAATCTGGCAATCGCCCGATCCGGACAGCGCCGTCACGCAACTGCTGCAAGACAAACTCAAACTGATCGAAGCCCGCATGGCCGAACTCGGCGCACTGCGCGAAGAGTTGCAACAACGGCTCGGGCAACAGTGTCCATTGAATCCACGACTCTGAATTTTCAAGGAAGCCACTCATGTCCAAGGCAAAAACCGCGCTCATCATCGGCGCCTCCCGGGGGCTTGGCCTCGGGCTGGTGAAAACCCTGTTGGCCGATGGCTGGCAAGTCACCGCCACCGTGCGCGATCCGCAAAAAGCCGAAGCCTTGCAGGCCTTGGGCAAGGTGCGGATCGAAAAGCTCGACATGGACGATCAGCAAGCGGTGTCCGCCCTGAGCCAACAACTCAAGGGCGACGTGTTTGACCTGTTGTTCGTCAATGCCGGGGTCAAGGGGCCGGATGTCCAGACGCCGAACGGTGGCGCGACAATGGCCGAAGTCGGTCAGCTGTTTTTCACCAACGCCGTGGCGCCGATCAACCTGGCCCAGAGTTTTGTCGAGCAACTGCGACCGGACACCGGCGTGCTGGCGTTCATGAGTTCGGTGCTGGGCAGCGTGACCATGCCCGATGCGCCGGAACTGGCACTGTACAAGGCCAGCAAGGCGGCGTTGAACTCCATGACCAACAGCTTCGTCACTCAGTTGGGCGAAACCAGGCTCACCGTGCTGTCGCTGCACCCGGGCTGGGTGAAAACCGACATGGGTGGTGAAGGCGCGGACATCGACGTGGAAACCAGCACCCGTGGCCTGGTCGATCAGGTGAATGCGTATGTCGGCAAGGGTGGGCATCACTTCATCAATTACCGGGGCGAAACCATTCCCTGGTAATACCGCCGGGTTGCATCTGCCTGTCGGGTTGGGCTTGCCCGCCGGACCGTTTTGATCGACACTTCGCACCTCGCCTCCCCGGCGAACCTGGATCAGCAGACAGGGCAACACTGAGCTGGCAACCCTGAACCCAACTTTCAGAGGAGCCGGCCAACATGCCTGCGACCCGTACCTGGTTAAAAAATCCCCTCGCCATATTCACGTCCAATGGTCTCGATGCCCGTGGCGGCCTGGTGCTGCAAGACGGTTTGATCGTCGAAGTACTCGGCGCCGGTCAACAACCGTCCGCACCGTGCAATGAAGTGTTCGATGCCCGCGAACATGTGATCCTGCCGGGCCTGATCAACACTCATCACCACTTCTATCAAACCCTGACCCGCGCCTGGGCGCCGGTGGTCAATCAGCCGCTGTTCCCGTGGCTGAAAACCCTGTACCCGGTCTGGGCACGACTGACCCCGGAAAAACTCGCTCTCGCCACCAAGGTCGCGCTGGCTGAATTGCTGCTGTCCGGTTGCACCACCGCCGCCGACCACCACTACCTGTTCCCGGAAGGCCTGGAAAACGCGATCGACGTGCAAGTCGAGAGCGTTCGTGAACTGGGCATGCGCGCCATGCTCACGCGCGGATCCATGAGCCTCGGTGAAAAGGACGGTGGCCTGCCGCCGCAACAGACCGTGCAGGAAGGCGAAGTGATCCTCGCCGACAGTCAGCGGTTGATCGCCGAGTACCATGAACGCGGTGACGGCGCGCAAATCCAGATCGCCCTGGCACCGTGCTCGCCGTTCTCGGTGACCCCGCAAATCATGTCGGCCAGCGCCGAACTGGCGAACAAACTCGACGTGCGCCTGCACACCCACCTGGCAGAAACCCTCGATGAAGAAGATTTCTGCCTGCAACGCTTCGGCCTGCGCACCGTGGACTATCTGGACAGTGTTGGCTGGCTCGGCCCGCGCACCTGGCTGGCCCATGGCATCCATTTCAACCCGGATGAAATCGCCCGCCTCGGCGCCGCCGGCACCGGTATTTGCCATTGCCCGAGTTCGAACATGCGCCTGGCCTCGGGCATCTGTCCGAGCATCGAGTTGACCGATGCTGGTGCCTTGCTTGGTTTGGGCGTGGACGGTTCGGCATCCAACGATGCCTCGAACATGATGCTCGAAGCGCGTCAGGCGTTGTACATCCAGCGCCTGCGTTATGGCGCCGAGAAGATCACCCCGGAGCGCGTGTTGGGCTGGGCGACCAAGGGTTCGGCGAGCCTGCTGGGTCGTACCGATATTGGCGAGTTGGCGGTGGGCAAACAGGCTGACCTGGCGATGTTCAAGCTCGATGAACTGCGTTTCTCCGGCAGTCATGATCCGGTGTCGGCGTTGCTGCTGTGTGGTGCTGATCGCGCGGATCGAGTGATGGTCGGCGGCAAGTGGCGGGTGATCGACGGGCAGGTCGAGGGGCTGGATCTGAAGGGGTTGATTGCTGATCACAGCCAGGCGGCACGGCAGTTGATTGCAGGAGTCTGACGAACACCGAGTAAAAAATGTGGGAGCGGGCTTGCTCGCGAAGGCGTTGTATCAGTCGATATTTATGTGACTGACACACCGCCTTCGCGAGCAAGCCCGCTCCCACATTGGTTTTGTGGATTGGCGCACCAGTGGGTGGCAGCTGTGCAAGGACACGCACTGTTATCGGACTTGAAGGACCTGTCGCGAGCCCGCTCGCGATGGCATCACCGTGGATTCCAATTTTGTTGTCTTGTTGGTCAGCAACTTGCATTGCCCTGTGCAAGCCCGAGAGCCCAGCCAACCTCACAACAAAATGGAGTTTCAATTCATGCACAAACGCCCGTTGAAGAAGCTGCTTTGCGCCGTTGCGGCGGCCATCGGTTTGAGCGCCAGCCTGACCGCCGTAGCTGCCGATCCGCTGAAAGTCGGCTTCGTCTATATCGGTCCGATCGGTGACCACGGCTGGACGTATCAGCATGAACAGGGGCGCAAGGAACTCGCGGAAAAATTCGGCTCGCAGATCACCACCAACTACGTGGAAAACGTCGCCGAAGGCGCCGACGCCGAGCGGGTGATCCGCAACATGGCCAAGGACAACTACGACCTGATCTTCACCACCTCCTTCGGCTACATGAACCCGACGGTGAAAGTTGCCAAACAGTTTCCCAAGGTGACCTTCGAACACGCCACCGGCTACAAGCAGGACAAGAATCTGGGCACTTACCTGGCGCGCACTTACGAGGGCCGCTACGTCGGCGGCTTCCTCGCAGCGAAGATGACCAAGACCAAGAAGGTCGGCTACGTCGCCTCCTTCCCGATCCCGGAAGTGATCCGCGACATCAACGCCATCCAGTTGGCCCTGAACAAATACAATCCCGGCACCGAGATCAAGGTGGTGTGGGTCAACTCATGGTTCGATCCGGGCAAGGAAGCGGACGCCGCCAACGCGTTGATCGATCAGGGCGTGGACGTGGTGTTCCAGCACACCGACAGTCCCGCGCCGATCCAGGCCGCCGAACGTCGCGGCGTGTATGCCGTGGGCTACGCTTCGGACATGGCACACTTCGGGCCGAAAGCGGTGCTGACCTCCATCGTCAATGACTGGGGGCCGCACTACGTTCAAGCAACCCAAAGCGTGCTCGACCATGACTGGAAATCCCGGGACTACTGGGGCGGTTTGAAGGAGGGCACCGTTGAGCTGCCGATCAGTGACCTGGTACCGGCGACGGTGAAGAGCGAAGCCGAGCAGCTCATCGCCGACATCAAGAGCGGTGCGCTGCAACTGTTCACCGGGCCGATCAAGGATCAGGCCGGGGTCGAGAAAATCCCGGCGGGCGAGAGTGCGACCACGGCGGAACTGGCGTCGATGAATTACTACGTGGAAGGCATGAAGGCCGAGATTCCGAAGTAATTCTCCAATGCTGAAACACCGTCCCTGTGGGAGCGAGCTTGCTCGCGATGGCGGACTTTCAGTCAGCAAAGATGTTTGTTGTGCTGGCCTCATCGCGAGCAAGCTCGCTCCCACAGGGTTCTTCAGTGTTTTCCAGTCTGCGTTTTTTCAGGACAATCCATGAACAGCCTCCCCATCATCGACATCACCCCGCTCTACAGCGACGATCCATCCGCCTGGCCAGCGGTGGCCGAACAAATCGACCTCGCCTGCCGCGAGTGGGGTTTCTTCTACATCAAGGGCCATCCGATCAGCACTGAGCGGATCGACGAACTACTCGACAGCACCAAACGCTTCTTCGGCCAACCTACCGCCGAAAAGCTCAAGATCGACATCACCCAGACCCGTCACCATCGCGGTTACGGCGCCATTGCCACCGAGCAATTGGACCCGAGCAAACCCAGCGACCTCAAAGAAACCTTCGACATGGGCCTGCACCTACCGGCCGAGCACCCTGACGTACTGGCGGAAAAGCCCCTGCG
Organism: Pseudomonas jessenii; assembly: GCF_002236115.1. GTDB lineage: Bacteria > Pseudomonadota > Gammaproteobacteria > Pseudomonadales > Pseudomonadaceae > Aquipseudomonas > Aquipseudomonas jessenii. The sequence continues at coordinate 622,546 of NZ_NIWT01000006.1, read as the reverse complement.
CGGCCCCAATCGCCATCCGTCCATACCCGGCTGGGAAGCGCTGATGGAGCAGCACTACGTCGACATGCAAGACCTCGCGCAAACGCTGTTGCGGGCAATGACCATCGCGCTGGGGATTGAGCGTGATTTCTTCGACGCGCGCTTCAATGAGCCGGTCAGCGTGCTGCGGATGATCCATTACCCGCCGCGCCACACCGCCAGTTCCGAAGAGCAACAAGGTGCCGGCGCGCACACCGACTACGGCTGCATCACCCTGCTCTATCAGGACGCCGCCGGTGGCTTGCAAGTACGCAACGTCAAAGGCGAATGGATCGACGCGCCGCCGATCGAAGGTACGTTCGTGGTCAACCTCGGCGACATGATGGCGCGCTGGAGCAACGACCGTTACCTGTCGACGCCGCACCGGGTGATCAGCCCCCTGGGCGTGGATCGTTATTCGATGCCGTTCTTCGCCGAGCCGCACCCGGATACCCGCATCGAATGCCTGCCCGGATGTCAGGACACATTGCACCCGGCGAAATACCCGGCCACCACCTGCGCCGAGTTCCTGCTCTCGCGCTTCGCCGATACCTACGCTTATCGACGGGAACCGGAAGCGGTGTGATCAACCGCCTGGTCAGGTTTTACCAATTGTTGCGGCAACCCTCTGTAGAATGGCGACCATTGCACCTGATGAGAAAAGAATTATGTACGACTGGCTGAACGCCCTGCCCAAGGCAGAATTGCACCTGCACCTGGAAGGCTCGCTGGAGCCGGAGCTGTTGTTCGCCCTGGCCGAGCGCAACAAGATTGCCTTGCCATGGAGCGACGTCGAAACCTTGCGCAAGGCGTATGCCTTCAACAACCTGCAGGAGTTCCTCGATCTGTATTACCGGGGTGCCGATGTGCTGCGCACGTCCCAGGACTTCTATGACCTGACCTGGGCGTACCTGCTGCGCTGCAAAGAGCAGAACGTGATTCACACCGAACCGTTCTTCGACCCGCAGACCCACACCGACCGTGGCATCCCGTTCGAAGTGGTGCTCAACGGCATCGCCGCCGCGCTCAAGGATGGTGAACAGCAACTGGGCATCACCAGTGGTTTGATCCTGAGCTTCCTGCGCCATCTGAGCGAAGACGAAGCACAGAAAACCCTCGACCAGGCGCTGCCGTTCCGCGATGCGTTCGTCGCCGTGGGCCTGGACAGCTCCGAAATGGGCCACCCGCCAAGCAAGTTCCAGCGCGTGTTCGACCGTGCCCGCCACGAAGGCTTCCTGACCGTCGCCCACGCCGGCGAAGAAGGCCCGCCCGAGTACATCTGGGAAGCCATCGACCTGCTGAAAATCCAGCGCATCGACCATGGCGTGCGCGCCATCGAAGACGAGCGCCTGATGCAGCGAATCATCGACGAGCAGATCCCGCTGACCGTGTGCCCGTTGTCGAACACCAAGCTTTGCGTGTTCGATCACATGTCGCAGCACAACATTCTCGACATGCTGGAACGCGGCGTGAAAGTGACCGTGAACTCCGATGACCCGGCGTATTTCGGCGGTTATGTCACCGAGAACTTCCATGCGTTGCACACCCATCTGGGCATGACCCAGGATCAGGCCAAGCGCCTGGCGCAGAACAGTCTCGATGCGCGGTTGGTAAAACCCTAAAGGCAAACGCAAACCTTGCAGGAGCTGGCTTGCCAGCGATAAGGCCATCACCTCCAGTATTGATGCTGGATGAGAGGCCGCCATCGCCGGCATGCCGGCTCCTACAACGCCATTTCCAGTTCGGACTCACTGGCAAAGCGATGAATTTCCCGTTGCCCGGAGGCCGTCACCTGCAAGGTTCGGGAATCGTTGGGCAGGCTCAACCACCCCGACTGCATGAACAGCTGCAACAATGCCGCGCCCAGCGAGCCGCCCATGTGCGGGCGCCTTTCGCTCCAGTCGGGGCAGGCGCAGGCAACCCTGCCGTTGTGATGGGCCAGCGCCTGGATGAACACTCCCCGTGCCGCCAACTCTGTCGCGCCCTTGAGCGTGACCGTGACCCGCTGATCAAAGTGTTCGATCCAGCCTGCCTCCAGCAGCCGCTGATACAGATCGGCGGACAGGGTGCCCCCCAAATGATCGTCGCACAGTCGGGCACTCAACAATGGCGACCGCACCACCCGGGGTTTGACCAGAGGTGCATTGCGCTTGAATACGGCCGGAATATCCTGGGGTGCGCTGGCGAAGGTCGCGCTGGCCAGTGCTTCGATTGCCGCTCCGACCTCGGGAGCGGCCAGGCGGAAGAAGCGTTTGCGGCCGCGGTTTTCAACCTTCAGCAGACCTCCGGCGGACAAACGGCCCAAGTGTGCACTGGCCGACGACGATGACAGGCCGGCCAGCAATGCCAACTCTTCGGTTGCTCGCGCCGAACCATCCATCAAGGCCCACATCATTGCGCTGCGCTTTGGGTCAGCCAGCAACGTGGCGATCTGGCTGATGCAAGGTGCATGTTCCATGTATTCACTCCCTGTTGAATCGTTTCGTCTACTGCCCAGAGAAATCTTGACCAGTAATGTGTCGTCGGCCAATCCGTGGAAACTGCCATAAGCCCGGCAACGCCTTGCTCAACCATTTGCGCTGCCCGGCCGATGCTGCGAAGGTCAGAAGGATGACCGTGCAGCCGGGCCGACTCGAACGTGGACCCACCATTGGGGATCGACGCTACTTACATGATGAGGGCGCTAGTATATGCGGGTTGGTCGGCGGATCCTTTCCTCCACCCGGCGTAGGTGGTGATCGTTCCTGAGGGAAATTTCTCTTTTTTCGTGCGACTAATGATCGATTCCCGAAAAGCCTGGAAATTGACTGCTCAAAAGGGCGCATCGTCTGGCAAGCATTTCACGCAACAGGTTCACCGGCTTACTCAATTGTGCGCGATGGGCGCACAACAGATTCAACGGTGCGCGCTCACAGAGCAGCTCCGGCATCAGCACCTTCAAGCGGCCGGCCACTACATCGGCGGCCACATCGAGCCAGGATTTGTAAGCGATCCCGGCACCTGCCACCGCCCATAGGCGCACGACATCGGCATCGTCGCTGAAACGATCGCCGCTGACGGTCAGGCTGACTTCGCGTTTGCCGTCGTGAAAACTCCAGTGATCGTGGACCCGGCTACCGAGCATGTACAACAGGCAATTGTGCTGTGCCAGTTGCTCCAGCTGCCGCGGCTCGCCATGCCGGGCCAGATAGCCGGGAGCGGCGCACAAAACCCGTCGGTTCTGCGGGGCGATGGGCAGCGCCACCAGGCTGGAGTCCTCCGGTTCACCGTAGCGCAGGGCAATGTCTACCGGTTGGCGAAACAGGTCGGCGATGCGGTCCCCCAGCAGCAGGCGCACGGTGAGTTTCGGATGCTCGCGTTGAAACTCGTCGAGCCAGGGCAGCAGCAGGTTGCGGCCAAAGTCCGATGGCGCCGACAGTTGCAGCACCCCGCTGACCTGGTCCTGACCACTGGCCAGCAATCGCCGGCCCTCGTCGAGATTGCTCAGGGCCGCGCGGGCGTATTCAAGAAAGCCCTCGCCTTCGGCGGTCAGGCGCAGGCTGCGGGTAGAACGGGCCAGTAAACGGGCGCCGAGTTGCTGTTCGATGCGCTTGAGCGCCGCACTGGCCACCGCCGCCGACATGTCCATGCCCCGCGCGGCGGCGGACAGGCTGCCCAGGTCCGCCGCCCGGACAAACAACTGCAAGTCATCGAAACGCAGCATCAAGAACACCGATTATCAAAAAAAAATTGAAAGAGACTGCTCTTTTAGCCGGTTTTATCTTCAGGAGAAATAGCCAATCATCTGCCCCATCGAATCCCTTCTTTATTAGTGTTCAGGAGCCGCCCATGAAAGCCATTGCCTACTACGCCTCGTTGCCGATCAGCGACAACAAGGCTCTGCAAGACATAGAGCTGCCAGAGCCGGTTGCCGGCCCCCGCGACTTGCTCGTGGAAGTCAAAGCCATCTCGGTCAACCCGGTGGACACCAAGGTGCGCCAGAACGTCCAGCCCGAAGGCGGCGCGGCCAAAGTGCTGGGTTGGGACGTGGCCGGTGTGGTCAAGGCCGTGGGCAGTGAGGTGACGCTGTTCTCGGTCGGCGACCAGGTGTTTTACGCCGGCTCCATCGCGCGGGCGGGCGGCAACAGCGAGTTGCATGTGGTGGACGAACGCATCGTCGGCCACATGCCCAAGACCCTCGGATTCGCCGAAGCCGCTGCCCTGCCGCTTACCGCGATCACGGCCTGGGAACTGTTGTTCGAGCGCCTGCAAGTGCGCGAAGGCAAAACCGATGAAGGCCAGAGCCTGTTGATCGTCGGCGCGGCAGGTGGCGTGGGCTCGATTCTTACGCAGCTCGCTCATCAACTGACGGCCCTGAAAGTCATCGGCACCGCTTCGCGTGCGCAGACCCAAAGCTGGGTGAAGGAGCTGGGCGCTGACCTGGTGATCGACCATGGCCAGCCACTGAGCGAAGCACTCAAGCGTGCCGGAGTGGATCAGGTTACCCACGTCGCCAGCCTGACCCAGACCGACCAGCATCTGGACCAATTGGTGGAGGCATTGGCGCCCCAAGGCAAACTGGCGCTGATCGATGACCCCAAGTCGCTGGACGTGACCAAGCTCAAGCGCAAGAGCCTGTCACTGCACTGGGAGTTCATGTACACCCGTTCACTGTTTGAAACCGCGGACATGATCGAACAGCACAACCTGCTCAATCGCGTCGCCTGGCTGATCGATGCCGGGACACTGAAAACCACGATGGGCGAACACTTCGGCACGATCAACGCGGCCAATCTGCGCCGTGCCCATGCCCTACTGGAAAGCGGCAAAGCCAAGGGCAAGATTGTATTGGAAGGGTTCTGAAGCGCTGAAAAAACCGCCACTGATTTCATCGCTTTCTGCTGTTTTCCGTCTGCGACCGGGACGCTCCGGTCGCGGACAACCTCTGTGGGCGCCCTCGAAAAGCCGTGTTTTTTTTAGTTACAAACCGTCAGTCAGACAGTTGATCCTTGTCACAATGGTGACCGTGTACGGGACTACAATCGAATCTCCTGCGAGGCATTCTTTTGCGTAACGTCTTTTACGAGAGGTGATCAGCTGTGAAGATCCTGATAAAAGAACTGGCAAAATCCCAGTGGCAAGTCCGTCTTGACCAACATGCTGTGACGTTCCGCAGCGAAGCAGAAGCTCGCGCTTTCACGCGTACCCTTGAAGCCCGCATCCAGGCCCCTCACCCGATTCCCGTCCTCCTCACGCAGCGCGCAGCCGGCTGACTCCGGCCTCAAACCCGGGCTTGCGCCAGCGCCCGGGCATTTTGCAAACGCCGGGTGAGCACCGCCGCGCTCACCACCAGAATTCCACACAGGCTGATGACCATGGCCATCGGCACGGCGCTGCCGTCGTGCAACACGCCCACCAGCGCAGAGGCGCCGGCAGCCACGCTGAATTGCAGGCAACCGAGCAGCGCCGACGCGCTGCCGGCCCGTGCGCCCTGCCCGCTCATCGCACAAGCCGCCGCGTTGGGGCTGATGCAACCGAGGCTGGCGATACAGATGAACAATGGAATCAGCAGCGGCCACAATTGTGCCGTGTGCAGAGAGCTGACAGCGAGCAGGGTCAAACCGGCCGCCAGATAAACCCACACCGCGCGCGCCAGCAAAAATATCGGGCCACGTTTGGCCAGTAACCGCGCGTTGACCTGCGCCACCAGAATGAAGCCCGCCGCATTGATGCCGAACAGCCAGCCGAAATGCTCGGCCGCAACGCCGTAGAGCTTGATGAAGATGAAGGGCGAACCGGCGATGTAGGCAAACATCCCGGCGATGGCGATGCCCCCGGTCAAGGCATGGCCAAGAAATATAGGATCGGCCAGCAACCGACCGTACTGACGCAGCGCACCGGACAGCGGTTGACGCAGTATGTGAGCCGGCAAGCTTTCCGGCAATCCCGTCGCAACCGCCAGCCCCGCCAGCGCACTGAAACCGGTCAGTGCCAGGAAGATCGACTGCCAGCCTGTCGTGTTGACCAACAACCCACCCAGCAATGGCGCAAGGATGGGAGCAAGTCCCATCACCAGCATCAGCTGCGAAAAGACTTTCGCCGACCCCACCGCATCACACTTGTCGCTGACCACCGCCCGGGAAATCACCATCCCCGCGCAACCGCCCAACGCCTGGATGAAACGCGCGCCGATCAGCCATTCCAGGTTCGGCGCATAGGCGCACGCCACGGAAGCAGCGGTGAACAAACCGACACCGATGAGCAACGGAATGCGTCGCCCGAAACGATCCGCCACTGGACCATAGGCCAACTGACCGATGGACAAGCCGAGGAAGTAGGCCGCCAACGTCATCTGGACGTGATTTTCGTCCGTGCCGAAAGCCAGGGCCATGGCCGGGAAGGCCGGCAGGTAGAAATCGATCGCCAGCGGACCGAAAGCGCTCAAGGCGCCGAGAATCAGAATGGTACGGAAGTTCATCAGGCATCCAGTGGGGCAGAAGTCGGCAGCCCGACAGTCTAGCCGCGCACGGACGCCTTGAACATTCCGGTAGCTCGCTAACTATCAAATTCAGGCCAGTTTGACGCCGTAACCCTCTTCGCTGATCGCCTCGATCACCTGCTCGGCGGTCAGCGCGCTTTCGACACCGACCTCCCTGGCAGCCAGATCGACCCGCACACTGGCTGCCGGATCTTTGGCCTGGAGCGCCTGGGTGATGGCTTTGACACAGTGACCACAAGACATGCCTTCGACGTTGAACACTTGCATGGGATGACTCCTTTTTCCGAGGGTTGAACCCAGTTTCGAGCTTGCCACCATGGCAAGGTCAAGTTCTGAAGTGATCTGCCGGGCTGGCAATCGGCGCGACGCTCGGCCAAGCTGCGTCCATCAATGACTCAAACTCAGGAGATTCAGCCATGCGCTGGTCAGTTTTCAGCCTGTTTGGCTTTCTCAGCCTTTTCGCCGCCGTGCCTTCGGCCAATGCTGCCAGTCAGGATTATGGCGTGCTGATCATTTCCCGCGAGCGCCTGGAAGTCGCGACCAGTTGCGAAATCGGCGTGTACATCCAGGATCAACTGGCAGCGCGGCTGTTTCAGGAACAGAGCACCTCGTTCAACCTGCCGCCGGGCATCGTCTCGCTACGCCTGAAACTGCTGCCGGGCCAGATGCCGGGTTGCAATCCGGGCATGCTCGCGCCGGGTTCGCAGGATATCCAGCTCAAGGCCGGCGATGTGCTCAAGTACCGGATCGCGATGACGCAGGAAGGGATGTACCTCAAGCGCGCCGGTCTCGGCTACTGACATCTATACCCCCTGTGGGAGCGAGCTTGCTCGCGATTAGGCCGTTACATTCAACAATTCTGTTGACCGGTACTCCGCCATCGCGAGCAAGCTCGCTCCCACAGGGGATCAGCGGCACGTTTAAGATTGGCGCTTGACCTTGCCAGCATGGCAAGGTTGATCCTGTGGTCATCTACTACAGGGAGTGCGACCGATGTCCGAATCCACCACGTTCGACCTGCCGATTGCCGGCATGACCTGCGCCAGTTGCGCCGGGCGGGTCGAGCGCGCCTTGAGCAAAGTCATTGGCGCCAGTGCCGTCAGCGTCAACCTCGCCACTGAGCAGGCGCGGGTCCAGGCACCCGGCGACAGCTTGCCGGCCTTGATAGATGCCGTGGCCAAGGCCGGCTACAGCGTGCCGCAACAGAGCCTGGAATTGAGCATCGACGGCATGACCTGCGCATCCTGCATCGGTCGCGTCGAGCGTGCGCTGGGCAAGGTGGCCGGAGTGAAAAGCGTCAGCGTCAACCTGGCCAACGAACGCGCCCACCTTGAACTGCTTGGCCAGATCGATCCGCAGACCTTGATCGCCGCTGTGACAAAGGCAGGCTACAGCGCCAGCGTCTGGGAAGCCGAACACCCGCCAACCGACAATCAGCAACAGCGCCTGCACCGCGAACGCCTGGCCTTGATCATCGCCATTGCCCTCGCCTTGCCGCTGGTATTGCCGATGCTGCTACAGCCATTCGGCATGCACTGGATGCTCCCGGCCTGGGCGCAATTCGCCTTGGCCACGCCGGTGCAATTCATCTTCGGCGCACGGTTTTACGTCGCCGCCTGGAAAGCCGTGCGCGCGGGGGCCGGCAACATGGATTTGCTGGTCGCCTTGGGCACCAGCGCCGGGTATGGCTTGAGCCTGTACGAATGGGCCACCGCCGCCGGGCGCATGCCACATCTGTATTTCGAAGCCTCGGCGGTGGTGATCGCCCTGGTGCTGCTGGGCAAGTACCTGGAAAGCCGCGCCAAGCGCCAGACTGCCAGCGCCATTCGAGCCCTCGAAGCCTTGCGTCCGGAACGGGCGATTCGGGTGACCGATGGTCACGAGCAAGACGTCGCCATCAGCGCCCTGCGCCTCAATGACCTGGTGATGGTCAAACCCGGCGAACGCTTCCCGGTGGATGGCGAAGTGATTGAAGGCCAGAGCCACGCCGACGAAGCCCTGATCAGCGGCGAGAGCCTGCCGGTGCCCAAGCAGCCCGGCGACAAGGTCACCGGCGGCGCGATCAACGGTGAAGGCCGGTTGCTGGTGCGTACCCAGGCCCTCGGTGCGGAAACAGTGCTGGCGCGGATCATCCGCCTGGTGGAAGACGCCCAGGCCGCAAAAGCGCCGATCCAGAAACTGGTGGATAAAGTCAGCCAGGTGTTCGTGCCCACCGTACTGCTGATTGCCCTGGCCACCCTGATCGGCTGGTGGCTGTATGGCGCGCCGATGGAAACCGCACTGATCAACGCAGTGGCAGTGCTGGTAATCGCCTGCCCATGCGCCTTGGGCCTGGCCACACCGACGGCGATCATGGCCGGCACCGGCGTGGCGGCGCGCTACGGAATTCTGATCAAGGACGCCGAAGCACTGGAGCGAGCCCATGAAGTCAGCGCGGTGGTGTTCGACAAGACCGGCACCCTGACCTCCGGTGCCCCGCGCATTGCTCATCTGAGTGCCATCGACGGTAATGAGGCGAGCCTGCTGCAATTGGCCGGCGCCCTGCAACGCGGCAGTGAGCATCCGTTGGCCAAGGCTGTTCTGGATGCCTGCGCCGAGCGTGGACTGAAGGTGGCCGATGTCAGCGACAGCCAGTCCCTGACTGGTCGCGGCATCGCCGGCAACCTCGAAGGGCGTCGCCTGGCGCTGGGCAATCGTCGCCTGCTGGAAGACAGCGGCTTGAGTGCCGGGCCGTTGGCCGACTCGGCGATCGCGTGGGAAAAAGAAGGCCGGACCTTGTCCTGGCTGATCGAACAATCCCCCGAACCCCACGTGCTGGGCCTGTTCGCCTTTGGTGACACCCTCAAGCCCGGCGCGCTGCAAGCGGTGCAACAACTGAGCGCACGAAACATCAGCAGCCATCTGCTGACCGGCGACAATCGTGGCAGCGCCAACGTGGTGGCCCAGGCCCTGGGCATCCACGATGTGCATGCCGAAGTGCTGCCGGCGGACAAAGCCGCCACGGTCGCCGCACTGAAACAGACCGGGGTGGTGGCGATGGTCGGTGACGGCATCAACGACGCCCCGGCACTGGCCGCCGCCGACATCGGCATCGCCATGGGTGGCGGCACCGACGTCGCCATGCACGCGGCCGGCATCACCCTGATGCGCGGCGATCCACGACTGGTGCCGGCCGCATTGGAGATCAGCCGCAAGACCTACGCCAAGATTCGGCAGAACCTGTTCTGGGCCTTCGTCTATAACCTGATCGGCATTCCGCTGGCCGTGTTTGGCGTGCTCAACCCGGTGTTGGCCGGTGCGGCCATGGCGTTGTCGAGCGTCAGCGTGGTGAGCAATGCGCTACTGTTGAAAACCTGGAAACCCAAGGACCTGGAGGACAACCGATGAACATCGGCCAAGCGGCCCGCCACAGCGGCCTGAGCGCAAAGATGATCCGTTATTACGAATCCATCGGCCTGCTCAAGGCAGCCCATCGCACCGACAGCGGCTACCGGGTATACGGCGAAGACGACCTGCACACGCTGGCGTTCATCAAACGCTCGCGGGACCTGGGGTTTTCCCTGGAAGAAGTCGGCAAGTTGCTGACCCTCTGGCAAGACCGCCAACGCGCCAGCGCCGATGTGAAAGCGTTGGCCCGCCAGCACATCGATGAGTTGAACCAGAAGATCCGTGAGCTCGGCCAGTTGCGCGACACCTTGCAGGACCTGGTTGAGCACTGTCAGGGCGATCATCGGCCGGATTGCCCGATTCTCAAGAGTCTGGAGTCGGGTTGTTGTGTCACCCCGGCCCCATCGTGATTGCAGGTCACCGCAAAAACCTGTGGGAGCGAGCTTGCTCGCGATAGCGGTGTATCTGACACATCAATGTTGGATGTGCCGACGTCATCGCGAGCAGGCTCGCTCCTACAGGGGATTTGGGTGGCGCACAAAAAACCCGGCCGAAGCCGGGTTTTTCTTTAACCGATCACTGCATCCACGGTGGAGGCGGTTCTTCGGTCTTGCCCGGCGGCGCATCGTCCGCCGCGCGTACGGCTTGCCTGCGCTCCTCATCCAGGCGCGCGGCCTCGATCTCGCGCATGATTCCGCCCACGTCGGCCAGCTCTTCCGTGTCGGCGAACTCGCCGGTCAGGACACTGGCCGGGTGCAAGGTGCCAGCCTCGTACAAGGCCCACATTTCCTTGGCGTATTTGGTCTTCTTCAACTCCGGCGCAAACCGCCCGAAATAGGACGCCATGTTGCCCACGTCCCGCTCCAGCATGCTGAACGCGTGGTTGTTGCCAGCCGCATCCACCGCTTGCGGCAGGTCGATAATCACCGGGCCGGTCGGCGTCAGCAGCACGTTGAACTCCGACAGGTCGCCGTGCACCAGACCGGTACACAACATCAGCACGATCTGCGAAATCAGGAACGCGTGATACTCGCGCGCCTGGTCCGGTTCCAGCACCACATCGTTCAGGCGCGGCGCGGCATCGCCGTATTCGTCGGCCACCAGCTCCATGAGCAGCACGCCTTCGAGGAAGTCGAACGGCTTTGGCACCCGCACTCCGGCACTGGCCAGACGGAACAGCGCCGCCACTTCAGCGTTCTGCCAGGCGTCCTCGGTTTCCTTGCGGCCAAACTTGGAGCCCTTGGCCATCGCACGGGCCTGACGGCTGTTGCGCACCTTGCGGCCTTCCTGGTACTCGGCCGCCTGACGGAAACTGCGTTTATTCGCCTCCTTGTAAACCTTCGCGCAACGCAACTCGTTGCCGCAGCGCACCACATAAACAGCTGCTTCTTTACCACTCATGAGTGGGCGCAGCACCTCGTCGACCAGACCGTCCTCGATCAGGGGTTCAATGCGTTTTGGAGTCTTCATCAGCTTTTATTGTGGGTCCTTTATTACCAAACACGCGAAAGTCATTCGTTATACGGCAATCCACTCACGGGGGGGAGGGGTTGCCGACTTATGAACATTGCAGATGCACACAATGTACCGTTCTCATCAGGTAAAACCGACGACCGCCATGGTCGTTCCAGATCATAGCCGAGCCTGCCTCACTTGTTGTGCAGGGGCATTGAGGGCAATTGCGACAGAAGCTGACACCACAGTTCATACCTTCCGTAGGATTTTTCCCAACAGACCTCAATTTCCTCCGATAACAGCCGAAGTCCTAAGTGACAAAGTGATTTGTCCGACAATCGCTCCCCCAATAATAGCGATGCCGCACTCAAGGACCCGGGTTGACCAAGAACGTTTACGGCTGCCAATAAACCGCGAGTCATCTGCACTGCGTGGGCCTACAAGAAAATCTGGAGCGCGGATGAACATCAAACAGAAGTTGACCTGGGCGTTTGCAATCATCGCCTGCCTGCCCGTGGTGCTGGTCGCCACCCTCGTTGTGCTGAACCTGCGCAGTGATGCCAGGGACGAATTCGTCGACGGCAGTGCCCGCGAGATTCGTCAGGTCAGCAACGCCATGCAATTGTTCTTTGACGGCATCAGCCAGAACGTCGATTACCTGGCCAAGCAGCCGCTGATCCGAAACTCCGACGACAGCCTCAAGACCTACATGGCCGCCAACGCCGAAAGCGTCCCTCAGGGGGAGGCTGACAAAAAAGTCTTCGCCCTGCTCCAGGATCTGGGCAACAGCCACCCTGCCTACGCCTATGCCATCCTCGGCACGGCGGCGGGCGGCTATGTGTCGTGGCCGGATGATCCTAAGCTGAATAACTACGACCCGCGCCAGCGCCCCTGGTACAAGGCCGCCCAGGCCAAACCGGGCAAGCCGTTTCGCACCGAGGCCTACTACTGGGCCCAGGATGACGCGACCTATGTCAGCACCGTGCGCACCATCGACAACAAGCTGGGCACCAACGGCGGCGTAGTCAGCATCGACGTGACGCTCAAGCAGCTCACCGAAATCGTCAAACAGATCAAGCTCGGTGAAACCGGCTACCTGATGCTGCTGGAAAACACCGGCATGGTCCTGGTGGACCCGAAACAACCGGAACACAACTTCAAACCGCTGAGCACCCTTGGCGACGGCTACGCACAATTGGCCAAGGCCGGCAAGGGCCTGGTGGAAGTGGAGCTGAACGGCGAGCACTACATGGCCAACGTCTGGCCGTCCGAGCAACTGGGCTGGACCTTCATCGGCCTGATCAAACAGGACGACGTGATGAGCTCCGCGACCCAGTTGACCTGGTTGATCGCCATCATCGCCGCCGTCCTGGCCGTCATTTTCGCCATCGTCGGCGCCAGTTTTGCCAGCCTCATCGTGCGCCCGATCCGCAGCGTGGCCAGCGGCCTGGAAGGCATCGCCCAGGGTGAAGGCGACCTGACCCAGAACCTGCAAATCCGCGGCAACGATGAAACCGCGCAACTGGCCAACTGGTTCAACCAGTTCCTGACGGCGATTCGCAACCTGATCCAGAACATCGGCGGCGCGGCGGGCAAAATCCTCGCCACGTCCAAGAGTTCGACTCAGGTCTCCAGCGACATGGCCGAAGCCGCCGGACGCCAGCGTGAAGCGGTGGACATGGTCTCTACGGCGTTCCACGAAATGGTCGCCACCGCCAACGAAGTCGCGCGCTCTTGCAGCCAGGCGGCGGAGTCTGCCGACAGTGGCCAGCGCCAGGCGCGCGAAGGTCAGCAGCAGATCGATGCGGCGGTGAACAGCGTGGATCGCCTGAGCCAGGAAATCGAACAGTCGGCCCAGTCGATGCAACAGCTCGAACGCGACAGCAACGACATCCAGTCGATCCTGGGGACCATCCGCTCGATCGCTGAACAGACCAACCTGCTGGCGCTGAACGCCGCGATCGAAGCGGCCCGGGCCGGTGAACAGGGACGCGGCTTTGCCGTGGTGGCTGACGAAGTGCGGGCCCTGGCCAAGCGCACGGCCGACTCCACGGCGGAAATCGACGGGCTGCTGGGCAACCTGGCCAAACGCACCAGCCAGGTGACCCAACAGATGCACGCCAGCCTGGAAGTGTCCCAGCAATCGGTGACGCGCATCGGCGAGGCCCGCAACAGCTTCGGGCAGATCCGCGAATCGGTGGACGTGATCCGCGACATGAACACCCAGATCGCCACGGCGGCGGAACAACAGCATCAGGTGGCTGAAGACATCAACCGGCACATCAGCCAGATCCATGGCGATGCGCAGTTGGTGGCGGAACTGGCCAACTCGGCCCGCCTGGACTCCCAGAGCCTGGCCGGGTTGTCCAATGAACTGGACGGGTTGGTGCGCAGGTTCCGTACTTGATCAACCGGCACACCCCATTACCCTGCGGGAGCGAGCTTGCTCGCGAAAGCGGTATGGCAGTCAACATTGATGTTGAAGCTGATGGCCCCATCGCGAGCAAGCTCGCTCCCACAAGGTTTCAGTGTCGCTCACATAATCTGAGCCAGGCACAAAACCTGTGGAAGCGGGCTTGCTCGCGAAAGCGGTATGGCAGTCAACATTGATGTTGAAGCTGATGGCCCCATCGCGAGCAAGCTCGCTCCCACAAGGTTTCAGTGTCGCTCACATAATCTGAGCCAGGCACAAAACCTGTGGAAGCGGGCTTGCTCGCGAAAGCGGTATGGCAGTCAACATTGATGTTGAAGCTGATGGCCCCATCGCGAGCAAGCTCGCTCCCACAAGGTTTCAGTGTCGCTCACATAATCTGAGCCAGGCACAAAACCTGTGGGAGCGAGCTTGCTCGCGATGGCGGTAGATCAGTCAACATGGATGTTGAAGCTGATGACCTCTTCGCGAGCAAGCTCGCTCCTACAGTTACGACTGTTCAACGTTCGATAATGGCGGTCACGCCCTGCCCGCCCGCCGCGCAAATCGAAATCAGCCCCCGCCCCTTGCCCGCCGCATCCAGCAACTTCGCCAGGTTGGCGACGATGCGCCCGCCCGTGGCGGCAAACGGATGCCCCGCCGCCAGTGAGCTGCCCTTGACGTTGAGCTTGCTGCGGTCGATCGAGCCCAGCGCCGTATCGAGCCCGAGACGGGTTTTGCAGTACTCCGGATCTTCCCAGGCCTTCAAGGTGCACAGCACTTGCGCGGCGAAGGCTTCGTGGATTTCGTAGTAGTCGAAGTCCTGCAAGGTCAGGCCATTGCGCGCGAGCAAGCGCGGTACGGCGTAGACCGGCGCCATCAACAACCCTTCGGCACCGTTGACGAAATCCACCGCCGCCGCCTCACCGTCACGCCAGTAGGCCAGAATCGGTAACCCGCGTGCCTTGGCCCATTCCTCGCTGCCCAGCAGCACCAGTGACGCGCCATCGGTCAGTGGCGTGGAGTTGCCGGCGGTCAGGGTGCCCTTGGCGCTTTTCTCATAGGCCGGCTTGAGCGCGGCGAGCTTTTCCAGCGTGGAGTCCGGGCGCAGGTTGTTGTCGCGGGTCAGGCCCAGGAACGGTGTCATCAGGTCGTTGTGCCAGCCCTCGGCGTAGGACGCCGCCAGTTTCTGATGGCTCTCAAGCGCCAATTGATCCTGTGCCTGGCGAGGGATGTTCCAGGTCTGGGCCATCAGCTCGCAATGCTGGCCCATGGACAACCCGGTACGCGGCTCGCCGTTGCGCGGGAATTCGGGGATCAGGTGTTTGGGACGCAATTGCAGGAAGGTTTTCAGTTTGTCGCCGGTGGTTTTCGCGCGGTTGGCTTGCAGGAGGATTTTGCGCAGGCCTTCGCTGACACTGATCGGCGCATCCGAGGTGGTGTCCACGCCACCGGCGATGCCGCAGTCGATCTGGCCCAGGGCAATCTTGTTCGCCACCAGCAGTGCCGCTTCCAGCCCGGTGCCGCACGCCTGCTGGATGTCATAGGCCACAGTGGCGGGCGACAGTCGCGAACCCAGTACGCACTCGCGCGTGAGGTTCATGTCTCGTGACAACTTGAGCACCGCCCCAGCGACCACTTCACCAATGCGCTGGCCGTGCAGGTTGTAACGTTCGATCAGGCCTTCGAGGGCGGCGGTGAGCATCACCTGGTTACTGGCCGTGGCATAGGGGCCGTTGGAGCGGGCGAAGGGAATCCGGTTACCGCCGATGATCGCGACGCGGTGCAGTTGGGTCATGAAGAGCTCCTGACAAAAGACCTGATGTAAACACTAACCCCTGTGGGAGCGAGCCTGCTCGCGATGGCGGCCTGTCAGCTACATTGATGTCGACTGACTTATCGCCATCGCGAGCAGGCTCGCTCCTACACTGTAACCAAGCGTAGGCCTTATCTCGTGGATCGAACGACTGATCGCCATTCATGGTCCACACTTTGATCCCCAGCTTTCGGAGCGTGTTCCATGTCTGACCGCTATATCGACTTCGCCAATTCGTCCATCGGCCATCGCCTGGTCGGCGCCCTGGGGTTGCCGACACCGACCAGACTGGAGCGCTGGCAAGCGGGCCGGTTGCGACCTGTAGAAGGCGCCCTGCTGATTGGAGGCGGGCCGTTGGCCGAACACGTCAGCGCTTTCGCCAACCGTCTGACCGACGCAATCTACAGCTACGGCGCCGAGCCTTCGATGGCCACGGCCTGGATTCCCGGCCATGGACCGAAACTCAAGGCCGTGGTGTTCGACGCCAGTGACCTGCTGCACACCGATCAGCTCAAGCAACTTCGCGAGTTTTTCCAGCCGCTGATGAAAAACCTCGACCACTGTGCGCACCTGGTGATTCTCGGGCGCGATCCGCAAACCTTGCGCGACCCGTTCGCCGCCAGTGCCCAGCGTGCCCTGGAAGGTTTCAGCCGTTCACTGGCCAAGGAATTACGCAGCGGTGGCACCCTGCAATTGATCTACGTCGGTGAAGGTGCCGAGGGGCAACTGGAAGGCCCACTGCGGTTTTTCCTCTCACCGAAAAGCGCCTTCGTGTCCGGGCAGGTCATTCGCTTGGATCCGTGTTTGACGCCCGTCACCGACTGGACACGCCCGCTCGCCGGGCGCAAGGCACTGGTCACCGGTGCGGCGCGCGGTATCGGTGCCGCCATTGCAGAAACCCTGGCCCGCGATGGTGCCGACGTCATCCTGCTCGACGTGCCGCCGGCCAAAACCGATCTCGAAGCCCTCGCCTCGCGCCTCGGCGGGCGCACCATCACCCTCGACATCTGCGCCGAAGACGCCGCCGCGCAGTTGATTGAACAACTGCCCGACGGGCTCGACATCGTGGTGCACAACGCCGGCATCACCCGGGATAAAACCCTGGCCAACATGACCCCGGAATACTGGGACGCGGTGCTGGCGGTCAACCTCAATGCGCCGCAAGTGCTGACCAAAGCCCTGCTCGACAGCGGCGCCCTGCACGACAACGGCCGGGTGATCCTGCTGGCGTCCATCAGCGGCATCGCCGGCAATCGCGGGCAAACCAATTACGCGGCGAGCAAGGCCGGGTTGATCGGATTGGCGCAAGCCTGGGCGCCGCTACTCCACGAGCGCAGCATCAGCATCAACGCCGTGGCACCGGGCTTCATCGAAACGCAGATGACCGCGCACATTCCCTTCGGCCTGCGCGAAGCCGGACGCCGCATGAGTTCGCTTGGCCAGGGCGGCCTGCCGCAGGACGTCGCCGAGGCCGTGGCCTGGCTCGCGCAACCGGGCACCGGCGCGTTCACCGGGCAAGCGTTGCGCGTATGCGGGCAAAGCGTTCTGGGGGCTTAAGGATGATCACCGACTGGCACACACTCAACCGCGAACCCGGCCTGCCGGGATTGTACGCACGAGCGGCGACACGGCGAAAAATCACGGGCACCACCCTACCCGATTCGGGTTTGCGTTGCTGGGTCGAAGTCGATCCCAAGCGCCTGGCGGCTTATCGCAAGGTCTGTGGTTTCGCCGACAACGGCCTGCTGCCACCGACCTACCCGCACATCCTCGGGTTTGCCTTGCAGATGCAACTGCTCACGACCAGGGACTTCCCGTTCCCGCTACTGGGCCTGATTCACCTGAGCAATCGCGTTCGTGTACTGCGTCCCATGGGTGGAGTGAATCGGGTGCGCGTCAGCGTGCATGTGCAGAACCTGCAACCCCACGCCAAAGGCGCGACGTTCGATCTGCTGACCACCCTCGACGATCAGTTGGGGCCGTTGTGGGAAGCAGAAAGCCGGATGCTCTGTCGCGGCGTCAAACTCGAGGGTGAACCGCTCGAAGAGAGCCTGGTATCTAGCCTGGCCCTGAGCGAAGTCGAGCACTGGAAAGCGCCTTCGGACATCGGCCGGCAATACGCCAAGGTGTCCGGCGACTACAACCCGATCCACCTGAGCGCGGCCAGCGCCCGACTCTTCGGCTTCCCGACCGCCATCGCCCATGGCCTGTGGAACAAGGCACGCACGTTGGCTGCGCTGGCCGGGCATCTGCCTGTAGCGAATGTCGAGATCGCGGTGCAGTTCAAGAAACCGGTACGGTTGCCCAGTGAGGTGACGTTAATGGCCAGTGGGCCAGGGCCGAGCGGGGATTTTCAGTTGGTGGGTGTCGGGGAGCTGGAGCATATGGTCGGGCATTGGCGGCCGGTTGCCTGATAAAGCTGATACCTCGACGTGGCGAGGGTGCTGGCTCCCTCGCCACAAAAGCTCCGTGGTTAGTTTTGTGGATCGAGATTATCCAACGCCCGGTTCACCGCCAGCTCACCCAGCATGATCACCTGCGCAATCCCCAGCAGGGTGTTGCGCTGCGAGCCCTCCAGAAAACCTGCGAAATCACTCGCCATCACACTCGCCGACGCCAGCGACTCACAGGCGTGGGCCAGCAGGGTCTCGGTATCGATGTCCGGGGCGATGACGAACATGGTGCTGGGTTTGTGAACGGCAGGTGGCTTGGGCGGATTGAGGTAGTGATCGAGGGCGCGGTCGGCGGCTTCGTGGAATTTATTTGAGTGAGGGGATTGGTAGGGAGAAACGTCGTCGGATTCGGGGGGATTTGGGGTGGGTTTGAACATGGTGAAGCTCCATTCTTGGATTTGGAGTTCGCCATCACTGCGACCAAGCAGAAGGGTGGCGAACCGTACGCAGGTTGGTCGACCAGGGAATGGAAACCCGGCAGGGCCTAAGCCCTCCCACGCACAGCTCGCCATTAAGCAAGCACAAAAATGCCGCTCACGCGGCACTGTGCGCCATTCTAAACCCGGGCGACCAAACCCGATCACTGATTTTGCAGCGACCGACAAAGGCTAGAGATCGCGCTTCCGACGGACAACCTGAAAAACATGTCGGAGGTTTCCTCGGAACTTGAGGAAAACTACACAGGAATGTGTTGGCTGAAAGGACGTCATCGCGAGCAGGCTTCTACAGTTGGGCTGGGTACATCTGAAAGAAATAGATCGGCTGGCAGGCCGTCTTCGCGGGCAAGCCCGCTCCCACAGGGTCGAGGTACATCCGCCAAATTCAGTTCGGCTGTCAGGCCGCCTTCGCGAGCAAGCCCGCTCCCACAATAAGTCGGCGTACACCCGCTGCTTCTCACCACTCATCAGGCCGAGCGTTAGCTCGCCTGCAGCTTTTGATCTTGATCCACCCGCCCCCTCGGAAGGCTGAGTGGAGGTGTTCATCCGGGGACAGGCGCGCAGCGCCGTTCGACGCAGTCGAACTCATTGCATGCAGGTCGAAGCGAAGCCGACCGGAGGGCAATGCCCCCGGATGAATACCGCAGCGAAGGAACCCCGAGCCTAAGCGAGGGGCCGTACGTAAGGGGCGAGACCTTTTGGTTACTTTTGGGGCGTTTGCCAAAAGGGACTCGCCGTAAGGGCGAAACCGCCAGCCGCCGTTACCGCAGCAATGGATATGTACACAACCCAAACCTCCATTTTGGCGGAATGATTCTATGCTGACATTACTCAGTGATGGTCAAGGTAGACGCACTCATGAAAGCCAGCCTCCCCCACAAACAAAAAAGTGCCGCCGCGAATGAGTTCGCCCTGGGATTGCTGACCGCCGCCATTCATCCGAATCTGCCGGCGACCCTCACGACCAGTGCGAGCCTGCAATTTTGAGTGCCGGGGACAAACTCTTCGGGCGCCTGCTCCATCGCCATCCGCCGCCCCCGCCGGAGCCGCAAGAGGCACCGCGGGTGCACAGTTTCGGATTGCAGATGCAGCTCAATGCCGAGGGGCGTGTCGTTCAACTGAGCGGTCCGCTGCGGCACTTGCTGGCCCAGCACCCCCCCAGCGAGCAGGCACCGCATCTGTTCGACTTCCTGTTGCCCCACAGCAGCCTCATCATCGAAGGCTCGCCGGCGGACTGGCAGGGGCAAACCCTGGACCTGGACTTCTACAGCCTCAACGGCCCCCCGCTGCATTTGCGCGGCTGGGTGCAGCCCTTGGCCGATACCTGGTTGTTGCAGATGCTGGACATCGGCGACCTGCTGCTTGAGCGCCTGCAATCGCGCAACCGCGAACAATGCCAGGTGCTGGCGCAGCAAATCGCCGAACAGTTGCGCCTGTGCAGCCTGACGCGCCTGCCCGAGGTGCTGACCGAGCAACTGCAAAGCCTGGCCCAGCGTTTTCAGATCCCCTGCATTGCCCTCGCCTTGCTCGATGAGCAGGAACATGGTTGGCAGATTCAACAGCACTACGCGGCCCCGGATGCACCGCAACTGTGGCAAAACGGTCAACGCCTGGGCACGGGGCTGGACAGTTTGAGCGGCTCGGCTCCGCAGCACCTGATCCCGCGCGAACACCCGCGCCTGCAAGGTACGTTCGGCAATACCGATGGCTTCGTCGTGCCCTATCATGATGCGCAAGGGGTGGTCGCCTGGTTGCTGTGCGGTTTCTTCACGGCGCAAAAACGCGCCCCCGATGTCACGGAACGCGACTGGCTACAAATCACCGCCGCGCTCGCCAGTCCCTTGCTCGGGCGCCTGCGCGAGCACCGTCATCACCTGCAACTGGAACGCCTGGAATCGCTGCAAGCCTTGCTGGGAACAGGCTGGTGGGAAGTTTTCAGCGACAGCGACGAGGTTCAGTTGGCACCTTCGCTGGCCACTACCCTGAACCTTGGAATGTCGCGTTTATCCATGCAGGACTGGCTCGATCAGGTGTATCCCGCCGACCGCGAAGAGCTGCGCATCTGCCTGCAAGACTTGCAGGAGACTGGCACTCCCCTGCTGCTGTGCGTGCGCCTGTATCGCCCCTACGGTGCGCCCGCACCCGCCTGGTATCGCCTGCAAGGCCAGGCTCTGGGCGCGGGAAAAAACCGTCGTCTGGTGGGGTTCATGCTCGACATCAGCGACATCAAGAACCAGGAGCAGAGCGCCATCGCCGCCCATGCACGCCTGGACAATCTGATCGCCAGCTCTCCGGCGGTGATTTACGTACAGCGCTATGTCGACGGTACGTTGCACCCGGTGTTTTTCAGCGACAGCCTGTTGCCACTGCTCGGCTGGACCCTCGCCGACTGCGCACCCGGGGCGCTGGGGGAGCGGGTGCATCCCGACGACCGACTGCAGTATTTCGAGCGCACGCGGCTGTTGCTGCGTGAAGGCTCGGTGCGTGCCCGCTATCGGTTGCGTGACAGTCACGGCGACTATCACTGGCTGCTGGATGAAGCGAAGTTGTTGCGCAACGACCTCGGCCTGCCGGTGGAAGCCGTGGGCTTGTGGCTGGACATCACCGAAGCGACCCTGGCCACCGAACAGGTCAGGCAGAGTGAAGAACGCTACCGGATGTTGGTGGAAGACTCGCCGGCGATGATCTGCCGCTACCAGCCGGACTTGACCCTGACCTTCGGCAACCGCCCGCTGGCCACCTGTCTGGAGTTGACACCCGAGCAATTGCCGGGGGTGAATCTGGGCGACTGGATGTCCGGGGAACAGCGCACTGCATTCATCCAGCGGCTGAACCGACTGAGCCCCGAGTTTCCGGTCAGCACCGCCGAGATCAACCTGCAACTGCCCGGCTGCGAACACGCCTGGTGGGTCTGGTCCGATCGTGGGGTGTTCGATGAACAGGGCCGGTTGCTCGAGGTCCAGGCCGTGGGGCGCGACAACACCGAGGTGCGGCGCGCGCAGCAGCAGCTCACACAAAGCGCGAAAATGGCCACCCTCGGAGAAATGGCCACCGGCCTGGCCCATGAGATCAACCAGCCGCTGAACGTGATGCGCATGGCTATCGTCAACGTACTCAAGCGCCTGAACAACGGCGACGTACAGGTCGATTACCTGATCGACAAGCTCACGCGCATCGACACGCAAGTGCAGCGTGCCGCGCGGGTGGTGGACCACATGCGGGTGTTCGGCCGCCGCTCGGAAACCGAGCAGCAACCGTTCAACCCGGTCCAGGCCATCGAAGGCACGCTGTCACTGTTGTCCGAGGACCTGCGCGACAAAGGCGTCGACCTGCGCATCAGCGAAACCGGTTTTGAAGTGCAGGTGCGCGGCTATGTCGATCAGCTTGAACAGGTACTGATCAACCTGATGGTCAACGCCCGGGACGCGCTGCTCGGCAAGCGCGAAACCCTGCCCGGGTTCAAGCCGTGGATTTCGCTGTACACCGAACGGGATACACACTCGGTACGCCTGTGGGTCGAGGACAACGGCGGCGGTATCGACCCGCGTTTGCTGGAGCGGATTTTCGAGCCGTTCTTCACCACCAAACCGGTGGGCTTCGGCACCGGTCTGGGGCTCTCGGTGAGCTATGACATTGTCGAGAACATGGGCGGCAAGCTGAGCGTCAGGAACTCCACCGAGGGTGCGCGTTTCTGCATAGAACTGCCGATTGTGCTGCCGGATCAGATCACCAGGGATGGGCGTCCCGAGTGACAACTGAGGTTGGCACCCACCTCGACTTTGTTCAGGTCGATCCCCAGGCTCGCCAGTGCCAGGCATAAAAACCCCTGTAGGGCACAGGGGTTGAGAGACTGGCTGACTCTAGGATGCGTGCGGCGGGTAGTTGGCCAATATCCGCGTGACCGTTTCCCAGATGGCATCGCGACGATCCGTCGGGTTCGGCGTGCGGCTGAGTATCTGTTCGTCACTGCCACGCCACACCAGTTTGCCGTCCTTGCCATCGAGCAGGTCGATCTGGATGGTCGCCACTTTGTAGCTGACGTTGCGGGTTTCGTTATACATGGGGGCGCCGTAGTAGCCATACCACGGGTTACCCCAGCCGCCACCGTAATTGGTGGTCACCTGTTGTTGCCGCTCTTCGACAATCAGGTAGGTCTGCACATTCAAATCGCCCTTGGCGCCTGCGGCGGCCGGGCGCAGACCGCGCTGATCCAGTTGATCGGCAACCGCCTGACGGATGCGCTGCTCGGTCAGGTCGCTCTTGATCCGTGGATCGTCGGGACGGTATTGCAGGGCGGGTTCTTTCCAGGTCCAGCTGCGATAGGCACCAAAATCGCGGCTGGCGTCGAAGTCATGATTGACCTGGTTGGCGGCGCAGGCACTGAGCAGCGCGGCCACTGCCAGTAAAACAAAACGGCGGAACATGATGAGTCTCCGGTTGAAGGCATGATCCTGCGGAATGCTTCTTATCTACAAGAAGCTAACTAGGAGGATACGCCGACATTGCCTTTTTCACAGCCTCCCGTATGGCATCGGCCCGCTCGCTTTCGCTGCCCCGGTTGCCGGTTTCAGCGCTGGAGCTCCACACCGGCTGGCCGCTCCTGGCGTCAAACATATCCACCTGAACCACCACGACTTGCTCCTGATAGGTACGAACGACAGGTACGGTGGCGTACCCGCCATACCCAGGGCCGTAGCCGTTGTAGCCACCATAACCGCCGCCGTAATAGTCGTCCTGTACCTGGCGCAAACGGGTTTCCAGGCGCAGGTCGGCGCTGACAAACAGGTCGGCCGGGCGATTGTCGTGCAACGGGCGCAAGCCGCGTTGATCCAGCGCATTGCTGACCGCTTCGGCGATCTGTGCCGAGTCGGCCCAGGCGGTGCCCGGTGGCAGATGCCCGTCGAGCCAGGCCCAACTGCGGTAGTGCCCATAGTCACGGGGGGCTGCCGGGTAAGCGCTGCGGTCAAAGGTGTTGGCGGCCTGGGGCGGCGCCGGTGGCAATGGGTTGGACGTGGCGACATAGGGGTTGCTGCCCTGACAGGCAGCCAGCCCCAGGCAGAACACCAGTACACCTGAATGACTTTTCATTGCGTGCTCCGATCAGACTGGCCGACAGATCCAGTGCAAGTAACGTCCAAGCCCGGCAAAGCTCGGATGACGACGGTGGGCCAGTTCCATTTCCAGCAGGTCCGCCAGCTCGGCGCGGGCCTGGAATTCCACCGGCATGTAATCGTGGAAAACCCGCACGCCACTCATGGTTTCGACCTGCCACAGACCTTCAAGTTGCGCCGCCAGCTCACGCGGATCAAGGGGCTGTTGCGGGGTCAGGCTCTGCTTTTCGCCGGCCATGTCGTTCTTGCGCATCTTGCGGAAATGCCCCTTGAGCAAGTTGCGATATATCAGCGCGTCACGGTTGTAGAACGCCAGGGACAGCCAGCCGTCAGCCTTGGTCAGCTGATGCAGCACCGGCAGGATGGCGTGAGGTTCGGCCAGCCATTCCAGCACGGCGTGGCACAACACCAGGTCGTAGGGTTCGGTGAGTTGCCCGAGCAGCTCCTGCCAGGGTGCCTGAATGAACGTGGCGCTCTGCCCTGCTTCGGCAAAACGCTGGCGGGCGCCTTCGAGCATCGGCTCGGCAGGCTCGGCGAGGGTCACCTGATGGCCGCGCTGTGCCAGCCACAACGACATGTGGCCAAGCCCGGCGCCGATGTCCAGCACGCGCAGCGGCCGGTCGGGCAAGATTTCGGCCAGATCGGCCTGCAACACCGCCAGACGGATCGCGCCTTTGGCACCGCCGTAGATTTTTTCGGCGAAACGGGTCGCCAGTTGATCGAAATGACGGTCGCTCATCAGCTGAACCTCCGTTCGCTGTCCGCCAGTTTGCTGCGCACCACGGCGTCCATGTCCAGGCCCAGTTCGCCGCACAGCAGCAATAGATAAAGCACGATGTCACCGACTTCCTGCCCGGCGTGGGCGAGTTTGTCCGCCGGCAACTGGCGTGACTGGTCTTCGGTCAGCCACTGGAAAATTTCCACCAGTTCGGACATTTCCACACTCGCGGCCATGGCCAGGTTTTTCGGGCTGTGAAATTGCCGCCAGTCATTGCGGTCACGGATGGCGTGCAGGCGTTCGGTCAGTTCAACAAGGTTC
Source organism: Pseudomonas jessenii (assembly GCF_002236115.1). GTDB lineage: Bacteria > Pseudomonadota > Gammaproteobacteria > Pseudomonadales > Pseudomonadaceae > Aquipseudomonas > Aquipseudomonas jessenii. The sequence goes on along the minus strand of NZ_NIWT01000006.1, from coordinate 597,942 downwards.
ATCGGGCTCTCCTGAAGACGTATAGCTTCGGGGGGATCACAGGTGAAGGCAAGGGCAGAAGATGCATGTTCTCTGTGCAACCCTCTATGCTTGTGGGAACTCGGCAGCCTGATCGACAGCCCAAGACTCAATTCTCTTTAAACAGGACGTTCACTTCATGCAGGTAGAAGGTTTTTCCGAATGGCTCGGCCAGGTACTCGGCTCGATCATCCGCTTCATCGTTGATGGCCTCAGTGGTCTGTTCAATCTGTTGAGCAACGCCAGCAGCAATTTCATCGAAGGCCTGTCCCAGGCGCTGGGCATGGATACCTCGGTCATCAGCATCGTGACCTTGATCCTCGGCCTGATCCTGCTGTGGTCAGCGATCCGCGCCTTTCTCAATGCGTCGTTCATCATGGGTTTCATCTGGTTGGTGCTGGGGCTGTGGTTGCTCAGCTGGATCATCCATTGACCCCACCGAACACCTGTGGAAGTGAGCTTGCTCGCGATGGCGGCGGCACATCAAAAATTGATTCAACTGAAAGAGCGCTATCGCGAGCAAGCTCGCTCCCACATTGGATCTCTGGTGTTTTATGAATTGAGCTCACTTAGCTAATCCGTTTTCACCGCTACAATGCCCGCTCCTCCAAGGAGCCTGCATGTCCAACCTGACCGCCGACTGGCGCGACCGCCCTACCCATCGCCGGGTCTGGGCACTCGCCGCGCCGATGATTCTCTCGAACATTTCCGTACCGCTGGTGGCATTGGTCGACAGCACCGTCATCGGTCACCTGCCCCACGCCCATCAACTCGGCGCCGTCGTGGTTGGGGCCAGTCTGTACACCTTCCTTGCCTGGGCCATGGGCTTTCTGCGTATGGGCTCCACCGGGTTCGCCGCCCAGGCAGCGGGGCGTGGGGATGGTGCCGCCTTGCGGCAGATTCTGTTGCAGGGCCTGCTGCTCGCCATCGGCCTGGCCGTGGTCCTGGGTGCGGTGGGCGTGCCTTTGAGCGGGGTCGCGTTGCATTTCATGCAACCGTCGGCTGAGCTCGATCAGCTGACCCGCGAGTTCTTCCATACCCGCCTGTTCGGCCTGCCGGCGGCGCTCGCCAGTTATGCACTGGTCGGCTGGTTCCTCGGCACCCAGAATGCCCGGGCACCCCTGGCGATTTTGCTGAGTACCAACCTGGTCAACATTGCCCTGAACCTGTGGTTCGTCCTCGGCCTGGAATGGGGTGTGGTCGGTGCTGCCCGGGCCTCGGTGATTGCCGAATGGACCGGCGCACTGATCGGCTTGCTGATGACCCGCAAAGCCCTGCGCGCCTACCCCGGGCATATCGTCTGGGCGGCATTGGCGCTGTGGCAGAGTTGGCGGCCATTATTGGCGGTCAACCGCGATATCTTCATCCGCAGCCTGGCACTGCAATCGGTGTTCTTCCTGATCACGGTGCAAGGCGCACGGCTGGGCGACGCCACGGTCGCGGCCAACGCTCTTTTGCTCAATGGCCTGCTGCTGACCGCCCACGCCCTCGATGGCCTGGCCCACGCTGTCGAAGCCCTGTGCGGACATGCTCTTGGCGCCCGTAACCGCGATGCCCTGCGCCGTTCATTGGTAGTGGCCGGTGGCTGGTCGTTGCTCGCAAGCCTGGGCTTTGCCGCGCTGTTTCTGTTCGCCGGGCATCTGTTCATCGAGATGCAGACCGACATTCAAAGTGTGCGCGACACCGCGTTCATCTACCTGCCCTACCTCGCCGTACTGCCGCTGATTGCCGTCTGGAGTTACCTGCTCGACGGCCTGTTCATCGGCGCCACCCGCGCCCGGGAGATGCGCAACGGCATGCTGTTGACCGTGGCGCTGGTGCTGCCTTTCGGCTGGGCACTGCAAGGCGGGGGCAACCATGGCCTGTGGATAACCTTTCTGTTGTTCATGCTGCTGCGCAGCCTGACCCTCGGCATGATCGCCTGGCGCCTGCGCCGTAACGATGGCTGGTTCGCCGGCGGTATTCACTGATCGGGCGTGGCCCCGACAATCAATTTCGACCTCATGGCCAGGGTGGATCGTTCTGCCACAGGTTTCGCAGGTGATCGAGGCGTTCCTGTTGAGTTCCGCCCGGCAACGGCTGCACGGGCGCCGCGTCGGGATACTGCAGGCGTAGCCATATCCAGCCATCGAGCACCGGGCGCTCGCTGAACCCCAGCGCGATCCCCTCCTGCACATGAGCCCACAGGCGGGGAAAATCGACACCGGTGGATCGGTTCCAGCGCCAGGCATGCTGCTCGAGCAGGCAGGTTTGCAATTTTCCCTGCTGCCCAACGCTGAGGCTTTCCTCGACTGCCAACGGGCTGACCGACAACCCCGGGCTGGACAAGCGCTGCCAGCCCTCACACCCCATCGCGCGGTCGGCCCAACTACCGCCGAACCAGCGTAACTGGTGGATAGGTCCTAGCCAGCGACTCAGTTCAACCGCATCGCAGGCATCGAAAAAATAACTCGCCGTGGTTGGGTTGTAGTAACTCAGAAGGGCCCGGTGCAGGCCAAGCGTGACCGTGAGCATGCGCCGCAAATGCGCCAGCAACGACGAAGCGCCCGCCTCGCTGACCACCAGCAATCCGGGCCAGCGTTTTCCGTCGACGATGCATAAATCGGCCAGTGCCGGGCAGGTGCGCAGATCGACCAGGACCGGCCCCTGTTCATGTAGCGCATGCCACTCTGTGCCTTCGAACAACCCGAACCATCGGGCCTGGGCAAACATTTGCCGAAGTGTGACACCCGCCTGCGGCGTGCCCGGCACATCCAGCAACAACCACTGCGGGGGTGCCTCGGGCGTACGTGTGGCAATCATGCTCCAGAGCTCTGGCCAAGCTGCGTCGCCAGACGACAGGTGCACAAAGCCTGTGCGCAATGGTTGAAGCTGCCGCCACCGGGTAGCAGGCACAACATCAGCAATGGCTCCCCCGAGCGCAACCATTGCTCCAGGCCCTCATCATGGGTGCAGCCGGGCTGGGGGGTGTCGGCGTCCGTCACCTCGACCGTTGCCGGCGCATGCAGCACCCCGGTTATCTGCGGTTGATCGGGATCGCCCTCGACAAAACCCACGACCACCTCAGTCCCTTCCCGTATCGGCGTGAACGTCGAACCCTGCAACTGCCTGGCCAGGGGCAGCCAGCAATGACTGGGTGTCGCCCCTTCGCCCTGATAAAGCCAGTCGAATTGCACCGGTACCGGCCTTTGCGGGTCAGGGCTTGGCTCATCGACCTCGACGACCCACGCCCGTTGCGGGCCATGCATCCTTGGTTCGATCGTCGCACAGGGCGGTTTGATGGGTGCCGGCCAGTGCAGGGCACGGGCCTGGTTGTGGTAAGGCGTCGTCGTATCCTGGCTGCCCCAATGCTCAACGCAGGTCAGCAGCCAGAGCCGATTGCAATCGGCAACCGGATGACCGGACAGCGGCATCAGTCGACCGCTGCGCAAGGTCGCCAGGTCCGTCCGGCATTCGGCGCACTGCACAGCTGTCCCACCGCTACGCCGACGTTCGAACTGCCGCACCGCCGGTAGATCGCCCTCGCTGCGCAATACCACAGGTTCGCCGCTTGGAAAATGCTGGCGGTCATCACCAAACACCACACAGTGCCCCCGGGCCCGGTGTTCGAAGTGGTAGTGAAGCCCCTCCTGGGCGCACAGTCGCTGGAGAAATTGCAGGTCTGACTCTCGATATTGTGTGCAAAAATCCCGGGGCGGGTATTGGCCACTTAGCTCCAGACGTCGATCCTTGCCGGTAATGCCGTGCTCCTTGAGGACCTGGTCGAGGATTTGCGGCACTGAACGGGCACTGAAGATTCGCTGGCTGAAGCGCTGGGCCAGGCAAGCCAGTTTTGGCCCCAGACGCACCTGGCAGAGTCGGGGTCCGCTGGCGTGGTCACGCTGGACGAGCTCATGCAATTGTCCATGCACGTAGCTTCCGGCTGGTCCGAAATGCAACGAGGCAGGGCGATACAGCAAACTGGCAAGGTCAAGCACCGGGTCTTCGATCAGCAGTTCCAGGTCGAACACGAACGGCTCGCTGATGGCTTCTCTGCCGGTAAAGACCAGGACCTCTAAGGAATCGGGCAGACCTGCTACATCCAGACGAAATGACGGTTCGCTGACTGGATTGAACATCGGCGTTTCTCTACAGGAGGGGCGGCCGGGGATTCTCGCTGAGAGACATGGCCGAGTAGAGTGCCGAAATACAAATTAGGAAATAACCTACGCGAAAAGAAGACCAAATGCGTTGGGTCGTCGAAGATGCTGGAAATTTCGCCTGGAACAGAAGAATTGCCGCACCAGGTCATCTGAAATTTCCGCAGCGAACGGTAAATTTTCAGACGACCTGATGAGCGTGACGCTTACCTCAGGAAGACAGGTAAGACGAACGGGTCAGCCCCAGACGCAAGGCATCGAGGAACTGCGTGCGCTCGGTTGCGCTGATGCGGGCACTGGCGCACTTGTCGCGGTAGTGGGTCATCAGTTCTTCCGGCGACAAGTGCACGTAACGCAGCATGTCTTCGATGGTGTCGTGGGTTTCGATACCGGCGTGGTACACGCTGCCATCGGCGTTCTGGTAGATGTTCACCGAATCCGTGTCACCGAACAGGTTGTGCATGTCGCCAAGAATTTCCTGGTAGGCACCGACCAGGAACACACCCAGCAAGTAGTCCTCACCTTCTTTCAACGCGTGCACCGGCAAGCTGGTCTCGATGCTCTGCTCGTCGACGTACTGGTTGATCTTGCCGTCGGAGTCACAGGTCAGGTCTTGCAGTACCGCACGACGCAGCGGCTCTTCGTCGAGACGGTGCAGCGGGATGATCGGCAGGACCTGGTCGATGGCCCAGGTGTCCGGCAGGCTCTGGAACACCGAGAAGTTGCAGATGTACTTGTCGGCCAGCTTGTCGTTGAGTTCGTCCAGCACCTGACGGTGGGAACGCTGGCGTGCCTTCAACGAGTTGTGCAGGCGACGGCACACGGCGAAGTAGCACTGCTCGGCCAGGGCTTTCTCGGCCAGGGTCAGCTTGCCATCGGCGTACTGGGAGGCAACATCACTCATGTAGTGCGTGGCGCGCCAGTAGGTTTCGGTGACCATTTCGATGTCGGTCGGACCCAGCAGGTCCACCAGCCACTGCACGGTTTCCGGCAGCGCTTCCTTGTTCTCGATCTGCGGCACGTCGTCGTTGTGTTTCTCGACGTCGGTCACCTGAATCACCAGCATCGCGTGGTGCGCGGTCAGGGAACGGCCGCTTTCGGAGAAGATGTTCGGGTGCGGCAGGCTCTGCGCATCGCAGAACTCCTTGAGCATCCCGACCACGACACCAGCGTAGTCGTCCATGTCGTAGTTGATCGAACTGGCATTACGCGAGTGCGTGCCGTCGTAGTCCACGCCCAGGCCACCGCCGACGTCGATGTGATCCACCGGAAGGCCGAGGTTGCGCAGTTCGCCGTAGTAACGGATCGCCTCCTTGAAACCGTGCTGGTAGTCCGCCAGGTTGGCGATCTGCGAGCCCATGTGGAAGTGCAGCAGGCGAATGCCCTGGTCCAGGCCCGCCGCGCGGAAACGCTCGACCACCGACAGCAGTTGCGCCGCCGACAGGCCGAACTTGGATTTTTCACCGCCGGTGTCCGCCCACTTGCTTGAGGCCAGGGACGACAGGCGCACGCGCAGGCCGACCTGAGGCTTGACCTTGAGCGAAGCCGCTTCTTCGATCACCAGGCCGACTTCGGATTCTTTCTCGATCACGATGAACACGTTGTGGCCGAGCTTCTGGCCCATCAGCGCCAGGCGAATGAACTCGCGGTCCTTGTAGCCGTTGCAGACGATGGTGCCGCCCTTCGGCGCCAGTGCCAGCACTGCCAGCAGTTCAGGCTTGGAGCCGGCCTCCAGGCCGATGGAAACGTTCTGGGTGGCGATGATGTTTTCGATCACCGCTTCCTGCTGGTTCACCTTGATCGGGTACAGCGCGGTGTACTTGCTCTGGTATTCCAGACGCTCGATGTTGGCGTCGAATGCGCCGGTCAGCTGACGCACGCGGTCTTGCAGGATGTCCGGGAAACGGACCAGCAATGGCAAGGACAGGCCGCTTTTGCGCAGCTGGTCGACTTGCTCGTACAGGTCGATAGGCGAGCTGCTCGGACCGTTCGGACGAACTTCGACGCGACCGGCGTCATTGATCGCGAAATACCCGGCCCCCCAATGGCGAATCCCGTAAACACTGCGGCTGTCCGCAACTGTCCATTGGCTGCCATCGTCTTTGCGTGTGCGTCGTACGGACATCGAAGTCCCCTATAAAGAAGTCATAGTGCGTCGCCTGGGTTCAGGCCGGCGCAGTCTAAAGAATGAAAATGACGGTTCGTCAACGAGGCAATAGACCCCGCCGACCGCAGTGAGTTTAGATACCGGTCATGAACAGGCTCTGTGAAAACCATGTAGACGATGCCGGACCTGAATGTCATCAGGACCGGATCAAGCCGAGGGTGGTTTTCACAGAGGCTGCTAGCCGCCGGACTTCTTCGCTTTGAAACCGAGCTTGATCAGTTCTGCCAAGAGTAGCTCGACATGATCGCCCTGGATTTCGATGACACCGTCTTTCAGCGCCCCACCGGTACCACAGCGTTTCTTCAACGTCGTGGCCAGGTCCTTGAGCGCGTCTTCAGCCAACGGCACGCCGGTGATGGTGGTCACCGTCTTGCCGCCACGGCCCTTGCTTTCGCGACGCACGCGAGCGATGCCGTCGCCGGCCGGGATAACGGTCTGTCTGCAGATGCAGGCGTCCACCGGTTTACTGCATTCCGGGCAATGACGACCTGCGTCGGTGGAAAATACCAGGCCGCCCAAGGCGGCGAAGGATGCGGCTTTTTTGGCCACCGGCAATCCTCTTCGGAGGACAAAGACTGGTCGCAGCACTTGGGAAGGCTATCGACCGCGAAGCCCCACTCAGGCAGGGGCAGCGCTACTGAAACGGTACGACATTCATTTCACTGTAGGAGCGAGCTCGCTCGCGATGGACGTCAACGATGACGCGGGACGTCAGACAGCCCGTGTCGTTCTTGCGTTTTTCGCGAGCAGGCTCGCTCCTACAGGAAGCAATACCGGTTCAGTTTAAAAAGGTCGCGCAGTGTAACGGCAAAAACGCCGATTGCTAAGAGCCAATCGGCGCCAATTTATAGCTGTTTTGCGACGTCGATCCGGCGTGAGCGCAAATAGCGCTTCAACGCGGCCAGAGAGTCCGGGCAATAAGGCTTTTGCTCGATTTCCAGCATGACCTGATCGATAGGGATAAAGCGCGCTTCGAGCACCTCTTCCGGTTGCAGGATCAACGGGCCGTCCCACACCGCCGAGAACGCCGAACACCACAGGCGATTGCCGGTGTCCTCAAAGTAAAAGTGGTCATGGGCGGTCAGTTCCACGCCACTCACGCCCAGTTCTTCCTCCAGTTCCCTTGCCGCCGACTCGGCATAAGTTTCACTGGCGAGCACCATGCCCCCCGCCGCCACGTCCCAGAAACCGGGATAGATTGCCTTGCTCAGGGTGCGGCGATGCACGCACAGCTCGCCAGCGGAGTTGAACAACATAATGTAGGTGCCGCGCCCGATCAGCCCGCGCTCGCGCAAATCGGAACGAACCAGGGCGCCGAGCAGGTTGTCCTGCTCGTCAACCCAGGCGATCTGTTCGGCATCGGAAGCCGCACGGTGCGCGGCCTCCCTGGCATTATCGACCATGACTCAGCCCTGATTGAGCAGTTGACGCAAATCGATCACCGCCGCGTTGGCCCGGGAAATGTAGTTGGCCATGACCAGCGAGTGGTTGGCCAGTACGCCGAAGCCACTGCCGTTCAGGATCATCGGGCTCCACACCGGCTCCTGCGACGCTTCCAGTTCACGAATGATCTGGCGCACGCTGACCGTGGCGTTCTTCTTGGCCAGCACATCGGCGAAGTCGACTTCAATGGCGCGTAGCAAATGCGAGAGAGCCCAGGCCTGGCCGCGAGCTTCGTAGAACACGTTGTCGATCTGCAGCCATGGGGTTTCGACGATTTCCTCATCGACTTGCGGCGCCACACCCGGCGTCACCACCTCGGTCTTCAGCGCAGTGTTGAGCTTGACCCGGCCCACACTGGCCGACAGTCGTTGCGACAGCGAACCCAGACGGGTGCCGACGTCACCCAGCCAGTTGTTCAGGTTGTCGGCGCGGGCATAGAACAACGCGCTCTTCTGGTTAGGATCGGACAGTCGCGCCTGATAGCGGCTCAGGGAATTGATGCCCTCCAGGTACTCGGACTCACTGGATGGCAGCACCCAGCTCTTGTTGTCGAAGTTGAAGCGCGGCTCGGCCTTGGCCAGGTCGGCGTCTTCGGCGGACTGCGATTGCGAACGGGCGAAGTCTTTACGCAGTGCCCTGCTCAGGTCGCGGACCTGCACCAGCACGCCATATTCCCAGCTCGGCATGTTGTCCATCCACAGGCCTGGCGGGAATCGGTCGTTGGAAATATAGCCGCCCTGCTTGGTCAGCAAGGTGCCGGCAACGGTCTTGAGGGTTTCCACCGTGGTGTAGCCGACGACCATCTGCTTGCCTTCTTTTTCGGCCGCCAGTTGAGCGGTTTGCTGGACCGGGAACAGCGCCGGCTCCTGGCTCCAGTACCAGCCCAGGACACTCGCCACCAACAGGTAGATGCCCAGCAGAGTGGCCAGCGCCCGGCTGAACAACAGACCACCCAGATAACTGCGGGTCTCCGACTTCGGTTCAGCGGCACGTTCAGGCGCACTGTCTGTGCGGTTCTTCCAGTCCAGCATGGCGATATCCTTTCAAGCTCTTGAGTTCAACGGTTCGACCACAACCATACAACAACGTGCCTTGGCCCGGCACCCGCCATCGCACCGATGCGGAAAATTACCGGGCTTGCGGATCAAAAGAACGTCTGCGCACCCGACGACGCGGCGACCCTCAAAATCCCCCCTAATGGTTTGGATTGCCACCCTAAGGGAATCCCCGACCCTCTAATACCCGAAAAAACGGGCCGATCAGCACTGGCAAAAAAATCATGAATGGCCGGCGTTCCGTCACTCGCCCATTTCCACCCCGCCCCCCGCCAAGTGCCCTGATTCAGGTACTTCGCCCCTTAAAACCGCGACTTGAAAGGCTAGAACAAGACCGGCCAGTCACAAACTGAATAAAGACACATTGCAGATTATTGACGTACAGCACTCATGTAATGGAAAAGTGGTGCTAGCATAGAGCCACCACTCGACCTCAGTGTGCACCCTAACTAGTAGTCAGGATATGACCGAGCCAGAAGATCCCAGCCGCGAGCGCCTCAAGCACCACTTTGCCCAGCGGGTAATTCATCAGGCTCGTCAGATTCTTGAGATATGGCAGCGCCTGCAACGCAGTGAGTGGTCCACCGCCGACCTTTCGGAACTGAGCGAGGCCAATCTGCGCCTGCTGCGTTTCGCCGAGCGTTTCGAACAACCGGAACACTCGCAACTGGCACGCCACATCGGTCAGTCACTGGAAGCGGTCGACGCCAATCGCGGACGCCTGAGCAGTGGCCTGATCACCGATCTCAACCGCTTGATGCAGCGCCTGTCACGCACCGGCCTGCGCCATGGCGACCAACTCGATCAAACCTTCCTGCCGCCGCTGCGCAAGCCCATCTACGTGATGTTGCAGGATCACGACCGCGCCGAGCGCCTGGCCAAACAACTGGAATTCTTCGGCCTCAGCGCCCAGTCCCTGGACAGCGTAGACGCGTTTCGCTCATCGATGGTCGAGCGCATGCCGGCGGCGATTGTCATGGACGTGGACTTCAGTGGCACCGGTGTCGGCCTGAAACTGGCCGCCGAAGCCCAGGAAGGCCTCGATCATCAGCTGCCGCTGCTGTTCTTCAGCCTGCACGAAACCGACACCCCGACCCGCCTGGCCGCCGTGCGTGCGGGCGGCCAGGAATTCCTTACCGGCACCCTCGAAGCGTCGAGCCTGCTGGAGAAGATCGAAGTCCTGACCTGCGTTGCCCAGTACGAGCCTTATAAAGTGCTGATCATCGACGACTCCCGCGCCCAGGCCTTGCACACCGAGCGTCTGCTCAACAGCGCCGGGATCGTCACCCGCACGCTCATCGAGCCGATCCAGGCCATGGCCGAACTGGCGGACTTCCAGCCGGACCTGATCATCCTCGACATGTACATGCCGGCCTGCACCGGTACGGAACTGGCCAAGGTGATCCGCCATAACGACCGTTACGTCAGCGTGCCGATCATTTACCTGTCGGCCGAAGACGACCTGGACAAGCAGCTCGACGCCATGAGCGAGGGCGGCGACGACTTCCTGACCAAACCGATCAAGCCCCGGCACCTGATCACCACCGTACGCAACCGCGCGGCCCGGGCACGCAACCTCAAGGCACGGATGGTCCGCGACAGTCTCACCGGGTTGTACAACCACACGCATATCCTGCAATTGCTCGAAGACTGTTCGTTCCGCGCCCGCCGCGAAAGCAAGCCGCTGAGCTTTGCCATGCTCGACATTGACCACTTCAAACGGGTCAATGACAGCCACGGCCACCCCATGGGCGACCGGGTGATCAAGAGCCTGGCGCTGTTTCTCAAGCAACGCCTGCGCAAAACCGATTTCATCGGCCGCTACGGTGGCGAAGAGTTCGCCATCGTCATGCCGGATACCGATATCGAAGCGGCCTACAACGTGCTCGATGAAATCCGTCAGCGCTTTGCCGAGATTCACTATCCCGCGCAACCCGAGGATCTGTGGTGCACCTTCAGTGCCGGAGTGGTTGAGCTTTGCGAAAGCTCCGACAGCCTGATGATGGCCAACCAGGCGGACGAAGCGCTGTATCGCGCCAAACACGGCGGACGCAATCGCGTACAGGGCGCACGCACATCAAAGCAAAGTGCCACTTTTTTATCGGAATCGACCGATACGGTCATAACCCTGTAACAGAAACGCAATAACTTCAGGCACTTACCATTTCTGCCGTTGGTAGTCCGTAATGCGCCTGAAGCTGCTAACCAATCTCAATACCCTCCTTCTGGTGGCCGTGTGCGTGGCCCTCGGCGCTACGCTGTGGTGGTCGCAGAAAGCCCTGGAGCGTCCATATCTATTAATGGAGCGCTACCTGGGCCTGTCGCAGCAATTTCAGAATGACGTCGCCCGCAGCATTGAGGATTACCTGGGCAGCGGCGATGCGCTGCGCCTGAGCAGTGCCGCCCAAGGCATCGACAGCCTGCAAAAAGAACTCGGCGAATTGCCACCGGCCTTGGCCGAGGCGTTGCGCCCCAGCCTGTCGACCCTTGAAGAATTCAGCAAGACCGACCTGCTGGCCGCCGGCAAACTGGCAGGCGATCCGCAGGCCTTGCTGCTGCAGGCCGAGCGGGAACTGGGCGCCAGTCTCGATCAACTCAGCCAGTACGCCAGTGGCAATGCGGCCTACCTCACGCCGCTGCTCACCGCATCGCAACACTTGGGAAAATTGTCCCTGACCCGGGACAAACTGGTCAGCAGCGGCCGCAGCGAACTGGCCGCCGATGTCGAACGCGAAGTGGCCAACATCCGTATCCAGGCAGAGAAACTCGACGCCCTGCCATTGCTGGGCGTGACCACCAGCAGCGAGTCGAACACTGATGATTTCGCCTCGATGATGGGCCTGGAGAACAAGGAAAAAACCGTCGCCGAAGATGCCGGCGTCGGCCTCAAGCGCGAGCTCAACAGCCTGCTCATCCGCTATCCGGCCGAGCTCTCGCGCACTCGCGATCAAATCCGCAAGCGCGCCGACCTCAGCGCGGCGACCCACCTGAAAATCGCCGACGTGCAACAGGCCATTGCCGGGATGGAGCCGGTGGTGCGCGCCCAGCACGGGCAGATCCAGGGTGAAGTACGGCTGATGCAAGGCGTGATGATCGGCTTGATTCTGTTGATCGCATTGCTGATCGACACCCTGCAACGCAAACTCGCACGGACCCTGACCAACCTCGCCCCGGCCCTCTCGACTTGGGCCGAAGGCGACTTCAGCCGCGACATTCAACTGGGCAACACCAACCGCGAATTGCATGACATTGAAGCCTCCCTCAACCGCTTGCGCGCTTATCTGGTGGACCTGGTGGGGACCATTCGCCGCAACGCCGAACAAGTGGCCGGCAGCAGCCGCACCCTGGCCGACCTGAGCAACGACCTGCATGACGGTGCCGAGCATCAGGCTGGCGACACGGCACTGATCCGCGACTCCCTCAGCGAACTGGAAGCGACCATTCAACAAGTCGCCGGCGACGCCAGCCAGGCCGCCGAAGCCAGCCGCCACGCCGGCCTGGCCGTGGAGCATGGACAGAAAGTCATTGGCCTGAGCCTCACCGGCCTGCATGCGCTGGTGGATGAAGTGCAAGGCAATGCGCAAATGATCGAACACCTGGCCGAAGAGTCGGCCACCATCGGCGGCGTGTTGACGGTGATCCGCTCGATTGCCGACCAGACCAACCTGCTGGCCTTGAACGCCGCCATCGAGGCGGCCCGGGCCGGGGAAATGGGCCGAGGTTTTGCGGTGGTGGCCGAAGAGGTGCGCTCACTGGCGCAACGTACCGCTGGGGCCACCGCAGAAATCCAGACGCTGATCGCAGGGCTGCAAACCGCCGCGCGGCAATCGGTGGAGGGCATGCGAGCCCAGGTCGAACACGCCGAAGCCACGGCCAGCCAGGCCCAGGCCGCTGATGGCGCGCTGGATAAAATCGTCGGGGCGATCCAGACCATTTCCGACACGGCGGTACGCATCGCCGATGTCACCGCCCAGCAAAGCGGTGCTGTCAGCGAAATCCGTGACCACAGTGAGCGGATTCACCAGCTGGGCGGGGATAATTTGCTGCGCATTGGTGAAGGGCGTGAACAGGGAGAAAATCTTCTGGTGCTGGGTGGTCGATTGCATACAGCCGTTCAGGCCTTCCGCGTCTGATAGACCGCCATCGCGAGCAAGCTCGCTCCCACATTTGATTTGTGCACGACGCAAATCCCCTGTGGGAGCGAGCTTGCTCGCGATGGCGTCAGAACAAACACCTCAGACTCCCCTCCTGCATATCACGCCGCCGTCCGCTATCATCCCCCCAATTCCGATACGCGAGATCGTCATGCGCCGCTTGCTCTGCCTGTTGTTTTTAGTGTTCGTCCTGCCGGCTAGCGCCACTGGCTTGCTGGAGAACCGGCCCAGCTCAAGCCTGGGCTCGATCAACAACAGCGCCGACTTCCTGCCGGTGCGCGAAGCTTTCCAGCTGAGCCTGGTAGACAGCACACCGCAATCGATCAAGTTGCGTTTCGTCGCCACCGAAGGTTACTACCTCTACCGCCACCGTTTTCAGTTTCGCGCCGACCCGGCCGATGTCCTCCTCGGCGCGGCGAAACTGCCCGACGGCCAGAAAAAGCACGATGAATACTTCGGCGATGTCGAGGTCTACCACGGCATTCTCGACGTTGAGTTGCCGCGCACCGACCAACGTGCCTTCACCCTGGTCGTGACCTATCAGGGATGTGCCGACAAAGGCCTGTGCTATCCGCCGGAAACCGAGCGCCTGAGCATCGACGGCAGCGGCGCTCCGGCGACGGCTTATCAATGGAGCTGGCGCGAACTGGCGTTGTTTTTCCTCGCCGGCCTGGGCCTGACGTTCACGCCGTGCGTGCTGCCCATGCTGCCGATCCTTTCCGGGGTGGTGCTGCGCGGTCAGGTCGGTGGCTGGCGCGGTTTCAATCTTTCACTGGCCTATGTGCTGCCGATGGCCGCTTGTTTTGCCCTGCTCGGCGCCCTGATGGGCCTGTTCGGCGCCCAGCTCAATCTACAGGCGCGGCTGCAATCGGCCTGGGTGCTGGTGCCGTTCGCGATGTTTTTTGCCGTGTTTGCCTTGGCGATGTTCGGCGTCTTCGAACTCAAGCTGCCGCATGTCATCAGCAGTCGCCTGGACCGCATCGCCGGCCGCACCAAAGGCGGCTCACTGTTGGGCGCCGCAGTGTTGGGCGTGGTCTCCAGCCTGCTGGTTTCACCCTGCGTTTCGGCACCATTGGCCGGGGCGCTGCTGTACATCAGCGCCAGTGGCGATGCGCTGGGCGGCGGCTTGAAACTGTTCATGCTCGGCCTCGGCATGGGCGCGCCGCTGTTGCTGGTGGCCACCGGTGGCGCAGCCTGGCTGCCGAAGAGCGGTCCGTGGCTGATCTACGTGAAAAACGCGATTGGCGTGTTGTTGCTCGGGTTGGCCGTTGGCCTGCTCGGCCGCGTCTTGCCGGGCCAGGTCACCTTGCTGCTGATCGGTTTGCTGGCCGGCGGTGTCGGCCTGTTCATGGGTGCGCTGGAGTTCGTCTATAAACCACCACGCAAACGCCTGGGGCAATTGTTCGGCATGTTCCTGCTGTTTTACGCACTGGCCTGCTGGTATGGCGCCTTCAGCGGCCAGACCGATCCGTTCAACCCGATCGGCCAGCCCCGTATCGCTGACAACAACGGACCTGCGCAAAACACCAGCACCTGGCAAACCGTCAGCACTTCCGCCGATCTGGACCGCGTGCTCGCTGAGGCCCGGTCGTCCGGTACACCGCTGCTGCTCGACTGGTACGCCGACTGGTGCATCAGCTGCAAGGTCATCGAACGCGAGGTACTGGATGACCCTGTCGTCATCGAACGCCTCAAGGGTTACCGGCTGATCCGCTTCGACATCACCGCCAGCAACGCCGAGCAACGCGCCCTGCTCGATCGCTACCAGTTGTTCGGCCCCCCGGCCCTGATGTTTTTTGGCAAGGATGGTGTCGAACGCGCCGATGTGCGGGTGATCGGCGAGATCAACGCCAGGGACTTCGCCGAACGTGTAATCAGGGCGAATGACCAATTTTAATCAAGCAGTCATATATTTCGCGCAAACATCGGTCATCGTGCTGGCTATTGCAGAGAACTGGACAGTCACAAAGGCTTTGCGGCATAGTCGCCGGGTTCTGACAATTGCTCACAGATAACATAGGAACCGCCGATGGCGACGTTACTCGTTCTGCACGGACCCAACCTGAACCTGCTCGGCACTCGCGAACCGGGCACCTACGGCGCCACGACGCTGGCGCAGATCAACCAGGACCTGGAACGCCGTGCCCGCGAAGCCGGTCACCATTTGCTGCACCTGCAAAGCAACGCCGAGTACGAATTGATCGACCGCATCCACGCTGCCCGCAGTGAAGGCGTGGACTTCATTCTGATCAACCCAGCAGCTTTTACACATACAAGTGTCGCATTACGTGACGCGCTGCTGGCGGTGAGCATCCCATTCATCGAAGTGCATTTGTCTAACGTGCACAAACGCGAACCTTTCCGCCATCACTCTTACTTCTCCGACGTAGCGGTGGGAGTGATCTGCGGCCTTGGCGCCAGCGGTTATCGACTGGCCCTGGAGGCCGCCCTGGAACAGCTTGAACAACAAGTTAACCGCCCCTGACCGACCCTTGGGAGTTGATGATTCATGGATATCCGTAAAGTTAAGAAACTGATCGAATTGCTGGAAGAGTCCGGCATCGACGAGCTCGAGATCAAGGAAGGCGAAGAGTCCGTACGCATCAGCCGTCATAGCAAGACCCCGGCTCAGCAGTACTACGCGCCAGCTCCAATGCATGCTCCGGCTGCCGCGCCTGTCGCTGCCGCCGCTCCGGTTGCCGCTGCCGCACCTGCCGCCGCCGCCGCGCCAGCACTGAACGGCACCGTTGCCCGTTCGCCGATGGTCGGTACGTTCTATCGCAAGTCTTCGCCAACCTCGCCGTCCTTCGTGGAAGTCGGCCAGACCGTGAAGAAAGGCGACACCCTGTGCATCGTTGAAGCCATGAAGATGATGAACCACATCGAAGCTGAAACCAGCGGTGTGATCGAATCCATCCTCGTCGAAGACGGCCAGCCGGTTGAGTACGACCAACCGCTGTTCACCATCGTTTGAACCGCGGAGAGCCTTTGATGACTGCGAAGTTGGAAAAAGTTCTGATCGCCAACCGCGGTGAGATCGCCCTGCGGATCCTGCGCGCCTGCAAAGAGATGGGCATCAAGACCGTCGCCGTTTACTCCAAGGCTGACAAGGAACTGATGCACCTGGGCCTGGCAGACGAATCCGTCTGCATCGGTCCGGCATCGGCCGCCCACTCCTACCTGCACATTCCGGCAATCATTGCCGCAGCCGAAGTGACTGGCGCCACCGCCATTCACCCGGGCTACGGTTTCCTTGCGGAAAACGCCGACTTCGCCGAGCAGGTCGAGAAATCCGGCTTTGCGTTCATTGGCCCGAAAGCCGAAACCATTCGCCTGATGGGCGACAAGGTATCGGCCAAGCACGCCATGATCGCTGCCGGCGTACCGACTGTTCCGGGTTCTGACGGCCCGCTGCCGGAAGACGAAGAAACCGCTCTGCGCATTGGTCGCGAAGTCGGTTACCCGGTGATCATCAAGGCCGCTGGCGGCGGTGGTGGTCGCGGCATGCGCGTTGTGCACAAGGAAGAGGACCTGATTGCCTCGGCGAAACTGACCCGCTCCGAAGCAGGCGCGGCGTTCGGCAACCCGATGGTCTATCTGGAAAAGTTCCTGACCAACCCACGCCATGTGGAAGTTCAGGTGCTTTCCGATGGCCAGGGCCAGGCTATCCATCTGGGCGACCGCGACTGCTCGCTGCAACGTCGTCACCAGAAGGTTCTTGAAGAGGCGCCGGCACCAGGTATCGACGAAAACGCACGTGAGGAAGTACTCGCACGCTGCGTCAGGGCTTGCATCGATATCGGCTACCGTGGCGCAGGCACTTTCGAGTTCCTGTACGAAAACGGCCGCTTCTACTTCATCGAGATGAACACTCGTGTCCAGGTAGAGCACCCGGTTTCGGAAATGGTCACCGGCATCGACATCGTCAAGGAGATGCTCAGCATCGCCGCCGGCAACAAGCTGTCGTTCACCCAGGATGACGTGGTCATCCGCGGTCACGCGCTGGAATGCCGGATCAACGCCGAAGACCCGAAAACCTTCATGCCAAGCCCGGGCACGGTCAAGCATTTCCACGCTCCAGGCGGCAACGGCGTTCGCGTCGACTCGCACCTGTACAGTGGCTATGCGGTTCCGCCGAACTACGATTCGTTGATCGGCAAGCTGATCACCTACGGGGCAACCCGTGACGAAGCCATGGCGCGCATGCGCAATGCGCTGGACGAGATCGTGGTCGACGGGATCAAGACCAACATCCCGCTGCACCGCGACCTGACCCGCGATGAAGGCTTCTGCAAAGGGGGCGTGAACATTCACTACCTCGAGCACAAGCTGGCTGGCGAGAAGCACTAAGCTTCGACCCGATCAACAAAGCCGCCTTCGGGCGGCTTTGTTGTATCTGGACATTTCATCCGACTGCCCCCCCCTGTGGGAGCGAGCTTGCTCGCGATAGCGTCGGCAAATCCACTATCGATGTCGACTGATAGACCGCCATCGCGAGCAAGCTCGCTCCCACAGGGGTATGTGTCGATGTACAGGGCAAGCCACTCCCACAAAACCTCCGCGCTCGCGTAAACTTGCGCGCTTCTCGCAGCCCGCTAGGCTGCAATCAATATTTTTCAAAGGTGCCCGCCATGCCTTGGCTGCAAGTCCGTCTCGCCATCAGCCCAGAACAAGCCGAAACCTATGAAGACGCTTTCCTTGAAGTGGGCGCCGTATCGGTGACCTTCATGGACGCCGAAGATCAGCCGATCTTCGAGCCGGAACTCAACACCACGCCGCTGTGGTCCCACACGCACCTGCTGGCCCTGTTCGAAGGCGGCACGGAGCCAGGCCCGGTATTGGCCCATCTGGAGCTGCTGACCGGCAGCCCGTTGCCCGAGCACCACAGCGAAGTGATCGAAGACCAGGACTGGGAACGCAGCTGGATGGACGGATTCCAGCCAATGCGTTTCGGCCAACGCCTGTGGATCGTGCCGAGCTGGCACGCCGCGCCGGAGCCTGATGCAGTGAATTTGCTGCTGGACCCGGGCCTGGCGTTCGGCACCGGCACCCACCCGACCACCGCACTGTGCCTGGAATGGCTCGACGGCCAGGACCTGAAAGACTGCAACGTGCTGGACTTCGGCTGCGGCTCGGGGATTCTGGCGATTGCCGCCCTACTGCTGGGCGCCAAGGAGGCCGTGGGTACCGACATCGACGTACAGGCGCTGGAAGCGTCCCGCGACAACGCCGGGCGCAATAACATCGCTGATGAACTGTTCCCACTGTATCTGCCGGAAGATTTGCCGCAGGTTCAGGCCGATGTGCTGGTGGCCAACATTCTCGCCGGCCCGCTGGTTTCCCTGGCGCCGCAGCTGTCGGGCCTGGTCAAGTCGGGCGGGCGCCTGGCGCTGTCGGGCATCCTCGCCGAACAGGGTGACGAAGTCGCTGCCGCCTACGCCAGGGACTTCGATCTGGACCCGATCGCCAATCGCGATGGCTGGGTGCGCATCACTGGCCGTCGGCGCTAGAATGATCGCCTGCATAATCCGGATCGCCGCATGACCGACAGCTTCGTCACCCAGTGCCCGCATTGCCAAACCAGCTTCCGCGTCAGCCATGCCCAGTTGAGCGTGGCTCGCGGGGTGGTTCGTTGCGGCTCCTGCCTGCAGGTGTTCAATGCCGCCAGGCAGTTGCTTGAGCAGGCCGGCAAGGAGGCACCGGTCGCGACGCCGCTCCCGCCTGTGCAGCCTGAGGAGCCCCTTGAGCCATCGCCACCGCGCGCCATCAGCCAAAAGCAATGGAGCGCGACCGAACTGGACCTGGACAGTCTCGACCTCGACGAAGAACTCGCCCGGCTCGAACAGCGGGAAATCCAGCCGGCCACCGAACTCGGCCGCCATCGCGACGACTCGCTGAGCGCCCGTCGCGACAGCGCCGGGCAGGACGACGAGGAGCCGTGGTCCGACAGCCTGTTCAGTGCGTCGGCGGCCGATCGTGCGCCAGTCGACGAACCGCTCGACAGCCTTGAAACACCAGAGCCGGCGGTCGAAACGAGCAAAACCTCACGCACCGAACCTTCGCTGTCCCTGGAACCGGTTGATCTCGACGACGAATCGCAACCACCCCATTTGCGATTGCACGACCCTCTTGATGCGCCGCTGAACCACGAACGCCTGTCGGCCGCCGACGAGAGCGAAATCGACGACAACCTGCCCTCGATAGAACCGCTGCGCAAGCGACGCGAGCGCAGCGAACCGGGCGTGCGCGCCGAAGCACTGCAAGACCTGACCGACGACCCGCTGCAACTGGACTGGCAAAAACGCCGCTCACCTTGGGGCCGACGGCTGTTGTGGTTGCTGCTGGTGCTGATTGCCGCTGGCGCCCTCGCTGGCCAGTACATCGCCTACCATTTCGACGAACTGGCGCGACAGGATCAATATCGCCCGTGGTTCCAGCAACTGTGCCCGCAGATCGGCTGCACCGTGCCCTCCAAAGTCGACATCGCGAAAATCAAAAGCAGCAACCTGGTGGTGCGCAGCCACCCCGAGTTCAATGGCGCCCTGGTGGTCGATGCGATCATCTATAACCGCGCGCCCTTCTCCCAGCCCTTCCCGCTGCTGGAACTGCGCTTCGCCGACCTCAATGGCCATCTGATCGCCAGTCGTCGCTTCAAGCCTGGCGAGTACCTCAATGGCGATCTCGAAGGCATGGCGGAGATGCCTCCGCAAACGCCGATCCACATCGCCCTGGACATTCTCGACCCGGGTGCCAAGGCCGTGAACTACAGTCTGAGCTTCCACTCTCCGGAGTGAAACGCTTCATTACTCCCGGATTAACGCCGGCTTTCTGACTGTTCCAGGCGAACCAAACCACGGGTAATAACAGAGTAACTGTTCAGAATTTGTTCAATTCAGCCTTTATCCAGTCATCGAGAGCGGGTATCATGCCAACCCTTTTTCGAACTCTCATGATCCGGCCCCACAACAGGGAAGTCCTATGTCGGCGGTACGCATCGGCCCATACACATTACATAACAGCTTGATTCTCGCCCCCATGGCGGGTGTCACCGACCAGCCCTTTCGTCAGCTGTGCAAGCGCTTGGGCGCGGGACTGGTCGTCTCGGAAATGGTCACCAGCGACATGAGTTTGTGGAACACCCGCAAGTCGCGCATGCGCATGATCCACGAAGGTGATCCCGAGCCACGCTCGGTACAGATCGCCGGTGGGGACGCGCAGATGCTGGCGGACGCCGCCCGTGCCAACGTTGAAATGGGTGCGCAGATCATTGATATCAACATGGGCTGTCCGGCAAAAAAAGTCTGCAACAAGGCTGCCGGTTCCGCACTGTTGAAGGATGAACCCCTGGTAACCGAGATCCTGCAGGCCGTCGTGGCTGCGGTCGATGTGCCGGTTACCCTGAAGATCCGGACCGGTTGGGACCGGGACAACAAGAACGGCCTGACGGTGGCGAAGATCGCCGAACAGGCAGGCATTACGGCGCTGGCGGTGCATGGCCGCACCCGTGCCGACCTGTACACCGGTGAAGCCGAGTACGACACCATTGCCGCAATCAAGCAGGCGGTGTCGATTCCGGTCTTCGCCAATGGCGATATCGATTCGCCGGAAAAAGCCCGGTACGTGCTCGACGCGACCGGTGCCGATGGCCTGTTGATTGGCCGGGCTGCCCAGGGGCGGCCATGGATTTTTCGCGAGATCGACCATTTCCTGCGTACCGGCGAGAAACTCCCGGCGCTGGAACTGATCGAGGTGGAACGCATTCTGCTAGAGCATCTGGCTGCCCTGCACGCCTTCTATGGTGATGTCATGGGCGTGCGCATTGCTCGAAAGCATGTGGGCTGGTATCTCGCAACCCTGCCGGGCGCCAGGGAGTTTCGCGCCCACTTCAATCGTTTGGATGGTACGGATGCACAATGCGCCAACGTTCGGGCGTTTTTCGCCGAGCGTTACAAGAGCCTGACAGGGGACGGAGAGTGGGTGGCCGCATGACGATGATGACCGAGACTTTAGTGAGTGGAACAACACCCGTGAGCGACAACGTGAATTTGAAACAGCACCTCAATACGCCAAGCGAAGAAGGTCAGACCCTTCGCGGGAGTGTCGAGAAGGCGCTGCACAATTATTTCGCCCACCTTGAGGGCGCTGCCGTCACGGATGTGTACAACCTGGTGCTCTCCGAAGTCGAGGCTCCCCTGCTCGAGTGCGTGATGAACTACGTCAAGGGCAACCAGACCAAGGCCAGCGAGATGCTCGGGCTTAACCGGGGCACGCTGCGCAAGAAACTCAAGCAGTACGATTTGTTGTAAGCATTCAATCAAACCAGAAAGGCGCCCGCGTAAAACCGGTCGCCTTTTTTGCTGACTTCCTTTGCTTTTGATGGAAATTGAGATGACCGACCAGACTACCCGCCTGCCGATCCGCCGCGCCTTGATCAGCGTTTCCGACAAGACCGGGATCCTCGAATTCGCCAAGGAGCTTGAAGCCCTGGGCGTCGAGATCCTCTCCACCGGCGGGACGTTCAAGCTGCTGCAGGACAACGGCGTTGCCGCAGTGGAAGTCGCGGATTACACAGGCTTCGCGGAAATGATGGACGGCCGGGTAAAGACCCTGCACCCGAAAATCCACGGCGGGATCCTCGGTCGTCGCGGTATCGACGACGCCATCATGAACGAGCACGGCATCAAGCCGATCGACCTGGTAGCGGTCAACCTGTACCCGTTCGAAGCCACCATCAACAAGCCAGGCTGCGACCTGCCGACCGCCATCGAGAACATCGACATCGGCGGCCCGACCATGGTCCGTTCCGCCGCCAAGAACCACAAGGACGTGGCCATCGTGGTCAACGCCAGCGATTACGCCAGCGTCCTGGAAAACCTCAAGGCCGGTGGCCTGACCTACGCCCAGCGTTTCGACCTGATGCTCAAGGCCTTCGAGCACACCGCCGCCTACGACGGCATGATCGCCAACTACATGGGCACCGTGAACCAGTCTGCCGACACCCTGAGCACCGAAGGTCGCAGCGAGTTCCCGCGTACCTTCAACAGCCAGTTCATCAAGGCCCAGGAAATGCGCTACGGCGAGAACCCGCACCAGAGCGCGGCGTTCTATGTTGAAGCCAAGCCTGCCGAAGTCGGCATCGCCACCGCGACCCAGCTGCAAGGCAAGGAACTGTCGTACAACAACGTGGCCGACACCGACGCCGCGCTGGAATGCGTGAAGAGCTTCGTCAAGCCGGCTTGCGTGATCGTCAAGCACGCCAACCCGTGCGGCGTGGCTGTCAGCCCTGATGCCGAAGGCGGCATCCGCAAGGCCTACGACCTGGCCTACGCCACCGACACCGAATCCGCCTTCGGCGGCATCATCGCCTTCAACCGCGAACTGGACGCCGAGACTGCCAAGGCCATCGTCGAACGTCAGTTCGTCGAAGTGATCATCGCTCCGTCGGTCAGCGAAGAGGCCCGCGCCATCGTCGCTGCCAAAGCAAACGTACGCCTGCTGGCCTGCGGCGAGTGGTCCGCTGACCGCGCGGCGGCCTGGGACTACAAGCGCGTCAACGGTGGCCTGCTGGTACAGAGCCGCGACATCGGCATGATTGGCGCCGACGACCTGAAAGTGGTGACCAAGCGCGCACCGAGCGAGCAGGAAATCCATGACCTGATCTTCGCCTGGAAAGTTGCCAAGTACGTGAAGTCCAACGCTATCGTCTACGCCAAGAATCGCCAGACCATCGGTGTCGGCGCCGGCCAGATGAGCCGCGTGAACTCCGCGCGTATTGCTGCAATCAAGGCAGAACATGCCGGTTTGCAGGTTCAAGGTGCAGTCATGGCATCCGACGCATTCTTCCCGTTCCGCGACGGCATCGACAACGCGGCCAAGGTCGGTATCACTGCAGTGATCCAGCCAGGCGGCTCGATGCGTGACAACGAAGTGATTGCTGCAGCTGATGAAGCCGGCATCGCCATGGTGTTCACCGGCATGCGCCACTTCCGTCACTGACAGCACAGCACTCCCCTGTAGGAGCGAGCTTGCTCGCGAAGAACGACTAGACGCCACAGTGTTTCAGACACCCCGCGTTATCGTTAACCACCATCGCGAGCAAGCTCGCTCCTACAGTTCCCAGATTTGCGTCATCCGAGGTTTTTGAAATGAATGTTTTGATCATTGGCAGCGGTGGCCGTGAACACGCCCTGGCCTGGAAAGTGGCTCAGGATCCGCGCGTGCAGAAGGTGTTCGTGGCGCCGGGCAACGCCGGTACCGCCATCGAAGCCAAGTGCGAGAACGTCGCCATCGACGTACTGGCACTCGAGCAACTGGCAGACTTTGCCGAGAAAAACGTTTCCCTGACCATCGTTGGCCCTGAAGTGCCGCTGGTTGCCGGTGTTGTGGATCTGTTCCGCAGCCGTGGCCTGGATTGCTTCGGTCCGACCGCTGGCGCTGCGCAGCTGGAAGGCTCGAAAGCCTTCACCAAGGACTTCCTGGCTCGCCACAAGATCCCGACCGCCGATTACCAGAACTTCACCGAGATCGAGCCGGCCCTGGCTTACCTGCGTGAAAAAGGCGCTCCGATCGTGATCAAGGCCGATGGCCTGGCCGCCGGTAAAGGCGTGATCGTCGCCATGACCCTGGCCGAAGCCGAAGACGCCGTGCGCGACATGCTGGCGGGCAATGCCTTTGGCGATGCGGGTTCGCGCGTGGTCATCGAAGAGTTCCTGGACGGCGAAGAAGCCAGTTTCATCGTCATGGTCGACGGCAAGAACGTCCTGCCGATGGCCACCAGCCAGGACCACAAACGCGTCGGCGACGGCGACACCGGTCCAAACACCGGCGGCATGGGTGCTTACTCCCCGGCGCCAGTGGTCACCGCCGAAGTGCACAAGCGCGTCATGGACCTGGTGATCTGGCCGACCGTGCGCGGCATGGCCGAGGAAGGCAACGTCTACACTGGTTTCCTGTACGCTGGCCTGATGATCGACAAGGCTGGTAACCCAAAAGTCATCGAATTCAACTGCCGCTTCGGCGACCCTGAGACCCAACCGGTGATGCTGCGCCTGCAGTCGAGCCTGGTGCTGCTGGTCGAGGCTGCTCTGGCCCAGGCGCTGGACAAAGTAGAAGCGCAATGGGATCCACGCCCGAGCGTCGGAATCGTGCTTGCCGCTGGCGGCTATCCTGGTGACTACGCCAAAGGCGTGGCCATCAAGGGGCTGGATGCAGCCGCCGCACTGGAAGGCAAAGTCTTCCACGCCGGTACTGCGCTCAAGGACGGTCAAGTCGTAACGGCCGGCGGTCGGGTGCTTTGCGCAACGGCCATGGGCGCCAGCGTTGACGCTGCACAGCAGCAGGCCTACAAGCTCGCGGCTTCGATTGACTGGGAAGGCTGCTTCTATCGCAAGGACATTGGCTACCGCGCCATTGCCCGCGAGCGTGGCGAAAATCAGGAATAAGGTAAACACCGCGCCAGGCAATGAACACTGTTTATTGCCTGGCTATTCCGGCGCCGCGCATCGTTATATTCTGGCATCAACCTAACGAAGGGATTTCGCCGTGCGCTGGCTCAGGATTGCCATAAGCTTGACCGTCACTTTGCTGACCTTGCTCTGCATGCTACCGGCCCAGGCCGCGCAAGGCAGTGGCTGGGCGGTATTGCTCGACGAACAGGGCGACCTGCAACTGAGCGACATCCGTTCCGCACGTTACACCAATCAATTCAGCCCTATCGAACTCGACCACATTACCGCCGCCGAACCCGATGGCGCGTTATGGTTGCGATTCAGGCTTGCACCGGGCAAACATGAACAGTTGCTGCGCGTGTTCGCACCTGACCTGCGCCAGTTCAACATGTACGTACTGGACGGCGACAAGCTGATCGATCAATCCAGCACGGGCAACGAACACCCCCAATCCGAGCGACCATTGCCCAGCAGCGACTTCATGCTGGCCCTGCCGCAAAGCGACACCCCCCTCGACGTATACCTGCGACTGGCCTCCGACCACCAGTTACGACCCTACATCACCCTGCAGTCAGCGATCAACTCGGCCGCCAACCAGAACCAGACGCTGATTTATGGCCTGCTGTTCGGTTGCATCGCCATGCTGATCCTGCACAACCTCATCCGCTACGCCTACACCCGCTCGCACAGCGCCCTCTGGTTGGCGACGTGCGAAGGGCTGTTGATGCTCAGTCTGCTGTTGTTGCTGAATCTCGCCGGCCCCTGGCTGCCGGACTGGCATGCACTGCAAACGCCGGGGGCTTACCTGGCATTATTAATGACTGCCCCCTGCGGCCTGATGCTTGCCTATCGCTTCTTCGCCCCGCTCGGGCCGCATCCGCTGAACCGGTTGCTGCTTGGCGAGGTCGTGCTGATCACCGCCTGCAGCCTGATGCTGCTGTTCGTCAATACCTTGCCGCTGAACTTCATCACCTACGGCCTGGTAGCCCTGGCTGGCCTGACCATGCTGTTCATCAGCGCCTATCACTGGCAAAAAGGTTATCGCCCGGCTCGCCTCTTCGTGGCGGCCATGGTGGTGTTCAACCTCGGGACACTGGTCATCCTGCCTGCTCTGTTGGGGCTGACCCTGATCGAACCCCATGGCCTGATCACCACATTGCTGGCGTTCATCTGCATCAGCGGCCTGTTGATGAGCATTGCACTGAGCGAGCGCCAGCGACGCATCACCGAAGACCGCTTCAGCATCAGTCGTGACCTGGCGGCCAGCAACGCCGAGATCAACGCCAAGGCCGAGTTCCTGGCGAAAATCAGCCATGAAATCCGCACCCCGATGAACGGCGTCCTCGGCATGACCGAACTGCTGCTGGGCACACCGCTATCGGTCAAGCAACGCGACTACGTACAGACGATCCACAGCGCCGGCAACGAACTGCTGACACTGATCAACGAAATTCTCGACATTTCCAAACTCGAGTCCGGACAGATTGAACTGGACGACGTGCAGTTCGACCTCAACGCGTTGATCGAAGACTGCCTGAGCATCTTCCGCGCCAAGGCCGAGCAGCAAAACGTCGAGTTGATCAGTTTCATCCAGCCGCAGGTGCCGCGGGTGATCAGCGGTGACCCGACACGCTTGCGCCAGACGCTGTTGAGCCTGCTTGAAAACGCCCTGAAAAAAACCGATGAAGGCGAAATCCTGATCGTCGTGGCGCTCGACGAGCGCAACACCAAACCACGCCTGCGTATCGCCGTACAGGACAGCGGCGAGCCCATGGACGCCGAAGAGCGCGACGCTCTGATGCATGCCGAACTGCACAGCCGGCATTTTCTTTCGGCCACCCAGTTGGGCGGCAACCTGGGGCTGGTGATAGCCCGCCAGCTGATCCGCTTGATGCAGGGGGAATTCGGGATCAAGAGCGGCAACAACCAGGGCAGCACCCTGTGGCTGACCCTGCCGCTGGACCCGGATCGCCTCGAACACCCGACCTCCGACCTCGACGGCCCGCTGCAAGGTGCGCGGGTATTGGTGGTGGATGACAATGACACCTGTCGCAAGGTGCTGGTGCAGCAATGCAGCGCCTGGGGCCTGAACGTCAGCGCCGCATCTTCCGGCAAGGAGGCGCTGGCCCTGCTGCGCACAAAGGCTCATTTGCGCGATTACTTCGATATAGTCTTGCTGGACCAGAACATGCCCGGCATGACCGGCATGCAACTGGCGGCCAAGATCAAGGAAGATCCGAGCCTGAACCATGACATCCTGCTGATCATGCTCACCGGCATCAGCAACGCACCGAGCAAGATCATCGCGCGCAACTCCGGGATCAAGCGCATCCTGGCCAAGCCGGTTGCCGGCTACACCCTCAAGACCACTCTGGCCGACGAACTGACCCAGCGCAACAAAGGGCTCGTCGCGACCCAGCCCGTGCCAATCGGCCCGACGTTGCCGGTCAAGGTCCCCTGCGACTTCCGCATTCTGGTGGCTGAAGACAACAGCATCTCGACCAAGGTGATCCGCGGCATGCTGAGCAAGCTCAACCTGCAACCGGATACCGCCTGCAACGGCGAAGAAGCCCTGCAGGCGATGAAAGCCCAGCGTTACGACCTGGTGCTGATGGACTGCGAAATGCCGATCCTCGACGGCTTCTCGGCCACCCAGCAATTGCGTGCCTGGGAAGTCGGCAACCAGCGGGTTCGCACCCCTGTGGTGGCGTTGACCGCCCATATCCTTGCCGAACACAAAGAGCGTGCGCGCCAGGCTGGCATGGACGGACACATGGCCAAGCCGGTGGAACTGTCGCAGTTGCGCGAACTGATCGAACACTGGGTCGCCCAGCGTGATCAGCAGAAACGCACGACGACCCCAACGTCCTGAGCCGACAGACGTCGCAACCCCTGATAGACTCCCCCTCGACTTCCCTCGCCAGTGAGCCCGGCACCATGCTCCATGTGTTGTTCAGCGTTTATCTGAAGATGCTGGTGCTCTACAGCCCATTCTTCGTGTTGTCCTGCTTCATCAGCCTGACCCGTGGTTATTCGCGCAAGGAACAGCGTCGGCTGGCCTGGAAAGTAGCGGTCGCCACCCTGGTCTCCAGCGTTCTGCTGTACTTGTTCGGCCGAGTGATTTTCAGTGTGTTCGGCATTACCGTGGACGCCTTTCGTATCGGTGCCGGCAGTGTGCTGTTCATCTCGGCGCTGGGCATGGCGCAAGGCAAATCGGCGGTACAGACCGATAATGTGCAGCAGGATGTCACCATCGTTCCATTGACCATCCCGCTGACAGTCGGCCCCGGCACCATCGGTGCCTTGCTGGTGATGGGCGTGAGCCAGCCGCACTGGGACGACAAGCTCACGGCCATTGTCGGCATTGCCCTGGCCAGTTTTACCGTGGGCGTGGTGCTGTTTTTGTCCAGCCGCATCGAACGGATTCTCGGCGACCAGGGGTTACAGATCGTCAGCCGATTGATGGGGTTGTTCGTGTGTGCACTGGCGGCACAGATCATCTTCACCGGGGTCAGGGGCTACCTGATTCCTTAGCCCGTCATGTCTCTCACCGTTCTTGTTCTCGGTCTCCCCTTGAGCGGTGTCGGAAAACCGGCATCAATCAACGAGGAGACTGCACAGCGTGCTCGCTGACCTTGATGCACAGTGCCTGTCGTTGCGACCCTAACCACAGCACTGTGTCTTCTCTGAATGCCTTGTATTCGTCGACCGAAAACCGCGAATGAAGGAACGAAGTGCTCACACCTCCCACAACGCGACTCAAGGCAAAATCCTGCCTGATGAACTGGCGATCTATCGGCTGACCCGTTTCAAAAAACACCGAAGCCAACGTCAGGAAGCCATCAGCCTCGACAACGCCTGCCAGCACTCTCACGCGATGATGGCGGTTGCCGGCGTAATGACCTGCCGTGCTCGCCGATTCAGTCTCGACAGTCATGATCGATTGCCCACGGAAAACACCGGCTGCCACCGACGTCTCCGGCAATTGCGCGACCCTGCGCAAAGCACTTGCCGTCAGCACGATCTGCTCAGCGGACAGACTTGATTGAAAGGCCGCATGGACAGCGTCCTGTATTGAGAAAACCGTAACACCTGCAACCGGGAACATTCCCGAAGTTCTCCCTTGATTGTGGAACTTCCAACCACAGGCAACCAGCGTATCCACAAATACATCGGTCCATTGAGCGTGGTTCCTGCCGCCTGGAAAATCTTCCTCTGCCGCGAGTTGCGCAAATAAAATAGTGTCAAGGGCGTCCTGCCCGACTGCAGCCGACAACGACGTCGACAACAGCAAAACGCTGCCTGAATTTATCAATACGGAATACGCCATACGCTTTCCTTTTTTCAAGAAGGCCAGAGACACAAAGCCTCTGGCCTTGCCCCTTCACTTGCGCCGGCTGAAACGCTTGACCAGAACTTCCTTTCGGTGAACGCCAAGATACTCTTCGATATCCGACTTGATTTCCGCATAACGGACGGGATTGAAAGTAATGAACGACTTTCCGTGAAAAATATCCAGAGAGGACGTCTTCCAATCAACAAACAGCAAGCCGCCGTCCTTCCCCCCACCCTGATGATCAACCGCGCCTATCGCAATCAGGATAATTCCGTTTGCCATTTGTTCGCAGGGAATAGTGGACAAGCGCACGCCTTCGGCATTCTTCGACTCAAGATTCAACAGGTTGATCGCCTCAGGCTCTTTCTTCAATGCATCCAATGTAGAGCTGGTCACTGCACTGAGCACGGAGGCCCCTGGAATTGCAGCCTTTGCGGCTTCGACGGCCGCCTGAATAATATCGACCATGACATTATCCATCGTTACCTTAAGCGAAGTGGCGCTGTATTTTGAATAGCCTTTATCCGGCACGAAACATCCAAGATCCTCCATGCACTTTGTAAACGCATGGTACCAAGCCTTGGGATCCTTACTATCAGAAACCTCGTAAGTTGCTTCCATCTTCGACATGGTGATCAAGTTTTCAATAATCGCCATATTCTCGAGACTTATTTTGTCTCCGTACCCGACTAGACTGTTGCCAAGTACCACCGCGCTGAGCTCCTTTGTAGGGCTCGATGCAATCGACAAAGCCAAGGACCTTACACGCGGCCTGCCAGCCAAGGCAACTTTACGCTTCTGAATGCACTTTCTTACAAAGTCAACGCGTTGCGAAACACTTACCGCACTCTCAAAATCATCCACAAACAATACTCCTTTATATATTAATAAGCGCCCCATCCGGGAGCGCCCTGAATCTAACCCGCCCTATCCAGACTATCAACAGCGACTAAATACAACATATGTACCTCAATCAATATTTACTAAGAGCACATACAACTCATACAAATAAAGCACGCAAGACAACCGGACCGTCATTAACCTATGACGATCCGGTTTTATCCAATAAATAAAAAATACTTACTGTTATAGGGGGGTGAGCTTATCGCCATAGCTGCGCGGCGTGTACACCCACGTACTGCCATCGAGGCGAGGAATCACGCGCGTTGTCGAAGAGCCGATGAGTACCATGGTCCGCATGTCCACCTGATCGACACTCAGTTGACCGAGTGTTGTCACCCGCAAGGTCTGACCCGGACGGCCGATGTCCCGCCCCAACACAACCGGAGTGGCCGGTTCACGATGCTGGCCAACAATCTCCAGCGCCCGCCCTAATTGCCACGGCCGCGAACGTGAGATCGGGTTGTAAAAGGCCAGAGCGAGATCGGCTTGAGCGGCCAGATCCAGGCGTTTTTCAATGATCGACCAAGGCTTGAGGTTGTCCGACAGCGACAGCACACAGAAGTCATGCCCCAAGGGCGCACCGGCCTGGGCAGCCGTTGCCAACGAAGCAGAGACACCCGGCAAAATCTCAAGATCGACGCTGTGCCAGATGGCATCGCTAGACTCGTGAAGCGCCTCAAGCACAGCGGCTGCCATGGCGAAGACACCCGGATCGCCAGACGACACCACCACCACCGACCGACCTTGGGCAGCCAGTTCAAAGGCGTGACGGGCGCGCTGCATTTCTTCACGGTTATCGGTGCAGTGCAGGATCTGATCAGCCCGGAACGGCCCGGCCATGCGCACGTAGGTCTCGTAGCCGAGAACATCGTTGGCACGAGCCAGTTCCGCCTTCACCGCCGGCACCATCAATTCGGCAGCGCCCGGCCCGAGACCAATCACCGCCAGGCGCCCGCGAGGGCGGCCGATCTGCAAGGGGTCCAGCGGCTGCTCGGCGACCGCAATGGCAATAGTGTCATCACCAACGATGGAGACAGGCTGCGCTATGGCATGCCGCAGCAGTTCACTGGCCGCACCTGCAGCACTGACAAAACGCAATGGCACACCCAGCTCAAGCGCAGCTTCGCGCAGCGCGGAGCTGGCCATTTCGGTGTCGGCGGCCAACAGGCAAGCCATCGATTGCACGGCGATTCCGGCCTGATGCAAAGCCTCGCGAATGGTCCCCGACACATTGCTCGATTCGCCCGTGACGGCAACCAGCACGTTGCGTGGATAGATCAACAATTCGTTGGCGGCTGGCTCGCGCTCGGTATGGCCGACGTGAACGGTCAGCCGCGCCTGCTCATTTTCAGGCAACTGCACGTGTGCCAGCCACGGAGCCTCACCCTCAATGCGCACCGTTTCGCCGGCGAGCAAATCGGAAACGAAACGCTTGCCCAACTCCAGATCACCAAGGGCATAGCCACTGGGCGGGTTGAGCAGGCACGTGCCGAAACGCAACTCGCCGCTGGTGGTGATCGCCGCCGCGACTTCCAGCGCGGCGGCAATCTCCCGCGCCATCACATTTACCCCACCAAGACCACCCAGCAGTGGAACCACGGCGCTGCCGTCTTCGGCTACCGCCAACACCGGTGGTTCGGCGCCTTTTTCCAGCAACAAGGGCGCCAGCGTGCGGATCACGATCCCGGCCGCGCACAGGGCAATGATCGGTGTGCCCTGTTGATAGAGTTCGCGCAGGGTCGCACCGAACTCCTGATAGGCCCGATCCGCACCTTCGACCCGTTCGGCCAAGCCATGGATCAGGGCGCCGGGATACACCTGCTGAATACTACGCGCGGTGGCGAGGCTGCCATTGCCAAGAATGACAATCGCCGGAACTGGACGGGTCATCAGCCTTGCCACCTTTCACCAGGAACGATGATCAACGAGAAGTACGGCGAGGACATCGGCTCGACCTGATCCAGCGGCACGATCTTCTGATTGGCCATGGTCGCGCGCTCGACGTACAACGCGCGCTCGGCCAAGCCGAGTTCTTCCAGCACTTGGCGAACCTTGGGAAAGTTGCGCCCAAGCTTCATGATCACCGCCGCATCGGCATCGGCCAGGCGACGCTTGAGTTCGTCGTGCGGCAACACACCGGACAACACCGACAGACTCTGATTGCGATACACCAGCGGCGCACCGAGCACCGAGGCCCCGCCGAGCATCGAGCACACACCGGGCACGACTTCGGCCTGATAACGCTCGGCGAGCCGGTCGTGCAGGTACATGTAGGAGCCGTAGAAGAACGGATCGCCCTCGCAGATCACCGCCACGTCGCGACCGGCATCGAGATGCGTCGCCAATTCGTCGGCTGCGTCATCGTAGAAGTCGCTGATCACTTGCTCGTAGGACAACGGTGCCGGCAAGGCTTCGGTGGTCACCGGGTACACCAGCGGCAACAAGTTCTGCGCTTCCTGCAGATGCGCCTCGATGATACCGAAGGCGTTGCCTTTCTTGCCCTTGGCCACGAAGTACGCCACCACTGGGGATTCGCGCAGCAAGCGCAGGGCCTTGACGGTAATCAGTTCCGGATCACCGGGACCGACGCCGAGGCCGATCAAACGTCCAGGTTGCTGCATCATTCGATCTCCGTGGCGAGGGCATTGACGGCGGCGGCGGCCATGGCGCTACCGCCCAGGCGACCCTGCATGATGACAAAAGGCACTCCACGGCTGTCAGCCGCCAGCGCGGCCTTGGATTCGGCGGCGCCGACGAAGCCCACCGGAAAACCGAGGATCAGCGCCGGTTTTGGCGCACCGGCGTCAAGCATTTCCAGCAAGTAAAACAGTGCCGTCGGAGCGTTGCCGATGACCACCACGCTGCCTTCCAGATGCGGGCGCCACAGTTCCAGCGCAGCGGCTGAGCGGGTGTTACCCAAATCACGAGCCAGTTCCGGAACACTCTCGTCGCGCAAGGTGCAGATCACCGGATTGTTCGCCGGCAACCGCGCACGGGTTACGCCTTCGGAGACCATCCGCGCATCGCACAAAATCGGCGCGCCGGCCGCCAGGGCATCACGCCCGGCCTTGCCCGCACCTTCGGAAAACTGCAGGCCGTCGATGGCCTCGACCATACCGCAGGCGTGAATGACACGGACCGCGAGTTTCTCCAGATCGTCCGGGATTCGGTCGAGGTTGGCCTCGGCGCGAATGATCGCGAAGGAGTTGCGATAGATCTCCTGACCGTCGCGGATGTAATCAAGCATCAAGGGGGCTCCGTGAGCGGGCGTCGAGCAGGGCCGCGACCGCTTCAATAGTAAGGTTGCGTGCGTGCAGCGCGCCGAAACCCGGCTGCGCTGCATCGCGAAAATAGAGGTCGTAGTGACCGTGGGCGACGGCCAGTAATGTGACGGGCGCCGTATGCGCGGCGGCGCAGGAGCGCGCGCACCCGCTCAAATGGACACTCGGCGTTTGTCCGTGACGTTGCAGCAATGTAGCCAGTTGCAAGGCATCACCCTTGGTCTCGGCCAGGCTTTTACCGCAGCCGTTTGAGCCGGTGCAGGCGATCAACCGGGACAATGGCAGATCGGCTTCGCACTGCAAGCCCAGACATTGCAATTGCCGAATGACCTCAGCGGCGTTTTCCGTGCGGACATTGGGCAACAGCAGGCTTTGCCAAGGCGTGAAGCGCAGACTGGAATCACCGAACTCCCGCGCCAGTTGTGCCACACCCCGCAGCATCGCCGGATCGAGTCGCCCCAGCGGCGGGACGGCTCCCACATAGACAACACCGGACTCGGCCTGGGGATGGGCACCCATGTGCAAATCACTGGCGCCCGAAACCCGTTGCCAACCGATAACGGCCTGCAGCGGCACTCGCTCAGCCAGTCGAAGCACAATGTCCCTGATCGGGTATTCGGCCAGCAAATGGCGCATTCGCGTCTGCTCGGGGCGCGCCAGTTCAAGGAACAACTCAAGGACCGCGACTACCAGCGCGTGCCCGTCAGCCAGTGCAACCGAACCGGCGGGGCTGTCTGTCGGGCATCCCGCCAGACCGAACGCCAGCCGTCGCTCGCCGTCTTGTTCAAACGCCGAGAGCCACAGGTCATGGGGATGCTCGAGCATCGTCAGGTCTTCACCGCCATCAAGCTGCACGGCGAACTTGGCACTGAGGTCGTGGAACGCTTCGTGGTTTTGCAGTGTGGTGAGGATCTGCCCGGCCAGCGGGCGGGTGTCGAACACCATGCGCCGATCGATCCCGGCACCGGGGCTGAGCATCAGGTTGCGCACATCGTCGCCAGCCGCCGTACGCGGCCCCAGATCGGCGGCCAGCAGGCTGTCGATCAACGCCGCTTGCTGGTTGCCAATGCCGCGGATCTGCAGGTTGGCCCGGTTGGTCGCCTCGATCGTTCCGCTGGCATATCGCTCGGCGGCATCGGCCACAGCGATTGCCTGGTGCGCACGGATGGCGCCACCGTCGAGTTTGATCCGGCAAATACCACCGTCCAATGCCTGGACGACACGCAACAACCCGGGACAGGCGGAAGGGCGCAAGCGGTTGGGTATCTGACGTGACTTCACAGGACGACCGGTACAAGACGAAGGACAGCATTATGCCTGCTTTGGGCGGTCTGATGAAAAGCCCAAGCGGCTTGACGACGAAATACTCTCGATCCAGACATAAAGTTGCTTCGCTTGCAAACAGCAAGAATCAACTTCACCCATCAATCTTATTCAAACCACACGGCCACTCTTGTACTTTTGCCCAACATACAAAACAAACAACACCGGAATTTAGATATATTCAAGGAGTAGTACATGAACACGGAAACACCGGCTGGAGCATTGACCGCCCACAATCTCATTTCATGCATCGAGCAACTTTCGCTGCAAGATTACGATGACTTCACTCATTGCACTCAGATAGCCACCCAGTCCGCCGACATGGTCAGCAGTCGCTTTGCCAACTCGACAAAGTGGCTGCATGAATACGTCACAACGTTGAATTTTCTTGGCTGGTCCGTCTTTCAGGATGCGATCTTTACCCGCACTCAACACACCCTCTCGAAAAGCATTGCGGAGTTTCTGGTCCAAAGCGCTCAAGCCATGCCGGACATCCGACAAGGGAACGCCATGATTGACACGCTCGACGCGCTGAAAACCGACGAGCCCGCGCTGTATTCGCTGGATCAACAAAGCCTCTTGGGAGAGCGGTTTCAGGTAATACCTGCACGCTATGATTCAAAGGGTTTTCTTGAGATCGCAGTTTTTAATCTCGAATTGGTGACATCTACAAAAAGGAGCAATTTTCTATTTTTTCACATGGAAGAACAGACGACAAAGATCATTCAGCACCGAGCCACTCTGAAACTTGACAAAAACGTACTCGAAAGCAAAAGAGCGCTCATAGACCGCAAACGGAGCGAAATCAGGATGAAGAGATTCGACCTGCAAAAGGTACCAACAATACATCCGTAATAGTGCGCTATCACCGTCAATGACGCTTTCTCCCGCTGACAACCGGCGAACTCAATCCACACCGCGCTATGATGCACCACCGCACAGGTCGACACAGACCGGCAGCGCGATGATTTGGCTTCGATTGATAGAAGAGGAACAGCATGACCCCCTGGCTGACAGTGGTAGGCATTGGAGAAGAAGGCTTCAAGGGGCTTGGCAAAAATGCCCGACACGCTCTGCTGAACGCTACGCGGATCATTGGCGGTCAACGGCAACTGGACCTGTTGCCAGCCTGCATCTGCGGTGTACGGCAATTGTGGCCCAGTCCTTTCGCCCTTGAACCGGTTTTGGCGAAACAGGGAGAACCCGTTTGCGTCCTGGCCAGCGGTGATCCAATGTTTTTCGGGGTGGGAGCCAGTCTCTCCCGACATTTATCCAGCGATGAAATGCTTATTCTGCCCGCTCCCTCTTCCTGCTCGCTCGCCGCGGCGCGAATGGGTTGGCCTTTGCAGGAAGTGGTCACGTTGTCAGTGGTTGCCCGCCCCGTCGCCGCACTCAACGCGCAATTGTCCAGTGGCGTGCGCTTGCTGGTGTTGAGTAACGACGGCCGCAGCCCCGCCGCCATCGCCGCACTGCTGCGTGAACGTGGTTTCGGTCCGAGCCGGATAACGGTGCTCGAACATTTGGGCGGTGAAGCCGAGCGACGTGTCGACGGTATCGCCAATGACTGGACCGATCCTGTGATCGCCGACCTGAACCTGATCGCTATCGAGTGCATCGCCGAGCCGGACACGCTACGCCTGTCGCGACTGGCCGGCCTGCCGGACTCCGCCTTCAAGCACGACGGCCAACTGACCAAGCGCGATGTGCGCGCCATCACCCTCGCGCGCCTGGCCCCGACCCCCGGCGAACTGTTGTGGGATGTCGGCGCCGGCAGTGGCTCGATCGGCATCGAATGGATGCGCGCCCACCCCGGTTGCCGCGCACTGGCCATCGAGGCAGATGCGGGCCGACAAGCGTTGATCGAATACAACCGCGATGCCCTAGGCGTTCCCAGCCTGCAACTGGTTCGCGGCAGCGCGCCGCAGGCACTGACCGGGCTGGAGCGGCCAGATGCGATTTTCATCGGCGGCGGTGTCACCCGCGAGGGCGTGCTCGATACCTGCTGGGCCGAACTCAAACCCGGTGGCCGACTGATTGCCAACGCAGTCACACTGCAAAGTGAAATGACCCTGATGGCCTGGCGCGAGCAACACGGCGGGGAGCTGACGCGAATTCATATCGCCCAGGCCCAACCACTGGGCGACTTCGACACCTGGCGCCAGGCCTTGCCGATTACCTTGCTGGACGTGACGAAACCCTTCGATGCGTGACGAAACCGCCGAACACCCCGCCCCTCTGCGCAGCGGCCTGACCACCGGCAGTTGCGCCACGGCCACCAGCCTTGCCGCCGCACGTCTGCTGCTGGCTGGCACATCGGCCGATGCGGTGGAAATCGTGTTGCCCAAGGGCAAACAGGTGCAGATGCGCCTGGAGTTCTGCCGCCTCACCGAGGACGGCGCCGAATCGGGAACCCTCAAGGATGCCGGTGACGATCCGGACGTGACCCACGGTGCCCTGCTCTACTCCCAGGTGCGCCTGAGCAGCGAACCGGGGACGCGCTTCAAGGCCGGTCGCGGTGTCGGCACCGTGACCCGGCCCGGGCTGGTGCTGGGAGTCGGCGAGCCCGCGATCAACCCGGTGCCGCGCAAAATGATCAGCGAACACCTGGCCCGACTGGCTGACGAACTCGACTACAGCGGCGGTTTCGAGGTCACGGTCAATGTCGAGAACGGCGAGGCACTGGCACTGAAAACCATGAATCCACGCCTGGGCATTCTTGGTGGCCTGTCGATCCTCGGCACCAGCGGTATCGTCCGGCCGTTTTCCTGTGCGGCCTACATCGCCTCGATCCACCAGGGCATCGACGTGGCGAAAACCAACGGTTACCTGCACATCGCCGCCTGCACCGGCAACGCCAGCGAAGACACCATGCGCCGGGTCTACAACCTGCCGGAAATCGCCCTGATCGAAATGGGCGACTTCGTTGGCGCCGTGCTCAAGCACCTGCGCAAAGTACCTGTGGATAAACTCAGCCTGTGCGGTGGTTTCGGCAAGATCAGCAAACTGGCGGCCGGGCACATGGATTTGCACAGTCGCCATTCGAGCATTGACCTGCCGCAACTGGCGTTATGGGCGGCGCAGGTCGGCGCCGATGCGGCGTTGCAGCAGAACATCCGCGAGGCCAACACCAGCCAGCAGGCACTGGCCATGGCCGCCGCAGCCGGGGTCGCCCTGGGTGATGCAGTCTGTCAGCACGCCCTGGATTTTGCCCGCAGCGTGGTGCCGGCGCAGGTTCAGGTGGAAGTCTTCGCCATCGATCGCCAGGGCGGGATCGTTGGCCATGCGGGAGCCTTTCAATGAAGCGCATCCTGTTACTCGGCGGCGTGACCGAAGCCATGGCCATTGCCCGCACGCTGGGACCGCAGCATATCTACAGCCTGGCCGGCATCGGTCGGATTCCGACGGATCTGCAATGCCAGGTTCGCGTCGGTGGCTACGGTGGTGCCGAAGGGTTGGCGCAATTCATTCGCGATGAAGGTATCGATCTGCTGCTCGATGCCACTCACCCCTACGCCGCCCGAATCAGCCAGAACGCCGCGACTGCCGCACGCTTGAGCGGCATTCCCTGCTGGGCGCTGCGGCGTCCGGCCTGGCAAGCCCAGGCGGGTGATGACTGGCGGGAAGTCAGCGATTGGGCCGGACTGATCGACGCCCTGAAGCCCTTCCGTCGACCGCTGTTCACCCTCGGTCGCGAGCCCCTGCAACACCTGGACGAAATTCCAGCGGAACAATTCTGGACCCTGCGCGCACTGGATGTGTATCCGGGCAACGAGCGCTGCGAAGTGATTGGCGCACGTGGACCCTTCCAGATCGACGATGAACGTGAGTTGTTCGAACGGCGAAACATCGACGTGCTGATCAGCAAGAACAGCGGCAGCACGGCGACCGAACCGAAACTGGAAGTGGCGCGTGAGCGGGGGGTGCCGGTGATTGTCTTGAAGCGGCCGGTGTTGCCGGGGGTTGATCGGGAGTTCCTGACGCCTGAGGAAACAGTTGGCGCGTTGTCGGTCTTCGTTCATTAGGTCAGGATCATTGGCTTGCATGATAAGTAACCTATTTGTTACCGTCAGGGCCGCCTGTGATCACACTCGAAGAATACGTACAGGACAACGAAACCAGCCCCTTCAGTCACTGGTTTTCCAACTTAAAGCGCAGGCAGCGCTCAAGGTATCCACCGCGCTGCTGCGCCTTGAGTTAGGAAACACATCAAACATCAAGTGGTTCGACGGGCTCGGCGAGTACCGGATAAATTGGGGCCCGGGCTATAGAATCTATCTCGTTCAAGAAGGGAAACACCTGATCATCCTTTTTGGTGGCGGTGACAAGTCCACACAAAAAACTGACATCAAACAAGCGAAAGTACTGATAGCCGAGTTTCGATCCCGAAAAAAGACTGAACGGCACCGGAGATAACGTCATGGCGCTCACCCGAAGTTACAAACACACCATTGCCGAGCGTGCCCAACGTGATCCCGAGTTCGCCCAGGCACTGTTGGATGAGGCTGCTACTCTGTTTCTTAACGGCGAACCCGAAATGGCCCGGATCATCCTGCGCGATCTCATCAACGCCACCGTTGGTTTCGAAGAACTGGCAAAGGAAACGGCAAAGCCCAGCAAAAGCCTCCATCGAATGTTGTCCGCCAAAGGCAACCCAAGCATGGACAACCTGGCTGCAATATTCGCCGTAATTCGCGCTACGCTTGGAGTAGAAATACAAGTACATGCGGTACGTGCGCACTGAGCTGACGTCTTTTTGCTGCGACACCACACCGCACGCCGCCTTTTTACTTATCGGCCCTGATCAGGCTAAATAGCCCGCGCCTGATCGCCCACCCAAACGGATTTTGTCCCATGTCCCGACACCGGCTCGCAATTGCCTGGATAGCCTGCTTCGCAGTGCTGTTCAACATGCTCGCCATGCCGATGTCCGGAGCGATGGCGCAAACGGCGAAGTCATCCGCCGAACAGTTGTTGTGGGGTAGCTTCTGCAGCTCCAGTGGCACCAGGATGGTGGCGATTTCCATCGGGGACCTTGAACACAAAGCCCCGCAAAGCGACGATCATTCCAACATGCAGCATTGCTGGTGCTGCTCGGGTTCCGCGCCATTGGTGGCGTTGCCGGGGCATACGCCACAACTGTATTTCGCGCACTTCGAGTCCAACCGAAGCCTGCCTGCCGCCTCTCTGGAAAGCCCATCACCGCGCCAGCAATGGCCGAGTCTCAACCCCCGCGCGTCCCCTCTGGTGTGATTTTTTCTCGCAATTGACTGCGTTTTAAATCGTTCCGGAGAATTGCCATGTTGAACAAACTCATCGTTCTGGCTGCGTTGCTGCTGCCTGCCTGCTTTGCCAATGCCCACGAATACAAGGTCGGCACACTGGAAATCGCTCATCCGTGGTCCCAGGAGTTGCCGCCCAATGCGCCCACCGTTGCGGCGTATTTCGTGATCAACAATCAAGGCAAGACCGCCGACCGCCTGCTCAGCGTCGACACCCCCATTGCGGGCGAAGCGCAATTGCATGAGCACGTGATGCAAGGCGACATGATGAAAATGCAGCACGTACCGAGCGTGGAAGTGCCCGCCGGTGGCGAGGTCACTTTCGCACCCATGGCCTATCACGTGATGTTGCTGGGCCTCAAGGACCGCAGCCTGCTCACTGACGGCAAGCGCTTCCCCATGACGCTGCACTTCGAGAAGTCCGGTGACGTGACGGTCGAAGTCGCGGTGCAGAAGCAGGCGCCGGACGCCATACAAGAACACAAGCACGCGCAATAACCACCCGCGCTGAATACGCCCATGCGCCCGCTTAGCGCCAGGTCATTCAGGTCACGCAATCAGGCATTGAGCCTGACACGTGGCAGCTGGATCAGCCTGTTCGCCATGCTGATGATCTTTATCGGTCCGCTGATTTCTCAGTCGATGCCGATGGATTCGCGCGCCATGTCGATGAGCATGCCTACGGGTATGAGCATGGACATGTCGGCGATGGAGCATGCCGACCATGCCACGCAAGCCACGCAAGCCACGCAAGCCACCACCGAGCATTGCCCGCCAGCCCCCGGGCACCATGTGCTGTGGGAAAAGTGTGGCTATTGCAGCCTGCTGTTCAATTGCCCGGCGCTGACCGGTGGCGTGTCTTTCGCCAACTTCGTCATCCCGCCCATCAATACCTTCACCACACCCTCTGCGCGCCAGGGCCATGCCCGGCCAACCTTCTTCCCCGGCGCCCGCACCCGCGCCCCGCCCGTCGTCGCGTAAACACTCACTTCTGATTTCACACGGTCCGCAAGACAGCCAAAGCAACCTGTGGGAGCGAGCTTGCTCGCGAAGAGGAAGTGTCAGTCAACGTTGATGTCGTCTGGCACACCGCTTTCGCGAGCAAGCCTGCTCCCACAGGGACAGCTTCAGGCTGCCGGCCGTGTCGTTTACGACTGTTCGATGGAAATTGTCATGTCCAGGTTTTCCGCTGTCCCGTGCTTGAGCCCTGCCCAAGCCTCTTATGCCCTGAACGAATTCGGCGTTCGTTTCAGACACGCCACCGCTATCCTGTGCGGTGCATTGCTGGCGCCTTCTGTGCTGGCCGATGACCATGCCGGTCACACCGAAGAACTGAGCCCGACGGTGATTACCGCCGTTGCGCCCAGCTCGCCCCTGACCATCGTCACCAACCCCAAGGACCCGCGACAACCGGTGCCCGCCAGCGATGGCGCCGATTACCTGAAGACCATCCCCGGCTTTGCCATGGTGCGCAATGGCGGCACCAATGGTGACCCGGTGCTACGCGGCATGTTCGGCTCGCGGCTGAACATCCTCACCAACGGCAGCATGATGCTCGGTGCCTGCCCGGGCCGGATGGACGCCCCGACCTCATACATCTCGCCGGAAACCTACGACAAGCTCACCGTGATCAAAGGTCCGCAAACCGTGCTGTGGGGACCGGGTTCCTCGGCTGGCACTATCCTGTTCGACCGCGAGCCGGAGCACTTCGGCGCACTCGGCACCCGGGTCAACGCCAGCGTGCTGGCCGGTTCCAACGGCCGCTTCGACAAACTGGTGGACGCTGCCGCCGGTGGACAATCGGGTTATGTGCGGGTCATCGGCAACACCGCACACTCCGACGACTACCAGGACGGCAACAACGACACCGTGGCGTCGCGCTATGACAAATGGAACGGCGACGTGGCCGTCGGCTGGACGCCGAACACCGACACCTTGCTGGAGCTGACCGCCGGCCGTGGCGATGGTGAAGCCCGCTACGCCGGGCGCGGCATGGACGGCTCGCAGTTCCTGCGCGAAAGCCTTGGCCTGCGCTTCGAGCAATCCAACATCGGCGAGGTACTGGATAAGGTCGAGGCGCAGGTCTACTACAACTACGCCGATCACGTGATGGACAACTACACCCTGCGCACGCCCTCCGGCACCGGGATGATGGCCGGCCCCATGGCATCCAACGTCGACCGCCGCACCCTCGGCGCCCGGGTCAAGGCCACCTGGCGCTGGACTGATGTGCAACTGATCAGCGGTATCGACGCGCAGACCAACGAACATCGCCAGCGTGGTGCCATGGGCGTCGACACCTACAAGGACCTGCCGTACACCAAGGATGCTGACTTCCATAACTACGGAGTCTTCGGCGAATTGACCTGGTACGCCGCCGACCGTGACCGCCTGATCAGCGGCGCGCGCCTGGACCGCGCCTCAGCCAAGGATTATCGGCAGACCACCGGCTCGGGCATGATGACCCGCCCCAATCCGACCGCCGACGACACCCGCGCCGACACCTTGCCGAGTGGTTTCATCCGCTATGAGCATGACCTGGCCGACAGCCCGGCCACCTTGTATGCCGGCCTCGGTCACTCCCAACGATTCCCGGATTACTGGGAGCTTTTCTCTCCCAAGTCCGGCCCCGCCGGTTCGGTGAATGCCTTCGACTCGATCAAACCGGAAAAAACAACCCAACTCGATTTCGGCCTGCAATACAAGACCGAAGACCTCGAAGCCTGGGCCTCGGCTTACGTCGGACAGGTGCGCGATTACATCCTGTTCAACTACACCCCGACAATGATGGGTACGACCTCGCAAGCCGAAAACATCGACGCGCGAATCATGGGCGGCGAACTGGGCGCCGCTTACAACTTCACCGACAACTGGAAAGCCGACGCGACCCTGGCCTACGCCTGGGGCAAGAACAGCAGCGATGGCAGTGCATTGCCGCAGATGCCGCCGCTGGATGCCCGTTTCGGCCTGACCTACAGCGAAAACAACTGGAGCGCCGGCGCACTGTGGAGAGTGGTCGCCGCACAAAACCGCATCGACCAGAACAAGGGCAACGTGGTCGGCAAGGACTTCGACAAGACGCCGGGCTTCGGCGTGTTCTCCCTCAACGGAGCCTATCGGATCAACAGCAACTGGAAGGTCAGCAGCGGCGTCGACAACCTGTTCGGCAAGGCTTACGCCGAACACTTGAACCTGGCCGGCAACGCCGGTTTCGGCTACCCGGCCAATGACCCGCAAGCCATCAAGGAACCGGGGCGAACGCTCTGGACCAAGGT
This sequence comes from Pseudomonas jessenii, assembly GCF_002236115.1. Taxonomy (GTDB): domain Bacteria; phylum Pseudomonadota; class Gammaproteobacteria; order Pseudomonadales; family Pseudomonadaceae; genus Aquipseudomonas; species Aquipseudomonas jessenii. The sequence goes on along the minus strand of NZ_NIWT01000006.1, from coordinate 555,122 downwards.
GGACATGAGTTTCTAAAAGCTTCGCGAGCAAGCTCGCTCCTACAGGGGAGCGAGCCTGCTCGCGATCGGTTGCGCAGCAACCGCAAAAACAAACAACTAAAAGATCCAGCCAAGCGGAGCACACGTGATGAAACAGCCCAAAGTGAATTTCTACAACCTGGCCTGGCGCTGGCATTTCTATGCCGGATTGTTCGTTGCGCCATTCATGGTGATGCTGGCGTTGACCGGCACCGTCTACCTGTTCAAACCGCAGCTCGACTCGCTGATGTACAGCAGCCTGCTCAACGTCCCGGCCGGTCATCACACCGTCCCGGCCGACGACCTGCTGACACGGGTGAAAACGGCTTATCCACAAGGTCAGGTCACCCAGTACCTGCCGCCGGTCAATGCCGAGCGCAGCGCGCAGTTTGTCGTGCTCAACGATGAAAAGGAGCTGAACGTTTTCGTTGATCCGTACCACGGTGACATCCTCGGTGAACAAGACGCCAAGAAGAACCTGCAAGCCATCGCCCGGTCGATTCACGGCGAGCTGATGATCGGCACCGTTGGCGATCGGCTGATCGAACTGGCCGCCGGGTGGGGCGTGGTGCTGGTGGTGTCCGGCATTTTCCTGTGGTGGCCGCGCGGTCAGGCGGCAGGCATTTTGTGGCCACGCCTGAACAGTCGAGGTCGCGTATTGTGGCGCGACCTGCACGCGGTCACCGGGTTCTGGGGCGCGTCCCTGCTGCTGGTGATGCTGCTCAGCGGCATGACCTGGACCGGTTTCTGGGGCAAGCAATACGCCGAAGTGTGGAACGTGTTCCCGGCGGCCATGTGGGATGACGTGCCGAAGTCCGACGTCGAGGCACGCAGCCTCAACACCGCCACCCGCCAGACCGTGCCGTGGGCCATGGAAAACACCCCGATGCCGATGTCCGGCGACCATGCCGAGCACATGGCCCACGACGACGCAGCGGCCGGTCCGGCATCGCCGACCATCCGCCTGCAGGACGTACAAAACATCGCCAGAGAGCGCAAGGTCGAACCGGGCTACAGCATCACCCTGCCGACCACCGCGACCGGCGTGTTCACCATCGCCGTATTCGCCGACGACCCGCGCAATGACGCCACGCTGCACATCGATCAGTACACCGGCAAAGTCCTGGCCGATGTACGCTTCGAGCAGTACGGCACCGTCGCCCGCGCCACGGAAATCGGCGTGATGCTGCACGAGGGCAAGATGTTCGGTGTGTTCAATCAGATCGTCGTGTTGCTGATCTGCCTGATGATTTTGCTCAGCGCGGTCAGCGGCGTGGTGATCTGGTGGAAGCGCCGTCCGCAAGGAAAACTCGGCGTGCCGCCGCTGCGCCATGACCTGCCAAAATGGAAAACCGCGATGGTGATCATGTTCGCCCTGGCAGTGGCCTTCCCGTTGGTGGGTGCTTCTCTGGTGGCGGTGTGGGTGCTCGATCGCGTGCTGCTGTCGCGCTTTACCCGGCAAACTGAGTCGGCTTCATCTTCATCTTGAAACAGGCGAGATGCGCCGGGAGAAAGGCACTGTAAACTCCCCGCGCATCACCTCAGCCCCATCGCGAGCAAGCTCGCTCCCACAGGGATTGCGTAAGACCTGTGGGAGCGAGCTTGCCCGCGAAGGGGCCATCAGCATCACCTCAAGAGTCACTGCATGACCTCGCTGAATCTGACAAACCTTACCTGGTCCCCACTGGGTCACGGCCATTGCCACCACCAATTCCAGCTGCGTGACGCCTCGCTACACGTGGCCGCCGGTGAGTTCGTCGGGCTGATCGGCCCCAACGGCAGTGGCAAGACCAGCCTGTTGCGGTGTGCCTGGCGCTTCAATCAACCGGAAAGCGGCGAGGTCAGACTCGATCACCAGAACGTCTGGAAGCACTCCTCGCGCTGGTGCGCGCAACGCATCGCCGTGGTGTTGCAGGAGTTCCCTGATGCCTTCGGCCTGACCGTCGAGGAGGTGGTCGCCATGGGCCGCACGCCGCACAAAGGCTTGTTCGATGGCGACACCCTTGAAGACCGCGACCTGGTCAATCAGGCCCTGGAATCCGTCGGCCTCAAGGGCTTCGAAGACCACGGGTTCGCCACTCTCTCCGGTGGTGAAAAACAGCGGGTCATCCTCGCCCGCGCCCTGGCCCAGCAACCACAACTGCTGATCCTTGACGAGCCGACCAACCACCTCGACCCGCATTTTCAGCTTGAGCTTTTGAAGTTGGTCAAGCGCTTGAATATCGGCACCCTGGCGAGCATCCACGACCTCAATCTGGCGGCGGCTTTTTGTGATCGACTGTACGTGATCAACCATGGTCGTATCGTCGCCAGCGGCACGCCGAAAGAAGTCCTGACCGCTGCGCTGCTGCGCAATGTGTTCGGCGTCCAAGCACTGATCGATGAACATCCACTGCACGGCTACCCACGAATCACCTGGATAACCCAACCATGACTTTGCGTTCCCTGCTGCGCTCCTGCCTCTCTCTCGTGATGCTGCTGGGCAGCGTCCAGGCATTGGCCGAAGCCACCCGTTACCCGCTGACAATCAAAAGCTGCAACCGCGAAGTGACCTTCAAGCAGGCACCAAAACACGCGCTCAGCCACGACATCAACATGACCCAGATGATGCTCGCCCTCGGCCTCAAACCACGGATGGCCGGTTACAGCGGCATCAGTGGCTGGAAGGCCGTGACGCCCGAGATGCAGGGCATTCTCGAAGGCCTGCCGGAACTGGCGGCCAAGTACCCGTCGGTGGAAACCCTGCTCAATGCCAACGTCGATTTCTTCTTCGCCGGCTGGGACTACGGCATGCGTATCGGCGGCGATCTCACGCCGCAAACCCTGCAACCACTGGGCATCAATGTGTATGAGTTGAGCGAGTCTTGCGCCTTCGTGATGAAGCGCCCGCCGGCCAGCCTCGAAGACACCTACAACGACCTGCGCAACCTCGGCAGAATCTTTGACGTGCAGGACCGCGCCAATGCCCTGATCACCCACATGCAGGCGCAAGTGGCAGACATTGGCAAAGACCTGCCCGCGGAAAAACCGCGGGTCTTCCTGTACGACAGCGGCGAAGATCGCGCCATGACCTCAGGAAGCCTGGGTATGCCGCAAGCGCTGATCGACGCCGCTGGCGGGCGCAATGTTCTGGAGGATGTCGACGCAAGCTGGACCCGGGTCAATTGGGAAACCGTGGTCGAGCGCAACCCGCAGGTGATCGTGATCGTCGACTACAGCGAAGTCACTGCCGATCAGAAGATTCAATTCCTGCTGAGCAACAAGGCCCTGCAATCGGTGGACGCGATCAGGCACCAGCGCTTCATCGTCATCCCTTACGTGCAGGCCACGCCGGGGATCGATAACGTGCTGGCGGTCGCAACCCTGGCCAAGGGTTTCCACGGCGAATGACCAACCGTCGCTACGCCCTGATGCTGATCGCACTCGGTGCCCTGTTACTGGTGTCGTGCGTGGTGTCCCTGGGTTTCGGCCCGGCGCGGGTGCCGCTGGATGTGGTGTGGCGCATCCTGTTGCATAAACTGTTCGGTTTCGGTGTGGTGGACTGGAACCCCGGACAGGAACATATCGTCTGGCTGATCCGCGTCCCGCGCATGCTGCTCGGCGCGCTGGTGGGCGCGGGCCTGGCGTTGATCGGCGCGGTGCTGCAAGCAGTCACGCGCAACCCGTTGGCTGACCCGCACCTGCTCGGCGTGACTTCCGGTGCCACACTTGGCGCGGTGATCGTGGTGCTGCATGTCGGTGAAATCGTTGGCCTGCTGACCTTGCCGATCGCGGCATTCATCGGGGCATTGCTGAGCATGCTGGTGGTGCTGATGATTGCAAGTCGTCATGGGCGCCTGGACAGTGACCGCTTGCTGCTGTGCGGCGTGGCGGTGTCGTTCGTGATGATGGCGATTGCCAATTTGCTGCTGTTCATGGGCGACCATCGAGCCAGTTCGGCGGTGATGTTCTGGATGCTCGGCGGGCTCGGGTTGGCACGCTGGGAATTGCTGGCGGTACCGACAGCCAGTGTGTTGTTCGGGCTGATGTTGCTGCTGGGTATGGCGCGACCGCTGAATGCACTGATGGCCGGTGAACAGACGGCGGTGACCCTGGGCCTGAATGCACGCACCGTGCGCCTGCGGGTGTTTTTGATTGCCTCGTTGATGACCGGAGTGCTGGTGTCGATCAGCGGCTCGATTGGTTTTGTCGGGTTGATGGTGCCGCATATTGCGCGGCGCCTGGTCGGGGCTGAACACCGACGGTTGCTGCCGGTGTGCGCGTTGCTTGGCAGCGTGTTTCTGGTTTGGGTCGACGTCGCCGCCCGGACCATGATTGCTCCTGAAGATCTTCCCATTGGCGTCGCTACCGCCGCGATTGGCGGACTGTTCTTCATCGGCCTGATGCGCCGTCGCTGATCCCTGTGGGAGCGAGCTTGCTCGCGATGGCGGCGGCACATCCAACATGACGGTGTCTGACCCACCGCTATCGCGAGCAAGCTCGCTCCCACAGTTGATTGGGGTTGCCCACAAGATCTGCGCTCCAATCTGGCGCACCTCTTCGCACCAACACGCCTGTCGCGATCCTTCATGGTGCGCCATCAAACCGCACGACCGCTCTAAACCGACATTTCCCTGCCTTTGCCGACCGGGCACAGCCCTTGCAAAACACACCTTCAGTAGTCCGCATCTGCCAACCAAGAAAACTCATAAGTTCATGGAGATCGCACAATGAAGCGTCGCAGTTTGATCAAGGCTTTCACACTCTCGGCATCCATTGCCGCGATGGGCATGACCTGGACTGTCCAGGCCGCCGAGACCATCAAGGTCGGTATTCTGCATTCGTTGTCCGGAACCATGGCGATCTCCGAAACGTCGTTGAAAGACATGGCGCTGATGACCATCGACGAGATCAACGCCAAGGGCGGCGTGAACGGCAAGATGCTCGAGCCGGTGGTGGTCGACCCTGCCTCGAACTGGCCGCTGTTCGCCGAGAAGGGTCGTCAATTGCTGACCCAGGACAAGGTCGCCGTGGTGTTTGGTTGCTGGACTTCCGTATCGCGTAAATCGGTACTGCCGGTGTTCGAAGAACTCAACGGCTTGCTGTTCTACCCGGTGCAATACGAAGGCGAAGAGATGTCGCCGAACGTCTTCTACACCGGCGCTGCGCCGAACCAGCAGGCGATCCCTGCCGTTGAATACCTGATGAGCGAAGAAGGTGGCAGCGCCAAGCGCTACTTCCTGCTCGGCACCGACTACGTCTACCCGCGAACCACCAACAAGATCCTGCGTTCGTTCCTGCACTCCAAAGGCGTGGCCGACAAGGACATCGAAGAGGTCTACACCCCGTTCGGTCACAGCGACTACCAGACCATCGTCGCCAACATCAAGAAGTTCTCGGCAGGCGGCAAGACGGCGGTCATCTCCACCGTCAACGGCGACTCCAACGTGCCGTTCTATAAAGAACTGGCCAACCAGGGCCTGAAGGCTACCGACGTGCCGGTCGTGGCGTTCTCGGTGGGCGAAGAAGAACTACGTGGCATCGACACCAAGCCATTGGTGGGCAACCTCGCGGCGTGGAACTACTTCGAGTCGGTTGAGAACCCGGCGAACAAGAAATTCGTCGCCGACTGGAAAGCCTACGCGAAGAAACACAACCTGCCGGGCGCCGACAAAGCGGTGACCAACGATCCGATGGAAGCCACCTACGTCGGCATCCACATGTGGGCGCAAGCGGCTGAAAAAGCCAAGTCCACCGACGTCGACAAAGTTCGCGAAGCCCTGGGCGGCCAGACCTTTGCCGCGCCGTCCGGATACACCCTGACCATGGACAAGACCAACCACCACCTGCACAAGCCGGTGATGATCGGCGAGATCCAGGCCGACGGTCAGTTCAATGTGGTGTGGCAGACCGAAGGCCCGATCCGCGCCCAGCCGTGGAGCCCGTTCATTCCGGGTAACGACAAGAAACCGGACTACGCGATGAAGAGCAACTAAGCCACTGGATGTCGGCGCCAGGCTCAGTGCCTGAGGCCGACACAACTCCCTGTGGGAGCGAGCTTGCTCGCGATGAGGTCGGCACATTCGACATCTCTTTGACTGGGCCACCGCTATCGCGAGCAAGCTCGCTCCCACAATGTTCCGCGTCAAGGCGACTCTCTATGCCCACCGCCCTTTACCGCATCATTTTCGCCATTGCACTCTTGCTGCCGATGGCCACTCACGCTGGCGACGCCGAAGACTTCGTCGCCGCCAATCCCGTGCAGCAAGCCAGGCTGCTGGAAGCCTGGGCCGCGCAGCCCGATCCGGCCCGCATCGAATTGATCAACGCCCTGCAACAAGGCGAATTGACCGTCGACGGCCAGTCGAAAACCTTGCGCCTGAACAATCGCTTGCGGGGCTTGATCGACACCGCCCTGGCCAGCCACCAACTGCTCGCCGCCGACGCCAAATTGCGTCTGGCCGCTGCGCAGCAACTACAGAAAAGTGCCAAACCGGCGCAGTTGAAATTCCTCGACCAGCAACTGGCGGGCGAAAAGGACGAAGGCGTCCACAGTGCCCTGAGTCTCGCCCTGGCCAACCTGCAATTGGTCGACAGCGACCCGGCCGTGCGCCTCGCAGCCGTCCGCCTGCTCGGTGAAACCGGTGACCCGCTGGCCCGCACCCGTCTCGAAGGCTTGCTCGAGCCTGGCGTTGAAGCCGATGCCACCGTACGCACTGCGGCCGAAACCAGCCTCGCTCAAGTCAAACGCAAACTGCTGGTCGGCGAGATGCTCGGCCAGGCATTCAGCGGTATGTCCCTGGGCTCGATTCTGCTGCTCGCGGCATTGGGTCTGGCGATCACCTTCGGCCTGCTCGGTGTGATCAACATGGCCCACGGCGAGATGCTGATGCTCGGTGCCTACTCGACCTACGTGGTGCAACTGATGTTCCAGCGCTTCGCCCCGCAGGCCATCGAGTTCTATCCGCTGATGGCGCTACCGGTGGCGTTTTTCGTCACCGCGGCCATCGGCATGGCGCTGGAGCGCACGGTGATTCGCCACCTCTATGGCCGCCCACTGGAAACCCTGCTCGCCACCTGGGGCATCAGCCTCATGCTGATTCAACTGGTTCGTCTGGTGTTCGGCGCGCAGAACGTCGAAGTGGCCAACCCCGCGTGGCTGTCGGGCGGTATTCAAGTGCTGCCGAACCTGGTGCTGCCGTACAACCGCATCGTCATCATTGCCTTTGCGCTGTTTGTGGTGGTGCTGACCTGGCTGCTGCTGAACAAGACTCGCCTGGGCCTGAACGTGCGCGCCGTCACCCAGAACCGCAACATGGCTGCCTGCTGCGGCGTGCCCACCGGACGCGTGGACATGCTCGCCTTCGGCCTCGGCTCGGGCATCGCCGGCCTTGGCGGTGTGGCGTTGAGCCAGATCGGCAACGTCGGCCCGGACCTCGGCCAAAGCTACATCATCGACTCGTTCCTGGTGGTGGTGCTCGGCGGTGTCGGTCAGTTGGCCGGTAGCGTGCTGGCGGCGTTTGGCCTGGGGATCGCCAACAAGATTCTCGAACCGCAGATCGGTGCCGTACTCGGCAAGATCCTCATCCTCGCGCTGATCATTCTGTTCATCCAGAAACGTCCGCAAGGCCTCTTCGCACTCAAAGGACGGGTGATCGACTGATGAACCAGCCCCTGCTCGTTACCGCGACCCAAAAAGCCGGCCCTAAAGCCTCGATTGCCGTCGGTGCAGTGATCCTCGCTCTACTGTTGGCGCTGCCGCTCCTGTCGTTGTTACCGGTGGACAGCACACTGCATGTTTCAGCCTATACGCTGACCCTGGTGGGCAAGATTCTTTGCTACGCCATCGTCGCACTGGCGCTGGACCTGGTGTGGGGTTACGCCGGCCTGCTGTCCTTGGGGCACGGCCTGTTCTTCGCCCTCGGCGGCTATGCCATGGGCATGTACCTGATGCGCCAGGCCTCGGGCGATGGCTTGCCGGCCTTCATGACGTTCCTGTCGTGGACCGAAATGCCGTGGTTCTGGACCGGTACCAGCAGCTTCCTCTGGACCCTGTGCCTGGTGGTTTTGGCGCCGGGGTTGCTGGCCTTGGTGTTCGGCTTCTTTGCCTTCCGCTCGCGGATCAAGGGTGTGTATTTCTCGATCATGACCCAGGCCCTGACCTTCGCCGGGATGCTGCTGTTTTTCCGCAACGAAACCGGCTTCGGCGGCAACAACGGCTTCACCAACTTCCGCACGATTCTCGGCTTCGGCATCACCGAGCCAGGCACCCGCGCAGTGCTGTTTTTCGCCACGGTGCTGTTGCTGGTGGCGAGCCTGTTTATCGGCTGGCGCCTGGCGCAAAGCAAATTCGGACGGGTACTGACTGCGCTGCGCGATGCAGAAAACCGCCTGATGTTCTGCGGCTACGACCCGCGCGGCTTCAAGTTGTTTGTCTGGGTATTGAGCGCGGTGTTGTGTGGCCTGGCCGGCGCGCTGTACGTGCCGCAAGTGGGGATCATCAACCCGAGTGAGATGTCGCCGACCAACTCTATCGAAGCCGCGGTATGGGTGGCCCTTGGCGGTCGCGGCACCTTGATCGGTCCGTTGCTCGGTGCCGGTGTGGTCAACGGCATGAAGAGCTGGTTCACCGTGGCATTCCCCGAATACTGGCTGTTCTTCCTTGGTGCGCTGTTCATCGTCGTGACCCTGTACCTGCCCAAGGGCGTGATCGGTCTGCTGAAAAAAAGAGGTGAATCATGAGAGTCACTGCAACGGCTGAATTCATGCTCGAACCGGCGTTCTTTCCGCCACTGGAACCCAACCGCGACGCCGGCAGCAGCCGCGATGCCATCGGCCTCGGCCAACGTGCCGGCAAAGGGCTGAACACGCGCCACGGCACCATCCTGACCCTGGAAGACATCAGCGTCAGCTTCGATGGCTTCCGCGCGTTGAACAATCTGAACCTGTACATCGGCGTCGGCGAACTGCGCTGCATCATCGGCCCCAACGGCGCGGGCAAGACCACCCTGATGGACGTGATCACCGGCAAGACCCGCCCCAGTCACGGCAAGGCCTGGTTCGGCGAAACCCTGGACCTGACGCAAATGAGCGAAGTGCAGATCGCCCAGGCCGGTATCGGCCGCAAGTTCCAGAAGCCCACGGTGTTCGAAGCCTTGAGCGTGTTTGAAAACCTTGAGCTGGCGCAGAAAACCGACAAATCCGTTTGGGCCAGCCTGCGGGCGCGCTTGAGCGGCGAGCAGAAAGACCGCATCGCCCAAGTGCTGGACACCATTCGCCTGACCTCGTCGGTCAATCGCCCGGCCGGCCTGTTGTCCCACGGCCAGAAACAATTCCTGGAGATCGGCATGCTGCTGATGCAGGACCCGCAATTGCTGCTGCTCGACGAACCGGTCGCGGGCATGACCGACGCCGAAACCGAATTCACCGCCGAGCTGTTCAAGAGCCTGGCCGGCAAGCACTCGCTGATGGTGGTGGAACACGACATGGGCTTCGTCGGCTCGATTGCCGACCACGTCACGGTGTTGCATCAGGGCAGCGTGCTGGCCGAAGGGTCGCTGGAGCAGGTGCAGGACAACGAGCGGGTGATCGAGGTGTATCTCGGTCGCTAAACCTGCAAACACCTATCCAACTGGGGGAGCGAGCTTGCTCGCGATAGCGGTGTATCAGTCAACAACAATATTGAGTGTGCCGACGCCATCGCGAGCAAGCTCGCTCCCACAGGGGATCTGAGGAGAATCTGGAAATGCTGCAAGTCGAAAAGCTGCACCAGTACTACGGCGGAAGCCACATCCTGCGCGGCCTGACGTTTGACGTGAAGGTCGGCGAAGTCACCTGCCTGCTCGGCCGAAATGGCGTGGGCAAGACCACCCTGCTCAAATGCCTGATGGGTCTGCTGCCAGCGAAGGAAGGCTCCGTGAACTGGGAAGGCAAGCCGATCACCACGTTCAAGCCACACCAGCGTGTGCATGCCGGCATCGCCTACGTGCCACAGGGCCGGGAGATCTTCGGCCGCCTCACCGTGGAAGAGAACCTGCTGATGGGCCTGTCGCGGTTTCCCGGCAGCGAGGCGAAAGAAGTCCCGGCGTTCATATATGAGCTGTTCCCGGTACTGCTGCAAATGAAACAACGCCGAGGGGGTGACCTGTCCGGAGGCCAGCAACAACAACTGGCCATCGGCCGTGCACTGGCCAGCCGCCCTCGCCTGCTGATCCTCGATGAGCCCACCGAAGGCATCCAACCCTCGGTGATCAAGGAGATCGGTGCCGTGATCAAAAAACTCGCGGCCCGGGGCGACATGGCTATTCTACTGGTCGAGCAGTTCTACGATTTCGCCGCCGAACTGGCCGATCAATACCTGGTGATGTCCCGGGGCGAAATCGTGCAACAGGGTCGCGGCGAGAATATGGAAGCTGAAGGGGTGCGCGGGCTGGTCACGATCTGAGCTTCTGTCCACAGCGGGCTCGAAGCACTATTTTGTCGCACCATCTTCCATGCCGCGCCCCCAACTGGTGCGCGGCGACGTTCAACGGCGCTCTCCTTCCAGTGATGCCCTGCGGCACAGCCTTTGCAACCCTCCTGAGGACCTCTCGATAAGCACTGACCATGACTCTTCCTGCATCCGGCGTTTTGTTTACCCCCAGTTGGCATGCCGAACTGGAACTGGGCTACGCCCGATTCGACAACACCACCCGCCCGGTCCAGCGTCGACACAAAGGCCCGCTGCGGGTGCAAAAGCACCTGTACGCCGAAGGGCCTGAAGTCTGCCAGCACATCATCGTCCACCCCCCTGGCGGAATTGCCGGCGGTGATCGACTGGACATTTCGGCCAGCGTCGAGCGTGATGCCTGGGCACAAATCACCAGCCCCGGCGCGGCCAAGTGGTATCGCGCCGCCGGCCCCGCCTATCAGCAGCTGAAGTTGAAGGTGGCGGCCGGTGCGACACTGGAATGGTTGCCCCAGGAGACGATCATTTTCAGTGCGGCGCAGGCTGAACTCAGCACCGGGATTGACCTTGAAGGCGATGCCCGTTTGTTCTACTGGGACGTCGTGGCCCTGGGCCGTCCGGCCAGTGGCGAACGCTTCGACCTTGGGCACTTCCAGGCGCAACTGGATATCCGCCGCGACGGCCAGTTGCTCTGGCACGAACGCCAGCGCATTGTCGGGGCGGACGGTTTGCTCGATTCGCCGATTGGGCTGGATGGGCAACCGGTGTTTGCGACATTGCTGGTGACGGGTGAAATTGATAGCGAACTGCTGGAGCGCTGCCGCTCGCTGAGCCATGACGTGCGCGGGGATCTGACGCAGTTGCCGGGGTTGTTGGTTGCCCGATGCCTGGCCAGTGAGGCGCTGTTGGCGCGAGGGTGGTTGATTGAACTCTGGAAGTTGTTGCGTCCAGTCTTGCTTGGCCGTGAAGCCTTGCCACCCAGAATATGGAACACCTGAATTGCTTTTCTGTAGGAGCGAGCCTGCTCGCGATAGCGGTGTATCAGGCGCCATTTATGTTGAATGTGCCGACGCCATCGCGAGCAGGCTCGCTCCTACAGGGGTTCTGTGCAAGCAGATCCCACTCTTTTTAATCTGCCCGGATGGATGTCTACGATGGACCTGACCCCACGCGAAAAAGACAAGTTGCTGATCTTCACCGCCGGCCTGGTGGCCGAGCGGCGTTTGGCTCGCGGCGTGAAACTCAATTACCCGGAGGCCATGGCCTACATTTCCGCCGCGCTGCTTGAAGGCGCCCGCGATGGCCAGACCGTGGCCGACCTGATGCACCTGGGCACCACCCTGCTGAGCCGCGAACAAGTGATGGAAGGCATCCCGGAAATGATCCCGGAAATCCAGGTCGAGGCCACGTTCCCCGACGGCACCAAACTGGTCACCGTCCACCAACCCATCGCCTGAGGCCGCGCCATGACCTACCACATCCGCGATGCCGTGCATGCCGACCTGCCAGCCATCCGTGACATTTACAACGACGCGGTACTCAACACCACGGCGATCTGGAACGAGCAGGCGGTCGACCTCGGCAACCGCCAGGCCTGGTTCAGCGCCCGGCAATCCCAGGCTTATCCGATTCTGGTGATTGTCGATGCCGACGACACAGTGCTCGGGTACGCCTCGTTCGGCGACTGGCGCCCGTTCGACGGCTTCCGCCACACCGTCGAGCACTCGGTCTACGTGCGCAGCGACCAGCGCGGCAACGGCCTCGGTCCGCAACTGATGAAAGCACTGATCGAGCGCGCCAAAGGCTGCGGCAAGCACGTGATGGTCGCCGCCATCGAAAGTGGCAACGCCGCCTCGATTCGCCTGCATGAGCGCATCGGTTTTATTACCACCGGGCAGATGCCACAGGTGGGCACCAAGTTCGGTCGCTGGCTGGACCTGACCTTCATGCAACTGACCCTCAATCCTGGCGCACAGCCACCTGCCGCCAACAAGGAGTGATTGCCCATGAACCCCGCCCAACTGCGACGCGTCAATGTAGAAAGTTTCGCGCACTACCGTCAGGGCCTGATTGATCTGCTACTCGACGCCGTCGGCTATGGCGCCAGCGTCGGCTTCATGGCCGATCTCGATGCGACGCAGGCACACGCCTATTTCGATGAGGTTCAGGACAATCTGATCAAGGGCAATGTGTTGCTGTGGGTGGTGGTCAAGGACGAACAGGTGCAAGCCAGCGTGCAATTGGGGTTGTGCCGCAAAGCCAACGGTTTGAACCGCGCCGAAGTGCAGAAACTGCTGGTGCGCGAGCATGCCCGGCGGCGTGGTCTAGGCCAACAGTTGATGAGTGCGCTGGAACAGGCCGCCCTGCAACACAAGCGCGGCATGCTCTTCCTCGATACTGAAGCCGGCTCGCCCGCCGAAGATTTCTACAAAGCCCTGGGTTACACCCGCGCCGGGGAAATTCCCGATTACGCCTGCGACCCGAGCGGCCGCTACAAGCCCACTGCCTTCTTCTACAAGATTCTCCAAGGAGCCCATTGATGATTCCCGGTGAATACCAGATCCAGCCCGGCGACATCGAACTTAACGTCGGCCGCCGCACGATCAGCCTGACGGTGGCCAACAGCGGTGACCGGCCGATCCAGGTCGGTTCGCATTACCACTTTTTCGAAACCAATGACGCCCTGAACTTCGACCGCGCCGCCAGCCGCGGCATGCGCCTGAACATCCCCGCCGGCACCGCCGTGCGTTTCGAGCCGGGGCAGAGTCGCCAGGTCGAACTGGTCGATCTGGCGGGGCATCGTCGGGTGTTCGGGTTTGCCGGGCGGATCATGGGCGATCTCTGATTAATGCGTTGTCAGTACCGCCCCCATCGCGAACAAGCTCGCTCCCACAGGGGAACGCGATCAACTGTGGGAGCGAGCTTGCTCGCGATGTGAGCGCAGCGAACGATTTCAAATTCAATTGAATCTCAAGGCGAACACATGAAGATTTCCCGTCAAGCCTACGCCGACATGTTCGGTCCCACCGTCGGCGACAAGGTGCGCTTGGCCGACACCGAGTTGTGGATCGAAGTGGAACAGGACTTCACCACCTACGGCGAAGAAGTGAAATTTGGCGGCGGCAAAGTCATCCGCGACGGCCAGGGCCAAAGCCATCTGCTCGCCGCCGAAGTGGTCGACACGGTGATTACCAACGCACTGATCATCGATCACTGGGGCATCGTCAAAGCTGACATCGGCCTCAAGGACGGACGGGTCGCCGGCATAGGCAAGGCGGGCAATCCGGACGTGCAACCGAACGTGACCATCGCCATTGGCGCCAGCACCGAAGTCATCGCTGGTGAAGGCATGATCCTCACCGCCGGTGGCATCGACACCCATATCCACTTCATTTGCCCGCAGCAGATCGAAGAGGCATTGATGAGCGGCGTCACCACCATGATCGGTGGCGGCACCGGACCGGCCACCGGCACCAATGCGACCACATGCACCTCCGGGCCGTGGCACCTGGCGCGCATGCTCCAGGCCGCCGATGCCTTCCCGATGAACATCGGCCTCACCGGCAAAGGTAACGCCAGCCTGCCCGAGCCGTTAATCGAACAGGTCAAGGCCGGCGCCATCGGCCTCAAGTTGCATGAGGACTGGGGCACCACGCCGGCGAGTATCGACAACTGCCTGAGCGTGGCCGACCGGTTCGACGTGCAGGTGGCGATCCACACCGACACCCTCAACGAGTCCGGTTTCGTCGAAGCCACCCTCGCCGCCTTCAAGGGCCGCACCATTCACACCTATCACACCGAAGGTGCCGGTGGCGGTCACGCGCCGGACATCATCAAGGCCTGCGGTCTTGCCAACGTGCTGCCCAGCTCCACCAACCCGACCCGGCCGTTCACCCGCAACACTATTGATGAACACCTCGACATGCTGATGGTCTGCCATCACCTTGACCCGAGCATTGCCGAGGATGTGGCCTTCGCCGAAAGCCGAATCCGCCGCGAGACGATTGCCGCCGAAGACATCCTCCACGACCTCGGTGCGTTCTCGATGATCAGCTCAGACAGCCAGGCCATGGGGCGGGTCGGCGAAGTCATCACCCGCACCTGGCAGACTGCCGACAAGATGAAAAGACAACGCGGGCCGCTACCCGGCGACGGTGCAGGCAACGACAACTTCCGCGCCAAACGCTACATCGCCAAGTACACCATCAACCCGGCGATCACCCACGGCATCAGCCATGAAGTGGGCTCGGTCGAAGTGGGTAAATGGGCCGACCTGGTGCTCTGGCGCCCGGCGTTTTTTGGCGTGAAACCGACGCTGATTCTCAAGGGTGGTGCCATCGCGGCCAGCCTGATGGGCGACGCCAATGCCTCGATCCCGACGCCACAACCGGTGCACTACCGCCCGATGTTCGCCAGCTACGGAGGTTCGCTGCACGCCACCAGCCTGACCTTCATCAGCCAGGCGGCGCAGGATGCAGGCTTGCCCGAAGCCCTGGGTTTGAAAAAGAAAATCGCGGTGGTCAAAGGCTGTCGCGACGTGCAGAAAACCGACCTGATCCACAACGACTACCTGCCGAACATCGACGTCGATCCGCAGACCTATCAGGTCAAGGCCGACGGTGTGTTGCTATGGTGTGAGCCAGCGCAAACCTTGCCGATGGCCCAGCGTTACTTCCTGTTCTGAGCCGTTTGTTGCACCCCACACAAAGGCCTCGCACCCAGGGTGTCGAGGCCTTTGTTTTTTCCGTGATTATTGATCGGCCCCAATCCGCAGCCGGTCCAGCCTGGCCCGCGTCATCGCTTCTCGGGTCAGGTTTTTCAGCTGCTGCGTGATCTGTCGGTCGATGTCATTCAAGGCTTGACCATACGCCTCTTCAGTCATCAGCCGGCCATCCGCAAAGTCAGTTTCAGGTTTGTCCAATTCGCTGCACAGCCCCTTGATTTCCAACTCCACTGCAGCCTTTTCCTCGGTGGTGAGCCACGTACCTTCAGCCCTGCGCTGCAACGCATCCTGCAAATCGGTGGTGGCGTCGATCCGGCGTTTCAAGCCATTCAATTCCTCGCGGTAAGTCGACTCCAGCCAGGACTTCCAGAGCGGTTGCTCAAAGACCCGGTCGATCAGCAGATCACCCTCCTCCAGCGCCTTGATCCGCTGGAGCGCTGCCTCGATCATCTCTTTGCTGACCTCGGCGATGCTGCGAAACTGCATGCCCCGTGCCTGCCACGGCAAATCCAGGCGCTGCGCCAGATCGGTCATGTAGGCCAGGTGTACTTCCACTTCATCGATAGTGCCGGTCACTTCGCCATCGGCACCGGTCCGACGGAACTGTTCTCCCTTCGCCAATCGCTCAGACACCCGGTGACGGGCGATGGCGCCGAGTTCATCGAGCCGGGATTTACCCAGGGCCAGCTCAAGCAATTGCGTCTCGATCAGATCCGCGCGCACGAGGGCGTAGGCCTCGTGAACCATCACCTGCACGCCCATGGCATTGAACAGTTGCGTCCCGCCATCCACGCATTCGGTGGGGGTTGCGGCTTCGTTGAACAACTTGATGCGCAGTTCAGTGTCGCTGGCCATGGCCTCAAGCATGCGCCAGACCTTGGCCGTCAGTTCCGTCTGATAGGTATCGCCGGCCTTGAAGTCGGCGGATTGGGTGAGTTTGCGGACTTCGTTGAAAAACGGCACCGAATCGAATTCATCCTCGACCGCGTTCCAGACTTCCTGTTTTTCCTGCCATTGCCGCTCGGTCATGCCCGCCGCCCATTCCGAGCTGTCTAGCAGGCCACGGGGTGGGTAAGGGCGGTCCGGGTCCATGCCGACCGACTCGATGTAAAACTTGAGGGTGTCGAGGTTTTCCGGCGAGATCCAGTGCGGCCCCCGACTGATCACCGTGCGCGCCAGCAACTCGGCGCGAAACGATCCGGGTGCGACTTCCGGTATCCGGCTGATCGGATTGCGGCTCAGATCAATGAAAATACTGCGAGGCCGCGATTGGGAAAACAGTCCGACAGGCCAACTGTCCAGACCGGCGTCACTCAGCATCAGCACCTGCAAATGCGGCATCCGGCTGACATCAGGAATGAGCTTCAGCGGGTTGCCGCGCAGCCCCAACGACCTCAAGCGTGTCAGATTCTTCAGGCGATCCACCGCCAGCACATCCATCTCAATGCGGTTGTCGTTGAGGAACAGGTCGGTGAGATGACGCATGTCCTTCAGCGCTTGCGGAACGGCCGTCAGCAGATTGTCTTGCAGATTGAGGTAGCGCACCTGATGGAACGAGTCGAGGAACGACATGTGCCCGGAACGCAACTGCCCACCGCGCAGGCTCAGGCTGGTGACATGATCGAAGTTGGCCTCGAGGCTCGGCAGGGTTTCAAGCAGCTGGCTCAACTTGGGAATATTGTCCAGTTTCAACGCTTGGGGCCGCACGATGCCGGAAGCCTCGATGCCCTCCGGCCCGGTGCGCTGCCAGCATTGCCTGAGCGCTTTGTAGATGTTGTTTCGCGCATGCCACTGCGCCACGCCCGCCGGACTAAAACGAAAGGACTCGGTCGGCGAGTTCATCCAGCGTTGCATGGCGCGGTTCAACTGATTGAGCTCGGCCTCCAGCGCGGCCAGGCCTTCATGGACCGAACCACCGTTCTGGCTGAACCCGGTCAACAGCGTTTCGATTTCCTCCGGGGTGAAGGCCGGATACAGCGAGCGAGCCCGCCGGCGCAACCCCATGCCGCGCGGGACCTGTTGCGCATAACCCGGCATGCCGCCGCGCAAGCGCATGACGGTCGGGTCGTAGGACGGTTTGAGCACCGGGTTGTCGTGCAGGATCGGCTCGAGCACAGCTCGATCCAGTGGCTTTGTCTTTACTGCCTGCTCAAGGCCTGCCGCGTCATGAATTTCAAAACCCAGGGCGACACGCTGGGAGTCGGGCAATGCGTGCAGCACGGCGGCATACAGATTGTCCAACCCGTGCAGGTGTTGATCGTCCGCGTCCCGTGCTTCATATCGGAGATCCGAACTCTGGATCAACACTCTGCGGATGGGCGCGTCCTGCGGGCCGAGGCTGTCTAGCAGCGTCCCTGAAAAAGAACGTTCACGGATTTCCAGGCGCAGGTCCGAGGGCCAGCCCGGCAGGGCTGCCAGTGAGTGCAGCTCCAGGCGCTCGGAGTCGGTGTTGTGCAGTTCGCCGAGGTACAGGCCTTCATACGCTCGCGCCACTCGCAGCTGGTCCGCCGCTTCCCAGGCCTGTTGGGACAACCTCAAGGGCACGCGCTGTTTCTCGGCCCAATGTTGCAGGTCCGAGGGGTGTGCGTGTTCCACAAGCGCTTGCGCCACACTGGTCGAAAGCGACGACTCGTGCCCCTTGAGCAAGCTCACACGGGGATCGTCTGCACGCTCCCGACGCTCGTACAACTTGTCGAACAAACGCCTTTTGCTGCCCCGCGCCTGCTCGGCCAGGCGATCGCGCAAGGCCTTGGTGCGCGCCGTTTTGTCTCCGGAAAACCACTGCCCCAGCATCTCGCGAAGGGCCTGTTCATCCAGGAACCCGACCACACGTGCAGGCAGCGCACCGGCGAGCAAATCCTGCCAGGTCATCTGCAAGGTATCGGCGGGCAACGCGCCAGCATAGCCCTCCTTGAACGCCGCCCCCGACAGGCCCGGCCCCTGGAACACTTCGATGGCCTTGCCCTCGGGCCAGCCCGGCAACTCTGTCATGAAGCGCACGGCAAGATCGGCCCACTCCTGGCCGACCCGGTCGGCCAGGATCTGCTCTGCGCAAGCTTCGGCGTCGGCGTACGCCTTGAAGCGCTTGAGGGTATCGGTCAGCAGCGCGGGTGGGGTTTCGTGCTCCACGTGGAGCCGGCGCAACGCATTTTCGTTAACGCCACTGACGGTCAGGATCTGCTCCAGTGTTTCATCGCTGAACCCATCCACCGAGGCGCCCAGACGCTGGAGCAATTGACGCCGATCCCATTCCAGCGGTTGATCGAGTTCAGTTTTCCACAGGCCGGTGCCGTTGTGCTCCAGCAAGGGCTGATAGGCATCGGCTCGCGAGGGGTGTTGCAGGCGATGCTGGCCAGTGTTCGGGTCCTGTTTGACTTCGTAGCATTTGTCGTCGAGATGCAGCAGGTCCTGATCCTGGTGCCGGTACAAGCCTTTTTCACCGACGACGCCATCCCTGGGCAAGGTGACCGATTGTTGATATGACGTCAGGTCCGGATTCCACAAACGCTGCTTGCCGGCGACCTCCACAGGCTTGAGCCCTTCGACAAAGGGCGAGACCTTGATCGGCGTCAGCTGGCCGCCTGGCAACCCGTGACCGGCGCCCATGAGCGCC
Organism: Pseudomonas jessenii; assembly: GCF_002236115.1. GTDB lineage: Bacteria > Pseudomonadota > Gammaproteobacteria > Pseudomonadales > Pseudomonadaceae > Aquipseudomonas > Aquipseudomonas jessenii. Next base: position 536,342 of record NZ_NIWT01000006.1, on the reverse strand, counting down.
AACTGCGCAAAGTTGATCAGCACGCCATTGAAATAGGCAGAGGCCTCTTCCTTGTCGCCTTTGCTCCAGTCTTCGATGCCTTCGGCAACCTCGGCGAGCATCTGCGCAATCATGATGCCCAGCATCGCTTCGCCCAGACCGGGCACCAGCATCGCGGCGAAATTGAACAGGTTCCAGCCAATGTTCAGGTAACTGGTCAGGCGCTTGAAGCGGGCGCTGGCGTCCTCGTCGCCGGTCGGCACCGCGATGCGTCGGGCATCGACGATGGCCTTGTCGCGGCGTTCAACGAACAATGTCACCCACAGGTCGCCCGTGATCTGATTGGTAACGGGTTCTGCATCGGGATTCTCGACCGCCGTTTCACGCCACCATGGCCCCATGTCCAATGGCTCGCGTTGCTGCCAGGTAAACGTCTTCAGACGTTCGTTGACCCGGCTGAAAAACAGCCCCTTGTCCTTTTGCGCCACGAACCGGCTGAAAAACGCCTGGTATTGCGTGTCTCGCAGCTGACCGATCAGGGTTTTCATGAACGCGGCCAGCGAAGGGTATTCCTTGAGCGGATGTTGCGGATCATCCGGTACATAGGCGATCACGTGGCCGGACAAACGACTCTGATGGTAGATGTCGTCGCGGCGCAAAAGCTCATCGTTGAGCCCCTGCGGCCCATTGGCGAAAAACGCCTGCAGCAATTTGAACCGCTCGTACTCCGCACCAGGCAATATCGAGAGGCGCTGCGACCATTCGCTCCAGAACTTCACTGAGTCGGGGGTCAAGGCATCGATCGCCTGCTTGATCTGCGACGGATCGCTGACGGCACTGAACAGCACGATGCCCGTCAAACGAAAGCCCATCAGCGACAATCGATGACCATGCAGCGGCCGGTCGTACAGCGTGGTATCGGCCTGGCTTTCGCGTATCTGCCCGAGTTTGCCGTAGGCATGGTCGCTGATATCGCCTTTCAATCGGGCGACCAGTGACGCCACCTGGAAAGCGGCTTTTTCACTGGCCACCGACTCGTCCTGCAAGGCGCGTCGCGCTTCTGCTGTGGTCGGCAGCAGGATGGATTTGATATGCCGCTGGTACTGTCCGCCAATGTCGAGGCTGCGGCACATCGATGCAAACCTGGGCAAGGAAATCGCGGGCTCAAGCGCGAGGCTGCCGCGCTCATCCTTGCGATAGATACCGGAGCTGCTGCGCCAGGCGTCTTCGGTAGTTTCTGCCTCCTCGAAATTGTGCAACGCCGCTTCCAGCAACGTGGACTGTCGAACGCGACTGGCCCCGGTATCAATGACAAAGGCAATTTTACTGGGTACTTCAAGTTGCACGCTGAGTGCGTCGAAGTTCTCCACAGTATTGAAGTTCGCCTGCATCGACGCACTGAGCAGCGGTTTGGCGAAGGCATTGATGTCGTGTTGCAAGTTGCCCAGGGTCTTGTCCAGAGTGCCTTGCAAGCGTCCCTGCTCTTCAATCAACTCCTTCAGGTATTGACGGTCGATTTCCCGTGCAGCGCTGTACCACTCGGGGATCTCGGGCCTTAGTGTTTCGAGGGTTTTCAACCTCGCTATCGAGGCCGTTTTTATCGCGCCGGGTATGACGCCCAGTACACGCTCGTAATGAACGCCGTTGTTTGGGGCGGGCGTTTCCAGCGAGTTGCTTCCATGCAAATCAGACACTGTTTTTTCACCTTGATGGCTGGGTTGGAGCTAACAGACTTATCCACCCGCGCCTGAAACAAAAGTCCAAATTACTGTTGGGCCAAGGCTGAAAAAAGGCCCGCAAGGTTCGAAAATCAAGGAGCCATCGATAGATATGTACCACCAGAAATGCCTGCGGTTATGCCGCTGCATGAGCGGTCGTGTTTTTTCCGGCAAAGGGACTACTATTCGAATCGCTGTCCCCGATTTGCTCAGGTAACCGCCATGCGTCTTTCCGAATTCATCGTGTTACATGTTGATCGCATCGTCGATGAGTGGGAGCAGTTCGCCATAACCATCACCCCGGCCGCCGAAACCATGGACAGCGCTGCCTTGCGCGACCATGCCCGGTCGATCCTGCTGGCCTCGGCGCGGGACATGTGCAAGCCCCAGACACCTGCCGAACAGGCGGCCAAGTCGCGCGGCGAAGGACCGGAGAAAACCCCCAGCCTCGACGAGGCCGGTGCCAGCCACGGCGCACTGCGCCATACCGTGGGTTTTGATCTGGTGCAAATGACCAGTGAGTTCCGTCACTTGCGCGCCTGCGTCATCCGCCTGTGGGTCAACAGCCTGCAATCGCCTGACCTGGCCTACTTCCAGGACATGATCCGCTTCAACGAAGCCATCGACGAAGCCCTGGCGGAGTCCACGGCCACTTATGCCGAGCAGGTCAATCGCTCTCGGGACATTTTTCTGGCGATCCTCGGCCACGACCTGCGCGCGCCCCTGCAGGCGGTGAGCATGTCCACCGAACTACTGCTGCGCAAAGCCGTGCTCGATGGTGATGCGCTCAAGTGCGCGGTCAATATCCAGCGCAGTACCGGGCACCTGGCGGTGATGGTCGGGGACTTGCTGGAACTGGTGCGCAGCCGCCTGGGCAAGCGTCTGCCGATCGAGCCGGCGCCCATGGACCTGGCCGAAGCGGCGCGCGAAGCGATTGCCCGGGCCAGTGCCGGTCAACCGGAATGCGAACCGACCCTGGATGTACAGGGTGACACACGTGGCACCTGGGACCAGCGCCGGCTCGATCAGATGCTGCAGAACCTGATCGGCAATGCCTTGCAGCATGGTTCAAGCAAACGCGAGGTGAAGTTGACTCTCAAGGGTGAGACCGACAGTGTCCGACTGACAGTGCACAACGACGGAGACCCGATCCCCTCCGATGCGATCCCGACCATTTTCGACCCGCTGGTGCGCAGCGCCTGTGAAGAGCTCGGCGAGCCTACTACCAGCCTTGGGTTGGGGTTGTTTATCGTCAAGGAAGTGGTCGACGCCCATGAGGGGACGATTGAAGTCAGCTCCCATGAGCTTGATGGCACGACGTTTACCGTGGTGTTGCCCAGAAAGGTCTGATGCTTTTGTGGCGAGGGGGCTTGCCCCCGTTCGAGCGCGAAGCGGTCGCAGAATCGGCGAATGCAGTGTGTCAGGCAATTGGCCGTGATTGGCTTTTGGGGCTGCTTCGCAACCCAACGGGGCGGTGCGGCGGTCCGACAAGCCCCCTCGCCACAAAATCAGTGTTTGTCCTTAGTTGGAAATCATTCGACCACCAACCGCCCCAATCGCTGCTTGAGCATGCGGTTCTCGGCCCGCAATTGCTGGACTTCTTCAAGCAGGTCCAACGCCAGGGCGACGCCTTCCCATTCCAGGTCCAGATCGCGCCGCAGCTTGGCGGCGCGCTTGGCCAGGGTCAACTCGTAGTCGTTGAAAACCCAGTCCTTGGGCTGAGCGCCCTGAGGTTCGAGGATGCCGTGCTCGACGATTTCGATCACGTAGACGTCCGACAACTCGGTCGCCTCACAGAATTCGGCCATGTCCAGTTGAACGATCAGGGGACTGCTCATAGTCAGTGACTCCTCGGTTCCAAGGGATCAGAAATGCTCTCGCGGGTCGAACGCGGCTTTTTTCGCCAGCTCCTGCCACAGGGCCTTGATGTCATCGTCGGATTTCTTCGGCATCACAGCCTTCAACTGCACGAACAGGTAACCGCGCTCACCGGCCTTGTTCATCAGGCCATGGCCCTTGGCGCGCATGCGCTGGCCGTTCTGGCTGCCGGCCGGGACCTTGAGGTTGATCTTGCCGGTCAGGGTCGGCACGGCGACTTCGGCGCCCAGCGCCAGCTCCCACGGTGCCAGTGGCAAGGTGATGATCAGGTTCTCGCCTTCGACGTCGAACTTCGGGTGCGGCGCAAAACGGATCGTCAGGTACAGGTCGCCATTGGCCCCGCCACCCACGCCCGGAGCACCCTGCCCCTTGAGGCGAATGCGCTCACCGTCGCTGACACCGGCCGGAATCTTCACGTTCAGGCTTTTGCTGGTGTTGCTCACATGCTGGCCGGCCGCGTTGTACTGAGGTACCTGGAAGGTCACCTTCTTCGACTCGGTCGACAGCGTTTCTTCGAGAAAGACCCCAAGTTCCATTTCCACGTCCTGCCCTCGACGTCCGGTGCTGCGACGCGACTGTCCACCACCACCAAAACCTGGCCCACGGTTACCGAAGATCGAACTGAAGAAGTCCGAGAAATCGCCCGTGTCCTGGCCACCGCCACCGAAGCCACCACGGCTCTGCCAGCCCGGAGGTCCCTGGAACGGTTGGCCGTGCTGGCCATAGCGACGCAAGTCATCATATTCGGCACGTTTGTCGGCGCTTTTCAGCGCTTCATAGGCTTCCGAGGCATCCTTGAACCTGGACTCGGCATCCTTTTCCTTGCTGACGTCGGGGTGGTATTTGCGCGCCAGCTTGCGATAGGCGGCCTTGATCGCCTTGTCGTCTGCGGTCGGCTCCACACCGAGAATCTTGTAATAGTCTTTGAAGTCCATCGAGGGAATCACCATCCGTTATCAGAATCGCGCCACAGGCCACAGCATGCGCTTGTTTGCAGCCATTGGTTTGACCGATCTCAAGTTTGTGACCGGGTGGCGCAGCAGAAGTTTATCGGCAGCAGGCGGGGCTTCTTGCGAGCACTCCCGCGGCTGTCCGGTTGATGCAGGGTAGTTTGGGGGGGATGCCCCATCTTTCAAGGCATTGTCTGCGAAGAATTAGCAGATAACCGGCCTTCGAATCTGGCGCGCTCTGACATACACTGCGCGGCCGTTTTTTAACCGGAACCTGAAAGACATGAACAACGCATCTCCAGCCCGTGCCTTGGGTATCGACTTTGGCACGTCCAACTCCACTGTCGGCTGGCTGCGCCCCGGCGTGGAAACGCTGATCGCGCTGGAGGACGACAAGATCACCCTGCCGTCGGTGGTCTTCTTCAACATCGAAGAACGTCGCCCGGTGTACGGCCGGCTGGCGCTGCACGAGTACCTGGAAGGCTACGAAGGCCGCCTGATGCGCTCGCTCAAGAGCCTGCTGGGTTCCAAGCTGATCAAGCACGACACCAGCGTCCTGGGCACGGCGATGCCGTTCAAGGACCTGCTCGGGCTGTTCATCGGTCAACTCAAGAGCCGCGCCGAAGCCGCCGCTGGTCGGGAATTCGAAGAGGTGGTACTGGGTCGGCCAGTGTTCTTCGTCGACGATGACCCGATGGCCGACAAGGAAGCCGAAGACACCCTGGTAGACGTGGCGCGCAAGATCGGCTTCAAGGAAGTCTCGTTCCAGTACGAGCCGATTGCCGCCGCGTTCGACTATGAGTCAACCATCGAGAAAGAAGAGCTGGTACTGATCGTCGACATCGGCGGTGGTACCTCCGACTTCTCACTGGTGCGCCTGTCGCCGGAGCGTCGGGGTGTGGATAACCGCCACGAGGACATCCTCGCCACCGGCGGTGTGCACATCGGCGGAACCGACTTCGACAAACAGCTCAGCCTGCAAGGCCTGATGCCGCTGTTCGGCTACGGCAGCCGCATGAAGAGCGGCGCCTACATGCCGACCAGTCACCACATGAACCTGGCGACCTGGCACACCATCAACTCGGTGTACTCGCAGAAATCGCAACTGGCCCTGGGCAGCATGCGCTATGACATCGAGGACACCGGCGGCATTGATCGCCTGTTCAAGTTGATCGAACAGCGCGCCGGACACTGGCTGGCCATGGAAGTGGAAGAAACCAAGATCCAGCTGACCCACGCCGACAATCGCCACGTGCCGCTGGATCGCATTGAAGCGGGCTTGAGCGTGGACCTCAGCCGCGCGCTGTTCGAGTCAGCCATCGAGAGCTTGCTGGAGCGGGTGCGCAACAGCGTCACCCAATTGCTGGCAGACGCCGATGTGCGGGTCGATCAGGTCGATACGGTGTTTTTCACCGGTGGCTCGAGCGGGATTCCGGCGCTGCGCAACAGTGTTTCGGCGATGTTGCCGAATGCACGGCATGTGGAAGGGAACATCTTTGGCAGTATCGGTAGCGGTCTGGCGATTGAAGCGGCCAAGCGTTACGGCTCTATGGACTGATCCAGAACCGAGGCGCCTCTATCGCGAGCAAGCTCGCTCCCACATTAGTCCTGCGAGCACAGGTCCATTGTGGGAGCGAGCTTGCTCGCGATGCCGCCAGATCAGCCAACAAAGATCCAGCGGATCAAACCATCCCCACCTGCTTCAACTCACTCTTGAGATACGCGTAGTAAATCGGCCCCGCCACCACCCCCGGCAGGCCGAACGCGGCCTCGAACACCAGCATCGCCAGCAGCAACTCCCACGACTTGGCACTGATCTGCCCGCCAACGATGCGCGCGTTGAGGAAATATTCGAGCTTGTGGATAACAATCAGGTAACCCAGCGCCGCCACAGCGACCCAGATCGACAACGACAAACCGACGATGGTGATCAGGGTGTTCGACATCAGGTTGCCGATCACCGGCAGCAGGCCGAGCAGGAACGTCAGCACGATCAGGGTTTTGGTCAGCGGCAGCTTGATACCGAACATCGGCAAGATTACCGCCAGGAAAATCCCGGTGAAGACGGTGTTGAGCAGGGAAATCTTGATCTGAGCGAACACGATGTTGCGAAACGCCTGAACCAGCAGGTGCAGACGTTCGAACAACGCCGCGGCCAGCGGTTTGCGCTTGGTCAGGTCCGGCACGCGCTGCAGGGCAATGATCGCCCCCAGCACCATGCCGATCAGCAAGGTCACGAACATGTGTGCCGCGTCCTTGCCCACCAGCTGCAAATCACTGAGGTGTTTGCTGACCCATTCGCCAATCGCCACGCGGAACTCCGCGGCACTGGCCGGCAGATAGGCGTCGATGAACGGCGGCAATTGCCCGCGCGCGCGGTCGACCACTCCCATGAACTTGTCGAGGGACGCGCCGGGGTTTTCCGCCTCGTGCAGCAGGAAGCTGAAGGCACCGGCAAAGATCAGCGACAGCACGCTGACAATCAGAGTCCCCAGCAACGCCACCGCCAGCCAGCGCGCACGCCGGCCTTCGATCAGCCGTTGCAGTTGCGGGGTGAGCATGTTGACCAGTTCGAACACGAGCAACCCGGCGAGCAGGCTGGGCAGCAACCGCAGCGGCAGGACCAGCAGCAGTCCGCCAAAAATGATGACCCAGCTGATGACCAGCAAGACTTGACGCTGAGAAAACGTTGGCATACAGCCTCAAAAACGAACGGCGTAAAAAGGATTGGCAGTCTGCCAGCGATCCGGTGCGAGCACTAGGGATTGTGTGGGGCGACCTTAGTGGTGGTTCAGGATTTCTTGCAGCGCCTTCTGCGGCCCCATCGTCGGAGCGCCGCCCGGAGCAAGCTCGCTCCCACAGTGGAACTGAGTACACCGGACAAATGTGGGAGCGAGCCTGCTCGCGATGGAGCCAGCACAGCCACCACTGCCCTTGAACCGATCTTATTTCTTCTTCAGGCAATCACTCATGAACGCCTTGCGCTCGTCACCCTTGAGGGCTTTGGTGGCGGCGTCGGCGTTACAGGTCTTCATCTTCTCTTGCTGTGGGGTCAAGGCTTTGCCAGCACCGTTGGCCGCCGGGGTGGCCTTGAGGCAATTGCTCATGAAGGCTTTGCGCTCATCGCCCTTGAGGGTTTTTGCAGTCGCCTCGGCGTTGCAGGTGGTCATCTTGTTCTGTTGGTCTGTGGCGGCGAAGCTTTGGGAACAGAGCAGCAAACCGATCATCAACAAAGGGGCACGCATTATCTTCATGGAGTTTTCTCCGTGTCGCCGCATCGAGAGATGCGGCATTCACGAGGAGTGTAGTCAAGCCTTGTTACACCTTCCTCCAGACATAAACGATCATTGCGCCGGGGACGTAGCCGCAGACTCTTCAGCCAACACATCCTTGAATGCCTGCTTATAGCCCGCCAAGGCTGAAATCCGTTTTTCGATCACGGATACGGGCAATCGCTCGAACGACACTCCGACTTCCCCCGACAAACAAAATTGTGTTCCCAATAGCTTCAATGACGTGAATTGGGCATAAGCCCCCGACTTGTACAGTTTATTCATTTTTATTTGCCTGAAGGTGTTGTCCCGGGAAACCTCCGGCAACGCCGCCCGTCCCGCCGGCACGTCGTTGATAAAGGCAAAGTCTGCGCTGGCGGGGCCGGGTTCAAGTGTTGCAATGGCCGGCAGTTCGAACTCGAAATAGCCCTTGTCCGCCGTATGGGCGGCTGGAAACTCCGGCCACGAATCGGCAACCACCAGTTGCTTGAGATCGGTCAAGTCATCGCCAATGACCACGTACTGATGATCGAATGCGGTGGCTTTGACGAGGTGGATCCGCGAGGTTCTCGGTTGGCTGGCCAGCAGCGCGAAGGTCACCTTGGAGTTTTCCGAACAATTGCCTCCCTTGATTTCAATGGCTTTACGCGCATGTTCGGCGAGAGACATCCGTGCTGTGAATTGACCTTCCTGCAGATCCAGTCCTCGCAGCCCCTTGATTTTCGCGATCGCCGAACCACCCTTTTCCCAGATGCTCGGCAACTGGTTGCCCGATAACGGCAACAATTCCTTGGCCCGATAGATGGCACGCTGTGCCTGTCGCAGATTGGCCATGACCTGGGGTGTCACTTCGACTGGCTGCACAGCTGTCGAGACATCGGTATCCAGGTAAGCGGCATAGTTCTGCAATGCCACCCATTGCTCGCTGGACACCGGGAGGTTTTCCCTCACGGCGCGTTGCAGCGCCTGATATTCATCGAGCCGCCCGGTTTGCTCGAGATCGCGCGCGCGCGCCCCCAGATTGCGCTCCGACTCCGTGAGTGGCACAAAATCGTTATCGGGGAACAGTCGCTCGATCAATGCCAGGTACTGTTCAAGCGACATCAGATTCTTCAGGTCAGGCAAGACTTCAATACTTTGTACCGCTCGCAGATTGGCCTCGGCACCCTCGCCGTTCGCCCTGGAAAGCCCATACTTAAGTGAATTCGGGCATTCGAGGTACAAGGTTTCGTGCATCAGTTTGAGACCGCGCAGGAAGTTGTATCGATCTATCGAAGGGACGCTTGGATGGAAGGCTAAGGAGACATGCTGCGAATAATACTGCCCGACCTCTTGCAGTCGCGCGAGTTCGCCTCCCATCGTCGGAGCGCCCCCGCGCAGGCGCATGATTGACGGATCGAACGTCGCTTTTTTTAGCTCCGGCAAACCGGAAAGAACACTTAACAGCCTGTAGGGTTTCAGGGCATGGTCGCGCAATGCAGCCCTCAGGACCGGGCCCTGACCGATATGAATCTGCAACGCATCACGCTCGGCATCGGGTAATGCCTGCAGGATCGAGGTAAACAAATCGCTGCCCGAATGCAGGGCATTGCCTTGCTCGTCGCAAGCCTGGATCAACCCGTTTTCGCTTAAGACGAGCGTACGCCGGATGGCGGCATCCTCGGGGCCGATGCTGTCCAGTTGTTGGCCATCGAAACGGTAGTGACGCAGCTCGATCCTCACATTGGCATTCCAGCCCGGCAGGTTTTCCAGGGAATGCAACGCCAGGGCGTCGAAGTCCGGATTGTCGACCGACTCCAGATAAAAACCCTCGTACGCACGGCTGATCCGCACGTCCCTGAGCGCCCAATCGGCGCACCCTTGCAGTCGCTCGGGAAGCCTGCGCAGCTTGAGCGCCTGCAACTCCTCCGGGCGCGCCAGCGCGACCAGCTCTTGTGCAACGACACCAGGCATTCCTGGAACCTCGCCCTGGATGAACCTTGCCTCGGCACTGACAGCTTGCCCGACATCTCGGTAACGTTTTTCGAACAACGAGGCCTTGCGCCGCTCTGCCAATTGCGCGAGTTGCCCCCTCAAACGCATGGCATTTTGTGTGCGGCTGCCGATCGGTGCATCAGGCTCATCACCCAGCAGTTGCCGGGTCTCGGCATCATCGAGAAACAACAGCAAGGTGTCGATCAGGTCGGTATCCGCCAGTTGGTTCACAGAGAAAGAGACAGGTTCGTCATCGACCCCGATGGCGTACAGCACTCGTCCATCGGCCCCCTTGAGCTCAATCGCTCTGCCGGGCCACAAGCCGTCCAGCAATTGAAACTGCCAGAGCGGGTCGGCCTGCAAATAATCCTGTGCACGGGCGCTGCCGATGTTTTGGATGAAGGTGTGGATATCCCGGTCGATCCGGAACCGGGTCACCGTATCGCTGAGCAAAGGGATCGCCCGCTCGTTATCGGCGTACATGCGTACCAGCGCACCGACATCGGCACGGCTGACAGTGCGAATGTCGCCGAACTTGTCGGTCAACCCCTCCACCGACGGACCGAGTCGCTTGATCAGCGCATCGGCATCCCAGGTGTGAGGTGTTTCACCCTCGATTACAAAAGCGCCAGTACCGTTACTCTCCGCCACCGGCTGATAGGCCTCGGGACGGGTCGGATGCTGAACCCGGTGTTTGCCGGTTTGCGAATCGAACTTGAGTTCGAAATGATCATCGTCCAAAGACAGAATCTGCCGGCCCTGATGCTGATGCAGACCGTAAAGGTCAGGTTTGGAATCCGTCGCCAGACGCAGGTTTTGTTGCAGGTACGGCTGCAGATTTTTCCCCCATAGCCGCTGCTCACCGTTTCGGAGCGTGACTTGACGGGCGCCTTCGAGGAAGGACGACAGCCTGGGCTTCACCACTTGAGTGGCGATAGCACCGCCCACGGCAAACGTGCCCAACTGAACCAGGTTTTCAGCGACGCCGACCAGATGCTCCGCCGCTTCAACGTACTCGCCCTGGGTGAGTTCAACGACACCTTCCACGACCCCGTCTACTAGTTGATAAGCGATATACCCCAGCATGAGCTCCCCGAGCACCGGGACAAAGGGGGTCGCGACGAGCAAGGCAACCTGCATGATGTCGGAGAGCATTTTTTCCAGGTTTTCGATCCACGCCCAACGTGCGGCACTGTCCGCATCGGCGGTGGTCACGGCCAGCGCGCGCCCGTCGGCAAAAATCTTGTCAACTTGCTGCTGATAGAGATAAACCCACGGATCGCCGTTATAACGGCTGACGGTATCGTTTTCGAACGATACCGCGGCTATCCGCAAATCGGGGCGATCTACTTGAGTTTCGCGCCAGGCAGGCAGATTGGAGCCCGGTTGTGTGCCGTGGTAAGTGATTTCCCACAGTTTCGCGTTGAGCGCGGCGAAGAAATGACCACGCTGGTAATGATCCACGAATCGACTGAAAAACGCCTGATAGCTGCGCCGGGAAGCGCCGGATGCCTGATCGTTGCCCCGTAGCTGGTGAGTCAGTTCGAGCGCGAACTCGGCCGTCGAGGCATACTCTTTCAGCGGATGCTCGGGATCGTGCGGTACGTAGGCAATGACGCGCCGGACATTCGCACCGGGGGTATCGAGATCGGCGGCGATCAGTACAATCCCTGTCAGACGGGTGTCGAGCATGCTCAAGTGGTAGAAACGCACGGGACCGCCATCCCACACCAGTCCCTTTTTACCCAGGACCATGTTCAACACGGTCAGGTAGGCCGCTGCCCCGATGTCCTTCTTCATCAATGCCAGATGTGCTGCAGCTTTCATGGCGCTTTTCTGACTGGCGACGATGCGGTGCTGCACCGCCTCCCGGACCATGGCACCTTCGGGAGCCAGATAACTTTCCAGATACTTTTTATATTGGGACCCAATATCCAGAGTTCGGCACAGCGTCTTGAACTGTTCGATCGTTATTCCCAACTTCTTTATTTCAAACCGCCCGATGTCGTCGGGCCTGGTGATAAATGCAGAGTCGCTGGTAAATACTTCGCCCTCGGCAAAATTTTGCAGAGACGCGTTAAGTAACGAGACAGTTCGACTGCCGACACCGCCGGTGACATTGAATGCCCAAGCGGATGTTTTAGCCGAAAAATACAACCGCAGAAAAATTTCACGAACATCGACCACTACACCGAATTGCTTCTTGAGGGCATTGGTCAGCAGTAGCTGGGCAAAGGATTCGGCATCTTGCAGCTTCCCGAGCATCCGGTCGACCTGGTTCTGCGCCTGCCAACTGACCTTTGTGGCTTCTTTCGCTGCCACATGTTCCGTATGGGACGCCGCTTTGCTCCAGGCGGGAATAACTTTGGGTGTGTTGCGTAAATCACCCACCCGCTGAAGCGAAGAATCGACAATCCAGTCGGGAATGGCGCTTTTGATAAAGTTGTAGTGAGTACTGTGCTCTTGGTTTATATCGAAATAATCTTGGCTACTCGCAGACTTCAACAACAAATTTTTCACAATCATTACTCGCAAACTTAGAGAGAGGATCGAAGCCTACAGCGCCCCAATTCTGTTCCCATGAAGTTTGTTTCGGATAATGCTGTATGAAAATTCTTAACGAGTGCGTTAAAACTTCTTGTTGCGTCGATAGTAGTCGGGCGTGCACCCGGCCTGACGCTGGAACATCGCGATAAACGCCGAGCCGGTGCTATAGCCCATGTCGAAGGCGATTTCCTGAATGCTGCGATGGCTGTCCAGTGCTTCAATCGCGGCCAGGAATCGCAGACGCTGACGCCACTCACCAAAACTCATGCCCAACTCGCGGACAAACTGCCGCGCCAGGGTCCGTTCACTGACGTGAACCTGCGCCGCCCAATGCGCCAAGGGCCGGTTGTCACCGGGTTCGGCTTGCAGGGCCTCGCATATGCCCAGCAGTCCCGGTGTGCTGGCATAGGGCAGGTAACACTCATGCACCGGCGCCTGTTGCAACTGATCCACCAGAACCTGAGCCAGGCGTTTATCCGCGGCCTGCTCGGGAATTTTGACGTCACGGACGGCGAAGTCCTTGAGGATCGCCTTGAGGATGTCACTGATGGCGAGCGTGCAGGCCTGTTGTGGCAGATCCTCGCAGACCGCCGGCGCCAGGCAAACGGCACGGTAGTTGATCGGCTGGTGGCTGTAGAAACTGTGCTCGATTTCGGGGGGCACCCACACCGCGTATTGCGGCGGCGAGAGGAAACGGCTGCCGCCGACATCCATGTGCAACACCCCGTGGGCCGCATACTCCAGAGTGCCCCACGGATGACGGTGCGCAGCGGCGAATTCGTGGGTATTGAAATCGGCGTAGCGGAAGTACACCGCCGAAGGCAATTCGCTGAAATCCAGCAGATCGATGTGTTTACTGCGCATGCTGTCCGTCATCAGGGGCCGGTTGTCTGGATCGAAGTATAGGCTTGCATCCAGACAAGCGGATAATTGCCCTTCATTAACGTTCTGGTTTTTCCCGATGCAATACGCTTATCCCCTGCTGGCCATTTTTATCTGGGCCGGCAACACCGTGATCACCAAAATGTCGGCCGGGGCGATCTTCCCCGCCGAGATCGGCTTCTACCGCTGGCTGCTGGCCGGGATGCTGTTCACGCCCTTCATGCTCAAACCGGTGCTCACCCATTGGTCGCAGATCCGCCCGAAACTGGGCAAGATCTTTGTCCTCGGTGTGCTCGGCATGGCGGTCTATCAAAGCCTGGCGTACTTCGCCGCGAGCCTGACCTCGGCCACCAACATGGGCATCATCCTGTCGCTGATGCCACTGATGTCGCTCGCCATGGCGATCATCAGCCTCGGCCAGCGCCTGACCATGGGTGCCCTGGCCGGTGCGGTGCTGTCGTTTGCAGGTGTCCTGGTGGTGGTGTCGTCCGGCAGCCTTGGCACATTGCTCGAACACGGGGTCAACCTGGGCGATGCGATGATGCTGATCGCCACCCTGGCCTACGCGGTCTACAGCACCCTGTTGAAAAAGTGGCAACTGAAACTGCCGCCGCTGGTGCTTCTGTATCTGCAGGTGCTGGTGGCCGTGGTGGTGCTGTTCCCGCTGTTCATCGCCTCACCGAAAGTCGGCCCGACCCTGCAGAACATTCCACTGGTGCTGTACGCCTGCCTGCTGGCTTCGATGGTCGCGCCGCTGGCGTGGATGCAGGCCGTGGTGCGTTTGGGACCGAGCCGGACCACGCAGTTTTTCAATTTGCTGCCGCTGATTACCGCATTGATTGCGGCGGTGGTGCTGCATGAGCAACTGGCGATGTATCACCTGGTGGGCGGGGTGTTGACCTTGGGCGGGGTGATCGTTTCCGAGCGTTGGACGACGGTGTTGGGGCGCAAGGTCAGTGTTGCCTGATCTGACGCCATCGCGAGCAAGCTCGCTCCCACAGGTGTTGTGTCGAACCCGTCTGTTGCGAACGACCGAAAACCTGTGGGAGCGGGCTTGCCCGCGATGAACGATAACTCGGTCTAAAGCCCCGCCGCATTCAACCGCGCCGCATGCTCGACAAATAACCGGATCGGCTCAGCCCCCTTGCCCACCAGCCCCAGCGACTGGTTGACGATATCGAAGTGATCCAGCGGATACTCATCGCCAATCACCGTGCCCAGGTGCGAGCTGTAGCGCCCGACCATGCCGTCGCAATGCCCGGCTTCGCGGACGAAGGTTTTAGCGAATAACCGACAGCTGCGGTTGGTGCCATCCAGCAGGTTGCGCCCGCGATCGGTAATGCCCGGTTGCAAGGTGCCGGACCAGGAGTAATAGCGCACGCCGTTGACCTCCTCCGGCCCATGACCGCCCCAGGTGTCGGGCAGCCCCTGTGGATAACGCTGGTTGAACAGCGCGACGCCAGCGCTGGTGAGGGAGTGATGGGACGCATGGATATCCACCGGCAGCTTCGGCCCCCGGTAACCGGTATCCAACAACCCCATCAGCGCGCCGACGATCCGCAGCAAAAAGCACAGCAGACGACCACGGACGCTCTCGTGGGGATAATGTTCGTGCAGGTAATCGGCGAGCTCCGAACCATGGTTCGGCCCCGCCACCGAGGTCACCGATGCCACCAGGTCCGGGCGCTTGGCCGCTGCATAACGGGCGGTCAGCGAGCCCTGGCTATGACCGATCAGGTTGACCTTGTCGGCCCCGGTTTCCCGCAGGATTTCTTCGATACGCGCCAGCAATTGCTCGCCGCGCACTTCGTTCGAATGAAGCGGCGATACCTGCACCGCGAACACCACCGCACCGCCGTGGCGCAACGCCTCGACGATCCCGTACCAATACGGATAAAGCACCAACCGGATGAACCCGAGCATTCCCGGGACCAACACCAGCGGGTAGCGCGGGGCAGAACCTTGCGACATGGGCGGACATCCTTGTGGTCGGGCGGTGACGCAAGGCTGGATGCAAGACATCCGCCAAGCATCACCAGCGAAGATGACAAGTCTATGTCATCCGCCCTACTTCAACCCTACCACGCCGGCCACGATCAGCCCGACCGAAACCAGCTTGATCACGGTCAGGCTTTCACCCAGCAGCGCGAAACCGAGAAACACCGTGCCTAGCGAACCGATGGCGGTCCAGATCGGGTACGCAATGCTTACCGGGAGCTCGCGCATGGCCAGGGTCAGAAAATAGATCCCGCCCACAGCGGCCACTACGGTGACCAGCGAAGGCCAGAGCCGGGTGAAGCCCTCGGCGTACTTCATGCCCATGGCGAAGGTGACTTCGAACCCGGCGGCGACCAGCAGAAACAGCCAGGCCATCTAGAACTCTCCGGCCAGCGCCAACAAGCGCTGCTCAGCCTCGGCGGCAGAGATTTGAAAGCTGCGCTCGGCGGACTCCTCGCCCTCGGCAGCCACCACGGTGACGTCCGTGATGCCAATGAATCCAAGCACCGTACGCAGTAGCGTGTCGGCATGGTTCATGGCTTCCAGCTCGCCGCCCGGGCCAAAACCGAAGCCGCCACGGCTGGTGATGATCAGGGCCTTTTTACCCAGCACCAACGGCTCGTACTGGGCCACGCCATTGTCCAGGGTGTGATCGAAGGTCACCCCCACCCGCACGATCTGATCGATCCAGGCTTTCAAGCCGCTGGGGACGCTGAAGTTGTGCATCGGAGTGGAAATCACCAGCACATCATGGCCAAGCAGTTCGCCGACCAGTTCGTCGCTGAACGCCAGATCGGCCTGCATCGACAGCGGCCGAGCGGCGGGCTCGGGGTAAAACGCGGCGGCCACGAATGCCTCGTTGACCGGCGGAATCAGCGCACGACCGACTTCGCGTCGGGTCAGTTGCGCGTGTGGATGACGGGCCTGCCAGGCCGCCAGAAACACTTCGGCCAAACGCCGGGAGTGCGAACGATCACCACGGGGGCTGGCGTGAATAGCAAGAATTCTACTCATCTGTCTCTCCTCAGGGCTAAACTCAAACGGCTTGTGGTTTGCAGCTTGAGGCTCACTACCGTCCTCGCTCAAATGAGCAGAAATCAGTCTGGATGAATCCATTTCATCCATGGAGTGTTCAATGTTCGCCTCGTTGCCGCTGACCGCCCTGCGAGCTTTTGAATCAGCCTCACGCCTGCTGAGCTTCAAGGCTGCTGCCGAAGAACTCTCGGTGACGCCGACGGCGGTGTCCCACCAGATCCGCTCACTGGAAAGTTGGCTCGGTGTGCCATTGTTCGAGCGTCTGCCGCGCCAGGTGCGCCTGACCGAATGCGGCGAACGGCTGTTCCAGAGCCTGCATGGGGCTTTTCTGGAAGTGGCGCAAAGTGTCGATACACTACGTCCGCAACGCAGTGGCGCCAGCCTGACGGTCTCCACTACCGCCGCCTTCGCCGCCCTGTGGCTGGTGCCAAGGTTGGGACGTTTCTACGCCCGACACCCGAACATCAACGTGCGCCTCGATACCCACTGCGAAGTCATCGATCTGCATCAGGACGCCAGTGTCGACCTGGTGCTGCGCTACAGCCTCGATGATTACCCCAACCTTTACGGCCAGTGCCTGTTCGATGAGTCCTTTGGTGTCTACGGTTCGCCTGAACAAGTGGCCCTGGCGTCGAGTCGCGCTCCGACGCTGATCAGCGTGCGCTGGCACAACTCCAAACTCTATGCCCACGGATGGGAGGCCTGGTGCGCTCGCTCCGGCGAAACCTGGCTGGGCGGTCGGCCGGCCGTGCGCGAATACGACGAAGAGCATTACGCCCTGCAAGCGGCGATTGCCGGCCAAGGCCTGGTGCTGGCAAGCAATATTCTGGTGTCGGAAAGCGTGGCCAGTGGTCTGTTGTTGCCGTACCGGGGGGAAATCCAGGTCGATGGAGCCGGCTACAGCGCACTGTGCGTGCCGGGGCGTGAGCGACATCCACCGGTTCGGGCTTTTTTTGCGTGGTTGCGTGAGGAGGCATTGTTGTCCGGGCATGCGGTGCGCTGATCAGCGCCTCGACAACAGTTCAAGTGTTTCAAGTTTAACGACTGCTTAAGTTCACCACTACGAATTAGAACAATCACAAACGCCGAATAACAAACACAACTAAAACCTGAAGTTACAAACCAAAACTAGACTTTTAAATCTATAAACCTACTCTAACAACCACAGCCAGCCGGCTGCTCACACCAATAAGTAAAGGATTACTTTCATGCTACTTGAACAACGACTCGAATTTATTGATTCCCTGCCAGCATTACCTATCATCACGCAGCGCTCGGCACCTGTATTTTCTACGCTCTTGAACAAACCTGAACATGATATCAACAAACCAACTGCCAGCGTCATGCCTGATACTATCGATGCCTTCCTGCCCGGCGTTTCGCAGGAAATCATCGACGACGTCAATTTGTGCAAACTGGTCATGCAAAACGCCGCCACCAAACTCTACCCCGAAGATGAAAAACTCTTCGAGTGGTATCGCTACTATGTTGACGGCCTGAGCAAACTGGGCTGGGTGACTCAAAACCGGAACATACAGGAGGTCACGATCAAGAGAGTTGGCCTGACGATGGATCAGGTTGCCCTGGAAGTGGCTGCAGGATTGATTGGCGGTAATGCGGCTCAAATACTGAGCAACGTTGCGAAAAAAGCAGTTGAGATGGTGCAAAACAATCCGGGTGCCATCACCATTTTTGAGAAAAACAAAAAGCTTGGCACTCAGGCAAAATTCGATATCGCACCCATCTGGGTCGATAAAAATGGGCAACCCAACATGATCCTTAACTGCATATCCCTCGATGCGAGGGAAAGCACGCGCGGTATCCTGTTCTGGAAATCGACCCGACAGTCCACCACTATCAAAACAGGTGCTGTTCGTACTCACCTTGATATTGAAACGTTCTCCGGGATACGCAACGCCGTATATAAAAAATATCAGGCAGACGGACAAAAATTCATCGAAAACCTGCCGGACTTCTAATCGCTTTACCACATATTTAAATCGGCAATAAAATTGCCGATTTAAATATGCTACCGCGCAAGCCTCTGCGCAGGAAAAACTTATGAAAAAAGCACCGTTCGATATTTACCTAGTCAATGGAAACATCACGATCTTTTGCGGCTCGCACACGGACAGCTTTAAGAAAGACATACTAGCCTCCAGCCTGCTGGGCGATCTGGTGGCCTCAAAGAAAAGTGGCAACCGTGAAATATCGTGGCCAGCTTATACAGATACCGTTCAAAAAGTCGGCTGGGCTGTTGGCAGCCGAGCGACTCAGCAACTCAAGTTTGAAAACAGCAGCCTTTTAAATATTGTTGAGCAAAGCACCGGGAGTGCCCTGCCACAAGATGAACGGCTAGCGCTGGCCAACGCATTTGAGCAACTGACAAGACTCCAGCCTGACTCACTGGCGGTCAGGGCAATCGTCGAGAAACTCCAAAGTAACGCCACCGTGAGCAATGCCTACGCAGACATAGCGGTTTCCACGGCCGCATTACTGACGATCATTCGCAACAATAAGACCGTGGTAACCCTGCAAATGGCGTTCAAAACAGCTCAGGAGATTGCAATCGATATTCTCGACCAGCCGGTTTTGAGCGTCACCCACGAACACAAGACCAACATTTGGCTGATGAGTAGCGTCCTGGATGGGCGCTTTTACAATCAGGTAAGAGATGACGTTCTCAAGAAAGTGGGGCTTAACATCGAAACAAAGCTGCTGCATATCCCTGCCCCCCCGGCTTGAATTGAATGATCCAGCCTTGCAAGACGTTCAAGCGCCCCTGAATCGGAGCGTTTGAACTGTCTCCGGCAACCTTCAGTTTTTTACCGTCTTCGGCGCCTTGCCCGCCTTCATCTGCTCCAGCAACGGCGCGCACTGGTTCGGCTCGCCGCCACTCGGCGCTATCAGCGCCAACAACCCTGCCGCCGGTGCGGCGATCACGCCTAACGCGACCATCCCGGCTCCACGCAACATCAACGGCACGGCCTTGACCCCCGCATCGGGCTTGATGAACTTGCCCCGCACGTACAGCGGCGAACGCAACGAAATCAAACGCCAGCCCTTTGATTCCGGGGTGATGGTCAGGTCCAGTTGTTCGGTCGCCATGTTCGCCGTGCCATCGATGTAAACAATGGCGTTCTCGGTGTCGAACACAAACAAGCGGGTACTCGCCAGGCCGGACTGGATGCCGAAGTCGGCGGCGGCGCAGTTGATCTTCACTTCCTTGTCGCCAAAGATCTTGCCGACCACGTAGTTGCCGACGTTCAGCCCGGCCAACTCCATCAACTCGCGACTGATAGCGCCATCGTTAATCAGCATTTTCAGATTGCCATTGGCGCTGCCCAGCAGTTTAGCCACCGAATTGCCGCGCCCGCTGATATCACCGTCGCCGTTCAGTTCGCCGAAACTGGTTTTCATCGGTTCAAAGCCGGGGAACAACTGCTTGAGCTTGAAGCCTCGCGCCGTGAGTCTGGCATGGCCCTCCAGCGGATCGGTGTGGCCGTTCAGGCGAATCTGCGCATCCAGCTTGCCGCCGGCTACGCCGAAACGCAGCGGCTCGAGGCTGAGCACGCCATCGGTGAGTACCAGATGGGTATAGAGATCGTTGAACGGCAGTTTTTCGCTGTGCACGATGCGCTTGCCGGTGAACTCGACATCGGCGTCCATATCGCGCCAGCGATCGGTCTTGAACTCTTCGACCGGCAGCACTTTGTCCGCCGGTTGTTTGCTGTCACCGCCTCGGGCCTTCTGCTCGGCGTTGGAGTCGGCACCAATCAGCGGTGCCAGGTCAGCGAACAGCAATTGATTGGACAACAGCGAACCGCTGAGCTTTGGCCGTGGCTGGCTGGCCACGTAGGTCAGGTTGCCATGGATGTCACTTTCACCGATCTTGCCGTTGAATTCTTCATAGTGGAATACCGCGCCACCCGGCTCGTGTAACTTGGCGATCAGATGGCCGTCGGTGGCATAGGGTGGCGTGTCCGGCAGGATCACGCCGGTCAGCGGGTAGAGATTGCCCAGACTGGTACCGGCCAGTTTCAGGCGCAGGTCCAGGGCGCCGAGGTTCAGCGGATCGGTCAGGGTGCCGGCCAGTTCGACGCTGGAATCGGCGATTTTTACCTGTGCCTGAAGCGGAAACGGCCGTGCCGCGTCCTGCAACGCCAACAGCCCGCCAATCTTGCCCTGGCCCGCGAGTTTCTGGCCGTGGTACTGGCCGTTGACCTTGAGGGCGAATGCATAGTCCTGGGGTGACGAACCCTTCTTCTGCGCGGCCTTCGCCGCTTTGTCGCCGACGATATCGCTGAACGGAATCGGCTTGCCCAATGGATCGATCAGTACGTCGAGTTGGGTCTTCAGGTTCTGGTCGTCGAGGGTGACATGCCCCTTGTCAAAGCCGATCGCTCCGATATCCACCACCCAGCTCGAAGGCTCGGCGTCCGGGTCCTTTGGGTCGAGTTTGAAGGTCCAGTTGGCGCGCCCGTCAGCCAGGCGTTGCAGGTGGGCATTGGGCTCGGTGAGATCGATACGCGGGATCACCACCCGCTGCGCCAGCAATGCCAAGGGTGAAATACGCAGCTCCACCCGTTTGAGGGTGACCATCTGCGGCTGTTTCGACCAGTCGGGATTGCCCAGGCTCAAGTCTTCGGCCACCACATGAGGCCACGGTACCCAGGCGCGCCAGCCGCCTTCATCGGGCTCGGGTTGCCAGACCACCGACAGATTGCCGTTGATGGCGAAAGCGCGGTGCAGCTCTTCGGAAACTTTGGCGTTGAGCGGCGCTTTGATCCGGTTCCAGTCGAAGAACACGATGATCAGCACCAGCATCACCAACAAGGTAAGGAAAGTGGAAAGGGTCCAGACCAACGTCTTTTGAGTGCGCGTCATTGCACAGGGCTCCTGATACGACCGGGCGCCCCGACTGCGACGCACATGTGAAACGGTGAGCCGCAAACGGCTCGCCATGCAAATTACGACTGATAAAAACCCGACAGGTTTAATCGGTAGACCGATTTCGCCGATTTCGCCCAGTCCAATACTGACCAGTCGGTCGACCTGCGTTACCGGACCTGCACTTTTGCACAACACAGGTGGGTCGAAAACACCCACAAAAGTGCAAGACAACTCGCCGAAAACGCCCGGCCTAGGGCCTCCGCAGCAAACAATCAATTCCGTTGATTATTACCATTGCGTTTATGAACTTTCATATCGATTTATCGAGAGTAGCATTGCTCTCGTACCCACTTATTCGCACCCCCACGGAGCAAAACAATCATGAAACGCCAACTACTGCTTAGCCTTACACTTTCGATGCTGGCCAGCACTGCCTTTGCCCTGCCAGCAGCTGACCAGGCCACCCCACAAGTGAAACAAGACCACTCGGTGTTCAGCCAGACCGTCGCCGCCGATGGTTCCGACCGCACCCCACAAGGCCAGACCCTTGCCGAAGGCGGTAATGATCGCCTGAAAGAAAAAGGCCTGATTACTCAGGATGGCTCGGACCGTACTCCACAGGGCCAAACCCTGGCTGCCGATGGTTCCGATCGTACCCCACAAGGCCAGACCCTTGCCGCTGACGGTTCGGATCGCACCCCACAAGGTCAAACCCTGGCTGCTGATGGTTCCGACCGTACTCCACAAGGCCAGACCCTTGCCGCCGACGGTTCGGATCGCACTCCACAAGGTCAAACCCTTGCTGAAGGCGGTGGTGACCGCGTGATCGAACGCAACAGCGCCGTGAGCTAAGCTCCGTGGCCGCCTTGAAAAAAAGCCCAATCCCCGGATTGGGCTTTTGAATTTTCATAGGCCCGCTTGATAGATTCCACACATCCCCGCGTGATCCCCCCACAGTCGTTCGACGCCGGCAAAGCCGATTTGCTAGAGTGCGCCGCGTCCCTGTCCAGAAAACGCCCTTGCGATGCTGCCCCGCGCCGAACAGAAACAACAAACCCGTAACGCCCTGATGGACGCTGCCCGGCGCCTGATGGATGGCGGCCGAGGATTCGGCAGCCTGAGCCTGCGCGAAGTCGCGAAAACCGCCGGCATCGTACCGACCGGTTTCTACCGCCATTTTGCCGATATGGATGAATTGGGCCTGGTACTGGTCAGCGAAGTCGGCCAGACATTCCGCGAAACCATTCGCCTGGTACGACACAACGAGTTCGTGATGGGCGGCATCATCGATGCCTCGGTGCGGATCTTTCTCGATGTGGTTAGCGCCAACCGTTCGCAGTTCCTGTTTCTTGCCCGTGAGCAGTACGGCGGTTCGGTGCCGGTGCGCCAGGCCATCGGCCGTTTGCGTGAAAACATCAGCTCGGACCTGGCGGCGGATTTGTCACTGATGCCGAAACTGCAGCATCTGGACATCGCCGACCTGAGCGTCATGGCGGATCTGATCGTCAAGAGCGTGTTCGCCACCCTGCCGGACATCATCGATCCGCCAGCCGAAGCCTTGCCAGAGCACCTCACGCCCCAGGCGAAAATCACCCAGCAGTTGCGGTTTATCTTTATCGGCCTCAAGCATTGGCAAGGGCTCGGCAGCACTGAGTAACTTTCTGTGGATGAAATCCCTGTGGGAGCGAGCCTGCTCGCGATGAGGGCATGACATCCACCATCGATGTGACAGTTCCACCGCCATCGCGAGCAAGCTCGCTCCCACATTAAACCTCGCCGCTTTAACTTGGTGCGTAAATCAAAAACAACGCACCAACTTCAACCAAAATACTCACTCCATCGATACCAGTCCTACGCCACCGTCAGGCATTTCCTACACATCATGCCGATTGGCAAGCCCCTTGCTCTAGCCTGAGCATTGTCCATTGCTGGAAGCCTTCCGATGCTGGTGATTCATCGCAGAATCGACCCTCAACCCGTTTGGGCCGCCGAACTGCACCTGACGTTCGAAGCCCGCAGCAAAAGCCGATTGCGCTGTTTCAGTGCCGAGGGTGAAGACGTCGGGTTGTTTTTGGAGCGCGGCCAGCCGCCGTTGCGTGACGGCGAATGCCTGCAAGCCGAAGACGGGCGAATCGTGCGCGTCTGCGCCCGTCCCGAACAACTGCTGCATGTCACCTGCGCCAATGCCTTCGAACTGACCCGCGCAGCCTATCACCTGGGCAACCGCCATGTCGCCCTGCAGGTCGGCGACGGCTGGTTGCGCCTGCTCGACGACTACGTGCTCAAGGCCATGCTCGAACAACTCGGTGCCGTTGCCGTGAACATCGAGGCGCCATTCCAGCCGGAACATGGCGCCTACGGCGGTGGCCATCACCACTCGCGTCACGGCGATGAAGACTTCAACTACGCGCCGAAACTGCACCAGTTCGGCGTACGCACATGAACCCGGCCTGGGCGCTGTTGCGCCTGGCCAGTCCGCAATTGCCGATTGGCGGCTACAGCTACTCCCAGGGCCTTGAAATGGCTGTGGATAACGGCCGTGTTCACGACCCCGACAGTGCGCGACGCTGGATCAGCGATCAGTTGCTGCTGAATCTGGCACGCTTCGAAGCACCCTTGCTGCTCGCCCATTGCGTGGCCGCCAGCGAGGAAAACTGGGACGAATTGCTGCAACGCTGCGAGGAACACCGCGCCAGCCGCGAAACCCGTGAGCTGCATCAGGAGAGCCGGCAGATGGGCTACTCGTTGCAGCAATTGCTCAATGGCTTGCCGGAGCTCGACGCCCCAGCCCGCGCCTTCCTCGAACAGCGCAGCGAGCCACATCTGGCCCTGGGTTGGGCGTTGGCCGCGCGCGCCTGGCAGATCAGCCCGCAGGACGCCCTGGCCGCATGGCTCTGGAGCTGGCTGGAAAACCAGTTGGCGGTGCTGATGAAGACCCTGCCCCTGGGTCAGCAAGCAGCTCAACGCCTGACCAGCGAACTGTTGCCGCTGCTTCAACAGGCTCAACAGAACGCCACTCGAATCGATCCCGATCATTACGGCAGCGCCGCTTTCGGCCTGTCCCTGGCGTGTATGGCCCACGAGCGCCAGTACAGCCGTCTGTTCCGTTCCTAGGGCCATTTACTTTGGAGAATCACATGAACGCACAACCCCTGCGCGTCGGTATCGGCGGCCCGGTCGGCTCCGGCAAAACCGCCCTGACCCTGGCCCTGTGCCTGGCCCTGCGCGAGCGTTACAACCTGGCCGTCGTGACCAACGACATCTACACCCGCGAAGACGCAGATTTTCTGGTGCGCAACGAAGCCCTGGCACCGGAGCGCATCATCGGCGTGGAAACCGGTGGCTGCCCGCACACGGCCATCCGCGAAGACGCCTCGATCAACCTCGAAGCCGTGGATCAGCTCAACCGCCGCTTTCCGGGGCTGGACCTGATTCTCGTGGAGTCCGGTGGCGACAACCTCTCCGCGACCTTCAGCCCGGAACTGTCCGACCTGACCATCTACGTGATCGACGTCTCGGCCGGCGACAAGCTGCCACGCAAGGGCGGGCCGGGAATCTGCAAATCCGACCTGCTGGTGATCAACAAGATCGACCTGGCACCTCTGGTCGGCGCCTCGCTGGAGATGATGAACAGCGATACCCAACGCATGCGCAACGGCAAACCCTTTGTCTTCAGCAATCAGAAAACCGGCCTGGGCCTGGAAGAGATCATTGCCTTCATCGAACGCCAGGGTTTGCTGACCGCGGCCTGATCACGACTTATCAACAAGGAAGCTTATCCATGACACTCAAACGCATTTTCGGCGCCCTGGCCCTGCTGCTGACTCCGACCCTCGCCTTCGCCCATCCGGGACACGGCGACAACGGCTTGATCGCCGGTATCAGCCACCCACTTGGCGGTCTCGATCACTTGCTGGCAATGCTCGCGGTCGGCCTGTGGGCAGCACAGCAGCAAGGCGCCGCACGCTGGGCGCTGCCATGTGCCTTTGTCGGCACTATGTTGATTGGCGGGCTGTTGGGTTTTGAAGGATTGAACCTGCCGACACTGGAGAGCGGGATTGCCGCTTCCGTATTGGCTTTGGGGCTGGCGGTTGCCCTGGCAGTGCGTCCACCGTTGGTGATGGCGGTGGGTGCGACTGCGTTGTTTGCGCTGTTTCATGGTGTCGCGCACGGGCTGGAACTGCCGGAAATGTCGAGCCCCTGGACCTACGCCGCAGGCTTTGTTGCGGCGACGGCGGTGTTGCACGCGGCGGGTTATGCGCTGGTGCGGGTGTTGCCGCTGGCCGCAGCGCCCCTGGTGCGACTGGCGGGCGCGGCTTCGGCGGCGACTGGCGTGTGGTTGCTGGCAGGTTGACTCTCTGGTGTCTGACCCGGCCCCATCGCGAGCAGGCTCGCTCCCACATTGTTCCTGTGGATATAGTTCCATTGTGGGAGCGAGCCTGCTCGCGATGGCGGCCTGACAGACACCACCCCTCTCAGGCCTGTTAACATGTCGCGCAATCGCCCCTGCCGTGACGACGCCAGCCAATGCCGCCTGTTTCCCGCTCTGCCTCTCAGCCTGAATTGACCGCCCTGTTCGCCTCGGTGCAACAGCATTTCCTGAACGTCATCGTGCCGCTCTGGCAAGGTCCGGGCTGGAACGCCGATATGGCGTTGCCTTATGAGGCGCTGGATGCCAAACACCAACCGCTGCCACCGCAACGCTACCGGGCCATGGCCTGTGCGCGGCAGTTGTATCTGTTTGCCAGCCTGATCGGTCAGGTGCCGGGCGCCGAAGAGCGTGCCGCCGCGTTGTTCCGCTCCTTGCAGCGGCACTTCCACGATGCCGAGCACGGCGGCTGGTTCTACAGTGTCGATGCACAAGGTGCGCCGCTGGATCAGCGCAAGGATCTCTACACCCACGCCTTCATCCTGTTCGCCTGCGCCCATTACTGGGACAAGGTCCGCGAGCCGCTGGTGGAGTCGGTGCTCAATGCCTCGCTGGAAGTGGTCGCGCAGCGTTTCGCCACGGACGACGGTCTGTACGAAGCCACGCTCGACCGCGACTGGGCATCGCTGGACAGCGGCCCTTTGCAAAACCCGCTGATGCACCTGGCCGAAGCTTTCCTCGCCACCCTGTCGGTGCGTGAAGACCTCGACGTGCAACAGGCGCTCGTCGGGTTATGCACAGC
Source organism: Pseudomonas jessenii (assembly GCF_002236115.1). Classification (GTDB taxonomy): domain Bacteria; phylum Pseudomonadota; class Gammaproteobacteria; order Pseudomonadales; family Pseudomonadaceae; genus Aquipseudomonas; species Aquipseudomonas jessenii. Next base: position 510,045 of record NZ_NIWT01000006.1, on the reverse strand, counting down.
CATGCACGCGCGCTTTATCGATCCGCAGCACGGCGTGTTGATGGAAAAACCGCTGGGGTCTGTGGATAACTGGTTTGAACCGGGGCATCAGTTCGAGTGGTACTTCCTGTTGGAATCTTCGGCACTGTTGCGCAATTCGACGCTGCATGCCGATCTGGAGCGGGCCTTCGCCTTTACCGAGCAAGTGGGCGTTGATCAGCAGACTGGCGCCGTGCGGGCGATGCTCGATTTCGCAGCCGATGGCGGTACCCGGGACGCCACGCAACGCATCTGGGCCCAGGCCGAGTACCTACGTGCATTAACGCTGCGCCCGGACAGCGAAGCGGCTGTACTGCGTCAATTGCAGGCATTGCAGCAGCGCTCGCTGCATGACGGCGGCTGGTACGAGTGCCGTGACGAGCACGGAGAAGTCAGCCGCCGCGACATGCCGTCGACCACGCCTTATCACCTGGCGACCTGTTATCGCGGGTTGGCGCAGTATCTCGGCTGACTGAGTGGCAAGAGGAAATCCAATCACTCAATCCACTTGCGGTCCCCGGTAAAGCTGATGGTCAGCCATCGTGCGGCATCCGGCTCGCCAAGCTTCGTGGAGATTTCCTCGCGCAAACTGTCCAGTTGCCCCACACCGTCCAGCCAGTAATCCTTCGGCAATACGATGTGAATCTCGATAAAACAGGCCCTGCCGTGTTTCTGCACGTAGGAAATGTAATCGTCGAAACCATGCTCGACTTTCGCCACCTCCATCACCTGACGCACCTTGTCGTCCAGTTGATCCGGGACGATCCCCAGCACATCGCGCAAGGCCGGCCCGAGGATTTTGAACGCCGGGGGGAGCATGCCCAAGGCCAGCAGAATCAGGATCATCGGGTCGACATACACCGCCCACTTGTCGTAACCCTGAGTCTTGAGCAGCAGCGCGATGAGGAAACTCACCAGCAGTCCCGCCGACAGCATCGCGTCCACCAGCCAACTGATGTTGTCGAACTGGATCAGCGATGAGTTGAGCGTGCGATTGCGTTGGCGGACGTAGAAGAAATAAATGAGCTCAACGACAGTGAAGAAGGCCGCGTAGAAAATCACCAGACCGAGTTCGACTTCGCGACCACCACTGATGATGCCGAACACACCGTTGAGAAAGGCATAAACGGCCACCAGGAATATGAAACTGCCTTCGATCACCAGCACCATGGGCTCCAGGTGCCAGGAACCGAACTGAAAGCGATGGTTGCTTTCCTTGGCGATCAGCCGGGCGGTGATCAGCATCAGGACCTTGATGAAGGCCGCGATCAACGAAAAGAAGCCATCGAACAGAATGGATTGGGCGCCCGAAACAAAACCGGTGATGATCCCGGCGAATGTCACGGCGAGCATCAGGAAGGTCGATTGTTTGAGCAGCGCCTGCTCGCCTCGATTACTCACTTGATCTCCTCAGATACCTCTAGACCGCCGGGTGCGGCGGATTGCTTGAGGGAGGAGTCTAGCTGATGTCCGGTTTTGACCGCTCTTGTAGCGAGGGGGCTTGCCCCCGTTCGGCTGCGGAGCAGTCGCAAACCGGTGGATGAAGTACATCTGAAAATTGAGCGCTATGGTTTCGGGGCTGCTCCGCAGCCCAACGGGGGCAAGCCCCCTCGCCACAATTAAGACTTACGCTCGATTGCAAAACCAGCCCAGGTCTGGCTCACCGGCATCAGCTCCAGGCTGTTGATGTTGATGTGCGCCGGGGCATTGAGCACCCAGAAGATTGTCTCGGCGATGTCTTGCGGCTGAATCGGCTCGGCGCCAGCGTAAGTGGCGTTGTAGCGCTCCTGGTCACCGGCAAAACGCACCAGCGAGAACTCGCTCTCGCACAGGCCCGGCTCGATGTTGCTGACCCGCACGCCCGTGCCTTGCAGGTCGCAGCGCAGGTTCACGGAGAACTGTTTGACGAACGCCTTGGTCGCGCCATACACGTGGCTGCCCGGGTACGGGTAGTTGCCGGCGATGGACCCCAGGTTGACGATACCGGCACCACGACCGTGGGCGATGAGGCGCGGCAACAGCAGACGGGTGCTGTACATCAGGCCTTTGACGTTGGTATCGACCATGGTGTCCCAATCGTCCAGGTCGCACTTGGGCGCCGGATCAACCCCCAGGGCCAGCCCGGCGTTGTTGATCAACCCGCGCAGTTTTGCAAAGGATGGCGGCAGATTGGCAATCGCCTCCTCCATGGCCTTGCGATCACGCACATCGAGCACCAGGCCATGGACTTCGGTCTGCTTCGACAGCTCGGCGCACAACGCATTGAGGCGCTCTTCACGACGGCCAGTCAGCACCAGTTTCCAGCCGGCCTCGGCAAAACGACGGGCACAGGCTTCACCAAAACCGGAGGTCGCGCCGGTAATAAACAGGGTGTTGGACATCGTGTTCTCCTTGCTTCGGCTGATCGCCAGCCATTGGAATAGAAAATCAGCAGGCAGCATGCCCGGCCTTGTTCACAGCGGCAACCACTGTTCAATCTGTTCAAAAAACGCTCAATCCCGGCAACCCCTTGACCAGCGTGGCCTACAGCCATGTGCGCGCATGTTATCCACAGGCCGGTCCACAGTCTTTGGGGGCAAGTGGAAAAGCTGCAAGCCGCTATCCACAAGGCTTTGCGCGGGGTTTTGAAACTTTTTTGCTTGACCCTCAACCGCCTGCTGTGTAGCCCTTGGCCATTTTCATGACTGACGGGTCAAACCGGCGATGGCGCCAAGCCAGTAACCACGGCCTTCAGCCGAGTCTTTCCAGAGTTTAGTCACAGACTTATCCACAGGCTTGTCCACGCCGATTCCATGCATTTTCATCCCGAACAAAAAGGTTGACAAAGCAGCCTGCAAGCTGCGCAAAAACACCTGATCAAAAAACAACCACACCTCTACAAGCCACGGTTTAAAAGGCCTGCAGCCAGCTACTCCCACGTTATTCACAGCCGGTTCCACAGCAAACGGGGACAAGTCAAAACCGTGACAAAACAACTATTTGCAGCGTCTTTATGTCGCGCTTTGCGAGCTTGGGAATATTGTTTTCCACAATTTCCCAGAGGCATGCCAAAACCTGTGGGAGCGAGCTTGCTCGCGATGACAGCGGCACAGCTTGCATCGTGGAGACTGACACACCGCTATCGCGAGCAAGCTCGCTCCCACAGGGTTCAGTGGTGTTTAGAAGATGTAAAAAAGCCCCGGCGATTGCGCGCCGGGGCTTGTGCATAACAAAGCAGACTCAGTGCCCGCCGAGATAGGCGCTACGCACATCCTCGTTGACCAACAACTCTTTGCCAGTGCCGGTCATGCGGATTTCGCCGTTGACCATCACGTAAGCCCGGTCAGACAACCGCAGGGCGTGGTTGGCGTTTTGCTCCACCAGGAAAATGGTCATGCCGGTCTTGGCCAATTCCCGCAGGGTGGCGAAGATCTGCTTCACCACGATCGGCGCCAGGCCCAGGCTTGGCTCATCGAGCAGCAACAACTTGGGCCGGCTCATCAGGGCCCGGGCGATGGCGAGCATCTGCTGCTCGCCGCCGGACATGGTCATCGCCCGCTGGGTACGCCGCTCTTCAAGCCTGGGGAACAGCTCGAACATGCGCTGCATATCCTCCTTGGCGTACTTGTCACCGATAGGGATGGTGCCCATCAGCAGGTTCTCCTCGACAGTCATGTCGGGGAACACCCGCCGCCCTTCCGGCGATTGCGCAATGCCGTTGGAGGCGATGTAGTGGGACGACTTGTGGGTAATGTCCACGCCCTGATAGAGGATCTGTCCGTCCGCCGCCCTTGGCTGGCCGAAGATCGACATCAGCAGGGTCGACTTGCCGGCACCATTGGAGCCGATCAGGCTGACGGTTTCCCCTTCGTTGATGTGCAGCGAGACACCTTTAAGGGCCTGGATCGGCCCGTAAAACACGTCCAGTTCCTTGAGCTCGAGGATGGGTTTACTCATACCACCTCCTCTTCTTCCGCGCCCAGATAAGCGGCGATCACTTTCGGGTCGTTGCGAATGTCGTCGGGGCCACCCTCGGCGATGACGATGCCGTGGTCCAGCACCACAATGTGGTCGGAGATACTCATAACCATGCCCATGTCGTGTTCGATCAGCACCACGGTCAGATCGTGCTCGTCGCGCAGCAGCCGGATCATCGCGCTCAGCGCTTCGGTTTCCTGAGGGTTGAGGCCGGCGGCCGGTTCGTCGAGGCAGATGATCTGCGGACGGGTGCACATGGCCCGGGCGATTTCCAGGCGGCGTTGCTGACCGTAGGACAGCTCACCGGCCAGGCGGTTGGCGCAGTCCACCAGATCCACCACTTCCAGCCAGTAGAACGCGTGGTCCAGCGCATCGCTTTCGGCCTTGCGATAGCCCTTGGTGTTGAGGATGCCGGCGAGCATGCTGCGATTGACCCACATGTGCTGGGCCACCAGCAGGTTTTCCAGCACCGACATTTCCTTGAACAGGCGAATGTTCTGGAAGGTCCGCGCCAGGCCGGCGCGGTTCACCAGGTGGGTGCCGCCGAACATCTTGTAGCGCATCCGGGTGATGAAGCTTTTTGGCGAAACGAAGTCGGTCGGCTTGAACGATTCGCCGAGCAACTGGATGACATTGGTCTGTTGCCCACGCACGTTGAGCTCGATCTTGCCGCCGGAGGCCTTGTAGAACCCGGTCAGGCAGTTGAACACGGTGGTCTTGCCGGCGCCGTTGGGGCCGATCAGGGCGAAGATCGAGTTGCGCTTGACCTTCAGGCTGACATCATTCAACGCCTTGATGCCGCCGAAGTGCATCATCAGTTTTTCTACACTGAGTACGACTTCGCTCATGGCGCTACTCCTTTACGCGGGGTCACACCGGTACGGCTGATCCGAATCAGGCCGCGCGGTCGCCAGATCATCATCAACACCATCAGGATGCCGAACAGCAGCACGCGGTACTCGGCGAAGCCACGCAGCAGCTCCGGGGCGACGGTCAGCACGAAGGCTGCAATTACGACGCCTATGGTCGAACCCATGCCACCCAGTACCACGATGGCGAGGATCAGTGCCGATTCGAAGAAGGTGAACGAGGTCGGGTTGACGAAGCCCTGGTAGGTGGCGAAGAACACCCCGGCCAGACCGGCCGTCGAGGCGCCGATGGTGAACGCCGAGAGCTTGACCAGCACGTGGTTCAGACCCATGGAGCGGCAGGCGATTTCGTCTTCGCGCAGGGCTTCCCAGGCGCGGCCGACCGGCATGCGGGTCAGGCGATGCTTGATGTGCAGCACGGCCAGGACCACCAGGAACAACACGGCGTAGATGAAGTAGTACTTCACGTCGGGGTTGTAGGCGATGCCGAAGAACTCATGGAACGGCACCCCGCCCTCTTTCGCCCTTTTTCCGAACTCGATGCCGAAGAAAGTGGGCAACGGCGCTGCCATGCCATTCGGGCCGCCGGTCAGGGTCAGCCAGTTATTGAGGATCAACCGAATGATTTCACCGAAGCCCAGGGTCACGATCGCCAGGTAATCACCGTGCAGGCGCAGCACCGGGAAACCGAGGATGCAACCGGCCAGTCCGGCGGTAATCGCCGCCAGCGGCAACACCGTCCAGAAGCCCAGCCCAAGATACTGATAACCGAGCGCCAGGCCGTAGGCACCGATGGCGTAGAACGCCACGTAACCAAGGTCGAGCAGGCCGGCCAGGCCGACCACGATGTTCAGCCCCAGCCCCAGCAGCACGTAGATCAGCCCGAGGATGACCACGCCCAACAGGTACGAGTTGGAGAAAAACGGGAATACCACCGCGATAACAATCATCAGCGGGATGATCCAGCGCAACCGGGATTTGTAATCAGGTGGCAGTACATGGACCCCGGATCCGGTGGTTTCAAAACCCTCGAGGATCCTCAGGCCCTTGGGGGTTTGCAGGAACAGGCTAAGGGCAAAACGGCCGGCCATGACGATGGCGACAATCCAGGCCACCCGGGTCGCTTCCAGGTTGAAGCCGTAGCCGTCGAGGACTACGCCGACAATCGGGCCGAACACAATCAGGGCCACCAGGCCGGCAAGAATCGCGTCAACCAGGCTTCTTTTGAGATCAATGGTTTTTTTAGTGGTTGAAGACATCGCTTACACCTTCGACACAAGAGGACGGCCGAGCAGGCCTTGGGGCCGAAAGACCAGAACGAGAACGAGCAGCGAGAAGCTGAAAACGTCTTTGTAGTCCGAGTTCACCAGACCGGAAAACAGCGACTCGGAAATCCCGAGAATGATCCCGCCGAGCATCGCGCCGGGCAGTGAACCAATCCCGCCGAGCACCGCGGCAGTGAACGCCTTGATCCCGATGATGAAGCCGGCATAGAAGTCGAATGTGCCGTAGTTCATGGTGATCAGCACGCCGGCCAGGGCCGCCATCGCTGCACCGATGATGAACACGTAGGAAATCACCCGATCGGTGTTGATCCCCAGGATCGAAGCCATCTTGCGGTCTTGCTGGGTTGCACGGCACATGCGGCCGAGCTTGGTGTACTTGATGACGTAGGTCAGCAGGCCCATCCCGACGAACGCTGCAACCAGAATGAAGACCTTGGTGTAGGTCAACTGAACGAAACCGGTACCGATATCAACGCGCCAGGCACCCGAGAGCAAAGTCGGAACGCCTTGTTGCTTCGCGCCCTGGGAGATCTGTGCGTAGTTTTGCAGGATCAGAGAGATACCGATCGCACTGATCAGCGGTGCGAGTCGAGTGGAGTTACGCAGGGGTTTGTAGGCGACACGCTCGATGACCCAGCCATACACCGCCGTGACGACGATGGTGAAGATCAGTGTGCCAAGCATCAGCAGCGGGAAAGATTCGATACCGAAGTAAGCCAGCAGAGCCAGACTGATTGCCGCGAGGTAAGCGGAAATCATGTAAACCTCGCCGTGGGCGAAGTTGATCATGCCGATGATGCCATAGACCATTGTGTAGCCGATGGCGATCAGGCCATAGACCGACCCGAGGGTCAGGCCGTTGACCAGTTGCTGCAGGAAAATACCATCCATAACGCAATCTCACGCAATGAGAACCTGCACATGTGGCTGTGCGGTTCCTCTAAGGAAAATACAGATATACGTCGGAGCAATGTCAGCCACGATCAGGCAGGCCACCACGGCCCCCTGTAGGAGCGAGCTTGCTCGCGATTGCGGTTTAACATTCAACGAATGAGTTGCCTGCCGGTCCGTCATCGCGAGCAAGCTCGCTCCCACAGGGGAACCGTGGGGTTCACCCAATTGAGTCAGCCCTTACTTCTGTTTTTCCAGCTGGTGGTATTTGCCATCCTTGTCCCACTGGTAAACCACGTAGTCGGAGATTTTCAGGTCGCCCTTGCTGTCCCAGGTCTTCTCGCCCATGACGGTCTTGACCGGGTTTTTCTTCAGCCATGCAGCCGCTTCTTCGCCCTTGTTGGACTTGGCGCCGTTGAAGGCTGCTGCCAGGGTCTGGACCGAAGCGTAGGCGTACAGGGTGTAGCCTTCAGGCTCGGTACCGGCCTTGCGGAAGGCGTCTACCACGGTCTTGCTGTCTGGCAGCAGGCGTGGGTCGGCGCCGAAGGTCATCAGCACGCCGTCAACGAATTGCGGGCCGCCAGCGGTGGTCACCAGTTCGTCGGTCACGATGCCGTCGTCGGACATGAACTTGACGTCCTTGAGGCCTTGTTCACGCAGTTGACGCACCAGAGGACCGGCTTCCGGGTGCAGACCACCGAAGTAGACGACGTCAGCGCCGGCGCCGCGGATCTTGGTCACGATGGTGCTGAAGTCTTTCTCGCCACGGGTCAGGCCTTCATACAGCACAGGCGTTACGCCGCGCTTGACCAGTTGAGCCTTGGTAGCATCCGCCAGGCCCTGGCCGTAGGTGTCCTTGTCGTGCAGCACGACAACTTTCTTGCCCTTGAGCACGTCGACGATGTAGTCGCCGGCCACGATGCCTTGCTGGTCGTCACGCCCGCACATACGGAACATGGCGCTCAGGCCGCGCTCGGTAACGGCCGGGTTGGTGGAACCCGGGGTGATGGCGATGATGCCTGCTTCGTCGTAGATCTCGGAGGCCGGAATGGTCGAGGAGGAGCAGAAGTGACCGACTACGCCGGCGACTTTCTGGTTGGTCAGGTCCTTGGCGACCGTCACAGCCTGTTTCGGTTCGCAGGCGTCATCGCCCTTGACCAGTACGATTTTTTCCCCGTTAACCCCGCCAGCCGCGTTGACCGCATCGGCCGCGGCCTGTGCACCCTTCATGTACTGTTCGCCAAATGCCGCGTTGGCGCCCGTCATTGGTCCCGCTACGCCGATCTTGATGTCAGCCTGAGCAAACGCAGAAACACCCAGCGCAGTTGCCACTGCGAGGGCCAGAAAGCCTTTCTTGTAAAACGTCTGGGACATGAGGTGGTGCTCCATGGTTTTTTTAATTGGCACTGCGACTTCACTGAATGCTCAGAGCAAGGGCCGTGCCATCGGTTTTTTATTCTGAAAAAAGTCGCTGCTTTCTTGTTATTTCGACTGTTTCGGTCCCATTTTCATTGGGCGTGCAACCGTCTAAACCGCGGAAGGTAAAACCATTTTTTATTTGAGGCGCAACCCGACTGCGCCATCATTGCAACCGCGGCTTTAAACAACGTGCAACCAGCCTGTAACAACGTGCGTCACCGAAGTGCACACTGCTGGTGCGGAACTGCTACAACCCGCACCACTACAGGCTAGCCGCAGATCGAAAAAGCGCCGCCTCCCACTGCAAAAATCAACATTCAGATCACGATCCGCAGGCACTGGCCCGCGTGATACAGCGAGAATCCCGCCTCATACAGACAGCTGCGCAACCCCACCCCGGCCAATGGCTGCATGGGTGCAAAGGGAATCGGTAGCGCTTGAGGATTTCCGTTACACAGGTAATCGGCAAAGGCCTTGCCGACGACCGTGCCCGTGGTCACGCCCCGGCCGTTGTAACCGGTGACTGCCACCAAACCGGGCGCCGGTTCGAACAGGCGCATCAAATGATCGGGGGTGAAGGCGATGCAACCGGTCCAGGTGCACTCCCATTCCACCGGCTTGAGGTACGGGAAATAGTGTTGCTGCACGCGGTCGGCCCAGGCCTTGAGGAACCAGGCCGGTTTCTGATTGCCATTACCGAGACTGCCAAGCAGCAGGCGACCGTCTTTGTCTCGACGGATACTGCTGAGCACTTGGCGGGTGTCCCAGGAACCCTGGCCACCGGGCAGAATTTGTCGGGCGGCTTCTTCGGTCAGCGGCACCGAGGCCACCTGATAGTAATAACCGGGGAAGAAATTGCGCCGCAGCTCCGTCCAGTCGCCTTCGGTGTAGGCATTGGAGGCAATCACCACTTTCTCGGCCATGACCGAGCCCTGGGCAGTCTGTACTGACCAGCGCTGACCCTGACGTTCGAGTCGGGTGACCGGGGAATGATCGAACAATTGACCGCCCAGGCCGATGGCCGCTTTGGCCAGCCCCGTGGTGTAGGCCATCGGGTTGAGTGTGCCGGCGCGGCGATCGAGCAATGCCGCGGCGATCTTTTTCGTGCCGGTGGCTTGCTCGCAGGCCTGACCGGTGAGCAGCTCTACGGGCGCACCGCGACGCTTCCATTGTTCTTCACGACTGCGCAAGTCGGCCTCGCCACGGGCGTTATGCGCCATGTGCAGCGTACCTTCGCGGCGCAACTGGCAATCGATGTTGTACTTGTCCACAAGGCTGAACACCAGGGAAGGCGCCGCCCCCAGCATGCGGTTGAGCTGGCTGCCAACCGCCTCGCCAAACCCGGCTTCGATCTCGTCCGGGGGAATCCACATCCCGGCATTGACCAGCCCGACGTTGCGCCCGGAACCACCATGACCGGCGCGATGGGCCTCCAGCACGCAAACAGTCTTGCCTTGCTCCAGCAGATGCACCGCCGCCGACAAACCGGTAAACCCGGCGCCGATGACGCAGACATCCACCGTGACCTCACCCTTGAGGGCCGAATTGTCCGGCCTTTGCGGCGTCAGTTTTTCCCACAGACACTCTTCGCGTAACGGCATTGCCAGACTCCAAGCAGAAACCTAACAAACACATACTTCAAATGTGGGAGCGGGCTTGCTCGCGAAAAACGTCAGGGCAACACGGTTATGCAGCAAACACGCGTTATCGTTGACGTCCATCGCGAGCAAGCTCGCTCCTACAGGAAGGCACCTGTCAATCGAACGTGATGCCCTGCGCCAACGGCAATTCCAGCGAATAGTTCACGGTGTTGGTCTGGCGGCGCATGTAGCCGCGCCATGCATCGGAGCCGGACTCACGACCGCCGCCGGTTTCTTTCTCGCCACCAAACGCGCCGCCGATTTCCGCGCCGCTCGGGCCGATGTTGACGTTGGCAATGCCGCAGTCGCTGCCCACCGCCGACATGAACTGCTCGGCTTCACGCACGTCGGTGGTAAAGATGCACGAGGACAGGCCTTGTGGCACGGCGTTGTTCAGGCGCATGGCTTCCTGGAAATCGCTGTAGCCAACCACGTACAGGATTGGAGCGAAGGTTTCGTGGCAGACCACATCGCTTTGCTCCGGCATTTCAACGATGGCCGGCGAGACGTAATAGGCGTTAGGGAATTTGTCTTCCAGTTGGCGCTTGCCGCCAAACACCCGGCCGCCTTCGCTCAAGGCCTGCTCAAGCGCGTCCTGCATGTTTTCGAAGCTGTGCTTGTCGATCAGCGGACCAATCAGATTGCCTTCCAGTGGGTTGCCGATACGCACTTTGGAGTAAGCGGCTTTCAGGCGAGTGACGATTTCTTCTTTCACCGACTCATGGGCAATCAGGCGACGCAACGTGGTGCAACGCTGACCGGCAGTGCCGACGGCGCTGAACAGGATGGCTCGTACGGCCATGTCCAGGTCGGCGCTTGGGCCGAGGATCATCGCGTTGTTGCCACCCAGTTCGAGGATGCTGCGGGCAAAACGCGCGGCGATTTTCGGCGCCACTTCACGGCCCATGCGGGTGCTGCCAGTGGCGCTGACCAGCGCGACACGCGGATCATCGACCAGGGCTTCGCCGGCATCGCGACCACCAATAATCACCTGGCTCAAGTGCGGTGGCGCATCGCTGAAGTTCTTCAGCACGCGATCGAACAGCGCCTGGCAAGCCAGTGCGGTCAGTGGCGTCTTTTCCGACGGCTTCCAGATCACCGGGTTGCCGCAGACCAGCGCCAGCGTGGCGTTCCAGGCCCAGACCGCCACCGGGAAGTTGAACGCACTGATCACCCCGACAACGCCCAGCGGATGCCAGGTTTCGCGCATGTGGTGGCCAGGACGCTCGGAGGCAATGGTCAGACCGTACAACTGACGGGACAGGCCGACGGCGAAGTCGCAGATGTCGATCATTTCCTGAACTTCACCCAGGCCTTCCTGGGTGATCTTGCCGGCCTCCCACGACACCAGCTCGCCGAGGTCGGCCTTGTATTCACGCAGAATGTCACCCAGTTGCCGCACCAGCTCGCCACGGCGCGGTGCCGGAACCTTGCGCCACAGTTCGAACGCATGATCTGCGCGACTGATGTGTTGCTCGACTTCAGCAGCGCCTTCCCAGTTGACGGCGGCGATCCTGCTGCCATCGATCGGCGAATGCACCGGCACTTTGCCGTTCTGGTACAGGGCCGGGTTCACACCTAGACGATCAAGCAATGCGGCAACCATGGGTCACTCCTCAAGCAAAAGACAGAACACGTGCAGCCGGAAAATCACGGCTGATCAGACCTGTAGTTTTAGCTGCCCGGAGGTTACTCAACAAACGACCTTTAAGAGAGATATCATTCCGTTTATTCATGCTGTGCATTGCTGGCAATAAGAAACAAGAACCAAGGACCGCCCATGCTGAATAAACGCTACTTGCCATCGATCGCTGCATTGCAGTGCTTCGAGGCCGTCACCCGGCATTTGAGCTTCACCCGGGCCGCCGAAGAGTTGAACCTGACCCAAAGCGCCGTGAGCAAACAGGTCGCGCAACTCGAAGAGCTGTTGCAGCACCTGCTGTTTCGCCGGGTGCGCCGCCGCCTGCAGATGACGCCGGCTGGCGATCTGTACCTGGTTGAGGTGCGAAAAATCCTCACGCAGGTCGAGATGTCGACCCATTACCTGCGTTCCTACGGCGGCGAAACAGAAGTCCTGCGGGTTTCGACGCCCCCCACTTTCGGTGCACGCTGGCTGGTGCCGCGCCTGAAAGGCTGGCGCCTGCGGCATCCGTCGATCCATCTGGACCTGTGCAGCGAGCAGGAAGCCGACGACCTGCTGCAAGGTCGCAGCGACCTGGCGTTCTACTTCGGCCAGGGCTCACGGCCCGGCACCGAATGCCTGAAGCTGTTCGGCGAAGAGCTGGTGCCGGTGTGCGCCCCGGGCAGCCTGCCGGACGCACCGTTTACCGATCCGACACAGCTGACGGACCTGGTCCTGCTGCAAAACGCCTCCCGCCCCCAGGCCTGGCATGACTGGTTCGACCATCAGGGCTACCACACCGAGCACAGCTACCACGGACCGCGCTTCGAAACCTTTTACATGTGCATCCGCGCCGCCCAGGTCGGCTGCGGCGTGGCGCTGTTACCCCGTTTTCTGGTGGAAGAGGAACTGGCCGACGGCAAGCTGGTCATTCCCTGGCAGCATGCAATGCCCAGCACCGACGCCTACTACCTGGCGTACCCGGAGCACTCGGCGGAAGTCCCCAAGGTGCGGGACTTTGTGAAGTGGATGCTGGAGCAGATCGATAGCCCGGAATCGGTGCAACATTAAGCCCCTGCACAATCCCTGTGGGAGCGAGCTTGCTCGCGATGGCGTCATTGAATTCAATATTTGAATTGCCTGTCAGTCCGCTATCGCGAGCAAGCTCGCTCCCACAAGGATCTGCTGCAGGCTAAAAAATTGCTGGCAATCCCCATCACCGTTATGCGCCACTAGCTCTATTCAATGTGGAGAACCCCCGTTATGAGCGAGAGTGTATTTGCCGATCGCATCGTGCAGAACCTGCTCGACACCGACTTCTACAAGCTGACGATGATGCAGGCGGTGCTGCACAACTACCCGAACGTCGAAGTCGAATGGGAGTTTCGTTGCCGTAACGGCGAGGACTTGCGCCCGTACCTGGCGGAAATCCGATTCCAGATCGAGCGCCTGGCCGAACTGAGCCTGAGCGCCGACCAGTTGAGCTTTCTGGAACGCATCAGCTTCCTGAAGCCGGACTTCCTGCGCTTTCTCGGGTTGTTTCGCTTCAACCTGCGTTACATCCACACCGGCCTCGAAAACGGTGAACTGTTTATCCGCCTGCGGGGCCCCTGGCTGCATGTGATCCTGTTCGAAGTGCCGCTGCTGGCGCTGGTCAGCGAGGTGCGCAACCGCTATCGCTACCGCGAAGTCGTGCTGGAACAGGCCCGCGAGCAGCTCTACCGCAAGTTCGACTGGCTGAGCGCCAACGCCAGCAGCGACGAATTGTCCGAATTGCAGGTGGCCGATTTCGGCACCCGTCGTCGCTTTTCCTACCGCGTGCAGGAAGAAGTGGTGAATGTGCTCAAGCACGATTTCCCCGGACGCTTCGTCGGCACCAGCAACGTTCACCTGTCCCGGGAGCTGGACATGAAACCCCTGGGCACCATGGCCCACGAATGGATCATGGCGCACCAGCAACTTGGCCCGCGGCTGATCGACAGCCAGATCGCCGCACTCGATTGCTGGGTCCGTGAATACCGTGGCCTGCTGGGGATTGCCCTGACCGACTGCATCACCATTGATGCCTTCCTCGGCGATTTCGATCTGTTTTTCGCCAAGCTTTTCGACGGTTTGCGCCACGACTCAGGCGATCCGGTGGTTTGGGCGGAAAAAGCCATCGCCCACTATCACAGGCTCGGCATCGACCCGATGAGCAAGACGCTGACTTTCTCCGACAGCCTGACCCTGCCCAAGGCTCTGGAGATATTCCGGGCGCTGCGCGGTCGGATCAATGTCAGCTTCGGCATCGGCACCAACCTGACGTGTGATATTCCGGGTGTCGAACCGATGAGCATCGTGCTTAAAATGACCGCCTGCAACGGCCAGCCGGTGGCGAAGATCTCCGACGAGCCAGGCAAGACGCACTGCAAAGACCCGAATTTCGTCGCTTACTTGCGACACGTTTTCCAGGTTCCTGCCGCCCTTTCAAGTACATCAAGCAAGGAGTGAATTCATGCAAGCCGTACAGCGTGAGATTGCTGAACAGCTCAAGGTCCAGCCGCCATTCGCCGACGAAGCCGCCCTTGAGGCCGAAGTCGCCCGGCGGGTGACCTTCATTCAGGACTGCCTGGTCAATTCCGGGCTCAAGACCCTGGTACTGGGCATCAGTGGTGGTGTCGACTCCCTCACCGCCGGCCTGCTGGCCCAACGGGCCGTCCGTGAACTGCGCCAGCGCAGCGGTGATGCCGCCTACAAATTCATCGCCGTGCGCCTGCCATACGAAACCCAGTTCGATGAACACGACGCCCAGGCTTCAGTGGATTTCATCAAGCCGGACGAGCGCCATACCGTGAACATCGGTCCGGCGGTCAAATCCCTGGCCAATGAAGTGGCGGCCTTCGAAGGCAAACATGCGGTGTCGGTGGACTTCGTGCTCGGCAACACCAAGGCGCGCATGCGCATGGTCGCCCAGTACACCATCGCCGGCGCGGCCCATGGCCTGGTGATCGGCACCGATCACGCGGCGGAAGCGGTGATGGGTTTCTTCACCAAGTTCGGTGACGGCGCCTGCGACCTGGCGCCACTGAGTGGCCTGGTGAAAAATCAGGTCCGCGCCATCGCCCGCAGCTTCGGCGCGCCGGAGTCGCTGGTGGAGAAAGTCCCGACCGCCGATCTGGAGGACCTGTCGCCCGGCAAACCGGACGAAGCGTCACACGGCGTGACCTATGCCGAGATCGATGCGTTCCTGCACGGCAACCCGGTGCGTGAAGAGGCGTTCAAGATCATTGTTGATACCTACAACAAGACCCATCACAAGCGGGTGATGCCGTTTGCGCCTTGAGGCGTGAGTGAATGAAAAAGCCCGCTGAGGAGTGATCCCCAGCGGGCTTTTCTTTGGCCAAAACATGCGTTGATGCTTCTGGCCCCTTCGCAAGCAAGCCCGCTCCCACAGGTACGGTGGTGGCCCTGTGGGAGCGTGGCTTGCCCGCGATGAACGATAACGCGGTGGTCAGTCTTACTTCAGAGTCACGGTGCCTTTCATCATCGAGATGTGGCCCGGGAAGGAGCAGAAGAAACCGTATTTTTCAGCAGCGTCGAGCTTCGACACATCGAAGGTCACCGAGTCGGTTTCCTTGGCGCCGATGATCTTGGTGTGGGCGATCACGCGGGCATCGCCTTCCTTCAGGTAGTTCTTGTCGATGCCGGCGCTCAGGCCGTCGGTGGCGATCGGCTGCATGTCGGCTTCTTTACTCAGCACCCAGTTATGGCCCATGACGTTCTTCGGCAAGCTGCCGGAATGCTTGAGTTCCACGGTAAACGTCTTGCAGCTCTTGTCGATTTCAATAGCCTTCGTGTCGAAAGACATCTGGTCGGTGGAGTCGACGGTGACTTTGCACTCTGCAGCCATCAATTGGCTGCTGGCCAGTGTCAACAGGGATACCGCAACAAGTTTGGCAAACATGGTGAATCTCCAAGGCAGGGTTAAGGAAATCGCGAATAAACAGAAGACTGCCTGAAAACTTCGCAAGTTCATATGACTTGAATCAAAAATTGTATACAACTTTCGCGCTATGGCACCGATGCGAAATATCTACCGGCCAAGTGTCTGGTCCGGGCCTATCATCAGGCCGTCCCCCTTCAAATGGAATGCCCATCATGTTGATCAACAGTCTGTTGTGCAGTTTGCTGGCCGCCTACGCCTGCGGCGCCAGCGGCACGTACGAAACCCCAGAACACCAAGTCTAGCCCTTGGAGTGCCGTGCGCCTGCCTTTACTCTGTGGCCCTGATCGACCAAGGAGCAAGGCATGTCTTTAACATCCGTTTGTGTATTTTGTGGTGCCAGCACCGGCACCAATCCGGCTTACCGCGAAGCAGCCGTGGCCCTTGGCCGGGCGTTGGCCGAGCGCAAGCTGACCCTGGTGTATGGTGGTGGCGCCGTGGGCTTGATGGGCATCGTCGCCGATGCGGCCCTAGCGGCCGGCGGTGAAGTGATCGGCATCATCCCGCAAAGCCTCAAAGACAAGGAAATCGGCCACAGCGGCCTGACTCGCCTGGAAGTCGTCGATGGCATGCACGCGCGCAAGGCGCGGATGGCCGAGCTCAGCGATGCCTTTATCGCACTGCCCGGCGGCCTTGGCACCCTCGAAGAGCTGTTCGAAGTCTGGACCTGGGGCCAGCTCGGCTACCACGGCAAACCGCTGGGTTTGCTGGAAGTGAATGGTTTCTACAGCAAATTGACGTCTTTTCTTGATCACATCGTCGGCGAAGGCTTCGTTCGCGGGCAGCACCGTGACATGCTGCAAGTGAGCGAATCGCCGCAAACCCTGCTCGATGCTCTGGATGCCTGGCAACCGTCCATAGCGCCAAAATGGGCCGAGCAAAAACCCAGCTAACGGCTCGGCACCGATACAGGGCAGAATATGCGCCGCTCAACCTCACCTTCGACCCCAGAGGATCGCCCATGGCTAAACCTAATTATTCCTTCGCCAAACGTCAGAGAGACTTGGCCAAGGAGCAGAAGAAAGAGGAAAAGCTTCAGCGCAAGAAAGCTACAGCTGAAGAAGCGGCACTGAACCCTGAGGGTGAAGTGGCGGCAGAAGACGATGTTGATGCACCGAAAGACTCGGCGCCCGACGCCTGAGAACCTCCGGGCCGGTTGATCTGAACAGGCCCACCGGATCTGTGTAAAGGGTTGGCAGCTTTGCTGCCGACCCACACAGGCCAATCGAATGACCCAAACACACCGTAATTCCCTGTGGGAGCGAGCTTGCTCGCGATGACGGCCGCACATCCAATATCAAATTGACTGACACACCGCTATCGCGAGCAAGCTCGCTCCCACAGTTGATCTTCGTTAATCCAGTGGCATCACAGTGACGCGAACTTCCGGGTCGTGGTTCCCTCCCCCAAGAATCACCCCCCGCAACGGCGACACATCGGAAAAATCCCGGCCCCAGGCCAGGGTGATGTGCTCCAGTGCCGGTTGCACATTGTTGGTCGGATCGAAATCCACCCAACCCAGCACCGGGCAAAACACCGAGACCCAGGCGTGGGATGCATCGGCACCAATCAGCCGTGGCTGGCCAGGTGGCGGCTGGGTCAGCAGGTAGCCGCTGATGTAGCGCGCGGCCAATCCACGGGAGCGTACACAGGCGAGCATCAGGTGGGCAAAATCCTGGCAGACCCCGCGTCGGCGTTCCAGCACTTCCACCAGCGGCGTCGCCACCTGAGTCGCTTCGGCATCGAAGGTAAACTCGCTGAAGATTTTCTCCATCAAAGCCTGAACGCCGAGCAACAGCGGCCGCCCCGTCGGGAAGCAGCTCTCGGAAAATTCGACGAAGTTTCGCTTTAGATGCACGTAAGGTGATTCGAAGCGGTAACGGCAGGCTTCAAGCAATTCGGGCGACAGCGGCTGACTGCTGTAAGTCAGCGCGCTACGGGTGTCTTCCCATGCGGGTGAAAGATTGAAGTCCAGCGCGGGCCGGGGAAGTACCTCGATCGTGAGGCTGGCATTGACCAGCAGCTCATCATGAGGACGTTCAAACGCCAGCCGGGTCAGCGGATTGCCGAATACATCCAGTTCATCGCGGCGCGAGGTCGGCTGCGGACTGATCTGCAATTGCCGGTCGGTGCAGCGCTGCCAGGCACAAGGCCGCGGCCACAAATGCGCCAGTTGCTGGGCCAGGGACACCGGGCTGTCGTAGTGATAATGGGTGTCGTGGAAAATCTGGTAGTGAGCGCTCATCAGACGGACACCGTGCGCTGGCTGACATCATCGACATGGGCGAAATGCCGCAGCGCCAGGCGATCGGAAACTTGCCCGCTGGCGTCGGCGATCTCTTGCAGCAGCGCGGCCAGCCCCTCGATGGCAGCGCGAACACTCGCGTCGCCGAACAGCGGGTTTTCCAGGCAGCCCAGATCGAATCGCGCCAGACGCTCGACCAATTGCGGCAGCGCTGCTTCACGCGGCGCGCCAAAGTCATCGTTGAGGCGTTTGAGTGTGCGGGTCACCAGTTTCAATTGGAACAACACGGCGTGAGGGTTCTGCTCATCGAGCAATAGCAGGTCGAGCACCGGGATCAGCTGCGCCACCGCCAGGTATCGAGAACGGTAAGTGATGCTGCTGTTGCCCAGTTCCAGCAACCACTCCAGCCCGGCCTGATCGAAAGCCCCGGCACCCCGCAGGAACGCCGCCAGGCTGCCGCTGAGAAATTGCAGGCGTTCTATTCGCCGACCAATCATCAGGAAACGCCAGCCTTCATCCCGGGTCATGTCGTCCAGGGCAAAGCCGGACAGCGCCGCCAGAGACATCACCAGACGATTGAGAAAATCCAGCAACTCACCGAAATCCGGCTCTTCGGTTTCCAGCTCCATGGCTTCGCGCTGCAACTCCACCAGCGCCTGCCAGTTTTCCCGCGAGAGCTTGCCGCGCACCTGCGAAGCAGCCCACTGCAAGCGTTGCAGGTTGGAACGCAGACTGAACGGCCAGTCATCGCCGAGCAGCGCCGCCAACAGGCGCTCTGGCAACTCGCCCTCCTCGGGCAGCAACATCAGTCGTTCGCCGAGGTCCACCGCTGCCTGCAGGGCTTGCGGGTCGTCGCCGTCGACATAGCGCGCCAGCATGATTCGCAGCAAACGGGCGCTGTCGTCGCAACGCTCACAATAACGACCGAACCAGAACAGGTTTTCCACCACCCGCGATGGCAGGTACGGATCGCGCCGCACCAGGTCATGCACACCGATGTTGCGTTGGGCCTTCCATTGTTCGCCGCTAGGCGCACGATCGCCCAGCACCCAGGTGTCTTTACTGGCGCCGCCGCGCTGCATCGACACCACTTCGGCATCGGCTTGGGCGGCGACCCGGGTCAAGCCACCGGGCAGTACCCGATATCCCTCGCGGCTGGCCACTGCATACATACGCATGCCGATGGCACGGGGTTGCAGTTGACCGTCTTCGGCTTGCCAGATCGGCGCCTGGGACAATTGAGCAAGTTCTTGCGCCACATAGGCATAAGGACGCGCCTGCATGCGCTCTGCGAGCTCCTTGCGCTGTTTATCACTCAAATCACGGCCAAATACCGGTGCAAAGCTCTGGGACGGAAACGCCGGCTTGATCAGCAACTCTGGAAGTTTCTCCAGGGCCTGGGCCAGAACCGGCGCTTCACCGCACCACCAAGTGGCGATGGACGGCAGGATCAGTTCTTCGCCAAACAGGAATTGATTGATCTTCGGCAGAAAACCCAACAAACCCGGCGATTCCAGCACACCGCTGCCGAGGGCGTTGGCCACCAGCACCCGCCCCTGCCGCACGGCTTCCAGCAGGCCTGGGACACCGAGGGCCGAATCGGTTCGCAACTCCAGCGGATCACAGAAGTCATCGTCGAGCCGGCGCATGATCGCGTGGACCCGACGCAGGCCACTCAGGGTCTTCAGGTAGACCGTGGCATCGCGCACCGTCAGGTCGCCGCCCTCCACCAGCGGATAACCGAGCTGACGAGCCAGATACAGATGTTCAAAATAGCTTTCGTTGAAACGCCCCGGTGTCAGCAGCACCACCAACGGTGCGTCTCCGTCACTCGGGGCCTGACGGACCAGGGTTTCCTGCAAGGTGCGGAAGAACCCGGCCAGGTGCTGCACCTTCAGATCGCGGTACAGCTCGGGAAAGGCCCGGGACACGATCGTGCGGTTTTCCAGCGCATATCCGGCTCCCGAAGGCGCCTGGGTACGATCCGCCGTCACCCACCAGCGGCCATCGGGTGTGCGCGCCAGATCCACGGCATACAGATGCAGAAAGGCTCCGTCAGGCGGACTGATGCCCTGACAGGGCCAAAGGAAGTTGTTGTGACCGAACACCAGCTCGGCGGGCAGCAGACCTTCGGCGATCAGCCGTTGCGGACCGTAAAGGTCAGCCAGCACCGCATTGAGCAACCGCGCCCGCTGAGCGATGCCGGCCGACAACTGTTGCCACTCGTCAGCCGCGATGACATGGGGCAGCAGGTCCAGCTCCCACGGCCGGTCCGCGCCCTTGGGGTCGGCATAGACGTTATAGGTAACGCCGTTTTCCTGAATCTGCCGGGTCAGCAGGGCCTGACGCTGCACCAGTTGTGCCGGCGTGCTGCGTTGCAACTGTTCGAACAGCCGGCGCCAGTGCGGGCGCACGGCGCCACTGTCGTCGAGCAGTTCGTGATAGGTGCCCGCCGTCAGCGGGTAGCGGTCTAGCAGGTCAGGCATGGAAAGCTCGGCAGACAGCAATGAACGGTCAGACTAACGCAGGCTCGTGACGCCCTGATATACGAAAAACCCGAGCGTCGCGTACGGTTTAGAAACGTCGCAAATCGAGTGTCATCGGCAACTCGTCGCTGATTTCCAGATTGGGTACAGGAAACTTTCCCGGCGTGTGTCCGATGCGGAAAAAGCGCGCCATTCGCCGGCTCTCCGCTTCGTTGGCATTCACCGGCAAACTGTCGTAGTTGCGCCCGCCCGGATGGGCGACGTGGTACTGGCAACCGCCCAGCGAGCGCTGCATCCAGGTGTCGAGCAGGTCGAACACCAGGGGCGCGTGGACCGCAATGGTCGGTTGCAGGCAGTTAGCCGGTTGCCAGGCACGAAATCTCACGCCCGCGACGAATTCGCCTACACGCCCGGTGGGCTGCAATGGCACCGGAATGCCGTTGCAGGTCAGCAGATATCGCTGGGGCGGCAAGCCGCTGAGCTTGACCTGCAAACGCTCCAGTGACGAATCCACGTAGCGCACCGTACCGCCCATGGCGCCCTCTTCGCCCAGCACGTGCCAGGGCTCGAGCGCCTGGCGCAGTTCCAGCGCAATGCCGCTGACGGCGTAGTCGCCAACCTTGGGGAAACGGAATTCCAGATGCGCGGCGAACCATTCGGCACGCACCGGATAACCGGCGGCGTTGAGGTCGACGATGACATCGGCGAAGTCTTGCTCGATAAAGTGCGGCAACAGGAAGCGATCGTGCAGCTCCGTGCCCCAGCGCGCCAGTTTCGGCGGCGCATAGGGCTCGCGCCAGAACCGCGCAACCAGCGCCCGCAGCAACAATTGTTGCACCAGGCTCATGCGCGCATGGGGCGGCATCTCGAACGCACGTAGCTCCAGCAATCCGAGGCGCCCGGTGGCACCGTCCGGCGAATAGAGTTTGTCGATGCAGAACTCGGCGCGGTGGGTGTTGCCGGTTACATCGATCAGCAGGTTGCGCAGCAGTCGATCCACCAGCCATGGCGGGCACTCCTCACCCGCTTCAGGCATCTGCGCGAAGGCGATTTCCAGCTCGTACAAGGCATCGTTGCGCGCCTCATCGACCCGCGGCGCCTGGGACGTCGGGCCGATGAACAATCCGGAAAACAGGTAGGACAGCGACGGATGGTTATGCCAGTAGCTGATCAGGCTGCGCAGCAGATCCGGGCGACGCAGAAACGGTGAGTCCCCCGGTGTCGCGCCACCCAGCACGAAATGGTTACCACCGCCCGTGCCGGTATGCCGGCCGTCGATCATGAATTTCTCGGTGGTCAGCCGAGTCTGGCGCGCCTCTTCATAGAGGAATTCGGTGCGCTCGACCAGCTCATCCCAGGTCGCGGACGGCTGCACGTTGACCTCGATCACCCCCGGATCCGGGGTGATGCGCAAGTTGCTCAGGCGTGGATCGCTCGGCGGCTCATACCCCTCCAGCAACACCGGGCACATCAGCTCTTCGGCGGTGGCTTCGATGGCAGCGACCAGCTCGAGGTAATCCTCGACCCGTTCCAGCGGCGGCATGAACAGGTACAAACGGCCTTCCCGCGCCTCGGCACAGAACGCCGTGCGGGTCAGCCAGTCGGCGGATTCGTCGATGTTTGGCGCACGGTCTTCTGCGACGGCTGCGCCTTGGCTCTGATGCTGCCCTGTGTCGGGCAGCGGCGGGAAATCCTGATTCGGGTCCTGCGGATAAATGAACGGATACTCCGCCGCCTTCACCCAAGGCTGCGAACCCAGCGGCAAGCGATAACCGAGTGGAGAATCCCCCGGCACCAGACGGCAGTGCTCATCGCGCAGATACCAGCGCCCGCTCTGCCACTGGTCGCCCTTGGCGGTGCGCGCCAGCGGCAGAACCTGGCCGATGACCTTGTCCAGGCCTTGACTGAAGACCTTGCGCAGACGCGCACGCTCCAATGGCTCTTCCAGGCGTGAGTCTTCGGCGCTGACGTTTTGCGGCAACATGCCTTCGCGCCAGAGGTAATAGAAATTGTCTTCGTAGGCTGGGAACACAAAGCGTGTCGGAATCTTCAAGCGTTCGGCGACACTCGCCAGAAAACGCCCGGCCAGTGCGCCATCGGCACCGTAGCCTTCCTGCTCATCGGCGATCAGCGCGCTGTTGTGCCAGATCGGCAGGCCGTCACGGCGCCAGTAGCAATTGAGCGACCAGCGCGGCAGTTGCTCGCCGGGATACCACTTGCCCTGCCCGAAATGCACCAGCCCCTGGGGCGCGTAGTGCTTGCGCATGCGCTGGAACAGTTCGGCGGACAACCGTCGTTTATCCGGCCCCAGTGCCGCGGTATTCCACTCGGCGCCGTCCGGGTCATCGATGGACACAAAGGTCGGCTCGCCGCCCATGGTCAGGCGTACATCGCCTTCCAGCAACTCAGCATCGATCCGTCGGCCCAGGGCCTGGATCGCCAGCCACTGATCGTCGCTGTAGGGCTTGGTGACCCGTGGTGCTTCCCAAATCCGCTCCACGGACATTTCGTGGCTGAATTCGCACTCGCAGGGTTCCACCAAGCCACTGATCGGCGCCGCAGAGGACGGATCGGGACTACAGGCCAACGGAATATGTCCTTCACCGGCAAACAGCCCGGAGGTTGCATCCAGGCCGATCCAGCCGGCGCCGGGCAGGTACACCTCGCACCAGGCGTGCAGGTCGGTGAAATCCACGTCGGTGCCGGACGGACCGTCGAGACTTTTGACGTCGGCGGTCAGCTGGATCAGGTAGCCCGACACGAAACGCGCCGCCAGCCCCAGGTTGCGCAGCAGTTGCACCAGCAACCAGGCGGAGTCGCGGCACGAACCGGAGGCCTGGTCGAGGGTGTGCTCAGGTGTTTGTACGCCGGGCTCCATGCGGATCAGGTAGTCGATGTCTTCGCTCAAACGCTGGTTGAGCGCGACGAGAAAGTCCACGGCGGGTAACGGTGTGCGGTCGATGCCGTCCAGGTAGGCCTTGAACTTCGGCGTCAGGGGCAGGGTTTCCAGGTACGGCGCCAGCTCCTTGCGCTCATCCGCGGCATAAGTGAAGGGGATTTTTTCCGCGTAGGGTTCGAGGAAGAAGTCGAACGGATTGAAGATCGCCATTTCGGCCAGCAGATCGACTTCGATTCGCAACTCTTCGGTTTTTTCCGGGAACACCAGCCGCGCCAGGTAATTGCCCTGAGGGTCCTGCTGCCAGTTGATGAAGTGCTGTTCGGGGGAGACTTTCAACGCATAGGACAGAATCCGCGTGCGGCTGTGGGCGGCGGGACGCAGGCGAACGATCTGCGGGCCGAGTTCGACAGCGCGGTCATAGCGGTAATGCGTGACGTGGTGCAATGCGACATGAATCGACACGGCGTGCCTCCTGCGAGCCTTGAGCGTATTGGAAAGCGTGCAAGACTTATGCCATCCAGCAATGCTGGCGCTTTCCTCGGTTGCCTGAGGCAGTACAGCACCAAAATCGGGCGATGCGGGAAAATGGTTTGGCACAGGTGCACGTAAATGTGGCAACCAGCCAGAAATTGGTTGGCAATTCCGGCCTCTTCGCGGGCAAGCCCGCTCCCACAGGGTTTTGCTGTGAACACAAAACTGCGGACAACCCCAATAACCTGTGGGAGCGGGCTTGCCCGCGAAGAGGCCATTGGTTCCAGCACAAATGGTTGAACCCTGAAACGCAAAACGCCAACCCGAAGGTTGGCGTTCTGTTCAGTTCAAGCGAAGCTTAGCGCGGCACGACCGGCTTGCGGGTCGGCTTTGGCCCCTTGCCTTTGGCCGCATCCTTGCGCTCCTTGGCCGCCTGCTGGTTGCGGGCGAATGCCGCAGCCTTGGCCTGTTCGCGCTTGTCCCACGGGTTGCCGCCATCGCTGGCACGCGGTGGCAGGCCGGTGTGCTGGGTCAGGATCTTGGTGGTCTTTTCCCCTGCAACCTTATGGCTGCCCGCCGGCGTCGAGTTCTTGCGACGGGCGCTCTGGTAGCTGTCAGTCGACGGCTGATGCAAAGGAATCAACTGGTTCTTGCCCGGCCCGATCAGGTCGGCGCGGCCCATGCGGGTCAGTGCCTCACGCAGCATCGGCCAGCCTTTCGGGTCGTGATAACGCAAGAACGCCTTGTGCAGTCGGCGCTGCTCCTCGCTCTTGACGATGGTCACCGCGTCACTCTTGTAGGTGACCTTGCGCAGCGGGTTCTTGCCCGAGTGGTACATCGCGGTGGCGGTGGCCATCGGCGACGGGTAGAACGCCTGCACCTGGTCGGCACGGAAGCCGTTGCCCTTGAGCCACAGGGCCAGGTTCATCATGTCTTCATCGGTGGTGCCCGGGTGGGCGGCGATGAAGTACGGAATCAGGTACTGCTCCTTGCCCGCTTCCTTGGAGTACTTCTCGAACATGCGCTTGAACTTGTCATAGCTGCCGATGCCCGGTTTCATCATCTGGTTGAGCGGACCTTCCTCGGTGTGTTCGGGGGCGATCTTCAGGTAGCCACCGACGTGGTGGGTCACCAACTCCTTGACGTACTCCGGCGACTCGACCGCGAGGTCATAGCGCAGGCCGGAAGCGATCAGGATCTTCTTCACACCCGGCAATTCACGGGCGCTGCGGTACAGCTGGATCAGCGCCGAGTGGTCGGTGTTCAGGTTCGGGCAGATGCCAGGGAACACGCACGATGGCTTGCGGCAAGCGGATTCGATTTCCGGGCTCTTGCAGGCAATGCGGTACATGTTCGCGGTCGGGCCGCCGAGGTCGGAAATCACGCCGGTAAAGCCCGGAACCTTGTCACGAATTTCTTCGATTTCGCGAATGATCGACTCGTGGGAACGGTTCTGGATGATCCGGCCTTCGTGCTCGGTGATCGAGCAGAAGGTGCAGCCGCCGAAGCAGCCACGCATGATGTTCACCGAGAAACGGATCATGTCGTAGGCCGGGATTTTTTCCTTGCCATACGCCGGGTGCGGAATGCGCGCATAAGGCATGCCGAACACGTAGTCCATTTCTTCGGTGGTCATCGGAATCGGTGGCGGGTTGAACCAGACGTCGACTTCGCCGTGTTTCTGCACCAGCGCACGGGCGTTGCCCGGGTTGGTTTCCAGGTGCAACACGCGGTTGGCGTGGGCGTAGAGCACTGCGTCATTACGGACCTTTTCCACCGACGGCAGACGAATCACGGTCTTGTCACGGGTCATGCGCGGGCTGGCCAGGATCTGCACGACCTTGGCTTCCTGCGGATCTTCAACCGGACCTTTTTCCTGCTCGATGGCGCAGGCCTGGGTGTCCTGAGTGTTGACGTACGGGTTGATGATCTTGTCGATCTTGCCCGGACGGTCGATGCGCGTGGAGTCGACTTCGTACCAGCCTTGCGGTGTGTCACGACGAATGAACGCGGTGCCGCGCACGTCGGTGATGTCTTCGATCTTGTGACCGTAGGACAGGCGCTGGGCGACTTCGACAATCGCACGCTCGGCGTTACCGTAGAGCAGGATGTCGGCGCTGGCGTCGATCAGGATCGAGTTGCGTACACGGTCCTGCCAGTAGTCGTAGTGGGCGATGCGGCGCAGGGACGCTTCGATGCCGCCGAGCACGATCGGCACGTGCTTGTAGGCTTCCTTGCAGCGCTGGCTGTAGACCAGGCTGGCGCGGTCCGGACGCTTGCCGGCCAGGCCACCCGGCGTGTACGCGTCGTCGGAACGGATTTTCTTGTCCGCTGTGTAGCGGTTGATCATGGAGTCCATGTTGCCGGCCGCGACACCGAAGAACAGGTTCGGCTCGCCGAGCTTCATGAAATCGTCTTTGGACTGCCAGTTCGGCTGGGCAATGATCCCGACGCGGAAGCCCTGGGACTCCAGCAGCCGGCCGATGATCGCCATGCCGAACGACGGGTGGTCGACGTAGGCATCACCGGTGACGATGATGATGTCGCAGGAATCCCAGCCGAGCTGATCCATCTCCTCCCTGCTCATGGGCAGGAACGGCGCTGGCCCGAAACATTCGGCCCAGTACTTGGGATAGTCAAATAACGGCTTGGCTGCTTGCATGTCGATAACCGGTGTTGGCTTTCATTGAATTTCGCGGGCGCGGAATATAGCACAAATTTTGACCAATTCCGACGGCCATGGTCGGAAATTGCGGTGACCCCATCGAGCAAGCTCGCTCCCACAAGTTCGGCGTGATCCTTGTGGGAGCGAGCTTGCTCGCGATGAGGACCGATCAGACGCTACAAATTACTCGTCATCGTCGAAGTTATAGCTACCCGGCGCCAGGTTCTCGAAACGGGTGTACTTGCCGATGAACGCCAGGCGGATAAAACCGATCGGCCCGTTACGCTGCTTGCCGATGATGATTTCGGCGATGCCCTTGTGCTCGGTCTCCGGGTGATACACCTCGTCGCGGTAAACGAACATGATCACGTCGGCATCCTGCTCGATCGCTCCGGATTCCCGCAAGTCGGAGTTCACTGGGCGTTTGTTTGGCCGTTGCTCCAGGGAACGGTTGAGCTGCGAGAGCGCCACCACCGGACAGTTGAATTCCTTGGCCAGGGCTTTCAGGGATCGGGAGATCTCGGAAATCTCGTTGGTTCGGTTGTCACCACTGGAGCCCGGGATCTGCATCAGTTGCAGGTAGTCGATCATGATCAGGCCGACATCGCCGTGTTCACGCACCAGACGGCGGGTCCGGGCGCGCATTTCCGACGGGCTGATGCCGGCGGTATCGTCGATGAACAGCTTGCGGTCGTTGAGCAGGTTGACCGCCGAGGTCAGGCGCGGCCAGTCGTCATCTTCCAACTGGCCGGAACGGACCTTGGTCTGGTCGATACGCCCCAGGGAAGACAACATACGCATGATCAGCGATTCGCCTGGCATCTCGAGGGAGTAAACCAGGACGGCCTTCTCGCTGCGCAACACGGCGTTTTCCACCAGGTTCATCGCAAAGGTGGTTTTACCCATGGATGGACGGCCAGCGACGATGATCAGGTCGGACGGTTGCAGGCCGCTGGTTTTCTCGTCGAGGTCGGTGTAGCCGGTGGACAGGCCGGTGATGGCGTTGTCGGTGTTGAACAGGGTGTCGATGCGGTCGATGGCCTTGGTCAGCAGGTCGTTGACGCCCACCGGGCCACCGGTTTTCGGTCGGGCCTCGGCGATCTGGAAGATCTGCCGTTCAGCCTCGTCGAGAATCTCGGCGGCAGTGCGACCTTCAGGGTTGAACGCGCTGTCGGCGATTTCGGTACTGATACCGATCAGCTGGCGCAACGTCGCCCGTTCGCGAACGATCTGCGCATAGGCCTTGATGTTGGCGACGGACGGGGTGTTTTTCGCCAGTTCACCGAGGTAACCGAGGCCACCGACTTGCGAAGTCTGACCTTCCTTGTCCAGTTGCTCGGACAGGGTCACGACGTCGATCGGCATGTTCTGATCGGCCAGCTTGGCGATCGCACGGAAAATCAGGCGGTGGTCATGTCGATAGAAATCGCCGTCGGAGACTTGATCGAGCACACGCTCCCAGGCGTTGTTGTCCAGCATCAGACCACCGAGTACAGCCTGTTCGGCTTCGATGGAATGCGGCGGCACTTTCAGCGCGGCGGTTTGCAGATCGTATTGCTCAGGAGCGGAGATATCGTTCATGGCCACTTGGTTCTTGGTGATAAAAAGCAGAAGTTTCAGAAAGACAAAGGGCACGACCTGTAAACAGGATCGTGCCCGATGTTACCGGCAAGCACCCGAGGGTGCCAGCCGACAAGTGCTGCTTAAGCTGCTACCACGACAACGCGTACGGTGGCTTCAACTTCGGCGTGCAGGTGCACGGCTACGTCGAATTCGCCTACGTTGCGGATGGTGCCGTTCGGCAGACGAACTTCGCTCTTCTGCACTTCAACGCCGGAGGCGGTCAGTGCGTCAGCGATGTCGTGAGTACCGATCGAACCGAACAGCTTGCCTTCGTCGCCAGCGGTGGCAGTGATGGTCACTTCCAGCTCGGCCAGTTGGGCAGCGCGGCTTTCAGCCGATGCTTTGCGATCTGCTGCAGCTTTTTCCAGCTCAGCGCGACGCTCTTCGAACGCAGCCAGGTTGGCTGGGGTCGCAGCGGTAGCTTTGCCGTAAGGCAGCAGGTAGTTACGACCGTAGCCAGCCTTAACGTTCACTTTGTCACCCAGGTTGCCCAGGTTGGTGACTTTTTCCAGAAGGATCAGTTGCATGTGAAAATCCTCTTAACTTTTAACCTTCACCGTTCGCGTTATCGGCATCTTTCGGTGCCGAACGACCGCGAAAATCAATCAGGCTGTCGACGATGGCCAGGACCACCAGCAACGGATAGATCAGCTGCATGAACAGCAACAGCGTCACGTACAACCCCACCAGCCAGAACCTGGCCAGTCGCTTCTGCGCCACCAGCCCGTGAATCAGGGCCAGCCCGGCGAACACCAGCGGTACGCTGCACAACGGCGTCAACATGGCCATCTGTGAACCGAGATTCGGCCCCAGAAGCATGCACGCCAGCAGCAACATCGCCGGCAACAGCGGGATGCGGATGGCGCGAAACTCGCGACCAAAACCGCCCGGGTTGTACAACAACGCCTGCCAGTAACGCCCGACAAGCAGGCTCAGCAAGCTGACGATTTGCAACAACGCCGCAATCAGGCCGGTCAGGACCGGTGCAATCAGGGACGCGAAACGCGCTTGTTCGTCTACCGACAACTTCTGGTAAACATCACCGAGTAGCGACGGCATGACTTTGATCAAAGCCTGCGCCAGCATCTCGATCTGGGGAGCAAAAGCTGTCCCCAACACCACTGAAAACACCACCCCCGTCGCTATGCTGACCAGCAGCACGCGGTTCCAGGACTCGCTTGCGCGCAAAACCAACGCAAGGCTCGCAGACCCCAGCAGCACCAGAAGTGCCCGTGGGTCGTCGGAGTAAAGCCACCAGGCCAATGCCGGCAGCAGTCCCAGAGCAAGAACGCCCAGGGCGTCCCTCAATCCGCGCCGCAGGAGCACAAGGCATCCGGCGGCAGCACCCAACCAATACAACAACGGCAATGCCGCGCATCCAGCCACTACCAGAGTGGCCTGCATACGGCCGCGCATGATGAACTCAGCTATGGCCCGCATGCATTCAATCCTTTGCTACGTGTCGACTGCCCGGTCTCAGCGGCCGTGGCTGTCGGTGTAGGCCAGCAGGGCCAGGAAGCGGGCGCGCTTGATAGCGGTGGCCAGCTGACGCTGATAACGAGCTTTGGTACCGGTGATGCGGCTTGGAACGATTTTGCCGGTCTCGGATACGTAGGCTTTCAGAGTGTTGAGATCTTTGTAATCGATCTCTTTCACGTCTTCAGCGGTGAAGCGGCAGAATTTACGACGACGGAAGAAACGTGCCATGTAATTGGCTCCTTAAAAGGTCCGTGGATTACTCGTCAGCGTTATCGCTGTTGTCGCTGTCATCACTATCAGCGCTTTCAGCGCCTTCGTGCTCAGGACGGTCGCGACGCTCACGGCGCTCACTGCGGTTTTCTTCAGCCTTGAGCATCTCGGACTGGCCGGTAACGGCTTCGTCGCGACGGATGACCAGGTTACGGATCACTGCATCGTTGTAGCGGAAGTTGTCTTCCAGCTCGGCCAGGGCCTTGCCAGTGCACTCAACGTTCAGCATCACGTAGTGAGCCTTGTGAACATTGTTGATTGCGTAGGCCAGTTGACGACGGCCCCAATCTTCCAGACGGTGGATTTTGCCGCCGTCTTCTTCGATCAGCTTGGTGTAACGCTCAACCATGCCGCCGACTTGCTCGCTTTGATCCGGGTGGACCAAAAAGATGATTTCGTAATGACGCATGAATGCTCCTTACGGGTTGTAGCCTGCCGCTCAAAAGCGGTCAGACAAGGAGTGAATGACACTTATGGACTTGCGGACGCTAGACACGTTGGTGCCTGCCATCACAGCAAGGGGCGCAATTGTAGAGAAGGGGCGAGGGAGGCGCAAGGTAATTGGCGATTATTTGAACAACCCCCAATCTTTCCCTCACTACAAAAACACTGTGGGAGCGAGCTTGCTCGCGATGGGGTCGCAACATTCGACATTAATGCTGAATGTTACACCGCTATCGCGAGCAGGCTCGCTCCCACAGGGACTGCAACTGGATCAGGATTTCTTGGCAGCAGCCTTGGCTTTGACACTGCGCTGACGCTGGGCTTCGAACAGGCAGACACCCGTCGCCACGGAAACGTTGAGACTGCTGACGCTACCGGCCATCGGCAGGTTGACCAGGTAGTCGCAATGCTCGCGGGTCAGGCGACGCATGCCCTTGCCTTCGGCACCCATGATCAGGATGGTCGGGCCGGTCAGATCCTGGTCATACAGGCTGACCTCAGCTTCTCCGGCCGTGCCGACAACCCACAAGCCGCGCTGCTGGAGCTTTTCCAGGGTGCGCGCCAGGTTGGTCACGGCAACCAGCGGAATCACTTCCGCCGCACCGCAGGCGATTTTTCGTACAACCGGAGTCAGGGTCGCCGACTTGTCCTTCGGCACGATCACTGCCAGCGCGCCCGCCGCATCGGCCGAACGCAGGCACGCGCCGAGGTTGTGCGGATCGGTCACGCCGTCGAGCACCAGCAACAACGGTGCGCCGTCGGTGCGATCGAGCAGCTCGTCGAGCATCGCCTCACCCCAGACCTGGCTCGGACTCACGTCCGCGACAAC
This sequence comes from Pseudomonas jessenii, assembly GCF_002236115.1. Lineage (GTDB taxonomy): Bacteria > Pseudomonadota > Gammaproteobacteria > Pseudomonadales > Pseudomonadaceae > Aquipseudomonas > Aquipseudomonas jessenii. The sequence goes on along the minus strand of NZ_NIWT01000006.1, from coordinate 478,951 downwards.
ACCCTGGTGCACGCCTTCAACCCAGGCGTCCATTTCACGGCGCTCGGCCTGGCCGACCTGGACCCGGTTTTCGTTGGCCAGTTCGATCAGCGTCTGGACCCGAGGGTCATTGCGACCTTCGGCCAACCAGATCTGCTTCACGCGTTTCGGGTGGTGACGCAACAACGCTTCTACAGCATGTACGCCGTAGATCTTTTCCAACTGACTCATGGCTTGGCCTTAGGTTTACGCGCCCCGCCACTCTTGGCTGGAGCCGAGCCCGCTTTTGGCGGGCCTTTACGATGTTTGCTCGGTTTGGCTGGCTTGCCGCCGACGGCCTTGTCAGGCGTCGACCGACTGGTCTTTCCCCCAGACGCCGCTTTACCGCCGCTTTTCGCACCGGCGAGCAACGCCTGCTTCATTTCACGACTTTTGCGCACTTCGGCGTTTTTCGCCGCTGCATCGCTCGGGCGATAGGCCTCTACAGCCTTTTCCTTGGCAGGACGACGACCGGTTTTCGCCGTGGCCGGTTCTGCTTCGACTTTCGCAGCGGGTGCTGTGCTTTCGGTACCACGCTTCTTGCGGCCGATCGGCGCGCTGATGGTTTTCTCGGCCATCTCGAAGTCGATCTTGCGTTCGTCGAGGTCGACGCGCATGACGCGCACTTCCACGGTATCGCCCAAGCGGAAGCTGCGACCGGTACGCTCACCGGCCAGGCGGTGGTGCACAGGATCGAAGTGGTAGTAATCGCCCGGCAGCGCGGTGACGTGCACCAGGCCTTCGACGTAGATATCGGTCAGTTCGACGAACAGGCCAAAACCGGTCACGGCGGTGATCACACCCGGGAACGACTCGCCAACGCGATCTTTCATGAACTCGCACTTGAGCCAGTTCACTACATCGCGGGTCGCTTCGTCGGCACGGCGCTCGCTCATAGAGCACTGCTCGCCGAGTTGCTCCAGGGCCGCTTCGTCGTACGGATAGATGCGCGCTTTCGGAATGGTCATCGCACCGGCACGGCGAACGTGTGGGGTGTCCTGTTTCGAATGGATCACGCTGCGAATCGCCCGGTGCGTGAGCAAGTCCGGGTAGCGGCGGATCGGCGAAGTGAAGTGGGTGTACGCCTCGTAATTCAGGCCGAAGTGGCCCTGGTTATCGGCGCTGTACACCGCCTGGCTCAACGAACGCAGCATGACAGTCTGGATCAGGTGGAAATCCGGACGATCCTTGATACCGGCCAGCAGTGCCTGGTAATCCTTCGGCGACGGACCGTCCTTGCCTTTGTGCAGGGACAGGCCGAGCTCGCCGAGGAACGCGCGCAGCTTTTCCAGGCGCTCCGGTGGCGGGCCATCGTGAACGCGATACAGCGCCGGAATTTCGTGTTTCTTCAGGAATTCGGCGGTGGCCACGTTGGCCGCCAGCATGCACTCCTCGATCAGCTTGTGCGCATCGTTGCGCACGGTCGGACGAATTTCGGCGATCTTGCGCTCGGAACCGAAGATGATCCGGGTTTCCTGGGTTTCGAAATCGATCGCGCCACGTACGTGACGGGCCGCCAGCAACACCTTGTACAGCGAGTACAGCTGCTTGAGGTGCGGCACCACGTCGGTGTATTCACCGCGCAGCTTGCGCCCTTCGGTGGCTTTCGGCGTTTCCAGCATCGCGCTGACCTTGTTGTAGGTCAGGCGCGCATGGGAGTGAATCACCGCTTCGTAGAAGCAGTAGTCGGTCATTTCACCGGACTTGGAGATGGTCATCTCGCAAACCATGGCCAGGCGATCGACTTGCGGGTTCAGCGAGCACAAACCGTTGGACAGCTGCTCAGGCAGCATCGGAATCACGCGCTCGGGGAAGTACACCGAGTTGCCGCGAACCTGCGCTTCGGCATCCAGCGCCGAACCGAGTTTCACGTAGCTGGATACGTCGGCAATCGCCACGTACAGCTTCCAGCCGCCCGAGAACAGGCGCAGCTTGCCCGGACGGGCTTCGCAATAGACCGCATCGTCGAAGTCGCGGGCATCTTCGCCGTCGATGGTGACGAACGGCAGATGGCGCAGGTCGATGCGCTTCTCTTTGTCTTTCTCTTCGACTTCCGGCTTGAGCTTGCCGGCTTCCTTGAGCACGGCGTCAGGCCAGACGTGAGGAATGTCGTAGGTACGCAGGGCAACATCGATTTCCATGCCCGGCGCCATGTAGTTGCCCACGACTTCAACCACGTCGCCTTGCGGCTGGAAGCGTGGCGTCGGCCAGTGAGTGATCTTCACTTCGACGAACTGACCGATCTGCGCGTTGGCGTTACGACCCGGCGTCACCAGCACTTCCTGCTGGATCTTCGGATTGTCCGCAACCACGAAACCGATGCCGCCCTCTTCGAAGTAGCGGCCGACGATGGTTTCGTGAGCGCGGGACACCACTTCGACGATCATGCCTTCGCGGCGACCACGACGGTCCAGGCCGGATACCCGGGCCAGGGCACGGTCACCATCGAACACCAGACGCATCTGCGCCGGGCTCATGAACAGGTCGTCACTGCCGTCGTCCGGCACCAGGAAGCCGAAGCCGTCGCGGTGACCGCTGATGCGACCCAGGATCAGGTCAAGCTTGTCCACCGGTGCATAAGTGCCGCGACGGGTATAGATGAGTTGAGCATCGCGCTCCATGGCGCGCAGACGGCGGCGCAGGGCTTCGATCTGGTCTTCTGTGGTCAGACCAAACTCTTCGACCAGTTGCTCGCGGTTAGCAGGCGAACCTCGATCAGCAAGGTGCTGAAGGATCAGTTCGCGGCTAGGAATAGGGTTTTCATATTTTTCCGCTTCACGAGCGGCCTCGGGATCGAGGGACTGCCAATCGGCCATTAGAGAGTTTTCACCTTGTCTATATGCGGGTTAGTTTGGCATAGGCGTAATGAAACGGGAAATTTCAAGCTAAGACGACCCATCTAAAGCCCTGTATCGACACCTCAAAGCTGAATTGCAGACCGTTGGTGAATTTTTTCAGGTTTTTTTGAGGCCGGGGGTTTACAGTTAAAAAGACGCTCCGTATAGTGCGCGCCATCGACGACGGAGACGTTGTCGATAATGCCCAGATGGTGAAATTGGTAGACACGCCAGCTTCAGGTGCTGGTGACCGCAAGGTCGTGGAAGTTCGAGTCTTCTTCTGGGCACCAATTTCGAGCTTGAGATTAGTTCAATTTCAAGGCTCACACAAAAACCCGCGAAAGCGGGTTTTTGTATTTTTGACCGCTGGTTTATTAATTTTAAAATCAGGGGTTTACAGATCAAAACGCTCTCCGTATAGTGCGCCACATCAACAGCGGCAACGCTGAAGATGAATGCCCAGATGGTGAAATTGGTAGACACGCCAGCTTCAGGTGCTGGTGACCTTACGGTCGTGGAAGTTCGAGTCTTCTTCTGGGCACCAATTCAAATTCAAGGTTACGACCTTGGATTTCACAAAAACCCGCGAAAGCGGGTTTTTGCGTTTCCGGGGTTTAAAAACACGCCTCCTCCCCCTGTAGGAGCGAGCTTGCTCGCGATGGATGTACAGGCGACGCATTTCCCCAGACACCCCTCGTTTTCGTTCACGCCCATCGCGAGCAAGCTCGCTCCTACAGGATTTATCGGCGCATTTGAGAAACAATATCGTTTATCATTGTTACAAGTTTTTGCAATGTGACAGTGAGGAACCCTGCGAATGATGTTTCGAAATACCCTGCGCCGCGGCCTGATCACCACCCTCCTCGGCCTGGCACTCGCCACTCCCCTCACCCAAGCCGCCGATCCGGTTGCCCTGACCCTCTACAACGGCCAGCACAAAGAAGTCGGCGATGCGGTCGCCAAAGCCTTCGAAGCCAAGACCGGGATCCACGTCAATGTGCGCAAAGGCAGCAGCAACCAGCTCGCCAGCCAGATCGTCGAAGAAGGCGATCGCTCCCCCGCCGACGTGATCTACACCGAAGAATCGCCACCCCTGAACAAACTCGGCGAACAAGGCCTGCTGGCCAAGACTGATGACGCCACACTGGCCGTTCTGCCCAAGGAATACGTCGCCGGCAACGGCACCTGGATTGGCGTGACCGCTCGGGTGCGCGTCGTTGCGTTCAACCCCAAGCTGATCGATGAAAAAGACCTGCCGACCTCGGTGATGGAATTTTCCGACCCGAAATGGCAAGGCAAGGTCGGCTTCGTACCCACCAGCGGCGCCTTCCAGGAGCAAGCGGTCGCGATCATCAAGGTGCACGGCATGGACGCAGCCGAAGAGTGGCTGACCGGTCTGCGAGCATTCGGCAAGACCTACAGCAACAACATGGTTGCATTGAAAGCGGTGGAAAATGGCGAAGTCGCCACCGTACTCGTCAACAACTACTACTGGTTCGCCCTGCAGCGTGAAAAAGGCCAGCTCGACTCGAAACTGCATTACTTCAGCGGTGGCGATGTCGGCGGACTGATCACGGTTTCCAGTGCTGCGGTGCTCAAATCCAGCAAACACCCCAAGGAAGCACAGCAGTTGCTCGCCTACATGGCCAGCGAGGAAGGCCAGCGCGTGATCACCCAGACCACCGCCGAATACCCGCTGCACAAAGGCATGGAGTCTGATCGCGGACTCAAGCCATTCAGCGAGTTGCAAGCGCCGAAAGTCACGCCAGCCGACCTCGGCAATGCCGAAGAGGCCCTGGACCTGGAACGTGACGTTGGCTTGAACTGATGAGCGCATCGCTATCCGCCACCAGTCTGCGCAGTAACAACGTGCCCCGCCGCAAGCGTCCTCCCATAGGGTTGGTGTTGCCGGTCTTGCTGCTGGTCGTACTCAGCTTCCTGCCGCTGGCCTATGTCGGACTCAAAGCCTGGCAAGCTGGCTGGGCAGAAGCACTGCATTTGCTATGGCGACCTTATGTGTTCGGCTTGCTGCGCAACACACTCGCATTGATGATTGGCGTCACCATTGTTTGCGGGGTGATCGGCTTGTCGCTGGCCTGGTTGCTCGAGCGCAGCAATCTGCCGGGCCGACGATTGTGGGGCGTGATTCTCTGCCTGCCGTTTGCCGTACCGGCCTTTGTCAGCAGCTTCACATGGGTTTCCCTCAGCGCTCATTTCGAAGGACTCGGCGGGGCGATCCTGGTGATGAGCCTGTCCAAGTATCCGTTGATCTTTCTGCCCGTGGCGGCAACCTTGCGCAATCTCGATCCGTCCCTGGAAGAGTCGGCTCGCACGCTGGGGCAAAATCGCTGGGGCGTGTTCTTTCGCGTCACCCTGCCCCTGCTCTGGCCTTCGCTGCTGGCGGGTTCGTTGCTGATTGCCCTGCACATGCTGGTGGAGTTCGGCGCCTTGTCGATCATCGGCCTGCAAACCTTCACCACGGCGATCTATCAGCAGTTCGAGCTGGAGTTCAGCAATGCCAACGCGGCGATGCTCTCCGCCGTACTGCTGATGTTGTGCCTGGCGCTGCTGTGGCTGGAGCTGCGCGTGCGCGGCAAGGGTCGACACGTGCGCACCGGACAGGGTGCGGCGCGACGCGCGGAACAGGTTCAACTGGGACCCTGGGCTGTGGCGGGACAGCTTTATTGCCTGTTGCTGGCAATCATTGGCAGCGGGATTCCGCTGGGGATGCTGGTCTACTGGTTGGCGGTAGGAACATCGGCAGCCTTTCCCGTAGCGGCAATCGGCGAAGCATTGCTGTCGTCCCTCGCTCTGTCGCTGGGTGGCGCTGCTCTGTGCCTGGTGCTGGCGGTGCCGGTCGGCCTGCTGGTCGTGCGCTACAAAGGCCAACTGGCGATCTGGGCCGAGCGCCTGCCCTATCTGCTGCATGCGCTGCCGGGCCTGGTCATTGCCCTGACCCTGGTGTATTTCGCCCTGCACTACGTGCCGATGCTTTACCAGACTTCGGCATTGCTGCTGATCGCCTATGCCCTGCTGTTTCTGCCGCTGGCCCAGGCGCCGATCCGCACCGCCCTGAACAAGGCGGCACCGCAGCTTGAGGAGGCGGCGCGCACGCTGGGAGCCTCGTCATTCAGTGCCTTCTGCCGAGTGACACTGCCGATTATTTTCCCGGCGCTGGGGGCGGCTTTTGCCCTGGTGTTCCTGGATGCGATGAAGGAGCTGACGGCGACCTTGCTGCTGAGCCCCACCGGGCTCAATACACTGGCGACGGAAGTCTGGGCGCATACCGCGAATGTGGAGTTTGCGGCGGCGGCGCCTTATGCGGCGTTGTTGATATTGGTGTCGGGGTTGCCGGTCTATCTACTGACGACCCGGATGTATCTGAGCCGCTAAGACCGTCATCGCGAGCAAGCTCGCTCCCACAGGTTTCGATGGTGGACACAAAGTTTGTGAACACCCCGGATCAAATGTGGGAGCGAGCTTGCTCGCAATGAGGCCATCCCTGAAACAGCATTAAGCCCTGAACTGCCCCAGGCTCGCCTTCAACTGCGCCGCCAGACCATCGAGCACCTTGCCGCTCGCCGTAGTCTCCACGACAGCTTGCGCCGCTTTCTCGGCCTGGGCATGAATGGTCTGCACCCGCCCCCGAACTGCCTGCGCGCCCTGCGCCTGATGCGCTGCAGCCTGGGTAGCCAAACCGATCGCCGCATGGACCTGCTCGACGGATGCCTGCACCGACTGCTGCAACCGCGCACTGTCACGCAGCACCAGTAAACCCTCACTGGCCTGGCGCCCGGCCTGACCAATCGCCGCCACCGCCTCACGCGCACCTTGCTGCAAGGCCACGATGTGCGCCTGAATATCGCCGGTGGAGCTCTGCGTCTTGCTCGCCAGCGCCCGCACCTCATCGGCCACCACGGCAAACCCGCGCCCGGTCTCGCCGGCACGCGCCGCCTCAATCGCTGCGTTCAGCGCCAGCAGGTTGGTCTGTTCGGCGATGCCGTGAATCACCGTCAGCACCACCTCAATTTGCTCACTTTGCTGCGCCAGGCGCTCGATCACTTGCGCGCCAGTGTTGACCTGACCCGCCAGCTCCTCGATCAGGCTGCCGACTTTCGCCGAGGTCCGGGTGTTTTCATCGGTGGCCTGACGAATGTCCACCACCTGCTTCAGCGCCGCCTGCATGGCATGGCTTTCCGACTGCGCCTCATCAGCCATTTGCGACAAGGCGCGCAAACTCTCCGCCACCTCGTCGCGCTGCATGCCAGCCGCCGCGTCCGCACCGGCGTTGCGCAAGGTCATGGCGCCGATCTCCACGCCGGTACGCTGGGCGACATCCCCCGCCTCACGCACGATCGGCTGCAACTTATCCACAAAGCGATTGACCGCCGAGGCCATGTCGCCGATTTCATCCTTGCTGTTGATCTGCACACGCTTGGTCAGATCACCCTCGCCCGCCGCCAGGTCATCCATGGCAACGATCAGCATTTTCAGGCGATTGACCACTCGGCGACCGAGCACCACCGCCAACAACAGCAGAACACCGAAGCCCACCACCGCCAGACACACGCCGATGCGCCAGCGCAATGTCGTAGCAGCCTCCTGCACGGTGCTGGTGGTATTGGCCTTCATTTCCGCCGCCGTGGACTGCGCCGACTGCAGACGCGAGCGCATGGCCGTTGCGCTGTCAGCAGCCGCACCCTTGAGGCTGTCGCCCACCAGTTGATCGCTGCTGGCGATCAACGCCGAGAAGCGCTTGTCGAGGGCCGCCAGATCAGTCTCCACGGAAGCCGTCGAGACCCCCATCAGGACCTTGCCGATTTCTACGCCGTTAGGATTGATCGGGGCCTCGATGTAGAACACCGAAGGATCGTTCTTCGCCGCATCCAGTACCTTGTCCAGCGCACGCTCGCCCTGGCCTTTTTCCAGCAGCGCCTTGTTGATCGGGTTTTCCCGATTGAGGTAGCGCGTCAGGTGCTGACCGGTGGCGTCGTCATACACCACGAACAGCACATTGGGATTGCGCTGGGCCCGGCGGGCGAACTCGGAAAGTGTCGGAATGTCGTTGTCCCACATGGCGCGAGGCGCGACGGAAGCCAGAAGCTGCGCCATGTCGCTGGCGGAGTCCTTCAGGTCCTTTTCCAGGGTCAAACGCAATTGCGCCTGCTCCTGCTCAAGACGCGAGGACAAACCGGCGGTCAGGCGCTGACGCGTACTGGTAGAGAGACTGTCGAGGCTCGACGTGACTTCGCGTCCCGCCTGCTCAAGCTCAGCGGAAAGCTTTTGACTGTCCGCGCCCAGGCGCAGGCCCAGATCGGCTTCCAGCGCGGTCACCGTGCTCCGGGTCAGAGCGACAGCTACCAGCACCTGCACCAAAAGGGCGATACCAAGGGTAACGAACACGGGCCGCAACAAACGGCTCTGTAACAATGAGAGAACGGCCGACACTTGATATCCCTCTGCAAAAGCGCCATTAAATTGATGGCACGCCAAAAGTGACGTTTTAGGCAAAGCTAATAGCAAAGGTCATGCCGTCCAGCAGGCATAAACGACAAAGGCCCCAATGAAGGGGCCTTTGTGTTTTACATCAACGACTTATCAAGCAAACGGATGGCGCAGGACGATGGTTTCGTTGCGGTCCGGGCCCGTCGAAATAATGTCGATCGGCGCGCCGATCAGCTCTTCGACGCGCTTGATGTAAGCACGGGCGTTAGCTGGCAGCTCTTCCAGGGTTTTGGCACCCACGGTCGATTCGGTCCAGCCCGGCACTTCTTCGTACACAGGCTGCAGGCCTACATAGCTGTCAGCATCAGTCGGGGCAACGGCCTTGCCTTCTGCATCTTTGTAGCCGACGCAGATGTTGATGGTTTCCAGACCGTCGAGTACGTCCAGCTTGGTCAGGCAGATGCCCGAGATGCTGTTCACATCGATAGCGCGACGCAGGATAACGGCGTCGAACCAGCCACAACGACGGGCACGGCCGGTAGTCGCGCCGAACTCGTGACCTTGTTTAGCCAAGTGCGCACCGACTTCGTCGAACAGCTCCGTCGGGAATGGACCCGAGCCTACACGGGTGGTGTAAGCCTTGGTGATGCCCAGGATGTAGTCCAGGAACATAGGGCCAACACCCGAACCGGTAGCAACGCCGCCAGCGGTGGTGTTGGAACTGGTCACGTACGGGTAGGTACCGTGGTCGATGTCCAGCAACGAACCTTGGGCACCTTCAAACATGATGTCTTTGCCAGCACGACGCAGGTCGTGCAGCTCGGCAGTAACGTCCAGCATCAGCGGCTTGAGCAGCTCAGCGTAGTCTTTGCACTCGGCCAGGGTCTTGTCGAAGTCGATGGCTGGCTCTTTGTAGTAACCAACCAGCATGAAGTTGTGGTAATCCACCAGTTCACGCAACTTGTCTTCAAAGCGCGGCATGTTGAGCAGGTCGCCAACACGCAGGCCACGACGTGCAACCTTGTCTTCGTATGCCGGGCCGATGCCACGACCGGTAGTACCGATCTTCAGCTCGCCACGGGCCTTTTCACGGGCCTGGTCCAGCGCTACGTGGAAGGACAGGATCAGCGGGCAGGATGGGCTGATACGCAGGCGCTCGCGCACCGGTACGCCCTTCTCTTCCAGCTTGGTGATTTCCCGCAGCAGAGCGTCGGGTGCAACCACCACGCCGTTGCCGATCAGGCACTGCACGCCTTCGCGCAGCACGCCCGACGGAATCAGGTGCAAGACGGTCTTCTCACCGTCGATCACCAGGGTGTGGCCAGCGTTGTGGCCACCCTGGTAGCGCACTACGGCGGCAGCATGTTCGGTCAGCAGATCAACGATCTTGCCTTTGCCCTCATCACCCCATTGGGTGCCCAGGACTACGACATTCTTACCCATAACACTTGTCCTCATTCGCGCAAACTTGGTGCCGGCGGCAGCCGGCAGGAAAACTCAAGAAGCCAGTGGCGATACTTGCCAAAGCCCGTTCTGCTGAATCAATTGCCGGTCGCAGTCCGCTTCACGGGCGGCGGCCAAAGGTTGTCCAGGCAAAGCCTGAACGACACGCTGACCCTCACTGCGCAACTGGCAAACCTGCTGCCAGAGTGCCGCATCCGTACTGTCAGGCATCCAGATACCGCCAGACGGTAGCTCGATCTCAGCACGCCCCAGGGTCACCAGGGTTTTCAAATCGGTGGAGAAGCCGGTCGCCGGACGGGCGCGACCGAAGTCGGCGCCGATGTCGTCGTAACGACCGCCCTGGGCAATGGACTGGCCAACACCCGGTACGAACACAGCGAACACCACACCGGTGTGGTAGTGGTAGCCACGCAGCTCGCCCAGGTCGAAATACAGCGGCAGCTCAGGGAAACGCACGGACAGCCGCTCGGCAATCGCCAGCAAGTCGTCCAGCGCTGCCAGAACAGGGGCCGGCGCCTTGGCTAGACGCTCGCGGGCCGCAGCCAGCACTTCACGACCGCCACACAGGTCGACCAACGCCCGCAGCATGCCCGACAGATCGGCAGGCAAGCCTTCGGTCAAGGTAATGACCTCGTCGATGGCCTTACGTTGCAAGGCATCGAACAACTGCTGCTCGACTTCACCGGACAAACCGGCCGCACGGGCCAGGCCGCGATAGATGCCAACATGACCGAGGTCCATGTGCACATCCGGCACATCGGCCAGTTGCAGCATGGCCAGCATCAGGCTGATGACTTCGACGTCGCTGCTCGGACTGCCGTCGCCGTACAACTCGGCACCCAGTTGAATCGGGCTGCGCGAGGACGACAGGGCGCGAGGCTGAGCGTGCAGGACACTACCGGCATAGCACAGGCGGCTTGGGCCTTCACGACGCAGGGTATGCGCATCGATGCGCGCCACTTGCGGCGTGATGTCGGCGCGGAAACCCATCTGACGGCCCGATTGCGGGTCGATGACCTTGAAGGTGCGCAGATCCAGGTCCTGGCCCGCGCCGGTCAGCAGGGATTCCAGGTACTCGATATGGGGAGTCACGACAAACTCGTAACCCCAGCTCTGGAACAGATCCAACACCTGACGACGCGCGACTTCAATACGCGCAGCTTCCGGTGGCAGTACTTCTTCGATGCCATCTGGCAGAAGCCAGCGGTCTACCGTTGCCATTACGCCTTCCCCTATCTCCGGGCGACCAGCCTGTCGGCGAGCCTTGAGTGAAGCAGAAAATGGTCGGCTTGCGCACAAACCACGCGCATGAGCGACGGAGCGAAAAGCCCTTCTACCGGCTTCGCCAACCACTTTCCTCGAAAAACTGTCGAGCCAATCGGCCCGGCATCTGCTTGAAAACAGCAATCAAACATGCAGACGCAAAAAAGCCGGGAATTTCCCGGCTGCCGCATCATACACACGTTTTCCCAAAGGATCACCCCGCCAGAGGTTTTAGCCGCCCGGCGGGGGATAATTCAGGTCAACGCCGTATCAAGGCTTGGCTTTTTCCAGGTAATGGAAGAAGTCGCTGCTTGGGTCGAGGACCATGACGTCGGATTTGTTCGCGAAGCTTTCACGGTAGGCGCGCAGGCTACGGTAGAACGCGTAGAACTCCTGATCCTGACCGTAGGCCTTGGAGTAGATCGCAGCAGCCTGGGCATCGCCGTCACCGCGAACCTCTTCGGATTCACGATAGGCTTCAGCCAGCAGCACGCGGCGTTGACGATCGGCGTCGGCACGGATGCCTTCGGCCAGTTCGTTACCCTTGGCGCGGTGCTCGCGAGCTTCACGCTCACGCTCGGTGCTCATACGCTCGAACACACTGCGGTTCACTTCTTTCGGCAGGTCGATGGTCTTGACCCGAACATCGACCACTTCGATGCCCAGCTCTTTCTCGGCCATCTTGTTCAGCGATGCCGTGATATCCGCCATCAGCGCATCACGCTCACCCGACACAACTTCGTGCAGGGTGCGCTTACCGAACTGGTCACGCAGGCCCGATTCCAGACGACGGGAAAGACGCTCGTCGGCGATCTGCTTGAGGCCGGAAGTCGCGGTGTAGTAACGCTCCGCGTCCTTCACGCGCCACTTGGCGAAGGCATCGACCATCACGGCTTTCTTTTCCAGCGTCAGGAAGCGTTGTGTCGGTGCATCCAGCGTCATCAGGCGTGCGTCGAATTTGCGCACCTGGTTGACGTAGGGCACTTTCACGTGCAGGCCTGGCTGAACATCGGCCTGGACCACGCGACCGAACTGCAGCAACACCGCACGCTCGGTCTGAGCCACGATGTAGAAGCAGTTCCAGGCAGCGATCGCCACGACGACGCCGACAATAAGGGCGATCAGCGATTTATTGCTCATCAGCGACTCTCCCTGGTACGTGCTGGCTGTTGCTGCAGATCAGCTGCCGCACGCGCATTCGCTTCATTGCTGGTGGCTGCCGCACTGCTCACCTGGGTGCTGGTGCTGCGACCACTTTCGACCATCTTGTCCAGAGGCAGGTACAACAGGTTGTTCTGGCCGTTCTTGTTGCCGGTCACGAGAACCTTGCTGGTGTTGGTGAAGACTTCCTGCATGGTGTCCAGATACAGACGCTGGCGGGTGACTTCAGGGGCCTTGCGGTACTCGGCGACCAGCTTGGTGAAGCGATCGGCCTCACCCTTGGCGCGCGAGACGGTCTCGTCACGGTAACCATTGGCATCCTCAAGGATGCGCTGGGCCTGACCACGAGCTTCCGGCACGACGCCGTTGGCATAGGTTTCGGCCTGGTTGCGCGAACGCTGTTCGTCTTCCCGGGCACGGATCACGTCATCGAAGGCTTCCTGGACTTCGCGCGGTGCCGCTGCGCTCTGTACGTTGACCTGGGTGACGGTGATACCGGTGCGATACGTGTCCATGAAGCGTTGCAGACGCTCCTTGATCTCGCTGGCCATCAACTCACGACCTTCGGTCAGTACCTGGTCCATCGCGGTGGAGCCCACCACATGGCGCAAGGCGCTGTCGGTCGCGTGCTGCAGGCTGATTTCCGGCTGATCGACGCTCAGCACAAAGTCCTGCAGGTTGCTGATCTTGTACTGCACGGTCAGCGGCACTTCGACGATGTTCTCGTCTTCGGTCAGCATCTGGCCCTGCTTGGTGTAGGCACGCTCACGCGTGACGTTCTCCATGTACTTCTTGTCGATCGGCGGGAAGTAGATGTTCAGGCCCGGACCCACGGTTTCGTAGTACTTGCCGAAGCGCAGCACCACAGCTTGCTCCTGTTCGTCGACGACATAGACCGCGCTGTACAGCCAAACGGCCGCCAACACGACCAGACCGATGCCGAGCAGGCCGCCAAAGCCGCCACTCTTGCCCGGACCACCGCCGTCGTCGCCACCACGTTTCTTACCACCACCGAACAAACCGTTCAGGCTTTCCTGCAGCTTTCGGAAGGCCTCGTCGAGATCCGGTGGCCCCTTGCGGTCGCCGTTGTTACGACGCTTGCCACCCCAAGGATCCTGATTATTCGAGTTGCCACCCGGCTCATTCCAAGCCATAGCGCTCTCCATCTGATAAAGCAAAGACGCACCCACGGCGCGCCGACCAATGCTACAGAATGCCTGTCACCGCGGCACAACCGCTTTCTCAGGCTTTTATTGCAAAGTGTGTTGCTCGATGAACTCCATCGGTTGCAAACCTTCGCGACTCACCAGCCGATTCAATTCGGCCCGTGGCAAACGAACGGCCAGCAAGCTGATGCCTTCGTCATCGTGTTCTTCCTTTTGTACCGCACCGAGTTCGAAAAACTGCGCACGCAGTCGAGCAAATCGGTTCGGCAAGCGCAAGGTGCCAACAAACAACTCATCGCCTAGCAACTCGGCCACGGCCTGCTTGAGCAGATCAAGACCTGTGCCATCTTTCGCCGAAAGCCAGACCCGCTGCGGTTTGCCATCGGCATCGCGCTGGATCTGCGGCTCCACGCCCTCGAGCAAATCGAGTTTGTTATAGACCTCCAGGATCGGCAAGTCTTGAGCCCCGATCTCTCCAAGAACCACCATGACCTGTTCAATCTGGGCCATGCGCTCAGGCTCATGGGAGTCGATCACGTGCAGCAACAGGTCGGAGTTGCTCGACTCTTCGAGCGTAGCCCGAAATGCCTCGACCAGCTTGTGTGGCAAGTGACGAATGAAGCCCACGGTGTCAGCCAGCACGATCGGGCCGAGGTCATCGAGCTCGAGCCGGCGCAAGGTCGGGTCGAGGGTGGCGAACAACTGGTCAGCAGCAAAGACGTCGGAGTCGGTCACCGAGTTGAACAGCGTCGATTTGCCGGCGTTGGTATAACCCACCAGCGAAACCGTCGGAATGTCAGCCCGTTTGCGGCCACGGCGCGATTGTTCACGCTGGCTGCGGACCTTTTCCAGGCGCCCCTTGATCTGCCGCAGGCGAACCCGCAACAGGCGCCGGTCGGTTTCCAGCTGGGTTTCACCCGGACCGCGCAGGCCGATACCGCCTTTCTGCCGTTCAAGGTGAGTCCAGCCGCGAACCAGCCGCGTACTCATGTGCTCAAGCTGGGCCAGTTCGACCTGGAGCTTGCCTTCATGGGTGCGGGCGCGTTGGGCGAAAATATCGAGAATCAAACCCGTGCGGTCGATCACGCGACACTCGAAAATACGTTCGAGGTTACGTTCCTGACTGGGCGTGAGGATGTGATTGAAAATCACCAGATCGACCTGTTCGGCCTGGACCAGGTCGCGCAACTCTTCGACCTTGCCGCTGCTGATCAGGGTTTTGGCGGTTGGCCGATGACGCGGCACGTTGAAAAACGCGACGGTCTCGGCGCCAGCCGAAATTGCCAACTCCTGAAACTCCTGCGGATCTTCGCGCGCCTCAGGGTCCTGACCATCCAAGTGAACGAGAATGGCTCGTTCACCACCACCGTGGCGCTCAAAGAACAAAGGAGACTCCTATCAGGCGTTACCTGGCTCAGCATCACCTGCATCGGATTCGGTTGCGCTAGGCAGACGAATTGGACGAACCGGCACCACTGTAGAGATGGCGTGTTTGTAGACCATCTGGCTGACGGTGTTTTTCAGCAGGATAACGAACTGGTCGAAAGACTCGATCGTGCCTTGCAGCTTGATACCGTTGACCAGGTAGATGGACACCCCAACTTTCTCTTTACGTAAAGTATTCAAGTAAGGGTCTTGTAGCGAATGCCCTTTTGACATGTGCCGCACTCCTTTAAGGATTCAATATAAAAAATAGGTAATCAGATGGCTTTGGCCGTCACACCCCCAAGGATAGACGGCAATTGCAAGGACTCAGCTCAATATGGAGATGGTCCCAAGGTATTTCAAGGCGCGCGGCAGATTGTCGCAATCCAGACTGTCCAGCCAATGCAGATCAGTCCAACTGCGCAGCCAGGTGAACTGGCGTTTCGCCAATTGGCGCGTGGCAATGATCCCACGCTCCTGCATCTCGGCTGACGTCAGCTTGCCATCCAGGTAGTCCCAGACTTGGCGATAGCCTACTGCACGTATAGACGGCAACCCGGTATGCAGGTCTCCTCTATTACGCAGGGCTACGACCTCGTCAATGAATCCCTGTTCCAACATTAAAGTGAATCTTTGTTTAATTCGCTCGTGCAGTACCTGGCGATTTGCCGGAGCAATGGCCAAGTTCGCGACAGTATAGGGCAATTGTTGCAGTCCCGAAGCGGCTGCTTCAGTACTTTGCGCAGATTGTTGCAAACGCAGGGCGGTCATGCTTTGACCGCTGACACGATAAACTTCCAGCGCTCGACTCAATCGCTGGGGATCGTTCGGATGTATTCGCGCCGCGGACTCCGGATCGATCACCGCCAATTGTTCGTGCAAGGCTTGCCAGCCAAGGCGCGCAGCCTCTTCTTCGATTTGCGCACGGACCTCGGGATCGGCGGCCGGCATATCTGCCAGACCTTCAACCAAAGCCTTGTAATAGAGCATGGTGCCGCCCACCAGCAGCGGAATTTTTCCCCGTGCGGTGATATCGGCCATGGCTTCCAGGGCGTCACGGCGGAAATCCGCAGCCGAATAGCTCTCGGCCGGGTCGAGAATATCGATCAGACGATGCGGAAATTGCGCCAGCAGCTCTTTGGAAGGCTTGGCGGTGCCAATGTCCATGCCACGGTAGACCAGCGCCGAATCGACACTGATCAACTCGCAAGGCAGGACCTTGGTGAGCTCGATGGCCAGGTCGGTCTTGCCGGCGGCGGTCGGGCCCATCAGGAAAATCGCAGGTGGGAACTGGCTCATCAACGACCGCGCAAGAACAGTTTGTCCAGATCGTCCAGGCCCAGTTGGGTCCAGGTCGGTCGGCCATGGTTGCATTGACCACTGCGCTCGGTGTTTTCCATGTCACGCAGCAGACCGTTCATTTCCGGCAGGGCCAATCGCCGATTCGCACGAACCGCGCCGTGGCAGGCCATGGTCCCGAGCAATTCGTTCAGGTGCGCCTGAATGCGGTCGCTGGTGCCGAACTCCATCAGGTCAGCCAGGACGTCAGCGACCAGCCGGTTGGCTTCGGCCTGCTTGAGCAGTGCCGGAATCTGCCGTATCGCCAGGGTTTCCGGGCCCAGACGCTGCAATTCAAAGCCCAGGCGCTGGAACCAGGCGACATGCTCCTCGGCGCAATCGGCTTCACGCTGGCTGACGGCCAGGGACTCCGGCACCAGCAACGGCTGGCCGCTCAGGCCCTCACTGGCCATCGCCACCTTCAGACGCTCATACATGATCCGCTCGTGGGCGGCGTGCATGTCCACCAGCACCAGGCCCTGAGCGTTTTCCGAAAGAATGTAGATGCCCTTGAGTTGTGCCAGCGCATAACCGAGCGGCGGGATGTCGTCCTGCCCGGCCGGCAGCGCGACGGCATTGGCCTCGGGCAGCGGTGCAAAAAACTCGCGATAGGCGGCCTGCGCTTCGGCGACAGGTGCACCGGACTGCGGTCGCGGCGTGTATTGATATTGATAACCCGCGCCAGCCCCCGAACCCGCCGGCGCATTGAACGACGGCTGAGCCTGAGGCTGTTCCAGCAGCGCATTGGCGGCCAGGCGCATTTCGCCCTGGGGTCCGAATTCACCGGCTTCGAGGCCGGTAGGCCGGACGATGGCCGTGGCAACCGGCGCCGCCAGTTGATCGTCGGGGCGCACATCGCCCAAGGCGCGGTGCAAGGTGCCATAGAGGAAATCGTGGACCATGCGCCCTTCACGGAAGCGCACTTCGTGCTTGGTCGGGTGCACGTTGACATCGACGCCGGTCGGATCGACTTCGAAAAACAGCACGAAGGTCGGGTGCCGACCATTGAACAGCACGTCGCGATAGGCCTGGCGTACCGCGTGGGCCACCAGTTTGTCGCGCACGGCACGGCCATTGACGAAGAAATACTGCAAGTCGGCCTGGCTGCGGTTGAAGGTCGGCAGGCCGACCCAGCCCCATAGATGCAGGCCGTTGCGCTCGATTTCGATCGGCAGCGCCTGCTCCAGGAAACCCGGCCCGCAGATCGCCGCCACGCGCCGGGCACGGGCCGCATCATCATGGGCCTCGTGCAGGCTGAGGATGGTCTTGCCATTATGGCGCAGATGGAACGCCACATCGAAGCGCGCCAGGGCCAAGCGCCTGATCACTTCTTGCAGGTGATCGAATTCGGTTTTTTCGGTCTTGAGAAACTTGCGTCGCGCCGGCGTGTTGAAGAACAGGTCGCGCACTTCAACCGAAGTGCCCACCGGGTGGGCCGCAGGTTGCACACGGGGCGCCATGTCACGGCCCTCGGTCTCGACCTGCCACGCCTGATCGGCGTCGCGGGTGCGGGAGGTCAAGGTCAGGCGCGCGACGGAGCTGATCGATGCCAGGGCCTCGCCGCGAAACCCCAGGCTCATGACCTGTTCGAGGTCTTCCAGGTTGCGGATCTTGCTGGTGGCGTGACGGGCCAGGGCCAATGGCAGGTCATCGGCGGAAATGCCACTGCCATCGTCGCGCACCCGCAGCAGCTTGACGCCGCCCTGCTCCACATCGACGTCGATGCGTTTAGCGCCGGAGTCAAGGCTGTTTTCCAGCAGTTCCTTGATCACCGAAGCCGGGCGCTCGACCACCTCACCCGCGGCAATCTGGTTCGCCAGCCGCGGGCTGAGCAGCTCGATGCGAGCGCTGTTGTTCACGACCTGATTCATTCTTTGGCCGCCAGTTCAGTGCCCGGAATGGTCAAGTGTTGACCAACCTTGAGTTCATCGCTCGACAGGTTGTTGGCGCTGCGCAGGGTGGCCGGCGTAACCTGATAACGAACGGCGATCATCGCCAGCGTCTCGCCAGGGTTTACCCTATGGTCACGTGGACCTTGGGCGATTTTTCCGGAATCACGCAGCCAGGCAATGTAAGTGCCTGGCGGCGGGTTCTGCTGGAAGAACTGGCGCACGCCGCTGCTGATCGAGCGCGCCAGCGCCTGTTGATGGCTTGACGCGGCAAGCTTCGAGGCTTCGTTGGCGTTGGAGATGAACCCGGTTTCCACCAGGATCGACGGAATATCCGGCGACTTCAGTACCATGAACCCGGCCTGCTCAACCCGCTGCTTGTGCAATGGCGTGACCCGACCGATGTTGCTCAAGACTTTCTGGCCAACGTTCAGGCTGGAGGTCAGGGATGCCGTCATCGACAAGTCGAGCAGCACGCCGGCGAGCATGCGGTCTTTGTCATCGAGGCTGACGTTGCCGGCACCGCCGATCAGGTCGGAACGGTTTTCGCTGTCGGCCAGCCAACGGGCGGTCTCGGAAGTTGCGCCGCGATCGGACAGGGCAAATACCGAGGCACCGAAAGCGGCGGCAGAAGGCGCGGCGTCGGCGTGGATTGAGACGAACAGGTCGGCGCCTTTCTTGCGGGCGATTTCGGTACGGCCGCGCAATGGAATGAAGTAGTCGCCGGTACGGGTCAGTTCGGCACGGAAACCTTTCATGCCGTTGACCTGGCGTTGGGTTTCACGGGCAATCTGCAGCACCACGTCTTTCTCGCGCTGGCCTCGGGAGCCGGAAGCCCCCGGATCTTCGCCACCGTGACCGGCGTCGATCACCACAATGATGTCGCGTTTGCCGGCCGGAGCCGGTGGCAGCTTGATCGCCGGTTCCGCAGGCGTGACCGGCACGGCAGGCACCGTGGCGACCGACGGTGTCGGCGCTGGCGGTGGCGCGGCGTCGGCGGCGTTATCGAACAGGTCGACCACCAATCGGTTACCGTACTGAGCGTTCGGCGCCAGGGAGAAGCTTTTCGGCGTCACGGCCTTTTTCAGGTCGATGACCACCCGCAGGTCCGTCGGCGTGCGCTGGGCCGAGCGCATGGCGGTAATCGGGGTGTTCGAGGTGTTGACGTTGAGCGGCGCACCGAGGGTCGCGCCATTGATGTCGATGACCAGGCGGTCCGGAGCCGTCAGGGTAAAGACGCTGTGTTGCACCGGGCCGGTCAGGTCAAACACCAGTCGCGTGTTGTCCGGTGCCCGCCACAGACGAACACTGTTGACCTTCGAATCGGCCACAGCGTCGACGGTCACCGCCAAGAACAACACCCCTACGGCAGCCACCAACGCGCGAAAGCGCATACCTAACCCCATCATCTATTTGGATTCCAATGCCAAAGCGGCACACCAGGCCTCGCCACGCGAGCCCTGGGATAAAATTTTCAGCGAACGCCCGCTGTCTTGCGGGCTAATGGTAATGGTCAGGTCAGGCTTTGGCAAAAAGCCTGCACCTTTATCGGGCCATTCGATCAGACACAGGGCATCGTCTTCGAAGTAGTCGCGGATACCGAGGAACTCTAGCTCTTCCGGATCGACCAGACGGTACAAATCAAAATGGAAGGCGCGAATGTCGCCGATCTCGTAGGGTTCGACCAGGGTGAAGGTCGGGCTTTTGACTGCCCCGACATGTCCCAGACCGCGAATGATGCCTCGGGACAACGTGGTTTTGCCCATCCCCAGGTTGCCCTCAAGGAAGATCAGGCCATGGCCTTGGGTGATTCGGGCAATGCGTGCGCCAAAGTCGCTCATGGCCTGTTCATCGGCCAGGTACAGGGTTACTTCAGACACGGTGCTTGCTCCTCCAACAACTGACGAATGGCTGGGATCAGATCACTGGCCGCCAGCCCACGGCCCAATTTTCCTTGTTGCTCGCCGGCATTGGCGTGCAGCCAGACCGCCAGGCAGGCCGCGTCGAACGGCTCCATGCCCTGGGCCAGCAATGCGCCGAGCAAACCGGCCAGCACGTCGCCCAAACCGGCGGTGGCCATGGCCGGGTGCCCCTGATGACACAGCGCCAGACGTCCATCGGGATGGGCGATCAGGCTGCCGGCACCTTTCAGGACGACGACAGCTGTATATTTTTTACTCAATGCATGGGCTGCGGCGGGACGGTCAGACTGAACGTCGGCAGTGCTCACCCCAAGCAAACGTGCCGCCTCCCCCGGATGCGGGGTAATCACGCAACCCTTGGGCAGATCGACCTGTCCACCCGCCAACAGATTCAAGGCATCGGCATCCCAGACTTGCGGCAAAGGCGCATTGGCCGCAGTCGACAGCAGGCTGCGCCCCCACCCTGCCTGACCCAGGCCCGGCCCGACCACCAACACCGATACCTTCTCAAGCAACCCCATCAGTTGATTGGCCGACGACGTGCCCAGCACCATGGCTTCCGGAATTCGAGAAAGCGCTGGCGAAACGTGTTCCGGACGGGTGGACAGCGAAACCATGCCCGCACCGCTGCGCAGAGCACTTTGTGCACTCAGCAAAATTGCCCCACCGTAACCGCGATCACCGCCAATGAGCAGCACATGGCCGAACTTGCCTTTGTGGGATGCCGGTGCCCGGGACACCAGACGCGGTAGGTTAGCGATACACAAGCGCCGAGCCGTGAACGCAGTACCGTTCAGCAACTGCGGATCAGCCTGCAGATCGTTGAACACCAACTCACCCGTCACATCCGCGGCATCACCGGTGAACAACCCCACCTTCAAGCCAATGAACGTGACCGTCAGGTCGGCATGCACTGCATCACCAAGGATGCGGCCCGTATCCGCGCACAACCCTGACGGAATATCCACCGCCGCAACCGGCAGTCCGCTGGCATTGATCGCGGCGATGGCGCTGACATAGGGATCACGCACGTCACCGCTCAGACCGGTGCCAAGCAAAGCATCCAGCACAATGCCGCGCAATCCGGATTGTGCCGTCCAGGGCTCGATGAGCACCTGTTCAGACACCGCCTCGGCATGGGCCGACGCCGCATCACCCTGCAAGCGCTGCGGATCGCCCACCGCCAGCACCCGCACCGACCAACCGGCACGCTGGGCCAGTACGGCCACCAGGTACCCGTCGCCTGCGTTGTTGCCATGTCCGACAAGCACGCTCAGCTCGTTTGCCGTCGGCCATTGCCGCACCAGCGCCCGCCACGTCGCCCGCGCCGCGCGCTGCATCAATTCGAAGCCCGCCGTGCCGGCGGCGATCAGGCTCGCGTCGAGTGCTCGCACCTGGGCGGCGCTATACAGCACGTCGGGTAATTCATCTTTAGTGTGCGGCATGCGTCTTCGGGCTCCGATGTCTGGCAGAATTATACGCATCTCAGCCCCGGTTTCTCTCGTCTCATGCCCGCTATTACCACAGATCTGCCCGCCCTCGCCCAATCCATCAAGGACTGGGGCCGCGAGCTGGGCTTTCAGCAAGTCGGCATCAGCGGCCTCGACCTGGCCGAGCATGAGCAGCACCTGGAGCGCTGGCTCGAAGCCGGCTACCACGGCGAAATGGATTACATGGGCGCCCACGGCAGCAAACGCTCGCACCCCGAAGAGCTGGTGCCGGGCACTTTGCGCGTGGTGTCCCTGCGCATGGATTACTTGTCCGGCGACACGCAGATGGCAAAAATGCTCGCCCAACCGGAAAAAGCCTACGTCTCGCGTTATGCCCTGGGTCGCGATTACCACAAGCTGATCCGCAAACGCGTGCAACACCTGGCGGAAAAAATTCAGGCGCAGATCGGCCCGTTTGGCTACCGCGCCTTCGTCGACAGTGCCCCGGTGCTGGAAAAAGCCATCGCCGAACAGGCGGGGCTTGGATGGATCGGCAAAAATACCCTGGTCTTGAACCGCAAGGCCGGCAGTTACTTTTTTCTCGCCGAACTGTTCGTCGACCTGCCGCTGCCGGTCGACCCGCCCCATGCTACCGAACACTGCGGGCGGTGCAGTGCCTGCCTCGACATCTGCCCGACCAACGCTTTCGTCGGCCCCTATGTGCTGGATGCCCGACGCTGCATTTCCTACCTGACCATCGAACTCAAAGGCGCGATCCCTGAAGACCTGCGGCCACTGATCGGCAACCGGGTGTTCGGTTGCGATGACTGCCAGATTGTCTGCCCGTGGAACCGCTTCGCCCGCCCTTCCGGTGAAAGCGACTTCAAGCCGCGGCACAATCTGGACAATGCCGGGCTGGCGGAACTGTTCATGTGGGATGAAGAGAAATTCCTGAGCAGCACCGAAGGCTCGCCGCTGCGCCGGACGGGCTATGAAAACTGGTTGCGCAACCTGGCGGTGGGCCTGGGCAATGCGCCTTCAACGATCCCGGTGCTGGAGGCGCTGAAGGCGCGACGGGAACATCCTTCGGAACTGGTACGTGAACATGTCGCGTGGGCGTTGCGGCAACACGCCGAACGTCAGGCTTCGTCGTTATAGACGAACTTGGGCATTTCCCAATGAAAACGGATCGCCAGCAAGCGCAGCAGAAAACCGCCGAACAAGGTGATCAGAATCGATTGTTCGTCGGGTAATTGCAGATAGATGCAGAGCATGTAGCACCACGCCGCGGCGAACGAAACGCTGGCATAAAGCTCACGCCGGAAGATCAGCGGAATATCGTTGCAGAAAATGTCCCGCAGGATGCCGCCGAAGACGCCGGTGATCACGCCGCTAACGGAGGCGACCAACATGCCATGGCCCATTTCCAGGGCGGTGATGCAGCCGATCAGGGTGAACGCCACCAGGCCCATGGCGTCGAGCACCAGGAACAGTGAGCGCAAATGCCGCATCCAGCGGGCCGTGAACACTGTGATCATCGCGGCTGCCGTGGTCAGCACCAGATATTCCGGGTGTTTGACCCAGGTCAACGGGTAGTGCCCGAGCAGCACATCGCGCACCGACCCGCCACCCAGCGCCGTGACGCAAGCGATCAGCACCACACCAAACCAGTCCATGCCCCGTCGGCCCGCAGAGAGGGCGCCAGTCATGGCTTCGGCGGTGATGGCGATCAGGTAGAGCATCAGCAGCATAGTGGCGGTCCTTGCAGAAAGGCGCGCAGTCTACTCAGTTCACCCTGGCACCAAAAGAGGGCGCCCGAGATTCGCTCCAACCATCTAAGGTGACTGAACTGACGCCATCGCGAGCAAGCTCGCTCCCACAGGGGCGGCGTTGCACCTGTGGGAGCGAGCTTGCTCGCGATGGGGCCGGAACGGACGACCGTGAATCAGAATTTGATGAAATGCTTGCGGTAGTGCTGCAGCTCAGCGATCGATTCGCGGATGTCGTCCAGGGCCAGGTGCGTGCTGCCCTTCTTGAAGCTGTCACGCACATCCGGTGCCCAGCGCGCAGCCAGCTCTTTGAGGGTCGACACGTCGAGGTTGCGGTAGTGGAAGAAGCTTTCCAGGGATTTCATGTGGGTATAAAGGAAGCGACGATCCTGGCAGATGCTGTTGCCGCAGATCGGCGACTTGCCCTTCGGCACCCACTTCTCCAGGAAGGCGATGGTTTCGGCTTCGGCTTCGGCCATGCTGATGCGGCTGTCGCGAACCCGCTGGGTCAGCCCGGAACCGCCATGCTGACGGGTGTTCCACTCGTCCATGCCGGCAAGGATTTCGTCGCTGTGGTGAATGGCGATCACCGGGCCTTCGGCCAGGGTGTTCAGGTCACTGTCGGTGACGATGGTGGCCATTTCGATGATGACGTCGGTGTCCGGGTTCAGACCGGTCATTTCCAGGTCGATCCAGATCAGGTTCTGTGGGTTTTGCATGTGTCGGCTCCTAGGCAATGCTGCGCAGTTTAGCCTAGGCCGGTGGCCGGGCGTGCTAAACTCGCGGCCGTTTTACCTAATCGCTGCATTCTTGATACGGAACACCCATGGCCAAACGCCAACTCAATCGTCGTCAAAACTGGCGCATCGAAAAGATTCAGGGCGAACGCGCTGCCCGCGCCGCCAAACGCGAGTCCTCGGCCGTCGAGGCACTTGAGGGCGGCGATCTGGGCCCGGAACAGCACGGCCTGGTGATCGCGCACTTCGGTGTGCAGGTCGAGGTCGAGGCCCGCGACGGCGAACTGGCCGGCCAGGTATTCCGTTGCCACCTGCGCGCCAACCTGCCGGCGCTGGTGACCGGCGATCAGGTGGTCTGGCGTGCCGGCAACCAGGGTATCGGCGTGATCGTGGCGCAACTGCCGCGCAACACCGAGCTGTGTCGCCCGGACAGCCGTGGTCAGCTCAAGCCGGTTGCGGCCAACGTCGACATGATCGTCATCGTGTTTGCACCGCTGCCCGAGCCCCATGCCAACCTGATCGACCGCTACCTGGTGGCGGCCGAGCATGCTGGCATCAAGCCACTGTTACTGCTGAACAAATTCGACCTGATCGACGAAAACAACGCTCCTGCACTGAATGCCTTGCTCGCCGTATACCGCACCCTGGGCTATCCGGTGCTGGAAGTGTCGGCGCACCACGGCAACGGCATGGAGCAATTGCAGACACAGCTGGACGGACGCATCAGCGTATTCGTCGGCCAGTCCGGCGTCGGCAAGTCGTCGCTGGTCAACAGCCTGCTGCCGGATGTCGAAACCCGCGTCGGCCCGTTGTCCGAACTGTCCGGCCAGGGCACCCACACCACCACTACCGCGCGGTTGTTCCACTTCCCCGGTGGCGGTGAGTTGATCGACTCCCCGGGTATCCGCGAATTCGGCCTGGGCCACGTCAGCCGTGCCGACGTCGAAGCCGGCTTCATCGAGTTCAACGACCTGCTTGGCACCTGCCGTTTCCGTGATTGCAAGCATGACCGCGAACCCGGTTGCGCCCTGCTCAAGGCCCTTGAAGACGGCCGCGTGCAGCAACAGCGGATGAACAGCTACCGCTCGATCATCGCCAGTCTGCCGGAAAACGGCTACTAAACAGACGCGCCGACCACCCTGCCTTCAGCGGGGTGGCCGGCGGCTGGATCTTCCCCCCGCTTAAACATCAGACCTTTCTGTAAGACCTGTGCACGCTCGCTTGTAGGGCATTTCTCTTTCCGCACCGCCCCCTTGTAGCCGCCCTGTATTCGCCTAAGTTCTAGCCCTCTTCGCACTTCAGCGACTCCGAGGGACACCTATGCAAACCTACCACCTGTTCATCAGCCACTCGTGGAACTACTCCGACGCCCACGACAATCTCGTGCGCCTGCTCAACGCCAAGCCTGGTTTCACGTACAAGAATTTTTCGGTTCCACCGGACAACCCGATTGTCGGCGCGAAAACCGACAAACAACTTGAGGAGGCCATCGAAAACAAGATTCGCCCGTGTTCGGCGGTGTTGATCATGGCCGGGATGTACTCCACCTACAGCAAGTGGATCAACAAGGAAATCGAAATCGCCAAGCGCATGGGCAAGGTGATCATTGCGATCAAGCCGTTCGGTGCCGAGCGCATTTCCACGGTGGTACGTGACGCGGCACATGCCGAATGTGCGTGGAACACCAACAGCATCATCAACGCGATTCGCCAACATACGGCGGTGTAACCATGCGCAAGGGACTGTTTATCGGCATCAACGACTACACCCATGTGTCGCGCCTGAGCGGTTGCAGCAATGACGCCATGGCCATGGCCTCCGTGCTGAAAACCGACGCCAATGGCGATCCGAACTTCAAGAACATCGTGCTGACTTCCGCCGAGGACTTCCTGAGCAGGGAAAAACTCGAAGACCAGATCCGCGAGCTGTTTTCCGGTGACTGCAACGTCGCGCTACTGTATTTCGCCGGCCACGGCAGCTTCGATACCGACACTGACGAAGGCATGTTGATCCCGCAGGATTACAAGAGCGCCAAGGACGGGATTCGCCTCAGCGACATCCTCAACTGGGCGAGCAAGGCCACCAAGATCAAAAACAAAGTGATCATTCTCGATTGTTGCCAGAGCGGCTCGGCCGGCGAACTGCGCGCCTTGCGCAGCGAAGGCAGCGTGGTCGGCGAAGGCATGACCATTCTGACCGCCTGTAAAAAGGAAGAGCCGGCGATGGAGGGCATGCAGCACGGCGTGTTCACCGGATTGCTGCTCCAGGCCCTGCACGGCGGAGCCGCGAATATCCTGGGCAAGATCACCCCCGGCAGCCTCTATTCGTTTGTCGACAATGCCCTTGATGCCTGGGAACAGCGTCCGGTGTTCAAGACCAATGTCTCGCAGTTCATTTCCCTGCGCGAAGTGTCCCCGCTGATCCCCAAGGAAATCCTGCGCAAACTCCCCGAATGGTTTGCCGAAGCAGAGTCGGTGTACCCCCTCGCCCCCAGCTTTGAGCCCACCGAGCCCGAGTTCAACCCGGAACAGGGCGAGGTCTTCGCCCAGTTGCAAAAGTGCAACCGCCACAGCCTGGTCGAACCGGTGGACGCCGAACACATGTACTACGCCGCCATCCACTCCACCGGCTGCCGCCTCACCGCCCTCGGCGCCTATTACCGCGAGCTCGCGATCAAGGGACATTTCTGATGCCAGTGTTTATCAGCTACCGCCACATGGACCGCGCCCACGCGATCAACATCAACACGCGCCTGATGCAGGCCAACATCAAGACCTACCTCGACGTACTGGATGCCGAATCCCAGACCACCGACGACATCACCGGGGTGATCACCCGCAATATCAGCGAATGCACACACCTGCTGGCGGTAGTGTCGGAGAAAACCGCACTGTCCTGGTGGGTGCCGTTCGAAATCGGCGAAGCGACCATCACCAACCGGCGCATCTGCTCGTTCAAGACCGGCCCGACAGAGCTGCCGCTGTACCTCGACAAATGGCCGAAGCTGACCAGCGACCGGGACATCGAGTTCTTCATCGATGCCTATCGCAACGAGTCGATGCTCAAGCGCTCGATGTCACTGGATTCGGTGACCGGTAGCGAGTCGGTGCGCAGAGTTAACAAATCCAATGCGGATCGCTTTCACGCCGACCTCAAGTCGCGAATCATCCGCGGTTTCTGACGCCACTTCGCTCCCAGATCCATCCTCTTGACCGGTCGGGTTTTCTCTCACACAACATCTGTAGGAGCCGAATTGCTGGCTCCTACAGGACTGCGGTAAGCAGATTTTTTGTCGTGTCTAGTCCTGAAATCGACTCACAGCCCCCGATTATCTTCGTGACGTCACGAAGATGATCGGGGGTCTCTAGTCCAGGACTAAATACCATTTGCTGCTTTTTCCAGCTTCCACCCCAGCACATCCAAGGCGTCACAGCCGTCCTGGATCAACATATGCGCAGCGTTGGCAAAATGCTCCAGGTCATGTCCTTCTGCTTCTTTGACGCATAGGCAGGTGACGCTATTGAGCAGATTACGTGCGGCTTTGATGCGGTGAGTGGCGGTTTCGAGAAGATCCGAAACTTTGGCTTCGGTGTCGATGTACAACGTCGTGCCGACACTGAAGTTGCCTTGTAGAGGGTGGTACTTAGCCATAGGTCTAACTCCGATCATGTGGGTGAGGTTCCATCTTTGTTTCGACCGGCTAAGATCGGTCACCACGTGAGCAGCAACGGCTGAACTATAAATAGATGCGTGCACGACTGAAAACCTTGGTACGAAATTTCAGATCATTCCTACAACTACTAAGCAAACACAAAACTCGGAAGCACTGGCACGAGACACAAAAAAGCCGACATCGCTGTCGGCTTTTTTGTCGGTCACTGCTTGGGCGGTTCAGCCGGTTTGGCTGGCTCACCCGGCTTCGGTGCCGGATCATCGAACAGATTCAGACGCTCGCGCAGTTCGTGCGCCGGCAGCGGTTCCTTGTCCGCCGGCAACGCGTTCGGGTCAACCGGTGCAGCCGGTGCGGCTCCCGGCGCAGTCGAACCTTGCGGTGCATCAGGAGCAGGTTCAGCACCTTGCGAACCTTCGATGGCACGCTGTGCTTTCTTGGTCAGGACGACGATGTCGATACGGCGGTTCACCGGGTTGAACGGATGCTCGCGATCGAACAGGGCCGACGAGGCATAACCGACCACGCGTGCCACCTGCGCATCCGGATAGCTGCCCGCCACCAGCGCACGCCGTGCGGCGTTGGCACGGTTGGCAGACAGTTCCCAGTTACCGAAATCACCGGTGCCGGTGTATGGCTTGGCATCGGTGTGGCCGCTGATACTGATCTTGTTCGGCACCGCCTTGATGGTGTCGGCCATGGCCAGCAGGATGTCTTCGAAATACGGCTTCAAGCGCGCTGAACCTGAATCGAACATCGGGCGGTTTTCCGCGTCCATGATCTGGATTCGCAGGCCGTCCGGCGTGATTTCGAACAGGATCTGATCCTTGAACTTCTGCATCTGCGGGTTTTCTTCGACCTTGTTCTGCAGTTCTTGCAGCAACAGCTCGAGGCGCTCTTTTTCGACCTGCTCGGCCATGCCTTCGACCTGATCGGTATCGATGGTGACCTTGTCCGGCTGCGGCTGGGACTTCACCTCGGGGTTGAGAGTGTTTTCCGGCGCCAGGGTCGGCGTGCCGCCCAGATCGATGATGTAGGGCGTGCCACTTTCGGAAAAGCCGATCGGGTCCTTGAAGTAACCGGCGATGGCAATTTTCTGTTCCGGCGTAGCGGTGGACAACAGCCACAACACCAGGAAGAACGCCATCATCGCCGTGGCGAAGTCGGCGAAGGCGATTTTCCAGGCGCCCCCGTGATGCCCGCCGGCGATGCGCTTGACGCGCTTGATGATTATCGGCTGGTTATTTTCCATGGCTTAACGACCGCGAACCGCTTGTTCCAGCTCGGCGAAGCTTGGACGATGCGCCGGGTACAGGACCTTGCGCCCGAACTCCACGGCCAGCGATGGCGGCATGCCGGAAGCCGAAGCCACCAGCGAGGCCTTGATGGCTTCGTAGACGTTCAGCTCTTCCTTGGCATCATGGGCCAGGGAATGGGCCAGCGGGCCGAAGAAGCCGTAGGCGGCGAGAATACCGAAGAAGGTACCCACCAGTGCCGCACCTACGTGCAGGCCGATGGACTTCTGGTCGCCTTCACCCAGCGAAGCCATGGTCACCACGATACCCAGTACCGCCGCGACGATACCGAAACCGGGCATGGCGTCGGCGATGCCGTTCACCGCGTGGGACGGATGCTCCAGGTCTTCCTTGAGGCTGAACAATTCCATGTCGAACAGGCCTTCCAGCTCGTGCGGCGCCATGTTGCCGGAAGACATGATGCGCAGGTAATCGCAGATGAACGCGGTCATGCGCTCGTCCTTGAGTACCGTCGGGTACTTCGCGAAGATCGGACTCGCAGCGGCATCTTCGATGTCGCCTTCGATGGCCATCATGCCTTCGCGGCGGCTCTTGTTGAGGATCTCGTAGATCAGGCCCAGCACTTCAAGGTAGAAGGCGTGGTTGAAACGTGAACTGAACATGCTCAGGGACTTCTTGAGCACGTGCATCGTCATGTAGCCGGGGTTGGCCTGCAAGAAGGCGCCGAGGGCAGCACCGCCAATGATCATGACCTCGAAAGGTTGTATCAGGGCGGCAATCTTGCCGTGGGAAAGCACGTATCCGCCGAGCACGCTCGCGAATACGACGATGATGCCGATAATTTTAGCCATAGGTTAGGAGAGCACTTACTGAGTCGGGTTCAAGGTCATATTCGGAAGTTAAAAAATCTCTTCTTCTACTTATCGGCAAAACTGCGCCAGACTATAGCCCGTTCAGGCGAAAAGCTAATTTGACCCCCTCCGGGCACAGGTAATGTTGACGATGATCGCCTCCCACCATGGTTAACGAAACGAACGTTCCAACGCCAAAACCAACGACCCTCGAAGGCTGGGTCAAGCTGCTCGATGGCGTACGTCTTCCCGTCCCGCAAGCCAGCCATGACCGTGTCTGCAAGGCCATCCGCGATAATCGCAGCTCGCTGCGCGACATCGCCGACCTCATGCAAGGCAGCCCGGCCCTGGCCTTGAGCGTGATTCGCGAAGCCAACCGGCATACCCATGGCAGCATGACCGAGCCTGCGGAAAACCTTGAAATTGCAATCAACCGCCTCGGTTTGACGCGCACCGAAGAGCTGCTCGCGCGGCTACCCGCCGAACCCGAGCTCGAGATTCCCAAAGCCCTGCGTCAGTTGCAGATGATCAGCCAGCACGCCACGCAACAGGCCAACGGTTTTTTTGCCAGCCGCCTGGCGCGCCTGTGGCAGGACATCCACTGGGGCAGCCTGCTGTTTCTTTCGCCCCTGTGGCCGCTGGCACTGACCCATCCGAAACTGCTCGAAGACTGGGAGCTACGGGTCATCCATAAAGGCGAGTCGGCACGCAAAGTCGAGCAGCAACTGTTTGGCGTACGCCTGCTGGATATCGGCCAGGCGCTGGTGGAGGTCTGGCGCTTGCCGATCTGGGTGCAGCAAGGCTATCGATTGCTGCTCACCGAGCAGCGGGAACTGGTGAAAGTCCTGCGCATCGCCCGTGACAGCGACCATCCACTGCGCCAGCAGAATCGCCTTGACGACGATCCGACCCTGCGCCGCTGGCTCAATCAACCGGCCAATACAGTGCTGCTGGCCAATGGGCTGGCGCTGTCGGCGCAACACGCCTGGGACAGCCCCCACAGCGAGCGCTGGCAGTACCTGACCAGCCTTTACCTGCAAATGCCGATGGACGAACTGCAGCAGCAATTGCACCAGCAAGCCGCCAACAGCGCACGCCAACACGCCATGCCCGACCTCTGGCACCCTGCCGAGTCGCTGATCTGGCCGTGGGGCATGAACCGTGTCCACGCAGGCTTGCTGCCGGCAGCGGCACCTACCGCCGAAGACCTGGCGAAGTGGCGCAAGCAATGCGCCGAGTTGCTGGTCGAGCCGAGCCGTTTCACCAACGCCATGCACCTGACCATCGCCGCCCGTGACGCCCTCGTGGCCTGCGGCATGCGCCGGGTGATGATCCTGATGGCCGATCGCACCCACGCCAACCTGCGCGTGCACCAGACGGCTGGCCTGCCGAAGGAAGCGGCCGGGTTGAATTTCGTGGTCAGCCAGAGCAACGTGTTGCAACGCCTGCTCGCGCAGCAGGCCCAGGTGCGCCTGACGCCTGCCAACAACGCGCAATTCTCGGCCATGTTGCCCAATAGCCTGCGCTCGCAGTTCAGCGGTGAACACTTGCTGCTGCGTTCGCTGATCAACAATGGCCGGGTGATCATGATCGTCGTGGCGGACCAAGGCGGCGGGCCGTTTTCGGAAATTTCCGTACAGGCCTTCGGCAAAACCGCACAGTGCATCGAGAAAGCCCTGCACAGCTTTAGCCACCGTGGCCAATAAGCTGCGTTACAATCCTCCCTTTTGTGCTCTGGAGACCTCACATGTCTGACTTCTCTGGCTTGCCGCTGGTGATCGAGCCGAGCGACTTGCTCCCTCGCCTCGACGCCCGCGAACTGATTCTGGTGGACTTGACCAGTGCCGCCCGCTACACCGAAGGGCACATTCCCGGCGCGCGCTTTGTCGATCCAAAGCGTACGCAGCTCGGCCAGGCCCCCGCCCCGGGGCTGATGCCCCCGCAGGCAGCACTCGAAACGCTGTTTGGTGAGCTGGGGCACAACCCCGATGCGGTCTACGTGGTGTATGACGACGAAGGCGGCGGTTGGGCCGGACGCTTCATCTGGCTGCTGGATGTCATCGGCCACAGCAAGTACCACTATATAGATGGCGGCCTGCCGGCCTGGCTGGCGGAAGGTTCGCCCATGTCGATCCAGGTCCCGCCACCGGTGGGCGGCCCGGTTCCACTGACCTTGCACGATGAACCCACCGCCACCCGCGAATACCTGCAAAGCCGTCTCGGCGCCGCCGACCTGGCAATCTGGGATGCGCGCGGGCCGCTGGAGTACTCCGGCGAGAAAGTCCTGGCAGCCAAGGGCGGACACATTCCCGGCGCGATCAATTTCGAATGGACTGCTGGCATGGATCGGGCACGCCAGCTACGCATCCGCACCGACATGCCGCAGATCCTCGAACAACTCGGGATCAGCAAAGACAAAGAAGTGATTACCCACTGCCAGACACATCATCGTTCTGGTTTCACCTATCTGGTGGCCAAGGCTCTCGGTTATCCGCGGGTCAAAGGCTACGCCGGCTCCTGGGGCGAATGGGGCAATCATCCCGATACCCCGGTAGAAATTTAAGATTTTTAAGGACCGTTAATGAACAAGCGTCTGTTTCTCCTCGGCCAGTACCTGCTGCCCCACAACTTGCTCTCGCGTCTGGCCGGCTGCATCGCCGAATGCCGCGTGCGCTGGTTCAAGAATGCCTTCACCGCCTGGTTCGCCAAGCGTTATCAGGTGGACATGTCCCAGGCGCTGGTCGAAGACCTGACCGCCTACGAGCACTTCAACGCGTTCTTCACCCGCGCACTGAAAGACGGTGCCCGTCCGCTGGACGAAACTCCGGGCGCGATCCTCAGCCCCGCCGACGGCGCGATCAGCCAGCTCGGCCCGATCGAGCACGGCCGCGTGTTCCAGGCCAAGGGCCACAGCTTCAGCGTGCTGGAACTGTTGGGTGGCGATGCGGCAAACGCTGCGCCGTTCATGGGTGGCGACTTCGCGACCATCTACCTGTCGCCGAAGGACTACCACCGCGTGCACATGCCGCTGGCCGGCACCCTGCGCGAGATGGTCTACATCCCGGGCCGTCTGTTCTCGGTCAACCAGACCACTGCTGAAAACGTTCCGGAGTTGTTTGCCCGCAACGAGCGCGTGGCGTGCATTTTCGACACCGAACGCGGCCCGATGGCCGTGGTACTGGTGGGTGCGATGATTGTGGCTTCGATTGAAACCGTGTGGGCCGGTCTGGTGACACCGCCGAAGCGCGAGCTGAAAACCTTCCGTTACGACGAAGCCGCACGCGCGCCGATCCACCTGGAAAAAGGTGCGGAACTGGGTCGCTTCAAACTGGGTTCGACCGCCGTCGTGCTGTTCGGGCCGGATCAGGTGAAGTGGGCTGAAGAAATGACCGCTGGCACAGCGGTGCAGATGGGTCAGGGCATGGGCTCACCAAAAGCCTGATCAACGCACATACCTGTAGGAGCGAGCCTGCTCGCGATGAACCATAGAGCGACGCGGGCATTCAGAAAGCCCGCGTCTTCGTTGACGACCATCGCGAGCGAGCTCGCTCCTACAGTTGTTTTGCGGTGTTACAGCTGGCCGTCGCGATCGCGGAAACCCAGCAGGTAGAGCACACCATCCAGCCCCAAGGTGGAAATCGCCTGCTTGGCCGACTGCTTGACCAGCGGCTTGGCCCGGAACGCCACGCCCAACCCGGCAATCGCCAGCATCGGCAAGTCATTCGCACCATCACCGACCGCAATGGTCTGCTCCAGGCGCAAGCCTTCCTTGTGTGCCAGTTCCTTCAGCAAATCCGCCTTGCGCTGTGCATCGACAATCGGCTCGACCGCCACGCCGGTGACTTTGCCGTCGACCACTTCAAGTTCGTTGGCGAACACGTAGTCGATACCCAGCTTGGCCTGCAATTGCTTGGCGAAGTAGGTGAAGCCGCCCGACAGAATCGCGGTCTTGTAGCCCAGGCGCTTGAGT
This sequence comes from Pseudomonas jessenii, assembly GCF_002236115.1. Taxonomy (GTDB): domain Bacteria; phylum Pseudomonadota; class Gammaproteobacteria; order Pseudomonadales; family Pseudomonadaceae; genus Aquipseudomonas; species Aquipseudomonas jessenii. Next base: position 445,340 of record NZ_NIWT01000006.1, on the reverse strand, counting down.
TCGGCGAACAGGGTTTCGGCGCCTTCGGTCAGGCGCAGCGAGGCACCGATGGAGTCCAGCACATTGACGTCCAGACCTTTGAGCAAGGCCAGGCGCTCCTTGAAGCTGGCGCGAAAATCCAGCTCACCGGCCATTGCCCGTTCGGTGATTTCCGACACTTTGTCGCCGACGCCGGCCGCCTTGGCCAGCTCATCGATCACTTCGGCTTCGATCAGCGTTGAATCCATGTCGAACACCGCCAGGCGACGGTTGCGACGGAACAGCGAATCTTCCTGGAAGGCAATGTCGACGTTCAGTTCCTGGGCGACGCTGAGGAATTCGGCACGCAGCGCCTGTGGATCAGCCGCCTCGCCACGCACGGAAAACTCGATGCAGCCCTTGCCCTTGTCGGCCGGGGTGTCCAGCGGCATGCGCCCGGACAGGCGATCGATGTGGTCGATGTTCAGGCCATATTTGGCGGTGATCGAGCTCACGGCCTGCAACTGCCCGGCTGTCACCTTGCGGGTCAACAGGGTCACAATGTGGCGCTTTTTGCCCTGATTGCCGACCCACTGCTGGTAATCCTGTTCGGACACCGGCGTGAAACGCACCTGTTGATCGAGTTCATAGCCCTTGAACAAGATGTCCTTGAGCACGGACTTGCCTTGCTCGGTGTCGGGAATTTCAACCAGGATGCCGAACGACAAAGTGTCGTGGATCACCGCCTGACCGATGTCGAGAATGTTCACACCACCCTGGGCCAGAACGCCGGTAATGGCCGCAGTCAGACCCGGACGGTCGACTCCCGTGATGTTTATCAGGACGATTTCGCGCAAGGCGCACCCCCGCAAGTGGAAAAAAACCGCATTCTACCCACTTTCAGTGACCATCGGGCACCGTGAGCGCTTTGACGGTCTAGGGCCTGTCGCTATACTGCGCGTCAACTTCACGGACAAAAGAGCCGAGCTCAAGTGAACCGGCCCACGCCAGTAAAAACCGACAACTTCTTCCTGCTGATCTTCCGGGCACTGCGCCACCGCCGTGTACCGATTGCATTGCGCATCGCCAGCCATAACGTGATCCTGGTCGCCCTGGCTCTGGTCATCTATGCCGGTGTGATGGGCCTGCAGTTCAAGCAGACCATGCACGAGCAGGCGGATGCGCTGGGCGAAAGCCTGACCACGCAGACGGCCACCTCGGCCACCGAGCTGTTGGTGTCCAACGACATCCTCAGCCTGAACGTGCTGCTCAACAACCTGACCAAGAACAAGCTGGTGGCCCACGCCGCCATCTACAGCCCGGACAACCGCATCCTCGCCGAATCCGGCCAGCGCCCCAAGCATGGCCTGCTGGGCGAAGCCGAGGGCATGTACCAAAGCAAGATCACCTTCCAGGACGTGACTGCCGGGCAATTGCGCATCAGCCTGGACATGGACCAGTTCCAGCAGCCGATGACCATCAGCCTGCAAAGCATGGGCATTCTGAGTGCAATCCTGCTTGCCCTGTCCCTGGCCCTGAGCCTGCGCATGGGGCGTTATCTCTCCACGCCGCTGCTGCAATTGCGGGTGTGGCTGCGCAATATCGATGAATTCACCCCGGCCACCGACCGCCAGGACGAAATCGGCGACCTGGCGCGCCAGCTGCACGCCAACTTCGCCCCTGAGCCCGCCCCTGTGCCAGAACCGGAACTGGAGTTCGACGACATGGATGACGAGGCCGACCCGGCCTTCGAAGTCCGTAACCTGCGCGATCCGAGTTTCGACGAGAGCCGCCCGGTAGCGGCGCTCAAACCAGCGCCACGACAGATCGTCAGCACCGTTGAAGACGACGATGACGAAGACCCGTTCGCCGATCTGCGCGACGAGTCGCTGGACAGCACCCCACAACCGGTGATTCGCAAAGCCACGCCGAGCGTGCCGCAACACAGCGCGGTGCTGGCGGTGCAACTGGGCTCCCAGGAGCAACTGCGACGCCTGCCGCGGGCGCGTCTTGAAGAACTGCTCGAGCGCTATCGCGATTGCCTAGACCAGGCAGCTTCCCTGTATCAGGGCGAAGTAGAGACCTTGAACGATGGCAGCACGCTGATGCTGTTCCACACCGAAGACAGCGGCGACGATTACCTGACCAACGCCATTTGCTGTGGCGAGCTGCTGCGGGCCCTGGGCCACCAGTTGCAGATCGAAGTCGCGGACAGTGGCATCACCCTGCAATTGCAGCTGGGGCTGACCCTGGGCGACGAACTGTTTGGCCTGAGCCAGATCGACTTGCTGCTGACCGACCCTGCCCAGGACGCCCTGGCCCTGTCGCAACACAGCCGCAACCTGCTGCTGGTGGAGCGCAAGATCAGTGACGACGCGTTGATCCGCCAACGTGCACGGATCCGCCCGATCGCCAGCCCTGAGGGTGCTTGCTGCGTAGAGCGGTTGATGGAGCCGTATCCGTCGATGCTTGAACGGCAATTGGCGCGGATGCATGAGCGTCGAGCTTAAGCCTTAACCTCGATATGAAGAAGCCCGCAGATGAGTGATCGTCTGCGGGCTTTTTTGTTGCCTGTTCTGGCCTCTTCGCGAGCAAGCTCGCTCCCACACTTGATCCGGGTTAGCCCAAGGGTGTGCTCACTGAAGATCCCCTGTGGGAGCGAGCTTGCTCGCGAAGAGGCCAGAACAGGCGCTAGATATCTCCAACCTGTAAAAACAACAAAGCCCGCATCAATGCGGGCTTTGTATGGATTCAGTCCACACTTAGAAGCGGAACACTTCCATATCCGTACGAATAGGCGCGGCCATCGGGATCTTCGGCTGCTTTTCCTGTTCTACCGCAGGTGCTGCCGCCTTGGCTGCCGGCTTGCGTAGGGCTTCGGCGATCGGAGGCTGATTGGCCAAAGGCTTGAGCGCCACCGACAGTTGTTCGGCCAGGCGCTGCAACAACACACCCTGTGCCTGGACCTGAGCCGCCGTGGTACCGGCATGCTGTTCCTGCAAATGGATGATGCGGTTGTCGCGGACCTGCCCGCGACGGTCGATCAGGCGCCATTGCGCGTCGAGGATCGCCGGCTGTTTTTCACCCGAATCCAGGCGCGTGATGGTCAGCAGCACCTGAACGTCCGGGGTGAAGCCCAATGTCGCCGGGGCCAGCACAACGCGCTGGCTGTCCAGGCGACCTGCGACCTGGCGCAGCAGCAGTTGATCGATATCCGACGAAAGGCTGCCAGCCCAACGACCGTCGGTCGAGGCTTGCAGGCTGCCATCCGGCTGACGCTGCAACAGGGTTTCGCGTTGCAGGTAGTCGGCCACGGTGACCGGCCCCAACAATACCGCCATGCCCGCGTTCTGTGCGGGCTGAACCGGACTACCAGCGTCCAGTTGATACAACGACACCGGCTGGTGAACGCTGCAACCCGCCAGGCCAAGAACGCCGGCGAGCAAAAGAAAAAAAGGAAGGCGCAGAGCAGTCATCGTCCCATCCAGGTGGTCGCTAAAAGGCTGACCACAGTGAAAATACTCAATAAATATGAAGAACGCGCGGCAACGCCGGCGCTTGAAAGGCCATATCATCCGTGAATATGCGTTCCGACTCCAGCGTAAAGCGCCGAACTACGGGTTAATTCGTAGTTCGGCGCTTCCAGGGGGCGTTCTCGCCTAGTTTCACCACCGAGTTGTCGCCTTAAAGCGGGCCAGGCAAGGCGGAGGCCGCAGGTAATGGTTGTTCCCTTTCCAAGGCCTCCAACGCAGCCTGGCCCGCTTTAAGGCACAACCCGAAGGGCCGGGCCTGCTGTTGTGCAGGGCTGTGTTGCTCGAAGCTTATTTGGAATGACCAAACCTCGCTTCTCGCGCCTTGCCCTGCTCAACAGCAGACCCGGCGCGGCGGTGAAACTAGTCGAGAACGCCCCCAGGTCGCCTAATTGAGGTTTTCGACGAGCAGCGCATCGACCCTCTGGAAGCCACGCGGCAACTTGTTGCCACGACGACCACGTTCACCCTTGTAGTGTTCAAGATCGTCCGCTTTCAGTGACAAGGTACGTTTCCCGGCCTGCAACACCAGTGTTGCACCGTCCGGCAATACCGCGATGTCCGTCACATACTCTTCGCGACTGGCCACTCGTTCACCGGGAATCCCGATGATCTTGTTGCCTTTGCCTTTACCTAATTGTGGCAGGTCGCTGATTTTGAAGATCAGCAGGCGACCTTCGGTCGTCACCGACGCCAGCCAGTTCTGTTCACGATCGGCCACAGGGCGCGGCAGCATGACCTTGGCGTTGTTCGGCAGGCTCAACAGGGCCTTGCCCGCCTTGTTCTTGGCCTGCAGGTCTTCACCCTTGACCACGAAGCCGTAGCCGGCGTCGGAGGCGATCACGTACAGCGCATCGTCTTCCGGCATCAGCACGCACTCGAAACTCGCCCCTGGCGGCGGCGTCAGGCGACCCGTCAGCGGCTCGCCCTGGCCACGGGCCGACGGCAAGGTATGGGCGGCCACCGAATAACTGCGGCCCGTGGAGTCGATAAACACGGCAAACTGGTTGGAGCGCCCGGCTGCCAGTGCCTTGAAGCCGTCCCCGGCCTTGTAGGAAAGCCCGGTGGCGTCGATTTCGTGGCCTTTGGCTGAGCGAATCCAGCCTTTTTCCGACAACACGACCGTCACTTTCTCGTTCGGCAGCAGATCGTGCTCGGTCAGGGCCTTGGCTTCGGCGCGCTCGACAATAGGCGACCGGCGGTCATCACCGTAGGTTTCCGCGTCCTTGATCAGTTCGCTGCGCACCAGTTTTTTCAACTTGGCTTCGCTGCTCAGCAGGGCTTGCAGCTTGGCTTGTTCCTTGAGCAGTTCATCCTGCTCGGCACGCAGCTTCATCTCTTCCAGTCGCGCCAACTGACGCAGACGGGTGTCGAGGATGTAGTCGGCCTGGATTTCGCTGAGGGCGAAGCGCTCGATCAGCGCGGCTTTCGGCTGCTCCTCGGTACGGATGATGTGAATCACTTCATCCAGGTTGAGGTAGGCAATCAGCAAACCGTCCAACAGATGCAGGCGACGCTCGACCTTGTCGAGGCGGAATTGCAGGCGACGACGCACGGTCTGCACCCGGAACTCCAGCCACTCGACCAGCAGCGCCCGCAGGTTTTTCAGCTGCGGCTTGCCGTCCAGGCCGATGATGTTGATGTTGACCCGGTAGCTCGACTCCAGCTCGGTGCTGGCGAACAGGTGCTGCATCAGCGCATCGTGGTCGAAGTTTTTCCGTGCGCCCGGAATGATCACGATCCGGCAGGGGTTTTCGTGGTCGGATTCGTCACGCAGGTCGGCAATTTGCGGCGCCTTGGACGGCTTGGCCTGCATCATCGCGGCGATCTGCTCCAGCACCTTGGCGCCCGAGACCTGATGCGGCAGCGCGGTGACGATGATGTCGCCGTCTTCGATGTGATACACGGCGCGCATGCGCACAGAACCGCGACCGGTTTCGTAGATTTTCAGCAGGTCGGCGCGCGGGGTGATGATTTCCGCTTCGGTCGGGTAGTCCGGGCCCTGGATGTGTTCACAGAGCTGTTCGACCGTGGCCTTGGGCTCATCGAGCAAACGCACGCATGCCGTGGCGACTTCCCGCAGGTTGTGCGGCGGCACGTCGGTGGCCATGCCCACGGCGATACCGGTTGTGCCGTTGAGCAGGATGTTCGGCAGGCGAGCCGGCAACACCAGCGGCTCGTCCAGCGTACCGTCGAAGTTCGGGCCCCAATCCGCCGTGCCCTGGCCCAGTTCGCTGAGCAGCACTTCGGAATAACGCGACAGCCGCGCTTCGGTGTAGCGCATGGCGGCGAAGGACTTGGGATCATCCGGCGCACCCCAGTTGCCCTGGCCGTCGACCAGCGTATAGCGATAGCTGAACGGCTGGGCCATCAGCACCATGGCTTCGTAGCAGGCCGAGTCGCCGTGGGGGTGGAATTTACCGAGCACGTCACCGACGGTACGTGCCGACTTCTTGTGCTTGGAATCAGCGTCCAGCCCCAGCTCGCTCATGGCGTAGACGATACGCCGCTGTACCGGTTTCAGGCCGTCGCCGATATGCGGCAGGGCACGGTCCATGATCACGTACATGGAGTAGTTGAGGTAGGCATTTTCGGTGAAGTCAGCCAGTGACCGGCGTTCTACACCGTCCAGGCTGAGATCAAGGGAGTCGCTCATGCGGGCCTCATCGGTTCGTTGTCTGGCGCAGCAGCATGGTGCCACCGCGCTGGGTAAATTCAAGTTTGTTCAGTGCGCTCATGCCGAGCAACACTTGATCGCCATGCAGCCCCGGGGCCACCAGTGCGCGTACATCCCGCAGCACGATGTCGCCCAGTTGCAGGCGTTCAATACGGGTGCGATAGCCCTGGCTCAAGCCATTGGCCGTGCTCAGGGTCACGCCGAATCCTTCTTCGAGCTTCAAACGCTTGGCAAGGTCCGCCGGAATCGACACATCGGTCGCCCCGGTATCGAGCATGAAGTCCACCGGATGGCCGTTGATCTGACCGCTGGCGACGAAATGCCCCTGTGCATTGCTCACCAGTTTCACCTCAATGAAACCCTCGCCCTGCTCCGAGCTGACCACCACGTTCGGATTTTGCTGACGCGCTTCCCACTGGCCGAAAAAACGCGTGGCCAGAAACAACGCGGCACACCAGGCCAGTACCATAAACACCCGGCCGATGCGCTGCCCCGGGCTTCGTTGTCTCATGACTTGGCACTCCAGCCACCTTCCGGTGCAGCAAAACGCCAGACCACCGGACGGACTTCGCCATCGGCGCGAGCACCGTTGTTGTTGTCGATACCGATCCAGGCACCGTCAGCGTCCACTACCAGCGCTTCCGCGAGGCCATAATCCTGTGGATAACGCCGATTTTCCTGCAATGCCTCTTCGGCAAACGACCAGCAACGCTCGACTTTGGCGGTCAGCGCATCTCGGCGGCAGACCTCGAACGCATTGCGCTCCAAGGTAAACAGCTTGCCGTTGAACAATGACAGATCGGCAAAATCCCGAGGCATCGCTCTGGCGTGGGGAAACTGTGCGGGTTGCATTTCTTTCCCGGCTTCACTCAGCAGCACGCATCCACCATCGCAGTCCCACACCGATTGCTTGCGCTTGATCAGCAGCAACCCGCGGTTCTCGCGCTCGGCAGCCAACCACAACTGGTCACCTTCAGGATTGATTGCCAAGCCTTCGAACAGTGCATTGAAGCGCAACAACATGCCTCTGGCCCGGGCTTCGCGCGCCATGAGCGGCGAAATCTTCAGCCAGGAAGTCGGCCCGGTTGGCGGTATTTGCAACACCGCTGCATGGGATTCGCTGACCACGTAACGATTGCCGGCGCGGTCACAGGTGATGCCTTCGAAATCCAGATTGCCGCCACGCACGAACGAAGCGGCCCAGGTCCGCGAACGCAATCCCCAGGGCAACCCGCTGTCAGGTACTTCAGGTACGCCGATGCCCACGGCCTCTGCGCGCCAGACGTTGGCCTGGGTATCGAGACGATAGATCTGATCATCGTCACGGTCGGAGACCGTCCACAGCTCCTTGCCGCACTGGGCCAGCCCGGACAGGTTGCCGCCGCGCATGCCATCGACGGCATGCTCGGACAACAGACGCAGTTGCGGTGTCGGTTCGCCAGACACCGTCATTGAGGTCAGCAGCAACGCACACGCCAGGGCAAAGCCCAAGCGCATCAGCCCAGCACCTCGGCCAGGTTGCCCTTGGACTCCAGCCAGGTCTTGCGGTCACCGGCACGCTTCTTCGCCAGCAGCATGTCCATCATCTCCGAGGTAGCCTCGAAATCCTCCAGGGTCAACTGCACCAGACGCCGGGTGTTCGGGTCCATGGTGGTCTCGCGCAACTGCGGCGGGTTCATTTCGCCCAGACCCTTGAATCGGGTGACCTGCGGCTTGCCGCGCTTCTTCTCGGCCACCAGGCGATCGAGAATCCCGTCGCGCTCGGCTTCATCGAGGGCGTAGTAGATCTCTTTGCCCAGGTCGATGCGGTACAACGGCGGCATCGCGACGTAAACGTGACCGGCATCGACCAACGGGCGGAAATGCTGGACGAACAAGGCGCACAGCAAGGTCGCGATGTGCAGACCGTCGGAGTCGGCGTCGGCGAGGATGCAAATCTTGCCGTAGCGCAGCTGGCTCATGTCCGCCGCGCCCGGATCGACACCGATGGCCACGGCGATGTTGTGCACTTCCTGGCTGGCCAGCACTTCGCTGCCGTCGACTTCCCAGGTATTGAGGATCTTGCCGCGCAACGGCAGGATCGCCTGGAACTCCTTGTCCCGCGCCTGCTTGGCCGAACCGCCGGCGGAATCACCTTCGACCAGGAACAGCTCGGAACGCATCGGGTCCTGTCCGGCACAGTCGGCCAGTTTGCCCGGCAGCGCCGGGCCTTGGGTAACGCGTTTGCGCTCGACCTTCTTGCTGGCCTTGAGGCGACGGCCGGCGTTGTTGATCGCCAGTTCCGCCAGCAGCATGCCGGTTTCCGGGTTGGCATTGAGCCACAGGCTGAACGCATCCTTGACCACACCGGAGACGAACGCCGCCGCTTCACGGGACGACAGGCGCTCCTTGGTCTGCCCGGAGAATTGCGGTTCCTGCATCTTCATCGACAGAACGAAGGCGATGCGTTCCCAGACGTCTTCCGGTGCCAGCTTCACACCACGCGGCAGCAGGCTGCGGAATTCGCAGAACTCGCGCATGGCGTCGAGCAGGCCCTGACGCAGACCGTTGACATGGGTACCGCCCTGGGCCGTCGGGATCAGGTTGACGTAGCTTTCCTGCACCGCATCGCCGCCTTCCGGCAGCCACAGCAGCGCCCAATCCACGGCTTCCTTGTTACCGGCAAAAGCGCCGCAGAACGGTTCGTTCGGCAGACGCTCGAATTCGCTGACCGCATCCACCAGATAGGAACGCAGGCCGTCTTCGTAATGCCATTCGACTTTCTCGCCGGTGGCCTTGTCTTCAAAACTGACCAGCAAGCCCGGGCACAGAACGGCCTTGGCCTTGAGCACGTGCTTGAGGCGGCTGATGGAGAATTTTGGTGAGTCGAAGTATTTCGGGTCCGGCGCAAAGAACACGCTGGTCCCGGTATTGCGCTTGCCGACAGTACCGACGACTTCAAGCTCGGTGGCCTTGTAGCCATCCTTGAAGGTCATCTGGTATTCGTTGCCGTCACGTTTTACACGCACCCGCACTTCGGTGGACAAGGCGTTGACCACGGAAATACCCACCCCGTGCAAGCCGCCGGAGAACTGGTAGTTCTTGTTGGAAAACTTGCCACCGGCATGCAGCTTGGTGAGGATCAACTCGACGCCCGAAACACCTTCCTCGGGGTGAATGTCCACCGGCATGCCTCGGCCGTCATCGCTGACCTCCAGGGAATGGTCGGCATGCAGGATCACCTGCACCGATGTGGCATGCCCGGCCAAGGCTTCGTCGACACTGTTGTCGATGACTTCCTGGGCAAGGTGGTTCGGCCGACTGGTGTCGGTGTACATGCCGGGGCGTTTGCGCACCGGGTCGAGGCCCGAGAGGACTTCGATGGCGTCTGCGTTATAAGAGCTAGCGCTGGGAGTGGCCATGGGGTCTCGTCGTCAGTGTTCGGTGAAAAAAGAATTCATGGGGCTATCGCTCACAGTGCGGTGAAATCGATTGCCTGATACAAATCGGCGCCAATGCCGGCAAAACTCAACATGGCCGGCAATTGCCCGGCAAAACCCTGGAAACTGTGGTCGCCGCCGGCCTGGATACGCAAGGCGCATGCCCGGTAATACTGCTGGGCGAGGCGATAGTCCAGCGTTTCGTCAGCCGTCTGCAACCATACCTGATAACGCTGTGGATCCTGGGGCGCCGGCACTTCCAGTTCGGCCAGGGCCACCACGTGGTCGTGGGTCATTTCCCAGGTCTCTTCGGTATACAGGTTTTTCTGCGTCCCCAGAAAGCCGTCGAACATCCGGTGCGGGCTGACGGCAGGGTTGATCAACAGGGCTTTCAAGCCATGGCGCTCGGCCAGGTGAGTGGCATAGTAGCCGCCGAGCGAGCTGCCGACCAGCAGTGGCCGCCCCAGCTCGGCAATCGCTTGCTCCAGCTGCTCGATAGCCTGGCGCGGGTGATGGTGCAATGCCGGAACGCGCAAGTGTTCGCTCAGGCCCAGACGCTCCATCACCTCGACCAACTGACAGGCCTTCTTCGACAACGGCGAGCTGTTGAAGCCGTGGATATAAAGGATCGAACCGGACATTTGAGCTCCCTGTGCGTCGGCTAAAGAGGCGGAGTTTACTGTAGGAGCGAGCTTGCTCGCGATGGTCGTCAACGATAACGGTGCAAACCTGGCGCCCCGCGGCGCTCTCAGCGCTTTTCGCGAGCGAGCTGAACTGGCCTAATAATTCCGGACACCTCTTAAGGGCGATATGATTTCGCCAACTTGGAGGTTCCATGAACGAAAGAAAGGTCTATACCCGCGAGTTCAAGCTGCATGCTGCCAGCATGGTGCTTGATGATAACTGCCCGGTTCCAGACGTTTGTGCATCGCTGGATATCGGGCCCACCGCTTTACGGCGTTGGGTCGATCAGGTTCGCAAGGAGCGCGAGGGGCAGCCAGTCAAAGGCACCAAGGCGATTACCGAAGATCAGCGCCAGATCCAGGAACTAAAGGCCAAGATCAAGCGCATGGAAATGGAAGCCGAGATCTTAAAAAAGGCTACCGCTCTCTTGATGTCGGATCCCGATCGTTTTCGATGATTGCGGAACTAAGAGAGTCGTTCCCGACAGCTGTCGTGTGTCGTGTTTTCGATGTGAAGCGCAGCAGCTTTTACGAGTGGCTTCAGCGGCGAGCCCAACCGCGGATCAGGCGCGAAGAGCTCAAGCTCAAAGTGGTTGAACTGCACAGCGAAAGCCGCGAAGCCATGGGCTCCAGAATGATCAGCAAGGGCCTGAAGTCCCAAAACATTGCAGTTGGAAGAGGCCTTGTCCGAGCGCTGATGAGGGAGGCCAACATTGTCAGTAAACAACGCCAGCCTCACCCATTCAGATCCAAAGGAGTGGAAGCGTTTGTCGCGCCCAATCGGCTCAAGCGCAACTTCAAACCGGCTGCAGTCGATCAGGTCTGGTGTGGCGACGTGACCAGCTTGATGGTGGGCGAGCGCTGGGTTCATCTGGCCATCGTCATCGATTTGTTTGCTCGCCGGGTCATCGGTTGGGCATTTTCGCTGGTCAATGACGCCAACTTGGTCAGCAAGGCGCTACGCATGGCGGCAGAGGTTCGAACGTGCCCTGCGGGGCTGATGTTTCACTCGGATCAGGGTTGTCAGTACACCAGCCGCAAGTTTCAAGAAGAACTGAAGCGTCGTGACATATTGCAAAGCATGAGCCATCGCGGGCAGTGCTGGGACAACGCTCCAACAGAGCGATTTTTCGGCACGCTGAAATCAGAATGGGTGCCTCGTAGTGGCTACAGCAAGATCGAGGAAGCCAAAACCGATATGGTGCGCTTCTTCATGTACTACAACCGCACCAGGCTCCACAGCTACAACAACTATCTGTCGCCAATAGCCATGGAGCAAAAAGCGGCATAAACACCGTAACCGGTGTCCGGGATTACTTGACCAGTTCAAGCTCGCTCCTACAAGGGATTTATGAACAACGCAGATCCAATGTGGGAGCGAGCTTGCTCGCGATGGTCGTCAACGATAACGGTGCAACCTGACGCCCCACGGCGCTCTCAGGCTAATCGCGAGCGAGCTCGCTCCTACAGGGGGGGGGTCAGTAGCCGTTGGAACCGTAATCCACAGTGAAATCAAACCCGGTGACCCGCTCGACACCCGTTTCCAGCCGCCCATCGGGCAGCAACCGCAGCCAGCGATACCCGGGGGCCTGTTCCCCGACCTTGAAATCCTCACTGCCGGGCTCGAACTGGATGCAGGTCGAGGGCGAGGCGATCAAATGTACGCCGTTGCGCATCCGGTCGATTTCCTGGTGCACATGCCCCCACAACACCGCACGTACCTGCTCGAAGCGATCCAGCACGGCGAACAGCGCCTCGGGATTGCGCAAGCCTATCGGCTCCATCCATGCACAACCGATGGACACCGGGTGATGGTGGAAGCACACCAGATGATGGCGTTCCGGCGCTTCGCTCAATGAGCGGGCGAGCAACTGCAGCTGTTCATCCTGCAAATAACCCGGCACCGAGCCTGGCACCGCCGAATCGAGCAACGTGACCCGCCAGTTGCCGATATCCACCACCGGTTCGAGCAAAGCGCTCTGCACCGCCGCCTCGGCCATGATCTGCGGCTCATCGTGATTGCCGGGAATCCAGCGCGCCGGCGCATCAAGCTGACGCGTCATGTCGCGAAATTGTTGGTAGGACTCCAGCGTCCCGTCCTGGGACAGATCACCCGTGGCCAGGATCAAGTCAATCCGCGGCTGTTGCGCGCGCACCAGTTCGATGACCTTTTGCAGGCTGTCGCGGGTGTTCATGCCCAGCAACACGCCGTCCGCTTCGGCAAACAGGTGACTGTCGGAGAGTTGCACCAGCAACGCCGGATCGGCGGTGGTCAATGTGGATACGCTCGGCAAGGCGTTCTCCCAGGGCGTGATCACGGGGATGGGTAAGTGCCGCAATTATGCTGGGGGACGATCGAAAGGGGAAATCTGTGAACCTGACGCAGTTCACAACTGCTGATCACAATTAACGTACCACTTCGTACTCATGCCCCAGCGCCAGGCAATGGCTCAGCCACTCGCCCAGAAACATGTTCAGCTGGGCCTTTTCGTCCGGCTGGTGCATCGAGGCGTTCGGGTAAGGATAGATGCCGCGAAAGCGTCGTGCATGTTCGGCGCTGACCACTTCGGCCATGCGCGCGTCGTGATAGACCTGCACTTCCAGTTGCGGCACCGGCAGCCAGGGCAGGCTGTGTTCCTGACGCACTTGCAGGGTCGTGGTGTAGGGGCAGGTCAGCAGGACTTCCAGGGCCAGCACACCGAGCATCTGGTCGCCATGGGTCACGGCGATGCGCCGCGCGGCGGGCTCGCTGCGCATGTCCGGCAGCAGTCGCATCAAGCGCGCGTAGTTCGCCTCGCAGGACGCTTGCAGCCCCACCAGGTCCACCCGATAGCGATCGCGCAGCTTGTTTACGACCATAACCCCCTCACTTCAACGCGGTTCAAAGCCAGCCATTGCAAGGCAATGATGCTCGCCGCGTTGGCAATACGCCCGTCGCGCACGGCTTGCAGGGCATCTTCGAAAGCCCAGACCGTGACGCGGATGTCTTCTGCCTCTTCCTCCAGCCCATGCAGGCCGCCAACCCCGGTAGTGTCGCAACGCCCCAGGTACAGATGCACGAATTCGTTGCTGCCGCCCGGCGATGGAAAGTATTTGGTTATCGGCCAGAGCGCCCCGATTTCAAGCCCAGCTTCCTCCTGCGCTTCGCGGTGAGCAACTGCTTCCGGCACTTCATCCTTGTCGATCAGACCAGCGACCAGTTCGATCAGCCACGGGTTGTCGGTCTTGCCCATGGCGCCGACGCGAAACTGCTCGATCAGCACCACTTCATCGCGTTGTGGATCGTAAGGCAGCATGCATACCGCGTCATGGCGAACGAACACTTCACGATTGATCTCGCGACTCATGCCCCCGGCGAACAATTCGTGGCGCAAGTGCACGCGTTCGAGTTTGTAGAAGCCCTCGTAGCACTTTTCGCGCCGCACGATATCAACGGCGGTCGGAATGGCGTTGGCAAAATCCGTCATGACTATCCTCTTTTACTGCAAATCCTGTTCGAGGCTGCTTTTTTCCTGGGCCTCGACTTCGCGCCATCCTAACGCGCCCGTGACGTTTGATGCAGCCCCTTTCCCGTCAGCGGGATGGACGGTGAGGGCGAAACCCACTCTAATTAGCTTAGTGGCGAACTGACTGCTTTGTTGAGAGTCGAAGCCGGTAACTTTTTGCCTTCCCTGTTTCAGAAAGGACGCTCATGTCGCTTTTCAAAATCGCCTCCGTGGCCGCTATCGCCCTGACCCTGGGCGCTTGCGCGAGCCTGTTCCAGCCCAACTACCGGACGCCGCTGGAAACCACCCGCGACGCCTCCGAGCAACTCAAGCCCGGTTGCAGCAACCCGGATTGCCCGCTGGTCAACATCGACACCCTGCACTTCCCGGACGAGCCTGCACTGGACGGCATCATCGAAAAGCGCCTGCTGCAAATGACCCGCACCTCGCCCGACGCGCCGGTCGCCCCGACCCTGGCGGCCTATCGCGAAGAGTTTTTGCGCACCGCCGGCCCGCGCTTCAGCAGCTATCTGCAGGCAAAGGTACGTGAGCAGCATGACGGCTTGGTGATCGTCGAATTGTCCAGCTACCTGGACACCGGCGGTGCCCATGGCACCCCAGGTCGAGGGTTCATCAACTATTCACGCCAACAGCATAAAGTGCTGACGCTGTCGGACATGCTGGTGCCAGGGCAGGAAGACGCGTTCTGGAAAGCCGCGCAAGTGGCGCACAACAGCTGGCTGATCAGCACCAAGCTCGATCAGGAACCGGAGTTCGTGAAGAGCTGGCCGTTCCAGACAACCCAGAACGTGGCGCTGACCTACGGCGGGGTAATCCTCAAATACGAAACCAGCACCATCGCGCCTTACGCGCTGGGCCATGTCGAACTGAAGATCCCCTACCCTCGCCTGAACGGCATCATCAAGCCCGAGCTGTTTCCCGGCCGTAACTGAAGGCCCGACCCAGCACTAGCTGGAGCAACCCTGCCACTATCAGTGCCGGCAGGGTTGCGCCGACATCCGGATACAGGTTGGCCAACAAGTGATAGGTGCTGACCCCGCCCAGCCAGGCGAGCAGCGCCGGCCAGCGCAACGCGGCTGACGCCACCAGGCCACTGCGTTTGCGCAGGATGAAGTGATCCACCAGCACCACGCCGAACAACGGCGCAAACACCGAACCGATCAGCAGCAGGAAGTTCTGGTACTGGGCCAACGGCGCCAGCAGGGCAATCAGCGTGCAGATAACGCCGATGGCCAACGCCAGGTGCTCGACTTTGGCGCGCAACAGAATCCCGCTGGACACTGCCGCCGAGTGAATATCGGCAAAGGCGTTTTCCGATTCATCCAAAAGAATCAGCAGCAGCGGAATCCCCAGGCCGGCGCCGGCCAGCGCCAGCAGCAAGGCATTGACTTCGCCGCTCGGCGCGAACGCCAGAGTGTAGGCCACGCCCAGGCTCATCAGCCAGAAATTGCCGATGAAGAAGCCGATGGCGGTGCCGCCGAAGACGTTTTTCGCCCGCTTGCCGAAGCGCGAGTAGTCGGCGATCAGCGGCAACCACGAGAGCGGCATGGCAATGGCGATGTCGAAACCCACGGCGAACGGCATCGAACCGTCACCGGCCTGGGCCCACAATGCGGCCAGGTCAGCCTTGGCGAACAGGTTCCAGGTCAGCCAGACACACGCGGCCAGCAGCAGCCAGATACCCCATTTGCGCAGGATCTGGCGCACGAAAGTCAGCGGACCGCTGACCGCGAGCAAGGTCGCAAGGGCACCGAAAAACAGCGTCCACAGCACGGGATTGGACAGCAGGCTACCTTCGTTGAAGGCCTTCGCGCCCAGCAGGCTGGCAGCATCGCGCATGACGATGATTTCGAACGAACCCCAGCCGATCAATTGCAGCAGGTTCAGTACCGCCGGCAGGCTTGCGCCTTTGGCGCCGAGGCTGAGTTTGAGCGCGGCCATCGACGACAGGCCGGTGTCGCTACCGATCACGCCGACCGCCGCCAGCAGCAGAACGCCGACCAGGGTGCCGAGAAAAATTGCCAGCAACGAACCGGACAGGCCAAGGCCCGGCGCGAGCAATGCACCAGTCTGCAGGACCATCAGGCCGATGCCGAGGGAGAACCACAGGGAAAACAAATCACGGCCGCCGAATACGCGTTTGTCGGTCGGCACCGCGATATCGGGGGAGTAAGTGCTGGGTTGAATGCTCAAGGGTGTTATCTCAGAGGGACATTTGTTGTTTGTATGATCGTCATCGCGAGCAAGCTCGCTCCCACAGGGGACTTGCGGCGCTCACAAATCCCTTGTGGGAGCGAGCTTGCTCGCGATGGCGGCGGTGCAAGCACCGCCGCCCTCAGCTCAGATCAAACTTTCTGATACAGCTGACTGCCTTCCTGCTTGAAGCGCTCGGCCTGTTCGGCCATGCCTTGGGCGACGTCCACGTCGACCGCTTCGATCCGCTGGTTGGCCGCATACTCGCGGACTTCCTGGGTGATCTTCATCGAGCAGAATTTTGGCCCGCACATGGAGCAGAAGTGCGCCACCTTGGCCGAATCCTTCGGCAGGGTTTCATCGTGATACGAACGCGCGGTGTCCGGATCGAGCCCCAGGTTGAACTGGTCTTCCCAACGGAATTCGAAGCGCGCCTTGCTCAAGGCATTGTCGCGGATCTGTGCGCCCGGATGCCCCTTCGCCAGATCGGCGGCATGCGCGGCGATCTTGTAGGTGATGATCCCGGTCTTCACGTCATCCTTGTTCGGCAGGCCCAGGTGCTCCTTCGGCGTCACGTAGCAGAGCATGGCGCAACCAAACCAGCCGATCATCGCCGCACCGATACCGGAGGTGATGTGGTCGTAGCCCGGCGCAATGTCGGTGGTCAGCGGGCCAAGGGTGTAGAACGGCGCCTCGTCGCAGCATTCGAGCTGCTTGTCCATGTTCTCTTTGATCAACTGCATCGGCACGTGGCCCGGGCCTTCGATCATGCACTGCACGTCGTGTTTCCAGGCAATCTTGGTCAGCTCGCCGAGGGTCTCCAGTTCGCCGAACTGCGCTTCGTCGTTAGCGTCGGCAATCGAGCCCGGACGCAGGCCATCGCCCAGCGAGAAGCTGACGTCGTAGGCCTTCATGATTTCGCAGATGTCTTCGAAATGGGTGTAGAGGAAGTTCTCTTTGTGGTGCGCCAGGCACCACTTGGCCATGATCGAACCGCCACGGGAGACGATGCCGGTCACGCGCTTGGCGGTCATAGGCACGTAGCGCAACAGAACGCCGGCGTGGATGGTGAAGTAGTCGACACCCTGCTCGGCCTGCTCGATCAGCGTGTCGCGGAACAGCTCCCAGGTCAGGTCTTCGGCCACGCCGCCGACTTTTTCCAGGGCCTGGTAGATCGGCACCGTACCGATCGGCACCGGCGAGTTACGGATGATCCACTCGCGGGTTTCGTGGATGTGCTTGCCCGTGGACAGGTCCATGACCGTGTCCGAACCCCAGCGAATGCCCCAGGTCAGTTTCGCCACTTCTTCTTCGATGGACGAACCCAGTGCACTGTTGCCGATGTTGCCGTTGATCTTCACCAGGAAGTTACGGCCGATGATCATCGGTTCCAGTTCGGTGTGGTTGATGTTGGCCGGAATGATCGCCCGGCCACGGGCGATTTCGTCACGGACGAATTCCGGGGTGATGATTTTCGGCACACTGGCGCCGAAGCTGTGGCCGGCGTGTTGCTGGTCCAGCAGGCCGGCGGCACGGGCCACTTCCAGCTTCATGTTTTCGCGGATGGCGACGTATTCCATCTCGGCGGTGATGATGCCTTTGCGCGCATAGTGCATCTGGCTGACGTTGGCGCCCGGCTTGGCGCGGCGCGGGTTGTTGACGTGGGCGAAGCGCAGCTTGGTCAGCTCCGGATCGGCAAGTCGCTCCTGGCCAAAATTCGAACTCAGGCCGCTCAGGCGCTCGGTGTCACCACGGGATTCGATCCACGGCGAACGCACATCGGCCAGGCCTTTGCGCACATCGATGATGACATTGGGGTCGGTGTACGGGCCCGAGGTGTCATACACCACCACCGGTGCGTTGACCTCGCCACCGAAGTCGGTCGGCGTCACGTCCAGGCTGATTTCGCGCATCGGCACGAGGATGTCCGGGCGAGTGCCCTGAACATAGATTTTTTGCGAGCGGGTAAACGGCTGAACCGATTGCTGATCGACCTTGGCCGAATCACTCAGGTTGGTGGCGATTTTTGCTTTTGTAGTCATCACGGGCTCTCCAGACACACATCCAGGCAGTGGATTTTTGTCGGAGCGAACCTGTAAACGAATGGACGCACGGGCACTGGGAAAACCAGCTGTGCTGTGCTCAGTGCTCGAGGGGTGTTCGATTGTCGAACAACATCCCGGACGAAGCACAAGAGGACTCGCCGGGTGACGAGAAATCTTGTTCCCTACGCAGGCGCTAACCTGATCAGGTTCAACGGGATCCGAAATTATTCGATCTCAGCCTCAAAGCAAGGCACCCCGACAAGAACCCGGCCAGTCTAGACACAACTGGCAAAGAACGCCAACCCCACGGCAAACACCATGATGAATGGCGTAATTACACGCAGTATCAGGATTGTTGCCGTCCGAATGCACAACTACACTCGCTACGCTGAGCCGCGCATTGACGCTGTCAAAGCAGGGCCTTAGCCTTGGCGCTCAAATTACCTCTGTAATATCAATTCTAGGGATCGTCTATGCTGCGCAAACTCTCACTGGCCCTCGCCGTGTCTTGTGCGTCCAACGGAATGGCCTGGGCAGCAGATGTGCCCTTATCGGCCAAGACGGACCTGGTCAGCGTTTATCAAGAAGCCGTCAACAACAACGCCGACCTGGCGGCTGCCATCGCCCAATATGGCGCGCAGAAAGAAGTCGTGCCCCAGGCTCGCGCCGGGCTGCTGCCGAACCTCTCGGGCGGCGCCAATGTTTCCGAGGTGCGTACGTCGCTCGATCAACCTTCGGGCACGACCAACCGCGACGCTCATTCCTACCAGGCCACTTTGGCGCAGCCGTTGTTCCGCGCCGATCGCTGGTTCCAGTTCCAGGCCGCCAAGGAAGTCAACGAACAGGCCGCCCTGCAACTCTCGGCGACCGAGCAAAACCTGATCCTGCAAACCGCTGACAGCTATTTCAACGTGCTGCGCAGCCAGGACAACCTGGCTTCGACCAAGGCCGAAGAAGCGGCGTTCAAACGCCAGCTCGATCAATCCAATGAGCGTTTCGATGTCGGCCTCTCGGACAAGACCGACGTATTGAACTCACAGGCCAGCTACGACACCGCTCGCGCCAACCGCATCGTTGCGCAGCGCCAGGTGGACGACGCCTTTGAAGCATTGATTACCCTGACCAACCGTCAGTACAACTCGATCTGGGGCATCAGGCATGACTTGCCGATCCTGCCTCCAGTACCGAACGACGCCAAGGCCTGGGTCGAAACCGCGGGCAGGCAGAACCTCAATCTGTTGGCCAGCAACTATGCCGTCAGCGCCGCCGAGCAAACCCTCAAGCAACGCAGGTCCGGTCACTTGCCAACGGTTGACGCGATCGCCAAGTACGAGAAAGGCGACAACGACGCACTGGGCTTCAGCAACCCGAACAACCTGCCCCAGGCGTATGGCGGCAACGTCGAGCAAACGACCGTGGGCCTGCAACTGAACATCCCGATCTACAGCGGTGGCCTGATCAACTCCCAGGTGCGTCAGTCCTATGCACAACTGGACCAGACCGAACAGCAACGCGAATCCCTGCGCCGCAGCATCGTGGAAAACACCCGCGACCTGCACCGCGCGGTGAACACCGATGTCGAGCAGGTACAGGCGCGCAAGCAATCGATCATCTCCAACCAGAGCGCGGTGGAAGCGACTGAAATCGGCTATCAGGTGGGTACGCGAAACATCGTCGACGTGCTGGATGCGCAGCGCTCGCTCTACACCTCGGTGCGCGACTACAACAACACCCGCTACGACTACATCCTCGACAACCTGCGCTTGAAGCAACAGGCCGGTACGTTGAATCCGGGGGACCTGCAAACCCTGGCTCGCTGGCTCAACCCGAACTACAACCCGGACAAGGACTTCCTGCCTCCGGATCTGGCCAAGGCGGCAGAGGAGCAGTTGAAAGCGCGACCTTGACCATCAGAGTTCAAGGCAGCACAAACCTTGTGGGAGCGAGCTTGCTCGCGATAGCGGACTGACAGGCAACTTAGGTGTTGGATGTACAGCCGCCATCGCGAGCAAGCTCGCTCCCACAGGATCAGCGGCGAACTGAAGACTTGTCGATCAACCGCCCCAACCCGTCCAGCAACCGCTGCAACGCCCCCTGATTGGTGCGCATCACCGTCAACCCAGCTTCAGCCATGCGCTGCGCATCTCGCGGCAGTTCGAACAGTCGCTGCACCGCCACCGCCAGCCCTTCGGCATCTTCCACTTCCTGCAACGCCCCGGCACTGCGCAACTGCGCGGCGATTTCGAGGAAGTTGAAAAGATGCGGACCGCTCAACACCGGTTTAGCCAGGGCCGCCGGCTCCAGCAGGTTATGCCCGCCATTCGGCACCAGGCTGCCACCGACAAATGCGCTGTCCGCCAGGGCGTAGAGAAACAGCAACTCGCCCATGGTGTCGCCCAGCAGCACTGAAGTATTCGCACTGACCGCATCGCCGCTGGAACGCCGGACCGTGGCAAACCCTTGTTGCTGGCACAACCCGAACACCGAATTGAAGCGCTCAGGATGACGCGGCACCAAAATCAGCAGGGCATCGGGGTGACTGGCCAGCAACTGACGATGGGCCGCCAGCACCACCTCGTCTTCGCCGTCATGGGTACTGGCCGCGATCCACACCGGTCGTTCCAGCGCCTGCCATTGCCCGCGCAACTCAACGGCGCGCTCCAGCAGTTGCGGGTCGATGGTCAGGTCGAACTTGATCGAACCGGTCACTTCGACGGTTTCCGTCCGCGCACCCAGGTCGCACAAGCGCTGGGCCTCGGCTTCGGTCTGCACCGCGAACAGACTCATCTCGGCCAGCATCGGCTGGGTCAGCCTGGGGAACCGGCCGTAACCTCTGGCCGAACGCTCGGACAGCCGCGCATTGGCCAACGCGACGGGGATCCCGCGCTTGGCACATTGATGGATGTGGTTGGGCCACAGTTCGGTTTCCATGATCACCGCCAATTTCGGCTGGACCCGATCGAGGAAGCGCCGGGCAGCGCAAGGCAGGTCATAGGGCAGATAACAGTGCTGGATGCGCGGCTCATTGGCGAACAGTGCATGGATGCGTTCCGAACCGGTCGGGGTCATGCAGGTCACGGTGATCGGCAGATTCGGATAACGCGCCAGCAAGGCGCGAATCATCGGCGCGGCCGCAATGCTTTCGCCCACCGACACGGCGTGCACCCAGATGCCGCCCGGTTTCATCGTCGGCATCCCGTAGGAAAAGCGCTCGCCGATGCGCCTGGCATACGCCGGCGCCTTGCGCGCGCGTAGCCAAAGCCGAATCGCTACCAATGGCAGCCCCAGATAAAACAGCGCGGTGTAGAGAGTTCTATTCATGGCGGCGGAGTTTATCGGCTTTTTTCGCCTATCGTCTGCAAGTGCACGGCAAAACGTTCGGCGAGCCAGCGCGCGGCCGGACCGAGCGGTTCATCCCGGCGCCATACCAGTTCCACCACCAGGGCCGGCGGGGTCCATTCGCTGACCAGTTCGACCATCTGGTTCTGATAGGTCGGGTACTGCACCACGTGGCGTGGCAACCAGGCCCAGCCGAGGCCGCGCACCAGCCATTCGGCCATCACATAAAAGCTGTCGGCGCGCCAGACCTGCGGGCTGGCCGGATCACTGCCGGGATAAATGCTCGACTCTGTGGACATCAGCAACTGCCGATGTTGCGCCAGTTGCTGGCCGTCCACTGCGCCCTTGCGCGCCAACGGATGATCCTTGCCGCACACCGTGACCATTTCCACGCTGCCCAGCACCCGCCGCTCAAGTGCCTCGGGAATCTGATCGTGAAAGAACAGCAACCCCAGATCGGCGCGCCGCTC
The DNA here is from genome assembly GCF_002236115.1 of Pseudomonas jessenii. Taxonomy (GTDB): domain Bacteria; phylum Pseudomonadota; class Gammaproteobacteria; order Pseudomonadales; family Pseudomonadaceae; genus Aquipseudomonas; species Aquipseudomonas jessenii. The sequence goes on along the minus strand of NZ_NIWT01000006.1, from coordinate 423,520 downwards.
CACCAGCTTGCGCGCGACATCGCCTTGGGCAGCGCTGGTCAGTTGCACTTCAAGACTGGGGAATTTTTCCGCCAGGGCTTCGAAGCTTTCGATGATCGGCTGATAAGGCATCGCCTCATCCTGTGCCACACGCAGTCGAGCTTCCTGCCCGCGCATCATCGCCAGCGCCCGGCCATTGAGCCGTTCGCACTGGCGCAACACTTCCCGCGCTTCGTCCAGCAAAGCCGTGCCGGCTTCAGTGAGTTTCGGCTGACGGCCGCTGCTGCGGTCGAACAGGCTGACGCCCAGGTCTTCTTCCAGCAACGCTATCGAACTGCTGACCGCCGACTGCGCCTTGCGCTGATCGCGCGCCACAGCAGAAAACGAACGCTGCTCCGCTACGCTCACAAACAACCGCAGCTGCTCCAGATTCCATTGCATGCTCATGGCTCAACCCATCTCTCAAACAGATAGGTAATGACTTTACCGCATCTGGCGAATCTCTAGAATGCCGACCTCAGAGAGCAACACTTCACACGAGGATTGACCCATGACCGCTTACTACTTCCTGGCCATTGCCATCTGCGCCGAAGTGATTGCCACTGTTTCGATGAAAGCGGTCAAAGGCTTCAGCACCCCGCTGCCACTGGTGCTGGTCATCGTCGGGTACGGGATCGCCTTCTGGATGCTGACCCTGGTGGTGCGCAGCGTTCCGGTGGGCGTGGCGTACGCCGTGTGGGCCGGCATGGGGATCGTGATGGTCAGCATCGCAGCGCTGTTTATCTATGGGCAGAAGCTGGACGTGCCGGCGATGATGGGGATGGCGCTGATTGTGCTGGGTGTTGTGGTCATCCAGCTCTTCTCCAAGACTGCCGGGCACTAGAGCTCGAAACACGCCCCCCCCTGTGGGAGCGAGCTTGCTCGCGATGACGGCATGGCATTCAGCATCAATGTTGACTGACCCACCGCTATCGCGAGCAAGCTCGCTCCCACAGGGTTACTCGTTGACTCGAGAGTACTGGCGTCAGCCCCTCCAATCTTCGAGTCTGTATACTGCGCCCTCGTCTTGAACACAGAGGTCGCCGAATGCCATCCGTTATTTCCACCGACGTGCTGATTGTCGGCGCTGGTGTCGCCGGCCTCTGGCTGAATGCGCGCCTGCGTCGCCAGGGTTTTTCGACCGTGCTGGTGGAAAGCGCCAGCCTCGGCGGCGGGCAGAGTGTCAAGTCCCAGGGCATCATCCACGGGGGCGCCAAATACGCGCTGCATGGCGCCCTGACCGGCGCCTCGGAAGCCATCGCCGACATGCCGCGCCGCTGGCGTGAAGCCTTGGCTGGCGACGGCGAACTGGACCTGTCCGGGGTGCGACTGTTGTCCGAAGCCCATTACCTCTGGTCCCCTGGCACCCTCGCCGGCAACCTCACCAGTTTCTTCGCCAGCAAAGCCGTGCGCGGCCGCGTCGATCAGGTCAAGGGCGAGCAATTGCCGCCAGCCCTGCAAGACAAACGTTTCAAGGGCAAGGTCTATCGCCTGGCGGAACTGGTGGTCGACGTGCCAAGCCTGATCCAGCGCCTGGCCGATCTGGCCGGAGATGGCTTGCTCGCCGGGCAGAAGATCGAGCCGCTGCTCGAAGGCGGCGTGCTGGTCGGCCTGAAGGTGGACGAGCGCGAGATCCGTGCCCAACGCATCGTCCTGAGCGCCGGCGCCGGAACCGCGGCATTGCTTGAAACGCTGGGCCTGAGCCAGCCCGCCATGCAGCGCCGCCCGTTGCACATGATCATCGCCAAGGGGCCAAGCCTCAAACCGCTGTACGCCCACTGCCTGGGTGGTGGCACCAAACCGCGCATCACCGTGACCACGCACCCGGCGGCGGATGGCCAATGGGTCTGGTACCTGGGCGGCGATATCGCGGAATCCGAAGGCGTGACCCGTGAGCCCGCCGAGCAGATCGCCACCGCACAGAAAGAACTAGGTCAATTGCTGCCATGGATCGACCTGAGCACAGTGCAATGGGCCACCTTGCGCGTGGATCGCGCCGAACCGCTGCAATCAGGCCTGACCCGCCCCGACAACGCCTTTGTGGCCGAGGAAGGCCGACTGCTGGTGGGCTGGCCGACCAAACTCGCCCTGGCCCCGGACTTCGCCGACCGGGTGATCGCCAGCCTGACCCGCGACGGTATCCAGCCAAGCCACCCGGCAGCACTGCCTGAACTGCCGAAGCCGCCGATGGGCGTACCGGCCTGGGAGCAACTGCTGCCATGAGCCAACCGACCCTGCACGACCTGCATCGCCCGTTGGGCAGCACCGGCCTGCTGGTTTCACCCCTGGGCCTGGGCACCGTGAAACTGGGCCGCGACCAAGGGGTGAAGTACCCCAACGGCTTTCAGATTCCCGATGACGATGAAGCACGCAGGCTGCTCAAACTCGCCCGCGACCTGGGCATCAACCTGATCGACACCGCCCCGGCCTATGGTCGCAGCGAAGAACGCCTCGGCCCGTTGCTGCGCGGTCAGCGTCAGGATTGGGTGATTGTCAGCAAGGTCGGCGAGGAGTTTGCCGACGGCCAGTCCCGTCACGATTTCAGCGCCGCGCACACTCGTATGTCGGTGGAACGCAGTCTGCAACGCCTGGAAACCGACTTCATCGACCTGGTGCTGGTGCACTCCGATGGTAACGACCTGGCGATCCTCAATGACTGCGAAGTCTACGACACCCTCGCCGCGCTCAAGGCCGAAGGCAAGATTCGCGGCTTCGGCTTTTCCGGCAAAACCGTCGACGGTGGCCTCAAGGCACTGGAGCAAGGCGATTGCGCGATGGTCACCTACAATCTGAACGAACAAAACGAGAAGGCCGTCATTGACTATGCTGCTGCACACGGCAAAGCCATTCTGGTCAAGAAAGCCCTCGCCAGTGGTCATGTCTGCCTGAGTCCGGGCGTGGATCCGGTGCGCGCCAGTTTCGAGTTGTTGTTTGAACATCCGGGTGTTGCCAGTGCTATTGTCGGGACCATCAATCCGCTGCACCTCGCCCACAATGTCGCGACCGTTGCCCAGGTCCTACGTAGCCACTGACGCCGCTCACGCGGCCTTAAGCAGGAGCCGACATGTCGCGTACGCTCATCAGAAAGAACCCGAGCAACTTCAAGACCCTGCCGTTATTCGTCGAAGCGACCCCCGAAGGCCTGGCTTATCAGAGCGTCGGCAGGCCGCTGAATTTCTCCCAGACCCTGCAACGTCGTCGGCCGGTGACGGTTGGCGACAGCGAACGGTTTGCCCTGGAGTTGGCCAACCTCGGGGTTTCGGTGCGCCTGACCCTGCATTGGCAGAATCGCGACTATTGGGTGCTGGTGCGCCAACGCCGGCAGGACCGTGGCGATGTGGTACTCAAGCTGATCTCCGGTTACGTGCCCGCCCATGAACTGAATCTGCCCTTGCACACGGCGATCCAGGAGATAGCCGAAGAATGCCTGCTGGAAACCCCGGAAGGCTGGCTCGGTGGGCGGTTCAACGACACCTGGCTGCCAGCGCCCTACTCGGCCGCCCTGCATTACCGTGAAGCCCTGCCGTTTCGCTTGTCGCCACTGTCTGGCTCGGCGCGACCGGTACGTTGCGCCAACCTGATGCTGATGGAGCGTCCGCGGGCTTACGTGCATTTGCCAACGGCGTCACTGCAACTGATCTACGACTTGCGCCTGGACGTTCCCAAGGAAGCCAAATCCCTGAGCCTGTTCCATGTCGATGAACGACTGGAAGGCGATCAACTCGTCGCCCGCCTCGACCGCAAGCGCCCCGATCTGTACTTGATGCCCTTGCAGGACGGCCACCCGATGGCTGAGCTCTACACCTTGAAAAAGGATCAGCTGTGTCCCGCCAGCACGCGCGGACTGTACCTGGCCGAGAGTTTTGCCCGACAGGAAGGCTGGCTGGTTCGCGACGAGCGAATTCGCTGGAAGGACTGGGTGAGGCAGCAGGGCCTGACCCCGCCGGGGAAGGATTCGGGCCTGGCGCGGTTACGCGGGAAGGCCAAGCTGTTGCTGAAGAAAATAGTGCCGCGTAAAGCGGCACGATAGGAAGATCACGTGGATTCTTGTGGCGAGGGGGCTTGCCCCCGTTCGGCTGCGAAGCAGTCGTAGAACCCGTGCATGCGGTGTACCTGATACCCCGCAGTTGCAGGTTTTAGGGTCGCTTCGCAACCCAACGGGGGCAAGCCCCCTCGCCACAGCAAGCCCCCTCGCCACAGGTGGCCGCAGATTATTCAGACTTGCGGATCTTCTCGACAATCGCGGTGGTCGAGCTGTTTTCCACCAGCCCCAGCACTTTCACGGTACCGCCATAGGCCGTCACGATGTCCGCGCCGACCACCTGGTCGATGCCGTAGTCGCCGCCCTTGACCAGCACGTCCGGCTTGACCGCGCTCAGCAGGTTTTCCGGGGTGCCTTCCGAGAAGCTGATCACCCAGTCCACCGCACCCAGGCCGGCCAGTACGGCCATGCGCCGGTCGACACTGTTGATCGGACGGCCTGGCCCTTTCAGGCGGCTGACCGATGCATCGTCGTTGATCGCCACGATCAGGCGATCGCCTTGGGCCCGCGCCTGCTCCAGATAGGTCACATGACCGGCGTGCAGGATGTCGAAGCAACCGTTGGTGAACACGATCCGCTCGTTGTGCGCGCGGGCATCATCGACCGCCAGCAACAACTGCTCAAGGCCCAGCACTCCACGCTCGGAACCTTCCTCACGCTGAATCGCACGACGCAGTTCAGGCGCACTGATGGCCGCCGTACCGAGCTTGCCGACCACAATACCGGCCGCCAGGTTGGCCAGGGCCACCGCGTGGGGCAACTCCTCACCCGCAGCAATCGCGGCCGCCAGGGTGGAAATTACTGTGTCGCCGGCACCGGTCACGTCAAACACTTCACGGGCCCGGGCCGGCAAGTGCAGCGCTGGATGATCCGGGCGCAGCAAGGTCATGCCGTGCTCGCCACGGGTCACCAGCAAGGCACCGAGGTCCAGGTCGTGCATCAGTTGCGCGCCCTTGCTCACCAATTCGTGCTCATCGGCGCAACCACCGACGATGGTTTCGAATTCGTTGAGGTTTGGCGTGATCAGGCTCGCACCACGGTAGATCGAGAAATCCTTGCCCTTGGGATCGGCCAGCACCGGAATGCCGCGGGCACGGGCAGCCTGGATCAGCGCCTGATGGTTTTTCAGCGCGCCTTTGCCATAGTCGGACAGCACCAGCACCTTGATGCCTTCGAGCAACTCATCGACCTGCGCGGCCAGCGCCAGCGCGTCGGTGGCGAAGGGTTCTTCGAAGTCGATACGCAGCAATTGCTGGTGACGGCTCATGACCCGCAGCTTGACGATGGTCGGCTGGTGCGCAATGCGCTGGAAGATGGCCCGCACGCCGGCGCCCTTGAGGCTGTTGACCAGGCTGTTGGCGGCTTCATCGTCACCGGTGACACCGACCAGCGAAGCCGGAGCCCCCAGGGCGGCAATGTTCAAGGCAACGTTGGCAGCACCGCCCGGGCGGTCTTCGATGTGATCGACCTTGACCACCGGCACCGGTGCCTCAGGAGAAATCCGTGAGGTACCACCATGCCAGTAACGGTCGAGCATGACATCGCCGACTACCAAGACAGGGGCTTGATCGAATCGCGGCATGGACAACTTCATGGTGCAACCCACATACAGAATGAACAGGGGCGCGATATTAACACAGGGTTGGTGTCGGCTAGTGCGGTGGCTGCAACGGGATGATTCGCCAGCATTTTTCGCTCATTTTTTGAGCAATAAACCCGCTAGGCGAAATCATCAAAGTCACGGTAGTGGCTGACCGGTTTCGACGGGAGTGCGAAAGGGCGAGCCAGGCTCGCCCTTTCGGGGTCAGGCGATGTCTTCGGCCGGGGCGTCTAGGCCCATCGCGTTGAGGCGCGAGTAGTAGCCGTTTTGCGCCAGCAGTTGTTCATGGGTGCCGCGCTCGACGATTTTCCCCTGATCCATGACCAGGATCAGGTCGGCCTTCTCGATGGTCGACAGGCGGTGAGCGATCACCAGCGTGGTGCGACCTTTCATGACCTGGTCCAGGGCTGCCTGAATATGCCGCTCGGACTCGGTATCGAGCGCCGAAGTCGCCTCATCGAGGATCAGCAGCGGAGCATTCTTCAACAGTGCCCGGGCAATCGCCAGGCGCTGGCGCTGCCCACCGGACAGCAGCACGCCGTTTTCCCCGACCTGGGTGTCCAGGCCTTCAGGCAATTGAGCGATGAAGTCCATCGCGTAGGCATCCTTGGCCGCCTTTTCAATGTCTTCACGGGGTGCGCCAGCCAGATCGCCATAGGCGATGTTGTTGGCCACGGTATCGCTGAACAGGGTCACGTGCTGAGTCACCTGGGCGATATGCCGACGCAGGTTCAACAGCTTGTACTGCTCCACTTCGACGCCATCGATCAGGATTTCGCCCTTGTCGTGGTGATAGAAACGCGGAATCAGGTTGGCCAGGGTCGACTTGCCGCTGCCCGAACGTCCCACCAAGGCCACCATTTGCCCGGGCTCGACCGAGAAACTGATGTCATTGAGCACCTGACGCTCGGTGTCAGGGTAGGTAAAGCTGAGGTTGCGCACATCCAGGCGACCGCTGACCACATCACGCTCGACGGTGCCGGTATCGACTTCAGGCTGGACATCCAGTTGCTCGAAGATACTTTCAGCGCCGGCCACGCCCTTCTGGATGGTCGAGCTGACTTCGGACAGCTGGCGAATCGGCTTGGGCAGCAGGCCAGCCAGAGTGATGTAGGCCACCATGTCGCCGGCCGACGCATCGCCCCGCAGGAACAGCACCAGGAACATCAGCACGGCCATGGCGGTGTAGATCACCAGTTGCAGCAACGGCGTGTAGATGGCGCCGGTGCGGGTCATGCGCAATTGCTTGTCGGTGTTGCCCTGGCTGGCATCGAAGAAGCGTTTCTCTTCGTACTTTTCACCGCCGAAGCTGCGCACCACGCGATAGCCCTGGATCGTTTCGGACGCCACATGCGTCACGTCCCCCATGGCCAGCTGGATTTTCTTGCTCTGCTTGCGGAATTTCTTGCTGGCCGTGCGCACCATCAGGGCGATCAACGGCAGGATGGCGACCATGACCAGCGTCAGGCGCCAGTTCATGTACAACAGCGAGGCAAACAGGAAGATCACCGTCATGCCTTCACGGATTACGACCTTGATCGCATCTGTTGCCGCCCCCGTGACCATGGTCACGTTGAAGGTGATACGTGAAATCAGGTGCCCCGAGTTATGCTTGTCGAAATACCGGTTTGGCAACACCAGCAGGTTGTTGAACAACTGGACCCGCAAGTCATGGACCAGGCCCAGGGAAACCTTGGCCAGGAAGTAGTTGCCCAGGTACGACCCCAACCCCTGCCACGCGGCGATCAGGATGATCAACAATGGCACCGCCTGCAGCAGTTGCAGATCCCGCAGGTAGGGCACTGTTGGAAACAGCACCGCTTCAGGATTGGATAGACCGTCGACGAAGTACTTGAGGATGTAGCCCAGCATTGGCTGTGTCGAAGCGAAAATCAGAAAACCGACGATGCTGATCAGAAACAGGCTGATATACGGCCGGACATAGCCGAGCAGGCGGAAGTAGATTTTCAAGCTCGATGGGCTTGCGCAGAGACTGGAGTCGGTCATATCACGCGAATGTCGATGAAAAGGACGCTGACTTTACCACAGCTTCCCCAGGGTTCTGGCAATCGCATACAGTCTGTGTATTGTGGCGCGTCAAACAGCCACCAGATGTCCCTGCCTTGGTATGGTCGCTCAATTCAGGAATAAGTTACCCAGCATGCAATTAAACGTTTTGAACAGCACGTCCAACAGAATCTTCGATTTCATTTGTTTGTGGATCCTTCCGCTCGGTTATTTGTTGCTGCTTTGTGCGCTGTTTTTCCTGCCGGGGCGCAGTGTGCATCACAAGCTTTATTATGGCCTGTTCAGCATTCCGGCACTCTTTGCACTGTGCCTGCGGCCGCGGCTCGGCAAAGAGTTGCTGCGCGAGCCGATCGTCATTGCAGTCCTGCTATTTATGGCGTGGGCACTGCTCAGCCTGAGCTGGAGGCCAGACGACGACATCGACTTTGGCCAGTTCAAACCGCCATTGCACACCTTGTTACTGTTCGTTGGCTGCTACCTGCTGGTGCGCTTTCGCAGTGAAATCATCCAGCCCCTGCTGTTCTGCGCCGCGACGGTGGCACTGGTCATCTCTGCCTACAACCTGTACAGGTTCGACCAGATCTACCAACCGGAAATGCGCCTGATCGGTGTAGGCGCATTTGACAATCCACTGCTCAGCTCCCACGTTTTCGGCTTTTTTTGTACCTATTGGCTGAGCCTGAGCATGACGTGCAAGCGACGCCAGGTACTTTGGCTGAGCGTACCGGCGATGGCGATCATGTTCGCCGCAGTGCTGGCCACCGGTTCCAGGACCCCACTGGTTGCACTGACGCTGGCTGCGCTTTGGCTGTGTTTCATCTGCTGGAATCGACGCTCGGTCTTCATGCTTGGCGCCATGTTCTTCGCCGGTACGGCGACTTTCGCGTTGTTTGCGGAGAAAATCTTCGAAAGAGGCAGTTCCTTCCGCATCGAGCTCTGGCAATTGACCCTGAACAGGATCGCTGAGCACCCATGGATCGGGCACGGCTACAACGCCGCACTGAGACTGGACCCCGGCGTCGGCTACAGTCTTCAGGAACCCCATAGCTTTGCCCTGGGCGTGCTCTACTACGTCGGCATTATCGGCCTGCTGCCATGGCTGTTCTTTCTCGCATGGGGCTTCATCAGCAGCCGACGCCATCGCGTGCAACCGCTGTTTATCATTGCCTCAGCCTGGCTGGCCTTCGGTATCGGTGCAGGCCTGACCGAGGGTGGCGGGATCATCTCTCGCCCCAAGGAACACTGGTTCCTGCTGTGGATCCCCTTGGCGCTGATTGCCGCATTGAGCATCAATCAGCGGGCCCGGCGCCTGCTGGACACACCGATCAAGACGGCGACACCAAGCGCCCTGCAACAGCTGACTGCCGATGCCAGGGTCATCGAAGAGGATGGTCTGGGCCCCAAGGTCCTGCGCCTGAGCGATGGCAGTTTTCTCAAGCTGTTCCGTCGCCGTCGCTGGTATACCTCGGGCAGTTTCACGCCCTACTCCGATCGTTTTGCCGTCAATAGCGTGCAACTGCGCGGCATGGGCATCCCGACACCGCACATCCTCGACCTTTACCGGTTCGAAGACGGCAGCACCGCCGTGCATTACTCCCCGTTGCCGGGCAACACGCTGCGCCAGATCCTGCAAGGCATCACCGCCCCGGCGGTACGCCAGGCACTGGTGGAGCGCTTCGGCAAATTCATGGCTCAACTGCACCAGCAAGGGGTCTACTTCCGCTCCCTGCACCTGGGCAATGTGCTGGTGCTGGAGGACGGCGAGTTCGGCCTGATCGACCTGGCCGACCTGCGAATTCACCCCTCGGCATTGAGCCCTTCCCTGCGTCGGCGTAACCTGCGCCACATGCAGCGCTACGCATCTGATCGGCATTGGTTGTTCGAGGATCACTTCGAAGCACTGCTGCTGGGATACGCCGCGACGGCCTCGAAAGCCGACGTGGATAATTTGCACAGGCACGTGCTGGCCGGGAGTCCTCCGGCCCAGGCTCACTGATGACAGAAACCAACCCGCTTATCGCGATGGCGGCCTACCTGCTCGCCATCGCGACCGCTGCGCTACTGTTGCGCAGCGTGCCGAGAATCCCCCGAGAGCTGGAGCATTGCGGCGAAAGCCGCTTTGCCGGCATCGACGGCTTACGCGGGTATCTGGCCTTCGGCGTGTTCGTGCACCACTCGATCATTACCTGGATCTTTCTGCAAACCGGCGTGATGGATTTTCCACCGAGCAACTTCTACTCGCAGCTCGGCCAGGGTAGCGTCGCCCTCTTTTTCATGATCACCGGCTTTCTGTTCTGGAACCGCTTGCTCACCCACGGACGGCAACACGACTGGCTGGCATTTGCGGTATCGAGGCTGTTTCGCCTCTACCCGCTCTACCTGCCGCTGATGTTAATCGTGTTTGTCTGCGTGTTCTATTTGCAGGACTGGGAACTCAAGGACTCCGGCACCCAACTCATTGGCCAGACCCTGGCCTGGCTGATCTTCGACCGGCCAGACGTCAACCAGTACCACCAGACCGGCATGCTGATCTCCAACGTCACCTGGACGCTGGGGTACGAGTTGTTTTTCTATCTGGCCCTGCCACTGGCCGCCATGGTGTTCATTTATCGCGGCGGCTGGATGCAGACGGTGCTGTGCCTCATCGGCATCTATACCCTGTACCAGGTGGTCGGCTGGGAACACTCGCTGAAGAAGCACTTCCTGGCCAGCTTCCTCGGCGGCATCGCTGCGGCGTACTGGATTCGCCGTCCACAATGCGTCGCCTGGAGCCTGTCTCCGCTGGCGGGCATCATCGCCCTGCTCGCATTGGCGATCGCCTTTACGGCGTTCAACCGGGCATTCAACCTGGGAGCGCTGCTGCTGCTTTCACTGTTCTTTGTGATCGTGGCGTCCGGCAATACCTTGTTCGGCGCCCTGAGACCACGCAGCATCCGCTGGCTGGGGGAAATCAGCTACAGCACGTATCTGCTGCACGGTTTCGTGCTCTGGGTACTGGTGCAGCGGCTGCCGCCGATATTGCACCTTGACGTCCGGCAAGCCTGGGTCTTCCTGCCGTTGCTGGCCGTGTGCAGTTGCCTGCTGATCATCATCAGCAGCCTGACTTACCTGTACATCGAAAAGCCCGGTATCAATGCCGGCAAGAAAACCCTGCACTGGTTGCGCCAAAACAGGAAGCCGAGGAAAGAACTTCCGGAGGAAACAGCTCAACAACGTTGAGCCATTGCCGGGGCATGTCACCGAGGACAATGCCCGCCTTCCCCTCCTTGAATCCAGCCTCCGGCTCAGTCTTTCTCCAGCCGTGAGAAATACATCCGGCCCAGTCCACGCCAGGTTTTCTTGTTCCAGGCCTTGAACGGAATCTGCGCCAGCAACTCCCGCGCCAGCTTGCGATCACGGTTGGCGGTCTTGAGGAACATGGAATTGAGAAACTTGTAGCGCACCTCGTCATACAGCGGGTGATCGCTGAAGAGCGCGTAGGTGCGCAGGATGCTATCGATCATGAAGCGGTGATTCTTGTAGGAGTTGGTGGCGTGCTTGCGATAGCGCGCCATCAACACATTCAGACCGTCGATGAAGTAACCGGCATGGGTCACCTTCAGCTCGATCAGCAAGTCTTCCAGGCGAATGGTCGGGTCGAAACCACCCACCTTGTCCAGCGCTTCGCGGCGGATCATCAGGGTGGGTGCCGGAGGATAGGGCTTGCGCTCGAGGAACATGTCGTCGAAATCCAGACGACGGAACGGCACATCCCGACGCTGGCGCTTCTCGGGGTAGAGATTGCCGTCGGCATCGATCAGTTCGATGTTACCGGCGCAAATGCCGACCTCGGGCTTGCCCTCCATATGCGCGACCTGAGTGGCGATTCGCTCCGGCAACATGATGTCATCCGAACCGAACGGCACGATCAGGTTGCCCTTGGCCCGGGCAATTGCACCGTTGAGGGTATTGGTCAGCCCCTGGTTTTCCTGAACCCGGAAGTCGAAGCCATGGATGGCCTGCAATGCCTTGATCCGCGCGACGCTGTCATCCTTTGAGCCGTCGTCGACCACCAGCAACTCGATGTTCCGATAGGTCTGGTTGAGGACGCTGAGAATGCTTTCCTCGATGTAAGGAGCGTGGTTGTACGACGCGATGATGACCGTGACGATGGGTTGCGCGTCGTTCATGGCTGCTCCTTGCGGGCCTGTTCCAGGCCGGAATCGATCAGATTGAGGTATTCGCGACGGAACTCCTCAATGTCATGGTGTTGCTGCAGATAACGGAAGGACTGCTCGCCCTTGGCCTTGAGCTCGTCATCCGAAAGGCCAAGGTAAGTGTCCAGCGCCGCCTGCAGCGTCGGCACATCCTTCGGCGTAATCGCCAGGCCACCGGCCCCCTCGATGAGCGGCAACATGGCCGGCACGTTCGAGGCGATCACCGGCAAATGCCCGCTCATGCCTTCGAGCAGCGCCAGCCCGAGGCCTTCGGCCAAGGAAGGCATGGTCCAGATGTCGAAAGCCCGAATGTACTGCAGGGCAATTTCCTTGAACCCCAGCAAATGGGCGCGACCGCTGAGGCCGAGGCGGTCGATTTCCGCGGCCAGGCGCGACTCTTCGCGGCCGGCACCAATGATCGCCAGTTGGGTATTGGGGTATTTGTCCTTGAGTGCCGCGAAGGCCTGCAGCAAATAGATATGGCCCTTGACCGGCACCAGTCGCCCCAACGCACCGATCAGCCGCACCGACGGATCGATGCCCAGCATTTCACGGGCCTTTTCACGACTGTGTTGCAGACCTTCGGCCTGCTCGATGTCGATGGCATTGGTGATGGCATAGGTATTCTGATCGGTGAAGCCACAGTCACAGTCCAGCAGATACTGTTTCACCGCTGGCGACACGCCGACGAAGCGCCAGTGACGATCAATCAGGCGCTGGGTCTGGCGGCGCCGGTAAAAACGGTCGTACTCGCCAAAGCCGTGGGAAATGCCGATGCACAGCGGCACTTTCAACCAGCGGTTGAGCGCCAGCATCATGTTCACCGGCTTGAAGCGGTTGCAGATCACTACATCGAATTTTTCCCGACGGCAGAACTTGTACAGCTGCCACATGGCCCGCAGGCGCATGCCCTTGAGGGATTTGTCGGAAAATTCGAAGTACACCGAACGGTCGGCTCGGCTCACTGCTTCGCCCGGCCCGGGTTTGCCGCGCAGAAACGCGGCGGTCACTTCATAGCGATCACCGGGTAGGGCCTTGACGATTTGCTCCGCGAGGTCGGCGAAATCATGGGCTTTGACGTTGTAGTCAGGCTGCAGTTGCAGGACCTTTGACCGCTGACTCATAACTCTCCCCGCTGAGAAACATTGCCTGGTGTGTGCTTGATGGACCACAAAAGCTCGTGGCGCCGGACGGCCTTGCGAAAGAATTCGTTCTGGCCATAGGTGGACGGCAACCGGCCGGCCAACAAACGTTGTATCAACCGACGCAAGCGACGCTTGAACGGCATCGCCGATTGCAAGTCGTGCATCATGCCCAACGCCATGGCCTTGTCTCGCTGCTGCTCCAGCGGCAAGGGCAGGCAATAAGGCTGCATCGGCTGGGCCGGATCGAAGGCCGGCGGCAAGGCGATGCCATCACCGGTATCACCCATCGGCCAGCGGTCGTTGTCGTGCAGGTGGTTGGCATAGCCCAATAGCGTGGTCGGCTGCCAGTCCAGGCCTTGCAAGGCTTCGAGAACTGCCGCCTGGGCGCAGACATGGTCGGGATGCGGATCGAGGGTCGGATGCGGCAGGACAATGACCTCGGGGCGGGCCCGCAGCAGCAACTCACGCAGATCCGCCAGCAGATTGTTCCAGGTCGGCGCGCCATCGGCATCGCCCGGCAGCGTGAAAGGATTCAACTGACGGAACAGCCGGGTATCGCCCAGGTCCGCTTCCCGCGATCCCGCGGCCACCGCAGGCGCAGCCTGCATGCTCGCCAGTTGCAGGCAGAAATAACCCAGTTGTACGCAGCGGGCCTCGGGTACACCGGCCCAACGTGGCACGGTGATGCTGTCCCAGGTGCGCAGGCGGCCTTTCAAGCGGGCCGCATCGACCTTGTTCAGTCCCATCTGCCGGTAGTGTTCGGCTTCGATTTCGCCCGCTGTCAGCGTGACGATCCAGGTTTCGTCGGCCTGGCTGTACAAACCGTAGGCTGCCAGCTCGGCATCATCGGCATGGGGCGCGATGACCATCACCCTTTGACGCCGATAATCCGGATGTTCCAGTGCCCACAGCACAGGCTCACCGAACACACGACAGAAACGCCCGCGCAAGCGCAGCTCACCACGCGACAGCGCCTGAGCCTGACCACTGAGATTGAGGTAACGCAGGCCGTTTACGCCTCGTTCGAAGGTTTGTCGGTCAGGGTTTTCGCCCCCCACCAACTCGACCACTGGATCGATAAAACGTCCCAGCCAGGTGCTTTTCACCCGCAGGGCCAGCACCAGCGTCGCATCGTCGACCAGCATCACGCCCTCGTCCAGCCGCAAATGTTCACCGTTCAGGTGCACCTTGGGCTGGGGCGTGTAGGGGGGAAAGCTGTACTGGTAATCGTCTTTCGGTGAGTAGAACAGGTGGTCGGCAAACCAGGCTTCGTGGGCAACCCAACCCAGAACCGCCAGCACCAGCGGCAACCACCAGGCCACCAGCACCCCCATGACGATCAACAGCACCAGCGCAATCAGCAGGCCGATACGTTTATTGCGCCGATGGCGCTTGAGCAGTTGCTGTTTGCGGCTCATGGTTTGGCTCATACGGTGAAGACCGGCACGGGGTTGCACCAGCGATCCTTGTATTCACGGTCGGCGCGACCGAAGGAAAAGCGCAACGGTTTGTCCTGCGCCCGGGCATGCTCCCAGGCGCTTTGCGTATTGATGAAGCTCAATACGCTACCGGGGCTGAATTCGCGGGTTTCGGGATCAACGCCGCCGTTGATGTACTCGACGCTGATCCATTCCGGTGCTTCGACGCGGTACACCAGTTGAATCGCAATCGGCGCATCGTTGAGGAAGATCACCGAACCGATCAGCAACTCGCGCAGCAGTTCGAGGACTTCGGCCATGCGCGCAGCGCCGGTAGCCGGGAACCCCCAACGACGCTGGAACAGATCACAGTAGATCGCCGCCAATTCAGCGCTGGAAAATTCGCCGACCGGACGCACCACACCGCCCGCCTCTTCCAGCAGACGCAATTCGCGGCGCTGGTTGTAGCGAAACTTCTTCGACAGTTCTTCCGGGGTACGGGCCATGGCCAGTTGTTCTGTCTGCAGCTTCATGCCGCTGAAGCGGGTTTCGTTGAGTGCCGACAAGTAGCGTGCACGATGGCGCAGAGGAGCCTGAACATCAGCGGCAGCCGGCAAAATCAGCTCGGCATTGCCGAGATCGAACAGGCCTTTTTTGCCGTTGCGCTTGAGCACATCCTTGGACAGCGCCACATCGCGGCCCCAGGTCGGGATCGCGGCCTTGACTTCGCCCAGTTGCTCCCAGGCCAAGTATCGCACCGGGATGCCGGCAAGATCCGCCAGTCGTTCGACCACCAGAGGGTGAGTCGCGACGCTTCCGCCAAATTGCTGCCAGGCTTTTGCGTAGGTAGAGGCGTCAACGGGCGACCAGCCACGTTCGCGCCAGCCTTGGAGTCGGTTGAGCATCAGCCCCTCGGTGCCAGATCGGTAACTTGCGGCAGACGCCAGAAGGTGTCGCGCACCGCACGGTCGGAGAAACGCTCACGCAAGCGATCGAGCATCATCTCGGCGCATTGACGGCGCTGTTGATCATCCATACCCGCCAAATGTTGCAGGCCTTGTGCAAGGTGTTCAGCATCGCCGAGCGGGAACAGAATGCCCACGCCTTCGACCACTTCCTTCGCCCCGCCACACGCTGTGGCGAGCAAGGGTACGCCAGCAGCCATTGCCTCCAGCAGCACCATGCCGAACGGTTCGTGATCGGAACTCAGGGCAAATACATCAAAGGCGCGGAAGTAATTACGCGCGTCCGGCACCTGACCGAGGAACAGCACCCGATCACCGATACCCAGCTCCCGAGCCAGCTCCTTGAGATCCTGCTCCAGACGCCCCTTGCCGAGAATCACCAGTTGGCTGTTACCCGGAAGCCCCGGCAACGCCGCAGCAAAACCGTGCAGCAGAGTAGCCTGATCCTTGTCCGGGTGCAGTCGGCCAACGTTGCCGACAATCCACGCATCAGCCGAGAGACCGAGGGTTTCCCGAGCTTCGCGAGCGGAAACCTGACTGGCTTGCAGCGCAGGCACGTCAATGCGGTTGTAAAGGGTTTGAATACGCGTCGCCGGCCATTTCGGCAGGCATTGGCGCATGTCGTCGCGCACCGCATCGGACACCCCGAGCAGGCTCAGACGCTTGCGGAAAATATGCGCGAACAGCTTGCGCGTGCCGCGTTTGTAATCGTCAAACGCGTGGTGCACGCCAATCACCGGCAACGAAGTGCCGAGCAAGGCGATGTAGATCGGCTTGAAGCGATGGGCGATGCAGAAACTGAAGTTGCGCGACGCGGCGATCTTGCGCAGATCGCCGATGGCACCCAGCTTCAGGCCACGAATGGCCTTGGAGCTGTATTCCATGAACAACACTTCATCGGAAGCACACGCTGCGGCCACCTCGCTATCGGCAGCCCCGGTCAGAAAGACCGTGGTCACCCGATAACCGGTGCCCGCGAACAGGCTGGCGTACTGCCGTGCGCAGTCCAGGAACGGCCCGTCATAGCCGTGGCAGAACTGCAGCACATGGCGTTCAGCCGAGCGAGTCATAAGCGTTTGCGCCCTCTTTGACCACCAGGATGTCTTCCATGATCAGGTACTGCAGATCCGAGCCGAAGAACATATTCAGCGCATCGGTCGGCGAGCAGATCATCGGTTCGCCGCGACGGTTGAGCGAAGTGTTGAGCGACACGCCGTTGCCGGTGAGCACTTCCAGCGCTTTCATCATGTCGTAGTAGCGCGGGTTGTATTCGCGCTTGAGCACCTGGGCGCGGGAGGTGCCGTCTTCGTGGACGACTTCCGGCACGCGGGTTTTCCACTCTTCCGCCACTTCGAAAGTGAAGGTCATGAACGGCGCGGGGTGATCGATCTTGATCATCTGCGGCGCCACGGTGTCGAGCATCGACGGGCAGAAAGGCCTCCAGCGCTCGCGGAACTTGATCTGGTGGTTGATGCGGTCGGCCACGCCCGGCACGCTTGGGCAACCGATGATCGAACGCCCGCCCAGTGCACGCGGACCGAACTCCATGCGGCCCTGGAACCAGGCCACCGGGTTGCCATCGACCATGATTTTGGCGATCTGCTCCGGCATGTTGTCGAGCTTGCGCCACGTTGGCTTGTCGGCGTGACGGGCGCAGGCTGCGATCACGTCTTCGTTGCTGTACGACGGGCCGAGGTAGACGTGCTCCATCTTCTCGACCGGCACGCCGCGGGCGTGGGACACATAGGCTGCCGCGCCGACTGCGGTACCGGCATCACCGGACGCCGGCTGTACGAACAGCTCTTTGACGTCGTCGCGGGCGATGATTTTCTGGTTCAGCTTGACGTTCAACGCACAGCCACCGGCATAGGCCAGCTTGCCGGTTTCCTTGAGCACGTCGCCCAGGTAGTGGTCGATCATCTGCAGCGCAATCTTTTCGAACAGCGCTTGAATGCTGGCGGCGTAGTGGATGTAAGGCTCGTCGGCGATGTCGCCTTCGCGCTTTGGACCCAGCCACTCGATCAGCTTCGGCGAGAAGTAGTAACCCTTGCCCTTTTCTTTGTAGCGACGCAGGCCGATGACGTTGGCGTAGTCGGTGTTGATCACCAGTTCGCCGTTTTCGAATGAAGCCAGGCGCGAGAAATCATATTTGCTGGCGTCGCCGTACGGCGCCATGCCCATGACCTTGAACTCACCGTCGAGCATATCGAAACCGAGGAACTCGGTGATCGCGCCATACAGGCCGCCGAGGGAGTCCGGATCGAAGAATTCCTTGATCTTGTGGATCTTGCCGTTTTCGCCATAACCGAAGAAGGTCGTGGCGTACTCGCCCTTGCCGTCGATGCCCAGGATCGCGGTTTTCTCTTTGAAACCGGAACAGTGATAAGCGCTGGAGGCGTGGGCAAGGTGGTGCTCGACCGGCTCGATCTTGATCTTCTTCGGATCAAAACCCAGTTGCTCCAGGCACCAGACGATCTTGTTGCGATAGCGCTTGTAGCGACGGTTGCCCATCAGGATCGCGTCGAGTGCACGGTCCGGGGCGTACCAGTAACGCTTGGCGTACTGCCAGCGGGCCTTGCCGAACAGACTGATCGGTGCGAATGGGATCGCGACCACGTCAACGTCGGACGGCTTGATACCGGCCTGTTCCAGGCAGAATTTCGCCGATTCGTAGGGCATGCGGTTCTTTGCATGTTTATCGCGTACGAAGCGCTCCTCTTCAGCCGCCGCGACCAGCTTGCCGTCGATATACAGGGCTGCGGAAGGATCATGGCTAAGGGCGCCGGACAGGCCAAGAATCGTCAATGCCACAGGGGTCTAGCCTCTTTAGTCTGCATGCAGGCGCAAGCGCCTCAAAAATTAATGTGCCCTCGCAATGAGCGAGAGACAGCTAAAGGGCGGGATTATAGCGTAAAAGCGGCGGCAAACCTCTAGCAGCAAGCGGCATGCAACCACGGCCGGGACCTCACGGCATTTTTTATCCGCGCGCAGGCCGCCAATAGATGGAGATACTGCCGTCCACGCTTTGCCGGTAAATCGTGTACGGCAGGACAACGGTATCCAGCGCGCCAGACACGGCCAGGTCCACCAATACGAGCGGCACAAGGATACCCGTAGGGTCTGGCGGTGCATTCAAGACACAGAAGTCGTAGGCGAGGCCGCTGTAGACCCGTGGAATGGATTGGCAATAGGTCTTTTGCCGACGCAGCCCCTGCGCGGCTTGGGCTTCATCCTGCAGGACGGTGGCTGCGGTCCCGCAACCCGTTAGCGACACTGATAAAACACCCGCTGAAACTGCCATTTTGATCGTCACAATCTGCCCTCCGAGAACGTCAGGCAAACTAGCATCCGGGCGATTTGGGCCACAGTTCACGACTTCCCAAGATCGCGTAGGACGGTTCACAAGAACTTGTCTGCTTTCTCGGTTGGCAGTACCGGCCTCATCGCGAGCAAGCTCGCTCCCACAGTGGTTCTCGGTCGCACACAAAATATGTGCCCGACAAAGATTCAGTGTGGGAGCGAGCTTGCTCGCGATAGCGGTTTAAGCAGCGCTGGAGATGTCCTTGGGCAACCGCTGATCAATGACCTGATAAAGGGCACTGCCTTCAGGCCAATTGCGCATGAACCGCGCGCGATCCCTTGCATACGCTGGGGAGAAACTACCGAGGGAGCCGTGCTGGCACATCGAATCGAGGTCGATCAACGCCCAGCGATCCTGCTGCCAGAACAGATTATGCCCCTTGAAGTCGCCATGGCTGATGCGTAGACGAATCAACTCGGCGAACAGATGATCCAGTGCCGCCAGTTCGGCTTCCGGTGCATCACCACGCTCCACATACGGCGCAAAACGCTCGATGATGTCCGGCCCCGGCAGGTACTCGGTGATCAGGTAAGCCCGGCTACGCAGCCACAGGAAACGCTTTTCCAGCAACGCCAGCGGCTTGGGCGTGGCAATCCCGAGGAACGCCAGGCGGTTGCCTTCGCGCCATGAATGCCAGGCCCGGCTCGGACGCCAGAAGCGCTTGAGCCAGTGGGCAAAACCCTTGATGTTGTAGCGCTTGATCACCAGCGTGCGGCCATCTACCTCGACCTTGCCGACGCTCGCCGCACCGCCGGTCTTGTACAGGTGCCCCTGATCGAGCAAGGCATCGGCCTGCTCCAGCACAGGCACCATCGACGGCACTTCCTCGCGGCGAATCGCCCGTAACCCGAAGGCTCCGCGCTGGACGCTGAACAGCGTGCACTCGCGGCCGACCTTGATCAGGAAGTCCTTGAGGCGCCAACTGCGGACCTTGTCGATCTGCTTCTGCAACGCCTCCATGGGTAAGGCGTGTTCGCCGTTGCTAAGCAGGTAATACACCAGCAACTCTTCAATGAAGGGTTCAATCGACTTCGGCAACTGGGCGAAGAACACCCCGAGGTTTTCCAGGACCTTCTGCCGGGACAGCGGCTGGCCAGGTGTCTCGCAGCAGATACCTGCGCCATCGATCAGGTACAGGCGACCGCCCTGGCGCAGCAAATTGTCCAGGTGCAGGTCTTCCTGCCACAGGCCCTTGCGATGCATCTGGCCGATCGCGCCCAACGCCTCGGCCAGCACCGCCCCTTGCCCATCGGACAGTACGGGCTGCTGCTCCACCTGCATCCAGGTGTCGCCCAGGCTTTCGGCATGCTCAAGGAAATCAAACAGCAGCCAGCCACCCTCGCCGTCCTTCAGGCCATCGGCCAACAGCTGCGGCGTGGTCAGCCCCTGGGCAGAGAGCAGGCGCACGCCATCCAGTTCGCGCTGAAAATGCCGTGCAGCCTTGCTGCCGACCAGCAATTTGGCCAACACCGGCCGGCCACGCCAGACGCCGGCACCGACATAACGCTGCCCCGGCAACACCCGCAACAGGCTCAGCAGTTGCAACTCGGCAGGGCCGGCGGCGTCGGCCAGCGAAACGCTCAGCGGCAAAACGGGATTGCGGCCTGCGGTCTTCAGTTCGGATAAACGCATCAGCGCGGCCTCTTTTGGCTGCGCCGCGCAGTCAATCGCTGCAGCCAGCTATCGATCAGCGAGCTGTCCTGCGGCTGATCCAGATAGGCGGCCAGCAATTGCCGCAGTTGCGACTCGCCCCACTCGGGCGCACGGCGCGTCAGCGGCTCCAGGTCCTTGATTCGGTCACGCTGCCCGTACAGCAGCGGCCGGGTCTTTTCCAGGTCGATCAATTGAGCCTGATAGCCGTTGCCGGTGGCGCGCATGAAAATGTGCTTGGGATAGAAGCACCCATGCACCTGGCGTGCGGCGTGCAGCTGCCGGGCCAGTTCGCCACTGGCCTTGAGGATTTCCGAGTGCTGCTCAGGGCTCAATTGAGTCCAGCGCTGCAACAGCGAGTCGAGGTCGTCCCAACCGTCCAGCGCACGGGTCAGCAGGATCGCGCGGACCTCGCCATTGACCTTGCGCTCCCCGTAGAACACCGCTTCGAGCGCCGGAATGCCCATCTTCCGGTAACGGGAGATGTTGCGAAACTCGCGAGCGAAACTCGGCTCGCCGAACGGTGCGCGCAAGGTGCGGGTCAGGTAGTTGCTTTGACGCTTGAGGTAGAAACCATGACCTTCCAGGTCCAGCCGAAACACGCTGCTCCAGCCGCCGCCACCGGTGTTGGGTTCGTCCACCGCATCGAGCTGTTTGGTCCAGAGCGCCTCGAACGTGCCGAGGCCATGGCGCTCAAGCAGCGCACGGTCTTCAGCGGCCAGAAAGTCAGTCATTCGCGTCCCTCGAAAAATCTCACCACATGCCGGATGCGTTTTTTGTCCGCAGCGTTGAGCCGGGTCCGGTTGCGGTATTGCAGGTAAAAGCGCAGGCGCTGTGTAGCCGACAATTGATATTTGGCGACCTTGTCCAGGCACGCCAGATCCTTGGTAATACGGTACTTGAGCCAGAAACCGCGCCAGAAATCGCCGTTGGGGCAATCGATCAAAAACACTCGAGCCTGATCGTCGATCAGCAGGTTGCGCCACTTCAAATCATTATGGGTGAAGCGGTGGTCGTGCATGGTCCGGGTGTATTGGGCCAGCTGACGACTGACGGTATCGACCCAGGCGCGGTCCGCCAGCTTCGGGTCGTGGCGCTCAGCCAATGCCGACAAGTCCTCGGTACCCGGCAGCTCCCGGGTAATCATCGCGCCGCGAGCGTAGGCCGCACCGCGCCGCTCCAGCCCCCAGGCCACCACTTCGGCAGTGGGGATACCCCACTTGGCAAAGCGCTTGAGGTTCTGCCATTCCATCTTCACCCGAGGCTTGCCCAGGTAACGCCGCAAGCCTTTGCCGGCGCCCACATACCGTTTGACGTAATAGTTGACGCCATTGCGCTCGACACGGATGACCTCCGAGAGCGCGTCACGGGTCAAACGCTCGCCTTGCAGCGCAAACACAGCCTCGAGGCTGCCGAAGTCATCGGCCAGCTCGCTGTAGGCCGGTTCCAGCTTCCAACCCGACATCAGAGCGCATCCCCGTATCGCTGTTTACGCTCGTAGAGCTTGTTGGCCTTGCCGTCGAGCCATGCCAGCAAAGCTGCCTCTTCACACAGGATCTGTCGTATCGGTTGCTGGAAATAGCCTTTGAGGAAGCGCAGCTTGTCGCGGCGGGTCAGGCCGATGTCCAGCGCGGAAAAGTACAGGGCAGCCAGGTCCTTGTTGCGCCAGCGCAAGGTGATCGCCGGGCGGGTCTGGGCACGGTGCAAGTCGATCACCGAAAGTTTGAAGTCGTCGGCGGTCACCGGTTTGTCGGTGTGCAGCAGGAAATGGCAGATGTAGCAGTCGCGGTGGTTGACCCCGGCGCGGTGCATCATGCCGGTCATGCGCGCGACTTCGGCGATCAGTGCGCGCTTGAGTTTTGGCTCCGGTGGCTGCCGGGTCCAGTTGATGCTGAAGTCTTCCAGGCTGACCGTCGGCGCCAGCTCTTCGGTGACGATGAACGAATGTTGATCGGCCGGGTTACGGCCCTTCTCGCCATACGCGACGGCGGTCATGGTCGGCACGCCGACTTCCTGCAGGCGCTGAATCGCCTTCCATTCCTGACCGGCACCCAGTACAGGAAGCTTGGCCGTCAGCAGGTTCTTGAATATTTCGCCCCAGCCGATGCCACGGTGGATTTTCACGAAAAACCCGTTGCCGTCGACTTCCGTGCGTAATGTCCGGCGTGCTTCCAGCTCGCGGTACACCTCGCCCTTGAGCCCCTCGACTTCGGCGAACGGGTCGCGTCCGGCCCAGAGGCTCTTGAACGGTTCAGCCAGCATCAACTTCATTTAAGCGTGCTCCGCCAGAATCACATCCGCCGCGTGCTGCGGCATGCTGTAGAGGTCGGCCGTTTCGGCGAAGGCCAGACCATTGCGGCTCCAGGCCGCCCTTGCTTGAGCGTCGTTCAACATGCCGGTCAGGTACTGCGTCAGCTGTGCCTGATCGAACGGTTCGTCCAGCACCAGGCCAGCATCGGCCTCGGCGATGTAATGGGCGTAACCGCACACCGCGCTCACCAGCACCGGCAAGCCGGCCACCAGGGCTTCGAGCAGCACGGTGCCGGTATTCTCGTTGTACGCCGGGTGGATCAACAGATCGGCACCCAACAGGAAACGCGGAATGTCACTGCGCCCTTTGAGGAACGTGACGTTGTCGCCCAGCCCCAAGGTCGCGCTCTGCATCTGGAATAACTTGGGGTCATCCTGGCCAATTACAAACAGCCGGGTGCGCTTCCTCAAATCGGCAGGTAATGCCGCCAGTGCCTTGAGGCTGCGATCGACACCCTTGGTCTTGAACCCGGAGCCGATCTGCACCAGCAGCAGTTCATCGTCCTTGAGATTGAATTCAGCGCGGAACCCGGCACGAATTTCATCGGCATCGGCCGGCCGACGACGATCCTGGGCGATACCCGGTGGCAGCAGGTGAAAGCGCTCCAGCGGCGTGTCGTAATGCTTGATGAACAGCGGTTGCTGGACCTCGGAAATCATCAGCACTTCGGTCTTCGCCTCTTTGGCAAACACCGCCCGCTCGTATTCGGCGAAGTGGCGATAGCGGCCCCAACGGCGATACAGCGAGTTACGCAGGTTCTGCGCCTTGTCTTCAAAACAGCCGTCGGCGGCGTAGTAGACGTCCAGGCCCGGCATCTTGTTGAAGCCGATCAGGCGGTCGACCGGGCGCTTGGCCAAGTCCGCTTCCATCCATTCGCTGAGCTTTTCGTTGCGCCGATGGTTGAAGAACGCCTTGACCGGCGCCACCAGCACTTCGAAACCCGGCGGTACGTCGCCTTCCCAAATCAGCGTGTAGACGCGAATCTGATGGCCGCGCTTCTGGCACTCCAGGGCGATTCGCATGAAATCGCGCTGCAAGCCGCCAAATGGAAAATACTTGTACAAGACAAATGCCAATTGCATCAGCGCAGCTCCTCAGCCATTAACAACGTGCTCAGTCGGCTCGCGACACGCTCGGGATTCAGACGCGTGAAGCACAACGGCCACTCGCGTTTCAGGTCAAACTGACGGGCATCTTCAGCCGTCGGTTGATAAGTGCATTTCTTTTGCAGGCACGGCGCACAAGGGAAGTCGCTGGCCAGGTGAATCTGCACCTTGCCATAGGCGCCGGTCAGGCCCGGATTGGTCGGGCCGAACAGCGACAGCGTCGGCACATCCAGCGCGGCGGCCAGATGACCCAGACCGGTGTCCACCGCCACGCAAGCTTGCGCGCCCGCCAGTACCTTGCCGACACCGGCCAGGTTCAGTTTGGGCAACACTTCGGCGTGTTTGAAACCGGCTGCGATGCGCTCGGCCCGGGCTTTCTCCAGCGCATTGCCCCACGGCAGTTTCACCCCTACGCCCAGGTAGCCGACCCGCTCGGTCAGCTCACGCCAATAGGCTTCGGGCCAGTGCTTGGTGTCCCAGGTGGTGCCGTGCAGAAACACCACGTACGGATTCTTGCGCGGCAATTCCACCAGGCGCTCGATATTCAGGCCGTAGTCGCCCAAGCCTTTGGGCAAGTCATAACCCAACGCGATGGCGAACAACTGACGCACTCGCTCCACCGCGTGCTGCCCACGGGCAACGGCCAGGCGTCGATCGTAAAAGCGCGCAGCGATGGGTTCGCGTGCAGAGTTTTTATCGAGGCCGGCCACCGGCGCCTTGACGTAACGGGTCAGCCAGGCGCTTTTCAGCAAGCCCTGGGCGTCGATCACCAAGTCATATTTCGTGGCGCGAACGCTTTGCTTGAAGCGCTTCCACTCACCGCTCTTGATGGTCTGCCAGATGTTTTTGCGCCAGCGACGTATCGCCACCGGAATCACCTTGCCCACCGCCGGATGCCAGGTCGGGATCTCGGCAAAGCCTTCTTCCACCACCCAGTCGAATTTGATGCCGGGGATCGCCCGCGCCGCGTCGGTCAACGCCGGCAACGCATGAATGACGTCGCCCAGCGAAGAAGTCTTGATCAACAGAACCCGCAAGCTATTTGACCTCGACCGGAGTGCCTTGCAACCGCTGCAGGGCTTCGTTCACCGCTTGCGGCATGAGTTGGCGCAAGCAGTTGTAATGGCCGAAACGGCAGGTGCGGTCGAAGCATGGGCTGCACTCGATGCCCAGACGAACGACTTCGACGTGCTCGGCCAACGGTGGCGTGAAACCTGGCGACGTCGAGCCGTAGACCGCCACCAATGGGCGATTCAGGGCGGCGGCAACATGCATCAGGCCGGAGTCGTTGGACACCACCGCATCGGAGCAGGACATCAGGTCGATGGCTTCGGCCAGCGAGGTGCCGCCGCTGAGGTTGACCGATTCTTCACGCAGGCCGGGAATCAGCCGCGCGCGGATGTCTTCGCCCACGGCGTGGTCGTTTTTCGAACCGAACAGCCAGACTTGCCAGCCTTCGCGGATCTTCGTTTCGGCAACCTTGGCGTAATGCTCGGACGGCCAACGCTTGGACTCACCAAACTCGGCGCCGGGGCACAGGGCCAACACCGGGCGGTCGAGGGTCAGGTCGAACTTGGCAAGCGCCGCTTCGCGGGTAACCGGGTCGATCTGCAGGCTCGGACGTGGATACGGCTTTGGCAACTCAAAGCCCGGCTCGTAAGCCAGGGCCATGAAGCGCTCGATCATCAGCGGATAACGATCCTTGTCCAGCGTGCGTACGTCATTGAGCAGGCCATAGCGAAACTCGCCACGCCAGCCGGTGCGCTTCGGGATGCCGGCAAAGAACGGCACCAGCGCCGACTTCAGTGAATTGGGTAACAGGATCGCCTGGTCGTACTGGCCTGCCAGGGATTTGCCGATGCGCCGACGCGTTGCCAGTTCCAGGACACCGTGACCGAGCGGAAAGCTCAAGGCCTGGCGAACTTCGGGCATGCGCTCAAGAATCGGCCGGCTCCACTCGGGGGCCAGCACGTCGATTTCGCATTGCGGGTGGCGTTGTTTCAGACACTGGAAAAGTGTCTGCGCCATCACCATGTCACCGACCCAACTGGGCCCAACGATCAGAATTTTCATGTGGTTTCCATAAACGAACCGGGGAGGCCTACGCCTCCCCGCCTCGAAAATTCTACAGAACAACGCAAATCTACTGTAGGAGCGAGCTTGCTCGCGATGAACCCGAGAACTCCGCGGGGTGTCAGGCTCGCCGCGTTATCGTTAACGACCATCGCGAGCAAGCTCGCTCCTACAGGGAATATTGGCGTATCAAATATCCCGTTTCAGCTTAGCCCCAGCTCACGCCAGATCCGCATGACCTGCCGCCGTTCGTCCGCGAACTGATCGCCCGGAATCACCCCGGGGTCCTTCTGCAAGGCCTGCCGGTGGGCGGCGGAACGGTACGCTTTATACGCTTCACGCAACAGGCTGGCATCTTCGACGGGCATCAACCCTTCATGCTCCAGCTCTTCCAGAATGCGGATGTTGTCCGTCCAGCGTAGCAATGGCGGGTGTGTTTCGGACCACGCCAGGGCTGCGTATTGCACCATAAATTCAATATCGACGATACCTCCGGCGTCCTGCTTGATATCGAACGGCGCCGTGGCTTCGAAGGCATTTGCCCCGGTGCCGGCCGCGGTGCTCTTGCTGCCGAGGTTATCGCGCATCTTGGCACGCATCTCGCTGACTTCCTGGCGCAGGGTCGGCAGATCACGTGTTTTGCCCAATATCGTGGCACGGACTTTCTCGAAGGCCTGGCCGACATCCTGACTGCCCACCAACACCCGCGCGCGCACCAATGCCTGATGCTCCCAGGTCCAGGCCTCGTTTTCCTGATAGCGGGCAAACGCGCCCAGGGAACTCACCAGCAAGCCCGACGCCCCGGACGGTCGCAGACGCATGTCCACTTCATACAACTGCCCGGAGTTGGTCTGCGCCGTCAGCAAGTGAATGATCCGTTGCCCCAATCGGGTGAAAAATTGCGCGCCATCGATGGGTTTGATGCCATCGGTTTCAGCCTGCGGATCGCCGTCGTGGATGAACACCAGGTCCAGGTCCGAACCATGCCCGAGTTCCAGGCCGCCGACTTTCCCATAACCGACAATGATGAAGCCGGGATCGCACAAGGTGCCATCGGTGCGCAGCGGCGTGCCGTACTTGGCCACGGTTTGCCGCCAGGCCAGTGCCAGTACCTGCTCCAGGATCGCCTCGGCGAGCCAGGTCAGGTAATCGCTGACTTTCATCAGCGGCAGGCTGCCGGCGATTTCCGAGGCGGCCACTCGCAAGCGGTGCGCCAGCTTGAAATGGCGCAGAGCTTCCATTTGCTGTTCGAGGTCGTCCTCGGGAATCCGTGTCAGGCGCTCGCGCAACTCTGCCGCCAGTTCTGGCGCCAGTGGCGGCTTGAACAGCCGGCCTTCGTTGAGCAATTCGTCGAGCAGCAGCGGGAAGCGGGTGATTTGCTCGGCGATCCACGGGCTCGCCGCGCACAGCGTCAGCAAACGCCGCAACGCACTGGGGTTCTCGGTCAACAGCACCAGGTACGCGGAACGACGGGCCACGGCTTCGACCAGCGGCAGCACCCGTTCCAGTACCAGGTCCGGATTGTCATGTTCCACGGCCTGAGCCAGCAAACGCGGAATAAAAGCATCGAGACGTTCGCGACCCAGACGCTGCATCGCCCTCAATTGCGGGCTGCCGCGCAAGCCAGCCAGGGCTTTCAAGGCTTTTGGGGCATCCTTGAAACCACCCTCTTCCAGTTGACGGCAGGCGGCCTCATCGTCCTGGGCCTCTTCCCACAGCGGCAACCACTCACCGCCGACCACCACTTCGCTTTCGGCGCCCTGCTCTTCATCGGGATCGGCGATCACCTGCCCGAAGTGCCAGGCCACTCGGCCGCGCCAATACATCAGTTGTTCGTGGAACGCCGTCCAGTTCGCGAAGCCCAGCATAAAGGCAATGCGCGCCTGGTCCTGCTCGCCATCGGGCAACATTTGCGTCTGGCGATCGGCAATCGCCTGAATCGCGTGTTCGGTGTAACGCAGGAATTCGTAACCTTCACGCAGCTCGCTGATCACGTTCGGCGGCAGGTACCCCTGACCCTCCAGCGTGCTCAGTACCTTTAATAGTGGGCGCTGCTGCAAGCTCAGATCGCGGCCGCCGTGGATCAACTGGAACGCCTGGGCAATAAACTCGACTTCGCGAATACCGCCGGAACCGAGCTTGATGTTGTCGGCCATGCCCTTGCGCCGCACTTCCTGCTGGATCAGCTGCTTCATGGTGCGCAGCGCTTCGATGGCGGAAAAGTCGAGGTAACGCCGGTAAACGAATGGCCGCAGCATCTCTTGCAGTTGCGCGCCGGCTACTTGATCCCCGGCCACCACCCGCGACTTGATCATCGCGTAGCGTTCCCAGTCGCGCCCCTGGTCCTGGTAATACTGCTCCAGCGCGTTGAAGCTCAGCACCAGCGCGCCCGCCGAACCGTAGGGACGCAAACGCATGTCGACGCGAAATACAAAGCCGTCGACGGTCATCGGGTCCAGGGCCTTGATCAGCCGCTGGCCCAGACGGATGAAAAACTCCTGGTTATCCAGCGGGCGTTTGACGCCAACTGTTTCGCCACCCTCGGGATAGGCAAATATCAGGTCGATGTCCGATGACAGGTTCAGCTCCACGGCACCGAGCTTGCCCATGCCGAGAATGACCATCTGCTGCGGCTCGCCGCTGCGCCGCCCGGTCGGCACGCCGAACTGCTGGCAATGCCGCACGTACAACCATTGATAGGCCTGATCGATGCTGGCATCGGCCATGTCCGAAAGGTCGCGGCAGGTCTGGATCAAATCGGCCTGGCGGGTCAGGTCGCGCCAGATGATCCGCACCTGATGGCGTGCACGCTGGCGGCGCAAGGCGCGGCCAAGCTGATCATCGGTCTCGGCCACGTTCGCGGCGGCCGCGATCTGCCCGCACAACTCACCGGGAGCGAAGCCGCGGTCCAGTTCGCCGGACTGCACCAGCCTCAGCAACATCAAAGGGTCACGAACACACTGTTCAATCACGAAATCGCTGGCGGCGGTGACGCGGGCAAATTGCGCCCAGCGTTCCGGCGTCCAGGCGGACAGCCCGTGGTCATCGTCCAGAGCGGCGACGGCAGCCCGGAACGACTGCTCGGCACGGGTGACAAACGGCAGGAGAATGGCGGGCAGTTCGGCAAGCGAAGGGAGGCTCATGGTCTATCCTTGATCGGCGTGCAACGGGCTGCATGTAGTGGTTTTCGAAAACCCACTACCTGAGGGAGTGTCGAACAAAAGTTAGAAATAGCTGAAATTTCTTTTATTTTGGCAGCCAGCATCAAGCTTTTACCTTTAGTAGTTGGAAAAAGACCAACCTTAACGATTATTCTCACAACGCAGCCGGGGGGCACAAGCCGCTCTTCTGTAGTTTTACTACTCGTATATACATTAGACGGGCTGAAATGCCGGATGATTTGTAGTAAAACTACACGCCGCCGGAACAACCTGTCGGCAATCCAAGAATTCATAACGTCTGCCCACAAGGCCAGTCGCTAACTCAGGCAACCGATTCTGGTAGCCTTTCCGCCCTGGAGCAAGCCATGCAAGACCTCGATCCCGTCGAAACCCAGGAATGGCTGGACGCCCTGGAATCGGTTCTCGACAAAGAAGGCGAAGACCGTGCTCACTATTTGATGACCCGTATGGGTGAACTGGCGACCCGCAGCGGTTCGCAGTTGCCTTACGCCATCACCACGCCTTACCGCAACACCATCCCGGTAACCCACGAAGCACGCATGCCTGGCGACCTGTTCATGGAACGCCGCATTCGCTCGCTGGTACGCTGGAACGCGATGGCCATGGTAATGCGTACGAACCTGAAGGATTCTGACCTCGGCGGTCACATCTCCAGCTTCGCCTCCAGTGCGACCCTGTATGACATCGGCTTCAACTACTTCTTCCAGGCCCCGACCGAAGAACACGGCGGCGACCTGATCTACTTCCAGGGCCACACCTCGCCAGGCGTTTACGCCCGCGCATTCATGGAAGGCCGCATCACCGAAGACCAGATGAACAACTTCCGCCAGGAAGTCGACGGTCAGGGCCTGTCGTCCTACCCGCACCCTTGGCTGATGCCTGACTTCTGGCAGTTCCCGACCGTATCCATGGGTCTGGGCCCGATCCAGGCGATCTACCAGGCACGCTTCATGAAGTACCTGGAACACCGTGGTTTCATCCAGCCAGGCAAACAGAAAGTCTGGTGCTTCCTGGGCGACGGCGAGTGCGACGAGCCGGAATCCCTGGGCGCTATCTCCCTGGCCGGCCGCGAGAAGCTGGACAACCTGATCTTCGTCATCAACTGCAACCTGCAGCGCCTCGACGGCCCGGTTCGCGGCAACGGCAAGATCATTCAGGAACTCGAAGGCGTGTTCCGTGGTGCTCAGTGGAACGTGACCAAAGTCATCTGGGGCCGTTTCTGGGACCCACTGCTGGCCAAGGACGTCGACGGCATCCTGCAACGCCGCATGGACGAAGTCATCGACGGCGAGTACCAGAACTACAAAGCCAAAGACGGCGCGTTCGTACGTGAACACTTCTTCAACACGCCAGAACTCAAGGCGATGGTCGAAGATCTGTCCGACGACGAGATCTGGAAACTCAACCGTGGCGGCCACGACCCGTACAAGGTCTACGCGGCGTACCACGAAGCGGTCAACCACAAAGAACAACCGACCGTCATCCTGGCCAAGACCATCAAGGGTTATGGCACCGGTGCCGGCGAAGCGAAGAACACTGCGCACAACACCAAGAAAGTCGACGTCGACAGCCTGAAGTTGTTCCGCGACCGCTTCGACATCCCGGTCAAGGACGATGAACTGGAAAACCTGCCATTCTTCAAACCGGAAGAAGGCAGCGCCGAAGCCCGTTACCTGAGCGAGCGCCGTACCGCACTGGGCGGCTTCGTACCTCAGCGTCGCGCCAAGAGCTTCAACATCCCGACCCCGCCACTGGAAACCCTCAAGGCGATCCTGGACGGCTCGGGCGACCGCGAAATCTCCACCACCATGGCCTTCGTGCGGATCCTCGCGCAACTGGTCAAGGACAAGGAAATCGGTCCACGCATCGTACCGATCATCCCGGACGAAGCCCGTACCTTCGGTATGGAAGGCATGTTCCGTCAGCTGGGCATCTACTCCTCCGTCGGCCAGCTCTACGAGCCAGTCGATAAAGACCAGGTGATGTTCTACAAGGAAGACCAGAAGGGCCAGATCCTCGAAGAAGGCATCAACGAAGCGGGCGCCATGAGCTCCTTCATCGCTGCCGGTACTTCGTACTCCAGCCACAACCAGCCGATGCTGCCGTTCTACATCTTCTACTCGATGTTCGGCTTCCAGCGTATCGGCGACCTGGCCTGGGCCGCTGGCGACAGCCGCACCCGTGGCTTCCTGATCGGCGGCACCGCCGGCCGTACCACCCTGAACGGTGAAGGCCTGCAACACGAAGACGGTCACAGCCACCTGCTGGCCGCGACCATCCCGAACTGCCGCACCTACGATCCAACCTACGGCTACGAGTTGGCGGTGATCATTCAGGACGGCATGAAGAAGATGACCGAAGAGCAACAGGACGTCTTCTACTACATCACCGTGATGAACGAGTCGTACCAGCAGCCAGCCATGCCGGCCGGTGCCGAAGAAGGCATCAAGAAAGGCATGTACCTGCTCGAAGAAGACAACCGCGAAGCGGCGCACCACGTTCAGCTGATGGGCTCCGGCACCATCCTGCGTGAAGTCCGTGAAGCAGCGAAGATCCTGCGTGAACAGTTCAACGTCGGCGCCGACGTGTGGAGCGTTACCAGCTTCAACGAACTGCGTCGCGACGGCCTGGCCGTTGAGCGCACCAACCGTCTGCACCCTGGCCAGAAGCCTAAGCTGAGCTATGTGGAAGAGTGCCTGAACGGCCGTCAAGGTCCGGTCATTGCCTCTACCGACTACATGAAACTGTTCGCCGAGCAGATCCGTCAGTGGGTACCGTCCAAGGAATTCAAAGTCCTGGGCACCGACGGTTTCGGCCGCAGCGACAGCCGCAAGAAACTGCGTCATTTCTTCGAAGTCGACCGTCATTTCGTGGTGTTGGCAGCCCTGGAAGCACTGGCTGACCGTGGCGATATCGAACCTAAAGTGGTGGCTGAAGCCATCGCCAAGTTCGGGATCGACCCGGAAAAACGCAACCCACTGGACTGCTGAGGAGAGATTCTGTGAGCGAACTCATTCGCGTACCTGACATCGGCAGCGGTGAAGGTGAAGTAATTGAACTGTTTGTGAAGGTCGGCGACCGTATCGAAGCCGACCAGAGCATCCTGACACTTGAGTCGGACAAGGCGAGCATGGAAGTGCCTGCACCGAAGGCCGGTATCATCAAGAGCCTGAAAGTGAAGCTGGGCGATCGCCTGAAAGAAGGCGACGAACTGCTGGAGCTGGAAGTCGAAGGTGCCGCTGCTGCGGCCCCTGCGGCTGCCGCACCGGCGGCCAAGGCTGAAGCCAAACCGGCTGCTGCACCTGCCGCCGCTCCTGCTCCTGCTGCGCCGGCTGCTGCCAGCGTTCAGCAAGTGCATGTGCCGGACATCGGTTCGTCGGGCAAGGCCCAGATCATCGAGATCCAGGTCAAGGTCGGCGACACCGTCGCGGCTGATCAGTCGCTGATCACCCTGGAGTCCGACAAGGCGAGCATGGAAATCCCGTCGCCTGCCGCTGGCGTGGTCAAGACCATCAGCGTCAAGCTCAACGACGAAGTCGGCACCGGCGACCTGATCCTGGACCTGGAAGTGGCGGGCGCTGCTGCGCCGGCTGCTGCTCCGGCCCAGGCTGCCGCTCCGGCACCCGCCGCTGCACCTGCTGCTGCCGCAGCCCCGGCCGCTCCAGTGGCCGACAGCGTTCAGGACATCCATGTTCCGGACATCGGTTCGGCGGGCAAGGCCAAGATCATCGAAGTCCTGGTCAAGGCCGGCGACACCGTTGTGGCCGACCAGTCGCTGATCACCCTGGAATCCGACAAGGCGAGCATGGAAATCCCGTCGCCAGCCGCTGGCGTGGTGGAAAGCGTTTCCATCAAGCTCGACGACGAAGTCGGAACCGGCGACCTGATCCTGAAACTGAAAGTCAAAGGCGCCGCTCCTGCTGCACCTGTTGCTGCGACCGCACCTGCCGCTGCTGCTCCGAGCGCTCCAGCTCCAGCCGCTGCTGCTCCGGCTGCCGCTGCTCCTGCTGCTGCCCCGGTTGCTGCTCCAGCCAAGCCAGGCGCCAAAGTTCACGCCGGCCCTGCCGTGCGTCAACTGGCCCGCGAATTCGGCGTCGAGCTGAGCGCCGTTGGCGCCAGCGGCCCGCACGGTCGCATCCTGAAGGAAGACGTGCAGGTTTACGTCAAAGCCATGATGCAGAAGGCCAAGGAAGCACCGGCCGCTGCTGCTGGCGCAACCGGTGGCGCGGGCATCCCGCCGATTCCGGTCGTGGACTTCAGCCGCTTCGGTGAAATCGAAGAAGTGCCGATGACCCGCCTGATGCAGGTCGGCGCCGCCAACCTGCATCGCAGCTGGCTGAACGTACCGCACGTGACGCAATTCGACTCGGCGGATATCACCGAGCTCGAAGCGTTCCGTGTTGCCCAGAAAGCCGTTGCAGAGAAGGCCGGCGTCAAGCTGACCGTCCTGCCGTTGCTGCTCAAGACCTGCGCGCACCTGCTCAAGGAACTGCCGGACTTCAACAGCTCGCTGGCGCCAAGCGGCAAAGCGATCATCCGCAAGAAATACGTGAACATCGGCTTCGCCGTCGACACCCCGGATGGCCTGCTGGTACCGGTCATCAAGAACGTCGACCAGAAGAGCCTGCTGCAATTGGCCGCCGAGGCTGCTTCCCTGGCTGAAAAAGCCCGGACCAAGAAGCTCTCGTCGGACGAGATGCAAGGCGCCTGCTTCACCATTTCCAGCCTCGGCCACATTGGCGGCACCGGCTTCACGCCGATCGTCAACGCGCCGGAAGTGGCGATCCTCGGTGTTTCCAAGGCAACCATCCAGCCAGTCTGGGACGGCAAAGCCTTCCAGCCGAAACTGATGCTGCCGCTGTCGCTGTCCTACGATCACCGTGTGATCAACGGCGCCGCTGCTGCACGCTTCACCAAGCGTCTGAGCGATCTGCTGGGCGACATCCGCACCATGCTCCTGTAACACCGACCGGCCCTCCTTCTCCGGAGGGCCTGTTGCGTTCCACGTTTCCGAGCGCCACGCTCGTACCTCAACCCCGCCAATTTGGCGGGGCTTTTTTTTGCCTGAAGTTATTACTTAAAACGTCTTCCTACATTTGTGGCTGATACCGCCCACAACTCGAGTCCATTTCTGCCAGATATTTTTTCGGGCCAAATAACTAGTCTTGGCTGGAAGACTACTTATTACATCCGAAACAACCATCTGACTAATTCATTAGCAGCCGAATGGACTCAAACATGTTCAAACCCACTGTCGGCCCGATTATTGGCCACACCACAACTAATCACGCCCGTATTTTTTTACGCGGCGAACACAACAAAGACACCTTGGCATTTGCTGGCATTCGCTATAGACGACAAGGTGAAGATCACTGGTCAAAAGGTAACTTTGCGAAACTCGAACCCGAGCACGACATGTGCGAAGTTATCGTGCTGAACAACCTGTCTGCCGACTCCGACTATGAATATCAGGCCGGGTGGTTCAGCCTGACCAGCCCGGCGCACACCGTCGACACGGTGAAGGAACTGCCGCTGCAATGGTCACGGCAGGTTTATCACTTGCGTACCCGCTCCAGCCAGGCCAGCCTGCCAAGGGCCTACATTGTCGGCTCTTGCCGATACCTGCGCATGACCGCAGGCATAGCATCCGCCCCTCATCTGGGTGACAGAGTCTTTGCTTCGATTTCACGTTTGGTGGAGCAAGCCAGTCCTCCCGTCAGCGCGCTGGTGATGACGGGAGACCAAATCTATGTCGATGACTTGAACATTATTGCCCCTGATCGGGAACTCAAGGAAATCCTCCATAAATATCGCGTGGCGTTTTCGCAGATAAATATCGCCAGGTTAATGTCCAATCTGCCCACTTACATGATCCTTGACGACCATGAAATAGAGGACAACTGGCCCGCCAACAAGAGCAAGTCCGATGAGTACTTATATGCAAACGCAATCAGGGCCTATGAGTTGTATCAGGCCAGTCATAGTCCTGCCCATGCACTAACTGATGATGGACTGACAAATAAACGACTGGACAAATACTGGTATCAATTTACTGAAGGTGATATCGAATGGTTTGTTACCGACAGTCGGACCCGACGCAATCTGTCGGCCACTGACCGACGCATTCTCGACGCAGCCCAGGAACAAGCCTTGTGCGACTGGCTGATCCACAGCCCGGCACGGGTCAAATTCGTGGTCACCAGTGTCATGTTCTACCCTGACCGCAAACGCACGGATGATGACGCTTGGCAGGCCTTTCCAGAACAACGGCTACGGTTGCTGGAGACCATTCGCACACACCGCATCAAGAATGTCTTCTTCATTTCCGGCGATGTCCACGGCTCGCTGACCAGTCGGCTGAGCCACAGCGAGGATGCGGACTTCGAGGTCCACACCATCGTCTCGTCACCGCTGTGCAACAGCAAAATGCTGCCCTATGCCACGACGGCCACATTCGTCCTCGATCACCCCCTGGTCCGCACCGCCGCAGGCGACTATCGACATGAACTGACCAGCAAGGTGATCAGCCAGGATAATTTTGCACACCTGGTCGTCGATGCCGGGCAGCTTCAGGTGAATTTCCACGACCGGGAGGGCAAGCATTTGCAGTCCATTGGCATCCCGATTCGCTGACCCGGAAGCAGATCGCAGTCACTGGCAATACTTGCAAAACTGCGATTTTTCAGCGACTGGCAATACTTTTTGCCACCGACTGAAGAAAACTTGTCGTCTGCCGACATATTCTTATAGCACTTGGCCTTCATCTCTCTTGTCAGTCGGTGTCGCAATGATGCAACCTTGCCGCAGGCAACAGTAAAGAGGGCGAGAGCCCAGCGCGTTCAGCATATTCGAAGCGAGTTTCCCTCCATGAAAAGCCAGCCCGATGCCGCCAGCCGTATGGTGGCCGAGGTAGTGACGCAGTTGCCTGTGCCCTCGCGGCTCGGCATGCTGCGTTTCGAACGGCTTAATGAACCCAGCTGGGCGCTGCTGTTTCTCGATCCCAATTGCGAACGCCAGTTCGGCCTGCCAGCCGTGGAACTGTGTGCGCTGGTGGGCTCGCCCTACGCCAGCCTGATGGAGCCGCTAGCGCGCTATCAACTGCACGACGCAGTCCAGCAACAGCTGACTGAAAGCCCGCACTACCTGATCCGCTATACCCTGCACACCGCCGCTGGCTCCCTGACTTTGCTGGAGCTGGGCGAAGCCTACAAACAACACAATCGACACCTGTTGCGCGGCTACCTGCTGGTCATCGACGGCCTGTTCGAGGATGACCCGCTGCAACCGGCCATGGACCTTGAAACCCAGAACTCGCGCCTGCAAATCGCCCTGGAACTCAATCAGCGTGCCCAGCAGGAGCAACTGCTGCATCTGGAGCGGGTGCGGGCCCAGCAGGATCTGATCCTGCTGCTCACCCGTCAACGCTACAGCAGCAACAACTCCTTGCGCGAAGCCGCCGAGCTGATCACCCGCAGCGCCTGCGACATCTACGAAATCGACAGTGCCAGCCTGTGGCACCTCGAAGGCTCGATGCTGGTGCCGATCTCGGCCTATCACCGCACGAATCAGGAATACCTGCTGCCGCAACCGATCGACGTCAGTCTTTTCCCCGATTACCTCGACGCCCTGCACACCGGCCGTGCCATCGACGCCCATAACGCCATGCGCGACCCACGCACCCGGGAGATGGCCGAAAGCCTGCGCCCGCGGGACGTCAACGCAATGCTCGACGCCAGTATCCGCGTCGATGGCCAGGTGGTCGGCGTTTTGTGCCTGGAGCAAACCGGGGCAACCCGCGCCTGGCAGTCGGATGAAATCGCGTTCGCCGGAGAACTGGCGGACCAGTTTGCCCAGGTCATCAGCAACCACAACCGGCGAACCGCCACCAGCGCCCTGCACCTGTTCCAGCGCGCGGTCGAACAAAGTGCCAACGCCTTTTTGCTGGTCAACTGCGATGGCGTGGTGGAATACGTCAACCCGAGCTTCACCGCGATCACCCAATATTCCACCGAAGAAGTGCACGGTCAGCGGCTGTCAGAACTACCGGCCCTGGAGAACCTCAGCGAACTGCTGTTCGATGCACCTTCGGCGCTGGCCAAGAGCAACAGTTGGCAAGGTGAATTCAAGAGCCGCCGGAAAAACCTCGAACCCTACTGGGGCCAATTGTCGATCTCCAAGGTTTACGGCGACAACCGCGAGCTGACCCACTACATCGGCATCTACGAAGACATCACCCAGACCAAGCTCGCCCAACAACGTATCGAGCGCCTGGCCTACACCGACAACCTGACCAACCTCGGCAACCGCCCGGCGTTCATCCGCAACCTCGATGAACGCTTCGCTCGGGACAGCGACGCGCCGATCAGCCTGTTGCTGGTGGACATCGACAACTTCAAGCGGATCAACGACAGCCTCGGCCACCAGACCGGCGACAAACTGCTGATCAGCCTGGCCCGGCGCCTGCGCAACAGCCTGATCCCGAGCGGCAGCCTGGCGCGATTCGCCAGTAACGAATTCGCCGTGTTGCTGGACAACAGCGACCTCACGACGGGCCAGCAAGTGGCCAACCAGTTGCTGGCGACCCTCGACAAACCGATGTTCGTCGACAACCAGTTGATCAGCGTCACCGGCTCCGTGGGCCTGGCCTGTGCGCCACTGCACGGGCGCGACCCGCAAACCCTGATGCGCAATGCCGGGCTGGCGCTGCACAAGGCCAAGGCCAACGGCAAACATCAGGTGCAGGTGTTCACCGAAGCGCTGAACGCCGAGGCCAGCTACAAGCTGTTCGTCGAAAACAACCTGCGCCGCGCCCTGACCCAGAACGAACTCGACGTGTTCTACCAGCCCAAGCTGTGCCTGCGCAGCGGTCGCCTGCTGGGGATGGAAGCCCTGCTGCGCTGGGACCATCCGGAAAAGGGCATGATCCGCCCGGATCAGTTCATCAGCGTCGCCGAGGAAACCGGGCTGATCATTCCGATCGGCAAGTGGATCGCCCGCCAGGCCTGCCGCATGAGCAAAGCGCTGACCGCCGCCGGCCTGGGCAACCTGCAAGTGGCGATCAACCTGTCGCCCAAGCAGTTTTCCGACCCGGACCTGGTGGCCTCCATTGCCAACATCCTCAAGGAAGAAGCCCTGCCGGCGCATTTGCTGGAGCTGGAGCTGACCGAAGGCCTGCTGCTGGAGGCTACCGAAGACACCCACTTGCAGCTCGACCAGCTCAAGCGCCTGGGCCTGACCCTGGCCATGGACGACTTCGGCACCGGTTACTCGTCGCTCAGTTACTTGAAAAAATTCCCCATCGACATCATCAAGATCGATCGAAGCTTTATCCACGAAATCCCGGACAACCAGGACGACATGGAAATCACCTCCGCGGTGATCGCCATGGCCCACAACCTGAAACTCAAGGTCGTGGCTGAAGGCATCGAAACCGCCGAGCAGTTGTCGTTCCTGCGCCGTCACCGCTGCGACGTCGGCCAGGGCTACCTGTTCGACCGTCCGATCCCGGGCAATGAGCTGATCGACAAGCTCAAACGCTACCCGCGTGGCCCAATCGCCTGACAGACACAGAACCTGTGGCAGACATAAACTCTGTGGCAGGCAAAAAACCTGTGGGAGCGAGCTTGCTCGCGATAGCGGTGGACCAGTCAGCCCCCCATGACACCGACACACCGCTATCGCGAGCAGGCTCACCCCTACAGGGGTAGTGCGTATCGGGCAGGTATTGGGCACACTGACAGTCTGTTTATTTACAACCCAACCTGACTGAGAGGACTGATCATGGTTCTGCGCTCGGAAATTCTGGTGAACAAAAACGTGCTCCCTACTAAAGAACAAGCTCTGCCTGGCCGCGAAACCGCGATGACCCTGCCTGAAAAGCACTTTGTGTTTAAAGACACCCCCTTGCTCGGCCCGTTCTTCGAAGATGTCGACTTCGCGATCTTCGGCCTCGGCTGCTTCTGGGGCGCGGAACGCCGCTTCTGGCAGCGTGAAGGCGTGGTCAGCACCGTGGTCGGCTACGCCGGCGGTTTCACGCCGAACCCGACCTACGAAGAAGTCTGCTCGGGCCTGACCGGTCACGCCGAAGTGGTGCTGGTGGTGTATGACAAGGCCAAGGTCAGCTACGAAGGACTGCTGGCGATGTTCTGGGAACTGCACAACCCGACGCAGGGCATGCGCCAGGGCAATGACATCGGCACCCAATACCGTTCGGTGATCTACGCCACTAGCCCGGAACAACTGGACGCGGCGCTCAAGAGCAAGGAAACCTACCAGGCCGAGCTGTCCAAGGCCGGTCTCGGTGAAATCAGCACCGAAATCGACCAGGCCCCGACCGTCTACTTTGCCGAGACGTATCACCAGCAATACCTGGCGAAAAATCCGGAAGGCTACTGCGGAATTGGCGGCACAGGCGTGACCTGCCCGATCTGACAACTGACTGTAGAAGCGAGCCCGCTCGCGAAAAACCAAAGGACGCCGCTGGGCATCCGGTTTTACGCGTTAACGTTCACGACCTTCGCGAGCAAGCTCGCTCCTACAGATCAACTCTCGGCAATCAACCAATCCATCCGCCACCCACCCTGGGTCTGCCCAAGCTTCTCGGACAACCACGGCAGCAGCTCACGCAATTCTTCCTCCAGCCCCCACGGCGGATTGGCGATCGCCAGCCCGGAACCGTTCAGGCTGTTGGGCGTATCCAATGGATGCACCAGCAACTCCACCCGCAACAACTTCGGCGCACCGGTACCGGCCAGGTCCTGATAGAAGCGGCGCAGCGCGCGCTGATCCTTCACCGGGTACCAGATTGCCGCCACGGTCTGACGCATCCGGCCAATCGCTTCCTTCAACGACGCGGCACAGCGCTGCATCTCGTCGAGCTTCTCGAACGGCGGATCGATCAACATCACCGCACGCTTCTCCGGCACCGGCAGCAAGGCCCGGGACACGTGCCAGCCTTCACCCAGGTGAACCTTGACCCGGCGATCACCGGCCATGTTGTCCTTGAGCAGCACGCCATCTTCCGGGTGCTTCTCGTTGAGCAACACACGATCCTGCGGACGGGTCAGACGCCGCGCCAACTCCGGCGACCCCGGGTAATAGCGTAACTGGCCATCCGGGTTCATCTCGTGCAGCACCTGCATGTAATCAGCGGTCAGGATCGGCAGATCCGGCTGATCCCACAAACGCGCAATGCCTTCCAGGTACTCACCGGTACGATTGGCCTGATCACCCTGAAGGTCATACAGACCGATGCCGGCGTGGGTATCGAGATAGGCAAACGGCTGCTCCTTGCGCGACATCAGGGCGATGAGGCGGGTCAAGGTCAGGTGTTTGAACACATCGGCGTGATTGCCGGCATGGAAGGCGTGACGATAATTCATGGCTGCTCCTGCGAAGGCCGGGAAGTTTACCTTTTACCGGCCGGCAAGTCAGGGGTTGGCGGCTGAGCGGGTCAGCCGCGGAGAACACTGCAGTGAAAATGCAAAAAAAATGCCCCGCGTCCAAAAGGACGCGGGCCATTTTTTTCAAGTCATCGGGTCAGCGCATGCACTCATCCCGATCACTTGTTCAAGCGATAATCGGCCTCAGCAGCAGCAAAACGCTGGAACATGCCGGCAGTCGGCGTGCCCATTTTGCTGACGAAGTAGATCGCCAGGCTGGCGAAGATGAAACCAGGGATGATTTCGTACAGGCCCAGCAGTTCGAAGTGTTTCCAGACGATCACGGTGATCGCGCCGATCAGGATACCGGCCAGTGCGCCGTTGCGGGTCATGTCTTTCCAGATCACGGAGATCAGCACGACCGGACCGAATGCGGCACCGAAACCGGCCCAGGCGTAGCTCACCAGACCCAGTACACGGTTTTCCGGGTTGGACGCCAGGGCGATCGCCACCAGGGCAACCAACAACACCATGGCACGGCCGACCCACACCAGTTCCAGCTGCGAAGCGGATTTACGCAGGAAGGTCTTGTAGAAGTCTTCGGTCAGGGCGCTCGAGCACACCAGCAACTGGCAGCTCAGGGTGCTCATGACGGCAGCCAGAATGGCCGACAGCAGGATACCCGCGATCCATGGGTTGAACAGGATCTTGGCCAGTTCGATGAACACACGCTCGTGGTTCTCGGTGACTGCGCCAGCCACGTCCGGGTGCGCCGAGAAGTAGGCGATACCGAAGAAGCCGACTGCCACGGTGCCGCCCAGGCACAGGATCATCCAGGTCATGGAAATGCGACGGGCGTTGGCGATCGATTTAACCGAATCGGCAGCCATGAAACGCGCCAGGATATGCGGCTGGCCGAAGTAGCCCAGACCCCAACCCATCAGCGAGATGATGCCGATGAAGGTGGTGCCCTTGAGCATGTCGAAGTTGCTTGGATCTTGCGCTTCGATGGCCAGGAAAGTGGTGTCTACGCCGCCGGTGGCCAGCAACACGATAACCGGCGTCAGGATCAACGCGAAGATCATCAGGGTGGCTTGTACGGTATCGGTCCAGCTCACGGCCAGGAAACCACCGATAAAGGTGTAGGCAATCGTCGCCGCAGCACCGGCCCACAG
Organism: Pseudomonas jessenii; assembly: GCF_002236115.1. Classification (GTDB taxonomy): domain Bacteria; phylum Pseudomonadota; class Gammaproteobacteria; order Pseudomonadales; family Pseudomonadaceae; genus Aquipseudomonas; species Aquipseudomonas jessenii. Next base: position 381,869 of record NZ_NIWT01000006.1, on the reverse strand, counting down.
CGCAGTCTCGTAGGACATGCCGAAGGTGCTTTCGAACAGACGGGCGCCGGCCACGATGCCGGAAGCGCAGTAGATGGTGAAGAACACCAGGATCACGACCGCGGAGATGATCCGCAGCAGACCGCTTTTGTCTTCGAAACGGCTGGCGAAGTAGTCCGGCAGGGTCAGTGCATCACCGTTGTGCTCGGTCTGCACACGCAGACGGCCGGCGACGAACAGCCAGTTCAGGTAGGCGCCGACGATCAGGCCGATGGCGATCCAGCTTTCGGACAGACCGGACATGTAGATCGCGCCGGGCAAGCCCATCAACAACCAGCCGCTCATGTCGGAGGCACCGGCGGACAGTGCGGTCACGACGCTGCCCAGGCTACGACCGCCCAGAATGTAGTCGGAAAGGTTGTTGGTGGAGCGATAGGCCATCAAGCCGATCAGCACCATTGCTGCGATGTAGATCACGAACGTGATCAGGGTTGGATTGCTTACGCTCATTAAGTTACGCCCTGGCTTTGTTTTTATGTAGCTGCGGCTGGTGAACCGCTCGCAAACGCATACGTTTGACAGACGATCCGGATTCCCGCGCATTTATGACTGATGTTTCCCCAGGAAAGCCATCAGCCGGAGCACCCGGGTTTCGACCGGGTTGCACCTTGGGCGCGAATGCTATTCAACAAAGCAAATAAGGTGCAACCAGTTTCTTGAGAATAAGTTGCACCCAGTCGGAAATAAATTTCAAACCCGGTTTTTTGCTCCTTTTCGGAGCAAGAACTCGGGCCAACCACCCTAAAAAGCACCAAGCAAAGGCAGCACCGCCGTACCAGAATTTATTTCCTGACGAGCTGCGTAATATTCCGACAAAAAAAGGGTTGCACCCGGTTGCACCTCAACAGTCGCACGGCTAATCTTGCCGCCAGCTGATGCCACGCAGTCGTGGCAAACATGAGGATAAAAACATGGCTACCACCACCCTTGGGGTCAAACTTGACGACCCGACCCGCGAACGCCTCAAGGCCGCCGCGACCTCGATTGATCGCACGCCGCACTGGCTGATCAAGCAGGCAATCTTCAATTACCTGGAAAAACTCGAGGGTGGTGCAACCCTGTCCGAGCTGAACGGTTCGACCAAGGATTCCGACGACTCCGTCGACGCGCCTCTGGATCACGCCCACCAGTGTTTCCTCGAATTCGCCGAAAGCATCCTGCCGCAATCGGTACTGCGCGCCTCGATCACCGCCGCCTACCGTCGCCCTGAGCCGGAAGTCGTGCCGATGCTGATCGAGCAGGCTCGCCTGCCGGCACCGATGGCCGAAGCCACCAACAAACTCGCCGCCTCGATTGCTGAAAAACTGCGCAACCAGAAGAGCGCTGGCGGCCGTGCCGGCATCGTCCAGGGCCTGCTGCAGGAATTCTCCCTGTCGTCCCAGGAAGGTGTGGCGCTGATGTGCCTGGCCGAAGCGCTGCTGCGCATCCCGGACAAAGGCACCCGCGACGCCCTGATCCGCGACAAGATCAGCACCGGCAACTGGCAGCCGCACCTGGGCAACAGCCCGTCGCTGTTCGTCAACGCCGCCACCTGGGGTTTGCTGCTGACCGGCAAACTGGTGTCGACCCACAACGAAGCCGGCCTGACTTCGTCCCTGAGCCGCATCATCGGCAAGAGCGGCGAGCCGATGATCCGCAAGGGCGTCGACATGGCCATGCGCCTGATGGGCGAGCAGTTCGTGACCGGCGAAACCATCGCCGAAGCCCTAGCCAACGCCAGCAAGTTCGAAACCAAAGGTTTCCGCTATTCCTACGACATGCTGGGTGAAGCCGCACTCACCGAGCACGACGCGCAGAAGTACCTGGCCTCGTACGAACAAGCCATCCACTCGATCGGCAAAGCCTCCCACGGTCGCGGGATTTATGAAGGCCCGGGCATCTCGATCAAGCTGTCCGCCCTGCACCCGCGTTACAGCCGCGCCCAATACGAGCGCGTGATGGACGAGCTGTACCCGCGCCTGCTGTCGCTGACCCTGCTGGCCAAGCAATATGACATCGGCCTGAACATCGACGCCGAAGAGGCCGATCGCCTGGAGCTGTCACTGGATCTGCTCGAGCGCCTGTGCTTCGAGCCGCAACTGACTGGCTGGAACGGCATTGGTTTCGTGATCCAGGCTTACCAGAAGCGTTGCCCGTACGTGATCGACTACGTGATCGACCTGGCTCGCCGCAGCCGTCATCGCCTGATGATCCGCCTGGTAAAAGGCGCGTACTGGGACAGCGAAATCAAACGCGCCCAGGTCGAAGGCCTGGAAGGCTACCCGGTCTACACCCGCAAGGTGTACACCGACGTGTCCTACATCGCTTGCGCCCGCAAGCTGCTGTCGGTACCGGAAGTCATCTACCCGCAGTTCGCCACGCACAACGCCCACACCCTGTCGGCCATTTATCACATCGCCGGTCAGAACTATTACCCGGGCCAGTACGAGTTCCAGTGCCTGCACGGCATGGGTGAACCGCTGTACGAACAGGTTGTAGGCAAAGTTTCCGAAGGCAAGCTGAACCGTCCGTGCCGCGTGTACGCTCCAGTCGGCACCCACGAAACCCTGCTGGCCTACCTGGTGCGTCGCCTGCTGGAAAACGGCGCGAACACTTCGTTCGTCAACCGTATTGCCGACCAGTCGATTTCGATCCAGGAACTGGTGGCCGATCCGGTAGCCAGCATCGAGCAAATGGCGACCGTGGAAGGTGGTTTCGGCCTGCCGCACCCGCGCATTCCGCTGCCGCGTGACCTGTATGGTTCCGAGCGCGCCAACTCCAGCGGCATCGACATGGCCAACGAACATCGTTTGGCATCCCTGTCCTGCGCGCTTCTCGCAACCGCACACAACCACTGGAAAGCGGCGCCGATGCTCGGTTGCGCTTCCAGCAGCGAAGCCCCGGCACCGGTCTTGAACCCGTCCGATCTGCGTGACGTGGTCGGTCATGTGCAGGAAGCGACCGTCGAAGACGTCGACAACGCGATCCAGTGCGCCCTCAACGCTGCACCGATCTGGCAGGCCACGCCGCCCGCCGAGCGCGCCGCGATCCTGGAACGTGCCGCCGATCTGATGGAAGCCGAGATCCAGCCGCTGATGGGCCTGCTGGCCCGCGAAGCCGGCAAGACTTTCGCCAACGCCATCGCCGAAGTGCGTGAAGCCGTGGATTTCCTGCGTTATTACGCGGTGCAGGCACGCAACGATTTCACCAATGACGCTCACCGTCCGTTGGGCCCAGTCGTATGCATCAGCCCGTGGAACTTCCCGCTGGCGATCTTCAGTGGTCAGGTGGCTGCTGCATTGGCCGCTGGTAACCCGGTATTGGCCAAGCCTGCGGAACAAACGCCGCTGGTCGCCGCTCAGGCCGTGCGCCTGATGCTCGAAGCCGGCATCCCGGAAGGCGTGCTGCAACTGCTGCCGGGCCGTGGCGAAACCGTCGGTGCCGGCCTGGTCGGCGACGATCGCGTCAAAGGCGTGATGTTCACCGGTTCCACCGAAGTCGCGCGCTTGCTGCAACGCAACATCGCCGGCCGCCTGGACAGCCAGGGTCGTCCAATCCCGCTGATCGCCGAAACCGGTGGCCAGAACGCGATGATCGTCGACTCCTCGGCACTGACCGAACAGGTTGTGATCGACGTGGTGTCCTCGGCGTTCGACAGCGCCGGCCAGCGTTGTTCGGCTCTGCGTGTACTGTGCTTGCAGGAAGATTCCGCCGACCGCGTCATCGAAATGCTCAAGGGCGCGATGGCTGAAAGCCGTCTCGGCAACCCTGAGCGTCTGTCCGTGGACATCGGCCCGGTGATCGACGCCGAAGCCAAGGCTGGCATCGAGAAGCACATCCAGGCCATGCGCGACAAAGGTCGCAGTGTGTACCAGGTGGCCATCGCCGACGCCGAAGAAGTCAAACGCGGCACCTTCGTGATGCCGACACTGATCGAACTGGAAAGCTTCGACGAACTGCAGCGGGAGATCTTCGGCCCGGTGCTGCACGTGGTTCGCTACAAGCGCAAGGACATCGATCAACTGATCGGTCAGATCAACGCTTCCGGCTACGGCCTGACCCTGGGCGTGCACACCCGCATCGACGAGACCATTGCCAAGGTGATCGACAACGTCAACGCCGGTAACGTCTACGTCAACCGCAACATTGTTGGCGCAGTAGTAGGCGTGCAGCCATTCGGCGGCGAAGGCCTGTCGGGTACCGGCCCGAAAGCCGGCGGCCCGCTGTACCTGTACCGCCTGCTGTCGACCCGCCCTGCGGATGCGATCGAACAATCCTTCGCTCGCGGCGATGCCGCCGCGGCACCGGACGTTCGTCTGCGCGATGCCATGAGCAAGCCGCTGACCGCCTTGAAAGCCTGGGCCGACAACCACAAGTTCGCCGACCTGAGCTCCCTGTGCGTGCAGTTCGCCGCGCAATCGCAAAGCGGTATCACCCGCCTCCTGGCCGGCCCGACCGGCGAACGCAACAGCTATGCGATCCTGCCACGGGAACACGTGCTGTGCCTGGCGGAAGTCGAAGGCGACCTGCTGACGCAACTGGCGGCGGTATTGGCTGTCGGCGGTTCGGCGGTATGGCCGGAAGCTGACATGACCAAAGCCTTGTTCGCACGCCTGCCGAAGGACATTCAGGCGCGCATCAAGCTGGTTTCCGACTGGAACAAGGACGAAGTGGTGTTTGATGCGGTTCTGCATCACGGCCATTCCGACCAGTTGCGTGCGGTGTGCCAGCAGGTTGCCAAGCGTGCCGGCGCCATCGTTGGGGTTCAGGGCCTGTCGCAGGGCGAAACCAACATTGCGCTGGAGCGTCTGGTGATTGAGCGTGCATTGAGCGTCAACACCGCTGCGGCGGGTGGTAATGCCAGTTTGATGACCATCGGCTAAAACCGATAAGCCGGGCTGCCGCATTGGCCGCCCGGTATGCAATCCCCCTGTGGGAGCGAGCTTGCTCGCGATAGCGATCCATCAGTCACCTTCCATATTGACTGATCTGCCGCCATCGCGAGCAAGCTCGCTCCCACAGTTGTTTTGTAGCTCCTGCTAAGGCTCTGCTCTGCCCCACCATCACGCTCATCAATCATGCTATTCAGCATAAATTCACAAGCCTAGACTCGGCCCATTCCAATAAAAGGTAGGCCGCCATGTCCGAGACGTTGCTCAGTTCCCGTAATCTGGCTTTCGAGCTGTATGAAGTCCTTGATGCCGAGGGCCTGACCCAGCGTGAGCGTTTCGCCGAGCACAACCGCGAAACCTTCGATGCCGCCATTGGCACCGCCCGCAACATCGCCGAGAAGTTCTTCGCCCCGCACAACCGCAAGGGCGACGAGAACGAGCCGCGCTACGAGAACGGTCAGGCGATTCTGATTCCGGAAGTGAAACCGGCGGTAGACGCCTTCCTCGAAGCCGGCTTCCTCAACGCCGCGCGCAGTTTCGACGCTGGCGGCATGCAGCTTCCTACGCTGCTGTCCCAGGCCTGCTTCGCGCACTTTCAATCGGCCAACGCGGCTTCGACGTCGTACCCGTTCCTGACCATGGGCGCGGCGAACCTGATCGAGAGCTTCGGCACTGAAGAGCAGAAGCGCCGCTTCCTGCAACCGATGATCGATGGCCGTTTCTTCGGCACTATGGCCCTGACCGAACCCCACGCAGGCTCATCGCTGTCGGATATTCGTACACGCGCAGAACCTGCGTCTGACGGCACCTATCGCCTCAAGGGCAACAAGATTTTCATCTCCGGTGGCGATCATCCGCTGTCGGAAAACATCGTGCACATGGTGCTGGCCAAGCTGCCGGACGCACCGGCCGGGGTGAAGGGCATTTCGCTGTTCATCGTGCCCAAGTTCCTGGTCAACGATGACGGCAGCCTGGGCAAGCGCAATGACGTGCTGCTGGCTGGGCTGTTCCACAAGATGGGCTGGCGCGGCACCACCTCCACCGCACTGAATTTCGGCGATAACGGTGAGTGCGTCGGCTATCTGGTGGGCAAGCCGCACCATGGCTTGAGTTACATGTTCCAGATGATGAACGAGGCCCGGATCGGCGTCGGCATGGGCGCGGTGATGCTTGGCTACGCCGGCTATCTGTACTCGCTGGAATACGCCCGCGAGCGTCCGCAGGGACGCGTGCCAGACAGCAAGGACCCGAACACTGCACCAGTGGCGATCATTCAGCATGCCGACGTGAAACGCATGCTGTTGACGCAAAAGGCTTACGTCGAAGGCTCGTTTGACTTGGGTCTTTATGCGGCGCGACTGTTCGATGACACCACCACGCTTGCGACCGAAGCCGAACGCAAACAGGCCCATGAACTGCTGGATTTACTGACACCGATCGTCAAATCCTGGCCGTCAGAGTTCTGCCTGAAGGCCAACGAACTGGCGATCCAGATCCTCGGCGGCCACGGTTATACCCGTGAGTACCCGGTGGAGCAGTACTACCGCGACAACCGCCTGAACCCGATCCACGAAGGCACCCACGGTATTCAGTCGCTGGACCTTTTGGGCCGCAAACTGGCGCAGAACGGTGGCGCGGGGCTCAAGCAACTGATCCGCCTGATCGCCGACACTGGCGAACGAGCACAGGCGTTTGATTCATTGACGCCGCTGCGCGAGCCCCTGGAGAAACTGGTGGCACGCCTCCAAGCCGTGACCATCGGCCTGCTGACTGATCTGGCCCAAGGCAAGGTCAACAGCAGCCTGGCGAACTCGGCGCTGTACCTGAAAGTGTTTGGTCACACGGTGATCGGCTGGCGCTGGCTGGAACAGGCGATTCGTGCCGAGGAAGGTTTGGCCAAGGGTAATGCGGCGGATGTGGCCTTCTATAAAGGCAAGCTGCAGGCGGCGCGCTACTTCCTGACGTGGGAAGTGCCGGGTTGCCATCATGAGCTGGCAATTCTTGAGGCTCGGGATGATGTGTGCCTGGGCATGCAGAATGAGTGGTTCTGATCCAACCTTTGTGGTGTAGCTGAAAACCAATCGCGAGCAAGCTCGCTCCCACAGGAATCCCTGTTGGCCACAAATCTTGTGTTCAACACACAAACCCTGTGGGAGCGAGCTTGCTCGCGATGGCGTCAGCACTATCAATACATCAGCTCAGCTTGAACCCACCCATCTGCCGCGCCAAATCATCCGCCAACCGCTGCAATGTCTGACAATCCTCCCGACAGGCCCTGACCTCCCCCGCCGTCGCCCGCGCCAGGTCAGAAATCCCCTGTACGTTCCGGTTGATCTCCTCGGTCACCGCCGATTGCTCTTCCGTCGCCGTCGCCACCTGATGATTCATGTCGCTGATGCGCTCCACTTGCCCGGTAATCGCGGTCAACGAAGCCCCGGTACGCTGGCTGGACTCGACACCCGTGCCGGTCGCGGCTTGCCCGGAATGCATCGACGACACCGCATTCTCCGCACCTTGCTTGAGACTGCCGATCATCTGCTGGATTTCATCGGTAGATGCCTGCGTACGCCGCGCCAAAGTCCGCACTTCATCGGCCACCACGGCAAACCCGCGCCCCATGTCCCCGGCTCGCGCCGCTTCGATAGCGGCGTTGAGCGCCAGCAGGTTGGTCTGCTCGGAAATCCCCCGAATCACCGCCAGCACCTGGTCGATCGACGCCACTTGATGGGCCAGTTCACCCACCGCTGTGGCCGCGACGCCGATTTCGTCAGACATGCTTTCGATATGGCGGATCGAGCCACCCACCACTTCCCGTGCCTGCATCGCCTCATCCCGAGCCGTTTGTGATGCGAGCGCCGCATTACCGGCGTTATGGGCGATTTCCTGAACGGTCAGGCCCATTTCATGGACAGCGGTTGCCACCATGTCGGTCATTTCCTGTTGGCGGCCGGAGCGCTCAGCGGTGTTATCCACCACCCGTGCAACCTGGCCGACAGCGGTGCGCAGTCGCTCGCTGGTGGTCAGCACCTCGCCGATCATGTCGCGCTGGCTGTCGAGAAAGCGATTGAAGCCGCGCGCCAGGTCGCCCAGTTCATCGGCGCGACTGGAGTCTAACCGCTGGGTCAAATCTCCACCACCGCTACCAATGGCAACCAATGCCGCTGTTACCTGACGAATCGGGCGTACCAACCCACGGGCCAGCACCACCACCAGCAACAGACACACAATCGCCACCGCCAGGCCGATACCGCTGCTCATCCACATGGCGCGTCGGGCTTCGGCGTAAATCTGTGATTGCGGCACTTCGGCCACCAGGGTCCAGCCGAGATCGCGCAAAGGCAGACTCAACGCGAGAAAGTCTTCGCCATCACGCTGGAAGCTGCTGTTGGTGGCAGTTTTTTGACCCATGACCGGTTGCGCGGCTGACTCGCCAATCTGCTCGGTCAAGGTGCGCTTGCCGCTGAATTGCGCCTCTGGGTGAACCTGGATCAAACCGTCGGAACGCACGAGATAGACCTTGCCGCGCTCTCCGAAGCTGAAATTGTGAATCAGCTCCGACAGCTCTTTCATGCTCAGGCCAAGCCCGGCAACGCCCACGACTTTACCGGCCTGCTCGACCTTGAGGTCGATGAACAGCGCCAGTTCTCCGGTGGCCGTGTCGATGTCGATATTGAGGGTGCGCGGCTGGTTGCTGTCGAGGAACGAGTAGAACCAGGCGTCTTTGGGATTGGAACGACTGAGGGTGCGATCCAGGCCTTTTTCGGTAATGTAATGGCTGGACGCGGTGCCGATGATCAGCGCGGTAAAGGCTTTGTGCTCGGCGCGAATGCCTTCCAGATACTGCGCGAAGCTGGCGGTCTTGGCGCTGTCCTCACCCCCGGCCAGCCAGTCGCGCACCATGCTGTTGCTGGCGATGTCCTTGGCGGCGGTAAGGGGTTGGACGAGGATCCGCTCGATGTCGTTGCGCATCGCTTCGATGCTCGACGGCAAGGCTTGCTCGACCAGATAGCTCTGGGCGAGGCGGTTGACCACCAGGGTATAAATGCCAACCACGATCAGGATACTGACCAGCAGGGCGGTGCCCATGCTCAGGATCAACTGCCATTGAATACTGCGTCGCCAGAACTGCATGGAGCACCCCCAAAGAATAAGAGGCTGAAACACTGCAACAGCCATGCCGATTGTATACAAACCAACCGACAATTTATTCTTTGGTTGTGCGCAAAGCCGATCAGGCCTGATTGATCGTCTTGGAAATCACTTCAACCGTGGCGCTGACTTGCTCTTGGTAACGGTCGAGGTCGAGCTTGTGCTGTTTCTGCATTTCGATCTGCTGGGAGCACAGATTCATCGCCGCCAGCACCAGCAGTCGGTCACCGATCAGCGTCGGGTACTTCCTCTTGGTTTCGGCCAGGGCTGCCTTCAACATCATCGCGGCGTCCAGCAGGGTCTGTTCTTCCCCGGCCGGTGCCTTGATCGAATAGTCCTCCCCCAGGATCGAGACGACTTTTACCCCTGCGGCGTTGTAACTCATGCGCTGACAGGGCCTGCGCTGACGCGCTCAACTAGGGCCTGGATGCGAGCCGCCGTGGCGCCTTGCTTCTCTTCCTGCTCCATCAGGTTCAGTTGCAGGCTTTCGTTTTCATCCTTGGCCTGGGCCAGTTCTGCGGTCAGGGTCTGGTTGGTGCCGAGCAACGTCTGGTTCTGTTGCACCAGGTCACTGACCAGTTGTTCCAATTGGCTTAGGGATGCTTCCAACATTTTGATTTTCCGGGCTTTTTCAAAGGGCGCGTACGATAAAGAAAAGTCACCCTGGATGCCAGGGTTATACAGGCGCAAAGCCTTGATTTTGCTGACGAGTGACCTTTCTCGCGAACTGTAGAGACTGTGATACCCCGATCTGGTTCCTGCACTTCGTCGCCCGCCTATGCAGGAGCGAGCTTGTTCGCGATGGACGCGAACGATATCGCGCCCTGTCTGAATGATTGCGTTGTCCATGCGTTTTTCGCGAGCGGGCTCGCTCCTAAAAGGTAACCACCCGGTCGCAGTAAAAACGCGCAAGGACTCAAGACTTCAGTCCGGCGACCGATAAGTCATCCATACAGCAGCCTCAGCCCCGCACGGATGCGCTCTTTTCGGTGATTGCCATGTCCCTTCGTAATATGAATATCGCCCCTCGGGCGTTCCTCAGCTTTGCCCTGATTGGCGGCTTGATGATGGTTCTGGGGGTGTTTGCCTTGAATCAGATGAGCAAGATCCGTGGCGCGGCCGAGAACATCACCAACAACAGTGTGCCGAGCATCAAGAGCCTGGACGACTTCACCCAGCTCACCTTGCGCCTGCGCGTGTTGTCCTATCGCTTGCTGGTGAACCGCGAGCCTGATGTGCAGCAGAAAACCATGGAATTGCTGGAGACGCGCAACCAGCAGATTCGCACCGCCCAGGCAACCTACGAAAAGCTGATCGCCAGCCCACAGGAACGCGCAACCTACGATCAATACGTACAGCTGCTGGGCCAATACCGCCAGATCGAAGACAGGATGAAGACCCTGTCGCGCAATAATCAGATCGATGAATTGCGCAGCCTGCTCAACACCGATTTGCTCAACAACTCCGAAGCGGTCAACACCGTGCTGAACCGCCTGCTGGAGATCAATACCCAGCAGAGCCACGACACCAACCAGCAGTCGGCGGATCAATACGATTCGGCGTTCAACCTGGTAATCACCCTGTTGGTGATCGCCACCGCCTTGACGCTGCTGCTCGCCTGGTTGCTGACCAACAGCATCACCCAACCGATCGCCAATGCCCTGGGCGCCGCCGAACAGATTGCCGAAGGCAACCTGACGCGCCCGATCACCGTTGACGGCCAGGATGAAGCCGGCCGTTTGCTGCTGGCCATGTCGAAGATGCAGGAAAAACTGCGCGACACACTGCAGCGCATTTCCGGCTCGGCCACGCAACTTGCATCCGCTGCCGAAGAACTCAACAGCGTCACCGACGAAAGCGCCCGTGGCCTGACCCGGCAGAACAACGAAATCGAACAGGCTGCCACCGCAGTCAACGAAATGACCAGCGCCGTGGAAGAAGTCGCGCGCAACGCGGTCAGCACGTCCGAGGCCTCGAAGAACGCCACCACATCTGCCGGTGACGGCCGTGACCTGGTGCAGGAAACCGTCAGCGCCATCGAACGCATGAGCGCCGACGTGCAGAGCACCGCGACCCTGATCGGCGACCTGGCCAACGAGTCCCGTGACATCGGCAAGGTACTGGATGTGATCCGTGGCCTGGCCGACCAGACCAACCTGCTGGCCTTGAACGCCGCCATCGAAGCCGCGCGCGCCGGTGAGGCCGGTCGTGGTTTTGCAGTGGTGGCCGACGAGGTACGTGCCCTGGCTCACCGCACCCAGCAGTCGACCAGCGAGATCGAACGCATGATCGGCAGCATCCAGAGCGGCACCGAGCACGCGGTGGATTCGATGCGCAACAGCACCGAACGCGCCGAATCGACCCTGAACATCGCCCGCGGCGCCGGGATGTCGCTGGACACCATCAACAGCGCCATCGTCGAAATCAACGAGCGCAACCTGGTGATCGCCAGCGCCGCTGAAGAACAGGCACAGGTGGCCCGTGAAGTGGATCGCAACCTGGTTAACATCCGTGACCTGTCGGTGCAGTCGGCCACCGGGGCGAATCAGACGAGTGCGGCGAGCAATGAACTGTCGCGCCTGGCGGTAGACCTGAACACCCTGGTTGGGCGGTTTAGCCTTTAACGAGCACCGCTGACTCTGTGGCGAGGGGGCTTGCCCCCGTGGGGCTGCGCAGCGGCCCCTTCCCTGTTAACCGCGTACATCCATTAAATCGCATCTACCGGATTTACGACTGCTTCGCAGCCGAACGGGGGCAAGCCCCCTCGCCACAATGATTTCACCCGGCGTGAAGAATCGCCTGCAAAAAGCTTTTTGACAGCATCACATTTCAACAGGTTAGAATCGCTGGCACGCAGACTGCATGGTCAGTTTGCGCCCGCCTTTCAGCTTTCTGGAGTACTGCCTTTGAATGCGACGACCATCAACAGCCTGTTCTTGATCGGCGCGTTGCTGGTAGGTGCGAGCATTCTGGTGAGCTCACTTTCGTCCCGTCTCGGCATCCCGATTCTGGTGATCATCCTGGCCGTCGGCATGGCGGCCGGTGTCGATGGCGCCGGCATTCTTTTTGATAACTACCCCACGGCTTATCTGGTGGGCAACCTCGCGCTGGCGGTGATCCTGCTCGACGGCGGCTTGCGCACCCGGGTATCGAGTTTTCGCGTGGCGTTATGGCCGGCGCTGTCGCTGGCGACGGTCGGGGTGTTGATTACCACCGGGCTGACCGGCATGGCGGCCGCCTGGCTGTTCGACTTGAACCTGATTCAAGGCCTGCTGATCGGCGCCATCGTCGGTTCTACCGACGCCGCCGCGGTGTTCTCGCTGCTTGGCGGCAAGGGCCTGAACGAACGGGTAACCGCCAGCCTCGAGATCGAATCCGGCAGCAACGACCCGATGGCAGTGTTTCTCACCGTCACCCTGATCGACATGCTTGCCAGCGGCCAGACCGGCCTGCACTGGAGCCTGCTGACCCACTTGCTGCGCGAATTCGGCATCGGCGGAGTCATCGGCCTGGGCGGTGGCTGGCTCATGCTGCAACTGGTCAATCGCATCAACCTGGCCACCGGCCTGTATCCGATCCTGGTGATTGCCGGCGGCCTGGTGGTGTTTGCGCTGACCAACGCCCTGCACGGCAGTGGCTTCCTGGCGGTATACATCTGCGGCCTGGTGATCGGCAACCGTCCGGTGCGCAGCCGCCACGGCATCCTGCACATGCTCGACGGCATGGCCTGGCTGGCGCAGATCGGCATGTTCCTGGTGCTGGGGCTGCTGGTGACGCCCCACGACCTGCTGCCTATCGCCTTGCCGGCACTGGCCCTGGCGCTGTGGATGATTCTGTTTGCCCGGCCACTGTCGGTGATAGTTGGCCTGCTGCCGTTCAAGGCATTCCATGGTCGCGAGAAGGCGTTCATTTCCTGGGTCGGCTTGCGCGGCGCGGTCCCGATCATTCTCGCGGTGTTCCCGCTGATGGCCGGCCTGCCCAACGCTCAGCTCTACTTCAACCTCGCGTTCTTTATCGTGCTGGTATCGCTACTGGTTCAGGGCACGAGCCTGCCGTGGGTCGCCAAGCTGCTGAAGGTGACGGTGCCCCCGGAGCCTGCACCCATCTCCCGCTCGGCCCTGGAAGTGCACGTCACCAGCGAGTGGGAACTGTTCGTCTATCGCCTGGGCGCGGAAAAATGGTGCATCGGTTCGCCCCTTCGCGAGCTGAATATGCCCGAAGGCACCCGTATCGCCGCCCTGTTTCGTGGCCAGCAATTGCTCCATCCGTCGGGTAGTACGGTGCTGGAAGTCGATGATTTGCTGTGTGTTATCGGCCATGAACACAACCTGCCAGCCCTCGGAAAACTCTTCAGCCAGGCGCCACAACGGGGCCTCGATCTGCGCTTCTTCGGCGACTTCGTACTCGAAGGAGACGCCCAGCTGGCCGCGGTTGCGGCCCTCTATGGCCTGAAGGTCGAAGGCATCGATCCGGACATGTCCCTGGGCCATTTCATTGCCCAGAAGGTTGGCGGTGCGCCGGTGGTGGGTGACCAGGTGGAATGGAACAACACCATTTGGACCGTGGCCGTCATGGACGGGAACAAGATCGGTAAAGTGGGCGTCAGATTCCCCGAAGGAAGTCGCCCGGGTCCCGGACTCTTCCTCTAAACTGCTTCCACTATCACTTGCTTGACCGGTCTTTATGCCTAATCTGCGCTCCATTTTCGCCGTCGCCCTGCTGGGCTTGAGTCTCTCTGTCAGCACCCTTGGTTTATCGCAAGCGGCGCAAGCGGCCGAACCGCCTTCCAGCGAAGCCGTGCAAGCGAGCCTGGACAAGATCGCCGACCGCAAACTGCCGGAAGCCGATCTGAAGGCCCTGCAATCGGTCCTGCAAGGCACGCTGAGCCAGCTCAACAACAAGCGTGACTACGAGCAGAAGCTGGTCGCGCTCAAGCAGCAATTGAGCAATGCGCCCAAACAGACCATCGAGAACCAGCGTGAACTGACCCGCCTCAAGGCCAGTGCCGTGGTGCCGGTGGCGCAGCGTTTCGCCAAGGAACCGATCCAGCAGCTTGAACAATTGCTCACCGAGCGCTCCACCCAGCAAAGCGACCTGCAAAAGGCCCTGGCCGATGCCAACAGCCTGATCATCACCGCCCAGACCCGCCCCGAGCGCGCCCAGGCGGAGATATCCAGCAGCCAGACGCGCATTCAGCAGATAAACACCACCCTCAAGAACGGCAAGGACGCTGGCAAGACCCTGAGCGCCGAGCAGCGCGACCAGCTCAATGCCGAGTTGGCGGCGCTGAACGCCCTGATCCCGCTGCGGCGCCAGGAACTGGCCGGCAATACCCAATTGCAAGACCTCGGCAACAGCCAGCATGACCTGTTGTCGGAGCGATCCGACCGCCTGGATAAGGAAATCCAGGAACTGCAAACCCTGATCAACCAGAAGCGTCTGGCGCTGTCCCAGGAAACGGTCACCCAGCAATCCATCGAAGCGCAGAAGGCCGGCGGCAGCAGCCTTTTGGCCACCGAAAGCGCGGCCAACCTGAAGCTCTCGGACTACCTGCTCAAGAGCACCGACCGCCTCAACGAAGTCACCCAGCAGAACCTGCAGACCAAGCAGCAGCTGGACAGCCTGACCCAGAGCGATGCGGCCCTGGACGAGCAAATCAACGTGCTCAAAGGCAGCCTGCTGCTCTCGAAGATTCTCTACAAACAGAAACAGGCGCTGCCACGCCTACGGCTCGACCGCAACCTGGCCGATCAGATCGCCGACATTCGCCTTTATCAGTTCGAAGTCAGCCAGCAACGGGAATTGCTGAGCAATCCGACCACCTACGTCGAAAACCTGCTGTCGACCCAACCCCCCGAGCAAGTCACGGCGCAGCTGCGCAAAAGCCTGATGGAACTGGCCACCACCCGCGCCGACCTGCTGGAGCGACTGAACCGCGAACTGAGCGCGGTGCTCAATGAATCCATCACCCTGCAACTGAACCAGAAGCAATTGCTCAGCACCGCGCAAAGCCTGCGGGCGACCCTCGATGAACAGATGTTCTGGATTCCCAGCAACAAGCCGCTGGACCTGGAGTGGATTCACAGTGTGCCGGACCGTCTCCAGCGGCAAGTCGATACGCTGCCGGTACTTTCAAGCCTGAGCGAACTGACCGACGGCCTGACCCAGCGCCCGCTGCTGTTCCTGCCACTGGCCTTGCTGATCGGCGCACTGCTGTGGCGGCGCAAGAGTCTATACGCGCGACTGAACAAGGTTCACCAGGACATCGGTCACTTCAAACGCGACAGCCAGTGGCATACGCCGCAGGCAATTCTGATCAACATTCTCCTGGCGATGCCGGTTTCACTGGGCCTCGCATTGTGCGGGCTGGCCCTGCAAATCGACGCCCGTGGGCAGAACGCCAATATGGGCGCGGCGCTGCTGCAAATGGCCGGGGCCTGGCTGGTGTTCTACACCGCCTACCGGATCCTCGCGCCGGGTGGCGTGGCAGAACTGCATTTCCGCTGGGAAAAGCCCCAGGTGGAATTCCTGCGCAGATGGATCCGCCGCCTCGGCATCGTGGTCATGGCACTGGTGACCGTAGTCGCCGTTGCCGAACTGCAACCGGCGGCACTGGCCGATGACGTGCTCGGCATGCCGGTGGTGCTGATCTGCTACGCCTTGATGACCTTGCTGCTCAGCCGCCTGCTCATCAGCAGCCCGACCCACGAAAACGCTTCGCTGTTCCGCAAACTGGTGGGGATCCTGTTCACCGCCCTGCCCATCGCGTTGTTCGTGGCGGTGTGCTTCGGCTACTACTACACCGCGCTGAAGCTCAGCGACCGTTTGATCAACACCCTGTACCTGCTGATGTTCTGGCTGGTGATCGAAGCCACCTTCGTGCGCGGCCTCAGTGTGGCGGCCCGGCGCCTGGCCTACCAGCGCGCCCTGGCCAAGCGGCTGGCCGCCAAAGAGGCCGGCGATGGCGAAGCCGTGATCGAAGAACCGACGATGGACATCGAGAAGGTCAACGAACAGTCCCTGCGCCTGATCCGCCTGGCGCTGCTCGGCGGCTTCATGGCGGCACTGTATTGGGTCTGGGCCGACCTGATCACGGTGTTCTCGTATCTGGACAACGTCACCCTCTACGAATACACCAGCGGTACCGGCGCCAACATGAGCATGGTGCCGATCAGCATCGGCGACATGCTCGGCGCACTGATCATCATCGGCATCACCTTCGCCCTGGCGCGCAACCTGCCGGGCTTGCTCGAAGTGTTCGTGCTGTCGAAGCTCAACCTTGCCCAGGGCAGCGCCTACGCGACCACCACGTTGCTGTCCTACGTGATCGCCGGCGTCGGTTTCGTCTCGACGCTATCGACCCTCGGCGTGAGCTGGGACAAGTTGCAATGGCTGGTGGCGGCGCTGTCGGTCGGCCTCGGTTTCGGCATGCAGGAGATCTTCGCCAACTTCATTTCCGGCATCATGATCCTGTTCGAACGTCCGGTGCGGATCGGTGACACCATCACCATCGGCAACCTGTCGGGCACCGTGAGCAAGATCCGCATCCGCGCCACGACCATCACCGACTTCGATCGCAAGGACATCATCGTCCCGAACAAGACGTTCATTACCGGGCAACTGATCAACTGGTCGCTGACCGACACCATCACCCGGGTGACCCTCAAGCTCGGCGTCGACTACGGCTCGGACCTGGACCTGGTGAAAGAGTTGTTGCTCAAGGCCGCACGCGAAAACCCGCGCGTGCTGAAAGACCCGGAGCCCCACGTGTACTTCCTGAATTTCGGCGAAAGTACCCTCGACCACGAGTTGCGCATGCACGTGCGCGACCTCGGCGACCGCAACCCGGTGCTCGACGAGGTCAACCGCTTCATCAACCGCGAGTTCAAGAAGCAGCACATCAACATCTCGTTCCGGCAGATGGAGGTCTACCTCAAGAACCTGCACGGCCAGGAATACAAGATGGTGCCGATCGAGCCGGAAGCGAAAACCATCGTGCCGATCGTCGACGGCAGGCCCGCGCAAGAACCGCCCGCCGCCAAACTCGACTAACCGGCCATTCCCCAGCAGAATGCTCGGACATTCTGCTGGAGCCGGCCCTTGAAAGCCCTCGACGAACTCACCTTCGATAATCGCTTCGACCGCCTGGGCGATGCGTTTTCCGCCCATGTGCTGCCCGAGCCCATCGATAATCCACGCCTGGTCGTGGCCAGCCCCGCCGCCATGGCGCTGCTGGACCTCGACCCGAGCGTGGCCGAAACCCCGGAGTTCGCCGAACTGTTCAGCGGCCACAAGCTCTGGGCCGACGCAATCCCAAGGGCGATGGTCTATTCCGGGCATCAGTTCGGTTCCTACAACCCGCAATTGGGCGACGGTCGCGGCCTGTTGCTCGGCGAGGTGTACAACGAGGCCGGCGAACACTGGGACCTGCACCTCAAGGGCGCCGGCCAGACGCCATTTTCACGCATGGGTGATGGCCGGGCGGTACTGCGCTCGTCGATCCGCGAATTCCTCGCCTCCGAAGCCCTGAACGCACTGAATATCCCGACCACCCGCGCCTTGTGCGTAATCGGCTCCGACACCCCGGTGTGGCGCGAAAAGCAGGAACGCGCAGCCATGATCCTGCGCCTGGCGCCGAGCCATGTGCGCTTCGGACACTTCGAATATTTCTACTACACCAAGCGCCCCGAGCAACAGAAAGAGCTGGGTGATCACGTGCTGGCCATGCACTTCCCGCAGTGCCTGGAACAACCGGAGCCGTACCTGGCGATGTTCCGCGAAGTGGTGGAGCGCAACGCCGAACTGATCGCCAAATGGCAGGCCTATGGTTTCTGCCACGGGGTGATGAACACCGACAACATGTCGATCCTGGGCATCACCTTCGATTTCGGCCCATTTGCGTTCCTCGATGACTTCGACGCCAACTTCATCTGCAATCACTCAGACGACCAGGGCCGTTACTCCTTCAGCAACCAGGTGCCGATTGGCCAGTGGAATCTCAGCGCCCTGGCCCAGGCCCTGACGCCGTTCATCAGCGTCGAAGCCTTGCGCGAAACCCTCGGCCTGTACCTGCCACTGTTCCAGGCCCATTACCTGGACCTGATGCGCCGCCGCCTCGGCCTGACCACCGCCGAGGATGACGACCAGAAACTGCTGGAGAGCTTGCTGCAACTGATGCAAAACAGCAGCGTCGACTACAGCCTGTTTTTCCGCCGTTTGGGTGATCAAACGCCGGAACAGGCCATCACCCGCTTGCGTGATGACTTCGTCGACCTCAAGGGCTTTGACGCCTGGGGCGAGCTCTACGTCGCCAGGGTTTCCCGTGAAGGCACGCTTGATCAAGAGCAGCGCCGCCAGCGGATGCACGCGGTCAACCCGTTGTACATCCTGCGCAACTACCTGGCGCAAAACGCCATCGAGGCAGCGCAGAACGGCGACTACTCGGAAGTCCGTCGACTGCACACGGTGCTGAGCAATCCGTTCGAGGAACAACCGGGGATGGAAAGCTACGCCGAGCGGCCACCGGAATGGGGCAAGCATCTGGAGATCAGTTGTTCATCGTGAGGCACTGCACGATTGAAAATCTGGAGTCATGTCTCCAGATATGGATCATTCGCTTTCGATTGGACGATTTGTCATGACCGACCCACTCCTCATCCCCTGCCCTCACTGCAATGGCCTCAACCGCATCCCGGCCGAGCGCCTCAACGACCACCCGAAATGCGGGCGCTGCAAGGCCGAAGTCCTGTTGAGCAAACCGTTTGAATTGAAGCAAGGCGACTACGCCAGCCAGATCAAGGGCGATCTGCCGCTGCTGGTGGATGTGTGGGCGGACTGGTGCGGGCCGTGCAAGTCGTTCGCACCGGTGTTCGAGCAGGCAGCCGGGCAACTGGCGG
Organism: Pseudomonas jessenii; assembly: GCF_002236115.1. GTDB lineage: Bacteria > Pseudomonadota > Gammaproteobacteria > Pseudomonadales > Pseudomonadaceae > Aquipseudomonas > Aquipseudomonas jessenii. The sequence continues at coordinate 362,914 of NZ_NIWT01000006.1, read as the reverse complement.
GCAAGTGTCGCCTGGCCAAGCTGGACAGCGAGGCGAACCAGCAGTTGTCGGCGCAGTTGGGGATTCGCTCGATTCCGAGCCTGATCCTGTTCAAGAACGGCCGGGAAGTCGCCCGGCAGAGCGGGGCGTTCCCGTTACAGCAACTGATGAACTGGTTGCGTAGTCAAGGCATCTGAAACAACACGGAACCCTGTGGGAGCGAGCTTGCTCGCGAAGGCGGGCTGACATTCAAAAGAGATGTCGCCTGATACACCGCTTTCGCGAGCAAGCCCGCTCCCACAGGGGTTCTGTGTTATCAGCCAGAATCAGGCGTTTTCCAGCAGGTTGTGCAGCTCGACAAACTGCTGGGTCAGCTTGTGCCGCGGGTCGAGATGGATCAGCGGCGTATTGGCCTGGTGGGATTCACGCATGCGTACCGAGCTGGCCAGGTACACCGGCAGCACCGGCAGGCCTTCGGCGATCAGCTCATCGAGAATTTGCTGGGGCAGGCTGGCGCGGGCCTGGAACTGGTTGACGACGATGCCTTCGACTTCCAGGCCTTCATTATGGTCGTCCTTCAACTCTTCGATTTCCGCCATCAGGCCGTACAGTGCCTGGCGTGAAAAACTGTCGCAATCGAAGGGAATCAGCACACGATCGGCGGCAATCAACGCTGAAACCGCATAAAAATTCAGTGCGGGCGGGGTATCGAGGTAAATCCGGTCGTAGTCTTCGCTCAGCTCTTCAAGCAACTTACGCAGCTTGTTGATCTTGTGCTTGGCTTCAAGCTTTGGCTGCAAGTCCGCCAGCTCGGCGGTGGCGGTAATGACATGGAGGTTATCGAACGGGGTTTCATAGATATCGACCTGATTCTTTTTGGAGAACGGCCCGGAAGACAGCGTCTGCTTGAAGAAATCGGCGATGCCCATCGGGATATCGCTACCGGTGAGCCCCGTCAGGTACTGAGTGGAGTTGGCCTGGGCATCGAGGTCCACCAACAAGGTGCGAAAACCCTCGCTGGCACTGACTGCCGCCAGATTGCAGGCAATGCTGGATTTGCCAACGCCACCTTTCTGATTGAACACCACGCGCCGCATGTCAAAACCTCCGTGTATCAAAGAATGACCGAGTGTAGTGGTCCACGGTATGGCTACGCTACCTCACCAGTGCAAGGACTACACAGTCAGTTGCCTTCTCTTGCATGAAAAGCCCTGAGCGGCCCGGCGGTTCGACGCCAGAACCGACAGACGGGGTAATAATTCTGTGAATAGTTGCCAATCATTCAATTTTTGCGAACCAGCCGCTTCATCTTCTGAGCAAAATGTAACCAGCATTTGCTACACGTTCCCGGCACCGGGATAATGCGCGCCACTCGGCGCCAAACGCCACGCAGGGTAAGTCTCGGCCCTCGGCCACTCCCCCGCGTCAAGTAAGCCCGTGAGGGTGGGATGAATGTCTGTGATCAACTTCAACATCGCCCAATGGCGCGCCTGGGCCCCGGGGCTTGATAGCGTGTCCGATTGGCAGGCCTGGTGCCGACAACCGGTCGTGCTGCCGGACAGCGATGCCGCTCCCGACGTTTCCTTTCTGCCGGCCATGCAGCGTCGACGGCTCAGCCGTCTGGCGCGCATGGCATTCAGTGTCGGCTGGCCTTTGGCCGAAGGTCGGCAGGATCTGCCATTGGTCTTTGTTTCCCGTCACGGCGAAACGCCCCGCACCGTCGATATTCTCAGTGATCTGGCCGCCGACCAGCCGCTGTCGCCGACCCGGTTCAGCTTGTCGGTGCATAACGCGATCATCGGCTTGTGGTCGATCATGCGGGGTGAAACCAGCGAAATGACCGCCCTGGCCGCCGCAGGCGATGGCCTGGAACACGGCATGCTTGAAGCTGCCGCGCTGCTGGCTGAAGGCGCTCGCGCGGTACTGCTGGTGGTCACCGAAGAGAAGCCACCCGAGGCTTACTCGACCTGGATCGACGACGTGCCGTTCCCTTATGCCGTCGGCTTGCTGATCACACCCGGTACCGACTGGCAGTTGTCCCTGAACAGCCCCTCGGATGCGTTGTCCAAACCCCGCTGGCCTCACGCGCTGAATCTGCTGTGTGCGCTGCTCGGCCAGCAAACCACCTGCCAACATGCCTGGAAAAATCGTGTATGGACCTGGCAACGCAACCCATGACCGAGAAAAACCGCGACGCCTATTACTGGCGTTTGCTGGCCACCGCCGCGAGCTTCGCCCTGTTCGGGCTGGGCGGGCTGTGCCTGCGCCTGGTGATTTTCCCTGTACTGAACTGGCTGCCGGGCGACGCCCGGACCCATCGGCTGCGGGCCCGGCAAACGGTCAGCCGCTGTTTCTGGATTTTTGTGCGTTTCATGGCCCGTACCGGGGTACTGACCTATAACATTGAGGGTGCGGAGAAACTCGGTCGCCCCGGGCAAATGATCATTGCCAATCACCCATCGCTGATCGACGTGGTGTTTCTGATCGGCCTGGTGCGTCACGCCAACTGCGTGGTCAAGCAAAGCCTCTGGGAAAACCCTTTCACCCGCGGGCCGCTGCGCTGCACCGAATACATCAGCAACGATGGCAGCATGGACATGCTCGACGCGGCTGCCGACGCGCTGAAAGACGGTCAGACCCTGATCATTTTCCCGGAAGGTACGCGCACTCAGCCCGGCCAGCCGCCGGCCTTTCATCGGGGCGGCGCGGCAATCGCCCTGCGTGGTGCGAAAATCCTCACCCCGGTCATTATCAAGGTCAGCCCGACCACATTGACCAAGGCCGAACCCTGGTATCGCATCCCCAAGCGGCGCGTGCACTTCAGTTTCCGGGTCGGGGCCGATATAGACCCAAAGACCTTCGCCACGCAGGGGCCGGCTCCGCAGGCCTCGCGCAAGCTCAACGATTATTTGCATTCTTACTTCATCAAGGAGCTCGCCGAAGATGAGCGATCTGAACACCCCTAGCCTGGTGCTGGAAATCAAAGAACTGATCATCGACGCCCTGGGCCTCGAAGACATCAGCGCCCAAGACATCGGCAACGAGCAGACGCTGTTCGGCGAAGGCCTGGGCCTGGACTCGGTGGACGCCCTGGAACTGGGCCTGGCCATCCAGAAAAAGTACGGCATCAAAATCGACGCCGATGCCAAGGACACACGCAACCACTTCAGTAACGTGGCGAGCCTTGCGGCGTTCGTCACCGCAAAACAGGCAGCTTGAGACCGGACCATGCAAACTCGTGACGACATTTTCAACACCCTGCGCGATGCCTTGGTCGAGCTTTTCGAACTGGACCCTGAGCGTGTGAGCCTGGAATCCAACCTGTATCAGGACCTGGAAATCGACAGCATCGACGCGGTCGACCTGATCGATCACATCAAACGTCAGACCGGCAAGAAAATCGCCGCCGAAGAATTCAAATCGGTGCGTACCGTCAGTGACGTGGTCGAGGCGGTCTACCGTCTGGTTCAACCCGCCGCATGAATCGACTGATTGGCCTCGGCCTGCTGCTGGCAGGCCTTTTGTATCCCTTTGCGGTGTATTTCGGCATGGAGCATTTCGCCCCGTGGCAGTTCGGGCTGCTGCTGGGCGGGCTGTGGCTGGCCCGGGCGCTGACCGGCAAACGACGGCCTGGCAGCCTGTGGATGGCCACGGTGGCCATTGTGTTCTGCCTGTTGCTGGCACTGTTCGACAGCCCGGCGCTATTGCGTTGGTATCCGGTGTTGATCAGCAGCTTCATGTTGGTGCTGTTCGGATCGAGCCTGACATTCGGCCCTCCGATCGTTGAACGCCTGGCCCGGGTACGCGAGCCGCAATTGCCGGCCGAGGGCATTCGCTATACCCGTCAGGTGACCATCGCCTGGAGCGTTTTTTTTCTTTGCAACGGTTTGTGTGCCGCCGCCCTGACCCTCTGGGCGCCGCTGAGCTGGTGGACGTTGTACACCGGTCTGATTTCCTACGGATTGATAGGCCTGATGTTTGCCATTGAATGGCTCATACGAATAAGGGTACGAGGCCACCCATGAATTGGATAAAACTTGAGCACCTGCTGCTCAAGGCTCAGCCGGAGCGCGCCGTAACCACTGCTCCGGCACTGGATCACGCCCGACTGTGCGAACAGGCGCTGCGCCTGGCCGCCGGCCTGCAAGCCCGGGGTGTCCGGCAGATGGCCGTGCACCTTGAGGATGCCGCCGACCTGGCGATTGCCCTGTTCGGCGCCTGGCGTGCCGGGGTCAGTGTGCTGCTGCCGTCCGACCTGCAACCGCAGACCCGCCAACGCTGGTCAGGTGATGTTGATCTGTGGCTGAGCGATCAGCCCGACGATGCGCACCTTGGCGACCTCCAACAGTCGCCGCTTAGTGCCGCCGCGCTGGACCTGGATAACTGCCGACTCAGCCTGTGCACATCCGGCTCCAGCGGCGAACCCAAGCGCATCGAAAAAAACCTGCGCCAACTGGCCAATGAAGTCGAAGCCCTGGAACAGCTGTGGGGCGCCGACCTGGGCCCGGCGTGCATCATTGGCAGCGTCGCCACCCAGCACATCTACGGCCTGCTGTTTCGGGTGCTTTGGCCACTGTGCGCCGGGCGCCCGTTCCTGCGTCGGCAGTTGGCCTTTCCGGAAGACCTGCAACGCGCCAGCCGCGAATACCCGGCCTTCACCTGGGTGGCCAGCCCGGCGCTGCTCAAGCGCATGGGCGACAACCTCGACTGGCCGGCCTTGAGCGCCGTACGCCGGGTGTTTTCCTCCGGCGGCGCATTGCCGGTCGAGGCCGCACAGAGCCTGCATGAGCGTCTGGGGCAATGGCCAACGGAAATCTTCGGCAGCTCGGAAACCGGCGGCATCGCCTGGCGTCAGGGCGCGGAACTGTGGCGACCCTTTGCCGATGTCACGCTGACACAAGACAGTGATGGGGCGCTGCTGATCGCTTCGCCCTACTTACCCGTCGGTCAAATCGAACACACGGCCGATTCAGCGCGCATCGCCATCGATGGTCGCTTCGAGTTGCTCGGGCGACTGGACCGGATCGTCAAACTGGAAGAAAAACGCATCTCGCTGCCGATGCTGGAACAGGCGCTGACGGCCCATGAATGGGTCATCGAAGCTCGGCTCGGCGTCGTTCAGGAAAACCGCGCCTCCCTGGGGGCGTTGCTGGTGCTGAGCGAGGCCGGTTTGCATGTGCTGCGCAATCACGGTCGACGCAGCCTCACCGAGCAATTGCGCCAGCACCTGAGCCAACACTGCGAAGCCCTGGCCCTGCCAAGACGCTGGCGCCTGCTACGACAACTGCCACTGAACGCTCAGGGCAAACTGCCCCAGGCCGACGTCGACGCCCTGCTGTTGGCGCCGCGCCCCAAAGCGCCCGAGGTGCTGGAGCAAGTCGAAAGCAATGGCGAGTGGAGCCTGCAACTGGCCGTGCCACCGGACCTGGCCTATTTCAGCGGTCATTTCCCCAAGGCGCCTGTGTTGCCTGGCGTGGTGCAGGTGGACTGGGCGCTGAGCCTGGGCCGGCAACTGATGAACCTGCCGAAAAAATTCGCCGGCATGGAAGTCTTGAAGTTCCAGCAACTGGTGCGCCCGGGCGACGAAATCCAGCTGCACCTGCGCTACGACCCGGCGCGCGGCAAATTGTATTTCGCCTATCGCAACGAAACCGCCACGTGTTCCAGCGGGCGGATCTTGCTGGAGGCGGAGCATGCATAGCCCCTGCGCCGTCGTCCCCGTGTACAACCACGAAAGCGCCATCACCACGGTGGTCGATGCCCTGATCGCCAGCAACCTGCCGTGCATTCTGGTGGACGATGCCAGCAGCCCGAGCTGCGCCCGGGTGCTGGATCGCCTGGCCCAGCGTGAAATGGTTTACCTGATCCGGCTGGCCGAAAACCAGGGCAAGGGTGGCGCGGTCATGACCGGTTTGCGCGAAGCTTCGCGCCTGGGTTTCAGCCATGCCTTGCAGGTGGATGCCGATGGCCAGCACGATTTGCAGGACGTCAGGCGTTTCATCGAACAATCACGCCGCTACCCACGAGCGTTGATTTGCGGCTATCCGCAATATGACGCCAGCGTGCCGAAAGGCCGTTTGTATGCGCGCTACCTGACTCACGTCATGGTCTGGATCAACACCCTGTCATTGCAGATTCGCGACTCCATGTGCGGTTTCCGGGTTTACCCATTGCCGCCGGTCCTGGCGGTGATCGAGTCAGCGAAAATCGGCAAGCGCATGGACTTCGACTCGGACATCCTGGTGCGCCTGACCTGGCGCAATCAGCCGATGCAATGGCTGCAAACCAAAGTCCATTACCCGCTGGACGGCGTTTCGCATTTTCGGATGTTCCACGACAACGTCCTGATTTCCAGCATGCACACGCGGCTGTTCTTCGGCATGTTGCTGCGCGCGCCAGTGATCCTCTGGCGACGGTGGCGGGCATGAGTTCAGACAAGCAGCATTGGGCCGACCGCGAAGAACGGGGCAGTTTCTGGCTGATGAAGCTCACCGCGTTCGGTGCCAAAGTGCTGGGCCGTCGAGTACTGAGCCCAGTGTTGTACGGCATCGTGTTGTACTTTTTCCTGTTCGGCCGCAGCGCCCGACACAGCGCCTGGCAATACCAACAACGCCTGGCCGACTGGAGCGGTCGCAGCGAATTGCGCCCGAGCCACTGGCGAGTGTTCGGCCAGTTCATGGCTTTCGCCGATTCCATGCTCGACAAACTCGACGTATGGAACGGCAAGCTGAGCATCGAACAGATCGAAATCATCGACCCGGCGCTGCTGCGCGACCAGTTGCGCGGCGCCCGCGGGCAAATGCTGGTGGGCGCGCACCTGGGTAATCTGGAAGTCTGCCGCGCACTGGCGGAGCTCGGCGAGAAAGTCACGATGAACGTGCTGGTGCACACCAAGCACGCCGAACAGTTCAACCGTTTGCTGGGCGAAGCCGGGGCGACCAATTTGCGCCTGATCCAGGTCAGCGAACTGGACCCCGGGATCATGCTGCAACTGAGCGAGCGCCTGGAACGCGGCGAGTGGCTGGCGATTGCCGGCGACCGAGTGCCGCTGCATGGCGGGCGCTGCGCGACCGTGGACTTTCTCGGTCATCCGGCCAGGTTCCCCCAGGGCCCGTGGCTGCTGGCCGGCCTGCTGAAATGCCCGGTCAACCTGCTGCTGTGCCTGAAAAAGCCCGACGGCGACTATCGACTGACCATTGAACCCTTCGCTGACGCAATCACCTGGAAGCGCAGCGACCGTGAACAGGTCATTCATCAGTGGGCCTCCCGCTACGCCGAACGCTTGGGTCACTATTGCCTCGAAGCGCCCCAACAATGGTTTAACTTTTACCCTTTCTGGAAGACCGATGACGACGCCAACGCTTGAGCCGGTAACCTTCGGCGAACGCCCTTTGCGCATTGAAGATGTGCTGGCACTGGCCAACCGCAAGGTGCCGACGCAGTTGCAAAGCGACCCTGCCTACCGCGAGCGCATCGCCAAGGGCGCGCGTTTTCTGGACTCTCTGCTGGACAAGGAAGGCGTGATCTACGGCGTAACCACCGGCTATGGCGATTCCTGCGTGGTCGCGGTGCCGCTGCATCACGTCGAGGCGCTGCCCCGTCACCTGTACACCTTCCACGGCTGCGGCCTGGGCAAACTGCTCGACGCCCAGGCCACCCGCGCGGTACTGGCGGCGCGTTTGCAGTCGTTGTGCCACGGTGTTTCCGGGGTGCGCGTGGAGCTGCTGGAGCGCCTGCAGGCGTTCCTTGAACACGACATCCTGCCGCTGATTCCGGAGGAAGGTTCGGTGGGCGCCAGTGGTGACCTGACGCCGCTTTCGTACGTTGCCGCCACGCTGTCCGGCGAACGCGAAGTGATGTTCCGCGGCGAGCGCCGGCAGGCTGCCGATGTGCACCGCGAACTCGGCTGGCAGCCACTGGTGTTGCGTCCAAAAGAAGCCCTGGCGCTGATGAACGGCACCGCGGTGATGACCGGTTTGGCCTGCCTGGCGTACGCCCGCGCCGATTACCTGCTGCATCTGGCCACGCGCATCACCGCGCTGAACGTGGTCGCCCTGCAAGGCAACCCGGAGCACTTCGACGAGCGCCTGTTCGCGACCAAGCCACACCCGGGGCAGATGCAGGTCGCCGCGTGGTTGCGCAAGGATCTGGCCATCGACGCGCCGACTGCCCCACTGCATCGCCTGCAAGACCGTTATTCCCTGCGCTGCGCGCCCCATGTGCTGGGCGTACTGGCAGACAGCCTGAACTGGCTGCGCTCGTTCATCGAGATCGAGCTCAACAGCGCCAACGACAACCCGATCATCGACGCCGAGGCCGAGCGCGTACTGCACGGTGGGCACTTCTACGGCGGGCACATTGCGTTCGCCATGGACAGCCTGAAAAACCTCGTGGCCAACGTCGCCGATCTGCTGGATCGGCAGCTCGCGCTGCTGGTGGACGAGCGCTACAACCATGGCTTGCCGAGCAACCTGTCGGGCGCCACGGCCGACCGCGCCATGCTCAACCACGGCTTCAAGGCGGTGCAAATCGGCACCAGCGCCTGGACCGCCGAAGCGCTGAAGAACACCATGCCGGCCAGCGTCTTCTCGCGCTCCACCGAATGCCACAACCAGGACAAAGTGAGCATGGGCACCATCGCCGCCCGGGATGCGATCCGCGTGCTGGAACTCACCGAACAGGTGGCGGCCGCTACGCTGCTGGCGGCCAATCAGGGCGTCTGGCTGCGCGGCCAGGCCGAAGATGCACGCCCCCTGCCACCCGCGTTGGCCGCCATGCATGAAGCCTTGGCCAAGGACTTCCCACCGGTCATTGAAGACCGCGCACTGGAAGGCGAATTGCGCCTGTGCCTGCAACGCATCGCCGAACAACACTGGAGGCTGCATGCGTAGCAAGGGATTTCTCTACACCGACACGGAAATCGTCGTACCGTTCTTTGACGTCGACAGCATGCACGTGGTCTGGCACGGCCATTACGTCAAATACCTGGAAGTCGCCCGCTGTGCGCTGCTGGACAAGATCGGCCACAACTACACGGCGATGAACGAATCCGGCTATGCGTGGCCGGTGATCGACCTGCAATTGCGCTACGTGCGCGGGGCGGTGTTCGGTCAGAAGCTCAACGTGCGCGCCAACCTGGTGGAGTGGGAGAACCGCTTGAAGATCAACTACCTGATCAGCGACCTGCAAACCGGTGAGCGTCTGACCCGGGCCATGTCGGTGCAGGTCGCCGTCGACATTGCCAGCCGCGAGATGCAACTGGCCTCGCCGAAGGTCTTCACCGACGCTGTTGAGAAGGCCCTGCCATGATTTTCTGCCATCCCCGTTCCCCTGTAGGAGCGAGCCTGCTCGCGATGGTCGTTAACGATAACGCTGGGTATCTGACACCCCGTGGCGCTCTCAGGTTTTTCGCGAGCAAGCTCGCTCCTACAGTGTTCTGCGTGCTACTGGGTATTCCTGGACTGGCCCATGCCTTCGATCTGCAACAGCTCAGCGATCAACTGGCCAGACCCGAGGTGATCCACGGCAATTTCATCCAGGAAAAACACCTGCGCGCCCTGCCCCAGCCGCTGACCAGCAAGGGCACGTTCGTGCTGGCAAAAAACCACGGCCTGTTATGGCTGTTGAAAACGCCCTTGCAACAGGACTACCGCATCACCGCCAAAGGCATTGCCCGACGTGACGGCAGTGTTTGGCAAATGCTGCCGGGCAAAAGCGCCGGTGCCGAGCAGAACCGTTTGTTCCTCGCCGTGCTGCAAGGCGATAGCAGTGGCCTGCAACGGGATTTCGAGCTGTCCCTGAGCGGCGACGCGCAGAACTGGAAGCTCACGCTGCTGCCACGCTCGATGCTGCTCAAGCAAGTGTTCAACCAGATCAACATTACCGGCGCAGAACTGGTACACAGCATCGAACTGCTCGAGACCCAGGGCGACAGCACGTTGTTGCGCATGCAGGACAGCACCAGCACCCAACCGTTGAGCGATGCGGAGCAGCATGACTTTGCCGAGTGAACGGTGGTTGCCACGGCTGTTTCTGATCCTGCTGCTGGCAGTACTGGCGCTCGCCGGTTGGCAATGGCGTGACGGCGCGCCGCTGTCGGCCAACCTGATGGATCTGGTGCCCGGCACAGCGCCCGATGCCCTGGAACTGCGCGCCGAACAGCGCATGCAAGAACCGCTGAACCGCGAAATGCTGGTGCTGGTCGGCCACAGCGATCGCCAGCAGGCCGTCGCCATGGCGCAGACACTCGGCGAGCAATGGCAGGCCAGCGGCTTGTTCGAAAAAGTCCAGTGGACCCTGCAAGCCGACTTGCCGGCGCTGCGCACGCAGTTGCTGCAAGGTCGCCTGGCGATGCTCCAGGCGGCGGACCGACAACTTCTGATCGAGCACCCCGACACCTTTATCCAGCAGCGGGTGCAGGCGTTGTTCGACCCGTTCAACGGTTACAGCCTGGTACCGAGCCAGGACGACTGGCTGGGCCTGACCGGGCGCATCCAGAACAGCCAGCCGCAACGTGGTTCGGTGCAACTGGACATCGGTAGCGGCGCCCTGGTCGCCGATGCCGATGGCAAGAGCTGGGTGCTCCTGCGCGCGCGCACCACCGGCAACGCCTTCGACATGAACCTGCCGCTGCAAGTGGCGGACCTGCTCAAGCACAGCCGCGAAGAAGCCGCCCGGCACGACGTGCAACTGCTCGCCGCCAGCGGCCTGTTGTACGCAGCCAGCGGGCAGCAGCAGGCCGCCCGGGAGATGACCTGGGTCGGCGGCGGTGCCACCGTGGGGATTTTGTTGCTGCTGCTGTTGGCCTTCCGGCGCTGGCGCGTTTTGCTGGCCTTCGTGCCGGTGCTGGTGGGCATGCTCTTCGGTGCGGTGGCCTGCGTGGCGTTGTTCGGCCATATGCACGTGATGACCCTGGTGCTGGGTTCGAGCCTGATTGGTGTCGCGGTCGACTACCCCCTGCATTACCTGTCCAAGAGCTGGAGCCTGAAACCCTGGCGCAGCTGGCCAGCCCTGCGCCTGACCTTGCCCGGCTTGACCCTGAGCCTGATCACCAGCGGCATCGGTTACCTGGCCCTGGCCTGGACACCCTTCCCGGCGCTGACCCAGATTGCCGCGTTCTCTGCCGCAGGGTTGCTCGGCGCCTATTTGTCCGCCGTGTGCCTGCTGCCGGCATTGCTCAAGGGCGTAGACCTGCGCCCGGCGCACTGGCCATTGCGCGTTTGCGAGTTTTTGCTGGGATGTCGTGAAGCGCTGCTCAAACAGCTGAAAACGCCAGTCTTGCTGGCGCTGCTGGTCGCCTTTTGCGTGGGCGGCCTGTTGCAGCTGAGCAGCAAAAACGACATCCGCCAGTGGATCAGCGCACCGCAACAATTGACCGACGAAGCCCAGGCCATTGCTCGAATCACCGGCTATCAACCCACCAGCCAGTTCTTCCTGATACGCGCCGCCAACCAGCAGCAACTGCTCGAACGCCAGACCGCTCTGAGAGAACGACTGGATCAATTGACAGGCCTGGAAAAGCTCCAGGGTTATCTGTCGCTCAATCAACTGGTCAGCCCGCCGAACGAACAGCAACAGGTGCGCGCAGCGTTGAGCAAACTGTCTACGTTCTGGCAACCCTTGCTCGAAATCGGCGTACCGGTCGAGGCGCTGCAAGCCGAGCTGGCGAAGCTTCAGGCATTGCCGACCGTGGACATCGAAGCAGCGCTCAGCGGCCCGTTGGCAGAACCCTACCGGGCCCTGTGGCTGGGGCCGACCGAAGACGGCGTGGCGGCAATGGTCAGCCTGCAAGGCATCAACAACACGGCCCTGCTGCGGCTCCAGGGCGAGGATTTACCCGGCGTGACACTGGTGGATCGACTGGGCGAGTTGAACAACGTCTTCGCGGCCACCCAAATCAGTGCCGCGGAACTGAAACTCGCCTCCTGCGTGTTGATCGTGCTGGTGCTGATCCTGCCGTTCGGCCTCGGCGGCGCGTTGCGCATCGTATCCCTGCCCCTGCTGGCGGCGTTGTGCAGCCTGGCCAGCCTCGGCTGGCTAGGGCAGCCGCTGACCCTGTTCAGCCTGTTCGGCCTGCTGCTGGTGACGGCGATCAGCGTCGATTACGCGATCCTGATGCGCGAACAGGTCGGCGGCGCAGCCGTGAGCCTGCTGGGCACCCTGCTGGCGGCATTGACCACCTGGCTGTCGTTCGGCCTGCTGGCGGTATCGAGCACCCCGGCGGTGAGCAACTTCGGACTGTCGGTGAGCCTGGGCCTGATCTTCAGCTTCCTGCTCGCACCATGGGCCGGTCGCCAGGTGCATGAGCCCACGGCCGTGGAGCGGGCAACATGATGGTCGTTCTGTTCTGGGCGATGGCACTGGTGTTGTTCGCCTTGGCGACCCGTGTCGGCCGGCATTTCGGCCTGATTCCCATCGTCAGCCAGTTATTGCTGGCGACCCTCGGCTTGCCGCTGTTGATGTATTTCTGGATCGAGCCCCAATGGCAATTGAGCGGTGCGCAGCTGGTGTCGCCGGGCTGGCTGAAGAACCTCTACAGCCTGAGCTTTGCCCTGTTGCTGGGCTACATCCTCAGCGATGTGATCGACCTGCAACTGGATCGCCAAAGCCTGAAAATCGCCCTGCCCAGTTTTTGCATTCCGTTTGCCTGCGGCCTAGCCACGGCCATCTGGCTGTTGCCGCCGCAACCGTGGATCAGCTCGCTGGCCGTCGGCCTGTTGTTCGCCATCACCGCGATTCCAGTGTTGTACCTGTACCTGCGGCACATCGATTACCCGCCCGCCGCCACCCGGCGACTGGTGCAAACCGCGATCCTCATCGACCTCGCCTGCTGGACCCTGTTCGGTATCGCCCAGGGCAGCCTGCACCTGAGCAGCCTGTTGCTGCCCCTGGCCGGCGCGTGCCTCCCGGTGCTGCTGCGGCTGCTGGGCCTGCGCCAGACGTGGCTCTACAGCCTGAGCTTTTTCGCCCTGCTGGTCGTCGCCGAACACTTCAAGCTCAATGCACTGATTTTCGGTATCGGCTATGTGTTGATCATGGCCGCGCTGAAAGCCCCACTGGTCCTGCCGTTGCCGGCCATGTGGATGAGCCGCTTGCAGACGTACATCGCCATCCCGCTGATCCTCACGTTCGGCATCGTGCAGATCAACGTGCACAGCGCGATGGACAGCCTCGGCTGGATGCAACTGGTCGCCCTGCTGCTGTTGCCGATGCTGAGCAAACTGCTGGGCAACTGGCTCGGCCTCGGCTGGGCCGGGACCTCGTTCCAGGGTGCCAGCCGCTGGCGGGAAAGTGTGCTGCTGAACATCCGTGGCTTGAGCGAGATCGTTTTTCTCAACCTGCTGCTGCAACAGCAACTCATCAGCCCGCCGTTGTACTTTGCCCTGATGCTGATGGGCCTGATCGCTACACTGCTGCCAGCCCTGACCGGCATGCACCGTATCCCCCTGAAAGCCGCTGTCCCCGCAAGGAGCCCCCATGCCAACCGTTGAGATGGAATGCCGCCAGGTCGTGATCATCGGCGCCGGACCTTCCGGCGCCATCGCCGCCGCGTTGCTCAAGCGCAAGGGACACGATGTGCTGGTGATCGAGCGGCAGCATTTTCCACGGTTTTCCATCGGCGAAAGCCTATTGGCCCATTGCCTGGATTTCGTCGAAGAAGCGGGCATGCTCGACGCCGTCAACGCCGCCGGCTTCCAGCTGAAAACCGGTGCCGCGTTTGCCTGGGGCGAGCGCTACAGCGCCTTCGATTTCGGCGAGACGTTCAGCCACGGCAAATCGACGACCTTTCAGGTCCAGCGCGCCGATTTCGATAAGCTGCTGGCCGATCAGGCCGCGCTGCAAGGCGTGGAGATCCGCTATGGCGAAACCATCGTCAGCGTCGACATTGCCCCGGGGAAACCGCAGCTCGGCGTGCGCCGCGAAGACGGTAGCGAGTACCGCATCGAGGCTGACTTCCTGCTTGATGCGAGCGGTTACGGCCGCGTGCTGCCGCGCTTGCTCGACCTCGAGGCGCCGTCGAATTTCCCGGTGCGCCAGGCCGTGTTCACGCACGTCGAAGACCGTATCGACCACCCGGGCTTCGACCGCAGCAAAATCCTCGTGACCACTCATCCGACCCAGCGCGATGTTTGGTTCTGGACCATCCCGTTCAGCAACGGGCGCTGCTCGGTCGGCGTGGTCGCCGCAGAGGAGCGTTTCGCAGGCCGCAGCGACAATCTGGACGAGTGCCTGCGCGGCTTTATCGCCGAGACGCCAAGCTTGGCCCGCGTGTTGCAAAATGCGCAGTGGGACACCGAGGCCCGAACCATCGGCGGTTACTCGGCCAACGTCAAAACCCTGCACGGCCCGGGCTTCGCGCTGCTGGGCAATGCCGCGGAATTCCTCGACCCGGTGTTTTCCTCCGGCGTGACCATCGCCATGCGTTCGGCGAGCATGGCCGCTGGGGTATTGCACCGTCAGCTGCAAGGCGAAGCCGTCGACTGGCAAACCGAGTTCGCCGAACCGCTCAAGCGCGGCGTCGACACGTTCCGCTGCTATGTCGAAGGCTGGTACGCGGGGACATTCCAGGACGTGATTTTCCATGAGAGCAGCTCACCGGAAATCCGCGGGATGATCAGTTCCATTCTTGCCGGATATGCCTGGGACCGACGCAATCCGTTCGTCAGCGCAGCCAGGCGCCGGTTGAAGGCGATTTCGGAGTTCTGTGCAAGGGATGCGTCATGAACTACTTGAGCGACAACTACGTCGAAGAAACCCGTTTCGGTTTGTGGTTCCTGCGCAGCCAGATCTGGCAACACTATGTGCTGCGGTTGGCGATCAACGACTTGCACAACCTGTTCAGTGAAGCGCTGCCTGTCAGCCCGGTGCTGCTGGATGCCGGTTGCGGCCAGGGCAAGTCATTCCCGCTGCTGCGCCAGGCCTTTGCGCCCGGTCGTCTGATTGGCGTCGATGCTGATCCACAAAGCCTGATCCAGAGCCGCGAAGAAGCGGCCCGCCAGGGCATGGAAGTGGAGTTGATCGGCGGCGACTGCGCCAGCCTGAACCTGCCGGACGCCAGTATCGACCTGCTGTTCTGTCACCAGACCTTCCATCACCTGGTGGAGCAGGAACAGGCACTGGCCGAGTTCTACCGCGTACTCAAACCCGGCGGTTATCTGCTGTTCGCCGAATCCACCGAGGCTTACATTGATACCTGGGTGATCCGTTGGTTGTTTCGCCACCCCATGCACGTGCAAAAAAGCGCTGCGCAGTACCTGCAAATGATTCGCCGGCAAGGTTTCGAATTTACCGCGCAAAACGTGTCTTATCCGTATCTCTGGTGGAGTCGCGCCAAGGATTTCGGCCTGCTCGAATATTTGGGTGTGTGCAAGCCAAAACCCTTTGGCCAACGGGAAGAAACCCTGGTCAATGTGGTGGCGCGCAAACCTTTTGAAGGAACTGTGTGATGTTCATTGCCAACCGCTTGAAACACCAAACCTGTGGGAGCGAGCTCGCTCGCGATAGCGGTGGGTCAGTCAATATCAATGTTGAATGTATCGCCGCCATCGCGAGCAAGCTCGCTCCCACAGGGGTAACCGGCGTTATGCGATTTCTGTTACTTGCCGTAGCCCTGCTGTTGAGCGCCTGCGCCGGCCGGGCGCCGCTGCCCGAGCAAAACCCGGATCTGCCGTTGCCGCTGCAACTGCACATCCAGCTCTTGCAGCCCGACGACCGCCAGGACTGGGTGCTGGTGATCCAGCGTGAAGAGACGGGTATTCGCTGGTCGATGATGGACCTGTTGGGCATTCCCCAGGCCCGCCAGAAATTGATCGATAAAACCTGGGAGTCCGATGGTTTCCTGCCGCCCAATCCGCAAGCCCGGGAACTGTTCGCGGCGCTGCTGTTTGCGCTGACGCCGCAAGAAGAACTGGCGGCCAACTATCCCGGTGCCTGGCAGTACGGCAGACAACGGTCCCTGCCCGAGCGCTGGGACATTCGCTACGCACAACCGCAGAATTTTGAATTGAAGCTACCGCATGGTCCGAGCTATCAAGTCACGCCCCTGAGCGGTGAAACGCCATGACGGTTTACCTCAATGCCCTCGGACTGGTCTGCGCACTGGGCCGCGACAAACAGGAAGTCGCCCGCAACCTGTTTGCCGGCGACTGCGGCGGCATGCGCGAACAAACCGGGTGGGTGCCGCAACGCACACTGCCGGTCGGTGCGGTCCTGGGCAAACTGGCAAGCATTCCGGCCGACATGTCGCGCCATCACAGTCGCAACAATCAGTTGTTGCTGGAGGCCACGCTGCAAATCCGCCCGGACATCGACAGCGCGATCCAGACCTACGGCCGCGACCGCATCGGTGTCGTGCTGGGCACCAGCACCTCGGGTATCGACGAGGCCAGCCAGGGACTGGCGCATTACCTGCGTGAAAAGCAGTTCCCTGCCGAGTACGACTATCAGCAACAGGAACTCGGGGCGCCGGCGAACTTCCTCGCCGAGTGGCTGCAATTGAGCGGGCCGACCTATGTCATTTCCACGGCCTGCACCTCCAGCGCCCGGGCCTTGATGAGCGCCCAGCGCCTGTTGGACCTTGGCATGTGCGACGCGGTGCTGTGTGGCGGTGTCGACACCTTGTGCAAGCTGACACTCAACGGTTTCTCGGCGCTCGAAGCGGTCTCGGAACAACGCTGCAATCCGTTTTCGGTGAACCGCAATGGCATCAACATTGGCGAAGCGGCGGTGCTGTTCCTGATGACCAGACGTGCAGCCGACAGCCAGGCGATTGCCTTGCTCGGCAGCGGCGCCAGTTCCGATGCGCATCACATCTCCGCCCCGGAGCCGACTGGTCGTGGCGCCCTGCAAGCGATGCGCAAAGCCCTGGGCCGCGCCAACCTGCAACCGGAGCAGATCGCTTATCTGAACCTGCACGGCACCGCCACCCAGCACAACGACGCCATGGAAAGCCAGGCCGTGGCGACCCTGTTCCCGACTGGCGTACCCTGTTCGTCGAGCAAACCCATGACCGGCCACACCCTCGGTGCCGCCGGGGCGCTGGAGGCGGCGTTCTGCTGGTTGAGCCTGAGCCCGGACAATCGCGAGCATGCCCTGCCGCCCCACGTCTGGGACGGACAGCCCGATCCCGAATTGCCGCCGCTGCAATGGGTGACCCCGGCCACTCGCCTGACGTCCATTGCACCCCGCTACCTGATGAGCAACTCCTTTGCCTTCGGTGGCAACAACGTCAGCCTGATTATCGGAGACGCCCCATGATTGACTGGCCGATCGCCGAACTGCTGCCCCACGCGGGTGACATGATTCTTATCGATCAGATCCTGGCGTTCGATGAAGAGCAGATTCACACGCGCCTGACCGTCAAGCCCGATGGCCTGTTCAACCTCCCCGACGGCAGCCTGCCGGCCTGGGTCGGCATCGAACTGATGGCCCAGAGCGTGGCCGCCTTCGCCGGTTGCCATGCGCGCCAGCGCGGTGATGAGGTGGAATTGGGATTCCTGCTCGGCAGCCGAAAATTCGAATGCAACGTCGAAAGTTTTCCGGCCGGCACCGAGTTGACCATCCACGGTATTCGCTCCCTGGAAGACGATAACGGCATGGGCGTGTTCGAATGCCACATCAACGCCCCCGGCATTCACGTTACCGCCCGTCTGAATGTGTTCCGCCCACCCCAGGCCGCTCAATATCTCCATGAACCCGAAGGAGTCCAGTGATGACTGAATCCGTACTGGTCACCGGTTCCAGCCGTGGCATCGGCCGCGCCATCGCCTTGCGCCTGGCCCAGGCCGGGCACGACATCGTGTTGCATTGCCGCAGCGGCCTGGCCGACGCCGAAGCCGTCAAGGCCGAAGTCGAGGCCTTGGGCCGTCGTGCGCGCATCCTGCAGTTCGACGTGGCCGACCGCGCCCGCAGCAAGGAAATTCTCGAAGCCGACGTGGAAACCCACGGCGCCTATTACGGCGTAGTGCTCAATGCCGGCCTGACCCGCGACGGTGCCTTTCCCGCCCTTAGCGAGGAGGATTGGGATGTGGTGATGCGCACCAACCTCGACGGTTTCTACAACGTGCTGCACCCGGTGATGATGCCGATGATCCGTCGTCGCGCCGCCGGGCGGATTGTCTGCATCACCTCGGTGTCGGGTTTGATCGGCAACCGTGGCCAGGTCAACTACAGCGCCTCCAAGGCCGGCTTGATCGGCGCGGCCAAAGCATTGGCGATCGAGCTGGGCAAGCGCAAAATCACCGTTAACTGTGTCGCACCCGGCCTGATCGACACAGCCATGCTCGACGAGAATGTGCCGGTGGAAGAACTGATGAAAATGATCCCCGCACAACGCATGGGCACCCCTGAAGAGGTGGCCGGCGCCGTGAATTTCCTGATGTCGGCGGAAGCCTCGTACATCACCCGGCAGGTTCTGGCCGTCAACGGAGGCCTGTGCTGATGAAGCGCGTCGTCGTCACCGGCATGGCCGGCATCACCTCACTGGGCAGCGACTGGGACACCATCGCCGGCAACTTCGCGGCCAACCGCAGCGGCATCCGCCGGATGGACGAGTGGGATCGTTTTACCGAGCTCAACACGCGTCTGGCTGGCCCCATCGATGACTTCAAGGTGCCGAGCCACTGGACCCGCAAGCAACTGCGAAGCATGGGCCGGGTCTCGCGGCTTGCCGTGGGTGCGGCGGAGATGGCGCTGGCCGATGCCGGCCTGCTGGGCGACGAATCGATCAAGGACGGGCGCATGGGCGTCGCCTGCGGCTCCTCGACCGGCAGCACCGACGAGATCAAGGCGTTTGGCAACATGCTGCTCAACTCAGTGGCCGAAGGCCTGAACGCCAACTCCTACGTGCGGATGATGCCGCACACCACCGCGGCCAATATCAGCATCTTCTTCGGCCTCACCGGTCGCTTGATCCCGACGTCCAGCGCCTGCACCAGCGGCAGCCAGGGCATCGGCTATGCCTACGAGGCGATCAAGTTCGGGCGCCTGCCGCTGATGCTCGCCGGCGGTGCCGAGGAACTGTGCCCGACCGAAGCCATGGTCTTCGACGCGCTCTACGCCACCAGCCTGAAAAACGACACCCCACAACGCAGCCCGCGCCCTTACGACACCGCACGCGACGGCCTGGTGATCGGCGAAGGCGGCGGCATGCTGGTGCTCGAAGAACTGGAACACGCCCTGGCCCGTGGCGCCCGCATCCATGCCGAGATCGTCGGTTTCGGCAGCAACGCCGACGGCCAGCACACCACCCGTCCCGAACAAATCACCATGCGCCGGGCCATGGAACTGGCCCTGGAGGACGCCGGGCTGAAACCTTCGGACATCGGCTACGTCAACGGCCACGGCACCGCCACCGAACAGGGCGACATTGCCGAAACCCTGGCCACCAGCAGCCTGTTCGGCGAACACATGCCGATCAGCTCGCAAAAGAGCTTCCTCGGCCACACCCTCGGCGCCTGTGGTGCGCTGGAATCATGGTTCAGCATCGAAATGATGAACCGCGACCTGTACGCCCACACCTTCAACCTCGACGAAGTCGACCCCCATTGCGGCAAGCTCGACTACCTGCGCGGCGAGTTTCGGCAGATGAGCAACCGGTACGTGATGAACAACAACTTTGCGTTTGGCGGGGTGAATACGTCGCTGATTTTCAAGCGCTGGCCGTAACCTGAAATATTTCCCCTGTAGGAGCGAGCCTGCTCGCGAAAAACGTCCGGGCACCACGTTCATTCAGGCTGCCCGCGTTATCGTTGACGTCCATCGCGAGCAGGCTCGCTCCCACAAGGGTTCTCGCCGCCCCGGACGATCACGGTGGATCAAGGTTATCCAGCACCCGATTCACCGCCAGCTCCCCCAACATGATCGACTGCTGAATCCCCAACAGTGTGTGGCCCTGTGATCCCTTCAGGCCTCTGGCGAAGTCACTGGCCATGACATTGGCTGATGCCAGCGACATACAGGCGTATTCCAGCAAGGTGTGGTTGTCGATGTCGGGGGCAATGAGGAAGATCGTGCCGGGTTGGCGTGGCGCGTCTGGATCGGTATCCGGTGGCTTTGGCGTATGGGTCATGATTCAGCGTCCTGAAAAAGAAGGGTGGCAGCTGTACGCAGGTTAGTAGACCGGTCCACATCAATCCGGCGCACCCGAAGGCGCCCTGCGCACAGCTACCGTCAAGGGCAGGTATAGAGATACCTGCCTATCAGGAGCGCCAATGCGCTAGATATGGAAAGCGGGCTACTAAACCCGACCACTGACAATCAGTGACGCGAATCAAGTTAGCGATGCCCCTCAAAGCGCACAAGCCGGCGGATTCTGGAGTAGTTGTAGGTAACGCCGCAAGGCGCTGTAGCCTGTCGGAAGCACTTCAGAAAAGTCCCACAAACAGTGGTGAAGCTTCTGATCTTCTGTAGGAGCGAGCCTGCTCGCGATGGTCGTTAACGATGACGCGTGTTTCCTGGATTAACGCGGCGTTCTTTAGTTCATCGCGAGCAGGCTCGCTCCTACAGTCAAAAACCCAGAAACGACAAAGGGCGCCTTTCGGCGCCCCTTCACAGACAGGTCGGCTTGTCATCGCCCTGTACCTGCCTGGCTCTGCGATAGCTGGTTGCCCAGGATCCTCAGAGTCTCACAAGCCCCGTTCGGGGACATCGGCAGTATTTCAGGTGCTGGCGTGTAATTTCAAGCCCAATGCCTTAACGACTTTCAGGATGGTGCCGAACTCCGGATTCCCCTCACCTGACAATGCACGATAAAGACTTTCCCGAGAAAGCCCCGCATCCCGTGCGACCTGAGTCATGCCGCGAGCACGTGCAATAGTCCCTAGTGCTTTGGCGATGAACGCAGGGTCATCTCCCGCCTCTTCCATGCAAGCATCCAGGTAATTAGCCATGTCCTCTTCGGTCTTGAGGTACTCGGCAGAGTCCCAGCGAGTGAATTGTTCGGTCATGGGTTTTGCTCCTGCCAGGATTTCGCAATGAGCCTGGCTTGTTTGATGTCACGGGGTTGGCTGCTTTTGTCTCCGCCACAAAGGAGAATGACCAACTGGCTGCCTTGCTGCATGAAATAGATCCGATAACCGGGACCATAGTCGATACGTGCTTCACTCAACCCTTCTCCGATGGCTTTTACATCACCGAAATTCCCATCGGCCATGCGGTCAATTCGCACCTGAATACGCATCCTGGCGCGACTATCGGCCAGCTTTAACAGCCAGCCAGAGAATGTTGAACTTCGAAGGATCTCCGTCATGCACCGAGTGTAGCCGTTGAGCTACACCCGCTCAACCAGTCTTTCTGATGTGTCGACGCCCGGCAGACAAATCAATTCACTGCAAAGCAGTCACACCTCCAACGGCTCAACTTTCCGTGTCAACAACTCCACAAACGCCTTGGCCATCGGCGACTTCTGATCCTTGCGCTGCACCAGCCACACCGCCGACACCGCCGCCGGATCGAGCAAGGGCCGATAGACCACGCCATCAATGCGCATCCGCTGATAAGACGCCGGCAACACCGACACACCGAGCCCCGCCGCCACCAGACCAATGATGGTCATCGCCTCGCCGGCCTCCTGGGCGAAGTGCGGGCTGAAGCCGGAGTCCCTGGCCAGGCTGAGCAGCTGCGCATACAGGCCACTGCCGTAGCTGCGTGGAAAAAACACAAAGGGCTCAAGCGCCAGGGCAGACAGGAACAAGCCCTCCTCGCTGCCCTCGACCAGCGGATGCTTGGAACTGAGCACCGCGACCAGCGGTTCGCGCATCAGCTCGACCACGCTGAGGCAGTCCGGCAGCCCGAGCGGGCGCATGATCCCGACTTCAATCGACTCGTCCACCAGCGCATCGGCCACCTGGGTGCTGCTCATTTCCCGCAGGTTCAGGTGCACCGCGGGGAAGCGCTGGCGGAAAGAGAAAATCGCCTGGGGAATGGTCGAGTTGAAGGGTGCCGACGAGGTGAAGCCGATTTTCAGCTCACCCAACTCGCCCAGTTGCGCACGTCGCGCGACATCTGCCGCTTTGTCGACCTGCGCCAGCACCAGCCGCGCCTCTTCCAGAAACAGCCGACCGGCCTCGCTCAGTTCGACCCGACGATTGGTACGCTCGAACAACCGGGCGCCGACTTCCTGTTCCAGCGCCTGAATTTGCTGGCTCAGCGGTGGCTGGGAGATACCCAGCACTTGTGCGGCGCGGCCGAAATGCAGTTCTTCGGCGACGGCGATGAAGTAGCGCAGATGACGCAATTCCATGGAAACCCCATTAGGTCGTAAAAGCTATCAAACAGGTCGAACAATATATTGGATTGAATCATTAGCCAGCTATATGCTTTTTTCACTGCCTGACCGGCTGCGCCCTCCGAGGTCCAACGTGAAAATTGCTGTCGCCCCACTCGCCCATGAAGTTTCACCTTCAGCGCCGGACGCTATCGCCGCTGAGCTGGCGGAGATCTACATCGAAAAAGGCACCCCGGCGTTCATGCGCACGGTGCTGGCGTTGTTCTGCGGCGGCTTCGCGACTTTCGCCCTGCTCTACTGCGTGCAGCCGATGATGCCGCTGCTGTCCGACGAGTACTCCATCAACGCGGCGCAAAGCAGCCTGATCCTGTCTATCGCCACCGGCATGCTTGCCATCGGCCTGCTGATCACTGGCCCGATTTCCGACCGTATCGGACGTAAACCGGTGATGGTGGCAGCTCTGTTCGCCGCTGCGCTGTGCACCATGGCCAGTGCAATGATGCCGAGCTGGCACGGTGTGCTGCTGATGCGTGCGCTGATTGGATTGTCGTTGAGCGGTCTGGCGGCGGTCGCCATGACCTACCTGAGCGAAGAGATCCACCCACAGCACATCGGCCTCGCCATGGGTTTGTACATCGGTGGCAACGCGATTGGCGGGATGAGCGGACGCTTGATCACCGGGGTATTGATCGACTTCGTCAGCTGGCACACGGCGATGCTGGTGATCGGTGGCCTGGCGCTGATTGCCGCGGCGGTGTTCTGGAAAATCCTCCCTGAATCGCGCAACTTCCGCGCCCGCTCGCTGCACCCGCGCAGCCTGCTCGACGGTTTCACCATGCACTTTCGCGACGCCGGCCTGCCGCTGCTGTTTCTAGAAGCCTTTGTGCTGATGGGCGCGTTCGTCACGCTGTTCAACTACATCGGCTACCGCCTGCTGGCCGCGCCGTACCACATGGAACAGGCCTTCGTCGGGTTGCTGTCGGTGGTGTATCTGTCGGGCATCTACAGCTCAGCGAAAATCGGCTCGCTGGCCGACAGACTCGGCCGCCGCAAAGTGCTCTGGAGCACCATCGCGCTGATGATCGGTGGTCTTGCCCTGACGATGTTTACGCCATTGCCGCTGGTGATCATCGGCATGCTGATCTTTACCTTCGGCTTCTTCGGCGCCCACTCGGTGGCCAGCAGCTGGATCGGCCGCCGCGCCACCAGGGCCAAGGGGCAAGCATCGTCCTTGTACCTGTTCAGCTACTACGCCGGGGGAAGCATCGCCGGTACGGTGGGTGGCGTGTTCTGGCACCTGGGCGGCTGGAACGGGATCGGGTTGTTCATCGGCACGCTGCTGGTGATTGCGCTGCTGATCGCGTTGAAGCTGGCGAAGTTGCCGTTGTTGCCGCAGAACACCTCGGCTACTTGAGCACCACCCGCGCCTCGAGGACGTCGTCACGCTTCTCCAGCGTCAGGGTTTGTAGCGCGACGCCATCGCGCTCGATCCCATCGAGCCACTGCATCAAGGTTTGCGCGTTGCCATTGAGGGTCACGCGCAGCAGATCGATTTCACTCTCCATCTGACGGATTTCCAGCCCCGCCGCCGTGGCGCTTTCGCTGATGCGCAGCGATAGCGGTTTTTCGCTGTCGACGGGGACATGGCTGCGCGGTAACGCCCGCTGCAGTTGCGCGGCCAGCCCCGCCTGCTGTTGATACTGTCGCTCGACTGTTTCCAGCCGCTGCCGGGTCGGTTGCCAGATCAGGCTGAAAGCCACAACCGCCAACAAAAAAGCCCCCGATACCTGCAACAGCCGCTGTTCGCGCACGGAAATGCGCCGCCATGCCTGCTTCATGCCTCGTCCTCCACGGTGAGGGTGGCGTGCACCCGGTCAGCGGCTTTGTTCGCGCTATCGAGCCTCACGGGCATGCCTTGTTGTCGTCCGCGCTCCCGCAACTGCTCCAGCTCGGTAAAGCCGCTGGCGGTCAGCTGGATTTTCCAGCCTTCGCCTGCTCGAAACTCGATGCGCTGGACCTCGACCGGGCTGGCGCCAATCACCTGCTCAATCAACCGGACCAGCCCGGCAATGCGGGTGTTTTGCGATTCGACAGGCTGGCTTTGCAGGGTCTTGAGTTGCGCGGCCATGTCGACGATGCGGCTTTGCTCCGGGTAGAGCGTCTTGAATCGCAGTTCATTCTGGACTGCGAGGCGGCTGGCTTCGCTGTCGAGGAAGCGGATCCGCGTTTCGCTGGCACCCCAGGTCAACAGCGCCAGCATCAACAGCGCCCACCCGCCGGCACGCCAGGGCAGACGCTTGCCCCGTGGGGCGAATGCGCCTTGCAGCAGGTTGATGGCCCGGGTCGGGCGCTGAGTCAGGCATTGGTCGATGACGGCGGGGGACTCACGCTCATCCAGCCATTGCATGTCGTTGGGCAATGACGGAGTGAGCAGCGCCAAGTCGTCTTGCGACATCGCCAGGCGCGCCGACAGGCCTGCACCCAACAACCAGCGCCCGAACCACCATGCGCCGCACGGCTGATCGCCGGACAACAGATCGGCATCGACGAACACCCCGCGCACCTCAATACCCGCCTCGCGCAGCAAGTCGAGCACGGCGGCCAACCGTTCGCGGCCGATGACCATGACCGGGTAGCAGCCTTCACGATCACGAGCGCCAACGCTCAGATGCACAACTTCCAGCGCTTCACTCAGTTGATCTTCCACGGCGTAAGCCATGGCCTGGGCTTCGGGCCTGCGTCGCGAAGGCCATGGCTCGCTGCGAACCCAACTGCACAGTTCCATGGGCAGCAGCACATCAACCGCCTGCCCCTGCAATGCCGAGGCCGCCTGATTCAGTGGCATCGGCTGACGTTGACAGGTTGGCGACCACAGGACGCAGGGCCAGAGGCCGGATGGCGCGTCCTGCCCCTCGGCGGTCAGGTAAAGCCAAGTGTTCATCGCGGTCTCTCGTGGCTACTCATGGGAAGAAAACGTCGTTGCAGCACCGTCAGTTGTCGAGCCTTGGGGTCGTGTCCGACATCCGTGGCCAGGCGCAGTTCGCGCCCGTCCCGGGTCACCTGCACCCTTATCCGATACCAGCGGCTTTGGGTACCAAGTCCGTGATTGCTCAGGCCCTGCCCGGAGAGCAGCGGGTCCTGGGTAAACGCCTGGACGCTCGCCCAGGGCGTGGTTGCCGCCTGACGCGCCAGCGCATCGGCGGTCGCGGCGTCCACCTCGCCGAGTGTTCTCACCAGCAGCGCCGGCGCGGTGTTGATGTTCAAGGCGGTGTCGGTGGGCAGCAGCGTCACCCAGGGCTCCAGCCGCTGCAGCAGGCGAGCGTCAATGCCAGGCAGCAAGCGCAGCTGGCTCAGTTCCTCCAGCGGTCCCACCTGGCTCAGTTGCAGAGGAGGCAGTTCGAGCAGTTCGAGCAGGCGCGCCCAACGGTTGAGGGTGACCTGATCCACCTGCCCCTGGCGTAACAACGCATTGAGATTGAAGCGCCCGGCGAGGTCATCGATATCAATTCGGATCTGCGCATCTTCAACGTCGAAACCCGGCGCCATGGCCGTCCAGCCTTGAAACCGCTCGACGGTTTTTTCAGAGTCCTGTAACGCGTCGCGCAACAGCAACAACGCCCAGGTTTCCCCGCCCGATGCGAGCTGCCGCAGCTGTATCTGCAGCAACTGTTGCCCACTGCTTTGCAGCGAAAGGTGATGGCTGCGCAACAAGCCGCCGGTGATCAGCAGCGCCAGGCTCATGACCAGCAATACACTGATCAACGCAATGCCGCGTTGGCGCCCGTTCATGGCAATGCACCCGGCATCGGCAACACCCGACGAATCGATTTGAAGCGCCCGGCCGAGATTTGCACCTCCAGCGCCATGAGCGCCTTCGTATCCTGCCCGGCCGACCAATGAGCGACCCAGCCGGACTGGCTGTCGAACAGACGCCAGCGCAACTCACGAACACCTTCGAGCAGTCTTTGCCGTTGCACGAACTCCGTACCTTCGCCCTGGCTTTCGCGCCACAGCACGCTGCCTTCGAGTCGATAGGTCAGCATCTGGCGCTCACTGCGCGGTTGGTCCAGAGGATTGCGCCAGTGACTGCGCTGGAACTGAAAAAGCGGCGGTGCGAGCACCATCGGCTGCGCAGCGACGTGCAGCAGATCCCGCTCGATCACCGCCATCGCGCGTTGCAGGTTCCTCAGCTCTCGCTCGTGGGCCGCCGTGCCCTGTTGCACTCGCAGCACGCTATCGAACAAGCCCCAACTGGCCAGCCCCAGCACGGCGAAGATGGCCATGGCGATGACCAGCTCCAGCAAGGTGAACCCACGCTGCCTACTCATGGCTCGCGGGTATCCAGCCGCTGGCACGATACAACGCGTGCGCACTGTTCGCCGGGCTGACCTGAATGTCGACCTGGAGTAAACGCAGATTGCGGGTGGCGCTGATGTGCTGTTGCAGCACCCAGTCGCGCTGATCCATGGACACGACCTGTTGTTGCTGGCCGGCCGCCAGGCCGGATTGCAGGCGCAGCTCGTTCAACCGGTTATCCGCCAGCCACGCCGCGAACAGCCGTGTCTCGACGGCGTTGCGCTGTTTCACCGCATATTGACTGGCCGACAGCACGGCTGCCGCCAGTGTCGCGAAGACCGCCAGGGCCACCATGATTTCCAGCAGCGTGAAGCCGCCCATGGACGACAAGGATGACCGGCTAGCCATCGATCGCCACCTCGCCGATGCCATCGCCGGACAGGCTCAACCAGGTCTTGTTGCCGGACTCGAATGTCAGCGTGAAGGCACTGGTTTCATCGTTGCTGAGCAACAGCAACTGCGGCGGGCCTTCTTCAGCGTCCAGCCCTACCGCATAGCCGTCCTGCTGCAAACGTACTCGCACGCTCAGGGGCCAGTCAGTCAGTTCCTTCACCGGCTTCCACCCACGAACTCCCAGATGCATCAGCCGGTAGCCACGGGCACTCAGTCGCAGGCCATATTCCTGGCCTTCGAACACCGCACGCTCACGCAACTGATGAATCACCTGAACCATCGCCTCGGCTTCCTGCCTGACTTCGCGCGCGGGACTCCCCCCACCGACAAAGCTCACCATGCCCAGCAAGACGCCAACCACGACAATCACGATCATCAGCTCCAATAACGTAAACCCCCGACAGCGGTAACCCACGGATCAATGGCCCCAATTGCCGATTTCGGCTGCAAACCCTTCGCCGCCCGCAACGCCATCGGCGCCCAGGGAATACAGGTCGTAAGTGCCGTCTACCGACCGCACACCCGGGTTGAGGTACTGATAAGGCGTGTTCCACGGGTCGACCGGCATGCTCTTGAGGTAGCCCTGAGGGTTCCAGCCACGCGCCACGGGCAGTCCGGAGGGGCGCTTGACCAGCGCTTCCAGGCCTTGCTGGGTCGATGGGTAATGGGCGTTGTCGAGGCGATACATTTCCAGGGCTGTGGCGATGGCCTGAATATCGATTCTGGCGGCAGTGACCTTGGCTTGATCGGGGCGACTCATGAACTGTGGCACCACGATAGCCCCCAGCACGCCGATGATGACTACCACCACCATGATTTCGATCAGGGTAAAACCGCGTTGCGCGCGGGAGAGGTTTTTGCAGACAGGTTGCATGGATCAATTCACCAATTGGTTGAGGCTGAGAATCGGGAGCAGGATGGCCATGACGATCAGCAGCACGACGCCGCCCATCAACACCAGCATGGCCGGCTCGAAGAGGCCCACCACCAGCGCAA
Source organism: Pseudomonas jessenii (assembly GCF_002236115.1). GTDB lineage: Bacteria > Pseudomonadota > Gammaproteobacteria > Pseudomonadales > Pseudomonadaceae > Aquipseudomonas > Aquipseudomonas jessenii. The sequence continues at coordinate 334,965 of NZ_NIWT01000006.1, read as the reverse complement.
TGCGCGCGGCGAGGCTGTTTTCCTGTTGTTCGGCGGCCCGGGCCAGCATGCGGTCGAGTTCGCCGGCACGTTCGCCGCTGGCGATCATGTGCAGCATCATCGGCGGGATGTCACCGCTCAGCTCCAGGCCACGGGTCAGCGTTGCGCCTTCGCGGACCGAGCGGGCGACATCGACCATCCGCGCTCGGATGCTCAGGTTGCCGATGACCGCGGCAGCAATTTCCAGGGCGTCCACCAACGGCACGGCACTTTTGCCGAGGATTGCCAGGGTGCTGGCAAACCGTGCGGCTTCCATGGCACGTAGCACTTCACCGAGGACTGGCGCATTCAGCACCCAACGATGCCAGCGCAGGCGCCACTGCGGCTGCTGCCAGCTCCAGCGCCACAGGCCGAACAGCGTCGCCAGCACGCTCATCAACAACAGGAAATGGTTGCGCAGGCCGTTGCTCACGCCAATCAGCGCCCGGGTCAGCCAGGGCAACGGCTGACCGCTGTCGACGAAGATCTTCACCACATCCGGCACCACATATCCGAGCAGAAAACCGACGATTACCAGGCTGGCCAACATCAGGATCAACGGGTACACCAGGGCCATCTGGATCTTTTGCCGCGAGGCCTGGCGGGCCTGGGTGTAGGCCGCCAGTTGCTCCAGCACATGGCCCAGATGCCCCGAGCGTTCCCCGGCGGCCACGGTGGCGCGAAACAACTCGGGGAAGGCCCTGGGAAACTGCCCCAATGCCGAGGCCAGTGCGTGGCCTTCCATCACCCGGCTCCTGACCGCCCAGAGCAAGCTCGCAACCTTGCGCTTCGAGCTCTGCTTCGCCACCGCATCGAGCGCTTCCTCCAGGGGTAGTCCGGCCTGAACCAGCGTTGACAGTTGCAACGTCAACAACGCCAGATCAGCAGCACTCAGGCGTCCACCTCGCGACTGCTGACCCGCACCGCCGCCCCTGACCTCGGTCAAGACACGCGGCCACAAACCACGTTCACGCAACAACTGTCGCCCATGGCGGGGCCCATCGGCCTCCAGCCGTCCCTTGCAGGATCGTCCCCGGGCATCGCGGGCGCGGTAGTCGAAGGTCGGCACCGGTCAGTTCTCCTGGGTCACACGCAGCAACTCATCGAGACTGGTCAATCCTTCCAGCACCCGCTGGCGCCCGTCCTGGAACAGGCTGCGCGAGACCTTGCGCGTTTCGTCGACGAGGATTTGCTCGCTGGCGCCCTGATGGATCAGCGCCGAGACGGCGGGTGTGACGCTGATCAGCTCGTAAATGCCAATGCGGCCGCGATAGCCGTGCTGACACTGTTCGCAGCCCGAGGCCTTGAACAGGGTGTGCGGCGTGCTCGTGTCGAGCCCAAGACGCTGGCAGGCCGCCGCATCGGCGAGGTACGAAACCTTGCAATGGGGGCACAAGGTGCGCAACAGACGCTGGGCCAGGACGCCCACCAGCGAGGACGCCAGCAGATAGGCATCGACGCCCATGTCTACCAGCCGCGTGACTGCGCCGGCCGCGCTGTTGGTGTGCAAGGTCGAGAGCACCAGATGCCCGGTCAAGGACGCCTGGACAGCGATTTCGGCGGTTTCGCGGTCACGGATTTCGCCAACCATCACCACGTCCGGGTCCTGGCGCAAGATCGCCCGCAGGCCCCGGGCGAAGGTCATGTCGACCTTCGGATTGACCGGCATCTGGCCGCCCCCCGGCAGGTGGTATTCGATCGGGTCTTCGACCGTGAGGATGTTGCGGGTCTGGTCGTTCAGGCTGCTCAGGGCGGCGTACAGGCTGGTGGTCTTGCCGGAACCGGTCGGCCCGGTCACCAGCACAATACCGTGGGGCTTGCCCAACAGATGGCGCAGGGCCGCGAGGATATCGTCCGGCATGCCCAGCCGTTGCAGTTCCAGGCGCCCGGCCTGCTTGTCGAGCAAACGCAGCACCACCCGTTCGCCGTGGGCCGAAGGCAGCGTCGAGACCCGCACATCGACTTCATGCCCGGCCAGGCGCAACGCCATTCGCCCATCCTGGGGTACGCGTTTTTCCGCGATGTCCAGGCGCGCCATGACCTTGATCCGCGATACCAGCAGTGTCGCCAGTTCGCGCTTGGGCCTGAGCATTTCACGCAGTTGGCCATCCACCCGCATACGCACCGACAGGTACTGTTCGAAGGTTTCCAGGTGCACATCCGAGGCATGCTCACGCACCGCTTCACCGAGCAACGCGTTGATCAGGCGAATGATCGGCGCGTCGCCCTGTTGCTCCAGCAGGTCGGCGGTTTGCGGGACCTGATCGACCAGGCTGAGCAAGTCCAGTTCTTCGTCCAGCCCTTGGGCAACTTGCTCCACCGCACTGCGCCCCTCGCGATAGGCCACCGCCAGGCGCGAGGCGTACTCATCGGCCCCGACGATTTGAAACGGCAACGCCCGTCCGCACACCCGGCGCGCTTCCGCCAATGCGGTGAGCGGCGCATCACTACGCAGGGCAAGGCGCAGGTCGTCGCCGTCATGCTCCAGCAACACACCAAAACGCCGGGCGAAGCCGAAGGGCAATTGCTCGCAGAGTTCGCTCATGGATTCATTTCGCCTTGCCGCGCAAATCGAACACTGGCGCGTCGGTGGCCGGTTCGAACAACCCGCGCGCCTCGGACGGCAGCAACAACGAGTTGTTTTCCCCCGCCCCTGATTTGCTCAAGTCACGCAGCGCGTTGTAACGCTGCTGGCTGACCTGGGACAGGTCTTCCTTGCTGCGCACGATGGTCGGGCGCAAGAACACCATCAGGTTGCTTTTGGTCTGGGTGTCACGATTCCAGCGGAAGATAGCGCCGAGGTAGGGAATGTCCCTCAACAGCGGCACGCCGCTTTTCTGGGTACGCACGCTGTCCCTGATCAGGCCGCCGATCACGATGATTTCGCCATCGTCGGCGAGGATGGTGCTCTTGAGCGCTCGCTTGTTGGTGATCAGGTCCGAGGAATCAATGCCCGACACCGAAGGCGCGATGTCCGACACTTCCTGCTCGACCTCCAGGCGTAACGTCGAGCCTTCGTTGATGTAAGGCTTGATCTTCAGGCTGATGCCGACGTCCTTGCGCTCGACGGTGGTGAACGGATTCTCCGCGCCGTTGCTGTTGGTGGCATAGGAGCCGGTCTTGAACGGCACGTTTTGGCCGACGATGATTTCGGCTTCCTGATTGTCCAGGGTCAACAGGCTTGGCGTGGACAGCAGGTTGCTGTGGGTGTTGCTGGCCAGGGCCGAAACCAGCGCACCGAAGCGGTCGCCGCCCAGTTGCAGGATCGCCCCTTCCGGCGCCGATCTTTTCTCGTCGAACTTCAACCCGCCGATGATCGGAATGTCGGTGCCGGGAAAGTTGATGAAGCCCTTGGCGTCACCCGTGTTGAGGTTCCACTGCACGCCGACGGCCTCGGCGATGTCACCGGAGATTTCGACGATGGCGGCATGGATCAACACCTGGGCCCGTGGCTGGTCCAGCTGACGCACGATGTTTTCGATGGTCCGCACCTGCGCGGGTTCGGCGATCAGCACCAGCGCGTTCTGGCTTTCGTCGGCCTTGATCATGAAGGCTGCACCGCCAGTCGTGTCCTTGGCGCTGCCGACGGCGGAAGTCTGCTTTCTGCCCTGCCCCATCGACTCCAGAATCTCGGCCAACTGCTTGGCATCGCTGTGACGCAGGCGAATCACCCGGGCATTGTCGAGGGTCGTGGTGGCAGGCGTATCGAGACCTCGGGCCAGCTCGATCAAGCGCTGGCGGACGACCGGCGGACCAATGAAAATCAGGCGATTGGTCCTGGTGTCGGCCAGCACCTGTATGGCTGACTCGGCATTGCGCTTGCCCATGGAGGCCTCGATCACCGGCGCGACATCGCCCGCCTGGGCATGCTTGAGCTGGACCACCGCGTGCAGGTTGTTCTGACCGGAATCCAGTTCGCGGATCACCCGGGCGATGCGCTTAACATTGGCGGCCGTATCGGTCAGCACCAACGCGTTGGCCGACACCGAGGGGCCGACATAACCATTGGCAGAGACCAATGGCCGCACCAACCCGGCAATATCGGTGGCGCTACCGGTGTTCAAGCCGATGACTTCGGTTACGAACTGCGACGCCGTGGTGGTTTTTACCGTGCCCTGGCCGGCCCGTGTCCTGGCCTCGGCAACCGGGGTGATGAGAATCCGGTCGCCCTCATCGATCACTGTGAAGTTATGGGCATCGAGCACCGAATAGAACAACCGGCGCACCCCTTCACGATCGAGGGCCTGCCGGGACATGACGGTGATTCGACCGGAGACTTTGGGGTCCAGTACCACGGTGGTCCCCAGAATGTTGGAGATCTCTTCGACGATGTCGCGCAGCTCTGCGTTGTTCATCGCCAATTGCCATTTTTCTTCCTCGGCCTGAAGTGTGCCGTGGGAAAGCGTTAGCGCCATGGCGACGAAAAAAAGCACCGACCGCAGTGCTTGTACACCGAGAAAGCTATTCATGAAGTTGATCACTCTGTCGGCCCGGCAAGCGGGCTAAAAAAACGCGGAGAAACGTTCGGCACTTGCGGCTTGCCGTGGGGGGCGAGCCGTTGCAGGAAACCCGTGACGGGAGGCTGGAGCGTCAACAGTTCCTCTCGGCCCTTGCTCCACAACACCGCGTGATCGGGCTCAACGCGACGCAAGATGCTGCCACCGGGCAAGCGCTCGCCGACCTGGTAGATGCGCGCGCCTTGCGAGTCAGCCAGCAACACCCGGGACAAGCCGTGAGTGACGACGAAGCTTGCCTTCAAGGTCAGCGGTTCCGCGCTCGGCAGCAATTCGGCACCCGTCGTCAGACCGAGCACCGTTGCAACCGCCGTTGCGTCGAGCGCTTGACGGGGTGCGGGAGCGGTTCGCGAGGTTTCGACCGGTGCCGGCAGCACCAACTGTTCGCGATAGCGCCACTCCTGCCAGCCCAGGAACGCCCCATAGGCCAGCGGCACAACCAGCAGGCTCGCCTTGCTCAAAAGCAAGGCAAGTCCGGTCAAGCGTTCGCGCGAAAACATCACCATGGCCTCACTCAAGTCGCCCGGACCCAGGCTTGCCACACAGGCGCAAAGACATCCGTTGCAGCACCCGGTGGTTGCAGGCCTCATGCACGATGACGGCGCCGATGTGCGCGACCAGCAGCAGCGACAGCACCACACATACCCACGTGTGAACCGTGACGAACAGAACGATCAGTTGTGGATCGCTTAACGGCTGATCGATCTCGATCACCCCGAATACATCGATCGGGCGATCCATCATCAACACGCCGGTCACCAGAACGGCACCGACGAAGAGGTAAATCAATGCGTGGGCAAACAATGCGAGCACTTCGACAAGCGACAACGACTTCATGCCCGAAAAACGGGTATGAGTGAAAAACAGAAACAGGCGCCACAGGTAAAACGGTATGAACACTGTCGTCAGCGAAACATTGAAGAACGCAACCGACTCCTTGATGTGCGCTGACACCTCGAAACCGGCCACAAGAAAACCAGACAGCAAGGTCCACAGGATCACCGCGGCAGACAACCAATGCAGCAGCACGCGCTGTCTGGAATAACCCGAAACAGTCATTTTCAACTCGATCAACGTCAGAAGAATAAAGCTTCAGGCGATCGGCTACCGATCGCCTGAAGTGCTACAAGGGGGACTTACAACTTGTTCCACGCCATGTGCCAGTGAGCACCGACACCTGGTTCAAAACCGTTGGCAGTGGGGCTGTACTGCTTGCAGTAACCCGACTCGGGGAATGGCTTGCACTCAAAGACTTCGTTGGTCTTCGGTTGCAGAACCTTGGTACCGGCGGTGTAGTCGCCGAGGCCTTCAGGGAACACGAAATCGTATTCGACGCCGGCACCTTCGCCAGTCAGTTGGGTGGTCTGGGTGTCCTGACGGGTGGTGCGGCCATCCAGGGTGGTGCCGACCAGGGTCAGGGTGTGCGCACCCGGGTTGCTGCGTACATCCATGGACAGCCAGGTGGAGCCGCTGGCCACTTGTGCCGACGTGGTGCCTACCGGTTTGTTGTTCTGGTCGAGCAAGGTCGCTTCGACGTTCATCGGGCGGTTCGCAATCATGCTGAACTCGACCTTGGCCCGGCCTTTATCCAGAACGTATTCGGCTTGCTGCGAGGCCACCGACATGCGCGCTGCGGTGTCTTCCTTCATGTCCAGTTGCACTTCGTAGCGGGTTACACCGCTTTCTTTTTGTGCGTACAGCGTGTTGTTGCCCCGGATCGGCTCGATGTTGCCGTTTTCATCACGAATACCGGCGCGGATGAGCTTGTGGGTCGCGTTGATTTTTTCCGCCAGCTTGAAGGACCAGTCTTGCGGCGAGCCTTCCTCAGCGTTGTCGATGCTGATTTCGACGCTGTAATCCGGGTTCTCGCCATTGGCGGAGAATGCGCGGGCCTTGACCTTGTCGCCGACCAGCAGCTCGGTCGCGGCGGAAATACTGCCTACGGAAGACCAGCCACCCGGTAGCGCCGGTTCAGCGAGAATGTTCACGTCGGCGGCGTTATAAAACGCTGCATCGGTATCACCGACGGTCCAGATCGCCAGGATGACATGCTGGCCGGATTTATCTGCCGGGATAGTGCAGTTGTGCTTGTCGCTGTTAGACGGCATTTTATTGCCGCCATCGACGGTGCAGAACGGGGTACTTTCGAAGGTGGCGCGCTTGAGCGATTCGTTCGGATTCCAGCCGTTGCGGCTGATGAAGTACTCGTGTTTGGTGGCCGGATGAACTGCCTTGTAATGCCATTGGAAATCAATGTTGCGATCCTTGATTTCTGTCAGGTGCCAGCGAGTGGCGGACTGTGCGTCCATGGCAGAGAACAGCGAGTGACCACCGCTGGCGATCTTGCCATCGACCGGGCCTTGCAAGGGAGCACCGCCGACGCCTGCCGGAAAGCCCTTGAAGGTTTCACCGACACTCTGCGGCTCGTACTGGGCGCCACCGCAGTTGGTGTTCAAGCCTTTCTGGCAAGCCAGCGCGCGCGAAGGCGGCACTTCCAGATAGCCATGGGCGGAAACGGTTTGAGAGGCCAGCATTGCCGATAACAGGATCATCGATGAAGTGCAGGCGGTTAAGGCACTTCTCTTTTCAAACTTGATTTTCATGATGTATTCCAGACTGCTTATCGAAAACAGGGCGCCTTGTGGGCGCCCCTGTTCGCTTCGTGATTGTTCGGCGATACGCCGGACAAGGGCCTGGAACCTTACGGGGATGGAAGAAAATTCTATGTAGGAGTAATCGCCGCACGAGGCAGGAACAGTCTCTCCATTCCTCGGTCCGACAAAGAAAGAAAACATTCTTACAACAAGTGATGCTTTATCGATTGAGCTTTTGAACGGCACAAAAAAACCTGTCCGGCACGAGGCGGGACAGGCTTTGTCGAAACGGGCAATCGCTATTCGTGATACTGCGCCGACAGCTCATGTACCGCGCGCAGGAACGCGCCAGCATGTTCCGGATCGACTTCCGGCGTGATGCCATGGCCGAGGTTGAACACGTGGCCGCTGCCTTTGCCGTAGCTGGCCAGGATACGTCCGACTTCCGCGCGAATCGCTTCCGGCTTGGCGTAGAGCACGGTCGGGTCCATGTTGCCTTGCAGTGCGACCTTGTCGCCGACACGGGCGCGGGCGCTGCCGATGTCGCAGGTCCAGTCCAGGCCCAGTGCATCAGCACCGGCGTCGGCGATGCTTTCCAGCCACAGACCGCCGCTCTTGGTGAACAGGATCACCGGCACCTTGCGGCCTTCGTGCTCGCGGATCAAGCCGCTGACGATTTTCTTCATGTAGGCCAGGGAGAACTCCTGGTACGCCGCCGCCGAGAGGGCGCCGCCCCAGCTGTCGAAGATCTGCACCGCTTGCGCACCGGCCATGATCTGGCCGTTGAGGTAGCTGGTGACCGTCTGCGCGAGCTTGTCCAGCAGCAGGTGCAGGGCTTGCGGATTGTCGTAGAGCATGGTTTTAGTCTTGCGGTAGTCTTTCGACGAACCGCCTTCGACCATGTAGGTGGCCAGTGTCCATGGGCTGCCGGAGAAGCCGATCAGCGGCACACGGCCGTTCAGTTCGCGGCGGATGGTGCTGACCGCGTCCATCACATAGCCCAGGTCTTTGTGCGGATCAGGAATCGGCAGGGCCTCGATGTCGGCCAGGGTGCTGACGACTTTCTTGAAGCGCGGACCTTCACCGGTTTCGAAGTACAGGCCTTGGCCCATGGCATCGGGGATGGTCAGGATATCGGAGAAGAGGATCGCCGCGTCCAGTTGTGGATAGCGGTCGAGCGGCTGCATCGTGACTTCGCAAGCGAACGCCGGGTTCATGCACAGGCTCATGAAATCACCGGCCTTGGCACGGCTGGCGCGGTATTCAGGCAGGTAGCGACCGGCCTGACGCATCATCCACACGGGGGTGACGTCTACGGGTTGCTTGAGCAGGGCGCGCAGGAAACGGTCGTTCTTCAGGGCAGTCATGTCGGCATCCGGAAAAAAAGTGAGGGCATTTTCTCAGAGCCGGGCGCAAAAGGCACGGTTGCAGGTCAGCCTTTTGTCTATCGGGTCAATTTGTCGCAATGTAAACGCAGTATTCGTTACACCACGAAACAACTGTGGGAGCGAGCTTGCTCGCGATGGCGGTGTCACATTCAACATTTCTGTCAACTGATCCACCGCTATCGCGAGCAAGCTCGCTCCCACATTTGATCCCATTTCAAATTGAAATCGGGTTTTAGACGCCCAGGTAATCCAGGATCCCTTCAGCCGCATTACGGCCTTCGAAGATCGCCGTCACTACCAGGTCAGAACCGCGAACCATGTCGCCACCGGCGAAGATTTTCGGGTTGCTGGTCTGGTGCTTGTACTGACCTTGCTCAGGCGCCACCACGCGGCCCTGGCTGTCGGTCTGGATTTCGAACTGTTCGAACCACGGCGCCGGGCTCGGACGGAAACCGAAGGCGATAACCACGGCGTCGGCCGGGATGATCTCTTCGGAGCCCGGGATCGGCTCGGGGCTGCGACGGCCACGGGCATCCGGCTCGCCGAGACGGGTCTCGACCACCTTCACGCCTTCGACCTTGTCTTCACCGACAATGGCGATCGGCTGGCGGTTGTAGAGGAACTTCACGCCTTCTTCCTTGGCGTTCTTCACCTCTTTGCGCGAGCCTGGCATGTTCGCTTCGTCACGACGATAGGCGCAGGTCACCGACTTGGCGCCCTGGCGGATCGACGTACGGTTGCAGTCCATCGCCGTGTCGCCGCCGCCGAGTACCACAACCTTCTTGCCTTTCATGTCGACGAAATCTTCCGGCGACTTTTCAAAGCCAAGGTTGCGGTTGACGTTGGCGATCAGGAAGTCCAGTGCGTCGTACACGCCCGGCAGGTCTTCACCGGCAAAACCGCCCTTCATGTAGGTGTAGGTGCCCATGCCCATGAATACGGCATCGTATTCTTCGAGCAGTTGCTCCATGGTCACGTCCTTGCCCACCTCGGTGTTGAGGCGGAACTCGATGCCCATGCCGCTGAAGACTTCGCGACGATTGCTCAGCACGGTCTTTTCCAGCTTGAACTCGGGGATACCGAAGGTCAGCAGACCGCCGATTTCCGGGTTCTTGTCGAACACCACCGGGGTCACGCCACCGCGCACCAGCACGTCGGCACAACCCAGGCCCGCCGGGCCCGCACCGATGATCGCGACACGCTTGCCGGTCGGCTTGACCTTGGACATGTCCGGGCGCCAGCCCATGGCGAATGCGGTGTCGGTGATGTACTTCTCCACCGAACCGATGGTCACCGCGCCGAAGCCGTCGTTGAGGGTGCAGGCACCTTCGCACAGACGGTCCTGCGGGCACACCCGGCCGCAGACTTCCGGCAGGGTGTTGGTCTGGTGCGACAGCTCGGCGGCCTGGAGGATGTTGCCCTCGGCCACCAGTTTCAGCCAGTTGGGAATGAAGTTGTGCACCGGGCACTTCCATTCGCAATACGGGTTACCGCAACCCAGGCAGCGGTGGGCCTGGTCGGCCGACTGCTGGGGTTTGAAGGGTTCGTAGATTTCCACGAACTCTTTCTTGCGTTGACGCAACAGTTTCTTCTTCGGATCCTTGCGCCCGACCTCGATGAACTGGAAGTCATTATTCAGACGTTCAGCCATTTTAAAACCTCATCAAACTCTTCAGGCGCATATCACTGCGGGTTGGCACGGGTGCTGGAAAGCAACGTTTTCAAGCTGGCAGCCTTCGGCTTGACCAACCAGAAACGGCGCAGGTAATCATCGAGGTTCTCGGCGAGTTCGCGACCCCACTCGCTGTCGGTTTCCTCGACGTACTCGTTCAGCACGCGTTGCAGGTGGCTACGGTAGGCTTCCATCGCCTCGCCGCTGATCCGCTGGATTTCCACCAGTTCGTGGTTGACCCGGTCAACGAAGGTGTTGTCCTGGTCGAGCACGTAGGCGAAACCGCCGGTCATGCCAGAGCCGAAGTTGTAACCGGTCTTGCCCAATACGCAGACGAAACCACCGGTCATGTACTCGCAGCAGTGATCGCCAGTGCCTTCCACGACGGTGTGGGCACCGGAGTTACGCACGGCGAAACGCTCGCCCGCGGTGCCGGCGGCAAACAGCTTGCCGCCAGTGGCGCCGTAAAGGCAGGTGTTGCCAATGATGGCACTGTCCTGGGTACGGTAGACGCTACCCTTCGGCGGAACGATCACCAGCTTGCCGCCGGTCATGCCCTTGCCGACGTAGTCGTTGGCATCGCCTTCAAGGTACATGTGCAGGCCGCCGGCGTTCCACACGCCGAAGCTCTGCCCGGCCGTGCCTTTGAAGCGGAACGTGACCGGCGCGTTGGCCATGCCCTGGTTGCCGTGCTTGCGCGCGATTTCGCCGGAGATCCGTGCGCCGATGGAACGGTCGCAGTTGCAGATATCCAGGTCGAATTCAGCGCCGCTCAAGTCGTTGATCGCCGAGGTGGCCATGTCGACCATTTTCTCGGCCAGCAGGCCCTTGTCGAACGGCGGGTTGCGTTCAACGCCACAGAACTGCGGCTTGTCCGCCGGCACGTGGTCGCTGCCCAGCAACGGGGTCAGGTCCAGGTGATGCTGCTTGGCGGTCTGGCCTTCGAGGACTTCCAGCAGATCGGTACGGCCGATCAGCTCTTCGAGGGAGCGCACGCCCAGCTTGGCCAGCCACTCACGGGTTTCTTCGGCGACATAGGTGAAGAAATTCACCACCATGTCGACGGTACCGATGTAGTGATCCTTGCGCAGCTTCTCGTTCTGGGTCGCGACGCCGGTGGCGCAGTTGTTCAGGTGGCAGATGCGCAGGTATTTGCAGCCCAGGGCGATCATTGGCGCAGTGCCGAAGCCGAAGCTTTCAGCGCCGAGGATGGCCGCCTTGATCACGTCGAGGCCGGTTTTCAGGCCGCCGTCGGTCTGCACCCGCACTTTGCCGCGCAGGTCGTTGCCACGCAGGGTCTGGTGGGTTTCGGCCAGGCCGAGTTCCCACGGAGCACCCGCGTACTTGATCGAGGTCAGCGGCGACGCGCCGGTGCCGCCGTCGTAGCCGGAGATGGTGATCAAGTCCGCGTAGGCCTTGGCCACGCCGGCGGCGATGGTGCCGACGCCCGCTTCCGCTACCAGCTTCACCGAGACCAGCGCCTGCGGGTTGACTTGTTTCAGGTCGAAAATCAGCTGCGACAAGTCTTCGATCGAGTAGATGTCGTGGTGCGGCGGCGGCGAAATCAGGGTCACGCCCGGCACTGCATAACGCAGCTTGGCGATCAGGCCATTGACCTTGCCGCCTGGCAGTTGACCGCCCTCGCCTGGCTTGGCGCCTTGGGCAACCTTGATCTGCAGCACTTCAGCGTTGACCAGGTATTCCGGGGTTACACCGAAACGACCGGTCGCCACCTGCTTGATTTTCGAGCTCTTGATGGTGCCGTAGCGCGCCGGGTCTTCGCCGCCTTCGCCGGAGTTGGAACGCGCACCGAGGCGGTTCATGGCTTCGGCCAGGGCTTCGTGAGCTTCCGGCGACAGGGCGCCCAGCGAGATACCGGCGGAGTCGAAGCGCTTGAGCACCGACTCCAGCGGTTCGATTTCGCTCATATCCAGGGGAGTGTCGAGGGTTTTGACTTTCAGCAGGTCGCGGATCATCGACACCGGACGGTTGTCCACCAGCGACGTGTATTCCTTGAACTTGCTGTAGTCGCCCTGCTGCACAGCGGCTTGCAGGGTGTTGACCACATCCGGGTTGTAGGCGTGGTACTCGCCACCGTGGACGAACTTCAGCAAACCACCCTGCTGGATCGGCTTGCGCGGGCTCCAGGCTTCGGTGGCCAAGGCTTTCTGCTCGGCTTCGATGTCGACGAAACGCGCACCCTTGATGCGGCTTGGCACGCCCTTGAAGCTCAGATTGCAGACTTCCTCGGACAGGCCGATCGCTTCGAACAGTTGTGCTCCGCGATAGGAGGTGATGGTCGAGATGCCCATCTTCGACAGGATCTTGAGCAGGCCCTTGGTGATGCCTTTACGGTAGTTCTTGAACACCTCGTAGAGGTCGCCCAGCACTTCACCGGTACGGATCAGGTCGCCCAGCACTTCATATGCCAGGAACGGATAAACGGCAGAGGCGCCGAACCCGATCAACACGGCGAAGTGATGCGGATCGCGAGCGGTCGCGGTTTCCACCAGGATGTTGGAGTCGCAGCGCAGGCCCTTTTCGGTCAGGCGATGGTGCACCGCACCAGTGGCCAGAGAAGCGTGGATCGGCAACTTGCCCGGGGCGATGTGACGGTCACTCAGCACAACCTGGGTGCGACCGGCGCGCACGGCTTCTTCAGCCTGATCGGCAACGTTGCGGATCGCCGCTTCCAGACCGACGCTTTCGTCGTAGTTGAGGTCGATGATCGCGCGCTCGAAGCCCGGACGATCGAGGTTCATCAGCGAGCGCCACTTGGCCGGGGAAATGACCGGCGAGCTGAGGATCACGCGCGAAGCGTGTTCCGGCGACTCCTGGAAGATGTTGCGCTCGGCACCGAGGCAGATTTCCAGCGACATGACGATGGCTTCGCGCAGCGGGTCGATCGGCGGGTTGGTGACCTGCGCGAACTGCTGGCGGAAATAGTCGTACGGCGTGCGCACGCGCTGGGACAGCACGGCCATCGGCGTATCGTCACCCATCGAGCCCACGGCTTCGTAGCCTTGCTCGCCGAGCGGACGCAGCACCTGGTCGCGCTCTTCGAACGTGACCTGGTACATCTTCATGTATTGCTTGAGCTGATCGACGTCGTAGAACGCCGAACCGTGGTCGTTGTCTTCCATGGTCGCCTGGATGCGCAGGGCATTCTTGCGCAGCCATTGCTTGTACGGGTGACGGGACTTCAGGCGGTTGTCGATCGCATCGGTGTCGAGGATCTGACCGGTTTCGGTGTCCACGGCAAAGATCTGGCCCGGGCCAACGCGACCCTTGGCGATCACGTCTTCAGGCTGGTAGTTCCAGACGCCGATTTCCGAGGCCAGGGTGATGAAACCGTTCTTGGTGGTGACCCAACGCGCCGGACGCAGACCGTTACGGTCGAGCAGGCACACCGCGTAGCGACCGTCGGTCATTACCACGCCGGCCGGGCCGTCCCACGGTTCCATGTGCATCGAGTTGTATTCGTAGAACGCACGCAGATCCGGGTCCATGGTCTCGACGTTCTGCCACGCAGGCGGAATGATCATCCGCACGCCACGGAAAAGGTCGATGCCACCGGTGACCATCAGCTCCAGCATGTTGTCCATGCTCGAGGAGTCGGAACCGACGCGGTTGACCAGCGGGCCGAGTTCTTCCAGGTCCATCAAGTCGTTGGTGAACTTGGTGCGACGAGCCACGGCCCAGTTGCGGTTGCCGGTGATGGTATTGATCTCGCCGTTGTGCGCCAGGAAGCGGAACGGTTGAGCCAGTGGCCATTTCGGCAAGGTGTTGGTGGAGAAGCGCTGGTGGAACACGCAAATCGAGGTTTGCAGGCGCTCATCGCTCAGGTCCGGATAGAAGGCGGTCAAGTCCGCCGGCATCATCAGGCCTTTGTAAATGATGGTCTTGTGGGAAAAGCTGCAGACGTAGTGGTCGGTGTCGGCGGCGTTGGCCACGGACGAGCGACGACGGGAGGTGAACAGCTTGACGGCCATGTCCTGATCGCTCAGGCCTTCACCGCCGATGAACACTTGCTCGATTTGCGGCAGGCGCTCAAGGGCCAGACGGCCGAGGACGCTGGTGTCGATCGGCACTTTGCGCCAGCCGACCAGTTGCAGACCGGCGGCCAGGATCTCGCGGTTCATGTTCTCGCGAGCGGCTTCGGCCTTGACCGGGTCCTGATTGAAGAAAACCATGCCCACAGCGTATTGCTTGGGCATTTCGACGCCGAACGTTTCCTGGGCGATGGCTCGCAGGAACACGTCCGGCTTTTGAATCAGCAGACCGCAACCGTCACCGGTCTTGCCGTCGGCATTAATCCCACCGCGGTGGGTCATGCAGGTCAGGGCCTCGATGGCCGTTTGCAAAAGGGTATGACTGGGCTCGCCCTGCATATGGGCAATCAGGCCGAAACCGCAGTTATCCTTGAATTCATCTGGTTGGTACAGACCTGCTTTCATAGACACTTTCTCACCAGGCTGCTTCTGATCGAAGCAAATTTCTTTTCAATTCAACCACTTGCACTCCGCGCCGAACGTACGCCAGCTTTGCGGGGGCAAAAGGGAGGTCATTGTACACACCGACACAGAGGCTCACAAATTTGACGACGAAATGTCGCAAATCTATGTCGCATTTGTGAAAGGTTTAAAGCGATCTGCTGTGCTAGTCAAAACTTTTTTTAATTTTGACCGCAACGACTCAAAGACTACTGTGACGCAGACACCACAAGGCACGCAGCCCGGAAGGCTGCGCGCACTTGTAGAAATTTTGAGGTGCTTGGAGAGGCGGCCTGGGTAAGGCCGCCGAATCTTCAGCGAGTTGTTGCCAGTTCCTGTTGGACGCTGGCGACAGTGCGAGGCCAAGGTTTACCAGCCTGAACCTTCGCTGGCAAGGCCTTGATGGCGGAAACGGCTGCATCACGATTGGCGAAGTTGCCGTAGGTGATCACGTAGAGCGGTTTGCCATTGAGGACTTTCTTGAAATAACGGTACTCGCCGCCCTGCTCCTTGACGAAGCTTTGTGCGGCAGTTTCGGAGCTGGTGCCGAGGATTTGCACCACGTAGTTACCCGGTGCCTGACCGGCGTACCAGGTGCCGCCAGCGGCCTTGGCCGCCGGAGCCGGTTTCTCGGCAGGCTTGGCCGCCGCAGCAACGGCTGGCTTGGCTGGCGCTGGTGCAGGCTTGGCCACTGGAGCAGGCGCTGGTACAGGCGCTGGCTTGGCGGTGGCGACCTGAGTCGGCGCAGGCGTCGGCTTGGCCGCTGGTGTCGGCGCAGGGCCGGCAGGAACGCCCACAGGCGGCGCAGTGGTGGTCACGGTCGGCGGAGTGGCGCTTGAGCCTTCAACCGGCACCCCGTCGTCACCTTCGGTAATGCCACCTGCCGCTTCAGCCAGCGGACCGCGCATCACCGGTTGCGAGTTACCGACCAACGGCAATGGCATCGGCTGCGTGTTGCCAGCGAATTCTACGGCCGGAGCGCCGCCATTCGCTGTTGGCTGACCCTGGCCAAGCGGCAGTTGCGCCTGTTCATTGGCCGGCGCACCGGTGGTCGGTGCCTTGTTGCGACCTGGAATCAACCAGGCGGCAGCTACCGCGACCACGACCACGGCGGAAATCGCCAACACGTGTTTCTTCGGCATATTGAACCCCATTTTTGGACGCTTGACCGCTGAGCGGCTGGCGATCATGGCTTCGATCATTGCATCGCGGGCGACCTGATTGATGCTGCCAGGCCAACCTTCGGAGCTTTCGTGAATATCAGAGATCTGATCCGCGGTGAAAAGTTCGATACCGCGACCAGCGCCTTCGAGCCGCTGCTCCAGATATTCGCGGGTTTCCTCTTCGGTGTAGGGCTGCAACTCGATGACGTGGAAACGCTCTTCCTCGAGATGCAAAGCCTCAAGCTGAGCAATCAGCGAGGTCTCACCGAACAGGAACACATGCGGGCGGCCTTCAGGCGCACCGGCAGCCAGGACCATCAGAGCCTCAAGGGCGGACTCGTCGAGTTGTTCGGCGTCATCGACCAGCAGATAGACTTCTTGCCCGGTCAGTGCAAGCTGCACCACCTGGGCCAGAATAGCGTCGGCATCAGCCTGGCCGACGTTCAACGCCTGGGCCACCTGACGCAATACCCCGGCCGCATCGCCGGCGCCGCGGGCAGAAACCACCACGCTTTGGACCGATTGCTTGTTGGTGCTGGCGACCAGAGCCTGACGCAACAGGGTCTTGCCACTGCCTTCTGGGCCAGTGACCACTAGCAGCAACTGACTGTAACGGGCCAGGTGATGTAGTTGTCCCAGCACGGGTTTGCGCTGGGCCGGGAAAAATTTGAAGCCAGGCACCCGTGGAGCAAAAGGGTCATGACTCAACTGGTAATGGCCGAGGAAGGCCTCGTCGGCATGCAAACTAGTCATTGTGTTCTTATTTAACCTTTAAGCTGAGCCAGGGCGCGGTAGTCTGCCCCCAGCGTGGCCTGTAGAACCTCTTTCGGATAATCGTCGGTCACCACCGCTTCACCCATGTGGCGCAGCAGCACCAGGCGTAAACGACCGTCGATCACTTTTTTGTCAATGGACATATGTTCGAGGAAATCGGCTTCTGTCATTTCTTCCGGCGGAACGACCGGCAGCCCCGCACGCTGGAACAGACGAATGCCGCGATCGCGCTCCTGCTCGCTGATCCAGCCGAGGCGCGCGGACATTTCCAGCGCCATTACGGTGCCAGCAGCCACAGCCTCACCATGAAGCCACACACCATAGCCCATGTGGGTTTCAATGGCGTGGCCAAAAGTGTGGCCCAGGTTCAGGGTGGCACGCACGCCTGTCTCTTTCTCATCGGCACCGACCACTGCCGCCTTGGCCGCACAGGAACGCTCGATGGCATAGGTCAGGGCTTGCTGGTCCAGATTGCGCAGGCGGTCGACGTTGTCTTCGAGCCAGGTCAGGAACGGCTCATCACAGATCAGCCCGTACTTGATGACTTCGGCCAGCCCGGCGGACAGCTCGCGCGCCGGCAGGGTATTGAGGCTGGCGGTATCGATCAGCACCACGTTCGGCTGATAGAAGGCGCCGACCATGTTCTTGCCCAGCGGATGGTTGATCCCGGTCTTGCCGCCCACCGAGGAGTCGACCTGCGACAGCAGCGTGGTCGGAACCTGGATGAAATCGACGCCGCGCTGGTAGCAGGCGGCGGCAAAGCCGGCCATGTCACCGATCACACCGCCGCCAAGGGCGATCACCGTGGTGCGGCGGTCATGCCGGGCGGTCAGCAGACCGTCGAAAATCAGTTGCAGGGTTTCCCAGGTCTTGAAGGCTTCGCCGTCGGGCAGTACCACGGAAATCACCGAGAACTGCGCCAGGCTGCGGGTCAGACGCTCGAGATAGAGCGGCGCAACAGTCTCGTTGGAGATGATCGCTACTTGCCGTCCGCGAATGTGCGGGGCCAGCAGCTCGGGCTGATCCAACAAACCTTCGCCAATATGAATCGGGTAGCTGCGCTCGCCTAGATCGACCTTGAGTGTCTGCATGTGTCCCCACAGTGAAGATGGAATCAGGCGTACTGCCTTGAGTTAACGAATATCCACGGCCTCTGCTGGTGTGACGCCGTTCGGTAGCCATCCGCCACAACCTCGAACGGTCATGGCGGGACGCCGAGGATAGCGCATTTCGCGCGGCGCTTTAACGGGGTGGCAACTGCTGCAGACGCTCTAGAATGTCGAGTACGACCATTCGTGGCGGCCGCTCATCGGTTTCGACCACCAGGTCGGCAATTTCCCGATAAAGCGGATCGCGGATCGCCAGCAGATCCCGCAGGGTCTTGGCCGGATCGGCGGTGCGCAGCAATGGCCGATTGCGGTCGCGGGACGTGCGGCCGACCTGCTGCTCGACTGACGCATGCAGATAAACCACCCGCCCACCGGCATGCAGTGCCCGACGATTGGCTTCGCGCATGACCGCGCCCCCGCCTGTCGCCAGCACCACACCGTCGCAATCGCACAGCTCGGCAATCATTGCCTGCTCGCGATCACGAAAACCCGGTTCGCCTTCCTTATCGAAGATCCAAGGGATATTGGCGCCCGTGCGCAATTCAATTTCCTTATCGGAATCTTTGAATGGCAGGCGCAGCTCTTTGGCCAGCAACCGGCCGATGGTGCTTTTTCCAGCACCCATCGGTCCAACAAGAATCAAATTTCGCACAGAATCAATGACTCACAGCAATCGCCCGATTATTCATGATACGCGGAGTGAGGAATACCAACAGCTCGGATTTTTTCTCCGAAACCACATCACGCCGGAAAAGGCGGCCAAGATACGGCACATCGCCAAGAAATGGCACCTTATCTACAACCTTGCTCTGAGTATTTGAGAAAACACCACCAATGACGATGGTCTCGCCATCGTTGACCAGGACCTTGGCGTTGACTTCGTTTTTCTTGATGGGGGGTACATCCTGAACCTTGTTCAGGTAGTCCGGTTCGTCCTTGGTCACCTTGACTTCCATGATGATCCGGTTGTCGGGCGTGATCTGCGGCGTCACCTCCAGCGACAGCGAAGCCTCCTTGAACGACACCGAAGTCGCGCCGCTGGAACTGGCTTCCTGATAGGGAATTTCCGTGCCCTTGAGGATTTTGGCGGTCTCCTTGTCGGACGTGACCACCTTGGGCTGGGAGACGATTTCCCCGTTGCCGGTTTTCTCCATGGCCGTCAGCTCCAGGTCCAGCAAGACGTTATCGGTGATGAAGGCGATGCCGATTCCCGAGGTGTTGTTGGCTACGCCCATGTCGACGAACGGTGAGTTGGTGCTGGTACTGCCGGGCGTGCCAATGGTCGATGACCCATTGAGTCCATTGCTGACGCCGGAGGTGTTCCAGTTGCCCTTGTTCTGTATCGAACCACCCCAGCGCACCCCGAGGCTTTTGTCATAGTCGACGTTGGCTTCGACAATGCGCGCCTCGATCATCACCTGACGCACAGGGATATCCAGCTGCGTGACGATCCTGCGCAGCTCATCCAGCCGGTCCTGGGTCTGGTAGGCAATGATGTTGTTGGTGCGTTCATCGACGGTGATTGATCCCCGTTCGTCGGGTTTCGCTTCGGCACTGGTCACCGACTGGAAGAGCTTGGCGATATCCGCCGCCTTGGCGTAATTGACCTGCAACAGCTCCCGACGCAACGGCGCCAGATCGGCAATCTGCTTCTGCGATTCGAGCTCCTGACGCTCACGGGCAGCAATTTCATCGGCCGGCGCAACCAGCAGGACATTGCCGACCTTGCGCTTGTCCAGCCCCTTGGTTTTCAGCACCAGATCCAGCGCTTGATCCCACGGTACGTTCTGCAAGCGCAGGGTAATTCCCCCCTGGACCGTGTCGCTGGCCACCAGATTGAGGTTGGTGAAATCGGCGATCAGTTGCAGCACCGAGCGCACATCGATGTCCTGGAAGTTCAGCGATAGCTTCTCGCCGCTGTAGGCCTGTTGCCCGGCATTGCGTTTTTGCAGTTCGTCGACCGTCGCCGGGCGAACGCTGACCGTGAGCTTATTGTCAGTCTGATAGGTCGAGTAATCGAACGTGCCGCCGGGTTCAATGCTGATGGTGGCTCGATCGCCGCTCGCGCTGGCATTGACGAACTGCACGGGCGTGGCGAAATCCTTCACGTCCAGACGCACGCGCAATCGCTCGGGCAATAAGGTCTTGGCAAATCCGACGATGATCCTGCCTTCGCGCTCTTGTATGTCGGGCGCAATCGATGGATCCGACAAGTCGATCACCACGTTGCCTTCGCCCTGGGTCCCCCGCTGGAAATCCACACCCCGAATGGCCTTGCCTGCCGTCGCGACGGCTCGTGCCGGAACCGGCATTGCTGCGGCCGCCGGCCTGGATGTCGACGGTTTGACTCCCTGCCCGACAACGACCAGCAGATTGTTACCTTCTATTCGCGAGTCGTACGGGGCAGGCTGGGTCAGGTTGATGATCAATCGCGTACGGTCCCGGGCTTCCACCACCGTCGCACTTCGGGCATTTCCACTGCCCAGATCGTGAGTCTTGCTCGCCAGCTGACTGGCGACACCCGGCAAATCCAGGGCAATCCGGGCTGGCGAATCCGTCGTGTAGCCGTGGGGCACCGGGGGCGGCGCATCGAACGACAACTTCAACTCGACACGGTCACCCGGCAGCGCTGCGACATCCAGCGCCTTGAGATTGGCCGCTTGTACCATCGGCGACAACAACGCTATCCATAGCGAAAGGCCGACGGTGGAAAGAATCCTGTTCATTATTGGAGTTCCACTATGAGTGCTCTTTCAAAGGGATGGTCCGGGGACGCTCCAGCCACGCACCCTGACCATCAGAGACAATTTCAACCACATCGACTTGAGAGCCACTGATCGCAACGATCCGTCCGTCGTTACGCCCCAGGTAATCGCCGACTTTCAGCCGGTGCACCCCACCCGCCCCGCGCAGCAGGGCATAGGAGCCCGACGCATTGGAAAGGGTGCCGACCATTTCAAACTGCTCGATGTTGAAGCCTTCGAGGTATTGTTTGACCCGACCCAGGTCGGGTTTGACGTTACCCGAACCCCGCCGCCGGGCCGCCAGATCAGTGCTGATCTGTGGCGAAAACGGGCTGCGCAGATTCGCCGCGTTGTAAGTGAATGCAGGGTAAGACTGGAATACTGGCGTTGGTTCAATCTTCCCCGGCCCGTGCAGGCGCATTTCGTTCATGTACGCGTCCAGATCGGTGTAGTCATCCCCCCCGCCACAACCGGACAGGGCAGACAGCAACACCACCACCGAAAAACAACGTGCCGGGCTCATTGATGCTGCCCCTTGTCGTTGTAGCGGTAAGTCTTGGCGAGGATGGTCAAGCGCAGTTTCGGACCACCCTCAGGGCTGACAGGAGCAAGATCGAAATCGTGCAAGGTAACGATTCGCGGCAACCCGGCCACACCACTGACGAAGGTGGCCAGGTCGTGGTAATCCCCGGTGACCGTGATCTGGATCGGCAGCTCGATGTAGAACGGCTGGGCCACCTCCGGCAGCAACTTGATCTCTTCGAACTCCAGGCCACTGCCGAGGCCCGTACGCGTGATGTCTTCGAGCAAGCCGGGCACTTCGGTATCGCTGGGCAGTTGCCGCAACAGCACGACGAAGGTGTTCTCCATCTCTTTCAACTGCCGGGTGTAGAGATCCAGGTTCGCCGCCATGCGCGCCTTGCTGGCGAACTGCTCCTTGAGCGTCGACTCTTCCTCACGCTTGAGATCGAGCTGGCTCACAAGGTCGCGGGTGGAAAAGTTATAGCCAAAGGCCACCACCAGAAACACGAGCAAAGCAGCCACCAGACACTTGATCGCCGGCGGCCAGGCGCCCATGTTGCTGGTATCCAGATCATTGATGTCGATCTTGCGCAGCCCTTCGAACCATTCGGACAGACTCATTTGCCCCCCTCCGGTGTTGCGGGTTGAGTCTGGCGGACGGTCAACTGGAAGACGTTTGCCTGCTCCAACTGGCCGACAGCCGTGGCCTTGACTTCGGTCAGGCTCGGCGCATCGAACCAGTCTGATGCCTCGAGGTTGCGCATCAATTCTGAAACGCGGTTGTTGGATTGCGCGGCACCGGTGATGGACAAGGTCTTTGCGGTCATTTTCACTTCGGTGAAATACACGCCGTCGGGCAGGGCTCGCGCCAACTGGTCAAATATTCGCCCGCTGATTTGGCGATTGCCCTGCAGGCCCTGGATGACACCCATGCGCTCGACCAATTGCTGACGGCGCGCCTTGAGATCATTGATCTGGCTGATTCGCTCATCGACCACGGCGACTTGCTTGCCGATGTAATCGTTACGGGCGACTTGCTGGTCGATGGCACCGCTAATGACCTGGTTCGCAACCAGCACCGCACCCATCGCGCCCACCATTGCCGCCACCAGGACCAGCAGGAAGCGCTTGCGGCGGACTTCACGCCGCTCCTCGCGCCAGGGTAAAAGGTTGATCCGTGCCATCAGTCGAAGCTCCTGAGGGCCAGACCGCAGGCGATCATCAACGCCGGGGCATCACTCGCCAGGGCAGCGCCATTGACCTTGCTGCCCAGAGTCATTTCGCAAAACGGGTTCGCGACCTGGGTCGGCGTGCCCAATTGCTGCTCGATCAAACGGTCCAGCCCCGGGATCGACGCCGTACCGCCGGCCAGCAGGACATGATCGACGGCACTGTACTGGCCGGAAGCCAGGAAGAAGTGCAACGAGCGCGACACCTGCTGCACCAGCGCCTCTCGAAATGGTTGCAAGACCTCGGCGGCATAGTCATCCGGCAAACCGCCCTTCCTTTGCGCCAGCCCCGCCTGCTCGAGCGTCAGGCCGTAGCGACGCTGGATTTCCTCGGTCAGTTGCCGACCGCCGAACAGCTGTTCGCGGGTGTAGATAATCCGCCCGTTGTGCAGCACGCTCAGGGTGGTCATGGTGGCGCCGATGTCCACCACTGCGACCGTCAAAGGTTTCTCGGAAACCGCGAGTCGACTGGCCAGAAGTTCGAATGAACGCTCCAGCGCGTAGGCCTCGACATCGACCACGCGGGCGGTCAGCCCCGCCAGGGCCAGGGCGGCCTCGCGGACTTCGACGTTTTCCTTGCGACAAGCGGCGAGCAGCACGTTGACGCGCTCGGGATTACGCCCGGAGGTGCCCTGGACTTCAAAGTCGATCGCGACTTCGTCCAGGGGATAAGGAATGTACTGGTCAGCCTCGATTTTCAGCTGGCTTTCCATTTCGTCTTCGCAAAGACCGGCATCCATCTCGATGGTCTTGGTGATCACCGCTGAGCCCGCCACGGCCACGGCCACGTTCTTGAGGGCGGTTCTGGCCTTGGCCAGCGCGCGAGTGATGGCCAGCCCCACACCTTCGAGCTCGGCAATATTCTTTTCGATCACCGCGCCGACCGGCAATGGCTCGACCGCATAGGCCTCGACCCGATAGCGCTCACCCTGACGGCTCAACTCAAGAAGTTTCACCGAGGTGGAACTGATGTCGATTCCCAGCAGCGTATTGGATTTTTTGTTGAAGAGTCCTGGCACTACCAATTCCCTATGACTTTCCGTGAGTTACGGACTCTGCAATGTCCATTGCGTTCAATCCACCCGTCTTGACAGCAGCGCCAGCCACGCTCCCGATCAGAAAAATGCTTATAATGCCCAGCGTTTTTTTCCGCTTTTGCTCAAGCGCGGGTCGTTCTCGTTTAGCCTGAACCCTGTTGCCCAATTCATTTTTTACCCTGGATATCCAAAAGCCTTGATTCGTCTGCTGAAGTTTTTCGGTTGGTCCATCGTCGCGGTTTTCTGCGGACTCCTTCTGGGTCTGAGCGGGGCGTACCTTTACCTTAGTCCCGGACTACCGTCCGTGGAGGCGCTGAGAAGCATCCAGTTGCAGATCCCTTTGCGGGTCTACAGCAGCGATAACAAGTTGATCGCAGAATTTGGCGAAATGCGCCGTACACCGATCCGTTTCGCCGACATTCCCCCCAATTTCATCAATGCGTTACTAAGTGCTGAAGACGACAATTTCGCCAACCACTACGGCGTCGATCCGAGCAGCCTGATGCGTGCCGCGACCCAACTGGTCAAAAGCGGACACATCCAGTCCGGCGGCAGCACGATCACCATGCAGGTGGCGAAGAACTTCTTCCTGACCAGCGAACGCAGCTTTTCACGCAAGACCACCGAGATCCTGCTGGCCCTGCAGATCGAACAGCAGCTGACCAAGGACGAGATCCTCGAGCTGTACGTCAACAAGATCTATCTGGGTAACCGCGCCTACGGCATCGAGGCGGCGGCGCAGGTCTATTACGGCAAATCGATTCGCGATGTCAGCCTGGCGCAGATGGCGATGATCGCCGGCCTGCCCAAGGCGCCGTCGCGCTTCAACCCGCTGGCCAACCCGGCGCGCAGCAAGGAGCGTCGCGACTGGATCCTGGGGCGCATGTACAAGCTCGGAAAAATCAGCGAGGCCGACTACACCGCTGCAGTCAACGAGCCACTGAACGCCAGCTATCACGTGCCGACCCCGGAAGTGAACGCCCCGTACATCGCCGAAATGGCCCGTGCCGAAATGGTCGGGCGTTACGGTAGCGACGCGTATACCGAAGGCTTCCGCGTCACGACCACGGTACCGAGCGACCTCCAGGAGCTGGCCAACACCGCGGTCCACGAAGGCCTGATGACCTACGACCAGCGTCACGGCTATCGCGGGCCAGAGTCGCGGCTGCCGGGCAAGACCCGCGAGGCCTGGGCAACCGAGCTGACCAAACAACGCATCATCAGCGGCCTGGAACCGGCCATCGTGACCCAGGTCGACAAGACCGGCCTGCAGGTACTGACCCGCACCGGCCAGGAACACGTGAACTGGGACACCATGAAGTGGGCCCGGCCGTTCCTGAACACCAACAGCATGGGCGCCAACCCGAAACAACCCTCGGACGTGGCCCAGGTCGGTGATCTGATTCGCGTGCAGCGTCAGCCGGACAATTCGCTGAAGTTCAGCCAGATCCCGCAGGCCCAAGGCGCTCTGGTGTCCCTGGACCCACAGAACGGCGCCATTCGTTCGCTGGTCGGGGGCTTCGCCTTCGAGCAGAGCAACTACAACCGCGCATTGCAGGCCAAGCGCCAGCCGGGCTCGAGCTTCAAACCGTTCGTCTACGCCGCCGCACTGGATAGCGGCTACACCGCCTCCAGCCTGGTGAACGACGCACCGATCGTGTTCGTCGACGAGTACCTGGACAAGGTCTGGCGCCCGAAGAACGACACCAACACCTTCCTCGGCCCGATTCGCCTGCGTGAAGCGCTGTACAAGTCGCGCAACCTGGTGTCGATCCGCTTGCTGCAAGCGATGGGCGTCGGCAAGACCATCGACTACATCACGCGCTTCGGCTTCAACAAACAGGACCTGCCACCCAACCTGTCCCTGGCACTGGGCACTGCGACCCTGACGCCAATGGAAATCGCCACCGGCTGGAGCGCCTTCGCCAACGGCGGCTACAAGATCACCCCGTACATCATCGACAAGATCGAAAGCCGCAACGGCGACACACTGTTCGTCGCCAACCCGCCGAGCGTGCCTCAGGGCGGCGCTGCCAGCGATGGCATTGCCGTGCCAGCCGCCCAAGCCTTCACGGTCAACGCAACGCCGGGCGAGGCACCGGGCACTACGCCGACACCACAAGCACCCGCCGTGGCCGAACGCATCGTTGATGGGCGCACCACGTACATCCTCAACAGCATGCTTGAGGATGTGATCAAGCTCGGCACCGGTCGCCGCGCGCTCGCCCTGGGCCGCCCTGACATTGCCGGCAAGACCGGTACGACCAACGAATCCAAGGACGCCTGGTTCTCCGGCTACAACGCCGATTACGTGACGACCGTGTGGACCGGCTTCGATCAACCGGAAAGCCTGGGTCGCAAGGAGTTCGGCGGCACCGTCGCGCTGCCGATCTGGATGAACTACATGGGCGCCGCGCTCAAAGGCAAACCACCGCATACTCAACCGGAGCCCGAAGGCATCCTCAGTCTGCGAGTCGATCCGATCAGCGGTCGCGCGGCCAGCCCGGGCACCCCGGGGGCCTACTTTGAACTGTTCAAGGTCGAAGATACGCCACCGTCCGGGAACGAGCTGGGCAACGGTCTGGCACCTGGCAGCCCACTGCCGGCGGATGAAGCGGCGCCGATCGATTTGTTCTGATTGCAGGACCAACATAAAGCCCCGCTCTTCTGTAGAAGGCGGGGCTTTTTTGCATCCGGGCTTCCTGTCATATCGCCATCGCGAGCAAGCTCGCTCCCACAGGGGTACGCATTCCAATGTGGGAGCGGGCTTGCTCGCGAAGAGGCCATCAGAAACCCCACAAAACCTTCAGGCACAAAAAAGCCCCGACTCTCACAAGCCGGGGCTTTTCGTTGAAGCGCTACAACGGCTTAGCCGTTGAACACGTCATCCACGCTTTTGAGCGGGTAGTTCTTCGGATACGGCAGGGTCGCCACACCGGTCTCGATGGCAGCTTTGGCCACGGCATCGGAGATCAGGGTGATCAGACGGGCATCCATTGGCTTCGGAATGATGTACTCACGACCGAATTCCAGCTTGATGCCGCCGTAGGCGTCGCACACTTCCTGAGGTACCGGCAGCTTGGCCAGTTCACGCAGGGCGTTGGCCGCAGCCACTTTCATTTCTTCGTTGATGCGCTTGGCGCGAACGTCCAGGGCACCGCGGAAAATGAACGGGAAGCCCAGTACGTTGTTGACCTGGTTCGGGTAGTCGGAACGACCGGTGGCCATGATCACGTCGCTACGGGTAGCGTGCGCCAGCTCCGGGGAGATTTCCGGATCAGGGTTCGAGCAGGCGAACACGATCGGGTTAGGCGCCATCGACAGCAGGCCTTCAGCACTCAGCAGGTTCGGGCCGGACAGACCAACGAACACATCAGCGCCTTGCAGGGCGTCAGCCAGGGTGCGCTTGTCGGTCGCGTGAGCGAACACAGCCTTGTACTGGTTCAGGTCGTCACGGCCGGAGTGGATCACGCCGGTGCGGTCGACCATGTAGATGTTTTCGATGTTGGCGCCCATGCTCACAAGCAACTTCATGCAGGAGATGGCGGCAGCGCCGGCACCCAGGCAGACGATCTTGGCTTCCGGCAGGGTTTTGCCAGCGATTTCCAGGGCGTTGATCATGCCGGCGGCGGTCACGATAGCGGTGCCGTGCTGGTCATCGTGGAATACCGGAATATCGCACTGCTCGATCAGAGCGCGCTCGATTTCAAAGCACTCTGGTGCCTTGATGTCTTCCAGGTTGATGCCACCGAAGGTGATGGAGATGCGCTTGACGGTGTCGATGAAGGCTTGCGGGCTTTCGGAGTCGACTTCGATGTCGAAAACGTCGATGCCGGCGAAGCGCTTGAACAGTACGCCTTTGCCTTCCATCACTGGCTTGGAAGCCAATGGGCCGAGGTTACCCAGACCGAGAATCGCGGTGCCATCGGAAATGACTGCAACCAGGTTGCCTTTGCCGGTGTACTTGTAGGCCAGTTCAGGATCGCGGGCGATCTCGCGTACTGGTTCGGCTACGCCCGGGCTGTAGGCCAGCGACAGGTCGCGAGCGGTAGCAGTGGCCTTGGTGAGCTCGACACTCAGCTTCCCTGGACGAGGATTGGCGTGATATTCGAGAGCGGCAGTTTTCAGATCAGACATTTTGGCATTCCGCTTTTTACTGTTGGACAGACTGGTCAGCGAGGATACGCGCCTCGCAAAGTCCCCACAAGACTGACTGGTCACCCCTGTCAAGCGCCCGGCCCTACGACTTTGGGCCAAGAGCCACGGCAGACAAGGGTTAGACTGTTCACAATCAGCGCAAAAAATGTCTACAATTTTTTATCACTGCACGACTTGAAACATCGCCGGGTCGGTCAAGGGCAACATCCAGCGCGCCTGACCTTCTTTCAGTCCGCCACGTCGCGAACGATCCAGCACCCAACCGCGCGCCTCGATCTGCTTGCCTTCGAGCCTTTCCAGCAAGGCCGTATCAAACCGCCCCAGCAGATTGGGTGCAACGCGCAATACAACCGAATCCTGTAACTCGATCCAAACCCCGCCGCGATTGCGTTGAACCTTGCTCACACGACCGCTGAGCACGGCGAAACCGGAAGTGCTGATCTGCTCCGCCTTCAGTACAGGCGACTGGCGCCATACACCGAGCCCGGCCTGTCGAGCGCTGGTTTCTGCAGCTTGCTGACAGGTGACCAGATCGACATTCGGCGCCACGGCCACCTGAAAACCCAGGCCTTCGGCGAGCATTTGCGCTTCGAGGTTGGCGCCATTGGCACCGTAGACATGAGCCAGGGTGCGGCCGTAATGGTCCTTGCCTTCTTTGCCAGGCAGCAAACCAACCTGCCCGTCGCTAGCCGCCACCAGGGCTTCGAGTCGCTTGCGCGCGACCACGGCGAACGGTTCGTCGGAACGGCCATTCTTGCCCAGCTCCGGCGTATTCAAGCCGATCATGCGCACACTGCGGCCATCGCTCAGGCGCAGGGTGTCGCCGTCCACCACCCGCTGCACCGCGACGGGCGCCAGGCCGCTGGGTGCCGGGCAAAACGCCTGGGCGCCGGATAGCCAAATCGCGGACATAAAAAAGGCGCCCGCGAGGGACGCCTTTTTCATCAGCATGGAAAAACCGCAACGGCTTCCCAAGTTGATTGGCCTTAGGCCTTTTTCGCGCCGAAAGCACCGAAACGGTCGGCGAAGCGCTGTACGCGGCCGCCAGTGTCCAGAGTCTTCTGCTTACCGGTGTAGAACGGGTGGCATTCGTTGCAAACGTCGATCGCCAGGGCTTTGCCGAAGGTCGAACGGGTTTCGAACTTGTTGCCGCAGCTGCAGGTAACAGCAACTGCTGGGTATTCTGGATGGATATCAGCTTTCATGGTGTCTTCCTCAGGCTAGCGTGCCGCCACCCAACACTATTGTTGAATACCGCACGTAATTAGGCCGCGGATTCTACCAGACAATGCCAATCACGCAAGCTGTCCCTGAGACCGACCGTCTGCTAGGCTCCCGGCCCAATACGCGATCCTTGTGGGAGCGAGCTTGCTCGCGATGAGGGTGTGTCATTCGGCATATGCGTTGCCTGACACGGCGCTATCGCGAGCAAGCTCGCTCCCACAGGGGGACATCCAACCCCGCTTTTATCTTCCGCTGATCGAGATCCCCCGCGTGCCCGACGCCATTTTGCGCCTCGCCCTGCCTTCGCCGCTGCGCCGCCTGTTCGACTACCGCGCTCCGGCTGGCGTCCTGCGCGCCCAGTTGCACCCCGGCATGCGCCTGCGGGTACCGTTCGGCCGACGGGAGATGATCGGTATTCTGGTAGAAGTCACCGACACCAGCGAAGTGCCGGTCGAGAAACTCAAGCCGGCCCTGGCCCTGCTCGACGCTACGCCACCGCTGCCGCCCGCGCTGTTCAAGCTGTGCCTGTGGACATCCCAGTATTACCAGCACAGCCTCGGCGACACCTTGAGCTGGGCGCTGCCGGTTTTGCTGCGCCAGGGTGAATTAGCCGAAGCACGCCAGGAGCGCTTCTGGTCCGCCGCGCCGGGGGCCAGCCTCGACGATCCGCGCATCGCCCGCGCCCCGCGCCAGCGTGAAGCCCTGGCCACGCTGGCCCAACATCCCCATGGCGTCGCCCATCAATTGCTGAGCAAACTGATGCTGAGCAAGGACAGCCTGGATTTGCTGCTGGCCAAGGACCTGGTGCAGGTCGAGATCCGCCGGCACGCCCCGGGCGCACGCCACGAACACTGGCTGGCGCAACCGGAACTCCCCCTAAACCCGGAGCAGCGCGCCGCCTATGAGGCGATTCGCGCTGGCTTCGACAGTTATCACGCGTTCCTGCTGGCCGGCGTCACCGGCAGCGGCAAGACCGAAGTCTATCTGCAGTTGATCCGCGAAACCCTCGAGGCCGGCAAGCAGGCGCTGGTGCTGATCCCGGAAATCAACCTCGGCCCGCAGACCCTGGCGCGCTTCGAACAGCGTTTCAATGCCCGTATCGCGCTGATCCATTCGGCGGTCAATGACCGCGAACGCCTCGAGGCCTGGCTGGCCGCGCGGGACGGTGAGGCCGACATCATTATCGGCACCCGCTCGGCCCTGTTCACACCGATGAAGAACCCCGGCCTGATCATCATCGACGAAGAGCACGACGGCTCCTATAAACAGCAGGAAGGTTTGCGCTACCACGCCCGTGATCTGGCATTGGTGCGGGCGCGACAGGAAAACATCCCGATTGTCCTCGGTTCCGCCACCCCTTCGCTGGAAAGCCTGCACAACGCCTACACCGGCCGCTACGGGCTGCTGCGCTTGAACGAGCGAGCCGGCGGCGCCAAACAGCCGCGCTTCCTGCGTCTGGACGTGAAAAGCCGCCCGCTGGACAGCGGCATTTCCGGGCCGATGCAACAAGCCATCGGCCAGACTCTGGCCGCCGGACAGCAAGTCCTGGTGTTCCTCAACCGCCGCGGCTTCGCCCCGACCCTGCTGTGTCATGACTGTGGCTGGATGTCCGAGTGCCAGCGCTGTGACGCGAGAATGACCGTGCACCAGCGTTACGGCGAGTTGCGCTGCCACCATTGCGGCTACGTCGAACGTGTGCCGCGCCAGTGCCCGAAGTGCAACAAGGTCGATCTGCGCCCCGTTGGCGCCGGCACCGAACGGGCCGAGGAGCGCCTGGCGATTCTGTTCCCGGACTATCCGGTGCTGCGGGTCGACCGCGACAGCACATCGCGCAAGGATGCGATGAACCAGTTGTTCGCGACCATTCAAAAAGGCCAGCCGTGCATCCTGATCGGCACGCAGATGCTTGCCAAAGGTCACCACTTTCCACGGGTGACGCTGGTGTCGATCCTCGACGCCGACGGCGGCCTGTTCTCCGGCGACTTCCGCGCCAGCGAGCGCATGGCTCAATTGATCGTGCAGGTCGCCGGCCGCGCAGGTCGCGCCGAAGAGCCGGGCAAGGTGATTATCCAGACGCACCTGGCCGACCACCCGCTGCTGGTGCAATTGACCGAGCAAGGCTATTTCGCCTTTGCCGAACAGGCCTTGAGCGAACGCCGCGCGGCCGGTCTGCCGCCGTTTGCGCACCTGGCGCTGCTGCGGGCCGAGGCGCATAAACCGGGTCAGGCCGAAGGCTTCCTGGATGAGGCTTGCAGCGAGGCGGAGCGTTTGCTGGCCGAGCAGAATCTGACCGGAATCGAGTTATTGGGACCGGTCCCGGCACCGATGGAGCGCCGGGCCGGGCGTTATCGTGCACAGCTGTTGGTACAGGCTACGGCGCGAGCACCCTTGCATCGATTGCTGGCCAGTTGGTTGCTGGTGCTGGAGCAGATGCCGAGCGGGCGGGCGGTGCGTTGGTCCTTGGATGTTGATCCGGTCGATTTGTATTAATTTGGAGATTGCCATCGCGAGCAAGCTCGCTCCCACAGTGGTTTTCTGGTGGAACTAAATTTTGTATCCACCTCAAAACCTGTGGGAGCGGCGGTGCGACGATTCGACTTGCTCGCGAAGAGGCCCTAATTGTCACCACACATCCACATCCTGCCTGCTAAGGTTGGCAAGCCCGTCTTCGCAACGGATAATGCCCAGTTTTTCCACCAGCGCATGATGCGCCGCCGCGCCTGCGGTCGAAAGAGAAGACCATGAAAGACACCATTCGCCAGCTGATCCAACAAGCCATCACCCAACTCGTCAACGAAGGTGTGTTGCCTGAAGGCCTGTCGCCGGCGATCCAGGTGGAAAACTCCCGCGACAAGAAGAACGGCGATTTCGCCAGCAACATCGCCATGATGCTGGCCAAGCCCGCCGGCATGAAGCCCCGCGACCTGGCGGAAAAAATCATCGCCGCCCTGCCGGCTGACGAAAATGTCGCCAAGACCGAAATCGCCGGCCCGGGCTTCCTGAACTTCTTCCAGAACACCGACGCCCTGGCCTCGCGCCTGGACGCGGCCCTGGCCGACACCCACATCGGCGTACGCAAGGCCGGCCCGGTGCAGCGCACCGTGGTCGACCTGTCGGCACCGAACCTGGCCAAGGAGATGCACGTCGGTCACCTGCGCTCGACCATCATCGGCGACGGCGTGGCCCGCGTGCTGGAGTTCCTCGGCGACACCGTGATCCGTCAGAACCACGTCGGCGACTGGGGCACCCAGTTCGGCATGCTGATGGCTTACCTGCAGGAAAACCCGATCACCAGCGACGAGCTGTCGGACCTGGAGAACTTCTACCGCGCCGCCAAGCAACGCTTCGACGAATCCGAAGAGTTCGCCGACCGCGCCCGTGGCCTGGTGGTCAAGTTGCAGGCCGGCGACGCCGATTGCCTGGCCCTGTGGACCAAGTTCAAGGACATCTCGCTGTCCCACTGTCAGAAGATCTACGAACTGCTCAACGTTAAACTGACCATGGCCGACGTGATGGGCGAAAGCGCCTACAACGACGACCTGATCAACGTGGTCAACGACTTGAAGGCCGCAGGCATGCTGGTCGAGAGCAACGGCGCCCAATGCGTGTTCCTCGACGAGTTCAAGAACGCCGACGGCGACCCGCTGCCGGTGATCATCGTCAAGGCTGACGGCGGCTACCTCTACGCCACCACCGACCTGGCGGCCGTGCGCTACCGCAGCGGCAAGCTCAAGGCCGATCGTGCGCTGTACTTCGTCGACCAGCGTCAGGCCCTGCACTTCCAGCAAGTGTTCGCCGTGGCGCGCAAGGCCGGTTTCGTGACCCATCCGATGGAAATGGAACACATGGGCTTCGGCACCATGAACGGCGCGGACGGTCGTCCGTTCAAAACCCGTGATGGCGGTACCGTGAAGCTGATCGACCTGCTGACCGAAGCCCAGGAACGCGCCTACACCCTGGTCAAGGACAAGAACCCGGAGCTGGCCGAAGCCGAGCTGCGCAACATCGCCAAGGTGGTGGGCATCGGCGCGGTGAAATACGCCGACCTGTCCAAGCACCGCACCAGCGACTACAGCTTCAACTTCGACCTGATGCTCAACTTCGAAGGCAACACCGCGCCGTACCTGCTGTACGCCTACACCCGCGTGGCCGGCGTGTTCCGCAAGCTCGGCAAGGACTTCAGCGAAGTCGAAGGCCAGATCGTCCTCGAAGCGGCGCACGAACATGAACTGGCGGCGAAGCTCGCGCAGTTTGGCGAAATCCTGAACAACGTGTCCGAAAAAGGCACCCCGCACATCCTTTGCACTTACCTGTACGACGTCGCCGGCCTGTTCTCCAGCTTCTACGAGAACTGCCCGATCCTCGCCGCCGATACCCCGGCACAAATGCAGAGCCGCCTGCGCCTCGCCGCGCTGACCGGACGCACCCTCAAGCAAGGCCTGGAACTCTTGGGCCTGGAAACTCTGGAGCGTATGTAAGTTGGCTGCCAAGAAAAAACCTGCACCCAAGCGTGGCGCCAGCCGTTACCAAGCTCCTGCAAAGCAACCGATTCCGGGTTGGTTGTGGATGGTCATCGGCCTCACGGTCGGTGCGTTCCTTGTGTTTTTGATGAAACTGGAGCCGGGCAAGGGCAGCGACACGGTCAAGCGTGAAAAGGTCGAGCAACAGCAACAGCAGAAAGCCAGCAAGATCGCCGAGGCCAACAAGACCCCGCCGAGCCCGACGCAACCGGTGAAGCCGAAGTACGACTTCTACACCTTGCTGCCGGAATCGGAAGTCATCGTGCCGCCGGATGCCGTGCCGGAAAAAACCCTGCCGACGCCGCAAGTGCCGGCCATCCCGACCACGCCGGTCACCCCGGCCGAAGCGGCGAAGATCGACACCGCACGGGCCCAGGCTGCCTTGGCCGGGATTACTCCGCCTCCTGCACCACCGGTCAAGGCTGCGCCTGTGACGAAGTTTTTCCTGCAGGCTGGCTCGTTCCGCAAAGAGACTGATGCGGACAAGGTGCGGGCGCAGATCATCCTGCTGGGCCAGGCCGTGGCGGTTGAGTCCGGCACGGTGAAGGACGAAACCTGGTATCGGGTTTTGGTCGGGCCGTTCAGCAACCGCGAGCAACTGACCACCGCGCAGAAACAATTGGCGGGCGCAGGCTTCAGCAATTTGTTGTTACAACAACGCCAGGGCCGCTGATTCCTCCCTGTGGGCACCTTGCTTGAGGTCGCCCACAACCCCTGTGGCGAGGGGGCTTGCCCCCGCTGGGGTGCGAAGCGCCCCCAAACCCGGACACCACGTTGCTTCACAAATCCGGGATACCGGTTTTGCGGCCGCTGCGCGACCGAACGGGGGCGAGCCCCCTCACCACAGTTATTGCACGCCATTCGTCCCCCGCCGCTTCCTTCAGTTGAAATCCTCTCCACCACCCCCATATGAATGGGCATAAGGCATTTTCGCCCCGCTGCGTGGAGACTCTTCCCTTGACCACCATCGTTTCAGTTCGCCGCCACGGCAAAGTCGTCATGGGCGGCGACGGCCAGGTTTCCCTTGGTAATACCGTGATGAAAGGCAACGCGAAAAAAGTTCGCCGCCTGTACCACGGTCAGGTCATCGCCGGTTTTGCCGGTGCCACCGCCGACGCCTTTACCCTCTTCGAACGTTTCGAAGGCCAGCTTGAAAAACACCAGGGTCACCTGGTGCGCGCCGCCGTCGAACTCGCCAAAGAATGGCGCACCGACCGTTCCCTGAGCCGCCTTGAAGCCATGCTCGCGGTCGCCAACAAGGACGCCTCCCTGATCATCACCGGCAACGGCGATGTGGTTGAGCCGGAAGATGGCCTGATCGCCATGGGTTCCGGTGGCGCCTACGCCCAGGCCGCGGCCAGCGCGCTGCTGAAAAAGACCGACCTGTCAGCCCGGGAAATCGTCGAAACCGCCCTCGGTATCGCCGGCGACATCTGTGTATTCACCAACCACACCCAGACCATTGAGGAGCAGGACTGCGCCGAGTAAGCCCGTGCAGCCATCGCACCACGGCTCATTCTTGCTTGAGGTCCACTGAATATTATGTCCATGACTCCCCGTGAAATCGTCCACGAACTCAACCGCCACATCATCGGCCAGGACGATGCCAAGCGCGCCGTCGCCATTGCCCTGCGCAACCGCTGGCGCCGCATGCAACTGCCTGAAGAGCTGCGCGTTGAAGTAACGCCAAAGAACATCCTGATGATTGGCCCGACCGGTGTCGGTAAAACCGAGATTGCCCGTCGTCTGGCCAAACTGGCCAATGCGCCGTTCATCAAGGTCGAAGCGACCAAGTTCACTGAAGTCGGCTATGTCGGCCGCGACGTCGAATCGATCATTCGTGACCTGGCCGATGCCGCGATCAAGCTGCTGCGCGAACAGGAAATCGTCAAGGTTCGCCACCGCGCCGAAGACGCCGCCGAAGAGCGCATCCTCGATGCATTGCTGCCACCGGCGCGCATGGGCTTCAGCAGCGACGACGCCCCGACTGCCGATTCCAACACCCGCCAGCTGTTCCGCAAGCGCCTGCGTGAAGGTCAGCTGGATGACAAGGAGATCGAAATCGAGGTCGCCGAAATGGCCGGCGTCGATATCTCCGCGCCACCGGGAATGGAAGAAATGACCAACCAGTTGCAAAGCCTGTTTGCCAACATGGGCAAGGGCAAGAAGAAAGCCCGCAAGCTCAAGGTCAAGGAAGCGCTCAAGCTGGTGCGTGACGAAGAAGCCGGTCGCCTGGTCAACGATGAAGAGTTGAAGGCCAAGGCCCTGGAAGCGGTCGAGCAGCACGGCATCGTGTTCATCGACGAAATCGACAAGGTCGCCAAGCGTGGCAATTCCGGTGGCGTCGATGTGTCCCGCGAAGGCGTGCAGCGCGACCTGCTGCCGCTGATCGAAGGCTGCACCGTCAACACCAAGCTGGGCATGGTCAAGACCGACCACATCCTGTTCATTGCTTCGGGTGCGTTCCACCTGAGCAAGCCGAGCGACCTGGTGCCCGAGCTGCAAGGCCGTCTGCCGATCCGTGTCGAACTCAAGGCCCTGACCCCTGAGGATTTCGAACGCATCCTCAGCGAGCCTCACGCCTCGCTCACCGAGCAATACTGCGCTCTGCTGAAAACCGAAGGCCTGGGCATCGAGTTCCAGCCGAGCGGCATCAAGCGCATCGCGGAGATCGCCTGGCAGGTCAACGAGAAAACCGAAAACATCGGTGCCCGTCGCCTGCACACCCTGCTCGAGCGCCTGCTCGAAGAGGTGTCGTTCAGCGCCGGCGACCTGGCCAGCGCCCATGACGACAAGGTGATCCAGATCGACGCCGACTACGTCAACAGCCACCTGGGTGAATTGGCACAGAACGAAGACCTGTCCCGTTATATCCTGTAAGCCATACTTACAGCGATAGAGATCCTGTGGGAGCGAGCCTGTGGCGAGGGGGCTTGCCCCCGTTGGGGCGCGAAGCGCACCTAAAACCAGCCACCGCGATCCTGAATCAGAATGCGGTGATCGGTTTTACGACTGCTTCGCAGTCGAACGGGGGCAAGCCCCCTCGCCACAGGCTCGCTCCCACAAGGTTCTGCACAAGACGGACATCTGGCCATGATCCCCACCGACATCAAGCTGCACAAAGCCTCGAAAACCCTGACGCTCAAATACGCGTCCGGCGAGGAGTACACCCTGCCCGCCGAGTTCTTGCGCGTGCACTCTCCTTCCGCCGAGGTCCAGGGCCACGGCAAACCCATCCTGCAATTTGGCAAGATCAACGTAGGACTGACCAAGGTAGAACCCGCCGGTCAGTACGCACTGAAATTGACCTTCGATGACGGCCACGACAGCGGCTTGTTCACCTGGGAATATCTGTACGAGCTGGGGCGACGTTATGACGCACTCTGGGAAGATTATCTGGCCGAGCTAAAAGCCGCCGGAAAAACCCGCGATCCGAACGAATCCGTCGTCAGGCTGATGCTCTAATCCGAGCCTCTTGCTCATTAGAGGGCATTTTCTAATTTCATCTGTTTGAATGCTCCGCTCCAGGGCCGCCGATTGGCCTGCTTGCGAAAAAAATTAAACTCGGGTAACCAATGGAACTGGCAAGTTCCCTGCAGTGCTCTCTGCATTAAAAAAGCAGCGATGCAGTATTAACGGTCACCCCGAGCAGTAGTACCTGGCATTGGCTGTGTGACTACACAGCAGGACCCGGTACTCGTCTCAGGACAATGGAGCGTCGTAGATGAGTAACAAGAATAACGATGACTTGAAGAGTCAAGCCTCGGAAAACACCTTGGGGCTGAATCCTGTCGTTGGACTGCGTGGAAAGGATCTACTGGCTTCTGCTCGAATGGTGCTCAGGCAGGCCATCAAGCAACCGATACACAGCGCCAGGCATGTCGCTCATTTCGGCCTTGAACTCAAGAACGTGCTGCTCGGCAAATCCGAGCTGCTGCCGACCAGCGATGACCGTCGCTTCGCGGATCCGGCCTGGAGCCAGAACCCGCTCTACAAACGTTATCTGCAAACCTACCTGGCGTGGCGCAAGGAACTCCACGACTGGATCGACGACAGTAACCTGCCGGCCAAGGACGTCAGCCGCGGGCACTTCGTGATCAACCTCATGACCGAGGCCTTCGCCCCGACCAACACGGCGGCCAACCCGGCGGCGGTCAAGCGCTTCTTCGAAACCGGTGGCAAGAGCCTGCTCGACGGCCTCTCGCACCTGGCCAAGGACCTGGTGCATAACGGCGGCATGCCGAGCCAGGTCAACATGGGTGCATTCGAGGTCGGCAAGACCCTTGGTGTGACCGAGGGCGCGGTGGTCTTTCGCAACGACGTGCTGGAGCTGATCCAGTACAAGCCGATCACCGAGCAGGTGCATGAACGCCCACTGCTGGTGGTACCGCCGCAGATCAACAAGTTCTACGTTTTCGACCTGAGCCCGGAAAAGAGCCTGGCGCGATTCTGCCTGCGCAACAACATGCAGACCTTCATCGTCAGCTGGCGCAACCCGACCAAGGAGCAGCGCGAGTGGGGCCTGTCGACCTACATCGAAGCGCTCAAGGAAGCGGTTGATGTGGTCACCGCCATCACCGGCAGCAAAGACGTGAACATGCTCGGTGCCTGCTCCGGCGGCATCACCTGCACCGCGCTGCTGGGCCACTACGCGGCAATCGGCGAGAACAAGGTCAACGCCCTGACCCTGCTGGTCAGCGTGCTCGACACCACCCTGGACAGCGACGTGGCCCTGTTCGTCGAC
This sequence comes from Pseudomonas jessenii, assembly GCF_002236115.1. GTDB lineage: Bacteria > Pseudomonadota > Gammaproteobacteria > Pseudomonadales > Pseudomonadaceae > Aquipseudomonas > Aquipseudomonas jessenii. The sequence continues at coordinate 297,062 of NZ_NIWT01000006.1, read as the reverse complement.
GAGCAAACCCTGGAAGCCGCCAAGCGCCAGTCGTACCAGGCCGGTGTACTCGAAGGCCGCGACATGGCGAAAGTCTTCGCCTGGATGCGCCCCAACGACCTGATCTGGAACTACTGGGTCAACAACTACCTGTTGGGCAACGAACCTCCGGTATTCGACATTCTGTTCTGGAACAACGACACCACCCGGTTGCCCGCCGCGTTCCATGGCGACCTGATCGAGATGTTCAAAAGTAACCCGTTGACCCGTGCCGATGCACTGGAAGTGTGCGGTACGCCGATCGATCTGAAGAAGGTCACCGCCGACATCTTCTCGCTGGCCGGCACCAGCGACCACATTACCCCGTGGCGCTCCTGCTACAAGTCGGCGCAACTGTTCGGCGGCAACGTTGAATTCGTACTGTCCAGCAGCGGACACATCCAGAGCATTCTGAACCCGCCGGGCAATCCGAAATCGCGCTACATGACCAGCACTGAAATGCCCGCCAATGCCGATGACTGGCAGGAAGAGTCGACCAAGCACGCCGACTCCTGGTGGCTGCATTGGCAGGCGTGGCAGGCACAGCGTTCGGGCAACCTGAAAAAAGCTCCGCTGAAATTGGGCAACAAGGCCTATCCCGCGGGTGAAGCCGCGCCAGGCACCTATGTGCATGAGCGGTAACTGACACACCTCGACTTCCCTGTGGGAGCGAGCTTGCTCGCGATGACGGTGGCAGGTTTGGCATATGCGCTGACTGACACTCCGCTATCGCGAGCAAGCTCGCTCCCACAAAGGGATCGGGGAAGAATTTGAGAAAGCGACACACAGGGCCAGAAGCATGCCGCAACCCTTCATATTCCGTACCGTCGATCTGGATGGCCAGACGCTCCGCACGGCGGTACGCCCCGGCAAGCCTCACTTGACGCCCCTGCTGATATTCAACGGCATCGGCGCCAACCTGGAGCTGGTGTTCCCGTTCATCGCTGCACTGGATCCGGACCTGGAAGTCATCGCCTTCGACGTACCCGGCGTCGGCGGCTCGTCGACACCAAACCGGCCGTATCGCTTTCCGAGCCTTGCGAAGCTCACAGCGCGGATGCTCGACTATCTCGACTACGGGCAGGTCAACGTCATCGGCGTGTCCTGGGGGGGCGCCCTGGCCCAACAGTTCGCCTACGACTATCCGGAGCGCTGCAAGAAACTCGTGCTGGCGGCAACGGCGGCGGGTGCGGTGATGGTACCGGGCAAGCCGAAAGTGCTGTGGATGATGGCCAGCCCGCGACGCTACATCCAACCGTCCCACGTGATCCGCATTGCGCCGATGATCTACGGCGGCGCTTTCCGTCGCGACCCGACGCTGGCCGCGAGCCATGCGGCCAAGGTGCGTTCAGCGGGCAAGCTCGGATACTACTGGCAGCTGTTCGCCGGCCTCGGCTGGACCAGCATCCACTGGTTGCACAAGATCCGCCAGCCGACCCTGGTACTGGCCGGCGACGATGACCCGCTGATCCCGTTGGTCAACATGCGCTTGCTGGCCTGGCGGATCCCCAACGCCCAGTTGCACATCATCGATGACGGGCATTTGTTCCTGATTACCCGGGCCGAAGCGGTGGCCCCGATCATCATGAAATTCCTGGAAGAGGAGCGCCAGCGCGCGGTGATGCATCCGCGTCCGGCGCCATTGGGCAGCTAAACCGCTGCATCAGCGGCCGGCAGGACGCCACGCCGCGCAACAACCCGTTACAGCGTCTATGGTGTTCTGGTTCGGTGTGTTTGTTTTTAGCCTGAAGACGAAGGAGTGTTGACTCATGCGCGAGAAACCAGCGAGGGATTCCTTACCGACTCCCGCCGCGTTCATCAATGCACAGAGTGCGATTACCGGCCTGCGCGGTCGGGATCTGTTATCGACCCTGCGTAGTGTGGCCGCCCATGGCTTGCGCAATCCGGTGCACAGTGCCCGACATGCCCTCAAACTCGGCGGCCAGCTTGGTCGTGTGCTGCTGGGCGAAACCCTGCACCCGACCAACCCGCAGGACACCCGCTTCACCGATCCGGCATGGAGCCTCAACCCGTTTTATCGGCGCAGCCTGCAGGCCTATCTTAGCTGGCAGAAACAGGTCAAGAGCTGGATCGACGAGAGCGACATGAGCCCGGACGACCGCGCCCGTGCCCACTTTGCGTTCACCTTGCTCAACGACGCCGTATCACCCTCCAACACCCTGCTCAATCCACTGGCGGTCAAGGAGCTCTTCAATTCCGGCGGTAACAGCCTGGTGCGTGGCATCAGCCATTTGGTGGACGATCTGCTGCACAACGACGGCCTGCCCCGGCAAGTCACCAAGCAAGCATTCGAGGTTGGCAAGACGGTCGCCACCTCCACCGGAGCCGTGGTGTTTCGCAACGAACTGCTGGAGTTGATCCAGTACAAACCGATGAGCGAAAAGCAGTATTCCAAGCCCCTGCTGGTGGTGCCACCGCAAATCAACAAGTACTACATTTTCGACCTGAGTCCCCACAACAGCTTCGTCCAGTACGCGCTGAAAAACGGCCTGCAAACCTTCATGATCAGTTGGCGCAACCCGGATGTGCGTCACCGCGAATGGGGGCTCTCGACCTACGTGGAAGCCGTAGAAGAGGCCATGAATGTCTGCCGGGCGATCACCGGCGCACGGGAGGTCAACCTGATGGGCGCTTGCGCCGGCGGTCTGACCATTGCCGCGCTGCAAGGACACCTGCAGGCCAAACGGCAGCTGCGCAGGGTGTCCAGCGCAACTTACCTGGTGAGCCTGCTCGACAGCCAGATGGACAGCCCCGCAACGCTGTTCGCCGACGAACAGACTCTGGAAGCCGCCAAACGCCGCTCCTATCAGAAAGGTGTACTGGACGGCCGCGACATGGCCAAGGTCTTCGCCTGGATGCGCCCCAACGATTTGATCTGGAGCTACTTCGTCAACAACTACCTGTTGGGCAAGGAGCCACCGGCGTTCGACATTCTCTACTGGAACAACGACAACACGCGCCTGCCGGCCGCCCTGCATGGCGACCTGCTGGACTTCTTCAAGCACAACCCGCTGACTCACCCGGGCGGCCTGGAAGTGTGTGGCACGCCGATCGACTTGCAGAAGGTCACCGTCGACAGCTTCAGCGTCGCCGGCATCAACGATCACATCACGCCGTGGGACGCGGTGTATCGCTCGACGCTGTTGCTCGGTGGCGAGCGGCGCTTCGTGCTGTCCAACAGCGGCCATGTGCAGAGCATCCTCAACCCGCCGAGCAACCCGAAAGCCAACTACGTCGAGAACGGCAAATTCAGCAGCGACCCACGGGCCTGGTACTACGACGCCAAGCGTGTCGATGGCAGTTGGTGGACCCAATGGCTTGGCTGGATTCAGGAACGCTCCGGCGCGCAGAAGGAAACCCACATGGCGCTCGGCAACCAGAACTATCCACCGATGGAGGCAGCACCCGGTACTTACGTGCGCGTGCGCTGACGTTCAACGAGCCACGGCCACTGTCGGCCGTGGCAAGACCCGATCATTAAGAAGACTGGATGAAAACCCGCGACCGGATCCTCGAATGTGCCCTGCAGTTGTTCAATCAGAAGGGCGAACCGAATGTCTCCACCATGGAAGTTGCCAATGAGATGGGCATCAGCCCGGGCAACCTCTACTACCACTTCCACGGCAAGGAGCCTCTGATTCTCGGGCTGTTCGAGCGTTTCCAGGGCGAACTGGCCCCCTTGCTCGATCCACCGGCCGATGCCGAACTGGCACCCGAAGAATACTGGCTGTTCCTGCACCTGATCGTCGAACGCCTGTCCCACTACCGGTTCCTGTTCCAGGACCTGTCGAACCTCGCCGGGCGCCTGCCGAAACTGGCCAAGGGCATTCGCAACCTGCTTAATGCACTCAAGCGCACACTGGCGTCGCTGCTGGCACGATTGAAGGCGCAAGGGCTGCTGGTCAGCGATACCCAGGCACTGGGGCAACTGGTGGAGCAGATCACCATGACGCTGCTTTTTTCACTGGACTATCAGCGGATTCTTGATCGTCAGGGCGAAGTGCGATTGGTGGTTTACCAGATCATGATGCTGGTGGCGCCGCACCTGCTGCCATCGATGAAGGCCGCGACCGAACAGATGGCGATGGAGTACCTGGAAGACCACGAGTAAGCCTGACACCCGCCAACCCTGTGGGAGCGAGCTTGCTCGCGATGGCGGCGGATCAGCCAACATCAATGTTGAATGTGATGGCCTCATCGCGAGCAAGCTCGCTCCCACATTGGGCTTGTGTCGGTCAGAGATTCGCACACAAACAAAAACGCCCGACCTACACAGGCCGGGCGTTTTCTTGAGCCCTGAAAATCAGGACTGACTGGTTGGCGTCGATGGAGCTGGCGCGACAGTCGGGGTGACCGCAGGGGTCGGTGCGGTAGCGGAGTTCGAAGCGCTGACCGGAGCTGCCGGCGTTGCCGGTTTGGCAGCTGCCACTGCTGGTTTTGGCGCGACGGCCTTTGGAACTGCAGGCTTTTTCACCGCTGGTTTTTTCGCCGCAGCGGGTTTGGCCGCTGCAGTTTTCGCTGCAGGCTTGGCGGCCGGTTTAGCCGCTGGTTTGGCGGCGGCTTTTGCAGCCACCGGCTTGGCTGCGGGTTTGGCTGCGGCCGGTTTGGCGGCTGCAGTTTTAGCCGCAGGCTTGGCAGCAGGTTTAGCCGCTGCTTTTGCCAGTGGCTTGGCTGCGGTTTTGGCAGCAGGCTTGGCTGCCGCGGTTTTCGCCGCAACAGGCGCAACCTTGGCACCGGTCAGTTTTTCGATTTGCTTGGTCAGGGTTTCGACCTTGCTGTGCAGTGCCTTGACCTCGTTGCGGCTCGGTACGCCCAGACGCGAAATGGCGCTGTTCAGACGCTTGTCGAAAGCACCTTCCAGCTCATCCCACTTGCCCAGTGCGCGATCTTTCACGCCGCTGATGCGCGACTTGGCCGAAGAAGCGGAGTCCTTGGCGGCGTCGACAGTCTTGCCAACAGCGCTCTTGGTGAGCTTCTCGGCTTTCTCGCCGTCCTTAACCAATGCATCGAAGAGTTTGCTGCCGTCAGTGTCGATCTTCGAGTACACGCCTAAACCAGCCAGCCAGATTTTTCGGGAGTAATCTTCAACCTTCCCGATCCACGAGCTGCCTTCTTTTTCGGTTTTCTTTTTAACAGCCATCCCGTTCTCCTTAAGATTTACGCGCGACACGTTCGAGCAATGCCGTCAGCTCATCGAGCTTAGCAGAGAGTGTCTCAACGTCATGTTTAGACGGAATACCGATACGATTCAAGGTACTTGCGACACGCGTGTCGAACGCCTTCTCGACCTTGTCGAGTTGAACCTCGACCTTGCCTTTGAAAGTGCTGACTTCACTCTTGGCTTCATCGATCTCGGCATTGGCCGCTTCAAGCTTCTCAGCGACTACCTTTTTGCCTTTCTTTTCAACAACCTGACCAGCCTTGATCAGCTCCTGAAAGTACTCGCTGCCCTCTTGGCCGACCTTGGCGTAGGCACCCAGGCCTGCCAGCCAGATCTTGCGGGCATAGGATTTGACGTCGCCCAGCGTGCCGGTCGACGGGTCGATTTTTTTCTTCAAAATAACTTTGGCCATGGTGCACCTCACGCGCAGAAGGTTTGAGGAACTGCCCGGGTAAGTGTCGGGCTCTGGCACAAAGTAGGGAGAAAAATTAGAAACGGCACCCTAACAAATGACATAAACCTTTGAGAGCGCCACGCAAAAAACTGTGGGAGCGAGCTTGCTCGCGATAGCGATTCATCAGTCAAAATTAATGTCGACTGACACTGCGCCATCGCGAGCAAGCTCGCTCCCACAGGGGATCTCATTACAGCTGGAAATCAGGCCAGGGCCTTGTCGAGCGCCTTTTCGATTTCCGCTTTGATCATGCCGCCCATGGCCGACATCATCAGGCCCAGCTCCACGTCGACCTTGATCGAATCTTCACTGACATGCACCGCACCCTTCACACCCGAGCGCTTGAGGTTGAGGGTGTCGCCGGACCACTGCGGCTCCAGGCCATACTGATCGGAAAGTTTCTGCGCCAGCTTGTCGGCCTTCTCGCGAGCCGCTTCCTTACCCAGGCCATGGGCACGTTCAACACTAATACGGGCCATCAAATGACTCCTGCTTTATGGATGCTTTCCCGAGGCATCTTGACCACTGCTGCGTCAAAACGTCCCGATGGTTGCCCATCTTACCTTCAGCCTTGCCAAGACAAAGCATGCCTTGGGGATTAGAATGTCGCGCATTCTCTTTTGGTGACAGCGATATGACTGATCAGCGCAAAGGCAGCGATGCCGAACCCACCACTCACTTCGGCTTCAAAAACGTTCCGGAAAGCCAGAAAGCGGAAAAAGTCGCTGAGGTTTTCCACTCGGTAGCCGCCAAGTACGACCTGATGAACGACCTTCTGTCGGGCGGCATGCACCGTCTGTGGAAGCGTTTCGCGATCGAACTGTCGGGCGTTCGTGCCGGTAACCGCGTGCTCGACATCGCCGGCGGCACTGGCGACCTGACCAAAAAATTCTCGCACCTGGTAGGCCCGACCGGCCAGGTCGTGTTGGCCGACATCAACGAATCCATGCTCAAGGTCGGTCGTGACCGCCTCCTTGACCTCGGTGTGGCCGGCAACGTCGAATTCGTCCAGGCCGACGCGGAAAAACTGCCGTTCCCGGACAACCATTTCGACTGCGTGACCATCGCCTTCGGCCTGCGCAACGTGACCCACAAGGAAGATGCCCTGCGCTCGATGCTACGCGTGCTCAAGCCGGGCGGCCGCTTGTTGGTACTGGAGTTCTCCAAGCCGACCAACGCACTGATGTCCAAGGCCTACGATGCTTACTCGTTCGCCTTCATGCCGCTGATGGGCAAGCTGATCACCAACGACTCGGAAAGCTATCGCTACCTGGCCGAATCGATCCGCATGCACCCGAACCAGGAAACCCTGAAGTCGATGATGGTCGAGGCCGGTTTCGACCGCGTGACCTATCACAACATGACCGCAGGCATCGTTGCCCTGCACCGCGGCATCAAGCCCTGATGTTGCTCGCCGGCCTGCTCGCCAGCGTTGAACTCGGCCTGAACCGGGTGCTGCGTCTCGACAGCACGGCGCTGCCGCGGCTGGCGCATTTGACCGGCAAAGTGATTGCCGTCGATTGCCGCAGCCCGGTGCTGCAACTGTTCATCCTGCCTAGCGACGAAGGTCTGATGCTCGCCTCCCAGTGGGAAACCGGCGCCGACTGCACCTTGCGTGCACCGGCCTCGAGCCTGTTGAAACTGGCGATGAGCAAGGACAAGACCTCGGTCCTGCACGCCCCTGAAGTCGAACTCGACGGCGACAGCGGCGTGCTGCTGGAACTGGCGGCGATCCTCCAGGACCTGGAACTGGATTGGGAGTACGAACTCTCGCGCTGGCTGGGACCTGTGGCCACGCAACTGGTCGGCGGTCACCTGCGCAGCCGCGCCCGCTGGTATCAGCAAGGGTTCGCCAGCCTCAACCAGAACCTAGGTGAGTACCTGGCCGAAGAATCGCGCACCCTTGTCGGTCAGCGCGAAGCCGAAGCCCGATTCAGTGAGCTGGACCAGATCAAGCTTGATCTTGAACGTCTCGAGGCGCGTTTCGAGCGCCTTTCCCGATCCCTCGACCCAAGCGATAACGCATGAAGCTGCTTGCCGTCCGCCGTCTGTTGCGCATCCAGCGCGTCGTGATCCGCTACCGCCTCGATGACCTGCTGTTCGCCCTGCCGCTGCCCTGGTTCTTGCGGGCGCTGCGTTACGCCTTGCCGTGGCGCTGGTTCCCGCGCAAAACCCTGGACCTGAGCCGTGGCGCGCGTTTGCGCCTGGCGTTGCAGGACCTGGGGCCGATCTTCATAAAGTTCGGGCAGATCCTGTCCACTCGCCGCGACCTGTTGCCCGAGGACATCGCCGACGAACTGATGAAGCTGCAGGACCGCGTACCGCCATTCGACTCGCAAGTGTCGGTCAAGCTGATCGAAGAACAGCTGGGTAAGAAAATCAGCGAAGTCTTCAGCCGTTTCGACGTCGAACCGCTGGCCTCGGCCTCGGTGGCGCAGGTACACGCCGCGCAACTGAAAACCGGTGAAGAAGTGGTGGTCAAGGTGATCCGCCCGGGCCTCAAACCGGTGATTGCCCAGGACCTGGCGTGGCTGTTCATCCTCGCCCGCGCCGCCGAAAAACTCTCGGCCGATGCGCGCCTGCTGCACCCGGTGGACGTGGTCAGCGATTATGAAAAAACCATCTACGACGAACTCGACCTGCTGCGCGAGGCGGCCAACGCCAGCCAGTTGAAGCGCAACTTCGACGGCTCGCCGCTGCTGTACGTCCCGCAAGTCTATTGGGACTGGTGCCGGCCGAAAGTGCTGGTGATGGAACGCATCTACGGTATTCAGGTTACCGATCTGGCGACTCTGGCCGACCAGCGCACGGACATGAAAATGCTCGCCGAGCGTGGCGTGGAGATTTTCTTCACCCAGGTGTTCCGCGACAGTTTCTTCCACGCCGACATGCACCCCGGCAACATTTTCGTCAGCACCGTGAGTCCGTGGAGCCCGCAGTACATTGCGATCGACTGCGGCATCGTCGGCAGCCTGACCCCGGAAGACCAGGATTACCTGGCGCGCAACCTGTTCGCCTTCTTCAAGCGCGATTACCGTCGCGTGGCGCAGTTGCACATCGATTCGGGCTGGGTGCCGGCGGAAACCAAGCTCAACGAATTCGAAGCGGCGATCCGTACCGTGTGCGAGCCGATCTTCGAAAAACCGTTAAAAGATATTTCCTTCGGTCAGGTGCTGATGCGCCTGTTCCAGACTGCGCGCCGCTTCAACATGGAAGTGCAGCCGCAGTTGGTCCTGCTGCAAAAAACCCTGTTGAACATCGAAGGCCTGGGCCGCCAGCTGTACCCGGACCTCGATCTGTGGAACACCGCTCAGCCATTCCTCGAACGCTGGATGCGCGAGCGGGTCAGCCCCAAAGCCCTGCTCGGCAACGTGCACAGCCAATTCGAACAGATCCCGCACCTGGCCAACATGGCCCGCGACCTGCTCGAACGCATGTCCCAACCCCACGCCTACGACCCGCCGCCACCGTGGCGTCGACGCCGTGACGACTGGTTCCTGCGCCTGCTCGGTACGGCCCATCTGGCCGGTGGCGCCGTCCTTGCCGCTGGCGGACCGCTGAACCAGTTGGCCTATTGGCCGGCGGGAATCATGATGGCGGTCGGTTTGTATCTGGTCGTGCGCCGATAGCCAGTTGTGTGAACGACTGGCACACTGTTTGAACGCCTGAGCTCGGCTATTGAAGTGTCGAGCCCGCTGTCGGAGTCGAAGATGAAAAACTGGCTGGACGAGATCAAGTGGGACGCTGACGGCCTGGTGCCGGCCATTGCCCAGGATCACAAGACCGGGCGCGTCCTGATGATGGCCTGGATGAACCGCGAAGCACTGGAACTGACCGCTGCCGAGAACCGTGCCATTTACTGGTCACGTTCCCGTGGCAAGCTGTGGCGCAAGGGCGAAGAGTCCGGCCATGTGCAAACCCTGCACGAGATGCGCCTGGACTGCGACGCCGACGTCATCATCCTGATGGTCGAGCAGATCGGCGACATCGCCTGTCATACCGGCCGCCAGAGCTGCTTCTACCGCGTCTATGAGAACGGCGACTGGACAACCGTCGACCCGGTCCTGAAAGATCCGCACGCCATCTATTCCGCAGGGCACAAACATGAGTGACACTCTCACCCGCCTCGCCGAGGTACTGGAGGAGCGCAAAGGCGCCGCCGCCGACAGCTCGTATGTCGCCAGCCTGTACCACAAGGGCTTGAACAAGATTCTGGAAAAAGTCGGCGAAGAGTCGGTCGAAACCATCATCGCCGCCAAGGACGCCGCCGTCAGCGGCGACTGCAGCGATGTGATCTACGAAACCGCCGACCTGTGGTTCCACAGCATGGTCATGCTCGCCCAATTGGGGCAGCATCCACAGGCTGTACTCGATGAACTGGACCGTCGTTTCGGTCTCTCCGGACACGCCGAGAAAGCCTCGCGCCCGTCCGCCTGAATAACTATTAGAGAGGAGCAGCAGCATGGGCATTTTTGACTGGAAACACTGGGTCGTCATCCTGGTTGTCGTGGTACTGGTGTTCGGCACCAAGAAACTGAAAAACCTCGGCACTGACGTCGGCGAGTCGATCAAGGGCTTCCGCAAAGCCATGAACGACGATGAAAAACCGGCCGACCCGAACGCGACCCCGGCCCAACCGGTTCCTCCGGTTCAGCCACAGGCATCCGTGAACCAGCCGCACACCATCGACGTGCAGGCACAGAAAGTCGAAGAGCCGATCCGCAAAGACGTGTGAGCACTGACTAATGTTTGGTATCAGCTTCTCTGAACTGCTGCTCGTCGGCCTCGTCGCCCTGCTGGTGCTGGGTCCCGAGCGCTTGCCGGGCGCTGCGCGCACCGCCGGCCTGTGGGTCGGGCGCCTGAAGCGCAGCTTCAACGCAATCAAACAGGAAGTTGAACGTGAAATCGGTGCCGACGAGATTCGTCGGCAACTGCACAACGAGCACATCCTGTCGCTTGAGCAGGAGGCGCGGAAAATCTTCACGCCGACCCAGCAGGAGCCGACGCCGGTGGAACATGTGGGTACGCAGACGATTCTTGCGCCTGCCGCGGCTGTCGACCCGACACCTGCTCCGACGGCGGAACCTGCGCCTGTTGTGGCAGAGATGCCGGTTGAACCCGTTGCTCCAGCCGCCGCGCCGACGACGCCAGCGCCCAATGACACCACTTTGCCGCCGCGAGCCCCATGAGCGATCTCCCTGAAAACGACCAGCACATGCCGCTGGTTTCGCACCTCACCGAGTTGCGTACCCGTCTGCTGCGCTGCGTAGCGGCGATCTTCATCATCTTTGCCGGGCTGTTTGCCTTTACCCAGCAGATCTACACCTTCGTCTCCACGCCGCTGCGCGCGTACCTGCCCGCTGGCGCGACGATGATTGCCACTGACGTGTCGTCGCCGTTCCTGACGCCACTGAAGCTGACGATGATGGTCTCGCTGTTCCTGGCCATTCCGGTGATCCTGCACCAGATCTGGGGTTTCATCGCCCCCGGCCTGTACAAGCATGAAAAGCGCATCGCCGTGCCCTTGCTGGTCTCCAGCATCTTTCTGTTCTACGCCGGCATGGCCTTCGCCTATTTCCTGGTGTTCCCGCTGATCTTCAAGTTCTTCGCTGCCGCCACCCCAGCCGGCGTGGAAATGATGACCGACATCACCAGCTACCTCGATTTCGTCATGACGCTGTTCTTCGCCTTTGGCGTAGCGTTCGAGATTCCGGTGGCCGTGGTGCTGCTGGTGTGGATCGGCGTGGTCGATGTCAAATACCTGAAGAAAATCCGTCCGTACGTGATCATCGGCTGCTTCGTGGTCGGCATGATCCTGACACCACCGGACATCTTCTCGCAGACCCTGCTGGCCGTTCCGATGTGGCTGTTGTTCGAGATCGGCATCCTGTTCGGCAGCCTGATCAGCAAGCGCGGCGACCATCCGGAAGACCAACCGGCTGATGATCACAACGACCAGCCGCCAGCGACCCAAGCGTGAACCTGCTGCTCCTCGAAGAGGCCGATTTCATTGCGGCCGACCGCGTGATCCTGCGTGATCGCCGGTTGACCCACATGCAGGAAGTCCACCGCTGCGAAGTCGGTGACAGCATGCGCGTCGGGCGAATCGGCGGTTTGATGGGTTCGGCCGAAGTGCTGCGCCTGGACGCCGACGAAGCGGAATTGCGCGTCACCCTCGACCAGCCACCACCGGCCAAGCTGCCATTGACCCTGGTATTGGCCCTGCCACGGCCCAAGATGCTGCGCAGGGTGTTCCAGACCGTGGCGGCCATGGGTGTGCCACGGGTCGTGCTGGTCAACAGCTATCGCGTCGAGAAGAGCTTCTGGCAGACCCCGTTCCTGGAGCCAGAGGCGATTCGCGAGCAGTTAATCCTCGGCCTGGAACAGGCGCGGGACAGTGTGTTGCCGGAAGTCGTGATCGAGAAGCGCTTCAAGCCCTTCGTCGAAGACCGTCTGCCCGCGATGACCGAAGGCACCCTCGGCCTGGTGGGGCATCCGGGCAATTACCCGCCCTGCCCTCGCGCACTCAGCGAACCGGTGACCCTGGCCATCGGCCCCGAGGGTGGCTGGATTCCCTACGAGATCGACCTGCTGGGCAAATCCGGTCTGCAACCGGTGCAACTGGGCGAGCGCATCCTGCGGGTCGAAACCGCCGTGACCGCGTTGCTGGCACGCCTCTTTTAAATCCAGACACTGTCCCTGTGGGAGCGAGCTTGCTCGCGATAGCGGAGTAACAGTCGACATCCGTGTTGCCTGAAACAACGCCATCGCGAGCAAGCTCGCTCCCACAGGTCAACATTTGCCACAGATGATCACTTGCCCGTACATCGGGAGTCACCTACAGAATCCAGCCCTCCTGCCGATAAAGCCCCCATAAAACCATTGTTTGGTCCGGGGAGTTTCAGCATGTATCAATGGCTAGCCGAGAATCTGGGTAACGTCAGCGTCAAACGCAAGCTGGGGATCGGCTTCGGTCTGGTGCTGCTGCTGACCCTGCTGATCACCTTCACCGGCTGGAGCGGCCTGAGCGGCGTGACCAGCCGTGGCGATAAACTGGGGTTCATCGCCAGCCTCAACGACCTGACCAAGGACCTGCGCATTGCACGCCTGGATTACGAGATGCGTCGCGGCGAACAAGGTCCCGGCGCCGTCAACGATCTGTTAGGCAAACTCGAAAGCGGCCTGCAGACCGCCCGCGGCCTGATCGAGCAACCGGCCGATACGGCCATGGTCGATCAACAACTGGCCGCTGTCGCCGAATACCGCCGCGCCTTCAACGACATGACCCAGGCCGGCGCCCAGCGTGAAGACGCCCGCAGCAAGCTCGGCGCCACTGCCGACAATGCCGTGGCCCGCGTCGCCGAAGTGGAAAAATCCATGCTGCAAGGCGACAGCGTAGCGGCGTTCAACAGCGTGATCGACCTGAGCAAACTGATCCAGCAGGCGCGCTTCCAGGTTCGCGGCTACACCTACAGCGGTAAGAGCGAAGCCGAACAGCCAGCCCTCGACGCGATCGACAACGCCCTGAAGAACCTCGAGAGCCTGCCGACCAAACTGCCTGAAGAACACATCGCCAACCTGCAACAGGCAACTGACTCGCTGAGGGCCTATCGCGCCGCCGTCAGCCAGTTCCGCGACTCCCAGGTGACCAGCGCCAAGGCCCTGGCACGCATGTCCACCCAAGGCGACATCCTGTTGGACATGAGCCAGAAACTCACCGTCTCGCAAACCGTCGTGCGTGACACCGACGCCGCCCATGCCAAGAACATGCTGACCCTCGCCACCGTGCTGGCCATCGCCTTCGGCCTGCTGGCCGCCTGGGCGATCACCCGACAGATCATCATTCCATTGAACCAGACCCTGATCGTGGCCCAGCGCGTCGCCAGTGGCGACCTGACGCACAACCTGACATCGCAGCGCCGTGACGAACTCGGCCAGTTGCAGCGAGCCATGCAAAGCATGACCCAAGGGCTGCGCGAACTGATCGGCGGCATCAGCGATGGCGTCACGCAGATCGCCAGCGCCGCTGAAGAGCTGTCTGCCGTCACCGAGCAGACCAGCGCCGGGGTCAACAGTCAGAAGGTCGAAACCGATCAGGTCGCAACCGCCATGAACGAAATGGCCGCCACCGTGCAGGAAGTTGCGCGCAACGCCGAAGAAGCCTCCGAAGCCGCCGTCGCCGCCGATCAGCAGGCCCGCGAAGGTGACAAGGTAGTCAACGAAGCCATCGCGCAGATCGAGCGCCTGGCCACCGAAGTCGGCCACTCCACCGAAGCCATGGGCCATCTGCAGCGCGAAAGCGACAAGATCGGCAGCGTGCTCGACGTGATCAAGTCCGTGGCCCAGCAAACCAACCTGCTGGCCCTCAACGCCGCGATTGAAGCCGCCCGCGCCGGTGAAGCCGGCCGTGGTTTTGCCGTGGTGGCAGACGAAGTCCGCAGCCTGGCCCAGCGCACTCAGAAGTCCACCGAAGAGATCGAAGAGCTGATCGTCGGCCTGCAAAACGGCACCCAGCAAGTGGCGACCATCATGGACAACAGCCGCACCCTGACCGACAGCAGTGTCGAACTGACCCGCCGCGCCGGTGGCTCACTGGAAAGCATCACCCGCACGGTGTCGGCGATCCAGGCGATGAACCAGCAGATCGCTGCCGCGGCTGAACAGCAGAGCGCAGTGGCTGAGGAGATCAACCGTAGCGTGCTGAATGTGCGGGATGTGTCGGATCAAACGTCGGCGGCGAGTGAGGAGACGGCAGCGTCCAGCGTTGAGCTGGCGCGGTTGGGGACGCAGTTGCAGATGTTGGTGGGCAAGTTCAGGGTTTGAGGTGATCCGTATGCCTCGGCCTACCAAAGACCGAGGTGATGCCTTCGCGGGCAAGCTCGCAGGGCTCGACAGTGTTGCGCCAACCGCATGAACGCCAAAGTGAAATCGATCGGCCAGACGCTGCCGTTACAGAATCTGGTGCAAGCTCAAGAACAAACTTCAAGCCATAAAAAACCCCGCTTTCGCGGGGTTTTTTATTATGCCAACTGAGGCTGCACGCTCAACGGCTTGAGCGGCAACAACGGTGCATGAGGATCGGCCTTCACCGACTTGCGCCACGCGCCCAGCCACTCTGGATGGCCCTCGCTCCAAACCTGCTCATGCAGGCGGGCCAGAGCTACCGGATCGCTCAACAACTGCACACGCTCGTTGTTGGTCAGGCCTTCAGGTCCAACCTTCATCGCGTGACGAACTCGTTCGATCCGCAGCCATTCGATCGGCTCGGACTGATTGTGCCGGGAAGTCGCCAACGAGCACGCCAGGGCGTTCTGCTGCGGGTCGACCACCGAGCGGACGAAGCCGTCGTTCAGCGCGTGCCAGCGGTTTTCGTGGGTGTACTGGTCGGTCGCCAGCAGTGCCTGCGGCGGATTGTATTCCTCAGGGATCAGGAACAGGTTCTCGTCACGGGACTTCAGGCCCAGGCCGACACGGCTGGAGATCACCGACACCGGGATCGACAGCATCAGCGAACCGACGATCGGCACCAGCCACCACAGGAAGCTCGGGTTCAGCCAGATCACCAGCATGGCCCAGAAGAAGCCCAGCAAGGTTTGCGGACCGTGGCGCTTGACCGCCTCGCTCCATGGCGTGGAGTCGTCGTCACGCTGCGGCGAGTTCCAGGTCGCGGCCCAGCCGAGGAACGCGGCCAGTACGAAACGGGTGTGGAAAATCATCCGCACCGGCGCCAGCAGCATGGAGAACAACATCTCCAGGAGCATCGACAGGGTCACCTTGAACTTGCCGCCGAACTCTTTTGCACCCTTGGCCCAGATCAGGATGATGCTCAACAGCTTCGGCAGGAACAGCAGCACGATGGTGGTCGAGAACAGCGCGATCGCCTTGTCCGGATGCCATTGTGGCCACAGCGGATAGAGCTGACGCGGTTCGAGGAAGTATTGCGGCTCCATCAGCGTGTTGACCGCCAGCAGCGCGGTCGACAGCACCAGGAAGAAGAACCACAACGGCGCCGACAGGTAGGACATCACGCCGGTCAGGAACACCGCGCGGTGCACCGGGTGCATGCCCTTGACCAGGAACAGGCGGAAGTTCATCAGGTTGCCGTGGCACCAGCGACGGTCGCGCTTGAGTTCGTCCAGCAGGTTCGGCGGCAGTTCTTCATAGCTGCCCGGCAGATCGTAGGCAATCCACACGCCCCAACCGGCACGACGCATGAGCGCGGCTTCGACGAAGTCGTGGGACAGAATCGCACCGGCGAATGCGCCTTTACCGGGCAATGGCGCCAGGGCGCAGTGCTCGATGAACGGCTTCATGCGGATGATCGCGTTGTGGCCCCAGTAGTGCGATTCGCCCAACTGCCAGAAGTGCAGGCCGGCAGTGAACAGCGGACCGTACACGCGGGTGGCGAACTGCTGCATGCGAGCATAAAGGGTGTCCATGCCCGACGCACGCGGCGCGGTCTGGATGATCCCGGCGTCCGGTGTGGCTTCCATCAGGCGTACCAGACTGGTCAGGCACTCACCGCTCATCACGGAGTCGGCGTCGAGTACGACCATGTACTTGTAGTCACCGCCCCAACGACGGCAGAAGTCGTCGAGGTTGCCGCTTTTACGTTTTACGCGACGACGACGGCGGCGATAGAAAATCTTGCCGAAGCCCCCGGCTTCGCGGCAGACATCAAGCCAGGCCTGTTGCTCGGCGACGCAGATATCGGCGTCGTTACTGTCGCTGAGGACGAAGAAGTCGAAGCGGTCCAGGTCACCCGTGGCTGCAACCGACTCGAAGGTCGCCCGCAGGCCGGCGAATACCCGTGGCACGTCTTCGTTGCAGATCGGCATCACCAGCGCGGTGCGCGCATCCTTTGGAATCGGCTCGTTACCAGCACTTTTACCGGAAATGCGGTATTTATCGTGCCCGGTTAGCAACTCGAGAAAGCCCATCAGCGCGGTCCAGAAACCGGCCGAAACCCAGCAGAACAGAATCCCGAACAGGATCAGGATGCTGGTCTGCAATGCATATGGCAGCACTTGGGTGGCGGTTTGCAGGAACGGTTGGTGCAAGACTTCGTCGAGGTCGACGAATGACCAGCCCTGGTAAGGCATGAGGCCTTTCATGAACCAGCCGGCGACGATGGTCTGACCGAGCATCAGTACCAGCAGAATGTAGCGGCGGATCGAACCGACGGTGCGCCAGCGCGCGGCCGGCAACACGTTCTCGTCTTTCGGCGGCTTCGGCGGATTGGTGCGACCGGTCAGACGCCGCCAGCCGCGCACCAGAATATTGGTGCGCCACGGCTCCGGCACGACCTTGGTCCGACGAATCGGTGGGGTCGCCTTAAGGCAGACGCGACCGCTGGCGTCGAGCACCAGCATTTCGGCGTCCTGCAATTCTTCGGCAGTGCTCAGGGTCAAGCGCTTGCCGACCGAAGCCTGGGCGGCCTCGGCTGGCGCGTCGAAAGTCGAGGACGACAGACGCTCATGCAGTTCACTGAAAGATCTGCAGCCCGCGAGTTCCGCGCGCTGCTGGTCGGTCATCGGCAGATGCGCCAGATACTCGGAGAGAGTTTCTGGCCGTACTTGAGAGTTACTCATCGGCAGGCAACTGATAGCTCCAGGTCTCGGTCAGGACTTCTTCAGTCGGGGCCGATTCCGGTGTGGCTGGGGCCGCGTCGGCAGCGACAGGCTGCTTGGCGTCTTTATTGGCCTTGTCCTTGGCATCTGCAACAGGCTTGGCTTCGGCCTGCTTGGCCTCCGCTTGCCTGGCTTCCTTGTCCGCTTTCTCTTGTTGCTTGGCGGCAACCTTGTCGGCCTTGGCAACCGACGAGTTCGACGACGGAATCGAAGTCTTGGCCAGGTCCGCCGGTACGATGTTCTGCACCAGCGCGGCACGCATCTCGGTGGACTTGCTCGGATCCTTGATCTTCATCCGCAGGGTCAGGCGCCAGCCTTTGGTTTCAGGATTATAGCGAACGCTGTTTTCCACCAGCTCGGCGTTGTCGCCGACGCTGACCTGGCTGCGAACGTCCGCTTCGGCCGGCAAAGCCGCCAGGGACGGGCCTTCAAAGTCCACCAGGTAGGCAACGCTGCCGTCCGGCTGACGAATCAGGTTGGACTGCTTGACGTCACCAGTGGAGCGCAGGGTTTGTTTGACCCAGGCGCTGTCCGGCGCGTGAATCGAGGCTTCATCCATGGTCCAGTGCATACGATAAGCGACATCGAGCGGCTGGCCAGGTTCCGGCAATTTTTCCGGATTCCAGAAAGCAACGATGTTGTCGTTGGTTTCATCGGCGGTCGGAATCTCGACCAGGTCGACCGTGCCCTTGCCCCAGTCACCCTTCGGCTCGATCCAGGCGCTTGGGCGCTTGTCGTAGCGGTCGTCGAGGTCTTCGTAGTGGCTGAAGTCGCGGCCACGTTGCAGCAGACCGAAGCCACGCGGGTTTTCAACGCTGAAGTTGCTCACGGCCAGGTGCTTCGGATTGTTCAGCGGACGCCAGATCCACTCGCCGTTGCCGGCATGGATCGCCAGGCCGCTGGAATCGTGCAGCTCGCGACGGTAGTTCAGTACTTTCGACGGTTGGTTGGCGCCGAACAGGAACATGCTGGTCAACGGGGCGATGCCCAGTTTGCCGACCTTGTCACGCAGGAACATCTGCGCCTTGACGTCGACGATGGTGTCGCTGCCCGGACGCAGGGTCAGGCGGTAGGCACCGGTGGCACGAGGGGAATCCAGCAGGGCGAAGATCACCAGGTGCTTGTCGCCCGGCTTGGGCTGCTGAATCCAGAACTCGCGGAAACGCGGGAATTCTTCGCCGGACGGCAATGCGGTATCAAGCGCCATGCCGCGAGCGGACAAACCATAGACATGACCCTTGCCGACGACGCGGAAGTAGCTCGCGCCAAGCATGGTCATGATTTCGTCTTGCTTGTCGGCCTTGTTGATCGGGTACAGCACACGGAAACCGGCATAACCCAGTTGTTCGGTGGCCTTTGGATCGAACTTCATATCGCCGAAGTCGAAACGACTCGGATCGTATTTGATCTCTTCGACGGTGTTCGCGGTGATTTCGTTGATTTTCACCGGCGTATCGAAATGCATGCCCTGGTGATAGAAGGACAGCTTGAACGGCGTCTTCTGGTCAGCCCACTCGGCTTTTTCCGTCAGAAAACGAATTTTCTGATAGTCCGCGAATTTCATGTCGCGGAACTCGTTCGGCAGGTTACTGCGCGGCGCTTCGAATTTCTGCGCGGCCAGTTCTTTTGCCTTGACCGATACATCATCCAGACTGAATGCCCAAAGCTGACCGGCGCTGAGCAGGCAGAGCAGTGCAGAGCCCGCTACCAGGGCGCTGCGTAACCGTTTGGCAGACAATTTTGGTGCGTTACAGGGACTAACAATCACGAGCAACCCTCGCCGAAAACAGATCAAAAAACCAACGGCCAGTTAAAGGGCCTGCACGGTGTACGGTATGAAAAAACCGCCCTTGCAAACCACTCTTGCCAAGTTGGCGAGCATTGTTCCGACTCCGCTGTGGCGAAATGATTCCCCAATCGGATCCGGACAAGTCTCTACCTAAGTCAAAATGGACCAACGAACGCTGATCCCCGTAGCGCGGGATTATCTAGTAGGCCGCGTTACAACGCATCAGGGGTAACAAAGTATTTATCGCGAAAAAGCCCTGTTTTCAGCCGAAATGAACGTAAAAACTTGTTTCAAGCGCTTTCAGGTCTGTAACAGGAAGGTTACCGGGCCATCATTGACCAGGTGCACCTGCATATCCGCGCCGAATCTACCTGATGCCACAGTGCCATGCACCTGTTTCGCTTTGCTTAATAGATAGTCGAACAGCTGCTCGCCCAACGCCGGAGGGGCCGCGGTCGAGAAACTCGGACGCAGCCCGTTTTTTGTATCGGCAGCCAGGGTGAACTGAGAGACCAGCAGCAGCCCACCGCCCACATCCGTCAAGGACAGATTCATCTTGCCCTCAGCGTCACTGAATACCCGATAGTTAAGCAGCTTATTAAGGAGTTTGTCAGCGCTGGCCCGCGTATCGTCGGGCTCGACGGCTACCAGGACCAGCAATCCCTGATCGACGGCACCCACGATCTCGCCCGCGACCTCGACCCGCGCGCCGCGCACCCGTTGCAGCAGGCCCTTCATGCTTCTTCAGGCGGCAGGTCGAGCAGACGCCGGGCCATCTGATTGGCGGCGCGTACCAGTGCGTCGGTGATGCCAGGCTCGGAAGCGGCATGACCGGCATCGCGGATGACCTGCAGTTCGCTGTTCGGCCAGGCTTGATGCAATTCCCAGGCGTTATCCAGCGGGCAGATCACGTCGTAGCGACCATGAATGATCACGCCGGGCAAATGGGCGATCTTGCCCATGTCGCGGATCAGCTGATTCTGCTCCAGGAAGGCGTGGTTGCTGAAGTAGTGGCATTCGATGCGGGCAATCGACAACGCACGTTGAGGCTCGGAGAAACGGTCGACTACCAGAGGGTTAGGGCGCAGGGTCGCGGTGCGGCCCTCCCAGGTCGACCAGGCCTTGGCCGCGTGCATCTGGGCGATCTGGTCGTTGCCGACCAGGCGTTTGTGGAACGCAGCGAGCAAGTCGTCGCGCTCGTCCAGCGGGATCGGCGCGATGTAGTCCTGCCAGTAATCGGGGAACAGGCGGCTGGCGCCGGCCTGGTAGAACCATTCGATTTCCTGCGGACGGCAGAGAAAGATTCCCCGCAGGATCAGGCCGTGTACCCGCTCAGGATGGGTTTGCGCGTAGGCCAGCGCCAGGGTCGAACCCCAGGAGCCACCAAACAGCACCCATTTGTCGATGCCCAGATGCTGGCGAATCCGCTCGAGGTCGGCGACCAGGTCCCAGGTGGTGTTGTTTTCCAGGCTGGCGTGGGGGGTCGAGCGACCACAACCGCGCTGGTCGAAGGTGACGATGCGATAAAGATTTGGATCGAAGTAGCACCGACTCTGGGCATCACATCCGGCACCGGGGCCGCCGTGGATGAACACCACCGGCAAACCTTCCGGTGAACCGCTTTCGTCGACATACAGCGTGTGGGTCTCGTCGACGGCCAGATCGTGCCGGGCGTGGGGTTTGATCTGCGGGTACAAAGTCTGCATTGCGCGCTCCGTAAGGGGTCGAGGTCATCCCTGGGGGGACTTCTATTATTCTGCCGTTGGGCATCATAAACCCGAATGGGGCGATGAGCATGTCCTTGGAGAGATTGAGGGCTCTGGATACCTGTCGCACTCAGGTTCGCGCCCGAAAATGAAGCCTGTGAAGGCATTCGTATGCAATAAAGAAAACCGCTATTTCAGCGCACGACTGAAACAGCGGTTTTTTGGAGCGTTGAGCCGCCATCCTGGTTCAGACGCTATCGAAAGATGAACTCAAGTACATCGCCCATTCTACGGCGTCACAGTGAACTCAACGAGTGGACTTGGCTCGGAAAAAATGTCGCCTGTCTTCTGCCACGCTTTGATGCGATGAACTCCTGGGCCCCAAGTAAACGAGGTGTACCACTTGTTATCCACCACTAATGCATCATTCAACTTGACACCTCTTTCATCCAAAAGCTCGACAGTCGCTCCTTTTATGCACAAACCGTCGATAGCCATGCCGCCGATGGGATATGTGCCTCCTGATTCAGGCACCCTGATGCTTGGCGGCTCGGGCTTGATGCCGACTGGCTCAGTGCTGACAATGCGGATGTCACGACGCGACGGAATCCCGTTTTCGGCTCCATCTTGCACAGAAACATACAGGCGTTCGAATTCAGGAGGACGAGAAGTAAATGGACCGACGCGGGAGACCACCCAACGATCGTCCACTATATAACCTGTATAAAATCCCATTTGAGCATGCTCCACCCGGATAACACTCCCCGCATTCGAACAGGGCGTGCAGACACCCTTCAAATCAAGATAACCTCCAAAGGGAACATTGACATTTTCGGCCTCAGGCTCCGTCACTTTCACTTCGATCCCGTCGCTACTCAGTCCTACGCCAATCCAGCGCTCCGTCGGGTCAGACAACACGTTACTTACTGACTGTACGATTTTGATATAGACAACTTCACTACTAGTCCAGATGTGTTCAAAAGACCATGTGGTGCCAGTGACGCTGGCTTCCCCGATCACGGTTTCGTCGACATCGCGGATGGACACACTCGCGCCTGGTTCGCAGGTTCCCTCGAACCGCACTTCTTGGTTGATTGGCATAAGGCTGTTGACGAGCGGAAGGGTTACCACCGGCGGGGGTACATTGGAGGACGGCTCGCGCACAATGATCTCGCGCACTGGAGTTGGATCTGAAATAGCAGCGTCGAGGATTTGCCGTACGTGGAGGCGCTGGACTCCAGGCACCATCTTTTCTAGCGTAAGACTCCAATTAGTCCCGATCGCCGGCACATCTTTCCATGTGGTATCAGGGAGGATCAACATCTGGACAACGGCACCTTCCAGGCAGGTGCCTGCGCAACGAACAAAACCTCCGTCGTGCTTGATACCTTCTTTTGGCCAGAGCATTTCGGGGGCAGGCGGTTTTGTAGCCACCGCACGTTCGCGAGAGTCCGCCGCACTATCCTTCGTATCCTTGTTTGTACGTGCCATGATTTTCTTGCTCCTGTGGGCAGGCACGATCGCCTGCGTTCCAGAAGTGTTTTAACGTGAATCAAAAAATTAATGACCTGTCAAAAATAACAGTCTCGACAAACGGTTGCTGTAGATCAGAGCTTTACAGCCAGGTATCCGAGCAACCTTTCATACAACACATCCACCTCGGCTACCTGCCCCCGCGCCCGCAAACAACCGTGTACCAGCCCTTCGCCGTAATACAGCGTCGCCGTCACACCGGCAGCGTTCAGTCGCTCGGCATACAGCACGCCGTCATCGCGCAACGGATCGAATTGCGCCACGGCGATCCATGCCGGTGGCAGTCTGCTGAAATCCGTGGCGAGCAATGGCATGGCGTAGGCATTCGGATGGCGGGTGCCCTGCAGGTAAAGCGAGTGATAGCAATCGACGTCACTGCTGCTGAGTAACGGCGCGTCGATGCACTCACTGCGCGACGGCAGCCGGTGATCGCCGCCCAACCCCGGATAGATCAGGACCTGCGCGCACGGCACCGGCTCGCCGGCATCGCGCAGCGCCAGGCACAACGCTGCCGCGAGGTTGCCACCGGCGCTGTCGCCGGCCACCAGCGTACGCGCAGGGTCAAGTTTAAACGGCCCGGTGCGCAGTGCTCGCCAGACTTTGAGGCAATCGTCGAAGGCCGCCGGAAACGGATGTTCCGGTGCCAGACGGTAATCGACGGCGATCACCAACACGCCGAGGATCGAGGCCAGTTCCGCGCAAATGAAGTCGTGGGAATCCAGATCCCCCACCACCCAGCCACCGCCATGTAGATAAACGATGCACGGCACGCCACCAGCAGAAGGTGAAACCGGCGGCTGATACGAACGAACGGCAACCCCCGCCAACTCGAAATCGACCACATACAACCCGGCGGGACGCGGCGGCGTGAATGCCCGGCACATCTCGCTGTAGGCCTGGCGCAATCCGTCGGGGCTGCCGTCAGTGCTGTTGAAACTGACGGTTTTCTCGACGAAAGCCGTCATCTGCTCGGAAAGTGGATAAGGAGCCATAAGACTGGTGCAAGCCTGTTCAGGTTTTTAAGACGTACTTATGACCTGTGGGAGCGAGCTTGCTCGCGATTGCGAACTGACAGGCAACATAGATGTTGAATGTGAGGGCGCCATCGCGAGCAAGCTCGCTCCCACAGGTTTTGCAAACATCTGGAAAGGTGTCAGTTCTTCAGACTGGTCTGAACCGTGGCCACGCCATCCTTGCCATCAAAACTGCTGACACCCGCCAGCCAGCGCTGGAGATCTTCCGGATGCTCGCGCAGCCATTTTTTCGCGACATCCTGAGCCGTTTGGCGCTCCATGATCGGTACCATCAACTGGCTTTCCTGGGCGGCGGTGAAGGTCAGGTTTTCCAGCAGTCGATTGACGTTCGGGCAGCGCTGGGCGTAATCCGGCGCGGTTACGGTGGAAACGGTCGCAGCACCTTCATTCGGGCCGTACACATCATCGCTGCCGGTCAGGTAGGCGATCTTCATGTTGATGTTCATCGGGTGTGGAGTCCAACCGACGAACACCACGAACTCCTTGCGATTCACGGCGCGCTGTACGGCGGCGAGCATGCCGGCTTCACCGGACTCGATCAGTTTGAAATCCTTCAGGCCGAAGTGATTGGTTTCGATCATGGTCTTGATCGTGGTGTTGGCGCCGCTGCCCGGCTCGATCCCGTAGATCTTGCCGCCAAGCTGATCCTTGAATCTGGCGATGTCGGAGAAGGTCTTCAGGCCCGCCGCTGCTACATAGTCAGGGACTGCAAGGGTGGCCTGGGCATCAGCCAGGCTCGGCTTGTCCATGACTTTGACTTGATTGGCGGCCAGGAACGGCGCGATGTTTTTGTCCATCGCCGGTTTCCAGTAACCAAGGAAAATGTCCAGGCGCTTGTCGCGGATCCCGGCGAAGATGATTTGCTGAACGGCGCTGGTCTGTTTGCTTTCGTAGCCGAGGCCATTGAGCAACACGTCGGCCATGCCGCTGGTGGCGATCACATCGGTCCAGTTGACCACGCCCATGCGCACTGTTTTGCAGGAGGCGTCGTCAGCGGCCAGGGCGCCGGTGCTCAGGAGAGCCGTGCCGCAGAGGATTGAGAGACAGCGGGCGAACAAACCTTTGGTGCTTGTCATAGAGAGCATCTCGTGCGGCAGCGATTATTGTGAGGTCGGTGTCTTTGTGCACCGTGGCCAGAACATTACGCAGCAGACGAGCGGTAAAAGCGACCTGTGGCGACCGTGTTTTGCACGGTGGCGACTGTTACGTCGCGCTTTCAAAATGAACACTTACCTGTGGGAGCGAGCTTGCTCGCGATGGCGGTGGATAAGTCGACATAGATGTAACAGACAGACCGCTATCGCGAGCAAGCTCGCTCCCACAGGGTTACGCGTCAGGCTTTAGCGCTTGTAGTGTTTTTCGCCCCAGGCCAGCAAGCCTTGCAGCAACTCCTTGAGCACCAACCGCGTCGGTTCCGCCAGATCCGGGCGATAGCGGAACGGCTCGAACTCTTCCATGTAGGTGCACTGCCCCAACTCCAGTTGCACCGCGTGGATGTTCTCGGCCGGATTGCCGTAATGGCGAGTGATGTGCCCGCCCTTGAAGCGCCCGTTGAGTACGTGGGTGTAGTTGTCGTGAAGCGCGCAGATCGCTTCCAGTCGGGTCGCAAGCTGTGGATCGCAACTGGCGCCGTTGAAGGTGCCGAGGTTGAAGTCCGGCAACTTGCCGTCGAACAGGTGCGGGATGATCGAACGGATCGAGTGCGCATCGAACAGCAGCGCATAGCCGAACTCGGCCTTCAGCCGCGCCAGTTCCTGCTGCAAGGTGCTGTGGTACGGCGTCCAGATCTGCTCCAGATAAGTCGCGCGCTCTTCTTTCGAAGGCTCCAGCCCTTCGCGGAACAACGGAATGCCGTCGAACAGCGTCGCCGGGTACAGGCCGGTGGTCGCCCCCACGTACAAAGGCTTGTCGTCGGACGGTCGGTTAAGGTCGATGACGAACCGCGAGTACTCGGCCGCCAGGGTGCTTGCACCCAGTTCCGCGGCGAAGTCGTATAGCTGCGGGATGTGCCAGTCGGTGTCCGGCAGGCTTTTCGCGTCAGGGATCAACCCGGCTTCGACCGCAGGCGTCAGGCGCACGCCAGCGTGGGGCATGCTGATCAGCAGCGGTACGCGGCCTTGTTTGAAGTTCAGAACCTTATCCACAACAGATCTCCTACAGACTTGATTCGACGCCGTGGCGCACGACGCGTTTTTCCAGGTCGCCGCCCAGCCAGTAACACAGGTCGGCCGGACGATCGATTTGCCAGGCGACAAAATCCGCGACCTTGCCGACCTCCAGCGAACCATGAGTATCGGCCATGCCCAGCGCGGTGGCGGCATGAATCGTCGCGCCGACCAGGGCTTCTTCCGGGGTCATGCGGAAGCAGGTGCAAGCCATGTTCAGCATCAGGCGCAACGACAGCGCTGGCGAGGTGCCCGGGTTGAGGTCGCTGGCGATGGCGATTTTCACGCCGTGCTTGCGCAGGGCTTCCATCGGCGGCAATTGGGTTTCACGCAGGAAGTAAAAGGCGCCGGGCAACAGCACCGCGACCGTACCGGACTTGGCCATGGCGATGGCGTCGTCCTCGGTCATGAACTCCAGGTGATCGGCAGACAACGCATGGTAACGCGCCGCCAGGCTCGAGCCATGCAGCGACGACAACTGCTCGGCGTGCAGCTTCACTGGCAGGCCCAGTGCCTGGGCGGTAATGAACACCCGCTCGACCTGCGCCGGGGAGAACGCCAGGTACTCGCAAAACGCATCCACGGCGTCGACCAGCCCTTCGGCAGCCAGGGCCGGGAGCATGTCGGCGCAGATGTGATCGATATAGTCGTCAGCGCGATCCTTGTACTCCGGCGGCAAGGCGTGAGCCGCCAGGCAGGTGCTGCGCACGCTGACCGGCAGTTCGGCGCCGAGGCGACGGGCCACACGCAGCATCTTGCGCTCGTTGGCCAGGTCCAGGCCGTAGCCGGACTTGATTTCGATGCTGGTAACGCCATCACGCATCAGGCTTTTCAGGCGCTTGGCGGCACTGGCGAACAGTTCATCTTCGCTGGCTGCGCGGGTGGCGCGTACGGTGCTGGCGATACCGCCACCGCTGGCGGCGATTTCCGCGTAGCTGACGCCTTGCAGGCGCTGTTCGAATTCACCGCTGCGGTTACCGCCGAACACCGTGTGAGTGTGGCAGTCGATCAGGCCCGGTGTGACCCAGGCCCCGTTCAAATCATTGACGGCCGGGTACTCGCCCGCCGGCAACTCACCGCGCGGGCCGATCCACTCAATGTGCGCTCCTGACGTCACGATGGCCGCATCCTCGATGATCGAGTAGACGCCTTGTGCCATGGTTGCGACGTGACAGTGTTGCCAGAGAGTTTTCATCCTTGGCCTCCATTAGGTTATCGATGAGAAAAATTAGGATCCTGCGTCACCAGGGCTGCCTGGCCCGCCGCCGGTTTCACCCACGTCAGGTAAGCCAGCACCAGCAACACGATCCAGACCACGCCGACGATCAGCGCTGCCTGGGTGTCCGGGAAATAGCCCAGCACGCCGAAAATGAACAGCATGAAGGCAATCGCCGCCGCCGGCGCATAAGGCCAGAGCGGTACCGGGAACTTCAGTTGTGCAACCTGCTCGGCGCTCATGGACCGGCGCATGGCCACTTGGGTCACCAGAATCATCAGCCAGACCCACACGGTGGCAAAGGTCGCGACGGAAGCGATCAGCAGGAACACATTCTCCGGGATCAGGTAGTTCAGCAACACGCCCAGCAACAGCGCGGCACTCATCACCACCACCGTCATCCATGGCACGCCATTGCGCGACAGGCGGGCGAAGCCTTTGGGTGCATGCCCTTGCTGGGCCAGACCGAACATCATGCGGCCAGCGCCGAAGATGTCACTGTTGATCGCCGAAATCGCCGCCGTGATCACCACGATGTTGAGGATGGTGGCCGCCGAGCTGATCCCCAGCTTGTCGAAAATCTGCACGAACGGGCTGCCCTGGCTGCCGATCTGCTGCCATGGAAAGATCGACATCAGCACCAGCATCGTCAGCACATAGAACAGCAGGATCCGCAACGGTACAGCATTGATCGCCCGGGGCAGCACGTGCTGCGGGTCTTTGGCTTCACCTGCCGTTACACCGATGATTTCAATACCGCCAAACGCAAACATCACCACCGCGAACGAAGCAATCAGACCGCCCATGCCATTGGGCATGAAGCCGCCGTGGCTCCAGAGGTTGCTGATGTCGGTCGCTTGGCCGGGGGCCGAGCTGATGCCGAACCACATGATGCCGAAACCACCCAGGATCATCGCGACGATGGCGGCGACCTTGAGCAGCGACAGCCAGAACTCCATTTCACCGAAGACTTTGACGTTGCACAGGTTCAGGCCGCCAACGATGGAAACGACACCCAGCACCCAGATCCAGCGGGAAACCTCCGGAAACCAGAAGCCCATGTAGATACCGAATGCAGTGACATCGGCCATGCCGACGATGACCATTTCGAATGCGTAGGTCCAACCGAGGATGAAGCCCGCCATCGGCCCCAGGTAGGTGCTGGCGTACTGGCCGAAAGAGCCGGCCACCGGGTTGTGCACCGCCATCTCACCGAGGGCGCGCATGACCATGAACACCGCCGCACCACCGATCAGGTAAGCGAGCAGTACCGCAGGACCGGCCATTTGAATGGCCGAGGCAGATCCATAAAACAGCCCGGTGCCGATTGCCGACCCCAGCGCCATGAAGCGAATATGTCGGGCAGAGAGCCCGCGTTTCAAACCTTTTTCTGGCTGTTGCATTTCTCGTCCCTAATTATTGTTATCCGACGCAAAATCGAATCGCTGGCAAGCCAGCTCCTACAGGTTCAACGCAATCCATGTGGGAGCGGGCTTGCTCGCGAAGGGGCAATTACAGGCTAGGCAGCAACTTCGCCGAAACCAGCTCGTTCAGGCAACGGGAAGCCAGCAACTCGCTCGCAGCGTTGATATCCGGTGCAAAGAAGCGGTCCTTCTCATAGAACGGCACTTCGTTACGCAGAATGGCACGGGCTTTTTCCAGTTTTGGCGAAGTCTTCAGACCATTGCGCAGGTCCAGGCCCTGGGCTGCCGCCAGCCATTCCACCGCGAGAATCCCACGGGTATTTTCGGCCATTTCCCACAGGCGCTTGCCAGCCGCCGGAGCCATCGATACGTGGTCTTCCTGGTTGGCGGAAGTCGGCAGGCTGTCCACCGAATGCGGATGGGACAACGCCTTGTTCTCGCTGGCCAATGCCGCTGCGGTCACCTGGGCGATCATGAAGCCGGAGTTCACACCGCCGTTGGCCACCAGGAACGGCGGCAGTTGCGACATGTGCTTGTCCATCATCAGCGAGATACGGCGCTCGCTCAGGGAACCGATTTCAGCGATGGCCAATGCCATGTTGTCAGCGGCCATGGCCACCGGCTCGGCGTGGAAGTTGCCACCGGAGATCACGTCACCTTCAGCGGCGAAAACCAACGGGTTGTCGGAAACGGCGTTGGATTCGATCGCCAGTACTTCGGCCGCTTGACGGAACTGGGTCAGGCAGGCACCCATGACTTGTGGCTGGCAACGCAGGGAGTACGGGTCTTGTACCTTCTCGCAGTTTTCATGGGAGTCGGAGACTTCGCTGCGCTCGCCCAGCAGATCGCGATAAGCGGCGGCGGCGTCGATCTGGCCTTTCTGGCCACGGGCAGCATGGATACGGGCGTCGAACGGCGAACGCGAGCCCAGGACCGCTTCAACGGTCAAGCCGCCCAGTGCCAAGGCACCAGCAAACAGGTCTTCACCTTCGAACAGGCCACGCAGGGCAAACGCGGTGGACACCTGGGTGCCGTTGAGCAGCGCCAGGCCTTCTTTCGCGGCGAGGGTCAGCGGGGTCAGACCAGCAACTTTCAGCGCTTCGGTGGCTTCCATCCACTCGCCCTTGTAGCGAGCCTTGCCTTCGCCCAGCAGCACCAGCGACATGTGGGCCAGAGGCGCCAGGTCACCGGAAGCACCGACCGAGCCTTTCAATGGAATGTGCGGGTAAACCTCGGCATTGATCAGGGCGATCAGCGCGTCAATCACCACACGACGGATGCCAGAGAAACCACGACTCAGGCTGTTGACCTTGAGCACCATGATCAGACGCACCAGCTCATCGCTGATCGGCTGGCCGACACCGGCGGCGTGGGACAGCACCAGCGAGCGCTGCAGGTTTTCCAGGTCTTCGCTGGCAATGCGGGTCGAGGCCAGCAGACCGAAACCGGTGTTGATACCGTAGGCGGTGCGGTTCTCGGCGAGGATCTGTTCCACGCAGGCAACGCTGGCTTCGATCTGGGCCGAGGCGCTGTTGTCGAGGGTCAGTTTCACCGGCTGCTGATAGACGTCACGCAGTTGGGCGAGGGTCAGTTGGCCGGGAATCAGATTTAGCGCAGTCATTTTTGTGCTCCTTTTGAGAGTTAGCTATTAACTAACCAGACGCTCCGGAGATGTCCGTTGTCCGTCGCTTCCCCCTTTTTGAGGGGGTGGCGCCTTGGCACGCTGGTTTTATAGGGAAATCAATTCAAATTCGGTAACGTTTTTTGCAGCAAAACAGGGTCTTTCAGAACACTGGCAGCGGCGGCAATGTCTGGTGCCAGCCAGCGGTCCTGGTCGTAGGCAGGAACTCGCTCACGCAGCAGACGCCAAGCGGTATCGGTGCCCGCACCAAAGCGTTGTTCCTTCAAGAATTCAAACGCCTGGGCCGCCAGCAAATACTCGATGGCGAGGATCTGCGTGCAGTTTTCCAGCGCGCGATGCAGCTTCAGTGCGGCGTTGGTGCCCAGGCTCAGGTGATCTTCCTGAAGACCGGAAGTGACGTAATTGTCGAGGACTGCCGGTTGCGCCAGTTGACGGTTCTCCGCGCACAGCGAAGCGGCCACGTATTGCACGATCATCATCCCGGAGTTCACGCCCGGGTTGGCCACCAGGAAAGCCGGCAGGCCGCTGACGTGCGGGTTGATCAAACGGTCCAGACGACGCTCGGCGATGGAGCCGATTTCCGCCATGGCGATCGCCAGCAAGTCCGCCGCCATTGCCACGGACTGGCCATGAGGGTTGGCCTGGGACACCACGCGGTAATTGTCCGCGGTACCTAGCACCAGCGGGTTGTCGGTGGCGCCGTTGAGCTCGGTTTCGATCTGTTTGATCGCGTGCACCAGTTGATCGCGCGCAGCACCGTGCACCTGCGGGATCGAGCGAATGCTCAGGGCATCCTGGGTGCGAATGCCTTTGCTCTGGGCGATCACTTCGCTGCCGTCGAGCAAGGCCCGAAGGTTGATCCCGACCTGTTGCATGCCCGGGTGCGGCTTGAGCGCGATGATCTCCGCGTCGAACGCATCGATCTGCCCGCGCTGGGCTTCGAAGCTCATGGCGCCGATCACGTCGGCCCATTCCAGCAGGCGCGTGGCATCGGCAATCGCCAGGCAGCTCAGGCCACTCATGCACGGCGTACCGTTGACCAGGCACAAACCGTCCTTGGCACCGAGCTTGACTGGTTGCAGACCTTCTTCGGCCAGCGCTTGCTGCGCGGAAACGATCTGCCCGCGATAGCTGACATTGCCCACGCCCAGCAGCGCGATGCCGATGTGCGCCATGTGAGTCAGGTAACCCACCGAACCCTGGGACGGCACCTGCGGGGTGATGCCCCGGTTGAGTAGCGCCAGCAGCGCTTCGACGACCTGACGGTGCAAGCCGGATTTGCCGTGGCTGTAGTTGACGATGGCCGCGCACATGATCGAGCGGGTCTGCTCGTCAGTCAGCGGTGCACCCACGCCGCAAGCGTGGCTGAGCAAGGTGTTGCGCGACAACTGGCTGAGTTGTTCGTCCTGCAGCGAGACGTTGCACAGCGCGCCCAGGCCGGTGTTGATGCCGTAGGCACGTTCGCCGCTGGTGACAATGCGCTGGACGATGGCCTGTGCGTTCTCGATGCGCGCCCAGATCGGTGCCGACAGTTCAAGCTGTGCGCCATGACGAGCAACGGCGACCACATCCTGCCAACTGACCTGCGACTCGGTGATAACGATTTTTTCAGCCTGGGACATCTTCAACCTCTGCGTACAAACCTGAATATTGATGCATCTTTACCGGCCTCATCGCGAGCAAGCTCGCTCCCACAGGTTTTGTGAACACCGGGGATCCACTGTGGGAGCGAGCTTGCTCGCGATGGGGCCAGCACAGCCGGCACAAACCTTTAAACCACCGCCGCCCGACGCTGCACAAAGCGGTCGACATACTCATCCGCCGGCGAATGCAGGATCTCTCTTGGCGTGCCGACCTGGATCAGGCGGCCATCCTTGAGAATCGCGATGCGGTTGCCGATGCGCACGGCCTCGTCGAGGTCGTGGGTGATGAAGACAATGGTCTTGTGCAGGGTCTTTTGCAGTTCCAGCAACTGGTCCTGCATCTCCGCGCGGATCAGTGGGTCGAGGGCGCTGAACGCTTCGTCCATCAGGATGATGTCAGTGTCCGCCGCCAGGGCGCGGGCCAGGCCCACACGCTGACGCATGCCGCCGGATAGCTGGTGCGGGTATTTGTTTTCGTAGCCCTTGAGGCCCACGGTGTTGATCCAGTGCAGCGCACGCTCAGCGCACATGGCTTTGCTTTCGCCACGGATTTTCAAGCCGTAGGCGACGTTGTCCAGCACGCTCTTGTGCGGCAACAGGCCAAAGCTCTGGAACACCATGCTGATCTTGCGCCGACGAAATTCGCGCAGGGCTTCCATGTCGTATTGCAGGATGTCCACGCCGTCCACCAGGATCGCGCCGCTGGTCGGGTCGATCAGGCGGTTGAAGTGGCGCACCAGGGTCGACTTGCCTGAGCCCGACAGGCCCATGATCACGAAGATCTCGCCGCTGCCGATGCTCAGCGACAGGTCGTTCACGCCGACCACGCAGCCGGTTTCGGCCAGGACCTGGTCCTTGGTCTTGCCCTGGCCGATCATGGCCAGCGCATCCTTGGAACGGTTGCCGAAAATCTTGAAGACGTTCTTGACTTCGATCTTGCTCACGGTTGCGTTGTTCATTTGCTCACCTCATGCCGTGCGCGACCATACGCCTGTGTAATGCGGTCGATCACCACAGCCAGAATCACGATCGCCAGACCGGCTTCAAGGCCACGCCCGACGTTGAGGGTCTGAATCCCCACCAGCACGTCTTCACCCAGGCCACGGGCACCGATCATCGAGGCGATCACCACCATCGACAGGGCCATCATGGTGGTCTGGTTGATCCCGGCCATGATGCTCGGTAGGGCCAGTGGCAGTTGCACACCGAACAGTTGCTGCCAGCGGTTGGCACCGAAGGCGTTGATCGCTTCCATCACTTCGCCGTCGACCTGGCGAATGCCCAGATCGGTCAGACGGATCAGCGGTGGTGCGGCGTAGATCACCGTGGCGAAAATCGCCGGGACCTTGCCCAGGCCAAACAGCATCAGAACCGGGATCAGGTACACGAAGCTCGGCATGGTCTGCATGATGTCCAGCAACGGCATCAGCACCGAACGCAGGCGGTTGCTGCGCGCCGAGAGAATGCCCAGCGGAATGCCGATCAACACCGAAATGATCGTCGCCACCATCATCAGCGCCAGGGTCTGCATCAGCTTGTCCCAGAGGCCGACCGCACCCACCAGGAACAGCAAACCAACGATGACGGCAGTGGTCACGACCTTGCGGGTCGCGTGCCAGGCCACACCGGCCACGATGGCCAGCATCAGCCACCAGGGTGCAGCACGCAGCAGGCCTTCAAGATTGACGATGGCCCACAGCAGGGTGTCGGAGATGCTGCGGAAAACGTCGCCGTAGTTGGTAACCAGCGAATCGACCCAACCGTTGACCCAGTCGGCGATGGAAAAGGTAAAGCTTTCGGGAAACATAAGAGACTCTCAATCAAGGGGTTGCGATCAAGCGTCCGACTGCCGCTGCCGACAGCCGGAGAAGCCCAACCTACAAGGCCGCGTCGATTTTCTTGGCTGCGTCTTCGCTCACCCATGCGTGCCAGACTTCAGGATGTTCCTTCAGGAAGATCTTGGCCAGTTTTGGTGATTCGATCCGCTCTTTGGTCATGCGCCCAAGGTTCTGGTTCAGCAGGTCGATTGGCACGTTGACCTTTTCCAGCACGGCCACCAGTTCAGGCGCTTCGTCGTGGAACGTCTTGGACAAGCCGACCTTGATGGTCACTGTCTTGTTCACGCCTGGTTTCTCTTCGAGTTTCACCGCGTCGATCTGGCCTATCAAAGGCGTTGGCGACCAGTAGTAGAACAGGATCGGCTCGCCACGCTTGTAGCTCGACAGCACAGCGGCATCCAGCGCCGGGCCGGTGCCTGGGCGGAAGTTGGTGTAGGTGCTTTCCAGGCCGTAGCTTTTCAGCATTTCGCTGTTGTCCAGCTCACAGGTCCAGCCGGCCGGGCAGTTGTAGAAACGGCCCTTGGAAGGCTCTTCGGCGTCCTTGAACACCGCCGAGTATTTGCCCAGGTCAGCAATGTTTTTCAGGTCCGGAGCCTTGGCTTCCAGCTTACGCTTGGCGTCGCCTTCGATCACGTAGCGAGGCACGTACCAGCCTTCGATCGCGCCAACAACCGGGGCGCCGACACCGACGACCTTGCCGGCCTTCTCGGCCTTGTTCCAGACTTCGCTGCGGCCGACCCACTCTTCGGCAAACACTTGAATGTCGTTGCTGCTCAGAGCGTTTTCCATGGTGATGGAGTTGCCCGGCAGGCTGTCGGTCTTGCAGTCGTAGCCTTTCTCCAACACGACTTGCATCACGTCGGTCAGCAGCATGGCGCTTTCCCAGTTCAAGCCGGCGAACTTCACCGGTTTACCCGACTCGCACCAACCCGCCGCCTGAGTGGCGCCAGCGCTGGCCAGCAGGCCCATGGAAAGCAATGCGGTCAGCAGGGTCTTGTTCGATTTCATTGTTATGACGCTCCTAATCATGAATTGGCTTACGGCAGTCAAGAGGCATCCAGCCCTGTCCACGTCCAATCAGGCCTGCGCCGCAGCGCGACCGACATTCAGCTTTTGTTCTGTGATCGCGCCCTGCTCGACCGGCAGGATCAAACGATCAGGCACTGTGCCGTGCCATTTTTTTGCACACAGGTAATACAGGGCGGCGGGAAGCACCAGACCGATGACCCAGGAAATATCCACATCACCCAGGGCCGCCACCAGCGGACCGGTATAGAACTTAGTGGAGATGAACGGCAGCTGCACCAGCACACCGAACACATAGACGCTGATACCGAGGAGGTTCCAACGACCGTAGCGACCATTCGGATCGGCCAGAGCCGGTACGTCATAGCGCTCGCGGGTGATGCAGTAGTAGTCCACCAGATTGATCGCGCTCCAGGGGGTAAAGAACGCTAGCAAGAACAGGATGAAAGACTTGAACGCGCCGAGGAACGAGTGCTGACCGAGCAACGCCATCAGAGTCGCAGCACCGACGATGACCAGCACGAAGACCAGACGCTGCAAGTGCGTCACCTTCAGGTCACCACGGAAACCGCTGATGATGGTCGCAATGCACATGAAGCTACCGTAGGAGTTCAGCGTGGAGATGGTGACCTTGCCGAACGCGATGCTGAAGTACAGCAGCGCAGCAGTGGCACCGGTACCGCCCAGACCAACGATGTAGGCCACTTCGTGACCGGCGAATTGCCCGTTGGCCGAAGCGGCAGCGAACACGCCGAGGACCATCGCCACCTGTGCGCCAATGACCGAACCCGCACCTGCGGCGAAAAAGGTTTTCACCGAGGAGATATTGCTCGGCAGGTAGCGTGAGTAGTCAGCCACGTAAGGGCCGAACGCGATCTGCCAGGACGCCGCGAGCGACACCGCCAGCAGGAAGCTGCTCCAGCTGAAGTGACGGATTTGCAGGAGAGCGCCGACGTCGGTCTGGCTCATCAGGCGCCAGAACAGATAAACGAAGGCAATCACACCGATGACGCTGGCAACTCGGCCGATCCAATGGATCACCCGATAACCGAGCACCGTGACCAGCACGATGACACTGGCAAAAATGAGGATACCGACGCTGTCGCTGACGCCAAACAACTGGCCCAGCGCCTGGCCGGATAACACGGTTCCCGTTGCAGTGAAGCCCAGGTACATCAGGCACACCAGCACGATCGGGATGGCCGCGCCGTACACGCCGAACTGTACCCGGCTGGAAATCATCTGCGGCAGGCCAAGCTTCGGGCCTTGCGCCGCATGCAGCGCCATTACGCCACCGCCGAGCAGTTGGCCGATCAACAGACCGATCAACGACCAGAACACATCACCGCCAAGCACCACCGCCAATGCACCAGTGACAATCGCGGTGATTTGCAGGTTGGCACCCATCCACAGGGTGAACTGGCTAAACAGACGACCGTGTCTTTCCGCTTCCGGGATGTAGTCGATCGAACGCTTCTCGATCAACGGTTTGTTGCCTGCACGTTCGCTGTTAACAGCCATGATTCAACCTCTGTGGATTGTTATAGGTATATCGGTTGTCGGTGTTGGCTTCTGTGGGAGCGAGCTTGCTCGCGATAGCAATCTGTCAGACAGCACAAGTGTTGAATGTGTCGCCCTCATCGCGAGCAAGCTCGCTCCCACATAAAGCCGTACAGCGTTATTTGCCGGTAATCATCGGCAGGTTCAGCCCTTGTTCCTTGGCGCAGTCGATGGCGATCTGGTAACCGGCATCGGCGTGACGCATGACGCCAGTGGCCGGGTCGTTGTGCAGCACGCGAGCGATACGCTCGGCCGCTTCGTCAGTACCGTCGCAGACAATCACCATGCCCGAATGCTGGGAGAAGCCCATGCCGACGCCGCCGCCGTGGTGCAGGGACACCCAGGTCGCGCCGCTCGCGGTGTTGAGCAGAGCGTTGAGCAGTGGCCAGTCGGAAACGGCGTCGGAACCGTCCTGCATCGATTCGGTTTCGCGGTTCGGGCTCGATACCGAACCGGAGTCCAGGTGGTCGCGGCCGATCACGATTGGCGCGGACAACTCGCCGCTACGGACCATTTCGTTGAACGCCAGGCCCAGCTTGGCGCGCAGGCCCAGGCCAACCCAGCAGATACGTGCCGGCAGACCCTGGAAGCTGATGCGCTCGCGGGCCATGTCCAGCCAGTTGTGCAGGTGGGCGTCGTCCGGGATCAGTTCCTTGACCTTGGCGTCGGTCTTGTAGATGTCTTCAGCGTTGCCCGACAGTGCAGCCCAACGGAACGGGCCGATGCCACGGCAGAACAGCGGACGGATGTAGGCCGGTACGAAGCCCGGGAAGTCGAATGCGTTTTCCACGCCTTCTTCTTGCGCCATCTGACGGATGTTGTTGCCGTAGTCGAAGGTCGGGATGCCTTGCTTCTGGAAGTCGAGCATCGCTTTAACGTGCACGGCCATCGATTGCTTGGCGGCTTTGATCACGGCAGCAGGTTCGGTCTTGGCGCGAGCGCGGTATTCGTCCCAGGTCCAGCCGGCTGGCAGGTAGCCATTGAGCGGGTCGTGGGCGCTGGTCTGGTCGGTGACCATGTCCGGGCGCACGCCGCGCTTGACCAGTTCAGGCAGGATTTCAGCCGCGTTGCCCAGCAGCGCGATGGAAATCGCTTTGCCTTCGGCGGTGTATTTGGCGATGCGGGCCAGTGCGTCGTCGAGGTCTTTGGCTTGCTCGTCGACGTAGCGGCTTTTCAGACGGAAATCGATGCTGACCTGCTGGCATTCGATGTTCAGCGAGCAAGCGCCAGCCAGGGTTGCAGCCAGAGGCTGAGCACCACCCATGCCGCCCAGGCCAGCGGTCAGTACCCACTTGCCGGTCAGGTTGTCGTTGTAGTGCTGGCGACCAGCTTCAACGAAGGTTTCGTAGGTGCCCTGGACGATGCCCTGGCTGCCGATGTAGATCCAGCTGCCGGCGGTCATCTGGCCGTACATGGCCAGGCCTTTGGCGTCCAGTTCGTTGAAGTGTTCCCAGCTCGCCCAGTGAGGAACCAGGTTGGAGTTGGCGATCAGTACGCGCGGGGCGTTGCTGTGGGTCTTGAACACGCCGACCGGCTTGCCGGATTGCACCAGCAGGGTTTCGTCGTCGCTCAGGTTGGTCAGGCTTTCGACGATCTTGTCGTAGCATTCCCAGTTACGTGCCGCGCGACCGATACCACCGTAAACCACCAGTTCTTTAGGGTTCTCGGCGACTTCCGGGTCGAGGTTGTTCATCAGCATGCGCAGCGGCGCTTCAGTCAGCCAGCTCTTGGCGGTCAGCTTGTTACCGCGTGCGGCACGGATTTCGACGTCGCGAAACTTGGTACGTTTATTCTCGGTCACGAAAAGAACTCCTCAGCAATCAATCCAAACCAACCCAGGCAGTGGGCGAGCAAGCCAATGGGCATCAGTGCACACCGGCGAATCAGTGGACGATGGTTGAGTCTTCGTGACTCATACGCATACGTCTTTACTTGTACATACAAGCATATGCAATCAAGCGGCCAACTTGTTGGATGAGCATTCAAGAAAAGTTCGGAAACAGCTGGAGAGCCCTTGGAACAAGGGTTTTGGCGTAGATGAAATTTTTCGAGGGGATTTTTTGGAGGATAGGCGGATTGTTACTTGAGCGTGGTTTTGCGCCACGCTGGGGCATTCGGTAACAAATTGGTGCGCGGACGGAAACGGTCTGAGGGGTAGCACAACATCGCGTGCAAACATGGCCCCTGCAGGAGCCGAGCTTGCTCGCGATGGTCGTGAACGATAACGCGTAGAACCAGATGCCCAGCGGCGAATTTGGGTTATTCGCGAGCGAGCTCGCTCCTACAGGGATGGTGTATCAGCGTGCGACGAGTTCGATCACGCAGCAGGCGCCATTGCTGGAGACTTCCAGCAGCCCAGTGTTACCGACCAGTTGCAGGCAATCATGGCGACCCAGTTGCGAAGCGCTGGTACCGACCTTCACTTCAAGCGCATCGCTGATGCTGAAGACCAGCACAGTCCCCGCCTCACTGAAAAACCGCTGCTCGCCCGACAACCACTGCAACCGCGCGGCGTAACGCTGCGGTGCGTAAATGAGGTTGAAATCGCGAATCGCACCGCCGAGCAATGTGCAGGAAACCTTGCTTTCACCGCTGAAGGCAAACGGGTCCAGCGGTAACAGTGGCCGAGTATCCTGGCCATCCACCGTCAGGCTCATGCCGTCGCCCTGCAAAACAGTGATCACTCGCTCGTAACCGGCGAAGGTGGAAAACCCGCCCGATTCGCCAATGTCGGCAATCGACAGGCGCCAGCCAAAGCCATCCAGACCGGTGCCGGCATCGCGGGTGATTTCTTCGGTGCTGCCGCCGCCGTTTTTCCACGGCATGCGCGGGTAATCTTTGGCGCGTAAAACCTTTAACTGATTCATTTATGGAACCGACCTTCCAGACGATGACGGGAACCGGGGTGGATCAAGCGAGCGGCGGTCACCGGCTGACGGCCGGACCAGGTGCGGCGACGGATCAGCAGGCACGGCTCGCCTTTTTCAATCTGCAGCAATTTGCATTCGGACGACTCGGCCAGGATCGCCTCAACCACGTGCTCGCCTTCGGTCAGCGGCGCGACCTGGTTCAGGTAGGCGTAGGGCGTTTGCAGGGTGAAGTCCTGCTTGAGGTAGTCCGGCGCCACCAGCGCATTGACGAAACGATCTTCGATTTGCACCGGAATATCGTTTTCGAAATGCACGATCAGCGAGTGGAACACCTTCTGCCCTTCGCGCATGTCCAGGGCCAGGGCGCGCTCGGAGCCGGCGGCCTCTTCTTCAAGGGTGATGACCTTGCAGGTGTGGCGATGACCGCGAGAGGCGATTTCATCGGCGATGTTGTGCACTTCGAACAAGGCAGACTGGCTTTTCGGCTCGGCGACGAACGTGCCGACGCCTTGCATGCGCACCAGCAGGCCATCGGCGGTCATCTCGCGCAGGGCGCGGTTGATGGTCATGCGGCTGAAGCCCAACTGGCTGACCAGCTCGCTTTCCGACGGCACGCGGTAGTGCGGCGGCCAGTTTC
The DNA here is from genome assembly GCF_002236115.1 of Pseudomonas jessenii. Classification (GTDB taxonomy): domain Bacteria; phylum Pseudomonadota; class Gammaproteobacteria; order Pseudomonadales; family Pseudomonadaceae; genus Aquipseudomonas; species Aquipseudomonas jessenii. Next base: position 257,695 of record NZ_NIWT01000006.1, on the reverse strand, counting down.
CACTGTCGATTTGCTGGGTGATCATTTGTTTGACGCGGGCGTACAAGGGCGCCGGACTGTCGCCCATGTTCGCGGCCAACGGAGAGACTGGAGGCGGAGTCGGCACGGTTAATCCTTGTTCGTTGAAAAGAGATTGCTAGCTTGCCGGAGTTTACCGGGCAGGCAAACGTCTGTATATGTATATACAAATAACACACGATGGGGTGCTGAACCATGTCCGCCTTCTTTGCCGAACGCGCGCTGCTGCCTAGTGGATGGGCCAACAATGTACGTCTTGAGGTCAGCGCCGACGGCGTTTTGACCCATATCCAGGCCGATTCCAACGCAGATGGCGCCGAACGGCTAAGCGGTCCGCTGCTGCCGGGTATGCCGAATTTACACTCCCACGCCTTCCAGCGGGCCATGGCCGGGCTGGCGGAAGTGGCGGGAAATCCGAACGACAGTTTCTGGACCTGGCGCGACCTGATGTATCGCCTCGTCGGAAAAATCAGCCCGGAACAACTCGGCGTCATCGCCCGTCAGCTGTACATCGAAATGCTCAAGGCCGGTTACACATCGGTGGCGGAATTTCATTACGTACACCATGACATCAGTGGCCAGCCTTACGCGGACCCGGCCGAACTGGCCCTGCGTATCAGCCAGGCCGCAGGTTCCGCCGGTATCGGCCTGACCCTGCTGCCGGTGCTCTACAGCCACTCCGGTTTCGGCGGCCAGACTCCGAACGAAGGTCAGCGTCGCTTCATCAACAGCACCGAAAATTACCTCAAGCTGCAATCGCGCCTGCAACCGCTCCTGGCGCAGCAGCCGGCGCAGGCCCTGGGCCTGTGTTTCCACTCGCTGCGCGCGGTCACGCCGCAACAGATCAGCGAAGTGCTGGCCGCCAGCGACAAACAATGCCCGGTGCACATCCACATCGCCGAGCAGCAGAAGGAAGTCGACGACTGCCTGACCTGGAGCGGTCGTCGTCCGCTGCAATGGCTGTACGAAAACGTCGAAGTCGACCAGCGCTGGTGCCTGGTCCACGCGACCCACGCCAGCCCGGAAGAAGTCACGTCGATGGCCAGGAGCCGCGCCATCGCCGGCCTGTGCCTGACCACCGAAGCCAACCTTGGCGACGGGATTTTCCCGGCGGTGGATTTCCTCGCCCAGGGCGGCCGCATGGGCATCGGTTCCGACAGCCATGTGTCGTTGAGCGTGGTGGAAGAGTTGCGCTGGCTGGAATACGGCCAGCGTCTGCGCGACCAGCGGCGTAATCGTTTGTACGGCGCGGATCAGCCAATGGTCGGCCGCACGCTGTTTGATGCCGCGCTGGATGGTGGTGCTCAGGCGCTGGGGCAGCCGATTGGCGCTCTGGAAGTCGGCAAGCGCGCGGATTGGCTGGTGCTGGACGGCAACGATCCGTATCTGGCGACAGCCAATGGCGACGGGATTCTTAATCGCTGGCTGTTTGCCGGTGGCGATCGTCAGGTGCGGGACGTGTTGGTGAACGGCCAGTGGGTTGTGCGGGATGGACGGCATGCTGATGAGGAAGAAAGCAATCGCGCCTTCACTCAAGTCCTGCGCGAACTCCTGGGCTGACACAAAACAACTGTGGGAGCGAGCTTGCTCGCGATAGGGCCATCAGATTCAACATTGATGTTGTCTGACAGTCCGCTATCGCGAGCAAGCTCGCTCCCACAGTGTTATCTGTAATCAGTTGGACGTCTCGGCCATCTGCTTTTCCGAGGCCCGCCAGATCAGCCGCGTGGTGTCGTACCCCTGCTGACGTGCCTTGCTCAGCAACTCCTCACGCACCACACCGTTCACGGTCGGCGTGCGCGACAACAGCCACAGATACTTGCGGCTCGGGTCACCGACGATGGCGGTCTTGTAGTCATCGCTGACGTACAGCACCCAGTATTCGCCCTTCGCCGAACCCGGGATCAGCCTGGAAAACCAGGTATCGAACTCGACCCACAGCTTGTCGCTCTTGCCGGGCACCTGTGGATAAGCCGTGCCCTTGACCTCTTCCCATTGCCACTGTGCCGTCAGGCAGCGGTTCAGCACTGCGAGGTTGCCGTCGGGCTTGAGCGTGTAATGGGCTTCGGACTGCGCGCAGTCGCGCTGGAAGTACATCGGCATACGAGCCAGCTCGTACCAGGTGCCCTGGTAGCGCTTGAGGTTGACGCTATTGACCGTCTTGGGGGCCAATGGGTCCTGGCCAGACGTGGCACAGCCGGCCAACACCAGGCCGGCAAAAAGGATGATCAATAACCGCTTCATTATTTTTCTCCCGTGGGCGATCGCCCCGGTTTACTTCAGGCCTTGGCCGGAAAACATCAGCACTTTGTCACCGGCGAACTGCACGCTGATAAAGCTGTTCTTGTCGCCCCAGGTGCAGCTGGACATGCCGAGCGCGCCTGAACAATCGGCGGGTTTGCCCAACAGGGTCTCCACATCGGCCTTGGCCATGCCGGCGGAGAGCTTCGAGTAGTTTTCCTGATTGACCTTGCTGCAGGCAGCGAGCAATACGCAGAATGAAAGCAGGGCGATGGAACGCAACGACATGGTGAAACTCCGGGGGCGTAGGGGATTGGCATGGCTGCCAAGCTGAAGCTTAGAAGAGAAAACCCCTGTCAGGTTCCCTGCCCGGCAGGCTATTTATCGGGCCACTCGTCTACCTTTTGCCGAAAATCAGCCACTTTGCCTGTTTACCGGGCATTTCGTCGTTTTTCAGAGAATTCGCCTAATCTTTGGCGCCGCTCAGTCGACATAAATGCAACGCAAAGCCACGTCAGTGGCATTTGCTCCCCCATTTTGTAGAACAGCCCCTCTGCGGTAGCTCACCCATGACCAGAAACATGAAGTTCAGCCACAAGATATTGCTGGCTGCCGCCCTCGTGGTGGCCGTCGCATTCGCTTGTTTCATCCTGTTCAACGACTATCGCCAACGCGAAACCTTGCGCAACAGTACCGAGGCCTCGATGCAGGAACTCGGCAGCCTGACCACCAGCAACATCCAGACCTGGCTGGAAAGCCGCATGCAATTGCTGCAGTCGATGGCCCAACAGATCAACGCCGACGGCAATGCTCCCGCTGGCCTGAAACGAATCATCGACCTGCCCGCCTACACCGGCAACTTCCAGCTGAGTTACTTCGGTGGCGCCGACGGCGTGATGTTCTCGGTCCCGGCGGGCAACCGCGCGGCGGACTACGATCCGCGCGCCCGTGGCTGGTACAAGGCGGCCAATAGTGCGCAACAGACCATCGTCACCGAACCCTACATCGCCGCCTCCTCCGGCAAGCTGGTGATCACAGTCGCCACCCCGGTGCAGCACCTGGGCCAGATGATCGGTGTCGCCGGCGCCGACATCGACCTGTCCAGCGTCAGCGCGATCATCAACTCGCTGAACTTCGGCGGTCACGGCCATGCGTTCATCGTCGGTGCCGACGGCAAGATCCTGATTCACCCGGACAGTAAGCTGGTGCTCAAGAACCTGACCGAGGCCTACCCCAACGGCGCGCCGAAAGTCAGCCCGGGCATGAAGGAAGTCGAGATCGACGGCAAGCGTCAGTTCATCTCTTTCACCCACGTCAACGGCGTGCCATCGGCGGACTGGTACGTAGCGCTGGTGCTCGACCAGGAAACCGCGTTCTCGATGCTCAGCGAATTCCGCACCTCGGCGATCATCGCCATGGTCATTGCGGTGGTGATCATCATCGCCCTGCTGGGCATGCTGATCAGCCTGTTGATGCAACCGTTGCTGACCATGGGGCGCGCCATGCATGACATCGCCGAAGGCGAAGGTGACTTGACCAAACGCCTGACCATTCACGGCCACGACGAATTCGGCGCGCTGGGGCTGTCGTTCAACCGTTTCGTCGAGCGCATCCATACCTCGATCATCGAAGTATCCTCGGCCACCGGCCAGGTCAACGAAGTGGCGCTGCGGGTAGTCGCCGCCTCGAACTCGTCGATGTTCAATTCCGACCAGCAAGCCTCGCGCACCAGCAGCGTGGCCGCTGCGATCAACCAGCTCGGTGCCGCCGCCCAGGAAATCGCCCAGAACGCCGCCCTCGCCTCGCAACATTCCAGCGATGCCCGCAGCCTGGCCGAAGACGGTCAACAGGTGGTGGATAAAACCATCGCGGCGATGCAGCAACTGTCGGCCAAGATCAGCGACTCGTGCGGCAACATCGAGACCCTCAACAGCAACACGGTCAACATCGGGCAAATCCTGGAAGTGATCACCAGCATCTCCCAGCAGACCAACTTGCTGGCACTCAACGCCGCCATTGAAGCGGCCCGCGCTGGCGAGGCCGGCCGTGGTTTTGCCGTGGTGGCCGATGAGGTGCGCAACCTCGCTCACCGCACCCAGGACTCGGCGCAGCAAGTGCAGACGATGATCGAAGAGCTGCAAGTCGGTGCCCGGGCAGCGGTGGGCATCATGACCGACAGCCAGCGCCAGAGCGAAAGCAGCGTCGGCATCGCCAACCAGGCGGGCGAACGCCTGGGCAGCGTGACCCAGCGCATCGGGGAGATCGATGGCATGAACCAGTCGGTGGCCACCGCGACCGAGGAACAGACCGCCGTGGTGGAGTCGATCAACGTCGACATCACCGAAATCAACACGCTGAACCAGGAAGGCGTGGAGAACCTGCAGTCGACCTTGCGTGCGTGTGCCGATCTTGAACAGCAGGCGGCGCGGTTGAAGCAGCTGGTGGGTAGTTTCAGGATCTAAGGCGTAGCCACTGGCCTCATCGCGAGCAAGCTCGCTCCCACAGGGATCTTTGTCGCACTGGAGATCTACTGTGGGAGCGAGCTTGCTCGCGATGGCGGCATCAGCAACAAAAAACTAGAACCTGGAGCCCGGCTTTGAGAGAAACGCCAACTCCTCAGCCGTCGACTCCCGCCCCAACACCGCATTGCGATGGGGAAACCGCCCAAACTGCGCAATCACCCTCTGATGCCGCTCGGCATAATCGAGGTAATCGGCAAACAGCGTTCGGTCACCTTCAGGCTGCTGCGCCACCAGTTCGATATAGCGCGAGACACCTTCGTTCTGCACCGCGAGGTTTTCGCTGTGCTCGAACACCAGATAGATGAACACCCGCTGAATCGGCTGCAACTGGCGATCGAAATCCGCCGCAATACCTTGGGCTACCAATTTCTGTGCCCGGGAATCGCCGGAGAATGCTTTGGGAGTGTCGCGAAAGATCATTCGCGGGATTTGATCGAGCAACAGCACCAAGGCCAGCCAACCTTCGGGACATTGCATCCACTCGGTCAAACCGCCGGCCAGTGCCTGCTCGGCCTGGCCCCCGAAACGCTCACGCGCTTCGAGGTCCTGGCTGTCGCGCTTGCCAAACCACAACTTGCCCTTCTGCGCCGCCACTTCCTTCGCTGACCCGAAACTTCCGAACCACCAATCAAGCAACGGCTGCCAGGGCGCGGTCATGGTTTATTCCTTGTGGTAAGCCGTAACGCGGGCAACTTCTTCTTTCGAACCGAGGAACACCGCAACACGCTGGTGCAGGCCTTCCGGCTGGATGTCGAGGATGCGCTGGTGGCCGTCGGTGGACGCGCCGCCTGCCTGTTCCACCAGGAACGACATCGGGTTGGCTTCGTACATCAGGCGCAGTTTGCCCGGCTTCGACGGCTCGCGGCTGTCGCGTGGGTACATGAACAGACCGCCACGGGTCAGGATGCGGTGCACGTCAGCCACCATCGCGGCAACCCAACGCATGTTGTAATTCTTTTTCAGCGGGCCTTCATCGCCGGCCAGCAATTCGCTGACGTAGCGCTGTACCGGTGCTTCCCAGTGACGCTGGTTGGAAGCGTTGATGGCGAATTCCTGGGTGGCTTCAGGAATGGTGATGTTTTCGTGAGTCAGTACGAAGCTGCCCATTTCACGGTCCAGGGTGAAGCCTTTCACGCCGTCGCCCAGGGTCAGGATCAGCATGGTCTGCGGGCCGTAGATCGCATAACCGGCGGCCACTTGCTGGGTGCCTGGCTGCAGGAAAGCCTTTTCATTCAAGGGCTCGTTCTGGCTCAGGTATTCGTTCGGGCAACGCAGTACCGAGAAGATGGTGCCGACCGGGGCGTTGATGTCGATGTTCGACGAACCGTCCAGCGGGTCGAATACCAGCAGGTACGCGCCTTTCGGGTATTTGCCCGGGATCTGGTAGGCGTTGTCCATTTCTTCGGACGCCATGCCGGCCAGGTGACCGCCCCATTCGTTGGCTTCGAGCAGGATCTCGTTGGAGATCACGTCGAGCTTTTTCTGCACTTCGCCCTGGACGTTTTCAGTGCCCATGCTGCCCAGAACGCCACCCAGGGCGCCTTTGGACACGGCGTGGTTGATCTCCTTGCAGGCACGCGCCACCACTTCGATCAGGAAGCGCAGATCGGCAGGAGTGTTGTTGCTGCGGGTCTGCTCAATCAAATAGCGACTCAAGGTAACGCGGGACATGGAAGGCTCCGGTGGAATGGGGGGGCTAAAAACCCGCGCAGTTTAACGCGAGTCGGGGCGCATTTCCTCCTATCAGACGTGATCGGCCAAAGAGAGTTCATGTGCGGGGATGAGCGTAGTAGGAAATGGACTGGATGTGAGCCTGGAAACTGCGGTCATTTCGGTATTTTTCAGTGACTGAACGAACGCTTTCGCGAGCAGGCTCGCTCCCACAGGGGTACGCGTTCCAACTGTGGGAGCGAGCCTGCTCGCGATTGGGTGCGTAGCGCCCATTGTCAGGATTTGACAGAGGGTTTGCGCAGCAGACTGAACGCCATCGCCGCCAGGAACAGGACACTGAGCAACAACACCGCCCACAAGCCGAACTTCTTCCACTGGGTGTCCGTCGTCGCCAGCGTTTTCTCTGTCGATGCATTCGAGACCACCGCCCCGACATCCACAATGGCCCTGCCCAAGGTCGCGAGCTTCGCCGGGCTGTAATCCGGAATCAGCGTCGACAGCGGCAAGTTCGCCGCCTTCGCCGTCGAATTCCCCACGACCAGCGTGTAAGGCCCAGGCCCGCGCGCCAGGAACACCAGTTGTGTGGCACGCACGGCATACTTCAGCGTCGGCGCCCGATCACCCAGGCCGCCACCGCGTTCGTCCACGGTCAGCTTCAATTGCTGGACGATTTGCCCGGACAACTGCAATTCGTTTTGCACCACATCCTGACCGTTCTGGGCCAGGCGATAGAGCAAACCGCTGCCCAACGACTGCCATGGCAGACTGCTGTCGCGACGGCCGGCCAGGCTCACTGGCGCCAGGCTGTTGGGCTGGCTCAACTCGACCTGCACCCGCTCGACATTCAGCCCCATCGGCAACTGCCAGGTGTATTCACCCGCCTTCACGCTGCTGCCGGTCAACCCTTGGGACCAGACCAACGGCAGCGGCAGGCTGCGGGTACTGGCGCTCTGTAGTTGCGCCGAAGTCAGTGTCGGTGCCGAATGCGGCGTGATCCACAGTAACCGCAGGTAGCGTGCCGACTGGCCCGGCAGGTTGACTTCATGCTGTTCGACCCGCTCGTCGGAAAAGGTCAGGCGCGCCACCTGCCCTTCGCCCCAGGACTGCCAATGCTGCAAATCGTTGCTGGCTTCGATGGTGAAACGCTGGAAGCCGTCGCGCTCGCTGCTCCAGTCCAGAACCAGCTGCTGCAACGGCGCCTTGATAGCCGAAGCGTCGAGCAACCAGCCGCGCAGCTCTTCCTCACCCGCCTCCAGCTGACTGGAGGGCTGCACCTCGACCAAAGTGCCGTTGGTGCTCGATTGCACCCGCACGCTCGGCGCGGTTTCAGTGGCGTCCACCGAGTTGTACAGCGGAAACCATTTCACCTCGGTCAAGGTGCGCGCTTCATTGCTCCGCGCCGATTCCCGGGCCAAGGCATAAGCCTGAACTTCGCCCGCCGCATTGAACACACGCACATCGCTCAGGTCGGCCTGCCGTGCGTTCAGTTGTACGTTCAGGGGCAGCTCAAGGCGATACCAGGGCCCTTCGCCCGTCACCGACAAAGGCACTTGGGTGGTGAAGTCCGCCGGTTTTTCCTGGGCAACCGCCGACAACACTACGCCCATGGCAACAGCGCCCAACCAGCCCAGGTTCAGCTTCTGACTCAAGACGACACTCCTTCGGATTCCGGGACCGGTTTCTCGATATCCGGCACAGCTTCGGCACGCTTGGGCGGCAGCGGGGCGAAATAGCCCACCACCAGCAGCAACACGCCGACACCGATAAACGACACGATCCGCGCCAGCCCGCCGCGATTACTCAATTCGACAAAGAACAGCTTAGCCACGACCACACCTATCAAGGCGGCGCCGATCAACCAGACTTCGCGGTGGCGACGCAAATGGCCACCGATCATCAGGCTCAGGGCCATCAAGGTCCAGACGATGGATAACCCGGCTTGCACCCGCATCGACGCCAGCAACAGATCCAGCTCGAACGGCACCCCGCTCCAATGGTGCGCCGTACGCATTACCAATGCCGTAAAGAACACGAACAGCGAGGCACCTGCGACCCCTTGCGTGGCGATGGCGGCGTAATCCTTGTACAGCGCCAGTTGTGTCATGGCGCTGCGGGACCAGACATAGATGCCGAACAGCGCGAACAACAGGCCCAGCTCCAGCGGGTTGATCAATGGCACGTAGGGCAGTGGCTCGGCGTTGCCGTCACTGGCGACATTCGCCAGCCAGAACCAGCCGAGCATCAGCAACGCCAGCGGCGCGGCGGCGTATACACGGTATTCCCTCGAGTACGCCGCCACCGGCCACGGCCACGCGCGAGGCGCCGCCATCAGAACCAGATACAGACTTGGCAGAATCGCCCAACCCAACCAGCGCCAAGCGTTGTATTGCTCGGACAACACCAGCAAGCCATAACGCAGCTCCAGCGCCAGCACCCCCATCAACAGCCAACAGCCGAGCACATGGGCGACACTCGTCACGCGTGCTGGCAGCATGGGCGCCAGGCGTCGCAGGGACATGAAATGCACCACGAACACGGCGGCCCACGCCAGCCAGCCGACGTTGGCCGCCGGGTGGTAACGCGAGTGCCAGGCTGCCAGCAGCACCAGCGCCGCCGCGGGAATCAACACCGTACCGAGCACCCCCAGTGACGGCCATTTCAGGCGCAGCGCCAACACCGTCCACAGCGCAACACTCACAGCTGCGATGCTTAACAACAAAGTCGCCTGCATCGGCAGCGACGCAAAATGCAGCACTTCGATGACCCAGGCCAATGCCCACCAGCCCGCGCCCCACACCAGCAACGCCTGGGACAATCGCAACAGGCTCAGCCCTTCGAATGCTTCGGGCGAATGCCCCATCTGCAAACGCCATGCCCCGACCATCGCTGCCAGCCCCAACACCAGCGGCGCCCAGAATCCAGCATGAGCCAAGGGACTCAGCCCTTCACTGAACAGCGGCCCCGTCGCCAGGAACAGTGCACCACCCAACAGTTGCACAGCGAGCGCGGTGAATACGAATGTGCGCGATGGCAGGCGCAAGCCAACCAACAACGTCAACGCCCCGGCCAAGGCCCAACTGATCACCGTGCCGTGGCTGAAGAAAAACAACGGCGCCAGCAAATAGAGAAACGCCAGCCCGAGGCACGCCAGGACTGGCAGACCTTTTAGCTCCCAAGGCCTGATCTGCTCCGGCAAGGCTTTACGCAACTGGTAGAAGCTGAACAACAACGCAACGCCCAATAACAGCGCGCCTAGCGGTACACCACCAAGCAAGCTGCTCTCGCTGGTGTGCAACTCGCTGAGAAACACCAGCGCCGAGCCCAGTTGCAAGAGCAAGGCAAACGCCCGGGCCAGGGGCCTTTGCTGGCGAAGGCCGAGCCAGAAGATCCCCGCGCCCTCCACCGCCCACGCCGCGGTCGTCCAGCGTGCATCGAGCCCCAGCGGAATCGCCAGGCTGGTGAAGATCACGCCCAAGGCCAGGCAGGTTTCCCCCAGTAACAGCGTGCGCCCGGCCATCAGCCAACGGGCAAGTCCCATGTAAATCATGCCCAGCGCCAATGCACTGAACGCCGCAGCGAACTCCAGATGCTGCACCAGTGCGAACTGCAAGCCGAAACCCACCAGCGGCGGACCGAACAGCAGCGTGCCGTCGACGTAGTCGCCCTTGCGCGCCGACCATTGCAGCAGCGATTCGCGACTGCTCTCTGCCGGTGCATCACTCATTTCCAGCAGCCTGCGCCGGGCGAACAGCAGACCAATGGCCAGGTACATCAGGAAAAACAAAATCAGAAACGGCTCGGTGCTCCACAACTGCTCCGGCGAGTAGGAACGCAGGCCCCAGGCGAAACCGATGCCGAAGGTGCCGCTGAACCCGATGACATTCAACAGCCGCCAGGCCTTGAACCAGGCGATGGCGAAGATGCCGGCGTTGAGCAGGGCAAAGTAGCTGAACAGCGCGACGTGGCTGCCGGCGCCGGTGGAGGCCAGCAGCGGCGCGGCGAATCCGCCCAGTGCGGCAGCGGCGGCCAACCCCAGGGAGTCCTGGGTAATGGCGAGAATCGCCGAACAGACTGTCACCGCCACCAGCAGGCCAAACCCCGCTGTGGGATCGAGCAGCGGATGCAGGCGCATCGCGGCAAACACCGTCAGGTACAACACGGCGATCCCGGCCCCTTGCAGGATCAACGCATAACTGCTGTTGCGCGCCCGCAACCACCAGCCCAGCCCGAGCAACCCCAAGGCTGCCGCCGCAACGCCTGCGTACCGCAACTCAACCGGCACCACCACGCCTTCGGTGGCATAGCGCAGCAAAAAGGCCAGGCCGAGGAACAACAGCACCACGCCGACCCGCAACACGGTATTGCCGCCGAACAACCAGGCTCGGGCACGGCTGATGGCGCGATCGATAAGGTTCGGGCCGCGCGGAGGGACAGGTGGTTGTGCCTGGCGAGCGATCGGCTCGGGCTTCCAGGCATCGGCGGGCTGCGAACGGTTGGTTTCGGTGGCCGCTGCGGCGATCGGCTCGAGTTCGGGCGGCAGCTCCCAGACCAACTCCGGGGCTGCGGCAGGCGCTTCATCGAGGATGGTTTCAGGTGAGACAAGTGGCTCGCGGGTTTCCGGCGCCTTGACGCCCGATGCTTCGAGCAGCGCCAGCCGTTGCTCGACCGCCTGCAGCGCTACCTGCGCCTGTTCCAGCAAACGCTGCTGCTCGACTGCCTGCGAGTCCATGCGAGCCATGCGAAGGGTCTGGCCGATACCCAATCCGAACAACGCGCCCAGCAGCGCATCGCTGAATGACTCGTCGAGTATCCAGCCGAGCACCAGCCCTATCAGCATGAACATCCATTGCATGGTCGATATCCCTAAGCGGCCCCATCATGAGGCAAGTCCAAGCGGTACAGTGTCTGATCAGTCTAGTGCGAAAACACCACAACCCCCTGTAGGAGCGAGCTTGCTCGCGATGAGGCCATAACATTCAGCATTAATGTTGAATGTCAGTGCGCTATCGCGAGCAAGCTCGCTCCCACAAGGAATTGTGGTGTGTTCAGAATCTGATCAACCCTGCCGCCCGGTAATCCAGCGCCTAGTATATCGACCCAGCCCGTCAACAACCGGGCCTTGCTCGCAGTTCTGGCTGAAAACTACTCCAGTGCCTTCCAGATTTCCGTGGCGTACTCGCGAATGGTCCGGTCCGACGAGAACCAGCCCATCCGCGCCGTGTTCAACACCGCCGAGCGCCACCACTCCTTCGAATCGTGCCAATGGGCTTCGACGCGCATCTGGGCGTGCCAGTAGGAATCGAAGTCGGCGCAGACCAGGAAGCGGTCGTAGTCCACCAGCGAATCGATCAATCCGGCGTAACGGGACGGATCGTCCGGCGAGAACACCCCACCACGAATCGCTTGCAGCACATCGTTCAGACGATGGGACGCGGTGATATCCGGCACCGCGCTGAACTCATGATTCTGTTTGCGCGCCTCCACCTGCTGCGCGCTGAGACCAAAGATAAACATGTGCTCGGTGCCGATGCGCTCGCTCATTTCCACGTTGGCCCCATCCAGGGTGCCGATAGTCAGCGCGCCGTTCAGGCCGAATTTCATGTTGCTGGTGCCAGAGGCTTCGAACCCGGCGGTGGAGATCTGCTCGGACAAATCCGCCGCCGGAATGATGCTCTCCGCCAGGCTGACGTTGTAGTTGGGCAGGAACACCACTTTGAGCAAGCCGCGCACGGTCGGGTCGTTGTTCACCACCCGGGCGATGTCGTTGGTCAGCTTGATGATCAGTTTGGCCTGGTGATAGCTCGCGGCTGCCTTGCCGGCGAAGATTTTCACCCGTGGCACCCAGTCGATTTCAGGCTCCGCGCGAATCGCCTGGTACAACGCCACGGTGTGCATCAGGTTGAGCAACTGGCGTTTGTACTCGTGGATTCGCTTGACCTGCACGTCGAACATCGCCGCCGGGTTGACCGCCACGCCCAGTCGCTCATGAATCAGGTACGCCAGGGCTTTCTTGCTGTGCAGGCGTTGCTCGGCAAACGCCTTGCGGAATGCACTTTTCTCGGCGAACGGTTCAAGGGCGAGCAAACGCTCTTCCGGGTTGTCCAGCACCTCGGGGCCAAGGGCATCGACCAGCATCGAGGTCAGCTCGGGGTTGGCCTGATACAACCAGCGGCGGAAGGTGATGCCGTTGGTTTTGTTGTTGATCCGCTCCGGGTAGAGCTTGTGCAGTTCGGAGAACACCGTTTGACGCATCAGCTGCGTATGTAGCCCGGACACACCGTTGATGCTGTGGGAACCGAGAAACGCCAGGTTGCCCATGCGCACCCGGCGACCGTTGTCTTCCTCGATCAGCGACACCGCGCGCAGTACGTCGAAGTCGTGAATGCCTTTGGCCCGCAGGGAGTCGATGTGGTGGGCGTTGATCAGGTAAATGATCTGCATGTGCCGCGGCAACATGCGTTCCATCAAGCCGACCGGCCAGGTTTCCAGCGCTTCGGGCAGCAATGTGTGGTTGGTGTAGGACAGCGTATCGACGGTGACCTGCCACGCGGCATCCCACGCCACGTCATACACGTCGACCAGTTGCCGCATCAGTTCAGCCACGGCAATCGAGGGGTGAGTGTCGTTGAGCTGGATAGAGGCGTGATCGCCCAGGGTCAGCACCGAGGTGTGCATGTTGCGATGGCGGCGCAGCAGATCCTGCAACGAGGCGGCGACGAAGAAGTACTCCTGGCGCAGGCGCAACTCCTGGCCGGCCTCGGTGCTGTCCGCCGGGTACAGCACCCGGGAGATGCTTTCGGCCCTGGCCACTTCAGCCACGGCGCCCAGGTGGTCACCGGCGTTGAAACGCTCCAGGTGCAGATCTTCCATGGCCCGGGCACGCCACAGGCGCAGCGTGTTGACGCTCGCCCCACGCCAGCCGACCACCGGCGTGTCGTAGGCAATCGCTCGCACGGTTTCCGCCGGGGACCAGACTTGTCGGGATTTGCCGGTGTCGTCGGTCAGGGTCTCGACACTGCCGCCGAAACCGATGGTGTAAGCCACTTCCGGCCGCTCGAACTCCCACGGGTTGCCGAAATCCAGCCAGTGTTCGGTCTGCTCCTGCTGCCAGCCATCGACAATCGCCTGGCGGAACAACCCGTGCTCATAGCGGATGCCGTAGCCATGACCGGCGATGCCGAGGGTCGACATGCTTTCCAGGAAACACGCCGCCAGACGCCCGAGGCCGCCGTTGCCCAGGGCCGCATCGGGCTCCAGCGTGCGGATGCGCTCAAGGTCGACGCCGAGTTCGGTCAGGGCTTCGCGGGCCACGTCGAGCAGGCCGAGATTGCTCAGGCTGTCGAACAACAGCCGACCGATGAGAAATTCCAGGGAGAGGTAATAGACGCGCTTCTGACCTTTGCGGTAGATCTGCCGCGTGTGGTCCATCCAGTGCTCGACCATGTGATCCCGCGCGGCCAGGGCAATGGCTTCGAACCAGTCGTGGTCGAAGGCGTGATCCGGGTCTTTACCCACTGCATAAGTGAGTTTGGTCAAGACGGCGTCGCGGAATGCGGCCACCTCTGCTTCGCGAACAAGTGGTTCTTGAGTCATCGATAGGACCTCGAGCGAGCTTGGAGTTGTCTGAGCCTAGACGGTCTGACAGGCGGTAGAGGCTCTGGTTCGGCAGTTTTTCCTGTAAGGGCGAATCGGGTCGGCAATACATTGTCGTGTACCTGATTCAATGCAGGGGCCGTGCCGGATTAGCGGTTTATTGGTCGGCCGTGAAAAAATCTGGCGAAAGGTTGTTCAAAAATCCACCACTCCCGGTATGATCGCGCGCCCTGATGCACACGCTGGTAACAAACGATGATGAAGCCGAACCTGATCGCTGCCGCAGAGATCGACCGCCTCGATACCTGGGCCAAGTACTCTGCCCCGATGTGCGGCTCGTGCATGTCCAGCTGCTGCACCCTGCCCGTCGAGGTCAAGATCAAGGATCTGATCCGCATCGGCGTGGTCGATGAGTTCGAGCTGGGTGATCCGCCGAAGAACATCGCCAAGCGCCTGCAAAAGGAAGGCTTGGTCGAACGCTTCAATCAGAAGTCAGGAATCTTTACCCTCCAGCGCATGAGCAACAACGATTGCCTGTACCTGGATCGTAAGAGCCGTCTGTGCACTATTTATGATAAGCGCCCGGATACTTGCCGCAATCACCCGAAAATCGGCCCGCGGCCGGGGTATTGCGCGTACAAGCCAAAAGAAGTGGAGCGCGAGCGGAGTTCGCGGAGTATCGAGCGGTTCTGATACTTCCTGAAATTTGCGGCGGCTGATCGGCCGCCATCGCGAGCAAGCTCGCTCCCACAGTGTTCGAGGTGAACCACAAATTGTGTGAACACCACAGACCCCCTGTGGGAGCGAGCTTGCTCGCGATGAGGCCCGAACAAACACCGCATAAATCCCAGACAAACAAAAACGCCCCCGGTCTCTCGACCGGGGGCGTTTTCGTTCAGCCAGGGCTAAATCTTATGCCTTGGCTTTCTTGGCAGCGCGGGTACGCTCGCTTTCGTCCAGGATCTTCTTGCGAAGACGGATGGACTTAGGAGTTACTTCACACAGCTCGTCGTCCTGGATGAATTCCAGAGCCTGTTCCAGGGTGAAGCGAACAGGTGGAACCAGAGCGATGGTTTCGTCTTTACCCGAAGCACGCATGTTGTCGAGCTTCTTGCCCTTGGTAGGGTTAACGCCCAGGTCGTTGTCACGGCTGTTCAGACCAACGATCTGACCGTTGTAGATTTCCTGACCGTGTTCTACGAACAGCTTGCCACGCGCCTGCAGTGTTTCCAGGGAGTAGGTCAGTGCCTTGCCGGTTTCAACCGAAACCAGAACGCCGTTCTGACGGCCGGACATGTCGCCGGACTTCATCACGTCGTAACGGTCGAAGATCGAGGTCAGGATGCCAGCACCGTTGGTCAGGGTCAGGAACTGGTTACGGAAACCGATCAGACCGCGAGCAGGGATGTTGTATTCCAGACGTACACGGCCCTTGCCATCCGGCACCATGTTGGTCAGGTCGCCCTTACGCAGGCCCATCTCTTCCATCACCTTGCCCTGGGATTCTTCCGGCAGGTCGATGGTGACGTTTTCGAACGGTTCGTGCTTCACGCCGTCAACCAGACGGATGATCACTTCCGGACGGCCTACAGCCATTTCGAAGCCTTCGCGACGCATGGTTTCGATCAGTACCGAGAGGTGCAGTTCGCCACGGCCGGAAACCTTGAACTTGTCAGCCGAGTCGCCTTCTTCAACGCGCAGTGCAACGTTGTACAGCAGCTCTTTGTCCAGACGTTCCTTGATGTTACGGGAAGTCACGAACTTGCCTTCTTTACCGCAGAATGGCGAGTCGTTTACCTGGAAGGTCATGGAAACGGTTGGCTCGTCGACGGTCAGCGGCTTCATCGCTTCGACCGTGTCCGGGTGGCACAGGGTGTCGGAGATGAACAGCGAGTCCATACCGCTGATGCACACGATATCGCCTGCTGCAGCTTCTTCAACGTCGATGCGGTGCAGACCGTGGTGACCCATCAGCTTCAGGATACGACCGTTACGCTTCTTGCCGTCGGCACCGATAGCCACAACCGGGGTGTTCGGCTTGACGCGACCACGAGCGATACGGCCAACACCGATAACACCCAGGAAGCTGTTGTAGTCCAGTGCGGAGATCTGCATCTGGAACGGACCTTCACGGTCAACAGCCGGCGCCGGTACGTTGTCGACGATCGACTGGTACAGCGGGGTCATGTCTTCAGCCATTTCGGTGTGGTCCAGACCGGCAATACCGTTCAGGGCCGAGGCGTAGACGACTTTGAAGTCCAGCTGTTCTTCGGTGGCACCCAGGTTGTCGAACAGGTCGAAGATCTGGTCCAGAACCCAGTCCGGACGCGCGCCTGGACGGTCAACCTTGTTGATGCACACGATCGGACGCAGGCCGGCTTCGAAAGCCTTCTTGGTCACGAAACGGGTTTGCGGCATAGGGCCGTCTTGAGCGTCAACCAGCAGCAGAACGGAGTCGACCATCGACATTACGCGTTCAACTTCGCCGCCGAAGTCGGCGTGGCCCGGGGTGTCCACGATGTTGATGTGGTAGCCGTTCCAGTTGATGGCGGTGTTTTTCGCCAGAATGGTAATACCGCGCTCTTTCTCCTGGTCGTTGGAGTCCATCACGCGCTCGTCGTTGAGCTCGTTGCGCTCCAGGGTGCCGGATTGACGCAGGAGTTTGTCTACCAGGGTGGTCTTACCATGGTCAACGTGGGCAATGATGGCGATGTTGCGTAGATTTTCGATCACTTGTGTATCTCGATCAGAGGATTCGGTGTGCTGACAAGTCTTGGCAGCGATTAACAGTAGCGTCCGTGAAAGCCGTTACAGCTTGACGGTGGCATCGGGGGGCCGGTGACGCAGGCCACAGGCAAACAGCCCCGGGCACTTAGCTCGGTCGATAAACGCGCACATTGGCATGCCCCTCACTGAGCAAATGGTGGGCATGCAGGCGACTCATCACGCCTTTGTCGCAATACAGCAGGTACTGGCGAGTAGGGTCCAGTTCCTTGAAACGAGCGTTCACTGCATAAAACGGCATCGTTTGTACCTCGATGCCAGCGAGGTCCAGCGGGTCGTCTTCAGCGGCATCCGGGTGACGGATGTCGATGACGATCTGACCGGCCAGCGCTTCGCTGACTTCTTCAATCTGCAAGTCCTGGCCCAATTCATCGATCACGCGATCGATCGGCACCAGCTTGGCGTTTTCGAGCGCACGCTCGAGTACCGCCATATCGAATTCTTTCTCTTCATGCTCGACGCGATAGCGCTTGGCCGCGGTCTTCGGATTGACCGAGATGACGCCGCAGTATTCCGGCATGTGCCGGGCGAAATCGGCGGTGCCGATTTCGATTGCCGTGTCGATAATGTCCTGCTTGTGACTGGCGATCAGCGGGCGCAGTACCAGCTTTTCGGTCACGCAGTCGATCACTGACAGGTTCGGCAGCGTCTGGCTCGACACCTGGGAGATCGCCTCACCGGTGACCAGTGCGTCGATGTGCAGTCGATCGGCAATTTGGGAGGAAGCGCGCAACATCATACGCTTCAATACTACGCCCATATGACTGTTATCGACTTTGCCGAGAATTTCGCCCAGCACTTCTTCGAACGGCACACTGACAAATAGCACGCGCTGGGAGCTGCCGTACTTCTTCCAGATGAAATGCGCGACTTCCATGACGCCCAGTTCGTGGGCACGTCCGCCCAGATTGAAGAAGCAGAAATGCGCCATCAGGCCGCGGCGCATGATCTGGTAGGCCGCCACGGTGGAGTCGAAGCCACCGGACATCAGCACCAGGGTCTGCTCCAGCGCGCCCAGCGGATATCCGCCGATGCCGTTGTGCTGGCTGTGGATCACGAACAACCGTTGGTCGCGAACTTCGATCCGGACTTCGATTTCCGGCGCTTTCAGGTCGATCCCGGCTGCGCCGCACTCGCGACGCAGCTTGCTGCCGACGTATTTTTCGACGTCCATCGAGCTGAACGTGTGCTTGCCCGCACGCTTGCAGCGCACCGAGAAAATTTTCCCGGCCAGCGCATCGCCGTAGTGCTGCCTGCACTTTTCGGTGATGTCGTCGAAGTCGCCCAGCGGGTACTCGTCGATCTGCAGAAAGTGCGCGATGCCCGGCATGCAGGTCAGGCGCTCACCCATCTCTTTCAAGGCTTTCGGGTCGGTAACACGGGTTTCCAGCTCGAGATTGTCCCACACGCCGTTCACCACCACGACCGGGTCCAGATCACGGAGCACGGCGCGGATGTTTTTGGCCAACTGGCGGATAAATTTCGTCCGGACAGGTCGACTCTTGATGGTGATCTCGGGGAAGACTTTTACGATTAATTTCATGGAAACAGCGCGCGCATGGCCTGCCGAAAAAGGGGGGCGCGGATTATAGCGGAAATTGCTCAAGGTTTAACCAGTTAATGTGCAGAAGGTTTTGCATGCACCAAAACAGGTCACTTATTGGATATGGCGCCACATTACAGGGCGAGCTTTTCTGCTTTAAAGGGCAAAACGCCCTCTCAAGCGTGATTTTGGGGCAAAAAATCCATGCTGGGGCACTGGCATGCAATTTGCTCCCTTGTGAGGCAGGTTGCCTTGGCAGAGTATTCGCGCCGGCATCACAAACATTTAAGGGCATCCACTACCAGCCCTAATACACCCGGAGGACACTATGTCGAAGTCGGTTCAACTCATCAAAGATCATGACGTCAAGTGGATTGATCTGCGCTTCACGGACACCAAAGGCACTCAGCACCACGTGACCATGCCGGCTCGCGATGCGCTGGATGACGACTTCTTCGAAGTCGGCAAAATGTTCGACGGCTCCTCCATCGCCGGCTGGAAAGGCATCGAAGCCTCCGACATGATCCTGATGCCGGACGACTCCACCGCTGTTCTGGATCCGTTCACCGAAGAACCGACCCTGATCCTGGTCTGCGACATCATCGAGCCTTCGAGCATGCAAGGCTACGACCGCGACCCACGTGCGATCGCCAAGCGCGCCGAAGAGCACCTGAAAGCCACCGCTATCGGTGACACCGTATACGCAGGTCCTGAGCCAGAGTTCTTCATCTTCGACCAGGTGAAGTTCAAGTCCGACATTTCCGGCTCCATGTTCAAGATCTACTCTGAACAAGGTTCGTGGATGTCCGACCAGGACATCGAAGGCGGCAACAAAGGCCACCGTCCAGGCGTCAAAGGCGGCTACTTCCCGGTTCCGCCGTTCGACCACGACCACGAAATCCGTACCTCCATGTGCAACGCACTGGAAGAAATGGGCCTGACCGTCGAAGTTCACCACCACGAAGTGGCGACTGCCGGCCAGAACGAAATCGGCGTCAAGTTCAACACCCTGGTGAAGAAAGCCGACGAAACCCAAACCCTGAAGTACGTCGTGCACAACGTTGCCGATGCCTACGGCCGCACCGCGACCTTCATGCCTAAGCCTCTGTACGGCGACAACGGCTCGGGTATGCACGTACACATGTCCATCTGGAAAGATGGCAAGAACACCTTCGCTGGCGAAGGCTATGCCGGCCTGTCCGACACCGCCCTGTACTTCATCGGCGGCATCATCAAGCACGGTAAGGCCCTGAACGGCTTCACCAACCCGGCGACCAACTCCTACAAGCGTCTGGTTCCAGGCTTCGAAGCTCCAGTGATGCTGGCCTACTCGGCTCGCAACCGTTCCGCTTCGATCCGTATTCCTTACGTGTCGAGCCCGAAAGCCCGCCGTATCGAAGCACGCTTCCCGGATCCGGCTGCCAACCCGTACCTGTGCTTCGCCGCACTGTTGATGGCTGGCCTGGACGGCATCCAGAACAAGATCCACCCTGGCGACGCCGCTGACAAAAACCTGTACGACCTGCCGCCTGAAGAGGCCAAAGAGATCCCACAAGTTTGCGGCAGCCTGAAAGAAGCCCTGGAAGAGCTGGACAAAGGTCGTGCGTTCCTGACCAAAGGCGGCGTTTTCAGCGACGACTTCATCGACGCTTACATCGCCCTGAAAAGCGAAGAAGAAATCAAGGTACGTACCTTCGTACACCCACTGGAATACGAGCTGTACTACAGCTGCTGATCCGGTAGCGCCGCGGCACGCGGCGTGACAAAAAGAGGCCTCCTTCGGGAGGCCTTTTTTGTAGGCAACTTCCGACAATAAAGTTAGACATCTCTTCGGGCACACACAGCATCGTCCGGCATCAACCCATCTGAATGACTCGTAGGCTGTTCTCTACCTGCAATCAACGGATGGAATGATGAAAACTTTCCCACTCAAGACGCTACTGGCCGCTCTCACCGCCCTCGCCCTTCTAGGCTGCACCACAATTTCCCCATCGACAGACATCGAACGGGAAATCCTGCTTCAAAGCAGCAAGTCGTGGGATGGCACACCTTACATTCGCTACCCGGATGCCGTGCCCGAGCTGACAGTGCTCAAACTCACAATACCTGCCAATACCAAACTCCCCTGGCACACCCATCCCATTCCCAACGCGGGCTACATCCTCTCAGGCGAGCTAATGATCGAGGACAGGAACAGCGGCCAGACCAGACGCGTCAAACAAGGCGAAGCACTGGCCGAAATGGTCAATATCACTCATCGCGGAGTCACCGGCGATGAACCGGTAGAACTTGTTGTGTTCTATGCTGGCAGCGAAGGTATTCCATTGGCGGAGTAGTCTTTGCTTCACACAGGGAGTCCGAATGCGGCCACTTTTATTACTTCTACTGCTGTCCTTCATTTCTCCTGTGATGGCCCAAATCTACAAATACACCGATGCCGCCGGCAATACCGCCTACAGCAATCAACCGCCCGATGGCGTTGACGCCCGGGCGGTTGATTTGCCACCGATCAACAGCATCGAGCGTCAACCGCCCGTCGATCCTGCACAACCTCTGGCAGGCAATAACACCGAGCCGACCCACCGAGCCTACGAAAAACTGGAACTCACCGGCCTGCCCACCACAGAAGCGTTACGTGCCAACAATGGCACCTTCACGATTAACGTACTGATCAAACCGCGCCTGCAAGCCACCCACCTGTTGCGCCTGCTGCTGGACAGCCAGCCCTACGGCCAGCCAGGCAACGTGCCGACCCTGCAACTGGTGAACATCGATCGCGGCGAACACCGCCTCGCCGTGCAAGTGATCGATGGCGAAAACGTTGTGCAGCAGAGCCCTGCGGTGACATTCACCGTACAGCGGGTGCACAAACCTTGAAGGTCTGGCTACTGATTGCCTGCCTGATCGCCCAGCCCGCCTCGGCAGAGGTCTTCATGTATGTCGATGTTCAGGGCAACCGGGTTTTCACCGACCAGCCAAAACCCGGCGACGCCCGGCGTGTACCGCTGACAAAGAGCAATCGAATAGCGGCCAACCCCACCAGCGCAGGACCGTTGATCGCCGAGGGCAGTCCTGAAGTACAGGCGCTGTTCCACTATGAGGTGCTGCGTATCCTGATCCCGGAACCCGACGCAACCATCCGCAGCAACACTGGCGAAGTCATTGTCAGCGCCACCAACGAACCGGCCCTGCAACCCGGTCACCACTACCGGTTGCTGCTCGACGGCCAGCCCACCGCCGAACCTGGCCTGAGCCCGGTGTTCCCGCTGAGCAACATCGATCGCGGCAGCCATACCCTGTCCGTGGAAATCCTCGACGAACAGGGGCGCATCGTCGAACGCACCGCCAACCAACCTTTCCACATGCAGCGCACGTCTCTCGCCCAGAAGCGCAGGATCAAACCCTGCACTCTCGAAGACTACGGCCAGCGGCCGGAATGCCCGCTCAGCGACAGACCAGGCGAAGAAAAAAATCCTTTCTTGAGACTCTTTTAACCTCGTTCAGGCTTGCGCACTATATTGGTGCAATTGTTTGCACCGTACTCACACCCCAACCCATTTTGGTTCGAAAGTACCCGCGATAGCTGGCAGAACGCCACGTAAACGAGCGTCAAACGCCTGTTTCAGGCGCTGAACGCTTCTTTTCGGAGCCTTGGTTTGGTTTTTGCATTTTGCCCGTATCAGCATTTTTTTACGCACGCTCTGCCCTAAAAGAGGTCCCGATGACCATTAGCGACGCACTCCACCGTTTGCTACTCGACAACCTCACCACTGCCACCATCCTTCTCGACGCCGAACTGCGCCTCGAGTACATGAACCCGGCGGCAGAGATGCTGCTGGCCATCAGCGGTCAGCGCAGCCATGGGCAGTTCATCAGTGAGTTGTTTACCGAATCGACCGAAGCGCTGAACTCGTTGCGCCAGGCCGTCGAGCAGGCGCACCCGTTCACCAAGCGCGAAGCCATGCTCACCGCCCTCACCGGCCAGACCCTGACCGTCGACTACGCGGTAACACCGATTCTGAGCAACGGCGACACGATGCTGCTGCTCGAAGTCCACCCCCGTGACCGCCTGCTGCGGATCACCAAAGAAGAAGCACAACTGTCGAAACAGGAAACCAGCAAGATGCTGGTGCGCGGCCTTGCCCATGAAATCAAGAACCCCTTGGGCGGGATTCGCGGCGCGGCACAATTGCTGGCCCGGGAACTGCCGGAAGAGAGCCTGCGCGACTACACCAACGTCATCATCGAAGAAGCCGACCGCCTGCGTAATCTGGTGGATCGCATGCTCGGCTCCAACAAGCTGCCGTCGCTGGCCATGTGCAATGTCCATGAAGTACTTGAGCGTGTCTGCCATCTGGTGGAGGCTGAAAGCCAGGGCTGCATCACCTTGGTGCGCGACTACGATCCAAGCATCCCCGACGTCCTGATCGATCGCGAACAAATGATTCAGGCCGTGCTGAACATCGTGCGCAATGCGATGCAGGCCATCAGCAGCCAGAACGAACTGCGCCTGGGGCGCATCAGCCTGCGCACCCGCGCCATGCGCCAGTTCACCATCGGCCACGTACGCCATCGTCTGGTGACCAAGATCGAAATCATCGACAACGGTCCGGGCATCCCGGCAGAACTTCAGGAAACCATTTTCTTCCCCATGGTCAGCGGTCGCCCGGACGGTACCGGGCTGGGCCTGGCCATTACCCAGAACATCATCAGCCAGCACCAGGGCCTGATCGAATGTGACAGCCACCCCGGCCACACCACCTTCTCGATCTTTCTGCCACTGGAACAAGGAGCCACATCGACATGAGCCGTAGTGAAACCGTGTGGATCGTCGATGACGACCGTTCTATCCGTTGGGTCCTGGAAAAAGCCTTGCAACAGGAAGGCATGACCACGCAAAGCTTCGACAGCGCCGATGGCGTGATGAGCCGTCTGGCGCGCCAGCAGCCGGACGTGATCATTTCCGACATCCGCATGCCCGGCGCCAGCGGTCTGGAGCTTCTGGCGCGGATTCGCGAACAGCACCCGCGGCTGCCAGTGATCATCATGACCGCGCACTCCGATCTGGACAGCGCTGTCGCGTCCTATCAGGGCGGCGCCTTCGAGTACCTGCCCAAGCCGTTCGACGTTGATGAAGCGGTTTCCCTGGTCAAGCGCGCCAACCAGCACGCTCAGGAACAACAAGGCCTGGAAGTTGCCCCGACCCTGACCCGCACCCCGGAAATCATCGGCGAAGCGCCGGCGATGCAGGAAGTGTTTCGCGCCATCGGACGCTTGAGCCACTCCAACATCACCGTGCTGATCAATGGTGAATCGGGTACCGGTAAAGAACTGGTGGCCCACGCGCTGCATCGCCACAGCCCGCGCGCCGCTTCGCCGTTCATTGCGCTGAACATGGCGGCGATCCCCAAAGACCTGATGGAATCCGAACTGTTCGGCCACGAGAAAGGCGCGTTCACGGGCGCGGCCAACCTGCGTCGCGGGCGTTTCGAGCAAGCCGACGGCGGTACGCTGTTCCTCGACGAAATCGGTGACATGCCCGCTGACACCCAGACCCGCTTGCTACGGGTACTGGCCGACGGCGAGTTCTACCGCGTCGGCGGTCACGTGCCGGTGAAGGTCGATGTGCGCATCATCGCCGCGACTCACCAGAATCTGGAAACCCTGGTGCATGCCGGGAAATTCCGTGAGGACTTGTTCCATCGCCTCAACGTGATCCGCATCCATATCCCGCGCCTGTCGGATCGCCGCGAAGATATCCCGACCCTGGCCAAGCACTTCCTCGGCCGCGCTGCCCAGGAACTGGCAGTCGAACCGAAGCTGCTGAAAAGCGAAACCGAGGAATACCTGAAGAACTTGCCATGGCCCGGCAACGTGCGGCAGTTGGAGAATACCTGCCGCTGGATCACGGTGATGGCTTCGGGACGCGAAGTGCACATCGGTGACCTGCCGCCGGAGCTGCTGAGCCTGCCTCAGGACTCGGCGCCCGTGACCAACTGGGAACAGGCCCTGCGCCAGTGGGCCGACCAGGCGCTGGCCCGTGGTCAGTCAAGCCTGCTCGACAGCGCCGTACCGGCCTTCGAGCGGATTATGATCGAGACCGCCCTCAAGCACACCGCCGGTCGCCGCCGTGATGCCGCCGTCTTGCTGGGTTGGGGACGCAACACCCTGACTCGCAAGATCAAGGAATTGGGGATGAAGGTTGATGGCGGGGATGATGATGAGGGGGATGAGGGCTAAACAGCCTTTAGTACTTCGCTGATCTTTAGGCCCAATCGCGAGCAAGCTCGCTCCTACAGTGGATTTTCGGTGTTTTCACGATCGTGCAGACACCATCGAACCCTGTGGGAGCGAGCTTGCTCGCGATGCTTTTTGGGTTATCAGTGCACCGCCGCAATGCACCGTGAACCGCAATCGCGCACAACCACTGTCCTGAAACCTCGCCATAAAACCCGATACTACCCGCCACCCAAAAACACAAAAGCCCCGGATCTCGGGGCTTTCAGCGCTTCAAAGCGATTTTTTGTTCCAAGCTGTTAAAACCTGGCATGCCCCCTGCAATAACCCTTTCAAGTGAATCAGTTCACCTACCCGGTTTCGGGGACCTTGGTACAGGCAGGCCGGGGATTCCCCTCTTTACATCGGGCTCACACCGCACCCGCGACGAGCCCAGCCGTTTTGGGGCCCTTGATACAGGCAGGTCAGGGGTTCCTTCTTTACACCAGGCTCACACCGCACTCGCGACGAGCCTCCCGTTTCGGGAACCTTGGTACAGGCAGGCCGGGGATTCCCTCTTTTATTGCTCCCGGAGATGGATCTCCAGCCGCCAGCGGTCATCAACCTCGCTACCGACCCATTCGCCCCGCAGGGGCCGGGCCGCTACCAGTGTCAGCAACAACCCCCCATCGCTCAAACGTACCCGCCAGTTCACGTCCTTGCCGCCGAGCTTGAGCTGACCTTTATGCGCCTTGCCCTCGGCGCCAAACAGCAGCGCGACACTGCCGTCCACAATTTCGCCGTGGGTCTTGGGTTCATTGTTGAACCACACCACCAGCCCGTCGTTCGTCACTTCCACCTGCTGCAACTGACTGGGGTCTGGCGTGGTCAGGCGACCGATCATCATCCCGACCATCACCCCGACAATCGCCAGCGAGCCCATTACCCGCAGGAATAGTTTCGAACGCACGCCTTCTGGCGGCGTAGAATGCGCGTCATCTTTGCCTTCGGAGCCGTGCATGTTTCACGTCATCCTTTTCCAACCAGAAATTCCGCCGAATACCGGCAACGTTATCAGGCTGTGCGCCAACAGTGGCTGCCACCTGCATTTGATCGAACCGCTGGGCTTCGAGATGGACGACAAGCGCCTGCGCCGGGCCGGCCTCGATTACCACGAGTATGCCACCCTGCAACGCCACGCGGACCTTGCCAGCTGCCTGGAGAGCCTCGGCCATCCACGACTGTTCGCCTTCACCACCAAGGGTTCGCGGCCGTTCCACGATGCCAGCTTCGCCCCGGGCGACGCATTCCTGTTCGGCCCGGAAAGCCGTGGCTTGCCCGCCGAAGTGCTGGATGCCCTGCCCGGCGAGCAACGCCTGCGCCTGCCGATGCGCGAGGGCTGCCGCAGCCTGAATCTGTCCAATACCGTGGCGGTGGCCGTTTACGAAGCCTGGCGTCAGAACGACTTCAAGTAACCCCCAAAAAAATGTGGGAGCGAGCTTGCTCGCGATGGCGGTGCATCAGTCAACATTGATGTTGAAGCTGGTGACCTCATCGCGAGCAAGCTCGCTCCCACAGTATTGATACGCTTTTACTGAACGGTCGGAGTCTCGCCAGCAGCCTGCATGCGTTGCAGCTCTTGCGCATACAGCGCATCGAAGTTCACCGGAGCCAGCATCAGTGCCGGGAACGAACCGCGGGTCACCAGGCTATCCAGGGTTTCGCGAGCGTACGGGAACAGGATGTTCGGGCAGAACGCACCCAGGGTGTGGCTCATCGAAGCGTCATCCAGGTTCTTGATCAGGAAGATCCCGGCCTGTTGCACTTCAGCGATGAACGCCACTTCGTCACCGTTTTTCACGGTAACCGACAAGGTCAGCACGACTTCGTGGAAGTCGGCTTCCAGCGTCTTCTGACGGGTGTTCAGATCCAGAGCGACGCTCGGCTCCCACTGCTGGCGGAAGATCGCCGGGCTTTTCGGAGCTTCGAAGGACAGGTCACGCACATAAATGCGCTGCAAGGAGAATTGCGGTGCAGTTTCTTCTTCGTTCGCAGCAGTGTTCTGTTGGTCAGTCATCGCAGATCCTTCTTGATCCAGGGTTCTTTTAGGTTTGCTTGTTTGGGGTATTGCCGTCAGGCCCTGAGCAGCGCGTCGAGCTTGCCGGCACGCTCCAGGGCGAACAGATCATCACAACCGCCCACGTGGGTGCTGCCGATCCAGATTTGCGGCACGGACGTACGCCCGGCCTTCTGGGCCATCGCAGCGCGCACCTGCGGCTTGCCATCGACCTTGATCTCTTCGAAGGCCACACCTTTGTTCTCGAGCAGGTACTTGGCTCGCGAGCAGTAAGGGCAGTAATCGCTGGAATAGACGACGACGCTACTCATATCACTTCACCAGCGGCAGATTGTCGGCTTTCCAGCTGGAGATACCGCCGGACAGCTTGGCGGCGGTGAAGCCGGATTTCATCAATTCGCGGGCGTGGGTGCCGGCGGTCTGGCCCATGGCGTCGACCAGGATGATGGTCTTGGCCTTGTGCTTTTCCAGCTCACCTACACGTGCGGTCAGTTTGTCCTGAGGGATGTTCAGCGCGCCGACAATGTGACCGGCGGCGAAATCCTTGGTCGGACGAATGTCGATCACTACGCCTGCGTCCTTGTTGACCAGCCCGGTCAGTTCGCCGGTGCTCAGGCTACGGCCGCCGCCCTGCATTTGATAGGCAATCAGCAACGCCAGCAGTACGACGAAGATACCGACGAGAATGTAGTGGTTAGTGGCGAATTGAATCAGGTTAGCAACCATCGAAGGAGGTTCCAGGGCGTTAAAATGTCGGCCAGTATACACAGCCACTATGGTGGGCCAAACCCCGTCCGGCGGTGACGCGGCCGGAACTTCGCTTTAAACTGCCACTCCCTTTTCCATTGCTCCTTTTTATCTCAGCCACGAGTGGATTCCATGACTACCACGCCTAAACCTTTGGTCCTGATGATTCTCGACGGCTTCGGTCACAGTGACAGCCCTGAATCCAACGCTATCTTCGCCGCGAAGAAGCCCGTACTGGACCGCCTGTGGGCCACCGTGCCGAACGGCCTGATCTCGGGCAGCGGCATGGACGTCGGCCTGCCGGACGGCCAGATGGGCAACTCCGAAGTCGGTCACATGAACCTGGGCGCCGGCCGCGTGGTGTATCAGGACTTCACTCGCGTCACCAAATCGATCCGCGACGGCGAGTTCTTCGAGAATCCGACCATCTGCGCTGCCGTGGACAAAGCGGTCGCCGCCGGCAAAGCCGTGCACTTCATGGGCCTGCTGTCCGATGGCGGCGTACACAGCCACCAGGATCACCTGGTTGCCATGGCCGAACTGGCCTTCAAGCGCGGCGCTCAAAACATCTACCTGCACGCTTTCCTCGATGGCCGCGATACTCCGCCGAAAAGCGCGCAGTCGTCGATCGAACTGCTCGACGCGACCTTCCAGGCCCTGGGCAAAGGCCGGATCGCCAGCATCATCGGCCGCTACTACGCCATGGACCGCGACAACCGTTGGGACCGCGTGTCCCAGGCCTACAACCTGATTGTCGATGGCCAGGGCGAATTCAACGCCGCCACCGCTCAGGAAGGCCTGCAGGCGGCATACGAGCGTGGCGAGAGCGACGAATTCGTCAAGGCCACCTCCATCGGTGAGCCGGTAAAAGTCGAAGACGGTGATGCCGTGGTGTTCATGAACTTCCGCGCCGACCGTGCCCGCGAGCTGACCCGCGTGTTCGTCGAAGACGACTTCAGTGAGTTCGAGCGTGCCCGCCAGCCGAAACTGGCCGGTTTCGTCATGCTGACCCAATACGCCGCCAGCATTCCTGCCCCGTCGGCCTTCGCCGCCGGCAGCCTGGAAAACGTGCTGGGCGACTACCTGGCGAAAAATGGCAAGACCCAACTGCGCATCGCCGAAACCGAAAAATATGCCCACGTGACCTTCTTCTTCTCCGGCGGCCGCGAAGAACCGTTCCCGGGCGAAGAACGCATCCTGATTCCGTCGCCAAAAGTCGCCACCTATGACTTGCAGCCGGAAATGAGCGCACCGGAAGTCACCGACCGCATCGTCGACGCCATCGAAAACCAGCGTTACGACGTGATCGTGGTCAACTACGCCAACGGCGACATGGTTGGCCACAGCGGCGTGTTCGAAGCGGCGGTCAAGGCCGTTGAATGCCTGGACCTGTGCGTGGGTCGCATCGTCGATGCCTTGGAAAAAGTCGGCGGCGAAGCCTTGATCACCGCTGACCATGGCAACGTCGAGCAAATGTCCGATGAAACCACCGGCCAGGCGCACACTGCGCACACCACCGAGCCGGTACCGTTCATCTATGTCGGCAAGCGCGACCTGAAGGTGCGCGAAGGCGGCGTGCTGGCGGACGTGGCGCCGACCATGCTGAAGTTGCTGGGCCTTGAGCAACCCAAGGAAATGACCGGGACTTCGATTCTGGTGTAACCGGGATATCCCGAACACTGAAAAACCCTGTGGGAGCGAGCTTGCTCGCGATAGCAATCTGACAGCCAACATCTATGTTGAATGATCGGACGCCATCGCGAGCAAGCTCGCTCCCACAATGGTTTATGGAGTTTTCGAAATGGAATTCAGTCTGTCGCTCGCTCCAGTCATCACACAGTCAGAAATGGGCATTTTTTTTGCTGCCCATGGCGGGCATACTAGGCCGTCCCTTTCCCTGGTGCCGCCCGCCCCTATGCTTCGCGTCCTGATAGCCCTAGCTCTGACATGCCTGCTCCAACCGGCCTTTGCTGACGAGCGCGCAGATACCCAACAACAGTTGGACGCCACGCGTCAGGACATTGCCGAGCTGAAGAAGCTGCTGGGCAAGCTGCAGGAAGAAAAGTCCGGTGTGCAGAAAGAGCTCAAGGGCACCGAAACCGAAATGGGCAAGCTCGAGAAGCAGGTCGAAGCCCTGCAAAAAGAGCTGAAGAAAAGCGAAGCCGAGCTGCAGCGACTCGATGCAGAGAAAAAAAAACTCCAGAGCGCGCGCATTGAACAGCAACGACTGATCGCCATTCAGGCCCGGGCGGCCTATCAGAACGGTCGCCAGGAATACCTCAAGCTGCTGCTCAACCAGCAGAATCCTGAAAGATTTGCCCGTACCCTCACCTATTACGATTACCTGAGCCAGGCTCGCCTGGAGCAGTTGAAGAATTTCAACGAAACCCTGCGCCAACTGTCCAATGTCGAGAAAGACATCGCCATGCAGCAGGCGCAACTGCTGGTGCAGCAAAGCAGCCTCGACACCCAGCGTGATGAGCTCGAGAAAGTCCGCAAGGAGCGCCAGCAAGTCCTGGCCAAGCTCAATGACGACGTAAAGGCCCGCGATCAGAAACTGGCGGCGCGCGAGCAGGATCAGGCAGACCTGTCTAAAGTCCTTAAAACCATTGAAGAAACTCTGGCACGCCAGGCCCGTGAGGCAGAAGAAGCGCGACAAAAAGCGCTGATTGCCCAGCAGGAAGCCGAAAAAAAGCGTTTACGTGAGGCCCAGGCGCAGGCAGATGCCAGCGACGATGCCCCACGCAAACCGGTCAGATCGACACCTGGCGCACTGGTTTCCAGTTCCGGCGAAACCTTTGGCGGTCCGTTTGCGTCAACCCGCGGCAAACTTCCCTGGCCTGTCGATGGTCGACTGCTGGCGCGCTACGGTGAAAGCCGAGGCGACGATGCCCGGACCAAGTGGGATGGCGTGATGATCGGCGCGTCTGCCGGCAGTGCGGTGCGTGCCGTACACGGTGGTCGCGTGGTGTTCGCCGACTGGTTGCGCGGCGCCGGGCTGCTGGTGATCCTCGACCACGGCAATGGTTATTTGAGTCTGTACGGTCACAACCAGACGCTGCTCAAGTCTGCCGGTGACGTTGTAAAAGCCGGTGAGCCTATTTCCACTGTCGGTAGCAGTGGCGGGCAGGACACACCAGCGCTGTATTTCGCAATTCGTCAGCAGGGTCACCCGAGTGACCCTGCGCAATGGTGCCACGCGCAAGGATAGGCGTAGAGTCACCTACATTAGGAGTTCGTTCGACATGCTGCATTTGTCCCGCCTTACCTCGCTGGCCCTGACGATCGCCCTGGTGATCGGCGCGCCTCTGGCGTTTGCCGCTCAACCAGCGCCGGTGGTTGCGCCTGCGGGCACTGCCGCGACCACCAAGGCGCCGCTGCCGCTGGATGAGTTGCGCACCTTTGCCGAGGTGATGGACCGGATCAAGGCCGCTTATGTCGAACCGGTGGACGACAAGACCCTGCTGGAAAACGCCATCAAGGGCATGCTCAGCAACCTCGATCCGCATTCCGCCTACCTGGGTCCTGAAGATTTCGCCGAGCTGCAGGAAAGCACCAGCGGTGAATTCGGCGGCCTGGGCATTGAAGTCGGCGCCGAAGACGGCTTCATCAAGGTGGTGTCACCGATTGACGACACTCCGGCCTCCAAGGCCGGTATTCAGGCCGGCGACTTCATCGTCAAGATCGACGGCCAGCCGACTCGCGGCCAGAGCATGACCGAAGCCGTGGACAAGATGCGCGGCAAGATCGGCCAGAAAATCACCCTGACTCTGGTGCGCGATGGCGGCACGCCGTTCGACGTGACCCTGACCCGCGCCGTCATCCAGGTCAAGAGCGTGAAGAGCCAGCTGCTGGAGTCGGGCTACGGCTACATCCGCATCACCCAGTTCCAGGTCAAGACCGGTGAAGAGGTTTCCAAGGCCCTGGCCAAGCTGCGCAAAGACAACGGCAAGAAGCTCAAGGGCATCATTCTCGACCTGCGCAACAACCCGGGTGGGGTGTTGCAGGCAGCGGTGGAGGTGGTCGACCACTTCATCACCAAGGGCCTGATCGTTTACACCAAGGGCCGTATCGCCAACTCCGAGCTGCGTTTCTCTGCCACCGGCAAGGACGAAAGCGAAGCCGTGCCAATGGTCGTGTTGATCAACGGCGGCAGCGCCTCGGCTTCGGAAATTGTCGCCGGCGCCCTGCAGGACCAGAAACGCGCCGTGCTGATGGGCACCACCAGTTTCGGCAAGGGCTCGGTGCAAACCGTGCTGCCGCTGAACAATGAACGCGCATTGAAGATCACCACAGCGTTGTATTACACGCCGAACGGCCGCTCCATCCAAGCCCAGGGCATCGTCCCGGACATCGAAGTGCGCAAGGCCAAGATCACCAGCGAGCAGGACAGCGATTACTTCAAGGAAGCGGACTTGCAGGGTCACCTGGGCAACGGCAACGGCGGTGTCGACAAACCGACCGGTTCCAGCGGCAAAGCCAAGCCGATGCCGCAGGACGATGATTACCAACTGGCCCAGGCCCTGAGCCTGCTCAAAGGGCTGAGCATCACGTCCGGCCGTTGAGATGTTTCTGCGGTTGCTGATCGGTCTGCTGTGTTGTCTGGCGGGTGTTGTTCATGCAGAACCCGCCGGATCGACGTCCCACAAAGCCTACCTGAGCCTGATCATCGATGACCTGGGGCAGAACCTGCCCCGGGATCGCCGCGTGCTGGCCCTGCCCGGCCCGGTGACTGCGGCGATCATGCCCGATACACCCCACGCCACCAAATTCGCCCGCGAAGCCCATCGCGCCGGCAAGATCGTCATTCTGCACATGCCCATGGATCCGGCCACAGGACCGTTCGCCTGGCATCCCGAACTGCCCGTCGATGAGCTGGAAAAACGCCTGAACGCCGCGTTCAAAATGGTCCCGTACACCAGCGGCATCAACAACCACATGGGCAGCCGCATGACCGCACAACCAACGGCCATGGCCTGGCTGATGGCGGCCTTGCAGCGACGGCACAAGTTCTTTGTCGACAGCCGCACCAGCGCGCAGACCGTAGCCGCTGCCCAAGCGCAGAAGATCGGTTTGGCGAGCGTTTCACGGGATGTATTTCTCGACGATGAGCGTACTGAAGCAGCGATTTTGACCCAGTTGCAAACCGCGATCAGCCTCGCGCGCAAGCAGGGTTCGGCGGTGATGATCGGGCATCCGTATCCACAGACGCTGGCGGTACTGGAACGCGAACTACCCAAGCTCAAGGCTCAGGGGATCGAGTGGATTGATATCCGGCAGATGATCAGCGTGCGCGGAAACCGGGCGACGGCGGCGCATGGCAAGGATGGGGTGTACCGCTGAGTCTGCGGCACCACAAAACTACTGTGGGAGCGAGCTTGCTCGCGATGGCGCCATCAAATTCAACATCTCTATCGACTGGCAGACCGTCATCGCGAGCAAGCTCGCTCCCACAGTGGTCCGGGCATGGCTAACGGGTTGGTATTGAATCCTACAGATACTGCGCCATTATCTCGTCCACCCGACCTTCCTTGCGCATCTGATCCAGCGCCGCCTGGAGCTTGGCAACCGTCTCGTCCGGCACGTCCTTGTTCAGTGCCAGGTACAGTTCGGCACTGTTGAAACGCAATACGGTTTTCAACCCGTTAACCCCTTCCTGGCGCGCCAGATAGCGCCCGGCCGGGTCACCAGTGGCCCACAGGTCGATCTGCCCGTTGACCAGTTTTTTCGCGTTGTCCTGGTCGCGCAGTACAACAATCGGATTGAGTCCCTGCTTGGCCAGCGTCTCGGCAATGGCGTCGCCCTTGTAGGCGCCGATCTTGTATTTGCGCGCGTCATTCAAGGTTTCGAGGGTGATCTTGCTGTCAGCCTTGGCCAGCATGATCCAGTCGTCCGGGCCAATCGGGCCGACCCATTTGAAGAGTTTTTCGCGATCGGGCAGGCGCGCCATGACGAATACGCCGTAACCGGGTTTTTCCAGGGTGAGTTTGTAGATTCGCTCCCAAGGGAAACGCAGCGTCAGGCTGTAGGTAATGTCGGCGCGCTTGAATATCTCGCGGACGATATCGGTGGCGATGCCATCGATGTTCTCGTCCTGAGCGAAGTTCTTGCCGTTCTTCGCCATGTTGTACGGCGGGAAGTTTTCCGTCAGCAACACCAGGTCGGTATCGGGGCTGTCTTTAGCGTTTGCTCCGTTGATCAACAACAGAGAGGCGCTGGCAAGGACGAGAAGAAAGCGTTTAAGCATGTCTGGCTACCGAAATCCATGGCGTACCCAAGAGTGCCTTGGGTACGCCATGGTGTCCACTGGCCTGTATCGTTTTTGGTGCTTAGCGCATCACGATGCCGCGTTTTGCCATATAGGCCTTGGCTTCCTGCACGGTGTATTCGCCGAAGTGGAAAATACTCGCCGCCAGTACCGCGCTGGCGTGGCCTTCGATAATGCCGTCGGCCAGGTGTTGCAGGTTACCGACACCGCCAGAGGCGATCACCGGAATGCCCAGTGCATCACTGATGGCGCGGGTGACGCCCAGGTCAAAGCCGTTTTTCATGCCGTCCTGATCCATGCTGGTCAGCAGGATTTCGCCGGCGCCCAGGCCTTCCATTTTCTTCGCCCACTCAACGGCGTCGAGACCGGTTGGTTTGCGACCGCCATGGGTGAAGATTTCCCAGCGCGGGGTTTCGCCCGGTCCGGAAACCTTCTTCGCGTCGATAGCCACCACGATGCATTGCGAACCGAAATGCTGCGCGGCTTCGCCGACAAATTCCGGGTTGAACACCGCTGCGGTGTTTATCGAGACCTTGTCCGCGCCGGCATTGAGCAGGTTGCGGATGTCCTGCACGGTGCGCACGCCGCCGCCCACGGTCAGCGGGATGAACACCTGGCTGGCCATGCGCTCGACGGTGTGCAGCGTAGTGTCGCGGCCATCGACGCTGGCGGTGATGTCGAGAAAGGTAATCTCGTCGGCGCCCTGCTCGTCGTAGCGTCGAGCAATTTCCACCGGGTCACCGGCGTCGCGGATGTTTTCGAATTTCACACCCTTGACCACCCGGCCGTTGTCCACGTCCAGGCAAGGGATGATGCGTTTGGCCAGCGCCATGATCAGTCCTCAGCCTTTGTACGAATCGCAGAAAGCTTGCGCTTCAGCGACATCGAGGGTGCCTTCGTAGATCGCACGGCCTGTGATCGCACCGATGATGCCTGGCGCCTTGGCGTCGAGCAGGGTCTTGATGTCACCCAGGTTGTGGATGCCGCCGGAAGCGATCACCGGGATCTTTGTTGCAGCAGCCAGTGCCGCGGTGAACGGTACGTTGCAGCCCTGCATCATGCCGTCTTTGGCGATGTCGGTATAAACGATCGAAGACACGCCGTCGGCTTCAAACTGCTTGGCCAGGTCGATCACCTGGATGGTGCTGATTTCAGCCCAGCCGTCAGTGGCGACAAAACCGTCTTTGGCATCCAGGCCCACGATGATTTTGCCCGGGAACGCGCGGCAGGCTTCTGCAACAAAGGCCGGATCTTTCACGGCCTTGGTGCCAATGATCACGTAGCTAACGCCCGCTTTCACGTAGTGTTCGATGGTTTCCAGGGAGCGGATACCGCCGCCGATCTGGATCGGCAGGTTCGGATAACGCTTGGCGATGGCAGTGACCACTTCGCCGTTGACCGGCTGGCCTTCGAAGGCGCCGTTCAGGTCGACCAGATGCAGACGACGGCAACCGCCCTCCACCCACTTGGCAGCCATGCTCACCGGGTCATCGGAGAACACTGTGGAATCTTCCATGCGGCCCTGGCGCAGACGGACACAGGCACCGTCTTTAAGATCGATAGCGGGAATAATCAGCATCTGGCAAACCTTCAAATTCGAATGTTCAGCTTGGCTCGGAAATCAGTTTTTCTCGAGCGCCCACAGGTCGCTTTCGATGCTTTCGAACCTCTCTTTGAGGTGCGCCTGCACATCGAAAATCGCCCTGTTGTAATAGTGCGGAGCAATTTCACGGGTAAACAGCTCAAGAATCTCCGCCGCCTCGAACGAGCCGAGGTCGAGCTCAAAGCGGTCTTCCATGAAACGCTTGATCTTGCGATTGGCCTCGCTCTCCTGTTCGGGAGTGAGGGTCAGAATCGGCGGCTTCTTCTTGACGGCCATTTACCAGCGACCGTCCCACGCGGCGAAGTTCTGCAGCAACTGCAGGCCATGGGTATGGCTTTTCTCCGGGTGGAACTGCACGGCGAAACGCGAACCTTCGGCCAGCGCTGCGGCGAAATCGACACCGTAGTGACCGCCCCCCACCACCTGCCGCGCGTTGGCGGCAGCGATGTAGTAGCTGTGCACGAAGTAGAACCGCGCCAGGTCCGGAATGTCGTGCCACAGCGGGTGACTGACCTTCTGCTTCACTTCGTTCCAGCCCATGTGCGGGACTTTCAGGTGTTCGCCGTCTTCATGCAGGTCTTTGCCGAAGAACTTCACCGCGCCCGGGAACAGCCCGATGCAGTCGACACCGTCGTTCTCTTCGCTGGTGTCGAGCAAGGCTTGCATGCCCACGCAGATGCCAAGGAACGGACGGTCCTGGCTGACTTCACGCACCAGTGAATCGAAGCCGAGGCGACGGATCTCCGCCATGCAATCGCGAATCGCGCCGACACCGGGGAAAACCACCCGATCGGCTTCGCGAATCACGTTGGCATCACTGGTGATCAGCACCTTGCCGGCACCGACGTGCTCGAGGGCCTTGGCCACCGAGTGCAGGTTGCCCATGCCGTAATCGATTACCGCGACTGTCTGCATTACAGAACGCCCTTGGTCGATGGCATTTGCCCGGCCATGCGGTCATCGAGCTCGACGGCCATGCGCAGAGCGCGGCCGAAAGCCTTGAACACGGTTTCGATCTGGTGGTGGGTGTTGGTGCCACGCAGGTTGTCGATGTGCAGGCTGACCAATGCATGGTTGACGAAGCCCTGGAAGAATTCCTGGAACAGGTCAACGTCGAAGCCGCCGACGGTGGCGCGGGTGTACGGAACATGCATCTGCAGGCCTGGACGGCCGGAGAAGTCGATCACAACCCGCGACAGCGCTTCATCGAGCGGCACGTAGGCGTGGCCGTAGCGACGGATGCCTTTTTTGTCGCCGATGGCTTTGGCAAACGCCTGGCCGAGGGTGATACCGACGTCTTCCACCGTGTGGTGGTCATCGATATGCAGGTCGCCCTTGCTGACAATATCCAGGTCGATCAGCCCGTGACGGGCGATCTGGTCCAGCATGTGCTCAAGAAAAGGAACACCGATATCGAATCGGGCCTTTCCGGTGCCATCGAGGTTGATCGAGGCTTTGATCTGGGTTTCCAGAGTGTCGCGCTCGACAGACGCCTTACGTTCGGCCATCACCAGCTCCGCAAAATCATTGGGCGAAAAAGGCAGCCATTATAGGCGTGCGGGGCCGAAACAGAAACACGAGAGGTGATATCGCTGACGGAATGAATTCGGGGGTGCCGGCGATGTACATGTCCATACAAGCCATTTGGCACACCACAAAAAAATGTGGGAGCGAGCTTGCTCGCGATAGGGCCATCACATTCAACATTTTTGCTGACTGTCAGACCGCTATCGCGAGCAAGCTCGCTCCCACAGGTTTCGGGTTGAAACTGGTGTTAGTGAAACAGCACCGCCGTCTTCTGCAAGGTCACCCAGACACCCCACGCCAGCGGAATGCCCACCACCAGCCACGCCGCAATCGCCAGCGGTTTGGTGCCCGGCGCGGCTTTCCACTCCAGCACGGTGCTGCTGTCGGCGCCTTTGTCATGGCCCAGCGCCTGTTCGGCGGCCAGTTCGGCGTCGGTCATGAAGTACTTGTCCGCCACCGGACGCACCAGCAGGTTGCACAGGAAACCCAGCACCAGCAGGCCGGCGAGGATGTACAGGGTGATGTCATAAGCCGCCGCACGCTCGACGCCGATGCTTAGTTGATATTCACGCAGATAGTTCACCAGCACCGGACCGAGCACACCGGCAGCAGCCCACGCCGTCAGCAGACGACCGTGAATCGCACCGACCATTTGCGTACCGAACAGGTCCGCCAGATACGCCGGAACAGTCGCGAAGCCACCGCCATACATCGACAGGATGATGCAGAACGCCGCCACGAACAGCGCGATGCTGCCCAGGTGACCCAGGTTCGGAATCAGTCCGTACAGGGCAAAGCCCAGGGCGAAGAACACGAAGTAAGTGTTTTTGCGGCCCAGGTAATCCGAGAACGAAGCCCAGAAGAAGCGCCCACCGATGTTGAACAGGCTGAGCAAACCGGTGAAGCCGGCAGCGATGGCGGCGATCGAAGCCAGTTGCGAAGCGTCGAGTTGGCCGAACGCCAGGTCATTGCCCAGCAACTTGCCAGCGAACACTTCCTGCAACAGCGGCGACGCCATGCCGAGGATGCCGATACCAGCCGATACGTTCAGACACAGCACCAGCCACACCAGACGGAACTGCGGCGTCTTCCAGGCCACATTCACGTGAACATGACGATGAGTGATCATCGCGTTCGAGGCTTTTTTCGCCGGGGCCGTCCAGCCTTCAGGCTTCCAGCCGGTTGGCGGAACGCGGTAGGACAGAGCGCCACCGATCATGAACACGAAGTAGATCGCGGCCATCACCAGGAAGCTCTGCCAGACGCCGACGCTGGTTGGCGAGGCGAAATGCCCCATCAGAGCCGCCGCCAGCGGGGCGCCGACCATTGCGCCGCCGCCGAAGCCCATGATCGCCATGCCGGTCGCCATTCCACGCTTGTCCGGGAACCATTTGATCAGGGTCGACACCGGCGAAATGTAGCCAAGACCCAGGCCGATACCGCCAATGACCCCGGAGCCGATCCACATCAGCCAGATCTGGTGGGTATACACCCCCAGCGCCGAAATCAGCAGGCCGCCACACCAGCACAGTGCCGATACGACACCGGCCTTGCGCGGTCCGGCATGCTCCAGCCAGCCACCCCAGATGGCGGCCGAGCAACCCAGGAAGATGAAGAACAGGGTGTAGATCCAGCCGAGCATCGAGATCGGCCAGTCACACTGGGACGAAAAGACTTGTGCGATAAAACTCATGTCCGGTGCGCAGGCCACTGGAGAGGAGATGCCCAGCGCCTTGGACAGCGGCAACCAGAACACCGAAAAACCGTAGGCCATGCCGATGCACAAGTGGATGGCCAACGCGGCCGGTGGCACCAGCCAACGGTTGAAACCGGGCTTGGCGATGATCCGCTCCTTGGACAGGAACGCAGGCTGGTCGGCGCTGAAGCCGTCCGCCGTGATGCTCGTGGTCATTGTGTATCCCCCAATTATTTGTATGGTTCGCCAGCCACAGCTCACTCCCGGCCTTTATGCACGCAGGCATGACCGTTTTTTGTAGAGCACCTTGTTGTGCGACAACAGGTCGCAGAAGGACGGACGAACGGGCAAAGGTTACCATTTGCAAGTGACAGAAAAACCAAACTGACATCACCTTTTGTACGTCATCTGATCTCTATCGCTTCATGACCTCACAGGAATCACCATGCCGATCATTGTCGAGCCGCTGAACCAAGCCACTGCCCAGGATCGACAGGATCTGCAGAAGATCTACTGCGACGCCCCGGACTGGCTGTTCGCCCCTTTTTCCGGGGCCGCGCAGTTGATCGAAGACTGTTTGCGCGACGGCACACTGATCGCCGGACGCTTCAACGATCGCCTGCTGGGCGCGGCCCGGTTGCAAAGGCACCAAGACGCCTGGCACTTGTCCCAAATATGTGTTCGAAAAATTACCCGTCGCCGTGGTGTTGCCGAGCGTCTGGTTGCCGAAGCCCAGAAAATGGCCGCGCAATCGGGCATGCCCCTGCGCCTGCTGGCGCCTGCCGGGCATCTGGAGGCTCAGGCGCTGGCCGCCAAGCTGAAACTGCCACTGGATGTGCTGCCGGCGTGATCACTGACCGGTCGTCTGTTCGGGGGCGCTATACTCCTCGGCTAAATTTTGAATTCGACTAATTACAAGGACTCGCCCATGAAAGCGTTCGGCAAAATCCTGGGTCTGGTACTTCTCGGGCTGTTGCTGATCATTGTGGCGCTGGGCTTTGCCCTGACCCACCTCTTCGATCCCAACGACTACAAAGACGAGATCCGCCAGATTGCCCGCGACAAGGCCCACATCGAGCTGACGCTCAATGGCGATATCGGCTGGAGCCTGTTCCCGTGGCTGGGCCTGGAACTGCACGACGCCAGTGTCGCGACCATGGTCAAACCGACCGAACCGTTTGCCGACTTGCAGATGCTAGGCCTGTCGGTACGCGTACTGCCGCTGCTGCGCCGTGAAGTGCAGATGAGCGACGTACGTGTCGAGGGCCTGAACCTGCGCCTGAACCGTGACAAGGACGGCCACGGCAATTGGGAAGACGTCGGCAAGCTGCCGGCACCGGCCAACACCGGCGCGACCAGCACCCCGCCAGCCGCTGGCGAACCGGCGCCCGAAGCCAGCGTCTCGGCGGAAAAACCGCCTCAGCCGATCCGCCTGGACATCGACAGCCTGACCGTGAACAACGCACGGGTCGAGTACACCGACGAACGTACCGGCAAGAGCTTCAGCGCCGAAAGCATTCAGCTGAGCACCGGTGCGGTTCACGACTCCGTCAACATTCCGCTCAAGCTCACGGCTTTCCTGTCAGCCAACCAGCCGGCATTGCGAGTGCGCACCGAGCTCAATGGTGAGGTGCGTATCGCACGCGCTCTGCAGCGCTATCAGCTCGAAGACATGAAATTGTCCGGTGAAGTGACCGGCGACCCGCTGCAAGGCAAGACCATGACGTTCTCCGCCCAGGGCCAGCTGGTGCTGGACAAGGCCGCCAATGTCGCCGAGTGGACCGGCATCAAGATCTCCGCCAACCAGCTGCGGGCACTGGGTGAACTGAAGGTCAACGACCTCGACAAGACCCCACAAGTCAGTGGCGGCATCTCGATCGCCCAGTTCGACCTGGCGAAATTCGTCGATAGCATCGGCCAGAAACTCCCCGCCATGGCCGAAGGCAGCCTGAGCAAGGTCGAACTGGTCAGCCGTCTGGCAGCAACACCCACCAGCCTGGCGCTCGACAACATCAACCTGAAAGTCGACGACAGCACCTTCAGCGGTCGCATTGCCGTCGAAGATTTCGCCAAGCAATCGCTGCGCGCAGCACTCAAGGCCGACACCTTCAACGTCGACCGCTACCTGCCGCCGAAATCCGCCGAGGCCAGTAGCACCACGCAGGTACGCCAGGCCGAAGTCGCCAGCACTGAAGCCGATGCCATGGCCGGCGCCGGCAGCACTCCGTTGCCACCCGCGCCGACCAAGGACGCCTGGAGCAGCGACCGCCTGTTGCCCGTGGAACGCTTGAGCAAGCTCGATGTGGACGCCGACCTGACCTTCGGCCAGTTGACCCTGCAAAAATTGCCGATTCATAACGCTGCGCTCAAGGCCACCGGCCAGGGTGGCCTGCTGACACTGGCCAACCTGCGCGGCGATCTGTACGAAGGCAACTTCGAAACCACCGGCACGCTCGATGTGCGCCAACCAGTGCCGGCGCTGAACCTGCAGACGAAGATCAGCCGGGTACCGGCGGAAAAAATCCTCGAAAGCCAGGGCAAGAACCCGCCCGTCAAAGGTCTGGTCACGCTCAACAGCAGCCTGACCGGCAGCGGCAACAGCCAGAAAGCGTTGATCGATACCCTCAACGGCAATGCCAGTTTCATCATCAACAATGGCGTGCTGCTCAACGCCAACCTTGAGCAACAGCTGTGCAAAGGCATCGCCACGCTCAACCGCAAAACTCTCAGCGGCGAGCCCCGGGGCAAGGACACACCGTTCCAGGAGCTCAAGGGCAACCTGACCTTGCGTAACGGCGTGGCCAGCAACCCGGACCTGAAAGTGCGCATCCCGGGCATGACCGTCAACGGTGACGGTGACATCGATCTGCGGGTGTTGGGCATGGACTACCGCGTCGGCATCATCGTCGAAGGCGATACCAGCGCCATGCCGGACCCTGCTTGCCAGGTGGGCGACAAGTTTGTCGGCATCGAGTGGCCGCTGCGCTGCCGCGGCCCGCTGGAGCTGGGCGCCAAGGCTTGCCGTTTGGATAACGACCGCATGGGCCAGGTCGCGGCCAAACAGGCTGGCGACAGGATCAGCGAAAAAATCGAGGAGAAATGGGGCGACAAAGTCGACCCGAAACTGAAAGACGCGCTCAAGGAAATGTTCAAGCGATGAGAGCCGAGCAGTTTTCAACGGCGGTGCTGGACTGGTTCGACCGCCACGGCCGTCATGATTTGCCCTGGCAGCAGGACATCAACCCGTATCGGGTGTGGGTCTCGGAAATCATGTTGCAGCAGACCCAGGTCAGCACCGTGCTGAATTACTTCGACCGCTTCATGGCCTCGTTGCCGACGGTCCAGGCGCTGGCGTGCGCGCCGGAAGACGAAGTGCTGCACCTGTGGACGGGCCTTGGTTACTACACCCGCGCGCGCAATTTGCAGAAGACCGCGAAGATCGTCGTCGAGCAGTACGGCGGCGAATTTCCCCGGGACGTGGAAAAACTCACTGATCTGCCGGGGATCGGCCTGTCCACCGCCGGCGCCATTGCCAGCATCAGCATGGGCCTGCGCGCACCGATCCTCGACGGCAACGTCAAACGGGTGCTGGCGCGCTTTACCGCGCAAGAGGGCTACCCCGGCGAGCCGAAGGTCGCCAAACAGCTCTGGGCCAACGCTGAGCGCTTTACGCCGCAGACCCGCGTCAACGCCTACACCCAAGCGATGATGGACCTGGGGGCGACGCTCTGCACCCGCAGCAAACCGAGTTGCCTGCTGTGCCCGCTGGAAAAGGGCTGCGAGGCGCACATGCTCGGCCTGGAAACCCGCTACCCGATCCCCAAGCCGCGCAAAGCCATCCCGCAGAAGCGCACACTGATGCCGATGCTCGCCAACGCCGAAGGCGCGATCCTGCTTTACCGTCGCCCATCCACGGGCCTGTGGGGCGGTTTATGGAGCCTGCCGGAACTCGACGACCTCGATGACCTGCCGCACCTGGCATCGCAGCACTCGCTGGAACTGGGCACACAACAGGCATTGCCAAGCCTGGTGCACACCTTCAGCCATTTTCAGTTATCCATCGAACCCTGGCTGGTTCAGGTCCAGGAGAGCGGCCATCACGTGGCCGAGGCTGACTGGCTCTGGTATAACCTCGCCACCCCGCCGCGCCTGGGCCTTGCCGCCCCGGTCAAAACATTGCTCGAACGCGCGGCCGCCGTATTGAACGCAGGAGAGTCGTCATGACCCGCACCATCATGTGCCGCAAGTACAAAGAAGAATTGCCTGCCCTGGAGCGCGCACCGTTCCCGGGCGCCAAAGGCCAGGACATTTTTGACCACGTCTCGGCCAAGGCCTGGGCAGATTGGCAAAAGCATCAGACCCTGCTGATCAACGAAAAACGCCTGAACATGATGAACGCCGAAGATCGCAAATATCTTCAGGGCGAGATGGACAAGTACTTCTCCGGCGAAGATTACGCCAAGGCCGAAGGCTACGTGCCGCCGTCGGAATAACCCCGATTTATCGGGGGTCGGAACGTAAGCGACGGTAATAATTAAAATTTTTTTGAAAACTTGCTTGACGACCCCCTGAAAAACCCGTTTAATGCGCCCCGTTGCCCAGATAGCTCAGTCGGTAGAGCAGGGGATTGAAAATCCCCGTGTCGGCGGTTCGATTCCGTCTCTGGGCACCAAAATACCGAAAAACCCCAAGCGAAGATGATTCCTTGGGGTTTTTTATTGCCTGCGATTTGATGGCCGCCGGACCATTTCCGGACCAGTCTCCTTAATACTTTCCCAGACCCATCCTCCCAGCCTTTCCCACACCCTCCTCTCAAAAAAACAGCTTTCGAGATTCTTGAAGCTATCGCCGAGAACTCGCCCAAGCCACATCCAGCGACGCCGACTCGGCCGCCTGGTTCGAAACACAGCTGGCAGGGGCCAGCAGCCCGAAGCTACCGCTCTGATCGCCTGAATGATGGCAGTTTGACGCCATCGTTTTGCCCTGTAAACTGCCGGTCATTCCCGCCTTCTCTTTGCGTAAAAGGAATTTGCAAATGCCAACCCTGGGCGAAATCCGCGTCAATCCTACGACTGGCTATCATTCCGAGCCCTCCCTCACGGCTCTGAAAGATGGCGGTTACATCGTGGCGTGGAGCGATCAGGGAACAAGCACCACCGATTACATCTACACCCAGCGCTATAACGCCAGTGGCGTGAAGGTAGGCGGGCCAGCCCTCGTCAATAGCGTTACAAACAGCGCACAGGAAGATCCCACCATTACCGCATTGGCCAACGGCGGCTACGTAGTCGCCTGGCAATCGGATACCTTCGACGATATGTCGGACATCGCCGTCCAGATCTACAACGCCAATGGCGTCAAGGTTGGAAGTGAGTCAATCGTCAACACAACCAGAAACGGCATGCAGGACAGTGCGCAGATCACCGCGCTCAAGGACGGCGGTTTTGTGGTGTCCTGGGCTTCGTACGGTCAGGACGGCAGCGGCTGGGGCGGTTACCTGCAACGCTACAGCGCCAGCGGGGCAAAGGTGGGCGTAGAAACACGCGTCTCTACCACCACTCAGTACGACCAGGATGGCCCTACTGTCACCGGCCTTGCCGATGGCGGCATGATGGTGGTTTGGGAAGGTAACGGAACAGGCGATACATCCGGCATCTTCGGTCAGCGGTTCAAGGCCGACGGCAGCAAATCGGGCGGAGAAATCCGCATCAATACCAGGGTGGCCGACGATCAGACAGACCCCGTCGTCAAGGTTCTGAGTAGCGGTAACTACGTCGTCACCTGGCAATCGGCTCCCG
The DNA here is from genome assembly GCF_002236115.1 of Pseudomonas jessenii. Classification (GTDB taxonomy): domain Bacteria; phylum Pseudomonadota; class Gammaproteobacteria; order Pseudomonadales; family Pseudomonadaceae; genus Aquipseudomonas; species Aquipseudomonas jessenii. The sequence goes on along the minus strand of NZ_NIWT01000006.1, from coordinate 213,391 downwards.
ACGATGGCGATGGCAACGACGAAACCGATGCCCCTGGCGACATCTACGCACAGCTTTTCAATGCCGCTGGCGTAAAAGTGGGTGTAGAAACCCGGGTCAACACCACCACCGCAGGCAATCAGGAAGAACCTAACGTCACCGCCATGACGGATGGCGGTTATCTGGTGACCTGGGCAGGCCAAGGCACCGGTGATGTAAATGGCATCTTCTGCCAACTGTTCAATGCCAGCGGCGTCAAGGTGGGTACCGAAACCCGCATCAACACTGTCACCACCGGCAATCAATTGTTCTCCCAGGTGACTGCATTGGCCGATGGCGGCTATGTGGTTGCCTGGGAATCCACGGTGGTCAATGGGCAAGTTGACGTTTATACCCAGCGTTTTGACGCGAGCGGCAACAAGGTTTCCAGCCTGACAGGCGATGCCTTGGCCAACACCCTGACCTGGACCAGCGCCGGCAGCGTGATCATCGACGGTGGCGCGGGCAACGACACGCTTACAGGTGGCCGCGCCAATGATCATCTGAACGGCGGTGTCGGCAATGACTCACTCAATGGCGCCGCCGGTGCCGACCGTCTGATCGGCGGCGATGGCTCCGACCGCTACTACGTCGACAATGCCGGCGATATCGTCAGCGAAACCAATGCCACGGCCAGCACCGGCGGCACCGATAGCGTCTACAGCTTCCTTGGGGCCTACACCCTGGGTGACAACGTCGAGAACCTGCGCCTGCTGGCAACCGGCATTGCCAACGGCACCGGTAACAGCCTCAACAACGTCATCGACGCCGGGGCCGGCAACAACATCCTCAATGGCGGCGCCGGTATCGACACCTTGTCCTATGCCTATGCCACTGCTGCGGTCACGGTCAACCTGGGGCTGACCACCGCTCAGGCCACCGGCGGTTCCGGTTCCGACACCCTGTTGAACTTCGAAAACCTCACGGGCAGCAACTATCACGACAAACTGACCGGCAATGCGCTTGCCAACACCCTCACCGGCGGTGCCGGCAACGACACGCTCACCGGTGGAGCCGGCAACGACCTGTTGATCGGCGGCACGGGCCTGGACAAGCTTTACGGTGGCACCGGGGCCGACAAATTCGACTTCAATGCCTTGAGTGAAATGGGCCTGGGCGCCGCCCTGCGCGATGTCATTGGCGACTTCAAGACCATCGAAGGCGACAAGATCGACCTGTCGACCCTGGACGCCAACCTGGCGACGGTGGCCAACGATGCGTTCAGCTTCATCGGCTCCAGCGCGTTCAGCAGCAATGCCGCAGGGCAGCTACGGTTCGCCGGCGGCATCCTCTACGGCAGCACCGACGCCGACACTGCCGCTGAGTTCGAAATTCAGTTGGTGGGGGTGAGCAACCTGCAAACTGCCGATCTGATTGCCTGATAGAGGGTGATCGTACTGGCATAACAAAAGGCTACCTTGGGTAGCCTTTTGTTTTTCTTGCGGTAGCAGGATCAGTTGCAATGGCGAACAATTTGGCCGTGACTGAGTCCCGAAAAGCTTCAGACATTGGTGATCGGCCCTTCCTGGCAGTCTCTCGGGTCTGTCGGAACACTCCGTATGCTCTAACGGAAATGGATGACATACGCTGAAAATGAAATTGAGCAGAATCGGGGGAGGAGCTGCCGCATAACCGGGAGCAGATACACAACAGGGATATAGACAATGACTGAGGTGATTCAACCAGACGTCGAAACTGCTGAGTTTTTTACTGAACAAGAAATCAGGACTTTCAGCTTTGATATCCGCCAGTCAGCATTGCTGCACAAGTTGGCCAAAGAGCTGACCGCCATCGGCGGGCCTCAAGCACCAGGAGCCAGGTCCAAAGCCTCTCTGGCAGCCACCGAATTAACGTTCCTGTTTTCGAAAGACCAATGCGAACTGCTGGATGCCTATTCCGAAGGCCTTGTTTGCACGTTGATCTTTGAAGGGCTGCAAAAAATCTCAGACGCCACCCCTCCAGATGCATTACCAGACCAGACATCCCTGGAAAACCGATACGACGTCCTTTGCCTGGCCGCCCGTAATCAGATCTTGTTGAAACTGGTGGGTAATAGTGCCTTTGCCTACGACATGGACAATGAAGGAAAACTGGTTCGACTGGTAGCCAACTTCAAGGGCGGCGGACTGACCAGAATCCCTGCCGAGCCGGACATCAAGGAACTGAGTTCCCATTCCGGCCTCGCGCTTGGCCCGCATACAGAGGCGCCCTACTGGTGCGCCGTGAACGCGAAAGACGGGCACTCGCCCTCTCCATCGTCGCTCATACTTTCCGCCTTGTGGAACCCGAGCCTGGAGCCTACGCGAGTCATTCCACTACCTCCCATACTCGAAAAAATTGGCGTCACCAACTGCCTCGCACTAACCACGGGTAACTTCCAGTTCACTCGTAGTGACTCCTTTGTTCAGTGGCAAAGGGGAAGATGGCCGCAACGTTTCGATTCTGGAGTTCGACGACAAGGCAGGGTTCGCAGCCCGCTTTAACACGTATCGTTTTTCGGTCAATGACAACGCCTCGACCTTTGTGAAAGCGGCTTACACTGCCCTTTGCCAAGGTGTGGGTGAAGCAACTCCGGTCGAGTACACGCTGAACCAGGAATCGGCCATGGTCATCAATAACATCCGGGCTCTGCACTGTCGCGATGTCATCAAAGACAACAGACGGGTCTTGGTTCGTATTTTCGGACTTTCAAAATTTTCTTGCCCCATCGTTGTTTCCGAAGACCCGCTAGTGCTGCAGGGCTGATTTTTTTATATCACCAGCTGTTGAACGACCAGTCATGTGATTACCGGCCAATAACCATAAAGAGAGAATGCAATGTCTTGGGATGTAATTGGCATGTTGGCGCTCGTCGCTTTTTTCGCCGGTTTTTTTGATGCGATTGCCGGTGGTGGCGGTTTGATCACCTTGCCTGCATTGTTCCTGGCAGGTGTAGATCCGATCAGTGCAATTGCCACGAACAAGTTCCAGGCCGCTTCGGCAACAGTTTCAGCAACGGTAACCTTTGCTCGCAAAGGAATGATCGAGTGGCGCGAAGGCCGTTTCCTGGTTATCTGCGGATTTGTTGGCGGCGCCAGTGGTGCCTTGCTGGTCAGCACTATTGATAAGCGCTATCTGGAAGTTTGCGTGCCTATCATGCTGATTCTGGTAGCCATCTATTTTGCGCTCTCTCCAAAGCTGGCCAATGAAGATCGACGCAAGAGAATCAGTGTTCTGTTTTTTTCGTTTAGCGTTGCGCCGATCCTGGGTTTTTACGACGGTATATTTGGCCCCGGTGTGGGCTCTTTCTTTATTGTCGGATTTGTACTGCTCTGCGGCTTGGGCATGATGCGGGCCATGAGCTTTACCAAGCTTGCCAACGCCTCATGTAATCTCGGCTCTCTATCGGTCTTTATCACTAAAGGTGTGATTATCTGGCCGATCGCCATAGCCATGGCTTTGGCGGCCTTCATCGGCGCTCAATTGGGTGCACGGGCCGCTGTCCGGGTCGGACCACGGTTGATCAAACCCATGTTGATCGTGGTCTGCTGCGCCTTGGCCATCAAGCTGCTGAGCGTAGAAACCAACCCTTTACGCGTTGCACTCATCCAAGCGTATGCGGGTGTTAATCACGATAAACCCTGAGTCGCAGGACTCAGGGTTCGGAGCCTCTCGTTAACTCGCATCATTCCAGTGGAAAACCAGGTTACGGGCTGCACCATTGCCAACATCGGCAACGTCCTGCCGTGTTTCGCCGTTACGCGTCGCAATGACCGTATATTTACCGGCAGGCAGCTTCACGTAAACCAGCGGACCGGCGTCATTGAGCGTCAGTACGGTCTGCCCCGGGGCTTTCTGAATAACTACATTCACGTCAGAAGTGTATTCATTTCCCGTCCCGACAGAGAACGTCATGTGCAGGTTGTAGCCAGTGGTCTGCTGGATAGCCTTGGACTCATCCTCGCCGATACCGCCGGACAGGTAGGTGATGCCGTTTTGCTCCTGGCTTTGCACCTGCACCCCCTGGCTATCGATGGGCTCAAGGCTGGCGGCAGGTGTCATCGCTGGAAACATCAGCATGCCTGCAGCGGTGAGGGGCAACAGGAGTGTATGGAGGTATTTCATGATGACGACTCCCGGGTTCTGCGGAACCCAATCGTTACATCCTTTGGATTTCCAGTCGCAGGGAGGGGTTTTAGATTGATTTGGCCTGAGTACGAAACGTACTACGCCATTTGTTCCTCAGCCCTCGCCCGGATTTGGACCCGTCCTGCCGAAGAGCCCGGTATTTCCTGCCTGTTTCTCAGCAACTCCCGGCATCTTCGAAGGTGCTCTCTTGTCATTCTCTTTCGCTGTTCAACCTGCTGCGGAAGACCTCATGACGGCCCCCACCCCCAACGACACTCACGACCCCTATCTCGCATCACTGCTTGGCAACCTTGGCAAATTGATCCTTCAGGCACGCCAGAAAGTGCTTCGGGCGGCCGACACCGTGCAAGTGCAAACCTGTTGGCAAACTGGTCGGCACATCGTTGAGTTCGAACAGAACGGCGCGCGACGGGTCAGGTATGGCAAAGAGTTACCGTCGACCTTGGCCAAAACGCTAACTGCGGAGTTCGGAAAGGGATTTGACGCTTCCAACCTTCGGTACATGCGTCTGTTCTATCAAGCCTTTCCAATTCGTGACGCACTGCGTCACGAATTGAGCTGGACCCACTACCGCCACCTGCTTCGGGTCGACAACGACAGCGCTCGTCTTTGGTACATGAACGAATCAGCCACCCAAAACTGGTCAAGCCGAGCGCTGGAGCGCCAGATCAATACGTTGTATTACGAACGCCTGCTGGCGAGCCGCGATCGCGGCAGCGTCAAGCAGGAGGCCGCCACCCACATTCAAAACATGAAGGCCAGCCCTCGGGATTTCATCCGTGATCCGGTGGTACTGGAGTTTCTTGGTTTACCCAATGCCGGCAAGCTTCAGGAAAGCGAGATCGAACAAGCGCTGATCGAACAATTGCAGGGCTTCTTGCTGGAACTGGGCAAGGGTTTCGCATTCATTGCCCGCCAACAACGCATCAGCACCGACAGCAAAGACTTCTACATCGACCTGGTGTTCTACAACTACCTGCTCAAGTGCTTCGTCATCTTCGATATCAAGCGCGGTGAACTGACCCATCAGGACCTGGGGCAGATGGACATGTACGTGAGTATGTACGACGACCTGAAACGCAGCGCGCAGGACAGCCCCACCGTCGGCATCATTCTCTGTGCGCAAAAGGATGAATCCGTGGTGCATTACTCAGTGCAGGAAGGAAACGAGCAACTGCTCGCCAGCAAGTACAAGCTTGTCCTGCCGAGCGAAGAGGAACTCCGTAATGCACTGGATCGGGAGCGGATGGCACTTGAAGAACGACGGCTCGACCAACCACTGCGTTGAGGCCAATGGATTGTTCATCAACAACATCAAGACTATTGTTGGCAGCTACCCGCAAAGGTCCGACGCCGATGAATTTGCAGGAAACGCCTTCACTCGTCCCAACTCAAATCGAGTTGCCATTGCAACGCGTTGCGTCCGGTGAACCGTTCAAGGAAACCGCTGCAGACGGCTTTGTCCTCGGTGGCTTCACCTGGCGACACCCTTCTCGGGACGCCGCTCGTCCGGTCGTGATCATCAATGCCGCCACCTCGGTCCGTTGTCGCCACTACTCGCGCTTCGCCGACTACCTGTTCGTCCACGGCTTCGATGTCATCACCTATGACTACCGCGGCATCGGCGAGTCGCGGCCGGCATCGCTCAAGGGTCTTCAAGCCTCGTGGACCGATTGGGGAACGCTGGATTTCGAGGCGATGCTCAAGCGCGCACAGCGTGAGTTCCACCAACAGCCTATCGATGTGGTCGGCCACAGCTTTGGCGGCTGTGCAGCGGGTCTGGGGGCGTCCGGGCACCTGATCCGGCGTCTGGTGACGGTCGGTGCGCAATTCGCCTACTGGCGCGACTATGCGCCCGCTCATCGCTGGCGGATGTTCGGCAAGTGGCATGTGGTGATGCCGCTGGTGACGATGCTGTGCGGCTACTTTCCGGGCAAACGGCTCGGCTGGCTGGAAGATACACCCGCCGGCGTGGTCCGTGACTGGAGCCTCTCCACTGCCCGCTACGAGAAACGCTCCAGCGGCCGCACAATCAGCAAAACCGCCGGGCAGTTGCCCTTTGCCGACGTCACCGCGCAAACCCTGGCCATCAGCATCAGCGACGATCCCTACGGCACGGTCCCGGCCATCGAACGCCTGCTCGGCTACTTCACCGGCAGCACAAACTCTCACCTGCGTATCCATCCTGAAGACATCGGCGAAGAAGAAGTCGGACATTTCGCCTTTTTTCGCAGCGCATACCAAGCCACACTATGGCCCATTGCATTGGCCTGGTTGCAAAACGGCGAACTGGTCCCCGGCACACCCGGGCGAACGGTGCCACGCAGCTGAGCCACCCGCCCCTTTCAACGAATTACGGAACGACGCCCATGGCCTCCGCCAACAAGCAGCAAAAACGCGCCTCCCGCGCCAAGGCCAAGGCCAAGCAGAACCGCACCCAGCGAGCTGCCGCGCCGGTGGAACTGGACCCGAACGACGATCGCATCGACTTCGAATCGGTGGACCTGACCGAACTGTTCAAGAAAATGATCGACGCCGAAAAGATCAGCCAGCAAGCCCTGTGCACGGCCTTCCTCGAAGACCCGTTGCTGGAACTGGTGTATGAGCAGGAAGGCGAGGAAGGCGCGATGGACTTCATCCTTGCTGCGCTGATCGAATATCGCCAATGGTCGACTGAAACCGACGAAGCCGGCGCCCTGGCGTGGATCGAATCACCGGCCTTCCAGGCCGACTACGTGGCGGCGTCCGACGCCATTGCCGCGCAAACCCAACAGAAACCGAACTGAGTTCCCATGGCCTCCCTGAACAAGCAACAGAAACGCGCCAAGCGCGCAAAAGCCAAAGCCAAGCAGATCAATATCCACGGCCGTAAACCCGCCGCGCTGGACGATGATCTTGGCCACCTCGCCGAGCCGATCCCGGAATACACCCTGGCGATGTTCAGCAAAATGCGCGACGCGGAAGCCGTCAGCCGCAGCGAAATGCTCTCAGTGCTGCTGACGAACCTGGCCTTTATCATCATCGACCATCCAGAACTGCTGGACATGGAAAACGCCGACGACGAAGGCATGGCCGCCACCCACCTGGCCGCCGACATGCTGATCGACTACCGCATGTGGGCCGACGGCATGGACCGCGAGACCGCCCAGGCGTGGCTGAGCGAACCGCAGTTCATTGCTGACTTCGGTGACGCACTGGATGTCTACCGTGAGTCGCTGGAAGCGCCGGAAGAAAAAGCCGAGTAAGGGTTACGACTCAAACAAAAACGGCCGCTTGTCATCACTGACAGCGGCCGTTTTGCGTTACGCGGTATGGATCAGTTCAGCACTACCGCGCCACGCTTTTCCAGTTTGCGACGGCGAGCCACCAGCAAGCCGGCCGCTACCACCAGAGCACTGAGCAAGCCGGTCGCGAGAATTTCCACGCGATGGGCTTCCTGGAACAGCATGATGGTCAGGGCCGCGACGATGAAGACGATCACCGCGTAGGTCAGGCCCGGGAACAGCCACATGCTGAAGGCAATTTTCTCCCCGCGCGCTATACGCTGCTTGCGCATGCGCAGTTGCGAAATCGCAATCACCAGGTACACCAGCAATGCGATGGCGCCGGAGCTGGCCAGCAGGAATTCGAACACCGCAGCCGGAGCTACGTAGTTGGCGAATGTTGCCAGGAACGCGGCACCAGTGGACAGCATCACCGCCCAGTATGGCGTGCCACTTTTGTTGGTGCGGGTGGACATGGCCGGCGCATCGCCGCGCTTGCCCAGGGAGAACAACATCCGCGACGAGGTGTAGAGCGCCGAGTTCAGGCAGCTGGTCACAGCGACCAACACCACGATGTCGACGATCATCTTGGCGTTAGGGATGCCCATGCGCTCAAGTACAGTCTGGTAGGAGCCCAGGCTTGCCAGTACCGGGTCGTTCCAAGGCACCAGAGCCACGACGATGAAGATCGACACGAGGTAGAACAAGCCGATCCGCCAGATAACCGAGTTGGTGGCCTTGGAGATTTGCTTGCCAGGGTTCTTCGATTCCGCGGCCGCGATGGTCACGATCTCGGTGCCCATGAAGGAGAACATGGTGGTCAGGATGGCACCCAACACCGCGCCCATGCCGTTTGGCAGGAAACCCTGGGTGTCGAACAGATGGGAAACGCCGCTGACCTGGCTGCCCGGCAGGAAGCCGAAGATCGCCATGAGGCCCAGAACAATGAAACCGATGATGGCCAACACTTTGATCAGGGCAAACCAGAACTCGAATTCACCGTAGTTCTTCACGCTGAACAGGTTGGTCACGGTCAACAGCATCGTGATGACCAGGGCGAAGGCCCAGATGTCCACGCCAGGGAACCAGGCATGCAAGATGGTCGCGGCAGCGTTGGCTTCCAACGGGATCACCAGAACCCAGAACCACCAGTACAACCAGCCGATGGTGAAGCCGGCCCAGTGACCGATCGCGCGGTCGGCGTAAGTCGAAAACGAACCGGTGTCCGGCGAGGCAACGGCCATTTCGCCGAGCATGCGCATCACCAGCACCACCAACATGCCGGCGGCGGCGTAAGCCAACAGAACAGCCGGACCTGCAGCGGCGATGGCGTGACCCGAGCCAACGAACAAGCCGGCGCCGATAACCCCGGCAATCGACAGCATGGTCACGTGGCGCGGTTTGAGCCCCTGTTCGAGGCCATTAGAGCTTTGGGTACTGCTCATTAAAACTACCTTTGTAAGGAGAAGCGAATGCGTGCATCCCGTTCGGCGGACCTTCTCGTAAAAAGAAGCCAACAGGGCGTTCTGGATTCTGCACGCAATAATTGCGCCAAAATATTTCAAAACCCTCTAGCCCGGCGATCTCGCCTCGACCGGACGGTCATCGCAACCCTTTGAATTTAATGGCACTTTGCCAAAGCGTTACCCTGCGACCCACTTTTGCGAATACATCAGCGCACCGGAAACACACCTGGAAAGGGCTCCGCGCACATTAAAAGTGCACAAGCGGTGCATTTGGCCGGATAGCGCTTCCAACACCCTGTCAAAGCTGGCAACATCGCGCCTTTTTTTGCGGCAGCCACCGCGCTTTTTATCGACAGGCAAGGTTCAAACGGCTGTTCGGTTGTTGATGGGGCGACAGTCTGCTGCGTCGATGCGACAACCTGCCACACACCAGCCGATTACCGTCCGTAGCGCTGTTGGCTGCCATTGAAACGCTATGCTAGGTTGGCCGCCTCGCCAGGAAGGCCGCCAACAGCAGGAGCGCAACATATATGAGGAACGCACATGGCTGAGGCCACGCCCGCGCTTGAAATCCGCAACTTGCACAAACGCTACGGTTCGCTGGAGGTGCTCAAAGGCATCTCGCTGACCGCCCGCGACGGCGATGTGATCTCGATCCTGGGTTCCTCCGGCTCCGGCAAGTCCACGTTCCTGCGGTGCATCAACCTGCTGGAGAACCCGCACCAGGGCCAGATCCTGGTCGCCGGCGAAGAACTCAAGCTCAAGGCCGCGAAGAACGGTGAACTGGTGGCCGCCGACGGCAAGCAGATCAATCGCCTGCGCAGCGAAATCGGTTTTGTATTTCAAAACTTTAATCTGTGGCCGCACATGAGTGTGCTCGACAACATCATCGAAGCCCCGCGCCGCGTGCTCGGCCAGAGCAAGGCCGAAGCCATCGAAGTGGCCGAAGCCCTGCTGGCCAAGGTCGGCATCGCCGACAAGCGCCATGCCTACCCGGCGCAGTTGTCCGGTGGCCAGCAACAACGCGCGGCCATCGCCCGCACCCTGGCCATGCAGCCCAAGGTCATCCTGTTCGACGAGCCCACCTCGGCGCTTGACCCGGAAATGGTCCAGGAAGTACTTAATGTCATCCGCGCACTGGCCGAAGAAGGCCGCACCATGCTGCTCGTGACCCACGAAATGGGCTTCGCCCGTCAGGTCTCCAGTGAAGTGGTGTTCCTCCACCAGGGCCTGGTAGAAGAGCAAGGATCGCCACAGCAGGTGTTCGAAAACCCGCTTTCGGCGCGCTGCAAACAATTCATGTCCAGCAACCGCTAACGGAGCTACCCACATGCAGAACTACAAAAAGGTCTTCCTGGCTGCCGCCGTCACCCTGGCGTTCAGCGCCGGTGCCATGGCCGAAACCCTGAAGATGGGCATCGAAGCGGCTTACCCGCCGTTCAACAATAAAGATGCCAGTGGCAATGTCGTCGGCTTCGACAAAGAGATCGGCGACGCCCTGTGCGCCAAGATGAAAGTCGAGTGCACCGTCGTGACCTCCGACTGGGACGGCATCATCCCGGCCCTGAACGCCAAGAAGTTCGACTTCCTGATCTCCTCGATGTCGATCACCGACGAGCGCAAGCAAGCGGTGGACTTCACCGACCCGTACTACTCCAACAAGCTGCAGTTCATCGCCAAGAAAGACATCGACTTCAAAACCGACAAGGCCGCGCTCAAAGGCAAGATCATCGGCGCCCAGCGCGCGACCCTGGCCGGCACCTTCCTGGAAGACAACTATGGTGACGACATCACCATCAAGCTCTACGACACCCAGGAAAACGCCTACCTCGACCTGACTTCCGGCCGCCTGGACGGCATCCTGGCCGACAAGTACGTCAACTACGAATGGCTGAAAAGCGACGCTGGCCGTAGCTACGAGTTCAAGGGTGACCCGGTGGAAGAGAGCGACAAGATCGGTATTGCCGTGCGCAAGAAAGACCCGATCCGCGAGAAGCTGAACACCGCGCTGAAAGAAATCGTCGCTGACGGCACCTACAAGAAGATCAACGACAAGTACTTCCCGTTCAGCATCTATTGATACTGACCTGCCTGACCGGCGCCTGATGGCGCCGGTTCTCGGCCTTGCCTGCCGCGATTTGAAAAGAAATCCATGATTATCGACCTCTACGGATTCGGCCCGGCGCTCGCCGCTGGCGCGCTGATGACTGTGAAACTGGCACTCTCGGCCTTGTGCCTGGGGCTGGTACTCGGTCTGCTCGGCGCCTTGGCCAAGACTTCCCCGTACAAGCCGCTGCAATGGCTTGGCGGCACTTATTCGACCCTGGTTCGCGGTATCCCGGAATTGCTCTGGGTGCTGTTGATCTACTTCGGCACGGTCAACCTGATGCGTGCCCTGGGCGAGTTCTTCGGCAACCCCGACCTTGAACTCAACGCCTTCGCCGCTGGCGTGATTGCGTTGGGCCTGTGCTTCGGCGCCTACGCCACGGAAGTGTTTCGCGGTGCGATCCTCGCCATCCCCAAAGGCCATCGTGAAGCCGGCGTGGCCCTGGGCCTGTCGAAATGGCGCATCTTCACCAGGCTGATCATGCCGCAGATGTGGCGCATCGCCCTGCCCGGCCTGGGCAACCTGTTCATGATCCTGATGAAGGACACCGCGCTGGTGTCGGTGATCGGCCTGGAAGAAATCATGCGTCATGCGCAAATCGGCGTGACCGTCTCCAAGCAACCGTTCACCTTCTATATGGTGGCCGCGTTCATGTACTTGAGCCTGACGGTGCTGGCGATGACCGGCATGCACTTCCTGGAAAAACGTGCCGCTCGCGGCTTCGCGAGGAGCACCCAATGAACTGGGAAGTCATCATCAAGTGGCTGCCGAAACTGGCCCAGGGCGCAACCCTGACCCTGGAACTGGTGGCCATCGCCGTGATCGCCGGTTTGCTGCTGGCCATTCCACTGGGCATCGCCCGCTCGTCGCGCCTGTGGTGGGTGCGGGCATTTCCCTACGGCTACATCTTCTTTTTCCGTGGCACGCCGTTGCTGGTTCAGCTGTTCCTGGTCTACTACGGCCTGGCGCAGTTCGACGCGATCCGTAACAGTTCGATGTGGCCGTACCTGCGCGATCCGTTCTGGTGCGCCACGGCGACCATGACCTTGCACACCGCGGCCTACATTGCGGAAATCCTGCGGGGCGCCATCCAGGCGATTCCACCGGGCGAGATCGAAGCGGCACGGGCACTGGGCATGTCCAAACCAAAAGCGCTGTTCTACATCATGCTGCCGCGCGCCGCGCGCATCGGCCTGCCGGCCTACAGCAACGAAGTGATCCTGATGCTCAAGGCCAGCGCCCTGGCCAGCACCGTGACCCTGCTGGAATTGACCGGCATGGCCCGCACCATCATTGCCCGGACCTACCTGCCGGTGGAGATCTTCTTCGCCGCGGGCATGTTCTATCTGGTAATGGCTTACGTGCTGGTGCGTGGCTTCAAGCTGCTGGAGCGCTGGTTGCGCGTCGATGCCTGCCAAGGGCGTTGATACCGGCGTGTTGACGGGCGAGGCCCTGCTCGCCCGTTTCACTGCGCTGGATGCTTTTCTGACAGAGCATCAGGCACTGTGGAAACCCCGACCGTTCACTCATCGGCATCTTCCCTGGGAAGCGTCCTACCCGGAGCTGGCCGCATGGCTACGCAAGCGGTCGCTGGAAGACGCGGAAAACGCTCACAACCAACCTGCCCTTCTGAATGCACCGGAGCCCTTTGCTTCCCTGGCAACAATGTCCGCTGCCTTGAGTACCGTGGATGAGTTGCCGGCTCGCACACTCGAAGCGGCGGGCCATCGGTTGAACGTCGATGTACCGGGGCGCAAATGGCAACAGATCGAAGCCTTCGCCAGTCGGTTGCAGTTTTCTGAAGCACCGCAGCATTGGATGGACTGGTGCTCGGGTAAAGGACATCTGGGCCGCCGCCTACTGCAACCGGGGCAACAACTGACGTGCCTGGAATACGACCCGGCACTGGTAACCAGCGGCCAGGCACTCAGCCAGCGCCATCACCTGCATGCGCTGCATATCGAACAAGATGTGCTCGCGGCAGACGCAGCTTGTTTACTGGGTGCGTATCACACGCCCGTCGCGCTTCACGCCTGCGGTGATTTGCATGTGCGGCTGATTCAACTCGCCAGCGTCACAGGCTGCAAACAGCTCGCCATCGCGCCGTGTTGCTACAACCGGATCAGTCTTGCCCAATACTCACCGATTTCCTCGGCCGCCCAAGGCTCCGGCTTACAGCTTTCCCTCGACGACCTCGCGTTGCCCATGAGCGAAACCGTTACCGCCGGTGCCCGCGTGCGACGTCAACGCGACACCTCCATGGCCCGGCGCCTGGGCTTCGACTTGCTGCAACGGCAACTACGCGGCATTGACGAGTACCTGCCAACCCCTTCCCTGCCCAGCGCCTGGCTGGACAAACCCTTCGCCGATTACTGCCATCATCTGGCCACTCTCAAAGAGTTATCCACAATCGGCCCGCAAGATTGGCCAGCCCTCGAAGCCGCCGGTTGGCAGCGACTGGCCGAAGTGCGCAACCTTGAACTACTACGCGGACTTTTCCGACGCCCACTGGAGCTTTGGCTGGTCCTTGACCGGGCACTTTTCCTCACCGAGCAGGGCTACAGCGCCCGTGTCGGCACCTTCTGCGAAACTCCGCTCACGCCGCGTAATTTCCTGCTCCTGGCCGAACGCGCTTAAATACATCCGACCTGTGGATAACTCTGTTGATGAAATAATCGTGGATCCAATATCCACGCCTGTTTCAGGGCTAAATCCACACTGTTCATTTTTTATACACTCGCATAAAAAATCGAAAAAACAGGTATTTGCGAACAAACGAGAACGGATCCACAATTTCGACCTAAACCCAGTGCGCTGCCAATGGCATTGTGCATAAGCATTTAATCAAAACGACATAAATGCCTAATCCCGGATCGCAGACAGAGGAAATTGCACCCTTTCATTACTCTTGATATACACACACGCAAGGGCGCCGGCAGCGCGGCCACGAACAAGAACATTCCTCCGACAGGATGCGCCAGTGACGTTCATTTCCTACGCACAGAATTTCGAAGACATACGCCTGTGGCGCGCCCTCAAAACCGTCGAGAACGGCTTCTACATCGACGTCGGGGCAAACGATCCCACCCATGACTCCGTCACCAAGGCGTTCTACGACAACGGCTGGACCGGCATCAACGTCGAACCGATGCCCAACTATTTCGAAGCCCTGAGCCAGCAACGCCCCAAAGACACCAACCTGCAGTGCGCGGCCGGGGAAAGTGCTGACGAACTGACCTTCTACGGCATCGCCGGCACCGGCCTTTCGACCCTGGACCCGGCCATGGCCAAACTGCACCGAGACGCCGGCATGGACGTGCGCAGCCAAACGATCAAGTCCCGCACCCTGGCCTCCATCTGCGAAGAACACGCCCAGGGCCGCGCCATTCACTTCCTGAAAATCGATGTCGAAGGCCACGAAGAAACCGTCCTGCGCGGCATGGACTTCAGCCAATGGCGGCCATGGGTGATCCTTATCGAAACCCCCTGGGCCCGCGACCAGGCCTGGGAAACCCTCGTCACCGACGCCGGCTACCACTCCATCCTGTTCGACGGCATCAACACCTACTACCTCGCCGAAGAACACCTGAACCTCAAACCCGCCTTCGACATCCCGCCGTGCAACCTGGACGAGTTCCAGTTCTGCAAAGGCCACAACTTCAGCCACCCTGTCGGCGACATCGAACACCAACTCGCCGCCGCCCTGCAACGCGCCGAACAGGCCGAAGCACAGCTGCGCGCGATGCAAAACAGTCGAACCTGGCAAGCCATCCAGAAACTCAAGAAAACCCTGCTGCGCGCCTGACCTGAAGCCAGCGCAAAAATAGTCATAATTCAGGGGTTTACAGAAGCCAACCAATCGCTATAATCGTCGCCCTGACACGCCGGTATAGCTCAGATGGTAGAGCAACTGACTTGTAATCAGTAGGTCCCGGGTTCGATTCCTGGTGCCGGCACCATACAAAACAAGGGCTTGCAGAAATGCAGGCCCTTGTCGTTTGTGGATAACGTAACAAGCTACGTAATAAGCTTGTCTAAACGGCCCATCACCTTCCATTAGCATTAGGGTGCACGGTCAGAGATCTTCTTCGATCCTCCTGCATTTATATAGGCAGGTCCGCAACCTTTCAGGTGAATGCATGGACAGCAGTGACCTAGCGCCGATCGCTTCCGATAATGGTGTAAGTGGCACCCAAAAAGCCGGCCGCGTTGAGGATATCGGGGAATCTGCGACCCCCCCCTTAACTGGGCAGTACATGGAACGGGCAATGATCGGTCTAGCAGCTGCTAGACCGAACAAGTTCGGAGGTGAACTGGGCGCTCCAATGTTCACTGCGATGGTGAATCATCTTTCGCATGAAAAAGAACAGGCAAAGTCTTCCGCGTCTGCAATCCAGATTAAATTTGAAGCGGTGACAGAAGAACTCAACGCTCTCAAAATTCAGAAAGTTCAGCTTGACGAACGACTGGAAAGCCTGCGCAGTACAAGCAAGATTAAACAGACCTGCGCGTTTTTGAGTCCCATTCTCTTCTCAGTAGCGATTGATCTCTATAAAGGCAACCTAAACTTTTCGGTTGTTATCGCCATTGCTGCAACTGCTCTGCTCGCAGTCAATTTTTTCGGATTTCGAGGTAAATCAGAATGAGTATTGGACAGGTTGAAAGCCTTGATATCGTTCATGTGGCCGACCATGGAATTCCGAACGAAGAGCACATTGCGATCTTCGTAGAACAAAATTGCAACCTTGCAGATTTTCTCCTAATTATCGGCCTAACAGGCTTGGAAGGTCAGACGACACCAGTTAAAGATCACATGCTTTGGTTCGGCTATGAACATGTGAACGAAGGCGACTGGATTATTGTTTATACAGCGGCAGGGTCGACCAGAATCCAACCAGCACCAGATGAACTAAAAGCACCGCCTGGCGCACGCGTTATTTCGATCCACTGGGGAAAGGATCACACAATTTTTCAGAATAGGAGCTTGGCTCCTATGATTGTTGAAATTGGTGCGATTGGGCTGAGCGCGCCGCCCGAGCCGAAATTCCAAGGTGTTTCGCAGAAAGAGAAACAACCTAGATTATTTTGAACCTGAGCTGTTGCCCACCACCCCAAGTTTCCCAAGCTGATAACGAGGGTTCGACTCCCATCACCCACTCCACTATTTTCAAGGCTTCCAGCGGTATCGAGGTGACGTTGCGTAGAACTGGTGACAGTTTTGGTGACAGTGACTGAAGTCCGGAAGTGTTTGCGCACCAGCATGAGTGCACAACATCTGACGGACCTGTGCCAGCGCCCACCCCCTAGGCGCTTTCGGCTTTTCATGTTGACCCATCGGAAAACGGTTAGGACGGTTAGTTTTTGACTGACTGCCCTGAAAGCCTTGTGTTGCTTGGCTTTGCGACGAGTGCCGTAGGTTAGGTTTTGGTTAGCACTGGGTTATTTCCTAACCTTTATAGATGTTAAAATACAGTAAATAAATTCCTTATGTATCAATAACTTAAAATTTGCTAACCCTCAACCTAACCATAACCCCCCCCCCAAAGTTATCCCGCAACCCCAGTAAATACAGGGTCTGCAGAATGCCTCCCGCCCCATTTTGAAAAACTAACCACTTTCCCGAGCGACCTCTGAAAATCGCCACCTGAGACCGCCGTGACAAGCCTTGGCATTCATCCCACTCGTGCAGGGATCCGCAGGCTTTTTCCACCCCACATTCGCGGACACAGCCCCCAGCCTGAGCCGGTTTGGGCTGGGTGCAGGTACGCAGAAAAAACGACACATTTAGCCCGCAGACGTGGTGGGGGGGACGACTGCGCGCGCCGAGTCATATCCATATCCTGATTGATCGCGCCACAGCACGCGGGCGATTGGCCCGCAACGAGCCAGGTGGTTGTCCCGAGTATCTGGCCAGCGCAATGGAACTGGCCTACCTATGCAGACTACGTGGCATCGAGGTCGTGACACTCACGGACTCCAGAGAGCTGGAAGAAGGAATACTGACTAACCGGCGCAAGGGCAGTCTAGACAATATTGTCCGATGGACACCGAGCCTACGTGCGGTGTGGGATGGCGCAATGGCCTTACGCGCCAGAACTTGGGAACGTCGGAAAACGCCAATCCCAATCGCGCCGTCGAAGCGCTTTATCATCGTGGCCAACCACGGTGGCCCCCTTCGAAAAACGAGCCTCGACACTGCATGACAGCGATTCATCACTTTGGCGATTGCGGATGGGAACATTGATCCTGAGGATCGCTTCGCGTTACATGATTTGAAGCGGCGAGGCATCGCTGACACGACCGGCACCAGGGCAAACAAACAGGAAGCCAGCGGCCACAGGGATCCGAAAATGATGGACGTCTATGACCTAAGTATTTCGATAGTGTCCCCAGCAGCCGATTGAATACACGAGTCCGATCACTTCTGCGGACTCAGTTAAATGACAGCACAACCAGGAGCTTGTTTTGATGGAAGGCAAGGAAGAAGAAAGATTGGAAGCGATGGAAGACGACATCTTCCGAGATCTGAATTCGTTGGGGAATACTCTTCACAACTTAGATGATCGTGGATTAGTTTTATCCTTAGCAGCTTTCGCAGAGGAAGCCCTTGGTACTTTGCTTAAAGCGTTCATGCTTCCGACTGCTACATCAAATCAGCTAGTGGACGGCTTCAATGCTCCACTGGGTAATTTTTCATCACGCATCAAAGCAGTTTACTCGCTCGGCCTTATCACCAAGGAGCAGTTCAGCGATTTAGAGCAGTTGCGCAAAATTAGAAATTATTTTGCGCACAGCTGGCAACCGATTTCGTTAGCTGATCAAAGAGTGTCTGGGCATATAAGATCCATGAACTACAGCCCACTCCTCCATGTATATCCAGCGACCGCAAATGATAAATTAAGATCTTCAGGTTATGCGCTACTGCTCACTCTAAATGCCGCAGCCATTCGCATAGCCGAGCACGGCGGTGAAGTGACACATACGGGATGTGAAATTTTTTTTGGGTTCCCAGGGGATTTCAACGAGCAGCTTACGTATGCAAGACAGCAATTTTTCGAAATCTGTATCCCTATGCAGTCAGCAATCGGCGAAGAACTCGCATTTTACAGACAGGTACTGACCAGATTTCATAGTAGAACTGAGTACCTGACAGGCGCCGTTTCGGACGATGACGAACGCGCCATCATTCAGCTACAAAAAGAAATCCTAGAGAAAATTGCTGAAGAACATTGACCCCTATCTTGCACCTATGACTTTGAGCAGCAAGCGTAATAAGGTCATACCGGCCTGCTGCTTATAGGGTCTCAGGCCTAGGTATGACGCAAGACAAATCATCATAACTTATTGATTTTACTATTAAATATATCTGACTTGTAATCAGTAGGTCCCGGGTTCGATTCCTGGTGCCGGCACCATACAGAACAACGACTTAGGCTCACCTTACGGTGGGCCTTTTTCGTTTCTGGGGTTTCACACCGGATTTGGTCACAGCTTCTCAGTTGACTGGAGGTGGCGGCAGCCTTTTTGACTGGCACCTCGCTGCACCCTCCCTGCTGTTCAAACTGAACGAAAAGCAACTTGCCCGAGGCGGTTTCCCACGCGACAAGCACACACACTGGCGCAGTGCTTGGCCTTCCTGGGCTACAAAGAACGCGCCGAGCCGAAAGCTGCTGCGATAAAACCCGGACTCGGGATCGTGCCGAACTCCGGCAAGAGTGCTTGTCGAATCAGCGACACAGTTCGTCCCGCAAGACTTCCACCACACGTTCCTGCTGCTCGACCGACATACCTACCCACAACGGCAGTCGCAGCAAGCGCTCCGAGAGGTTCACCGTGTTGTCCATGGCGCCATGGACACGGCCGTAACGCTGGCCAGCCGGCGAGGAGTGCAGGGGCACGTAATGGAAGACCGAATTGATTCCCTCTCGCTTGAGGCCATCGAGCACCGGTTGTCGCGGCACGTCTGCGGGCAGCAGCACGTAGTACATGTGCGCGTTGTGCTGGCAGTCGGCTGGCACGATAGGACGGCGCAGCGCCCCGCTGGTTTCCAGCGGCGCCAGCAATTCGTGATACCGCTGCCAGATGGCAAGCCGCGCCTGCGTGATGTGTTCGGCCTCTTCCAACTGCGCCCAGAGAAACGCGGCAGTCACGTCCCCTGGAAGGAATGACGACCCGACTTCCTGCCAAGTGTATTTGTCGACCTCGCCGCGGAAGAAACGGCTACGGTCAGTGCCTTTTTCGCGGATGACTTCTGCGCGCAACACATACGCAGGATCATTGACGAGCAATGCGCCGCCCTCGCCCGAAATGACGTTCTTGGTCTCATGGAAGCTGAAGGCGCCGAAGTCCCCGATACTGCCCAGAGCCCGCCCCTTGTAAGCGGCCATGACCCCCTGCGCCGCATCCTCGACCACCTTCAGGTTGTGACGCTGGGCGATCTCCATGATCGTATCCATCTCGCAACTCACGCCCGCATAATGAACCGGCACGATTGCCTTGGTGCGCGGCGTGATGGCCGCCTCGATCAGCGTCTCATCCAGGTTCAGGGTATCCGGACGGATATCGACGAACACGGGAACGCCGCCGCGCAAAACGAAGGCATTGGCCGTGGAAACGAACGTGAACGAGGGCATGATGACCTCGTCGCCCGACTGGATGTCCAACAACAACGCGGACATTTCCAGCGCTGCCGTGCACGAGTGGGTCAGCAAGGCCTTGCTCGAACCGGTACGTTCGATCATCCACTCATGGCACCGCTTGGTGAACGGGCCATCACCGGCGAGGATATTGCCGAACTTGGCTTCAGCGATGTAATAAAGTTCTTTCCCCGTCATGTAGGGGCGATTGAACTGGATCGTTTTGTCTTCCATCATTTGAGCCTTCGCACGCAAATTTTAATCGGGTCGAACTAGACTCACGTCGTTATGCAAAGTCGGGGGGCATCAACTCTTTTTCCGGACGACAAGCAGCCTGGAAGCACCGACCGGAAAACTCACTCCCACCTTGATGAGCAAACACTCCAGCCACATCACGAAACCAAACAGCACATTGAGCGCCTTGGGTACCGCTAATTCGGCGGTCTCGCTCGTATCGCCCCGCTGTTGCTTCTTGGCGCCGCGTGAAATCATCATCGCCGGCAGCAGTAACGAGACGAACGATGTGCTGCGCACGACGGAAAACCCCGCCTCTTCCACCTTGCGATGCAGGTCGGCGGCATCGTAGCGCCGCACGTGGCAGGAATATTCATCCACCTGGCTCCACAGCCACTGATGCTGGGGCACGGTCAACAGCATGATTCCCCCGGGCTTCAGGGCACGGTGCATCTGCTGGAGCACCACGGTATCCGCCTCGATGTGCTCGATGACATCGAACGCGCCAATCGCTTCGAACTCGTCGATGTAAGGGATATCGCGCGCATCCATCTGCACGAACTCCGCACCGGGCAAGCGAGAGGAGGCAAACTTCAGCCCGGTCGAGAACATCTCGCTGCCAAGCAATCTGGCCTTCGGAAACGCCACGGCGACCCGACTCAGAACGAAGCCGGTACCGCACCCGATTTCCAGAAATGAACGCATGCGCGGCGCATATTTCGTCAGCGCCCATGTAATCAACCTGCCACGCGCCCGGAACCAGAAATGGCCGCTTTCAAGATGCGCGTAGGTCTCGTAGAAGTCGGCCTTGAAGCCCTCCTGCTTGTCCTCGAGTTCTGGCGCAAACGCGGCAAAACCGTTCTTTCGAGCCACCTGATGTCCACACTGGACGCATGTCCATTGCTCCGAGGCGTACGGCGTCTCGCATTCAGAACAGATCTTCACGCTTGGTTCCCATCCGGTTGATCATGACGAAAGACGAATAGCTTGAAGACGACGAACAAGAAACCTCCTACAACGAAAATGGCAGCGGCCTGGACCCACTGATGAGGATATCCCAGCTTGTCGACAAACACGGTTAGCAAGGCCAGGTTGAGCAAGTAGCCGGCAGCGTGCGCCAGGCCGAAGCGCCATGCCGTCCCCACGACATTGCCGCGATGCTCGAACGCCCAGTTGCGGTTGCCCAGGAAGCTGATGCAGATGCCAAGCACGTACAGGAAGCTCATGGCCAGCTTGAATGGGATGCCCAGCCACGTCAATGCCAGGTAGGCCGCATAACCGATGGCATTGCAGGCGACGCCGACGACTGCGTAACGGAGAATGGGCCTGATCACGGGCCGCCAGCGCTGCATTAGAATCACTCGTCTCCCCAGACAGCAATCCCGAAACCCGTCTTGCCATAGCCGTTGCCGTTATAAAGCATGTAGCGTCGACCGGCATGATCGAAGACGAACGGGTAACAGATCATCTCCGAATCCCAACCCGATTCCGATACGTCGATTCCCACCTGCTCATCGTGTCGCGTCCATTGCACGCCATCGGACGAGGTCGCGTAGCGGATCCGGTAGGTGGGGCAGTCCTTCGTGGCCCGGGAGCAGAACCACATCCGGTACATGTCCGCATCCTTGAGCACGCGCGGCACACCCAGGGCGTACTCGTGTTCGTCACGGAACCCGATGGCAACCGTGCCGTTGCGCTCCCACTCGATCCCGTCGGCGGACTCAGCATACTCGAGATGATAGAAGTGCTTCGCTTCCGAAGGGCCTTGCTCCCAGCGCACACAGGAGGTGAACCAAGCCCTGAATCGTCCGGCCTCGAACTGCACCTCGGGGGTGGCGACAAAGTGAGGAAGATCGCGGGTGCGGTCGATGACGGGGCCGCGGAACAGCCTCTCGAAGCGCTGGGTGGCCTCGTTCCATTCGGCCAGGCCGATGGAATTGCGGATCTTCACCGTCACGCCCAGGTTGATCCCGGTGTAGTACAGCAGCTTGCGGCCACCGACGTTGACGATCGAATTGGGCAAGGCGCCACTGTCGTCGAAACATCCGAGGTCGCCCGGTTCGAGGACCGGATCCGGATGGACGCGCAAGACCTTGGTCGGGTCCCGCATGTCGATCTCGAGGAAGCCGCCGTGTCCGCGATTAGTCTTGTCGCGCGATGAGAAATAGATGCGATACAGGTCGCCATCCACCTGCTCGGCAATGGGAATCATCGCGTGAGAATACAACCAATCGCTCTGCCCTTCTGCGCAGAATATCTTTCCTAGTTTTTTCCACATGGGATGTCTTCACGCCAATTATGAGGTTCTTCAGATGTTCCTGACGCGGGTACTCGGCACGCGCGACCGTTCGGTGGCTTGTCCAACGTACACGCCTTCGGCAGCGACATCTCCAAGAATCAGCGCGCCGGCGCCGATGATGCATTTCTCGCCGATGGTGACGTGATCGCGAAGGGTTGCGTTGACGCCGAGAAAACAGCTTTCCCCGATCGTCACACGGCCGGATACGACGATGTGCGAGGCCAGGAAACAGTGGTCCTCGATACGCGAATGATGTCCGATGTGATTGCCGCTCCACATGGTCACGTTGTTGCCGATGCGCACGAAGGGCTGAACGGTATTGTCTTCCAGGATGAAGCAGTTCTCGCCGATGTCCTCTGTCAGCACCGAGGCTCGCGAACTGATGTAGCTGACCATTTCGTAGCCCAGCGCCTTGACTGCCAGATATTTTTCCTTGCGGATCTGGTTGAGCTTGGAATAGCCGAGCGCGACGAAAAAGACATACCGGTCTGGCGGGTAGATCTGGGTGACTTCATCGAATGCCACCACCGGAAACCCCTTGAAGCTCTTGTCGGTCGGCATGTAGGCGGGATCGACGGCAAACGCCTCGACCTGATAGCCGGAGTCGTTGGAAAAATAATAGAGTGCGAGCTCGGCGGCGTCGGTGAGACCAAAAATAATGAGTTTTTTCATTCGATGCTCCGCGCCTCAGCCTGACGGTAGACGTGCCGGACGATAGTGTAGGGTCTCTGCTTGACTTCGGAATAGATCTTGGCGAGATAAATCCCGACCACGCCGACGAATGCGATGATCAGGCCGCCGAGCAGCCAGATCGAAGCCATAAGCGACGTATAGCCGCTGGGTGGGTTCGCCAGGAGCAGCCAGTTGACGACGAGAAAGCTCGTGTAGGCGGCCGACAGCAGGAAGATCGCGCAGCCCACGCCGAAGATGCCCACCAGCGGTGCACTGCTGAAGGCAGTAATCGAATTGACCAGTTGCGCCACTTTCTTTCCCAGCGTGTAGGTCGTCTCGTCACGACTGCGCTTGTCGATGGCCTGCGCGCGCTGATCGAAACCGGTGATGACCCACAGACCCGCCATGAACAACTCGCGTTCGTCGTGCTGAATCAGCGCATCCACATAGCGGCGCGACATCAGCCTGGCGACGACGATATTGTCGGGCATATCCAGCCCGCTGAGGAAACGGAAGAGTTTGTAGAACACCTGCCCGGTCCAGCGTTCGAAGTGCTTGCCTTTTCGCTGCTGCTGGACACCGTAGACCACATCGGCCTTTTCGCGCTCCATCTGCTCGCTGAACGAGAGCAACCATGCCGGATCTTCCTCCAGGTCGCTATCGAGCAGGAAGACACGTTCACCGCGGGCATGTCGCAGGCCCGTCATCATGGCCTTGTGGTGGCCGAAGTTGCGCGAGAGATCGACGACCACCACGTGGTGATCGGCTTCGCTCAACTGGACGGCCAGTTCCAGGCTTGAATCGGGCGAGCCGTCGTTGACCAGTACGATCTCGTAATCGTCTCCGACCAGTTGTTGTGCCGCCTGGCTAGCACGGAGATGGAACTCCTCGACGAACTTGGCCGAGCGGTAAAGCGTGGCGACGATGGACAGCCTCATGCTTTGACATGCCTCATGTAACGGCGCGCGTCCTTGCCGCCATTGAACAGCAGATCCAGGACGGTGACGCCATGGGTGAATTCCCCCCAGAGTTGTGGATACTCGGGGAAGCCGGCGTAATCGAACCATTGCAGCGCAATGCCGGCGGCGTCGAACAGCGGCGCCTCAATGTAGTCTTTTGCCGCCGGCCCCGACAGGTAGTGCGTCGCACCGGCCTGCTGACAAAGGTCCACCAGGCGGGCAGTCCGGGTTTTGTCGCCGGCAGACACATAGTCCCAGCAATTCGTAATGCGGGTTTCAATACCGATGTATCGGCAAATCGCTTCCATGAACTTCCGGTTCATCGACGACAGACCCGTGTGGGTCTCCACCAGATAGAGCGGCTCGAGCCACTGGGCGACCTCATCGAAGAAAGGCGCTCGCCGATAGTTGCTCTGCAGCGTTTTCCAGTGCTTGGCCTGCCAGGCAGGGGCCAGCTCGACATCGCGAATGCGGCGACTGATGCCTTGCCCGACAGGCACGCTGAGCCACTGGACGCCTTGCGGCGTCTTGATCAGGTTGCGATTGCGCCAGTCGTTCTTGGTGAACTGCATGTCGTCGTAGAGGATGAACTCATCGACCGCAGCGATCATGTCGAAATAGCCCTTCCAGGGTATGTAGTTCGACTGAAGAATGGCGACGGTCTTCATGGCTGCTTGATGCTCGCGTCCCAGGCGCCCGGGTAGTAACACCCCTGGCATTTTGCCTGCGCGACCTGCTGGAGATGGAAGGAAATGCAGAACAACAGCACCAGCGCCCAGAAACGCAACGCAGCCGGTGAGGGCTTGAACGCAAAATTCAGAACAATCGCGACGAAAACCGGTGCCATCAGCAGGTAGTCATACAGGTACGGATGAATGGCAACGGCCTGCGGCCACAGCAGGCTGGTCATCACGTATTGCGAAAAAAGCAGGTAGTAGAACATGCTGACGCCGACCAACGGGGAGGTCCCCGCCGGTGCCGCAACGCCGGCAGGTTCACGCCGTTTGATCATGCGCAAACAGGCCAACTGGGCTACCAGGAACAGGATCGGCACGGCAATGGTCGGAAATGGCCGTGGGAACTGCGGAACAAGTACCGACTTCACGATGTTGGTGAAATAAGTGGTGTCGCCATCCAGACCAGCGCGAAACAGCCAGCCGCTGTTGGACGAGGTGAAACCCAGTGCCTTCGATATCAGTGGGGACGGCAGATAGAAGGCAACGGCCGCAACGAGGGCCACCAATGCCAGACGACACATCCGTCTGTCGAGACCGTCGCTGCGGCATGCCCAAACCAGTAAGGCGGCGCCCAGCAACGCCGCCGAGATCGGAGAAAACACGGCAAACAACACGATCACTGTCATGACCGCTCCGGATCGTTCCCGATTTTTCCAGATCAAGAACGCAGCCAGCGCCTGGAACGCAAATATCAATGGGAACGTATTGTCGACGTTGAATCTGGCCGAAGAAATCCAGAATCCCGGCATCGACACCATGAATACGACCGATAACAGAATCAGCAGGCCCTGACCGAATGCCAGGCGCTTTTCCACCAGGCGGGACAGAAAAAAGAACGTAACGCCTGCCAATGAAATGATGTTCAGGAAAGCCCCTGTCACTCTCATCGGTAATGCCTGCACATACATTTCCACTTTATAGAGGGCGTACATGTAGAACAGATAAGCAGTGGAGTGGTTGGAATACGCGATCTTATTTGCATAGTCCTCCATCGAATAGAAGACGAGGAAACCGTGCTGCGAAAAAGCGTGTTGCTCCCAGATGGGGAACGTGAAGTTTCTCAGGCGCTCGGGCGCGATCGCAATCTGGCTTGCCGCTTCCCGGAAGCCCAGTGAGTACACCACGCCGATGGTTATGATGACTGCCAGCAAGTATAAGCAGGAGAAAAGTTTATTATTTTTTATAAAGATCATCTTTTCTAGTATTCGCAATACGCTTGGGATAATTGGTGCCAGTACGGGAGGCCCAACGCGGCATTTGCTGCCAAACGAGGTAGAATCGGGTAGCGATCGGGGGAATGGCCCGTGGTATAGAGGATTACGGTCAGGCGGCAGCGCGATCATAATCTAGATGTACGGTCTGGTGAAGCGCTCCTCGTAGAGGGCGAATTGATTCACCGTGCTTTTTCAGTCGTGGGCGGGTGTTGGCGAAACTCACACCCCTGCGGTGCTCTCACATTGAAGGCCTGATTCTTGTAATCAGTAGTTCCCGGGGTCGATTCCTAGTGCTGCACCATACAAAACAAAGCCCCTGCAGAAATGCAGGGGCTTTGTTGTTTCCGGGGTTTGAAAACGCGCCTTTAGTGTCCCGCGCTCTGACCACCGTCCACGTGCAGGATTTCGCCAGTGACGAACTTGGCGCCGTCCAGATACACGACCGCTTGCGCAATATCATCGATCTCGCCCATGTGTCCGACCGGGTGCAGATTGCCCAGTGCTGCGTGGGTTTCTTCGCCGTGCATGGGGGTCTTGATGATGCCGGGGCTGACCGCGTTCACCCGGATCCCGCGCTTGGCGTATTCGATGGCCAGGGATTTGGTTGCCGCGTTGAGGCCGCCCTTGGTCAGTGAAGCCAACACCGATGGCACGCCGTCGATGGCGTGGTCCACCAGGCTGGTGGTGATGTTGACGACGTGGCCGCTGCCCTGCTTTTCCATCTCGGCGATGGCGAGTTGGGTGATGTAGAAGAAGCCATTGACGTTCACCGACAGCACATTGGCGTAGTCTTCTGCGGTGTACGCGGTGAACGGCTTGGCGATGAAGATCCCGGCGTTGTTGACCAGAGTATCGATGCGACCGAAACGGGAGATCGCTTCACGGATGACGCGCTGGGCGGTTTCCGGCTCGCCGATGTCACCGGCCACGGTGAGAATGTCCGGATCGGTGGACGGCTTGATCGAACGCGAAGTGGCGACGATCCGGTAACCGAGTTCACGAAAGGCTTTGACCATACCGTCGCCGAGACCCTGGGATGCGCCGGTGATAACGATGACTTTTTTCGAAATGCTCATGATGAAGACCTCTGACAATTAAAAGTGGGGTAGAAATCTGTAATCAGGCTTCGGCCGGGGCGTTCGCCATTTGTCTCAACATCTGTTCGTAGTACTCGACCGATTGCGAACCGGACACCAGGTGGCGACCGTTCAGCACCATGGCCGGGACCGAGTTGATGCCGTGCTGGCGGTAATAGATTTCAAGCTCACGCACGTCGCTGGCGAATGCGTCGGACGCCAGCACCTCTCTCGCCCCTGTCGCATCCAGCCCCGCTTCAGTCGCCAGACGCACCAGCGTCGAGTGATCGCTCGGGTTCTGGCCTTCGCTGAAGTAGGCCCGTAGCAGCACCTTCTTCAACTCGACTTGTCGCCCTTCCTGCAACGCCCACAGCAACAAACGGTGCGCATCGAAGGTGTTGTAAAAATGCGTGCGCTTCTCCAGATCGAACTTGAAGCCGATGGCCTCGCCGCGAGCGATCTGCATGGCCTTGCCGACAGCGACGTCGTCGGCTGTTCTCCCGTACTTGCGCATCAGGTGCTCGACCGCTTGCTCACCTTCGGCCGGCATGTCCGGGTTCAACTCGAACGGCTTGTAGGTCAGCTCGACCGAGACTTCCCCGGCCACGTTCTCGATCGCCTGCTCCAGCGCCGTCGCCCCCAGCGCGCACCAGGGGCACACCACATCGGAGATGAAATCGATGGTGACGGAGGACGTCATGACTGCCCTTCCGCCTCGGCCAGTTGCTTGCGGTACTGGGTGGTGGTGATGCCGGCGTAACCCCAGTTATCGGTGTCGACTTCCTCGATCACGATGTGGGTCAGGTCAGGGCGTTTGTTGAGGACGCGTTCCAGTGTTTCAGTGATCTCGGCAATCACCTGAGCTTTCTGCTCAGAGGTAACGCCATCGCGGGTGATGCGTACGGTTACGAAAGGCATGAGGGAAACTCCAGTGACCTTCCCGTCGGGATGATGGGAGAGGCGTTGGAGCTCAATTTATGGAGTTTGCTGGAAGGGATAAAGGTGGGAGCGGGAACTTCATTCGTTACGTGGTGTAATGATTGTGCTGTGAAAAAGCCCCGAACCAGTCGGGGCTTTTCCTTTCTCAGCCCTTCATCAGGCCTCGAAACCGCAACCGCTCATCAGAAGATGTTGATCGGGTAATCCACAAACACACGCACTTCGTTGCCACTGACGTTGTACTCGCTCGACTTCTGCGACACACGCAGGACCGAGCTGCGCAGTTTCACGCTGAGGTCTTTGGCCGGGCCGCTTTGGACGACGTATTTGATCTGGTTGAAGATCTCGCGCTCGGTGCCGCCTTCGCTGGTGGAGGTGGTGATGTTGTCACCGCGCACATAGGCCACGTTGTAGCTCAGGCCCGGTACACCGAAGGTGCTGAAGTCCAGGCCGTAGCCCACTTGCCAGCTGCGTTCGTCTTCGGCGTTGAAGTCGGACCAGTAGGAGTTCGCCAGGTAGATGGTGTTGCCACCGTCGCCGACGCGACTTTGATCTTTCTGGTAACCGCCGTAGGCGTAGCCCAGGTTGCTGTCGCCGGTGCTGCGCTGGTGTGCGAGGGTGAACGAGTGCGGACCGGTGATGAAGGTGGCCGCCAGGCTCCAGATCTTGTTGTCGTCGCCAGTGATACCGTTTTCGCGGACGTAGGAGTCTTCCAGCTTGGTGCGGTAGCCGTTGAAGTCCAGGGTCAGGGACTGGTCCTTGTCGATCGGGAACACGTAGTTGGCGTTCACGTATTGTTTCTTCAGCACGTCTTCGACGTCGGAAGCGTAGAGCGCGGCCTTGAATTGCTCGGTGAACTGGTAGCTACCGCCCAAGACGTTGATCGACTTCAAGCCACCGCTGTCACGGCCTTCGGCGCTTTTGCGCGATTCGGCGGTGAAGCGGCCGGCGTCCAGTTGCAGGCCTTTGATCTCCTTGGAGGTGATCAGAGTGCCGGTGTAGCTTTCCGGCAGCAGGCGCGAATTGTCGTAGTTCAGCACCGGCAGGGCCGGCATCTGGTCGCCGTAGGTCAGGGTGGTGCTGGACAGACGGAACTTGATCGCCGCGCCGCCCTTGGACAGATCGTCAGCCGGCTGGCCGCTGTCGCCCTTTTTGAAGAAATCGATGCCTTGCGCGCCGCTACGGTCTTCGTTGCGCTCCAGGTTCAGAGCGTATAACCCGAAAGCGTCCACACCCACACCCACGGTGCCTTGGGTGAAGCCGGACGAGAACGTGCCGATGGCCGCCTGGCCCCACTCGGATTTGTCCGGGTTGCCGTCTTTGTAGTCACGATTGATGTAAGCATTGCGCAGCAGCACTTTGAGGCTGCTGTCTTCAACAAAACCCTTGGATTCGGCCTGGTCGTTCGCCATGGCCTGTGTCGCACTCAACATCCCCAGAGCGATCAGGCTGATTCGCTTGTTCAACATTTTGTTCTTTTCCTTATTTCCGGTTGATACGCGCTGTGCCGAACGGCCGAAACGGCGCTATCGCGCTCTTTTTTCATGACGAAAACAAAAAGGCCCGCCCACGATTTCTCGCGGCGGGCCTTTTTATAATTTTTGATCGTGGCGGTTGGCCACAGGCGTTGGGCCGAATCGTAGCTGCGCCCTTAACGATGTGTCAATTTCATGAATCTTCTAAAATTAGGCGAAAAACGTCTAAGAAATTGCTTCACGCAGCAGGAATATTCAATCGCTGCAGCCATCGAGGCCGCAGGCTGCCACGGAAATGGATGATCCCTGATCGGGCAGCGACTGACTCAGCCACTGCGCAAATGCCTGGGGTTTGCCCAGCCACGGCCCGATATCGATCAGGGTGAATTGGTCATTGTGCTCAAGCGCCAGGGTCGGAAAGCCCTGCCCGCCAACCTTGGCCAAAAGCGCCCGGCTGTTCCTGATATGGCCTTCGGTGTCGGCCGTCCTGAAGGCTCTTTCGAAGGTTTGAGGGGCCAGCCCCATGCCGTGGGCCAGTTCAAACAGTACCGATTCGTCGGCGATGCGGCGCCCCTCCACGTAGTGAGCACTTTGCAAACGCCCCAACAACTCCAGCCCGCGACCTCCCATTTGCTCGGCAGCCAGCACCGCAGCGATGGGTGGCGCCGAGTCGAACACGGCGGTGTGATCACGCAACAAACCTTCGAAATAGCCTTCACCGAACGGCTGTCCGCTGTATTCGGCAATGCGCCGATCATGGGGCATGACGTAACTGCGCAGTTGTGGCGATACCTTTTGCCGATTGGCACCCGTCATCATGCCGCCGCCGTGGGCAATCACGGGCAGCACAGCCTGGGCGGCCTGCACCAGCGGTTTGGCGCCGTAGCACCAGCCGCACAATGGGTCGTAGATGTAATGCAGGATCATGGGAAGGCTCCGACAGAAATTCAGGAAAATTCGATGTCGGCAGGTTAGTGCCGCAGCGGCTCCGGAAAAACGCCGGATTGGCTTTCAGTCTGTTGCTTGAATCGGTCGAATGAATGCGTCGGCATTTGTATTAACTCAGACACAACTCGAAACAATCGAATGATATAGATTCTCAATTACATCTAACGGCAGCAAATGACAAGCATTACTATTCGCGCCCCTTGCACGCTTCAACCTGAAAATTCTACGGATGCGCTTTTCAATGTCTGCCCCTTTTCGCCTTGCGCCCTACAGCCTTGGGCTTTCTGCCTTGTTGTCTGCCGGTTTTTCCTACGCTGCACCGACTACCTTGCCTGCCACATCGATCAGCGCCGAAGCTGAAGCCGACGACCCGCGCGTAACCCAAACCAGTACAGCAACCCGGACCGCGACACCGGTGCGCTACGTGCCACAAGCCATCGACTCGATCAAAACCTCGAACGTCATGGATTACGGCACCAACGATCTGGGCACGGCGCTCAGCGGTATCCCCAACGTCAGCAGCGGCGCCGATACTCGTTTCGACAGCCTGCGCATCCGCGGTTTCGACGCCAGCAACGACTTCTATCTCGATGGCATCCGCGACGACAGCCAGTACGTTCGCGACCTGCACAACATTGAACGCATCGACGTGTTAAAAGGCCCCGCTGCCGTGTTGTATGGCCGTGGCAGCCAGGGCGGCATCGTCAACCGGGTGAGCAAACTGCCCGAGTTCGGTCGCCGCTCGACCATTGAAGCCCAGGGCGGTAGCGAGGACTTGCGCAGCCTCTATGCCGACCTCAGCACCGACCCTTCCGAGAACATCAGCCTGCGCCTGAACATGGGCAACATGGACGAGAACAGCTTTCGTGATGGTGTGAGTGGCAATCGCCAGTTGTTCGCGCCCTCGATGAGCTGGCAGCTGACACCCGACCTGAACTGGTTGGTGCAGTACGAATACAGCCGCTACAACCGCACGCCGGATCGTGGCATCCCCGGCGTAAACGGTCGCCCGGCAGACGTGGGACGCGATACGACCTACGGCAGCGAAAACGATTTCATCGACGACAAGGCGCAGTCCCTGCGCTCGAAACTCACGTATGAACTGAGCGACAACTGGCAACTGCGCCAGACCCTGGGTGTTTTCAAGCTCGACAGCGATTTCGACAATACTTACTTGACCGGCTATGTCCCGGCCACCAACAAGGTTACGCGCCAGCACTGGCAGCAGGACCTGAACACTCGCAATGTCTACAACAACGTCGAGCTGGAAGGTGGTTTCGATACCTTCGGCCTGGAGCACCGCTTGCTCACCGGCATCGAAATCGGCAGCCAGCGCCGCGACCCACTGCTGTACACCGCCGCCACTTCCGGCCCGGGCAGTTCACCGGTGCCGGCGCTGGACCTGAACAACCCGGACCGCAATTTGCGTCATACCGGGCGCATGGTGGTGTCGAGCAACACCCACACCGAGGTCGAGAGCCGTGCGGTGTATGTGCAGGATCAATTGCGCCTGAACGATCAATGGCAATTGCTCGCCGGCCTGCGTTACGACACGTTCGATA
Source organism: Pseudomonas jessenii (assembly GCF_002236115.1). Lineage (GTDB taxonomy): Bacteria > Pseudomonadota > Gammaproteobacteria > Pseudomonadales > Pseudomonadaceae > Aquipseudomonas > Aquipseudomonas jessenii. The sequence goes on along the minus strand of NZ_NIWT01000006.1, from coordinate 181,658 downwards.
TCGAGTCGACCAACAAGGTGCGCAACATTTCCGAAGACAGTGACAGTCATAGCACCAGCCCTCGCGTTGGCGTGGTCTGGACGCCGCTGCAAAATCACTCCTTCTACGCCTCCTGGAGCAAGACGTTCTCGCCGGTCGGCGGTGGCTTGATCGGCATCACCCCGGGCGCGGCAGGTAACAGCAATGACCTGAGCCCGGAGCGGACCAGGCAGAAAGAAATCGGGGTGAAGAGCGACTGGCTCGACGATCGCCTGAGCACCACGCTGGCCATCTATGAGCTGGAGCTCTACAACCGTCGCACCAGCGACCCGAACAACCCGACCATTACCCTGCTTTCAGGGCTGCAACGCTCTCGCGGGGTCGAGCTGACCGCCGCTGGCAGGATTACCGGCAACTGGTACATGCGCGGTGGCGTGGGTCTGCAGGACGCAACCATCGAAAAGGACAACAACGGCCTGGAAGGCAAGCGCATCAACAACGTGGCCAAGCACAACGGCAGCCTGTTCCTGACCTGGAAACCGGAAATGGGCTGGTACGCCGAAACCGGCTTGACCTTGGTTGGCGACCGCTATGCCGATAACCTCAACACCACTGTGTTGCCGGGTTATGGCCGCTGGGACGCCTTGGCAGGCTTCCGCCAGAAGGATTGGGATTTGCGCGCGGCGCTGAACAATATCAGCGACAAGACGTATTACGAATCGGCAACCAGTGCATTCCAGATCCAGCCGGGGGCACCGCGTAGCCTGGTGGTGACGGGCACCTACAGTTTCTAAACACCACTTATCCCGGTGTGAACCAATAACACTGGTTCACACCATTCCCTTGTGGGAGCGAGCTTGCTCGCGATAGCGGTGGGTCAGTCAATATAAATGCTGACTGGTCGGGCGCCATCGCGAGCAAGCTCGCTCCCACAGGGGATCGCGGTGATTGCATGAATCTGCGCGCAAAAAAAAACGCTGCCATCCCGGCAGCGCTTTTTTTGTTCAATCCGTTGTTGTTCTTCTTATCCTTCCATCACATCCCACAACGCATCCAGTTCCGCTTCGCTGAATAAACCAGCAGGGTAACGCTCGATCATTGTCCGGCGCGGATCAGTATCGCTGATCTGACGCATTCCATTGGACTTGAACCAGTGCGCCAGGATCTGGAGCGATTCGCTATTTACTGCCAGGGGATGCAACGCCTTGTCGCTCACTACGTTCACTTCGGCGTTCATTTCAGCGCTCTCTCCCGGTTTGTGAGCGGCTAACTTATCCAAGGTTTATGACAGAACATAGAAGTCCTCCCTCCCCCGAGTTACAACAGCGGAGATACAAGAGCTGTGCCAAGGTTTCTGAATGTGGCCTGGCAGATACAAAAAAGCCCGCAGGCCTGTAGGGCCGCGGGCTCCGTGCATTGCGGGAGGCTGATCGACAGCCTGAGGGATTTCGTAATCAACTCAAGCTGTTACGACCTCACTCACTCCTTGTGTGGCGCGGGTTGTTGCTGGGTAAGACAGTGAATATTGCCGCCCCCCAGTAACAGTTCGCGACCAGGCACCATTACCACTTCATGCTGTGGGAACAGGTTCTGCAAGATTTCCTTTGCCGGACCATCCTGCGGGTCGTCAAAGCTCGGCGCGATGATGCCGCCGTTGACGATCAGGAAGTTCACGTAGGAACCGGCCAGACGAACAGTAGGATTACGTTCCTGCGTACCATCAACCGGATCGACACCGGCACACTCTTCCTCGGTCGCAAACAGCGGACCCGGGATCGGCATCTTGTGCACCGTGAACGGGCGCCCCTTGGCATCGGTGCTGCTTTGCAGCGCTTTCATCGCCGCCTGACAGCGCGGGTAGTTCGGGTCCTGCGGATCATCGGTCCAGGCCAGCAGCACTTCACCCGGGCGCACGTAGCAGCAGAAGTTATCCACATGGCCGTCGGTTTCGTCGTTGAACAAGCCATCCGGCAGCCAGATGATCTTATCCACAGCCAGGTTTGCACTCAGGACCGCTTCGATTTCCGCTCGATTCATGTGCGGGTTGCGATTGCGGTTGAGCAGGCATTCTTCGGTGGTGATCAGGGTGCCTTCGCCGTCGACGTGAATCGAACCGCCTTCCAGCACGAAGCCTTCGGTGCGATAGCGGGGGCTGCGCTCGATCTCGAGGATCTTGCCACCAACCTGCGAGTCACGGTTCCACGGCGAATACAGGCCGCCGTCAAAACCGCCCCAGGCATTGAAGTCCCAGTTCACGCCACGGACTTCGCCACTGTTGTTGATGACGAAGGTAGGACCGGAGTCGCGAACCCAGGCGTCGTCGCTGGACATTTCCACCACACGAATATTCGGCACGTCCAGACGGGCACGGGCGTTTTCGTACTGGCCGGCGGAAACCGCCACGGTCACCGGTTCGAAACGGGCGATGGCCTTGGCCACTGCCACGTGAGCGGCTTGTGCCGGTTTGCCACCCAGGCGCCAGTTGTCCGGGCGCTCGGGCCAGATCATCCAGGTCTGGGTTTGAGGTGCCCATTCGGCTGGCATATAGAAGCCGTCGGCGCGAGGGGTGCTGTTCAACGTGGTCATGGCTCAGGACTCCGGAGTGACATTGATACCTGACAGAAATGGAAGCGTATGTGTAAACGCCGTGGGCTGTGGCGACTTTATATCCGATAAATATCGGCTTTTAAAGCACCTTACATCCACCGTTACAAAAACAATCGATTAAAAGCCGATATCAATCGAACTAAAATTCTTCCACAGGGGGATGTGTTTACAGCCCTTCTGCGAGCACCTTCGACAGCATGTCCACGAAGAAATCCACGCTCTGGCGCGAAGTGACCATCGGCGGCTTGATCTTGAGGATGTTCAGGTAATCGCCGGTCGGTTGCATGAAGATCCCCAGCTCACGCAAGCGATCGCACAGTGCGGTGGTTTCTTCGGTGGCCGGCTCCAGGGTTTCGCGGTTGCGGATCAACTCGACGCCCAGGTAGAAACCGGAACCGTGCACCGCGCCCACTAACGGATGAATATCGATCAACGCTTCGAGTCGCTCCTTGAAGTGCCCGCCAACGACCTGGGCGTTCTCCCAGAGTTTTTCCTCTTGCATCACATCCAGCACGGCCATGCCGACCTGGCAACTGACCGGGCTGCCGCCGGCGGAAGAGAAGAAATAACCCTCGGCCTCCAGCGCCTCGGCAATCTCCCGGCGGGTGATGACCGCGCCCAGTGGCTGGCCGTTGCCCATGCCCTTGGCCATGGTGATGATGTCCGGCACGACGCCCTGCTCTTCGAAGCCCCAGAAGAAATCGCCCATGCGCCCGTAGCCGACCTGCACTTCGTCGGCGATGCACACACCGCCCCTGGCCCGGACCATGGCATAGACTTGTTTCAAATAACCTGGTGGCAGCGAGATACCGCCGGCATTGCCGTACACCGGTTCGCAGATGAAACCGGCCAGTTGGCGTTTCTGCTCGGCGATTTTCGCCAGGTTGTGTTCGACGCTGCGTACATAATCCGGCGCACTGTCTGGGCCACGGAACTCACCGCGATAGGTGTTTGGCGCGGTCACCGGGTGCACCCAGTCCGGGCGGCTGCTCAAGGCCTTGGGATTGTCAGCGATCGAGGTCGACACCGAATCCGCGCCCACCGTCCAGCCGTGATAGGCCTCCAGCACGCTGAGCATGTCGCGACCGCCGCTGTAGGCCCACGCCAGGCGAATCGCCAGGTCGTTGGCCTCGCTGCCGCTGTTGACCAGGAACACCCGGTCCATGCCGTCAGGGGACAGCTTCAACAAACGTTCGGAGAACTCGGCCACGGCTGCGTAGTTGAAGCGCGAGTTGGTATTGAGCAACGACCACTGGCGGCTGGCGACTGCCGCCATGCGTGGATGGCCGTGGCCCAATACCGCTACGTTGTTGAGCATGTCGAGGTAGGAGCGGCCCTGCATGTCGATCAAATGGTTGCGCCAGCCGCGTTCGATGCGCGGTGGATCAACGTAATAGTGTTTTTGTGTGCGGGCGAAGCTGGCATCGCGCCGGGCCAGCAAGGTCGCTCCGTCGAGCTCGGCTTCGGCATCACAGGCCAGCCCCAGCAGCGCCGCAGGTGACGGGCACAACGCCTGCCAGGCGGCGGCGCGCGATGGCGTGCAGAACAACGGCGCATCGATCGACGCGCCACGGCACAACTGCACGATCAATGGCCCGCTGACCGAACCCAGCACTTGGCCTTTGACCAGGGCCGCGCCGCTGTGCAGCGACGGCGTGACACCCCATAGCCGCACACTCAGTTGCGGGCCATCCAGTTGCAGCACGCCCGCCGATGGCTGGTGCACCACCCCGGCAAACGGCGCTTCGACCGCCGTGCCTTGAGGCACACGCAACTCGACGTGCAGCGGGCACGTGTCCGGTTCAGCGGCGCTGTCCGGGCGGGTGTGGGACAGGCGGTATTGCCCGTAACGACTGGCCGCCAGGCCATGTGCCGCGGCCGCTTCATCCAGCAGGCGCTGATCGACACCCTCCTGCTCCCAGTTCCCGGCCTCGAAATGCGGGCTGAGCACACCGAGGTCGATCAAGGCGAACTCACGCCCGACCAGGCTCGGTAACAGCGGCGCGAAGCCTTCGCTGCCGATGATGGGCAGGTTCTGGCCGACGGCGGTGAGGATCGCTGCTTCCATCAGCGCCAACGGCACCGACGTGGCCACACGGAAGATTTCCCATTCATGGACAAGGTTGTCGCGGCTGTAGGCATTGCCCGGATCTATGCTGACCTGCTGTTCGCCGCTGAGCACCAACACCGCCGCGCGGGCGACGATCAGCGGCCACAACGCCAGCAGCTCTTCGTGTTGCAACGGGTTGACCGCGTGATACGCCTGGATTGCCGGCAAAATGCAGAACGGATCGCCCTCGCCATGATGCAGCAGCGCGGCACAGGTCACCGACAGATCGGTAATGCGCCAGGTGCGCACCAGGTCGCCGAAATCGATCACGCCTTGCAGCTGCCAATGGCGCTGCGCATCGCGCTGCCACACCACGTTGTCATCGGTGATGTCCATGTGAATGGCCTGCACCGGCAGTTTGTCCTGCAGTGGCTGCAAATGCCGCTCGGCTTGCCCGGACGCTTCGACGATCAGTTTGCGCTGGGCTTCATCCTTGATCACCGGCAGCAAATGCGCGATCAGGGCGTGGGCATGGCGGGCGTCCCATTGCAGGGTTCGCACCAGCCCCGGATGATCGAAATCCGCCAGGGCCAGGTCCATTTCACCGCACAGGCGGCCGAAGCCGGACACCACCGTCGGGTTGAAATGGCCCAGGCTCGTCAGTGGCTGGCCTTCGATGTAGTCGAGCAAGCGCACGTGCACCGCCTGGCCACCCACGTCCAGCGACAGCAGGTCTGCACCGTTTTTCGCCTCGATAACACGCGGCACCTGTACATCGGGGTGCTCCCCCAGATGCTTGAGCCCGGCATGTTGTGCCTGAAGCTCCAGTACCGAGTAGTCGCCACGGCAGATTTTCAAGACGAAACGTCCCTGCTCGCTGTCGACGCGGTAGTTCAGGTCTTGTTGGCTGCCAAGGGCCTGCAACCTGCCGCTGAACCCGTAATATTCTTCCAGCAGCTCTAGCGCTTGCTCCGCAGACACCTGCGGGCTGGGCAAACTGGCGCGATGAATCAACGTGGCGAGCGGCATACAACAACCCCTGAAATTTTATTAGGCGCCTATATCGCCACTGGTTCGGGCGATACGCAACCCCCCAGGAACCGGTAATGGTCATTTGCAGGGGCTGGAACAGGCCGGTAGATTTTTACTTGAGCACTCGCCCCGGTCGGCGCTTTGCGCAAGAATGGCGGCCATTAAACGCACGATGCTGGAGAGCCGCCATGAATGTAGTGACCACCGACCTGCCCGGTGTTCTGATCCTCGAACCCAAGGTCTTTGGTGACGAACGTGGTTTCTTCTATGAGAGCTTCAACGCCAGGGCTTTCAAAGAGGCCACCGGACTGGACACTGAATTCGTTCAAGACAACCACTCCCGTTCGCAGAAGGGCGTGCTGCGCGGTCTGCATTACCAACTGGAAAATACCCAGGGAAAACTGGTTCGCGTCACGGTCGGTGAAGTGCTGGACGTCGCCGTAGACATCCGTCGCAGCTCACCGCACTTCGGTAAATGGGTCGCTGTGCGCCTGTCTGCCGACAATCATCGCCAACTCTGGGTTCCGGAAGGTTTCGCCCACGGGTTCGTGGTCTTGAGCGAGTTTGCCGAGTTCCTTTACAAAACCACCGACTACTACACGCCCTCCGCCGAGCGCAGCATTCGCTGGGATGACCCGGACCTGGCCATCGACTGGCAACTGCAAGGCACGCCGCAGCTGTCGGCGAAAGATCAGGCCGGGGTATTTTTCAAGGATGCCGACGTCTTTGCCTGAAAGGTCGACTGAAGCTCGCCGATCAAGATGCAGCTGACCCAAGGCGGGCAAGCCTAGGCATAATGCGCCTGTACCCACAGGCGCATGCTGCTCATGAAACCGACCCTCCCTCCCAGACCCCGTTGGCGCAGCCTGGCCCTGCTGGCACTGTGCCTGGCGCCGCTACTGTGGCCGCTGGAACATCTCGCCGAGCGTTACTACCGCAGCGAGCTGGCCAGTCAGAATCGTCAGACCCTCGACCTCTACGTCGCCAACCTGCTGGGTACCCTGCATCGCTATGAAGTGTTGCCGCAGATCCTCGGCGACCTGCCGGCCCTGCGCGCCGTGCTCGGCGCACCGGACGATGGCGTCACCCAAGGCAACGCCAACCGCCTGCTGAAAAACATCGCCGCCCAGACCGGTGCCGAAGTCATGTACCTGATGGACACCACCGGCAAGACCCTGGCCGCCTCCAACTGGGACAAACACGACAGTTTCGTCGGGCGCAATTTTTCCTTCCGGCCGTATTTCAGCGAAGCCATGGCCGGGCGGCTCGGGCGCTTTTTCGGCCTGGGCACGACCTCTGCCAAGCGCGGTTACTTCTTCGCCGCTGGCGTGCGCGACGGTGAAAAAATCGTGGGTGTGCTGGTGGTCAAGGTCGACCTCGACCACACCGAAAGCCTGTGGGGCAAAACCCCGGAACAACTGCTGCTGACCGACCACAACGGCGTCGTCATTCTCACCTCGCGACCGGAGTGGCGATTCCGCTCGACCCGCCCGTTGAGCGAGGACGAAAGCAAGGCCATCACTGCGATCCAGCCCTATCCAACCCGCGATCCAAAACCGCTGAAGCTCAACCCGGACGCCTGGCTGACCCAGACCCAGCAGATCGCCGAAACCGGCTGGGACGTCAGCATCCTCGCCCCGCGCACCTTGATCGACCGCCCGGTACGTACGGTGGTGGCCATCGGTGGCGCAGCGTTGCTGGTGTTGATGCTGCTGCTCGGCCTGATGATGCAGCGCCGCCGCCATTACCTCGAGCGCATTGCTTTCGAAGCCAAGGCCCGCCGCGAACTGGAAGGCCGGGTTGCCGAGCGCACCAGCGATCTCGAAGGCCTGAACCGGCGCCTGAAACAGGAAGTGCTGGAACGCGAACAGGCCCAGCAGGAGCTGGTACGCGCCCAGGATGATCTGGTGCAGGCCGGCAAATTGTCGGCACTGGGCACCATGTCGGCGAGCATCAGCCACGAACTCAATCAGCCGCTGGCAGCGATTCGCAGCTACGCGGAAAACGCCGAAGTGTTGCTCGATCACCAGCGCACCGACGATGCCCGTGGCAACCTCAAGCTGATCAGCGAATTGACCGGTCGCATGGCCTCGATCATCGCCCACCTGCGCGCCTTTGCCCGGCGCGACCGGCATGCCCCGGAAAGCGTCGCCCTGCAACCGGCGCTGGACGATGCCCTGGCCTTGCTGGCCAAGCGTCGACGCAGCATGGAAGTCGAGCTGATCCGCGACTTGCCCGCCGCCACCCTGTGGGTCGAAGCCGGGGAAACCCGCCTGCGCCAGGTACTCGGCAATCTGCTGGCCAACGCCCTGGATGCCCTGACGGAAAAAGGCCCGCCACGTAAACTCTGGCTCAGTGCCCAATCCACGGCCGATGGCGTCAACCTGTACATTCGCGACAACGGCCCCGGCTTTTGCATGGAAGCCCTCGGGCGCGCCAGCGAGCCGTTCTACACCACCAAGACCCGCACCCAGGGCCTCGGTTTGGGGCTGGCGATTTGCGAAACCCTGATGCGCGCCTTCGGCGGTGAACTGTCGTTCGCCAACCACAAGGAGGGCGGCGCCCTGATTACCCTGAAGCTGCGCGCAGGCGCACCGGGCGTGAGCCTGCAACCGTCCGAGGACCGAAGTGCATGACCATCGACAACCGCATTCAGGTCGTGTTGATCGACGACGACCCTCATTTGCGCCAGGCCTTGAGCCAGACGCTGGATCTGGCCGGCCTGAAAATCCTGCCGCTGGCCGAAGCCAAGGGCCTGGCCGCGCAACTTGAACGTGATTGGCCAGGGGTGGTGGTCAGTGACATCCGCATGCCCGGCATGGACGGTCTTGAGCTGTTGACCGAACTGCACGCCCAGGACCCTGAGCTACCGGTGCTGTTGATCACCGGCCATGGCGATGTGCCGCTGGCGGTGCAGGCCATGCGCGCCGGAGCCTATGACTTTCTGGAGAAACCCTTCGCCAGCGACGCCCTGCTCGAAAGCGTGCGCCGCGCATTGGCCCTGCGCCAGCTGGTGCTGGACAACCGCAGCCTGCGATTGGCCTTGAGCGACCGCAACGAGCTAAGCACGCGGCTGGTTGGCCACTCACCTTCGATGCTGCGCCTGCGCGAGCAGATCGGTGCCCTGGCGGCAACCAGGGCCGACGTGCTGATCCTCGGCGAAACCGGCGCCGGCAAAGAAGTCGTGGCCCGGGCGCTGCACGATTTATCCAGCCGTCGCAACGGTCCGTTCGTGGCGATCAACGCCGGTGCACTGGCCGAATCAGTGGTCGAAAGCGAGTTGTTCGGCCACGAGCCCGGCGCCTTCACCGGCGCGCAGAAACGCCGCATCGGCAAGTTCGAATTCGCCAATGGCGGCACGCTGTTCCTCGATGAAATCGAAAGCATGAGCCTGGATGTGCAGGTCAAATTGCTGCGTTTGCTGCAAGAGCGGGTAGTCGAACGCCTGGGTGGCAATCAACTGATCCCGCTGGACATCCGCATCATCGCCGCCACCAAGGAAGACCTGCGCCAGGCAGCGGATCAAGGGCGTTTCCGTGCCGACCTGTATTACCGCCTGAACGTTGCGCCGCTGCGGATTCCACCGCTGCGCGAACGGGGCGAAGATGCGCTGATGCTGTTCCAGTATTTTGCCGATGAAGCCAGTGCCCGCCACGGCTTACCGCCCCACGAACTGCAACCGGGGCAACGTGCCTTGCTGCTGCGCCACACCTGGCCCGGCAACGTGCGCGAGCTGCAAAATGCGGCAGAACGTTTTGCCCTCGGGCTGGAACTGGCCCTCGACAACAGCACGCCGGAAGGCAGCGCTGGCAACAGGGTCGAAGTCGTCGACGGCGGTTTGAGCGAGCAAGTGGAGAACTTCGAAAAAACACTCATCGCCGCCGAACTGGCACGTTCGCACAGCTCCGTGCGCAGCGTCGCCGAAGCCCTCGGCATTCCGCGCAAGACCCTGCACGACAAACTGCGCAAGCACGGTCTGAGTTTCGCCGACAGTGGCGCCTCGGCCCACCCTGACGATCTCGATTGAGCTACCGTCCAATCATCCACTTCAAGCGAGAGGCCCCTGAATGAGCCGCGACAGTCGACAACTGGAATCCGTTCTCCATCACGACATTCCCCTCACCAGGGACATGGGCCTCAAAGTGCTCGACTGGCATGACCAGCAACTGCGCCTGCACTTGCCGCTGGAAGCCAACGTCAACCACAAGAGCACCATGTTCGGCGGCAGCCTGTATTGCGGCGCGGTCCTGGCCGGTTGGGGCTGGCTGCATTTGCGCCTCAAGGAAGAAGGCATTACCGACGGGCACATCGTGATTCAGGAAGGGCAGATCAGCTATCCGCTGCCGGTGACGGGGGATGCCAACGCCATTTGCCAGGCGCCGGACCCGGTGATCTGGAAGAAATTCCTGACCACCTTCCAGCGATACAGCCGAGCTCGGTTGACGCTGCATACACGGGTGGTCAACGAAGGTCGTGATGAAGATGCGGTGAGGTTTGTCGGACAGTACGTGCTGCACCGGTGAACCGGTTGACACAACACTTGTGGCGAGGGGGCTTGCCCCCGTTGGGCTGCGCAGCGGCCCCAAACCCGACCATTGCGCATTTTCAGCTAAATCTCTTTGCCTGATTGGCGACTGCTGTGCAGTCGAACGGGGGCAAGCCCCCTCGCCACAAAGTAAAGGTGAGCTCAGGACCGTGCCAATTCCAGCAGTTTCTCCCGCCAGGCCGCCTTCGCCGGCAATGCCAGGAAGAACGCATTCAACAGCGACGCCCGCGCCGGATAGCTGAACGGCTCGCCGCTCAATTCCAGCACTTCCCCGCCCGCACCTTCCAACACACCTTGCGCCGCCGCCGTGTCCCACTGGGAAGTCGGTGCCAGGCGCGGATAGCAATCCGCCGCCCCTTCGGCCAGCAGGCAAAACTTCAGCGAACTGCCGATATTGGCCAGTTGCAGCTCGCCAAGGCTGGCGCTCAACCCGGCCAGCAATCGCTCTTGCTCCGGACTCGAATGACGACGGCTGGCCACCACGGTGAACGACTCGCCGGGCGCTAACGCATCACGCACCTTGATCGCCACGGGCGTGCCACCTTTATCGCCACGCCAGGCGCCGAGTCCCGCACCACCGACGTAAAAACGCCCGTTGGTCGGCATCGACACCACACCGAACACCACCCGACCGTTTTCGATCAGGGCGATGTTGACGGTGAACTCTTCGCTGCCGCTGATGAACTCCTTGGTGCCATCCAGCGGATCGACCAGCCACCAGCGCTGCCATCCGGCCCGCACGTCTTGGGGAATGTTGGCGTCTTCCTCGGAAAGCACCGGGATGCTCGGATCAAGCGCCGTCAACCCGGCCAGAATCAAGTGGTGCGCAGCCAGGTCGGCAGCGGTCACCGGCGAATCATCAGCCTTCGCCGTGACGGCCGTGCCTGTGCGCCAGAACGGCAGGATCGCCTCACCGGCCTGCAAGGCCAGCTCAATGACCGGCGCCATCAACGGATGCGGGAAATTCATGGCTGGAACGCTCCGCGCTGAGTCAACAGGTCTCGGGCCAGGTACAGCGCCGCCAAGGCGCGGCCTTCGGTAAATTGCGGGTTTTGCGCCAGCGCCGAGAGCTCACGCAGATTGACCCTGTCCACCCGCATCGGCTCTGGCTCGTCGCCTTCCAGACGCTCTTCGTAGAGGTCGGTAGCCAGCACTACTTGGATCTTCTGGCTCATGTAGCCGGGGGACAGCGACAACTCGGTCAGGTGCTCCAGTTGCCGCGCGCCAAAACCGGCCTCTTCCTTGAGCTCGCGCTCGGCCGCCGCCAGCACGTCTTCGCCCGGCTCGATCAAACCCTTGGGCAATGACATTTCATATTCATCCGTGCCGCCGCAATACTCCTCGACCAGCACCGCATGCTCGGCGTCGAGCATCGCCACGATCATCACCGCGCCGTACCCGGCACCCTTGCCGACCAGGCGTTCATACGTGCGCTCCACGCCATTGGAAAAGCGCAGCTTCAGCTCTTCCACGCAGAACAATCGACTGGTGGCGACAATTTCGCGGGCGAGTATGGTGGGTTTCTGGCGCATGCAAAGCTCCTTGGCGTGAACGCGCTACTATAACGCGGCTTTCCCGATTGTTTACGCCAGAAATCTTTCTACTGCCCGAGACGTTGCCATGCCTTCATTACCCTGGTCCGACATCGATACCGTTCTGCTGGACATGGACGGCACGCTGCTGGACCTGCATTTCGACAACCACTTCTGGATGGAGCACCTGCCCCAGCGCTACGCCGAACTGCACGGGGTCAGCCGGGCCATGGCCGAGATGGAATTGCAGCCGTTGTTCGAGCGCAATGCCGGCCAGTTGCAGTGGTACTGCCTGGACTTCTGGAGCGCCGAACTGAAACTGTCGGTGCGCGACCTGAAACTGGAAACCGCGCATCTGATAGCCCTGCGCCCGGATGCCGACACCTTTCTGTCGGCGATCAAACGGGCCGGCAAGCGCGTGGTGCTGATCACCAATGCCCATCGGGACGCGCTGTCGTTGAAGCTGGAAAAAATCGAACTGGCACCCTACTTCGAGCGCTTGATCAGCTCCCATGACTACGGCTTTCCCAAGGAAAATCCGCAGTTCTGGGATGCGCTGCAAGCCGATATCGATTTCGATCCGGCGCGCAGCCTGTTCATTGACGACACCCTGCCGATCCTGCGCAGTGCACGGGACTTTGGCGTGGCGCATTTGCTGGCAGTGCGAGAGCCGGATAGCCGCAAGGGACCGAAGGATACGGCGGAGTTCGCGGCGGTTGGGGATTATCGGGATTTGATTGCAGGGCTCTAGACCGAGTTGCCTGCTATCGCGAGCAAGCTCGCTCCCACAGGATCTGCGTCGTTCGCAATCTTCGTGATCGACTCAGGTCCTGTGGGAGCGTGGCTTGCCCGCGATGGCCATCACGCGGTTTGACGACTTACTCAGGAATCCGCAATGACTGCCCCGGATAGATCTTGTCCGGGTGCGACAGCATCGGTTTGTTGGCTTCGAAAATCTTGTTGTACTTGTTGGCATCGCCGTACACGCGCTTAGAAATCGCGCTGAGGGTATCGCCCTTCACCACTGTGACAAACACTGCCGCCTTCACCACCGGTCCAGTCACGGTGATCTGATCATCCACGCTGCCCACCCCGGCGATGTTGCCCACCGCCAGCAGGATCTTTTCCTTCTCTTCCTGGCTGGCGACTTCACCGGTCACCGTGACCTTGTCGCCATCGACCGTCGCCTGCACATTCGGGTTGCCCAGGCCGACCTTGCTGATGTGCTCCTTCAACTGCTCACTGGCGTTGGCGTTACCTGGCGTCAGCAAATCCAGCAATTTTTCGCCTGCTTCCTTCACAAAGCTCAAAAGACTCATGGTGCACTCTCCTTGGGTTTCGGGTTCCAGACATCAGAGCCTAGACCACGGTCGTCACCTACGAATCCAACCCGACCAATGACCCCGCTTGCGATAGAATCCGCACCTTCCCAACCCTTGGAGCGCAGATGGACATCAAGCAGCTGAAATTCCTCATCGCGCTCGACGAAACTCGCCATTTCGGCCAGGCCGCCGCACGCTGCCACATCACCCAGCCGACCCTGTCCATGCGCCTGCGCAGCCTCGAAGAAGAACTCGACCTGCCACTGGTCAATCGCGGCCAACGCTTCGAAGGTTTCACCGCACCGGGCGAACGGGTGCTGGCCTGGGCGCGCACCGTCCTGGCGGCCTATGACGGCTTGTACGCTGAGGCGGCCGCCTGTCGCGGCAATCTGGTCGGCACCTTGCGCCTTGGCGTAGTGCCGTTGTCGAGCTTCGATCCGCTGCCACTGATGCAACGCTTGCACGCCGAACACCCGAACCTGCGCTTCGAACTCTCGGCCCTGAGTTCCGAACAGATCCTTGAGCAACTGGCGAACAATCGCCTGGATCTCGGCGTGTCATACCTGGAACGCCTGGATGCCGAACACTTCGACTCTCTGGCCTTCAGCGAAACCCGCATGGGTCTGCTCTACGATCAACGCTTCTTCACCTTTGGCGAAGCGCCATTGAGTTGGGAATCGTTGATCGAACTGCCGCTGGGCATGCTCACCAGTGGCATGCACTTTCGCCAGTCCATCGACCATAACTTCCACAGCCGTGGCTTGACCCCGCAGCCGTTGTTGCAGACCGATGCCGTGCACCAACTGTTACAAGCCGTGCACGGCGGCTTGTGTTGCGCCGTGATGCCATTGGACGGCGGCCTCGAAGGCCTGACCGAGCATTTGCGCCTGCAGCCGATCGAGAACGCCCAGACCCTTGGCCGCCTGGGGCTGATCATGCGTCGCAGCGCACCGCGCTCGGCGCTGGCAGAAGCCTGTTTTGCCCTCTATCAGCAATCGCTGATTGGCGGTTGATCGACGGCATCTATCGGCAGATCAGTATTAGCGATTAGACGCGACAAGTTGCCGCGCCTAGTCTTAAAGCTGATCAAACCGTCGGTGATGCCATGAACACCAAGCGCCCTGCATGCGCGGCGCCTGCCCTCGAAACGCCCGCGCCCGCCGCAAGCCAGACGTACAGCTATAGCAATCTCGAATACTCCGAATCGGCCAGCACCGCGCTGGCAGAGGAAGTCGCGCTGGCGATTGCCTTCAACGGCATCAGCCAGGCGGTCATGCTGGTCACGCCCACGGACCTGGAAGATTTCATCGTCGGCTTCAGCCTGGGCAGCGGCATCATCCAGGACGCCACGGACATCTACGACCTGCAACTCAGCGGCTCGGGGTCAGCGCAATACGCGCAAGTGACCATCGCCAACCGCGCGTTCTGGAACCTCAAGCAGCAGCGCCGACAACTGGCCGGTACCAGCGGATGCGGGTTATGCGGCGTGGAAGCGGTCGAGCAGGCGTTGCCGGACCTTCAGGTATTGCCCGGCACCCCGTTGCCGCCGGTCGAATGGCTTGATGGCCTGCGCGAACGCATCGGTGCCTTCCAGCCGCTGGGCCAGCATTGCGGTGCGGTGCATGCCGCAGTGTTCATGAACAACAAAGGTGAGTTGTTGCTGGGCCGCGAAGACATCGGCCGGCACAACGCCCTCGACAAACTGATCGGCGGATTGATCCGCCAGAAAATCCCCACCGCTGGCGGGCTGGCGATTGTCACCAGCCGCTGCAGCCTCGAATTGATCCAGAAAGTATTGCGCGCCGGCATCCAGACCCTGGTCAGCCTGTCGTCGCCCACGGGCCTTGCCGTGCAATGGGCCCGTCGCCACAACCTCAATCTCATCCATCTGCCACAGAAGAATGCGCCGCGGGTCTACAGCCCAACGTTGGAGAATCAAGCGTGAGTCAACACCGTCAAGCCGACCAGAAACCCGTCCCTCGCTTCAAGCCCTACAAAGGCCCGGCCGGCGGCTGGGGGGCACTGATCAGCGTGGCCCAGGCCTGGTTGACCAGCGACAACGCGCTGAAGAACCTGCGCATCATGCTCAAGACCAACCAGAACGGTGGCTTCGACTGCCCGGGTTGCGCCTGGGGCGATTCTCCGGAAAAGGGCATGGTGATGTTCTGCGAGAACGGCGCCAAGGCGGTGAACTGGGAAGCGACCAAACGCCGTGTCGATGCCAAATTCTTCGCCAAACACAGCGTCACTTCTCTGCTGGAACAAAGTGACTATTGGCTCGAATACCAGGGCCGCCTGACCGAGCCGATGAGCTACGACGCCGAGACTGATCGCTACAAGCCGATCAGTTGGGACGACGCATTCGCCCTGATCGCCAGGCATCTGAACGGCCTGTCGAGCCCCGATCAGGCCGAGTTCTACACCTCGGGCCGGGCCAGTAACGAAGCGGCGTACCTCTATCAGCTGTTCGTGCGCGCCTACGGCACCAACAACTTCCCCGACTGCTCGAACATGTGCCACGAGGCCAGCGGTGTCGCGTTGTCGCAAAGCGTCGGGGTCGGCAAAGGCACCGTGACCTTCGACGACTTCGAACACGCCGATGCAATTTTCGTCTGGGGTCAGAACCCCGGCACCAACCACCCACGGATGCTCGAACCACTGCGCGAAGCGGTGAAACGCGGCGCTCAAGTGGTGTGCATCAACCCGCTCAAGGAGCGGGGCCTGGAGCGCTTCCAGCATCCACAGCACCCGATCGAAATGCTGATAAACGGCTCCGAGCCGACCAACACCGCGTTCTTCCGCCCGGCCCTGGGCGGCGACATGGCGATCATGCGCGGCATGGCGAAATTCCTCCTGCTGTGGGAGCGCGACGCGCAGAAAACCGGCGACCCGGCGGTGTTCGACCACGACTTCCTCAACGAGCACAGCGTCAACGTGCTGGATTACCTGGCCGTCATCGACGACACCCCGTGGGAGCAGATCGTCGAGCAGTCCGGCCTGAGCCTGGTAGAAATCGAGCAAGCGGCGCGCATGTACGTCAAGGGCAAGAACGTCATCATGTGCTGGGCCATGGGCATCACCCAGCATCGTCATTCGGTGGCGACCATCCAGGAAATCGCCAACCTGATGCTGCTGCGCGGCAACATCGGCCGGCCGGGTGCAGGCCTGTGCCCGGTGCGTGGCCACAGCAACGTGCAGGGTGACCGGACCATGGGCATCAACGAACGCCCTCCTGTCGCGTTCCTCGATGCCCTGGAGCGTCGCTTCCAGTTCAAGGTGCCACGCGACAACGGCCACAACGTGGTCGAAGCGATTCATGCGATGGCTGAAGGCCGGGCTAAAGTCTTCATCGGCCTGGGCGGCAACTTCGCCCAGGCCACGCCGGACAGCCCGCGCACGTTCCAGGCCCTGCAAAACTGCGACCTGACCGTGCAGATCAGCACCAAGCTCAACCGCAGCCATTTGACCCACGGCAAGGACGCGCTGATCCTGCCGTGCCTGGGCCGCACCGACATCGATATCCAGACCCAAGGCCCGCAAGCGATAACCGTCGAAGACTCGTTCAGCATGGTCCACGCCTCCAATGGCCAGCTGCAGGCGCTGTCGAACCAGATGCGCTCGGAACCAGCGATCCTGGCCGGCATCGCCGCCGCGACCCTGGGCAGCCACCCGGTGGACTGGAACTGGCTGGTGGCCGACTACAGCCGCATCCGCGATCTGATCGCCGAGACCATTCCCGGCTTCAAGGACTTCAACGAGAAGATCAAGAACCCTGGCGGTTTCTACCTGGGCAACAGTGCCGGCGCACGCAAGTGGAACACCGCTTCGGGCCGGGCCAATTTCCGCTCGAACGCGCTGCCCAAAGACCTGGTGCACGAACGCACCCGCGCCACCGGAGTACTGCCGGACCTGATCATGCAATCGATGCGTTCCCACGATCAGTACAACACCACTATCTATGGCCTCAACGACCGTTATCGCGGTGTGAAGGGTCAGCGGGATGTGTTGTTCGTCAACGAAGCCGACCTCATTCGCCTGGGCTTCAAGCCGGGGCAAAAGGCGGACATCGTTTCGCTCTGGGACGATGGCGTTGAACGTCGGGTAAAAGGTTTCACGCTGCTGGCGTTTGATATCCCGGCCGGGCAAGCGGCGGCCTACTATCCGGAAGTGAACCCGTTGGTGCCGCTGGAAAGCACCGGCGATGACAGCCATACGCCGACGTCGAAATTCGTGGCGATCCGGTTGGAAGCGGCGAGTGAGACCGGGTTGATCATGGCCAGGTCGGCGTAACACGTTGTCTGAACTGGCCCCATCGCGAGCAAGCTCGCTCCCACAGTTTTTTTCTGCTGTTCACATAATCTGCGTTCGACTGAAATCCCTGTGGGAGCGAGCTTGCTCGCGATGAGGCCAGACCAATGACCAAAAAATCCGGATCCAGCACTTTCCAATCGCCCACAAAAAAGGCCGTTTCCTCATGAAAACGGCCTTTGCGAAGTAGTAAAAGACCGGCAAAAAAACGTTAAGTTCCGTCCAAAAAACAGTAACTTGCAATATTGTATACAAGTCGTGTTATTCGTCGGATTTCGATTGTCACGCCCATTCCAGAGCCTCAGGATCGCGCCGTCATCCCCTTGAGGTTCCTCCATGAAGTTCTCCTCGATTCTCTTGTTGTCCCTTGGCCTGGTCAGCGGTATCGCATCTGCTGGCGGCACCACCGAAGCCGGTGTAGGCGGCGCATTGGGCGGGGTTCTAGGCTCGGTCGTCGGTCAGTCGTTAGGCGGCAGCACAGGTTCCACCATCGGCGCGGCCCTGGGTGGCGCGGGTGGTAGCGCCGTCGGCGCAAACAAACACAGCCGTGGCGAAGCCGCCCTTGGCGGTGCGTTGGGCGCAGCAGGCGGTAACGTGGTCGGCCGCAGCATGGGCGGCACCACCGGTAGCCTGATCGGCGCCGCAGCAGGCGGCGGTGCCGGTGGCGCGCTGGGTAACTACATGGGCAAAGAGTACGATCATGATGACGACGACGATCGTCGTTCGTATCGCGGTCATGGTGATCGTCGTTACTACCGTGACGGCCATCCGGGCCGTGGTCATGCCTATGGCCATCGCAAGAAGCACCACAAGTACTACCGCGACTAAGGCCTCGAGCGCCTCGCTGGTAAGTACAACAAAAATCGCAGCCCAAGGGCTGCGATTTTTTTTGCCTTACTGAACCACCAGACGCTCCAGCGCCCCGCGCAACCCTGCAGGAATCGCCACAGGTTGATTCGACGCACGATCGACAAACACATGCACGAAGCGCCCCGCCGCGCAGGCCTCGTCTTCCCCTTGCTTGAACACGGCCAGTTCGTATTGCACCGAGCTGTTGCCCAACTTGCCCACCCGCAGACCGATCTCGATGCGGTCCGGGAAAGCAATGGAAGCAAAGTAATCACAGGAGGAGCTCACCACGAACCCCACCACCTCACCGTCATGGATATCCAGGCCGCCGACTTCGATCAGGTAAGTGTTCACCGCCGTATCGAAGAAGCTGTAGTAGGTAACGTTGTTGACGTGACCGTAAGCGTCGTTGTCGTGCCAGCGGGTGGTGATGGGCTGGAAGTGGGGGTAGTCGGTGCGTTGAGGCATCAGCGTTGATTCCTGGAGTGGGTTCGCCAGTCTAAGGCGAAAACCGCGTTATCGTTCTTCGCGAGCAAGCCCGCTCCCACATTGGATATCGGTTGTACACAAAATCTGTGTTCACCGAAGATCAAATGTGGGAGCGGGCTTGCTCGCGAAGGCGCCCTTGCAGGCGCCGCATCAATCACTTGTCAGCGAAGCCTTTACCAGCCGCCGCCAGCTCCCCAATCACCCGCGCCGGATTCCAGTGATCACCCTGACGCGTCTCAAGGTCGATCAAGCGCCGGTGAATGTCCGCCAACCCTTGCTGATCCGCCCAGGCCATCGGCCCGCCCTTGTCCGCCGGGAAACCGTATCCGTTGAGGTAGACCAGATCGATATCGTGAGCCGACCCGGCGATGCCTTCCTGAAGGATCTTCGCGCCTTCGTTGACCAGTGCCAGCAAGCAGCGCTCGAGAATCTCCTCCGGGCCAATCTCGCGACGGTGGAACCCCAACCTTTTGCTGACTTCCAGCACCAGCGCATCCACCTGCGGATCATGTTCGGCCTGGCGACTGCCCGGCTCATAGTGGTAATAGCCATTACCACTCTTCTGACCAAAGCGCCCCATCTCGCACAGTCGGTTATCCACCTGAACCTCTGGCGCGTCCTGCCCGACACCCGACAGTTGCCGGGCGCGCCATTGCAGGTCGACGCCCACCACGTCGAACATGCGGAACGGCCCCATGGCAAAACCGAAGGCTTGCAGCGCTGCGTCCACCTGGTAGGGATAAGCGCCTTCGAGCAGCATTTTTCGCGCTTCGAGCACATAGGTATTGAGCATGCGGTTGCCGATGAAACCGTCGCAATTGCCCGACACCACACTGACCTTGCCCATGCGTTGGCCGAGCGCCAGTGCCGCGTCGAGCACCGCCGGTGCAGTCTGCGCGCCACGGACGATTTCCAGCAGTTTCATGATATGCGCCGGGCTGAAGAAGTGCAGGCCCAGCACTTGCTGCGGCCGGCGTGTGACCGCGGCGATGGCATCGATGTCCAGCGCCGAAGTATTGCTGGCCAGAATCGCCTCAGGTTTGAGCAGGCCATCGAGCTCGCGGAAAATTTTCTGCTTGAGCTCAAGGTTTTCGTACACCGCTTCGATGACCAGGTCGACGTCGCGGATGGCCACATAACCATCCGCCGCCGTAACGCGCGCGACACGGGCATCGGCGTCGCCCTGATCAATGCGGCCCTGACGCACGCTGTGGGCATAGGTGTCCGCCACGGTGACCAGCGCTTGCTCCAGCATTTGCGGATTGTTGTCGACCCACTGTACGGCCACCCCGGCGTTGGCCAGGCACATGACAATGCCACGGCCCATGGTGCCCGCGCCGATGACGGCGGCGCGCTGAATATTCGACGGTGTCTGGCTCATGTTTTGTTCTCTTGTTGGCGATCCGAAGACAGCCACCACCATAGTCAGCCACCGGCTTTTTTTGAAATTTATTCCTGTGATGAGCAACATTCAGCGGATGGATGTAGCCCTGCCAGGCACTGAGTTCCCTGTGGGAGCGAGCTTGCTCGCGATGGCGGTGTGTCAGTCGCCATCAATGTTGAATGTGCCAGCCTCATCGCGAGCAAGCTCGCTCCCACAGGGTTTTGGTTCAGCCGGCAAGATGTTGCTCTGCCCAACTGCGCACCCCGGCATACGGATAATCTTCCAGCGCCGCAAACCCGGGAATCGACCGCGCCTTGAGCTTGGTGAACAACGGCACGCTGATCCCGCACAGAAACCGTGTTACGCGTTCAGCCGAGGGCACGTTGCCCGTGTGCTGCTCATGCCTGTGGATAAAACCGCCACACAGCGCCTCGAAATTCTTATCCACAAGCGCCGGCAACTCCGGTGGTGCCGGTAGCCGCGCCACTTGCCCATGACACACCGAACAATGTCCGCATTGCTGCGGGGCATTGTGGTCGCCGAAATACTCGGCCAGGCGATTACCCAGGCAACGGTCGGTGGCGAACAAGTCCAGCATCGCGTGAATCCGTGCGACCTCGGTGCGCTCATGCCGAGTGAAATAGCCGTGCAGTTCCTCGCTCAACGCGACGTTGTCGAACCCGCTTTGCAGCACGCTGTAGACCTCGGTCATCTGCTTGCTTTCGAGCTCCACCCAGCCTTTTTCCTGGAAGTAATCCAGCGCCTTGACTACCCGACTGCGCTCGGCCTGATGCTGCTCGTACAGCGCCTCGAAATTCACCGTGGCCCAGGTCCGGGCGCGGCTGGAGGTCTGGATGATCGCAGCGACAAAATCCCTGCGCTCGCCTTCGAAACGCGCCAATAGCACCTCGGGCTCCTGCACATACTTGAACCGGTACTCGGCGTAGTACGCGTAGCGCGGGGCGATCAACCCGCGCAATTCGAGTTGCACCAGCAAGGTCTTGAGCGGCAACTGGCGAATATTGCTCTGGTCTGCCAACGGCCCCAGCAGAAACTCCCACTGCCCTTCGGTGGCGGCGGCATGCATCTCGTCAAGCACGCAACGGATGCCATCCAGCTCGGGTGTGTCGCCGTAGACGAAGTTCTCCAGCACGTTGAGGCTGTCGCGGTTGGCCAACACCAGGCAGTCCGACGACTGCCCGTCACGCCCGGCGCGGCCGATTTCCTGGCTGTAGTTTTCGATGGATTTGGGCAGGTCGAAATGCACCACGTTGCGGATGTCGCTTTTGTCGATGCCCATGCCGAAAGCGATGGTGGCGACGATGCAATTGGACTGCCCGCCCATGAAGCGACGCTGGATCGCTTCCCGTTGCTCATGGGGCAACCCGGCGTGATAAGCCTCGGCCTGAATGCCGTTGCGGTTCAGGTGTTCGGCGATGTGCTCAGCGGTTTTCTGCAAAGTGACATAGACGATGCTCGGCTGGTCCGGACGCTGGCTCATCCATTCGACCAGGCGTCGGCGCTTGTCCGCTCCGCGAACCGGCTCCACCAGCAAATTGAGGTTCGGGCGATAGAAACCGGTGGTCACCACATCGTCGGCGGCGATGGCGAATTTCGCCTGCATGTCAGCGATGACCTTGGGCGTCGCCGTTGCGGTCAACAGCAACACCTGCGGGATGTTGAACTGGCGTTGATAGTCGGGAAGCTTGAGGTAGTCCGGGCGAAAGTTATGCCCCCATTCGGAAATGCAGTGCGCCTCGTCCACCACCAGCAGCGAGATCGGTACTTGCTGCAAAAAATGCCGGAAGCGCTCGTTCTTCAGGCGCTCCACGGAGATCATCAAAATCTTCAGTTCGCCGGATTTTGCCCGGGCCATGACGTCGCTGGCGTCATCGCGGCTCTGAGCCGAATCGATACTGCCCGCCGAGATGCCGTGGCGTTGCAGGAACGCCAGTTGATCCTGCATCAACGCCAGCAAGGGTGAGACCACCAGTGTCAGGTGCGGCAGCAACAACGCCGGTAATTGGTAGCAAAGGGATTTGCCGGAACCGGTGGGGAAAATCGCTGCCGCCGAGCGCCCGGCCAGCACGGCACTGACGGCCGCCTCCTGACCGGGTCGAAATTGTGGATAACCGAAAACCTGTTCCAGGGTGTTGTGCATAAGCTGTCACTCCGTTGACTGCTGCGGAGTCAAAAGCCTAGCCGGCGATCGCAGCGAGTCGAGAAAAGGTCGGGGGCAAAAACGATACCGGATGATACAGCGGATGGCTGGAAGGGCTTGAGATCGCTTTCGCGAGCCTGCTCGCGAAGAGGCCAGCACACCCACCGCAAAACTCGAAACACCCGACAGCGTCCAAAGCCCTCTCTGCCGATACTTGCTAAACAGCGACTGATAAGCCCGTAGGCATTTTTACCGGCAGCGGCTACGGCGCACAAACCTCCGAAAATGTGTAAGCCTTTTCCTCGGAACACGATAAATACCCTACAACGCCTGTCCATTTCAGCCATCTTGTCCTGCAACGCCAGGTCCTCCTATAGTTTCCGGCGCGGCTGAAAACAGTGTCTCGGCCTGCCGGGAACACTTGCCGATTTCGCACAGGACCCACTCGATGAAAAAAGCCGACACGCCGACAGCCCGCTATCACCCGCTCAAGAGCCGCTACAGCGAAACCCCAGTGCTGGTCATCGATACCGAGGCCGACCCCTACGAGATCCTCGACGCCGCCCGACAACGCATACGCGCCGCCAGCGACCTGCTCGAAACCCTTTATTGCACGTGTTTCAAACAGGCCGAAGCGAGCGACATCCCCAAGATCGTCGGCGCCCTGTACCTGCTGACCCAGGACGGCAACGACCTGCTCGACATCGCCCGGCAGCGCTTGCCGAAATTCACCGACTGAAGCCCCACCACAACCTCCTGTGGGAGCGAGCTTGCTCGCGATGAACGATAACGCGGTGAGCCTGATGAAAAACAAAATACCCGATACCCAAGAACCGCTCGAACAAGCAGCCTACGACGCATGGTTCAAAGCCCAAGTAAAAGCCGGCCTCGATGATCTCCGTCCCAGCATTCCAGATGAAGAAGCCAAACGCTTGATGGCAATCAAACGCGAAAAATTGCGCAGGCGATAAGTCCGTCAGCAACGCCCTATCAAAGCTTCGGCCCAGTCCTACAAAAGAAGACACCTTGTCGCCTATCGCATCTAACAACGAAATTTTACTGTCTCCCCATCGCTGCAAAATCAGCGATCAGGTTTGGTCACCTGAGAACAACGCACACATGTGTGCCATCATTCGCGCCGCGGACATCTATGTTCTCGTAGTGCATTGCTATGGCGGCTGTGTGCGGGACGCCTTCGGGCGAGCCGAGTTGTTGTTCTCGGTTGACCAAGCCTGCGCACAGTCCGCCCCCCATCGTTTGGTCACGGTGCTGGCGGTTACTTAACAACAAACCGAGTAATTCACATGCAAACTCTGAATCCGTTTCCAAATCGATACCGCTCACTCCAAACCAACCTCACCGATTCCCCGCCCCTGATCATCGACACAGAGGCCAACCCGCAAGACATCCTAGAAGCCGCCCTCCAGCGCATCCGGGCCTCCAGCGACCTGCTGCAAACCCTGCACTGCCAATGCTTCAAACACGGCGACCTCGAAGATATTCCACACATCACCCACGCCCTCTACCTACTGACCCAGGACGGCTGCGACCTGCTCAAGGTTGCCCAGCAACGCATGCTCAACTGGAAAGCTCCCGCCTGACGCTGAATGAAGATCGCTCCTACGCACTGCGCAGGAGCCATCAACTCAGCCGGCCCTTCCTCTCAAGTCCAACGATCAATAAGATCCGTTCAGGCCCAACCGGATCTCCCCCAATGAACCTCGCCCCCAACTTCCCCGACGACCACTCCATGCAGCAACTCATGCAGCTGCTGCACGAAGAAATAGGCCTGCCCGAACGCAAAACCATCAGCCTTGCCACCTCGATCAATTTCGACCTTGGTTGCAACGGTGCCGATGCCCGGCACTTGATCGAATGCCTGGAAGACCACTTCGCCATCGATTTCGTGGATTTCGACAGCTATCGCTACTTCCAGCCCGACGGCTACGATGTGTTTCTCAAGCGTAAAGCCAAGGGGCGCGGCGAGAAGGTGCCGTTGACCATCAACATGCTCTACCGGGCCATCAAGGCCCAACGCTGGGACACGCAGGAGCTTGAAGACTTGTAGCGTGTGCGGCGCATAACGATAAGGACATCGCGTGGACGTACTGATGGGGTTGTTGGCCGCCTTGCTTTGGGGCGGCACGGATTTTCTGGTGGGCTTGAACGCCCGTGCGGTGGGCGTCAAGCGCGCCGTTTATTTCGGTCAGGCACTGGGCTTTTCCATCATGAGCCTGCTGCTGATCGCCTTCCCCGTGTTCATTCTCCGGTCGATGTCAGCACCGCTTGATGTCTGGTTGATCGGCGTCGCTGCCGCTGTGCTGACCGTGTCCGGCGCGCTGGCCTTGTCCAAGGCCTTCGCCCTGGGTAAAGCCTCTATCGTGGCGCCGCTGGTGACCTCTTACGGCGTGGTGACCACGTTGCTGTCCTGGGCCGGCGGTGAGCAGATCAATCTGCTCCAATTGCTGTGTATCGCGCTGTGCGTCATTGGCGTGATCCTCTCCAGCATTCATTCCGACCCGAAAATCCCACACACCACTCAGAACAGCAGTTCCATTGCCTACGCGCTGCTGGCGGCAGTGTTCTACGGCATCAGTTTCTGGCTGCAAGGTCGTTTTGTACTGCCGATACTTGGACCGGTGACGATGCTCTGGCTCGCGTATCTGGTTGGGCTGATTGTGCTGGTGGTGATCGTGGTGCGGATCGACGACGGCCTGAAAATCCCGCCGCTGAAAAACTGCCTGACACTGACGGGTGCAAGCCTGATGAACCTCGGTGGGTTTTCATCATTTGCCTGGGGTGCGGTGGCAGGCTCGGTTTCGGTGGTGACGGTGATCAGCACGTTATCAGGCGGGATTGCGGCGATACTGGGGTATGTGTTTTTCAAGGAACGGTTGGCGAAGGTGCAGGTGCTGGGGGTTGTGCTGGTGCTGGCCGGGGCGTTTGTCTTACACCTGAAGACCTGAAACGACGCGCACAAAAAAGCCGTCATGACGGGTAGTTTTTTTCAGCAGATAGTTCGAAGATGATGGCACAGCGACAGTAGAGCATGCTGCACTTTGCGCTCCCTGCTTAAACGCGCACAAGAAGCCCCTCTGGAAGAGGTACGTCATGAAAACCATGGATATGGAAAACCTTGCACATATCACTAGTTTAACCACATTAATGCCCACTCCTTCGCTCGTCCGAGCGCTCCTGGCAGCGCTCGGCTCTCTGCAAATTTTTTTAAGAATAAACTGCATCCCTCTGACAAAAGAGAGTTTATAAATGACTCGTGTCGCTGATAGCACCATTAAAGGTTTCCTTTATCAATTCAACAAAACATTAATTGAAATATTAGACTCTGAGCCAGACAAAGAAATAACAATTGAAGGCGTGATCGAAGATATAGACATCACATCTAATACTGGAGAGGTAACAGCTATACAGTGCAAGTATCACGAGTCCGCCTCTAGTTTTACAACCAGTCTAATTTACAAGCCTTTACTTCAGATGGCAGAAGCATATTCAAAATCCCCCACGACAAAAATAAAATATAAAATATTTATACATGTTCCTAGCGAAGCGGGCTCGGTCAGAAAAATCACACAAACCGAAATTGATGCTGCCCTATCAACTCAAGATGTTAATTACTTAAAAATTGTACAACGAATTTCACAACCATTCTGCTCATCGACATTTGCAAAGTTGGTTGATTTAGAATTCGGACCATCTTTAGATACAATTGAAGACATAGCTAAAGAAAAGCTAGACTTACTAAAAATCAAGTCCTCGGACACCTCATGCATTCTTTACCCAAACGCCATCAGTCAAATAGCAAAAAAATCAAGCCTCACAGACGAAGCACATAGAAAAACAACAAAACTAGAAATTGAAAAGTTTCTTTCAGGCGTAACCAACACTGTAATCACCAAGTGGACACTAGCACTAAAAAACAAAAAAGAAATACTTCAATCGATGCGCAAACAGCTTAAGTCAAATTTAAATACGAACTCACAGAGTCGATACTTTTACTTCGAACAAAACAGCATCAACGACTTCTCAAACAACATTGTCACATTCATTAGTAATTTCATTTCAATATACCATTGCAAACCATCGCATATAAAAACGCCTTTATTCGCAATAGACTGCAATCGAGGAACCATCGAAGACTTGGCGTTTCGACTGTACAAAAAAGGCATAAAATCAAATACAGGACTAATTGGAAACAACTTCATACCTGAAGAATTTTACAAAGAGCCACTACTTAAAAAATCAAGTAACAGAATTGAGGAAAGAGAGTTTCACGTGAGGCTACTCGCTCTAACTGACTATCCAAATGTACTAGCTCACAAAAAGAGCGATGAGTTTTTCTTTATTTGCAATGCAATACCAACTAATGTCGATACGAGCGATACTAACGTACATTTAGTAGGCGCAAACAATTTCAACGAACTTGAATATGTCATGTATCTGAGGGAAACCTATGAGTAACTTAGGCCACGTCGTATCCAGCTCTCCAACATCCATTGTTATCGAAATAAATGGATTGGAAGATTTTGAAAAATTCAAAGCAGATCTTCAGGTAGGGAAATTCTTAAAGATTGAAGATGGCAACCATAACTTTGCGATCGCCTCAATCAAAAACATAAGCGGCCAACAACTTGAAAAGGATGGAAAACCAGAATGGAAGTTCATAATTGAGGCCTCTCCGTCTGGCGCACTTATGAAAGATGACAATGAAAAATATGTGTTCAGTCGTGGTGTTCAGGTTCTGCCGGTTCCTACAGAAAAAGTCCATATTTTTGACACAGCCGATCTTGACATAATCTTTTCAAAAGTCGGAAATTACAACTATAAAGTAGGATCTCTTTCAAATAACAAATCTATCGACTTCCATGTTGATGGCGACAAATTTTTTGGGAAACATATCGGTATTGTAGGCTCAACAGGATCCGGAAAATCATGCACTGTAGCGAGAATACTTCATAATGCAGTAGGCATTGATAACGACATCAATGAAAATTGTGAAGCTCAAAAAAACTCGCACATAATTATATTTGACATGCATTCCGAGTATGCATCAGCCTTCACAATGCATGAATCTCAAAAATTCAACCTTAACTCATTAAATGTCGACGGCCTCAAACTGCCATACTGGCTAATGAACTCGGAAGAACTTGAATCACTATTCATAGAAGGCAGTGAACAAGGGGCCCACAATCAAATTTCGCAATTCAAGAAAGCAGTAATACTAAACAAAGAAAAATACAACACCAACCTCAACTCTATAACCTACGACACCCCAGTTTACTTCAGCATCACAGAAGTATTTAACTATATAAACAACAAGAACAACCTTACGACATTCGAAAAAGATGGAAAAACTTATCTCGCCACACTTAACACAACGAAGCAAGAGTACTGTGAGGACTGCCTTTGGAATGAAATTTCCTTTGAGCAGTCCTCTGGAAACTCCAAACACCCCACAATAGGAGAAAAAGTTTCTAAAGACGGCGGATTCAATGGGGAGTTTGATAGATTCGTTTCAAGATTGGAGACAAAGCTTAATGACAAGAGACTAGAGTTTCTGCTCAAACCAACAAAACCTAGCGGAGATGAATACGAAACAAAAGACTTCGAAGAAATTCTTAAGCAATTTCTTGGTTACTTAGATAAATCAAACGTCACGATTGTGGACTTAAGTGGCGTCCCATTCGAAGTGCTAAGTATAACGGTAAGCCTGATTTCAAGACTCGTATTTGACTTTGCCTTTCATTATTCAAAATTAAAACATAAAGTAAATGAAACAAACAACGTCCCGTTCATGATTGTTTGCGAAGAAGCTCACAATTACATACCTCGATCCAACAACTCTGACTTCAAAGCGTCAAAGAAATCTATTGAGAGAATAGCTAAGGAAGGGCGCAAATACGGGTTAAGTTTAATGGTTGTTAGTCAGCGACCTTCAGAGGTTTCAGATACAATATTCTCTCAGTGCAGCAACTTTATATCCCTAAGACTCACCAATACTATAGACCAAGGCTATATCAAAGCATTACTCCCCGACAGCGCAAATGGATTAGTAGACCTTCTTCCGAGCCTGGCTCAAGGTGAAGCTTTAATCGTTGGCGACGCAGTACTTATGCCAAGCCTCGTTCGCTTGGAGAAACCACGTCCGGAGCCTAAATCTGCAAGTGTAAATGTCTTCACCGAGTGGAACACCCACTGGCAAGAGGTTGCGTTCACCACAGTGATAGAGCGCTGGAGAAAACAAGACACTACTTCCACTTGATATCAGCGAACACAAAAAAGCCGCCCCGAGGGGCGGCTTTTTCGTTAGCTCAATCCAACGCTTAGAGCTTTGGACCAGCAGCCTTGATCGCGTCGCTCACTTCGAACTTCTTGAAGTTCTCGATGAACAGGCCGGCCAGTGCTTTGGCGGCTTCGTCGTAGGCGGCTACGTCGGCCCAGGTGTTACGTGGGTTCAGCAGGCCAGTCTCAACGCCCGGTACGGCCACTGGCACGTCGAGGTTGATGGTGTCCAGGTGCTCGGTCTCGGTACCGATCAGCGCACCGCTCTGGATCGCTGCGATCACGGCACGAGTGGTCGGGATGTTGAAGCGTTTGCCGACGCCGTAGCCACCGCCGGTCCAGCCGGTGTTGACCAGGTAGACCTTGGAGCCGAAGCCGCGGATGCGCTTGATCAGCAACTCAGCGTATTCGCCGGCTGGACGCGGGAAGAACGGCGCGCCGAAGCAGGTGGAGAAGGTCGACTTGATGCCGCTGCCCGAACCCATTTCGGTCGAACCGACCAGGGCGGTGTAACCGGACAGGAAGTGGTAAGCCGCTTGTTCTTCGTTGAGGATCGACACTGGCGGCAGTACGCCGGTCAGGTCGCAGGTCAGGAAGATCACAGCGTTCGGCTCGCCACCGAGGTTCTTCTCGGAGCGCTTGGCAACGTGCTCCAGCGGGTAGGCGGCACGGCTGTTCTGGGTCAGGCTGACATCGGCGTAGTCGGCGTGCTTGGCGTCGTCGATAACGACGTTTTCCAGTACCGCGCCGTGCTTGATGGCTTTCCAGATAACCGGCTCGTTCTTCTCGGACAGGTCGATGCACTTGGCATAGCAACCGCCTTCGATGTTGAACACAACGCCTTCGCCCCAGCCGTGCTCGTCGTCACCGATCAGGTAACGGCTTTCGTCGGCCGACAGGGTGGTTTTACCAGTGCCGGACAGACCGAAGAACAGGGTCACGTCGCCTTCTTCGCCGATGTTGGCGGCGCAGTGCATTGGCAGTACGTCGGCAGCCGGCAGCAGGAAGTTCTGCACCGAGAACATGGCTTTCTTCATTT
The DNA here is from genome assembly GCF_002236115.1 of Pseudomonas jessenii. Lineage (GTDB taxonomy): Bacteria > Pseudomonadota > Gammaproteobacteria > Pseudomonadales > Pseudomonadaceae > Aquipseudomonas > Aquipseudomonas jessenii. The sequence goes on along the minus strand of NZ_NIWT01000006.1, from coordinate 152,063 downwards.
CACCGGCGTAACGCATGCCGGCGATCAGCACTTTCTTCTGTGCGAAGTTGATGATCACGCAGCCGTCGGAGTTGGTGCCGTCACGCTCTGGCACGCACTCGAAGTTGGCAACGTTGAGGACCTGCCACTCGTCACGACCCGCCGGGTTGTACTGAGCCGGGTTGATGAACAGGCAACGGCCGAACAGGTTCTGCCAGGCAGTCTGGGTGGTCATCTTCACGGCCAGGTAGTGCTCGGAAGCCGCACCTACATGCACGTGGGAAACGAAATGCTCTTGCGCGTTGTTGAATGCCTCAACGCGAGCCCACAGGGCGTCGAACTTGTCGGCCGGGAACTTGCGGTTGATCGGGCCCCAGGCGATGGCAGCCTGGGTGCTTGGCTCTTCAACGATGAAACGGTCGACTGGCGAACGGCCGGTACGGTGACCGGTACGAACAACCAGCGCGCCGGTATCGGCAAGCTCGCCTTCACCGCGATTGAGGGCTTCTTTAACCAGATCATCAACACTCAGATCGGTGTACACGGCATTGTTGGCTTGCGTCATGAGGTTCCCCGTCGGCCAGTGGCCGAGTGCTCCAAACGTTTTTGTAGTAGAAAGTCGTGCACTACTACCGCGAAAAAAGTGGGCCGGATTATGCCAGAAAAGCCCAAAAAGAGTAGGCCCCTCCTGTCGTAACGGCGTTAATCCGGCGCAAGGCAGTGAATTTACCTGCGCTGAACCGTTTTAGTGACGGGTATCTGACGGCGTCTCGATACCCGCGCCTGCGAACAATTGAGTGACATCGGCCGCGTCAAACAGGTAGCGCTGGTTGCAGAACTGGCAATCGATTTCGATGTTGCCACCGTGTTCGTCCACCAATTGCTGCGCGTCTTCCATACCCAGACTGACCAGCGCATTGGCCGAACGTTCGCGCGAGCAACTGCAACGGAAGCGCAGCTTCTGCACATCGAACAGACGCACCTGCTCGTCGTGGTACAGGCGATGCAGCACGGTTTCGTTGTCCAGGCTCAACAGCTCATCGGCGGTCAGCGTACCGCCCAGGGTGGTGATGTGCTGCCAGCTGGCGGCGCGTTCGTCTTCGTCTTTCAAACGATCGGCCGGCAGTTGTTGCAGCAACAGGCCACGGGCACGACGACCATCGGCGTACAGCCAGAAACGCGTGCCGACTTGCTGGGACATGACGAAATAATTGGTGAAGCATTCGGACAGGGTGGCGCCGTCGAGGTCGACGATGCCCTGGTAGCGCTGGCCCTGTTTCGGGTCGATGGTCAATGCCAGGACGCCTTCAGGCATCAGGTCGGCCAGGGTGGCATCGGCAGCGATGCGATCCGCGTCGTAACGGGCCAGGCCACGGATGTCGCGCTCGCTGGAGCACTCAATCATCAGCAGCGGGATCGGGCCTTCGGAGCGGGCTTGCAGAATCAGCAAGCCATCGAACTTCATCGTGCCGACCAGCAACGATGCGGCCGCCATCAGCTCGCCGAGCAGTTGCGCGACCGGCTGCGGGTAGGCGTGTTTGGCCAGGACTTCGGCGTAGCTGAGCTCCAACGAAACCAGCTCGCCACGGGTGTCGCTGTCATCGAAGATGAAGCGTTGTGTGAAGTCGTTATCCGCGTGATCGGTCATAGGTCTGGGTATCTGAAGTAGTGAAAATGGTTACAGGAAACAAGAAATTTACCTTGCGCAACCACTCGGGTGCGCAACGTTCAGCCATGAAAGGCATTTTATGAACAATCCGGGCCTGATCCAAGCAGGTGGAACAAGCGCTGATGGGTTCCGGGTCGTTTCCCGCCCTGCACTGCTGGCAATGTGGTTATGGCCTACAGATCAGAGACTGTGTGTGATTTTCGACGAGCGGCGATATCGTCCATGCGATGCACTGCTGGCGAAGCACAGATATGGATGCGCACCGGGTCAATTGCAAGTCTTGGCCTGAAGGCGCGGTGAAACCTAGCGAGTGTCGCGCACTCGACCGCAGGCAATCCACGCTCCCACAGAAATGACACAAACCCTTGTGGGAACGGGCTTGTCCGCGATAGCGGCCTGGAAGTCGCCCGAGAAATATCTGTATTAGTCGTCGTTACTGCTGCCACGAAACTTGAACAAATCCCGCCGCTGTTTCTTGCTTGGCTTACCGTCGGTGCTCACGCCCAGGGCTCCAGCCTTTCTTTGCGCAGCGGCCTCTTCGCGCTTGGCGATGCTGGCCAGGGTTTCGGCATACAAGGTTTGCGCCTCCGGTGCGCCGCGACGAACGATCGACAGTGCCAGGACTACCACCGTGCGCTCCTCGAAACCGGTGCGAATCACGAACTCATCGCCGATTCGTGGCTCTTTACCCGGCTTGCAGCGCTCGCCCCGGCAATGCACCTTGCCGCTTTCAATCGCCGCCTTGGCCAGGGCGCGGGTTTTGTAGAATCGTGCAGCCCACAACCATTTATCGAGGCGGACTTTGTCGTCCTCTTCGTTTTTTTGTGCCATGGAATTTCCTCATTCTGAAATATTGGTGAACTGTACTACCGTTTCTGACGTACCAAGAATTTCACCGTCTCGGATTACAATGCTGACATTCCATAACCTCCTTGCGAGGCTGGAAATCCGGGCCGTAGATATCTGTCGCCTTTTAATCATTATTCTGCGTGAATACCGCGAATCCGGCCGCGTGCGGCCCGAGCGGTATCTACCGGTTGAGCACTATTGAAGACATTTGACCATTTGACCGTTGTCGGTCTGCGCGAGTGGGTGGCACTCCCGGATTTGGGAGTCGCCGGCCTTCGGGCAAAAATCGACACCGGTGCCAGCACCTCAAGCCTCCACGCCACCGAAATCGAGCCGTTCGAGCGCGATGGTGAGCAGTGGGTGCGTTTTACCGCCCACCTGGGTTCCGTCGTACAACTGCGCCACCGACGCTGCGAAGCACCGCTGGTGACGATGAAAACCATTAAAAGCTCAAACGGTCACGCGCAGGTGCGATACGTGATCAGCACTACCCTGGCCCTTGGTGATCGGGTCTGGCGGGTCGAGTTCACGCTCGCCTGCCGCAAGTCCATGCGTTATCGCCTGCTGCTCGGCTCCAAAGCCCTGATTCACGGCCAGTTGGTGGTCAATCCGGGCATCAAGTACGTACAAGACAAGCCGGTGTTCCCGGTATCTACCTCCTCCACAGGTGTTGCATGAAGATCGCTGTGCTGTCGCGGAATCCGCGTCTGTATTCCACCCGTCGTCTGGTCGAAGCCGGTACCGAGCGTGGCCATGAAATGGTGGTGGTCGACACTTTGCGCGCCTACATGAACATCGCCAGCCACAAGCCACAGATCCACTACCGCGGCAAACCGCTGGAGGGTTTCGATGCGGTGATTCCACGGATCGGTGCATCCGTGACCTTTTATGGCTGTGCAGTGCTGCGCCAGTTCGAGATGATGGGGGTATTTCCGCTCAACGAATCGGTGGCCATTGCCCGTTCCCGGGACAAGCTGCGTTCGCTGCAATTGTTGTCCCGTCGCGGGATCGGCTTGCCGGTGACCGGGTTTGCCCACTCCCCCGATGACATTCCCGACCTGATCGAAATGGTCAACGGTGCGCCGTTGGTGATCAAGGTGCTGGAAGGCACCCAAGGCATCGGCGTGGTGCTGTGCGAAACCGCCACGGCCGCGGAATCGGTGATCGAGGCGTTCATGGGCCTCAAGCAGAACATCATGGTTCAGGAGTACATCAAGGAAGCCGGTGGTGCGGACATTCGCTGCTTCGTCGTCGGCGACAAGGTGATTGCAGCGATGAAGCGCCAGGCCAAACCCGGCGAATTTCGCTCCAACCTGCATCGCGGTGGCAGCGCGAGCCTGATCAAGATCACCCCGGAAGAACGCATGACGGCGTTACGTGCGGCGAAGGTCATGGGGCTGGCGGTGGCAGGTGTCGACATCCTGCGCTCCAATCACGGGCCGTTGGTGATGGAAGTTAACTCGTCGCCGGGTCTGGAGGGAATTGAGACCACCACCGGGAAGAATGTGGCGGGGATCATCATTGAGCATCTGGAGAAGAATGGCGGGCCGAATATGACTCGGACCAAAGGGAAGGGTTAAACCTCAAGCCTTGTGGCGGCAGGGATGCCGCCATCGCGAGCAAGCTCGCTCCCACAGGGTTTTAGCCAAAATCACTGTGGGAGCGGGCTTGCCCGCGAAGGGGCCGTCAGCCCCACTGAAAAAATCAGGCCTTAAACGGCATCCCGCGGCAGCAGCAACCCCAACGGCAACCGCACCCGAGCTTCCAGCCCACCGCCCGAGCGGTTACGCAGCTCAACGTTGCCGCCATGCATCGAGGCAATCCGCTTCACGATCGCCAATCCCAACCCGGTGCCCTTGCCACCCCGGGCACGGTCACCGCGGGTGAACGGGTTGAAAATCGCCTCCAGCTCCGAAGGATCGATCCCGGCACCACGGTCCATGACACTCAGCACTACATACGGTGCGCTGGTGTCCCCGGACACATACGCCGCCACCTCCACGCCGCTGCCAGCATGATGCAGCGCGTTGCCGATCAGGTTGTTCAACAGTCGCTTCATCGATACCCGACGCAGCGGAAACGGCTGGATAGGCTCCAGGCGCAGCCGCACTTTTTCTTCGGTCTGGTTATACGGTGCGGCAACTTCACGGACCAGGTCGCTCAGGTCGACCTCTTCCACCGACTCGTCGCGCCCGTCACGAATGAACGCCAGGAACTGATCGAGAATCGCGTCCATGTCTTCGATGTCGCGCACCATGTCGTCGGTCAGGTCCGTGTGATCGCCCATCAGCTCCAAGGACAGACGCAATCGCGTCAACGGCGTGCGTAAATCATGGGAAACCCCGGCCAGCATCAGTTCACGCTCGCGACCGGCCTGTTCGACGTCTTCAGCCATCTGGTTGAAGGCGCGGTAAACCTCGGTCATCTCGCTCGGCGTATCGCTGATTGGCAGGCGCACACTGCGGCCCTGGCCAAGTTGCCGCGCGGCATACACCAGACGCTTCAAAGGTTGATTGAGCTGGCTGACGAAGATCCAGGCCGAAGCGGTGGACAGCAGGCCAATAGCGAGGAACCAGCCCAGCACGTTCCAGATTTTCTGGCCGCGCAACGGATGAGGATAAAGCGGTACTTTCAGCCAGCCATCACCCAGGCTTGGCGCCCGGACCCACAGCGCCGGTGGCGAATGCATGCGCAGCCGGACTTCCGTGTCGGCACCCAGCTCCGCCTGCATCTGCCGCTGGTAGATCTCGCTGTAAGGCCAGTGCTGTTCGCCTTCCGGCACGCCGGCACCCACCACCCGGATCAAGGTCGCGGCCTCGGCGATCTTGCCGCGGTTTTCTTCATCGGCAGCCCAATAGGCGCGCAGCGTCAGGGCGACACCGTGGCTGTACTGGCGGTCCACCAGCACGTCTTCGTTCATCAGCAGATAAACCAGGGTCAGCGCCTTGGAGAAGAGTACGACGATGAGCACCAGCCAAAGGGTGCGGGAGAAGAAGCTCTGGGGGAACCAAACGGGGGTTTTCATGGATAACCGTTAAACACTTGCAGGAGCGAGCGATGCTCGCATATTGCGGATCGCGAGTCTGCGGACAGGATCGATTGATCCGTTGTCCGCGTGACCCGCTCCTACAAATCGCCAATCACTTGGTGGCGGTACCATCCGGTACAAACACGTAACCCACGCCCCAGACAGTCTGGATGTAACGCGGTTTGGACGGATCGGGCTCGATCATCCGGCGCAGACGGGAAATCTGCACATCGATGGAACGCTCCAGGGCATCCCACTCGCGGCCACGGGCCAGGTTCATCAATTTGTCGCGGGTCAGCGGTTGACGCGCGTTCATCACCAGGGCCTTGAGTACAGCGAACTCACCGGTGGTGAGCATGTGCACTTCTTCGCCGCGCTTGAGCTCGCGGGTAGCCAGGGACAATTCATAGTCACCGAAGGTCACGCTTTCGTCTTCGCTGCCTGGCGCGCCCGGCACCGGAGCCGACTGGCGACGCAGGACCGCTTTGACGCGAGCCATCAGCTCATCGGGGTTGAACGGCTTGGCCAGGTAATCGTCGGCACCCAGCTCCAGGCCCTTGATGCGGCTCAGCTCGTCGCCCTTGGCGGTCAGCATGATGATCGGAATCTGGTTGTTCGCGCCGCGCAGACGGCGGCAGGCGGTCAAGCCGTCTTCACCGGGCAGCATCAGGTCGAGTACGACCAGGTTGAACACTTCGCGCGCCAGCAGGCGATCCATTTGCTCAGTGTTCGGTACGGCGCGGGCGCGGTAGCCCTTGCTGACGAAAAAACGCTCCAGCAGGCTGCTGAGCCCAGGATCGTCGTCAACAATAAGAATTTTTTCGCCTTCAGCAGTTTGTGCAGTGCTGCTCATTGGATGCTCCTTTGATCTCGGCGCGCATTATGGCGTAGCTGCCGTTATACGCACCGTGTGCATTGTTAGCAGATTTTTCCTTTAGTGCCAGAAAACCGGCCATTTCACCTGCAACCCGCGATGTCCCCGAATGCCGGAACGCTGGTTATAATGCGCGGCCTTTTGTGTCAGGCAACATCAGACAGGTACTACAGACGGACACCATTTTTTTCATGGCGTCGGCAGTAATTGTTCGATTTCACGGGTCAACGGGATACCTTTTGATCCAGGTAGCGGCGCAGGCCAGGCCGCTCAACCAGACTCGCCCAGGCCCTATCTCTGCGCCTGCGAGCCTGCTTTCACAATTTGTCAGGTGGTTTTATGGACAGCATCAACAGCCGCATCGCCGAGGAACTCGGTGTACGCCCACAACAGGTCGAAGCGGCCGTCGCGCTACTCGATGAAGGCTCTACCGTTCCCTTCATCGCCCGTTACCGGAAAGAAGTGACCGGCAGCCTCGACGATACGCAATTGCGTCATCTGGAAGAGCGCCTGCGCTACCTGCGAGAACTCGACGAACGGCGTATCAGCATCCTCGCCAGCATCCAGGAGCAGGGCAAGCTGACCCCGCAACTTGAACGCGACATCAAGCTCGCCGACACCAAGACCCGTCTCGAAGACTTGTACCTGCCGTACAAGCAGAAGCGCCGCACCAAGGGCCAGATCGCCCTGGAAGCAGGCCTGGGCGAGCTGGCCGACGGCCTGTTCAACGACCCGTCCCTGAGCCCGGAAACCGAAGCCGCACGCTTCATCGACGCGGAAAAAGGCGTGGCCGATGTGAAGGCTGCCCTCGAAGGCGCCAAGTACATCCTGATGGAACGCTTCGCCGAAGACGCCGGCCTGCTGGACAAGCTGCGCAGCTACCTCAAGCAGGAAGCCACTCTCAGTGCCCGCGTGATTGCCGGCAAGGAAGAGGAAGGCGCCAAGTTCCGCGATTACTTCGAACACGACGAACCGCTCAAAAGCATGCCGTCGCACCGCGCGCTGGCGATTTTCCGTGGCCGTAACGAAGGCATCCTCAGCTCCGCGCTGAAAGTCGGCGACGAACTGCCGGGCAGCATGCACCCGTGCGAAGGCATGATCGGCCAGCAATTCGGCATCCAGAACCAGAACCGCGCCGCCGACAAATGGCTGGGCGAAGTGGTGCGCTGGACCTGGAAGGTCAAGCTCTACACCCACCTGGAAACCGACCTGCTCGGCGAGCTGCGTGACGGCGCGGAAACCGAAGCGATCAACGTATTCGCCCACAACCTGCACGACCTGCTGCTGTCGGCCCCGGCCGGCCCGCGCGCCACCCTGGGCCTCGACCCGGGCCTGCGCACCGGTTGCAAGGTGGCCGTGGTCGACTCCACCGGCAAGCTGCTGGATCACGCCACGGTTTACCCACACGTGCCGCACAACAAGTGGGACCAGACCCTCGCCGTGCTCGCCGCCCTGTGCGCCAAGCACTCGGTGGACCTGATCGCCATCGGCAACGGTACCGCCAGCCGCGAAACCGACAAGCTGGCCGCTGAACTGATCAAAAAATACCCGGCCATGAAAATGACCAAGGTCATGGTTTCCGAGGCCGGTGCATCGGTTTACTCCGCCTCGGAACTGGCTTCCAAGGAATTTCCGGACCTGGATGTGTCGATCCGTGGCGCCGTGTCGATTGCCCGTCGCCTGCAAGACCCGTTGGCCGAGCTGGTGAAGATCGATCCGAAATCCATCGGTGTCGGCCAGTACCAGCACGACGTGTCGCAGCTGAAACTGGCCCGTGGCCTGGATGCAGTGGTCGAGGACTGCGTGAACGCCGTCGGCGTCGACGTAAACACGGCTTCCGTGGCACTGCTGGCGCGGATCTCCGGCCTCAACGCGACCCTGGCGCAGAACATCGTCAGCCACCGCGATGAGCACGGCGCATTCAAGACTCGCGCAGCCTTGAAGAAAGTCGCGCGCCTGGGTGAAAAAACCTTCGAACAGGCCGCCGGATTCCTGCGCGTCATGAACGGCGAAAACCCGTTGGACTCGTCGGCGGTTCACCCGGAAGCCTATCCGCTGGTTCAGCGCATCGCCGCCGAAACCGACCGTGACATCCGCTCGCTCATTGGCGATGCCGCGTTCCTCAAGCGTCTCGATCCGAAGAAGTACACCGATGAAACCTTCGGTTTGCCGACCGTGACCGACATCCTCCAGGAACTGGAAAAACCCGGTCGCGACCCGCGCCCCGAGTTCAAGACCGCCGAGTTCCAGGAAGGCGTCGAAGACCTCAAGGACCTGCAACTGGGCATGATCCTCGAAGGCGTGGTGACCAACGTGACCAACTTCGGTGCTTTCGTCGATATCGGTGTGCATCAGGACGGTTTGGTGCACATCTCCGCGCTTTCGGAGAAGTTCATCAAGGATCCACGAGAAGCGGTGAAGGCCGGTGACGTGGTGAAAGTGAAGGTCATGGAAGTCGACATCCCGCGCAAACGCGTGGGCCTGTCGATGCGCATGAGCGACACCCCGGGCGAGAAAATCGACGGTGCCCGCGGCGCACGTCCGGGTTCGGCGCCACGCCAATCCCAGAACACCGCACCGCGCAAGGAAACCACGGCAGCGGCCCCGAGCAACAACGCCATGGCTTCACTGTTCGCCAATGCCAAGCAGTTGAAGAAACGTTGATGGACATTCCCGCCGGGCTGACCGAAAGCGCGTTTTTCAAGCTGCTGGGCTGCCGCTTGCACAGCCTGGAAACCGGGGTGGCGCAAGTCGCCCTGGCGCTGGAACCGGAACTGCGCAATCGCGGCGGCAAGCTGCACGGCGGGGCCTTGTTCAGCCTGGTGGACATTGCCATGGGGCTGGCCTGTTCCAGCACCCACGGCTTTGACCAGCAGAGCGCGACCATCGAGTGCAAGATCAACTACATTCGCGCCGTCTCTGACGGCGAGGTGATGTGCACGGCACGGGTGATTCATCCGGGCCGCCGCACGTTGGTGGTCGAGGCTGATGTGATGCAGGGCGACAAACTGGTCGCAAAAGCACAAGGCACGTTCGCTGTCCTGTAGCTAGTCGTCATCAAATTGAGTTAATTTCAGCGCTGTGACCACAGTGTCGGAATTTCCTGTGGGAGCGGGCTTGTGGCGAGGGGGCTTGCCCCCGTTTGAGTGCGTAGCACTCACAATATCTTGGAACATCAGAGGTTTTGGGGCTGCTTCGCAGCCCAACGGGGGCAAGCCCCCTCGCCACAGGTCCACTCCCACATCGATTGCGGCGAGATCCAAAACCAGGCGAAAACGCCAGTTTTAACTTCACCCTTGTAGACCGTCTTGCCCACCCCCATATTGGGGCGACTGACGCGTGAAGGAATCCAACTTGAGCGAACTTCTCAACCGCCGCCTGGCCCTGCTCGGCGAGCGCGCTAACCTCTCTCTGCTCGAACAGTGCCTTCACGGCATCGAACGTGAATGCCTGCGCGTGACCGATGAAGGTCGCCTGGCGCAAACGCCGCACCCGGAAGAATTGGGTTCCGCACTGACCAATGAACAGATCACCACCGACTATTCCGAGTCGCTGTTGGAGTTCATCACCCCGGCCCTGCCCGATCCTGCCGATACGCTGGCGAGCCTGGACAGCATTCACCGCTTTGCCTACAGCAAGCTCGGCAACGAGTATCTGTGGAGCCCATCGATGCCGTGCCCGTTGCCGGCCGAGGAAGATATCCCGATCGCCTATTACGGCACGTCCAACATCGGGCAGCTCAAGTACGTCTACCGCAAGGGTCTGGCCCTGCGTTACGGCAAGACCATGCAATGCATTGCCGGCATCCACTACAACTTTTCCCTGCCGGAAAAACTCTGGCCGTTGCTCAAGCAGGCCGAAGGCTTTGTCGGCACCGACCGCGACTTCCAGTCGTCGTCCTATATCGCGCTGATCCGCAACTTCCGCCGCTACAGCTGGCTGCTGATGTACCTGTTCGGCGCCTCGCCGGCACTGGACGCCGGGTTCCTGCGTGGTCGTTCGCACCAGTTGGAACAACTGGACCCGCAGACCTTGTACCTGCCGTACGCCACCAGCCTGCGCATGAGCGACCTGGGTTACCAGAGCAACGCCCAGGCCGGCCTGACGCCGTGCTACAACGACCTGAACAGTTACACCGACAGCCTGCGCAAAGCGGTGGCCACGCCGTATGCGCCATACGTCGAAGTCGGCACCCACCAGGATGGCGAGTGGGTACAGCTCAACACCAACATCCTGCAGATCGAAAACGAGTACTACTCCAACATCCGCCCCAAACGCGTGACCTACACCGGCGAGCGCCCTATCCAGGCACTGATGGCCCGTGGCATCCAGTACGTCGAAGTACGCTGCCTGGACATCAACCCGTTCCTGCCGATGGGCATCGACCTGACCGAGTCACGCTTCCTCGATGCGTTCCTGCTGTACTGCGCGCTCAATGACAGCCCACTGCTGACCAATACCAGTTGTGGCAACGCGACTTCGAACTTCCTCAGCGTAGTCAAGGAAGGTCGTCGTCCGGGCCTGCAACTGCAACGGGATGGCCAGCCGGTCGACCTGAAGGAATGGGCCGGCGAGCTGCTGGAAAAAATCGCCCCTCTGGCGGCTATGCTCGACCAGAGCCATGGCGGCGATGCCCACAGCAAGGCGCTGGACGCCCAGATGGCCAAGGTCCAGGACCCGTCCCTGACACCGTCGGCCCAGGTATTGGCGGCGATGGCCGAACACAAGGAAAGCTTTGCCCAGTTCTCCCTGCGCCAGAGCCAGGCCCATGCCGAGTTCTTCCGCAGCGAACCGTTGCCGGCTGAGGAACAGGCGCAGTTTGAAGAGCGGGCGCGTTCGTCGCTGGCTCAGCAGGCTGAGCTGGAGCAGAACGAAGTCGGTGATTTCGACGTGTTTGTCGGGGCGTATCAGGCGAGCATTCTGGCGATCAGTAACTAACCTTCGAAGGTCCTGCGGACCTTATCGCGAGCAAGCTCGCTCCCACAGTGGATTCTCGGTGTGACCACAATCGTGCAAACACCATTAAACCCTGTGGGAGCGAGCTTGCTCGCGATGACCGCGTAGCGGTCGCTCCTCAAGTTGTCCTCTCATAAGCTAATTCGAAAAAGTTATTTATTTTCGAATTCTTAGATCATTTAGTCTCTTTCTCACGCCGACACTCGGTCGCCTGACAAGGAGCTTTCTGATGAAACTGACTTTCCCTCTACGCTTGCTGGCGGCCGCGTCCTTGGCTACCGCGAGTTTTTTTGCCCAGGCAGCCGACTTCACCGTCGCCTACCAGACCACCGTTGACCCGGCGAAAGTCGCCCAGGCTGACGGCGCCTACGAAAAGGCCACCAAGGCCGATATCAGCTGGCGCAAATTCGACAACGGTGCCGATATCATCGCCGCCATCGCCTCTGGTGACGTGCAGATCGGCTACCTCGGTTCCAGCCCCCTGACCGCCGCCATCACTCGCAAAGTCCCGGTAGAAACCTTCCTCATCGCCACCCAGATCGGCGCCGCCGAAGCCTTGGTCGCCCGCGACGGTTCCGGGATCAAGACCCCGCAAGACCTGATCGGCAAGAAAATCGCCGTGCCGTTTGTATCCACCGGCCACTACAGCCTGCTCGCCGCGCTGAAGCACTGGAACATCGACCCGTCGAAAGTCACCGTTCTCAACCTGGCTCCACCCGCGATCATTGCCGCCTGGAAACGCGGTGACATCGACGCCACGTACGTTTGGGATCCGGCCCTCGGTGTCGCCAAGGAAAACGGCAAAGTGCTGATCACCTCCGGCGAGCTGGCCAAGTTCGGCGCACCGACTTTCGATGCCTGGATCGTGCGCAAGGATTTCGCCGAGAAGCACCCGGAGATCGTCACCGCGTTCGCGAAAGTGACTCTGGACGCCTACGCCGATTACCGCAAAGACCCGCACGCCTGGCTCGCCAATCAGGGCAACGTCGACAAGCTGGTAAAACTGTCTGGTGCCAAGGTCAGTGATATTCCATTGCTGCTGCAAGGCAACGTCTACCCGCTGGCGGCTGACCAGGTGCTCACCCTCGGCGCGCCGACCACCAAAGCCATCACCGACACCGCGGCGTTCCTCAAGGAACAAGGCAAGGTCGAGGCCGTGCTGCCGGACTACGCGCCGTACGTCAGCGCCAAGTTCATCACCAACTGATCGGGAGTCAACGCGATGGCCTTGCTACAGCTGGAGCGCATCAGCGCACAGTACCCCGGCAACCCGGAACCGGTGTTGGCGGATATTTCCCTGAGCCTTGGGTCCCGGCAATTGCTGGTCGCCCTCGGCCCGTCCGGCAGTGGCAAGACTTCGCTGTTGAACCTGATTGCCGGTTTCGTCGAACCCAGCGCCGGGCGCATCACCCTCGACGGCGTGCCCGTCAAAGGCCCGAGTGCCGAGCGTGGCGTGGTGTTCCAGGACGACGCGCTGCTGCCATGGCAAGACGTGCTGGCCAACGTCGGGTTCGGCCTGGAGCTGGCCGGTATCGCCCGGGAAAAACGCGAAGCTCGCACCAGGGAAATGCTCGCCCTGGTCGATCTGTCCGGTTTTGAACAGCGCCGCATCTGGCAGCTTTCGGGCGGCCAGAAGCAGCGTGTCGGCCTGGCTCGCGCCCTCGCCGCCGACCCGCGCGTGTTGCTGATGGACGAACCTTTCGGCGCCCTCGACGCCTTTACCCGCGAGCAGATGCAGGAACTGTTGCTGCAAGTCTGGCAACGCACCGCCAAGCCGGTGTTCCTGATCACCCACGACATCGAAGAAGCCGTGTTCCTCGCCACCGACCTGATTTTGTTGGCACCTAACCCAGGGCAAATCGTCGAACGCCTGAGCCTCGATTTCGGTCAGCGTTATGCCGCCGGTGAGTCGGCCCGCTCGATCAAGTCCGACCCGCGTTTTATCGAAACCCGCGAACACGTACTCGCCAAAGTGTTCTCCCAACGCAGCGCCGCCCAGCGGCAGGAGCGCGCATGAGCAGTTACGAAATTCCCGTCGCGGCGATAACGCCAGGCTCAGCCGTAATTCCGCCAAGTCGCCGTTTGAGCACTCGCTGGATCAGTGTGCTGACGCTGGTCGTTCTCGTTGCTATTTGGTGGGCCGTGACGGCGACCGGCGTGATCGAGCCGCTGTTCCTGCCACCACCTTCCGCCGTGCTGCAAAAAGGCTGGCTACTGGCGACCTCGGGTTATATGGATTCAACCCTGTGGCAGCACCTGGGCGCGAGTCTGAGCCGCATCGGCCTGGGCCTCGGCTTTGCGATTCTCACCGCCGTGCCGGTGGGAATCGCCATCGGCGCCAACCGTATCGCCCGCGGTGTGCTCGACCCGCTGATCGAGTTCTACCGGCCGATTCCTCCGTTGGCTTATCTGCCACTGATCGTGATCTGGTGCGGCATCGGTGAATTGTCGAAAGTGCTGCTGATCTACCTGGCAATCTTCGCCCCGATTGCCATTGCCACCGCCACCGGTGTGCGCACGGTCGACCCGGCCAAACTGCGTGCCGCGCAGTCGCTCGGCGCAACGCGTGTGCAGTTGATTCGCCACGTCATTTTGCCGAGTGCCTTGCCGGATATCCTGACCGGTGTGCGCATTGGCCTCGGCGTGGGTTGGTCGACGCTGGTCGCCGCCGAACTGATCGCCGCCACCAGCGGACTGGGCTTCATGGTGCAATCGGCCGCACAGTTTTTGGTCACCGATGTGGTGGTACTGGGGATTCTGGTGATCGCACTGATCGCCTTCGCAATGGAGCTTGGCCTGCGTGCCCTGCAACGCAAACTGGTGCCGTGGCATGGTCAGGTTCACTGAATGATTACCCTGTAAGAAACCCTGTGGGAGCGAGCTTGCTCGCGATTGCAGAGTGTCAGACACCACTGTTGTGACTGACATATCGCTATCGCGAGCAAGCTCGCTCCCACAGTAATCAACACCCCCGAATTTCAAGAGAATCACCATGAGTGACTTGACCATCGTCCCCCTAAGCTCCGCCCTCGGCGCACAGATCAGCGGCATCGACATCAGCCAGCCGCTGAACCTGGAACAGCGCGATGCCATCGAACAGGCCCTGCTCAAGCATCAGGTGCTGTTCTTCCGCGACCAGCCGATCACGCCACAGCAACAGGCGCGATTCGCCGCGAATTTCGGCGACCTGCACATTCACCCGATCTACCCCAATGTGCCGGAACAACCGGAAGTGCTGATCCTCGACACCGCCGTCACCGACGTGCGCGACAACGCGATCTGGCACACCGACGTGACCTTCCTGCCGACCCCGGCCATGGGCGCGGTGCTCAGTGCCAAGCTGCTGCCGGAGTTTGGTGGCGACACGTTATGGGCCAGCGGGATTGCCGCCTATGAAGCCCTGTCGACGCCGCTGAAAACCTTGCTCGAAGGTCTGACCGCCACCCATGACTTCACCCGTTCGTTTCCGCTGGAGCGCTATGGCAACACGCCCCAGGCACTGGCCCAGTGGGAAGAAGCACGGCGCAAGAATCCGCCGCTGTCGCACCCGGTGATCCGCACGCACCCGGTAAGCGGGCGCCGCTCGCTGTTCGTCAACGAAGGTTTCACTTCGAAGATCAACGAGCTGTCGGAAACCGAAAGCGAGGCGATTCTGAAGTTCCTGTTCGCCCATTCAACGCGGCCGGAATTCACCATTCGCTGGCGCTGGCAGAAAGACGACATCGCATTCTGGGATAACCGCGTGACCCAGCATTACGCAGTGGATGACTACCGGCCGGCGCGGCGGGTGATGCAGCGGGCGACGGTGTTGGGGGATGTGCCTTTCTTTCGGTGAACAGCCAGTTTTTGTACTGACCTTGATGGCCCCATCGCGAGCAAGCTCGCTCCCACAGGTTCGGCGGTGTTCACAGGCTTTGTGTACGACACGGGGAGCGAGCTTGCTCGCGATGGGGACGGAACTGACGCCGACAAGTTACTCCGCCGTCGAAGGCTTCTCCCAAAGATTGATCCCGCCCTCCTGGGCAAACCGGTCAATCTCCGCCAGTTCCTCTGCACTAAAGCTCAGGTTCTTCAACGCCCCGACGTTCTCGATGATCTGCTCCGGCCGGCTTGCGCCAATCAAGGCCGAAGTGACCCGAGGATCGCGCAGGGTCCAGGCCAGCGCCAGTTGCGCCAGGCTCTGGCCACGACGCCTGGCGATTTCGTTGAGTGCCCGCACCTGGGCGATGTTGGCCTCGGACAAGTGCGACGCCTGCAACGAACCACCCCCCGGACGATTGACCCGTGCATCCGTCGGCACGCCGTTGAGGTATTTGTCGGTCAGCAATCCCTGCGCCAGCGGCGTGAAGGCAATCACGCCAGTGCCGAGTTCGTCGGTGGTATCGAGCAGGTCTTTTTCCACCCAGCGATTGAGCAGGTTGTAGGCCGGCTGGTGAATCAGCAGCGGCACTTTCCACTCTTTGAGCAACGCCGCCATTTCGCGGGTTTTCACCCCGGAATAGGACGAAATGCCGATGTACAGCGCCTTGCCCTGCTGCACCGCGGTGGCCAGTGCGCTGGCGGTTTCTTCCAGCGGGGTGTCCGGATCGAAGCGGTGGGAATAAAAGATGTCGACGTAGTCCACACCCAGGCGTTGCAGGCTCTGGTCGAGGCTGGCCAGCACGTACTTGCGCGAACCGCCGCCCTGACCGTAAGGGCCGGGCCACATGTCCCAACCGGCCTTGCTGGAAATGATCAGCTCGTCGCGGTACTGCTTGAAGTCTTCGCGCAGTAAACGGCCGAAGTTGATCTCGGCGCTGCCATACGGCGGGCCGTAGTTGTTGGCCAGGTCGAAATGGTTGATGCCCAGATCGAATGCCGTGCGCAACAACGCGCGCTGGGTATCGATCGGCGTGCTGTCGCCGAAGTTGTGCCACAGGCCCAACGACAGCGCCGGCAGCACCAGGCCGCTGCGGCCCACGCGGCGGTAAGGGATGGAGTCGTAGCGGTTTTCGGCAGCGGTGTAAGTCATCGAATCCTCTCTTGTCTGTCTTGAATCTGGTATCGACTGCTTTGCCAGTCGCCCAGCATACGCCCGGACAGACGCCAGAAAACCCCGGATTCGACTAATGGCTGAAACGTTTCACATGCTCCCCCATTTACCAGCTACCGGGCCTGCGCAAACACCTCTCCCAACCAATCCACAAATACCCGAACCCGTGGCGACATGTGTCGATTGTGTGGATAAAGCACTGACACCGGCATTGGCGGCGGCGGTGTCTCGGTGAGGATTTCCTTCACCAGCCCCTGGGCGATCTGCGTTTCCATCCGGTAATGCGGGCACTGGATCAAGCCCAGTCCGGCGATGGCCGAGGCTGCGTAGATTTCGGCGCCGAACACCGAAACGGCGCCATCGATGGTCACTTCCCTGAGTTCGCCGTCCACCATGAATTCGAACGGGAACAACTTGGCGGTGGTGCGTGAGACGTAGTTCACCGCGCGGTGGTTCTTCAGGTCGTAGAGGCTTTTTGGCTCGCCGTTTTTACGCAGATAGGCAGGGCTGGCGCAGGTGATCTGGCGTAGGTTGGCGACACGTTTTCCGATCAGCGCGGAGTCGCTCAAAGTGCCGGCGCGCAGCACACAGTCGACGCCTTCGGCGATCAGGTCGACAAAGCGGTCAGCCTCGCTGATGGACAGCTCAATGTCGGGATAACGCGCCATGAATTGTGGCAAAGCAGGGATCACGAAGTGCTTGGCCAATGTCCCGTGCAAGTCCACCCGCAACCGCCCCTTCGGTGCCACACCGCGAAACGCCAATTCCGCTTCTTCCAGCTCTGCCAGCAGTTGCACGCAACGCAGGTAGTACGCCTCGCCATCCAGCGTCGGACGAACTTTACGCGTGCTGCGCTCCAACAAACGCGTACCCAGCCAGGCCTCGAACTGATTCAAGGTGTGGGTCAGCGTCGCGCGTGGCAGGTTCAGGTCATCGGCAGCCTGCGTGAAGCTGCTGCGCTCGTAGATCCGCACAAAAACCTTCATCGCTTTGACTTGGTCCACAGCTCACTCCAGGCACTCGATTGTTGGCGATTATTGAACAGTCAAGGCAACTCTCGTGCATTTATCGTCCTGAGTAAACATGTGAAATTGGCTTCACACCCCATCAACAGGAACACCAACATGGCTCATCAAACTCCGAAAGTTGCCATCGTGACCGGCGCCTCCCGCGGCATTGGCGCGGTCATCGCCAAACAACTGGCCAGCGAAGGTTTCGCCGTTGCCATCAACTACGCCAGCAGCGCCACCGAAGCCTCGAAACTGGTGGTGGAGCTGCGTCAGGCCGGTTGCCAGGCCCTGGCGATCAAGGCCGATGTAGCCAACGCCGACGACGTACGCCGGATGTTCGACGAGGTTGAAACCCAGTTCGGCAAGGTCGATGTGTTGGTGAACAACGCCGGCATCCTCAAAGTGCTGCCGCTGGCGCAACACAGCGACGAACTGTTCGAGCAGAACTTCAACATCCACGCTCGCGGTACCTTCAATACCCTGCGTGAAGCGGCGACCCGCCTGAACAGCGGTGGCCGGATCATCAACTTCTCCAGCAGCACCGTCGGCATGAACCTGCCGGGCTACGCGGTGTACATCGCCAGCAAAGCGGCAGTGGAATCTCTGACCCAGGTATTCGCCAAGGAAATGCGCGGGCGCAACATCACCGTCAACGCGGTGGCTCCCGGGCCGGTGGCGACTGAGCTGTTTTTGCACGGCAAGAGTGAGGAGCAGATTCAGAGTTTTGCGAAGATGGCGCCGCTGGAGCGTCTGGGGCAGCCGGAGGACATTTCCCGTGTCGTGTCGTTTCTGGCGGGGCCGGATTCGGGTTGGGTCAATGGGCAGATTTTGCGGGTGAATGGCGGGTTGGTTTAACTGAGTTCACACTGAGACCGCAGCGCCCCCAATCGCGAGCAAGCTCGCTCCCACAGGGGATCTCCTTTGAGCACAAATTTTGTGAGCAACCAAGATCAATGTGGGAGCGAGCTTGCTCGCGATGGCTGCCTCCAAAGCAATGCACATCTGAAGGGCGGGACAGTTCATGCACACCACCATCATCATCACCTTCGGCCTGATTCTCCTGGCGCTGATGCTCTACATCGGCGAGAAAGTCGGCTTCACCCGCCAGACCCTGGCCTACAGTTTTATCCTGCTGTGGCTGGCGCTAACGCTAATCAATGGCGCAGTCGGCATAGTGCATGCCGGCCAGCCATTGAGCAGCGAACTGGTGGTCGGTAGCGCCGTGTTCGGGGTCCCGGTGGCGGCGCTGGTGTTGTTCATGGTGTTGACCTCCGAAACGTGAAGGCCTTGATCAACGCACCAGATGCAGGAACTGCATGTGCCGTTCGTACTGGTCGAGGATGTCGTTGATGATCTGTTCCTTGGAGTAGCCAACCAGATCGTAATCCTGACTGCCCTCGCTCAAATGCACTTCGGCCCGGTAGTAACGACGATTGTTGAGTTGCTTGGAACCCATCCCGCCACGGGCAAACGATGGCGTGAAATAGCCGCGCATCTGCACCTGATAAACGAACGGATGCTGGTCGCCATGGCCGATTTCCAGGCTGACGCTGTCATTGGCCGGGCCCGGGTGTGTCGCTACGTGCAAACCCTTTTCGGTGAACACGGCAGACACTTCTTCAATCGCCGGACGCACCGTCGTATCGAGGAAACGGTAGACCTCATCCCGCGACGGGAAATGCACCGCCTGACTCAGACGCTGGCGCCAACCGCCCCGCCGTGAACCGGACACCGGTGCCAAGGAATGCATCTGCGCAATCTGCTTCTGCGATTCCAGATAAAACGCCTTGTGCAGCCCCCACATCATCAACAGCAAGATCAGCGAGAACGGCAACGAGGTCAGGACCACCGCCGACTTCAACGCATCGATACTGCCGGAAAACAGCAGCGCGCTGGTCACCAATGCGGTCATCGCGCCCCAGAAAACCCGCAGCCATTTCGGCCCGTCTTCATCAGGATTGCCGCCCTTGGCGGACAGCGTCGACAGCACCACGGTGCCGGAGTCGGCGGAGGTGACGAAGAACACGAAGCTGATGAACACCGTGACCGCAATGACGGTCTTGCTCCACGGGTAGGTTTCCAGCAACAGGTAGAGCGTCATCGACGGATTGTCGATGGCCGACATGCCGAGCGCGCTCATGCCGTGGTTGAGCACTTGATCGATGGCGCTGTTGCCGAAGATCGACATCCACGCCAGGGTGAAGCCGAGCGGAATCAACAGCACGCCGAAGACGAACTCGCGGATGGTGCGACCACGGGAAATCCGAGCGATGAACAGGCCCACGAACGGTGACCATGCTATCCACCAGGCCCAGTAGAACACTGTCCAGCCGCCCAGCCAGTCGCTGGGTTTGTCGTAGGCGTAGAGGTCGAAACTCTTCATCGGCAAGGCGCCGAGGTAATCGCCAAGGTTCTGGATCAGGGTGTTGAGCAGGTGCTGCGTGGGGCCGGCGAACAACACGAACAGCAGCAGCGCACAGGCCAGCAGCATGTTGATGTCGGACATGACCCGCACACCCTTGTCGACGCCGGATACGGCAACGATGATCGCAGCGCCCATCATCAAGGTGATCAGGCCGACCTGAACCCATTGGGTGTGGGCGATGCCGAACAGGTAGTCCAGGCCCGAGTTGAGGTGCAACACACCGAAGCCCATATCGGCACCTAGGCCGAACACCGTGGCGATGATGCCGAAGCCATCCACCGCGTAGCCGATGGGGCCATTGATGCGCTTGCCGATCAGCGGATACAGCGCCGAGCGCAGGGCCAGTGGCAGGTTATGCCGGTAGGCAAAGTAGGCCAGCGCCATGCCGACAAAGGCGAACACGCCCCAGCCATGCAGGCCCCAGTGCAGAAACAGAATCTGCATCGCCTGGCGCGCAGCATCTGCCGTACCGGCCTCACCCTGGGGCGGTTGCAGCATGTGGGTCAGCGGCTCGGACACACAGAAGAAAAACAGGGTGATGCTGATCCCGGCGGCGAACAGCATGCCGGCCCAGGACAAATAACTGAATTCGGGTTCGTCGTGGTCGGCACCGAGCTTGATCTTGCCGTAGCCGGACAAGGCGGTGACCACCACGAAGACCAGATACAGGGTCATCGCCAACAGGTAATACCAGCCGACCGTATTGGCCGCCCAGTTTTGCGCCGCCAGCAACCAGGCACCGGCCTGCTCGGGCATGGCGATGACAACGACACCAAACAACAGAATGAAGCTTGCCGAGAACCAGAACACCGGCGGATTCATGCGGATCAGGCCGCTTGGAGGGATGGACGATGCACTCATGTTCGGTGCACCTCGAAGGGGTAAAACGTGGCTGTAGAAATCGGACTCAGCAAAGGCAAGCCTCCTGTTGTGAGCGGGCAGCGAACCGCCGGTTTAACTTGAATGAACGTTCAAGTTAAACATGGATAGGGGGCTAAGGACTAATCGCAGGGCTCGGCGGTACTGGTATTACGCTAGCTCAAGGGAGGGTTCGGCGCAGGATCAGATCAGGGCCACTGGTTCGATTCGGCTTGAAATCCAATCGCGAGCACGCTCGCTCCCACAGTTGACCGCGTCCCCCTGTGGGAGCTTGCTCGCGATGAGGCCAGAAAAATCAGTGGAGATTTAGAGGCCTACTTCTGCGCCCCATCATCATGCTGCAGATTCGCCTGGGTCAGGTTGCTGCCCGCCGGCACGCTGCGGGTCAGCCAGACATTGCCGCCGATGGTCGAGCCCTGACCGATGGTGATCCGCCCGAGAATCGTCGCCCCGGCATAAATCACCACGTCATCCTCGACTATCGGGTGTCGTGGCTGGCCTTTCTGCAACTGACCGTCTTCGTCCGCCGGGAAGCGCTTGGCGCCCAAAGTCACCGCCTGATAGATCCGCACGCGCTCGCCGATGATCGCGGTTTCGCCAATCACCACACCCGTCCCGTGGTCGATGAAGAAACTGCGGCCGATCTGCGCTCCAGGGTGAATGTCGATGCCGGTGGCCGAGTGAGCGATTTCCGCGCTGATCCGCGCCAGCAGCGGCAATCCGGCGCGATACAAATGGTGGGCCAGACGATGGTGAATCACCGCCAGAATCCCCGGGTAGCACAACAGCACTTCATCGACACTGCGCGCCGCCGGGTCACCGTGATAGGCAGCCAATACGTCAGTGTCCAACAGGCTGCGCAACCCTGGCAACGCGAGGGCGAAGTCCTGAATGATCTGGATGGTTTTGGCTTCGACTTCAGTCTCGGCCTGGGCACTGTGGCGCGCGGCGTAGCGCAATTCGAGCCGCGCTTGGGCCAACAGCGCATTCAGCGCCACATCGAGGGTGTGGCCGACGTAGAAATCTTCGCTCTCTTCGCGCAGGTCAACCGGCCCCAGGCGCATCGGGAACAACGCACCGCACAGCGCTTCGAGAATCTCCGCCATGGCTGCGCGGGACGGCAATTCGCGACCGCCCTGCTCGCCGCTGGCCCGGCCGTTTTGTGCACGCCACTGTTCACGTGCCGTGCGCAGCTGGCTGACGATGGTCTGCAATTGCCAATGGCTGGAACGCTCACTCACGGTAAAAACTCCTCACGGGCGGCCGGACTGTCTGGCCGCACTGACGGCGATTACTTTACGGCAAGGGTCGCAAGGCAAATTAAGAACCAATAGTGCTGTGCTCAGTTCGATTGGCTATAAGCGATTGACGGTTGCCCCGGCTTTTGGGCGTGCCTATAGTCCTGAGATCTTCAACCGCCAGTACGGACTCATGATCAAACAACAGCTCGCCCGCTTTAACCGCCTCGACCTGCTCGGTCAGCCCACCGCCCTGGAAAAACTCGAACGCCTGTCGACCTGGCTGGGCCGCGACCTGTACGTCAAGCGCGATGACCTGACGCCGCTGGCGATGGGCGGCAACAAGCTGCGCAAACTCGAATACCTGGCCGCCGATGCCTTGGCCCAGGGTGCCGACACCTTGATCACGGCGGGGGCGCTGCAATCGAACCACGTGCGCCAGACAGCCGCCATTGCCGCAAAGTTGGGGCTGGGCTGCGTAGCCCTTCTGGAAAATCCTCTGGGCACTGACGACAGCAATTACACCGGCAACGGCAACCGCCTGCTGCTCGACCTGTTCGATGCCAAGATCGAATTGGTGGAAAACCTCGACAACGCCGACGAGCAACTGCAAGCCCTGGCCAACCGACTGTGCAGCAACGGCAAGAAGCCGTACCTGGTGCCGATCGGTGGTTCCAATGCCTTGGGCGCCCTGGGTTACGTGCGCGCCGGGCTGGAACTGGCCGAGCAGATCAAGGACACCGGCCTGAAGTTCGCCGCTGTGGTCCTGGCCTCGGGCAGCGCCGGTACCCACAGCGGCCTGGCACTGGCCTTGAGTGAAGCGCTGCCGGATCTGCCAGTGATTGGCGTGACGGTTTCGCGCAGCGATGAAGATCAGCGACCAAAGGTTCAAGGTCTGGCCGAACGCACCGCCGAGTTGCTGGGCGTCAGCCTGCCGGAGGCTTTCAAGGTCGAGTTGTGGGATGAGTATTTCGCTCCGCGTTATGGCGAGCCGAATGCCGGCACACTGGCAGCGGTGAAGCTGCTGGCGAGTCAGGAAGGCTTGCTGCTGGACCCGGTCTACACTGGCAAGGCCATGGCGGGCTTGCTGGACGGTATCGGCCGTCAGCGTTTCAACGAGGGGCCGATTATCTTCCTGCACACCGGCGGGGCACCGGCGCTGTTTGCCTACAAGGATTTCCTGTAGGAGCGAGCTTGTTCGCGATGGACGACAGGGCACCGCGGGGTGTCAGGTTGCAAGCGTTATCGTTGACGACCATCGCGAGCAAGCTCGCTCCCACAGTAAAAACACAAGCTATTCCAAAATGGAATAACCAGAAGATTAATTATTATTTTCCAATCTAAAAACGCCATCATATAGTCATGCTACAGGCGAATTTCCCGAGAGACGCATACGCTGCTTTAAGGCAGGATAGCGCTGTCGCTTAATTCCCGATTTCGCCAAATTTTCGCAAATGCGTCTTCCATAAGAAAACACAGGGGCTTGTCATGAATTTTTCCGCACTACGTCGCAATCTGCTGGTGGGTTCGCTGGGCCTGGCACTGAGCGCCGGCCTGATTGGCCAGGCGGTTGCCGGTGAGCAACTGCAACAAATCAAGGACAAAGGCGTGATCAACGTCGGCCTGGAAGGCACCTACCCACCGTTCAGTTTCGTCGACGCCGACGGCAAACTGGCCGGCTTCGAAGTCGAGTTCTCCGAAGCCCTGGCCAAAGAGCTGGGCGTGAAGGTCAAGCTGCAACCGACCAAATGGGACGGCATCCTCGCGGCCCTGGAATCCAAGCGTCTGGACGCAGTGATCAACCAGGTGACCATCTCCGAAGAGCGCAAGAAGAAGTATGACTTCTCCGAGCCGTACACCGTTTCCGGTATTCAGGCGCTGGTGCTGACGAAGAAGGCCGCCGAGCTGAACATCAAGTCCGCCGCCGACCTGTCTGGCAAGAAAGTCGGCGTAGGCCTGGGCACCAACTACGAGCAGTGGGTGAAAGAAAATGTGCCTAAGGCTGACGTCCGCACCTACGAAGATGATCCGACCAAGTTCCAGGACCTGCGTGTCGGCCGCATCGACGCCATTCTGATCGACCGCCTGGCCGCGCTGGAATACGCCAAGAAAGCCAAGGACACCACCGCCGCCGGTGATGCGTTCTCCCGTCAGGAAGCCGGTATTGCCCTGCGCAAAGGCGAGCCTGAGCTGCTGGCAGCTGTGAACAAAGCCATCGACAAGCTGCGCGCCGACGGTACGCTGAAAAAGCTTTCGGAAAAATACTTCAGCGCTGACGTCACTCAATAATGGAAGAAGCTTTTCAACTCGCACTGGACTCCGCGCCCTTTCTGCTCAAGGGCGCGTATTACACGGTCATCCTCAGCCTGGGCGGGATGTTCTTCGGCCTGGTGATGGGGTTCGGTCTGGCGCTGATGCGCCTGTCGCGCTTCAAACTGGTGAGCTGGATCGCCCGCATCTACGTGTCGTTCTTTCGCGGCACGCCGTTGCTGGTGCAACTGTTCGTGATCTATTACGGCTTGCCGCAATTGGGTCTGGAACTGGATCCGCTGCCAGCGGCCCTGATCGGCTTCTCGCTGAACATGGCCGCCTACGCCTGTGAAATCCTGCGTGCCGCGATCAGCTCCATCGAGCGCGGCCAGTGGGAAGCGGCTGCCAGTATCGGCATGACCCGCGCGCAGACCTTGCGCCGGGCCATCTTGCCGCAGGCGATGCGCACCGCATTGCCGCCGCTGGGCAACAGCTTCATTTCGCTGGTCAAGGACACTGCGCTGGCCGCTACCATCCAGGTGCCGGAACTGTTCCGTCAGGCGCAGCTGATCACCGCCCGCACCTTCGAAATCTTCACCATGTATCTTGCCGCCGCACTGATCTACTGGGTCCTGGCCACGGTGCTGTCGCACCTGCAGAACCAGTTGGAAGCGCGGGTCAATCGGCACGACCAGGAGTCCTGACCCGATGATTGTCGTGGAAAAACTGACAAAGCAGTTCAAGGGTCAAATCGTGCTCAACGGCATCGATCTTGAGGTCAAGGAAGGCGAGGTGGTCGCGATCATCGGCCCTAGCGGTTCGGGCAAGACCACCTTCCTGCGCTGCCTGAATTTTCTGGAAGAACCCACCAGCGGCCGGATCAAGGTCGGCGATATCGAGGTCGATACCAGCCGTCCCCTGAACCAGCAGCAGAGCCTGGTGCGGCGTTTGCGCCAGCACGTAGGTTTCGTGTTCCAGAACTTCAACCTGTTCCCCCATCGCACCGCCCTGGAAAACGTCATCGAAGGCCCGATCGTGGTCAAGAAGACCCCACATGCCGACGCCGTTGCCCTGGGTAAGAAGCTCTTGGCCAAGGTCGGCCTGGCGGGCAAGGAGGACGCTTACCCGCGTCGCCTCTCCGGTGGCCAGCAACAGCGCGTGGCGATTGCCCGGGCGCTGGCGATGGAGCCGGAAGTGATCCTGTTCGATGAGCCGACCTCGGCCCTCGACCCGGAGTTGGTGGGCGAGGTGTTGGCGACCATCCGCGGCCTGGCCGAAGAGAAACGCACCATGGTGATCGTCACCCACGAAATGGGTTTTGCCCGGGACGTGGCCAACCGGGTGGTGTTTTTCGACAAGGGTGTGATCGTCGAGCAAGGCGAAGCGAAGGCATTGTTTGCCAATCCGAAAGAGGAGCGGACAAAACAGTTTCTCAGCAAGTTTCTGAATAACGCCCACAACTAACAACCCTGCTCAACAATGGTCATCTTCCATGGACGGAAGTGACACCCCCGAAAAAAAACACCTCATCAATACCAAACTAAACCCATCTATTCTATATCCATATTTTGTACGCGCACGCGGTACATATATATGCGCCGCAACAATTAACCCTTCCTATCTCCACCATGTTCCTTTCGCAGCACCTGGCCAACAACGCCCGCCGAGCCGCCCGACTTCAGCCACTTTCAGCGGACAAATTCGACGCAGCGGCATGGTTTACTTACTTTGCGCCGTAGGAACTTTCTGAATAACATCACGCATCACCCACAACTAATAAATCTTATTGACACTTGCTCCCCCTGACTCTTATCTAGTCTCCGACCAACATCACTCTTCACGCCAAACTCATTATTTCAATTAAAAATAATGAATGGTTTTGCTGTTCGATATTTAGTTTTTGAATTCCCAGAAACGGACTTCGCTGCAAGACTTCAAGGAGACTTCATGAAAAGCACCTCGAACAAATCCGCGCTTGTGGCCCCGACCTTGGCGCAATCCAACAAGACCGGCATCAACGTCACTTGCGCGGCGCACCTGCTGATCGATGTGGCGCCCTACCCCGCCATGGACGAAGGTGACCTGATCGAACTGTTCTGGGACAACTGCTACGTGGCCTCCCGCGTGCTGACGGCCAGCGCTGTCGGCCAACCGGTGCAGCTGCGGGTGCCTGAAAGTTTTGTCGCCAACGGGACCTCGCGCATTCACTACCGGGTCATGCAGGTGGGTCGAGACCCGGTGATTTCGGCCAGCCGAAACGTGCAGATCAAACTCGACTGCCCAGGCGGCCAACCCTCCGCGCTGTGCGGCGATGAAAACCAGTGCCTGGCACCGGTGAGCATTCCCGAGGCGATTCGCCGTCAGGGGGTCAATCCAAGCCAGGTCAAGCGCGGTGTTCCCTTGACCATCGAGCCGTACCTGAACATGGCCGTCGACGACGAAATCACCCTGCGCTGGGGCGATGTGCGCATGGATCTGCCACGGCTCAAGGCCGCCGATGTGGGTCAGCCGATTCAGGTCTGGATACCGCCGGCCATCATCCTCGAAGCCGGCGAAGACCTGCGGTTGGAAGTGACGTACTGCATTCTCGACCGGGTTGGAAACAACTCCCGCTGGGCGCCGGCCCGTACGCTGAAAATCGGTTGCGCCAATCCTTATCTGAAAGTCCCCCCAAAAAAAGTGCTCAAGGCCGCCGAATCCCGCAAGTAATGAATACCGCTTCTGTGGCGAGGGGGCTTGCCCCCGTTGGGGTGCGCAGCGCCCCCAAAACCCTGCAATTGAGTCCATTCAAATAAATCGTGGAGAAAGGTTTTGCGACTGCTGCGCAGTCGAACGGGGGCAAGCCCCCTCGCCACAGGGATTGCGCTATCCCTCGAGAACACCCTTCTATACATATTCCTAAAAGTTAGTTCATAAAATATTTATACACGTTTAGGGTATATACACCGGACCACCGGACATCCTTGTTTTCATGCGCCGCCACAAGCGGCGCTTCCATAAGATGTGAGGTAGGTATGGTCCGGAACACAATCACCCCAGTGCAGATCGCCAGGGCATTGCGTGCAGCCAAGGAGCGGCACTGATGTCCAGTCTGGCAGATGCAATCGTCCAGAGTGACCTGGACATCGCCCCGCTGTTGTTGCCCGCACAAATCTTGCGCAACGACGCTCAAGCCATCAAGGCGGCCCACGAACTGGCGCAAGTCGCCCGCCAGCAAGCAGCCAAACGAGACCAGCAGCGCAAGCTCCCATGGTCGGAAATCGAGCAGTTCACCCGCAGCGGCCTGGGCAGTATTTCCATCCCCCGCGAGTACGGTGGCCCGCAGGTTTCGTTCGTCACCCTGGCCGAGGTCTTCGCGATCATTTCCGCCGCCGACCCGGCGCTTGGGCAGATCCCGCAAAACCAGTTCGGCATTCTTAACCTGGTGCTCGGCAGCGCCACCGAAGCGCAGAAACAACAACTGTTCAAAAGCGTCCTGGAAGGCTGGCGCATCGGCAATGCCGGGCCGGAACGCGGCACCAAAAACACCCTGGAACTGAAGGCGCGCATCACCGCTGACGGCGTCCTCAATGGCCAGAAGTTCTATTCCACCGGCGCACTGTTCGCTCATTGGGTTGCGGTCAAAGCGTTGAACGACGATGGCAAGCAGGTGCTGGCGTTCATCCGTCGTGGCACACCGGGATTGCGCATTGTCGATGACTGGTCCGGTTTTGGTCAGCGCACCACCGCCAGCGGCACGATTTTGCTCAACAACGTGCAGGCCGACCCCGAACTGGTGGTGGATAACTGGCGGATCAACGAATCGCCGAACATCCAGGGTGCCGTCTCGCAGCTGATTCAAGCGGCCATCGACGCCGGTATCGCCCGAGGCGCCATCGACGACGCCATCGACTTCGTGAAAACCCGCGCCCGGCCATGGATCGACGCCAAGGTCGAGCGGGCCAGTGATGACCTGTACGTGATCGCCGATATCGGCAGGTTGAAAATCGAACTGCACGCCGCCGAAGCACTGCTGCGCAAGGCCGGGCAAGTGCTCGATGACGTCAGCGCCGCACCGCTCACCGCCGAGTCCGCCGCCCGCGCCTCGATTGCCGTGGCCGAAGCCAAAGTGCTGACCACCGAGATTTCGTTGCTGGCCAGCGAAAAGCTGCTCGAACTGGCCGGCAGCCGCGCGACCCTCGCCGAATTCAACCTCGACCGCCACTGGCGCAACGCCCGGGTGCACACCCTGCACGACCCGGTGCGCTGGAAGTATCACGCGGTCGGCGCCTATCGCCTCAACGGCACGCTGCCTAATCGCCATTCCTGGATCTGACGACCAGACATCTGGAGAAACATATGACAAGTTCTCACCACGTCGCGGTCATCGCCAGCGATGAACAAGCTCTGATCGTCGCCAGCGACCTCGCCGAAGACTTCAAACGCGACAGCGCCACACGCGACCGTTTACGCCGCTTGCCACACCCGGAACTGGAAGTGTTTTCCCGATCGGGCCTGTGGGGCATCAGCGTGCCAAAAGAGTATGGCGGCGCCGGCGTTTCCAACGTCACCCTGGCCAAGGTCATCGCCTTGATCGCCCGGGCCGACGGCTCCCTGGGGCAAATTCCGCAAAACCATTTCTATGCCCTCGAAGTACTGCGGGTGAACGGCAGCCACGAGCAGAAGCAACGCCTGTACGCCGAAGTTTTGGCCGGTCAACGTTTCGGCAATGCGTTGGCCGAACTCGGCACTAAAACCGCACACGATCGCGTCACGAGCCTGACTCGCGACGCCAGCGGCTATCGCATCAACGGTCGCAAGTTCTACGCCACGGGCGCGATCTACGCCCAGCGCATTCCTACCTCGGTGGTGGATGAAAACGGCGTGCAGCAACTGGCGTTCGTCCCGCGCAACAGCAAGGGCCTGAGCGTGATCGACGACTGGAGCGGCTTCGGCCAGCGCACCACCGGCAGCGGTTCGGTGGTGTTCGAAGATGTCTACGTCGCTGCCGAAGATGTGATCCCCTTTCAAAGCGCTTTCGAGCGCCCGACCCCGGTCGGCCCGCTGGCGCAGATTCTCCATGCCGCCATCGACACCGGCATCGCCCGCGCCGCGTATGAAGATGCGCTGCATTTCGTGCGCACGAAAACCCGGCCCTGGATCGACGCCACCCACGAAAAAGCCACGGACGATCCGCTGACCCTCAAGAGCTTCGGCCACCTGAGCATTCGCCTGCATGCCGCCGAGGCGCTGCTGGAACGTGCCGGTGAATTCCTCGACAAGGCCCAGGCCGACACGCAGGCCGAGACCGTCGCGGCCGCCTCGATTGCCGTCGCCGAAGCACGCGCCCTCAGCACCGAAATCTCCCTGGCCGCCGGCAGCACACTGTTCGAACTGGCCGGCAGCCAGGCGACCCTGATTGAGCACAGCCTGGATCGCCACTGGCGCAACGCCCGGGTGCACACCCTGCACGACCCGGTGCGCTGGAAGTACCACGCTGTCGGCAATTACTACCTCAACGATGAAAACCCGCCACTGCGGGGGACCATTTGATGACCGCCGCGAAAAAGAAGATCCTGCTCAACGCGTTCAACATGAACTGCATCGGGCACATCAACCACGGTTTGTGGACGCACCCGCGCGACACATCAACCCGCTACAACACCCTCGAGTACTGGACCGAACTGGCGCAGTTGCTGGAGCGCGGGCTGTTCGACGGCCTGTTCATCGCCGACATCGTCGGGGTCTACGACGTCTACCAGAGCTCGGTGGACGTGCCGTTGAAAGAGTCGATCCAGTTGCCGGTCAACGATCCGCTGCTGCTGGTCTCGGCCATGGCGGCGGTGACGAAAAACCTCGGTTTCGGCCTGACCGCCAACCTCACCTACGAAGCGCCGTATCTGTTCGCCCGCCGCCTGTCGACCCTGGATCACCTGAGCCGTGGGCGGGTCGGCTGGAACATCGTCACCGGCTATCTCGACAGCGCCGCCAAGGCCATGGGCCTGAGCGAACAGGTCGAGCATGACCGTCGTTATGACCAGGCCGATGAGTACCTGGAGGTGCTCTACAAACTCCTGGAAGGCAGTTGGGAAAACGGCGCGGTGCTCAACGATCCACAGCAACGGATCTACGCGCAGCCGGACAAAGTGCACAAGGTCGAGCACAAGGGCGAGTTCTATCAGGTCGAGGGTTATCACCTGTGCGAACCCTCGCCCCAGCGCACGCCGGTGCTGTTCCAGGCCGGCAGCTCGGATCGCGGCTTATTGTTTGCCGGGCGACATGCCGAGTGCGTGTTCATCAGTGGCCAGACCAAGGCATCGACCAAGGCGCAGGTGGACAAGGTGCGCGCCAGCGCCGTCGAAGCCGGGCGCAATCCCGAGGACATCAAGGTGTTCATGGGCCTGAACGTGATCGTTGGCGCCACCGAGGAGCTGGCCTGGGCCAAGCACGCCGAGTACCTGAGCTACGCCAGTGCCGAGGCCGGCGTGGCGCACTTTTCGGCGTCCACCGGGATCGATTTTTCTCAGTACGAAATCGACGAGCCGATCCAGTACGTGAAGAGCAACGCCATCCAGTCCGCCACCAAACACCTGCAAAACAACGACTGGACCCGACGCAAATTACTCGAACAACACGCCCTCGGCGGTCGCTACATCACCGTGGTCGGTTCACCGCAGCAAGTGGCGGATGAACTGGAATCGTGGATCGCCGAGACCGGGCTGGATGGTTTCAACCTGACCCGCATCGTCACGCCGGAAAGCTATGAGGACTTCATCGAGCTGGTGATCCCCGAGTTGCAACGGCGGGGCTCTTACAAGACCGCGTACGACGACGGGACCTTGCGCGAAAAGCTGTTTCAGCGAGAGGCGCATCTGCCTGAGCAACATACCGGCTCGACTTACCGACGCTAAAAGCATCGCGAGCAAGCTCGCTCCCACAGGGATTGTGTGAACACCCGAGATCCACTGTGGGAGCGAGCTTGCTCGCGATGAGGCCCGAACAGACACCACAAATTTAATGCACTGACTGGATAACTCATCATGAAAAAGAACTACCTCTCCCACCCAGTCAAAGCACTGGCCCTGGCCCTCGGCCTGTTCAGCTCGGTGACCTTCGCCGCCGACGCCCCGCTGAAAATCGGCACCACCGCCGCTTTCGCCATCCCCCTGGAAGCAGCGGTCGAAGAAGCCGGCAAACAAGGCCTGAAGGTCGAACTGGTGGAGTTCAGCGACTGGATCGCGCCGAACGTCAGCCTGGCTTCAGGCGACATCGACGTGAACTACTTCCAACACATCCCGTTCCTGGAAAACGCCAAGGCTGCGTCGGGTTTCGACTTGGTGCCATTCGCGCCGGGGATCATCAACAACGTCGGTCTCTACTCGAAGAAATACAAAAGCTTCGACGAGTTGCCCCAAGGCGCCAGCGTGGCCATCGCCAACGATCCGATCAACAGCGGTCGTGGCTTGCAGCTGCTGGCCAAGGCCGGTCTGATCACCCTCAAGCCCGGCGTCGGCTACAAGGCCACCGAAGAAGACATCATCGCCAACCCGAAGCACATCAAAATCCTCCAGGTCGAAGCCGTGCAACTGGTACGCGCCTATGACGATGCTGATCTGGTGCAGGGCTACCCGGCCTACATTCGCTTGTCGAAAACCTTCGACGCGGGCTCCGCGCTGCTGTTCGACGGCCTCGATCACAAGGAATACGTGATTCAGTTCGTGATCCAGCCCAAGAGCAAAACCGACCCGCGCCTGATCAAGTTCGTCGACATCTACCAGCACTCGCCGGCTGTGCGCGCCGCACTGGATAAAGCCCACGGCAAGCTCTATCAAGCCGGCTGGGAAAGCTGAGCATGACCGCCGCCATCCAACGGCGACTGGAGATTCCAGAGCCGCAAAGCGCAGAGCGCACTGAGCTGCATCCCGAACTCAACCATGCCCACGTACGCTTCATCGGCTTGGGTAAAACCTACAACGGCCAGCAAGGACCGGTGGCCGCGTTGCACGGCATCGACCTGGCGATCCAGCGCGGCGAAGTGTTCGGCATCATCGGCCGCAGCGGCGCCGGCAAGTCGTCGCTGATCCGCACCATCAATCGCCTGGAACAGCCGAGCAGCGGTCGGGTACTGATCGATCAAGTGGACATCGGCGAGTTCGACGAAGACCGACTGGTGGCGCTGCGTCGGCGCATCGGCATGATCTTCCAGCACTTCAACCTGATGTCGGCCAAGACCGTTTGGCAGAACGTCGAACTGCCGTTGAAAGTCGCTGGCGTGCCCAAGGAACAACGCGAGCGCAAAGTCCGTGAACTGCTGGAACTGGTCGGCTTGCAAGCCAAACACAAGGCTTACCCGGCGCAGTTGTCCGGCGGGCAGAAACAGCGCGTGGGCATTGCCCGGGCACTGGTGCATGACCCGGAAATTTTGCTGTGTGACGAAGCCACCTCGGCACTGGACCCGGAGACTACGCAGTCGATTCTCGGCCTGCTGCGCGAGATCAATCAACGCCTGGGCCTGACCATTGTACTGATCACCCACGAGATGGCGGTGATCCGTGAAATCTGTGATCGGGTGGTGGTGCTGGAGCACGGGAGAATCGTCGAGCAAGGCCCGGTCTGGGAAGTGTTCGGCAATCCACAGCATGAGGTCAGCAAGACATTGCTGGCGCCGTTGCAACACGCATTGCCGCAAGAACTGCAAAGCCGTCTGTTGGCGCAATCGAATGCCTGCGACGCCGCTGTGGTCCTGCGCTTGCAGTTCACCGGCAGCCAACGCGACGAACCGGATCTGGCGGCACTGTTCAGCGCCCTCGGAGGCCGCGTGCGATTGTTGCAAGGCGGTGTGGAACGGATTCAGGGCCATGCGCTTGGGCAACTGCTGCTGGCGGTGACCGGCTCGTCCCTCGATGCCGAGGAGTTGTGTCAGCGCGCCTCTCATTGGGCGCAACAGGTGGAGGTACTGGGTTATGTGGTTTGATCGCTTGCTGCAGGGCTTTATCGACACCTTCCTGATGGTCGGCGTGTCGTCGTTGATCGCGCTGTTGGCGGGCATTCCGCTGGCAGTGATCCTGGTCACCAGTTCCAAGGGCGGCATCTACGAAGCGCCAGCGCTGAACCGCGCTTTGGGCGCATTCGTGAACCTGTTCCGCTCGGTGCCTTTCCTGATCCTGATGGTCGCTTTGATTCCGTTCACCCGGCTCATCGTCGGCACCACTTACGGCGTGTGGGCCGCGGTGGTGCCGTTGACCATCGCCGCTACGCCTTTCTTTGCGCGCATTGCCGAAGTCAGCTTGCGCGAGGTCGACCACGGCTTGGTCGAAGCGGCGCAAGCCATGGGCTGCCGGCGCTGGCACATCGTCTGGCATGTGTTGTTGCCGGAAGCGCTGCCGGGGATTGTTGGCGGGTTCACCATCACCCTGGTGACGATGATCAACTCCTCGGCCATGGCCGGGGCGATTGGCGCCGGTGGACTGGGGGACATTGCCTATCGGTATGGGTATCAGCGGTTTGATAGCCAGATCATGTTGACGGTGATTGTGTTGCTGGTGGCGTTGGTGGCGGTGATTCAGCTCGGTGGGGATCGGTTGGCGCGGGGCCTCAACAAGCGGTAGCCCTGTAGGAGCGAGCCTGCTCGCGATGGAGGTCAACGATAACGCGGGAAGCCAGATTCCCCGTGGCGCCCTCAGGTTTTTCGCGAGCAAGCTCGCTCCTACATGAGTGGCGATCCTGGCGATATTTCGTACAAAGAAATCAGCGTTTCCGAAGGCCCGTTCCCTTTCCTTTGCAGGACATTTCCTAGATCATTTCGCTCGCTTGCGCCTGCCAAATCCGGTGGCTAGTCTCGGTCCGTCACTGCTCATCAGTGATCGGGTTTAGTAGCCCGGAACAATAGGCGCATAGCGATTCCATGCTCATGTCCGGCGACTTTGCCGCATGCAGAATATGGTGGCTGTGCGTGGGGCATCCTCGGGTGCACCGGTTTTCCTATTGACCGGCCTACTAACCTGCGTACAGCCGCCACCCAATCGTTTAGTAGGCGATAAGTGATGGCTCCCATGCAGCAATAGGAGTGACACTCATGGAAAAATCCGTACCCGATCCACCTCCGGAAACATCCACCGACGAAACCAGGGATCGATCAGCGCTCTACCGTGCGATTGATTTTTACCTGACCGGCGATCAACCCACCCGCCCCGATGAACTGCGCTTCTACAACGTCAGCAAAGACGTGAGCTTCGAAGACACCCAGCTCTATGTTGCCGATCTGCTGCGTTGCGCTTCAGTCACGGCGTATCAGTGTGGCGATCAACTCAAGGGCGCCGACCGTGCGATGGTGTACTCGATCTGGCATTTGCTGGAGATTGCCAAGGCGATGGTGGATCACTCCATTGAATGTCTGGGGATGAAAAAGGGCTGAGCCATCTGTTGTCAGTACCAACGCCATCGCGAGCAAGCTCGCTCCCACAGTTGATCCTCAGTGCAGGCCAAATTTGTGCACGGCGCGAATCATTGTGGGAGCGAGCTTGCTCGCGATGGGCTGCGAAGCAGCCCCCGGCATGATGGCGTATATTCGACCCATCCCACTTGCCCGCGCAGCCGACCATGAAGCAAACACCCGACGACCTCGAACAGATCACCGCCACCACCCTGGGCCATTACAACGCAGTGGCCGAAGACTTCCGTGAAGGCACCCGCGATCACGACGTCAGCCAGAACATCGATGCCCTGCTGCGGCACATTCAGGGCGAGGCGCCTTTCGATATTCTCGATTTCGGCTGCGGGCCGGGTCGGGATTTGCAAACCTTCACCCGCATGGGCCACAGGGCTGTCGGCCTCGACGGTTCGGAAAAACTCGCGCAGATGGCCCGTGAGGACAGCGGTTGCGAGGTCTGGCAGCAGGACTTTTTGAAGCTTGATCTGCCGGCCGAGCGTTTCGACGGGATTTTTGCCAACGCGGTGCTGTTTCATGTTCCGCGTCAGGAATTACCACGGGTGTTGAAGCAGTTGTGGGGAGCGCTGAAACCGGGTGGGGTGTTGTTCAGTTCCAATCCCCGTGGCGAGAATCAGGAAGGCTGGAACGGGCCGCGTTATGGGTCGTATCACGACCTGGCGGCCTGGCAGCATTTGTTGATCGAGGCGGGGTTTGTGGAGCTGGAGCATTACTACCGGCCGACAGGGCTGCCGCGGGAGCAACAGCCTTGGTTGGCGAGTGTCTGGCGTAAAGCTGTGTAGCCCATTCGGACGCCATCGCGAGCAAGCTCGCTCCCACAGTGGATTGCGGTCAACCTGTGGGAGCGAGCTTGCTCGCGATGAGCGCGAAGCGCTCGCTTTTTAAACAGCGTCTTTCTTCGGCTCGCGAATCTTGTACCAGGCCACATACAGCGCCGGCAAAAACAGCAGCGTCAGCAAGGTAGCGATGACGATCCCGCCGATCATCGCGTAGGCCATCGGCCCCCAGAACACTTCCCGGGCAATCGGGATCATCCCCATGCTCGCCGCCGCCGCGGTCAGCAGGATCGGCCGGCGCCGATGTTCGGTGGCCTGCACCACTGCATCCCACGGTGCATAACCCTTCAGCTCGTATTCCTCGATCTGGGTCACCAGGATCACCGAGTTGCGAATGATGATACCGATCAGCGCCAGAATCCCGAGGATCGCCACGAAGCCCATCGGCGTGCCTGTCGGCACCAGCGCGATCACCACGCCGATCAGCCCCAGCGGCGCGACGCTGGCCACCAGGAACAGCTTCTGCACGCTGTGCAGCTGGATCATCAGGAAGGTCGCCATCAAGAACAGCATCAGCGGCACAACCTTGGCAATCGGTCCCTGGGCCTTGCCGCTTTCCTCCACCGTACCACCGGTGGCGACCTTGTAGCCCGCCGGCAATTTGGCAGCGAAATCGTCGATGGACGGCTTGAGGATTTTCACCAGGTCCGTCGGCTGGATCTCGTCGCGTATCGCCGCCTTGATGGTGATGGTCGGCAGGCGATCGCGACGCCACACCAGCGGCTGCTCCAGTTCGTAGCGCACCGTGGCGAACGCCAGCAGCGGAATCGACGTGCCACTCGGCGTGACGATTTGCAGGTTCTGCAGGGTTTCCGGCGTACCGCGTTCGGAATCCACCGCGCGGCCGACCACGTTGATCAGGTAAATGTCGTCATCGACCTGGGTCACCGACTGGCCGCTGACGATGCCGTTCATCAGGTTGGCCACATCCTCCGAAGACAACCCCAACTGCCGCGCCTTGTCCTGGGCGATGTCGATCCGCAGCACTTTGCCCGGTTCGTTCCAGTCGTAGATGATCTCGCCAATGTGCGGGTTCTTGTCCAGCTCAGTGGCCAGGTCAATGGCATGTCGGCGCACCTGGTCGACGTCCTTGCCGCTGACCCGGTACTGGATCGGACGCCCTACCGGCGGGCCCATTTCCAGTGCCTGGACATAACTGCCGATGCCAACGAAGTCGTTGCGCAAGCGCTCGCGGAGCTTCTGCATCATGGCCTCACGGGTATGACCTTTGCTGACGATCACCAACTGCGCGTAGAACGGGTTTTGCAGTTGCTGGTCCAGTGGCAGATAGAAGCGAATGGCACCCTGGCCGACGTAGGTGCTCCAGCGCACGATGTCCGGATCGTCCTTGAGCGTGGCTTCAAGGCGATCGACGGCCCGGCGGGTTTCGTCGATCGAGGCGTTTTGCGGCAGGTTCAGGTCCACCAGAATTTCCGGCCGATCCGAAGACGGGAAGAACTGGTTCTGCACGTAGCGCATGCTGAACACCGCCAGTACAAAGCACAGTACGGTGATGCCAATGGCCCACCAGCGATTGCGCATGCACCACAGCAGCCCGCCGTTGAACGCCTTGCCGATACGCCCGGGTTCGCCTTCATGGGGTTTCACGTTGGTACTGAGAATGTGCACGCCGATCACCGGCGCAAACAATACCGCCACCACCCACGACACCAGCATCGCGCAGGCAATCACCGCAAACAGAGTGTAGGTGTATTCACCGGCCGAGCTGGCGTTCAAGCCGATCGGCACGAAGCCCGCCACCGTCACCAGCGTACCGGTGAGCATCGGGAACGCCGTGGAGGTGTAGGCGAAGGTCGCCGCCTGCTCCTTGGTCTCGCCCAACTCCAGACGCGTAACCATCATTTCCACGGTGATCATCGCATCGTCCACCAGCAGGCCGAGGGCGATGATCAGTGCACCGAGGGAAATCCGCTGCATGGTGATGCCGCTGTATTCCATGAATACGAACACCATCGCCAGCACCAACGGGATCGAGCACGCCACCACCAGCCCGGCACGCACGCCAAGGCTGACGAAGCTGACCAGCAGTACGATCACCACGGCCTCGAACAACGCGCTGGTAAAGCCGCCAACGGCCTCCTCCACCACCACGGCCTGGTCGGAGACGTTGTCAATGCCGACACCGACCGGCAGGTCGGCGGTCAACTCGTCGATACGGGTGTGCAGGGCCTTGCCGAACGCCTGGACGTTGCCACCCTTCTGCATGGCAATCGCCAGGCCGATGGCCGGTTTGCCGTTGAAGCGGAATTCCGGCGAGGCCGGATCGACGTAGCCGCGGCTGATTTCGGCAATATCGGCCAGACGATAGAAGCGGTCA
This sequence comes from Pseudomonas jessenii, assembly GCF_002236115.1. GTDB lineage: Bacteria > Pseudomonadota > Gammaproteobacteria > Pseudomonadales > Pseudomonadaceae > Aquipseudomonas > Aquipseudomonas jessenii. Next base: position 114,274 of record NZ_NIWT01000006.1, on the reverse strand, counting down.
TTGAGCTTGAGGTTGACCTCGGCCAGGTCTTTCTCCGAAGCGAACTGCCCCGAAGTGCGCACCGAAATCCGCTCCGGCCCGGCCTCGATGACACCCGCCGGGGTCACGGAGTTCTGGGTTTGCAGGCTCTGCACCACCTGACGCTGATCGATGCCCAGCGCAGCGAGTTTGCGCGTGGAGAAGTTCAGGTACAGCACTTCGTCCTGCTGGCCGACCATTTCGATCTTGCCCAGCCCCGGCACGCCGCGAATTTCCATGCGGGCCTGTTCCACGTAGTCGCGCAACTGACGCATGGTCAGGCCGTCGGCGGTGAAGGCGTAGATCGACCCGAAGACGTCACCGAACTCGTCGTTGAACGACGGCCCCTGTATGCCTTGCGGGAACTGGTATTTGATGTCGTTGATCTTCTTGCGCACCTGGTACCAGATTTCCGGGATGTCCTTGGCACTGGTGGTGTCGCGCAGGTTCACGTACACCGTCGATTCGCCGGGGCGCGTGTAGCTTTTCACATAGTCGAGGGAGTCGAGCTCCTCGAGCTTCTTCTCGATCCTGTCAGTGATCTGTTCGAGGGTTTCCTCCTGGGTCGCCCCCGGCCATTTGCTCTGGATCACCATGGTCTTGATGGTGAACGAAGGGTCTTCTTCGCGCCCCAGGTTGAAATACGAGAACACACCCATCAACAACGCGACGAACATCAGATACCAGATGAACGACTGATGCTTGAGGGCCCATTCCGAGAGGTTGAAAGGCCCTTTCATTGACTGTCCTCGTCGATTTTCACTTGTTGCCCCGGCTTGAGGCTGTTCACACCGGCACTGACCACCCGCTCGCCGTTCTTCACGCCGCCAGCCAGCACCACGGTGCTGTCGGTACGGCTGATCACGGTGATGTCACGGGGGGAGACGGTTTTACTCTGTGCATCAATCACCCAGATGCGTGGCTTGCCATCGACCTCCTGCAGCGCGGTGACAGGCAACTCGATACGCGGCTTGATCGCCGAGCTCAGGGTGACGCTGATGGCTGTGCCGAGGCGAAAGCCATCTGGTGTTTCAGCCAGGCTCAGGCGGGCGCGACGGGTGCGTGTGGCGCTTTGAGCCTGAGGTTCGATTTCACGGATGATGGCGGTGGTGTTGATGCTCGGATCCAGCTGCGCAGCGACCAGAAACACCACATCGCTGGGCAGTTGATCGACCAGGGTATCGGGCAGGTCGATCACCGCTTCCTTGATGTCCGGTTGCGCCAGAGTCACCACTTGCTGACCGGCCGTTACCACTTGCCCGGCCTCGGCGCTCCATTGGGTGACCACGGCTTTATGGTCGGCGCGCAGCTCGGTGTAGCCCAGTTGGTCCTTGCTCTGGTTGACGGCCGCCCGGGCCTGATCGAGGGAGGCCTGGGTGGTTTTGAGGTCCGTGTTGGCCTCGTCGAGTTGCGCTTGCGCGCCGACCCCACGATCAAACAGGGCTTGCTGGCGCAGGGCACTGGCCTTGGCATTGATCAGTTGCGCCTGAATTTTCGACAGGTCGCCCTGGGCCGAACGCAATTGGTTCTGCTGGTCGGAAGGGTCGAGGGTGGCGAGCAGCGTACCCTTCTCCACCTCGGCGCCGACATCGACGTTACGGCTGGCGATTCGCCCGTCCACGCGGAAGCCGGTATTGCTTTCATAGCGCGCCTGGATGCTACCGGCGAAGCGGCCCAGGTCCTCTTCACTCAAGGTCTGGACCTTGATCGACAACACCGGCCGTACCGGCGCCGGCGGCGGTTCGTTTTTGGAACAGGCGCTCAGCACCAGCCCGATGGACAACGCCCATAAAGGCTTCATGGCTTGGCTCCCCACGTCAGATCCTTGTAAGTGTTTTCGGCAATTTCGACTTCCATGTCCGGGTGCAAGAGTTGTCCGCCGGCGATGATGACTTTGTCCCCGTCCTTCAACCCGCCGCTGATGATGACCTTGCCGGTCAGGTAGCGGCCGACCGTGACTGAATGCAATTGGGCCTTGCCCTTGTCGTCGACAATCCAGACAGCGGGGGCACTGATGTTTTTGGTCAGCGCCGACCACGGCAACTCGATGACCGACTTGCCCGATCCGCTGGCCGTGGCACTCACCACCGAACCCAACTGCATGCCGTCGGGCAGTTTGTCGAGGCCGACCTTGACCTGCACGGTTCCGGATTGCGCCGACACCGCCGGGGTGATTTCGCGTACGGTGCCAGTGGTTTTGATCGCAGGGTTATCGACCAGGCTGAGGACAATGGTGTGATCTCTCGGCTTCTCGGCCAGCAGCGATTCGTAGACGTTGAACACCGCATCCCGGTCGCCGTCACGGGCCAGGCTGAAGATCGGCATCGTCGCCTGCACCACCTGGCCGACTTCCGCCTGGCGCTCGGTAATGATCCCCGGTGCATCGGCGATCAGCGCCGTATAGCTCAACTGATCCTTGGCATTGGCCAACTGCGCCTTGGCAGCGCTCAGGGCGCTCTGGCTGCTGTGCAAAGTTGCCTGGGCCGAGTCGTACTCGCTCTGGCTGGTGTAACCCTTGGGCAGCAATTTTTGCTGACGCACGAACGCCGCCGCACTTTGCGTCACCCGCGCCTGTTCGGCGACGACTTGCGCCTGGGCCGAATCGACATTGGTCTGCAAATCCTTGGGGTCGAGCCGGGCCAGCACTTGCTTGGCGGTCACTCGATCACCGACGTCGACCGAGCGCTGGATGATCTTGCCACCCACGCGGAAAGACAGCTCCGTCTGTACCCGGGCCTGGATATCACCGGTGAGGGTAACCGGGACCGCGTAATCGGCCGGCTTGACGACTTGCACGAACACCCGTGGCAGGTATTCCTGCACGGGTTTTTTCTCGTCGCAAGCCGTCAGCAGGGTGACGACACTCAAGGCCATGACTACTTTAAATCCGGGAACCACCATGCAAACTCCTTGGCCTTTTCCATGTACAACTCGACAGAGAGCTTAGAACAGGATTGGAACCTTGCACGAGCGTCTTATGAAGAAAAAGCTCACACTCTTTCAGCCCTGAAACACTTGCCATAGACGCCTGTGCATGCCTGACAATGAGCCCCGGTCGATCCCCCCTCAGGAACCCAAATGCTCAAGACCCTCGCGGTGGCCAATTACCGCTCGATCAACAAACTGGTGATCCCGCTGGGACGGTTGAATCTGATCACCGGCCCCAACGGCAGCGGCAAGTCCAACCTGTACCGTGCGCTGCGCCTGCTGGCGGAAACCGCCCACGGCGGGGTGGTCAATGCCCTGGCCCGTGAAGGTGGCCTGGATTCGACCTTCTGGGCCGGCCCGGAAACCATCTCCCGGCGCATGCGCACTGGCGAAGTCGCCATCGAGCCCACCGTGCGCCAGGGCGTCAAACGCCTGCGCCTGGGGTTTGCGGGAGAGGATTTCGGCTACTCGATCAGCCTCGGCCTGCCCGATTCCAACGGCCATTTCATGCTGCCCGGACGCAGCACGCCGATACCGTCTTATTTCAGCCTCGACCCGCAGATCAAACTCGAATGCCTGTGGGCCGGAGCGTTCTATCGCCCGGCCAGTCTGCTGGTCGATCGTGACGGCCCGATGATCCGTGCCCGCGCCGATCGAAAGTGGGATGTATTGGCGCAGCACACGCCGACTTTCGACAGCCTGTTCGATCAGGTCGGCAGCCTGCGCAGTTCGCCGGAAGTGCTGGAGATGCGCGAGTTCATCCGCCGCTGGCGCTTTTACGATCACTTTCGCAGCGATGCCGACGCCCCGGCGCGGCAACCGCAACTGGGCACCCGCACGCCGGTGCTGCACCACGACGGACGCGATCTGGCGGCGGCCTTGCAGACGATCATCGAAATTGGCGACCCCGAGGCCTTGCGGGCGGCGATCAGCGACGCCTTCCCCGGCGCACGACTGAACATCGAACCTCTGCCGGGTGGGCGCTTCGCCATCGAGTTCTTTCAGGAAGGTTTGTTGCGGCCGCTGTCGGCCGCCGAGTTGTCGGACGGAACGTTGCGTTACCTGCTGTTGGTCGCAGCGCTGCTGACGCCACGGCCGCCGACATTGATGGTATTGAACGAACCGGAAACCAGCCTGCACCCGGATCTGCTGCCGGCGCTGGCGCGCTTGATCATCCGCGCTTCAGAGCAGTGCCAGGTATGGGTGGTGTCCCACGCCCGACGTTTGATTTCGGCGTTGCAGGAGGACCCGGAGTGCAATTGCATCGTGCTGGAGAAGAATCTCGGACAGACCGGGATTGTCGGGCAGCGGATGCTGGATGAGCCGGCGTGGTATTGGCCGGAGTAAGATTTTGAGTTGGACCACTCAGGTCCATCGAATTTTTTTGTTCGGATTGAGCGGTGACCGCTGACGCCTGGCCACCAGAATTGGCCGGGTAGCCGCCACTTCAAGCATTTCATCATAGGATCGCTTGCCAGCTAGCTTCAGGGGGCCTGATCTGAGTATTCCTGGTGTTGGTGGTGGTGTTAGGAACGGGGCCGAGGGCTGGTCCGGGCCCGGGGAAAAAAAGGAAGGCGACATAGGTGGTGCCGATGGCCGGAACGGGTCAGACGGTGCTCGCCCCTTGTTCTCCACAAAACGCTTCAAGGCAGTGACAGTCTTGGGATCACGCGCAGCCCAGTAAACAGTCGCTCTCGAAACCACCGTAAGTCCCGCTAATCCTAATGCAATAAACCCGAGAGTTTTAGCTGACTCAGAGTCCCCGGTAATACCCGCAACAGCACTGGCAACGCCCGTCAGCGCTGAAGCCATCGTCGCCACTCCCGCCACAGTCGAGCCTGCTGCACCGAGGGTGTATTTGTAGGGTAACCGACCTGCTGCCCCCCATTGCAAAGCATCCTTGGCCAACTTGAAGGGAATGGCGGGCGACATGGTAATTCGAGCATTGGCCACGCTGAACAGGCTCGTGATCAACCTGGCAAACCGCCCCGTCGGATCACTGAAATTCACCGGGTCCCCCAGACAATACGCATACGCATTCAACCCACCCCGTCCAAACGGGCTCAAGCTGTCCGGTCTGTTGAAGCGCATCAGCACCGGGTTGAACGCCCGATGCCCGTTACCCAGCAGATAATGGCCGGTGGCCGGATCGACCGCTTCGCCGGTGAATCCGAGCAAACCGCCGGGACCACTCTCGACCCGCCGATGACCGTAGGGCGCGTAGACCTGACGCACACCTGCGTCGGGGCCGGTCATCTGCAATACCGAGCGTTGCTGATCAGTGACCAGCAACAGGCTGTTGCGCTCGACACCGTCCAACGATTGCACTGCCAGCAGTTGCCTGTCGTGTTGAAGCACGCTGTACGCATCCTGTCCTTTCAGTTGCGTCACCAGGTGTTCGCCGCGGTAGAACCGGGTCAATTTTTCCAGCTCCAACGGCTCCAGTTCGACCAGCCGATCCAGAGCATCATAGCGGTAGCGATTGAGGGGGCGAGTCGTTGGGCTCATGAGGGTCAACTCCCGGCGAAGGAAGCAGTTTGCACCCGCTTGAATGCGCCGGCACCTAGTAGAACTGTTAGTGCCGGGAGAAAGCTGTCGCCCGGGTTTGCCCAGGCAAGAGAGGACAGCTACTTTCCATTACGCCGTAGGAAGGATCTTTTTTTCGAAACGCCTCTCCAAGGACGAACCACTTTTGGCCAGAATCCCGGCCAAAATCTCACAAGGACGAGAACATGGCAGACGTACAACCGCCGCAACGGCTGGATCCGCAGGACATTCTGAAACTCTTGATGGCGTTGCGCAGGGCCTTGAAGGCCACGCCGGCCTGAGCAATTCAGAGTCAACTGGCTCCCCTGTGGCGAGGGGGCTTGCCCCCGTTGGGCTGCGAAGCGGCCCCAAACAGATCTCCCGCGCTTCCCTGGGCGAATGCTGCGCATTCGAACGGGGCGATGCGGCGGCCCGACAAGCCCCCTCGCCACAGTTAAATCGAGCGCCCATAAAAAAACGCCGACGCTAAATCAGCCGTCGGCGTTTGAAACCTTGAAGGGGTTTGCTTCGCGAATCAGAACGCAGGCAGTACCGCGCCGCTGTACTTCTTCTCGATGAAGGCTTTCACTTCCGGGCTGGTCAGGGCCTTGGCCAGTTTCTGGATGGCAACGCTGTCCTTGTTGTCCGGACGGGCCACCAGGAAGTTCACATAAGGCGAATCGGCACCTTCGATCACCAGGGCGTCTTTAGCCGGGTTCAGACCCGCTTCCAGCGCGTAGTTGGTGTTGATCATGTCCAGGTCGACCTGATCCAGCACGCGCGGCAACATCGCGGACTCAAGCTCCTTGAACTTGAAGTTGTGCGGGTTCTTGGCGATGTCTTTCGGCGTGGCCAGGGCGTTTTTCGGGTCTTTCAACTCGATCAGGCCAGCTTTCTGCAGCAGGATCAGGGCACGGCCGCTGTTGCTGCCTTCGTTCGGGATGGCGATGGTCGCGCCGTCTTTCAGTTCAGCCAGAGCTTTGACTTTCTTCGAGTAGCCGCCGAAGGGTTCAACGTGAACACCGATCACGGTTTCCAGGTGAGTGCCTTTGCCTTCGTTGAAGCTCTTCAGGTACGGCAGGGTCTGGAAGTAGTTGGCGTCCAGACGCTTCTGATCGACCTGCACGTTCGGCTGAACGTAGTCGGTGAAGACTTTGATTTCCAGGTCCACGCCTTCTTTGGCGAGGGTTGGCTTGATCAGCTCGAGAATCTCGGCGTGTGGAACCGGGGTCGCGGCAACCACCAGTTTCTCGCCAGCCTGGGCCAGGCCCGCGGTCAGGGCAGCCGCCAGTGCGGTGAACAACAGAACCTTTTTCATGCAGTGTCCTTATCGAAAATCACAGTCGCTTGTGGCGACGGCTTGAACATGAGAGTGCCAGTGAAGTGCTATCGCTGGCGTGAAGCGGACAATACCGGGATTTTTTATTCCCGAACAATAACTTTTATTCAAGTTGATATTCCATTTTGAAATAATCTAGATCTCTGCTCATCGTTGTTCAAACACCGCGCAGCTTGATGATCTGCTCGCCAATCTCATGGGTGAATGACTCCAGAGCGTCCAGCGCATCGCTTCGAAATTTCTGGGCACTGAAACCCTCAGTCAGTGATGGCCAGTAGTCTTGAAGCAATGCGTCGGCTTTGGCAGCGTACTTTTCCGAATTCGCGACCACGAATGCTGATTTGGCAGCGATACCCACCCCACTGGTGACCGTTTTTGCCATCAACACGTTGTTCAGCCGGCTCTGTAATTTGACCGTGTTTCTCAATGCCTCACTTGCCGTAGAAACAGCGCCGTGTAGACGCCGCCCCACCGCCACCCGCGCTGCCCCTCGCTGTGCAGCCACCACGTCTGCCAGGGAGCCGACACTTTTCGTCAACGCAAAGCCAATGCCTTTACTGCCAATTTTTGCAACCGCGGTGGCCCCCAACGACACCACTCCCAGCGCCAGCGACGAGTAGGTCAATATCTGGGCGCCAAGGCTATCCGGGGCCAGTTCATCGACAACCGCGGAGGCAATTGAAACTGTCGCGGAAATGACCTCCAGGGTTAAAAAGGCCAAGGCGTTGGCCGAGATCGGCACGAGTGGTGCGGTTGCGCCCATGGTCACGACGGTGAGGGCAATCGCGGCGGCGGCCAGGGCGGCAGTCACTCCGATTTTCACCCATCCCAGGGTCGGGATATGCCCGGTGGGATCCTTGAGATTGACCGGATCCCCCAGACAATAGGCATAGGCATTGAGGCCGCCACCCTCAAAGGGGCTCCAACTGTCGGGGCTGTGAAATCGCATCAATCGGGGGTTGTAGGCCCGATACCCCCTGCCGAGCAGGTAACACCCGGTTGAAGGGTCCAGTCGCTCACCCTGAAACCCCAGCAGGGCGCCAAGTCCGCTCGATGCGGGGCGATCACCATAAGGAAGGCAGGACAAAACAGATTCGTCTTGAGATCCAAGGCGAGCAAGGGCGGTGCCCTGACCATCCGTGACAAACAAGACAACATCGTCACCTTGCTGCTCGGCCAAGTACTTGCCGTCGCCTGACAACAGACTGCGTCGATGGTTACCCGCCACTTCGCTGCACAGCGCATGTTCGCTATGGAAAAGCCTGATCAACTCTGCGGATTCGGCAGCCACCGCATGCAATTGATCTTCGCCGTCGAATTGATAGTGCGTGCGACCGCCAGCGCTGGCGACACTTTCGAGCCGACTCAGCGTGTCATACCTGAACGTGCGCCCCTGGTTATCATTGAGCAGATTACCGTTGGCATCGTATTCGAAGCTCACTTGCCCGGGCTGATAGTGCGCGTGACTGTGAGTCATTGAACTCAACTGGGTTTTGTCAGGACGATCGTAGGAAAACCTGCACAGGTTCTCCTCCCCATCGAACCCCGTACGCACCGTCAACAGGTTGTCGAGGTAGTCGTAGGTGAACGCCTGAAAATCAATGCGTTTTCCCCAGGCATCGATCGGTGCCTGCGTGCCTTCACAGTCATAGCGCGTCAGACGCCCGCGGCTGTCGTAGGCGAAGGTTTCTGTACGTGACTGCGCACCGGACACCAGCGATCGTTGCTGAAGTTTGTCATCGGCCCCAAACGCTTGAATGACCTCCAGGCGAGATCCGTCGCCGAACTGCGAAATACGCTGAATCTCACGACCGAACTCATCGTGAACCAAGGTGGTCGTCAGCGAACGTTTCGAGGCGGTGTCCTCGACACTCAATGTCAGCAACTGGCCCTGGGCACCGTAGGCGTACTTCGCCAGAACCGGTCCCTGCCGTATTTCCACGGGCCGCGCCGCAGCGTCATGGATGTAAGCAGTTCTACATCGTTGACATCGATAAAGCTGATGGGCAGCCCATTCAATGAACGGGTAGTGGCAGTGCCGAAGCGGCCTTCGCTGGAGATCCACTCCCGGGACTTTTCTTTGCCCGACCTGGAGTACTCAAACCGGCGCTGAATGGCAGGGCTGGAAGTTTCGACGAGTTGCCCGGTCAATGGATCAAATCGATGCCTGGCTGATTCCGCGTGGCCGCCCATCCGCGCGGTCACTGCCCCGTTGAGCATGGGATCAAGGGCGAACCTGAAAACATCGCCCGCCGCCGTCACTTGCTGCAAAGCTTGAGCACCACCCCCCTCATAGGTCCTGGTTTCGGTTCTGCCGCCGACGGTCGTACGAGTGACACGCAACAAACCGTCGTAAGTCCGGGTGCCCAATACGTAGTCATCGGCACTGATTTCGATTGGATGATCACCCGTGCTCAGGGGGTCATACTTTTTTTTATCGAAGTGCCATCCGGCAGAATCGTCTCGATCAGACGCCCGTAAAGGTCATAACGGAAGCTCGTTTCGAATCCCGCCTCGTTGGTTTGCGTCAGGCAACGCCCAAGTCCGTCGTAGGTAAAAGTCGCGGTGATAGTGACCGCACCTTCGGAGTCGATGCGTTCTTCCCGGTCCGGCTTACCGAACACGTTCAATACAGAACGGGTTTTTCCAGCGCCGTCGAGCCAGCAAGTTCGAGTCAATGAAACCGGGTCAAACACATCGTTTACCGGGACACCGTCAGGACCTACCGTTCTGCATACGCGCCCCCAGCCGTCGTGGCTGTAGGTCGTGGTTGACTCGGTGGCCTTGCCCTCGGACCAGTCCTGGCTGACTTCGCTCACCAGTCGCCCAAAATTGTCGTAGTGGGCCTCATAGGTCAGACGTAATGGTCTGTCGGCTGAATCGAAATCCTGAACCTTGACCTTGGTCGTGCGCCCGACCCCGTCGAGCCAAATCTTGCTCAGCACTCCCCGTATGTTGGTGATGCCGATGGTTGCGCCGTCCTCTGACTGGCTTTCGCCGTAGAATTCAGTGATGCGTGACGCGATATCCGTTCCATCGAATGCCGCTGTCTCGCGAACGACACGGTTCAGATTGTCGTACTTCTTCAACAACTCATTGCCGCCCCCATCCCGAAGCTTGACTTCCTGTCCGATAAATCGGTCATGCCAGACATTGCGATCATGCCTTTCACTACCCACGAACAATCGTTGAAGGGTTTTTACCCAATCTCCATCAATTGAATATTTGAATTCGAGACGGCGGTGACCGTTGTGCCCGGTTTGCGAGCGACTCTTGAGGCGTCCGTAAAATGCATCGCTGGCATCATCGATGTACTCGAATCGAGTATCCACGCATGGCTTGTTGTTCCCGCCTTCAAACAACCTTTCGCTTTGAGGCAACAAAAACCGATGACCGCCTTCGCGCAAGGAGGGCAAGTCGATGTAGGAAAAACGGACAATGACTGTCGGCGCCGGGGCAAAATCAGGTGAAGGCGTGACCGATCGCTCCTTCAATGCCGTGATGAAGCCCAGTGAATTGGGGGGGCAACCCTCGGCACCTTCGGCCGGATAATAGACGTAGTCCTCCCGGGCTCCGCTCGGATTGATCTGGGTTAGCAGATTGCCGAATTCATCATAGGTCGTATGGGTAGTTTCGGTTCGGCGCGTGGCGCTCGCGGAAATATCGACATAACTGACGACAGCTGTTTTCTGCAGTTGGAAATGGGCGGGCTGACCAGAGAAGTCCAGACCGTCAACATCGTGATAAACAACCGTTTTTTGCTGAACCTTGCCGTTGGAAATGGATTTTTCCGAGATCATCAGGTGAAAGCGGTTGTAGGTTCTTTCGATGCGACTCAGTTCAACCGCATTAACACCCTCCCCCGCAACCAGGCGTTCGGTGCAGGAGTAGGTGTAAGGTCCTTTGTGCCCATGCAGATGGTCCCCGTCCTGCACCCAACGAAGTCCCGATTGATAGCCGAGGAAATTTTTGTCGGAGTATTCATAGACACGGGTTATCGTCGGCAACCCTGTACCCGGCACCAGAACACTGCGCCGCACCGCCGGCAAGGCATTGATCGGTGCCCCGAGCGGCAACCGATGCTTCTGAGGAGCGTACTCGATACGCTCGACACTGCCGCCCGGCGCGCGGACATCCGTCATGACCAGAAAACCATCGAGTAACTGGTAATCGAATGACCATGCAAGGTGCTCGGCAGAACCGTGATCAAGGGTTATCTGCCGAAGCCAACCATCACGAACCCGTAAAACAAATTTCAAGCGTCTTGGCGGATGATCAGGCCATACGGTAATGCTGGCGGGTTGATCTTTCGTTTCATGATTCAGGGCCACGACGCGTTGTTGCTGATCGTGAATTTCGTGCAGGACGCGACGGCCCCGTACCAACATGTATTTCAGGTTGATCGAGCGCCCTTCGTTGGAGAAGACATGTTCGGGCAACCATTCATCATAAGTTTCATCCGGCCTGACCAACCTCTCGATCAGACCGTTTTTATGGCTGACAACCAGGTTGTCGCCGTCGAGCGTGACCCGAGTGTCTTGAAGCTTTTTATCCCGGACGATGAGCTGCCCTCTGCTGATGTAGACACGGTAAGAAACACCGCTTGCAAGGGTCAGCTTACGGGTCTTTCGATTGTAGGAGCTCAAGCCCAATGACCAACCGCGTCCCCAACCGAAATCCGTTGTGCGGAAACTATCGAATGAAATACTGAAGGGTATCAGCGGACCGTTGATATTGTTGGCCACCCACCCCGCGAGATTAATGCTGGTACTATAAGAGCCGGTACGGACGTCCACTCCAGACTGTATAAATTCAGAAAAATTGAACGCACTGGATTCCACTTCTGGCATAGCTGTACTCATCATCATTCCTTGACGCTGCAGATACAGTAAAATTAAACAACTTCGATCATCGAAGGGCTTTGGGTGTTCATTGCGACGTCGACTTCATGCCCGTTCCCATACATATCCCGAACAAACATCTTCACCGACAATTGATCGTAGCGAACTGTGGACGCTCCGCCTTTTCTGGCAAAGTGCATCAAAAAAGTGACTTTGCCTTGCTCATCATGGTAGGTCGCAATTTTATCGGCTGTTTCCCACAATGCCTCCGCGCCGTCATTAGACTTGAGCCCATTAAAATAGCCAACGGCGTAATACCCGAGATAGTCAGGATGTTCACTGCGTGCATGCAATACGCCGGCAATCGAGCAATCGACGAATTTTATATGGTGCTGGTCCACTAACAGGTCCAGGACATATCGATCAACCTTGGCAACGTTCTCTGTCGGCTTCCAGTTGGCGGACAGGTGTTTGACCCTGAACTGTTCTTTTCGATAGATCGGCGGTGGCACGGTCCTCAGGCTTATTTCACCGAATTCCGAGGTTTCTTCCGAATAGAACACCTTACCGTCCGAACGGGTAATGGCCGCAATCAGCTTGACGGGGTCGGGTGAGTTGCTGCTGACGTAGAACTCCTTGAGAAAGATGCCTTTCCCCCGCACAACCGGGCCATGCAGTTCACCCGTGTGAGGAAACGGCGCGTACGACAAGCGTCGCTCCAGCATGCACTTCCACACCGGTTCCTCGCCGTCTCGAATGGTGTCTATCGGCAGGGCTTTTCCGGAATAGGCATCCAGCAGTTGAATGCTGTCGAGTTCGCTTTCGGAAATTCCAACTACCTTTTGCCCTTCGTCGACAGCTTGTACAACTACCATCAATCTCAACTGCTGGTATCCGTTGGCGTAAATTATGTTTCCGCCCGAAGTCGAGAAAACCTGAAGTCGTTTGAGGTCTATCCACTCAGGAGAATCAGCCTCTTGAAAAGACTGGGGCGCCATCTCCGGGTCAGCAGGCATATAACCCTCGACAAGGGGATTGATATCTTTCAACTCATCGTCGACACCTGGAGCTATCGCAGCATTATTTCCAACAAACTTCACAGAAAAATCCTTTTTCATATGATATGTAACAACGACGGATATCAATGTATCCAGGGAGAAACTAGAAGATATGTCAAAACCTATTAGCTCACAAAATACAAAATTGTTACAATCACACTGCAAATAGTACAAAATATAACAGCAACAATCAGCGCCCATAAAAAAACCAGGCAACCATCAATTGCCCGGTTTCGTTATAACGCCAATAAACGTGCTTATATATTGATGCTTGCGAAATATTCTTTCAGCGCCCGGACTTCAGCGACATCCCCTTGTTGAATAAGTTGATCTATCCATCCTCGTACAAGAACCGCAGATGGACGGACAACCGGCAGATTCAAATGCTCCGGCAAGATTTCGTCACCCGTACTGACCAGTAATGCAAAGTGAATGACGTTCTCCAGTTCCCTGGTATTGCCCGGCCAACTGTGCCGTTCCAGCACAAGCTGCGCCGCTTCGCTGATCAGCGGCACTGGCAAGTCGAGACGCTGGCTGTAGATACCGAGGAAGTATTCGGCCAGCGGCAGGATGTCACCTGTGCGTTCGCGCAGTGCCGGCAGCTCGAGTTGGCCTTCGCTGAGGTAGTGATAAAGGCGTTCATGGAATTTTCCGGCGGCAACCGCCTGGGCCAGATCGATGCTGGTGGCCGCCACCAAACGCACATCCACCGGGCTCGGCTGAAGGGCTCCGACGCGGGTGACTTCGTGGTTCTCCAGGGCAGCGAGCAATTTGGTCTGGATCGGCAGCGGCAGGTCGCCGATTTCGTCCAGGTATAGCGTACCGCCATTGGCCGAACCGAACCACCCGGCGCGGCTGCTCGCCGAGCCGCTGTAGCTGCCCGCCGCATAGCCGAACAATTCGGCGTCGGCGTAGGTCGGGCTGATGGCGCCGCAGTTGACCGACACGAACAACCCGCCGCGATCACTGGCGCGGTGGATATGGCGGGCCAGCAACTCCTTGCCGGTGCCGGTTTCGCCACGGATAAGCACTGACACTGAACGCGTGGCCAGTTGCTCAAGGTCTTCACGTAATTGTCGTGAACGCGGATCGACAAACACCAGCGCCTTGGCGCGGATGCTCAGGGGACTTTTTTCCGCATCGGGAAAGGTCAGCAGCGGCTGGCCGAAGGTTTCAAAGCTCATGGCAGACTCCCGCCCAAAACCGCCGGGAGACGGGGGCGTTAAATAAAGAAAGTGTTCAAGCGCGGCGCAGGGCGTGGTGTTCCATGCGGTTTTGCAGTCGATAGAGGTAGGCAAAACCTTGCTCCCAACGCTGGTGACCGGACTTCACGTTGATGTGCCCGGCCCCCGACAGAATCCCCGCCTCGGCGCCCCAGTTACGCGCCAGCTCCAGGGCCCGCGGTGCACTGACGGCGCTGTCGTTGTCGGAGCTGACAACCTGGCTGGGGAACGGCAGCAGATCCGTCGGTATCGGTGCGAAGTTGCGCAACGCCGGCGCGCAAGCCGGGCGTTCGACATCTGCCGGTGCGACGAGCAAGGCGCCGCGCACTTGACGCAAAAACTGCACGGGGGCACTCGCGGCCCAATGGGCGACGGTGATGCAACCCAGGCTGTGGGCAATGAGAATCACCGGCGTGCTGTCGGCGGCAATCGCCTCGGCCAGCGCCGCGACCCAGTCTTCACGGCGCGGCGTCAACCAGTCGGCCTGTTCCACCCGTGCGCTATTCGGCAGGCTGTTCTGCCAGTGGCTTTGCCAATGATCTTCTGGCGATCCTTGCCAGCCCGGCACAATCAGGTAGCGAATTGATTCGTTGCGCATGGGGGAGCTCTCCTGCTGCGTGTCTGTTCCAGGTCGAGTATAGGGAGAGGATTTATATTCGTTAAGGAATAAGAAGCTATTTATTAAGATCTATATCGAATATAAAACACTTATCCTGTGGGAGCGAGCTTGCTCGCGATAGGGTCCGGACATTCAACATCGATGTCGTTTGATCCACCGCCATCGCGAGCAAGCTCGCTCCCACAGGGGTACCGCGGCGTTGCGAAAATCGAGGCATAAAAAAAGGGCCGCACCCTGCCAAGGAGACGGCCCCGGAAAACGAAAATCCGTTAACGCGCAGTAATCACCGACAGCTTGGTAATCCCTGCCCGTTCAATCGACGCCATGGCCCGTGCCACTTCGCCGTAATTCACCCCATCGTCCGCCTGCAACTGCACGCGCACCTCGGGGTCCTTGGCCTTCGCCGACTTGAGGTTGAACTCCAGCAAGTCCGGCTGTATCTCGTCCTTGTTGATAAACAGTTTGCCGGCACCGTCGATGCTCACCACCAACGGGTCTTTCTGCTCCACCGGCGCCACCGCTTCGGTCTTGGGCAGGTTGATCGGAATGGCGTTGGTCAGCAGCGGTGCGGTGACGATGAACACCACCAGCAACACCAGCATCACATCCACCAGCGGCGTCACGTTGATCTCACTGAGCACCTCATCGGTGTCTTGCGTGGAGAAGGCCATATCAGGACGCCTCCTTCACTTTCTGCACGCTGCCCTGGGCCGCCACTTTGTGCGCCGTCGGGTGGATCAGCACACGGAACGAACTCTTCTGCGCCAGGCTGTAGAAGTCGTGGGCGAAGTCATCCAGGTCCGCCGCCGTCAGTTTCAAACGACGCAAAAAATAGTTGTAAACCAGCACCGCCGGCACCGCGACGGCGATCCCTACGCCGGTGGCGACTAGTGCCGCGCCAATCGGCCCGGCGACCGTTTCAAGGCTTGCCGAGCCCGCCGCGCTGATGCCTTTCAACGCTTCCATGATTCCCCACACCGTGCCGAACAGACCAATGAACGGCGAGGTGCTGCCAATGCTCGCGAGTACCGCCAACCCGGTTTCCAGCGACCGGCGCTCGCGCACGATCTGCTGTCGCAAGGCACGCTCCAGACGATCCTGATGATTGATCGCCTGGCTCAGGTCCGCAGCCTGCGGCGCCTCGCCCACCTGGATGGCCGCATAACCGGCCTGTGCAACCCGGGCTGCCGCTCCGGGCCGGGTTTCGCTCAGCTCGGCCGCCGAGTCGAGACTCGAAGCGGCCCAGAACTGTTGATGAAACTTTCGATCCTGTGCCTTGAGGCGACCGAACTGCACGCCCTTGAGCAATGCCAGACCCCAGGTCGCGACGGAAAAAACCACCAGCAGCCAGATCACCGCGCTTTCGATGGATTCAAGTGGAGATGCCAGTAACGTCATGATGTATTCCTCGTGTAAACGTTTCGCGCGAATTTGGTTTCGGTTTAATGAATCTTGAAATCGATGGGCACGCTGACCCAACCGTCCTGGGCGACATCACCCTGCTTGGCCGGCACGAAACTCCAGCGCTTCACTGCGTTCAGAGCGGCTTCGTCCAGTGCATCGCGACCGCTGCTTTTCTGGATCTGGACTTCGCCGGGCTTGCCGCTGGCCAGCACATGCACGCGCAACAACACCGTGCCTTCCCAGCCACGACGCTGGGCCAGCGAGGGGTATTCCGGCGCCGGGTTTTTCAAGTAGCCCGCGCTTGCTGAAGCAGGTGTCACGGGAGCTGGGGCCGGGGGAGCAGGTGGCGCAGGAGCCGCTACGGGCGCTGCCGGTTTCGGCGGCGCGGGTGGTTGCTCAACGGCCTTGGGCGCCGGTTTCGGTATCGGCTTGGCAACCGGTTTTGGCTTGGGAACCGGCTTCGGTGGCGGCGGCTTCACAGCCAGTTCGTCTTCCACGGGCGCAGGCGGCTCAACCACTGGCTGGACAGGTTGCGGTGGCGGCGGCTCGACCACCGGTGGCGCCGGACGCGAGAACTCGATGGTCATCGGCGGAATCTGCGGTGGCACGATGGGCAGCACGGTGGTCGGTTGCTGATTGACCCAATAGATCACCGCGCCATGCACCAGCAACGCCAGCAAGCCCAGCACGATCGTTTCCCGTCGGCGAAGGACGCCTTGTGGCGCGCGCTGCAAACGCAACTGGCCCAAGGGCACCCGGTGCGGTCGGCCGAGGTCGACCAGCTCACCACCGGGTGCCTGGCGCCACAGCACTTCATGTGCACCGGCGGCGGTCTGGACATTGCCCATTGTTTAACTCCCTGCGGTCTCTTTGCGGATTACCGGAACGTCGTGCTGAACATCCCCCCGACGACGTCCTGGTAGAGCAATCATTGGCTTGAACGCTTAGTTCTGAAAGTAATGTTTAAACTTATGTTTAGACCTTTAGCGAATATATAAACCCATCAACCCACCGCCAGAGCCCGCCGTTCAAGGGCTCCGGCGTAGTGGAAAAAAACCGATGCCTTGCCCGCATTGAAAGTATTCATCCAAGGCATGGTTTTTCGCCGTCAGAAGTCATATCGACCGGTCACGCCCAGCGTCCGCGGTGTGCCGAGCAGGCCTTCATAACCTCCATTGGCGGCCGTCCACAGCGTCGTGTAGTAGGTTTTGTCGAAGGCGTTTTTCAGCCACAGCGAAACATCCCACTGCCCCTGGTTGAAGTCGCCGCGAAGGCCGGTGGACAGGTTGACCACCGCATAACTCGGAATCTGCCCGAAGTCGGAATCTTCCACCGTGCCCACCGCTTTGGAGCGGAACGCATAGCTGGCGGTGACGTACTCTTCGAAGCCGTTGCTCAGGTTCCATTTGTATTCGCCATTGGCGTTGCCGATCCATTTCGAAGCACCGACCACTTGATGGCCGCTGAGGTCGCAGGACGCTGGAGCGCCCGGCGCCAGGCTGACTTCCGGCGGGCACGGCGCGTCCTTGTAGGAGAGGTAGCTGACGTCGTTGTACGAGCCGTTGATGTTCAGCGTCAGGCCACGCAGCGGGATCAGGGTGCTTTCGAACTCCACGCCACGGGAGCGCACGGAGCCGGCGTTCGTCAGGTATTGCACGCGATTGATGGCGTCGTAGGCGTTGGTCTGATGGCCGTTGACCTGGGTCCAGAACAGGTTGGCATTGAGTTGCAGGCGACGGTCCCACAGGGTGCTCTTGAAACCGAGCTCGGCGTTATTGGCGCGCTCGGTGCCGATCAGCAGCGAGTCGGCGCCGGCAACCGCTGCCGTGCCTACCGCCAGATTGACCCCGCCGGACTTTTCGCCATGGGACAAGGTGGCGTATGTGAGCAGGTCGTCGGTGATGCGGTAGCTGAGGTTCAACAGACCCGAAGGGCTGGAGCTGTACTGATTCAGATCGCCGGAGTCGAAGACGCCAGCGCGAGCACGTCGTGCCGCAGCCGCCGCACCGGTAACCGCTGCACCACCCACCGGGGCATCACGGGTGACATTGGCGCTTTTCTCTTCATAGGTGCCACGTAGCCCGGCGGTGAAATCCAGGCGTTCGGTCAGGTGCCAGGTGCCTTGGGCGAACAGCGCAAAGCTGTTGGTTTCGATGTGACCGTTGCCGACGCTGTCGATGTTGTTCAGCGCACCGTTAGGTGTACCGCTCCAGATGTCCGCTTGCGGTCCGTAGAAGGTGAAGGATTTGTTGTCCAGGTCGGAACCGAAGTAGTAGGCGCCGAGCACGTAATCGAAGAATCCACCGGTAGGCGACGCCAGGCGAAACTCCTGAGAGTACTGCTTATCCTCCACCGAAACGCCAGCGTTGTGGAAGGCGGATACGTTCAGACCATCATCGTTGCGCGGGGTGAAATTCCACCAGCGATAGGAGCTGATAGAGGTCAGGGTGAAGTCGCTTGGCAGCGTCCAGTTGGCCTCGACCGAAGTACCGCCCTGATGCACGGTGACGTGCTGTTCGTTGTTCAGGTTGACCTTGCGGTGCGTGCCGTCGACCAGTGTCGCGCCCGCCGCGTTGGCCCGGGTCTGATACAGGTTGGTGCCATTGATGGTTGGGCCGGTGTTGTACAACACACGTGTGCCGGCGCTGGAATCTTCCTCGTTGTAGTCGCCGATCCAGCGCAAGTTGAACGACTCGTTAGGCTTGAACAGCAACTGCCCACGGAAGCCTTCGCGGGAGCCACCGTTCAAATCGTGGCCGTCGAATTCATTCTTGATGTCACCGTCGCTGCGGGTGCGATACGCGGAAAAACGTCCCGCCAGTTCGTCATTCAGCGGGCCGGAAATCGTGCCCTTGGTCTGGAAGTAGCCATCCTCGCCCACCGAAGATTCGATGCTGCGTTCAGGGGTAAAGGTCGGCGCGCGGGTGCTGATGTTGATCACGCCGGCGGTGGTGTTCTTGCCGAACAAGGTGCCTTGCGGACCACGCAGCACTTCGAGTTGCTCGATGTCCATCAGGTCGAATACAGCCATGCCGGGGCGGCCTAGGTAAACGTTGTCGATGTACAGGCCGACACTGCCTTCCAGGCCATCGCTGGCCGGGTTGTTGCCCAGGCCACGGATCGACACGCTGGATTGGCGCGCATGCATGTAGGCGACGTTGACGCTCGGCACCAGTTGCTGCAGATCCTGGATGCGATAGACCCGCTGGGTTTCCAGAGTCTGGCCGCTGACCACACTCATCGGCGTCGGCACATCCTGAGAACTTTCTTCGCGGCGGCGAGTGGTGACCGTCACGGTTTCCAATTGCGCGCTGTCGGCCGTGGCGGCCTTGGCCGGAATGGATTCCGGGGTGGCGCTGTCGGCTGCATAGCCTTGGGTCCAACCGGCGCTGCCTGCCAGCAACAAGGCCAGTGGCAGGCGTTTGAGCCGTTGGGGTGAAGAGGTTGAAGCGAGGTGCAACGGACTCATAAGGCGGGGTTCCCGATCAAAGTAAATGCTTTGTTGCTTGCCAGGCCGCCATCGCGAGCAAGCTCGCTCCCACACTGATCCTGTGAACTCCGAAGATCCCCTGTGGGAGCGAGCTTGCTCGCGATAGCGTCAGTTCAGACGCCGTCGATATCCGGCCCTTTCACGGTCTGGCTGACCTGCCCGTTCACCCCCACCGGCACTTCCCCCTTAAGCGTCACCCGGCGCACGATGCGATCCTGGGTCCCGTAGTCATCCACCGCGTAATGCTGGGTGGAGCGGTTGTCCCAGATCGCCACATCACCGGCCTTCCAGCGCCAGCGCACGATGTTTTCCTGGCGGATCACATGGCTCTGCAACAGACCGAACAGGTGCGCCGAATCGGCCTGGGAATAACCCTTGATGCGTTTGACGAAATGCCCCAGCAACAGGCTCTTCTCACCGCTGACCGGGTGCACGCGGACCACCGGGTGCTCGGTCTCGTACACGGTCGAAGTGAAAATCTTGCGATAGCGCTCCAGCTTCTCGGCCGAGACGTCAGGCCTGGTGCCGGCGTAGTCGTATTCGTTGCTGTGCACGGCGACCAGCTTGTCGGCCAGCTCACGCAGCTCCACCGACAACCCGTCATAGGCAGTGGCGGTGTTGGCCCACAGGGTGTCGCCGCCGAAAGCCGGGGCCACCACCGAGCGCAGGATCGAGGCTTTTGGGTAGGCTTCGACGAAGGTCACGTCGGTGTGCCAGGAGCTGGCACGCTGGCCCTCGGCACCGTCCAGCTCCAGCAGAAAGCGCGTGCCTTCGCGCACCGGTACGGTCGGGTGCGCCACCGGTTCGCCAAGCAGATGGGCGAACGCCTCCTGGCGTTGGTCGTCGAGCTGGGTCTGGTCGCGGAAGAAGATCACTTTGTATTGCAGCAGTGCCTGTTGAATGGCTTCAACAGTGGCGGCATCCAGCTCGCCCGAAAGCTGTACGCCACGGATTTCGGCACCGATGCGGCCGGCCACCGGATGGATTTCAAGCGCGTGAACAGCGGGTTGTACTGCGAAAGCGGCATTGCTCATGGGTAGACCCTCATCAGACTGCTTGCGGTTGAACCGGCCGCGAAACACTGCTCTATCTATATTCTATTTAGATCTAATAGATATCTACATGCTTCGTTGACGGAATAAGAGGTTGCATTTAAAACCTCAGTCAACCCTCGTCGCAAATGCCTTCGAGCTATTTTTAGGATGCCGGAAAAGCATATGGATCTTCGCCAGTTGCGTTACTTCATCGCCCTCGACGAACACCGCAGTTTCGTGCGCGCGGCCGAGGCCATGGGCATTACCCAGCCGGCCTTCAGCCGCAGCATTCAGGGGCTCGAACACGAGTTCGGCTGCGTCCTGGTGGACCGTGGCAACAAGGATTTGCGCCCCACCCCTGAAGGCCTGGTGGTGCTGCAACATGCCCGCAGCCTGGTGCAGGGTGCTGCGCTGCTCAGCTGCGAAGTGACGCAGATGACCAAGCTCGATGCCGGTGAACTGCGCTTCGGTTGCGGCCCGGCACCGGCGGTGAAACTGGTACCGGATGCGGTGGCGCAGTTCATCAACGCGCACCCGAAAGTGCGCACCTGTTTCGAGGTGGATAACTGGGAGAAACTCAGCCGCGCCCTGAGCCGTGAAGAGATCGAATTCTTCATCGCCGACATCCGCCATTTCGAGTCCGATCCGAACTTCCAGACCCAGGCTCTGACGCCCAAGCGCGGCGTGTTTTTCTGCCGGCCAGGGCATCCGCTGCTGGCCAAGGAGAGCCTGTCGACCAACGACATGTTTGATTACCCGCTGGCGACTACGAAGATCCCGCCGGGCATTCGCAAACTGCTGGCGAACCTCAGTGGCCGGGTGGATTTTTCACCGACCATCGAGACCGAACATTTTCCGGCGCTGGTGAAAGTGGTGCTGCAATCCAATGCCATCGGCGTGGGGACTGAAGAAGCGTTTGTTGAAGACATTGCCCAGGGCTCGCTGGTGCTGCTGCACTGGCGCAACCTGCCGCAGAACATTGAGAGCATGAATGCGCGGTGCGGGATTGTCAGCCGCACGGGGTTCCGGTTGTCACCGGCGGCGCGGGCGATGATCGAGACGTTGGTGGCGGTGGACAGGCAGCAGATGCCCGTTGCGGTTTAGGGCCTCATCGCGAGCAAGCTCGCTCCCACAGGGGATCTCCAGTGTTCACACGGTCAGTGTGGGAGCGAGCTTGCTCGCGATGAGGCCAATGAATTCACTAAAGATTCAGAGCTTCGCAGCAGCCAACTCCGGCGCCACCCAATCACTGACCTTGAACGACTTGCGAATCAGCTTCTGCTGCGAAGCCAGGTCCACGGCATCCTGCAATTTGCCGAGGAACACCGGGTCAAGCGTCGAGGGGAACACCTCGCTCAGTTTCTGATCCTTCAGGTCCTGTGTGAGGATCACCGCCGGATAACTCGCCAGCCCCGACACCAACTGAATGTAGGCGTCCTTGTTGCTGTCCTGGGTCAGCCACTCCACGGCCTGCTGTTGGGCCTTGAGCAATTTCGCCACCGCCTCCGGATGCGCATCGACAAACTTTCCAGTCCCTATCAGCACCGCCTGCACGCTGCCCGCACCGCCCAGGTCCTTGGTATTTAGCGGTAACTCGGCCAGCCCCTTGGCTTGCAACGCCGTCAGCCCGGAACCGCCCCACGAGGCATCGATCTGCTTCGCCGCCAGCGCCGCGACCGCCGCGTTGAAGTCGAGGTTGATGACTTTCACATCCTTCTCGCTCAACCCCTGGCTAGCCAGCGCCGCGTCGAAGGACAGCTGGCTGGCGGTGCCACGGAAGATGGCCACGCGTTTACCCTTGAGGTCCTGCAGGGTCTTGATCCCTGAACCCGGTACCACGCCGAGGTAATGCTTCACCCCGCGCGCCGAGGCGCTGAGCAGTCGTGTATCCAGACCATTGGACTTGCCGATGATGGCCGCCAGATCGCCGAGGTAGGCCAGGTCCACTTGACCGTTGGCGAACGCCTCGTTGATCACCGGGCCTGCGCCCTTGAAGAAGCTCCACTGAATCTTGATGCCTTGATCGGCGAAAGCCTTTTCGAAGATCTGTTGATCACGCAGGACGTCCACGACACCGCCACCTGAGTGCTGGGTACCGGCACTCAGGTCCGGCACGGCGATGCGGATCTCCTTGAGCTCACTGGCGTTGGCCGTGAAGGCCAGCAGACCCGCCAGGGCCGGTGCGGCGAACAGACTGATGACACGTTTGAAGGGAAGGTTCATGGGTGCGGCTCCTTGGGCAACGGGCGTTGAGGAGCCGAAAGTAGACCCAAGTAGAACCAACACTTAAATACTATAAATTCACATTTTTAGACTATTTGGATCTATATCAAGGCCTGCGGACCTCTCCGTGGCGTATGCCTTGGCAGCATCAAAAATATTCTTCGAATGCATTGGATGCAGTGGCTTATGGAGGCCTTAAATGGTTTCACTTATCTCTCAATAGTATTGATTTTAATTTTTATAGATCAATTTTGCATACGCCTTGAACCCTGTGGGAGCGGGCTTGCTCGCGATAGCGGTGTGTCATCCAGCACATGAGTCGCCTGACATGCCCTCATCGCGAGCAAGCTCGCTCCCACAAAAGGCAGCCAGTATTGCAACCCGACAACGGAGGTCACCCATGGCCCGTGTTTCTCTTCTCAGCCTGCCGCTGGCCGCGCCACCACTGAAAAACCAACGCCTCTGGCCCAGTCTGAATCGTCGGCTGTTGCCTTGGTTGCTGCCTGTCACTCTGTTCACCCTCTGGTGGCTCGCCAGCCGCAATCACTGGATGAGCGAGCAGATCCTGCCGGCGCCGAGCCTGGTCTGGAGCAGCGCACTGGAACTGTCCCAGGGCGAGTTGTGGAGCCATTTGTGGATCAGCCTGCAACGCTTGTTCTGGGGGCTGCTGGCCGGGATCAGCGCAGGTGCGGTTTTGGGTGCCGCACTGGGCTTCAGTCGTCGACTGGAGCGCCTGGTATTTCCAACCTTTGCCGGGTTGGCGCAAGTTCCGACCCTGGCCTGGATTCCATTGTTCATGGTGTTTTTCGGCATTGGCGAAGTGCTGAAACTGGTGGTGTTGATCAAGGCCATCGTGGTGCCGGTGACCCTGCATACACTGGTCGGTGTGCGCGATGCACAACCAAAACTGCGCGAAGCCGCCGCCGTGTTGCGCCTGCCCAGGCACCTGTTGATCCGACGCCTGGTGCTGCCTGCCGCACTGCCGGCATTCATGGCCGGTGTGCGCCTCGCACTGGCCGCCGGCTGGACTTCACTGCTCGCTGTTGAACTGCTCGCTTCCAGTGAAGGCATCGGCTACCTGATGGTCTGGGCGCGGCAGCTGTTCATGCTCGACATCGTGTTCGTGTGCATTGTGGTGATCGGTTTGATTGGTGTGGCGATGGATCGCGGCATCGGATTGCTGGACAGGAAACTGGTGCACTGGCCGCACCCAGCCACGGCCGAAATCCGTCGCGGGCCGCGTTATCAAGGTTGGCAGCGATTGCAACCGTGGTTGCTGCCACTGGCGCTTCTGGCGTTGTGGCAACTGACCTCGGATCAGCAATGGATTGACGCGAACATTCTGGTCAGCCCACTGGCCGTCCTGCAGACCACTCGGGATGGTTTGCTCGACGGCACATTGCTTGGTGGCATGGCCCTGAGCCTGGGCCGAACCCTTGGCGGGTTGCTGCTCGGTGGCGGGCTCGGGTTTGCCTTGGGATTGCTGCTGGGGTTGTCGCGCACCAGTGAACGCGTGCTCGGCCCAACCCTCGCCGCCATCCGTCAGATCGCCATTTTCGCCTGGGTGCCGCTGCTCACCGCGTGGTTCGGCCTGGGGGAATTGGCCAAATGGGTGTTCGTTGCCCTCGCCGCCTTTTTCCCGCTGTTTATCGCCACCCAACGCAGCGTCGTCCACCTCTCGCCGCAACTGAACGAGGCCGCGCAGGTGTTGCGCCTGAGTCTGCGTCAGCGCCTGGTTCGACTGGTACTACCGGGCGCGGCACCGGGAATTTTTGCAGGGCTTCGGCTGAGCCTTATCTACGCCTGGCTCGGCACCATTGGCGCTGAATACTTCATGCCGTCCAACGGCGGCATCGGCAGCCAGATGATCGGCGCCCAGCAACTGCTGCGCATGGACCTGATCATGGCCGGCATGCTGCTGGTGGGCCTGACCGGCGCCCTGCTCAACCTCATTGGCCAACGCCTGGAAATCCGCGTCACTCGCTGGAGACACGCATGAACGCACCGATTGTCAGCTTCAATCACGTGGGCAAAACCTTCGACGTCGACGGCTTCACACTTGAGGCCATTCGCGAATTCAATCTGGACATCGCCGAGGGCGAGTTCGTCGCCATTGTCGGCTCCAGCGGTTGCGGCAAATCCACTTTGCTGCGGCTGCTGGTGGGCCTCGATACGCAGTTTCGCGGGCAAATCAGCGTGGACGGAAAAGCCGTCACCGGCATCGGCGGCGAGCGCGGCATCGTCTTTCAGGAACACCGCTTGTTCCCGTGGCTGAGCGTGGCCGACAACATCGGCCTGGGCCTGGTCAACGAGCCATTGAGCGCTGCGCAAAAGCACAGGCGCATCCATGATTTCATCGAACTGGTGGGCCTGGGCGACTTCGCCCGCGCCTATCCGCACCAGCTCTCCGGCGGCATGGCCCAGCGCGTGGCCATTGCTCGCGGCCTGGTGGCCAGCCCACGGATTCTGCTGCTGGATGAGCCCTTCGGCGCCCTCGATGCACTGACCCACCAGCAGATGCAGGACGAACTGTTGGCGATCCGCGCCCGGGCAAAAATCACCACCGTGCTGGTCACCCACGATGTCGAGGAAGCGATCTTCCTCGCCGACCGTGTCGTGGTGATGGAGCCGCGTCCGGGGCGGATCAAACAAGTGGTCGACATTGCCCTGCCCCATCCGCGCCAGCGCAGCAGTTTCGACTTCCACCAGTTACGCGAGGAACTGCTTCACGAACTCACCAGCGACGATCACTACCAGCCCCCCGTGCCGGTGCAGGTCCGCGATCTGCCGTTGTCCTTCATTGCCTACTGAAAAAGGAAATTCTTGATGCCGCAACGTCCCAACTTTCTAGTGATCCTGGCCGATGACCTGGGCTTTTCCGACATCGGCGCCTTCGGTGGCGAAATCAACACGCCGAACCTCGATGCACTGGCCAACAATGGCCTGCGCCTGACCGACTTCCACACCGCACCGACCTGCTCGCCGACCCGCTCGATGCTGCTCACCGGTACTGACCACCACATCGCCGGCATCGGCACCATGGCCGAAGCACTGACCCCGGACCTGATCGGCAAACCGGGTTACGAAGGACACCTGAACGACCGCGTGGTCGCCCTGCCCGAGCTGCTGCGCGAGGCCGGTTACCAGACATTGATGAGCGGTAAATGGCACCTGGGCCTGACCGCAGAACTGGCGCCCCACGCCCGGGGTTTCGAGCGTTCGTTTTCGCTGTTGCCCGGCGCGGCCAACCATTACGGCTTCGAGCCGACCTACGATGAAACGACGCCACGGCTGCTGAAATCCACCCCGGCGCTGTACATCGAAGACGACCAATTCATCGATGAACTGCCGAAGGATTTTTATTCCTCCGATGCCTTTGGCGACAAGCTGCTGCAATACCTCAAGGAGCGCGACCAGACCCGGCCGTTCTTCGCCTACCTGCCGTTTTCCGCACCTCACTGGCCGCTGCAGGCACCGGCCGAGGTGGTGGAAAAGTACCGCGGGCGCTATGACGCCGGCCCTGAAGTACTGCGACTAGAGCGTCTGGAAAAACTCAAGAAACTGGGGCTGATCGAGGCCGATGTCGAGCCGCATCCATTGATCCAGTTGACTGCACAATGGGATGCCCTGAACGACGAGCAACGGCAGATCTCCGCGCGGGCCATGGAGGTTTATGCGGCGATGGTCGAGCGCATGGACTGGAACATCGGGCGGGTTGTCGATTACTTGCGCCAGCAAGGGCAACTGGACAACACCTTCATCCTGTTCATGTCCGATAACGGTGCCGAAGGGGCGTTGCTGGAGGCATTTCCGAAATTCGGCCCGCAGTTGCTAACCTATCTCAATCAGCATTACGACAACAGCCTGGACAATATCGGCCGCGCCAACTCCTACGTCTGGTACGGGCCGAACTGGGCACAAGTGGCGACCGCGCCGTCGCGGTTGTTCAAAGCCTTCACGACCGAAGGCGGGATCCGTGTTCCGGCGCTGGTGCACTACCCGCAGCTGCCGCTCAAGGGCCAGATCAGCCATGGGTTTGGCACGGTGATGGACATCACGCCGACCATTCTTGATCTGGCCGGCGTGCGTCATCCGGGCAAGCAGTGGCACGGCAAACCCGTGGCGGAAGTTCGAGGCAAGTCGTGGCTTGGGTTCTTGTCGGGCGAGACGGCGCAAGTGCATGACGAGCACACCGTCACCGGTTGGGAATTGTTCGGACGACGGGCGATTCGGCAAGGGCAATGGAAGGCGGTCTACATCCCGGGACCGGTGGGGCCGGCGACCTGGCAGTTGTATGACCTGGGCAATGATCCGGGGGAGATTCATGACCTGGCGTCGAGCCAACCGCAGAAGCTCAGTGCCTTGATCGAACATTGGCAGCGGTATGTGGATGAGACAGGGGTGATCTTGAGTGAGTCGCCGTTTCAGCCGGATTGATATTGCCTGATGCACCGCATTCGCGAGCAAGCCCGCTCCCACACTGGCCGATGTGATGCAAAGATCGCATTCACACCGACACACCCTGTGGGAGCGAGCTTGCTCGCGATGAGGCCTTAACAAACAACCATCAAGCCCGAGCCGTACGCACCTTATCCCCGACCAATTCGTCCTTGCCCTCAAACCGGTTAGCCCGTGCAAACGTGCCGAAATCATTGAACCGCACACCCATCTCGCGCATCACCTTGTGTCCCACCGGCACGGTGAGCTGCCGGATGTAGAACGGTTCCTTCACCACAAAGTGATGGATCCCGTGGCTGCTGCCGAAGTTGAAGCAGAACGCCTGCAACGGCCACAGCCACCACGCGTTCAGCACTTGCGTCTGCTGCATCACGTTGCCCGGCTCCACGTCACCGTAGTAGTGCATGTTCGAGCTGATGAAGTGCAGGCAGAACGTGCGCAACACGTTCGGGCCGATGATCACCACTGCCGCGATGTCGATCACCTGCATCACCGACAACGTGGTCGCCGACCACTCGATCGGTGCGCCCATCAGATGTGCAACGCCGTTCGCTGCGTGGAAACCGAGAAACACGTACCAGGCGCCCCAATGCATCAGCGCCAGCGGTGCGTAGACCTTCAGGGTGCGCTGGACGATGCTGATCTTTTGCGCCCAGGTCTTGGCCCGCAGCATGCGGATGAACGACGACATCATGTTGTCGCCAATCATCAAGAATCGCGCGATGCCCCATGGTTCGCCGTTGGTAATGGCGCGTTCTTCCATATCGGTTTCAGAGCCCGACACCTTGTGGTGATTGAGGTGCAGATGGCGGCGAATCCAAGGGTTGATGGTGCTTGGCCGCGCGAGCCACACCAGCCCCATCATCAGGTTGTGCGGCACCTTCTGCTTGCGGAAGTACATGCTGTGGATCAGGTCGTGTTCCAGCTCATGGGTCAGCGAGGCGAAAAATGCATTGAGCAGCAGGCACGCCCACCACGCCATGTGCCCGCTCATGTAGAGCGCCGCTGAGCCGACCATACCGGCGATGGCGAAGGTCAGAATGCCTGCGCCGAGGGCGTCCTGATGCTTGAGAATCGGGTATTGCTCGCGCAGCTCGACGCCTCTGGCCAGCACCACTTCACGGATATGGGCCGATCTTTGGGCTGCATTCAGTCGTTGGGGGCTTGCAGAAGTACCGCTCATGCTTCCATCCTCTGGTTATTGATGGTTGCATCCTGCCTTGCGAACCCTCGCAACGCGGTAGCCGAGAACGCCAACCTGTTGACCGGAAGCGCCAATCAGCATGACTGAACCGACCTCCCTCGCCAGCTGGACCCGCGCCCTGCGCAAGCAACTCGATGCCCTGGGCATCGACAGCACCGCCTTGTGCCAGCAAGCGGGGCTCGACCCGCAACTGATGGACGACCCGAACGCGCGCTATCCGCTGTCGGGCACCACGCACCTGTGGAATCTGGCGGTGCAGACCAGCGGTGACCCGGCGATCGGTTTGCGGGTTTCGCGTTTCGTCAGCCCGACCACCTTCCATGCGCTGGGTTATGCGCTGGTGGCCAGCGGCAGCCTGCGGGAAGTGTTCGAGCGCATCGTGCGTTATCACCAGGTGGTCAGTGACGCCCTGGAACTGGAACTGACCCGTGTCGAGGATCGCTACCGTTTCAGCCTGAAAATCCCGGCCGGTAACCCCGCCCCGGCCTTCGAAGCCATCGATGCGTTCATGGCGATTTACGTGCGCACCTGCCGCAATCGCCTGGGTCGCGACTACGCGCCACTGGCGACCTACCTGCGTCGCCCGGAGCCGACGGACGCGCACCAATGGCATAAGGTCTTCCGCTCGCCCATGTACTTCGGCGCCGACGAAGACCGGCTGGAGTTCGCCCTCGTCGACTTCGACAGCCACCTGGATGACGCCAACCCGGAACTGGCCGAACACAATGAAACCGTGCTCAAGCGCACCCTGGCGCAACTCAAGCCGCTGACCTGGGAGCGCAAGGTTCGCGATGCCATTGAAGAACAACTGCCCGAAGGCGAACCCAGCGCCGAACACATCGCCAAGGCCCTGCACCTGAGCCTGCGCAGCCTGCAACGGCACCTGGCCGATGAAGGCTGCCGGTTCGACACGTTGCTCAACGAAAGCCGCGAAAACCTCGCGCTGCTGCACCTGCGTGACCCGCAGGTGTCGCTGAGCGAAATCAGTTATCTGCTCGGGTTTGCCGACACCAGCAGCTTCAGCCGCGCGTTCAAGCGCTGGACGGGGATGACGCCAGGGCAGTTTCGGGATGGGTTGCGATGAATGATCCGGATCCCCTGTGGGAGCGAGCTTGCTCGCGATAGCGGACGGTCAGTCGACACACCTGGAGACTGACACACCGTCATCGCGAGCAAGCTCGCTCCCACAATGGGCCTGCGTAAACAGTTAAATCGAGGCCAGTGCCCGCAATCGCTCGGCATCGAGGATTTCAATTTCGCCGTAACTCAGCCCGATGATCCCCTGCCCCTGCAGTTCCTTGAGAATCTGGTTGGTGGTCTGGCGCGACAGCGACAGCATTGAAGCAAGCTGCTCCTGGGGCAGTTGCAGGACGCGGCGCGCAGGAATGGTCTCGCCATAGCCTTCGGCGATCATCAACAAGCGGTGCGCCAGCCGTGCCGGGGCCGGCAACAGGCTCAGTTGTTCGAGGTTGATGAAGGTCATGCGCAACTTCTGGCTCATCAGCAATGCCAGTTGCCGCCAGTGCTGCGGATGCTCATCGAGCAGCGCCAGCAAGGTGTTCTGGGGAATGTGCAGCAGCGTGCATTGGCCCACGCCGTAGGCATCGTGGGTGCGTGGCTGGCCATCGAACAGGCAGATTTCGCCGAACCAGTGCGGCGGTTCCACCAGGCTTAGCAACGCTTCCTTGCCTTGCTCGCTGACGGCACCGACGCGCACCGCGCCTTCAAGTACCGCGTACAGGCCACAGGGCGGATCGCCACGCTTGAACAGCCGCTGGCCCGCAGACAAGCGCCGCACCCTGGCCGCCGACAGCAGGCTATCCTGTAGGGAAACAGGCAAATGGCTGAACCACTGACCGCTCATCAGGCGTGGACGCCAAACCTGCATATCCATGAAAACTCCTAGAGATTGTCGCCTGGCTGACAGAGTGGGAAATGGCCCCGGGGCATGATCAATCACCCTACAGGAGAACAACAATGAAAAGCCTCGTCGACCACCTCAGTCAATACGCCGCCTACCACCGTGACCCGCGCAACATCGCCTCGCACTTTATCGGCATTCCGCTGATCGTGGTCGCCGTCGCGGTGTTGCTGTCCCGGCCGGAGTGGTCGCTGGGGGGCGTGTGGATCTCACCGGCGGTGCTCGTCTCGCTGGCATCGGCGTGGTTTTACCTGCGCCTGGAGTTGCGCCTGGGCGTGTTGATGACTGTGTTGCTCGGGCTGTCCGTGTGGGCCGGTCATGCGCTGGCGCAGCAAAGCACGCTGGTCTGGCTGGGCAGCGGCGTGGCGATGTTCGTGATCGGTTGGGCGATTCAGTTTGTCGGCCATCACTACGAAGGGCGCAAACCGGCGTTCGTCGATGATGTGACGGGATTGATTGTCGGGCCGTTGTTTGTGGTGGCCGAGCTGGCGTTCATGCTGGGGATGCGGCATGACCTGAAAGAGCAGATCGAGGCGCGGGCGGGTGGGGTACGGGTCAATCCGAAACGTGCCGCTGTTTAGATAGCAATCGCGAGCAAGCTCGCTCCCACAGAGGATCTATGGTGCACATAGAACCCCTGTGGGAGCGAGCTTGCTCGCGATGCTTTTGCCTTAGATGTTGGCAACCTTCTGCCAGACCTTCGGCTTGAAGAACAACGTCTCGCCCTTCGCCAACCCGATCAGGCTGTCGTGATCCTTGACCACTTCGGCCTCGATCAGATCGCTCTGCCCTTCAACCTTCAGCGTCACCCGTGTTGTCGCGCCCAGCGGACGAATGTCCCGCACTTCCGCCGCGTGGTGGTCTTCCAGTTCATGGCGTGACAGCGACACTTCGTGCGGGCGGAACAGCACGTGCCTGTCTTCGCCCAGGTGCAGTCGGTTCGAATCACCGAGGAAGTGATAGACGAAATCGCTGGCCGGGTTTTCGTAGACGTCGCCTGGTGAACCGATCTGCTCGATCACACCCTTGTTCATCACCACGATACGGTCGGCGACTTCCATCGCTTCTTCCTGGTCGTGGGTGACGAACACCGAGGTCAGGTTGATGTCTTCGTGCAGGCGCGCCAACCAGCGACGCAGCTCTTTACGAACCTTGGCGTCGAGGGCGCCGAAAGGTTCGTCGAGCAGCAGCACTTTCGGCTCCACCGCCAGCGCTCGGGCCAGGGCAATGCGCTGACGCTGTCCGCCGGAGAGTTGTTCCGGATAGCGATCCGACAGCCAGTCCAGTTGCACCATGTTCAGCAGTTCGTGGACTTTGGTTGCGATCTGGCTTTCGCTCGGGCGCTGGTTCTTCGGCTTCATGCGTAGGCCGAACGCGACGTTGTCGAACACCGTCATGTGGCGGAACAGGGCGTAGTGCTGGAACACGAAACCGACGTTGCGATCACGCACGTCATGCCCGGAAACGTCTTCACCGTGGAACACGATATTGCCCTGGTCCGGGGTCTCCAGGCCGGCGATGATTCGCAGCAGCGTGGTCTTGCCGCAGCCCGACGGACCGAGCAACGCGACGAGTTCGCCGCTCTGGATATCCAGGCTGATGTTGTCCAGCGCCTTGAACGCGTGGAAGTTCTTGCTGACATTACGCACTTCGATCGACATGAATTATTCCTCCGCGGCGCTGGCGCGCAGGCGGTTAATACGGTTTTCGCTCCACTGCTTGAGCAGCAGGATGAAGAGCGCCAGGATCAGCAACAGGCTCGCCACGGCGAACGCGGCCACGTGGTTGTATTCGTTGTAGAGGATCTCAACGTGCAACGGCAGAGTGTTGGTCACCCCGCGAATGTGCCCGGAAACCACCGACACCGCACCGAACTCCCCCATGGCCCGCGCGGTACACAACACCACGCCGTAGATCAGGCCCCATTTGATGTTGGGCACGGTGACGTGCCAGAACATCTGCCAGCCGTTGGCCCCGAGCAGGCGCGCGGCCTCCTCTTCCTGGGTACCTTGCTCCTGCATCAGCGGGATCAGTTCACGGGCAACGAACGGCACGGTGACGAAGATCGTCGCCAGCACGATGCCCGGCAGGGCGAAGACGATCTGGATGTCGTGGTCCTGCAACCATGGGCCGAACAGGCCTTGGGCGCCGAACATCAGCACATAGACCAGACCGGCGATCACCGGCGACACCGAGAACGGCAGGTCGATCAGTGTCACCAGCATGCTCTTGCCGCGGAACGAGTACTTGCTCACGCACCAGGCGGCACTGACACCAAACACCAGGTTCAGCGGCACCGAAATCAACACGGCGATGACCGTGAGTTTCAGCGCCGACAGCGCGTCCGGCTCAAAGATCGCGGTGAAAAACGCCCCGAGGCCGAGCTTCAGCCCTTGGGACACCACGATGAACAGCGGCAGCAACAGGAACAGCGCAAAAATCAGCCAGCCAAGGCCGATCAGGATTCGCCGCGAGGTCGCGCTGCCACGGCGGGCAGCGTTCGAGGAAGCGGCAGCAATAGACGATTGGGACATGGATGCGCCTCCTTATGGGGTTTCGATGCGCCGCTGCAACAAGTTGATCAGCAGCAACAGGACGAAGGAAACCACCAGCATCAGTACACCAATGGAGGTAGCGCCGGTGTAATCGTATTGGTCGAGCTTGACCATGATCAGCAGCGGCAGAATCTCGGTTTTCATCGGCATGTTGCCGGCGATGAAAATCACCGAACCGTACTCGCCGACCCCGCGGGCAAAGGCCAAAGCGAAACCGGTAAGCCATGCCGGAAGCAGTGCCGGCAGCAGGATATGGCGGAAAACCTGCAAGGGTTTTGCACCCAGGCACGCCGCCGCTTCCTCGACTTCACGAGGAATATCCGCCAATACTGGCTGTACGGTACGTACTACGAATGGAAGTGTCACAAAAGTGAGGGCAAGGGTGATGCCCAGAGGGGTGTAGGCGATCTTGAAACCCAGATCCGCCGCAAACTGACCGACCAGACCGGTAGGGGTGTACAACGCCGTCAGCGCAATACCGGCCACCGCCGTGGGCAATGCGAACGGCAAGTCGATCATTGCATCGATCACTTTTCGCCCAGGGAAGGTATAGCGCACTAATACCCAGGCCAGCAGCGTGCCAATGATGCCGTTGATGATCGCGGCACACAGGGCGGTGCCGAAGCTGAGCTTCAACGCGGCCAGCACCCGTGGCGCCGAGATGATTGCCCAGAACTGATCCCAGGTGAGTTGAGCGGCATGCACGAACATCGCCGCCAGTGGTATGAGCACAATCAGGCTGAGGTACACCAAGGTGTAGCCCAGCGTCAGCCCGAAGCCGGGTATGACGGGGGAGATACGACGCGACATAAAAGTCCTTGGTTGAGAACGCACTGAGCCCCGGAGGTGAATCCGGGGCTCGTTGATGGCTATTTAAGATTACTGCGCCTGATAGATCTGGTCGAACACCCCTCCATCGTTGAAGAATTTCGGCTGTGCGGTTTTCCAGCCGCCGAAGTCCTTGTCGATGCTCACCAGCTCCAGTTTCGGGAACTGCTGGGCGTACTTGGCAGCCACGTCCTTATCACGTGGACGATAGAAGTTCTTCGCCGCGATTTCCTGGCCGGCCGGGCTGTACAGGTGCTTGAGGTAGGCTTCGGCGATCTGCCCGTTGCCCTTTTTCTCGGCATTTTTGTCGACTACCGCCACCGGCGGCTCAGCGAGGATCGACAGCGAAGGCACGACGATGTCGAACTTGTCGGCGCCACCCTCTTCTTTCAGGGCCAGGAAGGCTTCGTTTTCCCAGGCCAGCAATACGTCGCCCTGACCGTTGTTGACGAAGGTAATGGTCGAGCCGCGGGCGCCGGTATCCAGCACTGGCACGTGCTTGAACAGGGTTTGCACGTATTCCTTGGCCTTGGCTTCGTCGCCGCCATTGGCTTTCAGGCCATAGGCCCAGGCCGCGAGGAAGTTCCAGCGCGCACCGCCGGAGGTTTTCGGATTCGGTGTGATCACCGAGACATCATTCTTGATCAGGTCGCCCCAGTCCTTGATGCCTTTAGGGTTGCCCTTGCGCACCAGGAACACGATGGTCGAGGTGTAAGGCGTGCTGGCGTCCGGCAGGCGCTTTTGCCAGTCCGCCGGCAGGGACTTGCCAAGCTTGGCGATTTCGTCGATATCGCCGGCCAGGGCCAGGGTCACGACGTCGGCACGCAGGCCATCGATCACCGCCCGACCCTGCTTGCCCGAACCGCCGTGGGATTGCTGGATTTTCACGGAGTCACCGGCGTGGTCCTTTTGCCAGAACTTGATGAATTCGGCGTTGTAGTCCTGATACAGCTCGCGGGTCGGGTCGTATGACACGTTGAGCAGCTCATAGTCCTTGGCAACGGCGGAACCGGCAAAAAGGGCGCTGGCCAGGGCGGCCAAAGCGAAATGACGAATCGACGACATGGTGAAAGCTCCTGAAATTCTTGGTTTGTTGGCTTTTTCTTATGGGATATCGCGTTGCCTGATTCGCCTCAGCCCGACTTGTTGCCCGGCTGCTGCAAACGGAATTTTTCCTTGCGTTCGATCTGCACCACCTGGGCGTTGTGCACAGTGATTTCCACGGCGCCAAAGCGCAGATCGCGCAGGGCACTCTGGATTTCACGCAGGATGGTGGCTTCGTCTTGACCGTCGACGCTACGCAGGGATGCGCTCATATTGCTGCTCCTTCAACTGAGAGGTTGCCTCGCAGTGTCGGCACTGCTTGCGGCTTGAGAGCAATACTAGAGAGGTGTAGATATTCTTAAAAAGACTATTTAAGAATGTTTATATAACCAGAAGAGATTAACTGTGGAGACAAGAGCTTGAGGTGAATCACCCTCTTTCAGGCACACCAAAAAAACCCTGTGGGAGCGAGCTTGCTCGCGATGAGGGAGTTTCATTCACCAGAAATGTCGACTGATATTCCGCTATCGCGAGCAAGCTCGCTCCCACAGGTTTTGCTCCTACACGATCACCGGCTCATGCATCCAGTCAAGCTGCTCCGCCGGTACCGGCCGCCCGAACCAGTAGCCCTGACCCAGATCGCAATCGTGCTCGAGCAGAAATTCCGCCTGCTCAGCCTGTTCGATCCCCTCGGCATGGACCTGCATGCCCATGCTCTGGGCCAGCGCAATGATCACCCGCGAGATCGCCGCATCATCCTCATCCCACGGCAATCCGGCGACGAAGCCCTGGTCGATTTTCAACTTTTGCACCGGCAGACGCTTGAGCCGCAGCAACGATGAATAACCCGTGCCAAAGTCGTCGATGGCCAGGCGCACACCCAGCTCGCGCAGGCGATGCATCTGCTCCAGCGCGACTTCCGGGTCTTCCATCACCGCGCTTTCAGTGACTTCCAGCTCGAGAAACGCCGGCTCCAGCCCGGTTTCGCGCAGGACCTGCGCCACCTGCTGATACAGCTCACGACGGGCGAACAGACGCGAAGAAACGTTGACCGCGACGAACGACAGCACCAGCCCGTCCTGCTGCCACTGGCACATCTGCCGGCACGCCTGCGCCATGACCCAGGCGTCGATTTCTGCAATCAGACCGGTTCGTTCGGCGACCGGAATGAATTCCGCCGGCGACACCAGGCCCCGCTGCGGGTGCTGCCAACGCACCAGCGCCTCGACGCCGATCAGGCGACGGGTCTTGAGGTCGTGAACCGGCTGGTAATAGACCCGCAACTCTTGTCGGTCCAGGGCTCGGCGCAATTCGAAGGCGATCTCGACCCGTTGCTGGGCGTGGGCCGTCAACTCTTCGGTGTACAAGGCATAATCATTGCGCCCCGCGCTCTTGGCCTTGAACAGTGCAGAGTCGGCATTGCGCAGCAGTTGCTCGACGCTCAACGCATCGCTGGGGAACAGGCTGATGCCGATGCTGGTGTTTATGGACAGCTGGTGCCCATCAATAAGGAACGGCTCTTTAAGGCCCTCGATGATCCGCTGGGCCAACGCAGCGGCCTGAACCAGTTGCGGACAGCTTTCGGCAAGTATGGCGAACTCATCCCCGCCCAACCGCGCCAGGGTGACGCCCGGACCGAACATGGCCCCCAGGCGCTCGGCCACAGCCTTGAGCAACTGGTCGCCAATGGTATGCCCGAGGCTGTCGTTGATCATCTTGAAGTGATCGAGATCGGTCATCAGCAGCGCGCAGCCACGCTTGTGGACCTGTGCCGAGGCCAGGGCCTGTTCGGCGCGGTCGATGAACAGCAGGCGGTTCGGCAGATCGGTCAGCGGATCGTGGTGCGCCAGGTGCATCAGTTCGTGTTCTGAATTCTTGATTGCACTGATGTCGGAAAACACCGCCACATATTGGCTCGGCCGGCCGTAGTCGTCGTGGATCAGGCGGATCGTTTGCCATTGCGGGTAAATCTCGCCGCTTTTGCGCCGGTTCCAGATCTCTCCACTCCACTCCCCGACACTGGCGAGCGTGGCAAACATCACCTGATAGAACTCAGGAGAGTGTCGCCCGGACTTGAACAGGTTGGGCCGCTGCCCCAGCACGTCCTCACACCCGTAACCGGTGATTTCCATGAACGCCCGGTTCACATGGACGATCAGACCTTCCCGATTGGTGACCAGCACGCCTTCGCGGGTGCAGTCGAACACGGCTGCCGCCTGGCGCACGCGCATGCGGTCGGCGTCGCGCTCACGCAGTTTGGCGCCGATACCCAGACACCGCAGCAGCCGCGCCCGGGCAATGAAGATCAACCCGGCACTGAACAGCACCCAGACATAACCGTTGATCAGTTGCCATCGCAATCGCTCGGCAGAGCTATCGAAGAAACTGTTTAATAAATAGCCACTGATCTGCAGCCAAACCACAGAAAGCAGCAGATAGAGCAGCGCTGCACGCAAGGCATCGCGATAGGTGGCAGACATCCGGCGATCCATGTCCCTACAAAAAGGTTGGAATTATAGTTTAAAGACACATCCAGCCACTCTTATCTGAAAGGGTGACTGGTTTTCTGTGTGGGCTTAGTGATAATGCAACGGCTGTTTTTTCTTTATCGAGGGCCCTACAGCCTATGTGGTACGAAGGTTTTCTTGGCTTGTCGCCCTGGTCGCTGGTAGCAGTCACCCTGCTGATGACCCACGTCACGATCATCGCCGTCACGGTCTATCTGCATCGCTACTCGGCCCATCGCTCCCTGGAGCTGAATGGGGGCCTTAAGCATTTCTTCCGTTTCTGGCTGTGGCTGACCACGGCGCAGAACACCCGCGAGTGGACTGCCATCCACCGCAAGCATCACGCCAAATGCGAAACCGTCGATGACCCGCACAGCCCGGTCATCAAGGGTTTGTCCACGGTGCTGCGCAAAGGCGCCGAGCTGTACCGCGCCGAAGCGGAAAACCCCGAGACGCTGCGCATCTACGGCAAGAACTGCCCCGAAGACTGGATCGAGCGCAACCTCTACAGCCGCTTCCCGCTGCTGGGCATCGCGATCATGGGCGTTATCGACCTGCTGCTGTTCGGCACCATCGGCATCACCATCTGGGCCATCCAGATGATGTGGATCCCGGTGTGGGCCGCCGGCGTGGTCAATGGCCTGGGCCATGCCATTGGCTACCGCAACTTCGAATGCCGCGATGCGGCGACCAACCTGGTGCCTTGGGGCATCCTGATTGGCGGCGAAGAACTGCATAACAACCATCACACCTACCCTAACTCGGCAAAACTGTCGGTGAAGAAGTGGGAGTTCGACCTGGGCTGGGCGTGGATTCAAGTCTTCAGCTTCCTGCGCCTGGCCAAGGTTCAACGGGTTGCGCCGATTGCCCATCGCGTCGAAGGCAAGGGCAACCTGGACATGGACACCGCCATGGCGATCCTCAACAACCGCTTCCAGATCATGGCCCAGTACCGCAAATTGGTGATCGGCCCGCTGGTCAAGCAAGAGCTGGAAAAAGTCGATCACTCGGTACGTCACCAGTTCCACCGGGCCAAACGCCTGCTTTCGCGGGAGACCAGCCTGCTGGATGACAAACACCATGTACGCATCCAGAACATGCTCGAGCACAGTCAGGCGCTGAAGGTAATTTACGAAAAACGCCTGGCCCTGCAACAGATCTGGGTCAAGACCAGCTCAAATGGTCACGACATGCTGGCGGCCATCAAGGACTGGGTACACGAAGCCGAAGCCAGCGGGATTCAATCCCTGCGCGACTTCGCCGATCAGTTGAAGACCTACTCCCTGCGCCCTGCCGCCGTCTGAAAAAACCTGTGGGAGCGGGCTTGCTCGCTCCCACATGGTTATGTGGCGTGCCATCAGTACCGCCCGGCGGGAGCAAGCTCCCTCGCCACACAAGGCGGGAACTTCATCTAAAAAGCCCTATCTCAAAGACACTTCGCCATTCCCGGCAGGCTTGGTGTTGGCCGCTATCGAACGCGCGGCATGCCCTTTGAGATTTGTGTCGATGGCCCCAAAAAACCTGCAAGACTCATCTCCGTCGCATTGGCCCGAGGCCGCGCAGCCCCTGATAGCGCTAATGCACGCCCAACGCGAAGTCGCACGCCTGAGCGAACGCGAACAGTTGTTCAGCACCTTGCTGATGAGCGTCAATGCAGTGCTGTGGGCATTCGATTGGGAAACCCGCAAGGTGCTTTACGTCAGCCCCGCCTATGAACGGATCTTTGGCCGTTCGGCCGATCTACTGCTGGCCGACGGCAATCAATGGTGCGACAGCATTCACCCTGACGACCTGGACTATGCCGAACGCAGCCTTGCCGAAGTGCTGGACAAAGGCGCCGTCGAAGACCGCGAGTATCGAGTCATCGCCGCAGACGGCCAGGTGCGCTGGCTAAGCGACAAATGCTACATCAACCGCCAGGCCGAGCCGGGGCAACCGGTGATCATCGTCGGCATCGCCGAAGACATCACCGACAAGAAGCAGATGGAAACCGAGCTGCATCGCCTGGCCACCATCGATGCGCTGACCCAGAGCAGCAACCGCCGTCATTTCTTCGAATGCGCCCACCGCGCGTTCGCACACACCCGGCAACAGGGCGAGCCGCTGTCGTTTCTGATGCTGGACATTGATAACTTCAAGACGATCAACGACACCTACGGTCACCAGGAAGGCGACAACGTGTTGCAACGCATTGCCGAAAGCGGCCGCGCAGCATTGCGTCGTGGCGACCTGTTCGGGCGTATTGGCGGTGAGGAGTTCGCCGCGGTGTTTCCCGGCTGTACACCGCAAATGGCCCTGCAAGTGGCTGAACGCCTGCAACGGCAGATTCAGCAATTGAGTTTCAACCATGAGGGCCAGACGTTCGGCATCACCGTCAGCCAGGGCCTGACCAGCCTGACCGCCGCGGACGAAAACGTGGAAAACCTGTTTTCCCGGGCAGATGCGGCGATGTATCAGGCCAAGCGCGAGGGAAAGAACCGGATTGTGACGGGCTGAGATTTCGCTGGCACCACCGGATACCTGTGGCGAGGGGGCTTGCCCCCGTTGGGCTGCGAAGCAGTCCTGCATTTGGTGTTCCAGCATTGTCAGGACAACCGCATTCGCTGGTTTACGGCTGCTGCGCAACCGAACGGGGGCAAGCCCCCTCGCCACAAAAGCTCGCTCCCACAGGGGTTGGTGGTGTGCTTACTTTTTGCGCAAACGCATCAACTCCGGCAGGCCGATCTTGAGCAACCTCGCCGTCCGGCTCTTCGCCAGCGCCTCGATGCCCTCATGCTCGCTCAGGCGCGCCATCTGCGCCGCCATGTTCACCACCAGCGCTTCGCGCGAGTAAACCCCGCCACCGAGCTGGTAGGCCGCCGCAATCAGTTCGCGCAACTCCAGTGGCAGACGCCAGCGCGTGCGCAGGGCCGAGCCATAGGCCGCGCCAAATTCAACCAGCGCTTCGCCCACTTCCTCCTGCTCGTCCAGTTCGCCACCGGCCTGTTTCCATTCCTGCAAACACCGCAGCAACGCCAGATCGCCGAGACGATGCAACATGCCGGCGCAATAGCAGCGCTCCTGATCCAGATCGAGCAAGCGCGCCAGGGTTCTCGCGTATTCGGCGGTGTGCAGGGACAGATCCCAGTAACGCTCGGCATAGTCGGCCAATTGCGGATCGCTGAGCCGGGCACTGCGCTTGAGCGCCAACCCGAGAATCAGGTTCATGCTCTGCCCGGTGCCCAGGCGATGCAGCGCCTGGGACAGGGTTTGCACAGCGGTGCCGTGGTGCTGGGCCGCGCTGTTGGCGGCGGCGATCAGCACAGCGGTAACCTGCGGATCGGTGCGGATTTCGTCTTCCAGCACCGTCAGGTCGAGGCCATTGGGATTGAGGCTGCGTTTGACCGCCACTTGCACGTCGGTCATCAGCGGCGCACCGTCAGCCAATTCCCGTCGACGCTCCAGAAACACCGACAACGTCATGCCCGGTGCCAGCGACGGCACTTCGCACGAGACTTCTTCGCCA
This sequence comes from Pseudomonas jessenii, assembly GCF_002236115.1. Taxonomy (GTDB): domain Bacteria; phylum Pseudomonadota; class Gammaproteobacteria; order Pseudomonadales; family Pseudomonadaceae; genus Aquipseudomonas; species Aquipseudomonas jessenii. The sequence goes on along the minus strand of NZ_NIWT01000006.1, from coordinate 73,549 downwards.
GCGTTCAGCAGCAGCCCCTGCAACCGATGGGTCAGGCTTTGCATATTCAGGGGTTTGGTCAGGTACGCGGCCGGCGCCAGCGGCAAGGCCTCGCGCACGCTGGCACTGTCGTTGCGACTGCTCATCAGAATGAACGGCATGGGCGGATTGCGTTTGCGCTGACGGATGCTGCGCAGGACGTTAAGGCCATCGACGCCGGGCAACTCCCAGTCGGCGATCACCAGGTCATAGGGGTTGGCGGCCAACAGTTCCAGCGCTTGCTGACCATCGGCGCACAAATCCAGCTGTGCATCGCAGCGTACGTTCAACAACACTTCCTTGAGCAGATCCCGGGACCAAGGGTCGGCCTCGGCGATCAGGACTCTTGGAACGGCGGGTAAAATGACGGTTGTCATACAGCTCTCCCTGGCAATGCGCAAACCTTAGCCAATGCTGGCCATTCGATACAGCGCTAATGGGCGGGATGTGTTTCAAGGGGCATGAAAAAACCCGCCGAAGCGGGTTTTTTGTGGATCAGGTCACACTGGGTGATCAGAGCTCGGAGAAGCACTCTTCGATGATCGCCAGGCCTTTGTCCAGTTGCTCGTCCGGCGAGGTCAGCGGTACCAGGACGCGCAGAACGTTGCCGTAGGTGCCGCAGGACAGCAGGATCAGACCCTTGTCGCGAGCCTTGGCCACAACGGACGCCACGGCTGCGGCGTTCGGCTTGTGGCTGTCGCCGTTTTCGAACAGCTCGACCGCGATCATCGCGCCCAGGGCACGGACTTCACCGATCACCGGGTACTTGGCCTGGATGGCCTTCAGGCCGGTTACCAGACGCTCGCCAACAGCCTTGCAACGATCCAGCAGGTGTTCTTCTTCGAACACTTCCATCACGGCCAAGGCCGCGGCGCAAGCGATCGGGCTACCGGCGTAGGTGCCGCCCAGGCCGCCTGGAGCGATGGCGTCCATGTATTCGGCCTTGCCGCACACACCGGCCAGCGGGAAGCCGCCAGCGATGGATTTGGCGAAAGTGGTCAGGTCGGCAGCAACGCCCATCTGTTCCATGGCGAAGAAAGTACCGGTACGGCCAGCGCCAGTCTGTACTTCGTCAGCGATCAGCAGGATGCCGTGCTGGTCGCACAGGGCACGCAGACGCTTCATGAATTCTTTCGGAGCGACGTAGAAACCACCTTCGCCCTGAACCGGCTCGATGATGATCGCAGCGATGTCTTTCGGCTCGGCGTCGTTCTTGAAGATGCGTTCGATGGAAGCGATCGAATCGTCGATGCTCACGCCGTGCAGTTCGTTCGGGTACAGCGCGCGGAAGATGCCGCCTGGCATCAGGCCCATGCCGGCCGAGTAAGGCACGACTTTACCGGTCAGGCCCAGGGTCATCATGGTGCGACCGTGGTAGGCGCCGGTGAAGGCGATCACGCCGGCACGGCCAGTGGCGGCACGGGCGATCTTGATGGAGTTTTCCACGGCTTCGGAGCCGGTGGTCACCAGCAAGGTTTTCTTGTCGAAATCACCTGGGACCTTGGCGTTGATTTTTTCGCACACTTCCACGTACGGCTCGTAGGCCAGTACCTGGAAGCAGGTGTGGGTCAGCTTGTTCAACTGCTCGGTCACGGCGGCGATTACTTTCGGGTGCACGTGGCCGGTGTTCAGTACGGCGATACCGCCGGCGAAGTCGATGAATTCACGACCTTCAACGTCGGTTACGGTCGCGTTCTTCGCGGAATCGGCGAAGATCGGGTGAATCTGGCCAACACCACGTGGAACAGCAGCGGTACGGCGGGCCATCAAAGAAGCGTTAGTCTTGCTCATACATTCCTCATTCACCGCTCATCGGGCGGCGTGGTTCAAGGATAAAGCGACGGGGAGCAACGGCGGCAGCATGCGATGATCGACTGCCACTGCGTTCCCGGCCACCGAGAAAATTCCGGTTTAAAGCGGCGCAAAGGGACAGCGCTCTCGTGCCCTTTGCGCTTGAAACAATGCTCTTCCCGGCTTAGATGCCCAGGCAGAGGTATTTGATTTCCAGGTAATCTTCGATGCCGTACTTGGAGCCTTCACGGCCCAGGCCCGAGGCCTTGATGCCGCCGAACGGCGCGACTTCGTTGGAGATCAACCCGGTATTGACGCCGACCATGCCGTATTCCAGGGCTTCAGCCACACGGAACACACGGCCCAGATCACGAGCATAGAAGTACGAGGCCAGACCGAACTCGGTGTCGTTGGACATCGCGATCACATCGGCTTCGTCTTTGAAGCGGAACAGCGGAGCCAATGGACCGAAGGTTTCTTCCTTGGCCACGGCAGCGTTATTCGGCACGTTGGTCAGGATGGTCGGCTCGAAGAAGTTGCCTTCCATCGGCTTGCCACCCGCCAGCACGGTCGCGCCTTTGCTCAAGGCATCGGCGATGTGTTCTTGCACCTTGGCCACGGCTTTTTCGTCGATCAGCGGGCCAGTGGTAGTGCCTGCTTCCAGACCGTTGCCGATCTTCAGTTTGGCGACAGCCACTTTCAACTTCTCGGCGAATGCGTCGTAAACACCGTCCTGGATGTACAGGCGGTTGGCGCAGACGCAGGTCTGGCCGTTGTTGCGGTATTTGGAAATGATCGCGCCTTCGACGGCCTTATCCAGGTCCGCGTCGTCGAACACGATGAACGGCGCGTTGCCGCCCAGCTCCAGGGACACTTTCTTGATGTCCTTGGCGCATTCGGCCATCAGTTGACGACCGATTTCGGTCGAACCGGTGAAGGACAGCTTGCGCACGATCGGGTTGCTGGTCAGCTCGGTACCGATGTCGCCGGCGCTGCCGGAAACAACGCTGAACACGCCAGCCGGAATGCCGGCGCGCTGGGCCAGTTCGGCCAGGGCGAAAGCGGAGTACGGGGTTTGCGAAGCAGGCTTGAGCACCATGGTGCAACCGGCGGCCAGGGCCGGGCCGGCTTTACGGGTGATCATCGCAGCCGGGAAGTTCCACGGGGTGATTGCAGCGGTCACGCCGATTGGCTGCTTGATCACGATCAGGCGCTTGTCTGGCTGGTGGCCCGGAATCACGTCACCGTAGATACGCTTGGCTTCTTCGGCGAACCATTCGATGAAGGAAGCGGCGTAAACGATTTCGCCCTTGGCTTCGGCCAATGGCTTGCCTTGTTCCAGGGTCATCAGGCGAGCCAGGTCGTCCTGGTTCTCGATGATCAGTTCGAACCAGCGACGCAGCTTGGTCGCACGCTCTTTGGCGGTCAGTGCACGCCAGGCCGGCAGCGCTTTGTCGGCAGCTTCGATCGCACGGCGGGTTTCGGCAGCGCCCATTTTCGGCACGGTGCCCAGAATTTCGCCCGTTGCCGGGTTGTTGACCTTGATCGTCTGACCATTGTCCGCATCGACCCACGCGCCATCGATGAAGGCTTGCTGGCGGAACAACTGGGTGTCTTTAAGCTGCATGTCGGCTTTCCTTAACAGCACCGCAACGAATGCGGAGCAAATTATGATTGTAGAAAGGCGCCTCGATAGGCTGCCGTCAGGGAAATCATTCACCGGGCTGAAGCACATAAATAGCGCACTGATTGAACTCGTGCGGTTCAGCACCCAGACAAGAGCGTTTGAAATCTCAAACGAATCCTAGGATCAAAGGGGGTAAAGGACAATAGGCTGTTCGAAAAAAAGAACGAAAACGACGCTTTTGCCCATTTTTTCTGATCAACGTAGCAACCGCGCGTTACAGCTTTAAAAAAACGCAGGCGATTCAGCAGCATGGACGCCCGCAGCGCATATGAGTATCATGGCGCCCGCTGCACCAGTAGCTCAGCTGGATAGAGTACTGCCCTCCGAAGGCAGGGGTCGTGGGTTCGAATCCCGCCTGGTGCACCATACCGCTGTTACAAGAAAGCCTCGGGCCTTATGGGTCTGGGGCTTTTTTGTGGGTGATTGCAAGCTTCGCGCCTAATGATCAATGCTGTTTTTTTCAAACAGCCGGCCAATGTCTCTCGCGCTATGCAGCACGCGTTCGACCTTGATCTCGTCGTCCGCCAAACAGTAGAAGATCAGATATCGGCCATGGGGAAGCATTCGCAATCCCTTGGCGCAATCGTCTCTTGAAACACCCAGATTCGGTTGTTCGATTAATCGCGCGCACTGCATGCGTAGCTCGCCCACAAACGTCCGGGCCCGTTCAGGATTGTCCCGGGCGATAAAACGAGCGACTTGCAGCAGATCGTCCCGTGCCAATGCAGAGAAAAGCACTTGCCTCATGGACGGTGTTGCTCTGCTTCTACCTCATCAATCAGCGCATCAAGCTCGGCAAACATTGTATCGGCAGCGACGGCCGGACGCGGATCGTTGCGGCTCGCCGCAATGGCTTCACGAAGTTCGGCAGCGTGCAGCCGATCCAGCAGCTGTTGATAGGCCGCGTGCGGTAAAAGATAGGCGGCTGGACGGTTGTGGTTGAGCACGGCAACAGGCTCGGAACCGGCTTGCTCGATTACAGTACTCGGGCTGCGCTTGAGCTCGGTGATGCTGACCGAACGACTTGCAAGTAGCTGCTCCATGGCGGCTCCAAAGGCACGTAAAAAAGTACCTGATAGTGTGCCATTTTCAGCATGGGGGTCAACGAGTCTCCGACCGGTGCTGTCCTGGCCCACAAAAAAACCGCCGAAGCGGTTTTTTTCATTCTGTAGTCCAGTCGAATTCGTCGTACTCATCATCGTCCTCGTCGTCCTCGAAAAACTCCTCTTCAAGGTCGTCGTCTTCAACAACATCCTCTTCCGGCTGATTCAGCAGAAAATCCTTGCGACTCTCGGTAATCGCTCGCCGCAGTTCTTCACCCTTTTGCGGGCAGTTGAGCATTTGGGCGATGCGGTCGATTTTTTTTGCCACGGCATCCTCCAACGCATCGGCTATAGCCTGATAGTGCGCGCTTTCGGGGGTGGATGCCAAATCCCCGGAATGCCGCGCACTTCAGTTTTCTGCAAATCCGCTGGGGCGATCAGCCTTTAGCGGTGATAGCGTCGCACCACGCTGCTGTTTTTCAGAACGTGGCCTTTGATTTTTTCCAGCAACTGCGCACGGGTCAGGCCGGCGGGCAAGGCGTCCGGGGGCAGGTCCAGGGCGTAGATCTGGATGATGTAGTGGTGCGCGCTGTCGCCAACGGGCGGGCAAGGGCCGACATAGCCGGTGGTTGCCTTGCTGTTGGTACCGGCGATGCCCTCGAGGCCGGGTTTGCTCCCGGCGCCGGCCGGGATCTGGTGGGTGCCGGACTTGATGCCGTAATGCACCCACTGATCGATGCCCTGGCCCTGCTGGCCGTCAGGGTCGTGCATGACGATGGCGTAGCTTTGGGTGGCTGCCGGGCCGGCGTTCCAGTTCAATGCCGGGGAAATGTTATGTCCGCCACAGCCCGCGGAGTCGCTGGCGGCGGCCGACGTGAACAGGCGGTCATCGGAGACTCCAGGAATGTTTAGGGTGAAACGTTCCTGGGCCTGCGCCGGGAACTGCACGCAAAGGGCGACTGCCAAGGCCGCAAGCCAAGGGTTCATTGAGGTCGATCGGGGCATACCGGAGCACCTTGTACGTGTTGGGCCGTCGTCGGCGTGCAAACTATAGCCGGACCGTTCACGCCGTGGCAGGGGCAATTGGCTGAACCTCGCGATAAGTACCAGACTCATAAGTGAAACGTCTGTCTGGAGAGCAATCATGACTCTGCATCGCGTTGCGCGTGTCGCCAATGTGCCCGAAGACCGGGGTCTGGAAGTGCAGGTCCAGGACAGCAAGATTCTGCTGTTGCGGGCCGGCGAACAACTGCGCGCTTATCAGGCCGAATGCCCGCATGCCGGAGCCCCGCTGGCGGACGGCGCGATATGCCACGGGCGCCTGACGTGTCCATGGCACAAGGCGCAGTTTCGGGTCGAGGATGGCGGGCTGTGCGAACCCCCAGCCCTGGACAGCCTCAAGCGCTATCCCCTTGAAGTCCGTGACGGCGACATCTGGGTCGGCGACCAGCCGATGCCGGACGCCCACGCGCCACCGGCCGACGATCCACGAACCTTCATCATTGTCGGCGCCGGCGCGGCAGGCACGGCGGCGGCAGCATGTTTACGCGAGAAAGGTTTCGGCGGCCGGTTACTGTTGATCGACCGCGAAGCCGATGCCGGATACGACCGCACGGCGCTAAGCAAATACGTGATCGCCGGGGAGATGCCGCTGAACGAAGTCCCGCCGCTGCGCGACGAGGATTTTTACCGCGAGCAGCGGATCGAACGCCTGCGAGGCGAAGTGGCAAGCCTGGACGCGCCAAACCGGACGCTGCGGCTGACTGACGGCCAATCACTGACATACGACGCCGCGCTGCTGGCCACCGGCGGCGTACCCAACCCGCTGACGCTGCCCGGCGCCGACCTGCCGCAAGTGTTCCTCCTGCGCTCCAAAGCCCATGCGCAGCAGATTCTGGACAGCGCCAGCGCCGGCCAGCGGGTGGTGATCATCGGCGACAGCTTCATTGCCATGGAATCCGCCTCGTCCCTGCGCCAGCTTGGCCTGCACGTGACCGTACTGGCCCGCCACGAGGTGCCGCTTGCCAAACAGTTCGGCGACACGGTCGGCAAGGCCATTCGCGCACGACATGAAGCCCATGGCGTCGTGTTTCATACTCATGGCAATGCGGTACAGATCGAAGGGACGGACAAGGTCGAAGCCGTGCGCCTGGACAACGACCAACGCTTGGCGGCCGATCTGGTGCTGGTCGGCATCGGCGTGACGCCAGCCACTGCGGCCTTTACCGGGTTACCGAAGGAGCAGGATCACTCGCTGCATGTCGATGGCGCAATGCGCGTGGCCGACGGCCTCTGGGCGGCTGGCGATATCGCAACGTTCCCGCTGAACGACCAATACCTGCGCATCGAACACTGGCGACTGGCCCAACAACAGGCGCGGATCGCCGCGGTCAATATGCTGGGCGGTGACGAGCATTACCTCGACGTGCCGTTTTTCTGGACCTGGCATTTCGGTAAAACCTATGACTACCTCGGCCACTCCGAGGCCTGGGACGAAGTCGAGTTCAAGGGCGACCCTTACAACCCGCCGTTCATAGGCCTGTTCGGAAAAAACGGCGTGGTGTCGGCGGCGGTAGCCTGCGAGATGGACCGGGCAATGGCGATGCTCGCCGAGCGGATGAAACAACCGCTGCCATGGGAAGAGGCATGGCGCCTGATCCGTGACGTTCCCTAGAGATGCCAGACAGCAAAACGCCCGGCGCCTGCGCGATGCAGAGGCCGGGCGTTGCGGGGTAAACGGCCGCCGTTATTCGGTGGCGCCAGCATCCGCAAACTTGCTCATCACAAAACCGGCAAACTCTTCGACGGTCATTTTCTGGCCGTTGAAGTCCACCTGATTGTTGGCGTAACGCAAGTTGGTGACGATGTTATTGCCGTCCAGTTTTGCCAATTGGCTGCCGACCGCCATGCTGCTGAACATGTCCGCGGTGGCGGTGGCCTGATCGGCAATCAGCTTGGCGTCGGTCTGACCGTCGATTTGCGATTGCACGGTGAGCACATCGATCAGCATGGGTTTGGACACTTGCAGCTTGAAGTCCAGCAGCGCGATCAGCTGTCTGACCAACTGATCGGTCGGCAGATCGATAGCTTGTGGCTTGGTCAGATCGAGCACCATGTTGGCGCGGCTCTCACCATTGGCGGTGTTGAACGACAGGTTTTCCAGGGCCACTTGTGGTCCGGCCGCCAGCAGTTTTTCCAGGCTGGACTTGAGCAGCGCCTCTTCGGCTTCGGTCAGTTTCAGCTCCGGTGCCGGCAGACCGGCCGCCGTTGCTTCGGCCACCGCCCTTTCATACGGCTGCAGTTTGCTCTGGTAAATCTGCATCAACGACAGGGTCGCCGGAATGTCGAGGTTCTTCAGGCTCATGGCCAGCGAACCGGAACCAATGGTCTTGCCGTTCAGGGACACTTCGCCAACCTTGTAATCGGCACGCCCTGAGGCGTTGCTGCCCTTTTCTTCAGTCAGGTTCTTCATTTCGAATTTCTTGAAGTCCAGCACCGACTGCTTGACGCCAAAAGTCGATTTGCCGCTGGCCAGTTCAACGACGTTTTCGCCGGTGTAGAAACCGTAGGTACTTTTTGTCAGGTTGCTGGCCAGGGTCAGGCCATTGAATTCAACCTGCACCGGCGTCTGGTCTTCGGACACGGTGGTCACCTTCAGGCTGTCCATGTAGCCGTTGGCCTTGACCTTCTGCGCCTTGGCGCTGGCGTCGACGTCCATTTTCAAGCCGGAGAACTTCATGCTCGACTTGTCATCCAGTGCCATTTCCAGCGGCTGCAACTCGAAGGTGCCATTGGTAGCGTTGTCATAGCCGATATTGACCACGCCGGTCAGCGGGGACTTGTCCTTGGCGGCGGCAAACCACTTCTCGGTGAACGGGGTCTTTTCCAGCTCGTAGTGACTGGTCGCCAGGACCGGCAGCCACTTGAGCGACATCAGGCGCGAGAATGGCAACGGGCCGTGTTCGATGTGATCGACAAACAGCAACTCGACCGGCGCTTCGCCGAACATTTCGCCTTCGCCCTTGAGGCGATAGTGCGCGGTGCTGCTGAACACATGACGCTCCAGCGACACCAGCTCCAGCGACGCCGTGCCGTTGGAACCAACCATCGCCGCCTGCAGTTCCTTGTTGGCATCGGCTATCGAGGTGTTCAGCACACCTTCGATCCTGGTGCTGGTGAACCAGGCCCCACCTGCGCTGATGGCACCGATTGCGACAACAATTCCCAGTAGCACGCCTGCTGATTTATTCATGTATGACCCGTTCAGTGTCCGTTGTTGAAAGTGAGGTCGTCTTCCCTGAACCCATGACGGGTTGCGGCTCGACTGTGCTGAAAGTGGAAAGCAGATTAGCACCAGGGGCGACGAACGGCCCAATGATTAAAGGTGAAAGAGTGTCTTGGGGGGGCGCAGGATTCGAGATCTTCGCAATCCATTCGATCGCTATCGTCGGAACGCCGCCCGGAGCAAGCTCGCTCCCACAGGGATCACGCTATACCTGTGGGAGCGGGCTTGCCCGCGATGGCGGCATAACAGCCACCACAAAATCAGGAATACTGGACTTCAATCTCATCCAGCTGATGATCAAAGCTTTTGAGCCGCGCAGTCCAGGTGTACACCAGCACTTCGAAGTCACGGTTGATCACCGCCCCGCCCGTCACTTCCGCGCGCGGGTCGCAGACGTCCAGTTGATAGCGTTCGCGGGCCATAGCCGTGGCGACATCGGCCAGTTCGCGGGCATTGCTGAGCCAGTGCCGACCGTCGTCAGCCACCTGCCGGTCCAGCGCCAGGCACTGTTTTTTCAGGCTCTCGAGGCTTTTTTCCAGCGGCGTGCCGGTCAATTCGCCCATGACTTCCTGAAAGGTGCGCCCCGGTTGCCAGTAACTGCCCCAGAAATAGCGGTCGAACACCGTTTCGACACGACGCAACGCCACCTTGGTGTCCCAGATCAGGACCAGGGTCTTGCCCTGTTCGAGTTGTCTTTTTTTGATGCGTTGATTCTGGACCGAGGCCCAGGCCACCACCGCAATGGACATCACGGCAATCAGCGCGGCGGCACTGTCGAGGAACGCCATAGCCTTGTCGATCTGGTGGGCCAGCATGATGCCGTAGAAATAGGTGGCCGACAGCAGCACCAACGCCACGATGGCGCACCAGAAGCCGAGAGCATAAGGGTTTTTCATTATTGGTTTCCCCCTGACCTGCGCGAGCCTTGTGCGAAGAAAGGGCGCTTTTGCACCGGGCGCCCCTCCAACACTTCAAAGCATAGCAACGGCCTCAGGGTTTGCCGGAGTTCGACGCTTGCGTTCGTCCGCTTTCCCAACCACCGCCCAAGGCGAGGAACAAATCGATCTGGCTGGCGGCAACCTGGGTGTTAGCGGCCGCCAGCTGCGCCGTGACGTCGATGTAGGTGCGGGTGGCTTGCAGGTCGGCCAGGAACGAGGCGCGGCCGGCCTGGAAGAAGCGGTGGGTCTGGTCGGCCGCCAGTTTTGCCGATTGCTCGGCATCGGCCAGTGCATCGCGGCGTTGCAGCAATGCCGTGTACTGGGCAAGACCGGTCTGGGTCTCGCGAATGGCATTGAGCACCACCCCGTCGAAATGCGCCAGTGTCGCCTGGGTCACCGCTTCGGCTTCGCGGATGCGCGCCCGGGCGCCGTTGGTCGGCACGTTCCAGGTCAGCGACGGACCGAAGCCCCAGCGATTGGTAGACGGGTCGCCGAGATCGTCCAGGATACCGACGGTACCGATGGTCGCGCCGATGCTGATGTTCGGATACAGCTCGCCCGTGGCGACGCCGATACCGGCCGTCGCGGCCGCCAGTCGCCGCTCGGCCTGCCGCACATCGGGACGACGCTTGAGCAACGCAGCGCCATCGCCCACCGGTACCAGTTGCGCGATTTTTGGCAGCTCGTCGCAGGTGGCGGTGCCGGCCGGCAGTTGGTCCACCGGCTTGGCCAGCAACATCGACAAGCGGTACAGCCCGGCCTGGCGCGACGCTTCATAGCGCGGCATGTCGGCGCGCAGGGATTTGAATTGGGTCTGCGAGCGGGTGACCTGGGTTTCGTCGCCACGCCCGGCATCGCGCAAGCGCTGGATCAGCGTGGTGCTCTGGGCTTGCAGGTCGAGGGAATGCTGGGCGATTTCCCGCTCTTCATTGGCTGCACACACCTGGGTGTAGGCGCGAACCACGTCGGCCACCACGGTGATGCGTGCAGTATCGGCAGCTGCCTGTGTCGCATCGGCATTGGCCTTGGCCGCTTCGATACCGCGTTGCAAGGTGCCGAACAGGTCGAACTGGTACGACGCGCTGATGCCGATATCGCCGATGTTGGCCACCGGCACTTTTTCCGGTATCAAGAACGCTTGACCAGACTCCTGCAAGCGCTGGGCGCCCATCTGCACGCCGCCGCTCCAGCCGCCCGCCGCTTCGGCCTCATCAATCTGCGCGCGAGACCGCGACAGGCTGGCCGCCGCCACGCGCAAATCGGTGTTGGAGGCCATGGCCTGCTGTACCAACCGGTCGAGTCGCGGGTCCTTGTACAGGCGCCACCAATCGGCCGGCACCGGCGCGGACACCACCGTTTTACCGTCGACCGCCAGATCGCCCTGGAAGTCTGGACGATGGACAGCCGCCTCTTCGGGCAGATGATAATCCGGCCCGACCATCTGACACGCCGACAGCAGCAAACCTAATCCGGCGACCGCCAAACCCGAGGCCTTGCTCATTGCGCCGGCTCCCGTTGCTGATCGTCGATGATCGATACCGTGGCGGTGCGCCCGGCGATCATGCGGAAATCATCCGGCACGTCATCGAAGGCGATCCGCACCGGAATCCGCTGGGCCAGCCGCACCCAGCTGAAGGCCGGGTTGACGTTGGGCAGCAGGTTATTGCCACTGGTGCGGTCGCGGTCTTCGATACCGGCGACGATGCTCTCCACATGCCCGCGCAGGCGCGCATTGTCGCCGATCACCCGGATGTCGACGCTCTGGCCGATATGGATGCCGTTCAGTTTGGTTTCTTCGAAATAGCCGTCGATGTGGAACGAGTTGCTGTCGACCACCGACAACACGGGCCGCCCGGCGCTGACGAATTCCTGGGTCCGTGGCGCACGGTCGTTGACGTAGCCGTCCACCGGGCTGCGGATCACCGAGCGGTCGAGGTTGAGTTGTGCGCTGTCCACCGCCACCTGGGCTTCCATCAAGGCCACTTGGGCGCGAGCCACTTTCGATTGGCTTTCTTCCAGTTGCTCACCCGGCACCAGGTTGCCAAGACCCTTGTTCCGCTTGGCCTCGCGCTGGGCCTGGGCCAGGGTTTCTTCACGGTCGGCGACTGCCGCTTTCGCCTGGCGCAGGGCCAGCTTGAAGCGGTCCGGATCGATGCTGAACAGCACCTGGCCGCGCTTGACCAACTGGTTGTCGCGCACCTCCACTTGCTGGATCAGCCCGGAGACATCCGGCGCGATTTGCACGATGTCGGCGCGAATGTGCCCGTCGCGGGTCCAGGGCGCGAACATGTAATACATCACCATGCGCCAGACCACGACCACGGCGAAGCTCACGATCAGCAGGGTCAACACCACGCGACCCAGGGTTAGAAACGGTTTTTTCATGTCATCAGGTATCGACTGAGTGAGTCCACGGCGCCAAGCAGCAAGGCGTAGAGGGCCACGTTGAACAATGCCCGGTGCCAGACCAGACGGTAAAAGTGCAGGCGCGTCAGCACCCCGTGCACCAACAGGTACAACACATACGTAATGCCCATCAGCACCAGCAGCGTGGGCAGGAATACCCCGCTCAGATCCAGGTCACCGATCATAAGGGCGCTCCATCAATGCCATGGGGAAGCGGTTCTTCGGGCTCGGCGGAACCGACGAATTCGATGCCGGGCAACAGTGCCAGGCGCAGGCCGCTCAGGGCGTGCAGCAGATGCCGACGGGTTTCATCATCGCCGGCACCGCTGAGGGCGCGACGCGTGCGGTCGAGGGTCATCAGCAACGGGCTCGGTGCCTGCAAGCGCTCACCGGCCTTGAGACAGGCCTTGAAGTACTCGCCAACCTCGGCCACCACCTGGCGCAGCAGCACCTGCGGCACACCAAGGACCCGCGGCGTATAAGCGAGCAGGTCCAACAGATTCAGCGCCACCCGCACTTCCCGCAGCGCCACGCCGGAGTCCTGGCCGGTCATGGCCAGGCGCGGCAGGTGCTGCATCAGCCGATCGAGCATCCGTATGCCCAGAAGCCGATGCTCAGACAACGTGGCCGGCTCGGAGAGGCCGACAATGTCACGCCAGCTGAAACGGGTCAGGCGCTTGGCTGCCAGTTCGGCACCGAACGGCCGGGCGATCAGGGTCCAGATGAACGCGAACAGCAACCCCATGGGGCCGGCCAGGTTGGAGTTGGCGAAACTGAGGAAGTCCGCGTCGTAAGCGCCCTGAATGCTGATGAAGGATGAGGTGTTGACCAGGGTCAGCAGCATGCCCAGGTAAAACTGCGGCTTGACCGTCAGGGTGCCGACACAAATGAACGGCACGGCAAACGCCAGTACCAGCATCGGAAAGTCATGCAGGTTGGGCAGCACCAGAAACAGATAAAGGCTGGCGAACACCACCGACATCGCCGTCCAGAAAAAGAACCGGTAAATCTGCGGCGCGGGGTCGTCCATCGAGGCAAAGAAACTACACGCCACCGCCGCCAGGATCACTGCGCTGCCGCCATCGGTCCAGCCGAGCAGAATCCACAGCACCGAAGCGACGATTATCGCGGTGACGGTGGAAGCAGCGGAATAAAACATCAGGCCGCGATCCAGAAACGGGGACAGCCGCCCCAGCCGCCAATGCCGATACACCGCGCGCCAGTTGTCCTGGCTTTCGCACTGGATGGCGTACTGCAGGCTGCGGCAGTCCTGCCACAAATCGATCCACTCGCCGAGACGGTAAATGGCGTTGGAGAACAGCAGTTGCTTGCGGTCATCCAGCGCTTCGGGAGCCGGTTGCAGGGCCTCGAGTTTATCCTTCAGTGCCTGCCAGCGGGCGAGGTCGGCATCCTTGTGCTCGAGCCACTCGGTGGTGGCCGTCAGCAATGGCGCGAACTTGTCCACAAGCTCGGGGGTGCGCCGTTCCAGGGCGTAAAGCGCATCGTCGAGGGCATCGATCACTGGCAGCAGGTGAATCATCCGTCCGCGCAACTCCTTGGTGTTGCGTACCGTCTGCGGACGCGAGCCTTCGTGGGGCAACTGGCCGATCATCAACTCCAGGGAGTTGAAGGTAGCGACCATCGATGCCCGCAACGCGCTGACCTCTTCAGGCTGCACGTTGCGGCTGAGGAAGCGCAGGCTGTAGGTCGATGCATCGGTAAACCATTTGCTCACCGAATCATTGAACACCGGCGCCAGGCGCCGGGGCCAGAACATGGCACCGACCACTGCCGCCACGGCGATGCCCAGAAAGATTTCTTCGGTCCGCGCTTCGGCCACGTCCCACACCCCCAGCGGGTTGTTCACCACCGGCAGAGCGATCAGCGGCAAGGTGTAACCGGCGAGCATCAAGGCGTAGTTGTTGGCCGTGCGCAAATGCAGGGACAGAAACAGCAGCGTCCCGGTCCACAGTGCAATCACCACCACCAGCACGTAGGGGCTCTGCACGAACATCGGCACGAACAAAACCGCCGCAGCAGCGCCGATAAAGGTGCCGACCGCCCGGTACAGCGCCTTGGAACTGGTAGGACCGAGAAACGGACTGGAAACGATGTACACCGTAGCCATCGCCCAATACGGACGCGGCATTTGCATGAGCAGGGCGATGTACAGCGCGATCATCGATGCGGCGAAGGTGCGGACTCCGTAGAACCAGTCCCGCGCCGGGGGCATGCCAGAGAAAAATCCGCTCAAGAGTTGGCCACCGATGGCGGCGTGGCCGCTTCAAATGCTCTCAGTACCCGCAGCGTAGCTTCCAGATCACTCTGGTCAATGCCTTCAAGGACTTCGTGGCGCAAGCGCACCAGTTCCACTTCGACCGCCTGCACCAGCTCCCGACCGGTTTCGGTCAGGCTCAGGCATTTGGCGCGGCGGTCCTGTGCATCTTCGGTGCGGCAGACGTAGCCGCCATGGCACAACTGATCGAGCAGGCGCACCAGCGACGGGCTCTCCATCCCTGCTGCCTGGGCCACCGTCACCTGGCGCACACCCTCGCCCAGCCGCCCGATCATCAACAACGGAACGGCGCAGGCTTCGGAGATTCCATAGTTGGCCAGCGTGGTCTGGCAGATTTTGCGCCAATGCCTGGCGGCCACCACCATGGCGCTGCTGATGTTCATCTGGAGAATGGCAAGGTTATTCGGCACGAGGGAAAATACACACTGTTAGTTTGCTAACTATCAATATCGCATTGGAGGGGATTTTCCGTCAAGTTTTGAAACAATTACGTAACAGCGACCTGCCGAGAACCATCAACGTTTCCTGGCACGCTCGTACACTTCACTCCGTTCCCGCTTTCCTACTGCAACGACAGAAACGACAACGCGCTCATCTATCACCTCGTAGACGAGTCGGTAGCCAGATGACTTCAATTTGATTTTGTAGCAGTCGGGCATGCCATGGAGTGAGTCAGACGGGATTCGAGGCATTTCGAGCCGTTCGGCCAACTTCTTTTTGAATTGCTCACACAACGTATGCCCCAGCTTGTCCCACTCTTTGCGTGCAGATGGCAGAAATTCGAGCTTATAGGTCATCCAGCGTTACCGGAATTGGCGTTTCATGACGACGAGAACGCACGATTTCCGCCAACTCCAAATCGTCGAGACGCTCCACCATGGCCTCGAAAACATCTGCCGGGACCATGTAGCCCATGACACGATTGTGATTGAGCACTGCGACGGGCCCTCCATGGGCGCCATTCAAAACGGCAGAGGGGTTTTTCTTCAGTTCAGACACGCTGACAGCCATATCAGCCAAAACACTTTGCATAATTAAGACCTCAAATAAGGTCTTAATTTTGGTCAATTACCTTGATCAGAGCAACCTCTGCGGACCGCCGCCTATCAGTTATTTACACCCCCCGCCCCTTCCTCAACATCACATCCAGTTGATCCACCACCTCGGCCCAATCCGCGTCATCGAGAATCTCCTCCCGCAGAAGTTCCGCTTGGCTCGGGCTCCAGAAAAACGCATCCGCAAGGTGCAGCTCAGGTTTGAGCGGTGAATGGGTGGCGATGAATTTATCGATGCTTTCGGCGTCGTCCGGCAGGCCGAGTTGTTTGAACAGGGATGGAAGGTTGTGGGTCGGGCTTTCCATGTCGAACTCCTGGGGACCAATTCAAGGACCGCTGCGCGGTCATCGCGAGCAAGCTCGCTCCCACAGGTTAATCGCAGTTCCTGTGGGAGGGAGCTTGCCCGCGATGACGTCAGCATTGACGAAACAAAACTCAATGACTCAATTCCCGCACCTCGGCATGCGGCACCATTTTCAGAAACTCGGGCATGTCCATGCGCACCAGGTTGACGTGGTTTCCAGCCTCCAGATAGATGTCTTTTTGCCGGGTCAGCAGCGGATCGATGACCACCTCCAACCCATAGGACTCACCCAGCGCCGGTACGGCACCGCGCTCGCAATCATCGAACAGGTGCGCGAGGTTGCTTTCGCGGGAAACCTGCCACTCACCGCTGCTGCGGACTTTGCTCAGGTCAAGGTGACGGCTGGCGGGTAGCACGGCCATCAGGTAATGCCCATGGTGATCGTCGAGGATCACCGATTTGGCCACCCGTTCGGCAGGAATGCCTGCGACCCGCGCCGTTTCAAGGCTGCTGGCCGAGTGTGGGTGGCTGACGATGTCATATTCGCATTGAGCCTTTTCCAGGCTTCGCTGCACGGTTCTTGCCATACGCATGATGCACCTCGGTGTCCGCCATGATCGCTTACGGACGATGATTAAAGCTTGGCTTGCGTAGTAAAAGTCTAGGCCCGTCAGCGCGTTCCGGTGGGAAATCCGCTCATCGGCTGCCGACGGAAATTGAGCAAAATTCATACCGGCCGAGGCTCAACTAAACTGTATTCAGAGCCACTCCACGCCTCTCCCGGAGGGTCAAGTGAACATGCGTTGCTGTGCAGTTGCGTTGCTATTGGCGTTGAGCGGATCGGCCTGCGCCACCGACACAGTTGTGTTGCTGGTGCCCAACCCCATCGGGATCTGGCTGATCACCTTCGGCCTAGCGTTCCTGATCGCCGAGGCGGCCCTGCCCAATTACGGCGTGATCGGCCTGGGCGGCATCGTGATGTTCGTGATCGGCGCGGTGATCCTGTCCAATACCGAAGTGCCCGTGCCGTTGATGATCGGCCTGGGTCTGGTCAGCGCGCTGTTGCTGATCTACCTGGTGATTCACGCCATGAAGACACGACCGCGCGACATCGTCAGCGGTGATGCCGGGCTGCTCGGCAGCGTGACGGCGGTGACGTCATTGCAGACCGGTAACGCCTATGGCGGCTGGATTCATCTGCAGGGAGAACGATGGCAAGTGCTTAGCGCGACGCCGCTGCAACCCGGGCAGCGGGTGCGGGTGGTGGGGCGCAAGGGTTTGCTGCTGCAAGTGGCCGCGGCTGACGCGGCGCCGGGCGGAGAATAGTCATGGGTTTGCAATTGGGTCTTGTCGCGCTGCTATTGTTGATCATCGCACTGGCAGGGGCGACGTTCCGCATCCTGCGCGAATACGAGCGCGGCGTGGTGTTCCAGCTCGGGCGCTTCTGGCAGGTCAAGGGCCCTGGCCTGATCCTGCTGATACCGGTGGTCCAGCAAATGGTAAGGGTCGATTTGCGCACCGTGGTGCTGGACGTGCCGCCGCAAGACGTGATCACCCGCGACAACGTGTCGGTCAAGGTCAACGCAGTGCTGTATTTCCGCGTGCTCGATCCGCAAAAGGCGATCATCCAGGTCGAAGACTTTCTGATGGCCACCAGCCAATTGGCGCAAACCACGCTGCGGGCGGTGCTGGGTAAACACGAACTGGACGAACTGCTGGCCGAACGCGAACGCTTGAATCTGGACATCCAGCAAGTGCTCGACGCCCAGACCGACGCCTGGGGCATCAAGGTCGCCAACGTCGAGATCAAGCACGTGGACCTCAACGAATCGATGATCCGCGCCATCGCCAAGCAGGCCGAAGCCGAACGGGAACGGCGAGCCAAGGTAATCCACGCCGAAGGCGAATTGCAGGCCTCGGAAAAACTCATGCAAGCCGCCGAAATGCTGGGCCGCCAACCGGGGGCCATGCAGCTGCGCTACATGCAGACCCTGAGTTCGATTGCCGGCGACAAGAGCTCGACCATCGTCTTTCCACTGCCGATCGAGTTGCTCAAGGGCATGGCGGACTTGTCGTCGAAACCTTGAACACCAACCGGTTCAAGGTCGGGGCAGCACCGCGGATTCACCGAGCCAGGTCAACAGTCGATCAAGACAGGCCTCCACAGACTGTATCCCGGTGTCGAGCACCAGCGCCGCATCGACCGGTGCCTGATACGGTGCGGACACCCCGGTAAACCCGGTCAATTCGCCGCGTCGGGCGCGGGCATAGTGACCTTTTGGATCACGTTGCTCGCACACCGCCAGGGTCGCACTGCACCAGACTTCGCGATAATCGTCACCGAGCCGCCGGGCGAACACATCGCGCAACTCCACCAGGGGCGCGATCATCGCCAGGATCACGATTTGTCCGTTCTCCACCAGCAACGATGCCAGTTCGCTGGCGCGACGGATGTTCTCCTGACGATCGCTGTCGCTGAAGCCCAGATCTCGATTGAGCCCCACCCGCAGCCCGTCACCATCGAGCACCACGCTCTGCAGTCCGCGAGCAAACAACTCGGCATGCAGCGCTTGCGCAAGGGTCGACTTGCCCGCCGCCGGCAGGCCGGTCAGCAGTATCGCCGCGCCGCGATGACCGTTGCGCCGCTCCCGCTGAGCTCGGCTGATGCTGGCGGTCGGGGCCTTCACATCAACGTGCTGGGGCATGGGTCACCGGCACCGTAATATCACCTGCCGCCCAGGCTGCTTCACGATTGGCCAGGGCCGTGGCGATGGACTGGACCTGTGTCGATTGCACCTGATCCGGCAACGGATCGAGGCCGGCGCTGGCGAAAATTTGCCCGTAGGCGTTGCGCAGGTCGGCGTAGGACAGGTCACGACGCAGATCGGCCTGCAAGGTATTGAGTTCGCCCTGGATCAGATCCAGTTCACCGATGCCATCCGCCTGGTGGCGGTTGCGCAACTGACCGACGATTTGCCCGTCGATGTCCGACAATTGCTGGTTGGTCTTGAACTGGCGCAAGGCCTCGCGGTAGTTGGCATTGGCCACATACAACTGCGCCAGCACCGCAATCGACATCGCCTGACGGCGCGCGGTGGCGACTTCCTCACCGGCCTTGGCCACGTCGATCGCCGCAGGCGCCGAGATCACATTGAACAGGTTCCAGGTGACCTTGACGCCGTAATCGGCCCAGCCCTGCTCCACCAGGAACGAGTTGCTGTCGTAATGTCCGCCAGCGGAGAACTCCAGGCCCGGCAGCAGGCGCAACATGGCTTTGCGGGTCTCGGCAGCGCTGATGCGGGTCTGATAATCCTGTTCGCGCAGTTCCGGTCGGCTGGTCAGGGCTTCCTGTTCAAGACTGGCCAGATCGACCTTGAGTTCGGGAATCTCATAACCGTTATCGGTCGCCAGGGTCAGCTCCGTGCCCATCGGCAGGTTGATCAGGGTCGCCAGTTCGGTCTTCGCCAGTGACAACGCACGGCGTTGCTCTTCCAGTTGGCGGGTCGCTTCGATCAGCGAGCGTTGATAACCGAGGGCTTGCACCGGATCGCCAATGCGTTGCTGGCTCATGCTCTGGCTGTCGTTGCGCGCGGTTTCCACCCGTGCCATCAGACTGTCGATCTGCGTGAGCAGGCGTTCGGCGGCCATCGCCCGCCAATACGCCGAGCGTACGTCCTGGACGATGGTGTTGATCACCTTGCGTCGGCGCTCCTGAACGATCAGGCGCTGGTCGCCCTGCTGCTTTGCACTGATGTAACTGACACCGAAATCGAGCACGTTCCAGACCATCGTCAGGTCCGCTACATCACGGTCGCGGTCCTGGGAGGTCGAAGGCTCCAGGGACTGCGTGCCGGTCCGCACGCTCTGGCTACTGGAGGCGTTGACGTTGTTGCGGCCCACGTATCCGGCGTCCAGCGCCATGCGCGGCAGCATGTCGAAACTGGCGAGGTCGAGCTGACGCTTGGCCAGGGCCTCCTCCATGATTTTCAACCGGCCTTCGAGGTTGTACTTCACCGCACGGGCCATGGCCTGGTGCAGGGTCAATGGGCCGCCAAGAGGCTCCTGCCCCTTGTACATGCTTTGCAGGTCACTTTTGGCGCGCTGCTCACTGACACTGCGTTCGATCGGCTCACTGGTGACTGCGCATCCGCTGATCGCCAGTGCCAGCAGGCTGGCGCCGAATAACTTATGACTTCTATTCATCCTTGCATCGCCCCTGGGTGCCGCATCACAAGTGGAGGTTTTCATCAGGCCTGCATTTCGCTGATGCCGGCCAGTTTCAAAGCGGCGGCCAGGTTATCGACCTGCTGCTGCTCGTTGTCTTTGAGCTGTTGCAATTGCTGGCCCAGGGTCGGTGCGCCAAACACCCCGCGCAGGCCCTGGGAAACATCGCCGGACTTGATCGACTGACTGCCAAAGGCGTTCAACGAATCGCGTTCGCTACTGCTGTCCTGATTGAACAGGCTCGATAGCGTGCTGGTGCTGAACACACCGCCATCGCCGCCGCCGAAACCGAGGAAACCATGCCCCGAGCCATCGCCTCCGCTGTCATTGCTGCTGAAAACCTGTGCGATGAAACTCGGGGCCAATGCACCGTGGTTCATGAAAATATCGCCCAACGGCCGGATACCGTTGCCGATCACCCGTTGTTCGAACAACGGCTGGAAGGTCAATGGTGAGCTGAGGTTGCCCGTCGGAGGCGTGAAAATGGTCGGTTGCAGCGGCACGTTGGGCACATCGGTCAGCGTCACCGGGGGGTTGCTGCGCAAATCCAGGTCTGCCGACACGAAAACGACCGAGGAAGTTGGCACCGTGTTGATGACAAAATTGTCGGAATAGCTCACGCCGCTGCCACTGTTGCCGGCCATGTCGCTGATACCGGCATAGTCGATGCTGATCACGTTGCTGGCGATATTGACGTTGGCGGTCGGTGTCAGGGTCGCGGTCCAGGTCTTGCCGCCATCGCTGCTGCTCAGGTCGGACAAGGTGCCGTTGGCAATACTGATGTCGGACAAATCAAAACCACTGACCGCTTCGTTGAAGGTGATGGTCACCTGCGAAGTCTGACCCACGCCCAGGTTCGGATTGGCGACCACGACGGTGGCGCTCGGCAGTTCGCTGTCGAGGGTGTAATTGTTCGACACCGCCACCGTGTTGCCAGTGTTGCCCACCAGATCTGTGACGTTGCGGGTGTCCAGGGCGATGAAGTTGCTTGGGTCGGTGACATTGGCCGTCGGCGTGAACGTCGCCGTCCAGGTCTTGCCGCCATCGCTGCTGCCGAGATTGCTCAGGTCGCCGTTGGTCACGCTCAGATCGGACAGGTCGAAGTGGCTGACGGCTTCGCTGAAGGTGAAGGTCACCGTAGTGGTCTGGCCGATACCGAGGTTCGGGTTGGCAACCACGATGTTCACCGTTGGCCGGGTCGCATCAAGCGCGTAATTGTTGGAGATGGCGATACTTGCGCCGAAGTTGCCGGCAACGTCCTGCACGCGACCGGTGTCGAGCACGATCAGGTTGGTTGTGTCGTTGATGTTGGCGGTCGGAGTCAGGGTCGCGGTCCAGGTCACGCCGCCATCGCTGCTGCTCAGGTTCGACAACACACCATTGGCAACGCTGATGTCCGACACATCGAAACCGCTCACCGCTTCGCTGAAGGTGATGGTCACCGTGGTGGTTTCACCGATGCCAAGTTGCGTGTCTGCAACCACGATGGAGGCGGTCGGCAGCGCGGTGTCGATGGCAAAATTGTTCGAGTCGGTAGTGCCCGTCCCCGCGTTGCCCGATGCATTGACCACGCCGCTATTGTCGAGCGTGATCAGGTTGCCGGCGTCGGTAACGTTCGAGGTTGGCGTAAAGGCCGCTGTCCAGGTAATGCCGCCATCGCTGCTGCTGACGTTGCTCAATGTACCGTTGGCGATGGTCAGGTCAGCGTTGCTGAAACCGGTCACCGCCTCGCTGAACGTGATGGTCACCAGGGTCGTTTCGCCAGCCTTGAGCGCCGTATCGGCGATCACGATGCTGGCGGTCGGCGCACTGGTTTGCACCAGGTAATTCGCCGAGTTGGTCACCCCGCTTCCGGCGTTGCCAGCTGCATCGGTGACACCGGTGTTGTCCAGGGTGATCAGGTTGGTGGTGTCGGTGATGCTGGCGGTCGGCGTGAAAGTCGCCGTCCAGGTGACGCCGCCGTCGCTGCTGCTCAACCCGTTCAGAGTGCCGTTGGCGACGCTCAGATCGGAACTGTCCAGACCACTGACCGCTTCGCTGAAGGTGATGGTCACCAGGGTCGTTTCGCCGGGACGCAGGTCGGTGTCGGCCATGACAATGGTCGCGGTCGGGCGTTGGCTGTCGATCGCGTAGTTGTTCGAGTCCGTGGCCCCGATGCCGGCATTGCCTGCCGCATCCTGAACACCGCTGTTATCGAGCTGGATGAGGTTGCTGGTGTCGGCGATACCCGCCAACGGTGTCAGAATGGCCGTCCAGGTGA
This sequence comes from Pseudomonas jessenii, assembly GCF_002236115.1. Taxonomy (GTDB): domain Bacteria; phylum Pseudomonadota; class Gammaproteobacteria; order Pseudomonadales; family Pseudomonadaceae; genus Aquipseudomonas; species Aquipseudomonas jessenii. The sequence goes on along the minus strand of NZ_NIWT01000006.1, from coordinate 51,242 downwards.
TCCCGCCGTCGCTGCTGCTCACCGCACTCAAGGTGCCATTATCGATGGTCAGGTCGGCGTTGGTGAAACCCGTCACCGCCTCGGAGAACGTGATGGTCACCAGCGAGGTTTCGCCGACGCTCAGGGCCGTGTCAGCGACCACGATGGTGGCGGTCGGACGCTCGGTGTCGATGGCGTAGTTGTTGGAATCGGTGGTGCCGCTGCCCGCATTGCCGGAGGCGTTCTGCACGCCGCTGTTGTCCAGAGTGATCAGGTTGGAGCTGTCAGCGATGTTGGCGGTCGGCGTGAAGGTTGCCGTCCAGGTGACGCCGCCATCGCTGCTGCTCACCGCGCTCAGGGTACCGTTGGCAATGCTCAGGTCGGCGTTGCTGAAACCGCTCACGGCCTCGCTGAAGGTGATGGTCACCAGCGAGGTTTCGCCGACGCTCAAGGCAGTGTCGGCGACCACGATGGTGGCGGTCGGCAACACGGTATCGATGGTGAAATTCGCGGAATTGGTCGTACCCGCACCGGCGTTGCCTGCCAGGTCCGCGACGCCGGAGTTGTCCAGGGTGATCAGGTTGCTCGTGTCGTTGACCGCGACGGTCGGCGTGAACGTCGCCGTCCAGGTGATGCCGCCGTCGCTGCTGCTCACCGCACTCAACGTGCCGTTGGGAACGGACAGGTCAGCGTTGCTGAAACCGCTCACTGCCTCGGAGAAGGTGATGGTTACCAGCGAGGTTTCACCGGCGCTCAGCGTCGGGTCGGACAGCACAATGGTCGCGGTCGGGCGCTGGGTGTCGATCGAAAAGTTGTTCGAATCGGTGGTGCCGCTGCCGGCGTTGCCCGCCAGGTCAACAACCCCGGTATTGTCCAGGGTCACCAGATTCGTCGTGTCAGTGATGCTGGCGCTCGGCGTGAAGGTCGCTGTCCAGGTGATACCACCGTCGCTGCTGCTCAAGCCGCTCAAAGTGCCGTTTTCCACGATCAGGTCGGCGGTAGTGAGCCCCGTCACCGCTTCATTGAACGTGATCGTCACCAACGAGGTTTCACCGATGGCCAGCGTGTCGTCGGCCACGACGATGGTCGCCGTCGGGCGCTCGGTGTCGATGGCATAGTTGTTGGAATCGGTGGTGCCGCTGCCCGCATTGCCGGAGGCGTTCTGCACGCCGCTGTTGTCCAGAGTGATCAGGTTGGAGCTGTCAGCGATGTTGGCGGTCGGCGTGAAGGTTGCCGTCCAGGTGACGCCGCCATCGCTGCTGCTCACCGCGCTCAGGGTACCGTTGGCAATGCTCAGGTCGGCGTTGCTGAAACCGCTCACGGCCTCGCTGAAGGTGATGGTCACCAGCGAGGTTTCGCCGACGCTCAAGGCAGTGTCGGCGACCACGATGGTGGCGGTCGGCAACACGGTGTCGATGGTGAAATTCGCGGAATTGGTCGTACCCGCACCGGCGTTGCCTGCCAGGTCCGCGACACCGGAGTTGTCCAGGGTGATCAGGTTGGTCGTGTCGTTGACCGCGACGGTCGGCGTGAACGTCGCCGTCCAGGTGATGCCGCCGTCGCTACTGCTCACCGCACTCAACGTGCCGTTGGGAACGGACAGGTCATCGTTGCTGAAACCGCTCACGGCCTCGCTGAAGGTGATGGTTACCAGCGAGGTTTCACCGGCGCTCAGCGTCGGGTCGGATAGCACAATGGTTGCGGTCGGGCGCTGGCTGTCGATCGAAAAGTTGTTCGAATCGGTGGTGCCGCTACCGGCGTTGCCCGCCCCGTCGACCACACCGCTGTTGTCCAGGGTGATCAGGTTAGTGGCGTCGGTGATGCCAGCCGTCGGAGTAAATGTCGCGGTGTAAATGATGTTATCGCTGGTGCTGAGATTGCTCAGAGTACCGTTGCTCACCGTCAGATCGGCCGTGGTAAAGCCGGTCACCGCCTCGGAGAACGTGATGGTCACCACTGATGTCTGACCCACCGCCAGCGCCGAGTCCGCGACCACAATGGTGGCGGTCGGGCGCACGGTGTCGATCACGTAGTTGTTGGAGTCGGTGGTGCCGCTACCGGCGTTGCCCGAGCCGTTTTGCACACCGCTGTTATCCAGGGTGATGACGTTACTGGTGTCGGAGATGGCATTGGTCGGCGTAAAGGTTGCGGTCCAGGTGATGCCACCATCACCGCTGGTCACGGAGCTCAAGGTGCCGTTGGCGATGGTCAGGTCGGCGTTGCTGAAACCGCTCACCGCCTCGCTGAAGGTGATGGTCACCAGCGAGGTTTCGCCGACGCTCAAGGCAGTGTCGGCGACCACGATAGTGGCCGTCGGCAGCACCGTATCGATGGTGTAGTTACCGGAGTTGGTAGTGCCGCTGCCGGTGTTGCCCGCCAGATCGCTGACTCCGGTGTTGTTCAGGGTGATCACGTTGCTCGAGTCATTCACGCCGACGGTTGGGGTGAAGGTCGCGGTCCAGGTGATGCCACCGTCGCTGCTATTCACCGAGGTCAAGGTGCCGTTGGCGATGCTCAGGTCAGCGTTGGTGAAACCCGTCACTGCCTCGGAGAAGGTAATGGTCACCAGCGAGGTTTCGCCGGCACTCAGGGTGGCGTCGGCCAGGACAATGGTCGCAGTGGGTCGGACCGTGTCGATAGCGTAGTTGTTGGAATCGGTGGTGCCGCTGCCGGCGTTCCCCCTCAGATCAGCCACGCCGGTGTTGTCCAGGGTGATCAGGTTGGTCGTGTCGTTGATGCTCGCCGAAGGCGTGAAGGTTGCCGTCCAGGTGATGCCGCCGTCGCTGCTGCTCACCGCTGTGAGCGTACCGTTGGCGATGGTCAGGTCGGCATTGGTGAAACCACTCACCGCTTCGCTGAAGGTGATCGTGACCAGCGAGGTTTCGCCGATTCTCAGTGCCGTGTCCGCGACCACAATGGTTGCCGTCGGGCGCACGGTGTCGATGGCGTAGTTGTTGGAGTCGGTCGTGCCGATGCCCACGTTACCGCTGGCGACAGCCTGCACACCGGTGTTGTCCAGCGTGATCAGGTTGGTCGTGTCGGTGATGCTGGCAGTCGGGGTGAATGTCGCGGTCCAGGTGATGCCGCCGTCGCTGCTGCTCACCGCTGTGAGTGTACCGTTGGCGATGGTCAGGTCGGCGTTGGAGAACCCACTGACGGCTTCGCTGAAAGTAATGGTCACCAGCGACGTTTCACCGATTTTCAACGCATTGTCGGCGACCACGATGGTCGCCGTCGGCAGCACCGTATCGATGGTGTAGTTGCCGGAGTTGGTAGTGCCGCTGCCGGTGTTGCCCGCCAGATCGCTGACTCCGGTGTTGTTCAGGGTGATCACATTGCTCGAGTCATTCACGCCAACGGTAGGGGTGAAGGTCGCCGTCCAGGTGATGCCACCGTCGCTGCTGCTGACGGAGGTCAAGGTGCCGTTGGCAATCGTCAGGTCGGCGTTGGTGAAACCGCTCACCGCCTCGGAGAAGGTGATGGTCACCAGCGAGGTTTCGCCCGCGGTCAGCGTTGGATCGGCCAGCACAATCGTGGCAGTCGGACGAACAGTATCGATGGCGTAGTTGTTCGAATCGGTGGTGCCACTGCCGGTGTTGGCCGCCAGATCGCTGACCCCGGTGTTGTTCAGGGTGATCAGGTTGGTCGTGTCGTTGATGCTCGCGGAGGGCGTGAAGGTCGCCGTCCAGGTGATGCCGCCGTCGCTGCTGCTCACCGCAGTGAGCGTACCGTTGGCGATGGTCAGGTCGGCGTTGGTGAACCCGCTCACCGCCTCGCTGAAGGTGATGGTCACCAGCGAGGTTTCACCGATTCTCAGCGCCGTATCCGCGACCACGATGCTGGCCGTCGGGCGCACGGTGTCGATCGCGTAGTTGTTGGAGTCGGTGGTGCCGCTGCCGGCGTTGCCCGACAGATCGCTGACCCCGGTATTGTCCAGAGTGATCAGGTTGGTCGTGTCGGTGATGCTGGCGGACGGGGTGAAGGTCGCCGTCCAGGTGATACCGCCATCACTGCTGCTCACCGCCGTGAGCGTACCGTTGGCGATGGTCAGATCAGCGTTGGTGAACCCGCTCACCGCTTCGCTGAAGGTGATCGTCACCAGCGAGGTTTCGCCGATTCTCAGCGCCGTGTCCGCCACCACGATGGTCGCGGTCGGACGGAGCGTATCAATCGCATAGTTGTTCGAATCGGTGGTGCCGCTACCGGCGTTGCCCGACAGATCGCTGATCCCGGTATTGTTCAGGGTGATCAGGTTGGTCGTGTCATTGACGCTGGCGGTCGGGGTAAAGGTCGCCGTCCAGGTGATGCCGCCATCGCTGCTGCTCACCGCCGTGAGCGTACCGTTGGCAATCGTCAGGTCGGCGTTGGTGAACCCGCTGACCGCTTCGCTGAAGGTAATGGTCACCAGCGAGGTTTCACCGATTCTCAGGCTGGTGTCGGCCACCACAAGGGTCGCGGTCGGGCGCACGGTATCGACGGCATAGTTGTTCGAGTCGGTGGTACCGCTCCCGGCGTTGCCCGCCAGATCGTTGACCCCGGTGTTGTCCAGGGTGATCAGGTTGGTCGTATCGGTGATGCTGGCGGTTGGGGTGAAGGTCCCTGTCCAGGTGATGCCGCCATCGCTGCTGCTCACCGCAGTGAGCGTACCGTTGGCAATCGTCAGGTCCGCGTTGGTGAGACCGGTGACCGCTTCGTTGAAGGTGATGGTCACCAGCGAAGTTTCGCCGACTCTCAACGCATTGTCCGCCACGACGATGGTCGCGGTCGGGCGTACGGTGTCGACCGTGTAGTTATTGGAGTTGGTGGTGCCGACGCCGGCGGTACCCAGACCGTTGATCACACCGGTGTTGTCCAGGGTAATGACGTTGGTCGTATCGGAAATACTGGCGGACGGCGTGAACGTTGCTGTCCAGGTGATGCCGCCATCGCCGCTGCTTACCGCACTCAAGGTGCCGTTGGCGATGGTCAGGTCCGCATTGGTGAAACCGGTCACGGCCTCGGAAAAAGTGATCGTCACCAAGGACGTTTCGCCGATGCTCAGTGTGGTGTCAGCAACCACGATGGTCGCGGTCGGTGGTGGCGCATACGCGGTGTTGAGTACACCCCCGTCGTTGTAGATGGTCGCGAAGGAGGTCGGCGAGGTGCCGGTTGTACCTCCGCCCTGCGCGGTACCACCCGCACCACTGGCCGCGGCATTACCGGCCAGGGCCGCGAAGTTGGCGGCCGTCATCAGCAGCGTGCCTTTGTTCCAGATCGCACCGACGCCCCGGCCGCCAATGCCGCCATTACTAGCATTGCTGCCTTGGCCACCGCCACCGCCACCGCCGCCACCGGCGCCGATGTTGTTGCTGATGGTCGACGTGCCGATGACGGTGATGGTGCCGCTGCTGGCGTTGTAGATCCCGCCCACCGCGTTGCCGCCGGCGCCACCCACCTTGTCCCAACCGGCCCCGCCGCCGCCGCCGCCTATGGATATCGTGCCATTGGTGGCCGTCGCACCGTTACCGCCGTTGCTGTAATAGGAAACGCCCACCCCGCCAGCACCGCCAGTGGAGGTACCGCCACGACCGCCCATGTGGGTGGCGTCATAACCGCCGCCGTAACCACCGACGCCACCGCTGCCCGCCTGGCCGCCCAACGTGCCGGTGCCTGGCCCTGCCGAACCGCCATGCCCACCGCCCTGTCCGCCCAGACCGCCGCCGCCACCGCCGCCGCCGCCGTAAAAAGCGCCCGTGACACCGCCGCCGCCACCGCCACCGGAAGCCCCGTTGGAGGTCACGGTAACGTTGTTCAGGGTCAGAATCCCGGCGTTGAAAATACCTCCGGCCATCGCGCCCGTGGCACCGTAGCCACCGTTGCCGCCATTGCCCGACACCAGGCCACGGGTGATCACCAGGCCATCGAGCGTGACGATACTGCCTGAGCTCACTTCAATCACTCGGGTCCTGTACTGACCATCGAGAATCACATCCGCCGCACCGTCGTTGTTCAAGTCGCCATCAACGGTGACGTTCTTGTTGATCAGCAATTCGGAGGTCAACTGCACCGTCATGCCACTGCTGAAGGTGACGATATCGCCGTTCTGCGCCGAGGCGAGGGCGGCACGCAACGAGCCGACGCCCGTATTGGCGTTGTTGGTGGCGGTCCAGGTGGCCAGGCCCCACTGATAGTCGCTCATGGCTGTGGTCGAGAGCACGTTGGCGCTTTCGATGTTGCCGGTGGCGATTTCCAGATTCCAGTCGCCGCCCACGCCGGTACGGTTGCTCGAAGCCGCTACATCGCGGCCGGTCATTTGCGCCAGCGAGTCGACAAAGCTCAGGCCACGCTCGCCTTCGGCGGTGTAGCAGCCGTAGATCAGGATGTCACCGCCAGCGTTGATGTCCTTGCCGATTTCCGCCAGCACCGCGCTGCGAGCGGCGACGTTGTCAGCCGACAGATAGCTGTCGCCCAGCCACAGGTCGCCAGCGTTGCCGTGGGCGATGATCTGCACCGAGCTGATGCCCTGATGCTGATCGAGGTAGTCGGCAATTTGTTGCAGTCCATCCTTGCCCGTGTCCAGCTTCACGATCTGGGTCCCGGGGGCGACGCCCCGGAGCAGGCTGTCGGCATCTTTCACCCGAGAGTCGACGAACACCACGCTCTGCCCTGGCACCGCAACCGGGCTGACAGCCGGCGCGGCATCGGTCTGGCCGTGGGTGTCCTTGCTGATCGTCGGGTGATCGGCAGTCGGTGTCTTGGCGGCATCGGCTGTGGAATGGCTATCGGCCTGGGCCGCGGTATCGGCCACCGTGGCGGCGACGGCGCCGTCGAACAGCATGCGTGGTTCAAGGGACATGATCATGGGCGCCGCTGGCGTCCGTTGACCTTCGGTTGCCCGTGACGTTGCCTTTACCCCGCCAAAAATGGTCCACCACATGCTGCTCACCCGGATTCGAACGAATATACGTAAGGCATCAATGAAAAACGCCGCGATCAAATGTTCGCGGCGTCGGACTTCATACGAATGACATTGGCGGCGCTGGCAGAGCCATCGAGCCAAAAGGACAAGTCTGAGTATTGCTTGAACAGATCCGGCGGCAGGATGGTGCGTCGTGCCTGCACGGCGACCTTGGGTCTGACCTTGTGCAGGCCGGCCACCCCGAGGGCTTGATCGAATTCCGGGGCGTCGTACGCCAGGTGTTCGAAGTCGTGCTCGAACCAGGGTTCGTCGATAAAGTCGTAGACCAGCCGCAGCACCCGCTCCGGAGCCTGGGTCAGCAAGTCATAGTCGATGATCAGCAAGGAGTCGGCATGCTCGCCGTAATAGGCTTCCTTGAGCGCCGCCCAGGCAAAACCCACCAGGCGATTGCGCTGGGCCAGGGTTTCGCAACGGCTGTAGACGGTGTTGCGCTCGACGGCATCGCCGAAGAGTTTGGTGTTTTCATAGGGATTGGCGCGGTACAGACGCTCGATGCTGTCCATGACCCAGGCGACGTTGCGCACGCAGGCAATGACCTTGGCCTTGGGAAACAGATCGCTGATGGCCGGCAGGCGGGAACTCCACAACCGATTGGTGTCGAACACCACCGATTTGTCGGCCTTGTCGGCGTAAAAGGAATCAAACAGGCCGCGCAACAGGCGACGGCGCATATCGGTGTCGATAACGGCACCAAACTCGCTGCCGGCGCTGCACTGCTCCAGAACACCGGAAAACAGGGAACCGACGGGGCTGGTCATTCCGGCATGGAAACGCGGATTCTGCAACAGGATTGCAGAAAGCAGGGTCGACCCCGAGCGCGGCAAACCGGAAATGAAATGAAAATGGTGCAAGTCCATTCACCGTATTTGATAGTCCTTTTGTAGGACAAAGCGTAGTCGATCGATAAAGCTTCGACTAGTGGTCTTTTGATATCAATTTGAAGCTAAATCGACTTGATACCGAGCTTTTCGTAAACAGTGAAGGACATTAACGATGACAGCGTGGGGAGCGTGTCCATCGGACAAACACAACCTCGCCACGACACCCACAATCTACGTCTACGCTGTGGCGTGGCGTGACCGAGCCACGTAAAGAAAAGGAGTCGACACCCCCAGGTGTCTGGCAGCCGCGTGGCGCGCCAACCACCAACCTGAAGGATAAGGATTAATGGAAGTATTTATCGGCACTATCCAGCCTTTCGCCTTTGATTTCGCCCCCCAGAACTGGGCCCTTTGCAATGGCCAGACGTTAAGCATTTCGCAATGGAGTGCATTGTTCTCGCTGATTGGCGTGAACTACGGCGGCAACGGCCAGACCACCTTCATGCTACCCAACCTGCAAGGTCGATTACCGATGGCCCAGGGCACCGGCACCAATCTCAGCACGCGCACCATTGGCGAGATTTCCGGTACCGAAAACGTCACCGCGACCATCGGCAACATGCCCAACCACACCCACCAGATGTCCGGACTGACCGCCACCACCACCCTGCAACTGGCCAACCCGCCGAGCAATCCCGTAAACGTGCCAACGACAACCAACGCCTTCATCGGCGCTTCGAGCGGCGGACCGGGGACGGCGAATATCTACTCCGATCAGCAAGGGGCAACGGCGGTGGCACTCCAGGGCGTGAGCACCACCGTCACCGGAGAGATTGCCTCCACTGGCGGGACCCAGCCCATGAGTGTGATGAACCCGTTCCTGGTCATCAACTTCAGCATCGCCCTGCAAGGGTATTTTCCATCGCGTGGCTGAAGGTTCGCCGGGGGCCGCGCGCCCCCGGCACTGTTCACTTTTCGGAGGCTGATCATGTTGCAAGCGGTTCAAAGTCATCATTTCCAGACCCTGCTGGGCCAGACCGTTGTCCTTCGCCTGCCCGACGGCAGCGAACTGCCGGTGCAGTTCGAACACCTCGAAGAGTCACCCCGCGCCCGCATGCGCAACAGTGAGCGCATGCCATTCAGTGTAGAGTTCAACAGCCTGGCCCCGACCGATTTTGTGGACGGTTTATGCACGCTGCAATTGCCGGAACTGGGCAAAGTGGAAAACATTTTCGTTTCCCGGGTGCCGTCGATGGGACGTGATCCGCAGCGAGGCTACTTCTACATCGCCTTCAACTGACCCTTTTCTGGCTCGCAGTGCCCTCAGCCTTGCGGATACCACACCAGCCTTTGTGCCGCGACGTTGTACTCCTGCACTGCAAAACCCAGCGCCAGGTAATGCTCAAGCGCATGGGGATTGCTGGCCCAGACCACCGTCGCCACCGGGCAACGAATCTGTTGGGCGGCCTTCTGCACCCCCTGCAATACCGCCCGCCCATACCCCTGCCCCCGCGCCGCCGGGATAAAGGCCAGATACAGCACGCGAATCTCATTCGGCCCGAAATCAGTGCTCAACGCGCCGATCGCAGTGCCGAGTTTCTCAACCACGTAATGCATGGCATTGGGGAAGTTTTCACCCAGTCCTTGCTCCTGCACCTGGAACTGCTGGGCCACAATCTGCTCGACCACCTCCACACTGTCGTCGATCCATTGCAGGTCCGGTCGGGCCGATTGATACAGGCGTTGCAAAAAAGGCCCATCGCTGGCTCGCGAAGGCCGCACCACCAAACCTTCGGCTGCCACAGCACTGCTGTTCGCCATCGTCGCACTCCTTAAAAACCGCTTTCCCTGACCCCCAGCGCCGCCATGCGTCGCCAGGCAACCCCCAATAACGACTCGCCGCTGCCCTGCAACACCACCACGCCGCGCAACGGCTGCACCGGCGTCGGCGCCGGTTCGAGGGTACTCAATCGCGCGCCATACTGCGCCTGTACCGGCTCGGCTCGTTGATACTGATCGCGACGCACGGCAATCGGTCCGTGGTGATCGGAGGTCAGTGCCTCCTGATCGACAAACGCCACACCGTTGGTGTCGATTTCGCTCAGTTGCACCGCAATCGCCGGATGCATCGGATCATCGGCGATAAACCGTCCAGTGGCGCCCGGTGCCACGCGCCAGAGTTCTGCCTCGGCCAGATAGCCACGCAAGCGCACGCCGTCCTCGACCACCCGCGCCAGCGGTTCCCGGGTCGACAGCCAGCGCCCCACCGCCCATTGCGGCAGCAGATCTCGCACGGTGCCGGCATGGGGGGCGCGCAATAGCAATCGCTCGCGCTGAGCCGCCAGCCCCCGGTACTCGGCGACCGCTTCGGCCAGGCGCTGCTCGACGATTGAGGCATCGGAGGCCGTTTCGCTGCGGCTGGCCTGACGGCGCATTTGCAATTGCTGAATCTCGATTTCCCGGCGCGCAATGGTCTGGCGCGAATCGAGATCCGGGGACTCCAGTTCGATCAGGACATCACCCTGCACCACCGACTGCCCGTCATGCACCTTCACGGCTTTGATCCGTGCCGCCACCGGCGCATGCAAGGTGTTGACCCGGCCCGCTTCCAGCATGGCCGGCACCTCGACGGCACTGCGCCACGGCAGGATGAGCACCAGCAACAGCCCGAGCAATGCCAGGCTGCTGAGCAGCACCCGCGGTCCATGCGCCTGCTCGCGGCGGCCCCACCACTGGTGCCACTCACTCATGATGGGCAGAAAGATGAACCAGACCAGCTCCACCAGCATCAGGAAAATCCCCAACACCTTGAAGAACAGGTGATAGACCGCCAGAGCGATCCCGAAAAACAATGCCGCGCGCCATAACCACGAGCCATACCCCCAGATCAGCAAACGCCGTTGCATTGTCGGCGACCAAGGCTCCGGCGCCGCTGCGCCGTAGCCGAACAAAAACTCGCGCAGGCGCCAGCGGCACAGGGCAAACGCCCGACCTTGCAGGTTATCGACCTGCCAGAAATCGCTGAGCAAAAAATAACCGTCAAAACGCATGAATGGGTTGAGATTGACCACCAGTGTGGTGATCCACGTAGCACTGGCGAGCATGAACGCGGCGGTGCGGGCGGGACCGTCGGGCAACAACGACCAGGCCAGCAAGGCAATGCACGCCAACAGCAACTCCGCCAGCACGCCGCCAGCGCCAATCAGCAACCGGGCCTTGCGATCATTGACCCGCCAGGCATCGCTGACATCGGTATAAAACATCGGCAGCAGCACCATGAACGCCACGCCCATGCTCTGTACCCGGCACCCGGCGCGCTTGGCCATGAATGCGTGACCGAATTCGTGGCAGAGCTTGGCGAAGAACAGGGCCACGCCAAACGCCATTGCGCCGCCAAGGCTGAACAGATGCGGAAACGTTGCGATAAATCGCTGCCAGTCCCGCGACACCAGAAACACCCCCACCCCCAGCACGGCGGGTAATCCGTAGCGCAGCGCTCGCGGACCGAAGCGCTCCAGCCAAGGCCAGACACGGTTGAGAAAACGCTCGGGGCGCCACAACGGAATTCGAAAAAACAGGTACTGATGCAGCAACACTTGCCACAGGCTCCGGCGCTGGGCATCCGCTTTAACGCTGTAGCTGGCACGCTGCTGGGGGTCGAGGGCGGTAATCAGGTCGTGGCTGCGCAAAAAAACCAGCAATTGCTCCAGATCCGTACCGTCCAGCGCCAGTCCCGGCTCACGATTGGCCGCTTGCAGGACCTGCTCGGGTTCACCCAGCGACCAGTGACGTAACAAACGCATCGCCGTCGTACCGAGCTTGAAGTAATGCCCTCGCACCGGGTCGGCCAGCGTCCAGCTGGGCGCACCGTCCAGCGCCGGCGCTGCCGGGGACAGTTGCAGGTCGGCACGCAGGCCGGGCAGGCTCATTTACAAGCCCACGCTCTGACGCAAACCGGCCAACGGTCGACGCAGCAGGTACAACCCCAGCGGCGCCCGGTCACCGAAGATTTTCGCCGTGCCGCGCAATCCGATGCGCGGGGGTGGCGCGTCGAAATTCGCATCCAGCCGATAAGCCAATTGCCCGCCCGCCGTAGGTTGCGCTTCATAAGCCGAACGTTCGAGTCTGGCCAGATGCCGTTGCAGCGGGTCACTGTCGAGAAACAAGGCGACTTCAGCGCCGGGCTCCAGGGAGATCGCGTCCCCCACAGCCAGCTCGATACGCAATTGCGCCTGGGTCGGATCGGCGATCTCCATCAGCCGCTCGCCGGTCTGCACCGGTTTGCCGGTCCAGCGTTCGGCATCGGCAAACACCGCAATACCATCGCGCTCGGCGCGCACTTCGCTGCGCTTGAGCAGTTCACGGGCGTAGTCGCGCTCGGCGCGTTTCTGTTCAACCCGGGCGGCCAGCAAATCCAGTTTCGAACTGGACTCGGCATCGGCGAACGAACGCTGGGAGTTGGCCTTGAGTTCCGCCTCGGCAACCCCGAGGGCGCGTTCGGCGACATCGGCCTGGGCCTTGAGTGTGGTGCTTTCGAAGCGCAGCAGCAATTCGCCGGTCTTCACCGTCTGATTGGGTTTGACCAGGAACTCGGCAATGACACCGTCCAGCGGTGCCGCCACTACCCGCCCGCCCAAGGGCACCACTTCAGCCGGTGCCAATACGGACTGGCGCACCGGGATCAACAGCCCGAGCAATAGCACTGCAACCAGCAAGCCCCGGCGTTTGCGGGTCCAACGCAGACGCCAGGGCTTGCGCGGTTGCAACGCCTGCCAGGCGTGGCTGTAGGTATCACCCAGTTGCGCCAGCAGCACCTGTTCGGCTGGGTTCCACGCAACGTCCCGGGCCAGCCACAACCCACCGAACACCTCGCCCTGACGATCGACCAGCGGCAGCCAGAACACCTGCGCCGCCGACAGGCTTTGCCATTCAGCCCGCAGCGACTCGCCGAGGACATCGGCGGCAACGACCCGCGCCTGCTGCAATTGTTCGCGTTTGAACAACTGAGCCACCGCCTGCTCGACGAACGCTACAAAGGGTGAGTTCGGCTCCACCGCGCTGACACCGGTCACGGCCTGCACCTTCCCGGCGATCAACAGTGCCGCATGGCGAAAGCCAAACAATGCCTGTCCATCATTGACCAGGCTGTAGGCCAATTGGGCGGACGTTTGGGCTGCGCGGGTCTGGCGCTCAAGATCAAGAAAACGTGCGAATACCTGTTCGGCACCGCCGCTCACCGGCGCGTTCACTTGAACTCCGCGAAATGCGCAGTGCCGCTCATGCCCGCCAGCAACCCGCTGGCGTCGGGCACGCTGGCCACCAGCAGCAGGGTCTGGCTGCCTTCATCGATTCGTGCGCCCAGGCGTTTGACTGTCGCATCCAGCGGCTTGCCGGTTTCATCGGGGACAAAACTGAAGGTCTGGCCGGGCTTGAGTCGGGCCATCCAGCGCGAGGGCACCAGCAAATGGATTTCCAGGGTGCGATTATCGACCACGTCCAGCAAGGGTGCGCCGGCAGGTACGCTTTCATAGCGCTGTACCTTGCGCTCGACGACCTGGCCATCGAACGGCGCCTGCACGCTGCAACGCTTGACCTGCACTTGATACACCTGGGACTGCGCCTGGGTTTCGCTGACCTTGGCCTCGGCACGTGCCACTTCGAAACGCCCGACCGAATTCAGCGCGGCCAGTCGCCGGTTGTGCGCCAGTTCTTCACCCGCGCCACGGCTGGCCGCTTGAGCGGCATTGAGCTGCGCCTGATAGGCCGAGCAATCGAACCGCGCCAGGGTATCGCCCTTCTTGAACGATTCCCCCTCGCTGAACGGCAACTCGACAATCCGCCCAGGGACCTCACTGGCCAGTACGGCCTGGTCCCGGGCCCGCAGTACACCGCGGGCCTCGGTGCTGGTCGCAGTACTGGCGCCTGCATCCATTTGCGCAAGCGGGTCGTCTGCCCCAGGCGTTTGCGCCTGGACAGCGCTCGCGACGAGGACCGATCCCAACCCCAACACACAGAAAATCCGCATGACCGCACTCCCTTTCGGATCAACCGAGTCTACGGCAGCGGTGACTAGCGTCAAGCAGATGGCCATCATTGCCTGCGTATTAACGCTGCGCCGTCACGGCCAACGGATACACCGACTCCCAACCCCCACCCAACGCCTTGTACAACCCGACGGCCGCCAGCGACACGCCGGTCGAGCTCTCGACCCACTGCTCCTGCGTCGCCAGCAACGCTCCTTGCACGGTGAGCACCGTGACGAAATCCACCACGCCCTCAACGTACTGCTGTTGCGCGGTGTCCAGCGCAATGCGGTTCTGACGTACGGCTTCGGCCAGACTGTCGCGGCGCAACTGGCTGGCGTTGTAGGTGGTCAGTTGATCATCGATTTCATGCCAGGCGCGCAGCACGGTTTGCTGATAGATGATAGCGGCTTCCTGTTGTTGTGCTTCGCGCAACTCGAGCACGCCACGCAAGCGTCCGCCGTCGAACAACGGCAAGCTGAACTGCGGGCCGATCCCGAACGAACGCGAACCCCAGGAGCCGAAATCGCTCAGTTGCATGGCCTGGGAACCGATGTTCCCCGACAGGGTGATTCGCGGATAGAAATCGCCCTTGGCCACGCCAATGCCGGCAGTGGCGGCATGCAGCCGTGCTTCGGCCTGGCGAATGTCCGGCCTGCGTTCAGCCAGTTGCGAGGGCAAGCCAATGGCGACCTGGCGCGGCGTTTGTGGCACCGGTGCGTCTGTGGATAACTCCGCCGTCAATGCCTGGGGCGCTTCGCCCATCAACAGACTCAAGGCGTTGATCAGTTGCCACTGGCGCTGCTCCAGTGCGGGCAGGCGTGATTCGATGGCCGCCACCTGCGCGGCGGCTTCAGCGACATCCAGATCCGTCGCGACGCCGTCGGCCAGGCGCAGTTGCGAAAGCTTCAGGCTATGGCGGGCGACGTCGAGATTCTGTTCGGTGACGAGCCGGGTGTTCTGCACGCCACGCAGTTGAATGTAGTCCTGGGCGGTTTCGGCCAGCACCGACAGCAGCACACCACGTCGGTCGTTCTCGGCGACTTCAAGGTTAGCATCGGCGGCTTCGGTTTCCCGACGCACGCGGCCCCAGAAATCCAGCTCCCAGGAGGCGGAAAAGCCGGCATCCCACAGGTTGAAGGCGGATTGGCCGTTGTGCCCTGACGGGTCGCTCAGGCCTTCACCACTGTTACGTTTTCGGGCGTAACTTCCCGTGGCGGCGGTATTCGGATAGCGGTCGGCTGTGATCACCTGGCGAACTGCACGACTTTGCTGCAGGCGGCTGCTGGCGAGCTTCAAGTCGAGGTTGTCGGTCAGGGCGCGCTGGCTCAGGGCGGAGAGTTTCGGGTCGTGGAACACCTCCCACCAGCGCTCGTTCATCGTTTCGGTGACTACTTGGCTGGCGGCTGCCTTTGATGGTTTCGACCACTCGGTGATTTGTGTGGGCTGAGGTTTGTGAAAGTCCGGGCCGACGGTGCAGGCGGACAGGCTCAGCATAAGCAAGGCAGAAAAAGTCAGGCGAGGCTGATGACCTCTTCGCGAGCAAGCTCGCTCCCACAATGGACTTTCTGTGATGCGAAAATCTTGTACTTCGCGCATAACCCTTGTGGGAGCGAGCTTGCTCGCGATGGCGTCCGCACCGTCAACACAGGTTTTCATCGCTGAGTCACCTCACGCGAGACACCACTGCCGGTATCGATGCTCGCCTCCACCGACATCCCCACCCGCAAGCGCTCGGCCAGCGACTGTCCCGGCTCCAGCACGATTTTCACCGGTATCCGCTGTACCACCTTGGTGAAGTTGCCGGTGGCGTTGTCCGGTTTGACCGCGGCAAACGTCACCCCGGTGGCCGGTGCAATGCTTTCGACACGACCGTTCAGTGCCGCACCGCCCAGGCTGTCGACGCGCACTTGCACAGCCTGCCCCGGCTGCACATCCGTCAGTTGGGTTTCCTGGAAATTGGCCATCACGTACGCCTGCGCCAGCGGCACCACGGCGAGGATTTTGCTGCCCGGTGTGACGTAGGCGCCGACCCGCACCGCGCGTTCGCCGACCATGCCGTCCTGTGGCGCGACGATCCTTGTATAGGACAACTCGTAGCTGGCCATTTCCAGCTTCGCTTGCGCCCGTTTCAGCCCCCCTTCGGCTGCATCGCGCTGGGCCGTGAGGATCTCCACTTGTTTGCGCTCCGCCGCCAGTACCGCCGTGGCATTGGCCAGCCGTGCGGAGGCCTGGTCGATGCGCGTTTGCGCCTGTTGCGCGTTTTGCACCGTGCCAGCGCCCACCCCGGCGAGGTGGTTGTAGCGGTTCAGTTCATGCTCGGCAAACGCCATTTCCGCCTTGGCCGAAACCACCGAGGATTGCGCCTGGGCAATCACCGATGCCTGGCGCTCGAGGGTCGCCCGGGCGTTTTGCAGTTGCGCCCTGGCCACCAGCGTTTCGGCATCGGCGGCCTCGGCGGCGGCGCGTAGATCCCGGTCATCGATCAGTGCCAGCAACTGCCCGGCCTTGACCTGCTGGTTGTCCTCGACCAGCACTTGCTTGATAAACCCGGCAACCCGCGGCACGACCAGGGTGAAATCCGCCGAGACATAAGCATCATTGGTGTTCTGCTGGGTACGCTTGCCGAACAGGCCGGGCATCGCCAGGTACAGCAACACGCCGACGGCCAATGCGGCGGCCACGGCAACCGCGACTTTCTGCTTTGCTTGAGTGTTCATAAAAACCTTCTGTTTCAGTGGAGCAATCAGGTCGGTGCGCGCGGTGGATAAATCCGCGTCGGCAGCCAGAAAATCAGCAGGATCAAGATCACCGCGATACCCGCCATGCACAGGTAAAGATCAGAGGAAGTGAGCACCACCGCTTGCTCATGCAGCCGATGAGCGAGGCTTGCGCTGTCGCGCTCGACCAGCGGTGAGTTGCCGAGACGGTCGACCAGCATGGTCGAGTGGAAATGCAGGCGTGCCGTGGTCATCGCCTCGATCACCCCGGTGGCGATGACCGCCGACAGGCCTTTGACGGTGTTGAACCAGGCCGATGCAAACGGCCCTTCCATCGGGTTGATGCTGCCGGTGGACAGCATCAGCAGCGGCAACACCGCCATGGGCTGACCGAAAATCTGCAGCCATTGCAGCACATAGAAATCGTCACGAATCCACGCAGAGGTCAGTTGCGAGCCGCCGACGCACGACAGCGCCAGCATGCTCAAGCCAATGCCCAATACATAGCGGCAATCGACCCAGCGAAAGTTGCACAGCGCCGCCACCAACGGCAGCGCAATCAATTGCGGCAGCGCCGCCAGCAGCATGATCGGCGCGGTCTGCACCGGGCGATAATCCTGGACCTGCGCCAGGTAGCTGGACGGAATAATGATCACCGCCTGCAACACCACCAGCACGCCTGCCAGGGTCAGCAGGGCGAAAGACAGGTTACGGATGCCGAGCATCTGCATCTTGAAAAACGGAATCGGCTGCGACCACTCGCCGGCCAAAAACAGCACCAGCAACAACAGCCCGCCGCCGAGCAATCCACAGATCAGGTTCGACTCGAACCAGTCCAGGCGATTGCCCTGCAGGATGCCGATCACCAGCATGCAGATGGCGGGAAAGCCCAGCAGCACACCGCGCCAGTTGAAGGACTTGAAGCGCTCCAGGCGGAGGGGGTCCTGGGGTAAGCCATACGCCACTGCGGCCATGGCAATCAGGCAAGGCGCGATGATTTGCCAGAAGGTCCATTGCCAGCCGACATACTCGGTCCACAACCCCGCCAACGGCGTGCCCAGACCCGGGCCGAACGTCGCCGTCAGGGCATAACCGGCCAGGCCATACAACTTCACATTGGCCGGCAGAAAGCGCAGGGCCACGGTCATCAGCATGGGTGGCAATGCACCGCCCGCCAGGCCTTGCAAGGTGCGTAGCAACAACAGACTTTCATAATTCGGGGCGAAGGGGCACAACACACCCAGCAGGGTGAACAGGCTGATGGCGCACAGGGTGAAACGCCGCAACGAGAACGTCACCGCACACCACGGCGCGAACGCCATGGCCGCCACCGAAGTCGCGGTATAACAGGCGACCAGCCAGGTGCCTTCGTCGTAGCCGATGGCCAACGCACCACGGATATCGGCCAGGGCGACTTTGGTCACCATCTCGTTCAGACCCGACATCAGCACCGCCACCAATACGCCAACCAGGCCGATAATGATCCGCGGGCCGAAGACAGGTGGAGCGGCTGCCGTGCTGGCCGCAGCCACAGGTGCCGTGACCGTAAGGGAAGTCATGTACTGCAAGCTCCGGCGTGGAAAGACCGAAGCATTCTAAGAAGCGTAATGCCTGACGAAAATCAACTTATTGGCAGGTTATAAGTGCGCCAAACACAACGATACAACCCCTGCCCCCTGTAGGAGCGAGCTTGCTCGCGATGGACGTCAACGATAACGCGTGCTGACTGATTGATCGTGTCGTTCAGACGTTTTTCGCGAGCAAGCTCGCTCCTACAGGGGGGGAATTGCGTTCAGGTCAGTCCGGCTGCGCGGCCAGCCAGGTTTCATCGCAGCAGGATTTCAGCGTTTCACGCAGCCAGCGGTGGGCCGGATCCTTGTCGAATCGCGGATGCCAGGCCTGTGTCAGCATCAAGGTCGGCAACGGAATCGGCAGGTCGAACGAGCGCAGCTTCAGTCCGAGCCGCCGCACACTCAGCAAGGCTTCCTTGGGCACCGGCAGAATCAGGTCCGAATCGGGCAAGGCAAACATCGCCGCATGAAAGCTTGGCGCGATCACCGCCACCCGCCGCTCCAGCCCCAGGGCATTGAGCGCGGTATCGATCGGACCTCGGGCAATGCCGCGCCGAGACATGCTGATATGCGAGAACCCCGCGTAACGCTCCGCCGTGATCTCTTCGTCGAACAGCGGATGATCCTCGCGCACCAGGCCGACAAAGTGGGTGGAAAACAGGTTCTGAATCTTCACTTCCGGGGTCAACGGCCGGGTGTTGCTGACGCTCAGATCGATCCGCCCTTCGCGCAATGCCTCATCATCGCCATCGCCTTCCGGGACGAAACGCAATTCGCAGTGCGGCGCCTGCCGGTCAAGGGTGTCGAACAGCTTGCCGCCGTAGACGCCGACAAAGAAGTCGTTGGCCCGAATACTGAAACGCCGCCGCAGCGAACTCAGCTCCACCATATCGGCCGAACGAAACAGCAAACCGGCCTGTTCCACCACGCTGCGAACCTGTTCGCGCAATTCCAGTGCCTTGGGGGTCGGTACCAGGCCACGGCCGGCGCGCACCAGGATCGGATCGCCAATGGCCTCGCGAATGCGCGTCAACGTCCGGCTCATGGCCGCCGGGCTGAGGTTCATCCGCCGCGCGGCGCCCACCACACTGCCCTCGTCGAGCAAGGCATCGAGGGCGACCAACAGGTTCATGTCTGGGAGTTGCATCGTGAGCACTCGTGTTTAATCTGGACTGATTCAGACGCAATGCTAGCAAACAAACTGCCGAATCATGTGTTGGCAGCACCGACCTCTTCGCGAGCCTGCTCGCGAAAGCGGTGGAGCCGTCACCACATCCATTCGCGCCAGCCCATAGAAACAACTCACACCACTATCAGTTCTGATAGTTCGCAAACCTGGCTCAAGCGAGTAAAACTCAAAGCCTGCCCCGTTTCCGCGAAGATCCCGGCATGAGCCAACCTGTTGATCGAGACAACCGCAGCCGGCCACGCGTAGTACTGCTGGCAACCGACCGCAGCCAATCCATCATTGGCGAAATCGTCGATGGACTGACCAAAACCATCGGCTACTCAGCGTACGGCGAGCAGTCCGCGCAGCAGAGAGTCGAGACACGGCTGGGGTTCAATGGCCAGTTACGTGAGGCGAATATCGGTTGGTATTTACTGGGCAACGGCTACCGCGCCTACAACCCGCGGTTGATGCGTTTTCACAGTCCGGACAGTTGGAGTCCGTTTGGGCAGGGTGGGTTGAATGCTTATATGTATTGCGCGGGGGACCCGATCAATCGGGCGGATCCTACGGGGCATTGGGGAGTGATATCTATACTTTCCGCCACTAGAGAGCTTGGGATCATCGGTTACCTGACTTCTTCAGTAGGAACGGGATTGAATATTGGCTCTTTAGTAATAAGTCGCGGACAAGCTACCCTCGCAAATGGTTTAGGCACGATATCCGGGCTGACAGGGATGGCTGCAGGACTTTCAAACATGTTTGATATTGCTCCTCAGGCATCTCAATTGCTTTCCGCTACAAGTTTGGTATCGGGCGCAGCCTCGACTTATCTTGGCTATCGGTCAATGCGGGCAAACTTCAGGCATCTTGGGTGGTACGAGGCGCCTTTCAGCAGACCGCCAGGCAGCCCTCCTGCGTACTTCGATATTAACCCACTGACTGGCGCCTCCAGAGCCAAGCCGTCAATGCCCCCCGCCTACCCCCTCAATCGCTCAACTCTAATTGATGCATCAGCAGGCGAAATACCACCAGCTTATTCACGACAAGATCCTGATTTGTTCTCGAGACCATTGCTTGACGCAGATAATCGCGGGGCGCTTTCAACGTTTCCAGAACCGATAGGAGTCCATGGAACACCATCGCCCCAGCGTCAAGTTCGACTTCGTAGAGAGCGCTTGAATCGGCTAGACGGGATATCCACTGCACAGACAATACGGCAGAGGAGATGAAGACCAACAATGGACGGTGTCACACTCACCGCACCATCCCCCACCGCCTCACCGTCACCCGCTCCAACGAATCAAACACCAGATTCTCCACCAGCAATCCAATCAGAATCACCACCACCAACCCGGCAAACACCTTGTCCGTGTACAACTCATTGCGATTCTGAAAGATGTACCACCCCAACCCGCCCTTGCCGCTGGTTGCGCCAAACACCAACTCGGCAGCAATCAAGGTCCGCCAGGCAAACGCCCAGCCGATTTTCAGCCCGGCGAGGATCGACGGCAGCGCTGCCGGAATCAGGATGAACAGCACGAAACGCATGCCCTTGAGGCCGTAGTTGCGCCCGGCCATGCGCAGGGTTTCCGAGACACCAAGAAAGCCAGCGTAGGTGTTCAGCGCCAGCGCCCAGAGCACCGAATGCACCAGCACGAAAATCAGGCTGTTTTGCCCTAAGCCAAACCACAACAGCGCCAGCGGCAACAGCGCGATGGCCGGCAACGGGTTGAACATTGAAGTCAGAGTACTCAGCAGGTCACGACCGAACTGGGTCGACACCGCCAGCGTGGTCAGGGCAAACGCCAGAACGATGCCGATCAGGTAGCCCTTGAGCAGCACCACCAAAGAAATCCACACCTTGCCCAGCAACTCGCCGCTGAGCAGGCCGTCGTAAAGCGCGTGAGCGGTTTGCACAAAACTCGGCAGCAGCAGGTCGTTGTTTTGATAACGGGCAACCGCTTCCCATAGCACGGCAAGCAAAATCAGGATCAGGCTTTTACGTAGCCAGCCCTGTTGCCACAGGCGTTGGCCGAGGGGCAGTTCGCGCTCCAGCGGCACGCTGGTCAGTGGCGGCAATACGGTTTCGAATTCTTCACGCGGGGATGATAAATGGCTCATCGGGCCCTCCTTTCAACTGGCTCAATAAGCGATGCGGATATCAGCGAAATCCAGTTCATGCTCGGCTTGCGGTGATTGACCTTCGTCGAACAACAGTCGATGAATACGTCGCGCCGATTCCTGAAACGCCACACCGCCGAGGCTGTGCAAATCGTACTGGTGGCTGTGGACTTCCGCCCTCACCCGTCCGGGATGGGGTGACAGCAACAGAATGCGATTGCCCACCACCAGTGCCTCTTCGATAGAGTGCGTGACGAACAGCAGCGTGAAACGCACTTCCTCCCAGAGCAGCAGCAATTCTTCCTGCATCTTGCGCCGGGTCAGGGCATCGAGCGCAGCAAAGGGTTCGTCCATCAACAGGATTTTCGGCTGCATCGCCAGCGCCCGTGCGATGGCGACCCGTGCCTTCATCCCGCCTGACAAGGTGTGCGGATAAGCATCGGCAAACGCCGCCAGGCCGACCTTTTCCAGATAGTGCAGCGCTCGCTCTTCGGCCTCCCTGCGCTTGAGGGTTTTCGAAGCCAGAAGCGGAAACATCACGTTCTGTTTGACGGTTTTCCACGGCGGCAGTTGATCGAACTCCTGAAACACCACGATCCGGTCCGGTCCCGGCGCATCGACGCGCTGGCCTTGCAGACGGATCTCGCCTTCCACTGGCTGGATGAAGCCGGCGGCGGCTTTGAGCAACGTCGACTTGCCGCAACCGGACGGGCCGAGCAGGACAAAGCGGTCTGCCGGATCGATCTCGAAACTGACTTGATGGGTCGCCCGCACCACGCGCTGCGGTGTGCGGTATTCGAGGCTGACGTTATCGACCGACAGCAGCGCCTGGGCTGCCGCGATCGGTTTGCTGACCGTGTGGCCTTGCAAAGGAGCGTTCATTTCGGTCAGCTCCCTTGCAGTGGTTTGGTGTCCTGGAAGAAGTAGTCCTTCCACGAATCCGGTTTGTTTTTGATCGCGCCAACGCGGTACAGGAACTCAGCCAACGGGTAGGTATTTTTCGGCGTGACGCTGAACTCGAACTGCGGGTTGTCGATGATTTTCAGCAACGCCGCACGATCGATTTTGGCCTTGGTAACGCGGATGTAAGTGTCCGCCGCTGCGCCTTTGTCGTTCTGGGCAAACGTGGCCGCTTCGGTCAGCGCGTCAATGAATGCCTTGTAGGTTTTCGGGTTCTCATTGCGGAATTTCTCGGTGGCGAACAGCACCGTCGGCGAGTTCGGACCGAGAAGGTCATAGGTGTTCAGTACCACGTGCACGTTGGGATTTTCCAGCGCCTGATCCTGGAACGGCGGGTTGGAAAAGTGCCCGGTCAACTCGGTTCCGCCAGCGATCAGCGCAGCCGTGGCATCAGGATGTGGAACAGCGATGGTGTACTTGTCGAGGCGATTGAAGTCCTTGTCACCCCACTGTTTGGCCGCCGCGTATTGCAGGAAGCGCGACTGCACCGACACGCCCACCGCCGGCACTGCGATTCGGTCTTTCTCGGTGAAATCGGCAATGGTTTTGACCTTGGGATTATTGCTCACCAGGTAGTACGGGAAGTTGCCCAGAGAAGCCACGGCCTTGACGTTCTGCTTGCCGTGGGTGCGATCCCAGATGGTCAGCAGCGGGCCAACACCAGCGCCGGCAATGTCGATAGAGCCCGACAGCAACGCGTCGTTGACCGCTGCACCGCCGGAGAGCTGGGTCCAGTCGACCTTGATGTCGATGCCTTCCTGCTTGCCGTACTTCTCGATCAGGTTCTGATCGCGCACCACGTTCAGCAGCAAGTAAACGATGCCGAACTGTTCGGCAATGCGGATTTCACCTTCGGCGTGGGCCACGGTCGGTGCCACCAGGCTGCCGGCGATCAGGCTGAAACCCAGACCGATGGCCGCGGCCAGAGGTGCGAATGGAAGACGTTTGGACATGATCAGATCTCCGACAATTCAGAAAGGCGCGTCGCCCTGGATGGTGGTGCGATACAGCTTGCGGCGCAGATGGCTGGGGCATCCGGCGGCGAGGTGGATCAGCGAACGGTTGTCCCAGAACACCAGGTCATGGGGCTGCCATTGATGGCGGTAGATGTTTTGCGGCAGCACGCTGTGGGCGTAGAGCTCGGTCAGCAGTTGCTGGCTCTCGTCTTCCGGCAGGCCAACGATGCGAGTGGTGAACCCCTCGCTGACGAACAACGCCTTGCGACCGTTTTCCGGGTGGGTACGCACGACCGGGTGGACGACTTCGGCGACCTGGGCGAGTTGCTCCGGGGTCAGGGTCGGGCGCCAGTTGCCTTCGAATTTGGTCTCGCTGTAACGCGCGGTGTAGGAGTGCGCGGCCGAGCGACCTTCAACGGCATTGCGCAACGCGAGTGGCAGGTTGTCCCAGGCTTTGTGCATGTCGGCGAACAATGTGTCACCGCCTTCTGACGGCAGCTCCTGGGCATGCAGCATCGAGCCCAGGCTCGGCAGTTCTTTGTAGGAGAGATCGGAATGCCAGAACTTGCCGGCGTCACCCAGGCCGATGTTCTGGCCGTTTTCGACGATGTTGGAGACGATCAGGATTTCCGGATGCCCTGTCAGCAGGAACTGCTTGAGCACATGGATCTGCAACACGCCAAAACGACGGCTGAAATCGATCTGTTGCTCAGGGGTTATGCGCTGGTCGCGGAACACCACTACGTGATGATCCAGGTGCGCGCGGTGAATACGGGCGAAGTCCTGATCATTGATCGGGCGGGACAGGTCGAGACCGATGATCTCGACGCCCACCGCTCCGCTGAACGGGCGGACTTCAAAGAGTTGTGGCGCGATGCTTGGCGAAGCTGAAGCTGCAGACATAAATCACTCCCACGCACGGCACGCACAAAGGCGCGCGCGTCGATCAGAAACTCACGGAGGTCCCGTGTTGGTTCGTGTCGTGCGGCGCGCCGATTGGTCGACAGGTACGCAGGAGATTGACTTTATAGATATAAGAATTGAAATTTAAATACCGTTAACGAATAACGATATGGCGATTGCTAAGGGAGTGGAGGAATCGTGGTGTGACGTTATTTGTCACTTTCTGACAGGATTGTGGTGTTTTGGCGGACGCTATCGCAAGCAAGCTCGCTCCCACAGGGGTCAGTGGAAACACAAAAATTGCGTTTCAATACAGATCCATTGTGGGAGCGAGCTTGCTCGCGATGGGGCCAGTGGCCTCAAAGGTGGATTACCGCTCGTGCAGCGCCTCGGCACGAGCGCGGATGATCGGCTTGAGCAGGTAGCTCAGCACGGTCTTCTTGCCGGTGATGATGTCCACGGAAGCCACCATCCCCGGAATGATCAGCAATGGTTTTTCGTCGGTGCCCAAGTGGCTGCGGTCGGTGCGCAGCTTGATGATGTAGTAGGTGGTCTTCTTGTCTTCATCGGTGATGGTGTCGGCACCGATCTGCTCCAGCTTGGCCTTCATCCCGCCGTAGATGGTGTAGTCATAGGCGGTAAATTTCACCGTCGCTTCCTGGCCCGGGTGCAGGAACGCGATGTCCTGCGGGCGGATCTTCGCCTCGACCAGCAAGGTGTCGTCCAGCGGCACGATTTCCACCAGGTCGCTGCCCGGCTGGATAACCCCGCCGATGGTATTGACCAGCAACTTGTTGACGATGCCACGCACTGGCGAAGTGACCAGCGTCCGGCTGACCCGGTCTTCCAGGGCCTTGCCGGTGGCCTGGGCCTTGTTCAGGTCGGTGCGTGCTTCATTGAGTTGGGTCAGGGCTTCGCTACGGAACTTGCCACGGGTTTCATCGACCTTGCGCTGCACTTCCTTGATTGCCGATTCGGCTCGTGGAATTGCCAGCGTGGTGGCGTCGAGCTGACCACGGGTCTCCGCTTCGGCACGCCTGAGGCGCAGGACTTCCACCGGTGATACCGCGCCTTGGGCCACCAACGGCTCGGACATGCTGATTTCCTGACGCTGGAAGCCCAATTGCTGGCGATACTGCGCCTGTTTGGAGGTGAATTCGCGCAGCTCTTGCTGGCGCTGGATCAGCTGCTCCTGCAAGCCACCAATCTCATCGTGCAACTGTTGGCGGCGACTGATATAGAGCGATTCTTCACTCTTGGCCTGACCCGGCACGGCCTTGAGCACATCCTCGGGGAAGTTCAGCGGGCGATCTTCGACCTCGGCGCTCAGGCGCTCGACCCGCAGCAGCATCGACAACCGATCGGCCTCGGTTTCACCGACGTTCGAAGCAAATCGCGTGTCGTCCAGGCGAATCAGCGGTGCGCCGGCTTCGACAATCTGACCTTCCTTGACGAACAGCTCGGCAACGATACCGCCTTCAAGGTTCTGGATCTTCTGGATCTTCGACGATGGAATCGCCTTGCCGTCGCCCTTGGTCACCTCGTCGATCACCGCGAAGTTGGCCCAGAGCATCAGGAACACAAAGAACGCGATGATCGCCCAGATCGTCAGCCGCACCACGCGGGGCGCATCCTCGATCAGCGCCTTGTTGACCTCCGGCAGCGGCTGCCCCTGAAGTGAAGCAGAGCCTTTGAAGTAGCGAAGGATCGAACCCTTACCCGACTTAAGCAACACTGATCTGCCCCTTCTTCAACGCTTCCATCACTGCGGCTTTCGGGCCGTCGGCGAGTATCTGCCCGCGGTCGACCACGATCAGGCGATCCACCAGCGACAACAGCGATGCCCGGTGCGTTACCAGCACCATGGTCTTGTTTTCGATCACCGCTGCCAGGCGCTGCTTGAGGCGCTCTTCGCCGGTGTTGTCCATGGCGCTGGTCGGCTCGTCGAGCAGCAGGATCGGCGGGTTGAGCAGTAATGCACGGGCCAGGGCGACGTTTTGCCGTTGACCGCCGGAGAGGTTCTGCCCGCGCTCGCCGACTTGCAGCTCATAACCCTGCGGATGCAGGCGCGCATACTCGTGGACGCCGGCCAGTTCTGCGGCTTGCAGCACCAGTTCGTCCTCGACATACCGCGCACCGGAAACCAGGTTGTCGCGCAAGGTGCCGGCGAGCAACTGAATGTCCTGGGGCACGTAGCCGATGTTGTAGCGCAGCTCGCTGACGTCGATCTGGCGGATATCCACACCATCGACCAACAACGCGCCGTCATCCGGCTGATACAGCCCCACCAGCAACTTCGCCAGCGAGCTCTTGCCCGAGCCGCTTCGGCCAATGATGCCGACCTTCTCGCCGGGACTGATCGACAGGTTGATGTTCTTCAGCGCCAGATTCTGCTGTTGCGGGTAGGTGAAGTTGAGCTGGCGGCACTCAATGCCACCCTGCAGCACCTTGCGGCTGAGCGGACGCTCTTCGAAATTGCGCTCCTGGGGCAGCTCCATCATCTGGTCGACCGAGGTCATGGTCACCCGCGCCTGCTGATAACGAGTCAGCAGCCCGGACAGTGACGCCAGCGGGCTGAGCGCACGACCACTGAGCATGTAGCAGGCAATCAGGCCACCCATGCTCAGGTGACCGTCGATGATCTGGTACACGCCGAAGACGATCATGATCACGCCGGCCAGTTGCTGGATCAGCAAGGTGATATTCATCGCCAGGCCGGAGAGCATTTTCACCCGCAACTCAAGGCGACTGAGGGTGCCGATGGTCTGCTCCCACTGATACTGGCGTTCGCTTTCGGCGTTGTTGACCTTCACCGCATCCAGGCCGGCCAGGGTCTCGATCAGGCTCGACTGACGCTCGGCCCCCAGCGCCATGGTCCGTTCCATGGTCGCCACCAGGGGTTTCTGCAAGGCATAGCCAATGGCCAGGGCGATCGGGAATGCCAGCACCGGTATCCAAACCAGATGCCCGCCAAGGATCGCGATGACGATAAAGATCAGAATCGTGAACGGCAGGTCAATCAGGCTGGTCAGTGTCAGCGAGGCGAGGAAGTCCCGCAGGCTCTGGAACTCATGGATGTTCTGGGCAAAGCTGCCGACCCGCGCCGGCCGGTATTTCATGGCCATGCCAACGATGCGCTCGAACAGCGTGGCCGAGATAATCAGGTCGGTTTTCTTGCCGGCCAGGTCCAGGCACAGGCTACGCAGGCTTTTCAGGATCAGGTCGAACAGGTAGGCGCCCGTGATGCCGAGTGCCAGCACCCAGAGCGTCGCTTCGGCCTGGTTTGGCACGACACGGTCGTAGACGTTCATCACGAACAACGGCGCGGCCATGGCAATGATGTTGATCAGAAAACTGGCGGCGATGGCATCGGCGTACAACCAGCGCGAACGCTTGAGAGTGTCGCGGAACCACGAGCGCGCACGCGGAATCAGCGTGCCGTGATTGACGTCGAACTTGTGCTGCGGCTGGGCGAAAAAGACTTTGCCGGTGTAGTCATCGGCCAGCAGGTCACGGCTGACCAGGGACTCACCGCCGTCGCTTTCGCTGAGCAGCACCCGTACCTGATCTTCGCCTTGCCAGCCGAGCAGGACGGCACTTCGACCGTCCCTGAGCAACAACAATGCTGGCATCGCGATCGCCGGAATATCTTCCAGCTTGCGTTGCAGCACCCGACCTTGCAGCCCCGCGCGAGCGGCCGCACGAGGCAGCAACTCGACACTCAAGCGTTGCTCGGGCAGCGGCAGGCCGGTGGTCAGCATTGCCGCGCTGGCAGGTTTCTGGTGCAGCATGCAAAGAGCGAGCAGACCATCCAGCAACGGATCGTCATGCAACGCGCGCGGATCATGAATGAGTTGAACCCGACTGACTTCTGATTCCACGCTCGGCACTCTTGGCTAACAATTGAACAATGAAGGTCCTGCTTAATTCATACCGGGCAATTGGACCTTGGGCTTCATGTCGTTCTGCACAACGGATGCCAATGGTGCGACCACTCCCTGGCTCTTGAGCAATTCGCCCATGGTCGCCTTGATTCGGTACTGAGTAAATAACTGAATGTTCTTGATCTCCGCCAGACGGCGGGAGGAGGAAAACAGTTCGTTCTCACTGTCGAGCAAATCGAGCAGGGTGCGCTCGCCGAGACTGAACTGACGCTGGTAAGCGGTACGCACGGCGGTGCTGTGGTCGACGTATTGCTGGGCGATCGGCACTTGCGCGTTGGCGTTGTTCAGGGCGTTCCAGGCCAGGCCCAGCTCTTCATTCAATTGGCGCAGGGCGTTGTTGCGGATGTCCAGCGCCTGGTTCGACAGGTAGGACTTGGATTCCAGATCGGCCTTGTTGCTGCCGCCGGCATACAGATTGAAGCGCATGCGCAGCATGGCCTGCCATTCGTTGTTGTGGCCGTTCTGACCATCAATGTCGTTGTCCGCGGAGCGACCCAACTCAGCATCGAAGCGCGGGTAGAACGTCGACTTGGCCGTGTCGTACTGCTTCTCGGCAGCGGCGATATCGGATTCGGCCGAACGCAGGATCGGGCTGTTTTCCAGCATCTGCGCACGGGCTTCATTCAGGTTGGCCGGCATCAGCGCCATGAAACTCGCCGGGCGTTCCAGTTGATCGGGCATCTGGCCAACAGCGGAGAGGTAGTTGGTTTCGGCGTCAGCCAGGTTGGTCTGCTCGGTGATCAGGTTGTTGCGCGCCTGGGCCATCCGCGCCTCCGCCTGATCAAGGTCGGCGCCACTGCCGACGCCACGCTGGGTGCGCAGTTGGATCTGGTCGTAAATGCGCTGGTGGCTCTTGAGGTTGTCCTCGGCCAGACGTACGAATTCGCGACGAGTCAGCACGTCGAGATAGACCTGGGCCACGGTCAGCCCGGTGCGCTCGGAAGTACTCAGCAGCGAGTAGGCGCGGGAGTTGACAGTGGCTTGTTGACGCCCCACTTCGCTGGACGTCGCAAAACCGTCAAAAACCATTTGGGTCAGACGTAAATTTGACTCACTGCGATTCAGGGTTTGCCAGTGATTGTTGCTGCCGTCCGTTCGCGTCGTCACGCTATCGGTGCCTTCACGACCATAACCGCCCAGCAGGTCGACCCGTGGCAAATATCCACCTTTTGCAGCCTTCAACTGATAATCCGCAGCCAACCGACTGTTGACACCCGCCTGAACTTCCGGATGGACATCCAGCGCTTGTTGCATGGCTTCTGGTAAGGACTGCGCCTGCACAAAAGACGCGGCGAGGACGAAAGGTATTGCCATGAACAAAGGCGAACGCATTGTAGGAATTTCCCAGAACTTCTTGTCTTGAATCACAGCAAAAGAACGCGCTGCGTCGAAAGATGGCAAGCGGAATGACCGTATGTCGGAAAGTTCAAAAAGCGGAACTGGATCACATACCGAGGACGAGTCACAGCCGAAATATCAATGTGACATTACTGGGACGATTGTTTAGGATGGCTCGAGGAAGGTCAATAGTTTGGCATAAAGTTAATAACGAAAAAATATAGCCAATATATTGACGATTTGATGCGTCAAATTTGTGCATCTATTTTGCAATGTACGTCCAGACTGGTCGGCACAGACAAATGCCATCAGGTCCATGGAAGTCAACTGAACGTGACACCCCGGAGAGTCTTCAATGAGCAGTGTTGTTGCCATCGTCAAAAGCATTGTTGGTCAGGTTTTCGTGGTGTCCCCCGAGGGCATCCGCCGCGTTCTCGTTGAAGGCGACAAACTGTTTGCCGGCGACCAGATAGACACTGGCCTTTCCGGCGCCGTGTCCCTGGAACTGGCCGATGGCCGCACCCTGGATCTGGGTCGTGACACTCAGTGGAGCGCTGACGCTCCAGACTCCAGCACTGACCTGGCAGCTGCCACCGCGCAAGCCGCGCCTTCGGTAGAAGAGCTGCAACAGGCCATTGCTGCCGGTGCCGACCCGACAAAAGACCTTGAAGCCACCGCTGCCGGCCCGGTTGCCGCAAGTTCTGGTGGTGCCGTCGGTGGTGGTCACAGCTCCGTGATGCTCGACGCCACCGCTGGCCGCGTCGATCCGACCATCGGCTTCCCGACTGCGGGTATCAACACTGCCGGGCAAACGACTCTGGAAATCCCGGGTGGCCAGGCCACCAACGCCAATACCAACGCTAATACCAACGCTAATACCAACGCCAATACCCCGAGTGAGTCAGCCCTCAGCCTCAGTGCCACGCCGACCATCACCGAGGCCGGTGGCGTGCTGGTGTACACCGCGACCCTGACCCAAGCACCACTGACCGACCTGACTGTCACGCTGTCCAACGGCGCCGTGATCGTGATTCCCGCAGGCGCGACCACCGGCACCGTCAACGTGCCATTGGCTGCGAACGACACTGTCTATAACGACGCGACCCAGATCGATGTAACTGTCACCGGCACCAGCGGCGGCAGCGGCATCACTGTGACGCCGCCGACGACCCCGGCCGTGACCCAGGTCACCGATACCCTCGACACCACCACGGTCACCCTGACGGCCGGTAACACCGTCACCGAAGGCGGCCAGATCACCTACACCGCGACCCTGACCAATCCAGCACAGACGCCAGTAACCGTCACTCTGTCCAACGGCTCGACCATCACCATCGCCGCCGGCCAGACCAGCGGCTCCGTGAACGTGCCGACCTCGGCCAATGACGTCTTTAACAACGGCAGCACCGTCAGCACCACCATCACCAGTACCACCGGCGGCAACTTCGAAAACCTGGTGCCCAACACCACGCCGGCCGTGACCACCATCACCGATTCCGTGGACAACACCGGCCTGACCCTCACCGCCACCGGCAACATCATCGAAGGCGGCCAGATCACCTACACCGCGACCCTGAGCAACCCGGCTGGTACGCCGATGACCGTGACCTTGAGCAATGGCTCGGTCATTACCATCGAAGCGGGCCAGACCAGCGGCAGCGTGAACGTCCCGACTGCGGCCAACGACATCTATAACAACGGCAGCACCGTCAGCACCACCATCACCGGCACCACCGGCGGCAACT
The DNA here is from genome assembly GCF_002236115.1 of Pseudomonas jessenii. GTDB lineage: Bacteria > Pseudomonadota > Gammaproteobacteria > Pseudomonadales > Pseudomonadaceae > Aquipseudomonas > Aquipseudomonas jessenii. The sequence continues at coordinate 20,032 of NZ_NIWT01000006.1, read as the reverse complement.
TCGAAAACCTGGTGCCGAACACCACACCAGCCGTGACCACCATCACCGATTCCGTGGACAACACAGGGCTGACCTTGACGGCCACCGGCAACATCACCGAAGGCGGCCAGATCACCTACACCGCGACCCTGAGCAACCCGGCTGGTACGCCGATGACCGTGACCTTGAGCAACGGCTCGGTCATTACCATCGACGCGGGCCAGACCAGCGGCAGCGTGAACGTCCCGACTGCGGCCAATGATGTTTATGTCAACGGCAGCACCGTCAGCACCACGATCACCGGCACCACCGGCGGCAACTTCGAAAACCTGGTGCCGAACACCACGCCAGCCGTGACCACCATCACCGACTCCGTGGACAGCACCGGCCTGACCCTCACCGCCACCGGCAACATCACCGAAGGCGGCCAGATCACCTACACGGCGACCCTGAGCAACCCGGCCGGCACGCCGATGATCGTGACCTTGAGCAACGGCTCGGTCATTACCATCGACGCGGGCCAGACCAGCGGCAGCGTGAACGTGCCGACTGCGGCCAATGATGTTTATGTCAACGGCAGCACCGTCAGCACCACGATCACCGGCACCACCGGCGGCAACTTCGAGAGCCTGGTGCCGAACACCACACCAGCCGTGACCACCATCACCGATTCCGTGGACAACACAGGGCTGACCTTGACCGCCACCGGCAACATCACCGAAGGCGGCCAGATCACCTACACCGCGACCCTGAGCAACCCGGCCGGCACGCCGATGATCGTGACCTTGAGCAACGGCTCGGTCATTACCATCGACGCGGGCCAGACCAGCGGCAGCGTGAACGTCCCGACTGCGGCCAACGACGTCTATAACAACGGCAGCACCGTCAGCACCACCATCACCAGTACCACCGGCGGCAACTTCGAGAACTTGGTGCCGAACACCACGCCGGCTGTGACCACCATCACTGACTCGATTGACACCACAACGGTGACCCTGACCGCGACCCCGAGCGTGGACGAAAACGGCACCATCACCTACACCGCCACGCTGACCGATGCCCAGGGCAAGCCGGTCACCGCGCAGAACGGTCCGGTCACCGTGACGTTGGACAGCGGCAAGGTGATCACCATCGCTGCAGGCCAGAGCTCCGGCAGCTTGCCGGTGACGGTGGGCAACGACCTCTACAAGGGCCCGACCACCGTCACCGAATCCATCAAGAACGCAGTGGGCGGCAACCTGGAATTGGTGTCGCCAAACACAACGCCAGTAACCACCACGGTCAATGACGTCAACGACACCACTACGGTGACCTTGACCGCCACCCCGAGCGTGGATGAGAACGGCACCATCACCTACACCGCGACGCTGACCGACAAAAACGGTGCCCCGGTTACCGCGCAGAACGGTCCGGTGACTGTGACCCTCGACAGCGGCAAGGTGATCACCATCGCTGAAGGTCAGAGCTCCGGCACCCTGCCGGTGACGGTGGGCAACGACCTCTACAAGGGCCCGACCACCGTCACCGAATCCATCAAGGACGCGGTGGGCGGCAACCTCGAGTCCATCGATCCGATCAAGACCCCCGTGGAAACCACGGTTACCGATGTCAACGACACCACCACGGTGACCTTGACCGCGACCCCGAGCGTGGACGAAAACGGCACCATCACCTACACCGCCACGCTGACCGATGCCCAAGGCAAACCGGTTACCGCGCAAAACGGTCCGGTCACCGTGACCCTCGACAGCGGCAAGGTCATCACCATCGCCGAAGGCCAGAGCTCCGGCACCCTGCCGGTGACGGTCGGCAACGACCTCTACAAGGGTCCGACCACCGTCACTGAATCCATCAAGGACACGGTGGGCGGCAACCTGGAATTGGTGTCGCCAAACACAACGCCAGTAACCATCACGGTCAATGACGTCAACGACACCACCACCGTGACCCTGACCGCCACCCCGAGCGTGGCCGAGAACGGCACCATCACTTACACCGCCACGCTGACCGATGCCCAGGGCAAGCCGGTCACCGCGCAGAACGGTCCGGTCACCGTGACGTTGGACAGCGGCAAGGTCATCACCATTGCCGAAGGCCAGAGCTCCGGCACCCTGCCGGTGACGGTCGGCAACGACGTCTACAAGGGTCCGACCACCATCACCGAATCCATCAAAGACGCGGTGGGCGGCAACCTCGAGTCCATCGATCCGATCAAGACCCCGGTCAGCACCACGGTTACCGACGTCAACGACACCACCACCGTGACCTTGACCGCCACTCCAAGCGTGGACGAAAACGGCACCATCACCTACACCGCCACGCTGACCGATGCCCAGGGCAAGCCGGTCACCGCGCAGAACGGTCCGGTCACCGTGACCCTCGACAGCGGCAAGGTCATCACCATTGCCGAAGGCCAGAGCTCCGGCACCCTGCCGGTGACGGTCGGCAACGACCTCTACAAGGGTCCGACCACCGTCACTGAATCCATCAAGGACGCGGTGGGCGGCAACCTGGAATTGGTGTCGCCAAACACAACGCCAGTAACCATCACGGTCAATGACGTCAACGACACCTCCACCGTGACCCTGACCGCCACCCCGAGCGTGGCCGAGAACGGCACCATCACTTACACCGTCACGCTGACCGATGCCCAAGGCAAACCGGTCACCGCGCAGAACGGTCCGGTCACCGTGACGTTGGACAGCGGCAAGGTCATCACCATCGCCGAAGGCCAGAGTTCCGGCACCCTGCCGGTGACGGTCGGCAACGACGTCTACAAAGGTCCGACCACCGTGACCGAGTCGATTAAGTCGGCCGACGGTGGCAACCTGGAGCTGGTGTCACCAAACACAACGCCAGTAACCACCACGGTCAATGACGTCAACGACACCTCCACCGTGACCTTGACCGCCACCCCGAGCGTGGACGAAAACGGCACCATCACTTACACCGCCACGCTGACCGATGCCCAAGGCAAACCGGTCACCGCGCAAAACGGTCCGGTCACCGTGACCCTCGACAGCGGTAAGGTCATCACCATTGCCGAAGGCCAGAGCTCCGGCACCCTACCGGTGACGGTGGGCAACGACGTTTACAAAGGTCCAACCACCGTCACTGAATCCATCAAGGACGCGGTGGGCGGCAACCTGGAATTGGTGTCACCAAATACAACGCCAGTAACCACCACGGTCAATGACGTCAACGACACCACCACGGTGACCCTGACCGCGACCCCGAGCGTGGATGAGAACGGCACCATCACCTACACCGCCACGTTGACCGATGCCCAAGGCAAACCGGTCACCGCGCAGAACGGTCCGGTCACCGTGACGTTGGACAGCGGCAAGGTCATCACCATCGCTGAAGGCCAGAGCTCCGGCAGCTTGCCGGTGACGGTGGGCAACGACGTCTACAAAGGTCCGACCACCGTCACCGAATCCATCAAGGACGCGGTGGGCGGCAACCTGGAATTGGTGTCGCCAAACACAACGCCAGTAACCATCACGGTCAATGACGTCAACGACACCACCACCGTGACCCTGACCGCCACCCCGAGCGTAGATGAGAACGGCACCATCACCTACACCGCCACGTTGACCGATGCCCAGGGCAAACCGGTCACCGCGCAGAACGGTCCGGTCACCGTGACGTTGGACAGCGGCAAGGTCATCACCATTGCCGAAGGCCAGAGCTCCGGCAGCTTGCCGGTCATCGTGGGCAACGACGTTTACAAAGGTCCGACCACCGTGACCGAGTCGATTAAATCGGCTGACGGCGGCAACCTCGAAGCGATCAACCCGATCAAGACCCCGGTGGAAACCACGGTTACCGATGTCAACGACACCACCACCGTGACCTTGACCGCCACTCCAAGCGTGGATGAGAACGGCACCATCACCTACACCGCCACGTTGACCGATGCCCAAGGCAAACCGGTCACCGCGCAGAACGGTCCGGTCACCGTGACGTTGGACAGCGGCAAGGTGATCACCATCGCTGAAGGCCAGAGCTCCGGCAGCTTGCCGGTGACGGTCGGCAACGACGTCTACAAGGGCCCGACCACCGTCACCGAATCCATCAAGGACGCGGTGGGCGGCAACCTCGAGTCCATCGATCCGATCAAGGCTCCGGTCAGCACCACGGTTACCGATGTCAACGACACCACCACCGTGACCCTGACCGCCACTCCAAGCGTGGACGAAAACGGCACCATCACTTACACCGCGACCTTGACCGATGCCCAGGGCAAACCGGTCACCGCGCAGAACGGTCCGGTCACCGTGACGTTGGACAGCGGCAAGGTCATCACCATCGCCGAAGGCCAGAGCTCCGGCACCTTGCCGGTGACGGTCGGCAACGACCTCTACAAGGGCCCGACCACCGTCACCGAATCCATCAAAAACGCGGTGGGCGGCAACCTCGAGTCCATCGATCCGATCAAGACCCCCGTGGAAACCACGGTTACCGATGTCAACGACACCACTACGGTGACCTTGACCGCGACCCCGAGCGTGGACGAAAACGGCACCATCACCTACACCGCGACCTTGACCGATGCCCAGGGCAAACCGGTCACCGCGCAGAACGGTCCGGTCACCGTGACGTTGGACAGCGGCAAGGTCATCACCATCGCCGAAGGCCAGAGCTCCGGCAGCTTGCCGGTCATTGTGGGCAACGACGTTTACAAAGGTCCGACCACCGTCACCGAATCCATCAAGGACGCGGTGGGCGGCAACCTGGAATTGGTGTCGCCAAACACAACGCCAGTAACCATCACGGTCAATGACGTCAACGACACCACCACCGTGACCCTGACCGCCACCCCGAGCGTGGATGAGAACGGCACCATCACCTACACCGCCACGTTGACCGATGCCCAGGGCAAACCGGTCACCGCACAAAACGGTCCGGTCACCGTGACGTTGGACAGCGGCAAGGTCATCACCATCGCCGAAGGCCAGAGCTCCGGCAGCTTGCCGGTCATCGTGGGCAACGACGTTTACAAAGGTCCGACCACCGTGACCGAGTCGATTAAATCGGCTGACGGCGGCAACCTCGAAGCGATCAACCCGATCAAGACCCCCGTGGAAACCACGGTTACCGACGTCAACGACACCACTACGGTGACCTTGACCGCGACCCCGAGCGTGGACGAAAACGGCACCATCACCTACACCGCCACGCTGACCGATGCCCAGGGCAAGCCGGTCACCGCGCAGAACGGTCCGGTCACCGTGACGTTGGACAGCGGCAAGGTCATCACCATCGCCGAAGGCCAGAGCTCCGGCACCCTGCCGGTGACGGTCGGCAACGACGTCTACATCGGCGCGCCAACCGTTAGCGAATCCATCAAGACCGCCAGCGGCGGCAACCTTGAAGCCATCGGCACGGATAAGACTCCCGCGTCGACCAGCGTCAGTGACTTCCAGGACACCACCACTGTCAGCATCAGCGGCAGCACCTCGGTAACCGAAGGCCAGACCGCCAGTTACACCGTCAGCCTGACTCACCCGGCCCAGACCGAAGTGACGCTGAATATCGTCTACAGCGGTACCGCCGCCGACGGTTCTGACTTCACCGGTGTGTACACCGTGAAGATCCCGGCGGGTGTCAGCAGCGTGCCGTTCGACATTTCGACCATCGATGGCAAGATCACCGAAGGCACCGAAAACTTCGTGGTCAAGATCGACTCGGCCACCGGTGGCAACTTCGAGAGCCTGGCGATCAGCGCGTCCAACGGCAGCGTCAGCACTTCGATCATCGACAACGATGCACCACCAGTACTGGACCTCGACGCCAACAACTCCAGTGGCGCTACCGGAGTCGACTACAAGGTGACGTTCACCGAAAACACTGCCGGCCCTGGCGTGTCGATCGGCGATACCGACCTGAGCATCACCGACCCGGACAGCACCTTGCTGACCGGCGCGACCATCGTGCTGACCAATCGTCAGGACGGCGATGCGCTGAACCTGGGCAACAGCGTCAACGGCATCACCATCAATGCCAACAGCACCAATGGCACCGTCACGCTGACCTTGTCGGGTAGCGCAACGCTGGCCGACTACATGCAGCAGATCAAGAACATCACCTTCACCAACAACAGTGAAGATCCGAGCACAGTGCCGCGCATCATCACCGTGACGGTGACCGATGGCAGCAACTACTCCAACACCGCGACCACCACGGTCAACGTGGTGGCGGTCAATGACGCACCGGTCGCAGCACCGGTCAACGTCACCGGCACCGAAGACACGCCACTGATCCTCGGCTGGTCGACCTTCGGCGTCAGCGACGTCGACAGTCCGGCCACCAGCCAGGGCGTGAAAATCACCCAGCTGCCGGGCGAGGGTAAACTGCAGTACCTGGACGGCTCGACCTGGAAAGATGTCGCCGCCGACCAGACCTTCAGCAAAGCCGACATCGACGCTGGCAAACTGCGCTTCATGCCGGATGCCAACGAATCGGGCGTAGACGGATACGGCGGTACCAACCTGGGCAACAACCAGACCGACTACGCACAGATCAAGTTCCAGCCAACCGACGGCCAGGCGCTGGGCAACACCGGCACGATCAAGATCGACATCACCCCAGTGGCGGATACCCCGACCCTGAGCGTTGCCGACAACAGCGTGAGGTCCACCGGGCTGATCAAGGAAGTCTGGACCGGTCTGTCGGGCCTGGGCACCAGCGGCAACGGCGCGGACTCGACCACGCTGAAAAACGTGATCGACGCCGCTGGCACACCGAACTCCAAAGGCACCGTGACCAACGTGCAGTCCGACGGTAGCGTGACCGCCGGTACGGCGTCGAAAACCTCCGGCCTGATCTACCTCGAAGCCGGCAAGACCTATACCTTCAGCGGTGTTGGCGATGACAGCCTGCTGGTGACTATCGGAGGCAAGAACGTGGCCGCGATCACGTGGGGCGCGGGCGGCAACCTCAATGGTTCGTACACCCCGACCACCAGCGGCTACTACACCCTGGACATCTACCACCACAACCAGAGCGGCCCGGGCAGCTATGACGTCAACCTGTCGGTCAATGGCAGCACGCCGATCGACCTGAGCAGTGCCGGCGTACCGATTTACACTAGCGTGTCAGATCTGGTGAATGCCGGCGTGACCGTGTCCGACTTGCACGGCTCCAATGGCGAAGGCTACTACGACGGTTACAAACTCAACACCGGCGCCGAAGGCACCAGTGTGAAATTGTCCGCCATCACCACCGCGCTGACCGACACCGACGGCTCGGAAAGCCTGAGCCTGAAGATCAGCGGCATGCCGGTCGGCTCGATGCTCACCGACGGCGCGGGACATACCTTCACGGTCACCGCGACCAATGGCGAGGCCAACGTGACGGGCTGGAGCCTCGGCTCTCTGACTGTCACTCCACCACCGTACTACAACGGCCAGTTCAACCTGACCGTGACCTCGACCTCCACCGAGGCCCTGGGTGGTTCGGCCAGCAGCACTTCGCAGATTCCCGTGACTGTGTACCCGGCAGTCTACAACGCCGTCACCGCCACGGCGGCCGATGACACCATCACCGGCACCGACGGCAATGACATCATCGTCGCCGACATCGGCGGCCTGACCGTGGTGCCGGGCACCAACTACAACATCGCGTTCATGGTCGACAGCTCCGGCAGTATGAGTTCCTCGTCGATCAACTCGGCCAAGGACCAGCTGACGTCGGTGTTCAACACCCTCAAGCAAAGCCTGGGCAGCAACTCGGGTACGGTGAACATCTTCCTGGTGGACTTCGACACCCAGGTCAACAAGTCGGTATCGGTGAACCTCAAAGACCCGAATGCGCTGACTCAGTTGAAGGCGACTCTGGACTCGATGTCATCCGGTGGCGGCACCAACTACGAGGACGTGTTCAAAACCACGGCCAACTGGTTCCAGAGTGCGGACGCCGTGGCCAACATCGGGGCGACGAACCTCACGTATTTCATTACTGACGGCAAGCCGACTTACTACCAGAGCGGCGAGTCGACCAACCCGACTCTGTATGGCAGCACAACACTCGATAGCCTGATCACCACCAGCAACTATCAGCTGGGCACAGCGATCAGCCTGTTCCCCGACAGCACGCACCAGATCGACATTACCGCCTCGGGCTATGTGACGGTCTGGACCAAGAGCAGCAACGGCAACAACGGCAACGGCAATGGCAATGGCAATGGCAATGGCAATGGCAACGGAAACGGAAGTAGCTGGTCATCCAAGGACTTCGGCTATCTGCATGCCCAGGGTGACGGTACCTACGAGTTCTCGGGTCGTGACGGCGACGGCAACAGCACCGACGGGGACACCACCAGCAACTCCACCGGCAGCTTTACGTTGCTGAGCAACCTGTCGAATGTCGAGGCGATTGGCCTCAACAGCGGAGTGAGCCTCAACGACCTGAAGCCGTACGACTCGAATCAATCGCCACAAACCAACATTGATCCGAAGGACCTGGCCAACTCGATCATCGGCCACACTGAAGCGACGATGCCGGGTCACGACACCGTCAGCGGTGGCGACGGCAACGACCTTCTGTTCGGCGATCTGGTGAGCTTCAACGGCATTGCCGGCGAGGGTTACCAGGCAATGCAAGCCTTCGTGGCGCAGCAATCCGGTGTGGACGTCAGCAACGTCACCACCAGCAATGTGCACCAGTACATCACCGAGCATTACAACGCGTTCGATGTGTCCGGTGCCCATGACGGCAACGACACCCTGCTGGGCGGGGCGGGCAATGACATCCTGTTCGGTTTGGGCGGTAACGACACCCTCGACGGAGGCAAGGGCAATGACATCCTGCTCGGGGGTACCGGCAACGACACGTTGATGGGTGGACAGGGCAACGACATCCTGATCGGTGGTTCCGGTGGTGATACCTTCGTCTGGAAAGCGGGCGACACCGGCAACGACGTGATCAAGGACTTCAAGGCCAGCGAAGGCGACCGGATCGACCTGCGCGATCTGTTGCAGGGTGAAACCGGCAGCACCATCGACAACTTCCTGAAGATCTCCACGGTCGATGGCGTGTCGTCGCTGCAAGTCAGCACAACCGGCCAGTTCAACTCGGGCAATGCGGCCGCCGCCACACCGGACGTGACGATCAAACTGGAAGGCAACAACTGGTCCAGCGCCAACCTGCACAACCTGATTGCCGGTAGTGACCCGACCATCAAGATCGATCACAACAACAGCTGATGCGTGATAACGGCCGCTCCCTATGGGGCGGCCGTCACGTTTGCATTCGCTGCCCGGTGACGATTTCGTCGCTGCGCCACATACTGGCATGCAGTTGACCTATGCTGCTGACAGCATGACGCTGGTTCAATTCTGAGGGATGCTCAATGTTTTACGTGCAACGCGATGCGCAGGGCCTGTTGGTACGCGTGGAACCCGCCGCCTACGCGGAGGCCACGGAAACGCTGGCGGCCGACAATCATGAGATCCAGGCCTGGTTTGCCAACGCGGCTGTGGAAAACAGCCTCAAACAGCTCAAGCAAAGTGACCTGGAAATGATCCGGGTACTCGACGACTTGATTCAGGTGCTGACGCAGAAAGGCGTGATCCGCGTCACCGACCTGCCGACGGCGGCCCAGGCCAAGCTCATGGACCGGAACCAGGCCCGTGAAGCCTTGGGTGGCTTGAGCCAATTGATCGATGATGAGGAGACCGGGCTGATCTGACGCGCCCCTGCGATCATTCCCACGCATGGCGTGGGGGCGATCACATCAGGCCCAGGGTTTTGGCTCGCCGAACAACTGGCCCTGTACACCGTATAACCCCATCTCGCGAATCACCGACAACTCCCCTTCTGTCTCGACCCGCTCGGCAATCAGGGGCAAGTCAATGCTGTGCGCCGCTCGCTGGATCGCCTCGATGAACAGGCGTTTGTCACTCTCCAGATCAATCGACCGAATGTAGCTGCCATCGATTTTCAGGTACGCCAGACCCAACCGGGCCAGGTTGCCGATCATGCTGAAGCGGCCACCGAAACGTTGCAGGCTCAGGGAGAACCCCAGTTCGCGCAGGCGCCGGGTCAGTTGCTCCAGCACTGCCTGATCAGGCAGTTGCTCTTCGCCAATTTCCAGGGTCAGACGCGGGCCGAGGTTGGAATGCGAGCGCAGTATCTCGAAGATTTTGTTTTGCGCCTGCGGATCGGCCAGGGTAGCCGACGACAGGTTCAGCGCCAGCGATTCCTCATGCCCGCTCATTTGCTCCAATACCCGCTCGAGCATCAGCCGATCCAGACGTGCAGTCCAGCCGAAGCGCTCCAGCCAAGGCAGAAAACGCCCGGCGGGGATGGTCTGGCCGTGTTCGTCGAGCAGTCGCGACAACACTTTGTAGTGCAACACCAGTTGCGTGTCCTGAGCGGCCACGACCGGTTGGAAATACAGCTCGAAACGCTGCTGTGTCAGCGCCTGGTCGAGCATGAGGTGCCAGGCGTGGTGATCGTCGCCGACACTGGCCGCAAGGCTGTGTTCGATACAGGCCCAATTTTGCTCGCCCTGGCCTTCGGCCTGCGCCAGTGCCTGATCGCCGAGGCTGAGCACGGCTTGCGGCGAGTCGCCGTGAGCAAAAGGCGCCAGGCCGATAGAGGCTACGGCAGCCACATCGGTGGCGCCGGTAGCGTGAAGACTGGCCAAGGCGCTGTCGAGGTTCTGTGCCAATTGCAGCGCTTCTGTGCGCACCAGTCCCGGTGCCAGTACGGCAAATTCGCCACCGCGGATACGGGTGACCAGGTTTTGGGTTTCCGGGTATTTGGCGCACTCGCGGGACAATTGCTCGCCGACGGCCTTGAGCACTTCATCGGTGCGCTGACCACCAAGGCGCTGGTTGAGACCGGCCAGATCCTTGACCCGCAACAGCAGCAGGTAACCGGAACTGGCCTGCTCCGGGTTGCTTACCCGCGCATTCAATTGCATCTCGAAATAACGCCGGTTGGCCAACCCGGTCAACGAGTCCTGATAGGACTCGACCCGCAATTTTTCACTGCGCTCCGCCTGCTCCTGAAACAGCGCCTTGAGCTTCTCGACCATCTGGTTCATGGCCTGCACTACCCGGCGAAGTTCGGGGGTGCGCGGCAGTTCTGGCAGGCTGAGGAATTCCCGCCGGGCGATAGCGTGGGATTGCTTGACCATGTAATCCAGCGGTCTCAATTGCTGACGCAGCAACAATGCGCCCAGTACCGCACTGACCGCGCCACATAGCAGCAACCAGCCCAGGCTGCCCAAAGCGCTTTGCCATAGCTTGGCCAGCGCGAACATCGGGTGGCTGACCACCTCGACCCGGGCAGCCTGCTCCCAGCCACGGCTGACGATCGCATCACCACCGGCGGGCTCCAGGCCGATCAGTTTGACGAACCAGTCCGGAACATTGTTGACCGCCGGAATGCCCGTGCGCTCGACCAGGGTCTGATTGGTCTTCACATCGACCACGCGGATGCTCGCGTAGTAACCGCTGTCGAAAATCGAGCTGACCAGCAACTCGACCATCGCCGGGTCGTCGATGTTCGGTGTCAGGGACAGCGCCAGCGCCGTCGCAGCGTCCTGGGCATGGGAGCGCAACTGGTTGACGTACTGAGTACGCGAGCTCTCCAGACTGACCATGAAACTGCCGGTGAAGGCGACCACCAGGAACAGACAGATAGCAATCAACAGCTGTTTGAACAAAGACATCTGAGCACGTGCTCCTAGTTAGTCGTCTCGACCGGGAATCCTTCGGCCTGCATTTTTTTCAACACATCCTGCCAACGCGAAAGGCGTTTGGTATCGCCGACCTTTTTATTGCTCTTGGCACCCGGTAACCACATCCCTTCCGCGTTGAAAGAGTAGACCGGCAGCAAATCCTTTCGTTGGCTGGCCGGCTTGATTGCATCAATCAGGCTGTCGAGCACCAGGGGCTCGGCCTCCGGACTCGAGTAGTAGGTCAGCACCATGTGCGCACGGTTCTGGGTCAGTGCCTTGACATAGGTGATACGCAGCTTTTCACTGGCTACACCGAGGTGTCGCAGGCTGAAGTACTTGACAATAGCGTAGTCTTCACAGTCGCCGGCGCCTTTCCAGAGGGCTTCGATCGGGGTTTCCCAGTAGTCGACTTCATGCCACAGATCCATGTCTTCGACGTATCGCAGCTGTTTGTTGAAGAAGCGATTGACCACATTGAGTTGTTCCAGCTCGCCGATCTGCTTCTGGCTGGTCAACAAGTATTGCCAATCATTAATGCGCTGCTGACCTTCTCCCAAAGGTCCGTACAATGCCTGCGCTCGCCGGCTGATCAGGGAAAAATCCCAATCGGCGCTCAAGCTGCCCAGCATCACGCCAGTCAGCAGCAATGCGCTGCACAGCCAGCGTAAAACCCGGGGGATCGTTAAACTTGCCACCAATGCGAGGCATCCTGGATAGGCAGGAGGGAGTCGTTCGAATGGTGAAGGTTAGCCCGGAAAAAGACAATGGCACGGTGAGATCACTGGCGGCGCGCTAAACTGGAAGAAAGGCACTCCAGAGCTTGTTTGACAAGCAGTCAGCCAGTCACTAGTGTCATTTGGATCCAAAAATATTCCATCAATCAGGGTGCGTTTAGTGACACAAAAGCCCAACCCTCTCAGCAGTATCAAGGTCAACGGGCCGATTCCTGCACACATGGCACGCTCGGTGATCGAAGAAACCCTACGCGCGGCCATACTCGACGGGCGCATTCCTTGCGGTGCGGCCTTGCGCCAGCAAGACCTCGCCGACCTGTTCGGCGTCAGCCGCATGCCTGTACGCGAAGCCTTGCGCCAACTCGAAGCACAATCGTTGCTCAATGTGGTTGCCCATAAGGGCGCCGTGGTCGCGCCGCTGGTACAGGGCGATGCCGTGGAAACCTACGCGCTGCGCATCCTGCTGGAATCCGAAGCCCTGCGTCTCTCGGTACCACTGCTCCAGGACGAAGATCTCGAACAGGCTGCCCGCTACATCGATGCACTGGAAACGGAAAGCGACTACACCGAAATCGGTCGGCTCAATCGCCTGTTCCACATGGCGCTTTACACCCGGGCGCCGAATCGCCGGCTGTTGAAACTGGTCGAAGACGGCCTGATCGAAGAAGAACGGTTCCTGCGTTTCAACCTGGAAGCCATGGGCCTTGGCAAACTCTCCCAGGATGACCACAAGGCACTGTTGCAGGCAGCCAAAGCCCGGGACGTCGAACACTCCGTGCAGCTGCTCGAGCATCACCTGAACCGAGGGGTCGAGGTCATTACGCGCTACCTCAACAGCCCTGAAGTCCAAGCCAGGAACAGGTCGAAGTAGCCCGCGGCGGCAAGCCCGGGGAATGTAACGAAGGGTTTTCCTCGCTTGCCGCGCATTCCCCCCCCCCAAATGCTCCGCGAATGATTTGATTACAAATCCCCCGCCCCCATACCACACCGCCCTTGCGGCGCCATACCGCGCCCCAACGCCCCGCCGCCTTAAAACCCGACCATTGCAACGTTTGCGTGATGCCTCAGTAATGGCGGCCACCTCGATTTACGCCCACTCTGGATAACCAGGACAAAAAACGGGTGACGCTCCGTGCGAATGGAGCAGTCTCTGCCCCCAGAAGCGAAGGAAGGAGCCTCATCACGGGAACGGAAGGATCGGCATCACTCGCGACCCGCTTCCACCCCCTCAGACACCCACAACGACGCCCGTAAAAAGTTACTTCGAGTGAGGCATTCACTCTTTATTTAATTCTGACTTACATAAGCCGGAAGGAGTAACTACGCCAAAATAAAACCAATATAAAAAGTTTTATTGGAACTTGTCATCTTCGAAAAAGTTGAATATTGAAATAATAACAAAACAACTTGATCAACACTTTATATGTGTATTAGTTTTTCTTCGCCGCCAACCACAAACGGCAGTAACACCTCAGCTACTCGGCATCAATAGCACTGAAAAAGATCAATACGTTTGAGGTACCCGTTCGCCAGGAGAAAACTTCCAGCGAACTTCAGTGCTTGATTACTTCTCACCCCGGATCATTTACAGGCTCATCCATGAAACCAACTAAAGAACGTCTGCTTCAAAAAAAATCAGAACTTAGCGAACACCCGATCTTCTCTGAAATACATTCGCTGCCGGTCCTGCGACGCTTCATGGAAACCCACGTGTTTGCCGTATGGGACTTCATGTCGCTGACCAAGCGCCTGCAACAGGAATTGACCTGCGTGCGACTGCCCTGGCTGCCACCGCAGGATCCCCAGGCCGCGCGGTTGATCAACGAGATCGTACTGGGTGAGGAGTCGGATGATCGTCCGGCCCGGGGTCATTACAGCCACTTCGAGTTGTACCTGGATGCAATGCGCGAGGTCGGCGCCTGTACCGTTGCCATCGAACGCTTCGTGGCTCTGCAGCAAGAGGGTGCGAGCTACGACGTGGCCTTGCAGAGCATCAAGGTCGATCCGGCGGCCGCGGATTTCGTTCGCCATACGCTACACACCGCACTGCATGCACCGGGTCACAGTGTAGCGGCGGCGTTTCTGCACGGTCGCGAGAGCGTTATCCCGCAGATGTTCCAGCGCATCCTCGACGATTGGGGCATCGGCATCGAGCAGGCGCCGACCTTCCGTTACTACCTCGAACGGCACATTGAGGTCGATTCCGAGGACCACGGCCCGGCAGCGGAAAAGCTCCTGTCGCGACTGGTCGATAGCGACCCGCAACGGCAGGAAGACGTGTACGCCAGCGCCATCGCAGCCGTGGAAAGTCGTATCGCCCTGTGGGACGGGTTGCGCCTGAGCATGAACGTATCCGTCACGGAGGTGAGCGCATGAACGCCGCAGACTACCAATCCTTCGCTGATGCCTGGGAGAGCCGCGCGACCATCCGCACCCGCCCGCGCCGTGTGCTGGAAAACGACGACAAACTGATCTACCCGTTGAGCCGCCAACCGCTGGTGCTGAGCGAAACCTTTGTGCGCCAATGCCCGGAACAGCGCGACTTCGCCCTGGTGCAGACCCTCTACAAGTTCATCAACGATGTGGTGATCTTCGAAACCGAGATCGTCGACAAAACCGCCCGCAGCATCGCCAAGAATCGCTTCGCGGTCGAGTTCCCGTTCGCCTGCCGCTACGACGCCATGACTGTCGTGGTGGACGAGGACTATCACGCACTGGTGGCGATGGATTTCATGCAACAGACCATCGCGTTGACCGGCATCACCCCCATTGAATTGCCGGATGAAATCGAACTGAGCCGAGCAATACCGGCGGCCGTGGCGCTCGCACCTGAGCACCTGCGTAGCGCGGTAGAACTGATCTGCGTGGCCATCGCCGAAAACACGGTGACCGGTGATGTCGCCGCGTTTGCCAAGGACGACACGGTCAAGCAATCGATCAAGGGCCTGATGGCCGATCACTTGCTGGACGAGGGGCGTCACTCCGGTTTTTGGGCGCGGCTGGTACGCATCTACTGGCATGCCGCAAGTGCAGACGACCGCCAGTGCATCGCCCAGATCTTGCCGGTGTTCATTACTCATTACCTGACCAACGACATCCAGAAATCCTTCGACTTCTGCCTGATCGACGCACTGCAGATCAATGACGCGGCGCGCCACGCCCTCAGGAACGAAGTATCGGCACTGGCCTTCCCGATAAGTCGCCATCACCCGCTGGTGGCCAACATTGTGCGGTTTTTCCACAGCAGTTCGTTGCTCGATTCGCCGTGCGTACAAACCGCCCTCAGCGACTACCTGGTTTGACGAGGAGCCCATCATGAGACGTCTCGACATCTTGCTCATCGGACAAAGCCAGGCACTGACCGAGCTGGCATTGGAGCTCGAACAACACGGTCACTCACTGACGCGGATGTTCGCACTCGACGAAATGTCGGGGCCTGCGGATCTACTGATCGACGATGGCACGTCACCTCCGTTCACCTGTCAGGCGCAACGACTGACATTGCAATTGGGCCTTGGCCTGCCGCAGGCGTCCGGCCTGCCTTCGCTGGACCTGTTGTGCAGCCATGGCTCAACGCTGCTGACCCGTGTACCCATCGCCGATGAGCCGTCGGGTAACGGCCAGGCGTTGCGTAGGCAGGCCATGACAGCACTGGTTGACCACGTGGCGCTGCTGGTCAGCCGCTACTCGCGCGATGTCGACTATTTTCGGCTCGCCGAACCCGCCGAACCTGTTCGCTTCGAGCGCATCGAGAGTTTGCGGTTCCTTGACAGCCTCGCGTTCGTGCATCGCCTCAATGCCACCGCCGACCCACGACTGCAGCAACTTGCGCAAACGCCGATGATCGAAAGGCTGGAGCAACAGTGCATCCAGAATGCTGACCGTCCGGCCTTGAGCATTGATGGCACCACCCTCGACTATCGCCAGTTGCACGCCCACAGCCGCGCCATCCAGAAATGTCTTCGACCGCTGCTGGATCAGCATCAACGCCCGATAGTCGTCGGGATCTGCCTGCCCAAATGCAGCGCGCTGTATGCGGGAATCCTGGCGATCCTGGGCAGCGGCGCGGTGTACTTACCGCTGGAGCCGAGCCATCCGTTGCAACGTCAGCAGTACATCCTGTCGAATGCCGGGGCGGTGTTGTTGCTGCATGACGGCGAGCCCCCCCTGGCGAACGAGATGCCAGGGCTGGACATCAGCAGCATCGACGCCCATGCAGCAGATCTCTCTCAACCGTTGATGCGTCAGCGCCCCGACCTCGATGCACCATGCATGGCCCTCTACACCTCGGGCACCACCGGCCATCCGAAGGGCGTGCTGCTCAGCCAGGCCAACCTCGCGCACTTCACCCACTGGTACGCCGACTATGTTCAGCTGACCAGCCAGAGCCGGGTGTTGCAGTTTTCTTCGTTGAGTTTCGACTCATCGCTGATCGACATCTTCCCGACCCTGCTGCAAGGCGCCGAGCTGATCGTGCCCGACGAGGACCAACGTCGCGATCCGCTGCAACTGGTGGAGCTGATTCGTCATCGGCAACTGAGCCACGCGTTTTTGCCGCCGGCCTTGTTGAGCATCCTGCCGCTGGAGCAATTGCTGTGTCTGGACCATGTGATGACCGGCGGCGATGTCTGCGAGCCGTGGGTCATCGAGCAGCTGAGCCGTCAGTGCAAGCTCTACAACCTCTACGGGCCCACCGAGGCCACGGTGCTGATTACCGCGCGCAAACTCCAGTCAGGCGACCACAACCGTTCGCTGGGCGCTCCAATCGCCAACAGCCAGGTGTTGATTCTCGATGACGATTTTCAACCGGTGGCCGAACAGACCGTCGGCGAGTTGTACATTGCCGGCCCGGGCGTGTGCCTTGGATACCTGAACAACCCGCAGCAAACGGCTGAGCGTTATCTGGAACTGAACTTGCCTGATGACCGGACCCTGCGCGCCTATCGCACCGGGGACATGGCGAAGTGGACGGCTGAAGGGATCGAGCTGTGCGGTCGGCGTGATAATCAGGTGAAGATTCGCGGCTTCCGGGTCGAGCCGGAAGAGATTGAGCGCTGCCTGCGCGACAGCCAGTTGTATCGCCAGGTTGTCGTGATCATCGATAGCCAGCGGCGGATTCTGGCTTTCCTTGCCCAGCCCCGAGAGGACCTTCCCGGCAGCGCTCGCCAGGCGTTGAGGGCCCACGCGACACAGCACCTGCCGGACTACATGCGCCCTGTTGCATGGACCGAGCTGGCAAGCATGCCTTACGCCAGCAATGGCAAGGTCGACCGCAAGGCGTTGCTGGATCTGCCGGTGAGCGTCACCGAGAACCCTTCACGGCGCCTGCCCGTCAACGCCGATGAGGCCCTGCTGCTGGAAATCTGGGCGCAGTTGCTGGAGCTGCCGGCGAGCGACATTTCCACCGACGAAAGCTTCTTCAATCTGGGCGGGCACTCGATCCTGCTGTCGCGCATGCTCCTGCGACTGCGCGAGGAGTTCGGGCGCAGCATCTCGATCAACCGCTTCATCGAAATGCCCACCCTCGAGAAACTGGCGACACTGGTACGCGGCTTCGGCAGCGAAGAAGTGCTGAGCGAACAGGCCATGCACGATGCCTTCCGCGAGCTGGATATTCAGCCAATGCCCGTCAGCCGCATGGGCGATGTGCACAAGGTGATCGTCACCGGTGCCAACAGTTTTGTCGGTGTACACATCGTTGAGGCATTGCTGGCCTGGGGCGCCAGTGAAGTCGCCTGTCTGGTTCGCGACGGCAACGGGCAATCGGCAAACGAGCGCTTTGCCCAGGCGTTACGGGAGAACCGTCTGGAGCATCTGGATATGAGCCGGGTGCGGGTTTACACGGCAGACGTCACACGGCCGGAACTCGGTTTGGCGCCCGAGGTTTACCAGCGGCTGGATCAGGAGTTTGGCGCTCTGGTGCACAACGCGGCCAACGTCAATCACGTCCTCGATTACGAGTCGCTCGCCCGGGACAACGTCGAGCCGATTTTCGAATGTTTGCGCCTGTGCGAAGGACGCAGCAAAAAAATCTTCAACTTCGTCTCGACGCTCTCGGCCTCCAGCACGATATCCGCCGATGGCCGAGTGCTTGAGTTGCCGGCCGCACTCACACCACCGATCTACATCAAGAACGGCTACAACCTGTCCAAATGGGTCGGCGAGCGAATCCTCGAAAGGGCACGGGAGCTTGGTGTGCGGGTCAATCTCTACCGTCCCGGCAACATCAGCTTCAACAGCCTCACGGGCGTGTGTCAGCCGCACAAGAATCGCCTGATGCTGATGCTCAAGGGCTCGATCCAGCTTGGCCAAGTACCGGAGTTCACCTTGAATTTCGACTTGATGCCGGTGGACTTTCTCGCCCGATTCATCGCCTTCCACGCCAGTCGTTATCAACCGGAACAAGCGGTATTCAACCTGCACAACCCCGAGCCCTTGAGCTGGGACAACTACGTGGCGTCCTTACGCGAGGCAGGCCGCGAATTCACGATGGTCAGCGTCGCCGACTGGCAGCAGCAACTGGGTCGGGTCGACAGCGACAACGCGTTGTTCGGCGTGCTGGGGTTCTACCTCAACGGCTTCGAGGAGGACATCGGCGATATCTCGATGATCGGCCACGACAACGCCCAGGCCGGTGTTCGGCTAATGGGCGCGCACTACCCGCAAAAGTCCCCGGCGCTGCTGCGTCGCGGCTGCGATTACCTCAAAGAAATCAATTTCATCTGACGCAACCAAACGGAGCAAAACCATGAGTATTCTGCAACCCGACACCCTGATCAAAAACCCTCAAGGCTGCCACGTGGTGTCCTCGGTGGACGTGCCCGCCGATGCCACTCGGGTATGGGCCGTAGTCGGTAACTTTGCCGGCTTCGATCGCTTCATCCCGGCACTGTCGCATATAGAGATGACCGGCGAAGGCGTGTCATCGCTACGCAAAAAGTTTTTCAAGGACGGCAACCTGGTGGTCGAGCAGCTCAACTCCCGGGACGACCAGGCACGGCACATGACCTGGACCACTATCTACAACACCTTGGGTGTGGCCAATCTGTGGGCGGCGATGAGCGTTGAACCACTGGATGCGGACAAGTCCAGAGCCACCTGGACCATCATCGCCGAACCGGCGCAGGGCGCCGCCGAGGCACTGCCGGACTTCAAGGACTTCGTGCAGGGTTTTGCCGATGATGCGATGAACAATGTGCTGAAGCTGTTTGCGTAAGACGTGAAAAAGCCCGTTGTGGAGAGGCTCCACAACGGGCTTTTCAGTACCCCTGAAACGACAAAACCCCTGTCTGCGTTAGCAGACAGGGGTTTCGGAATTCAATCTTGACGATGACCTACTCTCACATGGGGAAACCCCACACTACCATCGGCGATGCATCGTTTCACTTCTGAGTTCGGGATGGGATCAGGTGGTTCCAACGCTCTATGGTCGTCAAGAAATTCTGTAACCAGCCCGTTAGAATTTTAACGTGCCAGTGAAAACTGGTGACTTCTACTAAAACAAAACCCCTACCTGCATACGCAGATAGGGGTTTCGGAATTTAATCTTGACGATGACCTACTCTCACATGGGGAAACCCCACACTACCATCGGCGATGCATCGTTTCACTGCTGAGTTCGGGA
>NZ_NIWT01000005.1 GCF_002236115.1 Pseudomonas jessenii | reverse complement strand
CTGCTCAGCGCGCAAACCGTGGCCCAGATGAAACCGGGTTCGGTGGTCATCGATCTCGCGGCCGCCCAGGGCGGCAACTGCCCGCTGACCGTGGCCGACCAGGTGGTCGTCGAAAATGGCGTGACCATCGTGGGCCCGACCAATCTGGCCAGTGCTGTGGCGGCTGACGCTTCGGCGCTGTACGCCCGCAACCTGCTGGACTTCATGAAACTGTTGTTCGATAAAGAAGGACAACTGGTGATCAACCTTGAAGACGATATCGTCGCCGCGTGCCTGATGTGCCGCGACGGCCAGATCGTGCGCAAGAACGGCTGAGGATAAAAACAATGGAAGACATGCTGATCTCTGACGGTATCTACAACCTGATCATCTTCGTGCTGGCGATCTATGTCGGTTACCACGTGGTCTGGAACGTCACGCCTGCGCTGCACACCCCGTTGATGGCAGTGACCAACGCGATCTCGGCGATCGTGATCGTCGGTGCCATGCTGGCAGCGGCTTTGACCGTGACGCCACTGGGCAAGACCATGGGCACCCTGGCCGTGGCCCTGGCCGCGGTCAACGTATTCGGTGGCTTTTTGGTCACCCGCCGCATGCTGGAAATGTTCAAGAAGAAAGCGCCGGCAAAAGCTCCGGCCGCCAAGGCTGAAGCAGTCAAGGCCGAGGTGCAGCAAGCATGAGCATGAACCTGGTTACGTCCCTGTATTTGATCGCCTCGGTCTGCTTCATCCAGGCGCTCAAGGGCCTCTCGCACCCCACCACGTCGCGCCGTGGCAACCTGTTCGGCATGCTCGGCATGGGCCTGGCGATCCTCACCACGGTCGGCCTGATCTACAAACTCGGTGCCGAACTTGCTCAGGACGGTATCGTCTACGTGATCGTCGGCCTGCTGATCGGCGGCACTGCCGGTTCGATCATGGCCAAACGCGTTGAAATGACCAAGATGCCGGAGCTGGTCGCCTTCATGCACAGCATGATCGGCCTGGCCGCGGTGTTCATCGCCGTGGCTGCCGTGGTCGAGCCGCAGTCGCTGGGCATCGTCAAGCAACTCGGTGACGCGATCCCGGCCGGTAACCGCCTGGAACTGTTCCTCGGTGCCGCCATCGGTGCAATCACCTTCTCCGGTTCGGTGATCGCCTTCGGCAAGCTGTCTGGCAAGTACAAGTTCCGCCTGTTCCAGGGGGCACCGGTACAGTTCAGTGGCCAGCACAAGCTGAACCTGCTGCTGGGCCTGGCCACACTGGGCCTGGGCGTGACGTTCATGCTCACCGGCGACTACACCGCTTTCGGCGTGATGCTGGCGTTGGCCTTCGTGCTCGGCGTGCTGATCATCATCCCGATCGGTGGCGCGGACATGCCCGTGGTCGTGTCGATGCTCAACAGCTATTCCGGCTGGGCAGCGGCGGGCATCGGCTTCTCGCTGAACAACTCGATGCTGATCATCGCCGGCTCGCTGGTAGGTTCGTCCGGTGCAATCCTCTCGTACATCATGTGCAAGGCGATGAACCGCTCCTTCTTTAATGTGCTGCTCGGTGGCTTCGGCAATACGGCGGACGCGGCCGGCCCGGCGGGTTCGAAGGAAGCCCGTCCGGTGAAGTCCGGCTCGGCCGACGACGCGACCTTCCTGCTGACCAACGCCGATACCGTGATCATCGTGCCGGGCTACGGTCTGGCGGTGGCACGTGCGCAGCACGCGCTGAAAGAGCTGACCGAGAAGCTGACCCATCGCGGCGTGACCGTGAAGTATGCGATCCACCCGGTTGCCGGTCGTATGCCCGGCCACATGAACGTGTTGCTGGCCGAGGCCGAAGTGCCTTACGACCAGGTGTTCGAGATGGACGACATCAACTCCGAGTTCGGCCAGGCCGACGTGGTACTGGTGTTGGGCGCCAACGACGTGGTCAACCCGGCCGCGAAGAACGATCCGAAATCGCCGATTGCCGGCATGCCGATCCTCGAAGCGTTCAAGGCCAAGACCATCATCGTCAACAAGCGCTCGATGGCCAGCGGCTACGCCGGCCTGGACAACGAACTGTTCTACCTGGACAAGACCATGATGGTGTTCGGCGACGCTAAAAAGGTCATCGAAGACATGGTCAAAGCCGTCGAGTAACCCTCTGCGGCACACGGAACGCCCCGACTCGTCGGGGCGTTTTTGTTTGCGCAAATCGTCGGACAAACTATCCTTTTGTTACCGATCCGGTAACGGTGTTTTGCTTGAAAGGCCCGGAATAGACGCCTCGATTGCGACCTTGGTAGCGGGACAGAAGCCGGCGCAATTCACTAGACTGCACGTCCTGCTACCTGTTACCCGAGATAACAATCCATGTACCGTGACCGTATTCGCCTGCCTTCGTTGTTGGACAAAGTGATGAGCGCTGCCGACGCTGCCGCTCTGATTGAGGACGGCATGACCGTCGGCATGAGTGGCTTTACTCGCGCAGGCGAAGCCAAGGCCGTCCCCCAGGCGCTGGCCGAGCGTGCCAAGGTCACGCCGCTCAAGATCAGCCTGATGACCGGCGCAAGCCTGGGCAACGACCTCGACAAGCAATTGACCGAAGCTGGCGTGCTGTCGCGGCGCATGCCGTTTCAGGTCGACAGCACTCTGCGCAAGGCGATCAATGCTGGCGAAGTCATGTTCATCGACCAGCACTTGTCGGAAACCGTGGAGCAATTGCGCAACCAACAATTGAAGCTGCCGGACATTGCCGTGATTGAAGCCGTGGCGATCACCGAGCAAGGGCATATCGTGCCAACCACCTCGGTCGGCAACTCGGCCAGCTTCGCGATTTTCGCCAAGCACGTGATCGTCGAAATCAACATGGCGCACAACCCGAATCTCGAAGGTCTGCACGACATCTACATTCCGACCTACCGCCCGACCCGTACACCGATTCCGCTGGTCAAGGTCGACGATCGCATTGGCAGCACCGCCATCCCGATTCCACCGGAAAAAATCGTCGCCATCGTGGTCACCAACCAGGCTGACTCGCCCTCCACTGTGCTGGCGCCGGACGTCGAGACCCAAGCCATTGCCGACCACCTGATCGACTTCTTCAAACAGGAAGTGGCAGCAGGGCGCATGACCAACAAGCTCGGCCCGCTACAAGCCGGTATCGGCACCATCGCCAACTCGGTGATGTGTGGCCTGATCGACTCGCCGTTCGAAGACCTGACAATGTATTCCGAGGTGCTGCAGGACTCGACCTTCGACCTGATCGACGCGGGCAAGCTGAGTTTTGCCTCGGGCAGTTCGATCACCCTGTCGAGCCGGCGCAATGCCGACGTGTTCGGCAATCTGGAGCGCTACAAGGACAAACTGGTTCTGCGTCCGCAGGAGATCTCCAACCACCCTGAAGTCGTGCGTCGCCTTGGCATCATCGGCATCAACACGGCACTGGAGTTCGACATCTATGGCAACGTCAACTCCACTCACGTCTGCGGCACGCGGATGATGAACGGCATCGGCGGCTCGGGCGACTTCGCGCGCAACGCGCACCTGTCCGTGTTCGTGACCAAGTCGATCGCCAAAGGCGGTGCGATTTCCAGCGTGGTGCCGATGGTCAGCCATGTTGACCACACCGAACATGACGTCGACATCCTCGTGACCGAAGTGGGCCTGGCAGACTTGCGCGGCCTGGCACCCCGGGAGCGTGCCCGGGTCATCATCGACAAGTGCGTGCACCCGGATTACCGCCAGGCGCTAAATGATTACTTCACCACCGCGTGCGGCATCGGCGGGCACACCCCGCACATCCTGCGTGATGCCCTGAGCTGGCACATCAACCTGGAAGAAACCGGGCAAATGCTGAAGAAGTAATTGGTACAGATAGCAGCTGGCGCAAACACAGTTTCGTCAGCTTGCTCTTGCTACTTCACACTCTGAAAAAACTGTACTACTGTACCGGTAATTTCCTAGGGGAAATTCCTACTTCATCGAGTCAA
The DNA here is from genome assembly GCF_002236115.1 of Pseudomonas jessenii. Classification (GTDB taxonomy): domain Bacteria; phylum Pseudomonadota; class Gammaproteobacteria; order Pseudomonadales; family Pseudomonadaceae; genus Aquipseudomonas; species Aquipseudomonas jessenii. Next base: position 715,938 of record NZ_NIWT01000005.1, on the reverse strand, counting down.
AACAGCAATTTTGCACCTTAACAGTGCAGATAGGTACAGTTGCCTCAAATTCGACCAGTACACCCCCTATAAACAGTTAACTGAGCTCGCACAATACAGATGAACTGTATCTACAGAGACTAGGCAAACGAGAGGATCATGGGCACCAGTTAAGCCACTACCTAATCCCGCCATAAGCGGAAGGATGAAAACCATGGAACGTACACTCAGTTCCGAACTGTTCTTCGAAGACACCGCTGCAAAAACCCAGGCTTCCCTGCCTCTGCGCGTTATCGCCAACTTGATGCTGTGGCAGCGCCGCATCACCAGCCGCCATCAACTGGCTCGTCTGGATTCGCGCCTGCTGGCTGACGCCGGGATTAGCGAAGCACAACGCTACGAAGAGCTGAGCAAGCCGTTCTGGCGCTAAGTTAGCGTCGCTGGCTCTGACCTGAAGGTCCACCGCCAGCAACCCGAATTGAAAAAACAAAACCCGTCGTGGGAAGCCACGACGGGTTTTGTCGTTTTGGCCTGTCAAATCCGCTTTTACAGTAGGGAACCCTGAACACCAGTACAGTTTGCAAAAACCACAAACTGGATGAGTACAATATCGTCGCAGTGTGTCTGCAACGGAGATTCGACCGGTGTCAGCATGGAGCCCTCCACTTATCAGGACAGGGAACGCGCCATGAGTTCTTTACAGGATGTTTCGACCCCATCATTTCGATCAAGACCTTGCCTGCACTGGGTCAGAGATCTGCTGACAGGATTCTTCGCTAGCCTGGAAAGGGCGAGAACACGACGTTTACTGGCTCAACTCGATGATCGTCAGCTATCGGATCTTGGCATCAGCGACGCTGAGCGCATCAATGAACTGGATAAACCGTTCTGGCGCTGACTGCCTGTTTGCATGACGGGCTGTTCGAACTGACACACTCAGGCCTAATATCAAGTCAGAACGTGGCGAGCGCCAAGCGCCTGGCGTCTGACTTTGCAGACACTGCGCCATTTTTCAACTGGTTTACCCAAAGGAGTTACCCATGTCCCGTCTCCGCCTGCTCAGCGCTGCAGCCCTGTTTGCCGTGGCAGCCAATGCCAGCGCAACCAGCTTCATCGTGACCACCGACGCTGTAGTTAACGCGCTCAAAGCCACATCCGATGCGACCTCCGACGTCATATCGTCGTCCTTCAAGGATGACAAGATCGTCCTCGCGGCCCGTGATGACGCCGCCAGTTTCGTCGCCAGCGAAGGTTCCATTCGCGGAGTGAAACTGGAAAGCGCCATCGACCACATTCACCGCCAGGCGCCACAGCTGAACGCAACCGACGCACAACTGGCGCAGGCGATCCTGACGATCTAAACGACTGCACAAGACATGGGGCACGCCCGACGTGCCCCAATGTTTCGGCGCTGGCTCTAGAACGGGCCTTGCGCTAGCCTTTGGACTCACTTTCAACTGTCGAGTCTCATGCGTTTTCCTTCAAGTTTCTTGATCGCCCCAGCCTTTCTTACCCTTGGTTACTGCGGATCGGCCCACGCTTATGACGCCTTCAACCTGTCCACCCAAGGCATCGTCGCCAGCGGTTACGCCACAAGTTTGGTGACCTCCGCCCCCTTCGACCATAAACTGCTGCTCGCTGCCCATGATGACGCCGCGGCATTCATTGCCAGTGACGGCCAACTGAGAGGCGCACGACTGGAGTCGGCCTTGCGGTATCTGCGTCGAACCCAGGCAAAACTTCGTGCCAACGACCTTGAACTGGCACAAGCAATTCTCGTCCAATAGTTATCCCTGTTTTTTCTGGAGTCATTCCATGCGTAACCCGCTGATTGCTGCCACCTTAGGTCTGCTGCTGTTGGCCGATGTGGCCCAGGCACATACTCTGGTTGCCACCAGTAATATTCTGATCCGTGCTACCCAGCGCACCCTCGATTTCACCTCCGACACCACCACGTCCATTCGCGATTCGAAAATCGTGCGCGAAGCCCAGGACGATGCCGCCAGTTTCGTTGCCAGCAATGGCGACATTCGTGGCGCTCACCTGGAATCCGCCTTCGATTTACTGCGTACCCGTGTGCCGGAAGCTCGTGACGCCAGTGACCAGGATCTCGCCGAAGCCATCCTCGCACTGTGAAGCGTCAAGGTGCCTGGCTGCTGGCCGGGGCCATGTTGCTGCTCGGCAACACGGCCCACGCTGGCCTTCAATTACAGCTCAAGACCGAAGGTCTGACTCCCGCGCAACAGCAAGCCAGCCAGGCGCTGCTCGATGAAGCCATGCAGGCACTGCCGCCACGCTTTATCGAGCAACTCGATCGACGCATCGACGTCGACTGGACGGATGACATGCCGGGCAACGCCTACGGTCAGGCGTCACTGGTGTCCGAACTCGATCTGAACCGCAACCTGCTGGCCAGCCTCACCGATGGCAGCGCCGCGACCAAGAAAACCCATCGCCCCCATGGCACCGTGCGCCGGGAAATGCTGGCCACGGTGGTGCACGAGCTGACTCACATCTACGATCGCTCGCGCCTGTGGCCGGATGCCGAACGCAAGCTGATTCAGCGCTGCACCCAGCGCAACAACAGCTCAGGGCTGGTTGGCATTCCCGACCAATGCCGGGGCCAGTCCGATCGGCGTTTTACCCTCAGTGACGATCCGCGTCTGCTCGACCTCGCCGGCTGGCAGCAATACGTAGGCCGTCGCGGTGAACGCGAACAGCACAATCGCCAGATTGCCCGCAGCCCGGACATCTACGAGACCAGCAGTCCAAAGGAGTTCGTCGCGGTCAACATGGAGTATTTCCTCCTCGACCCGAGCTACGCCTGCCGCCGTCCCTCGCTGTATCGCTACTACCAGGAGCATTTCGGCTGGGCGCCTGCCGCCAAAGACACCTGTAGCAAGACCTTCGCGTTCCTCAATGCCGGCAGCGACTTCGCCAAGACACCTTTGGGCCAGGTCGATCCGGAGCGAGTCTATGCCGTTGACTATCTGCTGGCCGAGGCCAACCAGAACCTGTTCAGCCGCTGGGGTCACAGCATGTTGCGCCTGGTGATCTGCGCGCCAGGCCGACCACGCGGACCGGATTGCCGATTGGATCTGGACCAGCATCTGGTGCTGTCTTACCGCGCCTTCGTCGGCGACGTGCAGCTGTCGAGCTGGGATGGCCTGGTCGGTAAATACCCGTCGCGACTGTTTATCCTGCCGCTATCCCAGGTCATCGACGAATACACCAAGACCGAACTGCGCAGCCTGGCCTCCGTGCCCCTGAACCTGTCGCGCAGAGAGATTGAAGACGTGGTCGGACGTGCCGCCGAGATGCACTGGAGCTACGACGGCAACTACTTCTTCCTGTCGAACAACTGCGCGGTGGAAGAGCTGAAGTTACTGCGTGGCGGCACCAATAACCCGCAATTGGTGGGACTCGACAACATCATGCCCAACGGTTTGCTCGAAGTGCTGAAGGGCCGCGGACTGGCGGACGCCAGTGTGCTGGACGACCCACGTGAAGCCTTGCGCCTGGGTTATCGTTTCGACTCCTTCCGCGAGCGTTATCAGGCGATGTTCGAGATCCTGAAAAAGCACTTGCCGATCAAACAGGAAACCGTCGAAGACTGGCTCGAATTGAAAGCGGCAGAGCGTCGGCAATGGTTCGAGCAGGCCGATTTGCGCACCAGCGCGGCGTTGCTGCTATTGGAACAGGCCAGCTTCCGTCAGCAGTTGCTGCTGGCCCAGGATGAAGTGAAGCAGCGCTATCTGGGCGCCCGAGAACTAAAGAATGGCGGCATGGACAAGGCCAACGAGACGCTCAAGGACATTCTGGCCAACAGTGGTTTCCTCAGTCGGCCGGCAGAACTGCTGGGCACCAAGGGTTATGGCCTGCCGCAACCGAGCGAGTGGGAGCATCTGGAATCGGAAAGCAGCCAGCGCCAGAAGCAGCTCCTGGCGCTGTCCGGGGATCTGGACAAGGAAGTGAGGGCATTGCTTGAACCGGGCCGCGCCGCCGAAATGGCCGCCAACGAGGCTAACGTGAAGCAGATTGGTGAACACCTGCGCAAACTGCACAAGGCATCAGGCGGGATAGAGTTGCCTTGATACCGCAACCTGTGGGAACGAGCTCGCTCCCACAAGAATTACAGCGTTTAGCCACACATAGCAAAAAGGGCTTCAGAACTCAGTCCTGAAGCCCTTTTTGCTGTTCAGCCTGTGCCGCGCGGCTCTAATTCCACTGTCTCAGGCACTTTACCCTCAGCTGACGCGAGCTTTACGCACGCCGTCCGCCAGTGCCGAGCACAGGCTCAGCACGCCATCCACGGCTTGTTCCGGGGAGGTGGCATTGGCGATGTGATCGATCAACGCCGAGCCCACCACAACACCGTCGGCCAGACGCGCGATGGACGCCGCCTGTTCCGGAGTCCGGATACCGAAACCGATGCTGATCGGCAGGTCGGTATGGCGACGCAGACGGGCGACCGCTTCCTCGACGTGTTCCAGTGTGGCAGCGCCGGCGCCGGTCACACCGGCCACCGATACGTAGTAGACGAAGCCGGAGCTGCCGTTGAGAACGGTCGGCAGGCGCACATCGTCGGTGGTTGGCGTGGTCAGGCGAATGAAGTCCAGGCCCGCGGCCTGCGCCGGATCGCACAGTTCGCCGTTATGCTCTGGCGGCAGGTCGACCACGATCAGGCCGTCAACGCCGGCTTCCTTGGCTTCGGCGATGAAGCGCGGTACGCCGTACATGTGGATCGGGTTGAAGTACCCCATCAGCACCAGCGGTGTTTCGTTGTTGTCCTGGCGGAACTCGCGAACCATTTGCAGGGTTTTCGCCAGATTCTGCTTGGCACCCAACGCACGGATGTTGGCGAGCTGAATTGCCGGGCCGTCAGCCATCGGATCGGTGAAGGGCATGCCCAGCTCGATCACATCGGCGCCAGCCGCCGGCAAGCCCTTGAGGATAGCAAGGGACGTGTCATAGCCCGGGTCACCGGCGGTCACGAAGGTCACCAGGGCGGCACGGTTTTGTTCCTTGAGTTCGGCAAAACGCGTTTGCAGGCGGCTCATCAGTGTTTCTCCTGCTTGGATTGTTCCATGTGGTGCATCACGGTCTGCATGTCTTTATCGCCACGGCCGGACAGGTTGACCACCATCAGGTGATCCTTTGGCAAGGTCGGGGCGCGCTTGAATACTTCAGCCAGGGCATGGGCGCTTTCCAGGGCAGGGATGATCCCTTCCAGGCGGCAGCACTGGTGGAACGCAGCGAGGGCTTCGTCGTCGGTCACCGAGGTGTACTGAACGCGGCCGATGTCATGCAACCAGGCGTGTTCCGGGCCGATGCCCGGGTAGTCCAGGCCGGCGGAGATCGAGTGGGCATCGATGATCTGGCCATCGTCGTCCTGCAGCAGGAAGGTGCGGTTGCCGTGCAACACACCGGGTACGCCGCCGTTCAGGCTGGCCGCATGCTTGCCGGTCTCGATGCCGTAGCCGGCGGCTTCAACGCCGATGATCTCGACACTCTTGTCGTCGAGGAACGGGTGGAACAGGCCCATGGCGTTGGAACCACCGCCGATGCACGCCACCAGGCTGTCCGGCAGGCGACCTTCCTGGGCTTGCAGCTGCTCGCGGGTTTCCTTGCCGATCACGGCCTGGAAGTCGCGAACCATCGCCGGGTAAGGGTGCGGACCAGCCACGGTACCGATCAGGTAGAAGGTGCTGTCGACGTTGGTCACCCAGTCACGCAGGGCTTCGTTCATCGCGTCTTTCAGCGTGCCGGTACCGGCTACCACCGGGATCACTTCGGCACCCAGCAGCTTCATGCGGAACACGTTGGCCTGCTGACGCTCGATGTCAGTGGTGCCCATGTAGATCACGCAATCCAGACCGAAACGCGCAGCAACAGTGGCCGTGGCCACACCGTGCATGCCGGCGCCGGTCTCGGCGATGATGCGCTTCTTGCCCATGCGCCGCGCCAGCAGGATCTGGCCGATGCAGTTGTTGATCTTGTGCGCGCCGGTGTGGTTCAGCTCTTCACGCTTGAGGTAGATCTTCGCGCCGCCGCAGAACTCGGTCAGACGCTCGGCGAAGTACAGCGGGCTTGGACGTCCGACGTAGTCGCGCTGGAAGTAGGCCAGTTCTTCCTTGAATGCAGGATCTTCCTTGGCCAACTCATATTCGCGGGCCAGGTCGAGGATCAACGGCATCAGGGTTTCGGCAACGTAGCGGCCGCCGAACGCGCCAAACAGGCCGTTGGCATCAGGGCCGTTGCGCAGATTAGTCTGGGTCATGGGGCGCTCCAGTTGAATGCATGAAGTGATGCATAAAGAGATAGTGGGCTTCACTCTACCCCTGACGCCCCGGCCTGAAAACCGATAAGATCGCCACAACCTGTCAGGAAAACTCACAGATCAAATGAGCCATGACCTTCCTCCGCTGAACGCGCTTCGCGCCTTCGAAGCCACTGCCCGCTTGAACAGCGTCAGTCAGGCGGCCGAACAGCTGCACGTCACCCACGGCGCAGTCAGTCGGCAACTCAAGTTACTTGAAGAACACCTCGGCGTAAGCCTGTTCATCAAGGACGGTCGCGGCCTGAAACTCACAGATGCCGGGTTACGCCTGCGTGACGCCAGCAGCGAAGCCTTCGAGCGCCTGCGCGGCGTATGCGCCGAACTCACACAAAGCTCCGCCGATGCGCCATTCGTGCTCGGTTGCTCTGGAAGTCTGCTGGCGCGCTGGTTTATTCCAAGACTGGGGAGACTCAATGCCGACCTGCCGGACTTGCGCTTGCACCTGTCGGCCGGAGAAGGCGATCTGGATCCGCGAAAACCGGGGCTGGATGCCTTGCTCGTATTTGCCGAGCCACCCTGGCCGGCGGACATGCAGGTTTTTGAGCTGGCCAGCGAACGTATCGGCCCGGTCATGAGCCCGCGGTTCGCCGGCTATGAACGGCTCAAGCAGGCGCCTGAAACTGCACTGCTGAACGAACCCTTGCTGCACACCACCTCACGCCCGCAAGCCTGGCCGAACTGGGCGCAACCACGCGGGCTCGACGCCAGGGCGCTGAAGTACGGTCAGGGATTTGAACATTTGTATTACTTGCTGGAAGCCGCCGTCGCAGGTCTGGGCGTGGCGATTGCCCCCGAACCCTTGGTGACGGAGGACTTGAAGGCCGGCCGCCTGGTTGCGCCTTGGGGCTTCAGTGAAACCCCGGCGCAACTGGCGTTGTGGCTACCCAAGCGCGCCGCGGACGGGCGCGCCCGGCAACTGGCGCAGTGGCTCAAGAACGAGCTGCGTCGCGCGGATTAATCACGCTTGCACAACAGATAAGCGGCCAGCAAGCCTAATGCACCCACGGCGACACCAGCTGTTGTCCAAGGATGTTCCTGGGCGTAGTCCCGGGTGGCAATCCCGGTTTCACGGGTTTTGACCTTGACCTCTTCATAGGCATCGCCAAGCAAATGGCGCGAGTGCTTCAAGGCATTCTCGGCGTTGCTTTTCAGGGTCTTGAGGGTTTTACGCGACTCGTCCGAGGCGTCGTCCTTCAGGCTTTCCAAAGACTTGAGCAGACTCTCGATCTCGGCTTCCATGCTTTGCAATGAGGCTTTGCGTAACGAGGTGTTGGCCATGGTGGCTCTCCTGCATTGGTGATGAGTGGCGTGTGTTGGTTGGGACTTCATGGGTTCGAGAAAGTGCAGAAAATCTGAACTTCACCCTCAGAACGACCAACAGAAGAAATAGGAAAAATCACTGCTAGTCTGTAATTCACACGCCGAGGAGAACGCCATGTCTGACCATCACACCTACAAGAAAATCGAGCTGATCGGCTCGTCCACCAGCAGTATCGAAGATGCGATCAACAACGCGCTGGCCGAAGCCAGCAAAAGCATCAAGTACATGGAATGGTTTGAAGTGACCGAGACCCGTGGGCACATAAGGGACGGCAAGGCTGCGCACTTTCAAGTGACCTTGAAAGTCGGGTTCCGGATTGCCAGCAGCTGACTTTGGGCTAGTCTTCTGAACTTGCACGCCGGTCGAATGCCATAGGGAATGGCAAAGCACTACATGAGTGCGTCCGGCTGACGGCTGGTTACCCCTATGATCCGACCAGGGAATGCAACCGATGAAGAAGTTTATGTTGGCAGTAGGTTTGTTGAGCCTTGCGGGGAGCGCGTTGGCGGGCGGCAAGCCATGCGAAGAACTGAAAGCCGAAATCGCAGCGAAACTTGATGCCAAGGGCGTTTCCGGTTACTCGCTGGAGATTGTCGACAAAGGTGCCGCTGCCGGCGGGAAAGTTGTTGGCAAATGCGAAGCGGGTGCCAAAGTGATCGTCTATAAAAAGTAGGCAGAATTCCGCCTGAAAAAAAGCCGACACCACGGTGTCGGCTTTTTTACGCCTGCCGTTTGAGTATCAGCCTCGCATGACCTGCGCAAGCAACTCGTAGGAATGCACGCGATCAGCATGTTCGTACAGGTCACAGGTGAAAATCAGCTCGTCAGCCTGGGTCTGTTCGATCAGGACCTCGAGTTTGGCGCGGATTTTCTGCGGGCTGCCGATCATCGCCAGGCCAAGGAAATCGTGCACGGCATCTTTCTCATGGGGCAGCCACAGGCCGTCCATGGTCTTCACCGGCGGACGCTGTACCAGGCTTTGGCCACGCATCAGGGCGAGAATCCGCTGGAACACCGAGGTCGCCAGGTAATCGGCCTGCTCGTCGGTATCGGCTGCCACCAATGGTACGCCGAGCATCACGTAGGGCTTGTCTAAAACGGCTGACGGCTTGAAGTGATTGCGGTAGACCCGAATCGCTTCATGCATGTAGCGCGGTGCGAAATGCGATGCGAAGGCGTAGGGCAAACCGCGCTCACCGGCCAGTTGCGCACTGAACAGGCTCGATCCCAACAACCAGACCGGTACATTGGTCCCGGTCCCCGGCATGGCGATGATGCGTTGGTCCGGGGTACGTGGCCCAAGGTAGCGCACCAGTTCCGCCACGTCTTCCGGGAAATCGTCGGCGCTGCCGGAGCGTTCGCGGCGCAGCGCACGTGCGGTCATCTGGTCGGAACCGGGGGCACGCCCCAGGCCCAGATCGATCCGGCCCGGATAAAGGCTTTCCAGAGTGCCGAACTGTTCGGCGATCACCAACGGTGCGTGGTTGGGCAACATTACCCCGCCCGAACCGACTCGAATGGTCGACGTGCCACCGGCCAGGTAACCGAGTAGCACCGAAGTCGCGGAACTGGCGATGCCATCCATGTTGTGGTGCTCAGCCACCCAGAAGCGGTTGTAACCGAACTTCTCGACATGCTGCGCCAGGTCCAGCGAGTTGCGCAGCGATTGGGCCGCGCTGCCGTTCTCGCGAACGGGCACCAGATCGAGGGTCGAGAACTTGATATCGGACAGTCGTTTCATAAACCTGCTTCTCCAATTGAGGGCGCAGGTTTGTTCTTGCGAACGCAAACCTGCCGAATCCAAAAGCGTATTCATGCAATGTGGGCATATACCCGAGTTTCAATAGCCCGGTAAAAAATCCCGCGAAAAAAGCAGACTGATCGGGCGAGATGAACTTTGCGCCACTGTCTATCCTCACAACCCTGGCAAGTGAAAACCACGAAGGCGCGACGTTTCGCGCCAATCTTGAGGAGACAGGCATGGCTATCGTTAAGAAAGCATCGGCCCATTGGGAAGGTGATCTGAAAACCGGCATCGGCTCGATTTCCACAGAAACCGGCGTGCTCCGGGAAGCTCCCTATGGCTTCAAGGCGCGCTTCGAGGGCGGTCGGGGCACCAACCCGGAAGAGTTGATCGGCGCGGCCCACGCCGGCTGTTTCTCCATGGCGTTTTCCATGATTCTCGGTGATGCCGGCCTGAAGGCCGATAGCATCGACACCCAGGCAGAAGTCACTCTGGATCAAGTGGACGGCGGTTTTGCGATCACCGCAGTGAAATTGATTCTGAAAGCGAAAATCCCCGGGGCGACGCAGGCGCAGTTCGAAGAACTCAGCAACAAGGCCAAAGAGGGCTGCCCGGTATCCAAAGTGCTGAATGCGAAGATCAGCCTGGAGGCAACATTGGTCGGCTAGATTTTAATTGAAACGAAAAGATCGCAGCCTTGCGCAACCTGCCGGGATCATTTGGCAAAAGGTGCTCAAGGCTGCGATCTTTTTTGCGTCGCGACAGACTCGCCCGCTAAAACTGTGGTCGAATAAATGACAGCAGCGAAAACCACGATTGTGCGTGCTGCCTCAAAGGAGCTTCAACCATGAAACGTTTTGCCTTGGCGGTTATCTGTTGCGCACTGGCCACTTCGGCCTTGGCGGCACCGAAACCCTGCGAAGAGCTCAAGTCCGAGATCGAAGCCAAGATCCAGGCCAGCGGCGTATCTTCCTACACGCTTGAAATCGTCACCAACGACGAGGTCCATGACCAGAACATGGTTGTGGGTTCGTGCGAAAACGGCACCAAGAAAATCATCTACCAGAAAAACGACCGCTGACCGCTCACATCAGGCAGTAGGATTCCCGGTCTTCAGCAACGATTTCGCGCTTGGCATTGTACAGCCGGGCACCGGGGGTAAAGGCGATGGAACGGCCTTCGAGCACATAACGCTGACCGGCTTCGAAATGATCGTAATTGATGGTCAGGTAGCACAGCCGTTCCGAGGGGCCGCCCATCATGCCCAATCCGCCACCGGGTACTTCAAAGTCGAAACGCACGATCAGTTCATGGCTTCCCGGCGTGACCTCGAAAAAACGCCCGTCACGCAGGCGTTGTTTATCCAGTCGTTCGGCCATCAACAATTTGTCGTTAGGGAAGGGCGTCGAAAACTCTACCCAGGCCATTTGTGGATTGGGTGTCGGCATCGGGCTTTGGCAGCCCGCGACAACACTGGCTGCGAGTAACAGCATCAACCTGCGCATGATGGATGTCCCAAGGGATATGCATCCAGCATAACGCCGATCAGGTGTGTTGACAGCCTGCCGGTGTGCCTTGGCCAATCACTTTGCGCTGTTGATCGTAGAGTTTCGCCCAAGGCCGAAAACCGATGTTCCCCGCCTGTAGTTGATAACGCTCACCCGCGTTGAAGTCGCTGAATTTCACGCTCAACTGACAATCGCGCCACAACGGCTCGGCGTCCGGGCCGATATTGGTGGGCTGGACCGCGAATTGGTAGCGGACCGTCAACTCATGGCTACCGGGATGAACCTGGAAATAGCGTTTATCGTCAGTGATTTTGTCATCGACCTCCAGCGCCTGCAGCGCCGTATCTTCCTGCTTCGAATCAAGGTCGATCCAGGCTTGCGCAGGATCATGGCGGGGTATTCCGAAACCAGCACAGCCGGCCAGCATCAGCAGGCCTCCTGACAGTATCAACATGCGCATAGCGGAGCTCCAGTCTGGCGGGATAGTCTTGTGGAAAGACTCTCCAAGGAAGAATTATTGTGATCAGGCCGCTTCCTAGCCTTGGGTTACTTGATCGCGTTTTTCGCGTTTTGTTTCCGAGCCTGTTGTTTTTGTTGCTCAACGGCTGCACCAGCACCGGCTATTACAGCCAACTGGCCAGCGGCCAACTGCAGTTGCTGCGGGCCAGGGAGCCTGTTTCCAGCGTGATTGCCGACCCGGCGCGCGATCAAAAACTGCGCACACACCTGGAGCAATCGCAAAAGGCCCGAACCTTCGCCAGCCAGCAATTGCACCTGCCGGATAACCAGAGCTACCGCCTGTACGCGGACATTGGGCGTCCCTTCGTCGTCTGGAATGTCTTCGCCACACCGGAATTTTCCCTCAAGCCCGTAAACCACTGCTTCCCCATCGCCGGTTGTGTTGCTTATCGCGGTTACTACAGCCAAAGCGCAGCCCGCGGTGCAGCGGCTTTGCAACGCTTGCAAGGCATGGACGTGTCGATTGGCGGCGTCGAGGCCTATTCGACACTTGGCTGGTTCAACGACCCGATCATCAGTTCGATGATGGGCTGGGGGGATGAGCGACTGGCCACGCTGATCTTTCACGAGCTCGCCCATCAGCGTTTCTATGTGAAGGACGACACGGAGTTCAACGAATCCTTCGCCACCTTCGTCGAGCAGGAAGGTACTCGCCAATGGCGCGCCTACCGCCACATGCCACCGGATAACAATGCGCAGGTACGTCAGCGCTACCAGTTCACTGAGTTGGTACTCAAGACCCGCACCCGACTGGAAAAGCTCTACACCTTGCCGTTGCCAACCGAACAAATGCGCCAGCGCAAGGCGGCCGAGTTCGAACGCTTGCGCAGCGAATACCGGCAATTGCGTGACAGTCAGTGGGCCGCAGACAAACGCTACGACGCGTGGATCCATGCCCCCATGAACAACGCCCGGTTATTGCCGTTTGGTTTGTACGACCAATGGGTGCCGGCTTTTGCCGCGCTGTTCCATCAGGAGGGTGGCGACTGGCTCAAATTTTACACCGCCGTGGAAAAGCTCGGCGCCTTGCCGACGGGCGAGCGCAAGGCCGCGCTGAAAGTGTTGGCTGGCGGGGTCGATCAACCAAAGAACCAGTAGCAAACCCCGATAGCCCCCAGCACCCCGGCAAGCTCCGCCAGCAATGCGCAGCCAACCGCATGGCGTGCGCGCTGGATGCCCACGGCACCGAAGTACACCGCCAGCACATAGAACGTCGTTTCGGTACTGCCCTGGATTGTTGCTGCCACCAGCGCCGGGAAGCTGTCCACGCCCGAGGTCTTCATGGTTTCAATCAGCATCGCCCGGGCGGCGCTTCCCGAGAAGGGTTTGACCATCGCCGTCGGCAGCGCATCGACGAAACGCGTGTCCCAACCGGCCCATTCCACCAGATGACGGATCCCGTCCAGACCGAAGTCCAGTGCCCCGGATGCCCGCAGGACACCCACCGCGCAGAGCATCGCCACCAGGTAGGGCAGCAAGTTCTTGGCGACATCGAAACCCTCTTTGGCACCTTCAACGAAGGCCTCGTAGACCTTCACTTGGCGCAGCGCGCCAATCACTAAAAACAGCATGATCAGGCCAAACAGCGTCAGGTTGCCGAGGATCGATGACAGGCCGGCCAGAGCGGTCGCCGAAAGGGTCGCCAGCAACGCCATGAAGCCACCGAGGGCTAGGGCGCCGGGGATCAGGTAGGCCAGCACCACGGGGTCCCAGACGCGCAGGCGCTGCATGAACGCCACCGACAGGAAGCCGACAATGGTCGAGCAACTGGTCGCCAGCAGGATCGGCAGGAACACCAACGTCGGGTCCGGCGCACCTTGCTGGGCGCGATACATGAAGATGGTCACCGGCAGCAGGGTCAGCGAGGAGGCGTTGAGCACCAGGAACAGGATCTGTGCATTGCTGGCGACGGTAGCGCTGGGGTTGAGTTCCTGCAGTGCCTTCATGGCCTTGAGGCCGATCGGTGTGGCAGCGTTGTCCAGGCCCAGGCCGTTGGCCGCGAAGTTAAGGGTGATCAGGCCGATGGCTGGATGACCCGGCGGGACTTCAGGCATCAGGCGCAAAAACAGTGGCCCCAGAGCCCTTGCCAGCCATTCGACGATCCCGGCCTTCTCGGCAATTCGCAGAAAACCCAGCCAGAGGGTGAGGGTGCCGAACAGCAGCACCATGACTTCGACCGACAGCTTGGCCATGGCAAAAATGCTTTCCACCATCGCCGCGAATATCCCGGCGTTGCCACCGATCAGCCACTGGGCCAGCGCCGATACAGCTGCCACGATGAAGAAGCCAAGCCACAGGCCATTGAGCATCAGTCAAATCCCCCCAAAAGATCCGCGAATGATAGCGGGGTAGCCAGAAACGACAAACCCCGGATTTCTCCGGGGTTTGTTGTAGGAGCGAGCTTGCTCGCGATGGACGTCAATGATGATGCGGGCATTCTGGATAAGCCCGGTGCCCCTGCCACCATCGCGAGCAAGCTCGCTCCCGCAGGTTTTGCATCAATTGCTGGAGGTTTCACCAACCGGCAGCTTCTCTTTGCTGCGCCAGTGCGGCAGGGAGTTCCAGTAGCGCTGGCCCTTGGCGTCGTCGTACATGCCTTCCCAACGAGCGATAACCAGAACGGCCAGGGCGTTGCCGATCACGTTCAGTGCGGTACGAGCCATGTCCATGACGCGGTCGACACCAGCGATGAACGCCAGGCCTTCCAGAGGAATACCGACGCTGCCCAGGGTGGCCAGCAGTACCACGAAGGACACACCCGGTACGCCGGCGATGCCTTTGGAGGTGACCATCAACGTCAGTACCAGCAGCAGTTGCTGGCTGATCGACAGGTCGATGCCATACAGCTGGGCAATGAAGATCGCCGCGATGCTTTGGTACAGGGTCGAACCGTCGAGGTTGAACGAGTAACCGGTCGGCACCACGAAACTGCAAATGGCTTTCGGCGCGCCGTAGGCTTCCATCTTCTCGATCACGCGCGGCAGCACGGTTTCGGAGCTGGCGGTGGAGTAGGCCAGTACCAGCTCATCCTTGAAGATGCGCATCAGCTTGATCACAGAGAAGCCGAACAGGCGAGCGATCAGACCCAGGATTACGAAAGCGAAGAAGGCGATGGCGACGTAAACCAGGATCACCAGCTTGGCCAGCGGTATCAGCGACGCGAAGCCGAAGTTGGCAACGGTCACCGCGATCAGTGCGAACACGCCGATCGGGGCGTAGTTCATGATCATGTGAGTGACCTTGAACATGCTTTCCGATACGCCCTGGAACATCTTCACCAGCGGCTCGCGCAGGTCCGCCTGCAGGCTCGACAAACCGAGACCGAACAAAACAGAGAAGAAGATGATCGGCAGCATTTCGCCGCGAACCATGGCCGCGAAGATGTTCGACGGGATCAGGTTGAGGATGGTTTCGATGAACGCATGTTCATGCTGAACCTCGGCCGCCGTGGCCTGGTACTTGGAAATGTCCACAGTGCCCAGGGTGCTCATGTCGATGCCGGCACCCGGATGGAACAGGTTGGCCAGCAGCAGGCCGACCACGATGGCGATGGTGGTGACGATTTCGAAGTAGATGATGGTCTTGAAGCCGATGCGCCCCAGCTTCTTGGCGTCACCGACGCCGGCAATGCCGACGATCAAAGAGGAAATGACGATCGGGATCACGATCATCTTGATCAGACGGATAAAGATATCGCCTGCCGGTTGCAGGACGTTGCTGATCCACCAGGCTTTTTCGGCACTGAAATGGTTGAGCAGCGCACCGATTGCAATCCCCAATACCAGACCGATGAGGATCTGCCAGGCGAGGCTAAGCTTTGCCTTCTTCATATCTTTACCCTTACTTGTTGTTTGACTCAGGGAGATGCGCGAACTGGAACGCTTGTGGCGAAAAAGTCCAGTGCATCTGCCCCCCGTATAAGGTGCCCCGGAACGCGTGTTTACGGCTCTCTGGCAGGCGAAAAAAGGCGCAACTATTCCGATGCAAGGAAGCGCCGTCTAATGCCGTAAACGCCTACCCCATGCCGAATCGGCATGAGGTTTTTTTACCGAAACGCGCGTCCCAACCGGTTCGAATACGACATTTCGGCAGGCATAAGTGCCGTGAACCGGCCATCACAGAGCAGATTGAGTATTTTTCGAGCAGTGGCCGAGCGTTGATTTTTCAGCAAAATCGCGCAGGAGGAAGGGAAAAATCGCGGCCAAAGAAAGGTGATTTTTCTCGATATACGGTCGCAGATGAAACACCGGGAAAAGTATTTTCCGACGTAACACGGACAAGGACGGGATAACACTGATGAAATCGAGACGAGCGCTCTATTTCAATGTGTTGCTTGATCAAGCCCTTGGCAAGTCCGTCGAACCTTGGCGGTCCGGCGAACTTGCGCAGCAGCTTTTCCTGACCCGGCCCTTGCGCAGGTACTCCCTGTACCCGTAGGTCACTCCGCCCCTGAAACAGGCAGAACGTCCCGACCCCTTGGTCATGCGCCGGCCTTCCTCAGGTGGCGCAGGTGGAAAGAGGTGCTGTGGCCTCCTTCGTGTACAAATTCTGTCCGGTCAACAAGCCTGCATGGGCAGGTCAGGCATATCGGGGAAACGCCAGCCCGCATGCCATGGCACTACCGCCCAACAGCTGGGCGGCTGCCAAGTCTTGAACAACCCTTCTCATATCAGCCTCGACCGCGACGGCCCAAGAAGAAGGAGACAATGAACATCACCAGGAACACGACAAACAAAATCTTGGCGATACCCGTGGCGGTGCCCGCGATACCACCGAAGCCCAGTACAGCAGCGATGATGGCGATGATCAGGAATGTGATTGCCCAGCTCAACATGGTGATTCTCCTTACGCTTCTGTTTAAAGGTGCTGCGTTTCCCGGCGCATGGTGTGCGGCGGAAGTTTTGCCTAGAACACCCAACGTTCTTGATGACGTATCTCACCCACAGGCCCGGCCTGGTCGACATCCATCATGCGCATCGGGGGGCTATCGGCCTGACCGCTGCTGACAGCGCTGAAATGGGTTTGGGTCGGATGCGGAATCGACAAGCGTGGCGCTTCCGGCTGCTGGCTCTGCTCCCAGCGCAGAAACTGCTGGCCGCCGATCAGGGTGATCAACAGTGCCAGAACGGCAAACAACCCTTGCTGGATAGACACAGGCGAGAGGTGCAGGTGGGCGGCACGTTGACGGTTCATCCTGGAGCTCCTACCACTGGGGTCGGTATTCGATTGCGGGCGTTTGTTTTTGAATGCCCTGGTTAACCAGACAATTGCAGCCTGCATGCCAGCTTTTATTTTGAATAATTTCTTTTTATATCAATGCTTTATGAGCATAAAAAAATTCACTTCGCACGCATCCTGCACGATGCCTCTTGTTCAGTCGTGCGTATTGCACGATTGGTTTGAAGGAAGACGTAAATTTTTTGAATTGAGAGAAGGGCGCGGATGTCAGAAATACACGCTGGCCTTTGCAGGAAACCGGGCATCCATTTAAGACCCACGAAATTAACCGGCTAAGCGATACATGGGATGAAAGCTACCCTGCCATGACAGGAATGGCTCAGAATCAATCATGCAACATGCCCGATTTCTCCGAGACTAAATAACGATCATTCATTAAGGAGCGTAGGAAAATGGAGTCCGCCACTGAGCATCAAGGCCGCATTCTGCTGGTGGATGACGAATCCGCCATCCTGCGTACTTTCCGTTATTGCCTCGAAGACGAAGGCTACAGCGTGGCCACCGCCACCAGCGCCGCGCAGGCAGAAGCCCTGTTGCAACGGCAGGTTTTCGACCTGTGCTTCCTCGACTTGCGCCTGGGTGAAGACAACGGCCTCGATGTGCTGGCCCAGATGCGTATCCAGGCGCCCTGGATGCGGGTGGTGATCGTCACTGCGCACTCTGCCGTCGACACGGCGGTGGATGCGATTCAGGCTGGCGCCGCCGACTATCTGGTCAAACCGTGCAGCCCCGATCAATTGCGGCTGGCAACCGCCAAGCAACTGGAAGTGCGGCAATTGTCGGCGCGACTGGAAGCCCTGGAAGGCGAGGTACGCAAGCCCATGGATGGTCTGGACTCCCACAGCCCGGCCATGAAAGTGGTACTCGAAACCGCCCGCCAGGTTGCCACGACCGATGCCAATATCCTGATTCTGGGTGAATCCGGTACCGGCAAGGGCGAACTGTCCCAAGCCATTCACGGCTGGAGCAAACGCGCGAAGAAATCCTGCGTCACGATCAACTGCCCGTCGCTGACCGCCGAGCTCATGGAAAGCGAACTCTTCGGCCACAGCCGCGGCGCCTTCACCGGCGCCAGCGAAAGCACCTTGGGCCGAGTCAACCAAGCTGACGGCGGAACGCTGTTTCTCGACGAGATCGGCGACTTTCCCCTGACATTGCAGCCGAAGTTGCTGCGTTTTATTCAGGACAAGGAATATGAGCGCGTCGGTGATCCGGTGACCCGCCGTGCCGATGTGCGCATCCTTGCGGCCACCAACCTCAACCTTGAGGACATGGTGCGCGACGGTCGTTTCCGTGAAGACCTGCTCTATCGCCTGAATGTCATTACCTTGCACCTGCCACCGCTACGCGAACGCCGCGAAGATATTCTCAACCTGGCCGACCGTTTCCTGGCACGCTTCGTCAAGGAGTACGCCCGTCCCGCGCGCGTCTTCAGCGACGAGGCCCGGGAAGCACTGCTGGGCTATCGCTGGCCGGGCAACATCCGTGAACTGCGCAACGTGATCGAACGGGCGAGCATCATCTGTCCGCAGGAGCGGGTCGAGATCAGTCATCTGGGCATGGCTGAAACCCCGGTCAACAATGCGCCGCGCATCGGCGCGGCACTGAGCCTGGATGAGCTGGAGAAGGCCCACATCGGCGCGGTCCTCGCCACCGCCGACACCCTGGATCAAGCGGCGAAAACCCTGGGCATCGACGCCTCGACGCTGTACCGCAAACGCAAGCAGTACAACTTGTGAGCAATCGCCGATGAAACTGGCGATGAAATTGCGGACCCGGCTTTTCCTGAGCATCTCCGCACTGATCACCGTCGCGTTGCTCGGGCTCTTGCTCGGGCTGGTCAGCGTGATGCAGATGGCCGGCAGCCAGGAAGCACTGATCCGCAGTAACTTCATCACCCTGGACCTGGGGCTCAAGCTGCGTCAGACCCTGGGTGATCAACTGATCATCATGCTCAGCGAGAAGCCTGACTCCGCCGCTTTCGCTGCCTCGAAGCAGCGTTACTTCGAACTGCTGGAGGAGGGCATCGCCCAGGAGCCGGAGGAAACCGCAAGCGAGCACGGTTTCAGAAAAGCCAAGGCCGACTACGAGCGTTTTATCCAGGCTTATGAAGCGTCCCCGGACCCGTCGAAGGTGCTCAGCAGCCACGACAACCTGACGGAAAAATTCAATGCGCTACGCAATGGCCTGATCGCCGAGCACAAGCGCGCGCTTGATAACATCAGCGATACCGAGCGCCAGGCCCGGGAGCAGGCGCTGCTGTTTGCCGGGTTGCTTGGCCTGGTGGGGCTGGCGGTGCTGATCATCGGCTTCGTGACCGCACAAGCCATCGCCCGGCGTTTCGGGGAGCCCATCGAGGCCTTGGCCAAGGCGGCGGACAATATCGGCCAAGGCAATTTCGATGTCACCCTGCCGATTTCCTCGGCGGTGGAACTGAACCAGCTGACCCGGCGTTTCGGGATCATGGCCCAGGCGCTGCGTGAGCATCAGGCCACCAACGTAGATGAGCTGCTGGCCGGTCAGCAGCGCTTGCAGGCCGTGCTCGACAGCATCGACGACGGACTGCTGATGATCGACCGTCAGGGCCATCTGGAACACCTTAACCCTGTAGCCCAGCGTCAGTTGGGCTGGGAGTCCGATCGTCTGGGTCAGGGGCTGGGTACGGCGCTGGAGCGCCCCGAGCTCGATGAGCAGCTGCAACTGGTGCTGCGCGGCGGCACGCTGGAGCGGGCTCCGGAAGACTTGAGTGTCGAAGTCGATGGCGAGTCGAGACTGCTGACCTACAGCCTGACCCCGGTCAGCCATACCCAGGGCCATATTCTGGGTGCCGTGATGGTGCTGCATGACGTCACGGAGCAACGAGCGTTCGAACGGGTACGCAGCGAATTCGTATTGCGAGCCTCCCATGAATTACGCACACCGGTCACCGGCATGCACATGGCCTTCGGATTGTTCCGTGAGCGCGCTCACTTTGCCCCGGACTCCCGGGAAGCCGACCTGCTCGATACCGTGAACGAAGAGATGCAGCGGCTGATGCAGTTGATCAATGACCTGCTGAATTTCTCCCGTTACCAGAACGGTTTGCAGAAACTCACCCTGACGCCGTGTTCCATCGAGGCGTTGCTGGAACAGGCTCGGTCACGTTTTGCCACATCGGCCGAAGAGAAGGAAATCAATCTGCTGGTGGAAGTGCAGGGGCCGTTGCCGCGGTTGCAGGCCGATCAGCCACAACTGGAGCGGGTACTCGACAATTTGCTCGACAACGCCTTGCGTCACACCGGCTCCGGCGGGCGGATACGCTTGCAGGCCCGGCGTCACGGTGACCGGGTCATCATCAGTGTCGAGGACAACGGCGAAGGTATTGCCTACGGTCAGCAGGGGCGGATCTTCGAGCCCTTCGTGCAGGTTGGACGCAAGAAGGGTGGGGCCGGGCTCGGCCTGGCCTTGTGCAAGGAAATCGTGCAATTGCATGGCGGACGGATGGGTGTCTATTCACGACCGGGGCAAGGAACTCAGTTCTACATGACGCTGACCGTTTAGGTCACCCTCACGCTTCGTCATCCAGGCGCCGGCCGGCCCGACGCCGGCCCCGGGTAATCAATTCCGTGAACTGCACTGCGCTCAACGCGCGGGCGAACAGCCAGCCCTGGCCGAACTTCACGCCTTCACTGCACAGGAACGCGGCCTGGGCCTCATGTTCGATGCCCTCGGCAATCACCTTCAGGTGCAGCGACTGGGCCATATGAATGATATGCGGGGCCACGCCGCTGCTGGCGGCGTCATGGCCCAGCGCATCAATGAACGCCTTGTCGATTTTCAGGCAATCGACTGGCAGGGTTTGCAAATAGGCGAGGCTGCAATAGCCGGTGCCAAAATCATCGATCAACACCTGATGCCCGACATCCCGTAGCGCTTGCAGGTTTTCCCGGGCCACCACCACATCGACCAACCCGCGCTCGGTGACTTCAAAAGCAATTTGCCGCGCAGCGACGCGATGCAGGGTCAGCAGCCGCGCCATCACCTGGCCAATCCGCGGAACCATCACATCACACGCCGCGAGATTGACCGAGATGTACAGCTGCGGGTTCGCACGCAGCAACTGGCCGAGTTGCTCGAGCAGGCGCTGCAAGACGAAGTCCGTCATCTGGCGAATCTGCCCGGTGTTCTCCGCCATCGGAATGAACAGGTCGGGACTGGTCAGGGTACCGTCCGGCCTGCGCCAGCGCAGCAGTGCTTCTGCCCCGACACAGTTGCGGCTATCGAGGTCGAAGATCGGTTGGTACAGCACCTGCAACTCGCCACGGCGAATCGCGCCGGCCAGCTCGGCGTCCAACGACTGCCGTTGGCGCACCAGCAAAAACACCAGGAACCCAACGCATATGCCCAGCGCAAGGCTGGCCGGCAGCAACCACCACCAGACCGCCGGGATATGCATGCCGGTGCGCGGGCTGATCAACACCAATTGATATTCCGGGTTGTCGGTGGGCATCCGGTATATCAGGCGTGCCTGGGTGATCTGCAGCGCATCACGGTTTTTCGGTGGCCAGGCCTCGGCCGGCGGCCAGACCTGAGAAGCGCCCAGCACCGGAATCGCGCGCGCGCCATGGTCCAGGACCACCAGCAGGCTGCTGCCCGGCGACAGGTCGACCATATCGGTCAAATGCCCGCGAGAGGTCGCCACCCGGAAATTCCCGCGCCCGAGCATCAGCGCGGCACGGTTTTCATCGGGTTCAGTGGTGGTATTGAGCCAATAGCTGTAAGTCGGGCCTTTGATGTCTGGCGATCGACTCAGCGACAGCCCTTCCTGACGAGGGCGATTGGAGCAGATTCGTGAAGAGTCCATGTAGGCGGCTTCGTAGACGAAGCGATAATTGAACGTAACCTGTTGCAAGGTCGCGATCATTTCAGCATCGCAGCCGCGCAACGGTTGCGCTTCAAGGTCATCAAGGCTTTCACGCAGTTGCCCGAAGAGCTGTTCGAGACGGGCGAGGAAGCGTTCGCCCTGAGCATTCATTTCTTCGCTTTCGCTTTGCTCGACCTGGTGTATGGCGACGAACAGGCTGCCGGCCATCAATAATGTTGCGCTCAAGACAGTAGACATCAGCCCCAGGAACCAGGGGCGATGGAACCAACTACGGAAGGTCTCTCGAGCAGCAGTCATTGTGCAATATCCGATGTATTACCAATGAGTTATAGCTGCTGATTGGAAAAAAGCCCTGACCGTCGGGCGGGCGTCATTATTTTGTCTGGTTCAACACCCACAGTAGCGCGGCGGTTTGCGCATCCGGAGTGCCATCGAAACGCGCCGGACGGAAATGCATCTGAAATGCCGCTATCACATGTCGTGTCGCGACATCGAGCTCGCCGGTCTGTGGCGAGGCATAACCCAGGCGGGCCAACTGCGCCTGAAACCAACTGATGCTCGGCAACTGCTCGGCGAACAACATTTGCTGGCGCGCCACCGACTGTTCATTCGGCCAGATGCCCAAGCCTTCGGCGGCCAGACGCTTCCAGGGGAACAGCGGCCCCGGGTCCAGCTTGCGCAAGGGAGCAATATCACTATGGCCAATGATCTCGCGAGGTTTTATGCCGTGACGTTTGCTAATGTCCTTGAGCAACACGATCAACGACTGGACCTGGTCTTCGGTGTAGGGATACCACACGCGTCCGGTCGGGGTGTCCTCGAAGCCCGGGTTGACGATTTCGATACCGATGGAACTGGAATTCAGCCAGGTGCGGCCATTCCACTCACTCTCCCCGGCGTGCCAGGCCCGCACATTTTCATCCATCAGCTTGTAGATGGTGGCGCCCTTGTCGTCGCCGATCAGGTAATGGCTGCTGACCTCACCGTGGGTCAGCAATTGCAACGAACGCTCCAGCGAGGCATTGGTGTAATGCACCACCACAAATTGCACGCGGCTGTCGTAATTGGCCGAAGAGTGGCTGGTGTTGAAACGGGGGCCGCTGGCACAGCCGGCAAGCACAATCAGCGATAAGATCAGAGCAAAATATTTCATGGCGAAAGGCAGTACACGCAAGACAATAATGCAACAGTGTAACGTAATGCCTTGCGGGTGGACGGCAATCCCATCGAATTAAACAAAATGGAACAGATCACCGTCAGCTCGGTTCCACTCGGTTGCGGCCGGCATTTTTTGCGCGATACAGCGCCTGATCGGCTCTTTTAAGTACCTGATCGCTATGTTCACCCGGCCTGAACGCCGTCATTCCGATAGACACGGTAATGGTCACCGGCTCTCCCTTGAAGTGGAACGGACAGGCTTCGATGGAGGCCCGCAAGCTTTCCAGCATCTTCAGCCCCGCCGCCGGCACCGTGGATGGCATTAACAGCACAAACTCCTCGCCGCCAAACCGTGCAATGAAATCCGTTCCGCGCAGCCGCTTGCGCAACACGCTGGCGATGATTTTCAGCACTTTGTCACCGGCCAGATGCCCGTAGTTGTCATTGATGCGCTTGAAATGATCGAGGTCGAGCATGGCCAGCAACAGCGTGTTGCCATGTTGTTGCCATTGTGTGACTTCATGACCCAGGCGCTCGCTCCAGGCCGCGCGGTTGGGCAGCCCGGTCAACGGGTCGACCAATGCCTTCTGTCGTTGCTCTTCAAGGTGCTCGCGGTAACCCTGGGCCTCCTGCTCCATATGGGCGACCCGCTCGGCCAGGCTGTGCAGGCGCGCAGCGACCTCCTGCTCGCGCTCATCGCGCTGTTTCTGGTGCTGGTCCATGGTGCCCAGCAAGCCTTCGAGATGGTTTTCCAGTACGTGCTTGAGATCTTCCAGGTCCGCGGCTTCCTGCATGCTGCTTTGCAGGCCATCGACCTGTTCGCGGATCTGCGTGTCCATCTGTCGCGCAGCCGAACGGTTGTCGGCGTGTCCCGCGGTGGCGGCCTGCAAGTTGCTCTGGAACGATTCGAGACGCTCGTTCAGTCGTTGCAGATAGGCTTCGAACTCATGCTGGCCGCTGTCGGTAATGGCCAGCATCAATGTGGCGAAGTCGTCGAGAATCGGCAGCAATTCGTACCAGTTCAGACCGTTTTTCAGACGATCGCGCATGGATTCGGCTTGCGGACGATGACGCTCGGGCAGTGTCAGGTCGTCGAGCAGCCCCAGCAACGTGTCTTCGATGTGGCTGGCCACCGAGCTGTAGGAGGGCTCGGGGGAATCCGGAAGTGCGTAGAGAATGTCGTGTTCGGATGGCGCCTGATCGACGACGGCCACGTCCTGCATCGGAATCGGAGGTAAGGGCAAGCTATCGGGCGATGCTTGCGCGGTCAGCTCGTCGGGGTTCGCTTGCGACTCAGGTGATGTCGCGATGGTTTCCGGGATCGGTTTCTCGGCCGATTCGATTTCCGCCGCGGCTGCACTGGGTGGTTGAGGCTCCGCAGCCGGAGGCGCAAAAGCCACGGCTGGCTCGGTTGGCGCGAACTGGTCCTCGACTCGCTCAACAGCGGGTACCTCGCAGCTTGCCGCAGGGCTCTCGGCTACAGGGGCAGCCAGCGCAGGAGCAGCGGCCGTCGATGCCTCCGTCTCCTGCGCTTCACGACCGCCGAACAACCGCTGCAGCAAGCCCGGCCGGCCGTTCTCCGTTGGGGTCTCCAGCTGGCTCAGGGCCTTGCCCTGCAAGCCACTCAGCTCGCTGAGCAGCAAGGGCATCTCGCGCGCCTGACTGACCCGCGCATCCAGGTGCTTGGCGAAATTCTTGAGTGGCCGACTCACATCCCGTGGCAATGGCAATGTTTGCAGTTGCGTGACCAGCGCAGTCAAGGCGGCACTGGTCTGGTTGACTCGGGTTTCCCGACGCTGTTCGGAGTCGAGCACGGCTTTTTCCAGGCGTGGAATCAGCGCAGCCAGGCCGGCGTCCATGTCATCGGTACGCACGACTTCGCGCATTTCCTTCATGCATTGGTCAACGGCGCGGTCCGTACCTTCCGCTGCCAGGGTGCTGCGCACCAGCCCGCGACGCAGCAAGTCGAGCCGCGCGTCCCAGCGACGTTCGAGCTTTTCCTGTTGTTCGATGCTTTTGAGGTATTTCTCTTTCCAGCGCTGTGCTTCGTCGCTCATTCATGGGATCCGCGAGGGGCAGGACTCAACGCGGGCAATGCATCGGCCGTGAGCGAACCCGGCAAACGAATCTCTACCGCGACCGGCAGGTGATCGGAAATGGGCTGTGCCAGCACCTCAACCTTTTCCAGGGTCAGGCTCGGGCTCAGCAGGATATGGTCCAGGCAGCGCTGTGGGCGCCAGCTGGGAAACGTCGCTTCCAGTTGCGGCGCAAGCAGGCCGAGATCGCGCAACGGGGAATGTTGCAGCAGGTCACTGGCATGGGTGTTCATGTCGCCCATCAGCACCTGATGCTTGTAGTCGCCGATCAACTCGCGGATGTAGGCCAATTGCAGACTGCGTGCCCGGGCGCCCAACGCCAGGTGCATCATGACCACCACCAGCGCTTCCGGGCCTTCGCCGAACCGTACCAGAATGGCTCCGCGACCCTTTGGTCCCGGCAACGGATGATCCTCAATTGCCCACGGACGCAATCGGCTGAGCACGCCATTGCTGTGCTGGGCCAGGCGACCGAGATTACGATTGAGTTGTTGATACCAGTAGGGAAAGGCGCCGAGCTGGGCCAGGTGTTCGACCTGATTGACGTAACCTGATCGCAGGCTGCCGCCATCGGCCTCTTGCAAGGCGACCAGATCGAAGTCGCCTAGCAGATTGCCGATTTTCTGCAGGTTATCGGCACGCCCCGTGTGCGGCAGCAGGTGCTGCCAGCCCCGGGTCAGGTAATGCCGATAGCGCTCGGTACTGATACCGACCTGGATATTGAAACTGAGCAAGCGCAGACGACTGTCTGCGGGCAGGCCCGTGGATTCCAGATGATGCTCGTTGACCCGCGGATCATGCAGGCCAACGATGCGTTCAGTACCCCATCGGCGCATGGCAGTGACTGCCCTTAGTTGGCGGCAGCCTTGTTAGCCGCTCGCTCTTTGTCGATCAGTTTGTCGGCCAGTTGCAGGGCCTGTTCGGCACCGCCGGCAGAACCCACGTCGAAGCGATACTTGCCGTTGACGACCAGGGTTGGAACGCCGGAGATCTCATACTTCTTGGCCAGTTCACGGGCTTGAACAACCTGGCCCTTGATAGCAAAGGAGTCGAAGGTGGCCAGGAATTTATCCTTGTCTACGCCCTGGGTAGCCAGGAAGTCAGCCATGTCATTCTTGTCGATCAGCTTCATTTTTTTGTTCTGGATCGCGTCGAATACCGCGGCATGAACCTTATGCTCAACACCCATGGACTCAAGGGTCAAGAACATTTGGCCATGAGCATCCCAAGCTCCGCCGAACATGGCTGGAATACGCTTGAAATTCACATCGGATGGCAGTTTTTCAGCCCAAGGATTGATTGTCGGTTCAAAATGATAGCAATGCGGGCAGCCGTACCAGAACAGCTCCACCACTTCGATCTTGCCAGGCACGGCAACCGGAACCGGATTGGTCAGCTCGACATAAGGGGCGGCTGGGGCGTCGGCGGCCTGGGCAGTCATGCCAAACAGGCTGGCAGCGGCAAAAACGGCACTGATGATCAGATTACGCATGCTTTACTCCTGGACAAATTTTTTCGCCGCGCGCGATTGTTTTCAGACAGATCCTGGCGGGCTTGAGTTCTGTAGTGTAACGGCAGCGGCCACAAAAAAGGGCGGCCAAGGCCACCCTTTTTATACTTGCCGAGACGGATTAATCGAGCGTTAACGTTGCAGGCGATCAGCACGCCGTTCAACGCCCGATCCACCGGCCTTAGTGCAGGCCTTGAATGTAGCTGGACACCGCGGCGATGTCTTCGTCGCTCAGCTTCTTGGCAATGCTCTGCATCGGTTTGGTATCGCCGTCGTTGGTGCGGCCACCTTCTTCCTTGCGGAAATCGACCAGTTGCTTGCCGACGTATTGAGCGTGCTGTCCACCCAGGTGCGGGAAACCGGCAGCCGCGTTACCTGCGCCATTTGGCGAATGGCAACCGGTGCAGGCTGGCAGGCCCTTGGCCAGGTCACCACCACGGAACAGGGCCTCACCGCGAGCGACGATCTTCGGATCGGCGGCACCGACGCTGCCTTTCTGGCTGGCGAAGTAGGCAGAGATGTCCGCCAGGTCCTGATCGCTCAGGTTGGTCAGCAGGCCGGTCATTTCCAGAACGGTGCGCTTGCCCGACTTGATGTCGTGCAATTGCTTGGTCAGGTAGCGTTCACCCTGACCTGCCAGTTTCGGAAAGTTTGGCGCCATGCTGTTGCCATCCGGGCCGTGGCAAGCGCCACAGACGGCGGCTTTGGCCTGGCCGGCTTTTGCATCACCCGGTTGTACTGCCTCACCTGCAGCATGGGCCATGCCGGAGATGCCCACGGTCAACAGCAGACTCACGATCAATTTCTTCATCAGCTAATCCAACTACGGCTAAGGGTTAAGAGTTATGGACCGGGCTTACTCGCTCATCCAAAGGATGATGGCTTGGTAATCCTCGGCACTGCAGTCCATGCACAAACCACGCGGCGGCATCGCCTTGAAACCCTGGGTCACGTGTTGCACCAGCGTCTCCATACCTTTCGCCAACCTCGGCGTCCAAGCTTCCTGATCGCCTTTTTTCGGCGCCATGGGGAGTTGGCCGGAATGACAGGCACCACAAACACGGTTGTACACAGCTTCCGGATCCTGTGTAGCCTGAGCGCTGTAAAGCGGCATCAATACACCGGCAGCTAGCAGCCATTTCGTCATAAAACGACCTTTTCAGGGTTGAGAGCGAGCTGCGTTCTAGTGCGCAATCAAGGTCTGTCGCTCTCGTGAACTTCGTCCTACGCTGGGACAAAGCGCACACAAAATCTGCGGCATTATATACTGGCGTCACTGAAACGGAAGCGACACTGCTTGCCGCACCCATTCCTGGCGCCGCCCACATCGGAAATCCCATGCAACTCAAGAATCCCATCCTCGGTCTGTGCCAACAGTCCACCTTCATGCTCAGCGCCGCCAAAGTCGATCAATGTCCGGATGACGAGGGCTTCGAAGTCGCCTTCGCCGGGCGTTCCAACGCCGGCAAGTCGAGTGCCTTGAACACCCTGACCCACGCCAGCCTGGCGCGCACCTCGAAAACCCCGGGACGCACGCAGCTGTTGAACTTCTTCAAGCTAGACGATGAACGCCGTCTGGTCGACCTGCCGGGCTACGGTTATGCAAAAGTACCGATCCCGCTCAAGCAACACTGGCAGCGTCACCTGGAGGCATATCTGGGTGGTCGCGAGAGTTTGAAGGGTCTGATCCTGATGATGGACATCCGCCATCCGATGACCGATTTCGACCTGCTGATGCTCGACTGGGCCGTGGCTGCCGGGATGCCGATGCACATTCTGCTGACCAAAGCGGACAAGCTGACCTATGGCGCGGCCAAGAACACGCTGCTCAAGGTTCAGGCGGAAATCCGCAAGGGTTGGGGCGATCTGGTGACAATCCAGCTGTTTTCGGCCCCCAAACGCATGGGCCTGGAAGATGCCTACACCGTACTGGCTGGCTGGATGGAGCTGGCGGACAAGGGTGCCGAAGCAGAAGCTCAGTAAGTGCCGAAAACTGCCTGCGGCGCACGCAGGCAGTTTTCTCGGGGCAAAAAAAACCCCGGGCTTCATATGGGGAGGGAGAAGTTCCGGGGTTGAAGCTCTAGACCGCTAGGGCGGGGTCCAGATATCTGCCAACACTTAACACAACATAGGAGCATCGAAGGGCTTCACCAGCCATTCAGTAACTCTGAGTGGTGGTGCGCAAGATTAGTTCAGATTTTTTTCAGATAGCTTTGAAATTACTCTGATAGCCCTCCGGACCAAGCTGTTTTTTTGCGCCCTTCTGCCGCGGCACTATGCCGCAGCAGAACTCGACAATTTTCTGTAGGAGCGAGCTTGCTCGCGATGGAGTGTCAGACACATCGATTTCGACTGAAATTCCATCGCGAGCAAGCTCGCTCCTACAAGAAGGCTCAGTGAGCCTCATCCCAGTTATTTCCAACACCCACTTCGACCAGCAACGGCACATCCAGCT
This sequence comes from Pseudomonas jessenii, assembly GCF_002236115.1. Classification (GTDB taxonomy): domain Bacteria; phylum Pseudomonadota; class Gammaproteobacteria; order Pseudomonadales; family Pseudomonadaceae; genus Aquipseudomonas; species Aquipseudomonas jessenii. The sequence goes on along the minus strand of NZ_NIWT01000005.1, from coordinate 687,206 downwards.
TCGCCGCCTCGCTCATGTGCACGCGAATTTCATCGCGAACCTGGTCGACCAGGTCTTCACGCACCTCGAGCACCAGTTCATCGTGCACCTGCAAGATGACTTTGGCGTCGAGGCCCGACGCGGTCAGCCAGTTATCCACCGCGACCATGGCTTTCTTGATGATGTCCGCAGCGGTGCCTTGCATCGGTGCGTTGATTGCCGTGCGCTCGGCAGCGGCGCGCTCTTGCGGCTTGTTGGAGTTGATGTCCGGCAGGTACAGGCGACGGCCGAAGAACGTCTCGACATAACCTTGCTCGGCGGCCTGGGCACGCGTGCGGTCCATGTACTGGCGAACGCCGGGGTACCGGGCGAAGTAGGTATCGATGTAGGCCTTGGCAGTCTTGGTGTCCACGCCGATGTCCTTGCCGAGCTTCTGCGCGCCCATGCCGTAGATCAGGCCGAAGTTGATCGCCTTGGCGCTGCGGCGCTGGTTGGAGGTCACTTCGGCCAGTTCGACCTTGAACACTTCGGCGGCGGTCGCGGTGTGTACGTCCAGGTTGTGGCGGAAGGCGTTCATCAGACCTTCATCCCGGGACAGGTGCGCCATGATCCGCAGTTCGATCTGCGAATAGTCCGCAGCCAGCAGCTTGTAACCGACCGGGGCCACGAAGGCCTGGCGGATGCGACGCCCTTCGGCGGTGCGCACCGGGATGTTCTGCAGGTTCGGATCGCTGGAGGACAGCCGCCCGGTGGACGCCACCGCCTGGTGATACGAAGTATGGATCCGCCCGGTACGCGGATTGATCTGCTCCGGCAGACGGTCGGTATAGGTGCTTTTCAGCTTGCTCATGGAGCGATATTCCATGAGCACTTTCGGCAATCGATAGTCGTCTTCTGCCAGTTTGGCCAGCACTTCTTCGGCGGTCGATGGCTGGCCCTTGGCGGTTTTCTTCAGTACCGGCAGGCCGAGCTTCTCGTAAAGGATCACGCCAAGTTGCTTGGGCGAACCGAGGTTGAATTCCTCGCCGGCAATCTCGAAGGCTTCACGCTCCAGCGCCACCATCTTGTCGCCCAGTTCGATACTTTGCACGCCCAGCAAGGCGGCGTCGACCAATGCGCCCTGGCGCTCGATACGCGCCAATACCGGCACCAACGGGATTTCGATGTCGGTCAGTACGCTGGCCAGGCTCGGAATAACCGAGAGTTTGTCGAACAGGGCATGGTGCAGACGCAAGGTGATATCTGCATCTTCGGCGGCGTAAGGCCCGGCCTGCTCCAGGGCGATCTGGTCGAACGTCAGCTGTTTCACGCCTTTGCCGGCGATGTCCTGGAAACTTACCGTGGTGTGGTCCAGATACTTCTGCGCCAGGCTGTCCATGTCATGGCGGGTGGCCGTGGAGTTGAGCACGTAGGACTCAAGCATGGTGTCGAAGGCGATGCCACGCACGGTAATGCCCTTGTCCTGATCGCCGCCGATGGCGCAGTTGGCCAGGATGTTCATGTCGAACTTGGCGTGTTGGCCGACCTTGAGCTTGTTCGGATCTTCCAGAATCGGCTTGAGCGCGCGCAGGACCGTGTCACGATCCAGTTGCTGCGGCACACCGATGTAGGAATGGGTCAACGGGATGTAGGCCGCTTCGTTAGCCTGAACCGCGAACGACAGGCCCACCAGTTGCGCCTGCTGCGCATCGATGCCGGTGGTTTCGGTGTCGAAGGCAAACAGTTTGGCGTTGTTCAGTTTTTCCAGCCAGGCATCGAACCGCGCTTGATCGAGGATGGTTTCATAGGCGGCTTCAGCAGCGACGGCCGGTGCTTCGGCCTCTGGTTCACTGAACAGATCGGCGGCCGGTGCTGGCTCGGCGGCAGCGCTCAGTTCCAGGCGTTTGGCGTCGCGATCAAGGTCGTTCAGCCAGCTCTTGAACTCCAGCAGGGAGTACAACTCGTAGAGTTTCGCAGGATCTTCCGCGCCCATTTTCAGGTCGTCGAGGCCAACGTCCAGTGGCACGTCAACCTTGATGGTCGCCAGCTGATAGGACAGGAAGGCCATTTCCTTGTGCTCTTCGAGCTTGGCCGGCAGGGTCTTGGCGCCGCGAATCGGCAGGGTCGGCACGATATCGAGTTGCGCATAGAGCTCGGTCAGACCGCCGTTCACACCGACCAGCAGACCGGAAGCCGTCTTCGGACCGATGCCTGGAACACCCGGAATGTTGTCGGAAGAATCGCCCATGAGCGCCAGATAATCGATGATCTGCTCCGGAGCGACGCCGAATTTCTCCTTCACGCCCTCCACGTCCATGCTGCTACCGGTCATGGTGTTGACCAAGGTAATGTGACCGTCGACCAGTTGCGCCATGTCCTTGTCACCGGTGGAGATGATCACCGGACGGTCCGCCGCCGCGCTGCTGCGAGCCAGGGTGCCGATCACGTCATCGGCCTCGACGCCTTCGACGCACAGCAGCGGGAAGCCCAGGGCGATCACGCTCTGGTGCAGCGGCTCGATCTGCACGCGCATATCGTCGGGCATGCTCGGACGGTTGGCCTTGTACTCGGCGAACATCTCATCGCGAAAAGTCCCACCCTTGGCGTCGAACACCACGGCGAACGGACTGTCCGGATATTGCTTGCGCAGGCTCTTGAGCATGTTCAGCACGCCCTTGACCGCACCGGTCGGCAGGCCTTTGGACGTGGTCAGCGGTGGCAGCGCGTGAAAGGCGCGGTACAGGTAAGAAGAACCGTCCACCAGGACGAGGGGGGCTTGGCTCATGAGCAGGATCAACCTTTTCGGCGGGTCCGGCGCTAGAATAGCGGGACCGTTGACGACAAAGGGACAAGGTTATCATGCGCACACTAAATCGCCTGTTGCTGGCTGGCTTGTTTGCAATCGCACCATCGGCCGTGATGGCGGCGGACGATGCGCCATCGGCGGACCCGGATGTCACCATTCGCACGGAAGGGGATAAACTCATTCAGGAATACCGGCAAAACGGCTTTTTGTACGCCATCAAGGTCACCCCAAAGGTTGGCAAACCGTATTTCCTGGTGCGCGCGGATGGCTCGGAGGGAAACTTCGTCCGTTCCGACTACCCGGATATGCTGATTCCGGCGTGGGAAATTTTTAAGTGGTAAGTCGTCCTTAACTTTAATCGGCGCCGGCTCAACAGCGGCGCCCGTACTGGCAGCTTAAACATGTCTGTGTTCACCCCCCTGGCTCGGCCCGAGCTGGAAGCTTTTCTCGCCCCTTATGGCCTCGGCCGCCTGCTTGATTTCCAGGGGATTGCCGCCGGTAGCGAAAATACCAATTTCTTTATCAGCCTGGAGCAGGGCGAATTTGTCTTGACCCTGGTCGAGCGCGGTCCGGTTCAGGAGATGCCATTCTTCATCGAACTGCTCGACGTACTGCACGGCGCCGACCTGCCGGTGCCTTACGCCTTGCGCACCACAGACGGCGTGGCCCTGCGCGAGCTGGCGGGCAAACCTGCCTTGCTGCAACCGCGCCTGGCCGGCAAGCACATCAAGCAAGCCAACGCGCAACATTGCGCGCAGGTGGGTGAATTGCTCGGCCATCTGCACCTGGCGACCCAGGCCAACATGATCAAGCGCAAAACCGATCGCGGCCTGGACTGGATGCTGGAGGAGGGCACGCAATTCCTGTCGCACCTCGGTGCCGAACAGAAAGACCTGCTGCAACGGGCGCTGGAAGAAATCACCCGGCAGAAGGAAAAAATCCTGGCACTGCCGCGGGCGAACATTCACGCCGACCTGTTCCGCGACAACGCGATGTTCGAAGGCACGCACCTGACCGGGCTGATCGACTTCTACAACGCCTGCTCCGGGCCGATGCTCTACGACGTGGCGATTGCCTTGAACGACTGGTGCTCGGACGACAATGGCGTAATCGATGGACCGCGAGCGCGGGCCTTGCTGGGCGCTTACGCGGCCTTGCGACCGTTCACCGCCGCTGAAGCCGAGTTGTGGCCAACCATGCTGCGGGTGGCTTGCGTACGGTTCTGGTTGTCACGCCTGATCGCGGCGGAGTCGTTTGCCGGACAGGATGTGTTGATTCACGATCCGATGGAATTTCAATTGCGATTGGCACAGCGACAGACAGTCAACACGCCTTTGCCTTTCGCCCTTTAAAGGCTTTGACCTGTGGGAGCGGGCTTGCTCGCGATAGCGTCGGGTCAGTCAACATTGATGTTGATGTAATGCCGCCTTCGCGAGCAAGCTCGCTCCCACAGGGTCTGGTGTCGGTTACAGTGACTCCAGGCACCCCGCCAGATCATTCCCCAATTTCTCCAACACCTGCTCATAGCCCTGGGCCGTCGCCGGCGTGTACCCGCCCAGCGCATCCAGTTCAGCCAGTTTCACCGGCAAACCCGCCACCAGAGTTTCCGCCAGACGGGGCCGCAGCGGAGGTTCGCTGAACACGCAGGTCTTGCCGACTTCCTGCAATCGCGCGCGCATCGCCGCGACATGCTGGGCACCGGGTTGCACTTCGGCCGCGACGCTGAACACACCCACGTGCTTGAGGCCGTAGGCGTCTTCGAAGTAGTCGAAGGCTTCGTGGAAAACGAAGTAGGGCTTGCCCTGAACATCGGCCAGGCGCTTCTTCAGGCGCGCATCCAGTGCATCGAGACGCTCGTCGAAGGCTTTCAGATTGCTCTGATAGCGCGCGGCATTTGCAGGATCTGCGGCACTCAGGTCAGCCGCCATTTTCGTGGCGATGACCCGGGCGTTGACCGGCGACAGCCACAAGTGCGCATCCAGGCTGCCCGGACGGTGATCGTGGTCGTGTTCGTCGGCTTCTTCAGCGTGGGAGTGGTTATCTTCGGCAAAGTGACGCAGTTTCATGCCCGGCAAATCCTGCACGGCGACGTTAGGCAACGTACGACCATTGAGCACCCGTGGCAGGAAGCCCTCCATGTCCGGGCCGATCCAGTACAGCAGGTCCACCGATTGCACCTTGCGTACGTCGGAAGGACGCAACGCATAGTTATGTGGTGAGGCACCCGGTGGCAGCAAAACCTCGGGGATCGCCACGCCATCCTGCACCGCCGCGGCGATCAGTTGCAGAGGCTTGATGCTGGTAAGGACCTTGACCTCGGCCTGCGCCGAACCGATCAGCAGAAAACTTGCGATAAATGCGACAAAAACAGAAAAAAGTCGGGACACGATGACCACTCGAAGAGGCGAGAACGGGTAACATAATAACGTCTCTCACAAACCTCGTCGCCGCTCATGCTAAAAACACCGATCGCCAGCCGTCCCCACGACCACTCACATTGCGTTCACAGCGCTTTGTCCGAGGCCGATGCCCTGTGCGCACGTCAAGGTCTGCGCCTGACCGCGTTGCGCCGGCGAGTGCTGGAGCTGGTGTGGCAAAGCCACAAGCCTTTGGGTGCCTACGACATTCTCGCGGTCCTCAGCGAGCAGGACGGTCGTCGCGCCGCGCCGCCGACGGTGTACCGCGCGCTGGATTTCCTGCTGGAAAACGGCCTGGTCCATCGGATTTCCTCGCTCAACGCCTTCATCGGCTGCAATCACCCGGAACATGCTCACCAGGGTCAGTTCCTGATCTGCCGTGTGTGCCACGCCGCGATCGAACTTGAGCAAAAATCCATCAGCGACGCGATCATCGCCAGCGCCAGGGATGTCGGGTTTGTCGTCGAAGGCCAGACCGTTGAAGTGGTCGGTCTCTGCTCCGGTTGCCAGGGGGCTTGATGAGCAACGCGCTGATCCGTCTTGAGCAGGTTGCCGTCACGTTCGCCGGGCAACCGGTGCTGGACAACATCGAACTGAGCGTCGAGCCGGGGCAGATCGTTACCCTGATCGGCCCCAACGGCGCAGGCAAAACCACCCTGGTGCGTGCCGTACTCGGCCTGTTGAAACCGGACAGCGGCAGCGTCTGGCGCAAGCCGAAACTGCGGGTCGGTTACATGCCGCAAAAACTCCATGTCGATCCGACCCTCCCGCTGTCGGTCCTGCGTTTCCTGCGCCTGGTACCGGGGGTGGACCGTGCGATGGCCTTGGCTGCACTCAAGGAAGTCGGCGCCGAACAGGTGATCGACAGCCCGGTGCAAAGCGTTTCCGGTGGCGAAATGCAACGTGTGTTGCTGGCCCGTGCCTTGTTGCGCGAACCGGAACTGCTGGTACTCGACGAACCGGTACAGGGTGTCGACGTGGCCGGCCAGGCTGAGCTGTACAGCCTGATCACCCGCCTGCGTGACCGTCATGGTTGCGGTGTGCTGATGGTCTCCCACGATTTGCATCTGGTGATGAGCACCACGGACCAGGTGGTTTGCCTCAATCGTCACGTATGCTGTTCCGGCCATCCCGAGCAGGTCAGCGGCGATCCGGCTTTCGTCGAGCTGTTCGGAAAGAACGCACAAAGCCTGGCGATTTATCACCACCATCACGACCACGCCCACGACTTGCATGGCTCGGTGGTCAAGGCGCCCGCGTCGGGCCAACCCCATGTTCACGGAGATAGCTGCAAGCATGGCTGATTTTCTGCTCTACGCCCTGCTTGCAGGCCTGGCCCTGGCCGTCGTCGCAGGCCCGCTGGGGTCTTTCGTGGTCTGGCGGCGCATGGCCTATTTCGGCGACACCCTGTCCCACGCGGCATTGCTCGGCGTGGCCCTGGGTTTTCTGCTGGATGTCAGTCCGACCGTTGCCGTCACTGTTGGCTGCTTGCTGTTGGCGGTGATGCTGGTGACGTTGCAACAACGCCAGCCGCTGGCATCCGACACACTTTTGGGAATTCTCGCACCCAGCACGCTCTCTCTGGGCCTGGTGGTACTAAGCTTCATGCACGAAGTGCGGATCGACCTGATGGCCTATCTGTTCGGTGACCTGCTGGCGATCAGCCCGACCGATCTGGCCTGGATTCTTGGCGGCAGCGCGGCGGTACTGGTCTTGCTGGTTACGTTGTGGCGCCCATTGCTGGCGATCACGGTGCATGAAGAACTGGCCAGGGTCGAAGGTTTGCCCGTGGCGGGATTGCGCCTGGCGTTAATGCTGTTGATCGCCGTGGTAATTGCCGTGGCGATGAAAATCGTCGGCGTGTTGCTGATCACTTCGTTGCTGATCATCCCGGCGGCTGCGGCACAACGTCATGCTCGCTCGCCGGAACAGATGGCACTGGGCGCGAGCCTGCTGGGCATACTCGCCGTGTGTGGCGGGCTGGCGCTGTCCTGGTTCAAGGACACCCCGGCTGGCCCGTCGATTGTGGTGACGGCCGCCGCGCTATTTCTGCTGAGTTTTGTTCTGCCCCGTCGAGGGGTGTAGACTTGCTCGTTTTTTGCGCAAATAGAGAGTCGCAGGAATGAAGTCGTTCGCCTCCCGTTATCTGCTCCTTGTCGCATTTTCTTTGCTGCTGGGCGCCTGCCAAAGCACGCCACCGGCGGCCACCGAGGCCGCCGATGCGCGGGCCGCGGCCATCGTACAACTGGAACAAAACATCGCCAGCGATGAACTGGCCATCGCCGAAGACCAATTGGCAGCCTTGCAGGCCGAATCGCCCAACGATGCTTCGCTTGAGCAATACCAGCGGCAGCTGGCCGAAGCCTATCTGCGCCGCAGCCAGATCGTGCTGCAAAAGGGTGACGTGGATGCCGCAGCAACTGCCCTGAGCCGTGCCCGCGCGTTGATGCCCAAGGCTCCGGCACTGACCGGCGGAGTCAACGGCTCGATTGCCCAGGCGCGCAAGGCCGAACTGGAAAGAGCCGAAGCCGCCCTCAAGGCTGCCGAAGCCAAGCCAAAAGCCAAGGTTATCGACCTGACGGCTGAAAGCACCACGGTCGTGCTCAATATCAACGATATGGGCAAACTGCGTCGCCAACTGGATGCCATTGCCGCCGATGTGGTGAATTTTCAGTGCGACGTGAGCATTCAGGCTCCACGCACTAATGATTACCCTTGGCTGGCCAACTTGCTGACCAAACGGGTGAAGAAACTCGATCCTGAGTTTGATCTGAAGCTGGAGCGGCAGATTTTGCGCAGTGTCCCGGCGCAGATGGTTCTAACGCCTCGTAAATCTTAAAAGCATCGCGAGCAAGCTCGCTCCCACAGGGTTTCGGGTTGCCCACACATTTTGTGACCAACACTTCTCTACTGTAGGAGCGAGCTTGCTCGCGATGGCGGTCTCCCTGGCTCCGCAGATCTTCAGGCCGGAATCGCCTTGGCCTTCGCCTCCCTGTCCCAAACCCGATGCTGCCCACCATGTCGAAGTTGCCTTCGGCCTTGGGTGAGTTTCTTCAGCCGTTCCTTTTTCTGACCTTTGATCGCGTTATTGCCAAATGACAGGACAAATACGAAATAAATGCTAAGAACCTCTATACGGACAGGCTAAAATGCGCGCCCGGCTAACCGCTGATCCTTTTCTAACGCGCCCCACAAGGTTCGCTACGTGATCGAGTTTCAAAACGTCCATAAAACCTACCGCGTCGCCGGTAAGGAAATCCCCGCCCTGCATCCGACCAGTCTGACGATTGAGAACGGGCAGGTTTACGGCTTGATCGGTCATTCCGGCGCAGGAAAAAGTACCCTGCTGCGTCTGATCAATCGCCTGGAAAACGCCAGTGGCGGCAAAATCACCGTCGACGGTGAAGAAGTCACTGCACTCGACGCCAACGGCCTGCGCCGCTTCCGTCAGCAGGTCGGGATGATTTTCCAGCACTTCAACCTGCTGGCCTCCAAGACTGTCGCCGACAACGTCGCGCTGCCTCTGACCCTGGCCGGCGAATTGTCGCGCAGCGAGATCGATTCGCGCGTGGCCGAGTTGCTGGCGCGGGTCGGCTTGTCCGACCACGCGAAAAAGTACCCGGCGCAATTGTCCGGCGGGCAGAAGCAGCGTGTCGGCATTGCCCGTGCACTGGCGACCAAGCCAAAAATCCTGCTGTGCGACGAAGCCACCAGCGCCCTCGACCCGCAAACCACCGCATCGGTCCTGCAATTGCTGGCCGAGATCAATCGCGAGCTGAAACTGACCATCGTGTTGATCACCCACGAGATGGACGTGATCCGCCGGGTCTGCGACCAGGTGGCCGTGATGGACGCCGGCGTGATCGTCGAGCAAGGCTCGGTGGCCGAAGTGTTCCTGCATCCGAAGCACCCGACCACCAAGCGCTTCGTGCAGGAAGACGAGCAGATCGACGAAAGCGAACAGCGTGACGACTTCGCTCACGTGCCAGGCCGCATCGTGCGTCTGACCTTCCAGGGCGACGCGACCTACGCGCCGTTGCTGGGCACCGTCGCCCGGGAAACCGGTGTGGACTACAGCATCCTGGCCGGTCGCATCGACCGCATCAAAGACATCCCCTACGGGCAACTGACCCTGGCCGTGACCGGCGGTGACATGGAAGCAGCCTTCGCCCGCTTCACCGCAGCCGACGTCCACATGGAGGTGCTGCGCTAATGGAAGCCCTGACAAGTTTCTTCGCCAATATCGACTGGTTCGAAATCTGGCTGGCCACCGGTGACACCTTGCTGATGCTGGGTGGTTCGCTGTTGTTCACCGTACTGCTTGGCCTGCCGCTGGGTGTGCTGCTGTTCCTGTGCAGCCCGCGCCAGTTGCTGGAAGCCAAAGGCATCTACGCGATGTTGTCGCTGGTGGTGAACATCCTGCGCTCGCTGCCGTTCATCATCCTGCTGATCGTGATGATTCCGTTCACCGTGTTGATCACCGGTACCTCCCTTGGTGTCGCCGGTGCAATTCCGCCGCTGGTAGTGGGTGCCACGCCGTTTTTCGCGCGCCTGGTGGAAACCGCCCTGCGTGAAGTGGATCGCGGCATCATCGAAGCGACCCAGGCCATGGGCGCGACTACACGACAGATCATCACCAATGCCTTGCTGCCTGAGGCTCGTCCGGGCATCTTCGCGGCGATTACGGTGACCGCCATTACACTGGTGTCCTACACGGCGATGGCCGGTGTCGTTGGCGCTGGTGGTCTGGGTGACCTGGCGATCCGTTTCGGTTACCAGCGTTTCCAGACCGATGTGATGGTGGTGACAGTGGTGTTGCTGCTGGTACTGGTCCAGGTACTGCAAACCGTTGGCGACAAATTGGTCGTCCACTTTTCCCGTAAGTAAGACATGAGCCGGCCATTCGCTGGCAGGCGCCAAACGGGCGCCTCACATGGAGTTAGCTGAATGAAAAAACTACTCGTGGCCTTCGCGGCCGTTGCGGCATTCTCTGCCCACGCTGAAACCCTGACCGTCGCGGCCACTCCGGTTCCGCACGCCGAGATCCTCGAATTCGTGAAGCCGGCCCTGGCCAAAGAAGGCGTGGACCTGAAGGTCAAGGTATTTACCGACTACATCCAGCCAAACGTGCAGGTCGCGGAAAAACGCCTGGACGCCAACTTCTTCCAGCACCAGCCGTACCTGGATGAGTTCAACAAGGCCAAGGGCACCCATCTGGTTTCTGTGGCTGGCGTGCATCTGGAGCCCCTGGGCGCTTACTCCAGCAAGTACAAGACCATCGCTGAACTGCCTGGCGGTGCCAACGTGGTCATCCCGAACGACGCTACCAACGGCGGCCGTGCGCTGTTGCTGATGGCCAAGGCCGGCCTGATCAAGTTGAAGGATTCGAACAACATCCTGTCGACCGTCAAGGACATCACCGAGAACACCAAGGATCTGAAAATCCGCGAACTGGAAGCCGCGACCATCCCGCGCGTGCTGACTCAGGTCGACCTGGCGCTGATCAACACCAACTACGCGCTGGAAGCCAAGCTCGATCCGGCCAAGGATGCGCTGTTCATCGAAGGCAGCGACTCGCCTTACGTGAACATTCTCGTTGCCCGTCCAGACGACAAGGACACCGATGCGATGAAGAAGCTGGTTACCGCGCTGCACAGCCCGGAAGTGAAAGCCTTCATTCTCGAGAAGTACAAAGGCGCGGTGGTGCCGGCGTTCTGATTTGAAGCTGTAACAAAAAATGGGGTGCATCGAATGCGCCCCATTTTTTTGCCCGAAACACAGACCCTGTAGGGGCTGGCTTGCTGGCGCCATCGCCGGTAATCCGGGCTCCTACAGGGATCGTTTTGACCGCCACCCTATCAGTTCTGCTAGTAGACAGTCTTACGCCGAATAACGAATCTGAATCATCTGGATCTAGACCCTCAGGAGTTCAGTTCATGCCTGCCGATGCTCAAGATGTACTTTGTCGTTATCAATACGATCCGCTGGACCGACTGATCGGAACGACCCCATCAAGCGATGCTGGGCTTCAGCGCTTCTATTGCAAAAGTCGCTTGGCCACGGAAATTCAGGACGAGGTTCAACGCTCGATTTTTCAGCAAGGCGAGCAACTTTTGGCTCAACAAAGTCGTCAGGGTGATTTGGTTGAAACCTCGATTTTAGCGACAGATCAAATGCACTCAGTATCGCAGGTAGTCAAAGCCAATCGACTCAGTGCCATTGCCTATTCGCCTTACGGGCATCGTCCTGCTGGTGGCGGCTTGCTAAGTTTGTTGGGGTTCAACGGCGAGCGGACAGACTCGTTCACTGGACATTACTTGCTGGGCAATGGTTACCGAGCGTTTAATCCGGTGTTGATGCGGTTCAATAGTCCTGACAATTTAAGTCCGTTCGGAAAAGGCGGTTTAAATCCGTATGTGTATTGCTTAGGAGATCCGATTAACCGAAATGACGAAAGCGGCCATTTTTCTCTATTCAAAGCTATAAGATCAGCATTCAGATTTTTTAAAACAAAAAAAGGCCCGCCTGTAGCTTCAACTGCTGGCTCAAAACTTAAAAAAACAGATACATTATACCGCGCGACCACTTCCAGGGAATCGTTAGTTGAGTCGTCGCCAGAGCTCTTTAAGAACCGCCATCCTACCTCTCCGGAGGAGTATATGCAGCATTATAATAATCGACCAGAAGAATTTGGACCACGTCGAGTGCCGTTGACCAGAGTATCATTGGCTAAGGATCTTGAGCATGTGGATATTTCAGAGCGTACTAAATTTGTTTATACCGACAAGAGAGACTTTATAATTGGTTCTGACACAACTCACCCAACGCTGAGCGCATACGTTAATAGGTCTACCGTTATTAGTGCTGGATACATCCGGCAAACAGGAAACCAGGAGTATGCAATCGCCCATAGATCTGGACATTATCAACCACCGTACAGATCGCTTTACCCCGTAAAAGAGTTTTTGGAAGGTATGGGTGCACGGGTAAATCTACTGCGGCATGAGGACTGGCTTAAAATCTGAGATTATAATTTACCGTATAACTCAATAGAACTGCACACTACATGATTGATATGTTGGAAGTGCAGTTCTATAGGCGACAAAGATACAAGCTTTAGACTGATAATTTCGTTAGTCTCAATCATCGCCAGTGCCTGCGCTACCAAATACAGGTTATTCAACGGTGAATAGACGCGGGCTCGATCACCACCAGATTTCCGCTGTAAGCAACCGTGTAATTTTTCTGTCGCTGGAATGAGCGGAACTCTTACTGAGTTGACCAACATCTGAATTTCTTCCACCGACGCCGCCGCTAGGCTGTTGAAACTGTGATTCAGATAATGCTGGATTTTGCCAAGAATGCACTGTTAGTTTAGCGACTTGCCTTACGTGAACATCCTCGTAGCCCGTCCAGACGACAAGGACACCGATGCGATGAAGAAGCTGGTTACCGCGCTGCACAGCCCGGAAGTGAAAGCCTTCATCCTCGAGAAGTACAAAGGCGCGGTGGTGCCGGCGTTCTGATCAGCTGACGTAAACGAAAAAGGGGATGCCAAGTGCATCCCCTTTTTTGTGCCTGGAAATACGGCCCCAGTGGGAGCGAGCTTGCTCGCGATGGGGCCATAACATTCAACATCCAAGCTGACTGATACACCGCCATCGCGAGCAAGCTCGCTCCCACAGGGTTTGGTGGTGTTTTCAGTTGCGCTTGAGCATCACCGGCAACTGCGCCACCAGCTTCGCATTGTTCAACGGCGCCCGAATGAACCCACGCTGTGTCCCATCCGGCCCGATCACCGCGAGGTTGCCGCTGTGATCAACGGTGTAGTTCGGCTTGCTCGTGTCCGCCGGAATGAACGGAATGCTCACTGCGTTGGCGATCGTTTGCAGTTCATCGGTCGACGCCGGGGTCAGGCCGATGAACTGCGGGTCGAAGTAGCCCAGGTACTGCTTGAGCTGCTTGGGCGTATCGCGGTTCGGGTCGACGCTGACCAGCACAATCTGCAATTTATCCACAGCCTCGGGCGGCAACTCGCTCTTGATCTGCCGCAACTGGGCGAGGGTGGTCGGGCAGATGTCCGGGCAGAAGGTGTAGCCGAAGAACAGCAGGCTCCACTTGCCTTTCAATTCATTGATCGCGACCGGCTGGCCGTCCTGATTGGTCATCATCACGTCCGGCAGATTACGGCTCTGCGGCAGCAAGATGATGCCGGCGTCGATCAGCGCCGTCGGATCGCCCTGGTTTTTCCCGGACAGCACCTTGTTGACGGTCAGGCCCAGGATCAGTGCGACCAGGGCGACAAGTATGAAGACGGTTTTCTGGGTTCGAGTCATAGGTTCAACAATAGGTAGTGGTCTACGAGCAGGGCGATAAACAGCAGGAACAAGTAGTAGATAGAGTACTTGAACGTGTTGATTGCCGCGTGCGGCCGAGTGCCACGGTACAGCACCACGGCCCATTGCAGAAACCGCGCGCCCAACCCGAGCGCGCAGACCAGGTAGAGCGTGCCGCTCATGTGGATCACATAAGGCATCAGGCTGACGGCAAGCAATGCGAAGGTATAAAGCAGGATGTGAATCTTGGTGTAGTGCTCGCCATGGGTGACCGGCAACATCGGGATGTCGGCCTTGGCGTATTCCTCCTTGCGATGGATCGCCAGCGCCCAGAAGTGCGGCGGGGTCCAGGCGAAGATGATCAGCACCAGCAGCAGCGGTTCGGCGCTGACGTGACCGGTGGCGGCGGTCCAGCCAAGCAATGGCGGCGCGGCACCGGCCAGTCCACCGATGACGATGTTCTGCGGGGTCGCGCGCTTGAGGAATCCGGTGTAGACCACCGCGTAGCCGAGCAACGAGGCGAGGGTCAGCCACGCGGTCAGCGGGTTGGTGAACGCCAGCAGCATGGCTTGCCCGAGGACCGCCAATACCAGCGCGAACGTCAGCGCGGCGGTCGGCGAAACCCGGCCTTCGGCGAGCGGCCGTTTGTGGGTGCGCGCCATCACCGCGTCGATGCGCCGGTCCACCACATGATTGACCGCCGCCGCGCCACCGGCACACAGGGCGATGCCCAGGTTGCCGAAAATCAGCACTGTCCACGGCACGCCGGCGCGGGTCGCGAGGAACATTCCCACCAGCGAAGTGATGAGCATCAGCACCACGACTTTGGGCTTGGTCAGTTCCAGGTAGTCACGCCAGATCGCCTGACTGGGACGTTCGCCGATCAGAATCGCCATGGCATTTCTCCTTTTATTGTTATGGGCCCGGCTGAGTGTTTACGCGGGCTGAAGTGCCAGCGCGCTTGCTTGACCCGGACCAGACTGGTTCGGGCGTGGTAATTGACCAGCACCATGGTCAGCAACAGCGCCGCGCCGCCCGCGTTATGCGCGACGGCCACCGGCAGCGGCAGATGGAACAGCACGTTGCTGATGCCCAGGGTGATTTGTGCGCCGAGGGCGATCAGCACCAGGCCTGCCAGGCGCGTCATGCCAACCGCCTTCAGTTGCCAGGCCAGACCGAGCAATACCAGGGTGACCAGTAACGCGCCGATGCGATGAGTCAGGTGAATGGCCGTACGGGCATCGCTGTCCAGTTGCCCGCCGAGGTAGTTCGGGCCGATGTGCTGGGTCAGGTGAAAGCCGTTGGCGAAGTCCGCCGCTGGCAACCACTGGCCGTGACAGGTCGGAAAGTCGATGCAGGCCACGGCGGCGTAATTGGAACTGACCCAGCCCCCGAGGGCGATTTGCCCGATCACCAGCAACAGCCCTGCCGTCGCCCAGTGCTGCAAACGTCGTGGCACGGTCAGCGCCGGCAGTACGCCGGACAGGCGCAAGGTCAGCAGAAACAACAGGCTCAAGGTCGCGAAGCCGCCCAGCAAATGCCCGGTGACCACCTGCGGCCAGAGCTTGAGCGTTACCGTCCACATGCCGAACGCGGCCTGGCCAACAACCACCGCCAACAGGAACAACGGCAGCTTCACCGGCTGTCCGGGATGGCGGCGATGCACCCACGCACGACCCGCCAACACCGCGATCAACAGCCCCAGCGTGCCGGCGGAGTAGCGGTGGATCATCTCGTTCCAGCCCTTATGGGCCTCGACCGGAGCGTCCGGGAAATGCAATTCGGCATGGGCCAGTTGGGCTTCGCTTTTCGGCACGCTGATGAAGCCATAGCAGCCGGGCCAGTCCGGGCAGCCGAGGCCGGCGTGGGTCAGGCGCGTGTAGGCGCCGAGCAACACCACAATCAGTGCCAGCAAGGTGGCAAACAACGCGAGGCGAAATCCAGGCTTGGCCATGACGATGCCCTTATCCGATGTTCGACAGTTTCAGCAGGTGGCGCAGATCGTTGAGCAAGTCCTTGCCCTTCACCGACGGGTCGTAGCGCAGAACCAGATTGCCGTGGGGGTCGATGATCCACAGGTGCGGCACGTCATTGCTCTGAGCGCCTTTTGTGTAGGCAGGCAAGTCCAGTGAATAACGTTGCAACTGCGGGTACTCGCGTTGAAGTTTAGTCTCGTAATCGCTGTTCAGCGTCTGCGCGGTGGCCAATGCATGGCTGGCGCGGGACGCATCGCGGCCCAAGCCGATCTGGATTTGCCGCGCCAGATACACCAGTTGCTGGCAGTCCACCGCGCAATCCTTGGGCGCGGTCACCAGTATCTGCCAACGCTCTTCCTGGGCCTGCACGCCGATGTCCGCGCGGGTCTGACCGTTGCCGATCAGTTCGCCGTGATAACTGCGGCCCTCGGGCACCCAGAAATTCAGCTTGTACATGCCGGTGGCAAGGATCATCGGACCGATCACCCCGAGCAGGATCAGCAGCAGTTGCATACGGCCCTTGCGCCGGTTCACCAACGGTTTCGCCTCAGACATGCTGGGTGGATTCATGGCCGCTCCCATGGTGTTTCTCCTTTGCGTTGTGCCAGCCGAGATAGAGATAAAGACCGAACAGGACGATCGCCATGGCGAACCACTGCACGGCATAAGCGATGTGTTTTTCCGGGCCCATGGCGACTACGGGCCAGTCGGCCTGATAGGTGGCGGGGCCGGTTTCGGCACGTAGTTCGTAGGCAAAGCCTTCGCGATTCAGTGCTGTCCAGAGCTTGTCTGGCTCAACGGCCGTAATCAGCTTCGGCCATGTCAACGTTGTGGGATCAGCGTGCAATTGGAACGTCGCCCCAGGGGAGACGTAGACCCACGCGTCGAGGCTTACCGCCTCGGTGGGTGTCTTGAATTGCGGTGGCGTGCGGCGCTCCGGCCAAGGCAACCAGCCGCGATTGACCAGCAGCCAAAGCCCGGTGGCCTGATCGTGAAAGGGTTGCAACAGCTCGACGCCAACCCTGCCGTTGCGTTGACTGTTATCCAGCAGCAGGCTGTGTTCGGCATCGAACTGGCCGTACAGGTGAACCCGACGGAAGGCCGGGTCTGTCGTGTGTTGCAGTTCGGTGCTGGCCATCGGCTCGGCGGCCCGCCGCTCTGTGTAGCTTTGCAGCAGCACGCTTTTCTCCGCGCCCCGGCTCAACTGCCAGAGCCCCAGGGACACCAGTAGCGGCAGCAACAACGCCACCACCAGCGTTGGCACGATACCTGGCCGAAAGCACTTCATGGCATTGCCAGAAAATCGGTCATCGCGATAGCTATACTCAAGTACATCGCTTGTCCCCCCGGAGTCTCACCATGCTCAAAGCAGCCATCGTCCTGATGCTGATTGCCACGGTTGTCAGCCTGTTCAGCGGCCTGTTTTTTCTGGTCAAGGACGACAGCCGCTCAAACCGCCTCGTCATTGCCTTGAGTGTTCGTGTGACCCTGGCCGCCCTTACCCTTGGCTTGATTGCCTGGGGCTTTTTCAGCGGCCAGTTGGTTTCCAATGCCCCTTGGTAACACGCTCCTACAAGCGGCTTTAAAGCACATAGACGAAAACAAACAGCCCGATCCACACCACATCCACGAAGTGCCAGTACCAAGTCGCCGCTTCGAAACCGAACTGGTGCTCGTTGTCGAAATGCCCGCGCATGATCCGCACCAGCATCACGAACAGGATGATGGTGCCGATGGTGACGTGGGCGCCGTGGAACCCGGTGAGCATGAAGAAGGTCGCGCCGTAGATGCCCGAGCCCAGGGTCAGGCCCAGTTCGCGGTAGGCGTGCATGTACTCTTCGGCCTGGAAGATGAGGAACGCACTGCCGAGCAATACAGTGAGCGCCAGCCAGAGTTTCAGTGCGCCGCGATGGCCCTTTTTCAAGGCATGGTGGGCGATGGTCACGGTCACGCTGGAACTGACCAGCAACACGGTATTGAGCAGCGGCAGGCCCCAGGGGCTAATGACTTCCTTGGGCGGCGGAAACAGTTTCGAGTCGGGGTTGCTCAGCAGCGGCCAGGTGAACTGGAAGTTCGGCCACAGCATGTGCGCCATGCCTTTGGCGCCTTCACCACCGAGCGCCGGTCCGGAGATTTGACGCACATAAAACAGCGCGCCAAAAAAGGCGATGAAGAACATCACCTCCGAGAAAATGAACCAGCTCATGCCCCAGCGGAACGAGCGATCCATCTGTGCGCTGTACAAGCCGCCGCGACTTTCCTTGATCACCGTGCCGAACCAGCCAAACAGCATGTAGGCCAGCAACAGCCCGCCGACGAAAAAGATTAGCGGCCCGTGGGATTCCGGACGCGCTGCTTTCAGATCATTGAACCAGGTGGCCAGGCCAAACACCGTGACGAACATCCCGACCGTGGCGATGATCGGCCATTTGCTCTGGGCCGGGACGTAATAATGTTCATGAGTTGCCATTTATTGTTCTCCTTATCGGGCACGCTCAGCCGCCAGTGTTTACAGCTACCGGTGGATGTCGGGCGGTGATATCGAACAGCGTGTAGGACAGCGTCAGGTGCTTCACATCCTTGGGCATATCACGGTCAACGATGAAACGTACCGGCATCTCGATCCGCTGACCGGGCTGCAGCACTTGCTGGGTAAAGCAGAAACATTCGGTCTTGTGGAAGTACGCCGCCGCATTGCTGGGCGCGATGCTCGGCACGGCTTGGGCGCTCATCGGCTTATCGGTGGGGTTGTGGGCGATGAAGATCATCTCGTTCACCGCCCCCGGGTTCGCGGTCAATTCGTCATGTTTGGGATAAAAGTCCCACGGCATGTCGGCGGTGTTGGTCGACAGAAACTGCACGCGTACCTGCCGCGAGGTGTCGACCGTTTGCTCACCCTCGTACTGCCCGCCGGTCTTGCCATTAATGCCGAAGGCCTTGCACATCACGTCGTAGATCGGCACCAGGGCAAAGCCGAACACAAACATTGCCACCACCACGGTCAGCAGGCGCGTGACCAGTTTCTTCATCGAAATCGAGTCAGCCATGATTTCCGCACACCCCTGCAGGAGCGAGCTTGCTCGCGAAAAACTTGAGAGCGCCGTGGTGTGTCAGGCTTCCAGCGTCATCGTTGACGACCATCGCGAGCGAGCTCGCTCCTACAAAGGGCCAGGCGTTCATTTCACTTCCGGCGGCGTGGTGAAGGTGTGATACGGCGCCGGCGACGGGATGCTCCACTCCAGACCTTCAGCCCCATCCCACGGCTTGGCCGGTGCCGGCGCGCCGCCGCGAATGGTCTTGATCACGATGAACAGGAAAAAGATCTGCGTGGCGCCGAACATGAATGCGCCGATCGACGACACCATGTTGAAGTCGGCGAACTGCAGGTTGTAGTCCGGAATCCGTCGTGGCATGCCCGCCAGCCCCACAAAGTGCATCGGGAAGAAGGCCAGGTTCATGCCGATGAACGACAGCCAGAAATGCAGCTTGCCGAGGGTTTCGTCGTACATGTGGCCGGTCCATTTCGGCAGCCAGTAGTAGGCCGAGGCGAAGATCCCGAAGATCGCCCCCGGCACCAGCACGTAATGGAAGTGCGCGACCACGAAGTAGGTGTCCTGGTACTGGAAGTCCGCCGGGGCGATGGCCAGCATCAACCCGGAGAAACCGCCGATGGAGAACAGGATCACGAACGCCACGGCAAACAGCATCGGCGTCTCGAACGTCAGCGAGCCCTGCCACATGGTGCTGGCCCAGTTGAACACCTTCACGCCCGTCGGCACCGCAATCAGCAACGTGGCGTACATGAAGAACAACTCGCCCACCAGCGGAATGCCGACCACGAACATGTGGTGCGCCCAGACGATGAACGACAGGAACGCGATACTCGCCGTGGCGTAGACCATCGAGGTGTAGCCGAACAGTGGCTTGCGCGAAAAGGCCGGAATGATCGAGCTGACGGCGCCGAAGGCCGGCAGGATCATGATGTACACCTCGGGGTGACCGAAGAACCAGAACACATGCTGGAACAGCACCGGGTCTCCGCCACCGGCGGCACTGAAGAAACTGGTGCCGAAGTGGATGTCCATCAGCATCATCGTCACGCAACCGGCCAGTACCGGCATCACCGCAATCAACAGGAACGCGGTGATCAGCCAGGTCCAGACGAACAACGGCATTTTCATCAGCGTCATGCCGGGGGCGCGCAGGTTGAGGATGGTGGCGATCACGTTGATCGCGCCCATGATCGAACTGATTCCCATCAAGTGGATGGCGAAAATGAAGAAGGTCACGCTTTCCGGCGCATAGGTCGTCGACAGCGGCGCATAGAACGTCCAGCCGAAGTTCGGCCCGCCACCGGCAGTGAACAGGGTCGACACCAGCATCAGGAACGCCGCCGGCAACAGCCAGAAGCTGAAGTTGTTCATGCGCGGCAGGGCCATGTCCGGCGCGCCGATCATCAGCGGGATCATCCAGTTGGCGAGGCCGACGAAGGCCGGCATCACCGCACCGAAGACCATCACCAGACCGTGCATGGTGGTCATCTGGTTGAAAAATTCCGGCTGGACGATCTGCAGCCCCGGCTGGAACAGCTCGGCGCGAATCACCATCGCGAACGAACCGCCAAGCAGGAACATGGAGAACGCAAACCACAGGTACAACGTACCGATGTCCTTGTGGTTGGTGGTCAGCACCCAGCGCATCAGGCCTTTTGCGGGGCCATGGGCGTGGTCGGTGGCGGTATGAACATGTTCATCGATTACAGCAGTCATGTCCTGTCTCCTGCAAACAGATGGACTGGGCGGGCCGGGGTGCGTAGCCCCGACCGGTTCCTTACGTGCGCAATAGACCGGGTCATTTGCTTTCCGCCTGTTTCAGCTCCAGCACTTCTTTAGGCGTGACCATGTCGCCCTTGTTGTTGCCCCAGGCGTTACGTTCATAGGTCACGACCGCCGCGATATCGACCTCCGAGAGTTGCTTGCCGAATGCGGCCATGGAAGTGCCAGGCTTGCCGTGGAAGACAATGCCCAGGTGAGCGTCTTTCGGTCCGGTGGCGATTTTCGAGCCCTTGAGTGCCGGGAACATCGGCGGCAGACCCTGGCCTTCGGCCTGGTGACAGGCCACGCAGGTGGTGTGATAGACCTTGTCGCCGCGTTCCTTGAGCTCCTCGAGCGTCCATTCCTTGCTGGTCAGCTCTTTGAGTTGCGCGGCCTCGGCCTTGCGATCGGCCAGCCATTTTTCGTAATCGGCCTTTTCCTTGACCTCGACCACGGTCGGCATGAAGCCGTGATCCTTGCCGCACAACTCGGCGCACTGGCCACGGTAGATGCCGGGCTTGTCGATACGGGTCCAAGCTTCATTGACGAACCCGGGAATCGCATCGCGCTTGACCGCGAAAGCCGGCACCCACCAGGAGTGGATCACGTCGGCGGAGGTCACAAGGAAGCGCACCTTGGCACCGACCGGCAGCACCAATGGCTTGTCGACTTCGAGCAGATAGTGCTCGCCCTTGGTTTCCTTGTTGTGGATCTGATCCTGGGGGGTGGTCAGGTTGCTGAAGAACTCGACGTCCTGGCCCAGGTATTTGTAGTGCCACTTCCACTGGTAACCGGTGATCTGGATGTCGATTTCCGGCTCACTGGCGTCGTACATCTTGATCAGGGTCGCGGTAGCGGGAACCGCCATGGCCACCAGGATCAGGAAGGGCACGATGGTCCAGAGGATTTCGACGGTGGTGCTTTCATGAAATTTGGCGGCCACCTGCCCGGTCGAGCGGCGGTGGAGAATCATCGACCAGAACATGGCACCAAATACGATGATGCCGATCACCACACAGATCCAGAAAATAATCATGTGCAGGTCGAATACTGCGTGACTGATTTCAGTCGCTCCAGGCGCCATATTCACAGTCCAGGCCGCTTGCGCCTGACTGAAAATCGACCACAACAGGAGGCCCATCCAGACATGTGGATGTCGCATCATTGCGGGTTCCCCTTATCGTTCTTGTTATCCCGCCGGCTTTCACCTGCGGCAAGGGAGCGGCTGCATCAGACTACGAACTTGAGCACCGGGCCTTGCTGCATATGCAGTCGGGCGTCATCAGCTAACTCCATTCCACCCCGAGTATAGACAGCGACTCTCACCTCGCAATGCGAAGGCGTAAATGATCTGAAACAGCATTAACTTGCGTTGCAGGGCACGAATGGAGAAGGATGCAGACGAGTGGTGGCAAATCGATATAACGGGACCGTCTCAAGGATGAAATAATTATGACAAATGCGTCTTAGCATTTTTCGTAAGCCAGCTAAGTTATGTCTTCCCTATTTCATTGCCTTGTTTCCTGGAGTTTTCATGAACACCGCCGCATTGCGCGAGCAGATCCAAACAGCCCAACAACACGAAGCCGAGACCGGTCTGCTGACGCGTCAACTGGAAAGCAAACTGGCTCATCTGCACCCGGCGATCCAATTGCCGGAGGCCGATACCAAAGGCGTACTGACGCGATTTGTCGCCGCCTACATCGAAGAAGTGCCTGATCTGCTGGATGCAGCCAATGAAGTCGCCAGGGAAGCGGGCATTGAGTCACAGATCAAACCGGTGCTGAAAATCGCCGAGCAATACTTCCTCCAGCCGCCAGCCATCATGGCCGGCCATGCCGGGCTCGACAGTCTGCTGGATGAAGCCTATCTGGCGCACCGGTTTGTCGAAGAGGTCAACGACCTGTACATCAAGCATCTTGGCCAGCCACTGATCCCCTTGGACATGACTGTCGCCAACCTGATTGCTCACCAATTGATCGGTGAGACGTTCGCCAACCAACTGGACGAAGTGGTGCATCACGCCATCGACGAGATGCTCAACGACGAAACCTTCGCACTGGAGTCCGTGGAAGCCTACCGCGAGAAGCTCAACAGCCCGGACACCGGCGCCGCGTGGAAACGCTGGCCGTGCATGTCCCGCCGTTTGGGCGTAGGCCTGGAACTGGATCAACCGGCGGCTTGATTCACCGGTAAACACAATCCCCTGTGGGAGCGAGCTTGCTCGCGATGAGGCTATGTCATTCAACATCAAAGTTGACTGATCTACCGCCATCGCGAGCAAGCTCGCTCCCACATCGGGCCTCAGCCAGCCGCACCTATGCCCGTGTTGGTACGAACCCTGCCTTCAAGTCTGCGCTTCAGCCCCCGCGATTCAATCAACAGCTTCGAACCCTTGGCCGCATTCGCCCGGCCCCACTCCTCCAGAAGCTCCAGACACGAGTGATCGATGTAGCTCAGGTTGTTAAGCGGCACATGCACCGTCGCGCCTGGTGGAATACTACCCAGCACCTGGGTCAGCGCCGGCACTTTGAGGAAGGTCGCCGCGCCCACCAGGCGCAATTCCATTTCCCCTTCCTGAGGCAGGTCGATCAGGCTGATTTTCAACCGCGAAGCTTTCAGCGCCAGTTTCACCAGCGTCAGGCCGAAGCCAATCAATACGCCAGTCAGCAGGTCCGTGAAAACGATGGCGAGCGCGGTTGCCGCATAGGTGAACATCGGCGCCCGACCATACCGGCCCAAACCACGGAATACCTTGAGATCCACCAGCTTGAAACCGGTGTACACCAGCACGCCCGCCAGGCTCGCCACCGGAATGCTTTGCAGCACGCTGGACAGCAACAGTACGAACGCCAACAACCACAGGCCGTGGAAAATGGTCGAAAACCGCGTGGTTGCGCCAGCCTGAACATTCGCCGAACTGCGTACGATAACGCCGGTCATCGGCAACGCTCCAAGCAGGCCACACAGCATGTTGCCGATACCTTGCGCCGACAATTCCCGGTCGAAGTCCGAGCGCTGACCACTGTGCATACGATCAACCGCGGCGGCTGAGAGCAAGGTTTCGGCGCTCGCGATGAAAGCCACGGCAAACGCCGCGATCAGCAAGGTCGGATCAGCCAGGTTGAGCAGATCCTCTGGCTTGAGCCAGTCGATGGCCTCCGTCAGGTTGGCCGGAACCTCAACCCGTTTGACCTGCAACGCCAGCATCAGGCTGGCAAGCGTGGCCAGACCGACGCCAAGTAGCGCGCCAGGAACGAAGCGCAGGGATTGCGGACGGAATTTATCCCACAGCCACATGACGGCGATTGTCGACAAACCGAGCAACCCGGCTTGCCAGCCAAACGTGGGCAACGCCAGAGACAGCGCCGCCGGGAAGGCCGCCAGGTTATCCAGACCCGAAGGTTTGGGCACGGCATCCAGCATCACATGCACCTGAGACAGGATGATCAGCACGCCAATCCCGGCCAGCATGCCGTACACCACCGCGGGTGCCGTCACTCGAAACCAGCAGCCCAGCTTCAATCGGCCAGCCACCAGTTGCAGCAAACCCGCCAACAACAGTATCGGCCCGAGCATGGCGATGCCGTGCTGGCGGACCAACTCGAACACCAGAACGGCCAGGCCCGCCGCCGGGCCGCTGACTTGCAGTGGCGAACCGGCCAACCAGCCGACCACCAGACCACCGATGATGCCGGTGATCAGGCCTTTGGCCGGCGGCAGCCCCGAAGCAATCGCGATGCCCATGCACAGAGGCAGGGCGACCAGAAACACAACCACCGAAGCCAGCAGCTCCCGTGGCAGAACAGCTTTGAGTCGAGCAGCACGCATGGTGAGTCTCCCGAAATTTTTCTTCAGGCATGGCAAAGCCAGGCTGCCTGAACGGCAGCCTCGGCTGAACCACACAACGATTTAGGAGGATTTAGAAGCGCGCTTTGGGCGTCGCCACGGGAATTGGCAGGCTGCCATTGAGCGGCAGGAAACAGCCTTGATCTGCGTCGTACGCTTTGATTTCGCTGGTTTCGATGTTGTAGACCCAGCCGTGAATAAATAGCTGACCGTTGGCCATGCGCGAAGCAACCGACGGATGGGTGCGCAGATGCTGCAACTGGGCGATCACATTCTCTTCAGTGAGGATGTGCATGCTTTCGCTTTCGCTGGAGCAGTTGCAGTTCTCTTGCACCATGGTTTTGGCCACTTCGGCATGACGCAGCCAGGCTTTGACCGTGGGCATTTTTTCCAGACTGTCCGGGTTGAGCACCGCGCGCATGGCGCCGCAGTCGGAATGCCCGCAAATGATGATGTGATGCACCCCAAGAGCCAGTACGGCGTACTCGATGGCCGTGGAAACACCACCGTTCATTTGCCCGTAAGGCGGCACGACGTTGCCGACGTTACGGGTCACGAACAGGTCGCCGGGGGAGCTCTGGGTAATCAACTCGGGAACGATGCGCGAATCGGCGCAGGCGATGAACATCGCTCGTGGCCGCTGGGCCGTGGCGAGTTTCTTGAAGAGCTCTTCCTGTTGAGGAAAGATCTCATGATGAAAATGCAAAAAGCCGTCAACGATATGCTGCAACGCTGCATCGGCGGTTTCGGCCTCGGGTTGGGCTGAAGCCGACGCAGCCAACGGCTGTTTATCCTTGTCACTCATCAATTCATCCTCATTGGCGGGCTCAGGGAGTCATCCCGTGTGGTCCGGTGTGAAGCCAGTGGCTGGTTAAAAAACATCCAGGCCAAACATCTCGACCCATCAGTCACTCGATGAACAAGGTAGCGGCCGAATCTTAATTGAAACTGAATAAAACGCTCTAGAATGCGTGTTACAGGTCACAAAGAACGTGACCAGCCTAAGACGCGAGCGCGATCTTCAGTACTCAACCATAGGCCAATTGTCCTCAAATCAACGACATTTGGCGACCAGGCGGACAAAAGGCATTGCAGTCCAGGTCAAAGCCTTCCCGGCGATTGAGCCCCAGGCGCTTGATGGCTTTGGCAAAACGCTGTGCCAGCAGGTCGGCGAAAGGACCTTCGCCGCGCATTCGAGCACCAAAGCGGCTGTCGTAGAGTTCACCGCCACGGCTCTGGCGAATCAGGCTCAGCACATGCGCCGCCCGTTGCGGATAGTGGGCGCCCAGCCATTCTTCGAACAGCGGCGCCACTTCCAGCGGCAGACGCAGCATCATGTAGGCGGCGCTTTGTGCTCCGGCGCCGTGAGCCTCGGCGAGCAGGCTTTCGAGTTCGCTGTCGTTGATCATCGGAATCATCGGTGAACACAGGACGCCCACCGGAATGCCCGCCTCGCGCATGACCCTGATCGCCCGCAACCGGGCCTTGGGCGCTGCGGCGCGGGGTTCAAGGATGCGTTTGAGATCGTCGTCCAGGGTGGTCAGGCTGATCATCACCGCCACCAGGTTTTGCTGTGCAAGTTCGGTCAGCAGGTCCAAATCGCGAAGTATCAGCGAGCCTTTGGTGACGATGGTCACGGGATGGCGATATCGCAGCAGTACTTCGAGGGTATGCCGGGTGATCCTGTATTCACGCTCGATCGGCTGATAGGGGTCGGTGTTGGAGCCGAGGTTGATCGGCGCACATTGATAGCCGCGTTTGGACAGTTGTTGCTCCAACACATCCACAGCGTTGGTCTTGGCGATCAGCTTTGTCTCGAAATCCAGCCCGGGCGACATGTCCCAATAGGCATGGCTTGGCCGCGCGTAGCAGTAGATGCAGCCATGCTCGCAACCGCGATAGGGATTGATCGATCGATCGAAGGGCAAGTCCGGCGACGTATTGCGGGTAATGATGGTTTTCGCCGTTTCAATGCTCACCTCGGTGCCCTGGGTGAGCGGTACTTCCTGATACCAGCCGTCGTCCTCAACCACCGAATGGCTGGGGGCAAAGCGGTTGTGCGGGTTGGTTGCGGTGCCGCGGCCGCGGGGAGGCAGAGAGCTAACCATCAGCGGACTCCTTGATCTGTATATCCATACAGTACCAAACTCACTGCCTGTCGACCAGTACCGCTCAGCCCTTCATCTGACAAAGGGGCATCATGATGCTTACTTGTTCATTAATAATCAGAAAACTCAGGAAACATATAGTCAGTGGTTAGATTCAATACCCAACCGTATATTCAACCCAACAGGCAATACCCTCAACAGCAATCAAATAAAAGGATTTATTAATGTCTTTCTTTAATCAACGCGGTATTTTCCTTCAACTCATGAAACCAGGCCCTTCGGAACCCAACACCTTGGTTTCTTTGCAACTGGCTCGCAAAGAGTTGAGTTGGGATGCGGAAAATGAAATGCAAGTTGAAAAGCTGGTCGACTCAACTTACTACACCGCCACTTCCACCGACCTTGGCAACTCTTTCAGCATCCGGACCGTGGGCAAGGATGTCGATGGAGACGGGACCATCGATGCCGACGACAAAGCCAAGTTACAGGCGCTGGCAAAGGCTTATGCCAGTATCGTCAATCCCTGAGCCCTGACTTTCCGATCACTGGAAAGTGCTATTGCCGAATGCATGCGGGCTCCCGCATGCATTCCAGACAGCCTGGAGGATAAAAATGTCAATGCTCATAAAAACTGGTGCTTATCTACAACAAAAAGAAACGACGAAAGGTGTGCAGGTAATTATCAAGCTAATAAGGGCAGGCGAGTATCCGAACAAAACAATGGAGCAATTCGCTGATATTCTCGCAGGCGCTCCCTCAGTGACACTCCATATAAAAGACGAAGGCAAGACTTCAAAGCTCGATTTTGATCCTTGGTCCGATATCAATGTCACTCCAGACAATAGCATCGACGAAAAGGACATTGCCGCCCTTACACAACTTGCACTCGCTTTTTATCATCAACAAATAATTGCCCCAGAGGGCATAGCGTACCTTTATCGTCTTCCCGCTGAATCACCCGAGCTTCGAGTAGACGTTGAGGAATTTGAAATTGACGAAGATGATCATCAACTGTATAGCCTCGGTGTGTACGAAACTAAATCTGCGAATGCCGGCTCGTCTTTTGAAGGTCGCAAGCGCAACCCTTTAACTGGACAGGTGTTTAACTATGGGGTCGGACTGAACGAGCTGCTCAAATCCTTCATCAAACTGAAACTATAACCTGAGCGCGGACTTCACGATTCTTTGACAGTCAGCTCACAGGCCTTTGACCGTGCATGGCTGATCCTTGCCACCATCTTCCCGTCCCTTTCTGAACGGTCGCTCAAGCATGCTTTTTCCACGTTTTTTATCTGCAATATGCTTGTCGCTGGTTGTGCTCGCTAACCTGACACCGGCACTTGCTGACGACAGTGTGATGCAGCGTCCAGCAGACTGGGCTCAACAGATAGAGAAGCAATACAACCTCTTCCAGATGTCGCCGACGCTCTATCGCAGCGCCTTGCCGGACAAGGGCGCGGTGCCGCTGCTGGAGAAACTCAAGGTGGGCACTGTGATCAATTTCCTGCCCGAAGCAGACTCCAGTTGGTTGTCCGCGCCAGGTATCACGCAAGTACAACTGCCTTATCGCACCAACCATGTGGATGACGCCGATGTGCTCAAGGCCTTGCGCGCCATTCGGTCCGCCGAAGCCAAAGGCCCGGTGCTGATGCACTGCAAACACGGTTCCGACCGTACCGGCCTGATGGCCGCCATGTACCGGACTGTCATCCAGGGCTGGACCAAGGAGGAGGCCCTGAACGAAATGACCCAGGGCGGCTTTGGCGACAGCACCCACTTCAAGGACGGAATTCGCTACATGATGCAGGCCGACGTGGAAAAACTGCGCACGGCCCTGGCCAATGGCGATTGCAGCACCAGCCCATTCGCTGCGTGTTCAATGAAGAGCTGGTTCAAGTCCGCTCACATCGAATAAAAAAAGCCCCCGCTGCATTGCACAACGGGGGCTTTTTTCACTCAATTTTGTTCGTCAGGCTTTTTCTTCAGCTTCGGATTCGGGAAGAACTGAACCGGCTGAACCTTGGTGTCGGCAGGTTTTGGGGCGCTGGTGTTCACCCGCGTACCCAACTCCTTGGGCACTGACAGCCCTTGCTCATTGAGTGTGTCGGAGTAACCGCAGGCCACGCACTCTCGGTGCGGGACCTGGTCTTCATTCCACATCATCAATTTGTCCGGCTCGCTGCATGCCGGGCAGACCGCCCCGGCGATAAAGCGTTTTTTCGTAATCACAGGTCCCTCACTCATGCTGCCGCGCCCTCACTCAGGCCGCTGTGGCGCAAGAGTGCGTCAATTGATGGCTCACGACCACGGAAGTCGACGAACAGCACCATCGGCTCCTGGGAGCCGCCACGGGCCAGGATTGCTTCGCGGAACGCACGACCGGTGTCGGCGTTGAGCACGCCTTCTTCTTCGAACTTCGAGAACGCATCGGCCGAAAGCACTTCAGCCCACTTATAGCTGTAGTAACCCGCGGCGTAACCGCCAGCGAAGATGTGTGCAAAACTGTTGGGGAAGCGGTTGTAGGCCGGCGGACGCATCACCGAAACCTCGTCACGCACGCCTTCAAGCACTTGCAGCACGCTACGGCCGTCGCCGTGGGTGGCGTGCAGTTCGAAGTCGAACAGCGAGAACTCCAGTTGGCGCACCATCATCAGGCCGGACTGGAAGTTTTTCGCCGCAAGCATCTTCCCGAGCAGGTCCTGAGGCAGCGGTTCGCCGGTTTCATAATGACCGGAAATCAGCGCCAGGCCTTCCGGCTCCCAGCACCAGTTTTCCATGAACTGGCTCGGCAGCTCGACCGCATCCCAAGCCACGCCGTTGATGCCGGACACGCCAGCATGCTCGACGCGGGTCAGCAGGTGATGCAGGCCGTGACCGAACTCGTGGAACAGGGTGGTGACTTCGTCGTGGGTCAGCAGCGCAGGCTTGCCGCTGTCGGCCGGGGTGAAGTTGCACACAAGGTTGGCTACCGGGCTTTGCAATACACCACCAGCGGTGCGACGACGGTCGCGGGCGCCATCCATCCAGGCGCCGCCACGCTTGTTGGCGCGAGCATAGAGGTCGAAGAAGAAGCGGCCGACGTGCTGACCGTGTTCCTTGATTTCAAACAGGCGGACATCCGGGTGCCAGGTGTCGAAGCCTTTCTGCTCGGCAATCTCGATGCCGTACAGGCGCTGGACGATGGCGAACAGGCCGCTGAGTACCTTGTCGATCGGGAAGTAGGCGCGCAGGGCTTCCTGGGCGACGCTGTAACGCTGTTCACGGAGTTTTTCGCCGTAGAAACCGCTGTCCCAGCTTTGCAGATCCGGGCAGCCCTGTTCGGCGGCATAAGCCTTGAGTTGTTCCAGATCCTGGGCAGCGAACGGTTTGCTGCGCTTGGCCAGGTCGCGCAGGAAACTCAGCACCTGATCGCTGGACTCGGCCATTTTGGTCGCCAGGCTCAACTCGGAGAAACTGCTGAACCCCAAGAGTTTTGCCAGTTCCTGACGCAGGTCGAGGATTTCTTCCATGACCGGGCCGTTGTCGTTCTGGCCGGCATTCGGCCCCTGGTCCGACGCCCGGGTGCAGTACGCGGCGTAGACTTCTTCACGCAGCGCGCGGTCCTGGGCGTAGGTCATCACCGCGTAATAGCTCGGGAATTCCAGAGTGATCAGCCAGCCGTCCAGATCCTTGGCCTGAGCCGCGGCGGCCATTTGCGCTTTGGCCGAATCAGTCAGGCCGGCGAGGGCGGCTTCATCGGTGATGTGCTTGGTCCAGGCCTGAGTGGCATCGAGCAACTGGTTGGAAAAACGGCTGCCCAATTCGGACAGCTTGCTCTGCACTTCGGCGTAACGCTTTTGTTCGGCTTCCGGCAGGTCGATACCCGACAGACGGAAGTCACGCAGGGAGTGTTCCAGGATAGTTTTCTGCGCCACGTCGAAACCGGCGGCCTCCGGGCTGCTGGCCAGGGCTTCGAAAGCCTGGAACAGTTCGCGGTTCTGACCCATTTCAGTGGAATAGGCGCTCAAGGCCGGCAGGCACGACTCGTAGGCTTCACGCAGTTCGGCGCTGTTGCACACGGCATTGAGGTGGCTGACCGGGCTCCAGGCGGCGCCCAGACGGTCGTTGAGTTCGTCCATCGCCAGCACCAGGCCAGCCCACGTTGGCTGTTTGACCTGGGTCTTGAGGATCTCGACGATAGCGGCACGGTTGTCAGCCAGGATCTGTTCAATGGCCGGTTGTACGTGTTCGGCGCGGATGGCGGAGAACGGCGGCAGGTCATAGGACTGCAAAAGAGGGTTGTTCGCGCTCACGGTTGATACCTTGGCTGAAGAAACATGCAGCCATCTTAATTACAATCGACGTTCACCGCAGCTATCAGCAACAGAGAGAAACCCTATCGTGAACCTTCGCAAGTATCAGAACCACACGCCGCTGCTGGGTAAAGGCGCTTTTGTCGACGGCTCGGCGGTGGTGATCGGCGACGTTGAAATCGGCGAAGACAGCTCGGTCTGGCCGCTGACAGTGATCCGTGGCGACATGCACCGAATCCGCATCGGCGCGCGCACCAGCGTGCAGGATGGCTGCGTGTTGCACATCACCCACGCCGGGCCGTTCAACTCGGACGGCTTTCCGTTGCTGATCGGTGATGACGTGACCATCGCCCACAAGGTCATGCTGCATGGCTGTTCGGTGGGCAGCCGGGTGTTGATCGGCATGGGCAGCATCGTCATGGACGGTGCGGTGGTCGACGATGAGGTGATCATCGGTGCCGGCAGCCTGGTACCGCCGGGCAAGCATCTGCAAAGCGGCTTCCTGTATGTGGGCAGCCCGGTGAAGCAGATCCGCCCGCTGAATGACAAGGAACGCGCGTTTTTCACCTACAGCGCGGCGAACTACGTGAAGCTCAAGGACCTGCATCTGGCCGAAGGCTACGACCAGCTTTGACCCGGCCCCTTATTCAGGATTCGACATGCATTACCAAACCGTTTTGTTCGACCTCGATGGCACCCTGACCGACCCACGCGAGGGCATTACTCGTTCGATCCAGTTCGCTTTGGACAAATTGGGTATCGATGAGCCGGACCTGGCCAAACTCGAACATTTTATCGGCCCGCCACTGTTGCAAGCGTTCATGCAGTTCTACGACTTCGATGAAGCCAGGGCCTGGGAAGCGGTGAATTTCTACCGCGAGCGCTTCAAGGTCACCGGCCTCTACGAAAACCGGGTGTTCGATGGTGTCACGCCACTACTGGAAACCCTGGGCGGACAAGGGCGACAGCTGTACATCGCGACCTCGAAACCGTGGGTGTTCGCCCGGGAAATCGCCCGGCATTTCGATTTTGCCAAACACTTCAAGGTGATTTACGGCAGCGAACTGGACGGCACCCGGACCAACAAGGTCGAGCTGATCGCTCACCTGATGGCCGAAGAAAACCTGGACCCGGCCAACACTTTGATGATCGGCGACCGCAAGCACGACCTGATCGGCGCGCGCAGCAATGGCCTGGACGCGGCGGCGGTAGGTTACGGGTTCGGCAGCCATGAAGAGTTGAGCGCCGAAGCGCCGACGTATCACTTTGAGACGCTGGAAGAGTTGCATCAGGCGTTTTTGCCGAGCTGATCAGGCCGACACAAGTCAACTGTGGGAGCGAGCTTGCTCGCGATAGCGGTGTGTCAGGCACATTGATTGTGAAGGTGCCTCAGTCATCGCGAGCAAGCTCGCTCCCACAGGACTGCGCAAGTCCTCAAGGTCTGGGCGGCGGGGCGAGTTTCTGTCCTTGCTCAACCGCCCAGTTCACCACCTGCGCGGTCAACTGATCGTTCGCCTGACCAAACCCCGCCACCACCGCCGGGACTTGCACATTGCTCAACGGCTGGCGCACTTCAAAGCGGCGGCTGGCGAGGATGCGCTGGTCGTAACTGCGCACCAGCAATGCATCCAGACGCACGACCGCGCTGGCATTCGTGCCCTGGTATTCAGTCTGGAACGCCTGCAGGCTACCGCCCAATTCAAGATCAGTCTGGAAAATGCTGTCATCGGTGCTCAGCAGCGGCACCCGCCCGTCATGCTGGAAACCTTCCAGCAGGCGATTGCGCACCAGCACCGGCGCCGGGTCGCTCCAGCGTGAACCCTTGTAGTGGCTGATCACATCGCCCTGGGGAATTACGGCAATGTTCGGACTGTTCAACGCTTCGCTGGACTGGAATTTGCTCAGGCGCAGCGACCAGCGCTGCGGCGTGCCATGGCTGGCCGATGCGCTCTGGGCCGACGGCAATCGATAGACCTCGAAGGGCTCGGGCTTGGGCAGGATCGAGCACGAACTGATCAATGTGAAGCCAGCGAGGAGGGCAATCCGAATCAGCTTCATGGCGTAAATTCCTTGGTCTTGTCACTGCCCAGCAGGTAACCGCTGGGGTTGGCTTCCAGGCGTGTGGTGATGGTGCGCAACGAACTCAGGGTTTCGCGCATCTCACGGACCGCCGGGCCCAGGCCATTAAGGCCTTGCATGCCGCTGTTGAGCGAATCCTGATTGGCGGTGATCAGTTTGTTGAGGGTGGCGCTGCTCTCCTGCAGCGACTTCATCGCCTGCTCGGCACTGCCCAGCGCTTCCTTGCCATGCTCGTTGAGCAGCCCGTTGGCATTGCGCATCAACGCCGTCGTCTGCTCCAGCATGGTGTTGGCCTGCTTACCCACCGAGGCCAGTTGCTGCATGGTCTGGCGGATATCGCCGCGCTGATCGGCAATGGCCCCGGTGGTTTGCTCCAGGTGCTCCAGGGTGTTGCTGATGCGCTCGATGTTTTCCGTGGAGAACATCAGATTGGCGTTATGCATCAGCGTACTCACCCCGGCCATCAGGTCTTCGCTGTCGTTGAGCAGCCGGGCGATGGGCGAGGGCGAGGCGACGATGGTCGGCAGGTTACCGTCCTTGCCCTTGAGCGTCGGACTCTGTGGTGTGCCGCCGCTGAGTTGGATGATCGAAGTCCCGGTGACGCCGGTCAGGGCCAGTTTGGCCTGGGTGTCCTCCTTGACCGGGGTATCGCCGGCCAAGCGAATTCGCGCCAGCACCCGGCGCGGGTCTTTCGGGTCCAGGCGCAGCGAGATCACGTCGCCGACCTTGATCCCGCTGTACTGTACCGAGCTACCTTGGGACAAACCGCTGACCGCCTCGTTGAACACGACTTCGTAGTCCTTGAACTCGGTGTCGACACTGGACTTGGCCAGCCACAGGCCGAACAGCAGCGCGGCCGTCACCACAATCACGGTGAACAGGCCGATCAATACATGATGGGCTCGGGTTTCCATGTCAGACCTCGTTGAGCTGTTGGGCGGCCGTCAATGCCGCGCGGCCACGAGGGCCATGGAAGTATTCGTGAATCCACGCATCGTTGGTTTCCGAAACCTTGTCGATGGCGTCCGCCACCAGCACTTTTTTCTGCGCCAGCACCGCCACCCGGTCAGTGATGGTGTAGAGCGTGTCGAGGTCGTGGGTCACCAGAAAGACACTCAGGCCCAAAGCATCGCGCAGGGTCAGGATCAATTGGTCGAACGCGGCGGCGCCGATCGGGTCGAGACCGGCGGTGGGTTCGTCGAGAAACAGGATGTCCGGGTCCAGCGCCAATGCCCGGGCCAGCGCGGCGCGCTTGATCATGCCGCCGGACAGCGACGAGGGGTACTTCTCTGCGGCCGACAGCGGTAACCCGGCCAGGGCCATTTTCACCGCCGCCAGGTGCTCGGCGTCGTTGCGGCTCAAGCCGGCGTGTTCGATCAGCGGCAGGGCGACGTTCTCGGTCACCGTCAGTGAAGAGAACAGCGCGCCTTTCTGGAACAGCACGCCGAATCGCCGCTCCACCAGCGAACGCTCGTGCTCGGACAAGGTCGGCAGGTTTTTCCCGAAAACTTTCACCACGCCTTCGCTGGGCTGGCGCAACCCGACAATGCTGCGCAGCAGCACCGACTTGCCGCTGCCGGAGCCGCCGACCACGGCGAGGATCTCGCCCTTGTACAAGTCCAGGTCGAGGTTCTCGTGCACGCTCTGGCTTCCAAAACGGTTGCACAACCCACGGACTTCAATCACCGCCTCGGAGGGCGCTCTGGGGATACGACTCACCAACCCATCTCCATGAAAAACATCGCGGCGATCGCATCCATCACGATCACCACGAAAATCGACTGCACCACACTCGACGTGGTGTGCGCGCCCACAGACTCAGCGCTGCCACTGACCTTGAAGCCTTCGAGGCAACCGATGGCGGCGATGAGGAAGGCGAACACCGGCGCTTTGACGATCCCCACCAGAAAGTGCTGAACGCCGATGTCCGTTTGCAGCAGCGACAGGAACATCGCTGGCGAGATATCCAGCGCCACCGCGCAGACCACGGCACCGCCGATAATCCCTGACAGCATCGCCAGGAAGGTCAGCATCGGAAGGGCGATCAGCAACGCCAGGACCCGCGGCACCACCAGCAACTCCACGGGATCGAGGCCCAGGGTGCGGATGGCGTCGATTTCTTCGTTGGCCTTCATCGAACCGATTTGCGCCGTGAACGCACTGGCGGTGCGCCCGGCCATCAGGATCGCGGTCAGCAGCACACCGAATTCGCGCAGGAAGGCAAACCCCACCAGGTCCACGGTGAAGACGGTGGCGCCGAAAGTGGCCAGCACCGTCGACCCGAGAAACGCCACCACGGCGCCCACCAGAAAAGTCAGCAACGCAACGATGGGGGCGGCGTCGAGACCAGTCTGTTCGATATGGGCGATCATCGGCGTGACGCGCCAGCGCTTGGGACGGAACAGGCCGCGGACGATGGTTTCGATGATCAGGCCGACGAAACCCAGCAGTTGCAGGGTGTCCTGCCAGACAGTGTCCACCGCGCGGCCAATGCGGGTCAGCAACTGAATGGAAACGCTGACTTCCGGTTCCTTGATCGGTACGCAGAAATCGGTCAACGAGCAGTAGACGGTTTGCAGCAACGCCCGATCAGCGGCAGAGAGTGTGCAATCAGGATGTTCGGCAGAACGACCGAGGCGCTCGGAGCCGAGCAGCTCGACCAACAGCGAGGCACCGGCGGTGTCGAGGGCGCCGAGACCATTGAGGTCGATGGGGGTGTTGGCGTCGTACTGGCCGTGGAGTTTTTCGCTCAACAGCTTGAGGTCAGCGTAATGGGCAAGCGTCCAGTCGCCCGTCACCCGCAACCGCGCAGGGGTGCTCGAGGAGTCCAATCGGGCGTTGCCGGCCATCGTGCTGCTGATCATAAGCTCCGTGCTTGTTCAGTGATTACGCAGCTCTACGTAATAGCACGAACCGGACTACTTTTCTTTGATCGCTGTGCTGTCCGTGACTTTGAAGCGCAGCACGCCAATGACCTGGCCATCTTCGGTCAGGACCCTAACCTGCCATTTACCGGCCGGGTTGCCCGGGAAGTTCTGCTTGTGGGTCCAGGCCCGGTAACCTTCCTTGCGCCCGCCACGAATATCCAGGGGGATGCGGTCGACCTCTTTACCGTTGAACTGCCAGACGTGATAAATCCGCTCGTCCAGGCCACGCGGGGCGTTGATCGCGGTGTACGCGTAAAGCCCACCATTACGGATCTGTTCGGCGCTGACTTCGTCGAGACTGGCGCCAGGTGTGCGATCCTGCATTTGCGTACTGATGGCCACGTCGGTCATCCACAGCGTCGCCGGCGGCACCCACGAGCGCAGCTCCCAACCAACGGCGCCGATGCCCAGGGTGATACTCAAGATCGCCAGCGCATTGCGCAGGGTACGAATCGGGAAGATCGACGCCAGGCTCGGGAACGACAGCAGTACCGAGATACCCAGTGCCCATTTGAAACTTTGCGCGGTGGTCAGGTGCATGATCACCGGCAATGCGGTGAGCAGCGCGGCGAACAGGGTCAGGGTGTGCAGAGCCAGAAACGCCCAGCGCCGTGGAGCCAGCCACTTGTAGTAGAGCGGGTCGACGATCGAAATCAGCGCCGCCACGCCCAGCAACCCGGTGAAAAACAACTGGCCGCTGTTCCACGTCGTGGTGATGAAGAAGAACGGCAGGACAAAGAACAGGCTTTCCTGATGGATCATCTGCGTTGCGTAACGCAACAACGGTTCCGGTATTTCGCGCTTGAAGATGCGCGTGAACAGCTTGGTCAAGCTGTTTTCCAGCATCAGCCAGATCCAGCTGATCAGCATGATGGTGGTGATCCAGCTCGCCAGGCCTTGCTGGCGATCGACCAGAATGAAACTGCCCACCCCGGAGATGAAACCAAAGAGCGCAATGACCCCAGGGTACCGCTTCATCAAATCAAGGATGCGCTGTACGAAAAGGGATAGGTTTTGCATTCGGTGGTTTCACAGTCGTCGTAGGAAAAAACCTCGACAGGGTACCGCTGGTGCGGCGCTGTGGCGAGGGTTCGCGATGAGGCCGGCACATCCAACATTTTCGGCGGCTGACAATCCGCTATCGCGAGCAAGCTCGCTCCCACAGGGAACCGGCAGGCCTCTCAGTCCGTTGTCACATGGAATGGTTACTTCCTGCGGTGCAAACGCCAGCCCACCAACATCAACACGATCAAGCCCACCCCACCGACCACCAGCCACATCAACTGGTCAAAACTGAACAAAGGCTTCTCGATCCGCAAATACCCCGGTTGCAGGAGCAATTCACGCACGGCCTTGTTCGCTTCTTCCAGGGTCACCCCTTGCAGCTCCCGGGCCGGGTTGGTGAAGTGACCGTCCTCGTAGTTACCGATGGCGCTCCAGTAGTAGTCGGCCAACGCGCTGTTGCCTTGTACGGCCCAGGCCTGGCGGGCAATCGCGGCCTGCTTGAGGCGGTTGAAGGTGTCGGCATTGAGGCCGTCCTTGAGCAGACCGGCCTTCAGGTCCTCGAGTACTTGTTCGGCATCGGCCACGGCGTCGCGCTCAAGGTCGGCGTTGAGGCTCATGAAACCCACGCCGCCGAACACCTCGCGCTCCGCCCACGGGCCGTAGGACAAACCGTGAGCCAGGCGTAGCTGGCGATAAAGCGCCCAATCCAGATAGTCCTTGAGCAAATCGAAGGTTTCATCGTGCCCATCCTCCAGTACCGGCTCCGGCACCAGCCAGTGCAACTTGGCGCCGTTGCCGACCAGACTGTGGGTCAAGGTGCGCTCATGGGTGGCGCTGGCCTGGATTTGCGGCAGCGGCGGATGCTCGCCAGGGGTGATCGCCTCCAGCGCGCCATACGCCCGCTCCAGATAGGCTGGCAGCAACTTGTCGAGGTCGCCGACCACGATCAGGGTCATGTTGTTCGGCGCATACCAGTCCTTGCGCACCTGCTCCAGTTGTTCACGGGTCAGGTCATCGACCTGCGCACGCTCCGGGCATTTGAGGCCCAACTCCACGGCCAGTTGGTTGCTGGCCGTGTGGCCGAGGTCCTGACGATCGAGCCAGCGCTGCAGGTGCGAGTAGTGGCCGCCGTCTTCACGCTCGACCACTTGCTTGGCCGCTTTGATGGCGCTGTCGTCGAAGCGGGTCTGGGTCAGCAGCGCCAGCAACAGGTCGAGCACCTTGCGCTGGTTTTTCGCCGGGGCTTCGATGACGAAAGTCGTATCGGCATTACTGGTGAACGCGTTCCACTCGCCGCCCAGAGCCTGCATGCTTTCTTCCAGGCCGCCTTCGCCGCTGGCGTCGATACCGCTGAACAACAAGTGTTCCAGCAGATGCGGCAACTCCTTTTCTTCGCACTTGAAATCGTCCAGGCCAACGCCGACCACCAGCCGGATCGCCACATGCCCATGGTCAGTGCCGGGCTTGAGCAGCAACTGCAAACCGTTGCGCAGGGTGTAGCCCTCGACCTGGAAGCGATCCAGGGCGAATGACGGGAGTGAACCTAGCAACAGGCAGGCGAACAACAGACAACGCATAACGAGCTTCCGTACGGCTAGCGTAAGTTCAACAGACTTCAGGCAACTGTGGACGTTCAGGGTGAATGAGTGATGTCGCTCAAATCGTCGACCACCAGCGCACCTGTGTCCGATGTTTCCAGCACCACGTAGGCACTGCTGCAAAACAGCGAATTAAGACGCTTCATGTCGGCGATCAGCTCCAGGTGCAACGAACTGGTTTCGATACTTTGCACGATTTTACGTTGCAAGCGGCTGACATGAGCGTGAGCCAGGCGCCGTTCCTGTGCGCGGAAACGACGTTTTTCACGCACCAGCTGGCGGGCACTTTCCGGGTCGCCACTGAGAAACACCGACATCCCGAGCCGCAGGTTGGAAATCAACTGAGTTTGAAGCCCGGTCAATTCGTCCAGCCCCACTTCGGAAAACGACCGGCGCTGCGAGGTTTTCTGCTGCTGGACCTTGCGCAGCATGCGTTCGATCAAGTCGCTAGCCAGTTTCAGGTTGATCGCCAGTTCGATGATTTCCGCCCAGCGCCGGCTGTCCTGATCGCTGAGATCTTCCCGGGGCATTTGCG
Organism: Pseudomonas jessenii; assembly: GCF_002236115.1. GTDB lineage: Bacteria > Pseudomonadota > Gammaproteobacteria > Pseudomonadales > Pseudomonadaceae > Aquipseudomonas > Aquipseudomonas jessenii. The sequence goes on along the minus strand of NZ_NIWT01000005.1, from coordinate 648,506 downwards.
CCAAATACAACTTGATCGCGCTGTAGAGCGCTTCGACATCGTCGGTCAGGCGCCGCATTTCCTGGGTGACGGCGGTTTGCTTTCCGCGCAACACGTCGAGCATGGCTTCGAGCATGTTGTCGATCAGGTCGCCCATGCGCAGGGTTTCCCGGGCTGCGTTGGCCAGCGCCAAACCGGGGGTGACCAACGCCGTGGGGTCAAGGTGTCGGGGCTTGGCCGTACCGTTGGCCAGCGGGCGCTCCGGCAGCACCCAGGCACAAAACCTGGCCATCGGCCCAACACTGGGCAGCAAGATCAGGCAACGCGCGATGTTGTAGAGCAGGTGAAAGCCAATGACCATTTCCTGAGGGCTGAAGTCCAGGCCATCGAGCCAGTGCACCAGCGGATCGAGCACTGGAATGATCAGTAAAAGACCAATCAGTTTGTACAGCAGGCTGCCCAGCGCCACTTGGCGCCCCGCGGCGTTCTGCATGCTGGTGCTGAGGAACGCGAGTACGCCGCTGCCGATATTGGCGCCGATCACGAGCCCGATGGCCACCGGCAGGCTGATCACGTTGGCGCCCGCCAGGGTCGCGGTGAGCAATACAGCGGCCAGGCTGGAATAGGAAAGCATCGCGAACAGCGCGCCGACCAAGGCGTCGAGCAGGATATCGCCGGTGAGCGAGGCGAAAATCACCTTCACCCCTTTGGCATGGGTAATCGGGTGCGCGGCTTCAACAATCAGTTGCAGCGCCAGAATGATCAACCCCAAGCCAATGGCGACACGGCCCATCTGCCCGAGTCGGGTCTGCTTGCGCGACAGAAAGAAAATCACCCCGGCAAAAATCAGCAACGGCGACAACCACGACAGATCGAACGTCAGCACCCGCGCCATCAGGGCCGTACCGACATCGGCACCGAGCATGGTGACCAACGCTGGCGTAAGCGCCATCAGGCCCTGGCCGACAAAGGAGGTGACCAGCATCGCGGTGGCGTTGCTGCTCTGGACCATCGCCGTCACGGCGATCCCGGAGAGGAAAGCCAGCCAGCGGTTGGACATGTTATGGCTGATGACATGGCGCAAGTTGGTGCCGTAGACCCGCAGGATGCCGGTTCGGACGATGTGCGTGCCCCAGATCAGCAGGGCCACGGCAGAAAGCAAATTGAGCAGGGTGAGCATAATGACCCCCTGTGGTGTAGCGCCCCAAAGGAGCAAGTTGACGGTACCGCGCGACGTTCTACGTTCTGTACTTAAGCTGTAGTTGGCTAACGGTCTGCGCGCCAGCATCGCATAGCCAAAGACGCGATTGAAACAAAACTGTCATGAAAAGAGCGATCTTCCAGCCACACAAAACACTGTGGGAGCGAGCTTGCTCGCGATGAGGCCATCAGATTCAACTTTGACGTTGACTGACAGACCACCATCGCAAGCAAGCTCGCTCCCACAGGTTTTGCGTATTTACCGCTACCGGGTTACTGGCCCGGAATGTCCTTGCGCAGCCTTACCGGATCCTGCTGTTTCTTCTTTTTCGCGATGGCAGTGCGCATCCTGATGTTGATCGCTTCCACCGCCAGCGAGAACGCCATGGCGAAGTAGACGTAGCCTTTTGGCACGTGCACGTCCAGGGATTCGGCAATCAGCACCGTACCGACGATCAGCAGGAACGACAGCGCCAGCATCTTCAGCGATGGGTGCTTGTCGATGAACTCACTGATGGTGCCAGATGCCCACATCATCACCAGTACGGCCACGATGATTGCCGCGACCATGACCGGTACGTGGGACACCATGCCGACCGCAGTGATCACCGAGTCCAGGGAGAATACGATGTCGATGATCGCAATCTGGACGATGGTGTAGAGGAAGTTGCCGCCCTTGCCCGAAGGCTCTTCGTTGGTTTCGTCTTCACCTTCCAGCGCGTGGTACATCTCTTGCGAGCTCTTCCACAGCAGGAACAGACCACCGAAGAACAGGATCAGGTCGCGTCCGGAAATACCCTGGCCGAATACTACGAACAGGTCCGCCGTCAGGCGCATGACCCAGGTGATCGACAGCAGAAGCAGGATTCGCGTGATCATGGCCAGCGCCAGACCGAAAATCCGGGTGCGCGCCTGCATGTGTTTGGGCATGCGGCTGACCAGGATCGAAATCATGATGATGTTATCGATACCCAGGACGATTTCCAGGGCGGTCAGGGTGAAGAAGGCAACCCAGATTTCAGGGTTGGTCAGCCATTCCATGTGTATTCCTTTGAGCGATTGTTAAACCAAAACGGGCCCGGGCTTCAAACAGCGAAGCCTGGACCCGAAGTGGTGAGTCTTGGGCTTATAGAGTGCTGAACACCGGGAAAGTCCCCAACAGCAGTGCAGCAATCAGTATGCAGATACAAACCAGCACTGCCCACTTGAGAGTGAAGCGCTGGTGGTCACCGAAGTCGATGCCAGCCAGGGCCACCAACAGGTAGGTCGATGGAACCAGCGGGCTCAACAGGTGGACGGGCTGACCGACGATCGAGGCACGTGCCATTTCCACTGCGGTTATACCGTAATGGCTGGCGGCTTCGGCAAGTACCGGTAACACGCCGTAATAAAATGCATCGTTCGACATGAAGAAAGTGAACGGCATGCTTACCAGCGCCGTGATCACTGCCAGGTACGGGCCGAGGAAGTCCGGAATCACCGCCAACAGGCTCTTCGACATGGCGTCGACCATCCCGGTGCCGGTCAGGATACCGGTGAAGATACCGGCCGCAAAGATCAACCCGACCACCGCCAGTACGCTACCGGCGTGAGCCGCGACGCGATCCTTCTGCTGTTGCAGGCAAGGATAGTTGACGATCATGGCGATACTGAACGCCACCATGAACAGTACCGGCAACGGCAGCAGGCCGGCGATCAGGGTGCACATCAGGGCCAGGGTCAGGGCGCCATTGAACCAGATCAGCTTCGGACGACGGGCATCCGGGAACTGCGAAACGCTGATTTCACTGTGGTCGATTTCATCGCCCACCAGGTGCAGTTCACCCAGGCGTGCACGTTCACGCTTGCCGTAGAAGTAGGCAATGACCAGGATCGCCACCACACCAGCCAGCATCGCAGGAATCATCGGTACGAAGATGTCGGACGGATCCACATGCAACGCACTGGCGGCGCGAGCGGTCGGGCCACCCCATGGGGTCATGTTCATCACGCCACCGGCGAGGATGATCAGGCCGGCCATGATTCGCGGGCTCATGCCGATACGGCTGTAGAGCGGCAGCATGGCGGCCACGCAGATCATATAAGTGGTCGCGCCGTCACCATCGAGGGAGACAACGAGCGCCAGAACGGCGGTGCCGACCGAAACTTTCAGCGGGTCGCCCTTGACCAGTTTGAGGATCTTGCGCACGGCCGGGTCGAACAGGCCGGAGTCGATCATCAGGGCGAAGTACAAGATAGCGAACATCAGCATCACGCCGGTTGGCGCAAGCTTGGTAATGCCTTCGAGCATCATCGGACCGATTTTCGGCGAAAAACCGCCGAACAGGGCAAAGATGATTGGAATGATGATCAGGGCGATCAGCGCGGACAGGCGCTTGGTCATGATCAGGAACATGAACGTGATGACCATGGCGAAGCCAAGGAAAGTCAGCATGGGAATACTCCAGGCGTAGCGCGGCTAGGGAATGGGCGGATCAGGCGGGATCAGCGCAGAACGGGAAGCACGAGACGTACGGGCGGAGTTGCAGCGAAGCGGCGGATGGAAGAGGACATCAGAATCACCATTGTTGTTGTTAAATGGGCTGTGCGAGCGATAAACGCTGGCATTGGCCAACCGGTCTGTTGCCGGTAGTGGGGGCGATCCTAATCGGGGAAGCTTTCAGCCAGCTTTCGCCAATGAAAGCAAGGACCGGATGTGCAACCGATCGTCGGATTGGGTTTCAAGTCCCTGAACACAGGGCGGGAGGTTGAACATGGGCGAGCTTCACACCGGCGGCTGCCATTGCGGGCAACTGCGCTATCAATTCAGCGGGCCGCTGCACGATATCGCCCACTGCCATTGTTCGATTTGCCGGCGGGTCAGCGGCGGCATAGTGACCACTTGGATAACCGTGCCGGCATCCGCCTTTCAATGGCTGGCCGGGACGCCGGCGCGGTACGATTCTTCATCCACCTGTGCGCGATATTTCTGCGGCCACTGTGGGGCGCAACTGGCACTAGCGACGCAACTAAGTCCGGAAAGCATCGACCTGACCATCGCCACCCTCGACCATCCTGAGCAAGCACCAGCCGAGCGGCACATCTGGACCGACAGCCGCTTGCCGTGGCTGCATCTGGACGAACATTTGCCCGGTGAGGCTGAAGAAACACTCTGATCAAAAAACAGACAGGTCCAGCGGCCGAATCGCGCCCATCCAGATCGCGTGCTCGGTGTGGTCAAGCAAATCGTCGCCGGTGTCCGGGTGCAGGAACACCACCAGCCCCTTGCGGTTCAGCGCCAGCCACGGCAGAACGTCGCCCAGCACCTGCGGTTCGAACGCCAACTGGCAGCTCCAGTCCGGGTGCGGACCAACCGGGCGCTCGTGCACGCGGCCCATTTTCAGTGGAAACAATTGCGCCGCCTGTTCACACAAGGCCCGCGCCTGCCCGATCGTGCTGGCATCGAAATAAACGTGGGCGTGGTAGCCCGTTATCTGCTGCATCTGAACCCCTCTGAAAGCTGTTCGAACCCTCGCCGTTTCCTGCGGGTCATACGTTATATAGACGCTGGAAAACAGGAAGCCCAGCCATGAAAAATGCCGAAACCCCCGTCGTGAAAGTGGTGCTTTATGGTGCCATGAGTAGCCTGGGCAGTGCGCTGATGGCTGAAATGCTGCGACGCCAGCATGAAGTGATCGCGATTCTCGATGACCTGACGGCGCTGGCACCCCGTCCGGGGCTGCGCACCAAGACTGGCGACCTGTTCGACGCGCAACGGGTCAAGCAGAGTGTGGCCGGCAGTTCAGTGGTTATCTGCTTACTGGACGCACCAGGGTTACCGTTCAATAGCGAACACGTGGAAAAAACCATCGTGCCCGGCCCGGTCGAGCAGGTGCTGGCAGTGGATGCGCTCATCGATGGCATGCAGGCAGCAAACATCGCCCGATTGTTTCTGGTGGGTGATTTCGACGTGCTGGACGACCCGGAAACCGAGGATAGCTTGCAACGTCACGCCGCCGAGGAAATCCGCGAGGCACTGCAAAGCAGTCCTTTGAAGTGGACGCTGGTTAACGAACCGCGCGGGGTACCAGGGCTGACCATCGAACACTTTGCCAACATCGGTGGCAACCCCGAACCGGGGTTGGCTGAACCGCTCAAACGGCTGGCCCGCACTGCCGTGGGCATTGCCGATGAATTGCACCTGAACCTGCACATCGGCGAGCACGTCAACTTCATCGCAACCGACAGTTAAACCGCAATGGACGGCAGCGTCAGGCCGTTGAGCGATTGCGCACTGCAGGCCTGTTCGGCCATCAACCAATCCACAAACTGCTGGATCAATGCTCCGCGTCTTTTGCGCTGGGGCAGAACCACGTAGTAACCCAGCCTCGACATCACCGTTTCGCCGATCGGTCGACACAACAATCCTTGCGCCAGCAAGTTATCCACAAGGTGGCGCCAGCCGATGGCCACGCCCTGGCCGCCAATCGCCGCCTGAATCAGCAAGGTGTAATTATCGAAGCGCAACTGCCCGGGCGCCGGGGGCGAGGTAATGCCCAACTCGCGGAACACACCACTCCAGTCGAACCAGTTACTGCTGTGTTCCCCACGCAGGTGCAACAAAGGGAACTCCAGCAATGCCTGGGCTGGCAAGGGCAGTGGACGCTCGCTCAACAGCTGCGGGCTGCACACCGGAAACACTTCCTCACTGAACAGCCAATGGCTTTCACCCTGCTTGAAGCGGCCATCGCCGAACAGCACCGCCACATCGATATCGGTACGTAGCATGTTATGGCTGCGTTCACTGGTGACCAGGCTGACATCCACCTGCGGATTGGCCGCGTGAAAGCGGTGTAGACGCGGCATCAACCAATAGGCGGCGAAGGCAAAATCCGTGGCCACCTGCAGCACTTCATGCTGTTGCTGTGCGCTGATTGCGCTCAATCCTGCGTCGATATTCTGCAAACCGAGCTGAACCTGCTCAAAAAGAATCTGCCCAGCTTCTGTCAGTTCGATTCCGCGATAAATGCGGTCGAACAGGCGTGTTGCCAGTTGTTCTTCCAGGCGCTTGATCTGCTGGCTGATGGCCGGTTGCGTGGTGCCCAGTTCAACCGCCGCCGCTGTGAAGCTGCGCTGACGGGCCGCCGCTTCGAAGGCGCGAAGCAGATCCAGTGACAGGTCACCAAGGGCGTCATACATAAGCTGTGCTTATCCTAGTCATTGCCGCGTATGGGCTTTACCGCAAGGTGCGAGGGTTTCATTCTCAAGGCCAGCACTCTCGCATAAACATCCACTATGGAATGCCGCGATCACATGAAGCGCAAGAACATTCTTTTCATCATGGCCGATCAAATGGCCGCGCCAATGTTGCCGTTCTACGGCCCATCGCCCATCAAACTGCCCAATCTCAGTCGCCTCGCCGCACAAGGCGTGGTGTTTGACTCCGCCTATTGCAACAGCCCATTGTGCGCGCCATCGCGTTTCACACTGGTCAGCGGCCAGTTGCCGAGCAAGATCGGCGCCTACGACAACGCCGCCGATTTCCCCGCTGACGTACCGACCTACGCCCATTACCTGCGCCGTCTCGGGTACCGCACCGCCCTGTCGGGCAAGATGCATTTCTGCGGGCCAGACCAGTTGCACGGCTACGAAGAACGCCTGACCAGTGACATTTACCCGGCCGACTACGGCTGGGCGGTAAACTGGGATGAACCGGACGTGCGCCCGACCTGGTATCACAATATGTCATCGGTGCTGCAAGCCGGCCCGTGCGTACGCACCAATCAACTGGATTTCGACGAAGAGGTGGTGTTCAAGGCCCAGCAGTACCTGTTCGACCATATCCGCGAGGATGGCGACCAGCCGTTCTGCCTGACCGTTTCGATGACTCACCCGCACGATCCGTACACCATTCCCAAGGCTTTCTGGGATTTGTACGACGATGCCGATATCCCGCTGCCTACAACCCCGGACCCGCATGACCTCGATCCGCACTCGCAACGTTTGCTCAAGGTCTACGACCTGTGGGACAAGCCACTGCCTGTGGATAAGATCCGCGATGCCCGTCGCGCCTATTTCGGCGCGTGCAGCTATATCGACAGCAACGTCGGCAAACTCCTGCAAACCCTCGAAGATACCGGGCTGATCGATGACACCATCATCGTGTTTTCCGGTGACCACGGCGACATGCTGGGCGAGCGCGGCCTCTGGTACAAAATGCACTGGTATGAAATGGCCGCACGGGTGCCGCTGTTGGTCAGCGCACCGGGGCAGTTCGGCGCCGGCCGGGTCAGCGCCAGTGTTTCCACGGCGGACCTGTTGCCGACATTCGTCGAACTGGCCGGCGGCTCGCTGGAACCGGGCTTGCCGCTGGACGGCCGCTCGCTGGTTCCGCACCTGCAAGGGCAGGGCGGCCACGATGAAGTGTTCGGTGAATACATGGCCGAAGGCACCGTCAGCCCGTTGATGATGATCCGTCGCGGTGCCTACAAATTCATCTACAGCGAAGACGACCCTTGCCTACTCTTCGACGTACAGAATGACCCTCGCGAACTGGAAGAACTCAGTCATTCGCCGCAACATCGCCAGTTGTTCGACGATTTTCTCGCCGAAGCGCGGGCCAAATGGAACATTCCGGCGATTCACCAGCAGGTGCTCGCCAGCCAGCGGCGCCGACGCTTCGTGGCCGAGGCGCTGACCCTCGGCAAGCTCAAGAGCTGGGATCACCAGCCGCTGGTGGACGCCAGTCAGCAGTACATGCGCAACCACATCGACCTCGACGATCTGGAACGTAAAGCACGTTATCCACAACCCTGCCAAAACCAATAATGTTAAGGGGAAGTCCATGCAAAGGTTATCCACAGTACTGACGGTCGGGCTCCTGGCTCTGAGCAGTGCCTCGGCGTTTGCCGATCAGAGTTGCGAGACGGTGAAGATGGCCGACCCGGGCTGGAGCGACATTGCCGCGACCAACGCCATCACCGGGTTTCTGCTGGACGGCATGGGCTACAAGGCCAAGGTCGACACCCTCGCGGTGCCGATCACCTTTGGCGGGTTGAAGGACGGCCAGGTCGATGTGTTCCTGGGTAACTGGATGCCGGCGCAGCAGGGCTTCTACGACAAATTCGTCGCAAGCGGCGATGTCACGCAACTGGCGAAGAACCTCGACGGCACCGAATTCACCCTCGCTGTCCCGGACTACGTGTGGGACGCGGGTGTGCATAACTTTGCCGACCTGAACAAGTACGCCGACAAGTTCGACCACAAGATCTATGGCATCGGCTCCGGTGCACCGGCAAACATCTCGCTGCAAGAGATCATCAAGAAAAACGATTTCGACATGGGCCAGTGGAAACTGGTCGAGTCCAGCGAGCAGGCGATGCTGGCGGAAGTGTCCCGTGCGGTGAAAAAACAGAAATTCGTGACCTTCCTCGGCTGGACCCCGCACCCGATGAACGTGCAGTTGAAAATGCATTATCTGAAGGGTGGCGAGAAATACTTCGGTGACACCGGCAGCGTGCATACCCTGACCCGAAAAGGTTATGCACAGGCCTGCCCGAACGTCGGCAAACTGCTGACCAACCTGAGTTTCACTCAGGAGATGGAAAACAGCATCATGGCCGAGGTGGTGAACAAGAAGGTCAGCAATGCCGACGCGGCCAAGGCGTGGATCAAGGCCAACCCGGCAGTGCTGGATAAATGGCTCGATGGGGTGAAGACAGTGGATGGCAAGGATGCTTTGCCAGCGGTCAAAGCCAAACTCTAAACCAGAGGCGATATGGTCTTTGTGGCGAGGGGGCTTGTCGGACCGCCGCACCGCCCCGTTCGATTGCGAAGCGATCGTAAAACCATTGAATGCGGTCTACCTGATAAACCACATTCAATGGTTTTGGGACGGCTGCGCCGTCCAACGGGGGCAAGCCCCCTCGCCACAATGATCGCCTTGTCCTGCTACCCTTGCGCAAAATCCCCACCCGAGAGGACCCATGGCCCTTCCCAGCCGCCATTCACTCTTCCCTTTCCTCACCTGGCTACCCCGGCAAACCCGCGCCAGTGTCGGGCGCGACCTGATCGTCGGCCTCAGCGGCGCGATCCTCGCGTTGCCGCAATCCATTGCCTACGCACTGATCGCCGGCCTGCCACCGGAATACGGCCTGTACGCCGCAATCATTCCCGTTCTGATCGCCTGCCTCTGGGGTTCGTCGTGGCATTTGATCTGCGGTCCTACGGCCGCCATCTCCATTGTCCTGTATGCCAGCGTCAGTCCTCTGGCCGTTCCAGCGTCGCAGGACTACGTCATGCTGATCCTGTTGCTGACGTTTCTTGCCGGTATCTTTCAGTGGCTGCTGGGTTTGCTGCGGTTCGGCGCGCTGGTGAATTTCGTCTCGCACTCGGTGGTACTCGGCTTCACCCTGGGTGCTGCCGTGGTGATTGCCATCGGTCAATTGCCTAACCTGCTGGGGCTGGACTTGCCCAGCCAGGCCACCGCGCTGGATAGTTTCATCACGTTGTTGCGCCATCTCGGCGAAATGGACAAACCTTCGCTGGCGCTGGGTCTGGCGACCGTGGTGGTCGGCGTGATCCTCAAACTGCTGCTGCCACGCTGGCCGACGCTCTTGATCACCCTGATTCTCGGCGGCTTGCTGGTTTGGCTCTGGCCATCAATGTTCGGCCATGTGCAACTGGTAAGCGCCTTCACCGGCAAACTGCCGCCCTTCAGCCCGTTACCCCTGGACCTGGATCTGATCCTGCGCCTGCTGCCCAGCGCGGTGGCGGTCGGAATGCTCGGGCTAGTAACCAGCCTGTCGATCGCCCGCTCGATCTCGGCACGTTCGCAGCAATTACTCGACGCGAATCAGGAAGTCCGCGCCCAGGGCTTGTCGAATATCGTCGGTGCGTTTTTTTCCGGATCGCTGTCGGCCGGCTCCTTCACTCGCTCAGGCCTGAGCTACGAAGCGGGGGCCTGTTCGCCGCTGGCCGGGATTTTTTCGGCATTGTGGGTGGCGCTGTTTGCGATCTTCGGCGCGAGCCTGATCGCGCACATCCCGATTCCAGCCATGGCCGGCAGCATTCTGTTGATCGCCTGGGGACTGGTGGACCATCGCGGCATTCGCGCGTTGTTGCGGGTCAGCCGCGCCGAATTTGTGGTCATGGCGCTGACCTGCGTCGCCACGCTGCTGCTGGAGTTGCAGACGGCGATCTACGCTGGCGTGTTGGCCTCGCTTTTTTTCTACCTCAAACGCACATCGCAACCACGGGTGCAGCATGTGCGAGATGGCGAGGAAGACATTCTGCGGGTGGGGGGCTCGATTTTTTTCGGCGCCAGCCATTACCTGCAAGTGCGCCTGCAACGCATGCACGGCGTGCGTGTGGTGATCGAGGCGCAGCAGATCAACTTCATCGACTACTCAGGGGTGGAAATGCTGCATCAGGAAGCGCGGCGCCTGCTTCGCCAGGACCGCAGCCTGACCTTGCGCCGGGCCCGGCCGCAGGTGGTGGAAGAGTTGAGGAAGCTGGAAGGGGCGGAGAAATGCCCGATCCGGTTTGAGGATTGAAACACCGCTCTCTGTAGGAGCGAGCTAGCTCGCGAAGTCGTGAACGATTACGCGCAAAACCAGATGCCCAACAGCGCCTTCAGATTTTTCGCGAGCAAGCTCGCTCCTACAAGTAGGTTACAAGGCCAATTGCCGGCGGAGCTCAGCCAGCACCGGCGCCGTATCCGGGCGCACGCCGCGCCACAGGAAGAACGCTTCCGCCGCTTGCTCGGCCAGCATGCCCAAGCCATCCATCGACACCGCCGCCCCGTGTTCGCTGGCCCAGCGGCAGAACGAGGTCGGTTCCTTGCCGTACATCATGTCGTAGCACACCGTTTTGCCAGGCTCAATCAAGCTGGGGGCAATAGGCGGCACATCACCGGTCAGGCTCGCCGAGGTCGCGTTGATGATCAAGTCCACCGACTCCTGCAACCAGTCGTAGCCGCTGGCCGAGATCGGCCCCAGATCGCAGAACAGTTCCGCCAGCAGCTCGGCCTTGTCCACCGTGCGGTTGGCGATGATCACCGAGGCCGGTTGCTCGGCCAGCAACGGCTCCAAAGCACCGCGCACCGCACCGCCAGCACCGAGCAGCAGGATGCGTTTGCCCTTGAGGCTGAACCCGGCGTTGACCGTCAGGTCCCGCACCAGCCCGGCACCGTCGGTGTTGTCGCCCAGCAGACTGCCATCGGCCAGTTTGCTCAGGGTGTTCACCGCTCCGGCCCGTTGCGCCCGCGCCGTCAGGCTGTTCGCCAGCCGATAGGCTTCTTCCTTGAACGGCACCGTCACGTTGGCGCCGCGTCCTTCTAGGAAAAACCTCCGGGCACAAGTGGAAAAGTCGTCGAGTGGCGCCAGCAGCGTGTTGTAATCCAGTTTCTGCGCGGTCTGCTCGGCGAACAGGCGATGGATCAGCGGCGACTTGCTGTGGCCAATCGGGTTACCGAATACGACATAACGGTCCATCAGGATTCCTCGTTCAGGCTTCGGCCAACCAATCGCGGTCTTGCAGGAAATACTCGGTCAGACGCGCTTCTTCACTGCCAGGCTCGGCTTTCCAGTCGTAGCCCCAGCGCACTTGTGGCGGCAGCGACATCAAGATCGACTCGGTACGCCCACCCGATTGCAGGCCGAACAACGTGCCACGGTCGTAGACCAGGTTGAATTCAACGTAGCGGCCACGGCGGAACTCCTGGAACTCACGCTGCTTGGCGGTGAACGCATCGTTCTTGCGGCGCTGCACGATCGGCAGATAGGCGTCGATGTACGCGTCACCGATAGCACGCATGAAGGCGAAGCTGGTGTCGAAGTCCCACTCGTTCAGGTCGTCGAAAAACAGGCCGCCGATGCCACGCGGCTCGTGACGATGCTTGATGTGGAAGTAGCTGTCGCACCAGGCCTTGTAACGCGGGTAGACGTCCGGACCGAACGGCGCGCAGGCCTGCTCGGCGACGTGGTGCCAGTGGATGCAGTCTTCTTCGTTGCCGTAATACGGGGTCAGGTCGAAGCCGCCACCGAACCACCAGACCGGCTCTTCACCTTCTTTTTCGGCGATGAAAAAACGCACGTTGGCGTGGGAAGTCGGCACATGCGGATTGTGCGGGTGGATGACCAGCGACACGCCGAGGGCTTCAAAGCCACGACCGGCCAGCTCCGGTCGATGGGCGCTGGCAGACGGTGGAAGACCACTGCCGAAGACATGGGAAAAGTTGACGCCACCCTTTTCAATCACCGCGCCGTTTTCTATCACACGGGTGCGACCGCCACCGCCCGCCTGCCTGGTCCAGGCGTCTTCGACGAATTGCGTGCCACCGTCTTCGGCTTCCAGGGCGGCGCAAATACGGTCTTGCAGGTCGAGCAGGTAGGCTTTTACGGCCTCGGTGCGGGTCGTCATGTCATCACCTTGAATCGGGCAAAACAACGCGGCGCTCCATTGGAGCTCAGCCTGCGCAAATGGGCGCGTAGCATACCATCGCAAGTCACCCCGCCGCAGTTGACGAAGATCAAGCTTAGGAGTCCGATAGGGAGCTTGGTAAAACGACCTATGGAGAGTTCTGATGGCAAAGCGTATCCAGTTCCGCGCCCATGGCGGCCCCGAAGTGCTCGAATATGTGGATTACCAACCCGCCGAGCCAGGTCCGAAGGAAGTACGCGTGACCAACAAGGCCATCGGCCTGAACTTCATCGACACCTACTACCGCAGCGGTTTGTATCCACCGCCGTCCCTGCCGTCGGGTGTCGGTTCAGAGGGTGCGGGCGTGGTCGAGGCAGTGGGCAGCGACGTGACCCGCTTCAAGATCGGCGATCGCGTGGCCTATGGCAGCGGGCCGCTGGGCGCCTACAGCGAGGTTCACGTCTTACCCGAAGCCAATCTGGTGAAACTGCCGGACGCCATCAGCTTCGAACAGGCCGCCGGCGTCATGCTCAAGGGCCTGACCGTGCAATACCTGCTGCGTCAGACTTATGAACTCAAGGGTGGCGAAACCATCCTGTTCCACGCCGCGGCCGGTGGGGTCGGTTCCCTGGCCTGCCAATGGGCCAAGGCCTTGGGCGTGAAGCTGATCGGCACTGTCAGCTCGGCGGAGAAAGCCGCGCTGGCCAAGGCCAACGGTGCCTGGGCGACCATCGATTACAGCCATGAAAATGTCGCGCAACGTGTGCTGGAATTGACCGACGGCAAAAAAGTCCCGGTGGTGTACGACGGTGTTGGCAAGGACACCTGGCTGACTTCACTCGACAGCGTCGCGCCGCGTGGGCTGGTGGTGAGTTTCGGCAATGCGTCCGGCGCGGTCGACGGCGTGAACCTGGGGATCCTGGCGGGGAAAGGCTCGCTGTACGTGACCCGGCCAACCCTGGGCACTTATGCGAACAACGCCGAGAACCTGCAACGCATGGCCGACGAGTTGTTCGAGATGATCATCGGCGGCAAGCTGACCGTGGACATCAGCCAGCGTTATCCACTGGCTGACGCGGCGAAGGCGCAGACCGAGTTGTCGGCGCGGCGCACGACGGGCTCGGTTGTTTTGTTGCCCTGACTGACGCCATCGCGAGCAAGCTCGCTCCCACAAGGTTTCTGTGTCGAATACAAATCCCCTGTGGGAGCGAGCTTGCTCGCGATGGGCGCACCAGGGTATCAGTCCGGGCGCACAACCCTGCCGGTCGCCAGATCGCGAATCACGCTCGGGTTCTTGCGTCCGCCCAGGTTTCCGCCCAGCACCAGATCCACCTGGCCACGGAAATACTGTTCGACGCGAATCCGCGTACGTGCCGCCGGGCGCCCCTGCGGATTGGCCGACGTCGACACCAGCGGCCCGACCAGCGCGCACAAATCCCGCACCAGCGGGTGATCGCTGACCCGCAGCGCCACGGTTTCATGCACGCCGGTAATCCACTCCGGCAGCAGGTTCTGGTGCGGCACCAGCCAGGTGTTCGGACCCGGCCAGGTACTGGCCATGCGGTCCATCCACAACTCGGGGAAGTCTTCGAAGAGGAAATCGAACTGACGGATGTTGTCGGCGACCAGAATCAGCCCCTTTTCCACAGACCGGCCCTTGATCAGCAGCAAACGTTCCACCGCATCGATGTCCCACGGGTCGCAACCCAGACCCCAGACTGCTTCGGTTGGGTAGGCAATCACCGCCCCGGCGCGAATTGCTTGCGCGGCTTGTTGCACACGCCAACTGTTGACCATGAAAAACACTCCAGATTAAGGCTCTGCGCAGTTTACCGATCTTGTTTATAAAACCTAGCTCACCCGTGCAAACCAGCGCCCGTTTTCGCACACGGCGCGGCCATCCATTTCCAGTTCTGTCAGCGCCGCCAGCACTTTCGGCAAGGCCCAGCCGCTTGCGTCGGCCAGCGCTTCACTGGTGTGAGGCGCGACATGCAGCAGTTTCAGCAGTGGGTGAGTCGTCGCAGGGGTGCAGGTTTCTGTGGATAACGACAGTCGTTGCCAACCGCGCAAGGCTTCGAGGATATGTTCGATGGTTTCCACCAGCACCGCACCGTCCCGAATCAACTGATGACAGCCGCGGGCGCCGGGGTGATGGATCGACCCGGGCATCGCAAACACCTCGCGCCCCTGTTCCGCCGCCAGCCTCGCGGTGATCAGTGAACCGCTGGCGACACTGGCTTCGACCACCAGCACTCCAAGGGACAAACCACTGATAATGCGATTGCGCCGTGGGAAGTTGCTGGCGCTGGGACCTGCATCCAGCGGAAACTCCGAAAGTACTGCGCTGCCCGAAGCGATCATGGCGTCCGCCAGGCGTCTATTTCGCTGTGGATAAAACTTCTCGAGCCCCGTGCCGAGCACACCGACCGTTTGCCCGCCAACGTCGAGCGCGGCCTGGTGCGCGGCGGCGTCAATACCCAGGGCCAGGCCGCTGGTAATGACAAAACCGGCACCCGCCAGGCTGCGGGAAAACGCGGCAGCGGTGTCCATTCCTGGCCGGGAAGCGCGACGGCTGCCGACCATCGCCAGTTGTGGTTTTTCCAGAATGCCCGGATCGCCCGCGACAAATAACAGCGGTGGTGCATCGCTGATTTGTGCCAGCAGTGCCGGGTAGTCCGGTTGGTCCCACATCAGTAAATGTTGGGCCGGGCGCTCCAGCCAGGCCAATGCATGACTGGCGCCGTCACGGATCTCAGTGCTACGCCTGGCCTCGGAACAGGCCAGTGGCAAACCCAGCGCGCGCCAGGCACTGGCTGGCGCGCTGATGGCTTTGGATGCCGAACCGAAGGCTTCGAGCAGTTTCTTGAAACGCGCAGGACCGAGTTCCGGCAAACGGTGCAGACGTAATCGAGCTTCCAGTTCCGCGGGGGAAACCGGTGTAACAGTAGGCATCGACATGGATCATCCTTGATCGTTATGAGCACCCGTACAAACGGGAATAAGCTGTGGATAACTCTGTTGGTAACTTGTGAAGCACTCTTACGGATTTCGTACCTTGTCCATCACCGACAGTGAGCGCGAGGCGCTGAGCACCAGCCCATAACTGAGTTTGTCGTAGGTACGGAAAACCATCAGCAAACCGGCGCGCTCATCGGGAATTTTCAATGGCTGACCAGTGATCCGGTCCCTTACGGTTTCACCGGTTTTCATTACCGCCAGCAGATTGCCTTCGGCCAGACCGTCGCGCTGACCCTTGTTCAGCGTTACCACATCCAACTCGCCAATCTGCGTGACCCCACGCGGTACATCGATGATCAAACCGTTGATTTCGTGGCTCGGTGCGCTGGGCGTGAAGGTCGAGTTGATCGCGCGCTCTTCACCGCTGAACAAGCGATCGCCGAGGCGGACCTCCTGAGTCGTGCGTAGCAACTCCAGGGTGGCAACGTCACCTTCGATGGCCACGACATCGCCGCCGCCGATATCGTCGGCGTTGATCCCCAGGATTTCCTTGCTCTGCGGATCGGTGTAGACCTTGCCTTGGCGGAAGATACCGTACGCCGGTTGTGCCGGATCGAAATGGCCACGGGCAAAGATGCGGTCACCCGCGCCGCTGAGCACCCGTTCGGAATCACCAGCGACGATGTAAGGCGCCTTGTCGAATTCCTCGGCCTTGTCGACGATGCGGTTGCTCAGCAGAAAGCTGTTGATCGACTTCAGAGCAATGCCGGGGATAGCCTCGGTCACCGGGCTGCTGCGAACCTGAGGCGACAGCTTTATGGTGGGAATCTCTTCCCGAAGCTGCCCTTGCCCGTACGCCCAACCTGCCGAAGCCAGGAGCAGCAGGGCGAGTAGTGATTTCCTCATGCGGTGAATCCCTTTATTATGTGCATTCGCGTGAAACGCCAGAGCCGTCAGTGGCTCGCTCCCGGCTTGCTTGTCTACAAAAGGGAGCTACGTTTTACAACGGTAGCCTGCATCTTCGGACCGCCAGGCCATCGACCCGACCTTACTTCACACGTGCACTTATCAAGCTTATGGCCATTTTAAACATCCTCGAATTCCCTGATCCGCGTCTGCGCACTATCGCCAAGCCAGTGGCCGTAGTGGACGACGAAGTGCGTCAGTTGGTCGACGACATGTTTGAAACAATGTATGAAGCGCCTGGCATCGGCCTCGCCGCTACCCAGGTCAACGTGCACAAACGTATCGTCGTGATGGACCTCTCCGAAGACCGCACCGAACCGCGAGTGTTCATCAACCCCGAGTTCGAACCCCTGACCGACGAGATGGAGCAATACCAGGAAGGCTGCCTTTCGGTACCCGGCTTCTATGAAAACGTCGATCGCCCGCAAAGGGTCAAGGTCAAGGCGCTGGACCGCGATGGCCAACCCTATGAACTGATCGCCGAAGGCCTGCTCGCGGTGTGCATCCAGCATGAATGCGACCACCTCAACGGCAAATTGTTCGTCGATTACCTGTCGACGCTCAAACGCGACCGCATCAAGAAGAAACTGGAAAAGCTTCATCGCCAGAACGCCTGATGCCCATCTTCAAAGGCTTGCTGCGGCAAGCCTTTTTCTTTTCAAGAGACGTCACCCATGACTGAGCCACTGCGCATTGTCTTTGCCGGCACCCCGGAATTCGCCGCCGAACACCTCAAGGCCCTGCTGAGCAGCCCTTACGAGATCGTCGCGGTCTACACCCAACCGGATCGTCCGGCCGGTCGCGGGCAAAAACTGATGCCGAGCCCGGTCAAGCAGCTTGCTCTGGAGAACAATATCCCGGTGCTGCAACCGCCCACTCTGCGCAACGAAGATGCTCAGGCTGAACTGGCCGCACTGAAGCCGGACTTGATGGTGGTGGTCGCCTACGGCCTGATCCTGCCGCAAGTGGTGCTGGATATTCCGCGCCTGGGTTGCATCAACAGCCACGCCTCACTGCTGCCACGCTGGCGGGGTGCGGCGCCGATCCAGCGCGCCGTGGAGGCGGGCGACGCCGAAAGTGGCGTGACCGTGATGCGCATGGAAGCCGGCCTCGACACCGGGCCGATGCTGCTCAAGGTCACCACGCCGATCAGCGCCGAAGATACCGGCGGCAGCCTGCACGATCGCCTGGCCGAAATGGGCCCGCCGGCTGTAGTCCAGGCGATTGCCGGCCTCGCCGACGGAACCCTGGAGGGCGAAGTGCAGGACGACAGCCTCGCTACCTATGCGCACAAATTGAACAAGGACGAAGCACGCATCGACTGGAGTCGCCCGGCGGTTGAGCTGGAGCGTCTGGTCCGTGCCTTCAACCCGTGGCCGATTACCCACAGCACCTTGAACGGCGAAGCCCTGAAAGTACTGGCCGCAAACCTCGCCGAAGGCAAAGGCACCCCGGGTGAAATCCTCGGCGCCAGCAAAGACGGTCTTATCGTCGCGTGCGGCGAGCAGGCCTTGTGCCTGACCCGTCTGCAATTGCCCGGCGGCAAGGCGCTGAACTTCAGCGATCTGTTCAACAGCCGTCGCGAGAAATTCGCCACCGGCACTGTCCTCGGCCAAGTGGCGGACGCTCAATGAATCCGCGTCTGGCCGCCGCCAAGGCACTCGCTGCCGTCCTGAACGGAAAAGCCTCGCTCAACAGTTCGCTGCCTACGCAGTTGGACAAGGTCGAGGACCGTGATCGCGGTTTTACCCAGGACCTGGCGTTCGGCACCGCGCGCTGGCAGCCACGTTTGTCGGCGCTGGCGGCCAAGCTGCTGCAGAAGCCGTTCAAGGCTGCCGACGCCGATGTCGAGGCGCTGTTGCTGGTCGGTCTCTATCAGTTGCTCTACACCCGTGTCCCGGCCCATGCCGCCATTGGTGAAACCGTCGGTTGTGCCGACAAGCTGAAAAAACCCTGGGCCAAGGCGCTGCTCAACGCTGTGCTGCGTAATGCTCAGCGCGAAAGCGAAACGATTTTCGCCGAGTTGGAACGTGATCCGGTGGTGCGCACCGCTCACCCACGCTGGCTGCAGAAATCTTTGAAAGCGTTCTGGCCAGATCAATGGGAAGCCATTTGCGCGGCGAACAATGCGCATCCGCCTATGATCCTGCGGGTCAACCGTCGCCATCACACCCGTGATGCCTACCTCGGTTTGCTGACTGACGCGGGAATTGCCGCCACGCCGTGTGTCTACAGCCGCGACGGCATCGTGCTCGACGCCGCCGCCGATGTGCGCAGCCTGCCGGGTTTCGCCGAGGGCTGGATCAGCGTGCAGGACGAAGCCGCGCAACTGGCTGCCGATCTGCTCGACCTCGCGCCGGGCCAACGGGTGCTCGACGCTTGCTGTGCACCAGGAGGCAAGACCTGCCACATCCTCGAAGCCGAGCCAAAACTGGCCGGCGTCGTGGCGGTAGACCTGGAAGCCAAGCGGCTGGTGCGGGTGCGGGAAAACCTCGAACGCCTGAAACTGAGCGCCGAACTGATTGCCGCCGACGGCCGCGACACTCAGGCGTGGTGGGACGGCAAGCCGTTCCAGCGCATCCTGCTGGACGCGCCATGTTCGGCCACCGGCGTGATTCGTCGTCACCCGGATATCAAACTGACCCGCCAACCCGACGACATCGTCGCTCTGGCACTGCTGCAGGGCGAGTTGCTTGATGCCATGTGGAAAACCCTGGAGGTCGGCGGCATCCTGCTGTACGCCACCTGTTCCACGCTGCCGACCGAGAACACCGAGGTCATCGAAGCCTTCCTCGCCCGCACGCCGGGTGCTCGTGAACTGGACCTCGCCACGGCGGCCGGCATCAAGCAGCCCCATGGTCGCCAGTTGCTGGCCCAGGAAGGTGGCCACGATGGCTTCTACTACGCCAAGCTGATCAAGATCGCCGCCGCGCGCGGTTAAATGGATTCAATGGAGTGACTGGATGAAAATCATCATCCTCGGTGCAGGGCAGGTCGGCGGTTCGCTGGCGGAACACCTGGCCAGCGAAGCCAACGATATTACTGTGGTCGACACCGATGGCGAACGCCTGCGCGACCTTGGTGACCGCCTGGACATCCGCACGGTACAAGGTCGTGGCTCGTTCCCGACCGTGTTGCGCCAGGCCGGAGCCGATGACGCCGACATGCTGGTCGCGGTGACCAACAGCGACGAAACCAACATGGTCGCCTGTCAGGTCGCCCATACCCTGTTCCACACCCCGACCAAGATCGCCCGGGTTCGCGAAGCCGCGTACCTGACCCGCGAAGAGCAGTTGTTCCAGAACGAAGCGATTCCGGTGGACGTGCTGATCAGCCCGGAACAAGTGGTCACCAACTACATCAAGCGCCTGATCCAGCACCCCGGTGCCTTGCAGGTGATCGACTTCGCCGAAGGCAAGGCGCAATTGGTGGCGGTGCGGGCGTACTACGGCGGGCCGCTGGTGGGCCAGCAACTGCGGCAGTTGCGTGAACACATGCCGAACGTGGAAACCCGCGTTGCGGCGATTTTCCGTCGTGACCGGCCGATCCTGCCCCAGGGCGACACGGTGATCGAAGCCGACGACGAAGTATTTTTTATCGCCGCCAAGGCGAACATTCGTGCGGTGATGAGCGAAATGCGCCGTCTCGACGAAACCTATAAACGCATCGTCATCGCCGGTGGCGGGCAGATTGGCGAGCGTCTGGCCGAGGCCATCGAAAGCCGTTATCAGGTGAAAATCATCGAGATGAACCCTGTACGCTGCCGTCATCTCTCCGACACACTGGACAGCACGGTGGTGTTGCAGGGCAGCGCTTCGGACCGCGACCTGCTGATGGAAGAGAACATCGCCGACGCTGACCTTTTCCTGGCCCTGACCAACGACGACGAAGCCAACATCATGTCGTCGTTGCTGGCCAAGCGCCTGGGCGCGAAGAAGGTGATGTCCATCATCAACAACCCGGCTTATGTCGATCTGATCCAGGGCGGCGACATCGACATCGCCATCAGCCCGCAACTGGCGACCATCGGCACATTGCTGGCCCACGTGCGCCGGGGCGACATCGTCAGCGTGCACTCACTGCGCCGGGGTGCGGCGGAAGCCATCGAGGCAATTGCCCATGGTGATGCGAAATCGAGCAAGGTGATCGGCAAGGCCATCGAGAACATTGGCCTGCCGCCAGGCACCACCATCGGTGCGATTATCCGCGACGAAGAAGTGATCATCGCCCACGACGACACCGTGATCGAAGCGGGCGACCATGTGATTCTGTTCCTTGTGGATAAAAAGCATATTCGCGATGTAGAGAAGTTGTTCCATGTGGGGCTGAGCTTCTTCTGATACGGGGCCTGCCTTTAGTAGGAGCGGGCCCTGCTCGCGAAGGTCGTCAACGATAATGCTGGAAACCAGACACCCCGCGTCGCTGTCAGGTTCGTCGCGAGCAAGCTCGCGCCTACAGTAAATCAACCCATGACATGCCTCAGGCAAGGAATCCACCCATGATCGAATCCCTGGAAAAAATGCTCGCCAAGGGTGTGGATAACGCTTTGCTGCGCTTCGGCCTAGGCAAGGGTTATCTGGATCTGGGGGAGAACGCCAAGGCTGCGGAGCATTTTCAGCGCTGCGTCGAATTCGATCCGAAGTATTCGGCGGCGTGGAAACTACTGGGCAAGGCCCATCTGGCGCTGGCGGACTTTGCGGCCGCGCGGCAGGCCTGGGAGCAAGGCCTGGAAGCTGCTCGCGGCCATGGCGACAAGCAGGCAGAGAAGGAAATGACGGTGTTCCTGAAGAAGCTCGAGCGTCAGGCCCACTGATCAGAGATAGCGCAAACCGATGCCCTCGGCGTCCACCTGCACCACTTCCATGCGCACGCGAGGCGCGCCTGTGGGTAAATCCTGCACCTGTCCGTAAACCACCGCCCCCCTGGGCAGCGCCGACAGTTTCGGATGCTTGACGTAGACGCCGGTGGTCGACAGGTTGCGCGTCTGGCCCAGGCAATCGCCGATGCTTTCGTGGCTGATCTTGATGCGAAATGATTTGCGGTGTTCGGACATCTTTTTGCGCCCTGATGAACGGTTGTGGATACGTGCAGGAGCGAGCTTGCTCGCGATGGATGCCAGGGCGCCGCGTTCAACCTGGCAGCCCACATCATCGTTAACGTCCATCGCGAGCAAGCTCGCTCCTACAGGTTATCCACAGAGTGTGCCAAGTAAGTCAATACCAACGCTCTTCACCCGGTGGGCGCTTCTTGAAGCGCTTCATGCTCCACATGTACTGGCTCGGGTACGCCCGCACATAGCGCTCGACCACTTGGCTCATGGCCGCACAGGACTCTGCCGTATCGGTGCTGTACATGGCCTCTGGCGCGGCTTCAAGGATCACTTTGTAGCCCGAACCGTCCGGCAGGCGCAGGGCGTGCAGGAATACGCCGACTGCTTTGCCGCCGGCCAGCATGTTCGGTACGAACTTGCTGGTCAGTGCCTGAGTGGCGAAGAACGGCACGAAGATCCCGGCGGATTCGGACGGTTCCGGGTCAGCGGGAATGCCCACTGCACCACCTTTGCGCACTTCCTTGATGACACTGAGGATGCCTTCCTTGGTGGAAGCCGCGACCTTGTTACCCAACTGCACCCGCTGCTTTTGCAGCAATTCATCCACTGCCTTCAATTTCGGCGGACGGTAGAAAATGATCGGTTTGCACTGGCTGCAATAGAAGTGATTGAGCACTTCCCAGTTGCCCAGGTGGCTGGTGATGCCGACCACGCCTTTGCCGGAGGCAAGGGCGTCCTTCAATACGTCGAGGCCTTCGACTTCGCGCACCAGGTCGATGGAGCGCTGGGCCGGCCATATCCAGGCGCAGGCACTCTCGGTCAGGGACTTGCCGATGTCTTTCAGGCTCTGGCCCACCAGGCGTTCACGCTCGGCGGGGTCCATGTCCGGAAAGCACTTGGACAGATTGATCCGTACCACGTCGCGGGAACGGTTCGGGGTTTTCCACATAACCCAGCCAATCGCCGAGCCCACGGCCTGCACGGCCCACCACGGAAGCAGGGCAAACAGCCGTAGAGCGCCTACCAGCAAGGCGCCTTTAAACTTATCCACAGGTCACTCCTGATCTTGTGCTGTGCGCGAGGCGGCCATTCTAACCGCCGTTCGCCAGCTGCGCGTAGCGGTCGCAATCGCGTGTGTGATCCATGACCATGCCCGAGGCCTGCATCAGCGCGTAGCAGATGGTCGGCCCGACGAACGTGAAGCCGGCCTTTTTCAAGCCTTTGCTCATTTCCACGGCAGTCGGCGTCACGGCCGGGACTTCGCTGCGATCCTTGAAATGATTGATCAAAGGGGTACCGCCGACGAATGACCACAGAAACGCCACCGGATCCTCCAGCGCCAGCCAGGCCTGGGCATTGCGCCGGGCCGCGTTGAGCTTGAGTCGGTTGCGGATGATGCCGGGATCGAGCATCAGCTCGTCGATTTCGGCATCGCTCATCTGCGCCACGCGCTGCACGTCGAAGCCGAACAAAACTTCGCGATAACGCTCGCGCTTGCGCAGCACGGTGATCCAGGAAAGCCCGGCCTGGAACCCTTCGAGCAAAAGTAACTCGAACAATCCCTGCGCATCCCGTAGCGGCGTGCCCCACTCCTGATCGTGATAAGCCATGTACAGCGGATCTTCGGAACACCAAAAGCAGCGTGGCATAAGGCTCCAGGGGGCGTGCGCAGCAATGAATCGGGTATACTCCCGCTCTTTAAATCGCAGCCCAAGAAACAGGTGAATTTCGTGAGCCAGCCTACGCCAGCCGTGCGTACCTTCCAAGACTTGATCCTCGCCCTCCAGCAATACTGGGCCGAGCAAGGTTGTGTGGTACTTCAGCCCTACGATATGGAAGTAGGCGCCGGCACTTTCCACACCGCAACATTCCTGCGCGCCATCGGCCCGGAAACCTGGAACGCCGCCTACGTGCAGCCAAGCCGCCGTCCGACTGACGGCCGTTACGGTGAAAACCCGAACCGTCTGCAGCACTACTACCAGTTCCAGGTGGTCCTGAAGCCGAACCCGGACAACTTCCAGGAACTGTACCTGGGCTCTCTCAAGCACGTTGGCCTGGACCCGCTGGTCCACGACATTCGCTTCGTCGAAGACAACTGGGAATCGCCGACCCTCGGCGCCTGGGGTCTGGGCTGGGAAGTCTGGCTCAACGGCATGGAAGTGACCCAGTTCACCTACTTCCAGCAAGCGGGCGGCATCGAGTGCTACCCGGTGACCGGCGAGATCACCTACGGTCTCGAACGTCTGGCCATGTACCTGCAAGGCGTGGACTCGGTCTACGACCTGGTGTGGGCTGACGGTCCGTTCGGCAAAGTGACCTACGGCGACGTGTTCCACCAGAACGAAGTGGAGCAGTCCACTTACAACTTCGAACACGCCAATGTCGACAAGCTGTTCGAACTGTTCGATTTCTACGAAAGCGAAGCCAAGCGCCTGATCGAACTCGACCAGCCGCTGCCGTTGCCGAGCTACGAAATGGTGTTGAAGGCTTCCCACACCTTCAACCTGCTGGATGCGCGCCGGGCGATCTCGGTGACCGCGCGTCAGCAATACATCCTGCGTGTACGCACCCTGGCGCGTTCCGTTGCGCAAGCCTACCTGCTGGCTCGCGCCAAGCTGGGCTTCCCGATGGCGACCCCGGACCTGCGTGATGAAGTACTGGCCAAGCTGGAGGCTGCACAATGAGTGCTCTGGATTTTCTGGTTGAACTGGGCACTGAAGAACTGCCACCCAAAGCCCTGAACACACTGGCCGAGGCGTTCCTCGCCGGTATCGACAAGGGCCTGCAAGCTGCCGGCCTGAACTACGAGAGCAAAACCGTTTATGCCGCTCCGCGCCGCCTGGCCGTGCTGATCACCGCACTGGCCACCCAGCAGCCGGATCGCAGCATCAACCTCGACGGCCCGCCGCGTCAGGCCGCGTTCGATGCTGAAGGCAACCCGACCCAGGCAGCATTGGGCTTCGCCAAGAAGTGCGGCGTCGAGCTGAGCGAAATCGATCAGAGCGGCCCGAAACTTCGCTACAGCCAGAGCATCGCCGGCAAGGCGACTGCGAGCCTGCTGCCGACCATCGTCGAAGATTCGCTGAACGACCTGCCGATCCCGAAACGCATGCGTTGGGGCGCGCGCAAGGAAGAATTCGTTCGTCCGACCCAATGGCTGGTGATGCTGCTCGGTGACCAGGTCATCGACTGCACCATCCTCGCCCAGAAGGCCGGCCGCGACTCCCGTGGCCACCGCTTCCATCACCCGGAAAACGTGCGCATCGGTTCGCCGTCCAGCTACCTGGCCGACCTGCGTGCCGCCTACGTTTTGGCCGACGCCAACGAGCGTCGCGAGATCATCAGCAAGCGCACCGAAGAGCTGGCCACCCGTCAGGAAGGCACGGCAATCGTTCCTCCAGCGCTGCTCGATGAAGTGACCGCGCTGGTCGAATGGCCGGTGCCGCTGGTGTGCTCGTTCGAGGAGCGCTTCCTCGACGTGCCGCAGGAAGCCCTGATCACCACCATGCAGGACAACCAGAAGTACTTCTGCCTGCTGGACGCCGACGGCAAGTTGCTGCCACGTTTCATTACCGTGGCCAACATCGAGAGCAAGGACCCACAGCAGATCATCGCCGGTAACGAGAAAGTGGTTCGCCCACGCCTGACCGACGCCGAGTTCTTCTTCAAGCAAGACAAGAAGCAAAAGCTCGAAGACTTCAACCTGCGCCTGCAGAACGTGGTGTTCCAGGAAAAACTCGGCAGCGTCTACGACAAGGCCGAACGCGTTTCCAGACTCGCCGCCTACATCGCGGCGCGCATTGGCGGCAACGCTTCGTGGGCTGCTCGTGCAGGCCTGCTGTCCAAGTGTGACCTGTCGACCGAGATGGTCGGCGAGTTCCCGGAGATGCAAGGTGTCGCCGGTTACTACTACGCCCTCAACGATGGCGAGCCGGAAGATGTCGCACTGGCGCTGAACGAGCAGTACATGCCGCGCGGTGCCGGCGCTGAACTGCCGACCACCCTGACCGGTGCGGCCGTGGCGATCGCCGACAAGCTCGACACCCTGGTCGGGATCTTCGGTGTCGGCATGCTGCCCACCGGTAGCAAAGACCCGTATGCTCTGCGCCGTGCCGCGCTCGGCGTGCTGCGGATCCTGATCGACAAGAAGCTCGACCTCGACCTGACCGACGCCGTGGCCTTCGCCGTCAACTCGTTCGGCAGCAAGGTCAAGGCTGCCGGCCTGGCTGATTCGGTGCTGGAGTTCATCTTCGACCGTCTGCGTGCCCGTTACGAAGACGAAGGCGTGGATGTTGCCACCTACCTGTCGGTACGTGCCCTGAAACCGGGTTCGGCCCTGGATTTCGATCAGCGCGTACAAGCGGTGGAAGCGTTCCGCAAATTGCCGGAAGCCGCTGCACTGGCCGCGGTGAACAAGCGCGTATCGAACCTGCTGAGCAAACTCGAAGGCAGCATGCCGACCACCGTCGAAGCCAAGTACTTCGACAACGCCGCCGAGTTCTCCCTGTACTCGGCGATCCAGCAAGCGGATCAAGCGGTGCAGCCAATGGCTGCGACCCGTCAGTACAGCGAATCGCTGGCACGTCTGGCCGCCTTGCGCGAGCCGGTGGATGCGTTCTTCGAAGCCGTGATGGTCAATGCGGAGGACGCAAAGGTCCGCGCCAACCGTTATGCGTTGCTGGCACGTCTGCGTGGGCTGTTCCTCGGCGTCGCCGACATTTCGCTGCTGGGTTGAGGGACTGCTGTTGAAACTGCTGATTCTCGATCGGGACGGAGTGATCAATTACGACTCCGACGCTTACATCAAGTCGGTGGAGGAGTGGATTCCACTCCCCGGATCGATCGAAGCCATCGCGCAGTTGAGCAAGGCTGGCTGGACGGTAGCCGTCGCTACCAACCAGTCGGGCATCGCTCGCGGCTATTACGACCTTGCCACCCTCAATGCCATGCACGAGCGCTTGCGCGCGTTGGTGGCGGAGCAGGGTGGTGAAGTCGGCCTGATCGTCTACTGCCCGCATGGGCCGGACGAAGGCTGCGATTGCCGCAAGCCGAAACCCGGGATGTTGAAAACCATCGCCGCTCATTACAACGTGTCGCTGACCGATCTCTGGTTCGTCGGCGACAGCCTTGGTGACCTGGAAGCCGCCAAAGCCGTCGATTCACAGCCAGTTTTGGTAAAGACCGGGAAAGGCGAAAAGACTTTGGGCAAGACCCTTCCGGTTGGCACATTGATTTTTGACGATCTGGCGGCGATTGCCGCAGAACTTATCCACAATTAGAGTGCTTCTGAAATTCCTGATAAAGGACCCATCAGGAGTGCGCTTTATACAGGCGGGCAATTCCCGCAACGGTAAACGTCACCATGTCGATATTGCAGGCCATCAGAACCTTCCTCTTTTACCTGCTGCTGGGCACCAGCTCATTGCTGTGGTGCAGCCTGAGTTTTTTTATCGCGCCGTTTCTGCCCTTCAAGGCACGTTATCGCTTCATCAACGTGTATTGGTGCCGTTGTGCCCTGTGGCTGAGCAAAGTGTTCCTTGGTATTCGCTACGAAGTGAAGGGTGCCGAGAACGTACCTGAACGGCCGTGCGTGATTCAATCGAACCATCAGAGTACCTGGGAGACGTTTTTTCTCTCCGCCTACTTCTCACCGCTGAGCCAGGTGCTCAAACGTGAGTTGCTCTATGTGCCGTTCTTCGGTTGGGCCATGGCCATGCTGCGACCGATCGCCATCGATCGCGACAACCCGAAAGCAGCACTCAAGCATGTGGCTCAAAAAGGTGATGAGTTGCTCAAGGACAATGTCTGGGTGCTGATCTTCCCCGAAGGCACGCGCGTTCCTTTCGGCACCGTCGGAAAGTTCTCGCGCGGTGGCAGCGCCTTGGCGGTCAACGCCGAATTGCCGGTGCTGCCCATTGCGCACAACGCAGGCAAGTTCTGGCCGAAAACCGGTTGGGCGAAGAAGCAGGGCGTCATCACTGTGATCATTGGTGAGCCGATGTATGCCGCAGGCACCGGACCACGAGCCATTGCTGAATTGAACGACCGGGTCCAGGCGTGGAACGAGCAGATGCAACGGGAAATGGGCTCACTGCCACCGGCTCCGCAAGCGCCGGTTTCAAACGATCAGGTGGTTGTCTGAGATTCTGTGGATAACCTGTGTACCGTTTCATTGAAAAGCGTCGTTTTTTGTACCTAACATTATGATTTTTTTACATATTTCTTAGAATGATAAAAACCATAAAAACGTGCATAAGTTTTTTTTGGACGTAAAAAAACCGGCGGATATAGCCGGTTTTTTTATGCCCATCCACAACGGCTTTGACCATCGATAATCCCAACCCCACGCCATCGATACCTTGGGCGGAAGAAAAGCGTCGGTATTGGCTGAACAGTTCGATCTTCAGCTGCGCGATGGGCAGCGCCTGGTCGCGGGATTATCTGTACGAACGATTCTGGCCCGATGAAGAAGTGTCCTCGTCCCGGCCGCTCGATACTCACATCTATCGCCTGCGCAACAAGCTTGGGCTGACGGCGGATCGCGGTTGGCAGTTGCTGACGATTTATGGGTATCGGTTGGAGAGTGTGGCACCGGCGAGCGAGTAAAACGCGGGCAAAAAAAGGCCAATGCAAATGCATTGGCCTTTTCGTTGGGGTCGACCGGGATCAGAAGTCCAGGTTGGACACCGCCAGGGCATTGCTTTCGATGAAGTCACGACGTGGTTCGACCGCATCACCCATCAGGGTGTTGAAGATCTGGTCCGCGCCAATGGCGTCTTCGATAGTCACTTTCAGCATGCGACGCACGCTTGGGTCCATGGTGGTTTCCCACAGCTGATCCGGGTTCATCTCGCCCAGACCTTTGTATCGCTGGATGGTGTGGCGCTTGGTGCTTTCAGCCATCAGCCAGTCCAGGGCTTCCTTGAACTCGGTGACCGACTTACGGCGTTCGCCACGCTGGATGTACGCGCCATCGTCGAGCAGGGTGCTCAGTTGAGCGCCCAGGGAAACAACGGTCTTGTAGTCGTTGCTGCCGAAGAAGTCGCGGTTGAACGTGACGTAGTTCGACAGGCCGTGGGAGATCAGTTCGACCTCTGGCAGCCACACGCCACGCTCACGGTCTTCACGCAGGCTTGCCTTGTAGACCAGACCCGACTTCTCGACGGTGCGCAGACGCACTTCGTACTGGGCCAGCCAGTCCTGCATCGCTGCATGATCGGACAACTGATCCATGCTGACAGCCGGCAGGTAGATGAAGTGCTCGGTCAGTTCCTGTGGGTACAGACGCGACAGACGCTTGAGGGTCTTCATCACCAGACGGAAGTCATTCACCAGACGCTCGAGGGCTTCGCCGGAGATACCCGGTGCATCCTCGTTCAAGTGCAGGCTCGCATCTTCCAGGGCCGACTGCGTCATGTACTCTTCCATGGCGTCGTCGTCTTTGATGTATTGCTCTTGCTTGCCTTTCTTCACTTTGTACAACGGCGGCTGAGCGATGTAGATGTAGCCACGCTCGATCAGCTCCGGCAGCTGACGGAAGAAGAAGGTCAGCAGCAGGGTACGGATGTGCGAACCGTCGACGTCAGCATCGGTCATGATGATGATGTTGTGATAGCGCAACTTGTCGATGTTGTACTCTTCGCGACCGATGCCGCAGCCCAGCGCAGTGATCAAGGTGCCCACTTCCTGGGAAGAGATCATCTTATCGAAGCGTGCCTTCTCGACGTTCAGGATTTTACCCTTGAGGGGCAGAATCGCCTGGGTCTTGCGGTTACGTCCCTGCTTGGCAGAGCCGCCCGCGGAGTCACCTTCCACGAGGTACAGTTCGGACAGGGCAGGGTCTTTTTCCTGGCAGTCGGCCAGTTTGCCCGGCAGGCCTGCGATGTCCAGCGCGCCTTTGCGGCGGGTCATCTCACGGGCTTTACGTGCCGCTTCACGGGCACGGGCCGCATCGATCATCTTGCCGACGACCAGCTTGGCCTCGTTCGGGTTTTCCAGCAGGAAGTCGGAGAAGTACTTGCCCATTTCCTGTTCGACCGCGGTCTTCACTTCGGAAGACACCAACTTGTCTTTGGTCTGGGAGCTGAACTTCGGATCCGGCACCTTCACCGAAATGATCGCGGTCAGGCCTTCACGGGCATCGTCACCGGTGGTGGCGACTTTGTGCTTCTTCGCCAAGCCTTCCGCTTCGATGTAGGTATTCAGGTTACGCGTCAGTGCGGAACGGAAACCCACCAGGTGAGTACCGCCGTCGCGCTGTGGAATGTTGTTGGTGAAGCACAACAGGTTCTCGTTGAAGCTGTCGTTCCACTGCAGGGCAATTTCCACACCGATGCCGTCTTCACGCTGGACGTTGAAGTGGAACACCTGGTTGACCGGGGTCTTGTTGGTGTTCAGGTATTCAACGAACGCACGCAGGCCGCCTTCGTATTTGAACAGTTCTTCCTTGCCGCTGCGCTCGTCCTTGAGGACGATACCGACACCGGAGTTGAGGAAGGACAGTTCACGAATCCGCTTGGCCAGGATGTCCCAGCTGAAGTGGATGTTCTTGAAGGTTTCGCTGGAAGCCTTGAAGTGGATCTGTGTACCGGTGGTTTCGCTGTCGCCAACGATTTTCATCGGCTCTTGCGGAACACCGTGGACGTAAGTCTGTTCCCAGATCTTGCCGCTACGGCGAACGGTCAGGACCAGCTCTTCCGACAGGGCGTTAACTACCGACACACCCACACCGTGCAGACCGCCGGAAACCTTGTAGGAGTTGTCGTCGAATTTACCGCCGGCGTGCAGCACGGTCATGATGACCTCGGCTGCCGAAACGCCTTCTTCCTTGTGTACGTCTACCGGGATGCCACGGCCGTTGTCGCGAACGGTGATGGACTCATCCGGGTGGATGATGATGCTGATGTCGTCGCAGTAGCCGGCGAGCGCTTCGTCGATCGAGTTGTCGACCACCTCGAACACCATGTGGTGCAGACCGCTGCCATCGTCGGTGTCGCCAATATACATACCGGGACGTTTGCGTACGGCATCCAGGCCTTTCAGCACTTTAATGCTCGTTGAGTCGTACGTATTTTCTTCGCTCAATGCCTTCACTCCCGATGGTCGTGGGTCTGGGTGATACGGCCCTGTTCCACGTGGAACAGAGCGACTGGCGTTTCCGTCTGCCAGCCTTCCCTCAATAATTCGTGATCTACACAGGTGATAAATACCTGGCAGCGTAAGTCTTCCAACAAGCGGCAAAGGGCGCGACGGTGGTGCTCGTCCAGTTCGGACGGCAAGTCATCCACCAGATAAATACACTGACCGCGTCGAGCCTGGCTGACCAAGTGCCCTTGGGCAATCCGTAATGCGCAAACCACCAACTTCTGCTGGCCTCGGGACAATATGTCCGCGGCGTTGTGCGCACCCAGTCTGAGCCGCAAATCAGCGCGTTGTGGTCCGGCCTGGGTATGTCCCATTTGCTGGTCCCGCTGAAGAGACCCGGCGAGCACAGCACTCAGTTCACGGTCCTTGTCCCAGCCGCGGTAATAGCTGAGCGTCAAGCCTTCAAGCTCAACCAGTTCGCTCAAGGTTTGTTCAAAGACTGGTTTCAAGGCTTTGATATAAGCGCGGCGGTATTCATCGATTTCAACGCTGGCCTGGCACAGTTCCCTGTCCCAAACCGCTTGCGAAACGGCGTCAAGTGTACCATGCCGCAGCCAAGAGTTTCTCTGGCGCAAGGCCTTCTGCAAGCGCTGCCAGGTTGACATGAAGCGCGGTTCCACGTGGAACACACCCCAGTCGAGAAACTGTCGGCGAATCTTCGGCGCGCCTTCCAGCAATCGAAAGCTATCCGGATTGATCAGTTGCAGTGGCAAGATCTCGGCCAGTTGCGCGGCGCTGCGAGCATTCTGCCCATCGATACGGATCTGGAATTCCCCTTGGCGATCCCGTGAGATGCCCAAGGCGCTATGCCCACCCTCCGCCAGTTCAACCTGGCCAAAAACCGTACAGGCAAGCTGTTCGTATTGAATGACCGGCAACAGACGGGTGCTGCGAAACGAACGGGCAAGCCCCAGCAGATGGATGGCTTCCAGAACACTGGTTTTGCCGCTGCCGTTGGCGCCGTAAAGAATATTGATGCGAGGGGAGGGGGAGAAGGTCACCGGGTGCAGATTGCGCACCGCGGTGACCGAGACGCGACTTAAGGACATCTAGCTTCTGCTGAACATGATTACAGACGCATCGGCATGACAACGTAGGCCGAGTCGTCGTTATCCGATTCCTGCACCAGCGCGCTGCTGTTAGAGTCGGACAGGATCAGACGAACCTGCTCCGTGGTCATCACGCCCAGTACGTCGAGCAGGTAGCTCACGTTGAAGCCGATTTCCAGAGAGCCGCCGTTGTATTCAACGCCCACTTCTTCTTCCGCCTCTTCCTGCTCCGGGTTGTTCGCCTGGATCTTCAGCTGACCACTGGCCAGTTGCAGACGGATACCACGGTACTTCTCGTTGGAAAGAATGGCGGTACGGCTGAACGCTTCGCGCAGAGCCTGACGATCACCAAGAACCAGCTTGTCGCCACCTTTAGGCAGAACTCGCTCGTAGTCCGGGAATTTTCCGTCAACCAGCTTCGAGGTGAAGGTGAACTCACCGGTGGTGGCGCGAATGTGATGCTGACCCAGCACGATGCTGACATTGCCGTCCGGCTCGGTGAGCAGGCGAGCCAGTTCGAGGATACCTTTGCGCGGCACGATGACCTGGTGACGATCCGGCTGGCCGATGTCGGCCTGCATCGAGCACATGGCCAGACGGTGGCCGTCGGTGGCTACCGCGCGGATCACACCCGCGGAAACTTCCAGCAGCATGCCGTTGAGGTAGTAACGCACGTCCTGCTGGGCCATGGCGAAGCTGGTGCGTTCGATCAGACGACGCAGCTTGCTTTGCTCCAGGCTGCAGGTCAGCGAACCCGGGCCTTCTTCCACGGTAGGGAAGTCGTTGGCCGGCAGTGTCGACAGGGTGAAGCGGCTACGGCCAGCCTTGACCACAAGCTTCTGCTCGTCGACCTTGATGTCGATCAGCGCATCGTTCGGCAGGCTTTTGCAGATGTCCATCAGCTTGCGCGCCGGCACGGTGATGGAACCCGGATCCGCCGGCTCTTCGAGTTGAACACGACCGACCAGCTCGACTTCCAGGTCGGTACCGGTCAGCGACAATTGCTGGCCTTCGACAACCAGCAGCACGTTGGAAAGTACCGGCAAGGTCTGTCGGCGTTCGACGACGCCTGCGACCAGTTGCAGGGGTTTCAACAGGGCTTCGCGTTGAATGGTGAAATGCATGGTCTAGTCCCTTGCCTTAATTAGCTGCGCTGGTGTTCATCAAGTGGTCAGTGTACGCAGCAGGTTCTTGTAGTCCTCGCGGATGTCCGCGTCGGATTCCTTAAGTTCGTTGATCTTGCGGCACGCGTGCAAGACCGTCGTATGGTCGCGGCCGCCAAACACATCGCCGATTTCCGGCAGGCTGTGGTTGGTCAGTTCCTTGGACAATGCCATGGCGACCTGACGCGGACGAGCGACCGAACGCGAACGGCGTTTGGACAGCAAGTCGGAGATCTTGATCTTGTAGTACTCGGCGACAGTGCGCTGAATGTTATCCACAGAGACCAGTTTATCCTGCAACGCCAACAAGTCCTTAAGGGATTCGCGAATCAGCTCGATGGTGATATCGCGGCCCATGAAGTGCGAATGGGCGATCACGCGCTTGAGCGCGCCTTCCAGCTCACGGACGTTGGAGCGAATGCGTTGAGCAATGAAGAACGCGGCGTCGTGAGGCAACTCGACTTTGGCCTGATCGGCCTTCTTCATCAGGATCGCCACGCGGGTTTCCAGCTCCGGCGGCTCGACCGCTACGGTCAGGCCCCAGCCAAAACGGGATTTGAGGCGTTCTTCAAGGCCTTCGATTTCCTTCGGGTAGCGGTCACTGGTGAGAATGACCTGCTGCCCACCTTCGAGCAGGGCGTTGAAGGTGTGGAAAAACTCTTCCTGGGAACGCTCCTTGCGGGCGAAGAACTGAATGTCATCGATCAGCAACGCATCCACCGAACGGTAGAAGCGTTTGAACTCGTTGATCGCGTTCAGTTGCAGGGCCTTGACCATGTCCGCCACGAAACGCTCGGAATGCAGGTACACCACCTTGGCATTCGGGTTCTTCTTTAATAGATGGTTACCCACAGCATGCATCAAGTGGGTTTTACCCAGGCCGACGCCACCATAAAGGAAGAGCGGGTTGTAACCGTGCTTGGGGTTGTCTGCCACCTGCCAGGCGGCGGCGCGCGCCAGCTGGTTGGATTTACCTTCAACGAAATTCTCGAAGGTAAAGGTGCGGTTCAGGTAACTGGTGTGCTTGAGCGCACCTTCGACCTGCACGGTACGTTGCTCGGCGCGCACAGGTGCCTGTTGCGAACTGGCTCCGGCCATCGGGTCGAAGCTGTCACGGGAAGGTTCTTCCTCGGTGACCTCAGCCACTTTTTGCGTCGCACGCTTGGTCGTCACGGCGGCAGGTGCCGGCGGCGGACTGGCGGGCGCTTGAGCAGCCTGGGCCTGGGAAGCCGCGGCAGCCAGGGGAGCATTGGGCGCAGCCCGGGGTGCCGAACTGCGTTTGCTGCCTATTAATAGGGAAAGCGCAGGCGCCATTCCATTGCCGTGCTCATCGAGCAATTCGAGAACACGCCCCAGGTACTTTTCGTTGACCCAGTCCAGAACAAAACGATTGGGCGCATAGACACGCAACTCGTCGCCTTCGGCTTCGACCTGTAGTGGACGGATCCAAGTGTTGAATTGTTGGGCAGGCAGCTCATCGCGCAGAAGCTCCACGCACTGCTGCCAAAGTTCCACTGACACGGATATCCCCTAAGTTGAAAGCCGGTGAGGCAAAAACAAGCGGCCATTGTAGCGACCAGACGCCGACTTATCCACACGAAGGTGGTTCATCGACCAAGAAGAATCACCGTTTCATACGCAAAAAAGGCGACCAGTGGTCTGTGCATAAGCTCTGTGGATAACCGGGGTTAAGGTCATTGCACAAGTGGGGGCGAAACTCGGTGGATAACCGGCCTGTGGATAAAGCGACCTTTCACACACAGGTTATCCGACAGCGCAGCACAGGCTGAACACTGTTTTCCACCGTAGTTGTCATTCTCTGTACAGCAGGTAAAACAAGGGCTGAATCGAGTTATCCACAGAAGGTGGCGAGCCTAGCTTTTATAAGCTTTACAGAAAAGCTTTAAATACTTTCCTTTCTTATTTTTATATCTACGCAAGGTGCAAGTGCTGAAAAACCTCTGGAGATCTATTTATAAGGAAACGTTGGTTGGAAATTGACCTGAAGGCTTGCTTTCTCTAGAATCCCCGGTCTCTTAAAACGGGGGCCATTCCGGCCCGTTGTGGACGAACCAGGTAACACGACAATGAAACGTACTTTCCAACCAAGCACTATCAAACGCGCTCGTACCCACGGTTTCCGTGCTCGCATGGCTACCAAGAACGGTCGTGCCGTCCTGTCGCGTCGTCGCGCCAAAGGTCGTGCGCGTCTGGCAGTTTGATAATCCGGCACTGGAGGTGAGTCAGGACTTCAGTCGGGAAAAGCGTCTGCTTACCCCCCGGCAATTCAAGGCAGTCTTTGACTCCCCTACCGGCAAGGTTCCGGGGAAAAATCTCCTGCTCCTTGCGCGCAACAACGATCTTGATCACCCCCGTCTCGGGTTGGTAATCGGGAAAAAGAGCGTAAAGCTCTCCGTCGAGCGCAATCGCCTCAAACGTCTGATGCGCGAATCGTTTCGCCTGAACCAGGATTCTCTGGTCGGCTGGGACATTGTTATCGTCGCGCGCAAAGGTTTGGGCGACGTAGAAAACCCCGAATTGATTCAGCATTTCGGCAAACTCTGGAAACGACTGGCTCGCAGTTCGCCAGTACCAGCAGTCAAAACCGAAACTGTAGGGGTAGACAGTCCAGATGCGTAAACTGGCACTCGTTCCGATCCAGTTTTATCGCTATGCCATTAGTCCCCTGATGGCCAGTCACTGTCGTTTCTACCCCAGTTGTTCCTGCTACGCGTTAGAAGCCATCGAAAATCATGGCCTTCTTCGCGGTGGCTGGCTGACCTTTCGTCGTTTAGGTCGCTGTCATCCGTGGAATCCCGGTGGTTATGACCCGGTTCCACCTATCCCTACCTCCCGTTCTTCTTCGATGGCCGAGTAATCATGGATATCAAACGCACGATCCTGATCGTCGCCCTGGCAATCGTGTCCTACGTTATGGTTCTTAAATGGAACCAGGACTATGGCCAGGCTGCCCTGCCGACTCAGAATGTTGCCACCAATACGACTGCATCGGGCCTGCCGGATACGGCATCTGGCTCCAACGCTTCTGCCAGTGACGACATTCCACGTGCTGCAAGCGACACCAGCGCACCTGCCGAAACGCCGGTGGCTGTGAGCAAGGACCTCATCCAGATCAAAACGGATGTACTGGACCTGGCTGTCGACCCACAAGGTGGCGATGTTGCCCAGTTGACCCTGCCGCTGTATCCGCGTCGTCAGGATCACCCGGAAATTCCGTTCCAGCTGTTCGATAACGGCGGCGAACGTACTTATCTGGCGCAAAGCGGTCTGATCGGCACCAACGGTCCGGATGCAAATCCGGCCGGTCGTCCGGTTTATTCCTCGGAGAAGAAGATTTATCAGCTGGCTGACGGTCAGGACCAATTGGTCGTAGACCTGAAGTTCAGCAAAGACGGCGTCAACTACATCAAGCGTTTCACCCTGAAACGCGGCCTGTATGACGTAACCGTTTCCTACCTGGTCGACAACCAGAGCGCCCAGCCCTGGAATGGTGCGATGTTCGCCCAGTTGAAGCGCGACGCCAGCGCCGATCCTTCATCGACTACGGCTACCGGCACCGCGACTTACCTGGGCGCCGCCCTGTGGACAAGTTCCGAGCCGTACAAGAAAGTGTCCATGAAGGACATGGACAAGGCGCCGCTGAAAGAAACCGTCACAGGCGGTTGGGTTGCCTGGTTGCAGCACTACTTCGTGACCGCATGGATTCCGGCCAAGGGCGAAAACAACGTCGTCCAGACCCGTAAAGACAGCAAAGGCAACTACATCATCGGCTACACCGGCCCATCGATGAGTGTTGCGCCGGGTGCTAAGGCCGAGACCAGCGCTGTTCTGTACGCCGGTCCGAAAAGCCAGGCTGTGCTGAAAGAGTTGTCCCCAGGTCTGGAACTGACGGTCGACTACGGCATTCTGTGGTTCATCGCCCAACCGATCTTCTGGTTGCTGCAACACATCCACGCCATTGTGGGTAACTGGGGCTGGTCGATCATCTTCCTGACCATGCTGATCAAAGGGATCTTCTTCCCGCTGTCGGCTGCCAGCTACAAATCCATGGCGCGCATGCGTGCAGTGGCGCCGAAACTGGCCGCGCTGAAAGAGCAACATGGCGATGACCGGCAGAAAATGTCGCAAGCCATGATGGAACTGTACAAGAAAGAGAAGATCAATCCGCTGGGTGGTTGCTTGCCAATCCTCGTGCAGATGCCGGTTTTCCTCTCGCTGTACTGGGTTCTGCTGGAAAGCGTTGAAATGCGCCAAGCGCCGTTCATGCTGTGGATTACTGACCTGTCGATCAAGGATCCGTTCTTCATTCTGCCGATCATCATGGGCGCAACCATGTTCATCCAGCAGCAGTTGAACCCGACTCCTCCGGATCCGATGCAGGCCAAGGTGATGAAGCTGATGCCTATCATCTTCACCTTCTTCTTCCTGTGGTTCCCGGCCGGTCTGGTGCTGTACTGGGTTGTAAACAACGTGCTGTCCATCGCACAACAGTGGTACATCACGCGTAAAATCGAAGCGGCCGCTAAAGCAGCTGCCTGATTTACACTGTGGATAACCACTCAAAACGCCCCCTAGTGGGGCGTTTTGCTATCTGTCACTTTTGTCTGGATACCGGTTTATGAGCGTTCCTCGCGAAACCATCGCAGCTGTCGCCACCGCTCAAGGTCGCGGCGGTGTAGGCATCGTGCGTATTTCCGGGCCGTTGGCCAGCGTTGCGGCCAAGGCCTTCAGCGGTCGCGAGCTTAAGCCGCGATTTGCCCACTACGGTCCGTTTTTCAGTGAAAACGACGAGGTGCTGGACCAGGGCATTGCCCTGTATTTCCCCGGCCCGAACTCGTTCACAGGTGAAGATGTGCTGGAGCTGCAAGGCCATGGCGGTCCGATTGTTCTGGATATGTTGCTCAAGCGCTGCCTGGAACTGGGTTGCCGTCTCGCCCGGCCGGGGGAATTCAGTGAGCGCGCCTTCCTCAACGACAAACTGGACCTCGCCCAGGCCGAAGCCATTGCCGACCTGATTGAAGCCAGTTCTGCCCAGGCTGCGCGAAACGCATTGCGCTCCCTGCAAGGTGCTTTCTCGTCACGTGTGCATAACCTCACCGAGCAATTGATCGGCTTGCGCATCTATGTCGAAGCGGCCATCGATTTTCCGGAAGAGGAAATCGACTTCCTCGCCGATGGCCACGTCCTGAGCATGCTCGACAAGGTGCGCGACGAGTTATCCACCGTCATGCGCGAAGCCGGGCAGGGCGCCTTGCTGCGTGACGGCATGACAGTGGTCATTGCCGGTCGTCCGAATGCCGGTAAATCCAGCCTGCTCAATGCCCTGGCCGGGCGTGAAGCGGCGATCGTGACCGAAATTGCCGGCACCACCCGTGACGTGCTTCGCGAACATATCCACATCGATGGCATGCCGCTGCACGTCGTGGATACCGCCGGTCTGCGCGATACCGATGATCATGTGGAAAAAATCGGCGTCGAGCGTGCCTTGAAAGCTATCGGCGAAGCCGATCGGGTACTGTTGGTGGTTGATGCCACTGCACCGGAAGCCCTCGATCCTTTCGCACTCTGGCCGGAGTTTCTCGAAATCCGTCCCGATCCCGCGAAAGTCACCCTGATCCGCAACAAAGCCGATCTTACGGGCGAAGCCATTGCGCTGGAGGTCAGCCAGGACGGCCATGTCACCATCAGCCTGAGCGCCAAGTCGGGTGGTGTCGGGCTGGAGCTGCTGCGTGATCACCTCAAGGCCTGCATGGGCTATGAACAAACGTCCGAAAGCAGCTTCAGCGCTCGCCGGCGACACCTTGAGGCGCTACGTCATGCCAGTGCTGCCCTCGAGCATGGCCGTGCCCAATTGACCCTGGCCGGTGCTGGCGAGTTGTTAGCCGAGGATTTGCGCCAGGCTCAGCAGTCGCTGGGTGAAATCACCGGTGCTTTCAGTTCCGATGACCTGCTGGGGCGGATTTTTTCCAGTTTCTGTATCGGTAAGTAGCCCTCCTGTTACTCACAGACAGGCCATTCGTGCCTGTCTGTTCTCTCCTTTTCTGAAAAAACTCCCAGTGCCGAGCGGACTTCGTCTGCTTGAGCGGAATTCCTGCACCCGAATTTCGAGCGAACGGCACTTTTCTGTGGATTAAGCCCTGTGAATAACCGCGGCTAAGGTCAGTTGATAACAGGCCTCGAAAACTGGACATAACCACCTCTGTGGATAACCACCCCTTTCATCCACAGGCTTAAACCGGTTATCCAAGGGCCTCATTGGCACATGAACACAGGGTTTTGAATCTCTGTACACATTGAAAATAAAGGGCTGTATCAATCTATCCACAGAAAGGCAGGTGCATAGAAATAAACATAAAAACAAAGATTTAATAAATTTCTTTCTTTTTAATTTCTATAACTCCGACTTTTCCACAGCTGGTTAAATTTTGTGCAAAGGGTTCTTTAGGAAGGGCGAAGTCCCTATACTTGTCGACCAGGTCCAAAAACCTGAGCTCAAACTATTCCTGAATTACCTACTTAAGCAGGCACGAGGTGCGTGGTGGATTTCCCTTCCCGTTTTGAAGTGATCGTCATCGGCGGCGGTCATGCCGGTACCGAGGCAGCACTGGCCTCAGCACGTATGGGAGTTAAAACCCTATTGCTGACGCATAACGTGGAAACCCTCGGTGCCATGAGTTGCAATCCGGCCATTGGCGGGATCGGCAAAAGCCACCTGGTCAAGGAAATCGACGCCCTCGGCGGCGCGATGGCCATGGCTACCGATAAAGGCGGTATCCAGTTTCGCGTATTGAACAGCCGCAAAGGCCCGGCCGTGCGAGCAACCCGCGCGCAGGCAGACCGGGTTCTGTACAAGGCAGCTGTCCGCGAAATCCTGGAGAACCAGCCGAACCTGTGGATATTTCAACAGGCCGCTGACGATCTGATCGTCGAGCAGGAACAAGTCCGTGGTGTTGTCACCCAAATGGGTCTGCGTTTCTTCGCTGATTCCGTGGTGTTGACCACCGGTACGTTCCTCGGTGGACTTATCCACATCGGTTTGCAGAATTTTTCCGGCGGTCGCGCCGGTGATCCGCCATCGATCGCGCTGGCTCACCGTCTGCGTGAACTGCCATTGCGCGTAGGGCGTTTGAAAACCGGTACTCCGCCACGTATCGACGGTCGGTCTGTGGATTTCTCGGTGATGTCCGAGCAACCGGGTGATACGCCTATCCCGGTGATGTCGTTCATGGGGTCAAAAGAGCAGCATCCTAAGCAAGTCAGCTGCTGGATTACCCACACGAATGCGCGCACCCACGAAATCATTGCCGCGAACCTCGACCGTTCGCCGATGTATTCCGCTGCCGGTGAGATCGAAGGGATCGGCCCGCGTTATTGCCCGTCGATCGAAGACAAGATCCATCGCTTCGCCGACAAGGAAAGCCATCAGGTGTTTATCGAACCGGAAGGTTTGACCACCCATGAGCTGTATCCGAACGGGATATCCACAAGCTTGCCGTTCGACGTGCAATTGCAGATCGTGCAATCGATCCGCGGCATGGAAAACGCGCACATCGTGCGTCCGGGCTACGCGATCGAGTACGACTACTTCGATCCACGCGATTTGAAATACAGCCTGGAGACCAAAGTCATCGGCGGCTTGTTCTTCGCCGGGCAAATCAACGGCACAACCGGTTACGAAGAAGCCGGTGCCCAGGGTTTGCTCGCCGGGACCAACGCTGCACTGCGTGCGCAAGGCAAAGAGGCTTGGTGCCCGCGTCGCGACGAGGCCTATATCGGCGTGCTGGTCGACGACCTGATCACCCTCGGTACCCAAGAGCCGTACCGCATGTTCACTTCCCGTGCCGAGTACCGCCTGATTCTGCGCGAGGACAACGCCGACCTGCGTTTGACCGAAAAAGGTCGCGAACTGGGTCTGGTGGATGACGTGCGCTGGGCGGCTTTCTGCAAAAAACGCGAAAGCATCGAACTGGAAGAGCAGCGCCTGAAAAGTACCTGGGTACGCCCGGGTACCGAACAGGGCGATGCCATCGCCGAAAAATTCGGCACGCCACTGACTCACGAATACAACCTGCTCAACCTCTTGAGCCGTCCGGAAATCGACTACGCTGGTCTGATCGAAGTGACCGGTGGCGGGGCAGACGATCCACAGGTCGCCGAACAGGTCGAAATCAAGACCAAATACGCCGGTTACATCGATCGTCAACAGGATGAAATCGCCCGCTTGCGCGCCAGCGAAGACACCAAACTGCCTGTGGATATCGATTACACGAATATTTCCGGTCTCTCCAAGGAGATCCAGAGCAAGCTCGGCGCGACCCGTCCAGAAACCTTGGGCCAGGCCTCGCGTATACCGGGCGTTACGCCGGCAGCCATTTCGCTGTTGATGATTCATTTGAAAAAACGCGGCGCGGGCCGTCAGTTGGAGCAAAGCGCTTGAGTTCGTTGGTCACTCCGCAACACGCAGAAGAGTTATCCACAGGTGCTCGCCAGCTCGGTGTCATGCTGACAGAAACCCAGCACGCGCAGCTGCTGGGTTATCTGTCCCTGTTGATAAAATGGAACAAGGCTTACAACCTGACCGCGGTACGCGATCCGGACGAGATGGTCTCCCGCCACTTGCTCGATAGTTTGAGCGTGATGTCGTTCGTCGAAAACGGCCGGTGGCTGGACGTTGGCAGCGGCGGTGGTATGCCGGGCATTCCGTTGGCCATCCTGTTTCCAGAGTCGCAAGTGACTTGCCTGGACAGCAACGGCAAGAAAACCCGCTTCCTGACCCAGGTCAAACTCGAACTCAAACTGGATAACCTGCAAGTTATCCACAGTCGCGTCGAAGCCTTCCAGCCTGCACAGCCCTTCAACGGAATCATTTCCCGGGCGTTCAGCAGCATGGAGAACTTCAGTAACTGGACGCGCCACCTCGGCGATAGCGAAACACGCTGGCTGGCAATGAAGGGCGTTCATCCGGCCGATGAGCTGGTAGCATTGCCGGCAGACTTCCACCTCGATAGCGAACACGCCCTGGCCGTACCTGGTTGCCAAGGCCAACGCCATCTGCTGATACTGCGCCGCACGGCATGATTGGGAACACAAGCAAGAATGGCTAAGGTATTCGCGATTGCGAACCAAAAGGGTGGCGTGGGCAAAACCACCACCTGCATCAACCTCGCAGCATCCCTGGTCGCGACCAAGCGCCGGGTGCTGTTGATCGATCTTGATCCACAGGGCAACGCCACCATGGGTAGCGGTGTGGATAAACATGGCCTGGAAAACTCGGTCTACGACCTGCTGATCGGAGAATGTGATCTGGCCCAGGCCATGCACTTCTCCGAACACGGTGGTTACCAGCTGTTGCCGGCCAACCGCGATCTCACCGCGGCCGAAGTGGTGCTGCTGGAAATGCAGATGAAGGAAAGCCGTCTGCGCAGCGCGCTGGCGCCGATCCGGGAAAACTACGATTACATCCTGATCGACTGCCCGCCGTCGCTGTCGATGCTGACCTTGAACGCACTGGTTGCCGCTGACGGGGTCATTATCCCCATGCAGTGCGAGTACTTCGCACTCGAAGGCTTGAGCGACCTTGTGGATAACATCAAGCGTATCTCTGAACTGCTGAACCCGAACCTCAAGGTCGAAGGCCTGCTGCGTACGATGTACGACCCACGCCTGAGCCTGATGAACGATGTCTCGGCGCAGCTCAAGGAACACTTCGGCGAGCAGCTCTACGACACCGTCATTCCGCGCAATATCCGTCTGGCCGAAGCGCCAAGCTACGGCATGCCGGCGCTGGCGTACGACAAAGCTTCGCGAGGCGCCGTTGCCTACCTGGCATTGGCGGGCGAAATGGTTCGTCGTCAACGCAAAAACTCACGCATCGCCGCTGCTCAGGCAACTTAAGGAATCCCCATGGCCGTCAAGAAACGAGGTCTCGGACGTGGACTGGATGCTCTGTTGAGTGGTCCGACTGTCAGCTCGCTGGAAGAACAAGCGGCGCAAGCCGATCAGCGTGAGCTGCAACATCTCCCCCTGGATCTGCTCCAGCGCGGCAAGTACCAGCCGCGTCGTGACATGGATCCGCAGGCGCTCGAAGAGCTGGCGCAATCGATCAAGGCCCAGGGCGTCATGCAGCCCATCGTGGTTCGCCCGATCGGCAGCGGCCGCTTTGAAATCATTGCCGGCGAACGCCGCTGGCGCGCCAGCCAGCAAGCCGGGCAGGAAACCATCCCGGCAATGGTTCGCGATGTACCCGATGAAACCGCGATCGCCATCGCGCTGATCGAGAACATTCAGCGCGAAGACCTGAACCCGATTGAAGAAGCGGTGGCCCTGCAGCGGTTGCAGCAGGAGTTCCAGCTGACCCAGCAACAGGTGGCCGAGGCTGTGGGCAAGTCCCGGGTGACCGTGGCCAACCTGTTGCGCCTGATTTCCTTGCCGGAAGTCATCAAGACCATGTTGTCCCACGGCGACCTGGAAATGGGTCATGCCCGTGCTTTGCTCGGTTTGCCGGAAATTCAACAGGTTGAAGGGGCGCGACATGTTGTCGCACGCGGGCTGACCGTGCGCCAAACCGAGGCACTGGTTCGCCAGTGGTTGAGTGGTAAACCGGAGCCTGTGGAAGCGGCAAAACCGGACCCGGATATCGCCCGTCTCGAACAGCGCCTGGCCGAGCGCCTAGGCTCTGCGGTGCAGATCCGCCACGGTAAGAAGGGTAAAGGGCAGTTGGTGATTGGCTACAACTCACTGGATGAGCTTCAAGGCGTACTTGCACATATCCGCTGAAACATTTCCTCATGTAGCGCGCAGTCGGAAATCACTACCTGACAGTTGAATAGGGGCAGAACCGCCCCTATACTCTGCGCGCATTTTGTCGGCACAAATTATGCCAAGTTATTGAATTTCGGCAGCCGACCATTGGGGAGTAAAAGTGATGGAAACCCGCACGCCAAACCGCCTGCCCTTCCATCGCCTGGCAGTTTTTCCGGTGTTAATGGCTCAATTTGTCGTGTTGCTGATCGCCGCTTTGGCGCTCTGGTACCGATATGGAGTCGTTGCCGGGTACTCGGGACTCTGCGGAGGCCTGATAGCCTTGCTACCCAATATTTATTTCGCTCACAGGGCATTTCGGTTTTCCGGCGCCCGAGCAGCCCAGTCCATCGTCCGGTCTTTTTATGCCGGCGAGGCAGGCAAACTGATTTTGACGGCAGTGCTGTTTGCACTGGTGTTTGCAGGTGTGAAGCCACTGGCGCCGATTGCAGTATTCGGTGCCTTCGTGCTGACTCAGTCGGTCAGCTGGTTC
Organism: Pseudomonas jessenii; assembly: GCF_002236115.1. GTDB lineage: Bacteria > Pseudomonadota > Gammaproteobacteria > Pseudomonadales > Pseudomonadaceae > Aquipseudomonas > Aquipseudomonas jessenii. The sequence continues at coordinate 604,283 of NZ_NIWT01000005.1, read as the reverse complement.
GCTCCCCTGCTGATGAGAACAAGACTTTCGAGACCTTAGGGCGTTTGAGGCAACCATGGCAGAAACAACCGCTTCGGGCTATATCCAGCACCACTTGCAGAACCTGACCTTCGGTCAGCACCCTACCGGCGGCTGGGGCTTTGCCCACACCGCAGCAGAAGCCAAAGAAATGGGCTTCTGGGCTTTCCACGTCGATACTCTCGGCTGGTCGGTCGCATTGGGTCTGATCTTCGTTCTTCTTTTCCGCATGGCGGCCAAGAAAGCGACTTCCGGTCAGCCTGGTGCTTTGCAGAACTTCGTTGAAGTATTGGTCGAATTCGTCGATGGCAGCGTGAAAGACAGCTTCCATGGCCGTAGCCCGGTGATTGCACCGCTGGCACTGACCATCTTCGTCTGGGTGTTCCTGATGAACGCCGTCGACCTGGTACCGGTCGACTGGATTCCTCAAGTAGCCATGTGGATCTCCGGCGATGCACACATCCCGTTCCGCGCCGTGTCGACCACCGACCCGAACGCGACCTTGGGCATGGCGTTCTCGGTTTTCGCTCTGATCATTTTCTACAGCATCAAGGTCAAGGGCCTCGGCGGCTTCATCGGCGAGCTGACCCTGCACCCGTTCGGCAGCAAGAACATCTTCGTTCAGGCCCTGCTGATTCCGGTGAACTTCCTGCTGGAATTCGTAACCCTGATCGCCAAGCCGATCTCCCTGGCTCTGCGTCTGTTCGGCAACATGTACGCCGGCGAGCTGGTCTTCATTCTGATTGCTGTGATGTTCGGCAGCGGTCTGCTCTGGCTTAGTGGCCTGGGCGTTGTTCTGCAGTGGGCGTGGGCTGTGTTCCACATCCTGATCATCACCCTGCAGGCGTTCATCTTCATGATGTTGACCATCGTCTACCTGTCGATGGCGCACGAAGAAAACCATTAAGGCCAGTCTCGACTAGTCTGATGTCCTTCCCGGTAAAACGGGAAGGTGCTCCTTACGGGGCATCTGAAACGATTTGTTTTACCGCTTTAATCTAAAAAACCTAAACCATACGACGTAAAAGTCGGGAGGAAAGATGGAAACTGTAGTTGGTCTAACCGCTATCGCTGTTGCACTGTTGATCGGCCTGGGCGCACTGGGTACCGCAATTGGTTTCGGCCTGCTGGGCGGCAAGTTCCTGGAAGGCGCAGCGCGTCAGCCAGAAATGGTTCCAATGCTGCAAGTTAAAATGTTCATCGTTGCCGGTCTGCTCGACGCCGTAACCATGATCGGTGTTGGTATCGCTCTGTTCTTCACCTTTGCGAACCCGTTCGTTGGTCAAATCGCTGGCTAATTACTCGGATCTTCCGGGTAATTTGGTGTGATGGACAACGTAACTGCGAGGTGTTGGCGTGAACATTAATGCGACCCTGATTGGCCAGTCCGTTGCGTTCCTGATTTTTGTACTGTTCTGCATGAAGTTCGTATGGCCTCCGGTCATTGCGGCACTGCACGAACGTCAAAAGAAGATCGCTGATGGTCTGGACGCTGCCAGCCGTGCAGCTCGCGACCTGGAGTTGGCCCAAGAAAAAGCGGGTCACCAACTGCGCGAAGCGAAAGCTCAGGCAGCTGAAATCATCGAGCAAGCCAAGAAACGCGGTAACCAGATTGTCGAAGAGGCTGTTGAAAAGGCCCGTGTCGACGCTGACCGTGTGAAGGTTCAGGCTCAGGCCGAGATCGAACAGGAACTGAACAGTGTCAAAGACGCGCTGCGTGCCCAAGTGGGCTTGCTGGCAGTCGGCGGCGCCGAGAAGATCCTGGGTGCCACAATCGATCAAAACGCGCACGCAGAGCTGGTTAACCAACTGGCTGCTGAAATCTAAGCGAGGGCGATCATGGCAGAACTGACCACGTTGGCCCGACCTTACGCTAAGGCGGCCTTCGAGCACGCTCAGGCCCACCAGCAACTGGCCAATTGGTCAGCCATGCTCGGCCTGGCTGCAGCGGTGTCGGAAGACGACACCATGCAGCGCGTGCTCAAGGCCCCGCGACTGACGAGCGCAGAAAAGGCCGCCACGTTTATTGACGTGTGCGGCGACAAGTTTGATGCCAAGGCACAGAACTTCATCCACGTCGTTGCCGAAAACGACCGTCTCCCGCTGTTGCCGGAGATCGCCGCTCTGTTCGACCTGTACAAGGCCGAACAAGAGAAATCGGTAGACGTTGAAGTCACCAGTGCTTTCGCATTGAACCAAGAACAGCAAGACAAACTCGCCAAGGTTCTCAGTGCACGACTCAACCGGGAAGTGCGCCTGCAAGTTGCGGAGGACGCTGCCCTTATTGGTGGTGTCGTCATCCGCGCCGGCGACCTGGTTATCGATGGCTCGATTCGCGGCAAAATCGCGAAACTTGCCGAAGCATTGAAATCTTGAGTTTGAAGGGGCAGCAGAGCAATGCAGCAACTCAATCCTTCCGAAATAAGTGAAATTATCAAGGGCCGCATCGACAAGCTCGATGTGACCTCCCAAGCCCGTAACGAAGGCACTGTCGTCAGCGTATCTGACGGTATCGTGCGGATTCACGGTCTGGCCGACGTAATGTACGGCGAGATGATCGAGTTTCCGGGCGGCGTCTTCGGTATGGCCCTCAACCTGGAGCAAGACTCCGTAGGTGCCGTTGTATTGGGCGCATACCAGTCTCTGGCTGAAGGCATGAGCGCCAAGTGCACTGGCCGCATCCTGGAAGTTCCGGTTGGTAAGGAACTGCTGGGTCGCGTAGTCGACGCACTGGGTAACCCTGTTGACGGCAAAGGTCCACTGGGCAACACCGAGACCGACGCGGTCGAGAAAGTTGCTCCAGGCGTGATCTGGCGTAAGTCGGTAGACCAGCCTGTACAGACTGGCTACAAGGCTGTCGATGCCATGATCCCTGTCGGCCGTGGCCAGCGTGAGCTGATCATCGGTGACCGTCAGATCGGTAAAACCGCTCTGGCGATCGACGCGATCATCAACCAGAAGAACAGCGGCATTTTCTGCGTCTACGTAGCAATCGGTCAGAAACAATCGACCATCGCCAACGTGGTTCGCAAGCTGGAAGAAAACGGCGCCCTGGCCAACACGATCATCGTGGCTGCCAGTGCTTCGGAATCTCCTGCGCTGCAATTCCTGGCACCGTACTCCGGTTGCACCATGGGTGAATTCTTCCGCGACCGCGGTGAAGACGCGCTGATCGTTTATGACGATCTGTCCAAGCAAGCAGTGGCTTACCGCCAGATTTCCCTGCTGCTGCGCCGTCCACCAGGCCGTGAAGCTTACCCAGGCGACGTGTTCTATCTCCACTCCCGTCTGCTGGAGCGCGCATCCCGCGTTTCGGAAGAATACGTAGAGAAGTTCACCAACGGTGCAGTGACCGGCAAAACCGGTTCCCTGACCGCACTGCCGATCATCGAAACCCAGGCTGGCGACGTTTCCGCGTTCGTTCCGACCAACGTGATTTCCATCACCGACGGTCAGATCTTCCTGGAATCGGCCATGTTCAACTCGGGCATCCGTCCTGCAGTGAACGCCGGTGTTTCGGTATCCCGTGTGGGTGGTGCCGCTCAGACCAAGATCATCAAGAAGCTGTCCGGTGGTATCCGTACCGCTCTGGCTCAGTACCGTGAACTGGCGGCATTCGCCCAGTTCGCTTCTGACCTGGACGAAGCGACCCGTAAGCAACTTGAGCATGGTCAGCGCGTTACCGAGCTGATGAAGCAGAAGCAATACGCACCAATGTCGATCGCTGACATGGCGCTGTCGCTGTATGCCGCTGAGCGTGGGTTCCTGACTGACGTTGAAATCGCCAAGATCGGCAGCTTCGAGCAAGCGCTGATTGCTTTCTTCAACCGCGATCACGCCGATTTGATGGCGAAGATCAACGTGAAAGGTGACTTCAATGACGAAATCGACGCTGGCATGAAAGCCGGTATCGAGAAGTTCAAGGCCACCCAAACCTGGTAAGCCGCAGCGGGAGCCGCAAGGCTCCCGCTTGCTAACCTGATAGGTGTTACATGGCAGGCGCAAAAGAGATTCGCAGTAAGATTGCGAGCATCAAAAGCACGCAAAAGATTACCAGCGCCATGGAAAAAGTGGCGGTCAGCAAAATGCGCAAGGCACAAATGCGCATGGCTGCTAGCCGTCCTTATGCGGAGCGTATCCGCCAGGTAATTGGGCATCTGGCCAACGCCAACCCGGAATACCGCCACCCGTTCATGATCGACCGCGAAATCAAGCGTGTTGGTTATGTCGTAGTGAGCAGTGACCGTGGTCTGTGCGGCGGCTTGAACACCAACCTGTTCAAGGCCCTGGTCAAGGACATGGCGGTAAACCGCGAAAACGGCGTCGAGATCGATCTGTGTGTCGTTGGTAGCAAGGGTGCGGCCTTTTTCCGCAACTTCGGCGGTAACGTCGTTGCAGCTATCAGCCACCTGGGTGAAGAGCCGTCGATCAATGATCTGATCGGCAGCGTCAAGGTGATGCTGGATGCCTACCTGGACGGCCGTATTGACCGCCTGTCCGTGGTGTCCAACAAGTTCATCAACACCATGACGCAACAGCCTACCGTGGAGCAGTTGATTCCATTGGTGGCAACCCCGGATCAAGACCTCAAGCACCACTGGGACTATCTCTACGAACCGGATGCCAAGGAGCTGCTCGACGGCTTGATGGTCCGTTACGTGGAGTCGCAGGTCTACCAGGCGGTGGTCGAGAACAACGCGGCTGAACAAGCTGCGCGGATGATCGCGATGAAGAACGCTACCGACAACGCCGGTGATTTGATCAGCGATTTGCAGCTGGTCTACAACAAGGCGCGTCAGGCTGCGATCACCCAAGAGATCTCGGAAATCGTCGGCGGCGCTGCCGCGGTTTAACGGTTCAAATATTCAGAGGATCCAGCTATGAGTAGCGGACGTATCGTTCAAATCATCGGCGCCGTTATCGACGTGGAATTTCCACGCGACAGCGTACCGAGCATCTACAACGCGCTGACAGTACAAAGCGCGGCCGGGACCACTCTGGAAGTTCAGCAGCAGCTGGGCGACGGCGTGGTTCGTACCATTGCGATGGGTTCCACCGAAGGCCTGAAGCGCGGTCTGGAAGTTACCGACTCTGGCGCAGCCATCTCCGTACCGGTCGGTAAAGCGACTCTGGGCCGGATCATGGACGTTCTGGGCAACCCGATCGACGAAGCTGGCCCTATCGCCACTGAAGAGCGTTGGGGCATTCACCGTCCAGCGCCTTCGTTCGCTGAACAAGCAGGCGGCAACGACCTGCTGGAAACCGGCATCAAGGTTATCGACCTGGTTTGCCCGTTCGCCAAAGGCGGTAAAGTCGGTCTGTTCGGTGGTGCCGGTGTAGGCAAAACCGTAAACATGATGGAACTGATCCGTAACATCGCCATCGAGCACAGCGGTTATTCCGTGTTCGCCGGTGTGGGTGAGCGTACTCGTGAGGGTAACGACTTCTACCACGAGATGAAGGACTCCAACGTTCTGGACAAAGTGGCACTGGTTTACGGTCAGATGAACGAGCCGCCGGGTAACCGTCTGCGCGTAGCACTGACCGGCCTGACCATGGCCGAGAAGTTCCGTGACGAAGGTAACGACGTTCTGCTGTTCGTCGACAACATCTACCGTTACACCCTGGCCGGTACTGAAGTATCCGCACTGCTGGGCCGTATGCCTTCGGCAGTAGGTTACCAGCCGACCCTGGCTGAAGAGATGGGCGTTCTGCAAGAACGTATCACTTCGACCAAGGAAGGTTCGATCACTTCGATCCAAGCGGTATACGTACCTGCGGATGACTTGACCGACCCGTCGCCAGCGACCACCTTCGCCCACTTGGACGCTACCGTCGTTCTGTCCCGTGACATCGCTTCCCTGGGTATCTACCCAGCGGTCGATCCACTCGACTCGACTTCGCGCCAGCTGGACCCGAACGTAATCGGCCAGGACCACTACGACACCGCTCGCGGCGTTCAGTACGTTCTGCAGCGTTACAAAGAACTGAAGGACATCATTGCGATCCTGGGTATGGACGAGCTGTCGGAAGCCGACAAGCAGTTGGTAAACCGTGCTCGTAAGATCCAGCGCTTCTTGTCGCAGCCGTTCTTCGTGGCTGAAGTCTTCACCGGTGCATCGGGTAAATACGTTTCCCTGAAAGACACCATTGCTGGCTTCAAAGGCATCCTCAACGGTGACTACGACCACCTGCCAGAACAAGCGTTCTACATGGTTGGCGGCATCGAAGAAGCGATCGAGAAAGCCAAGAAACTGTAATCCCGGCGCCCGGCAACGGGCGCTAATTTAGGTTGAGGCAATCAGATGGCTATGACAGTCCATTGCGATATCGTCAGCGCGGAAGGAGAAATCTTTTCCGGTCTGGTCGAGATGGTGATTGCGCACGGTGCACTGGGTGATCTTGGTATCGCTCTGGGTCACGCGCCGCTGATCACTAATCTGAAGCCAGGTCCGATCCGCCTGGTCAAGCAGGGCGGGGAAGAGGAGGTGTATTACATCTCCGGTGGTTTCCTCGAGGTTCAGCCGAACATGGTCAAGGTTCTTGCCGACACCGTGCAACGTGCTGCCGACCTGGATGAAGCCTCCGCTCAGGAAGCCGTTAAGGCAGCCGAGAAGGCCTTGCATGAACGTGGCGCAGAATTCGATTACGGTTCTGCTGCCGCACGTCTGGCCGAGGCTGCAGCTCAGCTGCGCACCGTCCAGCAGATCCGCAAGAAGTTCGGCCACTAAGGCTGCACTTGTTGTGTGATTGATTAAAAAGGGTAGCCTCGGCTACCCTTTTTTCTTTTCCGATTTTTACAACCCGGTCGCAGCCGCTGACCACCCAGGATTGGTAGCCAGTCATGTCTCTTGAAATCGTTATTCTCGCTGCTGGCCAAGGCACGCGTATGCGTTCTGCTTTGCCGAAAGTTTTGCACCCGATTGCCGGCAACTCCATGCTCGGCCATGTTATTCACAGCGCCCGGCAACTTGATCCACAGCGCATTCACGTCGTGATCGGTCATGGTGCCGATGCGGTGCGCGAACGCCTGGCGGCGGATGACCTGAACTTCGTCCTGCAGGATAAACAGTTGGGTACCGGCCACGCCGTTGCTCAAGCCGTGCCGTTCATTCAGTCCGACACCGTGCTGGTGCTCTACGGTGATGTGCCGTTGATTGAGGTCGAAACACTGCAGCGCCTGCTCAAGCAGGTGGGTCCAGAGCAATTGGGACTGCTGACCGTCGAACTGGACGATCCGACCGGTTACGGCCGCATCGTTCGTGATGGCGCTGGCAAGGTTGCCGCCATTGTCGAGCAGAAAGATGCCGATGAAGCCCAACGCCAGATCACCGAAGGCAATACCGGCATTCTGGCGCTGCCTTTTGCCCGGCTCGGCGACTGGATGAGCCGTCTCTCCAACAACAACGCCCAGGGCGAGTACTACCTGACCGACATCATTGCCATGGCAGTGAGCGATGGTCTGGTGGTGGCCACCGAGCAACCGCACGACGCCATGGAAGTGCAGGGCGCCAATGACCGCAAGCAGCTTTCCGAACTTGAACGGCATTATCAATTGCGCGCGGGTCGTCGTTTGATGGCTCAAGGTGTGACGCTGCGCGACCCGGCTCGTTTCGATGTTCGTGGCGAAGTGACGGTCGGGCGTGACGTGCTGATCGACATCAACGTGATCCTTGAAGGCAAGGTGGTCATTGAAGATGACGTGGTGATCGGCCCGAACTGCGTGATCAAGGACAGCACCCTGCGCAAAGGCGTGGTCATCAAGGCCAACAGTCATATCGAAGGTGCCATTCTGGGTGAGGGCAGCGATGCCGGTCCGTTTGCGCGTCTGCGTCCAGGTACCGTGCTGGAAGCCCGGGCGCATGTGGGTAACTTCGTCGAGTTGAAAAATGCTCACCTGGGCGAAGGTGCCAAGGCCGGTCATCTGACTTACCTGGGCGATGCCGAAGTCGGGGCGCGCACCAACATTGGTGCCGGCACCATCACTTGCAACTACGACGGCGCCAACAAGTGGAAAACCGTGTTGGGCGAAGATGTGTTCATTGGTTCCAACAACTCGTTGGTAGCGCCTGTGGATATCCTGTCCGGTGCAACCACCGCGGCTGGCTCGACCATTACTTCGACTGTGGATAAATCCCAGTTGGCCATCGGGCGTGCTCGTCAGAAGAACATCGACGGCTGGAAGCGGCCGGAGAAGATCAAGAAGGGCTGAGTTATCCACAACTCCCTTGTGTAGGAGCGAGCTCGCTCGCGATGGACGTCAATGATGACGAGGTCAGTCTGAATAAAAGCAGCGCCCTTAAGTCCATCGCGAGCGAGCTCGCTCCTACACAGGGTTATCCACAGCTCTTTTTATCGCATGGTGCTTGACGAAATTTCGCTGATAGGTTTTGATTGCTTCCGCTATCTTTCGAAACGAAACTTACCAGCTCATGTCAAAGCGCAACACACCTCAGCGTCGTCACAACATCCTCGCCTTGCTCAATCAGCAGGGCGAAGTCAGTGTGGATGAGTTGGCCAAGCGCTTCGAAACGTCGGAAGTTACGATTCGCAAGGATCTGGCGGCACTTGAAAGCAATGGCCTGTTGTTGCGTCGTTACGGCGGGGCGATCACCCTGCCTCAGGAACTGGTGGCCGACATTGGTCAGCCGGTTTCCAAATACAAACAAGCCATCGCCCGCGCCGCCGTCGCGCGAATTCGCGAGCATGCGCGCATCATTATCGACAGTGGCAGTACCACCGCTTCCATGATCCCGGAACTCGGACAGCAACCCGGTCTGGTGGTGATGACCAACTCGCTGCATGTCGCCAATGCCCTGAGCGAACTTGAGCACGAACCGGTGCTGTTGATGACCGGTGGCACCTGGGACCCGCATTCCGAGTCCTTTCAGGGGCAGGTTGCCGAGCAGGTACTGCGCTCCTACGACTTCGACCAGCTGTTTATCGGCGCTGATGGCATCGATCTGGTTCGCGGTACAACCACCTTCAACGAGCTGCTCGGGCTGAGCCGGGTCATGGCTGAAGTCGCCCGCGAAGTAGTCGTGATGGTGGAGGCCGACAAGATCGGCCGCAAGATTCCAAACCTGGAGCTGCCATGGAGCAGTGTCCATACCATTATTACCGATGAACGCCTGCCCCTTGAGGCTCGCGATCAGATTCAGGCCCGCGGCATCACTTTGATTTGCGCGGCTGTCAGTCAGGAGAAATAGCATGTGTGGAATTGTCGGCGCAGTCGCAGAACGTAACATCACCGCCATCCTCGTCGAAGGCCTGAAACGCCTCGAATACCGTGGGTATGACAGCGCTGGCGTGGCGGTCTACACCAACGATGAAAAACTCGAGCGCGTGCGTCGTCCGGGCAAGGTCAGTGAGCTGGAGCAGGCGTTGACCACCGAGCCGCTGGTCGGTCGCCTGGGCATTGCCCACACGCGCTGGGCCACCCACGGTGCGCCGTGCGAGCGTAATGCCCACCCGCATTTCTCCGGCGACCTGGCGGTGGTGCACAACGGCATCATCGAAAACCACGAAGCCCTGCGTGAACAACTCAAAGCCTTGGGCTATGTGTTCACCTCGGACACCGACACTGAAGTCATCTCCCACCTGCTGAACCACAAACTCAAGGATCTGCGCGATCTGACCGTGGCCCTCAAGGCGACCGTCAAAGAGTTGCACGGTGCTTACGGCCTGGCAGTGATCAGCGCGCAGCAACCGGATCGCCTGGTCGCAGCCCGCAGCGGCAGCCCGCTGGTGATCGGCCTGGGCCTTGGGGAAAACTTCCTGGCATCCGACCAGTTGGCCCTGCGTCAGGTTACTGACCGTTTCATGTATCTGGAAGAAGGCGATATCGCTGAAATCCGCCGCGACAGCGTGCAGATCTGGGACGTTGACGGCAAGGTCGTCGAGCGTGAAGCCGTGCAGTATCGCGATGGCGCCGAAGCCGCTGAAAAGGGCGAGTTCCGCCACTTCATGCTCAAGGAAATCCACGAGCAACCGTCCGTGGTGCAGCGCACCCTGGAAGGTCGCCTGAGCCAGAACCAGGTCCTGGTACAGGCATTCGGCCCACAGGCTGCCGAACTGTTCGCCAAAGTGCGTAACGTACAGATCGTCGCGTGTGGCACCAGTTACCACGCCGGTATGGTCGCGCGTTACTGGCTCGAAGAGTTGGCCGGCATTCCTTGCCAGGTCGAAGTCGCCAGCGAATTCCGCTACCGCAAGGTGGTGGTGCAGCCGGACACCTTGTTCGTGACCATTTCTCAGTCCGGCGAAACCGCCGACACCCTGGCCGCGCTGCGCAACGCCAAGGAACTGGGCTTCCTGGCCAGCCTGGCGATCTGCAACGTCGGCATCAGCTCGCTGGTGCGCGAATCCGATCTGACCCTGTTGACCCAGGCCGGTCGCGAAATCGGTGTGGCTTCGACCAAAGCCTTCACCACGCAATTGGTTGGCCTGCTGTTGCTGACACTTTCCCTGGGCCAGGTTCGTGGCACCTTGGCCAAAGGTGTCGAAGCGACGTTGGTCGAAGAGTTGCGTCGTTTGCCGACCCGTCTGGGCGAGGCGCTGGCCATGGACAGCACCGTGGAAAAAATCTCCGAGCTGTTCGCCGAGAAACACCACACGCTGTTCCTCGGCCGTGGCGCGCAGTTCCCGGTGGCGATGGAAGGGGCACTCAAGCTCAAGGAAATCTCCTACATCCACGCTGAAGCCTATCCGGCCGGCGAGCTGAAACATGGCCCGTTGGCGCTTGTGGATAACGACATGCCAGTAGTGACCGTGGCGCCGAACAACGAACTGCTGGAGAAGCTGAAGTCCAACCTTCAGGAAGTCCGCGCCCGCGGTGGCCAGTTGATCGTCTTCGCTGACGAGAAGGCCGGCATGACCAACGGTGAAGGCACTCACGTTGTGCACATGCCGCACATCCACGACATCCTGTCGCCGATTCTCTACACCATCCCGCTGCAACTGCTGTCGTACTACGTTGCCGTACTCAAGGGCACCGACGTTGACCAGCCGCGCAACCTGGCGAAGTCGGTCACTGTGGAATAAGTTATCCACAGGTGAAAAACCCCCTTCTCAGGGGGTTTTTCTGTTTCTAGGCGGTCGTAATTCGACGCTCCCGCCGCATGTCCAGCAGATGGACCATGACACAGGCGTACAAGGTCACCAGTATGAACAGGCCCATGCGGATGGCGAAGGCGGTGTAGACGTCCTTGCCCGCCGCACTGTCCTGTACCGATTGACCGAGCAGAATGATCAGGGTCGCCAGGCTGTTGAGCCAGAAACTCGGTGGCTGTCGGGTCAGGGCCAGGCCATAGAGCTTTCTGGCCACCAGCAAACCGAACAGCAACATCCACAGAAAGAACATCCACAGGTTGACGAACAGGCTGAGTGCGCACCAGAAAAGAATTGCCATCAGGCCACCGAGCAGGGTCGAGCCGAGCAACTCCTGGCCGGCGGTGCGGGCGCTGGTCGCGCAGCTTTGTTGGCCGAGGCTGACGGCTTTCATGATGATCGGCAGGTAGCTGGCCGGGTCGATCATGGCCAGCAGGAAAGTCGGCAGTACCACCAGCGTGGCACGTAGCGCCAGCCAACTGCTTTCGGTTGGAGTAAGGCTCGGGCCGGGTTTGGCCGCGGGGGCACTGGCGGGGTCGGGAAACAGCCAATGGCTGATGGTCAGCGTGGTGACGGCCAGGAACAGCCCCTTGACCAGGGCCACGATCACCTCAAGCGCCAGGGCGAATTCAGCGGTTCCGGCCGAACTGATCAAGGTCAGGCCCACCACCAGAAACGTCGCCACCAGCGGGTTGCCGCCGCGCAGGCCATAACCGAAGGCCAGGAACAGGCATAGCCCTACCAGCAGTACACCGCTGAACGGGTAGTAACGCAGCAGGGGAATGAGCAGCAGGCCGGTCCCGGTGGTCAGCATAAGGATCAGGATCAGGCCCAGGCTGGCCTTGAACGGCAATGGTCGGTTCATCGCTGCCAGCATCATCAGCGCCAGCATCGGAGAGAGGAACGGGATGGGCAGGGCCAGACCAAAGCTCGCCGCCAGGCACAGCGCCGTGCCGAAGCTCAGGCGCAGGGCGCGCTGAACCCGGGGCGGGCGCTCAATACGCATAGGACATCCAGCTCATCAGGCGCAGGAACAGGCGACCCAGGATATTCAGCGGGTTACTTTCACTCGGAAATGCCATGACTTCGGCCTGCCCGCCGGACCGGATGCCTTGCGGGCTGGTCAACTCACCGGGCTCGAACTCGATGATCACCGGAAAGCGCTGGGCAGGGCGTAGCCAGTCGCGGCTGTTCTCCACTTTCGGCAGGCTACCCGGCTGAGTGCTCTGACCAACTTCGACGCCATAGCCGACGCTGCGCACATGGCCTTTGAAAATTCTCCCCGGCAGGGCGTCGAGGACGATGGACACCGGCGTCCCTGGCTGGACACTTCCCAGGTTGTTTTCGGTCATGTCGGCGCTGATCCAGACATCGTGGATGGCGATCAGGGTCATCACCGGCGCACCGGCGGAAGCAAACTGGCCGACATCGGTGCGCAGATCGGTGATCAGGCCGGCCGAGCGCGCGTGGACCTTCGTATTGCTCAAGTCCAGCTCGGCTTTTTCAAGGTTGCTGGCGGCACTGAGCAACTGGGCGTTTTCGTCTTCGTTACCGCCCTGTTGTTCGCGCGCACGTTGCACTTCGGCCTTGGCCGCGGCGACCTGGCTGATGGATTCTTCCAGGGTGGCGCGGGATATCTCCAGGCGTCGCAGCGAGATGGTGCCCGGGTCTTCGCGGTACAGGCGTTCAAGCCGCTGGATGTCCTGGCGTGCCTTGAGCTCATTGGCCTGGGACGCGCGCAGGGACGCTTGCTTGGAGTCGACGCCGGCGGTGTTGGCGCCCACCTGGCGACGGGTCGACTCAAGGTCGGCGCGAGCGCGATCGACGGCAATCTGGTACTGCTCCGGGTTGACTTCAAACAGCAATTCGCCAGCCTTTACGTCCTGGTTGTTGCGTACGTGCACCTTGGTCACCCTGCCGGATACCTCGGCGGCCACCGGTACAATGAAGGCCTGCACCCGTGCCTGTTGCGTGTAGGGGGTGTAACGGTCGGCCATCAGGTACCAGACCAGACTCAGGATGATCAGCAGCAGCACCCAGTTGATCGCTTTTTTCGCAGGGTCGGCGGCAGGTGTCGGGGCTTTCTCGGCGGCCGGTTGTTGGCTGTCAGTCATTGGCACTTTCCTTCGGTTCGTCGAGCAGATCGCCCCAATCGGTCCGTTCTTGCATTTGTTTGCGGGTGGCCGGGTCGATCATCGGCTGGTCGCTGTACCAGCCTCCGCCCAGAGCCTTGTATAGGGCGATCAGGCTGTTGACCGCGGTGCCACGGTTGACCAGGTAGATATCCTGTTGGGCAAACAGGGCCCGCTGGGCATCCAGCACGCGCTGGAAATCGGAATAGCCTTCGCGGTATTGGGCATTGGCCAGGGTCACCGAACGTTCGGCGGCCACCGATGCATCGCTGAGGATCCGGTCGCGCTCCAGTGCTTTGATCAAGCCGGTCGCGGCGTCGTCCGCCTCGCGTGCCGCCTGGCGCACGCTGTCCTGGTAGATAACGATCAGTTGCTGCAAGCGCGCATCCTGCACGCGGACGTTGTTGGTGATCCGGCCGTGGTCGAAGATGTCCCAGCGCAAACTGGGGCCGGCCACCATGTCCAGGGTGTTGGATGCACCGCTGAGCGAGCTGGCAGACCAGACGATGCTGCCCAGCAGGCTGATGGAGGGGTACAGGTCAGTCTCGGCCACACCGATCAACGCCGACTGCGCCGCCACTTGCAGCTCGGCAGCACGAACATCGGGGCGCCGCACCAGCAGGTTGGCCGGCACATCCTGCAAGATCGCAGTATCGAGCAGCGGCACTAAGCCGGTGTTGCGATTGAGGTCAGGGATCGAGCCGGGTGGCTGGCCGATCAGGGTGGACAACGCATTGCGCAAGCTCGCCACCTGGCTCTCGAAATCCGGGATGGTACTGAGGGTGCCCAGGTACTGGGTCTTGGCTTGTTGCAGATCAAGTTCGGCTTCGGCCCCGCTGTTGAACAGGCGCTCGGTGATCTCGTAGCTGCGTTTTTGCAATTTGGCGTTACTGCGGGCGATGGTCAGGCGCGCCTCGGCGGTTCGCAAGGCGTAGTAGTTTTGCGCCAGTTGCGCGTGCAACAGCACCAAGGCATTTTCATAGTTGGCCTGGGCGGCAAACCAGGATGCGTCCGCCGACTCGATGGCACGGCTGAAACGCCCCCAGAAATCCAGCTCCCAGCCGATATCGAAACCGGCGCTGTATTGCCAGAAATGCGTGTCCTGAGGGTTGGCGCCGCCCGATTGTCGACGGTTCAGGTACAGACTGTCGGCGCTGGCCTGCTGCAATTGCGGGTAGCGTCCACTCAGGGCGATACCCAATTGCGCCCGGGACTCCATGACCCGCAGGCCAGCGAGGTGCAGGTCGGCGTTGTGGGCATCGGCTTCGGCCATCAAATGGTCCAGCACCGGGTCGTTGAACACGCGCCACCATTGGCGGCTGTCAGGTTGCGCGTGTTGTTGGCCGGCGACCTCCAGGGCCGGGCTGTTCCAGTGGTCGACCCAGGGCTGGGCCGGCGACTGGAAATCCGGGCCCAGTTGTACACAGCCCCCCAGGACGACGGTGCCACAGAGCAGAAGCCGGCTGATGCGAGCAGGGCGTGGCATCAAGCGCAAACTCCTCAGACAGGACGCTGATCGTTCAACGCCTCGATCTCGGGTGTCTCGTTCATTAGCTCGGCAGACGGTTGGTCCTGGACCCATTGCCAGAACAATTGGTAGCCCACCGCCAGCGCCACCGGCCCGATGAACAAACCGATGAAGCCGCCGCTTACCATGCCGCCCAGGGCGCCAATCAGAATCACCGGCATCGGGACATCGACGCCACGACCCAGCATCAACGGTTTGAGGACGTTGTCGGCCATCCCGGCAATCAGGCTGTAGATGCCAAATATGACGGTGGCCAGGCTGGTCCCTTCGGTGGCGAAGACAAAAGCGATCACCGGAAGGGTTACCAGCAGTACCGGCAATTGCATGATCCCCATCAACAGCGCCACCATGGCCAGTAGCCCGGCACCGGGGACACCCATGAGCACGAAGCCCACACCGACCAGCAACATCTGAATGAACGCGATGCCCACTACGCCCTGGGCGACCGCGCGGATGGTTGCAGTGCAGAGCACGGTAATGCGTGGCCCACGCTCTGGTCCGGAAAGGCGCGAGGTGATGGCCAGGGCGCTTCTTTCGCCGTTTTCGCCATAGGCCATGAACACGCCGGCAATGATCAGGGCGCCGATGAACAACAGAAAGCCCACGCCAACATCGGCCATTTTGCCCAACAAGGTCAGGCCGACGGACTTGATGTAAGGCATCAGCTTCATGAGCACGCTGCTCATGTCGGTGGCGGCCTGCATCCAGTAGCCATAGAGCGGCTCGCCTATGAGCGGCAGGGAAGCGATTTTTTCGCTGGGGAGCGGAATCTGCAACGTATCGGACTTGAGGACCGCCAGGGTGCCCTGGACCGATTCACTGATCGAGGTGCCCAGCAGGTAGATCGGTACCATCAGCAAAGCCAGGGCGACTACCACGATCAGGGTGGCGGCACGACCGTCCTTGTTGACCAGCTTGCGCTTGATGAGCGCATGCAGTGGATACAGGGTGATGGCCAGAATCATTGCCCAGAGCATCAGGTTGAGGAAGGGGTGGAAGATCTGGAAGCAGAACAGTACCAGCACCGTAATCAACCCGGCGCGAATCAGTACATCGAGCAAACCACCGGACAGTGCTCTAGCGGAAATATTAGTGCGCAACATTGTCGAACTCCTTGCTGTGTCACACAGGTTAGCCAGGCCGTTGAAGTTCAACTCTTCCCTACTAAGTGAATCCATAAAGCAGGATCGACGGGCAGCCGTCAAAGCGTTAAAAACCGATAACGCCTTACTTTAAGTAGAGAAAACTTCAATGAGGTACCTACCAAAAACCCAATAGGTAACAGGTGGTTTGTAGTATAGGAGCAGTCGTATATTCCGCCTGTTTATACAGGCTGGAATCCTGCTGCAGTTGATGGAGTCCGCTGCGAGCCCTTGACTGAAGCGGTTTGGAAGCTGAACCAATGGTTCTTTTTCTCTACCGGGCATTTGCCGTTGCAGCGGGCTGATCAGAATAATTGCCAACAGTCGCACCCCTCGCAAGAAAATAATCGTCATTAATTATCAATAATCCCCCGGTCCGCTTTTTGAGGTTTGTGACACGCTTGGTTTTTACGGTGCAGGCGCTACAGTGCAGTAGCCCATTGATTTACCTGATGGTCTGGCGCCCAACTATGTTGTTGAACATTTGCGCTTAACATTCCGGCCTTCGGTTGCGGTTTATCTATCTGAAATGAGGGCAGTCCCATGGACCGCTTCCAGGAAATGCAGGTCTTCGCTGCTGTCGCCAAGGAGCAGGGTTTTTCGGCGGCGGCGCGGGGTTTGGGTCTGTCGGCGGCCAGCGTCACCCGAGCGGTCGCGGCGCTGGAGAAGCGAATAGGCACACAACTGCTCACGCGTACGACGCGCAGCGTTTATTTGAGCGAGGCCGGTCAACGATATCTGGAGGATTGTCGGAGAATTCTCGCCGAGGTGCAGGAAGCCGAGGACTCGGCAGCGGGCAGCCATATCCATCCCCGTGGGCAACTGACCATCACCGCACCGGTCTTGTTTGGCGAGCTGTTTGTCACGCCGTTGATGGTGAATTATCTGACGCAATTCCCCGAGGTCTGCATCAACGCGCTGCTGGTGGATCGGGTGGTGAGCGTGGTCGAGGAGGGCGTTGATGTGGCCATCCGCATCGGCGAGCTCCCCGACAGCAACCAGCATGCGATCCGCGTGGGCGAGGTGCGGCGGGTGATCTGCGCATCGCCACAGTTTCTGGCCAGCCATGGTCGGCCCAGACATCCCCGGGAACTGGCCCAGGCGCCGATTATTGCGACTTCTGCTATCGGCCAACTCAGGAGTTGGCCATTCATCGAAGACGGCGAAACCTTGAGCGTGCGGGCTGAACCGCGACTGGTGGTGACGGCGAATCAGGCAGCCATCACGGCGGCCAGTTTGGGGTTAGGCTTCACGCGGGTGCTGTCTTATCAAGTCGCGAACAAGGTGGCTGCCGGAGAGCTGGAAATCATTCTGGCGGACTTCGAACTGCCGCCGTTGCCCATCCATGTGGTCTATCAGGGCGGACGTAAAGCACCGGCCCGGGTGCGCAGTTTTGTTGATTTCGCGGTGAACACGCTGCGCGAGCATCCGGCGCTCAGGCGTTGAGTTATTTCATCCGGTGAAATAATGGATTGCGTTTGCTGGTGATTCTGTTGTTTTGGTCGAGGGTAGAAGATACGACCCATCTCTCCCCTGAACAGCAGCACTCACCCGAGGTGTCGACCATGCAAGCGATCAAACTCTACAACTTCCCACGTTCCGGGCACGCTCATCGTGTCGAATTGATGCTGTCCCTGCTGAAACTGCCGACCGAATTGATCTTCGTTGACCTCGCCAAAGGCGAACACAAGCAACCGGCGTTCCTCGCGCTCAATGCTTTCGGTCAGGTGCCGGTGATTGATGATCAGGGCGTGGTGTTGGCCGATTCCAACGCGATTCTGGTTTACCTGGCGCAAAAGTACGGCAACGGTCGCTGGCTGCCGGCTGATCCGGTAGGGGCCGCCAAGGTCCAACGCTGGTTGTCGGTGGCGGCCGGTCCGATTGCCTTCGGCCCTGCCCGGGCAAGATTGATTACTGTGTTCGGCGCGCCTTACAACGCTGCAGAAGTGATTGCCTATGCCCATACCGTGCTCAAGGTAATCGATCACGAATTGGCCGATACGCCGTATCTGGCCGGCACTGATCCGACGATTGCCGACGTCGCCGCCTACAGCTACATCGCCCATGCGCCTGAGGGCAATGTGTCGCTGGACGAGTACACCAACATTCGTGCCTGGCTGGCCCGCATCGAAGCCTTGCCGGGTTTTGTCGGCATGCCGCGCACCGTCGCCGGCCTGCAAAAAACCGCCTGATGCTGGTGGCCCGGTGTTGCCGGGCCGCCCCGTTCTGCGCCACAGGCGCAAGGGAGCAGCCGTATGGACCGTTCACCCTGGCATGCTGGCGAGAAACAATTGCAGGCGCATGTGGGCGTTGCCGAACGAATGGAGGCGTTCGGTCGTAAGGTGATTCGTAGCGAGATGCCGGACCAGCACCGCACCTTCTATCAACAATTGCCGTTCATGCTGTACGCAGCGGTGGATGCCGACGGTCATCCCTGGGCCAGTGTCCTTGAAGGCCAGCCCGGTTTCGCACATTCGCCAGAACCTGGCTTGCTGCAATTTCGCAGTCTGCCGGCCTTTGATGATCCCGCGCAGTTGAGCGAAGGCTCGGCCATCGGACTGCTGGGCATCGAGTTGCACACCCGCCGCCGTAACCGCATCAATGGGCATGTCAGTGCCATGACCATGGATGGTTTCGCGGTGACGGTGGACCAGTCCTTCGGCAATTGCCCGCAGTACATTCAGTTGCGCCAGTTTCGCTCGGTGCCGCTGACCGATCCTGCGACCCGTGCCGCCCAGCATTTCGGCGAACTGGATGACGCGAGCAAAGCCATGATCGCCGAGGCGGACACCTTTTTCGTTGCCAGTTATGTGGACGTCGACGGTGAACGCTCGGTGGATGTTTCTCACCGCGGCGGTCAGGCCGGTTTCGTACAGGTGGAAGGCAATCGCCTGACCATTCCGGATTTCGCCGGCAACCTGCATTTCAACACCTTGGGCAACCTGCTGCTCAATCCCCGGGCCGGGTTGTTGTTCATCGATTTCAATACCGGTGATTTGCTGCAGCTCAGTGGGCGCACCGAAATCATCCTGGACGGTCCTCAGGTCGAGGCGTTCCAGGGGGCCGAGCGCCTGTGGACGATCGATGTCGAGCAAGTGGTACGTCGTCCGGCTGCCCTGTCGTTGCGCTGGCGCTTCGACGGCGTTTCACCCACCAGTTTGCTCACCGGTACCTGGGAGCAGGCCAAGGCGCGTTTGCAGGCCAAGGCCCTGGGCGATCAGTGGCGGCCGTTGCGGGTGACGCGGATTGAAGCGCAAAGCCACAGCATTCGCTCGCTTTACCTGGAGCCCGCCGATGGAGCGGGGTTGCCACTGTTCCAGGCCGGGCAGCATTTGCCTTTGCGCTTCAACATTGATGGCGATGTGCATATCCGCACGTACAGTTTATCGAGCGCACCGTCCGATGATTTTTTCCGCATCAGCGTGAAGCGTGACGGACGGGTGTCTACGCATTTGCATGAGCAGATTCGTGTCGGCGACCTGCTGGAGGCGCGGGCGCCGCAAGGGCATTTCACCGTGGCGCCCCATGAGCGTCGACCATTGGTGTTGTTGGCGGCCGGGGTTGGCATCACGCCGCTGTTATCGATGCTGCGGGAAGTGGTTTACCAAGGGTTACGCACCCGGCGTATCCGGCCCACATGGTTCATCCAGAGTTCGCGCACGCTGGCCGACCAGCCATTTCGCCGCGAACTGGATCGCTTGCTCGAGGATGCCGGTGACGCGGTGCGGGTAGTGCGTTTGCTCAGTCAACCGGAAGCCGAGGCGATACAAGGAGAGGACTTCGACCTCAGTGGACGGATCGACGTCGCGCTGCTCAAGGATCTGCTGACAGTCGAGGACTACGATCAGCCGGATTTTGTGGTCTGCGGTCCCGGGAGTTTTACCCAGGCGTTGTACGACGGCTTGCGCGAGTTGGACATTCGCGATTCGCGGATTCACGCCGAAACCTTCGGCCCGTCCACCTTGCGCCGGCGACCGGACCCCGATGCGGTGGTCATCGAACAACCGCCAGCCGCCACCACGTCCGTGCCCGTGGTGTTCCAGCGTTCGGCCAAGGAGGCGCGCTGGCAGCCAGACGGCGGCAGCTTGCTGGAGTTGGCGGAAAGCCGTGGCCTGCGCCCGGAATTCAGTTGTCGCGGCGGCTCCTGCGGCACCTGCAAAACGCGCTTGATCAGCGGTCAGGTGCATTACCCACTGCCGCCAGCGGAGGTGCCGGATGACGGACAGGTGCTGATTTGCTGTGCGATTCCGGCGCAGGGGGCGCAGCCGCTGGTACTCGATATCTGAATATCATTTCAGGCGAACATTGCCCGCCGGTCGATGGCTGAGTAGGGTAGGGGCAGAACGAACAAGGGCCGCACAGGTTAATGCCTGTCAGTTAAGCCCCGGACATTGTGGGAGCGAACTTGCTCGCGATAGCGGACCGTCAGTCACCCCTTGTGTGACTGTCCAATCGTCATCGCGAGCAAGCTCGCTCCCACAAGGTTTGCGGTGTTTAAACGCTTAACTGACTGGCATTCACCGCAGAGGTCCTTTCTGCATTTCAGGAACAGGCGTTTCAATGGTTTTTTTCACTCGCTCGATGGTCTTGCTGATGGCGCTGGCGCTCACCACCGGTTGCGAAAGACAGGATGCACCGCCGCTGGATCAACAGCTTTACGTCTGGCAGCGGCAGTGGACGCCGGCCCACGACGCTGCCCTCAGGGATAGCCGCGCCGACTTTTCGACGTTGCGGGTGCTGGCCTTGCAGGCCTTTCCCAACGCGGGCTGGAGTCGAGCCCGGATTGACCCGGCACTGCTCAAGCGCGATGGCCGGCCGGTGATTGCGGTGATTCGCCTGGATGGGCAGCTCAAGGCGCTGGATCAGGATGAGATCACAGCGCAAATCCGCCAGGTGATCGGCGACTGGCAGGGACAGGGGCTGAACCTCGCCGGCGTGGAAATCGACCACGATGCCGGTAACGCTCGGCTACCGGAGTACCGCCAATTTCTCGCGCAGTTGCGCGGAGCATTGCCGACTTCGCTGGTACTGAGCATCACCGCGTTGCCATCCTGGCTCGACAGTCGCGAACTGCCGGCGCTGTTATCCACAGTCGACAGCAGTGTGTTGCAGGTGCACGCGGTGAGCGATCCGCGTCGTGGCTTGTTCGATGCTGATCAGGCCCGGCAATGGGCGAAGGCCTGGAGCCGTATCACGACGAAACCGTTCTATCTGGCGCTGCCGGCCTATGGCGTGGCGTTGCTGCCCTCGGCGGGTGGCGCGCCCGTTGTGGAAAGCGAAGTGACGGTGGAGCGTGAAGGGCTGCGTCGGGAATTGCTTGCCGACCCTCAGTCATTGCGCACCCTCGGCACCGAGTTGCGTGCCGATCCACCGAAACATCTGGCGGGCCTGATCTGGTTTCGCCTGCCATTGGCCAACGACCGTCGGGCCTGGAGCTTGACCACTTTGCTCGCCGTGGCGCGTGGTGATGTCCTCGACAGTCAATTGAAACTGAAACTCTCGGCCGACAATGGCCTCTATGACATCGGCATCAGCAACCAGGGCAATCTCGACAGCGCCTGGCCCGAACGCCTGACACTGGTGGTCAGTGGTTGTGAGGGGGCCGATGCCTTGGCCGGTTACGCGTTGCAACAGCGTCCGGATCTGCTTACCTTCACCCGCCTGCGTGATGGCCGAATACCGGCCGGCGGACAGCGTGCCGTTGGTTGGGCTCGCTGCGCACACATTGATCAAGGAGGTTCGAATGTTCACCCGTAACTGGCCGCGTCATTTGCTTTGCCTGAGCCTCAGCCTGCCGCTGGGTTCGGCACTGGCCTGCGGCCCGGACTTCCCCATGCGCCTGCTGGATAACCGTGGTCAGTCGCTGGCGGAACTGCCGGAAGGCAACTTCAGCTTCGAAATCAGCCGCCTCGGCCACGCCATCAACGGGTTGAAGAACGTCACCGCTGGCGTTGACTACACGGATGTACCTGACGCTGTAGCGCTGCGCGATCAAGCCGAGCAGGCGGGACTTTCCGCCGAGCAACAGGTGTTGGTGAAACACTTGCGCAGCCTGACCGATGCCCGCCAGGTCGAAAGCGAGGGCGCGCAACTGCCGCCTGAGCTCAGGTTGTACCTGGCCGGCGCTGTGGCATTTGCCGCGGGTGATCCTGCCTTGGCCGCCGGGTATTTCAAGAAAGTGCTGGCCCTGCCCGCAGAGCAACGGGCCTCGCGTAGTACCTGGGCGGCTTACTCGTTGGGTCGAGCGTTGTTCGTCATGAGCGCCGAAGCCAATGCGGCTCCGGATCTGCTCGAACAATCCCGAGACGCCTTCGAGCAAACCCGGCAACTGAGCATCGACGGCTTCAGTGATCCACTGGAACTGGGTGTCGCCAGCCTCGGTGAAGAAGCCCGGGTGGTGCGCACCGCTGGCGACTGGAACCGCGCCATCGAGTTGTACGCCACGCAGAATCTGCACGGCTCCGCGGTGGGCTACACCTCGTTGAAGCTGTTGATGGCGGACCTGATGACGCTGCCGGATGATCAAGTGGCCGAATTGCTCAAGGGTCAGCCAGTGCAGCAATTGGTGACAGCATCGCTGATCAGTCGGTTGGGGTGGTCGTTCGGTGATCAACCGCCCAACGAACAGAAAATGATCAAGCTGCTGCAAAACAGTACCCGTGGCAATCTCGAAAACGCCGACCGCCTGGCGGCGATGAATTATCAACAGGGTGATTACGCCAGCGCCAAGGCTTTCCTCGAACAGGCTGGCGATGGTGGGTTGGCCTGGTGGTTGCGGGCGAAACTGGCGGTGCGCGAGGGCAATAAGAGCGCGGCCGCCGCAGCCTATGCCAAAGCGGCGCAGGCCTTCCCGCAGAATGAATCCTGGGGCGAGCGCCGCACACCGGACTTCGATTACGAAACGCTCCAGCCCAAATGCCGGGTCGAGGGTGAAAGTGCGATCCTGGCCCTGCAACGCGGGGATTACCTGCAAGCCTTCGATCAGCTGTATCGCAGCCAGAGCATTTACTGGTTCGACGCCGCCACCGTCGCCGAGCGCGTGTTGACCCTCGAAGAACTCAAGCACTACGTAGACACTCAAGTGCCGGCCCCGCCGCCGCTCAGCCAACAGGACCGCGACAACTACGTGCCATTGCCGGTGGCGGCGAGCCTGCGCAATCTGCTGGGCCGTCGGCTGTTGCGCGAGGGGCATTACGAGCAGGCGCCGGCGTACTTCGACAATGACGGCTTACGGCACAAGGCAAAGCTGTATGGCGAGCAACGTCTGGCAGCTGATTCAGCCTGGTGGCCGACCCGTCGCGCCGCCGCTCTGTTCAATGCGGCCTGGACGGCACGCGAGTGGGGGATGGACATCCTGGGCTACGAAATGGCGCCGGATTACGCCACGTTCGGCGGTAACTACATTCTCGAAAACACCGAACTCAAGGTCGGTCCTTTGGTGGCCGAGGACGAAGTGAAGCGCCAGCAGGCCAGCGCAGCCCAGCCTGATCAGCGTTATCACTATCGCTTCGTGGCCACCGCGCTGGCGAGCAAGGCGGCGGATAACTTGCCTCACACCAGTCAGGCGTTTGCGGCGGTGCTGTGCGAGGCGTCGGGGTGGAACAGCAGCCTCGAAGAGCAAAGTGCGATATATCAGCGTTATGTCAAAGAAGGGCCTTACGTGGAATGGGCCGCCGATTTCGGCCACCAGTGCCCGTACCCCGACTTCGAAAACGCCGACAAACGCTACGTGACCCAAGTGACCGACGCTGCGCGTTCGGCCTTGCGCCCGTACAAGATGCCGTTACAGGTTGGTAGCGTAGTGGCGTTCGTGGCAGCCGCGCTGTTGATGTTCAAACGTCGCCGCCGCAAGGCGCAGTGAGGTTCAAGCCTGTTGCACAAAGGTCAGCCGTACGGCGAAACCGATCAACAGGCTGCCGAACAACCATTGTTGCAGGCGCTGGGCTGAGGGGCTGCTTTGCAGCCAACGGCCGAGTGCGGCGCCGACCAGGGCGTATGCGCTGTCGAACAGCAACCCGACACTAACCAGCACCACGCCCAAGGTCGCAAATTGCCCGAGCACCGGCCCAGACTGTGGGTCGATGAATTGCGGCAGCAGCACCGAGCAGAACAGCAGTGCCTTGGGATTGAGCAGGTTGGTCAGCAGTCCGCGTCGGATGGCTGCGCCCCAGCGCGGTTTTTCGCCGGTTGTGTCGGCGCTGGTGAGGCTCGGCAGCATCGTGGTTCGCAGGCACTGAATGCCGATCCACAGCAGGTACGCGGCACCGGCCAGGCGTACCACGTCGAAGGTCCAGGGTGCTGCCTTGAACAGTGCCGCCAGCCCCAGCGCCGCCAATGCCACATGGCAACCCCGGGCAATGCCCAGGCCCACGGCCGTGGCCAGCGCAGCGCCTTTGCCTTGGCGGGCACCGGTCTGCAACAGCAGGATCATGTCGGGCCCCGGCAACAGGTAGACCACCGCCAGTGCCATGAAAAACAGCCAGAGACCTTGCATGTTGCACCCCATTCGTTGTCGATTTGGTCGTGCCAGTCTAGGGCTGAAGGGCGGGGCAGGTGCTTGCGTTGTCAGCTTCTATCGGGTCATGTATTGGCATAATCTGCCACTTAATCAAGATTGAACCATCAGGATCTGCCAAACCATGAAACTCGACGCCTACGACCGCAAGATTCTCGCCGCACTGCAACGGGATGGCCGCCTGAGCAATGTGCAACTGGCAGACGAGATCGGCCTGTCGGCATCGCCATGCTTGCGCCGGGTGCGGATGCTTGAAGAGGCGGGGGTGATTCGCGGCTACCAGGCCAATCTGGATCGCGACGAAGTGGGGTTGGGGCTGACAGTGTTTGTCGGGGTCAAGGTCGAGCGTCATAACGATGAGCAAGCCGAAGCCTTTCGACTGGCGGTGACGGCATTGCCGGAGGTGATTTCGGCGTTTCTGGTATCAGGTGAGTCGGATTTTCTGCTGCAGGTAGTGGTGCCGGACTTGCGTGCCTATGACCGGTTTCTCACCGGGCGTTTGCTGAAGTTGCCGGGTGTGAGCGACATCCGCAGCAACTTTGCGATTCATACTGTGAAGGCCCCGGGGGTGTTGCCGCTGGAGCATTTGCCGCTGTAGACCGAGTTGCCTGCCATCGCGAGCAAGCTCGCTCCCACAGGTACAGCGCAAACCATGTGGGAGCGAGCCTGCTCGCGATGGCGATAAATCAGTCACTGCAACTCTTCAAGTCTTACATCTGCGTCGCCATCCCCTCCACATTCATCGCCGCCTGGCGCAAGGCCTCGGAGCGAGTCGGGTGTGGATGGCAGGTCAGGGCGATGTCTTCGGCCGAGGCGCTGAACTCCATGGCCACGCAATACTCGCCAATCATTTCACTGACGCTCGGGCCAACCAGATGCACGCCGAGGACTTCGTCCGTGCGTTCATCGGCCAGCACTTTGGCGAAGCCTTCGGTCTCGTGGTTGATCTTCGCCCGGCTGTTGGCGGTAAAGGGAAACTTGCCGACCTTGTACGCCCGACCTTCAGCCTTGAGCTGCTCTTCGGTTTTGCCGACGCTGGCCAGCTCCGGTTTGGTGTAGACCACACTGGGGATCAGGTTGTAATTGACCTCGCCAGCCTTGCCGACCATCTGCTCGACGCAGGCCATGGCTTCGTCCTCGGCCTTGTGGGCGAGCATGGGGCCGGAGGTCACGTCACCAATCACCCAGACCCCGACGGCTTCGGTGCGATGCCCCTTGTTGGCGAGCATGCCGCGCTTGTCCGTGGCAAGGCCGACGTTCTCCAGGCCCAGGCCCTGTGTATAGGGTCGGCGCCCGATGGCCACCAGCACGTAATCGGCTTCAAGCAATTCGGCGGCACCGCCTGCGGCAGGCTCGATGCTGAGCTGCACGCCGGTGGCGGAGGTGGTGGCGCTGGTCACTTTTGAACTCAACTTGAAACTCAAGCCTTGTTTGCTCAGGGAGCGCTGCAGGGTTTTGCCGGCTTCGATGTCCACGCCTGGGCAGATCCGGTCGAGAAACTCGACCACCGTTACCTGTGCCCCAAGGCGTCGCCAGACCGAACCCAGCTCCAGGCCGATCACGCCAGCGCCGATCACCACCAGATGCTTGGGCACCTCGGTCAGCGCCAGGGCACCGGTGGAGTCGAGGATGCGTTTGTTATCGATATCCACGCCGGGCAGGGGAGTGGGCTCGGAACCGGTGGCGATGATGATGTCCCTGGCACTTAGTTCGGTCTTGCCGCCGGCGCTATCGGTCACCGTGACTTTGCCCGGCCCGTCGATGTGGCCCCATCCTCTGATCCAGTCGACCTTGTTCTTACGGAAAAGAAACTCGATGCCCTTGGTCAGCCCGGTAACGCTTTCATCCTTTTGCTTCATCATCTGGTTGAGGTTGAGCACGGGTTTGACTTCGATCCCCAGATTGGCGAATTCCGCGCCCTTGGCCGCGTCGTACAGTTCGGAGGCATGCAGCAACGCCTTGGATGGCATGCAACCGACGTTCAGGCAGGTGCCGCCAAGTGTGGCGCGTCCTTCCACGCAGGCAGCTTTCAGACCCAGTTGTCCGGCGCGGATCGCCGCGTTGTAACCGCCGGGGCCACCGCCGAGTATCACGACGTCATAAGTGCTCATGGATGTACTCCTGGATCGAATGGGGAAGGGATGGGTAAAAGTAGTTCCTGAGTAAAATTACGAACGTAATATGTGCGTTCTGTCGCATTTCGGTCAAGGCTTCAGCCAAGTGACAGGTTGGGCATCTTTAGATAGCGCGCTCGAGTACGAAAATTTCACCATTTTCGTTATATCGTAACGAATTGCCATGCAAGCGAAGACACTCTGGGGTGGTATGCAAGTCGATCTCGATGTTGATGAAACGCCGTTAGCCGGGTTGCCGCGCTTTCAGCAGGCGTTCATTCAAGGGCGGCGCTTGCGCCAGTTCGCCATCGGTGCGGGCGTGCTCGCGACGCTAGGTGTGCTGCTGGCGTTTTTTGCCGGGCTGTTTTCCTCGCAAACACTGTGGCCGGCGTTGCTGCTGAACCTGAGCATGGCGTTTGTCGTGTTGATGGCGGGTTTGCAATCGGCCTGGTGGGTGGCCCAGTGGCGTGCTCGCGCCATGAACCCCGTGGGGAAGGTGATTGCTGTCGACGAATCTGTCGCGCCTTCGGGGTGGTATGAGCGTTTGCTGGACCGGATCAGCCTGCAATCGCAGCACCTGCTCGGGCAAATCGGCGCGCCAACGCTGTGGCTTGGTGGCTGGGGATTGTTGGCGGTATTGGGCGTCGAACAGGCCTGGAACCTCACATTGCCCCCGGCAGCACTGGGGCTGGCAGCTACTGTCGGGGCAGCGTGCTTCTTGCTGTTGGCGTTCGGCCTGTTGGTGATGGAGCGTCATCTGGCGCAGGAAAACACCGCGCAATGGCCTGAAGCCGCTACGTTGGCGCAATTGATCCGTGTGGTGATCATCAGCTTGGCGCTCGGTGCTTTTTGCCTGTTGTTTGCCGATGAAACCTCGGTATGGCCCGTACGCCTGGCGGTGTTGATTGGACTGCTGCCGGGGCTGGTGGCGGCAGAACTGTTGCTGCGCGCGGTGTTGTCATTGTTCAGCCCGCGCCGTGAACGTCTTGAGCCAGAGCTACTGGCGCGCAGTTTTATCGCTGACATGTTGCGCTGGCCGCCACAGCCATTGCTGGCGTTGCAGCACGAATTGCATAACCGCTTCGGCATCGATCTGCGGCAGATCTGGGCCTTCAGTTACATGCGTCGGGCCTTCCTGCCGGTGTTGGCGGTGGTTGCACTTGTTGGCTGGTCGCTGACGGGCATTCACGAAATTGCCCTGCAAGAGCGTGGCATCTATGAACGATTCGGTAAGCCAGTGGAGGTGTTTGGCCCAGGTTTGCATATGGGGTTGCCTTGGCCATTGGGCCGGGTGTTGAGCGTCGAGAATGGCGTGGTACACGAGTTGGCCACCAGTGTTGGCGAAACCACGGCCACTGCTCAGGCGGACCCCGCTGAAGGCCCGGCCCCGGCAGTTGCCAATCGTCTGTGGGACGCCAGCCATGTGAACGACAAGTCCCAGGTGATCGCCAGCAGCCGAGCCGACAAGCAGAGCTTTCAGATCGTCAACATGGACGTACGCTTCGTCTATCGCATTGGTCTGAGCGATGAGGCGGCGTTGGCTGCGACCTATAACAGTGCCGATGTACCGATGATGATTCGCAGCACCGCCAGCCGAATCCTGGTTCACGACTTCGCCTCGCGCACTCTCGACGGATTGCTTGGCGAGGACAGGGTAGGGCTGGCTGAAGAGATCGGCCGCGCGGTTCAGGCGGACCTGCAAAAACTCGACAGCGGCGTGGAAATTCTCGCCACGGTGGTCGAGGCGATTCACCCTCCGGCCGGTGCAGCCAATGCCTATCACGGCGTGCAAGCGGCGCAGATTGGCGCGCAAGCCTTGATCGCCCGTGAACGTGGCGCCGCTGCCGAAGCTACCAATCAGGCGCAGTTGCAGGCCAGCATCGCCCGCGATCAGGCGACGGCCAGCGCCCGCGAAATCAATGCCGGCGCCCAGGCAGCGGACCTGAAATTCAACGCCGAACAAAAAGCCTATGCCAGCGCCGGTCAGGCCTTTGTGCTGGAACAGTATTTCAGTCAGTTGTCCCAGGGTTTGGCCAATGCCAAGTTGCTGGTTCTCGATCATCGTCTGGGTGGCAGCAGCAATGCGCCGACCATCGACCTCCGTACGTTCACGCTGCCGGTTGACCCTGCGCCGTCGCGTAAAACCGCTCAGCCAGGAGCTGCCAATTGAGCCAGTCCCATACTCACGATCACGATGACCACGCCGGCCACGATCACGGCCATGGCGGGCACCATCACCACGGCCATCATCATCACGGCGATCCGCAGGAGGCCGGTCCATTCCCATGGCGTCGGATGGGGTGGGCGGCATTGCTGGTGGCGTTTGCGGTCGCTGCCGCGAGCCTGGTGCAGGTGCGCTCGGGTGAGGCCACGGTGATCACGCGCTTCGGCAACCCCTCACTGGTCTTGCTGGAGCCGGGACTGGGCTGGCGCTGGCCGGCACCGTTCGAAGCAGCGATCCCTGTGGATCTGCGGTTGCGTACCACGTCCAGCGGTTTGCAGGATGTCGGCACACGGGACGGTCTACGCATCATCGTTCAGGCCTATGTGGCGTGGCAGGTGCAGGGCGATCCGGACAATGTGCAACGTTTCATGCGGGCGGTGCAGAACCAGCCCGATGAAGCCGCGCGGCAGATTCGCACCTTTGTCGGCTCCGCGCTGGAAACCACCGCCAGCAGTTTTGATCTGGCGAACCTGGTCAATACAGATGCCAGCCAGGTACGCATCGCCGATTTCGAAACACAACTGCGCAAGCAAATAGATCAGCAGTTGCTCACCACTTATGGTGTGCGCGTGTTGCAGGTCGGTATCGAGCGATTGACGCTGCCTTCGGTGACGCTCACCGCGACAGTCGACCGGATGCGTGCCGAGCGCGAAACCATCGCTACTGAGCGCACGGCCATCGGCAAGCGTGAAGCCGCGCAAATTCGTTCCGCCGCCGAGCGTGATGCGCGAATTGTGCAGGCCGATGCCACAGTGAAAGCAGCAGATATCGAAGCGCAATCGCGCGTCGAAGCGGCGCAGATTTATGGCCGCGCCTACGCGCAATCGCCGCAGCTCTACAACCTGCTGCGCTCGCTCGACACCTTGGGCACGGTGGTGACGCCAGGAACCAAGCTGATTCTGCGTACCGACGCCGCACCGTTCCGGGTCTTGGTTGACGGTCCGCCGAGCCTCGACAACAAGTCCGGATCGCAGCCATGAGTTTGGTTCCACGTGGAACAAATGAGTTGAGCAGCCCCTGGATTCAGGCCGGGCGCTTGGCGTTTCTCGCCCTCTACGCGGTGACGGTGTTGGCGGCGTTGGCGTGGGCGTTTTCCAATGTGCGGCAGATTGATCCGCAGAATCGCGCAGTGGTTTTGCATTTCGGCGCGCTGGATCGCATTCAGAATGCCGGGCTGTTATTGGCCTGGCCACAACCGTTCGAGCAGGTGATTTTGTTGCCGGCGGCGGATCGGGTGATCGAGCGCCGAGTGGAAGGCTTGTTGCGCAGTGGTGCCGCGATGCAGGCAGATCGCGTGGCCAGTTTTGCCACGCCCATCAGCGATGCCCTCGCAGGCTCCGGCTATCTGTTAACGGGTGATGCCGGTGTGGTGCAACTGGATGTGCGGGTTTTCTACAAAGTCACCGAGCCCTATACGTTCGTGCTTCAGGGCGAACACGTGTTGCCGGCACTGGATCGTCTGGTGACCCGCAGTGCGGTCGCGCTCACGGCCGCACGGGATCTGGACACTATCCTGGTCGCTCGCCCGGAATTGATCGGCGCTGATAGCCAGGCGGCGGAACGGCGCGAGCGCTTGCGTGGCGATCTGGTGCAGGGCATCAATCAACGGCTGGCCGAACTCACCGCAACGGGGCAGGGCTTGGGGATCGAAGTGGCGCGGGTCGATGTGCAATCGAGTCTGCCCAGCCCTGCGGTGAACGCTTTCAACGCGGTACTGACGGCCAGCCAGCAAGCCGATAAGGCCGTCGCCAATGCGCGCACCGAAGCCGAGAAGTTGACGCAGACCGCCAACGAGCAAGCCGACCGTACGCTACAAGTGGCCCATGCCCAGGCGAGCGAACGACTGGCCAAAGCCTCGGCAGATACCGCCACAGTATTGAGCCTGGCCAAGGCTCAGCAGCAGGGGACTGACCCGCAAATGTTGCTGCGCATTTATCGCGAGCGGATGCCGAAGATCCTCGGCCAGGCCGGCTCCGTCACGACGGTCGACCCTAAAGACGATTCCCGCCTGATCATTCAGGGAGCTGCACAATGACCGCTCAAACCGCCGCCGTACCGAGCCTGTTGTCATCGGCCGAACAGCGCCGCGCCGCGCGCCAGTTGACCCTGGCCATGCTCGCGTTGGGCCTGCTCGCGCTGGGCTTGATCTGGCGTTGGCTGGCGCCGGAGCAGACTGGTGTCAGTCAACTGCTGCTGGGTTTTGCTTCGTTGCTGGTCGCCGTTCCGGTCATGCGTTCAGCCTGGTACAGCCTGCGTTATCCAAGCCTGCACGGCATCACCGATCAATTGATCGCCCTGGCCATGCTGGGTGCCTGGGCCACCGGGGATCTGCTGACGGCGGCCCTGTTGCCGATCATCATGATCTTTGGCCACGTGCTGGAAGAGCGTAGCGTGATCGGTTCCCAGGAGGCGATTCACGCCCTCGGCAAACTGACCCGCAGCCACGCGCGCAAGGTTCAGGCGGACGGCTCCATCATCGAAGTCGACAACGGCACGCTCAAGGCGGGCGACCTGGTCGAGGTCCGCGCCGGGGATAGGGTGCCCGCGGATGGCCGGGTGTTGTCCGGCCAGGCCAGCCTGGACACCGCCTCCATTACCGGCGAATCGGTACCGATGGAGGCGGGCGTCGGCATGTCGGTGTTCGGCGGCGCGATCAACCTCGACGGTCTGCTACGGATCGAAGTGACCCGCACCGGCCAGGAATCGACCCTCGGAAAAGTCATCGCCCTGATGCAAAACGCCGAGCGCTCGAAACCGCCGATCACTCGTCTGCTGGAGCGTTACGCGGGCAGCTATATGGTGCTGGTGTTGCTGCTGGCGGCGGTGACCTGGTTCATCACCAACAACGCTCAAGCGATGCTCGCGTTGTTGGTGGCGGCCTGTCCTTGTGCGCTGGTGTTGTCGGCGCCGGCCACGGCGATTGCCGGGGTGGCGGTAGCGGCACGCCACGGGATTCTGATTCGCAGTTCTGCGTTCCTTGAAGAGTTGGCGGACCTGACTTCGCTGGTGGTCGACAAGACCGGGACGCTGACCTTCGGCACCTTGCGCCTGCAATCCATTGACAGTCCGCTTGAGGATCGCAGCCATGTCCTGAAACTGGCTGCCAGCCTAGGTTCGGCCAGCAGTCACCCGGTCAGCCGTGCGCTGGCGGGGTTGGTGACCCAGGAGCATTTCCTGCTGCTTACTGACATCCATGAGCGCCAGGGCCTGGGCGTGGTGGCGATGACCGGGCAGGGCGAAGCGGCGCTCGGCCGGCCGGAGCTGTTCGCGCAACTGGGCATCAGTACAACGGAGGTTCCCGATCACGATGGTCCGATTGCCGGGTTGGCGCTCAACGGTGAATTTCTCGCCTGGCTGTTGTTGGCCGACAGCGTCAAACCCGAGGCGCAATTTGCCTTGGGTGAGTTGCGCGACCTCGGGTTGGGTCGCCAGTTGTTGCTCACCGGTGACCGGCACAGCGTCGCACAAACGCTCGCCCGGGATGTCGGGATCAGTGATGTCGAAGCGCAGGCCCTGCCCGAAGACAAACTGAAGCGTGTGCTCAAGGAAATCGACAGCGGTTTCCGGCCGATGGTGGTCGGCGATGGGATCAACGATTCCCTGGCCCTCAAGGCTGGCGTGGTGGGTGTCGCCATGGGCGCGGGCGGTGCGGACATCGCCCTGGCATCGGCGGATATCGTGCTGATCGGCAGTGACCTGCGCCGCCTCGGTACTTGCGTGCGCCTGAGTCGTCAGTGCCGCCAAACGTTACAGGTGAATGTGATCATCGGGCTAGGCTGGACCCTGGCGATCGTGGCCTTCGCCGCGTTCGGCTGGCTTGGCGCTGCCGGGGCGATGATTGCGGCGTTGCTGCACAACCTCAGCACCTTGCTGGTGTTGGGCAATGCCGGTCGTTTGCTGCGGTTCCAGGAGCCACTGCTCAAGCTCAAGGATGAAGCCTGAAGGCGAATGCTCTAAACCGGGCAATCACGGTGGGCTTCAACTTTTTAGAACTGTGCGCCCGGTTCGTAGTCTTTGAAGATGAGGGCACATCATTTTGTGCGTTCGCGGCGGCCGGTTCTGGCGTCGCGAATCATTGAAAACGGCTATTAATTCGATAGCCAGCTATTTTTCAAAGATGGTCTACCCTCTGTTTAGACGTCTGAAACAAGGGGGCTTCTCCATGCTCGCGCATCTTCCACCGGCCTTACAGAATCTGCAATTGCCGCTTCGCCTGAGACTCTGGGATGGCCATGAATTCAATCTGGGGCCGACGCCCAGTGTCACGATTGTGGTCAAGGACCCACAAATGGTCACCCAGTTTACCCATCCAAGCCTGGACGCCCTTGGTGCTGCATTTGTCGAAGGCAAACTTGAGCTTGAAGGCTCCATCAGCGATGTGATCCGCGTCTGCGATGAATGGAGCCAGGCGTTGCTGGATGAAGACGACGACAATCAGCCGGTTCGTAACGCCCACGACAAAGAGATGGACGCCAAGGCGATTTCCTACCACTACGACCTTTCCAACGCGTTCTATCAGCTGTGGCTCGACAGCGACATGGCGTATTCCTGCGCTTACTTTGAGACCGGCAGCGAAAGCCTCGAGCAGGCCCAACAAGCCAAGTTCCGTCATTTGTGTCGCAAGCTGCGCCTGCAGCCCGGCGAGTATCTGCTGGATGTGGGTTGTGGTTGGGGCGGATTGGCGCGTTTTGCTGCGCGAGAATTTGGCGCGAAAGTGTTCGGTATCACCCTCAGCAAGGAGCAGTTGGCCCTGGCCCGGGAGCGCGTAAAAGCGGAGGGCCTGGAGGACCTGGTCGAACTGCAACTGCTCGACTATCGCGATCTGCCGCAGGATGGCCGTTTCGACAAGGTTGTCAGCGTCGGCATGTTCGAACACGTCGGCCACGCCAATCTTGCCGAGTACTGCAAGACCCTGTTCGGTGCGGTGAAAGACGGTGGCCTGGTGATGAACCACGGGATCACCGCCAAATACACCGATGGCCGTCCGGTGGGACGCGGTGCCGGTGAATTCATTGGAAAATATGTGTTCCCCAACGGCGAGCTGCCGCACCTGTCGATGATCTCTGCCGAGATCAGTGAGGCAGGGCTGGAAATCGTCGACGTCGAGAGCTTGCGTCTGCACTACGCACGTACGCTCGATCACTGGAGCGAACGCCTGGAGGACAACCTCGAAGCGGCCTCTAGACTCGTACCGGAACAAGCCCTGCGTATCTGGCGGTTGTACCTGGCCGGTTGCGCTTACGCCTTTGCCCGGGGCTGGATCAACCTGCATCAGATTCTCGCGGTGAAGGCCCACGCCGATGGCAGTCATGAACTGCCATGGACCCGTGACGATATCTACCTCTAGAGAACCGGCGAAATAAGCCGGGCGACCCGCATGCCGACCTGCTGCAGGCGGTGAGTCTCCCGGCCTTCTCCTTTGGCGATTTCGTGGGCGTTGGCGAAATCATCGTTGAGCATCTGTTCCACCTCTGCGGCAAAGGCGCTGTCGACGGTCAGCAACATCACTTCGAAATTCAGCCGGAACGAACGGTTGTCCAGATTGGCGCTGCCGATGGCGCTGATTTCGTAGTCGATCAACACCACTTTCTGGTGCAGGAAACCGGGCTCGTAACGGAACACCCGAACACCGGCGCGCACGGCTTCGAAGGCGTAGAGGCTGGAGGCGGCGTAGACGATTCGATGGTCGGGTCGAGACGGCAACAGCAGCCGCACATCCACACCCCGCAGGACCGCCAGACGCAACGCTGCGAATACGGCTTCATCGGGGATGAAGTACGGGCTGGTGATCCAGATCCGTTCCGTCGCTGCATGGATCGCTTCGACAAAGAACAGAGAACAGGTTTCGTAGGCGTCTGCCGGCCCGCTGGCGAGCAACTGGCACAGCACGCCGTCTTCCGGATAAACCTCGGGCAGGATCAGTGGCGGCAGGGCATGAGCCACCCAGAACCAGTCTTCAGCGAAAGACTCCTGCATGCACGCCACCACTGGCCCGCGCACTTGCACGTGGGTATCGCGCCAAGGGGCCAGGGGCGGTTTCTCGCCCATGTATTCATCACCGACGTTGTGCCCGCCAACGAAGCCGAGAATGCCGTCCACCACCACAATTTTGCGATGGTTACGGAAGTTCACCTGAAAGCGATTGAACCAGCCATTACGGGGGCCAAAAGCCTTGACCTCGACCCCGCCATCACGCAAGGCCTGCACGTAGCCGTTGGGTAGGGAATGGCTGCCGATTCGGTCATACAACAGATAGATCGCTACGCCTTCGGCGGCTTTCTTCAACAGCAAAGTCTGCAGGCGTTGACCGAGACGGTCGTCGTGGACGATGAAAAACTGGATCAGCACGGCCTCTTTCGCCTGGCCGATGGCATCGAAAATGGCCTCGAACGTCGACTGGCCGTTGATCAGCAACCGCATCTGGTTATTGGCCAGGCAGGGCATGTGTCCGAGCTTGGGCATCGCTCTGAGTGAGGCGTAGGCAGACGAAGCGCGGGCGGTGAGGGCTTCTTCTACCCAGGGTCGCCAGTTGAGTTCGGAAACAGCCTTGCGCATCTCGTCGTTGGCCTGCCGCCGGGCCTTGATGTAGCCATCAAAGGTGCTGCGGCCGAACATCAGGTAAGGGATCAGCGTCAGGTAAGGGATGAAAAACAGCGACAGGGCCCAGGCGATCGAGCCTTGGGCGGTACGGACGGTCAACACGGCGTGTATGGCCGCAATCATGCCCAGCGAGTGCAACAGGGCGATGGTATAACCGAAAATATGTGGTCCGAAGTAATCCATGGGGGCTGCCTTGCTCCTGAAGATTCAGTGCCTAACAGACCATGTTCCGTGCAGAATGTCGCTAATTAATTCGACCATGAACCGAAGCCCGCGGCTGACGTCTAACGGCCACTACTGATCAGGAGTTACTCGATGAACGTTCGTCTGCTGGGTTTGGCCATGGCACTGGGTTTGGCACTTCCTGTGGCCGCTCACGCGCAAATGCTGCAACCAGGATTGTGGGAGCTGACCACGAGCAACATGAAGGTCGACGAGCAGAATATGCCGGACCTGCAATTGATCCTCGGCCAGATCCAGAACCAGATGACCCCCGAGCAACGTGCGCAGCTGGAAAAGCAGGGCATCACCATGGGCGGCAAAGGGATCCGGGCGTGCCTGACCCCTGAACAGGTCAAGACCGACGACATTCCGCTGACCGATCCGCAGTCGGGCTGCAAACAGGAAATCACCGACCGCTCCGGCAATCAGTGGAAATTCCGTTTCAGCTGCCCGAAAGCCCAGGGAGCCGGCGTGGCGACGTTCCTCAGTGATCGCGAATTCACCACCAAGGTCAACGGGACGTTCAACGCCACCGGCATTCAGCAGAAGGGCAGCCTCGAATCCCGCGCCGTCTGGTTGGGGCAGGATTGTGGCACGGTGAAGCCAAGAGCTTAAAAAGCTTCGCGAGCAGGCTCGCTCCCACATTGGTTATGTGTCGAACACAAATCCCCTGTGGGAGCGAGCCTGCTCGCGAAAGCGTCCGTTCAGCCGCCCTGAATCCCCGGCCGACTTAACCACTCACACGCCGCCTCGACAGCCATCCGGCCAAAATCCTCCCCCGTGCGACTGCGCACACTGACGAACCCCCCAGCCTGTTCCATTTCGCCAACCACGACCAGGAACGGCACGGTCTGGCTGTGCTGGCGAATCTTGTAGCGGACCTTTTCGTTTCGCAGGTCGGCCTTTGCATGCACGCCTTTTTGGCGCAAGGACTCGGTCACCGCTTGTGCATAAGTCGCCTGGCGTTCATCCATGCTCACGACGACCACATGGGGTGGAACGCGCCAGTGTTGCAGCTCCTGATGGCTGGACCAGCAGGTGCCGTAGATCCGTTGTTGCAACGTGCCGCTGATGTGATCGAGGGCAAACGCCTGCAAGACTTTGGTGGTTGGGACGTGCGGTCCATGGCTCTGGTACTCGGCGTCCCCCAGACGGTACAGCGACACGGCTTCGCGCGCCGGCCGACGACGGATCGAGTGATTGGTTGCTGCCAATGACTGCATGCGCGCTTCGATTAGAGGCAGGTCTGCGGGGGTCAGCGGTTGCTCGACTGCAAACTCGTAATAGAAACCGTCACCCAGTTCCTTTCCCGCACGCAATTGCGCATGAGGGTGGAGTTGCTTGACCGCCATGGCCAGCATCAATGCACAGGAGCGACGCAGGATCTCCAGGCCGTCCGGCTCCCGGGGGGTGACAATGCTGACCCGGGCATCCGCCTCGATCAGGTATTCGCAGTCCACCAGTACACCATTGACCCTTCCCGCGACGGCCGCGATGGCCAGTTCGGGGCCGATGCTGGCGGCCACTTCGTGCACGGACAGCGGCTGATCGTACTCACGCAATGAACCATCGGGCAGGGTGATCTGGATCATGGTCGGCGTACTCTGGTGCTTCTAACGAGCGTTATCGCATAAACCGTAGGGGTGCTTCATTAAGACGTTTGTCGTGCCAGGTAATTTGTCCTGACACGATGGCTGGTTCTGGCCGCCAGTGTGCTGATCGGTAAAATCTGTTCCGCGACCGGTTCCAGCAACGCGGGCATTGCGAATCAGCACGCTACTCATGCTCAGAACTCGTTTTGCAGGGCTTTGTAGCCGCGTACCAGGTCGACGTTGGTGCGCGCCACATCTTCGGAAAATTCCGAAGCACTGACGCTCACCGGCGGGTATTGCGAGAGGTCGGTGTTTGGGCCGATCCGCGTGGTGGAAGGTACGTAGAAAGCT
The DNA here is from genome assembly GCF_002236115.1 of Pseudomonas jessenii. Taxonomy (GTDB): domain Bacteria; phylum Pseudomonadota; class Gammaproteobacteria; order Pseudomonadales; family Pseudomonadaceae; genus Aquipseudomonas; species Aquipseudomonas jessenii. The sequence continues at coordinate 566,736 of NZ_NIWT01000005.1, read as the reverse complement.
TCAGGCAGGTCACGACCATCGACCACCGAGTTGTGCCGCACCACGCAACCGTCGCCGACCACGCAGTTGAACAGCACGCTGTTGAAGCCGATGAACACTCGATTGCCCACGGTGCAGGGGCCATGCACGATCGAGCGGTGGGCGATGGAACTGAACTCGCCAATGGTCACCGCCGCACCGGATTTGGAATGGATCACCACGCCGTCCTGGATGTTCGAGTTGGCGCCGATGCTGATCGGCTGCATGTCGCCCGAGTCATCGACCTCGTCAGCGCGTATCACCGCGTAGGGGCCGACGAACACGTTCTCGCCGATCACCACTTTGCCGCAGATGATTGCCGTCTTGTCGACGTAGGCCGATTCGGCAATCAGCGGTAAATCTCCAGAGGGGTTCTTGCGGATCATGGCTTGCTCAACGCGTTGTAAAGGGTGTTGAGGTTGTACTCGAACAACCCTGTGAAGGTGCTGGCCGGACCACTCGCCGCCAGGGCATCGGAGTACAGCGTGCCGCCGATCTGAGCGCCGCTTTCATCGGCGATCTGCTTGAGCAGGCGGGCGTCCTTGATGTTTTCCATGAACACCGCCTTGACCTTGGCCTGACGAATCTGGGTAATCAGTGCGGCCACTTCGGCGGCTGAAGGCTCGCGCTCGGTGGACAGGCCTTGAGGCGCCATGAACTCGATGCCGTAGGCTTGGCCGAGATAACCGAAGGCATCATGGGACGTCACGACCTTGCGGTTGCCCGGTGGCAGTGAGCCGAGTTTGGCCTTGGCTTCGGCGAGCAGGGCGTAGACCTGTTTCAGGTACAGCTGGCTGTTGCGCTCATAGTCGGCGGTGTTCGCCGGGTCAGCGGCGATCAGCGCTTTGGTGATGTTGGTGATGTACAGCTCGGTGTTCGCTAGGTTATGCCAGGCGTGCGGGTCGGGAACGGTTTCGCCGTCTTCATCCAGGCTACGGGGTATGACACCGTGGCTTGCGCTGATGACCGGCGCCCGAGTCTCCGTGCTCGTCACCAGGCGATCCAGCCAGGGCTCGAAACCCAGGCCGTTCTTGATGATGAGCCTGGCCTTGAGCAGCGCTTTGGCGTCGTCCGGTGTCGGCTCGTAGGTGTGGGCATCCGCGTCCGGGCCGACCATGTTGGTGATCTGGATATGATCCTTGCCAACCTGCCGGGTCATGTCGGCAAGGATGCTGAAGCTGGTGACCACCTGAAGTTTTTCGGCGGCAGATAGTGACATCGACACCATCAAGCTGAACAGCACAAGTAAAGCGCGCATCGGTTAACACCTCATTGGGATGTGAGCAAAGGCGGGCGGCGCAGCAAGCCGTGCACCGGCCCAAACACCACGGACAACAGATATCCACCGCCGGCCACCAGCACGATTGCCGGGCCACTGGGCAGCGAGTAATAGAATGAGATCAATAAACCGAGCCATACCGAGAGGCTGCCGAGCACTGCGGCGACGACGATCAGTATTGGCAGGCGGCGACTCCAGAAACGTGCCGCGGCGGCAGGCAACATCATCAGGCCGACTACCATCAACGCGCCGATCGCCTGGAAGCCGATGACCAGATTCAACACCACCAGCGTCAGGAATACGCCGTGGGCCAGTGGGCCGAGCCGGCTGACGGTTTGCAGAAAAAGCGGGTCGAGGGTGTCGAGCAGCAGTGGTTTGTAGATTAGTACCATGGCCATCAGGCTCAGGCCTGAGACCCAAAGCATGCCGGTCAAGGTCGGGCCGTCGACTGCCAGCGCGGAACCAAACAGCAGGTGCAACAGGTCCAGGCGTTTGCCGGCGATGCCGAGAATCAGCACGCCACCGGCCAGGGAAATCGGGTAGATCGCCGCGAGGCTGGCGTCCTCTCGCAGGCCGGTGCGTCGCGTAATCCAGGCTGCGAGGCCTGCCATGCTCAGGCCCGCGCCGAGGCCACCGATGGTCAACGCCGGGAGGCTCAACCCGGCAAACCAGAAACCTAACGCCGCACCGGGGAGGATGCCGTGGGCGACGGCATCACCGATCAGGCTCATGCGTCTGAGGATCAGAAATACCCCCAGGGGCGCCGTGCTGCATGCCAGGACCAATCCACCGAGAAGCGCTCGGCGCATGAACACGAATTCGTGGAACGGTTGCCAGAGATGCGCGGCAGCGATCATCAGGCCACCTGCGATTGAGGTTGTTGGCGGATCAGTTCGGCGCTCGGGCCGAATACACAACCGTTGCTTTTGATCAGCAATGTATGTGGGATGTGCTCGCGAACAGCGGCGAGGTCATGGCACACGACCACCAGTGTCCGGCCGTCGAGGTGCCAATCGTGTATGTGTTTCCAGAGTAATGCCTGACCGAGCTCATCGAGGGCCGCGTGGGGTTCATCGAGCAACAGCACGGGTGCGTCTGTCAGGCTCAATCGGGCGAGCAGGGCGCGTTGCAATTCGCCGCCGGAAAGGGCCATCAAGGGTCGATCTTCCAGGCCATTCAGGCACCAGTTTTCGAGGACGGTTGCCAGTCGTTGGCTACGGATTACCGGTGATTGTTTGTTGCCCCAGAAACCGGCGGCGACCAATGCCTGAAGGCTGATCGGAAATTGCCTGTCCAAGTGTTGTTGCTGGGGCAGGAACGACACACCGCCCTTGAGTGGAACATCCAGTCGAACCTTTCCGGCCAACGGTTTTTGCAAGCCGGCGATGACCTTCAGCAGGCTGCTTTTCCCGGAGCCGTTCGCACCGATGATGGCGGTCAGGCTGCCCTTCGACAGTTCGAAGTCCAGCGCTGGCGTCAGTGGCTGCCCCGGTGCGCCCCAGCGCAAGGCGTGGCAACCGATCATGCGACCTCCCAGTTGAAACGGCTTTCGGCTACGGCGTCGTGGGCGTGCAGGCTTTCGGCGTGGATCACACGAATGTGGAAGGCGTTAATGCCCGTGGAGCGCTTCAGGGCCAGATTCAAGCGGCGTGCGGCGTCCTCGCAGAACATCAGGTTCTGACCATTGGCGAGGGCGAAGGCCTGTTCGTCGGCGCGTTTTACCGCTGTTTGAACGGCTGTGCCGAGTGCGGCTTCGGCGTCATTGATGACGGCGATCAGAGGCAACTCGTCTAAAAAATCAGCCAGCCGTACGCGCAACTTTGCGCTGCTGCGTTGGCTGTGAGGTGTGGCGACGATGCCATTCGTGGAGCCGAGCCACGCTAAAACGTCGGCGTGTTGCAGTGGCTTGTTGGCGAAATCATCGACGAACTGCTGCTGAATCAACTGTCGAGAAAGAGCAGCAGAACACGGGCAGGTTGAGGAATAAGGCACCTCGATTTTTAGTTCCACGTGGAACATTGCGTTTTTTAAACGTGCTTCGATGCTGACTGGATAGCTTTTCCAGCCAGCCAATGGACTAATTAGCGCGGGCCTTTTCAGCAACAAATCGGCGTGAAGGGTCAAGTGAGCGCTGCTGGAAAGCCCTTCATGGCTCTCAAGAAAACGCTGCAAAACCCGCCGCAATAAAGCCGCTGAAAGGCTTTCCTGTTCCAACAATTCAAGTGCCAGATAGAGCCGTGACATGTGAATGCCACGCGCGTTGCCATCGTCGAGGCTCACGCCGGCATCGGCCTTTGCATTCAGTCGTTGGCCCTCAAACAAAACGGGAAGCGCAATGCCGCACATGCCCACCCACTCCAGTGGCAGGGCTTGGCGTGAGGCCTGCGCGGCGATATCCGGCAGAGTCAGCGCATTCATGAGCAGGTCCATCGTGGGAGTTGATTGGTAATGTTATAGTATTACGATCAAGTCGACGATGCCTTTTTCATGAACAGGTCTTCATCATGCACAGACGTCATTTGCCTGGCAGCAAGAGCAGAAAAACAAGCCGGCCTAACAGCCAGCGATCCGGCTGCAGGTGAACCTGGCGCTGCTTCCGCCGGAGCTGGAAAACCGGTTGATCGTGGTCCAGCCGACGCGCCGGTTGTAGCCAACCCAGGTCTCGCCGTCGGAAGCGATACCGGTGAAAAACGTAAGCTGGCCGTAGCGGCTGCTGGTCTGTGCCCAATAGCGTTTTCCGGCTACTTCGAAACCCCGCAAATAGATCGTGCTTCCGGCGGTATTGACGCTGTAGGCGTTGCCATCTGCATCCACGCAGGCCAGCAGGTTGGCGCTGCGAGTGCACTTGGCCAGGCTCGGGACCTGTGCCATCGCGTCGGCAGCCACCAGCAGGGAGAGCATGATCAATGCGGGTTTAAGGGTGTTGCGCATGGGTTTTCTCACGAGGGTCGCGGCGTTCAGCATCCTGTCGTTCGCCCTGCTGAGCAAGAGGGGATGGTTTATTTGTGTTGTTACAGTATAACATTATGTAAGCCCGACACAGCGACCGGGCATCCCTGTGAGGAATATGCAGATGTCCAATCGACTCCCCGTGACCGTTCTCTCCGGCTTTCTTGGTGCCGGAAAAAGTACACTTCTTAATTACATACTACGTAATCGCGATGGCTTGCGGGTTGCAGTCATCGTCAACGATATGAGCGAAATCAACGTCGATGGCACCGAAGTCCAGCGCGATGTCAGCCTTAATCGCGCTGAAGAACGGTTAGTGGAAATGAGTAACGGGTGTATTTGCTGTACGTTACGTGAAGATTTGCTGGAGGAAGTGAGCCAACTCGCCAGGGAGGGTCGCTTCGACTACCTGCTGATCGAGTCCACCGGTATTTCCGAACCGCTGCCGGTGGCGGAAACCTTCACCTTCCGCGATGAAAACGGCCAGAGCCTCAACGACATCGCACGTCTGGACACCATGGTCACGGTGGTCGATGGCATGAACTTCCTGCTCGATTACCAGGCTGCCGATAGCCTGGCTTCCCGAGGAGAAACACTAGGGGAGGAAGACGAACGTTCGATTACCGATCTGTTGATTGAGCAGGTCGAGTTCGCCGATGTGATTTTGCTCAGCAAGATCGACTTGATCAGCAGCCACCAGCGTGAGGAGTTGATCGCCATACTTGAACGGCTCAACGCCAGGGCGGAAATCATTGCGATGTCGATGGGTGAAATCCCCTTGAACAAGATTCTCAACACCGGTCGTTTTGACTTCGAAAAGGCTGCCCAGGCACCGGGATGGTTGCAGGAGCTGCGCGGCGAACATGTGCCGGAAACCGAAGAATACGGCATTGCTTCCAGTGCTTACCGGGCTCGCCGACCGTTCCATCCACAGCGTTTCTTCAACTTCATCGACGGTCCTTGGGACAACGGCAAACTGCTGCGCTCCAAGGGCTTTTTCTGGCTGGCGAGCAAGCACATGGATGCCGGCAGCTGGTCTCAGGCCGGTGGTTTGATGCGCTACGGCTTCGCCGGACGCTGGTGGCGTTTCGTACCGAAAAACCAATGGCCGCAAGACGAAGAAAGTACCGCCGGGATCATGAAAAACTGGACCGCTGACAGCGGGGACTGTCGTCAGGAACTGGTTTTCATCGGCCAGAACATCGACTTCACGCAGCTTGCGGCCGAGCTGGACGCATGCCTGCTGACCGATGAGGAAATGGCGCTGGGCGTAGAGGGCTGGCATTTGCTGCCTGATCCATTCGGCCCTTGGTACGAAGAGGCTGCCTGATCCTCTGCTGGCGCTTCAGGGCCTGATCCAGGCGCCTTGGTTCTGGGCCTCGCAGTACGGCTGCAAATACGCCGCGTCGGTGGCAACGCCGTAATAGTGAATATCCTGTCGGTAGGGCATATTGGCGACTTGGGCGTTGCTGCAGATACCAAATGCGCCACCGGGACATTGATCGACATACTGCACATCGACGTTCTGCCCAGCCAGGTTCGGTTGGCAGAAACCATCGGCGAAGAGTTTTGGCGGGATGTTGCGGTTCTGCTGGCAAACCTGGACATCAAGCCGCTCGCCTTGGCTATGAACCACACAAGCCTGGGCCAGCGCTTCGCCTGAAACGAGTGCCAGGAGCAATGCCAAGCCAATCAACCGCATCCATCACCTCCTCAGAAATCATCAACCATGCTGCAGAATATCCCCACTCATGTCATTGCCGGCCCCTTGGGTGCCGGCAAGACCAGCCTGATCAAGCACCTGCTGGCCCAGCGCCCGGCTGGCGAGCGGTGGGCGGTGTTGATCAACGAGTTTGGCCAGATCGGTCTCGACGCTGCGCTACTGACCCAGGACGCCGATGGTATCGCACTGGGGGAAGTGGCCGGGGGCTGCTTGTGTTGCGTCAACGGTGCGCCGTTTCAGATTGGTCTTGGGCGCTTGTTGCGCAAGGCACAACCGGATCGGCTGTTCATCGAACCCTCGGGGCTGGGGCATCCGGCGCAGTTGCTCAGGCAATTGAGCGAAGCGCCGTGGCAAGGCGTGTTGGCTGTCCAGCCTTGTGTGCTGGTGTTGGATGCCCAGTCGCTCGCCGCGGGCAAACCGCTGCCGGATGTTCAACAGCAAGCGCTGGGCCATGCGGGATTATTACTGTTGAACAAGTCTGAAGGGCTCGAAGAAGAAAGCCGCCAGCGAATCACCGGGCAATTGCCGCCGCTCCCCCTGCACTGGACGCAGCAGGCGGCTTTACCCTTGAGCGAGTTGCCGGGGCTGAATGCCAAAGCGCTGGCAGGTGTGGATAACTTCGTCTTGCCCAAGGGATTGGCGCAGCTGCCGGCGGTCTGGAGTGATCCCGCGTTGCCCATTTGCTTGAGTCAGGAACAGGACGGAGGCTGGAGCATCGGATGGCGTTGGCACCCAAGCCAGGTGTTTGATGCCGCTCTGGTTGGCCGGTGGCTTGACTGCCTTGGCTGGAAGCGGGCGAAGCTGGTTATCCACAGCGCCCACGGGTGGGTCTCGGCGAACGCTGTGGATAACTCGGTGCTGGACTGGCAGCCCAGTGAATGGCGGCAGGATTCGCGTATCGAGCTGATTTTCAGTGAAACGCAGAATGCAGAACGACTGCAGCGTGAGCTGGCAGCATGTCGATCCGGATCGGGTTAATGACTCAAGGTCGCCACTTGGTGTGTTCCTGACGCCACTGGCTCAGCTCGATCACTTCAGCGCGAGGTTTCGCCACTTCGACCACCGGTTCGGTTTCGTCGAACGGGACCGGGTAGGGCGCCAGCTCAATCTGTGCGCTGTGAGCGCCGAACTGGGTGATGGTACCGTTGTGGCGGGTTTCGCCCGTCACGGTGAACTCGAAGTTATACACACGGGCCAGGCGTCGCCGACCACTGGCATCCCTGATGAATGCGATTCTTTTCAAGGCCACGTTGCCGTCGAGCAATTCGATCCCGAGTTTGCCGCAATGCTGCTTGACCCGCTCCAGCGCGCGCTCGCGCAAGCCGTGGTTGTGCCATAGCCATGCGCCGGCAGTGGCGAACAGCATCAGCACGAATATATTTCCAAGGGTCAGCATCAACAGGGTGCTCCAACAAGATAGTGTCAGCTTAACTGTGTCGCTGGTCTGTCGTACAGGCTGCGTTTAGTCGCATACTGCGCGGCTAGAATTTCAATCGTTTTACGGAAATCCACCGCATGAAACGTACACCGCATTTGCTCGCTATCCAGTCCCACGTGGTATTCGGTCACGCCGGCAACAGTGCCGCGGTTTTCCCGATGCAACGGGTCGGGGTGAATGTCTGGCCGCTCAACACCGTGCAGTTCTCCAATCACACCCAGTACGGTCAGTGGGCCGGTGAAGTGTTGGCGCCGCACCAGATACCTGACCTGGTCGAGGGCATCGCGGCGATTGGCGAGCTGGGCAACTGCGATGCGGTGCTCTCCGGTTACCTCGGCAGTGCGGCCCAGGGCCGGGCGATCCTGACGGGGGTGGAGCGGATCAAGTCGATGAACCCCAAGGCGCTGTACCTGTGTGACCCGGTCATGGGGCATCCGGAGAAGGGCTGCAGTGTTCCGGCGGAGGTCAGTGATTTTCTGCTGGAGGAGGCCGCCGCCGTGGCGGACTTCATGTGCCCGAACCAGCTGGAGCTGGACAGCTTCTCCGGACGCAAGCCGCAATCGCTGTTCGATTGCCTGGCAATGGCGCGTGCATTGCTGGTGCGCGGTCCGAAAGCGGTGCTGGTCAAGCATCTGGACTACCCAGGCAAGTCTGCTGAGGTCTTCGAGATGCTGCTGGTGACGGCCGAAGGCAGCTGGCATTTGCAGCGCCCGTTGCTGGCGTTCCCGCGTCAGCCGGTGGGCGTGGGCGATCTGACGTCCGGCCTGTTCCTGGCGCGTGTGCTGCTGGGCGACAGCCTGGTGGCCGCGTTCGAGTTCACGGCATCGGCGGTGCATGAAGTGCTGCTGGAAACCCAGGCTTGTGCCAGCTACGAGTTGGAACTGGTTCGGGCTCAGGACCGGATTGCCCATCCGCGGGTGCGGTTCGAGGCGACCTCGATCAGCCTTTGATTCTGCGTTGCCCCCATTCGCGAGCAGGCTCCCACATTTGATCTTCGGTATTGCATAGATCCAGTGTGGGAGCGGGCTTGCTCGCGAATGGCTATCTAACGAACACCATCAGCCTGACAGACCAGCTCAGGCGTCGCCCTTGATTTCCTGATAGCGCTTTTCCAGCTCCTGACGAATCTGCCGACGCTGCTGGGCCTGCATATAGCGGCGCTTGTCTTCGCTGTTCTGCGGTTGCAGCGGTGGTACCGATGCAGGTTTACGCTGCTCATCCACCGCGACCATGGTGAAGAAGCAACTGTTGGTATGGCGCACCGAGCGTTCGCGGATGTTCTCGGTCACCACTTTGATGCCCACCTCCAAGGAGGTGTTGCCGGTGTAGTTGACCGAGGCCAGGAAGGTCACCAGTTCGCCGACATGGATCGGCTCACGGAAAATGACCTGATCCACCGACAAGGTCACCACATAGCGGCCGGCATAACGGCTGGCGCAGGCGTAGGCCACTTCGTCGAGGTATTTGAGCAGGGTGCCGCCGTGAACATTGCCAGAGAAATTGGCCATGTCGGGGGTCATCAATACCGTCATCGACAGCTGGGCGTTTCCGGGTTCCATAGCATTCTCACGGGTCAAGGCCAGGTTTGAGGGATGCACCTCTGCGGGTGCCTCGGCGGTTTTTTTTCAAACCAACAGTTATCGGGACGCCGGGTGCCGGGTCGCCGTCACGCCGGATCGATCTGTTTCCATATATTGCACCGCCTTTCTGTCTGAAGTCGCGGTGTTACCCTGCAAAAAAGCCCCGCCTCAAGGGCATTTCCTACGTGCAATTCCGATTTTTGTTCTGCTCGATCAGACTTTTCCTGCGTCCGGGGATCGAGCAATACCACCCAGGGAGTCTCACGCCATGCATGCCATCAGTTTCATTCAGGATCTGGCAGTGATCATGTTGATCGCAGGCGTGGTCACCGTGGTCTTTCATCGCCTGAAGCAACCGGTGGTACTGGGATACATCGTCGCCGGTTTCATCATTGGCCCGCACACCCCGCCATTCGGCCTGATCCACGACGAAGAAACCATCAAGACCCTGGCCGAGCTCGGTGTGATATTCCTGATGTTCTGCCTGGGCCTGGAGTTCAGCCTGCGCAAGTTGTTCAAGGTCGGTGCCACGGCATTCATCGCGGCATTCCTGGAAATCGTGCTGATGATCTGGATCGGCTACGAGATCGGTCGCTGGTTCGACTGGAACACCATGGATTCACTGTTCCTCGGCGCGATCCTGGCGATTTCCTCGACCACCATCATCGTCAAGGCGCTCAACGATCTGAAGCTGAAGAACGAGCGGTTTGCCCAGTTGATATTCGGAGTGCTGATCGTCGAAGACATTCTGGGCATCGGCATCATCGCACTGCTGTCCAGCATCGCGGTCAGCGGTACGGTCAGCTCCGGCGAAGTGTTTTCCACGGTCGGCAAGCTGTCGCTGTTCATGATCGTCGCCTTGGTCATTGGCATCCTGATGGTGCCGCGGTTGCTGGCCTACGTCGCCAGATTCGAAAGCAACGAAATGCTGCTGATCACGGTGCTGGGCCTGTGTTTTGGCTTCTGCCTGCTAGTGGTCAAGCTTGAATACAGCATGGTCCTCGGTGCATTCCTGATCGGCGCGATCATGGCGGAATCCCGGCAACTGCTGAAAATCGAGCGTTTGATTGAACCGGTTCGCGATCTTTTCAGTGCGATTTTCTTTGTGGCCATCGGGCTGATGCTCGATCCGGCGATCCTGCTTCAGTACGCCTGGCCAATCGCGGTAATCACCGTAGCCGTGGTGCTCGGCAAGATGTTGTCCTGCGGCCTTGGTGCATTTATCGCCGGCAATGACGGACGTACCTCGCTGCGAGTCGGGATGGGTCTTTCACAGATTGGCGAATTCTCTTTCATCATCGCGGCACTGGGCATGACGTTGCAGGTCACCAGTAACTTTTTATACCCCGTGGCTGTGGCGGTTTCGGTGATCACGACCTTGCTGACGCCTTATCTGATCCGTGCGGCCGATCCATTGTCGATCAAGCTCGCCAGCGCGATGCCAGAACGCTTGGGACGAGTGCTGGGGATGTATGGCGAATGGCTGCGCAGCATCCAGCCGCAGGGTGAGGGCGCGTTACTGGCATCCATGATTCGCAGGATCTTGCTGCAGGTGGGCGTCAATCTGGCGCTAGTGATCGCGATCTTCTTCTCGGGCGCGTACTTCGCCGAACGCATGTCGGCTTACCTGCAAGGCTGGATCAGCGATCCGAGCTGGCAAAAGGCGTTGATCTGGGGCGGGGCGCTGTTGTTATCGCTGCCTTTTTTGATTGCGGCGTACCGCAAGCTAAAGGCGCTGTCGATGTTGCTCGCGGAAATGGGCGTGAAGCCGGAGATGGCCGGGCGCCACACGCAGCGAGTGCGCCGGGTGATCGCCGAAGTGATCCCGATCCTGTCGCTGCTGGTGATCTTTTTTCTGCTGGCAGCCTTGTCGGCCAGTATTCTGCCGACCAACAAGTTGCTGGTACTGATCGCCGTGGTCGCGGCCGCCGTGGCGGCGCTGTTGTGGCGCTGGTTCATTCGTGTGCATACGCGGATGCAGGTGGCGTTGCTGGAAACCCTCGACAATCACAAGGAGTCGTCCGGGCATTGACCACCCCGCGACGTTGACTGGATCAGCTTTCCAGCCAGACGTCCCGTGCCCAGTGCCAAACCGACTCCCAGGTCTCTTCGGCGATCAGTTCTTCTTCGGCCTGCCAAAGCACCACGGTGCCGTCTTCTTCGACACAATAGTAGTCATCACCGTCCTGGCAGATCGGGATCAGGCTGCGATCGACGCCGGCGTCCCAGGCGTTGGCGGCAACGTCGGGCAGGTAGGTGTGGGATTGCGGGTCGGTCACGGTGACCGGTTCCAGGCTGCCGTAGACCACATCGCTGACGGTCAGCAGAAATTCTCTGAAGACGAACGGAATGTCGATGAACAGTTGTTCTTCGATTTCGACCAGCAGGTCTTCGTCGGGCAACTCCAAGGGGACCGGTACCGGTTCGTTGGCTTCACGCAGTTGTTCGATGATTTCTTCCACGTCCGGGATCCTCTTGCTTGTATGGCGCGGTTTATATGGGGCGGTTTATACAGTAGCTTGCTATAGATGCAACCGCGAAATAGAAAACCCCGGCCTGGGCCGGGGTTTTGTTTACAACAAGTGAAACGCGGAGGGTGATCAGCCGTTCTGGCGGATACCGGCTACCAGCCAAGGCTGGTTTTCGCCCTGTGCACGTTCCATGTTCCAGCTTTCGCTGAAGACTTCGCCCTGGTCGAAACGCGAGGTTTTCGACAGGCCAGTGAAGGTCAGGGTGGCGATGGTCTTGTCGGCGCGATCGTCCACACCGTCCAGCTGTACATTGAGGTTATCGATGTAGGTGGACTGGAAGCCGTCGCCCAGGTCAGCACGTTCACGCTTGAGGAACTCCAGCATTTGCGGAGTCACGAACTCGGCGATCTTGTCCATTTCGTTGGCGTCCCAGTGCTGTTGCAGGGACTGGAAGTGATTGCGTGCCGCTTCGACGAAGTTTCCTTCGTTGAACCAGGCTGGGGCGTTGATCACCGGGCGAGCGGCAACAGGCGCTGCCGAACCACCGAAGATCGAACCGCCGGCAGGCTTTTGTTCGAACGCCTCACGTTGCATCGGCGCGTGGCCAGCCGGAGCGTACTGCTCCTGCTGCTTGCGACGACGGGCGGCGATAAAACGGAAGACCAGGAACGCAATGACGGCCATGATCAGGATGTCGAAGATCTGCATGCCCTGGAAGCCGTCACCCATGAACATGGATGCGAGCAGGCCACCGGCCGCGATACCGGCCAGTGGGCCGAGCCAGCGCGATGCGCCACCGGCCTTGGCAGCAGCGCCAGCGGCACCGGCAGCACCAGCGGTCGCCGCAGCGCCGCCCATGCCTGGAGAAGAAGGAGCCATCTGGCTGGTCTGGTGAGTCGGCGCAGCGCCTGCGCTTTTGCCACCACCGAAGCGCTTGGCGGCATTGACGTCGAGACTCATCGTCAGGCCGATGCACAACGCCATGGCGATGCTAAGAAAACGTTTCATAAAGGGAATTCCCATTTGTGGAAGGCACGCGCGCCATGTTGCACAGGTGAAGTGTTGCTGGCTAGCGGCAGAGTGTTTCGGGCTTTTGCCTGACAGGTCGTGTTCAGCTCCAGTCCGTGCAATAAGGCCTTTTGACTTTGATCTGTCAGATGAGTGGACAGGGCTTGTAGGACGCTTGCCTAGCGTCGCAGGGCAAGCATGACCACCCCGACCGTGATCAGGCCTATTCCGCCCCATTGGCGCAAGTCGAGTTTTTCACCCAGCAGGACAACGCCAAGGACAGCCACCAGCACCACGCTGAGTTTATCCACTGGAGCAACCAGTGACGCCGGACCGACCTTGAGTGCGCGGAAATAGCAGATCCACGATGCACCGGTGGCAAGGCCCGACAACAGCAGGAACAGGTAGCTCTTCGCAGAGATCGATCCCAAGGACTGATATTGGCCCGTGGCGTACAAAATCAAGGCCAGGCTGACCAATACCACTATCGTACGCAGCAGGGTGGCGAAGTCGGAGTTGACGTTTTCGATGCCGACTTTCGCGAAAATGGCGGTTATTGCCGCGAATGCCGCGGATAACAGGGCCCAGAATGTCCAGGAGGAAAAAAAGCCTGAGCCCATGTGTTTGCGTCTCCCGGATCAGTCAGGGCCAGCACAGAACCCTGTGGGAGCGAGCTTGCTCGCGATGACGGACTGACAGCCAGAAATAATGTCGACTGACCTACCGCTATCGCGAGCAAGCTCGCTCCCACAGAAAGGCTAGATTGCTTCCAGTTTGGCATAACCCAGCATCAACCACTTGCTGCCTTCGCTGAAGTTCACCTGCACCCGGGCCTGAGCCCCGGCGCCTTCGAAGTTGAGGATCACACCGTCACCGAAGATCGAGTGGCGCACAGTCTGGCCCAGGCTGAAGCCGGTCTGCGGAATCTCGCTGCCGCTGAACAGGTTGCTGCCACTCATCGACTGGTTGCCACCGAACGGACGGCTGACGCTGTTGGACAGCCGCACCTCCTGAATCAGGCCTTTCGGAACTTCGCGTACGAAGCGCGACACCTTGTTGTAGGTCTCGCTGCCATAAAGGCGCCGGGTTTCGGCGAAGGTCATCACCAGGTTCTGCATGGCCCGGGTGATGCCTACGTAGGCCAGACGACGCTCTTCCTCCAGGCGACCGGGTTCTTCCAGGCTCATCTTGTGCGGGAACAGGCCTTCTTCCATGCCCACCAGGAACACGTAAGGGAACTCCAGGCCTTTGGCGCTGTGCAGGGTCATCAGTTGGATGCTGTCTTCGTGCTCGTCGGCCTGCGTGTCGCCGGCCTCCAGCGATGCGTGACCGAGGAACGCCGCCAATGGCGTCAGGTCTTCGTCTTCTTCGCTGTTTTCGAAGTTGCGCGCGGCGCTGACCAGTTCCTCAAGGTTTTCTACCCGGGCCTGGCCTTTCTCGCCTTTTTCCGCTTCGTGATAGGCGATCAGCCCCGACTGCTCGATGACGGTCTGGGTCATCAGGTGCAGCGGCATTTCCATGCACTTGGCGGCGAGGTTCTCGATCAGCTCGATAAACGCGCCCAGAGCGCCGGCCGCACGACCGGTCAGGCCTTTGTTGGCCACCAGTTGGCGCATCGCTTCCCACATCGACACATCGCTGTGGCGCGCATGGTCGCGGATCGCTTCGACGGTTTTCTCGCCGATGCCACGGGCCGGTACGTTGATGACCCGTTCCAGCGCAGCATCGTTACCGCGGCCTTCGAGCAAGCGCATGTAGGCCATGGCGTTCTTGATTTCGGCGCGTTCGAAGAAGCGCTGACCGCCATAGATGCGGTAGGGAATGCGCTCGCGCAGCAAGGCTTCTTCCAGAACCCGCGACTGGGCGTTGGAGCGGTACAGAATCGCGATATCGCTTCGAGACAAGCCGGTTTTCAGCGCGCTTTCGATGGTTTCGACAACGTAGCGTGCTTCGTCGTGCTCGTTGAAGGCGGCGTACAGGTTGATCGCTTCGCCGTCGCCGCCGTCAGTCCACAGCTCTTTGCCCAGGCGCCCGGTGTTGTTGGCGATCAAGGCGTTGGCAGCCTTCAGGATGCCGGCGGTGGAGCGATAATTCTGCTCCAGGCGAATGGTTTCGGCGTCCGGGAAGTCTTCGGAATACTGGTAGATGTTCTCGATTTTGGCGCCGCGCCAGCCGTAGATCGACTGGTCGTCGTCGCCCACCACCATCAGGCTGTCGCCACCCTTGGCCAACAGTCGCAACCAGGCGTATTGCACGGCGTTGGTGTCCTGGAACTCGTCTACCAGAATGTGCCGGAAGCGCTTTTGATAATGAGCGAGCAGGCCTGGGTGATCGCGCCACAGATCGAGTGCGCGCAGCAGCAATTCGGAGAAGTCGATGACACCGGCACGCAGGCAGGCGGCCTCGTAGGCCTCATAGATACCGCGCATGGTTGCCAGGAACAGGTCGCCGCTGGCTTGAATGTGTTGCGGGCGCAGGCCTTCGTCTTTCTGGCCGTTGATGAACCATTGGGCCTGACGGGCCGGCCAACGCTGTTCGTCCAGGCCGAGCTCGCGGATCACCCGCTTGACCAACCGCTGTTGGTCATCGCTGTCGAGAATCTGGAAGGTCTGGCTTAAGCCCGCTTCCTGCCAGTGTGCCCGCAGAAGGCGGTGCGCCAGGCCGTGGAAGGTGCCAACCCACATACCGGCCGGGTTGATGCCCATCAACTGCTCGATGCGCTGGCGCATCTCGGCAGCGGCCTTGTTGGTGAAGGTCACCGACAGGATGGAGTGGGGCGAGGCGTTTTCGACCTGGATCAACCAGGCGATACGGTGCACCAGCACTCGGGTTTTACCGGAACCAGCACCGGCCAGGACCAACTGACGACCCACGGGGGCCGCTACGGCCTGGCGTTGGGCATCGTTGAGGGAGTTCAGCAGAAGGGAGAGATCATCGCGCATCGGGGCATTCTAGGGGGCAGCGACACACCGGGCAAACCCCGCTTCGCTTTAACCGATGAAAGTTATGCGAAGGACGACCGGTCAGTCATCGGCTGCAGGCATTGTCGGGACGTGCCTTCAGCATTTTCAGTGGCATCGGCGTCCGAAAAATTTGGCGATTTATTGATCAGCAGCAGTTTGGTCCGGGCAATTGCTTGTGTATGCTCCGAGCAGTTTCGGGCACATGCTCATCATTATAAGAACAAGAACATCGCCTATGACCCTCAGCTTCGACCTGTCGGGCCCCACTGTGGAACCCCGGGTGATCCGTAAACAGTACGCCATGGAAATGGCGGTCGAACGCACGCGCCTGTTGTATCAAGGCTCGCTGCTGCCCACGTTGTTCATGCTGATCAATGGCCTGGTCTGTGCCGGTTTGCTCTGGAGCCCGCAGCGCTATTTCCTGGTCAGTGTCTGGCTGGTGTGGTTGTTGTCATTGGTGGCATTGCGGGTGATTCAGGTCGCAGCCTTTGATTCGGCCATTCCCAACCGTCAGGCCCATCCCATCTGGCGGCGGATGTTTTTGCTGGGCTCCGGCCTCACCGGTCTGACCCTGGCCGGTGCCGGCATCGCCCTGGTTCCGGCCGATAACTTCATTCAGCAAGCCTGGGTCTTCGGCCTCATCGGTGCCGCAGCGCTCTCGGCCAGCGTGGCTTATGCGGTCAGCTTGCCGGCCTTCCTGTCATTCACCTTGCCCTGCCTGTTGCCGGCCATCGCCTATATGTTTTGGGGGGCTGACGAACAGCAGCAAGGTTGGGGCTGGTTCGGGCTGATCCTGCTCGGTGCGTTGAGCGTGGTTGCCTGGCAAGTCAATCGATTGATCGATCGGGGCTTGATGCGACGCTTTCAGAACCAGGCACTGATCGAGCATCTGCAGCAGGCGCAAAGCTGCAGTGATCAGCTCAATCAGAAGCTGGCCAAGGAGATAGAACAGCGCCGACGTGCCGAGGACGAATTGCGAGAGATCCAGGTCGACCTGGAAAACCGAGTCGCTCAGCGCAGCCTGGAACTGGACGCCGCCAACCAGGCACTGAGCAAGAGTGAGGCGCGCCTGGCGCTGGCATTGAAGGCCAGCGAGTTGGGGTTGTGGGACTGGAATCTGCAAACCGACGAAGTCCATCACACACAAATTCAGGAATTGTTCGGCCTGGAGCCGGAACAGGTCACGGCGATATTGCGTCACCTCAAGCCGCGCCTTCACCCCGAGGATCTTCCTGCGCTGAAAAGGGCGCTGGTCGAGCATTTGAAGGGCCGCACCGAGGACTATCAAATCGAGTATCGCGTGCGGCATGGCGACGGCCACTGGGTCTGGATCGAGGACCGCGGGCGGGCAGTCGAGCGTGCCGACAACGGCCGGGTGATTCGCATGGTCGGCACTCGCCGCGATATCAGCGCCAGCAAAAGTCTGGAAGAGCAGCGGCAATTGGCGGCGACCGTGTTCGAGGCGGCCAGCGAAGGGATCGTGATTTTCGATCCTAACTACGTCCTGATCGCGATCAATCAAGCCTTCAGTCGGGTGACCGGTTATGACATCGACGACATGATCGGACGCAATGTCGTTGAGTTGCCATGCAGTCGCGATGCGCGTAGGCATTACGCCGCGATACATCAGGCGCTGGAGCAGCAAGGCAGCTGGCAGGGCGAATTGGTGGAAACCCGCAAGAACGGCGAGATGTATCCGCAATGGCTGCAACTGAATGCCGTGCGCGATGCCCGGGGAAATGTGAGCCATATTGTGGGCTTCTTCGCTGATCTCTCGGCTCGTCGAGAGTCCGAACAGCGTATGCGCTATCTGACCCATTACGACGAACTTACCGGTCTGGCCAACCGCGCGATGTTTCGCGAACGACTCAACGAGGCTCATCAACGAGTGCGGCAGGGCGGTTATCGCAGCCTGGCGTTGCTGCACATCAATCTCGATCGGTTCAAGCAACTCAACGACAGCCTGGGGCATGAAGTCGCCGATCAGTTATTGCAGAAAATGGCCCGGCGACTGGTGAATGCATTGCCTGAAGCAGACACCATCGCGCGCCTTTCCGGTGATGAGTTTGCCGTGCTGTTCAATTCCTACGGCAACCTTTCGAGCCTGGCGAGAGTGGCGACTCGTCTGGCGAACAAGTTGCGTTTGCCGGTGAGCATTGACGGGCATGAGCTGGTGCTCAGCGCGTCGATGGGCATCAGCTTGTTGCCGGACAGCGCGCGGGAAGTATCGGCACTGGTCAGTCAGTCGAACATGGCAATGCAGCACGCCAAACACCTGGGTGGCGATAATTTCCAGTTTTACACCGACAGCTTGCAAGCCAGCACGTTGGAGCGTTTACAGCTGGAAAACCACTTGCGCAAAGCCATCGAAGACAAACAACTGAAGGTGTTTTACCAACCGAAACTGTGCCTGGCCACTGGCAGGTTGAATGCCGCCGAAGCCTTGGTGCGTTGGGATCATCCGACCATGGGCCGCGTGCCGCCGGGGGATTTCATTGGCCTGGCTGAAGAAACCGGATTGATCGGCCCGATCGGTGAGTTCGTGCTGCGTCAGGCCTGCTGGCAAGCCTGTGAGTGGCAACGGCAGGGACTCGAAGCAATTCGGGTGTCGGTCAATCTGTCGGTGCATCAATTGCGCCAAGGCAAGCTGGTCAGTCTGGTGCGGCAGGTGCTGGAAGAGACCGGGCTGGCGCCGCAACTGCTGGAGCTGGAACTCACCGAAAGCCAGTTGCTGGACAGCGTCGAACACATCATCGCAACCTTCCAGCAGTTGCGTGATCTCGGGGTGAAACTGGCCATTGACGATTTTGGCACTGGTTACTCATCCCTGAGCTATCTCAAGCGGATCCCGGTGGATTACGTGAAGATTGATCAGGCGTTTATCCGTGGCTTGGGTGAGGGCAGCGAAGACGCGGCGATTACCCGGGCAATCATTGCCATGGCTCACGGCCTGAAGCTTAAGGTCGTGGCGGAAGGAGTGGAGCGCGGAGAACAGCTTGAGTTCCTGAAAGCCGAGCGCTGCGATGAGGTACAGGGCTATTTGATCAGCCGCCCGGTTGAGGCTGAGACGTTGGCAGGTTTGCTGCACGCGCAAGCCGCAAGCTGACGAGGATACGTAAGTAGCTTTTGTCCTTTAAAACGTGCACCCGGCACACCTGGACAGGCGCCATGAGTGCTACATGAAGCGCGGGCACCTGAAATCGAGGGATTCGGTAACGCATTGAGCAGGCAAAAAGCCGATTCATGTAGTATAACTACAAGCGTGCTACATCCCCGGCACCTGCCAATAACAAAGAGTCCAGCCCTTTGAATCTGCTGCAACACATCGCCCAGTCTCGCCACCTGTTACGCAAGTCGGAGCTCAAGGTCGCCGACCATGTGCTGCTTGATCCTGCGGCCGTGATGCACAGCTCCATGGCCGACCTGGCCCACAGCGTGGGCATCAGTGAGCCGACCATCGTGCGCTTTTGCCGTGCCATCGGTTGTTCCGGCTTTCAGGACCTGAAGCTGAAGCTGGCCCAGAGCCTGGCGGCAGGTGCGAGTTTCGGCCAGTTTGCGATCCATGAGGATGATTCGGTCGCTGACTACAGCCTGAAAATCTTCGACACCACCCTGCATACGCTGATGGAGGTTCGCGAGAAACTCGATCCGCTGGAATTGCAGCGGGCGGTGACGCTGATGTCCCAGGCCCAGCGTGTCGAGTTCTATGGCTTTGGTGCCTCGGGTGCGGTCGCGGCGGACGCCCAGCACAAGTTCTTCCGCTTGCTGCTCACAGCTGCGGCGTATTCCGACCCGCACATGCAGGCGATGTCGGCCGTGACGCTCAAGCCAACCGACGTGGCGATCTGCATTTCCCAGTCCGGGCGTTCCAAGGACCTGCTGATCACTGCCAACCTGGTTCGTGAAAGCGGTGCCTCGTTGATCACCTTGTGCCCGAGCCAGACGCCGTTGGCCGAACTGTCTACGGTCAATCTGGCGATCGATGTGCATGAAGACACTGAAATCTATACGCCGCTGACTTCGCGTATTGCCCACCTGGTGGTGATCGACGTGCTGGCGATGGGCGTGGCCATGGCGCGTGGCCCGAGCCTGGTCAACCACCTCAAGAGCGTCAAGCGCAGCCTGCGCAGCTTGCGGTTGTCGCCCAAGTCGGTGAAAGCGCTGGACGATTGAGCCAGGCCTGAGATTGCATGAAGGTCGTTCCGACCTTATCGCGAGCAAGCTCGCTCCCACATTTGATCATGCACGCCGCAAAACCTGTGGGAGCGAGGTCGCTCGCGATGGCGGCCTCGAATGCACCGCAATTTTCATCAGTTTGTAACCCCCAAGCCGCCAAACCGTCATCCCCCGCGCCTATCTTGAAACTCCCGTACTCGCCTTGGGAGACTCGAAATGGCCATGCCCTACGAAGAACGCAACAGCGCTGTCAAAACCCGTCGTCAGCAAGAAGATCAGCGCCGCATGGAATTCCGTCGCGCCATCGAAGATCGCTGCGAACGCCGTCAGCTTCTGGCCGAGATTGGCGATTTTCCAGAGCTGGAACTTAACTTTTGGCAGACGTCTCCCGTAGCTTCCCGTCGAAACGCTCAACCAGCGCGCTGATCTGAATCCGTTCGCTACGGATAAACGCCAGGAAGGCATGAGCCACCGGTGACAGGCGCTTTGCCTTGGCCTGCACCAGGCACCAGCTACGGAATAGCGGCAGTTCTTCGACCGGCAATTCGATCAGCCCACCGGTTGCCAGCTCAAGGTTCAGGGCGTGGCGCGTCAACAGCGCAACGCCCAGGCCTGCCAGTACACATTCTCGCTGGGCTTCGGCAGACGAGACTTCCTGAGTCTGGTTGAAGTGCACGCGTTTCTCTTTGAAGTATTCTTCGCACGCCAGCCGCGTCCCGGAGCCTGGCTCACGCAGCAGCAGTGTGTAGGGTTCGAGATCCTGCAAGCGCAGCGGCCCCATATGACACAGCGGGTGATCCGGTGGCGCCACGGCGACGATCGGGTTGTTCAGGAACGGCAGGAATTCCAGGCCCATGTCCTGAGGCACCATGGACATGATCACCAGGTCATCGCGGTTGTCCGACAGGCGCCGAATGACCTGACCGCGATTGACCACCGTCAGTTGCAGGTTCACCTCCGGGTGCTGGCGTTTGAATGCGGCAAACAAGTGCGGCACGAAATATTTGGCGCTGGATTCCACCGCCAGTTTCAATTGCCCCTGCAACGAACCCTGCATGTCCGACAGCTGCATGTCGAGGTTTTCCAGGCGTCCGAAAATATCCCGGCTGGCCCGCTGTAACGCTTCAGCCGCTTCGGTCATGTAGAGTTTTTTGCCGACGTAATCGAACAAAGGCTGGCCAATCAGCTCCTCAAGTTGACGAATCTGCAGGCTGACGGCAGGTTGTGTGAGCGACATTTCCTCGGCCGCGCGACTGTACGACCGCAAATCACAGACCTCGTTGAAGATCTGCAATTGCCGTAAAGTCATACGCATCAATGACTTACGCATTTTTTGATCACTCTCGTCGCTGGCTGGTGAATCAACTATAAGTCTTTACTTATGCGTGACCCAATAATTATTCATTTTTGTTAATCCCTTGTGAGCGCTAGTGTGGACCTGCGACCAAATTGAAACATTTGGTCACGCGTCGACCTGGTCTAGCAGGTCGTGGGTACCACCGGCTCAAGGGAATTTCCAAGTGATAACAAAGATCCTGATCGCCAACCGTGGTGAGATTGCCGTACGAATCGTACGTGCCTGTGCCGAAATGGGCATTCGCTCGGTCGCGATCTACTCCGATGCCGACCGTCATGCCTTGCACGTCAAGCGAGCGGACGAGGCCCACAGCATTGGTGCCGAGCCACTGGCCGGTTACCTGAACCCGCGCAAGCTGGTGAACCTGGCTGTGGAAACCGGTTGCGATGCACTGCACCCAGGCTATGGCTTCCTTTCGGAAAACGCCGAGCTGGCGGAGATCTGCGCCGAGCGCGGGATCAAGTTCATTGGCCCGTCGGCTGAAGTGATTCGCCGCATGGGCGACAAGACCGAAGCCCGTCGCAGCATGATCAAGGCCGGTGTACCGGTGACCCCGGGCACTGAAGGCAACGTGTCGGGCATCGAAGAAGCCCTGACCGAAGGCGATCGTATCGGTTACCCGGTGATGCTCAAGGCCACTTCCGGTGGTGGCGGTCGCGGCATTCGTCGCTGCAACAGCCGTGAAGAGCTCGAACAGGCTTTCCCACGGGTCATTTCCGAAGCCACCAAGGCTTTTGGTTCGGCGGAAGTGTTCCTGGAAAAATGTATCGTCAATCCGAAGCACATTGAAGCGCAAATTCTTGGCGACAGCTTCGGCAACGTGGTGCACCTGTTCGAACGTGACTGCTCGATCCAGCGCCGCAACCAGAAGCTGATCGAAATCGCCCCAAGCCCACAGCTGACCCCGGAACAGCGCGCCTATATCGGCGATCTGTCGGTGCGCGCAGCCAAGGCCGTGGGATACGAGAACGCCGGCACCGTGGAGTTCCTGCTCGCCGAGGGCGAGGTGTACTTCATGGAGATGAATACCCGGGTGCAGGTGGAACACACCATCACCGAAGAAATCACCGGCATCGACATTGTCCGCGAGCAGATTCGCATTGCCTCCGGTCTGCCGCTTTCGGTGAAACAGGAAGACATCCAGCACCGCGGCTTCGCCCTGCAATTCCGGATCAACGCCGAAGACCCGAAGAACAACTTCCTGCCGAGCTTCGGCAAGATCACCCGTTACTACGCTCCCGGCGGCCCCGGCGTGCGAACCGACACGGCGATCTATACCGGCTACACCATTCCACCGTTCTACGACTCCATGTGCCTGAAACTGGTGGTGTGGGCGCTGACCTGGGAAGAGGCGATGGACCGTGGCTTGCGCGCCCTGGATGACATGCGTCTGCAAGGGGTCAAGACCACCGCCGCGTACTACCAGGAAATCCTGCGTAACCCGGAATTCCGTAGCGGCCAGTTCAACACCAGCTTCGTTGAAAGCCACCCTGAACTGACCAACTACTCGATCAAGCGCAAACCCGAAGAGCTGGCCCTGGCCATCGCCGCCGCCATCGCCGCCCACGCAGGCCTGTGAGGAATAGAACAATGAGCAAACAAATCCACGTTACCGACACTATCCTGCGCGACGCCCACCAATCGCTGCTCGCGACCCGCATGCGCACCGAAGACATGCTGCCGATCTGCGACAAGCTCGACAAAGTCGGCTACTGGTCGCTGGAGTGCTGGGGCGGCGCGACGTTCGACGCCTGCGTACGTTTCCTGAAAGAAGATCCGTGGGAGCGTCTGCGCCAGCTGCGCGCCGCGCTGCCTAACACCCGCCTGCAAATGTTGTTGCGCGGCCAGAACCTGCTGGGCTACCGCCACTACAGCGACGACGTGGTCAAAGCCTTCGTGGCCAAGGCAGCGGTCAACGGTATCGACGTGTTCCGCATCTTCGACGCCATGAACGACGTGCGTAACCTGCGCGTGGCCATCGAAGCGGTGAAAGCCGCCGGCAAACACGCCCAGGGCACCATCGCCTACACCACCAGCCCGGTGCACACCATCGAGGCGTTCGTGAACCAGGCCAAGCAAATGGAAGCCATGGGTTGCGACTCGGTGGCGATCAAGGACATGGCTGGCCTGCTGACCCCGTACGCCACCGGCGAACTGGTCAAGGCTCTGAAAGCCGAGCAATCGTTGCCAGTGTTCATTCACTCCCACGACACTGCTGGCCTGGCCGCGATGTGCCAAATGAAGGCCATCGAAAACGGCGCCGATCACATCGACACCGCGATCTCCAGTTTCGCCTGGGGCACCAGCCACCCGGGTACCGAGTCGATGGTCGCCGCCCTTAAAGGCAGCGAGTTCGACACCGGCCTGAACCTGGAACTGCTGCAAGAGATCGGTCTGTACTTCTACGCGGTGCGCAAGAAGTACCACCAGTTCGAAAGCGAGTTCACCGCCGTCGACACCCGTGTGCAAGTCAACCAGGTACCGGGCGGGATGATTTCCAACCTGGCCAACCAGTTGAAAGAGCAGGGCGCGCTCAACCGCATGAGCGAAGTGCTGGCCGAAATCCCGCGCGTTCGTGAAGACCTCGGCTTCCCGCCGCTGGTGACCCCGACTTCGCAGATCGTCGGTACCCAGGCGTTCTTCAACGTGTTGGCCGGCGAGCGCTACAAGACCATCACCAACGAAGTGAAGCTGTACCTGCAAGGCGGCTACGGCAAGGCGCCGGGCACCGTGAACGAACAACTGCGTCGCCAGGCCATCGGCAGCGAAGAAGTGATCGACGTTCGCCCGGCCGACCTGCTCAAGCCGGAAATGGCCAAGCTGCGTGCCGACATCGGCGCACTGGCCAAGTCTGAAGAAGACGTGCTGACCTACGCCATGTTCCCGGACATCGGTCGCAAGTTCCTCGAGGAACGCGCTGCCGGCACCCTCACGCCAGAGGTTCTGCTGCCGATTCCTGAAGCGGGTGGCGTGGCCTCTGCCGGTGGCGAAGGTGTGCCGACCGAGTTCGTCATCGACGTGCACGGTGAAACCTACCGCGTCGACATCACCGGTGTTGGCGTCAAGGCCGAAGGCAAGCGTCACTTCTACCTGTCCATCGACGGCATGCCGGAAGAAGTGGTGTTCGAGCCGCTCAACGAATTCGTCAGCGGCGGCAGCAGCAAGCGCAAGCAAGCCACTGCACCGGGTCACGTCAGCACCACCATGCCGGGCAACATCGTCGACGTGCTGGTAAAAGAGGGCGACACCGTCAAGGCAGGCCAGGCCGTGTTGATCACCGAAGCGATGAAGATGGAAACAGAAGTCCAGGCAGCCATCGCCGGTAAAGTCACCGCCATTCACGTGGCCAAGGGCGACCGGGTAAACCCGGGCGAGATCCTGATCGAGATCGAAGGCTGAGTTAACAGCCTCGATACAACGCTTTATACCTCGGGGGGGCATGTGCTCCCCTTTTTTTATGCCTGCAAATCCGTGCCTGAACAACCTGTGGGAGCGAGCTTGCTCGCGATAGCGGAGCATCAGTCTCAACAATTGCTGAATGTGATGCCGCCATCGCGAGCAAGCTCGCTCCCACAGGTACTGTGTCCCATCAGTGAAGCGGGTGTTAATTGATCAAGAGCTCGCTCGGGATGGCGTAATTCCAGGCGCTGACGATTACCCGCGACACTCCACCAACGACTTCACCTGCCCCGAACCGGTCTGGTTCTCATCGCTCAGCCACTTTTCAAACCCCGCACCAATCGCCGGCCACTCCGAATCCAGGATCGAATACCACGCCGTATCCCGGTTCTGCCCCTTGACCACCATGTGCTGGCGGAACACCCCTTCAAAACTGAAACCCAGTCGCTCAGCCGCATATTTGGAGCGGGCGTTGCCGTTGTTGCACTTCCATTCCAGGCGACGGTAGCCGAGGGCGAAGGATTCTCTGGCCAGCAGATAAACCGCCTCGGTGCTTTTCGGCGAACGCTGCATCGGGGCGCCGAAGGTGACGTGGCCGATTTCGATGCGGCCCTGGGCCGGGACGATGGACATCAGGCTGAGAATGCCCTGGACCTCGCCGCTGACGCGGTCGATCACGCTGAAGAAATACGGATCGCTGCTGGTCGCGTGGTTGTTCAGCCAGTCGTTGAAGACGCTGCGCTCCGGGAAGGGGCCGTAAGGCAGGTAGTCCCACAACTTCGGGTCAGCGCCCGGGCCTTGCAGGGCCTTGAACAGGTCGTCGCCGTGGCGCGCCGGGTCGAGTCTTTCCAGGCGGATGTAACGCCCTTCGATCAGTTGAGTCGTGGGGGGCGGAACGCCTTTCCAGTCGGCGAGTGAAATCGACATGCTGTTCTCCTTGAACCTAGATGGCTTTGCGAAACTGGATGAAACCGGGGCGTTCGGCGATGCGCTCGTAGAGCTGGATCGCGGTGGCATTGGTTTCGTGGGTCAGCCAGTGGACCTTGTTGCAACCGTCGGCCTTGGCTGTGGTGTAGACGAACTCGATCAACTGGCGGCCGACGCCGGTACCACGGGTTTGCGGGACCACCAACAAGTCTTGCAGGTAGCAGGAGTTTTCGATGGCCCAGTTCGAACGATGGTAGATGAAATGCACCATGCCCACCGCTTTGCCGTCGGTCCAGGCGAGAGCGGCGTGGGTTGGCTCGTTCGGATCGAGCATGCGCTGCCAGGTGCTTTGAGTGACGGTATCCGCAAGTTCGGTGTTGTAGAAGCGCAGGTAGGCGTGCCACAGCGGCAACCATGCCGCGTGATCACCGGCGGTGACTTGGCGAATGTCGATCTGACTCATGGTGATTTCCTTAGCGCATCAATTGGGCGAGGGTTTGGTCGTTGAGGTCGGGGCTGGCGGCCAGGCCTTCGCGCACGCCGGCGATGTCGGCGGGGCTGCGGTTCTGGCTGAGCTTGCGCTTGCCTTCCAGACGGTCGATGGGAATGGCGAAACCGACGATGGCCTTGAGCATGCCGTCGATGTAATCGGCGGGGGCATCGGCCACTGACCACGGTTGGGCGCGGCCAGCTTCATGACGATCGGTGAGGGTGCTGACGATGTCGAGCAGCCGCCCGCCATCACTGAAGGTTTCGGCTCGGCCATAGGCGTGTACGGCGACGTAGTTCCAGGTTGGCACGACTTTGCCGTGTTCGGCCTTGCTCGGGTAGAAGCCAGGGCTGACGTAGGCGTCGGCACCGGCAAAAATCAGCAGGGCTTCGGCGCCGTCGCGCAGGTCTTTCCACTGTGGATTGGCTTTGGCCAGATGCCCGTACAACGTGCCGTTCGAGCCTTGCTCGCAATGCAGCAGCACCGGTACATGGTTGGCTTGCAGGCCGCTTTCACCGTGGGTCACCAATATGGCGAGACGGCTGGCGAGGATCAGTTCATGCAGTTGGGACAACTCGTCGATGGCAAAAGCACGTGGCGTGTACATGGAGATATTTTCCTTGGCGAATGTCTGCATCCTAGGCAGGCTATTGGTCTGTTGTAAGAGCCATTAATGACCAATTTCATAGGTCCATTGTGATGACTAGCGAACCACTGTCCCTGACCTTCAACCCGGCAGGTATCGAACTTGATCGTCGCCAGGGGCTGAGTCGTCAGCTCTACCAGGCATTGCGCACGCGTGTGTTGGACGGGCGACTGGCCAGCGGTACGCGTCTGCCTGCCAGTCGTGATCTGGCAGCCGCGCTGGCGATTTCCCGTAACAGCGTGGTGCGCGCTTATGATCAGTTGTACGCCGAAGGGTTTATCGAAGGGCGGGTAGGCGATGGGACTTATGTCGCGCAACTGCCCCAGGCAACCGTGCCGGCAAAAAAACTATCCACAAAAGTATCCACAGGGTTTTCAACAGGGTTACCCACAACCTTATCCACAAATCGGCTCGATTTACCTGTGGATTCATCCAGCAAAGTTATCCACAGTGGTGCATTGACTCGCGTCGAAAAGAACCATTTACCCATGCCGCCCAGTGGTCCGCCCAAGGCTTTTCGGGTTGGTGTTCCGGCGTTCGATCTGTTTCCGTTCGAGGTCTGGGCCAAGCTGAATGCGGCTTTCTGGCGTAAACCGGATTTCCAGCAGCTGTGCTACGGCGACCCTGCAGGTGATGCGCGCTTGCGGGGGATGATCGCGGCGTATCTACGCAGCTCGCGGGGCATGCAGTGTACGGCTGAACAAATTGTGATCACCAGTGGCGCGCAGCAGGGAATCAGCCTTTGTGCACAGCTGCTGGTGGAGCCGGGTGATGGGGTGGCGATCGAAAATCCTGGCTACCGCGCGGCGGGTCATGCCTTCGCCGTGGCCGGGGCGCGCTTGCACGGGGTAGCGGTGGATAGCGAGGGTATCGACTGCGGTGAGCTGGCGGGGCTCAGTGATTGCCGCCTGACCTATGTCACGCCGTCACATCAATACCCGACTGGCGTGGTGATGAGCCTCGCTCGCCGTCTGGAGTTGCTGGCCTGGGCCGAGCGCACTCAAGGCTGGATTGTCGAGGATGATTACGATGGCGAGTACCGCTACAGCGGTGCGCCATTGGCGCCTTTGGCGGCACTCGATCGTCACGGGCGAGTGTTGTATGTCGGCACGTTCGGCAAGGTCGCGTTTCCGGCGTTGCGCCTGGGTTATCTGGTGTTGCCAATGGGGCTGGTGGACGCGTTTTCCCAGCGTCGTGCCGTGGATGTGCGCCACTCCGAGGTCAGCACGCAGGCAGTCATGGCCGAGTTCATGGCAGCCGGACACTTCCAGCGGCATATCCGCCGCATGCGCCGTGCGGCACTGAGTCGGCGCAATACGCTGCTCAGTGGTTGGCCGCTGGATATCCCCGGCGTTGGCCCGTTGCCCACAGTCGCTGCCGGGCTGCACATGACCGTGTCAGTCGAAAGCGTGGCGCGCGAACAGGAACTGATCGAATTGGCGCGCAGTGTCGATGTCGAGATCAACGGTTTGAGCAGCTATTGGCTGCCGGAATCCACCACGCCCTTCGATCAACGCGCCGGGTTGGTACTGGGCTTTGCGGCGGTGCCCGAAAAGTCGGTCGAGGCGGCGCTGGAGCGATTGCGAGAGGCGTGGCGCGGTCGATGAAGCGGGCGGACCAGCAGTCCGCCCGCAGTCGTTCATCAGGGTTGAGTTTCGAGTTTGAGGAACAGATTCGGGTCGCTGATACGCCGCAGCACGTAGTCGATTGGCGCCAGAGTCGTGAGTACCTGGCGGCGTTCGGTCGTGAACTGCTGCAGATGCGCTTCGGCGATTTTCAGGTGCGCCGCCGTGAACTGCTCCATCGGCGCATCAAGCGAATCGTAGTGAAAGTGCGCAAGCCGCAGAGGCTGATCCTTGTTGGTGGTGTCTAGCACCTGGTACTCCTGGAAATAATCCCTGTGCTTTTTGGTCTTGATTCGTCCCTGTTCGTTGCGGACGATACGGACCTGGTCGTTGTCCAGCAGCCACTGCAAGTACGCCTGTCGGGGCTGTCGATCCTTGAGTAGGCTGGCGCGAATACCGATGCCTTGAGCGCGTAGCTGGACGGCGGCACCATTGAGCTCCGAGCTCGGACCAGCGCCTGGGTCAGCGATTCGAACTGTGTGGGCATGGCCACGAGCGTGCCGTCGCGGACCCGCCATTGAGGCGTGCCGATCATGGTTTGGTCAGGGTCGATCTTGCGCTCGGGTTGCAGCGCCTTCAGCGCTTGGCGCAGTAGAAGGGCGGCGACGCTATCGACAGTGGGACCCCTGCTGGTCTGGTAATTCACTTGGCTCTTTTTTAGCAAGCCGGGGGTTTGGGTATTCTCTGGGTGATCTGTCATCGTCATTTTCCTTTTTGACGTGGCGGCTTACGAAAAGAACAGCGAGCCCGCCAGTTGCGGGCTGATCGCGCTGCGATAAATGGCGATCACCTGGCTGCTGGAGGCGGA
This sequence comes from Pseudomonas jessenii, assembly GCF_002236115.1. Classification (GTDB taxonomy): domain Bacteria; phylum Pseudomonadota; class Gammaproteobacteria; order Pseudomonadales; family Pseudomonadaceae; genus Aquipseudomonas; species Aquipseudomonas jessenii. The sequence continues at coordinate 537,879 of NZ_NIWT01000005.1, read as the reverse complement.
ATTAAGGTCGCCCCTTCCGGCCATCATCCGTTGATCACGCAGTTTCAAATGGGCGGCGGTAAACGCCTCGACAGGCGTATCAGAAGCGGCGTAGTGAAAATGGGCGTACCACAACGGTTGCCCGGTGCCTCGCTCGCGAATTTCGTACTCCTGCAGGTAATCCTTGCGCGGGCCTTTGAGTCGGCGTCGTTCACCACTGCGCACGACATCGATTTCATTTTTGCTTGATAGCCATTCGATGCGGGCGGCCGTGGGCGGCTGTTGCTTGATCATCTGGACGCGAATCCGGTAGCCCTCGGCGTACAGTCGAACACGTGCCGTGTTCAAGGCCGCGCCCAGTGTTGTCGCAGCGACGGTCGTATTCGAAGCGGTCAGGGTTTGCTCGAGTGTCTTCGCGCTTTTGTCGAGCTGTTCGGCTTTGTGCTGGAACAACTCTTCGATTTCCACCGGGATGCGGCCGGGTTTTTTTGCACTCGCTTCGGTTTTCTGGATGAAGCTTTCCACGCCATCGAGCAGCTCCTGACCTTGAGTGATTTGTGTGGCGAGGTCCGGTAGTTGTACCGCTGGGCGGCGACGTCTGGGTTGCACGCGCTCAATCCAGACGCCGGGTGTTTTTTCGTGAAAGGTGGCGATCACTTTGCCGGTCAAGGGCGATTTCACATCCAGCAGGACCGGCTCTCCCGATGCCGAGGGACGCACTTCGCCCACAACCGTACCCTTGAAGCGTGTCTTGACCACTCGTTTACGCGATGCCGATGCGGGCTTTGACGGACCGGGCCGGGGTTCTACCGGCCGTTGTTCGCGCAGCAGTTGCGCCAGATTGGCTTCGGTGTCCTGCTGGAATTCACTGATCCGTGTACGTACGTGTTTGAACGGTTGCTCCAGAACCGCGTCCTTGTGGGTGAGGCTGAAGTCTTCAAAGGCCTGGTCGATAGCGGCAAACTGTTCGAGCATGCCGTTGAGGCCTTCGATACGTTCGCCTGCCGCCCAGGCACTGTTTTGCAGCATCAGTTCTTGCGAGGTCTGTATGACCAGGTTGGTGGTATCGAGCAAGCGCTCGAATGCGCCCCGGGCGTCGATCAGCGCGGCACTGTTTCCTTCTTTCAAGCAGACGTCGCGAGCCAGCGAAACCTGGAGCGCCTTGAGATCGTTAACACTGAAAGCGGGCAGTTTTGCCCGGTAGGTACTGGCCACTTCAGCAGCATTTCTACCGAGTCGACTCAAGTCATGGAGCCGCGATTGGGCAAACTCTATTTTGCCGATCACACCCTCGGTCAGGTCGACCATTTTCCGGTAGGTTGCAGAATTACCGGTCCCGCCTGTCGTTTCCTCGGCATCGAGCAGCGCCAGGGTTTCCCTCAAGGTCTGCGTAAACGTTGCATTGTGCTGATCGAGCCACGTCTGGTTGAAGAACAATTGAGTGCCGAGCATCTCGACCATGGCGGTTCGGTAGTTGGGCACCGTTTCGAGCAGGTTCAGCGACTTCAACTGCTCGATAGGGGCGGCGTATTCTTGGGTACGGCGCTCGAGCTTCTCGAGGAACTGCGTTTGCGCGGCCGACAGTGCTTCGTCACCGACTGATTTTTTCATGGCGTTGTGGGCGTCCGTCAGCTCTGTACGTGCCCGCTCGCGTTCATTGTCAAACTCGGCCAGTTGCTTCTTGAGTTCGGCGATGCGTGCACGGTTTTGTTGCTTCAGTGCCTTGCGTCGGCTCGACAGACCGCCGCCGCGCAGGCGCAGGCGCGTGTCGACGAACCAGTCACCGCGTTGGTTGCTGATCAGTGCCGGACCGCTGCGCACGGGCTGCTGTCGAGAGTCGATGATCGACACTTCGCCCGTGTCCTCGACGGCCACCTCGAACCAGCGCTCGCCCACCGGCGCATAAAAGCTCTTTTCTTTTCGGTAGAGGTGGCGATAGACGCCGTTGCCACTATCGGGCGGTGTGAGCTGTTCGGGTGGAGTGACCTTGAACTGATCCAGGGTTTTTGTCAGGTCCAAGGCCGCATCGGTTGCCACTGTCTGGCGATGTTGCACAGGAGGGGGCTCGCTGACGATGTCGGGTAATTGCACGACGGTCACAGGTTGTCGGGCCGGTTTTTCCTGTTGCTCGATCGCTTTTGCAATGGGCTTTTCCTGGACCCTGCGCGCAGGCGGATTACGCGTACTGGCGTGATGGGCAAGCACCATGGCCAGGGTCAGCAACAGGTCGGTCATGGCGGATTTCTGCTGCTGATGGTCGCCACTGTCGGCAGCATCGAGGGTTTGCTGCAAGTCATCCAGCACTTGCCAGATCCAGGCGGCCGTCCCGACGGTTCGACCAAGAAAGGGCAGCGCCGCGTTGAGCAGCGTCCAGGCTGTACGCTTGAAAGTCGCCCAGCGATTTTGCGCGTTGGAAAGCGATTGCCGTTGCGCCAGTTCGACCAGCGCATTGACGTTGGCCTTGTACAGGACGGCCAGGTAATTGCCGCTGAGAACCCGCGAGCCGAGGGAAATCGGGCCGCTCATTTGCAGGGAGGTCAGCGGGTCGCCCAACAGTTGAGAAATGCTCCAGACCGAAGGTCGGTCACCGGTGAACACATAGTTGGCATAGTTGGCGCGGGCACCGTCCGGCAGCCAGGCGAGTACGGACTGGCGCAACGTCGGCGAGTGTTTGATGGTGTAGACCAGGTTGGCCGGCGTTGGATACTGGCTCAGCGGTTGTTCAAGCATTGGCCGGTAAAGCAGGCAAGGCCCCTTGTCCATCTGGCGGGGCCCGATCACGAACATGTTGGTCACTTCATCGGTGGCGCCACCGATGCGCCAGCCGGGCGCGAATGCCAGTGGGCGAATCACGATCTCCTGGCCATCCACCCAGCGATTGGCGTCGAGCACTTGCACCACGGCGGCGACATAGCGGTAACCGGTCTCGTCGATGCCGTGCTGCTTGCGAATCTTCAGCTGTAAGGCCAGCAGCGGTAACTCGACGCGCAAATGGCTGGTGAACAGGTTCTGACGCCGCAGGCTGTCCACGGGTTCGGCGAGCAGCTTGCTTTTGATCAGCGCCGGGTAGTGCTGGCCGATGTCGACGCGTGTAATCAGCTCCTCCAGATAGCTCACCGTCATCCACTGCGGCAGCGCGGCGGCGCTGGAACTGCGTACGAATTTGTTGCCTTGCGGCAGGGCAGTCAGGTTTTGCAGCGCCAGGTCGACCAGGCTCAGGGTGGTGCGCTCAGGGTCCACCGTTGGCACAAAGCTGCCCCAGACCACCACGCTGTCGACCACGATTTCGATGTCCGCCAGGTTCAGATGTGCGGCATCGGCATGTTGCGCGAGCATGGCTTCGCGCAGTCGATCCAGCGCAAATTCGCGGATCGGTTTGAGCCCGTCCAGAAAGGACTTCCCGGCGTTCTGATTGCGCACCGTCACCAGATCCATCAGATGACGGCTGTAAGCGGTGAGATCGGTGGATGACGCATCGGCCATCCAGTCTGGCAGCGATTGCTCGACCTGATTGAATCGCGAGGATGACTGTTTGTCCGTCGGGTCGAGCTCGTTGGTCGTACGGCTGACGTGGGGCGCCAGGTCCGGGTTTGCCGCCGCGGGTTCGTTGGCCAGCGCACCGATTGCATCGGCCTGCAGGGCTATCAGGTTGCACGCCAGGCGGTCGAAATAATTGCCCGGCGGTTCGATCAGGCGCCAATGCAGGACATTTCCCGGTACTTGCCCATCGGTGTCCGCCAGCAACGACGCGCCCAGTTCCTGCAAGGAGTCAAACGCCTGGAAGCCACGGGTGATGGTGTGAGTGAGAACCAGGGTACGGCTACCCAGCGTCCCGATCAGTACCGCCGTGTCGACGATGTTAATGTGCGTCGAAGCCACGTCGCTTTGGCCGTCCAGGTCAATCAGGCAGGCGCGTGACTGATAAGGGTCATGCGCACGACGTGCGTTTTTGTCCGGGTAGGCGAAAAGCTTGCGGGCCATGGCGTGCTGGTCGCTGTCCCAGTCCGGGTTGGCTTCGATGTTCCACAGGTCGCGCAAGGATTTGGACAGTGCCTGCCAGCGTGGAGCCGATGCGCGGGTGAACTGGTTCCAGTAATCGACCTGCTGCTCTTGAAACGCGACAAACAGCAGCGGCGCCAACTCGTTGAGCAGACGCCCGATGGCATCGATGCTGACGGGCAGTTGCGCCGGTGTCTGCTCCTGGGGTTGCAGCGTGAGGTAGTGCTCGCCGTCGAGGTAGACCACGGGTGTTCGCGCTACGCCATGGCGCACCAGTGCGTCTGTCAGCGACTCGAAGTGCCTTGGCCCGGGCTCGACACTGCCATTGTGCAAGATCCAGGTCGGCGTCACCACCATGGCCAGGCGGGGATCGATTTGCAAATTCGGGTACAGCGCTTTCAGGGCTGGTTGCAGCGCATGTGTGGCGACTTCCCTGATCGAGGGGCCGGTTACCAATTGGGTGAGAAGGGCATCTTGATCAGAGGGGAGGCTGGTTTCAGACGAAGGGCTGGAGGTACTTGTCATGGTCACATCCTTTGTGAGGGTAGCAGGCACCGTGGAAGGTTCGGTGCGCGGTCCATTGCAAAGTAGCGACGGGTATAGCGGCGTTGGCGGTAAATAAATATCGCGGGCAAAAAAAAGACCTGCGCAAGCGCAGGTCAGGATAAACCCGCGTCGGTTATCAGGTGCCCGACTTGATCTTGGTCCAGGCCCGGGTCCGCGCGCGCTCGGCATCGCGCGGCAGCGGTTGCAGGGTGTAGAGCGTACCCATCGCCGCATCGGTCGGGTACAGGTTCGGGTTGTTGCGGATCGCCGGGTCGACCAGCTCCGTGGCGTCCTTGTTCGGGTTCGGGTAACCGACAAAGTCACTGACCGGTGCAATCACCTGCGGCTGTAGCAGGTAGTTGATGAAGGTGTAGGCGTCTTCGGGGTTTTTCGCCCCCTTCGGAATCGCCAGCATGTCGAACCAGATCGGCGCGCCTTCCTTCGGCAAACGCATGTCGACGACCACCCCATTCTTGGCTTCCTTGGCGCGATTGGCGGCTTGCGAGAAGCTGCCGGAATAGCCGACTGCGACACAGATGTCACCGTTGGCAATGTCGGCCATGTACTTGGACGAGTGGAAGTAGGTGATGTATGGACGGATCTTCATCAGCAGTGCTTCAGCCTTGTCATAGTCCGCAGGCTTCTTGCTGTTGGGGTCCAGGCCGAGGTGTTGCAGGGCCAGCGGCAGGATCTCCGAGGGCGAGTCGAGCAGGGCGACGCCGCACTGCTTGAGCTTGCTGATGTTTTCTTCCTTGAAGATCAGGTCCCAGCTATCTACCGGCGCGTCGGCGCCCAGGGCTGCCTTGACCTTGTCCGGGTTGAAGCCGATCAGGATGGTCCCGTACATGTAAGGCACGGCGAACTTGTTGCTCGGGTCGTTGGCTTCGATCAGCTTCATCAGCTTGGGATCGAGGTGGTTCCAGTTCGGCAGCTTGCTGCGGTCCAGGGGCTGGAATACGCCGGCTTCGATTTGCTTGGCAAGGAACACGTTGGACGGCACCACCACGTCGTAGCCGGAGTTGCCGGTCAGCAGCTTGGCTTCCAGTGCTTCGTTGGTGTCGAAGATGTCGTAGACCAGTTTGGTCTGGGCGTTCTGGGCCTTGAAGTCTTCCAGGGCCTTGGGAGTGATGTAGTCGAACCAGTTGTAGACGCGCAGGGTTCGCTCTTCAGCGTGGGCGGCGCCACTGAGCACCGTGGCGCACAGCGCTGGAAAAATAAAACGCTTAAGACTTTTCATTCTTCTACTTCCTCATCAAGCGCTTTCAAAACCTTCGAGAACGTTCACGGCATTGATGCCGATTTCTTCCACGGCATAGCCGCCTTCCATGACGAACAGCGTGGGTTTGCCGAGCGCCGCGATGCGCTTGCCCATGGCCAGGTAATCCGGGCTGTCGAGTTTGAATTGCGAGATCGGATCATCCTTGAAGGTATCGACGCCAAGGGACACCACGACGATGTCGGCGCCGTAGCTTTTGATCTCTTTGCAGGCTTGCTCCAGCGCTGCGCTCCAGGTATCCCAGCCTGAGCCGGCGGCCAAGGGGTAGTTGAAGTTGAAGCCTTCGCCGGCACCTTCGCCCAGCTCGTCTTCATAGCCGAGGAAGAACGGAAACTCGGCTTCCGGGTGACCGTGGATCGAGGTGAACAGCACATCGCTTCGCTCGTAGAAAATCGACTGGGTGCCGTTGCCGTGGTGGTAATCGACGTCGAGGATCGCGACTTTTTTGTGGCCCTGATCGAGGAACGCCTGGGCAGCGATGGCGGCGTTGTTGAGGTAGCAATAACCACCCATCAAATCGCTGGCGGCGTGGTGTCCCGGTGGACGGCACAGGGCGAAAGCAGAACGGGCGCCGCGCTGGATTTCAGCTTGGGCGGTGAGCGCGACTTGTGCTGCGCTGTACGCCGCTTGCCAGGTGCCGGCGGTGATCGGGGCGCCGCCGTCGAAGCTGTAATAGCCGAGTTGGCCGTGCAGGCTGGTCGGTTTGATCGCACGCAAGGTGCGTGCAGGCCAGGTGTAGGGCAGCAGGTCACCGTCGGTGTTGAACTCGGTCCAGCGTGCCCAGGCACCTTTGAAGAAGTCGAGGTAGTCGCGGCTGTGAATGCGGGCGATGGGTTCAAGACCAAAATCCTTTGGCGCTTCGACTGGGCCAAGGTTCTGGTTCTGCACGCGTTGCAGCACATGATCGGCGCGCGATGGCATCTCGAAGCACGGCTTGAGCTGGCCGTCGATGAGTTCGCAGCGGCCATGGTGCAGGTGGTGATCGTCAGAGTAGATCGTCAGCATTTGTTGTTCTCCGCAGGGCTGATTCGGTTGCCCCCAGTGTTGCGGCGTACGGCGAATCGGAGAACGGCAGGAAAGGCCAAAAGGGGATCGATATGGCCAAAACATTTGACCGAAATTCGCCCCTTGATAATGCGGAGCTCTCGCGGCCGCCTTCGCGAGCAAGCTCGCTCCCACAGGTGAGCCTCAGCGTCCGCGATTTTTTGCAAGACGCATACCCCTTGTGGGAGCGAGCTTGCTCGCGATGGCGGCAGATCGCTCACTACAGCCCTCAGGGCCGGAACTGACTCGGCGCCACACCACTCCAGCGCACAAAGGCATGGCGAAAACTCGCGGTCTCGCTGAAGCCCAACGCTTCGGCAATCTGATAGATCGGCAATTGATCCTCGCAAAGCATTTGCTTGGCCTGCTCGAAGCGCAGTTCGTCGAGCAGCTCCTGGTAGCTGCAACCCATGTCCTTGAGATGCCGGCGCAAGGTCCGCGCCGAACAGTTCATTTGCTCGGCCAGCCCCTCCAGCCCGGGCGCGGCATTCAGTTGCGCGCTGAGCAATTGGCGGATCCGCCCGAGCCAGGCCTGGCGCCCGGTGAACTCGATGTTCTGTTTGCGACAACGTTCGGCCATGGCCTGATGGGTGATCACATCGGCCAGCGGCAACGGCTGGTCGAGCCAGCGCTTGTCAAAGGCGAAGGCATTGTTGCGCGCGCCGAAGTGCACAGGGCAATCGAAGTGTTCGGCGTAGCTTGTCTCGTAGTCGGGCGCGGCATGTTCGAAGCGTGCGCCGAGCAAGGGCAAAGGATGGCCGAGCAGGTCGTCGCAGGTGACTTTCAGCGACACCAGGCAGAACTCGGCGTTGAACACCGCCATGGTCGGGCTCTCGCGGTAATCGGCGGCGGCGAACCAGATGCGCTCACCATCGTCTTCAAGGCTCAGTTCGAAAAGTGTTCCCAGCAGCGCCGGATAACGCATCGCCAGACGCAAAGCGTCACCGAAGGTGGCACTGGTGAGCAAGGCGTAACCGAGCATGCCGTAGCAGGAGACGTGCATCCGCCGGCCCAGTTCCAGGCCGATGTCACGCTTGAGCGCGACGGCGTTGGCACAGACCTGCATTTCCTGATTGGTGGTGATACGCGTGTCGGCACGGTTCAGATCTGCCGCACTGATGCCGCTTCCGGCCAGCAGTGCTTCGCTGGACAAGCCTTGTGCCTTGAAGGCATCGAGTACCAGGGAGACGGCATTGAGGGTGGTGAGGTGGGAGTGGAGCATAAGGACTTCCAGCCTTGGGATAGCTGGAACACAGCAAGTTATATGCCGAGCGCTGGAAACTGTAGGAGCGAGCCCGCTCGCGAAAAGCCTGAGAGCGCCGCGGGGTGCCAGGCTCCCGGCGTTATCGTTAACGACCATCGCTAGCGAGCTCGCTCCTACACGTGGTGTGGTGTGTCAGCTCAATTCGCCGCAGAGGTCGAGTTCAACGAGACGGCGAACCTCGGCCGCTTCGAGTCCGGCTCCCAGCAAGCCATGCAACTTGCCAAACGCCGCCTCACGGGTCATGCCGCCACCGGACAGCACGCCAACGCCACGCAGGCGGCTGCCTGCCTCATACACGTCGAGCTTCACGCCACCTTCATGGCATTGGGTAACGGCAACCACCACCACGCCGTTGTCCCGTGCACGGCCGAGGCTGGCGAGGAACTCTGGATTGTCGCTCGGCCCGGTGCCGCTGCCGTAGCACTCCAGCACCAGACCTTGAATGCCGCTGTCGAGCAAACCATCCAGCACCTCGGCGCTAATGCCGGGAAACAGTGGCAATACCGCGACCTTCGCCAATTGCTTCGGCTGGTTGTAGTTCAGTTGTGCCGGAATCGAGGCCGCTTTCACACCGCCGCCCTGACGCACCAGTCGCTTGAAGGGATGACGGCCAAAACTGCGCACCTTGGCGCAACGGGTCGGGTCCAGCAGTTCGCCATGGAAGTACAGATGCACGCCCGGCGCCAGGCCTTGGCCCATCGCAACCAGCGCGCCGCCGAGGTTTTCCCAGGCGTCGCTGTCAGTTACACCTGCCGGCAGCATCGAGCCGGTGAAGCACACGCGGGCATGCAGGCCGAGCAACTGGAAACTCATCGCGGCCGCGCTGTAGGCCAGGGTGTCGGTGCCATGCAGGATCAGCACGCTGTCGCAGCCCTGAACATCCACCGCATCGACCACTGCTTCACGCAACTGCTGCCAGTACGTCGGAGTCATGTTGGCACTGTCGATCAGCGGCGACATTTCACGGAAACGCCATTGCGGTACCACCAGCTCAGGCTGGCTGTGCAGATAGTCACGCATCCGCGCTTCGAAGCCGGACGCCGGGGCCAGGCCGTTGGCGCTGGCCTGCATACCGATGGTGCCACCGGTGTAGAGCACCATGACGTGCTGGGCGGCGGGGTAGGTCGACGAATTCATGAAGATTCTCCGAAAGGAAGAGTTCCTGTGGGAGCGAGCTTGCTCGCGATAGCGGTATGTCAGACATCGCTCTATTGACTGACAGTGCGCCATCGCGAGCAAGCTCGCTCCCACAGTTTTTCGAACTTTAACTGACGGGCGCACGCGATGCGCCCGTCATTCACCTGTCAGCGTTGCGCTGCGGGTACGCCTTGCGGCTCAACTTCAGTCTTGCCGACAGCGGCAGGCGGGTTGGCCGGCCACGCCTGGCGATCCAGATCCAGATCCGGGAACTTGGCGGAGTCGAACACCGGAGTCTTGATCCCGGCGGCGCGTTGGTCATCGTAGTCACGCAGGATGCGCATGCCGACCTTGAACAGCAGGAAGAGCGCGATCAGGTTGACGAACGCGAGCATGGTCATGGTGATGTCGGCGAAAGCGAACACGGTGCCGAGGTTTTCGATGGCGCCCCAGAAAATCAGCACCAGTACCAGCGCGCGATAGCCCATCAGCGCTTTGCGGTTTTCACCGATCAAAAAGCGCAGGTTGTTCTCACCCAGGTAGTAGTTGTAGAGGATCGAGGTGAACACGAACAACGCCAGGGCTACGGAGATGAACATCCGGCCCCAGTCACCGACCACGGCGGCCAGCGAGTTCTGGGTCAGGGCAATGCCGTCGCCTTCGAAGCCTGGGGTGTAGAAACCGGAGAGCAGAATCAGCAACGCGGTGCAGGTGCAGATCACGAAGGTATCGAGGAACACGCTGAACGCCTGGACCACGCCTTGCGCCACCGGGTGTTCGACCGCTGCAACCGCCGCCACGTTAGGTGCACTGCCCAGACCTGCTTCGTTGGCGAACACGCCACGCTTCACGCCCATGATAATGGCGCTGCCGATCAGGCCACCGAAAGCCTGGTCCAGACCGAAGGCGCTCTTGACGATGGTCATCAGCATGTCCGGCACCTGGTCGAACTGCAGCACGATCACGTAGATGGTCACGCCGATGTACGCCAGGGTTTTCACCGGCACCAACAGGTCGGCGACCTTGGCGATGCGCTTGATCCCGCCGATGAACACCAGGCCCAGCAGTACGGCCAGGCCGATGCCGGTGTAAGTGGTGTCGAGGCCGAACGCGTTGTTCAGCGAGTGCGTCACAGCGTGGGCTTGCAGGCCGTTGAAGGCGAAGCCGAACGTCACCAGCAACAGGAACGCCATCAGCATGCCCAACCAGCGTTTTTGCAAACCGTGCTGGATGTAATAGGACGGGCCACCGCGGAACTGGCCTTCGGAATCGCAGCGCTTGTAGAGCTGGCCGAGGGAGCATTCGAAGAAACTGCTGGACATGCCGACCAGCGCGGTCACCCACATCCAGAACACCGCACCTGGGCCACCGAGGGTCACGGCAATGCCGACACCGGCGATGTTGCCCGCACCGACGCGGCCGGCGAGGCTGAGCATCAGGGCCTGGAACGAGCTCAGTTGCCCGGCGCTGCTTTTGAGGCTGTCGCGGAACACCGCGAACATATGGAAGAAGTGACGCAATTGAACGAAACGCGAGCGGATCGTGAAGTAGCTACCGAGCCCGACAATGAGCACGATCAGTACTTTCCCTGAGAGGAAGTCGTTAATGACTTCGAGCATGGATTATTCCTCGCTGTTTTTTGTGTAGGCAACAATGCTGGCCGGACAGACACATCGAGTTACACCCCTTGGCGCACGGCACAATGGGCGGTACGAAGTTCGTCCCGGTTTCATATCGCGGGTTTGTTATTAGTTCGGGTTTCGCATGGGTTGTGGCCTCGCTACCGACGACCGCTCATGCGAAGAGGGGCGGCACTATACCGATGACAGTGCCGTCCGTCTGCACGGTTGTGGTGCATGCGGTGAAACGAAGCCTTTGAAACACCTGACATTTTTGCTGTCAGGCTCTTGTGGGAGCGAGCCTGCTCGCGATGCAGGCGCCACGGTTTTACAGCTGCACCGTGTCATCGTTCATCGCGAGCAGGCTCGCTCCCACAGTAGACGTGTGTCCTTTCAAACAGTTAAAAAAAAGGGCCTGGGGACTAAATCCCCAAGCCCTCAAAAGGTGAGAGGTGTCTAGTCCCTCGACCTGGTGAGCGGTGCTACAAGTAACGCGTCGGGTTATGCCTTCAGAGGCACCAGACGCGGAGCAATCATGTTTTCCGGGCGCAGGATGTCGGCGAGCATGGCTTCGTCGAGCAGACCTTCTTCGCGCACCAGTTCCAGCACGCCACGGCCGCTTTCAAGGGCGAGGCCGGCGATGCGGGTGGCATTTTTGTAGCCGATGTACGGGTTCAGTGCGGTGACCAGGCCGATCGAGTGCTCGACCAGTTCACGGCAGCGTGCTTCGTTGGCGGTGATGCCGACGATGCAGTGCTCGCGCAGCATGTCCATGGCGCGTTGCAGCAGGCGGATCGAGTCGAAGATCTTGAAGGCGATCAGCGGCTCCATCACGTTCAGTTGCAGTTGGCCGCCTTCGGCCGCGATGGTCAGGGCCAGGTCGTTACCGATGATCTGGAACGCTACCTGGTTGACCGCTTCCGGAATAACCGGGTTGACCTTGCCTGGCATGATCGAGCTGCCTGGCTGACGCGCCGGCAGGTTGATCTCGTTGATGCCGGTGCGTGGGCCGCTGGACAGCAGGCGCAGGTCGTTGCAGATCTTCGACAGCTTGACCGCGGTACGCTTGAGCATGCCGGAGAACAGCACGAAGGCGCCCATGTCGGAGGTGGCTTCGATCAGGTCGGCGGCCGGTACCAGCGGTTGACCGCTGATTACTGCCAGACGCTGAACGGCCAGGTGCTGGTAACGCGGGTCGGCGTTGATGCCGGTGCCGATCGCGGTGCCGCCCAGGTTAACTTCCGTCAGCACTTCCGGTGCCAGAGTCTTCAGGCGTGCGAGGTCTTCACCCAAGGTAGTGGCGAACGCACGGAATTCCTGACCCAGGGTCATCGGAACGGCGTCTTGCAGTTGGGTACGACCCATCTTCAGGACGTGGTTGAATTCTTCACCCTTGGCCGCGAACGCCTGAATCAGGCTGTCGAGGCTGGCGAGCAGGGCGTCGTGACCGAGCAACAGACCCAGACGGATCGCCGTCGGGTAGGCGTCGTTGGTCGACTGCGCCATGTTCACGTCGTCGTTCGGGTGCAGGTACTGATACTCGCCTTTCTGGTGACCCATGGCCTCCAGTGCGATGTTGGCGATGACTTCGTTGGCATTCATGTTGGTCGAAGTGCCAGCACCGCCTTGAATCATGTCCACCACGAACTCTTCGTGGAAGTCGCCGCGGATCAAACGTGCACAAGCTTCGCTGATGGCGGCGTGCTTGGCTTCGCTCAGGTGACCCAACTCACGGTTGGCGTCGGCAGCGGCCTGTTTAACCATGGCCAGACCGACAACCAGTTTCGGATAGTGCGAAATCGGAACGCCCGAAAGGCGGAAGTTATTCACCGCTCGCAGGGTCTGGATGCCGTAATACGCTTGAGCCGGTACTTCGAGGGCGCCAAGCAGGTCATTTTCTGTGCGGAATGATGCAGCGGAGGACATGATAGAAATCATCTCAATATGGACCCGGTCTGTGCCGGAACGCTGTGAATGCTAGGCTTGTGTAGAATTTTGGGCCAATGCTGTTAAGCACTAGCCTATGCACATTCGGCATAATGCCCGTGTGACGCCGGCTTGACGGCGAACGTGTGACCTAAATTGGTGCGTGTCCGGGAGGACGTGATGAATCTGGAAAGCAAATGGCTGGAGGACTTCAGTGCCCTGGCCGCCACCCGCAGTTTCTCCCAGGCCGCCGAGCGGCGTTTTGTGACGCAGCCGGCGTTCAGTCGGCGAATCCGCAGCCTTGAAGCCGCGTTGGGGCTGACCCTGGTCAACCGTTCGCGCACGCCGGTGGAGCTGACGGCGGCAGGGCAATTGTTTCTGGTCACCGCGCGCACCGTGGTCGAACAGCTGGGCGAAGTATTGCGCCATCTGCATCACTTGGAGGGCGGGCAGGGCGAAGTGATGCAGGTCGCTGCCGCGCACTCCCTGGCGCTCGGTTTCTTTCCGCGCTGGATCGCGCAGTTGCGCAACGAAGGTTTGAACATCGCCACGCGGCTGGTGGCGACCAACGTCGGTGACGCCGTGCATGCCTTGCGCGAAGGCGGCTGCGATCTGATGCTGGCGTTCTATGATCCGGATGCGGCGATGCAGATGGACCCCGAAATCTTCCCCTCGCTACACCTTGGCCACACCGAGATGCTGCCGGTCTGCGCGGCAGACGCCGAGGGCAAGCCGCTGTTCGATCTGGAAGGCGAGGGCAGCGTGCCGCTGTTGGCCTACAGCGCCGGTGCGTTCCTCGGTCGTTCGGTGAACATGTTGCTGCGCCAACGGGCGCTGCGCTTCACCACCATCTACGAAACTGCGATGGCCGACAGCCTGAAAAGCATGGCTCTTGAAGGCCTGGGCATTGCCTGGGTGCCACAACTGAGCGTGCGTGCCGAACTGGCGCGCGGTGAACTGGTGGTCTGCGGAGGGCCGCAATGGCATGTGCCGCTGGAAATTCGTCTCTACCGCTGCGCCCTTGTGCGCAAGGCCAATGTGCGGTTGTTGTGGCGCAAACTGGAAGGCGGAGCGGCGGGTTCTGCTTCCTGAGGGCGAAGCGTGATCAAGGCCAATCGAGTTGGCCTTGATCTGTCGAAAACGGCGTCAATCAGATCAAGGGTACTGATTGAGGTAATTGCGAATGTTCTCTTCGTTTTTCTTGCTGAAGGTAAAAGCTGACTTGCGTGCAGTTTTGTACATTATCGATTTGTAGGTTCCGTAGTAGGTCGAAACGTTTTCATCGCTGTCTTCATGAGCAGCGTTAAGCATATGCCCAACCTCATGGGATGCAGTTAATTTCGATGTAATCGAGGCAATACCCATCACGCCCGGTTGTTGAGCAACACCCAGCGTAGTTTTATTGATGTCGTCGCGCGTTAATAGCAAATACAAATCGATGGAGGCATCGTAAGTGGTGCGATCTTGATTTCCCAGATGGGTAAGAAGAGCATCCTGAAATTTATCCATCAAGCGCTCAATATTATCCGACTTATAGTTGAAGCTGCTTAATGTTAAGGCGTCTGAAGGTTGTATTAAATTAACGTCCATTGTGCGGCCTGAGATTCGGGAGACCGTATCTGCCAGCCAGTCGAAATAATCTTGGTGGAGCAAGTCTTCGTTAATGCCTTTCAGATCTTCGTGCAGGAAGACGTTAAGCTTGATCGGTCGTTTTGACATAATGGGTTCCATTGGGTTTATCAAGACATAAGTGGCTGAATTGAAGTTGGTGAAGTGGTCGATTAATAAGGTGTGAGTTCAGTGTGAATTAAATAATACAGAATAATTTTGTTCTCAGTTCGACGATGCTGAAGGCATCATCACTTGTGGGGAATCATGATTTACGTATGTGTGGTTGTTTTTCAAGGTTTATATTCAGGATGGTATTGAGCAGTTGTCTTTCAAAGGACTTTGGATCGGTGCAGAGTTGTTGTCGGAATTTATAGCTTTTGGCTAGAAGCTGATTATTTCCATCCATCATTCGTACTCAAGACATGCATAATACGTAGCTTGCAGGTTTTTTGACGCGCCTGCGGGCGACGAAGTGCGCAAAACTTTCAGGGGTTTTCTTGATGGATAATCCAGGAGTTATCAGTTTACGCTCGCCAAATAATTTTTTATGTTCTGTCGGTTGGCAGGACTGAATATATAACAGTTTGATGTAATACCTCCGGGCTTTGGTGTCATATAAGTTTCACACCACCAGCCGTTGAATTGAGTTTCATAGTCCTCATGCCTTGCACCCAGTAAGTGTCCAATTTCATGGGCGACATTTATGTAGTTGATCAGTGATGCAATTGCGCTATTTCCGGAAAAAAACGGTGGGTAAACACGAGCGATGCCCGCTATCTTGCTGTTCAAGCTTTCGTTGGTGACTAAAAGCACTTTGGTCAGTCGGTCCGTTTTGAACCCTTCTGCACGCCTTTCCTCTAAATAGCCGAAGCACATGTTTTCCCAGCGCGACGAGGTCATTTGCTCGTTTTCGTTCTTATAATCAAAGTTGCTGTAGGGCGCGAGTCGGCCAAAAACTACGTGGACTTTTCGCTCGATAAAACTTTGCAGTTCGGTTGTGAATGGCTGGAAATGGTCAGCATAAAGGTTTTTTCGTGTTGATTCCGGTACGTCATCATGAATGATCACGAAAATAGTAATTGCTTTTTTCTCAGTGGGAGCGCTAATTGGGTTCATCCGTGAATCCTTTAGTTGTCTTGGGGTTGTTGCAGGTTTGGTTTGTTTTGAGGTTTCTATAAGTTTAATCTAATGGCGGTGTTTTGTTTTTGCGAGTTGGGGATTGTTGCGTTCTATTGCATGGAATTAATATTTATAGAATTTTAGGCACTGGAAGTTTTGGATCTTATTGTGAGTAATCAAGTCGTCATCTGAAATAGCTGTCTCGGCTGACTTTTGAGTCAGTTAATAACTCCGGCAAGGTGAATGACAGATGGTCGCGACAGGGGCTGTTTATCTGTCGTATTGCGGTATACTGCGCGGCCTTCGGCCGGTTACGACCGGCCATAATTCGTACAATCAAGCCACGCATCCTGCGTGGCTTGTTGTTTTTTGATGCGCCTGCGGGCGCCCAGAGAGAAGAGGCACGACGATGAGTGCACTGGTTGGCGTGATCATGGGCTCCAAGTCCGATTGGTCCACCCTTAGCCACACCGCCGATATGCTGGAAAAGCTCGGCATCCCCTACGAGGTGAAAGTGGTTTCTGCCCACCGCACCCCGGACCTGCTGTTCCAGTACGCTGAAGAAGCCGAGGCGCGTGGCATCGAGGTGATCATCGCCGGTGCCGGTGGCGCGGCCCATTTGCCTGGCATGTGTGCGGCCAAGACCCACCTGCCGGTGCTGGGCGTACCAGTACAATCGGCAATGCTGTCGGGCGTTGATTCGCTGCTATCCATTGTGCAGATGCCGGCGGGCATTCCGGTCGCCACCCTGGCCATCGGCAAGGCGGGCGCGATCAACGCGGCGCTGCTGTCGGCGAGTATCCTTGGCGCCAAGCACCCGCAGTTCCACGCGGTGCTGAAAACCTTCCGTGCTGAGCAGACAGACAGTGTCCTGGACAATCCAGACCCACGCATCGCCTGAGGTTGTTGACGATGAAGATCGGTGTAATCGGTGGCGGCCAGTTGGGTCGCATGTTGGCGCTGGCGGGCACTCCGCTGGGCATGAACTTCGCTTTCCTGGACCCGGCTCCGGATGCTTGCGCAGCCGCGTTGGGCGAACACCTGCGAGCCGATTACGGCGATCAGGATCACCTGCGCCAGCTGGCCGATGAAGTCGATCTGGTGACCTTCGAGTTCGAAAGCGTTCCGGCCGAGACCGTGGCCTTCCTGTCGCAATTCGTCCCGGTCTATCCGAGCGCCGAAGCGCTGCGCATCGCCCGCGATCGTTGGTTCGAGAAGAGCATGTTCAAGGACCTGGGGATTCCTACCCCGGCGTTCGCCGACATTCAGTCCCAGGCTGACCTGGACGCCGCCGTGGCTTCCATCGGCCTGCCGGCAGTGCTGAAGACCCGTACTTTGGGTTACGACGGCAAGGGTCAGAAAGTCCTGCGCACGCCAGAAGATGTGGTTGGCACCTTTGCCGAGCTGGGCAGCGTGGCCTGTCTGCTGGAAGGCTTCGTGCCGTTCACCGGTGAAGTCTCGCTGATCGCCGTGCGTGCCCGCGACGGTGAAACCCGCTTCTATCCGCTGGTACACAACACCCACGACAGCGGCATCCTCAAGCTGTCCGTGGCCAGCACCGATCACCCGCTGCAAGCCTTGGCCGAAGACTACTCCAGCCGTGTGCTCAAGCAACTGGATTACGTGGGCGTGATGGCGTTCGAGTTCTTTGAAGTCGACGGCGGCCTCAAGGCCAACGAAATCGCCCCGCGAGTGCACAACTCCGGGCACTGGACCACCGAAGGCGCCGAGTGCAGCCAGTTCGAAAACCACCTGCGGGCCGTTGCCGGGCTGCCGTTGGGTTCGACGGCCAAGGTCGGCGAAAGCGCGATGCTCAACTTCATCGGCAAAGTGCCTGAGACCGAGAAGGTCCTGACCATCGCCGATTGCCATCTGCATCACTATGGCAAGGCGTTCAAGGTCGGTCGCAAGGTCGGTCACGCCAACCTTCGTTGTGCAGACCGCGAGACGCTGACGGCCCAGATTCTCAAGGTTGAAGCACTGATAGCCGAATAGTATTTATGTGCAACGGTGGAACCTTCAGGTTGCACCGTTCTCTCATGGCAGGTCACGAAAGTCTGACTAGGCTTTCCAATAGCGACTTCATTGAGAGGGGAATGCCATGGGAATTATCGGAACCATCTTTATCGGCTTGATCGTCGGTCTGCTGGCACGGTTCCTGAAACCGGGCGATGACAGCATGGGCTGGATCATGACGATCCTGCTCGGCATCGGCGGTTCGCTGGCGGCCACTTACGGCGGTCAAGCCCTGGGCATCTATCAGGCCGGCCAAGGCGCAGGCTTCATCGGTGCGCTGGTGGGCGCCGTTGTGTTGCTGGTGATCTACGGCCTAGTCAAAAAGAACTGATCCAGGCGACAAAGTCCTCTCGGCCGCACAAGCCGGGAGGGCTAGAATGCTCGGCGTTTCCTGATCCTTCCTATACCGAGCACCTTCATGCGCCGTCTTCTGCTGACTCTACTTTTGTTGGGAACGGGCCTTGCCCATGCCGGTGAACTGCCGGAAACCGACTGGCTCGAATTGATGCCCAAGTCGGACCAGAAGGCCCTCGAGGCCATGCCTGAAATCGACCACAACTCCCCTGAAGCCAATGGCACTTTCACCGACAAGGGTGGGATGAAGCAGGCCAAAGGCTTGCCGGCGGTGATGTACTCGACCAAGACCGTTGCGTCGATGAACGACAAGAACATCCGCATTGGCGGTTACCCCGTGCCGCTGGAGTCCGATGCCAAGGGCCGCAGTACGTTGTTCTTCCTGGTGCCGTACCCGGGCGCGTGCATCCACGTGCCGCCGCCGCCGCCCAACCAACTGGTGCTGGTGCGCTATCCAAAGGGCCTGAAACTGAACGATATCTACACGCCGCTGTGGGTCACCGGCACGCTGAAGGTCGAGAAGGTCAGCAATGACTTGGCGGATGCGGCGTATGCGCTGGATGCGGCGACGGTACGGGTGGTGAAAGAGTCGGATTTGTAACGCGCCGTCAGATGGCATGGCACAAAAAACTGTGGGAGCGAGCGTGCTCGCGATGAGGCCATAACATTCAACATTCATGTTGCCTGTTACACCGCCATCGCGAGCAAGCTCGCTCCCACATTGGTTTTGTGGTGTTGCTTAGAGCGGCTTGCTACCGACGCTCACACCCAGGGTATGGCTGGCCCCTGGTTTCAGGTTCACCACATCGTCCATCACGTTCGCTGTCTCGATGCACAGCATGCGCTGCCAACCGTCGTCGGCCATGTCGCTGAACGCGGCGGCGCGGTCGATCCATGGGTTCCAGATCACCGCGGTGCGCGAGCCCATGCTGGTCAGTTCGATGCGTCGCTCCCAGGCCGGATCGACGATGCTCAGCAGTGGCGGGGCATCGAGATAGATGCGGTCGGTTTCGCCGGTAAAACGCAAATCACCGGTCTGGGTTACGGTTTTCCAGTTATCCAGGGTTTCGATGTACTTGAGACCGCCCACACCTTCGACATGCACCTCGCGCACATCGCTGACGGCAAAATAGCTGTGCAGCGCCTGGCTGATGCTGACGGTTTCAGCGCCCCGGTTATGGCTGGTCAGGTGGATGTGCAACTGCTCGTCGAGGCGAATGCTCAGCGTCAAGTCCACCTGGTGCGGCCAGCCAGGAAAGCCGCCGTCGGGGTAGGGCAGGAGGAATTCGACTTTCAGGCTTTCGCCTTCGGCTTCGATGCCGCCCAGCTCCCAATCCATCGCTCGCACGAAGCCGTGAGCCGACGGCGCTTCATTGCTGACGCGCATCGCCTGCACGCTTTGCGGGTTACGGTCGAAGACGCCGAACCACGGCCAGCACACCGGCACGCCGGCACGTATGCTCTTGCCGGTCTTGAATACGGCCTCGTCATTGAGCCAGATCAGCGGCGGCTGGCCGGCCAGTTGATAGCTGAGGATGTGCGCGCCTTGCTGGGCCACCAGTAATTCAGCCTGACCGTGGCGAATTCGCCAGCAGTTCAGTTCATCCAGTTTTACGGCTTCAACATTGGGCGTGCTCATGGGACAGCTCTCGATCAGTAACGTGGACGACTATCGACCGCAAAACGGCTACCAGGTTTAGAAGTTCTTTCAGCGAGCCCGGGGTGGAACCGAACGGGTGCGACCGCTGCCGTCGATGGCAACGAACACAAACACCGCTTCGGTTACTTTACGCCACTCGCTGGACAGTGGGTCGTCGCTCCAGACCTCGACCATCATCTTGATCGAGCTGCGGCCGATTTCCAGGGCCTGGGTATAAAAGGAGAGCTGAGCGCCCACCGCCACCGGAACCAGAAACGCCATGCGGTCGATTGCAACGGTGGCAACGCGTCCGCCGGCGACCTTGCTGGCCATCGCGGTGCCTGCCAAATCCATCTGCGCCACCAGCCAGCCGCCGAAAATATCGCCAAAGCCGTTGGTTTCGCGTGGGAGCGCGGTGATTTGCAAGGCCAGGTCGCCTTGCGGGATCGGATCTTCTTGTTCGAGTTCTATCATGCCGGGGGGCCTCTGACCCGTGACTCTTCGTTGGTATTGCTGGTGGTAGCCGTCTTCGGGAAAAACGATTCAGCACCGAACATACTACGTTCGTCACGTTTTCCATCAGGCGCCTAAAGGGAAACTCTGCGAAATCGCCTATGAACCTGACAGGCGCTTTCGCACAGCAACCCCTCAAAAACCGGAGCAGGCTTTGAGTATATCGGTCGGTAGACTCCGCGACGACCGTCCGGTTCTCATTTTGACTGTCAAAAACGCACCTCTATGTGCTTTTTCGAACAATTTGCTATCGTGCCGGACCTGCCCAAACCTCAGCCAGCGTTGTTGAGGTAGCAGATCCGACTATAAGAGAAGCCCTTGCCATGACCACAGCGCCCTCGAGCATCGCGCAGCCAGACCAACCCGCACGTCCGCTGACGCGCAACGACTACAAGACTCTATCGCTGTCGGCCCTGGGTGGCGCGCTGGAGTTCTACGATTTCATCATCTTCGTGTTCTTCGCTACGGTGGTGGGCAAGTTGTTCTTCCCGGCGGACATGCCTGAGTGGCTACGCCTGATGCAGACCTTCGGCATCTTCGCCGCCGGCTACCTGGCGCGGCCGCTGGGCGGCATCGTGATGGCGCACTTCGGTGACCTGCTGGGCCGCAAGAAAATGTTCACTCTGAGCATTTTCATGATGGCGGTGCCGACCTTGATCATGGGTTTGCTGCCGACTTATGCGCAGATCGGCATGTGGGCGCCTATCCTGCTGCTGTTGATGCGGGTGATCCAGGGCGCGGCCATTGGCGGTGAAGTGCCGGGTGCATGGGTCTTCGTTTCCGAACACGTGCCGCAACGGCATATCGGCTATGCCTGCGGGACCCTGACCAGCGGCCTGACGGCGGGCATCCTGCTCGGTTCGCTGGTCGCCACGGCGATCAACAGTATCTACACCCCGGTGGAAGTAGCGGATTACGCCTGGCGAATTCCGTTCCTGCTGGGTGGCGTGTTCGGTCTGTTCTCGGTGTACCTGCGTCGCTGGCTGCACGAAACCCCGGTGTTCGCCGAGCTGCAACAGCGCAAGGCCCTGGCCGAAGAAGTGCCGCTGCGTGCGGTGTTGCGTGACCATCGTGGCGCCATCGCCATTTCGATGCTGCTGACCTGGCTGCTGTCGGCCGCCATCGTGGTGTTGATCCTGATGACACCGACTGTGTTGCAGACGGTCTATCACTTCTCGCCAACCACGTCCCTGCAGGCGAACAGCGTGGCGATCGTGTTCCTGAGTTTTGGTTGCATCATTGCCGGCGCACTGGCCGATCGCTTCGGTGCGGGACGAGTCTTCGTGATCGGCTGTACCGCATTGCTGGCCAGTTCCTGGACCTTCTACCACAGCCTGGCCGATCATCCCGACTGGCTATTCCCGATGTATGCCCTGACCGGTCTGCTGGTCGGCACCATCGGCGCGGTGCCGTATGTGATGGTCAAGGCGTTCCCGCCGGTGGTGCGTTTCAGCGGCCTGTCGTTCTCCTACAACGTCGCCTACGCGATTTTCGGTGGTCTGACGCCGATGATCGTCAGCCTGTTGCTCAAGGAAAGTGCGATGGGGCCTGCCTATTATGTGGCGGTGCTGTGCGGGGTGGGGATCCTGGTCGGCGCCTGGCTATGGAAGAAAGGCCGTTGATCCGTTAGTAGTGGCAACGGCGGGCGCTGCGCTCTCGGCTAAATCCAGCCAATTCCAACATTTACAGTTACAACTGAAAGGCCAGCCTTCCGAGCGGAATGCTGGCCTTTCATCCAATTGTCATATTTCAGCCATAGAGTGTTCACACGGCCTGCTGATACTTGGCCCCGACTTAACACACCCTATCTGCTAGGAGTAAGGCATGAAACTGAAGCGTTTGATGGCGGCAATGACTTTTGTCGCTGCTGGCGTTGCGACTGCCAACGCGGTTGCCGCTGTTGACCCTGCTATCCCGAGCTACACCAAGACCACTGGTGTGTCGGGCAACCTGTCCAGCGTCGGCTCCGATACCCTGGCCAACCTCATGACCCTCTGGGCTGAGAACTACAAAAAAGAATACCCGAACGTAAACATCCAGATTCAGGCCGCCGGTTCTTCTACCGCGCCACCTGCGCTGACCGAAGGCACCGCTAACCTGGGTCCGATGAGCCGCAAAATGAAGGACAACGAGCTGCAGGCCTTCGAAACCAAATACGGTTACAAGCCAACCGCTATTCCGGTTGCCGTGGATGCCTTGGCCGTATTCGTGCACAAGGACAACCCGATCAAGCATATGACCATGGAACAGGTCGATGCGGTCTTCTCGTCCACCCGTCTGTGCGGCGGCAAAGCTGACGTCAAAACCTGGGGTGACCTGGGTGTGACCGGCGACCTGGCCAACAAGCCGGTTCAGCTGTTCGGTCGTAACTCGGTATCCGGCACTTATGGCTACTTCAAGGAAGAAGCCCTGTGCAAAGGTGACTTCAAGCCAAACGTCAACGAACAGCCAGGCTCGGCTTCGGTTGTGCAGTCGATCAGCTCCTCGCTGAACGGCATCGGTTACTCGGGTATCGGTTACAAGACTGCCAGCGTGAAGACGGTGGCCCTGGCCAAGAAAGGCAGCACCGAGTTTGTTGAAGACACTGAAGAAAACGCCCTGAACGGCAAGTACCCGCTGTCGCGCTTCCTGTACGTGTACGTCAACAAAGCCCCGAACAAGCCTTTGGCTCCGCTGGAAGCTGAGTTCGTGAAGCTGGTTCTGTCCAAACAGGGCCAGGAAGTTGTGGTGAAAGACGGCTACATCCCACTGCCAGCCAAGGTTGCTGCAAAGGCACTGGCTGACCTGGGTCTGGCGGAAGGCGGCACTGCAGTCGTAAAAAAGTAACAAATTGAGTCCGGGGTGAATCCTTCCGGACTCAAGTAAAAGGCCGGATCTGCTTGCAGGCCGGCCTTTTACACACCTCAAATTTTCGATCCTCTGCCAGTCCCGCTGGCGGTGGATTTGGTGCGTCACTGCATTGTCATCTTTCTGTCATACAGGATCGCTAGGGTGAGCGCATGAATGATCTGGCCAATTCCAACATGACTACTAATCCCCCCAAGCGAATTGACTTCAATACGCCTGAGCTGCAACGCAAGCGCCGCATTCGCGCGCTCAAAGATCGCTTCACCCGTTGGTACGTCCTCATCGGCGGCCTGGCGGTGCTGGCAGCCATCACCCTGATCTTCTTCTTCCTCGCCTATGTTGTTGCGCCGCTGTTCCAGGGTGCCGACCTGACCGCGAAAGAGTCCATTACCCCGGCCTGGATGCAGGACGCTGGCAAGCCACTGATGATCTCGCTCGAAGAGCAGAATCAGGTGGCCATGCGCGTTTCCGACAAGGGCCAGGCGTTGTTCTTCGATATCGACAGTGGCGCTGAATTGAAGCGCGTCGATCTGTCGATCCCGGCCGGCACCACCGTGACCTCCATCGGTGAAGACCAGCCAGGTCACCCGCTGGTGGCCGTAGGTCTGTCCAACGGTCAGGCCCTGGTGTTCCGTCACACCTATAAAGTCAGCTACCCGGAAGGCAAGAAAACCATCACCCCGGCCGTCGAGTACCCGTACGGCGAAACGCCAATCGCGGTCAACGAAGCCGGCGGTGCGCTGGAACACGTCAGCCTCAACGCCAATGATTCGACCCTGATGCTGGTCGGCTCCACCGGTTCGCAACTCAATGTTCTGTCGCTGACCAGCGAAGAGAACATGATGACCGGCGAAGTCACCAACGAGCAGAAACGCATCGAACTGCCGCAAATGACCGAGCCGGTGAAGAATATTTTCGTCGACCCGCGTCAGCAGTGGCTTTACGTGGTCAACGGGCGTGCCCAGGCCGACGTGTTCAGCCTGCGCGACAAGAGCCTCAACGGTCGCTACAAACTGCTTGAAGACGGTGAGGCTCAAGTCACCGCCAGCACCCAACTGGTGGGCGGCATCTCGCTGATCATCGGTGACTCCAAAGGCGGCCTGGCCCAGTGGTTCATGGCGCGCGACCCCGATGGCGAGCAACGCCTGAAGCAGATCCGCACCTTCCAGATGGGCACCACGCCTATCGTTGAAATCACAGCCGAAGAGCGCCGCAAGGGCTTCGTCGCCCTCGACGCTTCCGGCAAGCTCGGCGTGTTCCACAGCACTGCCCACCGCACTTTGCTGGTGGAACCGGTCGCTGAAGGCCAGGGCATTTTCGGTCTGTCGCCGCGCGCCAACCGTGTGATCGTGGAAGCTGGCGGCAAGTTGCACCCGCTGCTGCTCGACAACCCGCACCCGGAAGTCTCGTGGAGCGCGCTGTGGAGCAAGGTCTGGTACGAGAACTACGACGAGCCTAAATACGTCTGGCAATCGACCGCCGCCAACACCGACTTCGAACCCAAGCTGAGCCTGTCACCGCTGACCTTCGGTACCCTGAAAGCCGCGTTCTACGCCATGCTGCTGGCCGCTCCACTGGCCGTTGCCGCTGCGATCTACACCGCGTACTTCATGGCTCCCGGCATGCGCCGCAAGGTCAAGCCGGTGATCGAGCTGATGGAAGCGATGCCGACGGTGATCCTCGGTTTCTTCGCTGGCCTGTTCCTCGCGCCCTATGTGGAAGGGCATTTGCCGGGCATCTTCAGCCTGCTGATGTTGCTGCCGATCGGCATCCTGGTCGCCGGTTTCACCTTCAGCCGCCTGCCTGAGTCGATCCGCCTGAAAGTCCCGGATGGCTGGGAAAGTGCGCTGCTGATTCCGGTGATCCTGTTCGTGGGCTGGCTGTCGCTGTACATGAGCCCGTTCATGGAGAACTGGTTCTTCGGTGGCGACATGCGCATGTGGATCTCCCACGACCTGGGCATCACCTACGACCAGCGCAACGCCCTGGTAGTGGGCCTGGCCATGGGCTTCGCGGTCATCCCGAACATCTACTCCATCGCCGAAGACGCCGTGTTCAGCGTGCCTCGCGGTCTGACCCTGGGCTCCCTGGCCCTCGGTGCCACACCGTGGCAGACCATGACTCGCGTGGTGATCCTCACCGCGAGCCCGGGCATCTTCTCGGCGCTGATGATCGGCATGGGTCGTGCGGTCGGTGAAACCATGATCGTGTTGATGGCCACCGGTAACACCCCGGTCATGGAAATGAACCTGTTCGAAGGCCTGCGCACCCTGGCGGCCAACGTTGCAGTGGAAATGCCCGAATCGGAAGTCGGCGGCAGCCACTACCGCGTGCTGTTCCTCTCGGCGCTGGTGCTGCTGTTGTTCACCTTCGTCATGAACACCCTCGCAGAACTGATTCGTCAGCGTCTGCGCAAGAAATACTCGTCGCTTTAAGAAAGGTAGAAGTCTGTGAAACAGAACTCCCTGAAAGGATGGTTCAAGAGCGGCGCCCCCGGCGTCTGGATCAGCGGTGGCGCGGTGTCCATCGCGGTCATCATGACCATTGGCCTGCTGGCAGTGATTGCCGTGCGTGGCCTGGGTCACTTCTGGCCGGCGGATCTGATCCACGCCAGCTATGACGTGCCGGGCCAGGGCCAACACCTGGTCATTGGCGAAGTGGTGCAGAAAGAAGAAGTGCCACGTGCCCGACTGAAGAGCGCCGGCCTGCCGGTGCCTGACGAAGGCCCGGAGTTCATGACCCGCGAGCTGATCAAGGTCGGCAACCGTGATCTGAACGGCAACGACTTCACCTGGATCGTCGGCGAGTGGCTGACCCAGCAAACGACGCCGCCGGAGTTGATGGCCATCGAGCGTCGTGAGTGGGGTAACTTCTACGGTTACCTGGTCAACGTCAAACAGGATGGCAAAGTCGTCGCTGAAGGCGAAGCTGCATGGCCTGAGTTGCAGGCCCGTGTCGACCGCGTCAACAAGCTTGCTGCGCAACTGAAGTCACTGGAAAAGAGTGATATTGGTGCGATCAACGCAGGTCTGGAGCGCATCCGTCTGCACGGCCGCAAGCTGGAGCTGGAAGGTAAACTCGACGCAACCGCACAAGCGGACATGGAATCCGAGCGCGCTGAGCTGAACGCCCGCTATCAGGATATCGAAGCACGTCTGACTGACTTGCATGCACAGTTCAACCGCGACGCTTTGACAGCCCGCGACGCCAATGGCAAAGAAATCGAAATCGGTCTGGGCAAAGTGGTTCACGCCTACCAGCCGAACGCCATGAGCACCTTCACCAAGATCGGTTTTTATTTCAGCAAGATCTGGGAGTTCCTGTCCGACGACCCGCGTGAAGCAAACACAGAAGGCGGGATTTTCCCGGCGATTTTCGGCACCGTGATGATGACCCTGATCATGGCGATGATCGTGACTCCGTTCGGCGTGTTGGCAGCGGTTTACTTGCGTGAATACGCCAAGCAGAACGCGCTGACCCGAATCATCCGCATCGCGGTGAACAACCTGGCGGGTGTTCCGGCGATCGTTTACGGCGTGTTCGGCCTGGGCTTCTTCGTCTATGTGCTGGGCGGCTCGCTCGACCGTCTGTTCTTCCCGGAAGCACTGCCGGCACCGACCTTCGGTACGCCGGGTCTGCTCTGGGCCTCGCTGACCCTGGCGCTGCTGGCGGTGCCTGTGGTGATCGTGGCCACCGAAGAAGGCCTGGCGCGGATTCCTCGCACCGTGCGTGAAGGCTCGTTGGCCCTCGGCGCGACCAAGGCTGAAACCTTGTGGAAGATCGTGCTGCCGATGGCCAGCCCGGCGATGATGACCGGCATGATCCTCGCCGTGGCTCGCGCCGCGGGTGAAGTGGCGCCGCTGATGCTGGTGGGTGTAGTGAAACTGGCGCCGTCGCTGCCGGTGGACGGTAACTACCCGTACCTGCATCTGGACCAGAAGATCATGCACCTGGGCTTCCACATCTATGACGTCGGCTTCCAGAGCCCGAACGTCGAAGCCGCGCGACCGCTGGTGTACGCCACGGCGTTGCTGTTGGTGCTGGTGATTGCGACATTGAACCTGTCGGCGGTGTACATCCGTAACCACCTGCGCGAGAAGTACAAGGCGCTGGATAGCTGATAACACCCTGTAGGAGCGAGCCTGCTCGCGAAGAAGGTACATCCGACACATTTTCTGTGTCTGAACGACCATCGCGAGCAGGCTCGCTCCTACAGAAAGAATTGTGTAACCGCGGGCCTTGGCCAGTGGCAACCGAACCGAATTTGTTAGCACAGGGAGCCTCCCATGCAGCACGAAGCACATACCCACGGCATCAACATGTCGGCGCTGGGTCGCGACAAACAGAGCCTGAACCTCGAGCAGGAAACCGTAGCCATCGAAGTGCCGGGCCTGAGCCTGTTCTACGGCGAAAAACAAGCGCTGTACGACGTCAGCATGAACATCCCGAAACAGCGCGTGACCGCCTTCATCGGCCCGTCCGGCTGTGGCAAGTCCACGCTGCTGCGTACCTTCAACCGCATGAACGATCTGGTTGACGGCTGCCGCGTTGAAGGCGAGATCAACCTGTACGGCAACAACATCTATCGCAAGGGCGAAGACGTGGCCGAACTGCGTCGTCGCGTCGGCATGGTGTTCCAGAAGCCCAACCCGTTCCCGAAAACCATCTACGAAAACGTGGTTTACGGCCTGCGTATCCAGGGCATCAACAAGAAGCGCGTCCTCGACGAAGCCGTCGAGTGGGCTTTGAAAGGCGCGGCACTGTGGGACGAGGTCAAGGACCGTCTGCACGAGTCGGCACTGGGTCTGTCCGGTGGTCAGCAGCAACGTCTGGTGATCGCCCGCACCATTGCCGTGGAACCGGAAGTACTGTTGCTCGACGAACCGTGCTCGGCACTCGACCCGATCTCCACGCTGAAAGTCGAAGAGCTGATCTACGAACTGAAATCCAAGTTCACCATCGTGATCGTGACCCACAACATGCAACAGGCGGCGCGGGTGTCCGACTACACCGCCTTCATGTACATGGGCAAGCTGGTCGAGTTTGGCGACACCGATACCCTGTTCACCAATCCGGCGAAGAAGCAGACCGAAGACTACATCACTGGTCGGTATGGCTAGTTGAGGCCGCCGCGAGCTACAAGCTGCAAGCGGCAAGAAAGAAGCGGTGCGATTCCAGGACTTGTACATAACTGCTTGAAGCTTGCAGCTTGAAGCTTGCAACTTTCGCGGAGCGAAAAAGATGATTAGTAAAGAAGGCCTTACCCACCACATTTCCGCGCAATTCAACGCCGAGCTTGAGGAAGTGCGCAGCCACCTCCTGGCCATGGGCGGGCTGGTGGAAAAGCAAGTCAACGACGCGGTGACCGCGCTGATCGAGGCCGACTCCGGGCTGGCCCAGCAGGTGCGCGAGATCGACGACCAGATCAACCAGATGGAACGCAACATCGATGAAGAATGCCTGCGCATTCTGGCCCGTCGTCAGCCGGCAGCGTCCGACCTGCGCCTGATCATCAGCATTTCCAAGTCGGTGATCGACCTGGAGCGCATCGGTGACGAAGCGACCAAGATCGCCCGTCGTGCCATCCAGCTGTGCGAAGAAGGCGAAGCGCCGCGCGGTTACGTCGAAGTGCGTCACATCGGCGACCAGGTGCGCAACATGGTCCGCGATGCACTGGACGCCTTTGCCCGTTTCGACGCCGAACTGGCCTTGTCGGTGGCGCAGTACGACAAGATCATCGACCGCGAATACAAGACTGCCCTGCGTGAGCTGGCTACCTACATGATGGAAGATCCGCGTTCCATTTCGCGGGTTCTGAGCATTATCTGGGTGCTGCGTTCGCTGGAGCGTATCGGCGACCACGCGCGCAATATCTCGGAGCTGGTGATCTACCTGGTACGCGGCACCGACGTGCGGCACCTGGGTCTCAAGCGCATGAAGGAAGAAGTCGAAGGAACAACCGGCGAAAGCGCTAATGTTCCGGGCAAAACTGACGATAAGTAAGGTTGCCCAAGTAAAGCGCCCGGCCTTTTGGCCGGGCGTTTTTGTTTGAGCTTCACGAATTCGAAAAGCAGCACCCCGCGAACGAAAAGTCCGGCGTGACTGAAGGTTTTTGGCAATGTGCCATCAGCAAGGCGGTATGCTGGCCGGGATTTTTTAAAGGGGTTTTGGATGAGTAAGGTCAATGTGTTGGTCGTGGACGACGCGTCGTTCATTCGTGACCTGGTGAAGAAGTGCCTGCGCAACTATTTCCCGGGCATGCGGATTGAAGACGCGATCAACGGCAGAAAGGCCCAGGCCATGCTGGCCAAGGAAGCCTTCGACCTGGTCCTGTGCGACTGGGAAATGCCGGAAATGTCCGGCCTGGAACTGCTGACCTGGTGCCGCGAGCAAGACACCCTCAAAACAATGCCCTTCGTGATGGTCACCAGCCGTGGCGACAAGGAGAACGTTGTCCAGGCGATCCAGGCCGGAGTTTCCGGTTACGTCAGCAAGCCGTTCACCAACGAGCAACTGATCACCAAGGTCAAGCAGGCGCTGCACAAGGTCGGCAAACTCGACGCCTTGATCAACGTAGCCGCAACCAAAACCAGCCCTGCCTTCGGTAACGACTCCCTTGCCGCCTTGACCGGTGGCAAGGCACCCGTAGCGACCCCAACGGTCGCACCCGCACCGTCCAAAGGCTTGCTCAACAGTCCACCGGTCAAGACGCCTGCGACCTCCTCGGCACCCACCAGTGGCCGTGGCCAGGGTCAACTGCGTTTGCCGAACGGCATCGCGCAATGTGTGATCAAGGCCTTGAGCCTCAAGGAAGCCCTGTTGGTGGTCAAACGCACCGAGACCCT
This sequence comes from Pseudomonas jessenii, assembly GCF_002236115.1. Classification (GTDB taxonomy): domain Bacteria; phylum Pseudomonadota; class Gammaproteobacteria; order Pseudomonadales; family Pseudomonadaceae; genus Aquipseudomonas; species Aquipseudomonas jessenii. The sequence continues at coordinate 508,145 of NZ_NIWT01000005.1, read as the reverse complement.
GCCGCAGATCCTCGACAGCGCCGTGCTGGACCTTGAGCAGGGCGACAACGCCGAAATCGCCCGCCTCAACGGTTACCTGCACGCCGTCGTGGCCCACGAACCGAAGCCCGACAGCGACTGGCTGCAACTGACCTTCCGCTTTGTCGACCAGGATGCGCAGAAGCTCGATTACATCTCCCGCCTGATTGCACGGGGTACGGCGCAGAAGCACTTTATTCCTGGCGCTTGATATAAGGTCGCCTGACAGTCCGCTTTCGCGAGCAGGCTCGCTCCCACATTTGTAATGCGTTCTCTTGTGGGAGCGAGCTTGCTCCGGGCGGCGATCCGACGATGGGCCATCACTGTTACCGCACATCTGCTGAACACCTTTTCTGAAACAACTGCCGACTACCCGGGTCCATTGCAGCTGCTAGGCTCAATCCCAGATCTCACTCGACAGAATCCTTGCTCATGTTCACGCGCCTGCTGTTTTTATGTGGCTTGTTCATGGTCGCCACCTCGGCCGTGGCCATGACCATCTACAAGTCCAAGGACGCCTATGGCGTGGTTTCCTACAGCGACCGCCCCAGCAAGGGCGCCCATGTGTTCGTTTTTCGCGATGGCATGGTCGAGCACCTTGAGCGTCAGGTGCGCCTCATCATCATGAAGAAGAACGGCGTGCACAGCGTGTACGTGCGCAATGACCTGTATGCGCCGGTAGAAGTCGAATTGAGTTTTGCCGGGGTGAAGAACGCCAGCGGCGTGCCGGGCGGGACGATTCGGCGGGTGATACCGCTACGCAGCAGCGTTCGTCTGGCGCGGCTCACGGCGACTAAAGGCGGGAGGCCCCTCGCATACGTCCCGAAGTTCAAATACTCCCTGGGCGACCCCTCTGGGCCCACGGTGGGCTATCGGTACCCGTTGCCCTGGCGTGGTGGACCATTCCGGATCAGTCAGGGCGCCAATGGCCCCTACAGCCACTTCGGGCCCAAGAGCCGATATGCCATAGACATCGCAATGCCTGAGGGCACGCCGATCATTGCCGCGCGAGGCGGGGTGGTGGTGAAAACCGAGAACAGGCAGAGCGGGCGCGGCACCGACGCTTCCGGCAATTTCGTGCGGGTGCTGCACGATGACGGGACCATGGGTGTTTACCTGCACCTGAAGAAAGGTTCGGTCTGCGTTCGGGAAGGTCAGCGGGTAACGGTAGGCAGTGCGTTGGCGTTGTCCGGCAACACCGGCAACAGCACCGGGCCGCATTTGCACTTCGTGGTGCAGCGCAATACCGGGCTGGGGCTGGTATCGATTCCGTACCAGTTCAACCAGCCGGTGGGTGCGCTGCCCAACTTTGCGTTGGGCGGGAAGTGAAGTTTTCGGTGATCAACTGTGGCGAGGGGGCAAGCCCCCTCGCCACAAAATGCCCTTCAGCCGCAGATCAATCCAGCATCAACACCTTGGCCAGAACGATCTTCGGCCCTTTCATCTTCTTGATGATGATCCGCAGGCCTTCGACTTCCAGCACTTCTTCCTCTTCCGGAACGCGCTTGAGGCTCTCATAGACCAGCCCGGCAAGGGTTTCGGCTTCGACGTGGTCGAGGTCGATGCCCAGCAACCTTTCAACCTTGAAAAGTGGCGTATCGCCCCGCACCAGCAGCTTGCCCGGCTGATACGCGAGGATCCCGCGTTCGGCCTTGCGGTGTTCGTCCTGGATGTCGCCGACCAGCACTTCCAGCACGTCTTCCATGGTCAGGTAGCCGATGATGTTGCCGTCGGCCTCTTCGACCACGGCGAAGTGCGAGCCGCCCTTGCGGAACTGCTCCAGCAACTGCGACAGCGGCATGTGCCGCGACACGCGCTCCAGCGGGCGAGTCAGTTCGGCCAGGTTGAACGACTCGGGAATGTGGTCCAGCGCCGCCAGTTCCAGCAGCAGATCCTTGATGTGCAGCAGGCCGACGAACTCCTGGCGCTCGCTGTCGTACACCGGGTAGCGGCTGAACTTGTGGCGACGGAACATCGCCAGGATCTGTTTGAGTGGTGCGTTGAACTCCAGGGTCACCAGGTCTTCGCGGGAGTTGGCCCAGTCGACCACTTCCAGTTCACCCATTTCCACTGCCGAGGCCAGCACGCGCATGCCTTGGTCGCTCGGGTCCTGGCCACGGCTGGAGTGCAGGATCAGTTTCAGTTCTTCCCGGCTGTAGTGATGCTCGTGATGCGGGCCGGGTTCACCTTGCCCCGCAATGCGCAGGATAGTGTTGGCGCTGGCGTTGAGCAGGTAGATGGCCGGGTACATGGCCCAATAGAACAGGTACAGCGGCACGGCGGTCCACAGCGACAGCAACTCGGGTTTGCGGATGGCCCAGGATTTGGGGGCCAGTTCGCCGACCACGATGTGCAGGTACGAAATGATGAAGAAGGCGGTGAAGAACGAGATGCCTTTGACCACTTCGGCCGACTCGACGCCGACTGCGCTCAACACCGGCTCAAGAATGTGGGCAAACGCGGGTTCACCGACCCAACCCAGGCCCAGGGAGGCGAGGGTGATACCCAATTGGCAAGCCGACAGGTAAGCATCGAGCTGACTGTGCACGGTGCGCAGGATGTGCCCGCGCCAGCCGTTTTTGTCAGCGATGGCCTCGACCCGGGTCGAGCGCAATTTGACCATGGCAAATTCCGCCGCAACGAAAAATCCGTTGAGCAAAACCAGGATCAGAGCAAAAAGAATCATGCCGAAGTCGGCGAAAATTGTAGCGAGGGTCAAGCCAGGGGAAGGGTCCATGATGGAGTTTTGCGGGTTCCGTATATTCGAGTGGGAAGTAAAAAACCGCGCCTGAAAGGCAGGCACAAGTCAGCCAATGTAGCGGCTGACCGGCCAGTTGCCTAGTGGCGCGTGCTGGCCGGTATCAGTCAGCGGTGCTGATAACCCGTGATTTGGTGACCTGGGCCGGGGCAAAGTGGCAGGTAAAGGTACTGCCGTGGCCCGGCACGCTGCTGATTTCCATGCGTGCCCGATGTCGTAACAAGACGTGTTTGACGATCGCCAACCCCAGGCCGGTGCCCCCGGTGTTGGAGTTGCGGCTGGAGTCGACGCGATAGAAGCGTTCGGTCAGGCGCGGCAGGTGTTTGTTATCGATGCCGATCCCGGAATCCTGCACGCTCAGGTGCGCCCCCTGGTCATCGCCCCACCAGCGAATACGGATATTGCCTTCGGCCGGGGTGTATTTCACCGCGTTGAACACCAGGTTGGAAAACGCGCTGCGCAACTCCGCTTCGCTGCCCTTGAGCAGAATCGTCGGGTCGGCTTCCAGGGTGATGTTCTGGTTTTTCTGGCCGGACAACTGCTGCGCGTCACTCTTGATCGATTGCAGCAAGCCGTCGATCGGTACCGGCTGGTTGTCCGACGGATAATCGGTGGCTTCCAGCTTGGCCAGCAACAACAGGTCGTTGAGCAGGGTCTGCATGCGTCCGCCTTGTTGCTGCATCTGCTGCAAGGCACGGCCCCAGCGCGGGTTCACCTCGTCGACGTTATCGAGCAAGGTTTCCAGGTAACCGCAGATCACCGTCAACGGTGTGCGCAGTTCATGGGAAACGTTGGCGATGAAGTCTTTGCGCATTTGCTCAAGCTGATGGATGCGCGTCACATCGCGCACCAGCATCAAGTGTTCGTTGTTGCCGTAGCGGGTGATGTACAGCTGAATGCGCACGCGGTCGTTGGTTGGCGAAGGGATTTCCAGCGGCTCAGCGTAGCTGTCTTGCTCGAAGTATTCCTTGAAGCGCGGATGGCGCACCAGGTTGGTCACCGGTTGGCCGCTGTCCTGTGGCGTCTTGAGGCCCAGCAGAGTTTCGGCGGCGCGGTTCCACCATTCCAGGTTGCCGTCGGTGTCGAGCATGATCACCGCATCCTTGAGCGCGGCGGTGGACTCCTGAACCCGGTCGATCACCGCTTGCAGGCGCCCGCGTACCCGTTGGTCGCGGCGTTGCAGGTGGTAGATGCTGTCGAACACCTCGCCCCACAGGCCGTAGCCGTCGGGTGGCGCTTCATCGGGTTTGTGCAGGCGCAGCCACTCGTGCAGACGCAGCAATTGCTTGAGGGTCCAGGCCAGGTAAAGACCCAGGCCTGCGGCGAGGCTCCAGCCGTAATAGCCGGTAATCAGGCCGATCACCAGGCAGGCGGTGACCAGCAGCAGCATGTGGCGAATCAGGGTGCCATGCCAGTTTTGGTTCACTTGACGCGCGTCCTTGTCAGCTTGTCGGGCGGTAAAGGTCCGGGTCAGGCTTTGGTAGAAAAGCGGTAACCGGTGCCGCGCACGGTTTGTACCAGATTTTCGTAAGCATCGCCGAGGGCTTTGCGCAGGCGACGAATGTGCACGTCGACGGTACGCTCTTCAACGTAGACGTTGCCGCCCCAGACCTGATCCAGCAACTGGCCACGCGTGTAGGCGCGCTCCTGGTGGGTCATGAAAAATTGCAGCAGGCGGTATTCGGTCGGGCCCATCTCGGCAGGACGGCCGTCGATGGTCACCCGGTGGCTGATCGGGTCCAGCAGCAGGCCGCCGACTTCGATTGGCGCCTCGCCATCGGTCGGGCCGGCACGGCGCAGCACGGCCTTCAGGCGCGCTACCAGCTCACGGGGGGAAAACGGCTTGGTGATGTAGTCGTCGGCGCCGACTTCCAGGCCCTGGATCTTGTTGTCCTCTTCACCTTTGGCAGTGAGCATGATGATCGGGATGTCCCCGGTCAATTCATCACGCTTGAGACGACGGGCCAGCTCGATGCCGGACGTGCCGGGCAGCATCCAGTCGAGCAGGATCAGGTCCGGTTTGCGGTCGACGATAATGGCGTGGGCCTGCTGGGAGTTTTCAGCCTCCAGGCAGTCATAGCCGGCCATTTCCAACGCAACGGCGATCATTTCGCGAATAGGCGCTTCGTCGTCGACGATCAGAATGCTCCTGCCAACCATGCCCTTAATCCTCTTGTCATTTAACTGTCTTGCGCCGCATTAGATAACGGAATTATTGCAGTCGTGTGACAGTATTTTAGTCGGTCGGCGATTGGCGGGATCCTGGGCTAAGCTTTAAGTCCGAATCCTGACAACCACAAAAGGAAGGTTTCCATGAAGCAAATCTCGCAATCCTTCAAGGCTCTGCTACTGGTCGCGGCGTTTTCCTTGCCGACCATGGCCTTCGCGGCTGAGCCGGCGATGATGAAAGACGGCATGATGGTCGACCATAAGGGCATGACCTTGTACACGTTCGACAAGGACACTGGCGGCACGTCGGTATGCACCGGTGAGTGTGCAAAACACTGGCCGCCGCTCAAGGCTGAAGCGGGTGCCAAGGCTGAAGGTAAATGGACAGTCGTCCAGCGTGACGATGGCACGATGCAATGGGCCTACGACGGCAAGCCGCTGTACTACTACGACGACGACAAGAAGCCCGGAGACAAGACGGGCGACATGAAGAACAAGGTCTGGCACGTCCTCCAAGGGCCGAAGATGTAAGACATCTCATGTAGGAGCGAGCTTGCTCGCGATGAGCGTGAACGATTATGCGGGCTGTCTGGATAACCGCGTCGCTTTCAAATTCATCGCGAGCGGGCTCGCCCCTACACACGATATGGCGTCAACGCACCGCGTAATCCAAAACAATCCCCACAAAAATCGCCAACCCTGCCCAATGGTTGTGTAAAAACGCCTTGAAGCAACGCATGCGGTCCCTGTCGCGGGTGTACCAGAACTCCCAGGCAAAGCAGCCCGCGGCCGCCAGTAATCCAAGGTGGAACCAGCCACCGAGGTCGAACTTCGAACCCGCCAGCAACAGGCAACCCAGCGCCAGCCCTTGCAGGGTCAGGATGATCGCCCGGTCCGCGTCGCCGAACAGAATCGCCGTGGATTTCACGCCGATCTTCAGGTCGTCATCGCGGTCGGTCATCGCGTAATACGTGTCGTAACCCACGGTCCACATCAGGTTGGCGATCCACAGCAGCCATGCGACAGCCGGCAATTCACCGGTTTCTGCGGTGAACGCCATCGGCATCCCCCACGAAAATGCAGCGCCCAGCACCACTTGCGGGTAATAGGTGTAGCGCTTCATGAATGGGTAACTGAACGCCAGTGCCAGGCCGCCCAACGACAACCAAATGGTCGCGGCATTGGTGCACAGCACCAGCAGGAAACTCACGCCCATCAGCAGTGCGAAGAATACCAGTGCCTCTTTGGAGCTGATCTTGCCGCTCACCAGCGGCCGCTGCTCGGTACGCTTCACATGACCATCGACCTTGCGGTCCGCCCAGTCGTTGATCACGCAGCCGCCAGCGCGAGTCAGTACCACGCCAAGGACGAAAATCACAATGTTGGCCAGGGAGGGCGAACCCTTGCCGGCAATCCATAGCGCCCACAGCGTAGGCCAGAGCAGCAGGTAAATGCCGATCGGCTTGTCCATGCGGGTCAGCTGAATGAAATCCCAGGCCCGAGGGTTCAAGCGGTTCAAGGACTTGAGCAGGCTTTGGTACATCAACGGTTCTCCGATTGGGCGCAGGCGGCGTCCCACAGGGAAGGCAGGAAAATTTCGGCCACCAAAACGCTCAAGGCGCCGCGGTCGAAGCGCGAGCGGCGGCCCCACAGTCCAGGCGATTGCACCTCGGCGGGCAGCCACGCTTGCGGATAATGGCAAACCTCGATGGCCCGGCGCTGGAAGGCCTGATCGCAAAACAGCAATTCGCCCAGCGAGCGGCTGCCCAGTTCGTCCATGTGCAAGCCGTCGCCTTGCAATGCACTGCGTGACGCCACGCTGCGCGCAAACACCCACGCCTGGCCATGACCACGCAAATACACCTCGCGGACCCAGCCCTCACTGCCATCGGCCATGTCCAGTGCTGCGCATTCGTCGGCACGCAGGGGCTGCCAGCCTTCGAACATCGGCGAGACGCTGAAGGCGTCATTCGACAGATGAATCAGACGTCTGGTCAGCGAGCCTTCGTCGAACAGCCAGTCGAGGGTGGAGGCATCGGGGAGGGGCGCCAGTTCGCTGCGCGAGAGCCAGAGAGGAGCTGGAGAGGGGGATTCTGTGTGATGCACAATGAGTCATTATTGGCAGCAAATGAGGCGGCGAGCTTAACATGTCAGCCGCCGATATCGATTGAAATGGCCTGCCGTTGCGCCGAACAGGCTTGCATCCGATGGCTCCGATCAGTACAAAACGCGCTGAGTTGGACGGCAGTGCTACAACCATCGACCGTCCGGCCGGCAAAACGCCTGAACCCTGAGGAAGTACCTGATGAAAAAGTGGCAATGTATCGTCTGCGGCCTGATCTACAACGAAGCCGACGGTTGGCCGGATGACGGCATTGCGCCGGGCACCCGTTGGGAAGACGTCCCGGCAGACTGGCTGTGCCCGGACTGCGGTGTGGGCAAAATGGATTTTGAAATGATCGAAATCGCTGCCTGAATAATTGAGGAGTAAGGAATGAACGCACCTGTCGTAATCATTGGCACCGGCCTGGCTGGCTACAACGTGGCCCGCGAGTTTCGCAAACTCGATAGCGAAACCCCGCTGCTGCTGATTACCGCCGATGACGGGCGCTCCTACTCCAAGCCGATGCTCTCCACCGGCTTCGGCAAAAACAAGGATGCCGACGGCCTGAGCATGGCCGAACCCGGCGCCATGGCCGAACAGCTCAAGGCTGAAATACGCACCCACACGCGCATCAGCGGCATCGACCCGGGCCACAAGCGCTTGTGGATCGGTGAAGAAGCGGTGATCTACCGCGACCTGATCCTGGCCTGGGGCGCCGAAACCGTGCGAGTACCCATTGAAGGCGACGCGGCAGACTGCGTGTTCCCGATCAACGACCTGGAAGACTACGCACGCTTCCGTGCGGCGGCGGCCGGCAAGCGCCGCGTGCTGCTGCTCGGCGCCGGCCTGATCGGCTGCGAGTTCGCCAACGACCTGACCCTGGGTGGCTACGAAGTGCAGCTGGTTGCGCCGTGCGAACAAGTCATGCCGACCCTGTTGCACCCGGCGGCCGCCGCTGCGGTGCAGGCAGGGCTCGAAAGCCTTGGCGCTCGCTTCCACCTCGGGCCGGTGCTCAACCGCCTGCAGCGCGTGGCTGACGGCCTGGAAGCGCACCTGTCCGATGGCCAGGTGATCCCGTGCGACGTGGTGGTCTCGGCCATTGGCCTGCGACCGCGCGTCGACCTGGCGGCTGCGGCCGGTCTGCAGGTCAACCGCGGCATCATGGTCGACCGGCACCTGAAGACCTCCCACGCCAACATCTACGCCCTGGGCGACTGCGCCGAGGTCGACGGGCTGAACCTGCTGTACGTGATGCCCCTGATGAGCTGTGCGCGAGCGCTGGCGCAAACCCTGGCCGGCAACCCGACCGCCGTCACCTATGGCCCGATGCCGATCACCGTCAAGACCCCGGTTTGCCCGTTGGTGGTGTCCCCGCCGCCACGGGGCGCAGAGGGCATCTGGACAGTCGAAGGGCAGGGCGCCGACATCAAGGTTTTATGCCGCGATGCCGCGGGCAAGCTGCTCGGTTACGCCCTCACCGGTGCCGCCGTGATGGAAAAACTGGCCCTGAACAAAGAGCTTCCGGCCCTGTTGGCATAAATACCGGTCGTTCTGTCGGAATCACCCCCCTTTTGCCCTAACAATGGCCGCGCCGATACTGGCGCGGGGCCTCACTGCGTGCCATCCTCACTCCCGTCTGCCGCAGAGTAGAGCATCTGCGGCGCTTTGGGCGCTGCTCCGTAGAGAGCAGCACGGACATAACAACAACAAACCGTCAAAGGGGCTTCACTCACATGCGTAAACCAGACCTCGCTGCAGCCATTGCTGAAAAAGCAGACCTCACCAAAGAACAAGCCAACCGCGTTCTCAACGCCGTTCTTGAAGAAATCACCGGTGCCCTGCACCGCAAAGACAGCGTGACGCTGGTGGGCTTCGGCACCTTCCTGCAACGCCATCGCGGTGCCCGCACCGGCAAAAACCCGCAAACCGGTGAACCCGTCAAAATCAAGGCCAGCAACACCGTTGCTTTCAAGCCTGGGAAATCGTTGAAAGACAGCGTTAATCCGTAATCCGTTTTCACCTTCCGCGTAGCGGGGGAGTGGAATAAAAAATGGGCACGCCAACCAGGGTTGGGTGCCCATTTTTTGTGGGTGCGAATCAGCCAAGCCCGCTTTGTTGCTTGGCGAGAACCGCCGCCATTTCCGGCTCATCCAGATGATCCAGCGCCCGCTCTACCAGCAAATGCGCCCCCTCAGCCACTCGACTGATCGCCAAGGCTACTGAGCGGCGTGAGCCGTCTACATCATCGGCCAGGTCAGCGGCAATGGCGCTGATGGACAGCAGATCTTCCGAGGCGTTGGCCAGGAGTGCTTCGGTGTTGATGTCCGGGCAGACGCTGAAGAGTTGGCCGCTGCGTTTCGTTGAGCTCCTACAGAATGTGTTTCGTTTGGTGTAGGAGTGGTGTGTGGAGTGGTCTTGAAGGAAGTTTTGATAATTGTGACTTGGTGGTCATCGTGAGGGTAATAGTTCTGATCTTCTTCTAACGCAAGCAGATACTGGTGTTATCGCCTGAAGCCGTTAAACTGCCCCAGCCGTTCATTTTCCTTCTGAGGCTGTGCGCATGAAATTTCGTTTTCTGCTGTGGATGCTGGGTTTGTTGATGGGTAAGGCCAGCCGGAATAATCCGGCGTTTCAGCAGCAGCTGGGTGACAAGGACCTGGTGTTTCAGCTGCAGACCCTGGACGGGAAAGTGGCGCGGCATTTCCGCGTGAAGGACCAGCGCATCACCAGTCAATCGGGTGTGCATGCCGAGCCTGCGTTTGCGATTGCCTTTAAAGACGCCGCGTATGGCTTTGCCACGATGCAGGCGAAGAACAAGCAGCTGGCGTTCATGACGGGGATTCAGGACAAGTCGATTCAGATCAAGGGCAACCCGGCGCTGGTGATCTGGTTCCAGGGGCTGACGAAGTATTTGAAGCCGAAGAAGGTGTAGGAGCGAGCTTGCTCGCGAGAAACTCAAGCCCCCCGCGGTTATCCAGGATGCACGCGTCATCGTTGACGACTTTCGCGAGCAAGCTCGCTCCTACAAGGTTTTGGTGATCCTTGTGGGAGCGAGCTTGCTCGCGATGCTTTTCAGCCTTGAGTGAATTGCGATGCCAATTCGCGCAGCAGCATCTCGGCTTCCAGCACTTTGCTTACCACGTCGTTGGCTTTTTCGCGGCTCAGGCCGAGGCGTTCGAGCAGGGCGTCGGGGATGTCTTCGTCGGGGCCGGAGCCGATGTTACGGCTGCGCAGCAGGCGCACGGCCAGGCAGACCAGGTTCGGGTACTCGGCGTAGGCGCCGTCGTAGGCCGGGTCGTGCTGGAAGCGCAGCGCTGTGGACAGTTCTTCGGGCATGTCCCAGTGGCGCATCAGCCATGCGCCGATTTGTTCGCGGCTGATGCCCAGCAGGTGTTGCTCGATGTAGCTGTGGCACAGGTGCGGGTTGACCTCCAGGTGACGGCAGATCAGCGAGAAGTGCGGCGGGAACACATGGGCCAGCAGCAGGTAGCCGAAGTTGTGCAGCAGGCCGGCGAGGTAGGTCAGGCCGGCTTCCGGACGCTGGGCGCGCGGCATGGCGCGGGTCAGGCCTTCGATGACGGCGGCGGTGTAGATCGATTGCTGCCAGTACGGGGTGGAGTGTTGCGGGTGGTCCTTGGGCAGGCTCAGGGTTTTGCCCAGGGCCAGGCCCAGCGCCAGGTTGATCACCAGGTCGAAGCCCAGCACGCGCACGATGGCGTCTTCAACGGAGCGGATCTTTCCCGGCGACGCGTAGTAGGGCGATGCCGCCCAGCTCACCACTTGTGCGGCCAGCGCCGGGTCGGTTTCGACCACGCCGGTGATGTCGTCGATGGTGGCGTTGGGGTCGACGCGCAGCTTGATGATTTTTTGCGCGGTTTCGGCCAGCGGCGGAATTTCGATGGTCGCTTCCAGACGCTGCTGGATACGCCGTGCGGTGAACGCCTGGACGGCCTGGGTGATTTCCTCGCGGTCGTCATCGGGGCGGTCGAGGTTGGGACGGATGCTGGTCAGGTTTTCGCCGAAGTTGGCGGCGCTGGCCTTGGTCAGCATGGTCGCCTTGAAGTCTTCGCTGGTGATTTCCAGCAGCACGCCCGGCTCACCGGAGTTGATCAGCAACTTCGGCTCGCGCAGCAGGCTTTCGTCATACAGGCACGGTGAACTGGTCAGCGCCGGCAAGCCCGGCAGCAAGCTGAGATTGTGCTTGCCGAGCATTTTTGTCAGGCGTTCGGTGGGTACGGCGGCGAGGCGGCGACCGGTGAGTTCGGTCAGGCGATTGAGGTCCAGCAATTGGCTCTGCGGGAACAGCACCATCAATACGCCAATGCTGTCATCCAGGAGAACAGCCTGCACTTTGCGCGCGGCATTGAGACCGTGACGGTCCAGCACTTCTTCGTAGGCAATGCCCAACTTGCCCAGCATCAGCCGAATAACCGACGGAGCGTGCGGGGTGTCGGGTGCGAAGGCAACGTCGGTCATGGTCTGTATCCGGACTTAAACAATTGCAGGAGTATAACCAGCTTGCTTGGGGCCACGCCTCAGAAACCGTGACGGTTGTCACACTTGGCCGTATTGTTGGCCATGACGCAGCCATCGATCGAGTAGCGGGCTGACGTGGGTCGGCCAGCGCTCGAGCAATGCCTGGGCGGCATCCCGCACGGCGGGCAGCAAATCGGCATCGCGCATCAGGTCGGCGACCTTGAATTGAAGTAAACCTGTCTGCCGGGTGCCGAGCATTTCGCCGGGGCCGCGCAGTTCCAGATCCTTTTCGGCGATGACGAAACCATCGTTGGTTTCACGCATGATGCCCAGGCGCTGGCGGCCGATCTGCGACAGCGGCGGATGGTAGAGCAGCACGCAATGGCTGACGGCGCTGCCCCGGCCGACGCGGCCGCGCAACTGGTGCAATTGCGCCAGGCCCAGGCGTTCAGGATTCTCGATGATCATCAGGCTGGCGTTGGGCACGTCCACGCCGACTTCGATCACCGTGGTCGCGACCAGCAATTGCAGGTTGCCGGCCTTGAATTCGGCCATCACCGCGGCTTTTTCCGCAGGCTTCATGCGGCCGTGGATCAGCCCGACTTTCAGTTCGCCGAGGGCGGCGGTAAGGTCCTCAAAAGTGGTTTCGGCGGCCTGGCAGGTCAGCTCTTCCGACTCTTCGATCAGCGTGCACACCCAATAGGCCTGACGCCCTTCGGCGCAAGCGCTGCGCACTCGCTCGATGACTTCGACCCGCCGGGTGTCGGTGATCAGTACGGTGTTGACCGGGGTTCGGCCGGGGGGCAGTTCGTCGAGGATCGAGGTGTCGAGGTCGGCGTAGGCACTCATGGCCAGCGTGCGCGGAATCGGCGTGGCGGTCATGATCAGCTGATGCGGGCACATGCGCCCGCCGACGCCTTTCTGCCGCAGGGCCAGACGCTGCTGTACGCCGAAACGGTGCTGTTCGTCGATGATCACCAGTGCCAGGTTCTTGAATTGCACTTCGTCCTGGAACAGCGCGTGGGTGCCGACCACCATCGGCGTGCCGTTGGCGATTTGCTCCAGCGCGGCGACGCGGTTCTTGCCCTTGAGCTTGCCGGCCAGCCATGCGACTTCAATGCCCAGCGGCTCGAGCCAGCGCTTGAAGGTGATGAAGTGCTGCTCGGCGAGAATCTCGGTGGGCGCCATCAGCGCGACCTGATAACCGGCCTCCAGCGCTTGAAGTGCGGCAAGGGCGGCGACCACGGTTTTGCCGGCGCCGACATCGCCCTGGATCAGCCGTAGCATCGGTTCGTGCTGGCTGAGGTCATAGGCGATTTCGTTGCCGACCCGCTGCTGGGCACCGGTCGGGCTGAAGCCGAGGTTGGCCAGGTATTTGGCTGGCAGCTTCGTTGCCTTGGGCATCGCTGGAGCACGCAGGGCGCGCATGCTTTCTCGCAGGCGCTGTTGCGACAGTTGATGGGTCAGCAGTTCTTCGAAAGCCAGACGGTGCTGCGCCCAGTGGTGACCGAGGGCCAGTTCATCGACGTCGGCATCGGCGGGCGGGTTGTGCAGGTAGCGGATCGCATCGGCCAGCGGCGCCAGTTGGTAGTCGCGGGCCAGTTCGCTCGGCAGCCAGTCGGGCAGGCTGCTGGGGCCGAGCAGGGTGAGGGTCTGCATGCACAACTGGCGCAAGCGCTGTTGGGTCAGGCCCTCGGTGAGCGGGTAGACCGGGGTCAGGGTTTCATCCACTGGCGGCGGTTCGTCGCCGGTGATGGCGCGGTATTCCGGGTGGTAGATCTCCAGCCCCGAAGCACCGGGCCGCGCTTCGCCGTAGCAGCGAATCCGCGTGCCGCGTTTGAGGCCTTCCTTTTGCGCGTTGCTGAAATGGTAGAAGCGCAGGCTGAGTCCGCCGGTGCCATCCTGCAACCGGACCACCAGGCTGCGCCGACGCCCCATGACCACATCGGCACCGCTGACAGTGCCTTCGATGACCGCATCCTGACCGGGCCGCAGTGCGCCGATCGGCACCACGCGAGTGCGGTCCTGATAACGCAGGGGCAGGTGAAACAACACGTCCTGGAGGTTTTCCAGGCCGACCTTGGCCAGTTTCTCGGCCATGGCTTCACCGACACCCTTGAGTGCCGTCACCGACACTTGCGACAACTCGCTCATGACCGTTGCTTAGCCCGCAGCGACTTGCGCCGCTGGCTTGGCCACCGAGCACAGGCGAATGGAGTCGGCGAGGATTTCAATCGCTTTCGGGCGCGGGAAACTGGCGCGCCAGGCAATGGCCACGGTGCGGAACGGTACGGGTGCCGACAACGGACGCACCTCGATCACGCCGGGGGCGTAGTGATGGCTGTCGACCGCCGACAACGGCAGGATCGAAATCCCGAGACCCGAGGCGACCATGTGGCGAATGGTTTCCAGGGAGCTGGATTCCACGGTTGTGTGCTTGGCGCCGTCGTTGCCTTTGGTCAGGGTCGGGCAGGCTTCCAATACCTGATCGCGGAAGCAGTGGCCTTCGCCGAGCAGCAGCAGGCTCTTGTCATTGAGCAGGCTGGCGTCGATGGATTCCTTTTGTGTCCACGGGTGCTGCGCCGGCATCAGCACGTAGAACGGCTCGTCGTAGAGCTGCAGGGTCAACACGTCGGCTTCATTGAACGGCAGGGCGATGATGATCGCGTCGAGCTCGCCGTTGCGCAGTTTGTCGCGCAGCACGTGGGTGAAGTTTTCTTCGATGTACAACGGCATCTGCGGGGCGACCCGGTGCAGTTGTGGAATCAGATGCGGAAACAGGTACGGCCCGACGGTGTAGATCGCGCCGACTTTGAGTGGGGCGGTCAGCTGGTTCTTGCCGGCCTGGGCCAGTTCGCGGATGCCTTGGGCTTGTTCCAATACCTTTTGGGCCTGGGCCACGATGCCTTCGCCGACCGGCGTCAGGCGCACGGCGCTTTTGCTGCGCTCGAAAATCAGCACACCGAGTTCGTCTTCAAGCTTTTTCACACCCACCGACAGGGTCGGCTGGCTGACGTGGCAACGCTCGGCCGCGTGGCCGAAGTGCTGCTCTTGGGCGAGGGTAACGATGTAGCGTAATTCTGTGAGGGTCATAGCAAGCGTCCATGTAGTTGCGGGCCAAGCATACCGGCTGCAATCGATAGACGCACGTTATCAGACTGAGTGTGTCGAGTGACACCGGGTAATCCCAGTTTGCCGCTGGCAGATATGCAAAAGGCACCTTTCGGTGCCTTTTGGGCTTGGAACGCGAGCTTCCTGCTGGCAGAAATCTCTGTGGGAGCGAGCTTGCTCGCGATGAGGGCCCAGCATTCGACATCTGCGTTGAATGTTAGACCGCTATCGCGAGCAAGCTCGCTCCCACAGGGGCAGTACAGTTTTAACGGCGGCGTTTTTCCAGCGAATAAACAAACGGTGCAACGATTTCGATGGAGCCATTGGTCAGCATGTCGGCCGGTGGCTTGGGCAGCGGTTGGGCGCGACGGATCATTTCCAGAGTGGCCCGGTCCAGATCGGCAGTGCCCGAGGCTCCTACCAGCTCAAACGACAACACATTGCCTTCGGCATCCACGACGAAGCGCAGACGGTTCATGCCTTCCTTGCCCCGCGCCTGGGCACTTGCAGGGTACTTTTTGTACTTCTGCAGGTGTGCCAACAGCGTGCCTTGCCAACTGGCCTTGGCCGCCAATTGAGCAGGCGATGGACCCGGCGCAGGCTGGGCGGATTTCTCCGTTGGTGCCTGAGTCTGTTGCGTTTCGGCAGGCTTTTCCTCGGCCGGTTTTTCCTTCGGCGGTTCGGGTTTTTTCTCTACCGGCTTGGGCGGTTGCGGCTTCGGCTTGGGTTTGACCGGCTTGGGCACGGCAATTTCAGCTTTTGGCGCTTCAGCGAGCTTGGGTATCGGCAGTTCTTCAACCGGAGCCGGTGGCTGCGGCGGGGTGACGACCTTCGGCGGAGCAGGCGGTGGCGGGGCAGGAACCGGTGCCAGTTCGACCATCATTGCCTGAGGGGGCAATTCGATGGGCGGACGGGCGGACCAGTTCAACGCCAGCGCGATGGCCAGCGCGTGAACGCCCAGCACCACGGCCAGGCTACCGCTGTAACGCGTCAGCTTATGGCGCGTCGTGATCATTTCTTGGCTGCCGTCTCGAGTCCGACCAGACCTACCTTCAGGTAACCGGCGGAACGCAGGTTGTCCATCACGCTCATCAGATCGCCGTAATCCACGCCTTTGTCGGCCTGGAAGAAGATTGTCGTGTCTTTCTTGCCCTGGGTCTTGGCGTCGAGGGTGGCGCCGAGTGCGTCGGCCTTCACTTCGTCTTCACCAAGGAACAGGCGCTGGTCAGCCTTGACACTGAGGAACACCGGTTTCTCTGGCCGCGGAGCCGGCTTGGCGGTCGAGGCGGGCAGGTCGACCTTGATGTCCACGGTGGCCAGCGGGGCCGCCACCATGAAAATGATCAACAGCACCAACATCACGTCAATGAACGGCGTAACGTTGATTTCGTGGTTTTCGGACAGATCGTCGTCTGCCCCTTCTTTCAAATGCAGGCCCATGGCCGATTACCCCACTTTCACCATGTGCGGTTGCGAGCTGCGCTCAGGCTGGTGGTCGAGGTCGCGGCTGACCAGCAGCAGGACCTGTGCCGACGCATCGGACACCTGAGCCTTGTAACCGGCGATGGAGCGGGCAAAGACGTTGTAGATCACGACCGCAGGGATAGCTGCAACCAGGCCCAGCGCGGTAGCCAGCAGGGCTTCGGCGATACCGGGGGCGACGACGGCGAGGTTGGTGGTCTGGGTCTTGGCGATGCCGATGAAGCTGTTCATGATGCCCCACACGGTACCGAACAGGCCGACGAACGGCGCGGTGGAACCGATGGTGGCCAGCACGCCGGTGCCGCTGCTCATGTTGCGACCGCAGGCCGCGACCAGGCGCTCAAGACGGAAGCTGACGCGTTCCTTGATGCCTTCTTTCTCACGGCTGTTGACCGACAGGCGCATCTCTTCAAGGGCGTCATGTACCAGCAGGTTGGCCAGGGTGCCTTCCTTCGCCGCGGTGGCGCTGGCTTCCTTGAGGGAGGCGGATTTTTTCAGTTGGGCGATTTCACCGCGCAGACGACGCTTGGCGCCCATCAGCTCAAGACCCTTGGCGATCCAGATGGTCCAGGTGATGATCGAGGCGATGGCCAGGCCGATCATCACGATTTTCACGATGATGTCGGCGTTCTTGTACATGCCCCACGGCGACAGGTCGTGGGCCATGCCCAGGGTGTTGTCGGCTTCGAGGACTTCAGGGACGTCTTCACCCAACGCTTCTGTCGGTGCGGCCTGGGCAGGATCGGTCGCGACCGGAGCAACGGCCGGGGCGGCGTGATCGGCCGGAGCAGGCGCGGTGGCGGCTGGTGTGGCTGGCGCCTGGGCATCGGCGAAAGCGGCGACTGGCGCGAGCATCAGGCTGAAGAACAGGGCGGCCACCGCGCTCCAGGCGCGAGGTCGTTTGGTTGGCGAAGCGGAGAGTTGATTGCGTGTCATGCTGGCCGGACCTGAGAGAAAAAACGGGTGATGTTCTTCCAGGCCTCGAAGGCCGAGAACAAAAGTGGGGAGGCATTATTGCAAGTAATTCTTGTTAACAGAAGTAATAGCGTCTCTTTTTTTCCTGCATTACTAGCCGCCTGTCTGTTGCCGGCGCTAGTCTGTGGCTTTCCGATGGGAGTTTTCTGATGTCTGCGCCTACTGTTTTGATCGCCGGCTGCGGTGATGTCGGCAGCCGCCTGGCCACACAATTGCTGGCGGCGGGATGGGAGGTCCATGGTCTGCGACGCGACGTTTCACGGCTGCCCAAGGGCGTCATCGGCGTGGCCGGTGACCTGTTTAACAAAGACTGCCCGGACACTTGGCCAATCGGCGCCGTGGATTACCTGGTGTATTGCGCGGCGGCCACCGATCACGACGAAGCCGGTTACCGCGCTGCGTATGTTCAGGGGCTGGAGCATGTGCTGGAGTGGCTGGACGACTACGGGCAGATGCCCAATCGCCTGTTGTTCGTTTCCAGCAGCAGTGTCTACGGTCAGCAGAATGGCGAATGGGTCGACGAGGCTTCACCGGCCGTGGCGGCGGGCTACTCCGGACGTGTGATGCTCGAAGCCGAGCAACTTGCCCTCAAGAGCGGCATTCCGGCCAGTATCGTGCGCCTGACCGGCATTTACGGTCCCGGCCGTGAATGGCTGCTGACCCAGGTGCGCCGGGGTTATCGCGTGGCGGTCGAGCCACCGTTGTATGCCAATCGGATTCATGCCGACGATGCCGCAGGGTTGATCGCGTGTCTGCTTGAGGCGGATCGGCGTGGGGTGGCGCTGGATGATGTCTACATCGGCGTCGATGATGCGCCGGCAGCGCTGGCCGATGTGGTGGGCTGGTTG
Organism: Pseudomonas jessenii; assembly: GCF_002236115.1. Taxonomy (GTDB): domain Bacteria; phylum Pseudomonadota; class Gammaproteobacteria; order Pseudomonadales; family Pseudomonadaceae; genus Aquipseudomonas; species Aquipseudomonas jessenii. The sequence goes on along the minus strand of NZ_NIWT01000005.1, from coordinate 490,204 downwards.
CGCGAATATCTGGGTGTGACCGAATGGTCCGATGACGACAGCGTGCGTCGCACTGGCAGCAAGCGCTGCAGTAATGCGCGGGCCAAAGCGTTGGGCTGGACGCCGAAGTATCCGAGTTTTCGCGAGGGGTATGCGGCGATCATTGAAGGGCGCTGCTGACTTCCAGGCACCGTAAACACCTGTGGGAGCGAGCTTGCTCGCGATGGCGGCATAACAGTCAACGATAATGTTGGATGTTATGGCCTCATCGCGAGCAAGCTCGCTCCCACAGTGTTTCGTGGTGCTTTCAAGGGACGCTTATTGCTTCTCCAGCAACCACTTGCGATCACCCGGCGTGTATTGAGGCATCTCGTCCGCCTGCGCCGTGTTCACGGTCTGGAAAATCTCCAGCTCTTTGCCCTTGCGCGCAAAGATCCAGGCGTTGCCCTGGCCATTGAGTTGCAGCCACATGTTGTCATTGCCGCCGCTCATGGATGCGCAATCGCCGGCCAGGCACAACGCATAACGGTCGCTGCCCGGCAGGCCGGTCACCTGGCCGTCGGCCTGGAATTGAACCGTGTTGCCTTCGCCCGGGCCGTTGACGATTGTCCAGCCGCCGCCCATGTAGGCTGAATACAGGGCGCGTTCGAAGGTGGCACCCATCGGTGCGCCATCCGGTACCTGGATCTGTACGCGGTCGAAGACTTGCTCAGGCTCATTGTCGCTGGCGGACTGGCTCAGTTGCTTGCCGTCACGCTTCAGTTCACTGGCCGAGCTGCCATAAAAGTCGACTTTCCAGGCGCCGGACTCTTCACCCAGCAGCTTGCCATCGACATTTTCAAAACCGTTGGTGTAGCGGGCCTGACCGGCCTTGGTGTTGATGTCCCATTCCAGGTTCGGGCCATAGGCCTGGAGCGCTTCACGCAGGGGGACGCCTTTGGCGGCAGCATCGATCGCCACCTGGTTGATCCAGGTGCCGCTGATGTCGCGGTCGGCAGGGTTGCTGGCACATCCGCCCAGGAACAGGGCAAGCAGCGAGAGAACAAGCGCGTTGCGCATGGTGGAATCCTTTCAAGCTTTCTTTACAGCAGAGCAGTCGGCGCAGCCCGAGGCTGCGCCGTACGCATTACTCGATGACCAGGATGGCATCCATTTCGACCTGCGAACCCTTTGGCAGGGCGGCTACGCCGATGGCGGCGCGTGCAGGGTAAGGCTGGTCGAAGTACTTGCCCATGATCTCGTTGACCTTGGCGAAGTGGCTCAGGTCGGTGAGGAAGATGTTCAGCTTGACGATGTCCTTGAACGAACCGCCGGCAGCTTCAGCCACGGCCTTGAGGTTCTCGAATACCTGGACGGTCTGGGCTTCGAAGCCTTCAACCAGTTCCATGGTTTTTGGGTCCAGGGGAATCTGACCCGACATGTAAACGGTGTTGCCAGCCTTGATCGCCTGGGAGTAAGTACCGATGGCGGCCGGGGCCTTGTCGCTGGTGATAACAGTCTTGGTCATGTAGGACTCCTTGTAATTAGGGGCTTAGGCGCGCATGCGGGTGATGCGAATCACCCCGGTCAAGGCGCGCAGTTTCTTGATCACGCGGGCCAGGTGCACGCGGTCGTGCACGCTGACCACCAACTGGACCACGCTGATGCGACCATCGCGTTCATCCATGCTGATTTTCTCGATGTTGCCGTCGGCGGCGTTGACGCTGCTGGCCAGCAGGGCGATCAGGCCGCGCTGGTGCTCCAGCTCGACGCGCAGCTCGACGTTGAATTCGCCGGTGACATCCTTGGCCCACGAGAGCTGGATGCATTTTTCCGGGTTGTGGCGGATTTCGCTGATATTGCGGCAGTTGTCCAGGTGCACGACCATGCCCTTGCCGGCGGACAGGTGGCCGACAATCGGGTCGCCCGGGATCGGGGTGCAACACTTGGCGTAGCTGAGCACCAGGCCTTCGGTGCCGCGAATCGCCAGCGGGCCTTCAGGGCTTGGCAACTGTTCGCCTTCGCCCAGCAACCGGCGGGCCACTACATAGGCCATGCGATTGCCCAGGCCGATATCTTCCAGCAGGTCTTCGATCAGTTCCAGGCGGTACTCGACCAGCATGGCCTTGACGCGCTCGGCCGGGATTTTCTCCAGCGAGCTGTCGAAGCCATTGAGGACCTTGTTCAGCAGGCGCTCGCCGAGGCTGATGGATTCGGAGCGGCGTTGCAGCTTCAGTGCGTGGCGTATGTGTGTGCGCGCCTTGCCGGTGACCACGAAGTTGAGCCAGGCCGGGTTAGGCCGTGCGCCGGGAGCGCTGACGATCTCGACCGTGGAGCCGCTTTGCAGTGGTTCGGACAGCGGCGCGAGTCGACGGTTGATCCGGCAGGCGATGCAGCTGTTGCCGACGTCGGTGTGCACCGCATAAGCGAAGTCGACCGCCGTGGAGCCCTTTGGCAGCTCCATGATCCGGCCTTTTGGCGTGAACACGTAGACCTCGTCCGGGAACAGGTCGATCTTCACGCTTTCGATGAATTCCAGCGAGTTGCCGGCGCGTTGCTGCATTTCCAGCACGCCTTTGACCCACTGGCGGGCGCGGGCGTGGGTGCCTTTCGGCTGCTCGTCGCCGCTGGATTTGTACAGCCAATGGGCGGCGATGCCGTTGTTGGCCATCTCTTCCATTTCGCGGGTGCGGATCTGGATCTCGATCGGCACACCGTGCATGCCAAACAGCGTGGTGTGCAGCGACTGATAGCCGTTGGCCTTGGGGATCGCGATGTAATCCTTGAAGCGCCCCGGCAACGGTTTGTACAAATTATGCACAGCACCCAGCACGCGGTAGCAGGTATCGACCTTGTCGACGATGATCCGGAACGCGTAGACGTCCATGATCTCGTTGAAGGCCCGACGCTTGCCGCGCATTTTCTTGTAGATGCCGTAGAGGTGTTTCTGGCGACCGCTGACCTCGCCCTGGATGCCATCGATGGCCAGGCAGTGGCTCAGGGACTCTTCGATCTTGTTGACGATTTCCTTGCGGTTGCCCCGGGCGCGTTTGACGGCCTGGTAGATCCGCGCGGAACGCATCGGGTGCATGGCCTTGAAACCGAGGTCTTCGAACTCTATGCGGATGGCGTGCATGCCCAGCCGGTTGGCGATGGGCGCATAGATTTCCAGGGTTTCCTTGGCGATGCGCCGGCGTTTTTCGCCGGACAGCACTTCCAGCGTGCGCATGTTGTGCAGGCGGTCGGCCAGCTTGACCAGGATCACGCGAATGTCGCGGGCCATGGCCATGGCCATTTTCTGGAAGTTTTCGGCTTGGGCCTCGGCCTTGGTCTCGAAATTCATCTGGGTCAGTTTGCTGACCCCGTCGACGAGTTCGGCCACGGTTTCGCCGAACTGCGCTTGCAGCGCTTCCTTGGCAATGCCGGTGTCTTCGATCACGTCATGCAGCATCGCGGCCATCAGGCTCTGATGGTCCATGTGCATGTCGGCAAGAATATTCGCAACCGCGAGTGGGTGCGTGACGTACGCCTCGCCGCTACGGCGGCGTTGGCCGTCGTGGGCTTGTTCGGCGTAGAAATACGCTCGGCGGACCAGGTTGACCTGGTCCTTGCCGAGGTAGGTCGATAAGCGATCGGCGAGGGCGTCTATGCTCGGCATGATGTCTCCTGCCGTAAGCTTTTATCCCGCGCCGTGCTACGTCGACCAGGCATAGGCTTAGACGGCCTCGTTGGACTCGTCCTCGAATGCAGCAAAAAGCGGTTCATCTTCAACGATTTCGGCTTCGGCGATAGCTGCGTAGTCGATCAGGCCTTCAGCGATTTCGCGCAGGGCAACGACGGTAGGCTTGTCGTTTTCCCATGCTACTTTCGGCTCTTTGCCGCCGGTGGCCAGTTGACGGGCACGCTTGGTAGAGAGCATGACCAGCTCAAAGCGGTTATCCACGTGTTCTAGGCAGTCTTCAACGGTTACGCGGGCCATGGTCTTCCTCGTAGCAAATGCAATATGCGCGCTGCCCGGATGGGCGAGCGGACTCGACAGTTTAAAAAATCACCAGCGTTTAGGGAAGCGCTGATTTTTTGACCAAGCCCTTCAACGCGCTGCAAGTACCAATGTAAAGCCCTTGCAGCGGTTTTGGGAAGAGCTGATTAACCGAGCAATTCAGCCAGCAATTTGCCGTGACGCTGTTGCTGACGCTTTTGAATCAGCTGATTGGCGCGGAAAATCGCCTTCAGATCGTGCAGCGCGTGGGCGAAATCGTCGTTGATGATCAGGTAGTCGTAGTCGACGTAGTGGCTCATTTCGCTGACGGCTTCGCGCATCCGGCCGTCAATGACTTCGTCACTGTCCTGGCCGCGATTGGTCAGGCGCTGGTGCAGGGCCTGCAATGACGGCGGCAGAATGAAGATCGAGCGGGCCTGAGGCATCAGCTTGCGCACTTGCTCGGCACCTTGCCAGTCGATTTCCAGAATCAGGTCGTGGCCTTCGTCCAGGGTTTGCTGCAGGTGGCTTTGCGAGGTGCCGTAGAGGTTGCCGAACACTTCGGCGCGCTCGAGGAAGTCCCCGTGCTCGATCATCTTCACGAACTCGCTGCGGTCGACGAAGTGATAGTTCACGCCATTCACTTCACCGGGGCGCATGGCGCGGGTGGTGTGGGAGACCGAGACGCGGATCTCCGGATTTGCGTCGGTCAAAGCCTTGACCAGACTGCTCTTGCCCGCGCCCGAAGGAGCGGAAATGATGTACAGGGTGCCGGTGCTGTGTGTCATGTCGGGGTAGCCTTACTCAATATTCTGCACTTGTTCGCGCATCTGCTCGATCAACACCTTGAGGTTGACCGCAGCCTGGGTACTGCGCGGGTCGAAGGCTTTGGAGCCCAGTGTATTGGCTTCGCGGTTGAGTTCCTGCATCAGGAAGTCCAGGCGCCGACCGGCGGCACCGCCGGATTTGAGCACCCGGCGAACTTCGATGATATGAGTGCTCAGGCGATCCAGTTCTTCGGCGACGTCACTTTTTTGCGCGAGCATGACCATTTCCTGCTCCAGGCGCTGCGGATCCATCTCGGCCTTCATGTCGGCGAAACGGTCGAGGACTTTCTGGCGCTGGGTGGCGAGCATTTGCGGGACCAGTTCGCGCAAGGTCACCACGTCTTCTTCGATGGCGCTCAGGCGCTCGTTGATCAGCCGCGCCAGCTCCGCGCCTTCGCGCTCGCGGCCGGCCTTCAGCTCCTTGAGGCCCTGATTGAACAGTGCCAGCGCTTCGGCGTTCAAGGCTTGCGGGTCGGTGGCGTCGCCTACCAGTACGCCGGGCCAGGCAAGGACTTCCAGCGGGTTCAGCGCTGCCGGGTTCTTGATCAGGCTGGCGATGGTCTCGGCGGCGGCGACCAGTTGCGCGGCGCGCTCCTGATCGATTTGCAGCGCCTTGCCGGTGTTTTCTTCGGTGAAGCGCAGGGTGCATTCAAGCTTGCCCCGCGATACACCCTGGCGCAGGGCTTCACGAACAGCGCCCTCGAGGTCGCGAAAGGACTCCGGCAGGCGCAGGTGGGGTTCCAGGTAGCGGCTGTTGACCGAGCGCAGTTCCCAGCTCAGGGTGCCCTGGACGCCGGCTTTCTCGACGCGGGCGAAGGCGGTCATGCTGTGCACCATGGAGGTACCTCGCAAGGCAGATCGGCACAGAACCGAGGTTCCGGGAATCCGATATCAATGAATTAAAGCCGACTGGCAGCAAAGGCGCAGGATTGTAGCGCAGTGGCGCGGATGCGCCCAAACACACAGTGTGACAAAGAGCGGCAGGCCTGCACCGGCGCGCGGTACAGAGCCCTCGGTCGTCGGCGGATTTTTTTAGAAGTGCCCAGTGGCGGCCGTCGGCTCTATAATGCTCCGCAGTTTTCCGTCCCCAGTACAGGTACTCCCTATGATACGTCCAAGTGGTCGCGCTGCCGATCAGCTCCGCTCGATCCGCATCACCCGCAACTACACCAAGCACGCCGAGGGTTCTGTGCTGGTCGAATTCGGTGATACCAAGGTCATCTGCACCGTCAGCGTTGAACCGGGCGTACCGCGTTTCCTGAAAGGCCAGGGCCAGGGTTGGTTGACTGCCGAGTACGGCATGCTGCCGCGTGCTACCGGCGAGCGTAACCAGCGTGAAGCCAGCCGTGGCAAGCAAGGCGGTCGCACCCTGGAAATCCAGCGTCTGATCGGTCGCTCCCTGCGCGCTGCGCTGGACATGTCCAAACTGGGCGATATCACCCTGTACGTCGACTGCGATGTGATCCAGGCTGATGGCGGCACCCGCACGGCTTCGATTACCGGCTCCATGGTTGCGCTGATCGATGCCTTGAAAGTGATCAAGAAGCGTGGTGGCCTGAAGGGCGGCGACCCGGTCAAACAGATGATCGCCGCTGTATCCGTGGGCATGTACAAGGGTGAACCGGTGCTCGACCTCGATTACCTGGAAGACTCGGCCGCCGAGACTGACCTGAACGTGGTAATGACCAGCGCTGGCGGCTTCATCGAAGTCCAGGGCACTGCCGAAGGCGCGCCGTTCCAGCCTGAAGAGCTGAACGCCATGCTCGAACTGGCCAAGAAAGGCATGAACGAGATCTTCGAACTGCAAAAGGCCGCCCTGGCCGACTGACCGGGCTGCTCCAGACAAGGAGGACACCATGAGTGACGAGCAACTGCCGCTGCCCACGCCGAGCCAAGAGGCGCGTCAGTGGGCCATGTTTTGCCACTTGTCCGCCTTGCTGGGGATCTGGATTCCGTTCGGTACGATCATCGGCCCGCTGATTCTCTGGCAGATCAAGCGCGAGATGGACCCGTTCATCGATGCCCAGGGCAAGGAAGCGCTGAACTTTCAGATAACGGTGGCGATCGCCTCGGCTATCTGCTTCTTGCTGATGCTGGTGATTATCGGGTTCTTCCTGTTTGGCCTGATCGCGATCGGTGCGCTGGTGCTAACGATCATTGCCGGGGTGAAGGCCAATGAAGGGCAGCCTTATCGGTATCCGTTCACATGGCGGTTGATCAAATAACGATCAGCAGGATCCCCTTGTAGGAGCGAGCTTGCTCGCGATGGTGTGTCAGCCACATTGGTGTCAACTGACACACCATCGCGAGCAAGCTCGCTCCTACAGAGGGCGGCGCCAGCGTCGCCCACAAAAAAGCCGACCCTGAAGTCGGCTTTTTTGTGTCTGCGAAACGACGCTTAAATGGTCAGCGTCCAGTCGTAGTCCACGATCAGCGGCGCGTGTTGCGAGAACCGCGGCTGGCGCGGCAGGCGTGCGCTGCGTACGAAGCGGCGCAGGCCAGGGGTCAGCAACTGATAGTCGAAGCGCCAACCGAGGTTGAGCATCTCCGCCTGTTCGTTGTCCGGCCACCAGCTGTACTGGTCGCCTTCCCGGCTGACTTCCCGCAGGGCGTCGACATAACCCATGTTGCCGACAATCTCGTCCATCCAGGCACGTTCAGGTGCCAGGAAGCCCGGAGATTGCTGGCTGTCGCGCCAGTTCTTGATGTCGAGCTTCTGCTGCGCCACGTACAGCGAGCCACAATAAATGTACTCGCGGCGTTTGCGCCGCTGCTTGTCCAGGTACTTGCCGAAGTCGTCCATGAGCTTGAACTTCTGGTTCAAGTCCTCATCGCCGTTCATCCCCGAAGGAAGCAGCAAGGTGGCAATACTGACTTTGTCGAAATCTGCTTGCAGGTAGCGCCCGTAGCGGTCGGCCGTCTCGAAACCGAGACCGCTGATGACAGCCTTCGGTTGCAGCCGCGAATACAAAGCCACGCCGCCTTGGGCAGGGACTTCAGCATCGCAGGCATAAAGGAAGTAGCCATCCAGTTGGAAGGCTGGGTCATCCAGTTCAAAGGCGGAGGCACGGGTGTCCTGCAGGCAGATGACGTCGGCATTCTGTGCTTGCAGCCAACTGAGCAAACCACGCTCGACTGCAGCCTGAATACCATTGACGTTCACACTGATGATCCGCATAAATGGCCCCAAAAATCGCGTGCGTGTATGATACACGGCGTCAAGCTAATTAGCTAAATCCGTGGTATTTGGGGTTTTTTCATGCAAGCGTATCAGCGCGATTTCATCCGTTTTGCCATCGATCGCGGCGTTTTGCGCTTCGGTGAGTTCACCCTGAAGTCCGGGCGCACCAGTCCTTACTTCTTCAATGCCGGCCTGTTCAACTCGGGTTCAGCCCTGGCACAGCTGGGTCGTTTCTACGCCGCCGCCATTGCCGAGAGCGGCATTTCGTTCGACGTGCTGTTTGGCCCTGCCTACAAAGGCATCCCGCTGGCGGCGACTACCGCCGTGGCCCTGGCCGAGCATCACGACCGTGACCTGCCATGGTGCTTCAACCGCAAGGAAGCCAAGGCCCACGGCGAAGGCGGCAGCCTGGTTGGCGCACCGCTGACCGGTGAAGTGCTGATCATCGACGACGTGATCACCGCTGGCACCGCCATCCGTGAAGTGATGCAGATCATCGCCTCCCAGGACGGCGCCAAGGCGGCAGGCGTGCTGATCGCCCTGAACCGTCAGGAGCGTGGCAACGGCGAGTTGTCGGCGATCCAGGAAGTCGAGCGTGACTTCGGCATCCCGGTCATCAGCATCGTTTCGCTGAACCAGGTGCTGGAATTCCTGGCGGACGATCCGCAGCTCAAGCAGCATCTGCCAGCTGTGGAAGCCTACCGCGCCCAGTTCGGCGTCTGACACACCGACCCTGTAGGAGCGAGCTTGCTCGCGAAAAACGTCAACGATAATGCGGAGTGCCTGGCAGCCCGCGTTGCTCTGGCGCCCATCGCGAGCAATCGAGCGTCGACCGGCTGCTCCTACAAGGGGCTTTTTGTTTGTGCTGTCAGTGCAGTCTTCGCCATTTTCCTATCAGTTTTAGTGCCAATCCCAGATTGAATAGCGCGAACCCCAGCAGTGCCACGACGACTAGAACGTAAAGCGTGCGGTCCACATCGAAATCCCACAGATCCAGTCTGCTGCCACGCATGATTCGAGCGGCGGCCGGCAGGTTGACGTAAAAAAGTGCTGTGAAGGCGCCGGTCAGGGGCAGGGCGCAACCGAGCAAAACGCCTGAAACCTTCTCTCGGCTACGTTTTCTGGCCAGTGGGCCTGGTTGTTTTTCATCCAGTTCCAACGCTTCATGCAATTTTGGCCATGCCAGGTTGAACATGAATGTGGTCAGGGTCAGCAGCAAACCACTGACCGCGACGATGTCACTGAACGGCATTCAGGCCCAGTGTCCGGCACAGCAGCGCGTGGGAATCCTCGCTGATTTCGAACTGCCCGGCACTGCCTTTGCGTTTGATGATGGGTTTGAAAGTCGGCTCGTTCTGGGTGATCAGCATGTTCAGTTCATCGCGGATGACGTCCGAGCTGATCACCACCAGATACACGGTCTGCGCGTGTTCCGCAGACTCGATCACGGCTCGCATGCTGTGCTGCAGGATCTCGTCCAATTGATTGCGGAAGCGTGAAACCGTGTTTTTCAGCAAGGTTTTGCTTTGGCTCTGAGTCAGCTGGAAAATCGTCGATATCTGCGATTCGGTTGGCAGGGTCTGCCCGAAGTAGCTTTGAATCAGATACAGCAAACGGTCCTGTTTTGCTTCATCGGCCCGGCTCGGCATGCCGCCCTCAACCAGCATTTTCAAGTATTCAGTCAGGCTCGCCTTGGCTATACGCTGTAAGGCATGAGCAATTTCCGTGTCGGAAATCTTCAGGGTTTTCTTGACCGGTTCCTTCTGCTCCTGCTCGAAAGCCTGGGCGTCGATCGTGAACGAGATCTGCATGGCTCAGTGCCTCCGTGGCTATTTTTTGCTCGCAGGGCTGGTTGTCTCGGCCTTTTTGTTCTCGACGGATTTGTCGGTTTTTTCCGGATACGGGTCATTCGGGGCGTCGCCCTGGCCGGTCAATACTTTCCAGGCTTTGCGCGTGTGAGGGGTCTTTTTGAAATCAGGGCAGGGTGGCATTGATGTTTGCGACGGGCCTGAATACTCAAATCCGCAGTCTACGCAGGCGTAGGTGCCTGCTGAAATGTCACTGCCGTATGGAACATGGTCTTTTTGCATGGGTAGATCTCCTGTGGATGCAGGGAAGATCCTATGCAGATTGATTCCTTAATGATGTCGGACGTTTCGTTATCTGAAGTGAGGCATTTCCTGCACGCATAAAAAAGATCGCAGACTTCGTCAGCACCTACGGAAAATTCATACTTCCGTAGGTGCCGCTGAAGGTTGCGATCTTTATGACGTTCTTGAATCAGTGACGCTTGCGATTGCTGATCAGGGTGCCCACGCCGGTATCGGTGAAAATTTCCAGCAGGATCGCGTTCGGCACGCGACCGTCGATGATCAGCGAGCTGCCCACGCCGCCCTGGACTGCTTCCAGTGCGCAACGGATCTTCGGCAGCATGCCGCCATAGATGGTGCCATCGGCGATCAGGTCGTCGACTTGCTGGGTTGTCAGGCCGGTCAGGACCGTGCCCGACTTGTCCATCAGGCCGGCGATGTTGGTCAGCAGCATCAACTTCTCGGCTTTCAATGCCTCGGCGACTTTACCGGCCACCAGGTCAGCGTTGATGTTGTACGACTCGCCGTTGGCGCCGACGCCGATGGGCGCGATCACCGGGATGAAATCGCCCTTGACCAACAGGTTCAGCAGGTCGGTATTGATGCCGACTACTTCGCCCACGTGGCCGATGTCGATGATTTCCGGGGTGGTCATTTCCGGCGTCTGACGGGTAACGGTGAGCTTCTTCGCGCGAATCAGCTCGGCGTCTTTACCGGTCAGGCCGATGGCGCTGCCGCCATGACGGTTGATCAGGTTGACGATGTCCTTGTTGACCTGGCCGCCGAGGACCATTTCAACCACGTCCATGGTCGCGGCGTCGGTGACGCGCATGCCGTCGACGAAATGGCTCTCGATCGACAGGCGCTTGAGCAGGTCACCGATTTGCGGGCCGCCACCGTGAACCACCACCGGGTTGATGCCCACGGCCTTCATCAGCACGATGTCGCGGGCGAAGCCGGTTTTCAGCTCCTCGCTTTCCATCGCGTTGCCGCCGTATTTGATCACCAGTGTCTTGCCGACATAACGGCGGATGTAAGGCAGCGCTTCGGACAGGACCTTGGCGGTGTTGGCGGCGGCTTCGCGTTCGAGGGTCATTCAGGGCTCCGGGTGAATCAGAACGGTAGTTGGAGATCAGGTGCAACACGCTTCAACTGGGCGTGGAAAACGTCCTTGATGCGCTGCAATTCAGCCTCGTCATCGGCCTCGAAACGCAGCACCAGCACCGGTGTGGTGTTGGATGCGCGTACCAGGCCCCAGCCTTTGGCATAGTCGACTCGCACGCCGTCAATGGTGGTCAGGTCGGCGCCTTCGCCCCACTGCGCGTCGTGCAATGCATCAATGATGCTGAATTTGCTCTCTTCGGTCACATGGATATTGATTTCCGGCGTAGAAATATCGTTCGGGAAGGTCGCGAACAACTCTTCGGCCGAGGATTTTTCCTTGCTGAGGATCTCCAGCAACCGCGCGGCGCTGTAAATGCCGTCGTCGAAACCGAACCAGCGCTCCTTGAAGAAGATGTGCCCGCTCATTTCGCCAGCCAGCAGGGCGCCGGATTGTTTCATTTTCTTTTTGATCAACGAGTGACCGGTCTTCCACATTAGCGACCGGCCGCCGTATTCCTTGATCAGCGGGATCAGGCGGCGGGTGCATTTGACGTCGAAGATAATCTCGGCGCCCGGGTTGCGTGCCACGACGTCGCGGGCGAACAGCATCAGCAACCGGTCTGGGTAGACGATGCTGCCGGTGTTGGTCACCACGCCGACGCGGTCGCCATCGCCGTCGAAGGCCAGGCCGATGTCAGCGTTGGTTTCCTTGACCTTGGCGATCAGGTCCACGAGGTTTTCAGGCTTGCCCGGGTCCGGGTGGTGGTTCGGGAAGTTGCCGTCCACTTCGCAGAACAGCGGGATGACTTCGCAGTTCAGCGCTTCGATCAGTTGCGGAGCGATCACACCGGCCGCGCCGTTACCGCAATCGACGACCACTTTCAGGCGACGGGCCAGCTTGATGTCCTGGACGATTTCGGTGGTGTAGCGGTCGAGAATCTCGACCTGGGTGATGCTGCCCTGGCCGCTGCTCAGGTTATTGGTCTTGAGGCGGTCGTGCAGGGCCTGGATCTGTTCGTTGGCCAGGGTGTCGCCGGCAATGACGATCTTGAAACCGTTGTAGTTCGACGGGTTGTGGCTGCCGGTGAGCATCACGCCGGATTTGCCGGCCAGTACGTTGGCGGCGTAGTAGAGCGCCGGAGTCGGGACCAGGCCGACATCACTGACGTGGCAGCCGCTGTCGGCGATGCCTTTGATCAGTTGCGCGACCAGTTCCGGGCCGGACAAGCGGCCATCGCGACCGACGGACACGTTCGGTTCGCCCTGGGCCAGGCTTTGGGAGCCGACGGCGCGGCCGATCCAGTAAGCGGTTTCGGCGTTCAGGAATTCCGGGACGGTACCGCGGATGTCGTAGGCGCGGAAGATGCTGTCAGGGAACTTGGGTGCGATTTTGGCCGGGGTGTTCATCTGTGGAAATGCTCCATCTCGAAAGTGGCTGGACAGGCCGCCGATTCACTCGGCGGCAGGTTCAAACTGAAGGGTATGACGGCGTTTTCCACAGAGAGTTCGTGGTGTGAAAGGGCCATGACGCCCCTGACGACAAGGGTTTGACCGGGCAATGCCTTGATTTCCGGAGCTAAACCTTGCAGATGACAATTTGAATTTTGTGGCGAGGGAGCCAGATCCCCCGCCACAAGAAGAGCAAGACTGGATCAGCGGGTGCCGGTATGGCCGAAGCCGCCGGTGCCGCGCTCGGTTTCAACAAACTCTTCAACCATCTCGAAGTGAGCCTGCACCACCGGTACCAGCACCAGTTGCGCCAGGCGCTCGCCAACCGGCATGGTGAACTCGGTCTGGCCACGGTTCCAGCAGGAAACCATCAATGGGCCTTGGTAGTCAGAGTCGATCAGCCCCACCAGGTTGCCCAGCACGATGCCGTGCTTATGGCCCATCCCCGAGCGCGGCAGAATCAGCGCTGCCAGGTTCGGGTCGCCGATATAGACCGAAAGGCCGGTGGGGATCAGCACGGTTTCACCCGGCTTGATCACGGTGTCCTGTTCCAGCATGGCGCGCAGGTCGAGGCCGGCGGAGCCCGGTGTGGCGTATTGCGGCAGCGGGAATTCGGTACCGATGCGGGGGTCGAGGATCTTGGCTTGCAAAGCGTGCATGTAAATTAAACCTGGTTCAGACGTTCGGCGATAAAAGTGATCAGCTGGCGAGCAATCTTGCTCTTGCTGGTCTGGGCGAAAAGTGTGGCGTGAAGCTCGCGGTCGATGACGCTGCAGGCGTTTTCTTCGCTGTTGAAGCCAATGCTCGGGTTGGCGACGTCGTTGGCGACGATCAGATCGAGGTTCTTGTCTTTCAACTTGCGTGCAGCGTAATCGAGCAGGTGTTCGGTCTCGGCAGCGAAACCGACACTGAACGGGCGGTCGGGGCGGGTGGCGATGGTGGCCAGGATGTCCGGGTTACGCACCATCTGTAGCAACAAGCCGTCGCCGTTCGTAGGATCTTTCTTGAGTTTCTGTGGGGCGACGACTTCCGGACGGTAATCCGCGACCGCTGCCGAGGCGATGAACAGGTCGCAAGGGATCGCCGCTTCACACGCGGCCAGCATGTCGCGGGCGCTGACCACGTCGATACGGTTGACGCGATCCGGAGTCGGCAGGTGCACGGGGCCGGTGATCAGGGTTACGCGGGCACCAGCCTCCACAGCGGCTTCGGCCAGGGCAAAGCCCATTTTTCCGGAGCTGTGGTTGGTGATGTAGCGCACCGGGTCGATGTTTTCCTGGGTCGGGCCGGCCGTAATCAGCACGTGTTTGCCGGTCAGTGCCTGACGCTGGAAGCAGTCGGCGGCGCACTGGGCCAGTTCAAGGGCTTCGAGCATGCGCCCCAGGCCGACGTCGCCGCAGGCCTGGCTGCCGGAAGCCGGGCCGAAAACCTTGATGTCGCGGCTTTCGAGGGTTTGCAGGTTGGCCTGGGTCGCCGGATCGCGCCACATGGCCTGGTTCATTGCCGGCGCGACGGCGACCACTGCGTCGGTGGCCAGCACCAGCGTGGTCAGCAGATCGTCGGCGATTCCTTGGGCCAGGCGGGCGATCAGGTCCGCCGTGGCGGGGGCGATCAGCACCAGGTCGGCCCATTTGGCCAGTTCGATGTGGCCCATGGCCGCCTCGGCCGCAGGGTCCAGCAGGTCCAGGTGGACCGGGTGCCCGGACAGGGCCTGCATGGTCAACGGGGTGATGAACTCTGCGCCGCCACGGGTCATGACCACGCGCACTTCGGCGCCCTGATCGATCAGGCGGCGAACCAGGTCGGCGCTCTTGTAGGCAGCGATACCGCCGCCGACGCCCAGAACAATGCGTTTCCGATACAGCCGCTGCATAGGCCTGCCTTTCAATTCGTTGGTGACATACGTGGCGAAACCCCCTCCCCAGGGTGAATTCGCCCGCAAAAAAGATGGGCTACGATATCACAGCGACCGCTACGGAACAGCGGTGCCCACAGACAGGGAGGTGCTATGAGTATTCGCGATTGGCCGGCGGCGGAACGGCCGCGGGAGAGGTTGCTTGAGCGGGGCGCGGGAAGCCTTTCGGATGCCGAATTGCTGGCGATCTTTTTACGCACCGGCGTGGTGGGTAAAAGTGCAGTAGATCTGGCGCGACACCTGTTGAATCAGTTTGGCAGCCTGCGTTTGTTGCTTGAAGCCGATCAGGAAGCGTTCAGCAAGCAGTTGGGACTTGGGCCGGCGAAATTTGCGCAGTTGCAGGCTGCGCAAGAAATGAGCAGGCGTCATCTGGCCGAGCGTGCGCGCCATAAGTCGGCACTGGAGAGTCCGCACGCGGTTCGCGAGTATCTGAAATCGATGCTGCGCCACGAGCCACACGAGGTGTTTGGTTGCCTGTTTCTCGATTCCAGGCATCAGGTACTGGCGTTCGAGACGCTGTTCCGCGGCTCCATCGACAACACCAGCGTTCATCCGCGAGAGGTGGTCAAGCGCGCCCTGGCCAACAACGCAGCGGCATTGATCCTCTGTCACAACCATCCTTCGGGCAACACCGACCCAAGTCAGTCCGACCGGGTGCTGACCAAGCGCCTGCAAAAGGCGCTGGAGTTGATTGACGTGCGGGTGCTCGACCATTTCATCATCGGTGATGGCGACCCGTTGTCGATGGCGGAGTATGGCTGGATGTAGGCAGGATGTGAGAAGCACGCTTTCCATGTGGGAGCGAGCTTGCTCGCGATGGCGTCGGCACATTCAGCACTGATGTTGCCTGAAAGTCCGCTATCGCGAGCAAGCTCGCTCCCACAGGTTTTGTGTTGTGTCAGATTATTTGAGGTTGACCTTGGAATAGTCCTGCCGGCCGAACGGGCTGACCGAATACCCCTCGACATCCTTGCGCGTCAGCGCGAAGGCCGTCGGGTGAGCCAGTGGTAGCCACAGCGCCTGCTGCTGGATCTGCGCCTGGGCCTGTTCGTAGAGTTTGCTACGCACACCTTGCTCGCCGGTGGTCTTGCCGGCGCTGATCAGCTTGTCCAGGTCCTGATTGCAGTAGCGGGCGAAGTTGGTGCCGGACTTGACCGCCGCGCAGGAAAACTGCGGCGTGAGGAAGTTGTCCGGGTCACCGTTGTCACCGGCCCAGCCCATGAACAGCAAGTCGTGCTCACCGGCCTTGGCGCGGCGGATCAGTTCGCCCCATTCGATCACGCGGATTTCGGCCTGAATGCCGATTTCCGCGAGGTCAGACTGCAGCAGTTGGGCGCCAAGGCTTGGGTTGGGGTTAAGCAGGCTGCCGGAAGGGCGGGTCCAGATGGTGGTCTGGAAGCCGTCCTTGAGTCCGGCCTTGGCCATCAAGGCCTTGGCCTTGGCGATGTCGTGAGGGTAACCCGGCAGGCCTTTCGCGTAGCTCCAGGTGTTGGGCGGATACGGACCGTTGGCCGCCTCGGCAGTGTCTTCGAACACGGCTTTGACATAGCTGGCCTTGTCGAAGGCAAGGTTGATGGCCTGGCGGACTTCAGGCTTGTCCAGTGGCGGATGCTGACTGTTGATGCCGACGAATGCGGTCATGAACGCGTCAGTCTTTTCGACTTTCAGCGTCGGCTCTTTCAGCGCTTCCTGTACGTCCAGAGGCTTGGGCGACAGGGCGATCTGGCATTCGTTGCGGCGCAATTTCTGCAGGCGCACGTTGGCGTCCGGGGTGATGGCAAAGATCAGTGGATCTACAGAGGGTTTGCCGCCGAAGTAGTCGGGGTTGGCTTTGTAGCGAACCGAGGCGTCCTTCTGGAAGCGAGTGAAAACGAACGGCCCTGTGCCGATCGGCTGGCTGTTGAGCTTCTCGGGTGTGCCGGCCTTCATCAGTTTGTCGGCGTATTCGGCCGAATAGATCGAGGCGAAACCCATGCTCAGGGTCGCCAGGAAGGTCGAATCCGGGTGGTCGAGGGTGAAGCGCACGGTCTGCGGATCGAGGGCGTCGATTTTCTTGATCAATGCAGGCAACTGCATCGATTGCGCATGCGGGAAGCCGCTCTGGGCGACTTTGTGCCACGCATTGGCCGGATCGAGCATACGGTCGAAGCTGAAAATCACGTCTTCAGCGCTCAGGTCACGCGTCGGGGTGAAGTACTCGGTGCGATGGAATTTCACCTGCGGGTGCAACTTGAACACGTAGATCAGGCCATCGGGGCTGACTTCCCAGCTGTCGGCGAGGCTGGCGACCACTTTGCCACTGGCCGTGTCAAAGTCCACCAGGCGATTCATCAACACATCGGCCGAGGCATTGGTGGTGGTCAGCGAGTTGTACTGCACCACGTCGAACCCTTCAGGGCTGGCCTCGGTGCAGACGCTCAGGGCGGCGGCAAATGCCTGTGGGCTCAGCAGAAGCGGGGCGAGCAACAGCGGTAGGGCAGCAAGGCGCATGGTCGGCTTCCTATACAGGTCGAAGGCCCATCTGCAAGTGCAGTCTGGAAAAGGCTTACCCTAGTGGGCTCTTTTGCAAATGACTATCCCCTTTTTCATTTTAAGGGGACTATAGGCGACTGATTTTGCTGTGCAGCGGTTGAGCAAACCCCCTGGATGGCTCGCTGAACGATTTTCTGCGACGAGCGGTCGCCATCGACGATAGCCTTTGTCCAAGGCGCTCGGAGCCAGAAAAACGGGGTTTTTGTGAATTCAACGCACACTGAATGTTGTTGCTCTCTAGTCTTTCTGGTATAAAGCAGCGCTCTTTTCTAGGGGCCCGGTTCCTTCACTGTAGGTGTAGCCGGTAAGACCTCTAAAGAAACGCGGCGCCTGGCGCCAAATGACTGAGAGATTAAGCGGCCAACCCATGCCGGGTTGGGCATGTGGTTTTAGAGGGCTGAGGCATGTCTAGAGTCTGTCAAGTTACCGGTAAGGGTCCGGTGACTGGGAATAACATTTCCCACGCAAACAACAAAACCCGTCGTCGTTTCCTGCCGAACCTGCAGCATCACCGCTTCTGGGTTGAAGAAGAGAAACGTTTTGTGCGTCTGCGCGTATCTGCCAAAGGCATGCGTATCATCGACAAGCGTGGCATCACTGTCGTGCTGGCCGAACTTCGCCGCGATGGCAAGGTTTAAGGGAGCTAATCATGCGTGAATTGATTCGTTTGATTTCGAGCGCCGGTACTGGTCACTTCTACACTACCGACAAGAACAAGCGTACTACTCCGGACAAAATCGAGATCAAGAAATATGATCCGGTTGTTCGCAAGCACGTGATCTACAAAGAAGGCAAAATCAAGTAATTGATTTTTCCCTCTTACGAAAAAGGCCCGTATCGCGAGATACGGGCCTTTTTTGTTGTGCTTGAAAAACGGACAGCTTTTCAGCCTGATCAAGTCATTGCGCTTCAGTGCTGAGTAGAGCGATGCATGGTTTGGCGCAAATCAATTGCCCATGGTGACATGGGTGATGATTTCGTTTTCAACCAGCAGATTGATCCGTGCGGGATTGTAGTCTTTGGTCATGATGAACCCGATGCCCCTCGGACGTACCGCCAGCCCGGTTTTGTTGGCGAGCTCTCCACGCAGCTCTTCGGAGTATTGTCGGCCGATGTATTGAATGGCTGTATCCAGGTGTTGTTTCAAATCAATGGTCATTTACCGCTTCCTTGCAATTGGTGAGTGAGCGAAGTTGCTCCCGTCATCCGTCTTGGATGCCGTGAAGAAATACTGGAGCAGCTCCGGTCATTTATCACCTGTTGTACTGTGTCGCGATGTTTGCCGGGACCCGCCCGTGAAAAAGCCCGTCACCGGGGACGGGCTTTGGGGTATTTCGATGATCTTGCTTCAAGCCTTCTGTTCAAACGCCACATAGATCTTGCGGCATGGCTCCAGCACTTCCCAGGTGCCGCGAAAGCCTGCCGGGATCACGAAGCGATCACCCACACGCAGCGTCTTGGCGTTGCCGTCGAGGTCACGTATCACGGAAACCCCCTGCACGATTTCGCAGTATTCGTGTTCGGTGAAGTTTACCGTCCACTGGCCGACAGCCCCTTCCCACACGCCGGCGTTCAATTGGCCGCAAGGGCTGTTGTAGTGGTTGTACACCGCTTGCTCGGGATCACCCTTCAGTACTTTGGTCGGATCCGGGCGATAGCGTTCGGCGGCGGTGGTGGCCTGGCTGAAGTCGACGATATTCTGGATGCTCATTGTTGTATTCCCCCGTCATTGCGGTGCGAGTGGTGGGTGTCCGGTCAGACCGGACACGGGTATCGCCAAAGTCTATGTTTATTAAAATGAACATCGCAAGGCCGTTTGCCGGTGTTATGTCAAATATATTGAAACTTCACCTGCCGCTGGTTTAGGGTGGTGGATGCCTTGGGCCGAAAAGCAGGCTGGCCGGGCAGAATTCCTGACAGCGCCCGCGAAGAACGCGGGTGTCGTATCAATAAGAGGAGGACACTCGCATGACCACCCTGACCCGTGCCGACTGGGAACAACGTGCCCGCGACCTGAAAATCGAAGGCCGCGCCTATATCAATGGCGAATACACCGACGCCGTTTCCGGCGAGACATTCGAGTGCATCAGCCCGGTCGATGGCCGTCTGCTCGGCAAGATTGCCAGTTGTGACGCCGCCGATGCCCAGCGCGCCGTGGAAAACGCTCGCGCCACGTTCAATTCCGGTGTCTGGTCGCGTCTGGCGCCGACCAAACGCAAGTCCACCATGATCCGTTTTGCCGGCCTGCTGAAACAGCACGCCGAAGAGCTGGCCCTGCTTGAAACCCTGGACATGGGCAAGCCGATCAGCGATTCCCTGTACATCGACGTTCCCGGCGCGGCACAAGCCTTGAGCTGGAGCGGCGAAGCCATCGACAAGATCTACGACGAAGTGGCAGCCACTCCGCACGATCAGTTGGGTCTTGTGACCCGTGAGCCGGTGGGTGTTGTGGGCGCCATCGTGCCGTGGAACTTCCCGCTGATGATGGCGTGCTGGAAACTCGGTCCTGCGCTGTCCACCGGTAACTCGGTGATCCTCAAGCCGTCCGAAAAATCCCCGCTGACCGCCATTCGCATCGCTGAACTGGCTGTCGAAGCCGGCATCCCGAAAGGCGTGCTGAACGTGCTGCCGGGTTACGGTCACACCGTCGGCAAGGCCTTGGCCCTGCACAACGACGTCGACACCCTGGTATTCACCGGCTCGACCAAAATCGCCAAGCAATTGCTGATCTACTCCGGCGAGTCGAACATGAAGCGCGTCTGGCTCGAAGCCGGCGGCAAGAGCCCGAATATCGTGTTCGCCGATGCGCCGAACCTGCAGGATGCTGCCGAAGCCGCTGCTGGCGCCATCGCCTTCAACCAGGGCGAAGTCTGCACCGCCGGTTCGCGCCTGCTGGTGGAGCGTTCGATCAAGGACAAATTCCTGCCGCTGGTGATCGAGGCGCTGAAGGCCTGGAAGCCGGGCAATCCGCTGGATCCGGCGACCAATGTTGGCGCGCTGGTCGATACCCAGCAGATGAACACCGTACTGTCCTACATCGAGTCCGGTCATGCCGACGGCGCCAGGTTGGTGGCCGGTGGCAAGCGTACGCTCCAGGAAACTGGCGGCACTTACGTTGAGCCGACGATTTTCGATGGTGTGAGCAATGCGATGAAAATCGCCCAGGAAGAAATCTTCGGCCCGGTACTGTCGGTCATCGAATTCGACAGCGCCGAAGAAGCCATCGCGATTGCCAACGACACACCGTACGGCCTGGCCGCTGCGGTCTGGACGGCCGACATTTCCAAGGCCCACCTCACCGCCCGCGCACTGCGTGCCGGTAGCGTGTGGGTCAACCAGTACGATGGCGGCGACATGACCGCTCCGTTCGGTGGCTTCAAGCAGTCCGGCAACGGTCGCGACAAATCCCTGCACGCGTTCGACAAATACACCGAGCTGAAGGCGACCTGGATCAAGTTGTAAGCCGTTAAGGGAGGTCTGTTGTAGAGCAGGCCTCCCGAACGACACAGATCCCTTGTGGGAGCGAGCTTGCTCGCGATAGTGGTGTAACAGTCGACTTCAATGTTGAATGTTGCTCCGTCATCGCGAGCAGCTCGCTCCCACAATGTTTTGTGTTGTACATAAAAATATCCACAGGAGCGTGGAACATGCGTTGGGCGACTTATTTCGCCGTTTTGGCATCTGTCCTGAGTGTCGGCCTGGCCTTGGGTGTCAGCATGCCGCTGGTGTCGTTTCGTCTGGAAAGCTGGGGCTACGGCTCGTTTGCCATTGGCGTGATGGCCGCGATGCCAGCCATCGGCGTCCTGCTGGGGGCGAAAATCTCCAGCCATCTGGCGGCGCGATTCGGCACGGCCAATCTGATGCGCCTGTGCCTGTGGGCCGGGGCGATTTCGATCGGTTTGCTGGCGCTGTTGCCGAGCTATCCGATCTGGTTGGTGCTGCGGCTGATGATCGGGGTGATCCTGACCCTTGTATTCATCATCGGTGAAAGCTGGATCAATCAACTGGTGGTCGAGCAATGGCGCGGGCGGCTGGTGGCGCTGTATGGCAGCAGCTACGCATTGAGTCAGTTGGCGGGGCCGGTGTTGTTGGGCTTCCTCGGTACCGAGCATGACTATGGCTTTTGGGTGGGCGTCGGTTTGCTGATGGGGGCTCCGTTCCTGTTGCTGGGCCGCAGTGGCGCGCCGAGCAGTGAAGCCAGCAGCGTGACCCTGCGTGATTTGCTTGAGTTTTGTCGTGGCCTGCCGGCGATTGCCTGGGCGGTGTCGCTGTTCGCCGCGTTCGAGGCGATGATTTTGACGCTGTTGCCGGTCTACTGCCTGCGCCAGGGCTTCACCACGGAGATCGCTCTGGCGATGGTCAGTACGGTGGTCGTCGGCGATGCGGTGCTGCAATTGCCGATTGGTGCGTTGGCCGATCGTTTGTCGCGGCGGGCGTTGTTTACCGGCTGCGCAGTCGTCTTGCTGGTGTCGAGCCTGGCGATTCCGATGCTGATCGACACGCTGCTGATCTGGCCGCTGTGGGTCTTGTTTGGCGCCAGTGCCGGTGGCTTGTTCACCTTGTCACTGATCCTGATCGGCGAGCGTTATCGCGACGATGCACTGGTGCGGGCCAACGCGCATATTGCACAGCTGTGGGGGATTGGTTGCTTGGTCGGGCCGCTGCTGGCGGGTGCCGGCAGCCAGTGGATCAACGGCCATGCGTTGCCGTTGCTGATGGCAGTGGGGGCCTTGGGCGTGCTGATTGTGGTGTCGCGGCAAGGGGCGTTTGGCACCGCTCAGCCAGCCTGATGAGCATCGCAGGACTGTGGCGGTCGAGTCTTACAACATCGTCCCCAGCCAACCGAATTGCTCAGCCAGGCATTGAAGCGCCGCCACCAACTCCGTTTGGCGGCGCAGATAGGCATATGTACGCTGATTCCCGAAGAAAGGTCAGTCGCTGAGCTGATCGTTTTCCGCCAGCAGTCTGATCGCTGTCGTACCGACCTTGCGTACTGCGTCTTCGATCTGCGGTGTTGGCTTGGCAGCGTAGTTCATGCGCAGGCAATTGCGGTACTTGCCCGAGGCGGAAAAAATACTGCCCACGGCAATCTGTACGCCTTGGTCGTGCAATGCACGATTCAGTTTCAGGGTGTCGAAACCTTCCGGTAGTTCGACCCACAGCATGAAGCTGCCCTGTGGGCGACTGGCGCGGGTGCCGGCCGGGAAGTAGCGGGTCACCCAATCAATCATCATGTCGCGATTGCGCTGGTACTGCGTACGCATCCGCCGCAAATGCGGTTCGAAGTGGCCACCTTTAAGAAATTCGGCAATGGCGATCTGCGGTTGTGGCGCGGTGGATCCGGTGCTGATGTATTTCATGTGCAGTACCCGTTCCAGATAGCGACCGGGCGCGACCCAGCCGATGCGCAGGCCGGGTGCCAGGGTCTTGGAAAACGAACTGCACAACAGGACGCGACCGTCCTCGTCGAAGGACTTGATCGTGCGCGGACGCGGGTAGGTGTAGGCGAGCTCGCCATACACATCGTCCTCGATGATCGCCACGTCATAGCGCTGCGCAAGCGTCAACAACGCGCGTTTGCGCGACTCCGGCATGATGTAGCCCAACGGGTTGTTGCAGTTGGGGGTCAACTGTATGACCTTGATCGGCCACTGTTCCAGGGCCAGTTCCAGCGCTTCGAGGCTGATGCCGGTCAGTGGGTCGGTGGGGATTTCCAGGGCCTTCATGCCCAGGCCCTTGAGGGTCTGCATCGCGCCGTGAAAGCTCGGCGAGTCCACCGCGACAATGTCGCCGGGCTCGCAGGTCGCGCGAATACTGGTGGACAGCGCTTCATGGCATCCAGTGGTCACCACCAGTTCGCTGGCACTCAACTGGCAGCCGGAATCGAGCATCAGGCGAGCGATCTGTTCGCGCAGTTCAAGGTTGCCGTGGATGTTGTCGTAATACAGGCCGGGCATGTCCTGCCGACGGCTGATTCGCGCCAGGTCACGCAGCAGCGGTTTCATGGTCGCACTGGTGATGTCCGGCATGCCGCGACCCAGTTGCACCACGTCTTTGCGTGGAACGGCGCGAATCAACTCCAGCACTTGATCCCATTGGGAAATGTCCACCGGTCGTTGGGCCGGGCGGCCGACTGCCGGCAAATCCGGCAGTTCGCGGCTGGCCGGGACGAAGTACCCGGACTTGGGCCGAGGCATGGCCAGCCCGCTGTCCTCCAGCACCCGATAGGCCTGCTGCACTGTGCTCAGGCTGACGCCGTGCTCGACGCTCAGCGCCCGAACCGAAGGCAGCCGGTCACCGGGGCGATAGAAGCCCTGTTCGATACGTGTGCCGAGCAATTCGGCGAGGTTGACGTAAAGGGTCATGGTGCAGCCTCGATAAGGGTGATTCGGTTAACCAGTACAGATCGGGCGAAAAATCGGGATTCAGTGGCGGAATCGGCAAAACTGTATGGAGTTAATACAGTTGTTTTGAATCTGTAATGCTCTTGCGCGCCCACGCATCATGGAACCTCTGGCTACCCAAGTAAACAGGAGCATCCAAGATGAACGGTTTGAGCGATGTGCGGCTGACGTTACACAGTCAGGAGCTGGCGACCGGGCAGAACAACGGCACGCGGGAGGGGGGCATGGGCAATGCGTCGTCCGGCCTGAATCGCTGGGACCGGTTCTGGCGTCGCCTGCACACGCGCAAGGCGTTGCTGGCCCTGACGGCTGACCAGCTCAAGGACATCGGGCTGACGCGGGAGCAGGCGCGGGAGGAGGGGCTGAAGCCTTTCTGGCGGATCTGAGTTTTGCGGTGTTCTTCAGGGCCTCATCGCGAGCAAGCTCGCTCCCACAAGGAACGGTGGTGAACACAAATTTTGTGAACACTGCCAAACACTGTGGGAGCGAGCTTGCTCGCGATGGCGTCGGTACAGGCCCAGCTAAACCTTCAGACCAACTCTTTAAACCGATGCCACAACATCCCCAATGCCAGCAACGGTGAACGCAAATGCTTGCCACCCGGGAATGTGATGTGCGGCACCTTGGCAAACAGATCGAAGCCGCCGCTGTGCTGGCCGCTGATGGCTTCGGCCAACAGCTTGCCGGCCAGGTGTGTGGCGTTCACGCCATGACCGGAATAGGCCTGGGCGTAATACACATTCGGCTGGTCCTTGAGTCGCCCGATCTGCGGCAGGCGGTTGGCGCCGATACCGATCATGCCGCCCCATTGGTAATCGATCTTCACTGCACTCAGTTGCGGGAAGACCTCCAGCATTTTCGGACGCATGTACGCAGCGATGTCTTTGGGGTCGCGGCCGGAGTAATGGCAGGCACCGCCAAACAGCAGGCGCCGGTCCGCCGAGAGCCGGTAGTAGTCCAGCGCCACGCGCTGGTCACAGACCGCCATGTTCTGCGGCAGCAGGGCGTGGGCCTGTTCTTCGCTCAGTGGTTCGGTGGCGATGATGTAGCTGCCGGCGGGCAGGACTTTGCCGCTGAGTTCCGGGTTGAGGTCATTGAGGTAAGCATTGCAACCCAGTACCAGGGTCTTGGCGCGCACCGAGCCCTCGGCGGCATGGACCTTAATCTCTGGGCCATAGTCGATGCGGGTCACGGCCGAGTGCTCGAATAACTGGACCCCCAGTCGTTGTGCCGCGGATGCTTCGCCCAAGGCCAGGTTCAGTGGATGCAGGTGCCCCGAGCCCATGTCGATCAGGCCGCCGACGTAACGCGTAGAGCCGACCACGGTGTGCATCTCGTTGGCTTGCAGCAAACGGGTCTCGTAGCGATAACCGAGGCTGCGCAGCTCTTCGGCATCCTCGGCGAAACCTTCAAGATCACGGGGTTTGTTGGCGAGGTCGCAGTAACCCCAGGTCAGGTCGCAGGGGATCTGGAAGTGCTCGACCCGTTGCCGGACGATTTCCACGGCTTCCAGGCCCATGAGTTTCATTTGCCGAACACCTTCGACACCGATGATGTTGGTGAACTGATCGAGGCCGTGGCCGACGCCGCGAATCAGTTGCCCGCCATTGCGTCCACTGGCGCCCCAGCCGATTCGATGGGCTTCAAGCAACACTACGCTGAGGCCGCGTTCGGCCAGCTCAAGCGCCGTGTTCAAC
Organism: Pseudomonas jessenii; assembly: GCF_002236115.1. Lineage (GTDB taxonomy): Bacteria > Pseudomonadota > Gammaproteobacteria > Pseudomonadales > Pseudomonadaceae > Aquipseudomonas > Aquipseudomonas jessenii. Next base: position 465,068 of record NZ_NIWT01000005.1, on the reverse strand, counting down.
CCCGAAAACCCACCGCCCACCACACAGACATCGGCCAGCACTTCGCCTTTGAGCGCCGGAAGTTCGGGCTGCGGCAGGCTGCTGGCGGCGTAGTAGGAGGCGATGTGGTCCGGAGCAGGCTGCTGAGCACGAGGGTTCATGTGCGTGATCCTGGTGTTGATGTTTAGAAAACTTGACGGAGCATAAGCCGGACCTTCCCGGACGGGCAACATTGGTCGGCTGCTGCTGTCTGGATCGGGGCTTTTGCGTCAGAATCGCACTCTATTCCGCTATTGGTCACCGCTTCAATGAGCTGCAACAGTCAGACAATCCGCACATTGCGACAGCAGATTCCCTCGTTCGAGTGTGTTCCCGGCTGCCATGACTGCTGCGGGCCGGTGACTACCTCGCCGGAAGAAATGTCACGCCTGCCGCGCAAGACTCGCGCCGAGCAGGATGCCGCCATGGAAGAACTCAACTGTGTGCACCTGGGGCCCAATGGTTGCACGGTGTATGACGAGCGGCCGCTGATCTGCCGGTTGTTCGGCACCACCAAGACTTTGCCGTGCCCCAATGGGCGGGGGCCAGTGGAGTTGATTCATCCGCGGGTGGAGAAGCAGGTGTTCGAGTACATGGCCAGTACCCGGCAGGTGTTGGTTTAAAACAGCGGGTCTTCAGGTGGACCGAGTTGCCTCAATCGCGAGCAAGCTCGCTCCCACAGGTATTTGAGTCTGCCTGAATTTTGTGTTCAAAACCGGTTCATTGTGGGAGCGAGCTTGCTCGCGATGGGGTCGGAACAGACACCGGAAAATCTTCAATCCGGAATCGGCAGAGTCAGGCTCTCTTTCACCTCTTCCATCACGATGTAACTCTTGGACTCGCGCACGTGGGGCAGCTTGAGCAGGATGTCGCCCAGCAATTTGCGGTACGAGGCCATCTCGGAAATCCGCGCCTTCACCAGGTAGTCGAAATCCCCTGACACCAGGTGGCACTCCAGCACATGGGGCAACTTCAGCACCGCACGCCGGAACTCTTCGAAAGTATCGCCGGACTTGTAGTCCAGGCTGATCTCGACGAACACCAGCAGACTCCCCTTCAGATGCTGCGGATTGAGCCTGGCGTTGTAGCCCATGATGATCCCTTCGCGCTCCAGACGCCGGACCCGCTCGGTACAGGGCGTGGTCGAGAGCCCGACCTTTTCCCCAAGCTCGGTAAAGGAAATCCGCCCGTCCGCTTGCAGGATCCGCAGGATGTTGCGGTCGATCTTGTCCAGCTCACGTTTGGTCTGAGTGTTGGTACGCATAGGGGATGCGCCTCCGCGAAAAGGGTTTTTGCCGAGAATTGTCGCCAAATATAGGCGCTTATATAGTGAAATGCACTGGCAAATCTTTTTTACACTGCGCACATCTGAAGCTCTGAATAACAAACGTCAGCGGTTAGCCGCGATGAGGGATATGAAAATGCGCGTCATGGTCTTGGGTAGCGGCGTCATCGGTACCACCAGTGCTTATTATCTGGCCCGTGCCGGGTTTGAAGTGGTGGTTGTGGACCGGCAGCCGGCCGCTGCCATGGAGACCAGTTTCGCCAATGCCGGGCAGGTCTCGCCGGGTTATGCCTCGCCGTGGGCCGCGCCGGGCGTGCCGCTCAAGGCCATCAAGTGGCTGTTGCAGCGCCACGCGCCACTGGCGATCAAGGCCACGGCCGACATCGACCAGTACCTGTGGATGGCACAGATGCTGCGCAACTGCACCGCCAGCCGTTACGCGGTGAACAAGGAGCGTATGGTCCGTCTGTCCGAGTACAGCCGTGACTGCCTCGATGAACTGCGTGCCGAAACCGGCATTGCCTACGAAGGCCGTAGCCTTGGTACGACTCAACTGTTCCGCACCCAGGCTCAACTGGACGGCGCCGCGAAAGACATCGCCGTGCTGAAAGAGTCCGGCGTGCCGTTCGAATTGCTCGACCGCGAAGGTATTGCCCGCGTTGAGCCGGCGCTGGCCAGCGTCACTGACATCCTCGCCGGTGCCTTGCGCCTGCCGAACGACCAGACCGGCGACTGCCAGATGTTCACCACCAAGCTCGCCGAGATGGCCGCGAACCTCGGTGTGCAATTCCGTTTCGGCCAGGACATTCAGCGCCTCGACTTCGCCGGTGACCGCATCAACGGCGTTTGGATCGACGGCAAGCTGGAAACCGCCGACCGCTACGTCCTGGCGCTTGGCAGCTACTCGCCGCAACTGCTCAAACCACTAGGGATCAAGGCGCCGGTGTACCCGCTCAAGGGCTACTCCCTGACCGTGCCGATCACCAACCCGGCAATGGCCCCGACTTCGACCATTCTCGACGAGACCTACAAGGTCGCGATCACCCGTTTCGACAACCGCATCCGCGTTGGCGGCATGGCGGAGATCGCCGGTTTTGACCTGTCGCTGAATCCGCGCCGGCGCGAAACCCTGGAGATGATCGTCAACGACCTTTATCCTCAGGGCGGCAATCTGGCCGAAGCGAGCTTTTGGACCGGCCTGCGCCCGACCACTCCAGATGGCACGCCAATCGTAGGCGCCACACCGTTCAAGAACCTGTTCCTGAACACCGGTCATGGCACGCTCGGCTGGACCATGGCCTGTGGCTCCGGTCGCTTGCTGGCTGACCTGATGGCCAAGAGAAAGCCGCAGATCAGCGCCGAAGGCCTCGATATTTCCCGTTATGGCAACAAAACCCAGGAGTCTGCTAAGCATGTCAGTCCAGCGCCAGCTCACCAATGAGCGCATGAGTCAGATCGTCACCCATAACGGCACGGTTTACCTGGCCGGACAGGTGGGCGACGACATGAACGCCGGGATTGAACAGCAGACCCGTGAAACTCTCGCCAACATCGAGCGGTTGCTCGATCTGGCCGGCACCGACAAGCACAATCTGCTGTCGGTGACGATTTACCTGAAGGACATCGACGCGCATTTCGAAGGCATGAACGCGGTGTGGGACAAGTGGCTGCCAAAAGGCGTCGCTCCCGCCCGAGCCACCGTTGAATCGAAATTGTGCGAACCGGAAATCCTGGTCGAGTTGTCGGTTGTCGCCGCTCTGCCATAAGCCTGTCAGAAAAGATCCCTCTCCCGGCGCTGTTGGCGGTTCACGCTACCAGCCAGCGCCGGTTTTTCTTCCCGATAACCCGACCAGAAGTCTGCCGCCATGCGTCCTGCCCGTGCCCTGATCGACCTTCAAGCCCTGCGTCACAACTACCGGATCGCCCGTGAACTCACGGGGGCTCGTGCCCTCGCGGTGATCAAGGCCGATGCCTATGGCCATGGCGCGGTGCGTTGCGCCCAGGCGCTGGAAGCCGAGGCGGACGGGTTTGCCGTGGCTTGCATCGAAGAGGCGTTGGAGCTGCGGGCAGCGGGCATTCGTGCGCCGGTCCTGCTGTTGGAAGGCTTTTTCGAAGCCGACGAGCTGGCGCTGATCGTCGAGCATGATTTCTGGTGCGTGGTGCATTCGCTGTGGCAGCTCGAAGCCATCGAGAAAGCAGCGTTGAGCAAACCGATCACCGTGTGGCTGAAGCTCGATTCGGGCATGCATCGCGTGGGGCTGCACCCGACGGATTATCAAGCGGCCTATCGACGGCTGCTGGCCAGCGGCAAGGTCGCGAAAGTGGTGCTGATGAGCCACTTTGCGCGTGCCGATGAACTGCACGAACAGGCCAGCGCGGAGCAGGTGGCGGTATTTGAAGCGGCGCGCAAAGGCTTGTCCGCCGAGGTCAGCCTGCGTAACTCGCCGGCGGTGCTCGGTTGGCCGCAGATACCGAGTGACTGGGTGCGCCCAGGCATCATGCTCTATGGCGCCACGCCGTTCGAAGAGGCCAACGAAGTAGCATCGCGGCTGCAACCGGTCATGACCCTGGAATCGAAGGTGATCAGTGTGCGCGAGTTGCCGGCCGGCGAGCCCGTCGGTTACGGCGCCAAATTCATCACCCCCAAACCGATGCGCATTGGCGTGGTGGCCATGGGTTACGCCGACGGCTACCCACGACTGGCACCGACCGGCACGCCAGTGCTGGTTGCCGGGCAGCGCAGCCAGTTGATCGGCCGGGTATCGATGGACATGCTCTGTATCGACCTGACCGATGTGCCGCAGGCCGGTCTCGGTTCGACCGTCGAGTTGTGGGGCAAAAACATCCTCGCCAGTGATGTGGCCATGGCTGCCGGCACGATTCCTTACCAGATCTTCTGCAACTTGCGCCGAGTGCCACTGCTCTATTCCGGGGCTTAGTGAGCAGGGCTCCAGACCGGAAGTCGCCTCGCTGAGCAGGATTCAGGTCAAGGTGTTGTAAATACTGAACGCTGTCGCCATGATAACGCTCAATATTCCAACAATCTGAATCCTGGAGGCGCAAGCTTTGGACGTCGGTGAACGACTGCAATCCATCCGTAGGCTCAAAGGCCTTTCCCAGCGTGAGCTCGCCAAACGGGCGGGGGTCACCAACAGCACGATTTCGATGATCGAAAAGAACAGCGTGAGCCCTTCGATCAGTTCGCTGCGTAAAGTGCTGGGCGGGATTCCCATGTCCATGGTCGAGTTCTTTTCCGAAGAAATCCTGCAGGAAAAACCGACTCAGATCGTCTACAAGGCCAATGAGCTGATCGACATTTCCGATGGCGCAGTGACCATGAAACTGGTCGGCCGGGCGCACCCGAGCCGGGCCATCGCATTCCTCAATGAAATCTATCCGCCAGGCGCCGACACCGGTGACGAGATGCTCACCCATGAGGGCGAGGAAACCGGCATCCTGGTCGAAGGAAAACTGGAACTGGTGGTCGGTCTCGAAACTTTTGTCCTCGAAGCCGGCGATAGCTACTACTTTGAAAGTACCAAGCCACACCGTTTCCGTAATCCGTTCGATGTGCCGGCGCGACTAATCAGCGCAGCCACACCAGCGAATTTCTAAGAAAAGAGGCGTCCTGCCAGCATCGCAGAGGTGCCCGGGCTGTTTTTCCGTCGCGGCCTAAGACCCCTCCGACTTTGGGGTTGTTTCAGTGCGGCGGGCTTACCGCTATACTTGCGCCCGCCTGCGAACCGTGGCCGTAGGCGTGACTAGCCACCATTGAGGGTGAACGCGTGAACCTAATTATGAAAATGCTGGCTGCACCAGCAACCGTATTGGCCCTATGGGCTGTCAGTGTCAGCGCTCAGGCTGCGACCAACGACGATATTGCCAAACGCCTTGAGCCAGTCGGCCAGGTTTGTGTTCAGGGTAAAGAGTGCAAGGGCATGGAAGTGGCCGCTTCCGCTGGCGGCGGTGGTGGTGCGAAAACCCCGGATGAAGTGATTGCAAAACATTGCAACGCTTGCCACGGTTCAGGCCTGTTGGGTGCGCCGAAAATCGGTGATGCCGCTGCTTGGGGCGAACGTGCCAAGAAAGAAGGTGGTGTTGACGGCTTGCTCGCCAAGGCGATCTCCGGCATCAACGCGATGCCGCCAAAAGGCACCTGCGCCGATTGTGCAGACGCCGAGCTCAAAAGCGCCATCCAGAAGATGTCCGGCCTGAAATAAGGCGCCGCATCGTTTGCAAAAAACCGTCCCAGGACGGTTTTTTTGTGCCTGAAATTCCGCGCTGACCCTTGTAGGAACGAGCTCGCTCGCGATGGTCGTCAACGATAACGCTGGAAACCTGGCACCCCGCGGTGTTCTCAGGTTCTTCGCGAGCGAGCTCGCTCCTACAAGGTTTTTGTGGCAGCCGATTGGCATTAACGGGCTGTTCATTGCAGCGAATCCCCGGCAAGCTCGGTCTAACCCCACGTCATGGAATGTAAGGGAGGACCTGATGGTGCAGCTGTGTTCAATCGAGCAAGCGGTCGATGACGTCTTGGCACGGTTGCCGACGCATATCCACATGGGCCTGCCTCTGGGGTTGGGCAAACCCAATCACTTCGTCAACGCGCTGTATCGACGAATCGCACAGTCGCCCGAGCGACGACTGACGATCTACACCGCGTTGTGTCTGGGGCGCCCACCCTTGGGCGATGGTTTGCAAAAGCGATTTCTCGAACCCTTTGTCGAACGGGTGTTCGGCGATTATCCGGAGCTGGAATTTCTCGCCGACCTGCGTCGCGACGGTTTACCGGGCAACATCCACATCCAGCAGTTCTTCATGCAGCCTGGCAGCCTGCTCAACAGTGCTACGGCGCAACAGGATTACGTCAGCAGCAACTACAGCCATGCGGCCCGGGACATCAACACCGCCGGGTTGAATCTGGTGGCGCAACTGGTGGCCAGCCATGCCGAGCATCCCGACCGCTTGAGCCTCAGCTGCAACCCGGACATCACCCTCGACCTATTGCCGATGATCGCCAAGCGCCGCGCCGCCGGAGAAACCATCCTGATGGTCGGCCAAGTACACAACGATCTGCCTTACATGCCCGGCGATGCGGAACTGGGCATCGACACCTTTGACCTGCTGATCGATGAGAAGGACAACACCACGCTGTTTTCCACGCCAAACATGCCGGTGGGCTTTCAGGACCATTTCATCGGCCTGCACGCCAGCACTCTGGTGCGTGACGGCGGCACCTTGCAGATCGGCATCGGTTCCATGGGTGATGCGCTGACGGCGGCGCTGCTGGCGCGGCAAGCCGACAACGACGGATACAGGGCTTTGCTGGCAGACGTAAACCTCAGCCACTGGGCGCAACTGATTGAGCGCGAAGGCGGCATCGAGCCCTTCGCCAAAGGCCTGTATGGCTGCAGCGAAATGTTCGTCAACGGCTTGTTGGTGCTGGCCGATGCCGGGATCGTGCGGCGTAAGGTTTATCCGGACGCGGCGACCCAACAGCAGGCGAATGCCGGCACCCTCGACGAGGCTGCGCAAGCCGATGGCATCTCGGTGCATGGCGGATTCTTCCTCGGGCCGCGCAGCTTCTATGAACGCTTGCGTGAGTTGCCGCAGAGCAAGCGGCTTGAATTCAACATGACCCGCATCAGCTACATCAACGAGCTCTACGGCCAGGAAGAACTCAAGCGCTTTCAACGTCTCGATGCGAGGTTCATCAACACCGCGTTCACCGTGACCTTGCTCGGTGCCGCGGTGGCGGATCAGCTCGAAGACGGACGTGTGCTCAGCGGCGTAGGCGGGCAATACAACTTCGTGGTGCAGGGGCATGCGTTGCAAGACGCGCGTTCGGTGTTGCTGCTACGCAGCTGGCGTGAGTCTGGAGGTGACATCAGCTCGAACATCGTCTGGGAGTATGGTCACTGCACGATTCCGCGGCATCTGCGGGACATCGTGGTCACCGAGTACGGCATTGCCGATCTGCGGGGCAAGACCGATGCGGCGGTGATTGAAGCACTGTTAAATATCAGCGACTCACGTTTCCAGTCGGGGCTGATCGCGCAGGCACAGAAAGTCGGCAAACTGCCCAAGGACTTCCGTCTCGATCCGCTCTTTACCGATAACAGCCCGCAGCGTTTGCAGGAGATTCAGGCGCGGCATCCGCAGTTGTTTCCAGAGTATCCGCTGGGTTGTGATTTCACCGAGGTTGAGCGGGATGTGTTGCGGGCGCTGAACTGGCTCAAGAGCAAGTTCAAGCTGAGCGAGGTGCTGGAGTTGGGCAAGGCAGCATTGGATGCGCCGGAGCCTGCGTTGTTTCCAGAGCATCTGGAGCGGATGCAATTGACCGATCCGGAAGGCCTCAAGGAAGATTTGTTTCAGCGGCTGTTGCTCACGGGCCTCAAGGCGACTGCGCAGTAACTGCCCCCCCCCAAAAAAAAACAACTGTGGGAGCGAGCTTGCTCGCGATAGCGGTGTATCAGTCAACGAAGATGTCGACTGACACTATGCAATCGCGAGCAAGCTCGCTCCCACAGGGGGATGTGCAGTGTGGCCTTTATTCGATGAAGGTCACGACACCACCGGCCAGCGACTTCACACGCGCCAGGGACTCTACGCGATAACCCTGCGAGTCCAGTTCCGCACGGCCGCCCTGGAACGATTTCTCGATCACGATACCCAGGCCTGCCACGGTGGCGCCGGCCTGCTTGATGATCGAAATCAGTGCCTGGGACGCCTTACCGTTGGCCAGGAAGTCATCGATGATCAGCACGCGGTCGCTGCTGGTCAGGTGGCGCGGAGAGATGGCCACGGTGCTTTCGGTCTGCTTGGTGAACGAGTACACGGTCGCCGACAGCAGGTTTTCGGTCAGGGTCAGGGACTGGTGCTTGCGGGCGAAGATCACCGGCACGCCCAGGTTCAGACCGGTCATGATCGCCGGAGCGATGCCCGAGGCTTCGATGGTGACGATCTTGGTGATGCCCGAATCCTTGAACAGCGTGGCGAATTCGTCGCCGATCAGCTTCATCAGGGCCGGGTCGATCTGGTGGTTCAGAAAGGCGTCGACTTTCAGGACCTGGTCGGAAAGCACGATGCCTTCTTCGCGAATTTTCTTGTGCAGGGCTTCCATGAAGCTGTCCTCTGTTGGCGCCTTGTGCGCCCTAAGGTTTTTAAAAAAGTGGTCAATTCTAGCGCTTTAACATCGCGCGTATATCCGCCAGTGCGTTGTTGCCTCGCACGGCTTTGACTTCGGTCGGTGTGTCGTCGTTGCCTTCCCAGGCCAGGTCGTCCGGCGGCAACTCATCGAGGAAGCGGCTCGGCGCGCAATCGATGATCTCGCCGTACTGCTTGCGCTTGGCGGCGAAGGTGAAGGCCAGGGTCTGGCGCGCACGGGTAATGCCCACATAGGCCAGGCGACGTTCTTCTTCGATGGTGTCGGCTTCGATGCTTGAGCGGTGCGGGAGGATTTCCTCCTCCATGCCCATGATGAACACGTAGGGGAATTCCAGGCCCTTGGACGCATGCAAAGTCATCATCTGCACGCCTTCGGCGCCGTCTTCCTCTTCCTGCTGGCGCTCGAGCATGTCGCGCAGGACGAGTTTGCCGATGGCGTCCTCGACGGTCATCTCGCCTTCTTCGTCTTTTTCCAGGGTGTTCTTCAGCGCCTCGATCAGGAACCAGACGTTACCCATGCGGTAATCGGCGGCCTTGTCGCTGGAGCTGTTGGTGCGCAGCCAGTTCTCGTAGTCGATGTCCATGACCATGCTGCGCAGGGCCGAGATCGGGTCTTCGCCGGCGCACTGCTCGCGCACCCTGTCCATGAAGCGCTTGAAGCGCGACAGGCGATCGGTGAAGCGGCTGTCGAGATGCTCGCCCAGGCCGATTTCGTCGGTGGCGGCGTACATCGAGATCTTGCGTTCGGTGGCGTAGTTGCCCAGCTTCTCCAGCGTGGTCGAGCCGATCTCGCGGCGCGGCACGTTGATCACCCGCAGGAAGGCGTTGTCGTCGTCCGGGTTCACGATCAGGCGGAAGTAGGCCATCAGGTCTTTCACTTCCTGACGTCCGAAAAAGCTGTTGCCGCCGGACAGGCGATACGGCACCTGGTGGTGCTGCAACTTCAGCTCGATCAGCTTGGCCTGGTAGTTGCCGCGATACAGGATCGCGAAATCGCTGTACGGGCGGTCGGTGCGCAAGTGCAGGCTGAGGATTTCCATGGCCACGCGCTCGGCTTCGGCGTCCTCGTTGCGGCACCGGATCACGCGGATCTCGTCGCCGTGGCCCATTTCACTCCACAACTGTTTTTCGAATTCGTGGGGGTTGTTCGAGATCAGTACGTTGGCGCAGCGCAGGATGCGGCTGGTGGAGCGATAGTTCTGCTCCAGCATCACCACTTTCAAGGACGGGTAGTCGTCCTTGAGCAGCATCAGGTTTTCCGGACGTGCGCCGCGCCAGGCGTAGATCGACTGGTCGTCGTCGCCCACCACGGTGAACTGGTTGCGTTTGCCGATGAGCATTTTCACCAGCAAATATTGGCTGGCGTTGGTGTCCTGGTATTCGTCCACCAGCAGGTAGCGCACCTTGTTCTGCCATTTTTCCAGGATGTCGGCGTGTTCTTCGAACAGCTTCACCGGGAGCAGGATCAGGTCGTCGAAATCCACCGCGTTGAACGCCTTGAGCGTGCGCTGGTAGTGGGTGTAGACGATGGCAGCGGTCTGTTCCTTGGGGTTGCGCGCGTTTTCCAGGGCCTGGGCCGGCAGGATCAGGTCGTTTTTCCAGGCGCCGATCATGTTCTTGATCTCGTCGACGCCGTCGTCGCCCGAGTATTCCTTCTGCATGATGTCGGTCATCAGGGCCTTGACGTCGGTCTCGTCGAAGATCGAGAAGCCCGGTTTGTAGCCCAGCCGCACGTGTTCCTTGCGGATGATGTTCAGGCCCAGGTTGTGGAAGGTGCAGACCGTCAGGCCACGACCTTCGCCGGCGCGCAGCAGGGTGCCGACCCGTTCCTTCATCTCGCGGGCGGCCTTGTTGGTAAAGGTCATGGCGACGATGTACTGGGCGCGGATGCCGCAGTTCTGGATCAGGTGCGCGATTTTGCGCGTGATCACGCTGGTCTTGCCGGAGCCAGCACCGGCGAGCACCAAAAGAGGGCCGCCGACGTAGCTCACGGCTTCTTGCTGCCGGGGATTGAGTCGGGACATAGGTAAATTCAGGAGTCAGTCACGAAATGGGCCGGCATTTTAACAGGCTCAGCGAATTGTGCTGCTCTGTCCGACTTGTGACGTACCACGCTATCTGTAATTGCCGGTTTTGTTACTTTCACGCAGGATGCGCAACGAATTTGCGGCTAATGTTCGTATTTCCGGATACAAAGGTCTCGTTTTGCTCACCGATGTCATTGTCATTGGTCATCGGAACGGCATAATGCCCGTCGCCTACATCTTTGCAGAGTCTAGGGAGCTAGCTTGTCTACGCCTGTCGAACCCTTGCGTTTGCTGCTACTGGCCGAAGAGCCAGCGTGGGCAGCGTTGTTGCGCGAGTGTCTGGCTCCTATGGGGAGCTCGGCCGTGCTCATCAGCGCGCCGAGTTGGGAGTCGGTCAGCAGCCTGTTCGATGACAACCGCAGCGCGGTGTTATTGACCATCCCGCAACTTCAGCCGGCGCCGGGTCGTTGCAGCCTGCCGACGGTGTTGTTGCTCGACCATGAGCCGCTGATCCCGCCCGACGGCGTGAGTGACTGGCTGGTGCGTGATCATCTCGATCCCGGCATGTTGCGCCGTTGCCTACGCCATGTGCGCGAACGTGGCGTTCTGGAAAACACCCTTCAACGTCTGGCCGAGCAAGATCCGCTGACCGGCATCGCTAACCGCCAGGGCTTCCAGACTCTGCTGACGGCGCGCCTGGCGGAAAACGACGGTCGCGGCCTGGCCCTCGGTCATCTCGACCTCGACAACTTTCGTTATGCCAACGACGCCCTCGGCCATCAGGCCGGTGATCGCCTGATCCTGCAAGTGGTGGCGCGGCTCAAGAGTCAGCTTGAGGCCGGCGATCAACTGGCGCGCCTGGGCAGTGATGAATTCGCTCTGCTGATCGACACCCGTCGTGCTCCCCAGCGTGCCGAGTGGATGGCCGAGCGCATCAGCGAAGTACTGGCCGAACCTTATTGGGTCGATGGCGAAAGCCTGTTGATCGGTTCCAGCCTGGGCATTGCCTACGCCCGGGCCCAGGCCGGTGCGGATCCGCTGATGTGGCATGCGCACATCGCCATGCAGCAGGCCAAAAGCACCCAGGGCTGCACTTTTCACATTTTCAACGAGCGCATCAACCGCAATGCCCGCAGCATCGCCGACCTCGAAACCGAGTTGCGTCGGGCACTGCGCCGCGATGAGCTGGAGCTGCATTACCAGCCACGGCTGAACCTCGAAGACGGGCAGATCGTCGGCCTCGAAGCTTTGGTGCGCTGGCGGCATGCCGAGCGCGGCTTGCTTCCACCGAGTGAATTCGTGCCGCTGGCCGAGCAAAGTGGTCTGATCGTGCCGCTGGGCTACTGGGTAATTTCCCGGGCCTTGCGCGACATGCAGGCGCTGCTCGAGCTGGGATTGCCACCGTTGCACATGGCGATCAACCTGTCATTCCGGCAGTTCCAGGACAGCCAGTTGCTTTCGACTCTCAGTCGCCTGATTGCCGAGCGCGGCGTCGAAGCGCAGTGGCTGGAGTTCGAGCTGACCGAAACCGCCGTGATGCGTCGCAGCGATCTGGTCAAGCAGACCATGGACGCCCTTGGGCGCCTCGGTGTGCGCTTCTCCCTCGACGACTTCGGCACCGGGTTCTCGTCGTTCGTGCACCTCAACAGCCTGCCGATCACCTTGCTGAAGATCGACAAGAGCTTTGTCGGCGGCATGGAGCAGCGTGAGGAAAACCGCAAACTGGTCCACGCGATGATCAACCTGGCGCACAACCTCAACCTCGAGGTGGTCGCAGAAGGCGTGGAAACGCCGGAGCAACTGGATCTGCTGCGTGGGTTTGAATGCGATCAGGTGCAGGGGTATTTGATCAGCAGGCCTTTGCCGCTGGCCGAACTGGTGGAGTATCTGACGTTTGGCAGCAATCAGCAGCCGATGCTGGAAATCGTGGGCTGAGGTTGCCACAGAGCCCTGTAGGAGCGAGCTTGCTCGCGATAAACCTGAGAACCCCGCGGGGCACCTGCCAACCAGCGTTATCGTTGACGACCATCGCGAGCGAGCTCGCTCCTACAGGGGGCTCAGTCAGGCTGAGCAACCTCGAAACGCTGCACTGACGTCGTGTCGCGCTTGATCATCCGCTTCATCTTCCACTCAAATCCCAGCGTCAGGCTCACCGCCGCACACGCCAGCCCCAGCGCCAGGCCCCACCAGACGCCCGTTGGCCCCCAGTCCAGGTGGAACGCCATCCACCACGCCGCCGGTGCGCCAATCAGCCAATAGCAACCCAGGCCGACCAGGAAAGTGGTCTTGGCATCCTTGAGTCCGCGGATACAGCCCATGGCAATGGTTTGCGTGCCGTCGAACAGTTCGAACCATGCCGCCACCGCCAACAGGCTCACGGCAAGGTTGATGACATCGCGAAACGCCGGGTCGTTGTGGTCGAGGAACAGGCCGACCAACTGGTTTGGCAATAGCCAGAAGACCATGGCGAAACACAGCATCGCCGCCGCCCCGAAGGCAATGCCGACCCGCCCGGCCAGCCGCGCATCCAGCAATTGCCCGGCGCCGTAGTGCTGGCCGATGCGCATGGTGATCGCATAAGAAATCCCCGCCGGGACCATGAACGCCACCGAAACGATTTGCAGGGCAATCTGATGAGCCCCCAGCTGTGTGCTGCCCATGGTGCCCATGCACAGCGCGGCGAAGGCAAACAGCCCGACTTCCACCGCGTAGGTGCCGCCAATCGGCAGGCCCAGACGCCACAGCTCCTTCAGGTACTGGCGGTTCAGCCGCGACAGGCCCTGGCGCAGCGGATAGGCCTCATAAGCCGGATGCCGACGAATGTGCCACGCCAGCGCAAGTGCCATCAGGTTGGCGACAATCGCCGTGACCAGCCCGATGCCCGTCAGCCCCAGTTTCGGCAGGCCGAACATGCCGGTAATCAGCGCATAGTTGAGCAGGAAGTTGGCGACCGTACCGCCAACACTGATGACCATCACTGGCGTTGCACGGCCAATGGCGCTGGTGAACCCGCGCAGGGCCATGAAGCTCAGGTAGCCGGGCAGGGCGAACGGCAGGAAGATCAAAAACTGCCCGGCTGCGTTGACGTTGCTTTCAGTCTGGCCGAACAGCAGCAGCACCGGTTTGAGGTTCCACAACAGCAAACCGGCGACCAGCGCCATCAGCCACGCCAGCCACAACCCGGCCTGGGTCAGTCGAGTGGCCCCGACAATATCGCCGGCACCCTGACGGATCGCCACCAGGGTGCCGACCGCCGCAATCACGCCGATGCAGAAAATCGACACGAACGAATAGGTCGCCGCACCGAGCCCGCCACCGGCCAGGGCCTCGGGACTCAGGCGCGCCATCATCAGGGTGTCGGTGAGGACCATCAGCATGTGCGCCAACTGCGAGGCAATCAACGGCCCCGCCAGCCGCAGGATGGCCCAGAGTTCAGTACGTGCTGGATGCTGCATGGTCATCACGCTCGATTATCAAAGGGAACAGGAAAGCACCGATTCTCGGCGCTCTGCACGGTTTTCACAAAGGGATAAAAAGGATGGATGGCATGATTCAAACTCATGCTGGAGAGTTTCTGCTAGGGTAGGCGAACCCCGCAGTAGGAGCTTTCCCAATGTCCCGTCGTCTTCCTCCCTTGTATGCCCTGCGCGCATTCGAAGCGGCGGCGCGGCACAGTTCGTTTACCCGCGCGGCCGAAGAGCTGTCGATTACCCAAAGTGCGGTCAGCCGGCATATTCGTACGCTCGAAGAGCATTTTGCCTGCCGCTTGTTTCATCGCAGTGGCCGCAACCTGCAACTGACCGAGTCGGCCCGTTTGCTGTTGCCGGGCATTCGCGAAGGCTTCACCGCCCTGGAGCGGGCCTGCAATACCTTGCGCGCCGAAGACGACATCCTGCGCATGAAAGCTCCGTCGACCCTGACCATGCGTTGGTTGCTGGCGCGCCTCAGCCGCTTCCGTCATCTGCAGCCGGGCAACGAAGTGCAATTGACCAGTGCGTGGATGGACGTCGATTCAGTGGATTTCAATGACGAACCGTTCGACTGCGCCGTCATCCTCAGCAATGGGCATTTTCCACCGGACTGGGAGGCGACTCTCCTGTTCCCCGAAGAGCTGATTCCGGTGGGCGCGCCGAATCTTCTGAAGGATCAACCATGGGACGTCGCGCGCCTGGCCAGTACCGAGCTGCTGCACCCGACACCGGACCGCCGTGACTGGCGCAACTGGCTGGAGCGCATGGGCCTGACCGATCAGGTCTCGCTCAAGGGAGGTCAGGTGTTCGACACGCTGGAACTGGGCATGATTGCAGCCGCCCGTGGCTACGGCGTGTCCATGGGCGATTTGCTGATGGTCGCGGAGGATGTCGCGCAGGGACGTCTGAGTTTGCCGTGGCCGACAGCCGTCGCCAGCGGTGAGAATTATTTCCTGGTCTGGCCGAAAACCCGCCCCGGAGGCGAGCGTTTGCGCCGCCTCAGCGATTTTCTTTTGGGTGAGGTTCGGGCCATGGAGTTACCGGCGGTCGAGCACTTGAGATGAATCATCGCGGGCAAGTCGGAACAGTCCCCAAGCTAATCGCACTTGGCATTGCTGGACACTTCCTTGCTCGCCTGTTTCAACAGGTTACCCAACTCAGCCGCATTGGTGCTGTTGTAAACCCGACCTCCGGTGTTTTCAGCGATACAGCGTGACGGGCCGCCAGCACCGATTTTCACCACATTGACCCGCAGGCGCGGTTGTTCCCTGGCGATTCGACGGGATACCGCGCAAACGTCCTGCCCGCAACCGTCTTCACCGTCGACGAACATCACGATCACCGCATCGTTATTGCGCCCGTCGACGGTACTCGCCGCGTGGGCCAGGCTGTCGGCCAGCGGTGTGCCGTCGTCGGGAACCAGGCCTCGAATCCCGTTGATCAGCCGCGGGCGGTCGCCGAACTTGAACAAACCCTGGTCCGGTGTTCTTTCGCAGCCGGCGAAGGTGATCAGGCGTGTGTCGATCTTCGGGTCCAGCCCGTTGATCATGCCGGCCAGCGAGTCCTTGGCGACGTCCATGCGGCTGGGTTTGGCGGTAAGCCGCATGGTGCGGTTCGGGTCCAGGAGCTTGTTGATGTCAGGACCGAAGAACCAGTCCTCGTCGGATTTCACTGACTTGATGTTCAAATCCATCGAACCCGAGGTGTCGAGCACCACCACGAACTGCGGGACCTCTGACTTCGGCGCTGTTTTGCGGCATGCGAAGTTGTCCAGCGTCGGGGCGGGTGGCGGGGCAGCCACTACCGGTTTTGGTGGTGGAACCGGTTTGGGTGGCGGGGTCGGCTTGGGTTCCGGTGCCGGTGCCGGTGCCGGTGCCGGTTTTGGTGGCGGGACCGGCTTGGGTTCCGGTACCGGTTCTGGCGTGGGTTCTGGTTCCACGACAGGTTCGGGGACAGGCTCAACCGGTTTCTCAACCGGCGTCACTACCGGAGCCACCGGCACTACAGGCGGAACCACGACAACCGGCTCACGGTGCAGGAACCACCAGAGCCAGAGCGCCAGAAGCAGCAACAGCAGCGCGAGCAAGGCTGCCGCGATCCACCAGCCACGACGCGACGGCGGTAGGACGGGCACCACTGGCGGCACGATCGGTTTGGGCGGACGCTGGTTCCACCGCACCACCAAAGGCTCACCGTTGAGGCTGTAGAGTTTGTCCAGCTCAGGCGTACCGAGCAGGCTGCGCAGGTCATTCGCTTCCGTCGGTTGACCGCGTTTTTGCAGTTCATCCGCCAGCTGTCCGAGGGACGTCTGACGCACTTCATAGGTCTCCAGCAAACGTCGTTGCGCGTCCTCGTTGAGATCGGCATAAGGCGTGGGTTGGCCACCCAGTTCGGTCCACCATTCCAGCACGTCGCCGCTGCCCATCCGCGGGATAGCAAACAGACTGGCGACGGTCGGCGGAAAGTGTTTCTGGATGAGGGCGACTTTGGCTTGCAGCGCACTCATCCCCTCCGATGTGGCTTGCGCATCCCTGATGACCCGCTGCATGACGACGATTCCTGAAAAAGTGCAGGCATCCATCGGGACGCTTGCGGGGTGAAAAGTTACTCTTCGTAGCCGAGGCTGAATTGCAGCTGATTGACCTTCTTCTGCAACGTTTTCAGCTCTTGCTGCTTGGCCGCCAGTGTCGCGGGTGTTGATTTGGCCGTTGGCACCGCTTGCGAAGCCTTGAGCTGCTTCTCGAGGTCGGCAATCTGCTTCTGCACCTGGGCCTCATTGCCACGCCGAGCCTTGAGCGAGGTCAGCAGTTGCGCCAGCGACTGATTCAGCGCCGCCTGGGATTTCTGCTGGCTGGCCAGATCGGTCTTGGTGCTGAGCTGCTGGGCCTGAATGTTCTCGTACACCTGACGGAACATTGCGTTTTGCTGTCGGGACTCGCTCAGGGCCAGTTCCTTCTGCTTGACCTGATCGCTGTAACCACCGGAGTAGTCACAGTTCATCTTGGTTAGCAGGCTGCTGTCGCGATTGGTTGCATCGCATTCGCCGGGCTGGGTCGCGCAACCGCTCAGGGCCAGGACGGCAGTGATGACCATTAGTTGTCGTAGCGTCATGTGCTTAACCCAGGGTGATTGCGGAGCGTTGGCTGTACAGAGCGTCGACTTCCTTCTGCAGGCTGACGACTTTCTGGTTCATTCTCTGAATGTTCATGTCCACCTGTCGGATCTCGGCGCTGGTGCCTTGCGAACGCTCGGCGTCTGCCACTTTTCTGTACTCGGTGACCTTGGTACGCATGTTGGTAAGGTCTTTGCGCAGGCGTGCGATGTCCGAGTCGATCCCGGCGATTTGCGCCTGAGCCCTGCTCTTGTCGACTTTCTTGTTGGCGATGTCCTTTTTGATCTGGGCAATTTGCGCATTGTCATCATTGATCACTTGCTGAGCGGTCGCAGTCCGGGCGATCACGTTCTGCGTGTCTTGTTCGACGTCGCTGTTCATCTTCGCCAAGCGGGTGGTGGTGTCGGCGTATTGGGCGCGACGTTGATCTAGGTAATAGTTCGCGCCCATGGCCACGCCACACGCGGTAATACCGGCGGCGATGACGCACACGGTTTTGTTGCTGCTGTTGGACAGCGCGCAAGCGAGGATGCCGACACCGGCGCCGACGGCGCAGGCCTGGTAACCGGACTTGCTGAAGAACTCTGCGTCATTGCCCTGGGTCAGGCGCGGGTCGGCACCGTCGCCTTCGCCTTCGCCCAACATGGAGCTGCCGGTGTTGGCGCAACCGCTCATTAGCAGGCTGCCGGCGACTACGAAAGCGATCTGTAGCTTGAAGCGAGTCCAAAGGCTGCGCGACATGGTGAAACTCCTACGTAACGGTGTTGACGCTTTGTTATTGAGTGACGGTTTTGCAGCTGGTCAGCCAGGCTTCAGTGTCGATTTTCTGCTTTTGCAGGAACGCCTTCTGATTGGCCCAGTGGGTGCGCAAGTAAGGTTTGAGGTCTTGCAGCTGTTTGTTGCGGGTGATGATTTCTTCCATCACCGGGACTTGCGATTCAAGCAGTGGCTGGCCGTACAAGGTAGCCGATTCCACCAGGCTGCTGGCGTAGTAGCGGCTGAGTTTGTGCAGGCGATCCTTTTGCTCGTTGAGCTTGCCTTTACGCATGTCGCAACTGGCATCTTTGTCTGCGCTTTCGCAGTTGAGCTTGTAGTTCTTTTGCAGGAAGTCGACGTACTGGCCGTCGTCGAGCATCTTGGTGCACAGGAACGCACCCAGGTTGAGGCTGGCGCGGATCGCCTGGTCGCGGGTTTCTTCCTGCTGCTGGTTGCTGGCGCGCAGCTGGTTCTCCAGGGCCTGGAGCTTTTCCTTGAGCGCTTTGTCTTCGACACCCGAGGCGAGGCTGTTCAGCGATTGTACGGTGCCTTTGTCGGCGGATTCGGTTTCCTTGCTGCCGGTGCCGAGTTTCTTCCAGCTGCTTTCGATGCTGGCGACCCGTTCGCGAGAGGTTAGGGTCGGGGAGACCAGCACCAGTCGCAGGCCGGTGGTCTTGTTTTTCACCTGGCCTTCGGCGTTGTAATACGGCTCTTCCTTACGCAATGCCGTACGCAGGTCGGCCTGTGCGGTCAGGTAGTTGCCGCCACGGATGACATAGCCGCCGGCCTGACCGTGCTGGCGGTCGAGTTTGTTCAGGCGAAACGGCTCGAACATCATTTCGTCGACGTTACCGAGCATGTCATGCAGGCCCAGCGGGTTGGGCTTTTGCAGGCCGGTCAATTGCACTTTGCCGTTGGACGATTGCGCCCCGGCGAACCACTCGTAGGCGTTGATGCCTTCTGGCATCGGGTAGTGCGTGTCGCGGAATTCAGCGGCACCGACTTCCAGCCCGCCGCGCGCGGCGAACTCCCACTCGACCTCGGTCGGCAGGCGCAGGAATCCCAGGGCGCCGTCTTCCTTTGGCAGCTTGCCGGCGGCGTTTTTGCGCAGCCACAGGTTGTACTTGTCGGCGGCGTCGATGGCTTGCACCCAGCTCACCGCCGTTTGCGGCAAGCGCATTTTGGTGGCAGCGGTGGGGCAGGTCGCTTCGGTCAGCGCGGCGTATTGCAACTGACTCATCTCGTACTTGGCCATCAGGTAGTAGCGGGACTTGTCGTTCCTGGCCCCGGTAAAACTGCCGGCGATAAAGGTCGGGCGGGTCTGCTCGACATAGCCGTATTCCGCGCCGTCCTGACCGATGTTGATCGGGTAGTCATCCAAGGGACCTGCGACCGGAATGAACACTTTGCGAAACACCATCGAACCTTCGCAGGGCATCGGCAGCACGACGTCGCCAGCCTCGGGCATCGGGTTGTAATACTTCTCTTCCCAGCCCGCCGCCGAGGCGTCGAGCAAGTAGCCGAGGCTCAGGGGTAACAGCAAGCCAAAACGTTTATAGCTCACGCAGACTCTCCGCAGGTTGGATGTTGATGGCTCTCAGCGCGCCGATCATGGCCACCAG
The DNA here is from genome assembly GCF_002236115.1 of Pseudomonas jessenii. Taxonomy (GTDB): domain Bacteria; phylum Pseudomonadota; class Gammaproteobacteria; order Pseudomonadales; family Pseudomonadaceae; genus Aquipseudomonas; species Aquipseudomonas jessenii. The sequence continues at coordinate 445,611 of NZ_NIWT01000005.1, read as the reverse complement.
GGCAGCGACCAGAAAGGTCAGGAGCAGGGCGGCAACGCCGTGCCAGACCGTGATGTGGCAAACGAAGGTACCGGTGGCCTGGCTGCTGCCGAGCAGGGAGTCGAACAAATGACTGCCCACGGTATAAAAGCCCAGCCCGCCCACGTAGCCGGCCAAACTCAGCACCAGCGCTTGCAGGACCACGAAACCGCCGACGGACCTGCGCTTGAAGCCCAGCAGGCGCAGGACCGCCAGGCTTTTGCGTTTACGGTCTATGTTGGCCAGGAACGCGCCAACCATGGACGCCACGCAGCCGATCAGTGCCGCCATGGCGATCACACCGAAGATCAACCCCAGCACATGGTTGATGGCTTTGACGTTGTCGATGTCGGCCAGTCGGCTCGACGTTTCGATGTGTTGTTCGTTGAGCCAGTGTTCCAGCGGCGCGACCTGGTCGATGTCGCGCGCATACACGCGGGCGCGGGCATACAGCGGTTGTAGATTCCCCTGAGGCTTGCCGGTAGTAACGCCGAACTCACTGACCTGATAACCGTCGCGAAAGCGCTCCAGATCCAGTAACAGCGGCGGGGCGACGAACCCGGCCGCGCGACCGAAGCGGGCACCGTCGAGCACGGCCAGTACCGTCAGCGTCATCTCGCCGCGTTCATTGACACCTTCCAGGCGGCGCAAGGCCCGTAGCTGCACGCTGTCGCCGGCCTTGGCCTGCAAGCGTTGCGCTGCGCTGGCGCTGAGGATCACCTGATTGCCGACGGGGTTGAGGGACGCCAGATTCAGCTGTGGGTCGCCGGGCTCGGTGGCGATGATTTCCGCGCCTTCGACAAAGCGTTGCATGCCGATCAGCAGGTCCGCCTGGGTATTGAGCGAGCGGGTCTGGCCGAGGGCAAAGCCGGTCTCGGGGCGCAGGCGCAAACGCTCGATCCAGGCTGCGTCGTAGTTACCGTTGCTGAGCATCTTCACTTCAAGGTTGCGCGGGTCGCGCAGCAGTTCGTCCTGCAGCTGGCTGACCACCCCGTGTTTGAGCCCGAACAGCAACAACAACGGCGCGATCACCGCCACCAGGGAAGCGGCGATACACAGCGAGACCTTGCGGTCGTGCCAGAGGTCTTGCAGTGCCAGTGAGCCCAGCAGGCGCAAGCGATCAGTCCATCGGTTCAAACAGAGTCTCTCCCAGATGGTTGATAGCACCGAGTCGCGGCAACCCGAAATCCTTCAGCAGGGCCCAGTCATGGGATACAACGAGCGCACTCAGGCCCATGCTCGACACCAGGCTCAGGAGTAACTCAAACAATCGCCGGGCACTGTGAGGGTCGAGCGCGGCGGTCGGCTCGTCGGCCAACAGCAGCAGCGGTTCATGGGCAATTGCCCGAACGCAGGCGACGCGCTGGCGCTCGCCAATCGACAAGGCCTGGGGTTGTTTGTCCAACAAGCCTTGCAGGCGCAATACGTCAACGGCGTGGTCGATGTGATCGCTCTTCGCCTGCATCCCGAGCAAACGGCGCGGCAGGCTGATGTTGTCTCTCACGCTCAGGAACGGCAGCAAGCCGCCGCTCTGCAAAATGAATCCCAAGTGCCGTGAACGCACCGCTGCAAGCGCAGGCTGATCGTCAGTGGCCAGCAGTTGGGCGATATCCTGAGCGTGCGTCGGGCCCAGCCGGAAGCGCTCGAGTTCTACCGGTGCGAGCAACAGACCGATGGCTTCGAGCAACGTGCTTTTGCCGCTGCCGCTCTCACCTGTGACGGCGAGGATTTCTCCGGCGCCGATCCGCAGGTGCGGCAGTCGCACGTGATGAGCCTGTGCGCCTTCTCCACGGCGCACCAGCATGTTCTTGATTTCGAGCATCGGCGTCTCGTCAGGGCATCATTTCCAGCGGGACGGGGTAGACGTTGTCCCGCGCATCGCTGTCTTTGGCTAAGGCTACCCAACGGTCGACATCGGCGTTGTAACGCTGGTAATGCCGCAGTTTGGTGTTCAGCGTGCGGATGAATTTTTCTTGTGCCAGACCATCCCAGCTCTTCCAGGTCTCTTCATCCAGGTTCAGCACTTCACTCTGATAAGGCAGGTCTTCAAGGTATTCACCGAGCACGCCCATGTCCGCCAGTTTGGCATTGCTGTTCTGTTTGAGCTGATTGGGATCGGCGCCCATGGTCGCCGCCACCGAGCGCAGGCGATTGAACATGTCCGTTGGCGAAATCAGGCCCTCGTTGGCGGCATCGAGAATCTGCTTCATCACGTCGCTCAAGTCGCTGAGCTGTGACTTGGTCAACAGCACCCGCACGTCGGTGGTCGGAATGTTCTGCTTGATCAGGTCGCGGTCGGTGATCCATGCCTTGAACACTGGCGGGGCCTTGCTGTTGGTCCTCTCGCCGAGATAGGCGAGTTGCATGGCGTGGCCGATCAGCGCCGCGTCTTCGAGCATTTTTTTCTCGGCCGGGTCCTGCTTGGCGTTCGCCGCGCTGCCGATGGCGTCTTCGCCCATGTAGGCGGCTTTGACTTGTGTAGTGATCGCTGCGGCCAGTGTGTCGACCTTGCGCCCGAATTCTTGCACATCGCCTGCGTTTACCGGGTAGTACAGCGAAGTGTTGGTACCCGGGTAGGTCGACAGATTCCGGTATTGCGCCTCGGCCTTGGCATGGTCCTTGGCACCGGCCGGGGTTTTCAGGTGCAGCGTGTAAATCGCCACACCCGGGTTGGCGGCTTCGATACGTACCTGTGCAGCGCTCAAGCCGGTCTTCGACAGCTTGTCGTCGCCTTCGATGGCGCCCGCATCGGTGATCAGCACCACGTAGCGTGCGCCGAACTGGCTCCAGTCGACCTTGTCGATGCTCTCCATGACCCCGGCAAACGAGTCTTCATCGAAGCTGCTGCTCGACACGTTAGCCTGTTTGAGGTCTTTGATCCTGGCGAAAAAGTCGGCGCTGTCTTTCACCTTGGTAGGGTCGGCGTACATCTTGGTGGTGTATTCCAGCCCCGGTACTGCCTGGGTGTTGGAGCGGAAAGCCACCAGGCCGAACTTGACCTGCTTGCCGAGGTTCTGCGCTTCGATCTTCTGGTAAACCTTGCGGATCGCCTCGCGGGTGCGGTCGATATAGGGGTCCATCGAGATCGTCGAGTCGATGACAAATACCACAGCCGCGCTGAATTCCTTCAGCTGGTTGGCCTTTTTCTCTTCGGCTTCCTTGCTGCCGGCAGGGCTGTTTGCAGCCCCGCCCTTGGCGTTCTTGTCATCCGGCTTGCTGACGGAGGCCACATTGAGCAGGCGCGTGCGGAAACCGCTTTCGGTCATGACTTCTTCGCCACTGAGCACCGGCAGCAGGTAGAACTGCTTTTGCAGGTCGACGAAGTATTCAGGTTCTTCAGCCAGTACGCCCGGTGCTTGCAGGCCCTTTTTCAGCGTGGCCCGCAGCGGCGCGACTTTGCTGACCGGGTCCGGTGCATCGAGGATGCCTTCGACGGTGGCGCGGTCCTTGAAGAACAGCAGCCGGTCGCGGTTGGCCGGGTTAGTGAAGGCCAGCGTCAGCTGCATCTTCCAGTCGGTGGTGCAGCTGGCAGGCAGCCAGCCAATGGTTTTGCCATAACTGTCGGGACCGACTTTCAGCCATTCGGCATTGTTCGCTTGCGCACGTTCGTACACATAGAAGCGGCTGAAGACCGGTTGTGCTTCACCTTCGGCACCGCCCGCCGTCGAGCTGATTTTGCAGCCCGGTGTGGTCAGCACGCGTTGGAACAGGGTCTTTTTACCGGCCTGGATCAGCGGTTTGTCATCGGCCTGGGACAGCGGGCTGATGCACAGCGCGAGCAAGGCGGCACCGCTCAGCAGGAGTCGACTCATGGGTGAACGCATCACTTCTGCAACTCCTCGAAACGCTGCTTGGCTTCTGCATTGTTCGGGTCCTGGGTGAGGATGGTTTCATACCAGTAGGCGGCGGTGGCGTTGTCCGCAGCCGGGAAGCACTCGCTGGCCTTCAGGTATTTAGGGTCGTATTCACGGGCATAGGCGTTGGCGATCAGCACGTCACCAGCCTGGGCACGGTTGGCGTACAGGCGCTGGGCGACGCCGCAGTGTTTACTGGCCTTGGCCTGGTCGATGATCTCCAACAACCTGGCACTGTCGGGTGCCGCCTTGATGCAGGTCTGGACGAAGGTCAACTCGGGCAGGCTGTTCATACTGTCGAGGGTGCAGGCTTGAGCATTGGCGCCGGCAGGTGCGCTGGCAGTGGCTGCAACCGCAGGCGCTGGGGTGCGTTTGTAGAACCAGAATCCGGCGCCCGCCGCCAGCAACAACACCACAATCAACAGGCCGATCAGACCTTTGTTGCGTTTCTTCACCGGTGCGGGAGGCGGCGTATAGGCGCGCTCGGTGAGTACCGATTCCAACTCCACTTCTGGCTCGGCGGTGGACAGGGTCAGTTCAGGCAAATCCGGGATCTCCGGGATCTCCGGTGCCGGTGCGCTCGGCGCCGTCAGTTCGGCACCGCCGTAAGTCGAGCGTGTCTGGCCGCCGGCCGTGGACGGCAGCAAGCCGACGCCTGGCCGAACCACGCCTTTGTCGGCGTGGCCTTGGCTCTGTTCACGCAGTTCGATCTGGAATTGCGAGTTGGCGCCGCCTTCCAGCAGTGGGTCAACCACGTCCGGTCCGACCTGGGTTTCCAAAGCTTCGCCGTTGGCCGCGAGGTTGAAACGCGAGACCTTGAACCAGAATGGATTGTTGCTCCAGGCCTTGTGGTCCTGAAGGTAAAAACCGTCCTGGTTGCGCTGAATGGAAAACTCCAGCTGTTCCTCGTCACCCTGCCATTTCTTCACAGTGAGGCGGGCCTGGCCAGGCACATTGGGCTCTAACGCGAGCAGGTCGACACGAATTGGCATTGCTTATCTCGCTGCGAAGGCTGTGAGCACTTGGCCCAGCCGTTCGTTCTGTTCAGGGGTGATTTCACGTCCAGCACCATGGCCAGCATTGTCCTGCGTGATGTAGGCCAGGCCCGAAAGCCAGTCGCCTAGATACCGTTGCGCCTGATTCGCCGGTTGCGCCGGCAGTACAGGCACTTGTCCAGGGCCAATGTCGGTGTAGAAAGAAAACAAGGGCTCCTTGGCACCGGCGCGGCTGTTCGGACGCTCGCTCACCGGTTTCTGGAGGTAGCCGAACCAGGACACGAAATCGCGCAGCACGCGCTGCACTTCCAGCACCTGGCGCTCAACCAGTTGATCGCGCCGCGCGCCACTTTGTGCGCGCTTGAGGACGGCGCGGCTCAGTTGCCCCGGCAAATCCTGGCGATAGCCGGCGGTGATCAGTTCATCGACCACCGCTTCCAGCAAGGCCTTTTCCAGCCCCAGCAGGTTGAGCAGGCTTTGCCGGGTGGTCAGTTCACGCAAGTGCGCGATCCAGGCCTTGAACGCTGCTTTGGCGAAACGGTGCTCGTTGCTTTGCGGTTCGGGCGCCGGGGTGCCGGTTTTGCTGCTGACTGGCGCGTCGTGGCCCGGGTCGTCACTGAAATCGAAATTGAAACCGGTGTCATTGCCGTAGAGGCTCTGGCTCGGTGTCGGGGTGACCGGCTCGTCGTTCACGGCCGGCTCGTCATCGGTTTCGTACACGCCGCTGAGGTACAGGTCGCGCACCTCTTCGCTCGGTATGTCGAGTTGATCGATCAATTCGCCAAGTACCGCCGGGCGACGGCCCAAGCTCGTCAGAATCATTTGCGCTTTGGCTTTCTTGGCGGCTGCGGCGCCGTCGTCGTCAGCGTGGTACCAGGTGCTCAGGCCGTGAGTGGTCAGGCCTTCGAGGCATTCGCTCAATTGCTCGCGGATACGCTGCAATTTAAATTCGATATTGGCCACGCCTTTGAAACTGCCGCTGAAGTGGCTGATGCCACCGTCATCGTTGCGCAGCATTTCTGTCCAGGCGTTGACCGGATTCTTGATGTGTTTGCACACCAGAGCGTTGCTGGCGAAGCTGGTGCCCAGCGCGCTGACACGTTCCTGATAAATGGCATTGAGGCCGGTTTCCGCACCGGTTGCGTCTTGCCCGATGAACGCCGCATCCATACGCGGCTTGCGCACCAGGTAGGTGTTCTGGAACGGTGTACCGGCCCAGTCGTGCATCCAGCTCAGGCTACCGAAACGCTCCAGCATGGTCAGCTTGACCATGCCGTTCCAGCTCTCGTCGTACTGATCGGGTGTCAGGCTCAGGGAGTTGGTAATGCGCAGGTCGAGCATGGTCAGCGCCCAGATCAGGCCGGTATCGCGCTTGCTGCGAGCAGCCGAGTCGGCGCCCTGGGTTTTTTCGATCCAGCGGGTCAGCACCGGACCCACGTCGTTGACGTCGCTCTGCTTGGTCGAACTGGTGCAGACCACCAGTGCGTTCATTTCCTGGTTGTCGGTGTAGCGTTCGAACAGGTAGGCGACCTTGCCGCGTAGGATCAGCTGGGAAACGGAGTTGTCCTTGGTACTGGATTGCGGGTCGTTGGAATCGGCGATCTCGTGCAGTTTCTGGCGCCCGCGATAACCGGGGAAATCCAGCAGGTCGACCTGATTGACGATGTCATCCACCGGCGCTTCGATCAGGCGGAAGGTCATTTCGGCGGTCAGTGCCGCCAGTTGCGCGACCGCAATCGCCTGACTGTTTTGCAGGCGATCGCCAACCAGCGGTCGAACATCGATCGGTAAGTCCAGCGGGCTGCCGAAGCGTTCGAGGATGTCGACGTTCATGATGCTGTCGCGCTGGCTGTAGGTGTCGTTGTCGAAACTCACCAAGGCCTTCAACGGTGCGAACACGGTCTCGGGCAGCCCCAGCTTGTGCAGCGCGCCGGCCAGTTTCTGGTACACGCGTGTCAACTCGCTTTGCTCACCCCAGAGGATCGAAAACAGCTCGGCCCGTTCCTGGAAATTCAGGCGTGGCGCCAGCTGCAACGCTTTGGGCCAGAACAGGTGCTCAAGCTTCTTCACCGAGTTGCGAAAATTGTCGCGCAGGTAATCCCACAGCGACACTAGATCGTCGGCGTTGACGCCCGTTTGCAGCGGCCCGGTTTCGCGACCTTCGAACGGTTTGAGCACGCGCTGGATGCGCTCCTCGTCGATCTCGTAGGAAATCCGCTCAAGGTCGAAATCCTTGAACCAGGCGTTGGCGAGAATCTTCGCCAGCTCGATTTCCTTGAACAACGTAAGTTCTACCGGGAAGTCCTTGTCCTGACTTTCCGTCGCCCGACGGCTGAAGCGCGTTACCAGGCCGGTGGCTTCCTTGCCACCACCCACCGGGTTGATGTGCTTGATGAAGTCCAGGCGATGATCGCCGAACTCGGTTTCCAGCTTACCGTTCTGACCGGCGGCGAGTGCCGAAATCAGGTAGGACTTGCCGGCCTGGGACAAGCCGAAAAAGCCAATGGTCATCGGCGTGCAGGCCACGCGACCGAGGCTTTGAGCCAGGTTGCGGGCGCGGTGCAGGCGGATGTTCAGGTTGTCGGCTTCGCTGTCCAGGCGCGGCGCATTGCCGCGCGTCTGGTCAATCCAGTCCAGCGCCTGACCGGCGCCTTCATAAACAGCGGCCCAACTGGCAGAGAGCTGAGTTTGATCGGGGGTCAGGTCTTTCATTTGCGTTTCACACTTCCACTGTCGAGCCAGTACTTGGTCTCGCTCAGGCCGGCGTCGAGCATGGTGTTGAGTTCCAGCTCGAGGTCGCTGCGCGGGTTGAAGTTGACGTTGTTACTGTTGGATTCGATGTCGCGAACTGAGAGGCGGTCGCTGACCAGATCCTGCTTGCGCGTGTATTTGTCCGCCGGTTTGACCTCGAACCGCACCTTGAGCAGCGGGGCGCTGCCGTTTTCACCGGTTGCCCGGGAAAACTTCTCCCGACCCGCCTTGGTGAACCGCAAGGTATACAACGGCGAAGCGGCCCAGCGGTCAGCGGCCAACTGGCGGAAACCGAGGCGCAGGTCGCCGCGCATTTCCAGCTGCGGCGTGTCGGCGGCGTCGCCAACGCCAATTTCCGGTAGCTTGATTTTGTAGTCTTCGGACTGGATGTTGCGGTACAGCACGTCGGCATCCTTGATCACGTTGTTCAGATCGATGACGCCGATGTGCTTGACCGTTGAATACGGCTTGAGCGCCGATGCCCGGAAGTAGAAGTTCGGCACGCTGTGGTTGGCGCACAACAGGCAGAGCATGGCGCCGACCGAGGCGGTGCTTTTCGGGTCGTCGATCCGGCCGTTCTTGTGAAACGGATACCAGCCGCCGGTGCGGTAGTTTTGCAGCGCCAGAATACGCCCCGGTGGCAGCGGCAACAGTTTGCGAATGAACGCCTGGATGCCGGGCAGGCGCGAAGGGCGGCCGGTCAGCAGCAAGACATCACAGGGGTAATGCGCGACCACTTCACACAGCGCACCAAGGATCTTGGTGATGTTGATCTGGTCGTTGAGAAACGCGGCATGGAGCTTTTGCAGGTCGAAGCTGATCGGCGCGTCATACAGGTCGAAACCGCTCTGAGCGCCGACATCGCGACGCACGGCGACATTGACGTAGTCGAGCACGGTCTGGCTGATGGCATTGTCACCGAGCAATTGGCGGTAGCTTTGCGGGATGACTTCTTGCGGGACCTGCGGATCGTAATGCTCATACGCCTTGAGCAGCGCCAGGCCCAGCGGGGCGAACACCTGGAGGTTCAATTGTTGACGCAAGATCATGTCCTGGGCGCTGACCGATTCATCGCCACACAGCCGTGACATCAGTGAGTTCGGGGCCTTTACGCCGGCGTTCTGCAAGGCTTTTTCGAAACTCGGCAGGATGAAGTCCTGGATCACGTCCAGCAGGATGTCGTCGCCGGCCACTTTGAAGCCATCGCGAAAACGCTGTTCCGGCACGATGTGCACGTTGCTGCCGCTGCCGGTATTGCCCGCACGGTCGAGGCGATAGTCGGTGATCACCAGGTCGGTGGTGCCACCGCCGATGTCGATGGTCGCGAGGGTGATGCGTTGGCGGTCGACCTTGTCCGGCCGGGCGATGGTGTCAAAAAACTCTTCCGGGTGACCGGCGAAGTTCTCGTTGACCTCAGTGTACAGGTACACCAACTGGCCGCAGGACGCTTCGTCCCATTCCACGCGGATACTCGGGATCGGCGTGCGCGGGCTGACGGCCTGATCCTGATGTGGATCTTCCTCGCCGGCATGCCAGCCGAGGCTTTTCCACACCAGGCCGATGGCTTGCAGCATGCGTTCGTTGAGGATGCTGCGCTCGGCCTGTGGCATGCCCGGTGGCACAGTCAGGGTAATGCTGTTGAGCTGGCGCGGCACGCGGGTGTGACCCTGGCGCGAACGCTGGGCCGGGCTGTTGATTTGCGACAGCGCCTGGGCCAGTACTTCGGCGAGCATGAAGGTCATTAGCGAGCTGCGTGAGTAACGCGGCATGAACACCGGCAGACGATCGTCTTCTTCGAGGCTGTAAAGCGCCTCGCCGGTTTCGTTGATCAGGTGCGAGAACGGCGCGGCGGTGGCGTACGGCTCATTGTCGGTCTTTATATACGAGCAGTTGAAACGCCAGCCGTGGCCATAGGCGTTTTCGTCCCACAGATAGCGTTTCGGGCTGGACAGGCCAGTGGAGCCTTCGGTGCCGCGACGACGACTGGCCAGACGACTGGCCTCATTGCCGACACGGGCAATCGTCGCCCATTGGAACGCATCGTGGCGACCGCTCTTGACCGAGCAGTGGTCCTTGCCGAAGTACGCCTGGGAGAACTCCACGCGGCTTTCAAACGGCAGGTTATAGGTGTGTTCCGGGGTGATCAGGTCACGCAGTTCCAGCACATAATTCTGCTTCAGGCCGGAGCCGGCCTGACCGTGGTTTTCGATCAGGATGCCGCAGGTGCGCGAGTTGCCGACGTCCAGCACCAGGTCCACCGGTATGGGTTTGACCAGGCCATTGCTGTCGTTGGCGACCACTTTCAGCTCGGGGATTTCAACTTTCGCCCGGGCCTTCGACTCCTGGGCGGCTGACGGTTTGCTCAACAGGCTGAGCAAGTTGAGGTAGTGCGCCAGGTGATGGTTAGCGCGAATATCGATGTCCAGCTCTGCGCGCGAACGGTGGGCATTGCCCTCATTGAACACTTCCAGCAACCACTCGTTGACCCACGGCTGCGCCAGGAACCAGCGGGTTTCGCTAGCCTTGGTCGCCAGTTTGAAAGACACGCCGGAGCTGATGTCTTCATCGTTCGGCGCCAGATAGGCAGTGCCATCACGTTTGGGCATCACACGGCTGTCGAACGCCATCGTCAGGCGGTGGGTATTACCGTCGATGTCAGGAGTTGCCAATTTCACCAAACGCATGCGCGACCAGTTGGTCGGACCTTCGTCGAAGCGATGCGGCGGCATGAAGCGGAAAAACGGGATCGGCAGCCAAATACCGTCGAGCAAATCGAGGCTGCTTTTCATGTCGACGCTGAACGCAGGTTTGGCTTTTTCGACCTTTTCCGGTTCGGGTTCGTAGAAAAAGAAGTCTTTCTCTTCGTTGTACGCCAGGCGGCAGATCAGCCCGCTGATCATCGGTGCGAACTCGCCCGCCGGTTCCTTGCGGGGATCCAGGCGCAGGGCGAAATCCATGAACTGGATGCCGGTGTCGCTGACCAGTGTGACGGTGTCTTCGAATTGAGTGACTTCAGGCAACATGTCGGGTTATTCCGTTTTTATTCGGCCACTTGCCGCATGGACATGGGGAATTGTTCTTTTCCGTAACCACCGGTGCAGTCTGCGATCGTGGTCGCCCCTGGGCGGCAGCTGACCTTGGGCATGTCGTAAGTGCTGCCATCGCCGCAAACGGCCTGGCCCTGGCTGTCGATGGCCAGGCTGCCACCCTTCATAGTAGCGCTCACCGGCCCGCTGCATTTCGAGCCGTCGGCCTGATGTACGGTGACTTGGCCCTTACCGTCCTTGAGTTGGTACTCCAGACGTAGCGGTTTGCCGGTTCGGCGATCCTGAATCCCGGCGCCTGCGCTGTACTGTCCATCGAGAAACTTGGCGGCACCGTCGGCGGCGTCTGGCGGGATGCTCAGGGGCGGGCCGGGTTTGGCAGCGGCGGGTTTTTCTGCCTCGGGCGATGTGACATCCGGCGGCGCGGTTTTGTTTTCTGGTGGCTCAGTTTTGTTTTCAGCTGCCGGGTCTATGGCCGGGTCTTTGGTCAAGTCGGCGGGTGCCATGTCAGCCTCGTTACCCTCGACGGCCGGCGTTTCCACACCATGCGTTCCAGTCACGGCGGTGCCGGTTCCAGTGGTCGAGCCTATAACGGTGCCTGTCACCGGAACGTTGTTGAGTGTCGTGACATTTCCGGTCAGTGGCGGCTCTTCCAGTTGTTTTTCTACTGGCACAACGCCGTCAGGCAGCAAATCTACCGCCACCAACGGAATCGGTACGCACCCTCGCAGGCCGAGCAACAGCCACAAAAGCAGCAGCAGGAGCGGCAGCAGCAACAGCCACCACCAACGACGCCACCACGGACGAGCAACCACCGGCACAACGGGCGGAACAACAGGCGCTTCGACCTCGGGTGGCAGCGTGAACGCGGGTGGTACCTGATAGAGGCAGTGCAGGGGATCGCCATTGCCGGTGCCGGCATGCTCGAAACCCCAGAAAGTCAGCACCGGTTTGCCTTGCACCAGGTAGACGAAGTTTTCGTCCGGGAAATGAATCACGCGCTTGAGCAGCTTACCGAACACGGCTTTGTCGCCTTGCGGCTGTTCGGCGGAGTCCGTACTCAGGAAACGCTGGCTCAATTCTTCGAGCGCGGTCTTCAGCGCTTCAAGCTGGCGGCGGGCAGGGGCACGTTCTTCTTCGGTCGCGCTGCTCCACGGAATCACATCGCCGTCGAGAGCGCTGTACCAATCGATCTGGTTCCCGAGTTCATCGCTTTGAGGGATGGCCAGATGATCGACCAACTCGGGGTTCTTGCGGCGAATGGCTTCGCGCAATTGCAGGGCTGCTCGGTAGACCGGTTGACCTGTTTCGCCGAGGGCAGTGAATGACCCGCTCTTACCGCTGCGTAATAGTGCCCCGCGCATTCAAACTCCATACGATCCGTTGCGCAAAAATGACAGACAAATGTGTCTGTACTTGCTCCTGCATTTAGCGGGCGACATTAGTGTCATAATGATATCGCCGTCAATCTGCCGGAGGTTCAAACCTTATGAGACTAACGTAAGCGTGCGGAGGTTGCATAAGGTCAAATTTAATTAGCTTGGGAAGGCTCGGGCGTAAGCTTTTTTATGCTTGCTGAATCGTTTCATCAGCGCTATAAAAAATGCACAACTCCAAGAAAGGCTTTCCCCATGTCCCCGCTCAAACTCTTCGTTGCCCTCAGCGCGCTGTCCGCTGCCTCCCACGCCATGGCCTGGGATTACGTCCTGCTCGACACCGACAAAGCCGCCCAGAGCTGGCAGATCACCAGCCAGCAACTCGGGGTGAAAACCGACAAACCCTTCTCCGTGACCCTGCGCACCTTGCACGGCGGTCGGCAGGAGGGCGTCAGCATCGTCGACATCGATAACGGCACGATGAAACTCTCGGTGGTGCCGACTCGCGGCATGAACGTCTTGCAGGCCTCGGTCGGCAATGTGCGCATGGGCTGGGATTCGCCGGTCAAGGAAGTGGTCAACCCGTCCTTCATCGAACTCAATGGCCGCGGTGGCTTGGGCTGGCTGGAAGGTTTCAATGAGCTGGTCACCCGCTGCGGCTACGAATGGGTCGGCCATCCCGGCATGGACAATGGTGAACTGCTGACCCTGCACGGCCGCGCCGCCAACATTCCGGCCAACAAAGTCACCCTGCACATCGATGAAAAACCGCCATACGCCATCAGCCTGCGTGGCGAGCTGAAAGAGCAGGCGTTCAAGAAAGTCGACTTCTCCGTAGCGACCGAATTGGTCACCGAACCCGGCAGCGTAACGTTCGCCCTCAACGACACCCTGACCAACAACGGTGACTATCCGAAGGAATACCAGGCGCTGTATCACAGCAACTTCAGCACGCCGTTCCTGGAACAGGGCGCCCGCTTCGCCGCGCCGGTGAAACAGGTCTCACCGTTCAACGACAAAGCCAAAGGCGATCTGCCGGACTGGCAAACCTACCGTGCACCGACCAAGGACTACGACGAGACGGTTTACAACGTGGTGCCGTATGCCGATGCCAAGGGCGATACGTTGACCGTGTTACATAACAAGGCCGGCAGCCTGGGGGTTTCGGTCGGCTTCAATACTCAAACACTGCCCGTGTTCTCCCTGTGGAAAAACACCGATACCCAGGGGCAGGGCTATGTCACGGGGCTGGAACCGGGGACGAGTTTTTCCTACAACCGCCGGTATCAGCGCCCATTGAACCTGGTGCCGACGATTGGCCCGAAGGAACACAAGCAGTTCCGCATCAACTACAGCTTGTTGGCGGATAAGGCGGCTGTGGATAAGGCCTTGAAGCAGGTGAGCGAAATTCAGGGTGGGCGGGAGACTGAGGTGCGGCAGACGCCGTTGGTTGACCTCAACAAGGGGTGATGCTGACTAGAGTGTTGTCGGCCGATATTGCAGCGCCTCGGCCAAGTGTTCACGGGTGATGCCATCGACTTGCTCAAGGTCCGCCAAGGTGCGAGCAACCTTGAGCAGTCGATGGGCCGCTCGCAGCGACAAGGTCAGCCGTTCACACGCCGTTTCCAGCCAGGTTTCGTCAACTGTGGATAACTTGCAGTGTCTGCGCAGGCCCGGCAAATCGAGGAATGCATTGGCACAGCCTTGGCGCTTTTGTTGCCGTTCTCGTGCATCGGCAACCAACTCGGCGGCGGTGGCAGTATCGTCGCCGGGTTTCAACGCAGGATTCAGCGCCGTGGCTTCGCGAGCAACCGTAAGGTGCAGATCGATACGATCCAGCAGCGGCCCCGACAATTTGTTGCGATAGCGCTGAACCATGTCCGGCGTACAGGAGCAACGGCCGCTCGGCTCGCCAAGATATCCACAGGGGCAGGGATTCATCGCTGCGACCAGTTGAAAGCGCGCCGGGAAGCGTACGCGGTCCTTGGCACGGGAGATCACGATGTGGCCGGATTCCAGTGGCTCCCGGAGCACCTCCAAAACCTTGCGATCAAACTCCGGTAGTTCGTCCAGAAACAGGACGCCGTGATGGGCGAGGGTGATTTCGCCGGGCTGCGGTTTCGAGCCGCCCCCCACCAGCGCGGGGCCGGACGCCGAGTGATGCGGTTGGCGAAACGGCCGCTGCGGCCAATGGCTCAACGGCGAACAACTGACGACCGACTGAATCGCCGCCACTTCCAGCGCTTCATTTTCGGCCAGCGGCGGCAGCAATCCCGGCAAGCGGCTCGCCAACAGGGTTTTCCCCGTTCCCGGCGGCCCGCTGAACAACAGGTTGTGAGCACCAGCGGCAGCGATCAGCAGCGCACGCTTGGCCGCGAGTTGCCCCTGCACTTCATTCAAGTCGGGGTAGGGTTTGCTGGCGTAGAGCAGGCCATTGGAGACATAAGGCTCAATCGGTGTATGCCCATTGAAATGCGCAACGGCCTCAAGCAGATGATCCACCGCAATTACTTTCAGTCCCGAGGCCAGGCACGCCTCTTCAGCGTTAGCTCGCGGCACCATCAACCAGCGCCCGGCCTTGCGCGCCGCCAGCGCCGCTGGCAAGACCCCACGAACCGCCCGCACGGCACCTGATAACGCCAACTCCCCAAGGCATTCCGCATCATCGAGCGTCAACGTAGGCACCTGCACACTGGCCGAGAGAATTCCCAAGGCAATCGCCAGATCGAACCGCCCGCCATCCTTGGGTAAATCCGCCGGCGCCAGATTCAACGTGATACGCCGCGCCGGAAACTGCAGCCCCGAATTGATGATCGCGCTACGCACCCGGTCCTTGCTTTCCTTCACCGCCGCCTCGGGCAGGCCGACCATGGTCAGCGATGGCAAACCATTGGCCAGGTGGACTTCAACGGTGACAGCGGGCGCATCCACGCCAATCTGGGCGCGGCTGTGGACGATGGAGAGGGACATGGTCGTTCCTTGAGATGACGGGAGCCGCTTCCTGCGGGTTTTTGAAGGGTAGTCGTGGAGTCCGGTCGGAGAGGAGGGAAACTTTCGCAGAATGTTGCTGAAAGCCACGCTATGTAACAGCAGCCAAACGCTGGGTTCGACTGCGCAGCTGTCGTAAAACCTACTGACAAAGCCAGCCTGACACACCCCTGCGCATTTATTTCGCGTATAAATCAAGCAACTTATGTTGAGGTGGCTTGTTTTGAAGAAGTTGTGTCGTCAAACAAACTATTATCGCCATCCAGGATTTTGCCGGCGAAGCTCTCGGCATCCATCTTCTTTTTACCTTCTGCGACATTCGTAAAATAGTTGAAGTCTAAATCTATCCAGTGCTTAAGTTTGGCTTCGTAGTTGTTTGGATACTGTGCTTGCTGAACTGGGGGCAAGCCCTTGTAATGGTCAAGGACACTTTTGGAGAAGTTTGTGAGTTTTCCAGTGTTGTTGTATTCAAACTCTGCTTCGGCCACCACTTTCTGTCGCCATGCAAATTCCTGTTTGGCTGACTCTTCCAGTGCTGCCCGTCTTTCATTGATGGTAAAGGTGCCGCTGTCATCGTAAGTAATTAAGGCAAGCTGATCCATGGGCATCCCCGAAAACGGATTTTTGCCGAGTCCGTTTGTATACTGTGTCGCACTTTTGGCGCGCGCTAGTAATGTGGCACTATCTGTGTCGGGAACTTCAGAGTCGTATTTTGATTTGTTGGCAGTATAATTAGTGCCCTCCAATTCGTTGAATGTGTTATTAGCCATCGAACTCAGTTCCGTTCTAGTTAGGCGTGCATCCCGGGCCTGTGCGCGTACTGAGGCTTCGCTCAATTGGCTCGCTAGCGTGGAAACGGTACTGCTATCTCGTGCGTTGCCAAGTGGGCCTTGGGGTGTGCTTTGGTTGACGCCTGGGTTTTTGCCGGGAGTCGCTGTCAATTTTTTTGTTCCAGCGAGCGCTTGGCCGCTGTTAGCTGCAAAATTGTTTAGTGAATTAACCATTCTTTTCTGCTCCCTGTTCGATGACTAAAATATGATGCATCGCCTAATAAATGTTGATGCTTTATCAAGATCTTACAAGCCCATTAAATATCGCTACATGCTTTATTTCATGGCTACTGACCAGGCATAGGTGGACGGATTTGCTTTAGTTACTTTGATGGTGCAGGTGGCCCCACCACTAGGCGTGGCCGTATTATTCCACTTTGGAATTTTACTCGCGCCAAAGCCAGGAGTAGTCACAAATGTAGCTAAATAAATACATTTCTTGTTACCAATTTGATATCGCAAATTAGCATGATTGTAATCAGGTGATATCTGGCTTTGTATGACGTACGTATCTGAGTCATTTGCAATCACGGACGCTTGTGGAGTAGGTGATGCGTTTGCTTTCGTTATAGCTTCGTTGTTTGTTATGGGGGTATACGTAGCAGTCTGTGTTCCAAGGTTCTTGGATGTGACTGTAACGGACGGCCCAGCGACCGCTGAACTTATGTGAAATGCAGTCAATGCGAAAACGGCAATTAAAGACTTGGATATTTTCATGGGTGTTGCTCCTTGTGGTGTTGGTAACAGTATTCCATTTAAAAAGTTGTGCTCATCACGAACTATTATCTAAGCCATGTAACATGGGCTTAAACTTTTTCGAGCGGATTTGCGAACCGGAGCCTGCGGAAATACCGGCAGGCCCGAAGGTCTCCCATGCACGGCCATAATTCGAGAAAGGAATAAATCTCTGGTTCGAACGTCGTCACGGTGCGTCGGGTGCTGTTCGAGTCGTCAAACCCATTGCTGACTAATCAGCTGGGAGTGAGCTTAGGAACCGGAGCTTTGCGGCGCAATCGGACGGGGAATGAGATCTTCGTAGGAAGTTGCCGGGATTCTTGCGGGCTTGAATACCGCAGCCTGCGGCAATTCCTACAGGTCAATCTGAAGGTCGTTTCGACCTTTTCGCGAGCAGGCTCGCTCCCACAGTGGATTGGGTTTCACAGTGAGCATTTGCGGTGTTATTCGGTTGGTGGGTTCAGTTTCGCTTCCAGCTCGGCCACTTTCGCTTCGAGGCTTTCGAGGCGGGCGCGGGTGCGTGCCAGTACGACCATCTGGCTATCGAACTCTTCCCGACTCACCAGATCCAGTTTACTGAAGCCGCTCTGCAGCAACATTTTGAACTGGCTTTCGATTTCGGCTTTCGGCAGAGGCGTGTCGCCGCTGAAAAGGCGGGAGGCGGTGCCGGTGAGGGCGTCGAGGAAGTCTTTTGGCGCGAGCATGGGCAATGTCCTGGAAACAATGACGGGCAGTGTATCACGCAGTGTCTATAGTCATTTGCGCGGGCAAGGGATGCACGATTTTCGCGCATGGGGACGGACGCTGTCGCACCGTTGTAGTGCGTATCGCGTCGGGTATTGTTGCGAAGTAGCAGTCATCTGCGGGTAAAGGCTTGAAAACAGTAGTTTTTATGGAGATGGCAAGCTTTCTGCTTAGACCCTGATGACCCATGCACTGATGCAGTCACTGTGACGAACGCAGTGCGCCAAGCGAAGCGGGGGGAGTGTTTCGTGAGGGGCGTCGGACGGGCAGGTCAGGGCCGACGATGCGTTACAAAGCCAGGCACTGCGCTTAGACTTGAGACGGGTTTGTTTTCCTGGGGCAAGTCCACCAAATTCGGGAGAGAGTTTTCATGAAGCTAGTCACTGCCATCATCAAGCCGTTCAAGCTGGACGACGTACGCGAGTCGCTGTCCGAGATCGGCGTGCAGGGCATTACCGTCACTGAAGTCAAAGGCTTTGGTCGGCAGAAGGGTCACACCGAGCTGTATCGCGGCGCGGAATACGTGGTCGATTTCCTGCCCAAGGTGAAGATCGACGTCGCCATCGACGACAAGGATCTGGACCGGGTAATCGAGGCCATCACCAAGGCTGCCAACACCGGCAAGATCGGTGACGGCAAGATCTTCGTGGTCAATCTGGAACAGGCGATTCGCATCCGTACCGGCGAAACCGATACCGACGCGATCTAAGCCGCCACAAACCCAACGCCCCAGGAGAAAACAATATGACTCTGCGTAAATTCGCAGGGCTAGGAGCCCTGTTGTCCATCGTAATGCCCAGCCTTGCTCTGGCGGCAGACGAAGTGGCGGCCCCAGTCCTCAACTCCGGCGACACCGCCTGGATGTTGACCTCGACAGCTCTCGTGCTGTTCATGACCATTCCCGGCCTCGCGCTGTTCTACGGCGGCATGGTTCGGTCGAAAAACATTCTTTCCGTGATGATGCAGTGCTTCGCCATTACCGGTCTGATCAGCGTCCTGTGGGTCATTTATGGCTACAGCATCGCGTTCGACACCACGGGCATGGAGCAGGGCGTCGTCAACTTCAACTCGTTCTTCGGCGGCATGGGCAAGGCGTTCCTTGCGGGTGTCACGCCAGCGAGTCTGACCGGCCCGGCAGCGCTGTTCCCCGAGGCGGTGTTCATCACCTTCCAGATGACCTTCGCGATCATCACCCCGGCGCTGATCGTCGGTGCGTTCGCCGAGCGGATGAAGTTCTCCGCGATGCTGATTTTCATGGGCATCTGGTTCACCCTGGTGTATGCGCCGATTGCGCACATGGTCTGGTCCGGCAACGGTGGCCTGATGTGGGACTGGGGCGTTCTGGACTTCGCCGGCGGCACCGTGGTGCACATCAACGCCGGTGTAGCAGGCCTGGTTGCTTGCCTGGTGCTGGGCAAGCGCAAGGGTTTCCCGACCACGCCGATGGCGCCGCACAACCTCGGTTACACCCTGATGGGCGCGGCCATGCTGTGGGTTGGCTGGTTCGGTTTCAACGCCGGTTCCGCCGCTGCGGCCAACGGCACCGCCGGCATGGCGATGCTGGTGACGCAAATCGCTACCGCTGCTGCTGCACTGGGCTGGATGTTTGCCGAGTGGCTCACCCACGGCAAGCCTAGCGCACTGGGCATCGCTTCGGGCGTGGTTGCCGGTCTGGTGGCAATCACCCCGGCTGCCGGCACCGTTGGCCCGATGGGCGCGTTGGTAATCGGTCTGGCGGCTGGCGTGGTGTGCTTCTTCTGCGCTACCACCCTCAAGCGCAAGCTCGGCTATGACGATTCCCTGGACGCCTTCGGCGTGCACGGTATCGGCGGTATCCTCGGCGCAATCCTGACCGGTGTGTTCGCTGCTCCGTCCCTGGGTGGCTTCGGCACCGTGACCGACATCGCCGCACAAGTGTGGATTCAGTGCAAAGGCGTGGGCTTCACGGTGATCTACACCGCGATCGCTACATACATCATCCTCAAGGTGCTGGATGCGGTCATGGGCCTGCGTATCAACGAAGAAGAAGAAGCGGTCGGCATCGATCTGGCGCTTCACAACGAACGCGGCTACAACTTGTAAGCAAGCGCGTAAAAAACTGCCCGGCTTGCCGGGCATTTTTTTGTCTGGAATTTGTCGTTGAAGGCCGAGCTGAAAGGTTTTTTCCTACAGGTTTTATGATGTTTACGTCGGGTGTTTTTGTGCAGCCAAAGGCTTACAGGATTGAAGGAATATTAGGGCCTTTGTTTTTTCACAGAGCGCGCTAGAATGCGCCCCGAACGTGCGGAGAACTGTATGTGGCAACAGACTCTGATTACCTTGCGGGCGAGGCCCCGGGGCTTTCATCTGGTAACGGACGAGTTACTCGCCGGCCTGCCTGAACTCAAGGCGTGTCGGGTCGGTCTGTTGCACTTGTGGCTGCAGCATACCTCGGCGTCGTTGACCATCAACGAGAACGCCGATCCGGCGGTACGTCGCGACTTCGAACGATTTTTCAATCGTCTGATCCCACAAGGAACAGACGGCTATGAGCATAACGACGAAGGCCTGGACGACCTCCCGGCGCACTTCAAGGCCAGCGTGCTTGGCTGTCAGCTCAGTTTGCCGATTGCGGCAGGCCGGTTGGCGTTGGGGACCTGGCAAGGCGTTTATCTGGGCGAGCACCGTGATCATGGCGGTGCCCGTAAAGTCCTCGCCACCGTGCACGGTGAAGGGGCATAACCGCTGGTCAGCAGCGGCTGTTGATTTTTTTCCGGCAGCCTTCGACAGAGGGCAAAGCTGGGCTATAACTAATCTGCTTTTCGCAAGTCATGAGGTAGAACATGAGCGACGATGATCTGGAAAACGACGACCTCGAAGTAGGCGACGACGACGAAACCGAAGAAGGTCTGGAAGCAGCGGCGGAAGACGTCGCTGAAGACGACGGTGGTGATGCGCCGGTTCCGACCGCCAAAGGCAAGGCCAAGGCAGCGGTATCGGTCGATGAGCTGCCGAGTGTCGAAGCCAAGAACAAGGAACGCGATGCTCTCGCGCGGGCCATGGAGGAGTTTTTGGCCAAGGGTGGCAAGGTGCAGGAAGTGGAGGCCAATGTGGTCGCCGATCCGCCCAAGAAGCCGGACAACAAGTACGGCAGCCGGCCTATTTGAGCCTGCTACCCGCTTACTGAAAAAGCCCGCCGTCGCTGCGGGCTTTTTCATGCCTGAAACAAAAAACATGAAACCTGTGGTGATCCCTGTGGGAGCGAGCTTGCTCGCGATGGCGGAGTGTCAGGCAA
Organism: Pseudomonas jessenii; assembly: GCF_002236115.1. Taxonomy (GTDB): domain Bacteria; phylum Pseudomonadota; class Gammaproteobacteria; order Pseudomonadales; family Pseudomonadaceae; genus Aquipseudomonas; species Aquipseudomonas jessenii. The sequence continues at coordinate 425,002 of NZ_NIWT01000005.1, read as the reverse complement.
CATTTACTTTGAATGTTAAGCCCTCATCGCGAGCAAGCTCGCTCCCACGGGTTTTTTGTCAGTTCGATACCGAATTCCACCGCGCCAGCAATGCCGGCAAATCGCTCAGGCTGCGAATCTCCGCATCCGGCAACCGTTCGGCTTCCCAGACCTTGCCCGCCGGGTTGAACCAGATTGCCCGCATTCCCGCCTGCTGCGCACCGGCAATGTCATCACCTGGATGATCGCCAATGTGCACCGCCGATTCAGCGGTCACGCCACCGCGTTGCAAGGCCTCTTGGAACAATCGCGCATCGGGTTTGGCAATGCCGATGTCTTCGGCGCAAAGCGCAAACTTGAAGTAATCCGCCAGGCCCAGCCGACGCACATCGGCGTTGCCATTGGTGACCACGCCGAGGGCGTAATGATTGGCGAGGATTTCCAGGGTCGGTTCGACCTCCGGAAACACTTCGATCTGATGCCGGGCATGCAGGAATACTTCAAAACTCTTGTCCGCCAGGTCCGAGGCTTCGTCATGCCCATAACCGGACTCTTCCAGTGCGTGGAACAGCACTCGCCGACGCAGGGCGCTGATGCGGTGCTTGAGGCTGGGCTCGTTGCTCAATACGCGCTCACGAATGGCCCACAAATGTTCCACCGGCACTGCCCCCAGGTTGGGCGCGTGCTCGGTCAGCCATTCACGCAAAACGGCTTCGGCGCTGACGATCACCGGGGCGGTGTCCCACAGGGTGTCGTCGAGGTCGAAGGTGATCAACTGAATACTCATGAATCGTCGCCTTTCATGCGTTTGGCCCGTGGGTGGGCGCTGTCGTAGACGGCTGCCAGATGCTGGAAGTCCAGGTGGGTGTAGATCTGTGTGGTCTTGATGTCCGAGTGTCCGAGCAGTTCCTGCACCGCGCGCAGGTCCTGGGACGATTCCAGCAAATGGCTGGCGAAGGAGTGTCGCAACATGTGCGGATGCAGGTTCTGCCCCAGTTCGCGCTCGCCGGCAGCCTTGACCCGCACCTGGATCGCCCGGGGGCCGAGGCGGCGGCCTTGCTGGCTGACGAACACCGCATCGTCCGTCGGGTTGGCCATGGCTCGCAATGGCAGCCACTGCTCCAGCGCTTCGCGGGCCTTTTTTCCTACAGGCAGCAGGCGGGTCTTGCTGCCTTTGCCGAGCACCTGGACCATGCCGTCAGCCAGATCGAGCTGATCGAGATTGAGCCCCGTCAGCTCCGAAAGCCGCAAGCCGGAGGAATAGAACAGCTCGAGAATCGCTTGGTCCCGACGTGCCAGAAAGTCATCCTCGACCCCGCCTTCCAGCAGTTGCAGGGCGCGGTCGGTGTCGAGGGTTTTCGGCAGGCGGCGTTCGCCTTTGGGCGGTGCGAGGCCATTGGCCGGATCGTGGTCGCACAGGCCTTCGCGGTTCAGGTAGTGATAGAGCCCGCGAACGGCTGACAGTAATCGCGCCAGGCTGCGGGACGATTGGCCTTGGGCGTGCAGACGGGCAACCAGGCTACGCAGGCGCTGGATGTCCAGCGCCGTCCAGCTGCCGATATTCTGTTTGACGCACCAGCCCAGCACTTTATCGAGGTCGCGGCGGTAGGCCGACAGTGTGTGCGGCGACACCTGCCGCTCACTGCGCAGGTGTTCGCAGTAAGCGTCCAGTTGTCGTTCCATGTTCAGCGTACCGAGCGCAGGGAATTGTTGACCCGTGGCAGCACGCGACCCATGACTTCAGCGATGTAGCTCAGGAACAAGGTGCCCACCGAGCTTTTGTAGTGCTGCGGATCACGGCTGGCGATGGCCAGGATGCCGTGGATGCCCTGGTGGCTGATGGCGACAACCGCGGTGGAGCCGATCTGCTTGCGCTGTTCTTCGCCGAACAGGAAGTCCAGTTCATGCTCGCGCAGGCTGCCGCTGACGCTTTTGTCTTCCGAGAGCAAACCGCCGATGGCCACTTGAGCTTCGGCGTGGGTGACCCAGCGGCCCACCGGCATGGCGTTGTCGCCGAGCAGGATGAGGCTGACGAAGGGCACCTGGAATTCCTGGCGCAGGCTGTCTTCGACGCACATCACCACGTCTTCCAGGCTGGCAGCATCCATCAATGCCAGGATCAGGCGACGGGTCTTTTCGAACAGGCGGTCGTTGTCCCGGGCCACGTCCATCAAATGCGACAGGCGATGACGCAGTTCAATGTTGCGGTCGCGCAGGATGGTCATCTGACGCTCGACCAGCGACACGGTATCGCCGCGCCGATGGGGGATACGCAGGGACGGGAGCAGTTCTTCGTGCTCGACGAAGAAGTCCGGATGAGCCTCCAGGTACGCGGCTACAGCCGCCGCCTCGAGGCTTTCGGACGGTGATTCGTCAGCTTGTCGTGCGGGTACCTGAGGCTTGTCGGTCATGGATTTCGCTCACTCAAAGACGCACTTGTCCTTCATATACGCGCACTGCCGGGCCGGTCATCATCACCGGTTGGCCAGGGCCTGCCCATTCGATGGACAAGCGCCCGCCAGGCAGGTCGATCAATAGCGGCGAATCCATCCACCCCTGGCTGATCGCGGCCACTGCGGCGGCACAGGCGCCGGTTCCGCAAGCCTGGGTTTCCCCGGCTCCACGTTCCCAGACGCGCAATTGCGCGCGGCTCCGGTCGATGACCTGGAGAAAACCGACATTGACCCGTGCCGGGAAGCGCGGGTGATGTTCGATTTTCGGGCCCAGCTCATGCACCGGCGCGTTGTTGATATCGCTGACCCGCAGCACGGCATGGGGGTTGCCCATGGACACGGCGGCCAGATCGACCGGGGTGCCGTCGACGTCGACCTGATAACTCTTGGCCTGCTCCGGTGCCTGGAACGGAATATCCGCCGGTACCAGGCGCGGGGCGCCCATGTTGACGCTGATCTGGCCGTCGTTACGCACGTCGAGCTCGATGACGCCGCTTTTGGTCTCGACGCGAATCACACGTTTTGCAGTCAGGCGCTTGTCGAGCACGAAACGGGCGAAGCAGCGCGCACCGTTGCCGCACTGTTCCACTTCGGAACCGTCGGAGTTGAAGATCCGATAGCGGAAATCCACGTCCGGGTTGCTCGGCGCTTCAACGATCAGCAACTGGTCGAAACCGATGCCGGTGTGCCGGTCACCCCATTGCTTGGCATGCTTGGGCAGAATGTGCGCGTGCTGGCTGACCAGGTCGAGGACCATGAAATCATTGCCCAGGCCGTGCATCTTGGTAAAACGCAGCAGCATGGTTTTACTCCGGCAGCAGGCTTTCGCCAGCATACAACTCGGCTACCGTTTCACGGCGACGCACTTCAAATGCCTGATCACCGTCCACCAACACTTCTGCGGCACGGCCGCGGGTGTTGTAGTTGGAACTCATGACAAACCCGTAGGCACCGGCCGAATGCACGGCCAGCAGGTCGCCTTCCTCCAGCGCCAGCTGACGATCCTTGGCCAGGAAGTCGCCGGTCTCGCAGATCGGGCCGACGATGTCGTAGGCGCGGGCAGCGGAGGTGCGCGGGCTCACGGCAGTGACGTCCATCCAGGCCTGATACAGCGCCGGGCGGATCAGGTCGTTCATGGCGGCGTCGACGATGGCGAAGTCTTTGTGTTCGGTGTGCTTGAGGTACTCGACCTGAGTCAGCAGCACGCCGGCGTTGGCGACGATGAAGCGGCCCGGCTCGAACACCAGCGCCAGGTCACGGCCGTCGAGACGCTCGCGCACGGCCTTGATGTAGTCGGCAGCCAGTGGTGGCTCCTCGTCCTTGTATCGCACGCCCAGGCCACCACCGAGATCGATGTGGCGCAGGTAGATGCCGCAATCGCCAAGGCGATCGACCAGGCCCAGCAGGCGGTCGAGAGCATCGATGAAAGGCGGCAGGGTGGTCAGTTGCGAGCCGATGTGGCAATCGACGCCGACCACTTCCAGGTTCGGCAGCTGCGCGGCACGCACGTACACGTCTTCGGCGTCGGCGATGGCGATGCCGAACTTGTTCTCTTTGAGACCGGTGGAAATGTACGGGTGGGTGCCGGCATCGACGTCCGGGTTCACGCGCAGCGAAATCGGCGCGCGAACGCCCAGTTCGGCGGCGACCACTTGCAGGCGTTCCAGCTCGTCGGTGGATTCGACGTTGAAGCAGTGCACGCCGACTTCCAGGGCGCGACGCATGTCGTCACGGGTCTTGCCGACGCCGGAGAACACAATCTTGTCGGCGCTGCCGCCAGCGGCCAGTACGCGTTCCAGCTCGCCACGGGAGACGATGTCGAAACCGGCGCCAAGACGCGCCAGGACATTCAGGACGCCCAGGTTGGAGTTGGCCTTGACCGCGTAGCACACCAGGTGCGGTGTGCCGACCAGCGCATCGGCGTAAGCCAGGTATTGGGCTTCGATGTGCGCGCGCGAGTAAACGTAGGTGGGTGTACCAAAGCGCTCGGCGATGGCAGACAGGGCAACACCTTCCGCGAACAGTTCACCGTCACGGTAGTTAAAAGCGTCCATGAGGTTCCCTTATTATTGGTAGACGTCGTGCTTGTGTGCTTTGGAGGCAGGCTGCTGCTGCGACGACTTGGCTTGCTCCACAGGGTCCTGGTCTTCATCGGGCAGGTACAGCGGGCCTTTTTGACCGCAGGCCGACACAAGGCAGGCAACCGCGAGGAGCGCAGCAAGGGAAGAGATCAGGCGCTTCATGGCGAAATCCTTGAAAATGCATTAATTGCGCCGGAGTATACCGGCCACCCGGCAGCTTGCCTATGCAACGGACCGCCCGTCCGGCGGGGCTCGGCCCGATGCCGGTCGGTATCATGCAATCCTTGTGGGAGCGGGCTTGCTCGCGAAGGCGTCGTGTCAGTCGACATCAATGTTGAATGTCAGTCCGTATTCGCGAGCAAGCCCGCTCCCACAGGTCGTTATCCTTTGCAATCGACGGAGCTCGGTCGTATCTTGCGGCGCTTGAGCCTGATCAGACACTTTTTGAGGTTGCCGTAATGAGTTTGTCCGAAGCGCGTTTCCATGACCTGGTCGATGCCACCCAGCAAACCCTGGAGGACATCTTTGACGAAAGCGACCTGGATATCGACCTCGAAAGCTCGGCCGGCGTGCTGACGGTCAAGTTCGAGAACGCCAGCCAGTTGATCTTCAGTCGCCAGGAGCCGCTGCGCCAGCTGTGGCTGGCGGCGGTGTCCGGTGGTTTCCACTTCGACTACGACGAAGAAAGCGAGCGCTGGATGTGCGACAAGAGCGAAGAGCAGTTGGGTGAAATGCTTGAGCGTATCGTCCAGCAGCAGGCCGGTGTCGAACTCGATTTCGAAGGCCTGTGAGATCGTGACCCAGCCTGCGCCTGTCCGTGCGCCCAAACCGCTCTACAGCAACGTCAGCCCGGCGGTACCGTCGCCCTGCAGCGGTGTGTGCCGGCTGGACGAGCAAAAAGTGTGTCTGGGCTGCTTCCGTCATGTCGAAGATATTCGTGAGTGGCGTTCGGCCGATGATCAGCGTCGGCGCGTCATTTGCGAGCAGGCTGCCCACCGCAAAGCTTCAGCCTAGTGAGTCATTGTGGCGAGGGGGCTTGCCCCCGTTGGGTCGCGTAGCGGCCCCAGGTTTTTACGGCTACTGCGCAGCCGAACGGGGGCAAGCCCCCTCGCCACAGGAGTTCTCTACAAGTCCATAGCGTCGGTTTGGCCATGACTTGTATATTTTTTGAGCTGTGATAGTGTCCAGAAACGCCTCAACCCATCGAGGCTTGTGAAAACCCCGCCTTTTTCTGGCGGGGTTTTGCTTTTTTCGTGCAGAAGAAAGGAGTCTGCCCAGATCATGACCGCACCTTCCATCACCCTTACCCGTCTGGACGTCCAGCGTCTGGAGCGCCTGATCGACAGCCTGGACGAGACGCTGCCGGGCGTTATCGCGCTGCAAACAGAACTGGACCGCGCCGATACCGTGGTCGGTCACGATGAAGTGCCGGCGGATGTCGTGACCATGAATTCCCGTGTGCATTGCCGCGAAGAAGGCAGTGGCAAGGACTACCACCTGACCCTGGTGTACCCCAAGGATGCGAACGCCGACGAAGGCAAGGTCTCGATCCTGGCGCCGGTGGGCAGCGCGCTGCTCGGCCTGAAGGTTGGCCAGCACATCGATTGGCCGGCTCCGGGCGGCAAGACCCTGAAGCTGACACTGCTGGAAGTCGAATCGCAGCCGGCCAATGGCGGCGCGTTCCCGGAGTGACTCCCCCTCAGACCTGATCGAGCGCCTCGTTCAATGCGTGCTCCAGGTCGGCTTTGTAGCGCAGGTACAAATGGGTGGAACTCTGACCTTCGCCGAGCAGGCCTGACAGGTCGAGGTCGGTGATGTAGCAGCGGTAGCGTTCGGTTTCCCGGCGCTGCCCGACGATTTCCCGGGCGACCACGCGGAACAGCTGGTCGCCATGTTCCAGCTCGGAAAATTCCCGTTGATTGCAATACAGCGTCACCTGCACCTGACCCGGTGCGGCTTTGCCGACGATCGCCTGCACGTCGTAGAACGGCTTGTTCACTGGCGTCTGCGGCACCGGCCGGGCTTCGATGCGGCGTGCGCGGCCAGGGCCTGACGGCAGCAACTGGCAGTACAGGGTGTCGAGGTTCAGCGGGTGGGCTGCGTCCATCGGCAACAAGGCATCGCGACGGTACTGGATCGATTGCAGGAAACGCTGCAGCGGCACCAGCAGGCTTTGCTCATCGTGCCAGGGCAGGCGTTGCTGCCACAGGGCGTTGAACTCATCGAGCACGTACAGATCAGCCTGATCTTCGTTGACCCTATAGAACACTTGAATGCAGTCCGGTTGGCCCGTTGGCAGGAACAGCGCGAGGTCGTGGTCTTCCAGTGCCTTCGGATCGAGGTGCAACGGGCTGTAGCTCGCCATTTCTTCGCCCAGGTAATCGATCAGTGCCGGCAGAGTGGCCAGCGCGATGTGCTGGACCTGGCCCGGCACCAACTCCAGCACGTGGTAGTGCTGCTGGACCTGGATCAGGTAACGATGATTGAGCCGGCTCAGCAGCAGGTTCTGTGCGGTATCGAGGATTTCCTCGACCCGTTGGGCAATGAACTGCGCGCGGTTATGGCAGAAGCAACGCACTCGCAGCTTCGGCTGTTGCGGCCCGGCCGGCAGGTTGTTGAGGTAGTCGCGGATGCAGTCGAGCAGGGCGTGGGGGCCGTCGTAACGGCCAACCAGCACTTCGTTCCAGCTATTGAGCGTGACCTGGTCCAGAGTCAGCACCAGATTTTCCCGGACACCCGCGTAGCTCAGTGAGTCGGTGCGTTCGGTGGTCATGAGGATGTTCAGGTCGCGATGGTGCTTGAGCGGATCGATGCCGACATTCACCAGGATCAGCACTTCACTCGGCACGCTGGCGCGCAACAGAGGTTCCTCGGCGACGGTGGGCAAGGGCAGGGCGATGGTCTGTTGCAGGCTGCCGAGCAGGTTGAACAGTTCGAATTCGCTCAAGTCGCTGGTGCCGGGGTGCAAGGCCAGGCGGGTACTGCTGTCGATCACGCCATTGCGGTGGCACCAGGTCAGCAGTTCGAGCAAGTGACGGCTGCGTTTGATCGGCGCGAAATGCTCCCACTCCAGTGCCGTCAGGCTGCCGTTGTACAAGCCCCACTGGCTTTGCCCCGGCTCTTTCCTGTTCGGTGCGTGCACAAGCGTCAGGGTGTCTTCAGCCAGGTCCGGGGCGATGCCGGGATTGATGAATTCGACTTTACCGGCCTTGCGCTCGAAAGCGGCGTACAGGCGGCGGCCGAGGACACTCAGGTCGCGCTTGTTGATGCGGCTGACCGTTTGTTCGTGACGGGCAAACTGCGTGAGGAAGCGGTAGCTGTAGTTCAGCTCGTTGACCAGTGCCCGCCGCTCGGAGCTGACCTGGCGGACTTTCCACTGGCTGCGGCTGTCGAGCAGGGTCAGTTGACGCTGGTCCCAATGCCATTCATGGGCCAGGCGTTCGAGCAAGGAGCGCTGCCAGCTCTGGGTGCGGCTGTTGCCGGTGAGTTTTCGATTGACCTTCAGGTACAGCGCGCGCCGCACCAGTTCCAGACGTTCCGGTTCGTTGCGGGCGATCAGGTATTCCTCGATGCGCCGATACACCACGACATACGGATCCAGTTCGTCGAGGTCGAGGCGGTTGGCGAACACCGCTTGCTTGAAGCGCAGGCTCAGGCAATGGACCCTGGGGTGTTCGCTGGCGTAAACCTCGGTCAGCAACAGCTTGAGCACCGACTTGTAGGGCGACTCGATGCCCTTGAACAACTGCCAGAGCCCGGCACCGATGAATTCGCCGGGCGGGATGAAGGCCAGGTTGCCAAGGTCGAGGGTTTCATCGCCGCGGATAAAGCGTTTGGAGATCAGGGTATGGGTGTAGCGGTCGTAGCTCGACTCTTCATAGACCGGCACCAGCCACCAGATCGGCGTACGCCCGGCCAGCCAGATCGCGGTGCGGTAGAACTCGTCCAGCAACAGGTAGTGCTGGGTGGTGCCGCAATCCTCCGAACTCAGTTGGGTATCGCGCTCGCCACGGACGAAACGGGTCGGGTCGATCAGGAAAAAGTGCGCTTCGGCGCCCTGGCTGGCGGCCCAGGCTTCCAGCAACTGGCATTTCTTGCGCAGTTCGGCGAGTTCGTTCTCGGTAAGGTCCGGCCCATGGCAGACCCACACATCCATGTCGCTCTGGTCGGCCTGGGCCAGGGTGCCGAGGCTGCCCATCAGGAACAGTCCGTGAATCGGCCTCGGCGGGTTGCTGCCGTGGCGCGGCTTGTAGGAAAACGAGCGGGTCAGGCGCTGGGCTTCAGCGAGGACATTGGCATCCGGCTCGAAATTCGACAGCCCGGCCGGCGTACTGCCGGAAACGTAACCGGGCAACAGCGGATGGTTAACGTGGAAAAACAGCGGCAGCAAGGTCAGGACCCCTTGCTGGCGGGTCGACAACCCTTCCATGGCGCGAGCCATGCGTCCTTCGTTGAGTTTCAGAAAACGTGCGCGCAGCTGGCTGAGAACCTTGCGGTCGATTCCCTCGTCCAGATCGGGGCGGATTTCGTGGGTGCGCGTCATGTCAGCTCAAACCGGCTCGCAGGGCTCGGACGTGGGGCTCTTTGGATGAGGGGCAGTTTAGCGCCTTGAGGCGAGGACTTTTAAGCTGATTTTGTTTTTCTGGCGTCAGATTTCTATCGGCTGCAGACAGGAATCAGGGGGGATGTGCCCGCGGAAATCCCTGGATCGGGGTCTCCGTGGGCGATGCGGCAGAATTCAGGCTGTTACTTCGGCGTTAAGAATGGTCAGCACGGTTTGCACATTTTGCGCGGCGTCACGACCCAGGCTGGTCAGGTAACCGCCATCAGGCTGGTCGGTCAGTTCTTTTTCAAAGAGGCGTTTGGCGGCGGCAACGTGTTTCGGGGCAGCGGTCTGATGAATTTTCAGACCTTCCTGGGAACTGTCCAGGTTGAAGAGTGCGAGGACTTCCAGTTCGGCAACCAACTCAGGGGTAAGCGACATAAGGACTCCAGACTTTCTAGGAATTGGACGACAGCGCCCCTAAGGTGAACCCGCTTGTCCGGCATGTCCAGTGCTCGCGACAGGGTTTTTTTCCTCTGTAGGAGCGAGCTTGCTCGCGAAGGTCGTCAACTATGACGCGTAAAACCAGATGCCCCGTGGCGCTCTCGGGTTTTTCGCGAGCAAGCTCGCTCCTACAGGGATGTGTGGGCTTACTGCTTTTCCGGCGGCAACTCGGGCAAGGCGCGCAGGGCAGCTTCGTACCATTCGGTATTGAACGCGCGGTCTTCTTCGAGGATCGCGTCGATTTCTACCGCCAAAACGTGGGCCATCAAGTTGAGGATTTCTTCCCGCTCGTAACCCACCAGCGTCAGCTTGTTGAACGTCGCCTTGGCAGCCGGCGGGTTGTCGCTTTCGATCTGGTTTTCGATGGCCTGGATCAGGGTGGTTTCGGCGAACTCTTCTTCGTCGTTGTCGATATCGGTTGGCTCGCTCATGGCAGGCTCCTCAGGGAAAGGCGGCCAGTTTACCCGCATTCAGCGGCGTGATGCTGCTGGCAAGAATCCCGGCAGCGTTCTATAAACAGGCACTGCCCACCCCGCATGGCCTGGAGGCTTTGTGATGATCAAGCTTTATGGATTCTCCGTCAGTAACTACTACAACATGGTCAAACTGGCGCTGCTGGAAAAAGGCCTGCCCTTCGAAGAAGTACCGTTTTACGCTGGCACCAGCCCCGAGGCACTGGCCATCAGCCCTCGCGGAAAGGTCCCGGTGCTGCAGGTAGAGCAGGGCTTCATCAATGAAACCAGCGTGATCCTCGAATACATCGAGCAAAGCCAGAAAGGCACGCCGCTGCTGCCGAGCGATCCGTTCGAGCGTGCGCAGGTGCTGGCACTGGCCAAGGAAATCGAGCTGTACATCGAATTGCCAGGCCGGGCCTGCTATCCCGAAGCCTTTTTCGGCATGACCCTGCCGGATGCGATCAAGGAAAAAACCAAAGCCGAATTGTTGCTGGGGATGGCTGCGCTGGGCCGGCATGCCAAATTCAGTCCTTACGTGGCTGGCGACAGCTTGAGCGTGGCGGATCTGTATTTCCTGTTCAGCGTGCCGCTGGCGTGTGGGGTCGCCAAGAAGTTGTTTGGCATCGATCTGTTGGCCGAGATGCCGAAGGCCAAGGCGCTGCTGGAGTTTTTGGGGGGGAACCCGAATGTGCAGCGTGTGGCGGCGGACCGGGAGGCCGCGATGCCGGCGTTCATGGCGATGATTGCTGCCAAAAAGTAGTTCTGTTGCGCTCTGAAGATCGCATTCGCGAGCAGGCTCGCTCCCACGAGGTATGCGTCAGACACGGATTTTGTGTGTGACGATCAATGTGGGAGCGGGCTTGCTCGCGAAGCTTTTGGCGATTTAGCGGCTGGCGAGCAACGCCTGACCGCGAGCCACTGCAGCCTTCACCTGCGCCGGCGCGGTGCCGCCGATGTGGTTACGGGCATTGACCGAGCCTTCCAGGGTCAGCACGGCGAACACGTCCTGGTCGATCTGGTCGCTGAACTTGCGCAGTTCTTCCAGGCTCATTTCTGCCAGATCCTTGCCGCTGTCCACGCCGTACTTCACGGCATGGCCGACGATTTCGTGGCAGTCACGGAATGGCAGACCGCGACGCACCAGGTAGTCGGCCAGGTCGGTGGCGGTGGAGAAGCCGCGCAGGGCCGCTTCGCGCATCATCGCGTGCTTGGGCTTGATCGCCGGGACCATGTCGGCAAAGGCCCGCAGCGAGTCGCGCAGGGTGTCGGCGGCGTCGAACAGCGGTTCCTTGTCTTCCTGGTTGTCCTTGTTGTAGGCCAGGGGCTGGCCTTTCATCAGGGTCAGCAGGCCCATCAGCGCGCCGAACACGCGACCGGTCTTGCCACGCACGAGCTCTGGCACGTCCGGGTTTTTCTTTTGCGGCATGATCGAACTGCCGGTGCAGAAACGGTCGGGCAGATCGATGAACTGGAACTGCGCGCTGGTCCACAGCACCAGCTCTTCGGAGAAACGCGACAGGTGCATCATCGCGATACTGGCCGCCGAGCAGAATTCGATGGCGAAATCACGATCGGAGACGTTGTCCAGCGAATTGCCGCCAACCGCGTCGAAACCCAGGAGTTGGGCGGTGTATTCGCGATCGATCGGGTAGGTGGTGCCGGCCAGTGCCGCGCTGCCCAGTGGCATGCGGTTGGTGCGCTTGCGGCAGTCGACCAGGCGTTCGTAGTCGCGGCTGAGCATTTCGAACCAGGCCAGCATGTGGTGCCCGAACGTCACCGGTTGTGCGGTCTGCAGGTGGGTGAACCCCGGCATGATGCTGGCGGCTTCGCGCTCGGCCTGCTCCAGCAGGCCTTTTTGCAGGCGGGTGATTTCAGCCAGGATCAGGTCGATCTCGTCACGCAGCCACAGACGGATGTCGGTGGCGACCTGATCGTTACGGCTGCGGCCGGTGTGCAGTTTTTTACCGGTCACGCCGATGCGGTCGGTCAGGCGCGCCTCGATGTTCATGTGGACATCTTCGAGGTCGATGCGCCAGTCGAACTGACCGGCCTCGATTTCACCCTGGATGGTGTTCAGGCCATCGATGATGCTGTCGCGCTCGGCATCGGTCAGCACGCCGACCTTGGCCAGCATGGTGGCGTGGGCGATCGAGCCCATGATGTCGTGGCGATACAGGCGCTGGTCGAAGGTGACGGAGGCGGTGAAGCGGGCGACGAAGGCGTCGACGGGTTCACTGAAGCGGCCGCCCCAGGACTGATTGGTCTTGTCAGTGCTCATGAATTCGCTCGTATCGGCTTGAAGTAAGAAGGCGTGGAACGCTGGCGCGGATAATAACAGGGTTGCCAATCCTGTCGCTGACACTGGTCGATACGTTTTTTTGGGGGAGGGAAAGTCCGGGCCGGGGCAAGAGCCGCGCATTTTTGCCGAACGATATTTTCCAATTGAGCAATATCGTCCCGGCAACCGTCTACAGTTGGACAGTAGGATCAGCGCATTTCTCGGTGCAGCCGCTGACTATAAGAAGAGTGGGGTGTTCATATTGCGTATCAGCAAACCCTGTGGCGATGCATCGCCAACGCGGGCCTGGGCCGCCAATCGCCCGGTAGATGAAAATTTAGCCGTCGGACCAGCGGCACTTTTTGACGCTCGCGCTAGTCTTAGCGTGGATCGCGGTGACGGACGTCACTTCACCTGTCTACGCTATCCTTGTGCGAGACTCACGCAGGAATCCAGCGCAATATGAATGTCCTGATCGTTGATGACGAACCCTTGGCCCGCGAGCGCCTGAGCCGAATGGTTGGCGAACTCGAGGGGTACAGTGTCCTGGAGCCTAGTGCCACGAATGGCGAAGAGGCGTTGGCACTGATCGACAGCCACAAGCCGGATATCGTGCTGCTCGATATCCGCATGCCCGGCCTGGATGGCCTGCAAGTGGCTGCTCGGTTGTGTGAACGCGAAACTCCCCCCGCCGTGGTGTTCTGCGCCGGGCCCGATGAATTTGCCGTGGAAGCCTTACAGGCCAGCGCCGTAGGCTATCTGGTGAAACCTGTGAGAACTGAACAATTACATGACGCATTAAAGAGAGCCGAGCGCCCCAATCGTGCCCAGCTCTCCGCCCTGACCCGCCCTGCTGCCGAAAGCGGCAACGGCCCGCGCAGCCATATCAGCGCCCGAACCCGTAAAGGGATCGAGCTGATTCCGCTGGATCAGGTGGTGTATTTCATTGCCGACCACAAATACGTGACCTTGCGCCACGAAAGCGGCGAAGTGCTGCTCGATGAGCCGCTCAAGGCCCTCGAAGATGAATTCGGTGACCGATTCGTGCGTATCCATCGCAATGCACTTGTCGCCCGCGAGCGTATCGAGCGATTGCAACGCACACCCCTGGGGCATTTTCAGCTGTTCCTCAAAGGCCTCAACGGTGATGCGCTGATCGTCAGCCGTCGTCATGTGGCTGGGGTGCGCAAAATGATGCAACAGCTTTAAAAAGCTGTTCGCAGGCCAATTTCACACCCGATTGCCGGACATCCGGGGCCAGGGAGGCCGAGTAGTATCTGATACAAGTCAAAGTGGATTTGGCTGAGCTGTTATTATCCGTCATATCTATTCAGTACGGATTGATCCATGTCCTCTCGCCAGATCCGCATCGCCACCCGCAAAAGCGCTCTCGCCCTGTGGCAGGCCGAATACGTCAAGGCCCGTCTTGAAGCAGCCCATCCGGGCCTGCTGGTGACCCTCGTCCCCATGGTCAGCCGTGGTGACAAGCTGCTTGACTCTCCGTTGTCGAAAATCGGCGGCAAGGGCTTGTTCGTCAAGGAACTCGAAACCGCGCTGCTGGAAAATGAAGCCGACATCGCCGTGCACTCCATGAAGGACGTGCCGATGGACTTCCCCGAAGGCCTCGGTCTGTTCTGTATCTGCGAGCGGGAAGACCCGCGCGATGCCTTCGTTTCCAACACTTACACCAACCTGGATGAGTTGCCCCAGGGCAGCATCGTCGGTACCTCCAGCCTGCGCCGCCAGGCTCAATTGCTGACCCGTCGCCCGGATCTGGAAATCCGCTTCCTGCGCGGCAACGTCAACACCCGCCTGGCCAAGCTCGATGCCGGCGAATACGACGCCATCATCCTCGCCGCTGCCGGCCTGATCCGTCTGGGATTCGAAGACCGCATCACCTCGGCCATCAGTGTCGACGACAGCCTTCCGGCCGGTGGCCAGGGCGCGGTGGGTATCGAATGCCGCAGCGCCGACAGTGAAATCCATGCGTTGCTGACACCCCTGCATCACCAGGACACCGCCACCCGCGTGACCGCCGAACGAGCCCTCAACAAGCACCTCAATGGCGGCTGCCAGGTGCCGATTGCCTGCTACGCCGTGCTGGAGGGTGAGCAGGTCTGGTTGCGCGGGCTGGTGGGCGATCCAGGCGGTGGCCTGCTGCTCAGCGCACAAGCCCGCGCCCCTCGCGGCGATGCCGAGGCATTGGGTGTACGAGTCGCTGAAGACCTGCTCAGCCAGGGTGCCGACGCCATCCTCAAAGCGGTCTATGGCGAGGCTGGTCACGAGTGATCGGCTGGCGCCTGCTGCTGACGCGTCCCGCCGAAGAAGCGGCGGCGCTGAGCGGTTTTTTGGCCGAGCAGGGGATATTCAGTAACAGTCTGCCGCTTTTGGACATCATGCCCATTGAGGCCACTGACACAATGCGCCAGGTGATTCTGGCGCTGGATCAGTTCTGCGCCGTCATCGTGGTCAGCAAGCCGGCCGCCCGGATCGGCGTCGAACTGCTCGAGCGGTATTGGCCAACACCGCCCGGTGTGAAGTGGTTCAGCGTCGGCGCGGCGACCGCGCAGATCCTCGGGGATCACGGGCTGGACGTGAGCTTCCCGGCAGAAGGCGATGACAGTGAAGCCTTGCTCGAACTTTCCCGACTGCGCGAGGCTATCGCACAACCCGATGCACGAGTGCTGATCCTGCGCGGGGAGGGCGGGCGCGAGTTGCTGGCTGAGCGTTTGCGTGAGCTTGGTGCTAGTGTCGAGTATCTGGAGCTGTACCGCCGGGGATTGCCGATTTACCCGCCGACGCTACTGCCGCAACGGATCCAGGCGGAGCGCCTGAACGGGCTGGTGGTCAGCAGTGGACAAGGTTTTGAGCACCTGCATCAACTGGCCGGCGATGCCTGGCCGCAGTTGGCGCGGTTGCCGTTGTTTGTACCGAGCCCCAGGGTTGCCGAGCTGGCGCGTGCCGCCGGGGCCAAAACAGTTGTGGATTGTCGTGGCGCCAGTGCCGCGGCCTTGCTGACGGCGTTACGGGAGCATCCCGTACCCGTTTTCTAATGCAAAGGATGGATACGTGAGCGAAACAGCCTTGCCTAAAGATGACTCGCGACCGGTGCTTGATGCACCTGTTGATGCACCTGTTGATGAAATGCCGCCGCCGCCACCTGCTGCCGAGCAGCGTCGAGGCAATGGTCTGGCAATCATCGCGCTGCTGTTGGGCGCGGCCGGTGTAGCGGTAGGCGGTTGGGGTGTCTGGCAGGTGCGTCACCTGCAGGCCAATAATCAGCAGCAACTGAGCCAGGTGCAGGCGCTGAATGACCAGGCGCAAAACCTCAAACTCAATGAGGAGCGCCTGAGCGCACGCTTGGCGCAATTGCCTCCAGCCGATGAACTGGAAGCACGCAGTCGTCTGGTGATTCAGCTGCAAGGTGATCAGCAGCGGTTGAACCAACGGCTGGAAACCGTTCTCGGTGCCAGCCGCAAAGACTGGCGTCTGGCCGAGGCCGAGCACCTGCTGCGTCTGGCCAGCCTGCGACTGTCCGCCTTGCAGGACATCAGCAGTGCCCAGGCACTGGTCCAGGGTGCCGACGAGATACTGCGTGAGCAAAACGATCCGGGCTCCTTTGCCGCTCGCGAGCAGGTGGCCAAGACCCTGATCGCCTTGCGCAGCACCGAACAACCGGATCGCACCGGGCTGTTTCTGCGTCTGGGCGCGCTGCGCGATCAAGTGGCCAGCCTCACCGAGCTGGCACCGGAGTACAAGGACCGTGGCGATTCGCTGCTGGGCCTGACTGCCGATGGCGACGGTGCCAGTCGCTGGGCGCAATGGTGGGATCAGATTTCGCGCTACATCCGCATCGACTTCAATGCCGACAAGAACGTTCGCCCATTGCTGGCAGGCCAGAGTCTGAGCCAGGTACGCCTGGCCCTGAGTCTGGCGCTGGAGCAGGCGCAGTGGGCCGCACTCAATGGCCAGCCAGCGGTTTACTCCCAAGTGCTGGACGAGGCGCGGGACATCCTCAACGGCAACTTCAATCCGGACAACGCACAAAGCAAAGTCATGCTTGAACAGGTGGCCGAGTTGAGCGTGCAACCTGTCACTGTCGTCACGCCGGATATGACCGGCACCCTGAGCGCGGTGCAGGGGTATCTGGAACGGCGCAACGTCAACGCCGAGGACTCGGTCAAGCCACTGGCCAGGCCTGCCGCGAACGCCGCGCCGGAGGCCACGCCATGAGACGCCTCTATGTGATCGTGTTCCTCGTGATCGCCGCTGCCGCTGCGCTGGGGCTGGCGATTGCCGAGCATTCCGGCTACGTGCTGATTGCCTACAAGACCTTCCGTTATGAGTCGAGCCTGTGGGCTACTTTGGCGCTGGTGGCTGTGCTCTGGCTGGTGATCTGGGGCATCAGGTCGCTGGTCGAACTGGTGATGGCTTCCAGTGGCGTAGTCAATCCGTGGTCACGGCGTAACCGCAGCCGTCGAGTGCAGGTGGCGATCGAGCACGGTCAACTGGACCTGGCCGAGGGTCGCTGGGCCAGCGCGCAGCGTCACTTGCATCGGGCTGCCGAAGCCGAGCGTCAGCCGCTGCTTTACTACCTCGGCGCTGCCCGTGCAGCGAACGAACTCGGCAATCACGAAGAAAGCGACAACTTGCTGGAGCGCGCCCTCGAGCGTCAGCCCCAGGCCGAGTTGGCGATCGCCTTGAGCCACGCTCAGTTACAGACCGATCGCGGTGACACCGCAGGCGCCCTGGCCACCCTGCAAGCCATGCGTGAACGCCATCCTCATAACGCACAGACCCTGCGTCAGTTGCAGCGCCTGCTTCAGCAGCGTGGTGACTGGTCGGCAGTGATTCGCCTGCTGCCGGAGCTGCGCAAGGACAAAATCCTGCCGGCGGCGGAGCTCGCCGAGCTGGAGCGTCGGGCCTGGGGGGCGAACCTGTCCCTGGCGGCGCAACGGGAAGAAGACGGAACAGTGGGGAAGCAATCGCTGGAGCGTGCCTGGCAGCAACTGACTTCGGCACAGCGTCAAGAGCCGCAACTGGTGCTGGCGTATGCCGAGCAGTTGCGGCAACTGGGGGCTCAGGTCGAGGCCGAAGAAGTGCTGCGCACCGCGCTCAAGCGCAGCTACGACAGTCATCTGGCCCGACTCTACGGACTGGTTCGCGGCAATGATCCGGCCCGCCAGCTGCAGGCCGCCGAAGGCTGGCTCAAGGACCATCCGGCCGATCCGGGTCTGCTGCTGACACTGGGTCGTCTATGCCTGCAAAACAGTTTGTGGGGCAAGGCCCGGGACTATCTGGAAAGCAGCCTGCGTGTACAGCGCAATCCGGAAGCCTGTGCCGAACTGGCACGCTTGCTGGCGCAAATGGGCGATGCCGAGCGCAGCAACCAGCTGTTTCAGGAAGGCCTGGGGTTGTTGGATGAGCGCTTGCTCGCGGCCCCTCTGCCAACGCCAGTCGGCGCTTGACCCACTCGCAGGCACCGGGCTCCGGCGCCTGAGCGATGACCTGCGACGAGGGAGCAATCACCCTCGCCGCAGTGCGATGATTAGTTGAAATTCAGTCGCGAAATTTCATCGCAGACAAAGTCCTACAGAGGACTACATTTTATCCTCTCGCCTGCGTCGGGATTTCCTTACACCTGCGCTGAAGTCTCTGTGGGCACTTGCCTTGAAAGGCTGTCGCGCTTTCCTCTACCGTAATGGTCTGTCACTACTTTTACGGAAAAGCCATGTCTTTGGCCTGCTCACGCTCCTTGTTTTTCATGGCTTTCATTGCGGGTGCCCTGGCGATGGGTGTTTCCTACTACCTGGAATATGCAGTCGGCCTGCGGCCTTGTGGCTTGTGTCTTGTGCAGCGGTTTTGCCTGGCGCTCCTTACCGGCGTCTGCCTGATGGCTTCGGTCCATGGCCCCGGTCGCATCGGAAACGTTCTCTATTGGCTGTTCAGTCTTTGTTGCAGCCTGGCCGGCACTGTCACTGCATGGCGACAGGTCCTGCTGCAAAGCCTTCCTGCGGAACAGGTAGCGGCGTGCTCGACTCATCTGGCGGACCTGTTGGCCAACTCTCCGTGGCTTTCGGTCGTACAGCAAATGTTCAAGGGCGCTGCCGATTGTGTGGAAATTTCCTGGACGCTGTTCGATCTGAGTCTCACCGAGTGGAGCCTGCTGCTCTTCGTCGCGATGATGATTCTGGCCGTTTACCAGTCGCTGCGACTGGTCTGGACCGGCTATCAGCGACCACTCAGCGGCGAGTCGTCGCACCGGGCCTTTGCGGGTGATTAAACACTTGTATGAACTTTATCGCCTGCGTACCTTGAAGCCAGTGTCGTGCGGGCATAATCTGGCCCGCACGTGTCATTGGAATTATGTTGCTCGATGACGCTCTGCCTGACCGCCCACCGACGTTACAAGAGGCGAGCGGGCATAGAGCAGCTGACCCACAAGGGAAGAGAGATCACCATGCTCGAAAGTTGTCAGAATGCTCAGGAACGCTGGGGCGGAGTGCACCTGCTGATCGATCGCTGGTTGCAGGAACGACACGAACTGATCGGGGCCTATGACGCTCTCGGCGCAAAGCCTGAGGCGCTGGGTGAGCACCGTAAGCCCTTGCAGGAATTCTGCGGCGTGCTGGTCGATTATGTATCGGCCGGGCACTTCGAGATCTACGAGCAGCTGACGGGGGAGGCCAAGGCCTTCAACGACAAGCGTGGCCTGGAGCTCGCCGAGACCATCTACCCGCGTATCGACGTCATCACCGAAAAGCTGCTCGCCTTCAATGACCTGTGTGACGCAGGTAAGTGTGTCGCCGAAGAGTTCAAGACACTCGGCGGACTGTTGCATGAGCGCTTTGAACTGGAAGACTGCCTGATCGAAGTGCTGCACACTGCCCACAAGGAAGCCGACTCGGTTCAGGCCTGAAGCACTTCCTGCAAGATCCCAAAACGGCGTGCCAAGGCACGCCGTTTTTCGTTTGCATCGTCAGCTGGTGGCGCCGCGCAGTTCGACTTCGAACACCAGTGGTGTGAATGGTGCGATCACGTCACCGGCACCGTCGGCGCCATAGGCCTGAGCCGATGGAATCACCAGTCGCCATTTCGCCCCGACCGGCATGTTTTGCAGCGCACTGCGCCATCCGGCGATCACGCTGTCGAGACTGAACCACTGCGGCTGACTGTTCTGATCGAACACAGTGCCGTCGGGCAATCGACCGATGTACAGCACCTGCACCTTGCCGTTCGGTCCGGCCTTGGTGCCGGTACCTGGCGTCAACTCGGTCAGCAACACGCCATCAGCCAGTTCGCGCACGCCGGGCCTGGCTTTTTCTGTGGTGAGAAAACGCTGTTCTTTTTCCAGTGCCATTTCGCTTTGCGGCTCGTCGGACTGCATGGCGATGCGGGCTTCATGCTCGGTCAGTATCTGTTGGATCTGCTCGTCCTTCAGCGCCAGCGGTTTGCCCTGATAGGCTTGCTGCAATCCTTCGACCAATGCCTGGAGTTGCAGGTCGGGAACCTCCTGGCGCAAGCGTTCGCCAAGGCTTGCACCCAGGCTGTAAGCGAGATCGTGGGCTTCATTTTTCTGCGTTGTTTCGCCGGCTTGGGCCACCGAAAAAAACACGCACAGCGATAAAAAAAGGTAGCGCGACATGGGCACTCTCCGACCTGAATTGCGGGCGATTATGCCAGCGAGAATGCGCGCAACGGTGAACTGCTTTTGCGCCGAGGCAGAAGTTTTTCAATCCTTTGCAACACAGCGCTTTCGATAGTGTCAACATGCCCTAGCGGCGGTTGCAGCAGAGGTCTAGTATGAGCCGCACTCACTTCAGCCAGGAGGTAAACCATGTCGGCCACCAAGAAGCCAGTAAACACTCCGTTGCACTTGCTCCAACAACTCTCGAGCAGCCTGCTCGAGCATCTGGAAACCGCTTGTTCCGAAGCCTTGGCTGATGCTGAAAAACTGCTCGCCAAGCTGGAAAAGCAGCGCGGAAAAGCGCAAGAAAAACTGCACAAATCCCGCACCAAATTGCAGGACGCTGCGGCGGCCGGAAAAGCCAAGGCACAAGCCAAGGCCAAGGGCGCAGTGGCCGATCTTGAGGAGCTGCTCGATGCCCTCAAGGATCGTCAATCGGAAACCCGCGGCTACATTCTGCAACTCAAGCGCGATGCTCAGGAAAGCCTGAAACTGGCCCAGGGCGTCGGTCGTGTACAAGAGGCTGTCGGCAAGGTGTTGTCCTTGCGTGCGGCCAAGCCTGCTGCGGCACCTGCGAAGAAAGCCGCTGCCAAACCGGCTGCTGCAAAAGCACCGGCCAAACCTGCCGCAAAACCTGCAGCTGCCAAGCCAGCAGCTAAACCTGCCGCAGCCAAACCTGCAGCCAAATCGGCTGCGAGAAAACCGGTTGCTGCCAGCGCTGCAAAACCTGCGGCTAAAACCACGGCTGCCAAACCAGCCGCCGCACGACCTACCGCTGCAAGAGCCGCTGCTGCCAAGCCAGCCGTGGCTAAAACCGCCGCCGCTAAACCGGCTGCAAAACCAGCCGCTAAACCCGCAGCAAAACCAGCAACCAAAACTGCAACAGCGAAACCTGCTGCGAAGCCGGCCGCCAAATCTGTCGCGGCTAAAACCGCTGCAAAACCTGCTGCGAAAACTGCGGCCAAACCCGCTGTAAAAGCAGCGGCCAAGCCGGCCGCTAAACCAGCCGCTAAACCGGCAGCCAAACCTGCTGCGGCTAAACCAGCCGCTGCTGCCAAACCGGCCACCGCCAAGCCCGCTGCCAAGCCAGCGGTGGCGAAGCCAGCTGCAAAACCAGCAGTGAAACCTGTTGCCGCCAAGCCGGCCGCCGCGCCAGTTGCCAAGCCAGCCAATCCGGCTCCGGGTGCACCGTCTGCTTTAGCAGCAGCCACCTCGACAGGCACGCCAGCGCCAACGCCGGCCGCCGCATCGATCGCAGCAACCACCCCAACCAGCGCTTCCTAAGTGCCGGTTACCGCGACGCGCAGCTGATGCAGCGCGTCGCGGTCCAGGTGGGCGGCGCCTGCCGCCACACCATTGAGCCAGGCCGATAGATCGGTCGCCTCACCTTGCGGCCAACTCAACGCCGTTCGTTCCAGTCGTACCAACAGATGTCGCTCGGCTTCCAGTTCGAGTGCCTTCACTTGCTCGCGCAAAGCATTCAGTTCGC
This sequence comes from Pseudomonas jessenii, assembly GCF_002236115.1. GTDB lineage: Bacteria > Pseudomonadota > Gammaproteobacteria > Pseudomonadales > Pseudomonadaceae > Aquipseudomonas > Aquipseudomonas jessenii. Next base: position 403,533 of record NZ_NIWT01000005.1, on the reverse strand, counting down.
CGTCGTCGGCGGCAACGACCTTCCAATTCACCCGCAAGGCTCGCAGCGGTCGCACCACTTCTGCGTCCCATGGCTCGGCCACGCTACGCAGTTGCTGCAATCGGTGTTCGTTAAAGGCGACGCCACGTTCTCCCAGCCACAGTCCGCAGAGTAGCAAGCACACATTGATGCCCGCCGACTGCAATTGCAGGCATGCGGGTTCAACGCCGGGCTGGGCATAAGTACTTAGGGAAAAGCTCCACAGGTCAGAGGACATAGTGCTACTCGCGCCAGTTGCGAGCGAAGCTGGTAGACTCCGCCGCCATTATGATTCGACTTCAGAACCTGACTTTACAGCGTGGCCCGCAACGTCTGCTAGAAGACGCCGAGCTGACCCTGCACGCCGGCCAGAAAGCCGGCCTCATCGGTGCCAACGGCGCCGGCAAATCGAGCCTGTTCGCCTTGCTTCGGGGTGAGCTGCACCCGGACTCGGGTGATTGCTTCCTGCCGGCCGACTGGCGTATCGCCCACATGCGCCAGGAGGTCGACACCCTCGAACGCCTGGCGGTCGACTACGTGCTCGATGGCGACCTGCGCCTGCGCCAGGTGCAACGCGACCTGGCGGCAGCCGAAGCGGCCCATGACGGTGCCGCTCAGGCCCGACTGCACTCGGAACTCGACAGCGCCGACGGTTACACCGCCGATGCCCGGGCGCGCAAGCTGCTGGCCGGGCTTGGATTCACCAACGAGCAGATGGATCGCCAGGTCGGGGATTTCTCCGGTGGCTGGCGGATGCGCCTGAACCTGGCGCAGGCCTTGATGTGCCCATCGGACCTGCTGCTGCTCGACGAACCGACCAACCACCTGGACCTCGACGCCATCATCTGGCTCGAAGAGTGGCTCAAGAGTTATCCCGGCACCTTGATGCTGATTTCCCACGACCGGGACTTCCTCGATGCCGTGGTCGACCACGTGGCCCACGTCGATCAGCGCAAGATCACCCTGTACCGCGGTGGCTACAGCGCCTTCGAGCGTGCCCGTGCCGAACGCCTGGCCCAGCAACAGCAGGCGTACGAGAAGCAGCAGGTGCAACGTGCGCACATGGAAAGCTACATCGCCCGCTTCAAGGCCCAGGCTACCAAGGCCCGTCAGGCCCAGAGCCGGATCAAGGCACTGGAGCGGATGGAAGAGCTGACCGCTGCCCACGTCGATTCGCCGTTCGACTTTGTCTTCCGTGAATCGCAGAAGATTTCCAGCCCGCTGATCGACCTGTCCGATGCCCGCCTGGGTTACGGCGACAAGGCCGTGCTGGAGAAGGTCAAGCTGCAACTGACCCCGGGTGCGCGAATCGGTCTGCTCGGCCCGAATGGCGCCGGTAAATCGACCCTGATCAAGAACCTTGCCGGTGAGCTCTCGCCATTGGCCGGCCGCTTGACCCGTGGCGAGAACACCGTTGTCGGTTACTTCGCCCAGCATCAGCTGGATTCGCTGGACTCCAAGGCCAGCCCGTTGCTGCACCTGCAACGCCTGGCACCGACCGAGCGTGAGCAGACCCTGCGCGACTTCCTCGGCGGATTCGACTTCCGTGGTGCGCGAATCGACGAGCCGGTACTGAATTTCTCCGGTGGCGAAAAGGCGCGCCTGGCGTTGGCCTTGATCGCCTGGGACCGACCGAACCTGTTGCTGCTCGACGAACCGACCAACCACCTGGACCTGGAAATGCGTCTGGCGCTGACCATGGCCCTGCAGGAATTCAGTGGTGCGGTATTGGTGGTCTCTCACGATCGCCACTTGCTCAAAAGCACCACCGACAATTTCTATCTGGTGGCGGACGGCAAGGTCGAGGAATTCGACGGCGACCTGGAGGACTACACCCGCTGGCTGGTGGAGTATCGCCAGCGCAACGCTCCGGTCAGCAACACGCCGGTCAACCCGGACAAGACCGACAAGAAAGCCCAGCGTCAGGCCGCTGCTGCGTTGCGTCAGCAACTGGCGCCGCACAAGCGCGAAGCTGACAAGCTTGAAGCCGAACTCGGCAAGCTCCACGAAAAGCTGGCGAAGATCGATGCCAGCCTCGGCGACAGCGACATCTACGAGCCGGCGCGCAAGAACGAATTGCGGGATCTGCTGGCCGAACAGGCCAAGCTGAAGGTGCGTGAGGCGGAGCTGGAAGAAGCCTGGATGGAAGCCCTGGAGTTGCTGGAAAACATGCAGGCGGAGCTGGAGGAGCTGTCCTGATGGACGCCTTCAAGCTGCCGCTGCCGGCGGTGTGGGTCGAGCCGATCTGGCTCGGCGTGCAAATCCTGCTGATCCTGCTGGCCGGATACATCGCCCAGCGTTTCGTCGCCAAATGCCTGACCCGTCTCGGCGAGCGCTATCCGTTTCCGCCGCAGTTGCTGATGCCGCTGCGCGGTGGCCTGCGCTGGCTCATCATGGGCAGTGCATTGATTTTCGTGCTGGAACGCCTCGGTGTTTCGGCCACGGTGCTCTGGACCGCGTTGTCCGGTTTCGTCGCAGTCGCGGCGGTGGCGTTTTTCGCCATGTGGAGCGTGCTCTCGAACCTGCTGTGCGCGATCCTGATCTTTACCGTCGGCCCGTTTCGCATAGGTGACGTGGTCGAGTTGGTGGACACCACCGACAAGCCCGGCGTCAAAGGCCGGGTAGTGGCGATCAATCTTCTTTACACCACGCTGATCGAGGCCGAAGAAGTCGGCACTGGCAGCGCCATGGTGCAGGTGCCCAACAGTTTGTTCTTCCAGCGTTCGGTACGGCGCTGGCGCGGGACGGATGTGTTTCCTTCCAGCGGGTTTGAAAAGTAAGTTTTTTGTCGCCTGACATATCGCCATCGCGAGCAAGCTCGCTCCCACAGTCGATCTTCAGTGAGCACAAATCTTGTGAGCACCAGAGACTTCTCTGTGGGAGCGAACTTGCTCGCGATGGGAGCCTCAAGTCAGCAGTCGTCATGTCCTGCAAAAAATCGGTAGTCATCCAATCAAAGCCGCATTAGCTTAGACATCTGTCACGAGTCTGAGTCGAGGTGTGCAATGGAGCTTCAAACATGGCTGGCGTTTTTTGCCGCCTGCTGGGTGATCAGCTTGTCCCCCGGTGCCGGCGCCATTGCGTCGATGTCCAGCGGCTTGCAATACGGTTTCTGGCGCGGCTACTGGAACGCCCTGGGCCTGCAACTGGGCCTGGCTTTGCAGATCGCCATCGTCGGCGCCGGTGTCGGCGCCATTCTCACGGCGTCGGCCACGGCCTTCTACGCCATCAAATGGTTTGGCGTGGCGTATCTGGTTTACCTCGCGATCAAGCAATGGCGTGCGCTGCCCAGCGATATGAGCGATGACGCGGCGCTGCGCCAGATCGGCAAGCCGATGGCCTTGGTGTTCCGTGGTTTTCTGGTGAACATCAGCAACCCCAAGGCGCTGGTGTTCATGCTGGCGGTGTTGCCGCAATTCATCGACCCCCATGCGCCACTGCTGATTCAGTATCTGATAATCGGTGTGACCATGGTTTGCGTCGACCTGATCGTCATGGCCGGCTACACCGGTCTGGCGTCCAAAGTGCTGCGTCTGTTGCGCACACCGAAACAGCAAAAGCGCATGAACCGGACCTTTGCCGGGCTGTTCATCGGGGCGGCGGCGTTCATGGCGACGTTGCGCAAAGCTGCTGTGTAAAACGGCGATATAAAAAAAGGCGACCCTGGAGGTCGCCTTTTTTGTTTGGAGGAGCCGCTCTCGAAACTGATGCAATTACGAAGAGATATCAACAAAGCTTGAGCGAAACCCGTCTGGCGTTAACAATATGTAACTTCGTATTTCCAATTGAGATTCATTCATGATTGCCCCCTCCCGTTTCCTGGCCTGGCTGTTGCTGCCGCTGTTGGCTGCGTGCAGTTTTCAGCTACTGGCCGCTCCCGCCGAAGGTGCGCCGCAGGCGCTGCACTTGCTCGATTACATCGGCGCGGATTACCCGGACACGGTGCAGGCGGGCAGCATCACGGACCCGTCCGGATTTCGCGTGCAGCAAGACTCGGTCAAGACGCTGGGAAATCTGATTGCAACCATGCCGGCCAAGCCGGAAAAAGCCGCTCTGGAGCAAAGCCTGGCCGCGCTGGGAAACTCCATTGACGCCCATCAGGACGGTGCCGACGTCGCGCGCCAGGCCCGGCAACTGGGTGCGAAGCTGGCCGTGGCCTATGAAGTCAGTCAGGCCCCGGTCATTACGCCGGACCCGGTGCGTGGTGCGCCGCTGTACGCTCAGCATTGCTCGGTCTGCCATGGCGATACAGGGGCCGGCGACGGCCCGGCAGGTGTCGGCATGGCGCCGCCGCCATCCAATCTGCGTGATACCACACGACTGGACCGACTGAGCCTCTACGCGATCTACAGCACCCTGGGCCTGGGGGTCGAAGGGACTGACATGCCGGCCTTTGCCGATCAACTGGATGATCGTCAGCGTTGGGACCTGGCCACCTATATCGCCAGCTTCAGTGTCGACCCGGCCACGGCCAAGGCTGAAAAGACCTACAACATCGCCGACCTCGCTCGTCAGACCCCGGCCGAAGTACAGGCCGTCGAAGGCCCGCAAGCCGCCGCGACCTTCCGTGCCCAGCGGGCGCAGCCGCCACAGGTCAAGCGTGGCCCGGCGCAACTGCTCGACTACACTGCGGCCACTTTGGACAAGAGCATCGCGGCGTATCGTGCCGGTGAGCATGACCAGGCCTATGACTTATCGGTAGCGGCGTATCTGGAAGGCTTCGAGCTGGTTGAGAGCTCGCTGGATAACATTGACGCCAACGTGCGTAAAGACACTGAAAAATCCCTGATGGCCTACCGTCAGTCGTTGCAGGACGGCTTGCTGGTGAGCGAGGTCGAGCAGCGCCTGGACGTGGCCAAGGACAAGTTGAAGGCATCGGCCGGCCTGTTGGGCAACGAGGGTTTGAGCTGGTCGCTGAGTTACATTTCCGGCCTGCTGATTCTGCTGCGCGAAGGTCTGGAAGCGATTCTGGTGCTGGCGGCGATCCTTGCTTTCCTGCGTAACACGGATCAACAGGCGGCGGTGCGCAGCGTTAACGTCGGCTGGGGCCTGGCGTTTGTGGCGGGGCTGGGCACCTGGGCGCTGGCAGCCTATGTGATTGATGTCAGCGGTTCCCAACGCGAATTGCTGGAAGGTGCGACGGCGTTGTTTGCCAGCGTCATGGTGCTGTGGCTGGGCGTGTGGATGCATGACCGTCGTCACGCCGCGGCCTGGCAGGATTACATCAAGACCAGCCTGGTGGGCGGTGGCGGGCGTTTCGGTTTTGCGACCCTGGCGTTCTTCTCGGTGTATCGCGAACTGTTCGAAGTGATCCTGTTCTACGAAACCCTGTGGTTGCAGGCAGGTCCCGCGGGGCACAACGCGGTGCTGGCCGGTGGGGCCACGGCGCTGGTGTTGCTGATCGGCCTGGCCTGGGTGATTTTGCGCGGTTCGGCGAAGTTGCCGCTGGCGTTGTTCTTCAGCATCAACGCCGGTCTTTTGTGCGCCTTGTCGGTGGTGTTTGCCGGGCACGGCGTGAAAGCGCTGCAGGAAGCCGGGATCTTCGGTACACGGCCGGTACCGTTCTTTGACTTTGAATGGCTGGGGATCCATGCCGATGCCTATTCGTTGAGCGCCCAGGCTGTGGCGATCATTTCGATTGTCGTGTTGTACGGTCGTAGCCGGGTAGTTGAGAGGCAGCGGGTGCAGGTTTCTTAAACGGCATTCGCTTCGCTCACTTTTGCGGGCAAGCCACGCTCCCACAGGTTTCGCGTTAACTTGTGGGAGCGTGGCTTGCCCGCGATGCTTTTCAACAGAGGAAAATTCAATGCGTGTGTGGATCGATGCCGACGCCTGTCCTCGGGCAGCCAAGGATCTGGTGGTGAAGTTCGCTCTCAAGCGCCAGTTCGAAGTGGTGCTGGTGGCCGGGCAGCCGCAGACCAAACCGGGGCTGGCACTGGTCAAGCTGATCGTGGTGCCGAGCGGCCCGGATGCGGCCGATGACTACCTGGTGGAGCATGCGGTGCCTGGTGAGCTGGTGATCTGCAGCGATGTGCCGCTGGCCGATCGTCTGGTGAAGAAGGGCGTGGCAGCGCTCGACCCACGGGGCAAGGAGTTTGATGCGCAGAACATGGGCGAGCGGCTGGCGGTTCGCAACCTGTTCACCGATTTGCGCGAACAGGGGCAAATGGGCGGAGGGCCAGCGCCGTTTGGCGACCGTGAGAAGCAGGCGTTTGCCAATGCGTTGGACCGGATTCTCACACGTTTGGCACGCAGTTCTTAAGACCAGTGGCGAACCCTGTGGGAGCGAGCTTGCTCGCGATAGCGGACTTACAGACAACATCGATGTTGAATGTGCTGGCCCCATCGCGAGCAAGCTCGCTCCCACAGTTTTGGAGGGTGTCAGGCGTCGTTTTCGTGGGTCAGTTCCAGTACCCGGTCTACCAGTTTATTGATACCTGAAGCCGCTTCACTGATCGATTGCGCCAGCATGTAAGCCGGTGTGCTCACCAGTTTGCGTGCCTTGTCCTCGACGATGTCACTGACCGCGCAATCGGTATGGGTCGCGCCCATCTTGTTCATCGCAGCTGCCGTGTCGGTGTCGTTGCCTATGGTGCAGGTGACGCCAGGGCCGTAGATCTTTGCCGCCAGGGCAGGGGAGATGCACATCAACCCCACCGGTTTGCCGGCCTCGGCAAAGGCTTCGGTCAGTGCCAGGACATCCGGTTGAACGGTGCAGGCGGCACCTTCGATGGCGAAGCTGGACAGGTTCTTGGCCGAGCCGAAGCCTCCGGGCACGATCAGCGCATCGAACTCATCGACGTTCGCGTCTCGGATATCCTTGATGTTGCCTCGGGCAATCCGCGCCGACTCCACCAGCACGTTGCGCGATTCGGGCATTTCTTCACCGGTCAGGTGGTTGATCACATGCAACTGCGCGATGTCAGGTGCGAAACACTGCACCTGGGCCCCGCGCTGGTCCAGGCGCAGCAGGGTGATGACGCTCTCGTGGAGCTCGGCGCCGTCGTACACGCCACAACCGGAAAGGATCACTGCAACTTTTTTGCTCATGGGCTTTTCTCCAGATTCATGGCGTTAAATGTCCACTAATTTGTCCCGCGTTGCCATAGGGTTAATTCACGGCTGCACATAGCATCTGTCCTCAAGATTCCGATCAGGGCGCGTCATGGACTTCATTCTGTATGCGGTGCCGTTTTTCTTTGTGCTGATCGCCGCCGAGCTGCTGGCCGACCGTTGGCGCGGGGTGAGCAATTATCGGGTGGCAGACGCGATCAACAGCATCAGCACCGGCGTGCTGTCGACCACCACGGGTCTGTTGACCAAGGGGGTGGGGCTGGTGACCTACGCCTTTGCCCTCAAGCACTTGGCGTTGTTCGAGTTGTCGGCCGACAGCATCTGGACCTGGGTGTTTGCCTTTGTCTTCTACGATTTCTGCTACTACTGGCTGCATCGCATGGGTCACGAGCGCAACATCCTCTGGGCCGCCCATTCGGTGCATCATCAGAGCGAGGACTACAACCTGTCCACGGCCTTGCGCCAGACCAGTACCGGCTTCCTGCTGGGCTGGATCTTCTATCTGCCGATGGCAGTGTCCGGCGTGCCGCTGCTGGTGTTCGTCAGCGTCGCGGCGCTGAACCTGCTGTACCAGTTCTGGGTGCACACGCGGCACATTCCCAAGCTTGGCTGGTTCGAATGGTTCTTTGTCACGCCGTCCAATCATCGGGCTCACCATGCACAGAACGCTCTCTACATGGATCGCAACTATGGCGGCGTGTTCATTATTTGGGACCGTCTGTTCGGCTCGTTCCAGGAAGAAGACGACAACGAGCCGGTGATTTTCGGCGTGACCACGCCACTGGCGAGCTGGAACCCCGTGTGGGCGAACGTGCAGTTCTACGCGCAGTTGTGGGCAGATGCGCGTCGTGCCGAAAGCACCTGGGACAAGCTGCGGATCTGGTTCATGCGCACCGGCTGGCGCCCGGCGGAGGTGGCTGCCAGATACCCGATGAACAAGCCGGACCTGAGCCAGTTTCGCAAATTCGAGGTGGCGCTGGACGGGCGTCAGCAGCTCTACGTCCTCCTGCAGTTCTGCGTCTATATCGCGCTGGGCAGTTACTTGATGAATCTTGAGCCGAAGCTGTCCGTCGTCGCCCTGGCGTTGGGCTGGGGAGCGGTGGCGTTCGGTCTGTTTGTGCTGGGCGTGGCTCTGGAGAATCGCCCGTGGGCGTTGAAGCTGGAGCTGCTGCGGCTGGCGTCGAATCTGCCATTGGTATGGCTGGCCCCGATGGTGGGGCTGTGGCCGGCCAGCGCTGTGGGCTGGGTCGGCCTGTTCAGTTACAGTCTGTTGAGCGGTATCGGTCTCTACTGTTGCAGAAACCGCATCACTCGGCTGGCGTAGTAGGGCCTTCGGCTTTGGTTCGTTCGGCCTTCAGGGCTTGTTCGTCGGCGTAGACCTGCTTGGCCAGGCGGGCATTCTTGAAGCGCCGACGCAGCCACAGCACGAAGCCCAGGACCAGCAGCGCACCGAGCACCCAGAGTTCATACTTCTTCACACTGCCGAGCATGCCTTCGAGCACCGCGCCGAAATGGTACGCGGCGGCCGCCAGGGCTGTGGCCCAGATCGCTGCGCCAATGCCGTTGAGCAGCAGGTAACGGCCCGGCGGATAGCCCGACAGCCCGATGGCCACCGGCATGACCGTGCGCAAACCGTAGACGAAGCGGAAGCTCAATACCCAGATGTCCGGATGCTTGCGAATGTGTTCCAGCGCCCGGTCACCCATCATTTGCCAGCGGGGTTTGCGCGCCAGCAGCTTGCGGCCGTGTTTGCGTCCCAGGAAATACCACAGTTGGTCGCCGGCATAGCTGCCGAAGAAGGCCACGACCACCACCAGGTTGATGTCCATGTATCCGCGGAACGCGAGGAAGCCCGCGAGTACCAGGATGGTTTCGCCTTCGAAGAACGTGCCTAGAAAAAGGGCAAAATAGCCGAAGTCATGCAGAAATTGTTGGAGCATTGTCTGGGTGCTGGCGAAATGAACGCGCAGCCTAACCCTTCGGACACATTCAGGAAAGTGTCCAAATGTGTCTCGACGTGAACATTTCCTACAACGACAATGGAATGCGGCTACCTGTCACAGGGGTGCACACAACTGTAATACGTTCGTCATAATGGCCGCTTATAACTGTCACGCTCGCACGCCTGCGGGCTCAGGAGTCTGCCGTGAGCTTTACCCCCGCCAACCGTTTGTTCCCAGCAACCCGCCTGCGCCGCAATCGTCGTGACGACTTCTCGCGTCGTCTGGTCCGTGAAAACGTCCTGACCGTCGATGACCTGATCCTGCCGGTGTTCGTACTGGACGGTGAAAACCGTCGCGAAGCGGTGGCTTCGATGCCGGGTGTCGAACGCCTGACCATCGATTTGTTGCTGGAAGAGGCGGCCAAGTGGGTCGAACTGGGGATACCGGCGCTGGCACTGTTCCCGGTGACGCCAGCGGAACTCAAGTCCCTGGACGCCGCCGAAGCGTGGAACCCGCAAGGCATCGCCCAGCGCGCGACCCGTGCGCTGCGTGCGCAATTCCCTGAGCTGGGCGTGATCACCGACGTTGCCCTGGACCCGTTCACCACCCACGGCCAGGACGGCATTCTTGATGAAGAAGGCTACGTGCAGAACGACATCACCGTCGACGCACTGGTCAGGCAAGCCCTGTCCCACGCTGAAGCCGGCGCTCAGGTCGTGGCTCCATCGGACATGATGGACGGTCGCATCCAGGCGATCCGCGAAGCTCTCGAAGTGGCCGGTCACGTCAATGTGCGGATCATGGCCTACTCGGCCAAGTACGCCAGTGCCTATTACGGCCCGTTCCGTGATGCGGTCGGTTCGGCGCTGAATCTGGGCAAGGCCAACAAGGCCTCCTATCAGATGGACCCGGCCAACAGCAACGAAGCCCTGCACGAAGTGGCGGCGGACTTGTCAGAAGGTGCAGACATGGTCATGGTCAAGCCAGGCATGCCGTACCTGGACATCCTGTGCCGGGTAAAAGAAGAATTCAAAGTGCCGACTTTTGTTTATCAAGTCAGCGGCGAATACGCCATGCACATGGCGGCGATCCAGAATGGCTGGTTGAGCGAAGGGGTTATCCTCGAGTCCCTGACCGCTTTCAAACGTGCAGGGGCTGATGGCATCCTGACGTATTTCGCCGTTCGTGCCGCTCAATTGTTACGAGAGCAAAAATAGCCCTCCCAGGAACATTCGATGAATACCGAAGTGCTCACTGAAGTTGCCGTAAAAGACGCTCAACCTGTGGTGGAGCAAGTCGACGAGACCCCGCCGGAGCTGGAGCCAGCTCCGCCCGCGGCGGTCGTCGAAACCGCCGTGACAGCGCCGGCGCCAGTGCTGGCCATTCCCGGCCTGGATGACAGCAGCCTGTACATCCACCGCGAGCTCTCGCAACTGCAGTTCAACATCCGTGTGCTGGAGCAGGCGCTGGACGAGTCCTATCCATTGCTGGAGCGGCTGAAGTTTCTGTTGATCTTCTCCAGCAACCTGGACGAGTTCTTCGAAATTCGTGTCGCCGGCCTCAAGAAGCAGATCACCTTCGCCCGTGAACAGGCCGGCGCCGATGGTCTGCAACCGCATCAGGCCCTGGCGCGCATCAGCGAACTGGTCCATGGTCACGTCGATCGCCAGTACGCGATCCTCAACGACATCCTGTTGCCGGAACTGGAAAAGCATCAGGTCCGCTTCATCCGTCGCCGTAACTGGACGGCCAAGCTCAAGACCTGGGTCCGTCGCTATTTCCGTGACGAGATCGCGCCGATCATCACCCCGATCGGCCTCGACCCGACGCACCCGTTCCCGTTGCTGGTGAACAAGAGCCTGAACTTCATCGTCGAGCTCGAAGGCATCGACGCCTTTGGCCGCGATTCCGGTCTGGCGATCATCCCGGCGCCACGCCTGTTGCCGCGCATCATCAAGGTGCCGGAAGAAGTCGGCGGCGCCGGCGACAACTATGTCTTCCTGTCGTCGATGATCCACGCCCACGCCGATGACCTGTTCCAGGGGATGAAGGTCAAGGGCTGCTACCAGTTCCGCCTGACCCGTAACGCCGACCTGGCGCTGGACTCCGAAGACGTCGAAGACCTGGCCCGTGCCTTGCGCGGCGAACTGTTCTCCCGTCGCTATGGCGATGCGGTGCGTCTGGAAGTGGCCGACACCTGCCCGAAACACCTGTCCGACTACCTGCTCAAGCAATTCAACCTGAGCGAGACGGAGTTGTATCAGGTCAACGGTCCGGTGAACCTGACGCGGCTGTTCAGCATTACCGGCCTGGACAGCCAGCGCGAGCTGCAATATCTGCCGTTCACCCCGCAGATTCCAAAACTGCTGCAGAACAGCGAGAACATTTTCAGCGTGATCAGCAAGCAGGACATCCTGTTGCTGCACCCGTTTGAGTCGTTCACTCCGGTGGTCGACCTGCTGCGCCAGGCCGCCAAGGACCCGCACGTGCTGGCTGTGCGCCAGACCCTGTACCGCTCCGGCGCGAACTCGGAAATCGTCGATGCGCTGGTGGATGCGGCGCGTAACGGCAAAGAGGTCACCGCGGTGATCGAACTGCGCGCACGGTTCGACGAAGAGTCCAACCTGCAACTGGCCAGCCGTCTGCAAGCGGCCGGTGCGGTGGTGATCTATGGTGTGGTCGGCTTCAAGACCCACGCCAAGATGATGCTGATTTTGCGGCGCGAAGCGGGTGAAATCGTGCGTTATGCGCACCTCGGTACGGGTAACTACCACGCCGGCAACGCCCGCCTGTATACCGACTACAGCCTGCTGACCTCCGACGACGCCTTGTGCGAAGACGTCGGCAAACTGTTCAGCCAGTTGATCGGCATGGGTAAGACGCTGCGCATGAAAAAACTGCTGCACGCGCCGTTCACCCTGAAAAAGGGCATGCTCGACATGATTGCCCGCGAAACCCAGTTCGCCCTCGATGGCAAACCGGCGCACATCATTGCCAAGTTCAACTCGCTGACCGATCCGAAGATCATCCGCGCACTGTACAAGGCCAGCCAGTCGGGCGTGCGCATCGATCTGGTGGTGCGTGGCATGTGCTGCCTGCGACCGGGCATCGCCGGGGTTTCCCACAACATCCACGTGCGTTCGATCATCGGCCGCTTCCTGGAACACACCCGGGTCTTCTATTTCCTCAACGGTGGCGACGAGCAGATGTTCCTGTCCAGTGCCGACTGGATGGAGCGCAACCTCGACAAGCGCGTCGAGACTTGCTTCCCGGTGGAGGGCAAGAAGCTGATCATGCGGGTCAAGAAAGAACTGGAGTTGTATCTGACCGATAACACCCACAGTTGGAGCCTGCAGTCGGACGGCCGTTACATCCGTAACACTCCGACCGGCAACCAGAACCCGCGCAGCGCCCAGGCGACATTGCTGGAGCGTTTGGGCAGTCCGATCCTGGCTGTTCGGTAACGACTGCAACCTGTGGGAGCGAGCTTGCTCGCTCCCACAGGGGATAGTGGCGTTTGCAGAATCGCAGACAAAAAAAGGCCTTCCGAAGAAGGCCTTTTTTCAATTTCAGCGAGCGCTCAACACGATGTCGACCCGGGTCAGCCATTGCGCTTCGATTTCGAAGTCGGCCTGGGTCAGCTGGTTTTCGTCCAGCCAGTTCTCCGGGAACACCACTTCCAGGTTATTGCCATTGGCATTCAGTTCCACCTGGGGCATTTGCTGGGTGCCACGGATGTGGTGGAACAGGATCGCAAAGCGCAGCAGTACGCACAGGCGAATCAGCTTGATGCCGTCATCGCCGAAATCGGCGAACTTGTCCTTGGGAATGTTGCGTCGGTGGCCGCGTACCAACAGCGCGAGCATCAACTGGTCTTCGCGGGAGAACCCGGCGAGGTCCGAGTGCTCGATCAGGTAGGCGCCGTGCTTGTGGTACTGGTAGTGAGCGATGTCCAGGCCAACTTCATGGACCTTGGCCGCCCAGCCGAGCAGTTCGCGCCAGACGCCGTCTTCCAGATCCCAGTCCGCGGCCACCTGGTCGAACGCATGCAGTGCCTTGCGTTCGACTCGTACCGCCTGTTCCTGATCGACGTGGTAGCGTTCCATCAGCGAAGTGAGGGTGCGTTCGCGCACGTCTTCGTGATGATGGCGGCCCAGCAGGTCATAGAGCACGCCTTCGCGTAGGGCACCTTCGCAGTGATCCATGCGTTGCAGTTCCAGGGAGTCGAAGATCGCTTCGAGGATCGCCAGGCCGGCCGGGAAGATCGCCCGGCGATCCGGCTTGATACCTTCGAAATCGATTTTTTCGACGTCGCCCAGCTTGATCAGTTTGCGCTTGAGCCAGGCCAGACCCTCGGCGTTGACCTCACCGGTGCCGTAGCCGCCAGCCTTCAGCGCCAGGCCGATGGCGCGGATGGTGCCCGAGGAGCCGATGGCTTCATCCCAGGTCAGGCGATGCAGGGCATGCTCGATGCTCATGATCTCCAGCCGTGCTGCCGTGTACGCCTGGGCGTAACGGGCCGGGGTGATCTTGCCGTCCTTGAAATAGCGCTGGGTGTAGCTGACGCAACCCATCTGCAGGCTTTCGCGCAGCAGCGGTTCGAAGCGCTGGCCAATGATGAACTCGGTACTGCCGCCACCGATGTCGGCCACCAGGCGCTTGCCCGGGGTGTCGGCGAGGGTGTGGGACACGCCGAGATAGATCAGGCGCGCTTCTTCACGACCGGAAATGACTTCCACCGGGTGGCCGAGAATTTCTTCGGCGCGACGGATGAATTCGGCACGGTTGCGGGCTTCACGCAAGGCGTTGGTGCCCACGATTCGCACGGCGCCGGTGGGCATACCGCTGATCAGTTGGGCGAAACGCTTGAGACAATCGAGCCCGCGTTGCATCGATTCTTCATTGAGGTGGCGCTCTTCGTCGATGCCGGCGGCCAGCTGAACCTTCTCCCCGAGACGCTCGAGAATACGGATCTCGCCGTTCTGGGCCTTGGCCACGACCATGTGAAAACTGTTGGAGCCCAGGTCGATTGCGGCGATCAGGGACAGATTCTTGGCTTTGGATTGCGGCATGGTCAGGGGTCTCGGTCGATAACCTCGACATCGTGCCACGATCAAAGGCTGGCGCCAACGCGCAGTGTTCAAAGCCTTGATCCAGTGCATGAAAACCGGTGACCGCTTCGCGGTCAATCGCGAGCAAGCTCGCTCCCACAGGGTTCCAGGGTGTTTCTAATCCCGCGACCGACGCAGGCCCTCTGTGGGAGCGAGCTTGCTCGCGATGACGGTCTCGCTGGTGCTGAAGCTCTGTCAGCCCACAGCCTCAACCGTCCCAATGAAATTCGCCAGCTCCGCCGTCTGCGGATTCGCGAACAGAATCTTCGGATCCCCAACCTCATGCACCTTGCCCTGGTGCATGAACACCAACTTATCCCCAACCTCCCGGGCGAAGCGCATTTCGTGGGTGACCATGATCAGCGTCATGCCTTCCCTGGCCAGTTGCCGGACCACGCTCAACACTTCGTTGACCAGTTCCGGGTCCAGTGCCGAGGTGATTTCGTCACATAGCAAAACCTTCGGCGACATCGCCAGTGCCCGGGCAATCGCTACCCGCTGTTGCTGCCCGCCCGACAGCCGATCAGGGAAGGCATCGAACTTTTCCCCCAGTCCGACCCTTTCCAGCATCTGCCGCGCCAGTTCGGCGGCCTTGGCTTTCGGCACTTTTTGCACCACTTGCGGCGCGAGCATGACGTTTTCGCCCACGGTCAGGTGCGGGAACAGATTGAACTGTTGGAACACCATGCCGACTTTCTGCCGCAGGCTGCGCAGGTCGGCGCGGGCAGCGTCGAGGTACTCGCCGTCGACTTCGATCACACCGTCGTTGATCGACTCCAGGCCGTTGAGGGTGCGCAGCAAGGTGGACTTGCCCGAGCCACTACGGCCGATGATCGCCACCACCTGGCCTTCCTCGATGCTCAGGTCGATGCCTTTGAGCACATGGTGATCGCCATAGTATTTATGCAGGGCGGAAATTCTAAGCAGAGGCATGCAGTCTCCTTTCCAGGTATCGCGCACTGAGCGACAAGGGGTAGCAGAGCAGGAAGTAGCCGAGGGCGACGAGGCCGTAGACCATGAACGGTTCGAAGGTTGCGTTGGCGAGCATGCCGCCGGTCTTGGTCAGCTCGGTGAAGCCGATGATCGAGGTGACGGCGGTGCCCTTGACCACTTGCACCGAAAACCCCACTGTCGGCGCCACGGCGATGCGCAGGGCCTGGGGCAGGATCACATGGCGCAATTGTTCCAGCGGGTTCAGCGCCAGGCTCGATGAGGCTTCCCACTGACCGTTGGGAATCGAATCGACGCAACCGCGCCAGATCTCCGCCAGATAAGCACTGGTGAACAACGTCAGTGCAATCGCCGCGGCCATCCACGGCGAAATCTCGATCCCGGCCAACGCCACGCCGAAAAACACCAGGAACAGTTGCATCAATAGCGGTGTGCCCTGGAACAGTTCGATGTAAGTGCGGGCGAAACTGCGCGGCAGGGATTTTTTCGAGATGCGCATGACCATGATCAGCAAGCCAATCAGTCCGCCGCCCATGAACGCCACCAGCGACAGCGCCAGCGTCCATTGCAGGCCCGTGAGCAGGTTGCGCACGATGTCCCAGAAAGTGAAGTCGCTCATCGGCTGCTCCTTGCGATGAAGCGGTGGCCAAGCCAGTTCAGCAACTGACGGATCAGCAGCGCCATGCACAGATAGAGCAAGGTGGTCAGTGCATAGGTTTCAAAGGCGCGGAAGTTGCGCGACTGAATGAAGTTGGCGGCGAAGCTCAGCTCCTCCGTCGCGATTTGCGAACACACCGCCGAGCCGAGCATCACGATGATGATCTGGCTGCTCAGGGCCGGCCAGACTTTGCCCAGTGCCGGCAGCAGCACCACATGACGGAACGCTTCGAAGCGCGTCATCGCCAGTGCCGCCGCGGCTTCCAGCTGACCCCGAGGGATCGCCTGGATGCCGGCGCGGATGATCTCGGTGGAATAGGCGCCGAGGTTGATGACCATCGCCAGCACCGCCGCCTGCCATTCGGAAATCTGCACGCCCAGGGACGGCAAGCCGAAGAAGATGAAAAACAACTGCACCAGAAATGGCGTGTTGCGGATCAACTCGACGTAGACCGCGAAAATCCCCGCGAAAGGCCGGATGTTCCACGCCCGCACCAGCGCCCCGACGATGCCCAGCCCCACGCCGAGCACAGCGCCGATGGCGGTCAGCTCAAGGGTGAACAGCGCACCGCGCAGCAACAGATCGGTGTTGTTCACCGCCGGCAGGAAATCGAACTGATAAGCCATAAAACGTCTCCAGCGCGCCGAATCAGAGATCGGCCGGCAGCGGTTCTTTCAGCCAGGTCAGGGCGTTCTTTTCCAGCGCGCCGTCGCTCTTGGCGGTCACAAGAATCTGGTTGACCTTGTCCAGCAGCGCCGACTCGTTCTTGTTCACGCCTACGTAGACCGGTGAGTCCTTGAGCTTCACTTTCAGCGCCGGCACGCGTTTCGGGCTCTTCTCGCTGATGGCGACCATCACCACATTGCCGCTGGCGATCAGGTCGACTTGCCCGGCCAGGTACGCGGCAATGGTCGAGTTGTTGTCTTCGAAACGCTTGATGGTCACGCCTTCGGGGGCGACCTTGGTCAGCTCGATATCTTCGATGGCACCACGGGTGACGCTGATGGTCTTGCCCTTGAGATCGTCCAGGCCCTTGATGTCGGCGTCTGGCGGACCGAACACGGCAAGGTAGAACGGCGCGTAGGCGCGGGAGAAGTCGATGACTTTTTCGCGCTCCGGGTTCTTGCCGAGGCTGGAGATCACCAGGTCGACCTTGCCGGTGGTGAGGAACGGGATGCGGTTGGTGCTGTTGACCGGCGTCAGTTCGAGTTTGACCTTGAGCTGGTCGGCCAGCAGTTTCGCGGTGTCGATATCGAGGCCACGAGGTTTCATGTCCGGGCCGACCGAGCCGAATGGCGGGAAGTCCTGGGGCACGGCCACCTTGAGGACGCCGCGCTTGACCACATCCTCCAGACCATCGGCGTGGGCGGGTGCCTGGCTCAGCATCAGGCTGGCGAACAAGGCTGCGAGGAGGGCGCTGTAACGCTGGGTCATGGCAAATCTCCGGATCGGCAAGAAGTGATTTCTGCGGATCGACAGAGCATGGGCCATGCCAACATGGGGTTTTGAGGGCGCCAGGGCACGGTTTTACTGGCGTCGCACGGTCTTACTGGTCTGAACAGTCAGGTTGCTTTTCGCACCCCGATGGCGCAGCCGTGAAAATCTCCGAACCCCCATGGGGCACGACTTGCCGGACGTCGCGAATAGCTTTACAACTGAGCGCACATTGGCTGGTTCGTCTGGAAAACCATGAACTCGATCTCCCGCGCCGTACCTGAAGTGGCGCTGCAAGCCATCCGCAAACTGATTACCGAACAGGGCTTCGGGCCGGGGGATGCCTTGCCCTCGCAACGGGACCTGGCGGTGCAATTGGGAGTCAGTCGGGCGTCGTTGCGCGAGGCGTTGTCATCGCTGAGTGCGCTGGGGGTCATCAGTATCCAGCCGGGCAAAGGCGTATTCGTGCAATCGCCCGTGGAGCTACCGCGGGGCGATGCGGCGCCTGGCTGGCCGTTCGCGGCGCAGGCTTCGCCGTTGGATATCTTTCAATTGCGCTATGCGCTGGAAGGTTTTGCTGCGGGGTTGGCGGCCGTAACCTTGAGCACCGACGAACTCGATGCGCTGGAAGACAATGTCGCCGCCATGCGCAATGAGCTGAAGTCCGGCGACTTCGAAGCCGCGGCCCGCCTGGATTTCGAATTCCACCGCCGCATCCTGCTGGCCAGCGGCAATCAGGCGATGCTGAGCATCCTGACCGCCAGCGCCGACATCTTCCTGGAAAGCCAGAAGCTACCGTTCATCCGGGTCGAGCGGGCCATGGAAACCTGGCAGGAACACCGCAAAATCCTTCGTGCGCTGGCTCGCCGAGCGTCTGGCACCGCGCAAAAGGCCATGCAAGAGCACGTACGTAACGCCGCGTTGCGCACCGGAATCGCGTTCATCGCTCCCGCCACTTCATGACCTGAGCTATACCCAAACTCATGGATCACCATAGCGAGACTCAATCATCTGCACCTTCCTGAACGGGGGAAGGACCGCTATGATGGGCCACGTTTTTTTGCTTACAACCTGGAGAATTCCATGAGCAGCGATCTTATCAAACACGTTAGCGACGCTAGCTTCGAGGCCGACGTACTCAAGGCCGAAGGCGCTGTACTGGTCGATTACTGGGCTGAATGGTGCGGCCCTTGCAAAATGATCGCTCCTGTTCTGGACGAGATTGCCGAGACTTACAAAGGCAAGCTGACCGTTGCCAAGCTGAACATCGACGAAAACCAGGAAACCCCGGCCAAGCACGGCGTGCGCGGTATCCCGACCCTGATGCTGTTCAAGAACGGCAACGTTGAAGCGACCAAGGTCGGCGCGCTGTCGAAGTCGCAACTGGCTGCCTTCCTCGACGCCAACATCTAAGCGTCGTTGCAAAGTGTCCTCAAAAAGCCCCGCAAATAGCGGGGCTTTTTGCGTATTCAGGGCTAGACGCTCCTAAACTCAGGTGGTACATTCGGCCCCGCACTGGTTTCTCCATTGCCCCCTGCTAGCCGTCGCCGACGCACTCCTTTTCGAATAAGTACGCGATCCTGTCGCCTTCTCCGCGGCGCGGCCTCATTAAGCCAAAAGCTTAATTTCCCCCCTCCATAAATGATTACGTCATTCCTATATGAATCTGACTGAACTCAAGCAAAAGCCGATTACCGAACTGCTCGAATTGGCCGAACAGATGGGCATAGAAAATATGGCCCGTTCGCGCAAGCAGGACGTGATTTTCTCCCTGCTCAAGAAGCACGCGAAAAGCGGTGAGGAAATCTCCGGTGATGGCGTGCTGGAGATTCTCCAGGACGGCTTCGGCTTCCTGCGCTCCGCTGACGCTTCCTATCTCGCAGGTCCAGACGATATCTACGTCTCGCCGAGCCAGATCCGCCGTTTCAACTTGCGCACCGGTGACACCATCGTTGGCAAGATCCGCCCTCCAAAGGAAGGCGAGCGTTATTTCGCGCTGCTCAAAGTCGACACGATCAACTTCGACCGTCCGGAAAACGCGAAGAACAAGATTCTCTTCGAGAACCTGACCCCGCTGTTCCCGACCGTGCGCATGAAGATGGAAGCCGGTAACGGTTCCACCGAAGACTTGACCGGTCGTGTCATCGACCTGTGCGCCCCGATCGGTAAAGGCCAGCGCGGTCTGATCGTTGCACCGCCGAAAGCCGGCAAGACGATCATGCTGCAGAACATTGCCGCGAACATCGCGCGTAACAATCCTGAAGTTCACCTGATCGTGCTGCTGATCGACGAACGTCCGGAAGAAGTAACCGAAATGCAGCGCACCGTGCGCGGTGAAGTGGTTGCCTCGACGTTCGACGAGCCGCCAACCCGTCACGTGCAGGTTGCCGAAATGGTGATCGAGAAGGCCAAGCGCCTGGTCGAGCACAAGAAAGACGTGGTGATCCTGCTCGACTCCATCACTCGTCTGGCTCGCGCCTACAACACCGTGATCCCGAGCTCCGGCAAGGTACTGACCGGTGGTGTCGATGCCCACGCCCTGGAGAAACCGAAGCGTTTCTTCGGCGCCGCGCGGAACATCGAAGAAGGCGGCTCGCTGACCATCATCGCCACGGCGCTGGTTGAAACCGGCTCGAAGATGGACGAAGTGATCTACGAGGAATTCAAAGGCACCGGCAACATGGAGCTGCCTCTGGATCGCCGCATCGCTGAAAAACGCGTGTTCCCGGCCATCAACATCAACCGTTCCGGCACCCGCCGCGAAGAGTTGCTGACCGCCGACGACGAGCTGCAGCGCATGTGGATTCTGCGCAAACTGCTGCACCCGATGGATGAAATTGCTGCCATCGAGTTCCTGGTCGACAAGCTGAAAACGACCAAGACCAACGACGAATTCTTCCTGTCGATGAAGCGCAAGTAACATCGCCCGTTGAGTTCAAGAGAATGGCGCCCCAGTGGGGCGCCTTTTTTTTACCTGGGCCATGGGAGGTTTTTGATTGGCCAAGGTCAGTTGGTTAGCACTTCAACCAGCCGCGTTTGCAGTCATCTCCGGGGGCGATGCTCAAGCGCGCTGAAAATAACGATCTGACTGGTTTAATGCTTATGAGCTCACTGGCTTATCGAAGGGATATCGACGGCTTGCGCGCAGTGGCGGTGATCGCCGTCGTGCTGTTTCACTTTGGCGTTCCTGGGTTTACCGGCGGCTTTGTCGGCGTGGACGTGTTTTTCGTGATTTCCGGTTACCTGATCACGTCGATCATCTGGAGTCAGCGCCAGGCTGGGCAATTCAGCTTCGTCGATTTCTGGGCCCGGCGTGCGCGGCGGATTTTGCCGGCGTTGTTCGCGATGATCATTGCGGTGCTGGCGGTCGGCTGGTTTTTGCTGGCACCGAAGGATTACGAAGAGCTGGGGCGATCGGTGCGTTACCAGGTGATGTTCGTCTCCAACATCCTGTTCATGCGCCAGGACGGCTATTTCGATGTCGCCTCCGATCTCAAGCCCCTGCTGCACACCTGGTCGCTGGCGGTAGAGGAGCAGTTTTACATCGTCTTCCCGTTGCTGCTGACACTGCTGTCGAGCCGTCTCAAGCATTGGCGACTGGCGCTGTTCAGCGTATTGCTGCTGTCCTTTGGTTTGAGCGTGTGGGCTGTCGCCCATCATCCGGAAAAAGCTTTCTTCCTGTTGCCTATGCGTGCGTGGGAGCTATTGGCCGGTGCGATGCTGGCGGTAGCGCCCAAGTCTGCATGGCGTCTCAAGCCGATGGCAGCGCAGTGGCTGAGTCTGCTCGGTATGTTGCTGATCCTGTTGGCGGTGTTCGGTTATGACAAGGCCACGCCATTCCCGGGTGTCGCGGCGTTGCTGCCGGTGTCAGGTGTGGTGCTGCTGATTCTGGCCAACGGTCATCGTGAAACCTGGGTTGGTCAGTTTTTGAGCAGTCGGATAATGGTCGGCCTCGGTCTGATTTCATATTCCTGGTACCTGTGGCACTGGCCGGTGTTCGTATTCTCCAGCTATGCCAGCGTCGGTGAAACGAGTGTTTTCGACAGTGCCGGGTTGATTTTACTGACGCTGTTGCTGGGTTATCTGTCTTGGAAATTCGTCGAAACCCCGTTTCGTGAGCGTCGCCTGCTCGCCGGGCGCCGGCAGATTCTGCTCGCTGGCGCCTGCGGCGTCCTGGTGCTCGGCCTGGCCGGACAAGCCTTGCGATGGACCGACGGCTTGCCATGGCGTCTGTCTGACCAGGCCCTGCAATACGCCAAGGGTCGCGAATGGCGGCCAGAGCTGATGGCCTGCCTGGCCGATGACAAGACGCCGGATGACAAGTTGTTCTGCCGTTATGGCGCGCAAAACCGCCTGCCCCCAGCGCTTGTCTGGGGCGATAGCCATGCCACGGCGTTGATTCCGGTTTTCGACGAGGGTGCCAAGGCCCATGGCGTCAATGTGATGCTCGCCAGTTCTGCTGGCTGTTTGCCTGTCGAAGGCCTGGAGCACGATGCGCGTTGTGGGCGGTTCAATCAACGCGTTGAGCAGGCCCTGAAGCCGCAAGCTGTCAGCGATGTGGTGCTGGTTGCGCACTGGAGCCTATACCTCTACGGCGATGCCAAAGGTGATCTGGGCCACGTTCTGAAAAGCGCTGACGGGCATTACGACCGCGCAATTGCCGAACAACGTCTGGCCGATGGCTTGCGTACCCGAGTCGCGCAATTGCGTGCCGGTGGGCATCGGGTCTGGCTGGTAAAAGAGGCGCCGTTGCAGGCCTTCAGCCCACCGTATCGCCTCACCCGTCTGGCAATGCTGGCCCGTCCGGTCGACGATGTCGGGCTGGCGCTCGCAGAGCATCACAAGCGCCAGGCATTCATCAGTCAATTGTTCGCACAATTGGCGCAGGACCCGGCGGTACAGGTGGTGGACCCGGCGCCAAGACTGTGTGATGCGAGCGGCCTGTGCCGCGCCGAACGCGGCGGCTACTCGTTGTACACCGATGACAATCACCTCTCGGAAGTCGGTGCGCGGTTCGTGGCGCCGATCCTCGAACCGCTGTTTGTCAGCCTGCAAGCCAGGGCAAACCCGGGGAAACCGCAGGTGAATGCATCCAGATAAGCAGCGATAAGCTGCCAGCGGCCGGCAGAGCAGGTAGGATGTACGCCTATTTTTCGGGTGCCATCATCAATGAAATTCAAGGATCTTCGGGATTTCGTGCAGCAGCTTGAGCAGCGCGGAGAGTTGAAACGCATCCAGATCCCCGTCTCTCCAGTGCTGGAGATGACCGAGGTGTGTGATCGCACGCTGCGTGCCAAAGGCCCGGCGCTGTTGTTCGAAAAGCCGACAGGCTATGACATCCCGGTGCTCGGCAACCTGTTCGGTACCCCCGAGCGGGTCGCCATGGGCATGGGTGCCGAGTCGGTCAGCGAGCTGCGCGAGATCGGCAAGCTGCTGGCGTTCCTAAAGGAACCCGAGCCGCCCAAAGGCCTGAAGGATGCCTGGTCCAAGCTGCCGATCTTCCGCAAGATCATTTCGATGGCGCCGAAAGTCGTCAAGGACGCGGTGTGCCAGGAAGTGGTCATCGAAGGCGACGACGTCGACCTGGCCATGCTGCCGGTGCAGACCTGCTGGCCGGGCGACGTCGGTCCGCTGATCACCTGGGGCCTGACCGTCACCAAAGGCCCGAACAAGGATCGCCAGAACCTCGGCATCTACCGTCAGCAAGTGATCGGTCGCAACAAGGTCATCATGCGCTGGCTGAGCCACCGTGGCGGCGCGCTGGATTACCGCGAGTGGTGCGAAAAGCATCCGGGCCAGCCGTTCCCGGTTTCCGTGGCCCTGGGCGCTGACCCGGCGACCATCCTCGGTGCCGTGACCCCGGTGCCCGACAGCCTTTCCGAATACGCCTTCGCAGGCCTCTTGCGCGGTAACCGCACTGAGTTGGTGAAGTGTCGCGGCAACGACCTGCAAGTGCCGGCCACCGCCGAAATCATCCTCGAAGGCGTGATCCATCCGGGCGAGATGGCCGATGAAGGCCCGTACGGCGACCACACCGGTTACTACAACGAAGTCGACAGCTTCCCGGTGTTCACCGTCGAGCGCATTACCCATCGGATCAAGCCGATCTACCACAGTACCTACACCGGCCGTCCGCCGGATGAGCCGGCGATCCTCGGCGTGGCATTGAACGAAGTATTCGTGCCGATCCTGCAGAAGCAGTTCCCGGAGATCACCGATTTCTACCTGCCGCCCGAAGGTTGCTCGTACCGCATGGCCATCGTGACCATGAAAAAGTCGTATCCGGGCCACGCCAAGCGGGTAATGCTGGGTGTCTGGTCGTTTTTGCGACAGTTCATGTACACCAAGTTCGTTATCGTCACCGACGACGATATCAACGCCCGGGACTGGAACGACGTGATCTGGGCCATCACCACGCGCATGGACCCCAAGCGCGACACCGTGATGATCGACAACACGCCGATCGACTACCTCGACTTCGCCTCGCCGGTTTCCGGCCTGGGGTCGAAAATGGGCCTCGATGCCACGCATAAATGGCCGGGCGAAACTACTCGCGAATGGGGCCGGGTCATCGTCAAGGACGATGCCGTGACCCAGCGGATCGATGCCATCTGGAATCAGTTAGGAATAGATTGATGCGTGTAACCTTGCAGCCCTCCGGAGCAGTGCTTGAGATATTGCCCGGCGAGCGGATTCTCGATGGCGCACGACGTCTGGGCTACGAATGCCCGCAAAGCTGCCGCAACGGCAATTGCCACGTGTGCGCGGCGCTGCTGGTAGAAGGCCGGGTCGAGCAGGCTGGCAATGTGCGTGACCATGGCGAGTTCTACACTTGCATAGCGGAGCCGCTGGAAGACTGCATCGTGCTGTGGGATGGCGTGCTCGCGCTGGGAGAACTGCCGGTGCGCAGCGTGTCGTGTCAGGTCATTGAGTGCAAGGAGGTGGGCGGCGACACCTGGCGCGTGCGTCTGCGGGCTCCGGCCGGCAAACCGCCGCGCTACCACGCTGGCCAGTACCTGATGATCGAACGGGAGAACGGCGAAAAGTCCGCATTCTCCCTCGCCTCGGCACCGCATGCGGGACGCGACCTGGAAATCCACGTACTGGCGCGCGAATCCAGTGCGCTGAGCCTGATCGAACAGCTCCAGCGCAACAGTATGGTGCGGGTCGAATTGCCGTTCGGCGATACCCACCTGGAGGAGTTGCCGGAAGGTTCTCTCGTGCTGATCGCCGCGGGTACCGGCATGGGCCAGATCCATAGTCTGATCGAGCATTGCCGGGCCTCGGGTTTCAAGCACCCGGTGCATCTGTATTGGGGCGTGCGTCGTCCTGAAGATTTTTATCAGATCGAGCATTGGGACGAATGGCTGAAGTTGCCCAACCTGTTCCTGCACAAGGTCGTCAGCGATCAATGCGGTTGGGAAGGGCGGTGCGGCATGTTGCATGAAGCGGTCTGTGAAGACTTCCCTGACCTCAAGCCGCTACACGTGTACGCCAGCGGCTCTCCGGCCATGGTCTACGGCACGCTGGATGCTCTGGTGGAAGCGGGAATGGATGCTCATCAAATGCGCGCCGATGTGTTTGCGTACGCGCCGCGGTCTTGATCTGCCCCGACCACCTTGTAGGAGCGAGCCTGCTCGCGATGGTCGTTAACGATTACTCGGGCAGTCAGGCTACCCGCAGCGTTCTTGATTCCAACGCGAGCAGGCTCGCTCCTACAGGTATATAACTCCACATATAGCCAATCGGCATTTATAAATATTTATAAATATCGGTAGGTTATATGTTGTCCAGGCAATTCATTAAGAACTGTGCCATGGCATTTAAATTGCCTTAAAACTTATGTGCCTTATTGTTACAGCCGTGCGTTCTATTAAGTAATTCTTCACCCGCGGGGAGCTGAACGCTATTCGCCATGAGCGCCATTGAATCTGCTTTTTTGAATCTGGCTTACCCTCCGCGGCTCGATCTGGGGCCGCAGCTTACTCACGAACAACTGCTCAGCTCGATGCAATCGACCATGGCGCGCCACAAAGGCGGGCCGGTGTGGCTGTTTGCGTATGGCTCGCTGATCTGGCGCCCTGAATGCACGGCGGTTGAGCGGGTTCGCGGCCGGGTGCATGGCTACCATCGCGGGTTGTACCTGTGGTCCCACGAACATCGCGGCACCCCGGAAATGCCCGGCCTGGTGTTTGGCCTGGATCGCGGCGGTTCTTGCAGCGGTTTCGCCTATCGCTTGCCCGAAGAGCAACTCGAAGCCTCGCTCTACGCACTTTGGCAGCGCGAGATGCCTTTCCCTTCCTACCGCCCGCACTGGCTCAACTGCCGCCTCGACGATGGCAGCCAGGTTCAGGCATTGGGTTTTGTTCTGGAACGACACCTGCCCAGCTATGCCGGCAACTTGCCGGACCATGTGCTGAGCCATGTGTTCGAAAACGCCTGCGGGCGCTACGGCACCACTCGCGATTATGTCGAGCAGACCGCACACGCCCTGCGCAGCCACGCCATGCCAGACCGGAATCTGGAGGCGCGGCTCAAGCGCTGTAAATCAAAGGCCGATCAAGCGAGTGCTTCGCGGCCCTGACTGGCGATTTGTTTGTGCCGTAGTGTCGGGGCCAGGAAGGCCATCGCCAACAGGCAGGCACCGACCAGCAGCACGAAACCGCCGTCCCAACCGAAATGGTCCACGGTGTAGCCCATCGCTGCACTGGCCGCGACCGACCCACCCAAGTAACCGAACAGACCGGTAAAGCCCGCCGCCGTACCGGCAGCTTTCTTCGGTGCCAGTTCCAGCGCCTGCAGGCCGATCAGCATCACCGGGCCGTAGATCAGGAAGCCAATGGACAGCAGCGCGATCATGTCGACCATCGGATTACCGGCCGGGTTGAGCCAGTAAACCAGCGTCGCGACCGTCACCAACGCCATGAACACCATGCCGGTCAGGCCACGGTTGCCACGGAAGATCTTGTCCGACATCCAGCCGCACAGCAGCGTGCCCGGGATACCTGCCCACTCGTAGAAGAAGTACGCCCACGAGGTTTTATCCACAGTGAAACCCTTGGCTTCCTTGAGGTAGGTCGGTGCCCAGTCCAGCACGCCGTAACGCAGCAGATAGACAAAGACGTTGGCCAAGGCGATGTACCAGAGCATTTTGTTGCGCAGCACGTATTTGACGAAGATTTCCTTGGCGCTGAATTCCTCTTCGTGGCTGGCGTCGTAGCCTTCCGGGTAGTCGTTCTTGTATTGCTCGATCGGCGGCAGGCCAACCGATTGCGGGGTGTCGCGCATGGTCACAAAGGCAAACACCGCTACTGCCAGCGCCACGGCTGCCGGTACGTAGAACGCGGCGTGCCAGTCATTGAACAGCCCCATGCCGATCAGGAACAACGGGCCGATCAGGCCACCGCCGACGTTGTGCGCCACGTTCCAGACGGACACCACGCCGCCACGTTCCTTCTGCGACCACCAGTGCACCATGGTCCGGCCACTCGGCGGCCAACCCATGCCCTGCGCCCAGCCGTTGATGAACAGCAAAATGAACATCATGGTCACGCTGGACGTCGCCCAGGGCGCGAAACCGAAAATGAACATCACCCCAGCCGATACCAGAAGACCGAATGGCAGGAAGAAGCGCGGGTTGGAACGGTCGGACACCAGGCCCATGAGAAACTTCGACAGACCGTAGGCAATCGCGATGGCGGACATCGCCAGACCCAGCTGGCCACGGGAGTAGCCTTCATCGATCAGGTACGGCATGGCCAGGGAGAAGTTCTTGCGCAGCAGGTAGTAACCGGCATAGCCAATGAAAATGCCGGCGAAAATCTGCCAGCGAAGGCGTCGGTAGGTGCTGTCTATTTTTTCTTCAGGCAATGGAGCCTGATGTGCGGCAGGACGAAAGAAAGCAAACATTCAAGAGCTCCAGATTTCTTGTTTTGACTGCGGATACGAATGTTACAGTTTCGTTACCGAAAATAGCACCGGTTCTCATCGACAAAACAGCGGAAATGTTGGAAGTCGCGCGTTCCTTTATGAACATGTCGCTCAGATGTAAGTGAAGGGCGGTGTAGGAAGCGTTACCTGTTTTCGTTTGGGGCATTTGATCTGCCCGGAATGGGGCAGGACTTTAGGAAAGATCCTTCGTTTAAAGCAGAAGTCATGGCGTTATGTCGAATGGCCCGGCGCTTTAACCTTTGTGCTGTTGCCAAGTCTGGCGTTGCAGACGAAGGGAGAGGGACATGCGGTGGTGGTTGGTTGGAATTTTGTTGCTGGTCTCTGCGGATATCAGGGCCGGGGAGGTATTTCTGATACCCGAGAACAACCCAAAGCCGATTTATCCGAAGGCGCTGCATCGGGCGGGTGTCACCGGCATGGTGCGTGTCAGCATGACTGTGAAGGCCGATGGATCAGTCAGTAATGCCGTGATTGCGCAAAGTGCACATCCCGAACTCGAAGAGGCGTCATTGGCCGCAGTCAACCAATGGCGATTCAAGCCGTGGACAATTACCAAGGATCAACCTGCGCAAATCCTCGTGGTCGCACCCATGGAATACAGGCTGGACAGCGAACATCCCTTCCACGTCAACAAGGAGCTGGAGCGGCTGAAATGCAGTGCTATCGCACGGGCATCGTTGAACATCGCCACTTCCTCGTGGGTGGACCTGCCGGTTTTCAGCTGGACCCGCAGTTACCTGACCCACTCGCTTTCACCGACTCAATTGCCGGAAGAGAAGCGTCTGGCTCTGATTGCCAAGCTCAATGCCAGCGTCCGTTCGATTGTGCAGCGGTGTAGCGCGCATCCGGCGAGTCGGTATGTGCGGTTTTTGCCGGAGGAGATTCGGGTGTTGCTTTGACGGCAATAAAAGCGCGGCTACATGGCCGCGCTTTTTAGCAGAGGGATTCAGCGAACCTGCACCACCACTTTCCCCACCGCTTTACGCTGGCCAAGGTCATTGATCGCCTGCGCCGCATTGCTCAGCGGATACACCTGGGACACCAGAGGCTTGAGCTTGCCTTCGGCAAACCAGCCAAACAACTGCTGGAAGTTCGCCGCGTTGTCCTGCGGCTGGCGTTGGGCGAACGAGCCCCAGAACACGCCGAGCACTGCCGCACCTTTAAGCAAGGCCAGGTTGACCGGCAATTCGGGAATGCGACCGCTGGCGAAGCCGACCACCAGCAAGCGGCCGTTCCAGGCGATGGCGCGGATGGCCTGGTCGAACAGGTCGCCGCCGACCGGGTCGTAGATCACGTCGGCACCCTGGCCGTCGGTCAGACGCTTGATTTCGTCCTTCAGGCTGGTTTCGCTGTAGTTGATCAGTTCGTCGGCGCCGGCGGCCTTGGCCACGGCGAGTTTCTCTGCGCTGCTGGCCGCCGCGATCACCCGGGCGCCCATGGCTTTGCCGATTTCCACCGCCGCGAGGCCGACGCCGCCGGAAGCACCCAGTACCAGCAGGGTTTCGCCCGGTTGCAGGTTGCCGCGCTGCTTGAGGGCATGCATCGAGGTGCCGTAGGTCATGCTGAAGGCGGCGGCGGTGTTGAAGTCCATCGATGGCGGGATCGGCAGTGCGTTGTAGCCCGGCACGGCGACCTGCTCGGCAAAGCTGCCCCAGCCGGTCAGGGCCATGACCCGGTCACCGACTTTCAAGTGGCTGACTTTTTCACCCACTGCGCTGACCACGCCAGCCGCTTCACCACCCGGCGAAAACGGGAAGGGCGGCTTGAACTGGTATTTGCCCTCGATGATCAACGTATCGGGGAAGTTCACCCCGGCGGCGTGCACGTCCAGCAGGATTTCATTCTTCTTCGCGACAGGACTGGCGACGTCTTCCAGCACCAGCGATTCGGCAGGGCCGAAGGCTTTGCACAGCACGGCTTTCATCAGGGCTATTCCTTTGGGAGTGATGGCCGATAAGTGTAGGTGTGTGGGTCGATGGGTCAACGAGCATGCCCGGCCCTGATAGTCAGCCATAAGCTTGTGCTTGCGCAGCGGGTCGTTATGCTAGGCCGCAAACCGGATAAGGAGCGAATTTTGAAAGCGTGGATCATGTTGATGCTGGCCCTGTCTCTGCCTGTGGCAGCGGTGGCCGAAGAAGCCAAAGAAGATGCAGCTCCGAAGGTCAGTTACATCACCCTGAGCCCGCCGTTCGTGGGTAACTACGGGCTGGACGGCACGCCGAAACTCAAGGTCTACAAGGCCGATGTGGCGTTGCGGGTGACCGGTGACGAGGCCGCCAAGGCGGTGAAGGCCAATGAACCCTTGATCCGCAATCAATTGGTCGCACTGTTCGCCCAGCAGTCCACCGAGACGATGAACAACGTCGAGGCCAAGGAAAAGCTGCGTCAGGAAGCCCTGAAACAGACCCAACAGGTGATGAACGACGAAACCGGTAAGCCGGTGGTTGAGGATTTGTTGTTCAACAACTTGATCATTCAGTAAGACTTCAATTGCTTGAGCTGGCGTCATCGCGAGCAAGCTCGCTCCCACAGTGGATTGGTGTTGAAGCACAATCACATGTCCACCGCAGAACCTTGTGGGAGCGAGCTTGCTCGCGATGAGGCCAGTCCAGGCGACAAATGGCTCAAGGCTTTAAGGCAATCACCGTCGCCCATTGCTCCGGCGTCACCGGCATCACCGATAACCGCGAGCCTTTTTGCACCAATGGCAACTCGGCCAGCGCCGTCTGCTGTTTCAGATAATCCAGTTTCAGCACCCGGGCAAACGTTTCCACATGTGCTACATCGATCGCACTCCAGGCGTTTTTATCCGGGGTGGCCTTTGGGTCAAAATAATGGCTCTCTGGCTCCAGCGCCGTCGGGTCCGGATACGCGGCTTCGACAATCTTGCCGATTCCGGCGATGCCAGGCTCGGGGCAGCTGGAATGATAGAAAAAGAACTCATCCCCCACCGCCATGGTCCGCAGGAAATTGCGTGCCTGATAGTTGCGAACCCCGTCCCAGCGCGCTTTGCCGAGCTTTTCCAGCCCTTTGATCGAGAGTTCGTCGGGCTCGGATTTCATCAGCCAATAGGCCATGTCTTTTGCTCCTTGCGTGGTGATTGAGCAGCTTGTTGGCGATTTTATGACAAACCGACAGTCGGTTGACGTCAGCATTTGCGCAGCGGTTCACGTTGTCGCAAAATGCCGGCCTTTAAAGCTTGACGCTGCTGCACGGCCTACAAACGGAAACCGCTGCTGTCATCGTGTTGATGTGCCTTTGGGGGGCAATCGATGAAACGCAAACCGGATTTACTATGGATTTTGGTCATTTTGTTTGGCCTTGGCGTCGTGACCACTGGCTATGCCCAAAGCCTATGGGCCAACAAGACCGATGCGCCGGTCGAGCTCGCCCAGTTGCAGCAACAGTCGACAGCCTTCAAGCGCTGATCCTGTTGCCTCGGCGCCACTGATCGAAGTGGCGCCTAGCCTGCGTAATACCAGGCCTTGTCCGTCACCGTTCCTTGCAGCGGTACATCCCAGCTCGCCTGAGCCAATCGCGCCACTTTCTGACATTCATGGGCCAGCCCCAACAGCGTCGGCTTGCGCCAGTCATTTCGTCGCGCCAGGTAGGCCAGGCTCCGGTCGTAGAAACCACCGCCCATTCCCAGGCGTCCGCCGACATCGTCAAAACCCACCAATGGCAACAGCACCAGATCCAGCGCCCAGATCTTGCGCTGCCGGGCGAGGTTGGCCCGTGGTTCGAGAATACGGAAGCGGTTGGGTTTGAGTTTTTCCCCGGGACGGATGCGCTGGAACACCATTTTGGTTCGCGGCCAGGCGCTGAGCACCGGTAGATAGGTGGCTTTGCCCCGGCGTTGCGCGGCGCGCAGCAACAGACGCGGATCGATTTCACCATCGGTCGGTAGATAGAGCGAGATGTGCCGGGCGCGGCGGAACAGCGGTTGCTGGGCCAATTGCTTGTACAGCCCGCGAGCGGCCTGGCGTTGCTGACTGGGTGTCAGTGCGCGGCGGGCCTTGCGCAGCATGCGTCGAAGTTGCGGGCGGGGGAGCAGCGCAGGTTCGGTCATGTATTCGGGCTTCAACAATGCGGATACGTGAAGCGTACCCGTAAAAACGCCAATGCCGGTATCAAAACCGGCATTGGACTGAAATCAGGCTCCCCGAATGTGCCGCTGTCGACTTAGCCCTTGAACCCGAAAGTTCAAGGTGGAAGATGCAGTAGGCTTTAAGGCTTTCCGTCTAGCGGACATGCACACCAGCCCAACGTGCAACCTCCAGGGTATAGCAAATCGGCTCAGGGACATCGCCAACTGGCAAGCACCCCAGGGAGTGAGGGGATTATACCGCAAGCGGCGGCGCGAATCAGCCTTTGGTGACATCCGGATCGGTGGCGAGCGCCAGATCGACGCGATCGAGCAGGTCACGCACTTGTTCGCGGGTCGAGCCGCTGGCCTGGATATCCGGCCGTTCTTCCTTGTGCAACAGGTCGTGGGTGATGTTCAGCGCGGCCATCACGGCGATACGGTCGGCGCCGATGACTTTGCCGCTGCTGCGGATCTCGCGCATCTTGCCGTCCAGATAACGGGCGGCGCTGATCAGATTACTGCGCTCTTCCTGTGGGCAGATGATCGAATACTCTTTGTCGAGGATCTGCACGGTGACGCTATTGCTTGAACTCATGAGTCTTGCTCCAAGGCCTTGAGGCGCGAAATCATCGATTCGACCTTACGCCGGGCGATTTCGTTTTTTTCAATGAGGTGCGCGCGTTCCTCGCGCCAGGTCTTTTCCTGAGCTAGTAAGAGTCCGTTTTGACTCTTAAGTTGCTCGACTCGGGTAATCAGCAGTTCGAGTCTGGCCATCAGCGCTTGCAGGTCGGTGTCTTCCATTGTCTTCACTGTCTGATGGGTGACGGACTGTAGGAGCGAGCTTGCTCGCGATGAACCCGAGAACGCCGCAGGGTGTCAGGTACCCAGCGTTATCATTGACGACCATCGCGAGCAAGCTCGCTCCTACAGGGGTAGTCGATGTAGGATACAAGGCCTTCATTCTAGACATAGCGC
This sequence comes from Pseudomonas jessenii, assembly GCF_002236115.1. GTDB lineage: Bacteria > Pseudomonadota > Gammaproteobacteria > Pseudomonadales > Pseudomonadaceae > Aquipseudomonas > Aquipseudomonas jessenii. Next base: position 371,331 of record NZ_NIWT01000005.1, on the reverse strand, counting down.
CGTCTGGCGCCTAGCTGCCCATGACCATTCAGAATTCCCCGTACCAAGCCTTCGCCACCCTGCTGACTTCCAGCGGTCATAACGTCTCGCCTGCCGAACTGCATGGCCTGCTGCTCGGCCGCAGCTGTGCCGGCGCCGGTTTCAATGCCGAAGAGTGGTTGATCGACGCCGCCGAACTGCTCGAAAGCGAACCGCAGGACAACGTTCGCAACGCCTTGATCGGCTTGCAAGAGATGGTCAAGGGCGAGCTAACGGGCGATGACGTGACCGTCGTTCTGCTTTTGCCGACCGATGACGCCCCCCTCACCGACCGTGCTGTCGCACTGGGCCAGTGGTGCCAGGGTTTCCTCAGCGGCTTCGGCCTGAACTGCCGTGACAGCAGCGCCCTGAGCACCGAGGCCACCGAGGTGCTGCAGGATCTGGCGGCCATTTCCCAGGTGCAGGATGCCCTGGAAGAGTCCGACGACGGCGAAAACGACTACATGGAAGTCATGGAATACCTGCGCGTCGCTCCGCTGCTGCTGTTCTCCGAGACCAAAAAAGACGTACCGGCCGCCGCCAAACCGTCGCTGCACTAATCGTTTGCCAGGGAACGCCATCTGCCCATGATCCATATCCCGAAATCGGAATACAGCCGTCGCCGCAAGGCCCTGATGGCGCAGATGGAACCCAACAGCATCGCCATCCTGCCCGCCGCCGCGGTGGCCATTCGTAACCGCGACGTCGAGCACGTTTACCGCCAGGACAGCGACTTCCAGTACCTCAGCGGCTTTCCCGAGCCCCAGGCCGTACTGGTATTGATGCCGGGGCGCGTGCATGGCGAATACATCCTGTTCTGCCGCGAACGCAATGCCGAGCGCGAGCTGTGGGATGGCCTGCGTGCCGGGCAGGAAGGCGCGATTCGCGACTTCGGCGCCGACGATGCCTTTCCGATCACTGATATCGACGACATCCTGCCGGGCCTGATCGAAGGCCGTGACCGGGTATATTCGGCCATGGGCAGCAACCCCGAATTCGATCGCCACCTGATGGAGTGGATCAACGTGATCCGCTCCAAGGCCAACCTCGGTGCCCAGCCGCCGAACGAATTCGTTGCCCTGGATCATCTGCTGCACGACATGCGCCTGTATAAATCGGCGGCAGAAGTGAAAGTGATGCGCGAGGCGGCGCGGATTTCCGCCCAGGCGCATGTACGGGCAATGCAGGCCTGTCGCGCCGGATTGCACGAATTCAGCCTGGAAGCCGAGCTCGATTACGAGTTCCGCAAGGGCGGGGCGAAGATGCCGGCCTACGGGTCGATCGTCGCGGCGGGGCGCAACAGCTGCATCCTGCATTACCAGCAGAATGACGCGCAGCTCAAGGACGGGGATCTGGTGCTGATCGATGCCGGTTGCGAGATCGACTGCTACGCCAGCGACATCACCCGGACCTTTCCGGTCAGCGGCAAATATTCAGCGGAACAGAAAGCGATCTACGAATTGGTGCTGGCCTCCCAGGAAGCCGCCTTTGCCGAAATCGCCCCGAACAAGCACTGGAATCAGGCGCACGAGGCCACGGTCCGGGTCATCACGGCCGGGCTGGTCGAGCTGGGTCTGCTGCGTGGTGACGTTGACGAACTGATCGCCAGTGAAGCCTACAAGGCGTTTTACATGCACCGCGCCGGCCATTGGTTGGGCATGGATGTGCATGACGTCGGCGAATACAAGGTCGGCGGCGAGTGGCGCGTGCTGGAAGTCGGCATGGCGCTGACCGTTGAGCCGGGGATCTATATCGCCCCGGACAACCAGAATGTTGCGAAGAAATGGCGCGGCATCGGCGTGCGCATCGAGGACGACGTAGTGGTTACCAAAACCGGCTGTGAAATATTGACGAGCGGCGTGCCGAAAACCGTCGCCGAGATAGAGGCCCTGATGGCCGCCGCGCGGACACAGGCAGCATGAGTCGAGTCAATCTGGCAATCATTGGTGGCGGGCTGGTCGGTGCAAGCCTGGCACTGGCGCTTCAGGCCGGGGCCAAGGCCCGAGGCTGGAAGATCGTGTTGATCGAACCGTTCGCTCCTGGCGACACCTGGCAACCGAGTTACGATGCCCGTTCCTCGGCGTTGTCCTTCGGCTCGCGGCAAATCTATCAACGGTTGGGTGTCTGGCAAGAAGTCTCGCGCCGAGCCGAGCCGATCAAGCAGATTCATGTTTCCGACCGTGGTCGATTCTCGACGGCGCGGTTGTCGGCGATGGAAGAGGGTGTTCCAGCGCTGGGTTATGTCGTTGAAAACGCCTGGCTCGGCCAATGCCTGTGGCAAGGCCTGGACAAGGACGTGATCAGATGGCACTGCCCGGCGGAAGTCACCCGCATGGAGCCGCTGACCGACGGCTACCGCCTGACCCTCAATGATGAAACCACTCTGGAATGCGACCTCGCGGTGCTCGCCGATGGTGGCCGCTCCGGCCTGCGCGAGCAACTTGGGATCGGCATCCGCAAGCGTCCGTACAACCAGAGCGCGCTGATCGCCAACATCACCCCGAGCGAAGCCCACAACGGCATGGCTTTCGAGCGCTTCACCGACGAAGGCCCGATGGCGTTGCTGCCGCTTCCGGATAATCGCTGCGCATTGGTCTGGACCCGCCTGGGCATGGACGCGCAACGCCTGGCAGCCCTCGACGAGCGCAACTTCCTCAGCGAGTTGCAGGGTGTGTTCGGTTATCGCCTTGGCACATTGAAACAGGTCGGTGCGCGGCATCTGTATCCGCTGACACTGGTCGAGGCCGAAGAACAGGTGCGCCCGCATCTGGCGGTGCTCGGCAACGCGGCGCACAGCCTGCATCCGATTGCCGGCCAGGGATTCAACCTGTCCCTGCGCGATGCCCAGGCTTTGGCCAATGCCTTGCTCGCCAGTGAAAAACCATTGGGCGACTTCGCCACGTTGCAGGCCTATCGCGAACACCAGCGTCTCGATCAGGACCTCACCGTGGGTTTCTCCGATCAGGTTACGCGCCTGTTCGGCAGTACCCAGCCGCTGGTGTCCCTGGGGCGCAACATCGGCTTGCTCGGCCTCGATCTGCTGCCACCGGCCAAACGCTGGTTTGCCCGGCAGGCGATGGGGCTGGGTACGCGTCCAGATGCGTAACTGGCTGATCCGCCGATTCGGCAAGGCGCGATTGATAAAATACCTGCCTTGCAGGTTCGACATTCATGACAGCGCCGGCCACTTGGTGGCGCGGGTCGGGAAAACCCTTTACGAGCGGCTCAAGCCGCAAGAGAGACAGGCTTAAAGCATGGAAATGCGCGCAGATCTGCTGATTGTCGGGGCCGGAATGGTCGGTAGCGCCCTGGCGCTGGCGTTGCAGGACAGCGGGCTGGAAGTCCTGCTGCTGGACGGCAGCCCCATGAGCGTCAAACCGTTCAACGCTCAGGCAGCGTTTGAGCCACGGGTGAGCGCCTTGTCGGCCGCCAGCCAGCGGATTCTCGAGCGCCTGGGCGTGTGGGACGGCATCGCCGGGCGGCGCAGCAGCCCCTACACCGACATGCAGGTCTGGGATGGCAGCGGCACCGGGCAAATCCACTTCTCGGCGGCCAGCGTGCATGCCGAGGTGCTGGGGCATATCGTCGAGAACCGCGTGGTCCAGGATGCCTTGCTCGAGCGCCTGCACGATTGCGACCTGGGGTTGCTGGCCAATGCTCGCCTGGAGCAGATGCGCCGCTCCGGCGATGACTGGCTGCTGACCCTGGCCGATGGCCGCACCCTGCGCGCGCCGCTGGTGATCGCGGCAGATGGCGCCAACTCGGCGGTGCGACGCCTGGCCGGAGTGGCGACCCGCGAATGGGATTATATGCACCATGCCATCGTCACCAGCGTGCGTTGCGTCAAACCGCATCAGATGACGGCGTGGCAGCGCTTCACCGATAACGGTCCGTTGGCGTTTCTGCCCCTTGAGCGGGACGGCCAGCAGGATTGGTGTTCGATCGTCTGGTCGACCACACCCGGCGAAGCCGAACGTCTGATGGCGATGGATGAGCAAGGTTTCTGCAAGGCATTGGAGCGGGCCTTTGAAGGTCGGCTCGGTGAAGTGCTGAGCGCCGACCCGCGCCTGTGTGTGCCCCTGCGTCAGCGGCATGCCAAGCGGTATGTGGCTGAAGGCCTGGCATTGATCGGCGACGCGGCCCACACCATTCACCCGTTGGCCGGGCAGGGGGTGAATCTCGGATTCCTCGATGCCGCCGTGCTGGCCGAAGTGTTGCTGCAAGCGGCAACACGTGGCGAACGCCTGGCGGATGTGAAAGTCCTCAGCCGTTACGAGCGTCGGCGCATGCCCCACAACCTGGCGCTGATGGCGGCGATGGAAGGCTTCGAGCGGTTGTTCCAGGCCGATCCGTTGCCGGTGCGCTGGTTGCGTAATACCGGGTTGAAAATGGTGGAGAAGATGCCGGAAGCCAAGGCGTTGTTCGTGCGTGAAGCGCTGGGGTTGATCGGGGATTTACCGGCACTCGCCAAGGCCTGAGATTTTTTGTTGAGGTTAAAGGCCCCATCGCGAGCAAGCTCGCTCCCACAGGAATTCGGGTGTTAATGCAATTTGTGTGAACGCTGGAGAACCCTGTGGGAGCGAGCTTGCTCGCGATGGCGACAGTTCGGCCACCCAATATTCCAGCTTGTGCAACATCTGGTAACTCCTCCGCAAGCGGGTTCGATTGAGAAGCTAAATGTGAGTCCTTATCATTTGTCCTCATTTTTCAATCGAGAGACCGCTCCCATGTTGGCACCGAAGCGTCTACTGACTGCACTGGCCTTGACCCTGATCGGCAGCACCGCCGCCCAGGCCGCTGACGAAGTGGTGGTCTACTCCTCGCGAATCGACGAGCTGATCAAGCCAGTATTCGATGCCTACACCGCCAAGACCGGCGTGAAGGTGAAGTTCATCACCGACAAGGAGGCGCCGCTGATGCAGCGGCTCAAGGCCGAGGGCGCGAATACGCCGGCCGACCTGCTGCTCACCGTCGATGCCGGTAACCTCTGGCAAGCCGAGCAGATGGGCATCCTCCAGCCGTTCACCTCGAAAACCATCGACACCAATATTCCGCTGCAATACCGGGCAGCCTCCCACGCCTGGACCGGCCTGAGCCTGCGGGCGCGGACCATTGCCTACTCCACAGATCGGGTGAAGCCGGGTGAACTGACCACCTACGAAGCGCTGGCCGACAAGCAATGGGAAGGCCGTCTGTGCCTGCGCACGGCGAAGAAGGTCTACAACCAGTCCCTGACCGCGACCATGATCGAAGTGCACGGCGCCGGGAAGACCGAGGAAATCCTCAAGGGCTGGGTCAGGAACCTGTCCACTGACGTGTTCTCCGACGACACCGCCGTGCTGGAAGCGATCAACGCCGGTCAGTGCGACGTCGGTATCGTCAACACCTACTACTACGGCCGCCTGCACAAGCAGAAGCCAGACCTGCCGGTGAAACTGTTCTGGCCGAACCAGGCTGACCGTGGCGTACACATCAACTTGTCGGGTATCGGCCTGACACAACACGCGCCACACCCGGAAGCGGCCAAGGCTCTGGTGGAGTGGATGACCACCCCTGAAGCGCAGAAAATCTTTGCCGACGTGAACCAGGAGTTCCCGGCGAATCCGGCCGTGCAGCCATCGGCTGAAGTCGCCGCATGGGGCAAGTTCATTGCTGATACCTTGCCTGTGGAAATCGCCGGCAAGCGCCAGGCTGAGGCGATTCGCATGATGGACAAGGCTGGCTGGAACTGAGCCAGCTGTTATGCTGCGCCCCGCCTAGGCGGGGCGTTTGTTTTTGCGTTACGCACCCCTGACGCTGTAGGAGCGAGCTTGCTCGCGATGAACGTCAGGGCGCCGCGGACCGTCAGGCTTCCCGCATTATCGTTGACGTTTTTCGCGAGCGAGCTCGCTCCTGCCAGTGTCGATCTCATCCATTAGATAGTAGAGAACCAAGCCTGTGGCCCATCCCGCCCAACGCCGCTGGTATCCAGTCGTCTTCGCCATTGCTGCGCTGGTCCTGTTGCCCCTGAGCGTGTTGCTGCTGTCCTGGCAAACCATCGATCAACAGATCTGGTCTCATCTCTGGGACACGCAGATGCCGCGTTTGCTGGGCAATACCCTGACCCTGGTGCTAGGCGTCGGTGTCGGCGTGACAGTCCTGGGTGTCAGCCTGGCCTGGCTCACCAGCCTTTGCGAATTCCCCGGTCGGCGCTGGCTGGACTGGGCATTGATGCTGCCCTTCGCGATCCCGGCCTATGTGCTGGCCTTCGTCTTCGTCGGCCTGCTGGATTTTGCCGGGCCCGTGCAAACCCTGCTGCGCGAGTGGTTTGGCAGTGGCCTGCGGCTGCCGCGCGTGCGCTCCACGGGTGGCGTGATCGTCGTGCTCGTGCTGGTTTTCTATCCCTATGTTTACCTGCTGGCCCGCACAGCCTTCCTTGCCCAGGGCAAAGGCCTGATGGAAGCCGCGCGGGTCCTTGGTCAATCGCCCTGGCAAGCGTTCTGGCGGGTGGCATTGCCCATGGCGCGGCCAGCCATTGGTGCGGGCGTGGCATTGGCACTGATGGAAACCCTGGCGGACTTCGGCGCAGTGTCGGTGTTCAACTTCGATACCTTCACCACGGCCATCTACAAGACCTGGTACGGTTTTTTCAGCCTGTCGTCCGCCGCGCAACTGGCCAGCCTGTTACTGCTGGTGGTGATGCTCGTGCTCTACGGCGAACGGCGTGCCCGTGGGGCGAACAGGGCAAGTAACGAGCGACCACGGGTCAAGGCGCTGTATCACCTGCGAGGCGTCAAGGCGCTGGCGGCCACGACGTGGTGCTGCCTGGTGTTCGCCTGTGCTTTCGTTATCCCGATGCTGCAATTGGTGGTGTGGTTCTGGCTGCGTGGGCGCTTCGATCTCGACGAGCGCTACACCGGGTTGATCGTCCATACCTTGTACCTGGGGGCGATGGCGGCGTTGATCACCGTCAGCGTCGCCTTGTTACTGGCGTTTGCCCGACGACTGGCGCCCACCCGGGTCATTCGTTCCGGGGTCAGTCTGGCCAACCTGGGCTACGCCTTGCCCGGTTCGGTGCTGGCGGTGTCGATCATGCTCGCGTTCAGTTACCTGGACCGCGAACTGGTGATCCCGCTCTCGAGCTGGCTCGGTGGTGCGGGCAAACCGCTGCTGCTGGGCAGCCTGTCGGCATTGTTGCTGGCCTATCTGGTGCGATTCATTGCGGTGGCTTACGGACCGCTGGAAAGCAGCCTGGCGCGTATACGGCCATCTTTGCCCGAAGCGGCACGTAGCCTTGGCGTCAGTGGGCCACGACTGTTTTTCAAAGTGTATCTGCCACTATTGCTACCCGGCACGTTGAGCGCCGCGCTGCTGGTGTTCGTCGATGTGCTCAAGGAAATGCCCGCAACCTTGCTGATGCGCCCGTTTGGCTGGGACACGCTGGCGGTGCGAATCTTCGAAATGACCAGCGAAGGCGAATGGGCGCGGGCGTCTTTGCCGGCATTGACCCTGGTACTGGTCGGGCTGTTACCGGTCATCGGATTGATCCGACGCTCAGCACATCGAAACAGCTAGGTGTCAGTCCTACACCTTGCGGCTACAATGCGCGGCATTCGGTGCGGTCCGTCTGACAGACCAGGTAGCTGAAATCGGCTGAAGGCCCTTTGTTTCAAGGCATTCAGTCCGTGCAGCACCTGCCCGCATCTTCGCCACGCCCGGAAGGAGAAACCCATGGGACAGCGTACGCCTCTGTATGACCTTCATCTCGCACTCGGCGCGAAGATGGTCGATTTTGGCGGTTGGGACATGCCTCTGCATTATGGATCGCAGGTCGAGGAACACCATCAGGTGCGCCGCGATTGCGGTGTCTTCGATGTATCCCACATGACCGTAATCGATGTCGGTGGCGCCCAGGCAAAAGCCTGGCTCCGGCATTTACTGGCCAATGATGTCGAACGCCTGCACAGCCCAGGCCGTGCGTTGTACAGCACCATGCTCAACGAGCAGGGCGGGATTGTCGACGACATGATCGTCTACCGTCTCGATGAGGGTTATCGCCTGGTGGTCAACGCCTCCACCCGCGATCAGGACATGGCCTGGATGCAAGCGCATCTCGACGGTTTCGATGTGCAACTTCGCGAGCGTTCCGAGTTGGCGATGCTGGCCATCCAGGGCCCCCACGCCCGACAGAAAATTGCCGAATTGGTCAGTCAGTCCCGCGGCAACCTGATCCAGCTCCTCAAGCCTTTCGAAGGCCTGTCCGATGGTGACTGGTTCATCGCACGCACCGGTTATACCGGCGAAGACGGCCTGGAAATCATTCTGCCGGCCGATCAGGCGCCAGGCTTTTTCAACGATCTGGTCGGAGCCGGGATTTCTCCCATCGGCCTCGGCGCGCGGGATACCTTGCGGGTCGAAGCCGGCATGAACCTTTACGGTCAGGACATCCAGCAGGATATTTCACCCTTGGCCTCCAATATGGCCTGGAGCATTGCCTGGGAACCTGCCGCCCGGCAGTTCATCGGGCGCAAGGCGCTGGAAACCGAGCAGGCCGCCGGTGTACAGCACAAACTGGTCGGTCTGGTCCTTGAGGAGCGTGGTGTTTTGCGTGCTCATCAGGTGGTCCGCATCGCCGATGTTGGCGAAGGGGAGATCACCAGTGGTAGTTTCTCTCCTACGCTAAGCAAGTCGATTGCACTGGCGCGCGTGCCGATGGCAACAGCCGACCGCGCTGAAGTGGAAATCCGTGGCAAGTGGTACCCGGTCCGGGTGGTCAAACCGACCTTCGTACGCCACGGCAAAACCTTGATCTAATCTTTTCTGGCGGACATGACCGCCGACCATTTCCTGAGGACACAGAACATGAGCGATATCCCTGCCGACCTGCGTTTTGCCGAAAGTCACGAATGGGCACGTCTGGAAGCCGATGGCACCGTCACCGTGGGCATCAGCGATCACGCGCAGGAAGCGCTGGGTGACGTGGTGTTTGTCGAGCTGACTGAGGTCGGCAACGTGTTTGCTGCCGGTGATCAGTCGGGTGTCGTTGAATCGGTTAAAGCCGCTTCCGACATCTACTCCCCGATTGCCGGTGAAGTGATCGCGGTCAACGAAGACTTGAGCGCTTCGCCGGAACTGCTCAACAGTGACCCGTACGGCGCGTGGATCTTCAAGATTAAGCCAAGCAACGCTGCAGACCTGGAAAAACTGCTGGATGCCGCCGGCTACAAGGCCGCCATCGGCGAGTAAGCCTTCAGCGTCATCCAAAGCCCCGACTCGTCGGGGCTTTTTGTTGTCTGGCGAATTTCCCTTGTAGGAGCGAGCTTGCTCGCGATGGTCGTTAACGATAACGCTGCAACTTGAGACCCCGCGGCGCGCTCGGGGTCATCGCGAGCAAGCTCGCTCCTACAGAGTGGCTGCTATGCTGGTTTGACCGTGTTGCATCGACGCTGAGCGCCAGTCAAGAGAGAGCCCGTCATGTCCCAATTGCCGTCCCTGAGCCAGTTACGCGACCCCAATGCCTTTCTGCGCCGCCACCTCGGGCCCGATGCCGCCGAGCAACAGGCGATGCTCGACAGCCTCGGCCTGGGCAGTCGGGTCGATTTGATCGAGCAGACGGTGCCGCCGGGCATCCGCCTCAACCGGCCGTTGGACCTGCCCCCGGCACTCGATGAAGAGGCCGCGCTGGCCAAGCTGCGCGGTTATGCCGAGCAGAACCAGGTCTGGACCAGCCTGATCGGCATGGGCTACCACGGCACCCTCACACCGGCGGTCATTCTGCGTAATGTGCTGGAAAATCCCGGCTGGTACACCGCATACACCCCCTATCAGCCAGAGATCGCCCAAGGGCGACTTGAAGCGCTGCTGAACTTCCAGCAACTGACCATCGACCTGACCGGCCTGGAACTGGCCAATGCCTCGCTACTCGATGAAGCCACCGCCGCGGCGGAGGCCATGGCCCTGGCCAAGCGGGTCGCCAAGTCCAAAAGCAACCTGTTCTTTGTCGACGAAAACTGCCACCCGCAAACCATTTCCGTGGTGCAGACCCGCGCTGAAGGTTTCGGCTTCGATCTGATCGTCGACACTGTGGATAACTTGAAGCGGCACCAGGTGTTCGGCGCGCTGCTGCAATACCCTGACACCCACGGTGAAATCCACGACCTGCGACCGCTGATTGATCACCTGCACGCGCAACAGGCTCTGGCCTGTGTCGCCACGGATTTGCTGAGCCTGTTGTTGTTGACTCCGCCGGGTGAACTGGGTGCCGATGTGGTGTTCGGCTCGTCCCAGCGATTTGGCGTGCCCATGGGCTACGGCGGGCCTCATGCGGCATTTTTTGCCAGCCGCGATGAATACAAGCGTGCGATTCCCGGGCGGATCATCGGTGTTTCGAAAGATGCGCGGGGCAACACCGCCCTGCGCATGGCCCTGCAAACCCGCGAGCAACACATTCGCCGGGAGAAGGCCAACTCCAACATCTGCACGGCCCAGGTGCTGCTGGCCAATATCGCCAGTTTCTATGCGGTCTACCACGGCCCCGAAGGGCTCAAGCGGATTGCCCAGCGGGTTCATCGGCTGACCTGCATCCTTGCCGCCGGGCTTGAGCGCAACGGTATCATCCGGGTGAACCGGCACTTCTTCGACACCCTGACGCTGGAAGTCGGCGGGACCCAGACCGCCATCATCGAAAGTGCCCGGGCTGCGCAGATCAACCTGCGCATTCTCGGGCGCGGCCAATTGGGCTTGAGTCTCGACGAGACCTGCGACGAAGGCACCGTGGCGAAGCTGTTCGACGTGTTCCTGGGGGCCGATCACGGGCTCAGCATCGACGACCTGGATGCCGAAGTCTTGCCTGGCGGAATTCCCCAGGGGCTGGCGCGAACCTCACCTTATCTGCGTCACCCCGTGTTCAGCGCCCATCACAGCGAAACCGAGATGCTGCGCTACCTCAAGCAGCTGGAAAACAAGGACCTGGCGCTCAATCAATCGATGATCCCGTTGGGCTCCTGCACCATGAAGCTCAACGCCACCAGCGAGATGATCCCGATTACCTGGCCGCAGTTCGCTAACCTGCACCCGTTCGTGCCCAAGGAACAGGCAGCCGGTTATGGGCTGATGATCGAAGAACTGGAGCGCTGGTTGTGCGCGATCACCGGTTTCGACGCGATTTGCATGCAACCCAACTCCGGTGCCCAGGGCGAATACGCCGGGCTGCTGGCGATCCGCAAATACCATGAGAGCCGGCAACAGGGCGGCCGCGATATCTGCCTGATTCCTTCGTCGGCTCACGGCACCAATCCCGCGTCGGCGCAAATGGCCGGGATGCGCGTGGTGATCGTCGAGTGCGACGAGGCGGGCAACGTCGACCTGGATGACCTCAAGGAAAAAGCCGCGCAGGCCGCCGAAAAACTCGCCTGCCTGATGGCGACCTACCCTTCGACCCATGGGGTGTATGAGGAAGGCATCAGCGAAATCTGTGAGGTGATCCACCAGCACGGGGGGCAGGTGTACATGGATGGCGCCAACCTCAACGCTCAGGTGGGGTTGGCGCGGCCGGCCGATATTGGTGCCGATGTCTCGCACATGAACCTGCACAAGACCTTCTGCATTCCCCATGGTGGCGGTGGGCCGGGCATGGGGCCGATTGGTGTTCGGGCACATCTGGCGCCGTTCGTGGCCAACCATCCGGTGGTGCCGATCGAAGGGCCGCACCCGCAAAATGGTGCTGTCAGCGCAGCGCCCTGGGGCAGCGCAAGCATTTTGCCGATCAGCTGGATGTACATCGCCATGATGGGCCCGCAACTGGCGGACGCCAGCGAAGTGGCGATCCTGGCCGCGAATTACCTGGCGCGGCATTTGTCCGGTGCTTTCCCGGTGCTCTATACCGGGCGCAACGAGCGGGTGGCCCACGAATGCATCCTCGACCTGCGACCGCTCAAGGCGTTGACCGGCATTACCGAGGAGGACGTGGCCAAGCGTCTGATGGATTACGGCTTCCATGCCCCGACCATGTCGTTTCCCGTGCCGGGGACGCTGATGGTCGAACCGACCGAAAGTGAATCGAAGGCGGAGCTGGACCGGTTCATCGGGGCGATGCTGAGCATCCGCGCGGAAATCAACGAGGTGCAGAACGGTAATTGGCCGGCTGAAGAAAACCCGTTGAAAGGTGCGCCGCATACGTTGGCCGATATCACCGGCGTGTGGGAACGACCCTACAGCATCGTGCAAGCGGTCACGCCGGACGCGCACACCAAGGCTCACAAATATTGGCCGGTGGTGAACCGGGTGGACAATGTGTATGGGGACCGGAACCTGTTTTGTGCGTGTGTGCCGGTGGATGATTACCGCTGACTTCCCAGGTTGTACATAACCCCTGTGGGAGCGAGCTTGCTCGCGATTGCGGTGTGACAGTCAATGAAGTTTTTACTGATCCACCGCTATCGCGAGCAAGCTCGCTCCCACAGGGGGGCTCGGTGAACATGAGATTTGCGTTCGCCAGGCAAAAAAATGCCGCTCAATTGAGCGGCATTTTTTATTCGCAACGCTTATTCCGAAGCCACGGCATTCTTCGCCAGGATCGCGTTCGCCAGTTCCATGTCCGTGGCTTGCAGGCCCGGGTTTTCGGCGCGGACCTTCTGCATGGCCGCTTCCAGGTACGGACCGCGGATACCGCCGTCACTGGCGACGAAGCTGCTGGCATCGTCCTGGGCCGCGACGACCAGCTTGTTATCCTTGGATGTCAGATAGCTCGAACCGGTGGTTGCACCGGACGTAAGAACGTTACGCCAAAAAGTATCGGCCATCGCCGAACCGACAGGCAGGGACAACAGCGCGACGGTAGCGACAGCAAGTTTGAAACGCATGACAGGGTGACTCCACTGGGTTGACTACGCGGTTGGATTGCCAACCCCCAATCGAGTTCCGTGGTCGCTTAATCCGCCGCTTCGACCAGCAGGATGGCGCCTTGCTGGCCGACCACCCGCACGCGGCTGCCAGTGGCGGTGTCCGGCCCGCGGGCCATCCACACGCCGTCAGCCACCTTGATCTTGCCGCGACCGTCGACAATCGCTTCATGCACCACGAAGGTTTTGCCGATGAGTTCCTGGCCGCGCAGATTCAGGTGCGGCTGATCACTGGGACGCATCGCCGTGCGCTGACGCCGCCACCAGTACAACGCGGTGGTGATCGACAGCAGGCCGAACAACAGAAACTGCCATTCCCAAGACAGGTCCGGCATCAGGAAGGTCAAGACGCCCACGGTTGCCGCGGCCATACCGATCCACAGCAGATAACCGCCGGCGCCGAACACTTCGAGAATCAACAGCACCGTGCCCAGCGCCAACCAGTCCCAGAATGAAAGGTGCTGCAAAAATGCCCACATGGCGTGCCTCAGGCTTTCTTGTTATCGAAAGTGGCCTTGACGATTTCGCCAATGCCGCCCACCGCGCCGATCATCGAACTGGCTTCCAGCGGCATCAGGATCACCTTGCTGTTGTTGGCCGAGGACAACTTGCCCAGCGCATCGATGTACTTCTGCGCCACGAAGTAGTTCACCGCCTGCACGTTGCCGCTGGCGATGGCTTCGGACACGACTTTAGTGGCCTGGGCTTCTGCCGCGGCTTGCCGCTCGCGGGCTTCGGCTTCCAGGAATGCGGCCTGGCGACTGCCTTCGGCTTCGAGGATCTGCGCCTGCTTCTTGCCTTCGGCGGTCAGGATCGCTGCGGCGCGCAGGCCCTCGGCCTCGAGGATCTGCGCACGCTTGATTCGCTCGGCTTTCATCTGCCCCGACATCGCCGCCATCAGGTCGGCGGGCGGGCTGATGTCCTTGATCTCGATCCGGGTGATCTTGATGCCCCAAGGCGCGGTCGCTTCGTCGACGGTGCGCAGCAGTTTTTCGTTGATCCCGTCACGCTGGCTGAGCATGGCGTCGAGCTCCATCGAGCCGAGCACGGTGCGGATGTTGGTTTGCAGCAGGTTGCGGATGGCGTGTTCGAGGTTGTTGACCTCGTAGGCCGCCTGGGCGGTGTTGACCACCTGGAAGAAACACACGGCGTCGATTTGCACCGTGGCGTTGTCGGCGGTGATGACTTCCTGTGGCGGAATATCCAGCACGCTTTCCATCACATTCATCTTGCGGCCGATGCGGTCCATGACCGGAATGATGACGTTCAGCCCCGGCTTGAGCGTGTTGGTGTAGCGACCGAAACGCTCGACGGTCCATTCAAAGCCTTGGGGCACGACCTTGAAACCCATGAACAGAATGGCGACCACCAGGCCGACAAAAAGCAAAAGCACACTACCGATCTGCATAACGTTTCCTTGTTGATGTGTGGATCTGTGGAGTTGCAATGGCTGGAGTGTAGCTGTGCCGATGCCGGATCAGTACAGCCGGGCTCAGTTCTGCTCGCTCTGGGGAGTCACGCGCAGAATCTCCTCGATAGTCGTCAGCCCGGCGGCGACCTTTTGCGCTCCTGACAACCGCAGGCTGCGCATGCCCTCCTTGAATGCCTGGCGCCGCACGGCCAGCAGATCGGTGTCGGGACTGATCAACGCCTTGATGCCATCGCTCAGTTGCATGATTTCGTAGACCCCGGCGCGACCGCGATAACCGGTGTCGCGGCATTCCACGCAACCGATGGCACGCTGGGCATTGGCCGGCAACGGTGCTTGCCAGGGACGGGTCAGGGTTTGCCAGTCGTCTTCGCCCAGCGTCAGCGGCGCCTTGCAGTGCGGGCACAGGGTTCGTACCAGTCGCTGGGCCATGACGCCAAGCACTGTGGCCTTGATCAGGTAATGCGGCACACCGAGCTCCAGAAGACGGCTGATGGCGCTGGGCGCGTCGTTGGTGTGCAGGGTCGACAGCACCAGGTGCCCGGTGAGCGCCGCCTGGATCGCCATCTCCGCGGTTTCGAGGTCGCGGATCTCGCCGATCATGATGATGTCCGGGTCTTGCCGCATCAGCGCGCGCACGCCAGCGGCGAAGGTCAGGTCGATGTTGTGCTGGACCTGCATCTGGTTGAACGCCGGCTCGACCATTTCAATCGGGTCTTCGATGGTGCAGAGGTTGACCTCCGGCGTCGCCAGTTTTTTCAGGGTGGTGTAGAGGGTGGTGGTCTTGCCCGAGCCCGTCGGCCCGGTGACGAGGATGATGCCGTGGGGCTGGCGGGTCATGTCTTGCCAGCGGCGCAGGTCGTCGGCGGAGAAACCAAGCTGGTCGAAGTCCTTGAGCAATACTTCCGGATCGAAGATCCGCATGACCATTTTTTCGCCGAAGGCCGTGGGCAGTGTCGACAAGCGCAATTCGACTTCACCGCCATCCGGAGTCTTGGTTTTCACCCGGCCGTCCTGGGGTTTGCGTTTCTCCGCGACGTTCATGCGCCCCAGGGTTTTCAGGCGACTGACGATGGCCATGGTGACCTGGGGCGGGAATTGATAGACGTTGTGCAGCACGCCGTCGATGCGAAAGCGCACCGTGCCTTGCTCGCGCCGGGGCTCGATATGGATGTCGCTGGCGCGTTGCTGGAACGCGTACTGGAACAGCCAGTCGACGATATTGACGATGTGGGCGTCGTTGGCGTCCGGCTCCTGGTCGCTGGCGCCGAGGTTGAGCAGCTGTTCGAAATTGCCGAGGGTACTGACTTGCGGGTCGGCGCTGTTCGCCCCGGTGACCGATTTGGCCAGGCGGAAGAATTCGACGCTCAAGCGCTGGATGTCCACGGGGTTGGCCACCACACGCTTGATCGGCAATTTGAGCACGTGGGTCAGGTCAGCCTCCCAGCCGCTGACATAAGGCTGGGCGCTGGCCACGGTTACCGCCTCGCGGTCGATGGCTACCGCGAGGATCTTGTGGCGCTGGGCGAAGGCATAGGACATCAGCGGGGTCACGGCCGCGACATTGATTTTCAGTGGGTCGATGCGCAGGTAAGGCTGGCCGGCCTGCCGGGACAGCCACAGGGTCAGGCTCTCGAGGTCCAGCGGTTTGCCGGGGCGGCTGAGATCGTCCAGCTGTTGGCTGGCAATGAACTCCAGCGGATGCATCTGCCCAAGGGAGGCGTTGCGGCGGCGGGCATTGAGTGCGTGTTCGGCCGAATCCTGGCTGATAAAGCCCTGGGCGACGAGTTCGCGCAGTAGATCATTGAGATCCAGCCAGCGGTCCTGAAGGGCGATTTGTACGGACATGCGGGCTCCTTTTGAACGACAGTGCGCAAAGGATAGCCGTGGCTCGGCTGACCGCTGGGCCACTACCCGACAAAGCCGTTTCGGAGTTTTTCAGCCCGCCGCTTGAACCGCTTCGGTCCATGGGGCATCAGCTTCTTGCAGCTCCACCGAGCAGACGCTGATCAGGTTGCGAAGTTTTTCCGCAATCACTTGCGCGCGGTGCCAGCTCAAACCGTCGATGACAACTTCGATGGTCAGCCAGTCGTCCTGGCGCTGCGCGCTGACCTGCTCCGGCGTGAGCAATTGCAGGGCGAACAGATTGAGGGCGCGACACAGCAGGTCCGGTTCAGCCTCGGCCGTCATTTGATAGCGAACCCGGCAATGGGCGTTGCCGACGTTCCAGACATCGGCGCGGGCAGGTGGGGTGTTCACGGTTTCGAGATACGGCATGGTCAGGCTCCAGAATCATTGGAGAAATGTTTACATCCTGTGCCGGGTATTTCTTCTCTATGATTGGCTGTATTGCAGAAATGAAGAATAAATCAATTCACTTATTACGTAGTTAAGGGTTTTTTTATGCACAGCGAACTGGACAGCTACGACCGCAAGATCCTCGCCTTGCTGCAAGAGGACGCTTCGCTTTCCAGCGCACAGATCGCCGAGCAGGTGGGGCTCTCGCAATCGCCGTGCTGGCGGCGGATTCAGCGGATGAAAGAGGAGGGCATCATTCGCGGCCAGGTGACCTTGCTCGACCGCAAGAAAATCGGCCTGAACACGCAGATCTTCGCGGAGGTGAAACTCAATGCCCACGGGCGTTCGAACTTCACCGAATTCACCGAGGCGATTCGCGGCTTTCCGGAGGTGCTGGAGTGTTACGTGCTGATGGGGGCGGTGGATTTCTTGCTGCGGATTGTCACGGCGGACATCGAGGCGTACGAGCGCTTCTTCTTCGAGAAGCTGTCGATGGTGCCGGGGATTCAGGAGGTCAATTCGATCGTGGCGTTGTCGGAGATCAAGTCGACCACCAGTTTGCCGGTGTTGCGCTGATGATGTTTGAGGGACTTTGTGGCGAGGGGGCTTGCCCCCGTTGGGTTGCGCAGCGACCCCAAAAATGGGCCTGCTGCGCAGTCCAACGGGGGCAAGCCCCCTCGCCACAAAGGTATTACAGGCGCAGCAACATTTTCCAGGCGCGGTTCTGATACACCGCAATCGCCTGCTGCTTACGTGCATCCAGGACTTCGTCGGTGATCGACTCGTTGGCCAGTTGCGCCAGCTTGTTCAACTCGCCGTACAGGCGATCCATTTCCGGGATCTCCAGCACGTTGCGCGCATGGTGCAGCCAGACCTGGATGCGTTCGATGCGCGGCAGTTGCTCGGCCAGGTCTTCCGGTTGTTGCTGGTAACGTTGCAGTTGCAACGAAGTGGCTTCTTCGCCCAGCAGGCGCGGCAACCAGCTGCCCAGTTGCGCAGCGCCCTGGCGATTGCCACGGGTGTTGCGGTCGGCGGCCCAGGTGCGGGCCAGCAGCCAGCGCGAGGTGGTCAGGGAGAACAGGCCCCAACGCGGGTCTTCGAGTTCTTCGAGGAACTGCTCGGGCGCGGCTTTGCGCACGTCTTCATCGTCCAGGCCGGCCTGGACCAGCGGGCGCCAGTCTTCCAGCAAGGCATCGAGGGCGATACGCAGATCGTGGGTCGACTGACGCGGAGCGGCCTGGCCCAGGCTGCTGATCAGCGCGCGCATTTCCGCGAGGCACTCGACCCAGTCCTGCAACAGGCGCCAGTGACCGTTGAAGCGATACTGCTCGGCCAGACGCTGGCTGCTGCCCAGCAAATGCCAGCTCAGCGCGGCGAACGCGTCGTCCAGCGGCGTTTCAGCGGTGATCTGCGGTGCCGGCAGGCTCAACGAATAGCTGTGGGCGTCGTACAGGCGATAACCGCGCTCGGCCTTGCTGATATCGCATGGCATCAGGGCCAGTTTCTCGGCCAGCTCGGCGGCCAGTTCCAGCAGGGCTGCCGGTTCGCCTTCGCGCAGTTCCAGTTCCAGCTCGCAGATTTCTTCTTTCTGCTTGCCGACCACGACGTGACCCAGGTCCAGCGCGGCTTCGATAACCACTTTGGTCTTGCCGCGACCCCAGGCGATTTCCGCGCGTTCGCGGACGAAGTCGGTGGTGAAGATTGGCTTCAGGGTCTTCTTGTCCAGTTCGGCCAGTTCCTCGGGCCAACATTCGCCGTCGAGTTTCTTCAGGTCGAGCTTGGCCTTGGGCAGGTTCCAGTCGTATTCGTTACGAACGGACAGACCGGCGACGCTCTGGCCGCGGGTCTTGAGGGTCTGAATCACTTCTTCGCCATCCTTGCGCAGGCGCAGGGCGACTTTGGCCTGCGCCAGGTCACGCTCGGGCGTGTCGAAGTACTGATTCATCAACTCACGGCGTTCCCAGCCACTTTTGTTGCGTTTTTTCAGTAACGGGTGCTCGCGCAGTGCGGCGAGGGTTTCGCGGCTGACGCGGAGTTTGATTTCGGTTTCTTTCTGCATGGCCGGAAAATCCAGGATCGGGAGCGCAGCCGGGGGAATGTGTGGCTGCCAAGGTCGTGCAGTGTACAGGACTCAAGGTTAGTACGCGCCGAGACGGTTTATTCCTGTCATCGGTTGGTTCTATGATGGACTTCAATTCAGGTGCCGGGAGTCAGCGATGCCATTGCCGTCGATGAAAGAACAATTCGCTGCGTTGATCGCTGCACCGTCCGTCAGTTGCACCCAACCCAGTCTCGATCAAACCAACCGCCCGGTCATCGATCTGCTGGCGACATGGCTCGGTGAGCTGGGTTTTACCTGCGATATCCAGCAAGTCAGCCCCGGCAAGTTCAACTTGCTGGCCAGTTTCGGCTCCGGCCCCGGCGGCCTGGTACTGGCCGGGCACAGCGACACCGTGCCGTTCGACGGTGCGCTGTGGCAAACCGACCCGCTGAAGCTCACTGAAGTCGACGGTCGTTGGGTCGGCCTGGGCAGTTGCGACATGAAGGGCTTTTTCGCCCTGGCCATCGAGGCGGTCATACCGCTGCTCGATCAGCCGTTCAAACAGCCGTTGCTGATTCTCGCCACTTGCGATGAAGAAAGTTCGATGTCCGGTGCCCGCGCACTGGCCGAAGCGGGGCGACCGCTGGGGCGGGCGGCGGTGATCGGCGAGCCGACAGGGCTCAAGCCGATCCGCATGCACAAGGGCATCATGATGGAGCGCATCGACATCCTCGGCCAGAGCGGTCATTCCTCCGACCCGCGCCTGGGCCACAGTGCCCTGGAAGCCATGCACGATGCCATCGGTGAACTGCGTGGCTTGCGCTTGTTATGGCAGCGCGAATTCCGCAATCCACAGTTTGGCGTGCCGACGCCAACGATGAATTTCGGCTGCATCCATGGCGGCGACAACCCCAACCGCATCTGCGGCCAGTGTTCGCTGGAATTCGATTTGCGGCCGCTGCCCGGCATGGACCCCAAGGTCCTGCGCGCCGAGATCCTGCAGAAGCTCAAGCCGGTTGCCGAGCGGCATCAGGTCAAGATCGATTACGCGCCGTTGTTCCCCGAAGTGCCACCGTTCGAACAGGCCGAGGACGCAGAGTTGGTGCGCATTGCCGAAAAGCTCACCGGCCACAGCGCCGAAGCAGTGGCGTTCGGCACCGAAGCACCTTATCTTCAGCGTCTTGGCTGTGAAACGCTGGTGCTTGGCCCGGGTGATATCGCCTGCGCCCATCAGCCGGGGGAATACCTCGAAATGTCACGTTTGCAGCCTACGGTGCATCTATTAAGGCAACTGATCGAACACTATTGCCTGACTCCCGTGTAGGAGCGAGCCTGCTCGCGATGGACGTTAACGATGACGAGGGCTGCCTGGATGAGCTCGGTGCCCTCATATCCATCGCGAGCAAGCTCGCTCCTACAGGGTTTTGCAGTTAAATTGCCGATGTCCCAACCCGTATTCATGAGGAGAGCGCGCGTGTCGCCAAGCCTGTTCCGACGATAACCATCAGCCCGCTGTGCGTTTTCAGTTTCGCCCTTTTTTCGGCTGCTATTTATTACAGGCCCAGGTTCATGCCCGAATACGTCAATTGGCTTCGTCACGCTTCGCCTTACATCAACGCCCACCGCGATTGCACCTTTGTCGTCATGCTGCCCGGCGACGGCGTTGAACACCCGAATTTCGGCAATATCGTCCACGACCTGGTGCTGTTGCACAGCCTGGGCGTGCGTCTGGTGCTGGTTCACGGTTCCCGCCCGCAAATCGAAGCGCGCCTCGCGGCCCGTGGCCTGACCCCGCATTACCACCACGGCATGCGCATCACCGATGCCGCGACCCTGGAGTGCGTGATCGACGCGGTTGGCCAGTTGCGCATTGCCATTGAGGCTCGCCTGTCGATGGACATGGCTTCGTCGCCGATGCAGGGTTCGCGCCTGCGGGTGGCCAGCGGCAACCTGGTGACGGCACGGCCGATCGGCGTGCTTGAAGGCGTCGACTATCACCACACCGGCGAAGTGCGTCGGGTCGACCGCAAGGGCATCAACCGTCTGCTGGACGAGCGCTCCATCGTGCTGTTGTCGCCGCTGGGCTATTCGCCGACCGGGGAGATTTTCAACCTGGCCTGCGAAGACGTCGCCACCCGCGCAGCCATCGACCTGGGCGCGGACAAGCTGCTGCTGTTCGGCGCCGACCTGGGCCTGATCGACGAACACGGGCGCCTGGTGCGTGAACTGCGTCCGCAGCAGGTGCCGGCGCATCTGCAACGGTTGGGCAGTAACTACCAGGCAGAATTGCTCGATGCAGCGGCCGAAGCTTGCCGTGGCGGCGTGGCCCGCAGCCATATCGTCAGTTATGCCGAAGACGGTGCACTGCTGACCGAGCTGTTCACCCGCGACGGTGGCGGTACGCTGGTGGCCCAGGAGCAGTTCGAAGTCGTACGCGAAGCGGCCATTGAAGACGTCGGTGGTTTGCTGGATTTGATCAGCCCGCTGGAAGAGCAGGGCATCCTGGTGCGCCGTTCCCGCGAGGTGCTGGAGCGCGAAATCGAACAGTTCAGCGTGGTCGAGCGCGAAGGCATGATCATCGCCTGTGCGGCGCTGTATCAGATTGCCGATTCGGATGCCGGTGAACTGGCGTGCCTGGCGGTGAATCCGGAGTATCGCCATGGCGGTCGCGGTGATGAATTGCTGGAGCGCATCGAGACCCGCGCCCGGGCTCAGGGTTTGAAGACATTATTCGTCCTTACTACCCGCACCGCTCACTGGTTCCGCGAGCGTGGTTTTGTGCCGAGCAGCGTTGATCGTCTGCCGTCGGCGCGGGCGTCGCTGTACAACTATCAGCGTAATTCGAAGATCTTCGAAAAAGCCCTTTGATCAGGATACGGTCCCTGTAGGAGCGAGCTCGCTCGCGAAAATCGTGAATGATAACGCGTAAACCAGATGCCCAGTGGCGTCCTTGGGTTTTTCGCGAGCAGGCTCGCTCCTACAGAGGTCGGTGATGTTACTCGGCGACAAACTTCGCGCTGACATACGGCGAGTAATCCGGCAGCACCGTCTCCACCTTCCCTTGTTCCTTCAAGAATTTCGCCGTCTCGCCAATGGCCTTGGCCGTGCCGCCGTCCAGCAGCGCGGCGCTCTGTTGCGCCTTGGCATCCGGGAATGCGGAACCGGCCAGTAACTCCGGCACATCGGCGGCATTGGCACCGGTCAGTTTGGCGATTTTCTGCACCGGTACCGAGTCGGCAGTCCAGCTGGCTTTATGCGCCGCGTAATCAGCAAAGGCGTCGAGGGTGACCTTGGCGAATCTGGCCACCACCTCCGGGTGCTTCTCGGCGTAATCCTTGCGTGCCACCCAGACCTCGAAGGTGGGTGCTCCCCATTGGCCTACCTGTGCAGCGTCGGTCAGGGTCTTGCCACTCTTGCGGATTTCCCCCAGGGCGGGCGACCAGACAAACGCGCCATCAATATCTCCCCGCTTCCAGGCTGCCGCGATTTCCGCCGGCTGCAGGTTCACCACTTTGACTTTCGAACTGTCCAGGCCCCAGTGCTTCAACGCACCGAGCAGGCTGTAGTGGGAGGTTGAAACGAAAGGCGTGGCGATGGTCTTTCCGATCAGATCTTGTGGTTTTTCGATGCCGCTGCCATTGCGCACCACAAGCGCTTCGGCGGCATTGATCTGGGCCGAGACGATGAACGCGACAATCGGCAGGTTGCGCGAAGCGGCAGCGGCCAGCGGACTGGAGCCGAGATTGCCGATTTGTACATCGCCGGAGGCAATCGCCGTGACCACTTCCGGGCCGCTGTTGAAGCGTCGCCAGTCGATGGGCTGGCCGATGGTTTTTTCATAAAGGCCATCGGCCTGGGGGACTTTGCTGGGGTCGATTCCGGTTTGATAGCCGACGGTGAGGTTCGCCGCCTGGGCGGTGAAAGAAAATGCGAGAGATACACAAACTGTAACAATTGGTCTGGATAGTGCGCGCTTGATCGTCATGGGGCTGCCTTTCGGTAAGGATTTGTTTCCGGATTGCGTCAGAAACTAATCGATCTAAAAAAGCAAAAATAAATACCGTTTAGGAATTAGCTTATGAGCCGAACCCTTTGTTCTGGGGGGGGCTGAAAATTGAGCGCTAAATTCCTAAACGGTATTAGAAAAGAATCGGGTAATTCTTTTCAGGTTCATGACGAATTCATGACCCGGCAGGGACCAAAAAATCGGGGGTTAGACAAAGGTCGTAGACACACATGGTTACGATTGACTTGTGGGTCACGGTCTGGCGCTAATCGCGCATCTTAGGATTTCGGGCGACGACTCGAGACCAGGAATACAAGAACTAGAATCGAGAGGAGCTACACAATGAACAAGTCCACCTTGGCTTTGGCCGTGGCCGTAGGGGTTTTGGCGCAGCAGGCAGGCGCCGCAGGTTTCCTGGAAGACAGCAAGGCGTCCATCAGTTCCCGGACCATGTATTACAACAACGATAACCGTGAAGGCGGTGCGGATCAGAAAGAGTCCGCAGAAGGCCTGAAATTCGATTATCTGTCCGGTTTCACCCAAGGCACTGTCGGTTTCGGTATCGACGCCCAGGCATTGCTGGGTATCCACCTGGACGGCGGCAAGGGTCACCACCCGGACAACAACACCTTCTTCCCAAGCGACAGCGATGGTTCGGCCGTGTCCGAATGGAGCCGTGCAGCCGCTAACGTCAAGGCGCGCTTCTCGAAGACCGAAGCCCACTTGGGTGGCGCCCTGGCACCCAACTTGCCGATCCTGGTCGCGAACGACAGCCGTCTGCTGCCACAGACCTTTGACGGTGGCACCATCACTTCGAAAGAAATCGACAACGTGACCTTCAACGCAGGTCAGTTGGAGCATTCGGCGGGTCGCGCCTCTTCGAACTCCACCGGCCTGGCCGTGGCTGGCGGCACAGAGGACAGCAACAAGTTCTACTACGGTGGTGCTGACTGGAAGGTCACCAAGGACCTGACCCTGCAGTACTACCACTCGAATCTGAAGGACTACTACAAGCAGGACTTCCTGGGCTTGATCCACGTGTTTCCGATCGACGCCAAACAGTCCTTCAAGACTGATATTCGCTACTTCGACAGCAGCTCCGACGGCAAGAACGGTGATCCGGGTTTCCGTTTCAACAACAACAACGGTTTCGCCAGGAACCCGGGCGAGGTCGATAACAAGACCTGGAGCGCCATGTTCACCTACACCCTGGGTGGCAACGCCTTCCTGCTCGGTCATCAGCGCGTCAGCGATGACGGTGGTTTTGTCTACCTGAACCAGGGCAACGTGGTTGATGGCAATGGCCGTCCGGAAGGCAACGGCGGCGCCAGCTTCTACCTGTTCACCGACTCCATGATCAACGGATTTGTTCGTGCCGGTGAAAACACCACCTTCGGTCAGTACTCCTATGACTTCGCCGGACTGGGCGTGCCGGGCCTGAAAACTTCGATCGCCTACCTGCATGGCGACAACATCAAGGCTACCAACGGCAGCGGCCCTGATGGCTCCGAGTGGGAACGCGACATGCGGATCGACTACACCATCCAGCAGGGCGCTCTCAAAGGCTTCGGCGTAACGCTGCGTAATGGTGTCTACCGCGGCAGTGAAGTCTCCAACAACCCTGATGTTGACCAGACTCGTCTGATCTTCAACTACACCTACAGCTTCCTGTAACAAGCCTTGTAAAAAAGCCTCGCCTGCTGGCGAGGTTTTTTTTGCCTGTTTTTTTATATTCCATAAAGATCTTTACTGATTATTTATTATTCTTTTTAGTTTTTAAATATCCCGCTTAAAGTGCGCCTGTCCGGCACTCATCCCTGAGCCCGGATTTGGCGATTTCGTCCCTCGACAATAGTTCAGGTGCAGGAATCGGCCTTGCCGCCGATACCTCGGATCTGTCGTGGGAAGTCATATTCCTAAGTGATATTAAAAAAAATCAAAAAATTCTTTTTGGCTTTAAGGCCATGTATCCTGCGGCCCGCCAAATGACCGGCCTAGACGGTTTGCCGCGAATTTATGCATTCAGGATCCCGGGCAATCGATTCGGGACCAGGAACATCAGAACTAGAAACGAGAGGAGCGAAACATGAACAAGTCCACCTTGGCCATGGCTGTGGCCGTCGGGGTTTTGACCCAGCAGGCAAGCGCCGCGGGTTTTATCGAAGACAGCAAGGCAACATTGGGGCTGCGTAACTTCTACATCAACACCGACTACCGTGACGGAGCCGGTGCCAACAAAAACGAAGAGTGGGGCCAAGGCTTCGATCTGCGTTTCATCTCCGGTTACACCCAGGGCACCGTCGGCTTCGGCATCGATGCAATCGGCCTGTTGGGCGTGAAACTGGATTCGGGCGGCGGTACCAACGGCGCCACGGCGACCTCTTACGGCGGCACGGTTTTCCCGAGCAAATCCAACGGCGAGGCAGTTGATGATTTCTCCAGCCTGGGCCTGACGGCCAAAGCCAAGGTTTCCCAGACCGAATTGAAGCTGGGCACCCTGCAGCCGAAAAACCCGGTGATCGTGACCAACGATGGTCGTCTGCTGCCGCAAACCTGGCAGGGTGGCCAGATCACGTCCGGCGACATCAAGGATCTGACCCTGGTTGGTGGCCAGATCGAAGCCGTTAAAGGCCGTAACTCCAGCAACAATGAGCAGATGTCGATTTCGGGCGCGAACACTCGCGGCACCAAATTCCGCGACAGCAACAAGTTCATCTATGCCGGTGGCGACTACAAGATCACCAAGGACCTGACGGCCCAGTACTACTACGGCAATCTGGAAGAGTTCTACAAGCAACACTTCCTGGGTCTGGTGCACAACTGGGCAATCGGCCCTGGCGTGTTGAAGTCGGATTTCCGTTATTTCAACAGCTCTGATGATGGCGCCAACGGTCACGACCCGCTGTACTTCACCACTGGCAACTACAACGCGCCAAACGGTAAAGGCAAGGTCGACAACAACCTGTACAGCGGCCTGTTCCTGTACACCGTTGCCGGTCACACCTTCGGTGGCGGTTATCAGGTCAGCAACGGCAGCAGCGATTTCCCTTGGCTGAACCAGGGCGACGGTTCGTCGAACTACACCATCACCGATGCGCAAATCCAGAAGTTCGGCCGTGCTGGCGAGCGTACCTGGCAAGCACGCTACTCCTATGACTTCGCCAAGGTCGGCGTACCTGGCCTGACGGCGGGTCTGGTTTACCTGCACGGCGACAACATCGATACCGTTAACGCCAAGGGTGGCGAGGCGGCCAATGGTGCTTCCGAGTGGGAGCGCGATCTGAGCGTGGCTTACGTCGTTCAGGAAGGTCCGCTGAAAAACCTGGGCCTGGCGTGGAAAAACGCGACCTGGCGCACCGACCTGCCGAGCACGCGTTCGCAGGACGAAAACCGCCTGATCGTCAGCTACTCGATCCCGCTGTTGTAATAGCGCTCGCGTAACCGAGACAAAAAAAGCCCCGCCCGGTATTGCACCGGGCGGGGCTTTTACATTTTCAAGACGGGTTCACCCCCGTAATCCCGCCTTGAACTTCCCTCTTTGCAGCAACTCAAGGCCTTCTCGAACCTTGGGGGCGATGTTCGGCCGGTTGTGCGGGGTACGTCCAGTGAATAGATATTTAATATTTCTTTATGATCTAAATAAATCGATATTTATTCTTTTTAATAGATAAAAAACACAGGCACAGTTGAACCCATCAAGCACTCACAAGGAGCAGCACCATGGGTCTCAGACTTGGCGATATCGCCCCCGATTTCGAACAGAACTCCAGCGCCGGCACCATCCGTTTCCATCAGTGGCTGGGCGATAGTTGGGGCGTGCTGTTTTCCCATCCAGCGGACTTCACGCCGGTGTGCACGACTGAATTGGGCTTCACCGCCAAGCTCAAGGATGAGTTCGCAGCGCGCGGCGTCAAGGCCATCGCTTTGTCGGTGGACCCGGTGGATTCGCACCACAGGTGGATCGAGGACATCAACGAAACCCAGGACACCGTGGTCAACTTTCCGATCCTGGATGACGCCGACCGCAAAGTCTCGGACCTCTACGACCTGATCCACCCCAACGCCAACGACACCCTGACCGTGCGCAGTCTGTTCGTGATCGACCCGAAGAAAAAGGTCCGGCTGACGATTACTTACCCGGCGAGCACCGGCCGCAATTTCAATGAAATCCTGCGGGTGATCGACTCGCTGCAACTCACCGACAACTACAGGGTGGCCACACCGGCCAACTGGCAGGACGGTGATGAGGTGGTGATCGTGCCGTCGCTTAAAGATGAGGATGAAATCAAACAGCGTTTTCCCAAGGGCTATCGAGCGGTTAAGCCTTACTTGCGCCTGACGCCGCAGCCTAATCGGTGAGTCATCAATATTTACGGTGTGGCTGATGCCGCCTTCGCGAGCAAGCCCGCTCCCACATTTGTCCGCGTACCCCCTTGTGGGAGCGGGCTTGCTCGCGAAGGCGTCGGGTCAGACACCACAGGTTTCACAGTTAACAGCATCCACAAAGCAGGGGATTTCAGGCCGTTTCGACGGCCTGTTTTTTTGCCTGGAAGAAACAGCTTTCTATATTTCTTTAAGGTATAACCAAATGAATAAATATGATTTATGGATATATAAATCAACTGTTAAGGTCACTCCATCGAAGCGAGATCGCAAACCGCGAATCGCCAACACCGTGCAAGGAATCGTCTGAATGTTGGTTGTCTCACTCGGTGGCAGTCCCAGTCAGCGCTCTCGATCCGGGGTGCTGCTGGATCGCTCCCAGCGTTGGTTACAGGGGCAGGGCGTGGAAGTGGTGAGTTATCAGGTACGGGACTTCCCGGCCGAGGACTTGCTGCACGCACGCTTCGACAGCCCCAAGGTGATCGACTTGTTGCAACAAATTGAAAACGCCGATGGCCTGCTGATCGCCACACCGGTTTACAAGGCATCGTTTTCCGGAGCATTGAAGGTCGTGCTGGATTTGCTGCCCGAACGCGCCTTGAGCCACAAGGTGGTTCTGCCGATGGCCACTGGCGGCAGCATCGCCCACATGCTGGCGGTGGACTACGCGCTCAAGCCGGTGCTGTCGGCATTGAAGGCTCAGGAAATGCTGCAAGGCATTTTTGCCGTCGACAGCCAGATCGCCTACGGCGAAGGCAGCGCCCTGGCGCAGTTGGCGCCGGAGCTGGAGCAACGACTGAATGAATCGCTTGAGCTGTTTTTCAGCGCCATGGCGCGACGGCCCAAGCCGCTCGATCCGAACCTGTTGAATGATCGTTTGTTGAGTGCTCGCTGGAGCATTTAAGCCTCACCGAAAATTGAAGTACTGGCCTTACTCGCCCGCCAACGGGCAAGCAGGTGCAGCCAAAACCCAACTGCAAAAAGGAGAGCGCCATGCGCCCTGTCATTTTGCGTCGTGGTCTGGTCGCTCTGTTTGCTGCGGCTGTCACCTTCGGCGCCATTACTCAAGCTCAGGCCGAGACTTTACGAATCGGCTATCAGAAATACGGCACCCTGGTGCTGCTCAAAGCCAAAGGCACCCTGGAAAAACGCCTCGCCGCCCAAGGCGTGGACGTGCAATGGACGGAATTCCCCGGTGGCCCGCAACTGCTTGAAGGCCTGAACGTCGGTTCCATCGACTTCGGTGTCACCGGTGAAACTCCGCCAGTGTTCGCCCAGGCGGCTGGTGCTGATTTGCTCTACGTCGCCTACGAACCGCCAGCGCCGCACAGTGAGGCGATCCTGGTGCCGAAGGACTCGGCGATCAAATCGGTGGCGGACCTCAAGGGCAAGAAAGTCGTCCTCAACAAAGGCTCCAACGTGCACTACCTGCTGGTGCGTGCACTGGAAGACGCCGGCCTCAAATACACCGACATCCAGACCGTATTCCTGCCGCCGGCCGATGCCCGCGCCGCGTTCGAACGTGGCAGTGTCGACGCCTGGGTGATCTGGGACCCCTACCAGGCCGCCGCCGAACAACAGTTGCAAGCGCGCACTCTGCGCGATGGCCAGGGCATCGTCGACAACCATCAGTTCTACCTGGCGACCAAACCTTATGCGCAGAAAAATCCCGAGGTGATCAAGACCCTGGTGGAAGAAGTGCGCGCGGTGGGCGAGTGGTCCAAGGCTAACCCGCAAGAGGTGACCCAACAGGTTTCACCGCTGCTCGGCCTGCCAGCCGACATCACCCTGACCTCGGTGAAACGCCAGGGCTATGGCGCGTTGTTCCTGACTCCGGAAGTGGTCGCGGCGCAGCAGAAAATTGCCGACAGCTTCTACCAGCTCAAGTTGATTCCCAAGCCGTTGAGCATCAAAGACGTGATCTGGACGCCGCCGGCCGCCGTTGCCAAAGCCCAATAAATCGATTCCCCAAGGAGACCACTCCATGAGCCTCAATATTTTCTGGTTCCTGCCTACCCACGGCGACGGCCATTACCTTGGCACCGCCGAAGGCGCCCGCGCCGTTGATCACGGTTACCTGCAACAAGTCGCGCAAGCCGCTGACCGCCTGGGTTTTGGCGGGGTACTGATTCCGACCGGACGCTCCTGCGAAGACTCTTGGTTGGTAGCGGCATCGCTGATTCCTGTGACCCAGCGTTTGAAGTTCCTTGTCGCCCTGCGCCCCGGGATCATTTCCCCGACGGTGGCGGCGCGTCAGGCCGCGACCCTGGATCGACTGTCCGGCGGTCGTGCGCTGTTCAACCTGGTGACGGGTGGTGATCCGGAAGAGTTGGCGGGCGATGGTCTGTTCCTCAGCCACGAAGAACGCTATCAGGCCTCGGTGGAATTCACCCGCATCTGGCGCCGGGTACTGGAAGGTGAAACCGTCGATTACGACGGCCAGCACATCAGCGTGAAGGGCGCGAAGTTGCTCTATCCGCCGATCCAGCAGCCGCGTCCGCCGCTGTACTTCGGCGGCTCCTCTGAAGCCGCGCAAGACCTGGCCGCCGAACAGGTGGAAATGGTCTTGACCTGGGGCGAGCCACCGGCCGCCGTCGCGGAAAAAATCGAACAGGTCCGAGCCAAGGCCGCCAAGCTCGGACGCACCGTGCGCTTCGGCATTCGTCTGCATGTGATCGTGCGCGAAACCAACGATGAAGCCTGGAAAGCCGCGGATCGGCTGATCTCCCATCTCGACGACGAGACCATCGCTCGTGCCCAGGCTTCGCTGGCGCGTTTCGATTCGGTCGGTCAGCAACGCATGGCCGCATTGCACGGTGGCAACCGCGACAACCTGGAGGTCAGCCCTAACCTGTGGGCCGGCGTCGGTCTGGTGCGCGGCGGTGCCGGTACGGCGCTGGTGGGCGATGGTCCGACCGTGGCCGCCCGCGTGAAGGAGTACGCGGACCTCGGCATCGATACCTTCATCTTCTCCGGTTATCCACACCTGGAAGAGTCGTACCGGGTGGCCGAGTTGCTGTTCCCGCACCTCGATGTCGAACGTCCTGAACTGCCGAAGAGCGCCGGTTACGTCAGCCCGTTCGGCGAGATGGTCGCCAACGACATTCTTCCCAAAGCCGCGTCCCAGAGCTGAGGCGCGGTCATGAAGAAAATCATCCACAGCCTGGCGCCCTGGGCGTTGCCGGTGTTGCTGCTGGCGGTATGGCAATTGAGTGTGTCGGCGGGTTGGTTGTCGACACGGATCCTGCCGGCACCCATCGCCGTCATCGAGGCCGGTGTAAGTCTGGTACGCAGTGGCGAAATCTGGACACACCTGGCGATCAGTGGTTGGCGTGCCGCGCTGGGCTTCACCATCGGTGGTGGTATCGGCCTGACGCTCGGCTTCATCACCGGCCTGTCGAAGTGGGGCGAACGCCTGCTCGACAGTTCGGTGCAGATGATCCGCAATGTGCCGCACCTGGCGCTGATTCCACTGGTGATCCTGTGGTTCGGCATCGACGAGTCGGCGAAGATTTTCCTGGTGGCGCTGGGCACGTTGTTCCCGATCTACCTCAACACCTATCACGGCATCCGCAACGTCGACCCGGCGTTGGTGGAGATGGCGCGTAGCTATGGCCTGAGCGGTTTCAGCCTGTTCTGGCAGGTGATTCTGCCGGGGGCGCTGCCTTCGATTCTGGTCGGCGTGCGCTTCGCCCTGGGTTTCATGTGGCTGACGTTGATCGTGGCGGAAACCATTTCCGCGAGTTCCGGCATCGGCTATCTGGCCATGAACGCCCGGGAGTTCTTGCAGACCGACGTGGTGGTGCTGGCGATCCTGATGTACGCGGTGCTTGGCAAACTGGCCGACCTCGCGGCCCGTGGACTTGAGCGTGTCTGGCTGCGCTGGCACCCGGCCTATCAGGTTGCCAAGGGAGGTGCGGCATGATTGCGGAGCAACCTCCACGCCTGCTGCGCGGCATTCCGCTGGCGGTGCGCAAGCTGCAAAAGACCTTCGGCTCGCGGCAGGTGCTGCGCGAGATCGACTTGCACATTCCTGCGGGCCAGTTTGTTGCCGTGGTCGGTCGCAGTGGCTGCGGCAAAAGTACCTTGCTGCGCTTGCTCGCCGGTCTTGATCAACCAACCGGCGGTGAGTTGCTCGCCGGTGCCGCGCCATTGAGCGACGCGCGGGAAGACACGCGGCTGATGTTCCAGGAAGCGCGTTTGCTGCCCTGGAAAAAGATCATCGACAACGTCGGTCTGGGCCTCAAGGGCAACTGGCGGCCGCAAGCGCTTGCAGCTTTGGAAGCGGTGGGCCTGGCCGATCGCGCCCACGAGTGGCCGGCAGCGCTGTCCGGTGGACAGAAACAACGCGTGGCGTTGGCCCGTGCGTTGATTCATCAGCCGCGCCTGCTGCTGCTCGACGAGCCCTTGGGTGCGCTGGATGCCCTGACCCGAATTGAAATGCAGCAACTGATCGAACGGCTCTGGCAGCAGCACGGTTTCACGGTGTTGCTGGTGACCCATGACGTCAGTGAAGCCGTGGCGATTGCCGATCGGGTGATCCTGATCGAAGACGGCGAAGTCGGCCTCGACCTGCACGTGGAACTGCCGCGCCCTCGGGTTCGTGGCTCCCATCGGCTGGCGGCACTGGAAACCGAAGTCCTCAATCGTGTGCTGGCGCTGCCCGGCCAACCGCCGGAACCGGAACCTGTTTCACCCTTGCCTACGCAATTGCGCTGGGCTCAATAACTCAAGTCTTACCCAACGACAGGAATCAACATCATGACTATCAAGGCCATCAACGTTCGCAACCAGTTCAAAGGCTCCATCAAGGAAATCGTCCTCGGCGACGTGCTGTCGGAAATCGACGTGCAGACCGCGTCCGGCATTGTCACTTCGGTGATCACCACACGCTCGGTGAAAGAGCTGGAACTGGCGGTCGGCAGTGAAGTGATCGCGTTTGTGAAATCCACCGAGGTGTCGATCGCCAAGTTGTAAGCCACATGCGTAAACAACAACCCCGAAGGGTTTGAGCCCTTCGGGGTTTTTTCATGTGTGTTTGTCTTGAGCTGAGCGGTGCGGCCATCGCGAGCAAGCTCGCTCCCACAGGATTATTTGTCGTTCACAGAATCTGAATTCACTGAAGATCCTTGTGGGAGCGAGCTTGCTCGCGATGAGGTCAGTGAGCGCACTAGAGGTTCCGCTTGGGCATATACGGTGGCAAATACAACCCCACATAAGCATCAAACACCCGCATCCCTTCCTCGGCCATGCGCGGCGTAATCTGCCCGTGCTGCTGCACCGAGCGCGCATACACCCGGTCGCCCAGCTCCATGGCCAGGGCAAACACATCGACATCACTCGGCAAGGTCGGCAGCTCGAAGTGATGGTCGAACAGCTTGTGCATCAGGACGCCCAGTTCGATGTCGTGCTGGCGGTCGGCCTGGGTGACTTCGGTCAGGCCGTGCTGGGCCAGAATGAGTTGGCGGGCGGCGGCGTCCTCTGCATAGATGTCGAGCATGCGTTGTTCCACCAGTCGCGAAAGATCGCGCCAGCCATTCAAGGCGTGGTGGTCGATAGGGGCTTGCAGGCAGGCGCGGAAGGCCGCATGGACGTCGGCGGTCAAGGCTTCGAGCAACGCCGGCACGCTGGCGAAGAAGTGGTAGACCGAGGAGGGCGGAATCTCCGCGCGCTCGGCGACGCTGTAGATCGACAGGCTGGCCACGCCCTCGGCAGCCAGCAGCGTGCGGGCCGCATCGAGTATCGAATCGATCCGGGCCTGGCTGCGTGCACGGGGTTTGCGGGGGGTGGCTACGCGTGTCATTGGAGTCTCCTGCGGGGCTGCGGGCATTGTACGCAGAGCGCGAGGATGATCCATACCCTGTGGCGAGGGGGCTTGCCCCCGTTGGAGGGCGAAGCACTCCCAAACCCGGTAATCGCGGTATGTCTGATACACATGAGGGCGCATTTTTTGGGGCTGCTGTGCAGCCCAACGGGGCGGTGCGGCGCCCCGACAAGCCCCCTCGCCACAGGGAGCAATGTTGGCCATAAAAAAACGCCGCAGGCTGTGAGGCCGGCGGCGTTTCTTCACTACTGCAACCGCTTACACGGTATGCAGGTACCAGTTGTACTCGAGGTCGGAGATGGAGTGTTCGAACTCCTCCAGCTCGCTCTCTTTACAGGCCACGAAGATATCGATGTATTTCGGATCGATGTACTTGGCCATGACTTCGCTGTCGTCTAGCTCGCGCAGTGCATCGCGCAGGTTGTTCGGCAGGCTCTGCTCGTTCTGCTCGTAGCTGTTGCCTTCGACCGGGGCGCCAGGCTCGATTTTGTTGGTCAGGCCGTGGTGCACGCCTGCCAGGACCGAAGCCATCAGCAGGTACGGGTTGGCATCGGCGCCGGCTACACGATGTTCGATGCGCACGGCGTCGGCGGAGCCGGTTGGTACGCGAATCGCCACGGTGCGGTTATCCAGGCCCCAGCACGGCGAGTTCGGCACGTAGAACTGTGCGCCGAAACGACGGTAGGAGTTGACGTTCGGGCAGAGGAAAGCCATCTGCGCCGGTAGGGTCTCGAGCACACCGCCGATCGCGTGACGCAGTGCGGCGTTCTGCTCGGGATCCTCACTGGCAAAAATGTTCTTGCCGTCTTTGTCGAGAATCGAGATGTGGACGTGCAGACCATTACCCGCCTGGCCTGGGTAAGGCTTGGCCATGAAGGTGGTGTCCATTTCATGGTCGTAGGCGATGTTCTTGATCAGGCGCTTGAGCAGGACCGCGTAGTCGCAGGCCTTGATCGGGTCAGCCACGTGGTGCAGGTTGACTTCGAACTGCGCCGGGGCACTTTCCTTGACGATGGCGTCGGCCGGAATGCCTTGCTCTTTGGCACCCTCCAGAATGTCCTGGAGGCAGTCGACGTATTCGTCGAGGTCGTCGATCAGGTAGACCTGAGTCGAGTGCGGACGTTTGCCGGAAACCGGCGAGCGCGGCGGTTGCGGACGACCGTTCACGTTCTCCTGGTCGATCAGGTAGAACTCCAGTTCGAACGCGGCGCAGATGGTCAGGCCCATTTCGTCGAACTTGCGCACCACATTGGCCAGCACTTCACGCGGGTCGGCGAAGAATGGTTCGCCTTCGAGTTCGTGCATGGTCATCAACAGTTGCGCGGTCGGGCGCTTCTGCCATGGCTCGTTGCATAGGGTATCGGGGATTGGATAGCAGATTCGGTCAGCATCGCCGATGTCCAGGCCCAGGCCGGTGCTTTCCACCGTCGAGCCATTGATATCCAGAGCAAATAGAGAGGCCGGCAGGTTGATGCCTTTCTCGTAAACCTTGTGGAGGCTGGTGCGTTCGATGCGCTTGCCGCGCACCACACCATTCATATCCGCAATCAGAAGGTCAACGTACAGAACCTCAGGATGTTCCTTAAGGAACGCGTTCGCTTCGTTAAGCTGAACGGCACGCGGGGGTACCGACATGATGCAACACCTTTGTTGTTAAAAATATCAATCATTGATCTTTTCAGATTCCAGTCAACCCGAACGGCATGCCGAAGTCAAGCGAGGCCTTTTTTGCCCTAAAAAAGCGCCCGTGTGGCTTTTTTGAGGCACTTTGGGGCGTTTTTATGCCCTTGGCCTCTATGGCGCCCGCAGGCTTGAGCGGGCCGTGTTGTATTTTTTACGGGGGTGTTGTGTAAAAAAATGAACAAGGCTAAGCTCGAATCAAACCCATAACAGCAATAATACCGGGGTGCTTCATGTCTCGCCTGCCGATAATCGGCGTCACCGACTGCTCAAGACAGGTCGGTCGGCATGCTTATCACATCAGTGATGACACGTCCGTCCGTTCCGTGGCCCCGGCGGTTCTGGTGATCCTCCCATCCGTGACGGTTCAACCGTCCCCGTCCGATATTCTGGACGGTCGCGATGGCACCCCCATTACGGTTACTCCATTCAATATAGAACCGATTCACAATAGCGGCCTGACCATTGTTCAGGGCACCGCTCGCGATTCTGCACGCCCGGCCTCTGCAGCCGTGTTGCCAAGCACGATAATCTGCCGCGCAAACGCTCTACAACGCGACGCCGATGCGTCAAACAACGCCTGACCTCAAAAGGGTCAGACAACTCAAGCCTAGAGGCATTTATGAGTAACAACCTCGACCAGCTCACCGATTGGTTGAAAAACCACAAGATCACAGAAGTCGAATGCATGATCGCCGACTTGACCGGGATTACCCGGGGCAAGATTTCGCCGACCAACAAATTCATCGCCGAAAAAGGCATGCGCCTGCCAGAAAGCGTTCTGTTGCAGACAGTGACCGGCGACTACGTCGAAGACGACATCTATTACGAACTGCTCGACCCGGCCGACATCGACATGATCTGCCGCCCCGACCAGAGCGCGGTGTACCTGGTGCCGTGGGCCATCGAGCCGACCGCCATCGTCATCCACGATACCTACGACAAGCAAGGCAACCCGATCGAGCTGTCGCCGCGCAACGTGCTCAAGAAAGTCCTGAAACTCTATACCGACAAAGGCTGGCAGCCGATCGTGGCGCCGGAAATGGAGTTTTACCTGACCAAGCGCAGTGACGACCCGGACTATCCGTTGCAGCCGCCGGTCGGCCGCTCCGGTCGCCCGGAAATCGGTCGCCAGTCGTTCTCCATTGAAGCGGCGAACGAATTCGATCCGTTGTTCGAAGACGTCTACGACTGGTGCGAATTGCAGGACCTGGACCTCGATACGCTGATCCACGAGGACGGCACCGCGCAGATGGAAATCAACTTCCGTCACGGCGATGCCCTGTCCCTGGCCGACCAGATCCTGGTGTTCAAGCGCACCATGCGCGAGGCCGCGCTCAAGCACAACGTCGCCGCGACCTTCATGGCCAAGCCGATGACCGGCGAGCCGGGCAGTGCCATGCACTTGCACCAGAGCGTCATCGACATCGAGACCGGCAAGAACATCTTCTCCAATGACGACGGGACCATGAGCCAGTTGTTCCTGCACCACATCGGTGGCTTGCAGAAACTCATTCCCGAGCTGTTGCCGCTGTTCGCACCCAACGTCAACTCGTTCCGCCGCTTCCTGCCGGATACCTCGGCGCCGGTGAACGTGGAGTGGGGCGAAGAGAACCGCACCGTGGGCCTGCGGGTGCCGGATGCGGGGCCGCAAAACCGTCGGGTGGAAAACCGCCTGCCGGGCGCCGATGCCAACCCGTACCTGGCGATTGCCGCGAGCCTGCTCTGCGGTTACATCGGCATGGTCGAAGGCCTGAACCCGAGTGCGCCGGTAGTGGGGCGTGGCTATGAACGCCGCAACCTGCGCCTGCCGCTGACCATCGAAGACGCGCTGGAACGCATGGAAAACAGCGCGACCATCGAGCGTTACCTGGGCAAAAATTTCATCACTGGCTACGTTGCGGTCAAGCGGGCCGAGCATGAAAACTTCAAGCGCGTGATCAGTTCGTGGGAAAGGGAATTCCTGCTCTTTGCCGTCTGATACGCCGGGCGCCGCCGCTGCCTGGCGGCGCCTTCACGTGATTTTTTTAGGAGATTCGTATGACCAGCAACAATCCGCAAACCCGTGAATGGCAAACCCTGAGCAATGATCACCACCTGGCTCCGTTCAGCGATTTCAAACAGCTGAAAGAGAAAGGCCCGCGGATCATCACCAACGCCAAGGGCGTTTACCTCTGGGACAGCGAAGGCAACAAGATCCTCGATGGCATGGCCGGCCTGTGGTGTGTCGCAATTGGTTATGGTCGCGATGAACTGGCCGATGCCGCCAGTAAACAGATGCGCGAACTGCCTTACTACAACCTGTTCTTCCAGACTGCGCATCCGCCGGTACTGGAACTGGCCAAGGCTATCGCCGACATCGCGCCTGAAGGCATGAACCACGTGTTCTTCACCGGTTCCGGCTCCGAAGGCAACGACACCATGCTGCGTATGGTTCGTCACTACTGGGCGATCAAGGGCCAGCCGAACAAGAAAGTCATCATCAGCCGCAAGAACGGCTATCACGGTTCCACCGTGGCCGGCGCGAGCCTGGGCGGTATGACGTACATGCACGAACAGGGCGATTTGCCGATCCCGGGCATCGTTCACATTGCCCAGCCGTACTGGTTCAGCGAAGGCGGCGAAATGACCCCGGAAGAGTTCGGTGTGTGGGCGGCCAATCAGCTGGAAGAAAAGATTCTGGAAGTCGGCGTCGACAACGTCGGTGCCTTTATTGCCGAGCCGATCCAGGGTGCCGGTGGCGTGATCATTCCGCCAGAGACTTACTGGCCGCGCATCAAGGAAATCCTCGCCAAGTACGACATTCTGTTCGTGGCTGACGAAGTGATTTGCGGTTTCGGTCGTACCGGCGAGTGGTTCGGCAGCGATTTCTACGACCTCAAGCCAGACATGATGACCATCGCCAAGGGTCTGACCTCGGGCTACATCCCGATGGGCGGCCTGATCGTGCGTGACGAAGTGGTGGACGTGCTCAATGAGGGCGGCGACTTCAACCACGGTTTCACCTACTCCGGGCACCCGGTGGCGGCGGCTGTGGGGCTGGAAAACATCCGCATCCTGCGCGACGAAAAAATTGTCGAGCGCGTGAAGTCCGAAACGGCACCGTATTTGCAAAAGCGTCTGCGGGAACTGAACGATCACCCGCTGGTGGGTGAAGTTCGTGGGGTGGGTCTGTTGGGGGCCATCGAACTGGTCCAGGACAAGGCCACGCGCAAGCGTTTCGAAGGCAAGGGCGTCGGCATGATCTGCCGTCAGTTCTGCTTCGATAACGGCCTGATCATGCGCGCCGTCGGCGACACCATGATCATCGCTCCGCCACTGGTGATTACACCGGCGGAAATCGATGAACTGGTGACCAAGGCTCGCAAGTGTCTTGACCTGACCCTGAGTGCATTGCAGGGCTAAGTGCTAGGCTCTGAGCGGAGGTTCAAAGTTCTACATATGAAGTAGGAACTTTCGCTCAGAACTGTCAGAAAGCGTGGCCGTTTCCTTGAAAGACCGATGTGGATCTTGCCAGACTAGCCGCGGTTCCAGTTGCCCGGGTTCGGTCGCTGAACAAGTGGTTCAAAAAAGAAAAATTTGGAGCATTACGCATGAAGGCACTAGGTAAAAAGCTCGCTGGCAAGACTCTGCTTGCCATGTCCGTAATGGGTTTGATGGCCGGCGCGGTTCAGGCCGATGACAAAGTACTGCACGTGTACAACTGGTCCGACTACATCGCACCCGACACCGTCAAGAAGTTTGAAGACGAGTCGGGCATCAAGGTTGTCTATGACGTCTTTGACAGCAACGAAACCCTTGAAGCCAAGTTGCTGGCAGGCAAGTCCGGTTACGACATCGTTGTACCGTCGAACAACTTCCTGGCCAAGCAGATCAAGGCTGGCGTCTACCAGAAGCTGGACAAGTCCAAGCTGCCTAACTGGAAGAACCTGAACACCGACCTGCTCAAGGCCGTTTCCGTGAGCGACCCGGGTAACGAGCATGCCTTCCCGTACATGTGGGGTTCGATCGGTATCGGCTTCAACCCCGAGAAGGTCAAGGCAGCGCTGGGTGCCGACGCGCCGACCAACTCCTGGGACCTGCTGTTCAAACCTGAAAACGCCGCGAAGTTGAAGGCGTGCGGTATCAGTTTCCTCGATTCGCCAACCGAGATGATTCCGGTGGCATTGCACTACCTGGGCTATCCAACCGACAGCCAGGACAAGAAACAACTGGCCGAAGCCGAAGCGCTGTTCCTGAAAATTCGTCCTTCGGTAGGTTACTTCCACTCGTCCAAGTACATCTCCGACCTGGCCAACGGCAACATCTGCGTGGCCGTGGGTTACTCGGGTGACATTTACCAGGCCAAGTCCCGCGCGGAAGAAGCCGGTGGCAAGGTGAAAGTCAGCTACAACATTCCGAAAGAAGGTGCCGGCAGCTTCTACGACATGGTCGCCATCCCTAAAGATGCCGAAAACGTCGAAGGCGCCTACAAGTTCATGACCTTCCTGCAGAAGCCGGAAATCATGGCTGAAATCACCAACGCCGTGCGTTTCCCGAACGGTAACGCGGCTGCAACTGCGTTGGTCGATAAAGACATCACCAGCGACCCGGGCGTTTACCCGCCGGCGGACGTGCTGGCCAAGCTGTACGCGATTGCCGACTTGCCGGCCGCGACCCAGCGGATCATGACCCGCAGCTGGACCAAGATCAAATCCGGTAAATAAGCCGGTTTGATGCAACAACCTGTTGTCGCCACCCGCGCGGTGGCGGCAGCAGGTGTAATTAAATGACAGAAAGTTTTGCTGGAACGGTTTTTCGAGGGTAAGTTGCGCGCCGGTTTTGTTGCCGGGCAACCACGGTTGTCATGTAGCGCGGGGCAACTTGGGCCCAACTAATTTCAGAGGACCTCCACTTGCCTATTTTTTCTATGTTGCGCAATGCCATGCTGGTGAGTGCCGGGCTGACAGTTGCTGTCAGTGTCCAGGCCGCCGGTACCGTGCATATTTATAACTGGTCCGACTACATCGGCGAGACCACCCTGGCCGATTTCCAGAAAGAGACCGGTATCAAGCCGGTTTATGACGTCTTCGATTCCAACGAAACCCTGGAAGGTAAATTGCTGGCCGGACGTACCGGCTACGACGTGGTCGTGCCGTCGAACCACTTCCTCGGCAAGCAGATCAAGGCCGGGGCATTCCAGAAGCTCGACAAGTCGCAGCTGCCGAACTATTCGAACCTCGATCCAGTGCTGCTCAAGCGCCTGGAACAGAACGATCCGGGCAACCTGTACGCCGTGCCGTACCTGTGGGGCACCAACGGCATCGGTTACAACGTCGACAAGGTCAAGGCTGTGCTGGGCGTCGATACGATTGATTCGTGGGGCGTGCTGTTCGAGCCGCAGAACATCAAGAAGCTGCAAAGCTGTGGCGTCGCGTTCCTCGACTCCGCCGATGAAATGATGCCGACAGTGCTCAATTACATGGGCCTGAACGCTAACAGCACTGATCCCAAGGACTACGAAAAGGCCACCGCCAAGTTGCTTGCAGTGCGGCCTTACGTGACCTACTTCCATTCGTCCAAGTACATCGCGGATCTGGCCAACGGCGATATCTGCGTGGCGATCGGTTTCTCCGGCGACATCTTCCAGGCCAAGAACCGCGCCGAAGAAGCCAAGAAAGGCGTGAACATCGCCTACTCGATTCCGAAAGAGGGCGGTGCGCTCTGGTTCGACATGCTGGCGATTCCGAAGGACTCGGCCAACGTCAAGCAGGCCCACGCCTTCATCAACTATTTGCTCAAGCCTGAGGTGATTGCCCAGGTCAGCGATTACGTCGGCTATGCCAACCCTAACCCGGGGTCGGACAAACTGATGGAACAGTCCATTCGCACCGACGAAGCGGTTTATCCACCGCAAGAGGTGCTCGACAAGACCTACGTGTCGGTCGAGTTACCGCCGAATATTCAACGTTTGATGACCCGCAGCTGGACCAAGGTCAAGTCGGGTAAATAGTTTCAAGGCTCAAACTATCCAAGGTTGGCTCACCTTGAGCGAACTGCACTCTTTTTTTCGGGAGTTTCGTAAATGGCAGTTGCCTCCGGCGCCTATAAGAAAGCCCTCGAGGGCGACCAGTCACCTAAACAGGTGCTGGTCAAAATCGACCGGGTCACGAAGAAGTTCGACGAGACGATTGCCGTGGACGATGTGTCCCTGGAAATCAAGAAAGGCGAGATTTTCGCCCTGCTCGGCGGTTCGGGATCGGGCAAATCCACTTTGCTGCGCATGCTCGCAGGTTTCGAACGGCCCACGGAGGGGCGCATTTTCCTCGATGGCGTAGACATCACTGATATGCCGCCATACGAGCGGCCGATCAACATGATGTTCCAGTCCTACGCCTTGTTCCCGCACATGACCGTGGCGCAGAACATCGCCTTCGGCCTCAAGCAGGACAAACTGCCGGCGTCAGAGATCGACGCCCGCGTGGCCGACATGCTCAAGCTGGTACAGATGAGCCAGTACGCCAAGCGCAAACCGCATCAGTTGTCCGGTGGTCAGCGTCAGCGTGTGGCCCTGGCCCGTTCCCTGGCCAAGCGCCCGAAGCTGCTGCTGCTCGACGAACCGATGGGCGCACTGGATAAAAAACTGCGTTCGCAAATGCAGTTGGAGCTGGTGGAGATCATCGAGCGCGTCGGCGTAACCTGCGTGATGGTGACCCACGATCAGGAAGAGGCCATGACCATGGCCGAGCGTATCGCGATCATGCACCTGGGCTGGATCGCCCAGATCGGCAGCCCGATCGACATCTACGAAACCCCGACCAGTCGCCTGGTCTGCGAATTCATCGGCAACGTGAACATCTTCGAAGGCGAAGTGATCGACGACGCCGAAGGTCACGCGATCATTACCTGCAAAGACCTGGATCGTCAGATCTACGTCGGCCACGGCATCAGCACTTCGGTGCAGGACAAGTCGGTCACCTACGCGATCCGTCCGGAAAAACTGCTGGTCACCGCCGACATGCCGACCTGCCAGTACAACTGGTCCAGCGGCAAAGTGCACGACATCGCCTACCTGGGTGGGCACTCGGTGTTCTACGTCGAATTGCCAAGCGGCAAGCTGGTGCAGTCGTTCGTGGCCAACGCCGAGCGTCGCGGGCAGCGTCCGACCTGGGGTGATCAGGTCTACGTGTACTGGGAAGACGACAGCGGCGTGGTACTGCGCTCATGAACATGCGCAAATTCAAGCGTCGACTCAATCGAATAATTCCCGGTGGCCGTCAGATGGTCATCGGGGTTCCCTTCATCTGGCTGTTCCTGTTCTTCATGCTGCCGTTCTTCATCGTACTGAAGATCAGCTTCGCCGAAGCGGACGTGGCCATTCCGCCATACACCGAGATCTACAGCTACGCCGAGCAGAAGCTGCAGTTGCTGCTTAACCTGGGCAACTACGCGATGCTGGCCGGTGACGAGCTGTACATCGCCGCTTACCTCGGCTCGTTGAAGATGGCGCTTTTCAGCACCATCCTCTGCCTGCTGATCGGCTACCCGATGGCCTACGGCATCTCCGTTGCCCGCAAGGAAGTGCAAACGGTGCTGGTGCTGCTGATCATGATGCCGACCTGGACCGCGATCCTGATCCGCGTTTACGCGTGGATGGGCATCCTCAGCAACAACGGCCTGCTCAACGGGTTCCTGATGAGCATGGGCTGGATCGACGAGCCGCTGCAGATCCTCAACACCAACCTGGCGGTCTACATCGGCGTGGTTTATTCCTACCTGCCGTTCATGATCCTGCCGCTGTACGCCAACCTGGTGAAGCACGACCAGAGCCTGCTGGAAGCTGCGTCGGACTTGGGTTCGAGCACGTTCAACAGCTTCTGGAAAATCACCGTGCCGCTGTCGAAAAACGGCATCATCGCCGGCTGCATGCTGGTGTTCATCCCGGTGGTGGGTGAGTTCGTGATCCCGGAACTGCTCGGTGGTCCGGAAACCCTGATGATCGGTAAAGTGCTCTGGCAAGAGTTCTTCAACAACCGTGACTGGCCGGTGGCGTCTGCCCTGGCGGTAGTGATGCTGGCGATCCTGATTGTGCCGATCATCCTGTTCAACCGCAGTCAGGCCAAGGAAATGGAGGGTAAAGAATGAAGCGCTTCCGTTTCTCCAGCCTGATGCTGGTACTGGGTCTGTTGTTCATCTACCTGCCGATGCTGATCCTGGTCATCTACTCGTTCAACGCCTCCAAACTGGTTACGGTGTGGGGCGGCTGGTCGATCAAGTGGTACGTCGGCCTGCTCGACAACAGCCAACTGATGGGTTCGGTGGTGCGCTCGCTGGAAATCGCCTGCTACACCGCCATCGCGGCGGTGGCACTGGGTACATTGGCGGCGTTCGTCCTGACGCGCATTACGCGCTTCAAGGGCCGTACCCTGTTCGGTGGCCTGGTCACTGCGCCGCTGGTCATGCCTGAGGTGATCACCGGTCTGTCGCTGTTGCTGCTGTTCGTGGCCATGGCGCAGATGATCGGCTGGCCGCAGGAGCGCGGCATCGTCACCATCTGGATCGCCCACACCACGTTCTGTGCGGCCTATGTGGCGGTGGTGGTCTCGGCACGCTTGCGTGAGCTGGACCTGTCCATCGAAGAAGCGGCCATGGACCTCGGTGCACGGCCGTGGAAGGTGTTCTTCCTGATCACCATCCCGATGATCGCGCCATCGCTGGCAGCGGGCGGCATGATGTCGTTCGCCCTGTCGCTGGATGACCTCGTGCTGGCGAGCTTCGTGTCCGGCCCGGGTTCCACGACCCTGCCGATGGAAGTATTCTCGGCGGTCCGTCTGGGGGTCAAACCCGAGATCAACGCCGTGGCCAGCCTGATCCTGTTGGCGGTATCGATCGTGACCTTCCTGGTCTGGTTCTTCAGCCGTCGCGCCGAAGAAAGCCGTCGTCGTGCGATCCAGCAGGCGATCGAAGAAGCGGCAGCCGACTCGTGGAAGCAACCGGACGTGCGTCGCGCGCAGGCGCCGGAAGCGGCTTGATCCCGAATTGGGTAGACCACATTTGAGTGGACTACCCAATTCCAATGTGGGA
This sequence comes from Pseudomonas jessenii, assembly GCF_002236115.1. Lineage (GTDB taxonomy): Bacteria > Pseudomonadota > Gammaproteobacteria > Pseudomonadales > Pseudomonadaceae > Aquipseudomonas > Aquipseudomonas jessenii. The sequence continues at coordinate 327,711 of NZ_NIWT01000005.1, read as the reverse complement.
GCGAGCTTGCTCGCGATAGCGGACTGACATTCAACATCGATGTTGACTGTGATGCCCTCATCGCGAGCAAGCTCGCTCCCACAGGTTCTTCTGCGGTCAGGAAATCCAAGGGGATTTGCGAATGACCTCGACGAAGTTCATCGGCTTGAACCCCGGCTCCTGATCCACCAGCACATCAGTCTTCACATTGCCGAACGTGGTCTGCGGACGATGGCGCAAGCCGTCGGCAAACGCGCAGATGATGCACTCCTTGAATCCCTCGCCCCGTGGATGCGCATGCACCACCGCTTCGCGCTGCACGCTGGAAAACGCCGCGTAGTCTATGCCCAGCACGTCCATCTCGACGCCAGCCGTGACCAGTGCCACGGTGGGCCGCAAATGCTGAGGCACGCCCGGCGTGGTGTGCAGGGCAATCGATAGCCAGACCTGTTCGATGTCGTCATCGCTCAGTCCGTAAGGCTTGAGGAACGCCGCTGCCGCGTTGGCACCGTCGACTTCGAAGCGCTCGTTGTCGCTGCGATGACCTTGCACCAGTCCCAGGTCATGGAACATCGCGCCGACGTACAGCAACTCCGGGTTGTAGGCCAGTTGCTTGCGCTCGCCGCTCAGAGCACCGAACAGGAAGACCCGGCACGAGTGGTGGTAGAGCAGGTCGGACTCGATGTCGCGGATGTATTCGGTGGTGGCCTTGGCCAGTGCGCTGTCGGGGATCTTGATGCCGGCGATGGTGGTGCTCATGGAGTTTTCCTCGTCGTGAACGCCTTGGCGGCGCTGAGGGTTTCAGTCTGTTACGGCCCCGGAAACCGGACAATCGATCCATGGCTGCGATCCCGGCCAATGAGCGTGCATATCGCGCCAACCTCGCTTGTTGGGCGTGGATTGGCTAGGGTGCATGCAGACCCTGTAGGAGCGAGCCTGCTCGCGATGGAGGTCAACGATGACGCCGGCTGCCTGGATGAACGCGGTGCCCTCACGTGCATCGCGAGCAAGCTCGCTCCTACAAAGGGACGGTGCAATCAGATCCAAGGGAGGCGATTCACGTCATGAGTAAAACCGTAGCCATCGTGGTATTCGCCGGCGTTCAGTCGCTGGATGTCACCGGCCCCATGGATGTGTTTTCCGAGGCCAATCGCTTCCTTGCCCCGCAGGATCACTATCGGCTGGAGGTGATCGGCGTCGAGCGCGGGATGATGGCGTGCTCCAACGGTTTGGCCCTCAATGCCCATCGGCATTTCAGCGAAGCGCTGGAGCCGTATGACCTGTTGCTGGTGGCGGGCGGGCCGCAGTTGCCGTTTATGGATTTCGGCATGGCATTCGACGGCTGGTTGCGCGATGCCTGCGTGCGGGCCAAGCGCTTCGGCTCGATCTGCAACGGCGCGTTCATGCTCGCCCGGGCCGGATTGCTGGAGGGGCGCACGGTCACTACGCATTGGCAGGACGCATCGGATCTGGCGGCGCTGTGCCCCTCGTCCCGGGTGGAAGCGGATCGACTGTATGTTGAGGACGGCGAACTGTTCACCTCGGCCGGGGTCACAGCGGGGATCGATCTGTCGTTGTATCTATTGGGCCGGGATCACGGGCCGGAAGTTGCACTCAGCGTCGCCAAGCGGCTGGTGGTGTTCACCCAGCGTTCGGGCGGGCAGTCGCAATTCAGCCCGTTCCTCACACCCCACGCCGAAGCGGATTCGGCGGTAGCGATGGTGCAGCATTACGTGCTGGCCAACCTGACGGGCGACCTGGCCATCGCCGACCTGGCCAATGCCGCCAACATGAGTGCGCGCAACTTCTCCCGGGTGTTTGCCAGGGAAGCGAAAATCACCCCGGCCGAGTTCGTCGAGCGAGCGAGGGTCGATGCGGCGCGGACGCTGCTGGAAAGCACCCGCGCGCCGCTCAAGACCGTGGCCTATCAATGCGGTTTTCGCGATGCCCAGCACATGCGCAGTGTGTTCAATCGCAGGTTGGGGGTGACGCCGCAGCAGTTCCGGCTGAACTTTGCGGCGATGGTTTGAGTTGAATTTGTAGGCGTCTATCAGGGCCCCATCGCGAGCAAGCTCGCTCCCACAGGTTTCTCTGGTGTTCACATAATTTGTGTTCGACACAGATCCTTGTGGGAGCGAGCTTGCTCGCGATGAGGCCGGCCCGGCCAGCAAAAATCTATGGTACAGCCCGCGCCGGCAACAGCTTCAACGTACTGCGGGTATTGGCCGTGATCTCTTCTTCATTGAGATGCGCCTGGAAGTACATCCCCTCGACGTAGGCCTCGGCCTGATCATCATAGTGGCTGTCGAACAGGACTCCGCTCTGGCCGACCGGGTTGATGGTCAGGCTGTGGGCCGGGTCGGAGAAGTCGATCAGGCGCCGGGTCGAAGGGCCGTAGGTGACGGGCCAGGGTGCCGGTCCGATTTTCGCTGAGAGGTTGTTCGGCACTTCATGACTGCCAGGTGCGGCGAAGGGGCCGACATTGAAGAACAGGTCCAGCGGCTTCTGCTGCCCGAGCGGATGGCCATGGGTCAATGTGTGCGCGCTGCCCCACTGCCATTGCGAGGCGTCTGCGCCGAGGGTGCTCTTGAGGTGCGCGAGGCTGGCTTGCCAGGCGACCTTCACCGTGTCGGCACGGGTTTCCTTGCCGAGGGTGCTGCGGTTGTCCCACCACGGCGAATCGGCGCTGGCGGCAAGGCGGGGGAGCGCGGCGTCGATCACCCGGGTCGAGAGCAGCGTTTCGAAGAAGTCGTTACCCAGTTCATCGCGCATCGTCGCGTCAGTCAGGTTGAACAGGAACTGGTTGAACAGCGTGGCGCTGGTCGAGTCGAGCGGGTAATCGCCTTTCCACTGGGCCAGTTGCTCCACGAGTTTGAGTTCGGCGGGATCGCTCACCACTTCGCGCAACACCGGCAACAGCGGTGCCAACAGGCGCGGGCCGTAGGCGGTAGTGGTGCCCAGTTGCAGTTTCTGGCTGTTTTCCAGGTCCCATTTGATCGCTTTGTCGCTGAGCTGGCGATTGAGTTGCTGGCCGCGATCGGCAAGGTTGTAGTAGCCGGGAATCTCCATGCCGGTTGGCGACACCGGCTGGAAGTTGGCCGAGACGATGTAGCCCCGGGCCGGGTTTTCTTCCTGAGGGTTGGCGCTGAACGGGTAGAAGCCATCCTTGTCCGCCTCGGCGGTGCTGCCGTCGAGGATGAACCACGGGCGTACACCCGTCGGGCGTTTAGGCAATTGCGCCGCCGCCCACCAGCCGATATCTCCCTTGGCATTGGCCCAGACAACGTTCAGGCCCGGGGCCTGGATTTTTGCCGCGGCACCACGGGCCTTGGCCAGGGTGTCGGCGCGATTGAGCTGGTAGAAACCCTCCAGGATCGGGTTCTGGCTTTCGAGAAATGCCCACCACATGGCAATCGGGGTTTTACCGACGCCGCTGCCCAAGGCATCGTTGACGATCGGGCCGTGGGGCGACTGACGCAACACCAGGGTGACTGGCGCCTGGCCCTTGACTGCGATCTGCTGCTCGCTGGTCGTCATGTCCACCCACTTGCCGCGATACCAGACCTGATTGGGGTTGTCCGGGTTGACCTTCTCGGCGATCAGGTCGAGGTCGTCATTCTGGAACATGGTGATGCTCCAGCCGAAGTCGTGGTTCATGCCCAGCGACGCAAACGGCATCAAGGCCTGATAGTGGCCGTAGAGTTCGAAGCCGGGCGCCGAGAGCTGCGCTTCGTACCACACCGACGGCGCGGAAAAACGGATATGCGGATCACCCGCCAGCAGCGGCTTGCCGCTTTGGGTCCGGCTACCCGCGACGACCCAGGCGTTGCTGCCCTCGAACTGTGGCAGGCCGTTGTCAGCCAGGGCTTGTTCGCTCAAGCGGGCGAGGGCGTTGAGGTCTTTCCAGTCGGCGCTGGCCAAGGTGGTGCCGGTCCCGTTGAGCACGCCCTTGGGCTGCCAGTCGAGATCGAAGATGTTCAGGTATTGGGGCCCCAGTTGATCGCGCACGAAGGTCAGCAAGGGTTCGGTACGAAATGCCGCAGCAAAACTGTAGGCCATGTAGCCGGCGATGCTGATGGTGTCCTGGGCCGTGAACGGGCGTTTTGGAATGCCCAGCACATCGAACTCCACGGGTTTGACGTGGCTGTCCTGATACTGGTTGATGCCGTCCAGATAGGCTTGCATGGCGATGAAGGAGGGCGACTGCTTGTCGAGGTTCGCCAGGTAAGTTTCTGCGCGTTCGCGAATGCGCAGGCTGCGCATCAGTTTGTCGGTGTCGAGCAGCTTCGGCCCGAGCACTTCAGCCAGTTCGCCACGGGCCAGGCGACGCAGGACTTCCATCTGGAACAGGCGGTCCTGGGCATGCACGTAGCCGAGGGCGCGGTACAGGTCGGTTTCGTTGTCGGCGCGGATGTGCGGGATGCCACGTTCGTCGTAGCGCACGGTGACGGAGCCTTGCAGGTGTTGCAGTTCCACCATGCCCTGGCGTGACGGCTGCTTGCTGTAGAGGTACCAGCCGGCTCCGGAGGCCAGCACGACGATCAACAGAGCGAGAGCGGTCAGGCTGCGTTTCATAAGAGTCCTTGTTGTTATTGTGATTCCTGATGCCACTGTGTAACACGGGGTGCCGATTTGGCGCATCGCCCGTAGGAGGGATTCGTATTACCGCGTCTTTCCCTATTTAGTTGGATCGACAGGCCACGGGCAGTAACAACCTACGGCCAGTGTGTGCGTGGCACTCACTGCGCGGCCTTCATCCAGCGCTTGCAGGATCGGCTCGATAAAGCTGTTGCTCGAGTTGCAGGTCAGGCCTTCGCTGTAGGGGCCGAAGTACGCCAGTTTGCCGCTGCGATCCCAGATCGCCACGGCCGGGCTGGCGGGGATCTGCTCTGAGCCGGGCAGGATGTCGATGGTTTTGAGGCTGCTCAAGGTGCTCGGCAATTGGCCGTGGCTACCGGGTTTTTGCACGGCATAGAATTCCACGCCATGGGGTCGGTAGCGCTCGACCAGCTCGGTCAGGTGTTGTTGATTGCCGACATTGCACGGGCAGGCCGGGTCCCAGAAATGCACAAGGCGGATGGCGCCAGGGCCGGCGAGGGATTCGGGAAGGCGCAGCGGATCACCGGAAAACATCGCGGTGTGCTCGCTGAACGCCCTCAGGTAACGCCCCTGGAACCAGTCGTAGGCCGCCCACAATACGCCAGCACACACCACGGCGAGCAGGCTGGCAAACAGGGGGGCGCGAAGGGGCGAGCGCATCGGTTCAATCCTCGAAGGGTGGCTAGCTTGCCATGCTTGCCGCGACAGATGAATATCGCAGGCCTATAAAGTCCGTTTCACGTTCTGGAATCGTCCATGCCGGCTACTTTCGACCCTGATCTTCTACGTGCAAGCCTGCTGCCATTGGCTGCCGGGCAGGCGTTGTCGGCGCAGGCGCAGGCTTACCAGCAATTCTACGGGCTGGATTTTGCCTCGCGTCAGGTGCGCAGCGGCCTTGGGCGATTCGAGGTCGACGGTTATGAGCTGGTCAGCCAGTTCTGGTGGCCCGAGCGAGCCAAGGCGACGCTGTTTGTCATCCACGGTTTCTACGACCACACCGGGCTCTATCGGCATGTGATCGAGTGGGCGCTGGACCAGGGCTTTGCGGTGATTGCCTGCGACTTGCCGGGGCATGGCCTGTCCAGTGGCGAACGGGCGAGCATCAAGGATTTCGCCGAGTATCAGGACGCATTGCAAGGGTTGTTCCGCGAGGCGCAATCCCTCGACTTGCCGCAGCCGTGGCACTTGTGCGGGCAGAGCACCGGCGGGGCGATCGTGATCGATCATGTGTTGAATGCGGGGGCGAGCAGCCCGGCCCAGGGCCAGGTGATTTTGCTGTCGCCGCTGGTGCGGCCGCGGGCGTGGGGTTGGTCGCAACTGAGTTACTACCTGCTCAAGCCTTTCGTCAAAGCCATCGCCCGGCGTTTCAGCGAGAACTCCAACGACCCGGCCTTTCTGCCGTTTCTGCAGGCCGATCCGTTGCAGCCGTTGCGCTTGCCGACAGCCTGGGTGGGTGCGTTGGCGCGCTGGATCAAACGCATCGAGGCCGCCCCCATGAGTACCCGCCGGCCGCTGATCGTGCAGGGGCAGGCCGACATGACGGTGGATTGGGAGTACAACCTGGAAGTGTTGCGGGGCAAGTTTGATCGGCCGCAGGTGCTGATGCTGCCCGAGGCACGACATCATCTGGCGAATGAGACGCTGGTGATGCGGCAGGAGTATTTCGGGTTTTTGACCAGGCGGATCAAGGGTCGCAATCCCTAGTGCCTGTTCCGGCCCCATCGTGAGCAAGCTCGCTCCCACAATGGGCCGGCGTACGCAGATCCAATGTGGGAGCGAGCTTGCTCGCGATAGCGATCGGTCAGGTGCCGAAGATCACTGGGTCAGGTTAGAATTGCTCTGCCCCACCGCCAACCCCGCCCGAATCGCCGCCAGCGCCGCTTGATAATAAGCCTGGCCTTCCGCCGATTCGGCAAAGGTTGCGAACTCTTCCAGTTCGTTGTCCGACAGGTCGCGATAGACATACAGCAGTGTGTTGTTGAGGTCGCTACCGATCTGCTCCATCAGGCGCTGGCGCTGGCCGTTGAGCATGCCCTGCGCCTGACCGGCACCGAGCAATCCCGGGATCATTGAACTCAAGCTATCGGCGGCGACGCCAGCAATCGCCAGACTGACTTCCGCACCGGCCTCGCGAGCGGGCAGGGCTTGTGCCAAATGGCCGATGATCAACATGCGGCTGTCGCTGGCCTGCATCTTTGGCAGACCCTTGGCGTTTTTTGCCAGTTGGTCGCGACGGGTCGCCAGCAACTCGGCGGCGACGATTTTCTTGCCCAGGGGCGACTGGAAAAACGTCAGCGCGGGTTTGGGGTCGGCGAGGTTCTTGCGCAATTGCGCTTCGGCACGCTGGTCCACGGCCTTGGCGGAAAATCGCTGATTGCTGTTGCTGACCAGTGCCTGAAACACCGCCGGCGGCAGGCTGCCCTGGTAGCGTTGCTGAGCAGCCGAGAGGGCATCGCTGAAATGCGCGCGTTGTTCCGGCCAGCCGGCGACCTTGTACAACTGATCGTGGCCGTCTGCCCAGGCGGGCAAAACGCAGAACATCAGCAGGGATAAAAGCAAACGGCGCATAGGGACTCCAGTCAGCAGGCGACTATTCTCCGTGTGGCACCCCTGCTTGTCGAGAATTCGTATCAACCCGCTGCGCGGCTCTGTCGGATTTCCGGGCACAGGAATACTATGCGCGCCATGCAAATATCCTCTGATCACCCGCTGCTGCTACGAATCGTCGACGACCTGGCCGAGCACGGCTGGTCGCAGCAGAATATTTTCCTGCCTCAGGACTTGACCCGAGAGCTGGCGGCCGAGTGTCGCAAACGTGCTGCCGAGGGTCAGCTGGCTCCGGCCGCCGTGGGCCGTGGGCCGTCATCGGAGATCCGCGAAGGGATTCGTGGCGACCATATCCAGTGGATCGACCCCGGCCAGGCCGAGGCGTGCGACAGCTATCTGAGTTTGATGGACAGCCTGCGCGAGGCGATCAATCGCGGTCTGTTTCTCGGCCTGGAGGATTTCGAAAGCCATTTTGCGATGTACCCGCCCGGTGCCTTCTACCTGAAGCACGTCGACCGTTTTCGCGATGACGACCGGCGCATGGTTTCGGCGGTGGTTTATCTCAATGACGCTTGGCTTCCCGAACACGGCGGCCAGTTGCGCATGTACCTCGACAATGATCGCGTCTACGACGTGGAACCTGTCGGTGGCTGCCTGGTGGTGTTTCTCTCCGGCGAGGTTCCCCACGAAGTCCTGCCCGCAACCCGGGATCGCCTGTCGCTGACCGGCTGGTTCCGCCGGCGCGGCAACGAGCCGTTCTGATCATGCAGAAAATTCTCGTCAGCCGCTGCCTGTTGGGCCACAGGGTTCGTTACGACGGCGGGGCCAGTGGGCCGTTCGATCAGCTTCAGCAGTGGCTTGATGAGGGTCGGGTCATACCGTTGTGCCCCGAGGTGGCTGGTGGATTGCCAACACCTCGGGCGGCGGCGGAAATTCCAGGCGGGCAGGGCACGCAAGTCCTCGATGGCCAGGCGTTGGTGATCACCACCGAGGGCGAGGACGTTAGTGCGCAGTTTCTGTCGGGGGCGTATCAGGCACTGGAACTGGTAAAAAAGCATGGCATCCGCATCGCCGTCCTCAAGGCCAACAGCCCGTCCTGCGGCAATTTGCTGACCTATGACGGGACGTTCAGCGGCGTGAAAGTCAGTGGCGAGGGCGTGACGGCTGCGCTACTCAACCGTCACGGGGTGCAGGTGTTCAGTGAGCTGGAGTTGCCGCAGGCGGCACAGGCGTTGGCAATGCTCGATTAACGAGCGACACAAGGCACTGTGGGAGCGAGCTTGCTCGCGATGAGGCCTGTCCAGCCAACATTGATGTTGAATGTCAGGCCGCCATCGCGAGCAAGCTCGCTCCCACAGGGTTCATCTTTTACTTCAACTTCCCGATGGCTCAAGGTTTCGGCACCACACCCGCATCCGCCCCCAGCCACTTCTGTTCCAGCGCTTGCAGTCGCCCGTCATCCTTGATTCGTTGCAATGCGTTTTCCAGGCTGGCTTGGAACGCCGGATTACCCTTCTGAAACGGAATCGCCAGGTTCACGGCCGGGTTGGTTTTGGGCTTCTCTTCCGTCAGCGATTGGACCAGCAAAATGGAGCGAGGCTCTTCTTTCTGCGCGATCAATTGCGCATTGGTTTGAATGTAAGGTTCGCTGAAGTCGAAACGATCCTTGAGATCCGGGGTCACTGCTATGTGGTTGATAGCGATGTCGTATTTGCCGCTTTCGACGCCGGTCAGCAGATCGCTGCCGTCGGTGACGACGAAGTCGGCCCGGACATCGAGTTCACTTGCGAGCAGTTGGCCCAACTCGATTTCGAAGCCGGTGAGCTTGTCGTCATCCTTGAAATTGAACGGGGGAGTGTTGGCTTCAACGGCAATGCGCAATTCGCCCCGGTCGTTGACGTCATCAATCAATTCGGCATGAGCCAAAGGGCTCAGAAGGGGTAGCAGGCAGATCAGGCCAGGCAGAAAGCGCATGGTCACTCCTTTGAATTTATTATCGCGATCCTCTGATTCAGGCTCGCTTTGCTATGGTTGTCGAGTGCCTTCGACAACGAATGGCCATGAAGTTGTCATGGTCACGCGAATTTTACGGAAAAACTGGAGAAGAGAATGAAAACCTTTATGTCACGTGCTGCTTTGGCTGGCCTGTTGATGGGTGTTTCGGTGCTGGCCAGTGCAACGCCGGCTCCGAAGGGCGCCGAAGTGTCCATCGTGTCTCCCAAGGATGGTGCGACGGTTCCACAGACGGTCGTCGTCAAGTTCGCTGTCGAGAACGTTGCCCTGGCACCGGCGGGCAATACCACCAAGAACACCGGTCATCACCACTTGCTGATTGACGTCGATGAACTGCCAGCCGCCGGTGCGCCGATTCCCAAAGATGCCAACCACCAGCATTTCGGCAACGCGCAGACCCAGGCTGAAGTAACGCTCACGCCGGGCAAACACACCTTGCAGCTTGAACTGGGCGATAGCAACCACATGCCGTTCGATCCGCCGATCGTTTCCGAGAAGATCACCGTCAACGTCAAGTAACGTTGTAGCGTGAATGAAAAAGGGAGCCCGAAGGCTCCCTTTTTTTGTCGCTCAAGTCGCGATCAGAACAGCACCCGGCTACGGATGGTGCCCTTGACGTGTTGCAGCTTCTCTTGCGCCAGGTCCGAGTACTCGGCGTCGACGTCGATCACCACGTAGCCGACCTTCTCGTTGGTCTGCAGGAACTGACCGGAGATGTTGATGCCGTTTTCGGCGAAGACTTTGTTGATCTCGCTGAGCACGCCCGGAATGTTTTCGTGGATGTGCAGCAGGCGGTGCTTGCCAGGGTGAGCCGGCAGGGCCACTTCCGGGAAGTTCACGGACGATACCGACGTACCGTTGTCGCTGTACTTGACCAGTTTTTCCGCCACTTCCAGGCCGATGTTGGCCTGGGCTTCAGCGGTGGAGCCACCGATGTGCGGGGTCAGGATCACGTTGTCCAGGCCACGCAGCGGGCTTTCGAACTCTTCGTCGTTGGAGCGTGGCTCCACCGGGAATACGTCGATGGCCGCGCCGATCAGGTGCTTGTCCTTGATGGCAGCCGCCAGGTGGTCCAGTTCGACCACGGTGCCGCGGGCGGCGTTGATCAGGATGCCGCCTTTCTTGATGGCGCGGATTTCCTTCTCGCCCATCATCCACTGGGTGGCGGCGGTTTCCGGTACGTGCAGCGAAACGATGTCGGACATCGCCAGCAGCTCGTGCAGGTTGCCTACCTGAGTGGCGTTACCCAGTGGCAGCTTGGTGATGGTGTCGTAGAAGTACACCTGCATGCCCAGGCCTTCCGCCAGGACCGACAGTTGAGTACCGATCGATCCGTAACCGACGATGCCCAGCTTCTTGCCGCGGATCTCGAAGGAGTTGGCCGCGCTCTTGATCCAGCCGCCACGGTGGCAGGAAGCGTTCTTCTCAGGGATGCCGCGCAGCAGCAGGATCGCTTCGGCCAGCACCAGCTCCGCTACGGAACGGGTGTTGGAGTACGGTGCGTTGAACACCGCGATGCCGCGTTCGCGGGCCGCGTCCAGGTCGACCTGGTTGGTGCCGATGCAGAAACACCCTACAGCCACGAGCTTCTTCGCGTGATCGAAGATCTCTTCGGTCAGTTGAGTGCGGGAGCGAATGCCGATGAAGTGAGCATCAGCGATCTTTTCCTTGAGCTGGGCTTCCGGCAGAGAACCAGTGAGGTACTCGATGCTGGTGTAGCCCGCCGCCTTGAGGACGTCGACAGCCGATTGGTGGACGCCTTCGAGAAGAAGGAACTTGATCTTGCTCTTATCGAGAGAAGTCTTGCTCATCTGCGTAAACCTGTATCCCGGAGAAAAATGGCAGGAAAGGGAGCAGCCCGGAGCTGACCCGCACGGCAGGAAAGCCGTCACCGCAGAACAGCCCTTGGGCACTATCCTGCGGGGTCGTTATGCTAGCATATGCACCCCGCTAAACACTCATTCCTGCGACGTGAAGCGTTCTCAGGATGACCATGAATTGTTCGAGAGTTCTGTCGATGACCAATCCTGCCCTGATTGAAGAGCTGAAGACCCTGGTTGAGCCTGGCAAGGTGCTGACCGATGCCGACTCCCTGAATGCTTACGGAAAGGATTGGACCAAGCATTTCGCCCCGGCCCCGACCGCCATCGTGTTCCCCAAGACCACCGAGCAGGTCCAGGCCATTGTCCTGTGGGCCAATAAACACAAGGTGGCGCTGGTGCCGTCGGGTGGTCGTACCGGTCTTTCCGCGGCAGCGGTGGCGGCCAATGGTGAAGTGGTCGTGTCGTTCGACTACATGAACCAGATCCTCGACGTGAACCTCACTGACCGCACGGCCGTTTGCCAGCCGGGCGTGGTCACCGAGCACCTGCAGAACGTGGCCGAAGAAAACGGCCTGTACTACCCGGTGGACTTCGCTTCGGCAGGTTCGAGCCAGATTGGCGGCAATATCGGCACCAATGCCGGCGGGATCAAGGTGATTCGCTACGGCATGACCCGTAACTGGGTTGCCGGCATGAAAGTGGTCACCGGCAAGGGCGACGTGCTGGAGCTGAACCGCGACCTGATCAAGAACGCCACCGGCTACGACATGCGTCAGCTGTTCATCGGCGCCGAAGGCACCCTCGGGTTCGTGGTCGAAGCGACCATGCGCCTGGACCGCGCGCCGAAAAACCTCACCGCCATGGTCCTCGGCACCGCCGATTTCGACTCGATCATGCCGGTGCTGCACGCCTTCCAGAGCAAGCTTGACCTGACCGCCTTCGAATTCTTCTCCGACAAAGCCCTGGCCAAAGTCATGGCGCGTGGCGATGTGCCGGTGCCGTTCGAATCCGATTGCCCGTTCTACGCGCTGCTGGAATTCGAAGCGACCACCGAAGAAGTGGCCAACCACGCCCTGGAAACCTTCGAGCACTGCGTCGAGCAGGGCTGGGTACTGGACGGCGTGATGAGCCAGAGCGAAACCCAGTTGCAGAACCTGTGGAAACTGCGCGAATACATCTCCGAAACCATTTCCCACTGGACGCCGTACAAGAACGACATCTCGGTCACTGTGTCGAAAGTCCCGGCGTTCCTGAAGGAAATCGACGCGATCGTCGGTGAACACTACCCGGATTTCGAAATCGTCTGGTTCGGCCACATCGGCGACGGCAACCTGCACTTGAACATCCTCAAGCCGGATAACCTGAGCAAGGACGAGTTCTTCGCCAAGTGCGCCACCGTCAACAAGTGGGTGTTCGAAACCGTCGAGAAGTACAACGGTTCGATCTCCGCCGAGCACGGCGTGGGCATGACCAAGCGTGACTACCTGACCTACAGCCGCTCGCCGGTCGAGATCGAGTACATGAAAGCGGTCAAGGCGGTGTTCGACCCGAACGGCATCATGAACCCGGGCAAGATTTTCGCTGTTTGATTTTCGAACTTTAAGAGCCAACGAAGCAGGAGTCGGTAATGAGCTATCAGCACCAGTATGTCGACGGTACGCGCATTCACTTCCCGTTGGGGAAAGTGGTGTGCATCGGCCGTAACTACGCCGAACACGCCAAGGAACTGGACAATCCGGTGCCGACCGAACCACTGCTGTTCATCAAGCCGGGCAGTTGCGTGGTGCCGCTGGAAGGTGGTTTCAGCATTCCGACCGAGCGCGGTTCGGTGCACTACGAAGCGGAAATCGCGGTGTTGATCGGCAAGCCGTTGTCGACCAAACCGAGCCGCGAAGAAGTGCTCGACGCCATCTCCGGTTTCGCTCCAGCCCTGGACCTGACCCTGCGCGACAAGCAGGCCGAGCTGAAATCCAAGGGCCTGCCCTGGGAAATCGCCAAGTCCTTCGACGGTGCGGCAGTACTTGCTCCGTTCGTGTCCGGCAGCACGTTTGCCGACCTGACCGACATCGGCATCCGCCTGACCATCAACGGTGAAGTGCGCCAGGACGGCAACAGCAGCGCGATGCTCAACCCGATTGTGCCGATGATCCAGCACATGGCCGGCTGCTTCTCGTTGCAGGCCGGGGACGTGATCCTCACCGGCACGCCAGTGGGCGTTGGCCCGCTGAATGTCGGTGACGAGATCGTTCTGGAATTGCCGGGCGCCAGCAGTTTCACCAGCAGCGTTCGCTAGTTGTAACACCGCTGTACCCTGTGGGAGCGAGCCTGCTCGCGATAGCGGTGTGTCATTCAATATCTTTGTTGGCTGACACGCCCCCCATCGCGAGCAGGCTCGCTCCCACATTGGTTTTTTCAGGGTCTGTAAAAGGCTCACCCTGTCATTTCCCGTTTTTTTCACATCCTGTCTGGATAATTTCAGGGCTTTCGGCCTCTGAGCCGGCCCCAAACTGTGCTATTACCCCTAGCCTGAATTTCTGGAACGCATTCCCCGATGGCCACTTCTCCGCTTTCCACGCTTGAACCTGTCCGCCGTTCGCGCTTCGCCCTGCGTTGGCACACCTGGCTGCTGCTGGTGGCTGTTGTCGCCTACGGCGTTGCATTCGCCATGCACTGGGATTCGCGGGGCGTGCTCTGGGTGAAGGAACAATTCAAGAGCCCGGCCGAGCGCCAGGCGAGCATCTGGCTGCCGGACTATCGTGCGGTGATCGATGCCAAGCCGTTACCGGGCATGGAGAAGGATGAAGCATCGGACATGGTCTACGACCCTCAGACCAAGACTCTGTTTTCGGTCATGGGCAAGAACCCGTTCCTGGTCGAATTGAACCTGCAGGGCGATGTGCTGCGCAAAATGCCGCTGGTGGGCTGGAGCAACCCTGAGGGCGTCACCGTGCTGGGCGACGGCCGGCTGGCCATTGTCGATGAGCGCGAGCATCTGATCTCTATCGTCAAGGTCGATGCCGATACCCGCGAATTGAATATGGCCGATTTCCCGAAATACGACCTCGGGCCTTCCAGCGACCAGAACAAGGCGTTCGAGGGTGTCACCTGGGACCCGAGCAATCAGCAACTGCTGCTGGGCGAAGAGCGCCCGCCGGCATTGTTTGCCTGGAAAGGTGACGGCAAGGTCCTGACCGGCGACAAGCTGAAGCTGGCCAGCCATGCGCTGGACATGCGCAACTTGTCTGCCTTGGCCGTCGACCCGCGGACTGGCCACATGCTGGTGTTGTCCGCCGACTCGCACCTGTTGCTGGAGCTGGACAAGAAGGGTGAGCAGGTCAGTTTCATCACCCTGCTGCGTGGCTTCAACGGCCTGAAAAATACGATTCCCCGTGCCGAAGGCGTGACCATGGATGAAGCGGGCACGCTGTACATGGTGAGTGAACCGAACCTGTTTTATCGCTTTGAAAAACAGAAGTAACCAACGCCTGCGCTGATTGCCTGTACGTAAAAGGCCAGCGGCCATTAAGCTTCAGTTCAGACGGGCGTGATATTTCATCCGCCTGTTTTGACCCCGAGCCCACCCGAATGCGTCGATTTGCCCGCCCCAAATCCCTGATTCTGATTCTGTCGGTGATGTTGCTGATCGCATTGATAGCGATCGCCCAGTACATGCGCCTGTTCGAGCGTACCTGGTTCAATCTGCATACGCTGTGGCAGCCGGTGAGTTCCCGGTCCATGGGCCTGGACCAGTATCAGGTCGTGACCGAAGCGCAGGTGATCGATGGCCTGGCCGACAACGTTTCAGCGCTGACCTACGACCCGGTACGCAAAAGCCTGTTCACCGTCACCAACAAACGAAGCGAGCTGATCGAGTTGTCCCTCGACGGCAGGATCTTGCGTCGTGTGGCGCTGGTCGGTTTCGGCGATCCGGAGGCGGTGGAGTTCATCAGCGAAGACATCTACGTGGTCACTGACGAAAGTCAGCAGCGGCTGATCAAGATTCGTCTGGAGCAGGACACCACTTTCGTTGATGCGGCAGATGCCGAGCAGATGACCATTGGCGTTCACATGGGCGGCAACAAGGGCTTCGAGGGCCTGGCTTACGATTCAGTGGGCAAGCGCCTGTTCGTCGCCAAGGAGCGCAACCCGATGCTGATCTACGAGGTGCACGGTTTTCCGCGCTTCAATCCTGAAGAATCCTACTCGGTGCACGTGATCAACGACCCCAAGCGTGATGCCGGGATGTTCGTGCGGGATCTGTCGAGCCTGCAATACGATGAGCGCAGCGGGCATTTGCTGGCGCTGTCGGATGAGTCGCGATTGATTCTGGAGCTGGATGTGGATGGGCGGCCGCTGAGCACAATGTCATTGAGCAAGGGACGCCATGGCCTGCAAAAAACCGTGCCGCAAGCGGAGGGGATCGCCGTGGACGACGACGGTACGCTGTACATCGTCAGCGAGCCGAACCTGTTCTACGTGTTCAAGAAACCCACGCAACTCTGACCGACACCACAAAACACTGTGGGAGCAAGCTCGCTCCCACAGGTTTTTCATCTGCCCACAAAAATGTGGGCGGTCCTGGTTACTCAGCGCGCAGGGTCTTCACGCCTTCGCTGGTCCCCAGCAACAACAGATCCGCCGGACGTGCCGCGAACAAACCGTTGGTGACCACGCCGACGATCGCATTGATCTGCGTCTCCAGTTCCACCGGATTGGTGATCTGCATGTTGAACACGTCGAGGATGATGTTGCCGTTGTCGGTCAGCACGCCTTCGCGGTAAACCGGGTCGCCGCCGAGCTTCACCAGTTCGCGGGCCACGTGGCTGCGGGCCATCGGGATCACTTCCACCGGTAGCGGGAAAGTACCGAGGACCGGCACCAGTTTGCTGGCGTCGGCGATGCAGATGAAGGTCTTGGCCACGGCCGCGACAATCTTCTCGCGGGTCAGGGCAGCGCCGCCGCCCTTGATCAGGTTCAGGTGCTCGTCACTTTCATCGGCACCGTCGACGTAGAACTCCAGATCGCTGACGGTGTTCAGTTCGTACACCGGAATCCCGTGGCCCTTGAGGCGCGCGGCGGTGGCTTCGGAACTGGCGACGGCGCCGTCGAATGCGCCCTTGTGCTTGGCCAGCGCGTCGATGAAGCAGTTGGCGGTGGAGCCGGTGCCGACCCCGACGATGCTCTTGTCGTCGAGTTTCGGAAGGATGAAGTCGACGGCGGCCTGAGCCACTGCCTGTTTGAGTTGATCCTGGTTCATGCGGGCTCCGGGGTGCCTGGGAGGGGACGAAAGGCCGGCATTATAGGCTTCGGGGCGGGGAAGGTCATTGCCCGATTGGCAGGTCGTGACTGTTCCCTGTAGGAGCGAGCCTGCTCGCGATGGTCGTGAACGATAACGCGTAAAACCGGACGGCCCGTGGCGCCCTCGAGTTTTTCGCGAGCAGGCTCGCTCCTACAGGGTGGTCGCACGCCTGAAAGCCGGGTTAGACTCCTTGGTCCTGCCCAACCCGCTCAGTGATGCTTTCCGATGCTTGAACAGTACGTCAAAAAGATCCTCACCTCGCGCGTTTATGACGTTGCCGTAGAAACTCCGTTGCAGTCTGCCCGCCAGCTCTCCGAGCGGCTGGGCAACAGCATTTGGCTCAAGCGCGAAGACTTGCAGCCGGTGTTCTCGTTCAAGATTCGCGGCGCCTACAACAAGTTGACCCAGTTGAGCGACGAAGAACGCGCTCGCGGCGTGGTCACCGCGTCGGCGGGCAACCATGCACAAGGCCTGGCCCTGGCGGCGAAGGTGCTGGGTGTGAAAGCGACCATCGTCATGCCCAAGACCACCCCGGAGATCAAGGTCGAAGGCGTGCGCTCCCGTGGCGGCAAAGTGGTGCTGCACGGCGACTCGTTCCCGGAAGCCCTGGCCTACTCGCTGAAACTGGTCGACGAAAAAGGCTACGTCTACATTCACCCGTACGACGATCCCCACACCATTGCCGGGCAGGGCACCGTGGCGATGGAGATTCTGCGCCAGCACCCGCAGCCATTGGATGCGATTTTCGTCCCGGTGGGTGGCGGCGGCCTGATCGCCGGCATCGCGGCGTACGTGAAGTACCTGCGCCCGGACATCAAGATCATCGGCGTCGAACCGGATGACTCCAATTGCCTGCAAGCGGCCATGGCGGCCGGCGAGCGCGTGGTACTGCCGACCGTAGGCCTCTTCGCCGACGGTGTTGCGGTGGCCCAGATCGGTCAGCACACCTTTGACATCTGCAAAGACCATGTCGACGAAGTGATCACCGTCAGCACCGATGAAATCTGCGCCGCCATCAAGGATATCTACGACGATACCCGCTCGATCACCGAACCTGCCGGCGCCTTGGGCGTGGCCGGGATCAAGAAGTATGTCGAGCAGCGCGGCGTCAGCGGCCAGACCTTCGTGGCCATCGACTCCGGGGCCAACGTCAACTTCGATCGCCTGCGCCACGTCGCCGAGCGTGCGGAGCTGGGCGAGGGCCGCGAAGCGATCATCGCCGTGACCATTCCCGAGAAACCGGGCAGCTTCAAGGCGTTCTGCGAGGCCATCGGCAAGCGCCAGATCACCGAATTCAACTACCGCTACAACACCGGCAGCGAAGCGCACATCTTTGTCGGCGTGCAGACCCATCCGGAAAACGACCCGCGCAGCGCGCTGATCGCCAGCCTGAGCGAGCAGGGTTTCCCGGTGCTGGACCTGACCGACAACGAACTGGCCAAGCTGCACATCCGTCACATGGTCGGCGGGCGTGCGGCGCATGTGGTCGATGAAGTGATCCTGCGTTTCGAATTCCCGGAGCGTCCGGGGGCGCTGTTCAACTTCCTCAACAAGCTGGGCGGGCGTTGGAACATCTCAATGTTCCACTACCGCAACCATGGCGCGGCGGATGGCCGGGTCGTCGCGGGCCTGCAGGTGCCCCACGACGAGCGCCACCTGGTGCCGGCGGCGCTGGAAGAAATCGGTTACCCGTACTGGGACGAAAGCGACAACCCGGCCTATCAGCTGTTTCTTGGCTGAACGGCTACGCTGACGGGCAAGGCAATAAGGAAATCTGACAATGGAAACGTTAACTGCTCTGAAAGCGGCGCACATGGTGGCGACAGTTGTACTGCTGGCTTGTGCGCTGGGGCTGGGAGTCTGGATTTTGCTGGCGCGGCGCAAGGGTGACGCGACGGCGGGTAGTCGCACCTTGCAGCGGCCAAGGGTGTTTGTCTGGCTGCTGATGGGCCTGGCACTGCTGAGCATGCCGTTTACCGGCTGGTGGATGGTGCACCTGGTGGGCTGGCCGCTGGGGCAGACCTGGTTGCTGGCCTCCAGCGTGCTGTACACCGTGGCGGCACTGGCGTGGTTCTGGCTGCTGGTGCGGCTCAACAAACTGCGCAAGACACCGGGTGGCGTGGGGAAATTCACCTTTGCCTTGGCGTTGTTCAGCTTTGTCTGCTTTGTCGCCATTGCCGGGTTGATGGGGGCCAAGCCTGTGTAGGAGCGAGCTTGCTCGCGAAAAACTCAAGATCGCCGCGGGGCATCAGGTGCCCCGCGTTATCGTTAACGACCATCGCGAGCAAGCTCGCTCCTACAGTAAGGCGATATCAGCCGCGCAGGCTGATCACCGGCCAGCCACGCTTCTCGGCCTCGGCCCGCAGGTTCGGATCCGGATCGACCGCCACCGGATGGGTCACCTGCTCCAGCAACGGAAAATCATTCATCGAATCGCTATAGAAGTAGCTGTCTTCCAGCGTAAACCCGGTTTCCTCCAGCCAGCGATTCAAGCGCGTAACCTTGCCCTCGCGGAAGCACGGCACGTCGGTGCTGCGCCCGGTGTA
The DNA here is from genome assembly GCF_002236115.1 of Pseudomonas jessenii. GTDB lineage: Bacteria > Pseudomonadota > Gammaproteobacteria > Pseudomonadales > Pseudomonadaceae > Aquipseudomonas > Aquipseudomonas jessenii. Next base: position 308,905 of record NZ_NIWT01000005.1, on the reverse strand, counting down.
GCGGCCATCGACCATTTCGCATTCTGTGGCGATCAGGGTTTCGACCCCCAAGCGCTCGGCAATGGGGCCTGTGACGAAGCGGTTGGTCGCCGTGATGATCACCAGTTTGTCGCCGGCATCGCGGTGCTTCTTCAGCAGTTCAAGTCCCTTGGGCAGCACGATCGGTTCGATGCAATCGCGCATGTAATCGCTGTGCCACTGATCCAGCGTGGCCATTTCGGTGCGGCCGAGTACCTCCAGGCAGAAGTTCAGGTAAGCAGCGTTATCCAGTTTGCCGGCCAGGTAATCCTGGTAGAACGCATCGTTGCGAGTCTTGTAGGCGACGGCGTCGAGAAAGCCGCGTTCGCACAGGTAATCGCCCCAAGCGTGATCGCTGTCACCGCCCAGAAGGGTGTTGTCCAAATCGAATAAAGCCAGGCGCATTGCAGTTACCCGCTGAAAAGTCAGTAAAAAGGCGACAAGAATACGGTCTTTTCACAAGAGTGCACATAAGGTAGGAACCTTCGTTGCCGCCTTCACAACCTTTGTGGAACAATGCGGCGACATGCGTTTGCGAGGTTGTTGCCGTGATCGACCCCGATGGTTTTCGCCCCAATGTCGGGATCATTCTGACGAATGACGCCGGCCAGGTGCTATGGGCTCGCCGAATCAATCAAGATGCCTGGCAGTTTCCGCAGGGGGGAATCAACCCCGAAGAGACGCCGGAAGACGCCTTGTACCGCGAGCTGAACGAAGAAGTAGGCCTTGAGCGCGAAGATGTTGAAATTCTCGCCTGCACCCGGGGCTGGTTGCGCTATCGTTTGCCGCAACGTCTGGTACGTACCCACAGCCAACCGCTGTGCATCGGCCAGAAACAGAAATGGTTTCTCCTGCGCCTGGTCTCCAACGAGCAGCGGGTGCGGATGGATTTGACCGGTAAACCGGAATTCGATGGCTGGCGCTGGGTCAGCTATTGGTATCCGTTGGGCCAGGTGGTGACATTCAAGCGCGAGGTGTATCGACGCGCTCTCAAAGAGCTTGCCCCGCGCCTTTTAGCGCGCGACTGACGACGGAGTTCGACCCCGAGCCATGCTCAATACGCTGCGCAAGATCGTCCAGGAAGTTAACTCCGCCAAGGATCTCAAGGCGGCGTTGGGGATTATTGTGTTGCGCGTCAAAGAGGCCATGGGCAGCCAGGTCTGCTCGGTCTACCTGCTTGATCCGGAGACCAACCGGTTCGTACTGATGGCCACCGAGGGCTTGAACAAGCGCTCGATCGGCAAGGTCAGCATGGCCCCCAACGAAGGTCTGGTGGGTCTGGTCGGCACGCGTGAAGAACCCCTGAACCTCGAAAACGCCGCGGACCACCCGCGCTATCGCTACTTCGCCGAAACCGGTGAAGAGCGTTTCGCTTCGTTCCTCGGCGCGCCGATCATCCACCACCGTCGCGTCGTCGGCGTGTTGGTCATCCAGCAAAAAGAGCGTCGCCAGTTCGATGAAGGGGAAGAAGCCTTCCTCGTGACCATGAGCGCGCAGTTGGCCGGCGTTATCGCCCATGCCGAGGCCACAGGCTCCATCCGTGGCCTGGGTCGTCAGGGCAAGGGCATCCAGGAAGCCAAGTTCGTCGGCGTACCGGGCTCGCCGGGTGCCGCGGTCGGTACTGCGGTGGTCATGCTGCCGCCCGCCGACTTGGACGTGGTGCCGGACAAGACCATCACCGACATCGACGCCGAACTGGGGCTGTTCAAGACCGCCATCGAGGGCGTGCGCGCCGACATGCGCACCTTGTCCGCCAAGCTTGCCACGCAGTTGCGCCCGGAAGAGCGGGCCTTGTTCGACGTCTACCTGATGATGCTCGACGATGCTGCGCTGGGCAGCGAAGTGACCACCGTGATCAAGACCGGCCAGTGGGCCCAGGGTGCGTTGCGCCAGGTGGTCACCGATCACGTCAACCGTTTCGAATTGATGGACGACGCTTACCTGCGCGAGCGAGCATCGGACGTCAAGGATCTCGGCCGTCGCTTGCTGGCTTATTTGCAGGAAGAGCGCCAGCAAACCCTGGTCTACCCCGACAACACCATTCTGGTCAGCGAAGAACTGACGCCGGCGATGCTCGGCGAGGTGCCGGAAGGCAAGCTGGCCGGCCTGGTGTCGGTACTCGGTTCCGGTAACTCCCACGTCGCGATCCTGGCCCGCGCCATGGGCATCCCGACCGTGATGGGCCTGGTCGACCTGCCATACTCCAAGGTCGACGGCATCCAGATGATCGTCGACGGCTACCATGGCGAGGTCTACACCAACCCGAGTGAAGTGCTGCGCAAGCAGTTCGCCGAGGTGGTCGAGGAAGAGAAACAACTGGCCCTGGGGCTGGATGCGCTGCGCGATCTGCCGTGCGTGACGGTCGATGGCCACCGCATGCCGCTGTGGGTCAACACCGGCCTACTGGCGGATGTGGCGCGTGCGCAGAAGCGTGGTGCCGAAGGCGTGGGCCTGTACCGCACCGAAGTGCCGTTCATGATCAACCAGCGTTTCCCGAGCGAAAAGGAACAACTGGCGATCTACCGCGAGCAACTGTCTGCGTTCCACCCGCAACCCGTCACCATGCGTACCCTGGACATCGGCGGCGACAAGTCACTGTCGTACTTCCCGATCAAGGAAGATAACCCGTTCCTCGGCTGGCGCGGCATTCGCGTCACCCTCGACCACCCGGAAATCTTCCTGGTGCAGACCCGTGCCATGCTCAAGGCCAGCGAAGGCCTGAACAACTTGCGGATTCTGCTGCCGATGATCTCCGGCACCCATGAATTGGAAGAAGCGCTGCACCTGATCCACCGCGCCTGGGGCGAAGTACGCGACGAAGGCTGCGACGTGCCGATGCCGCCGATTGGCGTGATGATCGAGATTCCGGCGGCGGTGTACCAGACCAAAGAACTGGCGCGGCAAGTGGATTTCCTGTCGGTCGGTTCCAACGACCTGACCCAGTACCTGCTGGCCGTGGACCGCAACAACCCGCGGGTGGCCGACCTTTACGATTACCTACACCCCGCAGTGCTTCAGGCGCTGCAGAACGTGGTGCGTGATGCCCACGCCGAAGGCAAGCCAGTGAGCATCTGCGGTGAAATGGCCGGTGATCCGGCGGCGGCGGTGCTGTTGATGGCGATGGGGTTCGACAGCCTGTCGATGAACGCCACCAACTTGCCGAAAGTGAAGTGGATGCTGCGCCAGATCAACCTGAGCAAGGCCAAGGAATTGCTGGCTGAGCTCATGACTATCGATAACCCGCAAGTGATTCACAGCTCGTTGCAGCTGGCGCTGAAGAACCTCGGGTTGGCGCGGATGATCAATCCGGCAGCAATCAAGCCCCTCTAGAGTTGCGGCGCCCCATTCGCGAGCAAGCTCGCTCCCACACTGGATCTGTGAACGCCGCAAATCCCCTGTGGGAGCGAGCTTGCTCGCGATGAGGCCTGTGCTGGCAACACAAGACTAAAGCCTGATCTCCACTTCCCCAAGATGCCCGCCATACGGCCCGAAACTCCTTTCGACCATATGCAGCGCCCCATCCGCCTGCACAATCAACGCTGTACTCGCCCGCGTTCCATAACTCTGGCTGGCAATGAACACGCTCGACAACAACGTTTCGGTGACCAGCCCCACTCCGGTATCCGGCAACTCGGCAAACGGCGCGGTCTGCGCATCGCTCAATAACGCCAGCAGCGCCTGAGGCTTCGGATCATCCAGCACCTCGCTCAATGCAGCCTTGGCCTTGAGCAGCTTCGGCCACGGCGTATCCAGCCCGGCGTTCGACACGCCGTAGACTCCCGGTTGCAGCATTACGGCTTCCGATTCCCGGGCGTTGAAGTGCCAGAGCTCGTTCCTGTTGCCAACCAGTAGATTGAAACCGCCATATTCAGGCGAACGTCTGACAACGTCGGCCAAATAGTCATCAATCGAGCAATCGCCCTCGAGGAATCGCGCGACCAGCTCCCCACGAGACTTGCGTCCCGGCGGTCGATGGGGATCGCGGATGTTGGTCAGTGCCGCAAATCGTCCGTTGGCACCGACACCGAGCCAGGTGCCACCGGCCTCGAGGTCGCGCCCGGCATGCACATGCGGCGCTTCGGGCCATGGCGCCAGGGGCAGGCTGGGGCGGGCGTAGAATTCATCGCGATTGGCCGCCACGACCAGCGGCTGGGCATGACCCGGTCGCCAGGCAAAAACAATCAGGCACATCAGGCTGTCCTTGTGTGTTTTTTGCTCACTCTACGCAGACATCGCTCATCGATCCATCGCCTTGCACAGTGGAGCTTGAGGCCATGCATCCGTTACCATGCCGCTCCGGTTTTGGGGATGCGGGCGGGACGACATGGAATTTCTGCTCTATCTGGCGCTCGGCGCCTGTGCAGGTGTACTCGCCGGGCTGTTTGGCGTGGGCGGCGGGATCATCATCGTCCCGGTGCTGGTGTTCAGCTTCAAGGCCCAAGGGTTCGATCCGTCGATCCTCACGCACCTGGCGGTGGGTACCTCCCTGGCGACGATCATCTTTACCTCGGTCAACGCGGTACGCGAGCATCATCGCCGTGGCGCCGTGCGTTGGCCGATCTTCATGTGGATGACCGTCGGCATTCTGGTCGGTGCCGGGTTTGGCGCGCTGACGGCCGAAGCGATTTCCGGCCCCAACCTGCAGAAGCTCATTGGTGTTTTCGCCCTGGTGATCGCCGCTCAGCTGGCGCTTGAGGTCAAACCCAAGGCCAGCCGAACCGTGCCGGGCAAACTCGGTCTGACCGTGGCCGGCAGCGTGATTGGCTGGGCTTCGGCGATTTTCGGCATTGGCGGTGGTTCGTTGACCGTGCCATTCCTGACCTGGCGCAGTGTGCCGATGCAGCAAGCCGTGGCCACTTCATCGGCCTGCGGTCTGCCGATTGCCCTGGCCAGTGCATTAAGTTTCATGATTCTGGGCTGGCACGATCCGTTGCTCCCGGCCCATAGTCTCGGTTTCATTTATTTGCCGGCGTTGCTGGGCGTTGCCCTGACCAGCATGGTGTTCGCCCGCTTGGGCGCGCGATTGGCCCACAGGTTGTCGCCGAGGTTGCTGAAACGGCTGTTTGCCGCTTTGCTGTTCTGCGTTGGCCTGAACTTTCTAGTCTGAAGCATCTGCTCTGACGGGCAGCGCAATCCTGGCTTAATCCTGAGGTGGCAGCGTCGCCCGGGAATTTTTAAGATTTGAACTCTAACGAGGAGTCGCAATGCTGCCTTACCCGCAGATCGACCCGGTGGCCCTGGCCATCGGTCCGCTGAAAATCCACTGGTACGGTCTGATGTACCTGATCGGCATCGGCGGCGCCTGGCTGCTGGCCTCCCGCCGGTTGAACCGCTTCGACCCGACCTGGACCAAGGAAAAACTCTCCGACATGGTGTTCTGGATGTCGATGGGGGTGATTGTCGGCGGGCGCTTGGGTTATGTGCTGTTCTACGATCTGGGCGCCTATCTGGCCAACCCGACGCTGATCTTCGAAGTGTGGAAGGGCGGTATGTCGTTCCACGGCGGTTTCATCGGCGTGATGCTGGCGGCATTGTGGTTCGGCAAGAAGAACAACAAGTCGTTCTTCCAGCTGATGGATTTCGTTGCGCCGATGGTGCCGATTGGCCTGGGCGCCGGGCGTATCGGCAACTTCATCAACGCCGAGTTGTGGGGCAAGGCAACCGACGTGCCGTGGGCGATGGTCTTTCCGACCGATCCGGCGCAACTGGCGCGTCATCCGTCGCAGCTGTACCAGTTCGCCCTCGAAGGCGTGGCACTGTTCCTGATCCTGTGGCTGTTCTCGCGCAAGCCGCGGCCGACTATGGCGGTATCGGGGATGTTCGCGCTGTTCTATGGCATCTTCCGTTTCATCGTCGAGTTCGTCCGCGTACCGGACGCCCAGTTGGGCTATCTGGCCTGGAACTGGCTGACCATGGGCCAGGTGCTGTGCGTACCGATGATCGTCGGCGGGCTGTTCCTGATCTGGCTGGCGTATCACCGCGCCCCGGCGACTCCAGCGGCAGCCGTATAAAATTCGAACCCCGCAGCGATGGTTGCGGGTTCAAGGACACAGGTAATTCATGAAGCAATATCTCGAACTGGTCGCCCACGTCATCAAGAACGGCACCAAACAGGCCAATCGTACCGGCGTGAACACCATCAGTTTTCCCGGTGCGATGCTGCGTTATGACCTGCAGGAAGGATTCCCGGCGATCACCACGCGCAAGATGGCCTTCAAATCCGCCATCGGCGAAATGTGCGGATTCCTGCGTGGCGTAAATAACGCTGCCGAATTCCGCGCCCTGGGCTGCAAGGTCTGGGACCAGAACGCCAACGAAAACGCCCAGTGGCTGGCCAACCCGTTCCGTCAGGGCGAAGACGACCTCGGCGAAATCTACGGCGTGCAATGGCGCAAATGGCCGGCGTACAAACAGATCCCGGTCAGCAACCCGGCTGCCATCGAGCAGACCCTGAGCCAGGGTTATCGCCAGATTGCCGAAGGCGAGGAAGACGGTCAGGCCTACGTGGTGCTGTACAAGGCCATCGACCAGGTTCGCCAGTGCGTCGATACCATCATCAAGGACCCGGGCAGCCGCCGCATCCTGTTCCACGGCTGGAACTGCGCTCAGCTCGATGAAATGGCCCTGCCGCCGTGCCACTTGCTGTATCAGTTCCACCCGAATGTCGAGACCAGGGAGATTTCCCTGACCCTCTACATTCGCTCCAACGACCTGGGCCTGGGCACGCCGTTCAACCTCACCGAAGGCGCTGCGCTGCTGAGCCTGATCGGTCGCCTGACCGGCTACACGCCACGCTGGTTCACCTATTTCATCGGTGATGCCCACGTCTACGAAAACCACCTGGACATGCTCAACGAACAGCTCAATCGCGAGCCCTTCCCGATGCCGAAACTGGTGATTTCCGACCGTGTGCCGGAGTTTGCCAAGACGGGTGTTTATCAGCCGGAATGGCTGGAGCTGGTGGAACCGGGCGATTTCTCGCTGGAAGGCTACGAACACCACGCGCCGATGACCGCGCCGATGGCGGTCTGAAAAAACACCACCGACCCTGTGGGAGCGAGCTTGCTCGCGATAGCGGTGTATCAGTCGACATCCATGTTGGCTGAACAGACGCCATCGCGAGCAAGCTCGCTCCCACAGGGTTTTGTGTTGTTTCTAGTGGCCGTGACTACGGCCCACATGGGAATGCTCCACCTCCGTCGCCACCACCCCGCCGCTCACTTCCAGCCGCTGCAAAATCCCGCATTGATCGATACTTGGCCCTTCGCCGCAGCGTTGGCGCAGGTCGAGCAGTTGCGTCTGCAAGGCCAGCAAGCCGTCGATCCGCGCCTTTACATGGTGGATGTGCTCGTCAATCAGCGCGTTGACGCTTTCGCACTGATCCTGCGGACTGTCGCGAAACGCCAGCAGGCTGCGGATTTCTTCGAGCGTCATGTCGAGGGTGCGACAGTTGCGGATGAAGGTCAGGCGCTCGGCGTGGGCCTGGGTATAGACGCGATAATTGCCGTCACTGCGGGCCGGTTCCGGCAGAAGGTTCTCGCGCTCGTAGTAGCGGATCGTTTCCACGGCGCAGTCCGTGAGTTTCGCCAACTCTCCAATTTTCATGACGCCAATCTCCAAAACTCCAGAAAGGGTGCTTGACCCTATAGTGGCTACAGGGTCTTTACTTGGCAACAGGCACTCTTATGGACGCAACCAATGAGCGATTCCCTGCACTCCCACAAACCCGGGGCTGAGCACGAGCACAGCCACAAGCTCAAGCCCGTGCAAAAACATGGCCACGGCGGTCACGGCGACGCCTGCTGCTCATCTAAAGCGGCAGCGCCTGCGCTGGTAAAACTGAGCGAATCGCCGACGCCCGGAGCCCGACTGAGCAGTTTCCGCATTGAGGCAATGGACTGTCCAACTGAACAGACGCTGATTCAGAACAAGCTAAGCAAACTGACCGGCGTGCAGCAGCTTGAGTTCAATCTGATTAATCGGGTGCTCGGCGTAACCCACGATTTGCCCTGTATCGAGCCGATCGTCGAGGCCATCAAATCCTTGGGCATGCAGGCCGAGCCGATGGACCAGGGTGATGAAACCCCGGCGCCCGCGCCCCGGAAAAAGCCGTGGTGGCCCCTGGCACTGTCCGGTGTTGGTGCATTGCTGGCAGAAGTTATCCACTTCACCGGTTTCGCGCCGAACTGGGTGGTGGCGGTTATCGCGCTGGTCTCGATTCTCAGTGGTGGCCTCGGTACTTACAAAAAAGGCTGGATCGCCCTTAAAAACCGCAATCTGAACATCAACGCGCTGATGAGCATTGCCGTGACCGGCGCGGTGCTGATCGGCCAGTGGCCGGAAGCGGCGATGGTGATGTTCCTGTTCACCGTGGCCGAGTTGATCGAAGCCAGGTCCCTTGACCGCGCGCGCAATGCCATCAGCGGTTTGATGCAGATGACGCCGGACACGGCAACGGTGTTGCAGGCTGACGGGGTCTGGCTTGAGCAGGATGTCAAAAACATTGGGCTCGGCGCGCGGGTGCGGGTGCGCCCCGGCGAGCGTATCGGCCTGGACGGCGAAGTGCTGTCCGGTCGCTCGACCATCGATCAGGCGCCAATCACCGGTGAAAGCCTGCCGGTGGAAAAAACCGTCGGCGACAAAGTCTTCGCCGGCACCATCAATCAGGCCGGGTCCCTGGAGTACGAGGTGACCGCCGCGGCGGATAACTCGACCCTGGCCCGCATCATCCACGCCGTCGAACAGGCCCAGGGCGCGCGGGCGCCGACCCAGCGTTTCGTCGACAGTTTCTCGAAAATCTACACCCCGGCAGTGTTCGTCCTGGCCCTGGCCGTGGCGGTGATCCCGCCATTGTTCATGGGCGAGTTGTGGTTCGATTGGATCTACCGGGCGCTGGTGCTGCTGGTGGTGGCCTGCCCGTGTGCGCTGGTGATCTCCACACCGGTGACCATCGTCAGCGGCCTCGCGGCGGCGGCGCGTAAAGGCATTCTGGTCAAGGGCGGCGTTTATCTGGAGGGCGGTTACAAGCTCGACTACCTGGCCCTGGACAAGACCGGCACCATCACCCACGGCAAACCGGTGCAGACCGATTACCTGTCGCTGGACCCGACCGCCGACGACTCGGCGCCCGCCATTGCCGCCGCGTTGGCCGGGCGCTCGGATCACCCGGTTTCCCTGGCCATCGCCAAGGCGGCTGTGGATAACCAGGCCGCGACGCTGATTGTGGATAACTTCGAAGCGCTGGGCGGGCGCGGGGTGCGCGGCGAGATCAACGGCCAGCTCTACCATCTGGGCAACCATCGTCTTGTGGAGGATCTGGGCCTGTGTTCGCCAGCGCTGGAAGAAAAGCTGTTTGCCCTGGAAAAGCAGGGCAAGTCGGTGGTGCTGCTGCTTGATTCGTCCGGCCCGTTGGCGCTGTTTGCCGTGGCGGACACGGTAAAAGAGTCCAGCCGCGAAGCGATCCGGCAACTGCATGACCTGGGTATCAAAACCCTGATGCTCACGGGCGATAACGTCCACACCGCGCAGGCCATTGCAGCACAAGTCGGCATCGACGAGGCCAAGGGCGACCTGTTACCGGGGGACAAATTGCAGGCTATCGAAACTCTCTATGCTCAAGGGCATCGGGTCGGCATGGTCGGCGACGGCATCAATGATGCACCTGCACTGGCGCGTTCCGAAATCGGCTTCGCCATGGCCGCTGCGGGCACCGATACCGCGATCGAAACCGCCGATGTCGCCCTGATGGACGACGATCTGCGCAAAGTTCCGGCATTCATTCGCCTGTCCCGGCAGACTTCGAGCATCCTCAAACAGAACATCGCCCTGGCTTTGGTCATCAAGGCGATCTTTCTTGGGGTAACCTTTGCCGGGATCGCTACCATGTGGATGGCAGTGTTCGCCGATATGGGCGTGAGTTTGCTGGTGGTGTTCAACGGTTTGCGCCTGCTGCGCAAGTAAAGGATGAGGGACGGTTGTGCTGAGTGCCGAGCTGAAGGCGTTTTACATGGTGGCCCGCCTGGGCAGCATTACCCAGGCTGCCAAAAAGCTTGGCCTGAGCCAGCCGACGGTGACGACGCAGATCCGCAACCTCGAAAGTCAGTACTCGGTCGAGCTGTTCTATCGCGGCGGCAGGCGTCTCAGCGTCAGTGAGGAGGGCGCGCGGCTGCTGCCTATGGTCAAGGTGCTGATGCAACAGGAAGCCGACATCGAGTTTTTCCTGCGTAACTGCGGCCAGGTCCAGGGCACGTTGCGTATTGCCGCCACGGCGCCGTATTACATCCTCGACCTGGTGAAAACGTTCCGCGAACGCCTGCCGCAGGTGGAGGTGTCGGTGGAAATCGGCAACTCCCAGCAAGTGCTCGAAGCACTGGAGGATTACCGTGTCGATGTCGCGGCCTCGTCGCAGTTGCTCGATGACGCACGACTGATTCGCCGGGTGCTCGGCAGCGATCCGTTGGTGCTGGCGGTGCATCGCAATCATCCGCTGGCGGTTCACGATCACGTACCGCTCAGCGCGCTGGCCGGACATACCTTGCTGATGCGTGAGCCGGGCTCGACCACCCGTCGTTTGACCGAAGAGTTACTGACCAGTGCTGGCGTGTGCTTCGGTCCGCTGCTGGAGATCGGCAGTCGTGAATCGATCCGCGAAGCAGTGCTGCGCAACATCGGTATCAGCATCATTGCCCGTCAGGAAGTGCCGCACGATCCGCAGTTGCGGGTGCTGACTATCGAGAATGCGCCGCAGATTCCCGAATACCTGTACTGCCTCAAGGAACGCAAAAACGCGCGGCTGCCGGCGGCGTTTCTTGGGTTGGCGCAGGAAATGTCCCCGGCCTGAATTCTGTGGTGCCTGTACCGACCTCATCGCGAGCAAGCTCGCTCTCACAGGGATTTTGGGTGTTCACACAATCTGTGTTTCACCTCAAACCCACTGTGGGAGCGAGCTTGCTCGCGATGAGGCCAGTTCAGGCAACACAAGACTTGAACCAAAATCCTCGAATACCACTATCGGCAGTTTTTGCCTTACTGCCACATGACGGACTCATTACAACTCTAGGATGGCCCTCATCTGCTCGATGAGGTCCGTCCATGAACAACCCGATCGCAACTGCCCTGACCAACCCCGGCGCACCGATGAAAGTGCGCGGTGTACAGAAGCGTTTTGGCGCCTTCACGGCGCTGGATGACGTGTCCCTCGACGTGGCGGCCGGTGAGCTGGTGTGTCTGCTGGGGCCGTCGGGCTGTGGCAAGACCACCTTGCTGCGCTGCATCGCCGGTCTGGAGAAGCAGGACAGCGGCGAGTTGTACCTGGGCGATCGCGACGTTTCCCACCTGGCGCCCCAGGCGCGGGACTACGGCATTCTGTTCCAGTCCTACGCGTTGTTTCCCAATCTCACCGTCGAAGCGAACATTGCCTACGGCCTCGCCGGCAGCGGTCGTGACGAAGTGCGCCGTCGAGTCGGCCAGATGCTGGAATTGGTCGGCCTGGTCGGCAGCGAGAAAAAGTATCCCGGCCAGTTGTCCGGCGGCCAGCAGCAGCGGGTTGCACTGGCTCGCGCCCTGGCCCCGGCACCTTCGCTATTGCTGCTGGACGAACCGATGTCGGCCCTCGATGCCCGGGTGCGCGAGCATCTGTGCACCGAGTTGCGCCAACTGCAACGCAACCTCGGCATCACTACCCTGATGGTCACCCATAATCAGGACGAGGCCATGCTGATGGCCGACCGTATCGCCGTGATGAACAACGGCAAGGTCGAGCAGTACGCCACGCCGCAGGAAATCTACAACCGCCCGGCCACGCCATTCGTGGCGGAGTTCGTCGGCCAGGGTAACTGGCTACCCTTCCAGCGCAACAGCGACAGCCACGCCCAGGTCGGCGGGATGAACATGCGTCTGGCCGAAGGCAGCGCCAAGTCCGCGTCGGGCCGTTTGTTCTGCCGTCCGGAAGCGATCAACGTCAACCCGCTGGTGCACGAGGAAAACCTGTTCCCGGCCAAGGTTCGTGAAATCACCTTCCTCGGCAATCGCTGCCGCATGAGCTTCGAGCTCGATCAGTTGCCGGGGCACCCGCTGTTGGCGGAGTTGGCGCCAGAAGCCATGCCGCGCCTTGGTGCCCAGCAGATCATGGTCGCCTTGCCGCCGCGTAGCCTGCAGGTGTTTGCCTGATGAGCGCGAACATCGCGCTGCCGCTGCCGCACAAGCAGGTTCGGCAGACCACCCGCGCCGAGATCGGTGACCGGTTGTTCGTGATCGGCGGCAAAGTCCTCATGCTGGTGTTGTTGGGCGTTGCCGTATTGATGCCGTTGCTGGCGATTCTCTGGCGCGGTTTCAGCGCCGAGGCCGGGCAGGGCGGTGGCTGGGTCGCAGCGAAAGAGCTGGTGACCAGCGAGAACTTCCACTGGTTGCTCGGTAACAGCCTGAAGGTTTCCCTCAGTGTCGCGGCCATTGTCGTACCGCTGGCCTACCTGTTTGCCTACGCGCTGCAACGAACCTTGATTCCCGCCAAAGGCATTTGGCGTGGCATTTCCCTGCTGCCATTGATGGCGCCCTCGATGTTGCCCGGCATCGCGCTGGTTTATCTGTTCGGCAACCAGGGCATGCTGCGTGGCCTGCTCTCGGACAACATCTACGGCTTCTGGGGCATTGTGCTTGGTGAAGTCATCTACACCTTCCCGCACGCCTTGATGATTCTTCTGTCGGCCCTGTCCTTGGCCGATGCGCGACTGTTCGATGCCGCCTCCAGCATGGGCGCGAGTCCTGCAAAAGCCTTCCGCAGCATCACCTGGCCGGCGACCCGTCAGGCCGTGTTCGCCGCATTCTGTCTGGTGTTCACCCTGACCATCACTGACTTCGGCGTACCAGTGGTTGTCGGTGGCGACTATCAAGTGTTGGCGCTGGAGGCCTACAAGGCGGTGGTCGGCCAGCAACAGTTCGGTCGTGGCGCGTTGATCGGCATGGTGTTGCTGCTACCGGCGCTGTTCAGCTTCGGGGTCGATGCCTGGTTGCGTCGGCGTCACGGTGATTCCATGAGCGGTCGTGCCCAGGTGTTCAAACCCGCGCCGTCGAAGCTGCGCGACAGCTGCTACCTGGCTATCGTCCTGCTGATCTGCGCCGCGTTGCTGCTGGTGTTCGGCATGGCGGTGTTCTCGTCCCTGGTGAAGTTCTGGCCGTACAACCTGTCGCTGTCGCTCAACCATTATCAGTTCAACGAAACCGCCGGCGGTGGCTGGCTGGCCTATGGCAACAGCCTGAAGATGGCCTTGGGCACGGCGTTGATCGGCAGCCTGCTGATCTTCACCGGCGCCTACCTGATGGAAAAAACCAAGGGTCAGCGCGGCCTGAACCTGACCCTGCGCATGCTCAGTTTCGTACCGATGGCGGTGCCAGGCCTGGTGCTGGGGTTGGGTTACGTCTTCTTCTTCAACCTCACCGGCAACCCGCTGCACGTGTTCTACGGCAGCATGACGCTGCTGATCGTCTGCACCATTGCTCACTATTTGACCACCGCACAAATGACCGCCACCACCGCGCTGCGTCAACTCGATGCCGAATTCGAAGCCGCCGCTCTGTCGCTCAAGGCGCCGCTGTACCGCCACTACCTGCGCGTCACTGTGCCGATCTGCCTGCCGGCGCTACTGGACATCGTGCGTTACCTGTTCGTCTCGGCCATGACCACCGTTTCGGCGGCGATCTTCCTCTACAGCCCCGACACCATCCTCGCGGCAGTGGCGGTGCTGAACATGGATGACGCCGGCAACGTCGGCGGTGCGGCAGCGATGTCGACCCTGATCCTGATTACCTCGGCGGGCGTGTCCCTGCTGCTGGCCTGGGCCTCGCGCGGTTTGCTGCGCCGCTCCCAGGCCTGGCGGCAGACCACACCCGGTCATTGAATCTGCACAACCCCTCAACTCAAAAACAGGAAAAGATCATGTTCAAGCCTATGGCCCTGGCCGCTGCTGTCCTCACCGCTTTCAGCCTGAACGCCTTTGCGGCGAAAACCGAGTTGACGGTGTACACCGCTCTCGAAGCCGAACAACTGAAGACCTACAAGCAAGCGTTCGAAAAGGCCAACCCGGACGTCGAAATCAAATGGGTGCGTGATTCCACCGGCATCATCACCGCCAAACTGCTGGCCGAAAAAGCCCGTCCGCAGGCTGACGCCGTGTGGGGCCTGGCCGCTTCGAGCCTGGCGATTCTCGATCAGCAAGGCATGCTGCAAAGCTACGCGCCGAAAGACCTGGGCAAGATCGGCGCCAACTACCGCGACGCGGCCAACCCACCAGCCTGGGTCGGCATGGACGTGTGGGCCGCGACCATCTGCTTCAACACCGTCGAAGCCGAGAAGCAGGGCCTGACCAAGCCCGTGAGCTGGCAGGACCTGACCAAGCCTGAGTACAAAGGCAAGATCGTCATGCCAAACCCGGCATCGTCCGGCACCGGCTTCCTCGACGTCAGCGCCTGGCTGCAAACCTTCGGCGAGAAGCAGGGCTGGGCCTACATGGATGGCCTGCACCAGAACATCGGCCAGTACGTTCACTCCGGTTCCAAGCCTTGCAAACTGGCGGCTGCTGGTGAATTCCCGATCGGTATTTCCTTCGAGTACCCGGCTGTTCAACTGAAACGCCAGGGCGCACCGCTGGACATCATCCTGCCGAAGGAAGGCCTGGGTTGGGAGATCGAAGCGACTGCCGTGATCAAGGGCACTGCCCACGAAGAGGCGGCGAAGAAACTGGCTGACTTCTCGGCCAGCCCTGAGGCGATGGAGCTCTACAAGGAAAACTTCGCCGTGCTCGCCCAGCCTGGCATCGCCAAGCCACAGACCGAACTGCCGGCCGACTACGAACAACGCCTGATCAAGAACGACTTCGCCTGGGCCTCGAAGAACCGCGACGAGATCCTGACCGAGTGGCGCAAGCGCTATGACGGCAAGTCCGAGAAAGTGGCGGCCAAGTAAGATCTTTATCGGCTGAAAGGGCCTCATCGCGAGCAAGCTCGCTCCCACATAAGGCATGCGGTCTCCTGTGGGAGCGGGCTTGCTCGCGAAAGCGGTTTCAAATTCAGGACAAGACCCCATGACACAACACAACGACATGCTGATCGTCGGCGCCGGCATCCTGGGCTTGTCCCACGCATATGCTGCCGCCAAGCGCGGTCTCAAGGTCACGGTTTTCGAGCGCAGCGAAGCGCCCCTCGGCGCTTCGGTGCGCAACTTCGGCCAGGCACTGGTCACTGGCCAGCCGCCGGGGCCGATGCTGGAACTGGCCCGCGCCAGTCGCGAAATCTGGGGTGATTGGGCCCAGCTCGCCGGCCTGCAACTCAAGCGCAATGGCTCGTACCTGTTCGCCCGAACCGAGGCGGAAGAACAGCTGCTGCAAGCCTTCTGCGACGGCCGCGCGGTGGAGCACGGTTACCGTGTCGACCTGTTGCGCGGCGCAGCATTGCGCGATTTGTACGACGGTCAGTTCCGTCATCACCGTGCGGCGTTGCATGGCATGGACGATCAGCAGTTGTATTCCCGCGAAGCGATTCCGGCGTTGATCGATTTCCTGCGCCGCGACCTGGGGGTCAAGTTTCACTTTTCTACCCTGGTGCGCGATATCGAGCCGGGTCGCCTGCACAGCACCGCTGGCAGCTTCAGTGCCGAGCAGATCATTGTCTGCTCCGGCCACGATTATCAGACGTTACTGGCCGAACAGATCGCTGAACTCGAGCCGCAAATTTGCCGCCTGCAAATGCTCCGCGCCCGACCGCAAATCCACCTCAACCTGCAACACGCGCTGCTCACCGGTTTGAGTTGCGTGCACTACGGCGCCTTCGCCGACTTGCCGGAGGCCGCGGCGGTGCAGGCAGACATTCTGCGGCACGCGCCGCACCTGCACGAAAACGGCATCCACCTGCTGATCAGCCCGACGCCCTATGGCGAGTTGATCATTGGCGATTCGCACCATTACGGCAGCGATCCGTCGCCCTTCAATGCCGAGCAGGTCGATGACTGGATGATCGAGCTGGCCGAGCAAACTCTGGGCTGCAAGGTGCAGGTGGTCGAACGCTGGCAGGGGGTCTATGGTTCACGGGGGCCGGGACCGTTTTCGTTCCTGCGCCCGGCAAAAGGCCTGAGCGTGGCGTTGATGCACACCGGTGTCGGCATGAGCGTCGGGCCGGCGATGGCTGAACGAAACATCGCAGCTGTGTTGGGGGAAATCTGATGGGGCGCAATGAACAAGTCGTCGCCGAAGTATTCAGTCTGTACGAGCGTTTTGGCGACAGCGATTACATCGGTGAACCGGTTTCGCAGATCGAGCACATGTCCCAGGCGGCGGAACTGGCCATGGCCGAAGGCTTCGACGATGAAGTGGTGCTGGCGGCGTTCTTTCATGACATCGGGCATATCTGTGGTGAAAGCGCGGAGAACATGGGCGGCTTCGGCGTTGTCAGCCATGAGCGTCTGGGCGCGGATTATCTGCGCCGCGTCGGCTTCAGCGAGCGTATGGCTCGGCTGGTCGAATACCACGTGCAGGCCAAGCGTTACCTGACGCTCAAGGAGGCGGGATACTACGAGCGCTTGAGTGAAGCCAGTCGCCGAACCCTGGAATATCAGGGCGGGGTGATGACGGCTGAAGAGGCTGAGGCGTTCGAGAAGGACCCGTTGTGTGCCGTGAGCTTGCGCATGCGCCAGTGGGATGAGCTGGCGAAAGAGATGCATGTGCCGGTGATTGATCTGGCAGTGTTGAAGGGCAAAGCGGTGCGGCTGTTGGCTGCATAAAGCCTTTGAACCGAGGCGCGGCCATCGCGAGCAAGCTCGCTCCCACATTGGATCTGTGATCGACACAAATCCCCTGTAGGAGCGAGCTTGCTCGCGATGGCGTCAGTCCAGGCAAAGCAAGTGTTCCTGCCTCTACAGCTGTTGTGCCAGAACCTCGATCTGCTCCTGCCGCTCCCCCTGATTCAATTTTGAATGAGGATTGAGCGACGACCACTGCGGATGCGCCCGCGCCTTGTTCAGGGCCTCGGGCAGTTTGCCTTCGCGCCAGGTTTTATCCTGTGGCGTGGCCACCTGAATACTGTCCATCGCCGCGTGCCCACGGGCATTGAGCGCTTGCAGCAATTGCCGCTGGCGCAACGCCAACAGGCGCAGCACGTTGTCATCCACCGTCAGTTCGCGCTGGCCCTTGATCTTGCCGAGCAAGCGGCTGCCATAACTGCGGGCGGTTTGCAGCGCGCCGCCGGCAATCGCTCCGGCTAATGCCGCCGCGCCTAGCGTGATGCCGCCCACCAGCAAATCGACCCCGGCCCCGGCAGCGGCACCCGCTGCGATACCGCCACCGACTCGAACGCCCAGTTGTTTCAGGGTTTCCGGGTTGAACAAATCGTCGCCCCAACGACCGTCGAGCAATGGCAAATCACTGGCGGCGGCATCCTGTGGGCGGAAGGCGTACAGCTTGAGCAGGGACTCGACGCAACGCTGCTCACGCTGGCGCACGGCTTTGCGCAGTTCGCTGATTGCCTTTTGTTCCTGCTCGGCTTCACTGACCACACTGCGTCGGCAGGCAGCGCAATCGATCAATAATTCGGCAATCAATCGCTCTGCGCTTTGTTGGCGAGCCAGACGCTGGGCTTGCTGATCGGCAATCAGTCGTTCGAGCTGCGGCCGGGCAGTTTCCAGCAGCAGGGCGAGACTTTCATAGAGTCGACGCTCGCCATCCTCCGGCGGCGCGACGCTGTCGAAGCGCACCAAGGCATGCAAGCCCAGCCGCGCCAGCGCTTCACGCCAGGCCGGTTCGCGGTGGTTGGCGCTGCTGACGAAATTCAGCACCGGCAGCAAGGGTTTGCCGCAACCGGCCAGCACTTCCAGCTCGTCGCGATACTTGGCCAGTACCGGTTCCCTGGCGTCGATCACGTAGAGCCCTGCGTCCGACGCCAGTAACTGGCGCAGCACCTTGGCTTCCTGTTCGAAGCGTTGCCGGGCTTCGCTGCCATCCAGGAAACGCGCCAGCCGCGCCGGGCCGTCGAGGCGTTCGCCAGGCCGCTCCAGGCGTTCGAGGTAGTCGAGCAGGGCGATGGCGTCTTCCAGGCCCGGGGTGTCGTAGAGATCGAGCAAGGGCTCGCCGTCCACCGACAACCGTGCGCCCTCGACATGCCGCGTGGTGCTGGGACGATGGGACACTTCACCGAAGCCGACGTCGCGGGTCAGGGTGCGCAGCAGTGAGGTTTTACCGACGTTGGTGTGGCCGACCACGGCGAGTTTCAGGGGATTAGTCATGACCCGTCTCCAGCCAGTTCATCGGTGCACAATCGGCAAACGGCAGCTCAAGCTGTTGCAGCGCCACGTGCCAGTCGCCCAGACGTTCCGCGTCCAGTGCTTCACCGGGGGGCGCCTGCAACAACCACACGCGGGTGGCGCTGGCGCTGCGGGCCAGTTCGGCAATCAGGGCCAGGCTGCCGCGATCCGGCGAGCGCCGTGGATCGCACGCAATGGCCAGGCGTGCCGGGGGAAAGCGGGTCAATTGTTCGAGGAGTTTGTGTCGCGATTCGCGGCTGTCGAGGATGCCAGCGTTGCTCACGTTTTTCGGCAATTGCGGTGGCCACGGGCGGTCGTCGTCCAGCTCGATGGCGACCAATAGAGCACCATCACTTTGTTGTTCGCTGACGCCGCTTTCCACGCGATGCAGTTGCTCAGGCGCCGCATCGCTGATGCCGAGACGCTCGCTGGTGGGCATCAAGCGTTCGCGAAGCTGTGCGTAGCCGGGCAGGTTCAAATCCAGGCGGAGCGCCGTTTGCCCGGATTTCCAGCGCCACAGGCAAAACAGTGCGAGCAGCAGGCGCGGCAAAATCCCATAGACCAGCAGAACGCCAACCAGCCATGCTGCCCAGGCCTGGCGCGCGCTTTCGATACTCAGTGCGGCGTCGCCGCTGGCACGGATCATCTGCTCGGTGGGAACACTGAAACCGAGCAGGGCCGGCAGGGCGCCAAGCGCCTGGGTTACGGCAATAAAGGTGTCGGCACTGAGGATGGTGGTTTCCCAGACGAAGCCGTAGCGCCGGGTTGCCATCAGTGTCAGCAGAATGACCAAGGCGCTGATCATCGCCAGCAACCACAGGCCGTTGACCAATACGCCGATGGCCCAGCGATTGAGTTTCTGCCGTTGCAACAACAGGAGCAGGGCGGGGGCCAGTTGCGCGGCCTTTGCGTCCCGGGCGAGTTTTTCACTTAGCCACAGCCATAGTCGCCCGAGGCTGGCGCCGTGTTCTCCGGCAAACGCCAGGCCCAGGGCCCAACTCAGCAGCAGGATCAGGTTGAGCCCGAGCAGGCTGCCCAAGGCCCAGAACACATTCACCGGGTGCAGGCCATCGCCCATTGCGGCAAAGGCCAGGCCGGCGCCGCTGATCACCGCCAGCACCGCCATTACGATCAGCGCCAGTCGTGCGCCTTGCAGCCAGTGTTTGAGGGCCGTAACCAAGCCATCACGTTCAGCCAGCCACAGGGCCCGGCGTTGAATGCGCGACGGCAAATCACCGCCGACGCTGCGGGCCAGCCGGTTGGCTTCAAGGTCTTCCAGGGGGCCTGCGTGTTCTTCGCGCAGGCGGATAGTTTCTGTCAGCCAGAGGGTATTGAGTTCAGTCACGCGGCATCCCGTCGCTTCATTGAGCTGAGAGCATAACCGCTGTGACGCTTATCGGCGAAAGCGAGGCTCTGGTATCCTCGCCGGTATGACTAAATCACTCCCCCTCAGCCTGATCGCAGCCCTTGGTGAAAACCGTGTGATCGGCGTCGACAACAGCATGCCCTGGCACTTGCCGGGGGACTTCAAATATTTCAAGGCCACCACCCTGGGCAAGCCGATCATCATGGGGCGCAAGACCTGGGACTCACTCGGTCGTCCGTTGCCGGGCCGCTTGAACATCGTGGTCAGCCGTCAGGCGGATCTGCAGCTCGAAGGCGCGGAGGTTTATCCGTCGCTGGAAGCCGCCATCGTTCGCGCTGAAGCATGGGCGAAGGAACAGGGCGTTAATGAGCTGATGCTGATTGGTGGCGCGCAGTTGTATGCGCAAGGGCTGGCGCAGGCTGATCGGTTATACCTGACCCGAGTGGCGCTGAGCCCGGAAGGGGATGCGTGGTTTCCGGAGTTTGATTTGGGCCAGTGGAAGCTGGTTTCCAACACCGAAAATCCGGCGGTGGATGACAAGCCGGCCTACAACTTCGAAGTCTGGGAAAAGGTTTAAAAGCATCGCGAGCAAGCTCGCTCCCACAGTGTTTTGAGGTGAATCACAAATTGTGTGAACACCACAGATCCCTGTGGGAGCGAGCTTGCTCGCGATAGCGGTCTAACTGACGCTACTCAAGCCTGCGCCAACGCCGAATGCTCATCCGCATCCAGCAATTCTTTATCAGTCTGCTGCATCACCTGGCTGGTAATCGCCCCAGCCGTGATCGAACCACTCACATTCAACGCCGTACGCCCCATATCAATCAGTGGCTCGACCGAAATCAGCAACGCCACCAGTGACACCGGCAATCCCATCGCCGGCAGCACGATCAGCGCCGCAAACGTCGCGCCGCCACCCACTCCGGCCACACCGGCCGAGCTCAGCGTGACAATCGCCACCAGCGTCGCGATCCACGCTGGGTCCAGCGGGTTGATGCCTACAGTCGGCGCCACCATCACCGCCAACATCGCCGGGTACAGACCGGCACAACCGTTCTGGCCGATGGTCGCGCCGAACGAAGCGGCGAAACTGGCGATGGACTGCGGGATGCCCAAACGACTGGTCTGCGCTTCGATGCTCAACGGAATCGTCGCAGCGCTGGAGCGGCTGGTGAAGGCAAACGTCAGCACCGGCCAGATCTTGCGGAAGAAGCGCAGCGGATTGATCCCGGCGGCCGACACCAGCACGCCATGCACCACAAACATCAGGCCAAGGCCGATGTAAGACACCACGACGAAACTGCCGAGCTTGATGATGTCTTGCAGGTTGGAGCCGGCGACCACTTTGGTCATCAGTGCCAGCACGCCGTACGGGGTCAGCTTCATCACCAGACGCACCAGGCGCATCACCCAGGCTTGCAGGGTGTCGATGGCGTTGATCACTTTCTGACCTTTCTCGACATCATCCTTGAGCAGTTGTAGCGCCGCGACACCCAGGAACGCAGCGAAAATCACCACACTGATGATCGACGTCGGCTTGGCTCGCGCCAGGTCGGCGAACGGGTTTTGCGGAATGAACGACAGCAACAGCTGCGGCACATTCAGGTCGGCGACCTTGCCGGCGTAATCGGTCTGGATGGTTTGCAGGCGCGCCATTTCCTGGGTGCCGGCCACCAGGCCTTCGGCGGTCAGGCCGAACAGGTTGGTCAGGCCGATGCCGATCAACGCCGCGATGGCCGTGGTGAACAGCAGCGTGCCGATGGTCAGGAAGCTGATCTTGCCCAGCGATGAGGCGTTGTGCAGGCGGGCCACGGCGCTGAGGATCGAGGCGAACACCAGCGGGATCACGATCATTTGCAGCAATTGCACATAACCGTTGCCCACCAGATCGAACCAGCCGATCGAGGCTTTCAGCACCGGATTACCGGCACCGTAAACAGTGTGCAAGGCCACACCGAATGCCACGCCCAGCACCAGTGCGAGCAGGACTTTTTTCGCCAGGCTCCAAGTGGTGTGGCGGGTTTGCGCCAGGCCCAGGAGCAGGGCGAGGAACACCAGCAGATTGAGAATCAGCGGCAGATTCATTGGAACTCCCATTAGACTTTTGCCAGCTGCCTTCCGGGGCAGCTGCGAACCGGCAAGCCTAACAGCTTGAAAATTAATGAATTAATATCAAAAACGTATGGTGTCCGTCGTTTTTGGAATAAGCAGATGTCGCTGTCAGAAATGCAACTGGCGCGAAAGGGACGCAGGCGGTCGCTGACAGGCGGGGACTGTCACACTTATTTGTTAGCGTCGATCTCTTTCACATTCAGGGAGAAACGCCAATGAAGTTCGCACCGAAATTACTGGCTGCAGCACTTTGCCTGGGCCTTGCCGGCCAGGTTTTCGCAACGGATCTGAAACACTGGCCAGCCGACCAGGCCAAGGCACTGGACGCGATGATCGCGGCCAACGCCAACAAAGGTAACTACGCGGTGTTCGACATGGACAACACCAGTTACCGCTATGACCTCGAAGAGTCGTTGCTGCCGTTCATGGAGAACAAGGGCCTGATCACCCGCGACAAGCTCGATCCCTCCCTGAAACTGATGCCGTTCAAGGACACCGCCGACCACAAGGAAAGCCTGTTCAGCTACTACTACCGCCTCTGTGAACTCGACGACATGGTTTGCTATCCATGGGTCGCCCAGGTGTTCTCCGGCTTTACGCTCAAGGAACTCAAGGGCTACGTCGACGAGATGATGGCGTCGGGCAAACCGGTACCGGCCACTTATTACGAAGGCGACGTGGTCAAGAAACTCGACGTCAACCCGCCGAAGATCTTCACGGGCCAGCAAGAGCTGTACAACAAACTGATGGAGAACGGCATCGAGGTCTACGTGATGACCGCCGCCTCCGAAGAACTGGTGCGCATGGTCGCGGCCGACCCGAAGTACGGCTACAACGTCAAACCGCAGAACGTGATCGGCGTGTCGCTGCTGCTCAAGGACCCGAAGACTGGCGAGCTGACCACTGCGCGCAAGCAGATCACCGCCGGCAAGTATGACGAGAAGGCCAACCTCGGCCTTGAACTGACCCCGTACCTGTGGACCCCGGCGACCTGGATGGCCGGTAAGCACGCGGCAATCCTGACCTACATCGACGAGTGGAAAAAACCGGTGCTGGTCGGCGGCGATACCCCGACCAGTGATGGTTACATGTTGTTCCACAGTGTTGACGTGGCCAAGGGTGGCATCCACCTGTGGGTCAATCGCAAGGACAAATACATGACCCAGATTAACGGCATGATGGCCAAGAATGCCGCGGCCCAGGCCAAGGAAGGGATGACGGTGACTGCCGACAAGAACTGGGTGATCGTCAAGCCTGAAGAAATCCAGTAATTGTAGGAGCGAGCTTGCTCGCGATGGTCGTTAACGATGACGCGTGCTGTCTGATTTGACGCGGTGTCCTTGTGTCCATCGCGAGCAAGCTCGCTCCTACAGTTTGATCGGTGTTGTTCCCCAATCCAGTGTTCACGCAGATCCATTGTGGGAGCGAGCTTGCTCGCGATGAGGCCAGTCGGTGCAATGAAAGCCTCCGTTTGATCGACATCTCCTGACAGTCGCAACCTACGCATTCTTGCGTAAGGGACTACGACTACGCCAGAATCCGCCGGCTTGTGCGCCTTACTCCCGGACTCTACCGTCTACCTGTCGCTGAACATCAGTGATCGGGTTTGGTAGCCTGGCTGTGTAGGGTGCAAAGCATCATGATTTGCAGACGTTCTTGCGTCTCTGCTTTTTATGGTGGTCATGCACAGGGCGCTTTCGGGCGCGCCGGTTTCCTTACACCCCGGTCTACCAACCTGCGCATGGCCGCCACCTTCGTTTGGTAGCGAGGGTGATGGCTCCTTGTCTTATGGTGTAAGGAGTTTTATCAATGCTGAAAATTACCCCCGATCCTCCCGAATCAAACAACCTCTCCGCCCACATCAACGCCACCCCGCGCAAACCCAGCCGAACATTCCTGATCGCGCCCGGCCTCGACACCGAAACCCTGTTGGCCCACGCCTGCGAATCACTCGCCTCGGCCAATGTCATGGCCAACGATTTCGCCGGCCTGCTGGAAGGCTCCCAACGCAGCACGATGCTGGGGATTGCGCAGGTCATCATGCTGGGCGAGCTGGCGGTGAATCAGGCTCTCGATAATCTCGATCCGCAGGAATAGTTCTGCCCTTGTAGGAGCGAGCCTGCTCGCGATGGTCGTTAACGATAACGTTGGAAACCTGACACCCAGCGGCGTTCTCCAGTCCATCGCGAGCAGGCTCGCTCCTACAGGTGAAAGGTGACCGGCAGAAACAAAAATGCCCCGCACTTGGCGGGGCATTTTTTGTCCGACGCTTAAGCCTTACAGCCCGTCGAGCATCGCCTTGTTACGCACAGCACCCTTGTCGGCACTGGTCGCCAGCAGGGCGTAGGCTTTCAACGCAGTGGTCACTTTACGTGGACGCACTTCCACCGGTTTCCAGCCTTTCTTGTCCTGCTCCACTCGGCGTGCGGCCAGCTCTTCGTCGCTGACCAACAGGTTGATCGAGCGGTTCGGAATGTCGATCAGCACTTTGTCGCCGTCCTGTACCAGGCCAATCGCGCCGCCGGCAGCCGCTTCAGGCGAAGCGTGGCCGATGGACAGGCCCGAGGTGCCGCCGGAGAAACGGCCGTCGGTGAGCAGGGCGCAGGCTTTGCCCAGGCCTTTGGATTTCAGGTACGAAGTCGGGTAGAGCATTTCCTGCATGCCCGGGCCGCCTTTCGGGCCTTCGTAGCGAATGATGACGATGTCGCCTTCTTTCACTTCGTCGGCGAGGATGCCGCGTACGGCGCTGTCCTGGCTTTCGAAGATCTTCGCGTTGCCTTCGAACACGTGGATCGATTCGTCGACGCCAGCGGTTTTCACCACGCAGCCATCCAGAGCGATGTTGCCGTAGAGCACGGCCAGGCCGCCTTCTTGCGAGTAAGCGTGCTCGACACTGCGGATGCAGCCGTTTTCACGGTCGTCGTCCAGGGTTTCCCAACGGGTCGACTGGCTGAACGCGGTTTGCGTCGGGATGCCCGCCGGACCGGCCTTGAAGAAGTGGTGCACGGCTTCGTCGTTGGTCTGGGTGATGTCCCACTTGGCGATGGCTTCTTCCATGCTGCGGCTGTGCACGGTCGGCAGCTGGGTGTGCAGCAAACCGCCACGGGCCAGCGAACCGAGGATGCTGAAGATCCCGCCGGCACGGTGCACGTCTTCCATGTGGTACTTCTGGATGTTCGGCGCGACCTTGCACAGTTGTGGCACGTTGCGAGAAAGACGGTCGATGTCGCGCAGGTCGAAATCGATCTCGGCTTCCTGGGCGGCAGCCAGCAAGTGCAGGATGGTGTTGGTGGAACCGCCCATGGCGATGTCCAGGGTCATGGCGTTTTCGAACGCCTGGAAGTTGGCGATGTTGCGCGGCAGTACCGACTGGTCGTTCTCGCCGTAGTAACGCTTGCACAGCTCGACGATGGTGCGGCCGGCCTGCAGGAACAGCTGCTCACGGTCGCTGTGGGTGGCCAGGGTCGAACCGTTGCCCGGCAATGCCAGACCCAGCGCTTCGACCAGGCAGTTCATCGAGTTGGCGGTGAACATGCCGGAGCACGAACCGCAGGTCGGGCAGGCGCTACGCTCGTACTCGGCGACTTTCTCGTCAGAAGCGCTGGAGTCGGCGGCGATCACCATGGCGTCGACCAGGTCGAGGCCGTGGGAAGCGAGTTTGGTCTTGCCGGCTTCCATCGGGCCGCCGGAGACGAAGATCACCGGGATGTTCAGGCGCAGTGACGCCATCAGCATGCCAGGGGTGATCTTGTCGCAGTTGGAGATGCACACGATGGCGTCGGCGCAGTGGGCGTTGACCATGTACTCGACGGAGTCGGCGATGATCTCGCGACTCGGCAGCGAATACAGCATGCCGTCGTGGCCCATGGCGATGCCGTCGTCCACGGCGATGGTGTTGAATTCTTTTGCAACACCGCCAGCGCGTTCGATCTCGCGGGCGACCAGTTGGCCCAGGTCCTTGAGGTGGACGTGGCCCGGTACGAACTGGGTGAAGGAGTTGGCAATGGCGATGATCGGCTTCTTGAAGTCGTCATCTTTCATCCCCGTGGCGCGCCACAGAGCGCGGGCGCCGGCCATGTTGCGGCCGTGGGTGGATGTTTTCGAGCGGTAATCAGGCATGAAGCACTCCGGGCGGCTAATCAGGTATCAAAAGGGAAGTGAGCTTCTATTGACGTCTGGAACACTCAGAAATGGCCGCGTGTCCGGAAGTTGCCGATAACTTTGCGGGATCGCCGCGCGCTTCAGCTTGAGCTCATAAACCCGCCGGGGATGACTGGCGATGAATGTTCGCGATTCTACACGGCTGGCGGCTGGAGGGAATGGCTGCAAGCATTCACAAGACGTTCGGCGACCACCCCTGTAGGAGCGAGCTTGCTCGCGATGAACCCGAGAACGCCGCGGGGTGCCAGGCTTCCCGCGTCATCGTTGACCACCATCGCGAGCGAGCTCGCTCCTACAAGGGTTTGCGTTGTGCATCAGAGCCACATGGCATCCCACAGCGGGTAGTCTCCAACCCGAGTCACAAGCCCGGCCCGCAAAGGGTTGGCGATGATGTATCGGGCTGCTGCTTTCAAATCTTCTTCGCGACGCAAGGCCCGGTCGAAGTAACCCTTTTGCCATAGCGTTTCGTGGCGACCTCTTTGCTGGTTGATGGCGCGAGCACTTCTGGATTTAGCCGCCTGCATCAGTTTCGGCAAATCACCGTTGTGCAATTCAACCAGCCAATGAAAGTGATCCGGCATGACCACCCAGGCTATAGAGGTGGCATTGCCGGCTTCATGAGCTCTTCTGAATTCGTTCACTACCAAACGTCCAACGTACAAATCATTGAAGAACGGTTGCCGTTCATGGGTGACTGCGGTCAGGAGATAGACGCGACCGGATTCCGAGCGGCGACCAGTACGTAAACGGTTAGCTTGCGGCGTGTTGGACATTCCGTTGTCCTCTTCTGTGGTTAGAAGAGAAACGGTAGGCGCGGGATGGGAGGTTGCCGCTTCGACTGTGGGTCAGGATGTGTCGTGCACTGTAGGAGCGAGCTCGCTCGCGATGAACCCGAGAACACCACGGGGTGCCAGGTATCCCGCGTTATCGTTGACGACCATCACGAGCAACCAAGCGTCGACAGGCTGTTCCTGCAGTCAGTGCCCTATCCTGGCATTCGTCAGCAACCCCAAAAGGCTGAAGGCGATGAAGCTAACCGCGATGGTCATCAGCAAATTGTCCCCGTTTTGTGCGAGCGCAGCGCTGCTGAGCGCGGCGGTGATGAACATAATGCTATTGCCCGCAGAGGCTGCCGTTCCAGCGCTGTTTGAGAACAGCAACATCGCTGCGGAAATAGCGGCAGGTCGCACCAGGGTGACTGCCAGGGCACTGATCAGCATCGGTATAAGCAGGGTGATAGTTGTCATCGCTTCATAACGGACAATCAATGCTAACAACACACCGGCGACACCCAGCAATCCAAGCCCGGTGTTGATTTGCAGCGTGAGGGAGATATGTTTCTGCACGGCGCTGGCAACTATCCCGCCAAGGAAATAGGCCAACCCATACACCATAAGCACCAGCGCGTACTGGTATTCGGATAACTTGAACTCATCCATGAAAATCAGCGGCGTCACGCTGATCAATGCGAAATAACAAGCAAACACTAATGCGGCAATCCACCAGTAGCGGATGAAGTCTCGATTTCCAACAATGGATTTCAGCGTGCGTAGAACGGAAACAGGTGCTCTTTGATGGCTGACTGCTTTAGAGGGCAGTATTGCTTGGGCATGGATAAACATGCCGAGCGCCGTGAGTGCAAAACCATAAAAGCTTCCCTGCCAATCGAACGTGGTTTGCAACCATGATCCCAATAGCGGCGACAGTGCCACAAAGGAGCCGCTCAGTGTCATGTAGTAAATTCGCACTCGGGCCCGATCCTGCTCTTCGAACAAGTCTTCCACCAGTGCATGACCCAGCACAAAGAAACCACATCCGATTGCCTGGATGGCGCGAAATAGCAGGAAGCCCGGATAGTCCGTAGCCAGCACGCACCCTATCGAGCCAAGCGTAGAAACAACGATGCAACCAAGAAGAACTTTCTTACGCCCCCACTTATCTGAGAGCGGGCCGGTTATTAATTGAGAAATCGCAAAAACCAGCGTGAACAGGCTTGTGGACAGGGCGATTTCTGCGGTTGAAGTGTTGAATTCCTCGGCCAAGGCAGGAAAAGAAGGCAGGAGGATATTCAGCGGGAAAAAACTGATTAACGAAATATTGGTAATGAGGATAAAGCGGGAGGCCCGTTGGCGTTTCAGGTCGTCACTTAGAGCTGGGTAAGAGGACTCAGACATTGTTTTTGTTTTCCGGAGTGATCAAGCGGTCATGCTTGAAACCAGAAACCGATACTAGTCTGGGGCGCAGGGAATACAATCAAAAGCGCTGTAGGGAGTTTCCCGTTTTGATGCGGGATTATCCCGAAGGAAATAACCCCGTAGGAGCGAGCTTGCTCGCGATGAACCCGAGAACGCCGCGGGGCATCAGGTTCCCCGCGTAATCGTTGACGACCATCGCGAGCAAGCTCGCTCCTACAGTGGTCTGGGTTGTTAGCTGTTTGGCAGCAACCGGCAGGTAATGCTCTTGATGTAGCGGGTTTCCGGGATGGCCGGATGCACCGGATGATCCGGACCCTGGCCGCCGCGTTCCAGCATCTGGATATTGCGATCCAGGTGACGGGCGCTGGTCAGCAGGATGTTCTGCAGGTCGTCTTCCGGCAGGTGCATCGAGCAGGATGCGCTGAACAGGATGCCGTCCTTGGTCAGCAGGCGCATGGCTTGTTCGTTCAGGCGACGGTAGGCGCCTTCGCCGTTCTTCATGTCTTTCTTGCGTTTGATGAACGCCGGCGGGTCGGCCACGATCACGTCGAAGCGTTCTTCGCTGGCTTTCAGCTCTTTGAGGGCTTCGAACACGTCGCCTTCGATGCAGGTCATTTTCTCGGCGAAGCCGTTCAGCGCGGCGTTGCGCTCGACGCCGTCGAGGGCGAAGGCCGATGCGTCGACGCAGAACACTTCACTGGCGCCGAATGCGGCAGCCTGCACGCCCCAACCGCCGATGTAGCTGTAGAGGTCCAGTACGCGCTTGCCCTTGGCATAAGGCGCCAGGCGTGCGCGGTTCATGCGGTGGTCGTAGAACCAGCCGGTTTTTTGACCCTGGATGACCGGGGCTTCGAACTTCACGCCGTTCTCTTCAAGGGCAACCCACTCCGGCACCAGGCCGAACACGGTTTCGACGTAGCGGTTGAGGCCTTCGGCGTCACGGGCAGCGGAGTCGTTTTTGAACAGAATGCCGCTTGGCTTGAGCACTTGGGTCAGCGCCGCGATCACGTCGTCTTTATGGGCTTCCATGGTCGCCGATGCGATCTGCACCACCAGGATGTCGCCGAAACGGTCGACCACCAGGCCTGGCAACAGGTCGGAGTCGCCGTAGACCAGGCGATAGAACGGCTTGTCGAACAGGCGCTCGCGCAGGGACAGGGCCACGTTCAGGCGGTGCACCAGCAGCGATTTGTCCAGCGGCAGCTTGATGTCGCGCGACAGCAAACGGGCGCAGATCAGGTTGTTCGGGCTCATGGCGACGATGCCCAGCGGCTTGCCGCCGGCGGCTTCGAGGATCGCCTGGTCGCCGGCCTTGAAACCGTGCAAAGGCGTAGCGGCTACATCGATTTCGTTGCTGTAGACCCACAAGTGACCGTTGCGCAGACGACGGTCGGCGTTGGCTTTGAGGCGCAGGCTAGGCAGGGACATGTCGTCGCTCCGGAAAAAAGAGCGGGAGTATAGCGTGTTGAGGCCCCGGATTGGCCTGCAAGTGGACATGTGGCGAGGGTTGTCTTGCGATTTGGTATGTCGGATCCAACTTCATAAAGGTTAGAATCGCCGTCTGACCCAGAGTGTGCACACATGTCCCAAGAGCTGACTTCCGAACAGATCCAACAAGCCCTGCAGGGCATCAGCGTACCGGCCCAGCCGCAAATCATGGTGGATTTGCAGATGGAGCAGTACATGCCCGACCCGGATCTGGAAGTCATCGCCAAGCTGATCTCCCAGGATCCGGGCCTTTCCGGTTCCTTGCTGAAAATCGTCAATTCGCCGTATTACGGCCTGAGCAACAAGATTGCCTCGATCCAGCGTGCGGTGAATCTGCTGGGCAGCCGCTCGGTCATCAACCTGATCAATGCACAGTCGATCAAGGGCGAGATGAATGACGACACCATCGTCACCCTGAACCGTTTCTGGGACACCGCTCAGGACGTGGCCATGACCTGTCTGACCCTGGCCAAGCGCATCGGCGTTGAAAATGGCGACGAAGCGTACGCCCTGGGTTTGTTCCACGACTGCGGCGTGCCCTTGATGCTCCAGCGTTTCCCCGACTACATGGGCGTTCTGGAGCAGGCCTATGCCAACGCCAGCGCCGAATGCCGGGTGGTGGATACGGAGAATCAGGTGTTCAATACCAATCACTCGGTGGTCGGGTATTACACGGCCAAGTCCTGGCGTCTGCCGGAACATGTGAGTGCTGCGATCGCCAATCACCACAATGCCCTGGCGATATTCAGCGATGAATCTTCGCGCAACAGTTCGTTGAAGAATCTGTTGGCGATCCTGAAGATGGCCGAGCATATTTGCGCGTCGTACCGGGTGCTGGGCAATCAGGCCGAAGATCATGAGTGGAACAGCATCGCGCCGCTGGTGCTCGATTATGTCGGCCTCTCGGACTACGACTTCGAGACCCTCAAACAGACGATCCGCGACCTCGGCACTCATCGCTGAGTGTCGGAACCTTCCAGGCCATGCGCCTGATCCGAGAGCACCATGCCTGAATTGCCAGAAGTCGAAACCACCCGTCGCGGTATCGCGCCGTTCCTGGAAGGCCAGCGGGTCAGCCGGGTGATCGTGCGTGAACGCCGCTTGCGCTGGCCAATTCCCGAGGACCTTGATGTGCGGTTGTCCGGGCAGCGCATCGTACTGGTGGAGCGGCGCGCCAAATACCTGCTGATCAATGCCGAAGTCGGCACCTTGATCAGCCATTTGGGCATGTCAGGCAATTTGCGTCTGGTGGAGGCCGGGCTGCCGGCGGCCAAGCATGAGCATGTGGACATCGAACTGGAGTCGGGCCTGGCCCTGCGTTACACCGACCCACGGCGCTTCGGTGCAATGCTCTGGAGCCTCGACCCGCTCAATCACGAATTGCTGATCCGCCTGGGGCCGGAACCACTGACCGACCTGTTCGACGGCGAGCGCCTGTTCCAGCTGTCCCGTGGACGTTCGATGGCGGTCAAGCCGTTCATCATGGATAACGCGGTAGTGGTGGGCGTCGGCAATATCTACGCGACCGAAGCGTTGTTCGCTGCCGGGATCGACCCGCGCCGCGAAGCCAAGAGCATTTCCCGTGCGCGTTACTTGAAGCTGGCCATCGAGATCAAGCGCATCCTGGCGGCCGCCATCGAGCGCGGCGGTACCACGCTGCGGGACTTTATCGGTGGCGACGGTCAGCCTGGTTATTTCCAGCAGGAACTGTTCGTGTACGGCCGTGGTGGTGAGCACTGCAAGGTCTGTGGCACGGGCCTTCGGGAAGTGAAACTCGGGCAGCGTGCCAGCGTTTTTTGCCCGCGCTGCCAGAGCTGACAGTCAGTCAGATTTTCAGTGAGGCTGATGACGTCATCGCGAGCAAGCTCGCTCCCACAGGGGGTTTGTGAACGATGCAATTCCAGTGTGGGAGCGAGCTTGCTCGCGATGAGGCCCGAAAGAGCACTGCATCATTCAAGCCTTGCCGGTAATTTTCCGGTACTTCTCCATCAACTGTTCTTCAGTCTCCGGATGAGCTTCGTCCAGTGGAATGCAATCCACCGGGCAGACTTGCTGGCACTGCGGTTCGTCGTAGTGGCCGACACACTGGGTGCACAGGTTCGGGTCGATCACGTAGATCTCTTCGCCTTGGGAAATGGCGGCGTTCGGGCACTCGGGTTCGCAGACGTCGCAGTTGATGCAATCGTCGGTGATGATCAGGGACATGCTAACTCCAGCCGGGGCGGCAGGCCCGGGCGCAATAAACCAATGCGTCTAATTGTGCCGCATTGGCGCTGTGGGAGCGAGCTTGCTCGCGAAAAACCTGAGAACGCCGCGGGGTGTCAGGTTTCCCGCGTTATCGTTGACGTCCATCGCGAGCAGGCTCGCTCCTACAGTTTACTTCTTGAAGCGTTCGGTCAGTGCGTCCGCCACCACAGGGTGAACGAACTTGGTGATATCGCCGCCCAGGGCTGCGATTTCACGGACCAGCGTCGAGGAAATGAACGAATAACGCTCGGACGGGGTCAGGAACAGGCTTTCCACGTCCGGCGCCAACTGGCGGTTCATGTTGGCCAGCTGGAATTCGTATTCGAAGTCCGACACCGCGCGCAAACCACGCAGGAACACGTTGGCATTCTTCTCTTTGGCAAAGTGCGCCAGCAGCGTCGAGAAGCCGACGACTTCAACGTTCGGCAGATGTTTAGTCACCTCGCGCGCCAGTTCTACCCGTTGTTCCAGAGGAAACAGCGGGTTTTTCTTCGGGCTCGCGGCGACGGCGATGATCACGTGATCGAACAGGCGCGAGGCGCGTTCGACCAGATCGCCATGGCCCTTGGTAATAGGGTCGAAGGTACCTGGGTACAACACTCGGTTCATCGCGTCGTCCTGGCGGGAATCCGTTGGGGAGTCGGATGGTATCGCAGCCTTCCCGGTCGGCCAAGTCGCCTGTTGGGTAAGAAAGCACTATAGACGATGGGAATTATCGTCATTTTCATGGGTTTTTTAAACGCATCGCCAGGGATGTCGCCAGTTGCGCCGTCAGTCCGTAGACCGACAGCTGCGGATTGGCGCCAATGCTGGTGGGGAACAGCGAGCCGTCGTGGATCGACAGATTGCCCAGTTGATGATGCCGGCCGAGGCTGTCGGTCACTGCGATTGTCGGGTCTTCACCCATGGCGCAACCGCCCATCACATGGGCGCTGCCCAGGCGTGTGCGATACAACTCCAGGCTCAGGCCGTCGATCAGCGAGCGCGCTTCGGCGAGGGTCTTAACGTAGCGGGCGTCGGCGTGCATCGGCATCACGGCCTTGGCGCCACCGGCAAACTGGATCTCGGCCATGGTATGGAACGCCCGGCGCAATCCATCCCAGGCGTAGGGTGATAGCTGATAGTCCAGCACCGGCGTGTCATCGCTGCGCAATTCGACGCTGCCACCGGGACTGTCCGGGTGAAAACCGTCCCGCAGCAACGCCAGCATGGCGTGGGTATGGGCCAGATTGGCCATGTGTTGCGAGTTTTCCTGACCGAAACCACCGAGCAATGTCGTGGCCAGCGCCGGGTGCAGAGGCGGGACTTCCAGTTTGTAGGACATTTTGCCCGTGGTGCCGTCCTGCCATTGGAAATGGTCGGAATAGATCGACTGCGGCGCGCCGTAGAAGGGGTTGACCACTTCGTCGAACAACGCGGCGGACATGTTTACCGGGTGCAGGAATGTGCGTTTGCCCAGGCGCTTGTGCGGGTCGGGTGCCCCGGAACGCATCAGCAAGGCCGGGCTGTTGATGCCGCCACCGGCCAGCACGAAATGCCGCGCCTTGACCGTGATGGTGCGTCCGGTCGGTGCGACGCAGCGTTCATCCATCGCCGAACATTGCAGGCCGGTGACCTTGTCGCCGCTGATCGTGAGTTTTTCGGCGCGGGCCAGGTAAAGCAGCTCACCGCCTTTTTCCAGTGTCGCCGGAATGGTGGTGACCATCATCGATTGCTTGGCGTTGGTCGGGCAGCCCATGCCGCAGTATCCGAGGTTCCAGCAGCCGCGAACGTTGCGCGGGATGACGTGCCATGAGTAATTCAGTGCTTCGCAGCCCTTGCGGATCACATCGTTGTTGGCGTTGGGCGGCACCATCCACGGCGCGACGCCCAGGCGTTGCTCCATTTTCTCGAACCACGGCGCCATTTCCGCCGGGCTGTGGCCCTTGACGTTGTGCTCTTTGGCCCAGTGTTCCAGGGTCGGCTCCGGGGTGCGGAAACTTGAGGTCCAGTTGATCAGCGTGGTACCGCCCACCGCCCGGCCCTGGAGGATGGTGATCGCGCCGTCCTTGCTCATGCGGCCAATGCCTTCCTGATAAAGGTTGGCGTAGGCCTCATCTTCGAGCAGCTTGAAGTCGCTGCTGGTCTTGAGAGGGCCTTCCTCGATCAGCAATACCTTGTAGCCGGCTGCGCTGAGGATTTCGGCGGTGGTGCCGCCGCCGGCACCGCTGCCGATGATCGCCACGTCCGCTTCGAGTGTAAGGTCCTGGGTCAGTTGCGAGCCGTTGTAGGTTTTCCAGCCTCGGGCCATGCCTTCGCGGAACGGATCGGGTACGGGCATTTTCGGATTCTCTTTTTATTGTTGGAGTAGGCGGTGAAGCGGCTGACGCTATCGCGAGCAAGCTCGCTCCCACAGGGGACCTCCAGTGTTCACACGGTCAGTGTGGGAGCGAGCTTGCTCGCGATGGAGGCGACTCGGTATCAGACGGTTGGCGGCCCGGGATACCCGCAATGCGCCCACGATTCCTTGCGGCCGTACCAGGCCATCATCACCAGTTGCAGCAAGGAGCTGTGGCCCATGCGCAACAGGCTCAACGAGCTGTTTTCCCAGCGATCGAGAAAAGCTCGGATGTCGTTGGCACTGGCGTTTTCCCAGCTGCCCCAGATCCCGGTCAGCGGTCCGCGGGTCACGGCCATTCCCAGCACATCGAACAGTTGTTGAGTCAGCTTGAGCATTTCCGGCGACAGGTGGGCCAGGCTGTAATCCAGGCTTTTCAGCGTGCCACCGACAGCCTCGGGCATCCGTTCTGCGGTCACGGCACCTTCGAGCATGACCGGGATCAACGCCCGCAAAAACAGCAGGTCGCCGCTGCGTAACGTGACGAAGCCATTGGCCGGGACGCTCGACGAACAGCCGCTGAGGCTGGCTCCGAGTCCGGCGGTGGCGAGGAAAGCTGTGGCGCCGAGGCTGAATTTAAGCAACCCGCGCCGTGACAGCGCGGGTGTATCGGACAGGCTGGGGGTCATTATTGTTATTACCCGACGGTGATTATCGTTAGCGGATGAACAGTTTCTGGATCAGCTTCTGAATCGACTTGCCGTACGGCGGATAGATCAACTTCGCGGCGTTGAACCGTTGTTTGATCAACACGCCCTTGGCTTTGCTGAAGGTCAGGAACCCTTCATGTCCGTGATAGTGGCCCATGCCCGAGGCACCAATGCCACCAAACGGCATGTCGTCCTGGGCGACGTGCAGCAGGGTGTCGTTCAGGCACACGCCGCCGGAATGGGTTTCGTGCAGCACGCGCTGTTGTTCGCGCTTGTCGTAGCCGAAGTAATACAGCGCCAGTGGGCGAGGGCGCTGGTTGATGTAGGCAAATGCCTGCTCCAGATCCTTGTACGGCACGATCGGCAGCAGCGGCCCGAAGATTTCGTCCTGCATCACCGTCATCTCGTCCGTGACATTGAGCAGCAGGCTATGGCTCATGCGGCGGCCCTGGCCCTGGTCGAACAGCGGCATCAGCAGCGCACCCTTGCTGGTGGCGTCACTGACGTAACCGTTGAGACGCGCCAGTTGTCGCTCATTGATGATCGCGGTGTAGTCCGGGTTGTCGGCCAGCGTCGGATAAAACCCACGGACGGCTGTGCGATAGGCCTCGACGAAACCTCCGACGCGATTCTCCGGCACCAGCACGTAGTCCGGGGCCACGCAGGTCTGGCCGGCATTCAGGGTCTTGCCGAAGGCGATGCGCTCGGCGGCGTCCTTGAGCGGCACATCCCGGGAAACGATGGCCGGGGATTTGCCGCCCAGTTCCAGGGTCACCGGGGTCAGGTTTTCCGCGGCGGCGCGCATGACGTGTTTGCCGATGCTGGTGGCGCCAGTGAACAGCAGGTGATCGAACGGCAGGCGTGAAAACGCCACGCCCATATCAGCCTCGCCCAGGACCACGCAAACCAGGTCTTCGGGGAAGATTCGCGCCAGCAGTTGCTTCATCAGCAAGCCGGTCGCGGGGGTCGACTCACTGAGCTTGAGCATCACCCGATTGCCCGCCGACAGCGCGCCGACCAACGGACCGATGGCCAAATACAACGGGTAGTTCCACGGCACGATGACCCCGACCACGCCCAGCGGTTGGTAAACCACTTTGGCCGAAGCCGGCTGGAAAGCGGCGCCCACCTTGCGTCGCGAGGCTCGCATCCAGCCCTTGAGGTGTTTGCTGGCGTAATGGATGCCGTGCAGGCTGGGCATCAGTTCCGCGAGCAGGGTTTCATCGGCGCTGCGATGGCTGAAGTCCTGGCTGATCGCATCGATCAGGGCCTGGCGTTCATTGTTCAACAAATCCTTTAGCGCCTTGAGCCATTGCTGGCGCTGCGCGGCCGGTGGCATCGGGTTGGCGGCGTACGCGGCACGCTGGGCGTCGAACAGGGCCTGAAGCTCTTCCAGCGGCTGCTGTAGGTTCTGCAGGTAGGAAATTTCAGCAGTCATGGTCGGCTCCGGATTTATTGTAATGAAGCACTTTTTAGAGTCTATGCTCTAAAAAGTCAAATGACATCCTGGAACAGCTTTGTTTTATCCGCTCGCGGATAGATCTAAGATGCCCGTCAACGCACTCTGAATTAAAGCTCAAGCCATGGCCCCACGGATCAAAACCAGCGAGCGCATCGTGCAGAACAGCCTGGAGCTGTTCAACCAGCAGGGCGAGCGCAGCATCAGCACCAACCACATCGCTGCCCATATGGAAATTTCCCCGGGCAACCTGTACTACCACTTCCCGAACAAGCAGGCGATCATCGCGGTGCTGTTCAGCGAGTACGAAAGCCTGGTGGACAGCTTCCTGCGCCCGCCCCAGGGCCGTGCCGCAACGGTGGAAGACAAACGCTTCTACCTCAAGGAGCTGCTGTCGGCGATGTGGCGCTACCGGTTTCTGCATCGCGATCTCGAACATTTGCTCGACAGCGATCCGGACCTGGCCGACCGCTATCGACGTTTCTCCCAGCGCTGCCTGATACAGGGGGGGGCGATCTACGAAGGTTTCGTCGCCGCCGGCATCCTGAAGATGGACAAGGTGCAGATCGAATCCTTGACGCTCAATGCCTGGATCATCCTCACGTCCTGGGTGCGCTTCCTGTGCACCACGCGGGAGAACTCCAGCCACTTGAGCGAGCAGGCCATTAAACGCGGGGTGTATCAGGTGCTGGTGCTGGAGGCCGGGTTCGTTACGGACCAGGCCCGCGATGCGGTCAGCGCCTTGTTCGAAGAGTTTTACGTGCCCCTGGCCCAGGCACTGGAAGAAGTACAGTAGGATCAAGGCCGAGTTAATCACAGGAGCCCGCTATGCCCATTGCGCAACTGATCAGCCCGCAAGCACTGGACCTGAAAAAGGACCAGCCGGGGCTGGTGATTCTGGATTGTCGTTTTGCCCTCGAAGACCCGGATTACGGTCAGCGCAGCTATGCCGAAGGGCACATCGCCGGTTCGAGCTATGCCGACCTCGAGCGTGACCTGAGTGGCGCCGTGGTCAAGGGCGTGACCGGGCGTCATCCGTTACCCGAGCCGGCGCAACTGATCGAACGCCTGCAAGCCTTCGGCATCAATGCCGATAGCGAAGTGGTTCTGTATGACGACGGTCCGGGGGCCTATGCGGCGCGGGCCTGGTGGTTGCTGGCATGGTTGGGCAAGCGCGACGGTGTGTTCATCCTTGATGGCGGTCTGAAGGCCTGGCACGCGGCCGGTTTGCCGCTGAGCCTGGATGCGCCGGCGATTCCCTGTGGTTCCTTCACCGGCAGTCCTGATACGGCGTTGCTGATCAGTGCCGAGCAGCTGCAAAAGCGCCTTGCACGGCCGGAACTGACCCTGCTCGATGCCCGCGCACTGCCGCGCTTCAAGGGTGAGGTGGAACCGATCGATCCGATTGCCGGGCACATCCCAGGTGCCCAGTGTGCTGCGTTTACCGAGAACCTGGGCAGTGACGGGCGCTTCCTGCCGGCCGATCAGCTCAAGCAGCGTTTCGCCGCGAAACTGGGCGATCGTTCGCCAAATGATCTGGTGGCGTACTGCGGTTCCGGCGTGACGGCGTGCCACAACCTGTTTGCGTTGTGTCTGGCCGGTTATCCGTTGGGTTCGTTGTATGCCGGGTCGTGGAGCGAGTGGATCAACGAGCCTGCGCGGGGCATCGCCACCGGCGAATGAACGCCACGAAACCTTGTGGGAGCGAGCTTGCTCGCGATGGGGCCATTACATTCAATATTGATGCTGATTGTTAAGCCGCCATCGCGAGCAAGCTCGCTCCCACGGGGATGGATGGGGTTTGTGAGACCACATCATGCCTCAAGTCCCCGCTTTGCACTGCGATACGCCCCCGGTCCAACCCCATACACCTGCTTGAACTGCCGGCTCAGATGGCTCTGGTCGGCAAACCCCAGTTGCATCGCGACTTCCAGCGGCAGACAACCACTTTGCAGCAACGCCCGCGCCCGGGCGATGCGCTGTTGCATCAGCCAGGTGTGCGGCGGCATACCGGTGGCCCGGCGGAACACCCGGGCGAAATGGAATGGCGAGAGATTGACCGCCGTCGCCAGCGCTTCCAGTGAGGGCGGTGCTGCCAATTGCGAGTGCAGCAATTCCTTGGCCAGGCTTACGGCACGGTGTTCCTTGCCGGGTTTGCCGGCATCAGGCACCGCCGCATGACGCTGCAACAGCGACAGCACCAGTTCACGCCAGACCGTTTGTTGCTGCAATGCGCTGGCGGGGCTTTCCAGCAAGCGGTGAAGTTGGCAGAAGCCGTTCACCAGATCCTGGTCGCGATACAGCGTGGCACCGAAGGCCGGCAAGTGGTGGGTTGGCAGTTCGAGTTCGGCCAGCAGCGAGGTCATCTGCCCGCTGTCCGGATAGAACGCCCGGTAAAGCCAGCCATCCTCGGTGCCTTTGTGACCGGTGTGCAGTTCATCAGGGTTGATCAGCACCAGCGTGCCGCTGCCCGCCAGGTGTTCAGCGCCGCGATAGCGATAACGCTGGGCGCCGGCCATGATCATGCCGATCACATAGCCGTCATGCACATGTGGGGCGAAACGATGGTCGATGTAGCGGGCGGACAATAACTCGACCCCGGCCAGTGGCGGGGTTTGCCAGAAGTGGATTGATTCGCCTTGGTCAGCGTCCATGATTCAAGAGTGCCCTATGGCGGCCAGCCACTCGGGGATACGTCGCTCCAGGTAGTAACCCGGTTGCCTGAGCGTACCGTCGACGAAGCCGACATGCCCGCCATTGGCTTGCAGTTCGAATTGCGTGCAAGCGGACAACTCATCGACCTGCGGCAGGCTGTGGGGAAACACGAAGGGGTCGTCGGCGGCCTGAATCATCAAGGTCGGCGTACGAATTTCGCCAAGGAAATAGCGGCTGGAGGCGCGGCGATAGTAATCCTCGGCATCGGCGAAACCGTGCAGTGGTGCAGTGACGCGTCCGTCGAAATCCCAGAACGTGCGCATGTTTTCCAGGGATCCGAGGGCCGCCAGGGCTGCCAGGCCCTCCTCGCGTCCGTCATGCTGGAATTGCCGCTGCTTGTTCTTGATGTAGGCGACCATCTCGCGCATGAAATGCGCCTGGTAAACCTTGGAGAAGCCTTGCCCGATACGGTCGGCGCACTGGTCCAGGCGGAACGGCACCGACACCGCCACAGCGCCCGTCACGCCGCTGTCGCTGCCGGTTTCGCCCAGGTGCTTGAGCAGGACATTGCCACCCAGGGAGTAACCCACCGCATACAGTGGCGCGAGAGGTCGTTTGGCCCGCAAGTGCCTGATGGTTTCGGCCAGGTCTTCGCTGGCGCCGGAATGGTAGCTGCGCGGTAACAGGTTGGGTTCGCCCGAACAGCCACGCCAGTTCAGTGCGACGCTCGCCCAGCCTCGGTCACCCAGGGCTTTTTGCATGCCGGCGACATAAGGCGAATTCGAGGACCCGGTGAGCCCGTGCAATACCAGCACCAACGGTGCGTCGGCGCTGTGCGGGCCGTGCCAGTCGAGATCGAGAAAATCGCCGTCTTCAAGCCAAAGACGCTCGCGTTCGCGACCGATGTGCACGGTTTTACGCCACAGCGGCCCCCACAAGGTTTGCAAGTGCGGATTGCCGAGGCCGAAGGCGGGGGTGAAGCGTTCTGGCGGATGAGACACGATCATTCTCGATGCAGCGGTGCGTAGCGGGTACGCACCTTTTTCAGGTCGGTCGGTTAACCGACGATCTCTGCCATACGTTGCCACAACGAGTAGTAGACGCGCCCGGATTTCTGCTCCCGGTGCAGGCGCCAGTTCTGCGGCAGGCCCAGGGTCGACGGTGCCGACTCGCTTTCGGTGTACACCCAGGCGTCTTCGGCCAGCCATTGACGCTCTTCGAGCAACTTGCAAACGGCGGGCAGCAGGTTCTGGTTGAACGGTGGATCGAGGAACACCAGGTCGTAGGCCATTGCGGTCTGGGTTTCCAGGTAGCGCAGGGCGTCGGCGGTCTGGACCTGGCCGTTGGTGCAGCGCAATGTACCCAGGTGCTCCTTCAGGCTGGACACCGCGATGCTGCTGGCGTCCAGCGCCTGGCCCATGGCCGCGCCACGGGACAGGGCTTCGAGGAACAGCGCGCCGCTGCCGGTGAACGGGTCGAGCACCTTGGCGCCCGGCACGTAAGGCGCGAGCCAGTTGAACAGGGTTTCACGCACGCGGTCCGGCGTCGGGCGCAGGCCCGGGGCGTCGGGGAAGCTCAGCTTCCGGCTGCGCCATTCGCCGCCGATGATGCGCAGCTGGTTCACGCCGTTGTGGACGTTGCGGGCAGGTTTTTTCGAATGAGTAGCCATTAATGCTCCGGAACCCCGAGCGGCTGCTCGGAAGGTTTATCAGTAGGGGCCGGTAACGGCTTTTGCGGCACGGTCGGGCCAGCGCTGACGATGACCATCTTGTTCGTGCTCAGGTGTTTGTTCATGGCGGCTTTGACCTGCTCGACGGTCAGGGACTGGGACTGTTGCATGAAGTCCTCCAGGTGACTCAACGGCAAGTTGTAAAAGCCGATGGCGCCCAGTTGGCCGACGATATCGGCGTTGCTGGCGGTGGACAGCGGGAAGCTGCCAGCCAGTTCGCGCTTGGCGTCGTCGAGCTCTTTTTCGGTCGGGCCGGTTTTAAGGTAGTCGGCCAGCACGTCCTGCACCAGTTTCAGGGTGCCCTCGCTCATCTCGGCGCGGGTTTGCAGGTTGATCATGAACGGGCCACGCGCCTGCATCGGCGTAAAGCCCGAATACACGCCGTAAGTCAGGCCACGCTTCTCGCGCACTTCGCTCATCAAGCGGGTGCCGAAGCCGCCGCCACCGAGAATCTGGTTACCCATGGACAATGCAGCGTAGTCCGGGTCATCGCGATCGATGCCCAGTTGCGCGAGCATCAGGTTGGTCTGCTTGGACGGGAACTCGATATGGCCGACGCTGGCCTTGGGCTCAGCGGGTTGCGCAATTTTCGGCAAGGCCGGGCCTTTGGGCAGGGCGCCGGAAACCTGGGCGGCAATCGCTTCGGCTTCCGTGCGGGACAGGTCGCCGACCAGTGCGATCACCACGTTACCGGCTGCGTAGGCTTTCTCGTGGAAAGCACGCAGCTGGGCCTGGGTAATCGCCGGTACGGTTTTCGCCGTGCCGTCGCTGGCGTGTGCATACGGGTGATCACCGTACAAGCGGTTCATCAGCTCCAGGCTCGCCAGTTTGCCGGGGTTCTGTTTCTGGTATTCGAAACCGGCAAGCATCTGGTTCTTGATGCGGGCCAGCGAATCGGCAGGGAAAGTCGGCTTGCCGATGACTTCGGCGAACAGCTTCAGGGCCGGCTCGCGCTTGTCCTTGGCACTCAGGCTACGCAGCGAAGCGATTGCCATGTCCTTGAACGCGCCGTTGCCGAAATCGGCGCCCAGGCCTTCGAAGCCCTGGGCAATGGCACCGACGTCTTTGCCGGCCACGCCTTCGTTGAGCATGGCGTTGGTCAACACCGCCACGCCCGGTGCATCGCCGTCCTGGCTGCTACCGGCAGCGAAGATCAGGCGCATGTCGAACATCGGCAGCTCATGGGCTTCGACAAACAGCACCTTGGTGCCTTCGGCGGTGTTCCAGGTCTGCACGTCCAGCTTGCGGTGGTTCGGTGCCTTGCCGTTGAGTTCGGTCAGCGACTGCAGTTTCTGACTGGCCTTGGCCTTGTCGAGGGCTTCGCTGGCATTGGTTTCGACAGAGCGCGACAAATAGAACGCTGCGGAACCGATAACGGTGACGGCGATCAGGCCGATCAGGGCCAGGCGGGAGGGTTTACGCTCACTCATGAGTCGTCTCCAGAGGCAGTACATGGGCGACGCTGAGACGTTCGCGAGTGAAATACAGCTTGGCGGCTTTCTGGATATCTTCCGGCGTGACGCTTTCCAGATCGGCCAGTTCGGTGTCCATCAGTTTCCATGACAGCCCGACTGTTTCCAGTTGGCCGATGGCGGTGGCCTGACTGGTGATCGAGTCGCGCTCGAAGACCAGGCCGGCGATGACTTGTGCGCGTACGCGCTCCAGCTCTTCAGCGGTTGGCGCCGTGGTTTTCAGCTGGTCGAGCAGCTTCCACAAACCGGCTTGCGCCTGGGCGATGGTCTTGTGTTTCTGCGAGTTTGGCGATGCCGACAGGGTGAAGAGACTGTCACCACGGGTATAGGCGTCGTAACTCGACGAGCCGCCGGACACCAGTTCTTCTCCGCGCTCCAGTTGCGTCGGGATACGTCCGCTGTAGCCGCCGTCGAGCAGTGCGGAGATCAGGCGCAGGGCATTGACCAGGCGCTTGTCTTCGGCTGTGGCGATGCTCGGCACGTTGAAGGCCAGCATCAGGCTAGGCAGTTGGGTCTGCACGTGCAGGGTGATCTGGCGCTCGCCCGGTTCGGCCAGTTCCAGCGGTTTTTTCGCGGCGGGCACTTCACGCTTGGCGATCGGGCCGAAATAGCGTTGGGCCAGGGTTTTGACTTCGTCCGGGGTGACATCGCCAACTACCACCAGCGTGGCGTTGTTGGGCACGTACCAGGTTTCGTACCAATGGCGCAGCTCTTCGACTTTCATCCGCTCAAGGTCGGCCATCCAGCCGATGGTCGGTGTGTGATAGCCGCTTGCCGGGTAAGCCATGGCCTTGAAACGCTCGTAGGCCTTGGCCATCG
The DNA here is from genome assembly GCF_002236115.1 of Pseudomonas jessenii. GTDB lineage: Bacteria > Pseudomonadota > Gammaproteobacteria > Pseudomonadales > Pseudomonadaceae > Aquipseudomonas > Aquipseudomonas jessenii. The sequence continues at coordinate 265,877 of NZ_NIWT01000005.1, read as the reverse complement.
GCTTGTCGTCGGTACGCAGGCGACGCTCTTCCTTGATGACCTCGATTTCCTTGGCGAACTCGTCGGGCGGCAGGCGCAGGCTGGCCATGCGGTCGGCTTCCAGTTCGAAGGCCACGCCCAGGCGATCCCGGGCCAGCACCTGGTAATAGGCGGTGAAATCATCGCTGGTGAATGCGTTCTCTTCGGCGCCGAGGTCGCGCAGGATCAGCGAGGCTTCGCCGGGGCCGACTTTCTCGCTGCCTTTGAACATCATGTGTTCCAGGGCGTGGGACAGGCCGGTATTACCCGGTGTCTCGTAGCTGGAGCCGACCTTGTACCAGACCTGGGAAACTACCACGGGCGCACGGTGGTCTTCGCGCACGACCACCTTCAAGCCATTGTCGAGAGTGAATTCGTGGGTGGGTTGCGGGTCGGCAGCCAGGGCCGAAAGGGGCAGGCAAACTGTGCTGAGCAGCAGGCCTGCGGCGCGGCGGGCAAGAGCATTCATTCGTTTTCAAACCTTTGGGGCTGCCCGCTTGTTCTTAGCGTCAGCGGGCGAGAGGGTGCTAGGATACTGATCCGTTTTACTGGCGGCCACGCCTATCAGGCCTTTGCGTTTGATCAGGTTGTATGGGTTTGCAGCAGAAGGTTGGAATTTATCAACTAAACTCTGCTTTTTCGCCGATTTTGCTGCTTTAGTCCTTCGTAAAAGCGTTTCCGTGAGGTGCCGTTCGCACCTCGACAAAATGTTGCGCGTGAACAAGCTGGGTCAATCGCAGTCTGTTCTGCATCGAATATTTATTTGCCGGGGCGCCATTGGCGCGTCGCTACCGTGAGATAGCCGTCCTCCATGTTTGGTTCCAACGACGACAAGAAGACCCCAGCTGCGGCTGGCGAGAAGAAAAGCCTGTTCGGATGGCTGCGCAAAAAGCCGCAGGAACCCGTCGTCGAACAGCCACAAGCCATTCCTGAACCTGCGCAGACACCGGTCCCGGTAATAGAAGAAACGCCCGCGCCGGTTGTTCTGCCGATTGCCGAGCCGTCGCTGCAACCCAAGGTTGAAGCCGTTCCCCAGCCAGTCAGCGAAATCGTCACCGAACAGCCTCCGGTCCCGACGGCCGAACCGTGGTTGACCCTGCCAGTGGCCGAAGAACCCGTGGCATTGGTCGAAAATGACCTGGCTCCTCACGTGACACCACCGATTCCGGCTCCGGCAGCGTTTACGCCTGCACCGGTTCACGCGCCTGTGGTCGAACCGATTGTTCAGCCAGTCGTCGTGGCCGAGCCTGTGCCCGTTGTCAGTCAGCCAGAGGTTCCGGTATTCGTTGCTCCGGTTGCTCCGGTTGCTCCGGTTGCTCCGGTTGCTCAAGCACCGGCACCCGCTCCGATTCCTGAGCCGATCGCGGCGCCCGTCGAAGCTCCGGTCGAGCCGGTACGCACCGAAGAAACCAAGGCCGGTTTCTTCGCCCGCCTCAAGCAGGGCCTGTCCAAGACCAGCGCCAGTATCGGCGAAGGCATGGCCAGCCTGTTCCTGGGCAAAAAGGTCATTGATGACGAGTTGCTCGAAGACCTCGAAACCCGTTTGCTGACCGCCGACGTGGGTGTCGAAGCCACCTCGGTGATCATTCAGCGCCTGACGCAGAAGGTTGCGCGCAAGGAGCTGGCCGATGCCGATGCCCTGTACAAATCCCTGCAAGCCGAGCTGGCAGCGATGCTCAAGCCTGTCGAGCAGCCGCTGAAAATCGCCTCGCAAAACAAGCCGTTCGTGATTCTGGTCGTCGGCGTCAACGGTGCCGGCAAGACCACCACCATCGGCAAACTGGCGAAGAAACTGCAGCTGGAGGGCAAGAAAGTCATGCTCGCCGCCGGCGACACCTTCCGTGCCGCGGCGGTGGAGCAATTGCAGGTATGGGGTGAGCGCAACAAGATCCCGGTGATCGCGCAGCACACTGGTGCCGACTCGGCCTCGGTGATCTTCGACGCCGTGCAGGCCGCCAAGGCCCGTGGCATCGATGTGCTGATCGCCGACACCGCCGGCCGCCTGCACACCAAAGACAACCTGATGGAAGAGCTGAAAAAGGTTCGCCGGGTGATTGGCAAGCTCGACGCTGACGCACCTCACGAAGTGCTGTTGGTGCTTGACGCCGGTACCGGCCAGAACGCCATCAACCAGGCCAAGCAATTCAACCAGACCGTCGAACTGACCGGCCTGGCGCTGACCAAGCTCGACGGTACCGCCAAAGGCGGGGTGATTTTCGCCCTGGCCAAGCAATTCGGCCTGCCGATCCGCTACATTGGCGTCGGCGAAGGCATCGACGATTTGCGTACCTTTGAAGCAGAACCCTTTGTCCAGGCATTGTTTGCCGAGCGGGAGCGTTCATGATTCGTTTCGAACAGGTCGGTAAACGCTACCCGAATGGTCACGTCGGCTTGCATGAGCTGAGCTTTCGAGTCCGTCGTGGTGAGTTTTTGTTTGTCACCGGCCATTCCGGCGCCGGTAAATCCACGCTGTTGCGCCTGTTGCTGGCGATGGAACGCCCGACCAGCGGCAAGTTGCTGCTCGCCGGGCAAGACCTGAGCACCATCAGCAACGCGCAGATTCCTTTCTTGCGTCGGCAGATCGGCGTGGTGTTCCAGAATCACCAGTTGCTGTTCGATCGCACGGTGTTCAATAACGTCGCGTTGCCTTTGCAGATCCTGGGGCTGTCCAAGGCCGAGATCGCCAAGCGCGTGGACTCGGCACTGGAGCGCGTGGCGCTGTCGGATAAAACCGATCTATACCCGGGTGACCTGTCCACCGGTCAGCAACAGCGCGTCGGCATCGCCCGCGCCATCGTTCACCGTCCGGCCTTGCTGCTGGCGGATGAGCCGACCGGTAACCTCGACCCGCGCCTGGCCGCCGAGATCATGGGTGTGTTCGAAGACATCAATCGCCTGGGTACCAGCGTGCTGATCGCCAGTCACGACCTGGCCCTGATCGCCCGCATGCGCCATCGCATGCTGACCTTGCAACGCGGTCGATTGATCGGTGACGGGGAGGCCGCGGTATGAGTGCAACACGTAGCCCCAAGGTTTCCGAGCGTGTGGCCCCGAAGGCCGCCGATCCGCAGCCGCAAAAGAAAAAACACGACGATGACGACGGGCCGGACTTTGCCACGTTGTTCCGCGCCTGGATCGAAAGTCATCGCGCCAGTCTGGTGGACAGCCTGCGCCGCCTGGGCAAGCAGCCTATCGGCAGTTTTTTCACCTGCATGGTGATGGCGGTAGCACTGAGTTTGCCCATGGGGCTGTCACTTTTGCTAAGTAACGTCGAGCGTCTGGGTGGTTCCTGGCAGCGTGCGGCGCAGATTTCCCTGTATCTGGATCTTGAGGCCAAGCCGGCCGAAGGCGAAGCGCTGCGCGATCAGATCAAGGGCATGCCTGGCGTCGCCGAGGCCGAATACGTTGGCCGGGATCAGGCGCTGGAAGAGTTCCAGCAACAGTCCGGGCTGGGCGAGGCGCTCAAGGAGTTGCCGGAGAACCCGCTGCCGGGCGTGGTCCTGGTGACGCCGACTGAAGTCGACAAGCCGGCCCTTGAAGCATTAAGACAAAAACTATCCGAGCTGCCGAAGGTACAACAGGCGCAACTTGATTTAGTCTGGGTCGAGCGTCTGGCAGCCATCCTCAAGCTGGGTGACCGTTTTGTCTTCGGTCTGACCGTGCTTCTGGTTTCTGCATTACTTTTGGTGATAGGCAATACCATTCGTCTTCATATTGAAAACCGCCGCACAGAGATAGAAGTGATTAAACTGGTCGGCGGCACTGACAGCTATGTGCGCAGGCCCTTTCTGTATATGGGCGCGCTGTATGGCTTCGGTGCGGGGATTCTGTCCTGGGGCGTTCTGGCGTTCGGCCTTGATTGGCTGAACGACGCGGTGGTGGGGCTGGCCGGTTTGTACGGCAGTGATTTTGCGCTGGCTGGAGTGCCAGTTGCCGACGGTCTGTCTCTCTTGCTTGGCGCGGTGCTGTTGGGGTATATCGGTGCATGGATTGCAGTCGCACGCCACCTGAGGGAGCTTGCGCCTAAGTAGTATCATTTTGCTCGTATTGACCTTTCAGCGTTTTTGGGTTTTAGGGAACTTGTCTTTCGGTTTCCGGTCAATTTTCGCAGTGCTGAACTGCACGAGTTTGTAAGTCGGAGGTTTTTTCGTATGACCAATTCTTTGCAACCTGCATATGCTCTGGTCCCGGGTGCGAACCTGGAGGCCTATGTGCACACCGTCAACAGCATTCCATTGCTGTCGCCGGAGCAGGAGCGTGAACTGGCCGAGAGTCTCTATTATGAGCAGGATTTGGGGGCGGCTCGGCAGATGGTGCTCGCCCACCTGCGTTTTGTCGTACATATCGCCCGTAGCTATTCCGGCTACGGCCTGGCTCAGGCTGACCTGATCCAGGAAGGCAACGTCGGCCTGATGAAGGCCGTGAAGCGCTTCAACCCGGAAATGGGCGTGCGCCTGGTGTCCTTTGCCGTGCACTGGATCAAGGCGGAAATCCACGAGTTCATCCTGCGCAACTGGCGCATCGTGAAAGTCGCGACCACCAAGGCCCAGCGCAAGTTGTTCTTCAACCTGCGCAGCCAGAAGAAACGTCTGGCCTGGCTGAACAACGAAGAAGTCCATCGCGTAGCGGAAAGCCTGGGTGTAGAGCCTCGGGAAGTACGCGAGATGGAAAGCCGCCTGACCGGCCATGACATGGCCTTCGACCCGGCTGCCGAAGCGGACGACGATAGTGCATTCCAGTCGCCGGCCAACTATCTGGAAGACCACCGGTACGATCCGGCCCGTCAACTGGAAGATGCCGACTGGAGCGACAACTCCAACCACAACCTGCACGAAGCGCTGGAAGTGCTGGACGACCGCAGCCGTGACATCCTCTACCAGCGCTGGCTGGCGGAAGAAAAAGCCACGCTGCACGACCTGGCGCAGAAGTACAACGTGTCGGCCGAGCGTATTCGTCAGCTTGAGAAAAGCGCGATGAACAAGCTCAAGTTGTCGATCGCTGCGTAACTGGCGAGCAGGCAATAAAAAACGCCCCGATCATTGATCGGGGCGTTTTTGTTTGTGCCTACTATTCCTGATTCGCGCCCCAATCCCTGTAGGAGCGAGCCTGCTCGCGATGGTCGTGAACGATAACGCGTAAAGCCAGATGCCCAGCGGTGCCCTTGGGTTTTTCGCGAGCGGGCTCGCTCCTACAGGGGAAGGCGTCTTTTTATTGGGCCCAAGGCGCCCGGCGCGAATCGTTCAGCCCGACCAGATAGCTGTCGCCACCTAACTGGCTCATCTGTCGCCGAATCCAGCCTGCGCGTCGCGCCACGTAAGCGGTCGGATGGCTCGCACTCCACACGCGAGGGTTGGGCAGTACAGCGGCCAACAAACTCGATTGCTGACGGCTGAGGTTCCTGGCGCTCACGCCAAAATGATGCCGGGCCGCCGCTTCGGCGCCAAACACGCCGTCATCCCACTCGACACTGTTGAGGTACACCTCAAGAATCCGTTGCTTGGGCCAGAACACTTCGATCAGTCCGGTGAACCAGGCTTCCAGGCCTTTGCGCAGCCAGCTGCGGCCAGACCACAGGAACAGGTTTTTCGAGACTTGCTGGCTGAGGGTGCTGGCGCCACGGATCGAACCGCCGCGCTCGTTATGGGCAAACGCCGCCTGAATCGCGCCGATATCGAAGCCCCAGTGCTCCGGGAATTTCTGGTCTTCGCCGGCAATCACCGCGACTTTCAGGTCATCGGAGATCTCGTCCCAGGGTTTCCAGGTCCGTTGCAGGTCGATGGGTTCGCCGTCAAACCAGGATTCGATCTTGCGCTCGACCATCAGCGTCGTCCCCGGTGGTGGCACTACGCGAAAGATCAGCACCAGCAATACGCTGCCACCCATGAACCAGAGCACGGCCTTGGAGAAATGACGGAAATAGATACGCAGCATAGAGATGGCTTGGCCGAACCCGTTGAGCGGGCCATTATACAGACCCTTTGGATCGAAACTGACTGGAGTTCTGCATGCTGCGTGGCTTTCTGATGCTGGCCGCTTTTTTCGGCTTCACCGGTGTCGGCCTCGGGGCCTTTGCCGCCCATGGCCTGAAAAACCGTCTGACACCTGAGTATCTGACGATTTTTCATACCGGCGTCACTTACCAACTGGTGCACACCCTGGCGCTGCTGGGCGTGGCGCTGCTGGCCACGCAGATTCCCGGCCGTTTGCTCACGTGGGCCGGCGCATCCTTTGCCATCGGCATTCTGCTGTTCTCCGGCAGCCTTTACGTGCTGACGCTGACCGGTATCAGCAAGCTTGGCATTGTCACCCCGTTCGGCGGCCTGGCCTTCCTCGCGGGCTGGCTCTGCCTGGGCCTCGCCGCCTGGCGCTTGCCGCTGACCACTTGACGCTTATTGCTGACCTTTAGGTCACGATCGGGCTAGAATGCCAGCCCCTAAAAATGATGGCGGCATCCGGCATGCGCATTCAGTTGAACGGCGAATCCTTTGAACTGCCCGACGGTGAAACCGTTGCGGCCCTGCTGACCCGTCTGGACCTGACCGGTCGCCGGGTGGCGGTCGAACTCAATCTGGATATCGTCCCGCGCAGTCAGCACGCAGACACCACGTTGAACGACGGCGACAACGTCGAAGTGGTACACGCCATCGGCGGCGGCTAGCAGCCTCGCCCCAGTGGCCACAGAATTCTGCAAGTACCTCACCCCTACAGAGGATTTCCCATGAGCATCGTTCGCAGCGACAAGCCTTTCGTCCTGGCCGGTCGTACTTACCAGTCGCGTTTGCTGGTCGGTACCGGCAAGTACCGTGACATGGAAGAAACCCGCCTGGCCATCGAAGCCTCGGGTGCCGAGATCGTCACCTTCGCCGTGCGCCGCACCAACCTTGGCCAGATCGAGGGCGAGCCGAACCTGCTCGAAGTGCTGTCGCCGGATCGCTACACCTTCCTGCCGAACACCGCCGGTTGCTATGACGCTATCGAGGCCGTGCGCACCTGCCGCCTGGCTCGTGAGCTGCTCGATGGCCACAACCTGGTCAAGCTGGAAGTACTGGCGGATCAGAAAACCCTGTTCCCCAACGTGATCGAAACCCTCAAGGCCGCCGAAACGCTGGTCAAGGAAGGCTTCGACGTGATGGTCTACACCAGTGATGACCCGATCATCGCCCGTCAATTGGCGGAAATCGGTTGCATCGCGGTGATGCCGCTGGCCGGTCTGATCGGCTCCGGTCTGGGGATCTGCAATCCATATAACCTGCAGATCATCCTCGAAGAAGCCAAGATCCCGGTGCTGGTGGATGCTGGTGTCGGTACTGCTTCCGACGCCACTATCGCCATGGAACTGGGTTGTGATGCCGTGCTGATGAACTCGGCCATTGCCCACGCCCAGCAGCCGGTCATGATGGCCGAAGCCATGAAACATGCGATCGTCGCAGGCCGCCTGGCCTACCTCGCCGGCCGCATGCCGAAAAAACTCTATGCCAGCGCCTCTTCGCCGCTGGATGGTCTGATCAAGTAAGAGCCATTGATGACTGAATCGAACGACACGCCTATCCAGACGGAAGAAGGCGACGAGCGCCAACACCGCCGCATCAAGAGTTTCGTGATGCGCGCCGGGCGCATGACCGAAGGCCAGCAAAAGGGCCTGGAGCAGGGCACTCCGCTGTTCGTGCTGCCGCTGGCCGACGCGCCGGTGGATTTCGACCAGGTGTTCGGTCGCTCGGCACCGCGCTCGCTGGAAATCGGTTTCGGCATGGGCCATTCGCTGCTGGAAATGGCAGCGGCTGCGCCGGATCAGGATTTCATTGGCGTTGAGGTTCACCGTCCGGGTGTCGGAGCGCTGCTCAACGGCGTGCTGACACAAGGCCTGACCAACCTGCGGGTCTACGATTGCGATGCGATCGAAGTGCTCAACCGCTGCGTGGCCGATAACAGCCTCGATCGCCTGATGCTGTTTTTTCCGGACCCGTGGCACAAGAGCCGTCACCACAAGCGTCGTATCGTTCAGGCGTCCTTCGCTGAGTTGGTGCGCAGCAAGTTGAAGGTTGGGGGCATTCTGCACATGGCCACTGACTGGGAACCGTACGCCGAATACATGCTGGAAGTGATGAACGTCGCGCCGGGTTACCGCAACCTTGCCGAAGACGGCAAGTGCGTACCACGCCCGGCCGAGCGCCCGATCACCAAGTTCGAACGCCGTGGCGAGCGTCTTGGGCATGGGGTGTGGGATTTGAAGTTCGAGAAGCTGGCGTAAAACCTGTGGGAGCGAGCTTGCTCGCGATGGCGGCCTGGCAGTCAACAGAGATGTTGGATGTTATGGCCTCATCGCGAGCAAGCTCGCTCCCACAGTTGTTTTAGGGTGTGGCTGAGATCAGCGGCGGTCAGCGACCACGCCAAGCAACACCAGCACCACCAGCAAAACCGGCGCCAGGCTGTAGTTGTTGAACTGGCTCAAGCCGCGCACGACCCACGGCGTGGCATAGATCAGTGCCGCGCCGCTGCCGATCATGCACAGCAGGGACATCAGCGGCACACGCAAGGCGCCGGCAATGCTGCCCAGGCGTTGCTCGACCCAGCCTTTGAAATCCGCACCAAACAGCACCAGCAGGCAGCCCACCAGGGCCAGGGCGATTTCCGAGAGGTTGCTGCGGCTCCAGCGAGACACAGTGGCAAGCAGGTCGAGTACCAAATCCATTCGATTTCCTTATGTCAGAAATTTCTGCAGCAAGTCGTTGAGGAAGAGTTGTCCGCGCTCGGTGGCTACCAGACGTGAAGGTTCGACCTGCAACAGGCCGCTTTGTTCGGCTTCACGGCGGCCTTCAGCGAGGCTTTCCAGCGTCATGCCGGTACGTTCCGGGTACAGCCGCGATTCGACGCCTTCAGTCAGGCGCAGTGCGTTCATCAGGAATTCGAACGGCATTTCATCGTTGCCCAGCGCTTTCTCGCCGGCCTTAAAGCTTTTCGCCGGATTCAGGTAATCCTTCGGCAGGCGGGTCTTCCAGGTGCGAATGATGCGCCCGTCCGGATGGCTGAGCTTGCCATGGGCGCCGGCGCCGATGCCAATGAAGTCGCCAAAACTCCAGTAATTGAGGTTGTGGCGCGCCGGGCGACCGGGCAGGGCATAGGCCGAAACTTCGTATTGCACGTAACCATGTTCAGCCAGCAGTGCTTGCCCGGCCTCCTGAATGTCCCACAGCGTGTCGTCTTCCGGCAGAGTCGGTGGCTGGTTCCAGAATACTGTGTTCGGTTCCAGGGTCAGTTGATACCACGACAGGTGAGTCGGTTTCAGGGCGATGGCTGTGCGCAGGTCCGTCAAGGCATCGTCCAGGGACTGATTCGGCAAGCCATGCATCAAGTCCAGGTTGAAGTTGTCGAACCCGGCCTGCCGCGCCATACCGGCGGCGCGTACGGCTTCGTCACCGTTGTGAATCCGTCCCAGGGCCTCGAGCTTTTCTTGCTGAAAGCTCTGAATACCGATCGATAGGCGATTGATCCCCAGTTTCCGGTACGCCACGAACTTGTCTTGCTCGAATGTCCCCGGATTGGCTTCCAGCGTGATTTCGATGTCGCTGGCAAACGGAATGCGCTGTTCGACGCCTTTGAGCAAACGACCCAGCGAATCAGCGCTGAACAGGCTTGGCGTGCCGCCACCAAAGAAAATCGAGCTCAGCTCACGACCATAAACGGCGTGCAGGTCCTGATCGAGATCGGCCAGCAATGCGTCGACGTACTCTTCTTCCGGCAGCACGGGGCTGGCCGTGTGGGAGTTGAAGTCGCAATAAGGGCATTTGCGCACGCACCACGGGATGTGGATATACAGCGCCAGCGGCGGCAGCACAGGCAGGGCCGCCCGAGGCGATAGAGCATCGCCGCCGAAGATCAGCGGCGACGCGGATGATTCACGGGTCATTTCAAGCCCAGACGCTGGCGCAGCAGATCCATTGCACGGGCGCGGTGGCTGATCTGGTTCTTGTCGCCTGGGCTCAGTTCGGCGCTGGAGCAATCGCGCTCCGGCACCCAGAACAGCGGGTCGTAGCCAAAGCCGTGTTCGCCGCTGGCCTGGGTCAGGATTCGCCCGTGCCACAAACCTTCGCAGAGGATCGGCAACGGATCATCGGCGTGGCGCACCAGTGCCAGCACGCATACGAACTGCGCGCCACGTTCGGCTTCAGGCACGTCTTTCAACACGTCGAGCAGCTTGGCGTTGTTCGCCGCATCGCCCTTGCCATCGGCATAACGCGCCGAGTAGATACCGGGCGCGCCGCCAAGGAAATCCACTGCCAGCCCGGAATCGTCGGCCAGCGCCGGCAGGCCGGAAATGCGCGCGGCATTGCGGGCCTTGAGGATGGCGTTCTCGACGAACGACAAACCGGTCTCTTCGGGCTCGACGCTGCTGAACTCGCCGATCGAGCGCAGGTGCACCGACTCGCCGAGCATGGCCTGGAGTTCCTTGAGTTTGCCGGCGTTATGGCTGGCCAGTACGAGTTGCGTGAAGTTGATCATTGGCCAGGGAAGAGCTCTTGGTTGAAATTGATGGTGTTGATCTTGTCGCCGGTCTGCACCTTGATGTTGAAGGTGCGGATTTCCTGCTGCGGTACCGGGTATTGGGCGATGTAGTAAATCGCTCCTTGCTCGGTGACCTGCTTGAAGTTCAGTGTGTAGCTTTGGCTGGTCAGGTCTTTGACGGTGCCGCTGACGTCGGCCGCCATCGGCGTGCCGGCCTTGATCACCGAAATGTTGATCACGCCCTGATCCTTGCTGCGGGTCAGCTGGGCGGCCTTGGCAACGTCCGGTAGCAGGTAGGTGGAGTTGAAGGTGTTGTAGTGCACCGTCACGTCACCGAAGGTTTCCTTGCGTTCGCTCTTGATGGCGTCGGCGGCCATGGCGGTGACGCTCAGGCAGGCAGTGAGTAGAAACAACGCTAGACGACCCATGATCGTTCTCCTTGAAGTAGGGTGGATCAGACCGCGACCTTGTGGTCGGAAAGTCCCGGACTGCTGACGCGGTAGATACCGATCTCACCTAACAGATTAGGCCATAGCTTGCTGGCCCACCCGTGCCGATGCTGTTGATCCACGGCCAGCCGATCAATGACCTTCGCTTCACGTTCGCGACACAAGGCTTCAAAGTCGGCGAAGGTGCAGAAGTGAATGTTCGGCGTGTTGTACCAGGTGTACGGCAGGAACTCGGAAACCGGCATGCGGCCCTTGCTCGCCAGGTACCAGCGGCACCGCCAGTGGCCGAAGTTGGGGAAGGTGATGATGCACTGGCGACCGACGCGCAGCATTTCCTCGAGGATCCTGTCCGGGTAGTGCACCGCTTGCAGCGCCTGGGTCATGACCACGACATCGAAACTGTTGCTGGCAAAGTTGCCCAGGCCCTTGTCCAGGTCCTGTTCGATGACGTTGATGCCCTTGGCCACGCACTCGGCGATATTGTCGGCGTCGTTTTCCAGGCCATAACCGGTGACTTGCTTGTTATCGCGCAGCCAGGTCAGCAGTTCGCCATCGCCGCACCCGAGGTCGAGCACGCGGCTGCCGGCGGGGATCCATTCCTGGATGATTTCCAGATCAGCTCTCATGGCTTTCTCACAACGTAATGCGGTTCATGTAATTGCCGAATGCCTGCAGGTAGCGCGGGATCGGAATCAGGAAGGCGTCGTGGCCTTGCGGAGCGTCGATCTCGAGGTAGCAGACGTCCTTGCGCGCGGCCATCAGCGCGTCCACCAGTTCCCGCGAGCGGGCAGGGGAGAAGCGCCAGTCGGTGGTGAACGACATCACGCAGAACTTGGCCTTGGCGCCTTCAAAGGTTTTCGCCAGGTTATCGTCGAAGTTCGCCGCCGGATCGAAGTAGTCGAGCGCTTTGGTCATCAACAGGTAGGTGTTGGCATCAAAGCGCCCGGAGAACTCCTCGCCCTGATAGCGCAGGTAGCTTTCCACCTGGAACTCGACGCTGTGGAAGTCGTAGTTGAGCTTCTCGCTCTTGAGCCCGCGGCCGAATTTCTCGCCCATGGAGTCGTCGGACAGGTAGGTGATGTGCCCGACCATCCGCGCCAGCATCAGGCCGCGCTTGGGGATCACGTTGTGTTCCTGGAACGAACCGCCGTGGAATTCCGGGTCGGTGAGGATCGCCTGGCGCGCCACTTCGTTGAACGCGATGTTCTGCGCCGACAGCTTGGGTGCCGAGGCGATGGCCAGGCAGTGACGGATGCGGTCAGGGTAAGTGATGCTCCATTGCATCGCCTGCATGCCGCCGAGGCTGCCGCCGATCACGGCCGCGAACTGGGCGATGCCGAGACGGTCCGCCAGACGCGCCTGACTGTGCACCCAGTCTTCCACGGTCAATACCGGAAAGTCGGCGCCGAACGGCTTGCCGGTATCCGGGTTGATACTGCTCGGGCCGGTGGAACCGTTGCAGCCGCCGAGGTTGTTCAGGCTGATCACGAAGAACTTGCTGGTGTCGATCGGCTTGCCGGGACCGATGCAGCTGTCCCACCAACCGGGTTTGCGGTCGTCGGCGCTGTGGTAGCCGGCGGCGTGGTGATGGCCGGACAGGGCGTGGCAGATCAGCACGGCGTTGCTCGCCGTGGCGTTGAGCGTGCCGTAGGTTTCGTAGATCAGGTCATAGGCCGGGAGCGAGCGACCGCAGGCCAACGCCAGGGGTTCGCTGAAGTGCGCCACTTGCGGCGTCACCAGACCAACAGAATCGGGGGGAAAGGCAGCTGGCATCGACCCTGCTCTCATTGAAATGAGGCGTAAGTCTAAAGACCGCTGGGGTTAGCGGCAAGCAACGATCGGGCCTGATTTCATTAAGCAGAACCGCGGTGCGGCCTTCGCGAGCAAGCTCGCTCCCACAGGATTGATGCGGTCCATGTGGGAGCGAGCTTGCTCGCGATGAACGATGACGCGGTCAGCCTGCCGGACGCACCAAATCAGGCAGGTCCGGCAACTTCTTCGGCGAGCAGATTCGCACCCGTTTCTGCCGGTTCAACTCGCCACTGATCAGGCTGACCTGGCTCTTGGACACGCCAAAGGCCTTGGCCAGAAACGCCATCAGATGCGCGTTGGCCTTGCCCTCGACCGGCGGCGCGGTCAGGCGGATCTTCAGGCGATCGCCGTGCAGCCCGCAGAAGTCATCACTGCGGGCTGCCGGTTGCAGGTGACACTCCAGAATCAGGTCGTCACCGTCCCAGCGAAACCAGCTCACCGGGTCAGATCAACACACGGAGGATTTGCGGCATCATGGTCATGGCGGCGAGGTTGTTGATCACCAGCATGTCGATCAGCTTGAGTGCCAGGAACGCAAAGATCGGCGACAGATCCAGGCCGCCCAGGCTCGGCAGGAACTTGCGGAACGGCGCCAGGGCCGGTTCGCAGACGTCGTTCACCAGCTCGGCGCCCGGGTTATGGCTGCCCGGGGCGACCCAGGACAGGATCACGCTGATGATCAGGGCGAAGAAGAAAATCTTCATGAACAGCGCGGTCACGCCGATGATCGACCAGATCAGCAATTGCAGCGGGTTGCCGATGGTGCCGTAGGTCAGCAGCAGGGTCAGGGCCATCAGCGCCAGTTGCACCAGGATCGCCAGCACCAGCGAGGACATGTCCAGGCCGAATACGCTCGGGATGATCCGGCGCAGCGGCTTGAGCAGCGGCTGGGTGGCCTTGACGATGAACTGGCAGATCGGGTTGTAGAAGTTCGCCCGCACCAGTTGCAGTACGAAGCGCATCAGCACGATCAGCAGGTACAGGCTGCCGAGGGTTTGCAGCACGTAGACCGCTGCGGTATTCAATCCAATCATGAAAAGCTCCTTATTGACCCAGTTGTTCGGCCATCTCGGCCGAGCGATGCGCGGCAGCGCCGAGTGCTTTTTCGACCAAGGCTTCAAAGCCATTGGCCTGGAACGACTTGATTGCAGCTTCCGTGGTGCCGGCAGGCGAGGTAACACGGCGGCGTAACTCGGCCGCGTCGACGTCGCTGGAGACTGCCATATGTGCGGCGCCCAGGGCGGTTTGCAAGGTCAGTTGCGCAGCGATGTCCGCTGGCAGGCCGAGTTTCACCCCGGCGGCGGTCATGGCCTCGATCAGCAGGAAGAAATACGCCGGGCCCGAGCCGGAAACGGCGGTGACGGCATCCAATTGCTGCTCGTCATTCAGCCATAGGGCGATGCCCACCGCGGACAGCAGTTCCTGGGCCTGCTGACGCTGTTCGGCTGACACTTCGGTTGTTGCGAACAGGCCGCTCGCACCCTGACGCACCAGCGCCGGGGTGTTGGGCATGCAGCGCACGATCGGCTGGGCGCCGAGCCAGTTGTTCATGCTGGCGCAGGTGATGCCTGCGGCAATCGAAACCACCAGTTGATGGGGCTTGAGGCTTGGGCGAATGGCTTCGCACACGGCTTTCATCGCCTGGGGTTTGACCGCCAGCACGACCACGTCGGCACCGTCGATGGCCTGGGCGTTGTCGGCAAAGGTTTCTATGCCGTGTTCAGCGCTCACGCGGGCACGGGTTTCTTCGCCCGGATCGCTGGCGCGGATCTGTGCTGCTTCCAGACCCTTGGCCCGCAGGCCGCCGATCAGACTGGCGGCCATGTTGCCGGCACCGATAAAGGCAATACGTGTCTTGCTCATGTCAGGTCCTTATAAAGAGAAGAGTCAGCCATTTTTCAAGGCTGGCCGTAGTCGCGGGCGCCAAACAGGGCGGTACCGATCCGCACCCAAGTGGCGCCTTGGGCGATGGCCGATTCGAGATCGTGGCTCATGCCCATGGAAAGTGTGTCGAGCGGCAGGTTCAGGCTGGCTTGCAGACTTTGCACGGTAGCGAAAGCGGCATCCTGGGTGGCGCGATCTTCCGTCGGCTCGGGGATTGCCATCAACCCGCGCAGTTTCAGGCGCGGCAGGGCGCAGATGGCGTTGGCCAGGGCCGGCAGATCGGCCGGGGTGCAGCCGGACTTGCTGGCCTCGCCGCTGACATTGACCTGAATGCAGATGTTCAAGGGCGGCAAATCGGCGGGACGTTGTTCGGACAGCCGTTGTGCGATTTTCAGGCGATCCACGGAATGCACCCAGTCGAAGTGCTCGGCGATAGCGCGAGTCTTGTTCGATTGAATGGGGCCGATGAAGTGCCAGATCAAGGGCAGGTCGGCCAGTTCGAGTTGCTTGCCCAGCGCTTCCTGAAGGTAGTTCTCGCCAAAGTCGCGCAGGCCGGCGGCGTAGGCTTCACGCAGGTCTTGAGCGGGTTTGGTCTTGCTCACAGCCAGCAACTGGACGCTGTTTTCGGCGCGGTTCGCGGCAAGTGTTGCAGCATGTATGCGCGAACTAACCTGAAGAATGTTGTCTGCTATGGTGGACATCAAGAGGCGCCAGCGGTCTGAAGGTTCGCGGCATTCTACTGGAATTGAGAGGCGCTATGGATATCACTGAGCTGCTGGCATTCAGCGCCAAACAGGGGGCATCCGATCTGCACTTGTCCGCCGGCCTGCCGCCGATGATTCGCGTCGACGGTGATGTGCGACGCATCAATCTGCCGGCCCTGGATCACCAACAGGTACAGACTCTGATCCATGCCATCATGAATGACGCCCAGCGGGTGGAGTTCGAAAAGCATCTGGAAACCGACTTTTCCTTTGAAGTACCCGGCGTGGCGCGTTTTCGGGTCAATGTGTTCAACCAGAACCGTGGCGCGGGCGCGGTGTTTCGCACCATCCCGGCGAAAGTGCAGAGCATGGATGAGCTGGGCATGGGCGACGTGTTCCGCAAGATGACCGACGCTCCCCGTGGCCTGGTGCTGGTAACCGGCCCTACCGGTTCCGGCAAGTCCACCACGCTGGCGGCGATGATCGATTACCTCAATACCCATCGTCATCACCACATCCTCACCATCGAAGACCCCATCGAGTTCGTTCACGAGTCGCGCAAATGCCTGATCAATCAGCGTGAAGTCCATCGTGATACCCGTAGTTTCGCCACCGCCTTGCGTTCGGCACTGCGGGAAGACCCGGATGTGATCCTGGTGGGGGAGATGCGCGATCTGGAAACCATTCGCCTGGCGTTGACCGCGGCCGAAACCGGTCATCTGGTGTTCGGCACGCTGCACACCACGTCGGCGGCGAAAACCATCGACCGGGTGGTCGATGTGTTTCCGGGGGACGAGAAGTCGATGGTGCGCTCGATGCTCTCCGAGTCGCTGCTGGCGGTGGTGTCCCAGACCCTGGTGAAGAAAATCGGCGGCGGACGCATCGCGGCCCACGAGATCATGCTGGGGACATCGGCGATCCGGAACCTGATCCGCGAGGACAAGGTGGCGCAGATGTACTCGGCGATTCAGTCGGGAGGGTCGCTGGGGATGCAGACGCTGGATATGAGCTTGAAGGACCTGGTGACCAAGGGGTTGGTCAGTCGTGACCATGCGCGGGAGAAGGCGCGGTCGCCGGATAATTTTTGAGGAAGATTTGAGGTGCTTTCAAGGGTCTCTTCGCGAGCAAGCTCGCTCCCACATGGACTGCATCAATCCTGTGGGAGCGAGCTTGCTCGCGATGGGGTCATCATGTTCGATGCAGATTCAGGGCGATGAAATCAGCGCTGAACAACCCGCAACGCATTTTGTTCTTTCGGCAGAACCCGCTTGGCAACCACGTAGTGGTTTTCCCAGTACGGTTTCTTCAAAGTGTCGATGGATACCGACTTGCCACGACGTGGCGCGTGGATGAAGCGGTCGTTACCCAGGTAAATGGCAACGTGATTGACCCGACGACTCTTGATGTTGAAGAAAATCAGGTCGCCCGGCTTCAGGTCGTTGCGATCGACTTTCTCCCCATGACCGCTGGCCATGGCGTTGGAGGTGCGTGGCAGGTCGAACGTGGCGTCGTTGAACGCGTATTTCACCAGGCCGCTGCAATCGAAGCCTTTGCTTGGGCTGCTGCCGCCCCAACGATAAGGGGTACCGAGGACGTTCACCGCGCGGCTAAGCACGTCGCTGCTTTCCTTGGTGCCCATCGGTGGAACCAGGCCGCTTTTGCTGCTGGCCAGGCTTGGAGCATATTTAGCGGATTTCTTGTCTTTGCTCGAAGGAGCAGAGGCATGGGATTTTGGGGTGTAACCATTAACGTTTGGAAGACGTTGCTCACGATTGGTGGCGTGGGCGGCCAGTGGCATCAAAAGGCAAATGGTTAGCCATGTCTTGAAAAATGAACGCATTAGGCAAGGCTCTTAATAGGTTAGCGCGCAACTTTATAACAGCTTTTTTGCCGCTTCCGAGGCCGTTGGTCGATTCAATCCGGGGGGCAATGGTGGCAAAAAAGCGGCAAAATGGTGCAATTGTCGGACAGGAGTCCGGTGTTACAAGGCTTTGACGGGAGTGAAGGTAGCACTTGCCATACGTCGGGTGCCTGTAAAAAAGTCACAAAGAATTAAAGAATATTTATCTATCGTGTGAATCGAGGTCATTCATGAACCCCTATCAACAGGCTGTCCAGCAGCAAGACACCCACAGCAAAGTGATCGGTTACCTGCTGTGGATTTTCGGTTTTACCGGGGCTCACCGCTTCTATTACGGCAAGCCGGTGACCGGGACGATCTGGTTCTTCACCTTCGGCTTGCTGGGGATCGGTTGGCTGATCGACCTTTTCCTGATCCCGTCCATGGACCGTGAAGCGGACCTGCGGTTCACCGCAGGCCCCGTCGAATACAACGTGGCGTGGATCCTGCTGACGTTTCTCGGGGTGTTCGGCGTGCACCGGATGTATCAGGGGAAATGGATCAGCGGGTTGCTGTACCTGCTGACGGGCGGGTTGTTCTTTCTCGGGGTGCTGTATGACTTCTGGACGTTGAACGACCAGGTTTCTGTGCGTAATGCTCAGAATAGAGGCGCCTTCTAAATCGTCTTCGCGAGCAAGCCCGCTCCCACATTTGATCTTCGGTGTTCACAAGTACTGTGTTCATCGCAGAACTAATGTGGGAGCGGGCTTGCCCGCGATTGGAGCGAAGCGGTCTTAAGCCTGGTGGCTGATCCGTCCATCCACCAGGGTGTAACGCACCACACCCGGCAGGCTGTGGCCAATGAACGGGCAGTTTTCGCCCTTGGACAGCCATGTTTCACCGGCCACGGTCGAGGCCGCAGGGTCGAACAGCACGATGTCCGCCGCGCCACCTACCGCCAGTTTGCCTGCCGGCAGGCGCAGGGCCTCTGCAGGGCCGACGCTCAGGCGCTTGACCAGTGTCGGCAGGTCCAGCAAGCCGTCTTCGACCAGGGTCATTGCCAGTGGCAATAGCAGTTCAACGCTACTGATGCCCGGCTCGGTCGCGCCGAACGGTGCCAGTTTGGCGTCACGCTCATGGGGTTGGTGATGACTGGAGATGGCCGAGATCACGCCCGACTTCACCGCTGCGCGCAGGCCGTCGCGGTCGGCGCGGGTGCGTAGCGGTGGCTGGACGTGATACAGGCTGCTGAAGTCGATCAGGGCTTCGTCGGTCAGGATCAGCTGGTACAGGGCGACATCCGCTGTCACCTTCAGGCCTCGGGCCTGGGCCTGGGCGATCAGCTCTACGCCGCGTGCGCTGGTGAGCTGGCTGAAGTGCGCGCGCACGCCGGTTTGTTCAACCAGCAGCAGATCCCGGGCCAGGGCGACGGTTTCAGCGCTTTCCGGGATGCCCGGCAGGCCAAGGAAGCTGGCGGTCGGGCCTTCGTGAGCCAGGCCGCCCTCGGCCAGGTCGTAATCCTGGGAGTTGAAAATCACCGTCAGGTCGAAAGTCGCTGCGTAGTCCAGCGCGCGGCACAGGGTGCGGGTGTTGCGGAAACTCTCCAGGCCGTTGCCGAAGGCCACGCAACCGGCATCGCGCAATGCTACGAGCTCTGCCAGCTGTTCACCGTCCAGGCCTTTGCTCAGGGCGCCAATCGGGAAGACTTTGGTGTTGCCGGCCTCGCGGGCACGGTCGAGGATCAGTTCGGCCACCGCCGAGGTGTCCAGCACCGGTTTGGTCTTTGGCGGGCAGCACAGGCTGGTCACACCGCCAGCCGCCGCTGCGCGGGTTTCGCTGACAATCGAGCCTTTGCGGCTGTAACCCGGCTCGCGCAGGGCAACGTTGAGGTCGACCAGGCCGGGAGCGGCCACCAGGCCTTTGGCGTCAATCGTGTCGACGGCGACAAAACCGGCTGGCGCCGCGCCAAGGGCGACGACTTTGCAGGCTTCAATGTGGATATCGGTCACTTGATCCAGGCCGCTGGCCGGATCGATCACGCGGGCGCCGAGAATGCTGAGCTTCACTGGGCTTTCTCCTGCTCGAATTGGCCTTGCTCGAATTGGCGTTGCGCAGTCTGCCCGCTCATGGCCATGGACAGTACCGCCATACGAATGGCGATCCCGTAGGTCACCTGGTTGAGGATTACCGAGTGCGGGCCGTCGGCCACCGCAGACTCGATTTCCACGCCACGGTTGATCGGCCCCGGGTGCATCACGATGGCATCGGGCTTGGCGCCGGCCAGGCGCGCGGTGGTCAGGCCGAACAGGCGGTAGAACTCGCCTTCGCTCGGCAACAGGCCGCCGGTCATGCGTTCACGCTGCAGGCGCAACATGATCACCACGTCAACGTCCTTCAGGCCTTCGGTCATGTCGGTGTAGACCTTCACGCCGTATTGCTCGATGCCGATCGGCAGCAGGGTTTTCGGCGCAATCACGCGAATATCCGGGCAACCCAGGGTTTTCAGGGCCAGCATGTTCGAACGCGCAACCCGCGAGTGCAGGATGTCGCCGACGATGGCCACCGAAAGGTTTTCGAACCCGCCCTTGTGCCGGCGGATGGTGAGCATGTCGAGCATGCCCTGGGTCGGGTGAGCGTGCCGGCCGTCACCGCCGTTGATGATCGCCACTTGTGGGCAAACATGTTCGGCGATGAAGTGCGCGGCACCCGAATCGCCGTGACGCACGACGAACATGTCGGCAGCCATGGCTTCCAGGTTGCGCAGGGTGTCGAGCAGGGTTTCGCCCTTGCTTGCCGACGATGTCGACACGTTGAGGGTGATCACGTCCGCCGAGAGGCGCTGGGCCGCCAGTTCGAAGGTGGTGCGGGTACGGGTGGAGTTCTCGAAGAACACGTTGCACACGGTCTTGCCGCGCAGCAGCGGGACTTTCTTCACGGCCCGGGCGCCGACTTCAAGGAAGGAGTCGGCAGTGTCGAGGATTTCCGTCAACAGTTCGCGGCGCAAACCGTCGAGCGAGAGGAAGTGGCGCAGCTGGCCCTGATCATTGAGCTGCAGCGGGCGCTTGGTTTCTAGAGGCGTCATCGCAAGGGGGACTCTCAATAGGGCGAATTAAAGGGCGAGGTCTTGCAGTTCGAGCGCGAGCTCGGGACCGGACAGCTTCACCCGTTCGTGGGCCGCCAGCGACAGGGTCGCGCCAACCACGTTCGGGCGGATCGGCAGTTCGCCGGCGTCCAGGTCCAGCAGGCACACCAGCGTTACGCTGGCCGGGCGGCCGTAGTCGAAAAGTTCGTTCATGGCGGCGCGGATGGTCCGGCCGCTCATCAGCACGTCGTCGATCAGCACCAGGTGCTGGCCTTCGATCTCGAACGGCAACGCCGAAGGGCGAACCTGCGGGTGCAGGCCGTTCTGGCTGAAATCGTCGCGGTAGAAGGACACGTCCAGGGTGCCGAGGGGGTCATTGCTGCCCAGCTCCTTGAGCAGAGCCTGGGCCACCCAGACGCCGCCGGTGCGGATGCCGATGAAGCGCGGGTCGCTGATGCCTCGTTTGGCCAGATAGGCGTCAAGTCGGGTCGCCATCTGGCTGATCAGTTCGGCGGGATTGGGCAGGCTCATGGTTGCTCCTTCTTGGGCCCGAGCCAGCCTGTGCGGGAAGTGGCTCGGGTTGTAGCTAAGAGAGACGCACAGCGGCTCTTCAGGATTCAAACAGTGCGGTGTTTTCGTCGAGCCAGCCTTGCAGCAGCAGGGCGGCGGCGATGGCATCGACCGGATTGTCGCGGTAACTGCCTTTCTGGCCGCCACGAGCCAGGCGTTCGCCCTTGGCCTCGAAGGTGGTCAGACGTTCATCGTGGGTATAGAAGGGCAGGTTGAAGCGGCCGTTCAGGCGCCGGGCGAACTTTTCCGCGCGGGTGCACATGTCGCTGGGCGTACCGTCCATGTTCAACGGCAGGCCGACCACCACGGCATCGGGTTTCCACTCTTTGATGAGGGCTTCGACCTGGTTCCAGTCAGGAATGCCGTTCTGCGCCTTCAGGGTGCACAGCTCGCGGGCCTGGCCGGTTATCACCTGGCCGACCGCAACGCCGATCTGTTTGGTGCCGTAGTCAAAACCCAGAATCAGCTTCAGGGCCATCAGGCGTGCCCCGCCTGGCTGGTCAGCAGGCTGAGGTTGACGCCCAGGTGTTTGGCGGCCGCTTCCAGACGCAGTTCGCTGCTGGTGTTGAACAGGATGTCCGCGTCGAACGGGCAGTTCAGCCAGGCGTTCTGCGCCAGTTCGGCCTCCAGTTGCCCGGCTTCCCAACCGGCGTAGCCGAGGGCGATCAGGCTTTTTGCCGGGCCGACGCCGTCAGCGATGGCGAACAGCACGTCCTGGGAGGTCGACAGGGCCAACTCGTCTTCCAGATCAACGGTCGCCTGGAAACTCTGGCCCTTGGGGTGAAGGACGAAACCGCGATCGGTCTGCACCGGGCCACCGATGAAGATCGGTACATGCTGGCAGAGCGCTGGAGGTTCGATTTCCGGGCGCAATTGCTCAAGGATATCGGCCAGGTTCAGATCTTGCGGACGGTTGACCACCAGCCCCATGGCGCCATTGGCCGTGTGCTCGACGATGTAGGTCAAGGTGTGCGCAAAGTTCGGGTCGGCCATGTGCGGCATGGCGATCAGGAATTGATGCTTGAGGTAGCTGGGGCTGACGTTTTTCATGACCGCTAGTGTGGCGTTCGAGGGGCGAACTGACAAGCTGGGGATGCACAGGAATTAGCGCAATTCTGTAGGAGCGAGCTTGCTCGCGATGGTCGTCAAGGATAACGCTGCCAGGTTGACACCCCGCGGTGCTCTCAGGTTTATCGCGAGCAAGCTCGCTCCTACAGGTGGGGGGTGTGGTCAGTTGCTTGAGAGACGGTCCCCACGAGCAAACTTCCAGGTGCGGATGATCTCCAGCCGGTCAATATCCGACAAATCCCCGGTAAACGGTGCAAACGGTGCCGCCAGCCGGACGATCCGTTGCGCCGCCTGGTCCAGCAGCGGCTGGCCTGAAGACTCCAGCACCAGCACTTCATACAACGAGCCATCACGGTTGATCGACACCATCAGGCGCAAGTTGCCATAGATCTGTTTGCGCCGCGCTTCGTCGGGGTAGTTGAGGTTGCCGATGCGCTCGACTTTCTTGCGCCATTCGTCCTTGTACCAGGCGCCCTTGTCGCGCATGGTCGAGGCCGCGCTCAAGCGGTGAATGCGCGGGCGCTTGGCGTACAGCTGTTGTTCGGCGGCCAGTTCCGCTTCCAGGCTGGCGATGTCGCTGGACAGTTGCTCGCTGTCGAAGGTCGGCGCCTGGACCTGGGTTTTTACCTCGGTCTTGGGCTCCTCGGTCTTGGCGGGGGCTTTTTTCGGCTTCGGCGCCACGGTGGTCACGGCAGCCTTGGGCGGGGCTTCCTGCACTTCAGGCTTGGCAGCCGGCGGTGGCGTGACTTTTTGTACCTTGTTGTCCTGGAACGGCGCGACCTCGGTGGTCTTGGGAATCGCCTTTTTATCCAGGGTGCCGCTACCTTGCTGATTCTCCTGGGCCAGGAAATCGGCTTTCTCGGGCTTTTTTTCGCTTTTGAAGGTGGCGAGGGTGATTTCCAGGGTTTTGCTGATCTGCTTGGGCTCGACCACTGCAAACCCGACACCCAACAGCAAGGCCAGGTGGATCAGCGCTGCCAGAAACAGGGTAAAACCGAGGCGATCGACCGGGCGCACGCCACGGTGGGCGAGTTCGGCAGGCAGATCGGACGGGAGTGTCATGACAAGGAAACCAACATCGCGTTTTCACAGGCCGCGCATGATAACGCAATGTTGGTTTGGCTAATCAACGTGCCTTGAGCTTCTGATCGATGGCATCCATCAGCATGCCGCCGATGTCGGTGCCAAACGCGTTATCAATCTCGCGAATGCAGGTCGGGCTGGTGACGTTGATCTCGGTCAGGTACTCGCCGATCACGTCCAGGCCAACGAACAGCAGGCCTTTTTCACGTAAGGTCGGGCCGACTTGCGCGGCGATCCAGCGGTCCTTGTCGGTCAGCGGGCGGGCTTCGCCACGCCCCCCGGCAGCGAGGTTGCCACGGGTTTCGCCCTGGGCCGGAATCCGCGCCAGGCAATAATCCACAGGCTCGCCATCGATCATCAGGATGCGCTTGTCGCCATCCTTGATCGCCGGCAGGTAGGCCTGGCCCATGATCTGCTGGGCGCCGAGGGCGGTCAGGGTTTCGAGGATAACCGACAGGTTCGGATCGCCCGCGCGGTGACGGAAAATCGACGTGCCGCCCATGCCGTCCAGCGGCTTGAGGATCACATCGCCGTGTTTGGCGGCGAACTCACGCAGCACGTCGGCGCGGCGGCTGACCACGGTCGGCGGTGTGCACTGCGGGAACAGCGTGGCGAACAGCTTCTCGTTGCAGTCGCGCAGGCTTTGCGGTTTGTTGACCACCAGCACGCCGGCGCGCTCGGCCTGCTCCAGCAAATAGGTGGAGTAGACGAACTCCAGGTCGAACGGCGGATCCTTGCGCATCAGGATCACGTCCAGATCGCTCAGCAGCGCGTCGCTTTCGGCCCCCAGTTCGAACCATTTTTCCGGGTTGGCAAAAACCTGCAGCGGACGCATCCGGGCCCGAGCCTGGCCTTCGCCCTGATACAGGTCGCGCTGTTCCATGTAGAACAGCTCCCAGCCACGCTTCTGCGCGGCCAGCAGCATGGCCAGCGAGCTATCCTTTTTATAGGAAATGCTGGCGATAGGGTCCATGACAATCCCGACGCGAACGCTCATGGGTGTTTCCTCGAAATTTGGGGGGCTATGTCGATCTCTGTAGGAGCGAGCTCGCTCGCGATGAACCCGAGAACAACACGCTTATCCAGCCAGCACGCGTTATCGTTGACGGCCATCGCGAGCGAGCTCGCTCCTACAAAAGATCAGCGTATAAAAGTGGCGTCAGAGTGGCGCTGAGTGTGTTCCCGGTCAAGGAAAAACCACCTTGCGGGTCGGCCGATAGATTGGTGTTGGAGACTGTGCTAAAAAGGCTGCCATGTCGTGCCGGCCCTTGAACACCAAGGGTTTCGAGCCGCGTTAACCTGCAAACGGACAATTTGTTTCGCAAAGGCGACGGTAGAGCATTTTATGGAACAGCACCCCAGCGCCTTGAAGGTCATGGTGATCGACGATTCGAAGACGATCCGTCGCACCGCCGAAACGCTGCTCAAGAACGTGGGTTGTGAGGTCATCACGGCCATCGACGGTTTTGATGCCCTGGCCAAGATTGTCGACAACCATCCCGGCATCATCTTTGTCGACATCATGATGCCGCGCCTGGATGGTTATCAGACCTGCGCCCTGATCAAGAACAACAGCGCATTCAAGTCCACGCCAGTGATTATGCTGTCGTCCAAGGATGGGCTGTTCGACAAGGCCAAGGGGCGCATCGTCGGCTCCGACCAGTTTTTGACCAAGCCTTTCAGCAAGGAAGAATTGCTTGATGCGATCCAGGCCCATGTTCCTGGCTTCGCCGCCGTTTTGCCGCAGTAGGACACGCACAGTGACGCTCGGCCATCGGGCCAGGCGTCGACAAGAATGGGGAAGACCATGGCACGTATTCTGATCGTCGATGATTCGCCGACCGAAATGTACAAACTGACCGGCATGCTGGAAAAGCACGGTCATGAAGTGTTGAAAGCCGAAAACGGCGCCGACGGCGTGGCCCTGGCCCGCCAGGAAAAGCCCGATGCGGTGCTGATGGACATCGTCATGCCAGGCCTCAATGGCTTCCAGGCCACCCGCCAGTTGACCAAGGACCCGGAAACCGGGCACATCCCGGTGATCATCATCACCACCAAGGATCAGGAAACCGACAAAGTCTGGGGCACGCGCCAGGGCGCCAAGGACTACCTGACCAAGCCGGTCGATGAAGACACCCTGATCAAGACCCTGAACAACGTGCTGGCCGGTTGATCGTCAGACCATGAACGAGTCGCTGACGGCTTTCGAACTGCTGCTGCAGATCGACCAGCGCTGTCGTTTGCTGGCGGCGGACTTGCCGTCCCAGCCGGCCCGGCGGGACAGTTGGAGCGGCATCGGTTTTCGCCTGGGCGAGCACTGGTATGTCGCGCCCATGAGCGAAGTCAGCGAAGTCTTGCATGAACCGCGCTGCACTCAGCTACCGGGGGTCAAACCCTGGGTCAAGGGTGTCGCCAACCTGCGCGGCCGTTTGCTGCCGGTCATGGACTTGTGCGGCTTCTTCGGGCACGAGCTTTCGGCGGTGCGCCGACAGCGGCGGGTATTGGTGGTGGAACATGAAGAGGTGTTCGCCGGGTTGCTGGTCGATGAAGTTTTCGGCCTCCAGCACTTTGCCCAGGACAGCCTGGAGCCGGTGCCGGCAGACGAATTGAAGGGGCCGGTGGCGACGTTCGTCAAAGGCCGGTTTCAGCGTGAGCAGTGCTGGCAGGTGTTCAGCCCGTTTGCGTTGACGCAGTCCCAGGGGTTCATGAGCGTCGCGGTGTAGTTGGAGCAACAGAGAACCTTGTGGGAGCGAGCTTGCTCGCGATGACGGACTTGCAGCCAGCATTAATGTCGACTGACACACCGCTATCGCGAGCAAGCTCGCTCCCACAGGTTCCTCGGCAAGTCTTGGAAGGTGTGGGTTAACAGGCGAGGACCGATGATAAAAGCAAAAGCAGGCAAGCCAATGGAAGGGTCGCGCAGCCGGTCGCAGATTATCGTGCTGTTCATCGCGCTGATCGTCTTCATCATGCTGCTGTTCGCCAACTTCGCGTACCTCAACACCCAGGCTATCTACGACAAACAGTACATCGGCCACGCCGGCGAACTGCGCGTGCTGTCCCAGCGTATCGCCAAGAACGCCACCGAAGCCGCCGCCGGCAAGGCTGCCGCGTTCAAGTTGCTCAGCGATGCGCGCAACGATTTTGCCCGGCGCTGGGGTTTTCTGAAGAAGGGTGACCCGGCCACGGGCCTGCCGCCGGCCCCCGCCACCGTGCGTCCGGAGATGCGCGCGGTGCAACAGGACTGGGAGCGGCTGCTGAAGAACACCGATGCGATTCTCTCCAGCGAGCAAACCGTACTGTCGCTGCATCAGGTCGCCGCGACCCTGGCCGAAACCGTGCCGCAATTGCAGGTCGAGTACGAGAAAGTCGTCGAGACTCTCCTGCAGCGGGGCGCCCCGGCGGCCCAGGTGGCCATGGCTCAGCGCCAATCGCTGCTGGCCGAGCGTATCCTCGGCGCAGTCAACACGGTGTTGGCCGGCGACGAAAATTCACAGCAGGCCGCCGATGCGTTCGGGCGTGACGCAACGCAGTTCGGCAAGGTGCTCAACGGCATGCTCCAGGGCGACCCGGCGCTCAAGGTCAGCCAGGTCGAAGACCGCGACGCCCGTGCGCGACTCGCGGAAATCTCCGAGCTGTTCGAGTTCGTCTCGGGCTCGGTGGACGAGATCCTCGAAACCTCGCCGGAGCTGTTCAAGGTCCGCGAATCGGCCTCGAACATTTTCAGTCTGTCGCAAACCCTGCTCGACGAAGCCTCACACCTGGCCAGCGGTTTTGAAAACATGGTAGGCGGGCGAACCACCGACACCATTGGCGGCTATGTGCTGGGCCTGTTGGCGCTCGCTTCGATCATCCTGATCGGTTTGGTGATGGTGCGCGAAACCAATCGTCAGTTGCGCGAGACCGCCGAGAAAAACGAGCGTAACCAGAACGCGATCATGCGCTTGCTCGACGAGATCGAAGACCTGGCCGACGGCGACCTCACGGTGACGGCCTCGGTGACCGAAGACTTTACCGGCACCATCGCCGACTCGATCAATTACTCCGTCGACCAGTTGCGCGATCTGGTCGCGACCATCAACCTCACCGCCGGCCAGGTGGCCGCCGCCGTGCAGGAAACCCAGGCCACCGCCATGCACCTGGCCCAGGCGTCGGAACACCAGGCCCAGCAGATTTCCGAAGCGTCGATGGCGATCAACGACATGGCCGAGTCCATCGACCAGGTGTCGGCCAACGCGGCGGAATCTTCGGCGGTTGCCGAACGCTCGGTGGAAATCGCCAACAAGGGCAACGAGGTGGTGCACAACACCATCCACGGCATGGACAACATTCGAGAGCAGATTCAGGACACCGCCAAACGCATCAAGCGCCTGGGCGAGTCTTCTCAGGAAATCGGCGACATTGTCAGCCTGATCGATGACATTGCCGATCAGACCAATATCCTGGCCCTCAACGCGGCCATCCAGGCGTCCATGGCCGGTGACGCCGGTCGCGGTTTCGCCGTGGTCGCCGATGAAGTGCAGCGCCTGGCCGAGCGCTCGTCCGCCGCCACCCGGCAGATCGAAACCCTGGTGCGGGCGATCCAGACCGATACCAATGAAGCGGTCATCTCCATGGAACAAACGACGACCGAAGTGGTGCGTGGCGCCCGTCTGGCGCAGGATGCCGGTGTGGCCCTGGAAGAAATCGAAGGCGTCTCCAAGACTCTTGCGGCGTTGATCCAGAGTATTTCCAATGCGGCGCAACAGCAGACGTCGTCGGCCGGTCAGATTTCCCTGACAATGAACGTGATCCAGCAGATCACCTCGCAGACATCGTCGGGTTCCACCGCTACGGCCGACAGCATCGGCAACCTGGCGAAAATGGCCAGTCAGTTGCGTCGTTCAGTGTCCGGTTTCACCTTGCCGGATGCCAAGGCGCAGGTTGTGGACAAAGCTTGAACCGCCCATGGGTATCTGAATTGTGATTGGAGTGGTTATGGGTGATCGGCACGACTATGTGGCCCTCGAGTGGGTCAAGGGCGAGATTGCCGAAACGCTGAAACAGGCTCATCACGCGATTGAAAACCTGCTCGATGACCCGCAGGCGACGCAAGCGCTGGATGCAAGTCTTTCGTGCATCCATCAGGTTCACGGCAGTTTGCAGATGGTCGAGTTCTACGGCGCGGCGTTGCTCGCCGAAGAAATGGAACAACTGGCCATGGCCTTGCAGGGCAACCGTGTCAGCCATCGCGACGAGGCGTTGCACCTGTTGATGCAGGCCCTGGGGCAGTTGCCGATCTACCTGGACCGGGTGCAAGGCGCGCGCCGCGACTTGCCACTGGTGGTGTTGCCACTGATCAACGACCTGCGCAGCGCCCGCGGCGAAAGCCTGCTGTCGGAAACCAGCCTGTTCAGCCCGCAATTGCCCGAGTTGCCAGCGTTGGACGCACAAGCGCTGGCGCAGTTGGAACCGGCCGAATTGCCCGGTGTGCTGCGAAAGCTGCGGCAGATGCTGCAAATGGCGCTGGTCGGATTTTTGCGTGAACAGGACAACGACACCAACCTCGATTACCTGGCCAAGGTATTCACCCGCCTCGAAGCACTGTGCGACAACGCCCCCCTGAGCCCGTTATGGCAGGTGGCATCGGCGCTGGTCGAAGGCATGCAGGGCGGTGCGATCGCCAATAGCCCGGCCTTGCGCAGCCTGTTCAAGGATGCCGACAAGGAACTCAAGCGCCTGCTCGAACAAGGCATGCCTGGCATCAACCAGCCGGCCCCGCCGGAGCTGCTCAAGAGTTTGCTCTTCTATATTGCCAAGGCCGAACATCCCACCGGGCAGATGCTGACCATGAAAGAACGCTACTCACTGGACGACGCGCTGCCCGACAGCGTGATGGTCGATGAAGAACGCGCGCGCCTGGCCGGTCCCGACCGCGACGCCATGCGCTCGGTGCTGGCTGCGCTGTGCGAAGAGCTGGTGCGGGTCAAGGAGCGCCTGGACCTGTTCGTGCGCAGTGACCGCCAGCACACTTCCGACCTCGACAGCCTGCTGGCGCCGCTGCGGCAAATCGCCGACACCCTGGCGGTCCTGGGCTTCGGCCAGCCGCGCAAGGTGATCATCGATCAATTGGCGGTGGTGCTCAGCCTCGCTCAGGGCCAGCGCGAACCCAACGATGCGATCCTCATGGACGTTGCAGGGGCCTTGTTGTACGTCGAAGCGACGCTGGCCGGCATGGTCGGTACCGTGGAGCCGGAGAGCCAGGACGACAACCGCCTGCCCACCACCGACCTGACGCAGATCCATCAGATCGTGATCAAGGAGGCCCGCATCTGTTTGCAGCAGGCCAAGGACATGATTGTCGACTACATCGACGCCGATTGGGACCGCCAGCACTTGCAGGCGTTGCCGGCCTTGCTCACCCAGGTGCGCGGGGCGCTGGCGATGATTCCGTTGAGCCGGGCGGCGAGCCTGGTCGAAACCTGCAACCACTTTATTCGCGAGCACCTGTTGCTCGAGCCGGGTCAACCGGGCTGGCAGGAACTGGACAGCCTGGCCGATGTGATCACCAGCATCGAGTACTATCTCGAACGCCTCGGTGATGACCCGCAAGCGCAGGGCGAAAACCTGCTCGATGTCGCGGAAAAAAGCCTGGCGAACCTCGGTTTTTTCCCCAGTGAGCAGCATGTGCCAGTGCTTGATGATGTGCTCAACCCGACCCAGGCGCAGGTCATGCAGATGATGCAGGAGCTGGAGGATCCACAGGTCGTCCAGACCTTGGCCGATGTGCTCGCCAGTCCGGTTTCGACTCTGAATCCGCCCGCGCTGAACACTCCGGGCAGCCTGCTGCCGCCACCCGCAGGCGAAGAGCCGGTGGACGAAGAACTGCGCGAAGTGTTCCTCGAAGAAACCGACGAAGTCCTGGAAATCCTGCGCGATTACTTGCCGCGCTGGTCCGCCAACCCAGACAACCGCTCGGCCCTGAGTGAGTTGCGCCGTGCCTTCCATACCCTCAAGGGCAGTGGCCGCATGGTGCGCGCCCTGGTGCTGGGCGAGCTGGCCTGGGCCGTGGAAAACCTGCTCAATCGCGTACTGGAGAACAGTGTGGAGCCGGGCGCTACGGTGCAGCAACTGATCGGCGATGTGCTGCATCTGCTGCCGGAGCTGGTGGCTGAATACGCCGCCAATGCCCAGCGTCAGCGCAACGATGTTGATCAGTTGGCCGCCCGCGCCCATGCCCTGGCCAAGGGCGATGAACCGGTGTCCGATGAGGATACGCAAGATGTCGCGGCCCTCGATCCGCTGTTGCTGGAGATCTTTCGCAAAGAGGCCGAAACCCACTTGGGCAGCCTCAATCGCTTCCTTGATCAGGCCGCCGAACATGTGCCGTTGCAGGCCAGCGACGAATTGCAGCGCGCCTTGCACACCCTCAAGGGCAGCGCTTATATGGCCGGTGTGTTGCCGATTGCCGAGCTGGCCGCGCCCCTGGATCAACTGGCCCGGGAATACAAGGCGCACCTGATCGCGCTGGATCTGGATGAAGTCGAATTGCTGCTGGAGGCAGAAGGACTGTTTCGCCTCGGCTTGCGCCAGCTCAAGCGCGATCCGCTGGCGGAAATTCCCGGTGCCCAGGGTTTGACCGAGCGCGCCAGGGCGCAGCTGGCCGAGCGCCTGGCAAACCTCCTGAGCACACCGAACACCGGGCTGCGAATCAAGCGCGACCCGCAACTGATCAACAACTTCCTCGCCCAGGGCATGGACATCCTGCTGGACGCCGAAAGCCTGTTGCAACGTTGGCAGCAACACCCCGGCGAACGTCAGGAGCTCAGCGCGCTGCTGGACGAATTGACCACCCTCGGCGAAGGCGCCCATCTGGCCGACCTGCACCCGGTGGACGAGTTGTGCGAAGCGTTGCTCGACCTGTACGGTGCCGTGGAAGAAAGCAGCCTGGCGGTCAGCGAGCGGTTTTTCCATGAAGCACAGGGTGCCCACGAAGCGCTGATCAACATGCTCGACGAACTGGCTGCCGGTCAGGAAGTCAGCCCGCAGCCGCAACGGATCAGGGCCTTGCGCGAGCTGCTCGACGAGAGCCTTGACCCGTCGGCCATGGGCCTGATCCGCAGCGATGGCAGCCGAAGCCTGAGCATTCGCGAACTGGGTTCTGCCACCAAGGAACTTGAGCGCACGCTACCCCCTGCCCCTGTAGGAGCGAGCTCGCTCGCGATGGACTCAAATGCGCCGCGCTTATCCAATGACAACGCGTCATCGTTAACGCCCATCGCGAGCGAACTCGCTCCTACAGGAGAGGGGCGCGAACTGGACGATGAAATCGTTGCGATCTTCCTTGAAGAAGCGGTGGATATCCTCGAAAGCGCCGGTCAGGCCTTGCAGCGCTGGTTGCGCGATTCGGACAACGCCGCGCCGCTGTCGTCCCTGCAACGGGATTTGCACACCCTCACAGGCGGTGCGCGCATGGCCGGGGTCGGGCCGGTCGGCGATCTGGCCCATGAGCTGGAAAGCCTTTACCAGGGTCTGGTGGACCGTCGTTATGCCTTCAGCGATTCACTGGCGGTGCTGCTCAAACAGAGTCATGAGCGACTGGCGTTGTACCTTGAACAGTTGCAACTCAACCAGCCGCTGGACGATTCCCGTGAGCTGATCGAAGCCATTCGTGCCTACCGTCAAGGGCATGCGGGTGTCGCCGAGGGGACCCGGCAGGCGACCGGCAGCGACGCGGCTGCGCACGATACTGAATTGCTGGAGATCTTTCTCGAGGAAGGTTTCGACATTATCGAAAGCTCCGGGGCGGCGCTTGAGCGCTGGCAGGCCCAGCCTTCGAGTCGTCAGGAAGTGGAAACCCTGCTGCGCGATCTGCACACCCTCAAGGGCGGTGCGCGCATGGTGGAAATCGCCGCGATTGGTGATCTGGCCCATGAACTGGAGTTCCTCTACGAAGGCCTGTCCACCGGCGTGCTGCAACCGACGGAGCCGTTGTTCGCGCTGTTGCAGCGCAGCCATGACCGCCTGGCGCAGATGCTCGATGCGGCCCGCGCCGGTGAGCCGATGCCGCCGGCCGATCGCTTGATCGATGCGATCAAGAACTTCAGCCATCCGGCCGTGCCGGAAACACCCGCGTCGGTTGCGCCGTCGGCCACGCCCAAGCCCGAGCCGCTGGCGCCGCCCTCCGATGCCGGCGCGGACATGGTCAAGGTCTCGGCGGAGCTGCTCGACGATCTGGTCAACCTGGCCGGTGAAACATCGATCTTCCGTGGCCGAATCGAACAACAGGTCAACGATGCGCACATCGCCCTGAATGAGATGGAGACCACTATCGAGCGGATGCGCGACCAGTTGCGCCGCCTCGATACCGAAACCCAGGGGCGGATCCTCAGCCGCCAGCAAGTCGAGGCCGAACGCCTGGGCTACGAGGAATTCGACCCGCTGGAAATGGACCGCCACTCACAGTTGCAGCAACTGTCCCGGGCATTGTTCGAGTCGGCTTCTGACTTGCTCGACCTCAAGGAAACCCTCGAGCGACGCAATCAGGACACGGAAAACCTCCTGCAACAGCAGGGCCGCATCAACACCGAACTGCAGGAAGGCCTGATGCGCACGCGCATGGTGCCGTTCGAACGCATGCTCCCGCGTTTGCAGCGCATCGTCCGGCAGGTGTCCAGCGAACTGGGCAAGGACGTGGATTTCATCGTCGACAACGCCGAAGGCGAGATGGATCGCAACGTTCTCGAACGCATGGCCGCGCCGCTGGAACACATGCTGCGCAACGCCGTCGACCATGGCCTGGAGTCCGTTGAAGTGCGGTTGGCGGCGGGGAAGCCGGCCAAGGGGAAAATCACCCTCGATCTGCTGCGCGAAGGCGGCGACATCATTTTCGACATCCGCGACGACGGCGCCGGTGTACCGCTGGACGCGGTGCGGCGCAAGGCGATCAAGCGCGGCCTGCTCGCCCCGGACAGCATCATCAGTGATCACGACGTGTTGCAGTTCATCCTGCAACCGGGTTTTTCCACCGCCGAAAAAATCACCCAGATCTCCGGGCGCGGCGTCGGCATGGACGTGGTGCATGAAGAGGTGCGACAACTGGGCGGCACCATGAGCATTGACTCGGTGCCCGGGCAGGGCGTGCATTTTCGCATTCGCCTGCCGTTTACCGTATCGGTCAACCGGGCGTTGATGGTGCAGTGCGGTGAGGACCAATACGCGATCCCGCTCAATACCATCGACGGCATCGTTCGCGTTCTGCCCAATGAACTCGAAGGGTATTTCCGCTTCGATTCGCCAATCTACGAATACGCCGGCCAACATTACGAGCTGTGCTATCTGGGGGAGCTGCTGAAAACCAGCCCGCGCCCGAAGCTGTTGGGCCAGAGCCTGCCATTGCCGGTGTTGCTGGTGCAGTGCAACGAACGGCACATCGCGGTGCTGGTGGATGCCATGGCCGGCACTCGCGAAATCGTGGTCAAGAGCCTGGGGCCGCAATTTGCGGCGGTGCAAGGGGTGTCCGGGGCGACGATTCTCGGGGACGGCCGGGTGGTGCTGATTCTGGATTTGCTGGCGCCGATCCGCGCCATGCAGGCCCGTGTGCCCCAGCGTCCGGCGGGGCAAGAGGTCGAGGCCGAACCGCATCGGCCGCTGCTGGTGATGGTGGTCGACGACTCGGTCACCGTGCGCAAGGTCACCAGCCGCTTGCTCGAACGCCACGGTATGAGCGTGCTGACCGCCAAGGACGGAGTCGATGCCATGCTGCTGCTGGAAGAGCACATGCCCGACCTGATGCTGCTGGACATCGAGATGCCGCGCATGGATGGCTTCGAAGTCGCGACCCAGGTGCGCAACGACGAACGCCTGCAACACCTGCCGATCATCATGATCACCTCCCGCACCGGACAGAAACACCGCGACCGCGCCATGGCCATTGGCGTCAACGACTACCTTGGCAAGCCGTACCAGGAATCGGTGCTGCTCGAAAGCATCGCCTTGTGGAGCAAGACCCATGCTTGAGCACCGCACCAGCAACCTCACCGGCCTGCTGCTGCCGTTGGCCGACCGCAACCTGATCCTGCCCAACGTCGCCGTTGCCGAGCTGATCGATTACCAGCAGCCGGGGACGTTCGACCTCGACACGCCGCCGTGGTACCTAGGCCTGGTGACATGGCGTGACCGGCAGATTCCGCTGCTGAGTTTCGAGTCGGCATGCGCGCAGAAAATTGTCATCGGCGAACGCGCGCGGATCGTCATTCTCAACGCCCTGGGCGGGCGCCCCGAGCTGAAATTCATCGCCCTGCTGGTGCAGGGGATTCCGCGCTCCTGCAAGCTCGATAGCCAGTTGAGTTATGTGGATGTGCCGTTGTGTCCGCTGGAGCAGGCAGCGGTACAGGTGGGCGAGCAAGTGGCCAAGGTGCCGGATCTGCTGGCGCTGGAGGCGTTGCTGGTGGATGCCGGGTTGACCATCTGATCGCGGTCTTGCGTTGACTGCACCGGCCTCTTCGCGGGCAAGCCCGCTCCCACAGTTGATCTGTGGTGAACACAAAACCCTGTGGGAGCGGGCTTGCCCGCGAAGAGGCCCGCATGAACGACGCAGATCTCGATCATTAACCTGAGCGTAACGATCCACCACTCTGCTTGATTGATACCCCCAACCAACACTCCTAAGGTGACCCCCACGACAGCGAACCCGTGGAGTGGTCATGACAACAACAATATCCCCCGACTCGCGATGGACGCGGCGGCGCAGCGAAAAGCAGCGGCGCCTCGAGCTGGTGCGAGGTCTTGCCGACGGTGTGGTGTTGCCCACCGACAACATCGTCGCGGCGCTTGAAGCGCTGATTCTGCCCGGCGACCGCGTGGTGCTCGAAGGCAACAACCAGAAGCAGGCGGATTTCCTTTCGCGCTCCCTGGCCAAGGCCGACCCCGCGAAGCTGCATGACCTGCACATGATCATGCCCAGCGTCGGACGCTCCGAGCACCTGGATCTGTTCGAACGGGGCATCGCCCGCAAACTCGACTTCTCTTTCGCCGGCACCCAGAGCCTGCGCATCAGCCAGTTGCTTGAAGACGGCCTGCTGGAAGTCGGCGCGATCCACACCTACATCGAACTTTACGCACGGCTGGTGGTGGACCTGATTCCCAACGTCGTGTTGTCGGCCGGGTTCATGGCCGACCGCGCCGGCAACATCTACACCGGGCCGAGCACCGAAGACACCCCGGCGCTGATCGAGCCGGCGGCCTTCAGCGACGGCATCGTCATCGTCCAGGTCAACCAGTTGGTGGACGACGTCAGCGACCTGCCGCGCGTCGACATCCCCGCGTCCTGGGTCGACTTCGTGGTGGTGGCCGACAAGCCGTTCTATATCGAACCGCTGTTCACCCGCGACCCTCGGCACATCAAGCCTGTGCACGTGCTGATGGCGATGATGGCGATTCGCGGGATCTACGAAAAACACAACGTGCAATCCCTCAACCACGGCATCGGTTTCAACACCGCTGCCATCGAATTGATTCTGCCGACCTACGGCGAATCCCTCGGCCTCAAAGGCAAGATCTGCCGCAACTGGACGCTCAACCCGCACCCGACGCTGATCCCGGCGATTGAAAGTGGTTGGGTCGAAAGCGTGCATTGCTTTGGCACCGAACTGGGGATGGAGAACTACATTGCGGCGCGGCCGGATGTGTTCTTTACCGGGCGCGACGGCTCCCTGCGTTCCAACCGGATGTTCAGCCAGCTGGCCGGGCAATACGCCGTGGACCTGTTCATCGGCGCGACTTTGCAGGTCGATGGCGACGGCCATTCTTCCACCGTCACCCGCGGGCGCCTGGCCGGTTTTGGCGGCGCACCAAACATGGGCCACGACCCACGCGGTCGTCGCCATGGCACGCCGGCCTGGCTCGACATGCGCAATACCGATGTGGCCGAGCCGATGCTCGAACGCGGCAAGAAACTTGTGGTGCAGATGGTCGAGACCTTCCAGGAGGGCGGCAAACCGACCTTCGTCGAAACCCTCGATGCGGTGGATGTGGCGAAGAAAAGCGGCATGCCACTGGCGCCGATCATGGTCTACGGCGACGACGTCACCCACTTGTTGACCGAAGAAGGCATCGCCTACCTGTACAAGGCGCGCTCACTGGAAGAACGCCAGGCGATGATCGCCGCCGTCGCCGGGGTGACCGCCATCGGCCTGCGCCACAACCCCAAAGACACCGCGCGCATGCGCCGCGAAGGCCTGATCGCCTTGCCCGAAGACCTCGGCATCCGCCGCACCGACGCCACCCGCGAACTGCTCGCGGCGAAAAGCGTGGCCGATCTGGTGGAGTGGTCCGGTGGCCTCTACAACCCGCCCGCCAAGTTCAGGAGCTGGTAATGCACGCACTTAACCTGCAACCAAAAAGCCTGAGCCTGAGCCTGGCCGAACGGCTGGCGGACCTGGCAGTGGATGCGTTGATCGACGAGGCTGATCTGTCGCCGAAACCGGCACTGGTCGACCGTCGCGGCAATGGCGCCCACACCGATTTGCACCTGGGGCTGATGCACGCCTCGGCTCTGTCCTTGTGGCCGGCCTTTAAAGAAATGGCGGAAGCCGCCATCGAGTTCGGCGAGATCGGCTTGCCCCTGCGCGAAGCCGTGGGCCGCATTGGTCGCGAAGGTGAGCAAGCCATGCTCGACACCACCGGCGGGGTGAACACCCATCGCGGGGCGATCTGGGCCTTGGGCTTGCTGATCACTGCCGCTGCACTGGAACCTCAATCCTGCAACGCCAATAGCGTGGCGTTACGGGCGGCGCGGCTGGCCCTGCTCGACGACCGTTTTGCGCCACGTCCGCTCAGTCACGGTGCGCAAGTCGCCCAACGCTACGGCGCTCGCGGCGCCCGTGAAGAAGCGCAACTGGGTTTTCCGGCGGTGACCCAACGTGCACTGCCACAACTGCTGCGCAGCCGCGCCGCCGGTCATGGCGAGCAGAACGCCCGGCTCGACGCACTGTTGGCGATCATGACGAGTCTGGCCGACACCTGCGTGCTTTACCGCGCCGGTGAAGAAGGCCTGAACACCATGCAACTGGGCGCCCGGGCGGTGCTCGATGCGGGCGGCAGCGCCAGCCTCGGCGGACGTCGCCGCCTGCATGAGCTGGACCAACAACTCATCGCGTTGAATGCCTCGCCCGGTGGCGCTGCCGACCTGCTCGCAGCCTGCCTGTTCATCGACCGTATCGCGTCTGGCGACGGCCTTATCCAGGGAGTGTTTTGATGGAAACCTTATCCTTTGAATTCCCCGCCGGGCAGCCGCCACGCGGTCGCACCCTGGTGGGTTGTGTCGGCTCTGGCGATCTGGAAGTGTTGATCGAACCGGGTCAGGCCGGCAAGTTGACGATCAATGTGCAGACCTCGGTCAACGGCAGCGAACAACGCTGGCGGCATCTGTTTGCACGGATGTTCGACGGCCAGACGCCCCCGGCCATGGATATCGATATCCACGATTTCGGCGCGACACCCGGTGTGGTGCGCCTGCGTCTGGAGCAAGGCTTCGAGGAGATCGGCCATGACTGACAGCGCATCTTTGCTCAACAAGCACAGCTTCGTCGAACTCGGTGCCCGGCAACGGGCCAAGACCCTGCTCGATGCCGGCACCTTCCGCGAACTGCTCGACCCCTTTCAACGGATCATGTCGCCGTGGCTGTCGCGCCAGGGCGTGGTGCCGCAAGCCGACGATGGCGTGGTGATCGCCAAGGGCAACCTCGATGGTTTGCCGGTGGTGATCGCGGCCATCGAAGGCGCGTTCCAGGGCGGCAGCCTCGGTGAAGTCGGCGGAGCAAAAATTGCCGGCGCGCTGGAACTGGCCGCCGAAGACAACCGCAACGGTATCCCGACCCGCGCCGTGCTGCTGCTGGAAACCGGCGGCGTGCGCTTGCAGGAAGCCAACCTCGGCCTGGCGGCCATTGCCGACATCCACGCGGCGATTGTCGATTTGCAGCAGTACCAACCCGTGGTCGGTGTGGTGGCGGGCAGCGTCGGTTGCTTTGGCGGCATGTCGATTGCCGCCGGGTTGTGCAGCTATTTGTTGGTGACCCAGGAAGCGCGGCTCGGCCTGAACGGCCCGCAGGTGATCGAACAGGAAGCCGGACTCGAGGAGTACGACTCCCGCGACCGGCCCTTCATCTGGAGCCTGACCGGTGGCGAGCAACGCTTCGCCAGTGGTCTGGTGGATCGCTATGTTGCCGACGACGTGGCGCAGATCCGCAAGCAGGTGGGTGAGTTACTCCAGCAAGGATTGCCAACGCAACCGCGTAGCCAACAGGCCGGGTTGTTCCTGCAACGGTTGGCGCGTCTGGATGCCGAACCGCAAATCGAGCCGTCCGTGGTTCGCGATCTGTACCAAGGAGAACGCCCATGAGTTCGTATTCCCTGCGAGGCTTGAACTGGTTCAACGCCTTGAGCGCCGGAACGAAAGCGGTCGAGGGTTTGCCGGCTTCGCTGAAGGTCGCGGACGCCGTGATGGGCGATCAGCCTGTGCGTTTCCTCGCGGTGGTGGCCGACCCGGAAAACCGCTTTGTCCGTGCACGTAACGGCGAAGTGGGTTTGCTCGAAGGCTGGGGCCTGGCCAAGGCTGTGGATGAAGTCATCGCCGCTGATCAAAACAAGGCACGCAAGCGCGCTCTTATCGCCATCGTCGACGTGCCGAGCCAGGCTTACGGTCGACGGGAGGAAGCCCTCGGCATTCATCAGGCGCTGGCCGCTGCGGCGGGCAGTTATGCCCGTGCCCGTCTGGCCGGTCATGCGGTGATCGGTTTGCTGGTGGGCAAGGCGATGTCGGGCGCGTTTCTGGCCCACGGCTATCAGGCCAATCGCTTGATCGCCCTGCGCGATCCGGGAGTGATGGTGCACGCCATGGGCAAGGCGTCGGCCGCGCGGGTGACCTTGCGCAGCGTCGAAGAGCTCGAAGCCTTGGCTGCCAGCGTGCCGCCGATGGCCTATGACATCGACAGCTATGCCAGCCTCGGGTTGCTGTGGGAAACCTTGGTGGTGGAGAAGATCGAGCAGCCGACGGCGGCGGATCTGGCGCGGGTGACCGAGTGCCTGCATCAGGCGATTGACGATGTGGCCGCCGCTGGCCGTGATCTGAGCGGTCGGCTGGGTGCGGCCAATCGGGCGGCGTCGAGCAAGGTTCGTCAATTGCTGAGAGCGCAGTGGTGAGCACGCTACTGGCACACGACCTGCTGTGGGGCATGACCCCGCAGCAGTTGCCGGCGGATGCGCCTGCGTGGGTGATCGAGTCGATCAGTGCCGGCCAGCCGGTGGTAGTCCGTCGCGCCTTGAGCGCGGCGGGGCAGGTGGCCGTGGGCGTGCGCGGGCCGTTGCGCGAACAGCGATTTGCCGCGGTGATGGAAGTCGCCGCCATCACGCGGCGGGTGCAGCCGGAAGAGCTCTGCCATGTTCAAGGCCGGCGCGATTTCCCGGCGCTGCGTGCCTTGGCGCGACTGCGTTCGCACCTCGATGACAGTGGTTGGGTCTGGGGTGTCAGCGGCAGCGCCGGGTTCGAGTTGGCCAGTGGGTTTGCCGCTTTGCACGAGGGCAGCGACCTCGACCTGATCTTGCGTACGCCACGTCCGTTGAGTCGTGTCGACGCCCAGGCGTTGGTGGCCGTTCTTGATACAGCCGTGTGCCGCGTGGACCTGCAACTGCAGGCACCGTCGGGCGCCGTTGCCTTGCGCGAATGGGCC
The DNA here is from genome assembly GCF_002236115.1 of Pseudomonas jessenii. Lineage (GTDB taxonomy): Bacteria > Pseudomonadota > Gammaproteobacteria > Pseudomonadales > Pseudomonadaceae > Aquipseudomonas > Aquipseudomonas jessenii. The sequence goes on along the minus strand of NZ_NIWT01000005.1, from coordinate 226,161 downwards.
GGTGCTTCGTCGCGAGTCCTGCTGAAAAATGCCATTCAAGCCACCCTGGTGACTGATCCGTGGAATCCACAGGAGCAAGCAGCATGAGCAGCTTGCTGGTGTTCCCCGGCCAGGGTGCACAACAACCCGGAATGCTCGCGCGTTTACCTCGGGAAACGTTGAACGAGGCGAGCGACCTGCTCGGTGAAGATGTGACGCAGCTGGATTCTGCCGAGGCGTTGCAGTCGACGAGGGCGGTTCAGCTTTGCCTGCTGATCGCCGGCGTCGCTGCTTCACGCCAGTTGGGCATGGCCCCCGACTACGTGGCCGGCTTGTCGATCGGCGCTTACCCGGCAGCGGTGGTGGCCGGTGCCTTGGGTTTCAGCGATGCGCTGCATCTGGTCAGCCTGCGGGGTGAGTTGATGCAGCAGGCTTATCCACAGGGCTACGGCATAACCGCGATCATCGGTCTGGATCTGGCCACGGTGGAAGGATTACTGGCCCGGGTGCACAGCGCAGAAATGCCGGTTTATCTGGCCAATATCAACGCCGATAACCAGGTGGTGATTGCCGGTAGTGACGCGGCGATGAAAGCGGTGGCCGGGTTGGCGAAAGGTTGCGGGGCGGGCTTGGCCAAGCGCCTGGCAGTGAGCGTGCCATCCCACTGCCCATTGCTTGAGGCGCCCGCGCAACGGTTGGCCGAAGCCTTCGCCAAGGTGCCGCTGCACACCCCGAAGATGGGCTACCTGAGCGGCAGTCGCGCGCGTCCGATGATCAAGCCTGAAGCCTTGCGTGACGACTTGGCCTTCAACATGTGCCGCATCGTCGATTGGCGCGGCACGGTACAAAGCGCCTACGAGCGCGGCGTACGTCTACAGATCGAACTGCCGCCCGGTGCGGTGCTGACCGGACTGGCGCGCCGGGTGTTCGAGCAGGGCACCGTGATTGCCTTCGACGGTGCACGGCTCGACACCTTGCAGGCGCTGATGCGTGAGGAGGGAAGCCGCCACCCTTAGATCATCTGACTTAAGGCTTCGCACAACAAAAACAACATTCGAAATGCACTTTGAGGACTACAGCAATGATTATTTACGGTGTGGCGCTGTTGGCGATCTGTACGCTGGCAGGGGTGATCATGGGGGACATGCTCGGGGTGTTGCTGGGTGTGAAGTCAAACGTCGGCGGTGTCGGGATCGCGATGATCCTGCTGATTTGCGCACGGTTGTGGATGCACAACCGTGGCGGCATGACCAAGGATTGCGAGATGGGCGTCGGCTTCTGGGGCGCGATGTACATCCCGGTGGTGGTGGCGATGGCGGCGCAACAAAACGTGGTCACGGCGCTGCATGGTGGTCCGGTGGCGGTGTTGGCAGCGATCGGTTCGGTGGTGATCTGCGGCTGCACCATTGCCCTGATCAGCCGGACCCATAGAGGCGAGCCCTTGCCCGATGAACCGGTGGATGTAACGGCGGTTGGCGCACCGGCAGGAGGTCGCTGATATGTGGGAACTCATCAAGAACGGTCTGGAACACAACGGTCTGGTCACCGCATTCGCCTTTGTCGGCGTGATCATGTGGGTGTCGGTAGTGATCTCCAAACGCCTGACCTTCGGGCGTATCCACGGCTCGGCGATTGCCATCGTCATCGGCCTGGTACTGGCCTGGGTCGGCGGCACGATGACCGGCGGGCAAAAAGGCCTGGCGGACCTGACCCTGTTTTCCGGCATCGGGCTGATGGGCGGCGCCATGCTGCGGGACTTCGCCATCGTCGCCACGGCCTTCGAGGTGCAGGCCACGGAAGCGAAAAAGGCCGGCTTGATCGGTGTGATCGCGCTGCTGTTGGGCACGGTGCTGCCGTTTATTGTCGGCGCGTGCATGGCCTGGGCCTTCGGTTACCGCGATGCGGTGAGCATGACCACCATCGGCGCCGGTGCGGTGACCTACATTGTCGGGCCGGTGACCGGCGCGGCCATTGGCGCCAGTTCCGATGTGGTGGCGCTGTCGATTGCCACCGGTCTGATCAAGGCGATTCTGGTTATGGTCGGCACGCCGATGGCGGCGCGCTGGATGGGCCTGGACAATCCGCGCTCGGCGATGGTGTTCGGTGGGCTGGCCGGGACGGTGAGCGGTGTAACGGCGGGGCTGGCGGCGACGGATCGGCGGTTGGTGCCTTATGGCGCGTTGACCGCGACATTCCACACCGGGTTGGGCTGCTTGCTGGGGCCTTCGTTGTTGTACTTCATTGTTCGCGGGATTGTCGGCTAGTCCGCTGCATCGTCATTGAATGTTCAGACCCCATCGCGAGCAAGCTCGCTCCCACAGGGAATCGCATTCCTATGTGGGAGCGAGCTTGCTCGCGATGGGGTCGATAAGGTTTCAAACCTGCCGATTGGCATACATCCGACACTCCGCCAGCAACGCCAGCAGATTCGGATCACGCTCCTTGGCTTTCAGGAACACCACGCCAATGTGCTGCTGCAACCGGTACTTTTCCTGCAACGGGATCAGCTTCACCCGGTTCTCGTACACCGCCGCAATCCGCCCCGGCAGCAACGCATAACCCACGCCCGAACTGACCATGCTCAGCAGGGTGAAGATGTCGTTGACCTGCATCGCCACCTTCGGTTCGAACCCTGCCTGCTCGAATACCCGCTTGCCGTCCTGATGGGTGGCGAAGCCCTGGGTCAGGGTGATGAAGGTTTCGTCGCGGACCTCGGCCAGGTCGACTTCGGTTCGCTGGGCAAACTTCGAGTCGGCGGGGGTGGCGAGGAAGATGTCGTCGGAAAACAGCGGGATCTGCTCGCAATCCGGGTCGTTGACACTGTCGTCCAGCGACACCAGGGCCGCATCGACTTCCATGTTCTTGAGCTTGTAGAGCAGGTCGATGTTGGAGCCCAGAATCAGGTCGATGTTGAGCTCGCTGCGGCGGATCTTCAAACCCATGATCAGTTGCGGCACGGTCTTGACCGTCAGTGAATACAGCGAACCCAGCTTGAAACGCTCGGCGGAGAACCCGGCGGCTTCGCGGGTCAGGCGCACGCTTTCGACGACATCCTGAATCAGCTTCTGCGCCCGCTCTTCCAGCACATAAGCGCTTTCCAGCGGCGTCAGGCTGCGGCCTTCGTGCTTGAACAGGGGGCAGCGCAGGGCGCTTTCCAGGGAATGGATCGCCCGATGCACGCTGACGTTACTGGTCTGCAACTCGGCAGCGGCCCGCGCCAGGTTGCCGGTGCGCATGAAAGCCAGGAACACCTCGAGTTTTTTCAGGGTCAACTCTTCATCGATCAGCATGGGGCGGACTCTTTTTGGAATGACTCGATTGTGCCCAATTACTCCGGGCCCGTCGTACAGAAACATTGCGCTTTTACGCTTCAAGCCTGAGCCTTGCGCTCTGCGGTAACGAATTTCGAGGTGAGCAACGCATGTATCACGGGGAAAGACTGAACGCCTGGACGCATCTTGTCGGGGCCGTGGCGGCGTTTATCGGCGGGGTGTGGCTGATTGTGCTGGCCAGTCTCGACGGCAGTCCGTGGAAGATTGTCAGCATGGCGATCTACGCCTTTACCCTGATGGTGCTTTACAGCGCGTCGACCGTGTACCACAGCGTGCGCGGGCGCAAGAAAGCGATCATGCAGAAGGTCGATCACTTTTCGATCTACCTGTTGATCGCCGGCAGCTACACGCCGTTCTGCCTGGTGACCCTGCGCGGGCCGTGGGGCTGGACGTTGTTCGGGATTGTCTGGGGACTGGCGCTGATCGGCATCCTGCAAGAGATAAAGCCGCGTTCGGAAGCGCGGATTCTGTCGATCGTGATTTATGCGGTGATGGGTTGGATTGTACTGGTGGCGGTCAAGCCACTGCTCGCGGCGCTGGGCAGCGCCGGATTTGCGTGGCTGGCATCGGGCGGGGTGTTGTACACCGTCGGGATTGTCTTTTTTGCCGTTGATCACCGACTGCGCCATGCCCACGGGATCTGGCATCTGTTCGTGATCGCCGGGAGCCTGCTGCACTTTGTGGCGATTTTCTTTTATGTCCTTTAAGGCTGTACCGGGACCAGGCGATCCAACTGCTCCCGGGCTCGCCGGCTGAATACCTGCAACAGATCGTTCAAGGTGTGGGGCGGTGGTTCGGCGGCGCGGGTCACTGCGTACAGGGTAATGGGTAACGGCGGTGCCAGAGGGCGGATCGTTGTGGTGGCGGGAGAGGCGCCAAGGGCGGTGAACGGATCGATCACCGCCAGGCCCGCGCCAGATTCCACCATCGCCCGTGCCAGTGAGTAGGTTTGCACGGCGATGCGTACCCGGGGCGGGGGTTCGACCGCTTCCAGGTAACTGTCGAGCCGCGCGGCCAGCGGATCGGCGCTGGATAAACCGATCAGTGGTGCATCCGCCAACGCCATCAGTGGCAACGGTTTGCCCGCATCTTCCTGAGGCCAGTAACCACTCGGCGCCAGCGCCACCAGCACGCCGGACGCCAGCGCCTGGGCCTTGAGCCCCGGGTGATCCGGGCTTTGCAGGGTCAGGGCGACATCCACTTCGCGCATCAACAGGTTCTGCACCAGTTCGCGACTGTGGGCGCTGGAGAGTTCGCAAACGATGTCCGGGTAACGCCCGGTCCATTCGTGAATGGCCGGTGGCAGCAATGACAGGGCCAGCGCCGGGGTGGCACCGATGCGCAGGCTGTGGCCAGGTTCGCGGCGCAGGCTCTGCGCCAGGCGTCGTACGCCTTGCAGGCTTTCGCTGACCTTGTCCACTTCGCGCTCCAGCTCCAGCGCTTCCGGGGTTGCCTGCAACTTGCCGCGCACCCGCAGGAACAACGGGAAGCCCAATTGCTGCTCGGCGTGCTGCAACACCTTGCTCACCGCCGGCTGCGAGACATGCAGCAATTGCGCGGCAGCGCTGATTGAGCCGGTCTGGCGGATGGCCTGGAAAATCTCGATATGGCGAAGGCGCATGGCAAGTCCATAACCTTTGTTTATGGGTTTGCCATCTTTATGCATTGTTCAACGTCTGTCACCTGGCTCTAACCTCGGTGTCGTCTTCACAACGGTTTTAAGGACGGACATGGCTCAGCGTGTGTGCATCATCGGTGGCGGCGTGATTGGCCTGGCAACGGCCTATGCGCTGGTGCGCGACGGCTTCGAGGTGACGGTGGTCGAGGCACGGGACTCGCTGGGCAGCGAAACCAGCTTCGCCAACGGTGGCCAGTTGTCCTATCGCTATGTCGCGCCGCTGGCCGACGCCGGTGTGCCTTTACAAGCCATCGGCTGGATGCTGCGCGGCGATTCACCGCTGAAGTTGCGCCCGCGCTTCGACCCGGCACAGTGGCGCTGGATGGCGTCGTTCCTCGGCGCCTGCCGCCGCTCGGTCAACCGCGAGAACGCCGCGCACTTGCTGCGCCTGGCATTGTTCAGCCAGGACACATTGAAGTCCTGGCGCGAGGATGATGGACTGGCGGGATTCCAGTGGCGGCGCAATGGCAAACTGGTGACTTTCCGCCAGAACAGCAGCTTCGAGCATGCGCGCCAAGGCCTGGCCGACCCGCAGCAACAGCAAGTGTTGTCGCCGGCCGAATGCGCGCAACTGGAACCGGCGCTGATCGATGCGCCCTTTGTCGGGGCGATCTACACCCCGGACGAAGAGGTTGGCGACTGCCACGGCTTCTGCCAGCAACTGGCCGCCCGGCTACAAGCGTCCGGCCGTTGCGAGTTTCGTCTCGGGCAAGCGGTGACCGGCATTCGCCACAGCAACGGCAGCGTCAACGCCATCGAACTGGGTGAGCAAGTGCTGCAGGTCGATCAACTGGTGATCGCCGCCGGTCACCGCAGTCCGTTATTGGCGCTACCCGGGCTGCAACTGCCGCTTTATCCGCTCAAGGGCTACAGCCTGACCGTGCCGATCGGCGCCGGTCACCGGGCACCGGACGTGAGCATCACCGACTATGACCGCAAGATTGTCTACGCCCGCATCGGTAAGCAATTGCGAGTGGCGGCGATGGTCGACATCGTCGGCTTCGACCCTGCTTTGGACCCCAAGCGTCTGGCGCTGATCAAGCGTCAGGCCCATGACACCTTTCCAAATGCCGGCGCCTATGACGAAGCCGTCGAGTGGGCCGGCATGCGCCCGGCCACCCCCAGCGGCGTGCCGCTACTGGGTGCGACGGCGTATCGCAACCTGTGGCTCAACCTCGGCCACGGCGCGCTGGGTTTCACCCTGGCATGCGGCAGCGGGCGCTTGCTCAGCGAGCTGATCGGCGAGCGCCGGCCTTCCATTGACCTTCAGGGTTTCAGCCACCGGGCCGCCTGAATACTGATTTCTGAAAAGGACACTGCAATGACCATTACCCGACTGCACAGCAACCCGCGCCTGTCTGGCGCCGTGACCTTTGGCGACCTGGTGTTTCTCTCCGGGCAGGTGCCGGGCGATGCCCTGGATGCCACCGGCCAGACCCGCGAAGTGCTGGCGAAAATCGATACCTTGCTGGCGGAGGCGGGCAGCGACAAGGATCATCTGCTCAGTGCGACCATTTACCTGAAGAACATCACCGAGGATTTCGCCGCGATGAACGAGGTCTGGTCGGCCTGGCTATCGCCGGGGCAGGCACCGAGCCGCACCACCGTGCAGGCCGAACTGGCCCGCCCGCAGGTGCTGGTGGAAATCACCGTCATCGCTGCACGCGTCTGATAAACCAACACCCACAACGGAGAATAACAATGCAAAAAATCACGTTGCTCGCTTGTACGCTTGGCCTGTTGCTCGGCAGTCAGGTTCAGGCCAATGAAGCGCCGCTGACCGGCACCCTGAGCAAGATCGCCAGCGCCAACAGCATCACCCTGGGCTATCGCGATGCTTCGGTGCCGTTCTCCTACGTGGGTGATCACAGCGGCAAGCCGATGGGTTACTCGGTGGATCTGGCGGGCAAGATCGTCGAGCGCATCCAGCAGCAACTGGCGCTGCCGGACCTGAAGGTGAAGTACAACCTGGTGACCTCGCAGACCCGCATTCCACTGGTGCAGAACGGCACCGTTGACCTGGAGTGCGGCTCCACCGGCGTGACCGCCGAACGGCAGAAGCAGGTGGCCTTCTCCTATGGCTTCATCTATGTCAAAGGCCAGTTGCTGACCGCGAAGGACAGCGGGATCAAGAATTTCGCTGACCTGCGCGGCAAGAACGTGGTGACTACCGCCGGCACCACCAACGAGCGCTTCCTGAAAAGCTATAACGTCGATCACAAGATCGACATGTTCGTGATCAGCGCCAAGGACCACGGCGAAGCCTTCCAGATGCTGCAGTCGGGCCGGGCGGCGGCGTTCTACATGGACGACGCGCTGCTCTACGGTGAGCGCGCCAAGGCCAATGACCCGCACAAGTGGGTGGTGGTCGGGGAGGAGCAATCGCGGGAGATCTACAGCTGCATGGTGCGCAAGGACGATCCGCAGTTCCTGGCGCTGGTCAACGGCGCGTTGGCGGATCTGTACAGCTCGGGCGAGATCAATGGCATCTACAAACGCTGGTTCGAGCAGCCGATCCCGCCGAAGGGTTTGAACCTTGAGTTCCCGATGACCAGCGAACTCAAGGCGATCATTGCCAAACCGGTGAGTGATCCGGTGCAGTAGCCTAGAAATCACCCCAGAGTTGCTGGGCCACCGCCAGTGCAACAACCGGCGCGGTTTCGGTGCGCAGCACCCGTGGACCGAGGCGGGCGGCGTGGAAGCCGCCGGCCTTGGCCTGATCGACTTCGGCATCGGACAAACCACCCTCCGGGCCGATCAGGAATGCCAGACTTGAAGGTTTGGCGTGGCTCACCAACGGTTCGGCCACCGGGTGCAGCACCAATTTCAACTCGGCTTGTGTCTGCTTCAACCAGTCAGTCAGCAACAGCGGCGGATGAATCACCGGCACCCTTGAACGCCCGCACTGTTCGCATGCGCTGATCGCCACCTGGCGCCAGTGCAGCAGGCGTTTGTCGGCGCGCTCGTCCTTGAGTCGGACTTCGCAGCGCTCTGTGAAGATCGGGGTGATTTCAGTGACGCCCAGTTCCGTGGCTTTCTGGATCGCCCAGTCCATGCGTTCACCCCGGGACAGGCCCTGGCCGAGATGGATTTGCAGCGGCGACTCGATCTGCCCGGCGAAGCATTCATCGACCTGCACCACGACGCGCTTTTTGCCGACGTCGACCAGCCTGGCGCGAAACTCCTGGCCCGAACCGTCGAACAACTGCAACGCATCGCCCTCGGCCATGCGCAGCACGCGGCTGATGTAGTGGGCCTGGGCTTCGGGCAACTCGTGCTCGCCGATGCTCAGGGGGGCGTCGATGAAGAAGCGGGACAATCTCATGCTGGGTCTCTGAAAAAGGTGTTGGTCATGGAACGGTGGGGACTTCTGTGGGAGCGAGCTTGCTCGCGATGACGATCAGACATTCACCATTGATGGTGGCTGGAAGACCGCTATCGCGAGCAAGCTCGCTCCCACATTGACCGCATCATCAGCCCGGATCACGGAACCCCGGGTGGAAGTCCTTCGGCACCGCCACGCTGACGCTGTCGCGGGTCGCGATGTCGATTCCTTCGCTGGCCACTTCGGCAAGGAAGTCGATCTGCTCCGGGGTGATCACATACGGCGGCAGGAAATACACCACGCTGCCCAATGGACGCAGTAAGGCACCGCGCTCCAGGGCGTGCTGGAACACCTTCAAACCACGGCGTTCCTGCCACGGCCAAGCCTCTTTGCTGGCCTTGTCCTTGACCATCTCGATGGCCAGCACCATGCCCGTCTGGCGCACTTCGGACACGTTCGGGTGGTCGACCAGATGCGCCGTCGACGTAGCCATGCGCTGCGCCAGGGCCTTGTTGTTCTCGATGACGTTGTCTTCTTCGAAGATGTCCAGGGTCGCCAGGGCCGCAGCGCACGCCAGCGGGTTGCCGGTGTAGCTGTGGGAGTGCAGGAAGGCGCGCAGGGTCGGGTAGTCGTCGTAGAAGGCGCTGTAGACCTCGTCGGTGGTCATGCACGCCGCCAGCGGCAGATAGCCACCGGTCAGGGCTTTGGACAGGCACAGGAAATCAGGGCGGATGCCGGCCTGTTCGCAGGCGAACATCGTCCCGGTGCGGCCGAAGCCGACGGCGATTTCGTCGTGGATCAGGTGCACGCCGTAGCGGTCGCAGGCTTCTCGCAGCAATTTGAGGTACACCGGGTGGTACATGCGCATGCCACCGGCGCCCTGGATCAGCGGCTCGACGATCACCGCCGCGACCGTGTCGTGGTTTTCGGCGAGGGTCTGCTCCATGGCGGCGAACATGTTGCGCGAGTGTTCTTCCCAGCTCATGCCCTCGGGGCGCAGGTAGCAATCCGGGCTCGGCACCTTGATGGTGTCCATCAACAGCGCTTTGTAGGTCTCGGTGAACAGCGGCACGTCACCCACCGACATCGCCGCCATGGTTTCGCCGTGGTAGCTGTTGGTCAGGGTGACGAAGCGCTTCTTGTTCGGCTGACCGCGATTGAGCCAGTAGTGAAAGCTCATTTTCAGCGCGACTTCGATGCAGGACGAGCCGTTATCGGCGTAGAAGCACCGGGTCAGGCCTTCCGGCGTCAGCTTCACCAGGCGCTCGGACAACTCGATCACCGGTTGATGACTGAAGCCGGCCAGGATCACATGTTCGAGCTGGTCGACCTGGTCCTTGATGCGTTGGTTGATCCGCGGGTTGGCGTGTCCGAACACATTGACCCACCAGGAGCTGACCGCATCGAGGTAGCGCTTGCCTTCGAAGTCTTCCAGCCACACGCCTTCCCCGCGCTTGATCGGGATCAGCGGCAGTTGCTCGTGATCTTTCATCTGGGTGCAGGGATGCCACAGCACGGCGAGATCGCGTTGCATCCACTGATTATTCAGGCCCATTTTCACTCTCCTGGAGGCGGTCCGTTACCTGCGCGGACAAACAATCGCGCAAGCCTATGCAATGCGTGCCGCGGGGACAACCCATTGTGTCGAATGAGCTACTTTGTACAGGCCGATAGACGTTGCTGGCGGGCGTCTGAAGGCTGACGTATCCTTCGCGGCTCTTGAGCCGTCTGGCTCGCAAAAACTACTGTTTTCCTCGTGTGATTCCGGAGTTCGCTGAATGTCTGTCGGTTGGCTGCGCGCCTGTGCGCTGGTGATGTTGGGGCTGTTCAGCGTGTCTGCGCTGGCCAAGGATAAAACCGCGATCGTGATCGGCGGCGGCCTGTCGGGCCTGACTGCCGCGTACGAGCTGCAGAACAAGGGCTGGCAGGTCACCCTGCTGGAAGCCAAATCGAGCCTGGGCGGCCGTTCCGGCATGGCCACCAGCGAATGGATCGGCAATGACAAGGCCCAGCCGGTGCTGAACAAGTACGTCTCGAACTTCAAGCTGAGCACCACGCCGGCCCCTGAATTCGTGCGGACCCCAAGCTACCTGATCGATGGCGAGTATTTCTCCGCCGCCGATCTGGCGACCAAGCAGCCAGCCACCGCCGAGGCGCTCAAGCGTTTCGACAAGACCGTGGACGATCTGGCGCGCTCGATCGACGACCCGCTGAACCCGGCCGCCAACAACACCCTGCACGCGCTGGATCAGATCAACGTGTCGAGCTGGCTCGACAAGCAGAACCTGCCGGCCACCGCTCGCCAGTTGATCAACCAGCAGATCCGTACCCGCTACGACGAACCTTCGCGCTTGTCGCTGCTGTACTTCGCGCAGCAGAGTCGCGTCTACCGTGGCGTCTCCGATCGTGACCTGCGTGCTTCGCGCCTGGTCGGTGGCAGCCCGGTGCTGGCCCAGGCCTTCGTCAAGCAGCTGAAAACCATTAAGACCGCTTCCCCGGTCTCGGCCATCAGCCAGGACAAGGACGGCGTCACCGTCAAGGTCGGCAGCGTCGGCTACCAGGCCGACTACGTGGTGCTGGCCGTGCCGTTGCGCGCCCTGAACAAGATCCAGATGACCCCGGCGCTGGACGCACAACACCTGGCGGCGATCAAGGGCACCAACTACGGTTGGCGTGACCAGATCATGCTCAAGTTCAAGACGCCGGTGTGGGAAAGCAAGGCGCGCATGTCCGGCGAGATCTACAGCAACACCGGCCTGGGGATGTTGTGGGTCGAGCCTGCCCTGAAGGGCGGTGCCAACGTGGTGATCAACCTGTCCGGCGACAACGCCCGCGTCATGCAGGCGTTCGGCGACAAGCAGATGGCTGATCAGGTACTGATTCGCCTGCACGCTTTTTATCCACAGGCCCGTGGTTCGTTCACCGGTTATGAAATCCGTCGCTACAGCACCGACCCGTCGACTGGCGGTGCCTACCTGGCCTTCGGCCCGGGCCAGATCAGCAAGTTCTGGCGCCTGTGGGAACGCCCGATTCAGCGCGTAGCCTTCGCTGGCGAACACACCGACACCCTGTACCCGGGAACCCTGGAAGGTGCGCTGCGCACTGGCCAGCGTGCGGCCAGCCAGGTTGAAGACCTGGCGGCGGGCAAGTCGTTCGAACCGGCGAAAGTGGGGCCGGCCGCTGCAGCGGCGGGCGCTGGTGCGGTGGTGGCGAAGAAAGGCAATTTCTTCAGCAACCTGTTCGGCGGCTCGGATGACGAGAAGAAACCAGAGCCAGTCAAGGCGCCAGAGCCGGTAGCACCGGCAACTCCGGCACCTGCTCCAGCACCGATTGCTGCACCGGCACCGGTCGAACCACCGAAGCCTGTGGCACCGGTGAAAACCGAGCCTGCGAAGAAGGCACCGGCCAAGGCCCCAGCCAAGACCGAAACGAAAAAGGCCCCGGCCAAGACTCCGGTGAAGAAAGCCGAGACGGCGAAGAAGCCAGCGGCCAAACCTGCGACGGACACTGTGACCAAGGCTCAGTAACGTTCAGGTGTAAAAAAGCGCGGCCCTAGGGTCGCGCTTTTTTTTTGCCATCAAATATCAACCATCCGGTTTGGCTGTACGGTCCTACATGCTGCTGCGATGCATCAGAAGCTTCTCACAAAAGATTCGGAGCTAAATGATAGCTGGCTCCAGATCTTTGACTTTATGTTCTTCAGATAACTGGAGGATATATGAAATCACTAGCAGTAATACTCATGTTGATAGTGCTTTCTGGCTGTGTAAGTAGCGAATGGTTTCCTAAAGGGTATAGCTCTGAGTTGGCTTATAAATGCCAGATTAATCCGCACGATGCTGATTGTTTTCAGGCGCCTCCGGTTTTCCAAGGACCTAAGTAATCAAGGTGTTTATCATAATTAGCGTGTGTCGAGATTCTACAGGAGACCCCAATGAAAAATTGGAATGCCACTGATTATTAACGTGGCATTCTTTTTTGGAATACGCCCAGGGGCGAATCCAAAGCGCGCCCAGCATAGATTCGCCGTGCGTTGATCGTAAATGACTAGATTTCCGTCAGCTTGCAATACCAATCGAAATCGTCAATTTCCGGACATAAGTTACTATCCTGCGGACATCATTTGATTGGGGGAGCGCCTGCGAGCTACTTGCTTGAAAGTGGGTGTATGTAATGGCCATGTTTTTTCATTGTTCAATGAGCTGTTGAACCCACATTGAACCAAGTTCAACTACGGAAATGGCGATACATATGTATCGCTTTAATGAAAAAACCGTTGAAGGTTACGTGAAGCAGACAAGGAAGCGGCAGCCATCAGGTGTCTGGATCGGGGAGGGCGGAGCCTGCCAGGACGGCACCGGTCAAAAATGTTGAATCGGAGAGCAGTGGGGCCACTGACACCAAGGCTCAGCAACGCTCAGGCGAAAAAAACGCGGCTCAAGGGCCGCGTTTTTTTTGCCTGGAGAAAAACCTGGACCAGAATCGAATAAACCTTTTGATACAGGTGTTCTCCGGTTTGTATTCACTTTTTCTCACAATTTCGCGTTTAATCTTTCCTTAACTCGCAGGCTTCAGACTCTTGATCGCATTTTTCGATATTTCAAAGCAAATTTTTCCGCTTTAATTCGATAGATAACTCGATAGTCTTGGGCCAGCACTTACAGGATCTAGGCAATGCAGCTACGTAACTCTACCTCCCGCTATGGCTGGGTCAGTATCGTCATTCACTGGGTTGTGGCACTGGCGGTCTTCGGTCTGTTCGCGCTTGGGCTGTGGATGGTCGGGCTCGACTACTACAGCACCTGGCGCAAAGACGCGCCGGACCTGCACAAGAGTATCGGCCTGGTGTTGCTGGGTGTGATGCTGCTGCGGGTGCTGTGGCGCTTCATCAGCCCACCGCCGCCAACCCTGGCCAGCTACAGCCGCATGACGCGCTTGGGCGCCCATTTCGGCCATGGCTTTCTGTACCTCAGTCTGTTCGCTGTGATGATTGCCGGTTACCTGATTTCCACTGCAGAAGGTGTCGGTATCCCGGTGTTTGGCTTGTTTGAAGTCCCTGCGCTGGTATCCGGACTGCCGGACCAGGCAGATACCGCTGGCGTGATTCACCTCTACCTGGCGTGGGTGCTGGTAATTTTTTCCGGCCTCCATGCGTTGGCAGCATTGAAGCACCACTTTATCGACCGTGATGTGACCCTCAAGCGAATGCTGGGTCGCAAAGCCTGAAGTTCAACCTCGACTCCAAAGGAAAACAAAGCATGTTGAAAAAGACTCTGGCCGCTCTGGCAATCAGTTCCGCCCTGTTGTCCGCCGGTAACGCCATGGCCGCTGACTACGTGGTCGACAAAGAAGGCCAGCACGCCTTCGTTGACTTCAAGATCAGCCACCTGGGCTACAGCTTCATCACCGGTACTTTCAAGGACATCGACGGCAAGTTCAGCTTCGACGCTGCCAAGCCTGAAGACAGCAAGATCGAGTTCAACGTGAACACCGCCAGCGTTTTCACCAACAACGCCGAGCGTGACAAGCACATCTCCAGCAAAGACTTCCTGAACGGCAGCAAAGCCACGTTCGTTTCCACCAGCGTCAAACCCACCGGCAAAAACGCCGCTGGCAAGGACACTGCCGATGTAGCTGGCGACCTGACTATCCTCGGTGTAACCAAACCAATCGTGGTCAAGGCTACCTTCCTGGGTGAAGGCAAGGATCCATGGGGCGGCTACCGTGCAGGCTTCGAGGGTACTTTCAGCCTCAAGCGTTCCGACTTCGGCAAGCAGAAAGACCTGGGCCCATCGTCCGATGCGGTTGAGATGTACGTGACCTTTGAAGGTGTAAAAGCGAAGTAATGCTGAGACTGTAGGAGCGAGCCTGCTCGCGATAGACCTGAGAGCGCCGCGGAGCATCAGGCTTCCAGCGTTATCGTTGACGACCATCGCGAGCAGGCTCGCTCCTACAGGATTTCATCAGCCATAAAAAATGCCCCTGATCTCGCGATCAGGGGCATTTTTCATTGCAGCGATAACTCAGCGATTGCGGGTCAGCAGCGCTGGTTTCTCACCACGAGGACGGCTTGGCAGTTGATCCAGCTGCTCAGGTGTCGGGAAGCGATCCGCCTTCGACTCCTTGTGCATGATCTTCGGCGCCGGGCCACGCGGGTTCTGTACGGCAGGTTCCGAACGTGGCTGGTCGTCACGGGCCGGACGGCGATTGCGCGAATCTTCGCGACGGGCCTGGCCGTCGCGCGGTGCGCCACTGCGAGGGCCGTTACGCTTGGCTGGCGGAGTGCCGGTGCTGGCGCCATCGCTGTTGCGGGGACCGTTCTGGCGACCTTGTGGCTTGCCGGAACGTGGAGCGCCCGAACCTGCCGCGGTGCCTTGTGCCGGAGCACCCGGGCGACGGCCACGGCCTTGCGCGGGCTTCTGCTGCGGCACGTAGTCGACGCGGTTACCGAAGTTATCGATATCGTCGTCCAGGAACTCGTCCGGGGCGCGGTCAGCAGCGGCACGAGGAGGTTGCGACGGACGCTGTTCGCGAGCCGGAGTGCCTTCACGTGGTTTCTGCTGACGGGCCGGGCGCTCACCGCGTTCGCCAGCCGGTTTTTCCTTGCCCTTGTCCTTGCCTTTGTCCTTGCGACCACCGCCGCCACCGCTGCCGTTCGGACCGTCGCCGCGCGGGCCACGTGGATTGCGCGGGTTGCGCATGTCCGGACGCTCGCGCACTTCAGGCTTTTCCGCCTCGATGGTGCTTGCATCGAAGCCCATCAGGTCGCCGTCGGCGATTTTCTGCTTGGTCATGCGTTCGATGCTTTTCAGCAGTTTTTCTTCGTCCGGGGCTACCAGCGAAATCGCCTCGCCCGAACGACCGGCACGGCCGGTACGGCCGATACGGTGTACGTAGTCTTCATCAACATTCGGCAGTTCGAAGTTGACCACATGTGGCAACTGGTCGATGTCCAGGCCGCGGGCGGCGATGTCGGTGGCCACCAGGATGCGCACAGTGCCGGCCTTGAAGTCGGCCAGGGCTTTGGTGCGGGCGTTCTGGCTCTTGTTGCCGTGGATCGCGACGGCGCTCAGGCCGTGCTTGTCCAGGTACTCGGCCAGGCGGTTGGCGCCGTGTTTGGTGCGGGTGAACACCAGTACCTGTTCCCAGGCGCCAGCGGTGATCAGGTGGGCCAGCAAGGCGCGCTTGTGGCTGGCCGGCAGGCGGAATACGCGTTGCTCGATACGCTCGACCGTGGTGTTTGGCGGCGTGACTTCGATGCGTTCCGGGTTGTGCAGCAGCTTGCCGGCGAGGTCGGTGATGTCCTTGGAGAAGGTCGCCGAGAACAGCAGGTTCTGGCGTTTGGCCGGCAGACGGGCCAGGACCTTTTTCACGTCATGGACGAAGCCCATGTCGAGCATGCGGTCGGCTTCGTCCAGCACGAGGATTTCCACGTGGGACAGATCGACGCTGCCTTGGCCGGCCAGGTCGAGCAGGCGGCCAGGGCAGGCCACCAGCACGTCTACGCCGCGGGACATGGCCTGAACCTGCGGGTTCATGCCGACACCGCCGAAGATGCAGGCGCTGACGAACTTCAGGTCACGGGCATAGACCTTGAAGCTTTCATGCACTTGCGCGGCGAGTTCGCGAGTCGGGGTCAGGACCAGTACGCGCGGTTGGCGCGGGCCGTGACGTTGGGACTTGTCCGGATGACCGTTGGGGAACAACCGCTCCAGGATCGGAAGGGCGAAACCGCCGGTTTTACCAGTACCTGTCTGTGCCGCGACCATCAGGTCGCGACCTTGCAACACGGCGGGAATGGCCCGCTGTTGCACCGGAGTAGGCTCGGTATAGCCCGCCGCCTCGATGGCGCGGACTAAAGCCTCGGAGAGACCGAGGGAAGCAAAGGACATGAGTAATCCTGTTCTAGTTAGGGCTTGGCCCAATGGGAGTCTTGCCTGGCGCGAATGGCGTTTAAGAGGACGCAATCCCGTCCGGTCCTGCTGGGTTTCGAAGGCTCGTCTGCAAGCGCTCGCGCGGGCTGAAAGCTGCGCAGTAGCGGGGTTGAGATGCCTTTAACGATTCCGAGCGTCCGGGCGTGAGCCTGGCGGGAAGGCCGGAGTATAACAGAGCTATCACTGCGCGCCGCTTTCCTGCTGCTCAACGGTTTTTTCCGTGGCGGCCGTGGCCTTTTCAGACTTCACGCTGGCTGCCGGTTCCGCGCCGTAGCGGGCGCTCAGTTCAGCGTAGGCGGGCTCGCGCTTGAAGCGCTTGAGTTCGGCGCCGAAACGTTGCACCAGCAGATCCATGCCCGCATTGCGCCGGACCGCGAGAAACTGGCTTTGCTGGCTGATGACCGTGGGGTTTTCGGTGATCTTGTCGCGGATGCCCAGTTCGTCGAGCAAATGCTGGCCGACCCGGCGGTCGGTGATCAGCAGGTCAATTCGCCCGCGTACCAGTTTGCCGAAGTTGGCTTCATGGGTGGGGGCCGGCTCGCGGGTGAACAGTGTCGAATCGCTGAAGTCCTTGCTGTACAGGTAACCCGGCGAGGTGCCGATGGTCAGGCCGCGCAAGTCATCGAGGCTGCGAAACGGGTGGGGCCGGTCATTGGCGTAGAACATCACGAACTGGACTTCCGAGAGCGGTTCGCTGGGGTAGAGCAGCGTCGCTTCGCGTTCGTCGCTGTGAAAGATGTCCAGGGCGCCGTCGGCCTGGCCTGTTTCAAGCATCGACAAGCAGCGTTTCCATGGCAGGAACTGCCACTCCACTTCGATGCCCAGGCGCTTGAAGACAATGGCGGTGGTTTCGTAGTCCAGGCCCAGGGATTTGCCGTTGTCTTCGTACACATAGGGCGCCCAAGGCTCCGTGACAATGCGCAGCTTCTCGCCCCGGGCGGCGAAGCTCAGGCAAGTGAAGACAAGCACGGCGATTAACTGCGTGATCAAAGGCATAGGCTGAGATTACGACGAGAAACCGGAAAGAGCCAGAAACTGACCGCAGATGCTCTAACTCCGTGGATTGCTGCACATTAATAGTGCGTTGAAAGCAAAAAGATCGCAGCCTGCGACAGCTCCTACGGGATTTAACATTCCGTTGTAGGCGCTGCCGCAGGCTGCGATCTTTTAATCGTGCTTCAACGACTTTTTAACGCGGCAACTTCAGGTTGTTCCACACCGCCAGGCTCGCTTCGGCCTGGTTCAGCGTGTAGAAGTGCAGCCCTGGAGCGCCACCCTGCAGCAGTTGTTCGCACATCTCGGTGATGACCTGTTCGC
The DNA here is from genome assembly GCF_002236115.1 of Pseudomonas jessenii. Lineage (GTDB taxonomy): Bacteria > Pseudomonadota > Gammaproteobacteria > Pseudomonadales > Pseudomonadaceae > Aquipseudomonas > Aquipseudomonas jessenii. Next base: position 208,596 of record NZ_NIWT01000005.1, on the reverse strand, counting down.
CAAAGCGCTGAATGCTCTGGGTGTCGTCGCCATAGGCTTCCAGTTGCTTGCGGATCCAGCGCGGGATTTCCGCACCGCAGGCATCGGAGAAGCGCGCCAGCTTGCTGTAGTTGGTGATCGGCATGATACCCGGCACGATCGGGATGTTCACGCCCAGCGCCCGCACGCGTTCGACGAAGTAGAAATAACAGTCGGCGTTGAAGAAGTACTGGGTGATCGCACTGTCGGCGCCAGCGTTGGCCTTGCGCACGAAGTTGGCCACATCGTCTTCGAAATTGCGCGCTTGCGGATGCATTTCCGGGTAAGCGGCGACTTCGATGTGGAAATGATCACCGGTTTCTTCACGAATGAATTCAACCAGGTCATTGGCGTGGCGCAACTCACCGCTGGCCATGCCCATGCCCGAAGGCAGGTCACCGCGCAGGGCGACGATACGCTTGATGCCGGCAGCCTTGTACTGGGCCAGCAGGCCGCGCAGGTCGTCCTTGCTATCGCCCACGCAGGACAGGTGCGGAGCGGCAGGGATTTTGACTTCGCTTTCGAGCTGCAGCACGGTGTTCAGCGTGCGATCGCGGGTCGAACCGCCGGCGCCGTAGGTGCAGGAGAAGAAATCGGGGTTGTAGATGGCCAGCTGGCGAGCAGTGGCGAGCAGCTTTTCATGCCCAGCATCGGTCTTCGTAGGGAAGAACTCGAAGCTGTAGCGACGTTCTTGGGACATGGTCATATCCTTGGAAACTCATAAGGCGGACGCTGGCCCCCTGTAGGAGCGAGCTTGCTCGCGAAAAACATCAAGGCAACGCGTTCATCCAGACAGCACGCGTTATCGTTGACGTCCATCGCGAGCGAGCTCGCTCCTACACAGGAAAAGCCGGTCTATCAGTAGCGGTAGGCGTGCGGCTTGAACGGACCTTCAACGGTCACGCCGATGTAGTCGGCCTGGGTCTTGGTCAGTTGAGTCACTACGCCGCCGAAGCCACGGACCATTTCCAGGGCCACTTCTTCGTCGAGTTTCTTCGGCAGTACTTCAACGGTCAGGCGCTCGGCTTTCTGGGCTGGCGACAGGTCGGCGTACTTCTGGCCGAACAGGAAGATCTGGGCCAGAACCTGGTTGGCGAACGAACCGTCCATGATACGGCTCGGGTGGCCGGTGGCGTTACCCAGGTTAACCAGACGGCCTTCGGCCAGCAGGATCAGGTAGTCGTCGTTCTGTGGGTCGAAATCGCCAGCGCCGGTACGGTGGATCTTGTGAACCTGCGGCTTCACTTCTTCCCATGCCCAGTTCTTGCGCATGAAAGCGGTGTCGATTTCGTTGTCGAAGTGGCCGATGTTGCAGACAACGGCACGCTTCTTCAGGGCCTTGAGCATGTTCGAGTCGCAAACATTGACGTTACCGGTGGTGGTCACGATCAGGTCGATCTTGCCCAGCAATGCCTTGTCGATGCTTGCTTCAGTTCCGTTGTTGATACCGTCGATGAACGGCGAAACCACTTCGAAACCGTCCATGCAGGCTTGCATGGCGCAGATCGGGTCGACTTCGGAAACCTTGACGATCATGCCTTCCTGACGCAGGGACTGGGCCGAACCCTTGCCCACGTCGCCGTAGCCGATGACCAGCGCTTGCTTGCCGGACAGCAGGTGGTCGGTGCCGCGCTTGATCGCATCGTTCAGGCTGTGACGGCAGCCGTACTTGTTGTCGTTCTTGCTCTTGGTCACCGAGTCGTTGACGTTGATGGCCGGGATTTTCAGCTCGCCCTTGGCCAGCATGTCCAGCAGGCGGTGAACGCCGGTGGTGGTTTCTTCGGTCACGCCGTGGACGCGGTCCAGAACCTGTGGGTACTTCTTGTGCAGCAGCTCGGTCAGGTCACCGCCGTCGTCGAGGATCATGTTGGCATCCCAAGGCGCGCCATCTTTGAGGATGGTCTGCTCCAGGCACCACTCGTACTCTTGTTCGGTTTCACCTTTCCAGGCGAAAACCGGGATGCCGGCAGCGGCGATGGCAGCAGCAGCCTGGTCCTGAGTCGAGAAAATGTTGCAGGACGACCAGCGTACTTCGGCACCCAGGGCAACCAGGGTTTCGATCAGCACGGCAGTCTGAATGGTCATGTGGATGCAGCCGAGGATCTTCGCGCCCTTGAGCGGTTGCTCGGCGGAATACTTGTTGCGCAGACCCATCAGGGCTGGCATTTCGGATTCGGCGATGATGGTTTCGCGACGGCCCCAGGCAGCCAGGGACATGTCGGCAACTTTGTAATCGTTAAAATCTGCAGGCGTGATAACAGCGCTCATGAAGAGCCTCCATTCGTAATGTATGCGAATGGGCGCCGTTGTGCGTTTAGTGTCCAGCCAGTGAAGGCCAGGCAACGCCCCATCCGAGCCTGACAGGTCAAACCTGCTGCAGCGCCCCTCGGACAGGTGGCGGGAAACGGTAGCAATTGAAGATGACCGTTTTGAAACGGTGGCGATTATAGCGGGCTATGCCGATCTTCCAAAGCGTTTCTGTCGGTCAATGTCCGAACGGTAATCGAGACCATAGACGATGCTCAATAGAGCTCTAGGTCGGGCTCTGCCATGATGGTCGGCATCATTCGGCAAGACGCTCAGGAGTGAACATGAATTTCCACACCCGCAAATGGGTAAAACCCGAAGACCTCAACCCTAACGGCACGCTGTTCGGCGGTAGCCTGCTGCGCTGGATCGACGAAGAGGCGGCGATCTACGCCATCGTTCAGTTGGGCAACCAGCGTGTGGTCACCAAGTACATTTCCGAAATCAATTTCGTCAGCGCCTCGCGCCAGGGCGACATCATCGAACTGGGCATCACGGCGACCGAGTTCGGCCGCACTTCGATCACCCTGACGTGCGAGGTGCGCAACAAGATCACCCGCAAGAGCATTCTCACCGTTGAAAAAATGGTGTTCGTGAACCTCGGTGAAGACGGCTTGCCGGCGCCTCACGGCCGGACCGAGATCAAGTACGTCAAGGACCAGTTCAAGGACGACGCCAGCGTGTAGGAGCGAGCCTGCTCGCGATGGTCGTTAACGATAACACTGGGTACCTGACACCCAGTGGTGCTCTCAAGTCCATCGCGAGCAGGCTCGCTCCTACAGAACGGAATCCCCGCTGCACAGGTCATAGCTGAATAGCCCGCCACCGGTTGCGCATCCCATGAACTCGGCACAAGACGGCAAGACCCCGAACCTTTCGGCGCAAGAAGAGCACGAAGTCGAAAAGAGCCAGCCACCCCGTGCCGCGGTGCTGCACGAGATCATCCGTACCCAGGGCGACCAGGAACTGGAGCGCAGCATTGCCGCGTTGTGGTGGTCGGCGCTCGCGGCGGGGTTGACCATGGGGCTGTCGCTGATGGGCATGGGCTTGCTCAATTCGCGTCTTCCGGATGGCGAAGGATTCAAGGTGATCGCGAGTTTCGGTTATTGCGCCGGTTTCCTCGCGGTGATTCTCGCTCGTCAGCAACTGTTCACCGAAAACACCCTGACTGCCGTGTTGCCGGTAATGACCAAACCGACGCTGGCCAACTTCGGCCGGCTGCTACGGCTGTGGACGGTGGTGCTGATCGGCAACCTCTGTGGCACCTTGCTGGTGGCGTACGTGATGCTGGAACTGCCGATTTTCGACAGCAAGACCGATGTCGCCTTCCTCGATATCGGCCGCAAGGTCATGGAAAACCACGCCAGCCAGATGTTCGCCAAGGGCATCATTTCCGGATGGATGATCGCCACCATGGTCTGGATGATCCCGTCCATGGAGAGCGCCAAGATGTGGATCATCATCCTCATCACCTACCTCATGGCGCTGGGGGATTTCACCCACATCGTGGTCGGTTCGCTGGAGGTTTCGTATCTGGTATTTGCCGGCGAGTTGCCGTGGAGTGATTTCTGGCTGGTGTTCGCCGGGCCGACGCTGGCGGGGAACATCATCGGTGGCAGTTTTATTTTCGCGCTGATCAGCCATGCGCAGATTCGCAGCGAAAGCGGGCCGCCGAAAAAATCTGCGGATCAGAGCGAAGCGCCCGATCCGCAGAAAATCAAAAAACCATCAAGCTGATCCTCAGCCCACCGCATCAAGCGCAGCCGCACCGCGACGCTGGCGATAAATGAAAAACAGTGCGGTCAACACGGTCAGCCCGCTGACCAGTGCACCGGTCCAGGGCAAGTCCGCCAGATCGGCACCGCTGGCCACAACCAGCCCGCCAATCCATGCCCCGGCGGCGTTGCCGAGGTTGAAGGCGCTCTGGTTCAAGGTCGAACCCAGGTTTGGTGCCTCAAAGGCCTGATCGATGATCAGCAGTTGCAGGATCGGGCACAAGGCAAAGGCAAACGTCCCCCACAACACCAGTGTGATGGCCGCCGGGATGACCGAGTGACTGGTTTGCGTGAATGCCGCCAGTACCACCAGTACCGCCAGCGCCATGCCCACCAGCGAAGGCAGCAAGCGGCTGTCCGCCAGACGGCCACCGAGCATGCTGCCGGCGGTCAGGCCAACGCCGAACAACAGCAGCATGAGGGTGACGCCGTGGGGGCTGACGCCGGTGATGTCCTGCAGGATCGGCGCGATGTAGGTAAACACACTGAACAGGCTGGTGGAGGCCAGCACACTCATGCCCAGGGCCAGCAGTACGTTGGCCTTGCCCAGCACCTTGAATTCGCTGGCCAGGTTGGCTTTATCCATGGCGATGTTTTTCGGCAGCCAGACCCATTGCGCAATCGCGGCCAGCACACCGATCAACGACACCGCCCAGAAGGTCGAGCGCCAGCCTGCGTATTGCCCGAGTGCGGTACCCAGTGGCACGCCGAGCACGTTGGCCAGGGTCAGGCCGGTGAACATCATGGCAATCGCCTGAGCCCTTTTGTTGGGGGCCACCAGCCCGGCGGCCACTACCGAACCAATGCCGAAAAATGCGCCGTGGCACAGTGCCGTGATCACGCGCGCGGCCATCAGCGTGGCGTAGTTTGGCGCCAGCGCGCAGAGCATGTTGCCGAGGATGAACATCAGCGTCATGCCCAACAACGTGGCCTTGCGCGGCATGTTGGCGGTGCCGACCGCGAGGATCGGTGCACCGAACACCACGCCCAGGGCGTAGCCGGTGATCAGTAATCCGGCGTCGGGAATGCTCACGCCGAGGTCGCGGGCGACATCGGGCAAAAGACCCATGATGACGAATTCGGTGGTGCCGATGCCGAAGGCGGCAACGGCGAGGGCAAGCAAAGCGAGTGGCATGCGCAAGGTCTCTGTCGGTAGTCTTGACGCTGTGATCAGGCATACGCAGGCCGACGACCGTTCTCGACGAGAGCGGGCCGGGCAGGATTTTTATTGGAATTAGTGTGTGCGCAACTGAGTGCGGCGTGGTCGCTTGCAGTATAAACAGACAGTGAAATATGGCGAATCAATTCTCTACCCGGCCCCTGTAGGAGCGAGCTCGCTCACGATGGACGTGAATGATGACGGGTGCTCTCTGATTGAGCGCGTTGTCCTCACGTTTTTCGCGAGCAAGCTCGCTCCTACGGGGATTGTGGAGACAACAAAAGGAGTAGGCCGTGCTTGCGACGGCGTTGGTGTTGGTGGCGGCGCTGTTGCATGCGGCGTGGAATACCCTGATCAAGTTCAGTGCGGAGCGGCTGTTGGTGGTGGCCTGCATGGACAGCGTGGCGCTGCTCTTTGTCGTGCTGATGCTGCCGTTCCTGAGCATGCCGCCACTGGAGATCTGGCCGTGGATCCTGGCGTCGGCGGCGTTCGAGTTGCTCTATCGCTATTTGCTGATCCAGGCCTATCGGGTCGGCGACCTCGGGCTGGTCTATCCATTGATGCGCGGCCTTTCACCGTTGGTGGTGCTGGCGCTGACGCTGATCTTTGCCGGGGAAGTGCTGACCCATCAGCAGATTTTCGGAATCCTGCTGATCCCGTTCGGCATGCTGTGCCTGCTCTGGCAGGGCGGCGGCGGTGCGCGTTTGCCCTGGTCGATGTTGCCGGTGGTGGCGCTGATCGGCCTGTGCATCGGTTGCTACACCTACATTGACGGGCAGGCATTGCGACGCTGGTCCCATCCACTGGATTATCTGGTCTGGGTCACCTTGCTCAGTGCCTGGCCGTTTCCGCTATTGGCGTTGGTGCGCAAACGACCCGCGTTCATGTTGTTCTGGCGCGAGCAGTGGCGACTGGGCCTGGCCGTCGGGTTCTGCGTGTTGTTCAGCTACGCTCTGGTGCTGTGGGCGATGCAGCTGGGCTCGATTGCAGAAGCGGCGGCGTTGCGCGAGATCAGCGTAATTCTGGTGGTGCTGTTTGGCATGCGTTACCTGAAAGAGCCTTTTGGCGGGCCGCGTCTCTTGGCCTGTGGGCTGGTGCTGATCGGTATATTGGTCATGAAATTTTGACTGTTCTGAAACGTGAAGAAGGGACTGCTTTATGACGGTTGCTCTGTGGTGCATTTTGATCGCGATTTTCCTGCCGTATGTGTGTGTGGGCGTGGCCAAGATCAGTGGCGGGTTCAGGTTGAGAGACAACCATGATCCCCGGGACTTTCTCGATTCGCTGGAAGGCTTGGGCAGGCGCGCGAATGCGGCGCAACTGAACAGTTTTGAAGTGACCCCGGCGTTCGCTGCGGCGGTGATCGTGGCGCATCTGGCCGGTAATGCCGAACTGGTGACGATCAATGTGCTGGCCGTGCTGTTCATTACCAGCCGGCTGCTCTACATCATTTGCTATCTGGCGGACTGGGCGACGCTGCGGTCGTTGATGTGGTTCGTGGGGATGGGGTTGATCGTGAGTTTCTTTGTGGTGTCAGCCTGACAGATCTTCAGGGTTTTTGCCGGCCTCATCGCGAGCAAGCTCGCTCCCACAGGAGTGTGCGTTCCAGTGTAGGAGCGGGTCTGCTCGCGAAAGCTATCTAACGGTCAACACTCGCCTCAGGGCTTGGTCTTCTCGGCATCCGCCACCTGCGGCACTTGCGGCAACGTCGCGCCTTTGGGCCAGAGCATCCAGATCTGCCCCTGCTGTTTCATGTCCCCGGCCAGTTGCCCGGCCGCATCCCCGGTGCCCCAGAACAGATCCGCCCGAACCTCGCCGGCAATGGCGCCGCCGGTGTCCTGTGCTGCCACGGGGCGAACCAGGGCCGTGCCGTCCGGTCGGGTGGTGGACAGCCACAACAGGCTGCCCAGCGGAATCACCTTGCGATCCACCGCCGCGCTGTAACCGGCGGTCAACGGTACGTTCAGCGAGCCGCGCGGACCTTCGTTGCTGTCCGGGTTGCGGGTGAAGAACACATAACTGGGGTTGCTGCCGAGCAGTTCGGGAATCCGCGATGGATTGGCCTTGGCCCAGGTGCTGATGGCGCCCATGGTCACGTCTTCTTTTTTCAGTTCGCCCTGTTCCACCAGCCAGCGGCCGATCGGTCGATACGGGTGGCCGTTCTGATCGGCGTAGGCAATGCGCAACTGGCGACCATTGTCGAGCTGGATACGACCCGAACCCTGGATTTGCAGGAACTGCAGGTTCATAGGATCGGTCAGCCAGGCCACGACCGGCGCATTGACCCCTTTGCTTTCGATGGCTGCCGCATCGTCGTATGGCTTGAGCACGCGACCTTCGAGTCGACCGCGCAGGCGCTTGCCCTTGAGTTCCGGGTAAATGCTGTCGAGGGCGACGATGATCATGTCCTCGGGGACGCCATAGACCGGGACATTGGCAGCGCTGGTCTGGGTCAGGCTCCCGGGATAGACCGGTTCGTAGTAGCCGGTGATCAGGCCGTTGGGGTTGTCGTTGGTGGCGCGCAGGCCATAGACATCGAGGTTCTGTTTGAGAAAACCGCGAATGTCGCTGGCGGTTTGCGGCACGTTGACAGCCGCTGCGCAGGTGCCACCCCAGACCGGATCGGCCTTGAGGCGGGTACAGGCGCTGCGCCAGGAACCGAAACCGGCGACCAGGTCGCTGTCGGACACCGCCGGCAGCGCTTCCCATGTGGCGCTGGAGTAGGTGGCCAAGGCGTGGGTTTTCGGTTGTTGGTTGTCGCCACCGGTGCAGCCTGCGAGCAGGGCCACCATCGGCAGGGTCCAGGCCAGGCTGTGACGCCATGCCTTGAAACGGCTGTTCATGGAGTGGTTCCTTTGCCGGTTGCCTGAGCGCTCCATGCGCTCAAGCAACCCTTATTGATAATAGGGCTATTGGTCTTTGCCGATGACGCGAGGATACTGGCCGCCGTTTCCCGTGACCTGAAGCCACCATGACTCTTAAAAGACTTTCTGTTGTATTGCTGGCCTGCCTGACGCTGTCCGCTTGTGGCGGTATCGACCCCAACTCGCCGCTCGGCCAGCGCAAGGCCATTTTCAAGCAGATGCTCAAGACTGGCGAAGACCTGGGCGGTATGTTGCGTGGGCGCATTGCCTTCGATGGCCCGAAGTTCGCCGAAGGTGCGGTGAAACTCGATGCGTTGTCCCGTGAGCCGTGGCAGCATTTTCCGCAAGTGCGCGAGGAGGATCACACCAGCGCCAAGAGCGATGTCTGGGAGCAACAGACACGCTTTCAGGCAATGGCCCGCGACCTTGAAAGCGCCACCGGTGAATTGGTGATCGCCAGCCAGGTCCAACCCTACAAGGCCAGCAACCTGGGGCCGGCGGTACAGAAAGTCGAAGATGCTTGCAGTGCTTGTCATAAGGCGTTTCGGGATCATTGATTCGGCGCTACGCATGACCTGTGGCGGCTTGCCCCCGTTCGACGGCGTAGCCGTCGTTTGTTTGAACTGTCAGGTATATCTGACTGAGTTCGGTTCAGCGATTTTGGGACTGCTTCGCAGTCCAACGGAGGCAAGCCCCCTCGCCACAAAAAAACTGCTGCGTTACTTATCCAACTCATCGAGTGCGTTCTGCAATTCCTTGCGGGCATCGGCGAGTTTGTCTTTGCGCTTGTTGATCTTGTCGGGATCGCCTTTGCTCATGGCCTTGTCGAGGTCTGCCTGACGCTTGCTGACTTCGTGCTTGGCGTCGAGCACCTTGTTTTCCCGTTCCTTCTTCAGCGAGGCGTCGGTGCAGTTCGCTTCGACTTCGCTCAAGGCCTTTTCCAGGCCTGCCTGCTGGTCGGCGTTGCCGTGGACCTTGGCCAATTCGATCTGGTTGACGATGCCTTGCTTCTTGGCGGCGCAACCGGTCAGCCCCGGCGCTTCCTCGTCCGCCATCAACGGGGTGGCCAGCACGCTGCAAAGGGTCAACAGGGCGAGCGGTGAAAGAAATTTCATAAAAGCTCCATGTAGGAAATCAAGCAGACCACTGTGGCAATGGCTGTTGGAGCCCAGCGGTCCCTTGTGGTTCCCGCTGGGCGCAGGGCCGACAACTAAAAGCCGTCAATCCCCGCATCACGTAACGTTTCACTCAAGCCCAGTACCTGCGGATCGCGGAAAAAAGCGTTCAGTTGCGCCGCGCGCCCTGGCCCGATATCGGCCTCGGCCCGCCATTGTTCGATGTCTCGCTGCGCCAGTACCAGCCATGAATCGCCGAGATGCGCCTGACCTGTCGGCGGCAATCCCAAGGCTTTCAGCCAGTGCGCGAACGGGCGTTGCCGGGCTCGGTTGAAGCTGTCTGCAAGACGAGCCGCGCTGCGCTCGCCGAAACCATCAATGGTAGCAAGCTCTTGGGCATCGAGGGTCAACCAATCCAACAGACCGTTCAGCCGACCTGTTGCAAGAAGTTTTTCCCAGGTGCCCGGACCCACATTGGGCAGCGCCAGGCCTTGTTTGCTGCTGAGCCAGGTCAGGCGCGCAAGAAACTGGCTCTCACAGCCCCGAGTCGGTTGCCAGCAACTCAATGAATGAAAGTCCTCTGCCCGCGGCGCGTTCAATTCGGCGCGTTCGCTGCTGCGCAATACAACCCTATCGAGCCTGGGAATGGCCAGCCCGGCCAGGCTGATGGCGACCTGGTCACCCGGGCGGATGTCCAGCGTCTGCCAGCGTTGCAACGAACCGACGCTGACGTGCTTGATCTGCCGGTCATCGAGCTTTACCGGGGTCAGTTCAAGAACCGGAGTGATCCGCCCGGTCCGGCCGATTTTGAAGTGAACCTGGCGGACTTCGGCCAGTGTCTGGGCGAAGGGGTATTTCCAGGCGATGGCCCAGTAGGGTGACCTGGCCTGCCAGCGTTCGGCGGCTGGGCGCTGATTCTGGCGCAGGACGATGCCGTCGCTGGCAAAGGGCAAGGGGGAACGATACCAGTGCTCGCGCCAGCGTTCGGCATCAATGACGGAGGCGATGGGCTGGCTGTATGCCGTGGTACTCGGGAAGCCCAGCGCAGTCAGCGCCGCGGCACGCTCGGGTACGCTCGCCGGTCCTTGGGGCCAGTCCCAGACAAACAGGTCGATGCCGGCGGCCTGTTCGGCGCTCAAGACCTTGCGTGCCATCAGACCGGCTACCGAGCCACGAGCATTGAGGCTACCGGCCCGGGCCTGCACGTGATCGGTCAGGCGCCAATACAGTTCGCCTTGCACGATCAAGTCCCGGGCCTGAGATAGCCGTTGCGGGATGGCCGGAATCTGCCGTGCAGGAACCGTCCAGTCCTGGCCGCTTTGGCCGTCGCCGCGGCTGATTGCCTGGGCCAACAGGCCGCTGCGGTAAACCAGGGTCACCGCCACGCCATCGATTTTAGGCTGGACCCAGACGTCCACCCGGTCACGCAGCCATTTTTCCACGGCGGGCTGATCGTGCCGTTTGTCCAGGCCGGTGTGGGCGATGGGGTGGGGCAGCGTGCCGCGCGCAGTGCGCAAGGGGTCTGCGGGCGGGCTCAGGTTAAAGCAGTGGCGCCATTGGGTGAGTCGCGCGCGGGACTGGTCGTAGAGTTCATCGGCGACCAGTGAGCGTCCCTGGCGGTGATAGTTGTCGTCCCAGAGGTCGATTTGTTGTTGCAGTTTGCCGACTTCGTTCCGGGCGCGTTCGGCTGGCCATTCCGGGCACTCGGCGGCGCTGGCGGTCAGGTAGGCAAAGGTCAGAAGAGCGGCGAAAAACAGGCGCAGGTCGGGAAGCATCTTGAGCGTCCTTGCTCGGTGAGGTGCGTGAAGGCTAGGTCAGTATCAGTTGGCGCAGCGAGGGGGTGTTTTGCCGGGTATTTCTGGTGGTTGTGCTGGCCTCATCGCGAGCAAGCCCGCTCCCACAGGGAATTGCGTTTGCCCATGGGTCTTTGTCACACCAAAGATCAACTGTGGGAGCGAGCCTGCTCGCGAAGGCGGCCACGCGGTCTCAAGCGCAAGGCAATAAAAAACCCCGCAGGGCGCGAACCGTGCGGGGCTTCGGGTGTTGCGGGGGAACCTTACAGGCCGGCAGCAGAACGCAGGGCGTCGGCGCGGTCGGTTTTTTCCCAAGTGAACGTGGTGAAGGTGTCGTCACCAACGGTCTTGGTCGCCGGGGTGCGACCGAAGTGGCCGTACGCAGCGGTTTCCTGATACATCGGGTGCAGCAGGTCGAGCATGGTGGTGATCGCGTATGGACGCAGGTCGAACACTTCGCGGACCAGTTTGACGATCTTGTCATCGCTGATCTTGCCGGTGCCGAAGGTGTTCAGCGAGATCGAAGTCGGCTGGGCAACACCGATGGCGTAGGACACCTGAATCTCGCAACGCTCGGCCAGGCCGGCGGCAACGATGTTCTTGGCCACGTAACGACCGGCGTAGGCCGCCGAACGGTCAACCTTCGATGGATCTTTACCGGAGAACGCGCCACCGCCGTGACGGGCCATGCCGCCGTAGCTGTCGACGATGATCTTGCGACCGGTCAGACCGCAGTCACCCACTGGGCCGCCGATGATGAACTGGCCGGTCGGGTTGATGTGGAACTGGGTGTCCTTGCTCAGCAGTTCGGCAGGCAGCACGTGCTTGACGATCAGCTCCATCACGCCTTCGCGCAGGTCGTTGTACGACACTTCCGGGTTGTGCTGGGTCGACAGAACGACGGCGTCGATACCGACAACCTTGCCGTTTTCGTAACGGCAGGTCACTTGCGACTTGGCGTCCGGGCGCAGCCAAGGCAGCAGGCCGGATTTACGGGCTTCAGCCTGGCGCTGCACCAGTTGGTGCGAGAAGGTGATCGGTGCAGGCATCAGCACGTCGGTTTCATTGCTGGCGTAGCCGAACATCAGACCCTGGTCGCCGGCGCCCTGATCTTCAGGCTTGGCACGGTCGACACCCTGGTTGATGTCAGGGGACTGCTTGCCGATGATGTTCATCACGCCGCAGGTCGCGCCGTCGAAGCCGACGTCGGAGCTGGTGTAGCCGATGTCGGTGATCACGTCACGAACGATCTGCTCCAGATCAACCCAGGCGGAAGTGGTGACTTCGCCGGCGATGATCGCCACGCCCGTTTTCACCAGAGTCTCGCACGCCACACGGGCGAACTTGTCTTCAGCAATGATGGCGTCCAGCACCGCATCAGAAATCTGGTCGGCGATTTTGTCCGGATGCCCTTCAGACACGGACTCGGAGGTGAAAAGGGAGTATTCGCTCATCTCGATGTTTTCCTGAAATTACCGATGGTGAGTGTCGCCAGCCGGTCGCTGAAAATGGCGGACCTGGATCTGGAAACCATTACGTAAGCCTACATAGAGGCTTTCCCCGGGAACGAGTCCCGCAGCGGTGGCCCAACGGGCCAGATCGTCCTGTTCAAACCCCAGCCAGAGATCACCGCAGGCCTCCTTGGCCCAACTCTGGTTGTGGCTACATAACTCTGTCACTAACAGGCTACCGCCTGGTTGCAGCAAATGGGCCATGTGCTTGAGCGCATCGGCCGGTGCGGCAAAATGGTGCAGCACCATGTTCAGTACCACGCAATCGGCCTTGAGGCTGACGCCGTTCAATGCATCGGCCAGTTGCAGGCTAACGTTAGTCAGCTTGTCGCGTTCGCAGACCTGGCGCGCCAGTTCGAGCATCGCGCTGCTGTTATCCAGCGCCGTGACTTGCGCGAAGCGGCGCGCCAGGTCCGGCAGGAATGCGCCATCGCCGGGGCCGACTTCAATGGCCGTGGCGTCTTTGTCGAAGCTCAGCTTGTCGAGCAGGGCCACCACGCTTTCGCGGTATTGCGGCAGGCCGGCGATCAAGTCTTGCTGGGCGCGAAACTTCTCCGCAACCCTTGAGAAAAAATCCTGGCTGGCCGCCGCACGTTGCCCATGGACCTGGGTGATGCGCGACTGTACGTCGGTCGGCAGCGTCAGGTTGTCCACTTCTTCGAGCAATGCTGCGTGCAGTTTGCCGCCCAGCAGTTCGGTGTGGGGCAGCGCGCGACGGTAGAAAATCGCGTTGCCTTCGCGGCGCGTTGCCACCAGGTCGGCCTGTGCCAGTACCTTGAGGTGGTGGCTCATGCCTGACTGGCCGATGCCGAAGATCTGCGCCAGTTCCAGTACGCCGAACGAGTCATTGGCCAGTGCGCGCAAGACATTCAACCGCAGGGGATCGCCGCCAGCCTTGCACAAGGCCGCCAGCTCATCGCAATCGTCATGTTGAATGGAGGGCACGCGTAAATTCATAAGGCCGGCAGTCTAGTCACGGGTCGAAGGTATCGCAAGAGCAGTATCAAAAAGTTTTGATATTGCTCGATAGATGGCACTTCTCGACGTTAGCTTTTGTCAACAATCGGACGGCGGAAAGGTTTCACCAGGCGAATACGTCGTTATCCATTGGAAAAACGCCTTCAGATGACTATCTGTCATTGCCCCGAGGCGGCCCGGTGAGGGAAAATGCTCGCCTTTTTTCCGTTTCGTTTTAATCAAGCCCCCAGGAGAACAGCGATGCCTAGCCGTCGTGAGCGTGCCAACGCCATTCGTGCCCTCAGCATGGATGCCGTGCAAAAAGCCAACAGCGGCCATCCCGGTGCCCCTATGGGTATGGCAGATATCGCCGAAGTGCTTTGGCGCGACTACCTCAAGCACAACCCGAGCAATCCTTCGTTTGCCGACCGTGACCGCTTCGTGCTGTCCAACGGCCACGGCTCGATGCTGATCTACTCGCTGCTGCACCTGACCGGCTACGACCTGTCGATCGATGACCTCAAGCAGTTCCGTCAACTGCACAGCCGCACCCCGGGCCACCCGGAACTCGGCTACACCCCAGGCGTAGAAACCACCACCGGTCCACTGGGCCAGGGCCTGGCCAACGCCGTGGGTTTTGCTCTGGCTGAAAAAGTCATGGCTGCGCAGTTCAACCGTCCTGGTCACAACATTATCGACCACCACACCTATGTGTTCCTGGGTGATGGCTGCATGATGGAAGGCATTTCCCACGAAGTCGCTTCCCTGGCCGGTACCCTGGGCCTGGGCAAGCTGATCGCCTTCTACGATGACAACGGCATCTCCATTGATGGCGAAGTCGAAGGCTGGTTCACCGACGACACCCCGAAGCGTTTTGAGTCCTACAACTGGCAAGTGATCCGCAATGTCGACGGTCACGACCCGGAAGAGATCAAGACGGCGATCGACACTGCACGTAAAAGCGAGCAGCCAACCCTGATCTGCTGCAAGACCACCATCGGTTTCGGTTCTCCGAACAAGCAAGGCAAGGAAGATTGCCACGGCGCCCCGCTGGGTGACGCGGAAATCGCCCTGACCCGTGCGGCGCTGAAATGGAATCACGGCCCGTTCGAAATCCCGGCCGATATCTATGCCGAGTGGGACGCCAAGGAAGCCGGTCGCGCTGTTGAAGCCGAGTGGGACCAGCGTTTCTCTGCTTACTCCGCCGCGTTCCCGACTGAAGCCAACGAACTGGTGCGTCGTCTGAGCGGTGACCTGCCAGCTGACTTCAGCGAAAAAGCCTCGGCCTATATCGCCGAAGTGGCGGCCAAGGGCGAAACCATCGCCAGCCGTAAAGCCAGCCAGAACGCCCTGAATGCGTTCGGCCCGTTGCTGCCTGAGTTCCTCGGCGGTTCGGCTGACCTGGCCGGTTCCAACCTGACCCTGTGGAAAGGTTGCAAAGGTGTTACCGCCGAAGATGCCAGCGGCAACTACATGTACTACGGCGTGCGTGAATTCGGCATGACGGCGATCATGAACGGCGTTGCGCTGCACGGTGGCCTGGTGCCTTACGGCGCGACCTTCCTGATGTTCATGGAATACGCGCGTAACGCGGTGCGCATGTCGGCCCTGATGAAACAGCGGGTGATCCACGTCTACACCCACGACTCCATCGGTCTGGGCGAAGACGGCCCGACTCACCAGCCAATCGAGCAACTGGCCAGCCTGCGCTGCACGCCGAACCTCGATACCTGGCGCCCAGCCGACGCCGTTGAATCGGCGGTGAGCTGGAAGTGCGCATTGGAGCGCAAGGACGGTCCTTCAGCCCTGATCTTCTCGCGTCAGAACCTGCAGCACCAAACCCGCAATGCGATTCAGATCGAAGAGATCGCGCGTGGCGGTTACGTGTTGAAGGACTGCGCAGGCGAGCCTGAGCTGATCCTGATCGCCACCGGCTCGGAAGTCGGCCTGGCCGTTCAGGCCTTCGACAAACTGACCGAGCAGGGCCGCAAGGTGCGTGTGGTTTCCATGCCGTGCACCAGCGTGTTCGATGCCCAGGACGCCGGCTACAAGCAATCGGTCCTGCCGTTGCAGGTCAGCGCCCGTATCGCCATCGAAGCTTCCCACGCGGACTACTGGTACAAGTACGTGGGCCTGGAAGGCCGCGTGATCGGCATGACCACCTACGGCGAGTCGGCGCCTGCGCCGGCCTTGTTCGAAGAGTTCGGCTTCACCCTGGAAAACATCCTGGGTCAGGCTGAAGAGCTGCTGGAAGACTAAGCACAACGCGGTGGTTTCTGACCACCGCGAACCCCCTGTAGGAGCGAGCTCGCTCGCGATGGTCATTAAGGATAACGCTGGATGCCTGAATGCCCGCGTTGTCTGGGCCACCATCGCGAGCAAGCTCGCTCCTACAAGGGTTGTGTTGTTAACGAGAATTCGTTTGCCTGCGTCTATCGAGAACCCCATGCCTCAACCGCGTCCCTACAAAGTTGCACTCAACGGCTACGGCCGGATTGGTCGTTGCGTCTTGCGTGCGTTGTTCGAGCGAGGCGAAAAGGCCGGGTTCGAGATTGTCGCGATCAACGATCTGGCGGACATGGCCAGTATCGAATACCTGACACGCTTTGACTCCACCCATGGCCGGTTCCCCGGCGAAGTGAAGGTCGAGGGCGATTGTCTGCATATTAATGGCGACTGCGTGAAGGTCCTGCGCAGTGCCACCCCCGAAGGCATCGATTGGGCGTCCCTGGGCGTCGATCTGGTGCTGGAGTGCTCCGGCGCTTATCACACTCGCGAAGACGGCCAGCGTTTCCTCGACGCCGGCGCCCCGCGTGTGTTGTTTTCCCAGCCGATGGCCAGCGAGACGGACGTTGACGCGACCATCGTCTACGGCGTGAACCAGGACTGCCTGACCGGCGACGAATTGCTGGTGTCCAACGCGTCCTGCACCACCAACTGCGGCGTGCCGCTGTTGCGCCTGCTGAATCAGGCCATTGGTCTGGACTACGTGTCGATCACCACCATTCACTCGGCGATGAACGATCAGCCGGTCATCGATGCCTATCACCACGAAGACCTGCGCCGTACCCGTTCGGCGTTCCAGTCGGTGATTCCGGTGTCCACCGGTCTGGCACGAGGTATCGAACGCCTGCTGCCGGAACTTGCCGGACGAATTCAGGCCAAAGCCGTGCGGGTGCCGACGGTCAACGTGTCCTGCCTCGATATCACGATGCAGACCGCCACCGCGACCGACGCCACCGAGGTAAACCGGATCCTGCGCGAAGCCGCCACCAGCGGCCCGCTCAAAGGCCTGCTGGCCTACACCGAGCTACCCCACGCAAGCTGTGATTTCAACCATGACCCACATTCGGCGATCGTCGATGCCAGTCAGACCCGCGTTTCCGGCCCTCGGCTGGTGAACATCCTGGCCTGGTTCGACAATGAATGGGGTTTTGCCAACCGAATGCTGGACGTTGCAGAACACTATCTGCAAACAGCAACTTCAAAAAAACCGTAGGAAGTGCGACCCATGACCGTGTTGAAGATGTCCGACCTCGATCTGCAAGGTAAGCGCGTATTGATCCGCGAAGACCTCAACGTTCCAGTCAAGGACGGTGTTGTCACCAGCGATGCGCGTATCCTGGCCTCGCTGCCGACCATCAAGCTGGCCCTGGAAAAAGGCGCGGCCGTGATGGTCTGCTCGCACCTTGGCCGTCCGACCGAAGGCGAGTTCTCGGCCGAGAACAGCCTCAAGCCAGTCGCCGACTACCTGAGCCGTGCTCTGGGTCGTGAAGTGCCGCTGGTGGCCGATTACCTGGGCGGTGTTGACGTGAAAGCGGGCGACATCGTGCTGTTCGAAAACGTGCGCTTCAACAAAGGCGAGAAAAAGAACGCTGACGAACTGGCCCAGCAATACGCCGCCCTGTGCGACGTGTTCGTGATGGACGCCTTCGGTACCGCTCACCGTGCCGAGGGTTCGACCCACGGCGTGGCCAAGTTCGCCAAAGTCGCTGCTGCCGGCCCGCTGCTGGCCGCTGAACTGGAGGCACTGGGCAAAGCCCTGGGTGCCCCGGCCCAGCCGATGGCGGCTATCGTTGCCGGCTCCAAGGTGTCGACCAAACTCGACGTGCTGAATAGCCTGAGCCAGATCTGCAACCAGTTGATCGTCGGTGGCGGCATCGCCAACACCTTCCTGGCCGCTGCCGGTCACCCGGTCGGTAAATCCCTGTATGAGCCGGACCTGCTGGACACCGCTCGCGCCATCGCCGCCAAGGTCAGCGTACCGCTGCCAGTGGACGTAGTGGTTGCCAAGGAATTCGCGGAAAGCGCCGCTGCGACCGTCAAGTTGATCGCTGACGTCGCTGCCGACGACATGATCCTGGACATCGGTCCGCAGACCGCGGCGAATTTCGCCGAGCTGCTGAAGTCGTCCAAGACTATCCTGTGGAACGGTCCGGTCGGCGTGTTCGAATTCGATCAGTTCGGCAATGGCACCAAGGTACTGGCCCAGGCCATCGCGGATAGCGCGGCGTTCTCCATTGCCGGCGGTGGCGACACCCTGGCGGCCATCGACAAGTATGGCGTGGCAGAGCAGATCTCCTACATTTCTACCGGTGGCGGTGCGTTCCTCGAATTCGTCGAAGGCAAGGTCCTGCCAGCCGTTGAAGTCCTGGAAAGCCGGGCCAAGGCCTGAGGGTCGCCCGTTTGACCAGGCAAGGGAGTGTTGACATGGTCAAGACGTTAGCGCTGTTGATCGTCGCGGGTTCACTGGCGGCTTGCGGGAGCAGCCCGAAAGCCACGCCGGAACCCGAGGCGCCTGCGTCACGCAGCGGCTGTTATCAGGCCGACTGGCAGGCGGAAACCAACCCGGTGCTCAACAAGCGCTCCGGGCCCGAGGGCCTGGACAAATACGAGACCCGGGCACCCGCCAAGGAACATGGCTGCCCTTGACGGGTCTGACTCTTTACTCAGGGCTGGCGGCGTGTGCCGTCAGTCGAGGGACATGGATGAAAGGTTTTATCGCCGTTACGGCGCTGGCGCTGTTGGCTGGTTGTGCTCAGTTGAACCCGTTCCAGTCGTCCGCGCCTGTGGATAACTGGACCACCTGGACCTGCGACAGCCAAGCCAAAGTGCTGTGGCGCTACACCGACGACAGCCTTAGGGAAGTCGACGTGCGTCTGGGCGGTGCCGATCAGGTCTACCGCTTGAAACAGGAACCGGGTGCATCGGGTTCGCTGTACAGCAATGACATGCTGGCGTTTCACATAAAAGGTGAGGAAGGCCTGGTTTACTGGGTCGCCACCAATGATTTGATTGGCCGCGGTTGTAAGGCTGAATAATACGATTGATTTGGTATACAGAGATCCATTTGTGGGAGCGAGCTTGCTCGCGATAGCGGTATCACAGTCACATCAATGCTGAATGTGCCGCCCCCATCGCGAGCAAGCTCGCTCCCACAGGGTTTTTGTGTCGTATTTAAGATTTTGGTAACACCTGAATTCGCAGCCGGGCCCAACCCCCGATCTGCAATAACTTGAATAGCCGCCGCCGCTACGGCAGGCTGGCACGATTAACGACCCTCAACCGGGAGAGATATACACAATGGCACTTATCAGCATGCGCCAGATGCTGGACCACGCAGCCGAGTTCGGCTACGGCGTTCCAGCCTTCAACGTCAACAACCTTGAGCAGATGCGCGCCATCATGGAAGCCGCTGACAAGACTGACTCCCCGGTGATCGTCCAGGCTTCGGCCGGTGCTCGCAAATACGCCGGTGCACCGTTCCTGCGTCACCTGATCCTGGCAGCCATCGAAGAATTCCCGCACATCCCGGTGTGCATGCACCAGGACCACGGCACCAGCCCTGACGTCTGCCAGCGCTCCATCCAGCTGGGCTTCAGCTCGGTGATGATGGACGGCTCCCTGGGTGAAGACGGCAAGACCCCGACCGACTACGACTACAACGTGCGTGTGACCCAACAAACCGTAGCCATGGCTCACGCCTGCGGCGTTTCGGTAGAAGGCGAGCTGGGCTGCCTGGGTTCGCTGGAAACCGGCATGGCCGGTGAAGAAGACGGCATCGGCGCCGAAGGCGTCCTGGATCACAGCCAGATGCTGACCGACCCGGAAGAAGCCGCTGACTTCGTAAAACGCACTCAGGTGGATGCCCTGGCCATCGCCATCGGCACCAGCCACGGCGCCTACAAGTTCACCAAGCCGCCTACCGGCGACGTGCTGGCCATCGACCGTATCAAAGAAATCCACAAGCGCATTCCGAACACTCACCTGGTGATGCACGGTTCGTCTTCGGTTCCGCAAGAGTGGCTGGCGATCATCAACCAGTACGGCGGCGACATCAAGGAAACCTACGGCGTACCGGTTGAAGAAATCGTCGAAGGCATCAAGCACGGCGTGCGCAAGGTCAACATCGACACCGACCTGCGCCTGGCATCCACTGGCGCAATGCGTCGCCTGATGGCCACCAACCCGAGCGAGTTCGACCCACGTAAATTCTTCGGCGCCACCGTCACCGCCATGCGTGACGTGTGTATCGCTCGCTACGAAGCCTTCGGTACTGCCGGCAACGCTTCGAAGATCAAGGCGATCTCGCTGGAAGGCATGTATCAGCGTTACCTGAAAGGTGAGTTGAACGCCAAGGTCAACTAAGCCTGAGCGTTAAACTGCCTTGATGAAAAACCCGCCGAGAGGCGGGTTTTTTGTGGGCGATGATCCAGGATCGACGCGGTCAGTGTGGGAGCGGGCTTGCTCGCGAAAGCGGTGTGTCATTCAACATTAATGTCGTCTGACATTACGCCTTCGCGAGCAAGCCCGCTCCCACAAGATCAACAGTGCCTCGATATCAATTGTTGTGATCGATATCCAGCTTGCTGAAGGTCACTTTGCCGCCTTCAGTGGTGTACCCGGTGTTGTCCTGTACATAGACCCCGGCCTTGAAATACAGCGGTTTGTCACGCCAGGTTGTGCTGATTTGCGTATCCCATTGATAACCTGCCGCACTGATGCCCAAGGCGCCACCGGGGCTGAGGTGAATGAGGTAGTTGAACTCCTGATCGAGTTTCACCCCCGTCGCAACGATGATCACCCGGCCTGTATCGTCATCGGGATGCATCCGGACCTTGGCGACGATATTGCCGGTGGCTGTACTGGTTTTGTATTGGTATTCAACCTTCACCAGAGGTTTCTGGCTTTGATAGGCATGGATCTGGCCGATGACGATTTTCCCGGAACTCGGCACCTGGTTCACTGCCAGAGTGGCATACAACAAATTGTCGGCGTCCGGGTAGTACCAGTTTTTCAACGTGCCGTTGCTGTAGGTTTCACGCAATTCGGTACGTGGATAAATTGCGTTTTCGGTACGGGAGCCGGTCACGGGCGTCCAGAAAAACAATGTGCCTGTGTCTGAATGGAAGTATTGATCCTTGAAACCGTCCACCAGCTTGGCGGTTTCGACGGTGTACGGCGGGCTGCCAACGGGGACGCTGAGGTTCCAGGTTGCAAGATCGATCATGTCGGTTCTTCCACTTGATTCATGCTGCACGGACGTGCCAGAAGCTCTAGCCCGCACCTTCGGGGGCGGCCTTTATAAGCGTAGCGGGAGATTTTGTTAATGCCCGTCTGACGGGTGGCTGACGTCAACATCCTGTCGAAGCGACATCTTTCCCGGTTTCCATCGCCTGAACCATCGACCGTTAGTCGGTAAAAAGACACTATGATTAAATGATGGCTTACTGACACCTTCTGCTTTTGCAGAACCGGGTCTAGAGTGAAGACGCAGTATTTGTCCGGTTTTCACGAGAAACCGGCCTGACACCCCGCAATTAGAGAAGCAGCATGGAATGCGCGCAACCTACGCCAGTAGAAGGCAGCTCAACCCTTTTAGTCGTCGACGATTACCCCGAAAACCTGATCAGCATGCGCGCGTTGTTACAGCGCCAGGGCTGGCGGGTCATTACTGCCACCTCGGGTTTCGAGGCCCTCGGCTTGTTACTTGAACACGATATCGACCTGGTGCTTCTGGACGTGCAGATGCCGGACATGGACGGTTATGAAGTGGCGCGCCTGATGCGCGGTAGCCAGCGGACCCGTCTGACGCCGATCATTTTCCTGACCGCCAACGAACAGTCCCAGGATGCCGTGATCAAGGGCTATGCCAGTGGTGCGGTGGATTATCTGTTCAAGCCGTTCGACCCACAGGTCTTTACGCCCAAGGTCCAGGCGTTGCTCGAGCACCAGCGTAACCGCCGGGCCTTGCAGCGCCTGAGTCATGATCTGGAAGCGGCTCGTGCCTTTAATGCGTCGGTGCTGGAAAACGCAGCCGAAGGCATTCTGGTATTGGGTGAGGACGGTCTGATTCGTTTTGCCAATCCGGCGATTTCACGGTTGCTCAATGCCCCGGTGCAGGAACTGCAAGGCAAGGAGTTTCTGGACTACCTGCAAAAACCGCATATCCCGATCTGGGCCGACTCCGAGTTGCTGGCCGGATACAAACGAGGCGAAACCTTGCGCCTGCACGATGCCCTGCTACGTACGGCACCCGGGCAGCAAGTGCCGGTGGCCTTGTCCTGCGCGCCATTGCCCGCCGAGCAACATGCGATGGTCGTGACCGTGCTGGACATGTCGGTGGTGCGCCATCTGCATCAGCAACTGGAGTTTCAGGCGGTCACCGATCCGCTGAGCGGATTGCTCAACCGCCGGGGTTTCTACCAGACCGTAGAGAACCTGCTGTTGCGCGGTGAGCGTTCCGACAGCTCCTGGGTCCTGATGTATCTGGACCTCGACGGCTTCAAGCGAGTCAATGATTCGCTCGGGCACGATGCCGGCGATCGGGTGCTGCGCTGGGTCTCCGAACAGTTGAAGGCTTGCCTGCGGCCCTTCGACATTCTGGCGCGGATGGGCGGCGACGAGTTCACCGCGCTGCTGGATCTGGAGTTCCCCGAGCAGGCGGCGAAGATTGCCGAGAAGCTCATCGAGCGAGTGTCGATCTGTCAGCAGATCGACGGCCTCGATATCGCTCTGGGTGCCAGCATCGGCATTGCCACGTTCCCTGATTGCGGCGCCAATCTCGACGGGATGATGCGGGCGGCCGACATTGCCATGTACGAGGCCAAGCGTGCCGGCCGCCAGCAATATCGCTTCTACGATCATGAAATGAACGGCCGGGCGCGCACGCGGCTGATGCTGGAAGAAAGTGTGCGCACGGCCATCGAGAAGCGGGATTTCAATCTGGTGTATCAGCCTCAGGTTGCGATTGCCGACGGGCGGATTCGTGGCTTCGAGGCCTTGTTGCGCTGGCAGCATCCGAGCGTTGGCGATGTCCCCCCGGGGCTGTTTTTGCCATTGCTGGAGGAGGCGCGGCTGATCAGTCGCCTGGGCAGCTGGATTTACCATCGCGGCGCCGGGCAACGCAAAGCCTGGGAGTCCCTGTTTGCCGAGGACCTGGTGCTCGGCGTCAGCTTGAGCAGTACGCAGTTCGGCATGCCCAACCTGGTCACCGAGTTGCGCCAGGTGCTGGAGCGTCATGGCTTGCAACCGCATCATCTGGAAGTCGAGGTCACGGAAGAGGCCTTGATGCGCAACCCCGAAGAAACCCGCAAGCAATTGCGCCTGCTGCACAATCTGGGCGTACGCGTGGCATTGGATGACTTCGGGGTCGGACCGTGTTCCCTGACGCACTTGCGCGACCTGGCGCTGGATACTCTGAAGATCGACCGCCATTTGATCGCCCGGTTGCCGGATTCGGCAAGGGATGCGGCGCTGGTGCGCAGTGTGATCGACCTGTGCAAGCAGTTCGGAATATTGGTGATTGCCGAAGGGGTGGAAACCGTCGCTCAGTATGAATGGCTGCAAGCCAACAGCTGTGAATATGTGCAAGGTTTTCTGGTGGCCCGGCCGATGATGGCCGAAGACACCGGGGTCTTTGTCCAGCCGTTTGACTGGAGCGCGCTGCCCCGCTGAATTCGCTACACTGGCGACCTTTTAGTGACCTGTATTGCCGCCCCGATGACCGTGTTGAAATATCTCCAGGCCTATCCCGCCACCTTGCAGGACCAGGTACGCCAGCTGATCGCCGACGGTCGGCTGGGCGATTACCTGAACCAGCGTTACCCGCAAAAGCACGGGGTGCAGAGCGACAAGGCGCTGTACACCTATGCTCTGGACCTCAAGCAGGAGTACTTGCGTAACGCTCCGGCCATCGACAAGGTGCTGTTCGACAACCGTCTGGACCTGACCCACCGTGCCCTTGGCCTGCACACCACGATTTCACGGGTGCAGGGTGGCAAGCTCAAGGCCAAGAAGGAAATCCGCATCGCTTCGCTGTTCAAGGAAGCGCCTTGCGAGTTCCTGAAAATGATCGTGGTGCATGAGCTGGCGCACTTCAAGGAATCGGACCACAACAAGGCATTCTACAAACTGTGCGAACACATGCTGCCGGGTTATCACCAGGTGGAATTTGATGTGCGGGTGTACCTGACGTGGCGGGATCTGTAGGAGCTGCCGCAGGCTGCGACCTTTTAAGGAGCATTGGATGGACGTGAGCAAGACCAAGAGCAGCTTCTATCGCCGGTTGTACGTGGCGTACCTGATCGACAGCGGGCTGGCCAGCAGCGTCCCGGCGCTGACCGAAGTCACCGGTATGCCCCGGCGCACGGCACAGGACACCATCGCGGCGTTGGCGGATCTGGATATCATTTGTGAGTTCGAGCAGGAAGAGGGCGCGCGCAACCATGCGGGGCGCTATCGGATTCGCGAGTGGGGTGCGATCGATCGCGGTTGGATCGAGCGCAATCTGCGGCAGATCAAGGCGGTGTTGGAGTATCCCTGAGATTTGCGGTGCCTGAGCTGACGCCATCGCGAGCAAGCTCGCTCCCACAGTTGATTTGAGTTGTGAACCCAATCCAGTGTGGGAGCGAGCTTGCTCGCGATAGGGCCTTCAGGGGCGACGCATGCCAATGTGTGGAATGCCATCCTCGACATATTCCTCACCCGCCACGACAAACCCGTACCGCCCGTAATACCCCTGCAAATGCGCCTGGGCCGAGAGGTAGACCGGCAGACCGGGCCAGTATTTTTCGATCTGTTTGAGTGCCTGTTCCATCAGCTCATGCCCCAGCCCGGCACCGCGTGCCTGGGGTGCAATGATCACCCGCCCGATCACCACATCGCCGCCCTGTGATTGCGGGTCAAGCAGGCGCAAGTAGGCCACCAGCCGGTTACCGTCCCAGGCCATCACGTGGAGGGTGTCACCTTCCAGATCCTGGCCATCGATATCCTGGTAAACGCATTTCTGTTCAACGACGAACACTTCTGCACGCAACTGCAAAATGGCGTACAGCTGCTCCTTGCCCAGGTCGCTGTGGTGTTTGCAGATCCAGTCGACTGTCATGTTTTGATTCCCTGAAAACGTCGTTCCGATACTAAGCGCACTCACGCCAGAAGTCTTTATGGCGGAAGAATCTGTGACAAAGGCCAAAATGCCATCATTCATTTTTCGCGCGGATGTCTTCTTTGTGTAATCTGGACCGAAGCGCTGTGCTATGGCTTCGATGAGCGAATGTTGAGTACCCGGGCCTTGCCGGTACAGGGGCCTTGGGGTTTTGGCTGAAAACACGTCGGGCAAGCCGCCCGCTAAGGATTTTCTGGCATGCCGCGATTGCATCGAGCTTTGGCCTTGATTGGATTGCTGTTGCTGGGTCAGGGAGCAGCGGCAGAAAAACTGCGGCTGGTCGCTGATGCCTGGCCTCCCTTTACCGATTCCACGCTCGTCAACGGCGGTCTGGCGACGGATATTGTCAGTACCGCGCTCGCCAGGGCTGGCTACGCCAGTGAGTTCGAGCAGGTGCCCTGGGCACGGGCCTTGATGGGATTGGGCGAGGGCCGATACGACGTGCTGGTCAACGCCTGGTACTCGGAGGAGCGGACCAGGCTTGGCCAGTTCTCCGGCGAGTACCTGCTCAATCGCGTGCGCTTTCTCAAGCGCAAAGACGCGCCCGTCGAATTCAACAACCTGCAGCAATTGCACACCTATCCGATTGCCGTGGTGCGTGGATACGCCTATTCGCCCCCGTTCGACAACGACGAGTCGTTGCAGAAAGTCCCTGTGCACAGTTTCGCCATGGCGGTGCGCATGCTCGCGGCCGACCGGGTCAAGCTGACGCTGGAAGATGAATTCGTCGCCCGTTACTACCTGGCCCGTGAGTCACCCAAGGTGCGGAACGCCGTGGAGTTCCTGCCCAAGCCATTGAGCGAGAACAGCCTGCATATCATGGTCAGCCTGAAGAATCCCGAGCATGCACGGATCGTCGCCGGTTTCGACCGCGAGATAGCGGCGATGAAGGTGGACGGGAGTTATGACAAGTTGATGAAACGGCATGGGATGTGAGTGGGTTGAGCCAGTTTCTGTGTTGTTGCTGATGGCCTCATCGCGAGCAAGCTCGCTCCCACAGTAGATCTTCAGTCGACACAAGTTTTGTGAACACCAGAGCCCCCTGTGGGAGCGAGCTTGCTCGCGATGAGGCCCGCCCAGACACCACAGATCTCAATCCTCACTGGTGTCCTTGATCAGATGCGCCGCCAACGTCCTCAGCGGCCCCAACTGCCGGCAGATCAGCGCCAGTTGCGTCTGCACCAACCGCTGCCCCTCATCGATTTCATCAGGCATCTGTTCCAGTTCATTGGCCAGTGCTTCTTCTTCATCGCTCTGAATTTCAATCGAAGACTTGCTCGCCAGCCCTTGGGCGATCTCGTCGATGCTGGCGGCCAGTTTCACTCCGGCCCCTTCGATCAAATGTTCACGCACGTCCGTCGGCAGTTGGGTTTCCCGGTGTGCGCCCAGGCCCGACAGGTAACTGAGTAGCGTGTGTGACAGCACCAGGAAGCGGAAGCCCACATCCGCCTCCTTTCGGAAATGTCCCGGCTCCATCAGCATGTTGGCCAGTGTGGTCGACAGTGCCGCGTCGGCGTTGTGCGCGTTGCGGCGGGCCAGGCGGTAAGCCAGGTCGTCGCTTTTACCCGCAGCGTATTGCTGCATGATCTGGCGCAGGTAGATGCTGTTGCAGGCCAGGGTGTTGGCCAGCACTTTGTTCAGGCGTCGGCCCTGCCAGTCCGGCAGGAACAGGAACACCGCCAGCCCGGCAATCAGGCTGCCGAGCAAGGTATCGAACAAGCGTGGCAGGAACAGTCCGTAACCGTCACCTACCTGGTTGAAGCAGAACAGCACCATCAGGGTGATTGCCGCCGTCGCCAGGGTGTAGCGGGTGGTGCGGTTGGTAAAGAACACCACCCCGGCGGCGATGGCGAAGCATGACTGGATCAGCGGGTTCGGGAACAGGTCGAACAGCGCCCAGGCCAGTGTCAGGCCAATGGCGGTGCCGATGATCCGTTGACCGAGTTTGCGGCGAGTGGCGCCGTAGTTCGGTTGGCAAACGAACAGCGTGGTGAGGATGATCCAGTAGCCTTGGGACGGGTGAATCAAATGCACCATGGCGTAGCCGATGCTCAAGGCCAGGGGCAATCGCAGGGCATGGCGGAACAGCAGCGAGGTCGGCGTCAGCTGCGTGCGCAAGCGAAGCCACACGTCCTTGAGGCTGCGCGGCGAACGGTCGAGCAGGCTGCTGTCGGTGGCGTCGGCCAGGGCGTCGGGGTTACTGGCATCGCTGAGCAAGCGGTCGAGGGTGCCGAGGTTGGCTGCCAGTGCCCGCAGTGAACGCAGCAAGCCGCGCCAGGCCGGGTTGCTCTGGATGCGCAGGTGTTCGAGAGAGGCATCCAGGTCGCTCAGGGCCTCGGCGAAACTGGCGTCATAGGTGAACGGCTGGCGCATCTGGATCGATTCGGCCAGTGCCCGGCAGGCCTTGCCTTGCTGGCGCAACAGGCGTTGGCAGCGGAACAGCACGTCGCTGTGGAAGAAGGCGTCGGCCAGGGCGTTGTACGGGTAGTGCGACGAACTGGCACGCTCGTGGATGTCCTGGGCGAGGAAGTACAGTTTGAGGTAGCGGCTGACTTTCGACCCCGGGCGCCCGTTGCCGACCCGGTGCAGGATGATCTCCTTGGCGGCGTTCAGTGCGGCCACCACCCGGCCGTTCTGTTGGGCCAACTCCAGACGCCGCGCCTCCACGTCCATCTGCCGGATCGGCTCGAACAGCGAGGATTTGAGCTTCAGGTAAAAGCCCAGCTCGCGGAACAGCCGTGCCAGGCTCTGCTGCACCGGCTGATTGGAAAACAGCGCCTGCCACAACACCGACAGCAAGCCGTACCAGGCAGCACCGGCCACCAGCAGCATCGGCTCGTGCCAGACGTCGGTGACCGCACCGCCACGCTGGTCCACGCCGATCATGGTGTAGACCGAAAGGATCAACGTCGCCGAGGCAATCGCGCCATAGCGCTCGCCGAGGGCGCCGAGCATGGTCAGGCAGAATGCGGCCAGGGCGAAGGCGATGATAAACAGCGGGGGGTAGGGGAAGAGCAGTTCGACGGAGAGGGCGGCGACCGCAAAACACACCAGCGTCACTGCCAGTGCGTTGAGACGGCCCTGCCAGCTGTCGTCGGTCTCGGCCAGGGCACTGGCGATGATCCCCAGGAACAACGGGATCAGAAGGCCCATTTCATCCTGATACCAACACAGCGCCATGGTGCCGGTCAGGGCAATGAATACCCGCACGCTGTAGCTGAACTTATCCAGCGCCCAAAGGCGACGCAGAGACTGGCGGAACGAAGTCGATGACATGAAATGCGAAGGCCTTCCGAGGCAATGACGCTAAATTGAGCCACTAATGACGCCGACGCAATGGCGTCGATCACATCAGACAGCAAAATCTGTTCCTTGTCAGGCACTTCAAACCCCTGTGGGAGCGAGCTTGCTCGCGATGGCGGCCTGTCAGTCAACATCTCTGTTGAATGTTATGGCCTCATCGCGAGCAAGCTCGCTCCCACAGGGGTTGTATTGATTTTTGAATCAGACGTACTGCGCAGCCGCGTAGCCCGATGCCCACGCCCACTGGAAGTTGAACCCGCCCAGATGCCCGGTCACGTCGAGCACTTCGCCGACGAAGTACAGCCCCGGGCTCTTCAGCGATTCCATGGTCTTGGACGACACTTCATTGGTGTTGACGCCGCCCAGGGTCACCTCGGCGGTGCGATAGCCTTCGGTGCCGGCGGGTACGACTTTCCAGCTCGCCAGTTTTTCCGCGATATCGGCCAGTTCCGCGTGGGTGTACTGCTTCATCGGTTTGGAGACGAACCAGTTGTCCGCCAGCAGGTTGGCCATCTTCTTGGTGAAGATTTCACCGAGCAGGGTTTTCAGCTCGCTGTTGGGGCGTTCGGCCTGTTGCTGTTGCAGCCAGCTCGGTACGTCGTGATCCGGCAGAAGGTTGATCTCGACGGTGTCGCCGGATTCCCAGAACGACGAAATCTGCAAAATCGCCGGGCCGCTGAGGCCGCGGTGGGTGAACAGGATGTTCTCGCGGAAGCTCTGGTCGTTGCAGCTCACCAGGCAATCCACCGACGTTCCGGATAACTCGGTGCACAAGGCTTTGAGCTGATCGGTAATGGTGAACGGCACCAGGCCGGCGCGGGTCGGCAGCAGTTCGTGGCCGAACTGCTTGGCCACTTGATAGCCGAAACCGGTGGCGCCCAGGGTCGGGATCGACAGGCCGCCGGTGGCGATCACCAGGGATTCGCAGGTGATTTGGTCAAGCGTCGTGTCCAGCAAGTAGCCTTTTTCAAGCCTCTCGATGGTCTGGATCGAGGTGTCCAGGTGCAGGCTGACGCCGACCTGATCGCACTCGTTGAGCAGCATTTCGAGAATGTCACTGGATTTGTTATCGCAGAACAACTGGCCGAGTTTTTTCTCGTGGTACGGCACGCCGTGCTTGGCCACCATGCCGATGAAATCCCACTGGGTATAACGGGCCAGGGCGGATTTGCAGAAGTGAGCGTTCTGCGAGAGGAAATTGCTCGGTTCAGTGTACATGTTGGTGAAATTGCAGCGGCCACCGCCCGACATCAGGATTTTCTTGCCGGCCTTGTTGGCATGGTCGAGCAGCAACACCTTGCGCCCGCGCCCGGCGGCGGTCAGCGCACACATCAACCCTGCGGCGCCAGCGCCAATGATCACGACTTCGGTAGAGCGCAAAACGGTGTCCTCACAAAAAACTATTGCGGTCCCTGTAGGAGCGAGCTTGCTCGCGATGGGCGTGAACGATAACGCTGGCAGTCTGGCTCACCGCGGTGAGCTCAGGTTTTTCGCGAGCAAGCTCGCTCCTACAGGGGGGGCGTGTTGTTACAGGATGCGAACGCGCAACGAACGGCCCTTGATCTTGCCGTCGTTCAAACGCTGCAAGGCCTGCTTGGCGACGCCGCGCTCCACGGCCACATAGGCCTGGAAGTCGAAAATCGCGATCTTGCCGACCTGGGCACCGGGGATGCCGGCGTCACCGGTCAGTGCGCCAAGAATGTCGCCCGGACGAACCTTGTCCTTACGGCCGCCAGCAATGCACAGGGTGCTCATCTGCGGCAACAGCGGACCACCACCCTTGGAGGTGAGGTTGTCCACCTGATCCCAGGTCAATGGTGTCTTCTGCAATTGCTCGATAGCCTGGGCGCGCTGTGCTTCGGACGGCGCCACCAGGCTGATCGCGAGGCCTTTCTCACCGGCGCGGCCAGTACGGCCGACGCGGTGAATGTGGATTTCCGAATCACGGGCCAGCTCGACGTTGATCACCATGTCCAGGGAATCGATATCGAGGCCGCGCGCAGCGACGTCGGTTGCCACCAGCACCGAAGTGCTGCGGTTGGCGAACATCGCCAGCACCTGGTCGCGGTCACGTTGTTCCAGATCGCCGTGCAGGCCGACGGCGGAGATGCCCTTGGCGGTCAAGTGATCGACGGTTTCCTGAACTTGCTGCTTGGTGAAGCAGAAGGCCACGCAGGAGGCCGGACGGAAGTGGCCAAGCACCTTGGTCACTGCACTCATGCGGTCATCCGGGGAAATCTCGTAGAAGCGCTGCTCGATCTGCGTGTCGTCGTGGAACGCTTCGGCCTTGACCTGCTGCGGGTTGCGCATGAACTTCGAGGCCAACTGCTTGATGCCTACCGGGTAGGTTGCGGAGAACAGCAAGGTCTGGCGACGCTCCGGAGCCTGCATGATGATTTCTTCGATGGAATCGTAGAAACCCATGTCGAGCATGCGGTCGGCTTCGTCGAGGATCAGCGTGTTGAGGCCGTGGAGCACCAGCGAGCCCTTGCGCAGGTGCTGCTGAATACGGCCCGGGGTGCCGACGATGATGTGCGCGCCGTGTTCCAGCGAAGCGATCTGCGGGCCGAGGGACACGCCGCCGCACAGGGTCAGGACCTTGATGTTGTCTTCGGCACGGGCCAGGCGGCGGATTTCCTTGGCGACCTGGTCGGCCAGCTCGCGGGTCGGGCACAGGATCAGCGCCTGGCAACCGAAGTAACGCGGATTGATCGGGTTCAGCAGGCCGATGCCGAACGCGGCGGTCTTGCCGCTGCCGGTCTTGGCCTGGGCGATCAGGTCCATCCCCTTGAGGATCACCGGCAAGCTTTGCGCCTGGATCGGCGTCATCTGGGCATAACCGAGGGAGTCGAGGTTAGCCAGCATGGCGGCGGACAGCGGCAAAGTATTAAATTCGGTGGCGATGGTGGTCACGGGACTGGCCTGCAAAACAAAATGTCGCGCAGTGTACCAGTCCGGTGGCCATTCGCCCTAAGGCTCTATGTGTTCTTCCGGACGTTTGACTCGCCGTCCGTCATTCCGTGACAGCTGGGAAAAGATCGTCGCGGCCAGCATTGCCATGATTCCAACCGTCACAAACGTCAGTTGAAAGGCGCCCAAAACCGTGTCCACGCCGTCATTTCCGATCTCGGCCGTGAACCCGCCGAGCAATGCACCGGCGCAGGCTACCCCCAGACTCAGTGACAATTGCGCGACCACCGACAGCAGGCTGTTGCCGCTGCTGGCGCTGGCATCGTCGAGGTCGATCAGGGTCACGGTGTTCATCGCGGTGAACTGCAAGGAGTTGATCGCGCCAAGGATCGCCAGCTGGCACAGCAGCAGCCAGTACGGCGTCTGCTCGCTGACCAGGCCCATGCTCGCCAGCATGATCCCCAGCGCCAGGGTGTTGCCGGTGAGCACGATGCGGTAACCCAGATGTTCGATCAGCGGCCGCGCCACCCACTTGGCGATCATCGCCGCCGCCGCCAACGGCAGCATGCTCATCCCGGCCTGGGACGGCGAATAGCCCAGCGCCACTTGCAGCAGCAACGGCACCAGAAAGGGCAGGGCGCCGCTGCCGAGGCGGGCGAACAGGTTGCCGAGAATGCCCACGGCAAAGGTCCGGGTCTTGAACAACGACGGCGCGAACAGCGGGTTTTCGATATGCCCGGCACGCAGCCAGTACGCCGCCAGGCACGCCATGCCGCCGAACAGCAGCAACATCACCCGCAGGTGCGGCAGGTGCAATTCGCCCAGGCCTTCCATGGCGATGGTGATCAGAATCATCGCCGCGCCGAACAGCACGAAGCCCAGGCTATCGAAACGGGTGCGCTCGGTGCCGCGCAGGTCCGGGATGAACTTCCACACGGCGTAGCAACCGACCAGCCCCACCGGCAGGTTGATCAGGAATATCCAGTGCCACGTCAGGTATTGCACCATCCAGCCGCCCATGGTCGGGCCGATCAAGGGGCCGAGCAGCCCGGGAATGGTGATGAAGCCCATGATCCGCACCAGCTCCGAGCGCGGGTAGGCGCGTAACACCACCAGCCGCCCGACCGGCAGCATCAACGCGCCGCCCAAGCCCTGGATCACCCGGGAGCCGATCAACTGGGTCAGGCTGGTCGACAATGCGCAGAGCAGCGAGCCGAGGCTGAACAGCAAAATCGCACTGAAGAAGATTTTCCGGGTGCCGAAGCGATCGGCGATCCAGCCGGACGCGGGAATCAGCAAGGCGACCGTGAGCATGTAGGCGATGATCACACCTTGCATGCGCAGCGGATCTTCGGCCAGGTCCCGGGCCATGGCGGGCAGGGCGGTGTTGAGGATCGTCCCATCGAGGGACTGCATGAAGAAGGCAATGGCGACGACCCAGGGTATCCAACGGGCAGTCACAGCGTCGAGAGGCGGGCGGTTGGGCATGGGACCTCTTGTGGATGAAGTCAATGCTAAATGATTTGTGATCACAGTCATTGTGGGAGCGAGCTTGCTCGCGATAGCGGTAGATCAGTCGACAATGATGTTGAATGAAATGGCCTCATCGCGAGCAAGCTCGCTCCCACAAGGTTCCCGGTGTTCCGGGAGTTTGTGGTTACAGCGTTAATGTGAGCCGGTTTACGAGCGCCCCCGGCAACAACGCAGACGCCGTCGCCCGCTGGCTGTACGTACTCGCCGACAGCAACAACTCCCGCTCCTGGGTCAACGCTTCCAGCTGCGAACCGAGCAGGCTGAAGGCGCTGTCATCAAAACGCATGGTGCTGACCGGTGCCTGAATCTCGCCGTTTTCGACCCAGAACGTGGCAAACCGGGTCATGCCGGTCAGGCGGGCGGCCGGTTGATCCGAGAAGTTCAGGTACCACAGGTTGCTGATGTACAGCCCGGTGCCCAATTGCTTGAGGATGTCCGCGTCAGGCAATGCCCCGGCCTTCATGTTCAGCGCGCTCGGTGATTCACCGCCGCTGGCACCATTGGCGGTCAAGCCGTATTCCGCGGCGCTGCGCGAGCTGACCAGTTGTGCCCCGGCCTTGCCGTCCACGATCAACCCCAGGTCGCTGCGTGGATAACCTTCATCGGAAAACGCCGGGCTCAGTGAGCCGCTGACTTTTTCATCCAGCGAGACCAGCGGGCTGAAGGCGCTGTCGCCACCGTAGAGCTTTTGCAGCGGGCTGCTTTTGCTGGCAATCGACTGTGCAGAGAATCCCCCCCAGCACAGCATGCCCATGATTTCTTCCAGCGCCGCCGGTGCCAGGTAGGCGCGGTATTGGCCGGGTGCCAAAGTGCGCAGCGGCCGGCCCAGAAACTCAAGCTGCTCGCGGGCTTGCTGGAAGCGTCTGGCAAAGCCTTCGCTGTTCCAGTCATGCCCGGCGTAGCTGGCTTTCACGGCCTGGCCATTCTCGTGGAACAGGCTGAAGTCGAAATTGAAGCTGTTGGCCTGATGCCAGCCGAAGGCACCCGAAGAACTGGCAAAGCCGCGACTGATCGGTCCGGCAGCGTAGAAACCGACAAGATCCAGGCCTTCGGCGGCCTGGGTGATTTGCGCGACCACCTGTTCGGTGTCCGGCAGCGGATGCGACTGCACGTTGTTGCTCTGCCAGCCATTGTGGTTGAGCAGTAAGTAAGGATCCGGAGGTAGCAGCGGCAAGGTTTCCCGCAGCTGTTGCAGGCCTTCGGTCAAACGTCGCAGATCAACCTGGGGATCGCCGGCCAGGGTGATGTTCAGGTCGGCATGGCGGCCTTCGTTGATCAGCTTCAAGCCGATACTCGCCTGCTGCACCTGACCGGCCTGACGCACCTTAGCGTGGTTGAAACGCACGAAGGCCGACGACTCGGCGGCGTAGCTGAGGGTGAACTGCTCGGGCTCTTGCAGGGCTGCACGCAGGCTGTTGACCAGCGCCTTGAACGACGCGGACTGGCTGTTTGAAGGATTCATCAGGCGTCTCCTCCGAATACATCAACGTTGCTGAACACGCAGGCCGGTGACGCGTGGCCGACGCGGATCACCTGGTTCGGTTCGCCCTTGCCGCAGTTCGGTGTGCCGAGGACCTTGAGGGTACCGGCGTCGCCGACGGCGCTGAGGCTTTTCCAGAACTGCGCGGAGATGCCCCTATAGTTGGGATTCTTCACCACGCCCTTGAGTTCGCCGTTTTCGATCAGTTGGCCCCATTCGCAGCCGAACTGGAATTTGTTGCGTGCATCGTCGATCGACCATGAGCGGTTGGTCGACATCAGCACGCCGTGTTCGATGCCAGCGATCAGTTGCTCGATGGACTGATCGCCGGGCTCGATATTGAGGTTGGCCATGCGGTCGATGGGCGGGCGGTTCCAGCCGCAGGCGCGGCTGTTGGCGACGCCGTCCATGCCGGCACGGAATTGCGACAACGCACCGCCCAGCGGGCGCAGCAACAGGCCTTCGCGGATCAGGAACTGTTTGCTGGCGGGCGTACCGTCGTCGTCATGGCCGTAACTGGCGAGCTCCTCGGGGATGTCGGGATCGAAGGTCACGTTGAGCAGGCCGGAACCGTATTGCAGGTGGCCGAAATCGCTGGCTTTGACGAAACTGGTACCGGCGTAATTGCGCTCGTCGCCGAGAATGCGGTCCAGTTCCAGCGGATGGCCGATGGACTCGTGGATTTGCAGCATCATCTGGTCGGGCATCAGCAGCAGGTCGCGCTTGCCTTGCGGGGTGTTTGGCGCCAGGAGCAATTGCAGGGCCTGATCGGCCACCTGGGCACCGGCACCGATCAGGCCGCAGCGGCTGATGACGTCCGCCGCGCCTTGCTGGCCGAAGTTCTCGCGGCCAAGGCTGCGGGTCTGGCTGTCGTTGCCGTCGTAGGCCGTGACGTCCAGGCCGGGGTACACAAAGCGTTGGGCCTGGCGCAGTTCGGCGCCGGCGCTGTTGAGGTAAATCTGCTCGACGTGGGTGATACCCAGGCTGACCTGCCAGTTCACCAGGCGCTCGTCCTTGGGCACGGCGGCCGACTCGGTGCCAAGCAGTTGGAAGCAGTCGCTCAGGGACGGGAAGGCCTGGTCGAGGTTGGGTGAAAAGTAATCGGCGCGGTCGCTGGAAACAGCCTGCTCGCGCAGGTCCAGCAAGGCGTGGGGCTTGAGTCGACGGGCCTGGAATTCGGCGCGTTCGAGGGCGGCTTGCAAGCCCTGTTGCGACAGGTCGTTAGTGGCCGCATAGGCCTCGACGCCATTGACCCGCACGGTCAGCATCGCCCCTTCGTCACGGCTCAGGCTCGGTGGTTCGGCGACGTTCTTGCGCACCGACAGGTACTGCCCGGATTCGCGCACATAACGCAGGGAAAAGAATTCAGCACCCGTGCGCAAGGCAGCGAAGCGCTGCTTGAGCTGGGGGTAGAAATCGAACATTCGTGAACCTCCTGGGTATGGAGTGGCGATGGAGCGGTGCTGCGAGGGGAGAGGTGAAACGATTGCGTGGCGCTAGATTAGGCCTGCGAGGGGGGAGGATCAAGGGTGAAACGGTGTAGAGAGGGATTATCGGGTTCGGCCGGAAGATGTGTGTTGGTTGTCAGGGCCCCATCGCGAGCAAGCTCGCTCCCACAGTAGTCCGGGCTGGATCACAAATCTGCAATCCAACCCGAAACCTGTGGGAGCGAGCTTGCTCGCGATTGGCCGTGACGCGGTGTAGCGACTTATGCAGTCTGGCTCACTTCCCGCACCGGCTTGCCCTTCACCGGCGCTTCACCCGCCACATAGTAAGTGGCGGTGCTGCGCGGCAATGGCTTGCGACCACGGATCTTGTCGGCGATTTTCTCGGCCATCATGATCGTCGGTGCATTGAGGTTGCCGGTGGTGATGATCGGCATGATCGACGCATCGACCACACGCAGGCCTTGCATGCCATGCACGCGACCTTCGCCATCGACCACGGCCATTTCGTCGGTGCCCATCTTGCACGAGCAGGACGGGTGGAACGCGGTTTCGGCGTGTTCGCGGATGAACTTGTCCAGTTGCTCGTCGGTTTGCACCTCGACGCCCGGGCTGATTTCGCGACCGCGGAAGGCGTCCAGTGCAGGTTGCTGCATGATTTCCCGGGTCAGGCGGATGCCGTCGCGGAACTCTTGCCAGTCCTGCTCGGTGGCCATGTAGTTGAACAGGATGCTCGGGTGCTGGCGCGGATCCTTGGACTTGGCCTGGATGCGCCCGCGGCTTGGCGAACGCATGGAGCCCATGTGCGCCTGGAAGCCGTGCTCTTTCACACCGTTGCTGCCGTTGTAGTTAATCGCTACCGGCAGGAAGTGGTACTGGATGTTCGGCCATTCGAACTCCGGACGGGTACGGATGAAACCGCCGGCTTCGAACTGGTTGCTGGCGCCGATGCCGGTGCCGTTGAACAGCCACTCGGCACCGATGGCCGGCTGGTTGTACCAGAGCAGCGACGGGTACAGCGAGACCGGTTGGGTGCAAGCGTATTGCAGGTACAGCTCAAGGTGATCCTGCAGGTTTTCACCGACGCCCGGCAGATCGTGGACCACCGGAATGTCGAGTTTGTTCAGCAGTTCGGCAGGGCCCACGCCGGAGCGCTGCAGGATCTGCGGCGAAGCGATGGCGCCGGAGCACAGCAGTACTTCCTTGCGCGCCTTGACTTCAACGCGCTCCTCGGCAGCGCCGACCAGGTAACGCACGCCGACCGCACGCTTGCCTTCGAACAGGATCTTGTCGGTCAGGGCGTGGGTGACGATGGTCAGGGTCGAACGCTTCTTGGCGACGTCCAGGTAGCCACGGGCGGTGGAGGCACGACGACCTTTCGGCGTCACGGTGCGGTCCATCGGGCCGAAGCCTTCCTGCTGGTAGCCGTTCAAGTCTTCTGTGCGCGGGTAACCGGCCTGCACGCCGGCTTCAACCATGGCGTGGAACAGCGGGTTGTTGCCGGCTTTCGGCGTGGTCACGCTGACCGGGCCGTCGCCACCGTGGTAGTCGTTAGGGCCGATGTCGCGGGTTTCCGCTTTACGGAAATACGGCAGGCAGTCCAGGTACGACCAGTCCTCAAGGCCTGGCAATTTTGCCCAGCCGTCGTAGTCCATGGCGTTGCCGCGGATGTAGCACATGCCGTTGATCAGCGAGGAACCGCCCAGGCCCTTGCCGCGACCGCACTCCATGCGACGACCGTCCATGTGTGGCTCTGGATCGGTTTCGTAAGCCCAGTTGTAGCGACGGCCTTGCAGCGGGAACGCCAGGGCGGCCGGCATCTGTGTGCGGAAATCGGAACGGTAGTCCGGGCCGCCTGCTTCGAGCAGCAGGACGGTGACGCCTGCGTCTTCGGTCAGACGGGTCGCCAGGGTGTTACCGGCAGAGCCGGCACCGATGATGATGTAGTCGAATTCTTGGGACATTGAATGCACCCTCTTTGAAGTTGGTCAGGTCGCGGTCGCTGGGACACTGCACAACCTGTGGCGAGGGGGCTTGCCCCCGTTCGGCTGCGCAGCAGTCGTAAAATCAGCGACTGCTTTCTATCTGAAGACTTGCGGTGTCTGGAGAGGGGGCTGCTTCGCAGCCCAACGGGGGCAAGCCCCCTCGCCACAGAGACCTCGCAGTACTTAGAACACCGAGACGTAATCGCCCAGTTCGACCTGTACCGATTTGATGCGGGTGAAGTTGTTCAGCGAACTGATGCCGTTCTCACGGCCGACACCCGACTGCTTGTAGCCACCGACCGGCATCTTCGCGTCGGATTCGCCCCAGGCGTTGATCCAGCAGATACCGGCTTCCAGCTGATGAATCACACGGTGGGCGCGGTTCAGGTCCTTGGTGACGATACCGGCGGCCAGGCCGAAGTCGGTGTCGTTGGCGCGGCGGATCACTTCTTCTTCGGTTTCGTAGGAGAGGATCGCCATCACCGGGCCAAAGATTTCTTCACGGACGATGGTCATGTCGTCGGTGCAGTCGGTGAACACGGTCGGCGCCACGAACGCACCCTTGGCGAATTCACCGTCGGTCAGGCGCTCACCGCCGCACAGCAGGCGGGCACCTTCTTCCTTGCCCTTGGCGATGTAGCCCAGCACGCTTTCCATGTGCGCAAAGCTGACCAGCGGACCGAAGTTGGTGTTTTCGTCTTCCGGGTTGCCGATGCGGATGCGCGCAACGCGCTCAGCGATCTTGGCTTCGAAAGCGGCCTTCAGGTGAGCCGGTACGAACACGCGAGTGCCGTTGGTGCAAACCTGGCCGGAGCTGTAGAAGTTGGCCATCATCGCGGTGTCGGCGGCGCGATCGAGGTCGGCGTCGTCGCAGATGATCAGCGGCGACTTGCCACCCAGTTCCATGGTCACGTCCTTGAGCGAAGAGCTCGAAGCGCTGGCCATGACTTTCTTGCCGGTATCGGTGCCGCCGGTGAACGAGACTTTCTCGATGCGCGGGTGTTCGGTCAGCCAGGTGCCGACTTCACGGCCGCTGCCGGTCAGGACGTTGAACACGCCATTTGGTACGCCGGCTTCGGTGTAGATCTCGGCCAGTTTCAGGGTGGTCAGCGAGGTGACTTCGCTTGGCTTGAAGATCATCGCGTTACCGGCCGCCAGGGCTGGTGCGGATTTCCACAGGGCGATCTGGATCGGGTAGTTCCACGCGCCGATACCGGCCACGACGCCCAGCGGCTCGCGACGGGTGTAGACGAACGAAGTGGTGCGCAGCGGAATCTGCTCGCCTTCGATGGCCGGTACCAGGCCTGCGTAGTACTCCAGCACGTCAGCGCCGGTGACGATGTCGACGTAGCGGGTTTCGGAGTAGGCCTTGCCGGTGTCCAGGGTTTCCAGGGCGGCCAGTTCGTCGTTGCGCTCGCGCAGGATTTCCACGGCACGACGCAGGATGCGCGAACGCTCCATGGCGGTCATGGCGGCCCAGATCTTCTGGCCCTTTTCGGCGCTGACGACGGCGCGTTCGACGTCTTCCTTGGTAGCACGTTGCACTTTTGCGAGGACTTCACCGTTAGCCGGGTTGATGGCTTCGAAAGTGGCGTCGCTGCTGGCGTCGCTGTACGCGCCATCGATGTAGAGTTTTTGCAGTTCGAAACGGGCCATAAAGTCCTCGCAAGAGCATTAAGTGGCTGGCGCGGTTCGGTGGTTGAGCGTTTATGTGTGCTCTAACTCACCCGCTTGGCCAGTTGGGTATCCATGTATTCGTAAGCAATCTGTTGCGCCTGCTCGGTGTCGAAAGCATCTCCCGACAACGCGCCGCGCAACCACAGGCCGTCGATCAACGCTGCCAGGCCTCGGGCGGCACTGCGCGCATCATTGAGCGGCAGCACGCGGCGAAACTGGCAGCACAGGTTGGAATACAGACGGTGATCGTTGATCCGCTGCAACCTGTGCAAAGACGGCTGGTGCATGCTGGTGGCCCAGAAGGCCAGCCAGGTTTTCATTGCCGGGCCATTGACCTGGCTGGCGTCGAAGTTGCCTTCGATGATCACCTGCAGATGAGCCCTCGGGCTGTCATCTGTCAGCGCCTGTCGGCGCAGGGTGACGTTCTCGCTCAGGACGGTCATCAGGTACCCCATGGTGGCGGCGATCAGGCCATTCTTGTCCTGAAAGTAGTGACTGATGATGCCATTCGAGACACCGGCCAAACGGGCGATCAGCGCAATGCTGGCGTCCCCCATTCCGACCTGATCGACGGCCTGCAAAGTGGCTTCGATCAATTGCTGGCGGCGGATGGGTTGCATACCGACCTTGGGCATCTTGCACATCTCCT
Source organism: Pseudomonas jessenii (assembly GCF_002236115.1). GTDB lineage: Bacteria > Pseudomonadota > Gammaproteobacteria > Pseudomonadales > Pseudomonadaceae > Aquipseudomonas > Aquipseudomonas jessenii. The sequence goes on along the minus strand of NZ_NIWT01000005.1, from coordinate 168,669 downwards.
TAGGCCTTCCCGCAGACGCAGAACGTCCATCGGCTTGAGGGCCAGTCTATTTTGTTTTGATTGAACGTTCAATCAACAAAGAATAAGATCTGCGACAAATCGTCGCTGCTTACAGATTTTTCCTACATGTAAATGGCGGCAAACCGACATCCGAAATAGCTCGAAGCCTATACGCCACGGCGTCTCAAGGGCTTCGGGCTTTTTTCGGGCTGTCTTTATATCACCCGCCGGTCGGCTGCCCACTAACCGATTGGTCGGGTAACCCGTTTGTCTTGCGTTCTTCTCTCGCACTGCCCGGAGCATCTGTGCCATGAGTTCTGCCTCGCTAATAAAGACCCCACCCGAGAAGGTGACGGTCAACGGTTGGGTGTTCTACACCTCTACCGCGTTGATTCTGTTGTTGACCGCCATTCTGATCATCGCCCCGCAAGAGGCCGGCAGAATGCTGGGTACGGCGCAAGCCTGGTTGTCCCGCAGCTTCGGCTGGTACTACATGGTGGTGATCGCCGCCTACCTGATTTTTGTCGTTGGTCTGGCGTTTTCGTCCTACGGCAAATTGAAACTGGGCAGCAAGGACGACACCCCGGACTTCAGCTACGGTGCCTGGGCGGGGATGCTGTTCTCCTCGGGTATCGGTATTTCGCTGCTGTACTTCGGCGCGTCCGAGCCGCTGGACCACTACTTCAACCCGCCGGAAGGCGTGGCTGGCAGCAACCTGGCGGCTCGTCAGGCGGTGCAGCTGACCTTCCTGCACTGGGGCTTGCATGGCTGGGCGATCTACGCGCTGGTCGGCCTGGCCGTGGCGTACTTTGCCTACCGGCACAACCAGCCGCTGGCGTTGCGTTCGGCGTTGTATCCGCTGGTGGGCGAGCGTTGGGTCAAGGGCGCGGCCGGGCACGCGGTGGACGGCTTCGGCATGTTCGTGACCCTGCTGGGGCTGGTGACCAACCTGGGGATTGGTTCGCTGCAAGTGTCGTCAGGGCTGGAAAACCTGTTCGGCATGGAGCACAGCAACACCAACCTGCTGATCGTGATCATCGTGATGAGCACCGTGGCGACCATCGCTGCCGTGTCGGGCGTGGAAAACGGCATCCGCCGTCTGTCCAACCTCAACATCGTGCTGTTCAGCGGCCTGCTGATTTTCGTCCTGTTGTTCGGCCCGACCTTGCACCTGCTCAACGGCTTCGTACAGAACGTCGGTGACTACCTGAACGGCGTGGTGCTGAAGACTTTCGATCTGTATGTGTACGAAGGCGACAGTGAGAAGTCCGACCGCTGGCTGGGCCTGTGGACCCTGTTCTACTGGGCCTGGTGGATTTCCTGGGCGCCATTCGTGGGCATGTTCATCGCGCGTATTTCCCGTGGTCGCACCGTGCGCGAACTGGTAGCCGGCGTGCTGCTGATTCCGCTGGGCTTCACCCTGGCGTGGCTGTCGATCTTCGGTAACTCTGCCCTGGACCTGGTGATGAACCATGGGGCGGTGGAGCTCGGGAAGACGGCGCTGGAACAGCCGTCCATGGCGATCTACCAGTTGCTTGAGCATTACCCGGCGTCGAAGGTTGTGATCGGCGTATCGATCTTTGTCGGTTTCGTGTTGTTCCTGACCCCGGCGGACTCCGGCGCGGTGATGATGGCCAACCTTTCGTGCAAGGGCGGCAATGTCGACGAAGACGCGCCGCACTGGCTGCGGATCTTCTGGTCGGCGGTGATCACCCTGGTGACCATCGGCCTGCTGTTCGCCGGCAACTTCGAAGCCATGCAAACCATGGTGGTGCTGGCCGGTCTGCCGTTCTCGGTGGTGCTGGTGTTCTTCATGTTCGGCTTGCACAAGGCCATGCGCCAGGACGTGCAGATCGAACAGGAGCAAGCGGAACTGGCGGCACGTGGTCGCCGTGGTTTCACTGAGCGTTTGACCCAGCTGGACCTGCAACCGAGCCAGTCGGTGGTGCAGCGCTTCATGGACAAGCACGTGACTCCGGCGCTGGAAGATGCGACGGCGCAAATGCGTGCCCAAGGTCTGGAGGTTCAGACGCTGCTGGGCAAGTCCAAGCGTTGCATGGGCGTACGGGTCGAGATGGAAGAGGGCAACCCGTTTGTCTACGAAGTCAGCCTGGATGGCTACCTGGCCACGCCAACCGAATCGGCTCAGTCCGATGAGGCGCGTCAGCGTTACTATCGTGCCGAAGTGTATCTGCACAACGGTAGCCAGGACTACGACTTGATGGGCTTCACCCAGGATCAGATCACCCGTGACGTGCTCGATCAGTTTGAAAGCCATCGGCAGCTCCTTGGCCGGGTTTATAGCTAAGGTGTGAGGAACTGCGGTGCAGTGAATGCTCCGCAACCCCCTGTGGGAGCGAGCTTGCTCGCGATAGCGGAGGGACAGTCAACACTCATGTTGAATGTTAAGCCCTCATCGCGAGCAAGCTCGCTCCCACAGGTTGTTCTGCGTCCATGTGAGAACGGGCTTGCCCGCGATGGGGCCATCGGCCACAAAGCTGCGTCACCCGATATCCCCACAAACAAAAACGCCGCGATACTCTCGCGGCGTTTTTGTGTCTGTTGCCTTACCCCAGGTTCTTGCCGAGCAGTGCGTGATACAGCTCGCTGTCGCCAAGAATCCCCACTACATGGTTGTTATCGTGCAGCACCAGTTTGTTGCCGGTCTGATAACGAATCTGCAGCGCATCGCGCATACCGATGTTCGAGTCCACCAGGGTTGGCCGACGACCCAGGCCTTCAACAGCCTGACCCGGTACCCAGTTCTGCAGATCCAGAGCAGAACCGTTTTGACGCGCACCTTTGATAGTGTTGCCTTCCGCCAGGTCCAGCCACGAATCGCCGCCCGGATCGAGGCATACCGAACCGTTGATGCGTTTGCAGTTGTCCAGGGTGCGCATCAGGCTGCGGCCGCACAGTACGTTCAGCGGGTTGGTGTGGGCCACGAAGGTCCGCACGTAGTCGTCCGCCGGGTTCAGCACGATCTCTTCCGGCACACTGTACTGGATGATCCGGCCGTCTTTCATGATCGCGATACGGCTGCCAAGTTTCAGGGCTTCATCGAGGTCGTGGCTTACGAATACGATGGTCTTGCTCAGCTTGCGTTGCAGTTCCAACAGCTCGTCTTGCAGACCCTGGCGGATCAGTGGGTCGAGCGCCGAGAACGGTTCGTCCATCAACAGGATGTCGGCGTCCATCGCCAAGGCACGGGCCAGGCCCACGCGTTGTTGCATACCACCGGACAGCTCGTTGGGTTTCTTGTTGCGCCACTGGGTCAGGCCCACCAGCTCCAGCTTGTCGTCCACCAGCTTGCGGCGTTCCTTCTCGGGACGACCCTGCATCTCCAGACCGAAGCTGATGTTCTCGCGAACGGTCAGCCAAGGCATCAGGGCGAACTTCTGGAACACCATCGCAATGCGCTTGGTGCGCATCATTTTCAGTTCTGCCGGGGTGCAGGAGGCAATGTCGATCTGCTTGCCTTCGTGCTCGACGAACAGCTTGCCGCGGCTGACGGTGTTGAGGCCGTTGATGCAGCGCAGCAGGCTGGATTTACCAGAGCCGGACAGACCCATCAGTACGCAGATCTCACCTTTTTCGATGTCCAGGCTGGCTTTTTCAACACCAACAATCTGCCCGGTCTTTTTCAGGATCTCGTTACGGGTCATGCCTTGATCCAGCAGCTTGAGTGCCTCGCGTGGATCCTTGGAGAAGATAACGTCAACGTTATCGAAGCGAATAATGCTCATGCGTCACCCCCTACTTTGGCGTCGGGTTGTTTGCAGATACGGTCGAGCATGATCGCCAGCAGTACGATCGCCAGACCTGCTTCGAAGCCCAGGGCGATATCAGCGGTATTCAGTGCGTTGACCACGGGTTTGCCCAAACCGTCGGCGCCAACCAGTGCCGCGATCACCACCATCGACAACGACAGCATGATGCACTGGGTGATGCCGGCCGCGATGCTTGGCATGGCGTGAGGCAGTTCAATTCGCGAGAGCAATTGACGGCGCGAGCAGCCAAAGGCCTTGCCGGCGTCCATCAATTCTTCCGGGACATCGCGAATACCCAGGTAGGTCAGGCGGATGGGCGCGGCAATCGCGAACACCACCGTGGAGATCAGACCCGGGACCACACCCAGCCCGAAGAGGGTCAGGGTAGGAATGAGGTACACGAACGTCGGTACGGTCTGCATCAGATCGAGTACCGGACGCATTAAAGTATAGAACATCGGTTTGTGCGCGGCGACGATGCCCAGCGGCACGCCGATGATCACGCAGACCAGGGTGGCGAACAACACCTGGGCGAGGGTTTCCATGGTCTCCTGCCAGTACCCCAGATTGAGGATCAGCAGAAAGGAGGCAACGACAAACGCTGTCAGGCCCCATTTACGTTGAATGAAGTGTGCCAGTAGTGCGATTACGCCGATCAGTACCAGCGGGTTGAACCAGGTCAGCGCAAACGTCACGCCGTGGATCATCGTTTCCAGTGACACGGCGATGGCGTCGAAGGTGTTGGCGCCGTGTTGCGTCAACCATTCAACGAAGCCCGCGATGTACTGGCCTAAGGGGATTTTCTGATCAATCAGCATGGTAGTGAACGTCCGCATGCAAGGAAATAAACAGCCCGGACGGCCGAGGCCGCCCGGCATAAGCGATTACTTGGCCAGTTTGGCTTTCACGGCCTCCAGGCCTGGTTTACCGTCAATGGTGGTCACGCCAGCGAGCCAGGTATCGAGCACCTGTGGATTGTTTTTCAGCCAGGCCTTGGCGGCCGCGTCAGGCTTCATCTTGTCGTCCAGGATGTTGCCCATCAGTTCGCTTTCCATGTCGACGGTGAACTCCAGGTTCTTCAGCAACTGACCAACGTTGCTGCACTCCTGCGCGTAACCCTTGCGGGTGTTGGTCGCCACGGTGGCGGCACCGAAGTCGGGGCCGAAGAAGTCATCGCCACCGGTCAGGTATTGAATTTTGAAGCGCTTGTTCATCGGGTGCGGCGCCCAGCCGAGGAACACCACGGCGGTGTCGCGTTTCTGTGCGCGGTCAACCTGCGACAGCATGCCTGCTTCGGAGGACTCGACGACTTTGAAACCGGCGGTCTTCAGGCCGAAGGCATCCTTGTCGATCATGCTCTGGATCAGACGATTACCGTCGTTGCCAGGCTCGATGCCGTAGATTTTGCCGTCGAGCTCTTTCTTGAATTTGGCGATGTCGGCGAAGTCATGCAGGCCCTTGTCGTACAGCGCCTGAGGGACGGCGAGGGTGTACTTGGCGCCCTTGAGGTTGGTGCGTACGGTTTCCACGGTGCCGGCATCGCGGTAGGCCTTGATGTCGTTTTCCATGGTCGGCATCCAGTTGCCCAGAAACACGTCCATGTTCTTGCCGTCGGCCAGGGACTTGTAGGTCACGGGCACGGAAATCATGGTGGTCTTGGTCTTGTAGCCGAGGGCGTTGAGCACGACGCTGGTGGTCGCGGTAGTCGCGGTGATGTCGGTCCAGCCGACATCGGAGAAGTTTACGGTACTGCACTGCGCCGGTTCTGCGGCTTGCGCCAGAACCGGCAGACTAAGCATGGCGGCCAACAACAACGACGGGGAACCTTTCATGGATGGACTCCTTGGTGTTTTTTTTGGCAGTGTTCCGACTGGACCACCGCACTTATAGGTTGCGGTTGGATGGCGTTCTGGAGACAGCTCTACCGCAGCGCCTTGCAATCGAGTCGATATGATCATGTACCAGTGAAAATCTGACGCCTACAGGGTGCGTCGTATCCAGTACAGGGATGGTCGCATCCAGTGTCGGTGACGTCGTTTACAGATTTTTTCAGGCCCTTTTCCTCTTCTGAACCGCAAAAAAACGGCGAAAACACGGCGTAAAAGACACGCGGCGCTGGTGGGCATGAGTGCGTCGGTTAGAGACGTCGAACAACACGATAAAAGCTTGATGATGCGGTCATCTCGGCGGATTGCAGCTTGAGCGTAGCAGCTCCGTCACCGTGCGTTTTTGCGTGCGCAGTGGGCCCATCCAGGAGTTCGGCAGTAATGGCTATCAGTGTTTTCGACCTGTTCAAAATCGGCATCGGCCCATCCAGTTCGCACACCGTGGGGCCCATGCGGGCGGCGGCGTTGTTTGTGCAGGGCCTGCGCGAGCGTGGGTTGCTTGAGCAGGTGCGGCGTGTCGAAGTCCAGCTGTTCGGCTCGTTGTCGGCCACCGGTATCGGCCACGGCAGCGACAATGCAGTGATCATGGGGCTGATGGGCGAGTGGCCGGATGCGATTGATCCGTCGCAAATCGGCATCCGTATCGCCAACCTGCGCGAGACCGACACGCTGCTGCTCGACGCTCGCTTGCCGGTGCCCTTCATCTGGGGCCGGGACATGCGCCTGATCGACGAGAACCTGCCATTCCATCCCAACGCCATGACCCTGATTGTCGAGGGTGATGACGGCGAGTTGCATCGCGACACCTACTATTCGGTCGGCGGCGGTTTTGTCGTCGATGAAGCGCAGGCCTCCAGCGGTGTCGTCGACCTCGACAGCACGGTGTTGCCTTATGATTTTTCCAGCGCCGCCGAGCTGCTGGAACTGTGTAAAAAACACAACCTGCGCGTGGCTGAGTTAATGATGGCCAACGAGAGGGTGTGGCGCAGCGAGGATGAAATCCGCAGCGGCCTGATGAAGCTCTGGCGCGCCATGCAGGATTGCGTTGAACAGGGCCTCAAACACGAAGGCATCCTGCCCGGCGGGTTGAACGTGCGCCGCCGCGCGGCCAAGCTGCATCGCAGCCTGCAGGAACTGAACAAACCCAACGTGATCGGCTCGACCTTGAGCGCCATGGAATGGGTCAACCTGTTCGCCCTGGCGGTCAACGAAGAAAACGCCGCCGGCGGGCGCATGGTCACGGCACCGACCAACGGCGCGGCGGGGATCATTCCGGCGGTGCTGCACTACTTCATGAAATTCAGCGAGGCCGTAACCGACGCCAATGTCGTCGACTACTTCCTCGGCGCGGCGGCGGTGGGAATCCTGTGCAAGAAGAACGCCTCGATCTCCGGTGCCGAAGTCGGTTGCCAGGGCGAAGTCGGTTCGGCCTGCGCCATGGCGGCGGCGGGGCTGGCGGAAATCCTTGGCGCCACGCCAGAGCAACTGTGCAACGCGGCGGAGATCGGCCTGGAGCACAACCTCGGCCTGACCTGCGACCCGGTGGGTGGGCTGGTCCAGGTGCCGTGCATCGAGCGCAACGCAATTGCCGCGGTGAAGGCGATCAACGCCGCGCAAATGGCATTGCGCGGTGATGGTCAGCACTTCATTTCGCTGGATCGGGTGATCCGCACCATGCGCGATACCGGTGCCGACATGCATGACAAATATAAGGAGACATCGCGGGGTGGGTTGGCGGTGAGTGCGGTGGAGTGTTGAGACCGCGTTGACCCCATCGCGAGCAAGCTCGCTCCCACAGGATTCGGTGTGGATTGGAGAAGTGAGACACACCATAAATCCCTGTGGGAGCGAGCTTGCTCGCGATAGCGCCAGACCAGTCAAAACTGCGCGCTAAGTGAACACCCGCTCGAAAGCGCGCCACCTTTTGGCGCGTCGCTCACAGATAAATCGCCTTGCCACTGATCGAGGGCCAGCCAGCCTTCGACCGCCCGTCACCCGTGCTTGCGGTGACACTCCTCTGCGATGCGGCGAAACGCCGTTCCCACAAGTGCTACCGAATTGCTCACAGCTTGTGGGCCGGGGCGCTTGCCAGTCCTGATGGCCATTTAAATCCCCACGCCTTGCAAGACATACATAGACACATTCCGACGTCGTTTTTAGGAGTTATTGAACGCGCATTCAAATTTAGGCATGGCAATTGCTCTGTCATTACAAAGCCCGTCTCCCACGCGAGAACGATGGCAATAAAAAGAGCCTCCGCCTGAGGCCATCACCCGCTTTGTGTGAGGAGATACCGCGATGACGACGTTCAACTCCGGGGCCCAACCCCAGAACCGTGCGCCTCAATCCATCGGCTTTCTGCTGCTGGACAATTTCACGCTGATTTCTCTGGCCTCCGCAGTGGAACCGCTGCGCATGGCCAACCAGTTGTCCGGTCGCGAGCTTTATCGCTGGACCACCCTCACCGTCGATGGCGGCCAGGTCTGGGCCAGTGACGGCCTGCAAATCACCCCCGACGCTTCCATGCACAAAGCCCCGCCGATGGACACCGTCATCGTGTGCGGCGGCATCGGCATCCAGCGCACCGTTACCCGGGAACACGTGTCATGGCTGCAAAGCCAGGCTCGCCAGTCCCGCCGCCTCGGCGCGGTGTGCACCGGCAGCTGGGCCCTGGCTTGCGCCGGCCTACTCGATGGTTTCGATTGCAGCGTGCACTGGGAATGCCTGGCGGCGATGCAGGAAGCTTTCCCGCGTGTAGCGATGAGCACCCGCCTGTTCACCCTCGACCGTAATCGCTTCACCAGCTCCGGCGGCACCGCGCCGCTGGACATGATGCTGCACCTGATCAGTCGCGATCACGGACGTGAACTGTCCGCCGCGATCTCGGAAATGTTTGTCTACGAGCGCATCCGCAACGAACAGGATCACCAGCGTGTACCGCTCAAGCACATGCTCGGCACCAACCAGCCGAAGTTGCAGGAAATCGTCGCGTTGATGGAGGCCAATCTTGAAGAGCCGATCGACCTGGACGAACTGGCGGTGTATGTCGCGGTGTCCCGTCGTCAGCTCGAACGCCTGTTCCAGAAGTACCTGCACTGCTCGCCTTCGCGTTACTACCTCAAGCTGCGCCTGATCCGCGCGCGCCAGCTGCTCAAGCAAACGCCGATGTCGATCATCGAAGTGGCTTCGGTGTGCGGGTTTGTGTCCACGCCGCACTTCTCCAAGTGCTACCGCGAATACTTCGGCATTCCGCCGCGTGACGAGCGCGTAGGGTCCAACACCACCCAGCAGGTGGCGATGATGCCGTTGCCTCAAGCGCTGGTGCTGTCGCCGTTGTCCGGGCCGTTGTCGGCGCTGAGCCAGGCGCGTAATGAGTCTACGTTTGCCAGTGTAAGGCTCTAGACCGAGGCGCCTTCATCGCGAGCAAGCTCGCTCCCACATTGGTTTTGTGAACGACACAGATCAAATGTGGGAGCGAGCTTGCTCGCGAAGGCTGTTTATCGGCCTGTGTGGCTCTGCTGATACTCCGCCAGCGCCGGCAACAACTGCTTGTCGATCGCCTGGCGCACCGCCGGCAAGATGGTCGCGCTGCTGGTGTACATCTGTTTGACCATGGTCCGCAGGGTCATCGCCCGTACATCGTTCAAACCTCGTACCGCACACTCGCAGGCTTGCTCGGCGGTGGCGCCGGTGGGCACCTCGAAGCCCAACGACTTGAGCTGGCCCAACAGGTCTTCCTGGTCTATCAAATCGGCGTGCATCATGACGCAATCCTTCTTCAGGGAACGGTGTCTTGGTTCGATTCTGGTAGGGGTGCCGGGTGTCGGCAAGGGCGAATTGTCGCAATGGCAGCATTGGCTATGAACAGGTCGTTTTCGGGCAACTTGCCGGCCAAAGGAGGGGGCACACTGGACTCAGCTCGCTTCACGAAGGTTTGGTCACCCTCGCACGGCAGCTCCTCAACAGTACCCTCTGCCTCGATCCTGTCACGGCTTGATCGGGGTTTTTTTTGCCTGTGAATCCGGGAGATGGGAGGTGTCTGCACTGGCGCCATCGCGAGCAAGCTCGCTCCCACAGGTTATTCGCAATCCCTGTGGGAGCGAGCTTGCTCGCGATGAACGATGACGCGGTTCAGCGCTGTAACACGAGGATGCGCGACAACAACTCATCCCGGTCGACATAGCAGCCCTGGAAATGCCGGGCGCCGGTGGCGGGGTCGAAGGCGTTGCGGGCGTGCAGGGTGCGGCGGTTGTCGAAGCACCACAGTTCACCGGGATTGAGCCGCTGCATCAACCTGAATCGAGGCTCGCGGGTCATTGCGATAAAGCGCCGGTAGGCCTGATACAACTTGGGCATCTGCTCCACGGATGCATCGAAGGGGCCGCGCAGAAAGTTGGCCATGCGGATTTCCGACACTTGCCCCAACGTATCCAGGGCAATGATCGGTGCCAGGCAGCGGTAGTCGCTGTGACGGTCCTTGTTGCGAAACTCCACGGGGATTTCGCAGAGGCTTTTGAAAGATTCGGGGTCTTCCCGGCGCAAGGCATCGGCAATGGCAAACCCGTCGACAAAAATGCTCTCGCCACCCTCGGCGTCATTGACCAGGCAGTGCAGGAATTGCAGCCCCGGTTGCAACTCTCGGGTTGGCAAATCGCTGTGCAGCGGCAGGTTGAACGCGGTGTAGGCGTTGCTGTCGGCGTCGGCCTTGGATTGCACGTTGAACAGCACGCCGAAATTGCTCTCGCGGATGAAGGAAATCCGTTGGGCGATCAGCTTCAGAGAGCCGGGTTCGGTGGGCACGCCACGGACTTGGGTCAATCCGACATCCCGTACCGCCAACAACCATTGCAACAAGGCGTCAGAGTCGTTCATCAGCGCCTGATACTCGAATACCGGCAACTGCAAATTACTGTGCCAAAGCCTGGCTTTTGGCTTGCGTGCCTGGCGCTCGGCGCGGGACTCGTCGTCATAGGCGTGGGCGCGCAGCCAGCCGGGGTCGAAGCGGCTGCTGTGGCCGTCCTGCCAATCAACCGACAGGCAACCTTCGGTGTCGATGTGCACTTGGTCAGGGATCAAGTCTTGAGCTGTATCGACGATTTCCAGCACTTGCTCGCGGGTCACGGTGTACACGCACTGGGGGCACGGGCAATTGTCTCTCAGCCATTGATGGTGGAAGGGGCTGACGCGATTGTCGGCCCACTTCACCAGAACACGGTCCGCCAGGGTCTGCACGGCAGTCAGCGCGCTGATCAACGGATAGGTACGAAAGTCGGCAAAGGCAGCGGCGGTGTTCATGGCGATCTCCTTGTTATTTTTTTTGGGGTAATGCGATCACTCGGCCAATGTACTCGGGCGCTGGCAGGTCCGCCTGTTCGGCGACGATGGCTTGCAGCTGGCTCAAGGACTGCTCGCTGAACGGCGCCGAACGCGGCCCGGCGAGGTCCACGTGCAGCAGCATCTGTTCATTGCCAGCCAGTTCCCGGGCATCACCCACCAGATGCAGGCTGTGATAGAGGTGCACGCGCTTGTTGTCGTGGGCGATGATTTGGGTGTGCACTTCGACCTGGGCGTCGAGCTTCACCTCGTGCAGGTAATTGAGGTGCAGTTCGAGGGTGAACAGCGAGTTGCCGCTGGCCTCGCGGCTGTTGCTGTCCAGGCCCAGGCGATCCATCAGGGCATCGGTGGCGTAGCTGAAGATCAGCAGGTAGAAGGCGTCGCGCAGGTGGCCGTTGTAGTCGACCCAGTCGGGGATGATGGTGGTTTGGTAGGTGGTGAGGGTGGGCATGGTTTCTGATCCAATTTGTGTGGTGACCGGATTGCCGCTATCGCGAGCAAGCTCGCTCCCACAGGTGACCGAGTTGTATCAGACACCTGCGATCAAATGTGGGAGCGGGCTTGCTCGCGAAGGGGGCAGACCTGCTGGCCCATTAGCTTGAGGTTTACTCGCTGAAGGCCATCCCATGCTTCTCTTTGGTGGTCTTCACCGCCTCCAGCACCGCCAGCAGGCAGTCATCACGATAGCGCTCCAGCGCCGAAATGCTGTGTTTGCCCAGTTGATCGCTGGTGCCATCGACCACATCATCGATCAGTTTGTCGGTCAGCTCCGGCGCCGGCAGGTAGGTCCACGGTAATTGCAACGCCGGGCCGAACTGCGCCATGAAGTGACGCATGCCGGCATCGCCGCCGGCCAGGGTGTAGGTCAGGAAGGTGCCCATGAACGACCAGCGCAAGCCGGCGCCGAAGCGGATTGCATCGTCGATTTCACCAGTGGTCGCCACGCCGTCGTTGACCAGGTGCAGCGCCTCGCGCCACAGTGCTTCGAGCAGGCGGTCGGCGATGAAACCCGGCACTTCCTTGCGCACGTGCAGCGGGCGCATCCCCAGGGATTCATAGACCTTCATGGCCGCTTGCACCGCTTCAGGGGCGGTGTTTTTACCGCCGACCACTTCCACCAGTGGCAGCAGGTAAACCGGGTTGAACGGATGACCGACCACACAGCGTTCCGGGTGCGTCGAACTCTCGTAGAACTCGCTCGGCAACAGGCCAGAGGTGCTGGAGCCGATCAGCGCATTGGGCTTGGCTGCCGCGCTGATTTTGCTGTGCAGGTCCAGTTTCAGCTCCAGCCGTTCCGGGGCGCTCTCCTGGATGAAATCGGCATCGCGCACGCACTCTTCGATGGTTGCGACAAAACGCAGGCGATCCTGCGATGCACCCGGTGCCAAACCTTGTTTTTCCAGTGCGCCCCAAGCGTTGGCGACACGCTTGCGCAGGGCCGCTTCGGCACCGGGGGCCGGGTCCCAGGCCACTACATCCAGGCCATGGGCGAGGGCGCGGGATACCCAACCGCTGCCGATGACACCGCTGCCTAACGCTGCGAAGGTTTTGATTTCGGTGATAAAGCTCATGGTCAATTCCTGAATTTGGCTCGGAAAAAAAACTGTGGGGGAAAAGGTGGTGGGATTAACCGCGCTTGGTCAGGCCCATTTTTGCTCGGCCTTCAGCCGGGGTCAGGACGCGGGCGCCGAGACGGCTGAGGATTTCCGAGGCGCGCTCGACCAGTTGGCCGTTGGTCGCCAGTACGCCCTTGTCCAGCCACAGGTTGTCTTCCAGCCCGACCCGCACGTTGCCGCCGAGCAACACTGCTTGTGCCGCCATCGGCATCTGCATGCGACCGATACCGAAACCGGCCCAGACCGCGTCGGCCGGCAGGTTGTCGACCATGGCTTTCATGGTGGTGGTGTCCGCCGGTGCGCCCCAAGGGATGCCCAGGCACAGCTGGAACAACGGGTTGTCGAGCAGGCCTTCCTTGATCATCTGCTTGGCGAACCACAGGTGGCCGGTGTCGAAAATTTCCAGCTCGGCTTTCACGCCCAGTTCCTGGATGCGTTTGGCGCCAGCGCGCAGTTGGGCCGGGGTGGAGACGTAAATGGTGTCGCCGTCGCCGAAGTTCAGGGTGCCGCAGTCGAGGGTGCAGATTTCCGGCAGCAGTTCTTCGACGTGGGCCAGGCGGGTCAGCGGGCCGACCAGGTCGGTATTCGGGCCGAATTCCATCGGGTTCTCGCCAGCGCCGATTTCCAGGTCGCCGCCCATGCCGGCGGTGAGGTTGACGATGATGTCCACGTCCGCCTCGCGGATGCGCTCCATCACTTCGCGGTACAGCGCCACATCACGGCTGAACTTGCCGGTTTGCGGGTCGCGCACATGGCAGTGAACCACGGTGGCACCGGCCTTGGCGGCTTCCACGGCGGCGGCCGCGATTTGTTTCGGGGTGACCGGCACGTGCGGGCTCTTGGCGGTCGTGTCGCCAGCACCGGTGAGTGCGCAGGTGATGATGACGTCGTGGTTCATTTGGCGGTTCCTTACAGGCGAGTTTTTGGTTTTGGCCGGGCGTGGTGATCCCGTTCGCAGCCCGGTGGGGCTGCGAGTCGGTGGTTCATTCGGTTTATTTACTGGTCAGTTTCAGGTTTTCAGCCGCCGGTTTGCCATCGAAGGTGGTGACGCCTTCAAGCCAGCGTTTTTTGTCCTGCGGGTGATCCTTGAGCCATTGTTTGGCCGACTCGAAAGCGTCCTTGTGATCCAGCAGCGGCTGCATCATCCGGCTCTCGTCTTCGGCGGTGAACGTCAGGTTGCTCAGCAGGCGACCGATGTTCGGGCATTGTTCGGTGTAGGTCGGTGCGGTGACGGTCCATACGGTGGCCTTGCCTTCGTTCGGGCCAAGGGCGTCGTCGCTGCCGGTGAGGTAGGTCATTTTCACGTTGACGTTCATCGGGTGCGGCGCCCAGCCGAAGAACACCACGGCTTCGTTGCGACGCACGGCGCGATCCACGGCGGCGAGCATGCCGGCTTCGCTGGATTCGACCAGCTGGAACTTGCCGAGGCCGAACTGGTTCTTGGAGATCATCGCCTTGATCTGGGTGTTGGCGCCCGAGCCAGGCTCGATGCCGTAGATCTTGCCGCCCAGTTCTTTTTCGAATTTGGCGATATCAGCGAAGGTTTTCAGGCCCTTGTCGGCGAGGTAGGTCGGCACGGCGAGGGTCGCGCGGGCATCCTGCAGGCTTGGTGCTTCAAGCACCTTGACCTGCTTGGCATCGACGAACGGGGTGATGGTCTGGGTCATCAGCGGGTTCCAGTAGCCGAGGAACAGGTCCAGACGCTGGTCGCGGATCCCGGCGAAGATGATTTGCTGGGAGGCGCTGGTTTGTTTGGTGCTGTAGCCGAGGCCGTCGAGCAATACCTGGGTCATGGCACTGGTGGCGATCACGTCGGTCCAGTTCACTACACCCATGCGCACGTTCTGGCACGCGGCGGGTTCGGCGGCCATGACACTGGCGCTCAGCAAAGCGGTACCACTGAGTGCAAGAACACAGCTGCTGATCAGTCGTTTCATCTCGGGTTCCTCGGCAGTTCGTTTATTGTGAGTTCCGGTGTCTGATGCGCCGGTGATGCCAAGTTACGCAGCTAAGCGCCCATGAAAGCGCACTGCGGCGACCGACTCTTGCACTGCAGCGACCTGTGCTCTTGAATGCCGCGGGCAACAGGCGTATCAACGTCCTCACGCTCCTCGCCCTCTCGCTACCTGCCAATCGAGTGCGCTCCATGTCCCAGGATTTCTACTTCTTGTTGATGCCGGGTTTCTCGGCCATCGGATTTATCTCGGCCATCGAGCCGTTGCGGGTCGCCAATCGCTTTCGCGGCGAGCTGTATCGCTGGCATGTGCTGAGCGCCGACGGCGGGGCGGTGCTGGCCAGCAACGGCATGTCGGTCAACGCCGATGCGGCGCTGGAGCCGCTGAAGAAAGGCGCGACGCTGCTGGTGGTCGCCGGGTTCGAACCCCTGAAGTTCGCCACCCCGGCGCTGGAACATTGGCTGCGCCGCCTGGACAACGAAGGCGTGACCCTCGGCGCCATCGACACCGGCAGCTTCATCCTCGCCGAGGCAGGTTTGCTCGACGGTCATCGCCTGACCCTGCACTGGGAAGCTATCGATGCCTTCAAAGAGTCCTATCCACAGCTCAGCGTCACCCAGGAACTGTTCGAGATCGACCGCCGGCGCATCACCTCCGCTGGCGGCACCGCTTCCATTGACCTGATGCTGGATCTGATCGCCCAGGCCCATGGCCCCGGGCTGGCGATCCAGGTCAGCGAACAATTCGTGCTCGGCCGCATCCGCCCGCGCAAAGACCATCAGCGCATGGAAGTCGCCACCCGTTATGGCATCAGCAACAAGAAGCTGGTTCACGTGATCGGCGAGATGGAGCAGCACAGCGAACCGCCGCTGAGCACGCTGGAACTGGCGGAATCGATCAAGGTGACGCGGCGGCAGCTGGAGCGCCTGTTTCGCCTGCATCTGAACGACACGCCGAGCAATTTCTACTTGCGATTAAGGCTGGAAAAGGCCCGGCAGTTGCTACGCCAGACCGACATGAGCGTGCTGGAAGTGAGTATTGCCTGCGGGTTTGAATCGCCGTCGTATTTCACCCGCAGTTATCGGGCGAAGTATGAGCGGTGCCCGCGGGAGGATCGACGCACCGCCAAGGCATAATCACCCGAGAAACCTGTGGGAGCGAGCTTGCTCGCGATGAGGTCGGCACATTCAACATAGATGTCGACTGCCTTACCGCCATCGCGAGCAAGCTCGCTCCCACAGGTTATTGGTGTTCCGGAAGTTTATTTACTTCTTCACCAATGCCGAACACGCAGCCTTGTAGGCCTCATGCTGATATTTGTTCAGCGTCGCCGGCAGCTCGACATTGAATTTCTTGCACTGCGCCGTGATGGTCTGCGGCGACAGCAAGGTCACCTCGCAATTCTCCAGCAACTGGAAAACCCCCTCGATCTTGAACGTGGTCGGCCCGCCAGCGAACTCGCCTTTCTTGCTGCGTTTCTTGATCGCAATGCGGTCGATGGAATTCTCACGGACAAACGAAGCGACCTGAGCGGCGAATACTTTGACGTTGGCGGCCTCGTCGTCATCGTCCAGGGCAATTTTCTTGGTGGCGAGCGCGACATGGCTCAGCGCCTGACCGTCCAGCGTGGCCACGGCGATGATCGCTTCGCTGCCTTTGATTTCGATGCCGCAGACTTTCATGTTCAATCCCATTAGTGACAGAGGGTGTGCAGCTTACAGCTCAAGCTGGCTGGGGAACGGATCACTCCTGCCCAATCGACTCCAAAAACTCCGACCGCTCGTCGCTCATCCGTGCAATGCAATCGTTCTGGGCAATGGTGAGCGCCTTGCTGCCACTGGTGGCCGGGAAGGCTTCGACGGCGCAGTCTGCGTCGCGGGTCTTCAGCCATTGCTGTTGGGCGGCTTTGATCTTGGCGGTGATGTCGGCCAGTTGCGACGGGTTTTTGCCGTATTGCGACTGCATGCGCTCGGTCAGGCCCTGGAGGTTTTCCTTGAGCAGGTCTTCGGCGGAGGTTTTGCTGAAGGCCGAGCACTCGAGGGTCTGGATGTCGTTTTCGACTTTGTCGCAGGGATTGTCGTCGGCCACCTCCGCTGCGTGTACGCCGGTCGCAATCAGTGCCATTGCCAGAATGATCGATTTCATTATCGTCGCCGCTCTTGTCCAGTGAAGCATCCAGTGATGCGGCGAATTCTGGCCCAAGCCAGGGGCCTTGAACAGGTCGATGATTGTGCCTGGCGACGACCCTTTGTCGCGGATTGACGCTTTCGGCAAACCCCCTGTCGTTTTTGCACCCGGCTGCCCCTGCACCGAGGCATATGCTGGCCCCAAAGCGCCGGCACACGATTCGGCGCATGAATCGCTAACAAGGGGACAGCCTGATGAGCCCAGCCGAATTGCACGCCGACAGCATCGTTATCGACGGGCTGATTATCGCCAAGTGGAACCGTGAACTGTTCGAAGACATGCGCAAGGGCGGTCTGACGGCGGCTAACTGCACCGTGTCGGTGTGGGAGGGCTTTCAGGCCACCGTCAACAACATCGCCGCGAGCCAGAAGCTGATTCGCGAGAACAGCGACCTGGTGATCCCGGTGCGCACCACCGCCGACATCCGTAAAGCCAAGGAGCAGGGCAAGACCGGCATCCTGTTCGGCTTCCAGAACGCTCACGCCTTCGAAGACCAGATCGGCTATGTCGAGGTGTTCAAGCAACTGGGCGTCGGCATTGTGCAGATGTGCTACAACACCCAGAACCTGGTGGGCACCGGTTGCTACGAGCGTGACGGCGGCCTGTCGGGTTTCGGTCGCGAAATCGTCGCCGAGATGAACCGCGTTGGTGTGATGTGCGACCTGTCCCACGTCGGTTCCAAGACTTCCGAAGAAGTCATCCTCGAGTCGAAGAAACCGGTCTGCTACTCCCACTGCCTGCCATCGGGGCTCAAAGAGCACCCGCGCAACAAGTCCGATGAAGAACTGAAGTTCATCGCCGACCACGGCGGCTTTGTCGGCGTGACCATGTTCGCGCCGTTCCTGGCCAAGGGCATCGATTCGACCATCGACGACTACGCCGAAGCCATCGAGTACGTGATGAACATCGTCGGCGAAGACGCCATCGGCATCGGCACCGACTTCACCCAGGGCCATGGCCAGGACTTCTTCGAATACCTGACCCACGACAAGGGCTACGCCCGCCGCCTGACCAGTTTCGGCAAGATCATCAACCCGCTGGGCATCCGCACCGTGGGCGAGTTCCCGAACCTGACCGAGACCCTGCTCAAGCGCGGCCACTCCGAGCGCGTGGTACGCAAGATCATGGGCGAGAACTGGGTCAACGTCTTGAAAGATGTCTGGGGCGAATAAGCCGCCGCACCTCTGAATCCTTTCCCCCGGCCGCCCGTGCCGGGGGCAACACCAAAATTTTTCTGGAGTTAAGTTTCCATGGCCAAGATCGCCCCGCAATTGCCAATCGAAGTCGACAGCGAAACCGGTGTCTGGACCTCCGACGCCCTGCCGATGCTGTACGTGCCGCGCCATTTCTTCGTTAACAACCACATGGGCATCGAGGAAGTGCTGGGCGCTGAAGCCTATGCCGAAATCCTCTACAAGGCCGGCTACAAGTCCGCTTGGCACTGGTGTGAAAAAGAAGCCGAATGCCACGGCCTGGAAGGTGTCGCGGTGTTCGAACACTACATGAAGCGCCTGTCGCAGCGCGGCTGGGGCCTGTTCAAGATCCAGGACATCGACCTCGACAAAGGCACCGCCAGCGTCAAGCTCGAACACTCGGCATTCGTCTACGTGTACGGCAAGGTCGGGCGCAAGGTCGACTACATGTTCACTGGCTGGTTTGCAGGGGCTATGGATCAGATCCTCGCCGCTCGCGGCAGCAAGATCCGCACCGTGGCCGAACAAGTCTACGGTGGCTCCGAAGAGGGCCACGAAGACGGCTTGTTCACCGTCAAGCCGTTGTAAGTCGAGGAACCCGCCATGGCTTTCGAAGCAATGTTCCAGCCGATCCAGATCGGCAAACTGACCATCCGCAACCGCGTGCTCAGCACCGCGCACGCCGAGGTCTATGCCACCGACGGCGGCATGACCACCGACCGGTACGTCAAGTATTACGAAGAGAAAGCCAAGGGCGGTATCGGCCTGGCGATTTGCGGCGGTTCGTCCGTGGTGGCCATCGACAGCCCGCAGGAATGGTGGAGTTCGGTGAACCTGTCCACCGACCGCATCATTCCGCACTTCCAGAATCTTGCCGACGCCATGCACAAGCACGGCGCCAAGATCATGATCCAGATTACCCACATGGGCCGTCGCTCGCGTTGGGACGGCTTCAACTGGCCGACGCTGATGTCGCCGTCGGGCGTGCGCGAGCCGGTGCACCGTGCCACTTGCAAAACCATCGAGCCGGAAGAGATCTGGCGGGTGATCGGTAACTACGCTCAAGCGGCCCGCCGCGCCAAGGCCGGTGGCCTGGACGGTGTCGAACTGTCGGCGGTGCATCAGCACATGATCGACCAGTTCTGGAGCCCACGGGTCAACAAGCGTACCGACGAATGGGGCGGCACCTTCGAAGGCCGCATGAAGTTCGGTCTGGAAGTCTTGAAAGCCGTACGCGCCGAGGTCGGTGACGATTTCTGCGTGGGCATGCGCATCTGCGGTGACGAGTTCCACCCGGATGGTCTATCCCACGAAGACATGAAGCAGATCGCCAAGTATTACGACGATACCGGCATGCTCGACTTCATCGGCGTCGTGGGTTCGGGTTGCGACACCCACAACACCCTGGCCAACGTGATTCCGAACATGAGTTATCCGCCGGAGCCGTTCCTGCATCTGGCTGCCGGTATCAAGGAAGTGGTCAAGGTTCCAGTGCTGCACGCGCAGAACATCAAGGACCCTAACCAGGCCACACGTATCCTGGAAGGCGGTTACGTCGACATGGTCGGCATGACCCGCGCGCACATCGCCGACCCGCACCTGATCGCCAAGATCAAAATGGGCCAGATAGACCAGATCAAACAATGCGTCGGTGCCAACTACTGCATCGACCGTCAGTATCAGGGTCTGGATGTGCTGTGCATTCAGAACGCCGCGACTTCTCGTGAATACATGGGCCTGCCGCACATCATCGAAAAAACCACTGGCGTGAAACGCAAGGTGGTGGTGGTCGGCGCCGGTCCTGCCGGGATGGAAGCCGCCCGCGTGGCCGCCGAGCGTGGCCACGATGTGACCCTGTTCGAGAAAAAGGAATTCATCGGCGGGCAGATCACCACCGCATCGAAAGCCCCGCAACGGGACCAGATCGCCGGTATCACCCGCTGGTATCAACTGGAACTGGCGCGGTTGAAAGTCGACCTGCGCCTGGGCACCGCGGCTGACGCGCCAACCATCATGGACCTGCGTCCGGACGTGGTGGTGCTGGCCGTCGGCGGTCATCCGTTCATCGAGCAGAACGAACACTGGGGCGCGGCTGAAGGCCTGGTGGTCAGCAGCTGGGACATCCTCGATGGCAAGGTGGCACCGGGCAAGAACGTGCTGGTCTACGACACCATTTGCGAGTTCACCGGCATGTCGACCGCCGACTTCCTCGCCGACAAGGGCAGCCAGGTCGAGATCGTGACCGACGACATCAAGCCTGGTGTGGCGATTGGCGGTACGTCGTTCCCGACTTACTACCGCAGCATGTATCCGAAAGAAGTGATCATGACCGGCGACATGATGCTGGAGAAGGTCTACCGCGAAGGCGACAAGCTCGTAGCGGTACTGGAAAACGAATACACCGGCGCCAAAGAGGAGCGGGTGGTTGACCAAGTGGTCGTGGAAAACGGCGTGCGTCCGGACGAAGAAATCTACTACGCGCTGAAGGAAGGCTCGCGCAACAAAGGCCAGATCGACGTCGAAGCCTTGTTCGCGATCAAGCCGCAACCTTGCCTGGAACAGAGCGGCGACGGCTACCTGCTGTTCCGCATCGGCGACTGCGTGGCCCAGCGTAACGTGCACGCGGCGATCTACGACGCGCTGCGGCTGTGCAAGGATTTCTAACGGCTTGCACATAACCCTGTGTAGGAGCGAGCTCGCTCGCGATGAATTTGAAGGCGCCGCGTTCTTCCAGACCGCACGCGTCATCGTTAACGCCCATCGCGAGCAAGCTCGCTCCTACAGGGAGTCGAGCAAGGTATCCAGGTAGTTAAGCCCGAGGTCTTTGGGAGCTTCACCATGTTGAACACCCTTCTTCCAATCCTGTTGTTCGCCGCCCTGGGCCTTGGTGTCCTGGGCGCGTTGCGGCGGGTGGCCATGTGGCGCCGGGGCCGAGCCTCCAAGGTCGACCTGATCGGCGGCCTGTTCGCCATGCCCAAGCGCTACATGGTCGACTTGCACCATGTGGTAGCGCGGGACAAATACATTGCCAACACCCACGTCGCCACGGCTGGCGGTGCGGTGGCGTCCATCGTGCTGGCGATTCTGGTGCATGGTTTCGGCCTGCATAACCGCTTCCTCGGCTATGCGTTGCTGCTGATGTCGGCGGTGATGTTCGTTGGTGCGATCTTCGTTTACCTGCGTCGGCGCAATCCGCCGTCGCGCCTGTCGAAAGGCCCGTGGATGCGCCTGCCGAAAAGCCTGCTGGCGTTTTCGGCCTCGTTCTTCCTGTTGACCCTGCCGGTGGCGGGCATCCTGCCGGAAAATTTCGGTGGCTGGCTGTTGGCGGCGATTCTCGGGGTTGGCGTGTTGTGGGGCGTGTCGGAACTGTTCTTCGGCATGACCTGGGGCGGGCCGATGAAACACGCCTTTGCCGGTGCCCTGCACCTGGCTTGGCACCGCCGCGCCGAACGTTTTGGTGGTGGTCGTTCCACGGGGTTGAAACCGCTGGATCTTAGCGACCTGACCGCGCCACTGGGTGTGGAAAAACCCAAGGATTTCACCTGGAACCAGTTGCTCGGCTTCGACGCCTGCGTGCAGTGCGGTAAATGCGAAGCAGCGTGCCCGGCCTTCGCCGCCGGTCAGCCGCTGAACCCGAAAAAACTGATTCAGGACATGGTCGTCGGCCTGGCCGGTGGCACCGATGCCAAGTTCGCCGGCAGCCCGTATCCAGGCAAAGCCATTGGCGAACACGCGGGCAATCCGCATCAGCCGATCGTCAACGGTCTGGTAGATGCCGAGACGCTGTGGTCGTGCACCACCTGCCGCGCTTGCGTCGAGGAATGCCCGATGATGATCGAGCACGTCGATGCCATCGTCGACATGCGCCGTCATCTGACCCTGGAAAAAGGCGCGACCCCGAACAAGGGTGCCGAAGTCCTGGAAAACCTGATCGCCACCGACAACCCTGGCGGTTTCGCGCCGGGCGGGCGGATGAACTGGGCAGCGGACCTGAACCTCAACCTGCTCGGAGAAAAGAAATCCACCGACGTGCTGTTCTGGGTCGGCGACGGTGCCTTCGACATGCGTAACCAGCGCACCCTGCGCGCCTTCGTCAAAGTGCTCAAGGCGGCGAAAATCGACTTCGCCGTGCTCGGCCTCGAAGAGCGCGACAGCGGTGACGTGGCCCGGCGCCTGGGCGACGAAGCAACCTTCCAGCTGTTGGCCAAGCGCAACATCCAGACCCTGGCCAAATACAGTTTCAACCGTATCGTCACCTGCGATCCGCACAGTTTCCACGTGCTGAAAAACGAGTACGGCGCCTTCGATGGTAACTACCTGGTGCAGCACCACAGCACCTACATGGCGGAAATCATCGATGCTGGCGCGCTCAATCTTGGCCAGCACAAAGGCGATAGCGTGACCTATCACGATCCGTGCTACCTCGGCCGTTACAACGGCGAATACGAGGCACCGCGCCAGGTACTGCGTGCGCTCGGGATTGAAGTGAAAGAAATGCAACGCTCCGGTTTCCGCTCCCGCTGCTGCGGCGGTGGTGGCGGCGCGCCGATCACCGACATCCCTGGCAAGCAACGCATTCCCGACATGCGCATGGAAGACATCCGCGAAACCGGCGCCGAACTGGTGGCCGTGGGTTGTCCACAGTGCACGGCGATGCTCGAAGGCGTGGTCGAACCCAGGCCGCTGATCAAGGACATTGCCGAGCTGGTGGCGGACGCGTTGCTTGAAGACGCCGCGCCGGGAAAGCCTTCGGCACCGGCCAAACGTGAACCTGCGGAGGTGCATTGATGAGTGACATTATCCGCCGCGACCCTCGCGCCGAATGGATCGCCCGCAACCGTCTGCACCCGCTGCACGCGGCCATGCAGCCAGCGCAACACAGCTGGATGGGGCCTAACGGCGTCATCCGCAAGAATCCCCATGGTGTCGGTTTCATTGGCCCCAACGGCATCAAGCGCATTGACCGCAGTGGCGCACAGCAGGGCGGGGCGACCAAACGCTCGGCTGCCGTCGAAGTGCAATTGCCGCTGCATCAGGTGGCCGCGCCAGCGTTTTACATCAGCGTGGTGCCGGACATGGTCGGCGGCCGCTTGAGCAGCCACGACCGCGACCTGCTGGGCCTGGCTCATCAACTGGCCGGCAAGGACGGTGCAGTGCTGGCCGTGGTGTTCGGCGAACACAAGGAAAACGCTTTCGCCACGGCGGGCGTCGACCGCCTGCTGGTGCTGGACGGCGAAGAATTCAGCGGTTATGCACCGGAACAACGGGTCCAGGGCCTGCGGGCTGTGGATAACCAGTTCAGCCCGCATCACTGGTTGCTGCCGGACAGCCGCAGCGGTGGTGGCGAACTCGGCCGACGTTTTGCCGCAGCACTGGGCGAGCGCCCGGCCACGCGGGTCTGGCAAGTCAAGGATCAGGAGTGCATCGGCCGCGCCGGTGCTGGCCTGCAAGACCTTGCCCGTCCGCTGGCGCGACTGATTCTGGCGGCTGCCGAGTGCGCCGAGCCGGTCAGCGAAACCCGTCACGAAGCGCTGCCCGTGGAGTTATCCACAACCGTGGCACGCAGCCTGTCGCGAATCGAAGATCTGGGCGCAGTGGCCGTCGATCCGGCGGCAATCCCCATGGCCGAAGCCGAGTTCATTTTCTCCGGCGGCAATGGGGTCAAGGACTGGGGACTTTTCCACAGGACTGCCGAAGCCCTCGGCGCGACCGAAGGCGCATCGCGGGTGGCGGTGGACGACGGCTTTATGGCTCGCGACCGTCAGGTCGGGGCATCCGGCACCTGGGTCACCGCACGGGTCTATGTGGCGGTGGGGATTTCCGGGGCGATCCAGCACCTGCAAGGCATTGGTGCCTGCGACAAGGTGGTGGCGATCAACCTCGACCCTGGCTGCGACATGATCAAACGGGCCGACCTGTCGGTGATTGGCGAAAGTGCCGAGATTCTTCAAGCCTTGATCGATGCGGTAGCGGCTTACCGCAACGACGCCAAGCGCGATGCGGCTTAAGGGAAGGAAAGGGTTATGAGCACGAAAATCATCAGCCTGGTGTCCATCGGCGCCCACCCGACGTCCGGTCGGCCGCGTCGCGCGGAACAGGATGCGCGGGCGGTGGAACTGGGCCTGCAATTGGCTGGGGATAACTTGCAGGTGCTGCATGCCGGCGACATCACCGAGCCTGCATTGCGTGCGTATCTGGGCATGGGCCTGGAACAACTGCACGTGCTGGAACAACCACAAGGCGCCGACGCGCTGCCGGCGCTGACCGATTATCTGCGCGATGCCGGGGCCCAGGTGGTGTTGACCGGCAGCCAGGCGGAAACCGGCGAAGGATCGGGCATGTTGCCATTCCTCCTCGCTGAAAACCTGGGCTGGCCGCTGGTGGTGGGGTTGGCGCAAGTCGAGTCCATCGATGGCGGTTCGGCGCTGGTGCTGCAAGCGTTGCCGCGTGGTCAGCGTCGTCGCTTGAAGGTTCGCTTGCCGTTCCTGGCGACTGTGGATAACGCCGCGCCCAAGCCACGGCAGAGTGCGTACGGCCCGGCCCGACGCGGCGTGCTGCAGGCACAGGACGTCGAGGTCATCGACGATGAACTGCTCGCGGTCGCCACCCTGCAGCCGGCCAAGCCACGGCCCAAGCGCCTTAAGGTGATCAAGGCCAAGAGCGGCGCCGATCGCATGAAAGCCGCGACGGCCAAGGCCAGCGGTGGTGGTGGGCAAGTGCTCAAAGGCGTTACGGCGCAAGCGGGGGCAGAAGCGATCCTCAAGCTGCTGATTGAGGAAGGTGTGGTCCGCTAACCCGGTTTCAGCACAGATCTCCTGTAGGAGCGAGCCTGCTCGCGATGGTGGTTAACGATGACGCGGGATGTCTGAATGACTGTGGTGTCCTCAGGTTTTTCGCGAGCAGGCTCGCTCCTACAACTTTGATCTTCGGTGAACGCTAACACTGGTCCCACCGGATGCCTGCATTACCAGAATTCACGGGGAAACAATGACAGTTGAATTTCGTTCGGCAGTCCGCGCGGATGCGCGTGAGATTGCGCGGTTGTTCCAGATTTCATCCGAAGGCGCTTCAGACTACATCTGGAGCCAGATCGCGGAGCCCGGCCAGGATCTGTTGGACGTCGGCACCATTCGGTATGCCCGGGACGACGTGGATTTCTCCTACCAGAATTGCCTGATTGCCGAGGCCGGTGGCCAGGTCATTGGCATGATGCACAGCTACGTGATGCGCCACGATCCACTGGCGGTGCCGACGACCGACCCGGTACTGGCGCCTTACGCCGACATGGAAGTGCCCGACACACTCTATATCTCCAGCCTTGCCCTGCACGAGGGCTGGCGCAACAGGGGCCTGGGCGTGCAGTTTCTCGCCCATGCTCAAGAACGTGCCGACCAACTGGGGCTCAATGGCCTGAGCCTGATCGACTATGCCGCCAACACTGGCGCCCGGCGCTTTTACGAGCGGCACGGTTTCGAGATCATCAAAACCTGCCAGGTCACCCCTCATCCCATGATCCGCGTCACCGGTGACGCCTATCTTATGCACAGGCCCTGAGTCTGCGGGGGTTCTAACCAGCGAAGGTTATCCCCAACGCCACGCGCCCTCGTTCCACGTTGACGAGGGCGATGAGCTACAGTTTTCTATGCGCTGATCAAGGGTGCGACACGCTTTAGGGAGTTTTCAGACGTTCAGCGCTGACTCATGAAATCCGGTTTTTATGACTGGCTTGAACATGAAGACTTTCGCTCTTCCGGCGCTTTTTGCATCGACCCTGTGGATATCCACCGGCTTGCTGTCTGCTGTCCCGGCAAACGTGCCCGTGGCTGATCAGGACTTTTATCAATGGCTGGAGACCGGGCAGGGGCGCGACGCGTCCCTGGCGCAGCTACGGCAGCAGTGCGACAAGGTACTGGATGCCGATAAGCACCTCAGCTGTTCAGTGACGGTCCTGGCCAGAATGCTCGAAGCCAAGGCCGCCAACCAAATCCCCGAATACTATCTGGCCATCAAGGGCAAGCATGCCCGGGCGATTGCGGTCGATGCCGACCTGAATGCCCTGTTCTCCATGTTTGGCAGCGAATCACTGGCTATTCTGACGAGGGCTGGCAATTTCTCGGTCAAGGGATCTGCGCGACATGAGGTGCTGCAGCTCCATCCGTATGCCAATGACTTCTACATCGCTGAACAATCGCTGCCATTTATCGAAGTCGGAACGGCCAACGGTGTCTCGGCGCGTTTTGTACTGGACACGGGGGCACCGCAAACCCGGGTCAACATTGAAACTGCGAAACAGTTGGGGATCAGGATGTTGCCCGATGCTCATTATCGCTACAGCACGTTTTATGGCGAAAGGGGCCTGGCCGCGAGGTTGGGAATTCTCGGGTCATTGAGAGTCGGCACCCGTGAGTTCAGGAACGTCCTGGTCTTTGTCAGCGACCGGGATAATTTGTTGGGGCTGGATCTGATCAGCAAGCTGGGGCGCTTGAAGATAACCAGGAGAACACTGGAGCTTAATCCGCCGCCTGCCCGGCGCTGTGATGCGCCAATTGTCTTGAGCCGCCTGGATCTCAACCAACGGCTGGTAGTTGCCGCACAGCTGGATCGTCGGACAACGCAAGCCATCATCGATACGGGAAATGTCGACTACCTGACGGCCGCGTCGCCCGGCAGGCACGTCAGCGTGGCGCAGGCGCTGACACCGGGAGGCTCGAACGTTTACACCGGCGACAATAAGCACTTTCAACGCTTCACCGGCGTATTGGCCCTGCAAGGCGACACCTTGGTGGTCAGCTACAAATACTACCCGGGCTTTACCATCCCGCCGTCGTTGGTGGACGGACAATACGTGCCGTCGATATTACTCGGATGGCGCGCCTTCAAAGACTTTGAATTGAACCTGGATCTCGATTCAGGTCGCTCATGCCTCAATAGAGTCTGAACAGCTTGGACGGTTACCCACAATCCCTGTTGGTGGTTCTGTGGATAACATGTTCGCCCCTCGCTACACCCCATACAAATCAAGCCTTGCATGGCGTCGATCAAAAAACACCCAGCCTGGCTCGTGGTTTTTCCATGCTTTTTCAAGGGGATATGTGCTGCTGCTGATGCAGACTTGCCCCCAATCTCTGTTGGCGCTTCTGTGGATAAGATGTTTGCTATCGGCTGTAAGCCTTGTTAATCGGGCCCTTCAAGGTTTTGATCAATAAATAACCAAATGTGTGTTAATACCCCTCGATGCACACTGAACGCCTTGAAATCTGCTGTCTGGACAGGGTTTTCCACAAGATATGGCGACAGTGCACAAGTTGCCCCCAAAGTCTGTTGGCGCTTCTGTGGATAAGGTGTTCGTCGTCCGCTG
Organism: Pseudomonas jessenii; assembly: GCF_002236115.1. Taxonomy (GTDB): domain Bacteria; phylum Pseudomonadota; class Gammaproteobacteria; order Pseudomonadales; family Pseudomonadaceae; genus Aquipseudomonas; species Aquipseudomonas jessenii. Next base: position 141,370 of record NZ_NIWT01000005.1, on the reverse strand, counting down.
GAGGGCACGGATTATCTGTTCTCCAAGCCGTTGGTCAATAAATGATCAGTCGCCTGCAGAATCAACCGCCCTGAGTAAGTCACGCTTTTTCTTCAATTTTTTTGCCGCAAAGGCGCACGTTTCATTCAGTTGTCCCCATCTGCTGTGTGTGGATCTGTGGATAACATGTTGGCATAGGGCCAGGAGACCTGCTGGCTATAACCCTGAGCGGAATTGATCGTATTTTGAACAGGTCGACGGGTTGTTCGTTACTGACATGTCCCTATAAATGCGCAAGCGAAAGTATTAACTGTTCTCAGCAGCGGCGTGCTTGGACAGAAAAGATCTAAAAAGCTGTCATTTATTACAGGTTATGAAAAGAGACAGTCCCACTACCCTCTTAGTCTCGTGAATTCCCCAGTGGAGATCGGTATGGACGACGAAAATAGCCTTCAAAGTGTTGATTCAGACCTTTATGCCTATAGCTTGAATCGCTGGATGACTGATCTTCATTCGTCGATAAAGCATTTGACGCTCGGTGAGCTTAGCCTGGCCAGTGCTCATAATTCGGGGATGGATTACGAGGCCGGGTATTCGAATTCTTATATCACCTGCCAGGATAAGAGTTTTCGCCATCAGCTCGATAATGGTGTACGAGTTTTAGATATCCGGCTTAAGTGGTTTGCGGGCTATGGTGACGTCAACAGAGGGTTGCTGTTCACTCATAACTTGCAGTCGGGTAGAACGTTTGCCGATATGTTGAATGATCTCAATCGCTTTCATGAAGCCAATCCCGGAGAAATAGTCATTCTGGATTTTCATGCATTTTATGTCCAACGCGACGACAGGCCGGTTCCTTACGCGGCCATTCATGCTCATTTCATGCGGCAGTACACCGGACGAATGCTCCCGCGTAGCGCCAGAGAGTTAACCCTCGAACAAATAAAAGCAAGATATCCAGGGCGCAACATGATTGTTGCCGTGCCGCCGGAGGTCTATGAGGGTGGGGCGCGTGACTATACGTACTTCTGGACTAAAATAAAGCATCAGTGGGTAGGTGATGGAGCCGTCAGTGCGGAGCGCCTTTACGGTCATATCGCTGGTGTAATGAATAATCCGCCCTTTAACGATGTGCCCTGGTCGATGACCGCAACAACTTATAGTACTGCTGGTGGGCCGGGAAGTATTATTTCGACACTCCGTCAGTGGTACCCCGTGGGTGGAGATTGGCAGCGCAAAAGCAACATTATCAATTTTGATTTTGTTACGCGTGAAAGTGCGGCGTTTATTCGGCATTGTATTGAAAGCAATATCGGCAAGCCGGTACGTCCTCGGTTGGCTATTTTGAGGCCCTCAGAGGGAGAAATTGTGTTTGGGCCTAGGCTGACCGTGGCAGGAGTTGGAGCACCCGGAGCAATAATTACCCTCAGCGGCGAAGGTGAAGGTGGCATTGAATATGGGGCAGGCGTTGTCGACAATGAAGGAACCTGGGAAATTTCGGTGGTGACACCGCCTCAGGTTTACGAGTTGAGTTGCTGGCAGAAACTGAATGGTCACGGCTCCCATTGGACATCGCCCATTACCATTCGGTACGTAGGAACCCTGTTGTCGCCTGAAATCAGAAATCCTGCCAATGGCAGTATGGTGGGCAACAGAAAACCTGATATTAACGGCCGGGGGGCTGTAGCTGATGCATCGGTTGAGTTCTATGATACGAAGGAGCCGCCCACTTACTACGGCTCTGCACGCGTGGATTCAAATGGAAGTTGGTTCGGAAAAGCTGAGGCGGATTTGCCAGGGCAGGCGTTTTCGTTGCGGTGTTTGCAGCGGCTGGCTGGTGTGACCTCGCCGTTCTCGGAGCCCGTAACATTCACATTCATGAATCCCCCAACCATTCTTGCACCGTCCGACGGCTCAGAATATGTGAGCGTTACAACATTGATACGTGGCGAGGGCGCGTTACCCGGTGCAACAGTATGGTTCCACAGGAGCGGGGATTTTATACTCGACTACGGTAGGGCTGTGGCGGATGAAAATGGTCAGTGGTCAGGCTTCAACAGCAGACAGTTTCCTCTGGGGCAGTTCTCCCTGGCTTGTAGACAGACTTTAAACGGCGTGGGCTCAGAGCCCGCGTCAGTCACATTCAATGTTGGAATTCCTGCTCCAAGCATTCTTGAGCCATCCGAAGGCTCTACTGTGACGACGCCCAGGCCATTGATCAGCGGCAACGGAGCGCTGCCTGGCGCAACGGTTGTGTTCTACAGGAGTGGGACCAGTTCACCTGTTTACGGTTCGGCAGCGGCGGGTGCTGATGGGGCGTGGATTGGAAACACAATTATTGATTTAACCGGGCCGCAATTTTCCCTGAGCTGTGTACAGCAGCTAAACGGAGTCAGGTCAGAGCCCTCGACCCCCGTGACATTCAATCTTGGAATTCCTGCTCCAAGGATACTCATGCCCATCGATGGTTCCACTGTAGAAACCCCCAAGCCTTGGATAAGCGGAGAGGGTAAACCAGGCGCGACGGTTTTGTTTTACAAAAGTGGTACTTCTACACCCTTATATGGTCAGGCAACGGTAGGGTTGGATGGGCAGTGGGGCGGGGAGCCCAGTATCAGTTTCCCGGGGCGGCAATTCTCCTTGGGATGTATCCAGCGTCTTGAGGGTGTCACCTCTTCATTCTCGGAACCTACCCGATTAACTATCAACCTGCCACTGATGCCTAAAATCTTAACGCCTGCTTATAACTCACAAGTGACAGCTATTCCATTGATTAGTGGGGAAGATGGTATACTCGGTGCAATAGTTCATTTTTTCGAAATACGCGATGGCAGTCTTATTCCTTGCGGTCAGGTCGATGTCAACGCAGATGGGCGATGGGCTAGTTTTTCTGCTACAACCTTTCCGCCTGGAAAAGTTACCTTAACCTGTTATCAAGTATTAAATGGCATTCGATCTGCGTATTGTCCATCAATCACGTTCAATGTCTTGGATAAACCACTACCACCTAAAGATCTTACAGTGGTGCCTGGTATGGTTTCGGCGAAATTTGAATGGCAAAATTCCAGCCCAGGCGTAGTCTCCTCTCAGTACTATATCGGTAATGATGCATCGCCAATATCTTCACTTCAAAACAGTGTAGTGATTGATAGTTTGAATTCGGACGAGACTTATACATTTTATGTTCGCTCTGTAGCTTGGGATCTCAAGTTATCCGATTACGCAAGCATTACGTTTAAGACTTCCAGTGGCGGCGGCAGTGAACCCGTTAATTTCCGAATAACTGCTAATGGTAATCGCAGTGTCTCTTTTGCCTGGGATCTTCCCGTGGAAGGGGCTGATAATGTAACTGGTTACGTTTTCAAGGTTTTCATTGTGGAGTCTGAAACTCAATTAGGGACTACAAGAACGTTCACTCTTGAAAATTTGATTCCCCTCATTCCCATTGCAGTTGGTGTCAGATGCAAGTTTGTAAATGGCACCGAATCAGATTGGGTTAGATTGCCCGTTCATCCCCAGCCCTGAAAGAAATGAGGCCCGTGTATCGAGTGGTACACAGGCCTCAACCGATTCAACTCTTCTAGTGTTAGCCGCTAACCGGAACCCCTTTGAGATACGGCGCAGGCTCGGCCCCGAGGTTGTTCAACAGCCGCTCGCTGTACCAATCCACAAAATTCACCACACCAAACTCATAGGTCTTGGAATACGGACCCGGCTGATAAGCAGTGGAGTTGATGCCGCGCTGGTTTTCTTCGGCCAGGCGACGGTCCTGGTCGTTGGTGGCGTCCCAGACCTGGCGCATGCGCTCCACGTCGTAGTCCACGCCTTCGACCGCGTCCTTGTGCACGATCCACTTGGTGGTGACCATGGTTTCCTGGGCGCTGATCGGCCACACGGTGAACACGATGATGTGGTCGCCCATGCAGTGGTTCCAGGAGTGCGGCAGGTGCAGGATGCGCATCGAGCCCAGGTCTGGGTTCTTGATGCGACCCATCAGCTTGGCGCAGCCCTGCTTGCCGTCCATGGTCATCGACACGGTGCCCTTGAGCAGCGGCATGCGCACGATGCGGTTGCGCAGGCCGAAGCTGGCGTGGGCGTAAGGGATTTTCTCGGCTTCCCAGGCAGCGGCGGAGGCGGCTACGTGGTCCTTGAAGGCCTGGTCGGCGCGCGGGTCGGTGACGTCGTCCCACTCCAGCAGGGTTTTCAACAGTTCCGGGTGCGACGCGTTGCAGTGGTAGCACTCGCGGTTGTTTTCCAGCACCAGTTTCCAGTTGGCCTTTTCCATCAAGGTGGTTTGCACCGCCACCTTGGTGTTCTCCATGTCGTACGGTTCCATGTAGTGGTTGAGCGTCGACAGGAAGTCATCGATGGCCGGCGGGTTCTCCGCCAGGCTGATGAAGATGTAGCCGCCGGCGGTCTTCACGTTCACCGGCTTGAGGCCGTACTGGTTCATGTCGAAGTCGGCGCCCATTTCGGTGCCGGCGAACAGCAGGCGGCCGTCGAGTTCGTAGGTCCACTGGTGATAGTGGCAAACCAGCTTGGCGACCTTGCCCTTGTCGCTGGTGCACAGGCGCGAGCCACGGTGGCGGCAGACGTTGTGGAACGCGTGCACCACGCCTTCGGCGCCACGGATCACGATGATCGGGTTCTTGCCGATCTGCAGGGTCAGGTAGTTGCCCTTGGTAGGGATCTCGCAGGTCATGCCAGCGATCAACCACTCTTTCTGAAAGATTTCCTGCATGTCGATATCAAACAGGCGCTCGTCGGAGTAAAACGGCTGCGGCAGCGAGAACGTGCGCTCGCGCTCTTGCAGCATCTGCGCGGTGGCCTTGCGTGCGGGTTCCAGCGGATCGCCCAGGCTCAGGGTAGTAGTGACGTCCATCGTGTATTTCCTCAAGGCCATCTGCGTGGCCGCGAAAGTGGCTGATCAGGGTTGCTACGCAAGGTGTAAAGAATGTGTCTTGGTATGGGGCGAGTGTGGGGCCGGCGCAGGCCAGAACCTTATCCATGGGCGACATGGTGCAATCTGTTCCCGACGCGCAAGCCCCAGTCGTTGGGGGCTGGTCGCGATAAGCATGTCAATGTCGCAGATAGGTAAATGGGTGATCTGCGCTATACGCAGAATCGCCAACATGAAGGCCGGCAGTCGGCCGTGGAGATCAGCATGTCCAATAGTTTCCTGAATCCGGTAACCACCCAGACCTGGGCCAATGGTCGGCACATCGTCCGTTGCGTCAAAGTCATCCAGGAAACCTGGGATGTGCGCACCTTCTGCTTCATGGCCGATCAGCCGATCATGTTCTTCTTCAAACCGGGGCAGTTTGTCACCCTGGAGCTGGAGATTGAAGGCCAGCCGATCATGCGTTCGTACACCATTTCCAGCTCGCCATCGGTGCCGTACAGCTTTTCGGTGACCATCAAGCGCGTACCGGGTGGCAAGGTCTCCAACTGGCTGCACGACACCCTGCACGAAGGCCAGGAGCTGGCGGTGCACGGACCGGTCGGGCTGTTCAATGCCATGGACTTCACCGCGCCAAAGGTGCTTTACCTCAGCGGCGGCGTCGGTATCACGCCGGTCATGTCCATGGCGCGCTGGTTCTACGACACCAACGGCAATGTCGACATGGTGTTTATCCACAGCGCCCGTTCGCCCAAGGACATCATTTACCACCGTGAGCTGGAACACATGGCGTCGCGGATCGACAACTTCAGCCTGCACCTGATCTGCGAGAAGCACGGTATGGGTGAGCCCTGGGCCGGTTATCGCGGTTACCTGAACCACAGAATGCTTGAATTGATGGCGCCTGACTTCCTTGAGCGCGAAGTGTTCTGCTGCGGCCCGACACCGTATATGAATGCGGTCAAGCGCTTGCTGGAAGCCGCTGGCTTCGACATGTCGCGTTATCACGAAGAATCCTTCGGTGCGACCCCGCCAGAGGCGCGCGCCGACGCCGTGGAACACGCCGAGCAAGCGGCCGAGGCACCGGAAGTCGACGTGGCGGATCTGCACCAGGTGGAGTTCACGGCGTCCGGCAAGAGCATCCGTGTGGCCCCGGGCGAGACCGTGCATGCGGCGGCGGCCAAGGTCGGCCTGATGATTCCGAAAGCGTGCGGCATGGGTATCTGCGGCACCTGCAAGGTGTTGAAGCTGGGTGGTGAAGTGGAAATGGACCACAACGGCGGGATCACCGAGGAAGACGAAGCAGAAGGGTTCATTCTTTCGTGCTGCAGTGTGCCTAAAGGCGACGTGCGCATCGAATTCTAATGGTTGCGCAATAGTCCCTGTAGGAGCGAGCCTGCTCGCGATGGACGTCAACGATAACGCTGACAACCTGACCCCCGCGGTGTTCTCAGGTTCATCGCGAGCAGGCTCGCTCCTACAGGGGAGGGTGTTTAGTCGATAAACAAGTCGGTCATCAGCTTGTCGTTGCTGTCCGGCGCGAACCGATAGTGTTCGAACTCCGTCACACCGCTTTCCCGCAGAATCTCCTCATCGATCAGCAAACGCCCGGTCAGGCTGCGGTTTGCGCTGCTCAGAATCACATGCGCCGCATCCGCCATGATCGCAGGCAGGCGCGCATGCTTGAACGATTCCCTCGACCCCAACTGAAACTCGATGGCAGCGGTGGCGATCATCGTCTGTGGCCATAGCGAGTTGACGCTGATCCCGTAATTCCTGAATTCCTCGCTCATGCCCAGGGTCAGCATGCTCATGCCGTACTTGGTCACGGTATAGGGGCTGTATTGCGCGAACCACTTGGCGGCCAGGTTCAGCGGCGGCGAGAGGTTGAGGATATGGCCGCTGGACTTCTTCAGGTACGGCAACGCAGCCTGGCTGCACAGCAATACGGCGCGGGTGTTGATCTGGTGCATCAGGTCAAAGCGCTTGAGTTCGAGGTGTTGAACCCCGGTGAGCTTGATCGCCCCGGCATTGTTGATCAGTGCATCGATGCCACCGAAATGTTCGTTGGCCTGGGCCAGGGCCTGATGCACGGCATCTTCATCGCGCACATCCACTTGCAGGGCCAGTGCCTTGCCACCTGCGGCTTCGACTTCCTGGGCCACGCTGAAAATCGTGCCCGGCAGCTTGGGGTGGGGGGCGGCGCTTTTGGCGGCGATCACAATGTTGGCCCCGTCGCGCGCGGCGCGCAGCGCAATCTCGCGACCAATGCCGCGGCTGGCGCCGGTGATGAACAGGGTTTTGCCTTGCAATGACATGCGTACGCTCCTGATTGTTGTTATGTGAGCAAAGGCTCGACAAACAATGTAGACGAAGTCTTCAGGTGCGAACGTAGAGGTGGGTACACCCTGTAGGAGCGAGCTTGCTCGCGATAGCGGAGTGTCAGTCGACATCAATGCTGGATGTGCTGACCTCATCGCGAGCAAGCTCGCTCCCACAGGGTTTAGAGTGTTAGTGAGACATCACTTCGCGAATGTCCTTCGCCAATTCACGCACGCGCTCTTGCTCGGTGTCCCACGAGCACATGAAGCGTGCGCCGCCGTTGCCGATGAAAGTGTAGAAACGCCAGCCCTTGGCGGTCAGTGCGGCGATGGCCGGTTCCGACAGTTGCAGGAACACGCCGTTGGCCTGTACCGGGAACATCAGCTCCACGCCGGGGATGTCGCTGACCAGTTCGGCCAGCAATTGCGCGCAGTGGTTGGCGTGGTTGGCGTATTTGAGCCAGGCGTCGTTTTCCAGGATCCCGACCCACGGCGCCGACAGGAAGCGCATTTTTGAAGCAAGCTGTCCGGCCTGTTTGCAGCGGTAATCGAAGTCTTCGGCCAGTTTGTGGTTGAAGAACAGAATCGCCTCGCCCACGGCCATGCCGTTTTTCGTGCCGCCGAAGCACAGCACGTCGACGCCGGCCTTCCAGGTCAGGTCAGCCGGGGTGCAGCCGAGGAAGGCGCAGGCGTTGGAGAATCGTGCGCCGTCCATGTGCAGGTTCAGGCCCAGTTCCTTGCAGGTGGCGCTGATGGCGCGGATTTCGTCCGGGGTGTAGACGCTGCCGACTTCGGTGGCCTGGGTCAGGGTCACCACACGGGGTTTCGGGTAGTGGATGTCCTGGCGCTTGAGCGCGACCTCGCGGATCGATTCCGGGGTCAACTTGCCGTTTTCAGTACGGGCGATCAGCAGTTTGGAGCCGTTGGAGAAGAATTCCGGGGCGCCGCATTCGTCGGTTTCGACGTGGGCGGTTTCCGAGCAGATCACGCTGTGGTAACTCTGGCACAACGACGACAGCGCCAGCGAGTTGGCGGCGGTGCCGTTGAAGGCAAAAAACACTTCGCAGTCGGTTTCGAACAGTTTGCGGAATCCGTCGGAGGCGCGGGCGGTCCATTCGTCGTCGCCGTATGCGCGCTGGTGGCCGTGGTTGGCCTGCTCCATGGCGGCCCAGGCTTCAGGGCAGATGCCGGAATAGTTGTCGCTGGCGAATTGTTGGCTCTTGTCGGTCATGGCCTGCTTCCGTGGTCGAGATGCCTATGGTGAAGCGTCCCGTGGTCAATGAGGGTGCGCACTGTACCCAAGATCGTCAGGTGGAGCGCACAGGATGTCGCTGTCGGGAACATACACAGTCGAAGGGCAATTATGCACGTGACGATGCACAAGGCCATGCACTTAAAGCAGCGCGACGGGGCACTGGATCTGCTCAAGTGGTTGGCGCTTTTAAGCATGGTGCTCGATCACCTGCGATATGTCGGTTATTCCGCCGATCTGTTGTATGTGCCGGGGCGGCTGGCATTCCCGTGGTTCTGCCTGGCGATGGCGGCCAATCTGTCACGAAAGCCTGTTCTGGTGGACGGTGGGCAATGGCGCTATCTGGGCTGGTTGTTGCTGTTTAGCGCGGTGAGTGAAATTCCTTACCGGATGTATATTCACAATCCCGACACCTTGAACGTGCTGCCCACCCTTGCCCTGGGCTTGCTGGTGATTCGTGGCTGGCAGCAGCCGGTGCTTGCGTCGCGCCTGCTGGCCGTCGGCGCGTTGCTGCTGGCAGGGTTTTTCTCCCAGCGATTGATGTTCGGTTTCTTTGGCGTTCTGTTGCCGCTGGCGATGCTGCCGGTACTGCAACGGCCCTGGTATTTCGCGCTGTTGGCGGGGTTGGTATGCCTGGCGGCCAATCAGTGGCAGGTGCTGTATTACGCCACTCGCCTGGGCAATGTCGCGGCAATTCCGGCCATCGTCACGTGCCTGATTGCGCCATGGCTCGGGCTGTTCTTATTGCGACATGCAAAGGGCGTAAAACCACCACCGATGCGGCGCTGGGCGTATGCGCTCTATCCCTTGCATTTTCTGCTGTTGCTCGCAGTGCGACAGGTTATCGCCTGACCCTGCTTTTGTGGCGAGGGGGCTTGCCCCCGTTGGGCTGCGTAGCGGCCCCAAACGCTTAAAAGGCAGTTTTTCAGATAAACCGCACCTGCTGAAACTGCGACTGCTTCGCAGCCGAACGGGGGCAAGCCCCCTCGCCACAGAGATATCCTCAGGCCAGCCTTTTCTTCCCATGTCGTAAACGCACCTTTGCGTGGCGCCCGTAGGCATTTGACGACTCCAAGCCAGTCATACCATCGCTACCAAAGGGCACTGCCGAAAAGCCAGTGCCTCACCGAGACGAATGGCGCACCGCCGCCGCTGGGAGAGACGCGATGTTCAGCAAGCAAGACCAGATCCAGGGTTACGACGATGCACTGCTGGCGGCGATGAATGCCGAGGAGCAACGTCAGGAAGATCACATCGAGCTGATCGCGTCAGAGAACTACACCAGCAAACGCGTCATGGAAGCGCAAGGCAGTGGCCTGACCAACAAATACGCCGAAGGTTATCCGGGCAAGCGCTACTACGGTGGCTGCGAACACGTCGACAAGGTTGAGGCGCTGGCCATCGAGCGCGCCAAGCAACTGTTCGGTGCCGATTACGCCAACGTCCAGCCGCACTCCGGTTCCTCGGCCAACAGCGCCGTGTACCTGGCCCTGCTGCAAGCCGGCGACACCATTCTCGGCATGAGCCTGGCCCACGGCGGCCACCTGACCCACGGCGCCAAAGTGTCGTCCTCGGGCAAGCTGTACAACGCCGTGCAGTACGGCATCGATACCAACACCGGCCTGATCGATTACGACGAAGTCGAGCGTCTGGCCGTCGAGCACAAGCCGAAGATGATCGTCGCCGGCTTCTCGGCTTACTCCAAGACCCTCGACTTCCCGCGCTTCCGCCAGATCGCCGACAAGGTCGGTGCACTGCTGTTCGTCGACATGGCCCACGTGGCTGGTCTGGTTGCCGCTGGTCTGTACCCGAACCCGCTGCCTTACGCCGATGTGGTCACCACGACTACCCACAAGACCCTGCGCGGTCCACGTGGCGGCCTGATCCTGGCCAAGTCCAACGAAGAAATCGAGAAGAAGCTCAACGCAGCAGTTTTCCCCGGTGCCCAGGGCGGCCCGCTGATGCACGTGATCGCCGGTAAGGCGGTGTGCTTCAAGGAAGCGCTGGAGCCTGGCTTCAAGGCTTATCAACAGCAAGTGATCGACAACGCCCAGGCCATGGCCGGCGTGTTTATCAAACGCGGCTACGATGTAGTGTCCGGCGGTACCGACAACCACCTGTTCCTGGTCAGCCTGATCCGTCAGGGCCTCACCGGCAAAGAGGCGGATGCAGCACTCGGTCGCGCCCACATCACTGTGAACAAGAACGCTGTCCCGAACGATCCACAGTCGCCGTTCGTGACCTCTGGCCTGCGCATCGGCACCCCGGCGGTCACCACTCGCGGCTTCAAGGTGACCCAGTGCGTCACGCTGGCCGGCTGGATCTGCGACATCCTCGACAACCTCGGCGACGCCGATGTCGAGGCCAATGTCGCCGAGCAAGTGGCAGCCCTGTGCGCGGACTTCCCGGTTTATCGCTGAGTGCGGTTTTGGAGTAAATGACTATGCAACGCTACTCGGGCTTCGGCCTCTTCAAACACTCTCTCAGCCATCATGAAAACTGGCAGAAAATGTGGCGCACGCCGACCCCTAAAAAGGTCTACGACGTGGTCATCGTCGGTGGTGGCGGGCATGGTCTGGCCACGGCCTACTATCTGGCCAAGGAACACGGCATCACCAACGTGGCCGTGGTCGAGAAAGGCTGGCTGGGCGGCGGTAACACCGCGCGCAACACCACCATCGTTCGCTCCAACTACCTGTGGGACGAGTCGGCGCACCTGTACGAACACGCGATGAAACTGTGGGAAGGCCTGTCCCAGGACCTCAACTACAACGTGATGTTCTCCCAGCGCGGCGTCTACAACCTGTGCCACACCCTGCAGGACATTCGTGATTCCGAGCGTCGGGTCAGCGCCAACCGCCTCAACGGCGTGGACGGTGAACTGCTCGATGCCAAGCAGGTTGCCGACGAGATTCCGTACCTCGACTGCTCCAAGAACACCCGCTACCCGGTGATGGGCGCCACCGTCCAGCGTCGCGGCGGCGTGGCCCGTCACGATGCCGTGGCCTGGGGCTTTGCCCGGGCCGCCGACGCCCTCGGCGTGGACTTGATCCAGCAGACCGAAGTGATCGGTTTCCGCAAGGAAAACGGCGTGTGCATCGGCGTTGAAACCAACAAGGGCTTCATCGGCGCCAAGCGCGTCGGCGTAGTGACCGCCGGTAACTCCGGGCACATGGCCAAGCTCGCCGGTTTCCGCCTGCCGATCGAATCCCACCCGCTGCAAGCGCTGGTGTCCGAGCCGATCAAGCCGATTATCGACAGCGTGATCATGTCCAACGCCGTACACGGTTACATCAGCCAGTCCGACAAGGGCGACCTGGTGATCGGCGCCGGTATCGACGGCTACAACGGCTACGGCCAGCGTGGTTCGTACCCGGTGATCGAACACACCATCCAGGCCATCGTCGAGATGTTCCCGGTGCTGTCGCGGGTACGCATGAACCGTCAGTGGGGCGGCATCGTCGACACCACGCCGGATGCCTGCCCGATCATTTCGAAAACTCCGGTACCGAACATGTTCTTCAACTGCGGTTGGGGCACCGGTGGCTTCAAGGCTACACCTGGCTCGGGCAACGTATTTGCCGCAAGCCTGGCCAAGGGTGAAATGCACCCACTGGCTGCACCTTTCTCCATCGACCGTTTCCACAACGGTGCGTTGATCGACGAACACGGCGCTGCTGCGGTTGCCCACTAACAGGAGAAATCCCCATGTTGCATATCTTCTGTCCTCACTGCGGCGAACTGCGCTCCGAAGAGGAATTCCATGCATCCGGCCAGGCGCACATCCCGCGCCCACTGGATCCGAACAGCTGCACCGACGAGGAGTGGGGCGACTACATGTTCTTCCGCGATAACCCGCGCGGTCTGCACCACGAGCTGTGGGATCACGTCGCCGGTTGCCGTCAGTACTTCAACGTCACCCGCGACACCGTGACCTACGAGATTCTCGAAACCTACAAGATCGGCACCAAGCCACAATTCACCGACAAGACCGATAGCCCGAAAGCGGCCAGCACGGCTCTGGGAGAGAAGGTATGAGCCAGATCAATCGCCTGTCCAATGGCGGACGGATCGACCGCAACAAAGTCTTGACCTTCACCTTCAACGGCCAGAACTACAAAGGCTTCGAAGGCGATTCCCTGGCCGCTGCACTGCTGGCCAACGGCGTCGATATCATCGGTCGCAGCTTCAAGTATTCCCGTCCGCGCGGTATCTTCGCCGCCGGTGCCGAAGAGCCGAACGCGGTACTGCAGATCGGCGCCACCGAAGCCACGCAGATCCCGAACGTGCGTGCCACGCAACAGGCGCTGTATCAAGGCCTGGTCGCCACCAGCACCAACGGCTGGCCGAGCGTGAACAACGACATGATGGGGATTCTCGGCAAGGTCGGCGGCAAGCTGATGCCACCGGGCTTCTACTACAAAACCTTCATGTACCCGCAATCGTTCTGGATGACCTACGAGAAGTACATTCGTAAGGCCGCCGGTCTTGGTCGCTCGCCGACCGAAAACGATCCGGACACCTACGACTACATGAACCAGCACTGCGACGTGCTGATCGTCGGTGCTGGCCCTGCTGGTCTGGCGGCTGCCCTGGCGGCTGCGCGCAGCGGTGCCCGGGTGATCCTCGCCGATGAACAGGAAGAGTTCGGCGGCAGCCTGCTCGATTCACGCGAAAGCCTCGACGGCAAGCCTGCGATGGAGTGGGTGGCCAGCGTCATCGACGAGCTGAAGAACACCCCGGACGTGCTGCTGTTGCCGCGCGCCACCGTCAACGGCTACCACGACCACAACTTCCTGACCATTCACGAGCGCCTGACCGATCACCTCGGCGACCGCGCACCGATTGGCCAGGTGCGTCAGCGCATTCACCGGGTCCGCGCCAATCGCGTGGTACTGGCAACCGGCGCTCACGAGCGTCCATTGGTCTACGGCAACAACGACGTGCCGGGCAACATGCTCGCCGGCGCCATCTCGACCTACGTGCGTCGTTACGGCGTGGCACCGGGCAAGAAGCTGGTGCTGTCGACCAACAACGACCACGCCTACCGCGTTGCCCTGGATTGGCTCGATGCCAGCCTGCAAGTGGTGGCCATCGCCGACGCCCGCAGCAATCCGCGTGGTGCGCTGGTGGAAGAAGCCCGCGCCAAAGGCATCCGCATCCTCACCGGCAGTGCCGTGATCGAGGCTCGTGGCAGCAAGCACGTGACCGCTGCCCGTGTGGCCGCCATCGACGTCAAGGCCCACACCGTGACCAGCCCTGGCGAATGGCTCGACTGCGACGTGGTTGCCAGCTCCGGTGGCTACAGCCCGGTGGTTCACTTGGCTTCGCACCTGGGTGGCAAGCCGATCTGGCGTGAAGACATCCTCGGTTTCGTACCGGGCGAAGCACCGCAGAAACGCGTGTGCGTCGGTGGCATCAACGGCGTCTACGGCCTTGGCGATTCCCTGGCCGACGGTTTTGAAGGTGGCGCTCGCGCCGCTGCTGAAGCCGGATTCCAGACGGTTGAAGGCGTACTGCCGAAAGCCCTGAGCCGTCTCGAAGAGCCGACCCTGGCGCTGTTCCAGGTGCCCCATGAAAAGAGCACCGCACGGGCACCGAAGCAATTCGTCGACTTGCAAAACGATGTCACCGCCGCCGCCATCGAACTGGCGACCCGCGAGGGCTTCGAGTCGGTCGAGCACGTCAAGCGCTACACCGCACTGGGCTTCGGCACCGATCAGGGCAAGCTCGGCAACGTCAACGGCCTGGCCATCGCTGCCCGCTCGCTGAACGTGACCATCCCGCAGATGGGCACCACCATGTTCCGTCCGAACTACACGCCGGTGACTTTCGGCGCCGTGGCCGGTCGTCACTGTGGGCACATCTTCGAGCCGGTGCGTTACACCGCACTGCATCAATGGCACCTGAAAAACGGCGCCGAGTTCGAAGACGTCGGCCAGTGGAAGCGTCCTTGGTACTTCCCGAAATCCGGTGAAGACCTGCATGCCGCGGTGAAGCGCGAATGCAAAGCCGTGCGCGACAGCGTCGGCCTGCTCGATGCTTCGACCCTGGGCAAGATCGACATCCAGGGCCCGGATGCGCGTGAGTTCCTCAACCGCGTCTACACCAACGCCTGGACCAAGCTCGATGTGGGCAAGGCCCGTTACGGCCTGATGTGCAAAGAAGACGGCATGGTCTTCGACGACGGCGTGACGGCTTGCCTGGCCGACAACCATTTCGTCATGACCACCACCACCGGCGGCGCGGCTCGTGTGCTGCAGTGGCTGGAGCTGTACCACCAGACCGAATGGCCGGACATGAAGGTGTACTTCACCTCCGTCACCGACCACTGGGCGACCATGACCCTGTCCGGGCCGAACAGCCGCAAGCTGCTTGCTGAAGTCACCGACATCGACCTGAGCAGCGAAGCCTTCCCGTTCATGACCTGGAAAGAAGGTCTGGTCGGTGGTGTGCCGGCGCGGGTGTTCCGGATTTCGTTTACCGGTGAACTGTCGTACGAAGTCAACGTGCAAGCCGACTACGCCATGGGCGTGCTGGAAAAAATCGTCGACGCCGGCAAGAAGTACAACCTGACGCCGTACGGCACCGAAACCATGCACGTGCTGCGGGCCGAGAAGGGCTTCATCATCGTCGGTCAGGACACTGACAGCTCGATGACCCCGGACGACCTGAACATGGGCTGGTGTGTCGGTCGCACCAAACCGTTCTCGTGGATCGGCTGGCGTGGCATGAACCGTGAAGACTGCGTGCGTGATCAGCGCAAGCAACTGGTTGGCCTGAAACCGATCGATCCGACCAAATGGCTGCCGGAAGGTGCGCAACTGGTGTTCAACACCAAGCAAGCCATCCCGATGACCATGGTGGGTCACGTGACTTCCAGTTACCTGCACAACTCCCTGGGCTATTCGTTCGCCATGGGCGTAGTCAAGGGCGGCCTGAACCGCATGGGCGAGCGTGTCTTCGCGCCATTGGCGGACGGCAGCGTGATCGAGGCGGAAATCGTTTCTTCGGTGTTCTTTGATCCGAAAGGCGAACGCCAGAACGTGTAAAGGCTTCGGGTCCTGTGGGGTGTGAGCTGCCGCCATCGCGAGCAAGCTCGCTCCCACAGGAGATCGCCTAACCCCTGTGGGAGCGAGCTTGCTCGCGATGGCGATAGAACAGCCACCACAAGGGCCAGAACCAACAGAATTCAAAACAGGTGCTTTATGACCGCAGCCAATGTTTACCAACAACGCCCAACCTCCGGGGCCAAGGCCGAGTCGTCGCTGCATCACGCCGACCTCGCCAGCCTGGTGGGCAAGGGTCGCAAGAACGCCGGCGTGACCGTGCGTGAGAAAAAACTCCTCGGCCACCTGACCATCCGCGGCGATGGCCACGATGCCGCGTTTGCCGCGGGCGTGCACAAGGCCCTGGGCATCGAGTTGCCGGGCGCGCTGAGCGTCATCGTCAAAGGCGAAACCAGTTTGCAATGGATGGGGCCGGATGAGTGGCTGCTGATCGTGCCGACCGGTGAAGAACTGGCCGCCGAGCAAAAACTGCGCAAAGCGCTGGGCGATTTGCACATTGCGATCGTCAACGTCAGCGGCGGCCAGCAACTCCTCGAACTGAGCGGCCCGAACGTGCGCCAGGTGCTGATGAAGTCCACCAGCTACGACGTGCACCCGAACAACTTCCCGGTGGGCAAAGCCGTCGGCACGGTGTTCGCCAAGTCGCAACTGATGATCCGTCACACCGCCGAAGACACCTGGGAACTGCTGATTCGTCGCAGCTTCTCGGATTACTGGTGGCTGTGGTTGCAGGATGCTTCTGCCGAATTCGGCCTCAGCGTTCAGGCCTGATCACCACCCGCCATGGAGGCGATCACTTGTGGGAGCGAGCTTGCTCGCGATGGACTTGAGGGCGACGCGTTGATCCAGTAAGTACGCGTTATCGTTGACGCCCATCGCGAGCAAGCTCGCTCCCACAAGATGCAGCGTCATCTTTAGATATCACAGGAGTCACCGCACCATGAGCCGCGCCCCAGACACATGGATTCTGACCGCCGACTGCCCCAGCGTCCTCGGCACCGTGGACGCGGTGACCCGCTTTCTGTTCGAGCAGGGCTGCTACGTCACCGAGCACCATTCCTTCGATGACCGACTCTCGGGCCGTTTCTTCATTCGTGTGGAATTCCGCCAGCCTGACGGTTTCGACGAGCAGTCCTTCCGCGCGGGCCTCGCCGAGCGCGGTGAAGCCTTTGGCATGATCTTCGAACTGACCGCGCCGAACTACCGGCCGAAAGTGGTGATCATGGTTTCCAAGGCCGATCACTGCCTCAACGATTTGCTCTATCGCCAGCGCATCGGCCAGTTGTCGATGGACGTGGCCGCCGTGGTCTCCAACCACCCGGACCTCAAGCCGCTGGCTGACTGGCACCAGATTCCGTACTACCACTTCCCGCTGGATCCGAACGACAAGCCGTCCCAGGAACGTCAGGTATGGCAGGTCATTGAAGAGTCCGGTGCGGAACTGGTGATCCTTGCGCGCTACATGCAAGTGCTGTCGCCGGAGCTGTGCCGCAAGCTCGATGGCAAGGCGATCAACATCCACCACTCCCTGCTGCCCGGTTTCAAGGGCGCCAAGCCCTACCACCAGGCCTACAACAAGGGCGTGAAACTGGTGGGCGCCACCGCGCATTACATCAACAACGACCTGGATGAAGGCCCGATCATTGCCCAGGGTGTGGAGGCGGTGGACCACAGCCATTATCCGGAAGACCTGATCGCCAAGGGGCGGGATATCGAAGGGCTGACTTTGGCGAGGGCGGTTGGGTATCACATCGAGAGAAGAGTGTTTTTGAACGCCAACAGAACGGTCGTTCTTTAAATCGCCATCGCGAGCAAGCTCGCTCCCACAGTGGATCGGGGGCGGACACAAGATTTGTGAACGACACAAAAACCTGTGGGAGCGAGCTTGCTCGCGATGAGGCCCTTATAAGCAACACAAATGACAACGGCAATAACCCGAGCATTTAACGCGCTGCCTGCCTGGGCAACGCGGTTCCATAAAAACAACAGCGAGGTGAAAGCATGTCTGGCAATCGTGGTGTGGTGTATCTCGGCGCTGGCAAGGTCGAAGTGCAGAGTATTGATTATCCGAAAATGCAGGACCCGCGTGGCAGGAAAATTAACCACGCCGTGATCCTGCGCGTGGTTTCCACCAATATCTGTGGTTCCGACCAGCACATGGTGCGCGGCCGTACCACCGCTCAAACCGGTCTGGTCCTGGGCCATGAGATCACCGGTGAAGTGATCGAAAAGGGCAGCGACGTCGAGAACCTGCAGATCGGCGACTTGGTGTCCGTACCGTTCAACGTGGCTTGCGGGCGCTGCCGTTCCTGCAAAGAAATGCACACAGGCGTCTGCCTGAGCGTCAACCCGGCACGTCCGGGCGGTGCTTATGGTTACGTCGACATGGGCGACTGGACCGGTGGCCAGGCCGAATACGCCATGGTGCCGTACGCCGACTTCAACCTGCTGAAACTGCCGGATCGCGACCGGGCGATGGAAAAAATCCGCGACCTGACCTGCCTCTCCGACATCCTGCCGACCGGCTATCACGGTGCCGTGACCGCTGGTGTCGGCCCGGGCAGCACCGTGTACATCGCCGGTGCCGGTCCGGTCGGTTTGGCGGCGGCTGCTTCGGCCCGTCTGTTGGGCGCGGCGGTGGTGATCATCGGTGACGTCAACACCGTGCGTCTGGCCCACGCCAAGGCTCAGGGCTTCGAGATCGCCGACTTGTCCCTGGACACGCCGCTGCACGAACAGATCGCTGCACTGCTGGGCGAGCCGGAAGTGGATTGCGCCATCGACGCCGTTGGTTTCGAAGCCCGTGGCCATGGCCATGACGGCGTGAAACACGAAGCCCCGGCCACCGTGCTCAACTCGCTGATGGGCGTGGTGCGTGTGGCAGGCAAGATCGGCATCCCCGGCCTCTACGTGACCGAAGACCCGGGCGCTGTCGACGCTGCCGCGAAAATGGGCAGCCTGAGCATCCGCTTCGGCCTGGGCTGGGCCAAGTCCCACAGCTTCCACACCGGCCAGACCCCGGTGATGAAGTACAACCGCGCGCTCATGCAAGCGATCATGTGGGACCGCATCAACATCGCCGAAGTGGTGGGCGTTCAGGTGATCAGCCTGGATCAGGCTCCGCAGGGTTATGGCGAGTTCGATGCGGGCGTGCCGAAGAAGTTTGTGATTGATCCGCATAAGATGTTTAGTGCGGCGTAAGTCGCGCGGTAAAAAAAAGGGCGACATACTGTCGCCCTTTGTCTTTAAGAGTGTCTGACGTTAGGAAACAGGTAACGTTGTCCTAGAGGAAGATCGGGAAGCCCTGCCAAGCCACGAACTATTGCTGAAGCTTTAGCGGGTGAAGTGTATGGATTGGTTCTGGCCACGAGTTTGATGTTCTCCATGGCTTCATTGCTCACGGGTACGACTGTTATGCCACCATCGAGTGTGTTTTCCACGCGCACAATGGAAGGTGGAAGGCTTTTTGGAATGGGTTCGTAGGTGGGTTTTAACGCCTGTAAAGTATTAGAAGTCCCCGTCGGCGAATGGGGGCGCTCGTTATGAGGTTCGAAAGGCATTGTTGACTCTGATTTTGGAGTTTGTCTTTGACCAATTGTATTGATGGGGGGCGTACGTTTTAGAGATGTGTGTGTCGTCTTCGAAATTGGTTCCGCAGAGTGCTTTGCAATGTTACGTGCATGGGACGGTGTTCTCCCAAGTCTATTCATTATTCCCTTGAAGGCGCGGAGGAAAATATTTGAGTGTCCTGTCGGATCAGTTCGATTCACCGGATCTCCCACACAATACGCATACCCATTCAACCCGCCCTCCCCAAACGGACTCCAACTATCCGGACTGTTAAACCGCATCAACACAGGGTTAAACGCCCGATAGCCGTTCCCCAACAAATAACACCCCGTCACCAGATCCGGCCGTTCGCCGTTGAAGCCGAGCAGGCTGAGTAAGCCACTTTCCGCAGGGCGATGACCATAGGGAGAATAGGCGAGGGGATGTAGTCGAGCGACATCAAGTACATTCAAAACCGAACGCTGTCGATCAGTGGCAAGTAAGCGCGCTTCCATAGCCCCGCTCTGACGCTGTTGCTGAGCCAGCAGTTGATCGTCGTGCTGCATGATCGAATGCTGCACCACACCTTGAATCTCCGTGGCTAGACGATCTTTCAGGTAAAAGCGTCGGGTGGGGGACTGCGCAGAGGGCGTGCAATCAACCAGACGATCCAGCGGGTCGTAGCGGTAACTGCAGAGCAGCGTTTCTCGATTGGGGAGCATGGCCGGGTTCCTGAATGAGTTTGTCGATCCAGGGTTTTACTGTGGTGCATTCGAACAGAGCCGCCTACTAGCAGATCTGATAGTGCCGCAGACTTCAGGGCTGCTTTGTGACGAGCGGATGGTAAATGGATGGAAACCTGAGGAACATGCCCGCGTCTGCCCGGTCAAATCGGCAGCTTTGCGCCCGTAAGCCGGGCGTTTTTCATGACGCAAGAGGATGTCTGAATGAAGATTTCACGCGGTTTTGCACTGGCATCACTCCTGACCCTGGCAGCCAGCCCGGTCTTCGCACAGTTCAATCTGGGCGATGCGGTCAATGCCATTGCCGGCATGAAGGGTGGTGACGAGGCCGCGACTGCCGCACCGACACCGCAGACCGCCAACCTGCTGAGCACCCTCAGTGAATTGGACATCACCCCAGAGCAAGCCGTTGGCGGTGCCGGGGCGATGCTGGGGCTGGCGAAGAACCAGTTGAGCTCGACCGACTACTCGGAACTGGCCAAAAGCGTGCCGGGCATCGACATGCTCTCGGGCGGCGGGGAGTTGGGTGCACTGGCCGGCCTGCTCGGCTCCAGCGGCAAAGCTGCAGGGCTGGACAACGCCTTGGGCAACGTCAAGGACACCAACGACCTGAACAACGCCTTCAGCGCCCTGGGCATGGACAGCGGCATGATCGGCCAGTTTGCCCCGGTGCTCCTGCAATACTTCGGTCAGCAGGGCGTCGGCGGTTCGCTGCTGAGCAGCCTGGGCAGCATCTGGGGCACCGGCACCGGTAGCTGATTCAGCGGCGCCCGGCGCGTAACGCGTCGATGCGCCGGTCCTTCTCGATCCAGAGCTGGTTGACCCAATTCTGGACCTTCTCGCGAAACGCAGGGTCGTTTTCGTAATCGCCCTGCCACAGCGCCGGGTCGAGTTCGCGAGTCTTGATGTCGATGATGACCCGCGGAACGTTGCCGCTGATCAAGTCCCAGAACCCCGGAATCGTCTGCTGCGGGTAAACCACTGTCACATCGAGAATCGCGTCGAGCTGCTCACCCATCGCCGCCAGCACAAAGGCCACCCCGCCGGCCTTGGGCTTGAGCAGGTGATTGAACGGCGACTGTTGCTGGTCACATTTAGCCGCCGTGAAGCGGGTGCCTTCGAGGTAGTTGACCACCGTCACCGGTTGGCGCTTGAACAGTTCGCAGGCCTGTTTGGTGATTTCCAGATCCTTGCCGGCCAGTTCCGGGTATTTGGCCAGGAACGCCTTGCTGTAGCGCTTCATGAACGGGTAATCCAGCGCCCACCACGCCAGGCCCAGTAAGGGCACCCAGATCAGCTCTTTCTTGAGGAAGAATTTGAAGAACGGCGTGCGCCGGTTCAGCGTCTGGATCAGCGCCGGGATGTCGACCCAGGATTGATGGTTGCTGATCACCAGATATGAAGTGTCGCGACGCAGATCGTCACCGCCACGGATGTCCCATTGGGTAGGGATGCAGACACGGAAGATCAGCTTGTCGATCTCGGACCAGGTCTCGGCGATCCACATCACCGACCATGAGGCGTAATCGCGAAAACGGCCGGGCAGGATCAGTTTGAGCAGGGCAAACACCATCAACGGTCCGATCAGGATCAGGGTGTTGAGCAGGAGCAGCAGGGTCACGAAACAGCCGGTGAGCAGGCGGCGCATAAGTCACTCGTGGAAGCGGTTGGGCGCGCCATGATAAGCAGCTTCGGGCGACAGGCCAAATCGGTGCTGACGAATGTTTCACTTTTGGGTCGGTAACCTTGTGGGAACGATCAAGCGCACGACGGTCTAAAATCCGACTGCTCACTCTCATGGAAACCCATTACGTGAAATCCCTCCTTGCAGTGCTCTCCCTCATCGCCCTGCCGGTCATGGCCGCCGAGCCGACCCTCTATGGTCGTTACGAATACATCGCCCTGCCGGAAATCGGCGGCGAAGTGCTAAAGGCCAAGATGGATACTGGCGCGCTGACTGCGTCGCTGTCGGCCAAGGACATCGAAACCTTCAAGCGAGACGGTGAAGACTGGGTGCGTTTCCGCCTCGCGACCAAGGATGCGAGCAACAAGGTCTACGAGCACAAGATCGCGCGCATCAGCAAGATCAAGACCCGTTCCGAAGAGGAAGAGGATGAAGAAACGACGGCGCCTACCAAACGGCCGGTGGTTGACCTGGAACTGTGCCTGGGCAACGTCAAGCGCACGGTCGAGGTCAACCTGACTGACCGCAGCAGCTTCAACTATCCGTTGCTGATCGGCGCTAAGGCCTTGCGTGAGTTTGGCGCGGCGGTGAATCCGGCTCGGCGGTTTACGGCGGACAAGCCGGATTGTTAGTTGAGCGTTCTCGTTCTGTTGTGAGAGTTATATGGATATTTCTTGATGTTGGTTGCGTATGTGTTTTACGTCTGTGGTGAGTCCGGCAATTTCAGTGTTTATATTGTCGAGCAGGTATAGACGTCTTGCTCTTGTCTTAGGACTGTCGGAGATGATTCTTTTTGATACGCTTTCTCTTGCGGATAAAAGATTGGCCAATTTTTCTTTGGGGTCTTTTATATACGTGACAGGAATTTTATTTGCCAGAGTTTCATTGGGCTTTCGCCTGTAGTTTAAGTCCATTTCGGCAGGGGATAAAGTATTCACATCAAAGTCCTTGGCGTTTTTTAAGGAATTGCCTTGATGGCTTTTCGGTACCGGGGTGGGTGTTATTAGGCTATTAGTTTTGACGACTCCGGATGCAGGCATTGCGACTTTATATTTGCTTGGGGTTCTCATTCCAGTAAGGTTTTTAAATCCTTTCCAAAAGCTCCTAAGTAGTGAACTAGCGTGCCCCTCCACCTCGATTCTGTTTATTGGGTCCCCCAAGCAATAAGCATAAGCATTCAACCCACCCTCCCCAAACGGACTCCAACTATCCGGGCTATTAAACCGCATAAACACCGGATTGAACTGCCGATACCCATTGCCCAAATGATAATGCCCGGTCACCGGGTCCGGCCGTTCGCCATTGAAGCCGAGCAGTCTGAGCAAACCGTTTTCCGCCGGACGATGGCCGTAAGGTGTGTAGGCGAGGGGATTAGGTTGAGTGGCGTCCAGGGCATTGAGTATCGAGCGTTGTTGGTCGGTAGCCAGCAGGGTGGTGCCTACTTTGGCGTCGAGGCGACTTTGCTGGGCCAGCAACTGGTCGTCGTGCTGAAGGATGCTCCACCGAGCGGCGCCCTGAATCTCAGTGGTCAGTCGGCTTTTGCAATGAAAACGCTGGATGGCGGGTTGCTGAAGTACTGTGCAGCCATTTTGGCGATCCAGTGGATCGTAGTGATAGCGACACAGTACAGTGTCACGGGATGTGTTAGACATGGGTTGAACTCCGTTCAAGGTCCGGATCGCATAAACTTAAGCATCGGAGTTTTTTCAGAAGCTGCCTACTAGCAGAACTGCTAGGTACTACAGACCTGAGCGACAATCAGCTCATCCTGATTGACGCCGATTCCCCCTTGAGTCACCGTTCGCCCACATCACTGCCGGGCTCGGACGCCATGCCTCATATCCTGATTGTCGAAGACGAAGCGGCCATTGCCGATACCCTGGTTTTCGCCCTGCAAGGCGAGGGCTTCACCACCACATGGCTGAGCCTGGGCGCGGCGGCGCTGGAGCACCAGCGCCAGACCCCGGCGGATCTGATCATTCTCGATATCGGCCTGCCGGACATCAGCGGCTTCGAAACCTGCAAGCGACTGCGGCGCTTCAGCGAAGTGCCGGTGATGTTCCTCAGCGCCCGGGATGGCGAAATCGATCGCGTCGTGGGCCTGGAAATCGGCGCCGACGATTACGTGGTCAAACCGTTTAGCCCTCGAGAAGTGGCGGCGCGGGTCCGGGCGATTCTCAAGCGCATGGTGCCCCGCACGGTGAGCGAACCGTCGGCGACGCTGTTTCGCATCGACAGTGAGCGTGTGCAAATCAGTTATCGCGGTCAACTGCTGACCCTGACCCGCCATGAATTCCGTCTGCTGCAATGCCTGCTGGAGCAGCCCGAGCGAGTCTTCAGCCGCGAACAGTTGCTCGATGCCCTGGGTGTGGCCGCCGACGCCGGTTACGAGCGCAGCATCGACAGCCACATCAAGAGCGTGCGCGCCAAGTTGCGATTGGTGAAGGCTGACGCCGAACCGATCCAGACCCACCGCGGCCTCGGCTATAGCTACAACCCGGGACACAGCTGATGCCGCTGGGAATCCGGATTTTCCTGGTCTACGCACTGTTCATCGGCCTGACCGGCTACTTTGTGCTCAACACGGTCATGCAGGAGATCCGCCCCGGCGTGCGCCAGTCCACCGAAGAAACCCTGGTCGATACTGCCAACCTGATGGCCGAGATCCTGCGCGACGACTTCAAGGCCGGCAGCCTCAACCAGAACCGCTGGCCGGAACTGCTCAAGGCCTATGGTGAGCGACAGCCCGGAGCGAAAATCTGGGGCTTGCCAAAGAATCAGGTCAACCACCGCATCTACGTCACCGACGCCAAGGGCTTCGTCGTGCTGGACTCCAGCGGGACGGCGGTGGGGCAGGATTACTCGCGCTGGAACGACGTCTACCTGACCCTGCGTGGCGAATACGGCGCACGCTCCACGCGCAATGACCCGAACGATCCGGCGTCTTCGGTGATGCACGTCGGCGCGCCGATTCGCGACAACGGCCAGATCATCGGCGTGGTCACTGTGGCCAAGCCCAACAGCTCGTTGCAGCCCTATGTGGATCGCACGGAACGCCGGTTGCTGGCGTACGGAGCCGGGCTGATCGGTCTCGGTCTGCTGTTCGGCGCGTTGTTGTCCTGGTGGCTGAGCCGAGCCCTGCGAAGATTGACGGCGTACGCCCAAGGCGTCAGTGAAGGCAGGCGGGTTGAAGTGCCGCATTATCGCGGCGGTGAACTGGAGCAATTGGCCACGGCAGTGGAGCAGATGCGCACGCAGCTTGAAGGCAAGGCCTACGTCGAACGTTACGTGCACACCTTGACCCATGAGCTGAAGAGTCCGTTGGCGGCGATTCGTGGCGCGGCGGAACTGTTACAGGGCGAAATGCCTCTGGCACAGCGGCAACGTTTCGTCGGCAATATCGACAGTGAAAGTGCGCGCATGCAGCAGCTGATCGAGCGGCTTTTGAACCTGGCGCAGGTCGAGCAACGCCAAGGGCTGGAGCAGCGGGTGGCGGTGCCATTGGCGGCTTTGGTGGATGGCCTGCTGAACGCGCAATCTGCGCGAATCGAAGGTAAACAGTTTCGCGTAGAGCAAACGATTTCATCGGACCTGATGCTGATCGGCGAGCCATTTCTGCTGCGTCAGGCGTTGGGTAATCTGCTGGACAATGCGCTGGATTTCACCCCTGTTGAAGGTGTGCTGCGATTCACCGCCGAACGGACAGGCGAGCAGGTCGAGTTCAAGCTTTTCAATCAGGCAGAGCCGATTCCCGACTACGCGCTGCCGCGTTTGAGCGAGCGCTTTTACTCGTTGCCGCGTCCCGACAGTGGGCGCAAAAGCACCGGGCTCGGGCTCAATTTTGTCGAGGAAGTGGTCAAGCTGCATGGCGGTACGATGAGTATTGGTAATGTCGACGGCGGTGTGGAGGTGAAGTTACACCTGCCTTAAGACCGAGTTACGGCCAATCGCGAGCAGGCTGAATCTCCACACAATCTCCACATTCCCCCCATGGCCCCACCACATACCGAATCCAGACTCTCCCCATCCAAAACAGGGAGAGTCCCATGAACCGTAGCCTGACCCTAAAACTCGGGGCAATTGCCCTGTTGATTCTGTTGTTGCTGATTCCACTGCTGATGATCAACGGCGTGATCCAGGAGCGTCAGCAACTGCGCGACGGTGTGCTCGAAGACATTGCCCGCAGCTCCAGTTACAGCCAGCAATTGAGCGGCCCGCTGATGGTGGTGCCGTATCGTAAAGTCGTGCGCACCTGGAAGACCCACGAAAAAACCAACGAGCGTTATCAGGAGTTCGGTGAAGAGCGCGGTCGTTTGTATTTTCTGCCGGAGCGCTTCGAACTCGACGCAGACGTTCAGACCGAACTGCGTTCCCGAGGTATTTACCAGGCGCGGTTGTTCCATGCAGACAACCGCATCAGCGGCCACTTTTCCCTGCCGGTTCAACTGGGCATCAAGGAAGATTTCGCCGATTACCAGTTCGACCAGCCGTTCCTCGCTGTTGGCATCAGCGACATTCGTGGTATCGAAAACGCTTTGAAGCTTGAACTCAACGGCCAGAACCTGGACTTCATTCCGGGCAGCCAAGTGAGCTGGCTGGGTGAAGGCGTCCACGTGACCCTGCCGGCGTTGGAGACAAAGCAGGCCACGGAGTTGGCCTTCGGTTTTGACCTGAAGCTGCAAGGCACCGGCCAGTTACAAATACTGCCGGTGGGCAAGACCAGTAAAGTTTCGTTGAACGCCAACTGGCCGCATCCAAGCTTCATCGGCAACTACCTGCCTGCCCAGCGCGAGATTACCGATCAGGGCTTTACCGCCCATTGGCAGACCTCGTTTTTCTCCACCAACCTGCAAGAAACGCTGAACAGCTGCGTGTCCCGCGGTGGCTGTGAGGCGTTGTTCGGTCGCAGCTTCGGCGTGAGCTTCATCGAACCCGTGGACCAGTACCTGAAAAGCGACCGGGCGATCAAATATGCGCTGCTGTTCATCGTCCTGACCTTTGCCGGTTTCTTCCTGTTCGAAGTGCTGAAAAGCCTAGCGGTGCACCCGGTGCAATATGCGTTGGTAGGTGTGGCGCTGGCGTTCTTCTATCTGCTGTTGTTGTCGTTGTCCGAGCACATCGGCTTTGCCTTGGCGTACCTGTTGTCCGCCAGCGGTTGTGTGTTGTTGATCGGGTTCTACGTTTGCCACGTGTTGCGCAGCGTGCGCCACGGCTTGAGTTTTTCTGTGGGATTGGCGGCGTTGTATGGGCTGCTTTATGGTTTGTTGAGCGCGGAGGATTACGCGCTGTTGATGGGGTCGTTGTTGCTGTTCGGTTTGCTGGGCGTGTTTATGGTGCTGACGCGCAAGCTGGATTGGTATGGGGTTGGGCAGAAAGCAGTGAAGCCGGTGGCGTTTGATATGGGAGAGGTGGAATGAGCCGGTCAGTGGGGTTGCGGGAGGATCAGCGGTTGGGGCGGTTGTTGGCGATGCGGATCGCGAAGTTGTTTTCCGCTTGGCAGCTAGTCAAAAAAAGTTAGGGCATAGTGCGAGGCATAGGGACGGATTTACTTAAATAAATCCGTCCCCATTTTTTCCATTTTTTCTTGTCCCCATTTTTTCTTAAATTTAAATCAGTCGTCTTTTTTATCTCTCCACCTTTGTGGTCTATTAGGCTCTCCTAGTAGTTTTAATGTTTTCGTCAAGTGAGGAGGGATGATTAAATGCTCTGTTAGCTCCTACATTGGACGTTCCTGAGAAACTGGAATTGGACGTAATTCCACCAGTTCCATTGTAATTGGGTCTGGGGATATTAAATTTACCGATAGATTTAAGCTGATCCAGCGTATGCGGTTCGAATACACCATTGGTGGAATTTGGTCGAGATAAATCTGAAACAGGCGTAGTAGGTCGCGGGTTAGGTAAGGGTTTAGGAATATTGAATGATATAGGCGTAGTAGAAGGTAGAGGAGGGGAGGGTCTAACGGGTAACGGGGGGGAAGACGATAAACGACGGTCAGCCAATGAACGGAATGAACTTGTCATCATGCCCCCTATCCCTGCTCCTATCGCGGCAACACCGAGCGCCATCAGCGCCAAACCACCAATAAAAGCTGCAGATCCTTCTTTTTTCACAAGAATGACGCCTCCAGCAATACTAGCTATTCCCCCAACAACCATTAAAAAACTACCAAAAGCATGCCCATTAGGGTCCACTTTATTGACTGGATCTCCCGAGCAATACGCATACGCATTCAACCCACCCTCCCCAAACGGACTCCAACTATCCGGGCTGTTAAACCGCATCAACACCGGATTGAACTGCCGATACCCATTGCCCAAATGATAATGCCCGGTCACCGGGTCCGGCCGTTCGCCGTTGAACCCGAGCAAGCTGAGTAAACTGTTCTTCGCCGGGCGATGACCGTAGGGCGTGTAGGCGAGGGGATTAGGTTGAGTCGCCTCTAGTGCGTTGAGCACGGATCGTTGTTGGTCAGTTGTCAGCAGTGTGGCGGTCACCTTGGCGTCGAGGTGACTGTGTTGCGCCAGCAGTTGGTCATCTTGCTGAAAGATGCTCCACCGAGCGGAGCCCTGAATTTCAGTGGCCAGTCGACTTTTGCAATGAAAACGCTGAATGGCGGGCTGCTGAAGTGGAGTACAGCCATTCTGGCGATCCAGCGGATCGTAATGGTAGCGGCACAGTACGGTTTCACGAGTTGAATTGGGCATCGACTGAACTCCGTTCAAGGTCCGGATAGCAGGACCTTGAGCATCGGAGCTTTTTCAGTTTTTGCCTACTAGCAGAACTGATAGTGCGTTGGTGTCACCAGGCTAAACCTTCGGCATCGTTGCAATCATCGAAGGCCGCTGGCTCACCTCGAAATACCACGCCGCCAACTGCGGATTCGCTGTGCGCCAGTCCAGATCCGGATGGCGCAGGTCCAGGTAACCCAATGCACAGGCCACACTAATCGCGGCCACGTCGAAGTGGCAGGTCAATTCGGCAATCGCGTCCTTTTCCAGCAAGGCCAGGGCGCGACGAATCTTGTCGCGCTGGCCGTCGAGCCATTCGTCCCAGTGTTTCTCCGGGGCGCGCAGGGCGACTTCGTAGCGCACCAGCACGGCCGCGTCCATGATCCCGTCGGCCAGCGAAGCGAGGGTCAGGCGTCGCCAGCGGGCCGAACCTTCGCGGGGGATCAGCGGGTTACCGACGTGCTGGTGGTCGAGGTAGTCGAGGATGACCCGGCTGTCATGGATGATGTTGCCATCGGCCAGGCGCAGGGCCGGGATTTTGCTCAGGGGGTTGTCGTCGATCAGGGTCAGGTCCGGGTTGACCGGGGTGAGCACGCTGGTCTGTAACGCCACGCGGTTCTGTTGTCCGGTTTCGTGCAGCAGCACCATGACTTTGCGAACGAAGGGGGAAAGCGGGTTGTGGTACAGGGTCATGCTCGGGGCGGACATGGCAGCGTCTCGGTCGGTGGCAGTGTCGGGCAGCATAGCGCGTTGGTCTGATTGCTCAAGCATCATGGCTTGACCCCTTGTGGGAGCGAGCTTGCTCGCGATGGTCGTCAACGATGACGTTGGAAGACTGACACCCCGGGGAGTTCTCGGGTGCATCGCGAGCAAGCTCGCCCCTACAGGGGGGATGTCCCTTCAGGGGCGTTGCAGGAGGCCTCGCAGGGCAACAGCGGCGGGGATGCCCAAGCCTAGCCAGCTCAGCGAATCCCACACACCATCCCCGAGCAACGCGGCAAACAACCCTGCCGCGCTGAACAAGGCGATGACGATTGGAGTGCTAAACACTTTCCAGAAGTTCGACTGCCGGGGCTTCATGCCACGCTCTCCGCTTTTTCCAGCACAGGCCTGGCAGCCTTGCGCCGCACCACCCACAGGTAGACCCCGCTGCCGAGCACGATGATGGTCAGCACATCGAGGGTCGCCCAGAGTATCTGCATCGGCATCCCGCCGTAGTCACCGAAGTGAAGCGGTTGTGACATGCCCATGACGTCCATGTACCACGGGCGCTCGACCACTGCGGTGACTTGCAGGGTGCTGGCATCGATCAGAACCGGCGTGAGCAGGTGTGAGGTCAGGTGCGTGCTGCCCTTCATGAACACTGCGTAATGGTGCTCACTGGAAAAGCGTGTGCCGGGGAAGGCGATGAAGTCCGGCTGCATGCCCGGTGCGACTTCCTTGGCGATGTCGAGCAAACGGTTGGCCGGCGCCAGTTGAGTCAGCGGTGGTGCATCGCGATACGGCGCGATCATCGCGGCCAGTGTGTCGTTGCGCCATGCTGCAATCAGTAGGTCTGCGCAGGCACTGACGACGCCGGTTACGCCGACCACCAGCGCCCAGGTCAACGTCACGACGCCGATCAGGTTATGCAGGTCGAGCCAGCGCAGGCGAGTGGATTTGTCCTGGCGCACGGTGGCGAATTTCAAGCGGCGCATGAACGGCAAGTACAGCACCGTGCCGGAAACGATCGCTGCCACGAACGCAATTCCCATGAACGCCAGCAGCAACTTGCCCGGCAAGCCGGCGAACATGTCCACGTGCAGGCGCAACATGACCATCATGAAGCCGCCGTTGGCCGATGGCGTTTCCAGCGCTTCGCCAGTACGGGCGTCGAGCATGAAGGTGTGGGACGAGTTCGGCTCGGTGCCTGCGGTCGCGGCCATGATGGTCAGCACTGCGTTGGGCTCATCGTCCTCGAAGCCGAAGTACTGCATGACTTCACCGGGACGATGTTTCTCGGCCGCGTCCACCAACTGCTGCAAATTCAGGTGCGGGGTGTCCGCCGACATTACCTTCACTTCAGGCGCATCGCCCAGCAAGTGGTCGATCTCGTGGTGAAAGATCAACGGCAGGCCGGTCAGTGCCAGCATCAGCAGAAACGCGGTGCAGATCAGGCTGGACCAGGTGTGGACGAAGGACCAGCGGCGAATTGTTTTACTTTTCATTTCATAGCCTTCAGAAAAACCAAAGCCGCCCACGAAGGACGGCCTGGTCATTGGGCGTGTCAGCTCAAAGCGTTACCACTTGTAGGTTGCACTGGCGACGACACTGCGCTGGTCGCCGTAGTAGCAGTAGTAGCTGTCGCAAGTCGAGATGTAGTCCTTGTCGAGCAGGTTGGTTGCGTTGACGGCCAGCGAAGCGCCTTTGAGGCTGTTGTCCAGGCGACCGAGGTCGTAGTGAACCACTGCGTCGAACACCGTGTAGGCGTCGGCCTTGCCCAGCCAGGTGTTGGCCTGGTCGCCATAGGTATTGCCGGTATAGCGCGCGCCGGCGCCGATGCCGAAGCCATCCAGCACGCCGTTGTGCCAGGTGTAGTCGCCCCACACCGACGCTTGCTGGTTAGGCATCAGTTGCAGGCGATTGCCCTTGTAGATGCCCTCTTGCACTTCGGATTTGGCCAGGGTGTAGGCAGCGGTGACCTTGAGGTTTTCGGTCACGTCGGAAACGGCTTCCAGCTCCAGGCCTTTGACTTTCACTTCGCCGGTCTGGCTGGTGACTGTCACGTTACCCACGTTGTTGGTGACGGAAACGTTTTTCTGGGTCAGGTCATACACAGCCGCGGTCAGCAGGGTGTTGCTGCCCGGTGGCTGGTACTTGATCCCCAGTTCCCATTGTTTGCCTTCGGTCGGCTTGAACGACTCGGTCGGCGAGGCGAC
Source organism: Pseudomonas jessenii (assembly GCF_002236115.1). Classification (GTDB taxonomy): domain Bacteria; phylum Pseudomonadota; class Gammaproteobacteria; order Pseudomonadales; family Pseudomonadaceae; genus Aquipseudomonas; species Aquipseudomonas jessenii. The sequence continues at coordinate 110,223 of NZ_NIWT01000005.1, read as the reverse complement.
GGCATTGCTGGTCGGTTGGAACGATTCGGCGTAGGACAGGTAAGGCACGAAGCCCGAGTCGAACACGTAGCTGATCGCCGCGTTGCCGCTGAAGTTCTTGTCGCGTTCGGTGTTGGTGGCATCGCCCTTGTTGAAGAACGTGGTACCGGTGTGGACCCAGTCTTCACGACCGCCGAGGGTCAGGCGCCATTGGCCGAGGGCCATCTGGTCCTGGATGTACAGGCCGGTCTGCTGGGTCTTCTGTTCGTAGTCATAGAAGGCTGTGGAGCGTGCCGGACGCTCGATCGGCAAGCCATAGACCGGGTCGTTGACGTTGATGCCCGGCGCGGTGCCGAAGATCGAGAGGTAGTTGGTGGTGTTGCGCTGGTGGTCCAGGCCGATCAGCAAGGTGTGACTGACGTCGCCGGTGACGAAGTCGCCCTGGAAGTTGTTGTCCACGGCGAATTGGGCGATGTCTTCGTCGACATTGGTGGTGCCACGGCCGGTATTGCCTTGATCGTCAACAACAGACCCGTAAGAGGGGCCGTAGCTATTGACGGTCACGGCCTGGAACGACAGCTCCGACTTGGTGTAGCGCAGGTTCTGGCGGAACTGCCAGACATCGTTCAAGCGGTGTTCGAAGGCATAACCCAGTGCGTAGTAGGTGCGGTCGTAGAAGTCGTAGTTCGGGTCACCCAGGTTCTTGTGGTGGGAGATATCGCCGAACGGCATGTCGATCTTGGTGCCCTGGATCGGATAGAACTGACTGGTGATACCGGTATCGTCACGGGTGAACTGCGTGAGCAGGGTGAATTTGGTGTCTTCGTCGATGTTCCAGGTCAGGCTGGGGGCAATGTTGTAGCGCTTGTCATCGATGTGGTCGATGGGCGTGCCGCCGTCGCGCAGCACGCCGCTGAGGCTGTAAAGGAACTGGCCTTCGTCATCGATCTTGCCGGTGCTGGCGAAGTTGATCTGGCGATGATTGTCGCTGCCGTATTGCAGCTGGATCTCGCTGCTGGCTTCAGCACTTGGGCGACGGCTGACCATGTCCAGCAGGCCACCCGGCGGGGTCTGGCCGTACACGGAGGAGGCCGGGCCGCGCAGCAGCGCCAGGCGGTCGAGGTTCCAGGTTTCCTGTTTCGGGTTGGAGTACACACCTTTTGGCAGTGGCAGGCCGTCGAGGAATTGAGTCGGCTCGAAACCGCGCACGCGCAACCAGTCGGCGCGGGTGTCGCTGCCGAAGCTGCTGGAGGTGATCCCCGGCAAGTAGCGCACGGCATCGTCGAGGGTGTGCGCGTTGCGGTCGTCCATCTGCTCGCGAGTGACGACCGAAATCGAACGCGGTGCCTCGACCAGCGCGGTGTCGGTCTTGGTGCCGGCGGCGGTGCGCTTGGCCAGGTAGCCCTGTGCCGGGCCCCAGGCGCTTTCAGTGTCTTGCACACCAATCACGCTGGTTACCGGCAGGTCCATCACACCCTCGGGCACGGCCACCAGGCTATAGGTGCCCGCACTGCTCTGTTCCAGTTGCAGCCCGGTGCCACGCAGGGCTTCGCGCAGGGCGCCGGCTGCGTCGAACTGGCCTTTGACCGGCGCCGAGGTCTTGCCCGCCGCCAAGGATGGATTCAACGACAGGGCCAGACCGGCCTGGCTGGCAATCTGGTTCAGGGTGTTGACCAGTGGAGCGGTCGGCAGGTTGTAGGCGCGGACGCTGGACGCCTGTTCAGCGGCGACCAGTTGGCTGCTGGCCAAAGGGGTGCAAAGGGCAATGGCAACCGCCAGCAAACTGCGGCGTAACAGGGAGTCTAGCGAACGAGGCATACAGCGGCTCCTGAATGGAAACATTTCTCAATTGCCTGTGTGCCGTACGAAAATCAAAAAGTGATAGGGCTGGATGAAAATAATTTCGATTCAGAAGTCGGTTGCGGCTGGTATTGGGTCAAATCGGTTTTTGTGGGGCGTCGAACGCTGCCATCGCGAGCAAGCTCGCTCCCACATTTTGAAATGCATTCCAATGTGGGAGTGAGCTTGCTCGCGATGACGGCCGATCAGACACAAAGCATTTCAGGGCTTTGTTTCGGTCTTGGCCACTACCTTCACCCACCACTGCGTGTGCTGTTCGATCTGCACCGGCAGGGTCGGCAGCAGGGCGTTGAGTGCCAGGTCGGTGTCGCGCAGCGGGAAACTGCCGGTGATGCGCAGGTCGGCCACTTCCGGCGCGACCCCGACGTAACCGTTTCGATAGCGGCCGATTTCATGCACCAGGTCTTCCAGCCGTGTGTTGTCCACCACCAGCATGCCGCGGGTCCAGGCATCCGCACCGAGGTTGACGGCCAGAACCGGGCCCAGGCCGTTGTTGCGGATCAGTACCTGCTGGCCTTCGTGCAGAATCTTTTCGTCAGGGTTGGACTCAGGGTGAACCGCCACCGCCGACTGCAATACGCTCAAGCGCGTTCCGTCTTCCTCGCGCTTGACCAGAAACCGCGTACCCAGCGCACGCATGCTGCCTTCGCGGGTTTCGACGATGAACGGCCGGGGATCGCCATGGCCGGTTTCAACCAGTATTTCGCCTTCCTGAAGCACGATGCGCCGCTGCTTTTCATCGAAACGCACATCCAGCGCACTGTGGGTATTGAGATTGATCAGCGTGCCGTCAGCCAGACGCAGGGTGCGCTGCTCGCCAACGGCGGTGCGCTGGTCGGCCAGCCAATAGTCGATCGGCAGGTAACGATCCCCGGCGAACAGGGCCAGGCCGATCACGGCAACGATACTGGCGACACCGTTGCCAAGCTTGCGCACTCGCCGACGAATGCCTTCGCGTGATTGCAGCAAGGCAGTGCGGGCCGGGCCGCTGGCCACGCTGAAACGCTGGTCGAGCATGCCCAACTGGCGCCAGGCGCGGGCATGTTCTTCATGGGCCGCGTGCCACTTGGCGAACTCTTCGCGCTCTACCGGGTTGGCGGAGTCCATGGACAGCTGCCAGGCAATCGCCGCGTCCAGCACGCTGGCCGATACCGGTTTGGAACTGACCGGGTTCATGTCGGCTCACCATACAGCGCGATATAGCACTGGCGAATGCCTTGGGCCAGGTACTGGCGCACCCGCGGCACCGACACACCGAGGCGCTCGGCGATTTCCGCGTGACCGAGGCCGTCGAGGCGGTTATAGAGGAATGCCGCCCGGGCCTTGCTGGAAAGCTTGCCAAGCAAGCGGTCGATGTTTTTCAGGTCTTCGAGGATCATTTGCTGTTCTTCCGCCGACGGTTGTTCGGCTTCGGGAATCAGCATCAACTCGGTGAGGTAGGCCTGTTCCAGCGCGGCGCGACGGAAATAATCGAACAGCAGGCCCTTGGCGATCGCCACCAGGAATGCCCGCGGCTCGCGCGGTGCCTTCAGTTCTTCACGGCCCAGCAAGCGCACGAAAGTGTCCTGGCTCAGGTCTTCGGCCCGCTGCGGGCAGGCGACGTTGCGTCGAAGCCAGGCCAATAGCCAACCGCGATGGTCGCGATATAACGCACCGACGAGCTCACTTTGAGGGCTTGGGACTGACGACACGCCGCATCACCGATTGGGAAATATTAACTAACGAGAATTGTTCGCGATTGTGGCAGAGGCGAGGGAGGTAAGCAATTGGCGTTGGTCGGGTGGGGATTTGGCGAAGGCCCCTGTAGGAGCGAGCTTGCTCGCGATGAACTTGAAGGCGACGCATTTTTCCAGACAGCACGCGTCACCGTTCACGACCATCGCGAGCAAGCTCGCTCCTACAGGAGGGGCCTGAAGGTCAGAATGAAGGCGCCTGCTGCCGGCGCTTCCACTGACTCAAGCGCTGTTGCAAATTCAACGGGCTATGAATCTGCTGCTGCCGCGCACGGCTGAACAGTATCAGTGCCAGTTCGGCGGTGGCCAGGGCGTCGGCGCTGGCGTGGTGGCGCTCGAAGACTTCGAGCTTGAACCAGTCGATCCAATCGTCCAGCCCGGCCTCGCGAATGTGCGCCTGGGGGCATAGCAGTGGCGCAATATCTGCCACATCCAGAAAGGCATGCTGCAACTTGTAACCCAGATGATCCTTCAGGGCGCGCCCCAACATGTGCTGGTCGAACGGCGCATGGAAGGCCAGCACCGGGCTGTCGCCGACAAACTCCATGAGTTCGAGCAGCGCCTCGGCCGGATCGCTTCCGGCAGCAATTGCACTGGGGCCCAAGCCGTGAATCAGCACACTGGGGCCGAGTTTGAGTTCGCCGCATTGCAAGGTTCGCTCGAACTGTCGACTGAAATCGATTGCACCATCCTCGATCACCACGGCGCCGATGGACAGTACCCGGTCCTTGTTCATATTCAGCCCGGTCGTTTCCAGGTCGAGCACTACCCAGCGCTGCTCGCGCAGGCTGCATTCACTCAACCCGGTGACCGTCGGCAGGCGTTGAAGACGTTGTTGCAGGTCTGCGGACAAGCTCGGGCCGGCTGGGCGCAGCCATGAAAACAGGCTCATATCTGATACCGCAAGGTCAGGCTGCTTTGCAGGCGCTGTGCCTGGCGCAGGGACTCACGCAGGATGCGCCGGTCCAGATGATTGAGGCTGTCGGGATCGACCCGATTTGAGTAAGGAAAATTCTCTCGGGTCTGTAGTTGATGTTGCTGCATGCGTGTTTGCTGGATGAAGTGATAGGCCTCTTCGTACGCGGCGCCGTCCAGGGGATCGATGACCTCCTTGTCGACCAACTGGCGAAAACGCTCCAGCGTGTTGTTTGTTTCGATACCGTGGGCCAGGGCCAGCAACCGGGCGCCGTCGACAAAGGGTGTCAGACCCTGAGTCTTCAGGTCCAGGGTGGCCTTCTCGCCATTTTTTCGCGCCAGTACGAACTCGCGGAAACGCCCTACGGGCGGGCGATTGCGCAACGCATTCTCAGCCATCATGCGCTGGAACAAGCGGTTGTCGCCGACCTGGTCGAGAATGCTCCGGCGCAATTGCTCACAGCCTTGCTCGCTGCCCCAGACCACGCGCAAATCGAAATAGATGCTCGAACCCAGCAGGTTCTCCGGGGTTGCCTCGCGGATAAACGCCGCAAAGCGCCGCGCCCATTCGGCCCGGGACAGGCACAGCTCAGGGTTGCCAGCCATGATATTGCCCTTGCACAAGGTGAAGCCGCACAGCGCCAGGCTCTGGTTGATCTGCTGGGCAATGGGCAGCAGCTTGCCGCGAATCTCGGCGGCATGCGCCGCATCCCTGGCTTCGAACAGAATGCCGTTGTCCTGATCGGTGTGCAGGGTCTGCTCGCGACGGCCTTCGCTGCCAAAACACAGCCAGCTGAACGGCACGCCAGGGTCACCTTTTTCGGCGAGGGTCAGTTCGATCACTCGGCACACGGTGTGGTCGTTGAGCAAGGTGATGATGTGGGTGATCTGCGTCGAAGACGCGCCGTGGGCCAGCATGCGCTCGACCAGTTGACCGATTTCGCCCCGCAGCGCCATCAGGTTTTCCACTTTCTGGGCATTGCGGATAGTGCGCGCCAGATGCACCAGGTCGACCCGTTGCAGGGAAAACAGATCGCGCTCGGAAACCACGCCGCACAAACGCTGGTCCTTGACCAGGCAGACATGGGCGATGTGCCGCTCGGTCATGGCAATCGCCGCGTCGAATGCACTCTGATCCGGCGACAGGAAGAACGGCGCCCGGGTCATGTACCCTTCGATGGCTTCGTTGAAATCACTGCTGCCGTTGGCCACGGTCTGGCGCAGGTCGCGCAGGGTGAAAATCCCCAGTGGCGCCTTGAGTTCATCGACCACCACGATGCTGCCGACCTGTTGTTCGTGCATCAACGTCACGGCTTCGCGCAATGGCGTCTGCGGGGCGCATGTCACCGGGTGGCGCATGGCCAACTCGCCCAGTCGGGTATTGAGCGAATATTGGGTGCCCAGGGTTTCCACGGCTTTTTGCTGCACTTGCTGGTTGACCTGATCCAGCAGGCTGCTGACGCAGCGCAGGGCGAAGTTGCGGAAGGTGTCCGATAGCGAAAACAGGCGGATGAATGCCGGCTTGTTCAGTTGCAGGCAGAAGGTGTCTTCGCCGGCCAGGTGCTCGGTGCGGGTCGCCCGTTCACCCAGCAACGCCGCGAGAGGGAAACATTCGCCAGTGGTGATCTCGAAAACCGTTTCGGTGCTACCGTTTACCGTATGCGGACGCTCGCCCACGACCCGGCCTTGCTTGACGATATAGAAGTGCTCGACCGGGCCGTCAGCGGGTTTGATGATGCTCTCGCCGGGGGCGTAAAAACGCATCTGACATTGCTCGACCAGATACGCCAAGTGAGCGTGTTCCATCTGATTGAAGGGCGGGAAGCGCTGGAGGAATTGCAACGTGCCCTGGATGTTCTGCAACACCGCGGTTTTCCCTGCCTGTGTGAAGGCGTCCGCTTTACTCATAACCATTACCGCAGTCTTTTTTGAATTGTTGTTGTCGGATGACCCAGACATGGTCGACCCCTGTGGCCGGAGTGCCCATTGGACGTAAGTCTAGGTAGGCGATTGGTATGCTGAAATGTCGGAAGAATCCTACGCAACTGTGCGAAAAACCTCTCCGTCCCCCTATTGGAAAAATATCCGACGAAGCGCACATTTAAGGCCTGCTTAGCGATGTCTCGTCACTGTGCTAGGGAAATGAATTGAACATGTAGAGAAAGCCATGTCCGACCACGATATTTTGAGCGACGCCGAGCGCGAAGCCTTGAGCGCCGTCATGCTGGAACCTGACCTGCCGCCACAACGGGTGCTGATCGTCGATGACGATAAAGACGCCAGGGAACTGTTGTCAGAGATCCTGGCGCTTGACGGTATTCACTGCATGACGGCGGCCAGTGGCGAAGCAGCACTCAAGATGCTGGAGGAGAAACCTTCGATCGGACTGGTGATTACCGACCTGCGCATGGGCCTCGTCGACGGCCTGGACCTGATCCGACAGGTGCGCGAGTCGGTACGGGCGGCGTTGCCGATCATCATCGTCTCGGGTGATGCCGACGTGAAAGATGCGATCGCCGCGATGCATTTGAATGTGGTGGACTTTCTGCTCAAGCCGATTGATGCCGGCAAGCTGCTGGAACTGGTCAAGCATGAACTTGGGGTGGAGCCTTAGTCCAAGCCTGTCAGCCCTGAACTACCTCTGTGGGAGATCGCGGACAGCCCAAAAAGAAAAAGCCCTGATCTTTCGATCAGGGCTTTTTCATGTCCGGCGCAGACGCTCAGTTACAGGCCATTGGCAGCCTTGAACTCGCGACGACGACGGTGCAGGACCGGCTCGGTGTAGCCGTTCGGCTGCTTCGTGCCTTCGACCACCAGTTCGACCGCCGCCTGGAAGGCGATGTTGCTGTCGAAGTTCGGGGCCAGCGGACGGTACAGCGCGTCGCCGGCGTTCTGACGGTCAACCACCGGCGCCATGCGCTTGAGGCTTTCCATCACTTGCTCTTCGGTGACGATGCCGTGACGCAGCCAGTTGGCGATGTGCTGGCTGGAAATACGCAGCGTTGCACGGTCTTCCATCAGGCCGACGTCGTTGATATCCGGCACTTTCGAACAGCCGACACCCTGGTCGATCCAGCGCACCACGTAACCGAGAATGCCCTGGCTGTTGTTGTCCAGTTCGTTCTTGATCTGTTCGGCGGTCCACTGCGGGTTGACCGCCAGCGGGATGGTCAGGATGTCGTCTACCGAAGCATGGGCACGTTTGGCCAGTTCGGCCTGACGGGCGAACACGTCAACCTTGTGGTAGTGCAGCGCGTGCAGGGCAGCAGCGGTCGGCGAGGGTACCCAGGCGGTGTTGGCACCGGCCATCGGGTGAGCGATTTTCTGTTCGAGCATCGCCGCCATCAGGTCCGGCATGGCCCACATGCCTTTACCGATCTGTGCGCGACCTTGCAGGCCGGTGCTCAGACCGATATCGACGTTGGAGTTCTCGTAGGCGCCGATCCATTTTTCCGCCTTCATGTCCGCCTTGCGCACCATCGGGCCGGCTTCCATGGAGGTGTGGATTTCATCGCCCGTGCGGTCGAGGAAACCGGTGTTGATGAACACCACGCGCTCGCTCGCCGCCTTGATGCAGGCCTTGAGGTTGATCGTGGTACGACGCTCCTCGTCCATGATCCCGACTTTGAGGGTGTTGCGGGGCAGGCCCAGCACGTCTTCGATGCGACCGAACAGCTCGTTGGTGAACGCCGCTTCTTCCGGGCCGTGCATCTTCGGCTTCACGATGTAGATCGAGCCGGTGCGGGTGTTTTTGCGCGAGGTGTTGCCGTTCAGGTTGTGCATCGATGCCAGGCAAGTCACCAGGCCATCGAGAATGCCTTCAGGCACTTCGTTACCGTCTTTGTCGAGGATCGCATCGATGGTCATCAGGTGACCGACGTTGCGCACGAACAGCAACGAACGACCGTGCAGGCTCAGTTCACTGCCATCGACGGCGGTGTAGGTGCGGTCGGCGTTCATGGTGCGGGTAAAGGTCTGACCGCCCTTGGCGACTTCTTCCGACAGATCGCCCTTCATCAGGCCGAGCCAGTTGCGGTAGATCACCACTTTGTCATCGGCATCGACTGCGGCAACCGAGTCTTCGCAGTCCATGATGGTGGTCAGCGCGGCTTCCATCAGGATGTCTTTGACGCCGGCCGCGTCGGTCTGGCCGACCGGGGTGCTGGCGTCGACCTGGATTTCGAAATGCAGGCCGTTGTTTTTCAGCAGGATCGCGGTCGGTGCAGCGGCATCGCCCTGGAAGCCGATCAGTTGCGCATCGTTGCGCAGGCCGGTGTTGCTGCCGCCTTTGAGGGCGACCACCAGTTTGCCGTCGACGATCTTGTAGCCGGTGGAGTCGACGTGGGAGCCGGCTGCCAGTGGCGCCGCTTCATCGAGGAAGGCGCGGGCGAAGGCGATGACCTTGTCGCCGCGAATCTTGTTGTAGCCTTTGCCTTTTTCCGCGCCGTCAGCTTCGCTGATGGCATCGGTGCCGTAGAGCGCGTCGTACAGCGAACCCCAGCGGGCGTTCGAAGCATTGAGAGCGAAGCGGGCGTTCATCACCGGCACCACGAGTTGTGGACCGGCCATGCGGGCGATTTCTTCATCGACGTTTTGCGTCGTTGCCTGGAAATCGGCCGCTTCTGGCAGCAGATAACCGATGTCTTGCAGGAAAGTTTTGTAGGCCACGGCGTCGTGCGCCTGACCTGCACGTTCCTGGTGCCAGGCATCGATACGAGCCTGGAAATCATCGCGTTTGGCGAGTAGGGCTTTGTTCTTCGGTGCCAGGTCATGGATGACCTTGTCGGCACCGGCCCAGAACTTATCGGCGGTGAGGCCGGTACCGGGAATGGCTTCGTTGTTCACGAAGTCGAACAGGACTTTGGCGACCTGCAGGCCACCGACTTGAACGTGTTCAGTCATTGCTTGCCTCACTCTGCTCAGCTATTTCGCTTTTCAGCTCTTCAATTTAACAATGAAGCCTCTGGCCATTTAAACCACAAACCCCTCTACCAGTACATGCCCATGACAGGCGGCTGGGTTGGGACCAATCAACGGCTTGGGGCCTTGCTGACAGGGCTTTCAGGGTTGCGAACGTGCCTGCGGCAGACATCGATCCAACGTTATGTAGTGCGCGCTGCGGCATACTACATGATGAATTGCGGTTGTGAAAATTAGACTAATTACGTCGTTCTGCGACCCCATGACGCATTGCGGTCACGTCGGGGAGCGTGATGTTCTCAAAAAACTATTGGATTGTTCCAGTTAAATATCAAAAGTTGTACACATTATCTTTGGTGCTCTGCTATGGGGTGCCTGTTTTTGTGGCGAGGGGGCTTGCCCCCATTGAGTGGCGAAGCCGCTCCCGTGCATGTACCACGAAAAATTACATCCGCTCATTTTGCGACTGCTGCGCAGCCGAACGGGGGCAAGCCCCCTCGCCACAATGTTCCCCTTGCCTATACTTGGTTCTCTATAACAAAAGTCATGACTGGAGGGCTGCGCCATGGACCACCTCGTACTCACTGTTTTTGCTCCGGACAAGCCCGGGCAAGTCGAGCGCATTGCCCAATGCATTGCCGAGCACGGCGGCAACTGGCTGGAAAGCCGCATGTCGCGCATGGCGGGGCAATTCGCCGGGATTCTGCGGGTGGGCGTGCCGGCCGAGGCCTACGATGAATTGGTCGCGGCCCTGCAGGGCCTGTCCGCCCAAGGCATTCGCGTGTTGGTCGCCGAAAGCAGCATCGAACAATCCTGCACCTGGAAGCCGATCGCCATGGAACTGGTGGGAAATGATCGTCCGGGGATCGTGCGTGACATCACACGCTTGTTGAGCGAGCAGGGGGTGAGTCTGGAACGGCTGGTCACCGAAGTGCGCCCGGCCCCGATGAGCAGCGAGCCGTTGTTCCATGCCGAGGCGATTCTCGCGGTCCCGCTGACGCTGTCGCTGGACGTGCTGCAATCGCGCCTGGAAACCCTGGCGGACGATCTGATGGTCGAGTTGGTGCTACGCAGTGATCCCTGATCAGGTTATCCAAGTTAAACGTGCACCGGCCTGTGGGTAACCTGTAGAGACACCCCGCCAGGCCACGCCGACCGGGGTTCTTCATGATCTGATCAAAAAACCAGCAGTTTCAGCCACTTGCGCACAATCGGCGGGGATCACGCTGTGGATAACCTTGGGAAGGAATGATGCAGGCCACGGGAGACGTGGCCTGTAGGGTTTTGTGTGTTTTTTGATCAGCTGCGGCGGCGCAAACTTATCCACGCATCGATGCTGTAAACCGCCAGACCGGCCCAGATAAACATGAACGCTACCAAGGTACTGGACGACAGGTGCTCGCCAAACAGCAGAACGGCTTGCAGCAGAACCAGGGTTGGCGCCAGGTACTGAAGAAACCCCAGTGTCGTGTAGGGCAAATGCCGTGCAGCAGCGTTGAAGCAGACCAGCGGCACCAGCGTGATCGGACCAGCGGCGACCAGCCACCAGGCTTGGGAAGTGGTCCAGAATTCGGCCTGGGCGCTGCTGGCCGTCGGATTGAGCAGCAACCAGCCAAGGGCAATCGGCACCAGCATCCACGTTTCCACCACCAGCCCCGGCAGCGCCTTGACCGGTGCCTGCTTGCGAATCAGGCCATAGAAACCGAAGGTCAGGGCCAGCACCAACGACACCCACGGCAGACTGCCGACTTGCCAGACCTGCTGCGCCACACCCACCGCCGCCAGGCCGACGGCAATCCATTGCATGCGCCGCAGCCGTTCGCCGAGGATCAGCATGCCCAGCAACACGTTCACCAAGGGGTTGATGTAGTAACCGAGACTTGCCTCCAGCATGCGGCCGTTGTTCACCGACCAGACGTAGGTCAGCCAGTTGGCCGCGATCAGTGCGCCGCTCAGGGCCAGGATCGCCAGTCGCTTGGGGTTCTCCCGCAGCTCGCGCCACCAGCCGGGATGCTTCCAGACCATCAGCAACAAGGCGCCGAACAGCGCCGACCACAGCACCCGGTGGATGATGATTTCCACTGCGGGCACGCTGGCGATGGCTTTGAAGTAGAGGGGGAAAAGCCCCCAGATGATATAGGCACTCAGGCCCAGAATGTACCCGCGACGCGGGTTGGCGGCTTGCATGCAGAATCCTTGCTTAGGCAGCTAACAAAGAGAGGATTGTAAGGAGATTTGTCTGCGAATGTCCTGACTGAATAGGTAGGACATTTGTGAACACGGACAACCTGTGGGAGCGGGCTTGCTCGCGATAGCGGTGGATCAGCTTGTAGCAATGTTGAATTTGCTGCCGTCATCGCGAGCAAGCTCGCTCCCACAGGGTTTCGGGTGGGGTTAGAAGAGTTTCAGGGGCTCTTCGTTGAGCGCCGCCAACTGCTCGCGTAAGGCCAGCACTTGATCACCCCAATAACGCTCGGTGCCGAACCACGGAAAACTGCGGGGGAAGGCAGGATCGTCCCAGCGGCGGGCGAGCCAGGCGCTGTAATGCAGCAGGCGCAGGGCGCGCAACGGTTCGATCAAGGCCAGTTCACGGGGATCGAAGTCGTGGAATTCGTTGTAGCCGTCCATCAGTTCCGACAACTGGCTCAGGCAATCCTGACGATCGCCGGCGAGCATCATCCAGATGTCCTGCACTGCCGGGCCCATGCGGCAGTCGTCGAGGTCGACGATATGGAACATCTCGTCACGGCACATCATGTTGCCGGGGTGGCAGTCACCGTGCATGCGGATGTTCTGGTGCGGCGTGTTGCTGTAGGCATCTTCCACACGCTTGAGCAGATCGCGGGCCACTGACTCGTAGGCCGGCAGCAGGCTGCGGGGGATGAAGTTGCCGTCGAGCAATGTGGCCAGCGAGTCATGGCCGAAGTTTTTTACCGCCAGCGCTTCACGGTGCTCGAACGGTCGGGTCGAGCCGACCGCATGCAGGCGCCCGAGCAACTGGCCCAGGCGATAGAGTTGGTCGAGGTTGCCCGGCTCCGGTGCTCGACCGCCACGGCGGGGGAACAGGGTGAAACGGAAACCGTTGTGTTCGTGCAAGGTTTCACCGTTGTGGATCAACGGCGCCACGACCGGCACCTCGCAGTCGGCGAGTTCGGCGGTGAACTGGTGCTCTTCCAGAATCGCTTCGTTGCTCCAGCGTTGCGGCCGGTAGAACTTGGCGATCAGCGGCTCGGCGTCTTCGATACCGACCTGATAGACACGGTTCTCGTAGCTGTTGAGCGCCAGGATGCGCGCGTCGCTGAGAAAGCCGATGCTTTCGACGGCATCGAGCACGAGGTCTGGTGTGAGGGTTTCAAACGGGTGGGCCATGCTGACTCCTGCGCGCAGCAGGCTGCTGCGTCCGGCCAGGCATGGTAGCGCAGACGGCGCGGTTTTAGTGGATGTGTGCTGTCTGGGCTGCCGCCATCGCGAGCAAGCTCGCTCCCACAGGTCATGCGCCAGATTTGAAATCGCGCCAATCCTGTGGGAGCGAGCCTGCTCGCGATGAGGGGCTGTCAGGCGCCGACGATCCCGCCATCTTCCCGCGAAATCGCCATCACCGAAGACCTCGGCTTGCCGTTGGGCAGGTGCTCGGGGAAGGTAGAACCGCCGTTTTCACCCGGATGCTGAATCCCGACAAACAGGGTTTTCTGGTCTGGCGAGAAGCTGATTCCCGTCACTTCACAACCTACCGGGCCAACCATGAAGCGACGAATCTCGCCGGTTACCGGATCGGCACAGAGCATCTGGTTGTTGCCCATGCCGGCAAAGTCTCCGGCGTTGCTCGAATCGCCGTCGGTGAGAATCCACAAGCGTCCGGCCTTGTCGAAGCCCAGGCCGTCAGGGCTGTTGAACATGTTCTGCGGCGTGATGTTCGATGATCCGCCTTTTGGTGTGCCGGCGTGAACCCCCGGATTACCGGCGACGACGAACAGGTCCCAGGCAAAGGTTTTCGAGCCGTGATCGTCACGCTCGGTGCGCCAGCGCAGGATCTGGCCGTAGACGTTTTTTTCGCGCGGGTTCGGCCCGCCCGCCGGTTGCCCGTCTTCGCCGCGTTTGGCGTTGTTGGTCAGCGTGCAGTAGACCTGGCCATCCTTGGGGCTGACCACGATCCATTCCGGGCGGTCCATGCGCGTGGCTTTCACCACACTGGCGGCGAGACGCGCGTGAATCAAAACTTCGGCCTGATCGGCAAAACCGCTACTGGCGTCGATGCCGTTTTTGCCGTGGGTCAGTTCGATCCATTCACCCTGGCCTTTCGGGTGATCGACGTTGCTGTCGCCAGCATCGAACCGCGCCACGTACAGGGTGCCGTGGTCGAGAATGTCACGGTTGGCCTTGGGGTTCTTGTGGTCGATCTTGTCGCGGCTGACGAATTTGTAGATGAACTCACCGCGTTCATCGTCGCCCATGTACACCACGGCATGACCGTCGCCGGTTTCGGCCAGTGCGGCGTTTTCGTGCTTGAAGCGGCCCAGGGCCGTGCGTTTGACCGGCGTCGATTTCGGATCGAACGGATCGATCTCCACCACCCAGCCGTGACGGTTGAGCTCGTTGGGGTTCTTCGCCATGTCGAAGCGCTCGTCGTGCTGGTGCCAGTTCATTTCTTTGCTGGTGGCCACCACGCCGTAGCGTTTTTGCGCCGGCTCGAACTTCTGCTCGGCGTTGCTGCTGCCGAAGCAGTCGGTGAAGTTCTCTTCACAGGTCAGATAGGTGCCCCACGGCGTCTTGCCGTTGGCGCAGTTCTGGAAGGTGCCCAGGACGTTCTTGCCGTGCGGATCGGCACTGGTTTTGAGCAGGGCATGTCCGGCGGCCGGGCCGCTCAGGGTGATCGGTGCGTTGCCGTGAATGCGGCGGTTGTAGCGTGAGCCCTGGACGAATTGCCATTGGCCGTTCTTGCGCTGCACTTCAATCACCGACACACCTTCGCAGGCCAGCGCCTTGCGCACTTCTTGCGCCGATTGCGGCATGCCGCCGTGGGCGTAGAGGTAGCGGTAGTTGGTGTATTCGTTGTTGATCGCCATCAGCGCCCGGTCTTTTTCGCCCGGAAATTCGAACAGGCTCATGCCGTCGTTGTTGTCGCCGAACTGGACTTCCTGATGTTCGGCGCTGCCGTTGCCGCTCGGGTCGAACGCCGGACCGTCCTTGTGCAGGGGCTGGCCCCAGCTGATCAGCACCGAGGACTTGTAGCCCGGTGGCAGGGTGATGGTGTCGCTGGTGGCGGCGGCAATGCTGTCGAAACCCAGCAACTGGCTGTTGCCGGCACTGACACTGGCGGCCATCACGCTGCGGCTCAGCAGGTTGCCGCCAAGGAACATCGCCGCGCCGCACAGGGCACCTGCGCTGATGAAGCCGCGACGGCTGAGGCCGACCATGGTTTCGAGGTCGGTGGACTGGTTTTCTTCTAATAGGCTCATTTCAGGCTCCCTGCGGATTTTGCAGACACCTTAAAGATGAGTCATGAACCTTTTGTTGCAGTTCTGCTTACAGCGGTGTGCCCAGCAGAACCCTGGACGGCGAAAACTCCACGCGCACCGGTTTGCCGCACGTCAGCCCCGATGCTCGCAGATGACTCGGTTCGGCCAAGGCGCATAGAGTCAGGCCGTTGGGCAGGGTGATGCGCACTTCGCTGGGACCGTCGTCGGCGTCGAGAATTTTTTCGATGATGCCGCTGAGGCAATTGTTTTCAGGCGTTTCGACAGAGTCGATTTGCAGCACGTCGAGCCAGCCGGCCTTGATCAA
The DNA here is from genome assembly GCF_002236115.1 of Pseudomonas jessenii. GTDB lineage: Bacteria > Pseudomonadota > Gammaproteobacteria > Pseudomonadales > Pseudomonadaceae > Aquipseudomonas > Aquipseudomonas jessenii. Next base: position 95,035 of record NZ_NIWT01000005.1, on the reverse strand, counting down.
TGCCACGACTTCAGTGCCGATTTGCAGTTCCAGGCGCTCGGTGCTGTCGTGGGTAATTTGCGCGGCGACGATCACGCCTTCGGCGACTTCGAGGCGAATCAGGTCGTTGCGCCCCTGAGGTTCGATCGCAATCACCTTGCCGTGCAACTGATTGCGCGCGCTGGTGCGCAGCATCAGGCGCCCGAGCAGATCCAGATCGCTCGCGTCTTCAGCTGCTTCCAGCACTTGGGCCTGCAAGGCTTGCAGCTTCTGGTACAGGCGCAACACCCGCTCGCCTTCGTTGGACAGGCGCGCACCGCCGCCGCCCTTGCCGCCGACAATCCGCTCCACCAGCGGCTTCTGCGCCAGGTTGTTCAGCTCATCGATCGCATCCCAGGCAGCCTTGTAGCTCAAGCCCGCGCTTTTGGCCGCGCGGGTGATCGAGCCTTGTTCGGCGATGTGCTGCAGCAGGGCGATGCGCTGCGGACGGCGGACAATGTGCTGGGACAGCAAGGTTGGCAAAGACATGACAAGTCGCTTTGGGTGGTGACGATGGTGAGGACGTTGGTCGCTTGGGCCGCGCGAGTCAAGTCAGGGTGTCTCGCCGGGTTTGGGCGTGCGGGCCAGGCAATAGACGTCGACCCTCGCCGCCCCGGCGTCCATCAACAGGCGAGCCAGGGCCTGGGCCGTGGCTCCGGTGGTCAGTACGTCGTCGACCAGAGCCAGGTGCCGGCCTTTGACGACCGCGCCGGGTGCCAGGGCGAAAGCATTGCGCAGGTTCCTTAGGCGGGCTTCGGCGTTCAATGCCTGTTGGGCGTCGGTGTCTTGAGTGCGCAGCAGCAACCGTTCGTCGCAAGGGATATCGAGACTCGCACTCAACCAGTGAGCCAGCATCGCCGCCTGATTGAACCCGCGCTGACGCAGGCGCCGATTGGCCAGCGGCACCGGGATCAGCGCCTGGGGTCGCAGCAGATCGTCTTCGAAGCGATGTTGCAGGTATTGAGCAAGAAGTTCGGCGAGCAGGCGACCAAACGGCCACTTGGCGTTGTGTTTGAAGCGGGTGATCAGGCTGTCTACCGGAAAGCTGTAGGTCCAGGGCGCAATCACTTGTTCGAAGGCCGGTGGCTGCTTCAGGCAATGGCCGCAGGTCAGTCCTGCGGCCGGGAGCGGCAGGGCGCAGGTCAGGCAGTGATCACCGAGCCAGGGCAACTCGATTTCGCAGGCCGTGCAGACAGGAGGGATGCCGTCGGCGGTTTCATCGCACAAAAGGCATGATTGTTTGTTTTTTAACCAGATGTAAACCGGTCCTTCGTATCGTGGTTGACAGCGCATCGCTCTTCCTTAAATATGCCGAAACATCTGTGAAGCGGCTGTGAAACTCCATTACCCAGCCGACTGCCAAAGCATAATTCAAAGGAAACGCCCATGAGCGCCAGCACCACTGCCACCCTGCGTCATGACTGGACTTTGGCCGAAGTCAAAGCACTCTTCGTTCAGCCATTCAATGACCTGTTGTTCCAGGCGCAGACGGTGCACCGTGCGCATTTCGACGCCAACCGCGTCCAGGTGTCGACCCTGCTGTCGATCAAGACCGGCGCCTGCCCGGAAGATTGCAAATATTGTCCGCAGTCCGGTCACTACAACACCGGCCTGGAAAAAGAGAAACTGATGGAGGTGCAGAAGGTCCTCGAAGAGGCCGCTCGCGCCAAGGCCATCGGTTCGACCCGCTTCTGCATGGGCGCGGCGTGGAAGCATCCGTCGGCCAAGGACATGCCGTACGTGTTGAAGATGGTCGAAGGCGTGAAAGCCATGGGCCTGGAAACCTGCATGACCCTCGGTCGCCTGGATCAGGAGCAGACCGAAGCGCTGGCCAAGGCCGGCCTCGACTACTACAACCACAACCTCGATACCTCGCCGGAGTTCTACGGCAGCATCATCACCACCCGCACCTACAGCGAACGCCTGCAAACCCTGGCGTACGTGCGTGATTCGGGGATGAAGATCTGCTCCGGCGGCATTCTGGGCATGGGCGAGTCGCTGGACGACCGCGCCAACCTGCTGATCCAGTTGGCCAACCTGCCTGAGCATCCGGAGTCGGTGCCGATCAACATGCTGGTGAAAGTCGCCGGTACGCCGCTGGAAAATGCCGACGACGTCGATCCGTTCGACTTCATCCGCATGCTCGCCGTCGCGCGCATCCTGATGCCGCAATCCCACGTGCGCCTGTCCGCCGGCCGCGAAGCCATGAACGAGCAGATGCAGGCCCTGGCGTTCTTCGCCGGTGCCAACTCGATTTTCTACGGCGACAAACTGCTGACCACCGCCAACCCGCAGGCCGACAAGGACATGCAACTGTTCTCGCGTCTGGGCATCCTGCCGGAAGCCCGCGAAGAGCACGCCGATGAGGTGCATCAGGCAGCTATCGAGCAGGCGCTGGTGGAGCAGAAGAGCAGCGAGCAGTTTTACAACGCGGCTGTTTGAGTCTTCCACCGACTTCTCTGGCTGGAATGCAAAACACTGTGGGAGCGAGCTTGCTCGCGATTGCGTCAGGTCCGTCGACATCAATGTTGAATGTGACGCCGCCATCGCGAGCAAGCTCGCTCCCACAGGGATCGCATTCATTTTGATTTCTGTGATCTGAACTTCGAGGCCTGCATGTCTTTCGATCTCGCCGCACGCCTTGCCGCCCGTCGTGCCGAAAACCTCTACCGCCAGCGCCCGCTGCTTGAAAGCCCGCAGGGGCCGCAAGTGGTGGTCGATGGCCAGCCGTTGCTGGCGTTCTGTAACAACGACTACCTGGGCCTGGCCAATCATCCGCAAGTGATCGAAGCCTGGCGTGCCGGCGCTTCGAAGTGGGGTGTCGGCGGAGGGGCATCGCATCTGGTCATCGGCCATAGTTCCCCGCACCATGCCCTGGAAGAAGCGTTGGCCGACCTGACCGGTCGCCCGCGGGCGTTGCTGTTCACCACCGGCTACATGGCCAACCTCGGTGCGGTCACGGCATTGGTGGGGCAGGGTGATACGGTGCTCGAAGACCGGCTCAATCATGCGTCGCTGCTCGACGCGGGGCTGTTGTCCGGCGCGCGATTCAATCGTTATCTGCACAACGACCCGGCGAGCCTGGCCAAGCGCCTGGAAAAAGCCACCGGCAATACACTGGTGGTCACCGACGGCGTGTTCAGCATGGACGGTGATCTTGCCGACTTGCCGGCGCTGGCCCGAGAAGCCAAGGCCAAAGGCGCCTGGTTGATGGTCGACGATGCCCATGGTTTTGGACCGCTGGGTGCCAACGGTGGCGGCATCGTCGAACACTTTGGCTTGAGCCAGGATGACGTTCCGGTGCTGGTCGGCACCCTCGGCAAGGCATTCGGTACGGCAGGTGCCTTTGTGGCTGGCAGCGAAGAGCTGATCGAAAGCCTGATCCAGTTCGCCCGCCCCTACATCTACACCACCAGCCAGCCCCCCGCGCTGGCCTGCGCCACGTTGAAAAGCCTGGAACTGCTGCGCAGCGAACACTGGCGCCGCGAGCATTTGCAGACGCTGATCCGCCAGTTCCGCAAAGGTGCCGAGCAGATTGGCCTGGAACTCATGGACAGCTTCACGCCGATCCAGCCGATCATGATCGGTGACGCGGGGCGAGCGGTGCGCCTTTCGCAAATGCTGCGTGAACGCGGGTTGATGGTGACCGCGATTCGCCCGCCGACCGTACCCGCCGGCAGTGCCCGGCTGCGGGTCACGTTGACGGCTGCCCACAGTGAGGCCCAGGTACAGCTATTGTTAAACGGACTGGCCGATTGTTTTCAACAACTGAAGCCGGAGCCAAGCCATGCGTGATCGTCTGATTCTGCTGCCCGGCTGGGGCCTTGGCGTTTCACCGCTGGAGCCTCTGGCGGCGGCCTTGCGTGGCCTGGATGAGCACCTGCGCGTCGAGATCGAGCCGTTGCCAGAGCTGGCGTCGAGCGATCTTGAAGAGTGGCTCGATGAGCTTGATTCGACCTTGCCGCAAGACGTGTGGCTGGGCGGTTGGTCATTGGGCGGCATGCTCGCCTGCGAATTGGCGGCCCGGCGTGGCGATCGCTGCTGTGGTGTGTTCACCCTGGCCAGCAACGTTTCTTTTGTCGCTCATGATCAATGGACAAGCGCCATGTCCGGGGAAACCTTCGATGCGTTTCTGGCGGGATGTGAAGCCGATCCGCGCGCGACCTTGAAACGCTTTTCACTGCTTTGTGCCCAAGGCGCCGAAGACCCACGCGGATTGTCGCGGTTGTTGCTCGGCGGTGCCCCGAACACCGCTGCGCCGGTGTTGCTGAGTGGTCTGCAAGTGCTCGCGCAACTGGATACACGACAGGCGCTGCATTCGTTCCGCGGTCCGCAGTTGCATCTGTTCGCCGGCCTCGATGGGCTGGTGCCGGTGGAAGCGGCGGGCGAGTTGTTGGCATTGCTGCCGGATGTCGAAATCGGTCTGATTGAACAGGCCAGCCACGTGTTTCTCCTGGAGGATCCCCACGGTGTGGCGGGGGCGATCCAGGCCTTTTTGCATGAGTCCGGCGATGACTGATTTATCCCTTCCCAACCTGCCCGGCGCCTTGCCCGACAAGCGCCAGGTAGCAGCCTCATTCTCCCGCGCGGCAGCAAGCTACGACAGCGTGGCCGAGTTGCAGCGTGATGTGGGCAGCCAATTGCTCGGGCACTTGCCGCAGGACTTCGTACCGCAGCGCTGGCTGGACCTGGGCTGTGGCACCGGGCATTTCAGTCGTGCCCTGGGTGAGCAATTTCCGGGCAGCCACGGGGTGGCGCTGGACATTGCCGAGGGCATGCTCAACCACGCCCGGCCATTGGGCGGTGCCACATACTTCGTGGCCGGCGATGCCGAGCGACTACCACTGCAGGATTCGTCTTGCGACCTGATCTTCTCCAGCCTGGCGGTGCAGTGGTGCGCAGACTTCGACTCGGTGCTCAGTGAAGCCTTTCGAGTACTGAAACCGGGCGGCATTTTCGCGTTTGCTAGTCTGTGTGTAGGGACGTTGTTTGAATTGCGCGACAGCTGGCGCGAAGTCGACGGCATGGTGCACGTCAACCGCTTCCGGGAGTTTGGTGTTTATCAACAACTGTGTGCGGCCAGCGGCTTGAGGGTGGTCAGTCTGCAAAACCTTGCGCACGTGCTGTATTACCCGGATGTGCGCAGCCTGACCCATGAACTCAAGGCGTTGGGTGCGCACAATCTCAATCCCGGGCGGCCGGGTGGCTTGACCGGCCGGGCGCGGATTTTGGGTTTGATCGAGGCTTACGAACAGTTTCGTCAGGCCCAGGGACTGCCGGCGACTTATCAAGTGGTGTACGCCGTTTTGGAGAAACCCTTATGAGCGCAGCCTATTTCATCGCCGGCACGGATACCGATGTCGGTAAAACCACGGTCGCTGCGGGGCTGCTGCATGCGGCGCGTTCGGCGGGTTTGAGCACGGCGGCGGGCAAGCCGGTCGCGTCCGGTTGCGATGTGACACCTAAAGGCCTGCGCAACGCCGATGCGCTGGCCTTGCTGGCGCAGTGTTCGCTGCCGCTGACCTATGCACAGGTCAATCCGATGGCCTTCGAGCCGGCCATTGCCCCGCATCTGGCGGCGCGAGAGGCGGGCGTGGCGCTGACGGTGCAGTCGTTGCTGGCGCCGATGCGGCAGATTCTGGGCATGCAGGCGGACTTCACCCTGATCGAAGGCGCTGGTGGCTGGCGCGTACCCCTGGCGGATCAGGACAATCTGTCGGACCTGGCCATCGCATTGAAGCTGCCGGTGATCCTGGTGGTCGGTGTACGCCTGGGGTGTATCAGCCATGCCCTGTTGACCGCCGAAGCGATTGCCCGGGACGGTTTGCAACTGGCGGGATGGGTGGCCAACATCATCGACCCGAAGACCTCGCGGCTGGAAGAAAACCTGGCTACCCTGGCTGAGCGCCTCCCGGCACCGTGCCTGGGGCGTGTGCCGAAACTCAAGGCCGTTACGGCCGAGGCAGTGGCCGAGCACTTGCAACTGGACCTGTTGGACTGAGGCGAGTGGCTTGCGGGCTTTGCCTATGGGAAGGCACTGTGCCATTAGTGTTTTTGTCGAGTGTTTTACCGGCCACTCTGCTTCAATGGGCACTATTGATCCTTTGAAAGGACGAGCTCTCCCTTGGAAATCTCAGGAAACACCGCTTTTTATGCCGGTCTGAGCACTCTTCAGACAGGGCAGAACCGTGTCGATCAAGCCGCCGGGCAGATCGCCAACACGACGATCGAGCGCTCGGTCACCAGCCAGTCCTCCGAGGCGCAGGTCGATCGTCTGCGATCGGTTGATCGCAGCCGGCAATCGGACCTGGCCAGCAATGTGGTCGAAATGGCCCAAGGCAAATTTCAGGTCGAACTGGGCGCCAAAGTCGCCAAGGCATCCGACGAAGTGCTCGGAACGCTGATCGATACTTTCGCCTGATCCTCATTGAATCCGTCTCTCCAACGCCGCGCCTGTTCGCGGCGTTTTTCTGCGTAAGTCCTTCTCACTCAACTAATCTTTTCTGCATGGTGGCTCGCTCGGTCAATGTCCGTCGTGCGGTTGCGCGCAGATGCGCCTGATCGGCGGTGACGAATGGAAAAAGATCGACGCTTGACAAGATTTGGGCGTAAACGTATGTTTCAAACAACTGTTTGATCGCAACAACAAATCAATGCGGTCGTTCATTCCCGGTTACATCAGCAGAGGTTTATCGCTATGCCTGACTACAAGGCCCCCTTGCGTGATATTCGCTTCGTTCGTGACGAGCTGCTCGGTTACGAAGCGCACTATCAGAGCCTTCCGGCTTGTGCCGACGCAACTCCGGACATGGTTGACGCCATTCTTGAGGAAGGCGCCAAGTTTTGTGAGCAGGTACTGGCTCCGCTGAACCGCGTGGGCGATCTCGAAGGCTGCACCTGGAGCGAGTCCGGCGTTAAGACCCCGACTGGCTTCAAGGAAGCCTACAAGCAATTCGTCGAAGGTGGCTGGCCAAGCCTGGCTCACGACGTAGAGCACGGCGGCCAAGGCCTGCCGGAGTCCCTGGGTCTGGCCATCAGCGAAATGGTTGGCGAGTCCAACTGGTCGTGGGGCATGTACCCAGGCCTGTCGCACGGTGCGATGAACACCATCTCCGAGCACGGCACCCCTGAGCAGCAAGAGGCTTACCTGACCAAGCTGGTTTCCGGCGAGTGGACGGGCACCATGTGCCTGACCGAGCCGCACTGCGGCACCGACCTGGGCATGCTGCGCACCAAGGCCGAGCCTCAGGCCGACGGTTCCTACAAAGTTTCCGGCACCAAGATCTTCATCTCGGCCGGTGAACACGACATGGCCGACAACATCGTCCACATCGTGCTGGCTCGCCTGCCGGATGCACCGGCTGGCACCAAAGGCATCTCGCTGTTCATCGTTCCGAAATTCATGCCGAACGAAGACGGTTCGATCGGTGCGCGCAACGCCGTGTCCTGTGGTTCCCTGGAACACAAAATGGGCATCCACGGCAACGCTACCTGCGTAATGAACTTCGACGGCGCTACCGGTTTCCTGATTGGCCCGGCGAACAAAGGCCTGAACTGCATGTTCACCTTCATGAACACCGCACGTCTGGGTACCGCGCTGCAAGGCCTGGCCCACGCTGAAGTCGGTTTCCAGGGCGGCCTGAAATACGCTCGCGACCGTCTGCAGATGCGCTCGCTGACTGGCCCGAAAGCGCCGGACAAAGCCGCTGACCCGATCATCGTGCACCCTGACGTACGCCGCATGCTGTTGACCATGAAGGCATTCGCCGAAGGCAACCGCGCGATGGTTTACTTCACCGCCAAGCAGGTCGACATCGTCAAGTACGGCGTGGACGAAGAAGAGAAGAAGAAAGCCGACGCACTGTTGGCGTTCATGACTCCAATCGCCAAAGCCTTCATGACCGAAGTCGGTTTCGAATCGGCCAACCACGGCGTGCAGATCTACGGCGGCCACGGCTTCATCGCCGAGTGGGGCATGGAGCAGAACGTCCGCGACAGCCGTATCTCGATGCTGTACGAAGGCACCACCGGTATCCAGGCACTCGACCTGCTGGGCCGTAAAGTGCTGATGACCCAGGGCGAGGCTCTGAAAGGCTTCACCAAGATCGTCCACAAGTTCTGCCAGACCAACGAAGGCAACGAAGCGGTTCAAGAGTTCGTCGCTCCGCTGGCCGCATTGAACAAGGAATGGGGCGAGCTGACCATGAAGGTCGGTATGGCCGCCATGAAAGATCGCGAAGAAGTCGGCGCGGCCTCCGTGGACTACCTGATGTACTCCGGTTACGCCTGCCTGGCCTACTTCTGGGCCGACATGGCGCGCCTGGCTGCCGAGAAACTGGCTGCCGGCACTTCCGAAGAGGCGTTCTACACCGCCAAGCTGCAGACTGCGCGCTTCTACTTCCAGCGCATCCTGCCGCGTACCCGCACTCACGTCGTAACCATGCTGTCGGGCGCCAACAACCTGATGGACATGAAAGAAGAGAACTTCGACCTGGGCTACTAAGCCTTAGCGAAGTGCTTGAAAAAGCCGCTGCTCCTTCGGGAACAGCGGCTTTTTTGCTTTAAAGGTTGGCGGTGGAAAATGTTTGCAACGCCCTTTGAAAAATACCTCAGTAATTCACTCAGTAACTCGGGCGTCCTGCCGTTACAGTGGTTGGCACATTGCCATCTATTGATTTGACGGGTCGGAGCTTTACCCTTGCCGCGCTCATCTGCTGTACGTTTCAGTCATTTCCTGCCGTCATTGCTGCTGTTGGTGGCGGGGCTTGCGGCTGCTTACATCAAGGATCTGAACGTCTTCTTCACGTCGCTGTTCAACGTGCTGCCCACCCTGGTGTTGTTGCTCGGTGGCGCCTATTGCGCGGTGTACCGACGCCAGCGTGAACTGTTTCTGATGGTCACGGTGTACATCGCCTACTTCCTGCTCGACACCCAGACCGACTATTACCGCGACAACGGCAAGGTGCGTGACGACGCCGCGGTAGTCTTTCATTTGTGTTGCCTGCTGCTGCCTCTGCTGTTTGGCGTGTTCGCGGCGTGGCAGGAACGCACCCATCTGTTCCAGGACATGGTGGCGCGTTTCGCGGTCTTGTTGGCGGTCGGCAGCGTGGCGCTGGGGCTTGAGCAAAGTTATCCACACGCGCTGCTGATCTGGCTGTCGGAGATTCGCTGGCCTGCCTTGCATGGCGCCTGGATGAGCCTGATCCAGTTGTCCTATCCGGTGTTCATCGCTGCGTTCCTGTTGCTGGCCTGGCAATACTGGCGCAACCCGCGACCGCTGCATGCCGCGCAATGGGTGGGGCTGCTCGGGTTGTTCTGGATGTTGCCGAAAACCTTCATCCTGCCGTTCACGCTGAACATCATGTGCAGCCAGGTGATGCTGATGATCGCAGCCGCCGTTGCCCACGAGGCCTATCAAATGGCGTTCCGCGACGAACTGACCGGGCTGCCGGGCCGTCGCGCGTTGAATGAACGCATGCAACGGTTGGGGCGCAACTACGTGTTGGCCATGAGCGACGTCGACCACTTCAAGAAATTCAACGACACCCACGGCCACGACGTCGGCGACCAGGTGCTGCGACTGGTGGCCAGCAAGCTGTCGAAAATCGGCGGTGGCGGTAAGGCGTATCGCTATGGCGGCGAGGAATTTGCCCTGGTGTTTGCAGGCAAGACCCTCGAAGAGTGCATGCCGCACCTGGAAGTCATCCGCGAGTCCATCGCCACTTACAACATTCAGCTGCGCAATCAGGAAAACCGCCCGCAGGACGATAGTCAGGGGCGCCAGCGGCGTGCCGGTTCCGGTGCGTCGAGTGTGTCGGTGACGGTCAGTATCGGCGTTGCCGAACGGATCGAACAACGCACCCCCGAAGAGGTGCTCAAGTCCGCTGACCAGGCGCTCTACAGCGCCAAGGGCGCCGGGCGCAACTGCGTGATGGCGTTCGGGCAGAACCGCCGTGGCGCCGTGCGCATGGACGCCGCTACGGTTGAGTGATGATGGCGCATTCAGCGAGCGCAAAGTGATTGTGAGGCGTGGTCGGCAGCAGTAGGTTGGAGAAATCTGCCGACGGAGAATGACCATGCCCGAGTACAAAGCTCCCTTGCGCGACATGCGCTTTCTGATCGACCACGTCTTCGACTTTCACAGTAACTACGCCGCGCTGGGGGCCACCGATGCCAGCCCGGACATGGTCAATGCGATCCTCGAAGAAGGGGCGAAGTTCTGCGAAAACGTACTGTCGCCGCTGAACCGCAGTGGCGATGAAGAAGGCTGCCATTTCGACAATGGCGTGGTCACGACGCCCGCAGGCTTCAAGCAGGCATTCGCCCAATATGTCGAGGGCGGCTGGCATGGCTTGGCGGCGGATCCGGTTTACGGCGGTCAAGGGTTGCCGATCTCTCTGGGTCTGGTGATCAGCGAGATGGTGGCTTCCAGCAACACCTCATGGGGCATGTACCCCGGACTGACCCACGGTGCGATGTCGGCGATCCACGCCCATGGAACCGAGGCGCAAAAGCAGACCTATTTGAAGAAGCTCACCGCTGGCCAATGGACCGGCACCATGTGCCTGACCGAAGCCCATTGCGGCACCGACCTGGGCATCATCAAGACCCGCGCCGTGCCTGCGGCCGATGGCAGCTATGCGATCTCCGGCAGCAAGATCTTCATCTCCGCCGGCGAGCACGACATGAGCGCCAACATCATTCACCTGGTACTGGCCAAATTGCCGGACGCACCGGCCGGAACCAAGGGCATTTCACTGTTCATCGTGCCCAAGTACCTGCCCGATGCGACGGGGGAAGCGGGCGAGCGCAACGGCGTGTCCTGCGGCTCGATCGAACACAAAATGGGCATCAAGGCCTCGGCCACCTGCGTGCTGAACTTCGACGAGGCCAAGGGCTTCCTGATCGGCGAGCCGAACAAGGGCCTCAACTGCATGTTCACCATGATGAACCACGCGCGACTGGGCACCGGCATGCAAGGGCTGTGTCTGGGGGAGGCGAGCTTCCAGGGCGCGATCAAATACGCCAACGACCGTTTGCAGATGCGCTCGCTGACCGGCCCGAAAGCGCCGGAAAAGGCCGCCGACCCGATCATCGTGCACCCCGATGTGCGGCGGATGTTGCTGACCATGAAAGCCTTCAACGAGGGCAACCGCGCGCTGACCTACTTCACCGCACAGTTGCTCGACGTTGCACACCTGAGCCCGGACGAAACGGCGCGCCGGGATGCCGAAGACTTGCTGGCGTTCCTCACGCCAATCTGCAAAGCCTTCATGACCGACACCGGGCTGGAGGTGACCAACCACGGCATGCAAGTGTTTGGCGGTCACGGGTTCATTCGTGAATGGGGAATGGAGCAACTGGTACGCGACTGCCGGATCGCGCCGATCTATGAGGGCACCAACGGCATTCAGGCGCTGGACCTGCTCGGGCGCAAGGTACTCGGCAGCCAGGGCAAACTGCTGCGTGGCTTCACCAAAATCGTCCACAAGTTCTGCGCGGCGAACGCCGAACATCCACAACTGGCCGGGTATGTGGCGCAGCTCAATCAACTGAACCAGCAGTGGGGTGAATTGACCACCAGGGTCGGTATGGCGGCGATGAAAAACCCGGACGAAGTCGGTGCTGCGTCGGTGGATTACCTGATGTACAGCGGTTACATCATCCTCGGCTACCTGTGGTTGCGCATGGCGCTGGTGGCTCAGGCGCAGCTCGATGCGGGCAGCGGCGATGGCGATTTCTGCCGGGGCAAACTGGCGACCAACGAGTTTTACTTCAAGCGTCTGTTGCCGCGCACTGCCGCTCATCGGGCAGCCGTCGAAGCAGGTAGCGATTGCCTGATGCAACTGCCTGCGGAGCTATTTGCGCTCTGACACCTACCCTGTAGGAGCGAGCTTGCTCGCGATGGTCGTGAACGATAACGCGTAAAACCAGATGCCCAGTGGCGCCTTGGGGTTTTTCGCGAGCGAGCTCGCTCCTACAGTTTTATCCGTTCACTCCCGCCTACGGTAATGACTAAAAATAACAAAACGGTCATGAGTTGACCCTATGTGTCGCAAAAGTTGTTGAGGTACACTCCGACCCAACGAAAACACTCTTCCTGTGAATCACCTGTATAGATCTTGCGAGGTTTGCCATGGCTGACTACAAAGCGCCCCTGCGCGATATGCGCTTCGTCCTCAATGAAGTTTTCGAGGTCGCCAAACTCTGGGCCGAACTGCCTGCACTGGCCGAAACCGTCGATGCAGAAACCGTCGAAGCCATCCTGGAAGAAGCCGGCAAAGTCACCAGCAAAAGCATCGCACCGCTGAGCCGTGCCGCTGACGAAGAAGGTTGCCATTGGGCGGACGGTGCCGTCACCACGCCGGCAGGTTTCCCACAGGCCTATCAGACCTACGCTGAAGGCGGCTGGGTCGGTGTCGGTGGTGATCCGTCCTATGGCGGCATGGGCATGCCCAAAGCCGTTTCGGCCCAGGTCGAGGAAATGGTCAACTCCGCCAGCCTGTCGTTCGGCCTGTACCCGATGCTGACCGCCGGTGCTTGCCTGTCGATCAACGCCCACGCCAGCGAAGAACTGAAAGCCGCGTACCTGCCGAACATGTACGCCGGCATCTGGGCCGGTTCCATGTGCCTGACCGAGCCGCACGCCGGTACCGACCTGGGGATCATCCGCACCAAGGCCGAGCCTCAGGCTGACGGTTCCTACAAGGTCAGCGGCACCAAGATCTTCATCACCGGTGGCGAACACGACCTGACCGAAAACATCATCCACCTGGTGCTGGCCAAGCTGCCGGATGCACCGGCGGGGCCGAAAGGCATTTCGCTGTTCCTGGTGCCGAAGTTCATGGTCAATGCCGATGGCAGCCTGGGCGCACGTAACCCAGCCAACTGCGGTTCGATCGAACACAAGATGGGCATCCAGGCGTCCGCTACCTGCGTGATGAACTTCGATGAAGCCGTGGGTTACCTGGTCGGCGAGCCGAACAAGGGCCTGGCGGCGATGTTCACCATGATGAACTACGAGCGTCTGGGCGTCGGTATCCAGGGCCTGGCCACGGGCGAGCGCTCGTACCAGAACGCCGTGGAATACGCCCGCGACCGTCTGCAAAGCCGTTCGCCGACCGGCGCGCAGAACAAGGACAAAGTGGCTGACCCGATCATCGTCCACCCGGACGTGCGGCGCATGCTGCTGACCATGAAAGCCTCGAACGAAGGGGGCCGTGCGTTCTCCACCTACGTGGCGATGCAACTGGACACCGCCAAGTTCAGCGAAGACGCCGCCACCCGCAAGCGCGCGGAAGACCTGGTGGCGTTGCTGACCCCGGTGGCCAAGGCGTTCCTGACCGACCTCGGCCTGGAAACCACCGTACACGGCCAGCAGATCTTCGGCGGCCACGGTTACATCCGTGAGTGGGGCCAGGAGCAACTGGTGCGTGACGTGCGCATCACCCAGATCTACGAAGGCACCAACGGCATCCAGGCGCTGGACCTGGTCGGGCGCAAGATCGTCGGCAGCGGCGGGGCGTTCTACAACCTGTTCGCCGACGAGATTCGCCACTTCACAGCGACCGCCAGCGCGGATCTCGCGGAGTTCACCAAGCCGCTGAACGACGCCGTGACCTCCCTCGATGAACTGACCGCGTGGTTGCTGGACCGGGCGAAGAGCAATCCGAACGAAATCGGCGCGGCGTCGGTCGAGTATCTGCAGGTGTTCGGCTACGTGGCCTACGCCTACATGTGGGCCCTGATGGCCAAGGCGGCATTCGGCAAGGAAGCGCAAGACGATTTCTACGCCAGCAAACTGGGCACGGCGCGCTTCTATTTTGCCCGCCTGCTGCCGCGCATTCACTCGTTGAGCGCGTCGGTGAAGGCCGGCAGCGAATCGTTGTTCCTGCTGGATGCGGGACAATTCTGATGAAGTAACGTTATGTAAGCATTCTCTTACATAACGTGCTGCTGTTCTCCCATAGATGCAAATTGGATCCAGAGCTAATCTACTTCTCATGGACGTAGCGCAGGAAGCGCAAAGCAACAACAGGGACACGTAGGATTCTGCCAGGACGGCGGAGTGAAATGGATGTCAGGGAAACAGTCTGCAAAGCCCCGCTTCGGCGGGGTTTTCTTTTGCCTGAAGAAAAGTTTTCAGCTTGGCCCATCCAGAGCCTGCGCGCTGTTCAAGCGCCCGTCCGGGCCATTTATCACTTCTTCCAGCAATGTCCGCAGCAATGCCAGCGAGGCCTGCTGCCGTTGCACATCCCGACACACTAAACCGACTTTCAGCGGCACTCGCGGTTCGCTCAGGGGTTTCCACAGCAGTTCGTGGTTGCCATGGGTCTTTTGCGAACGACCGGGCAGTACCGTCGCCAGGCGCGTGTGGGGCAGGCTGTCGAGGATGCCGGCCATGTTGTTCAATTCGGCTTGCACCTGTGGGCGACGTCCGAGGCTTGTCAGCTGTGCCTGCCAGATCTGCCTGATCTGAAACTCTTCGCCCAGCAGCAACATCGGCAGTTCGGCAGCCTGACTCATGGACACCTTCTTGAATTCACGCAGCGGATGCTCCGCCGGGATGACCAGGGTCAGTTCGTCTTCGTACAGCATCACGCCATGCAAGCCAGGCTGGCGGGGTGGCAGGTAGCTGATGCCGATATCCAGAGAACCGTTGAGCAGTCGCCGCTCGATTTCCAGGCCGGTCAGTTCGTAGATCTGCACCACCAGATGCGGCTGCGCCTTGCGCACCCGCTCGAGCATCTGCGGAACGAGGCTGGTGTGCACGGTTTGCAATACACCGATGGCCAGGGTGCGCAGCGCCTGACCCTTGAAGTTGCCGAGCGCTTCCCGTGCCCGTTGCAGGCCATCGAGCAAAGGCAGGGCATGGTTGTACAGCGTGTGGGCCGCGAGAGTCGGCAACAGGCGTTTGCTACTGCGCTCGAACAGGCTCACATCGAGGTTTTGCTCGAGGTGGCGGATTTGCTGGGACAGCGCCGGCTGGGAGATGGACAGGCGCTCGGCGGCCCGGCCCACGTGGCCTTCTTCATAGACCGCGACGAAATAACGCAGTTGCTTGAAATCCATAAGTATTACTTATCGAAAATGCTGGGAAATCGAAATGGCTGAACGCCTCGCCTGAGCCTAGTCTAACCGCATTCACAGGGCTTACAGGGCCACAGAGCGCGATGAATACCCTTTGCTTCGATGGTATTTACATAGGTAAGGCAAAAAACCTCAAAAAGGTTTTTTTTTAGATGAATCTGTTCAGTCTGCGCCGCAGTCCTCCCAGTCTTGATGATCTGGTCATGGACGCCTCCCTGCCATCCCAAGGCGTTAACCTTTCCAGCGAGTACTTGATGCCCAGTGTCGAGCGGCCAAAACAGGTGTTTGTGCGTGGCCAGGGTTCATGGTTGTGGGACAGCGATGATCGTGCGTACCTGGATTTTTCCCAGGGCGGCGGGGCCAACAGCCTCGGTCATAGCCCTTCGGTACTGGTCAATGCAATCACAGCCCAGGCTCAGTCGCTGATCAACCCAGGTTTTGGTCTGCATAACCGCAGCATGCTCAGCCTCGCCGAACATTTGTGTGCCAGCACCGGCAGTGACCAGGCCTACCTGCTCAATACCGGCAGCGAAGCCTGCGAGGCGGCGATCAAACTGGCGCGTAAATGGGGTCAACGGCATCGCGGCGGTGCGTCGCGAATCATTGTGGCCAACAACGGTTGCCACGGCCGGAGCCTGGCGACGATTTCGGCGTCGGACAGTTCGACATTGGCCAACCGGTTCGAGCCGCAATTGCCAGGCTTCAGTCGTGTTCCGTTCAATGACCTGCCAGCGTTGCATGCGGCCGTGGATGAACGGACCGTAGCGATCATGCTTGAGCCGATCCAGAGCGAAGCCGGCGTGGTCCCGGCCACCGTGCACTATCTCAAGGGCGTTGAACGCCTGTGCCGTGAACTCGGCATTTTGCTGATCTTCGACGAAGTGCAAACCGGCATCGGCCGTTGTGGCACCTTGCTCGCGGAACAGTCCTGCGGCGTCACGGCGGATATCGTCGTGCTCGGCAAAGGCTTGGGAGGCGGCGTGCCATTGGCCGCGCTGCTGGCGCGGGGCAAGGCTTGCTGTTTCGACATTGGCGAGTTGGCGGGTACTCATCACGGTAATGCGTTGATGACCGCGGCGGGGCTTTCGGTGCTCGATACCGTGCAGGACAAGGCTTTCCTCAAGCACGTCGCAGAGGCCGGTCAACACCTGCGTGAAGGGTTAGGGCGTTTGGCCCATCGTTACGGTCTCGGCGAGTTGCGCGGACAAGGGCTGCTGTGGGGGCTGACGCTGTCGGACGACTCCGCTGACGCGGTGGTCAAGGCCGCGCTGTACGAAGGCTTGCTGCTCAATGCCCCGCAACCCGACTGCCTGCGCTTTACCCCTGCGCTAAACGTCAGCAACGCCAACATCGATGAAATGCTCCTGCGCCTGGCGCGCGCCTTCTCCCGAGTGCGAACCGCACAATTGCAGTGCCGCAAAGGGATTGCCGTCTGATCAGACGCGCCCTGCACACATTCCAGAACCGTCTCGCGGTAATACGCACGCCCCACGCCCGATACTTTTGGCGTGGGGCGTTTTTTTGTGGCCGGTTTTTTCCAAAGGCAGTTTCGGCTTGAGCGGTTAACACATTAATGGCTTTCTAGCGTGCATCGGCAGGGAGTGCCGGTGCCAGCGAAACGGTGTTGCTGTCGCGTTGGTTTTGATTCCTATACCACTGAGTGGTATGTTTTATGGAAGGGATGCCCATGTCACCAAGGCTGTTCAAGACAAAGCGCTTCGCAATGCAGGCTGCCAAGGCCTGGATCGGTGATGACGAGCTCAGGGAGGCATTCACCGAAATGCTCAATGGTCAGGCTGACAATTTGGGTGGCGGGGTCTGGAAGAAGCGCTTGAATGCCAACCGCCATCGCTCGATTATCCTGGCCAGGGGCGGTGCTCATTGGGTCTATCAGTTTCTGTACGCAAAAAAAGATCAGAGCAATATCAGTCCCAGGCATTTGCTCGACTTGCGAGAGTTGGCCAAGACATATGGTGGACTGACCGAAATGGAAATTCAGCAATTGCTGGATGCAAAGGAGTTTGTGGAGATACTAAATGAGTAAAAAATTCAAAAGTGAGCTATCGGAGTCGATCCACGAATCGGCCAGTGCCTTGTACGCCATAGGTGCAATCAGCAAGGCGACCATGCGTGAGTTCGATGAATCCTGTCTTGCAAGAGTGCCGGATGCGATTCCCGCGCAGGAGATCAAGGCACTGCGCGAGCGCAACAATGTCAGCCAACCGGTGTTCGCGCGCTACCTGAACACCAGTGCTTCCACGGTCAAGCAATGGGAAGCAGGGGATAAGCACCCCAGTGGCATGGCGTTGAAGTTGCTGAGTATCGTGCGCAAACACGGTCTGGAGATACTGGCCTGAGGAATCGGGCTGAACCCTGACAAACGGCACAGGTCGATTAGCTGTAGGGCTCGAGCGAGCCCACCCCAATCAGGAGCTGCCCCATGGACTTTATTCGCATCATCATCGCCATCCTGTTGCCGCCACTGGGTGTGTTTCTGCAAGTAGGATTCGGCGGGGCGTTCTGGCTGAATATTCTGCTGACGTTGTGCGGTTACATTCCAGGGATCGTGCATGCGGTGTACATCATTGCCAAGCGCTGAGTCGAGTGTCGGCAGGTAGATCGCCTTCGCGAGCAGGCTCGCTCCCACATTCGACCGAGTTCTCCCAAAGGAACGCGATTAATTGTGGGAGCGAGCCTGCTCGCGATTGAGGCGCCACCGTTTCGGTAATGAACGCAGGCTTCAGTCCACTGAATCCATCACCCGCCGATAAAACAACCACTCCTGCTCCAGCGCATGGGCCTGGTTACCGGCCTTGCGAAAGCCATGGCGTTCATCGGCGTAGTAATGCGCTTCGACCAGGATGCCGTTGTCCTGCAGTGCCGTGACCATGTCGCGGGTCTGTTGCGGGACGACCACGGCATCCAGTTCTCCTTGAAAGAAGATCATCGGCACGCGGATGTTGCCGGCATGCAGCAGCGGCGTGCGGGCGGCGTAGCGTTCGGCATCCAGTTGCGGATCGCCGATCAGCCAATCCAGATAGTCGCTTTCGAATTTGTGGGTCGCGCGCCCCAGCGCCACCGGGTCGCTGACCCCATACAGGCTGGCGCCGGCGCGGAACACGTTGTGAAAGGCCAAGGCGCAAAGGCTGGTGTAGCCGCCAGCGCTGCCGCCGCGAATGAACGCCTGGTCGCCGTCGATCAAGCCTCGCTGCTTGAGGTAACTGACCACGGCGCAGGCGTCTTGCACATCAACATCACCCCAGCCCAGGTGCAGTGCCTGGCGATAGGCCCGGCCATAACCGCTGCTGCCGCGATAGTTGAGATCAGCCACGGCGAAGCCCCGCTGTGCCCAGTACTGGATACGCGGATCGAGCATCGGGTAACACGCCGAAGTCGGTCCGCCATGGACGAACACCACCAATGGCGGTTTCGCCTCGCCGGTCATCGCCGGGTAGAAGAAGCCGTGTGCTTCGCCTGAGCCACTTGGGTAGCGCAAGGTTTGCGGGCGGCTGATCTGTTCGGGAGCAAGCGGTGCGATGCCGCCGGCCAGCACTTGCACTTGCCGGCTCTGACGGTCGATGGCGATGACGGCGGCTGAACTGACGGGCGACGCCGCGATGCAATAGATGAACTGCTCATCCACGGCGAGATGGCGGAAGCGGCTGTAGTCGCCGGTAAAGTCGGCGCTGAAGTCGCCGCCTATGCCCAGTCGGCCAAACCCGCCCTCGGTCCAACTGGCCAGATAACTGTTGTCGCTCAGCGGCAACCAGGTGCTGCCGCCGAGTTGCCAGGGCGCGGGGCCATGGTCGGCGCTGGCACTTGGCAATGGGCTCAGGCCTTTTTCAGACTCTTTCCATGGCTGCCAGTAACCCGCGCGATCCGTCAGGCAATACAGGCGACCGCCGGCATCAAACCGCGGTTGCTGCACAGACTCTTGAATGCCGTCGCCCGCCACACAACGGGCCTCGGCAAAGCCGCCGTTGGCGAGGCGCTCGGCAACCATCAAGCGGGTCGCTGTCCATGGCTGATCCGGGCGACTCCACTCGATCCAGGCCAGGCGCCGGGCATCAGGGCTCAGCGTCGGTGCCGCGTAGAAATCAGCACCCTCGGCCAGCAAGTGACGTGCGCCATCCAACAGATCGATCGCCACCAATCGGTGTTGATCGCGGTGCTCCTCGACCGCCAGCACTTGCCCGTTGGCGAACTGCAGATCGCCATAACGGCACGCTCCGGACGTCAGCCTTTCGGGCGCTTCGTCTTGCAGTGATTGCCGATACAACTGCTGGTCGGCCTCATTGACGAAAACGATTCCATCGTCCGTCAGACAAAACGCTCCACCGCCATATTCGTACACCCGACTGCGCACGCTGAACTCTGGTGGTGTCAGGCATTTCGCTGCGCCGTCACGCCAATGCCAGATCCGGCACGCAGCGTCTTCGGGGCGGTATTCGTTCCAGAACAGGCCCTGTCGACCGACCTGCAGTTCGGCAAAGTCGATACCGGCGGCCACGGCTTTGGCAGCGCTGAAAGGTTCAGCTTTTGGCGATGAGGCGTGAGTTTCGTTCATTGCGAAAGGCCAGTTGGTCGATGGTCTGGGTCGCGTGCCCGGCTTCTTCGCGAGCCTTGAGGATCACGCCGTGTTGTGGCGACTTGCTGCATACCGGGTCGGCATTGCTTGCATCGCCGGTGAGCATGAACGCCTGGCAGCGGCAGCCGCCGAAGTCTTTTTCTTTCTCGTCACAGGAGCGGCACGGTTCGGGCATCCAGTCGTACCCGCGAAAGCGGTTGAAACCGAACGAGTCGTACCAGATGTGCTGCATGCTGTGGTCGCGCACGTTGGGAAACTGCACCGGCATCTGTCGGGCACCGTGACAGGGCAGGGCGGTTCCGTCTGGCGTGACCGTCAGGAAAATACTGCCCCAGCCGTTCATGCAGGCTTTCGGGCGTTCTTCGTAATAGTCCGGCGTGACGAAAATCAGCTTGCACGGATGCCCTTCGGCTTCCAGTTTTGCGCGGTATTCGTTGGTGATGCGTTCGGCGCGCACCAATTGCTCCCTGGTCGGCAAAAGCCCAACGCGATTGAGTTGCGCCCAGCCGTAGAACTGGCAGGTGGCGAGCTCGACGAAGTCCGCTTCCAGTGCGATGCACAACTCGATG
Organism: Pseudomonas jessenii; assembly: GCF_002236115.1. GTDB lineage: Bacteria > Pseudomonadota > Gammaproteobacteria > Pseudomonadales > Pseudomonadaceae > Aquipseudomonas > Aquipseudomonas jessenii. The sequence continues at coordinate 74,770 of NZ_NIWT01000005.1, read as the reverse complement.
ATGCGGTCGATCTGGTCGATATTGTGCCGATGGGTGACGAAGTTCAGCACCATCGGATAACCGTGGGCCTTCACCGCCCGGGCCATTTCCAGTTTCTGCGCGAAGGCCTTTTTCGAGCCGGCCAGCAGATTGTTCACCTGCTCGTCACTGGCCTGGAAGCTGATCTGGATGTGATCGAGGCCGGCCTTCTTGAAGTCGCTGATTTTCTGTTCGGTCAGGCCGATGCCGGAGGTGATCAGGTTGGTATAGAAACCCAGCTTGCGCGCTTCAACGATCAGCTCTGCGAGGTCCTGACGCACCAGCGGTTCGCCACCGGAAAAGCCAAGCTGCGCGGCGCCCATTTCCCGCGCTTCACGAAACACCTTGATCCACTGCTCGGTGCTCAGCTCTTTGCCTTGCTCGGCGAAATCCAGCGGATTGGAGCAGTATGGGCATTGCAGCGGGCAGCGATAAGTCAGCTCGGCGAGCAGCCACAGCGGCAAGCCGACCTCGGGTTTGGGCGGTACTTGCCTTGATGAATCAGGCAAGTTCGATCCAGTGCTGCGCACGGGCAACCTCCATGAATTGCTCGATGTCGTCTCCGAGTTCGGGCACGCCGGGAAACTGTCGGTCGAGCTCATTGATGATGGCCGCGACATCCCGTTCACCATCAATCAAACCGCCGATCAGCGCGGCACTCTCGTTGAGCTTGATCATGCCTTCCGGGTACAGCAGCACGTGGCCTTTTTGCGCCGGTTCGTACTGGAAGCGGTAGCCGGGACGCCAGGTCGGGGTCTTGCTGCGATCGAAACTCATAAGGTGATTCCTTTGTGCCAGACCCGTTCCCCGGTCACGCTGTGATACGGCGGGCGTTTCAGTTCGTAGGCCATGCTCATGGCATCAAGCATGCTCCAAAGAATGTCCAGTTTGAACTGGAGAATTTCCAGCATGCGCTCCTGGCCTTCACGGGTGGTGTAGTGCTGCAACGTGATCGCCAGACCATGCTCGACATCACGCCGTGCCTGGCCCAGGCGCGTGCGGAAATACTCGTAGCCGGCCGGGTCGATCCATGGGTAGTGCTGGGGCCAACTGTCCAGGCGCGATTGGTGGATCTGCGGGGCGAACAGTTCGGTCAGCGAGCTGCTCGCGGCTTCCTGCCAACTGGCGCGGCGGGCGAAATTGACATAGGCGTCCACGGCGAAGCGCACGCCGGGCAGTACCAGCTCCTGTGAACGCAGTTGGTCCGGGTCGAGGCCCACGGCCTGGCCCAGGCGCAGCCAGGCTTCGATGCCGCCGTCTTCACCGGGCGCACCGTCGTGGTCCAGCAGGCGTTGAATCCACTCGCGGCGGATCTCGCGGTCCGGGCAGTTAGCCAGAATGGCCGCGTCCTTCAGGGGGATGTTCACCTGATAGTAGAAACGGTTGGCGACCCAGCCCTGTATCTGTTCGCGGGTGGCCCGGCCTTCGTACATCGCCACGTGATAGGGGTGATGGATGTGGTAGTAGGCGCCCTTGGCGCGCAGAGCCGCTTCGAATTCGGCGGGGGACATCGGGGTGTCAGTCATTGCGGTTCTCCGGGGAACAACCAGGATATGTGTTGCTGCTGCCGGCCTCATCGCGAGCAAGCTCGCTCCCACAGGGGAATGCGGTCAACTGTGGGAGCGAGCTTGCTCGCGATAGGGCCATCCGCTACAGCACAATACTCATACCGTCATACGCCACTTCAACCTGACGCCGATCCAGTTCCGCGCGTTCTGGCGAGTCTTCATCGAGAATCGGGTTGGTGTTGTTGATGTGGATAAGTACTTTGCGCTGGTTGGGCAATTGCTCAAGCACTTCGAGCATGCCACCGGGGCCGCTCTGCGCCAGGTGTCCCATCTCGCGACCGGTGCGGGTGCCGACGCCGCGACGCTGCATTTCATCGTCATCCCACAACGTTCCATCGACCAGCAGGCAATCGCTGCCGGCCATGATTTCCAGAAGCCCTTCATCCACCTTGCCCAGGCCCGGTGCGTAGAACAGTTTGCCGCCGGTGTTGAGGTCTTCGACGATCAGGCCGATGTTGTCGCCCGGATGGGGGTCGAAGCGGTGTGGTGAGTACGGCGGCGCGGCACTGCGCAACGGCAGCGGGGTGAAGCGCAGGTTCGGGCATGCCGGTACGCTGAAGCTCTGGTCGAGTTCGATGCGATTCCAGGTCAGCCCGCCATTCCAGTGGTTGAGCATGGTGAACAGCGGAAACCCGGTGCTCAGGTCTTCATGGACCATGTCGGTGCACCAGACCTGATGCGGGCACCCTTCGCGCAACATGAGCAGGCCGGTGGTGTGGTCGATCTGGCTGTCCATCAGGATGATTGCGCCGATCCCGGTATCACGCAGGGCGCGGCCCGGCTGCATCGGGGCGAAGCCCTGGAGTTGGGCGCGGATGTCCGGGGAGGTGTTGCACAGCACCCAGTTCACGCCGTCATCGGAAATCGCGATGGACGATTGCGTCCGCGCCTTGGCCCGCAGGCTGCCGTCGCGAAAGCCCGCGCAGTTCACGCAGTTGCAGTTCCACTGGGGGAAGCCGCCGCCGGCAGCGGAACCTAGAATCTGGACAAACATGGACGCTCCATCATTTCAACGCTGAAAATAAAACGCCTCGGATAACCGAGGCGTTGTGCTGCATCTCTGCCAAAGCTGAGATTAGCGGCTTGCGAAGTACATGGTGACTTCAAAGCCAATACGCAGGTCGGTGTAAGCCGGTTTGGTCCAGGCCATAAATTGAACTCCTTCAGGTAGGGTAGGACAGCGCTATCTATAGGTATAGTCCACCTCAAATCAGAGAGGTTCCAGATAGTTAGGTTGCTATGTTACTCAAAATTTCAAAGAAATTGCCCGTGAAACTTTGAGAAAGCTCCTTGCAGCCCCGGTAATGATCATTTTGCCGCTTGCCATGGCGCGCCTGGGGTAACGCTGTTGGCAAGGCACAGCCAGCCGCCTTCGGCCTGATTCAGGCGTTGGGCCGCAGCCAGTAGACCGGTCCGGTCAATGTGCACAATCGCCTCGGGCAAGTGCGTCAGATAATCCGACGAGCGGCCGGCCAGTTTGCTTTGCCAGAGCAATTCGGCCGCTTGAGCCGTGGTGAGCGCAGCGCTGCAAAACTGATCCGCCAGGGCCTGGCGTTGAGCATTGAAGGTGGTGTCGTCGAGTGCGTTGATCAGTTCCGGCAATCGATTCAGGAATTGCTCGATGTGTTGCAGCAGCTCCACAGGTGCAACGCTTGGCGATTGCACGCCGAACAGCATCCCGGTTTGCCCGTGAATCTGCCGCAGGGCGCTGAACACCGCATAGCCGAGTTGCAACTCCACCCGCAGGCGTTGGTAAAACGGTGTCTGGCAGACATGCGCGAGCAAACGCCACTCGGCTTCGTCGGCCATTTCCTGGGTGGCTGCAGGACAGAACAGCAGCAACGCGTGCTCGCTGGAGGCGGTATCGACAGTGCTCCACAGATGCCGAGCAAGGATCGAAGAGGGCGGCGTCAGTTGATTGTCCGGCGTGCCGGGTATGCGGCTCAAGGCCAGGCCCATGGCCGCTTGTGTCTGAGCCGATAACCCGATGGCCAGCCCATCCCATCGCGCACTCGACCAGAGTGGCTGCACGTCATCCGAGTTCGCGGACTGCCCGAGGCAGTATTCGGGTAATGCGTTGAGCAGTTGTCGAATCGGTATTGGCGCAACGCTCGTCGATTCGGCTTGTGAGACAGCGGCGTCAGGTTTTGTCAGTTCTTTCAGCACATGCTCCAGGACGCTGGGCATCGGCTCCTGTAGCCCGTTCAGTTTGAGCAGCCATTCGTTGCCCGATGCACTGAAGGAAAATTCCACACCGGCCTGGTGCGCGTCTTCGCGCAACGGTTGCAGGTGGTTTTCCAGCCGTGATTGAAGGTGGCTACCGGGAGCCGAGTCCAGACGCCAGCGCAGATAAATCGCGCCTTCAGCACCGTTGTCCGGCCATGCCTGGCTGAATTGCATCGGCGAACGTTCACGACGGCTGCGCGAACGGTCCTGGGCAAAAGTGCGCAGGCCTCGGTGGGCGCTGGTCTGGCCGCGAATCAATCCGGCGTTGGCTGCCGGTGCTTCGGAGCACAAGAACGGGTTGGGTGCCGGCAATTGCCATGGGCCGCTGAAGTTATCCACAGCGCCGATTTGTTGAAGGATTTGCTTGAGGGCGGTAACACCCGGCTCGGATAACCCGACTTCGCGTTGTTCGCTGTCCAGTCGGGCCAGTTGCAAGGCGCCGCTGACTTGCTGCTGGCGCTGGAGCAGGGTGGCGTACTCTTCGCGCAATCGGCTCCAGTCTTGCGCGGCAAAGAAACCGAGCCAGTCCATCAAGTATTCGTGGATGCCTGAAGCCGGGTCTGCGGTGGGCAGGGTGAATTCGATATGCAGCAAGGCTTGCCCGGCGAACTGGTACAGCGGCTGGGCTTTGAGGTGATCGGCCAGCCCGCGCTCGCGCAGGTCCGCCATTAAGCCGTCGGGTTTTGCCAGGTTCAGCCAGTGGCACAGGAACGCCAACGCATCGGCAGAGAAATCGGGCAGCACTTCAAGGGCAAACAGCAGATCCAGGCGTCGCTCGCCAGCCTGTTGATAACTGTTGGTTGAGGCGTCCATCAGCGGTACTGGGGGCTGTTGAGTGGCTGTCTGGCCTTTGGCAATGACACTGCCAAAGGCTTCGGCCATTGCCTTCAACTCAACGAGGCTCTGTGGCCCGGCCAGGCTCAAGGTCATTTGCCCGGTCTGGTAAAACCGCTGATAAAAATCCTGCAGCGCCTGCTGAAACTCGGGTTGTTGCAGTGGCAGACTGTCGCGATTGCCGGCATGAAAACCCCGTAGTGGATGAGCCTCGGCCAGGCCATTGAACAGCGCAAATTGCTGCTGCGCCTTGGCATCCTGCGACCAGGCGACAAACTCTGCCTGCAGCACTTCCCGTTCCCGCTGCTGGTCGTCCGGATTCATACGTGGATGGGCGAGCATGTCTGACAGACGCTCCAGCCCACCGGCAAACGCCTGGGGTGGCAGTTCGAAAAAGTAGTCCGTGGTGCGTTCGCTGGTCCGTGCGTTTACCTGGCCGCCATGACTCTGGACGTAGGCCATCAACCCTTGCCCGGCGGGAAAACGCTCAGTGCCCAGAAACAGCAGATGCTCAAGAAAATGCGCCAGGCCGGGCCACGCCAGCGGCACATCATGGCTGCCCGCGGCCACCCGCAACGCTGCTGCGCAACGCTTCAAATTCGGGGCATGACGCAGCGTCACCTGCAGGCCATTGGCCAGGGTTTCAGTGTGGGGGCGAGGGTGATTCAGCGCGGGCATGGGCACTTCCAGAACAGTGAAGTGCCAATGCTAGCGGATTAGGACTTGTTCAGCTCGCCGTAAAGCTCGGGGCGGCGATCGAGGAGGTAGCGATTGGCGGCGCGGGAATCGACCATCAACTGTCGATCCAGCTCACCGACAATCAGCGATTCATCCAGTCCCGCCTGAGCGATGCGGCTGCCATCCGGCGCAGCGATGCTGCTCTGGCCGCAGTAGTGGATGTCGCCTTCGTGCCCACAGTAATTGGCATAAGCCACGTAGCACTGGTTTTCGAAGGCGCGGGCGCGCACGGTGACATCGGCGACGAAATCGAACGGAATCATGTTCGCAGTCGGCACCAGGATCAGCTCGGCACCGGCCAGGGCCAGGCGTCGGGCGTTCTCCGGAAATTCCAGGTCGTAGCAGATTAAGAAACCGAGCTTCCAGCCGTTGAGCTCAACGATGGGAAACTCGTCGGAACCTGCGCTGAACATCGAGTGATCCAGATCGCCGAACAGATGGGTTTTGCGGTAGTTGCAGACGCGCTCGCCGTCAGAGTCGATCAACTGCACGGCGTTGTAGATCTGTCCGTCCTCGGTGCGCTCGGGATAGCCATACAAAATGGCGATCCCGGCAGCCTTGGCAATGCGCGCAACCTGCTGCGCCGACTCACCGTTGTACACCTCCGCCAGCACGCTGACGGCATCGACGCCGATGTTGTAGCCAGTCAGGAACATCTCCGGCAGCACCAGCAGATCGGCGCCTTTTGCCTCCAGCGCAAGCTGCTGCAAGCGTTGCAGGTTGCCGGCGACATCCAGGGGCAGCGGCGGACATTGGTAAAGGGCTACGCGCATTTCGGATTCCTCTTACTCGGGCAGGGCGATCGGTCCGATCTCGTTGAACACATCTCCTGGACCCGGATTCTCGGCGTGAGTTGCACCGCCGAAGTGTTTCATGATGCCCCACACCGCGTTGAGCGAGGTCTGTACCGCGCCCTCAACCCAGGCCGGCGTCCACGAAACGTCGTCGCCAGCGATGAAGATGCCGCGCTGTTCGGCTGGCATGTCGTCTTGCATGAAGTGGGCGTACATGCGTTGGTTGTAGCGGTAGTGGCCGGGCAGGGCGCCTTTGAACGCGCCGAGGAAATGCGGGTCGGCTTCCCACGAAACGGTGATCGGGTCGCCGATGATCCGCGCGGCGATGTCGACTTTCGGGTAGATCTTTTTCAGTGCATCCAGCGCCAGTTTCACGCGTTTTTCCACCGGTTGGGGCAGCATTTTCAGCGCGTCGCTCATCCACGAGTACGACAGGCAGATCACCCCCGGCTTGTCGTCGCCGTTGTCGAACAGATAAGTGCCACGGGTCAAACGGTCGGTGAGGGTCATGCTCATCAGGTCGCGGCCGGTTTCCGGATCCTTGTCCTTCCAGAACGGGCGGTCGACCATCACGAAAGTCTTCGACGACTGCATGTAGCGGGTGCGGTCCAAAGCCATCCACATTTTTTGCGAGAACAGGGTTTCGTCGCATTCGATCTGGGTGGTCAGCAGCCAGCTCTGGCAGGTGGTCAGCACCGCGGCGTACTCGCGGGTGTCGCCCCAGTTGTCGGTGACGGCGAAACGGCCGCCCGGCGCGTGGGCAATCTTCTTCACGCCGGTACGCGGTGCGCCGTTGTGCAGTGAACTGAGGCTGGTGCCGGCCGGCCAATGCGCGCAACGCTCCGGCACATGGCGCCAGATGCCTTGTGGTACCTGTTCCACACCGCCGACCACTAGGTGCTGGTGATCGTCGCAGTTGGTCATCACCACGCGGAAGATTTCCAGCATCGAGTTCGGGAAGTCCGAATCCCAGCCGCCGGTGCCGAAACCGACTTGGCCGAACACTTCACGGTGATGGAACGAGAGCTTGGCGAAGGCCTTGGACGTGGCGACGAAGTCGTAGAAGGTGCGGTCGTCCCACAGCGGCACCAGGGTGTTCCACAGTTCCTTGAGTCGCGGTACGTCGCGGTCGCGAATGGCTTGCTGGATATCGGAGAACTGCGAGCCGGCTTCCAGGGCATCGGCCCAAGCGTCAGCCACTTCCTGGAACAGTGCAGGAAGGTCCGACAGCTTCTGTGCGTAATGGGTCTGACCTTCGAGGTCGATCACCGTGCTGCCCGACGCGGGCGTTAGCGGGTTGGGGAAAGGTTTGGTTTCCAGACCCAGTTTGTCGACGTAGTGATAGAACGCGGTTGACGACACCGGGAAGCGCATCCCGCCCAGTTCGGCAACGATGCCTTCGGCGCCATTGAATGCCTGGGAGCGCAGACGGCCACCCATTTTCGAAGCTTCGTAGACGACCGGTTTCAGGCCCAGCTTCATCAACTCATACGCCGCCACCAGGCCGGCGATCCCGCCGCCGACAATCGCCACTTCGGCACCGTGATTGTGCTCGGGAATACTGCCCAGCCCGGCCGGGTGTTCGATCCAGTCGTCGAAGGCGAAAGGAAAGTCCGGGCCGAAAATGGTGACTGGTTTCTTACCGTCTGCAGGATGGCGATTGTTCTTGTTCATGGCTGACCTTGCTGGCGACCCGACGCGGAATGCGCATCTGAGTATAGGAAAAGATGCCAGCCATTCTAGAGAGCACAGAACACGTTAATAAGACGCAAAGTGTCGTCATTTTGCTATTAGTTTGATCAGTATGACGATCTATCAATGCACACTGACCACTGTGGGAGCGGGCTTGCCCGCGAAGAGGCCAGCTCTGGCACCCAAAAAACTACAGGCAGAAACTCAAACCGGCTGCCCCCGATCAATCTTGCTGCTCAAGATGATCGAAGTCGTGGTCTTCTCCACCCCATCCACACTGCCAATCTGGTCCAGCAACTGATCCAGCTGCTCCGGCGAATCGGTGCGCAACCACGCCACATAATCAAATTCGCCACTCACCGCACACAACTGCTGCACCTGCGCCATCGCGCTCAGGCGCCGCAGCACCTCCTTGCCGGAGCGTGGTTGCACGGTGATCCCCACATACGCCTGCAACCCGCCATCCACCACCCGCTGCCCGAGGCGCACGCCGTAGCCGGTGATCACCTTGGCCTTTTCCAGCCGCGCCAGGCGCGAAGTCACAGTGGTGCGGGCAATGCCCAATTGCCGGGCGAGCATGGCCACGCTCTCGCGGGCGTTGATCTGCAGGGCGGCAATCAGTTGGCGGTCGATTTCATCGAGAACAGGCGTGCGAGTGTCAGGCAAAGGGTTATCTCCAGCGGCATGGATCAGTGCGCAAGCATGTTACAGGCAGTTTCTGCAGGACGCTCGCGACGGAGATTTGATCTAGCCTCAATACCGTTCATGACATTTTTGCCTGCGACAAATTGCCATAAGTAACTAGGTAGTACATTATTCCGACCTTGTCACAACTGGGGAAAAATTCCGACATGAACAATTCTGGGGCTGCCGCCGGCAGTAAATGGTTGCTGGCGGGGCTGGGTGTGCTGATTGCACTGATCGGGCTTGGCCTGGCCGGTGGCGGTGGCTATCTGATCGCGCTGGGTGGCAGTTGGTATTTCCTGCTGATGGGGCTGGCGATGCTGGCGTCCGGGTTGATGATTGCCCGGCGCAAGCCGCTCGGCGCCTGGCTGTATGGTGTGGCGTTGGTCCTCACTGCGATTTGGGCCGTTTGGGATGCGGGCCTTGAATACTGGCCGCTGGTCTCACGGATACTGACCTTTGCCGTGATCGGTCTGGTTGTGGCGCTGATCTATCCGACCCTGGTCCGTGCTTCGGGCGCGACCGGCGGGCGTGGCGCTTATGGTCTGGCTGGCATTTTGGGTGTCGCAGTCGTTGCGACGATGGCCTACATGTTCGTGCCGACCCACGTGGTCAAGGCCACCACCGAACCCGCGGTAACGCCGGTCACTCCGGGCACCGAACAGAAAGACTGGGCGCACTGGGGCAACACTACCGCCGGTAATCGCTTTGCGGCCCTGGACCAGATCAACAAGGGCAACATCGACAAATTGCAGGTCGCCTGGACCTTCCGCACCGGCGATATTCCGCAAAGCACCGGTGCCGGCGCCGAAGACCAGAACACTCCACTGCAAATCGGTGACACCGTCTACACCTGCACCGCCTACGGCAAAGTCTTCGCCCTGGATGCCGACACCGGCGCCCAGCGCTGGAAGTTCGACCCGCAAGGCACCGCGCCCAACTGGCAGCGTTGCCGTGGCCTGGGCTACTCCGAAACCCCGGTGTCTTCGGACAATCAGCCAACCGCCTGTACGAAGCGTCTGTTTCTGCCGACCGGCGACGCGCGTCTGATCGCCATCAACGCCGACACCGGCAAGCCCTGCGAAGAGTTCGGCAACAAAGGCACCGTTGACCTGACCACTGACATGGGCGAAGTAAAGCCCGGTTACTACCAACAAACCTCGACCCCATTGGTCGCTGGGGACGTGGTGATCGTCGGTGGTCGCGTGGCCGATAACTACTCCACCGGCGAACCGCCGGGCGTGGTGCGTGCCTACGACGTGCGCAGTGGTGAACTGGTATGGGCATGGGACCCGGGCAACCCGAACACCACCAAACGCCCACCTGCTGGCGAGACCTACACCCGTGGCACGCCGAACGTGTGGTCGGCCATGTCCTACGACGCCAAGCTCGGTCTGGTGTACCTGCCGACTGGCAACGCGACGCCAGACTTCTTCGGCGGCCAACGTACCGAGTTCGACGACAAGTGGAGCTCGTCCATCGTCGCTATCGATGTGAAGACCGGCCAGGTACGCTGGCACTTCCAGACCACTCACCACGACCTGTGGGACTTCGACCTGCCGGCACAGCCACTGCTGTACGACGTGCCGGACGACAAGGGCGGCACCCAGCCAGCCCTGGCGCAAGTCACCAAGCAGGGCGAAATCTTCCTGCTAAACCGCGAAACCGGCGTGCCTATCGCCCGCGTCGAAGAGCGCCCGGTGCCGCAAGGCAAGGTTCCCGGCGAACGCTACTCGCCAACCCAGCCGTTCTCGGTGGACATGCCATCAATAGGCAACAAGACCCTGACCGAATCCGACATGTGGGGCGCCACGCCGTTCGACCAGTTGATGTGCCGCATCCAGTTCAAAGGCATGCGCCACGAAGGCGTCTACACCCCGCCGGGCATGGACCGCGCCCTGCAATTCCCGGGTTCGTTGGGCGGCATGAACTGGGGCAGCGTCTCGGTCGATCCGAACACGAACTACATGTTCGTCAACGACATGCGCCTGGGCCTGGCCAACTACATGATCCCGCGCGACAAGATCGGCGCCGGGGCCAGTGGAATTGAAATGGGCGTGGTACCGCAGGAAGGCACACCGTTCGGCGCCATGCGCGAGCGCTTCCTCTCGGCGGTCGGCATTCCGTGCCAGAAACCACCGTTCGGCACCATGTCGGCCATCGACCTCAAGACCCACAAGCTGATGTGGCAAGTCCCGGTCGGCACCGTGCAAGACACCGGCCCGCTGGGCATCCGCATGCACCTGCCGATCCCGATCGGCATGCCGACCCTCGGCGCATCGCTGGCCACCCAGTCGGGCCTGCTGTTCTTCGCTGGCACACAGGACTTCTACCTGCGCGCCTTCGACACCGGCAACGGCAACGAAATCTGGAAATCGCGTTTGCCAGTGGGCAGCCAGTCCGGGCCGATGACTTACGTATCGCCGAAAACCGGCAAGCAGTACATCCTGCTGACGGTGGGTGGTGCGCGGCAGTCGACCGATCGTGGGGATTATGTGATTGCCTATGCTTTGCCCAAATAAGGTGATGTAGGAGCGAGCTCGCTCGCGAAGGTCGTGAACGATAACGCGTGCTGTCTGAATGGGCGCGGTGCTTTCAAGTCCATCGCGAGCAGGCTCGCTCCCACATTGCGCGGGGCATCAGGATGGACAGCGACCGTCACTCGTAGTCGAATGCGAGAACGAAGGTTCCGAGGCAATGGATATGACGAGGAAGATGCCCCCCGCAGTACGCGATCATGCCCTGCAGATCGCCCATCACGAAATGGGCCACTACGTCGTGGCCCGCGCCCTGGGGTTTGAAACGGGCGGCGTGACCCTGACGGTGACTATGGATCTGCGGCACCAGGGAGGGGCCTGCATTACGCTGGTGCGCCCGATTTCGTCGATGGAAGCCATGAAGGAGCATCTGGAAGCCCGGATGATGGTGCTCCTGGCTGGCGCAATGGCGCAGACACTCCCTTCAAAAACTTCAGCCGCCAAACGCGTCGATAAGCTGAAAGCCACAGCCATCCTCAAAGGCGGGCAGGGGGCGGAACAAGACTACGCAAAAATCAGGGAGCTTCAGCATCTGCTGCGCAATATCACTTGCCCCGATACCGATCCTGCGTCGTCTGAGCAGATAGCGGCGGAGCTTAAAGCGATGACAGATCGGGTTTGGATTCGGACTCAAGGAATTATCGAAGATCAGGCCGGGACGATTGCCGAATTGGCGGCGACATTGGTCGACGGCATGGTGCTCGTTGAGCAATGGGGGCGGGGGGCGGATACGTATGAGGTTGTGTACACCGGGCTGATGCTGGAACGGTTGCGGGCGGTGCAGGCCATCCCTTCGTTACGTGTTTGGACTGACAGTTGCAGTGATGCCGTTCAGTATTGGAAATAACGAAGAGCTGAAGTGTTACTTGCTATCAAACATTGCGTCTTGCACCCGTAGCAACAGTGCATCAGTCGCCCCTAGTAGCTCAGCCAGAAGGGTTTCGTCTACATCCATATAACCTTCGTACTCAGCCAGATTGCGGCGCTCGTGACAAAGCGCAAACAGGCGTACCTGGATTTTGTTCAGACCGAGAGTATGTACAAGGCATTGAAACACCAGATAACGGCGGTCAGAGCGAAAACCCTGTAGACGCATGGCCGTCAGTGCCAGGGCATGTGCAGCGTTGTAGGCGAGGTCGAAGCGACTGGCGAAGGACAGGGCCGAACTGTGAGCATCCTTCAAGCGGTCCGTGGCCGATCTCAGCAGCCCTTTACATTCCTTGCGATCTGGCGGTTCGGCTTTGAGGCCGCCGCTACGCACCAGGTTTTCCAGATTTTCGTTACTGCCCATCGGCTACCTCTGCTGGATTGTGGCCAATCAAATCAATTTTGTCCTGTTGTTCAACCCGCACTACAAAGCTGTTGCCGGCCGCCTTCTTGGTTTGCCAGTCGACCAGTGTGTAGAGCGTTGGGTTAATGGTGCGGCCAAGCTGTTCCTCTACGGGCAGTACCCGTTCCATCAAGTCGCTGTAACTGAGATTTTCACCAATCAGCATCAGGTCAATGTCACTGCCTGCGTGCTCGTTACCCTTGGCAATGGAGCCATAGATGAACGCCCATACCAACTGATCATTCAGCGGAGTCAAGGCCGCACGCAGCTGCTCTGCAATGCCAAAAGTCTTACGCACAATCCCAAGCAGTTCTGCATAGATGGGGCACTCAGGGTTGGCTTGGTAGTGCGTCTGATTACCCCGTCGACTCATGGTGAGAATGCCTGCGCTATGCAGACGCTCCAGCTCACGCATCAGGCTGCCCTTGCCGACCTGTGCCCAGCGGGATATTTCATTGGCATAGAAGCTCTGATCCGGTTTGCCATACAACATGCCCAGCACTTTTTGCTGGGTGGCAGTAAAGAGAGCATCGCTTAGCGGGATGGCAGGCATGGTCGGTTCTATAAGTCCCAAAAAGGGAACGATAGGTCCCTTTTTGGGAATTATCAACTTTGCCGTGATTATGTGTTTTTCGATGGGGCTGCTTCCTTTCTCATTTGAACAGGCCGGCGCGTCAGCACCTTTACCACATCATCAATCACCGCTTTGCTCATCGTCGTCAGGTAATGCGCGGCCCAGGCGTGGCGGTCGGAGTCTTGGGAGTAGGCGGCGTCCACGATGAGGGACTTGGCGAGGAACAGCAGGTCGGAGGCTTGGGCCAGAGCGTCGGCGATGGGGACGTTGCGGCAGACGTGGAACAGAGGTTGATCCGAGAGGTACAGGAAGGGTGTGAAGCCGGCGGTTTTCAGGTCTGAGGGTGCGGGTGAATCTGCTTCAGTCATGGTTTTACTCCTGGGTTCTAGGAGCCGCCACAATCGTTTCCAAGCGAATGGGTGACGGCTGTACGCAGGTTGGAAAACCGGGAACCTAGGAACCGGCACGCCCGAAGGCGTCCCACGCACAGCCGTCATAACTCAGGATCACACAATACAAGCAATCGTGATGAGGGCGCTGTTGCGGCTAGAGTTCGGCGGGTTTCCAAGCCCGATCGCTGAATGGTCAGCGACGTCCGGAGACTATCCCGTCGAAGAAAAGGGCAACAAGGCGGCAAAGTGCCCAAATAGAAGATTCGGAGTTTGCCTACAAGGTCTGCGGGCGTCATCCGATAAAGCGAGAGCTTAAGTAAACAAAACTAAACGCCAGGCACGAAAAAGCCGCGCATTGCGCGGCTTTCTTGTTTGGTGGGCCCACACGGACTTGAACCGTGGACCAAAGGATTATGAGTCCTCTGCTCTAACCAACTGAGCTATAGGCCCTCAGTAGGTCGCGGATTATAGCGACGGTTTTGCGACTGTGCTATCCGAAAAAGCCTTTACTGCTGTACGAAGAAACGTTGCGGCAAATTCGTCGGGGGGTAGGGGCAGGCTGACGATGTAGCCCTGGATTTGTTCACAGCCTTCGGCGGCGAGGAATTGCTGTTGCGCGTGGGTCTCGACCCCTTCGGCAATCACGGTGAACTGCATGCTGCGTCCGAGGGCGATGATGGCGCGGACGATCGCCGCGTCGTGGGGATCGTCCGGCAGGCCGCGGACGAAGGACTGGTCGATCTTGAGGATGTCCAGCGGCAGGCGCTTGAGGTAACTCAAGGACGAGTAGCCGGTGCCGAAGTCATCGATGGCCAGTTGCACGCCCAGTTGTTTGAGTTGATGCAATACCGCCAGCGCTTCTTCGGCCTGGCTCATGATGAAGTTTTCGGTGATTTCCAGTTGCAGGAAACCGGGGTTGAGACCGTTGTCCTTGAGCAACTGTTCGATGCGACCCAGCAGGTTGGGTTGGCGTAGTTGGGCACCGGCCAGGTTGACCGACAGCGGGCCGGGATTTTCGTACAGCCGGTGCCATTCGGCCATCTGCCGGCAGGCGGTTTCCAGGACCCAGTCGCCGATTTGCAGGATCATGCCGTTTTCTTCAGCCAGCGGGATGAAGTGTTCCCGGGGCACGTCGCCAAAGGTCGGATGGTTCCAGCGGATCAGGGCTTCGGCGCCGACCAGGCTGTAGTCTTCGAGGCTGATTTTCGGTTGGTAGCACAGGCGCAACTCGTTGCGCTCGATGGCACGGCGCAGTTCGTGTTCCAGCGCCACGCGTTCGCTGGCCTGGGCGGTGAGGTCGCGGGTGTAGCTTTCGACACGGTTGCGGCCCTTGGCCTTGGAGCGGTACATCGCGGCGTCGGCGTTCTTGATCAGTGTGGCAACGTCGCAGCCATCCTTCGGATAGAGGCTGGTGCCGATGCTGGCGCTGATGAAAAACTCGTGTTCACCGGCCTGGAACGGCGCGGCGAAACAGTTGAGCAGTTTGGTGGCGATGTGGTCGGCATCGCTGGATTGTTGCAGGCCTGGCAGCAGGATAATGAATTCGTCACCCCCCAGGCGCGCCACGGTGTCGATGTCACGCAACTGTTCCTTGAGGCGCACGGCAATGCCCTTGAGCAGCAGGTCGCCGACCGGGTGGCCGAGGCTGTCGTTGATGTGCTTGAAGCGGTCGAGGTCGAGGAACAGCACCGCGCCCTGGCCGCCGTTTTCCTGCTGGCTGTTGAGCGCCGTCAGCAGACGGCTTTCGAACAGCGTGCGGTTCGGCAGGCCGGTCAGCGGGTCGTGGTGTGCCTGGTAGTCGAGTTTGGCCTGGGCGTGCTTGAGGCTGGAAATGTCGGCGAACACCGCGACAAAGTGGGTGATGAAGTTCTCCCGGTTGCGCACGGCACTGATGGTCAGCCAGCTTGGATACAGCTCGCCATTCTTGCGTCGGTTGGAAATCTCGCCTTGCCAGTGGCCTTCGGCGGTCAATTGATGCCACATGGCCGCGTAGAACGCGCTGTCATGCAGGCCCGAGGCGAGCAGGCGTGGCGTGTGGCCCAGGGCTTCGCTTTCGCTGTAACCGGTGATTTCGGTGAAAGCACGGTTGACCGCGCTGATGTGCTGTTGGGTATCGGTGATCAACACGCCTTCGGCGGTGCTTTCGAACACGGTGGCGGCCTGTTGCAGTTTTTCCTGCATCAGGTGCCGCTCGGTGATGTCCCGGGCGATGGTCAGCATGCAGTCGTCATCGCCAATCGGCAGTGGACGGCTGGATACTTCACAGAGTCGGATCTGCCCGTCGCTGCGGCGGATATGGCAACTGAAGTCGCGGACAAAACCATCGCGGCGCAGCAGATCGAGCATTTGCTTGCGTTCATTGAGGTTGACCCAGATCCCCAGGTCCAGCGCCGAACGATCCACCGACATGGCGCTGTTGAACCCGGTGATGCGGCTAAAACCGTCGTTGACCTCCAACAGCAAGCCATCGCTTTGCCGTGACAGCAGCAAACCGTCGGGGGAGGCGTGGAAGGCCTTGGCGAACTTTTCTTCGGATGTTTGCAGCTGTTGCTGGGTTTCCTTGAGTTGGGTGATGTCCCGCACCACAACCACCAGCGCCGGTGTCATGTCGAGGTCGAACGGTTCGGCGGAGATCAGGCCGGTAAACACCTGGCCGTTGCTGCGGCGAAAGGGCATTTCCAGGTTGCGGATGCTGCCGGCCTGCAAGCGTTGCAGCAGTCCCGGCCCGACACCGGGAATCCCCCAGATGTTCAGGTTGGTGGCGGTCTGGCCAATGACGTCCTCAGCCTTGAGGCCGATTTGCTCCTCGAACGCTTCGTTGACCTCCAGCAGGCAACCGTCGCTCAGGCGCGCGATCACCAGAATGTCCGGGCATTGCTGGAACACGGAGGCAAATTTCTGTTCCGACAGGCGCAGTGCTTCTTCAGTGCGCTTGGCGTCGGTGATATCGATCATCAAACCGCGCAGCACCGGCTCATGCCCGTGCTCGATCAGGCTGACGATATCTCGCACCCACAGGCAGCGGCCGTCGGCGGTGATCACCCGGTAATCGAGGCGGTGATCGCGCCCGGCCAGTACTTCGTGATCGCAGAAGGTCTGGGCGCGGGTCAGGTCGGCAGGGTGAATGATGTTGCGCCAGAAGCCTGGAATCAGCCAATGGGACAGGGGATAACCGAGAAGGTCTTCGGCGTGGGGCGATACATAGCTGTAGGTGAAGTCCGTGACTTTTGCTTCCCAGGCGATGGCCGACAGGCTCTCCACCAGGCCGCGATAGTGGTATTCGCTGCTGCGCAGTTCCTGTTCAAGGTCGACCCGGCGGGCGATTTCCGAGCTCAAGCGGCGGTTGATGCGGATAACCACCGCCAGCACGGTAGTCAGCAGCAGCAATCCGGGCAGGCCGTACACCAGCAAGTCACTCCAGAAAGTTCGATGATCGAGGACGTTACCGACCCAATGCTCCTGAATGGCGCTGATTTCAGCCGGGCTCATGTCCGCCAGGACTTTGTCGAGAATGCCGACCAGCATCTTGTTGTTGCGGGGTACACCCATGGCCAGTTGATAGCGATAGGGCGTTTCACCGCTGACATACAACCCATCGAGCTTGAGTTGGCGCAGGCTCCAGACGCTGGAAGCCAGATCGCCTACCACTGCGTCTACTTCGTCGATGGCCAGCGCCTGCAGCGCCGAACTGACGTTGGGCATCGCCACAAGGTTCAAGTCAGGATGGTGGGTACGCAGCAGTTCGTGGGGGGCGTAGTTTTCCACCACGGCGATTTTCAGGCCGTACAGGTCTTTCAGGTTATGTGGCTGAGGACCCCCGACATGGGCCAGGATGACAATCGGAAAATCCAGATAGGGGCGGGTGAACGACAGGTAATTCTGGCGTTCCGGGGTCGACATGATGCCCGGCAGCAGGTCCAGCTTGCCCTTCTTGGCCTGTTCCAGGACGGCGGTCCAGCTCACCGGCTCGATGGGCGTGAGCCGGGTTGCCAGCCTTTTGCGGATGACCTCAATGTAATCCGCGGCAAGGCCCTGGTAGCGGCCCTCATCGTCACGAAACTCGAAGGGCGGCCATGACGCATCGACACCCAGGCGCAATTCCGGGTGAGCCGCCAGCCAGCTACGTTCTTCGTCAGTGAGAGTCAGCGCGCCTGCCGTTGCGGTCCAGGTCATCAGCGACAGCAAAAAAAGCACGGTCGGCAGTCTGGGCATAACGGTCTCGTTATGGCTCGGGGGAATGTTTCGAGTGTAGACGGCTACAGGGCGGAGGGGGGAAGCAGGGGGATTTAATCTGTACAAAGCAAAACCCCCGGCCTGGGCCGGGGGTTCTGTGATCACTCGTCGAGGAAGGAGCGCAGATGCTCGCTTCTCGTCGGGTGGCGCAGCTTGCGCAGCGCCTTGGCTTCGATCTGAC
Source organism: Pseudomonas jessenii (assembly GCF_002236115.1). Taxonomy (GTDB): domain Bacteria; phylum Pseudomonadota; class Gammaproteobacteria; order Pseudomonadales; family Pseudomonadaceae; genus Aquipseudomonas; species Aquipseudomonas jessenii. Next base: position 56,969 of record NZ_NIWT01000005.1, on the reverse strand, counting down.
GAATCCGCTCACGGGTCACGTCGAACTGCTTACCAACCTCCTCAAGGGTGTGGTCGGTATTCATGTCGATACCGAAACGCATGCGCAATACCTTGGCTTCACGGGCAGTGAGGCCGGACAGTACTTCGCGAGTCGCTTCTTTAAGGCTCTCAACGGTTGCAACATCGATTGGCGACTGCATGGTCGAGTCTTCGATGAAGTCACCCAGATGGGAGTCTTCGTCATCACCGATCGGGGTTTCCATGGAGATCGGCTCTTTAGCGATCTTCAATACCTTGCGGATCTTGTCCTCAGGCATTTCCATGCGTTCGCCCAGCTCTTCCGGGGTCGGTTCGCGACCCATTTCCTGCAACATCTGGCGGGAAATGCGGTTGAGCTTGTTGATCGTCTCGATCATGTGCACCGGAATACGGATGGTGCGGGCCTGGTCGGCGATCGAGCGAGTGATCGCCTGACGGATCCACCAGGTGGCATAAGTCGAGAATTTGTAGCCGCGACGGTATTCGAATTTGTCTACCGCTTTCATCAAGCCGATGTTGCCTTCCTGGATCAGATCGAGGAATTGCAGGCCACGGTTGGTGTACTTCTTGGCGATGGAGATCACCAGACGCAAGTTGGCTTCAACCATCTCTTTCTTCGCGCGGCGGGCCTTGGCCTCACCGATCGACATGCGACGGTTGATGTCCTTGATCTCGGCGATGGTCAAACCGGTTTCGGTTTCCAGCGCGGTCAGCTTCTGCTGGCAACGGATGATGTCCGGCTGCAGACGACCAATGGCTTCAGCGTATTTGCCTTTGCCTTTGGCCAGGGCATCACTCCAGCTTTCGTCGACTTCGTTGCCCGGGAACTGGCGCAGGAAGTCGGCACGCGGCATGCGCGCATCACGAACGCAGAGCTGCATGATTGCGCGCTCTTGCTGACGCAGGCGATCCAGGGCACTGCGAACGCGCTCGACCAGGCCTTCGAATTGCTTCGGCACCAGTTTGATCGGCATGAACAGCTCGGCCAGGGCCAACAGCTCGGCAATCGCTGCCTTGTTGTTGCGACCGTGCTTTTTCAGCGCCTTGCGGGTGATTTCCATCTGATCGGCCACAGCGCCAAAACGCTGTGCAGCGATGATCGGATCCGGACCGCTTTCGGCTTCTTCCTCGTCATCGGAGGCTTCACCCTCTTCGTCGTCGGAATCGTCATCCGCCTTGACGGCTTTCGCGTCAATCGGCGGCGGCACTTCTGCCGCAGGCGGCGCGATGCCGTCGTCCGGGTCGATATAACCGCTCAGAACGTCGGACAGGCGACCACCTTCGGTGGTGACGCGGGTGTACTCGGAGAGAATATGATCAACCGTGCCAGGGAAGTGCGCGATTGCGCTCATCACCTCACGGATGCCCTCTTCAATACGCTTGGCGATTTCGATTTCGCCTTCACGCGTGAGGAGCTCCACCGTACCCATTTCGCGCATGTACATGCGCACCGGGTCGGTAGTGCGACCAATGTCGGTCTCGACCGCAGCCAACGCTGCAGCGGCCTCTTCGGCTGCGGCTTCGTCGGTATCGGCGTCGGCCAGCATAAGGGAATCCTTATCTGGCGCAACCTCGAATACGTTGATCCCCATGTCATTGATCATGCGGATGATGTCTTCCACCTGTTCCGGATCTGAAATATCCTCCGGCAGGTGGTCGTTGACCTCCGCGTAAGTCAGGTAGCCCTGCTCACGACCAAGTGTGATCAACTCTTTGATACGAGACTGCTGTTGCGCTTTTCCGGACATAACACCCTATCCACTGAAGGTCTTGGCGGGCAAAAAACAAGCCGAGGATTATACCTGAGCTATGACCTCACGCGCCAGTTGAGGTCGGGTTTGATGCGGAAACATTGCGACTCAAGAGGTCGCGCAGTTGATTTTTCTCTTCGCTGGTCAATTCGCTTTGACGCGCTTTTCGCAGAAGTTGTTCCAGGTTTCGCTCGCGTTGGCGGGCTGACAAGCTAGTAATGGTGTCGAAAAACTGTTGTTCAAGGTTATCTCCATCAATCAGCCATTCCTTTTCCGCCAAGGCCTTGAGCAAGCGGCCTTGTTCTGTGCCGTGCCAACGCGCAATCAGTTGAATTGAGTTTAGCTTGGGATTCTTCTGTACAGCTTCGAGCAGCGCCACCAGCAATTGCGTGTTGGTGTGATCCTCGGCGGCGAAGTGCCCGGCATCCTCGACTTTTTCGGCCAGTTGCGGGTGATGCAGCAACGTGCGCAAGGCGGCGAGGGTTGGCGGTTCTACGGCGGCGGGCACCCGTGGCGCGCGGGGTTGATCACGATCACCGCCCCGTTTGCCATTCTTGTCCCACGGTTTCTTGTCCCATTTCTTGCCTCCTGCACCGGGTTTCTTCGGCGTCCATTCCTGCTGCGGCACATACATTTCCTGTGCCTGCGGCTGATGATAGTCGCTGTAATCGGGCATCGCGTCGTAATCGATGCCCGGGTCGTAGGCCGGCGGTGCTTCTTGCGGGGCGCTTTGTGCCAGCTGACTGACCGCTTCACCGCTCAGGCCGGTGATTTCGCTCAGGCGCTGACGCATCAGGGTGCGCAGGTTGGCGCCCGGGACTTTGTCGATCAACGGCGCGGCGAGGGTGGCCATATGGGCCTTGCCCTCAAGCGAGCGCGGGTCGGCTTCTTCCGTCAGTTGCTGGAAGAAGTAATCGGCCAGTGGCTGCGCGTGCTGGTTGATCCGTGCGCGAAAGGCGTCGGTGCCTTCGGAGCGGACCAGAGTGTCCGGGTCTTCGCCTTCGGGCAGGAACAAAAAACGTGCGCGACGACCGTCCTGCAGGCTCGAAAGTGTCGCCTCCAGCGCCCGCCATGCCGCATTGCGGCCGGCCTGGTCGCCGTCGAAGCAGAACAGCACGCTGGGCACGACGCGAAACAGCCGCTTGAGGTGTTCCTCGCTGGTGGCGGTGCCCAGGGTCGCGACGGCATTGCGCAGGCCTTGCTGGGCCAGGGCAATGACGTCCATGTAGCCCTCGACGACGATGATCTCGTCGAGGTTGCGGTTGGTCTTGCGCGCTTCATACAGGCCGTAGAGTTCCTGGCCTTTATGGAAAACCGGGGTTTCCGGGGAGTTCAGGTATTTCGGCTTGTCGTCGCCCAATACCCGGCCGCCGAAGGCGATGACGCGCCCGCGACTGTCGCGGATCGGAAACATCACGCGGTCGCGGAAGCGGTCGTAGCGTTTACCGCTTTCGGCGTTTTCGATCAGCAGGCCGGCATCGATCATGGCTTTTTGTTGCAGGGTATCGCTGCTCAAGTGCTTGAACAGGTTGTCCCAGCCAGGCGGAGCAAAGCCCAGGCCGAAGTCCCGGGCGATTTCGCCGGTCAGCCCGCGACCTTTCAGGTATTCCACGGCGGCCTTGCGCGATGGGTGGCTTTTGAGAGCCTGGCGATAAAAGTCGGCAGCGGCGCTCAGTAGCGGATACAGCGGCGAATCGGTCGGCTGTCGCGGTTTGTGCGGCCGGCCGCTTTCTTCACGGGGGATTTCCATGCCGGCGGCTTTGGCCAGTTCTTCGACAGCCTGGACGAAATCCAGGTTGTCGTGATCCATGATGAAGCCGAGGGCGTTGCCGCCGGCGCCGCAGCCGAAGCAGTAATAGAACTGCTTGTCGGGGCTGACGCTGAACGATGGAGTCTTTTCCTTGTGGAACGGGCAGCAGGCAGTGTGATTTTTGCCGGCCTTTTTCAATTGCAGGCGCGAGCTGACCACATCGACGATGTCGGTGCGGTTCAGAAGGTCGTCAATGAAGCTCTGGGGAATTAGCCCGGCCATGGCGTTCTCGTCATCTGCGCTGAAAAGGAACCCGAAACGTACGGCGACCGAACGCGGTCATTGTTTGAGGCGCGCAAAGTGTGCGGCTCGACCAGTGTCGTCTGCGTAATCGCTGTCGGGAAGTGTATCTGCCGAAAATCCACTGACGTTAATGCCAATCAGTATTCGACTGTTTGAATGTGTTGCGCTGAATCCGCTGTGGCCAATCATAGGCCCCGGATAGCTCATCATCTGGCACGCAAGCAGGTGCCTTGGGCTGATCGTCGTGAGAGGAATCAGTGGGTGTGCTCGTCAGTAGCCTTGAAAGGCTCGTCAGAAAAGACGTGCACCGCTGGCAAAAGAGCCAGGTCTGACGCGGTGAAGCAGATTTGTCTCGGTCGCGTCTGCGGCTTTGACAGTGAAGCATCAAGCGTTTTACGCAAATGCCATAAGCCCGGCTGAGGGCCGGGCTTGGCAGAAGCTTGCTACGATCGTCTGTGTATTAGTACAGACGAACGGCGCGGCGCTGTTCGCGCTGAACTTTCTTGGCGTGACGCTTAACAGCGGCTGCTGCTTTGCGCTTACGCTCAGAAGTTGGCTTCTCGTAAAATTCGCGGCTACGAACTTCAGCCAGTACACCGGCTTTTTCGCAGGAGCGCTTGAAACGACGCAGAGCTACGTCGAAGGGTTCGTTCTCTTTTACTTTGACGGCTGGCATCCAGAGCTACCTTCATTCATTACCGGGGTCAACATCCTCGCGGCAAAAGAGCACTTGAAGACGTCGGTTTTTAAGGGTTGCGGATGTTAACCCCTCAACGCTCGGAATGCAAAGCCTCTGATCGAAAACCGCTGGTAGGGGCATCACGCGACGACTATTATGCGCGCCTTCGAATTCAGCCTAAACAAGGCGCAAACCCATGCTAGTACTGGGATTAGAAACATCCTGCGACGAAACTGGTGTCGCATTGTATGACAGTGAACGCGGCCTGCTGGCCGACGCGTTGTTCAGTCAGATCGACCTGCACCGTGCCTATGGTGGCGTGGTGCCGGAGCTGGCTTCACGCGATCACGTCAAACGCATGCTGCCCTTGATTCGTCAGGTGTTGGCCGAGGCCGACTGCGTGCCGACCGAGATCGATGCGATCGCCTACACCGCGGGTCCTGGCCTGGTGGGTGCCTTGCTGGTAGGGGCTTCCTGTGCTCAGGCGCTGGCCTTTGCCTGGGGTATTCCGGCCCTTGGCGTGCATCACATGGAAGGCCATTTGCTGGCGCCGATGCTGGAGTCGCAACCGCCGGAATTTCCGTTCGTCGCTTTGTTGGTGTCGGGTGGTCACACGCAACTGGTTCAGGTCGACGGAATCGGTCAGTACACGCTTCTGGGCGAGACCCTGGATGACGCCGCCGGCGAGGCCTTCGACAAGACGGCCAAGATGATGGGGCTCAATTATCCGGGCGGGCCGGAGATCGCTCGCCTTGCAGAACAAGGCGTTGCAGGGCGTTTCGTCTTCCCGCGGCCGATGTGCGACCGTCCGGGCCTGGATTTCAGCTTCAGTGGCCTGAAAACCTTTGCGCTGAACACCTGGCAACAGTGCGTCAACGCCGGGGACGACGGAGAGCAAGCCCGTTGCGACATCGCGCTGGCATTCCAGCAGGCCGTGGTGGAGACTTTGACCATCAAGTGCAAGCGTGCCCTGAAGGCCGCTGGCATGAAGCGCCTGGTGATTGCAGGGGGCGTCAGTGCCAACAAGGCGTTGCGCACTTCCCTGGAGAAAATGCTCGGCGACATGAAGGGCGATGTGTTTTATGCCCGTGCGCAGTTCTGCACCGATAACGGCGCGATGATTGCCTTTGCCGGCTGCCAGCGCTTGCAGGCCGGTCAGCAGGAAAGCCTGGCGATCAGCGTGCAGGCGCGTTGGCCGATGGAGCAGTTGACCGCATTGTGATGAGTGGTGCTCATGTCCGGCGGCTAGAAATGCCGTTCGCGCCCGGCAAACAGGTCGCGTAGATTGCCGCGATGACGCCAGACGATCAGCCCGGTGAGCGTGCTCATGGGCAGCAGGGCGGCCGGTTCTTGCCAGGCCAGCAACGGCAAGGTCAGCGGTGTGGCGATGAGGGCGGCCAGGGAGCTGGTGCGGGTCAGGTAGAACGTCAAGAGCCAGGTGCAGACCGCCAGAAGGGCAGCGGGCGGGTACAGTCCCAGCAACATGCCGGCAGCGGTGGCAACGCCCTTGCCGCCGCGAAAGCGAAAGTACAACGGAAACAGATGGCCGATGACGGCATAGACGCCGATCCAGGCCTGTTCCTGCTGCGAAAGACCCGCAAGACGCGCAATCAGTACCGGCAGCAGGCCTTTGCAAAGGTCCCCGAGCAAGGTCAGGATGGCGAGCTTCTTGCCGGCCAGGCGCAACATGTTGGTGGCACCGGCATTGCCCGAGCCACTCATTCGCGGATCGGGGTTACCGGTCATGCGGCTGAGCAAAATGGCAAAGGACAGAGAGCCGAGCAGGTAGGCGAGGATCGCCAATAACCAAAACATGCTAACTATTCCGGGCGAGGAAGCCCTGATTCTAACGGCGCATTGCGCCCTTGTCGTGTAGCGGAGAGAAGTGCTTGGACAGAGTGTTTATCGAGGGCCTGGAAGTCGACACGGTGATTGGTGCCTACGACTGGGAGCGAGGCATCCGACAGTGCTTGCGTCTTGACCTGAGTTTCGCCTGGGATAATCGCCCGGCCGCAGCCGGTGATGACCTGACCCTGGCGCTCGACTACGCCAGTGTTTCCTCGCGCATCCAGGCGTTTGCCGAGCAGGCGCAATTCCAGTTGGTGGAAACCTTTGCCGAGCGCCTGGTTGAAGTGCTGATGAGCGAATTCAAGATCACCTGGATGCGCCTTAAGTTGACCAAGCCCGGGGCCGTCCCGGCTGCCACCGGCGGTGTGGGCGTGGAGATCGAGCGCGGATGTCGCTGACTCAGGTGTACCTCGGGCTCGGTAGCAATATCGAGCGTGAAACCCATTTGCGGGCGGGACTCGATGCTCTGGCGGCATTCCTTGTCGATATCCGCTGTTCGGCGGTGTTCGAAAGCCAGCCGGTGGGCATCAAGAGCGGGCCGTTCTTCAATTTAGTGGTGTCGGCGTATACCGATCTGCCGCTGATGGAACTTGATCGTCGATTGAAGTTCATTGAGGCGGATAACGGTCGTTACGCACCGGATCGCCGAGGTTTGCCGCTGGATATCGACGTATTGTTGTTCGGTGACCTGGTGGGCAATTTCGATGGCTTGATCTTGCCGCGGGCAGAAATTCTGAAAAATGCGTTCGTTCTGTGGCCGTTGTCGTTGATAGCGCCGGATCGCGTGCACCCGGGCGCAGGCAAGAGTTTTGCGACTTTGTGGGCTGAAGCGCAGATCGATCAGGTGTTGGCGCCAGTAGCGTTCGAATGGTGCGGTGAACAGCTGACACCTTCAGATTTGTTGTGACCTTACTGACGCCTTCGCGAGCAAGCCCGCACCCACAGGTACGATGCAATTTCTGTGGGAGCGGGCTTGCTCGCGAAGCTTTTCAGACAGACGTCGCCTCTTTGTAAGCCTTCAACGCCTTGAGCCGCTCGCGCTTGATCTCCTCCCCCAACTCCGGCCCCTTGAAGCCTTTCTCCAGCAACGGCTGAACCGCCACGCTACGCGCCGCAGTTGCCGCGCCGCGCAAGTAATCTGCCTGTGGGTAACTTCTTTCTTCCAGCCCTTTGCGCCCACGCGCATCCATCTCGCATGCGGTGATGAACTCCTCGAACCGCTGTGGCCGACGGTAAATGTCGAAGCTTTGCAACAATTCCAGCAATGTCGATGGCTTCAGCTCAAGGGCGCGATGCCCATGGGTGTGGTACTCGCCCACCAGCAGCGCCAGTTCCTGGCAGTCCCTCGGCACCTTGAAGCGTTCATTGACCGCTTTGATCAGCTTCAGGCCCTTGAACTCGTGGGCAATGTGTCGCGGCCATTCATCCTCTGGCGTCAGTCCCTTGCCCAGGTCGTGCAGCAGGCACGCCCAGCGCACGGTGAGTGGTTGTTTGTGTAGTGCGGCTTGCTGCAACACGCTCAGGGTATGTGCGCCTGTATCGATTTCCGGGTGATGGGCGGGTGGTTGCGGTATGCCAAACAGCGCGTCGACCTCGGGCATCAGAACCTTGAGTGCGCCGCATGCGCGCAGAACCTCAACAAATACCTGTGGTTGATCCTCCAACAGGGCGCGGGAAATTTCCTTCCAGCTGCGCTCAGGGGTCAGCGCTTCAAGTTCACCTGACTCGCTGAGTTGGTGCATCAGCGCCAGGGTTTCCGGGGCAACGGTAAAACCCAGCGTCGCGTAGCGCGCTGCGAAGCGGGCAACACGCAGGACCCGGAGTGGATCTTCGGCAAATGCCGGGGAAACATGGCGAAGCAGGCGCGCTTCAAGATCGCGCTGGCCGTGGTACGGGTCGGTCAGGTTCTGCTGATCGTCCTCGGCCATGGCATTGATGGTCAGGTCGCGGCGGATCAGGTCTTCTTCGAGGGTGACTTCAGGGCTGGCGTGAAAAGTGAACCCGCCGTAACCGCGTCCGCTTTTGCGCTCGGTGCGGGCGAGGGCGTATTCCTCACCGCTTTTGGGGTGAAGGAACACCGGGAAGTCCGCGCCCACCGGGCGAAAGCCCTTGGCGAGCATTTCTTCGGTGGTAGCGCCGACCACAACCCAGTCGATATCGGTAACCGGTTTGCCCAGCAGGCGATCACGTACCGCACCGCCGACTTTATAAATACGCATAAAAAACCTCCGTTAGCTCGACAGGATAACCGTTGCATCGAGCTTTCGGAGGCACAAACCGGATCAAAGATGGATGACGGCCAGGTCCAGGCGGCCGTAATCACCTTCGCTGTGCTCGCTTCTGGGCGGCACATGGTGGGTTTTCATGACCTGATCGCCTTGCAGGGTTTCCAGGTGAATGTCGAAGCCCCAGAGGCGGTGCAGGTGTTTGAGCACTTCTTCGGTCGAGTCCCCCAGCGGTTTGCGGTCGTGCTGTTGGTGACGCAGGGTCAGGGAGCGGTCACCTCGACGGTCGATGCTGTAGATCTGCACGTTGGGCTCGCGATTGCCCAGGTTGTACTGTGCCGCGAGGGTTTCCCTGATGATGCGGTAGCCACCTTCGTCGTGAATGGCGGGCACCAGCAGGTCGTCCTTCTGGTCGTCATCGAGAATGCTGAACAGCTTCAGGTCGCGGATCACCTTGGGCGACAAGTACTGCAGGATGAAGCTCTCATCCTTGAAACTGCTCATGGCGAACTTGATGGCTGCCAGCCAGTCGGTACCGGCAATGTCAGGGAACCAGCGGCGATCTTCTTCCGTAGGCTCTTCGCACATGCGGCGGATGTCGCGGTACATGGCAAACCCCAGGGCGTAGGGGTTGATGCCACTGTAGTAGGGGCTATCGAAACCAGGCTGGAACACCACGCTGGTGTGGGACGTCAGGAACTCCATCATGAAGCCGTCGGTGACCAGGCCTTCGTCGTACAGGTCGTTCATCAGTGTGTAGTGCCAGAACGTGGCCCAACCCTCGTTCATGACCTGGGTCTGACGCTGTGGATAAAAATACTGGGCGATCTTGCGCACGATACGCACGATTTCCCGCTGCCATGGCTCCAGCAGCGGCGCATGTTTTTCGATGAAGTACAGGATGTTTTCCTGGGGTTCGGCGGGGAAGCGTGCGTTGTCCTTGTCGCTGTACTTGTCCGCGCCCTTGGGAATGGTGCGCCACAAATCGTTGATCTGTTTCTGTAAATGTTCTTCCCGGTCCTTTTGCCGGCGACGTTCTTCCTCCGCGGAGATCGGATAAGGGCGTTTGTAACGATCGACACCATAGTTCATCAGCGCATGGCAGGAGTCGAGCAGATCCTCGACAGCGTCGATACCGTGGCGTTCTTCGCACTGCATGATGTACTGCTTGGCAAACACCAGGTAATCGATGATCGAACTGGCGTCGGTCCAGGTGCGGAACAGGTAATTGCCTTTGAAAAAGCTGTTGTGCCCGTAGCAGGCATGGGCCACCACCAGCGCCTGCATGCAGATGGTGTTTTCTTCCATCAGGTAGGCGATGCATGGGTCGGAGTTGATCACGATCTCGTACGCCAGCCCCATCTGGCCGCGGGTGTAGGACTTTTCAGTGCTGAGGAAGTGCTTGCCATAGGACCAGTGGTGATAACCCAGCGGCATACCGACCGAGGCGTAGGCGTCCATCATCTGTTCGGCGGTGATCACTTCGATCTGGTTGGGATACGTATCGAGTGCGTAACCGGCCGCAATACGACTGATTTCGCGGTCGTAGGCCTGGATCAGCTCGAACGTCCATTCGGAGCCGGTGGAAATGGGTTGGCGTTTCTGCTCTTTGGCGGTCATGTCACTAACCTGCGCTGGAAGAGTTCACGGAAGACCGGATAGATATCCCCGGCCGAGACCAGTTGTTGCTGGGCAAATGTATCGGAAAAGGCTTCGGCGATGCGCTCGTACTCGAACCACAGGGCCTGGTGTTCGCGCGGGGTGATCTCAACGTAAGTGTAGTACTGCACGAATGGCATGATCTGGTTGATCAGGATGTCGCGGCAGATCGGAGAGTCGTCGTTCCAGTTGTCACCATCTGAGGCCTGGGCGGCGTAGATGTTCCACTCGTTGCTCGGATAACGCTCGGCCATGATCTCCTGCATCAGTTTCAAGGCGCTGGAGACGATGGTGCCGCCGGTTTCCCGGGAGTAGAAAAACTCCTCTTCATCCACTTCGCGGGCGCTGGTGTGGTGGCGGATGAACACGACGTCGATCTTGTCGTAGTTACGCTTGAGAAACAGATACAGCAGGATAAAGAAGCGCTTGGCGATGTCCTTGGTCGCCTGGGTCATCGAGCCGGACACGTCCATCAGGCAGAACATCACGGCCTTGGAACTGGGGTTGGGCTGTTTGATGAGCAGGTTGTACTTGAGGTCGAATGTGTCGAGAAACGGTATACGGTGAATGCGTGCGCTGAGTTTTTCGATTTCTGCTTCGATTTCCTGAATATCGCCGAAGTTGTCCGGTTCTTCTTGCTTGATTCGCAGAAGTTCTTCCTTGGCTTCACGCAGTTTTGCGCGGCTGCTGCCGGACAGGGCGATCCGCCGGGCGTGGGCTGAGCGCAGGGTGCGGATGATGTTGATCCGCGACGGGTTGCCCTCGTTGCTGATCCCGGCGCGCACGGTCTTGAAGGTGTCGGTGCCGGTCAGGTTGCGTTTGACCAGGTTGGGCAGTTCGAGGTCCTCGAACATGAACTCGAGGAACTCTTCCTGGGTAATCTGGAAGACGAATTCGTCCATCCCCTCGCCGGAATTGCCCGCCTTGCCGGGGCCTCGGCCGCCACCGCCTCCCGGTGGCCGGGCGATATGTTCGCCGCTGGTGAATTCCTTGTTGCCCGGGTGCACGACCGTCTGCTTGCCACCGCGACCGTGATGAAGCACCGGCTCGTCGATGTCGCGGCCGGGAATGCTGATTTGTTCGCCGTGTTCCATATCGGTAATGGAGCGCCGGCTGACCGCCTCTTCGACAGCCTTCTTGATGTGATCACGGTAGCGCCGCAGAAAACGCTGGCGGTTCACCGTGCTCTTGTTCTTGCCATTGAGACGTCGGTCGATCACATAGCTCATGACTGCTCCTTAGAAGCTGTCCTGAAAGGGGCGAGCGGTTATGCAGCATCGGACCGGTGCCAAGGGATGTTCACGCTCCCCCAAGCGCTTTTGGATGCTGCCTGTACCTCGCTACCGACTTTCGAACACCTTCCAGAGGTCTGTGTAACAGAAAACGCGTACACAGGCCTCTGGCTGACGACAACCGGTCTGACCGGCAGCGGGTTACTGTGATTTTCTGACCCGCAGGTACCACTCGGACAGCAGTCGTACCTGTTTGTCGGTGTAGCCCCGCTCGACCATCCGTGTGACGAAGTCGTTGTGTTTCTGTTGGTCCTCTTTGCTGGCCTTGGCATTGAAGCTGATGACTGGCAGCAGGTCCTCGGTGTTGGAGAACATTTTCTTCTCGATGACCACCCGCAGTTTTTCGTAGCTGAGCCAGGTCGGGTTCTTGCCGTTGTTGTTGGCCCGGGCGCGCAGTACGAAGTTGACGATTTCGTTGCGGAAATCCTTCGGATTGCTGATGCCGGCCGGTTTTTCGATTTTCTCCAGTTCTTCGTTCAACGCTACGCGGTTGAGGATCTCGCCGGTTTCCGGGTCGCGGTATTCCTGGTCCTGGATCCAGAAGTCGGCGTACAGCACATAACGATCGAAGATGTTCTGGCCGTACTCGCTGTAGGACTCGAGGTAGGCGGTCTGGATCTCCTTGCCGATGAATTCGATGTAGCGCGGTGCCAGGTACTCCTTGAGGAAGCGCAGATAGCGTTCGCGGGTCTCGGCCTGGAACTGTTCCTGCTCGATCTGTTGTTCAAGCACGTAGAGCAGGTGCACCGGGTTGGCGGCAATTTCGTGCGGGTCGAAGTTGAACACTTTCGACAGGATCTTGAACGCGAAGCGGGTCGACAGACCGTTCATGCCTTCGTCGACGCCCGCATTGTCGCGGTATTCCTGGATCGACTTGGCTTTCGGATCGGTGTCCTTTAGGTTCTCGCCGTCGTACACGCGCATCTTCGAGTAGATGTTGGAGTTTTCCGGCTCCTTGAGGCGCGAGAGCACGGTGAACTGGGCCAGCATCTTCAGGGTGTCGGGCGCGCAATGGGCCTTGGCCAGCGAGCTGTTGAACAAGAGCTTGTCGTAGATCTTCACTTCGTCGCTGACCCGCAGGCAGTACGGGACTTTGACGATGTAGATCCGGTCGATGAAGGCTTCGTTGTTCTTGTTGTTGCGGAAGGTGTGCCACTCCGATTCGTTGGAGTGCGCCAGCAGGATCCCGGTGAACGGAATCGCGCCGAGGCCTTCGGTACTGTTGTAGTTGCCTTCCTGGGTGGCGGTCAGCAGTGGGTGCAGCACCTTGATCGGTGCCTTGAACATTTCGACGAATTCCATCAGGCCCTGGTTGGCCCGGCACAGGGCGCCCGAGTAGCTGTAGGCGTCGGCGTCGTTTTGCGGGAACTCCTCCAGTTTGCGGATATCGACCTTGCCCACCAGCGCCGAGATGTCCTGGTTGTTTTCGTCGCCAGGTTCGGTCTTGGCCACAGCGACCTGGTTGAGGATCGACGGGTAGAGTTTGACCACGCGGAACTGACTGATGTCGCCACCGAATTCGGCCAGGCGTTTGGTCGCCCATGGCGACATGATGGTGTTGAGGTAGCGCCGTGGAATGCCAAAGTCTTCCTCGAGGATCGCGCCATCTTCGGTGGCGTTGAAAAGACCCAGGGGCGACTCGAAAACCGGCGAGCCCTTGATTGCATAGAAGGGCACTTTTTCTATCAGTTGCTTGAGCTTCTCGGCCAGGGACGATTTACCGCCACCGACAGGGCCGAGCAGGTACAGGATCTGTTTCTTCTCTTCCAGGCCCTGAGCGGCATGGCGGAAATACGACACGATCTGGTCGATGCATTCTTCCATCCCGTGGAAGTCTTCAAAGGCCGGATAGCGGCGGATGACCTTGTTGGAGAAGATGCGCGACAGTCTCGAGTTGGTCGAGGTGTCGAGCAGTTCCGGTTCACCGATGGCCAGCAATAGACGCTCGGCGGCGGAGGCGTAGGCGCTGCGGTCCTGTTTGCACAGCTCAAGATACTCTTGCAGAGAGAGTTCTTCCTGGCGTGTGGACTCGAAGCGTTGTTGGAAGTGGCTAAAGATACTCATGACGTCACCTCGCTCGATACGTGGAGCCGACGCCGGATCACTCAGTCGATGCTGGCAGCAACCGAACAGGCGATTGCTGTTTACCCCCCAGAACTCTCCCGGAGCTGACTACTCCGAAAGCTACTCCCGATGACCCGTGCGCCGGTGTACCGGCTCTCCCCTGTTTTGGATGGCCTGGGCTTAAGGATAGTTGGGAATTCGGGAGGTAAAGGCGAGATACGTAATTAGTTGTGGCAGACCGTTCGTCTGCCACCGCGCTAGCCCGCGGGAGCCGGGGCCTGCAACGTTACAAAAAAATTATTCAGTGGTGCCTTGCGCCGTTTCCGCAGGATACGTCGTACGCCACAACTCGAATCCGCCATCCATGCTGTAGACGTCGGAGAAGCCCTGGCTGATCAGGTAAGCGGCCGCGCCCTGGCTGGAATTGCCGTGATAGCAGACCACCACGGTCGGTGCATCGAGGTCGGCACCCTGGATGAAAGCGTGCAGGGAATGGTTGTCCAGATGCTTGGAGCCTGCGATGTGCAGGGCGGCAAAAGTGGCCGGGTCGCGGACGTCGACCACTACTGCGCCTTGTTCGCGCAGGGCTTGGGCCTGTTCCGGGGGAATACGTTTGAATTCGCTCATGGCGGGCTCCTGTGGCTCGGCTGAATGGGCAGTCTAGCGCGGGGCGCTGGCTGGTGATGTTTGGGGAATGGATGAGGCGACTGGCGGCACGGCATGGCCGTGTTCGTCGCATTTGCAGGACAGGCGCTCAAGGCTGTCGACGTTCATCAGGGTCAGGGCGCCGCCCCAGACACAGCCTGTATCGAGCGCCGAAATACCCGGCTCTTCGACGTTGCCTTCCAGTGCTGCCCAGTGACCGAAAATGATTTTCAGATTCTTGGTCTTGCGTTCCTTGTGCTGGAACCAGGGTTTGTAGCCAGGTGGTGCGGTATCGAGGCCTTCCTTGCTCTTGAGGTCGAGTTTGCCTTCGGCGGTGCAGAAACGCATGCGGGTGAAATAGTTGGTGATCACCCGCAGGCGCGTCACGCCTTTGAGGTCGTTGTCCCATTTCGCCGGATCGTTGCCGTACATGCCATCGAGGTAGGGTGGCAACAGGTTGTCGTCACGCAAGGCAGCCTCGACTTCGGCGGCACACTTCAAGGCCTTGCGCAGCGACCACTGCGGTGGAATGCCGGCATGGACCAGTGCAAGGTTGCGCTGTTCGTCGTAGTGCATGAGTTTTTGCTGGCGCAGCCATTCGAGCAGTTCAGCGCTATCGGGCGCTTCAATGATCTCGCGCAGGGTGTCGGCCTTCTTCAGGCGTTCGATATTGCGTCCGGCCGCCAGCAAGTGCAGGTCATGGTTGCCGAGCACGCACACCAGCGATTCGCGAATGCTGTAGAGGAAGCGCAAGGTTTCCAGCGACTGCGGGCCGCGGTTGACCAGGTCGCCCACCAGCCACAGACGATCGCGTTTCGGGTCGAACGCCACTTGTTTGAGCAGGCATTGCAGGGCCTGAAGACAGCCTTGCAGGTCACCGACAGCGTACGTTGCCATCAGTGCAGGGCTCCAGGCACCGCCAGGCGGAAGGGCGCGATGATGGCATCGAAATGTTTACCGTCGTCGGACAGCATCTGATAGGTGCCTTGCATGGTGCCGACCTTGGTGGTCATGACCGTGCCGCTGCTGTAGGTGTGGCTCTTGCCGGGGTCGATCAACGGTTGCTGGCCGACTACGCCTGCGCCGCGCACTTCTTCGACATGCCCGTCACCATCGGTGATGACCCAGTGCCGTGAAAGCAGTTTGGCGGGCATTTCACCGTTGTTTTGCACGGTGATGGTGTAGGCGAAGGCAAAGCGGTCGTGCTCGGGTTGCGATTGTTCTGCCAGATAGCGGGTGACGACGCTGACGTCGACCTGATAGCGAGGATCGGACATGCAAAGGGCCTTAAAAACGAAGCGGGACGCGGGGCGTAGCTGTTGGGGTTCAGTCTAGGCCAAGTATCGGGTAGTAGACCAGAGTGGCGTCCTACCCGATAGCGCTCATCGCCTGTCAGTCAGCGGTAGGCTTTTGTTCGCTGAGCTTGTCGGCCAGGCGCACGAACGCGGCCAGGTCGAGTTGCTCGGGACGCAGGCTGCCATCGACGCCGGCTGCTTCGATTTCGGCATTGCTCAGCAGCAGCTTGAGAGTGTTGCGCAGGGTTTTGCGGCGCTGGTTGAAAGCTTCGCGCACGACGCGTTCCAGCAGGCGGTGATCCTTGGCCGGGTGTGGCAGTACCGCGTGGGGTACCAGGCGCACGATGGCCGAATCGACTTTCGGCGGCGGGTTGAACGCGCCCGGGCCGACGTTGAACAGGTGCTCGACCCGGCAGTGGTACTGAACCATGATCGACAAGCGACCCCAGTCGCCACCACCAGGGCCGGCAGCCAGGCGCTCGACCACTTCCTTTTGCAGCATGAAGTGCATATCGCGAATCAGGTGCGAGTTGTGCAGCAGGTGAAAAATCAGCGGCGTGGAGATGTTGTACGGCAGGTTGCCGACCACGCGCAGGCTGCCAGGCACGGCATTGAGGCTGTTGAAGTCGAACTTCAGCGCATCGCCCTGATGCAGGTTGAAGTTGCTCTTGCCGGCAAACTGCTGGTTGAGAATCGGGATCAGGTCCTTGTCCAGCTCCACCACGTCGAGTTGCGCGCCGCTGCTGAGCAGGCCTTGGGTCAGTGCGCCCTGGCCCGGGCCGATTTCCAGCAGGCGGTCTTCTGCCTTGGCATGAATGGAGCGCAGGATGCGGTCGATAACGCCGGCATCGTGCAGGAAGTTCTGGCCAAAGCGTTTGCGCGCCTTGTGTTGGTATTGCTCGGTCATAAACGGGTCTCGGCCATCTGGTAGGCGGTTTCCAGGGCGACTTGCAGGCTGCCGGTGTCGATCTTGCCACTGCCGGCCAGGTCCAGGGCGGTGCCGTGGTCGACCGATGTGCGGATGATCGGCAAGCCGAGGGTCACGTTGACTGCCGCGCCGAAGCCTTTGTACTTCAGCACCGGCAGGCCCTGGTCGTGGTACATCGCCAGCACCGCATCGCAGTGCTCCAGATATTTGGGGGTAAACAGAGTGTCGGCGGGCAGGGGGCCTCGAAGGTCCATGCCCTCGCCGCGCAGGCGCTCTAATGTGGGTTCGATGATATCGATTTCTTCATGGCCCAGGTGTCCGCCTTCGCCGGCATGGGGGTTGAGCCCGCAAACCAGGATGCGTGGCCGGGCGATGCCGAACTTGTTTTGCAGGTCGGCGTGCAGGATTCGCGTGACGCGCTCCAGACGCTCCGGCGTGATTGCATCGGCAATCTCGCGAAGGGGCAGGTGAGTGGTCACCAGGGCTACGCGCAAGCCGCGCGTGGCCAGCATCATCACCACTTGCGCGGTGTGGGTCAGGTCGGCGAGGAATTCCGTATGCCCGGAAAAGGCGATGCCGGATTCGTTGATCACGCCTTTGTGCACCGGCGCGGTAATCATGCCGGCGAAATCTCCGCTCAGGCAGCCTTGGCCGGCGCGGGTCAGGGTTTCCAGTACGAAGGCAGCGTTGGCCTTGTCCAGTTGCCCGGCGACGACCTTGGCGTTGAGCGGTGTATCCCAGACATACAGGCTGTTGGCTGGCGCGGGTACATCCGGCCAGCTGTCCGGTGTGACCGGCAGCAAATCGATAGCCACACCCAGTTGCGCGGCCCGCTCAATGAGCAGGTCGCGGCTGGTAATGGCAATCAGGGGGTGAGGCTGGGCTTGCGAGGCGAGCAGCAGGCACAGGTCGGGACCTATGCCGGCCGGTTCGCCGGGTGTCAGCGCGAAACGTTGGGGTTTCACTGCGCTGCCTGGTCGGCGCCAGGGAGTTTGATTTCCACGTACGCTTCGTCACGGATCTGACGCAGCCAGGTTTGCAGCTCTTCGTCGTATTTGCGGTTACGCAAAACGGTCATTGCTTGCTGCTCGCGAGCCTGTGTGGTGCTGTCGGTGGCGCGACGGCCAAGGACTTCCAGGACATGCCAGCCGTATTGAGTCTGGAACGGCTTGGACAGCTGACCTTGCGGGGTACTGGCCATCACTTCGCGGAACTCGGGCACCAGTGCGTTCGGGTCGATCCAGTTCAGATCGCCGCCGTTGAGGGCGGAACCCGGGTCTTCCGAGTAGCTTTTCGCCAGCTCGCCGAAGTCTTCGCCAGCCTCGATACGGCTGTAGAGCGAGTCAGCCAGGGCCTTGGTTTTTGCTTCGTCGCGGATCGGGCTCGGTTTGACCAGGATGTGGCGCACATGCACTTCATCGCGCATCTGGGTCTGGCCGCCACGCTTTTCGAGGATCTTCAGGATGATGAAGCCGCCCGGGGTGCGCATTGGCTGGGTGACATCGCCCACCGGCATGGTGCTCAGCAGGCGATCGAACGGCGGCGGCAATTGAGCGGCTTTACGCCAGCCCATGTCACCACCTTCCAGTGCGGTTTCGCTGGCGGACTTGGCGATCGCCAACTGACTGAAGTCAGCGCCTTGTTTGAGCTGCTGGTAAATCGCATCGGCCTGCTTGGCTGCACTCTGAATCGCGTCGGAGTTGGCGCTTTCCGGCGTAGGAATCAGGATGTTGGCCAGGTGGAACTCTTCAGACAGCTGCATTTTGCCCAGGTCCGACGCCAGGAAGTTCTTCACTTCCTGCTCGGAGACCTGAATGCGTTCGGCAACCCGACGCTGGCGTACACGGCTGATGACCATTTCGCGGCGAATCTGCTCACGTGCGTCGTCGTAGGACAGGCCGTCGCGAGTCAGGGCGGCGCGGAACTGCTCGACCGACATGTTGTTGCGCTGGGCAATGGTGCCGACAGCCTGGTTCAACTCTTCATCGGTAATGCGGATGCCGGAACGCTCGCCGATCTGCAATTGCAGGTTTTCGACGATCAGGCGCTCAAGTACCTGCTGCTCCAGCACGCTGGCCGGCGGCACGGCAGAGCCACGCTTGGCAATGGTTTGCTGAACTTCATGAACCCGTTGGTCCAGTTGGCTCTGCATGACCACGTCGTTGTCGACGATGGCCACCACTTTATCGATGGACTGTACGGCGGCGCTCGCCGCCGTACTCAGGAACAGCGCGCCCAGCATCAGCGGGCGCAGACAATCAGAAAGCTTGGTCTTCACGTTCACGATAACCTTGAATGCCTTTGTCGAGGAAGCTCTCTACCTTGGCGCCAGTCAGGCCGCCGAGTCCCTTCAGAACAATTTGGAGGAAGACGCCATGGTCGCCTTTTTCGTTTTGCGGTGCTTCCTGACTGAACTCGTCATAAGCGACCCAGTAACGGTTGATCAGGCGCAGTTTCCAGCAGCAGTTGTCGTACTCGAAGCCACCGAAGGCTTCCAGGGTACGGTTGCGGTTGTAGTCATACTGCCAACGGCTGATGGCGTTCCATTGCGGCACGATCGGCCAGATCACCGAGAAGTCGTGCTGTTTGATCTTGTAGTAATCCTTCACGTAGCCAGGCTGGCCAGGGGTGCCGTAGTCACCGCCACCAACGCTCCATTGACCGGTGTTCTGGTCGTAACGGACCTGGTCATTGCGATAGCGATAGCCGGCGTTGATGACCTTGTTCGGGTTGTCTTCAGGCTGGTAATGGAACATCGCGCTGCCCGAGCGAGGGCTGCGGCTGTCCGGGTCCCAGTTGTAATCGGCCGTGGTGCGCCAGTCGCGGTTCCAGCGATATTCGTATTCCAGGGCGTAAGGCGACACGTTGGCTTGCGTATCCTGGCGGGTTTTTGCATCGATACCCGGCAACTGAACTTCGCGGTCCTTGAAGTACAAGGCCTGGCCGACGCTGAGGCGTTGACGTTCGAAGCCATTGTCTTCGATCCAGCGGCTGGTCACACCCAGGGACAGTTTGTTCTCGTCGCCGACACGGTCGGAGCCGGAGAAGCGGTTGTCACGGAACAGCGACGCATAGTTGAAGGTGTATTCGCTGGTATCGAATATCGGGATGTCTTCCTGGTCGACCTCAGGCACGTACAGGTAGAACAGGCGCGGCTCGAGGGTCTGGCGGTAGTTCTTGCCGAAATACTGGGTATTGCGATCGAAGTACAGGCCGCTGTCGATGCTGGCGATCGGTACGCCGCGGTTCTGGTTGCTGTCGAATGTTCCCAGGAGCCTGTCCTGTTCTGCGGTCTGATTCGCAATCTGACCTTTGCCGGTGCTGTCCAGGTCCAGTTGATACTGGGTGTACTGGTACTTGAGCTTCGGTGTCAGGAAGCCGTAGGTCGTGTTCATCGGCAGGCTGATGGCGGGCGCGAGGTTCAGGCGGTCGCCATTGGCGCGAGCCAGACCTTGAACGTTGTTATCAAGACGGGGAGAGCCGACACCGTCTTCGTCAAAATATGTTCCGCTCTGCAGATCCCGGTCAAACCGTACGAGTTCGGTGTTGTACGTGAAGTCCAGGCCTTCCGGATGATAAGGCAGCATGCCGTCGAGGGTGAGCTGCGGCAGGCGATCGTACGGCGTAATGTTCGACACGCTCGCCAGTTCGTATGCCTGGGCGTTCACGCGAGCGGAATAGCTGTCGCCACGATAGGTGACGGAACCCTGCTGGTTCACGTAGTCGTTGTTTTTGATGCCAATCTGGTCGGTCTGCAGATCCTGGAAGTAATACGGATCGCTGATCTTGGTGTAGTCGACTTGCGTGAGTACTCGCGAGTCGAGACCACCCTTGTGCTGCCAGTTGTACATGTAGCGGGTTTTTTCGGCGTCGCTCTGCTTGTCGCGTTCGTCGCTTTCGTCGTTGAGGTACGCCGCGCCGAACTGGCCTTCGCTGGACTTGGTCAGGTAGCGGAATTCGCCTTCCATCAACAAGCCGTGCTTTTCCATGTAGCGTGGGTACAACGTGGCATCGTAGTTCGGCGCCAGGTTGAAGTAGTACGGGGTGACCAGCATGAAGCCGGTATCGCTGCCGGTGCCGATGGTTGGCGGCAGGAAGCCCGACTGGCGACGGTCGTCGATCGGGAAGTAGATGTACGGCGTGTACAGGACCGGAATGTCCTTGACTCGCAGCGTCACGTTGGTCGCCGTACCGAAACCGGTGGCCGGGTTCAGGGTGATGTTGTTGCCCTTGAGCTGCCAGGCGTTGCTGTTCGGTTCGCACGTGGTGTACGTACCATCCTTGAGCCGGATGATCGCGTTCTCGGCACGTTTGGCGTACAGCGCATTACCGCGGATGCGGGATTTGTGCATCACGTATTCGGCGTTGTCGACCTTGGCTTCACCGGTGTCGAGCTGCACGTCGGCGTGGTCGCCGACGATCAGGGCACCGTTGTCGCGAATGCGCACGTTGCCGTTCAGTTCGCCACGGCTTTCGGCCTGATACAGGTTGGCTTCGTCGGCTTCGACCTGCATGCTGCCCTGACGCATGACAACGTCGCCGGCCAGGGTCGCAACTTGCTCATCCTGCTTATAGCGGGAGGCTTTTGCGCCGATAAAGGTTGGAGCGTCACTTTTATCCGTCTTGTCATCCATGCCAGGACGAATCGGTTCGATATAGGAACCGGAGCAATAAGGACCGGTTTCGGCCAATTGTGCGGCGGTAAGCTGCTCGCGGGGAACCCAGTCGAGGTGACTGTAGTCTGCGCTACGCGACTTCAGGCCACGGCCTTTGGATTCGGTGACCAGCACCGGCTTGGCGCCGGCGTCTTCGCTGGAACCGTTTTCGGCCGGGGCTTCGCCGGTGGCGGAAACTGCGCTGCCGTCATGGACGGGACGCGGTGGCAATGCAGCCGCTGGCGTCTTTGGCGCACAGTCCCAGGAGCCCGAAGCAGAGACTGAGCAGTCAAACTGTTCCGCGGCGACCACGTAGGAAGTGGCAAGGGGTTGCAGCGCCAGCAAACTGCCGGTAACCAACAACGGAAATTTTTTACGAAACGCGGGGGATTTCAATGCCATCTTATTAGTCCGGGCTTCCTGCGTGCCATCTGCCCGCGGTGTGGGCCGCACGCCTCTCGATGGTCTGAAAAAGATGCTGGATAATAAAGCATGACCCGCTTGACGGCTAGCGCCGTCGGAGACCCTTGCAATGCCTGATCAAGATGTACGCTTGCAACACCTGAAAGTTTGGCTCGATGAACAATTGGCGACCCTTTTTGCCGAGCAGGGCTGGGGCGTCGTACCCCCGGCCACGTTGACTGCGGCCAGCAGCGACGCGAGTTTTCGGCGGTATTTCCGCTGGGAAGGCGGTGACAAAAGTTTCATCGTGATGGACGCGCCGCCGCCCCAGGAAAACTGCAAACCCTTCGTGGATATCGCCTTTTTGCTGGCGAAATCCGGAATAAATGTGCCGAAAATTTATGCCGAAGACCTCGAACGCGGCTTTCTTTTGCTCAATGACCTGGGCAACAAGACCTATCTGGACGTCATCGAAAGCGAAAACGCCGACGATTTGTTCAAGGATGCCCTGCAAGCGTTGCTGGCTTTCCAGCAGCTGCCGATGGTTGCGCCTCTGCCGAGCTATGACGTGGCCTTGCTTCGTCGCGAGCTGGAGCTGTTCCCCGAGTGGTACGTGAAGCGCGAGTTGGGCATCGAACTGGACGCGGCGCAGCAAGTGCTCTGGCAGCAGGTCAGCGAACTGTTGATCGACAGCGCCCTGGCACAGCCAAAAGTCCTGGTGCATCGCGACTACATGCCGCGCAACCTGATGCTCAGCGAGCCCAATCCCGGTGTGCTGGACTTCCAGGATGCGGTGTATGGCCCGGTGACCTACGACGTGACCTGCCTGTTCAAGGACGCATTCCTCAGCTGGCCCGAGGAGCGCGTGCACGGCTGGCTCGAAAGCTACTGGCAGCAAGCGGGTGCCCTCGGGATTCCGGTTCAGCCCGACTTCGAGGACTTCCTGCGTGCCAGCGACTTGATGGGCGTGCAACGTCACCTGAAAGTCATCGGCATTTTCGCGCGCATCTGCCATCGCGACGGCAAACCGCGTTACCTGGGTGATGTGCCACGTTTCTTTGCGTACATAGACGCGGTGATTGCGCGCCGCCCTGAACTGGCCGAGCTGGATGTATTGCTGGCCAGTCTGCGTGCCGGAGTGAAAGCATGAAGGCAATGATTCTGGCCGCGGGCAAAGGCGAGCGCATGCGCCCGCTGACCCTGACTACGCCAAAACCGCTGGTTCGTGCAGGCGGCGTGCCGCTGATCGAGTATCACCTGCGAGCGCTGGCCGCTGCCGGCTTCACCGACATTGTGATCAATCACGCCTGGCTCGGTCAGCAGATCGAAGACTATCTGGGCGATGGTTCGCGTTATGGCGTGAGCATTCAGTACTCGGCCGAAGGTGAACCCCTGGAAACCGGCGGCGGAATTTTCCGCGCGTTGCCATTGTTGGGGGATGAAGCGTTTGTCGTGGTCAACGGCGACATCTGGACCGATTACGACTTCAGCGTGCTGCATCAGCCCATCAACGGCCTGGCGCACCTGGTGCTGGTCAGCAACCCGCCCCATCATCCGGCCGGGGACTTTGGCCTGGTAGAAACGCGGGTGCTCGACGGTCAACCAGGGGCTGGCACCTTGACCTACAGCGGTATCGCCGTGTTGCATCCGCAGTTGTTCGACGGTTGCACCGAGGGGGCCTTCAAGCTCGCTCCACTGTTGCGCAAGGCCATGGCTGACGGGCAGGTGACCGGCGAGCAATTGAGGGGGCACTGGGTCGATGTCGGCACTCACGAGCGTTTGGCCGAAGTTGAAACATTAATAGAAGCGAGCCGCTGAGATGCTGTGGCCAGGGACTCTGATCGGAGCCGGAGCAGGCTTTGCCATAGCCAGCATTCCGGGGGCCATGCTCGGCGCGTTGTTGGGGCAGGCGCTGGACCGGCGCTTGCACCTGCAGAGTTGGGGGCATTTGCTGGAAAAGCTTGGTGGTCGTCCGGTGCTGCGCAACGATGAATTGCTCTTCGTGCTACTGGGACGTCTGGCGAAGTGCGACGGGCGGGTGGTGGATGGCCACATCCAACAGGCCCGGGCGGAAATGCGCTCGCTGGAAATGTCCGAACCGGCCCAGCGTCGGGCGATTGCCGCATTCAATCGTGGAAAATCGGGCAATGACCGCCTGCGCGGTTATCTGCGTCGCCTGAGTGCCCAGCCCCATGCGGCGGAAGGTGTGTTGCGCGCCTGCTGGCGAATGGTCTGGGCCGATGGTCGTGCCGGCAGCAGTGAACGTCAATTGATCGGCCAATGGGGCAAATGGCTGGGCTGGACGCCCCATCAGGTGCAGGCGTTGGCCCACGACTATGAGCCGCAGAAACGGCCATTGGGCAACAGTGTGCCAAGTTATCAGGACGCGTTGAGGCTTTTGGGGGTGTCGGCCACCACTGAACCGGCGCAGATCAAGCGTGCATACCGGCGCCTGCTCAGTCGCCATCATCCGGACAAGATTGCCGGCAGTGGCGCGACGGCGACGCAGGTGCGTGAGGCCACCGAGCGAACGCGTGAACTGCATAACGCCTATACGCTGATTCGGGAGCGGCGGGATTTTCGCTAGCCTGGAAAACTTGCTTCGCCAGTGATACCGCTATCGCGAGCAAGCTCGCTCCCACAGGTTCATGTCGTCCGCAATTTTGTGATCGGCATAAAACCTGTGGGAGTGTGGCTTACCCGCGATGAAGGCGCCTCGATCTGTCAGCCCGCGGGGTTCTGCGGATTCAACCAACCCCGCACCCGACGGAACAATTGCTCCTGTTCGGCTTTGGTATCCGGCAACGCCTTGAGCGCGACCTGGCTGAATGCCGACGTTTTCACCCGTTTGTTGGCCTGCAGACGGGCTAGCGCCGCATTGCGATCCAGCGGCTTGTCCATGTAGAAGATGTCGGCGGTCGGCAGTTTCAGATTCGGCGCCAGCTCATCCAGCTCGGGTTCCGCTTGAGCAGGTGTCTGCGCTGCGACCATGAGGAAGCGCTCGACTTGCGAAGGCTGCTTCTCGCTTAAATAGCGCGCCGCCCAATAAGCGCCGGTGCCATGCCCCAACACCACGATACTGCGGGCGCTTTGCTGTTCGGCGAATGCAATCGCGGCGTCGATCCGGGCGAAGATGCGCTCGGCATCTGCCTTGGACTGTTCTTCGGTGGTTTCGGTGACGGCCTTGTCGGCCACATCGGCCTCGCCTCCGGCCACCTGTTCGATAGGGGCTGCGGTGGTCGAGTCTTTACTGCCGGTTTCGGCGGGCTTGGGAGCCGGCGCTGCTTCCACGATTCGTGGCGCAATGGCGTCGCTTTGCAGGTCCGGCAAGGTGATACTCAGGCTGCTCCACTCGGCATCCGGCAATTTGCGCCGCAAAGGGCCGATCGCTTGCGGCCAGTCAACGGTTTCACCGGCGCCCGGGATGATAATCACCGCGCCTTTAGGTTCGGCGGTATTGGCCGGTTTCCACAAGGCCAGAAAGGTGTCGGAGCCTGCTTGCAGTTGTTGCTGTTCCTGAGCCGGGATTTTTCGCTCAAGTGCAGTCGCTTCTTCCTGACTACGCTCAGGCAGCGGCTGACGTTCGAGTGATTTTTCTTCGGCGGTTTTTTCCTCCGCGGCGGGCGCCGGGTCGGCCGCCTTGACGGAAAAAGCGCAAGGCAGGATCAGCGACAGGCACAATGCTGGCAGTGCCAGGCGGTAGACAGAGGGCATCGGGTATTCCAGGCCAGAAGTTGTTCCGGCAGCCTAATGGGTTGGTCAGTATTTGTCAGTGTGTGAGAGTTCAATGATGCTTTTTCGCTGCCTGTGGGTTATCGGCTGTTTGTGGTTTCCCTTGATGGGCTGGGCGGCCGCCGCGCCCCCGGCGCCCGCTGCCCAACTGTCCCCTGAACAACGGCACTGGCTGGTGCAGCAGGGCGAGTTGCGGGTCGGCGTGGTGTTGCAGGCGCCCTATGCGCAATACGATCGCCGCTTGCAGCGCCTGTCCGGGGTGAACGTCGAGTTGATGAAGTGGCTCGCAAAAAACCTCAATGTCGAACTGAGCTGGCGCAATTTTCCCGATCTTGAGCAATTGGAAGCCGCGGCCCGCGAGGGCGAAATCGACATCGCTCCGGGGGTGACCCAGACCCCTGGCGGGCTGCGCCTCTGGCAGTTTTCCGACCCCTACATGCGGGTGCCGCAATTGGTGGTCAGCGATCAGAAAAGCGCTGGCGCGGTCGAGCTGGAAAAACTCGACAGCCAGACCCGCGTCGCCGTGCGCATGCCCAGTGCCATCGCCGATTACCTGCGCAGCAACTACCCGCACCTGAATCTGCAAGGCGTACCGATGGAGCGCCAGGCATTGCAATTATTGGCGGGCCAGCAGGCGGCTTATGCGGTGGTCGATGAGGCGCAGCTGGGACGCTTGTCGGTCGAACCGGAGTTCGCCGGATTGGTCGTGGTGGGGGATGTCGGTCTGCCGCAGTTGCTGCGGGTGGCCACGCTCCGTGACAAACCGGAACTGGCGGGCATTGTCGAAAGTGCATTGCGGGCGATCCCGGCCAAGGATCTGGAGCAACTGCACAATCAATGGCTGCAGCCCAAGTATCCGCGGCTCACCGAGTCGCCGAGGTTTTGGCAGAACCTCTGCCTGCTGCTGGCCGTGCTGGCGATGAGTTGCATGGTCATCGTGGTCTGGCAGCGTCGCCAGCAGCACAACCTGGAGCAGCGCCTGTTGGCCGCGCAGGAAGACATTGCCTTGCGCGCCGCCAGCGAAGAGGCCTTGCGGCTCACCCAGTTTTCCATCGACCAGAGCACCGTCGGCATCCTCTGGGTCAACTGGGACAGCCATGTGCGCTACGCCAACCGCGCGGCGGAAAGCATGCTGGGCTATCCGGCCGGAGGGATCATCGATCGGCCCCTGATCGATTTCGAGCCCGGCCTGCACATGGACCGTTGGCTGAACCTGTGGAAGCGCGCCCGGGCCAGTGAGGAGGGCCCGCAAAGTTTCGAATCCAATTGCGTGCGGGCTGATGGCAGCATCCTGCCGGCCGATGTCTCGTTGAGTTTCCTGCGCTTTCGCGATGGCGAATACTTGGTGGTTTACCTCAACGATGTCACCGAGCGGCGCCGCGCCCTGGCGGCCTTGCAGGAAAGCGAGGCGCGGCTGCAAGGCATCGCCGCCAACGTTCCGGGACTGGTTTTCCGGCTGGAGCGGGCGCCAGTAACCGGTCAGATCGACTTTGCCTACATCAGCGAAGGCAGCGAAAGCCTGGTGGGTTACTCGCCGGCCACGCTGGCGCATCGCGATAAAGGCCTGCGTAGCCTCGTGCATCCGGATGACAAGGTCAGCTATCACCAGACCCAGGATCATGCGCTGGATACTGACAGCGACTGGTCGTGGCAGGGGCGAATCCTCACGCGTCAGGGCGAGCAGCGTTGGGCGGAAATCAAGGCCATCACCCGCCGGCTGGAAGACGGCGCCTATGTTTGGGACGGGATCGTCTGGGACATCAGCGAGAGCAAGCGCATCGAAATTGAACTGGCCAGCTCCCGGGAACAACTGCGTGAGTTGTCCGCGCACCTGGAAAGCGTGCGCGAAGAAGAAAAAGCGCGCATTGCCCGGGAAGTTCACGACGAATTGGGGCAGATGCTCACCGTGTTGAAGCTGGAAACGTCCATGTGCGAACTGGCGTACGCCCAGCTCGACCCTGGTCTTAACGAGCGCTTGAACAGCATGAAGCGCTTGATCGCTCAGTTGTTTCAGCTGGTCCGTGATGTGGCCACGGCATTGCGGCCGCCGATTCTCGACGCAGGTATCGCCTCGGCCATTGAATGGCAGGCCCGCCGGTTCGAGGCGCGAACGCAGATCCCGTGTCTGGTGCAGGTGCCGGACAATTTGCCAGTGCTCAGCGATGCGAAGGCGATCGGCCTGTTTCGAATTCTTCAGGAGGCGCTGACCAATGTCATGCGGCACGCCCAGGCGCATACTGTTGAACTGACACTGACCCTTGAAGGCAACGAATTGTGTCTGACGGTCAGCGATGATGGCGTAGGATTTGTCGCCGCGCCTGGCAGGCCAACGTCCTTTGGGATCGTCGGCATGCGTGAGCGGGTGTTGATCCTGGGCGGCGAGTTGTCGCTGGAGAGTGAGCCGGGTGAGGGTACGACGTTAGAAGTGCGAGTGCCTCTGGACGAATCCTGAAGAATTTGTGGTGTCTGTGCTGACGCCTTCGCGAGCAAGCTCGCTCCCACAGGGGAACGTATTCCAAATGTGGGAGCGAGCCTGCTCGCGAATGATCTTGAACCTGGAGAAGAACGTGATCCGTGTACTGGTAGCCGAAGACCACACCATTGTCCGCGAAGGCATCAAGCAGTTGATCGGCCTGGCCAAGGACTTGCTGGTGGTGGGGGAGGCGAGCAATGGCGAGCAGTTGCTCGACACCTTGCGTAATGTGCCTTGCGAAGTGGTGTTGCTGGACATCTCCATGCCAGGCGTCAACGGCCTGGAAGCGATTCCGCGGATTCGCGCCCTGAACAATCCGCCGGCGATCCTGGTGCTGTCGATGCACGATGAGGCGCAAATGGCCGCCCGGGCGCTGAAGGTGGGGGCTGCCGGTTATGCGACCAAGGACAGCGACCCGGCACTGTTGCTGACGGCCATTCGCAAAGTGGCGTCAGGCGGGCGTTACATCGACCCGGAACTGGCCGACCGCATGGTTTTCGAGGTCGGTCTTACCGACTCGCGTCCATTGCACTCGTTGCTCTCCGAGCGCGAATTTTCCGTGTTCGAACGCCTGGCCCAGGGCGCCAACGTGAACGACATCGCCCAGCAACTGGCGCTGAGCAGCAAGACCATCAGCACCCACAAGGCGCGGCTGATGCAGAAGCTCAACATCACCTCGCTGGCGGAACTGGTGAAGTACGCGATGGAACACAAGCTCCTCTAAAGCACATCGCTGTACCTGTGGGAGCGAGCTTGCTCGCGATAGCGGCGGGTCATTCAGCATCGATGTTGAATGTGATGCTGCCATCGCGAGCAAGCTCGCTCCCACAGGGATCTCCAGCAAGTATCCGATTACCGGCATATCCAAAAGCGACATGTTTTTGCAGCGGCTTTGCCGATTCTTGCGGCTTGCAGCTTGAAGCGTGCTGCTGCCCTATCCATCCCCGCCATCCTTGTAGGGAAATCCCTACCCCCAACCTTCCATCCGGCTGAGGCGAATCTCTCTTGCGCCCCGATTTGCGCGGTCCCCAGCGTCCACTAGGCTTAACCCCACAGCAGTCATCAATAACAAAGGTGTGGGTATGAGCCAGGTCGATTCAAGCGCAGGGGCCAATGATGTTCTGGTCAGCTTTCGTGGAGTGCAGAAGAGCTACGACGGCGAGAACCTGATCGTCAAGGACCTCAACCTGGATATTCGCAAGGGCGAATTCCTCACATTGCTCGGGCCGTCCGGCTCCGGCAAGACCACCAGCCTGATGATGCTCGCCGGCTTCGAAACGCCGACCGCGGGCGAAATCCTGTTGGCCGGGCGCGCCATCAACAACGTGCCGCCGCACAAGCGCGACATCGGCATGGTGTTCCAGAACTACGCGTTGTTCCCGCACATGACGGTGGCCGAGAACCTGGCGTTCCCGCTGACCGTGCGTGGCATGAACAAGAGCGACGTCAGTGCGCGGGTCAAGCGCGTGCTGAGCATGGTCCAGCTCGATGCCTTCGCCCAGCGCTACCCGGCGCAGCTCTCCGGTGGTCAGCAACAGCGTGTGGCATTGGCCCGCGCGCTGGTGTTCGAGCCGCAACTGGTGCTGATGGACGAACCCCTCGGCGCGCTCGACAAGCAGCTGCGTGAACACATGCAGATGGAGATCAAGCACCTGCACCAGCGCCTGGGCGTGACTGTGGTCTACGTGACCCACGATCAGGGCGAAGCCTTGACCATGTCCGACCGCGTGGCGGTGTTCCATCAGGGCGAAATCCAGCAGATCGCTCCGCCGCGCACCCTCTACGAAGAGCCGAAAAACACCTTCGTCGCCAACTTCATCGGCGAGAACAACCGCCTCAATGGCCGCCTGCACAGCCAAACCGGCGACCGTTGCATTGTGGAACTCGGGCGCGGTGAGAAGGTGGAAGCCTTGGCGGTCAACGTTGGCCAGACCGGCGAGCCGGTGACCCTGTCCATTCGTCCGGAGCGAGTGAGCCTCAACGGCTCCAGCGACCAATGCGTCAACCGCTTCTCCGGGCGAGTCGAGGAATTCATCTATCTGGGCGACCACGTCCGGGTTCGCATGGAAGTCTGCGGCAAGACCGACTTCTTCGTGAAACAGCCAATTGCCGAGCTTGATCCCTCGCTCGCCGTCGGCGATGTGGTACCGCTTGGCTGGCAGGTCGAGCACGTTCGCGCGCTCGATCCACTTTTAGAGGCGCATTGATCGCCCCGGCAACACCAACACCAACCCTGCACGTGGAGAGAACAATAAATGTTGAGATCCCTGAAATTCACCGCTTTGGCACTGGGCATGATGGGCGCGGCACACGCAATGGCGGCCGGCCCGGATCTGACCGTGGTGTCCTTTGGCGGTGCGAACAAGGCGGCTCAGGTCAAAGCCTTCTACGCACCTTGGGAAGCGGCAGGCAACGGCAAGATCGTGGCCGGCGAGTACAACGGCGAAATGGCCAAGGTCAAGGCCATGGTCGACACCAAGAGCGTGTCCTGGGATCTGGTAGAGGTTGAATCGCCGGAACTGTCCCGTGGTTGCGACGAAGACATGTTCGAGCAACTGGACCCGGCGCTGTTCGGCAAGACCGAAGACTACGTCAAGGGCGCCATCCAGCCTTGCGGCGTGGGTTTCTTCGTGTGGTCGACCGTGCTGGCCTACAACGCCGACAAACTGAAATCCGCACCGACCAGCTGGGTGGACTTCTGGGACACCAAGCAGTTCCCGGGCAAGCGTGGCCTGCGTAAGGGCGCCAAGTACACCCTGGAATTCGCACTGATGGCCGACGGCGTTGCGCCGAAAGACGTCTACAAAGTGCTGGCTGGCAAGGACGGTCAGGACCGCGCGTTCAAGAAGCTCGATGAGCTCAAGCCGAACATCCAGTGGTGGGAAGCTGGCGCACAACCGCCGCAATACCTCGCTTCCGGTGACGTGGTCATGAGTTCGGCCTACAACGGTCGTATCGCTGCCGTGCAGAAAGAAAGCAACCTGAAAGTCGTGTGGAACGGCGGCATCTACGACTTTGACGCATGGGCCATTCCAAAAGGTCTGGATGCCAAGCGCGCCGAAGCGGCGAAGAAATTCATCGCCTTCTCGGTACAGCCACAGCAGCAGAAGACCTACTCGGAAAACATCGCCTACGGCCCGGCCAACACCCAAGCCGTGCCGCTGCTGGCCAAGGATGTCCTGAAAGACATGCCGACCACCCCGGAAAACATCGCCAACCAGGTGCAGATCGACGTCAGCTTCTGGGCTGACAACGGCGAGCAACTGGAGCAGCGCTTCAATTCCTGGGCTGCGAAATAAGCAGAGGGCTCGCCCTCCTGTGAGGGCGAGCTTTTGTGGCGAGGGGCTTGCCCCCGTTCGGCTGCGTAGCAGTCGTAAAACCATTGCATGCGGTGCATCTGATGCATCGGGAATGCAGGTTTCGGGGTCGCTACGCGACCCAACGGGGGCAAGCCCCCTCGCCACAAGTTCGCTCCCACATTAACGATTGATCAAAGATTTGCGGAGTACGTCATGGCTATCGCCGTTCCCCTGAACGAGGGCACCAGCCCCACCTTGAAGCAGCGGCTCAAGCACGCCGAGCGGGTCAACCGCTGGAAGGCCCAGGCGTTGATCGCGCCGCTGGTGCTGTTTCTGTTGCTGGTGTTCCTGGTGCCGATCGTGGCGCTGCTCTACAAAAGCGTTGGCAACCCGGAAGTGGTCGGCGGCATGCCGCGCACCGTGACTGCCATCGCCAGTTGGGATGGCCGAGGCCTGCCCGCTGAACCGGTTTACAAAGCAGCGGCCGAAGACCTCGCCGAGGCTCGCAAGAATCAGACCCTGGGCGATCTGTCCAAGCGCCTGAACATGGAACTGGCCGGCTATCGCAGCCTGCTGACCAAAACGGCCCGCGCCTTGCCGCTTGCCACTGAACCGGCCTCCTATAAAGAAGCGCTGGAAGGCCTCGATGAGCGTTGGGGGGACCCGGCCTACTGGCAAGCGGTGCGCCGCAACACCAGCAGCATCACCCCGTATTACCTGCTGGCGGCTGTCGATCACCGCATCGACGACCTCGGCGAAATCGCCCCGGCCACCCCGGATCAGGCAATCTACCTCGACATCTTCGCCCGCACCTTCTGGATGGGCCTGATCATCACCGTGATCTGTCTGGTGCTGGCGTATCCTCTGGCTTACCTGCTGGCGAACCTGCCGTCGCGCCAGAGCAACCTGCTGATGATTCTGGTGCTGTTGCCGTTCTGGACCTCGATCCTGGTACGAGTCGCGGCGTGGATCGTGTTGCTGCAATCGGGTGGCCTGATCAACAGCGGCCTGATGGCCATGGGCATCATCGACAAGCCGATCGAGTTGGTGTTCAACCGCGTCGGTGTCTACATCTCCATGGTGCACATCCTGCTGCCGTTCATGATTCTGCCGATCTACAGCGTGATGAAAGGCATCTCGCCGACCTACATGCGCGCCGCGATTTCCCTCGGCTGCCATCCGTTCGCCAGCTTCTGGCGGGTGTACTTCCCGCAGACCTATGCCGGTGTCGGCGCCGGTTGCCTGTTGGTGTTCATCCTCGCCATCGGCTACTACATCACCCCGGCATTGCTGGGCAGCCCGAACGATCAGATGGTCAGCTACTTCGTCGCCTTCTACACCAACACCAGCATCAACTGGGGCATGGCGACCGCACTTGGTGGGCTGCTGTTGCTCGCGACGGTCGTGCTTTATCTGATTTACAGCTGGCTGGTAGGCGCAAGCCGCCTGCGCCTGAGCTAAGGGGAGAACGAAATGCTGAGTCCTTATATGTCGCCCATCGAACGGGTGTGGTTCTACAGCTTGCGGATTCTCTGCGGCTTGATTCTGTTGTTCCTGATCCTGCCGGTGCTGGTGATCATTCCGCTGTCGTTCAACTCCGGCAGTTTCCTGGTGTACCCGCTGCAAGGCTTCTCATTGCAGTGGTATCACGATTTCTTCGCCTCGGCGGAATGGATGCGCGCCCTGAAGAACAGCATCATCGTCGCCCCGGCGGCTACGGTGCTGGCCATGGTCTTCGGTACGCTGGCGGCCATCGGCCTGACCCGTGGCGACTTTCCCGGCAAGGCGCTGGTGATGGCGCTGGTGATTTCACCGATGGTGGTGCCGGTGGTGATCATCGGTGTGGCCAGTTATCTGTTCTTTGCTCCGTTGGGATTGGGTAACAGCTTTTTCTCGCTGATCGTGGTGCATGCGGTGTTGGGTGTGCCGTTCGTGATCATTACCGTGTCGGCGACCTTGCAGGGGTTCAACCACAACCTGGTACGGGCTGCTGCGAGCCTGGGCGCTTCGCCGCTGACCACGTTCCGCCGGGTGACCTTGCCACTGATTGCGCCGGGCGTGATCTCCGGGGCGCTGTTTGCCTTTGCGACTTCGTTCGATGAAGTGGTGGTGACGCTGTTCCTCGCCGGCCCAGAGCAAGCGACCCTGCCACGGCAGATGTTCAGCGGCATCCGCGAAAACCTCAGCCCGACCATCGCCGCGGCCGCGACGCTGTTGATTGCCTTCTCGGTGATCCTGTTGCTGACCCTGGAATGGTTGCGTGGGCGTAGCGAGAAACTGCGTACTGCCCAGGTCTGAAGCCACACACCGATCCACTGCAACTTGTAGGAGCGAGCTTGCTCGCGATGGTCGCCAACGATAACGCGGGCCTTCTGAATGCCCGCGTCACTCTCAGGTTCATCGCGAGCAAGCTCGCTCCTACAGTGTTATTGGGTGTTCCCGGAAACCTTGGTCATTCATGACCTGAATACCAGCCAACTCCAAATCCCCAGCTACTATTGTGCCCAGCTCCCCTATCTATAAGAGGCTGCGCACATGAGTCTTTCCTCTTTCAAAATCGCTCACAAACTGATCACCGGCGCAGGTGCCATCGAGCAGCTGGCCGCTGAGCTGACACGCCTGGACATCGACAATCCGCTGATCGTCACCGACGTCGCCCTGGTCAAATCCGGTACGGTAGAACTGGCACTGGCGCAGTTGGGTGGCCGCTCCTACGAAATCTTCGACCGTGTGCTGCCGGACCCGGAAATCGCCATCGTCGAAGATTGCATGCAGGTTTACCGCGACGGCGGGCATGATGGGCTGATCGGCCTGGGCGGCGGGAGTGCCATCGACATTGCCAAGAGCGTGGCAGCCTACGCCGGGTACCACGGTGCGCTGGAGGATCTGTTCGGTATCGATCAGGTCCCGCGTAAAGGCCCGCCGCTGATCGCCATCCCGACCACGGCCGGCACCGGCTCGGAAGTGACCAACGTCGCCATTCTTTCCGACAAGGTCGCGCAACTGAAGAAGGGCATTGTCAGCGACTACCTGTTGCCGGACGTGGCGCTGGTCAGTCCGCAAATGACCCTGACCTGTCCACGCAGCGTCACGGCGGCCAGCGGCGTCGATGCACTGGTGCACGCTATCGAGTCTTATCTGTCGGTCAACGCCTCGCCGATTACCGATTCCCTGGCTATCGGCGCCATCAAGCTGATCGCCAAGGCTTTGCCCAAGGCCTACGCCAACCCGTCGAACCTGCAAGCCCGGGAAGACATGGCCACTGCCAGCCTGATGGCCGGCATGGCGTTCGGTAACGCCGGCGTTGGCGCGGTGCATGCGCTGGCGTATCCGCTGGGCGGGCGCTTCAACATTGCCCATGGGGTCAGCAATGCCTTGCTACTGCCCTATGTCATGACCTGGAACAAGATGGCCTGCATCGAACGCATGCAGGATATCGCCGAGGCCATGGGCGTGAAGACCGCTCATTTGAGTCTCAACGAAGCGGCCGACAAAGCCGTGCAAGCCATGACCGAACTGTGTGCCGCCGTGGAAATTCCCCAGGGCCTGCGCAGTTTCGGTGTGCCCGAGGACGCCATCCCGTCCATGGCCGTGGAAGCGGCGGGGATCGAGCGCTTGATGCGCAACAATCCACGCAAGTTGAGTGCCGTCGATATCGAAAAGATCTATCGCGCGGCGTACTAGAGCCATTGCCGTTGATGGATGATGGCAAGGTCCAATCATCGCGCTCACGGTGCGCGCGTCAAAGCATGAGGTATACAATGCGCGCCATCGTGATTCTGCTCAGTAAAGGTGCGTCATGCAGCCCTTCGTAATTGCTCCGTCGATTCTCTCCGCCGACTTCGCCCGCCTGGGTGAAGAAGTGGACAACGTCCTCGCCGCCGGCGCCGACTTCGTGCACTTCGATGTCATGGACAATCACTACGTACCGAACCTGACCATCGGCCCGATGGTTTGCTCGGCACTGCGCAAGTACGGCGTGACCGCGCCGATCGACGCGCACCTGATGGTCAGCCCGGTGGACCGCATCGTGGGTGACTTCATCGAAGCCGGCGCGACTTACATCACCTTCCACCCGGAAGCCACCCAACACGTCGACCGTTCCCTGCAACTGATCCGCGAAGGCGGCTGCAAGTCGGGCCTGGTGTTCAACCCGGCAACTCCGCTGGACGTGCTCAAGTACGTGATGGACAAGGTCGACATGATCCTGCTGATGAGCGTCAACCCGGGCTTCGGCGGGCAGAAGTTCATCCCTGGCACCCTCGACAAATTGCGCGAAGCGCGGGCGCTGATCGATGCTTCGGGCCGTGACATTCGCCTGGAAATCGACGGCGGCGTAAACGTGAACAACATTCGCGAAATCGCTGCGGCTGGCGCTGACACCTTCGTCGCCGGCTCGGCCATCTTCAATGCGCCGAACTATCAGGAAGTCATCGACAAGATGCGTTCCGAACTGGCGCTGGCTCGCCCATGAGTGGTTTTGAGCAGCTGTTCCCGGGGCAACTGCCGCGGCTGGTGATGTTCGATCTGGACGGTACGTTGATCGACTCGGTCCCGGACCTGGCAGTGGCTGTGGACAAGATGCTGCTCAAACTCGGTCGCCAATCCGCCGGTCTGGAAGCGGTGCGCGAATGGGTCGGCAATGGCGCGCCGGTGCTGGTGCGTCGGGCGCTGGCTGGCGGTCTTGATCATGCTGCGGTCGATAACGACGAGGCCGAACGGGCGCTGGAGTATTTCATGCAGGCTTATGGCGAGAGCCATGAGTTGACCGTGGTTTACCCCGGCGTTCGCGACACCCTCAAATGGCTGCAGAAGCAGGGCGTCGAGATGGCGCTGATCACCAACAAGCCTGAGCGTTTCGTTGCGCCGCTGCTGGATCAGATGAAAATCGGCCGTTATTTCCGCTGGATCATCGGCGGTGACACCCTGCCACAGAAGAAACCCGATCCGGCCGCGCTGTTCTTCGTGATGAAAATGGCCAATATTCCGGCTTCTCAGTCGTTGTTCGTTGGCGATTCGCGCAGCGATGTGCTGGCGGCGAAAGCGGCGGGAGTCAAGTGCGTAGCCCTGAGCTACGGCTATAACCACGGCCGACCGATCGCGGAAGAATCGCCGGCGCTGGTGATCGACGACCTGCGCAAACTAATTCCCGGTTGCCTGGATCCGGCCGCTGAGATAACGTTGGCCGACGCTGTCAAACCCCCTTCTGGAAACGCCATCGTGGTGGTCACTCGCAAACTCTGGATGAAAGTCATCAAGGCCCTGGCCCGCTGGCGTTGGCGCGCCTGACTTGATCCTGGCCGGTTTCCGGCGCGTTTGCATACCTGACTGTTCGATCCTCAAGCCACGAGGCACCTCATGATCCGCGAAGAATTCCTGCGTTTGGCCGCTGCCGGCTACAACCGCATCCCGCTTGCCTGCGAAACCCTGGCCGACTTCGACACACCGCTGTCGATCTACCTGAAGCTGGCCGACGAGCCCAATTCCTACTTGCTGGAGTCCGTACAGGGCGGCGAGAAGTGGGGCCGGTACTCGATCATCGGCCTGCCGTGCCGTACCGTGCTGCGGGTTCACGATCATCACGTTAGCGTGACCGTCGATGGCGTCGAGACCGAAAGCCACGATGTGGAAGACCCGCTGGCCTTCGTCGAAACCTTCAAGGCTCGCTACAACGTGCCGACCATTGCCGGCCTGCCGCGTTTCAACGGCGGCCTCGTGGGTTACTTCGGCTATGACTGCGTGCGTTATGTGGAAAAGCGCTTGGGCAAGTGCCCGAACCCGGACCCGCTGGGCGTACCGGACATTCTGCTGATGGTGTCCGACGCCGTGGTGGTGTTCGACAACCTGGCCGGCAAGATGCACGCCATCGTCCTGGCCGACCCGTCCCAGGATGACGCCTTCGAGCAAGGTCAGGCACGCCTGGAAGAGTTGCTGGAAAGACTCCGTCAACCAATCACCCCACGCCGTGGCCTGGACTTCAGCAAGCAACAATCGGCTGACCCGGTGTTCCGCTCCAGTTTCACCCAGGATGATTACGAAAAAGCCGTCGACACCATCAAGGAATACATCCTGGCCGGTGACTGCATGCAGGTCGTGCCGTCCCAGCGAATGTCGATCGATTTCAAGGCGGCGCCGATCGATCTGTATCGCGCGCTACGCTGCTTCAACCCGACGCCTTACATGTACTTCTTCAACTTCGGCGACTTCCACGTCGTTGGCAGTTCGCCGGAAGTACTGGTGCGGGTCGAAGACAACCTGATCACCGTGCGCCCGATTGCCGGCACCCGTCCGCGGGGAGCCAATGAAGAGGCAGACCTGGCGCTGGAAGAAGACCTGCTGTCGGACGACAAGGAAATCGCTGAACACTTGATGCTGATCGACCTCGGTCGTAACGACACCGGTCGCGTATCGGAAATCGGCTCGGTGAAGCTCACCGAGAAAATGGTCATCGAGCGTTATTCCAACGTGATGCACATTGTGTCCAACGTCACCGGGCAACTGAAAGCCGGGCTGACGGCCATGGACGCACTGCGGGCGATTCTGCCGGCTGGCACCTTGTCCGGTGCGCCGAAGATTCGCGCGATGGAAATCATCGACGAACTGGAGCCGGTCAAGCGTGGCGTCTACGGCGGTGCGGTCGGTTACTTTGCCTGGAACGGCAACATGGACACCGCCATTGCGATCCGCACGGCGGTGATCAAGAACGGCGAGCTGCATGTACAGGCCGGTGGCGGCATCGTCGCCGACTCGGTGCCGGCGCTGGAATGGGAAGAAACCCTGAACAAGCGCCGCGCGATGTTCCGCGCCGTTGCCCTGGCCGAACAGACCCCGGAAAGCTGAACTGACTACAAATCCTGTGGGAGCGAGCTTGCTCGCGATAACGGTGGGTCAGGCAACATCAATGTTGCCTGTGAAGCCCTCATCGCGAGCAAGCTCGCTCCCACAATGACTTCACCACCATAAAAAACGCGGCGCCTGTGAGGGCGCCGCGTTTTTTATTGCCTGCACATCAGAAGTCCAGCGCAACACCTACGTTGATGCCTTGTTGGGTGAAGTCGTCGTCCTTGCGAATGTTATAGCTGGCGCGCAGTGCCAGGTCCTTGGTGAGGTTGTGGCTCACCCCCAGGTTCACACGTTGCAAGTGACTTTGCGGGGTGTAGCCTTCCAGCGTGAACTGGTTGTTCGGCAGGCTGTTGAGGTTGATGTCCACGTCCTGGGTGTCGTCGTTGTACTCACGCTCGATTGCCGCTTCGCCGAACACCTGGGTTTGCGGGGTGATCTGGTATTTGCCCTGCAGGCCAGCGCCCAGGCGCCGGGAAATACGCTCCTGATCGGCAAAGGTCAGCGCCGTGGAATTGTTGCCGTCCTCCGAGTAACCATCGACTTGTACCTTGGAGAAGTCGGCGCTGACAAACGGCGACAGGTGCCAGGGGCTGCTGGCTTGTTGCGCAATGTCGTAACCCACGCGTGCGCTGAAGGCTTCGACGTAGCCGCTGGTATCGCCTTTTTCGCCGCGTTCGTTGACGCCCAGCTGGAATTTACGCTTGAGGCTGTCGTAATCCAGATGCCCGGCCGTCAACGCCGCGTCAGCCCACACACGGTTTTGCTGGTACTGGGCGAATGCCGTGCCCAGGTAAGTGTTGAGCTTGTAGTCGGAGTCGTTGTTGCCGGCTTCGAGTTCCTGGTTATAGAAACCGGCGACCAGACCAACACGCCAGGCATCGTCGAGACGATAGCTGCCACCGATGTTCAGGTTGGCGCCGTTGCCGTCGGCGCTTGCCACGCTGTCCTGACCGTCAAAGTCCTGATGCTGTCCGCCGCCGGAAACAATGGCTCGCCATTGGCCGACACCTTGCCAGTTTTCCCAATCGGCCAGCCACTGGTTGCGCAATTCATCCTGATGCGCGCGCACGGTGCCCTGGGCCATTTCCGGCAACAGGGTCAGCTCCCACGGCGCCGCCAGCAGGGAGTACGCGTAATCGGCGATCAGGCGCTGCCCGGCTTCGGTGGGGTGCACCGAGTCGTTGTAGATCAGCTTGGTCGGGTCCGGCGTGGCGCTGTTGATGCCGTAGCGGGCGTTCTCGGTGCAACCGTTGCCGCTGAAGCAGGTGGTGATGAGGTTCTGGTCGGTGGCCAGGCCAAACTGTGCCGGGTTGGCGAAAGTCTCTTTGAGCAATACCGGAATGTTCAGCGGGATGACTTCGGCATTGATGTTTTGCAGTCGGCTTACCAGTTCAGTGTTGAACTGGGCGCTGAGCTGGGACGTGAACGCTTGCAGCGGGGTGCCGTTGAATGCGGGGGTAAAGCCGATATCGGGTAGCAACCAGACCATGACGTATCTGGCGCCGGCGGTTTGCAGCGTCTGCACGCTATCGGCCAGGCGGTCGGCGGCGGCACTGGCCTGTGGCAGGCTGGTGACGCGTCCTTGCAAGAAGTCGTTACCGCCACCTGACAGGTAATACAGTGCGTTCGGGTCGGCACGGAAGTTATTGGATGGAAGATAGCCGGCCCGGGTGCGTTCGCCGGTGGCGGAGGTGCTGGTAATCGAATCAAGAATCTGGTCGGTACGGTAGCCGCCTACAGCCCAGTTGTTACCATCGGGCTGGCCGTTGTTGGCGCGTACCGCCGAAGATGATGAAGCGGTCTGGTCCGCCGAGAACCCCAGTTTTCCGCCCAGAATCTGTGTGGAGTTGAGCGAGCGGACTTCGCCGCTGCCATCCAGGTACACCGGCCCGGTCCGGTTGGTGAAGCGCTGCGTCGCCCCGGCAGGCCCGCCCGTGTCGGCAAAGGTCCCTGCATCGTTGAGGCTGTCCCCGAAGACAACGAAATTTGTATAAGGATTAGGTGCGGCGTTCGCCTGGGCGCATGCGATCGCGAGCAAGCATCCTGCGAGCGGTACAAACAACGTCTGTTTGATCATGAGCAAGTCCGTTTATTTATTGTTTTAGTGAACGAAACGACAGTACCAAAAACTTCCGGCCTTTTGCCATCTGTCGCGAAGCCTTTGATAGTTTCGCGGGCAGCATCCCCGGTGATATTGCGCGCTCTGCCCAGCTAAGTTACTGTGCCGGGACGTACGAACGAGACCTTCCCCGTGTTGATCATCAGTAAACTCCTGGATCAAGTCATCAAGGCACACGCCCGCTGGCGTTGGCGCGCCTGAATTCTTTTGCCGGCTTCGCCGGACCTGTACCGCTTTGCCTTCTTTACCTGTTTGAAATGCCGCTTTGCTGGCGCTACACCGGCACCTGACAAAGTGCAGCGCTCTGCGGGTAAATCATTCGAAGGCCATCTTTAAAGTCAGTGAATTCAAGAGGTTCTTAACGCCATGTTGCTGATGATCGATAACTACGACTCCTTTACCTACAACGTTGTGCAGTACCTGGGCGAGCTCGGCTCCCAGGTTAAAGTCGTGCGCAACGATGAACTGACCATCGCTGAAATCGAAGCCCTCAACCCTGAACGCATCGTTGTGTCCCCCGGTCCTTGCACCCCGACCGAAGCCGGCATCTCGATTGAAGCGATCAAGCATTTCGCCGGCAAGCTACCGATTCTTGGCGTCTGCCTCGGCCACCAATCCATCGGCCAGGCTTTTGGCGGTGATGTGGTGCGCGCCCGCCAAGTGATGCATGGTAAGACTAGCCCGGTATTTCACGAGGACAAGGGTGTATTCGAAGGCCTGAATCGTCCGCTGACGGTGACCCGCTATCATTCATTGATCGTCAAGCGCGAAACCCTGCCCGATTGCCTGGAGCTGACCGCGTGGACCCAGCTCGAAGACGGCTCGGTCGACGAGATCATGGGCCTGCGTCACAAGACTCTGAACATCGAAGGCGTGCAGTTCCACCCTGAGTCGATCCTCACCGAACAGGGCCACGAACTGTTCGCCAACTTCCTCAAACAAACCGGCGGCACGCGCTAAGGACTTTTCATGAACATCAAGACAGCCCTGAGCCGTATCGTCGATCACCTCGACCTCAGCACCGATGAAATGCGCGATGTCATGCGCGAGATCATGACCGGGCAATGCTCGGATGCGCAGATTGGCGCGTTCATGATGGCCATGCGCATGAAGAGCGAAAGCATCGACGAAATCGTCGGTGCCGTGTCGGTGATGCGCGAACTGGCGGACAAGGTCGAACTCAAGACCCTCGACGGTGTGGTCGATGTGGTGGGCACCGGCGGTGACGGTGCGAACATCTTCAACGTGTCCACGGCTTCTTCCTTTGTCGTCGCGGCGGCCGGTTGCACCGTGGCCAAGCACGGCAACCGTGCGGTATCGGGCAAGAGCGGCAGTGCCGATCTGCTGGAAGCCGCCGGTATCTATCTGAACCTGACCCCGGTGCAAGTGGCGCGCTGCATCGACAACGTTGGCATCGGTTTCATGTTTGCCCAGACCCACCACAAGGCCATGAAGTACGCCGCCGGTCCGCGCCGCGATCTTGGCCTGCGCACGCTGTTCAACATGCTTGGCCCGCTTACGAATCCGGCCGGTGTGAAGCATCAGGTGGTCGGCGTATTTACCCAGGCCTTGTGCCGGCCGCTGGCGGAAGTGTTGCAGCGTCTGGGCAGCAAGCATGTGCTGGTGGTGCATTCGAAGGATGGCCTGGACGAATTCAGCCTGGCCGCGCCGACCTTTGTCGCTGAACTGAAGGACGGCCAGGTCACCGAGTATTGGGTCGAGCCGGAAGATCTGGGCATGAAGAGCCAGAGCCTGCATGGCCTGGCCGTGGAAAGCCCGGCGGCTTCCCTGGAACTGATTCGCGATGCCTTGGGCAAGCGCAAGACCGAGAACGGTCAGAAAGCGGCCGAGATGATCGTGCTCAATGCCGGTGCCGCACTGTACGCGGCCGACCTTGCCAGCAGCCTGAAAGAAGGCGTTGCCTTGGCGCACGATGCGCTGCACACCGGCCTCGCTCGAGAAAAGCTTGAGGAACTGGGTGCATTTACCGCGGTA
The DNA here is from genome assembly GCF_002236115.1 of Pseudomonas jessenii. Lineage (GTDB taxonomy): Bacteria > Pseudomonadota > Gammaproteobacteria > Pseudomonadales > Pseudomonadaceae > Aquipseudomonas > Aquipseudomonas jessenii. Next base: position 14,992 of record NZ_NIWT01000005.1, on the reverse strand, counting down.
TTCAAAGTGGAGAATGAGGGATGAGTGTTCCGACGGTTCTGGAAAAGATTCTGGCGCGCAAGGTTGAGGAAGTCGCCGAGCGTAGCGCTCGCGTCAGCCTCGCCGAGCTGGAAAACCTGGCCAAGGCGGCCGATGCACCCCGCGGTTTTGCCAAGGCGTTGCTGGCCCAGGCCAAGTTGAAGCAACCGGCAGTCATTGCAGAAATCAAGAAAGCCTCGCCGAGCAAAGGCGTGATCCGCGAGAACTTCGTTCCCGCCGACATCGCCAGAAGCTACGAGAAGGGCGGTGCGACCTGCCTGTCTGTGCTCACCGATATCGATTATTTCCAGGGCGCTGATGCCTACCTGCAGCAGGCCCGTGCGGCATGCAACCTGCCGGTGATCCGCAAGGACTTCATGATCGATCCGTACCAGATCGTCGAAGCTCGTGCACTGGGCGCCGATTGCGTGTTGTTGATTGTCTCCGCACTGGATGACGTGAAAATGGCCGAGCTGGCGGCCGTGGCCAAAAGCGTCAATCTCGATGTGCTGGTTGAAGTGCACGATGGCGATGAGCTGGAGCGCGCGTTGAAAACCCTCGACACGCCGTTGGTCGGGGTCAACAACCGTAACCTGCACACCTTCGACGTCAGTCTGGAAACCACTCTCGACCTGTTGCCGCGTATCCCGCGTGATCGTCTGGTGATCACCGAGAGCGGCATCCTCAACCGCGCCGATGTCGAGCTGATGGAAATCAGCGACGTCTACGCGTTCCTGGTCGGTGAAGCCTTCATGCGTGCCGAAAGCCCGGGTACCGAGTTGCAGCGCCTGTTCTTCCCTGAGCGCGGCGTGCCTGTCAGCGGCTCAACCCTAGACTAAAAAGCATCGCGAGCAAGCTCGCTCCCACAGGGTTTGATGGTGGCCACAAAATCTATGAGCTGCCGGGATCAAATGTGGGAGCGAGCTTGCTCGCGATAGCGGCATAAGAAGCACCACAGACTTTATGTCCTACGGAATACCTTATGACCTCACCAATTTCCCTGACCATCGAAGCTGGCCTGAAAGCCGAACAGGATCTGTTGGCCTCGGTATGCGCCGGCGACGCGGAGTTCGGCCTGCTGTTTTGGCAGCCGAGCGATCGGGCGCTGGTCATGCCGCGCCGTTTGAACCGCCTGCCCGGTTTCGAGGCTGCATGTGAAGTGTCGGCGGCGGCAGGTTGGCCGGTGTTGTTGCGTGAAACCGGTGGCGAGCCGGTGCCGCAATCGGCCTCAACGATCAATATCGCACTGGTTTACGCGCCGCCGCGCAGCGAAGGGGATCTGAATCGCATCGAAACCGGTTACCACCGTTTGTGCGATCCGATTTGTCAGTTGCTGGATGAGTTGGGTGGTACTTCGTCCCTGGGTGAAATCGAAGGCGCTTTCTGTGACGGTCGCTTCAACGTCAACCTCGATGGACGCAAAATGGTCGGAACCGCCCAGCGCTGGCGCCAGAGTCAGGGGGGGCAGCGTCCGGTAGGACTGGTGCACGGAGCGATGCTGATCGATAACGAGCGAGCGTCAATGGTCGCCGCGGTCAATCGTTTCAACGAGGCCTGCGGTCTGGAGCAACGGGTACGCGCCGAAAGCCACATCGCGCTGCATGAGAAGTTCGCGGCACCCCATGCACTGGCACGTCTGGACGAACTCTACCGGTTGATGCTGGCGCAGATGTTCAGCGGCTAGGTTTTCGAGCTTATCGCGTACCGAAGACCACCATGGTCTTGCCTTTGACGTCCACCAGGTTGCGTTCTTCCAGATCCTTGAGCACGCGACCGACCATCTCCCGCGAACAACCGACAATCCGCCCGATTTCCTGACGGGTCACCTTGATTTGCATGCCATCGGGGTGCGTCATGGCGTCTGGCTGTTTGCACAGCTCCAGCAGACAGCGGGCGACTCGACCGGTTACATCAAAGAATGCCAGGTCACCGACCTTGCGCGTAGTGTTGCGCAGGCGCTGTGCGATTTGTCCGCTGAGGACGTAAAGAATATCTGGATCCTGCAGGGACAACTCGCGGAACTTCGCGTAGCTGATTTCTGCGACTTCGCATTCAACCTTGGCCCGCACCCAGGCGCTGCGCTCCTGCTCCAGGCCGGCCTGCTCAAACAGACCCAACTCGCCGAAAAAGTCCCCGGGGTTCAGGTAGGAAATGATCATTTCCCGGCCGTCGTCATCTTCGATCAGGATGGTGACTGAGCCTTTGATGATGAAGAACAGCGTTTCCGAGCGGTCGCCGGCACAAATGATGTTGCTCTTGGCCTGATAACGGCGGCGCTGGCAATGCATCAACAGCTTGTCGAGGTTCTTGATCTTGGGGTTGGGGGCAATAGCAACCATGGTTGTATCCCGAAAAGACTGCACGGTGTGTTTGGTTTTTATGAATAGTGAACGCTGGAGTAAAGCTGGCCATGCGCCATTGAATTGGCGTCAGCTTAACAGACACTTCCTGCAATATTCGAGCATTTACCTACAAGGCAGTGGGATATGTCCTAGGACGCCGGGCGCTGTCAATCACGGGGCCTGTGCTAAGCTGGCGACCCTTTTTTATACAGTGGAGTCTTGGCGATGAAGGCACGCATCCAATGGGCTGGCGAAGCCATGTTCCTCGGCGAATCCGGTAGCGGTCATGTCGTGGTCATGGACGGTCCGCCCGATGCCGGCGGACGTAACCTGGGTGTCCGGCCGATGGAAATGTTGCTGCTGGGTGTCGGCGGCTGCAGCAATTTCGATGTGGTCAGCATCCTCAAGAAGTCCCGCCAGGCGGTCGAAAGCTGTGAGGCCTTCCTCGAAGCCGAGCGCGCGACCGAAGATCCAAAGGTGTTCACCAAGATCCACATGCATTTCGTGGTCAAGGGCCGCGGGCTGAAAGAAGCCCAGGTCAAACGTGCCATCGAGCTGTCTGCCGAGAAGTATTGCTCGGCCTCGATCATGCTCGGCGCGGCCGGTGTCGAGATTACTCACGACTACGAAATCATCGAGCTCGGTTGAATCGACATTCAACTATCATAAAAGCAGTGCAGACTCTGGCGATCCCAAGCTGACGTCTGCATAATGCGCCACTTTTTTCAGGGTAGTGGCCCGTCAGCCGACAGGCCTCGCACCCGAACAGACAACCAAAATCGCCATCGCGAAGAGGTGTTAACCGTCCTACGCAGGTGCGTTGTTCGCATCTGACGGGCATGCTTGATCACGCGGCCGGGCCGCAAACACATAGAGAGTTTTTAACGGTGAAAAGCAAACTCAAGCTCCACGGGTTCAATAACCTGACAAAGACCTTGAGCTTCAACATCTATGACATCTGCTACGCGGAAACTCCGCAAGACCAGCAGGCTTACGTCGAGTACATCAATAAAGAGTACAACGCGAAACGCCTGACGCAGATCCTCACGGAAGTTGTCGATATCATTGGTGCCAACATCCTGAACATTGCCAGTCAGGACTATGAGCCACAGGGCGCCAGCGTCACGATTCTGATTTCTGAAGAACCGGTGACCCCGACCGATAGCCAGATCGAAGAGTCCCCGGGCCCGTTGCCCGAAATCATCCTGGCCCACCTCGACAAGAGCCACATCACGGTGCACACGTACCCGGAAATCCATCCGGACGACGGCATTGCAACCTTCCGTGTGGACATCGACGTGTCGACTTGCGGGGTCATTTCACCGCTTAAAGCGCTCAACTTCCTGATTCACCAGTTCGATTCGGACATCGTGACCGTGGATTACCGTGTGCGCGGCTTCACCCGTGACGTTGAAGGCAAAAAACACTTCATCGACCACGAGATCAATTCGATCCAGAACTACCTCTCCGATGACACTTACGACGCGTACCAGATGACCGACGTGAACGTGTATCAGGAAAACCTGTTCCACACCAAGATGCTGCTGAAGAACTTCGAACTGGATAACTACCTGTTCGGCGACGCCACCAGCAACCTGTCCTCTGAGCAGCGCGCCCAGGTGACCGAGCGGGTGAAACACGAAATGCTCGAAATCTTCTACGCGCGCAATATGGCGTAAGATTTTCGGACACAAAAAAGGCGACTCCCTCACGGCAGTCGCCTTTTTTGTGTCTGGTGCTGGCCCTTGTAGGAGCGAACTTGCTCGCGATGGACGTTAACGATAACGCGTGTTTTCTGGATAAACGCGTTGCCCTCAGGTTTATCGCGAGCAAGCTCGCTCCTACAAAAAAACGGAGTCAGATCCGATAAGTACTCTTGGTCATCACCTTGGCCATCAGGCTCATCCCGAACTTCACCGGTGCCGGAAAGCGGAACCCGCCAGCATCCAGCGCACTTTCGGCATGTTGTTTTTCATCGATACGCATCTGTTCAAGAATCGCCCGGGATTTTTCATCCTCGGCCGGCAATTGCTCCAGATGTTCGTTCAGGTGTTTGCACACCTGGTCTTCCGTTGCCGCAACGAACCCCAGGCTGACTTTGTCGCTGATCAGGCCGGCCACTGCGCCAATCCCGAACGACATGCCATAAAACAGCGGATTGAGGATGCTGGTGTGGCTACCCAGTTGATGGATGCGTTGTTCGCACCAGACCAGGTGATCGATTTCTTCTTCGGCGGCATGCTCCATCGCAGCACGCACTTGCGGCAGCTTGGCGGTCAGCGCCTGTCCCTGGTACAGCGCCTGGGCGCAGACTTCGCCGGTGTGGTTGATGCGCATCAGGCCGGCAACGTGGCGCGTGTCTTCGTCGCTCATTTTCGCATCCGGCTGCACGATGGCGGGCGACGGACGGTACGGCTGGCCGCTGAAGGGCAGCAGTGTGCGCATCGCGGCATCGGCTTGCAGCAGAAGGCGGTCAATTGGCGAGTAGTGACGTTGGGTTGTCATGCTGACCTCCGGGGGAATTTCGGCGGCCAGTTTAACCCAATCGGCCGGGGAAGGTTTGCGCTGGGTCATTGTGATGCAGAGACTGTGACAGTGTCGTGATGCCTTTTGTGGGAGCGGGCTTGCTCGCGAAGAGGGTCTGACATTCAGCATCCATGCTGGCTGATACTCCGTCTTCGCGATCAAGTCGGATCGCCGCACCGCCGCTCCCACAGGGGGAGGCAGCAATCAGCCCGGAGGCCAGTGCATCTGGCGCTGACCCAGTACGTGCATATGTATGTGATAGACAGTTTGCCCACCCAGTTCATTGCAGTTCATGACGACGCGGAAGCCGTCTTCGCAACCCAGTTCCTTTGCCAGGCGCTGGGCGGTGAACAGGATGTGCCCCGCCAATGTCTTGTCGTCCTCGGTCAGGTCGTTCAGGGTGCGAACGGGTTTCTTCGGGACCACCAGGAAATGTACCGGTGCCTGTGGGGCAATGTCGTGGAAGGCCAGTACCTGGTCGTCCTCGTAAATGATCTTCGCCGGGATTTCCCGGTTGATGATCTTGGTGAACAGAGTATCCACAGCTGTTTTCTCCGTTGTTTGGGCTGGCCTGAGTGTACTCATGGCGTATGCCTGCGCCCAGCCTTTTACCTTGGGTTGGATCAGCGCGGGCAGTAGGCCTTGTTGACCATGCCGGCGATTGTGCGAGTCAGCCACCGCGAGCCAAGCCGCGGCAGGAAGGCGAACCAGCGGTTGCGCCGCCCGGGAATGATGATCGCCTTATTCTTTTCCAGTGCGCGCACGGTGTAGAGCGCCACTTCCTCGGGGCTCATCAGCAGTTTGCTGTTGGTCAGCTTTTCGCTGTCGAGTTGCGCGGTACGGAAAAACGCCGTGCGGGTCGGCCCGGGGCAGAGCACCGAAACCTTGATCGCACATTTTTTCAGCTCGACGCGCAATCCTTCGGAAAAGTGCAGCACATACGCCTTGCTGGCGTAATAGGTGCTCATCCACGGCCCCGGCTGAAACGCCGCCACAGAGGCCACATTCAGAATCTGCCCGCCGCCTTGCAGGGCCATGCTGTTGCCGATGGCATGGCACAGGCGGGTGAGGGCGAGGATGTTCACTTCGATCAGGTCTTGCTCGGTCATCCAGTCCTGGGCCAGAAACGGGCCGCATGTGCCGATACCGGCGCAGTTGACCAGCAGATCGATTTGCCGGTCGCCTTCTTCCAGCTCCAGCAGGAATCCGGACAGGCGCAGCGGCTCGCCCAGGTCGCAGGCACGGAACAGCACTTCCACGCCGAACCGTTGGGTCAGTTCAATCGCAATACTTTCCAGCTGATCACGTTGTCGGGCCACCAGAATCAGGCTGCGGCCGCGCCGGGCCAGCGCTTCGGCCATTGCCAGGCCGATGCCGCTGGAGGCGCCAGTGATCAGAGCGTAACGGGTCATGCAGTTCTCCATCGCAACAGCTCCGCGCCGCGACGCAGGTGTCAGGGGCCAGGAGCGCTGTTCATTCTTTCGCAGAGTCTACAGGGGGCTGGGCCTCTTCGGCTGCATCGTCGGAGGAATTTGGCACCGGTTCGACCTCGACTTCGATTTCATCGGTGGTGACCGAACTGCTGTCGTAGCTGCTCTGGGCGGCACTTTTGTATTCTTCCCGTATCGCTGTGAGACCACCGGCCAGCGAGCCGAACAGAACCAGCGCGATAACGATCAGCCACAGCGAAGACAGTACCTTGACTGCGGTACTGTTCGGCGGAGGCGGCGGGCCGTAGCGGTTGGCGGTGTCGTTGCCCGGCACAACCATGATCACGAACGGAAAGAAACTGCCAACGAACGGCACCAGGTTCAGCAGCCACAACCAGCCGGACCAGCCGACATCGTGCAAACGTTGAACGGTGATCTGGATGCTGACGAATACAAATCCGATGAACAGGATAAAGGCCAGCAAGCTGCCCAATATCAGGCCGGCGGTCGAATCTGCGCCGATGATAGCCAGGGCGACCAAGGCAAACACCCCGCAAACGGCCAGGAGCACAGTCGACAGCACCAGCGTCCAGGCGAGGTAGCGCAAGCGGCCGATACGGCCATCGAAACTGAAGGGTTTGAGCGTGGCGAATTCCGCTACGGCTTCGCCGACGGGCGCGCGCGGCGGCGCGTAAGGGGACTGCGGATCTGCAAAAGGCGCCTGGCTGCCGACCGGAGCATGGTCATGAACGTCGGCGAGGTTCAGCTCGATCGGCGTTTCGGCTTCGATGCGGGCGTCGATACCGGTTTTGCTCAGCGCCTGGAGATAGGTCTGGGCATCGGCGTGCGACAGGTTGCGTTTGAGCGCTACCGGACGCCCGGTGAACAGGCGCTCAATGGCCGTGACATCGCTTTTGAACAAATCGGCGAGATTGAGCTTTGCCGTGGTGATGTCGACACCGGGCAGCAAGGCGCCCTCGAATACGATTTTGAAATGATTTTCGCCCATGTGCGAAGCATCCTTGTCGCGAGAGGTTGAAAGAACAATGTTGTGCCCGGGCGAGTGTAAGTCCGGCCGGGCAAGACTGGCCAAGGTTTGCTGTCAGCGCGGCCAGCGTTTTGGCAGCTGGGCGGCATGCTCCAGGGCCTGGCGGTACTCCGCGTCGAGACGCGCAATCAACTGCTCGACACTCGGCAAGTCTTCGATTTCTCCCACGCCCTGGCCTGCAGACCAAACGGTCTTCCAGGCTTTGGCCTCATCGCTCACGGGTTTGAGCTTGGAACCGAAGTTGATCTCGCCCTTGCCTTGCAAGGCGGCCATGTCGAAACCGGCGGCCTCCAGGCTCTGGCGCATGAAGCTCGCGGGGACACCCGACACGGCTGGAGTATGGATGATGTCTGCCGCTTTGGATGTCAGCAGCATTTCTTTATAGGCGTCGGGCGCGTGACTTTCGGTCGTGCCGATAAATCGTGTACCAAAGTAGGCCAGATCCGCGCCGAGCAATTGAGCGGCAAGAATTTCGTGGCCGTGGTTCAAACAGCCGGCCAGTAACAGGGTCTTGTCGAAAAACTGGCGGATTTCGGCAATCAGTGAGAACGGGCTCCAGGTCCCCGCGTGTCCACCGGCGCCGGCAGCCACGGCGATCAAGCCATCCACGCCTGCTTCGGCCGCTTTCTCGGCATGACGACGAGTGGTCACATCATGGAACACCAGGCCGCCGTAGCTGTGCACCGCGTCGACCACTTCTTTCACTGCGCCCAGGCTGGTGATCACGATCGGCACTTTGTGCTCGACGCAGATCTGCAGATCCGCCTGTAAACGAGGATTGCTGTTGTGGACGATCAGGTTCACGGCATAAGGCGCTGGATTCTCCATTGTCGCCAGCCCGGCTTCGATTTCTTCCAGCCAGGCCTTGAAACCGCTGCTTTCGCGCTGGTTCAGCGCCGGGAAGCTGCCGACCACGCCCTGGCGACAACAGGCGAGTACCAATTGCGGATTGGAAATCAGGAACATCGGCGCCGCCACCACGGGCAGACGCAAACGTTCTTCGAGCAGAGCGGGCAGCGACATTGGAAGTACCCCGGTAAGTTGTGCCTGGTGGATTTAGAACGGCCGAACGACGACCAGAATTACGATAGCCAGCAATATCAGAACCGGCACTTCATTGAACCAGCGATAAAAGACATGGCTGCGGGTGTTCTCGCCACGGGCAAAACGTTTTACATGGGCGCCGCACATGTGGTGGTAGCCGATCAGCAACACGACCAGGGTCAGTTTGGCGTGTATCCAGCCACCCTGGCTGAAGATGCCTGGATTGAGGTAGATGAGCCAGCCGCCGAAGATCAGCGTGGCGATCATCGCCGGGCCCATGATGCCCCGGTACAGCTTGCGCTCCATGACGCTGAAGCGTTCCTTGCTGATCGTGTCTTCACTTTGTGCGTGATAAACGAACAGTCGTGGCAAGTAAAACAGGCCGGCAAACCAGCATACGACGCTGACGATATGAAACGCTTTGAGCCACAGATAGAGCATTTTTGGTTATTCCCCAATTCACGGTAGTGGGAATAGTAGGGGGTTGAGCGTCCGCACGTCACCTTGACGGTTGTCGCAGGGGCGCGCGGCCCCTATTATCGACGGCTTTCCAGTGGGTTCGTTGAGGGCAGGTTTATGGTCAAGGTCGGTATCGTCGGCGGCACGGGTTACACCGGTGTCGAACTGCTGCGTCTGTTGGCGCAACATCCGCAAGCTGAGGTGGTTGTCATCACTTCCCGATCCGAGGCTGGCCTGGCCGTGGCCGACATGTATCCGAACCTGCGAGGCCATTACGACGGCCTGGCGTTCAGCGTTCCGGACATCAAGACTCTGGGTGCCTGCGATGTGGTGTTCTTCGCCACACCGCACGGTGTTGCCCATGCCTTGGCGGGCGAGTTGCTGGCGGCCGGGACCAAGGTCATCGACCTGTCGGCGGACTTCCGTCTGCAAGATGCGGATGAATGGGCCAAGTGGTACGGCCAGCCGCACGGTGCACCGGAGTTGCTGGACGAGGCGGTCTACGGCTTGCCGGAAGTCAATCGCGAACAGATCAAGAAAGCGCGCCTGATTGCCGTGCCGGGCTGCTATCCAACTGCAACGCAATTGGGTTTCCTGCCATTGCTCGAAGCCGGCCTGGCCGATGCCGCGCATCTGATTGCTGACTGCAAGTCCGGCGTCAGCGGTGCCGGTCGTGGCGCTTCCGTAGGTTCGTTGTACTCCGAGACGTCGGAAAGCATGAAGGCTTATGCGGTCAAAGGTCACCGTCACCTGCCGGAGATTCGCCAGGGGCTGCGTCGCGCAGCAGGCAAGGACGTCGGCCTGACCTTCGTTCCGCACCTGACGCCGATGATTCGTGGCATTCACTCCACACTCTACGCAACCGTTGTTGATCGCTCGGTGGACCTGCAGGCGCTGTTTGAAAAGCGCTACGCCAACGAACCGTTCGTCGATGTGATGCCGGCCGGCAGCCATCCGGAGACGCGTAGCGTGCGGGGTGCCAACGTCTGCCGCATTGCCGTGCATCGCCCTCAGGACGGTGATCTGGTGGTGGTGCTGTCGGTGATCGACAACCTGGTCAAAGGTGCTTCGGGTCAGGCCGTGCAGAACATGAACATTCTGTTCGGGCTGGATGAGCGTCTGGGCCTGTCCCACGCCGGCATGCTGCCGTAAGCGTTATCGCGTACAGCAAAAGGCCCGTCTGACGGGCCTTTTTGCATTCCGGGCCGGCGACTGGATTGGTTGATATACCATAACAATAGTTGACCGCTTTTCTAGGAGAAGCGGATAATGCGCGTCATCACGCAATATGACGGCGTAACGCCGGGAGATAGTCAGCATGAGCGTCGAATCCTTCACCCCCACGGCTTTGCAATTCACCCACGGTGCCGCGCACAAGGTGAAGAGCCTGGTCGATGAAGAGGGGAATGATCGCTTGAAGCTGCGCGTATTCGTTACGGGCGGCGGTTGTTCAGGTTTTCAGTACGGCTTCACCTTCGATGAAGAAGTGGCCGATGACGACACCATCGTCGAGCGCGAAGGTGTGAGTCTGGTTGTCGATCCGATGAGCTTCCAGTACCTGGCAGGTGCCGAGGTGGACTACCAGGAAGGTCTGGAAGGGTCGCGTTTCGTCATCAAGAACCCGAATGCGACCACCACTTGTGGCTGTGGTTCTTCGTTCTCGATCTGATCAGCGCACCTGTTTCACAGAACGCCGCAGGGCCTTAGGGCCTTGCGGCGTTTTGCTGTCTGGTATTTATGCGGGGTAGATGGCGCCGAGGACCCGTAATCCACGGGCGCCGGTAACGCTTGGGCGATTGGCGGCGATGCCTTCGAGGCAGCAGTGAGCGAGCCAGGCAAACGCCATGGCTTCGACCCAGTCGGAATCGACGCCATATGCTGATGTGCTGCTGACTTTCGCCTTCGGCAGCAGACTGGCCAGGCGATTCATCAGTGCGGCGTTATGCGCGCCACCGCCGCAGACCAGCACTTCTTGAGTCTCTTTCTGGGCGCCTTGCAGCGATTCGATGATGGTCAGTGCGGTCAGCTCAAGCAGCGTTGCCTGTACGTCTTCGGCGGCGAAGGTCGGCAGCTGCGCCAGGTGCTGCATCAACCATGGCAGGTTGAAGACTTCTCGGCCGGTGCTCTTCGGGCCTTGGGTGACGAAGAAGGGGTCGCTGAGCAGTGCCTTCAACAGATCGGGTTCAACCTTGCCGCTGGCGGCCCATTGGCCGTCACGGTCATAGGTGTCGCCGCGCTGCTGATGAATCCAGGCATCCAGCAGCACATTCCCTGGGCCGCAGTCGAAACCGGCCACCGGTTTGCCGGGCTCGATCAGGCTGAGGTTGCTGAAACCGCCGATGTTCAGTACGGCACGGTTGCCGGCCCGCTCTTCGAACAAGGCTTCATGAAAGGCTGGAACCAGTGGAGCGCCTTGACCGCCGGCGGCTACGTCGCGGCTGCGGAAGTCGCTGACCACGGTGATACCCGTCAGCTCGGTCAGCAGCGCCGGGTTGCCGATTTGCACCGTGAAACCGCGCGCTGGTTCATGGCGAATGGTCTGGCCATGGCTGCCAATCGCGCGGATATCGTCAGGGATGAGGTGCTGTTGAGCGAGGAGGGTATTGATGCCCTGTGCCGCGAGCTTTACCCAGTTTTGCTGGGCGATGGCGGAGCGGGCAATCTCGTCCGGACCGCTGGCGCACAAGCCAAGCAGCTCTGTACGCAGGGAATCGGGCATGGGGATGTAGTGCGTGGCGATCAGCCTGATCGCCGGGGTCTGCTCGATCAGCGCGATGTCCAGGCCATCAAGGCTGGTCCCGGACATCACACCTATATAAAGCGCCATGACTTAACGCTTGGCCGAAGCCAGTTGAGTGGCTTTTTCCTGGTCCATGCGCGCCATCAGCGGTTGGCTCTGTGCCAGGAAGCGTGCGCGCTCGGCTTTGGAGATCGGATCGGCCATCGCGACTTTCTGGCCCAGCGGGTCGACGTGCACGCCATTCACCTGGAACTCGTAATGCAAGTGCGGACCGGTGGATAAGCCGGTGGTGCCGATATAGCCAATCACCTGGCCCTGTTTCACCGTGCCGCCAGTCTTCACGCCTTTGGCGAAGCCTTGCATGTGGCCGTAGAGCGTTGTGTAGGTGTTGCCGTGCTGGAGGATCACGGTATTGCCGTAGCCACCACGGCGGCCGGCCAGCAACACCTTGCCATCACCGGCAGCCTTGATCGGCGTGCCGCGCGGTGCAGCGTAGTCGACGCCTTTGTGGGCGCGGATCTTGTTCAGGATCGGGTGTTTGCGGCCCATGGAAAATTTCGAGCTGATGCGGGCGAAGTCCACCGGTGTGCGGATGAACGCCTTGCGCATGCTGTTGCCGTCAGCAGTGTAGTAACTGCTGTTGCCTTGTTTGTTGGTGTAGCGCACGGCGGTGTAGGTCTTGCCGCGGTTGGTGAAGCGCGCCGACAGGATCGGGCCAGTGCCGACGGCCTTGCCGTTGACCACTTTTTGCTCGTAGATCACGTCGAACTCGTCGCCCTGGCGAATATCCTGGGCGAAGTCCACGTCGTAGCCAAACACACTGGCCATGTCCATGGTCAGGCTGTGAGACAGGCCGGCCCGGGCTGCGGACTGCGACAGCGAGCTGTTGATCACGCCATGAACGTAAGCCGAGCGCACGGTTGGTTTTGCGGTAATGCGGTTGAAGGTATAGCCCTTGTCGTTCTTGGTCAGGCTGATGCTTTCGAGGTCGTTGAGCTTGCTGTGCAGGTTGGTCAACTGACCGTCAGGACTCAGTTCGAATTCGAGTTTTTGCCCGTGCTTGAGCTGGCTGAACTGCTTGGCCTGCTTGTCGCTGGCCAGCACGTCGTGCACTGAGGTGGCCGGGAGGCCGACTTTCTCGAACAGCGTAGAGAGGGTGTCACCCTTGGTGACGATCACTTCCCTGTGGCTTGCCGGCTTCTTTTCTTCGACGACCGGCACCGGTGCAGGTTCGGCTTGAGCAGTTTCCTGGGTGTCTTCGGCGCTGTTGTCGATCTGCGCGAAGGGGGAGGTTGCTGGTTCATTTGTGGCTTGAACGGCGTCAGCAGCGTCTTGTTCTTGTGTCAGTTGTTCAGCAGGGCTTTCCAGTTCAAGACTCAGGGTTGTCTTTTTGGCTTCAACATCGCTGGAAGGGAATACCAGGAGCGCCAGACTGAGAAGGGCGGCGATGCCACTTGCAGCAAGCAAGTGGGTCTTCGGGTAAAGCGGCGGCGCTTTAGACGATTCTGTGGTCATAAGTGGTTTTGACTTTGAAAAAGATGAATTGGAAAAGATGAATGACATGATGAAGATGAAATAACTGTATAAAATATAACCAAATCATCTCTGAAGCAAGTCCGTAGGCACTCTGTCTGCGGATTGGCGTCCGTGCGCCGGGCAAACCTTGTATTTGACGCGCGATCTTGTATGGTTGGTTCCCTTTGAATCTGAGCCTTGCGGGTCTGTTATGAAGTCGGTTGAAGAGCAGCTAGCGCTGATCAAACGTGGTGCGGAAGAACTGTTGGTCGGGTCCGAGCTGATTGAAAAGCTCAAGCGTGGCCAGCCGCTACGTATTAAGGCGGGCTTCGATCCAACGGCTCCGGATCTGCACTTGGGTCACACCGTGCTTATTAATAAGCTGCGCCAGTTCCAGGAGCTGGGGCATCAGGTGATCTTCCTGATTGGTGACTTCACCGGGATGATCGGCGACCCGAGTGGCAAGAGTGCCACGCGTCCGCCGCTCACTCGCGAGCAAGTCCTCGAGAATGCCGAGACCTACAAGACTCAGGTCTTCAAGATTCTGGATCCGGCAAAAACCGAAGTGGCATTCAACTCCACCTGGATGGATCAGATGGGGCCGGCCGACTTCATTCGCCTGACTTCGCAATACACCGTGGCTCGTATGCTCGAGCGCGATGACTTCGATAAGCGCTACACAACCAATCAGCCAATCGCCATTCATGAGTTCCTTTATCCGCTGGTTCAGGGTTATGACTCTGTGGCTCTGCGCGCAGACGTGGAGCTCGGCGGCACCGATCAGAAGTTCAACTTGCTGATGGGGCGTGAGCTGCAGCGTGGTTATGGTCAGGAAGCCCAGTGCATTTTGACCATGCCGCTGCTTGAAGGTCTGGATGGTGTGAAGAAGATGTCCAAGTCCTTGGGTAACTACGTCGGCATCCAGGAGGCGCCGGGTGTGATGTACGGCAAGCTGGTTTCCATTCCGGATGCGCTGATGTGGCGTTACTTCGAGTTGCTCAGCTTCCGCTCCATGGATGAGATCAATGCATTCCGCGCTGATGTCGAGGCGGGTGCCAATCCGCGCGATATCAAGATCAAGTTGGCTGAGGAGATCGTTGCGCGCTTCCATGGTGAGGAGGCTGCGGCCAATGCTCATCGTGCCGCCGGTAACCGTATGAAGGATGGCGAGCTGCCGGATGATCTGCCGGAAATCGAATTGACTGCTGCCGAAGACATGCCGATCGCTGCTGTCCTTAATAAAGCGGGGTTGGTTAAGAACTCGGCGGTGGCGCGAGATCTCCTGGGTTCCGGTGGTGTACGTATAGATGGTGAGGTTGTCGATCGCACCTTTATATACGCACTGGGCGCGACCCATGTTTGCCAGGCTGGGAAGAAGGCATTTGCGCGTATTACGCTCAAATCCGAATAAAGCTGAAATAAGGGGTTGACGGCGAATTCTAGAGGCCTATAATTCGCCCCACTTCCGGCGCAGTCGAAACGGAAAACTCCTTGGTAAACAAAGAGTTACGCAGTTTTCGGCAGCAGGTTGCTTCAGTTCATCGAAGCCGAAAGGGAGTTGAAAAAGAGGTGTTGACAGCAGCGTGTAACGCTGTAGAATTCGCCTCCCGCTGACGAGAGATCTGAAGCGCAAGTGGTTGAAGTTGAAAAGGAAACTTGGAAAACTTCTGAAAATAATCACTTGACAGCAAATGAGGCTGCTGTAGAATGCGCGCCTCGGTTGAGACGAAAGATCTTAACCAACCGCTCTTTAACAACTGAATCAAGCAATTCGTGTGGGTGCTTGTGGAGTCAGACTGCTAGTCAACAGATTATCAGCATCACAAGTTACTCCGCGAGAAATCAAAGATGTAACCAACGATTGCTGAGC
>NZ_NIWT01000004.1 GCF_002236115.1 Pseudomonas jessenii | reverse complement strand
GCTCAGCAATCGTTGGTTACATCTTTGATTTCTCGCGGAGTAACTTGTGATGCTGATAATCTGCTGACTAGCAGTCTGACTCCACAAGCACCCACACGAATTGCTTGATTCAGTTGTTAAAGAGCGGCTGGTTAAGATCTTTCGTCTCAACCGAGGTGCGCATCTTACAGCGCATCTTTTCAATTTGCAACCTTAAAAGTTTCTGATTTTTCAACAAAATCAACTACTTAAACCAAGAGCCACATCAAACTGCTCGTTAGCGGGAGGCGAATAGTACAGCATTAAAATCCGAGGTCAACCCCCCCACCTGAAAATTCTTCTTCCTTGCCAAAGCACCCGGGCCGCCACCATGAGAACCTCCAGCATCTATATAAAGCACTGGGGTAGCAACGAACCCAAACCACATCACCTGGACATATAGATACAACAATGGTGAGAAAGCCCTACGGCAAATGGATACCCAGGGGATCCCAAGAGCATGACGAGCATCACATCAAAAATGCCGGGACACGAAATGCCCTCCCCGACCAATACGACAGAAACGAAAAAGCCCCTGAAATGTTTAACCACTTCAGGGGCTTCGTCTTGTTCAATAATGGCGGAGAGATAGGGATTCGAACCCTAGGTACCGGTGAAGGTACAACGGATTTCGAATCCGTCCCATTCGGCCACTCTGGCATCTCTCCAACGGCGCGCATCATAACAACACTTTCGCAGGAAGCGAACCCCCTAAGCGAAATATTTCTGTGCTATCAGATGCTTGCGTCGGTTAAAGCGGTACGCCCAGGCGATTGGCGACTTCTTCATAGGCTTCGATGACGTCACCGAGGCCCTGACGGAAGCGGTCCTTGTCCATTTTCTTGCCGGTGGCCTTGTCCCACAGACGGCAGCCGTCCGGGCTGAATTCGTCGCCCAGCACGATGGAGCCATCGTGGAACACGCCGAACTCCAGTTTGAAGTCGACCAGCAGCAGGCCGGCGTCGTCGAACAGTTTGCTCAGGACTTCGTTGACCTTGAGCGACAGCTCTTTCATGCGCACCAGTTGCTCGGCGGTGCCCCAACCAAAGGCCACGACGTGGGATTCGTTGATGAACGGGTCGCCCTTGGCGTCGTCCTTCAGGAACAGTTCGAAGGTGTAAGGGTTGAGCTTCATGCCCTCTTCGACACCCAGACGCTTGACCAGGCTGCCGGCGGCGTAGTTACGCACGACGCATTCGACCGGGATCATGTCGAGCTTCTTCACCAGGCATTCGTTGTCGCCCAGCAATTTGTCGAATTGGGTCGGCACGCCGGCCGCTTCGAGCTTCTGCATGATGAAGGCGTTGAACTTGTTGTTCACCATGCCTTTGCGGTCGAGCTGCTCGATGCGCTTGCCGTCGAACGCCGAGGTGTCGTTACGAAACAGCAGGATCAAGCGGTTAGCGTCGTCGGTCTTGTAAACCGACTTGGCTTTGCCGCGGTAGAGTTCTTCACGTTTTTCCATGATGGGCTCCGCTTGCTAAGTAGATGGGCTAGGCGATATGTCGCCAGTCGAGCCCTGAATCTTGATCGGCCAATTGCAGCCAGTCCGGGTCGCACCCAAGGGTGTCGACAAAACATTGCCGGGCCAGCCGCGGCAGGTTGTTCTTGCTGCTCAGATGGGCCAGGACCAGGTGTTGCAGGTCTTTCCAGCCCAGCTCGGCCACCAGGAATGCCGCCTGGTGGTTATTCAAATGCCCCAGTTCACCGCCTACCCGCTGCTTGAGAAAGTACGGGTAATGACCGCGAGCCAGCATGTCACGACAGTGATTGGACTCGATCATCAACGCATCGAGGTCTCGATAGCCGTCCAGCACCTTGTCACAATACGAGCCCAGGTCGGTCAACAGGCCGAAGCGCCGTAAACCGTCACTGAAAACATATTGCGTCGGTTCTTGTGCATCGTGGGCCACGGCAATGACACCGATGCTCAAGTCGCCGATTTGCAGTTGATCGCCGCCGGCCAGAAAGCCTGCGGGCTCAATAGGTTTGCGCATCCCGCGCAAGGTCCCGCGACTGAGGTAGACAGGCAGATTGTAGCGCCGAGACAGCAAACCCACGCCATGCACGTGGTCGGCATGTTCGTGGGTCACGAGTATCGCGCTCAGCTGCGCAGGGTTCACACCCAGGCGCAGCAGGCGTTTTTCGGTTTCCCGCAGGGAAAAACCACAATCCACCAATACGTACGTATCAGCGCTGGCTATCAGCGTGCCGTTCCCTTGACTACCGCTGCCGAGAACGGCAAAACGCATAGGATCAGCCCAGGTTGTCCTGAATCTTGCTCAACACTTTACGCGCCACATCGGCCGGCGCCACGGTGTTGATGTTTTTCTCTACGGTGACCTGGACGTTCTCGCCAACCTTGCTCAGGCGAACCTGATAACGCTCGGCGCGGGCCTCAAGCTCTTCCTTGCTCGGCGCGCTGCCGAACAGGCTGCTGAAGAAGCCTGGCTTGTCGTCTTTGCTCTCGGCTTTTTCGGCCAGGTTGATGTAGTACAGGCCCAGGCTGCGGTTGATGTCTTCAACACGCCATTCGCCTTGTTCCAGCGCACGACCGACGCTCGACCAGGCACGATCCAGGTCGGTACCGACGTTCAGCACAGGGTTACCGCTGCCGTCTTCACTCAGGCTGACACGACTTGGCGCGTCGAAATCACGCGAAGCCAGCATGGAAACCGAACCGCCCTTCTCGGAGATACGGCTCATGCTCGCGAGCATGTCGTCGACCAGTGCAGCGTCCAGGCCAGTGTTGACCGAACGGTTGGTGAAGGCCACGTCGGCGGTGCTGCCGGCGGGACGCTCGGCGCTGACCACATAGACTTCACTGGTATTGCGCTGCACGCCCGGCTCGATGCGCACCCGCACGCGGGTTTCGCTGTCCGTGCTGACGCCGGCCGCGCTCAGGCGCTTGGCCATGGCCGCAGACAGTTCATCGGAATGCTGCCAGGTCGTGGTGAATTCACCGGTTTGCGGACGCTGTTCATCCAGACGGAAACCGTTGTCCTGGAAGAACTGAACGGCCACGGGCCAGACTTCAGCCGGCGGATTCTGCGCCAGGATGGAGCTGGAGCCGCCGCTCTTCTGCAGGGAGTAGGCACCGGCGTCAGCACCCGCGGTCAGCGGCTGCGGCCGAGGAACGATGTATTCGCCCTTGGCGGTGTCATCGGCCACGTTGCGCGGGATCGGCAACAGCGGATCCAGACGCTTGGCGGTACGGACATCCGGTGGCATTTGCATCGGTGCAGTCTGTTGCGCTTCCAGGTAATCGCTACCACGGTCACGGAAATAACCTTCCGGGCCCCAGATCCATCCACAGCCACTGGTGCTGGAGATAATCAAGGCAAGTGCGGAAAGTCCGGCCATTCGCTTCATGCGTTGTACTTCCTCAATTAAACCAGGACGCCGCACTGGCGCAGGGCCGTGCGCAGCGTTTCGTGACAAGGTGCGCTCAGCCAGGTCAACGGCAGGCGAATGCCTTCGTGCATCAGGCCCATTTCAACCAAAGCCCACTTCACCGGAATCGGGTTGGCTTCGATGAACAGGTCCTTGTGCAGCGGCATCAGTTTTTCGTTGATTGCCCGTGCAGTCTCGGCATCCCCCTTGAGGGCGGCCTCGCACAGATCGGCCATTTCACGCGGCGCGACGTTGGCGGTAACGGAAATGTTGCCCTTGCCGCCCATCAGGATCAGCTCGACCGCGGTCGGATCATCGCCGGAAAGGACGATGAAGTCCTTGCTTACGCCGTCGAGGATGGCCTTGGCGCGCTTGAGGTCGCCGGTCGCTTCCTTGATACCGATGATGTTCGGCACGGTGGACAGGCGGATCACGGTTTCGGCCTGCATGTCGCAGGAGGTGCGGCCGGGAACGTTATAGAGAATCTGCGGGATGTCGACCGATTCGGCGATGTGCTTGAAGTGCAGGTACAGGCCTTCCTGGGTCGGCTTGTTGTAGTACGGCACTACCAGCAGGCAGGCATCGGCGCCGGCTTCCTTGGCATTACGGGTCAATTCGACGGCTTCGCGGGTCGAGTTGGCGCCGGTACCGGCAATGACCGGAATGCGACCGTTGACCTGCTTGACCACGGCCTTGATGACGGCAATGTGTTCGTCTACATCAAGCGTTGCCGACTCGCCGGTGGTGCCGACGGCGACAATGGCATGGGTGCCGTTTTCAAGGTGGAAGTCCACGAGTTTGCTGAGGCTGTCCCAGTCAAGACGCCCCTGTGCATCCATGGGTGTGACCAGTGCCACCATACTGCCCGCAATCATGAAACCGCTCCTGCCGGAAAAAGAGAGCCGTAATGGTACTGGCGCCAAGATGCTTGCACAAGCGAAGTACTGTGCTGCCGCCATTCCCCTTGGCGCCGGTTTTCGCTACCCTTCAGACTTTGATCGGTACAGACAAGCTCGCGCGTCGGGTTTCAGCCTCCATTTACGGCATCACAAGCCCTGATCCAGCGTTGCCGCCTCTCGCTCCCGCCCTGCCGGAGCACGTCGCGACCTGCCGCTTGGGGTTTACTGAATTCGCATCCGCAGGCTCGCTCCCGGCAAAACGCCCTCTGGACGTACCGACCGCTCATCGCTTTAGGAATGCTGCATGTCCACCCCCACAGTTCGCGAACAATTCCTTGTTATCAGTGCCCTCGGCGCCAACCCCATGGAGCTGACCAACGTCCTGTGCCGCGCCAGCCATGAAAACCGCTGCGCCGTTGTCACCTCTCGCCTGACCCGCCATGGCGAATGCAGTGCCCTGGTGCTGGAAATCTCCGGTAGCTGGGATGCCCTGGCACGCCTGGAAGGCAGCCTGCCAGTATTGGCCAAGCGGCATGCGTTCACGGTCAACGTGGTGCGCAGCGCGGCCCTGGAAAACCGCCCTCAGGCCCTGCCGTACGTCGCTTATGTCAGCTCGGCCTACCGCTCGGACATCATCAACGAGCTGTGCCAGTTCTTCATGGACCACAATGTCGAGCTGGAAAACCTCACCTGCGACACTTATCAGGCTCCGCAGACCGGCGGCACCATGCTCAACGCCACGTTTACCGTGACCTTGCCGGCCGGCGTGCAAATCAGCTGGCTGCGCGATCAGTTCCTGGATTTTGCCGACGCGCTGAACCTCGATGCCCTGATCGAACCCTGGCGCCCACAGAACCCAATGTAAGGAAGCTTTCATGGCCGTTGCCATCGACCAACCGGTTGCCGATTTCGAAGCCCCCGCCACCAGCGGGCAAACCGTCAGCCTCGCCGGCCTGAAAGGCAAGCAGGTAGTGATCTACTTCTACCCCAAGGACAGCACCCCGGGCTGCACGACCGAGGGGCAGGGCTTTCGTGATCAATACGCTGCGTTCAAGGCCGCCAATACCGAAGTGTTCGGCGTGTCTCGCGACAGCCTCAAATCCCACGAGAACTTCAAGTGCAAACAGGAATTCCCCTTTGAGCTGATCAGCGACAAGGACGAAGCCATCTGTCAACTGTTCGACGTGATCAAGCTGAAAAAGCTCTACGGCAAGGAATACATGGGCGTGGATCGCAGCACGTTCCTGATCGACAAGGATAGCGTACTGCGTCAGGAATGGCGCGGCGTGAAGGTGCCAGGGCATGTTGATGCGGTTCTGGCGGCTGCTCAGGCACTGAACAAGGCCTGATTCTATCGACGCCTGTGAAGGCGCTTTCGCGAGCAAGCCCGCTCCCACATTAGACGGTGTTTTTCTGAACAACTCGGTCAACTGTGGGAGCGAGCTTGCTCGCGAAGGGGCCATCAGCCCCACTGAACAATCAAACCTGCCCCTTAAAGCAGCGGCGCCACCTCCGGCTCCTTGCGCGGCCAGGCATCCAGCACGGCCTTGAACAGCGTCGCCAGGGGAATCGCGAAGAACACCCCCCAGAACCCCCACAACCCGCCAAACAACAGCACTGCGCAGATGATTGCCACCGGGTGCAGGTTGACCGCCTCCGAGAACAACAATGGCACCAGCACGTTGCCATCCAGCGTCTGAATGATCCCGTAGACCGCCATCAAGTATATGAACTGATCGCTCCAGCCCCACTGGAACAGCGCAATCAGAAACACGGGCACGGTCACCACCACGGCGCCGACATAAGGCACCACCACCGAAATCCCCACCAGCAGTGCCAGCAGCGCCGCGTAATTGAGTTCAAGGACAACAAAGGCGATGTAGGTCACGCCACCGCAAATGAAGATTTCGATGACCTTGCCGCGAATGTAATTGGCGATCTGCCGGTTCATTTCATGGGCGACCCGGGTGATCAATGCCCGCTCACGGGGCAGGTAACCGCGCACCCACTGGCCGATCATGGCCCGATCCTTGAGGAAGAAGAACACCAGGATCGGCACCAGCACCAGGTAGATCATGATGTTCACCAGCAATGGCAGGCTCGACAGCGAGAACGTCAGTGCCCACTGACCAAACTTGCCGATTTCGCCCCGTGCCGCTTCGATGGCCTGCAGTACCTGCTCATCGGACACCAGATGCGGATAGCGTTCGGGCAGCAGCAGCAACAGCGACTGCCACTTGGCGAGCATGCCGGGCAACTCGTTGAACAGGGTGATCAGTTGATGCCAGAGCAATGGCACGACAACCACGATAAACACCAGCAACAGCCCCATGAACAACGCAAAGACCAGCCCCACCGCGACCCCGCCCGGCACCCGCAGGCGCTCGAGGGTCACCACCAGCCCCTGCATCAG
The DNA here is from genome assembly GCF_002236115.1 of Pseudomonas jessenii. Taxonomy (GTDB): domain Bacteria; phylum Pseudomonadota; class Gammaproteobacteria; order Pseudomonadales; family Pseudomonadaceae; genus Aquipseudomonas; species Aquipseudomonas jessenii. The sequence continues at coordinate 772,601 of NZ_NIWT01000004.1, read as the reverse complement.
GTACGCCAGCACCATCCCGGCGAGCACCGGCGCCAGCATACCGCCCAGGGTCAGCACGGCGGTGAACGCCAGAAACAGCAGGACAGCCAGCACCACCGCTTCTTCATCGGAGAAATAGCGCTGAATCCAGTCGCGCAACACTTTGAACATCAATAATCCTTAGGAGTAAACGCAGCCGAATTCAGGCTTTTTTCAACCAGTAGCGGTAAACACCCGCCTCATCTTCTTCACGAAGCAGGGTATGACCGGCCAATCGGGCAAAGGTGCGAAAGTCGCGTTGCGAACCCGCATCGGTGGCGATGACCTTGAGCACCGCGCCACTGGCCAGCCGGTTGAGCTCCATCTTGGCCTTGAGCAACGGCAACGGGCAATTCAGGCCGCTGGCGTCCAGTTCAACGTCATGCTCTACAGCGTCGGTCATTGCATCACTCCGGGTCAGGTGGTTGTGTTGCCTAGAATATCTGGTCGCAACGCCGGTGTCCGGCTACAGTAAGGTCTTTGTCGACTAAGGCTTTGTGCATGACTTTTTTGCGCCCCACCCTGCTGACGCTCGCTTGCCTGCTCGCCTCACCGGGCTTTGCCGACGACCTGCCGTCACTCGGCGACGCCAGTTCTGCCATTGTCTCGCCGCAACAGGAATACCAGCTCGGCCGCGCCTGGCTGGCAATGTTGCGCAGTCAGGTTTCGCAGCTCAACGATCCTCAGCTCAAGAATTACGTGGAATCCAGCGTTTACCGACTGGTCGAGACCAGCCAGGTCACTGACCGACGCCTGGAATTCATCCTGATCAACAGCCCGCAGCTCAACGCCTTTGCAGCGCCGGGCGGGATCGTCGGGGTGAACGGAGGTTTGTTCCTCAACGCCCAGACCGAGGGCGAATACGCTTCGGTACTGGCGCACGAATTGGCTCACTTGTCGCAGCGCCACTTTGCCCGGGGCGTCGAAGCGCAGCAACGCATGCAAGTACCCATGATGGCTGCATTGCTGGCGGGTATCGTGCTGGCAGCCGCCGGTGGCGGTGACGCCGGGATCGCGGCCATTGCCGGCACACAGGCCGCAGCCATTCAGGAACAGCGGCGATTCTCCCGCCAGAACGAGCAAGAAGCCGACCGTATCGGCATCCTCAATCTGGAAAAGGCCGGTTACGATCCCCGCTCGATGCCAACCATGTTCGAACGGCTGGGGCGTCAGTACCGCTACGATGCCAAGCCACCGGAATTTCTGCTGACCCACCCGGTCACCGAATCGCGTATCGCCGACACCCGCAACCGCGCCGAACAGTTTCCAAAGGGCGGTATCGAAGACAGCATGCGCTACCAACTGATCCGCGCACGCGTACAGCTGATCTATGAAGAAACCCCGGGGCTTGGCGCCAAGCGCTTCCGCGCCCAACTCGACGAGAACCCGAAAAACGACGTGGCACGCTACGGCCTGGCGATCGCCCAGATCAAGGGCGGCCAACTGAACGAAGCACGGGAAAACCTCAAGCAGTTGCTGGCCAAGTCACCCAACGAAATCATCTACAACCTGGCTCAGGTCGATCTGGATATCACCAATAATCGCCTGGCGGATGCCCAGTCCCGGGTTGACCGGTTGATGGGCCAATACTCTGGCAACTACCCGCTGAACCAGATTCGCGTCGACCTGCTGCTCAAGCAAAACCGTACTGCGGATGCGGAGAAAGCCCTCGAAAGCCTGCTCAAGTCCCGCCCGGATGACCCGGACGTGTGGTATCAGGTTGCCGAGACGCGCGGCCTGTCGGGCAATATCATCGGCCTGCATCAGGCTCGCGCCGAATACTTTGCGCTGGTCGGTGACTACAAACAGGCCATTCAGCAACTGGACTTCGCCAAACGCAGGGCTGGCAGCAACTTCCCGCTGTCTTCGCGGATCGACGCGCGGCAACGCGAGCTGATGGAACAAGAGCGCATGATCAAGGACATGATGGGCTGACGCCCCGGCGACAAAAGGTCCGGACACAAAAAAACCGCCTCTTTCGAGGCGGTTTTTTATGCAACCAACAACCGGGTTATTCAGCCAGCTTGAAGGTGATGAAGCTCGCACGCCCCTGACGCAGTACCCGCATCGACACCGAACGGTTCTTTGGCAGCGCCTTGGCGATGTCCGCGAACTCCTTGGTGGAACCGATGGCCTGGTTGTTCAGATGGGTGATCACATCACCCGGCTGCAAGCCGATCATGGCAGCAGGGCCGTCCTGTACTTCCTTGATCAGCACACCACCCTTGAGGTCGTAGGTTTTCTTCTGCTCGTCAGTCAGCTCGACCACGGAAACACCCAGGCGATTACTGCTGCGCTCAATGCTGGATTTTGGCAGCGCATCCAGTTCCTTGCCTTCTTCCGGAATCGCGCCGACCGTCAACTCGACATTCTTGCGCTTGCCGTCACGAATCACTTCCAGATCGGCCTTGTTGCCAGCCTTCAACGCGCCAACCAGATGCGGCAGGTCGGCCGACATGACGATTGGCTGACCGTTCATGCTCAGGATCACGTCGCCAACTTGCAGGCCGCCCTTGGCAGCCGGACCATCGTCCTGGATTTGGGCAACCAGCGCACCGGCCGGCTTCTCCAGGCCGAACGACTCGGCCAGGTCCTTGCTCACTTCCTGAATCACGACGCCCAGCCAGCCACGGCTGACCTTGCCACCGGATTTCAGCTGATTGGAAACATCCATGGCCACGTCGATCGGGATTGCAAACGACACGCCCATGAAGCCACCGGAGCGGGTATAGATCTGCGAGTTGATCCCGACCACCTCACCGTTGAGGTTGAACAGCGGACCACCGGAGTTACCCGGGTTGATCGGCACGTCGGTCTGGATGAACGGCACATAGTTTTCGTTCGGCAGGCTGCGACCGACGGCGCTGACGATGCCTTGGGTCACCGTGTGGTCAAAGCCGAATGGCGAACCGATCGCGACAACCCATTGGCCAGCTTTCAGGTCCTGGGATTTACCGAGCTTGAGCACTGGCAGATCCTTGCCTTCGATTTTCAGCAGCGCCACGTCGGAACGTGGATCGGTACCGATCAGCTTGGCTTTCATTTCGCTGCGATCGGCCAGGCGGACGAGGATTTCGTCAGCATCGGCGATCACGTGATTATTGGTCAGGATATAGCCATCGGAAGAGATGATGAAACCCGAACCCAGGGAGGTTGCCTCGCGCTGACGGTCACGAGGTGAGCGCGATTGTGGCGGCATGCCCCGTTCGAAGAATTCGCGCAGCATCGGTGGCAAGCCTTCGAGGTCGGGCATTTGCTGGTTGACTTTGCGATCCGGCAGCTTTTGCGTGGTACTGATGTTCACGACCGCAGGCGAAGCCTGTTCGACCAGTTGTGTAAAATCAGGCAATTCGACCGCTTGGGCGGTGACGGCCTGACCGAGCACCAGCACGGTGGCAATAATGGAAAGGTAGGACTTCAAGCGTGGTATCGACATACGGCTCCCGTTACAACGAGCATGGTTAAGCGATATGGAGCAAGGAACACCGGGAACAATACGCCGGTATTTTTGTTCCGGGAACAACAAACAAGGCCAGAGCCGAGGGGCTCTGACCTATAAAAAATTTACGGGATTTTTGCAAACTGAAATGCTCACGAAACATTTCAAATTCAGCTCACTGCTTGGTTGCAGCGGCGTCGGTGCGCATTGAAAGCGCTATCCGTTCAGCAGTACCGACCGGTATCTCGCCAACGACAGTCACCATCATGTCGCCCTGTGCCGTGGCCAGGCGCCGGGAAACCGCAACGGTCGGCCCCAACTGAGTACGGGTGTCGGTGACTGTTGCGCCATTCAACGGCTCGAGGAATACCGAAAAACGCGTCAGGCCATCGTCATACATCAGGCTATTGACCTGGGTCTTGGTCTGCGGATCCTTGCGAGCGGTGCTGCTGGTCAGCTCGAAGCCGGGCGGCAACCAGTCGGAACGCCAGACCTGGGCAGCCTTGACGGCAGAGGCCTTGTCACTTTCGAGATTGACCGGCTTGCAATCATTACTGGCCTGCAGGTCTTGTTCTGAAGGGACGTCAGCGGTATCCATTTGCGTGAACTGGAAGCGCTCCAACAACCGCCCCTTGTCGTCCAGTAGCAAGGACTTCAGAGGCAGGCCGGTTTCCTTGTCCAGATGCAGTTCAAAACCATAGCGGTGCTGATCACGGGGTGTCAGCGATACGATCACCGCCGAACGCCCGGCGACACGCGACTTGCCGATGACGGCCAGTTCATACCAATTCTTGAGCTTTTGAGGATCGAGTGCACGGGCGGCGGAGTTCGGGGAGTCCCCAAGCCCTGCTATCAGTGTGCCGCTGACGCATTGGGTTTGCCCATCAATGCGAACGACTTCCTGAGCGGAACCGTCGAGCTGGATCAAACGCTCGCGGACCTTTCCATCCTGGACGCGGTGCCAGATGTTATGGGTAGAAAAACTACCGTTACGCTCGTAGACGAAAGTACCCTGAAAGCTTTGCTGTTGCTCTGCCTGGCCCAGGCGGGTCAACCAGTCCTGGGCTTCACCGGCTTGGGCTGGAACGATGAACCAGCCGCTGAGCAGAAGCGAAAGTAGAGGTATGGCGCGCATGATCCTCCTTAACGGTTTTCCAGACTTGCGGCACGAGCGTAAGGCAGAGCGCTCTCAGTGCCTTTCAATGCAGCCTGTTGTGCGTGTTGGCGCAAGTAACCTGGCAGACGCTGATCGTGCCAGCCTGGCTGACCTTGCAGTACGCCGTTGGCCATTGGGCCAGTAGCATCCGAACTCTCATTGTAGCCTGCCAAAACGGCTGGGCCTTTTACTTGTGGAGCAGCCAGTCCGGGTTGAGCGGATTGCTGGGCCAGTTCGACACCGGCGATCTCATCCTGGTTGTACAGACGCACGCCGGCCAGCACCGCCAGGGTCACCGAGGCAGCGACCGCCAGACGACCCAGACTGCGCCATGGACCACGGGAAGCTTTTGCCGGTACGGCTTCGTCAGCCAGGGCAGCAGAAACAGCCGCGGCGATGTCCAGGCGTGGAAGCAGCAGATCCTTGTGCATCACTGCCCGAGCGATCTGATAACGAGCCCAGGTTTCACGGGTTTCAACATCGTCACAGGCATTCAATACCCGACGCAATTCCAATTCGTCCGCTTCGTTATCCATCACTGCGGACAGCGATTCCTGCAGGGCTTCACGACTCATGGCGTTCCTCTCTTGGCTGTCGCCGCTGTCTTTAGTTTTCCTGCAACAACGGCTGCAGGGCTTTGTCGATGGCCTCCCGGGCGCGGAAAATCCGGGAGCGCACGGTGCCTACCGGACATTGCATGACACTCGCAATGTCCTCGTAACTCAGACCATCAAACTCACGTAAAGTTAAAGCCGTACGCAAATCTTCCGGCAGTTGCTGAATGGTTCGATGGACGGTGCCTTCGATCTCATCCCGCAGCAAAGCCCGCTCTGGCGACTCGAGATCCTTGAGGCCATGATCGCCATCGTAGAACTCTGCATCTTCGGAACTGACATCGCTATCCGGCGGCCGACGGCCGCGTGAAACCAGATAGTTTTTCGCCGTGTTGATGGCGATGCGGTAAAGCCACGTATAAAACGCGCTGTCTCCGCGAAAATTTCCAAGTGCACGGTATGCCTTGATAAAGGCTTCTTGTGCCACATCCTGGGCTTCATGGGTGTCGTGCACGAAACGCACGATCAACCCGAGAATTTTGTGCTGGTATTTCAGCACTAGCAGATCGAAAGCACGCTTGTCGCCGCGCTGAACGCGTTCGACCAGTTGCTGATCCTCTTCCTGGGTTAGCATGAACACTCCTCGATGAGCTCGGAGGAGGCTTGCAGAAGTAAACCACCAGACTTGCAAACATAGACTCGGGCTTTTCGCAAAAGTTCTCCCCCTCCAGGCAAGTTTCCTGCGGGCTCTGATTTGGCACGCACGAAAAGCGCAGCACGAGTTGACCCGGCTGCGCGGATAATCTTGTCATCAGATTCTTCAGCAAGGATCGAACTGCAATCCGGCACTGAAGCCGACACTGTCCCTTGTTTCAGGCAACCGTCTATTGATCTTGGCCCTTTGGCAAAAGTTCCAATTATTTATAGCCGTACCAACCCGACATTGTGCAACCGTGAAGGGAAAAAGACTGTTAAATCGGCGATACAGTCATTCTCGCGCCCAACGGGCAGAAAAACATCCGACGAAGCGACCGATGTTTTGCGTCACGGTAGTTTCACAATGCCATGCTAGCTCGGGTATTGTGCCGCTCCCCCCCTCTATATACTAGTGGGCAGTGCGGCTGCATTGACTCGAAAGTCCAGCTGCGCCACCCCCGACCCGGGTCGCTTTGAGCGGAATCCTGAAATGAGCCAACAGTTTCAACACGATGTTCTGGTAATTGGCAGCGGTGCTGCCGGCTTGAGCCTTGCGCTGACCTTGCCCGGTCATTTGCGCATTGCCGTTCTGAGCAAGGGCAACCTCGCCAATGGCTCGACTTTCTGGGCCCAGGGCGGCGTTGCGGCCGTTCTCGATGACACCGATACCGTTGAGTCCCATGTCGATGACACCCTCAATGCCGGCGGCGGCCTGTGTCATGAGGACGCCGTGCGCTTTACCGTCGAGCACAGCCGGGAAGCGATTCAATGGCTGATCGACCAGGGCGTGCCCTTTACCCGCGATGAACAGTCGAGTAACGAAGATGGCGGGTTCGAGTTCCACCTCACCCGCGAGGGCGGTCACAGCCATCGGCGCATCATCCACGCAGCCGATGCCACCGGCGCTGCCATTTTCACCACCCTGCTCGACCAGGCCCGGAAACGACCGAACATCGAACTGCTGGAGCAGCGGGTTGCGGTTGACCTGATTACCGAGAAACGCCTGGGACTCGAAGGTGATCGCTGCCTCGGCGCCTATGTGCTCAATCGCGGCACCGGCGAAGTCGATACCTACGGCGCCCGCTTTGTGATCCTCGCCTCCGGTGGTGCGGCCAAGGTTTACCTCTACACCAGTAACCCTGACGGCGCCTGCGGCGATGGCATCGCCATGGCCTGGCGCTCGGGCTGCCGGGTGGCGAACCTGGAATTCAACCAGTTCCACCCTACTTGCCTGTATCACCCGCAAGCCAAGAGCTTCCTGGTCACCGAAGCCCTGCGAGGCGAAGGTGCCCACCTGAAGCTGCCCAACGGCGAGCGCTTCATGCAGCGCTTCGATCCACGGGCCGAATTGGCCCCACGAGACATCGTCGCCCGGGCCATCGACCATGAAATGAAGCGCCTGGGCGTCGACTGCGTCTATCTGGACATCAGCCACAAACCCGAAGCCTTCATCAAGACGCACTTCCCGACGGTGTACGAACGCTGCCTGGAATTTTCCATCGACATCACCAAACAACCGATCCCGGTGGTCCCGGCGGCGCACTACACCTGCGGCGGCGTGATGGTCGATCAACAGGGTCGCACCGATGTGCCGGGGCTGTATGCCATCGGCGAAACCAGTTTCACCGGCCTGCACGGCGCCAACCGCATGGCCAGCAACTCGCTGCTGGAATGTTTCGTCTATGCCCGCTCGGCGGCCGCGGACATTCTCGAACAGTTGCCCCGGGTTCCGATGCCAACGCCCCTTCCCGCCTGGGATGCGAGCCAGGTCACCGATTCCGATGAAGACGTGATCATTGCGCACAACTGGGATGAACTGCGGCGATTCATGTGGGACTACGTTGGCATCGTGCGCACCAACAAGCGTCTGCAACGGGCGCAACATCGCGTGCAGCTGTTGCTGGATGAAATCGACGAGTTCTACAGCAACTACAAGGTCAGCCGAGACTTGATCGAGCTGCGCAACCTGGCCCAGGTTGCCGAGCTGATGATTCTGTCAGCCATGGAACGCAAGGAAAGCCGTGGCCTGCATTACACCCTCGACTACCCGGACATGTTGCCGGTCGCGCTGGACACTATTCTGGTACCGCCCACCTACGTCGGCTGAATTTGAGCCGCACCCGCAGGCGTCGGTGCACATCCGCCGCCTGCGCATCCCGGGGTACGCAAATGGCCCTGACCCGGCGCTCGCCCCGTAATCGAAAACGCAGTACCACCACCAACGGCAGCGCCAGACTGTCCGGCCTTAGTTGCACGGGCTGCCAGCCCTTGGCACGACTCCACAACTGCCAGCCATCAGCATCGCGCCGCAAGCCGCAAAAGGCCTGCGGGTGGGTCAGCAGGATTTGCCGGGGCAACAGCCAGGCCCCGTGAACCACGCACAGCATGACGCCGAGCAAGCTGGCCCAGACCGGAATCGACAGTAAAAACAACGAACCCAACGCGAACAGCTGGGCCAGAAGATAGGCCGCCAGCAACTGCCGTGAGGCATGCCAGCGGCATTCGAACCCATTACTTGGGCTGGACACGATCCAGGATCATGCGAACCATGCGTTGCAGCTCAGGATCTTCCGATTCGCTGCGTTCCATGAACCAGCCGAACATGTCCTGATCTTCGCATTCGAGCAACCTGACATAGCAGGCGCGATCAACCTCGTTGAGGTGCCGATAAACCTCTTTCACAAACGGCACCAGCAGCACATCAAGCTCAAGCATGCCGCGGCGGCTGTGCCAGTAGAGGCGGTTCAGTTCAACATCTTCGACCATGGAGCGCTCCTCAAATAGGCCGCAAGTATACAGGCCCGCGCCCCGTCGAACAGTCGGCTTTGGTCGGCCACCGTCGAGCCTTTGTTAACTACCCATTTCGAAGGCGGCCCCTTATGATGTCCATCAGACTTTTTACCCTGCGATGACCCATGGCCGATTCTGCTTTTTTCTGCACCCTTTCTCATGAAGGTGTTCTCGCGGTCCGCGGCGCGGACGCCAGCAAATTCCTGCAAGGCCAACTGACCTGCAACCTCAACTACCTGAGCGATTCCCGGGCCAGCCTTGGTGCCCGCTGCACGCAAAAAGGCCGGATGCAATCGAGTTTCCGCATCCTGCTCGAAGGTGACGGCGTGGTCCTGGCCATGGCCACCGAATTGCTCGAACCGCAACTGGCGGACCTGAAAAAATACGCAGTATTTTCCAAGTCGAAACTGACCGACGAAAGTGCCGCCTGGGTCCGCTTCGGCATCGACCATGGCGACGCCGCGCTGGTCAGCCTCGGCCTGGACCTGCCGGCAGAAACCGACAGCGTCGTGCGCAACGATGGACTGATCGCCATCCGCGTCTCGCCTGAACGTGCCGAACTGTGGGTTGCCGCCGGTCAAGCCGATGCAGTCAAAGGCAAGCTTTCGGCTGTGCTGAGCGAAGGCGATCTGAATCAATGGCTGCTGGGCCAGGTCCGCGCCGGGATCGGCCAGGTCATGCCCGGTACCCGCGAGCTGTTCATCCCCCAGATGCTCAACCTGCAAGCGGTCGGTGGCGTGAGTTTCAAGAAAGGTTGCTACACCGGGCAGGAAATCGTCGCGCGGATGCAGTACCTGGGCAAACTCAAGCGCCGCCTGTATCGCCTGCAACTGGCTGCCGGCGAACTGCCTGAACCGGGTACCCCGCTGTTTTCCCCGACCCACGGCAGCGCCATCGGCGAAGTGGTGCTGGCGGCCCGCGCCCGACAGAACATTGAACTCCTGGCTGTGTTGCAAGCCGAAGCAGCAGAAAGTGGAGACATCCACCTGGGCGCGCTCGAAGGGCCGTCCTTGCAGCTGCTCGACCTGCCTTATGAACTGGACCGCGACCGCGAAATCCAGCAATAACGGCAGCACTTGGCGCGACACCTAGAGAGACTAAATGAGCAAGCTGGCGGAAAAGGTCCAACAGGATTTGGTTGAGAGCATCAATAACGATGACCTGGTTCTGCCAACGTTACCGGAAGTGGCCCTGCAGATTCGCAAGGCCGCGGAAAACCCGGAAGTCAGCGTCAGTACCCTGAGCAAAGTGATCGGCCGTGATACCGCGCTGTCGGCACGCCTGATCAAAGTGGTCAACAGCCCACTGTTGCGCGCGACCCAGGAAGTGACCGATCTGCATACCGCGATCACCCGCCTGGGCATCAACTACAGCTGTAACCTGGCGATCGGCCTGGTCATGGAGCAGATTTTCCATGCCCGCTCCGACGTGGTGGAACAGAAGATGCGCGATGTCTGGCGTAAAAGCCTGGAAATCGCCGGCGTCAGCTACGCCTTGTGCCGCAGTTGCACCCGACTAAAGCCCGATCAGGCGGCCCTTGGCGGTCTGGTGCACCAGATCGGCGTGCTGCCGATCCTGACCTACGCCGAAGATCACTACGAGCTGCTGTCCGACCCGGTCAGCCTCAACCATGTGATCGACCGGATTCATCCGCTAATCGGTGAAAAACTGCTCAGGGTCTGGGAGTTTCCCGACATGCTGGTGCAAGTGCCGCGGCTATACCTGAACTTCAAGCGCCAGTCTGCGCAGGTCGACTATGTGGATCTGGTACAGGTGGCCAGCCTGTATTGCCTGCAGAACACCGATCACCCGCTCGCCAGTACCGATGCGTTGAACGTACCGGCCTACAAGGCACTTGGAATCGATTTTGACGACAAGGCGATGTGCGCCGACCTGGAAGAAACGCGCACGATGTTTTACTGATCATTGTGGCGAGGGGGCTTGTCGGAATGCCGCACCACCCCGTTGGGCTGCGAAGCGGCCCCAAAACCTGCGACCGTGTAAGCCAGGCACACCGCATAGTCAGGATTTACGACTGCTGCGCAGCCGAACGGGGTGGTACGGCATTCCGACAAGCCCCCTCGCCACAGATGTTGTGTTACTCCCCGGAGATAAAACTCACCCGCACCTTCAACCCTGCCCGCTCGCCATCGTGCAGGCTGATCTGGGCCAGATGCGCGCGGCAGATCTCACCGACAATCGCCAACCCCAATCCGGAACCGGCCACTTGCTGATTGCGGCGATAAAAGCGCTCGAATACCCGATCGCGTTCTTCAAGAGGTATGCCGGGGCCATCATCTTCGACTTCCAGCACGGCGGGCGCCGAGACCCGCAGAATCACGTTGCCACCCGGCGGCGTGTGGGCCAGTGCGTTATCCACCAGATTGCTCAGCAGCTCGTTCAATAACGTCGGCTCGCCCCGCAGCCAGACCGGCTCATCCGCCTCCAGCGCCAGCGCGATACCACGCTTGTGGGCCAACGGCGCCATGGCCATGCCCAGCTCCCGTGCCAACTGACTCAGGTCGAGTAACTGCGCGCCGCCCTCGGCAATCGCCCGGGCACCATTTTCGACCCGCGCCAGGGAAAGCAACTGATTGGCCAGATGAGTCAATCGATCAGTGCCCTGGGCGGCGGTCTCCAGCGTGCTGCGCCAGATATCGGGCTCGGCCGAGCGCAGGCCCAGTTCCAGGCGCGCCTTGAGTGCCGCCAGCGGCGTGCGCAGTTCGTGGGCGGCATCGGCGATGAATTGCGCCTGTTTCTCGAACTGACCACGCAAGCGCTCGGTAAAGTGATTGAGTGCGCGCACCAGCGGCCACAATTCGCGCTGCACTTCCACCAAAGGCAAGGGGCGCAGATCGTCCGGCTGGCGCTCTTCCACCGCCGTGCGCAAGCGCTCCAGCGGGCGCAACGCAGCACTCACCGCGAACCACACCAGCATCAACGCACCGATTGCCAGCATGCCCAGGCGCAGCAAAGTATCCGCCGCCAGACTGCGGGCCATGCTGACGCGCGCCTCATCGGTTTCCGCCACGCGAATTTCCGCCATGCCATTCATGTTCGGCTCGCTCACGGGCTTGAGCAGGCTCACCACGCGCACGTTCTGCCCGCGGTACTGGGCGTTGTAGAAACGTGCGAGCGCCGGATAGTCATCGGTGCGCGGCGTTCCCGGCGGTGGCGCGGGCAGGTTTTCGTAACCGGAAATCAGCTTCTGATTGATGTCGTTGACCAGGTAGAAAATTCGCCCGGCACTGTCGTAGGCAAAGGTATCGAGGGCCACATAGGGCACGTCGGCACTCAGGGTGCCGTCGCGCTGAGAGACGCCGGCAGCGATGGTTCGCGCCGACGCCAGCAGGGTCCGGTCATAGGCCGTGTCAGCGGCTTCACGACCGTTCCAGTAGGCGCTCAAACCACTGGCCAGCATCAACACAACCAGCAACAGCGCCAGGTTCCACAGCAACCGCCAGCGCAGGCTGCTGGGCTTATGCATCGCGGCTTTCCAGCAAGTAACCGAGGCCGCGGAAAGTCACGATGGCGACCGGCTGGCCGTCGAGTTTCTTGCGCAGGCGGTGCACGTAGATTTCGATCGCATCGGGGCTGGCCTCTTCGTCGAGACCGAACACTTGCGACGCCAGTTGCTCCTTGCTCATCACCCGACCGGGGCGCGCGATCAGGGCTTCGAGCACGGCCTGTTCGCGGGAGGTCAGGGTCAGCAATTCTTCCCCGAGGGTGAAACGCCGGGTTTCCAGGTCGTAGGCCAGCACACCGCAACGCTGAATGCGCTCACCGCCCAGCACGCTGCGGCGCAACAAGGCTTTGACCCGGGCTTCGAGTTCGGTCAGTTCGAACGGCTTGGCCAGGTAGTCGTCGGCGCCGAGGTTCAGGCCGTGGACCCGATCCTTGACGTCGCTGCGGGCGGTCAGCATCAACACCGGCAGGTTCTTGCCCCGGGCCCGCAAACGCGCCAGCACTTCGAAACCATCCATGCGCGGCAAGCCGACATCGAGGATCGCCATGGCGTATTCCTCGCTGCCCAGCGCCAGGTCGGCTGCCACGCCATCGTGCAGAACGTCCACGGTCAGCCCGGTGCTCTTGAGCGCCTGGGCGACACTTTCGGCGAGCTGCAAATGGTCTTCGACGAGCAGAACACGCATGGATCTTTACCTCATTCCGGGATGGTCGACGCCATTCTCTGGCGCGAAGTTTACAGCCGCAACCGCCGCTGTGAAGCCCGAAAACCGTGAAAGTCAGCTGAAAGGTTAGCGAAAGGTTAGCCCGTTACAGTCCAGCCACGGACAGTTTCGACTGCCGTCGCTGCAGCCACACAGCGATACGAAAAACGCCTCGAAGCGTTTTCGACAAATAAGAACAATAAACGGAGTAAGTCATCCATGCAGTCCTTGCAGACCCAGGCTATCGCGCCTGCCCGCCTCTCCCGTTTCAGCCACACTGCGCTTGCCAGCGCTGCCGCCCTTGCCGGCTTTTCGCCGTTGAGCCAGGCCGCATTCTTCGAAGACAGCTCGGCCACTTTCGAAACCCGCAACATGTACTTCAATCGCGACTTTCGCGACGGCACCAGCGCCCAACAGTCCAAGCGTGACGAGTGGGCCCAGGGGTTCATGCTCAATCTGAAATCAGGCTACACCGACGGCACCGTGGGGTTCGGTGTCGATGCGCTGGGCATGATGGGGGTCAAGCTCGATTCGAGCCCGGACCGTACCGGTACCGGCCTGCTGCCGACCGACGATGGGCGCGCCGTCGACGAATACTCCAAGCTCGGCCTGACCGGCAAAATGAAAATCTCCGCCAGCGAGCTGAAAATCGGCACCCTGATCCCGGAACTGCCGATCCTCAAGCCCAATGACGGGCGCATCCTGCCGCAGACCTTCGAGGGCGGCATGCTGACCTCCAAAGAGCTCAAGAACCTGACCTTCACCGGCGGGCGTCTGGATAAAGCCAAGGACCGCGACAGCACCGATTTCGAGGACATAGCCCTCAACAACAAGAACGGCCGTTTCGCTGGCACCGTGGCCGGCAAGCACTTTGATTTTGGCGGCCTGGACTACAAGCTCACCGACAAGATCACCGGCAGCTACCACTTCGCGCAACTCGATGAAGTCTACAACCAGCATTTCCTCGGCTTGATCGCTTCGCAGCCATTCGGCCCCGGCACCTTTGCCACCGACCTGCGGTTTGCCATCAGTGATGACCAGGGCGAGGCCCGTGGCGGCAAGATCGACAACAAGTCCCTCAACGGCCTGGTGAGTTACGCCTTGAGCGGCCACAAGTTCAGCGCGGGCTACCAGCACATGTCCGGCGACAGTGCATTCCCGTATGTGGATGGCGCCGACCCGTACCTGGTGAACTTCGTGCAGATCAACGACTTTGCCGGCGCCGAAGAACGCTCCTGGCAAGCCCGTTATGACTTCGACTTCGTCACCCTCGGCGTCCCCGGTCTGACCTTCATGAGCCGTTACGTGAGCGGTGACAACATCAAGCTCAAGAACGGTGACGAAGGCAAAGAGTGGGAACGCAACTCCGAGATTAAATATGTTGTACAAAGCGGCGCGCTCAAGGATGTCGCCGTGCGCCTGCGCAATGCCACCTACCGCTCCAACTACTCTGCTCGCGATGCCGATGAAGTGCGTCTGCTGGTGAGCTATAGCGTTGCCCTTTGGTAATTCAGTGCGTCCATAACAACAACTCCCAAGGAGACTTGAATGAACCTGTCAATGCGTAAAATTGCCCTCGCGGCCAGCGTACTGCTGTTTACCGGCCATGCGCTTGCCGAACCCAAACGCCCGGAATGCATCGCACCGGCCTCGCCCGGCGGTGGTTTCGACCTGACCTGCAAACTGGCGCAAAGCGCGCTGATCAACGAAAAACTGCTGACCAAACCGATGCGCGTGACCTACATGCCCGGCGGCGTTGGCGCAGTGGCCTACAACGCAGTGGTCGCCCAACGTCCGGCCGATGCCGGCACCCTGGTGGCTTGGTCCAGTGGTTCGCTGCTGAACCTGGCCCAGGGCAAGTTCGGTCGTTTCGATGAAAGCCACGTGCGCTGGCTGGCCGCCGTTGGCACCAGCTATGGCGCCATCGCGGTGAAAAGCGATTCGCCCTACAAGACCCTCGACGATCTGGTCCAGGCACTGAAGAAAGATCCGAGCAAAGTGGTGATCGGCTCCGGCGGCACCGTCGGCAGCCAGGACTGGATGCAAACCGCGCTGATCGCCAAGGCCGCCGGGATCAACCCCCGTGACCTGCGTTACGTTGCCCTCGAAGGTGGCGGCGAGATTGCTACCGCCCTGCTCGGCGGCCACATCCAGGTCGGCAGCACCGACATCTCCGACTCCATGCCGCACATCCAGAGTGGCGACATGCGCCTGCTGGCGGTGTTCTCCGACAAGCGCCTGGACGAGCCGGAAATGAAGGACATTCCGACAGCCCGCGAGCAAGGCTACGACATCGTCTGGCCGGTGGTTCGCGGCTTCTACCTCGGGCCAAAAGTCAGCGATGAAGACTATGCCTGGTGGAAGGATTCCTTCGACAAGCTGCTGGCCTCCCCCGAGTTCGCCAAGCTGCGCGACCAGCGTGAACTGTTCCCGTTCGCCATGACCGGCCCGGAACTGGACACCTACGTGAAGAAGCAGGTTGCGGACTACAAAGTGCTGGCCAAAGAGTTCGGCCTGATCCAGTGATCGCCTCTGTCTAGCGGCCGCGGCTCCGTTTGGCGGAGTCGCGGCACAGGAGTTCCCCATGCTCTTACAACGCATTTTTGCTTCGGTGCTGTTGCTGGCCTGCCTCAGCCTGGTGGCGATGGCCTGGCCCTACCAGGCACCTTTTTCCTACGAACCGATCGGCCCGCGAGCCTTCCCCCTGCTGATGCTGGGACTGATGGGCCTGGCACTGGTGTACATGGTGTATCGCCCTTCGCCGATCAAGCACACCGATGAAGAGCCACCGCTGGATCGCCAAACCCTGACCAAAATTGGTGTTTGCGTACTGTTGCTGCTGGTCTTCGCCGGGCTGTTCGAACCGCTGGGCTTCATTCTCAGCAGCATGCTGGTTGGCATACCGATGGCTCGCCTGTACGGCGGACGCTGGCTGCCGGGCGCGATAATCATCAGTCTGATGAGCGTCGGTCTGTACCTGCTGTTCGACAAAGTCATGGACGTGCCACTGCCTCTGGGCCTGCTCGACGTTCTGGAGAACTGATATGGATACGCTTGGTTATTTGAGTCACGGCTTCGGCGTCGCACTAACCCCTTACAACCTGGTGACCGCCCTCAGCGGCACGCTGATCGGCACCGTCGTCGGCCTGCTGCCGGGGCTGGGGCCGATCAACGGCGTGGCATTGCTGATCCCGATTGCGTTCGCACTGGGCCTGCCGCCGGAGTCGGCATTGATCCTGCTGGCGGCGGTGTATCTGGGTTGCGAATACGGCGGCCGGATCAGTTCGATCCTGCTGAACATTCCCGGCGAAGCCTCCACCGTGATGACGACCCTCGACGGCTACCCGATGGCCCGTCAAGGCCTGGCCGGTGTTGCCCTGTCGCTGTCGGCCTGGAGTTCGTTCATCGGCGCGTTCATCGCCACCTGCGGGATGGTGGTGTTCGCGCCGATACTGGCGAAATGGGCGATTGCCTTCGGCCCGGCGGAATACTTCGTGCTGATGGTGTTTGCGATTGTCTGTCTCGGCGGCATGGCCGGCGACCGCCCGCTCAAGACCTTCATCGCCGCGCTGATCGGGCTGTTTCTGTCGACGGTCGGCATTGATGCCAACAGCGGTGTGTACCGCTTCACCGGCGATAACATCCACCTCACCGACGGCATTCAATTCGTAGTGCTGGTGCTGGGCCTGTTCTCCATCAGCGAAATCCTGTTGCTGCTGGAAAAAACCCACCGTGGCCAGGAAGCCTTCCAGGCGACCGGGCGCATGTTGTTCAACTTCAAGGAAGCCGCTTCGGTGTTCTGGGTGAACATGCGTTGTGGCGTACTCGGTTTCATCATGGGCGTACTGCCCGGCGCAGGTGCAACGCTGGCCAGTGCCGTGGCCTACATGACCGAGAAACGCATTGCCGGCCCAAGCGGCAAATTCGGCCAAGGCGACAAACGCGGCCTCGCTGCCCCGGAAACCGCCATCGGTGCCGAAGCCTGCGGCGCACTGGTGCCGATGCTGACCCTCGGTGTTCCCGGCTCGGGCACCACGGCGGTGATGATCGGTGCGCTGTCGCTGTACAACATCACGCCCGGCCCCCTGCTGTTCCAACAGCAACCGGACATCGTCTGGGGCCTGATTGCGTCATTGTTTATCGCCAACATCATGCTGGTGATCCTCAATATCCCGATGATCCGCATCTTCACCAAAATCCTCGCCGTGCCGAACTGGGCGCTGGTGCCGATGATTGCGATCATCACCGCTATCGGCGTGTACGCGGTGCATGCCACCACCTTCGACCTGTTCCTGATGATCGGTATCGGCATCTTCGGCTACATCCTGCGCAAGCTCGACTTCCCGCTGTCGCCGGTGCTGCTGGGTTTCATCCTTGGCGGCTTGATGGAGCAGAACCTGCGTCGGGCGTTGTCGATCTCCAACGGTTCGCTGGACATCCTCTGGTCGAGCGGCATCACCGTCGGTGTCTGGGGGTTGATCGTGGTCATGCTGCTGGTGCCGATTGTGCGCATCTGGCGTAAACGCTCAGTGGCGCAACGCGTTGTCGCCGATGTCTGATCGGTCCCCCTTCAAACTCTGGTGGGGAACCCCGCTGGTCGGCCTGCTTGGCGGTTATCTCGCCAGCCAGGTCGGCTGGCCTTTGCCGTGGATGGTCGGCTCGTTGCTGGCGATCATCCTCGTGCGCTGCCTGACACCCTGGCAATTGGCCGAAATCCCTGGCGGACGCAAGTGCGGCCAGTGGATCGTTGGTATCGGCATTGGCCTGCACTTCACCCCGGTGGTGATGGAGCAGGTGCTGAGTCATTTTGGTTTGATTTTCTTTGGTGCGTTGGTCACCAGCCTATCCGCCGTGGTCGGCGTGTGGCTGATGCGCCGTACCGGAGAAGATCGCGCCACGGCGTTCTTTTCCAGCATGCCCGGCGGTTCCGGGGAGATGGTCAACCTCGGCGCCCGCAATGGTGCGGTACTCAGCCGTGTGGCGGCGGGGCAGAGTTTGCGCGTGTTGGTCGTGGTGCTCTGCGTGCCGGCAGCCTTCAAGTATTTGTTGGGCGACGGTGCGCCGATTTCCCACGCTGGCAGCATCGATTGGCGCTGGCTGGCGGTGTTGTTTCCCGCTGGCGCGTTGGCGGCCTGGATCTGGGAGCGCCTGCGTCAACCCAACCCCTGGCTGTTCGGGCCGTTGCTGGTCAGTGCGGCCGTCAGCATCGGCTGGGACCTGCACATCGGCTTGCCCAACGGCGGTAGCCAGATTGGCCAATGGTTGATCGGCAGCGGTCTGGGCTGTCACTTCAACCGGCAGTTTTTCCGGCGTGCCCCCTCGTTCATGGGGCGCACCCTGATCGGCACGGTGCTGACCATGTTGATCGCCACGGCGGCGGCATTGGGTTTGAGTGCGCTGACCCATCTGGATCTGCGTTCACTGACCTTGGGCATGATGCCCGGCGGGATTGCCGAGATGAGCCTGACGGCGGAAACCCTGCAACTGTCGGTGCCGCTGGTGACGGCGATGCAGGTGATGCGGCTGTTGTTTGTGTTGTTTCTGGCGGAGCCGTTGTTCAAGTACTGGAACCGCGATCCGGATTCAGTCTGATAGACCGAGTTGCCTTCATCGCGAGCAAGCTCGCTCCCACAGGGTTCGCGTGATCCTTGTGGGAGCGAGCTTGCTCGCGATGGGGCCCTCTTGCTCAGCCCATCAAACCGGCGGCAACCGCCACTCGATCGGCGTCTCGCCATTCTGCTCCAGAAACTTGTTGGTCCGGCTGAAGTGCCCGCAACCGAGAAAGCCGCGATAGGCCGACAGCGGTGACGGATGCACCGAGGTCAACACCAGATGCTTGGTCGCATCGATCAGCTTCTGCTTGCTCTGGGCATGGGCGCCCCACAGCATGAAGACCAGGTGCGGTTGCTGTTGGCTGACCACTTCAATGATTCGATCCGTGAAAAACTGCCAGCCCTTGTCCTTGTGCGCATTGGCGTTGGCACGCTCCACGGTCATGGTGGTATTGAGCATCAACACGCCCTGCTCGGCCCAGCTTTGCAAGTAGCCATGGTTGGGAATGTCGATGTTCAGGTCGCGTTTGAGTTCTTTGTAAATGTTCACCAGCGACGGCGGCGCCGGCACGCCCGGTTGCACCGAGAAGCACAGGCCATGGGCCTGGCCCGGGCCGTGATAAGGGTCCTGCCCGAGGATCACTACCTTGACCTTGTCCAGCGGCGTGGAATTGAGCGCGTTGAAAATCATCGGCCCCG
Organism: Pseudomonas jessenii; assembly: GCF_002236115.1. Lineage (GTDB taxonomy): Bacteria > Pseudomonadota > Gammaproteobacteria > Pseudomonadales > Pseudomonadaceae > Aquipseudomonas > Aquipseudomonas jessenii. The sequence continues at coordinate 753,528 of NZ_NIWT01000004.1, read as the reverse complement.
GCGGATAGATCTCCTTACCGGCCGCCCGCTCCTGTTGCAGGAAGTTTCGCAACTCTGCCATGTAGGGCTGGTCGAATTCGGCACGCAGTGCCTCCTTCCAGCCCGGTTCGAGTTTGATACGGTCGTCAGCAGTCATGGTTACATCCGGCAAAAACAATGGGGCGAACCCTAGGAAAGCGCATCACGCTTGTCAATTGATCTGACGCAGATCCGGCACTTTCCCACACAGCGATCATACTTAACCCTCAAATTCCCGATCGAGGTCACGATGAATCTGCACTTCGAAGAACTCACCGGCACCGACGGCGCGCGCATCGGCATCGCCAGCCTGGATGCCGAAAAGTCCCTGAACGCCCTGTCCCTGCCGATGATAAACGCCCTGCGCGACCGAATGGGGGCTTGGGCCAAGGACCCGCAGATCGTCTGCGTTCTATTGCGCGGCAATGGTGCCAAGGCCTTTTGCGCCGGCGGCGAAGTGCGCAGTCTGGTGGAGGCCTGTCGCGTCCATCCGGGCGAAGTACCGCCACTGGCCGCGCAGTTCTTTGCGGCGGAATATCGCCTGGACTTCAAACTTCATACCTACCCGAAACCCCTGATCTGCTGGGGCCACGGCTATGTGCTCGGCGGTGGCATGGGACTGTTGCAAGGGGCAGGCATTCGCATCGTCACGCCGAGCAGCCGCTTGGCCATGCCGGAGATCAGCATCGGCCTGTACCCGGACGTTGGCGCCAGTTGGTTTCTGTCGCGCCTGCCCGGCAAGCTCGGGTTGTTCCTGGGCCTGACCGGTGCGCACATGAACGGCCGCGATGCCATCGACCTGGACCTGGCCGATCGTTTCCTGCTCGATGAGCAGCAGCCGGAATTGATCGAAGGCCTGTTGCAATTGAACTGGCAGGAACAGACACCCATGCAGCTCAACAGCCTGCTCAAGGCCTTGCAGCAGGAAGCCGTGGCGCAGATGCCCGAAGCCCAGTGGCTGCCGCGCCGCCAGCAGATCGACGAACTGCTGGATGTCAGCGACGTACGTTGCGCCTGGAAGGCCATCAGCGCCTTGCGCGATCACACCGACCTGTTGCTGAGCCGCGCAGCCAGGACCCTGAGCGAAGGCGCTCCGCTGACCGCTCGTCTGGTGTGGGAGCAGATCATTCGAGCCCGACACCTGTCATTGGCCGAAGTCTTCCAGATGGAATACACCCTGAGCCTCAACTGCTGTCGGCATCCGGAATTCAGCGAAGGCGTACGTGCCCGGCTGATCGACAAGGACCAGAAGCCGCACTGGCACTGGCCGGACATCAACAACGTGCCGGATGCGGTGGTAGAGGCGCATTTTCACAAGGCTTGGGAAGGTCGGCATCCGCTGGCGGATTTGTCCGAATACTGAAGTCAGGGCAAAAAAATGTGGGAGCGAGCCTGCTCGCTCCCACAGGTTTTGTATTGAGTTGAATGATTAGCGGTGATTACCCCGGCGGTTGTGATCGCCACGCCCGCTATGATGGTCGCGCCCGTCGCGGCCTCGATAGTCTTTGTTCCAGTTCCCGCGGTTACGGCCGTCCCAGCCATGGTTCTGATGCGTGCGGTAGTCGCCACGCGACGGCTGATAGTAACGAGGGGCCGACTGGTAATGGCGCGATGGTTGATACATCCGCGGCTGCGAGTAATAGCGCGACGGTTGATAGATCCGTGGCTGTGAGTAATAGCGCGGTGTCGGCTGGTAATACCGCGCTGGCGGCACGTAGTACCGGGGCGGCGGTGTGTAGTAACCGCCACCATTGGAGTAGTAGGAACTCCCCCCGGCGTAATAGGTTGGCGATGGCGAGGTATAGACCTCGGAACTGTAGTAACTGCCTCCTTCATCGTAATAAGGCACGCACCCACCAAGGGATAATCCCAACACAGCTAGCAGAAGAATTCGACAGAGCATGGCGGCCTCCTGGACCGCGGGTAAGCCACACCAGCGACGCTGGCAGGCGACAGACAAATGTTCGGTGACTGTCGAAAGATCAGACACCGAATTCGGAATCTGGTGCGCCCTTGAAACAAGTGGAAACATCTGGCCGATGAAAGGTTTTTCATCCATTCGCGCCCTGATTAACGGTGGCCACCTCGATGTCCACCGCCATGATGTCCATGTCCGCCGCCGTGGCCACGGTAGTAACCATGCCCACCGTAGTAATAGGCGCGATAACCACCGTAATAACGCGGACCGTAGTAACCGTAGTAATAGGGCGAGTAGTAGCCGGGGTAGTAATAAGGTCCCCCGTAGACGTCGGCAGGACCGGCGTAGTAGTAGCAGCCAGACAATCCAAGACCCAGTACTGCACCTAACAATAATCGACGCAACATGGTGGCCTCCGTAAAGACCTGTAACAGCAGTCGGCACGCTCCGACTTACACCTGTTTTGACTGGCATTCCCCTGCCAAGTGCGACTTTGCTCCCACCGTCTGATCAGCGGCGGACAGGTTCCAATGCGGTGCACCAGCGCACCATCACAAGGCAGTGCGCCTTTCCAACGAACACCGTCGACCTCCCTGTCCCCCACGCTAGAGCGCTCGGGCCAAGTTGGCACGTCTCTCGCTTTACTAAAACCGTGCAGGAGTCACTACAGGTTCGCGGCACCACAATTTGCAATGGCTGACTAGGGTTCCGGCTCGCAATCGCGAGTGACTGGTCCGAGAGTTGGCGACCTCCAGTTGAGGTTACACGGCGGGACAAAAGCCCGGGAGACAAGCCACCGTTAGCGGTGCCGCTGCCGTCCTGTCCGTCCTTGATCAACTGGAGAACCACCATGTCCCAGCTTCGTTTACCCGCCCTGCTCGCCGCTGCGTTCGCCGCCCTCGTGAGCTTCTCGTCCCAGGCTGCACAGAAAGACCACTTCAGCGTGTGCTGGACGATCTACGCCGGCTGGATGCCCTGGGAATACGCCGGCAGCCAGGGCATCGTCGACAAATGGGCGAAGAAGTACGGCATCAAGATCGACGTGGTGCAGCTCAATGACTACGTCGAATCCATCAACCAGTACACCGCCGGCCAGTTCGACGGTTGCACCATGACCAACATGGACGCGCTGACGATTCCGGCCGCTGGCGGCGTCGACAGCACCGCGCTGATCGTCAGCGATTTCTCCAACGGCAACGACGGCATCGTACTCAAGGGCGAAGGCAAGAAAGTCGCCGACCTCAAGGGCATGGACGTCAATCTGGTGGAGCTCTCTGTCTCCCACTACCTGCTGGCCCGGGCGCTGGATTCGGTGGACCTCACCGAAAAAGACCTGAAAGTGGTCAACACCTCCGACGCCGATATCTCGGCCGCCTTCAACACCGATCAAGTCAACGCCGTCACCACCTGGAACCCGATGCTCTCGGACATCAAGGCCAAGCCTGCGGTGACCGAGGTGTTCAACTCCAGCCAGATCCCCGGCGAAATCATGGACATGATGGTGGTCAACTCCAAGACCCTCAAAGACAACCCGGCCCTCGGCAAGGCACTGACCGGCGCCTGGTTCGAAGTGGTCGAGTTGATGAACGCGAAAAACGCCGCCAGCAAAGCCGCCCTTGAGCACATGGCCAAGGCCTCTGGCACTGACCTGGCGGGTTTCCAGGCGCAACTGGACACCACCAAATTGTTCGCCACCCCGAAAGAAGCCCTGGCGTTCAGTACCAGCAAGCAACTGCCGGAAACCATGCGCAAGGTCGCCGAGTTCTCCTTCCTGCACGGCTTGCTGGGTGAAGGCGCCAAGGACACCAGCGCGGTCGGCATGGCCTTCGCCAACGGCGTGACCAGCGGCGACAAGGGCAACCTCAAGCTGCGCTTCGACCCGAGTTACGTGCAGATGGCCGCCGACGCCAAGCTGTAATCAGGAGAACTGGCCATGCGCCTGATCAACCGTCACCCGGACCGCCCGAGTCGCCTGTTGCTGGTGATCCTGCCGTTCGCCCTGGTGCTGTTCGCCTACTTCATGGGCTCGGCCGAGCGACTGGCGGAAAACCCCAACGACAAGCTGCTGCCCAGCGCCGTGCAGATGACCGATGCGGTGAAACGCCTGGCCTTCGTGGCCGACAGTCGCACCGGCGAATACCTGCTCTGGCAGGACACGGCGTCCAGCCTGCAGCGTCTGGCCATTGGCCTGGGCATCAGCGCCCTGGCCGGGCTGTGCCTGGGCATCGCCGCCGGTACCCTGCCGCTGTTCGGTGCGCCGTTGTCACCCTTGCTGACCGTGCTGTCGATGGTGCCACCGCTGGCGATCCTGCCGATCCTGTTCATCGTCTTCGGCTTGGGTGAGTTGTCGAAAGTGATGCTGATCGTGATCGGCATTACTCCGGCACTGGCCCGTGACCTGGAACAGCGCGCCCGGGAAATTCCACCGGAGTTGCTGATCAAGGCCCAGACCCTCGGCGCGTCTACCTGGACCCTGATGCTGCGGGTGGTGTTGCCGCAACTGCTGCCACGCCTGTTGATCTCGCTGCGACTGATGCTCGGCTCGGCGTGGCTGTTCCTGATTGCCGCCGAAGCCATCGCCTCCACCGACGGCCTCGGTTACCGGATTTTCCTGGTGCGCCGTTACCTGGCGATGGACGTGATTTTGCCGTACGTGGTGTGGATCACCCTGCTCGCCTGGTTGATGGATTGGGGGCTCAAGCAGCTGACCCGCCGCGCATTCCCTTGGTATGAAGGAGCGGCCAAATGAGCTTCATCACGGTGAAAAACGTCTGGCAGCAATACGCCGATCAGGTGGTGCTCGAAGGCCTGAACCTGACCGTCAACGAGGGTGAGTTCTGCACCCTGGTGGGTGCGTCCGGGTGCGGTAAATCGACCTTCCTGCGTTTGCTGCTCGGTCAGGAGCGAGCCAGTCGCGGCGAAATCCTGCTCGACGGCCAACCGCTGGCCGCCGAACCGGATGCCAGCCGTGGCGTGGTGTTCCAGCGCTACTCGGTGTTCCCGCATTTGACCGTGCTGGACAACGTCGCCCTCGGCCTCGAACTGCCGCGCTCGCCGTTGCTTGGTCGCCTGTTTGGCAGCGCGAAAAAAGAGGCCCGTGAACAGGCTTCGGTGCTGCTGCACAAAGTCGGCCTGGGCCACTCGCTGGACAAGTACCCTGCGCAGCTCTCCGGCGGCATGCAACAACGGCTGGCCATTGCCCAGGCGCTGATCATGAAGCCGCGCGTGTTGCTGCTCGACGAACCGTTCGGCGCCCTTGATCCGGGCATCCGCAAAGACATGCACGCCCTGCTGCTGGAGCTGTGGCGCGAGACCCGACTGACGGTGTTCATGGTCACCCATGACCTGTCCGAAGGCTTCAGCCTGGGCACACGCCTGCTGGTGTTCGACAAGGTCCGTCTCGACCCGCATGCACCCGGCCGCTATGGCGCACGCATTACCTACGACATCCCTTTGAACAGCGACCGTCGCACCCGCCGTGCCGCCGTCGACGCCCTGCCAATGCAACTGGCGGGCTTACTTCGAACCGCTTGAGAGGTTTTTGCCCATGACTGATTCGACCCGACTGTTCCCGCCCTTCGCCGAGGAAATGCTCCCCGGCGGCGGCCATCGTTCCTTCGTGCTCAAACGCGGCCAATTGCTGCGCCTGACCGACCTGCGTGGCGGCGCCAATGTCAGCCTGACGTTGCTCAACGCCAATGAAAAAACCGAACGGCTGAACCTGCCCGACAGCCTCAAATGCCAACACACCGCCAAGCTCACCGCCAGCCACTGCCTGTACTCGGACATGGGCCGCGTGCTGGCCGCCATCACCGCTGACACCTGCGGCTGGAGCGACAGCCTGGGCGGTGTGCTCTGCGCTGAAGAAGTGGCGCAAAAGTACGGCGCGGGCCGCTATCAGGAACTGCGCAACGGCTTCTTTCGCAACGGTACCGACAACCTGTTGGTGGAGCTGGGCAAGTGGGGGCTGGGCCTGTCCGACCTATTGATGACCCTCAACCTGTTCAGCCGCGTGAACGTCGATGAAGCCGGGCGCTTCCATTTCGTCGAGGGCAATTCCAAGGCTGGCGACTACATCGAGTTGTACGCGCCGATGGACACCCTGGTGGTGCTCACCGCCCTGCAGCACCCGATGGACCCGTCGCCGGAATATGCACCGAAACCGCTGAAGCTCAGCTGGATGAACGCCGACGCCACCGTCGCCGAACACTGCCGTACCTCGCGCCCGGAAAACGAGCGCGGTTTCATCAACACCGACCGTTTGTTTGCCTGAGGATCGCTGCCATGTCACTCGCAATCGCTACCGTTCACAAGCAACCAGACACCGCGATCTACCGCGCCACCATCCCCGCCGGCGAGCCTTGGCTGATGGAGGTCAAGGCCGGACAGACCCTGCGCATCCTCGACCTTGAAGGTAATCAAGCCGTCGACACCCTGTTCTACAGCCTCGCCAATCCCAGGGAGCGCTACGACGTGCAGCGCACCCTGCGTCGGCAAAACAGCGTGTACCTGAGCACTGGCAGCGTGCTGTATTCCAACCTCGGCAAGCCGATGCTGACCATCGTCGCCGACACTTGCGGGCGTCACGACACCCTCGGCGGCGCCTGTGCGCAAGAGAGCAACACCGTGCGCTACGCCCTGGAAAAACGCTACATGCACAGCTGCCGCGACAACTACCTGCGCGCCTGTGCTCACGATGGCCGCCTGGGCAAGGGCGACATCGGGCCGAATATCAACTTCTTCATGAACGTGCCGGTCACTGCCGACGGCGGCCTGACCTTCGAAGACGGCATCTCGGCACCGGGCAAGTACGTCGACCTGCGGGCCGAGATGGACGTGATCGTGCTGATCTCCAACTGCCCGCAACTGAACAACCCCTGCAACGCCTACAACCCCACCCCTGCGGAGCTGCTGGTATGGAACTGAAGCTCTCGCGGTTGCGTCGCTGGTTGTTCGCCTTGTGCCAGGCCCGTTCCGGCCAGTGCCTCAAACCTCAGGAACACCACCACCCCCTGTAGGAGCGAGCTCGCTCGCGAAAAAACCGAAGCCACCGCTGGGCATCTGGTTTCACGCGTAATCGTTCACGACCATCGCGAGCAGGCTCGCTCCTACAGGTGTTCGGTGGTGTGTTTTAGAGAATTGTTTTTTTCCGTCGGGGACGACCCCGGCTCTCATCGAAAAACTGCGGGACGGCCCGCATCCCCTCCAGGGGTTATGCCATGTTCGAAAAAGTCCTGATTGCCAACCGTGGCGCCATTGCCTGTCGCATCCTGCGGACCCTGCGTGAACTGCAAGTGCAGGGCGTTGCCGTGTACTCCGAAGCCGATGCCGCCAGCCTGCACATCCTGCAAGCCGATGAGGCCCACAGCCTCGGTGAAGGTGCAGCAGCTGGAACTTACCTGGCGGTCGACAAGATCCTCGCCATCGCCAAGTCCACCGGCGCCACCGCGATCCATCCCGGCTACGGCTTTCTTTCGGAAAACGCCGCGTTCGCCGAAGCCTGCGAGGCCGCCAATATCGCCTTCATCGGCCCGACGCCCGAACAACTGCGGGTGTTCGGCCTCAAGCACACCGCACGCGCCCTGGCCAAACAACACGGCGTGCCGATGCTCGAAGGCACCGAACTGCTCGACAGCCTCGATGCCGCGCTGCTGGCCGGTGAACAGGTCGGCTACCCGGTGATGCTCAAGAGCACCGCTGGCGGTGGCGGCATCGGCATGCGCGTGTGCCGCAGCGCGGCCGAGTTGAGCGAATCCTTCGAAGCGGTCAAGCGCCTGGGCCAGAACAATTTCAGCGACGCCGGGGTGTTCATCGAAAAGTACATCCAGCGCGCCCGGCACCTGGAAGTACAGGTGTTCGGCGACGGTCGCGGCGAAGTGATCGCCCTCGGCGTGCGTGACTGCTCGGTACAACGCCGCAACCAGAAAGTCCTCGAGGAAACCCCGGCACCGAACCTGCCCGACGGCATGGCCGATGAACTGTGCGCGGCGGCGATCAAACTGGCCAAAGCGGTGAATTACCGCAGCGCCGGCACCGTGGAGTTTGTGTTCGACAGCGAGGCCCAGCGCTTCTACTTCCTGGAAGTGAACACCCGTTTGCAGGTAGAACACGGTGTCACCGAACAGGTGTGGGGCGTCGACCTGGTGCGCTGGATGGTGCAACTGGCGGCCGGCGATCTGCCGCCCCTGTGCGAACTGATGCAGGGTTTGCAACCGGTGGGTCATGCGATTCAGGCGCGGTTGTATGCCGAAGATCCGGGTCGCGACTTTCAACCCAGCCCAGGCTTGCTAACCGCCGTGGATTTCCCGGTGGCCAATGGCATTCAATTGCGTATCGACACCTGGGTCGAGGCTGGCTGCGAGATCCCGCCCTACTTCGACCCGATGATCGCCAAGGTCATCAGTTGGGCGCCAACTCGCGAAGAGGCCAGCACGGATCTGCATCAGGCGCTGGGGGCCAGCCTGCTCTACGGCGTGGAAACCAACCGCGACTACCTGCGGCAGATTCTGCTCGATGTGCCTTTCGCCAGCGGCCAGCCATGGACCCGTTGCCTGGAAGGCCTGGTGTATCAGGCCAACACCTTCGAGGTGCTCAGCGCCGGCACCCAGACCAGCGTTCAGGACTATCCCGGCCGACTCGGTTACTGGGCGGTGGGCGTACCGCCATCCGGGCCGATGGACAGTCGCGCGCTGCGCCTGGGCAACCGTTTGCTGGGCAATGACGAAGGCGCGGCGGCGCTGGAAATCACCATGAGCGGACCGTTGCTGCGCTTCAATTGCGAGACGGTGGTGACGGTGACCGGCGCGGTGATTCCGCTGGCTTTGAACGGCGAAAGCGTACCGATGAACACGGCACTGCTGATTCCAGCGGGCGCAATGTTGAGCCTTGGCACCATCGCAGGCGCAGGTGCGCGCACCTATCTGTGCCTGCGCGGCGGCCTGCAAGTGCCGGACTATCTGGGCAGCAAAAGCACCTTCACCCTCGGCCAGTTTGGCGGCCACGGTGGTCGCGCGTTGCGAGCCGGTGATGTGTTGCACCTGCCAGCCCTGAATGATCGCAGTGCCGGTCAGCAACTGGCTGAAGAACAGGCCACCAAGTTGCCGGCAGTTCGGCAGATTCGCGTGATCTACGGCCCCCACGGCGCCCCGGAATACTTCACGCAAAACTACATCGGCACCTTCTTCGCCACGCAGTGGGAAGTGCATTTCAACTCCAGCCGTACCGGCGTTCGCCTGATCGGACCGAAGCCTGAGTGGGTGCGTGCCGACGGCGGTGAAGCCGGTTTGCATCCGTCGAACATCCACGACAATCCGTATGCGATCGGCGCGGTGGATTTTACCGGTGACATGCCGGTGATCCTCGGCCCGGATGGCCCGAGCCTTGGCGGGTTCGTGTGCCCGGTGACCGTGATCGAGGCGGATCTTTGGCAACTGGGGCAGCTCAAGGCCGGGGACAAGGTGCAGTTCTTGCCCGTCGACCTCAAGACCGCCCGCAGCCTCGCCTTGAAATGGGATCACTGTGGGAGCGAGCTTGCTCGCGATAGCGGTGTTTCAGTCACACAGATGTCGGATGTGATGCCGTCATCGCGAGCAAGCTCGCTCCCACAGGGGATTGAGTCGCCTGTGGTATTGGACATTGGGCAGGACGACACCCGGCTGGTCGCAAGACTGTCCGGCGACACCCACCTGCTGCTGGAAATCGGCGCCCCGGAACTCGATCTGGTCCTGCGTTTCCGCGCCCACGCCCTGATGCAGGCGCTGGAAAGCAAAGACCTGCACGGTGTGATCGACCTCACCCCCGGCATTCGCTCACTGCAGGTCCACTACCAACCCGAGCAACTGCCGCTGTCCGACCTGCTCGGCATCGTCGCCGGCGAATGGGACGCCGTGTGCGCCGCCAAGGACCTGCAAGTGCCCTCGCGCATCGTGCATCTGCCACTGTCCTGGGACGACCCGGCGTGCCAGTTGGCCATCGAGAAATACATGACCACGGTGCGCAAGGACGCGCCGTGGTGCCCGAGCAACCTGGAGTTCATCCGCCGCATCAACGACCTGCCGAACCTCGATGAAGTGCAGCGCACAGTGTTCGACGCCAGTTACCTGGTGATGGGCCTGGGCGACGTCTACCTCGGCGCCCCGGTCGCCACCCCGCTCGACCCGCGCCATCGCCTGGTGACCACCAAGTACAACCCGGCGCGCACCTGGACCGCGGAAAACTCGGTGGGCATCGGTGGCGCCTACATGTGCGTCTACGGCATGGAAGGCCCCGGCGGCTATCAGTTTGTCGGGCGCACGTTGCAGATGTGGAACCGCTACCGCGAAGTCGCCGCGTTCGATGGCAAACCCTGGTTGCTGCGGTTTTTCGACCAGATCCGTTTCTACCCGGTCAGCGCCGATGAACTGCTGCGCATCCGCCGGGATTTCCCCCTCGGGCGCTTCGACCTGAACATCGAGCACAGCCAGTTGAATCTGGCGGATTACCAGGCGTTCCTGGCCAGGGAAGCTGAGACCATCGAGGCGTTTCGCGATCAGCAAAAAGGCGCATTCAATGCCGAGCGCGAACGCTGGATCGCCAGTGGCCAGGCGCATTTCGACAGTGAAGAAGCGGCCCCGGAGGCCATCGAGGATGCACCGCTGGAAAACGGCCAACAGAGCGTCGACAGCCACATCGCCGGCAACCTCTGGCAGGTTCAGGTCCAGGCCGGCAGTCGGGTCGCGGCCGGCGATGTGCTGGTGATCCTGGAGTCGATGAAGATGGAAATCCCCCTGCTCGCGCCAATGGCCGGCGTGGTACGCGAGATTCGCGTGCAACCGGGTTCGGCGGTGCGCGCCGGGCAGCGCGTCGTGGTGCTGGAACTTGACTGAACCCATTTTGAAAAGGACTCATGCCATGAACATCAATCTGCAACTCGACGCCCTGCGCGGCGCTTATCGCGAAGGCTGCACCACGCCACGGCAATTGCTGCTGCAACTGCGGGACAAAGCCGCGGCACTGAACCCGGACTATCACCTGTTCATCCATTTGCTCAGTGTCGCTGAACTGGAGCCTTACCTCGCCGCCCTCGATGGTCGCGACCTCGACAGCCTGCCGCTGTATGGCGTGCCGTTCGCGATCAAGGACAACATCGACCTGGCGGGCATTGCGACCACGGCGGCGTGCCCGGCATTCGCCTACGTGCCGGAGCGCTCGGCGACCATCGTCGAACAACTTCTGGCCCTTGGTGCGATCCCGCTGGGCAAGACCAATCTCGACCAGTTCGCCACGGGGCTCAATGGCAGCCGCTCACCCTACGGCGCGTGCCCCAACAGCGTATTGCCGGAGTATCCGTCGGGCGGTTCCAGCGCCGGATCGTCGCTGGCGGTGGCGCTCGGGGTCGCGAGCTTTGCGCTGGGCACCGACACCGCCGGCTCCGGTCGTGTGCCGGCGGCGTTGAACAACCTGGTCGGCCTGAAGGCCACCAAGGGCCTGATCTCGACGGCTGGCGTGGTTCCGGCCTGTCGTACGCTGGATTGCGTCACTACCTTCACCGCCACGGCGCGGGAAGCCAGTCAGTTGCTGGCGCTCACCGCACGCCTGGACCCTCGGGACGAATACAGCCGCAGTAACCCGCTGTGGAACGACGGTTCGGCGTTCGGTACACCACGCCCCTTCCGTTTCGGCGTACCCCGTGCACAGGACCTGCAATTCTTCGGTTGCCCTGAAGGCCCACTGTTGTTCGGTGATGCCATCGACCGCCTCAAGGCCCTGGGCGGCGAAGCAGTGGAACTGGACCTGTCGCCGTTTCTGGAGGCTGCACGCTTGCTCTATGAAGGCCCGTGGGTGGCCGAGCGCTACAGCGTGGCCGGGGAGTTGATGGCGCAAAACCCGGAGGCCGTGTTGCCGGTGATTCGCGCCGTATTGGCCAAGGCACCCGCCGTCGACGGCGTACAAACCTTCCGCGCCCAATACCGGCTGCAAGCGCTCAAAGCCCTGTGCGACACAGCACTGCAAGGCCTGGATTGCGTCGTCACGCCAACCATCGGCCGCCCGGTGACGCTGGCGGAACTCGAGGCCGAACCGGTGCTGCGCAATTCGGAACTGGGCTACTACACCAACTTCATGAACCTGCTCGACTACGCCGCCGTTGCTGTGCCCGGCGCGTTCATGGACAACGGCCTGCCCTGGGGCGTGACGCTGTTTGGCCGGGCCTTTACCGATCAGTATCTGTTGGGCGTGGCGGATGCCTTGCAGCGTCAGCAAGGCCTGTCCGCGCCTGCACCGGCGACGGTTGCACGCCATGATCGAGCGCGACTGGTGGTCTGTGGGGCGCACCTGGACGGGTTGGCGTTGAACTGGCAGCTCAAGCAGCGCGGTGCCCGTTTGGTGGAAACGACATTCAGCTCACCGGACTATCAACTCCATGCCCTGGCCGGCGGCCCGCCGTTTCGTCCGGGCATGGTCCGCGTGAAGGATGGCGGCGTGGCGATTGCGGTGGAAGTCTGGGAGTTGCCGAGCAGCGAGTTGGGCTCGTTCCTGACCGGAATTCCGGCGCCATTGGGATTGGGCAAGGTGCAACTGGCGGACGGTCGCTGGGAGAGCGGGTTTATCTGCGAGGCGTATGGGCTGGAGGGCGCGGTGGACATCAGCCATTTGGGCGGGTGGCGGATGTATCTGAAAACACTCGGCTAAACACCAGACTCACATGCAACACCAACCCCTGTGGGAGCGAGCTTGCTCGCGATGGCGTCAGCACATTCACGATTGATGTGACTGACACACCGCCATCGCGAGCAAGCTAGCTCCCACAAGGACCACGCGCAACCTCCGTGGAACATGGGTTATTTCCCCGCAGTGCCATTAGAATGCAACCATCGGATGACTGCCAATGGAACTGCCATGCCGCTTCGCTCGCCGCTGTACTCTCAACGTTCGTTGGTGCTCACGCTGGTCGCATTGCTGGGCGCAGGTTTCCTCGCCACCTCCTTCCTCAGTTACTACGCCTCCCGGGCCTCGATCCGCGACAACATCGTCAACACCGAACTGCCGCTGACGTCGGATACGGTCTACTCGGAAATCCAGAAAGACCTCGTCAGGCCGATCCTGATTTCCTCGATGATGGCCCGCGACACCTTCATGCGCGACTGGGTGGTCAATGGTGAAAAGGACTCCGACCAGATGACCCGTTACCTCAACGAGGTCATGACCCACTACGGCGCCTACACCGCGTTCTTCGTCTCCAACACCAGCCTGACCTACTACCACGCCAAGGGTGTGCTCAAGCAGGTCAAGACCACCGAGCCCCGCGATGCCTGGTACTTTCGCGTGCGGGACATGAAGGATCCGTACGAGATCAACGTCGACCCGGATCTCGCCAACAAGGACAACCTGACCTTCTTCATCAACTACAAGGTCTACGACTACAACAGCCGATTCATCGGCGCGGCCGGGGTTGGCCTGACCGTCGATGCCGTGATCAAGCTGATCGACAAGTACCAGCAGCGCTATCAACGCAGTGTGTATTTCGTCGACAACTTCGGGCGCCTGGTGCTCACCGGCGCCGAAGGGGGTCCGCAGGGTGCGCACATCGGGCAGAAACTCAGCGAACTCGACAGCATGAAAGACCTGGTCAGCCGGCTGCCCAAACCCCACAGCGGCAGCTATGAATACTCCGTGCAGGGCCAGGGGCATTTCCTCAACGTGCGGTTTATCCCGGAGCTGAACTGGTACCTGTTCGTCGACAAACGCGAAGACAGCGCCCTCGGTGAAATCCGCCAGTCGCTGTACCTCAACCTGCTGATCTGCTTGCTGGTCACCTTGATCGTGCTGGCCCTGCTCAACCGGGTGATCAAACGCTATCAGGACAAGATCCAGGCCCAGGCCATCCTCGACAGCCTGACCGAACTGCCCAACCGTCGCGGCTTCGACCTGCTGGCCGCGCAGGCCATGCACGAAGCCCGGCGCGAGCCCAAGCCGCTGACCGCTTTGCTGCTGGACCTGGATCACTTCAAGGCGCTGAACGACACCTACGGCCACCTGGCCGGCGACCAGGTACTGATCGGTTTCGCCCGGGATCTGGAAAGTTGCCTGCGGCACTCCGACATCGTCTGCCGCTGGGGTGGTGAAGAGTTCATCGTGCTACTCAAGGATACCGACGGTAAGACCGGCCTGATGATTGCCGAGAAAATTCGCCAGCACGTGGAACAACAGCGCTATGCCTACAACAGTCAGGCCTTGCATGTGACCGTCAGCATCGGCCTCACCACCCAGCAGCCCGATGACACCTTGCACAGCCTGCTGTCACGGGCGGATCATGCGATGTATCGGGCCAAGCAAACTGGCCGTAACCGAACCTGCGTGGAAAAACCTCACTTCAGCTATGAACCAGCCTGACCTCTGCCCGGCCTGCGGTGCATCCAACGACTGCGCCCTGGCCGACCCGCGAACCGCCGACCGCGCCTGCTGGTGCTACGGCGTCAGCATCGACCCGGCGGTGCTCCAGGCGCTGCCGGCGGAACTGCGCGACGCCTCGTGCCTGTGCCCGCGCTGCGCTGAAGTCGAGGCGCAGTTGCAAGCAGCGTCCGGGTCGATCAAGTAAGATGCGCGCCCCTGTCCTTACCGATCCTTAAGTCATGCGTGTCGACCGTTTCCTCAGCAACCTGCCGTGCTTCAACCGTAAGCAGGTGCGCTTGTTGCTGGTGGAAAAACGCGTCAGGGTTGACGGAAAAATCGTCAGCGACCCGCACAGCGAAGTCCGCGAATTCAGCCGCGTCGAAGTTGACAACGAGGTGCTGCAAGTCGGTAAACCCCTGCGCCATTTCATGTTGCACAAGCCCGCCGGATGCGTCAGCGCCACCCGGGATCCGCAGCACCCGACCGTGCTCGATCTGATCCATGAACCGGACAAGGACGAACTGCACATCGCCGGACGCCTGGACTTCAACACCACCGGCCTGATGCTGATCACCAACGATGGCACCTGGTCGCGACGCCTGACCCAACCGCAGACCAAACTGCCCAAGGTCTATTACGTCGAAACCGAGCAGGACATCGGCCCCGAGTACGCGATCAAATTCAACGAAGGGCTGTACTTCGCCTTCGAAGACCTCACCACACAACCCGCCGGGCTAGAGCTGCTCGGGCCAAAATGCGCACGCCTGAGCATCGTCGAGGGCCGCTATCACCAGGTCAAGCGCATGTTCGGCCACTTCGACAACAAGGTGATGCGCCTGCATCGCGAACGCATGGGGTCGCTGGTGCTCGACGACGCCTTGAAACCGGGCGAATACCGCCCGCTGACCGACGAAGAGATCGGATCGATCTAAACGCGCGACCGCTCAGCAGAAAGTTGTCGAACAATTTACCAACGGCACTTGCGCAATGATGTGACCCCTGCTTGAATCAGGACGTCGGCCGAAATGTGACCGACGAGTCACCACATACTTCTAAGAAACTTTTTGCCGGTAGGAACCCAAGGGTTCCGGCCTCATCCGGCAGACTGCCCGCCAATAACAATACCCGTCGACCGGACTGCAATGGATCGACATGGGCCTCTCAAATTCCAGGCGTATGCCTACCTGTCACAAAGCTCGTGCAATCTCATTTGCGCGCATACCCGCTTGCCAGGAGTCTTATGACATGAGGCCAGAAATCGCTGTGCTGGATATACAGGGTCAGTATCGGGTTTACACGGAGTTCTATCGCGCAGACGCCGCAGAGAAGACCATTATCTTGGTCAACGGCTCGATGGCTACGACTGCGTCGTTTGCACAAACCGTGAAAAACCTCCATCCGCAGTTCAACGTCGTCTGCTACGACCAGCCCTACGCGGGCCGGTCAAAAGCCCACAACCTGCATGAAAAAATGCTCACCAAGGAAATCGAAGGGCAGATCCTGCTGGAGCTGATCGACCACTTCGCCGCCGAGCACGTGCTGTCGTTTTCCTGGGGCGGTGCCGCGACCATGATGGCATTGTCGCAACGGCCACGGCGCATCGAAAAAGCCGTGATCAGCTCGTTCTCCCCGGTGATCAACGCGCACATGCTCGACTACCTCGAGCGCGGCGTCGAACACCTCGGCAACCTGGATCGCGACCGGGTCGGGCACCTGGTGAACGACACCATCGGCAAACACCTGCCGTCGTTGTTCAAGCGCTTCAACTATCGCCACGTCAGCTCCCTGGCCGAACATGAGTACGGGCAGATGCACTTCCACATCAGCGACGTGCTGCACAGCGATCGCCAGTGCTACCTGCACGCGGCGAAGAAAATCGACGTGCCGGTGCTGTTCCTAAACGGCGAATGGGACGAATACACCGCCGCCGACGACGCCCGGTTGTTCGCCGGCCACGTGCAACACAGCACGTTCAGCACCATTCAGGCCACCGGCCACTTTCTCGACATGGAGCACAAAGCCGCCTGCCGAGACAGCCGCAACGCACTGATGGGCTTTCTGAAACCAGCGCAACTCGAAAGCCGACCGCGTTACCACAACGTCCAGGAACACCATGCATTGGCAGGCTGAAGTAGCGTCATCGCGAGCAAGCCCCGCCCTGCTGCGTTAAACGTATTCTGCAGGCGCGAGGCTTGCCCGCGATCGACCGTCATGCGGTCCGGGCTTTTTTGTCACATCTGCGTTAAACCCGCTCCACGTAAAGAAAAACTTCAAATCCGCAGCCGTATCTGGTACAAAGTCAGCGCTCTGAGCGGGTGTCGTATAATGGCATTACTCCAGCTTCCCAAGCTGATAACGAGGGTTCGATTCCCTTCACCCGCTCCAATCGAATTTTGATCTCACGTCAGGGTTGTTTTGACGGGGGATGCAGAGACAGAAAAAACCGGCCTTGATGGCCGGTTTTTTTATGGGCGTAATTTGATGGCGTCGGATTTATGGATAGCTTGGTCGGTCACTTTTCTGTGATCAATCGGTGAGTACATTCTTTCTTTCGCGGCTGTGTCGGCTACTCTGAAAGCTATTAGCGTTTTTCTCCAAAAATACGAATTCAGTATCAAATTTCATCCAGCATTAGTATTTTTCCACCCACGAAATTATCGTTTCGCCATAATACGGAAGTTTCGTTAGCGTTTTTCCTGTCTCCGTAAAGGATTTCGTCAATGCAAGTCGGTTTCCAGACCCTCGCGAACCGTTACAACATCGCATTGGCGCAGCCTCTGCGCGTACAGTCGATGATTGGCACCGTACGTGTCAGCCGTGAAAGCGCTGGAAACGTGGAGAACAGGTATCCGCCACGCTACCGCCCTGCAGACGATTTCGCAGGGCATTTCGAGTTCGGTCTCAAATACGAAGAGATTCATCTCGAGTTCTTTGCTCGCCTGTTTGCGGCCATAGGCCCGCAGCCTGTTGAAGACTGGTGTCGACGGGAGCCTTTTGGCCAGTATGCCCGTCGCACAGGATTCCTCTACGAATGGCTGACAGGGGAACGTCTGGAGGTGCCTGATGTGACCAATGGCGCCTATGTTGATGTACTTTCACCACAAAATTACCTGACTCGTCGTGAGTCGTTGCGAACGCGGCGCTGGCGAATCAATAACAATCTGCCAGGGACACCCGACTTCTGCCCCTTGGTTCGTCGTACCGAGCCAGTGCGGGAGGCCTTGCAATTCGATCTGCGTGCGGCTTTGGATGAGTTGGATCAAGCCTTTGGTTCCGACATCCTGATGCGAACGGCCAGCTGGCTGACGTTCAAGGAATCGCGCGCGAGTTTCCTCATCGAAAAGGAAGCCGACCAGGCCGATCGCATCCAGCGGTTTGCGCATGTCATTGCCCAGCACTGCGGCCATATAGATGCCCCATTGAGCAACGACACCCTTCGATCCCTGCAAGCCGGCATTCTGGGCCACGATGCCATCGGACTAGGCTTGCGGCGCTCCCCTGTCTTCGTGGGACAAGCGACAATGCGCGAAGACATCGTGCATTACATTGCCCCGCACTTTGAAGATCTTGCCCCCCTCCTGGAAGGCCTCAACGAGTTCGAGGTCGCAACGCGTGGTGCCGAGTCAGTGGCGCGCGCCGCGGTGCTTGCATTCGGATTCGTGTACATCCATCCAATGCGTGACGGCAACGGCCGGATCCATCGCTTTCTAATCAATGACACCTTGATCCGGGATAAGGCAGTGCCCGACGGAGTGATTCTGCCCGTGTCAGCCACGATCACCAGCTCTATCGATTTCAGGGCCGGCTACGATCGTACGCTTGAAGTATTCTCACGACCGTTCATGCGCCGTTACGCGGCAGCCTATCGGTTTGGCGAACTCGTGACCTACGAGGACGAAACGCTTAGCAATTTCAACTTCGATGAATACGTAGACGCAAGCTTTGCCTGGCGGTACCCAGACCTGACCGAGCACGTTCTCTACACCGCACGCGTTGTCGAACATACGATTCGTACGGAGATGGCAGATGAGGCCAGAGTACTGGTGATCTTTCAGCGAGCGCAGGAACAACTCAAAGAAGTGATCGAAATGCCGGATCAGGATGCCAATCGCATCATCCGCTCGATCAAGGAAAATGCTTGGAAGGTCTCCGGTAAGCTGAAAAAAGGGTACCCAATACTTGAAGATGAGCGCATGGCGCAACGTGTTGTGGATGCAGTGCGTTCGGCGTTTGAGGATCGATTGATGGGGGCCAGTGAAGAGTGATCTCCGGTAGAACTGGATAGCGTACATCTGCAGCTCAGGAGAAAGCCGGTCCGGGTGACCGGTTTTTTTGTGCGCGGGATCTGGTGATGCGCCTGCCAACGCTAGCGTTAATGCCCTACTTTTAAGGGCCCAGCAGGGGTCAACGTTAGAAAAAGCAACGTCCTACACGACACTGGGAAATGTCCGTAGACTTGCGCATTGCTGTGCCTTTGTCATGAGACCTATAGTCCGACCGCGCCCAAATGGCGTATCGGGTTTGGCGACTTGATGGCAAAGCATAGAAACCTCCGAGCTGTCTCGGAGCGTTTCTGAACGCACTTGGCTACCTGTTTATGGTGGCTGTGCGTGGGAGACCTTTGGGTCTACCGGTTTGCCTTGTCCCGGTTCGCCAACCTGCGTACAGCTACCACCTTTTGTTTGGCGACACTGAGTGGTAGTTCACTTCAATTCAAGGAATCACTCATGAATGAATATATGGCTTTAACCAGCAACGCCGACGACCTCCCCTCCCTCTACGTCAACACCACCCAACCCCTGCATTCCCTGCTCAGCACCGCCAGCTACAGAATTCGCGCCGTGACGCAGCTTCTTGAAAACCTCGCAATGCGCGGCGACCTGACCTCTGACACAGTTGTACTCAGCGACTCCGCATTGCTCTGCTGCGTGCCATTGCGCGATGGTTGCGATGTGCTGGACGTTATCGCTCGACGCATGGATGCAGAACCATCCTGACAGTCCACCCGGCGCCTTTCGGGGGCGCCCTTTGGGGTTCATAACCTCACCCGCTGTGTTCACGGAGGACCATGAACATGTTTTACCCGATTGCGATTTTCATGGACGACGACGAACATGCGTGGGGTGTTGAAGTCCCGGATGTGCCAGGTTGTTTTAGCGCCGGTGAAGATCTGGAAGATGCAATAGCCATGGTTCAACAAGCCATTGAGGGGTATTTCGAGATGCTCGCCGAGAACGGTGCACCCTTCCCCTCAGCCAGCAGCGTTACCCTGCACACATCTAATCCAAGGTACGCTGGCTGTACGTGGGCACTGGTGGAAATCGACGTGATCGAGTAACTGATTGGAGCCCCTGATATGACTCAAAACAGTGGGTTGGTGTTCAGCGCTGAATGTGACCCTGCCACCTGGACGCTCATATCTTTTGCGTATAGATCACCGCAAGCGAGTAAAGAAGCCGTAGAGCTGCGTTGAGCCCAGCAACAGTTCCCTTATTCTCCCGGCTCATCCTTCGCCTGGAGATCAACATGCACAATTCAGAGTTGGGAATCATGATCATTTCATTGATCGGGTTGTTCGGCTTTGCCTCCTTTGCCTTTGAGTACTTGAGTGCCCGACGCTCAAAAAAGAACAAGCCACAGTGATTATTCAAAATCGAAAAAAGGGGCAGATGACGCTCATCAACTGTCCCTGTTTTGCTTCAGCGGGTCGCGACGATAAACAGTCGCGGAAATGGTAACAGCACCGAACCATCGGCCATGGCCGGGTACGCCCGCTCGATAGCAGTCTGATATTGCTTCAGATACTGCGCCCGTTCCGCCTCGTCCAACGGATCGAGAAACGGTCGCAAGCCACTGCCCTTGAACCACTCCACCACGCCAGATGCACCGCCTGCGAGCGGATGATGGTAAGTGGTGCGCCACACATCGACGCGGGTGCAACAGGCTTTCAAAATCGAATAGTAGCCACTGGCATCGGCCATTTCGGTCCTTTGCCCGGCGGCACCTGCCAGTTTGCCGACCCATGGGCCATCAGCGGCGACTTCACGCATCAAGCGGTGCGAGTGTTCATTCAGGTTGTCAGGCATCTGGACGGCCAGGCTGCCACCCGGCGCCAGTTTGCTCACCAGCGACGGTAGCAACGTGGCGTGATCAGGCACCCACTGCAATACCGCGTTGGCGAAAATCACATCGAACGGGCCACTGTCATTCCAGGTGTCGATGTCGGCGATGTCGAACTGCACCTGCGGCAAGCGCTTGCGCGCGGCGTCGATCATGTCGCTGGAACTGTCCAGCCCACGCACCGTGGCATCGGCAAAGCGCTCCACCAGCAACTCGGTGGAGTTGCCGGGCCCGCAACCGATATCGATGGCCAAGCGCACGTCCCCGGCGGGGACAGCCGCCAGCAGGTCACGGGCGGGACGGGTGCGCTCATCTTCAAAAGCGACGTACTGTTTGGCGGACCAACTCATTGCGTTCTCCTGTCGGTACGTTGTCGTGATCTGGGCAGACCACCAGTTCACTACGATACATCGGCCAATAGGCTCTGCTCTATTCCACCTTTGTTGCGAAAACTTCTGTGGGAACGAGCTTGCTCGCGATGGCGATTGCACAGTCAACATCGTCGTCGACTGACATGGCGCTATCGCGAGCAAGCTCGCTCCCACAGTTTTTCACCTTAACTGATCGGCCTAGGCTCTATTAGTCAGTTTTTTCGTCGCTAGACAGCAATCTTAATCGTAGTACCCGACAGTCTTCTTCAAATGATCCGAGTACTCGTAAATGTCATCAACGGAGTTGATTGCATGCCGGGTTTCATTCTTCTCTTCGTCAAATATGCCGATGTATTTCTGTGATCGGTTGAAGTGCAGTCGGCAGATCGGCTTGCGGTTGTTGTCGTCGAGCAGGATGCCGAAGTAACTCTGTGTGTCACGCTGAACAATCCGCTTGGCATCAACAACCGACCGAACCACGGCCCGGACGATGTGATAGCCCTCCAGTTCTTCCAATGTCGTCAGAACTTTGTCCTCTGGCTCATCTCGAACATCGGATTGTTCAGTGTCACCAGTAGCGACTGGTAAAGAGGCCTGCGCAGGCTGGAGGGCGCCACTCATTGCCGACTTGAGCCTGTCATTGATTTGGTCGTTGAGAAACTGCACCACAGCCTTTCTCGTGAGCTCATGGAACTGTTCGCGGACCTTCTGAGTAATCACTCCGTCGTAAACCCGAGAAGCAAACACTTTCACGAAGTCGTCGTCAGGCTTGCTTACCTGAGAAGCAATCACCTTCTTGATTTGGCTGACGTACTTCAGCTCACCTGCGGCGCTGATGATCGACTCCACATCGAATGCAGATTTGGTGAGTTTCACCAACTCTGGGACGGAATACTCGTCGATATCCAGCAGGTCGAGTTCAAGGAATGGCTTCTCGTCCATTTTGTTTGGCGCGTCCAGGTCAGTGAAAAACTTATAGACCTGGCCATTGGTGAGAATGGAGATTCGAGCGCTGGTGACATGAAAATAGCGGAACAGCTGGGAGGCGTGATTGATATGCAGCGGCTCACCAATTTTTTTGCACTCGATGAGAATCTGAACCTCACCAGCCTTCATGATTGCGTAATCAATTTTCTCCCCTTTCTTCGTTCCAATATCGCAAACGAATTCAGGTGTCACTTCCGTCGGATCGAAAACATCGTAGCCCAGTACCGTACTGATAAAGGGCATGACAAAAGCATTCTTGGTCGCTTCTTCCGTTTGAATGGCAGCGCTCTGCAAACGAACTTTGGCAGCGAGACTTGCTAATTTTTCGAAGAATTCCATGAGTAGCCTCTTTTCCGGTTTCGATCCGTGTGAACACATGCTGGCAAATTGACTGCCATTGATACTAGACACAAACCGATACAAAGGAAGATTCCCACCCAAAATTAAGATCTTGCCTACCTCCATGCTTCATTGGTTTGCAACCCCAGCCGAATTTTCATTCTCCCGCCACTGTCTGAAAAATCAGGCGCCCCCTCAAAAGGAACACGGTCATGAAATTCGCAAAAATCGCGCAGAAACTAGCCCTCTGGGCCGGTAGCCCCAAGACGTTCATGAGCGCGTTGATCCTGATTTTCCTGTGGGGTTTGAGCGGGCCGATTTTTCATTTCAACGATACCTGGCAACTGGTCATCAATACCTCGACCACCATCATCACTTTCCTGATGGTGTTCCTGATCCAGAACACGCAGAACCGCGACACCGACATCCTGCACTTGAAAGTCGACGAATTGCTGCGGGTGACCAAGGAGGCGCAACAGGCCATGCTCGGGCTTGAGGCGTTGGACCTCAAGCAACTGGAGGCGCTGCGCAGGCACTACCGCGCCATGGGCGAGAACCAGGTGTTCGACCTCGACGGCCTGAACCCAACGCATAATCCCAAGCCGCATCTGGACCAGTGCTGAACAGAAAAACGGCGCGTGACTGAAGCCCCGCGCCGTTTGTGTTCAAACCTTCAGGTCAACGGCTGGCTTGCAACGCCTTGGCCATTTCCAGGTGATTTTGCAATTTAGGCAGGGTTTCTTCGGCGAACGCCTTGATTTGCGGCACGTCGGTGGTCTGCGCCTCCTGCTGCAGCTGTTCGATGGCTTCCTGCGTGGTCTTCACCTGACTGGCTGTATAGGCCTCGTCGTAGGTCGCCCCATCCATGACTTGTGGCATCAGGGCTTTGGCCTTTTCGACAATTTCTTCCCGGGGGGCGACCGGTATATCCAGTTGCTTGGCGATTTTAGCCAGGTGCTGGTTCGCCGTGGTGCGGTCGTTGATGACGATAATGGTGTAGTCCTTGACCTCTTTGGACTCGGCTTTCTGGTGCGCCAGGCGACTAGCTTCAATATCGGCAATACCTTTTGCCGAGGCCTCGTCGATGAACTCGGCAGTCGACTGGGCAAAGACGCCACTGGCAAACAGGCCCAGTAACGCGGCAAGACTGGTATTACATAATCGGGTGGCCATCCGGTTCATGGTCGCGCCCTCCTCTTCAAATTCAAACGGGAGCTTTCGCCCCCGCTTCTCAATCAAAACCACCATCATCCATTACTTGGATTTCTGTCCGGGCTTGCGGCCCATGTCGGGTTTCGCAGGCTCTTTGTCGACAGTCGTCGTGGTGGTTTTCCCACCCTTGCGACCGGCTTCAGAGGCCTTCGTTCGATCATTGGCGAAGTTCCCCGAGTTCGAGTTTCTTGAATTAGGCATGATTCTCTTCCTCTTGGTGGTAGTCGCGGCGAGCTGTAGCCCGCATAGAATCTGAATTTGCGCGCCCCAAAAGGTTTAGAAAATTACGTGGATGCCACGACGAACGGTGCGCGGTTTTTCAGACCAGTCGCAGGTGATGCTCGCGTTTGGCGCAGTACATCGCCTCGTCGGCATGCCGGAACAATTGCTTCTCTTCGGTGCCGTGATCG
The DNA here is from genome assembly GCF_002236115.1 of Pseudomonas jessenii. GTDB lineage: Bacteria > Pseudomonadota > Gammaproteobacteria > Pseudomonadales > Pseudomonadaceae > Aquipseudomonas > Aquipseudomonas jessenii. Next base: position 729,784 of record NZ_NIWT01000004.1, on the reverse strand, counting down.
GGGTATTGGGCGACGCCGATGCTGGGCTGGATATTCAGGCTGTGCCCGTCCAGGCGCAGGGGCTGAGCCAGGACCTGGCGGACTTTCTCGACCACAAGGTCGGTATCGTCCGCCGCGTGAATGCTGTGCAGCAACACCACGAATTCATCGCCGCCGATGCGGGCCACGGTGTCGATTTCCCGCACGCAGCCCTTGAGCCTGTTGGCCACCGCTTGCAACAGCATGTCGCCGACCGCGTGCCCATGGGTGTCGTTGACTTGCTTGAAGCGGTCAAGGTCGACGTACAGCAGCGCCATGCGCCCGCCGCCCTCCCGGGCCACTTGCAGTGACGCCTTGAGCCGTTCGCGCAGCAGCTCGCGGTTGGGTAACTGGGTCAGTTGGTCGTACTGGGCCATGTGTTGCAGGCGGGCGTGCAATTGCTTGCGCTCGATGGCGGTGGCGACCTGGGCGCAGACGTATTGCAGCAGCTCCTTGTCTTGCTCGGTGTAGCGTTCGCCGCCCGGAATGCTTTTGACGATCAGCGCGCCGATGGTGCCGTTTTGCGAACTCAGCGGCACACCCAGCCAACAGGGTGCGTTCTGTTCGGTCTGCAGCATTTCGAAGCCGGCAAGAGGTGGGCACTGGCCCGGAGTCAACAGGATCGGCTGCCCCGTGCAGATCACCTCGACACACAGGCGCCCGGTCATGGTTCCGGGCTGTTCGGGCTGTGGCTCGTGGTCATCGACGTGATAGGGAAAGTTCAGCTGTGCGCAGTGCTGGTCGTACAGCGCCACGGAAAAACTCAATGCCGGCAGCCATTCGCCGATGATCATGTGGATGCGCTTGAACAACGCCAGCAGATCCTCTGCCGCATGGGCCGCTTCGGAAATCGCGTACAACGCTGCCTGCCGGGACTCGGCCTGCTTACGCTCGGTAATGTCACGAGCAACGGCGATGCGCAGTTGATCGTCCTCGGACCAACGTGCCGACCAGAGGATGTGCACCACACTGCCATCCTTGCGCAGGTAGCGGTTTTCGAAGTTGAGCTTGGGCTCACCGCCCATGATTTCCCGGGCGGCGTCGAGGGTGCGCTGGCGATCGCCCGGGTGCACCATGTCGATCATCGCCTCGCCGATCATCTCATCGGCGCTGTAGCCAAAAATGCGCTCGCATGCCGCGCTGACAAAGACGAAGCGGCCCTGCTTATCCACCGCACAGACGGCGTCCAGCAACAGATCGATATAACTCGCCAGCGGCGCGGAATTCCGGTTTTCCATGGTTCAGCGTGGGTGCCCCGATAATGCAGCGCTCTTCAATCATCCCTGCCCCGTCAGCCTTGCATCCCTGTGATTACATTCAAGCCTTTTCCGGCATCAGCCCCGGCAACGCATGGACCAGCGCATTGATGGCGAAACCGATGAACATTACCCCGCACAACCGGGTGATTGCCAGTTCATGACGCTGGTACAAGGTGCGCACACGCCGTGCACCGACGATGCCGATGAGAATAGCGTAGGCGAGCAACCCGCCGACGAAACTCAGGGCGATCAGCGCTGGCAGCATTGACCAGTTGAGCAGTTCCGCGCGACTCGACAGCAATGCCGTGAACGTCGCCACCGCCACCGGATAGGCCTTGGGATTGGTCAGGCCAAACAGGATGCCGTGCCAGAACGGCTGCCGCGCCGGGCCTTGCGGCGCATCAGCGCTGCTGCGGCGGGCGCGCACCGCACGCCAGCCGAGCCAGAACAGGTACAGGCCGCTGAGCACACCGAGCACGTCGAACGCGGTACTGCCGATCTCCCGCGCACCGACAATCGCAATCAGCGCCGTGCTGCACCAGACCACATCACCGAGCAAATGCCCGCACAGAAACCCCGCCCCGGCCCGTCGCCCATGGGCCGCGCCAATGCCGAACACCGCCAGCACACCCGGCCCCGGGGTGATGCCGTAGATAAAACCCGAGGCAAGCACGGCCATTAGCAACGATGGGGTCATGGGGAGTCCTTTTGAACGGCTTGGTGAATGATGGCCAGTCTATATCAGGTCATTGCCTGTCGACTGAAACATCTCGACAGACGAACGGGCTGGCCCCGCTTCACTGATGACGGTGTAGTATGTTGTATTACAAACCACTACATCGAGACCACCATGTCAGTTATGTCCCTGCGCATACCAGACGAAATCGCCGATACTCTCGCGAGTCTTTCCAAAGCAACGGGCCGCAGCAAATCATTTCTGGCCGTGGATGCACTGCGTGAGTACCTGGCCCGTGAAGCGTGGCAAATCGAGGAAATTCAGAAAGCCTTGAAAGAAGCCGATGAAGGTGACTTCGCGACACAAGAACAAGTGAACGCTATTGCAGACAAGTGGACGGCGAATGCGCGTTGAGTGGTTGCGTACGGCGTTAAAGAATCTGGATGACGAAGCCGCGTACATTGCCATCGAGAATCCAAAAGCTGCAGCAGATTTTGTCCAGGCAATTCTCGCCAGTGTCGATCACCTTGCACGATTTCCAGCGACGGGCCGTGAAGGACGCCTACCCGGTACCCGGGAATGGGTCATGCCTGATCGCCCCTATTTGATTCCCTACCGGGTTCGCCAAGGTCGGCTTCAGGTACTACGGATTTTTCATACGCGTCGCCTGCCACCTTCCAATTGGTAAAGGCCATTTTAGAAAAGCCTCTAGCGTTCGATCCCCTCCCCAATCCTGCGATTCAACCAGTTCAACGCCTGATCCCCACCCCGCCGTTTATGCCACGCCAACACAAAGGTGAACGACGGAATGTGAAACGGCGGTGGCACGACAACCAATGAAGACTGATCGATATCGCGCAAGCCGCGCGACGCGACGGTGAGGATCAGGTCGGTGCCGCTGATGAGCTCCGGGGCCACGCTCCAGTGTGGCAGGCTGACAGCCACACGACGACGTTCGCGCAATGCAGTCAATGCACGTTCGATTTCCGGGGTGCCGCTGCCGCGCATTTCCAGCAGGACGTGAGGCCGAGCCAGGTAAGTGGGCAGGTCGAGGCCACCATCGGCGGGCAGGCTGTTGCGGTCCACCAGGCAGGCATAGTGCTCTTCGAACAGGTGCGTGCTGCGCAACTCATGGGGCATTTCCGGGAACACACCGGCGGCGACATCAATGTCACCGTTGAGCACCCCTTCGAGCATGCTTTCGCGGCTTCCATGGCTGATTTGCAGGTCGATGCCCGGCGCTTCGCGGCGCAACGTACGGATCAGTCCCGGCAGGACAATGGCGGCGCCGTAGTCGGACATCGCCAGACGGAAGGTGCGCTGGGTGGTCGCGGGATCGAAGGCGTTCGGCGCCAGCAGCGCTTGCACCTGGGCCAGGGCTGCGGCCAGCGGTACCACGAGTTCCAGCGCTCGCGGAGTCTGCACAAGACCGGCACCGGCGCGCACCAGCAGCGGATCGCCGAGCAGGTTACGCAAGCGCGCCAGCGCATGGCTGACCGCTGGCTGGCTCAAGTGCAGACGCTCGGCCGCCCGGGTCACGTGTTGCTCGCTGAGCAAGGCGTCGAGGATCACCAGCAAGTTGAGGTCGATACGGCGAAGATTATTCATCTGCTGCATGTTCTGGATAACAAAACGGAATTTAAATCTGCGTGACGAATACCCTAGAGTCCAGCAAAACCTGTTGGAGATCGATCATGAGTACGTTGCATTGGGCCGGTCTGATTGGACTGGCGATGATCGCCGGGGCGGTGGTGCCGTTTCAGAGCGCGATCAACGTCAATCTCGGGCGCGGGTTGGGCCATCCGCTGTGGGCGACACTCGCCTCGTTGCTGGTGAGCGTCCTGGTGCTGATGCCGATCATCGTTGCGATGCGCTTGCCGTTGCCATCACTGGCATTCATCAGCAAGGCGCCGCTCTGGATGTGGGCCGGTGGCGCTTTTGGGGTGATATTCATTTCCCTGGCATTGGTGCTGCTGCCCAAGCTGGGTGCCGCGGGGTTCATGGCATTGGCGCTGGCGGGGCAAGTGGTGGGGTCGTTGTTGCTGGATCACTTTGGCTGGTTTGGGTTGGTGGAGCGGCCAGTCAGCTTGTCCAAGGTGTTTGGGGTGGTGCTGTTGGTGGCCGGGGTGGTGTTGATTCAGTTTAGTGACGCTGCGGAAAAAGCGATGACAGCGACTTCTTGAAGATCAAAAGATCGCAGCCTCCGGCAGCGCCTACCGGGATGCGTGGTCCGAGCAGGCGCTGCCGAAGGCTGCAATCTTTTAAAACTTATCGAGTGTGCGCAACTTCTGCGGCAACCCCCACAGCAACAGCGCCACCGCAATCAGCGCACATACACCAATGACATACAGCGCCGGCGTGGTGCTGCCGGTCAGGTCCTTGATTCGGCCGACCATCACCGGGCTGACGATGCCGCCGAACTGGCCCAGGGTGTTGATCACCGCAATCCCGCCGGCCGCGCCCGCGCCGGCACCGGCCAGCAGTTTCGGCGGCAGGGTCCAGAAGCTCGGGATGGAGGCGATGATCCCGGCACCGAGCAGGCCCAACGCAATAATCAGGAAGGTCGTGTGACTGGCGAAGATCCCCGCACAGAAGAACCCGACCGCACCAACCGCCACCAGACCGGCGACAAACTTGCGTCGCTCGCCAGAAGCATCGGACAGCCGTCCGATCACCACCATGCTGATGGCGCCGCAGATGTACGGGATGGCCGTCAGCAAGCCGATCATCACCGGACTCTCAGTACCTGCGCTGCGGATCAGTTGCGGCGCCCAGAAATTCAAGCCGTAGGACGCCACCTGAATCAGGAAATAGATCAGCCCCAAGGTCAGGAAGCCCGGAATCCGTAGCGCGGCGAGCAGCGAGCCACCGCTCTTGTGCGGCTCATGCTGAGCGATACGGCTGGCCAGCAAAGTCTTCTCCGAAGGCGTCAGCCAATGGGCGTCTTCGATGCGGTCCTTGAGCAGGGTCAGCACCAGCAAACCGAGGCCGATACACGGCACGCCACCGAGCAGGAACAGCCAGTGCCAGCCACGCATTTGCAGCACACCGTCAAGGTGTTGCAGCACCAGGCCCGAGAACGGCGCACCCACCAGGCCGGCGAACGCCGACGCCAGGAACAGCATCGAGGTGATGCGCCCGCGATAGTGCTGCGGGAACCACAGGGTCAGGTAATACAGCACGCCCGGAGCGAAACCCGCCTCCATCGCGCCGATCACGAAGCGCAGCACGTAGAACTGCCATTCGCTGTTGACGAACACCATGGCCGCCGTGGCCAGGCCCCAGGACATCATGATCCGGGCGATCCAGCGCCGGGCGCCGACCTTGTACAGCATCATGTTGCTGGGCACTTCGAAAATCACATAACCGACCACGAACAACCCGGCACCCAGGCCGTAAGCGGTGTCGCTCAGGCTCAGGTCGGCCTGCAGCTGAAACTTGGCGAAGCTGATGTTGATGCGGTCGAAAAAGGCGAACAGGTAGCAGACCATGATCAGCGGCATCAGGCGCCAGGCGACTTTGCTGACCAGGGCTTTTTCTTCGTCGTGGCTAACGGCCGGGCTCGCGCCGGCCTCCAGTGCATTAAGGCTCATTGCGTTTCTCCAGGCGGACTTCCCGTGGGTGTCCGATTGTTTTTGTTGTCTGGTAAATGTTCGATTTCACTGTAGGAGCGAACTCGCTCGCGATGAACCTGAGATCGCCGCGGGGTATCTGGCATCCAGCGTTATCGTTGACGTCCATCGCGAGCATGCTCGCTCCTACAGGAGGGCAGTTTGCTCAGGAGGGCACGGGGTGCAGGTCACAATTGCGCCCGGCCTTGGCCAGTTGACCGGGCACTTCGTGGCCGAGCAGAGCCGGCAGTCCCCGGGACAGTTTCAGCAGCAGCGGCAAATCGATGCCGGTGTGAATGCCGACTTCATCGCACAGGTTCACCAGATCCTCGGTGCAGATGTTTCCCGATGCCCCCGGTGCGAACGGGCAGCCGCCGAGGCCACCGAGGGCCGCGTCGAAGCGCCGGGCACCGGCCTCGTAAGCGGCCAGCACGTTGCACAGGCCAAGACCGCGAGTGTTGTGAAAATGCAGGGTCAGGTCCGATGGGGAAACCCTTTGCAGCACCCGGCGCACCAGCCGGTCGACCTGACGCGGGTTGGCCATGCCCGTGGTATCGGCCAGGGTGATGCCCTGGATGCCGAGCTCCTGATAGGCGTCGACGATTTGCAGTACCCGGTCCTCATCGATCTTGCCTTCGAACGGGCAGCCGAAGGTGGTGGCGATGCTGGCGTTGAGTCGCACCGGGCTGTCGCCGACGAACTGCACAATCTCGCCGAACGCGGCCAACGAATCTTCACAGCGCATGCGCATGTTCGCCAGGTTGTGGGTCTGGCTGGCGGACATCACCAGGTTCAGCTCATCGGCACGGCACGCCAATGCCCGTTGCGCGCCTTTGAGGTTGGGGATCAGCGCGACATAGATCACCCCCGGTTGCCGGCTAATGCCCTTGAACACCAGTTCACCATCGCGCAGCGCAGGAATGGCCTTGGGCGACACGAACGAACCGGCTTCGATGCGGCTGAACCCGGCCAGCGACAGTTGATCGATCAGAGCGATCTTGTCGTGGGTTTCAACCCAGGTGGGCTCGATTTGCAAACCGTCGCGCGGGGACACTTCCTGCACGATCAGGCTGTTGGAATAATCGGTGATCATTGCACCACTCCTTCGACTTTCAGGCGTTCGATATCTGTTGCAGTCAGGCCCAATTGCGCGAGGATGCCGTCGGTGTGCTGGCCCAGCCCGGGGCCGGACCAGTTCACGCCGCCGGGCGTCTCGGAGAGTTTCGGCACGATGCCTGGCATCTTCACCGTGGCGCCACCGGGCAACTCGGCATTGAGCAGCATGTCCCGCGCCTGATAGTGCGGATCGGCGACGATGTCGGCCACCGAGTAGATGCGTCCGGCCGGGACTTCGGCGGCCTCCAGCGCGGCCAGCACTTCGTCGATGGGCAGACTGCTGGTCCAGTGGGTGATGGCGGCGTCGAGCAGGTTGCTCTTGGCTGCACGCCCGTCGTTGTGGGCGAACTCCGGGGCCTCGGCCAGATCGGCGCGGCCGATGGTTTGCATCAGGCGTTTGTAGATCGGATCGCTGTTGCCGGCGATCACCACGTAGGCGCCGTCGGCCGTCAGGTAGGTGTTGGACGGCGCGATGCCCGGCAAGGCACCGCCGCTGCGTTCGCGCACATGGCCAAGCATGTCGTATTCCGGCACCAGGCTTTCCATGACGTTGAACACGCTTTCGGCCAGGGACACATCAACGATTTGCCCGCCGCCCTGCCCGGTCTTGACCCTTAGCAGCGACATCAGCGCACCGATCACCGCATGCAGCGAAGCCAGGGAATCGCCAAGGCTCACGCCGACCCGCGCCGGCGGCGAACCAGGCGTGCCGGTGGTGTAGCGAATCCCGCCCATGGCCTCGCCGATGGCACCAAAACCTGGACGGTCGCGGTAAGGACCGGTCTGGCCGTAACCGGAAATCCGCACCAGCGTCAGGTTGGGGTTGAGCGCATGCAACACGTCCCAACCCAGGCCGAGTTTCTCCAGGGCGCCGGGGCGCAGGTTTTCGATCAGTACATCGGCGCTGGTCGCCAGTTGCTTGACCAGTTCGATGCCTTCAGGGGATTTGAGGTTCAGCGCCAGGGACTTCTTGTTGCGTGATTGCAGGTACCACCACAACGAGGTGCCTTCGTGCAGCTTGCGCCATTTGCGCAGGGGATCGCCCTGGCCCATGGATTCGATCTTGATCACCTCGGCGCCGAACTCGGCCAGCATGCGCGCCGCAAACGGCGCGGCGATCAGCGTGCCGATCTCGATCACTTTGATCGCACTCAAAGGGGCAGTCATCGCGGGGTACCTCTTGTTCTTGGAATATGTGCCAAGGCTAGAGGACAGGTAGCTCGGGAATCCAACCTTCAGTTGGCAACGGGTGTTCGCGAAATGCGAACGCTTTGGGAAATTGTCGTGGCCTCAGGTCAGTCATCGCGAGCAAGCTCGCTCCCACAGGGATCCTCAGTGCGGCGCCGACCCAGTGTGGGAGCGAGCTTGCTCGCGATGAGGCCCGCCCATTCAGCCGAGAACTATCAGGCTGTATCCCGCAAATGCTCAAACAACATCCGGCTCACCGGCGACAGCAACGCCTCATCGCGCACCACCAGAATCAACGCCCGATCGGACCATTCGTCCGTCAACGGCACCGCGTGCAAACCCAGCGCCCGGCCAAACAATTCATAGGCGCGCTGCGGAAGGATGCCGATCCCCATGTTGGCCTGGATCATGCGGCACATGGCGTCGAACCCTGGCACATGAATTCGCACCCGCAGCACCTTGCCGGCCTCGCGGGCGGCGGCATGGGTACGCATGTTGATCGAACTGGCGGCATGCAACCCAACGTAATCACTGTCCAGCGTATCGGCGAACGCGACGCTGGACCGACTCGCCAATGGATGGTGCGGCGGCATCAACACCACCAGTTTGTCCTGGCGATACAGCACGCTGTGCAGGCCCTTGATGTCACTGTCGATGGAACAGATCCCGAGGTCGGCCACGCCGTCGAGCACGCCCTGAATCACCCCGGCGCTGGGGCGTTCTTCGAGGTCGGTCTTGACCTGTGGGTGACGCTCGGAAAAATCCCGCAGGTCCTCGGGCAAAAACTGAATGATCGCCGACAGGTTGGCGAGCATCCGCACGTAGCCGCGCACACCGTGGCTGTGCTCGCCCAGTTCAAGTCCCATTTTCTCGACGTTGAACAACATCTGCCGGGCATGGTGCAGCAGGGTTTCACCGGCCGGCGTCAGGGACATGCCCTTGGCCTGGCGCACGAACAGGCTGATGCCCAGCGCCTCCTCCAGCTCCATCAAACGCTTGCTCGCCGCCGAGACGGCAATCGCTTCGCGCGCCGCTGCACGGGTCAACGTGCCCTCTTCGTGCACGGCGACGAACAGTTGCAGGGTGATCAGGTCGAGACGGCGGATCAGGCTTTTTTGCAGCATCGGGTACTCGGCGAAGTCGGCTCAGGCGAAGTCGCAGCATAGCGTTCTTCGCCCACGTCGTGCCGTGGTCCAGGCACCGGTCGTGATAAAGTCGCCGCCCACAGACCTTTTGCCGTGAGACGAAGAACGCAATGACCGATTTCCAGGATGTCGATGCTCAACTTGAAGACTGGAACGCCTTGCGCAGCACCACTTCGTTCAGTGGCTTGCTGGTGGGCAACGGTGCCAGTCGCGCGGTGTGGGACGATTTCGGCTACGAATCGCTGTTCGAAAACGCCCGCACCGTTGAAGAAAAGCCCCTGAGCCCGTCCGAGTTGAGCGTGTTCGATGCGATGCAGACCCGCAGTTTCGAGCAGGTACTGAGCGCCTTGAAAACCACCAGCCGGGTCAACAAGGCCCTGGCTGTCAGCTCCGCCGCCCCGCGCAATCGCTACTACGCGATCAAGGAAGCGCTAATCAACACTGTGCACGCTGCGCATATCCCGTGGCGGCTGGTAGTGCCTTCGACGCTGGCAACCATCAATCAGGAACTGGCCAGCTACCGCACGGTGTTCACCACCAATTACGACCTGCTCAACTACTGGGCGGTGCAACACCAGCCTGAGGCGATCACCGATCTGTTCCAGGGTGCCGAACCCGGTTTCGACCTGAGCGACACGGCCACCGATAAAACCCGTTTGCTGTACCTGCACGGCGGTCTGCATCTGGTGCGCAACCAGGACGGTACGGCGCGCAAGCTGATGTCGACCGAGGGCACGTTGCTGGGCAATTTCGCCATCAACAACACGATCAAGACCCTCGACGACGTGCCGCTGTTCGTCAATGAAGGCCCGAGTGCGGACAAGCTCAAGACCATTCGCAGTTCGGATTACCTGTCGTTCTGCTACGAGCAATTACTCGGTCACGGCCAGGCGCTGTGCATCTTCGGCCATGCGTTGGGGGAGCAGGACAGCCACATCATCCATGCCTTGCGCCTGGCGAAACCGCAGGTGGTGGCGATCTCGATTTACCCGCGCAGCAAGGCCTTCATCCAGCACCAGAAGCGGCATTACGCGAAGGTGTTTGAGGGGACGGGTGTGGCGTTGAGGTTTTTTGATTCGAAGAGCCATGCGCTGGGTGGCACGAAGCTCACGGTCCCTGTCGAAGTTTAGCGGCAACTGATCTGACGCATTCGCGAGCAGGCTCGCTCCCACAGGTTCAGCGTGATCCCTGTGGGAGCGAGCTTGCTCGCGATGCTTTTGCAGTCAACTCATTCTTCAGTGCTGTGCACCACCACCAGCAACTGCGCCTGCACCTCACCCACCGAACGAATCCGGTGCGGCTTTTGCGCATTGAAGTGCAACGCATCGCCACGATCGAGCAGCACGCGCTCGTTCATGAAGTCCACCTCCACCCGCCCTTCGTGGACGAATAAAAACTCCTCGCCCAAATGCTCCTTGAAGGTCTTGTCGGTGAACTCGGCCGGCGGGTAGATGATGAACGGCAACAAGCTGCGTTCGCTGACCTGATGCGCCAGCACCGCGTAGCCCGAATTGTTGTCACTGACGCCCAACGGTTGCCGTTCGTGGCTGCGCACCAGGCTGTAGCTGTCGAGGCTGACGTTGTCTTCAGAGAACAGTTCCTCGACCTTCACATTCAGCGCCCTGGCCAGTTTCAGGGCCGCAGCAATCGACGGCGTGTTCAACCCACGCTCGACTTTCGACAGGTAACTCTTGGTCATGCCGGATTGTTCGGCCAGGGTTTCCAACGTCACGCCAAGTTTTTTTCTGAGTAATTTCAAACGGATAGACATGTAGAGCGATTTATCCATCAAGGAGGCAACGATTTGTCCTTGCCAATGACACAATGTGTCATATAGCCTCTTTAGTGTCATTTGCATTCACCGACGACTTTGCGAGGAACCGGTGAACGGCAAACCCGACGTCCATTGAATCACCCAAAGGACACCGATATGGCCAAGACATTAGCACTGCCCAAAGAGCAACTGGTCAAGCACGCGCTGAGCCAAATGCAAAATACCCTGGCGGATAATACGTGGAACACCCGGCAAAAGCTGGCCCTGACCTGCCGCATCCTGTTCGAGCATGGTCACGATTCCGGCCTTGCCGGACAAATCACCGCCCGTGGTCCCCAACCCGGCACTTACTACACTCAACAACTGGGCCTGGGTTTCGACGAAATCACTGCGGGCAACCTGCTGCTGGTCAACGAGGACCTGGAGGTGCTCGAAGGCCACGGCATGCCCAACCCGGCCAATCGTTTTCACAGTTGGGTGTACCGCGCCCGAGCGGATGTGAACTGCATCATTCACACCCATCCGACCCACGTTGCAGCCTTGTCGATGCTGGAAGTGCCGTTGCAGATTTCCCACATGGACCTCTGCCCGCTCTATGACGACTGCGCGCTTCTCGAAGGCTGGCCGGGCGTGCCGGTGGGCAACGAGGAAGGCGAGCTGATTGCCGGGGCACTGGGCGACAAACGGGCGATCCTGCTTTCGCATCATGGCCAATTGTCCACCGGCGGTACCGTTGAGGAAGCCTGTGTCATCGCGCAACTGATCGAACGCGCCGCGAAACTGCAACTGCTGGCGATGAGCGCCGGGACCATCAAGCCGATCATTCCCGAACTGGGCCGCGAAGCCCACGACTGGATTGCCCGGCCCAAGCGGCATGCCGCCGCTTTCAACTACTACGCCCGGCAGATCCTGCGCCAACACGCCGATTGCCTGAACTGAACCCATCGATCGAACGGAGAGACACCATGTCCACCGCAAACATTCACGGCATCATCGGCTACACCATCACCCCTTTCACCCCCCACGGTGAGGGCGTTGACCTGGATGCCCTCGGGCGCTCCATCGACCGACTGATCGAGGGCGGCGTACACGCCATCGCACCGCTGGGCAGCACCGGTGAAGGTGCTTATTTGAGCGACGCAGAGTGGGATCAGGTCAGCGAGTTCAGCATCAGGCACGTGGCCAGGCGCGTGCCGACCGTCGTCAGCGTGTCCGACCTGACCACCGCTAAAGCGGTGCGCCGCGCGCGTTTCGCCGAAGCTCACGGCGCCGATGTGGTGATGGTGCTGCCCACGTCCTACTGGAAGCTCAGCGAAGCGGAGATCCTCGCCCATTACCGTGCCATCGGCGACAGCATCGGCGTGCCGATCATGCTCTACAACAACCCGGCCACCAGCGGCACCGACATGTCGGTGGACCTGATCCTGCGCATCGTCAACGCCGTGGAAAACGTGACCATGGTCAAGGAGAGCACCGGCGACATCCAGCGCATGCATCAACTGCAACGTCTCGGCGAAGGCCAGGTGCCGTTCTACAACGGCTGCAATCCGTTGGCCCTGGAGGCCTTCGCCGCCGGCGCAAAAGGCTGGTGCACCGCTGCGCCGAACCTGATCCCGCAGCTCAACCTGGATTTGTACGAAGCAGTTCTGGCCAACGATTTGCGCAAGGCTCGCGAACTGTTCTATCGCCAGTTGCCGCTGCTGGATTTCATCCTCAAGGGTGGCTTGCCGGCGACGATCAAGGCGGGTTTGCGGGCGACGGGCCTGGAGGTGGGGGATCCGCGGCTGCCGGTATTCCCGTTGAGTGAGGCGAGTTGTGATCAGCTGGAAGATCTGTTGAAGGCCCTGCGCTGATCTCCAGCTGTACATAAAGCCACTGTGGGAGCGAGCTTACTCGCGATGAGGCCATTACATTCAACACGGATGTTGACTGTCAGACCGCCATCGCGAGCAAGCTCGCTCCCACAGGGATTTTTGCTGGATTTGAAAGCTGTACTCAAAGCACCGGCAACGTCTTGTCCTTGACCACCTTGGACGAACCGTTGGCCTTCACGCTGGCGATGCCTTTCTCCATGGCGGCATCGGAGGAATAGGCCTCGCTGCTGCCGATGATCTCGTGGTTGCCCGCCTTCAGGTTGAAATACGGTTGGCCATCCTTGGTGATTTTCTTCTCGTAACGCTCATCCAGCGAGCTGTTGGCCTGGACCGAGGCAATGCCTTTGTCGGCGGCGGCGTGGGTGGTGTACAGCTCGCTGGTCAGAATGGTCTCGGCGTTGGCCGCCTTGAGGACAAACCTGAACTGGCCATTGCTGCTTTTGCTCACTTCATACCATCCGGACATGCTCTTTCTCCTTGGCGATTGAAAGGTTGCGCGCTTCACAGTAAAGACCAGCCTCGGGTTTCTGTCGCCTGTTCTGGCCCCTTCGCGAGCAAGCTCGCTTCCACAGTAGATTTGTGTACACCAAACCATTGTGGGAGCGAGCTTGCTCGCGATGGCGTCGACACGATCTTCCTTACTTCACCGCAGCCCGCACCACCGACAACTCCGGTGCTGACGTCCGCCGCTGGCTCAGATACCGCGTACAACTCACCCGCAGGAACGAAGCGAAATTGACCACCTCGCCGCGGTAGTCCATCACCTCTTCATACAGCTTGGCGATCAACTGATTGGTGGTCATGCCGTCGACCTCGGCGATTTCGCTGAGGATGTCCCAGAACTGATTCTCCAGCCGCAAGGTGGTGACCACCCCGCAAATGCGCAGCGAGCGGGAGCGCGATTCGTAGAGTATCGGGTCGGCTTTGACGTACAGCTCGCACATGGGCATGCCCCTCTTTACAGCGTGATTTTAGTACCCAGCAACCCCAGGAAACCGGCCAGCCAGTTCGGATGCGCAGGCCAGGCCGGAGCCGTGGCCAGATTGCCCTGGACATGGCCGTCCGTCACCGGAATATCGATATACGTACCGCCCGCCAGTCGCACTTCCGGAGCGCAGGCCGGATAAGCGCTGCATTCGCGACCTTCGAGAACACCCGCTGCCGCCAGCAACTGCGCACCATGGCACACGGCAGCGATCGGCTTGCCAGCCTTGTCGAACGCGCGCACCAGTTCCAGGACTTTTTCGTTCAGGCGCAGGTACTCCGGCGCACGGCCGCCCGGAATCAGCACCGCGTCATAATCGGCGGCGTTGACCTTGGCGAAATCGAAGTTGAGGGCAAACAGGTGACCGGGTTTTTCACTGTAGGTCTGGTCGCCTTCAAAGTCATGGATCGCCGTGCGCACGGTCTGGCCGGCAGCCTTGTCCGGGCAAACGGCGTGCACCGTGTGGCCGACCATCAGCAACGCCTGGAACGGCACCATCACTTCATAGTCTTCGACGTAATCACCGACCAGCATCAGAATTTTTTTCGCAGCCATGGGGAGGACTCCTCTGGAAGTGGGCGTGCAGGAGTATTCAAGGTAGTCCTTATCCGGCGGGTCGGGTAACAACCGGCTACTACCTTGTGGCGAGGGGGCTTGCCCCCGTTCGCCTGCGAAGCAGGCGCAAAATAGGACAGTGCGGTTCGTTTGATGAAACCGGATAGGGGCTGCTGCGCAGCCCAACGGGGGCAAGCCCCCTCGCCACATAGGTGTGTTCGCAACTGTACGGATAACTCTGCACCTAGCTGTAACAGCGGCTTACACCGGGTTTATGGCTAGATAACAACACCTCCCACCTTCCACGATTCTGGTTGCCATCATGTCCTCGCGCGAAAACACCGGCATGGCCCTGGGCCTGCTCGGCGTTGTGATCTTCAGCCTCACCCTGCCCTTCACGCGGATCGTCGTGCAGGAACTCCACCCGCTGCTCAATGGCCTGGGCCGGGCACTGTTTGCAGCGGTTCCGGCGGCGTTGCTGTTGCTGTGGCACCGGGAAAAATGGCCGACCTGGAAGCAGGTCAAACGCCTGACGCTGGTGATGGCCGGGGTGATCCTCGGTTTCCCGGTGTTGTCGGCCTGGGCCATGCAAACCTTGCCGGCGTCCCACGGTGCGCTGGTCAACGGCTTGCAGCCGCTGTGCGTGGCGCTGTACGCCGCGTGGTTGTCCCATGAGCGGCCTTCGAAAGCCTTCTGGGCCTGCGCCGCATTGGGCAGTGCGCTGGTGCTCGGTTATGCACTGATCAGCGGTGCCGGCAGCATTCAGGCCGGTGACTTGCTGATGCTTGGCGCCATTGCAGTGGGTGGGCTGGGGTACGCCGAGGGAGGCCGACTGGCCAGGGAGATGGGCGGCTGGCAGGTGATCTGCTGGGCGCTGGTGCTGTCGACGCCGCTGCTGATTGGCCCGGTGGTGTATCTGGCACTACAACATCAGGGCGAGATTTCCGCCAAGACCTGGTGGGCCTTCGGATATGTCTCGCTGTTTTCGCAGTTCATCGGTTTCTTTGCCTGGTACGCCGGACTGGCCATGGGTGGCATTGCCCGGGTCAGTCAGATCCAGTTGCTGCAGATCTTCTTCACCATCGCCTTCTCGGCGCTGTTCTTCGGTGAACATGTGGAGCCGATTACCTGGCTGTTTGCTGGCGGGGTGATCGTGACGGTGATGCTCGGGCGCAAGACAGCGATCAAACCCAATCCTGTGGGAGCGAGCTTGCTCGCGAAGGACTTGAAACCGACGCGTTGATTCAGAAAGCACGCGTTATCGTTGACGTCCATCGCGAGCAAGCTCGCTCCCACAGGATCAGAGGTAACCGTCGGAGCGCAGCAGGGTTTCCAGGCAATGCTCGCTGATGCGATAGAAATCCTTCAGCTCCTGAATCTTCGCCAGCAACTGAGCCGGGTCCACTGGTTCTGCGCGTTTGACCGCCAGGATCATCTTGTTCTTGTTGGTGTGGTCCAGTGAGATGAACTCGAACACCTTGGTCTCGTAGCCGCAGGCCTCAAGGAACAACGCGCGCAAACTGTCGGTGACCATCTCGGCCTGCTGGCCCAGATGCAAGCCGTATTGCAGCATCGGCTTGAGCAGCGCCGGGCTCTGGATTTGCAGGCGGATCTGTTTGTGGCAGCATGGCGAGCACATGATGATCGCCGCTCCGGAACGGATGCCGGTGTGGATCGCATAGTCGGTGGCGATATCGCAGGCATGCAGGGCGATCATCACGTCCAGCTCGCTCGGCGCCACGCTGCGCACGTCACCGCACTTGAACACCAGGCCGGGGTGTTCAAGCCTGGCGGCGGCGGTGTTGCACAGGGTGACCATGTCTTCACGCAGCTCGACGCCGGTCACCTCGCCTTCGGCCTTCAAGGTGTTGCGCAGGTAATCGTGGATGGCGAAGGTCAGGTAGCCCTTGCCTGAGCCGAAGTCCGCCACACGCACCGGCTTGTCCAGCGCCAGGGGGGACGATGTCAGCGCATGGCTGAACACTTCGATGAACTTGTTGATCTGCTTCCACTTGCGCGACATCGCCGGGATCAGCTCGTGCTTGCTGTTGGTCACACCGAGGTCGGCGAGAAACGGCCGACTCAGGTCAAGAAAACGGTTTTTCTCACGGTTGTGCTCGGCCGATGGCACTTCGCGCAATTGCTGAGGTTGGCTCTTAAACAGCGATGACTTGCCCTTTTTGCTGTATTCGAGCTGGGCTTCGTCGGTCAACGACAACAAATGCGCATTTTTGAACGACGCTGGTAGCAGCCCGGCAATGCTCGCCACACCTTCGACCAGCGGCAGGTTCTTGGTGATATCGCGGGTCTTGTAGCGGTAGACAAAAGACAGGCAAGGCTGCGCCTTGACCGTCACCGGTTTGATGATGATCCGCTGCAGGTCCGTTTCATCACCCACGTATTTGGCCAGCACCAGTTTGATGAATGCGTTGTGCTCGAGGCTCGATTGCAGCAGGTCGATGAACTGGGCGTGATGATCCGGCGCGAGGCTGGCGGGAGTGGCGGTGACGGACATGGAAAAACGGCCTCGGCAATACGAATCTGGGGATGCCGGGTATTTTAGGGGGGACGAGGGTTTTGGGCACGGGGTAATTTTGCGCCAGGTCCCGTTCCCGCCGATCGGGACCTGAATTCAACCGTCGCTACCTCATGGCTCCACCAGTCGAAGTTTGCGATTGGTCGGCGAGTTGATGACGAACTTGACGATCAACCCTACCGGCACCGCCCACGTCAGACCGTTGACCGGATCAGTGACCACGGCGACAGTTTCGGAACTTGCAGCCAGATCCAGACGTCGGCGATCGTTGCTGGATTTGAGTAATCCATATGCATGGCTGACCAGCCGCTCCGCCTGGTGCATCGGCATATCCAGACTCTGCAAATGCCTCACCGCACGGCAGAACAGCACTTGATCATCAATCACACCCTCGCCTTCATGACGGGTCAGAAACGCCTGCGCTATGGCCAATAGCTCCTCATTCAAATGGGCCTGTTCATCAACCTCCTTCATGCTCAAGACTCCTGTTGCGCTTGCGCCGCCGGAGCACTCTCGGCGACAGGCCGTGCGGCGCGGCGCAAGTCAGGTCCGGCGCACGGCAGGTGCACGGCCGGATTGGGCATGCCACTGGGGGAAAGCTCATGGGTCATTTCGAACTCGGCCCGTACCGACCAGCCACAGGCCTCCGACGTACATTGCAGGTATGCCACCCGCAGGAAGATATGCCGCCCTTCGCTGGTACGTATGCGCATCCGGCTCAGGCAGTGCGGGCACACCATCTTGTAAGTACTCATACATGCTTCCCTTGGGCCATCCGGTGGTAATCGAATTGATCAAACGCAATACTGTTTGAAACACAATTGGTGAAAGACAGGTGCTGCAAATAACGTCCGCCAGACAAAAGGAAGTGCAACGGGTGGACACGTAATAGATACGAGCCAAGCTCGTAGGAAATCACCCTGATACCATTAGGAAGTTTCGACATCGTATTCTTCAGATTCATAGTTGACGATTGATTACTTACAAGAAAAAACGTACTCATTACGCATACGTTAAGCACTCAAAAAGCATATGTCAAAAGGAAGAGGCTCAAATTGCGTAGCAAAAAATCACAAGCTGTTTTGGCCCGTCTGAAGCAAATCACGGGTACAAAAACTGACGCTTCCCTGTCTACTGCGCTACAGATCAGCCCCCAGACACTCAGCAGCTGGAAAGGCCGCGACAGCACGCCATACTCATTATGCGTAGATATTGCACGGACTCGCGGCATCTCCCTTGACTGGTTGCTGCTGGGCGAGGGGCCGATGCTGCGGCAGCCCCATGTCAACGCTCCTGCAAATGCTGCGGAAACTGCAACAACGCAGGAAAGCACCATCCTTTCGCTGTGGCGATTGCTTGATGAGGATGACCGCTGCGCAATACAAAGTGCATTGGAGGAAAAGCGGCGCCTGCGGGATCTGGAAACACAACTTTCGGAAATGGCCGCTACCCTGGCATCACTTGGACACTCAAACAAAACCTGACTTGAAGTCCGACGTTTCAATGCTTGAAGGCATGCCACAAAACAATAATGTTGCCACTACTGCGAACAATCATTACGCATGAAAAAACACTCACCACTGCATGCCATGGGCTCACCGGCAGGAATGTCAGTAATACATCGATGCCGGCAAGGCAGAACACTGCGCCAAGCAAGCTGATCAATATCCTGTCGCACCAGTGGTAACGTTGTTCGTCGCGCTGGTAACACGCCAGCCTGAACGCACTGACCAGGTGAGCCACGCCCGCCACCCACACCAGAGCCGCCATCTCAAAGGTCATTGCCCTCGCCCTCTGAGATGACGAAGGATGTCACCGAGGCCGGCGCCATCGATCCACTGCATGAGCTTGATGCTGATGGGAATGACCAGCAACGCGCATAGAAAGGCCGTCACGCCGGCTGTCAGAAAAGGCGCCATTGGCTGGGCCACCGGGGCAAACAGGTAACCGACACCCGCCGACAACAGCCAGGAACCGATGCGTTGCCAGGCCTTGAAGTTGGCGCGAGTGGTCGTGACCAGCCACGCGCCAAGTGTCGCGCCGAACAGGGCTTCTCCATCGATAGCCGGCAACGTCGCAATACCCAACCCCACCATGAGCCCGCTGATACTGTTGTAGGTCGAATCAGTCAGGCTCATGGGTATCTCGCGACTGCAATGGCTCAACAGTGATGGCCCCCGACTCCAGCGCCCTGAACACGGCAGCGTTGCGAGATCTGACGGCGAACTTGCGGCGGATATTGGAAAAGTGGAAGTTGATGGTGGATTCCGAGCAACTCTGAATCCTGGCGATCTCCCAGGACGTCTTGCCTTTGAGGCACCACTCCAGGGCTTGTGTCTCTTTCGTTGTCAGTTGCACCAACGGAGTAAGCATTGCGCTACCGGGTGCATCCTCCACCAAGGTCTCCAGCGTTTGTTGCGTTTTCATAAGAACTCCCTCTACACAAAACGCCCATCGCAGGGCGTGCACCATGAGAGAGATGTTGAAGACAAGCTCCCCGCCGGACAACGTTCGGGAACTGTGTCGCGGCGCATTACAAAAGCACATGAAGCCCTGGCTTAACCCAGCACCACCAGACGATTCGGCAGCTCGTTGCGCACATGGGTCACCGGCACATGTACCTTGAGCAACTCGCCACAGGCCTCGACGCAACTGACAAAGCCCTGCAGCGTCTGCCCCTGTTTCACCTGCTGGGTGAATGTCGCGACGATCGCGTCCCAGTTCTTGTTGTCCAGGCGACTGGAAATCCCTTCATCCACCAGGATCTCCACGTAACGCTCGGCCTCGGAAACGAAAATCAGCATGCCGGTGCTGCCCTCGGTGTGGTGCAGGTTCTGCTCCAGGAACTGCCGGCGCGCCAGGTTCGAGGCACGCCAATGGCGCACCGAGCGCGGGATCAGATGGGTGGTGACTTTCGGCAGGCGGAACACCAGGCACAGCACGATGAAGATGGCCCATTGCACCATCAGCAGGCTGTGCATGGTCAGCCAGCCGGTGAGGTAATGCACGATGCCCGGCACCAGCAGCGCCAGCAGGCTGGCCCACAGCAACGGGATGTACGCATAGTCGTCGGCGCGGGCTGCGAGTACTGTCACCAGTTCTGCGTCTGTCTCGCGCTCGACCCGGGCAATGGCCTCGGCCACCTTGCGTTGTTCGTGTTCAGTCAGTAATGCCATGTCGTGAAGTGCCTGCTAATTTTTATTATCACCAGCCGCCGGACGAACCGCCCCCGCCGAAACTGCCCCCGCCGCCGCTGAAGCCTCCCCCTCCACCGCCGCCGCCAAACCCGCCACCGCCAAAGCCGCCCCCGGATCCACCGGAGCCGCCCCGGCCAGCGGGAAGAATACCGAGCATCTGGCACACAAAAACAGTCAGGATGAATAACATCACAAAAAACACGAACAATCCGGGATGCCGCGCGATGAAATCGTCCCCCGGATCGCCCCTGGATTCATACGCCGTGGAGGGTTCGTCCAGGGGGTTGCCGCCCAGCACCACCAGCATCGCCGCTACGCCGTCACTGATGCCTTTACTGAAATTGCCGGTCTTGAATGACGGGGTGATGACCTGGTTGATGATCACCGAACTCTGGGCATCGGTCAGGCGATCCTCCAGGCCGTATCCGACTTCGATACGCAGCCGGCGCTCGTCCCGGGCGATGATCAGCAAGGCGCCGTTGTTCTTGTCCTTCTGCCCGATGCCCCAGTGGCGGCCGAGTTGGTAACCGAAGTCGGCGATGTCGGTACCTTGCAAGTCCGGCAACGTCACTACCACAAGCTGCTCGCCGGTGGCTTGCTCATGGGCCTGAAGTTGTTGGCTGAGCTGCTGGCGCACCGATGGCTCGATCATCTGCGCAGTGTCGACCACCCGCCCCGTCAGCGCCGGAAAGCTCAGCTCGGCGCGGGCAACGATCGCCACCACCCACAACAACAGCAACAGGCCTGTTTTCAGGACGCGCATTGGCAACCTCTTGCGTGGTGACGCCGATTAGCGCAGTTCAGAATTTGACCTCGGGGGTCTTTTCCGAACCCGGTGTGGCTTCGAAGGTCTCGCGCACCGGCAGGTCGCTGTACATCACGGTGTGCCACAGGCGACCGGGGAACGTGCGGATCTCGGTGTTGTATTTCTGCACCGCGAGGATGAAATCGCGCCGGGCCACGCTGATGCGGTTCTCGGTGCCTTCAAGCTGCGATTGCAGGGCGAGGAAGTTCTGGTTGGCCTTGAGGTCCGGATAACGTTCGGAGACCACCATCAAGCGACTCAAGGCGCCGCTGAGCTGGTCCTGGGCCTGTTGGTACTGCTTGAGCTTTTCCGGGTTGTCGAGGGTCGAGGCATCCACCTGGATCGACGTGGCCTTGGCCCGGGCTTCGATGACGGCGGTCAGGGTTTCCTTCTCGTGGGCCGCATAGCCCTTGACGGTTTCCACCAGATTGGGAATGAGGTCGGCGCGCCGCTGATACTGGTTCTGCACCTGGCCCCAGGCGGCCTTGGCCTGTTCATCGAGCGTCGGGATGTTGTTGATGCCGCAGGCGGTCAGCAACGTAGCCAGCATTAGCAACGTGACGACCTGCAAACGCGAGCGGTAGGTTGGACTTACATTCATCAGGATGATGCTCCCTTGTGCATTTCATGAAAAAACCGACCGTGAAACCTTCTGGGCCGGCTCTTGGGGCATAATCGCCCGCGCCTCTGGATTGCAACGGGCCGATGGGCTAAAAAGAGGCCCTGCGCGAAAACGCATCCGCCATCTGGCTGTGGTTTTTTGGCTCTGGTCTTTTGAGCCGGTACCCGAACAACAATAGACGCTCCCTAAATTTTGGCTGGCCGGCGTGTACATCGCCGTTTGGGCCCTTGAGAAAACTATTCATGAAGAAGCTGTGTTTGCTGGGCCTGTTCGTCAGCCTGGCCAGTCATAACGTATTGGCCGCCACGACGCCCGCACCCCTGGAGAACAAGGAAGCCTTCGTCAGCAACCTGATGAAGCAAATGACCCTCGATGAAAAAATCGGCCAGCTGCGCCTGATCAGCATCGGCCCGGAAATGCCGCGCGAAATGATCCGCAAGGAAATCGCGGCAGGCAACATCGGCGGTACGTTCAACTCGATCACCCGCCCGGAAAACCGCCCGATGCAGGACGCGGCCATGCGCAGCCGCCTGAAGATCCCGATGTTCTTCGCCTACGACGTGATCCACGGCCACCGCACCATATTTCCGATCCCGCTGGCCCTGGCCTCGAGCTGGGACATGGACGCCATCGGCCTGTCCGGGCGCATTGCCGCCAAGGAAGCCGCGGCTGACAGCCTCGACATCACCTTCGCACCGATGGTCGACATCTCTCGCGACCCACGCTGGGGTCGTACTTCCGAAGGCTTCGGTGAAGACACTTACCTGGTGTCGCGCATTGCCGGCGTGATGGTCAAGGCGTTCCAGGGTACTGGCGCGAACGCAGCCGACAGCATCATGGCCAGCGTCAAGCACTTTGCCTTGTACGGCGCGGTCGAGGGTGGCCGCGACTACAACGTGGTCGATATGAGCCCGGTCAAGATGTACCAGGACTACCTGCCACCGTACCGCGCCGCCATCGATGCCGGCGCCGGCGGGGTCATGGTCGCGCTGAACTCGATCAACGGCGTGCCGGCCACCGCCAACACCTGGCTGATGAACGACCTGCTGCGCAAGGAGTGGGGCTTCAAGGGCCTGGCCGTCAGCGACCACGGGGCGATTTTCGAGCTGATCAAGCACGGTGTTGCCGCCGACGGTCGCGAAGCGGCGAAGCTGGCAATCAAGGCTGGCATCCACATGAGCATGAACGACACCCTGTACGGCAAAGAGCTGCCAGGGCTGCTGAAGTCCGGCGAGATCCAGCAGAGCGACATCGACAACGCCGTGCGTGCGGTACTGGGCGCCAAGTACGACATGGGCCTGTTCAAGGACCCGTACCTGCGCATCGGCAAGGCCGAGGATGATCCGGTCGACACCTACGCCGACAGCCGCCTGCACCGCGCCGAGGCCCGTGATGTGGCACGCCGCAGCCAGGTGCTGCTGAAAAACCGGAATGACACCCTGCCACTGAAGAAGACCGCGAAAATCGCCCTGGTCGGTCCGCTGGCCAAGGCGCCCATCGACATGATGGGCAGCTGGGCAGCCGCCGGTCGCCCTGCTCAATCGGTGACCCTGTTCGATGGCATGACCAACGCCCTGGGAGACAAATCGACACTGATCTACGCCCGTGGCGCCAATATCACCAGCGACCCGAAAATCCTCGGTTACCTGAACTTCCTCAACTTCGATGCCCCGGAAGTGGTGGACGACCCGCGCCCGGCGAACGTGCTGATCGACGAAGCGGTGAAAGCGGCCAAGGATGCTGATGTGGTGGTTGCCGCCGTCGGTGAATCCCGTGGCATGTCCCACGAATCGTCGAGCCGCACCGACCTGAACATCCCGGAAAACCAGCGCGAGCTGATCCGGGCCCTGAAAGCCACCGGCAAACCGCTGGTACTGGTGTTGATGAATGGCCGTCCACTGACGATCCTCGAAGAGAAGGAACAGGCCGACGCGATCCTGGAAACCTGGTTCAGCGGCACCGAGGGCGGCAACGCCATCGCCGACGTGCTGTTCGGCGACTACAACCCGTCGGGCAAACTGCCGATCAGCATCCCGCGTTCGGTAGGCCAGATTCCGACCTACTACAACCACCTGACCATTGGCCGGCCGTTTACTCCGGGCAAACCGGGCAACTACACCTCGCAGTACTTCGATGACACCACGGGCCCCCTGTACCCGTTCGGCTATGGCCTGAGCTACACCGAGTTCAGCCTGAGCGACATGGCGCTGTCGTCGACCACGCTGAACAAGACCGGCAAGCTCGACGCCAGTGTCACCGTGAAAAACACCGGCAAGCGCGACGGCGAAACCGTGGTGCAGCTGTACATCCAGGACGAGACCGGCTCGATGATTCGTCCGATCAAGGAACTGAAGAACTTCCAGAAAGTGATGATCAAGGCCGGCGAACAGAAAGTCGTGCACTTCACCATCACTGAGGACGACCTGAAGTTCTACAACACCCAGCTCAAGTACGCGGCGGAACCGGGCAAGTTCAACGTGCAGATCGGCCTGGATTCAGAGGACGTGACGCAGCAGAGTTTTGAGTTGCTGTAATTAATCAAACACCGCAAAACCCTGTGGGAGCGAGCTTGCTCGCGATAGCGGACTGACAGTCGACAGAGATGTTGAATGTTAAGCCCTCATCGCGAGCAAGCTCGCTCCCACAGTGGTTTCAGTGTTCAGAAAACTGGGGTCAACCCCGCCGATTCAGCAGGTTCACCACCACCCGATCCACCCATCCCCACACCCGTTGCTTGACCCGCCGCCACAGTGGCCGGCGCTTCCATTCCTCCAGGCTGACTTGCTCACTCAACCCGAAATCCCGTTCGAAACTCGCCGCCACCGACCGGGTCAGTCCGGGGTCCAGGGCTTCCAGGTTGGCTTCCAGGTTGAAGCGCAGATTCCAGTGATCGAAGTTGCACGAACCGATGCTCACCCAGTCGTCGACCAGGACCATTTTCAGGTGCAGGAAACACGGCTGGTACTCGTAGATTTTCACCCCGGCCCTGAGCAGTCGCGGGTAGTAGCGATGCCCGGCATAACGCACGGATGGGTGATCGGTACGGGGGCCGGTCAGCAGCAAGCGCACATCGACGCCCCGGGCAGCCGCCCGGCGCAGGGAGCGGCGGACTTTCCAGGTCGGCAAAAAGTACGGCGTGGCCAGCCAGATCCGTCGCTGACCACTGTTCAGGGCACGCACCAGCGATTGCAGAATGTCCCGGTGTTGACGGGCGTCGGCATAGGCCACCCGGCCCATGCCCTCGCCTATGGACGGCACCCTTGGCAGGCGCGGCAGACCGAAATGCGAAGCCGGTCGCCAGGCACGTCGATGGCGGTTGGCAATCCACTGACGATCGAATAGCAGCTGCCAATCGAGTACCAGCGGGCCGGTGATTTCCACCATCACTTCGTGCCATTCGCTGGCGTCTTCCCCCGGAGTCCAGAATTCATCAGTGACACCGGTGCCGCCGACCACGGCCAGGCTCTGGTCCACCAATAACAGCTTGCGGTGATCGCGGTAGAAGTTGCCGACCCAACGTCGCCAACTCAGACGATTGTAAAAACGCAGCTCCACGCCAGCGGACATCAGCCGCTGACGCAAGGCCAGGGTGAAAGCGAGGCTGCCGTAATCATCGAACAGACAGCGCACCCGTACACCGCGCTCGGCGGCCTGCACCAATGCCTGGACCATGGCTTCGGCGCAGGCACCCGCCTCCACCAGATACAGTTCCAGCTCAACCTGCTCTTCAGCCCGGGCAATCGCCACCAGCATGCGCGGAAAAAACTGCGGACCGTCGATCAGCAGTTCGAAGCGGTTGCCTTCACGCCACGGAAAAATCGCTCCGGCCATGTCAGCGCGCCGTGAAAATCAGTACCGCACCCACCGGTACGGAAAGACTGATAGCTGATAAACCGGCCAGTTTGCGCAACGTTTCCAGGCCGGGAGCCAAATCGAAATCCTCGGCGTTGATCACCAGCGGTTCGAGGGTCACCACCTGGAAGCGCCGGTCATCGAGTCGGGTCGCCAACAGTTCGGCCTGGTATTCGTGTTGTTTGCCGTGCAGGTCGACCATCAGCGGCAGGCGCAACTCCAACTGCGCGCCGGGAGCGAGGTCATTGATCGGGCGCAGATCGATTTTCGTGGTGATCATGGCGTCGGGAAACCGGTCGATCTGGAACAGTTCCTTGCGCATGCGCTCATCGCGCAACGGGATGCCGCTGTTGATCGACTCCAGCTCGACTTCCACCTGGGCCAGCCCCTCGGGGTCGACCTTGCCGTGCAGCACCAGGAAGCGCTGCACTTCGGAAACATTGGCATTCTTGGTGCTGACAAACGACAGGCGCGAAGACTCGCCATCGAGATACCAGTCGGCGCGGGCCGACAACGCGGCACCGGCCAACAGCAGGAAAGTGAGGGTTTGGAAGGTGGAGCGCTTGAACATAGAGACTCGTGGGGCAGATAAACCTGTGCTGAACCTTAACTGGCTTGTCACAGGTTGCAAACTTTCTGTTGCGCCATGAACACATTCCATAGGGCGAGTGAGCTTTTGTGGCGAGGGGGCTTGCCCCCGTTGCGCTGCGAAGCAGTGCTGAAGTCTACAACCAAGTAAGCCTGACGGACCGGGGAGGCTGGCTTTGCGTCTGCTTCGCAGCCGAACGGGGACAAGCCCCCTCGCCACAAAAACTCACCACCACCCAAAGCACATACCCCGCTCAAGGCTCCAAACGACAACCCTGGCGCTCGCCGATCCACACCGCGCTGTTGCTGCGGCCCATGCCACTGACCGAGACACGCTTGCCGGCCGGGTCATCGGTAAAGCCGCTGGCGGGCAGCCACTGTTTCACATAACCGTGGCAGTACTCGGCATCGTTGTTCATCACGTAGCGGCACGAACAATATTCCTTGGCGGTGTAGGCGCTGATGATGTCGGGGAACGCCCACAGCGCCACCCGCTCGTGCCAGATCCAGCCGAGCAAGGCGATCAGCAGGATCAACAACAGGGAACTGAGCGGTCGACGGCGAATGAAACCGCTCATGGCTGCACCTTCCCGGAAAAGGCCTTGAGCGCGAGCTGGAGCAATTGGTTGTGCCGGTAAGTGCCGTCGCGGTCATCGCCGTAGCGGACGATCACCAGCTGCTCACTGGGGATCACGTACATCGCCTGGCCCCAATGCCCCAGCGCGGCGAAGGTGTCGGCGGGAGCATCGGGCCAGGGTCGTGCCGCGCCCTCAACGGCTCGATTGAGCCACCACTGGCCGCCGGGGACGGCCTCGTCTTGATCGGCGTGATAGTGAGCGAATGGCTCGCGATTGAATGCCACCCAGTCCCTGGGCAGCAGTTGCCTATCTGCCCAGCGCCCCTCGCGGGCCATCAACAGACCGACCCGGGCCAGGTCCCGTGCAGTGAGGTAGGCATAGGACGAAGCAACGAAAGTGCCCGTGGCATCGGTTTCCCACACGGCTTGGCGGATACCCAGCGGCTCGAACAGCGCAGTCCACGGATAATCCGGATAGCGGCCGGGGCCGACGATGGTTTTCAACGCGGCGGACAACAGGTTGCTGTCACCGCTGGAGTAGCGAAACGCCTGGCCCGGCGCCGCGTACTCGGCATGGGCCGCGGTGAACGCAGCCATGTCGTGGTGACCGCGGGTGTAGAGCATGGCCACTACCGAAGACTTCAGCGGTGCGTATTCGTAGTCTTCCTGCCAATCCAGGCCCGAGGCCCAGTGCAGCAGGTCGGCCATGGTCAGGTCGGGGTATTTTTGCAGGGGCGGATAAAACTTCGCCACAGGGTCGCCGAGTTTGAACAAGCCTTCGCCGTAAGCCACACCGAGGACCGCGGCCATCAGGCTCTTGCTGATCGACCAGGTCAGGTGCGGCGTCTCGGCCGTCGTTGGGCCGGCGTAGCGTTCGTAGATCAACTGGCCGTCGCGGATCACCAGCAAGGCATCGGTGCGAATGCCTTGGCGAGTGGTGTCATCGCGGGATGGGAAGGCATAGGTCTCCAGGGCTTGAAGCGCCGGGCCAGCGGGCGTCGGCGCGGTCGGCCATTGCTCGGCGGGCCAGCTTTCAGCCTGGGTCGTGAGGCTGAGCAACAGCAGGAAAATCAGGGACAGGCCTTTGGGCATGACGGGGGCTCGAAGATTGAACTTGCTGAGCCTAGTCGAGGTTGATGACAGTTCAGGAATTCATGCTGCCAATCAGGCCGCCATCGCGAGCAAGCTCGCTCCCACAGGGGAATGCATTCCAAATGTAGGAGCGAGCCTGCTCGCGATGAGGCCCATCAATACGCCGCCAATGCCTTGGCCAACCGCTTGCCCCGCGCCCCTGCAGCCAAATCCATCACCGCCTGATCCCGTTGCCACATCGCCGCCCACTCTTGAGGCCCTCCGGCCAGCGCCTCATTCACTTCAGTCTTGAGCCCTTCGAACTGCGCAAACAACCCGCCAAGCAACACATGCCCGGCCGGATGGGTGGGTGGCTGGCGGCTGGTTTCCGCGCACCCCGCCAGTAACCCCAGCAACCGCAATTGCAAGCCTTGCGGCCAATCGCATTCCTGGCCGACGCCATACAACCACGCTGTCATGGCGCTCAGCACATAGATGTCTTCCAAAGTTCGGAACGGTTTGACGTAAGCGTCCCAACCATCCCCTGCGAGCAACTCGCACAGCGCGTTATCCAGAAACAACCGGCCATGGCTGATGTCCGGCATCAACGGGAGCGGCGCCAGCTTTTCCACCCGCACACCCGGCTCATCGCGATAGATCACCGCCAGGCTCAAGCGTGGATCGGCGCCGGGCTCCTCGCTGCGCGCCGCCACCAGCAGCCAGTCGGCGGCATTGCCGGCGGTGACGAAATCCTTGCGTCCGCTCAGGCGCAAATCGCTCAGTCGGGTTTGCATATCGGCCGGGCGCAGGCTGCGCTGCTCGGTGGCGCACAACGCGCCCAGGCTCAGTGGCGCGCTCGGCCAGAGCATGCGCAAGGCCGCCTGATACCCCACCAGAAACGCTTGCCCCGGTGTCGCCATCAACCGCCCGCCAAGCACCGCCAATTCAAACGGAGTGACCGTTCCCAACTGCTGCAACAAGGTCGCGAAACCTTCCGCCAGATCCGGGTTGGCGGGCAAGCGATCACGGCGGTTCAACAGGGTTTGCCAGGGCATAAGAGTCTCCTCGAAGGCTGTCATATAAGCATCACCAAAGCTTAATGGCGATGACACCGGGGCTACATAGCCTGACTTTGCACAACACGGCTAGACAAAGAAAGTCGATTCGCTGTAGCCCAAAGACGGGTGAGCAGCCCGCACGGAGATTCGCCATGACTCAGATCGCCCGCATCAGCGACACCGGCAACGAACGCCGCCTGCAAGCCGAACGCCTGGTGGGCGCCGAGGCTTTGCAGGAAGCCCAGGCCTTGCGCTTCAACGTGTTCAGCGGCGAATTCAACGCCAGGCTCAAAGGCGCTGAACTGGGTCTGGACATGGATGACTACGACGTTCACTGCGCCCACATCGGCGTGCGTGACTTGAATACCGGTCGCCTGGTGGCAACCACCCGTTTACTCGACCACACGG
This sequence comes from Pseudomonas jessenii, assembly GCF_002236115.1. GTDB lineage: Bacteria > Pseudomonadota > Gammaproteobacteria > Pseudomonadales > Pseudomonadaceae > Aquipseudomonas > Aquipseudomonas jessenii. The sequence continues at coordinate 700,869 of NZ_NIWT01000004.1, read as the reverse complement.
CTGCCAGCAGCCTGGGCAAATTCTACAGCGAAGAAGAATTCAGCCTCCACGGTCTGGTGCACCTGCAAGGCCCGATCCTGGAAATCGGTCGCACCTGTGTCGACCCGGCCTACCGCAATGGCGGCACCATCGCCGTGCTCTGGGGCGAACTGGCCGAAGTCCTGAACCAGGGCGGCTACAGCTACCTGATGGGTTGTGCGAGCATTCCGATGCAGGATGGCGGCGTGCAGGCCCACGCGATCATGCAGCGTCTGCGCGAACGCTACCTGTGCACCGAACATCTGCGCGCCGAGCCGAAAAACCCGCTGCCGAGCCTCGACATTCCGTCGAACGTGATCGCCGAAATGCCACCGCTGCTCAAGGCCTACATGCGCCTGGGCGCGAAGATCTGCGGCGAGCCATGCTGGGACGAAGACTTCCAGGTCGCCGACGTGTTCATCCTGCTCAAGCGCGACGAACTCTGCCCGCGTTATGCCAAACACTTCAAGGCGGCTGTGTAATGGGCCGGTTGCGGGTGTACGCGCGAATCGCGCGAGTGCTGATGGTAGTGACGCTGGGCTTGGGCATGGCCAGTGTGTTCGGGCTGTTCGAGCGCTTGGGCATGGCCCATTCGATGGCGCGCCGGCAACGCTGGTCGCGGTTTTTCATGGCCCGCCTGAGCAATGCCCTGCCCTTCGACGTGACTGTCCACGGCGAGTTGCCGAAGGCACCGATGCTCTGGGTCAGCAACCACGTGTCCTGGACCGACATCCCGCTGCTGGGCATGCTCACGCCGCTGTCGTTCCTGTCCAAGGCCGAAGTGCGCACCTGGCCGGTAGCCGGCTGGCTGGCGGCCAAAGCCGGCAGCCTGTTTATCCGCCGTGGCTCGGGTGACAGCCAGTTGATCCGCAAGCAGATGACCCGTCACCTGGAACAGGCACACCCGCTGCTGATGTTCCCCGAAGGCACCACTACCGATGGCCGTTCGCTACGTACCTTTCACGGCCGCCTGCTGTCCGCCGCCATCGATTCCGAAGTGGCGATGCAGCCGGTGGCGATTCGTTATGTGCGTGACGGCGAGACTTGCGCGCTGGCGCCGTTCATTGGCGACGATGACTTGCTGTCGCATCTGATGCGGTTGTTCGCCAATGACCGTGGCGGCGTGGAGATTCATCTGCTCAAGCCAATCGCATGCGAAGGCCGGGAACGCGCGGCACTGGCGTTCGAGGCGCAGCAGGCGGTGCAGAAGGTGTTGTTTGGTGAAATTGTCGAACCGCAACGAGCACCGATGCGCCCTGCCATTGCGGCGTGACGCGATCTTTTATTCACCGAAGTACCCTGTGGGAGCGAGCTTGCTCGCGATAGCGGTGGGTCATTCAGCATCATCGTTGAATGTTAATCCGCAATCGCGAGCAAGCTCGCTCCCACAGGGGTTTTATGGTGTTGGATAGTTCCGGGCAAAATCCTGAAGCTGCGGATAGAACAACCTGAAGTCCTCGCTCAACGGTTCATACAACCGCCGCAATTCCTGCATCGCCGCCGCCAGTTCTTCCGGCCGGGTCAGGCGTCGCGAGATCCCGCGCAACACCTGCTCCAGCACTTCGAATTCCTGATACGAACCCAACCAGTCATTGGCCACCATGTGCGGCGCAATCCTCGCCAGCCGCTCCGGCAATTGCCGTTCGCTGGACAGCACCCGGTAAACGTCCGAAGTGAACAACGCCAGGGGCCGGTCGGCATACAACGTCCAGTCCCGGGCCAGGCAATGGTCGAAAAACACATCGAGCACGATGCCCGCGTAGCGACGACGGGTCAGGGAGAAACGCGACAACGCGACGTCCACCAGCGGATGGCGGTCGGTGAACACGTCGATGCTGCGGTGCAACTGGATAGCCCCCTCGATGTCCGGAGCGAACTGCCCTTGCAGGCGTCCCTTGACGAAATCGCCATACAGACTGCCGAGCAATTGGCCGGGACGCTGGCCACCGAGGTGAAGATGTGCGAGATAGTTCATGGGCGCAGCTTAGCACTGCCCCCTTGTCTTGTTACACTCAACATATCGTTATAACTCGATATACCGAAATGTGAGTTGGTCAGAGCCAAATCATATTTGTATATCGCGAAATACCGATTTAAAGTTCGCCTCATCGCGATATAGCGTTTTAAACATCACGAGCCCACATCATGACCATCAATCTCGACGAAATAATAAAAGCCCTGGCACACCCAGTACGGCGAGACATCCTGCACTGGCTCAAGGACCCGACCGTCGAATTTCCCGACCAGTCCCACAGTAACGAGCACGGCGTTTGCGCCGGGCAGATCGATCAACGTTGCGGCCTGTCGCAGTCCACGGTGTCCGCACACCTGGCGACCCTGCAACGCGCCGGCCTGATCAGCAGCCGCAAAGTCGGCCAGTGGCATTTTTTCAAACGCAACGAGGAAACCATCCAGGAATTCCTCAAAACCTTCAGTAAAGAGCTCTGACCCTTAACGTCAGTCGGCCGACAAGGAATTAAACAATGCCTCTCTCGCTACTCATCCTGGCCTTGAGCGCCTTCGCCATCGGCACCACCGAGTTCGTCATCATGGGCCTGCTGCCCAACGTGGCGGCGGACCTCGGTGTGTCGATTCCCGGTGCCGGCTGGCTGGTGACCGGTTACGCCCTGGGCGTGGCCATCGGCGCGCCGTTCATGGCGCTGGCCACCGCCAGACTGCCGCGCAAGGCAGCCCTGGTGGCGTTGATGGGCATCTTCATTGTCGGCAACCTGCTTTGCGCAGTGGCCGGCGACTACAACGTGCTGATGTTCGCCCGTGTGGTCACCGCTCTGTGCCATGGAGCCTTCTTTGGTATCGGTTCAGTGGTAGCCGCCGGCCTGGTGCCTGCGAACAAACGCGCTTCGGCCGTGGCCCTGATGTTCACCGGCCTGACCCTGGCCAACGTCCTCGGCGTACCGCTGGGCACCGCACTCGGTCAGGAAGCCGGCTGGCGTTCGACCTTCTGGGCCGTGACCGTGATCGGTGTGATCGCGCTGATCGGCTTGATCCGCTTCCTGCCGGCCAAGCGTGATGAAGAGAAACTCGACATGCGCGCCGAACTGGCCGCACTCAAGGGCGGCGGCATCTGGCTGTCCCTGAGCATGACCGCGCTGTTCGCCGCCTCGGTGTTCACCCTGTTCACCTACGTCGCCCCGCTGCTCGGCGAAGTCACCGGCGTTTCGCCCCGTGGCGTGACCTGGACCCTGATGCTCATCGGCCTGGGCCTGACGGTCGGCAACATCATCGGCGGCAAGCTGGCCGACAAAGGCATGGCCGCGACGCTGATCGGTGTGTTCGTCACCATGGCCGTGGTGTCCACCGTGCTGACCTGGACCAGCGTCGCGCTGATCCCTACCGAAATCACCCTGTTGCTCTGGGCCACCGCGTGCTTCGCCGCCGTACCGGCGCTGCAAGTGAACGTGGTGACCTTCGGCAAGGCCGCTCCGAACCTGGTGTCGACCCTGAACATCGGCGCTTTCAACATCGGCAACGCCTTGGGTGCCTGGGTCGGCGGCAGTGTGATCGCCCACGGCTTCGGCCTGACCAGCGTGCCGCTCGCGGCAGCCGCACTGGCGGTACTCGCCCTGCTGGTGACGCTGATTACTTTCCGTCAGAGCGGCAATCCCGACCTGGCCCCTGCTACTTCTAACTGATCTCCAAAAGAGAGCCACTAAATGACGACTATTTTCGATCCGATCAAACTGGGCGACCTCGAGTTGGCCAACCGCATCATCATGGCGCCACTGACCCGCTGCCGCGCCGACGAAGGCCGCGTGCCCAACGCGCTGATGGCCGAGTACTACGTGCAACGCGCCACCGCCGGCCTGATCCTCAGCGAGGCCACTTCGGTGACCCCAATGGGCGTCGGCTACCCGGACACCCCGGGCATCTGGTCCAACGATCAGGTGCGTGGCTGGTCCAACGTGACCAAGGCTATCCATGGCGCGGGCGGCAAGATCTTCCTGCAACTGTGGCATGTGGGTCGCATATCCCACGGTTTGTACCTGAACGATGAAGCCCCGGTCGCCCCGAGTGCCATCCAGCCCAAGGGCCACGTCAGCCTGGTTCGTCCGCTGGCCGACTTCCCTGTACCGCGCGCCCTGGAAACCGCTGAAATCGCCGACATCGTCGACGCTTACCGCGTCGGTGCCGAGAACGCCAAGGCCGCCGGCTTCGACGGTGTGGAAATCCATGCCGCCAACGGTTACCTGCTCGACCAGTTCCTGCAAAGCAGCACCAACCAGCGCACCGATAACTACGGCGGTTCCCTGGAAAACCGTGCCCGCCTGCTGCTGGAAGTGACCGACGCCGCCATCGAAACCTGGGGCGCCGGCCGCGTGGGTGTGCACCTGTCGCCACGCGCCGACCTGCATGACATGGGCGACGACAACCTCGCTGAAACGTTCACCTATGTCGCTCGCGAACTGGGCAAGCGTGGCATTGCCTTCATCTGCTCGCGGGAGAAAGAAGGTGCCGACAGCCTTGGCGCACAACTCAAGGAAGCCTTCGGCGGCCCATACATTGCCAACGAGCGTTTCACCAAGGACAGCGCCAACGCGTTGCTCGCCAGTGGCCAGGCCGACGCAGTCGCCTTCGGTGTACCTTTCATTGCCAACCCTGACCTGCCGGCACGCTTGCAGGCTGACGCACCGTTGAACGAAGCGCGTCCGGAACTGTTCTACGCCAAGGGCCCGGTCGGTTACATCGACTATCCAACCTTGTAGGCCTGCGAAAAACTCGAATAGCCCGGCGTTTTGGACGTCGGGTTTTTTTTGCTTTAAACAAGCCAAAACCCGCTTGTCATACTTAAATCTCTGACAACTTACCTGCCATCTAAATTTGCATCACACCTGCACGTACCCCAATACAAAATTACAATTAAAACCCAGACAAACCCAACAGAACAATCTAATACTTCACAACGCTTCGCTACAACATTTCGAGCGCCACGGAAAGCCTCTCAATAACTTTAAAGGATTAACAGCATGAACAACAATGGCCCGATAAACGTGCCTCGCATCATTGCACGCACAGAATATGAACCTGATGATTCCAGCATTTTTTCTGCTTCAGCCAGTAAATTCCCCAATCAATACACCATAATGACCATTAACATTTCCAACAACACCGATGGCCCGATCCGGCTCTTGAAAGCAGGCTGGGATTTGACCGGAACCTCGCTATCAGCTTTCGAAATCGAAGCGAACGATGAGCAAACCCTCGATCTTCCTTACCTTCGGGACTTCTCAAGTAATGGAATGTATTACAACAAAAGAAAGTTCGCCCCGATCCTGCAACAGTTCTCGTACATTACCGAAGATGGATTAATATTCACGCTAGCTATTCAGCTGACAGTTTCAGTGGTTTTCGGCGTCCTGCATCCGAACCTGAAACCAAATTGGTCAAAAACAATAACGCGATCCGGCAACAGCAACAGCTCATATAAGGTCACTGCCGACATCACGAAAAAGAATAAAGAGGCGCCCTTCAGTTTTAGCGTCGACTTGATAGTCGGTTGATACTGATCAGATAGAAAAGACGCCGGTGAAAAAACGTATCAAATCAGCTTGCTGATGCATTTTCTTCGCCACATTCCAGGCCCCGGCTCGCAAAACCGGGGTTCTTTTTAGCAGTAGTGGAATCCGCACGAGGTTCACTCCCCATGCAAGCTCGACACAAAATTCCTACAAATTATGTAGCCTGGTAGCTGTCAACCTGGCACACGTCCGTATATAAAAGCCCCCATTGCAAAAAAGGCACGCGAAGTAAAATGATCCTCGGTGACTTCAACGGTTGACTTGCAGGGAGCCAATTTATCATTTTGTTTCATTTGCACAGGCTGGGGCTAAAGCGCAACAGATCCAGCCCGGTATCGACCCAACGCTCGGCTTCGGCGTGCAATTCAAAGCTGTCGGGGGCCAGCAGCCACTGGTACAGGATGCCATCAATATAAGCATGCAAGCTGATCGCGGCGCGGGCCGTGTCGAGGTTTTCCGGCAACTGACCGCGATTCACTGCATTACTCAGGGCCAGACCGATCCGCACATTGCATTCGAGGCTGGCTGACACCCGTTGTTGGCGCAGGTCGCACATTTCATCGGTGAATTCGCACTTATGAAAAAGAATCTCATTGATGCGTCGGGTTTTCGGGTCCAGCGCAATTTGATGAAACAAATGAATCAGCAACTTTCGCATGCAGCCCAGAGGATCGAGTTCGTCTTCGCTTTCGCTGGCCTTGGCCATTTCTTCCAGCGGCTCATGCAGAGTGTCGAGCATGGCCTGCACAAGATCGGCCTTGTTGCTGAAATGCCAGTAGATGGCCCCTCGAGTGACGCCGGCCAGGGTCGCGATGTCCGCCAGGGTCGTGCGTGCCACGCCTCGCTCGAAAAAGGCCTTTTCGGCCGCCACGAGAATTTGCGCGCGGGTTTCCTGAGCTTCCTCTTTGGTACGACGGACCATGGCAGTACAACCTCAATCAGGGTGCTTCAGCGATGCCTGAACATCAGCTGAATAAAAGTGGGGCGAACGTTCCAGGGATTCGTCCCCGGCCTACAATTCCAACCTTTCAACGGCTTGTGTAGCGGCTTGTGTAACGGCGTTGATACGCAGCCTGGGTATTTACAAACAGCCATGTACGTAAGTATATTCCTTAGCAAGCTACTTATCCACTCGGCAAACATTTTTCAACCTTCCACCTTTCTAGTGCGCACCTTGCGTGCCTGACCCGAGGATTTTCATGCAATTCAAGCCAGCTGTTACCGCTCTGGTCGCCGCCGTCGCCCTGGCATCGCTGCTCAGCGGATGCAAAAAGGAAGAGGCAGCACCGGCCGCCCCACCGCCTCAGGTCGGCGTCGTGACTCTGCAACCTCAAGCTTTCACCCTGACATCCGATCTACCCGGCCGTACCAGTGCGTTCCGCATTGCCGAAGTCCGCCCGCAGGTCAACGGCATCATTCTCAAGCGCCTGTTCAAGGAAGGCAGTGACGTCAAGGCCGGCCAGCAGCTGTACCAGATCGATCCGTCGGTCTATGAAGCGACGCTGAAAAGCGCTGAAGCCAACCTGCGCTCGACCAAGTCGATTTCCGACCGCTACCAGCAACTGGTCAACGAACAAGCCGTAAGCCGTCAGGAATACGACACCGCCGTGGCCAACCGCCTGCAATCGGAAGCCGCGCTGCAAACCGCACAGATCAACGTGCGCTACACCAAGGTCTATGCCCCGCTGACCGGCCGCATCGGCCGCTCCTCGGTGACCGAAGGCGCGCTGGTGAGCAATGCCCAGGCCGATGCGATGGCGGTGATTCAGCAAATCGACCCGATCTACGTCGACGTGACGCAGTCCTCGGTCGAGCTGCTGCAACTGCGCCGTGAGCTGGAAAGCGGTCGCCTGCAGAAAGCCGGCGACAACACGGCTTCGGTCAAGCTGACCCTCGAAGACGGCAGCGACTACAAGCTGGACGGCAAGCTGGAGTTCTCCGAAATCTCGGTTGACCAGACCACCGGTTCCGTCACCCTGCGCGCCATTTTCCCGAACCCTGACCACACCCTTCTGCCTGGCATGTTCGTGCACGCCAAGTTGCTGGCCGGTGTGAACAGCGCGGCGATCCTGGCCCCGCAGCAAGGCGTGACCCGCGACCTCAAAGGTACGCCGACCGCACTGGTTGTCGGCCCGGACAACAAGGTCGAACTGCGTCAACTCAAGGCCAACCGCACCGTCGGCAATCAATGGCTGATCGAAGACGGCCTGAAGGCCGGCGATCGCCTGATCACCGAAGGTCTGCAATTCGTCAAACCTGGCATCGAAGTCAAGGCCAGTGAAGCGACCAACGTAGCCGTAAAGAACCCGGCCCCCGCCCAGGTAGCTGATAAAGCCTCTGGCGGCAAAGGGGAGTAAACCATGTCGAAATTTTTTATCGACCGTCCGATTTTCGCCTGGGTAATTGCCCTGGTGATCATGCTGGTCGGGGCACTATCGATCCTCAGACTGCCGATCAACCAGTACCCGAGCATTGCGCCTCCAGCGATCGCCATCTCCGTGGCCTACCCGGGTGCTTCGGCACAAACGGTTCAGGACACCGTGGTTCAGGTGATCGAGCAACAGCTCAACGGTATCGACAACCTGCGTTATGTCTCGTCGGAAAGTAACTCCGACGGCACCATGACCATTACCGCGACCTTCGAGCAAGGCACCAACTCCGACACCGCGCAGGTCCAGGTCCAGAACAAGCTGAACCTGGCCACCCCGCTGCTGCCGCAAGAAGTGCAACAGCAAGGTATCCGCGTCACCAAGGCGGTGAAGAACTTCCTGTTGGTGATCGGCGTGGTGTCGCGTGACGGCAGCATGACCAAGGACGACCTGTCCAACTACATCGTGTCGAACATGCAGGACCCGATCTCGCGGACCGCCGGTGTCGGCGACTTCCAGGTGTTCGGTTCCCAATACGCCATGCGAATCTGGCTCGACCCGGCCAAGTTGAACAACTTCAACCTGACCCCGATCGACGTCAAGACCGCTATCGCCGCGCAAAACGTCCAGGTGTCGTCCGGCCAGCTCGGCGGCCTGCCTGCCCTGCCCGGCACCCAGTTGAACGCGACCATCATCGGCAAGACCCGCCTGCAGACCGCGGAAGAGTTCGAAAAGATCCTGCTCAAGGTCAACAAGGACGGTTCCCAGGTTCGCTTGAGGGATGTTGCCGAAGTCGGTCTGGGTGGCGAGAACTACAGCATCAACGCCCAGTTCAACGGTGCCCCGGCTTCCGGCCTGGCCGTGAAACTGGCCACCGGTGCCAACGCGCTCGATACCGCCAAGGCCCTGCGCGCAACCATCGACAGTCTCAAGCCTTTCTTCCCGCAAGGGATGGAAGTGGTGTTTCCGTATGACACCACTCCGGTCGTAACCGAATCGATCAAGGGCGTGGTTCACACCCTGGTCGAAGCGGTCGCGCTGGTGTTCCTGGTGATGTTCCTGTTCCTGCAGAACTTCCGCGCCACCATCATCACCACGATGACCGTGCCGGTGGTATTGCTCGGTACATTCGGCATCCTCGCGGCTGCCGGTTTCAGCATCAACACCCTGACCATGTTCGGCATGGTGCTGGCCATCGGCTTGCTGGTGGACGACGCCATCGTCGTGGTGGAAAACGTCGAACGGGTGATGAGCGAAGAAGGCCTGTCACCCAAGGAAGCCACCAAGAAGTCCATGGGCCAGATCCAGGGTGCGCTGGTCGGTATCGCCCTGGTGTTGTCGGCGGTTCTGCTGCCGATGGCGTTCTTCAGCGGTTCCACCGGTGTGATCTACAAGCAGTTCTCGATCACCATCGTCTCGGCCATGGCCCTGTCGGTACTGGTCGCGCTGATCTTCACCCCGGCGCTTTGCGCCACCATGCTCAAGCCGATTCCCAAAGGCGAGCACGGCGTACCCAAGCGTGGTTTCTTTGGCTGGTTCAACCGCAATTTCGACCGTGGCGTTCGCGGCTACGAGCGCGGTGTCGGCAATATCCTGCAGCGCAAGATCCCGTATCTGCTGGCGTACCTGCTGATCGTGGTTGGCATGATCTGGCTGTTCACCCGCATTCCAACGGCGTTCCTGCCGGAAGAAGACCAGGGTGTACTGTTCGCCCAGGTGCAGACCCCGGCCGGTTCGACGTCCCAGCGCACCCAGGTGGTCGTGGACGAAATGCGTGAATTCCTGCTGCGCCCTGGCAAGGATGGCGGTGAAGGCGATGCGGTGAACTCGGTGTTTACCGTGACCGGCTTCAACTTCGCCGGCCGTGGCCAGAGTTCGGGTATGGCGTTCATCATGCTCAGACCGTGGGACGAACGTAACGCCGACAACAATGTGTTCAAGGTGGCGGCCCGTGCCCAGCAGCACTTCTTCACCTTCCGCGATGCCATGGTGTTCGCCTTCGCGCCACCGGCGGTACTGGAACTGGGTAACGCCACCGGTTTCGACGTGTTCCTGCAGGACCGTGCCGGTATCGGCCACGAAAAACTGATGGAAGCGCGCAACCAGTTCCTCGGCATGGCCGCACAAAGCAAGATTCTGTCTCAGGTGCGTCCGAACGGCCTGAACGACGAACCGCAATACCAGCTGGAAATCGATGACGAGAAGGCCAGTGCCCTGGGCATTACCATCGCCGACATCAACAACACCCTGTCGATTGCCCTGGGCAGTAGCTACGTCAACGACTTCATCGACCGTGGCCGGGTGAAGAAGGTGTACGTGCAAGGCCAGCCAGGCGCTCGAATGGGCCCTGAAGACCTGCAGAAGTGGTACGTGCGCAACAGCACCGGCACCATGGTTCCGTTCTCGGCGTTCGCCAAGGGCGAGTGGATTTACGGTTCGCCGAAACTGGCCCGTTACAACGGCGTGGAAGCGATGGAAATCCTCGGTGCCCCGGCGCCAGGCTATTCCACCGGTGAAGCCATGCTCGAAGTCGAAGCCATTGCCAAGAAACTGCCGGCGGGTGTCGGTATTTCCTGGACCGGCCTGTCGTACGAAGAGCGTCTGTCCGGTTCGCAAGCACCGGCGCTGTACGCCCTGTCGCTGCTGATGGTGTTCCTGTGTCTGGCGGCGTTGTATGAAAGCTGGTCGATTCCGATCGCGGTGATGTTGGTTGTACCGCTGGGGATCATCGGTGCGCTGATGGCCACCAGCCTGCGTGGTTTGTCCAACGACGTGTACTTCCAGGTAGGTTTGTTGACGACTATCGGTCTGGCGGCGAAAAACGCCATTCTGATTGTCGAATTTGCAAAGGAGTTGCACGAACAAGGGCGTAGCCTGCGCGATGCAGCGATCGAAGCCTGCCGCATGCGTCTGCGACCGATCATCATGACCTCGCTCGCCTTCGTCCTCGGTGTGGTACCACTGGCGATATCCACCGGTGCGGGCTCCGGTAGCCAGCATGCAATCGGTACCGGCGTAATCGGCGGTATGATCACGGCCACTGTGCTGGCGATCTTCTGGGTCCCGCTGTTCTTCGTCACCGTGTCGTCCATTGGCCAGCGCAAAATCGCCGACCAGGATGACGCTATTGAAACTTCTAAAGAGGCTGGCTAATGAGCAAGTCGCTACTCTCCCTGGCAGTCGCCGCCTTCGTGCTCGGTGGCTGCTCGCTGATACCTGACTATCAGCAGCCCGAAGCACCGGTGGCGGGCCAGTACCCGCAGGGCCCGGCGTACTCGCCGGCCCAGGCACCGGCGCAAGCGGCTGCCGAGCAGGGCTGGAAGCAGTTTTTCCATGACCCGGCGCTGCAACAGCTGATCCAGGTTGCCCTGGAAAACAACCGTGACCTGCGTGTCGCGGCCCTGAACATCGACGCGTTCGCGGCTCAATACCGCATCTCCCGTGCCGATCTGTTCCCGGCCGTCTCGGCCAATGGCAGCGGCAGCCGTCAGCGGCTTCCGGCTGATGCTTCCCAGACCGGCGAAGCCGGCATCACCAGTTCCTACTCGGCAACTGTTGGCGTCAGCGCCTATGAACTCGACCTGTTCGGTCGGGTTCGCAGCCTGAACGAAGAAGCGTTGCAGAAGTACTTCGCCACTGAAGAGGGTCGCCGCAGTACGCAGATCAGCCTGGTGGCCAGTGTGGCCAATGCCTACCTGACCTGGCAGGCCGACAAGGAACTGTACAAGCTGACCCAGGACACCCTCGCCGCCTTCGAGGAGAGCTACAAGCTCACCGCCCGCAGCAACGAAGTCGGCGTCGCCTCGGCCCTGGACCTGGCACAGTCGCGCACCTCGGTGGAAAACGCCCGTGCGCAACTGGCCAAGTACACCCGTCAGGTCGCCCAGGACGAGAACAGCCTGGTGCTGCTGCTCGGCACCGGTGTCCCGGCCAACCTGCAAGCGGCCAAACCACTTGACGACGACCTGCTGAGCGACGTTCCACCCGGCCTGCCGTCGGACCTGCTGCATCGTCGTCCGGACATCCTTCAGGCCGAGTACAACCTGAAGGCCGCCAATGCCAACATCGGCGCGGCGCGGGCTGCGTTCTTCCCGAGCATCAGCCTCACGGCCAATGCCGGCACCCTGAGCCCGGACCTGTCCGGTCTGTTCAAGGGTGGTTCGGGCACCTGGTTGTTCCAACCGCAGATCAACCTGCCGATCTTCAACGCCGGCGCCCTGAGCGCCAGCCTGGATTACTCGAAAATCCAGAAAGACATCGGCGTGGCGAACTACGAGAAGTCCATTCAAACGGCCTTCCAGGAAGTCGCCGACGGCCTGGCCGCCCGCCAGACCTACGTCCAGCAGTTGCAGGCACAGAAAGATTTCGTCAGTGCCAACCAGGACTACTACCGCCTGGCCGAGCGTCGCTACCGCATTGGTGTCGACAGCAACCTGACCTTCCTCGATGCCCAGCGTCAGTTGTTCAGTGCGCAACAGGTGCTGATCACCGACCGACTGGCGCAGCTGGTCAGCCAGGTCAACCTGTACAAGGCCCTGGGTGGTGGCTGGAACGAACAGACGGCGAAGAACGAGCCGTTGAAAGAAGAAGCGCCGAAGATGAAGTATTTCTGATAGCGCTGTAAAAACGAGAAGCCCACCGATTGGTGGGCTTTTTGTTGGCTGCGGGAAAAGGTGTGTTCTCAGTGATGGCCCCATCGCGAGCAAGCTCGCTCCCACAGTGGACTTACAGCGTGCACAAGATTTTTGCCAAACCCGGCCACCTGTGGGAGCGAGCTTGCTCGCGATGAGGCCCGCACAGGCCACACAAAATCCAGCGACATGTTGCGTTCGATAATCGCCCAAAACCTGCTTTTAACAATTGAACCATCCAGTACATTCCACGCACCATCCGAACCACAAAACCAATAACAACAGGTTCGACGCCATGCCCCCGCGCCCTGCCCTCTCCGGCTGATCCGCTTCGTTCGTGCTGATTTCGAATATTCGTCTGCAACCCAGGGTTGCGGCATCACCCCGCTTCATCCCAAAGAATTAGAGAGACCCGAGCCCATGACGCCTTCTCCCGCGCAGTACTTCGTTCCCAGCCTGATTGCCATGGCCCTGGCCAGCGCGGCCCTGCCCGCCATCGCCGAAGAGTCGGGTTTTGTCGAAGGCGCCAAGGTCAACCTGAACCTGCGCAACTTCTACATCAACCGCAACTTCACCAACCCGACCAAGGCCCAAGGCAAGGCTGAAGAATGGACGCAGAGTTTCATCCTCGACGCCAAGTCCGGGTTCACCCAGGGCACCGTCGGATTCGGCATGGATGTGCTCAGTTTATATTCGGTGAAACTCGACGGCGGTAAAGGCACAGGCGGTACGCAACTGCTGCCGCTGGATCATGACGGTCGCCCGGCGGATAACTTCGGCCGCACCAATGTCGCGTTCAAGGCCAAGCTGTCGCAGACCGAAGTGAAAGTCGGCGAGTGGATGCCGGTGTTGCCAATCCTGCGTTCGGACGACGGTCGTTCGTTGCCGCAAACCTTCCGGGGCGGCCAGATCACGTCGAAGGAGATCAATGGCCTGACGCTCTACGGCGGCCAGTTCCGGCAGAACAGCCCCCGCGATGACAGCAGCATGGACGACATGTCGATGACCGGCAAAGCGGCGTTCACCTCCGACCGTTTCAACTTTCAGGGCGGCGAATACCTGTTCAACGAAAAGCGCACCCAGATCGGCCTGTGGAACGCCGAGCTCAAGGACATCTACAGCCAGCAGTTCATCAACCTGACCCACAGCCAGCCATTGGGTGACTGGACCCTGGGCGCCAACCTGGGTTTCTTCTACGGTAAGGATGACGGCAGCGCCCTGGCCGGCGAGCTGGACAACAAGACCATGTACGGTTTGTTCTCGGCCAAATACGGCGGCAACACCTTCTACGTCGGCCTGCAAAAACTCACCGGCGACAACGCCTGGATGCGGGTCAACGGCACCAGCGGCGGTACCCTGGCCAACGACAGCTACAACTCCAGCTACGACAATGCCCAGGAGAAATCCTGGCAAGTACGCCACGACTACAACTTCGCCGCCCTGGGCGTTCCGGGCCTGACCCTGATGAACCGCTACATCAGCGGTGACAATGTGCACACCGGCACCATCACCGACGGCAAGGAATGGGGACGCGAAAGTGAACTGGGCTACACCGTGCAAAGCGGTGCGCTGAAGGACCTGAACCTGAAATGGCGCAACTCGACCATGCGCCGCGACTACAGCAACAACGAGTTCGATGAGAACCGCCTGATCATTAGCTACCCGATCAGCCTGTTGTAAACACAAAACAAATGTGGGAGCGAGCTTGCTCGTGATGGCGGTGTATCAGGCGACATCAATAGTGAATGTGCCGACGCCATCGCGAGCAAGCTCGCTCCCACAGGTTGCACGGTGTTACTGACTACTCCCGCGACTCAACCCCCAACTTATCCCACACCAACTCTGCCAGGTGGAACGTCGTGTGGGTCGCCGGGTTGCAGCTGTAAGTTGCGCTCTGCATGTTAATGCACTGCTTTTCCCAACGACCTTTCACCAACTCTTACGACATATCACCTTCAACCCAAAAGTCTTTCGCCACCACTTTCATCCAAGTATCACTGAAGGGCGTTTCCCTACACATAAACTCAATCGAACCTTTAATATAAGGCTTAGGTGGTTTCGATACAGCTGTTTCTACATCCAATTTTCCTGAACCAATGGATTCATAACTACCACCACCTTTCATGTCGATATACCATGCCAACACTGATTCATTGCCAGGACCGAGTATGTAGCGCTTCCCCGCTTCCATTTTTACAAAAGAGTTTATTTTAATTCTCTGACCATCTAATGCATCGCCAATATTCGCGAAAATCAGAGCATAAGTCTCATCCGCCCTCATGTAAAAACTGGTAGCTTTATATTCTTCAACAACATTCCCCCTAGTGATTTCCAACCGCATAAACCCAGTAGCTGCTTTCAAATCGGGGAAATTTTTATAAACCTCAGCCGAAGCTGAATCCCGCTTAATAAATTCTTCGCTCATTACAGTTACCTCAGTATCAGAACTTGAAAGATATTTACCTACAAGACCTTAATACAAAAGTACGCAAATACAACTATCAGAACTGCTAGGTACAATGAGCCACGCAAACCTAGTAAGCTTTAGTATTTTTCACTCAAGTAACTTATTCCACACTGCGGTATCAGTATGAAATGGCGCAACTCGACCATGCGCCGCGACTACAGCAACAACGAGTTCGATGAGAACCGCCTGATCATCAGCTACCCGATCAGCCTGTTGTAAACACAAAACAAATGTGGGAGCGAGCTTGCTCGCGATGGCGGTGTATCAGGCGACATCAATAGTGAATGTGCCGACGCCATCGCGAGCAAGCTCGCTCCCACAGGTTGTTCACCGTTACCGCTTACTCCCGCGACTCAACCCCCAACTCATCCCACACCGACTCGGCCAGGTGGAACGTCGCATTGGCTGCCGGAATCCCGCAATAGATCGCGCTCTGCATGATCACTTCCTTGATCTCGCCACGGCTGACACCGTTGTTGGCGGCAGCGCGCAGGTGCAGTTTGAGTTCACCCTCGCGGTTCATGCCGATCAGCATGGCGATGGTGATCAGGCTGCGGGTATGGCGCGGCAGGCCCTCGCGGGTCCAGATGTCGCCCCAGGCGTGGCGGGTGATCATCTCCTGAAACTCCGAGTTGAACTCGGTCAGGGTGGTCAGGCTGCGGTCGACGTGAGCATCGCCCAGTACCGCGCGACGGACTTTCATGCCTTCGTCGTAACGTTGTTTCTCGTCCACGGAATATCCCTCAACGAGCCAGCAGGAACGCCAGTACGCGTTCGCTGAAATCAGCGCCGGCCTGAACGTTGGACAGGTGCGCGGCATAGAACTCGGCGTACTCGGCGCCCGGTACATGTTCCTGAATGAAGTGCCCACCCGACGGCGGCGTGACCGCATCCTGGGTACCGGCGATCACCAGCAGCGGCGCCTTGATCGAGGACAACTGATCGCGGAAATCGGCATCGCGCACAGCTGCGCAATTGGCCGCGTAACCTTCTGGCGAAGTCGCCGCCAGCATGTCGGTAATCTGCTTGGCTGCCGCCGGGTTGGCCTCGGAGAAGTCCGGGGTGAACCAGCGCGCAATCGACGCATCGCGCAGGGCAACCATGGCCGCCTGACCATCCCGCAGCACCATTTCGATACGCGGGTTCCATACCGATGGATCGCCGATTTTCGCTGCGGTGTTGCACACGATCAGTTTGTTCAGCCGCTCGCCGGCGTTGATCCCCAGCCACTGGCCAATCAGCCCGCCCATGGACAGACCGCAGAAATGCGCGCGCTCAATGTGCAAGGCATCCAGCAATGCGAGCACGTCGCGGCCCAGTTGCTCGATGCTGTAAGACCCCGGCGTTACCAATGACTGGCCATGGCCGCGGGTGTCGAAACGCAGCACGCGAAAATGCTTGGAGAACGCCGGGATCTGCGCATCCCACATGTGCAGGTCCGTGCCCAGGGAGTTGGACAGCACCAGCACCGGCGCATCGACCGGTCCATCGAGTTGGTAATGCAGTTCGCCCTCGGCGAGTTGTACAAAAGCCACAGCAAGTCTCCTTCAGGCAGTCAATGCAGAATGTTCAGCCACCGCCCTCTCGACCCAGGTTTTGGCCTGGCCGAGGTAATGGGCAGGGTCCAGCAGATGATCGAGCTCAGCCGCCGACAGTTCGGCGGTCACTTGTGGTTCGTCGCCGAGGACCGCACGCAGGTGACGTTGTTCGGCCACGGCGCGTTTGCAGCATTGCTCCAACAGATGATGCGCGGTATCGCGCCCAACCCGCTGCGCGAGGACGATGCTCACCGCTTCGGCGAGCACCAGGCCCTGGGTCAAATCGAGATTGCGCGCCATGCGCTCGGCATCCACTTCCAGCCCTTGGGCGATCAACAATGCTTGATGCAGGCTGCCCGACACCAGGCAGCAGATTTCCGGCAGGGTTTCCCACTCGGCATGCCACAGACCGAGGCTGCGCTCGTGCTCCTGGGGCATGGCGCTGAACAGCGTCGAGAGCAAACCGGGTACGCGAGTCGCCGCGCCGATCAACACCGCCGCGCCCACCGGATTGCGTTTGTGCGGCATGGTCGAGGAACCGCCCTTGCCCGGCGCCGAAGGCTCGAACACTTCGGCGGCCTCGGTTTGCATCAACAGGCTGATATCACGCCCGAGTTTGCCGAGACTGCCGGCGATCAGGCCGAGCGCAGCGCCGAACTCCACCACACGATCGCGCTGGGTGTGCCACGGCTGATCGGGCAAGGTCAGTTGCAGTTCTTCGGCCAGCGCTTGGGCAATCGGCATGGCCTGTTCGCCAAGGGCCGCAAGGGTTCCGGACGCACCGCCGAATTGCAGCACCAGCAGACGCGGCTTGAGTTCGGCCAAGCGTTGGCGACTGCGGGTCACCGCCCCCAGCCAGCCGGCGACCTTCATGCCGAGGGTGACCGGTGTCGCATGCTGCAGCCAGGTGCGTCCGGCCAATGGCGTGGTCGCGTAGCGCTGGGCCTGGGACGCGAGTGTCTGCCCCAGTTGTGCCAGGTCGCTCTCGATCAGTTCCAGCGCCCGGCGCAGTTGCAGCACCAGGCCGCTGTCCATCACGTCCTGGCTGGTCGCGCCCAGATGCACATAGCGCTCGGCTTCGGCATCGGTGGCCGCGATCTGCTTGCCCAGCGCCTTGACCAACGGAATCGCCGAGTTACCCGCCGTGGCAATGGCCTCGCCCAACATCGCAAAATCATAAAGCCCGGCACGGCAAGCTGCTTCAATCGGCGCGACAGCACTCGACGGAATCATCCCGACCCGTGCTTCGGCCCGGGCCAATGCCGCTTCGAAATCGAGCATGGCCTGGACCCGACCCTGATCGCAGAACACCTCACGCATGTCGCGGGCCGTGAAATAGGCATCGAACAATTGATTGCCCGGTCGCTGGTTCATAAACAATTCCTGGAGGCGCGGGCCTGCGGTCCGCGCGTGAAGATCAAAGGTCGTGATGCAGATACTTCGCCTGTTTCGGCAGACGCAGGCTGAACAGGAACGCTATCGCCATCATCACCGTCACGTACCAGTAGAACGAGTTTTCCATGCCCACGGCCTTGAGGCTCAAGGCCACATACTCCGCCGAACCACCGAAAATCGCATTCGCCACCGCATACGCCAGGCCGACACCCAATGCACGCACCTCGGGCGGGAACATCTCGGCTTTCACCAGGCCACTGATGGAGGTGTAGAAACTGACGATCGCCAGCGCCAGGGTAATCAACACGAAGGCCAGAAACGGACTTGTCACGCTTTTCAGGCTCAACAGGATCGGCACGGTGCACAGCGTGCCGAGGGCGCCGAACCAGAGCATCGAGTTACGCCGGCCGATCTTGTCGGCGAGCATGCCGAAAATCGGCTGCATGCACATATAGAGGAACAGCGCGCCGGTCATGATGTAGCTGGCGGTCTTGGCCGGCATGCCGGCGGTGTTCACCAGGTACTTCTGCATGTACGTGGTGAAGGTGTAGAAGATCAGCGAACCACCGGCGGTGTAACCGAGTACGGTGATGAATGCGGTTTTATGGTCGCGAAACAGGGCGCTGATGCTGCCGGCGTCCTTGTTTTCGCGCATTGCCTTGCTGGTGGTTTCTTTGAGCGAACGACGCAGATACAGCGAAACCAGCGCCGCCATGGCACCCACCACGAAGGGTATCCGCCAGCCGTAGGCACGCAGGTCATCTTCGGTGAGGAACTGTTGCAGGACCACCACCAGCGACACCGCGAGCAATTGGCCGCCAATCAGGGTCACGTACTGGAACGAGGCGAAGAAACCGCGCTGGCCCTTGAGCGCCACTTCACTCATGTAGGTTGCGGTAGTGCCGTACTCACCGCCCACCGACAAGCCTTGCAGCAAACGGGCGAACAGCAACAGGATCGGCGCCCAGACCCCAATGCTGCTGTAGGTCGGCAGGCAGGCGATAAGCAGCGAGCCGAAGCACATCATCAGAATCGAGATCAACATCGAATTCTTGCGCCCGTGCTTGTCCGCCAAGCGCCCGAAAATCCAGCCACCAATCGGCCGCATCAGGAACCCGGCGGCGAACACGCCAGCGGTATTGACCAGCTGCACGGTGGGGTTATCGGACGGGAAAAAGGCCGGTGCGAAATAGATCGCACAGAAGGCGTAGACGTAGAAGTCGAACCATTCAACCAGGTTGCCGGACGAGGCACCGACAATGGCGAAGATCCGCTTGCTGCGTTCTTCGCCCGTATAAAGAGCTATAGGCGCTGTGGGTGTTGTCATTGTTTTTTCACTCAATGGGGACAGTGAGAGTCTAGACACACTTTGCAACACTCCCGTTCCGCAGATAAATCAGCAACACAGATCCCCTGTAGGAGCTGGCTTGCCAGCTCCTACAAGGTGTTGCGGTGTTCACTTAATAGTCGAAGAACACCGTCTCGGCATCGGTACCCTGCAGAATCACATTCCACTGATAAACACCCGACGCATCCTTCTTGGCCAGCAAGGTGCTGCGGCGCTCGGCCGGCACGCACTCCAGCAACGGATCGTTGACGTTGGCCACCTCGCCATCAAAGTAGATCCGCGTCAGCAGGTGTTTCACCAAACCACGGGCAAACACCAGAACGACAAGGTGCGGTGCCTGGGTCGTGCCTTTGAGGCCCTCGACCGTACCGGGCTTGATGGTGGTAAAGCGAAAGCGTCCTTCGGCATCCACCGGCACCCGGCCAAAGCCTTCGAAGTTCGGGTCCAGGGGTTTGTCCTGGTCGTCTTCGGGGTGGTCATACTTGCCGGCGGCGTTGGCCTGCCAGACTTCCAGCATCGCGTCGTTGACGATGTCGCCATTGCCGTCGACCACTTGCCCGGTGATCGCTACGCGCTCGCCCAGGGTTTGTTCGACGGTCAGGTTTTCGCGGTTCAGCCAGGTCAGGCCGATGTGGTAGTACGGCCCGACGGTGTGGGACGTGGTCGCAGTCAGCGTCATCTTATTTCTCCATCGGCGTGGCGTCGCGGCCGCGCAATACGATGTCCCAGCGATAACCGAGGGCATAGGAAGGGATGGTTTTTTCCAGATCGAACGTGGCGATCAAACGCTCTTTGGCGCTGGTATCGGGTACGCAGTTGTAGATCGGGTCGTACGCCAGCAGCGGGTCGCCCGGGAAATACATCTGCGTCACCAGGCGCGTCAGGATGCTCGGCCCGAACAGCGAGAAATGGATGTGCGCCGGGCGCCAGGCGTTGTGGTGGTTACCCCATGGATAGGCGCCGGGCTTGATGGTCTGGAACTGGTACCAGCCATCGGCGTCGGTCACGGTGCGGCCGGTGCCGGTGAAGTTCGGGTCCAGCGGTGCGTCGTGCAGGTCGCGGGCATGGGCGTAGCGACCGGCGGCGTTGGCCTGCCAGATCTCCACCAGAATTCCCGGCACCGGCAGACCGTTTTCATCCAGCACACGGCCGTGGATGATAATGCGCTCACCCTGAGGCTGCCCCTCGTGCTGGGCGGTCAGGTCGTTATCCTTCTCGTTGATGCGCTCGGCGCCGACGGTAGGACCGGTGATTTCCGACAGCGAATGCGGCAGGAACACCAACGGCTTGGACGGCGAGCGCAGGTTGGTGGATTGATAGGTCGGGTGCAGGTACTCCGGCTGGGTGCCTTCCTGCGGGCGACGGTAACCAGGCTTGTCAGTCATGAAACATTCCTCAGTTCGTATAAGTCTTCAGAGCGCGTCAGACGCGCTCGATCGCCAGGGCCAGACCCTGACCGACACCGACGCACATGGTCGCCAGACCTTTCTTGCCACCGGTTTTTTCCAGCTGATGCAATGCGGTCAACACCAGCCGCGCGCCGCTCATGCCCAACGGGTGACCCAAGGCAATCGCGCCACCGTTCGGGTTGACCTGGGCCGCGTCGTCCGCGATCCCCAGTTCACGCAGCACCGCCAAGCCTTGGCTGGCGAAGGCTTCGTTGAGCTCGATCACGTCGAAATCGCTGACCGCTACACCGAGGCGCTCGATCAGTTTACGCACCGCCGGCACCGGGCCAATGCCCATCACCCGCGGGGCAACACCGGCGCTGGCCATGCCCAGCACTTTGGCACGGGCAGTCAGGCCGTGTTTCTTCACCGCTTCGGCCGAAGCCAGGATCAACGCGGCGGCGCCGTCGTTTACACCCGAGGCATTGCCGGCGGTGACGGTCTTGTCGGGGCCGTTGACCGGTTTGAGTTTGGTCAGAGCTTCCAGGGTGGTGTCGGCGCGAGGATGCTCGTCCTGGCTGACCACGGTTTCACCCTTCTTGTGGGCTATGCGCACTTCAACGATTTCTTCGGCGAAGAACCCGGCGGCTTGTGCGGCGGCCGTGCGTTGTTGACTGCGCAGGGCGAACGCGTCCTGATCGGCGCGGGACACCTTGTAATCGTCGGCCACGTTGTCAGCGGTCTGCGGCATCGCATCCACGCCGTACTGGGCCTTCATCAACGGGTTGATGAAGCGCCAGCCGATGGTGGTGTCTTCGAGCTTCATGTTGCGCGAAAAAGCGGCATCGGCCTTGCCCATCACGAACGGCGCACGGGACATCGACTCGACGCCGCCGGCAATCGCCAGCTCCATCTCGCCGCTGGCGATGGCGCGGAACGCGGTGCCGATGGCATCCATGCCCGAAGCGCAGAGGCGGTTGAGAGTCACGCCGGGAATGGTTTCCGGCAGGCCAGCCAGCAGCAGCGCCATGCGCGCCACGTTGCGGTTGTCTTCACCGGCCTGGTTGGCGCAGCCGAGGAACACCTCGTCCACCGCGTTCCAGTCCACCGACGGGTTGCGCTCCATCAAGGCCTTGATTGGCACGGCAGCCAGGTCGTCGGCACGCACCGTCGACAGGCCACCACCGAAACGGCCGATAGGGGTACGAATCGCGTCGCAGATATAAACGTCACGCATCACGCTTCTCCGGGGGCTTGGCCGTGTGCGGCAGCGGTACGGGCTTCGAGGTCGCGCAGCGCGGTCAGTTCGACTTCAGTCGGCTCGGCGGTTTGCTCAACCTGGTCGGCAAAGCGAATCGCCCAACCAGTGGCATCAACCACTTGCTCGCGGGTCACACCCGGATGCAGTGCAGTGACCACGAACTCATGGGTACCGGCTTCCGGCTCCATGATGCACAGATCGGTGATGATCCCCACCGGTCCGGCGCCTGGCAGACCGAGACGCTTGCGCGAATCGCCGCCCTCGCCGTGGCCGACCGAGGTAATGAAATCGAGTTTGTCGACAAAGGAGCGCGACGACTGCTTGAGGATGATCAACACGCTCTTGGCGGAACCGGCAATCTCCGGCGCGCCACCTGCACCCGGCAGACGGACTTTCGGCGCGTGGTAATCACCCACGACGGTGGTGTTGATGTTGCCGAAACGGTCGACCTGCGCCGCGCCGAGGAAACCGACGTCAATGCGCCCGCCCTGCAGCCAGTAACGGAAAATCTCACCGGTCGGGACTACGGTGTCAGCGGTTTCCGCCAGTTCACCGTCACCGATCGACAGTGGCAGTACACTTGGCTTGGCACCGATCGGGCCCGATTCGTAGATCAGCACCACATCAGGCGAGGAAGTCAGGCGCGCCAGGTTGGCCGCTTTCGACGGCAGGCCGATGCCGACGAAGCACACCGAGCCGTTCTTCAGGCGACGGGCAGCGGCAACGGTCATCATTTCATTGGTGGTGTAAGTCATTACTTCGCCTCCGAAGCGGCGGCCAGTTTGGCCTGGAACTCGCTGAAGTCAGCGCTGCCGTGGATGTATTCGTTGATCCACGCGGTGAAGGTTTCACGGTCGCGGGCAATCGGGTCCCAGGCCTGGTAGAAGCGGTTGTCGCGTTTGTTGTAACCGTGGGCGTAGGACGGATGCGCGCCGCCAGGTACGTGGCAAACCGCGCTCAAGGCCCAGGTTGGCAGCACACAGGAGTTCATCGGCGCATTGAGGTCGTCGACGATTTCCTCAACGGTGACGATGCAGCGCTTGGCCGCCAGCGCAGCTTCTTTCTGCACGCCGAGTATGCCCCACAGCAGCACGTTGCCCTTGCGGTCGGCTTTCTGCGCGTGAATCACCGTGATATCCGGACGCACCGAAGGCACTGCTGCCAACACTTCGCCGGTGAACGGGCAGGTCACGGATTTGATCAGCGGGTTAACCTTCGGCAAATCGGAACCGGCGTAGGCACGCAGCACCGCGAACGGCAGGCCGGATGCCCCGGCGACGTAGGCGTTGGCCAGGTCGGCGTGGCTGTGTTCTTCGATTTCCAGCGCGTGGGGCCACTGTTTCTCTACTGCGTCACGCAGGCGATGCAGTGAGCCGACACCCGGGTTGCCGCCCCAGGAGAAAATCAGTTTGCGGGCACAACCGGCACCGATCAACTGGTCGTAGATCAAGTCAGGGGTCATCCGCACCAGGGTCAGGTCTTTCTTGCCCTGGCGAATGATTTCGTGACCGGCGGCCGTCGGGATCAGGTGAGTAAAGCCTTCGAGCGCGACCGTATCGCCGTCGTTTACGAATTGCTTCACCGCGTCGTGCAGCGAAAGGATTTCAGCCATTGGGGCAGGCTCCCGTTTATTGTTAACCGACAGTGGAAGAAGGCGCCGATGCGCAGCGCCGGAATGACTGAAGGTTAAGCTTCTGAAAAAGGCCAAACAATCCGATAATCGACTGAGCGTTCGATTATCGAACACATTGTTGTCTGGCTACCTATCCCAAAATGCATCGCGAGCAGGGCTCGCTCCCACAGAGGATTGCAATCAACTGTGGGAGCGAGCCCTGCTCGCGAAGAGGCCATCTACATCACACGAGATTCCGGATCAGACTGTCAGGTCGCATCCGCATGACTGACCATGCCCTTGATCACCACTGCCGTCGTCGCCAGCGCCGCCGGAATCACCAGCGCCGTCAGCACTTGCTCGAAGTTCCAGCCCAGGCCCAGCAGCGTCGCGCCCATCCACGCCCCGAGGATGGCGCCGAAGCGGCCGATCCCGAGCATCCACGACACGCCGGTGGCCCGCCCCTGAGTCGGATAAAACCGCGCAGCCAGTGACGGCATTGCCGATTGCGCACCGTTGACACACATCCCGGCCACCAGCACCAGCGTCGCCAACAGCGCGATGTTGCCCAGGCTCTGCCCTACCGCGTAGGCAAACACCCCGGCCAGCAGGTAGAAAGTGCCGATGACCTTGTGCGGATTGAACCGGTCCATTGCCCAGCCCACGCCCACCGCACTCAGCACGCCACCAAACTGGAACAGCGCGCCGATGAAGGCGGCCTGCTCCATGCTCGCGCCACTGTCACGCATCAGCGTCGGCAGCCAACTGGTCAGCAGGTAAACGATCACCAGGCCCATGAAGTAGGTCAGCCACAAGAGCAAGGTGCCGGTGCTGTAGGTGCCGGAGAAGATCACCGCGAACACGTTGCGCGCCTTCACGGTTTTCTGTTCCGGCACACTGAAACTGGACGCCTGGGCCACCACCGTCGGGTCAATCGGCGCCAGTGCCTTGCGTACTTTGTCCGTACCGCGGTTGCGCACCACCAGGTAACGCGCCGACTCCGGCAACCAGAACAGCAAAACGACGGCGAGGATCAGCGGCAGCACTCCACCGATCAGCAGCAGGCTGTGCCAGCCAAAGGCCGGAATGAGCTTGGCCGAGATAAATCCGCCGCCAGCCATGCCGAGGTTGAAGCCGCAGAACATGCTGGTCACCAGCAGGGACTTTTTGCGCTCAGGGGTGTATTCCGACAGCAGCGTGGTGGCGTTCGGCATGCCGGCGCCCAGACCCAGGCCGGTCAGGAAGCGCAACACCAACAGCTGATCGACATTGGTGCTGTAGGCCGAGGCCAGGCTGAAGGCACCGAACAACAGCACCGCGCCGACCAGTACGACTTTTCGCCCGAAGCGGTCAGCCAGAGGGCCGGAGCCCAGTGCGCCGAAGACCATGCCGATCAACGCCGCACTCATCACCGGGCCGAGACTGGCTCGGTCGATACCCCAGTCCTGGGACAGGGCCGGGGCGATGAAGCCCATTGCCGCGGTGTCGAGGCCATCGAGGAAGACAATCAGGAAACACAGGATCACCACGCGCCACTGGTAGCGCGAAATGGGTTGGGCATTGATGAAGGACTGCACGTCGAGGCAGTTACCTACAGCAGACTGAGGCTGGTTCATTATTTTTATCCCACGGATCGCGGTCGAACGATGTCAGCAGATGCCGACGAAGCCGCGACAGTAATGATCCGGAGGAAACAGCGTCAATTCGATAAACGCGACTCTGTGCGTTTATCGAACGGCTTAGGCAAACAACTGGGCGCTGAGGTCGCGGCTGGCGCTCAACAAACCGGGCAGGAACCGCTGTTCCAGTTCATTGCGGCTGACTCGCCCGGCGTGAGTGCTGACATTGAGGGCCGCAACCACCTGCCCGGAAGCGTCGTACACCGGGACGGCAATCGAACGCAGTCCTTGCTCGAGTTCCTGGTCGACGATGCACCAGCCTTGCTTTCGCACCTCTTGCAGGCATTCGAGCAACGCCTCGGGGGTGTGGATCGTGCGGCTGGTCTTGGCTTGCAATTCGGCGTGGTCGAGGTATTCGCCCAGCGAGGTGTCATCCAGTGCGGCCAGCAGGATCCGCCCCATCGAGGTGCAATAGGCCGGCAAGCGCCCGCCCACCGACAGGTCCACCGAAATCAGCCGCTGGGTGGTCGCGGAGCGCGCGATGTACAGAATGTCATCACCCTCCAGCGTGGCCATGTTGCAGGCCTCGTGCAGTTGCTCGCTCATGCGGTCCAGGTAAGGCTGGGCGGAAACCGCCAGCGGCGTAGATGACACATAGGCATGGCCGAGGGTCAGCACTTTGGGCAGCAGCGAATAGGTGCGGCCGTCGGTGGTGGCGTAGCCGAGCTTGATCAGGGTGTGCAGGCAACGGCGCACAGCGGCGCGGGGAATTTCCGTGCGGTGACTGATCTGGGCGATGGTCAGGTGTCGTTTGCGCTCCTGGAACGCTTGCACCACGGCCAGGCCGCGGGCCAGGGACGTCATGAAATCCGGGTCGCCGGTCAGTGCCTGGATCCGTTTGGCAGGTGAGGCAACGATGGGAGGCGCCACTGAAGCGAAGGAATTGCGCATTTGATCGTTCATACAAGGTCCTTTTACCCATTCGGATCAGCGACTATTACAAAGGGCGAGCCTGGCGCTCAAGCCCGGCCCGCCAACTCTGTGCGATTATCGAACGCTCGACCGATAATCGCAATCCGTCGTGTAAATCACATGCGCTGATGCCCGGTTTTCGCTGACTTGCGCCCCCATGTTTACGCCGACTCGACACAGGACTTAATGGGGCAATCCAATTACCGTAACTTGCCTGATTTAGTGGCGTCAGAAAGGCATCGCAGCAATGCGGTATCCGTCGACGTTCTAGTTAATCGCAAAGTTTCGAGCAACAAAACGGTCACACACCAAGATTCACTTTTAACTCTTTGGAGATAGTGTTCTTCAAATCGGCCGCTATAATACAATTCAGTAGCGCTTCGGTTTTTTACTTGCCGAACCCGCTGCCCGGCCAGGCGATGTTCCATCGCCGTTGCCCGTTGCAAGCGCCAGATCCGCATTGCACAGCCTTGCCATCGCGCTTGCCGAAACAGGAAACTGAAGCTACGTCAGCTATTTATCTCTGGTGTCGTGGCCGCCTGTGACATGGAAGTATTGATCACGTTGTTGCCAAAAACGATGCCTTGACGGGCATTGCCCACTCGACGAACGTGATCAAACGATTTGATGCAGCGCGTTTTCACCAGAATTTATCCCAACTCAATCAGGTAGCACTGTGACGAAAGACGAACTGCGCGCGGAACTAGAGCGCCAGGAACAACGTTACAAGGAAGTTTACGGCGGAGAAGTCACCACTTACGCCGCTCAACCCGAACCGGAACGTAAACCCTGGCGTAAACGCGCCACCGTTCAGGATCAGGTTTTCCAGCAAGAACTTCAAAAAATGGAAAAGGAACTCAAAGCCGAAGAGCCGTGACTGCTTCGGCCTGATCCTTACAAGAACCTGCCTCTGCACCCGTTAAAAGCGGGATGTATTGATGTTGCCTTTCGCGCCCGCTACGAGCGGGCAGCGGCCATCACCGTCGTCGAATCAGGCAGATTTCCGGTATCTGACCTATTTCTCAGATTTTTCTCACAACCGTTCAAGCCCCTCCTGCCGGGCCGTGAAGGTTTTGTGACAGTCTATTTTTTCAATAAAATCAATGACTTAAAAAACACAGCAAAACCGTGGGTTTTCAGGTCCTGCGGCAAAAAAATTCGTTGAAGAATGTTACCGATGAGCAGCTAGTGCATTGATTAGCAGTCTTTTCTGGCATAATCGCGCCCCCTTATGACCGGGTCAGAAAACCTTCATGATCGATTTATTCAGCGGACTGGATGCTTGGGTGCTTGTGAGCCTCTTGCTCGCCCTGGCCTTTGTCCTCGCCTTCGAGTTCATCAACGGCTTTCATGACACCGCTAACGCGGTGGCGACCGTTATCTACACCAAAGCCATGCCGCCTCACCTGGCGGTGTTCTTCTCCGGTGTGTTCAACTTCCTCGGCGTGCTGCTGGGCGGGGTCGGCGTGGCGTATGCCATCGTCCACCTGCTGCCGGTAGAACTGCTGATCAATGTGAACACCGGTCACGGACTGGCCATGGTGTTCTCGTTGCTCGCCGCAGCCATCACCTGGAACCTGGGCACCTGGTACTTCGGTATCCCCGCCTCCAGCTCCCACACGCTGATCGGTTCGATCCTCGGCGTGGGCCTGGCCAACGCCCTGATCAACGAAATTCCGTTGGCTGACGGGGTGAACTGGCAAAAGGCGATCGATATCGGCATGTCGCTGGTATTCTCGCCAATGGCAGGCTTCCTGATCGCCGCGCTGATCCTGATCGGTCTTAAATGGTGGCGTCCGCTGTCGAAGATGCACAAGACGCCGGAACAGCGCCGCAAGATCGACGACAAGAAACACCCGCCGTTCTGGAATCGCCTGGTACTTGTGATCTCGGCCATGGCCGTGAGTTTCGTTCACGGTTCCAACGATGGCCAGAAAGGTATCGGCCTGATCATGCTGGTCCTGATCGGTATCGTGCCGGCCCAGTTCGTCCTCGACCTGAACAGCACAACTTATCAGATCGAGCGGACTCGCGACGCGACCCTGCACCTGAGCCAGTTCTACCAGCGCAATTCCGAAACCCTGGGCGAGTTCCTGGCCCTGGGCAAGAGCTTGAACGGCGACTTGCCGGAGAAATTCCGTTGCAACCCGCAACAGACCGAACCGACCATTACCGCCCTGCTCGGCACCCTCAAGGGTGTAGCCGACTACCATTCGCTGTCGGCGGAAAGCCGCATCGAAGTACGTCGTTACCTGCTCTGCCTGGATGACACCGCGAAGAAAGTCAGCAAATTGCCAACGCTCGGGGCCCGTGAAAAGGCTGACCTGGACAAGTTGCGCAAAGACCTGACCACCACCACTGAATACGCTCCGTTCTGGGTGATTCTGGCGGTAGCACTGGCCCTGGGCCTGGGCACCATGGTCGGTTGGAAACGCGTGGTACTGACCATTGGCGAGAAGATCGGCAAGCAAGGCATGACTTACTCCCAAGGCATGTCGGCGCAGATCACCACCGCTAGCCTGATCGGCATGGCGAACATCTTCAGCCTGCCAGTTTCCACCACCCACGTGCTGTCCTCGGGCGTGGCGGGCACCATGGTCGCCAACAAGAGCGGCCTGCAAGGCGGCACCGTCAGAACCATCCTGCTGGCCTGGGTATTGACCCTGCCAGCCACCGTGGCCCTGTCGGCCGGGTTGTTCTGGCTGGCCTCGAAGGCGCTGGGTAGCTGATACAGCGGCATCGAAAAAGGCGCGCTCCGCAAGGACCGCGCCTTTTTTATTGCCGCCAATCGCAAAAAATCACTGTAGGAGCGAGCTCTGCTCCGGGCGGCGTTCCGACGATGACCGCAAGGACAACGCGTACATTCAGGCAGCCCGCGTCATCGTTGGCGTCCATCGCGAGCAGAGCTCGCTCCTACAGGGTCACATGTTTGCCGATAGTTTTTTACAGGCAAAAAAAAGGGCAACCGAAGTTGCCCAAAATGCCTTGCGTGCTCATTACATCCAGAAAGAACTACGGTTATTTCCGCTTGTGCGAATCCTTCCAGATAAAAAGTCCGAACCCTGCAAAAAATACAAACATGAGGCTGACAGTCAGCACTCCGGCGATCACCACGTTGTCGAAAAACATGACGCGTCTCCTGTACCTGCCCTGTTGCGATAGGGCTAAGTTAACCAAACGGGCAGGAGAGAATATTGACCGGGATCAATGTCGCCCGAGACTGGGCAAGAGGAAGGGAGAAGTTTGACCCGCATCAATGAATGCGGGGGATTTCAGCGCTTTTTCGGTTTGTTTTTCGGCTTTTTTTTGGCCTTGCCCAATGGCATGGCCTGCTCGAACGCCTGGCGAACTTCATTGAGCCGCTTGTCATTGAGGTCATGAACACGCTTGGCGCGCTCGGCATTGAGGTCAATCAGTTTGTCGTCTTGGCTCATGGCAGTCAGTGCATCGCTTGAAATGAGTTTAAGCCGCCGTAGCGTTCGGCAACCCTGCGCCAATAATGCGGCCTGACGGCCGTGCTGACCAGCCTGCGCTCAAATCTCGATATCGACCCACAACCCTTGCCGCGGCTGATCTTCCATCAGCGGCGCCACCGGCACGGTGTTGTCGGCATTGAGCTCATCCCCGGGAATCGCCAGGTGAGCCTGCGGGTCATTATCAGCTTCGTGGCGACGTCGTTCCTGGTCCTGCCTGCGGCGCTGTTCCTCGCGCAGCACCAGTCCGTCCTCCTCAGGATTGCGCTTTTGCAGGTCGATCGTGCTTTCACTGGAGCTTTCCTGAACCGGCACCACCGGAGGAATATCCGGACGCTGACGGATCGGGTCGGTCTGTGAAGTGATCGGCACGGCACTCAAGGGGAGCATCGGTGGCAGCATGGTTTTCAGTCTCCTGTCAGCAGGCTGTCGGCTGCGGGGATGGCGACTTGAGCCATCGGTCGCAAACTGTGACTCATTTGGCACTCATTAGTGCACCGGGCGGCGCGTCATGCACAGGTGGGCTAACGTATGACTGTGAGTTTTTCTGAGAGTCCTTTGGCCCTGAGGCCCTCATTCCGTTAAGATAGCCCGCTTTTTCAGGTGGGAGTCAGGCAGCATGGCGCAGCAGTATCAACCGGGGCAACGCTGGATCAGTGACAGCGAAGCCGAGCTGGGTTTAGGCACCGTTCTGGCACAGGACGGCCGCTTGTTGACCGTGCTCTATCCGGCCACTGGCGACACTCGCCAGTACGCGCTAAGGAATGCGCCCCTCACCCGTGTGCGGTTTTCGCCCGGTGACTCCATCACTCACTTCGAAGGCTGGAAGCTGACCGTTCGCGAAGTCGACGACGTCGATGGCCTGCTGGTTTACCACGGCCTCAACGGGCAGAACGAAGTGGTCACCCTGCCGGAAACCCAACTGTCGAACTTCATCCAGTTCCGCCTGGCCAGCGACCGTCTGTTCGCCGGCCAGATCGACCCGCTGGCCTGGTTCTCCCTGCGTTACCACACACTGGAACACACCAGTCGCCAGTTGCAGTCCTCCCTTTGGGGTCTGGGTGGCGTGCGTGCGCAACCGATCGCGCACCAGTTGCACATTGCCCGCGAAGTCGCCGACCGTATCGCGCCACGGGTTCTGCTGGCCGACGAAGTGGGCCTGGGCAAAACCATCGAAGCCGGCCTGGTGATCCATCGCCAATTGCTCTCGGGCCGCGCCAACCGCGTGCTGATCCTGGTTCCGGAAAACCTGCAGCACCAGTGGCTGGTCGAGATGCGCCGCCGCTTTAACCTGCAGGTCGCGCTGTTCGACGAAGAACGCTTCATCGAAAGCGATGCCAGCAACCCCTTCGAAGACACCCAGCTCGCACTGGTCGCGCTTGAGTGGTTGGTGGACGACGAGAAAGCCCAGGACGCGCTGTTCGCGGCGGGCTGGGACTTGCTGGTGGTCGACGAGGCTCACCACCTGGTGTGGCACGAAGATCAGGTCAGCCCCGAGTATTCCCTGGTCGAGCAACTCGCCGAGACCATTCCCGGTGTGCTGCTGTTGACCGCCACCCCGGAACAACTGGGCCAGGACAGCCACTTCGCTCGTCTGCGCCTGCTCGACCCGAACCGTTTCCACGACCTGCAAGCCTTCCGCGCCGAGAGCGAAAACTATCGCCCGGTGGCTGAAGCCGTTCAGGAGTTGCTGGACAAGGGACGCCTGTCGCCGCAAGCCCACAAGACCATCCACGGCTTCCTCGGCAACGAAGGCGAAGCCCTGCTGGCCGCCGTCAACGATGGCGACACTGAAGCCAGCGCGCGTCTGGTGCGTGAATTGCTCGACCGCCACGGCACCGGCCGCGTGCTGTTCCGCAACACCCGCGCTGCCGTGCAGGGTTTCCCGGAGCGCAAGCTGCACCCGTACCCGCTGCCGTGCCCGGACGAATACCTCGAACTGCCATTGGGCGATCACGCCGAGCTGTACCCGGAAGTCAGCTTCCAGGCCCAACCGGACGCCAGTGAAGAAGAACGCTGGTGGAAATTCGACCCGCGCGTCGAATGGCTGATCGATCAACTGAAGATGCTCAAGCGCACCAAAGTGCTGGTGATCTGCGCCCACGCCGAAACCGCCATGGACCTGGAAGACGCCCTGCGCGTGCGCTCCGGCATCCCGGCCACGGTGTTCCACGAGGGCATGAACATCCTCGAGCGTGACCGCGCCGCCGCCTATTTCGCCGACGAAGAATTCGGCGCGCAGGTGCTGATCTGCTCGGAAATCGGCAGTGAAGGTCGCAACTTCCAGTTCTCCCATCACCTGGTGCTGTTCGATCTGCCGTCCCACCCGGACCTGCTGGAACAACGTATCGGTCGACTGGACCGGATCGGCCAGAAGCACATCATCGAACTGCACGTGCCGTATCTGGAAACCAGCCCGCAAGAGCGCCTGTTCCAGTGGTACCACGAAGCACTGAATGCGTTCCTCAACACCTGCCCGACCGGCAACGCCTTGCAGCACCAGTTCGGCCCGCGCCTGCTGCCGCTGCTCGAAGAAGCCGATGACGGTGAGTGGCAAGCGCTGATCGACGAAGCCCGCACCGAGCGTGAGCGCCTTGAAGCCGAACTGCACACCGGCCGCGACCGTTTGCTGGAGCTCAACTCCGGTGGCGCTGGCGAAGGTGATGCGCTGGTTGAAGACATCCTCGAGCAAGACGATCAGTTCGCCCTGCCGATCTACATGGAAACCCTGTTCGACGCCTTCGGCATCGACAGCGAAGACCATTCGGAAAACGCGCTGATCCTCAAGCCGAGCGAAAAAATGCTCGACGCCAGCTTCCCGCTGGGCGACGACGAAGGCGTGACCATCACCTACGACCGTAACCAGGCGCTGTCTCGCGAAGACATGCAGTTCATCACCTGGGAGCACCCTATGGTTCAGGGCGGCATGGACCTGGTGCTGTCCGGCTCCATGGGCAACACCGCCGTGGCGCTGATCAAGAACAAGGCGCTGAAACCTGGCACCGTGTTGCTGGAACTGCTCTATGTCAGCGAAGTGGTTGCCCCGCGCTCGCTGCAACTGGGCCGTTACCTGCCGCCGGCCGCCCTGCGCTGCCTGCTCGACACCAACGGCAACGACCTGTCGGCCCGCGTGTCGTTCGAAACCTTGAACGACCAGCTCGAAAGCGTGCCGCGTGCCAGCGCCAACAAGTTCATCCAGGCCCAGCGTGACCAACTGACGCCACGGATCAACGCCGGTGAAGCGAAGATCCTGCCGCGCCACACTGAACGTGTCGCCGAGGCGCAGCGTCGCCTGGCCGCCGATACCGACGAAGAACTGGCGCGCCTGACCGCCCTGCAAGCGGTCAACCCAACCGTGCGCGACAGCGAACTGGTGGCCCTGCGCAAACAACGCGAGCAAGGCCTGGCCATGCTCGACAAGGCTGCGCTGCGACTGGAAGCGATTCGGGTGCTGGTGGCGGGTTAACAACCCTCCTCCACCGCTATGAAAAGAAGGCCCGCAGCGATGCGGGCCTTTTTTGTTTACTTCAAATTCAGTAGTGCTGCTGATGGCCTCATCGCGAGCAAGCTCGCTCCCACATTGGATCTTCAGTGCCTATGAGATACCTGTGGGAGCGAGCTTGCTCGCGATAGCGGTCAAGCAGTCACCGCAGAACTGTCAGGCTCAACCACCGCCACCAACCCGTCCTTCATCCGCTTAGCGTCCCTCACAAAACACCGCGAAGCCAGGAACAGAAACACCACGGTGAGCAACAACGCCACCGGTATCAGGTACATCGCGTCATGCAGGCCGACCGCCTTAAACGCCTCAGTCATTTGCTCCGCGCCCGCCGCAAGCATCGCCGCGTGGGCGAAGTGATCCGACAAGCCCCCGACCACCACCGGCCCCAGGCCACCGCCCAACAGGTACAGCCCGGCAAAGAACAGCGCCATCGCCGTTGCCCGCAACCGCGGCTCGACCACATCCTGAATCGCCGTGTACACGCAGGTGTAAAAGTTGTAGGCGAACAGCCAGCCCATACTGAATACCGCGACAAACACACCGATCTCGATTCGCCCGGAATGCAGCGCCCACGCGGTGCAGACCGTCGAAATCACCAGGCTGAAGGCGGCAAACAGGAGCCGCCCGTTGGCGATGCGCTGGTGAATCTTGTCCGCGATCCAGCCACCGAGGGTCAGGCCGACCAGCCCGGTCACACCGACAATAACCCCGGTCGCCACTGCGGCATCCTGCAACGGCATGAGGAAGTAGCGTTGCAGCATCGGCACCAGAAACGAGTTACAAGCATAGGTGGCGAAGTTGAAACACAGGCCGGCCATCACCAGCCACAGGAAGGTTGGCACTGCCAATACCCGACGGATCGGCCGATCGATCTTTTCCTGCGAAACCTGAACGCTCTCGGCAGCGCCGCGCTTCGGTTCCTTGATGAAAAACATGAAGATCGCCAGGATCAGCCCGGGCACCGCCGCGATAAAGAACGGTGCGCGCCAGCTATCGAAGGCCTTGACCATCGCGCCAATGGTGAAGAACGCCAGCAACAGCCCCAAGGGCAGCCCCAGCATGAAGATCCCCATGGCCCGCGCCCGACGGTGCGCCGGAAACAAGTCGCCGATCAGCGAGTTGGCGGCTGGCGCGTAACTGGCCTCGCCGATGCCGATGCCCATGCGCACGATCAGGAAGCTCCAGAAACTGCCCACCATGCCGTTGACGGCGGTCAACCCGCTCCATACCGCCAGCCCCCAACCCATCAGCTTGCTGCGCGATCCGGTATCGGCCATGCGCCCCAGCGGCAAGCCGGCAATGGCGTAGACGATGGTGAATGCCGTCCCGATGATCCCCAACTGGAAATCACTGAGGTGCCATTCCATGCGAATGGGCTCGATGATGATGGCCGGGATGGTGCGGTCGAAAAAATTGAACAGATTGGCCAGGAACAACAGGAACAGAATGCGCCAGGCATTGGCCGCTTGGGTCGAGTTCTGCATGGGTCCGTCTCTTTTATTGTTTTTGGGGCGTCACTGCCCCCGGTCTTTGCAATCTAGACAGGCCGGCCGCGCCTGTCTTTCATTATTCGCCAGGCTGATACCAACCCATGGGACGCAACCTGTAGGAGCTTTCGCGGGACGGGTATTTCGCAGTCCGTCCGAGCGATGAAAAATACCTTTCAGCCCCCCTTCCCAAGCCGTTGGCGAAGCCTAGAATAGCGGCCTTGTTTCCCCCCTGTGTCTCCACTCCTCCTTAGATAATCGCCCATGTCCGAAGCCAGTCCGTGTCTGAATTGCGGTGCCTGCTGTTCTCATTTTCGCGTGTCATTTTTCTGGGGTGAATGCGCCTCGTCCGGGGGGACGGTACCCGATGAGCTTGTCGAGCAGATCAGCCCCAGTCGGGTCGCGATGCTCGGAACCGGCTGCAAACCCGTGCGCTGCACCAGCCTGGTCGGAGACGTGGGCAGTACGGTGCAGTGCTCCATTTACGAAAAACGCTCCAGCACCTGTCGGGAGTTCGACGCTTCGTGGGTCGACGGCCTGGCAAATCCCGATTGCGACGCGGCCCGTGCGGCTTTCGGTTTGCCGGCCCTGCAACCCGCGTTCGAGACGCCTCAGAAGCAAATCGCCTGAGTCATAGCACTAATCGCTATTAGCCTAATATCAAAAAAATTGGCATCAATATGCCACTACTGCTTGCGCTCCATCCACGCCCTCTATACTCCACGACATTCGCCGACGCTCCTTGCGCCGACCTGAAGCTTAACGATGGGGCATGCTATGGAGTGGCTTGGTTTGCATTTCATTACCGAGCTACCAGAGACTGGGCAGGTCATACTTAATTGCACACATGACCCGTTTCTGGTGCTGCTGGCTTATCTGGTCGCCTGTGTCGGCGGTTTCGCGACACTGGACATGGCCGAACGGGTTGCTCACGCTGAAAAATCCGCGTCCCAAACGCTCTGGCGCTGGGTGGGCAGCGGATGCCTGGCCGGCGGCATCTGGGCCATGCATTTTGTCGGGATGCTGGCATTCCAGGCGCCTATCGATCTTCACTACCAACTGCC
Source organism: Pseudomonas jessenii (assembly GCF_002236115.1). Taxonomy (GTDB): domain Bacteria; phylum Pseudomonadota; class Gammaproteobacteria; order Pseudomonadales; family Pseudomonadaceae; genus Aquipseudomonas; species Aquipseudomonas jessenii. The sequence goes on along the minus strand of NZ_NIWT01000004.1, from coordinate 665,188 downwards.
TGTCACGGTGTTCTCGCTAACCATCGCGCTGTTCGCCGCATGGCTGGCGATGCGTACCCTCAGCCTTCCTGAGCTGAGTTTTCGACAGTGCCTCACGTCATCGGTCGGGATCGGCCTGGGTATCGCGACCATGCATTACGTGGGCATGACGGCCATGCACTCCAATGCCTCGGTCTATTACCATCCGGGCCTGTTCGCCCTTTCCATCGCGATCGCGATCGGTGCCGCGCTGGCCGCCTTGTTGCTGGCATGGTATCTGCGCGACGGCGCCGGCATGCTGCATCAGCTTTTCAAATTCTGCGCCAGCCTGGTGCTCGGGGCGGGCATCCTCGGTATGCACCTCACTGCCATGGCCGCCTTCAACATGGTGATGCCCAGCGACAGCCTGCCAGCGCAAACCGGCGAACACAGCCATCTGCAACTGGCGCTGACCGTGACAGTCATCACCCTGCTGATCATCGGCAGCAGCATCAGCGCGGCACTGGCGGACAAGAAGCTGCAACACAAGGACCACGACCTGCAACGGGTCAACTCCCTGCTAAGCCAACTTGACCAGGCGCGCATGTCGCTGCAACAGCTGGCGAACTACGATGCGTTGACCAACCTGATCAACCGCCGCGGGTTCAACCAGGTCTTCGCTGAAAAACTCATCGAGAAAACCAACAAAGGCGGGATGCTGGCGGTCATGTTCCTGGACATCGACCATTTCAAGCGGATCAACGACAGCCTTGGCCACGATGCCGGTGACGAACTGCTCAAAGTGCTTGCCGGGCACATCAAGAGCTCTGTTCGCAGTCATGAGGATGTGGTCGCTCGCTTCGGCGGCGACGAGTTCTGCCTGCTCATCGACCTGCGTGATCGTGACGAAGCGCGGCAGATGGCCCAACGCATCATGCTGAAAATGAAGGAGCCCATCGAGTTGGCCGGCAGGCGCATGGTCATGACCACCAGCATCGGCATCAGCCTGTTTCCGGAAGACGGCAAGACCTGTGAGGAACTGTTGAAAAACGCCGACCTGGCGCTGTATCAGTCCAAGGGCAGCGGCCGCAACGGGCTGAGTTTTTTCAGTGCCGACCTGAAAACCCGCGCCACACTCGAGCTGCAACTGGAAGAAGAGTTGCGCCACGCCCTGCGTGAAGACACCGGCCTGATGCTCTATTACCAGCCCATCTATGACCTCAAGACCGGTCAGGTGAGCAAGCTCGAAGCCTTGATCCGCTGGCAACACCCGGTCCACGGTTTCCTCGTACCGGATCGTTTTATCGCCATCGCCGAAGCCAATGGTCTGATCGCCGAGCTGGACAACTGGGTGCTGCGCAAGGCCTGCGAGGATCTGGGCGAGTTGTCGCGCCAAGGCTGTGAAGACCTGAAGATCGCCGTGAACTGCTCGCCCCTGAACCTGGCGCGCGAAGAACTGGCCGATGAAATCGAGTACGCATTGCGGGCCTCCGGTGTGGAGCCCCACCGTCTGGAACTGGAGGTCACCGAAAACGCCTTGATGGGCAATATCGCCGACACCCTGGTGCTGCTGCGCCAGATACGCGCCCTCGGCGTTTCACTGTCTATCGATGACTTCGGCACCGGCTATTCATCCCTGGCCTACCTCAAGCGCTTGCCGCTCAACACGCTGAAAATCGACCGTTCGTTCATCCAGGACATTCCCAAGGCGACCCAGGATATGGAAATCGTCCAGGCGATTATCGTCATGGCCCATACCCTGCACCTGCAAGTGGTCACCGAAGGGGTCGAAACCTTCGAGCAATACCAGTTCCTGGAAGACCATGGCTGTGACTTCGTTCAGGGCTATCTGCTGAGTCGGCCGGTGCCACTGGCCGAACTGCATCCGGTACTGAAAGAAATCAACCAGCGCAAGCACGCCTACACCGTCACGACGCTGAGCCTGGTTCACGGTACATCTGCACTAATGTAGACGGGTCCTTTTCAAGAAACCCCTGACTCCCATGCAGGCGCATCAACTGCGCGGCCAGACCGCTGATCGGTGTCGCCGAGCCTTGTTCACGGGAAAACTTCACCGCTGTATCCAGATCCTTGAGTAACGTCCGTACGTGCCACTTGACCGGTTCGAATCGATTTTGCGCCATCTGCGGAGCCAGGATCTGCAAGGGTTTCGAATCGGCAAAGCCGCCGGCCAGCGCTTCGGCGATCAGACTGGCATCAACCCCGGAACGCTCCGCCAACGCGACCACTTCGGCAATCACCAATGCATTGCAGGCGACGATCATCTGATTGCACGCCTTGGTCACCTGCCCCGCGCCGACGCCGCCCATATGCGTCACACGCTGCCCCAGGCTCAACAGGACAGGCCGGACCCGCTCCAGATCCTGTAGCTCACCGCCGACCATGATCGCCAGGCTTCCAGCCTCGGCACCGACCACGCCACCGGACACCGGCGTATCGAGCCAGCCCATGCCGGTTTTAGCGGCAAGTTCTGCGGCCATTTCCCGCGTAGCGTTGGGCTCCAGGCTGGAGAAATCCACCAGCAGCTGGCCTTTTTTGGCGCCCTCCACAACACCTGCCGGACCAAACACCACCTCGCGTACGACCGAGGTATCGGCCAGGCACAGCATCACCACGTCAGCGTGCTGGCACAGTTCGGCCGGGCTGGCGACCTGGCGCGCGCCGGCCTCCACCAGCGGCTTGCACTTGTCCGGATTGCGATTCCATACCGCCAGCGGATAACCCGCGGCCAGCAGGCGCCGGCACATCGGCAGCCCCATCAGGCCGATCCCGGCAAACCCTAGCGAAGGTAGCGTTGACATCATTTTGCCTCTTCTTGATTAAAGATCACCGAATATTGGCCGATTCATCATGACTCAGGAAAGGATTCACTCCGAGCAATGCTCAGGCTAAAGACCAAGGCATGGTCCAAGTACGCGCTGAAAAAAGACGCGATTGTATTCCGTGACGGTTCGACGACAGTGAGTCGGCCAACCAATCAGCCCAGGTAGATGGCGAACTATGACTTCTAAAAACAACCCGGCCACTGCGGTAACCGATCTGACGTTGAGCCCCGCGGCCAACAGCCCGTCATCACCTAAGCCATCGATTCAATCGCGCCCGTTGGCGACCCAGCAATACCTGTACTTCACCGAAACCAACACCGACCGCATCCTCGACAACCTCGACGGCCTGCGCGACATGGTGTTCCCGCGCGCACCGCACCTGGAAGGCGACAGCGAACAGCACAGCGATCAGGAATTCCCGTCGGTATGCCTGATCGGCTTGGGCCGCTGTGGCTCGAACATTGCGCTGGACGTGGCGGAACTGGTGTACAACGCCCGCAAGTTCTACCTCAATGAATTCAACAACGAAGATCGCCTGTCGCCGGACAAGCGTTTTGCCGAAAAGGGTTACAGCCCGGCCCAGTGGATCCGCAACAACCTGCGCCTGGGCCAGAACAAAAACACCAAGCCGGTGTTTCTGGTCGAGCCGCTGGTGATGCTCGGCGACCTGGACAAGGACATCGCCGGGCGCATCCGTTTCTCGCGCAAGGGCGAAAAAAGCGGCTTTCTGCGCGACTACAGCAAGATGAAGATCATGGATCTGTCGGAAGTCCACGCCGGTGGCGCCGGTAACGCGCCGATCCTCGGCCAGTACCTGGCCAAGATCATCCTGAACAAGGACACCCAGCGTTTCTCCAGCCCCGACTGGAAAATGATTCACTCGTACCTGATCGACAGCTGCGGCATCAAGGCCAACCAGTCGCGCCTGTATTTCTCGATCTTCAGTGCCGGCGGCGGTACCGGTTCGGGCATGGCCTCGGAGTTCGGCCTGGCCCAGCAGCACTCGTACATGAACAAGACGTTCGACACCAAGCCGATGGACGAGCACGACAGCAAGAGCGGCCACTCCTTCGTCTTCGAACCGATCTTCACCAGTGGCATCTGTGTACTGCCGAACATTTCAGATCACCGCAGTGAAATGTCCGAGGCGCTGCACATCAACGCCGGACGCCTGTTGTGCAAATACCTGTCGGAAGAGTGGGACTTCTCCTACAACTTCGCCAACGAAGACAGCAGCGAAGCCAGCGTCATGGGCCGCATCCGCCCATGGAACGCGATGATGCTGATCTCCAACGACATCATGCGTTACGCCGAAGAGAACGATGACGGCAATATCCAGAACATTGATGTCAATGCCATGGAAAAGCATGCCAACCAATACATCTCGCAGCAGATCTTCAACATTCTGACGGCCCAGGCGGTGACCACCGACTACGACCAGAACTATTTCCGTCGTGCCGGCATCGACATCGGCGAAACCATCCGCCTGGACGCCAACGACCTGTTCATGAGCCTGGCCGGCCCGGTGGCGATTGCCTACGCCGAGTCCGTGGTGCCGGAAACCCCGGCGCCGAGCAGCGACAAATTCAAGGTGTTCGAGAAAGAGCCGCAACGCCTGAACATCGACGACCTGTTCTTCCGCTCGATCGACCTGCCGCACTTCAACAAGGTCACCCAGGCCATCGAGGGCATCAGCCTGTTGCCGATCGAGTCCAAGCGCTATCGCGCGTCACTGGAGCAGTACAAGAACTCGGGTTACGACGCGGCGGCCCTGCATGACCTGCACTTCTTCAAGAATTGCTCGTCGGTGGTGTCGATCGTTTCGTTGCCGAAGGACTACAAGCTGTCCTACATGGATTTGAACCGGTTGAAGACTCATCTCAACAGCCTGTTCCCCAACACCACGCTCAAGCGCTACGCGCTGGTGATCGGTGCTTCGGCCAACCTGTCGCTGACCACCCTGATCGCCAAGAGCCCGTGCCTGTCGGACGATTTCCTGACGCTGATCGTGGCCTTCATCAAGCGCTGCTTCGCGAAAAACCCGTACCGCTTCGACGAGACCCTGGACAACTCGATCCTGGACTTCATCATCAACGAACAGTTCGATGAAGACCGGATTGACGAACTACTCAACGAATTCGAGAACCCGGCGAAGATCCTCGATACTAACTGGTACGCGATCAAGCCGATGTACGAGAAGAAGTACCGTGAGCTGATCAACGACAAGGACAAGTTCGTCTCGATCAACGACATTCGCCTGTCCCGGGATTGCGTGAAGAAATCGATCAAGTACCTGCGCGAGATCTACCGTCACCGCATCGGCAAGACCAAGGTTATTTCGTTGAATAACCATACGGGCAAAACGGCTTAACAAGACCCGAAAACTCACCGCCCCTATCGCGAGCAAGCTCGCTCCCACAGTTGACCGCGTTCTGTTTGAAAGAATGCGATCCCTGTGGGAGCGAGCTTGCTCGCGATGGCGGCCTTGAATTACTGCAAATCAACATTCAGAAACAATTGAGCAGACGTTCAGTTGCCCTCCCAACTGTTCCCGTTACGTTTACGTCACCGTGAGGCTGTGGCCTTTCTCTACGGCAACATGCCATCACGCTACTCGGCTACACACTTTTCCCTCAGAAACGAACGCACCAATCAGGTGCAACCTTTTAAGCCTGCGCCCTTTCCTGGATCAGAATCCACGGCGAAACAACCACGGCCCACAGCTGTGGATCACGTTCAAAAAGATCCAGCGCCCGCGTTTCAGAGAGCTTGCCGAGCTTGTCGGCGGCCAGCCAGGCAGCCACTTTCTCCCCTTCATCCTGGGCAACGGCCTCGGCGGCGGCGATCAGATCCAGGCCAGGATCGACCCACAATAGGGCACCCTTGGCGAAGAACGGCTCCAGCTCTTTCCAGGTAATAGATGCGGTTTCACCAAGCAGCTTGGCATAGAGGGTGCTAGGTTCTTGATTCATGGGACTGTCCGGAAAAGAAATCGACGCGAATGATAACGTCGGTGGACTGGCAGAAAAACCCGGATGCAATTGAGTGACCGAAATGAAAAGCGCAGGAAAGCCAGAGAATGCACTGAATACGGCTATAAGCCCCTCAACACCCCGCCGCAATTCTGTCTTTTACTTTCAATAAAGCGACACTTGCAGGTTTTGTCCCCCGGCGCTGCCTTCCCAGGCTGACAATCGGCGCTCTACACTGTACCGGTACAGTTGCCGAGGGACTTTTCCGGGGAATGTCGCAGATATCCGACCCGGTTCTGCTGCTTTCGGCGCCAGGACTATAAAAACTACAACAGTAAGAGTGGAGCACTATGACTAAGGCTACTAAGCAGATTTCCAAACTGTTTGCCGCTATGGTTCTGGCCGGGGTTGCCAGCCATTCGTTCGCAGCTGACACCATCAAGATCGGCATCGCCGGCCCTAAGACCGGCCCTGTAGCCCAATACGGCGACATGCAGTTCAGTGGCGCCAAAATGGCCATCGAGCAAATCAACGCCAAGGGCGGCGTGGACGGCAAGAAACTCGAAGCCGTTGAATACGATGACGCGTGTGATCCGAAACAAGCTGTGGCAGTCGCGAACAAGGTCGTCAACGACGGCGTCAAGTTCGTAGTCGGTCACTTGTGCTCCAGCTCCACTCAACCGGCTTCGGACATCTACGAAGACGAAGGCGTGATCATGATCACCCCGGCTGCCACCAGCCCGGACATCACCGCCCGTGGTTACAAAATGGTGTTCCGCACCATCGGTCTGGACAGCGCCCAGGGCCCTGCTGCCGGTAACTACATTGCCGACTTCGTAAAACCGAAGATCGTTGCTGTTCTGCACGACAAACAGCAATACGGTGAAGGCATCGCCTCTGCCGTGAAGAAAACCCTGGAAGGCAAAGGCGTCAAGGTTGCCGTGTTCGAAGGCGTCAACGCCGGCGACAAAGACTTCTCCTCGATGATCGCCAAACTCAAGCAAGCCAACGTCGACTTCGTCTACTACGGCGGCTACCACCCGGAGCTGGGCCTGATCCTGCGTCAGTCTGCGGAAAAAGGCCTGAAAGCCAAGTTCATGGGTCCGGAAGGCGTGGGTAACGACTCCATTTCGCAGATCGCCAAGGACGCTTCCGAAGGCCTGCTGGTGACCCTGCCGAAATCCTTCGACCAGGATCCGGCCAACGTTGCCCTGGCTGATGCGTTCAAAGCCAAGAAAGAAGATCCAAGCGGTCCGTTCGTGTTCCCGGCCTACTCGGCTGTGACCGTGATCGCCGACGGCATCAAGGCTGCCAAGTCCGAAGACTCCGCCAAAGTGGCTGAAGCCATCCACGCCGGCACCTTCAAGACGCCTACCGGCGACCTGAGCTTCGACGAGAAAGGCGACCTGAAAGACTTCAAATTCGTGGTTTACGAGTGGCACTTCGGCAAACCAAAAACTGAAGCCAAGCCTCAGTAAGGCGTTGCCAGACTGACTGCCAATAAAGCCCACGGCGTGCCGTGGGCTTTGTTTTACGAACGTATCTGGGCCGCGCTGGCGTGATCCGCCAGTCTCCCCACCTGAAAATCTCAAAACCGTCATCAGCGGTTCGCTGGCAAACCCCGAATTCGAAGTGGATGCAGATCCACGGGGCTCGGGCGGGAAAATGACTCCACCAGTGAAATGCGTATCAGGTTTTTAGGAGCGCTGTAATGCCTGACATCTATCACTTCTTCCAACAGCTGGTTAATGGCCTGACCATTGGCAGCACGTATGCCCTGATCGCCATCGGCTATACGATGGTCTACGGCATCATTGGAATGATCAACTTCGCCCACGGCGAGGTGTACATGATTGGCTCCTACGTGGCGTTCATCGCCATCGCCGGGCTGGCCATGCTGGGACTCGACAGCGTGCCGCTGTTGATGACCGCCGCTTTTCTCGCAACCATCGTTGTAACCAGTGCCTACGGCTACAGCATCGAACGGATCGCCTACCGCCCCTTGCGCGGCAGCAACCGTCTGATCCCGCTGATCTCCGCCATCGGCATGTCGATCTTCCTGCAGAACACCGTTCTGCTGGCGCAAGACTCCAAGGACAAATCCATCCCCAACCTGATTCCGGGCAACTTTGCCTTTGGGCCAGGTGGCGCACATGAAGTGCTGATTTCCTACATGCAAATCGTGGTGTTCGTGGTGACTCTCGTCGCCATGCTCGGCCTGACCCTGTTCATCTCCCGCTCTCGCCTGGGCCGCGCCTGCCGTGCCTGTGCCGAAGACATCAAGATGGCCAACCTGCTGGGTATCAACACCAACAACATCATCGCCCTGACCTTCGTCATCGGTGCCGCTCTGGCAGCCATCGCCGCCGTGCTGCTGAGCATGCAATACGGCGTGATCAACCCGAACGCCGGTTTCCTCGTCGGCCTCAAGGCCTTCACCGCCGCGGTACTGGGCGGTATCGGCAGTATTCCGGGCGCCATGCTCGGCGGGCTGGTACTGGGTGTGGCGGAAGCCTTTGGTGCCGATATCTTCGGCGACCAGTACAAGGACGTCGTGGCGTTCGGCCTGCTGGTTCTGGTGCTGTTGTTCCGGCCAACCGGCCTGCTGGGCCGTCCGGAGGTTGAGAAGGTATGACTAGGAATCTTAAACAGGCGCTGTTCAGCGCTTTGCTGGTGTGGGCCGTGGCCTACCCGGTACTCGGTCTGAAGCTGACCATCGTCGGCATCAACCTCGAAGTTCATGGCACCAGCGACGCCACCCTGATCACCATCGCGGTGTGCTCGGTGCTGATGTTCCTGCGTGTGCTGTTCGACCAGCAGATCAGCTCGGCCTGGCGCTCTTCGCCGAGCATGCCGCTGATCCCGGCCAAGGCCAGCAACTTCCTGACCCTGCCGACCACCCAGCGCTGGATCATCATCGCGCTGATCGCCGGTGCCCTGGTCTGGCCGTTCTTCGGCTCTCGCGGTGCGGTCGATATCGCTACGCTGGTGCTGATCTACGTGATGCTCGGCCTCGGCCTGAACATCGTGGTCGGCCTGGCCGGTCTGCTCGACCTCGGTTACGTCGGTTTCTATGCCGTCGGCGCCTACAGCTACGCGCTGCTGTCGCACTACTACGGCCTGAGCTTCTGGATCTGCCTGCCGATCGCCGGCCTGATGGCGGCCACCTTCGGCTTCCTGCTCGGTTTCCCGGTGCTGCGTTTGCGTGGTGACTACCTGGCGATCGTGACCTTGGGCTTCGGTGAAATCATTCGTCTGTTCCTGCGTAACCTGACCGGCCTCACTGGCGGTCCGAACGGTATCAGCAACATCGAGAAGCCAACGTTCTTCGGCCTGACCTTCGAACGTAAAGCCGCGGAAGGCCTGCAAACCTTCCACGAGTACTTCGGCCTGGAATACAACTCGATCAACAAGGTGATCTTCCTCTACCTGGTTGCGCTGTTGCTTGCCCTGGGTGCGCTGTTCGTCATCAACCGTTTGCTGCGCATGCCGTTGGGCCGCGCCTGGGAAGCGTTGCGTGAAGACGAAATCGCCTGCCGTGCCCTGGGCCTGAACCCGACCGTCATCAAACTATCGGCCTTCACCCTGGGTGCGAGCTTCGCCGGTTTCGCCGGTAGCTTCTTCGCTGCCCGTCAGGGTCTGGTGACGCCGGAGTCCTTCACCTTCATCGAGTCGGCGATCATCCTCGCCATCGTGGTGCTGGGTGGCATGGGCTCGCAGTTGGGCGTGATCCTCGCTGCCGTGGTGATGATCCTGCTGCCGGAAATGATGCGTGAGTTCAGTGAGTACCGCATGTTGATGTTCGGTGCCTTGATGGTACTGATGATGATCTGGCGCCCTCAGGGTCTGCTGCCCATGCAACGTCCTCACATGGAGCTGCGCAAATGAGCCGCGAGATCCTTAAAGTAGAAAACCTGAGCATGCGCTTCGGCGGCTTGCTGGCGGTCAACGGCGTAGCCTTGAGCGTGAAAGAGAAACAAGTGGTTGCGCTGATCGGCCCCAACGGCGCCGGCAAGACCACCGTGTTCAACTGCCTGACCGGCTTCTACAAGCCGAGTGGCGGCAGCATCCTGCTCGACGGCGAAGCGATCGAAGGCCTGCCGGGCCACAAGATTGCCCTCAAAGGCGTGGTGCGCACCTTCCAGAACGTGCGGTTGTTCAAGGACATGACGGCGGTCGAGAACCTCTTGATCGCCCAGCATCGTCACCTGAACACCAACTTCCTGTCCGGCCTGTTCAAGACCCCGTCGTTCCGCAAAAGCGAGCGCGAGGCCATGGATTTCGCCGAATTCTGGCTGGAAAAGGTCAATCTCAAGGAGTTCGCCAACCGTCCGGCCGGCACCCTGGCCTACGGTCAGCAACGTCGTCTGGAAATCGCCCGTTGCATGATGACCCGCCCGCGGATCCTCATGCTCGACGAACCGGCTGCCGGCCTGAACCCGAAGGAAACCGAGGACCTCAAGGCGCTGATCAGCATGCTGCGTGAAGAGCACAACGTCACCGTGCTGCTGATCGAACACGACATGAAGCTGGTCATGAGCATTTCCGACCACATTGTCGTGATCAACCAGGGCACGCCCCTGGCCAACGGCACGCCGGAACAGATCCGCGACAATCCTGAAGTGATCAAAGCCTACCTGGGGGAAGCGTAAATGCTGCAGTTCGAAAACGTTTCCACCTTCTACGGCAAGATCCAGGCCCTGCACAGCGTCAACGTCGAAGTCCGCCAGGGTGAGATCGTGACCCTGATCGGTGCCAACGGTGCCGGTAAGTCCACGTTGCTGATGACGCTTTGCGGTTCGCCGCGCGCCCACAGCGGCAGCATCCGCTACATGGGTGAGGAACTGGTCGGCCAGGACTCTTCGCAGATCATGCGCAAGAGCATCGCCGTGGTGCCGGAAGGTCGTCGGGTGTTTTCCCGACTGACCGTTGAAGAAAACCTGTCCATGGGTGGTTTCTTCACCGCCAAGGGCGACTATCAGGAACAGATGGACAAGGTTCTCGGACTTTTCCCACGCCTGAAAGAACGCTTCAACCAGCGCGGCGGCACCATGTCCGGCGGCGAACAGCAAATGCTCGCCATCGGTCGTGCGCTGATGAGCAAGCCCAAGCTGTTGCTGCTCGACGAGCCATCGCTGGGCCTGGCACCGATCATCATCCAGCAGATCTTCGACATCATCGAACAGCTGCGCAAGGACGGTGTGACCGTGTTCCTGGTCGAGCAGAACGCCAACCAGGCGCTGAAGATCGCTGACCGAGCCTACGTTCTGGAGAACGGCCGGGTGGTGATGACAGGCACCGGTGAAGCGCTGCTGACCGACCCGAAAGTGCGTGATGCGTACCTCGGTGGCTAATCCTTTGCGGTAAATGAAAAACGGCCTTCGCGGGCCGTTTTTTTATGCCCCCCCTATAGCTACATAGACCCTCTTCTGTAGGAGCGAGCTTGCTCGCGAAAAACTGGAGGGCGCCATGTTCATTCAGACAGCCCTCGTCATCGTTAACGTCCATCGCGAGCCGGCTCGCTCCCACAGGACATTTACAGCCTGTCCAACGCCTCCCCACTGCGCTTGAACCACCCGATCAAATAATCCGCCAGTACCTGCGTGCGCTTGGGCAAACCGCCCTGATACGGATGCACCAGGTACATCGGCATGCTGCGGGTCTGATAATCGCGCAGCAGCCATCGCAAACGCCCGTCCGCCAGCTCTGTTGGCAAACAGTAGGATGGCAGGCGCGCAATACCGGCGCCGACCAGTGCGGCTTTCTTCAACAGGTTGTAGTGGTTGCTGGCGAACGGCCCCGACACTCGCACCCGCAACAACTCGTGCTGCTGGTGATACAGCCACTCTTCGCGGCCGCTGTAATGACTGTTGAGCAGGCAGCGATGCTCGGCCAGCGCCTGGGGGGTTTGCGGTTCACCGTATTGCTCCAGATAAGCCGGGCTGGCACAGGTCAGTTCTTGCCACGCCAACAGTGGACGCGCCACCAGTCGCTGGTCAATGGCCACGTCGGAACGAATCGCCAGATCGAAGCCGTCGCGAGACAGGTCGCGGTAGCTGTTGTTGAGCTCCAGCTCGATCTGCACCTGGGGATACCTGGCCGAGAACTCCAGCAACAGGCCATCGAAGAAGGTTTCCCCGAGCGACACCGGTACCGTCATCCGCACCGGGCCAGCCATGTCGTCCTTCAGGCGCGCCAGGGCCTGGCGGGCCCGCTCGACTTGCACTACCAGCGCCTGGGCCTGGGGCAACAACGCAGCACCGGCGGCGGTCAGGCTCAAGCGGCGGGTGGTACGTTGCAACAACACCACGGAAAACTGCGCTTCCAACTGGCTGATGCGCTTGGACAGCTGACCTTTGCTGCAACCAAGCTGCTGCGCCGCCAGGGTAAAACTCCCCGCCTCGATCAACACCGCGAACGCCGCCAGGTCATCCATCTCGCTCATGGATTGTTTCCATTTGAAAACCAAAGGTTGCCTATTAGTGCGCTTATCCGGAGAAAAAACCACCCTAAACTGAAACCTCGTTCAACCCATACGAGGATCAGCCCCCATGAAAATTCTTTTGATCGGCGCAGGCGGCACCATCGGTTCGGCAGTCGACAAGGAGCTGTCGCAACGCCACGAAATCATCCGCATCGGTCGCACCAGCGGCGACTTTCAAGTGGACATCAGTGACAGCGCCTCGATTCGCAAGCTGTTCGAGCAGACCGGCAAATTCGACGCACTGGTGTGTGCCGCCGGCAACGTGACCTTCGCACCGCTCAACGAGATGACCGAAGAGAGCTTTGCCCTGGGCCTGAAAGACAAGCTGATGGGCCAGGTCAATTTGCTGCTGATCGGCCGCGACTTCGCCAATGACGGCGCTTCGTTCACCTTCACCACTGGCGTGCTCAGCCACGACCCGATTCGCAGTGGCGCCTCGGCGGCGCTGGTCAACGGTGCACTGGACAGCTTCGTCCGCGCCGCCGCCATCGAGCTACCGCGCGGCCTGCGGGTGAACTCGATCAGCCCGAACGTCCTGGTCGAAGCCATGGGCAAATACGCGCCGTACTTCCGTGGCTTCAAGCCAGTTCCTGCGGCGGATGTGGCCTTGGCCTACGCCAAGAGTGTGGAAGGCCTGCAAACGGGTCAGACCTTTCACATCTGAAGATGAAAAATCGCAACCTGCGTCCGCGCCAATACAAAGTGGAGACGATAACCGGTTGTGATGAACGGTCAGGCTGAGTAACGTGGCGGCACCTGTCAGGAGACCCCAAGATGCGTGTTGCCCGTTCCTTAGTCCTCGTTGCCCTGCTTCCGCTGTTCGCCGCTTGCCAGTTGTTCGAGGGTGAGCGGCAGAACGCCTCCCATGTCGGCCAGACACGCATGCAAGGCCAGTTGACCGCGGCGGACGGCAAACTGCTGTTCCAGCCGTGCAACCAGACAAACCGCTACGTGGTCAACGACACGGGCGGTACCAGCGTCCTGCAGCAGGCCGCAAACCTGGCGGACAAGCAGGGCAAGCTGTTTGCCGACGTGCGCGGGCGGGTTGTGGCCGGCGGCGGTGGTGACGGCCAGCTCGATCTGGAGCAGTTGTACCGCGTCGAGCGCTCGGGCACCGCGTGCGACGATCCGAATTTCAAGTTGCTGATCCTGCGCGCCGCCGGCCACACCCCGGAGTGGAGCGTGAAAGTCAGCGGCAAAGGCATGGTCCTCGACCGGGCCGGCCAGCCGCCGTTGGCCGTGCCTTACGTCGAGGAGCAACTGGGCGATGGCCGTTTCAACCTCAGCACCGAAGCCAACAACCAGCACATCGAACTGTGGGTTGCACCGCAACGTTGCGTCGACAGCAGCACCGGCAGCATCCAGCACATGAGCGCCGAGCTGCGCATCGACGGTCAGGTACAGCGCGGCTGCGGGTATTTCGGCGGATCGCGCGACGACTGATCGTTTAAGCCTCACGGGCCTGCGCCTTTGAGGCTTATAATCGCGGGTTTCAAACGCCCTGGCGCAGTTGTGCGCCCCGCGAACCGGATCCCGCCATGTTACGAATCACCGAACTCAAGTTGCCGATCGACCATCCCGAAGAAGACCTGCGCCCTGCCATCGTGCAGCGCTTAGGGCTTGCCAGCGATGACCTGCTCGATTTCACCTTGTTCAAGCGCAGCTACGATGCGCGCAAAAAGTCCTCCGAACTGTGCTTCATCTACACCATCGACCTTGAAGTTCGCGATGAGGCGGCGGTACTGCACAAGTTTGCCGATGACCGTAACGTCAACGTGGCGCCGGATGTCAGCTACAAGGAAGTCGGCCAGGCGCCGGCCGATCTGAGCGTGCGGCCGATCGTCGTCGGCTTCGGCCCGTGCGGGATTTTCGCCGGGCTGCTGCTGGCGCAAATGGGCTTCAAGCCGATCATCCTCGAGCGCGGCACCGAAGTACGCCAGCGCACCAAGGACACCTGGGGCCTGTGGCGCAAAAGCGTTCTCAACCCGGAGTCCAACGTGCAGTTCGGTGAAGGCGGCGCGGGGACGTTCTCCGACGGCAAGCTCTATAGCCAGATCAAGGACCCGAAATTCCTCGGCCGTAAAGTCCTGCACGAATTCGTCAAGGCCGGTGCTCCGGAAGAAATCCTCTACGTCAGCAAACCGCACATCGGTACGTTCCGTCTGACCGGCGTGGTGGAAAACATGCGTGAGCAGATTCGCGCCCTGGGCGGTGAAGTGCGCTTCCAGCAGCGCGTCACCGACGTGTTGATCGAAGACGGCCAACTGGTCGGCGTCGAACTCAATGGCGGCGAACAGATCCACTCGAAACACGTGATCCTGGCCCTCGGCCACAGCGCCCGCGACACCTTCCGCATGCTTCACGGCCGTGGCGTGTTCATGGAAGCCAAGCCGTTCTCGGTGGGTTTCCGCATCGAGCACCCGCAGTCGCTGATCGACCGTGCGCGCCTGGGCAAGTACGCCGGCCACCCGAAACTGGGCGCCGCCGACTACAAGCTGGTGCACCACGCCAAGAACGGCCGTTCGGTCTACAGCTTCTGCATGTGCCCGGGCGGCACCGTGGTGGCGGCGACTTCCGAGCCAAACCGCGTGGTCACCAATGGCATGAGCCAGTACTCGCGTAACGAGCGCAATGCCAACTCCGGCATCGTCGTCGGCATCACGCCGGAAGTCGATTATCCAGGCGGTCCGCTGGCCGGTATCGAGCTGCAGGAACGCCTGGAGTCCCACGCATTCGTGCTGGGCGGCAGCAACTACGAAGCCCCGGCGCAACTGGTCGGCGATTTTATCGCGGGCAAACCGTCTACCGAACTGGGCAGCGTCGAGCCATCCTACAAGCCGGGCGTTGCCCTGGGTGATCTGGCACTGGCACTACCGGCATTCGCCATCGAAGCAATTCGCGAAGCCTTGCCGGCATTCGAGAAGCAGATTCGTGGTTACTCGCTGCACGACGCAGTGCTGACCGGGATCGAGACCCGCACCTCGTCGCCGCTGCGCATTACCCGTAACGAGTCGTTGCAGAGCCTGAACGTGAAGGGCTTGTTCCCGGCCGGTGAAGGGGCCGGTTATGCGGGCGGGATTCTGTCGGCGGGTGTTGACGGGATTCGCATTGCCGAGGCTGTGGCTCGGGATATCCTTGGCCTGGAAGCCTGATACGCGATCCCGAAACAATGCAAAACCCTGTGGGAGCGAGCTTGCTCGCGATAGCGGTAAATCAGTCAACATAGGTGTTGAATGTTATGCCGCCATCGCGAGCAAGCTCGCTCCCACAGGGGTATTCAATGTCTGAAAGATCTCAGATATTGGCGCGCAAAACCGAGTCCGGCAACGGCTCACCCCGCTCCACCGTCGCTGCCACCGCAGCCATCAAACCACTCAGCTCATACCCCTGAGCCTTGAGCCAGCCCTGATCGTAATAGGTCGTGGCATAGCGCTCGCCGCTGTCACACAGAATCGCCACCATCGACCCCGTCTCCCCCGCCGTCTTCATGTGCTGGGCGGCCATCAGTGCGCCGATCAGGTTGGTCCCGCTCGACCCGCCCACATGCCGTCCCAGACGCTCCGCCAGGTAGTGCATGGCCGCCAGCGACAAGGCATCCGGCACCTTGACCATCGCGTCGATCACCTTGGGCAGAAACGACGCTTCCACGCGCGGCCGGCCGATGCCTTCGATACGCGAGCCGTGGTCCAGTCGCAGGCTGGCATCGCCGGTCTGGTAGTAATCGAAGAACACCGAACGCTCGGCATCGGCACACAGCACGCGGGTGCCATGCTGGCGATAACGCACATATCTGCCCAGAGTGGCCGTGGTACCGCCGGTACCGGGGCTGGAAATCAGCCAGCTCGGTTCGGGATGCTGCTCGAAACGCATCTGCTGAAAGATCGACTCGGCAATGTTGTTGTTCGCCCGCCAGTCGGTGGCGCGCTCGGCGTAGGTGAACTGGTCGATGAAGTGCCCGTCGTGTTCACGGGCCAGGCGCTCGGACTCGGCGTAGATCTGGGTCGGATCGTCCACCAGGTGGCTTTGGCCACCGTAGAAGGCGATCTGCGCAATCTTCTCCTTGGACGTGGTCGCCGGCATCACCGCAATGAACGGCAAGCCCAGCATGCGCGCGAAGTACGCTTCGGAAATCGCCGTCGAACCGCTGGATGCCTCAATCACCGGCGCACCGGGCTTGAGCCAGCCGTTACACAGCGCATACAGGAACAGCGAACGGGCCAGGCGGTGCTTGAGGCTGCCCGTGGGGTGGCTGGACTCATCCTTGAAATACAACTCGATGCCTGGAAAACCCGGCAGCGGCAAGGGGATCAAGTGGGTGTCGGCGCTGCGCTGGAAATCGGCTTCGATGATCCGAATCGCTTCGCGGGACCACTGTCGGTTGTCGCTCATGATGGTTTTCTCGTTGTATCGGGCAGGAGTCGGCCTTTTGACAAGGCTCATCCAACAAGCTTAGGAAAAATCCTGCATCCAGCACAGGTACAGATGAAATCCAATACGCCCGGCAACTGCTAGGCTCAGGTCGGTGCCGAGGGATCACTCTGTAACGGCATATAACAAAAAAGAATATAACTTTTGTTTTAACAACTAACGGTACTTGTTAGGGTGTAACACCTTTTGAATTCATGGATGGAGAGCGACCTTGCCTCTGCGTAGCACTTTCACGCGTTTCTTTCAGTTGGAAGCTGCCAGCGGTCTGTTACTGATCGCCGCTGCCGTTCTGGCTCTGATCATCAACAACTCGCCGCTGTCGTGGCTGTACAACGGCCTGCTGGACACCCCCGTGGTGGCGCAGATCGGCGCACTGAAAATCGCCAAGCCCTTGCTGCTGTGGATCAACGACGGCCTGATGGCACTGTTCTTCCTGCTGATCGGCCTGGAAGTGAAGCGCGAAGTCCTCGACGGCCAGTTGTCCAAACCGTCGCAAATCGTCCTGCCCGGTGCCGCCGCCATTGGTGGCATGGTGGTGCCGGCGCTGATCTACTGGTACCTCAATCGCGACACGCCAGCCGCCCTGAACGGCTGGGCAATCCCGACCGCCACCGACATCGCCTTCGCCCTTGGCGTACTGGCGCTGCTGGGCAAACGGGTTCCGGTATCGCTAAAACTGTTCCTGATGACCCTGGCGATCATCGACGACCTTGGCGCGATCATCATCATTGCGATCTTCTATTCCGGCGCGCTGTCGACCCTGTCTCTGGCGCTCGCCGCGACCTGTATTGCGGCGCTGATCGGGATGAACCGGCTTGGCGTGGTCAAGCTCGGGCCGTACATGATCATTGGACTGATCCTCTGGGTCTGCGTGCTCAAGAGCGGTGTCCACGCCACCCTGGCCGGCGTGACCCTGGCATTCTGCATTCCGTTGCGCACGAAAAATGCCGAACCTTCGCCACTGCTTGCCCTGGAGCATGCCCTGCACCCGTGGGTCGCCTACGGCATCCTGCCACTGTTCGCCTTTGCCAATGCCGGCCTGTCCCTGAGCGGTGTCACCGTCGAGAGCTTCACTCACCACGTCCCCATGGGCATCGCCATCGGGCTGCTGCTGGGCAAGACCGTCGGTGTCTTCGGCCTGACCTGGCTGGCCGTGAAAACCGGTATCGCCGCCCTGCCCCAAGGTGCCAATTGGGGCCAGATACTGGGCGTGGCGATTCTCTGTGGCATCGGTTTCACGATGAGCCTGTTTGTCGGCTCGCTGGCCTTCGAGCCAGGCGTGAGTGATTTCGCCGGGATGGACCGCATGGGGATCTTGACCGGTTCGATTCTGGCTGCGCTGATCGGTTATGTGGTGACGGCGATGGCGAGCCGCAAGAACAGCGCGCTGGCTTCCTGATAAACCGCCATAACGGCCGGCATCAATCAGGACTCACCTGCTGAAAAACAAAAAACCCGATCAGTCACCTGATCGGGTTTTTTGTTTTTCAGCAGGTGTTTGCGCTTAGTGCGAAACGCGGCTGGTGCCATTCACACTTGCGATGCGCACACGTTCGCCAACACGGAACACTTCGTTCGGCTGAACTTCCTGAACGTAGGCGCGCATGCTGCCATCGTCTTCGCGCACGGTGATTTCCACACCCTGGGTGCGGGTCAGGCCTTCTTCAGCGGCTGAACCGAGCAGGCCACCGGCCACGGCACCAATAACCGCTGCAACGACGCTGCCTTTGCCGCCACCGATGGCACTGCCGCCAACGCCGCCGACCACTGCACCTGCAGCGCCGCCGATCGGGGTTTTGGTGCCTTCGATTTTCACCGGGCGCAATGCTTCGATGGTGCCCATGCGAACGGTCTGCACGCGACGCGCCTCGTCACGGGAGTAGGAGTCACCGGTCAGGCTCGATTGGCAACCAGTGAGCAACATCGCCATCGTGGAAAAGGAAGCAACCAGCAGAACAGACTTACGCATAGCATCAACTCCAAAAAAACAGTTGTTCATTAAACTCCGCTGCTTGACGCCTGTCACGGCATCGCCCGGGTAAAATTGGTTTGATTCAGGCTCCGTTAAGGCGCTTCCACGAACTCACACAGTAGCGGCAAATTCGCAAAGCCGCCCCACTGGCCAAGGATTTCCATGGATTACTTTATCATCGTCGTCACGACTGTTGCCGGTTTGTACTTCCATTGGTGGCTGTACGTGCGGATCAAACGCTGGATGGACCGCGACCTGGCGCTAGCGCTGGCGGGCAAGGACGAGCAGAAAAAAGCCTTCATGCTCGAACGATTGGCGAGTGCTCAGGCGCAGAAGATCAAGCGTCGAGACCTGCCGAAGTGGCTGGAGGCCGCTGCGGCAGGCTATCCCGATCGGTAGACTGCTCAGGGTGCCAGACGTTCAAGAATCCAGTCGGCGCCCTGCTGGCGGTAATTGAGGCGGTCGTGCAGGCGGCTTGGGCGACCCTGCCAGAATTCGATGCGTTCCGGCAGCAGGCGATAACCACCCCAGTGTTCCGGGCAATGGGGCTGGGTGTCGCTGAAACGTTGCTCGGTGTCCTTGAGCAGCGCTTCGAGCTCGCTACGATCGGCGATTACCTGGCTCTGCGGCGACGCCCAGGCTCCCAGGCGACTGCCCAGTGGACGAACCTGATAGTAGGCGTCGGACTCTTCAGGCGTCACCTTCACCACCCGCCCTTCGATGCGCACCTGACGCTCGAGCGCCGGCCAGAAAAACGTCATGGCCGCGAACGGATTCGCGGCCAGATGCTGGCCCTTGGCGCTTTCGTAGTTGGTGAAAAAGGTGAAGCCCAGTTCGTCCAGGCCCTTGAGCAACAGAATGCGACAGTGCGGTCGACCGTCCTGGTCAACGGTGGCCAGGGTCATGGCGTTGGCTTCCACCGGGACCTGTTCGGTTTTCACCGCGTCGGCGAACCATTGGTGGAACAACGCAAACGGCTCGGCCGGGGCTTGTGCCTCGGTCAAGCCATCACGGGTGTAGTCACGACGCATATCAGCCAGGCCCTGGGTCATGGCGCATTCCTTTTGGTTAACGAATCACTGCTTTGCAGTATCAGTGGCGGCGACTTTCTTGTCAGCCGTCGAGGCTTTGGCTGGCGTGGTCTTTTTTGCCGGCGTTGCGGTTTTCGCAGGTGTTTTCTTGGCCGGGGCTTTTTTCACCGGAGCTTTTTTCACCGCTGGAACCGCAGCCTTTTTAGTCGCAGGGGCCGGTGTCACAGGCTTGGCGACCGGCTTGGCGTCCGCGGCAGCAACCATGCTTACCGGGGCTGGAGCCGGCATGTTGTACTTGCTCAGCAGCGCGACCATGGTGTTTTGCGGGGTCACCAGCAGTTCCACGCGACGGTTCAACGCACGACCTTGCACGCTGTCGTTGGCGGCACGCGGCGCATCACCGCCCAGGCCACGCAGCATCAAGCGATCACGCTGCAAACCACTGAGACGGAAAATCGCCGCAACGGCCTGGGCACGTTCCTGGCTCAGTTTGACGTTGGCAGGCACAGCGCCGGACGTATCGCTGTGGCCGAGGATCAACACAGCGGTCTTTGGATCGGCTTCAAGGATCTTGGCAACGCGGGTGAACGGACCGAGCGTGACCGGCAGCAGCATGGCCGGACGATCAGGGTTGAACGAGCCTTCGACCGGCGCAGTCACCACCAGCACGTTTTCGCGGCGCTCGAGTTGCATGTTGCTGCCCTTGACCGCCTCCCGCAGACGCGGTTCATAGTCGTCAAGCCAGGCCTGGGTGACTTTCGGGTCGGGCATCGGCACAGCCTTGGCGGTGCTCTGCTCGCTACCGCCGAACGGCCAGTACCACTTGCTGCCGCTATCGGTTCCGGCCTTGGCCACCGCAACCGGTTTGACTTCAGGTTTCACCTCCGGCTTGACCACAGGCTTGCCGGCACTGTCGTCGGAACTGAACGGCCAGTACCAGTGGCTGCCGCTTTCAGTCTTGGCGACAGGTGCCGTCACGTCTTTCTGTGGAGTCTGTGCGCAACCGGTAATAGCGAAGCACAGGGCCAAGGCGAGGGTTTTATTGGATGACATTGGATATCCACAAGAATGAAGTCAAAAAAATCAGGCCGCATTGGCCGGTATAAACAAACACTTTGAAACTGAAAAGGTTATCGGGTTCCAGCCCTGGAACCCGATAGCCGTTTTTACAGACAAGTGGCCAGAGCCCGCACAAGCTTTTGCGCACGCGGGTCCATCAAGACGTACGGCCCCAGGGTATTTGTCACAAATCCGAAAGCCACGTCGTGCTCCGGGTCGGCAAAACCGATGGAGCCGCCGGCACCCGGATGACCGAACGCCCGCGGGCCAAGGCCGAAGGTGGCATTGGCAACGTCCGGTTGATCGAGCATGCAGCCCAGACCGAAACGGGTCCGGGTCAGTAAAGTCTTGTCCTCGCCGAGGCTGTGCTCGCGGGTCAGTTCATCGAGCATTTCGCTTTCCAGCAGGCTGCCGTCGAGCAGGCCGGCATAGAACCCGGCCAGGCTGCGGGCATTGCCATGGCCATTGGCGGCCGGCTGTTGCATGCGTCGCCACTCGGGCTTGTTGGTGCTGGTCATGATCGACGGAGGGTTGGTGAACGCCCGGGTCGTCATGGCCGCTGGCTCACGCATGGTCACTTGCAGCAGGCGCTGGGCGGCGGCATCGCCGACATTGCCCTTGCCCCGCGCAATGTGGGCCACGCGATGGAACTCTTCGTCGGCCAAGCCCACATGGAAGTCCAGCCCCAACGGTTTGGCGACCCGCGCGACAATGGATTCACCCGGCCCACGACCGTCGGCACGGCGCAGCAATTCGCCGATCAGCCAGCCATAGGTGATCGCCGCGTAACCGTGGCCTTCGCCCGGCGTCCACCACGGCGTTTCGGCGGCCAGGGCGTCGACCATGGTTTGCCAGTCGTAAAGGGCTTCGGGGGCCAGTAACTCGCGCAATGCCGGAAGGCCGGCCTGATGGCAGAGCAGTTGACGCAAGGTGACGGACTCTTTGCCGGCAGCGGCAAATTCGGGCCAGTAGCGCGCGACCGGGGCATCCAGTTGCAGCTTGCCTTCGGCCACCAATTGCAGCGCGGTGACAGCGGTAAAGGTCTTGGTGCAGGAGAACAGATTGGCGATAGTGTCGCTGTGCCAGGCCTCGGTCCCGTCCTTGTCGGCAGTGCCGGCCCACAGATCGAGGACGGTTTCGCCGCCGACCTGAATGCACAACGCTGCGCCACGTTCCTGGGGATCGTCGAACAGCGCCGCGAACGCCTCTCGCACCGCTTCGAACTTAAGCTCGTAATGACCCTGAATCTGCACCCGCAACTCCCCCGGATTAACGCTCTACAAAGTGGCGGGCATTGTTCCAGCCCTTGAGGGTTTTGGGAACAGGATTGGGCCGGGCGGTTGTGGCGAGGGGGCTTGCCCCCGTTGGAGTGCGTAGTGCTCCCAAATTTTTCGGCCGTTGCCGAGATTTTGGTGTTGCTACGCAACCCAACGGGGGCAAGCCCCTCGCCACAGAGTTTCAGCTTTTAATGGCCTTTGCCGGAGTGCCCGCCAGCACCCTTCCCCGGCCCCTTGCCGGCGTCGGCCTTGCGGCCGCCCTCGGCGTCGTGGCTGGCTTTGTCGGCGGCGGCCGCAGCCTTCTCGGCCTCTTTGCCCAATTGCTCGACTGTCGCCAGGTTGCTCTTGCGCACGCTGTCGACAAACCCCTGGAACGGCAGATCAGTGATGCCCACCAACCCGAAGTGACCGTTTTCGCCATCAAGCAGGCGCCCGGTGACCGGTTGATCGATGTACTGGAACCAATGCACGCCAACAATCGACGGCTCGCTCAATGCCTGCTTGAGGAAGTTGGCGTACGCCGGACCGCGGTCTTCCTCCTTCACCAAAGGCGTAACACCACCCCAGAACGGGCCACGATCAGCCGAGCCGAAATTGAACTCGGTGATCAGTACCGGTTTGTCGAGACTGCGCAGCCTGGCGAAGTCGTAACCATCCTGGGGTTGCAAGGTGTACATGTTGAAGCTCAACACGTCGCAATACTGGGCGCAGGACTCCACGGCCTCCGGCGTGCTGATGGCGAAACGGCCGCCGAGCAATAGCTGGTTCGGTGCGTGCCACTTGAGCGAGTCGGAGATGGTCTTGAAGTAAGTGTCGGCAAAGACCTTCTGGAAGTATTTGAAGTCGGCTTCGATTTCCGGGTGCTCGGCGCTTGGCAACGGCGGCACGAATCCCGGATCTTCCATCAGTTCCCAGGCCGCCAGATCGATGCCCCAGGCTTTCGACAAGCCAGCCTGATTGCGGTACTTGTCACGCAGCTGCTTGAGGAATGCGCGCTTGGCCGGCACGTCGGTGGTCATTTTCAAGGTGCCGTAGGCCAAGGCATACCGGGCTTTCGGGTCATCCCCGGGACCGGCCCAGGCCAGTTCGTTGTCGGCGTAGTAACCGATCAACCACGGATCGTCACGATGATCGCGGGTGGCAATGGCCACGGCACGTTCGGTGGCCATGGCGAAACGCGGGTCGAAGGGGTCGGGCATGCCGCCCCACCAGTCGGTACCGGTGCTGATGCTGGCGTAGTCGCCGACGATCGCCAGCGGCAAGGTGTAGGGCACGCGATCAGCGTCGCCCAATACGGATGCGCTCCAGTTGCCAATGGTGTTGAAGCCCCAGGCCTGCAAGCGATCAAGGGTGTGACTGGCCCAACGCTGCTCGTCGAACAGCGGCTTGCACGGTTCGGCGGTTTTTTGCTCGGCCGATTTCGCTACCGTCACTTCAGTCCTGGCCGCTTCGGCGACACCAGACTCGGCAGTTGCTGGCACTACAGGTTGCTCCGCCGCCTTGGCCGCGGTCGCCTCAACTGCATCCGCCTTGGCCGCCGCGGCGACGCCCGCCTTGGTATCGCTGCCCTTCACACACGGGTCGCCATACAGGCGTTGCAGGTTGGCACCGTAGAAGTCGTACCAGCGACCGGCATTGTAGCCACGCCCTTGATCGGCACCGTTGCCGCCGCGGTTGTCGCCTTCGCCGTAGTGGCTGGCGAGTGCGTCATCTGCTTTGGGCAGGGATTCGAACATCCACTCACGACCGGCAACGTAGGTCGGGTTGACGTCTGCAGCGACGGTGTTAACCCCGAGCGAATAAAACGGATGGCCTTGCGGCGTCACCAGATACCAGCGTCCATCGCGTTTCTCGGTGCGGAAAAAGCCACTGGCCTTGAAGGACGGGCCTTTGGTCAAACCACCGAACTTGTCCAGGGAGGACTTCTCGCGCTCGGCCAGCCAGGTTTTCAGTTGCTGCTGCTCCTTGCTGGCGGCGCTTTTCAGTTGTTCGTCACTGCTGATTTTTTCCGGCCATTTGTTTCGGGTCGACTGGCCGTAGGCATCCACCAACCCGCCATACACGGCTTGGGTTATCGACTCACCGTCCTGCACACCAAAGCGCTCCAGCAGGATGCTTTGCGCGGCTTTGGGCTGGTCCATCGACAGGCTCACCGACACCACCCGGCTGCGATCCAGCTCACCGGCGCTGCTGGCCAGCAACACTCGCTGCCCCTCAACGGTCATCGGCATCGGCGGGCCAGCCTTCATGCCCTGGCTCAGCGGTGATGTCGCCTGCAAAGGCACCAACAGGGTTTGCGCAGGCCCCGCCGGCAGATCGACACGGCTGACCAGTGTCTTGCCGTCGTTGCTCTGGATGGTCACGTACAGGGTCAAGGCCCAGTTCATGGCGCTCTGGATCCGCAGGCTCATGACGCCCGACTGCGACCAGTCCCAGGCGCCGCTTTGCGGGGTCAGGCGCAACGTCGGCCGGGCGACCGGGTTGAACGTCACCCGGCGCAGCACTTCGCCCTCGGGGGTTTGCTCGGCGTTGGATTGCGGCAGGCTGGCGTCCTGAGTCGCCACTTGGACCACGTCGGCGGGGCGCACAAAGTTGAACAGCGTCTGCTGGCTGGCGGGGGCGGCCAACAGCGGAGTTGCGAACAGCAGGGCAAAAACAGCAGGCAACGAACGGCAAATCATGAGAACGAAATTCTCCCTAACGACCTTCAATGGGCCAGTGGAAAAGCGATGGCAGAGAGATAGACAACGCGGCGGGCAAAACTGCCCACCGGTGCTTCAGGAAATTTCTCGACGGAACGGCGGCAACGCGTTGAGGATGGCTTTGCCATAGCGCTGGGTCACCAGGCGCCGGTCGAGCAAGGTGATGGTGCCGCGGTCTTCTTCGGTGCGCAGCAAGCGACCGCAGGCCTGGACCAGTTTCAGCGAGGCGTCCGGCACGGAGATTTCCATGAACGGATTACCGCCCCTGGCTTCGATCCATTCGGCCAGCGCCGCTTCGACCGGATCATCGGGTACCGAGAAAGGAATCTTGGCAATGACCACGTGCTCGCAATAGGCGCCGGGCAAGTCGACCCCTTCGGCGAAGCTCGCCAGGCCGAACAACACGCTGGAATCGCCGCCATCGACCCGCGCCTTGTGCTTGTTCAGGGTTTCCTGTTTCGACAGGTTGCCCTGGATGAACACTTGCTTGCGCCAGTCGCGGTCCAGGCCGTCGAACACGTCCTGCATCTGTTTGCGCGAGGAAAACAGCACCAGCGTGCCCCGCGAGCCTTCGACCAGCTCAGGCAAATCACGAATGATCGCGGCGGTATGCGCCGCTGCATCACGGGGATCGGCGTTCAGGTTCGGCACCCGCAACACACCGGCGTCGGCATGATGAAAGGGGCTTGGGACCACGGCGGTCACGGCTTTTTTCGGCAGGCCAGCGCGCATGCGAAAGCGGTCGAAGGTACCGAGGGCCGTCAAGGTCGCCGACGTCACCAGGCAGCCATACGCCACGTTCCACAGGTTGCGCCGGAGCATTTCCGCCGCGAGGATGGGGCTTGCATTGACCTCGATATCGAACAGCGAGCCGCTTTCGGCCAGGGTCAGCCAGCGCGCCATGGGCGGGTTGTCTTCCGGGTCTTCGACGGTGAAGGCGGTCCACAACTCCCAGTTGCCGGAAGAACGCGACAACAAGCTGCCGAACAGCGGATACCACTCCTCGGCCTGGTTGCTGGCGATGCCAATGTTGACCTCGCCGTCCATGCCTTCCTTGAGCAACTCGGTCAGGCGAGTGAACAAATCCGTCAGCCGTGCGAAGCCTTTCTTCAGCTCGATGCCCATTTCACGCATGTGCTCGGGAATCACCCCGCCGACGAATCGGTGACGCGGGCGCTCGCGGCCTTCGACGTCTTCGCCGGGTTTGAAATCGGCAATCTGCTCGCACGCGGTGAACATGAACTGCTGCTGGGTCTTGATCTCCCGCGCCAGTTCCGGCACCTGCTCGATCAACTTGCCCAGGTCCCCCGGCAATGGGTGCTGGGCCAGAAGTTTGGTGAGGTTCTTGGCGGTGGTTTCCAGCCAGTCGGCGGTGGAGCGCAGGCGCGTGTAATGGGCGAAGTGGCCGATGGCCTTGTCCGGCAGGTGATGGCCTTCGTCAAACACGTAGATGGTGTCGCGCGGGTCCGGCAGCACGGCGCCGCCGCCCAGGGCCAGGTCGGCCAGTACCATGTCGTGGTTAGTGACGATCACGTCGACCTTGCCCATGCCTTCGCGGGCCTTGTAGAAGGCGCACTGGCCGAAGTTCGGGCAATGACGGTTGGTGCACTGGCTGTGGTCGGTGGTCAGGCGCGCCCAGTCGGCGTCTTCCAGGGCGGTGGACCAACTGTCGCGGTCGCCGTCCCACTTATTGCCGGCGAGTTTTTCGATCATGCTGGTGAACAGCTTCTGACTGGCCTCGTCGACCTCGATCTTGAAACCTTCTTCTTCGAACAACTGAGCGGTGGCGGTCTGCGCGTGGCCTTCCTGGAGCAACATGTCGAGCTTGGACAGGCACATGTAGCGCCCGCGCCCCTTGGCCAGGGCGAAGCTGAAATTCAGCCCGCTGTTGCGCATCAGGTCAGGCAAGTCCTTGTAGACGATCTGCTCTTGCAGGGCCACGGTGGCCGTCGCGATCACCAGGCGCTTGCCGGCGGCCTTCGCCGTGGGAATCGCCGCCAGGCTGTAGGCCACGGTCTTGCCGGTACCGGTGCCGGCTTCCACCGCGACAATTGCGGGGTCGCCACTGCGCCGGCCTTCGTCGTCGGTGTCGATGTCACCCAGGACCTTGGCGACTTCGGCGATCATCAGGCGTTGGCCGTAGCGCGGCTTGAGGCTCTTGGCTTCGAGAAAACGCGAGTAGGCGCCCTGGATCGTGGTTTTGAGTTCAGTGCTGATCATGGATTGTCGGGCGCAAAAAACGCTGGATAAATTTTCAGTAGTTCGGTTCGGTCGCTATCATACCCCGCTAATGAATCCCGCGCAGAACGGAGTAACCCAATGACACCTTTTAGCCTCATTTATAGCCTGCACGTACTGGCGGCCCTGGTCTGGGTCGGCGGCATGTTTTTCGCCTGGATGGTCCTGCGCCCCGCCGCAATCAAGGCACTTGAAGGCCCTGCCCGGCTGAAGCTGTGGGTAGAAGTGTTTCAAGGCTTTTTTCGCTGGGTCTGGGTGGCGGTGGTGCTATTGCCGGTCAGCGGTGTGGGCATGCTGCACATGCAGTTCAATGGTTTTGAAGCCGCGCCGCGTTATGTGCAGGTGATGATGGGCTTGTATGTGGTGATGACTGCGCTGTTCATCCGCATTCAGGCGCTGATGCTGCCGGAACTGCGCACCGCGGTGGCCGAGCAGGATTGGCCAGCCGGTGCAGCGGTGCTGGGACGGATCCGCAAGTTGGTGGGGATCAATCTGCTGGTAGGGTTGGCTTTGGTGGTGATTGCCGCGGCCCGGCCGATGTTCTAAAAGCATCGTCGGAACGCCGCCCGGACCAAGCTCGCACTCAGGTACTGCACAGATCCTGTGGGAGCGAGCTTGCTCGCGATAGCGGTCTGACAGACCGCTCATATTTCGGCAACAGCTTACAACCGCTGCACAGTCACCGAACCAGCGGCACCTTCAGGCCCAGGCTGACCATCAGCCCCGGGTTTACCGCTCTTGCCACCATCGGCCTTGTAAATCAGGCAGCCCTTGGCCTTGCCACCCGCGCCCGGTTTGCCGCCCGGGCCGGCCAGGCCACCGGCGCCGCCAGCCACCTGAACCTTGATCCGGTCTGCCGGGAAGTCGTGCGGCACTGCCAGTTTGACCAGCGCCCCCGGTGCTCCCGGCTGACCGTTGCTGCCATCACTGCCATCGGCACCGCGACCGGCCTGACCCCATGTGCAGCCCGGTTCCTGGCCGTTACCCCCATCAAGACCAACGAACCCCGGTGCGCCCGCACCACCGCGAGCATCAACGGTCAATTGCGCTGCGTTCAGTGTCTTGATCTGCAAATCAAGGCTGCGCCCGGATCGAGCGGCCTTCTGGTAGGTCCCGGGTGAGCCACGGGAGGTGATCTGGCTGCCTTCGGACAAATCAGCGCGACGGACCTTCAGCGCCAGCGCCTGTTCCCCCGGCACGATGGCAATGCGCGCTTCACGCCCCAGATGCAATTCACCCACGGTGACTTCGGTGACGTTCGAAGGAATCAGCAAGGTGCCGTAATCGGCCACTTCCAGACGTTCCAGTTGCAGGGCGCTGGCGGTGTTGGGCAAGCGCATCAGCGAGTTGGGTTCGACACTCACCACCTGTGCGCAGGCCAATGGGCTGATGAGTGCGGCGAGCAGACAGAGTTTACGCATGGGAAGCCTTCGAAGCGGTGGGGGCTGGAATGGTTTGCAGGTGGAATACGCCGAAAATGACGATCTTCAGGCGGTCAAGCCAGGGATGGGCGCGACCTCGAAGGCTGCGATAGCACAGCAACGCTTCCAGAAGATGGATGAACCCCAACAGGCCGCCGGCCAGGTTGACCAACGGGTGCAGCGGAAAGACAAACGGTGTGAGCAGATTGACCAGCACTACCGCCCAGAACAGCAAGGTCAGTAATCGCCCCAGTCCCCATATGAATTTCATACGCGCCCCCGATGAGAATTATTGTTTGCGCGCACAGTAACGGCTTCCACGCGGGATAAGCCAGAGGGCAACGGAAAATTCTTCATGGAGGCCGCCGAACGGCCGTCGCAGCGATCACACCAGTCGCTCGACGGCTCTATCTCTTGGCTCAGCGGTTTATATGCAGTTCCACGCGACGGTTTTTCGCACGGCCTTCTTCTGTTTCGTTGTCGGCAATCGGTTGGCTCTCGCCCTTGCCTTCGCTGGTAATTTTGTTCGGCGCCACACCCTGGCTCAACAGGTATTCCGCCACGCTGCTGGCACGCCGCTCCGACAAGGCCTGGTTATAGGCATCCGAACCGACACTGTCGGTGTGGCCGACCACCTTGATGCTGACCACATCGGCATCCTCGAACTTGCTCATCAACGCATCCAGTTGACTCTTCGCCGTCGGGGTCAGCTCGGATTGATTGAAGACAAACAGTACATCGCTCAGAGTAATGACTTCGGATTGCGCAGGCTCGACCTGGACGCTGTCCGGGTACTGCGGCACCACGCAACCGCGATGGTCGACCGGGGTATTGGCAGGGGTATCAGCGCAACGGTCGCGTCGGTCGAAAACGCCGTCGCCATCTTCGTCGCCATCCTGGGCATAGCAGATCAAGCCGCCGGACAAGATACCCAGCGCCGCCCCACCCGCGGCCCAGGCACTACTCTCGATTGCGCCCAGACCACCACCGACCAGACCGCCGATGAGGCTGCAAATTGGCCAGGTGCGTTGATTGAGGGGGGCGGTGCCATCGCTGTGGGTCGCGCAGCCGGTCAAGAGGCTGCCAAGTAGCAGAACCGGCAAGACGGTCCTTGTGAGAACGATCATGTTGAAAGCTCCTGTGTCCCCGGCCAATACCGGTTACACAGGAGTAAAGACCCGCATCCGCGACTGCACAAGGCGCGGATGCGAGGGGGGCCTAACGCTGGATTTTGATTTCGGTACGACGGTTCTGTGCACGACCGTCAGCGGTTTTGTTGTCTGCAACCGGCTGGCTTTCACCGGCACCGACAACCGACACGAAGTTGCTGCGAGGTACGCCTTGATCGATGAGGTATTCAACCACCGAGTGGGCGCGTTTATCCGACAGTTTCTGGTTGTAGGCGTCGCTACCCACGCTGTCGGTATGGCCGGTTACGGTCAGTTGAGCAGTCGGGGCTTCGGCTTTCAGGCGAGTGGCAATCTTGTCGAGTACCAGTTTGTCGGACGAGGTAAGCGTGGCTTTATCAAACTGGAAGTGGACATCGCGAATGACGATGGTTTCTTCCTGGACCACAACCGCTTCTTCGACCACAGGCGCAGGTGGTGGGCAACCGTTGGCATCGACTTGAACGCCTTTAGGCGTGCCTGGGCACTTGTCGCGACTATCCGGCACACCGTCGCCGTCTTCGTCGCCATCACCGTGCACCCAGCAATAAGCCGCTGCCGTACCGCCGACGAGCAGAGCACCATACCCTGCCCATGCCGAGCTTTCGGTCGCTCCGAGGCCCGCACCCACGACACCACCAACAGCCGCACAGGTCGGCCAGTCGGTTTTCTGCAAACCTGCGCAACCAGTCAAGACACTGGTTAGCAGAACCAAGGGTAATACTGTCCGAACTATGCTCATCTAGTTTTCTCCTGAAGGATCGGCTTAGAACCGATTCAGGTAGTAAAGACCCGAGTTTTAAACTCCGCCAGCAATAGGCCATGCTGTTTATTCGCGTATTAACGGCAGCTTGGCGCTTTTGTCGCCAAGGCGCTCTAGGCCCGAACGTAAGGGCAGGCTAGTCTTGGCAGATCTGATTGAGGATCTTCGATGACTGCAGGTATTTCTTCACGCACGCCACAACAGGCACTGGCCGCGTTACTCGACCGATATGCCCCCGCACGTCTGTTGTTGATCGGCGCCAGCGAGTTCCCGGCACTGGAGGCTTTCAAACTCGCTCACCCGGACAGCTGCGTCGCTTTCGCCGCCCCCGGGCCGTTGCCCGACGAGTTGGCGGCCCGCCGTTTCGACCTGGCCCTGGTGGTCGATTGCCTGGAGCATCTGCCCAAGCGCGACGGCCTGAACCTGCTGGGTGGCATCCGCAACCTCAACGCCAGCCGCATCGCGGTGCTGGCGGATCTGCCGGCCTGTGGCTGGCAGGAAACCGACTTTTTCTCCCTGGCCCTGCAAGCCAGTGAACGCTTTCAACGGGACGAACAGGTCCTGACCCTGTTTACCTACGATCTGCTTGAATACAAACAAGTCCCCGACTGGCTCAATTCGCGCTTCTGGGCCAATCCGGAAAACTTCGGGAAATACTGGTGGTAATGCAATGAGTACATCCATTTGCCCTTGCGGCAGCGGCACCCTGCTCGACGCCTGCTGCGGTCACTACCATGCCGGACACCCGGCGCCGTGCGCGCAAACCTTGATGCGCTCACGCTACAGCGCCTATGTGCTGGGGTTGGTCGACTATCTGGTGGCCACCACCCTGCCCGCCCAACAGACTGGCCTGGACCGTCAATCGATCAGCGACTGGAGCGCGCAAAGTACGTGGCTGGGCCTTGAGGTGGAAAGCTCCGAAGTGCTGGGCGGCCAGCCTGAACACGCTTTCGTGACCTTCACCGCGCGCTGGCACGACAGCAATGGCGAGCACAGTCATCGAGAGCGCTCATCCTTCGTACAGAACGCCGGGCGCTGGTATTTCATCGACCCGACCGTGCAACTCAAACTCGGGCGCAATGACCCTTGCCCGTGCGCGAGTGGGCAGAAGTTCAAGAAGTGTTGTGCGGGGTACTTCAGCAGCTAGTACATGGAATGACTGACCACCACGCAGGAGCTGTCGAAGGCTGCGATCCTTTGGGTCTAGACTGGAGCTCAAGGGAGAAACACCACGATGATCATCCGCCGCTGCGCACTCTGTCTGCTCACCTTGTTCCTGACACTGGGACTCGGCGGCTGTGCCTCGTGGTTCGACGACGACTTGCCGGACCCCGAGGTCCATCTGGTGAAGATCGAGGTGGTCAACGCCAAACTGCTGGAACAGAAACTCCTCCTGCATTTTCGCATCGACAACCCCAACGACAGCGACCTGACCGTGCGCGGTCTGGAGTACCGCGTTCACTTGGGCGACATACTGCTGGCCGACGGCGAGTACGAACACTGGTTCACCATCAGCCCCAGGCACAGCGCTTACTTCAAGGTACCGATCCGCACCAACCTGTGGTCCAAGGTCCGTGATCTGGCCAAACTGCTGAAAAAATCCGATCAACCCATTCCCTATCGTCTGGAAGGTGAACTGGAAACCGGTATATTCATCACCCACTACGTGCACCTGACGCGCAATGGCGTGATAATCGCCGCCGATTTAATTCCGGAGCAACACCGATGACCCAGCAACCCCATGTCCACGGCCCTGACTGCAATCACGATCATGATCATGACCATCACCACCATGATCACGACCACGGCCATGTCCACGGTCCGAACTGCGGCCACGCTCACCAGGAACCGGTGCGCAATGCCCTGAAAGACGTCGGCCGCAACGATCCGTGCCCATGCGGCAACGGCAAGAAATTCAAGAAGTGCCACGGCGCTTGATGCTTCGGGCGAAGACTTGCTTCGCCTGTTGAATCGCAATCCTCTCCTGTGGGAGCGAGCTTGCTCGCGATGACGGCAGCACATCAACTATCAATGTGTCAGTCAGACCGCTATCGTCGGAACGCCGCCCGGAGCAAGCTGAACTGGCCTAATAATTCCGGACACCTCTTAAGGGCGATATGATTTCGCCAACTTGGAGGTTCCATGAACGAAAGAAAGGTTTATACCCGCGAGTTCAAGCTGCATGCTGCCAGCATGGTGCTTGATGATAACTGCCCGGTTCCAGACGTTTGTGCATCGCTGGATATCGGGCCCACCGCTTTACGGCGTTGGGTCGATTAGGTTCGCAAGGAGCGCGAGGGGCAGCCAGTCAAAGGCACCAAGGCGATTACCGAAGATCAGCGCCAGATCCAGGAACTAAAGGCCAAGATCAAGCGCATGGAAATGGAAGCCGAGATCTTAAAAAAGGCTACCGCTCTCTTGATGTCGGATCCCGATCGTTTTCGATGATTGCGGAACTAAGAGAGTCGTTCCCGACAGCTGTCGTGTGTCGTGTTTTCGATGTGAAGCGCAGCAGCTTTTACGAGTGGCTTCAGCGGCGAGCCAAACCGCGGATCAGGCGCGAAGAGCTCAAGCTCAAAGTGGTTGAACTGCACAGCGAAAGCCGCGAATCCATGGGCTCCAGAATGATCAGCAAGGGCCTGAAGTCCCAAAACATTGCAGTTGGAAGAGGCCTTGTCCGAGCGCTGATGAGGGAGGCCAACATTGTCAGTAAACAACGCCAGCCTCACCCATTCAGATCCAAAGGAGTGGAAGCGTTTGTCGCGCCCAATCGGCTCAAGCGCAACTTCAAACCGGCTGCAGTCGATCAGGTCTGGTGTGGCGACGTGACCAGCTTGATGGTGGGCGAGCGCTGGGTTCATCTGGCCATCGTCATCGACTTGTTTGCTCGCCGGGTCATCGGTTGGGCATTTTCGCTGGTCAATGACGCCAACTTGGTCAGCAAGGCGCTACGCATGGCGACAGAGGTTCGAACGTGCCCTGCGGGGCTGATGTTTCACTCGGATCAGGGCTGTCAGTACACCAGCCGCAAGTTTCAAGAAGAACTGAAGCGTCGTGACATATTGCAAAGCATGAGCCATCGCGGGCAGTGCTGGGACAACGCTCCAACAGAGCGATTTTTCGGCACGCTGAAATCAGAATGGGTGCCTCGTAGTGGCTACAGCAAGATCGAGGAAGCCAAAACCGATATGGTGCGCTTCTTCATGTACTACAACCGCACCAGGCTCCACAGCTACAACAACTATCTGTCGCCAATAGCCATGGAGCAAAAAGCGGCATAAACACCGTAACCGGTGTCCGGGATTACTTGACCAGTTCAGGCTCGCTCCTACAGGTTTTTCAGTCAGCCTTTAATACACATGCGGTGCTGACCACCGTCGCATACTCACCGTGCAAATTCCCCAGCGACATCGCATGCACCACTTCGGCGCTATGGGCTTGGCCAAAGAAATCAGCCTTGTCGAAGGTAAAGCACGCATCCTCGGCCACCCACGTATCAAACCCCAGGTTGCCCGCGGTACGCGCCGTGGACTCCACCGAGTTGTGGGTCGCGACACCGACGATGATCAACTGCCCGATCCCCGCCTCGCGCAACTGCGCCTCCAGCCCCGTCGAACAAAACGCATCCGGCACCTGCTTCTGGATCAAGCGTTCACCGGCCATTGGCTCAAACCGTTCCTGAAACTCCACCCCCGACTGCTGCGGCCAGAACACCGAGTCCTCCGAGCGCGACAGGTGCTGCACATGGATCACCGGCCTAGCGGTGCATCGCCAATGGCCAAGCAAGTCCAGCATGCGCGCTTCGGCCTCTGGATTATTCCTGCGGCCAAGTCTGGGGTGCAGGATGCCCTTTTGTTGATCGATGATGATCAGTGCCGCGTTTGCCTTGAGCTCCATGCCGACTGTTCTCCTGGATTGTTGAGCGTTTCGCACTTCAACATCTCCCATTGCGACTGACAAGACTGCGATCTTTCCGGTTTATCAGACAAATCCTGAAATAACCTTGTACCCCGCTTGCGCGGCCACCTCCCGCTCACTAACGTAGCGCCTTTATTGCGCGCCGCCGCCTCTACCCCCGCAGGAGCTTTGCCATGGCCTCGCCAGCCCTTACTCATTTTCTACCCCGGTTCGGCGTTGCCGCAGCAGTGGCCGGTGTGTTGAGCCTGACCGGTTGTCAGAATTTCAACGCCCAGGACACCCTCCCGCCGACCTCCGGCGTACAACCACTCAAGGGCCTGGCGCAGAGCGTTTCGGTGCGCCGCAATGCCATGGGCATGCCGCTGATCGAAAGCAACAGCTTCCACGACGCGCTGTTCACCCTCGGTTACGTGCATGCCAGCGACCGCATCACCCAGATGGTCACCCTGCGCCTGCTGGCCCAGGGCCGTCTGGCCGAGATGCACGGTGCGGACCTGCTGGATGCCGACCGTTACATGCGGGCGGTCAACCTGAAGAAAAGTGCTGGCGAGCTGTACAAGGCCTCTTCACCGCGCCTCAAGCGTTTCTTCGAAGTCTATGCGCGCGGGGTCAACGCCTACCTGTTCCGCTACCGCGACAAACTGCCGACGGATCTGGCAGCCACCGGCTACAAGCCTGAGTACTGGCAGCCGGAGGATTCGGCGCTGATTTTCTGCCTGCTGAACTTCAGCCAGTCGACCAACCTGCCGGAAGAAATTTCCTCGCTGGTACTGGCCCAGACCGTCACCACCGACAAACTTGCATGGCTGACGCCGTCGGCTCCCGACGAAAAACTGCCGGTCGCCGAAAGCGAAAAACTGCAAGGCCTCAAGCTCAACGGGCAAATACCGGGGCTCGCCGAACTCAGCAAAGCCACGGGCCAACTGTCGGACCTGAACCTGTTGGGCGCCACTTCGTCGAACAACTGGGCCATCGCCCCACAACGCAGCCGCAGCGGCAAGAGCCTGCTGGCCAGTGACAGTCATGGCCCGCTGGGCGTGCCTTCACTGTTCAGTTACGTGCAGATTCGCACGCCGAAGTATCAGGCATCCGGCGTGACCATCGCGGGTCTGCCGATGGTGCTTGGAGGTTTCAACGGCAAGGTGGCGTGGAGCATGACGTCCGTGATGGGCGACAACCAGGATCTATTCCTGGAGAAGATCAAGCGCCAGAGCAACGGGCTTACCTACGAAAACGCCGGGAAGTGGCAGCCGGCGATCGTGCGCAACGAAACCTATTTCGTCAAAGGCCAGCGGCCGATTCGCGAAGCGGTGTACGAAACCCGCCATGGCCCGCTGCTCAACAGCGCCCAGGGCACCACGCTGGCCAATGGTTTCGGCCTGGCCTTGCAGACGCCGAACTTCACCGACGACAAGACCCTGGACGCGCTCTTCGACCTGTCCCGCGCCCAGAGTGTCGAGAAAGCCTCGGATGCCAGCCGCGAAATCCGCGCCATTGCGATGAACCTGGTGTTCGCCGACGCGAATCACATCGGCTGGCAAGTCACCGGTCGTTACCCGAATCGCCGCGAAGGCGAAGGCTTGCTGCCCTCGCCGGGCTGGGAAGGTCGATACGATTGGGACGGTTACGCTGACCCAATGCTGCACCCGTACGATCAGGACCCGGCTCAGGGCTGGCTCGGCACCGCCAACCAGCGAGTCATTCCCCATGGCTACGGCATGCAGCTGTCCAATTCCTGGGCCGCTCCGGAGCGCGGCGAGCGCCTGGCCGAACTGGCCGGCGCAGGCAAACACGACAGCCGCAGCCTGATCGCCATGCAATACGACCAGACCACCACCTTCGCTGCCAAGCTGAAGAAAATGTTCGAAGCGCCGGGTATGGCCCAGCCACTCAAACAAGCCATGGACGCCTTGCCGGCGGCCGATCGCGCCAAGGCACACGAAGCCTACAGCCGCTTGATGGCGTTCGACGGCAAGCTCGGCCCGACCTCCACCGATGCGGCCATCTACGAACTGTTCCTGCAGGAAAGCACGCGGCAGATCTTCCTCGATGAACTGGGCCCGGAAAGCAGCCCGACGTGGAAAGCTTTTGTCGCCGACGGCAAGTTGTCCTACGCGGCCCAGGCCGATCACCTGCTCGGGCGTGAGGACAGCCCGTTCTGGGATGACGTGCGCACCGCACAGAAAGAGGACAAACCGGCCATCCTCGCCCGCAGCCTCGCCGCCGCGATCAGCGCCGGCGACAGTCAGTTGGGTGGCGATCACAAAGCCTGGCAATGGGGCAAACTGCATCGCTATGAATGGAAAAACAGCAGCGGCCAGACCGTACGCGGACCGTTGCCGGCCGGTGGCGATCACACCACTCTCAACACCGCCGCCTTCGCCTGGGGCCAGGACTTCAACACCACGCTGGCGCCAGCCATGCGCTTTATCGTCGACTTCGGCCAGTCCGAACCGCTGATGGCGCAGAACGGCACCGGCCAGTCCGGCAACCCGGCCAGCCCGAACTACCTCAACAGCATCGAGCCGTGGTTCAAGGGCCAGTACATGAGCCTGCCGATGCAGCCGCAGAACTTCGACAACACCTATGGCAAGGCGCGGTTGACGCTGACACCCGGTAAATAACCCAGCCCTTTACTTGCCCGCGATAGCGGTCTGACATTCAAAATAGAGGTTGAATGTTGAATCGTTATCGCGGTTGCGCTGACTCAAGGACAAGTCATGTAACGAGGTGGAGTGCCCGGCCCTGCGAAACCTGCTCGGTCAATCCGTTCTTTTGTGGCGAGTTGATTTGGTGCACCCATTTCCCTGCGCCCGTTTTCGTGCATAAATCTGTCTCCGGCCATTTCCAAGCACCTAAATAAAACGCTTGTTCGGCACTCTGGTTCGGAAATTGCTACTTTCAACAGGTCTTACGCTTTCCAGTAACAATAATTCTGCGCCACAAGCGCTCATATTGGTTTTTAGGGATTGAATAATGAAAAAAGCATTGCTGACCCTTTCTGCACTGGCGTTGTGCATGGCGGCTGGTTCCGCCATGGCGAAGGAGTACAAAGAACTGCGTTTCGGCGTTGACCCTTCCTACGCACCGTTCGAATCGAAAGCGGCCGATGGCAGCCTGGTAGGCTTTGACATCGATCTGGGGAACGCGATCTGCGCCGAACTGAAGGTCAAGTGCAAGTGGGTCGAGAGTGACTTCGATGGCATGATTCCGGGCCTGAAAGCCAATAAATTCGACGGTGTGATCTCGTCGATGACCGTTACCCCGGCCCGTGAAAAAGTCATCGACTTCTCCAGCGAGTTGTTCTCCGGCCCAACCGCCTACGTGTTCAAGAAAGGCTCCGGCCTGACCGAGGACGTCGCTTCGCTGAAGGGCAAAACCGTAGGCTACGAGCAAGGCACCATCCAGGAAGCTTACGCCAAAGCCGTTCTCGACAAGGCCGGCGTGAAAACCCAGGCCTATCAGAATCAGGATCAGGTGTATTCCGACCTGACTTCCGGCCGTCTCGACGCAGCGATCCAGGACATGCTGCAAGCCGAACTGGGCTTCTTGAAGTCACCAAAAGGTGAAGGCTACGAAGTCAGCAAGCCAGTCGACAGCGAACTGCTGCCTGCCAAAACAGCGGTCGGTATTAAGAAAGGTAACACCGAGCTGAAAGCACTTTTGGATAAAGGTATCAAAGCGTTACACGATGATGGCACCTACGCCACCATTCAGAAGAAACACTTTGGCGATCTGAATCTGTACAGCGGCAAATAATGCCCGGCGCCCATCTTTCGATGGGCGCTTTTTTCATCCGATCAGGTTGCTGATTTATGTTCGAAACCTTATTAGAAAATCTGGGGCTCTCTGCCTTCAGCCTCAAGGGCTTCGGTCCACTGCTGATGCAAGGTACCTGGATGACGATCAAGCTGTCGGCGTTGTCGCTGTTGCTGGCCGTGCTGCTCGGGCTGCTCGGCGCCAGTGCCAAGCTGTCAAAAGTCAAACTGATGCGCGTGCCTGCCCAGCTCTACACCACACTCATTCGCGGCGTTCCGGACCTGGTCCTGATGCTGCTGATCTTCTACAGCCTGCAAACCTGGCTGACCTCGTTTACCGATTACATGGAATGGGAATACATCGAGATCAACCCGTTCAGTGCCGGGGTCATCACCCTGGGCTTCATCTATGGTGCGTATTTCACCGAAACCTTCCGTGGCGCGATTCTCGCCGTCCCACGGGGTCAGGTCGAAGCGGCCACCGCCTATGGCCTCAAGCGCGGCCAGCGTTTCTGGATCGTGGTGTTCCCGCAGATGATGCGTTATGCCCTGCCGGGTATCGGCAACAACTGGATGGTGATGCTCAAGGCCACGGCCCTGGTGTCGATCATCGGCCTCGCCGACCTGGTCAAGGCTGCCCAGGACGCCGGTAAAAGTACCTATCAGCTGTTTTATTTCCTGGTGCTTGCCGCGCTGATCTACCTGGTGATCACCAGCGCGTCCAACGTCATCCTGCGCTGGCTCGAACGTCGTTACTCCGCCGGGACCCGGGAGGCCGTACGATGATCGAACTCCTGCAGGAATACTGGAAACCCTTCCTCTATAGCGACGGCAACAACATCACCGGCCTGGCCATGACGATGTGGCTGCTCAGCGCTTCGATCTTCATCGGTTTTATCGTGTCGATCCCGCTGTCCATCGCCCGTGTATCGCCGCACTTCTACATCCGTTGGCCGGTGCAGTTCTATACCTACCTGTTCCGTGGCACGCCGCTCTATATCCAGCTATTGATCTGTTACACGGGGATCTACAGCCTGGCCGCCATTCGAGCCCAGCCCGTACTGGACGCGTTCTTTCGCGATGCGATGAACTGCACAATCCTGGCCTTCGCCCTGAACACCTGCGCCTACACCACGGAGATCTTCGCCGGGGCCATCCGCAGCATGAACCACGGCGAAGTCGAAGCGGCCAAGGCTTACGGCCTGACCGGCTGGAAACTGTATGCCTACGTGATCATGCCATCGGCCTTGCGTCGCTCGTTGCCGTACTACAGCAACGAAGTGATCCTGATGCTGCACTCGACCACCGTGGCCTTCACCGCGACCATCCCGGACGTGCTCAAAGTTGCTCGGGACGCCAACTCGGCGACCTTCCTGACCTTCCAGTCGTTCGGCATCGCCGCGCTGATCTACCTGACCGTCACTTTTGCGCTGGTCGGCCTGTTCCGCCTTGCCGAACGCCGATGGCTGGCCTTCCTCGGGCCGACCCACTAGGTCTCAACCTGCTTCAGGAACAACAGATGCGCCACCAGAAACATGACCTGCTGGCCCCGCTGCCGGGGACCGCGAGACAGATCCACAGCTTTCACTTCGGCCCTCAATCGGCCAACGGCAAGATCTACATCCAGGCCTCCCTGCACGCCGACGAAATGCCCGGCATGCTGGTGGCCTGGCACCTCAAGCAACGCCTGGCGGAGCTGGAAGCCGCCGGGCGCCTGCGCAGCGAAATCGTGCTGGTGCCCATCGCCAACCCGGTGGGCCTGGAACAGGTGCTGATGGATGTGCCGCTGGGTCGCTACGAGCTGGAAAGCGGCCAGAACTTCAACCGCTGGTTCGTCGACCTCAGCGAGGAAGTCGGCAACGCGATCGAAGGCAAGCTCGGTGACGATCCGCAGCACAACCTGCAATTGATCCGCAGCAACCTGCGCGACGCGCTGGCCCGGCAGACCGCCGACACCCAATTGCAATCCCAGCGCCTGACCCTGCAGCGACTGGCCTGCGACGCCGACATGGTGCTCGACCTGCATTGCGATTTCGAAGCGGTCGCGCACCTCTACACCACACCTGAAGCCTGGCCGCAGGTCGAGCCGCTGGCCCGTTACATCGGCGCCCAAGCCAGCCTGCTGGCAACCGATTCCGGTGGCCAGTCGTTCGACGAATGCTTCACCCTGCTCTGGTGGCAATTGAAGGATCGCTTCGGCGAGGACTTCGACATTCCGCCGGGCAGTTTTTCGGTGACCGTCGAACTGCGCGGTCAAGGCGACGTCAATCACCCGCTGGCCAGCCTCGATTGCCAGGCACTGATCGATTATCTGATCCATTTCGGCGCGATCGCCGGCGAACCCGCGCCCCTGCCCGACCTGCCCTATCCGGCGACACCGCTGGCCGGTGTTGAGCCGGTGGCCACGCCCGTCGGCGGCCTGCTGGTGTTTACCGCGCGGCCGGGACAGTACCTGGAAGCCGGGCAACTGATCGCCGAGATCATTGATCCGGTCAACGATCTGGTCACTCCCGTTCATTGCGCCACAGCCGGGCTGATGTACGCCCGCTCGCTGCGCCGCATGGCCACTGCCGGCATGGTGATCGCCCACGTCGCGGGCACCGAAGCCTATCGCAGCGGCTATCTACTTTCGCCTTGAGGATGCACGCCCCATGTACAAATTGACCATCGAAGGCCTGCATAAAAGCTACGGCGACCATGAAGTCCTCAAAGGTGTTTCGCTCAAGGCCAAAACCGGCGACGTCATCAGTCTTATCGGCGCCAGCGGCTCGGGTAAAAGTACCTTTCTGCGCTGCATCAACTTCCTGGAACAACCCAACGATGGCGCCATGAGCCTCGACGGGCAGAACATCCGCATGATCAAGGATCGTCACGGCATGCACGTGGCCGACGCCAATGAACTGCAGCGGATTCGCACCCGCCTGGCCATGGTGTTCCAGCATTTCAACCTGTGGAGCCACATGACGGTGCTGGAAAACATCACCATGGCGCCGCGCCGGGTGCTGGGCTGTGACAGGAAAGAAGCCGAGGATCGCGCCCGGCGCTACCTCGACAAGGTGGGGCTGGCCCCCCGTGTGGCTGACCAATACCCGGCATTCCTGTCCGGCGGTCAGCAACAACGGGTAGCGATTGCCCGCGCACTGGCCATGGAGCCGGAAGTCATGCTGTTCGACGAACCGACTTCGGCGCTGGACCCGGAACTGGTGGGTGAAGTGCTCAAGGTGATCCAGGGCCTGGCCGAAGAAGGCCGGACCATGATCATGGTGACCCACGAAATGAGCTTCGCCCGCAAAGTGTCGAGCCAGGTGTTGTTTCTGCACCAGGGCCTGGTGGAGGAAGAAGGCGCACCGGAAGAGGTGCTGGGCAATCCGAAAAGCGAGCGGTTGAAGCAGTTCCTCAGCGGCAACCTGAAATAGCCGCCGGGAGTAGAAGTGGAAGCCGGCTTGTCCGGCTTCCAACATCAATCACCGTTATGCCCCCGCTTCGTTTTCCAGCCTGAAACTGCCATTTGTCACCTGTAGACCATTAGTGTCCGTCCCACTGAAGCGCCCGGCAAACTGCGCGTCACCTCCCACCGTTAACTCAAGCGTTCCCGGATAAAGCTCTGCCTCCGAGTTGCCGATCACATGGATGACCATGGGAGCTGCCTCGTTGAGCCTGAGGCTGTAGCTGCCACTCTGGATGTCCATCGGCAAGTACACGTAAAACGCAGTCCCCTGACCGTTATCCGCCTCAATGCAATGGATGTCTGAGCGCTGATAAAAATCGACCCCATCCGTTACGCGAAACTGCATGGAGCCGCCCGTCGTGATTACATCGGCACTCAAATACCCCGATCGATTTGCACTCATCTGAATGTTCCTTTCATATTCGAAGTTAACTGCCTGAGGCCCTTTGCTTCCGGCCCAAGGGCACGCAGCTCCTGAATGGAACCACAGCCGTGCCCGTCGATTGGTTTCCACGATAGACACAGTTACTTCCGAATATTTTCAGGCTGATTCAGACGCCACGGTCGTCCACAGCAACAACAGGCACAGGCCTGCTTGCTGAAGACGACAGCGGCAGTTCACCGGCCATGAGTAGCGGAAATCGAAAGTCAGACAACAGGCGCTGGTGGCGGCTCATCCGGCAGCGTAGGCTCGCCCGGCTCATTAGGCTGCTCGTTCGGGGTATCAGGATCAGGCTGGCCGGGAATACCCCCTGCCATGCTGACGGGCGGGTGTGCCAAC
This sequence comes from Pseudomonas jessenii, assembly GCF_002236115.1. Taxonomy (GTDB): domain Bacteria; phylum Pseudomonadota; class Gammaproteobacteria; order Pseudomonadales; family Pseudomonadaceae; genus Aquipseudomonas; species Aquipseudomonas jessenii. Next base: position 622,966 of record NZ_NIWT01000004.1, on the reverse strand, counting down.
AAGGACCAGGCCAGAACGCCAACCTGATTGGGTTCAAGCCTTGCCAGTTCGGCACTGATTCGCGGATCGATCTTCATTCGGCACTCCTGAGCGATGACCCGACCCACCTTGCGCGGATCGGAACAGTACACCCCATAGAGTGTACGCCCGCTCAGGAATTCCCGGCATTTGCCAGACGGTTGACTCAGGTGCGAGGCAGGGTCACGCCACGCTGGCCCTGATACTTGCCGCCACGGTCCTTGTAGGACACTTCACACTCTTCGTCAGACTCAAGGAACAGCATCTGTGCCACGCCCTCGTTCGCGTAGATTTTCGCCGGCAGATTGGTGGTGTTGGAGAACTCGAGGGTCACGTGACCTTCCCACTCAGGCTCGAGCGGTGTGACGTTGACGATGATGCCGCAGCGCGCATAGGTGCTTTTACCCAGGCAAATGGTCAAAACGTTACGCGGAATGCGGAAATATTCGACGGTGCTGGCCAGGGCGAAGGAGTTCGGCGGAATGATGCACACGTCGCTGTGGATGTCGACGAAGCTGCCGGCATCGAAGTTCTTCGGGTCGACGATGGCCGAATTGATGTTGGTGAACACCTTGAAATGATTGGTGCAACGCACATCGTAGCCGTAGCTCGACACGCCGTAGGAGATCACACGGCTATCGTCGCTGCCGCGCATCTGGCGCTCGACGAATGGCTCGATCATGCCGTGTTCCTGCGCCATGCGGCGAATCCACTTGTCCGATTTGATGCTCATGGCGGGTGTCCTGAATAGCGAGGTCGAAAAATTCTGTCCGGCATCTTACCGGGCGCGCCGCCGGGTTCAAAGTCCGCGGTGCAATTCTCGCCGAACAGGCGGGAATTACCTGCGCTGGCGACGAACCGTCACACCGCCGATCCTTAAAACAGAGAAACCTGTGCAAGAAGCATTGGCACGTTCCGGAAAAAGGGTTAAGGTGGCGTCACTGTGCTGCTTGTGTCACTGAGAATCTCTACACGATATGTTGAATTTCGATCCAACCATCTACAAGAATTTTTCCTGCTCTTTGCACTCAGTCTCGGCCAGGGTTCTTCCTGAGTCGCAGTTATCTTTGTTCAAGGAGTTACACCATGTCTAATCGCCAAACCGGTACCGTTAAGTGGTTCAACGATGAAAAAGGCTTCGGCTTCATCACTCCACAATCCGGTGACGACCTGTTCGTTCACTTCAAAGCTATCCAGTCTGACGGCTTCAAAAGCCTGAAAGAAGGCCAACAGGTTTCTTTCATCGCTACCCGCGGTCAGAAAGGCATGCAAGCTGAAGAAGTTCAAGTTATCTAACTTGTACTTGCTTTAGTAAAAAGCCCCGCCCTCAACAGCGGGGCTTTTTTGTGGGCGGGTGTTTTGTCCACACAAAAAAGATCGCCGCCTTCGACAGCTCCCGGGTTGCCCCCGCAGGCGCTGTCGAAGGCGGCGATCTTTTGATGCTGTTACCAGGTCACGCCAAACCCTGCGGTGTAGCGTGTCTTGTCCAGATCCGCATCGTCGGCGCCGCTGATGATATCGCGTTCCGCCTTCAGGTTCAGCGAAGCCCAGTCAGTCACCTTGTAGCGCAACCCCATCTCGGCATCGAGCGCGTAGTCGGCCACGCCCGACAGCGGCTTGCCGACCTCACCATTGGTGAAGAACTCGACACGTTTGCCGATCAGGTAGCGGTTGTAGTCCCACTTCATGGCCAAGGCGTAGAAATTTTCCTCGCTGCCATCGGAGAATTCATAGTCCGTGCGGTTGACCAGCGAGCCCAGGGAGAACGCCCCGAGTTCGTTATCCCAGAACTGATAGCCGGGACCGGTACCGACGGTGCGTTGACGGGAAAGGTCTTCGACCTTGTCGCGTTTGTAGACCAGGCGCCCCTGCCAGAACCATTGCTCGGTCAGGAATCGGTCGATGGAGTATTCCGCCCGCCAGTTGTCCGTGGTCACCACGTCGTCCTGGAACTCACGGTTGTACTCACCTTCAGCGGTGTGCCGCCAGCGCCCGTGTCGCGCACTGGTCTTGAAGTCGATGTCGTAGTCATCGGTGTCGTTTTCCGCCCGCTGATAATCCAGCGCGACATCGACGTTGCCTTTCCACACCAGATCCTCGACCACCGGTTTTGGCTTGAGAATCTGCTGGATGCTCGCCAGTTCGACCGTCTTCGGTCCCTCGCCGTTGGCCAGCGTGACCTTGCCGTCGTCCGCCGCTTTCAACGATTTGGCTTTCTCACCACTGTAGGCATCCTGCTTGACCAGCAACTCCTGATCGCTGTCCAGGGTCTTGACCTGTTTCCAGTCGATCGTCACCGCACCGGCGTACTCGGTCTGGATCAGCAGCTTTCCGCCATCGAACAGCGTGATCTTGCCGCTCAGCTTGTCACCGTTCTTCAACCACACGGTATCGGCCAACAAGGGAGAGGATGCGCCAAGGACGGCGAGACACAGCAGGGATCTGGACAACATAAACAAAATACAGGCTCAGGCTTGCGAGAAAAGTCGGCATTATCCGTAGGAACAATGCCCTGACAAGGACTGACCCGACTATTTCTGTTGAGTTCATTTCTCAACTTCCTGCGCAGGAATTACTCTACAGGTGGTAAGGCAATCTTCTTCAGGACTGACGGACGTGACCGATCCAACCGAAGACCCCGAGAGCGCAGCGCAAATCCGACGCACGGCGCTGTATTTGACGCTGGCACAAGTACCCGAGGGCAAAGTCGTCAGCTACGGCCAGTTGGCCGAGCTCGCAGGACTGGGTCGCGCCGCCCGCTGGGTCGGGCGCACACTCAGTCAACTGCCCGGCGACAGCAAGTTGCCCTGGCACCGTGTTCTGGGCGCGAACGGGCGTATCAGCCTGCCGGTCGGCAGCCCTTCGGGCGATGAGCAGCGCGCACGATTACGCATGGAGGGCATCAGTGTCCTGAATAATCGTGTTGATATTCAGCGCCATGGCTGGCGTCCGGTAGAGCACAGCGGTTAGAGTGCGCGCTTTGTTTCCGTATTTCTTGAGGCAGACTCCAGCCCATGCCCCGTAAAACCTGGCGCGCCGCGCTCGCCGCTTATGCCAGCCCCTCGACACTCGTGCTGTTGCTGCTTGGTTTCGCCGCCGGCCTGCCCTACATGCTGGTGTTTTCGACGCTTTCAGTCTGGCTGCGTGAAGCCGGCGTGGCGCGTGAAACCATTGGCTATGCAAGCCTGATCGGCCTGGCGTATGCCTTCAAATGGGTCTGGTCACCCCTGCTCGACCAATGGCGACTGCCATTGCTCGGCAAACTCGGTCGACGAAGGTCCTGGCTCGTGCTGTCCCAGGCACTGGTCATCCTTGGCCTGATCGGGATGGGTTTCTGCGACCCGCAAAAGCATTTGTCCTGGCTGATCGCCATTGCCGTCGTCGTCGCTTTCGCATCAGCGACGCAGGACATCGCAGTCGATGCCTACCGTCTGGAAATCGCCGAAGACAACCGCCAGGCCGCACTGGCCGCCAGTTACATGTCGGGTTACCGGGTCGCCGCGCTGCTGGCTACCGCAGGCGCGCTGTACTTCGCCGAAGGTTTTGGCTCCACCGGCTTCAACTACAAGCATTCGGCCTGGGCCGGCACTTACATCCTGTTCGGTGCCCTGATGGTCCCGGCACTGCTGACATCCCTGTTCATGCGCGAGCCGCCAGTACCATTGCGCACGCAACTGCAGGCCGGGCGCTACAGCTTCGTGCATCAACTGGCCTCGGTGTTCGTGCTGATCGTATTGCTGGTGTCCGTGCCGGCCATGTTCACCCAGCTCTACAACACCGACTTCGCCAGCGTACTGTTCGAAGGCGAGAGCCTGCTCGACCTGCTGCTGGAGGACCGCGCCTTCCTGCGCGCGATTCTCTATACCACCCTCACCGCCCTGTGCCTCTCGGCCATGGGCCGTCGTGGCCTGGCGCCAGTGCTGACACCCGTCAACGACTTCATCCTGCGATACCGCTGGCAAGCGCTGCTGCTGCTCGGCTTGATCGCCACCTATCGGATGTCCGATACGGTCATGGGCGTGATGGCCAACGTGTTCTACATCGACCAGGGCTTCACCAAGGACCAGATCGCCAGCGTCAGCAAAATCTTCGGGTTGATCATGACCCTGGTCGGCGCTGGCATGGGCGGCCTGCTGATCGTGCGTTTCGGCATCCTGCCGATCCTGTTCATCGGTGGTGTCGCCTCCGCGGCGACCAACATCCTGTTCCTGATGCTCGCCGACATGGGCCCCAACCTGAACATGCTGGTGCTGACCATCTCCCTGGACAACTTCAGCTCGGGCCTGGCGACCTCGGCGTTCGTCGCCTACCTGTCGAGCCTGACCAACCTCAAATTCTCCGCCACCCAATACGCCCTGCTCAGCTCGATCATGCTGCTACTGCCACGCCTGATCGGCGGCTATTCAGGGGTCATGGTGGAGAAGTTCGGTTATCACGACTTCTTCCTGATTACCGCCCTGCTGGGCGTCCCGACCCTGCTGTTGATCGCCTTGCACTGGTTCCAGGAGAACCGCCGTGAAGGTCCGACACCTACACCGGAACCGGTGCACACCCCGGTCGCCGAAGAATCGTAGGTTCTTTACGCAGGAAGAATCGCGGAGGGCCGAGTGAATCGCGCCCTCCTGCCACACCACCGACCGCACGCCTGTACGCCAGCGGATCTCGCCCGTACAATGCTCCGTCAAATCTCGTCATCAGCAATCGATAACGGCCAACCATGCGCACCAGTCAATTTTTGCTCGCCACACAAAAAGAAACGCCTTCCGACGCGGTCGTGATCAGCCACCAGCTGATGCTGCGCGCCGGCATGATCCGCAAACTCGCCTCAGGCCTGTACACCTGGCTGCCGATGGGCTTGCGGGTAATGCGCAAGGTCGAAGCCGTCGTTCGTGAAGAAATGAACGCTGCCGGCTCTCTCGAAGTGTTGATGCCAAGCACGCAACCGGCTGAGCTGTGGCAGGAATCCGGGCGCTGGGAAGAGTACGGCCCTGAATTGCTGCGCTTCAAGGATCGCCACGGTCGCGACTTCTGCGCCGGCCCGACCCACGAAGAAGTCATCACCGATCTGATGCGCAACGAATTGAGCAGCTACAAGCAGCTGCCGATCAACCTGTACCAGATCCAGACCAAATTCCGTGACGAAATCCGCCCACGCTTCGGCTTGATGCGCGGCCGCGAATTCATCATGAAGGACGCCTACTCCTTCCACGCCGACCAGCCTTCGCTGCAGGTCACCTACGACCGCATGCACCAGGCCTACTGCAACGTGTTCACCCGTCTGGGCCTGAAGTTCCGCCCTGTAGAAGCCGACAACGGCTCCATCGGCGGTGCCGGCTCCCACGAGTTCCACGTACTGGCCGAGTCCGGTGAAGACGACATCGTGTTCAGCAACGGCTCCGACTACGCCGCCAACATCGAAAAAGCCGAGGCCGTGCCTCGCGAAACCTCGCGTGCCGCTGCGACCGAAGAGCTGCGCCTGGTCGATACGCCGAACGCCAAGACCATTGCGCAACTGGTCGAAGGCTTCAACCTGCCGATCGAGAAAACCATCAAGACCCTCGTGGTGCATGCTGAAGAGAAAGGCAAGCTGATTGCCCTGATCATCCGTGGCGACCATGAGCTGAACGAAATCAAGGCCGCCAACCAGCCAGGCGTTGCCAGCCCGCTGGTCATGGCTTCGGAAAGCGAACTGCGCGAGGCCATTGGCGCCGGTGCCGGTTCCCTCGGCCCGTTGAACCTGCCGCTGCCGATCATCATCGACCGTTCGGTCGAGCTGATGAGCGACTTCGGCATCGGTGCCAACATCGATGATAAACACTACTTCGGTGTGAACTGGGAACGCGACCTGCCTGTTCCGACCGTTGCCGACCTGCGCAACGTCGTGGCCGGCGACCCGAGCCCGGACGGCAAGGGCACCCTGGAGATCAAGCGCGGCATCGAAGTCGGACACATCTTCCAGTTGGGCAACAAGTACAGCAAAGCGATGAAATGCGAAGTGCTGGGCGAGAACGGCAAGCCGGTCACCCTGGAAATGGGCTGCTACGGCATCGGTGTGTCTCGCGTGGTGGCGGCTGCCATCGAGCAGAACAACGACGAAAACGGGATCATCTGGAGCGACACCCTCGCGCCGTTCCAGATTGCCCTGGTGCCGCTGCGCTATGAAACCGAGCAGGTTCGCGAAGCCACCGACAAGCTGTACGCGCAACTTACCGCTGCCGGCTTCGAAGTGCTGCTGGATGACCGTGACAAGAAAACCAGCCCGGGCATCAAGTTCGCGGACATGGAGCTGATCGGCATTCCACACCGGATCGTGGTCAGCGACCGCGGCCTGGCCGAAGGCAACCTGGAATACAAGAGCCGTACCGAGGCCGACGCACAAGCGCTGCCGGTCGCCGACGTGCTGTCCTTCCTTCAGGCCCGCATCCGCCGCTGATAGCAGATATAGGGACGTCATGTTCAAGCGAAACACCTTAGGCCTCGGTGGTGCCGCCCTGTGCGGCGCCCTGCTGGTCAGCGGCTGTGCCAATCAAATGTCACAACGCAGCGAGCACGAGGAACGTGTCGAGCGCAAATTGCTCGATCACAGCCTGCAGATCGATGTCGGTGAGCCCAAGGTGCTTGAGCTTCCGCAACGGCGGGTGAAAATCCACGAGCAGAAGACTTTCGAAGTCACCGAATACGAAGTCACGCGTCACTATGACCGCTATACGCCGTACCAACCGTGGCGGGAGATTTACGAAATCCCGCTGGGCGCGGTGGCCGTGGTAGCGGGTGTCGGTGCCAACGTGGTCAATGTGTTTGCCCTCGGCAATTTGCCGGACAGCGTGACCAAGGACTGGCTGAGCTACGGTTTCGCCGGGCTCAACCCGTTCATGAACGTGCAGTCCCATGGTCGCGCGCAGCAGAACCTGGCCGGCATTGATGAAGTCCAGCGCGACAAGCGCACGGAGTACTCAAGCCTGCCCTGGAGCGAGCGCCCGGTCGAGGTCAAGGCCGGCAAGGAAACCTTCGAACTGACCACCGACAAAAACGGCGTGTTGCGCCTGAATCTGTTGGACAACCCGTTCGCCGAACATGACATCAATCACCTGAGCCGATTGCTGATTCGTGTCGAGGATGCCAAGGACGACGTACACACCGACTCCTCGCTAGCCGTCAGCAGCACCTTGCGCAGCAAGCTCTATGAGGCCCACGGGCTGATTTATGACGATCTCGAGGGCGACGAAGTCAATCAGTGGGTCCACCGGGTCAAGCGCCTGTCGGAGCTGGGTCTTGAAGAGGAAGCCAGTGAACTGGAACAGAGCCTGATCGAACTGACACGCAATGATCCCGAATTGCAGACTGAGTTCCTGAAGTCACTGGCCCGCAATGGCGAGCGACTGGTAGCGAATCCGGGGCTGAACTAAACGCGAGCAGGCTCGCTCCCACATAGGATTTCAGGTGTTCACAAATCCAATGTGGGAGCGGGCTTGCTCGCGAAGGGGCCCGCACATTCACCACAAAACTACCGCTCAAACAACTCCATCTGCTCGAACCCGCCCCGCAAGTCCTCCAGCCGCACCCCGACACCCAACAACCGCACCGGCTTACCGCCGCGATTGAAGGCCTGGGTCAGCATCAACTGATAACTGCCCAGATCCCGCCCTGCCCCGGCCTGCTCCAATGTAGTCTGGGTGAAGTCGTGGAACTTCACTTTGACGAATGGCTTGCCCGGACGATAGCTGCTGTCGATCCGCGCCATGCGACCGGCCAGGGTCTCCAGCAGCTCGGGCAACTTGTCCAGGCAGCTCTTCAGGTCCGGCAGGTCAACGTCGTAGGTATTTTCAACGCTGATCGACTGACGACGACTGTCGTTGTGCACCACACGGTCGTCGATCCCACGGGCCAGGCTCCAGAGTCGCTCGCCAAAGCTGCCGAACTCACGCACCAGCGCCAACTTGTCCCACTCGCGCAATTGCAGGCAATCGGTGATACCCAGCTTGCCGAGCTTGTCGGCGGTGACTTTGCCGACCCCGTGCAATTTGCTCACCGGCAAACCACTGACAAAGTCCTCGACCTGGTCCGGTGTGATGACAAACAGGCCGTTGGGCTTTTTCCAGTCACTGGCAATCTTGGCCAGAAACTTGTTCGGCGCCACACCCGCCGACACGGTGATGTGCAACTGGTTGGAGACCCGGCGCCGGATGTCCTGGGCGATTCGCGTTGCACTGCCTGCGAAATGCGCGCTGTCCGACACATCGAGGTACGCCTCATCGAGCGAGAGCGGCTCGATGATCTCGGTGTAATCGCGAAAGATCGCATGAATTTCCCTGGACGCTTCTCTATAGGCATCCATGCGTGGCTTGACGATGGTCAGGTCCGGGCACAGCTTCAAGGCATGCCCGGAGGACATCGCCGAACGCACCCCGTACGCTCGCGCCTCATAATTGCAGGTGGCGATCACCCCGCGCCGGTCCGCCGACCCACCTACCGCCAGTGGTTTACCGGCCAGGCGTGGGTCGTCGCGCATTTCGATGGCTGCATAGAAGCAGTCACAATCGACGTGGATGATCTTGCGTTGGGTCATAGCAAAGCTGTGTTCATGGCAAGGAAAAGGCGTCATGGCGTGCCGGACAAACAGTATCTCACCGACACCTGTATATAGCACCAGTAGTCTGAATGTTCTTTTCCAATTGTAGGAAGAGTCGATTGTGAATTTATTTTTTCAATCGAAAAAATACTTTCAATAGACTCGCAGGCCTTGTCCTGCCTGCCTCACAGACCGGTCGACCTCCCCTTTTGAACGCTAAGCGATTGAACGGGAAGAGGTTTTATCGGAATTGGAGGTTGACACCCGAGCGCATCTCTATAGAATGAGCCACACAGACGCGGGATGGAGCAGTCTGGTAGCTCGTCGGGCTCATAACCCGAAGGTCGTCGGTTCAAATCCGGCTCCCGCAACCAAACATCAAAAAAGGCTACTCGAAAGAGTGGCCTTTTTTGTGCGCGCTCGTTTTGTAGCACCGAACGCCGAAACAAGGCCTGGACGCTCAACGAAACCGAAACCGGAAATCGTTCCGTTTCCGAAACTTAGGCCATCCCTGCGACCGTTTGCCGCGATTCAACATTTATTTGACCTGCTTCAGGATTAACGGTTGACACCCCGGCGCATCTCTATAAAATGCCGCCACACAGACGCGGGATGGAGCAGTCTGGTAGCTCGTCGGGCTCATAACCCGAAGGTCGTCGGTTCAAATCCGGCTCCCGCAACCAAACATCAAAAAAGGCTACTCGAAAGAGTGGCCTTTTTTGTATCTGTTGAAAAAGTCCTTTCGCAACAATGACCTGTCACTGTGTAGCAAGCCGCTTGGGGGTCACCCATGTGCCGGGTTCAGACTATGCTCTATCACAGGCTGAAGCCTCCGCGACTGATACCGCGCCATCCCTGTTGCCGGGTGATAGGCGTTAAAATTTGTGATTATTTTTTTCTACAGGGATTGGTAACTTGGCTGGATACCTCCATCCTGTCGCGCACGATCCAAGAGGTGATTGATGCGCGCCAACTCGTCTGATTCACAAGACACTGTCACAGCGACACAACCGATCAATGCCGAGCGCCTGCGCCTGCTTGATCGATTGAGCAAATACCGTCAACCCATTGGCCTGGCGGTCACCCTGCTGCTGTTCGCGATCGCGCTGATTGCCTGTCGCCACCTGTTGAGCGAACTCGACCTTAACGCCCTGCACGACTCGATCCTCGACGTTCCAAAACCTGCCTTGATGGGCGCACTGGCTGCAACTGTGGTGGGCTTCATCATTCTGCTCGGCTACGAATGGTCAGCCAGCCGCTATGCCGGGGCGAGCCTGGCACCGCGCACCCTGGCTCTGGGCGGTTTCACGGCCTTTGCCATCGGCAACGCCATCGGTCTTTCAATGTTGTCGGGAGGCTCGGTTCGCTATCGCCTCTATGCCCGTCATGGCCTGGGAGCGGCAGAAGTCGCCCGCATGACTTTGTTCGCCAGCCTCTCCCTCGGTTGCGCCCTGCCACCGCTGGCTGCCCTGGCGACGCTCAGCGACCTGCCAGCGGCGTCCTCCGCCCTGGGACTCTCCGAGACGTTGCTGGGCGTAGTGGCGACTGCCGTGCTCGTGCTGTTTTCAGTGCTGGCCATCGGTATCTACCGTCGACGGCTGCCGGAACAGCCTTACCCGGACAACCTGCTGGTCAGAATCGGGCGCCGCACCTTGCGTCTGCCCGGGCGTCGCCTGACCTTCCTGCAATTGGTCATCACCGCCCTGGACGTAGCCGCCGCCGCGACCGTGCTCTATCTGCTGCTGCCGGAAACACCACCCTTCGGTGCGTTCCTTCTGGTTTACCTGCTGGCGCTGGCTGCCGGCGTGCTCAGCCATGTGCCGGGCGGTGTCGGGGTGTTCGAGGCCATTTTGCTGGCGGCGTTTTCCGACACCCTGGGTGCTGCGCCACTGGCGGCCGCCCTGCTGCTCTATCGCTTGATCTACGTGGTCCTGCCCTTGCTGGTGGCCTGCCTGTTGCTGCTGATCAACGAAGGCCAGCGCCTGTTCCAGACGCGCCAGACATTGCGCGCGGCCTCGGGTCTGGCGGCTCCGATACTGGCGGTGCTGGTGTTCCTGTCCGGTGTTGTCCTGCTGTTCTCCGGCGTCACCCCGGAAATCGATACGCGCCTGGAACACATCGGTTTTCTGATCCCCCATCGACTGGTCGATGCTTCGCACTTTGGCGCCAGCCTGGTCGGCGTGCTTTGCCTGTTGCTGGCCCAGGGGCTGCGCCGCCGGCTGTCGGCCGCGTGGATGCTGACCACCATTCTGTTGCTGGTCGGCGCCCTGCTCTCGCTGCTCAAAGGCTTCGACTGGGAAGAAGCCAGCCTGATGGTGCTGACGGCGAGCCTGCTCGGGGTATTCCGCCGCTCGTTCTATCGCCCCAGCCGACTGACCGAAGTACCGTTCTCGCCGCTGTACCTGGTGGCCAGCCTGTGCGTGCTCGGCGCCTCGATCTGGTTGCTGTTGTTCGCCTACCAGGATGTTCCATACAGTCACCAACTCTGGTGGCAGTTCACTCTGGACGCCGATGCCCCTCGCGGCCTGCGCTCGCTGCTCGGGGCTGCCGTGCTGCTGGTGGTGGTGTCCCTGACCTGGCTGCTGCGCACCGCGCGTCCGGTCATTCACCTGCCCACGCCCGACGAACTGGAGCGCGCCAGTAAGATCCTCATGGCATCGGCCCAACCGGATGGCGGCCTGGCCCTGACCGGCGACAAGGCGCTGCTGTTCCACCCCAATGACGAAGCGTTCCTGATGTACGCCCGCCGTGGCCGCAGCCTGGTGGCGTTGTATGACCCGATCGGCCCGGGCCAGCAACGGGCGGAAATGATCTGGCAGTTCCGCGACCTTTGCGACATCCACCACGCCCGCCCCGTGTTCTATCAAGTGCGTGCAGAGAACCTGCCGTACTACATGGACATCGGCCTGACCGCGATCAAGCTCGGCGAAGAAGCCCGGGTCGACCTCAAGCGTTTTGATCTCGAAGCCAAGGGCAAAGAGATGAAGGACCTGCGCTACACCTGGAACCGTGGCACCCGCGACGGCCTGTCCCTGGAAATCCATGAACCCGGCCAGGCGCCGATGGATGAGCTCAAGGTAATTTCCGATGCCTGGCTGACCGGCAAGAACGTCCGGGAGAAAGGTTTTTCACTGGGCCGCTTCAGCGATGACTACCTCAAGCATTTTCGCATCGCGGTGATTCGTTTCGAAGGACGCCCGGTGGCGTTCGCCAACCTGCTCGAGACCTACGGCCATGACCTGGCCAGCCTCGACCTGATGCGCGCGCACCCGGATGCGCCGAAGCTGACCATGGAGTTCATGATGGTCGGCCTGATTCAACATTATAAAAATCATGGATACGCGCGTTTCAGCCTGGGCATGGTGCCGTTGTCGGGGTTGCAACCCCGTCGCGGCGCACCCTTGACCCAGCGCCTTGGCTCGATGGTATTCCGCCGTGGTGAGCAGCTGTACAACTTCCAAGGCTTGCGCCGCTTCAAAGACAAGTTCCAGCCTGATTGGGAACCCCGTTATATGGCCGTGCCCGCCGGACTCGATCCGCTGGTTGCGCTGGCCGACACTGCTGCCCTGATCGCGGGCGGCTTGACCGGATTGGTGAAACGCTGATGATTCAACGCTCCTTGCGGTATGTATTGGGCACACTGGCAATAGTGGCCCTGATTCTCGGTGGCGGTTACTGGTACCTGAAACGCCCGGCACCGGAACCGACCCTCGAATTGCTGAACCCGGCCGATGGTGCGGCGATGACCCGTGTCATCCCCGGCACTACGCCTCGCGCCCAGGTGCTGGTGGCGGTCAACGAAGACCAGAAACTCAGCGACAAGCAATTGCTGACCCTGAGCCGCAGTGGCTCGGCGCAAATCGTCCAGGTGATCCTGCCCAAGGACTGCCTGTTGCAAAGCCGGGCCCTGCAATCGGGTCTGAGAGAACTCAAAGGCCCGGCGACCCTGGTCAGCGGTATCGGCCCGGGTGCCGTGCTGGCCTGGCGCTGGTTGTCCGAGCAGAAGAATTACAAGGCCCAGGCCGTCTCGGTCGACCTGGCCCTGGAAAAGGGCGGCTGCACTCACCTGCTGCCAAAAAGCGCCGCCCACGGTCACTGGCTGGTCGCGTGGAACGACAACCCGGACGACACCAGTGCAGGTTTCGTGCGTGATCAACCGAACGCCGAAACCAGCATCAGCGACTACGACATCAATCTGCCGCAAGTGCTGAACAACGAACTGCGCAAGATCCTCGTCGGTGGCGACAAAGCCGCTGGCGGTCTGCAGATCCCGGTGGTCGAAGTGCCAGCCGGTCAGGCCAGGGACACCGTGACCCTGTTCCTGTCCGGTGACGGCGGCTGGCGCGACCTCGACCGCGATGTGGCGGGCGAGATGGCCAAGATCGGCTACCCGGTGGTCGGCATCGATACCCTGCGCTACTACTGGCAGCACAAGAGCCCGGAGCAAAGCGCGCTGGACCTGGCTGAACTGATGCAACATTACCGGCAAAAATGGGGCACCAAGCGCTTCATCCTGACCGGTTACTCGTTCGGCGCCGATGTCCTGCCGGCGATCTACAACCGCCTGGCCGAGTCCGAGCAGCAACGCGTCGACGCGATCATCCTGCTGGCCTTCGCCCGTACCGGCAGCTTCGAGATCGAAGTCGAAGGCTGGCTCGGCAACGCCGGTAAAGAAGCCGCCACCGGCCCGGAAATGGCCAAGCTGCCAGCCGCCAAAGTGGTGTGCATCTACGGTGAAGAAGAAACCGACGAGAGCGGCTGCACCGACAAGACTGCGGTGGGCGAAGCCATCAAGCTGCCAGGCGGCCACCACTTCGACGAGAACTACCCGGCCCTGGCCAAGCGCCTGGTGGATGTGATCGAGAAGCGTCAAGCCAAAGAAGCAGAAGCTCAAGAGTGATCTGAGCCTCGTTGAAGAAAAGCCCTCGCCATCTCACGATAGCGGGGGCTTTTTCATTCAACACCACAACACACTGTAGGAGCGAGCTTGCTCGCGATGGACGTCAACGATGACGCGGAAATCCTGAATAAACGCGGTGCATTTGAGACCATCGCGAGCAAGCTCGCTCCTACAGGATAAGGTTTACATTTCGACCTGCGTCCCCAATTCAATCACCCGGTTCAGCGGCAGATTAAAGAAACGCAGGTTGCCGTTGGCGTTCTGCAACATGAACGCAAACAGCGCCTCGCGCCAGCGCGACATGCCTTCGAGCTTGGAGGCGATGACCGTTTCGCGGCTGAGGAAGTACGTGGTGCGCATGGGGCTGAAATCCAGCTCATCGAGATGACACAGCTTCAGCGCCTGCGGTACGTCCGGCTCATCGGTGAAGCCGAAATGCAGGATGACCCGGAAGAACCCTTCGCCATAGGAGTCGACCTCGAAGCGCCGATTCGGCGGCACCCGCGGGATGTCTTCGTACACTACCGTCAGCAGCACCACTTGCTCGTGCAGTACCTGGTTATGCAGCAGGTTGTGCAACAGCGCGTGGGGCACGGCATCCGGCCGTGCCGTCAGGAACACGGCGGTGCCCTGAACACGATGGGGTGGTTGTACGGCAATGCTGCTGATGAAGATCGGCAGCGGCAATCCACCCTCATCGATACGCTCGACCAGCAACTGCTTGCCGCGCTTCCAGGTGGTCATCAGCACAAACAGCGCGAAACCCGCGATCACCGGGAATGCACCGCCCTGAACGATTTTCGGCACGTTGGCGGCGAAGTACAGACCATCGACCAACAGGAAGCCGAACAATATCGGAACCGCGAAGATTGGTGGCCACTTCCACAGCAGCAGCATCACCGCCGACACCAGGATGGTGGTCATCAGCATGGTGCCCGTCACTGCCACGCCGTAGGCCGAGGCCAGGGCGCCGGAGGATTCGAAACCGATCACCAACAGGATCACGCCGACCATCAACGCCCAGTTCACCGCACCGATGTAGATCTGGCCCTGTTCGGCACTGGAAGTGTGTCGGATGTGCATGCGCGGAATGTAACCGAGCTGGATCGCCTGGCGGGTCAGGGAGAACGCACCGGAAATCACCGCTTGCGAGGCAATCACCGTGGCCAGGGTCGACAGGCCGACCAGCGGGATCAACGCCCAGCTCGGCGCCAGCAGGTAGAAGGGGTTACGGGCCGCTTCCGGATCACCTAGCAGCAGCGCGCCCTGGCCGAAGTAGTTCAGCACCAGCGCCGGCAGTACAAGGATGAACCACGCACGTGCGATCGGCTTGCGGCCGAAGTGGCCCATGTCCGCGTACAGCGCTTCGGCACCGGTCAATGCCAGCACCACGGCGCCGAGAATCGTCACGCCCATTCCCGGATGGACCATGAAGAAACGTACGCCCCACATCGGGTTCATCGCTTCCAGGACTTCCGGATGCTGGCTGATGCCATAGACGCCCAATGCACCCAGCACGAGGAACCAGGTGACCATGATCGGCCCGAACAGAATGCCGATGCGCGCCGTGCCGTGACGCTGGATCAGAAACAGCGCGACCAGCACCACCAGCGACAGCGGCACGACCCAATGGTCGATACCTTCGAACGCCAGCCCCAGGCCTTCAATCGCCGACAGTACGGAGATCGCCGGGGTGATCATGCTGTCGCCATAGAACAATGCCGCGCCGATCAGTCCGCAGACCACCAGCAACATGCGCAATTTGGCATGCCCCGCCGCCGCCCGCCGGGCCAGTGCGGTCAAGGCCATGATCCCGCCTTCGCCCTGGTTGTCGGCGCGCAGCACGAACATCATGTACTTGATCGACACGACCCAGATCAGCGACCAGAAAATGAGCGCAAGAATCCCCAGCACCCCGTCATGGTTGACCGGCACGCCATAGCCTCCGGAAAATACTTCCTTCAGGGTGTACAACGGACTGGTGCCGATATCGCCATAAACCACCCCGACTGCCGCGACCAGCATGCCGATCGGCTTCACCGCCGAATGCTCGGCATCGGTAGCCTGACTACTTGCCTGACCCATCCACCACTCCTACTTCTCAGACCCGGGCTTCTTTGAAAGAAGCACTATGCTTTGTCGTGCAGCATGCGCTGTTTTACTTCACGTTACAGACGTTTTGTTGACAGTAAAAAATCTGTAAGGCGTAACGGCGCGAAGCATAGCGCAGCACTCGTCGTATTTCCCCGCATAAAGCTGGTCAAGTGAACGACTCATCGCTAGAATTGCGCACTTTTTGATCAGAGGCGCAGTTCAAGCGCCCGTCCGTCGGTTTTGCCCTGCCCGGCAAACGGCGTCACAAAACACCGAGGTTAGACATGTCCACCACTCCTGCGCCGGCCAATCCAAAGGTTGGCTTCGTATCCCTGGGTTGCCCCAAAGCACTGGTCGACTCCGAGCGCATCCTTACCCAGCTGCGCATGGAAGGCTATGACGTGGTGTCCACCTACCAGGACGCCGATGTCGTGGTAGTCAACACTTGCGGCTTCATCGATTCGGCCAAGGCCGAGTCCCTGGAAGTGATTGGCGAAGCCATCAAGGAAAACGGCAAGGTCATCGTGACCGGCTGCATGGGCGTCGAAGAAGGCAACATTCGCAACGTACACCCGAGCGTGCTGGCGGTGACCGGCCCGCAGCAGTACGAGCAAGTGGTCAATGCCGTGCACGAAGTCGTGCCGCCGCGCCAGGACCACAACCCGCTGATCGACCTGGTGCCGCCACAAGGCATCAAGCTGACCCCGCGCCACTATGCCTACCTGAAGATTTCCGAAGGCTGCAACCACAGCTGCAGCTTCTGCATCATCCCGTCGATGCGCGGCAAACTGGTCAGCCGCCCGGTGGGTGATGTGCTCGACGAGGCCCAGCGTCTGGTCAAGTCCGGCGTCAAAGAGCTGTTGGTGATCTCCCAGGACACCAGCGCCTACGGCGTCGACGTGAAATACCGCACCGGTTTCTGGAACGGCGCGCCGGTGAAAACCCGCATGACCGAACTCTGCGAAGCCCTGAGCACCCTCGGCGTCTGGGTTCGCCTGCACTACGTTTACCCGTACCCGCACGTTGACGAGCTGATCCCGCTGATGGCCGCCGGCAAGATCCTGCCGTACCTGGACATCCCGTTCCAGCACGCCAGCCCGAAAGTGCTCAAGTCGATGAAACGCCCGGCGTTCGAAGACAAGACCCTGGCGCGGATCAAGAACTGGCGCGAAATCTGCCCGGACCTGATCATCCGTTCGACCTTCATCGTCGGCTTCCCGGGCGAGACCGAAGAAGACTTCCAGTACCTGCTGAACTGGCTGACCGAAGCCCAGCTCGACCGCGTCGGCTGCTTCCAGTACTCGCCGGTTGAAGGCGCACCGGCCAATGACCTGGACCTGGAAGTCGTCCCGGACGACATCAAGCAGGACCGCTGGGAGCGCTTCATGGCGCACCAGCAGGCCATCAGCTCGGCGCGTCTGCAAATGCGCATCGGCCGTGAGATCGAAGTGCTGGTCGATGAAGTCGACGAGCAAGGCGCGGTCGGCCGCTGCTTCTTCGATGCCCCGGAGATCGACGGCAACGTGTTCATCGACAACGGCAGCAACCTCAAGCCGGGCGACAAGGTCTGGTGCAAAGTGACCGACGCCGACGAATACGATCTGTGGGCTGAACAGATCTAAACGCAAAAAATACGCAAAGCCCCGCTCTCTTGACGAGATGCGGGGCTTTTTTACGGCTATCGTTTGCACATGGAAGGATTCCTATCAACCACTGCATAAGAGGCAGACGGGCATGCGTCAGCATTCGGTCATCCACACGCCGAAACTCGGCGACTACGAAGAATTGACCCGGGTCTGGGAGGCCTCGGTACGCGCCACCCACGACTTTCTGCCAGACAGCTACATCGAACTGCTGAAGAACCTGGTGCTGACCCGCTACCTCGATGCGGTGATGCTGATCTGCACCAAGGATTCGAACCAGCGCATCACCGGATTCGCCGGCGTCGCGGCCGGCAAGATCGAAATGCTCTTCATCGACCCCGACTATCGCGGCCAGGGCCTGGGCAAGAAATTGTTGCACTATGCCCTGGAACACCTGAACGCCGACGAACTGGACGTCAACGAGCAGAACCCGCAAGCCCTCGGCTTTTACTTCAAGCAAGGCTTCGAGGTCATCGGTCGTTCGGAGGTCGATGGCATGGGCCAGCCGTATCCGTTGTTGCACATGCGTTTGCGCCGGGCCCAGAAACATTCCCAACATGGCTGATACAACACGGACATCTGTAGGAGCTGGCTTGTCGGGTCGCCGCATCGCAGCGATGGTGGTGAACGATAACGCGCTATTTCAGAAGAACGCGGTGCTCTTGAATCCATCGCTGGCAAGCCAGCTCCTACAAAAAGCACTGCGCGTAAATGGAACCGGGATTAACCGGCGCCAGGCAGGTACAATGCCCACCCCCTTTTTGTTACGGCCCTGACATGACTGACCCGATTCGTCTCTCCAAACGCCTCATCGAACTCGTCGGCTGTTCCCGTCGGGAGGCTGAGCTGTTCATCGAGGGCGGCTGGGTCACCGTCGACGGTGTGGTCATCGACGAGCCGCAATTCAAGGTCGACACCCAGAAAGTCGAGCTTGATCCAGAAGCCAAGGCCACTGCGCCGGAACCGGTGACCCTGCTGCTCAATGTGCCCGCAGGCATGGACGCAGACACCGCCTTGGCCACCCTCGGCGCCGAGACCCTGAGCGAAGAGCACCGCTACGGCAAGCGCCCGTTGCGCGGGCACTTCCTGCGCCTGACCGCCAGCACCGACCTGCAGGCCAACGCCAGCGGGCTGCTGGTGTTCACCCAGGACTGGAAAATCCTGCGCAAACTCACCGCCGACTCCAGCAAGATCGAGCAAGAGTATGTGGTCGAGGTTGAAGGCGAGATGGTGGCCCACGGCCTGAACCGCCTGAACCACGGTCTGACCTACAAGGGCAAGGAGTTGCCGGCGGTCAAGGCCAGCTGGCAGAACGAGAACCGTCTGCGCTTTGCCATGAAGAACCCGCAGCCGGGCATCATCGCCCTGCTCTGCCAGGCGGTCGGCCTCAAGGTCGTCGGTATCCGCCGCATTCGCATCGGCGGCGTGTCCATCGGCAAAGTGCCGGTGGGGCAATGGCGCTATCTGTCCGGCAAAGAGAAGTTCTAAGGCTTTTCTCGCCGCCATCCATTTCGGCGCCGCGCCTGGCCGCGACGCCCACAGCTGAATATCAGGACTGCACACATGATTCATAACGACGTACTGCGCAGCGTGCGCTACATGCTCGACATCAGCGACAAGAAAGTCATCGAGATCATCAAGCTCGGCGGCCTGGACGTGACCCTGCCGGACCTGTTGACCTACCTCGACAAGAAAGAGGAAGACGAGGAAGGTTTCGTACGCTGCCCGGACGAAGTCATGGCGCACTTCCTCGACGGCCTGGTGATCTTCAAGCGCGGCAAGGACGAAAGCCGCCCGCCGCAGCCGATCGAAGTGCCGGTGACCAATAACATCATCCTGAAAAAGCTGCGGGTGGCGTTCGAGCTCAAAGAAGACGACATGCACGCGATCCTCAAGGCTGCCGAGTTTCCGGTGTCCAAGCCTGAACTGAGCGCACTGTTCCGCAAGTTCGGTCACACCAACTATCGCCCGTGCGGCGACCAGTTGCTGCGCAATTTCCTCAAGGGCCTGACCCTGCGAGTGCGCCCGCAGTAAGCTCGAGACACATCTGTTTTCTGTAGGAGCTGGCTTGCCAGCGATGGTCGCAAACGATAACGCGTGCTGACTGGATGAACGCGGCGGTCTCTCATCCTTCGCTGGCAAGCCAGCTCCTACAGGACCGAATGCCACCCTATTCCGCGTAAAAATAGTGGCTCCGCTGACCGCAACTGACGACTAGGGTGTAAAGACCTCAGTTCTCAGGATTCGCCATGCATCCCTACTTTTCCCTGCAAGGCCGCACCGCCCTGGTGACCGGCGGCACCCGTGGTATCGGCAAGATGATCGCCAAGGCCTACGTCGAGGCGGGCGCCACCGTATACGTCTGCGCCCGCGACGTCGAAGCCTGCCAGCAAACCGCTGACGAACTCGGTGCACTTGGCCGCTGCCGCGCCATCGCGGCGAATCTCGCCACCGAAGAGGGCGTCCTGCAACTGGCCACGCGCCTGGGCGAGCAGATCACTCATCTGGACATCCTGGTGAACAATGCCGGCACCACCTGGGGCGCACCGTTGGAGAGCTACCCGATCAAGGGCTGGGAAAAAGTCATGCAGCTCAACGTGACGTCGGTGTTCAACTGCATCCAGCAGTTCCTGCCCCTGCTGCGCAAGGCCGGTTCCGAAGCGAATCCGGCGCGGATCATCAACATAGGATCGGTGGCAGGGATTTCCTCCTTCGGCGAGCAGGCGTATGCCTACGGGCCGAGCAAGGCTGCGTTGCACCAACTGTCGAGGATTCTGGCGCGCGAACTGGTGAGCCAGCACATCAACGTCAACGTGATCGCCCCGGGGCGGTTTCCGAGCAAGATGACCCAGCACATCGGCAATGATGAACAGGCGCTGGCGCAGGATACGGCGTTGATCCCGATGAAGCGTTGGGGCCGCGAGGAGGAAATGGCGGCGCTGGCGATCAGCCTGGCGAGTACTGCCGGGGCTTATATGACCGGGAATATCATTCCGCTGGATGGTGGGTTCAGCCTGTAGATCGGCGGTGCGGCCATCGCGGGCAAGCCACGCTCCCACAGGTTTTGAGACGGACACAAATCTTGTGTGCGCTCGAGAACCCTGTGGGAGCGTGGCTTGCCCGCGATGACGGACTGATAGGCGCCACCGGGCCAAAGGCCGTGTGGGTTATCATGCCTGCCTTAAATTCCACCTCGACCCCAAACCATGACCTACAGCGTTTCCCCCATCGGCTTCGTGCGCTCCTGCTTCAAGGAGAAATTCGCCATTCCGCGCCAACCGCAACTGGCCCCGGCTGCCCGTGGCGTGCTGGAACTGGTGGCTCCGTTCGATCAAGGGGACGCGGTACAAGGCCTGGAGCAGGTCAGCCACGTGTGGCTGCTGTTCCTGTTCCACCAGGCCCTGGAAGAAAAACCTCGCTTGAAGGTCCGCCCACCGCGCCTCGGCGGCAACAAGTCCATGGGCGTGTTCGCCACCCGCGCCACCCACCGCCCCAATGGCATCGGTCAATCCGTGGTCAAGCTGGACAAGATCGAAGCCAATCGCCTGTGGATATCCGGTATTGACTTGCTGGACGGCACGCCGATTCTCGACATAAAACCCTACGTGCCTTACGCCGACATCATCGATACAGCCACCAACAGCATCGCCAGCGCTGCGCCGCTGTTGATTCCCGTGCAGTGGACGGACGCAGCGCTGCAACAGGCTCACGAGCACGCTCAGCGCCTTGAGGAGCCTTTGGTTGAGTTGATCGAGCAATGCCTGGCGCAAGATCCACGCCCGGCCTATCAAATACCTGCACCCGAGCGGGAATACGGCGCGCAGTTCTGGGATCTGGATGTGCGTTGGCATTACCCGACACCGGAGCTGATCCGCGTCCTGGAAGTCATTCCCGCGCGGGTCTGAACTCCGGAAACGAAAAAGCCCGCATGACCTTCTCAGGTCATGCGGGCTTTTTAGATGCGCTGCAAATCTTCTGTAGGAGCGAGCATGCTCGCGAAAAACCTGAGGACGCCGCGGGGTATCAAGCTTCCCGCGTTATCGTTAACGACCATCGCGAGCGAGCTCGCTCCTACAACGTGACCTGCGGTCACTTCTCGACGAACGCTCGCTCGATCAGGTAATCACCCGGCTCGCGCATCCGCGGCGAAACCTTCAGGCCGAAGCTGTTCAGCACTTCGCTGGTCTCGTCGAGCATGCTCGGGCTGCCGCACAACATGGCGCGGTCGTCCTGCGGGTTGATCGGTGGCAGGCCGATGTCGCTGAACAGCTTGCCGCTGCGCATCAGGTCGGTCAGGCGACCTTCGTTCTCGAACGGCTCGCGGGTCACGGTCGGGTAGTAGATCAACTTGTCACGCAGCGATTCGCCGAAGAATTCGTTCTGCGGCAGGTGCTCGGTGATGAATTCGCGGTAAGCGACTTCGTTGACGTAACGCACGCCGTGGCACAGGATCACTTTTTCGAAACGCTCGTAGGTTTCCGGGTCCTGGATGACGCTCATGAACGGCGCCAGACCGGTACCGGTGCTGAGCAGGTACAAATGTTTGCCAGGCTTCAAGTCATCCAGTACCAGCGTGCCGGTAGGCTTCTTGCTGATGATGATCTCGTCGCCTTCCTTCAGATGCTGCAACTGCGAAGTCAGCGGACCATCAGGCACCTTGATGCTGAAGAACTCGAGATGCTCTTCCCAGTTCGGGCTGGCAATCGAGTAAGCGCGCATAAGCGGGCGGCCGTTGGGCTGTTGCAGGCCGATCATCACGAACTGACCGTTCTCGAAGCGCAGGCCCGGATCACGGGTGCACTTGAAGCTGAACAGAGTGTCGTTCCAGTGGTGAACACTGAGGACACGCTCGTGGTTCATGTTGCTCATGTACGTGGGACTCCTGGAGATTTGTCTGCGCGTGTTCGGCGCCTGCTCTGCAAAAAAAGCCAGCTCTGCGCAATTGCATCGCATTCTAAAGGCAGAGACAATATCTGTTAAATGGATTATTAAGATAAGGGTTATCGGTTATATCGATATGCGATTTACTCTCCGTCAACTTCAAGTATTCGTCGCCGTCGCCCAGCAGGAAAGTGTGTCCCGTGCCGCGGGCCTACTCAACCTCTCGCAATCGGCGGCGAGCACCTCGATCACCGAACTGGAGCGCCAGTGCAGCTGCCAGTTGTTCGACCGTGCCGGCAAACGGTTGAGCCTGAACGCCCTGGGCAAACAGCTGTTGCCACAAGCGGTGGCGCTGCTGGACCAGGCCAAGGAAATCGAGGACCTGCTCAATGGCAAATCCGGTTTCGGCTCGCTGGCCGTGGGTGCGACCCTGACCATCGGCAATTACCTGGCCACATTGTTGATCGGCAGCTTCATGCAGCGCCACCCGGAAAGCCAGGTGAAGCTGCATGTGCAGAACACTGCCAATATCGTGCAGCAAGTGGCCCACTATGAAATTGATCTGGGTCTAATCGAAGGCGACTGCAGTCATCCGGACATCGAAGTGCAAAGCTGGGTCGAGGACGAACTGGTGGTGTTTTGCGCCCCTCAGCATCCGTTGGCCAAGCGTGGCACGGCCACCATGGAGGAGTTGAGCCACGAAGCCTGGATCCTGCGCGAACAGGGCTCGGGCACGCGGTTGACCTTCGATCAAGCCATGCGCCATCACCGCACTTCGTTAAACATCCGGCTCGAGCTTGAGCACACCGAAGCGATCAAACGCGCGGTGGAGTCTGGTTTGGGGATTGGCTGCATTTCCAGGCTGGCTTTGCGCGACGCATTTCGCCGCGGCAGCCTGGTGCCTGTCGAGACGCCGGATCTGGATCTGGCGCGACAGTTTTATTTCATCTGGCATAAACAGAAATATCAGACCTCGGCGATGCGCGAGTTCCTCGATCTGTGCCGCGCCTTCACCGCCGGGGTTCAGCGCAGCGACGAGATCGTGCTGCCGACGATCGCCTAGAGCAGAATTACCGCCCACACCAGGGCAATCATGCTCAATGCCACGGCCTGGGCGGCACTGCCCATGTCCTTGGCATTCTTGGACAGCGGGTGCCGCTCAAGGGAAATGCGGTCGATGGCCGCTTCCACGGCCGAGTTGAGCAACTCGACGATCAACGCCAACAGGCATACCGCGATCAACAACGCCTGTTCGACCCGGCTGACATTCAGGAAGAACGACAAAGGAATCAGGATGACGTTGAGCAATACCAATTGCCGAAAGGCAGCTTCACCGGTGAAGGCTGCGCGCAGGCCGTCCAGCGAATAACCGGAAGCATTGAGAATACGTTTCAGGCCGGTCTGGCCTTTGAAAGGTGACATAGAGTGGGCAACTGGCAAAAAAGAAGTGGGAAAGCTAGTTCAACCAAAGTCAAAAAAGCGTGAATTTGCCAGCCTTTAATGGCTGGAAATTGACTCAAGTTGTTGCAAGAGCAGCGCGGCCTGGGTCCGGGTCCGCACATTCAGTTTACGGAAAATCGCGGTCACGTGCGCCTTGATAGTCGCCTCGGAAACACTCAGCTCGTAGGCGATCTGCTTGTTCAGCAAGCCTTCGCAGACCATGGTCAGTACCCGGAATTGTTGCGGGGTGAGGCTGGCAAGCCCTTCGCTGGCCGCCTTGGCTTCATCCGAGACGCTGACCGCTTCGAACGCCTGTGGCGGCCAGAACACGTCGCCGTCGAGGACCGCCCGCACGGCTTTCTGGATCACACTCAAGTCGCTGGATTTGGGAATGAAGCCACTGGCGCCGAATTCACGAGACTTGACCATGATGGTCGGTTCTTCCTGGGCCGAGACCATGACCACCGGAATCTGCGGGTACTGCCCCCGCAGCAGGACCAGCCCGGAAAAACCGTAGGCCCCCGGCATGTTCAGGTCCAGCAACACCAGATCCCAGTCGGACTTTTCCGTCAGGCGGGCTTCCAGTTCGGCGATGCTCGCCACTTCCACCAGACGGACATCCGGGCCAAGGCCCAGGGTCAGCGCTTGATGCAAGGCACTACGAAAAAGTGGGTGGTCATCGGCAATCAGGATTTCGTATGTGGCCATTTTTCAAATGATCCTGTTTTTCATGGGACGCCCGATGCATTCGGACCTCGCCAAAGCACCTCAAGGCACAGCCACGCAGCTGCACTGACAAGGTACGTTCAGCGCAAAAAAACGGCGCCGAAAACTCCGGCCGCACCCTAATCGGCGCCAAGCATGCCCAGCGAAACCGGGGTGGTCAAGCAGCATGGCCGGTACACTTTATTGCAGTATGCGCGACAATCAGTCCATCAATGGCGTGACCGGCTGAACATAAGGCATCAACTCGGCGTGCGCCGGGGTCGAAACGTTCATGTCCAACTGATGTTTGGCGTCGAGGTAATGCTGACTGAACACATCGAAGTAGGCATCCAGCGCCGATGCCGCGGCGACATCACCTGCAAGGTCAAGGCATAGCGCCGCCACTTCCGCCGTGCACAGATGCTCGCTGCGGGTCGAGCGGCGCAACCGGTAGCGGGAGAGTTTCTCCGGCAACAGGCTGAGGATCGGCAGTCGATCGAAATAGGGGCTCTTGCGAAAGATCTTTCGCGCTTCAGTCCAGGTCGCATCCAACAGAATGAAAAGCGGGCGCTTCGTGCCATCGACGTCCACGCTGTTTGTCACGCGCTCAGGTTCGACGTACTCACCCGGAAACACCAGGTAAGGCTGCCATTGCGGGTCGGACAACAGCGCCAGCAACTTCGGATCAACCTCGGTACGGGACCAGATGAACGCATGGTTGTCAGGCACCACGTCGGCAATCAGCCAACCGGTGTTGCTCGGTTTGAACACCTCCTTGTTGGTCATGATCAGGCAAACGCCGGAGCGGGTAGCGACCTGCGGACGCCATGCACACAGACAGTGACTCTCGATCACCCGGCAGTCACGGCAGCGCGGCGCACGCCAGCCGCGGGCCTGAATCGGCTTGATGCCCTCCTCTTCGCGCTGATCGCGCAAGCGGGCCACGGCATTCAAGGCAAAGCGCGCGGGGGTATGACTCATCGCGGGCAACGCCCACAGAGAAGGGAAATCGACACGAAAAACACTCGACAGGGTAAAAAGTGCCAGCAGTTTACCAGACCGCCCGGCGCAAGCCTGTACCGTCCAGCTAGCCTCCCCTATAATTCGCCGCCACTGAACGCACAGTCACGTGACGGGTCAAACCCCGCATCACTGAACCAGGAGAGTTTCATGCTGCGCCTTATCGTTCCTACCGCGGCCATTTTGCTGGCGTCGTCCTTCAACGCCCAGGCTGCGTCCTTGAAAGACACGGAACTGAACAAAATGCTGCAAAACGTCGCCACCCAAAGCAGCGTCGGCACTCCTCGAGCGATCAACGAAGACATTCTCGATCAAGGCTACACCGTTGACGGCAAACAGCTGATCAACCATCTGAGCGTGCAAAGCAGCCACGCCGACAAGATGCGCGCAGATCCAAAAGCGGTTTACTTCCAGTTGGGAGCCTCAGTCTGCCGAAACGAAGGGTTTCGCAAGCTGATGGCCAAGGGCGCGATCATGCGTTACGACTTCACTGAGGTGAAGACCAACCGCCCGGTCGGTTCCGCAAGCTTCCAGGAATCGGACTGCCTGCAACCTGCCAAGAAGAAAAAGTAATCACCTGGAGTTGGCGCGCCGTTGTTCATCTTCGGCGCGCAGTTCCGCCAGCAGCGCCTGCAAGTAATGCGAACGACGCTCGCCACCGCGCAAACGTCGGCAGCACTCCTCTTCGAGACTCAAATGATGGGTCTCGGCCGATGACTTCAGCAATCGATACAGTTGCGTATCGATCTCCAGAACGACTCTGGCCATGGTTTCCCGCCTCCTTGCACTTCACTCATGTTTGAGCAAAAAATCCTTGAACCGCTTGTATTGCGCGCCTTGCCGTTGACGCAAAGTTGTCGTGTCGCACCTGTAACTTAGTAAATCAGAGTGCAGCACACGCGACGTGCGTTCAGACGAGCGGTGAAAGCACATTGCAAATCGTCAATAAGCGGTTGCCAGGAAAGACTTTGAGGCGCAATGATCAAGGCAGCGCAAATCACTGTGAAGGTCTAGATTTCAGGGTATCCACTTTCACTTTTTCAGGCCTGGAAAGGGGCTGGCCGTCGCTTGTCGTGTTATGCGAACGTTTCTTTCATCCAAGGGAAAACAGAACCTGTTTGGATGATCCGATGCCTTTCGGGTCAAGTAGGTCGCCCAGGCATGGGCCTGGGCAGACAGCGACACATGAAGTGTCGTGGCACCGACGTACATTGTCGGGCCGAGGGTTCTGTGCAGAAGGAGAAGTTGAATGCCTTACCAACCGAACGATCTCCTGAGCCGTCATTTTGAAGAAAGCGGCCACGACCTTATCAGCAAGGTCGAAGAACAACTCAAGCTGATTTCACCCAACAGCCCGAACATCCCGATCTACCGCGACATGATCCTGACCGTGCTACGCATGGCCCAGGAAGACCACAACCGCTGGAATGCCAAAATCACCCTGCAGGCCCTGCGCGAACTGGAACAGGCTTTTCGCGTGCTCGAACAATTCAAGGGACGGCGCAAGGTCACTGTATTCGGCTCGGCCCGAACCCCCATGGAACACCCGCTCTACAGCATGGCCCGGGAACTCGGCGCTGCTCTGGCGCGCTCGGACATGATGGTCATTACCGGCGCCGGTGGTGGCATCATGGCCGCCGCCCATGAGGGCGCCGGACTGGCAAACAGCCTGGGGTTCAACATTACCCTGCCCTTCGAACAGCATGCCAACCCCACTGTCGACGGCACGACCAGCCTGCTGCCCTTCCACTTCTTCTTCACCCGCAAGCTGTTCTTCGTCAAGGAAGCCGATGCCCTCGTGCTGTGCCCGGGTGGCTTCGGTACGCTGGATGAGGCGCTGGAAGTACTGACACTGATCCAGACCGGCAAAAGCCCATTGGTACCAGTGGTGCTGCTCGACACGCCGGACGGCAAATTCTGGCAAGGCGCACTGGACTTCATTCACCAGCAACTGGAGGAAAACCACTACATCCTGCCCACTGACATGAAGCTGATGAAACTGGTCTACAACGTCGAAGAAGCGGTAGAGCACATCAACCAGTTCTACAGCAACTTCCACTCCAGTCGCTGGCTCAAGCATCAGTTCCTGATTCGCATGAATCACACACTCAGCGACCACGCACTCGAACACATGCAGGAGGCATTCGCCGACCTGTGCCTGAGCGATCATTTCCATCAGCACGCTTACAGCGGTGAAGAACACAACGAAGCCGAATTCAGCCATCTGGCGCGGCTGGTCTTCAACTTCAATGCCCGCAATCATGGCCGCCTGCGCGAGCTTGTGGACTACATCAACCTGCCGGAAAACTGGGCACAATCAAAACCCCAGGTACAACAACGCACGCGGGAGCCGTCAAAGGTTTCGTGAGGCATAAAAAAACGGCCCGCTATCTAAATAGCGGGCCGTTTCAGTTCAATCGTCCATCCCTCGACCGCTGAACAGGCGGTTGATCATTTCCATGGAGTATCCCCGATACGCCAGGAACCTGCCTTGTTTGGCTCGCTCTCTGGCGTCTGCCGGCAATTGCCCGGAGAACTTGCGTCGCCAGGTATCGATCAATTGCTCCTGCCAATCGATACCGCTCTCACGCAGGGCGAGTTCAATATCGGTGCGCTGCAGGCCACGCTGGCCCAACTCTTCACGAATGCGTAAAGGGCCATAACCGGAGCGGGCGCGGTAGGAAACGAAACTTTCCAGGTAACGGGTTTCGGACAACAGCCCGTCTTCCGTCAACCGGTCGAGTGCTGTTTCGATCATTTCAGGGAGGGCGCCGCGCTGACGCAGTTTACGCGTCAGCTCGACACGACCGTGCTCGCGTCGTGCGAGCAGGTCCATTGCGGTTCGCCGCACCGCGACGAGTGTATCGAGTACGGCGGTCATCGCTTCGATCAGATATCAGCGTCAGCCAGGTCGTCTTCGGTCTCTTTGACCGCAGAAGCTTTGGCGTCCGCAACCGATGCAGGCGACAGCAGCTTGTCACGCAGTTGCTTCTCCAGCTTTGCCGCGACTTCCGGATTGTCTGCCAGGAACTTGGCCGAGTTGGCCTTGCCCTGACCGATCTTGGTGCCTTCATAGGCATACCAGGCACCGGACTTCTCGACGAAACCGTGCAGAACACCCAGGTCGATCATCTCACCGTTGAGGTAGATGCCCTTGCCGTAAAGAATCTGGAACTCGGCCTGACGGAACGGCGAAGCCACCTTGTTCTTCACAACCTTGACGCGGGTTTCGCTACCGACGACCTCATCACCTTCTTTCACCGCACCCGTACGACGGATGTCCAGACGAACCGATGCGTAGAACTTCAGTGCGTTACCACCGGTGGTGGTTTCCGGGCTACCGAACATCACGCCAATTTTCATACGGATCTGGTTGATGAAGATCACCAGGCAGTTGGCGTTCTTGATGTTACCGGTGATTTTACGCAGTGCCTGGGACATCAGACGGGCTTGCAGGCCCACGTGCATGTCACCCATTTCGCCTTCGATTTCAGCCTTTGGCACCAGGGCGGCCACGGAGTCGACGATGATCACGTCAACCGCGTTGGAACGCACCAGCATGTCGGTGATTTCCAGGGCCTGCTCGCCGGTATCCGGCTGGGAAACCAGCAGGTCGTCGACGTTGACGCCCAGCTTGCCGGCGTACTCAGGGTCGAGGGCGTGTTCGGCGTCGACGAATGCGCAGGTCGCGCCGGCTTTTTGAGCCTGGGCGATCACGGACAAGGTCAGCGTGGTTTTACCGGAAGATTCAGGACCGTAGATTTCAACAATACGGCCTTTTGGCAGACCGCCGATGCCGAGAGCGATGTCCAGCCCCAGAGAGCCAGTGGAAATGGCCGGGATCGCCTGACGGTCCTGATCGCCCATACGCATTACGGCACCCTTGCCGAATTGACGTTCGATCTGACCCAGGGCCGCAGCCAAGGCTTTCTTCTTGTTGTCGTCCATTAAAGTCCTCACGTAATCAATAAGGCCTGACGGCCAACACCTGTATAAGTAGCCAGTATTATTCCACAGCGTTTCCGGATCGCCTACCCCTGATTTGAGATTTCTGCCGCGGCATAGCGCAGCAGCCCCTCTAGCGCGGCCTTCACCGTTTGTCGGCGGACGTCATCGCGATTACCCGGGAAGTGCTGCCGCTCGCAGAACACCTGATCTCCGACGCCCCAGGCCAGCCACACCGTGCCAACCGGCTTGTTCGCCGTTCCGCCATCCGGCCCGGCGATGCCACTGACCGCCACGGAGAAATACGCGCTATTTTTCTCCTGCGCCCCCCGGACCATCGCCTCGACCACCTCGCGGCTGACCGCGCCCACGGTGGTGAACAACTCCACCGGTACATTCAGTTGCAGGGTTTTCTGTCGGTTGGAGTAAGTGACATAACCGGCCTCGAACCAGGCCGAACTCCCGGGGATACGGGTAATTGCCTCGGCGATGCCTCCGCCGGTGCAGGACTCCGCCGTGGTGACATGGGCATTGAGAACCTGCAGGCGTCTGCCGAGTTCGGCGGCGAGCTGGGTGATTTCGTTCACGGTCATCTCCTGATCGGGCGGGATGGGGTTAACCGTACACGAGCAGACCGCACTTGCAAGCGACAGGAACGATCAAAATGTAAAGAACCGGAGGCTCTGGAAAAGGCCTGTCGGAGAATCAATCTTCCACGTCACCAGAGGGGGTATGGCCGATCCCCATGCGCTTGGCCAGCCAACGCTCATACAACCCCAGAACGACGTCTGTCCCGGCCATCGCCGCTAAACAACCACCCGCACAAGCAGCCCAGATGGAAACATTGGCAGCGTGCAGCAGCATGATGACCGAAGCGCCGCAGATCATGCTGGATCCAGACCGCAGGCTCAGGCGTCGGACAAGGGACCAGCCACGAACGCCCTCTTTTTCGGCACGCCACATTTCACCGGCAACGCCACCAAGGATTGGCAGGCTGATGACCAGCCACAAAGGCATGTCCAGCAATGCATATTGCTCAGCGGTCATTTCATGCCTCCTTGAGTGAGTGATCACAGCGCATTCTTTAATAGTCAGGCAGCAACATTATGCACTTATGCATATTCAGTCAATGCACAAACGCATTATTAAAAGTATACCCAATGCTTTCAGCACACGAAAAAAACCCGCTCGGGAAGCGGGTTTTATCTAAACGGATGAGTGTTAGCGGGCGTACATACCCCACCAGAAGACATGTCCGAGGATTACAATCGGCTCCTCCTGGATCTCCTGAAAGGTGTAATCTTCGTCCGGATGCTCGTCACGGTTGAAGCTGCGCAAGCGAATGCCGGTCGGCAGGCGATAGAGTTGCTTCACCCGCAATTGGCCGTTGTGATTGATTGCATAAAGGTCGCCGTCAACGATATCGCCAATGCCGCACTTGCCGGCATTGACCCCGACCGTGGCGCCGTCGCGCAGCACCGGCAACATGCTGTTGCCCCGCACTGTCACGCATTTGGCCTGGTCGAACTGCACGCCGTTATGGCGCAGGCTCCGCTTGCCGAAGCGCAGGCTAGAGCGCTCGCTCTCCTCGATAACGAATCTTCCTGATCCCGCAGCCAATTCAACCTCGCGAAGAAAGGGGACCGACACCTCGTCGTCATCGACAGGGGTATCGTCGTCCCACAGACTTATATCCTTGAGTTCCGAATGCATAGGAGCACGCCCGGCATTGGCGGCAGACGAGACGTCCGCGCGGCCACGCAACTGGTCGGTGCTCAAGGCGAAATACTCGGCAATCTTCGAAACATGTTTATCCGAAGGATCGACGATCTTCCCGCTGAGAATGCGCGAGAGCGTGGATTGAGGCACGCCGGTGCGACGGTGAAGCTCCGTGGGGGAGATCCCGTGCTGATCGAGCAATGCCCTTAATACAGTAGATACGTTGCGCTTTTGCATAACACGCATAGTGCTTGCACTTTTCGAAGAAGACAATGCCGATTCGCATAATCGATGCATAACATGATTTTTGCATCGTAAAGGATGTCACCCGGCCGTGGCGCCTGCGTCGGGCGGACCGCCCATGGTAACCTTGCGCCCATCGCGGAAAAGCCCGGCCGTTGCCCTGCTTTTGCCCCACCTCTTTCAACGAGCTTCCTGACAATCCGATGAATAAAGCCGTCTCCGACCTGTCCTCCCACACCCCGATTGTGTTGGAGTATTAATGCGGAAAAGCCCTACAGCCCCGTAAATAAAGGGCTGTAGGGCTTAATTGACATCTCAGCGTTTACGTCCATTTGGCATTAAATGGCATTGATTGGCGTACGATTTGCCCCATTTTTGCCCCACCATGACGCTCTATTCCCCCCCGATTAGCCGAGCCGTTGGCTGATCCTAAGGCGCTGGGGTGGGTGGCTACTGACAGACTATAATCCTTGGACTGGCAAAAGGAGTTTGTCGATGAAGAGCGATAAAGCAATGAAAGAGCTACGCGCTCTGGTCCTGGCGAATAACCCTCGGATGACTACTGCCGAGCTCGACTCTCTCACAGATATCCAGGTGCTAGTTTTGGTCAGAAACTCGATCGTATGGGATGATCGGGCTGGCGAAAAAGATGAGCATGAATTAGAGCAGATGAGGGCCTTCCTTGATCACCTCATCAAGAAGCAGCGCTCCAAGCCTCCCCAGCATTGATGCAGGCAATCGGTTGTCGCCTCGCCTGCTGACACTGCCTACTGTAGAGCGAGCCGATCCGGATCATTCCCTACTTGGTCTACCTAACGTTCGAACGATGATGGATTGGAACAATTTACGGACATGCACCAACAAATAAAGGCTAAGAAGGCGATCAAAAAAACACCTGTACCACTTTCGTACCAGTGATATTCGCCCACCATTAAATTCCGTCTTCTCTCTCCCTCGTGTAGCAAATTTTAAGCAACCGTTTTCGGCTCCAATCCCAGGCACTGTCACAGCTGTCCTATTTCCCTGGACACTGTCTTAGCCCGCCACCAAGTGACTCGTTGGATGAGTTTTCAAGCTGCTACGCTTTCCTTCTCACGGAGGAATCGCGATGCCCAATTCAGACCTACTCCCCTCTCTGCTGTTCAAGATCAACGAAAACCAGCTTGCCCTGGAAGCCGCCATCATGGAACTCACCAACTGGGTCGAGCAGCGTGGAGCCGCCGATGTTGCCGACAACGTGCGTGCCGCTCTGGAAGCCATCGACAAGAATGAAGAGTTCATCAAGATGACACTCGCGGTGATGATGACACCGGAGTGACGGTCAGATATCGGCCAAAAGCAGACACTGGCCAGACACACACTGCTGTAGTAGCGTTGTGCCCAAGCCTTCATTGAATACCATGACAAACGACCGGCCTCATGCGTGACGTATAACACCCTTGTACCTCCACCGAACCGCTGTAATGTGCAGCCTAGACAGGGATAGGCGAGAGAGTGAGGAATGTTATCCACCACGCCCGCAAAAGTAGCAGTGTCCATTGCGTATCCGCCAATGAGTCAATAAGGCCCTCGCTCTGCGTCGAAAGCGGCCACTCTGCGACAGGGAGTTTCAAGGGCCATCAAGCTACAAAATCAAGTGCGATTCAGATAGGTTCGGACCTCGATTTTTACCAAATCTATGGAGTGGATAATGACGAGCGAAAATAGAGAACTGAGTCCGGTTCTTCACTCGCAAATAAAGAAATTCAGTAGTGACGGAGATCTGCTGGCTGAGTCAGGCCGCTTTGAGGAAGCAGTAGCCCAATATAACAAGGCGTGGGCATTAATCCCTTCCCCCAAAAATGATTGGGAGGCTGCAACCTGGATCCTGGCGGCTATCGCTGACGCTTGCTTCTTATCCGGATTTACGACCTCCGCTCGCGAAGCTTTGCAGTACGCAATGACTTGCCCTGGCGGGATTGGAAATCCTTTTTTGCACCTGCGTCTTGGACAGGTTTTGCTCGATGATGGTCAAGATGACCGCGCAGCAGATGAGCTGATGCGCGCATACATGGGAGCTGGCCAACAGATTTTCGCTGCGGAAGACGCCCGCTACCTGGCTTTTCTCAAAACACGTGCTGATCTTGACGCAGAGGTGAAAAAGCGATGAAGCGGATTTCCCGGTTGTTAGCCGTGTTATGGGTGCTATTCACGCCTCACATTTTTGCCAATGACGCTGAAGGCGTACGCCTGTCAGACGAAGCTACAGACATCAATCACACCATGCGCAAGGATGCAGTCATGAGTCGCTACGAAGGCAAACCATTTCTTAAGCTATTGGATTTCTACGTTTTAAAATCCATCGGCAGGATTGAGCCAGAGCAATTGAACGCCTTGGCTCAACTGGAGCCCAAACTACGCGAGACCTATGCCACCCAAGGAACGTGGTTTGAAATAGTCGCCGAGCAGATGGATCTTCCAGATGAGCTTCCCAGCCATATCAACGCCGCGTGGGATTCCTATTCCAAACACATGCAGCAGAAGGGATTGACTGCTGACCCAATGGAGTTCACCTACCGATTTGTAGATACCAACCTGATCGCTAATTAAGTCGTTCGCTTTTGGGCTGGCCTCGATCATGCGACCGGCCGATTCGGGCCGGCAGTAGCCATATTCGAGGGGCACCTTTGGGTCGAATGCTGTCATCGGGAAACCCAACAACATGGATAGGGATTCGAACCCCTTCCGGCCACATTCAGGGCCGCTGTGGGCCACTAAAATAAGGAAAAAAAACTTCGCCTTCAGCCTATAGCGGTACGTGGCGGCCTCTAGTTTGCCCTAATTTTGCCCTAAAACTGGAGAGGCTCTACGTGGTTACCTTGCTTAAGCGAGGCTCTTCAGGCCCTCTTTCAGGTAAAGATGCAAAACTAGATCCTTCTCAGCACAGATACGCGTCAGCTCCTCTGCTTCTCGATTTGAGAAATCATCAACCTGCGTCTGAAAAGCGTCCATCACCTGGCCTTTATCGTTTTGGTCGTCAATGTAATCCCCTCGACCAACGTACATCAAAGCCACCAGCTCCACCGCCTCTGCTTGCGAGAGGGTATCTAGCTCATCAAGCAAAGCTTGCCGCGGCTCGGATGCTGGAGCCAGAATCCGATCAATGAAATCATCACTATCGTAAGCAACCCCAACCGCTTTGGACTGATCAAAATTGAAACTAGCCTCAGCAAGCTCAGCGATGTGTTGGGCTTTTTCGTTTTTCAGGTAATTCATGGCTGCTCCTTCGTTATCGCTTTGGGCAAGTGGTAATCGGTAATCGGTAATCGGTAATCGGGGCCGGAGCTGAGGCACAATGCGGTCCATGGCAGCCCTTATTTGGCCCTAAATCTTTTCCGCATCCGTACGCCTGGTTTAGTCATCTTCATCCTCTAAAGCTTCCTTTGACTTTCGTTGGCGCGCTATTGCATCGCGCGCTCTCCGAAGTAGTCCGTCATACAGTTCAAATGCGGGCTCTACGCGACTGAGCGCCTCAAGCATCTTCACGCAGTGCTGTTCTTGCCGGACATCCTCTGGGAACGGCTCACCAGCCACTCCTCCTCGAACAGCAGAATATACTGACGCCTCGATTGATGAGCGAATAGCATCTAGCGCTTCTTCGCCAATGAGTTCTGCCGCATTGAGGATGTCACGGATAAACTTTGGATGATCATAGATAAAGGTCGGCTGACTTTTCCGCAGTATTCTGGCTACGAGCGTGGCATGTGTTTGCGAACCCGATGACATCCACGCAAGAAGTAGATCAAGCAGCAGCTCGTCATAGTCACCGCAAAGGCCGGCAATTGCGTCGCCAAAACCCCGCGTCCCCCGAGTATCTGCCGATTCATTGAGCGCCCAGTCAAGTAGCTCTCTTATTAGACGTGGCCCGGCCTCGATACTCATGAGACTAAGGCAGTTTTCGTTGCGCTCTTTACTTAGAGGCTTATAAGACCAATCTTTTCGACGCGCCGCCTCGACAAGACGCGCCTTGACCAGCGCTACGACAGCTGAAGGGTCCTCTTTGATTGACGATGCGAGGAAGGACTGAACCCAGTAGTCGCCAAGCGCCTTCATCACTACAAGCTTACTCAAAAGCTCGCCTCGTCTGCTATCGATGTCGACTTTCGGAATGGGTGTCCCGCCGGCGATCAACATGAACATGTCGTGAGTCGCCGCGGTATTCACTTCAAAATTTGCCGAGCAAATGAGCTCGACTGCCAGAGCTGGATTTTTAGCAGCCACCTGGCGCGCCAGATTAGACGCGGCGAACAGTACGTCCGCATCATTAGACTCAAAGATGCGCCTGAACAGGGCAACCTCTTGTGGAGTGTATGACCGTGACGATTCAAACCTGGCGTATGCCTCAGCGAGTTGAGCCAATACTTCAGTGGAGCCCTCCGAGCGACCTACATAACCCATCACTAACTCTGAGTACCCAGCTTCAACAGCCACACTCAGAGCCTTGCCTACATTTGGGGCGAGATGACCGACTTGGCCCTCGTTGTTTCTGCGAAGCAATTCGGCAGCAAGGCTTGGTACGGAACTGAGCAGATGATTCACGAGCAGGAAGGGAGAGCCGTAGCCATTGAGGGCTACGCTCTTAATGTCCTGCAAACAGTCATTCAACTCATCAAACAAGCCCCCAGCATCAGGGAACGCAGCCATTAATTCAGTCGTCAGGATTACGCGATCGCTCTCATGCTCCTCACGGTTAAGCGACTGGCTGCGCCTCCAAGTTTCCGAGCCCCAGCCGTCGATAAGCGCCCGCATGAGTCGAGTCTTCAAGTCTCGGTTTAACAAAGCCATGATGGCGCGCGCATCGCCAGATGTCTCAGACCCACCGTAAAACGCATGCCAAGAGATGGACTGCGCGAGTCGAACCAACACGACGGGCGGCAAATACACCTCTCGCAGTACGACTTGAAGCTTCTGCAAGAGGCCCTGGTGCTCTCGCGTCCATTCTTGGTCGGAAGAGTCACCGTGCATTGGACCGCGCAAGGCTTGAGCTATTGTCTGTGCGGCGAGAAACGCTCTTCGAGGTGGGCCTTCACGCAAATACTTGAGCAGTGCTTCCGTTACCTCATCCCTAACGATTTTTGCTGCGCTCAGGGAAAGCTGATGACGGGTGATAGTTAAGGTCACGCGATTGTAACTCGTCGACTCAATCTCAGTGCCCAGCGCTCCCTCAAGGATGGTGAAAGGCGTATGAGCCGAACTGAGCGAAATAGGCCTTTCCAGGAGCGAAAATGCGAAGCGAACAACTTCGCGCACGTACCCGATCGGTTTGTTCAACTCAAACGTAGCCAATTCCGTAAGGATGCGGATGCCGTGACTCGGCTGCTGATTCAGCGCACGGACATCGCTGCGGCCTGCGGTCCAAAGTAGGGAACATGCTTCTTGGAGGTGATCGTACGTATATGCTGCATTACGCACCATGTTGCACACAGCCGAGCTTTCACCATGCTTTTCGTTGATGAGGCGTTTCGCGAAGTCCAGCGCAAACCTGGGCTGGTAGTAGGCAACCGCCTCGACCGCTTCTACATGTGGGTTGTTGTATTTCGTGCCCCAACATAACTTGGGGCTGAGACTGGTCAATAACGCGCTGTCGTCAGTCTTTCCTTCGCGTAAGCGCCAGTCCAGCCGACCAAGATTAACAAACAAGTTTTTCAGGTGGTCGGCGCCTGCGAGATCGAAGACCGATGTAACGAGCTCGTTCGCCTTGTGATCCGCATCAAGATAATTCGAACGAATGATTTCATCTGCCAACAGATCTGGAGCAAGCCGCGAGCGGACCCCGCGCTTGAATAAAACGCCTGCATCCCCTAACAACCGCATCAGCCGACTCGCGTCTGGTGCCTCAATCCCTTCGACCGTTGACAAGATCTTAATGAGACCCGGGTCATCCGGAATTATGGGCTGAAGTAGCGCAATAACCCGCAGCACCCCCCTGAGTTTCGAAACATCCTGCCCCGAAACCAAGGTGACCGCGATAACGTCCTGTAGACTGGCCAACACATAGGTTTGAAACTCTTCTGAATTGCCCAGCAACGTCATTGGAACATCATCACGCGCGACCAACTGCGCCGCCAAAACTGTGACCAACGGCGTTGTGAACGTAGCACGGGCGATTTCGGCAGCGGCTGCCAGAGGACCATTGCACTCGGCGAGAACTGATTCAGCTAATGCTTGCGCTTCATTTCGCGTCTGCTGATGCAAATCGACAAATTTAACCAACGATCCCGAGAGGCTTACATCAGCTGCTTGAAGGCGAAGTCTTTCCTTTCCATAGGGACGAAGTGATAAAAGCAACCGAGTTCTATTTTCCGGCACAGCCGCGTACCTAAGGAGGATGCCGAGATCTTCGCGCTCGTGAGCATCATCGACCACAAGTAGCGTCACTCCACCGAGGCTGTCGCGTAGTTTGTCCAGATGGTGAGCCTTGACGTCTTCAGTAGGCGACACAAATCGGACCAGCAGCGTGGTGCTCTCAGTTATTTGCTTAGTGACTTCGCGAAGCACACGACTCTTTCCAAACCCTGGAGCCCCGACAAGGCAGGTTAGGAGCACAGACTCATCCTTCACATAGCCCACAACCTGCGAAACCTCTGCGTCGCGGCCAACAAGTGCCCAACAGTGGTTGAAGAAGCGGTCGGAAACTAGGAACGGCTTGAAGAAGACCTCTGCTGTCTGGATCGGTCCAGGCTCATCAACTCCTAATAGATCTAGTCGCTGACCGCTGAAGTAACGGTCGACCAAATCCAGGCGGTCGGACATCGCGAGATCATGAAACTTTCGGGTGATATCCTCTCGGTCCCACAACTCCCAGTCAACATGGACAGCCATTGCATCGCGCGCCATAGGGCTCGCGACGCTGGACAGCAATAGAACCTTGAGATCCGCGGCGTAAGTCTGCTCAGCCACGGCGGTGTGGACTTTTTGGGGGCCAAATTCATTAACGCGCTTGCATTGAAATGAATAGATCCCGAATGAGCCAGTAGCGACGATGTCGATGCCATGTTGCTTATGCCCTGTACCCCCATAACGATTAACTTTTCCACCAAAGGGTCGGTATAGGCGGTCCAAAAGGGACGCGCAGAAGCTTTCAAATGTATCCGGATGCAGAGCAGAGAGCGGCAGCGGACGGTCATAGGAGGTGGCCGTTTCGATGCGAAGATCCACCTTAGCTGTCTTATATCCCGCAGCGATTAGGAGTTCGTTTTCCTTAGCTCCAACCAGCCTCTCCAACGAGGCAATGTCACTGGATCGTGGGCGGGCAACCCCTTTCTCCCAGCGACTCACTGATTGCTGGGTTTTCCCGAGAGCTGTGGCCAGCTCTTGCTGCTTAGGGAAACCCGCCGCCATGCGGAGCCGAGCCAGCAGTTCGCCGAATTCTGCGTAGGGTATCGATTTAGGAGTTGCCTTCATTTTCTTGTACCAATTCATGTACACACACAAAAGTGTACCACAAAAAATATCAGCAGCACGCCATCTATACACGTGGTTCACAGAGCGATGCGTTACGTAGAGCCGCATAGCGAACGACTTTACCTCCCGAATTCGCGAGGCAATGGTCGGACCCAGCCACACACAAGGAGCGCTCCGAATAGATGGTCTTGCTCTAGAGTGAGCCGCCTGAGGCGTTCGAGTGGTTCAAGGTCGACCGGACCATTGGCAATGTGCGAAATCAAGATCCAGATTTGATACGGCTGGCAGAGGACGTGTCCGAGGGCAATGAACTGTTTTAAGTCGCCGCCAGTGTTTTCACTTTTCTTCGAGCGCGGACTGGAAAACCCCCGATCCGGATGATCCTCCCCCTCTTTGCTAATACCTCACTTCGTCATTTCGTCATTTCGTCATTTCGTCATTTCGTCATTTCGTCATTTCGTCATTTCGTCATTTCATTAATTCGTCATTTCATTAATTCATTAATTCATTAATTCGTTAATTCGTTAATTCGTTAATTCGTTAATTCGTTAATTCGCTAACTCGCTAATTCGTTAATTCGTTAATTCGCTAATTCGTTAATTCGCCACTGAATTAATATGCTTTCAATATTATTTCAATATACAAACCCTCGATACATATCCATCAAACTGCTCAGCATCCGTAGCCCCCATACACCCTCAGCCCGAGGGCACACTCCGTACATACACCCTTTGCCCTAGGGCACAGCCCACAGGGCAATTAAAATCAGCCCTCTTGACGAACGCCACAAATTGAAACTAAGGTGTTATCCACCTAACCAATACAAGTAAGGCATCACGGCGCACTCAGTACGCCGCACTTCTAATCAACTCGAGAAAGTCAATGAAGTTCATTAGCTCTGCACGACTGTGCCTAATTCTTGCCATTGAGATTGTACGGCTGCTTCAATTTTTTGCTAAAAAATTCTTTGGTGATAACTAAAACAACCCGCCTAATGCGGAAGGTAGCCAGTTCATGACCACTAGTTCACCACTCACCTCGGCTTTCCCCTGACGCTGGTTGGTGTTGCAATAGCGAATGTCCAGCATTTCAAAATGAAAACCCTCGAACACAC
This sequence comes from Pseudomonas jessenii, assembly GCF_002236115.1. GTDB lineage: Bacteria > Pseudomonadota > Gammaproteobacteria > Pseudomonadales > Pseudomonadaceae > Aquipseudomonas > Aquipseudomonas jessenii. Next base: position 583,232 of record NZ_NIWT01000004.1, on the reverse strand, counting down.
GACGAATATCCGGGTGATCGTTGATGCTGACCATCACTTTGCCTTTGCACCGCCGCATGAAATCAGCCATCCGCTCGTAGTTTTCGAATGGAAAGTCCACGCCATAGCCGGCGGTCTGCCAGTAAGGCGGATCCATGTAATGGAAGGTGTGGGCACGGTCGTAGCGCTCGGCGCAATCAAGCCATGGTAAGTGTTCGACGTAAGTGCCGGACAGGCGCTGCCAGGCAGCCGAGAGGTTCTCCTCGATCCGCAACAGGTTGATCGCTGGGCCAGTGGTGGCGGTACCGAACGTCTGCCCGGTGACCTTGCCGGCGAAGGCATGGTGCTGCAGGTAGAAGAATCGGGCAGCACGCTGGATGTCGGTGAGGGTTTCGGGACGGGTCATCTTCTGCCACTCGAACACCTGGCGCGAGCTCAGCGCCCATTTGAACTGGCGCACGAATTCTTCGAGGTGGTTCTGCACGACGCGATACAACGTGACCAGATCTCCATTGATGTCGTTCAGAACTTCAACGGGCGCAGCCTGGGGTCGCATGAAGTACAGCGCAGCACCACCGGCAAAGACCTCGACGTAGCATTCGTGGGGTGGGAAGAGCGGAATGAGGCGGTCGGCCAGGCGGCGTTTGCCGCCCATCCAAGGAATGATGGGAGTAGACATAGAGTGCAAGACCTTTACTGTATGGATAAACAGGTGCTAGGCTCGCCGCGCTTCGTGCACGGAGTAAGAGCCTTGGCTGGACTTGCAGGGACGATCTGCAGGGACGGCGGCCGGGCTGGATGTTGACGCATCCAGCCCGGTCGCTCTTTTCACTTCGGTGTTGAGACTTCTTTGGCGTAGGCCTGACAGGCCGCCAAGGCGATCAGTCCTTGGTCGCCGGCATCGGTGATGCCGATAATTCGTTGAGCATGCGCTGGGTCAAGTTGGGCTCTTGTGGGGCCATGAACCACGCCGCCGGGGGCGGTGGTGGCTGACATTGCGCAGCCGCTGGCTGAATCGGTGGCGTCGAGTAGGACTGACAGGCGCACATCAGCAGTGGCAAGGCGGTCGCGCAGGCGACCTTGATCACGTTGGGCATCGCTCAATGCTCGGTAATGGTTTTGTTCGCTGACCGAAAGCCGCTGCTCCAGGGCCAGACGTTTGTCCTGTTCGGCCCGCTGTTGCGCGGCCGAGGCTAAGGCCAGTTGATTGAGAGTGTCGGTATGCAGCTGGGCCTGTTCGGCGAGTTGCTTACCGTAGCGCCAAGCCTGGACCTGCCAGGCCAACGCGGCAGCACTACCCGCGACTGCAACCAGTAGGCTGCCGACTACCAACACTCGGTACGGCGCAGGGATCAGGTCGACGAGGCGCATAACACCGCCCTCGCCCGCTCCCACAGCTGCAGTCGATCAGCCAGACCATTGAGGCCGCCGTTGATCTTGCGGGTGATCGCCTCGAATTCGTCCCGATCCGCCAGCGTGTTCAGTTCACGGATCCACCAGAACCACGCCGCTGACTCGGCAGCCCATTGCGGCAGTTCGAGTAGCTCAGGGTTGCGCAGCAGGCGTTCATCACCGAACAGCGCCAGGCTGCAGCGTAGGTAGTTGCTGTGGCCGGTGATCTGAATCAGGCCACGACCGCGATAGCGCTGACCATCCCCATCCGTTTCCGGGGTGTTGCCCAGCCTCACCGCCAGATTGCCGGTGTCGTATTTGCTCAGGTACTGATCGCCACCCAGCTCACGTACGTATTGCAATTGACCCGATTCGTGCCCGACCTGCGCGAGGAACGCGGCCTGACGTTTCGGCGTGTTGATTTGTCGGTGGGCCATGGCCACGTTGAGCGCGGATACGAAAACGCCCGCTTGGCGGCGGGCGTTGGGCATGATGCGTTGGAGTTGTTGCTCAGTTAACGTCATTCGCTTGCTCCTATTGCTGTGACGGAGGACGCTGCTATTGATTCAGCTGCACCACCTTCAGGTCTTGTGGTTGTTTTTTCTTCTTGCCTTTGGCCTTGGCTTTGCCCTGCTTGCCACCGTTGCACTCCACCGTGGTTGACCAGCCGGACTGGGTGTAAACCTGTTCGACCGAATCCGTCAGGTACTCACCGTCGAGCCCCTCCTTGAAGCCCTGGGCATTGATCGATCGTTCGGCGAAGATGTCCGTGCGCCCGGGCATCTCCAGACGCACACCCGCACCGGAGCGATTGAACGCGGCCAAGCGGGCCTTGGCGGCCGCCTCGGCAGCGGTTTTGTTGGGGTAGATATGCCGGTCGGTGTGCACCGCCGGCAGGCCATCCGGTACGTCGTCGTTGTCCAGGGAGACCACCACCAGCTTTCCGTTTTTCTTGTCCTGATGTTTGGTTGCCACCGTCTTGTGTGCATTGCGATCACCCAGACGAAACTGCCAACGGCTGACATCGCTGCGCGTCAGGGTGATGGCGCCGAAGGCCTTGCCGCTTGCGCTCTGCCCGCCTTGACGCGGCATCACCAGCAACTTGCCCTCGGCCACCTTGGCGGTGCAGTCGTACTGCTTGGCTAGACGAGTGAGGAAATTGAAATCGGACTCGTTGAGCTGATCCGCCCGGACCACTTTGGTGGCCACCGGACACCCTGGCTGCCAGCCGTTGCGCGCGGCAATGTCGGTCACGATGGTCGACAGCGGCACGTTTTCCCAACTGCCACTGCGAATGGTTTTGCCCGTGCCGCGCATATCGCTGGCCTTGCCCTTGATCACCAGCGTGTCCGGTGGTCCCGAGACCTCGACCTCGTCGACCACGTAGCGCCCCATGCGGGCCAGCGACGTTTCGGCGTAACCGAGGTAGACCTCGATGGCACTACCACGGGACGGCAACGTCACCTGGCCATCGCGATCATCGATGCGCAATTCGAACTCATCGGATTCCATCCCGGGCTTGTCCAGGGTGCGCAGCTGAATCAGCCGATCATTGATCAAGGCCGTGATATCGGCGCCATTGGCGACGATGCGAAACCTAGGAGTCATGGAATTTTTCCAAAAAAAACCCGCACAAGGCGGGTATGAAAGTAAGGAGCTTGAGTTATCAAGCGGCACGAGTGTAGACCATCAATCCCATAGCGTGACCTGTTCCTGTACCGGCGTAGCCAGATCCGGCAGGGTGATCACCACGCCGGCGCGATAGGGTTGCGGCTCATCGGCCAGGCCCTGATTGGCATCCAGCACCGCCTCAACACTGCCCACCAAGTGGCCATAAAAGTTATGGCAGATGGTGTCCAGCAGATCCCCATCAGACGTTCTGCATGTCGTCGCCATAGCGTACAAACTCCAGAGTGAATCCTTGTTTACGCGGAATCCCGCCGTGCATCAGCGCCCCCTGCTCTTCCGAGATGGTCTTCAGGCACCAGGTACCCATGACATCGCCATACCCCGTGGTCAGGGTTAACGGCTTCAATTGCGCGCCAATGCTGCGCAAGGTGTCGAGCTGCTTCAGCCCGCCCTTGAAGCCCGGGTAAATCGTACCCTTCAAGGTGATTTTCTCTTCACCGATGCCCACCGCCTGCTGCGCCGGCCGACGCGACAGGCGCTCTTGCGAGGCCCAGCGAAACTCGGTCGAACGTGACAGCTCGTCGAAGGCCGCCGTGTCCAGATTGAAATAGTACGGCTGCGCTTTGGGATCCTGCGGTTGAATGATCAACAGGTGTGGGAACGGCTTCACCGCTTCGGGCGCCGGCGTGGCATCGGTGGCAAACGCACTGGTGGGCACGATGTTGGCCAGCGACGGGCTGACCTTGCCGGCGATCTTGTTGATCGCCGTCGCCGCCTTACCCGCCTGCTCCTTCAGCGTGCCCATGCGCTCCTGCACTTCCGCGGCGGCCCGGGTAGCCCGCCCGTAGGTGGCCACCACCTGCCCAACCTTGGCTTGCGCCGCATTCACCCCGCGCATTACCCGCTGCAGCTTGGCGCCGATTGCCGACCCCACGAACGGAATATTCTCCAGCTCGGACGCGGCACCGGTAATTTCACTGATCGCACCATTGACCGGGCCGAGCATGCCGTCCGCACTGCGGCGTCCGGACTCCCCGGCTTCGACCAGGTACTTGAGGCCAGCCTGCAATTGCTCCATGTAAGCCATGGGTTCTCCTTACAAGTGGGGTTCATCGAACAACTGGCTCGACGCGTTCTGTTTCGCAGCGTCGGCCATCATTCGCTGCATGTGCGGCATCAAGTCCTGAGCCAGACGCTGCGGATCCTTGACGTCGCCTTGCACCGTGACCGGCATGCTCAGTGAGTACTGGAACTGCTGCTCCACTTTGGTGGGTGCTGGTTTCACTGGCTCTTTGGGCTGAATCACCACCGCTGCTGGTTTCCCCGCTGCCGGCGTCGCCAGTGCGCGGGCGACGTCACCCAAGGCCGGGGTGGGCGGTGCAGAACTGGACGCCATCAGTAGCGCGCCGGGCTCGTTCGCCCCATTGAAGGATCGCCCCATGCTGGCCAAGCTGGGCACCACCGGCCCCGGCCGAGGCGCCACCAACAACGGTGTTGCCGGTGCTGCGGGCTTTTCTTCCTCGCCACCAAACCACGATTTGCCCACGACCCCACCCAATGCGGTGCCGCCCATGCTGCCCAGATACGCACCGACCAAGCCACCAATCGCGGTACCGATGATGGGCACCACCGAACCGATGGCCGCCCCGGCAGCGGCGCCGGCCATGGTGCCTGCCAGCGAACCCGCTGCCGCACCGTAACCTTCGGCTTTTTGATCTTTCGTTTCGGCATTCAGGTAAGTGTCGACGGCCATGCTTCCCGCCTCCAACAACGAGCCGCCCGGGATCACTTTGCCCACCTTGCCGACCTTCCCCACCGTTCCCGCCACAGCCGCCACTTTGGCCATGACCCCCCCGGTTGGCGGCAGCGGTACCGGTGGACGCGGCACGGGCACCGGAGGTCGCGGCACGGGCACCGGCGCTGGTGTCCTAGGCACGGACATTGACGGTCGCGGTACCGGTGTGGCCGGTCGAGGCGCGGGCACCGCCGGACGGGACGGACCGCTCGGCCTTGGCGGCGTGGCAACCCGACGCCGCCGCGAGGCAGTGCGAGGCGTCCCGCGAGCCCGACGACGATTCTCAAACGGTCCCCCGCCACCGCCGCCCATGGCCGCCGCGTTCACCACAAACACCTTCCTGACGCTGCCGTCTTCCAGACCGGCTTGCACCTCACCGTCGCCGGTGGCCTCCTTGGCGAGCGACACCACCTTGAGGCCGGTCGCCACCAGATCGAGACCACCGGTTTTCTTTCCCTCCTGTCCGTCAGCGGTGTCACTGGCCTCGGGCGCCCCCTTGAAGGCCGCGACAGCCTTCAACCCCGTCTCGACCAGGGACAGAGCCTTACCCGCTTTGCCCTTGGGCTCTGCCACTGTGCCGACACGGTCTCCCTCCAACGAGTTGGTGACAAAGACCTTCTGCACCTCGCCGGACTTGCCTTTGCCCAATGTCCCACGCGCCAGATTGAGCAATCCCTTGCCGATCTTGAACGAGCTAACTGCTGTCTGCAGCGCGAGCAATCCACCCCCGACCGCCGCAATACCAGTGACCACACCGGGCGAACTGTCCGCCAGCGCGGTGATGCCTTTAGTGAGCTTGGTCAGGCCTTCGACCACGGTATCCGTCACCGGCCGCAGGGCATCGCCCACACTGCGCATGGCATCGTCCATCGACTGCGCCATTTCCGCCCACTTCTGTGACGACGACTCGCGCCGCTCGGCGAGGTTTTTGTCGAGGATGCCCGAGGCTTCGCGCGAGTCGTTTTTCAGCTGGCTGTACAGCGCCTTGTTCTGCAGGTAGGCCGAAAGTGCGGCCTTGACCTGCATGTCGGCGAACAGGTCGCCGGTGCGCAAAGCCTCCTCCAGCGACGCCATCATGGCCTTGGCCTTTTCCGGATCCGCCTCCTGGCTGATCTTCGAAGTGGCTTCGGCCATCAGCGCCGCCCGTTTCGGATCGGTGGCCTGAATGTACTTCTGCGCCAACGCCATGCTCGACTCCAGCGTCGACATGCCGTTCTGCAACCCGGTCTGCATCGAGCCCTTGTAGTCGATGCCGGCCTTTTTATAGGCCTCCACGGTGTCGGTTGAACCGATCTTGCCCATCCAGTTTTTGAGGTTGTTCGCCGCCTCATCGGCGCCGCCAGCAGTTTTCATCTGCACCTGCAGCATCGCGCCCAGCTGCGTCACCGCGTCCATGCCGGTGATGTTCAGGTTGCCCATGTTCGACAGCAGTTCGGGAAACCAACGGGCCATGTCGACCGCCTCGAAGCTGCCAGCCTGCCCCTGAAAGGCAATGGCTTCGAGTGCCTGCTGCATCTGTTTGGCGTCGGTGATCTTGGCATTCTGCCCCAGCGCGTTGATCATCTTCGCCGTGTCGGCGCCGTTCGAGCCCTGGCCCACGGCAAACTTGGCCGCGACCGGCGCATATTCCAGCGCCTTGGCCAGGTCCATCCCGGCCCCGACCAACTGGTTGACCACGTCGGCGACGTCATTGCGCGCCATGCCGGTGTCGCGCGAAGTCTCGATGATCTTCTGCGATACCTGCTTTTCTTTCGGATCGTTGGCAATCCCGGCCTTGATCGCGATGTCACGGACAATGGCCCCGAAGTCGGCACTGACTTTGGTCGCAATGCCCACCGTTGCCACCCCGGCCACGGCCTGACCGACCGTGCTTTTCATCCCGGCTTTGCCGGCATCGATCTGCTGGTAACCCTTGGCCTTGAGTTCCGCCTTGTTCGCGGATTGGCCCAAAGAGCGGTAGGCCTTTTCCAGACGACCGACCTCGATGCCCTGTTTCTTCAGACTGTCGAGGTTGGAATTCAGGCGACCCAGCAGTTTGGACGCCCCTGCGGCGCCGCTGTCGTGGGCCTTTTTCCATTCATCGCGCAGGCGAATTGTGTCGCCAATGGTGCGCTGCAGCACCCGCGCCTTGTTGCCTTCCGCTTCCAGGCGCTTGATGCGCCCGGTGACCTCATTGAACGCAGTGCCGACCGTAGGACTGACGGCCCCGCCGATCACCAACCCGAGGGAGAGTTTGTTCGCCATGTCATGGCTCCCCTGTGCAGAGCATTACCGGAAGCGGCTCAATCCGTGAGCCACCAAACCATCTCGGAAAACGGCATCGACTGAATCTCGGCGGCGGAGAATCCGGTGTCCGCCGCGAGACGTTTCGCCACCATCTTCATCACCCCCGGATCAAATCCCGTCGTCTTGCTCCAGGCGAAAATAACCGGCCTGCAGACGGTTGTAGTCCACCACTTTCAGGCCCTCCAGATCGGCGATAGCCGCACCGGCCAGTTCGGCGAACAGCACCAGTTCGCGCTGCTCATCGTCACCGCCGGCCGTCCGATCCGCGGCGCGCACTTCGCGTACCGTCGGCGAGCGCAGGGTCAGTTTGTCGATCTGCACGCCATTGACCTCGCTCGGGCGCGACAGGCTGACCACCGCATTTTCGGCGGTGACCGACAACCAGGCCGGGAGCGATTTCGAATAGTCGGCGTGCGGCACCAGGTTCGAATAGGCCGCCTGCAGACGGCGATAGTCCACCACCTTCAGGCCTTCCAGATCCTTGAGACCCGCCTCGGCCAGACTGGCGAACAGCTGCAGCTCGCGCAGTTCGTCATCGTCACCGGCGGCGCGGTCAGCGGCGCGGACTTCGCGCACCAGTGGCGCACGCAGTACGAGCGTATCGACCTTCACCCCATTGACCTCGCTCGGTCGCGAGAGGGTAACCACCGCACGGTCAGTGTCGATCGACAGCCAGGCCGGCAGCTTATTTGCAGTTTGCATGGTCATCCGGTTCTATTCCCTTAGAGGCCGAGTGCGGAGCGCACATCGGCAAGCTGGTCTACGCCATCGATCACCTGAATGCCGGCGATCATGTCGATTTCGTACATCACGCGGCCATCGATTTCGAGCTTGTAGTACACCGGCGCGATCGCGTGTTTGATCTCCGCCGGATCACCGGCCTTCCAATCACCGAGGTCGACCTCTTTCAGCAGCCCGCGCAGGGTCGCCACGACCGCCGTGACCGTACCTTTGTGGCCACGGAAGGCACCACGAAACGACGCGTTGAACGCCGAGCCATCGGCCAGACCGAAGTGCTTGAGCGACTCGCGGCGCACGCCCTTGGTGACAAAGGTCGCTTCCATCTTTTCCAGGCCCTGGGCCATCTCGATGGAACCGGCCATGCCGCCGGCCCGGTACTCGTCGGTTTTCACCGTCAGCTTGGGCAGGGTCAGGCTCGGCACGTCGCCGGCAAAGTTGACGCCGTCGACGAACAGGTTGGTGTTGAACAGGGTTTGAGGAATCATGCAAAGCGCTCCTTAAGCGTCGAGGACTTCGGTCAGCCACTGGTTGGTGACTTCAATCAGGAAGTTCGGGTTTTCCGCCGGCGGCACGTCGGTGAAGCGGATGCGCCAATACACCTTGCCCTGTTCGATCTGGCTGGCGGTGTTGAGCTCGGTATCGGCGAACACTTCGAAGTTGATGATGGCACCAGCGTTTTTCTGATCGCGCATGAACGCGTCCAGGCCTTCGGTCACTTCCTTGACATAGGTCTTGGTGATCGAGCGGTCGACCGCCCATTTGTGCCCTGCCTGGATTGCATCCATGAGGATGTCGCAGGTGCGCACGCGGGTGACAAACGACCATTTCGGGTCGCTGGACAGCGTGCGGTTGCCCCACAGGCGATAACCGCCGTCACGAATGATCGTCGCGATGAACGCGTTGTTCAGCAGGTTGGCCCGGCAAGTTTCGTCGCCGTCGAGGTATTCAATCGGCCGCTTGGTGCCGGTGATGCCGACAAACTCTTTGTTCGACGGCGACGCCCAGTAGCCGTAGTTGGCATCGGTCCAGGCGAACAACCCAGCGACCCAGGCCGAGCCCGGCGCATCGACTGTCGCACTCTCGATCGTGTCCCAGAACTGCACACCCGGATCGACCATGTAAATGCGCTTGCTGCCGAAGTTCTCGGCATATTCCATCACCGCTTCGTCGGTGGTGTTCGGGCCATCCACGATAGCGATCGCACGCAGCTTGCCGGCCAAGGCATCCATAGCGGTCGCCACCGCCTGGGTGGCGGAATGCCCCGGAGCAATCAGCAACTTGGGCTGGGCGTTGTGCACGCTCTTGCCGTCGAGCAGCGCCTGCAAACCGGTCCGCTGGCCGGAGGCCAACACACCACCGATGATGGCCGACGTTTGCAGCGCTTCGTCTTCGAGCTTGGGCACGCCCACCGCGACGATCACCGCCTTGGCGCGCACGTAGATGGCCGCTGCCGCCTTGGCGATCGCCGAGCCCGCACCGAACGCGGCAATGGCTTCGCGCTCAGACGTGAGCAATACCAGATCGCCAGCCTTGGCCGTACCGCCGCCGAGAATGCCCGGGGTGAAGGTGTCGCACAGGCCGATGATCGAGGACGACGGCAGCGAGATAGTGCGCGCCCCCGTCTCGATCAGCGCGGTCGTGACGCCGTGAAAAAAGCTCATATGTCAGTCTCCAGTAACGAAAAAGCCCCGCATGAGCGAGGCTGTGAGGGGTGATCGTGTTACGCGTAACGGAAAAGAAAACGCCCCGTCAGTGCGGGGCGTTTATTGGGTTTGCTCGGCCAGCCAGGGCGGCGCGATCGGGCGATGATCCACCAGGGGAAACTCGGCGCCTTGCGGCCATTCGCGCAATTGTCGGCGATACGTCAATAGCTCGCTGTACCGCTCGGCCGTGAGGGTGGTCGCTAGCCCTTCCTCGCCCTCGTCACGGTGCCGGGTCACGACACCATCGGTCGCCGACAGCAGCGCATCGCGCCAGGCGCGCTCGGTAGCGGCCTGTTCTTCCGGCGATGGCGGCGGCGGGTCGGCCAAAAACGGATAACCGTCATTGTCAAAGTTGATAACCAGCCCTAGCACCTCGCCGGCCAGCAGCTCAGCATGTAGCTCATCCGGAATTTCCACCGCATCCTCTGGAATGGGCGACTGGCGGTCTGGCTCGTAAAACCCGCGAGTTGATTTTGAAGCAAACATAAGAATCCCCTTAGTTACCGAAGGCTCGCCATGAGCCCTGCAAAGTCGCAGCGCTGGCTGACAGATTCCAGAACCGCACTTGCGTAAGCGACACGTTTTGGTATCCGACACCTGGCGACGCCGCACCGGTTGCACCAGGTGATGGGGCGACGGCAAACACGTTGGCTGGAAAAGCCTTCGGGAAGGTAATCAATACTGAGCTGTTAGCCGCAATTGCGGGAAGAATGCCCCATTGCTCAACATCCCCAGCAGGGCTGTTCTTCCATCCAGAAGAGGCCAGCAATGCGGCGAAATCGGCGTTAGTCCCTAGACCACTTGTCGACGATACAAGCTGCCAACCATTGGTGCCGATCGCCACCAGCGTCAGGCTTTGCCCCGGAAGAAGCACAATAGAACTAACGGTCCCGACTGCGTTGTTAAGCGTTGCGCCAGCGCCTGTCACAATCGTCATAGGGACAGTTGTCGCGAAAACTGTAATCGAGATTCCTTGCGGAAACCCTAGGCCCACTGGCGTCGGGAGCGTGAGCGTCATACCAGGAGTCGAAACCCACAAAAGCTTTCCGGCATCCGCCGCCGTGACGGAGCGAGAGGCAGCTAACGCGGTAAAACCGCTGTAGCCGCCTTTTTCACGCATTACGAACTCGCAAGTGGCCAAGGACTTATCGCCGGTGAACTGTGGCTGAGTGAACCAGTTCGCACCTAACATAACCCCGGCATACTTGAGCGATACCGAGCCACCAACCAGCCGCCACAGCGTACCAATGCGAATAAACCGGGCGGTGTCGCCCAGCCCCATCGCGATGTTTCCGACGTAGTTCACGGCGTCGATGATGTCGGTACCGCCAGCCGTGACCGTGACCGTGCCCTGCCCGCAGACAACCTCAACCACGGCGCCGCGCGGGATCACCCCAGTGGGCAGCGTGGCCACCATTGCCCCGCTGGTGGCAGAAGCAAAGGCCGCCACCTTGCCAACATCAGCGAACGTCAGCACCGCAGACGCCGAGTAGTTGGTGTAGTCGCCGAACTCCACCCCGCGCCGCTTCAGAAACGCCCCGTTGATCAGCAACAGCGAACTGTCGAACTGCGCCGGCGTGTTCGCCGTGGGGTTGACCAAGGCCGGCGAGTTGATCGGCGCAAAGCCTTGCGTCACGTTCTGGAACGTCAGCGCCGTGGTACCGACCACAATCGCCCCATCGGTGACCAACTGCCAACGGGTGTCGGCTTGCGTGGTGCCCTGCTCGACCGACGTCAACAGCGCCGAGGTGATTTCGGCGTTGCTTTCGGCATCCGCCGCGCGCTTCCACGCCAGCGCCGCCACCAGCCAAATGCCATTGTCCTTGGCCACGACTTGGTTTTTCACCAGTACGCGATCACCCGCCGCCAAGGCCACGCCGTCGACAGTCTGAAGCCCGGCCAGCACGATGTTGGCCGTGGTGGCCACGCGCACCGATTGCTTGCTGTCGAGCTTATTTAGCTCTTCGATGATCCGCGTATCAACGTATTCACGGGTTGCCAACACCACCGCCGGGTCAATCTTTAGCGTGATGTTGCCGGTGCTGGCCACGATGAAGTTCATCCGCACCACCTGCGTGCGGCCCGAGCCTTGCGACAGCACCGGCTTGTAACTCGGCGCGCAGTTTGCCACCGCGACCAGATCGCCGTCCGCATCATAGAGGCCAATTTCGCGAATCCACCACCCCCCCTCATCGGCCGGGATAATCTGCTCGGCGATGATCACCGCCGGATTGACCGGGTCGACCCGTACCTGATTCAGCGGCCGGCGGCGGCGCTCATTGATCAGTTGGGTCTGCGCCGCACTAGGGATCGGGTCGGTTTCGTTGGCATCGCCCACGCCCATTTGGGCAAACGTCCAAGCAACGCCGAGCGCGTCGGCGTTTGCCTGCTTGGCCATCCCCACATTCGTGAGGGTGGCGAAAAACTGCGAATTCGCATCAATCATAATAAACGTCCAGGGTGTCTATGGAGTGTTCGCGGCCAACTACGCCGAGGGTGCCGCTGACCTCGATGTCACGCGCAACCGGTGGGTAAACGTCGATTTCGTCGCCTTCGTAAACGCTGACCGCGACGTTCAAAACGCCTTGGCTTTCGAGGCTGATCGCCAAGCCCGTCAGATGCCGGGTCACCGGCTTGGCATCGTCGATCAGGCGCTCCAGCTCCTGATACATTTCCTCAGTGATCCCGGTGTCCAGCACGCCAACCTTGAGCGCGAAGGTGCCCGGCACCCCCTCCGGCACCGTGTTGAACCACTCGATAATCTCGATCAGATAGCCCAGGGGTTCGACCACCCGGCGCAAGGCGCCGATGGTGCCCTTGTGGGCATGGATGTAATACGACGCCTTGATCGCGGCGCGCTTGGTCGCCTCGCTCCACCGGTAATCCCAGCGATCGACCGACCAGGCCCACGCAAGGTGCGGCAGTAAATGCACTGGGCAGGTGTCGGCGTTGTAGAGCGTGCGTAGCGGAACAATGGTTTTTTCATAGAACGCCGCTTCTAGGGCGCGCTCCAGTTGCGTGCTATTGCTCGGCAGTAGGCTATTCATGTCAGCCCGCCAGATTCACTGTGACTTCGGTGCAGAACGCCGCCTGTGCCTTGGTCGGGGCCAGGTCCACCCAGCCGACCAGCTCAACCCGAGACACGCCGGCGATATGCAGTTGCGCATCCACAGCCGAACGCGCCACTTCGACCCCGAGCCGCTTGCGTGGATTGATCCAGGCGTTAATGCGGCTTTTGGCCTCGGCCAGGCTAGCATCCGCCTCAGGCCCGACACTGCTCATGTGCAGAATGGCATCGATGCGGTAGTCGATAATCTGCGCGCTTTGTACGGTCAGCCGATCACCCACCGGCCTGACGTCCTCGTCATTCAGCGCCGCCTTGACCGTGGCCAGCAGCTCAGGACTAGCCACGCCTTTGCCCTCGGAACTCAGCACCGTGACCGTAACGTTGCACGGTGCCGGGCTTTCCGCCGTGGCATCCGCGACCAGGCCCGACGCATTACGCGCGTGCAAGATGTAGCTTGCACGCGGGCCAGCGGTGGTCAGCCCTTCGTAGGCCAACTGAATGCGTTCACGGAACGGATCGTCTTCTTCCCTGACCTCCGGTACCGGAGGCACCGCCAGCAGATCCTCGGACTGAATCACCAGCCGCTTGAGATTGACGTTGGCCCCCAAGTGATCGAGGTCGTCGCGGATGGCGTGGGCCAGTAACAGCGCCTTGCCGGCGTCGTTGACCCGGGCGCGGTTACCGACCTTGATGTAGGCCCCGACCTCCAACACCTTGGTGACCGGATCGCTTTCCAGCGCGGCGCTCCAGTTATCGCCCATGTAGCCACGAAAGACCCCGAGGCCTTCCTCATACACCGCTTCGAAATCCAATGGCTCCAGCACGCTCGGCGCAGGTAGCGACGACAGATCAACGATGCTCATACGCCCACCTCCAACAGCACGCCGTCGCCTTGATATTTGCCGGCGATTTTCAGATTGATTTGCCCGCCGATCACCGAAATGACCCGCACCTGGTCCAGCTTCAAACGCGGCTCCCAGCGCCCCAAGGCTCTGGCGGCTTCCGCCTGCACTGAGCTTTTCCAGCCCTCGTTAACGGGCAGGTCGACAAAGCGCGGGAGCGTGCTGCCGTACTCTGGCCGATGCCGCCGGCTGCCCAGTGGCGTGCCCAGAATGTCGCCGATGGACTGCCGCAAATGCTCGATGCCGGAAATGGGCTGGCCGGTGTGGCGATCCATTCCGATCATCCGCGTTACTCCTTCAGCAGTTCGAATTCGTCATGGGCTTTCAGAAACTTGACCGCCTCGATGTCGGCGCCCGGTACTTCGACCAGGCCCTTCGCCACCGGCAAACTGCGCTGGGTCTCAGGCAGGATCAACTCGCGGGAGGTGTAGACCTTGTCGCGAAACTTCATCGGCATCGGAAGCGATATCGGCTGCGGCAATGGTTCAGGGCTCGCGGGTGAATCGGTGACTGTCGAATCGCTCTTGGCCATGTGTTTACTCCAGGCATAAAAAAGCCCGCGTTAGGCGGGCGGATAGAAATAGAGGGTTGAAAACTACGAGCACCTGGCCGTGACAGTTTTTGCCACCGCATCTGCAATCGCGACCGGATCGCCACCGCTGCAAGTGATGGTGATGTTGGTCACTATCGAGCGCTGTTCGCGCCGCACGTATTGGCCATGACTCAACACCCGAACCAGCGCTTTGGCAACATCTTCGGGATTAGCCTCTCGCAAGACGATTGGCCAGCGACTAAGCATTCGATACGCGTCGTAATGCTGGGCAATCTGTCCTTCCAAAAGCTTCACGATTGTCTCAACGTCAAACGCCGGCTTTTCCGAAATCGGTTCGTCGATCATTTTGACCTCAGTGTGTGTGGTGGTTGCTGTTGCCGGTGGCGTCGATGATCGCGCCAGCACTGGTAATGCCGCTCGTGACGTGTAACGCGCCTTCGATCCGCACCGCCGCTTTCAGGTTGATGTTTCCGGTGGTCACGTTGACGGCGCTGTCCGTTACGATCACCTCCGTGCTGGCGACTTTGATGGTCACCGTACCGCTCGGCAGGGTGATGCTGTAGCTCTTGGCCTGCCAGTCATAGACCAGCGAACCACCATCATCGAAGCGCCAAACCTCGACATGATCGCGGTTATCCGGTGGTGCGCCGGCGTTGCCGTATAGCCCAGGAATGAACGTACCTTGCGACACGTCACCACTGGCACTGACCAATGCCCCTTGCTCGCCCAGGCTTGGCGCTCGCCAGTGTCGCGCCTTACCAGCGGCAATGCTGTGCCAGCGTACCCAGGCACTGACCCACTCGCCGTCTGACACCCGACACACTGGCGGGGAAGCGGTCAGGTCCACTGCCACCACATAACAATCCTTGACCACACCGGCCAACATCCGGTCATGTTGAGCCTGTGCGTAACTCACGGCACGTCATCCGCTGGAAAGAACTCCTCTTTGCGGTCGTAATTGAAGCCGAACCACAGCGAACCCGGTTGCTCATCCGGCCATGGCCATTGCTGTGCACCGAGGTAAATTTGCTGATGCCACTCCACCAACCAGACGGTGTAGCCATCCAGTTCGGGCCGGGTCCAATCCTGCCCGGCCTGAATGAATACCGCCGGTTCAACCGCCAGCCCCCAGGTCTGCGCCCGCAGAACCACCGCGAGCTGGGTGGCCAGTTGTACGGCCTGCTGATGATGGTGCGGCTTGATCGGATCGACGACGATGCGTGCCTCGAACCTGCACACCAAGGTCGTTTCCCCGGTGCCGATATCGACGCCCGGTTCAATCTCGGCCATCTCTAGAAACACCGCCGGCAGCGCTACACGATCTTTAATGTTCGGCCAGGCCGTCACCGCACACACACCCGGTAACTTCGCCAGCAGTTGTTGCTCAATGGCCCGGTAAAGCTGATCCAGGCTAAAAGGCTCTTCCGACACGGCATTAACTCCTCAGGTACTTTTGCAGCTCGAAGTTGAGCTCCTGCTGCAGGATCTGTAGCAAGCGCTCATCCGCCTTGCGCACCCAGCTGTCGAAATGTGGCCGCGCCTGCTCCAGGGACACCTTGGCCTTGGCCAGTGGAAACCGACTTCCATTTTCAGCGACCCAACCCGAACTCGGCCCGCGCCCTGATGACACCGCACTGTCCGGATAATCGTCCGCATCGAAATGCTTGCTCGCGGTGCGGATCCAGATGTCCGGTTTGTTGCCGTAGACCTGTTTGAGGAACGCCCCCTGGTAACGGCGCCCGGCTACCGACACGCCGCTGCCAGTCTGCCGCGCGCGGCCGATCCGGCTGGACTCGATGGCGTTCAAGCCAAACCACAGCTTGCCGCTCATGGCCCCACCGGTGACCGGATAGCTGCGCAACCGTTGACGCACCGCCGCGACGGCGATGCGTTCCTGTCGACTGACCGCCCGAGCGATGTGCGTGCGCAACCAGCCCAGCGTCTTGTTGATCGCTCGACGATGCGCGGCCGCGGCTGCCTTGGGCACCACCTTGGCGAAGTCCTGGAACGCTTGCAGATCTGCCGACGACGACTGAATGGTGACCATCCCACCACCGGCCGACGACTTGTAATAGCTACCAACGCTCATGCACGCATCCTCAGGATCAAAGCGACCAAACCGTCACCGCTGGGCTCCAGCTGCAGCAGGTCATAATCGCCACCGCCGTCCAGGGCCGGCAGATCGACGCTGACCAACAGGCCCTGTTCGAGGCCGTGGGAATCGCTGACACGGATTTCAAAGCGGGGCTCGCGCAATCCGGTGTTGAGCTTGCCGAACTTCGGCTGCAGCCAGGGCGCCGCGAACATGCCGAGGACCGGCTCGTCCCGGCCTTCGATCCGTGCGCTGTCGCCCAGCGTTTCGAACACCACCGCGTCGACCTCGGCGACCAGGTCACGAAAGGCCACGGTCAGAGCTCCAGGAGGATCTGCGCGAGCGGGCGCGTGCACAGGTGTAGCGGGTTCGACTGAGCTTCACCGGCCATGCCTTTGTTGAACGGCAGCGGCTCGATCTTGCTGTAGTACGGCACGCCTTCGGTGTTGACCGTTTCCATGTAGTCCGCCGGCGCAAACACCGAGATGTACAGGTCCGGCACGCCTTCGGGAATCAGCAGCGCCTTGTCGTCGTGGATGAAGGTCACACCGGCGATCTTGCCGCGATAGCGCTCCCAGACGATGCCGCCGAACTCGAAACTTTCACGGGCATCGCCACGCAAAGCAGCGGCCTGCTGACTGTTGAGGTAGGTCTCTTTGACCGACTTGTGGACCAGCAGCTTGTTCCAGAAATTCTTACCGCACAGCGCACGCGAGCCCGTGCTGGTGATACTGCCCAGGGCTTCCTCCTGCAGGTCCAGCGCATCACCACACTTGACGCGAAGTTCGGTGTCCGGACTGTTCAGCCCCATGGACATTTTCTTGCGGGTCACACCAAAGGTTTTGTAGATGTCGAGCAAGACGGTGGTGCCGTCCGCGTCGAGGATTTGGCCGTTCAGCGCGCCCATGCGCTGGAATTCGTGCGTGGCATCTAGCTGTCGACGCGCTTTGGCCAGGCGCTTGTTGACCACGTCCTGCACTGCCTGCAATTCAGAACGGGTACCGAAGGCACGAATGCCCTGGATCTCGTCGGCCTTGATCGCAAAGCGCTGCGGCAGGTGCACGGTGTTGAACGGAATCAGGTTGCGCTTGGTTCCGCCGACCACCAGGCCGGAGGTGCCGCGTTCACCGGCTGGCACCAAGGCCAGGGTGTCGCCGTCCTTTTCGATCTGCACGGTCAGGGTGGTGATGCCCTCCTCCTGGAACAGGCCGAGGCTGCTGATGCGGCCCGGCAGGTATTCCTGTTCATTGATGGCGGCGGTCAGCGAGGAGACCGAAAACGCATCGTCGTTAAAGATTTCAATGTCAGCCATGAAGCAATCTCCAGAATGCAAAAACCCGCACTCGGCGGGTTGGGTAATCAGGTTGACCGTCTTAGCGAACGATCAGGAAGTGAGTGGCCAACGCCTTTTCAGCAGCAGGATCCAGCCCCGTCAGATGGGCTTCGCTGACTTCAGCCAGCCGCACCACTGCCCGCCCGCGTCGGACCACATCCGACTCGCCCAACGGGCCGTAGAGAATGGCGATCGCATTTTCGCTGCCGTCTTCGGCGGTCGGGTTGTAGGGGGCGAACTCACCGGTCAAGCTGATCAGGCCGAGGATCTGCCCCGGTTCCAATGCAGGACCGGCGGCGACATTGATGGCTTCGCGGGAAATGGTGCCCGCCGCTTCGGACAGGAGAAATTCGCCTGCATGCATTGGCTCTCGTTGGATACTCATCGTCTTGCTCCTGTTGCGGGTCGGGATTGACCGGACTGCGCGGCTTGGCGCGCGGACCAGATGGAAGGTTGATCAAGTTGTTTGGCCTGCACCTTAGGTGCGGGGTCATTGTCCAGCGGCAAGCTGTTGTCGATTTCAAAGCCCTTGCCGCTGCTGACGATCTTGTCGAACAGACGCGCTCGGACCGCCGCAACGTCCAGGCCCGCCGCGACATACTCGACGCTGAACTCCGGCAAGCGCGCCGCCACACACAGGTCGTTCACGGCCTTGGCCCGCGTCAGGCCTGCCTGGACGATCTCTTCGCTTTCAAGCCGGGTGGAGCTGAGCAGCGGCTCGACCAGGTTGCTGATGCCTGACTCGGAGCATCGCTGCGTGATCATCAGGGCCAGCTTGGCCGAGTCGACCACCGGCGGTACCAAGGGCGGATCGTCGGGCTCTAACTCGGGATCCGGCTCGGGTGGCTCGTCCAACTGGGCGAGCAATTCGGCCGGCGCATGCTGGTAACGCTGCAGCACGGCCCCTTGGCCGAGGCAAGCTTTGACCGTAACGCCATCGCCGACCTCATCGGCCAACCCCAAGGCCACCGCTTCACTGGCGGTCAACCAGGTTTCGGCAGCGACCAGACGCCGCAACTCCTCCTCATCAATGTCTGGAGCCTTGGCCTTGTAGGCCGCAATGATGGCCTCCATCGTCTGATCGAGGACGTCGGCCACTTTACGGAAGTCGTCGGCATCACCGGCCGCGTAGGTCCATGGGTTGTGGATCATCAGCATGGCGTTGGATGCGATCACGACGCGGTGTGCGCCGCATACCGCCACGCTGGCCGCACTGGCCGCCAACGCATCGATGCGACCAGTACAACGCTCACCCAAACGCGACAGCGCGTTGTGCATCGCCAGCCCGTCGAACAGGTCGCCACCGATGCTGTTGAACGCGGCGATCACTGGGGACACGCCGTCGTCCATGGCGCGCAGGTCTTGCACAAACTGATTCGCGGTAATGCCCCAGGCGCCGATCTCGCCATAGACAAACACTTCGATGACCCGCTCGGCAGCCTCGCCGCTGGCCTGCAGCGCGTACCAGCTCTTGTCCTGCACGGGCACGCGTTTACCCGCCCGGTTGTAAACGCGTGGCCGCGCCTTCTTGCTCATGGTTGCTCCTTGTCGTCGACGGGGACGAACGCTTCAAGAGTGGTGTAATTGAGGCCAAGCGCAGTGGCGCGGGCCAGGTCGGCGGCGTTTTCGGCGTCGACCGTTTCAGCGTCATAACCGGTGCGCAGGACCATTTCACTGCGTGAGGCGAAGCCGGCCTGCACTTCCATTCGGCGCGCCTGTACGTCCTGCACCGGCTGGATGTAGGCCCAGCCTTGCGGTACCCAACGGGTGCGCAGGTACTCGCGACGTCGCTGGGCGTAGTCATCCAGCTGGAGGACACCCGACAACACCGCCATGTCCATCCAGGCCGCCCGGACCGGACGGCACAGCTGGTGCACGTACACGCTGAACTGCTGTTGTTCCAGACGGCGCCGAAACTCGTTGAGTACGACCCGCAGCGCCCGGTCGTTGACCTCGCGCATGTCGCCGGTGAGGATTTCGTATGGCGTCCCGGTCCCTGCTGCGGCCGCCATCAGCTGCTGCCGCATGAAGTCGGGATAGTTGTTGCCCGCGTCCGGTGGTTTCGAGAACTCAACCTCTTCACCCGGCCCCAGTTCCTGCATGGTGCCGGGCTCCAGCGCAACCATCGGCGTGAAGCCGTCGCGATCTAGGGTCAGTGGCTGGCCGGTGACCGGGTCCCTTGGCACGGGGCCGGATTCTGGGGCTGGCCGGCTGATAAAGCCGGCAAACAGGTTGGCCACTTCCTGCCGGAACAGCACCGCGTCGTCGTAGTTGTCGAGACTGCGCAGGCGCTTCAACACTGGCGACAAGCGCGGCACACCGCGCAGCTGGCCCGGTTCGACCGGTTCGAAGATATGCAGCACCTGCGCGGCCGGCACGCGCACCAGTTGGTTGTAACCTGCATTCAACGATGAGGTATCGCGTGGATGCGCCAGGTACATCCAGTACGCCACGCGTTTGCCGCCGGGGGTGAACTCGATGCCGGCGCGGATGAAGTTGCCTTCCCGGGTGGTCTCGAACTTGTCGTGCGGCACAAACTCCGGAGCCAGGATTTGCAGCTGCAACGGCACCGCGAGGCCTTCGTCCAGGCCACGCGGACGCAACCGCACAAAACATTCACCCGAGGTTTCCACCGTGCGGGCCACCAGCGCCTGCTGACCGTTGAAGTCGGTGCGCTCATCGGCGTCCGATTCATCGACCCAGTCGTCCCAAAGTTCCTGCAGCAATTTGCGCAGGGCTTCGTTGTCGGTTTTCGGTCGCGGTGTGATACCGGTACCGATCAGGTTGCTGACGCGCTTGTCGATCACGTTATAGGCATACGGATCATTGCGAACCGCTGCCCGCGACCGTGAGCGCAGATTGCGCAGCGCCGGGGTGTTTATGCTGTTGATCCCGTTGTCCGGCGCATCCCAGCCAGTGGAGCGGCGGCCCTCTCCGGCGCCTTCGTAACTGGCCTTGATGTTCGACGGCAACACGAATCCGTTACGGGTGAGCGTCGGATAGCGGGCCATTAGAGTCCTTTGCCTCCGTGGCAAAGCCGAACGACGCGCGAGCGCGGCCCGGCCGAGTTCACCAGTGAGGTGCGGATCTCGTCGCGGGCTTTGAGCAGCTCGTCGACAGAGCGGTATTCCACGGTGCGGTCGGTGTAACGCACGGTTTTTTCACCGCGCGCGATGGCCGCCTCAACCGCGTCGAGGTGCTTTTGGGTAAATGACATATCAGCGTCTCTTCAGGTAACCGCTGCTGGAGCTGCGGCGTTGAGGTGGCGGAGCGGCTTGTCGCGATGGCACGACGGGAGCAACGGGTTGCGGAGCCGGTTGTGGTACAGCAGGGGTAGCCTGCTCGGTATTGCTGAGACGCTCGCCTTGCACGGGCTTGATACCCAGCGCGTCGTCGAACAAGCCTGACTGCGCCAGAGACTGACGCACCCGCTCCCAGTCGTGTTCCTTGTAGCGGTTGAGGCCCAGGTAATGCGCCATGGCCAGGCAATACACCATCAGGTCGAGCGCTTCGTTGCGCTCGGCCTTGCCCTTGACCCATTCGATACGCTTGTGTCCACGGATGTAGCGCGCCACCTTGCGCTCCGCGACGCACTGATCGAAGAAGTCGTCGGGCAGGTCATTGGCGAAGTGCAATGCGCCCGGGCCGGCTTCGAATGGATAACGGTTGTAGATCCAATCCTTTGCAGTATCGGTACCTACGAACCACAGCTCGGCGCCATTGCGTTCGGTCTGGCCTTTCCAGGTCACGTCGACCATGGACGGGCGCTGAGCAATGACCGGCTTGCCGGGTTTGCTCGCCCCCTTGATGGCGAACACATTGCGCCAGCGGCGCACGCGGCAGAACTGGTAAACCTCGTCAGTGTGGTGGCCACCGGAGTCGACCGCCACTGCAAGAATGCCGAGACCGACACCGCACGGATGGCGATACTTGGCCTTGAGCAGTTCGTCCAGTGCGGCCCAGGTACGCTCATCAGCGGGGTCGCCCGAAACGATCTGGTAGTCGATGACCCAGCGTTCCATGCCGACGCCCCAGCCCATGGCCATGAACTCCAGGCGATTGGCCTGCACGTCGACGGCACCGGTGATCATCAGCACCGCCGCCGGCATCGAACCGAGGCCGAAGAGTTCCAAGCGCGCCCGTGCTCGCAACACATTGGCTTTGGTCTGCTCTTGAGCCGCGTCCCAAACCTTCGCCAAACGGGTGTTGTAAAACACCTGCATGGGTTCCAGATCGCCTTTTGCCTGGGCCTTTTTGGCCTTCTCGAATTGCTTGGCCAGCGACTTCCAGTCCATCCAACCGAGTGGTGAATACAGCGCGTTGAGATGAAACCCGACCGTCTCGCCATCGCCTTCGGCGTGGGCACGCCACTCGCCATTGGTGAGCATCTCGCCCTTGTGGAACTCCTCAATCAACACGTCGCAGTCAGGGCCAGCGCACTGATAGTGCACCACACTGTAATCCTTCGAGTAATGCAGGCGCTCCCATTCCAGGGTTTGCATGTGGCCGCAGCTCGGACACGGCACATAGTAGTGACGCTGGTCACTGCCATCGAACAGGTCGGAAATTCGCGAGGCGCCCTTGATCGTGGGTGAGCTGGAAAAGTAGAACTTGGCGTTGCGACCGAAGGTACTGCCCCGGGTTTCCGCCAACTCGATAGGGTCACCCTCCTCGCCGATGTCCACTTCCCAACGGTCGATCTCATCGCCGTACACGTAGCGCGCCGACAACTCTGACAGGTTGGCCGCCGAGCCGGCGGTGGTGACGTACAACGTCCCGCCCTCAAACTCCTTGGTGTCCATGGTATTGCGCGAGTCGCGGGAGCGGTTAGCCGCGACTCGCTCGCGCAATACCGGTGTTGCCTTGATGGTTTTGCTGATCCGCGAGGACACCCGCTTGGCCAGGCCCAGACTGGGCAACAGTGCCAGGATGTTCGACGGCGCCATGTGCATCAGGCCGCCAATCCAGTTCAGACCTATCTGGGTTTTCATCAGCTGCGACGCGACCATGGTGATCACGCGTTTGCAGGGGTGAGCCGGCGACAGGCAACGCATGGGCTCGCGGGCATACGGTGTGCGCGAGGTACGGTACTGGCCGGGCTCAGCGGCGCCGGTGTCACGCGGGATCCGCATGTACTCATCGGCCCACTGATCGATCCAGACATCCGGGTCGGGCCGCAGCCCACGGAAATACGCCTCGCGGTACACCTCTGCACCGTCAGGAATGTCCGTGGGCATAGGTCAACTCGTGGTCAGTGCGTGTTCAAGGTCTGCTGAAGACATGCGTTCGGCGTCTTCCAGCGAGCGACGGATCGCCGCCGTCAGGTGCTTTTCGATTTCCCAAGGGTCGGTCATGGAGGCCAGTTCGGGTGCCAGCTGTGGAGGCATACCCAGCAACTGATCGCGGAGCATCCGACCAGCGTTGTAGGCGCCGGTCTGCACCGCTGTCGCCGACACCAGTGAACCCTTGGCCTTGTGCAACTCGATCTCGGCGAGCTGGGCCAAGTTGTGTTCCCGCAGTGCGCGGGCTTTCTGGAAGTCCGGCAGCTGCCCCGTGGGGACAATCACTGGCGGCGACGCAGCCATGGGAGTCGGCTCGACCTGGCTGGTGAGCTGGCTATACACGTCACGCTGAAGCCGATCTTGGTGGTGCCGATCAGCAACGGCGGTTTTGCTCGGGTCAGCGGTGTCACGAATCAACGCTTCGCTGGCCATGACATCCACTTGCTTACCATCGGCGGTGAGTACCAGTCGGTTGTTGTTTTTCAACCAGGTGATGTAGCTGGGTGCCCTGCCGATCCGAGCCGCAAAGGCGCTCTTTGACAGGTACATTGGTTCTGTCATAAGCCCTCCTTTTCAACGGCTTTTCAATGCAAACCTTTCAATTTCAATGGATTGAATTTCAGTAAGCTGGCAACCCTGCCGCTAACACTTTCCCGCGGGTTTGCGACCCCGTACCCGTCGAATACCCCCAGGGTCCCCGGCGATTTCATCACTGCCCGCCACCGCTCGGAGGGACCTCGCAGATCCCAGCCCGTTTCGCCAACCACCGAGCGTACAACCCGCTGGCCACATCGGCACCGAGACAAGCCACCACACTCCCAATCGCTGCAGCGGTCATCAGACTGCAACCCAGCGCCGTGGCGAGCAACACCGTTGCCAGACCAAACACCGCCGAAGCACCGAAGCGCAATAGCACCCGCTTGATCAACACCGGCACCGCCATCCCTGCCGCATCAGCGCGCCACATCTCCCCTGTTAAACCGGCGAGCGCCACCAGAATCAGTAGCCAGGTTGGAAGATTGGCCAGCGACTGCTGCATCTCCTGTTCAGTCGACATTCGTTGCCTCCTCGGCAATGGAAGAAATAAACCTATGTCTCGGGCGTAACTGGCGGCCCAAGCCAGGGCCGGCAGCAAGAATGAAAAACCCCGCCGAAGCGGGGTTGGGTGACCGGCGCAGGGAGGGCCGGGTGAAGCTGCACAGCACGTGCGAGGTCAGCGCCAAGGCGCAAATTCCATATCGTGGGGACTTTTTACCCCCTGAGTACGGAACCGAAAAGAGGTCATTTTCGGTTATCCGACTCGACGCAACTTTGACGCAACTTTGAGTAGACTTTGAGGCAAAACGCCCCGACCAGCGGTAAGCCACTTACGGGCGTCAGCACGCTCGACCAGCACTTCCAGCAGCTGCTCATGCAGACGGTGCACCTGGTCGTAGTAAGTCTGTTTCGCTCTCGACTCCATCCCAAGCAGATGCAACTGCATCAGCCAGGTTGGCGCCGGATCATCGCCGTAACGCAGGCCCGCCAACCGCATCAGCCGATCACCCTGCTCACCCTGACGCCCGATCTCCGACAGAGCGGCGGCGATCTCTTGTGCAACTGCATCAGGCCCTGCTCCAGCGCCGAGGATGACTCGGGACCCGGGCGTGCCGCGTGGTGCGCAGCCACCCCACTCCATGATCGTTGCCATTGGGCTGCCCATGCCGCCGCTTTCGCCATTGAGCCGAAGTTGCTCGCCCCAGTGCTTCAGCAGTACTTCCATTGCCTCGATCATCGCCCTACTCCCCCGAAAACCGAACCCGACACAAAAAGCACCCACCCCGACACAAACCCAACACAAACAAAACCCTTTAAAATCAATAGCTTTAATCGAGTTGTGTTTAGTGTGTTGGGTTTGTTGAGTATTTCCTTTCTCGCATGAAGAAAATAATCAGCCATCAGAAACCGAACATCCAACGTCACGCATGCGCGCATGCGTAGCGAAACCCAACACACCCAACACAAAGCCCGCAAACTGCCGAAATAGAAGGCTCCAATCTGTGTGAGGTATCCGAAATCAACCCAACACACACCCGACACACCCGACACACTTTTAGATGTAGTCATGCGGCAGCCGCCTTGATGTGGTCCCAACCGTCCACATGCCAGCCCGCGAGCTTCGCCTTGGCCCGCCAGTTTTCGACCTGCTTGCCCAGCTCGGCCGCCTTCAGTGATGGGGGCGGGGAAGCGTCCGGATCGACAGGAAAGAAGAACGCGCCAAAGCGCCGATTGTTGCCGTCGGTCCAGGGAATCGCGCGGGTTTTATCGACCTCAGAACTGATGAACAGCGAGAACTTCGTCTGACTCATCACATGCTCTTTGTTGCGCTGACACCATTCGAGGAACAGCGAATAGAGGTCGGTCGACAGACACGGCCCCCAAAGCCCCTGACCCAGCTCGCTGTACTTCCACAGATGCAAGAACGTCTGCCATCCAGCCCGACTCAAGGCCACCAGGCGCTCACGTGCGTCCGTCGATGGCGGTCGCGTCCGCTGGTTGAAGTCGCCCAGATCGACCGACAACAACCAACCGTACAGCGCCGCGACGCCACCCTGTTCCAGCTCCCGCCCGATTGCCTTTTGCCGCTCGACCGGCAAGGTTTCCATAGGCCACATCACCAACATCCGCCGGTCACTGTCGCTGATCGGCCACGGCAAAATTTCGTTGCTCAGGAACACCGCGTTCATATGGTTGGCTTCCTCCCAACCGTTGATGAACTTCGATTCCATCCGCACCGTCTTGCCGGTGATCAGGTGCTTGATCTTGCCCACTTGGTTGTATCGCTGATCGCGACTCACTACCTCTTCAAACACCGACCACAATTTTCGGCTTTGCCAGGCGTTGAAGTTGCTCTCCAGCTGCGTCTGACCGACCGTGGCCGCGTACTGGCCGTACAACATACCCAGTGCATCTGCGAACAGCAGGCTTTTGCCTGAGCCCTCCATGATCGAGTGCATCAGCACGGCGGTGTCCATCTTGGCGCCCAGGTGTTGCAACGGGTACGCCAGCCAGCGGGTCAACCATTGGTGCGCCGCTTCATCGTGGTTGCACAAAAACGAAATCAGCCAACGCAGATTGGCGCAGGCTGCGTCATCCCTGACCGGTTCGAGCGGTAGGCCATCAAAGGTATTGATGTACACCGCAGGATCCTTGCTCATGGTCGGATCAAACACGATATGTTCGACATCCACAGTGCGCCGCTCACTGCTGTTCAGCCACAGCGGATAAGTGTCGCCCAGCGCCATCTTCACCGCGCCCTCGGCAATACGCCGCTTCTTTTCCCGATCCCAGACGTCCTTGGTGCCGTCGATGTACACATATCGGTCAGTCGGTGGCATGCCGAACGCACCGCCCTTCTTGCCCGCCATGCGCCGCGCTTGCTCGATGTCGCGGACGTGATCATCCGCAATCAACCGTTTGCCCATGTCATCCAGCCACGCCTTCGCAAGTGGCTTGCCCACCCGAGCTTCAAATGCGGCCTTCTTCATCACCCGCGACTGATCGCAGTCCCACACTTGCGTGGTGCCCTCGACCAGCGCAAAACGCCGCAACAACTGGTCAAGCGTCAGCGACTCCCCCGCGCCCCCGTCAGGAGCTGGAGCGGCCTCGCTGATGTCGTCGTTCGCACAGCTCGGCTCGCTCATCTCATCGGATTGGGGCGGGGGAAGATCCCGCGGATCAGGCCGAGATGAACGCTGCATACCCAACATACGCGCGGCATCCTTCACCGCCTTCGACTGGTCGCCGCCGTGCTCGAGTAAACAGAACACCTCGAAGGCGTCATTCTGATGCCCGTTCGCAAGCGGATCGGCACCGTGGTGGGAATAGACCTTGCCCTCACTGATCGTCACGCCGGGCAGCCCAGTGCTGCTCTGCGGGTAAAGCCACTTGCTGCCCCGCTTGATGTAGCCGTGGCTACGCAGCAGCTCCTCGATGTCGTGGCAGCGGTTGAACTCATCGATCACCGACGGCTGCTTACCCGCAGCCGGCGCTGAACGCTTACTGACCTTCGCCGGCGGCACGGTTGCCTTGATCGCCCACGGGCACGCTGCCTCTGCATCACGCTTGAAGATGTCCCAGTTTTGCCAGATAGCCAGCAGGTCGACAGTCAGCGTCGGCAAACCGTCCGTGGCGCTGGGCGGCGTCCGCCAGGTGTAAGGCTTGCCGGTACCCGGATGAATCGAAGGAGGGAACACGTCCTGTACCAGGCCAGCACGCAGTTCGAACACCGTGAAGCGCTTGTACTCTTCAGCCTCCGTGCGTGCTGCAGCCTCCCCGATACCATCGCCCTGCTCTTTCGCAGCCTTGGCTTTGTCCATCAGGCCTTTGTGAATTGAACCGTCAGGGTCCTTTTCATTCGGCCATGAGAGAGAATGCCGGGTCAGCTCAATGCCTTCCGGCAGCTTGAACAGCACCCGGAAGCGCGCAGGGTTACCGACAATGGTCGGATACACCAACGCCATGGCATCCAGATCGACACCCAGCAGCTCATACAGCACATGCCGCGTCCACTGAACGTCATCGACGTCCAGCGAACAGATACGGCTCGGCCCAAGGACGACGCCGAGGTTGTGATTAGGGTTTCGTTCCCAGAATGCTTCAGCCTTGGCGGCCTCGGTAAAGTAGCCGCCCGGTTTGTTCCACCCCAAGCCCTTTGGGGCTTTTTCACCTGGCTCGATTGATACCAGGGCGAGATCGAAAGTGTTGATGTAACGTTTTGCCCATGTGGCGATGGCTATTCCTTTGGCCGGTTCAGTCATCGCCGAGCCTCCCGCAACCCCTGACAGTCAACACAGGTTTGGCAACCCTCAATCGACTGTTGTCGGCGTAACGGGATGGGCTCGTCGCAATCAGCACAAAACTGAGCGCTCACGCGGTTCGAAGGCACACGGCGACTGCGCTGAAGGGCAACGTCGAGCAGGTACTGCGCCTGGTCATTAGCACGATCGATTTCGTCAGCCATGGTTGCGATCCTCCATCGCCTGACGGGCACCCGCCATGATGCCGAGGATTTCGCGAATCACGTCCATGCCGCGTTGCTCCAGGTCCACGACCTCGCGTAGCTCCCAGACGTTGTCGGCTGCGCCGTCGTGCATCGCTGCCACGAACTCACCGGTTTCGCCGAGCAACTTACCGACGGCCTTCAGAGCATCACGGGTGGCTGGTACCGGCACTGGGCGATACCAGACCGCGCCAGCTGGCCGCATCAGCGCGTCAAGCAAGCGTGAGTCGCCCGTCAGCCGGATCACTTCCTCAAGCTCATCAGGGTTCAGCCAGCGCCGCTCTTCATCGAGTTTGAGTTTCTTCTGGAGGGTGTCGTTGTCCAACACCATGTCAAAGGCAAGGGCGGTAATTCCGCCCTTGTAGTCACGACCAGCGCGGTAAATCGCCTGGCGCAAAGGAAGGACCGGACCCGCGTCCGGCAATAGATCTGTGCGACTCATAACCGTAAATCCCCCGTTTACGGTGTAGCCATAAGACGGGGTAATCCCTATCCTACGACCACGACCGATGTACATGTGCTGTGTGTCGTCGTAGCTGGGCTGGGGGATCTTTGGTGAGAGGCCCCAACCCGGCACCTTTTAAGCAGCTTTGGAACCGCGAAGGTAAGCCCAGTCAATGTCTGCACGAAGTTGCTCGCAAGTGACTGAACCTGCCGACTCTCGCTCGATACCGACCGCCAAAGCGGCGCCAGCTCGACGGTTGCCATAAGCGACCTGCTTCAACTGGCCAGCGGACGTGCCGCAACGGCCCGCGAACGCATCCAACGCGGCTTTATCAAGACTCTTCAAATACTCGTGCAAGGTCATATGCACCTCCTTCTGAGCGCCGAGATTAGCAATTGCTAATGTTTTCGGCAATAGCAAACCGTAATTTACTGTTTGCTAACGGAAAGCGATGATTAGGGAATGGATATAAAGAAGATGCGAGTTCAGGTGCTGCGCGACTTGATGGGCGAAAAAACCCAGAAAGAGTTCGCCGACCAATACAACCTAGACGCCTCATACCTGTCGCAATTGCTCAACGGGCATAGATCGCTCGGAGAGAAAGCTGCTGCAAATCTTGAAGCGAAAATTGGTCTTGCCGAGGGCACATTAACAGCGCCGTCCAGCTCGATGCGCGCCCCCACATCCAGAGCGCCGCAAACGCCAGAGAATGAAATCGTCCCAAGCAATGCCGAGTATCTCGGCCCCATTGATGTTTGGGACGACGATACCCCCTTGGATGATGACGAGGTTTATGTGCCGTTTCTTAAGGAAGTTGAACTATCCGCTGGGAGCGGCAGAACCGCAGTACATCAGTCGCACAAGCAAAAACTTCGCTTCGGAAAAATGACCCTAAGGCGGCAAAACGTCCAGGCAAATGAAGCGGTCTGCGTAACGGTCAACGGCAACAGCATGGAACCCGTTCTTCCTCACGGAAGCACCGTAGGAGTTGACCAGGGCTGCACAACCATCACCGATGGAAAAATGTACGCGCTGAATCATGGAGGCCAGTTGCGAGTGAAGACGCTGTACCGGCTACCGGGTGGAGGCATCAGGATGCGCAGCTATAACCGGGAAGAGCATCCAGATGAAGAGTACAGTGCGACCGAACTGCTCAAAAACGAAATCATCGTGATCGGCAAAGTCTTCTGGTATTCCGTACTGCTGTAACCGACCACATCTCAAAGAACCCGCCATGTGCGGGTTTTTTTTGCACATCGCAAAACTAAATTAGCATTTGCTATTGCAAGTTTATTTAGCTGTTGCTAATTTTGCACTCGTATCTACCTCTCACCAAGAGTACGAGCCATGCAAACCCCACAGCACAGCAACACCCGCTGCCCCGTTTATCTACACCCGACAGCAGCGACCAACCGCGCAGCCGTAATCGCCATTCAGCAAACGACTGGCCTGCTCGTCATCACCAATGTACGCAGCAAGGCGGCAGCACAGCTCATCGCTAGCGCCGACACTTTCCCATGGGGAGGTGACGCAGCATGAAGCAACTATTGATCGGGCTTGCCGGCCGCGCACGCACCGGCAAAACCACTGCCGCCAATCACCTGGCCAACATCCACGGTTTCCAGACCTACGCATTCGCAGACCCACTCCGCGAAGGCCTGATGAACATCTTTAACCTGAGTCCGTGCGACTTTGACGACGATCGCAAAGAGCAACCCATCGGCTGGCTCGGTCGCTCCGCTCGCGAGCTGATGCAGTCCATGGGCACCGAATGGGGCCGCAACATGGTCCACCCAGAGCTATGGCTGCTACTGGCCGAACAGAACCTCGAATTCCTAGGCCAAGCGCACGACACCGCGACCGGTTTCGTCATCAGTGATCTGCGTTTTGAGAACGAAGCCGACTTTGTCCGCAAGCGTGGCGGCATCGTGATCCACGTCCTTCGAGCTGACGCGACAGAGGTCAATCCGCACGTCAGCGAAACGGGCATCGGCATTCAGGACAACGACCTGGTGCTGCACAACGAGGGCGCGCTCGACGACCTTTTCGGACAGCTAGACGAGTTCTTCGGCGCCCTGACAGCCCGCCCTGACAACGTAGCAGCCTGAGGACCGCGCCATGAATCGCACCCTGGACGAAACGGCAGCCGTACTCGGCCTTAAACCCCGCGCCCTCCGCACCAGGTTGCGGGAGCTGGGCGTCCTCACCCACAACGGCGAGCTCGCCAGCAAACACCGTGATCGCGGTTACCTGTTCTCCGACCCACGCAGTACCTGGGTCCCTGCCATCAACCAGCACCGCCACTACGCGGTGGTAATGGTGAAAGAAGCGGGCGTTGAGTGGGTCGCCAAGAAACTGAACATCACCATTACGCACAAGGACGCCGCAGCATGAGCCAGAACGCCATTACCCAAGCCATCGGCGCACTGAAGCTGATCCCGATGTTCCTCAACCACCCTACAGTCATCAGCCGCGCCACGCTGATTGGTGCATCAACCGAAGCCTTACAGCTGCTGGAATCGCTGCCTCCGGTCAGCGCGGAGCTGGCTGAGGTATTCCGCTGCGTCGACGCGGTCATTAGTGAGGGGCAAATCGCCTACGTCACCCCGACAAAATCCCCTGAGTACCCCTACGGCGCCGTGGTCGCCGACCAACAAGGCAACGTGTATGCGGCCGCCATGGGTAAAAGCAAAGAAGGCCTTGCCGAATTGATCCGCCTCAAGTTGCTGCCCCCATCGGAGGGGTTCGGGGAGGGCGCGGCATGAGCAACACCCTCGACCAGCTTCGGCGCCAGTTCGCAACACCGTGCCCGACGCTGGCAGCGGTTCGCGAACACTATTTCTCACACATCCGCACCGATCGCCACTTGCTGACCGAGATCAAGAAGGGCCGCATCAAGCTCACGGTCAAACGCCTGCACGGCTCCACCCGGGCCAAGCCGGTGGTCTACCTGCACGACCTTGCCGACTACCTCGACGCCCAAGCGTTGACGGCAGCCGCCTGATTTACCGGTGGCCCTTGCCGTCCAGGGGCAAACAACTCGCACTCAATAAGGCACAGCACATGAAACCTACAGATACAGCCGAATTCATCGGCGAACTCAACGCGGGCGTCTTCGCGAACCAGATCGGCCACGCCCTTTCCGAAGTGGCATCGGGCGTTGTCGATAACGGCAAGGTTGGCTCCGTCACGCTGACCTTCACCCTGAAACAGATTGCCGACAGCCACCAGGTAACAGTCAACCACAAGCTCGCCTACAAGGTTCCAACCAAACGCGGCAGCCGTAGCGAAGACACCACCCTCGACACGCCGATGCATGTCAACGAGGGCGGCCGACTGACCTTGTTTGCCGAAGCCCCACGCGCAGGCCAGTTGTTCAACCGAGATGCCGCACCGATTCACGCGAAGTCCTAAACCGCCCCACTCCGTACCTCTCACCAAAAGGAAATCGATCCAATGGAAGCCAAAGCAATTCAGCTGATTCAAGACACCGCCGTACTGGCCTATGCTAAAACGCTGAGCACCTTCACCCCGGTGCTGGTGCTGCCGTCTGATCAAAAGATCCACAGCATCGAGAAATTCCAAGCCGCTCGCAGTCGCTTTCGCGGCGCGCTCACCACCCACTCGTTGCTGGACTTCGGCAACTACGTGATGGAGCAAAGCGCCGAAGTCGTCGCATCTGGTTTTGTCGATGCCGAAGCCATGTCTTGCACCGTGATTTTTAACCTGGGCAATGCCAAAGAGCCTGGGCACGGCGATTTCACCGCCACCCTCAACCTGAGAAAGACTGCCGCCTTCCGAGCGCTCGAGCGTGCCGCCACCATCCAATTCGTGCAGAAAGACCTGAGCGACTGGATTGAGGATTGGGCGTCGAACCTCCAAGCCCTTGCAGCGGACGATAGCCACATCGATCTGCGCAAAGCCGCGAGCGCGATCCGCTCCATCAGCATCGAGCAAGCACGCAAGAGCGAACATGTCGTTGGCGACCTGAGCGCATCCCGTTCGGCGATGGACCAGATCGAAGCCAAATCCTCGGAAGGCCTGCCAGCCGAATTCCTATTCACCGTCGAGCCATACGAAGGGCTGAAGGTCCAGATCATCCGACTCCGTGTTGCTGTCCTCACCGGCGGTGACAAGCCCCTACTGCGCCTGCGCTGGATTGGCGAAGAGCAGCTGCGCGAGGACCTCGCACAAGAATTCAAGGATGTCGTTCAGCAGGAAGTCGGCGGCGGCGCGAAGTTGACCATCGGCAGCTTCAACTTGGGCTAACCACCACTGCCCCCCCGCCGCCGGCCTCTCACCAATGATCCCGGCGGCGGGCTCTACCGAGGAACACAGCACATGCAAACACAACACCTGATCATCATCGCCACTTGTTCAGCCATTGGCCTGCTGTTGATGGCCTACTTCATTCGTGAAGCAGCCCTGCGCGCACTCGCCCGCAGCTACAGCAGAGGCTTGGACGAGCGCAATGCCCTGCATTCGCTTCGCATCGAAGCCTTGAACAGCGACATCGCCGATCTGAATCGCCTGCACTGCTCCGACCAAAAACGACTGGCGGAACTGGCTCGCCAAGCCCGCGCTATACGCGCTACCCCTTTCCTCAAGAGCGACCACCTGACGCTGCTAGAGATTGCCACCACCCTCAGACTGGCTAAAGACACATGGGATGCATTCCCCGGTACCGAGGCTTATCGCGTGAAAGCCATTAACCAAGCCCACTTCGTTGGCACCTTGGCTTATCGCTTGCTGGATAGCATCAGCTCCGCGGCAGCGCTCAACGGCAACTCACTGGATACCCAGATAATCGAATGGCTAGATAAGCGAGGAACGTTCTATGCCGAGCCGGAGCTGAGCTCGATCAGCTTCCCGCACGACGCAGACACCGAAGGCTACCGACACCTACGCGACGCGCTGCGCGAAGCCTTCGAACTTGACATGAATCGCCAGGCCGTCGATCTGGGCCAACTGCCAGCGGAGGTCGCATGAACGCCCTTCGCCGAACAGTACGTATCCGCCACGGGCAAATGCCACCCCTCGATTTACAAACCATTTGCGACAAGTGCAACACGTCGCGGGCACATGGCAACCACGAAACGTGCAGCAAGCAACGCCAGGCCGAGGGCGTCGCCCGGCGCGCAGGGGAGCAAGCGCCATGAGCCTTCCGCGCTGGGTAATGATCAACCGAGCATCCGAACTCACCGGCTACAGCGAAGACGCCATACGTCACAAAGTGAAGAACGGGACCTGGGCCCAAGGCCGCATCTGGCGCAAAACACCAGACGGCCGCATCGCAATCAACATGACGGAGTACGACAAGTGGGCCGAGAGCGCACCGCAGGAAGCGGCCTAGAAGCCGAGCTGGCCAAACACAGAGGACTGGAGATACACGGTGGCTACATACGCATCGTGTTCATGTGGCGACGAATTCGTTGCCGCGAATCACTGGGTCTCCCTGTCACCAAAGCCAACATCAAACACGCCGCCCTACTCCGGGCGGCAATCACCCACGAAATCAAGACCGGCCGTTTTGATTACGGCCGGCACTTTCCCGACTCAAAGAATGCGACCAACTACAGCAATGTAAAAGACGAGCGCCTGGCCACTCTGGTTGCTCGGTACAAACCATTGAAGGCGGTCGACCTCACTCCGATGACCGAAGAGAAATACAGCTACGCACTCGACATATGTACCGAACTGCTTGGCCCGGACAGATTGGCAGGCATCCTCCTGCCCGAGGACATACAGCGACTCAGGATTCAACTGATCGCAGATCGCGCCCCATCAACTGCGAATCACTACCTGGCGACGTTCGCCGGATTTTTGGGGTGGTGTGAAAACAATAGCTATTGCCGAAAAGGCCTATCCGCCGCATGCACACGATTTGCAATGACCGATCGCGAACCAGATCCGTTGACCAAAACCGAGTTCGAACAACTACTCAGCAAGGGCTGCCTACACGCACAGGACTCCGCAGCGATCACGCTGGCGGTCTACACCGGCCTTCGCCCAGGTGAGTTGTGCGCGTTAGCCGTTGAAGATGTAGATTTGACTACTGGCCAGATCAACATCACCAGGGCGATCACTGCAGACGGAACATTCAAAGTTCCGAAGACTGGTAAGTCTCGATCAGTGCTTCTAATGCCACCGGCAGTTGAGGCCTGCAAAACACTCATGAGCCTAGTGGCTAATTGCACACCGCGACAGATCGAGGTGTTTACAAACCGTCACGAAAGCCGAATCGAAACGATAACCCCACTGCTCTCTCCAACAACGCAGGCCCGAAAGAAAATCATCAACCACTGGTTTGTTCCGACCTCTTGGAACACTAAATGGGCAGCCATCCAAAAGCGGTCAGGTATTCGCCCACGCCGCCCCTACCAGACTCGGCATACCTACGCCTGCTGGCTCCTTACCGCACGTGGAAACCTAGCCTTTATTGCGAAGCAAATGGGCCACATAGACTTCACCATGCTCGTGCAAGTCTATGCAAAATGGATGGAGGATGAGTCCGCCGCAGAGTTAGATAAAATCTGGACAGAACTTAATAGCAAGAAAACGCGCCCCTAGCATTACTCATCCGCACCATCACCTAACAGAGACTTATAATGAGCGTTCACAGCGTGCATTTCTTCGCGCAAAGCCACGAACTCCACTTCATGCGCGGAAATCATAGTTTCTATTGTCAACACGCGCTTCTTGCATTTTTGGAGTCTTTCATCATCGAGTGTAAAGCCGGACGCAAACAGATTTTCTTGAAGATCAATTAAGTCTTCATGCTCAGCTCTCAGGTCATCCAACCTAACTCGCATATCACGAATTTTATCCCGAAGTTGTTTCTGCTTACTCATTGAAAAGTTCAATGCAAAGTTTCGAGAATGGTCAGTCGGACGCTGATGCCACGGAGACTTTGCTGCTCTATCAGCCCACGTCTTAGCACTGACCCACGAAGCGCCAGAAGGGATCTCAGGCCATGCGACATTTATTGCCTGATCCAGCAGCGCGCTTTCAAAATTATCATTCAGATCTGCATCTGCCTTATTAATTGCTCTAACTTCCTCTACAACGCCATCTGAAGTGCTCTGCGCCAAAAATTCATTAGCCTTAAGCAAAAACCTATCTGTTGCATAAAGATAAAAATCTTGCTTTGCCGCATCCATAAATTCTTTAGTTAATGCCGGCAAAGCGCTCACCAACCCTTTGTTAGATTTTAGCCACCAATCATCCTTTTTTTCACCAGTGACTAAAATAACCGATTTATTATCGGCAACTGCCTTTTCAATCACTTGCTTCCAGAGGATCAGATCGCCAAACTTTTTTAGCCGAAGTTTATTTGTAGTAGCCTCAGGCATTTTTCCGAAATCCTGAAATCCAGGCGGTATATTTTCCAGATATCTTTTTTCACCCTCGTCAGCTACCGCAAGCAACCGCTCTTCGGAATATGGCTGACCCACTCGCCCATTCAAAAGAGTACCAATTTTTGTCTTTATAACATCATTACCAACGTACGAAAGGTATGTCTCCTGCCTGCTCTCTAATTCTTTTATCATTAGGTCGTAGGAAGAAATGAAATTATTAAAAACCTCATCAGAAACAAAAGGATGTCTCGATCCAGAATTAAATTTTTCTTTCGCGACTTTCAACCCTGAGATTGATTCAGCATAGGCCTTGGACTGAGCCTCGATTACCGTTAAGCGGTTTTCAAAGTACTCCGCCGCCACTTGATATGGAATCCAAAGGCGCTCCCCCAAAAACTCCATAACCTTAAATAGAGCTTCCCTTGCAGAATCGGAAAATCTATAGAGGTCAAGCAACACATTCGTATCCAGCACAAAAATGCAATCCGCCCAAAGCTTTTCTTGGCGCTCCGGTTCCCCTACAAAATGCTCTGAAAAAGCTTCTCTCATTTTTGCGCCTGGCTGGATCAATAGATTTCAACCTAGATAGCACACGGCCATACTTTTCGCCATCGCCCGCCCACCATCCAGAAGTGAGCGCAGCGACACCGTATGGTAACCTCACGGCACATTTCCAACCGTGCAGGCACAATGGCGCGCATCAACATTTTCACGATGAAATGCCCCATTTTTGCCCCACGCTTTTTAGCAGACAGCGCTAAGCCACTGATGAATAAAGCAATTTCTGACTTATCCAGCCACACCCCGATGATGCAGCAGTACTGGCGCCTGAAAAACCAGCACCCGGACCAGCTGATGTTCTACCGCATGGGCGACTTCTACGAGATCTTCTATGAAGACGCGAAGAAGGCCGCCAAGTTGCTGGACATCACCCTGACGGCCCGCGGGCAGTCGGCTGGCCAGGCGATTCCGATGTGCGGGATTCCTTACCACGCCGCCGAGGGTTACCTGGCAAAACTGGTGAAGCTTGGCGAATCGGTGGTGATCTGCGAGCAGGTCGGCGACCCGGCCACCAGCAAAGGGCCGGTGGAGCGGCAGGTGGTACGCATCATCACGCCTGGGACGGTGAGTGACGAGGCGCTGCTCGACGAGCGCAGGGACAACCTGATCGCCGCCGTCCTGGGCGATGAGCGCCTGTTCGGCCTGGCAGTGCTGGACATCACCAGCGGCAACTTCAGCGTGCTGGAGATCAAGGGTTGGGAAAACCTGCTGGCGGAACTGGAGCGGGTCAACCCGGTGGAGTTGCTGATCCCGGATGACTGGCCCAAGGACTTGCCGGCGGAAAAACGCCGCGGCGTACGTCGCCGTGCGCCGTGGGATTTCGAGCGCGATTCGGCGCTCAAAAGCCTGTGCCAGCAATTCTCGACCCAGGACCTCAAGGGCTTTGGCTGCGAAAACCTGACCCTGGCGATCGGTGCCGCCGGTTGCCTGCTGGCCTACGCCAAGGAAACCCAGCGAACCGCCCTGCCCCACTTGCGCAGCTTGCGTCATGAACGCCTGGACGACACCGTGGTGCTCGATGGCGCCAGCCGTCGCAACCTGGAGCTCGACACCAACCTGGCCGGAGGCCGCGACAACACCCTGCAATCGGTGGTGGATCGTTGCCAGACCGCCATGGGCAGCCGCCTGCTGACCCGCTGGCTGAATCGCCCATTGCGCGACTTGACGGTGCTGTTGGCACGCCAGAGCTCGATCACCTGCCTGCTCGACGGTTATCGCTTCGAAAGACTGCAACCGCAGCTCAAGGAAATCGGCGACATCGAGCGGATTCTTGCGCGGATCGGCCTGCGTAATGCCCGCCCCCGCGACCTCGCCCGCTTGCGTGACGCCCTCGGCGCACTGCCCGAACTGCAAGTGGCAATGACGGAGCTCGAAGCCCCACACCTCCAGCAACTCGCCACCATCGCCAGCACCTACCCGGAACTGGCGGCACTGCTGGAAAAAGCCATCATCGACAACCCGCCCGCGGTCATTCGTGACGGGGGCGTGCTAAAAACCGGCTACGACAGCGAACTCGACGAATTGCAGTCGCTGAGCGAAAACGCCGGACAGTTCCTGATCGACCTCGAGGCACGGGAAAAGGCCCGCACCGGCCTGTCGCATCTGAAGGTTGGTTACAACCGCATCCACGGTTACTTCATCGAGCTGCCAAGCAAGCAGGCGGAATCGGCACCGGCCGACTATATTCGCCGCCAGACGCTCAAAGGCGCCGAACGCTTCATTACGCCGGAACTCAAGGCATTCGAAGACAAGGCACTGTCAGCCAAGAGTCGCGCCCTGGCCCGAGAGAAGATGCTGTACGAAGCGTTGCTCGAAGATCTGATCAGCCAGCTGCCACCGTTGCAGGACACCGCCGGCGCCCTGGCCGAGCTGGACGTCTTGAGCAACCTGGCCGAACGTGCACTGAACCTCGATCTGAACTGCCCGCGCTTCGTCAGCGAGCCGTGCATGCGCATCAGCCAGGGTCGTCACCCGGTGGTCGAACAAGTGCTGACCACGCCGTTCGTGGCCAACGACCTGAGCCTGGACGACAACACCCGCATGCTGGTGATCACCGGTCCGAACATGGGCGGTAAATCCACCTACATGCGTCAGACCGCATTGATTGTGCTCCTGGCGCACATCGGCAGCTTCGTGCCAGCGGCCAGTTGCGAATTGTCGCTGGTCGACCGCATCTTCACCCGGATCGGCTCCAGCGATGACCTGGCCGGCGGGCGT
This sequence comes from Pseudomonas jessenii, assembly GCF_002236115.1. Classification (GTDB taxonomy): domain Bacteria; phylum Pseudomonadota; class Gammaproteobacteria; order Pseudomonadales; family Pseudomonadaceae; genus Aquipseudomonas; species Aquipseudomonas jessenii. The sequence continues at coordinate 544,856 of NZ_NIWT01000004.1, read as the reverse complement.
TCGACCTTCATGGTGGAAATGAGCGAAACCGCGAACATCCTGCACAACGCCACCGAGCGCAGCCTGGTGCTGATGGACGAAGTCGGGCGCGGCACCAGCACCTTCGACGGTCTGTCCCTGGCATGGGCGGCGGCCGAGCGCCTGGCGCATCTGCGTGCCTACACGCTGTTCGCCACCCACTACTTTGAACTGACCGTCCTGCCGGAAGCCCAGCCGCTGGTGGCCAACGTGCACCTCAATGCCACCGAGCACAACGAGCGCATCGTATTCCTGCACCACGTATTGCCCGGGCCGGCCAGCCAGAGTTATGGCCTGGCCGTTGCGCAGCTGGCAGGCGTACCGAGCGAGGTCATCACCCGTGCTCGCGAGCATCTGAGCCGCCTGGAAGACACCGCCCTGCCCCACGAAACACCGGCACCGGCCAAAGGCAAACCGGTCGCGCCGCAACAAAGCGACCTGTTCGCCAGCCTGCCGCACCCGGTGCTGGATGACCTGGCCAAGCTCGACCTGGACGACATGACGCCACGTCGTGCTCTCGAAATGCTCTATACACTAAAGACACGGATCTAACGCAGCGGCTTGCAAGCTGTTAGAATCTCGCGCGGTTTGGGATGCTGCTGGCTAATAGCCTGGCCAGCAGACTATCGCTCCCGAACCTGGCGACCCCTACGAGAAGGGGCGCAGCAAGCCGCGCCTGAGGAGAAAATTAGAAATGACCTTCGTCGTCACCGACAACTGCATCAAGTGCAAGTACACCGACTGCGTAGAAGTCTGTCCGGTGGACTGCTTTTACGAAGGCCCGAATTTCCTGGTGATCCACCCGGATGAGTGCATCGATTGCGCGCTGTGCGAACCTGAATGCCCTGCCGTGGCTATCTTCTCTGAAGATGAAGTTCCGGCCGGCATGGAAAACTTCATCGAGCTGAACGCTGAGTTGGCCGATATCTGGCCAAACATCACCGAACGCAAAGATCCAATGCCCGATTCCGCAGAATGGGACGGCAAGCCAGGCAAGATCGCAGACCTCGAACGCTGATTACCCCCGCGTTCGCGAAAAAGGCCCCACAAGGGCCTTTTTGCTTTTCTGCGGGCAAAAAAAGGGGCGGTTTGACCCGCCCACATTTTTTCCCTATTCCCTGTATTCCTTTTCATCGTCCTGATGAATCGCGTCCTGCGATATCCATATCCCTCATCCATGAAGGACGTGTCTGTCCGTCGACACAACCTCAATACTAGAGTGTTCCCCTCCGGGATCAATCGGCCCTTGGCGCGAGATTCTGGTGTCACACATCATTAATACTAAAAAATATTAATATAAATCAAACATATATAGGCAGTCAGCGCTCCGAATGGACGACTGCCGGGGTGTAAAAATAACGAACACTTACGCAAGAGTAAGCCTAGGCTTACAGCACGAAACCAAAATCCCGAGGGGACTCGGTCTCCTGGCCAGGCAATAAAAAACCCCGAGCCAGTCGGGGTTTTTCATGCCATCGCAGTGAGTGCCTTATTGGAACAGCGACTCGCTCGACAGACCATTTTTTTTCCAGGATCTCGCGTAGCCGCTTCAAGCCCTCCACCTGAATCTGTCTGACCCGCTCCCGGGTCAGGCCGATTTCCAGGCCGACGTCTTCAAGGGTGCTGCTTTCATGGCCGCGCAGGCCGAAGCGGCGTACAACCACTTCGCGTTGCTTGTCGGTCAGTTCCGAGAGCCATTGATCGATGCTCTGGGACAGATCGTCGTCCTGCAACAGTTCGCATGGATCGGTTGGACGGTCGTCAGTCAGGGTGTCCAGCAGGGTTTTATCCGAATCCGGACCCAGCGAGACGTCGACCGAAGAAACCCGTTCGTTAAGGCCTAGCATACGCTTGACCTCTCCCACCGGTTTTTCCAGCAGGTTGGCGATTTCTTCGGGTGAGGGTTCATGGTCGAGTTTTTGCGTCAGCTCCCGCGCGGCCCGCAGGTACACGTTCAGCTCCTTGACCACATGGATCGGCAGCCGGATGGTCCGGGTCTGATTCATGATTGCGCGTTCGATGGTCTGGCGAATCCACCAGGTCGCGTAGGTCGAGAAGCGGAAACCGCGTTCCGGATCGAACTTCTCCACCGCCCGGATCAAGCCGAGGTTGCCCTCTTCGATCAGGTCCAGTAGCGACAACCCACGATTGACGTAGCGTCGGGCGATTTTCACCACCAGTCGCAGGTTGCTTTCAATCATGCGTTTGCGCCCGGCCGGATCGCCACTTTGCGACAGGCGCGCAAAATGAACTTCTTCTTCGGGTGATAGCAGGGGAGAGAAACCAATTTCATTGAGATACAACTGCGTGGCATCAAGTGCCCGCGTGTAGTCAATGTACTTGTGCTGTTTCAAGGATGCGGAGTGTTTGGATTTGGCACGAACGGAAGGTGGAGCCGCCCCTTCATCATTCGACATCGAATCCGTATCGATGCTGCTCTCCATCAGGAGAACCTCATCGTCGATGTCAAACTCCGGCACTTCTTTACTGAGAGCCATTGTTATAGTCCTTTGGTGAGTTCGACCTCAAGCTCAAGCGGCGCCTTTCTCCCTGGCAACGCTGGAGCCTGTCCCCTCTACGCGACGGAACAGGCTGGTAGCGATCAACGGCGTGGCAGGAATTGCAGCGGATCTACAGGTTTACCTTGGCGGCGAATCTCAAAATGCAGTTTCACCCGGTCTGTACCCGTTGACCCCATTTCGGCAATTGTCTGTCCGACCTTGACCTGCTGCCCCTCCCGAACCAACAGCCTGCGGTTATGTCCGTAGGCACTGACGTAGGTTTCACTGTGCTTGATGATCACTAATTCGCCGTAGCCCCTTAAGCCACTCCCGGCGTATACCACCGTCCCATCAGACGCAGCTAAAACAGGCTGTCCCAAATCTCCGGCGATATCAATTCCTTTATTCAAACTACCGTTTGAAGAGAATTTTCCAATCAGAATGCCATTAGATGGCCATCCCCAGCCGGTCGGGGCTGGCCCGGGAGGTGGCAAAGGAGCAGGGGCTGGCTTGCTCGCGACGGACGGTACAACCGTCGTTGTGCTGGTGGTCGTACCGTTTGCCGAACGACGGATGACCGTGGTTTTACTCGACGACGAAGGTGTTGAACTGGACGAACTGACCACCGCCGTCGACGTTGAATTTGTACGACCATCAAAGCGAATCGTCTGACCCGGACGGATGGTGTAAGGCGCAGGAATGTTGTTGCGTGCCGCCAGGGCCTTGTAGTCCCAGCCGTAACGGAAGGCGATGGAGAACAGGGTGTCCTTGGGCCGAACAATGTATTGCCCGGTGGTCACGGCTGGACGCTGAGCCGCGGCATTGTTACGGTCCACGACACGAACATCGCTGGACTTGTTGCTGGAACAACCGACCAGCAAAGTGCTCAAGACAAGGCCAGTCACCAGGCGCTGAAAGCTCGTTTTACTCATACGCTGCGCAATGACTGTGAGACTCACCCGCCGCTCCCTCTGTGGTGGCTGAAAATGTGAAATGCCGGAGTCCGGCATGAACTGTCGCAAGTATAACGGGCCGTGCACGCTTTACCTTTAATGTAGCGAATCGGTGCCGCGCACACGTTTGCTGCCTGACGATGAATCCCGTTTAACACAACGATGCCGCTGTAAGACAAAGGCAATCGAAGAGAATTCAGCGTGCCGAAACAAATGCTCAGGCCAGTGGCCCATTGAGCAGTGGCACGAAGCGCACAGCCCCCAGGACATGCCTGGAAAAACCTTGTTCCTCGCGGATGATCAGCATCAATTGCTGGACTTCGCCGGCCCCGACCGGGATCACCATTCGGCCTCCCGGTGCCAACTGGTCAAGCAATGCCTGGGGCACGTCGGTTGCCACTGCGGTGACGATAATCCCGTTGTATGGTGCCAGTGCCGGCCAGCCCTCCCAGCCATCGCCCCAGCGGAACACTACGTTGCGCAGGTTCAGTTCGACCAGGCGTTCCTTTGCCCGATCCTGCAGAACCTTGATGCGCTCGACCGAGAACACACGCTCGACCAGTTGCGACAGCACCGCCGTCTGATAACCCGACCCGGTGCCGATCTCCAGCACCTTGTCGAGGGGACCGGCCTCCAGCAGCAGCTCGCTCATGCGCGCCACCATATAAGGCTGGGAGATGGTCTGGTTGTTGCCAATCGGCAGCGCGGTGTCTTCATAGGCACGGTGCGCCAGCGCTTCGTCGACGAACAGGTGGCGCGGGGTCCGGCGAATGACCTCCAGTACCCTGGCGTTGGAGATGCCTTCTTCGTACAGGCGCTGGATCAGCCGCTCCCGGGTTCGCTGGGAGGTCATGCCGATGCCGCGACGCAGCATATCGTCTTGTTCGCGACCCATCAGCGCAGCCCCTCCAGCCAGCCGTCCAGACTTCTGAAGGCATCATTGAAGGTGCGATCCAGTTGCAGCGGCGTGATCGAAACATAACCCTGCATCACTGCATGGAAATCGGTACCCGGGCCGCCATCTTCGGCATCCCCGGCCGCCGCGATCCAGTAACCGGACTTGCCCCGCGGATCCACCACTTTCATCGGTGCCGCGGCTCGGGCGCGATGGCCCAGGCGGGTCAGCTGGATACCGCGGATGCGGTCCAGCGGCAAATTGGGAATGTTCACGTTCAGTACCGTACGCGGTGGCAGATCCAGGTCAGCATGGGCTTCAACCAGTTTGCGCGCGAAATGGGCAGCTGTGGGAAGGTTCTCTACCTGGCGTGAGACCAGCGAAAAGGCAAACGAGGGGTGATTCAGGAAACGCCCCTCGAGGGCCGCCGCCACCGTGCCGGAATACAGGACATCGTCCCCCAGGTTCGCACCCAGGTTTATTCCGGAAACCACCATGTCCGCTTCGCGCTCCAGCAGGCCGTTGAGGCCCAGGTGCACACAATCGGTTGGCGTGCCGTTGAGGCTGATAAAGCCGTTGGCCAGGGTTTGCGGGTGCAACGGACGGTCGAGCGTCAGCGAACTGCTGGCGCCGCTCTTGTCCTGGTCCGGGGCGATAACCACGCACTCGGTGTAATCCGCCAGCGCAGCATAAAGCGCGGCGAGACCGGGTGCGGTTACCCCATCGTCGTTAGAAATCAGAATACGCATGGGCTGTCCGTCTGCCCCACCGGCACCAGATCAACAAGCTCGCGCACCAATACGGTGGCGAAGCATCCGGCCGGCAGGACGAATTCCAGTTGCAGAATGTCAGGCTCGGGATAATGCCACGTCAACCCGCCAATGGGCAGCCGCAGGATGCGACGTTCGTGGCTCATACCGGCGTTAATCAACCAATCGCGAAGGTCTGCTTCGCGCGCGGCGATTGCCTGCTCCAGTTCATGGACAACACCCGTGGCCGGCGAGTCACCTTCGCCCCACTGCGGGCCGGTCGGGTGCAGATCGAGAATCGCCAGGCGCGGGTCGCTGCACTCGGCTTCGCCTGCCGGGAAAAAGCTGCGGCTGTCGGTGAACGCCAGCAGATCGCCCACCTGGGCACGCTGCCAGGTGCCATCGGCAACTCGTGCGGCCAGCACCTGATTGAATAGAAAACTGCGCGCCGTGGAGAGCAGACGCGAGCGCACGTTGCGCTGCTCCGGCAAGGCCTTGCGCGCGGCCCAGGCGCGAGCATCGACGACGTTGCCGCCGTCATGGCCGAAACGCTGGGCGCCGAAATAATTGGGGATGCCTTGTTTGGCGATCAGTTGCAGACGCTCTTCAAGCGCAGCCTTGTCGCCAGCGAATTGCGTAAGGCGCAACGTAAAACCGTTGGCCGAGTGGGCACCGCGTTGCAGTTTGCGCTTGTGGCGGGCGGTCTTGAGGATCTTCAGCGTATCGTTTTCCGCAGCCGACAGATCAGGGTCGGCCTTGCCCGGCAATTGCACGCTGAACCACTGGCGAGTCAACGCCTGACGGTCCTTGAGCCCGGCATAACTGACGGTGCGCAATGGCACGCCGGCAGCCTTGGCAATCCGTCGCGCCGCTTCTTCAGTATTCAGACCACGCTTTTCCACCCAGATCCACAGGTGTTCGCCCTCGCCGCTGAGGGGAATGTCGAGGACTTCGTCGACCTGGAAATCTTCGGCGATCGCTTTCAGGACCGCCGTGCCGAGGGCCTCACCGTACGCCCGCGGGCCGAGCAATTGCAGTTCGTTCATGCGCGCAGCAACAAGGCAACGGAGTGCACGGCAATGCCTTCTTCGCGACCGACAAAGCCGAGCTTTTCGGTGGTGGTAGCTTTCACGTTCACTTGATCCAACTCTACTTGAAGATCCGCGGCAATCAGCGCGCGCATCGATTCGATATGCGGGGCCATTTTCGGCGCCTGGGCGACGATGGTGTTATCGACGTTGCCGACTTTCCAGCCTTTGGCATGGACCAGTGCGACGACGTGACGCAACAGCGCACGGCTGTCGGCGCCCTTGAATTGCGGGTCGGTATCCGGGAAATGCTTGCCGATGTCGCCCAGCGCCGCGGCGCCGAGCAAGGCATCGCTCAAGGCGTGCAAGAGGACGTCACCGTCAGAGTGGGCGAGCAGCCCGAAGCTGTGTGCAATGCGCACACCGCCCAGAGTGATGAAATCGCCTTCAGCGAAACGGTGCACATCATAGCCGTGGCCAATACGCATAAAAAAACGCCCCGATTTTTGTCAGGGCGTGATTCTACCTGCATTAGCCAACCAGAGCATGCGCGTGATGCCGCAAGTGCTCATCGATGAAACTGGCAATGAAGAAATAGCTGTGGTCATAGCCCGGTTGCAGGCGCAACGTCAGCGGGTGAGCGGTCAGTTTGGCCGCCTGCTGCAAGGCTTCCGGCTTGAGCTGGTTGGCGAGGAAGTCGTCGCGATCACCTTGGTCGACCAACAGCGGCAGCTTTTCATCGACCTCGGCAATCAACGCGCAGGCATCCCATTCGCGCCATTTCGAACGGTCCTCTCCCAGATAGCGGGAAAAGGCTTTCTGCCCCCACGGGCAATCCATCGGGTTGTTGATTGGCGAGAACGCCGACACCGACAGATAGCGCCCCGGATTGCGCAAGGCGCAGACCAGCGCACCGTGGCCGCCCATGGAATGGCCACTGATACCGCGCCTGTCCGACGCCGGGAAATGGGCTTCGACCAATGTCGGCAATTCCTGCACGACATAGTCATGCATCCGATAGTGACGCGACCAAGGCTCCTGAGTGGCATTCAGGTAAAACCCGGCGCCGAGGCCAAAGTCCCAGGCACCATCCGGATCGCCCGGCACTTCAGGACCGCGAGGGCTGGTGTCCGGTGCGACGATGATCAGCCCGAGCTCCGCGGCCATGCGCATGGCGCCGGCCTTCTGCATGAAGTTCTCGTCGGTGCAGGTCAGGCCGGACAACCAGTACAACACCGGCAGCTTGCCGCCCTGCTCCGCTTGCGGCGGCAGGTAGACGGCGAACACCATGTCGCAGCCGAGCACTTCCGAGCGATGGCGATAGCGTTTGTGCCAGCCGCCGAAGCTTTTCTGGCAGGAGATGTTTTCCAGGCTCATGGCGGACCTCAGAAATGGATGACGGAGCGAATGCTTTTCCCTTCGTGCATAAGGTCAAACGCCTTGTTGATATCTTCCAGGCCCATGGTGTGGGTGATGAAGGTATCCAGCGGAATCTCACCGGTTTCGGCCATTTCCACATAGCTTGGCAACTCGGTACGGCCGCGCACGCCGCCGAACGCCGAACCCCGCCAGACGCGACCGGTGACCAGCTGGAACGGACGGGTCGAGATTTCCTGGCCGGCACCGGCAACGCCGATGATCACTGACTCGCCCCAACCCTTGTGGCAGCACTCCAGTGCGGCGCGCATCAGTTGCACGTTACCGATGCACTCGAAGGAAAAATCCACGCCGCCATCGGTCATGTCGACGATGACTTCCTGGATCGGACGATCGAAGTCTTTCGGGTTCACGCAATCGGTTGCACCCAGTTGCTTGGCGATCTCGAATTTGGCCGGGTTGATGTCGATGGCGATGATGCGGGCAGCCTTGGCTTTTACGGCGCCGATAACAGCCGACAGACCGATGCCGCCAAGACCGAAAATGGCGACCGTATCACCCGGTTTCACCTTGGCGGTGTTGAGCACTGCACCGATACCGGTAGTGACACCGCAGCCCAGCAGGCAGACTTTTTCCAGTGGCGCTTCCTTGGCGATTTTCGCAACGGAAATCTCCGGAAGCACGGTGTACTCGGAGAACGTGGAAGTACCCATGTAGTGGAAAATCGTTTCGCCCTTGTAGGAAAAACGCGAAGTCCCGTCCGGCATCAAGCCTTTGCCCTGGGTCGCGCGAATCGCCTGGCAGAGGTTGGTTTTACCCGACAGGCAGAATTTGCACTGGCGGCATTCCGGGGTGTACAGCGGGATCACATGATCACCGACTGCAACGGAGGTCACGCCCTCGCCGATCGCTTCCACGATCGCACCACCTTCATGGCCGAGGATCGACGGGAAGATGCCTTCCGGATCAGCGCCGGACAGTGTGTAGGCATCGGTATGGCAAACACCGGAGGCCACCACGCGCAGCAAGACTTCGCCGGCCTTGGGCATGGCGACATCGACTTCAACGATTTCGAGGGGCTTCTTGGCCTCGAAGGCAACGGCGGCGCGCGACTTGATCATGGTGATTCTCCAGTGAATTAAAACGAGACAAGGAGTGTAATACATGGCTCAACGATGAATAATCGATGCAAATGCAAAATATTATTGCCACACAGGGATAATCATTGATGTCCGAAAATCGCTGGGAAGGGATCGACGAGTTTGTCGCCGTTGCCGAATGCAGCCAGTTCACCGCTGCCGCGCAACGCCTGGGAGTTTCTTCCTCCCATATCAGTCGACAAATCGTACGCCTCGAAGAGCGCCTGCAAACCCGCCTGCTCTACCGCAGCACCCGCCGGGTCACGCTGACCGAGGCCGGGCAAACCTTCCTGCAACATTGCCAGCGCTTGCAGGATGGCCGCGAAGAGGCGTTGCGCGCGGTGGGCGATTTGACCAGCGAACCCAAGGGCATGCTGCGCATGACCTGCGCCGTGGCTTACGGCGAGCGCTTCATCGTGCCGCTGGTGACCCGCTTCATGGGGCTGTATCCGCAACTGCGGATCGACATCGAACTGAGCAATCGCCAGCTTGACCTGGTGCACGAAGGCCTCGACCTGGCGATTCGCCTCGGGCGCTTGCAGGACTCACGGCTGGTCGCCACCCGCCTCGCGCCTCGACGCATGTTTCTCTGTGCATCACCCTCCTACATTGAACGCTACGGTCGCCCGCACAGCCTGTCGGAGCTGAGCCGCCACAACTGCCTCATCGGCAGTTCGGACCTATGGCAGCTGGAACAGAACGGGAGAGAGTTTTCGCAAAGGGTGCAAGGAAACTGGCGCTGCAACAGTGGGCAAGCCGTACTGGATGCTGCGCTACAAGGCGTAGGGCTGTGTCAGTTGCCGGACTATTACGTGCTGGAACATTTGAATAGCGGCGCGTTGATTTCGTTACTGGAGGCGCATCAACCGCCGAACACGGCGGTTTGGGCGCTGTATCCGCAGCAGCGGCATCTGTCGCCGAAGGTGCGCAAGTTGGTGGATTATTTGAAGGAAGGGTTGGCGCAAAGGCCGGAATACCGAAACTGATGTCAATCAGTGCCGGATTTGTTGTTTGAACTACCGCTATCGCGAGCAAGCTCGCTCCCACAGTGGATGGGGTCGAACGCAAATCTTGCAAACGCCAGCAATCCCTGTGGGAGCGAGCTTGCTCGCGATTGGGGACAACACTGAACCCAAATCAATCAGTGACGATTGGCCCAACGCTGCCGCAACCACTCAAGGTCCTCGGGACGCGTGACCTTGAGGTTGTCGGCTCGCCCTTCGACCAGTCGCGGTGCCGAACCGGCCCACTCCATCGCCGAAGCTTCGTCAGTAACAACGGCATCGGCCACCAGGCTGTCAGCCAGTGCGCGATGCAACGCCCCAAGGCGGAACATCTGCGGCGTGTAGGCCTGCCAGATCACACTGCGATCCACGGTTTCGACCACACGACCGTGCTTGTCGACCCGCTTGAGCGTATCCCGCGCAGGAACCGCCAGCAGCCCGCCGACAGGATCGTCAGCCAGCTCAGCCAGCAGTTTGTCCAGATCGTCACGACTGAGGTTCGGCCGTGCGGCATCGTGAACCAGTACCCAATCCTCATCATCAGCGCCCTGCGCATGCAAGTGCAGCAAGGCGTTGAGCACCGACCCGGAACGTTCGGCGCCGCCCTCGACCCGGGCAATACGCGGATCACTGGCACACGCCAGGTTCGGCCAATAAGGATCGTCCACAGCAACACTGACCACCAAACCTTTCAGGCATGGATGATCAAGGAAACAGCCAAGGCTGTGTTCGAGAATAGTGCGCCCGCCCAGTTGCAGATACTGCTTGGGACGGTCCGCGGCCATACGGGCACCGACGCCCGCGGCAGGAATCACGGCCCAGAAGGCCGGTAACGAATTAATCATTGGGCCAACTGGTAAAGGGTTTCACCGTCCTTGACCATACCCAACTCATGACGAGCCCGTTCTTCGACGGTCTCCATGCCCTTTTTCAACTCACTGACCTCGGCGTCCATCACCCGGTTGCGTTCCAGCAATGCCTGGTTCTCAGCCTGCTGATCCGCAATCTGCTGAGTCAACTCGGCCACTTGCGCCAGACTGCCATTTCCCACCCACAGGCGGTACTGCAGGCCAGCCAGCAACAAAAGCAGGATGAGGAACAACCAATTGGGACTGCGCATCGAATATCAGGTATCCAGTGAAAAAAGACAGCCATGCCAAACGTGAAGCTTCTGATAGCACGAAGCCTGGAAGAACCAGGCTTGTGCATATAAGGCATCAGATTAGTGGCAAAAACGTCGCTGTAGCGATTTTTCCGACACAATCCGGTGTCTTTTTACCAGTTACCGCTTAACCGCGGAACTCGCCGCGACCGTTGTACTTGGCTTTGCCGTTCAACTGCTCTTCGATACGCAGCAGTTGGTTGTACTTGGAAACGCGGTCGGAACGGCACAGGGAGCCGGTCTTGATCTGGCCAGCCGAGGTGCCCACGGCCAGGTCGGCAATGGTCGAGTCTTCGGTTTCGCCGGAGCGGTGCGAGATCACTGCGGTGTAACCGGCGGCCTTGGCCATCTGGATGGCTTCCAGGGTTTCGGTCAGGGTGCCGATCTGGTTGAACTTGATCAGGATCGAGTTGGCGATCTTCTTGTCGATGCCTTCTTTCAGGATCTTGGTGTTGGTCACGAACAGGTCGTCGCCTACCAGCTGAGTCTTCTCGCCGATCTTGTCGGTGAGGATCTTCCAGCCAGCCCAGTCGGACTCGTCCAGGCCATCTTCGATGGAGATGATCGGGTAACGCTCGGTCAGGCCTTTGAGGTAGTCAGCGAAACCTTCGGCGGTGAACACCTGGCCTTCGCCGGACAGGTTGTACTTGCCGTCTTCGTAGAACTCGCTGGCTGCGCAGTCCAGGGCCAGGGTCACGTCGGTGCCCAGCTTGTAACCGGCGTTGGCCACGGCTTCGGAGATCACTTTCAAAGCGTCTTCGTTGGAGGCCAGGTTCGGCGCGAAACCACCTTCGTCACCGACGGCAGTGCTCAGGCCACGGGCCTTCAGCACGGCTTTGAGGTGGTGGAAAATCTCGGTGCCCATGCGCAGACCTTCCGAGAAAGACTTGGCGCCAACCGGCTGAACCATGAATTCCTGGATGTCGACGTTGTTATCGGCGTGCTCGCCGCCGTTGATGATGTTCATCATCGGAACCGGCATCGAGTAGACACCCGGGGTGCCGTTCAGGTTGGCGATGTGAGCGTACAGCGGCAGGTCCTGGTCCTGTGCTGCTGCCTTGGCCGCGGCCAGGGAAACGGCGAGGATCGCGTTGGCGCCCAGGGAACCTTTGTTTTCAGTACCGTCGAGCTTGATCATTGCCAGATCGAGCGCTTTCTGGTCGCTTGGGTCCATGCCTTTCAACAGGTCACGGATCGGACCGTTGATGTTGGCTACGGCCTTCAGAACGCCCTTGCCCAGGTAACGGCTCTTGTCGCCATCGCGCAGCTCGAGCGCCTCACGCGAGCCAGTGGAAGCACCGGACGGCGCGCAGGCACTGCCGATGATGCCGTTGTCGAGAAGCACGTCCGCTTCCACGGTGGGATTGCCACGGGAGTCGAGAACTTCACGACCTTTGATGTCGACGATTTTAGCCATTGTTGTAAACACTCCAAAGTTGACGAAAACGACGCAGCTGTAGGAAATCTTTGATCGTCGGCAAGTGAGGTGCAGCGGGCAGTCTTGCAGACGACAAGGCTCAGGCCCGAGGGCCTGAGCGTTAAATCGTGCGGTACTTTACCGGAGAATTGAGGATTACGCGGTTTCTACCGTCGGAAAACTCTTCACCAGTTCGTCCAAAGCTTTGAGCTGGGCCAGGAATGGCTCCAGTTTGTCCAGGCGCAAGGCGCAAGGACCGTCGCACTTGGCGTTGTCCGGATCCGGGTGGGCTTCCAGGAACAGGCCGGCCAGCGACTGGCTCATACCGGCTTTTGCCAGGTCGGTGACCTGGGCGCGACGACCGCCGGCGGAATCGGAGCGACCACCAGGCATTTGCAGCGCGTGGGTCACATCGAAGAACACCGGGTATTCGAACTGCTTCATGATGCCGAAGCCGAGCATGTCGACGACGAGGTTGTTGTAGCCGAAGCTCGAACCACGCTCGCAGAGGATCAACTGATCGTTACCCGCTTCCACGCACTTGTTCAGGATGTGCTTCATTTCCTGGGGGGCGAGGAACTGGGCTTTCTTGATGTTGATCACGGCGCCCGTTTTGGCCATCGCGACCACGAGGTCGGTCTGGCGCGACAGGAATGCCGGCAACTGGATGATGTCGCAGACTTCAGCGACGACCGCGGCCTGGTCAGGCTCGTGGACGTCGGTGATGATCGGCACGCCGAAGGCTTGCTTGATGTCCTGGAAGATGCGCATGCCTTCTTCCAGGCCAGGACCACGATAGGAGGTCACAGAAGACCGGTTGGCCTTGTCGAAACTGGCCTTGAACACGTAAGGGATACCGAGCTTTTCGGTGACCTTCACATACTCTTCGCAAACCTGCATGGCCATGTCACGGCTTTCCAGCACGTTCATGCCGCCGAACAGCACCATGGGCTTGTCGTTGGCAATCTCGATGTCGCCGACGCGGATGATCTTCTGTGCCATCGGGGTTACGCCTTCTTCTGGTGTTGAGCCAACGCGGCCTTGACGAAACCGCTGAACAGCGGGTGACCGTCGCGTGGCGTCGAGGTGAACTCAGGGTGGAACTGGCAAGCGACGAACCATGGGTGATCCGGAGCTTCAACCACTTCAACCAGTGCGCCATCACCGGAACGACCGGAGATTTTCAAACCGGCTTCCATGATTTGCGGCAGCAGGTTGTTGTTCACTTCGTAGCGATGACGATGACGCTCGACAATCACGTCTTTGCCGTAGCAACCGTGGACCAGGGAACCCGGCTCCAGCAGGCAATCCTGCGCGCCCAGGCGCATGGTGCCGCCCAGGTCGGAGGTTTCGGTACGGGTTTCGACGGCGCCGGTGGCATCTTCCCACTCGGTGATCAGGCCCACGACCGGGTGGCCGCTTGCACGATCGAACTCGGTGGAGTTGGCGTCTTTCCAGCCCATCACGTTACGTGCGAACTCGATAACGGCCACTTGCATGCCCAGGCAGATACCCAGGTACGGAACCTTGTTTTCGCGAGCGTATTGAACGGCAGTGATCTTGCCTTCAACGCCACGCAGACCGAAGCCGCCCGGTACCAGGATGGCATCGACGCCTTCGAGCAGCGCGGTGCCCTGGTTCTCGATGTCTTCGGAATCGATGTAGCGCAGGTTGACCTTGGTACGGTTGCTGATGCCCGCGTGACTCATCGCTTCGATCAGCGACTTGTAGGCGTCCAGCAGCTCCATGTACTTGCCGACCATGGCAATGGTGACTTCGTGCTCAGGGTTGAGCTTGGCGTCGACCACGGCTTCCCACTCGGACAGATCGGCACCGCCGCATTGCAGGCCGAAACGCTCGACGACGAAATCGTCCAGGCCCTGGGAGTGCAGGATGCCCGGGATCTTGTAGATGGTATCGGCGTCTTCCAGCGCGATTACCGCACGTTCTTCGACATTGGTGAACTGCGCGATCTTGCGACGCGACGACACATCGATCGGGTGGTCGGAGCGGCAGACCAGCACGTCTGGTTGCAGGCCGATGGAACGCAGTTCCTTCACCGAGTGCTGGGTAGGCTTGGTCTTGGTTTCGCCGGCAGTGGCGATGTACGGCACCAGTGTCAGGTGCATCAGCATCGCGCGCTTGGCGCCGACTTCGAAACGCAGTTGGCGGATCGCCTCGAGGAACGGTTGCGACTCGATGTCACCCACGGTGCCACCGATTTCGACCATTGCCACGTCAGCGTCGCCGGCACCCTTGATGATTCGGCGCTTGATTTCGTCGGTGATGTGCGGGATCACCTGGATGGTTGCACCCAGGTAGTCACCACGGCGCTCCTTGCGCAGGACGTGTTCGTAGACACGGCCCGTGGTGAAGTTGTTGTTCTGGGTCATGGTCGTGCGGATGAACCGCTCGTAGTGACCCAGGTCCAGGTCGGTCTCGGCGCCGTCGTGAGTGACGAACACTTCACCGTGCTGGAACGGGCTCATCGTGCCCGGGTCGACGTTGATGTACGGGTCCAGCTTCAGCATGGTGACCTTAAGTCCCCGCGCCTCCAGGATGGCCGCCAATGATGCCGATGCAATGCCTTTCCCCAATGAAGAAACAACACCGCCCGTGACGAATATGTAGCGCGTCATGAAAAACCCTAGAAGTCTGCGTTAAAGCGGTCCGAGCCGCCGGGGAAAGCGAAGGAAGGCCGAAGCCCCCGATCACCTGCATTAATCACAGTGCACCTTTCGAAAAAACCGCCGCGTTGGGACAGACCGGAAAATGAAACACCGGTTCGTTGCTCGCTACACATTTTTTGGAATCGCCCAGCAAAGACTGCTTGGTAATCGGCAACTCCTGCAATTCAGGCGAATCCACAGAAGTTGTATCAAGAAGGGAGCGTAGTCTACCGGAAAGCCCCTTTCAGCTCAAACCTTGATCTTCGTTCAGTGGCTGCCAATGCAAATGCCAGTCGCCGAGTGCACCACCATCGAGCCCCTTGAGGTTCGCTACCGCCAGCAGTTGCCCGTCTTTGTAGAGCAGCGGCAATCTGCCGCGTACGAAGGACGGTACAGCGCTTTCATTGAGCAAACGTTTCAGGTCCCTATGGCCGCGGCCTGGCAATGCCATGACCTCTCCCCCTTCACGATAGCGGATATGCAGCGGGCCATCGGGGATTTGCCCGGTCAGCGAAAGCACGCCGTTGCCCGGGATAGCCAGCGGTGAAGCCGGATCCAGCCACACCCCGGCGCCGGGCAGAGGCCTCAGCCAGTGGCCGGACAGCCACCAGATCCGTCCGCCCGCCCGATGCAGTTCGCCATCGGCCAGCCGCCACACCGGGCAGGCATCGCCGGTGGCATCGCGCAAATCCTCCCAACCCGACCAATGGTCAGTGTCCGGCAAGCGGGTCAGCGGTTCGAGCCAATGACTCAAGGCATTGCGCTGCCGGGCATCAGACAAATGCGCAAGCGGCGCCAGCTCAAGCGACCGCAAGCCCAGCCAGGCAAACTCACTGGCAGAGCTGGCCTCACGCAAATCCATGTCCGCCAGTTCTTCGAGCAGTCCTTGCGCCTCATTCAAATGCGTCGCGCTGCGGGCCATGGTCGCCACCGCTTGCGGCCAGCGCTGGATCAGCACCGGCAAGACTTGATGCCTAAGGTAATTGCGCGAGTACTGCCGATCCTGGTTCGAGGGATCTTCGATCCAGCTCAAGTCATGTGCACTGGCATAAGCCTCCAACTCAGCCCGCGTGACATCAAGCATTGGCCGCAGCAAATGCCCCTTGCCCAAAGGGCGCTGACGCGGCATCCCGGACAATCCGCGCACGCCCGCTCCGCGCAACAAGCGAAACAGCAGCGTTTCCGCCTGATCGTCGCGATGCTGAGCCGTCAGCAGCACTTCGTTGGCCTGAAGGGCTTCAGTGAAGGCGTGATACCGCGCATCCCGAGCTGCTCGTTCAAGGCTGGCACCCGGTTGCACCTGCACGCGAACCACTTGCAGCGGCACGCCCAGCACAGCGCACACGGCACGACAATGTTCCGGCCACGTATCGGCTACGGCTTGAAGGCCGTGATGAACATGGATGGCGTTGAGCGTCGGCAGGTATTCGGTTTTGGAGAGTGTTGCCAGAAGGTGCAGCAGGACAGTGGAGTCGAGGCCGCCGGAGAAGGCGATGCGCCAGGTCGCAGCATTGCGCCACGAGGCAAGATTCAACAAGAGTCTGGCGGGCAGATCAATATTGGACCGACTCATATCCATCACCTTGCATAAATCAAATGTGGGATCGAGCTTGCTCGCGATAGCGGCCTGACATTCAACAGATTCGTCGACTGTCATACCCTCATCGCGAGCAAGCTCGATCCCACATGGGCACTGCGTGTACGGCTTAGAGACCGTAGCTCATCAGTCGATCGTAGCGGCGCTTGAGCAGCGCGTCGTTATCGAACTTCTTCAGCATCGCCAGTTGCGAGCTCAGCTCGGCGCGGATCGATGCGGCTGCAGCGGCCGGATCGCGGTGCGCGCCGCCCAGTGGCTCGCCAATCACCTTGTCCACGATGCCCAGGCCTTTGAGGCGCTCGGCGGTGATGCCCATCGCCTCTGCGGCATCCGGTGCCTTCTCGGAGGTTTTCCACAGAATCGAAGCGCAACCTTCCGGCGAAATCACCGCGTAGGTCGAGTATTGCAGCATGTTCAACTGGTCGCAGACGCCGATCGCCAGCGCACCACCGGAACCACCCTCACCGATCACGGTGGCGATGATTGGGGTTTTCAGGCGGGCCATCACTCGCAGGTTCCAGGCAATCGCTTCGCTCTGGTTGCGCTCTTCAGCGTCAATGCCAGGGTAAGCGCCCGGAGTGTCGATGAAGGTCAGGATCGGCATTTTGAAACGTTCGGCCATTTCCATCAGGCGGCAAGCCTTGCGGTAGCCTTCCGGACGCGGCATGCCGAAATTGCGGCGAACTTTCTCGCGCACTTCACGGCCTTTCTGGTGACCGATGATCATCACCGGCTTGTCGTCCAGACGGGCAATACCGCCAACGATGGCAGCGTCGTCCGAGAAGTGACGGTCACCGTGCAGTTCGTCGAACTCGGTGAAGATGTGTTCGATGTAGTCCAGGGTATACGGACGTTTCGGGTGACGCGCCAGACGTGCGATCTGCCAGCTGGTCAGCTTGCCGAAGATGTCTTCGGTCAGCGTTTTGCTCTTGTCCTGCAGGCGGGAGATCTCATCGCCGATATTCAGCGAATTGTCATTACCGACCAAGCGCAACTCTTCGATCTTGGCTTGCAGGTCGGCGATCGGCTGTTCGAAATCTAGAAAATTCGGGTTCATAGGCGTCCGTCTTGGGTCGAGTCCCAAGGGTTCTTGGGCCGGCCGGTTGTCTATTCGCGCCCTACCTTAAGGGACAGGCGCGTTGAGGTCGAGATTAAAAATTCAGGTCAAGGTCAGGGCAATCTGATAGCACTGACCGTCAACGGTATTGGAGGAAGACGTTGTCTCGCCCGAACTGGTCACGCAGGGCTTGAATCAACGCATCCGCCGGATCGATTCGCCAGCCTTCGCCGAACTGCAACAAGGCCTTCGCATCGGGGCTGGTGTAGTCCAAGGTGATCGGGCACGCGCCGCGGTGACGCTTCAACAGTTCACCCAGCCAGCGTAGCTGATCGCCCTTGAGGTCCTTGGTATGCAACTTCAGGCGCAGGCTTTCGGCCAGATTGGTGCGCGCATCCTCCATGCTCATCACCCGCTTGACCCGCAACTTCAGGCCACCGGAGAAATCGTCGTTGCTGACCTCGCCTTCGACCACCACCATCGCGTCGGTTTGCAACAGTGACTGCGCGGAATGGAACGCCTCGGAAAACAGCGAGGCCTCGATCCGTCCGGAGCGGTCGTCGAGGGTGATGAACCCCATCTTGTCGCCCTTTTTGTTCTTCATCACCCGCAAGGCGATGATCATCCCGGCAACGGTCTGGGTATCACGCGCCGGTTTCAGGTCGATGATGCGCTGGCGGGCGAAGCGACGGATTTCACCTTCGTACTCGTCGATCGGGTGACCGGTCAGGTACAGGCCGAGGGTATCTTTCTCCCCCTTCAGGCGCTCCTTGAGGGTCAGTTCCTTGGCCTTGCGGTGATTGGCGTAGACGTCGGCGTCTTCTTCGACAAACAGACCGCCAAACAGGTCGGAGTGACCGCTGTCCTGGGTGCGCGCGGTCTGTTCGGCCGCCTTGATCGCCTCTTCCATGGCGGTCAGCAGCACCGCGCGATTACGGTCGATGTTGGCCTGGTAGGCTTTCTGCTCGTCGTGGAAATACGGCCCGAGGCGATCCAGCGCACCGCTGCGGATCAAACCGTCGAGGGTGCGCTTGTTGATGCGCTTGAGGTCGACCCGTGCGCAGAAATCGAACAGATCCTTGAACGGACCGGCCAGACGCGCTTCGGTGATCGCCTCGACGGGGCCTTCACCCACGCCCTTGATGGCGCCCAGGCCGTAAATGATCCGGCCTTCATCGTTCACCGTGAACTTGAATTCGGACGTGTTCACGTCCGGCGCGTCGAGACGCAGCTTCATCGTCCGCACTTCTTCGATCAAGGTCACGACCTTGTCGGTGTTGTGCATATCCGCAGAGAGTACCGCGGCCATGAACGGCGCCGGGTAGTGCGCCTTCAGCCATGCGGTCTGGTACGACACCAGGCCATAGGCGGCGGAGTGGGATTTGTTGAAGCCGTAACCGGCGAATTTTTCCACCAGGTCGAAAATGTTACCGGCGAGGTCCGCGTCGATATTGTTGGTGGCGCAACCTTCAATGAAGCCACCGCGCTGCTTGGCCATTTCCTCGGGTTTTTTCTTACCCATGGCTCGACGCAGCATGTCCGCACCACCGAGGGTGTAACCGGCCATGACCTGGGCAATCTGCATCACCTGTTCCTGGTACAGGATGATGCCGTAAGTCGGTGCCAGTACCGGCTTGAGGCCTTCGTACTGGTAGTCCGAGTGCGGATACGCCAGCTCGGCGCGACCGTGCTTACGGTTGATGAAGTCGTCCACCATGCCCGATTGCAGCGGGCCCGGACGGAACAGTGCCACCAGTGCGATCAAGTCTTCCAGGCAGTCGGGCTTGAGCTTTTTGATCAGCTCCTTCATGCCCCGGGATTCAAGCTGGAACACCGCCGTGGTTTCGGCTTTTTGCAGCAAGGTGTAGGTCGGTTTGTCATCCAGCGGGATGAACGCGATATCCAGCGGCGGTTCGTTGACCTTGGCACGGTCGCGGTTGATCGTTTTCAGCGCCCAGTCGATGATCGTCAGGGTCCGCAGGCCGAGGAAGTCGAACTTCACCAGGCCGGCCGCCTCGACGTCATCCTTGTCGAACTGGGTTACCAGGCCATCACCGGCTTCGTCGCAATAGATCGGCGAGAAGTCGGTCAGCTTGGTCGGGGCGATTACCACACCACCGGCGTGCTTGCCGACGTTACGCACAACGCCTTCGAGCTTGCGGGCCATCTCCCAGATTTCCGCGGCCTCTTCATCGACCTTGATGAAATCGCGCAGGATCTCTTCCTGCTCATAGGCCTTTTCCAGGGTCATGCCGACTTCGAACGGAATCATCTTCGACAGGCGATCCGCCAGGCCATAGGACTTGCCCTGAACCCGCGCCACGTCGCGGACCACGGCCTTTGCCGCCATGGAACCGAAGGTGATGATCTGGCTCACGGCATTGCGGCCGTACTTCTCGGCTACGTAGTCGATTACCCGGTCGCGACCGTCCATGCAGAAGTCGACGTCGAAGTCGGGCATGGATACCCGTTCCGGGTTGAGGAAACGTTCGAACAGCAGGTCATATTCCAGCGGGTCGAGGTCGGTGATCTTCTGCACATAGGCCACCAGCGACCCGGCACCCGATCCACGGCCAGGCCCCACCGGCACGCCGTTGTTCTTGGCCCACTGGATAAAGTCCATCACGATCAGGAAGTAACCGGGGAACCCCATCTGGATAATGATATCCAGCTCGAAATTCAGCCGGTCGACATAGACCTGGCGCTTGGCCTCGTAGTCTTCAGTGGTGTCCTTGGGCAGCAGAACGGCAAGGCGCTCCTCCAGGCCGTCGAAGGACACCTTGCGGAAGTATTCGTCGATGGTCATGCCATCAGGGATCGGGAAGTTGGGCAGGAAGTGCGTGCCCAGCTTCACTTCAATGTTGCAGCGCTTGGCGATCTCGACGGTGTTTTCCAGCGCTTCGGGAATGTCGCTGAACAGCTCGGCCATTTCCTCGGCGCTTTTGAGATACTGCTGATCGCTGTAATTCTTCGAACGCCGCGGATCGTCGAGGGCGCGGCCTTCACCGATGCAGACGCGGGTTTCATGGGCAGCGAAGTCTTCCTGCTTGATGAAACGCACGTCGTTGGTCGCCACCAGCGGCGCACCGAGCTTCTCGGCCAGGGCCACGGCGCCGTGCAGTTGTTCTTCATCGTTGGGGCGGTTGGTGCGCTGGATTTCCAGATAGAAACGATCCGGAAACACGTCCATCCATTCGCGGGCCAGGGTTTCGGCCTCGGCGGGGTTGCCGCTGAGCATGGCCTGGCCGATCTCGCCTTCTTTGGCCGCCGACAGCATGATCAAGCCCGAGTTGGCTTCAGCAACCCATTCGCGCTCGATGATGATCGCGCCGTTGCGCTGACCATCGATAAAGCCGCGGGAAATCAGTTCGGTGAGGTTGCGATAGCCTTCGGCGTTCATCACCAGCAGGCTGATCCGGCTCAGGGGGTTGTCCGGATCCTTGTTCGACAGCCACAGGTCGGCGCCGCAGATCGGCTTGATCCCGGCACCCATGGCGTTTTTATAGAATTTGACCAGGGAACACATGTTGTTCTGGTCGGTGACCGCCACGGCAGGCATGTTCATGCCCACCAGGGTCTTGACCAGCGGTTTGATCCGCACCAGACCGTCGACCAGGGAGTATTCAGTGTGCAGGCGTAGGTGAACGAATGAAGCCGGCATAGTGATCCTGTCTATAAACATGAAGACAACAAGGCCCGGATTGTACCGGGCCTTGGTAAAAAAAATCAGCCTTGCGACTAACTCTCTACGGCGCTCTCTAGCGCCTCATACGCCAGCCGCACCGGGGCAAACGAACGCCGATGAATCGGGGTCGGCCCAAGCCGTGCCAGCGCTTCCAGATGAACAGGCGTCGGGTAGCCTTTGTGCCCGCCGATGCCGTAACCCGGGTAGATCAATTCGAACGCGGCCATTTCACGATCACGGCTGACCTTGGCCAGAATCGATGCGGCGGCGATGGCTGGAACCTTGCTATCGCCCTTGACCACGGCTTCGGAGCGCATCGGCAGTTTCGGGCAACGATTGCCGTCGATCATCGCCAGCTTCGGC
This sequence comes from Pseudomonas jessenii, assembly GCF_002236115.1. Taxonomy (GTDB): domain Bacteria; phylum Pseudomonadota; class Gammaproteobacteria; order Pseudomonadales; family Pseudomonadaceae; genus Aquipseudomonas; species Aquipseudomonas jessenii. Next base: position 523,242 of record NZ_NIWT01000004.1, on the reverse strand, counting down.
TGAACGTGCAGCCCGGCGACCGCGCGCTGCATGGCCAACATGGTGGCGTTCAGGATATTCAGTTCGTCGATTTCTTCGACTTCGGCGCGAGCGATGCACCAGCTCAGGGCTTTTTCGCAGATTTCGTCGTAGAGCTTTTCGCGACGGGCTTCGGTGAGCTTCTTCGAGTCATTCAGGCCGAGGATCGGGCGGTTCGGATCGAGGATCACCGCCGCTGTCACCACCGCACCACAGAGCGGGCCGCGACCCACCTCATCGACACCGGCAACCAACTCTTCGATTTCAGCGACCAAGGTGAAATCCAGCCCCATCTGCATATTCGTTTTACTCATTTTACTTGGCCGATCAGGTTCAGCACTGCGTCCGCAGCCTGGTTGGAGGCATCCAGACGCAGGGTCCGGTGAATCTCGTCAAAACCGCGGGTCTGCTCTTCCCCATCCTCGATCAGTGGCGACAAGGTCTGGGCCAGCGCTTCGACCGTGGCATCGTCCTGCAACAACTCGGGCACCAACAGACGTTGGGCCAACAGGTTCGGCAACGAAATGTAGGGGCTTTTCACCATGCGCTTGAGAATCCAGAACGTCAGCGGCGCCAGGCGATAGGCGACCACCATCGGTCGCTTGTACAGCAACGCTTCAAGCGTCGCGGTACCGGAGGCAATCAACACCGCATCGCACGCTGCCAGGGCCAGATGAGATTGCCCGTCGAGCAGGGTCAGCGGCAGATCGCGACCGGCCAACAGTTCTTCGAGCTGTGCGCGACGTTGCGCGCTGGCGCACGGCATGACAAACCGCACCCCCGGGCGCAACGCACGCAGGCGCTGCGCCGTATCGAGAAACAATGAACCGAGCCGGCCAACTTCACCGCCACGGCTGCCTGGCATCAACGCCACCAGCGGCCCGTCAGGCAAACCGAGTTCGGCCCGCGCAGCAGCGCGATCGGCTTGCAGTGGAATGGCATCGGCCAGGGTATGGCCGACGAAACGCACCGGCACGCCTTTCTCTTCGTAGAATCTGGCTTCGAACGGGAACAGCGTGAGCATCAGGTCGCAGCCTTCGCGAATCTTCAGCACGCGTTTCTGACGCCAGGCCCAAACCGACGGGCTGACGTAATGCACCGTCTTGATCCCGGCCTGGCGCAGCTTGAGTTCGATATTGAGGTTGAAGTCCGGCGCGTCGATACCGATGAATACATCGGGTTTCGCGTCGATCAGGTCGGCGACCAGCTTCTTGCGCCGAGCCAGCAACTCGCGCAATCGGCCCAGCACTTCCACCAGGCCCATGACGGACAGACGCTCCATCGGAAAATACGAGGTCAGGCCTTCAGCCTGCATCAACGGACCACCGACACCGATGAACTCGACCGCCGGGTGGCGAGCCTTGAGCGCGCGCATGAGACCCGCACCCAGAATGTCACCGGAAGCCTCACCTGCTACCAGCGCAATACGCAGATTGGCCATGGTTAGCGGGTGATGCCGCGGGTCGAAGACTGGATGGAGTCACGGAACACCGCTACTTCCGGGAACTGCGCAGAAGGCTCCGCCAGTTCGGCGAGCGCCTGCTCCACGGTCAGGCCCTGGCGGTACACCACCTTGTAGGCACGACGCAGCGCGTGAATCGCATCTTCGCTGAAGCCCCGACGGCGCATGCCCTCGAAGTTCATGCTCCGGGCTTCGGCAGGGTTGCCGAACACCGTGACATACGCAGGAACATCCTTGCCGATCGCTGTACCCATACCTGAAAAGCTGTGGGCGCCAATGTGGCAATACTGGTGAACCAGGGTAAAACCGGAAAGGATCGCCCAGTCTTCCACATGCACATGGCCCGCCAGTGCGGTGTTGTTCACCAGGATGCAATGGTTGCCGATAACGCTGTCGTGGCCTATGTGGGCATAGGCCATGATCAGATTGTGGTCGCCCAGGGTCGTTTCCGAGCGGTCCTGGATGGTGCCACGGTGAATCGTCACGCCTTCACGGATGACGTTGTGATCACCGATCACCAGGCGGGTTTCCTCGCCCTTGTACTTCAGGTCGGGTGTGTCTTCGCCCACCGAGGAAAACTGGTAGATGCGATTGTGCTTACCGATTCGGGTCGGGCCCTTGAGAATCACGTGCGGCCCGATGACTGTCCCCTCGCCGATTTCCACACCTGCGCCGACGATCGACCACGGGCCGACCTCGACGCCGTCAGCCAGAACGGCTGTCGGATCGATGATTGCACGAGGGTCAATCAAACTCATAGCTTGCGTTCCGCACAGATGATTTCAGCCGAGCAGACAGGCTTGCCATCGACCGAAGCCTGGCACTCGAACTTCCAGATCTGACGCTTGCAGCTGATGAACTTGGCCTCAAGGATCAGCTGATCGCCCGGCAAAACCGGCTGGCGGAAGCGCAGCTTGTCGGACCCGACGAAGTAATAGAGCGTGCCGTCAGCCGGTTTCACGTCGAGCATTTTGAAACCAAGGATCCCGGCAGCCTGAGCCATTGCTTCGATGATCAATACGCCCGGCATGATTGGATGCGCAGGGAAGTGACCATTGAAGAACGGTTCATTGATGCTGACATTCTTGTAGGCGCGAATGCGCTTGCCTTCAACATCCAGCTCCACTACCCGGTCCACCAGCAGGAACGGGTAACGGTGAGGCAGGTATTCGCGAATCTCGTTGATGTCCATCATTTCGGGGGGAAGCCTATGTAAAGATTGGGAGCGCGCGACTGACACACGCCCCTCTAGCAAATCAAGCAAGCAGTCTAACGGCTGTGCACACTTGATATGGAAATGGTATCAGCCATCTGATGAAGCATTACCGTCAGGGGTCACTTCCCCTACACGCTTTTCCAGCTGTCGCAGGCGCCGCGCGATGTCATCGAGCTGACGGATGCGAGCCGCGCTTTTGCGCCATTCGGCTGCTGGCTGCATTGCCGTTCCGGAAGAATAGGAACCCTTTTCGGTAATCGAGTGGGTCACCATGGTCATCCCGGTGATGAAAACGTTGTCGCAAATTTCGATATGCCCCACCAGCCCTACACCGCCAGCGAGCATGCAATGCTTGCCGATTTTGGTGCTGCCGGAGATCCCGACGCAGGCGGCCATGGCGGTGTGATCACCGACCTGAACGTTGTGGGCGATCTGGATCTGGTTGTCGAGCTTCACACCATTACCGAGAACGGTATCGGCCAATGCGCCGCGGTCGATAGCGGTATTCACACCAATCTCCACATCGTCACCGACCAACACACCACCGATCTGGGCAATTTTCTGCCAGACACCTTTCTCATTGGCAAAACCGAAACCTTCGCCACCAAGCACGGCACCTGACTGAATGACCACACGCTTGCCGATGCGCACGTCGTGGTACAGCGTGACCCGCGGGGCCAGCCAGCCGCCTTCGCCAATTTCGCAACGGGCACCGATGAAGCAATGCGCACCGATGGTCACACCCGCAGCAATACGTGCCGCGCTTTCGATCACCGCAAAGGCACCAATACTCGCAGCCGGGTCAACCACCGCGTCCTCGGCCACAACGGCTGTCGGGTGAATGCCGGCAGCCGCTTTCGGCTTTGGATCGAACAGGTGGGAAACGCGCGCGTAGGCCAGATACGGATCAGGCACCATCAGCGCATTACCGGCAAAACCTTCAGCATCAGCAGCCTTCAGTAACAGAGCTGCGGCCTGACTATCTGCCAGGTACTTACGGTATTGAGGGTTTGCGAGAAAGCTCAACTGAGCTGGGCCAGCCTCTTGCAAAGTGGCTAGCCCAGTAATTTCTTTCTCCGGGTCGCCACGTAGCGTGGCGCCGAGGAACTCGGCCAATTGGCCGAGCTTTATAGTCGCTGTCATAGTTACTTCAGCTGATTCATGCGCTCGATAACCTGGCGAGTGATGTCGTACTGAGGCTTGACATCAATCACTGCGCCACGCTCGAAGACCAGGTCAAAAGCACCTTTCTTGATGACTTCTTCCACAGCGCTGTCCAGTTTCGGCTTGAGCTGCTTCAGCATTTCACGGTCGGCAACGGCTTTGGCTTCGTTCAGCTCCTTGGACTGGAACTGGAAGTCACGGGCCTTTTGCTTGAATTCAAGCTCCAGACGCTCGCGCTCGCCCTGCTGCATTTTGTCGCCACCGGCCATCAGACGGTCCTGAATGCCCTTGGCGCTGCTTTCCAGCGTCTTGAGCTTCGTCAGCTGAGGACCGAACTTCTTCTCGGCATCCACGGCGTATTTCTTGGCCGCATCGGACTCCAGCAGAGCCATCTGATAGTTCAGAACAGCAATTTTCATGTCGGCGAACGCCGGACCAGCGACCAGTACGCTGGCCAGGAGAACCAATTGAGTCAACTTACGCACGATGCACCCCTACAAAATTCATTGTCGTTATCTTGGGTCAGACGCTTAGAACGTCTGGCCGAGAGAGAATTGGAACACTTGAGTTTCAGCGTCATCCGGTTTCTTGACTGGCATGGCCAAGGCGAAACTCAGAGGACCCAGTGCGGTGACCCAGGTCACACCCACACCGACGGAACTGGCCATGTTGCTCAGACTGATATCGTTGCACTTGGTGTTGGACTTCGAGCCATCCGCGTTTGTGGTATCCGAGCAAGATGAATCGAACACGTTACCCACATCCCAGAATACCGAGGTCCGCAGGGAGCGTTGATCCTTGATGAACGGCAGCGGGAACAGAACCTCCACACCACCCTGGATCAGGACGTTACCACCGAACGGCAGCGGATCCTGGTCCGGGTCGACCGCTGTACCAGGGTTCTTGCCGGTACTTGGTGTACTGCGAGGCCCCAGGGTGCTGTCCTTGAAGCCACGAACCGAGTTGAAACCACCAGCATAGTAGTTTTCATAGAATGGCAAGCCATCCGTCGACCCGTAGCCATCGCCATAACCCAGCTCGGTGTGCAGGCGCATGGTGTAGTTCTCGCTCAATGGCTGGAACAACTGGCCACGGTAGTCGAGCTTGAAGAACGACAGGTCGCTGCCTGGAATCGTGGATTCCAGCACCAGGCTCTGGGAATGGCCACGGGTAGCGAGCACACCCTTGTTCAGGGTGGACTCGGACCAACCGGCCGAAGCCTTGAAGTTCAGGTACTTGTCGCCTTCCTTGTTAACGAAGTCGAAGATCTCGTCAACGGTGTACACACCTGTCTTGATCTCGTCCTGCTGAGCTGTCAGGCCAAAGGTCAGACGCGAAGTCTCGCTGATCGGGTAGCCAACGCTCACGCCTGCACCCAGGCTGTCTACGGCGTAGCTGGCGATGTCAGTATCGAGCTCGTCATAGTCAGTCGTACGGTAGAACGCGTTGTAACCCAGGCTCACGCCATCGGCGGTCCAGTAGGGGTCGACAAAGCCGAAGTTATAGCGGGTCTGGTATTCGCTTTTGGTCAAGCCGACGCTGACCTTGTTACCGGTACCCAGGAAGTTGTTCTGGGTGATCGAACCACCGAGGATCAGACCGGCGCTCTGGGCGAAACCGACGCTGGCGGTAATCGAACCGGAGGCTTGTTCTTCAACGCTGTAGTTGACGTCCACCTGGTCATCGACACCCGGCACGGCCGGAGTCTCAACGTTGACTTCCTTGAAGAAGCCCAGACGTTCAAGACGGGTCTTGGATTGGTCGATCAGGTAAGTGGAAGCCCAGCCGCCTTCCATCTGACGCATTTCACGACGCAGCACTTCGTCTTCGGACTTGGTGTTGCCACGGAAGTTGATGCGGTTCACGTAGGCACGCTTGCCCGGATCGACCGCGAACAGGATGTCTACGGTGTGATCTTCGTCGTGCGGTTGAGGCACACCGTTGACGTTGGCGAAGGTGTAACCCTCGTTACCCAGGCGACGGGTGATCAGTTCGGAGGTGGTGGTCATCAGCTTGCGCGAGAACACCTGGCCTTTTTGCACCAGCAACAGGGACTTGATCTGGTCTTCAGGGACTTTCAGGTCACCGCTGAGCTTGACGTCACGAACGGTGTACTTCTCGCCTTCGTTGACGTTGACGGTGATGTAGACGTGTTTCTTGTCTGGCGTAATGGAGACCTGAGTCGAAGCGATATCCATGTTGATGTAGCCACGGTCCAGATAGTAGGAACGCAGGCGCTCCAGGTCACCGGACAGCTTTTCACGGGCGTACTTGTCGTCGTTCTTGAAGAACGACAACCAGTTGGTGGTCTTGAGTTCGAACAGGTCGATCAGGTCTTCGTCAGGGAAGACCGTGTTGCCCACCACGTTGATGTGCTGGATAGCCGCAACGGTGCCTTCGTTGATGTTGACCTTCAGGCCGACGCGGTTACGCGGCTGCGGCACCACTTCGGTGTCGACGGTAGCCGAGTAGCGACCCTGGGCGACGTACTGACGTTGCAGCTCGTTACGCACACCTTCGAGGGTGGCACGCTGGAAGATCTCGCCTTCGGCCAGACCGGATTGCTTGAGGCCTTTCATCAGGTCTTCGGTAGAGATCGCCTTGTTGCCTTCGATCTCGATACTGGCGACCGACGGGCGCTCGACTACCGTGATGACCAGGACGTTGCCATCGCGGCCCAGCTGGATATCTTGAAAGAAACCGGTTTTGAACAACGCACGAGTGGATTCCACCAGGCGACGATCATCCGCCTGTTCACCGACGTTCAACGGCAAAGCACCAAAGACGCTACCCGCGGAGACCCGCTGGAGGCCATTGACGCGAATATCAGAGATAGTGAAGGACTCGGCGTGAACTTCGGCGATCATCAATACGGTGAGAACCGCAGTTAGCAGCAGACGTTTCATGAAGTCCTTTCTTATTCCAACTGGCAATAAACAAACTGCCGCAAAATGCGGCAGATTCGCAATTCAGCGAAGCGTTACAGTCGACCCAGATCATTAACCAGAGCAAGCAACATCACCCCGATCACCAAACTGATACCGATCTGTATCCCCCAACCTTGCACCCGATCTGACAAGGGACGACCACGCACCCACTCGATCAGATAAAACAACAAATGCCCCCCATCCAGTACCGGAATGGGCAACAAATTCAGAACGCCCAAGCTAATACTCAGATAAGCAAGGAAATTCAGGAAATCAGCAACACCCGACTGGGCCGAAGCGCCCGCCACTTTAGCAATGGTTATCGGTCCACTCAAGTTTTTTACCGAGAGCTCGCCGAACAACATTTTCTTCAGTGAATCGAGGGTCAGCACGCTCATGGTCCAGGTGCGTCGAGCCCCCTCGCCAATTGCTGCCAATGGCCCGTAGCTGACCTCGCGGATCATCTCCGGCGGCCAGTCGATCGCTTTCACCCCTGCCCCCAAATAACCGCTGGGTGACTTGCTCTCGCCGCGAGCGGCAAGTGTTACCGGGACGTCGATCTGAGCACCGTCGCGCTCAACCCGCAGCATGATTTTGGTATCAGGATGCATACGGACGGTATCGACAACCTGCTGCCAGTCATCGAGCGTACGACCATCGAGCGCGACCAACCGGTCACCGGTCTTCAGGCCGGCAGCCTTGGCCGGCCCCTTTGGATCGAGCTCGGCCAGGACAGGCGGCAATGCCGGACGCCATGGACGAATCCCCAAAGAATGGATAGGGTCGGGCTCGTCAGCCCCTTTGAGCCACTTGTCCAGCACAAGTTCACGAGGAGAGTCGGCCGTGGAACCCTGTTCGTGCACCACTATCTGCAACGAACCGCTTTCGCCCAGGCGACGCACCAGTTGCAGGTTCACCGCTGCCCAGCCGGAAGTCGCCTCACCATCAATGGCCACGATTTCCTGGCCAGGGCTCAAACCTGCCTTGGCCGCGATACTCCCGGACTCGACAGCGCCGATGACCGGACGCACCTGCTCGCTGCCGAGCATTGCCAATACCCAGAAGAACGTAAATGCCAGCAGGAAGTTGGCAATCGGCCCCGCCGCTACGATGGCAATGCGCTGACGAACGGATTTACGATTGAAGGATTGATCAAGCTGATCGAGCGGTACTTCACCTTCGCGCTCGTCGAGCATTTTGACGTAGCCGCCCAACGGGATGGCGGCGACGACAAATTCGGTGCCCTGCTTGTCGTGCCAACGCAGCAAAGGCATGCCGAAGCCTACGGAGAAACGCAGCACTTTGACCCCACAGCGACGCGCGACCCAAAAATGGCCGAACTCGTGGAAGGTAACCAGCACACCCAGAGCGACCAGGGTGCCGACAATCATATAGAGCGCGCTCATCTACTTTCTCCGCATTCCTATCCGCTGCTGCCTGGGCCAACTATCCGCAGCATTTACCGCCCGTGACGGCTCAACCATTGTCCGGCCAGCAATCGGGCCTTCGCGTCTGCCGTGAACACTGCATCGAGATCATCCACCGCCACTACGGGCTCCAGATTCAGTACTTCCTCGATGATACTCGCGATTTCCGGGTAACGAACCCGTTCGTCGAGAAATGCCGCTACCGCCACTTCGTTCGCCGCATTGAGCATGGCTGGCGCGCTGTTACCCGCTTCGGCCGCCTGACGAGCCAGACGCAGGCACGGAAAACGTTCTTCATCGGGCGCCTGGAAGTCCAGCCGCGCAATGGCAAACAGGTCCAGCGGCGCCACACCCGAGTCAATCCGCTCCGGCCAGGCCAGGGCATTGGCGATGGGCGTGCGCATGTCCGGATTACCCAGCTGTGCCAGAACAGAACCATCGACGTAGTCGACCAGCGAATGGATCACACTTTGCGGGTGAATCACCACCTCCACCTGCGAAGGCTTGGCATCGAACAGCCAGCAGGCTTCGATCAACTCAAGCCCCTTGTTCATCATGCTGGCCGAGTCGACGGAGATTTTTCGCCCCATGGACCAGTTCGGATGAGCACACGCCTGATCGGGAGAAACATTCGCCAGCTCCGCCATGGGCGTCTGTCGAAACGGACCGCCGGAAGCCGTCAGCAGAATCCGACGTACGCCAACCACCTCAAGGCCACGGGCATAATCGAGCGGCATGCACTGGAAAATGGCGTTGTGCTCGCTATCGATCGGCAGCAACACCGAACCGCTCTTGCGCACGGCCTGCATGAACAGCGCGCCGGACATGACCAGCGCCTCTTTATTGGCCAGCAGAATTTTCTTGCCGGTCTCCACCGCCGCCAGTGTCGGGCGCAAACCCGCCGCACCGACGATGGCCGCCATGACCGTATCGACTTCCGGATCGGAAGCGACCTGACACAAACCTTCCTCACCCACCAGAACACGGGTCGAGAGACCCGCCGCGCGCAAATCATCTTGCAGGGTGCGGGCAGCTGCGATCTCAGGCACCACGGCAAATCGCGGGACATGGCGCACGCAGAGCGCCAGCAATTCACTCAAGCGGGTGAAGCCAGTCAAGGCAAAGACCTGATATCGATCAGGGTGACGAGCGATGACGTCGAGCGTGCTCAGGCCAATCGAGCCGGTCGCCCCCAGAACGGTAATCTGTTGCGGGCGGCTCATGGTGCAGCCATCCACAGCAGCACCGCAAACACCGGAATCGCTGCCGTCAGGCTGTCGATACGATCCAGCACGCCGCCGTGACCCGGAAGCAGATTACTGCTGTCCTTGATCCCGGACTGACGCTTGAACATGCTTTCAGTGAGATCACCCACCACCGAAATGAACACGATCAGCGCGGCACCGATCAACCCTTTGAGCAGCTCCGCCACCGTCCAGTCGCGTACCAGACCAACGATTGTGGTAATCACCAGGCTCAGCGCGAGACCACCGTACACGCCCTCCCAGCTTTTGCCCGGACTGACCTGTGGTGCGAGCTTGCGTTTGCCGAAAGCGCGACCGGAGAAGTAGGCGCCAATATCGGCACCCCAGACCAACACCATCACCGCCATGATCAGCCAGTTACCCAACGGGTATTGCTTGATCTGCACCAGACCTTGCCAGGCCGGCAGCAGAATCAACAGGCCGATCACCAACTTGGTCGCCGCACTGGACCATTGCTCGCTCGAGCGCGGATAGGTCAGCACCAGATACGTCGCCACTGCCCACCACAGCACTGAAGCGCCCAATACCCAAGGCGCGAGGCCGGGCAGGATGTACATGAGGAACAGCACCAGAGCGACCACAGCGGCATAGCCAACGCGGTACGCTTGAGTGGCAAAACCCGCCAGACGCGCCCATTCCCAGGCACCAAGGGTCACGACCAGCCCGATGAACAGTGCAAAACCGGAACCTTCAAGCAGAAAGAATCCGCACAAGGCAATCGGCAGCAGGATCAGTGCGGTGATGATTCGTTGTTTAAGCATTAAACCCGGGCTCCAGCCTCGACCTGCTCGCTCGTTTTACCGAAGCGGCGCTGGCGGGAAGCAAAATCGGCCAGCGCATTGCGCATGGCATCGTGTTTGAAGTCCGGCCAGAACAGGTCGGAGAAATACAACTCGGCATAGGCCAGTTGCCAGAGCAGGAAGTTGCTGATGCGGTGCTCGCCACCGGTGCGGATGCACAGGTCCGGCAACGGCAGATCGCCCGTGACCAGGCAGGTCTGCAGCAGATCAGGCGTGATGTCTTCCGGACGCAAGTGCCCGGCCTGAACTTCTCGCGCCAGTCGTTGCGCAGCTTGCGCGATATCCCACTGACCGCCGTAATTGGCGGCGATCTGCAGAACAAAACGATTGGCACCAACCGTCATGGCCTCGGCTTCACGCATGGCAGCCTGCAGCTCAGGATGAAAACGCGAGCGGTCACCAATGATGCGCAGGCTGATGTTGTTGTCGTTGAGGCGCTTGGCCTCACGACGCAGCGCCTTGAAGAACAGATCCATCAAAGCGCTGACCTCATCGGCCGGACGTTGCCAGTTCTCGCTGGAGAAGGCGAACAGGGTCAGCACTTCGACCTTGGCCTCGGCGCAGACTTCAATGACTGCACGTACCGCATCCACGCCCGCTTTATGCCCGGCGACACCTGGCATAAAGCGTTTTTTCGCCCAGCGATTGTTACCATCCATGATGATCGCGACATGGCGCGGCACCGCGGACGGTGCAGTCTGCTTAGTCTTTTCCATGAAAACGCGACCCTTATACGGCCATCAGGTCTTTTTCTTTCTCTGCCAGCTTCGCGTCGATTTCAGCCACGAATTTCTTGGTCAGGTCGTCGATCTCGCCAGTGGCGCGACGCTCTTCGTCTTCGCTGATCTCTTTTTCTTTGACCAGGTCTTTCAACGAGCTGTTGGCATCGCGACGGATGTTGCGCACGGCAACACGAGCGTCTTCAGCCACGTCACGGGCCTGCTTGGTGAAACCGCGGCGGGTTTCTTCGGTCAGGGCCGGCATGCTGATCAGCAGCAGCTCGCCGAGGTTGGTCGGGTTCAAGTTCAGACCTGCACTGCCGATAGCCTTGTCGACTGCGCCGAGCATGTTGCGCTCGAAGGCAACGACTTGCAGGGTGCGGGCGTCCTTGACGGTGATGTTGGCCACTTGCTTGATCGGGGTGTCAGCGCCGTAGTACGGCACCATCACGCCTTCCAGGATGCTCGGGTGCGCCTGGCCGGTACGGATGCGGCCGAAGTTGTGCGACAGGGACTCCACAGACTTCTGCATGCGCTCTTTAGCGTCTTTCTTGATTTCGTTGATCATTGTTCGCCTTCCTCGATCAGGGTCCCTTCAGCGCCGCCGTGTACGATATTCAGCAGGGCGCCGGGCTTGTTCATGTTAAATACGCGTAGTGGCATCTTGTGGTCGCGGCACAGGCAAATGGCCGTCAGATCCATCACACCCAGCTTGCGATCCAGCACTTCATCATAAGTCAGATGATCGAACTTCTCGGCATGCGGGTCTTTGAACGGGTCAGCGGTGTAGACACCATCGACCTTGGTCGCCTTGAGCACGACATCGGCATCGATTTCGATTGCACGCAGACAGGCTGCCGAATCCGTCGTAAAGAACGGGTTGCCGGTACCGGCCGCGAAAATCACCACGTCCTTGGAATTCAGGTGACGCATGGCCTTGCGACGATCGTAGTGATCGGTCACGCCAACCATGGAAATAGCGGACATCACGATGGCCGAGATGTTGGCGCGCTCAAGGGCGTCGCGCATCGCCAGGGCGTTCATCACAGTGGCCAGCATGCCCATGTGGTCGCCGGTGACCCGGTCCATGCCAGCCTTGCTCAGCGCTTCACCGCGGAACAGGTTGCCACCACCGATAACCAGACCAACCTGAACGCCGATGCCGACCAGCTGGCCAACTTCCAATGCCATGCGATCCAGAACTTTCGGATCGATCCCGAACTCTTCCGAGCCCATCAGGGCCTCGCCGCTAAGCTTGAGTAGAATGCGTTTATAGCGAGCCTGATAACCACTGCCCTGCTGAGCCATTGCGAATCTCTCCTGCGGCGTATTTAAAAAAAAATTCTTTGCGAGCTGTTTTACAGCTGACGCTCACTCTAGCTTGGCACTGCTTCAGCGCCATCGGAACATGGCTTTGTAAGCCAGTTCCAAAGGGAAACCAAATAAAAATTGATACCCCATCTGAAAAGAGGCTGCGCGCGTGAGCGGGCAGCCTCTTCTGGGCGACAGTTAAAAAACCGTCTTATTGCTTGGCGGCAGCCAGCTGGGCAGCAACTTCTTCTGCGAAGTTGTCCACTGGCTTCTCGATGCCTTCGCCTACTTTGAAGTAAGTGAAGGAAACGATTTCAGCGCCGGCTTTCTTGGCCAGGGCACCAACGGTGACTTCCGGGTTCATCACAAAAGCTTGCTCTACCAGGCTGGCTTCAGCCAGGAACTTGGTGATACGGCCGGCGATCATCTTCTCGACGATTTCAGCTGGCTTGCCTTTCATCTTGTCTTCGTTCAGGGTCAGGAAAACGCCCTTCTCGCGCTCGATGGCTTCTGGCGAAACCTGCGATGGCAGCAGGAACTCAGGGTTGCTTGCCGCCACGTGCATGGCGATCTCTTTGGCCAGCTGAACATCGCCGCCCTTGAGAACAACAGCAACACCGATCTTGTTACCGTGCAGGTAGGTGCCGACAACGTCGCCCTCTACGCGTACCAGGCGACGAATATTGACGTTCTCGCCTACTTTGGCGACCAGAGCTTCACGAGCCGATTCCTGAGCGGCGATCAGCGGAGCTGCGTCGGTCAGTTTTTCGTCGAAGGCTTTTTCTACGCAGGCAGCAACGAAGTTCTTGAAGTCGTCTTGCAGGGCCAGGAAGTCGGTCTGCGAGTTAACTTCCAGCAGCACGGCTGCCTTGTCGTCAGCCTTGATGGCGATAGCGCCTTCAGCGGCAACGTTGCCGGCTTTCTTGGCAGCCTTGATGGCGCCCGAAGCACGCATGTCATCAATGGCTTTCTCGATGTCGCCGCCAGCCTTGGTCAAGGCCTTTTTGCAGTCCATCATGCCTTCGCCAGTACGCTCGCGCAGTTCTTTGACCAACGCTGCAGTAATCTCTGCCATTTCAAAATCCTCTTGGATAGGTTTTCAACCATTCCACCCGATCGAACGGGCGATCAATTCTTCCCGAACCACCCTTGTTAGCTGCCGCACGTTACAGATAGAGCAGTGGGCGCCGACAAATGGTTTTCGAGGTGGCAAAAAGGGGGCCAAGCCCCCTTTTTGCTTACTGAGTCAACGCCAAGGCGTCAATTACTCAGCTGCTGCTACCGGAGCTTCTTCAACGAAAACTTCGGTGCCGCCGGCAACATTGTTGCGACCGCGGATGACAGCGTCAGCCATCGAACCCATGTACAACTGGATAGCGCGGATTGCGTCATCGTTGCCTGGGATGATGTAGTCAACGCCTTCCGGGCTGCTGTTGGTATCGACTACGCCGATAACCGGGATGCCCAGCTTGTTGGCTTCGGTGATCGCGATGCGCTCGTGATCAACGTCGATAACGAACAGAGCGTCTGGCAGACCGCCCATATCCTTGATACCACCCAGGGAACGATCCAGCTTTTCCAGGTCACGAGTGCGCATCAGCGCTTCTTTCTTGGTCAGCTTGGCGAAAGTACCGTCTTCGGCTTGTACTTCAAGGTCACGCAGACGCTTGATGGAAGCACGGATGGTCTTGAAGTTGGTCAGCATGCCGCCCAACCAGCGGTGATCGACGTACGGCGAACCGCAACGTGCTGCTTCTTCAGCAACGATCTTGCCAGCGGAACGCTTGGTGCCGACGAACAGAATCTTGTTTTTGCCCTGGGCCAGACGCTCTACGAAAGTCAGAGCTTCGTTGAACATTGGCAGGGTTTTTTCAAGGTTGATGATGTGGATCTTGTTACGCGCACCGAAAATGTACTTGCCCATTTTCGGGTTCCAGTAACGGGTCTGGTGACCGAAGTGCACACCGGCCTTCAGCATATCGCGCATGTTGACTTGGGACATGATAGTTCCTTAATAAGTCGGGTTTGGCCTCCACGTATCCCAATGACCAACCAGCAGCATCAGCTGAAGGCACCCAGGTCATCGTGTCGACACGTGTGTGGATTTAGGCTTCCCGGGACATCCCCGGAAAGCGGCGCATTTTATATCACAAGACAGGACAAAACGGAACCCGGATTCTGAAATCCTGGCGAGCGTTTTGTTCCACCCCTTGGAATCCGCCAAGAATGCACCATTCTATAGAGAGAAGCGATGCACACGGCCGCAGATTTGCGTTGATCGTCTGGTAGAATCGTATTTTTCAGGGCCGCGAAGTTCGATCGCGCATTGCCCCTTCCGTTTAGAAAGCGCCGCCTGGCGCAGAGAGAGCCTGTATGACCGTCACCCTCAAAACTCCCGAGGATATCGCCAAAATGCGTATCGCCGGCAAACTGGCCGCCGATGTGCTGGAAATGATTGCCGAATACGTCAAGCCGGGCGTTACCACCGATCAACTGAACCAGATCTGCCACGACTACATCGTCAATGAGCAGAAAGCCATCCCGGCCCCGCTCAATTACAAGGGCTATCCAAAGTCGATCTGCACGTCGATCAACCATGTGGTCTGCCATGGCATTCCAAACGACAAGCCGCTCAAAGATGGCGACACCCTGAACATCGACGTCACCGTCATCAAGGACGGTTTCCACGGTGATACCAGCCGGATGTTCCACGTCGGCAACGTACCTGTCTGGGCCGAGCGCCTGTCCCAGGTGACCCAGGAATGCATGTACAAGGCGATCGAGATCGTCAAACCCGGCTGCCGCCTGGGCGACATCGGCGAAATTATCCAGAAGCATGCGGAAAAGAACGGCTTCTCGGTGGTTCGCGAATTCTGCGGCCATGGTATCGGCAAGGTGTTCCACGAGGAGCCGCAGATCCTGCACTACGGCCGCGCCGGCACCGGCATGGAACTCAAGGCCGGCATGACCTTCACCATCGAGCCGATGATCAACCAGGGCCGCGCCGACACCAAGGTACTGGGCGACGGCTGGACCGCGATCACCAAGGACCGCAAGCTCTCGGCACAGTGGGAACACACCCTGCTGGTGACCGAAACCGGTTACGAGATCTTCACCCTGCGCAGTGATGACACCATCCCTCGCGTTTCGGCCTGATCCCGCTACCGTACATCGCCTATAGAAAGGAAAGCCAATCGATGCCGCAGGTGGATCCCGAACTCTTCGACCGCGGCCAGTTCCAGGCTGAACTGGCCCTGAAGGCAAGCCCGATCGCGGCCTTCAAGAAGGCGATCCGCCAGGCCCGCGAAGTGCTCGACACGCGTTTTCGCAATGGCCGGGACATTCGCCGGCTGATCGAGGATCGCGCCTGGTTCGTCGATAACATCCTGCAAAAGGCCTGGGAGCAGTTCAGCTGGAGCGAGGACGCCGACATCGCGCTGGTCGCGGTCGGCGGCTACGGCCGTGGCGAATTGCACCCTTATTCCGATATCGACTTGCTGATCCTTCTGGAAAGCGCCGACCACGAGGTTTTCCGCGATTCCATCGAGCGTTTTCTGACGCTGTTGTGGGACATCGGCCTGGAGGTCGGCCAGAGCGTTCGCTCGGTCGACGAATGCGCCGTCGAGGCCCGCGCCGACCTGACGGTCGTCACCAACCTGATGGAAAGCCGCACCATCGCCGGCCCCGAGCGTTTGCGCCAGCGCATGCTGGACGTCACCAGCACCGGGCACATGTGGCCGAGCAAGGACTTCTTCCTGGCCAAGCATGCCGAACAAAAGGCTCGCCACCACAAGTACAACGACACCGAATACAACCTGGAACCCAACGTCAAAGGCTCACCCGGCGGCCTGCGGGATATCCAGACGATTCTGTGGGTGGCCCGTCGCGAATACGGCACCCTGAACCTGCGGGCACTGGCAGGCGAAGGGTTCCTGGTAGAGAGCGAAAACGCCCTGCTCGCCTCCTCCCAGGAGTTCCTGTGGAAGGTTCGCTATGCCCTGCACATGCTGGCCGGCCGCGCCGAAGACCGCCTGCTGTTCGATCACCAGCGCACCATTGCCGGGCTGCTGGGCTTCAAAGGCGACGACGCCAAGCAAGCCATCGAAAATTTCATGCAACAGTATTATCGGGTGGTCATGAGCATCGCCCAACTCAGCGACCTGATCATCCAGCACTTCGAGGAAGTCATCCTCGCACCGGAAGACGAAGCGCCACCGCAGCCGATCAACTCGCGTTTCCAGTTGCATGACGGCTACATCGAGGCACGCAACGACAACGTCTTTCGCCGCACGCCGTTCGCCATGCTCGAAATCTTCGTGCTGATGGCCCAGCAGCCCGAAATCAAGGGTGTGCGCGCCGACACCATTCGCCTGCTGCGGGAACACCGCCACCTGATCGACGACGACTTCCGCAACGATATTCGCAACACCAGCCTGTTTATCGAATTGTTCAAATGCAAGATCGGCATCCACCGCAACCTGCGGCGAATGAACCGTTACGGCATCCTTGGGCGTTATCTGCCCGAATTCGGCTTTATCGTCGGGCAGATGCAACACGACCTGTTCCACATCTATACGGTCGATGCCCACACCCTGAACCTGATCAAACACCTGCGTAAGTTGCAGTACACCCAGGTGTCGGAAAAATTCCCGCTGGCCAGCAAAGTCATGGGCAAGCTGCCCAAGCCCGAGCTGATCTACATGGCCGGCCTGTACCACGACATCGGCAAAGGCCGGCATGGCGATCACTCGGACATCGGTGCCGTGGATGCCGAGGCCTTTTGCCAGCGTCATCAACTGCCCACGTGGGACAGTCGCCTGATCGTGTGGCTGGTGCAAAACCACCTGGTGATGTCGACCACCGCCCAGCGCAAGGACTTGTCCGACCCGCAGGTGATCCACGATTTCGCCCAGATCGTTGGCGACGAAACCCGCCTCGACTACCTGTATGTGCTGACTGTCGCCGACATCAACGCCACCAACCCGACCCTGTGGAACTCCTGGCGCGCCAGCCTGCTGCGCCAGCTCTACACCGAGACCAAGCGCGCCCTGCGCCGTGGCCTGGAGAACCCGGTGGATCGCGAAGAGCAGATCCGCCAGACCCAGAGCGCCGCCCTGGATATCCTGGTGCGCGGCGGCACCGACCCGGACGATGTCGAGCAATTGTGGGCGCAGTTGGGTGATGACTATTTCCTGCGCCACACCGCCGGCGACGTGGCCTGGCACAGCGACGCGATACTCCAGCAACCGGCCGACGGCGGACCACTGGTGCTGGTCAAGGAAACCACCCAGCGCGAGTTCGAAGGTGGCACGCAGATCTTCATCTATGCCCCGGACCAGCACGACTTCTTTGCCGTGACCGTGGCAACGATGGACCAGCTCAACCTGAACATTCACGACGCCCGGGTCATCACCTCCAGCAGCCAGTTCACCCTCGACACCTATATCGTGCTCGACACCGACGGCGACTCGATTGGCGATAATCCGGCGCGGGTCAAACAGATCCGCGAGGGTCTGACCGAAGCCCTGCGTAACCCGGACAACTACCCGACCATCATCCAGCGCCGGGTGCCACGTCAGCTCAAGCATTTCGCCTTTGCACCACAAGTGACGATCCACAACGACGCCCAGCGCCCGGTGACGGTACTGGAACTCACCGCGCCCGACCGCCCGGGCCTGCTGGCGCGGATTGGCACGATCTTCCTGGAGTTCGATCTGTCTTTGCAGAACGCCAAGATCGCCACCCTCGGCGAACGCGTGGAAGACGTGTTCTTCATCACCGACGCCAACAATCAGCCGTTGTCCGACCCGCTGCTGTGCAGCCGCCTGCAGGATGCGATCGTCGAACAACTGAGCGTCAACCAGGAACCTGATATCAAACTGTCGCGCATCAGCATCTGACTTAACAACGGCCCGCCTTTTGTAGGAGCGAGCTTGCTCGCGATGAACTCAAATACGCCGCGTTATTCTGGCAAGAACGCGTTATCGTTGACGACCATCGCGAGCAAGCTCGCTCCTACAGGGACCAGCGCCGCTCCAACACCGAACGAGATTTATCGATGAACAACGCCCTGTCCCAGCTCCAGCCCTACCCGTTCGAGAAACTCCGCGCCCTGCTCGGCAGCGTGACGCCCAATCCGGACAAGCGTCCGATCGCGCTGTCCATCGGCGAGCCGAAACACCGTTCGCCAAGCTTTGTCGCCGAGGCCCTGGCCGGCAATCTGGAAAAAATGGCTGTGTACCCGACCACACTCGGTATCCCGGAGCTGCGTGAAGCCATCGCGGCATGGTGCGAGCGTCGCTTCGATGTGCCTAAGGGCTGGATCGACCCGGCGCGCAACGTGCTGCCGGTCAACGGTACCCGCGAAGCGCTGTTCGCCTTCACCCAGACCGTAGTCAACCGTGGCGATGACGCGCTGGTGGTCAGCCCGAACCCCTTCTACCAGATCTACGAAGGCGCGGCGTTCCTCGCCGGGGCCAAGCCGCATTACCTGCCATGCCTGGACGAAAACGGCTTCAACCCGGATTTCGACGCCGTATCGCCGGACATCTGGCAACGCTGCCAGATCCTGTTCCTGTGCTCTCCGGGCAATCCGACCGGCGCCCTGATCCCGGTCGAGACCCTGAAAAAGCTGATCGCCCTGGCCGACGAATACGACTTCGTGATTGCCGCCGATGAGTGCTACAGCGAGCTGTACTTCGACGAACAAACGCCGCCGCCAGGCCTGCTCAGCGCTTGCGCGGAACTGGGTCGCAAGGACTTCAAGCGTTGCGTGGTGTTCCACAGCCTGTCCAAGCGTTCGAACCTGCCAGGCCTGCGCTCGGGCTTTGTGGCCGGTGATGCCGACGTCCTCAAGGGCTTCCTGCTCTATCGCACCTACCATGGCTGTGCGATGCCGGTTCAAACCCAATTGGCCAGCGTTGCCGCGTGGAATGACGAAGTGCACGTGCGCGCCAACCGTGCGCTGTATCGCGAGAAGTTCGATGCGGTGCTGGAAATCCTCAGCCCGGTGCTGGACGTACAGCGTCCGGATGGCAGTTTCTACCTGTGGCCGAATGTTGAAGGTGACGATGCTGCGTTCTGTCGAGATCTGTTCGAGCAGGAACACGTGACTGTCGTGCCTGGCTCGTATTTATCGCGGGATGTCGAGGGCGTCAATCCGGGGGCTGGGCGTGTGCGCATGGCCCTTGTTGCGCCGTTGGCGGAGTGTGTCGAAGCAGCTGAACGAATCCGTGACTTTATAACTCGCAACAAGTAACGACTAAGTCTGTACTGCGCAACGCAGTACAGACTCTTTAATTCTGACAGTGAAACATAACGCATTAATGGCAACTTTATTCATGGATTAACTTTCGTTAATCTCGCCATTCCGGATGCCAACTTCACACCCACATCAAATATTGCACCAGCAATATCCAATCGTTAGCATCCTGAAATCCAAAAACAACATGGAAGTTAATTATGAAAAACAGCAAACCTTGCTTGATCCAGGCGCCTGCCAACATTCAGGCATCCTATGAAGCCGCTATAAACGAAAATCCAAATAACGCACCGACCAGCTCGTCCGGACGTAAAAAAAGGTCTGTGGGTGAACACCAGAGATTCTGGCGCCCAGGACGGACGTTGAAAATTGCTATAACGGACTATGGCGATGGCGGACATGAAATAGTTAAAAACGCCATCAACCAATGGGCACCGCACGTCAACTTGACGTTTGAGTTTGTCACGCTCATAGACGACGAAGAACTTTACGAGGGCGACATTCGGATTTACCTGACACCATTATCAAACGCCGTCATGTATTCAGCCATCGGAACCGACGCACTAACAGAACCTTCTCACCTACACACAATGCAGCTGGGAACAGATTACTCTTCTGCCGGATATGAATCATTAGTCATGCACGAGTTTGGGCATGCTCTTGGATTCCTGCATGAGCACCAACACCCCGACGCCAGCATTCCATGGGACAAAGAAAAAACTTACCTGCAATACGCGCGGCAATTCGGTTGGTCGAGAGAATTTGTTGACGGTGCCGTGTTCCCCCTTCCGCGCGATGCTGACCGATCCTACGAACCTTATGACCGGCATTCGATCATGCATTACAACGTATTGAACACTTGCACTATCGGAGACTGGGAACAGCCGGTAAATCTGAAACTTAGCGCTGGCGACAAAGCCGCTGCCTTGAAGTTTTATCCTTGAAGAAGTCGCTCAACCTCACAGGCTGGTGCCGTTACTTCACAACACCTAACTTGGCCTCACTCAAATCCAGTTCCCCCAACACCTCACGCAACACGTCATCACCAATCTGGTGATGACGACTGAGGCTGTACAACTCCAGGCGCTGCGCCCGTAGCGCCTTCAAGCGCAAACGCCGTTCCAGCAAGTCCATCTGAAACGCCAGGGCTTGCGCCTCAGCGGAGTCGTTGAACACCTCCAACTGATGTCGGTACTCGGACATGATCCGCGCCTTGAGTTCGACGGCCAGTGCGGACTGGGCGGCGTCCTGTGGATTGACCTCTTCTGTCTCAAGCGCATGAATGGCCGCCTCGGCGGTCTTGCGCCAGGCGTCGCGCACTTCGTTGCGCCGCTTGTCGTCCGGACTGGCTTCGATGCCACGCAACAACAGTGGCAGCGCGATGCAGGCCGCAATCAACGACAGCAGAATCACCCCGGCGGCGATGAAAATCAGCAGATCGCGCTCGGGAAATGCGCTCCCGCCCATGAGCATCGGCACCGACATCACACCCGCCAGCGTCACGGCCCCGCGCACGCCGCCCACGGTCAGCAACCAACAGGATCGCGCCGTCGGCACCCGGGTCACTTCACCCTTGCCGCGCAATCGCCGCAGCAGTACCGACAATCGCCAGATGCTTTGCACCCAGACGAACCGCAAAACCAGCAGCACCAGGAAAATCGCCACCACGTCGAGCCCGCGATACAACAACGTCGGCCATAGCGAAGTTTCGTGACTGGCCACCGCCTTGATGATGTCCGGCAACTGCAAACCCAACAGCAGGAAGATCAAACCGTTGAACGCGAACTCCAGCAGCGACCAGACACTTCGGTTGAGCAAGCGCGTGTTGGTCTGGCGCGGCAACAGGTCGAGCCAGCTCTGCATCATTCCCGCCGCCACCGCCGAGAGGATGCCCGACACTTCCATGCGCTCGGCCAGCACGTAGGCCGCAAACGGCAGCAGCAACATGAACACCACATGCGTCGCCGGATCATCCCAGCCCCGCTCGATCATCCACGCCCGCAGACGGCCGACCAGCCAACTCAAAGCCACCCCGACCGCCAGGCCACCGACAGCGACCAACACGAACGTCAGGCTGGCATTGGCCAGCGAGAACACACCGGTCACCGCCGCCACCAGGGCAAACTTGAATGTCACCAGGCCCGAGGCGTCGTTCATCAGCGCCTCGCCCTGCAAGATGTGCATCAAGGGGGTCGGCAGTCTGTTGCGGGAAATGGCCGACACCGCCACCGCATCCGTCGGTGACAGCACGGCTGCCAGGGCGAACGCCACCGGCAACGGCACATCGGGCAACAACCAGTGAATGAAATACCCGGCGCCGACCACGGTGAACAGCACCAGGCCCACTGCCAGGGTCAGGATCGGGCCGCGCAAGTGCCAGAATTCGCGCTTGGGCATGCGCCAGCCGTCGGAGAACAACAGTGGTGGCAGGAACAGAAACAGGAACAGCTCGGGATCGAGGGCTACATGGAGGCCGAGCGTCGGCCAGGCAAGCAAGGCCCCAGCGGCAATCTGCACCAATGGCAAAGGCAGCGGAACCACCCGTCCGATCAGGCGCGAAACGCCAACCAGCATCAACAGGATCAGGACGGTATAAGCGGTTTGCATAAAGCGTGGTTCCCGGACGATCAACAGCATTGAAGTGCCATATTAGCCGCTTAGACTGTCTACTGACCCTTGCACCAATGTCGCACGCCAGAACTACAACCCCCTGTAGGAGCGAGCTCGCTCGCGATGGTCGTTAACGATCACGCTGTATACCTGACACCCCGCGGCGTTCTCAGGCTCATCGCGAGCGAGCTCGCTCCTACAAAGGTTTTATGCCATGACTCAGAGACAAACCCGACCACAGCCGCCGCGAAACCGTCCGGCCATGGCATAATCCGTCACCTTTTATTTACGGCACCTGCAAAGGGGGCAATTCCTTGACCGTTTCAAGTAAAACGTTGCACCTTTTCGGCATCAAAGCCTGCGACACCATGAAAAAGGCGCGCACCTGGCTCGATGAACACGCTGTCAACTATGACTTTCATGATTACAAGGCGGTCGGTATCGACCGTGAACACCTGACCCAATGGTGCAACGAGCACGGCTGGGAAGTGGTGTTGAACCGTGCAGGCACGACCTTTCGCAAGCTCGACGACGAACGCAAAGCCGATCTCGACCAGACGAAAGCCATCGAACTGATGCTCGCACAACCCTCGATGATCAAGCGCCCGGTGCTTGATCTCGGTGACCGAACCCTGATTGGCTTCAAGCCAGATATCTACGCGGCTGCGCTCAAGTAAGCAGCCCGTTTCAATTTGCTAGAGGTATCAACATGTCTACTACCCTGTTCAGCCTGGCCTTTGGTGTCGGCACTCAAAACCGTCAAGGCGCA
This sequence comes from Pseudomonas jessenii, assembly GCF_002236115.1. GTDB lineage: Bacteria > Pseudomonadota > Gammaproteobacteria > Pseudomonadales > Pseudomonadaceae > Aquipseudomonas > Aquipseudomonas jessenii. Next base: position 500,293 of record NZ_NIWT01000004.1, on the reverse strand, counting down.
TGGCTGGAAGTGTTCTACGCCCAGCCACTGCTCAACCCGCCCGCCGAACTGGTCGCCGCCATTGCGCCGGTCCTCGGTTACAGCGAAGGCAACCAGGCCATCACCTTCACCACCGCGCAGGCCGCGCAACTGGCTGAAGCCGTGAAAGGCATCGACGCGGTACAAGGCAAACTGCTGACCCGCCTGGCCGAGAGCCACAAGCCGCTGGTTGCCACCTTGCTGGCCGAAGACGCCCAGCTGTCGTCCACCCCTGAGGCCTACCTCAAGCTGCACCTGCTGAGCCATCGCCTGGTCAAGCCACACGGCCTGAACCTGGCCGGGATCTTCCCGCTGCTGCCGAACGTGGCCTGGACCAGCCAGGGCGCTGTCGACCTGAGCGAACTGGCCGAACTGCAACTCGAAGCCCGCCTGCGCGGCGAGCTGCTGGAAGTGTTCTCGGTGGACAAGTTCCCGAAAATGACCGACTACGTGGTTCCGGCCGGCGTGCGTATCGCTGACGCTGCGCGCCTGCGTCTGGGTGCCTACGTGGGCGAAGGCACCACCGTGATGCACGAAGGTTTCATCAACTTCAACGCCGGCACCGAAGGCCCGGGCATGATCGAAGGCCGCGTATCCGCTGGCGTATTCGTCGGCAAGGGTTCGGACCTGGGCGGCGGCTGCTCGACCATGGGCACCCTGTCGGGCGGCGGCAACATCGTGATCAAGGTCGGCGAAGGCTGCCTGATCGGCGCCAACGCCGGTATCGGTATCCCGTTGGGCGACCGCAACACCGTCGAGTCGGGCCTGTACGTGACCGCTGGTACCAAAGTCGCGCTGCTGGACGAGAACAATCAACTGGTCAAAGTGGTCAAGGCCCGTGAACTGGCCGGCCAGCCGGACCTGCTGTTCCGTCGCAATTCGGAGACCGGTGCCGTGGAATGCAAAACCCACAAATCGGCCATCGAACTGAACGAAGCGCTGCACGCTCACAACTAAGCCACACGATCCCTGTTCCTGTAGGAGCGAGCCTGCTCGCGATGGACGTCAACGATAACGCGGGGCATCAGACAGCCCGTGTCGTCCAAGCGATCATCGCGAGCCAGCTCGCTCCTACAGGGATCAAGTGCATAGGCCGAACAGCATGATGATTCTCTCCCCCTGGCGTGTCGATTTTCCGGCCATCGCCGCCCTGCAACGGCAAGACCAGACCTATCTGGACAACGCCGCCACTACGCAAAAACCTCAAGCCCTGCTCGATGCCCTGGCGCACTACTACGCCAACGGCGCGGCCAACGTGCATCGGGCGCAGCATTTGCCCGGCGCCCACGCCACCCAGGCGTTCGAGGACAGCCGCCGCAAAGTCGCGCAATGGCTCAATACTGGCGATTGCGGGCAGATCATCTTTACCCACGGCGCGACGTCCGCGCTGAATCTCCTGGCCTATGGCCTGGAACATCTTTTCAATCCGGGCGACGAGATTGTCATCAGCGCCCTGGAGCATCACGCCAACCTGCTGCCGTGGCAGCAACTGGCGCACCGTCGCGACCTGAAACTGGTGATCCTGCCGCTGGATACCAACGGCGTGATCGACCTTGAAGCCGCCGCCGGTTTGATCGGTCCACGCACGCGTCTGTTGGCGGTCAGCCAGCTGTCCAACGTGATTGGCGCGTGGCAGCCGCTGCCGCAATTGCTGGCACTGGCCAAGGCGCACAACGCCCTGACCGTGATCGACGGCGCTCAGGGCGTGGTCCATGGTCGCCACGACGTGCAAGCGCTGGGCTGCGATTTCTATGTGTTCTCCAGCCACAAGCTCTACGGCCCCGATGGCCTGGGCGTGCTGTTCGGGCGCAATACAGCACTTCAACAACTGCGTCCCTGGCAGTTCGGTGGTGAAATGGTGCTCGATGCCAATTATCACGACGCACGCTTTCGCCCGGCACCGCTGGGTTTCGAGGCCGGGACGCCGCCGATTGCCAGCGTGATCGGCCTGGGAGCGACCCTGGACTACCTCGCCGGGCTCGATCAGGACACCGTGTCTGCCCATGAAGCCGCGTTGCATGCCTGCCTGCTCAAGGGCCTGGAGGCGCGCAACGGCATTCGCCTGCTGGGCAAGCCGCAAGTGGCACTGGCCAGTTTCACCGTCGAGGGTGTGCATAACTCCGATCTCGCGCATTTGCTGACCGAACAAGGGATCGCGGTGCGTGCCGGCCACCACTGCGCGATGCCGCTGCTCAAACGCTTCGAACTGGCCGGAGCGATTCGGGTGTCGTTGGCGCTGTACAACGATTCCGAAGACCTGGAGCGGTTCTTTGAAGCCCTGGATCAGGCGCTGGAGCTATTGCGATGAACCTGCCTGCCGATGCCGTTACGGCACTCGATATCTTTCAGAAAGCGGCAGGCTGGGAACAACGCGCACGCCTGCTGATGCAATGGGGCGAGCGCCTGCCCGCGTTGAGCGACACGCAAATGTGCGACGCCAATCGGGTACACGGCTGTGAAAGCCAGGTGTGGCTGGTGGGCGAGTTGCGCGACGGTCATTGGCAGTTCAGCGCCAACAGTGATGCACGGTTGATTCGCGGGTTGGTGGCGTTGCTGCTGGCGCGGGTCAACGGCTTGTCCGCGGCCGAGTTGCAGCAGGTGGATTTGCCGGACTGGTTCAATCAACTGGGGTTGGGACGGCAGTTGTCCGAGTCCCGCAGCAATGGCTTGAATGCGGTGCTTCAGCGGATGCGGGAGTTGGCTCAATAAGAGGGCTGCTTCGCAGCCCATCGCGGGCAAGCCCGCTCCCACAGGAGGAACGCATTCCAATGTGGGAGCGAGCTTGCTCGCGATGAGGCCTTCAGCCACACCGACTAAACCTGCGGTTTGACCCGCTCCGCCGGCCGCCGCACACCCGCGACAATCTTGTCCACAGCCTTGGTCGCCGCGACCATGCCAAACGTCGCCGTCACCATCATCACTGCGCCAAACCCGCCAGCACAGTCGAGCTTCACGCCATCACCGACAAAACTCTTCTGCAGGCAAATGCTGCCGTCCGGTTTCGGGTAGCGCAGTTGCTCGGTGGAAAACACGCACGGCACGCTGTAGTGGCGGGTCACGGTGCGTGAGAAGCCGTAGTCGCGGCGCAGCGTGGAGCGCACCTTCGACGCCAATGGATCATTGAACGTGCGATTGAGGTCGCAGACCTGGATCAACGTCGGGTCAATCTGCCCGCCCGCGCCGCCGGTGGTGATGATCTGGATCTTGCGCCGCTTGCACCAGGCGATCAGCGCGGCCTTGGCATTGACGCTGTCGATGCAGTCGATCACGCAGTCGATGTTCGGCGTGATGTACTCGGCCATGGTGTCGCGGGTAACGAAGTCAGGCACCGCATGCACCGTGCAGTCCGGGTTGATCCCGCGCAGACGCTCGGCCATCACCTCGACCTTGGGCTTGCCCACCGTGCTGTCCAGCGCGTGCAACTGGCGGTTGGCGTTGCTGACGCAGACGTCATCGAGGTCGAACAGCGAAATTTCGCCAACACCACAACGGGCCATGGCTTCCGCCGCCCAGGAACCGACGCCACCGACGCCCACGATCGCCACATGGGCCGCTTTCAGGCGCTCAAGGCCTTCAATGCCATACAAGCGGGCGATGCCAGCAAACCGCGGATCTTCTGTACTCATGACCATTACCCCAAAAACCGGCGCGCATTATAGGGCCGTCGGCGCCCAAGAGCATCATTGCGCTATGAACGGGCAACATCCACGAAAAATACATCGAACAAAGATTCGTCCTACACGCTCTAAAGAAAGAACTTAAACCGACTTGGATTGCCCAATGTCCGGCAATTCCCTGTCCGCTGTACGACCAGAGAATGCCCGGTGTAGGATGCGCGCCCCTTGGCGACCGCCAACCGTTCCTTCGTTCCACAGTCTTTGGAACCCGAAATAACTATGTCATCGCGTAAATTTGGACTCAACCTGGTCGTGGTGCTCGCCATCGCAGCCTTGTTTACCGGCTTCTGGGCGCTGATCAACCGCCCGGTCACCGCCCCCAACTGGCCTGAACAGATCTCCGGCTTCTCGTACTCGCCATTCCAGCAGGGCCAGTTCCCGCAGAAAGACCAGTACCCGACCGACGATCAAATGCGTCGCGACCTGGAGATCATGAGCAAGCTGACGGACAACATCCGCATCTACTCGGTCGACGGCACGCTGCAGAACATCCCGAAACTGGCGGAAGAGTTCGGCTTGCGGGTGACCCTGGGGATCTGGATCAGCCCGGACCTGGAACGCAACGAACGGGAAATCACCCGTGCCATTGAAATCGCCAACTCCTCGCGCAGCGTGGTTCGTGTGGTGGTCGGCAACGAGGCCATTTACCGCAAGGAAATCACCGCCCAGGAACTCAGCGTCATGCTCGATCGCGTGCGTGCCGCCGTGAAAGTGCCGGTGACCACGTCCGAACAGTGGCACGTGTGGGAAGAACACCCGGAACTGGCCAAGCACGTCGACCTGATTGCCGCGCACGTCCTGCCTTACTGGGAATTCGTTCCGATGGACAAGGCCGGGCAGTTCGTCCTCGACCGCGCCCGCGACCTGAAAAAGATGTTCCCGAAAAAACCACTGCTGCTGTCCGAGGTGGGCTGGCCGAGCAACGGCCGCATGCGTGGTGGCGCCGACGCCTCCCCGGCGGACCAGGCGATTTATCTGCGAACCCTGGTCAACAAGCTCAATCGCCAGGGCTTCAACTACTTCGTGATCGAAGCGTTTGACCAGCCGTGGAAAGCCAGCGACGAAGGTTCCGTCGGCGCCTACTGGGGCGTGTTCAACGCCGCGCGCCAGCAGAAGTTCAACTTCGAAGGCCCGGTGGTGGCGATTCCGCAATGGCGCGTGTTGGCCATTGGTTCGGTGGTATTGGCGCTGTTGTCGCTGACCCTGCTGATGATCGACGGCTCGGCCCTGCGCCAGCGTGGCCGTACCTTCCTGACCTTCATTGCGTTCCTGTGTGGTTCGGTGCTGGTGTGGATCGGTTACGACTACAGCCAGCAATACAGCACCTGGTTCAGCCTGACGGTGGGCTTCTTGCTCGCCCTCGGTGCGCTCGGGGTGTTTATCGTGCTGCTGACCGAAGCCCATGAACTGGCCGAAGCGGTGTGGGTGCACAAGCGCCGGCGCGAGTTCCTGCCGGTGGAAGGCGACTCCAGCTACCGCCCGAAGGTGTCGATTCACGTGCCCTGCTACAACGAGCCGCCGGAGATGGTCAAACAGACCCTCAACGCCCTGGCCAACCTCGACTATCCGGACTTCGAAGTCCTGATCATCGACAACAACACCAAGGACCCGGCTGTCTGGGAACCGGTGCGCGATTATTGCGAAACCCTCGGCCCGCGCTTCAAGTTCTTCCACGTGGCACCACTGGCCGGCTTCAAGGGCGGCGCGCTGAACTACCTGATCCCGCACACCGCCAAGGACGCCGAAGTGATCGCAGTGATCGACTCCGATTACTGCGTGCACCCGAACTGGCTCAAGCACATGGTGCCGCACTTCGCCGACCCGAAAATCGCCGTGGTGCAGTCGCCGCAGGATTACCGCGACCAGAACGAAAGCACCTTCAAGAAGCTCTGCTACGCGGAATACAAAGGCTTCTTCCACATCGGCATGGTCACCCGCAACGACCGCGACGCGATCATCCAGCACGGCACCATGACCATGACCCGTCGCTCGGTGCTCGAAGAGCTGGGCTGGGCCGACTGGTGCATCTGTGAAGACGCCGAACTGGGCCTGCGGGTATTCGAAAAAGGCCTGTCGGCAGCGTATTACCACACCAGCTACGGCAAGGGCCTGATGCCCGATACCTTCATCGACTTCAAGAAACAGCGTTTCCGCTGGGCCTACGGAGCAATCCAGATCATCAAGCGCCACACCGCCAGCCTGCTGCGCGGCAAAGACACCGAGCTGACACGTGGCCAGCGCTACCACTTCCTCGCGGGCTGGTTGCCGTGGGTGGCGGACGGCATGAACATCTTCTTCACCGTTGGCGCGCTGCTGTGGTCGGCGGCAATGATCATCGTGCCGCAACGGGTCGATCCGCCGCTGCTGATCTTCGCAATCCCGCCATTGGCGCTGTTCGTGTTCAAGGTCGCCAAGATCATCTTCCTCTACCGTCGTGCGGTCGGGGTCAATCTGAAGGATGCCTTCTGCGCGGCACTGGCCGGTCTGGCGTTGTCCCACACCATCGCCAAAGCGGTGCTGTACGGTTTCTTCACCAGCAGCATTCCGTTCTTCCGTACGCCGAAGAATGCCGACAACCACGGCTTCTGGGTGGCGATTTCCGAAGCCCGGGAAGAGATGTTCATCATGCTGCTGTTGTGGAGCGCGGCCCTGGGGATCTACCTGGTGAACGGCATGCCGAGCAACGACATGCGCTTCTGGGTCATCATGCTGCTGGTGCAGTCGCTGCCGTACGTCGCGGCGCTGATCATGGCGTTCCTGTCGTCGCTGCCGAAACCGGCCGCCGAGCCTGAAACGGCACCTGTCGTCTAAATCTGCGCGGATGCACTAAACGGCGGCCAATGGTCGCCGTTTTGCTTTAAGATAAGCGCCATTTTGCGGGGCCTGGCGTGTCGGGGTTTACAGAACGAACCCGATACCTGTGGGAGCGAGCTTGCTCGCGATTGCGATGTAACAATCAAAGTTTATGTTGACTGACACAACGCCATCGCGAGCAAGCTCGCTCCCACATTTAGCCCGCGCCCACATTCATGATTTTCGGAGTTTTCCATGACGGCCCACGCCGACCTTTCGCCGACCCTCCAACTCGCCATCGACCTGATCCGCCGTCCGTCCGTGACGCCGATCGACGCCGATTGCCAGAAGCAGATGATGCAGCGCCTGGGCGATGCCGGTTTCACCCTGGAACCGATGCGCATCGAAGATGTGGATAACTTCTGGGCCACCCACGGCCAGGACGACGGTCCGGTGCTGTGCTTTGCCGGCCACACCGACGTGGTCCCGACCGGCCCGGTGGCGGCCTGGCAGATCGAACCGTTCAACGCGCTGATCGACGAACACGGCATGCTCTGCGGTCGTGGCGCCGCCGACATGAAAGGCAGCCTCGCCGCCATGACCGTCGCCTCCGAGCGTTTTGTCACCGACTACCCGAATCACAAAGGCAAAGTCGCGTTCCTGATCACCAGCGACGAAGAAGGCCCGGCGCACCACGGCACCAAGGCCGTGGTCGAACGCCTCGCCGCACGCAAGGAACGTCTGGACTGGTGCATCGTCGGCGAACCGTCGAGCACCACCCTGGTAGGTGACGTGGTCAAGAACGGTCGTCGCGGCTCCCTCGGCGCCAAACTGACCGTGCGCGGTGTGCAAGGCCACGTGGCCTACCCGCACCTGGCCAAGAACCCGATCCACCTCGCTGCCCCGGCTCTGGCCGAACTGGCTGCCGAGCACTGGGACCACGGTAACGATTTCTTCCCGCCGACCAGTTTCCAGATCTCCAACGTCAACTCCGGCACCGGTGCGACCAACGTGATCCCGGGTGACCTGGTGGCCGTGTTCAACTTCCGTTTCTCCACCGAATCGACGGTCGAAGGCCTGCAAAAGCGTGTCGCCGACATCCTCGACAAGCATGGCCTGGACTGGCACATCGACTGGGCGCTGTCCGGCCTGCCGTTCCTCACCGAACCTGGCGCGCTACTCGACGCGGTATCGGCGAGCATCAAGGACATCACCGGTCGTGAAACCAAGGCGTCCACCAGCGGTGGTACCTCCGATGGCCGTTTCATCGCGACCATGGGTACCCAGGTGGTTGAGCTGGGCCCGGTCAACGCGACCATCCACCAGGTCAACGAACGCGTGCTGGCAGCCGATCTCGACGTGCTGACCGAAATCTACTACCAGACCCTGATCAAGTTGCTCGCCTGATGCTTGCGTGCCCGATCTGCAGTGAGCCGCTCAATGCGGTGGACAACGGCGTGGCCTGCCCCGCCGGGCATCGTTTCGACCGTGCGCGCCAGGGTTACTTGAACCTGTTGCCGGTGCAGCACAAGAACAGCCGTGACCCTGGGGATAACCAGGCGATGGTCGAAGCCCGCCGCGACTTCCTGAATGCCGGGCACTACGCCCCGGTGGCCAAGCGTCTGGCGGAGCTGGCTGCCAGTTATGCACCACAGCACTGGCTGGACATCGGTTGTGGCGAGGGTTACTACACCGCGCAAATCGCCGAGGCCCTGCCAGATGCCGAAGGTTATGCCCTGGACATCTCCCGCGAAGCAGTCAAACGCGCCTGCAAACGCAACCCACAGCTGACCTGGTTGATCGCCAGCATGGCGCGGGTGCCGTTGGCTTCCGGCAGTTGCCAGTTCCTGGCCAGCGTCTTCAGCCCGCTGGATTGGGAAGAAGCCAAGCGCCTGCTCAGTGTTGGCGGCGGCCTGATGAAAGTCGGGCCGACCAGCGGCCACCTGATGGAACTGCGCGAGCGGCTGTACGACGAAGTCCGTGAATACACTGACGACAAGCACCTGGCCCTGGTGCCGGGAGGCATGGCGCTGGCCCACAGCGAAACCCTGGAATTCAAACTGACGCTGGAAAGCGGTCAGGACCGGGCGAACCTGCTGGCCATGACGCCCCACGGCTGGCGCGCCAGTGCCGAGCGCCGTGCTGCCGTTATCGAGCAGGCCGAGCCGTTCGAGGTCACCGTATCGATGCGCTACGATTATTTCGTACTTCAATAACCTTAATTTTTGGTCTCGGGCAAATGCTCAAGACCGGCTAAATCCGCGAATGGATTTTTCAGACCCGCAGTGAGGACATCCATGCGCCAACCCGATATCGAGATTTACCTGAAAGACGCCGACGTCGACCACAAAGCCATTGCCGCCTGGCTCGGTGCGGCATTGGGTCCGTGCACCGATTGGGTCCAGAAGGGCCAGACCTACAAGTGCAAGGCTGGCAACGTGCCAGTGACCTGGCTGCCAAAAGCGGTCGGCAAATGGAACAGCCTGTATCTGGAAAGCGACCAGACCCCATGGGACGACGACATCGCCTGCGCCCGCGCCGCGTTTGCCGCGCTCAACGTGGAAGTGCGTTGTGCACCGGGCACCTGGGTCGAGGAAGAAGGTGAAGAGACGGCGGACCGCTGGATTCGCATCAGCGCCGATGGTGAAGAAGAAATCACCTGGAAAACCGCGTAAAAACCTACACACCAAACCTGTGGGAGCGAGCTTGCTCGCGATGAGGCCCTTTCAGTCAACATCCATGTTGAATGTCAGACCGCTATCGCGAGCAAGCTCGCTCCCACAGTGTTTTTGGGCGTTCTGAAGATTCTGGTTACAGACCTACAACATCCTCAGCCTGCAACCCTTTCTGCCCTTCCACCACCGCATATTCGACCTGCTGGCCTTCGGTCAGCGAACGGTGGCCTTCGCCACGAATCGCGCGGTAGTGCACGAACACGTCCACCCCGTCCTCGCGCTGGATGAAGCCGTAGCCCTTGGCGTCGTTGAACCACTTCACGTTGCCGGTTTCGCGTGTTGCCATTTGTTCATACTCCCTTTTTATTATTGGTCGGGCTTTTCGCAGGAAAGCCTCGGGAACGTCAGCCTGCGCATACCGGTCCCATGAGGGCAACGGCGACAGAGCGCCGAGTATATGACAGACGTTAAAACTCTCAACAAGAGTTTACTTTCGCGCTTTTTTGCCGATTTTCAGCGAATCCGGCACACTATCGGCCTCCCGAGCAAACGCTCGGTTTTATTCACTCACGCAGAAGCCGTATGACCCGCTCCCCGTTCCGCCGTCTTGTGTTTGGCACCCTGCGCCGACTGTTGTACCTCTGGGTTCGCTCCGAGACGATCAACCAGTCGTCGTTCACCCTCAACCTCGACCGCAGTCGTCCGGTGTTCTACGTCCTGCAAAACCCTTCGCTGACCGACCTTGCCGTGGTCGACACCGAATGCAGCAAGGCCGGCCTGCCACGCCCGGTACTGCCGGTATCGGTGGGCAACCTGCTGGAACCTGCCGCGTTCTTCTACCTGACGCCGGACCCGGACTGGCTCGGCCGCCAGGACAAGCGCGGAGCGCCGCCGACACTGACCCGCCTGGTCAGCGCCCTGAGCCAGAACGCCGCCGAAGATGCGCAGATCATTCCGGTCAGCGTGTTCTGGGGGCAGTCGCCGGACAGCGAAAACAGCCCATGGAAACTCCTGTTCGCCGACAGCTGGGCCGTTACCGGGCGTCTGCGTCGGTTACTGAGCGTCATCGTCCTGGGACGCAAGACCCGCGTGCAGTTCTCCGCGCCGATCCACCTGCGCGAACTGATCGAGCACGACAAGGGCCACGAACGCACCGTGCGCATGGCCCAGCGCATCCTGCGGGTTCACTTTCGCAACCTGAAGGCTGCGGTAATCGGCCCGGACATTTCCCACCGCCGCAACCTGGTCAAAGGCTTGCTGAACCAGCCACAGGTCAAACAAGCGATCCTCGACGAAGCCGAGCGCGAGAACATCTCGCCGGAGAAAGCCAAAGCTCAAGCGCTACGCTACGGCAACGAAATCGCCTCGGACTACACCTACACTGCGATCCGTTTTATGGAAGTGGTGCTGAGCTGGTTCTGGAACAAGATCTACGACGGTATCAAGGTCAACCACATCGAAGGCGTGCAGAAGGTCGCCCAGGGTCACGAAGTGATCTACGTGCCATGCCATCGCAGCCACATCGACTATCTTCTGCTGTCCTATCTATTGTTCCGCAACGGTCTGACCCCGCCGCACATTGCCGCGGGCATCAACCTGAACATGCCGGTGATCGGCGGCCTGCTGCGTCGCGGCGGTGCGTTCTTCATGCGCCGCACCTTCAAGGGCAACCCGCTGTACACCTCGGTGTTCAACGAATACCTGCACACCCTGTTCACCAAGGGTTTCCCGGTGGAGTATTTCGTCGAGGGTGGCCGTTCGCGCACCGGGCGCATGCTGCAACCGAAAACCGGAATGCTGGCGATCACCCTGCGCAGCTTCCTGCGTTCGTCGCGCATGCCCATCGTCTTCGTGCCGGTGTACATCGGCTATGAGCGTGTGCTGGAAGGCCGGACCTACCTCGGCGAACTGCGCGGTGCGGCCAAGAAGAAAGAGTCGATCTTTGATATTTTCAAAGTCATTGGCGCACTCAAGCAGCGCTTCGGCCAGGTGGCGGTGAACTTCGGTGAGCCGATCAAACTGGCGGAATTCCTCAACAGCGAACAGCCGGACTGGCGCAAACAGGAGCTCGGCCCGCAGTTCAGACCGGCCTGGCTCAACGAAACCACCAACCGCCTCGGCGAGAAAGTCGCGCAGCATCTCAACGAAGCGGCGGCGATCAACCCGGTCAACCTGGTGGCACTGGCGCTGCTGTCGACCACCCGATTGGCGCTGGATGACCGGGCCATGGCGCGGGTGCTGGATCTGTACCTGGCGCTGCTACGCAAGGTCCCCTATTCGCCACACACCACCTTGCCGGAAGGCGATGGCCGGGCGTTGATCGAGCATGTGAAGGACATGGACCTGCTGTCCGAGCAAAGCGATGCCCTGGGCAAGATTCTCTATCTGGACGAACAAAACGCCGTCCTGATGACCTACTACCGCAACAACGTATTGCACATCTTCGCGCTGCCGGCGTTGCTGGCGAGCTTCTTCCAGAGCGCCTCGCGCATGAGTCGCGAACAGATCCTGCGCTATACCCGCGCGTTGTATCCCTACCTGCAAGCGGAGCTGTTCATTCGCTGGTCGCTGGACGAACTGGATGCGGTGATCGATCAATGGCTGGAGGCATTCGTCGAGCAAGGCCTGCTGCGCTTCGAGAACGACGTGTACTTGCGCCCGGCGCCAAGCTCGCGGCATTTCGTGCTGCTGACCTTGCTGTCGAAAAGCATCGCCCAGACCTTGCAGCGTTTCTACATGACCGTGTCCCTGCTACTCAACAGTGGCCAGAACAGCATCAGCGCCGAAGAACTGGAAGACCTGTGCACGGTCATGGCCCAACGCCTGTCGATCCTGCATGGCCTGAACGCCCCGGAATTCTTCGACAAGAGCCTGTTCCGCCACTTCATCCAGACCATGCTCGACCTTGACGTGCTCAAGCGCGATGAAGCGGGCAAGCTGAGCTATCACGAACTGCTCGGTGAACTGGCCGAAGGCGCGGCCAAGCGCGTATTGCCGGCGGAGATTCGTTTGTCGATCCGTCAGGTGGCGCTGCATCGCAGTGAAGATGCAGCCGACGCCACCCCACCTTTGTAAACCGTCTAGATTGATCAGGGCGCCAGTCGGTTCTGGCGCCCTCGATACGGAGATTGACCGATGAAAAAACTGCCACTGATCGCAGCCGCCATCCTGCTGACAGCCTGCCAGCACCCGACACCGGCGCCCAAGGCTTCCCTTGATGGAGAAGTCTTCTACCTGCAACGCATCGCCCTGCCACCGACGGCGGTCCTGAGTGTCAGCCTGCAGGACATTTCACTCGCCGATGCCCCGGCGAAGGTCATCGACGAACAGCGCGGCCAGATCAAAGGGCAGGTGCCGCTGGCCTTCCATCTCAGCTACGACCCGCTGAAGATAGAGCCCAACCACCGTTACTCGGTGAACGCGCGCATCGAAGTCGACGGCAAACTGATGTTCATCACCACCGAGAATCATGCCGTGCGCCTGGACGGCACCGATCCACAACCGCTGAAGGTCCGTGTCGACCCGGCCCGCTAAGTGTCTTTTTCGAAAAAGGAAGTTGCCATGTTCCGCCCTACCCTCCGCTTTGCCGGCCTGTGCGCAGGCTTGATGATCTGTGCCAACGCCCTGGCGCTATCCCTCACCGACCTGTCGCAGAAAGACGCCACCGGCGGCCTCAAGGACGCACTGACCCAAGGCGCGCAACTGGCCGTCAAACAACTCGGCACCCCGGGTGGTTTCAGCAACAACCCCGATGTGAAAATCGAACTGCCGGGCAAGCTGGGCAAAGTCGCGAGCAAGATGAAACAGTTCGGCATGGGTGACCAGGTCGATGAGCTGGAAGCCAGCATGAACAAAGCGGCGGAAACCGCCGTGACCCAGGCCCAGCCAATCCTCGTCGATGCCGTGAAGAAAATGACCGTGGAAGATGCCAAGGGCATCCTCAGCGGCGGCAACGACTCGGCCACCCAATACCTGAACAAGACCAGCCGCGAACAGATCCGCGCCAAATTCCTGCCCATCGTCAAGCAAGCCACCGACAAGGTTGGCCTGGCCCAGCAGTACAACTCGTTCGCCGGGCAAGCGGCGACCATGGGCGTAGTGGATGCGAAAAACGCCAACGTCGAAAACTACGTCACCGAGCAAGCGTTGAATGGCTTGTTCGAGATGATCGGCAAACAGGAAGAAACCATCCGCCAGAACCCGGCGGCTGCGGCGACCAGTTTGGCGAAGAAGGTGTTTGGTACGCTCTGAGCCGCGACACAAAACCTGTGGGAGCAGGCTTGCTCCCACAAAGGTTCAGGCCGCTGATACGGGTCTTAGAAAGAACACCCACTCGCGCCCCATCTTGCGTTTCTCGAACAACTTCAACGCGACCAGCCCATTTAGCGTGGCTGATGCCGTGTTGTAAGAGCAACCCAGATTCTCCTTCACATTGACCGCCGTGAACTCCTTGGCCATTCCGCTTCTGGCCACTTGAAACAACGCCCGCTGTTTCTCGGTGAGCTGGTCGAGAAAACCACTTTCACGCAACCAGCAATCAAATTGCTCAGCATCGTCCAGACTTTTCCGATACGTCCCGGTAAAACTGCCCACAGCCCGCAACACCACCGAACACTGGAAATCGATGAAGTACGTCAGATCCTGCTCATCCGCCTCGGTATTCAAATACGATCGCCCGTACTTCAACGGCGCATTGCGCAACAAAACACTGATGGCGATGTAGCGAAACGCCGAGAAGTCATTTTTGAACATGAACCAGTAAAACAACGCACGCGCTACCCGACCGTTGCCGTCGCGAAAAGGATGCTCGTAACCCAAGACAAAATGCAGCGCGATGGCTTTGATCAATGGATGAAGGTAGTCCGCTTGATGAGGGTTGTTGTGGGGTTGATTGATCCACTTCGCCAGCCCCTGCAAACGTGACACGAGCCCTGTTGCAGGTGGTGGCGAATGCACGGTGTTGCCCTCGCCATCCTGGACTACGACGTCATCGTTGGTCCTGAATGCTCCAGGCGAGTACTGCGAATCGTCGATACCCTCGACGCCAACTCGATGCATGGCCGCAATCAGCTCAACGCTCAGTGGCTCGTAACGCTGCTCCCAGGCGAAGTTCATCATCTTGAAGTTACCGATGACCATTCGTTCATCCGGTGTGCGCGGCGAACGATGGCGCTTGAGCATGTCCTTGGCCACCCGCGTCGTGGTGGCCGCACCTTCGAGCTGGCTGCTGCTGATGGCCTCGTCTTCGATCAGATCATTGAGCAAATAGCTGAAATGAGCGCGCTCGCCAATCTGGCCGGTCATGTATTCCAGCACTGCGGTTGTCGCCTGACGATCCACTACGGAAATGGCTTTTTGCGCCTGAGGCGTCAGCATGAACTTCAGCCAGCACACCGGTTCACCCAATGGCAAAAGGCTCGAATACTGTGCAGTCCGCGCTTTCTTGACCAAGGCCCAGCACAGGTTCGAATCCAACCCGGGCGCCCAGCGGTAGCGCAATGAATCGAACGGCAGGTAACGCCCCTGATCGTCCAGGGGTTTGAGCAAGGCGAGGTACTCCGAAAGGCGTTCCTTGTGGGGCGATCGCAACAGCCGATCAAACACCGGATCGGTTCGGCCCCTCAATGTGGGTGGATTTTTCATGGCGCTGTCTCAAACATGCGTAAAACGGGCTCTGAGTACAACACCTGAGTTTTTCAGCCTCAATATCAGACGGGTCCGAGATAGATGTAGGAACAATGAAGGCCCGCTGGTTGGTTGGTATAGGTTCAGCGGGCTTCTTCCTTTGGCTATTGCTGCGGATCCAGCTGATCGAGGACCCGGTTCACTGATAGCTGCGCCAGGACGATCATCTGCTGAATGCCGAGTGCCAGATTGCAGGTGGGGCCGCTCAGGAAGGACGACAGTTCGGTTGCCATTACATTCGCAGAGGCGAGAGTTTCATAGGCATGGACCAGCAGGGTTTCGGAATCGACGTCTGGACGGATGGTGAAAATTGGGCAGGGGCGGTGTGACACTAGTTTTTCGGATTCAGAGGCAGAGGGATCTGGACTGTCTTTGATCATTGCGAAGCTCCCAAAGTAGGCGCCTAACATTTTGGCGGGCTTGCAGTCCCGATCACTGAATTGGCAGCGACAGGCAAAGGCTAGAGATCGTGCTTCTGACGGGCAAGCTGAAAGTCTTGTGGGAATGGTCTGAATGGTTGGCTTTGGCGATAAACATTGTCGACTGTAAGTCCGTCATCGCGAGCAGGCTCGCTCCTACAATTGAATCGGGTACATCTGTGAGGAATTGGTCGGCTGGCAGGCCGTCTTCGCGGGCAAGCCCGCTCCCACAATTTGACCGAGTACATTCGGTAGAAACAGGTCGGCTGTCAGGCCGCCTTCGCGAGCAGGCTCGCTCCCACAATGGGTCGGCGTACACCCACGGATTTTCACCACTCATCAGGTCGAGCGTTAGCTCGCCTGCAGCTTTTGATCTTGATCCACCCGCCCCCTCGGCAGACTGAGTGGAGGTGCTCATCCGGGGATGGGCGCGCAGCGCCGTTCGACGCAGTCGAACTCATTGCATGTAGGTCGAAGCGAAGCCGACCGGAGGGCAATGCCCCCGGATGAATACCGCAGCGAAGGAACCCCGAGCCTTGGCGAGGGGCCGGACGTTCGGGGCGAGCGCTTTTGGTTACTTTTAAGGCGCTTGTTAAAAGTGACTCGCCGTAAGGGCGAAACCGCCAGCCGCCGTTACCGCAACAACGGATATGTACACAGTCAACAAAATACAGGTCGACTGTCAGGCCGCCATCGCGAGCAAGCTCGCTCCCACAGGGGATCGCATTCACCCGCAAAAGTCTGGTCGGCCCGAAGGCCGCCACGGTCAAACCATCAAACCGACTCTTTGCGAACCCGAAACCAGGCCGCATAAAGGGCAGGCAAAAACAAAAGCGTCAACGCCGTAGCAACAATCAACCCCCCCATGATCGCCACCGCCATCGGCCCAAAGAACACACTGCGCGACAGAGGAATCATCGCCAACACCGCCGCCAGCGCCGTCAGCACAATCGGTCGGAACCGCCGCACCGTCGCCTCGATGATCGCCTGCCAAGGCTTGAGCCCCGCCGCAATATCCTGCTCGATCTGATCCACCAGAATCACCGAGTTACGCATGATCATCCCGGACAAGGCGATAGTCCCCAACATGGCCACGAAACCAAAGGGCTGGCGGAACACCAACAGAAACAGCGTCACCCCGATCAACCCCAGCGGCGCCGTCAGGAACACCATCGCCGTGCGCGAAAAACTTCGCAGCTGCAGCATCAGCAAGGTCAACACCACCACGATGAACAACGGCACGCCGGCCTTCACCGAGTTCTGTCCGCGCGCCGAGTCTTCCACCGTGCCGCCGACATCCAGCAAGTAGCCATCCGGCAGTTCGGCGCGAATCGGATCGAGGGTCGGCATGATCTGCTGCACCAGCGTCGCCGGTTGCTCCTTGCCATAGATGTCAGCGCGAACCGTCACGTTGGGCAGGCGGTTGCGGTGCCAGATGATGCCCTCCTCGAAGCCGTACTCCAGGGTCGCGATCTGCGACAGCGCGACACTGCGACCGTTATCGGTCGGTACCGCCAGGCTCGGCAACAATGACAACTCGGTGCGCTCATGCACGGTGCCGCGCAACAGGATCTCGATCAACTCGTTGTCTTCACGGTACTGGCTGACACTGGAACCGGTCAGGGAGCTTTGCAGGAACCTCGACAGGTTGGCCGTGCTCACGCCCAGCGCCCGCGCACGGTCCTGATCGATGTTCAGGTACACCACCTTGCTCGGCTCTTCCCAATCCAGGTGGACATTGACCACATGCGGGTTCTCGCGAACCTTGGCCGCGACCTTGCGCGCCAGCGCCCGCACCTCCTCGATGTGCTCCCCGGTCACGCGGAACTGCACCGGATAGCCAACCGGCGGACCGTTTTCCAGGCGCGTGACCCGCGAACGCAGAGCGGGAAATTGCTCGTTAAGGGTTGAAATCAACCAGGTGCGCAGGGCTTCCCGTTCTTCAATGGTTTTTGCCAGGACGACAAACTGGGCGAAGCTCGCAGCCGGCAGTTGCTGATCCAGCGGCAGGTAGAATCGTGGCGAACCGGTACCGACATAGGCCACGTAATTGTCGATCCCGGCCTTATCCTTGAGCAGTGCTTCGAGGCGTTTGACCTCGTCGGCGGTGTTACTCAGCGAAGCGCCTTCGGCCAGTTTCAGATCGACCATCAACTCCAGGCGACCCGATGCCGGGAAGAACTGCTGCGGCACAAACTTGAACAGCACGATGGAAGCGATGAACAACAGCACGGTCGCCAGGATCACCGTTTTGCGCCAGCGTACGCACCACTCCACCAGACGCCGGACGCGCTGATAAAACGGCGTGGCATAGGGATCGGGCTGGCCGGCACCATGTTTGGCGGCATGAATTTTCGCCAGGTCCGGCAGGAGTTTTTCCCCGAGGTACGGCACGAAGACCACCGCGGCCACCCACGACGCCAACAGCGCGATGGTGACCACCTCGAAGATCGAGCGGGTGTATTCGCCAGTGCCCGATTGCGCCGTGGCAATCGGCAGGAAGCCGGCCGCGGTGATCAGCGTACCGGTGAGCATCGGGAACGCGGTACTGGTCCAGGCATAACTCGCCGCTTTGACCCGGTCGAAGCCCTGCTCCATTTTGATCGCCATCATTTCCACGGCGATGATCGCGTCGTCCACCAGCAAACCCAGGGCCAGTACCAGCGCGCCGAGGGAGATCTTGTGCAGGCCGATGCCCAGGTAATACATGCACGCGAACGTCATCGCCAGCACCAGCGGAATCGCCAACGCCACCACCATGCCGGTGCGCACGCCAAGGGAGAAGAAGCTCACCAGCAACACAATGGCCAGCGCCTCGACCAACACTTGCACGAACTCACCAACACCGGTTTTCACCGCCGCCGGTTGGTCGGAGACTTTGCGCAACTCCATGCCGGCCGGGAGGTTTTTCTGTATGCGGGCGAACTCGATTTCCAGCGCCTTGCCCAGTACCAGGATGTCACCGCCGTTCTTCATTGCCACCGCCAGGCCGATGGCGTCTTGCGCCATGAAGCGCATGCGCGGCGCCGGTGGATCGTTGAAACCACGGCGCACGTCAGCCACGTCGGAGATGCGGAAGGTGCGATCACCGACCCGGATCGGGAAGTTCTTGATCTCGTCGACCGTTTGAAAATTCCCCGTCACCCGTAGCTGCAAGCGCTCGCTGCTGGTTTCGAAGAAACCTGCCGTCGACACCGCGTTCTGTTCTTCAAGGGCTTGCTGGACGACCGCCAGCGGCAAGCCGAGGGTGGCGAGCTTGACGTTGGAGAGTTCGATCCAGATTTTCTCGTCCTGCAACCCCAGCAGCTCGACCTTGCCCACATCCTTGACCCGTTGCAGCTGGATCTGGATGCGGTCGGCGTAATCCTTGAGCACGGCGTAGTCGAAGCCCTCGCCGCTCAGGGCGTAAATATTGCCGAAAGTGGTGCCGAATTCATCGTTGAAAAACGGTCCCTGAATCCCCGGCGGCAGGGTGTAACGGATGTCGTTGATCTTCTTGCGCACCTGATACCAGAGCTCCGGGATCTCCACTGAGTGCATGGAGTCGCGCGCAATGAAGGTCACCTGGGATTCGCCGGGGCGGGAGAACGACACGATGCGTTCGTATTCGCCGGTTTCCATCAGTTTCTTTTCGATGCGTTCGGTGACCTGGCGCGAGACTTCCTCGGCGGTCGCCCCCGGCCAGTTGGTGCGAATCACCATGGCCTTGAAGGTGAACGGCGGGTCCTCACTCTGGCCGAGTTTGGTGTAGGAAAGTGCGCCGACGATGGCCAGCAACAGCATCATGAACAGGACGATCTGGCGATTACGCAGCGCCCATTCGGAAACGTTGAAGCGCATCGGGGCTTACTCCTTGTCCGCCAGATTGACCACGCGATTGGAGCGATCCACCGGGCGCACCTGCTGCCCTTCGAGAAGCACATGAACACCGGCGGCCACCACCCAGTCGCTGGCGTTGAGCCCTTCAAGCACCGGTACGGTTTTCTCGCCGAAGGCACCGACCCGCACCGGGGTCCTTTGCAAGGTGTTGTTGGCGCGGACGACCCAGATATAAGTCACGCCGTTTTCCGCCGTCAGCGCAGACAGCGGAACGGACAGTGGAACCACGTCGGCGGCCTGCACGAACACTCGGGCGCTCTGGCCCAGTTCGACAGGCACAGTGCCGGTCTTGAAGGCGATACGCGCCGCGAAGGTACGCGACTTGGGGTCGGCTGAGGGCGACAATTCACGGATGCGCCCGGCGAGACGCTGGTCGGGCTGGGTCCAGAGTTCCACTGACACCGGCTCACCGACCTTGAAACGGCCGAAGTTCTGCTCCGGCAGGCTGATCAAGACTTCACGCTCGCCATCGGTGGCCAGTGTGAACACCGTTTGCCCGGCTGCCACGACTTGCCCGACTTCCACCAGGCGCTTGGCCACGACGCCGTCCTGCGGCGCACGCAACACGGCGTAGCTGGCCTGGTTATTGGAAACGTTGAATTCGGCTTTGATTTGCTTGAGGCGCGCTTCACCGGAACGGTAGAGGTTTTCGGCGTTGTCGTATTGCGAACGACTGACCAGTTGGCGCTCCATCAGGGTCTTGTAGCGATCACGCTCGGATCGCACCAGGTTCAGATTGGCTTCGGCGGCTGCGACCTGGGCGCGAGTGGCCTCCAGTTGCAGGCGCACGTCCTGGGGATCGAGCTCCGCCAAGGGTTGATCGGCCTTGACCCGCTGCCCCTCCTCGACCAGTCGTCGGCTGACTTTGCCGCCGATGCGGAACGCCAGATCCGGCTCATACCGCGCGCGAACTTCACCGGGATAGCTTTCCATGGCCTGTGCCGAAGGCTCTGGCTGGACCACCATGGCCGGGCGCACGCTGACTTGCGGCGCCTCTTCATGACCACACGCAGACAATAAAAAAGCCAGGGTGACTGGCAACGCGAGGGACAAGGCATAGCGGAACATGGTGAAGGACCTTTCGCTAATGGTGCTTTGAATAATTATACTGAGCAGTATGTTATTAATAGCAAACTCACCAGTCCAGTAATAAAAACGAATATGCCAAACAATCTTTCAGCACCCAATGGCCCAGGCAGACCCAAGGACCTGGTCAAGCGCCAGGCAATTCTCGATGCAGCGAAAGTGCTGTTTCTGAGTAAGGGTTATGCCAATACCAGCATGGATGCCGTCGCGGCCGAGGCCGGTGTGTCGAAGCTGACGGTCTATAGCCACTTCAACGACAAGGAGACGCTGTTCTCCTCCGCCGTGATGGCCAAGTGCGAGGAACAGTTGCCACCGCTGTTCTTCGAACTGCCGGAAGGCGTGGCCGTGGAAACCGTGCTGCTGAACATCGCGCGCGGTTTTCATCAACTGATCAACAGTGATGAATCAGTGAACCTGCACCGCTTGATGATGACCCTGGGCAGCCAGGATCCGAAACTCGCGCAAATCTTCTTCGAGGCCGGGCCGCAGCGCATGCTGCATGGCATGGAGCGCCTGCTGAGCAAGATCGACGAAAGTGGCGTGCTGCGTATCGACAAGCCGCACAACGCGGCCGAGCACTTCTTCTGCCTGCTCAAGGGCGCCGGAAATTTCCGTTTGCTGTATGGCTGCGGCGAGCCGCCGGTTGGCGAAGAGGCGGAGAGCCATGTGCGGGAGGTGGTGGGGTTGTTTATGCGGGCTTATCGGCCTGAGTGAGCCTGATGGATTGTTCGTGTCTGGACTGACGCCATCGCGAGCAAGCTCGCTCCCACAAGGTTTTCACCGTACCTGTGGGAGCGAGCTTGCTCGCGATTGGGGCGACTCGGTCCTACGGCTTGAGCGCCTTCTTCGGATAAATGTCATACCGACTGGATTTGCCATCCAGCGCATGACTCGGCTTCGGCCCTTCAATGCAAGGCGCCTTGCGCGGGCGCTTGACCACCACCCTGTGGCTGGCCAGGGCCAACGCGGCCTCGAGCAATGCCGGCGCATCCGGATCATCGCCCACCAGCGGCCGGAACAGGCGCATTTCCTTCTTCACCAGCGCGGTTTTCTCGCGGTGCGGGAACATCGGGTCGAGGTAGATCACCTGGGGCGGTTCGCCCTCCCAGTTGCGCATGACCTCGATCGAATTGCCCTTGAGCAAGCGCATGCGCGCCACGATCGGCGCCACGTCGAAATCTTCCGCGCCACGGGCCAGGCCGTCTTCCAGCAAGGCACCGATCAGCGGCTGACGCTCGATCAGGCTCATCTCGCAACCGAGGCTGGCCAGCACGAACGCATCCTTGCCCAGCCCCGCCGTGGCATCCAGCACCCGCGGGCGCACGCCTTGGGCGACGCCAACAGCCTTGGCGATCATCTGCCCGCTGCCGCCGCCGTACAGTCGGCGATGGGCCGCACCACCCTCGACGAAGTCCACCCGCACCGGCCCCGGCGCATCCGGCCCCAGCTGTTGCAGCTGCAAGCCCATGTCACCCACCTGCAAGGCAAATTCGCCGTCCGCTACTTGCATTGGCAGGCCCAGGCGCTCGGCCCATTGCTCGGCTTGTGGCTCGAAAGCCGCGTCGAGGGCCTGGACATGGATGCGGCAGGCCGCAGGTTGATCAATCATCGGAAAACACGCTCAAAAAATTAATGATCGGCAAAAACTGCCGATAACAAAACTATCGAGCATTTTGCCAGAGCTGAGCGTCTACCGAGAGAAATGTCAGACATTCAACCCACAATCACAGGTTTTATCTCGCCCTACGGCGACTACAACCTGCGAAACACCCAGGCACTGAGCGGCGTCAGCCACATCTGGCAGGATTTCTTTGCCCGAGCGCTGGCCGAACAGCCGGGTGAAGTGCTACCTGAGTCTCTGAATTTTCCACCGGTCGATCTCGAAAGTCCTGTTGAACCCACGGTCGGCAGCGACCTGCTGGCCCACATCGTGTCCCAGCGTGAATGCGACGTGAAGGACAACGTAATCCGCCCGCCCGAGCCGCTGTTCCTGCCGATTGCCGAATTCGAAATGGACCTGGCCGACAAGCCGTTCCCACCGTTCCCGGCAGACGAAATCGTCGCCCAGCAAAAACAGCAGGACTTCGAAAGCGGCTGGGTTCGCCCGATCGTATTGAACGCCGGTCAACCGCTGCCAGAAGCTGGCCCTGCCCCGCAACCGCGTCCGCTGCACCTGCCCATCGCCGAGTTCGAACTCGAGCTGCTCGACAAGCTGTTCCCGCCGTTCTCGCCAGAAGAACGGGTGGAGCAGCAGAAACAACTCGATTTCGACAATGGCTGGGCGCGCCCGATCATCCTGCAGAACCTGCGCATCGCCGCCTGATCCTCAGCCGCGCCCTCTTCCCTTAACCTTTGAAAAACTGATTTGCCTTCTGATACGGCATCGACCGGGACGTGAAACCGAACGTGCCTGAGGTCTGGATTTCTTCGGCGGCGCGGAAGAATTCGCCATAGGCCGCCAAGGCCAGCGCCGAACCGACGCTGATACGTTTGACGCCCATTTCACCCAACTGCGCGACCGTCAGCTTCAAGCCGCCCGACATCAACACATTCACCGGTTTTGGCGCCACGGCGCGCACCACCGCCAGCACATCCTCGGCACTGCGCAGGCCCGGTGCGTAGAGCACATCGGCACCGGCCTCGGCGAATGCCTGCAAACGGCGGATGGTGTCGGCCAGATCGGGATTGCCGTGCAGAAAGTTTTCCGCCCGGGCAGTCAATGTAAAGTCGAACGGCAGACTGCGAGCGGCAGCCACAGCGGCTTCGATGCGCGCCACGGCATGTTCGAAACAGTAGATCGGACCTTCTTCGCGGCCGGTGGCATCTTCGATCGAACCGCCGACCGCTCCGACCTCTGCCGCGCGCAAGATACTTTTGGCGCAATCAGCCGGGTTGTCGGCAAAACCGTTTTCCAGGTCGACGGCAACCGGCAGGTCGGTGGCGGCGACAATCGCCTGAACGTTCATCAAGGTATCGTCGAGGGTCAATCCGCCATCGGCACGCCCCTGGGAAAAGGCATAACCGGCACTGGTAGTCGCCAGCGCCTCGAAGCCGAGGCTGGCAAGCATTTTTGCCGAACCGGCATCCCACGGATTGGGAATCACAAATGCCCCGGGGCGTTCGTGAAGGGCTTTGAACGCCTGGGCTCGAAGGGTTTGCGCATCCATTGGGCAGGCTCCTGAAGAGGGGAAAGAATCCGCCTCAGAGCAGGCCAAGTTGCTCGGCGACGGGTTCTCTGTATAGCTCAGGCAGCGCCGGCAAGCCAGGCAAACGCAGCATCAGCCGGGCGTGAAAACGCTGCGCCAGTTTCGCGGCCAGCAGGTTGTCGGCCGTGTGCAGGAAGATATACGGCGTACGACCTTCTTCGATCCATAGCGTGATTTTCTCGACCCATGGTTCCAGGAACGTATCGTTGGCCTCGAGCGTCGGATGGCCGATAAAACGCACCTGCGGAAATTGCGTGAATGCCGCCGGTCGCGGCGGCACACGGGGTTTCTTCGACTGGGCGTGGAGCACCGAAGGCTCGGTCGAGGTGCAACTGAACAGCGCACGGGGATCGAGACAGATGCGTTCGACACCGCGATCCAGCAGCAGCCGGTTGAGCATTCGTTCGCTGTCACCCTTGGCGAAAAACTCGTCATGCCGCACTTCAACGGCCAGTGGTCGCTGCAGGGCATCGATAAACCCGGCCAGCTCAGGCAAACGTTGGGGCGTGAAGCTTTTCGACAACTGCAACCAAAGTGGCGACACCCGTTCACCCAGAGGGCCGAGCAATTGCAGGAAGGTTTCGGCGGCGGTCAGTTGCTCGCGCAGATCGCCACCGTGGCTGATCTCGCCGGGAAACTTGGCGGTGAAGCGAAAATGTTCGGGCATGGTTTCGGCCCAACGCTGCACGGTGCTGGCAGCCGGGCTCGCGTAGAAGGTCGTGTTGCCTTCCACGGCATTGAAAACCTGGCAATAGAGATCAAGAAAATCGGCGGGTTTGGCGTCCGGCGGATACAGGTAGTCGCGCCAGGCGTTTTCGCTCCAGGATGGGCAACCGAGGTAATACGGCAGCAACATCAGATGTACAGGTCGAGACCCAGCACATCCGCTTCCCAATCGACGAAACCGGCGGTGCTCAGGTAGCTGGCCAGAGCTGTCGCCACGCTTTTGCTCATGGCACGGTGGTAAATCATGTCTTGCTGACGAGCGGGAAGATTGCTCAGTTTTTGCGCAGAGGCTTTG
This sequence comes from Pseudomonas jessenii, assembly GCF_002236115.1. Lineage (GTDB taxonomy): Bacteria > Pseudomonadota > Gammaproteobacteria > Pseudomonadales > Pseudomonadaceae > Aquipseudomonas > Aquipseudomonas jessenii. The sequence goes on along the minus strand of NZ_NIWT01000004.1, from coordinate 475,834 downwards.
GCGGCACGGGCAGCCAGTTGCTCTTCAGTCGGGAATTCCAGCTCGCCTTCGATATCAATGGCGTCGTCTTCCACCACGCGGCCTTTGCGGGGTTTGCGCTTGATGGGGTAGGACTGAGAGGAAACGCCGTCTATACGCATAAGTGCATACTCGGAATCAGTGATGGCAGTTTAGTGGCGCAAAATCCACTTCGCAAACCGCCGAGTGATAACTAGAACACATAAAAGGCAAAAGGTTTAAAAGCCGGATTAGAAAATGACGATTGGCTGCGTCCGATAGATCGCCATCGCGGGCAAGCCCGCTCCCACAGGGTCTTCGGTGCTCCAGACATTGAGTCCAACACAAAACCTGTGGGAGCGAGCTTGCTCGCGATGGGAGCACCCCGGTCCAGTAGATTACCGCGCCTTGGGCGTTGCCACTTTATCGCGCAGATACACCGGCTGCGCCTCATCGGACACGATCGCCTCGCCGCGCGCCCAGGCAAATCGCGCCAGTGTCAGCAAGTCTTGCGCGTGGGGCAACATGCCAGCGTCCTGCCCGCTCAGGCTGACGGCGATACGCTCGCCATAGCCCCAACCGGTGCCTGCGCCGAACCATTCGCCGCCAGCATCGGCCGGCAATGCAGCGGACTCCGGCGGCAGTACCGCTTCCGCCCCCACCAGGCGCATTTCCCCGGCCGTTTCGCGGTAGCAACCCCAATACACTTCATCCATGCGCGCATCGATGGCGGCGGCGACCTGCGTGGCGCCGTGTTCGCGCAGCGCACGTTGCGCCAGCACGGCCAGGTTCGACACCGGCAGCACCGGGCGATCCAGGGCAAACGCCAGGCCTTGCACCACGCCGATGGCGATGCGCACACCGGTGAAGGCGCCCGGGCCACGGCCGAACGCAATGGCATCGACCGCTTGCAGCGTGGTGCCCGCATCGGCCAGCAATTGCTTGATCATCGGCAACAGCTTCTGCGCGTGCAGGCGCGGGATCACCTCGTAATGGCTCGTGACCTTGCCGTCATGCAGCAAGGCAACGGAGCAAGCTTCAGTCGCGGTGTCCAGGGCCAGCAAGGTGCTCATCGATGTATCCACAAGAGAGATCAGAAAAAAGTGCGTCAGTATAAACAACTACGGCCCGCAAGCGGGCCGTGGATGATGCAGCGGGTCAGACTTTTCAGCTCAGGGCTGCAAGCACCTTGGCGGTGATCGCTTCAACCGAGCCGACGCCTTCGATGTGGCTGTACTTCGGCTTGCCATTGGCAGCCGACAGCTTCTGGTAGAAGTCCACCAGCGGCTTGGTCTGGGAGTGGTAGACCGACAGGCGATGACGCACGGTTTCTTCGGTGTCGTCCTTGCGCTGTACCAGCTCTTCACCGGTGACGTCGTCAATACCAGCCACTTTCGGCGGATTGTAGACGATGTGATACACGCGACCGCTGGCTTCGTGAACACGGCGACCGGCGATACGCTGGACGATTTCTTCGTCTTCAACGGCGATTTCAACCACGGCATCGAGCTCGACGCCTGCAGTCACCAGTGCTTCAGCCTGGGGAATGGTGCGCGGGAAGCCATCGAACAGGAAACCGTTGGCGCAGTCGGACTGGGCGATACGGTCCTTGACCAGTGCGATGATCAGGTCATCGGACACCAGGCCACCGGCATCCATGATGCTCTTGGCCTTGATGCCCAGCTCGGTGCCGGCCTTGACCGCTGCACGCAACATGTCGCCGGTGGAGATTTGCGGAATGCCGAATTTTTCGGTGATGAACTGTGCCTGAGTACCTTTACCGGCCCCGGGAGCTCCCAGCAGAATGACGCGCATCGATGTGCTCCTCAATTTTTTATATGGATAACGTCAGATTCGCCTCGTGGGGCCAATCTCAAAAATAGGGTCGTGACCGCCCAAACGGTCAAAGGCTGATCAAGATACACAGCAGGCTGCGCCCACACAAGACGCCAAAAGTCGGAGAAACCGCTGCCTCCTGCGACCATTGCGCACAGTTTCCCAAGTCGCAACCCCGTCATTAACTGTCGCCTGGCAGCACTTTTGCACCCGTCAAACGGCGGCATCCGGCTCACCTGCCGGATGCCTGACCCCATGGCAAAGACCTTAGCCGGTGTTGCGCAAACCGGCGGCAATCCCCGCCACAGACACCAGCAAGGCCTGTTCTACCGGGCTGCCCTGCGCCACGTCCTGCACTCTTGAACGGGCCAGCAACTCGGCCTGCAATAGATGAAGCGGGTCGAGGTAGGTGTTGCGCAAGCGGATGAACTCAAGGGTCGCTGGGCTATGTGCCAGTAGCTGCGACTGCCCGGTCAGGCCAAGAACGATGGTGCACGCCTGCGACAATAGGTCGCGTAAGTGCGCACCCAATGGCAACAGATTCGGCTCTACCAGACGCTCATCGTAGGACTGTGCAATGTCGGCATCGGCCTTGGCCAGGACCATTTCCAGCATGTCGATGCGGGTGCGGAAGAACGGCCACTGCTCGCGCATTTGCCCCAGCAGTTCGCCTTCGCCACGCTCCAGCGCCTTGCTCAGGGCCGCTTCCCAACCCAGCCAGGCCGGCAGCATCAGGCGCGTCTGGGTCCAGCCGAAAATCCATGGGATCGCCCGCAGGCTTTCGATCCCCCCGGCCCGGCGCTTGGCCGGACGACTGCCCAGCGGCAAACGGCCGAGCTCCTGCTCCGGCGTGGACTGGCGGAAGTACTCCACGAACTGCGGGTTTTCCCGCACCACGGCGCGGTAGGCGCTGACACCGTCTGCGGCCAACTCGTCCATCAAATGGCGCCACTCGGGCGTAGGTGGCGGCGGAGGCAGCAAGGTCGCCTCAAGCACGGCGGCCAGGTACAGATTGAGGTTTTGCTCGGCGATGTCCGGCAGGCCGAATTTGAATCGAATCATTTCTCCCTGTTCGGTGGTGCGGAAACGCCCCGCCACCGAACCCGGTGGCTGCGACAGGATCGCCGCGTGGGCCGGGCCGCCGCCACGCCCTACCGTGCCGCCGCGACCGTGGAACAACAGCAGCTCGACTTGTTGCTCGCGGCAGATATCCACCAATCGCTCTTGCGCCCGGTACTGCGCCCAGGCCGCCGCGGTGGTGCCGGCGTCCTTGGCCGAGTCGGAGTAGCCGATCATCACTTCCTGCGGCCCTTGCAGGCGCGCGCGATAGCCCGGCAACAGCAGCAGCTTCTCGATCACCGGCCCCGCGTTGTCGAGGTCGGCCAGGGTTTCGAACAGCGGCACCACACGCATCGGCCGCAACACGCCGGACTCTTTGAGCAGCAATTGCACGGCGAGTACATCGGAAGCCGCACCGGCCATGGAAATCACATAGGAACCGAGGGATGCAGGCGGCGCAGCGGCGATTTCCCGGCAGGTCGCCAGCACCTCGGCGGTGTCGGCGCAAGGTTTGAAGTAGTTCGGCAACAAGGGCCGACGATTGCTCAATTCGCGCATCAGGAAGGCGATGCGCTCCTCCTCGCTCCAGTCCTCGTAGCGTCCCAGGCCGAGGTAGTCGGTGATTTCGGTCATCGCGGCGGTGTGCCGCGACGAGTCCTGGCGCACATCCAGACGAACCAGGAACAGACCGAATGTCACTGCCCGACGCAGGCAATCGAGCAACGGCCCATCGGCGATCACGCCCATGCCGCACTCGTGCAGGGAGTGGTAGCAAAGCTCCAGTGGATCGAGCAGTTCGCGGTTGTCCTGCAGCACATCGATCGGTGCCGGCGCGGACGTCGACAAGGCGGCATGTGCCCAGTTACGCGTTGCCCGCAGGCGTTCGCGCAGGTGTTTGAGCACTGCCCGGTACGGCTCGGCGCTGTCTCCCGCCCTGGCTTTCAATTCATCGCTGGCCTGCTGCATCGACAGCTCAGCGGCCAGGCGATCGACATCGCGCAGGTACAAATCGGCCGCCATCCAGCGCGCCAACAGTAAAACCTCTCGGGTCACCGCCGCCGTCACGTTCGGGTTGCCGTCGCGGTCGCCGCCCATCCACGAGGCAAAGCGAATCGGTGCCGCCTCCAGTGGCAGGCGCAGGCCGGTGGCGGCGTACAGGGCCTGATCGGCCTTGCGCAGATAATTGGGAATGGCCTGCCACAGCGAATGCTCGATCACCGCGAAACCCCACTTGGCTTCGTCCACCGGCGTCGGGCGCGTGCGGCGGATCTCCTCGGTGTGCCAGGCTTCGGCGATCAGGCGTTGCAAGGTGGTCTTGATCTGCTCGCGCTCGGTACTGGTCAGATCACGGTGATCCTGAGCCGCCAGTTGCGCGGCGATGGCGTCGTACTTCTGGATCAGTGTGCGGCGTGCGACTTCGGTAGGGTGCGCCGTGAGTACCAGCTCGATCTCCAGCCGACCCAGTTGCCGGGCCAGCGCGTCGGCGCCATGCCCTTCGGCGCGCAGGCGCGCGAGCAACTCCGGCAGCACCCGGGCTTCGAACGGCGCCTCTTGAGATTCCTCGCGACGGTGAATCAACTGATATTGCTCGGCGATGTTGGCCAGGTTGAGGAACTGATTGAACGCCCGCGCCACCGGCAGCAACTCGTCTTCGGTCAACTGGTTGAGGCTGGCGCTGAGCTCGGCGTCCATGGAGCCACGCCGGTCAGCCTTGGCGCCTTTGCGGATCTGCTCGATCTTGTCGAGAAAACCGTCGCCATATTGTTCACGAATGGTGTTGCCCAACAGCTCACCCAACAGGTGAACGTCCTCGCGCAAGCGTGCATCAATATCGGTCATCAGCAGGTCTCCAGCAAAAAATCCGGGCGGCTAAGAAACAAGAGAGTGCCGCCCCAGACAGGTTCTTACAAGCAAGACGACGAAGGGACTGTAAACCTTGCCTGTTGAGGCTAGTCTGAACGGTAAGCCGTACAACGGTTGTCGCCGGCCAATGCCGGACACTCACTCTGCCTGCCACGAGCGGGAGCGCAATGAGGTCAATATGAAAATCCGCGAGCTTGCCCACCACTGGGAAGAAAACGCCAAGGGTCGCCTGACCGACACCGGCTACTCGATTCATCTGGACGTGGAGTCTGCCGCACGCCTGGCCGCGCTCGTCGAGATGTATCCCAAGCGGCATCCTGAAGAACTGCTCGGCGATCTGATCGGCGCCGCACTGGAAGAGCTGGAAAGAAGCTTCCCGTACGTCAAAGGCACCACCGTTGTCGCCACCGATGAAGAAGGCGATCCGCTGTACGAAGACATTGGGCCGACCCCGCGCTTTCTGGCGCTGTCCCGTCGGCATTTGCACGATTTGTCGGTGCCCGACGACAAACAGAAACACTGATTTACTCCCCGCACTCCTCCCTATGTGGGAGCGAGCCTGCTCGCGATGGGCGTTAACGAAACCGCGTGATGACTGATTAAACGCGGCGTAGTGAAGTCCATCGCGAGCAGGCTCGCTCCCACAAGTATGCGATTTAGAGCCCTGTCGATTCGTTCACGGTTTTTTCAATAGCTGACTAATTTCTCTGAACTTTCAAAAAAAGCCTCGGGTCAACCCAAGTAACCACGCCTGGGACGAGCGTTTCAAAATACCCCGCAATTGATGGTTTCAGCGCCCTGCCCAGGGTGGACTTCGACGTTTTTCAGGAACTGGCCCAATGGAGTTGAAGACCATGAAAACCCGAATCGGAAGTCCCTCATTCACCTGTTCGCGTAGCCTCAGACTGGCGGCGTTGGCCCTGGGCAGCAGCCTGGTCCTGGCCGGCTGCGCCGGTAACCCGCCGACCGAGCAGTACGCTGTCACCCAATCGGCCGTCAACGACGCCGTGAGCGCCGGCGGCACCGAGTTCGCCGCCGTGGAAATGAAGTCGGCCCAGGACAAGCTCAAGCAAGCCGAAATCGCCATGCACGACAAAAAATACGACCAGGCCCGGATGCTCGCCGAACAGGCCGAGTGGGACGCTCGCGTGGCCGAGCGCAAGGCCCAGGCGATGAAGGCCGAACAATCAGTGAAGGACGCGCAGAAAGGCGTTCAGGAATTGCGTCAGGAAAGCCAGCGCACCGTTCAGTAAGCGGCGCGGCACCACGCATTCCCACTCGACTAAAAGGACGAAATCATGAAATCCAATCAATTGATGATCCGTGCCCTGCTGGCTGTCACCGTAACCCTGGCAGCCTGCTCCACACCACCGAACGCCAACCTCGAACAGGCCCGCACCAACTACACCGGCCTGCAAACCGATCCGCAAGCGGCCAAGGTTGCGGCCCTGGAAACCAAGGAAGCCAGCGACTATCTGGACAAGGCCGATAAGGCCTACAGGGACAAGGAGGACGTGACCACGGTCGACCAGCTTGCCTATTTGACCAACCAGCGCGTCGAAGTGGCCAAGCAGACCATCGCCCTGCGCACCGCCGAGGCCAGCCTGAAAGATGCCTCGGCGCAACGGGCTCAGGCGCGCCTTGACGCCCGTGATCAGCAGATCAAACAGTTGAAGGACAGCCTCAACGCCAGGCAGACCGATCGCGGGACACTGGTGACCTTCGGTGATGTGCTGTTCGCCACCGACAAGGCCGAGCTGAAATCCAACGGCCTGGCGAACATCAACAAACTGGCGCAGTACCTACAGGAAAACCCCGAGCGCAAAGTGATTGTCGAGGGCTATACCGACAGCACCGGTACGGCATCGCACAACCAGTCGCTGTCGGAACGTCGCGCGGGTTCCGTGCGTGCGGCACTGGTGAAGATGGGCGTTGATCCTGCGCGTATCGTCGCCCAGGGTTACGGCAAGGAGTATCCGGTGGCGGATAACAGCAGCACTTCGGGCCGGGCGATGAACCGTCGGGTGGAGGTGACGATTTCCAACGATAACCAACCGGTGATTCCGCGTTCGGCGGTTAGCTCGAACTGAGGCAAGATGCTTTATCGCAAAAAAACCGCCTTTAAGGCGGTTTTTTTTGCGCCACTAATCGCTACTGTCATTTCTGACAGTAGCGAGATTCCTGAAACTAAATTATGAAGAACCTTCAGAACTTAGAGGAAGGAATCATGAAACTGAAAGCCGCACTCTTGTGGGCGTGCATGATCGTAGTTCAAGTGGCTGGCGCACAATCGAAACACCAAATGAACGATGACGCCATTCCAACCAACCTTCCTTTGCCACAAGCAGGTGTTAACCAGCGACCTGTCGTTGGAGAAAGAAAGGTATTGCTAGTAGCAACTCACTGGCAGGGCAGTGGCGAAATCGACATGCAAAAACTTTATGCTGAAACAGCCTCGGAACAACCAGGCTCTATCGGTGATTACATACGACAAGCTTCAATGGGCAAACTGACTTTAAAATGGACGACACTCACCGCCAGAATTGCCGAACCATATCCCGGAAATTTTAACATCACCATGCAACGCGTTATGGAGGCAGCCAAGCAGCAGGGCTATGATCCAAAGCTATACGATTACTTTTTTATCTTCATGAGGGAGGCGATTGGAGGCGAAGCCCAAATGCCGGGAAACAGGTTGATTGTGGGCGGGTCGGGTTATGGCCATTTTATATGGGCACATGAGTTCGGACATAACCTCGGATTCAACCACGGAAAAATCTACACGAAATGCCGGCAAACAAATGACACCGTTTTTGCTCCCGATCATTGCGAGGTCATCAACCCCATCCCCTACACCAAAACCCCTACCGATTCAGGTGATCCAGTGAACAGCGGCATGGGGCTCTTCCCAGCAAACTACCGCTGGTATGCCGGTTGGCTGGATAAATCGCAGGCAGCTGTAATCGAGCGCTCAGGCCTATATCGCCTGGGTGTACTGGGCCAAAGTGGACCGCAACTTTATCTCATCAATCGTACCGGTTTGACTCCTAGTCAAATCGCCCTGGAATTTCGCAAACCCACCCATTACGATAATTTCCCACCAACCGATAATCGAGCTAACGGTGTTTGGGTGAGATACACAACCACAGACAGGGTTGTAACTAACATTCAGCTCGATGCGACTCCAGAATCAGCCACGACCGTTGACCCTGCCCTGCAACCCGGTAAAGTTTTGAAGGATGACACAGCAGGTATTACTGTCCGTGTATGCACAACATCGGCAGATGGGGCGACAGTTGCCATTGCAATCAATGGCGAGACAAGTCCACCTTGCCCCGTAATTGGACTACCATTACTACCACCAGGTATTCAAACTCCTGCCTCCGGAGCACCAGCCACTCCAAATCCCGTTACATTTCAAGGCACCAGTATCCCAGGGGCTGGGATAACCCTTTCCTATACAATGAGTTCTAAAAACAGCAAGTCGAGTATTGAAACAACTACTGCAGACGCTACTGGAGTTTGGCGGATAACGCTACCGTCACTTCCGCCTGGAATATTTAACGCGGGTGTAATCCAAGAAGCTGGCAATAGCACATCGCTGATAAACTTTCGCTGGTTTGAAGTAGCGCGATGACTATTTTACTTTTCTCACCGGCACCGGGTTGATGGCACTGAAGGAGGACGGTGTTGATTTAACCTGCACCGTCACCCAGCACCTCGAACCGGCGATGCACCGTCGGGTGGAGGTGACGATTTCCAACGATAACCAACCGGTGATTCCGCGTTCGGCGGTTAGCTCTTACACCCAGTAATTTGCCTCAATGCAAAACCTGTGGGAGCGAGCTTGCTCGCGATGAGGCCATAACATTCAACATCCATGTTGACTGCTACACCGCCATCGCGAGCAAGCTCACTCCCACATTGGTTCTTTATTGCCAGCCAGAATCGCGTTACTGCTCCAGCTTCTGCGGCGTCTCCTGCCCCATGCAGCGCACGGCTTTTTTCTTGCTGTCGACCAGCACGCCGGTCAGGCCTTTCTGTTCGGTGTCGAACAGCACCAGCACGCCATCGATACACTGGGCCACTTGGGCCGCCGGCGCCAGGGAAACTTTGTAGTCCTCGCCCGGCACGGTCTTGAGCATGGTGAAGTCGCTGAGCAGCAACGCATCCTCGGGCTTGGCGAAGTGCAGGTAGCCGTACCACCACAGGGCACCGACGGTGCCGAGGATGCTGCAGATACCGGTGATGATCAGCGGGATGGCGTTGCGTTCTTCACTCATTGCGGACTCTCTGGTGGTTCATCTTCTGAATTCGGGGGCGCCGGGTAGTTGGGGATTTCACCCAGGCGGCGCAGGCCATTGAAATGTTGCGGGTCATCGAGATAACGCAGCATGACCTTGCGCCAGACCGGGTCGGCGAACGTCTGCACATGACCGCCACGGGTCAGTTGCAGCACCCGCGGCGGCGGCGCAGCTTGATACAGTCGGATGCCGTTGGAAAGAGGCACGATCGGATCGTCGACGCTGTGGTAGATCAGTTTCGGCACGTCCTTGAGTTGCGTCATGGAGTTGATCGCGCTGTCGCCGTCCGGCACCAGCCACGACAGCGGCACCTGGAACGTCCAGAACACCCATGAATTACTCAGCGCATACCGGCCGACACTGCGATAACTGGCGGGCACGCCGTCGAGGACAAAAGCCTTGAGTTGTTTCTGCCGCTCGGGGTGTTGAACGAGGTAGTGGACAGCCATCGAACCGCCAAGGCTTTGGCCGAGCAGGATCAGCGGCTTGCCCTTGACCTCGGGGGCCTGGTCGAGCCATTTGAACGCTGCATCGATGTCCTGATAGATCGCCGGCAGGCTCGGTTTGCCTTCGGACAAGCCATAACCGCGATAGTCCACCAGCAGCACTTGATAGCCCTGTTCCGGCAACCACCAACTCCCGCCCAGATGCATTGGCAGATTGCCGCCGTTACCGTGCAGGTGCAGCACCGTGCCTTTGACCTCGACACCCTGCTTCACCGGCAGCCACCACGCATTCAGCTTGAGGCCATCGGCGGTGTTCAAGGTGACGGTGCGGTATTCGAGCCCGGCCTTTTCCGGCGTGAACAACTGGCCGGGTTCGGGGTAGAACAGCAGCGAACTGCAACCGTTCAGGGCCAGGAGAAGACAGAGGATGCCGAGGATTCTCATCCGGTGAAACCTCGCGAAATAATGGATTGGAACACAATCCCCTGTGGGAGCGAGCTTGCTCGCGATTGCGATCTGTCAGCTTGCACCCATGTTGAATGTAAAGCCGCCATCGCGAGCAAGCTCGCTCCCACAGGGGAGTTCTTTGTTCACAAGATGTTCGAGTAATCCGCCTCGATCCGGTCCAGGCTCAGGTGGTTGAGGAAGTTGGAGAAGCACATCCACGCCGACAGCGCGTTCATGTCGCGGAACTGTTCCGGCAGGTACTTGGGCGGAACCACCAGACCTTCATCCACCAACTGGCGCAAGGTACGCATGTCTTCCAGGGTGGTCTTGCCGCAGAACAACAGCGGTATCTGCTCCAGCTTGCCTTTACGCACGGCCAGTTGAATGTAGTTGTAAATCATGATGAAGCCCTTGAGGTAGGACAAGTCTTTGGTAAATGGCAGACCTGTCGGCACCGAGCCGCGGAAAACGCGACTGGCGTTGCTGTAGCTCTCGGGCATTTCGAAGCCTTGCTCGCGGAAGAACTCGAACACCTGCAGGAAGTCGGCACCCTCCTCCACCATATGAATGGCCCGCGTGCGGTTGGTCAGTTTGCGCAGGCGACTGGGGTACGAGGCGAAGGTGATGATTTCCATCAGGATCGCCAGGCCTTCCTGGGTCACCGTCGACGAGGGCGGCCCCTTGGAGAGGAAGGTGCAAATCGGCTGGTTCAGGCCGTTGAGGGTGGTGCCGACATGCACCAGCCCTTCGTGGACCTCCAGGGCGCGCACATCGCGCTGATTGAACATCGCATCAGAGCGGATCTTGATGTAGTCGGCGCCGGCCGCCGCATCGGCGACGATGCCGTCGGACTCGAACACCCGGATGGTTTCCTCGGCTTCGCCAAATACCTTGTTCAAGCGATGCTGCAACAGGTCGACCGCATCCTTGGCCGTCAGCGTCTTCGGCTCATCCTTGAGATCGCCACGGCCGTCGATGTTGTTCAGGTATTCGGACAACATCATGCCCAGGTCGGACAGCGTCGGATCGCCAGCGTGGAACGCGTCGGAGGCGGCACCGTACAATTCCTGCGAGATCAGGCCGAAATCCTCGGTGCCGCGCGCTTCGAGCATGCGCACCACCATGCGGTATTCCTTGCACATGCGGCGCATGATCTGGCCGACCGGGTTGAACTGGCCGAGCTGGCGGGTGATGTCGCGCTCGATGTTCTGGAACTCCAGCTTCACTTTGCTGGAATCGAACGCCAGCGGCCGGTTGAGGTAGTAGTCGCGGTCCACGGCCGGCATTTCCTTGCCTTTGGCCTTGAGGAAGCCCTTACGAATGTTGTCGTCCCACTTGACCGCATCGAGGACGCGGATCGGCGTCTGCGCGAGCACGATGCGATCGGACAAAATGCGTATCGACTGTTGGTAATCGTCCACCCGAAACTCCTGTAGAAACCTGATTGTGCTGCTTATTTGGCTTTGGCCTGACGCTGGTAGCGTACGGCTTCGACGAACACATCGGAATTGGCCGGGTCGTCGAGGTAGGCGGCGACTTGATCCATGGAGCTGTTGATCAGCACGCCTGCGCCGTCGTCAGTCTGAAACGCTTCTCCGCTCAGGGCGTTTTGCTTCAGCGCCTGGTTGATCTGTTCGGGGTCGAGGTTGTACAGCACCAGTTCACGCTGGTCGGTCAGCTCGAAGCCGCCGATGATGAAATACCCGCCGAACTGCGCCGGCACCTTCGCCGACAAGTACCAACGGTTGCCATGGCGCGATACGGTGAAGGGGTAGGCTTCACGCTCTTTGGGTTTGGCCTTGAAGTAGCTGACGGCCTGGTAGCGATTGTCGGCGATGCGGGTCAACTCCAGATTGACGGGCTCGCCCCAGGCGCTGGTGCTGGTCCACTTGCCGAGCAACCCTTTGGGCGCGGGCTCGCTCGTGGGCAGCGGTTCCTTGAAGGTCACCAGACAGCCACTGAGCAGCAGGAACGACAAGGCGATCACAACGACACGCCAGGCTTTCATTCAATACTCCCTATGAACACACCGCTCCTACAGGGCAACTTCGCCCGGAATCACACCGACGCCAGCACCAGGTGCATGTAGCGCGTCAGGATGCCGAGCATTTCCTCTTCGGCGGCAGGCTCGTCTACGTTGAGCAGGCCCTGATATTCCATCCGGCCGATAATCGCCGTCAACACTTTGGCATCCTGATGCGGCTCGCGCGAGCCCAATACCTGGAACAGCTGGCAAGAGCCCTGCAACAGGATTTGCTGATGCGAGCGCACCAGTTCGGCCAGGCGCGGGTTGAGCAACGCCTCCTGACGGAACGCCTGCTCGGCCATCAAATGTTCGCGACGATTGACCAATTGCCGGTGAACGTAATCGGTCATCAGCCGCGCAATGTCGTCCGCCAGTTTCGAGCGCGCCTGCGGGCTGCCATCGCCACTGTCGATCATCTCGCGCAGCAGGCCCTCGTTGTTCACCCACAGCTTGCCCATGTACGCCGCACTGCGTTCCACGTATTGGGCGAAGGTATCGGTGAGCAGGTCATCGATATCCTTGAAATAGTAAGTGGTCGCCGACAACGGCACTTGCGCCTCGGCGGCCACCGCGCGGTGTCGGACGGCACGCACGCCGTCACGCACGACAATGCGCATGGCGGCGTCGAGAATGTCCTGTCGACGCTGCTCACTGCCCTGTCGGCTGGCCTTGCGGCCCTGGTACTGAACGCTTTCAGCGACCGCAGTGGCGATACCCGCTGCACCTTCTTGAGCTATTGCACGAATCACGACAGGTATTTCCTCTCAGATGAAACTAACAAGTTGATACGTTTGTACCAGACAGGCAATAAAAAGCCGCCTCAAAGGCGGCTTTTTATTTGAAACACTTACGCTTGCGGCCGCATGTGCGGGAACAGGATCACGTCGCGGATCGACGGGGAGTTGGTCAGCAGCATCACCAGACGGTCGATACCGATGCCTTCACCCGCCGTTGGCGGCATGCCGTACTCCAGCGCACGAACGAAGTCGGCGTCGTAGTGCATGGCTTCGTCGTCGCCGGCGTCCTTGTCGGCCACCTGAGCCATGAAGCGCTCGGCCTGGTCTTCCGCGTCGTTCAACTCGGAGTAGGCGTTGGCGATTTCACGACCACCGATGAACAGTTCGAAACGGTCGGTGACGTTCGGGTTGTCGTCGTTACGACGGGCCAGCGGCGACACTTCGAACGGGTACTGGGTAATGAAGTGCGGCTGCTCCAGCTTGTGCTCGACCAGCTCTTCGAAAATCATCACCTGCAGCTTGCCCAGGCCTTCGAAGCCCAGCACCTTGGCGCCGGCCTTCTTGGCGATGGCGCGAGCCTTGTCGATGTCGTTCAGATCATCGGCGGTCAGCTCAGGGTTGTACTTGAGGATCGAGTCGAACACCGACAGACGCACGAACGGCTCGCCGAAGTGGAACACCTTGTCGCCGTACGGCACGTCGGTGCTGCCCAGAACCAGCTGCGCCAGTTCGCGGAACAGTTCTTCGGTCAGGTCCATGTTGTCTTCGTAGTCGGCGTAGGCCTGGTAGAACTCCAACATGGTGAATTCAGGGTTGTGACGAGTCGAAACGCCTTCGTTACGGAAGTTGCGGTTGATCTCGAACACCTTCTCGAACCCGCCAACAACCAGGCGCTTGAGGTACAGCTCCGGCGCGATACGCAGGAACATGCCCATGTCCAGCGCATTGTGGTGGGTTTCGAACGGCTTGGCTGCCGCGCCGCCAGGAATGGTCTGCAGCATCGGCGTTTCCACTTCCAGGAAGTCACGCTTCATCAGGAAGCTGCGGATGTGGGCGATGACTTGCGAACGCACGCGGAACGTCTGGCGCACGTCTTCGTTGACGATCAGGTCGACGTAACGCTGGCGGTAGCGCTGTTCGGTGTCGGTCAGGCCGTGGTGCTTGTCCGGCAGCGGGCGCAGGGATTTGGTCAGCAGGCGCACGCTGGTCATTTCGACGTACAGGTCGCCCTTGCCGGAACGGGCCAGGGTGCCTTCGGCGGCAATGATGTCGCCCATGTCCCAGGTTTTCACCGCGGCCAGGGTCTCTTCGGACAGGGTTTTGCGGTTGACGTAGACCTGGATACGACCGGTCATGTCCTGGATCACCATGAACGAGCCACGGTTGAGCATGATACGACCGGCAACCTTGACCGGGATCGCAGCCTCTGCCAGCTCTTCCTTGGTCTTGTCCGCGTACTGTTTCTGCAGTTGTTCGCAGTAGTTTTCGCGGCGGAAGTCGTTCGGGAAGGCGTTGCCCTTGGCGCGCTCGGCAGCAAGCTTTTCCTTGCGCAGGGCGATCAGGGAGTTTTCTTCCTGTTGCAGGGCTTGCGGGTCGAGTTCTAGGTCGCTCATGTCTTTAAATATTCCATCACAGGTTCGTTGCCCCCAGGCCTGCGGCCTGGGGATCGCCAGCAAGCTGGCTCCTACAAGGATCGCGCCGGGTCAGCCGATCCTGTATTGCATTGCTTACAGCCCGGACTTCAGGCTCGCTTCCAGGTATTCGTCGATGTCGCCGTCGAGCACCTTGTCGCAGTCGCTGCGCTCGATGTTGGTGCGCAGATCCTTGATCCGCGAGGCATCGAGCACGTACGAACGGATCTGATGACCCCAGCCGATATCGGACTTGGTGTCTTCCAGCGCCTGGGACGCCGCGTTGCGCTTCTGCATTTCCTGCTCGTACAACTTGGCCCGCAGCATTTTCATGGCGGTGTCCTTGTTGGCGTGCTGGGAACGTTCGTTCTGGCAGCTGACCACGGTGTTGGTCGGTACGTGGGTGATACGTACGGCCGAGTCGGTGGTGTTTACGTGCTGACCACCGGCACCGGAGGAGCGATAGGTGTCGATCCGCAGGTCTGCCGGATTGATCTCGATTTCCACCTTGTCATCGATCTCTGGCGAGACGAACACCGCGGAGAACGAGGTGTGGCGACGGTTGCCGGAGTCGAACGGGCTCTTGCGCACCAGACGGTGCACGCCGATTTCGGTCCGCAACCAGCCAAACGCGTATTCGCCCTTGATGTGCACGGTCGCGCCCTTGATCCCGGCGACTTCACCGGCGGACAGTTCCATGATGGTCGCGTCGAAGCCGCGCTTGTCGGCCCAGCGCAGGTACATGCGCAGCAGAATGTTGGCCCAGTCCTGGGCTTCGGTGCCGCCGGAACCGGCCTGGATGTCCAGGTAGGCGTTGTTCGGGTCCATTTCGTGGCTGAACATGCGGCGGAATTCCAGCTTGGCCAGACTTTCCTCGAGACGGGCCAGCTCGGCGACGACATCGCCCACTGCGCCTTCGTCGTTCTCTTCGACGGCCATGTCCAGCAGGTCGCGGCAATCGGCCAGACCCGTGTTCAATTCGTCCAGGGTATCGACGATCTGCGCCAGCGCAGCGCGCTCGCGGCCCAGTTCCTGGGCGTATTCAGGTTTGTTCCAGACACTCGGATCTTCAAGCTCGCGATTGACTTCGGTCAGACGCTCATGCTTTTGATCGTAGTCAAAGATACCCCCGAATAGTTTCGGAGCGCTCGGACAGGTCCTTGATGGTGTTCAGGATCGGGTTGATTTCCATGACGGGCAGCACTCGTTGGCGAACTTTTGAAAGCCGGCGAGTATACCGGGAAACAGCCGAAAACGGCAGTCCGCCTGGCCGAAAAGCCAAGTCCCTGTAGGAGCGAGCTTGCTCGCGAGAAACGCTCAGGCACTGCGTTTATTCAGATAGCCATCGTCATCGTTGACGACCATCGCGAGCAGGCTCGCTCCTACACGGGGAGGCTGTTCAGCCGATGCCCACCTGATTACGCCCATTGTTCTTCGCCGAATACAGCCCCTTGTCCGCCGCCAGGATCAGGTCGCGGCAGTTGCTGCCCGCTTTCGGGGTAATAGTCGACAGGCCGATGCTGATGGTCAGGCTCGAACCTTCGGCCGGCGAGTTATGCGGGATCTTCAGGGCTGCCACGGTCTGGCGCAGCTTCTCGGCCACCAACCGTGCACCGCCTTGGGAGGTGTTGGGCAGCACCAGGGCGAACTCTTCGCCGCCGTAGCGGGCCGGCAGGTCCGAAGGCCGGGCACTGGCGTCCTTGATCGCCGCGGCGACCTTGCGCAGGGCTTCATCGCCTTCCAGGTGGCCGAAGCTGTCGTTGTAGGCCTTGAAGTAGTCGACATCGATCATCAGCAACGACAACTGGCTCTGCTCACGCAGCGAACGGCGCCACTCCAGTTCCAGGTATTCATCGAAGTGCCGACGGTTCGACAACCCCGTCAGGCCATCGGAGTTCATCAGGCGTTGCAGCACCAGGTTGGTGTCGAGCAGTTGCTGCTGGCTGACCCGCAACGCGCGGTACGCCGCATCCCGTTGCAGCAGGGTCATGTAGGAGCGCGAGTGATAGCGGATGCGCGCGACCAGTTCGATATTGTCCGGCAGCTTGACCAGATAATCGTTGGCCCCGGCCGCAAAGGCCGCGCTCTTGATCAGCGGGTCTTCCTTGGTCGACAGAACGATGATCGGAATGTCCTTGGTCGCCGGGTGATTGCGGTATTCGCGCACCAGGCTCAGACCGTCAAGACCGGGCATGACCAGATCCTGCAGGATCACTGTCGGCTTGATGCGCACAGCGTGGGCGATGGCCTGGTGCGGGTCGGAGCAGAAGTGGAAATCAATGTTCTCTTCGTTCGACAGGCCGCGACGCACGGCTTCGCCGATCATGGCCTGATCGTCCACCAGCAACACCATGGCGGCGTTTTCGTCGGTCTTGAAGTCGTCGAGCTGTAATTCAGTCATGTGCGGTCACCTGAGTACTACCTGAGCCAGGAATGAGGGAAAAGGTGCTCATTTGGCGAAAATCTCCAGCAATCGTGGCGCTATCTTGTCCAGCGGGCGAATCTCCACGGCAGCGTCGATGGCTGCGGCCGCCTTCGGCATGCCGTACACCGCACTGCTGTTTTGGTCTTGTGCGATGGTCAGGTAGCCCTGTTGGCGCATGAGTTTAAGCCCTTGGGCGCCATCACGCCCCATGCCGGTGAGCAAAACCCCCACGGCATCACCGCTCCAGTTATTGGCCACGCTCTCGAAGAACACATCGATGGAGGGCCGGTAGATCTCGTTGACCGGTTCGGCGGTGTAGGCCAGCGTGCCGTTTTTCAACAAGCGAATATGGTGATTGGTGCCGGCCAGCAATACCGTGCCGCTTTGCGGCGGCTCGCCCTCCTGGGCCAGGCGCACATCAAGGCCGCTGGCAGTGCCGAGCCATTCAGCCATGCCGGCGGCAAACACCTGGTCAACGTGTTGCACCAGCACGATGGCCGGAGAGAAATCACGCGGCAGCCCCTTGAGCAAGGCTTCCAGCGCTGCCGGCCCACCGGCGGATGAGCCAATGGCGATCAGGCCCTGGCGTGAGCCCGAACAGCGCAAGGGTGCCGACGCCGAGCGCGGGCGGTTACCCTTGTCGCCGATCAGCCAGACGATGTTCAAGATCTTGCGCAACAACGGCGCCGCCGCTTCCTGGGCATTGCCGGCGCCGAGGGCCGGGGTGTCGACCACGTCCAGCGCACCGTAGCCCATGGCCTCGAACACCCGGTGCACGTTCTGCTGGCGATCCACGGTGACGATGACGATGGCACACGGGGTCTCGGCCATGATCCGCCGCGTGGCCTCGACGCCATCCATCACCGGCATGATCAGGTCCATCAGAATCAGGTCCGGCGTGTCCAGCGCGCACTGGCGCACCGCCTCGGCACCATTGCCGGCGACCCAGACCACCTCGTGGGCCGGCTCAAATGCCAGGGCGCGGCGCAGGGCTTCCACCGCCATGGGCATGTCATTGACGATTGCGATCCTCATGCCCGCGCTCCTCCGATGAGCTCGACCACTGCATCGAGCAAGGCGTCGTCATGAAAACTGGCCTTGGCTAGATAATAGTCGGCCCCGGCATCCAGTCCACGGCGCCGGTCCTCTTCACGATCCTTGTAGGACACCACCATCACCGGCAGCGATTGCAGGCGATTGTCCCGACGCAGCAGCGTGACCAGTTCGATGCCGTCCATGCGCGGCATATCAATGTCGGTGATCAGCAGATCGAAATCCTCCGAACGAAGCGCGTTCCAGCCATCCATGCCGTCCACCGCAACCGCCACGTCATAGCCGCGATTGAGCAACAGCTTGCGCTGCAACTCTCGCACGGTCAGGGAATCATCCACCACCAGAATTCGTTTGCGGGCCGCCTCGACCACCTGATTGCTGTGACGGGCAATGCGCTCCAGACGCCCGGTGTTGAGCAGTTTTTCCACCGAACGCAGCATGTCTTCGACATCGACGATCAGCACCACCGAACCGTCGTCGAGCAAGGCCCCGGCGGAGATGTCCTGCACCTTGCCCAGGCGCTCATCCAGCGGCAGCACCACCAAGGTCCGCTCACCGATGAACCGCTCCACGGCCACGCCGTAAATCGCATCGCGCTCGCGAATCACCACGACCTTCAGGGTTTGCCCGCTGTTCTGGCTGGCCGGACGTTGCAACAGCTGACTGGCCGCCACCAGACCGACATGCCGGCCTTCGTGCCAGAAATGCTGGCGGCCTTCGACCTGCACGATATCCGCCGGCTCCAGGTCGCACATGCGCTCAATGTGCGCCAGCGGGAAGGCATAGGCTTCGTCGCCGACTTCCACCACCAGGCTGCGCACCACCGACAGGGTCAGAGGCACCTCAAGGTGGAAACGACTGCCCTCGCCCGCCGTCTGCTCCAGCACCACCGCGCCGCGCAGCTGCCGGACCATGTGCTGCACCGCATCCAGGCCGACGCCGCGACCGGACACCTCGGTGACCCTGTCGCGCAGACTGAAACCGGGCAGGAACAGGAACGTCAGCAATTCCTCTTCGCTCAACTGCGCGGCGGTTTCCGCGAGGGACAAATTTCGTTCGACGATGCTGCGACGGAGCTTTTCCAGGTCCACGCCGTTACCGTCGTCGCTCAGTTCAAGCACCAGCAGACCGGCCTGATGGGACGCGCGCAGGCGAATCAAACCTTCCGCCGGCTTGCCGGCCAGCAGGCGCTGCTCCGGGGTTTCGATGCCGTGGTCGACCGCGTTGCGCAACAGGTGAGTCAGCGGCGCTTCGAGCTTTTCCAGTACGTCGCGATCGACCTGGGTCTTTTCGCCTTCAATTTCCAGGCGCACCTGTTTGCCCAGATCGCGCCCCAGATCCCGGACCATCCGCACTTGCCCGGTCAGCACATCGGCAAAGGGCCGCATGCGACAGGCCAGCGCCGTGTCGTACAACACCTGCGCCCGCTGGCTGGCATGCCAGGCGAACTCGTCGAGTTCGGCGTTCTTTTCCATGAGCAGTTGCTGGGATTGCGCGAGCAAGCGCCGCGCATCCTCAAGGGCTTCCTGGGCCTCCAGGCTCAAGGCGTGATCCTTGAGATGCACATTGAGATTCTCCAGTGCGCGCAGGCTGTTGCTCTGCATGCGCTTGAGTCGCTGCATGGTCGCCAGGTGCGGTTTGAGCCGCAGGGTTTCCACCAGGGATTTGCTCGACAGATCGAGCAGGCTGTTCAGGCGCTCGGCGGTGACACGCAGCACACGTTCGCCGTTTTCAGTGGTGCGTTTGGTCTTGCGTGGAGCTGGCGCCGATGGCGGTTCGACGACAGGCGCCGGCGACTCGACCTTCGGCGCGGGTGCTTCGAGCTGAAGTTCGGCCATCACCGGTGCGGCAGGCGCAACCAGCGGGGCCGCCGGGTCCAGCAACCGCGCCATCAACGCCACATAGGCCTCGATGTCCGCGACTTCCGGGGTGTTGCTCGGTGTGGCGATGCGCATCAGCAGATCGGTGCCTTGCAGCAACGCATCGATATGCTCGGGGCGCAACAACAGGCGGCCTTCCTGGGCGCTGACCAGACAATCTTCCATCACATGGGAGACGCTGACCCCGGCATCGACACCGACGATCCGCGCCGCACCCTTGAGCGAGTGCGCGGCACGCATGCACGATTCAAGTTGATCGGCCTGGGTCGGGTCGCGCTCAAGCGCCAGCAGGCCGGCACTCAAGACTTGGGTCTGGGCTTCGGCCTCCAGGCTGAACAGCTCAAGCAACGAAGCGTCGCGCATTTGCTCGGGGGTCATGTGAGGCTCCGGGTCACGGCGCACAACAGCTGCTCTTCATCCAGCCAACGCAGGCTGCGACCTTTGAATTGCAACACGCCACGGGTGTATTTGGCGCTGGCCTGAGCACCTGAGCGCGATGCGGTATCGAGGATGTGCTCGTCGATGGCGTGAATCCCGTCGACTTCGTCCACGGGCACCACCACCGGCCCGCCGTCGGCGGCGATGATCAGCATGCGTGGCATGACCCGTGCACCGGTGGCCACGCTGCTGGCGCCGTCGAGCCCGAGCAGTTCCACCAGCGACAGGCAGGCAACCAGCGCTCCGCGTACATTCGCCACGCCGAGCAAGGCCCGGGAACGTTGATGCGGCAAGGAGTGAATCGCTTGCAACGGCGCCACCTCTACCAGGCTACGGGTCGCAAGCCCCAGCCACTCTTCACCCAGACGGAACATCAACAGCGAGCGGGTTTTCACCTCGCTCTCGACCGCGACAGACACAGTCCCGCGATCTTCCTGCTGCAATGCATAACGATCGAGCAAGCGTGTGGCGGCCGCCGAATACACCGCACAATTGCGGCAATGAATATGGTCGCTGAGCAGCGGGCAGGACTTGTCACCGTGGATACCAATGCGGTTCCAGCAATCGTCGATGGCCTGGGCATCCCGGGTGACGCTGAAGGTATCGGAGGCGATCATCGTTTACGCTCACTGTCGACGGAACGTGCGCTGCGGGCGGCACGCTCCTGCAATCGTCTGGCTCCCATCGCGTCGCCCTGGGCCTGCAGCAAGCCGGCCAGGTGCATCAACGCTTCAGGATGTTGCGGTTCCAGGTACAACGCCTTGCGGTAAAAACCCTGTGCTTCAAGGGTATTGCCGGCCACATCGCTGAGCAGTCCCAACCAGTAAAAGACCTGAGCCACCGGTTCATGGCTGCGCAAGTAGCTTTCACACGCCGCTCGCGCCTCGGCGCTTTTGCCTTCATCGGCCAGCACGGCGATATTGGCCAGCAGCGCGGCAGTGTCGGAGCCGGAGGTTGCAGGCGCAGGCCGCAGCGGCGCAACCCGGGCAAACGGACGGCTGCGCACTGGCGCAGGCGGTGGATTGCGCAACGGTTGTGGCACCGGCAATGGCGCAGGAACGAACGTCGGCAAGGGATCAGGGTCCGCAGTTCCCTGTCGACTGAACGCGAAGGACTGCGCGATACCAATCGAGCGCATCCCCAAACGCCCCAGCAGACCGCCTTCGGCCGGGCCGATAAACAGCACGCCGTCAACGTGGGTCAGGCACTTGAGCACTTCGAAGACTAGCTTCTGGGTCGGCTGGTCGAAGTAGATCAGCAGGTTGCGACAAAACACGAAATCGAATGGCGGTTCACCGGCCAGCAAGGCCGGATCCAGCAGATTGCCTACCTGCAGGCGCACTTGCTCGAGCACCCGCTGATCGAGGCGATAGCTCTCGCCTTCGGCGATGAAATGACGGTCGCGAAACGCAATGTCGTCACCCCGAAAGGAATTCTTGCCGTACAACGCCCGACGGGCTTTTTCCACTGACAACGGGCTGACGTCCAGGCCGTCGACCTTGAACTGGTGCGGCTTGAGCCCGGCATCGAGCAACGCCATGGCGATCGAGTACGGCTCTTCGCCCGTGGAGCATGGCAGGCTGAGAATTCGCAGTGCGCGCAGGTTGTTGATCTCGGCCAGACGCTTGCTCGCCAGTTTCGCCAGGGTGACGAAGGACTCCGGATAGCGGAAGAACCAGGTTTCCGGAACGATCACCGCCTCGATCAAGGCCTGCTGCTCGTCCCGCGAGCCCTGCAAGGTGTGCCAATACTCATCGGCCGACACTGCTTGCGAAACGATGCTGCGCTGGCGCACCGCTCGCTCGATGATCGCAGGCCCTACCGAGGTCACGTCGAGTCCGATGGTTTCCTTGAGAAAGTCGAAAAAACGCTGGTCGCTGTTCATGGCCGCTCCTGCAGCAGTGCCGGATCCATTGGCGGCGAGGGAAACAACAATGCGCGCACCTGATCGTCCAGCAGATCGCCGACCCGCACCCATTGCAGCAACCCCCGCTCGTCCTTGCGCACCGGCCCGAGGTAAGGCGTCTGGCGATTGTCCAGGCCATAAGGCTGAAAATCCGCCGGATCGCAGCGCAAGGTGTCAGTCGCCTGTTCCAGAATCAGCCCGAGCAGTTGTGTCTCGGCGGTTTCATCCGGGCGATAGTTGACCAGCACCAGTCGCGTGCTGGTACGGGCCTGTGCAGGCATGCCAAAGGTCAGTGCGCTCAAGTCGATCACCGGCACCACGGTGCCCCGATAGGCGAACACCCCGGCGACCCAGGCGGGGGCATGGGGAATGGGCTTCAACGGCAGGCGCGGCAGCACTTCAGCCACTTCGATAGCCTTCAAGGCATAGCGCTCGTTGCCGACGCGAAACACCAGAAACAAGGCATGCAGCGCCTGCTTCACGGCGGAGCGTTTGGCCGTGATTTCGCTCATCAGACTTTGAATCGCGAAACGCCGCTGCGCAGCCCGACGGCCACCTGGCTCAGTTCATCGATGGCGAAACTGGCCTGGCGCAGAGACTCGACCGTCTGGCTGCTGGCATCACCCAACTGCACCAGCGCATGGTTGATCTGCTCGGCACCGGTGGCCTGGGCCTGCATGCCTTCGTTGACCATCAGCACCCGCGGCGCCAGCGCCTGGACCTGATGGATGATCTGCGACAACTGCTCGCCGACCTGCTGCACCTCGGACATGCCGCGACGCACCTCTTCGGAAAACTTGTCCATGCCCATGACCCCGGCCGACACCGCCGACTGGATCTCGCGCACCATCTGTTCGATGTCGTAGGTGGCGACAGCGGTCTGGTCCGCCAGGCGCCGCACTTCGGTGGCGACCACGGCAAAACCGCGTCCGTATTCCCCGGCCTTCTCGGCCTCGATGGCGGCGTTGAGCGACAACAGGTTGGTCTGGTCGGCGACCTTGACGATGGTCACCACCACCTGATTGATGTTGCCGGCCTTCTCGTTGAGGATCGCCAGCTTGGCGTTGACCAGATCGGCCGCGCCCATCACCGAGTGCATGGTTTCTTCCATGCGCGCCAGGCCTTGCTGACCGGAACCGGCCGCCACGGAAGCCTGATCGGCGGCGGTGGAGACCTCGGTCATGGTGCGCACCAGATCCCGGGAAGTGGCGGCGATCTCACGGGAGGTCGCGCCGATTTCCGTGGTGGTGGCGGCAGTTTCGGTGGCGGTGGCTTGTTGCTGCTTGGACGTCGCGGCGATCTCGGTCACCGACGTGGTCACCTGCACCGACGAGCGCTGGGCCTGGGACACCAGAGAAGTGAGCTCGGTCATCATGTCGTTGAACCCGGTCTCTACCGCGCCGAATTCGTCCTTGCGCTCCAGGTTCAGGCGGCTGCTGAGGTCGCCGGTGCGCATGATTTCGAGGATTCTCACGATGCGGTTCATCGGCGCCATGATGGCGCGCATCAGCAACAGACCACAGAGAGCGGCCGCCAGCACCGCGATCACCAGGGAAATACCCATGATGCCTTTGGCGGTGAGCACTGCATCGTCAATGGCCGCGATGTCTGCGTCCGCCACAGACTTGTTGTGACGCAGGATTTCATTGACCTTCATTCGACCCGCTGTCCAGGTCGGGGTCAGTTCACCCTTGAACATGTTGACGGCCTCGGCGTTCTGGTTGTGTTTATACAACTCGATCACCGCGGCCAGAATCCGGTGGTAGTCTTCATGAAGCTTTTCGAACGCGGCGAACTCGACCCTGTCTTCTTCGTCGGCAATCGTTCCACGGTAGAGGCCCATCTGCTCTTTCAACCGCTCGGCGTAGCCCTTGAAGTTCGCGGCATCCTCGGCAGTGAAGCCCTGCCCTTCCTCCAGGCCGAGCATGGCCTGAATGCGTACATAACTGTCGGACCACGCGCCACGAATCATCGAGCTGTAATACAACCCTGGCAGAGCGTCCTCACGCACGCTGGCCTCGCTTTTTTCGATCTTCAACAGCCGCGAATACGAGACAACCACCATCAGCAACATGATGGCGATAATTACCGCAAAGCTCGCCAAAATGCGTTGGCGTAACGTCCAGTTCTTCACAGTCATTCCTCGCAGCCGATTCGAAATGCGGGGAGTATAGCCGAGGGCGGTGTTTCATTTATAAGACGGTTGCGCGCTACTTCTCATCCCGCCAAAAAAGGCGGGATGGGTGCCTGGGGTGATTAGGCAGAAAGGGACCGTAGAATGGTCATTGGGGATGTGGGGCGGACTGAAGGTTTACAAGGAAGCCTGGCGAACCTGCTTCTCAAGCTCGGCCTTCAACCCCGGCTCCAGCTTGAGCTGCCGCGCCAGCTCATCGAGATAGGCCTTCTCCATGAAGTTTTCCTCGTCCACCATCATCACGCTGGCGATGTACATCTCGGCGGCGATTTCCGGGGAGCGGGCGGCGCGGGCGACATCGCTCGGGTCCAGTGGCTTGTTGAGCTCGGCGTGCAGCCAGTGTTGCAGCTCCTGATCGCTGTCGAGCCGGGTGAATTCGCCTTCGATCAAGGCACGCTCACGCTCATCCACATGACCGTCAGCCTTGGCCGCGGCCACCAGCGCCTTGAGAATCGCCTGACTGTGCAGCTCGACTTGCGCGTCCGGTACGCGGTCCAGGGTTTGCGGTTGCGCACCGGCCGCACCGCCCTGCTGCGCCTGCCAGTTTCCGTAGGCTTTATAGGCCAGCACGCCCAACGCGGCGAGACCGCCGTAGACCGCGACCTTGCCCCCGACTTTACGGGCCTTTTTGCTGCCGAGCAGCAAGCCCATGGCGCCTGCCGCCAATGCCCCGCCACTCGCGCCGGAGAGCAAACTGCCGAGGCCTCCGTTGCCACCGCTCGCACCCTTTTGCTGCGGGCTGCCGGCCTTGTTCTGCAATAGGTCCTGGCCGGACTTGAGTAGTTGATCGAGCAATCCACGGGTATTCATTTACCGCCTCCACAAGACGTTTAACCTGAAACCAAGACCACCAGCCTAAAACGAAAGTGCCCACGCCCCGTGGGCGAGAGTGCTTCCAGATGTTGCACCCCCTCAATGCACCCATTGCCGCTTGCCCCGGCCTATCAAAAAAAACGATATACACTCTCGCCAATCGATAAAAACAGCCCACCGGGTGCTTTCCCATGATGACTTTGCGTCAGATCCGTCATTTCATCGCCGTGGCCGAGACCGGCTCGATCTCGGCCGCCGCGCAAACCGCGTTCATTTCCCAGTCGACCCTGACCCTGGCAATCCAGCAACTGGAGGAGGAAATCGGCGTCAGCCTGTTCAGCCGCCATGCCAAGGGCATGACCCTGACCCACCAGGGGCATCAATTCCTGCGTCAGGCGCACTTGATCCTGGCCACAGTGGATAACGCCAAGCGCAGCCTGCAACAGAGCACCGACCAGGTCGCCGGGCAACTGATCGTCGGCGTGACCAGCCTAGTGGCCGGTTATTACCTGGCGGATCTACTCACCCGTTTCCAGCGCGCCTACCCCAACGTGGAAATCCGCGTGATGGAGGATGAGCGCCCGTACATCGAGCATTTGCTGGTCAGCGGCGAGATCGATGTCGGCGTGTTGATCCTGTCCAACCTCGAAGACCGCCACGCATTGCAGACCGAAGTGTTGACCCGCTCGCCGCACCGGCTATGGCTGCCGGCCCAGCACCCGCTGCTGGAACACGACAGCATCAACCTCGCCGACGTGGCCCGCGAGCCATTGATTCAACTGAACGTCGATGAAATGGACCGCAACGCCCAACGCATGTGGTCGGCAGCCTCCTTGCAACCGCGCATCACCCTGCGCACGGCCTCGACCGAAGCGGTGCGAAGCCTTGTGGCCGCTGGCCTGGGCGTATCGATCCAGCCCGACATGACCTATCGCCCGTGGTCACTGGAGGGCGACATCATCGAAGCGCAGCCGATCGCCGACCTCAGCCAGACCCTGGATGTCGGCCTGGCCTGGCGTCGCGGCACCGCGCGGCCGGCATTGGTGGACCCCTTCCTCACGGTCGCGCGCGAACAACCCCATGGCGGGCGCAAGCCATCTATTTAATCGAACGCTACCTTCAGTATTTAGTATTTGTTGTCCTCGGGTCCGCGAACTAGTCTTGTTGCATCTAATAAAGACGGCCGGGCCCTAGTCACAGGGAGCGCTGCCATGTCTACACAACAAGCCACACAAAAAACGAGAACCCGAAAAATGGCTGGTGCGCAGACCCCGTTGTTCACCGCCTTGTTGATCGATGGTGAAATAGTCGCAGGGCAAGGCTTTGCCGAACCCATCATCAATCCGGCCACCGGCGAAATCCTGACGCAAATCGCCGAAGCCAGCACCGAACAAGTCGAAGCAGCCATCCTCGCCGCCCACCGCGCCTTTGCCGGTTGGTCGCGCACCACGCCACAACAGCGCTCAAACCTGCTGTTGGAGATCGCCAACGCCATCGAAAAAAACGCCGACCATCTCGCCCGTCTCGAAGCCCTGAATTGCGGCAAGCCACTGCACCTGGCCCGTCAGGATGACCTCAATGCCACGGTCGACGTGTTCCGCTTCTTCGCCGGTGCCGTGCGTTGCCAGACCGGCCAGCTCAGCGGCGAATACCTGCCGGGTTACACCAGCATGGTCCGGCGCGATCCTATCGGGGTCGTGGCGTCGATTGCGCCGTGGAACTACCCGATCATGATGGCCGCGTGGAAAATCGCCCCGGCCCTCGCCGCCGGCAACACCCTGGTGTTCAAGCCGTCGGAACACACGCCGCTGTCGATCCTGGCCCTGGCGCCAGCGCTGGCCGAGATCCTGCCGCGCGGTGTAATCAACATTATTTGCGGTGGCGGCGAAGGCGTCGGCAGCCACCTGGTGAGCCACCCTAAAGTGCGCATGGTGTCGCTGACCGGCGATATCGTCACCGGCCAAAAGATTCTCCAGGCCGCGTCGAAGACACTCAAACGCACCCACCTCGAACTCGGTGGCAAGGCCCCGGTGATCGTCTGCAACGATGCCGACATTCAGGCCGTGGTCGAAGGCGTACGCACCTACGGCTACTACAACGCCGGACAGGATTGCACCGCCGCTTGCCGCATTTACGCCCAGGCCGGGATTCATGACCGCCTGGTGGCCGAGCTCGGTGCGGCCGTCAGTAGCCTGCGTTTCGCCGGCAAGCGCGATGCCGACAACGAAATCGGCCCGCTGATCAGTACCCGCCAACGCGACCGCGTAGCCAGTTTCGTCGAACGTGCCTTGGGCCAGCCGCACATCGAGCGGGTGACCGGCGCAGCGGTGCACTCCGGCGCCGGCTTCTATTACCAGCCGACCCTGCTCGCCGGTTGCAAGCAAAGTGACGAGATCGTCCAGCGCGAAGTGTTCGGGCCGGTGGTTACCGTGACCCGCTTCGATGAGCTGGGACAAGCGGTGGACTGGGCCAACGATTCGGAATACGGCCTGGCCTCGTCGGTCTGGACCCAGAACCTCGACAAGGCCATGCAGGTCGCGGCGCGCTTGCAGTACGGCTGCACCTGGATCAACAGCCACTTCATGCTGGTCAGCGAAATGCCCCATGGCGGCCTGAAACGTTCGGGCTACGGCAAGGACCTGTCCAGCGATTCGCTTCAGGACTACAGCGTGGTGCGGCACATCATGGCCCGCCATGGCGAGCATCTCTGACTAAGCTAATAACAAGCCGCCAACGGCATGCTTCACCACGTTCACAACTGCCCCGACCATAATTTAAAGAAGAGGGAATTCCCATGTTCGTGCACAAGACCGCACTGCTCAGTGCAATCACCACCGCGCTGCTGGCCAGCGCCAGTGTCCAGGCCGCCGAGCCGCTCAAAGCTGTCGGGGCGGGCGAAGGCCAACTGGATATTGTGGCCTGGCCCGGCTACATCGAACGTGGCGAGAGCGACAAGGCCTACGACTGGGTGACCGGTTTCGAGAAGGAAACCGGCTGCAAGGTCAACGTCAAGACCGCCGCCACCTCCGATGAAATGGTCAGCCTGATGGCCAAGGGCGGTTACGATCTGGTGACCGCGTCCGGCGACGCCTCCCTGCGCCTGATCGTCGGCAAGCGTGTGCAGCCGATCAACACCGCGTTGATCCCGAACTGGAAAAACCTCGACCCGCGCCTCAAGGATGCACCCTGGTACGTGGTCAACAAGCAGACCTACGGCACCCCGTACCAATGGGGCCCGAACGTGCTGATGTACAACACCAACGTGTTCAAGACCGCGCCCACCAGCTGGGGCGTGTTGTTCAACGCGGAAAACCTGCCGGACGGCAAGCCGAACAAGGGTCGCGTGCAGGCCTATGACGGCCCGATCTACATCGCCGACGCGGCGCTGTACCTGAAGTCCGCCAAGCCGGAACTGGGCATCCAGAGCCCGTACGAACTGACCGAAGCCCAGTACAAGGCCGTGCTCGATCTGCTGCGCGCCCAGCAGCCGTTGATCCACCGCTACTGGCACGACACCACCGTGCAAATGAGCGATTTCAAGAACGAAGGCGTGGTCGCCTCCGGTGCCTGGCCATATCAGGTCAACGGCCTGATGAACGAGAAGCAGCCAATTGCCTCGACCATCCCGAAAGAAGGCGCCACTGGGTGGGCCGACACCACCATGCTGCATGCCGAAGCCAAGCACCCCAATTGCGCCTACAAGTGGATGGACTGGTCGCTGCAACCGAAAGTCCAGGGTGACGTAGCGGCCTGGTTCGGTTCGTTGCCAGCGGTGCCGGCAGCGTGCAAGGGCAGTGAATTGCTCGGCGCCGAAGGCTGCAAGACCAACGGTTTCGACAATTTCGACAAGATCGCCTTCTGGAAAACCCCGCAGGCTGAAGGCGGCAAGTTCGTGCCGTACAGCCGCTGGACCCAGGACTACATCGCGATCATGGGCGGCAGATAACACACCGCTTCTGTGGCAAAAACGCTTTTGTGGCGAGGGGGCTTGCCCCCGTTGGAGGGCGAAGCCCTCCCCTAGTCCGTCACTGCGGTCTGGCAGACCGCGCCCACCGTTTTCAGGGCTGCTGCGCAGCCCAACGGGGGCAAGCCCCCTCGCCACAGTCAGTATTCCAGCCACACATGCGCGAACACGATTCAGTTTTTTCAGAAGTCCAGGCAGGGCCGCTGCGACGGCCTTCGCCTTTTTGGAGCATCGCACCATGACGCTTGCAGTCCAGTTCACCAACGTTTCCCGTCAATTCGGCGAAGTGAAAGCCGTAGACCGGGTTTCCATCGACATCCAGGACGGCGAGTTTTTCTCTATGCTGGGGCCGTCCGGCTCGGGCAAGACCACCTGTTTGCGCCTGATTGCCGGTTTTGAACAACCGAGCGCGGGCTCCATCCGTATTCATGGCGAGGAGGCCGCCGGCCTGCCGCCGTACCAGCGCGACGTGAACACCGTGTTCCAGGATTACGCGTTGTTCCCGCACATGAACGTTCGCGACAACGTCGCCTACGGCTTGAAAGTCAAAGGCGTCGGCAAGGCCGAACGTCTCAAGCGCGCCGAAGAAGCCCTCGACATGGTCGCCCTCGGTGGCTACGGCGAGCGTAAGCCGGTACAACTCTCCGGCGGTCAGCGCCAGCGTGTGGCCCTGGCCCGCGCCCTGGTCAACCGTCCACGGGTGCTGCTGCTCGACGAACCCCTCGGCGCCCTCGACCTGAAGTTGCGCGAGCAAATGCAGGGCGAGCTGAAGAAGCTGCAACGCCAGCTCGGCATCACCTTCATTTTTGTCACCCACGACCAGACCGAAGCGCTGTCGATGTCCGACCGCGTGGCGGTGTTCAACAAGGGGCGCATCGAACAAGTCGATAGCCCGCGCAACCTGTACATGAAACCGGCCACCACCTTCGTGGCGGAATTCGTTGGCACCTCCAACGTGATTCGCGGCGAGCTGGCCAAACAGTTGAGTGGCAATCCGCAACCGTTCTCGATTCGCCCGGAACACGTGCGCTTCGCCGAAGGTCCGCTGGCCAGCCACGAGATTGAAGTCAGCGGTTTGCTGCATGACATCCAGTACCAGGGCAGTGCGACTCGCTATGAGCTGAAACTGGAAAACGGCCAGACCCTGAACATCAGCAAGGCCAACAACCAGTGGCTGGACACCAGTGCACAGCACCAGACCGGGCAGCGCATCAGCGCACGCTGGGCGCGCGAGGCAATGATTCCGCTGCACGATACCGTTGCAGGCGGGGTGTGAGATGAGCACCTTGGCTATTTCTCAAACCTCGTCAGGCGGCTCGCCGTTGCGCAGGTTTTCCAACCTGCTGTATCGCCGGCCGAACCTGTACCTGTCGATGCTGCTGGTGCCGCCGCTGCTGTGGTTCGGCGCGATCTACCTGGGTTCATTGCTGGTCCTGCTGTGGCAAGGTTTCTACACCTTCGATGACTTCACCATGGCGGTCACCCCTGACCTGACCCTGGCGAACTTTACCGCGCTGTTCCAGCCGTCGAACTTCGACATCATCCTGCGCACCCTGGGCATGGCGATTGCCGTATCGATTGCCAGCGCCATCGTCGCGTTCCCGATTGCCTACTACATGGCGCGCTACACCACCGGCAAGACCAAGGCGTTTTTCTACATCGCAGTGATGATGCCGATGTGGGCCAGTTACATCGTCAAGGCCTACGCCTGGACACTGCTGCTGGCCAAGGGCGGCGTGGCGCAGTGGTTCGTGCAGCACCTGGGGCTGGAGCCGGTCCTGCAGTTCGTACTGGGCATTCCGGGAGTTGGCGGCAGCACTTTGTCGACCTCACACATGGGGCGTTTCATGGTGTTCGTCTACATCTGGCTGCCGTTCATGATCCTGCCGATCCAGGCCTCGCTGGAACGCCTGCCGCCTTCGCTGCTGCAAGCCTCCGCCGACCTCGGCGCCAAACCGCGCCAGACCTTCATGCAAGTGATTCTGCCGCTGTCGATCCCGGGCATTGCCGCCGGCTCCATCTTCACCTTCTCGCTGACCCTGGGCGACTTCATCGTGCCGCAACTGGTCGGCCCGCCCGGCTACTTCGTCGGCAGCATGGTGTATGCCCAGCAAGGCGCGATCGGCAACATGCCGATGGCCGCTGCTTTCACCCTGGTGCCGATCGTGCTGATCGCCATTTACCTGTCCATCGTCAAACGACTGGGGGCCTTCGATGCACTCTGACAAAGCTTCCCTGGGCCTGCGCCTCGCCGCCTGGGGCGGGTTGGTGTTCCTGCACTTCCCGATCCTGATCATCTTCCTGTACGCCTTCAATACCGAAGACGCGGCGTTCAGCTTTCCGCCCAAGGGTTTCACCTGGAAGTGGATCGGCGTGGCGTTCTCGCGGCCGGACGTGCTCGAGGCCATCAAGCTGTCGTTGCAGATCGCCTCGATTGCCACCCTGATCGCCATGGTCCTTGGCACATTGGCTTCGGCCGCGTTGTACCGCCGGGACTTCTTCGGCAAACAAGGCATCTCGCTGATGCTGATCCTGCCGATTGCCCTGCCGGGGATCATCACCGGGATCGCATTGCTGGCGACCTTCAAGACCCTGGGAATCGAGCCGGGGATGTTCACCATCATCGTCGGCCACGCGACCTTCTGTGTGGTGATTGTCTACAACAACGTCATCGCCCGCTTGCGCCGCACCTCACACAGTTTGATCGAGGCCTCGATGGACCTCGGCGCCGACGGCTGGCAGACCTTCCGCTACATCATCCTGCCGAACCTCGGCTCGGCATTGCTGGCCGGCGGCATGCTGGCGTTCGCCCTGTCGTTTGACGAAATCATCGTCACCACCTTCACCGCCGGCCATGAACGCACCCTGCCGCTGTGGCTGCTCAACCAGCTCAGCCGCCCACGGGACGTGCCGGTGACCAACGTCGTGGCGATGCTGGTGATGCTGGTGACCATGCTGCCGATCCTCGGCGCCTATTACCTGACCCGTGGTGGCGAAAGCGTGGCCGGCAGCGGTGGTAAGTAACTGACAACTCAATTCCCAATGTGGAAACCGGAACCTGTGGGAGCGAGCTTGCTCGCGATGGCTGACTGACATTCAACATTGATGTTGCCTGACACACCGCTATCGCGAGCAAGCTCGCTCCCACAGGGGGTCGGTTTCCACCGAGAAAAAACAACAGTTCCGAAGAGGGCAAAGCCATGCAAACCAAACTCCTGATCAACGGCCAACTGCAAAGCGGCGAAGGCCCCGCCCAACCTGTGTTCAACCCGGCGCTGGGTAGTGTGCTGGTGGAAATCAACGAAGCCAGCGAAGCCCAGGTCGATGCCGCCGTGCGCGCCGCCGACGCTGCGTTCGACAGCTGGTCGCATACCCCGCCGAAAGACCGCTCGCTGCTGCTGCTCAAACTCGCCGATGCCATCGAAGCCCACGGCGAAGAACTGGCCAAACTGGAATCGGACAACTGCGGCAAGCCTTACAGCGCTGCGCTGAACGA
Source organism: Pseudomonas jessenii (assembly GCF_002236115.1). Classification (GTDB taxonomy): domain Bacteria; phylum Pseudomonadota; class Gammaproteobacteria; order Pseudomonadales; family Pseudomonadaceae; genus Aquipseudomonas; species Aquipseudomonas jessenii. The sequence goes on along the minus strand of NZ_NIWT01000004.1, from coordinate 443,319 downwards.
CGAGATCCCGGCAATTGCCGACGTGTTCCGGTTCTTCGCCGGCGCCAGCCGCTGCATGAGTGGTTCAACCGGTGGCGAGTACTTGCCGGGTCACACCTCGATGATCCGCCGAGATCCGGTGGGCGTGATCGCCTCCATTGCGCCGTGGAACTACCCATTGATGATGGTCGCCTGGAAAATCGCCCCGGCCCTCGCCGCCGGTAATACCGTGGTGCTCAAACCGTCGGAACAGACTCCGCTGACAGCCCTGCGCCTGGCTGAACTGGCGTCGGATATCTTCCCGGCCGGCGTACTCAACCTGGTGTTCGGCCGTGGTCCTACCGTCGGCAGCCCATTGGTCACTCACCCGAAAGTGCGCATGGTGTCGCTGACCGGTTCGATTGCCACCGGCTCGAACATCATTTCCAGCACCGCCGACACCGTCAAACGCATGCACATGGAACTGGGCGGCAAAGCCCCGGTGATCATCTTCGACGACGCCGACATCGATGCCGCCGTCGAAGGCATCCGCACCTTCGGTTTCTACAACGCAGGCCAGGACTGCACCGCCGCCTGCCGCATCTATGCCCAGGAAGGCATTTACGACAAGTTCGTGGAGAAGCTCGGCGCCGCCGTCAGCAGCATCAAGTACGGCTTGCAGGATGATCCGTCGACCGAACTCGGCCCGCTGATCACCGCACAACACCGCGACCGCGTTGCCGGCTTCGTCGAGCGCGCCATCGCCCAGCCGCACATCCGCTTGATCACTGGCGGCAAGGCGGTTGAGGGCAATGGTTTCTTCTTCGAGCCGACCGTGCTGGCCGATGCGCAGCAGGATGACGAAATCGTCCGCCGCGAAGTGTTCGGGCCAGTGGTGTCGGTAACCAAATTCACCGATGAAGCCCAAGTGCTGGGCTGGGCCAACGATTCGGACTACGGCCTGGCCTCCTCCGTGTGGACCACCGACGTCGGCCGCGCCCATCGCCTGTCAGCGCGTTTGCAGTACGGCTGCACCTGGGTGAATACGCACTTCATGCTGGTCAGCGAAATGCCCCACGGCGGTCAGAAACTGTCCGGCTATGGCAAGGACATGTCCATGTACGGGCTGGAGGACTACACCGTTGTGCGGCATGTGATGTTCAAGCACTAAAGCATCGCGAGCAGGCTCGCTCCCACATTTGGAACGCATTCCCCTGTGGGAGCGAGCCTGCTCGCGATGGCGCCACCGCCACACTGCAAACAGTAAATTCCTACAGATTCAGCCTGCCTGAAAAACCCTCGATTCCTACAACAAGCGTCGCCAGAGTAGACTTGGCGCCGCGAGCGCCTGACCGATAGGCTTTGTTCCGTCGCTGCCAAATCAGCGGCCCGGAGTCGAAGCCGGAACAAGTCAAAACGGTGCTCGTGTGCCCCCATAGAACTGTGGCTGTTTTATGCCTTCAGTTCTGCATTATGGCGGGCCGTGTGGCGCGGGCCTTTCGGCTTCCGTTTTGACTTGGAAGTGTCCCGACTTCGAACGCCACTCGGTCCGCCACCCAACCTGTCGAAGGGTTGGTGGCGACTTTCCAGGCCAAAACGGAAATCACACCATGCCAATGCATCCTCTAAGCTCGCCTCTTCCCTATTTCGATCCCACCGTCTTCACCCGCCACAACCGCTTCCTCCACGCCTTCATGCAAGACAACCAAGCCTGGTTCTGTGTTCAGGACCTTGGGCGCCTGATGGGTAAACCCCTGAATGAACGGCTCACCCTGAAACTCGACTCCGACCAACGTCGCACCGTCTGGCTGCGCAAAGACGGCAAAACGGTCGAAACCCTGATGGTCAGCGAATCAGGCATGTACGCCCTGTTGGTTCACCACTTCGTCCCGGAAAACCGCAACCTGCGCCAATGGCTGAGCAACGAAGTCATACCTTCGCTGCGTGATGCGAAATCAGAGCCTGTGGAGAACCTGCCAAGCCTGAGTTCCTTGAATTGGGCCGGAGTTTCGGTGCCCTTGCTGCATTACCAGCACCACGCCTGGATCAAGTGGCGAGACATGCCTGAGTTGATGCAGGTGCAGCGCCCCTTCCCAATCGCTGGCACTTGCCGTTGAAGGGATAAATCGAGCCGATCAAAAAGGGAAACTGTAGGAGCGAGCCTGCTCGCGATGGACTCAAAGACACCGCGTACATCCAGAACGGACGCGTCATCGTTAACGAACATCGCGAGCAGGCTCGCTCCTACATTACTGCTCCAGGTCCACTCAAAACCTCGAAACACTCCTCATCGCATCCACCAGATACCGCATCGCTATCCGGTCACTCTCCGACAACTCGCGATAGCGCTCCACCAGCTTCATCTCTTCGGAATTCAATCGACGTCTTCGCCGGCCAGTGGAAAGGCACGGAAAGATTCCCAATATTTCGGTGATGCCTTGTACTTTCGACATGGACGATGTCCTTCTCTACGTCAAAGAAATCTTCAGAAACCGCATCGCCCTCACCCTTTTTCAGCAGCGCCTCATGCCAACTGAACCGCACCGGCCCGAAGGGCATAAACCGGTCATGTGCACAGAATAGAAATAATCCGGGCGCTGAAAAGCGGTTTTTAGAGTAATTAGTCGAAAAAAGCAGAAATGCCCTCTAAATCAGAAACCCCTGTCGGAATTGTTTCCCGACATGTCTTGTTTCATTGCCGAGCCAGCGCAGTGCCATCAATCAATTTTGCTCCGCATTCGAACGGTTTAAGCTGTCGGGCATCTGTTTATAAGTCCGTTGCGTTTGGCCGAAGGCATGTCCGAACCGATATTTCTGATCCAGCACGTGCCAGGAACGGCGCGGGATTGCTCACGACAGGTTGTATTTATGCACCGCAGGAACTTGCTCAAAGCCTCCATGGCCATCGCGGCCTACACCGGTTTGTCCGCCACGGGCCTGTTGGCCGCCAAGGCCTGGGCCGCCAGCGGCGGCACCGCTGATGGCGAGGCCACCGCGTTCGATTTCGAGGCGCTGAAGCTCCAGGCCAAACAGCTCGCCAGCAATCGCTACCAGGACACCAAGCAACAGTTGCCGCCGACCCTGGCGACCATGACCCCGCAGAACTTCAATGCGATTCGCTACGACGGCAATCATTCGTTGTGGAAAGAAAACAAGGGGCAGCTGGACGTGCAGTTCTTCCACGTCGGCATGGGGTTCAAGCAGCCGGTGCGCATGTACAGCGTCGATCCGAAAACCCGGATGGCCCGCGAGGTGCATTTCCGCCCGTCGCTGTTCAACTATGAAAACACCACGGTCGACACCGCACAGCTCAAGGGCGACCTGGGTTTCTCCGGCTTCAAGTTGTTCAAGGCCCCGGAACTGGACAAGCACGATGTCGTGTCCTTCCTCGGCGCCAGTTACTTCCGTGCGGTAGACGCCACCGGCCAGTACGGTTTGTCGGCCCGCGGTCTGGCGATCGACACCTACGCCAAGAAACGCGAAGAATTTCCCGACTTCACCAAGTTCTGGTTCGAGACTCCGAACAAGGACAGCACCCGCTTCGTGGTCTACGCCCTGCTCGACTCGCCGAGCGCCACCGGTGCCTACCGCTTCGATATCGACTGTCAGGCCGAGCGCGTGGTGATGGAGGTCGATGCCCACGTCAACGCACGCACCGCCATCGACCAGCTAGGCATCGCGCCGATGACCAGCATGTTCAGTTGCGGCACCCACGAGCGCCGGATGTGCGACACCATTCACCCGCAAATCCACGACTCCGACCGCCTGGCCATGTGGCGCGGTAACGGCGAGTGGATCTGCCGCCCGCTGAACAACCCGGCCACCCTGCAATTCAATGCCTTCGCCGATACCGACCCGAAGGGCTTCGGCCTGGTGCAGACCGACCACGAGTTCGCCAGCTATCAGGACACCGTCGACTGGTACAGCCGTCGCCCGAGCCTGTGGGTAGAACCGACCACGGCGTGGGGCGAAGGCTCGGTCGACCTGCTGGAGATCCCGACAACCGGCGAGACCATGGACAACATCGTCGCCTTCTGGACGCCGAAGAAACCGGTGGCGGCCGGCGACTCGCTGAATTACGGCTACAAGCTGTACTGGAGCGCATTGCCGCCAGTCGGAACGCCGTTGGCACGGGTCAATGCGACCCGCTCCGGCATGGGCGGCTTCACCGAAGGCTGGGCGCCGGGCGAACACTATCCGCCAGTCTGGGCCCGTCGTTTTGCCGTGGACTTCACCGGCGGCGGCCTGGACCGCTTGCCTGAAGGCACAGGCATCGAGCCTGTAGTCACTTGCTCGAACGGCGAGGTCAAGGATTTCAGCGTTCTCAAGCTCGATGACATCAAGGGCTACCGCATCCTGTTTGACTGGTACCCGACCAATGACAGCGTCGAGCCTGTCGAACTGCGCCTGTTCATCCGCACCAACGACCGCACGCTGAGTGAAACCTGGTTGTACCAGTACTTCCCGCCAGCACCGGACAAGCGCAAATACATTTGATGATCGGGTAGCACCCTGCCACCATTCGGTTTTCCGAACGCGACCTGCGGGTCGGTTCGGTTAACCGGATCATCTCAGTGAAATCCCAACGCAAAAAATATTTAATTTCCTTATAAATCAATTCTTTGACCAATTCACACTGGTCTGGCACGAGTCATGCTCTACACTTCATCGACGAATGTCCTTTGCGCCGACTCATCGTAGCGCTCAGGTGTTTTGCAGCACAAAAGGGCCGGTGAACTGGCTCCATAAAAAAAACAAAGTCGAGGAAAATTTGATGCGCATCGTTCCCCATATCCTGGGCGCAGCCATTGCTGCCGCTCTGATCAGCACGCCAGTTTTCGCCGCCGAACTCACCGGCACCCTGAAGAAGATCAAAGAGTCCGGCACCATCACCCTGGGCCATCGCGACGCTTCCATTCCGTTTTCCTATATCGCGGATGCTTCCGGCAAACCGGTCGGCTACTCCCACGACATCCAGCTGAAAGTCGTCGAAGCGCTGAAAAAAGACCTCGACATGCCGAACCTCCAGGTCAAGTACAACCTGGTGACTTCGCAAACCCGTATCCCGCTGGTGCAAAACGGCACCGTGGACCTCGAGTGCGGCTCCACCACCAACAACGTCGAGCGTCAGCAGCAAGTTGACTTCTCCGTTGGCATCTTCGAAATCGGTACTCGTCTGCTGTCCAAGGCCGACTCCAAGTACAAGGATTTCCCTGACCTGGCCGGCAAGAACGTCGTGACCACCGCTGGCACCACGTCCGAGCGCATCCTCAAGGCGATGAACGCCGACAAGCAGATGGGCATGAACGTCATCTCCGCCAAAGACCACGGCGAGTCCTTCCAGATGCTGGAAACCGGCCGCGCAGTGGCCTTCATGATGGACGACGCCCTGCTGGCCGGTGAAGCAGCCAAGGCCAAGAAGGCAAGTGACTGGGCCGTTACCGGCACTCCACAGTCCTACGAAATCTACGGCTGCATGGTGCGCAAAGGCGACGAGCCGTTCAAAAAGGCTGTGGATGACGCCATCAAGGCCACCTACGCATCGGGCGAGATCAACAAGATCTACGAAAAATGGTTCATGCAACCGATCCCGCCAAAAGGCCTGAACCTGAACTTCCCGATGAGCGACGAACTCAAGGCCCTGATCGCCAAGCCGACTGATAAAGCGGCTGACGACAAGAAGTCCTGATTTCTGACTAACCTTATCTCCTGAGAGGGCCCTGGCCCTTTCAGGAGGTGGTCACTTCCTGCTGGCATTTTTTGGAAACACTCGAACCGGTGGCTGTCGAGCCGGGAGCGTGTGCCTGATCGTAAAGGTCGGGCGGGAACGGAGCTTCCCCCAAGCGGGCACTTGTACATCGATTGAACTGAGGGGAGACCCTAATGAATTACAACTGGGACTGGGGCGTGTTCTTCAAGTCCACCGGCGTGGGCAGCGAGACCTATTTCGACTGGTACGTGACCGGTCTGGCCTGGACCATCGGCATCGCCATCGCGGCCTGGATCATCGCCCTGACACTGGGCTCGATCCTGGGCGTCATGCGTACCGTGCCGAACCGCATCGTATCGGGCATCGCCACCTGCTACGTCGAACTCTTCCGTAACGTGCCGCTGCTGGTTCAGCTGTTCATCTGGTACTTCCTGGTACCCGACCTGCTGCCGGCCGACCTGCAAGAGTGGTACAAGCAGGATCTGAACCCGACCACCTCGGCCTTCCTCAGCGTCGTGGTGTGCCTGGGCCTGTTCACTACCGCCCGGGTTTGCGAACAGGTGCGCACCGGTATCCAGGCCCTGCCAAAAGGCCAGGAATCCGCGGCTCGCGCCATGGGTTTCAAGCTGCCGCAGATCTACTGGAACGTGCTGCTGCCCCAGGCCTACCGGATCATCATTCCGCCGCTTACCTCGGAATTCCTGAACGTCTTCAAGAACACCTCCGTGGCCTCGCTGATCGGTTTGATGGAGCTGCTCGCGCAGACCAAGCAGACCGCCGAGTTCTCCGCCAACCTGTTCGAAGCCTTCACCCTGGCAACGCTGATCTACTTCACCCTGAACATGAGCCTGATGTTGCTGATGCGCGTGGTCGAGAAGAAAGTCGCCGTACCGGGCCTGATTTCCGTAGGGGGTAAATGATGGAATTCGACTTCTCGGGCATCATCCCGTCCCTGCCGGGCCTGTGGAACGGCATGATCATGACCCTCAAGCTGATGGCCATGGGCGTGATCGGCGGCATCATCCTCGGCACCATCCTTGCCCTGATGCGCCTGTCCCACAACAAAGTGCTGTCGAACATCGCCGGCGCGTACGTTAACTATTTCCGCTCGATCCCCTTGCTGCTGGTGATCACCTGGTTCTACCTGGCGGTACCGTTCGTGCTGCGCTGGATCACCGGCGAAGACACGCCGATCGGCGCGTTCGCCTCGTGCATCGTGGCCTTCATGATGTTCGAAGCGGCGTACTTCTGCGAAATCGTCCGCGCCGGTGTGCAGTCGATTCCCAAGGGCCAGATGGGCGCTGCCCAGGCGCTGGGCATGTCTTACGGCCAGATGATGCGCCTGATCATCCTGCCGCAGGCGTTCCGCAAGATGACGCCACTGTTGCTGCAACAGAGCATCATCCTGTTTCAGGACACCTCGCTGGTCTACGCCGTCGGCCTGGTGGACTTCCTCAATGCTTCGCGCGCCAGTGGCGACATCATTGGCCGCTCCAATGAGTTCCTGATTTTCGCGGGTCTCGTGTACTTCATCATCAGCTTTGCCGCCTCGCAGCTGGTCAAGCGTCTGCAAAAAAGGTTCGCCGTATGATCTCTATCAAAAGCATCAACAAGTGGTATGGGGACTTCCAGGTACTGACTGATTGCAGCACCGAGGTCAAGAAAGGCGAAGTGATCGTGGTGTGCGGGCCATCCGGTTCCGGCAAGTCGACCCTGATCAAGTGCGTCAACGCCCTGGAACCGTTCCAGAAAGGCGACATCGTGGTCGACGGCACCTCCATCGCCGACCCGAAGACCAACCTGCCGAAACTGCGTTCGCGCGTGGGCATGGTGTTCCAGCATTTCGAGCTGTTCCCGCACCTGACCATCACCGAAAACCTGACCATCGCGCAGATCAAGGTGTTGGGCCGCAGCAAGGAAGAGGCCACCAAGAAAGGCCTGCAACTGCTCGAGCGTGTCGGTCTCTCGGCCCACGCCCACAAGCACCCGGGCCAACTGTCCGGTGGTCAGCAGCAGCGTGTGGCGATTGCCCGTGCGCTGGCTATGGACCCGATCGTCATGCTGTTCGACGAACCGACCTCGGCGCTCGACCCGGAAATGGTCAACGAAGTGCTCGACGTGATGGTGCAACTGGCCCACGAAGGCATGACCATGATGTGCGTGACCCACGAAATGGGCTTCGCCCGTAAAGTGGCCGACCGCGTGATTTTCATGGACCAGGGCAAGATCATCGAAGACTGCAAGAAAGAAGAGTTCTTCGGTGACATCAATGCCCGCGCGGAGCGTACGCAGCACTTCCTCAACAAGATTCTGCAGCACTAAGAGCTGTACGCCCCTCCCCTGTAGGAGCGAGCTTGCTCGCGATGTACTCAAAGGCACCGCGTACATCCAGGATGAACGCGTCATCGCTGACGACCATCGCGAGCAAGCTCGCTCCGACAGATAGGCGGGCAAGCGCTGGTTGACCCAAGGCATCTGTGATGAAATGCGACCCCACTCTTTATCGCGCCACGTCGCCATCACTCGCCGTGAAACCCCGTCTGGTTCGTCATTTGTTCCTGCCGCCACTGATCATCGCCATGATGATCGGCCTGGGCTATATCGGCTTCTGGATCAGTGAGCACTACGGCATCCGCAGCCTCAGCGAAAACGGCCAGCGCCAGCTGGAACTGCACGCGCGCGCCGTCGAAAGCGAAATCAGCAAATACACCTACCTGCCCAGCCTGCTGGAACTCGAAACCAGCGTTTCGCAGTTGCTGGCCGACCCGACTCCGGAATACCGGCAGACGGTCAACGATTACCTTGAAGGCCTGAACCGGCGCAGCCGCAGTCGGGCCATCTACGTGATGGACACCACCGGTCGCGTCATGGCCACCAGCAACTGGCGCGATGTCGACAGTTACCTGGGTGAAGACCTGTCCTTTCGCGCCTATTTCCAGAACGCCGTGCGCGGTCAGCCGGGGCGTTTCTATGGCATCGGCAGCACCAACGGCGAACCCGGTTACTACCTGGCCCATGGCCTGGAAGAACACGGCAAGATCATCGGCGTAGCCGTGGTCAAGGTCCGCCTGGAAGCCATGGAAGAGCGCTGGCAACGGGCTCGCCTGGAAGCCTTCGTCAGCGACGAAAACGGCATCATCATTCTTTCCAGCGATCCGGCACGGCGCTTGAAATCGGTGGTGCCGCTGAGCGAAGAAACCAAGGAAAAACTCGCCCGCAGCCTGCAGTACTACTGGTTCCCGCTCAACGAACTGCAGCCGCTGGCCCGGGAAACCCTGTCCGAAGGCGTGGAAAAACTCACGTTCCCGGCCAACAGCGAGCTGGTGTCCGACGATGAAAACATCAGCTATCTGGCGCAAACCCGGCCGTTGAGCGATACACCGTGGAATTTCACCCTGCTCACGCCACTCCAGGACTTGCGCCGCGAAGCGATCAACCAGGGGATCCTGGTGGCCGTGGCGTTTGCCCTCCTGGCGTTCCTTTTGATCGCCTGGAACGAGCGGCGCAAGGTGATCGCCACCCGCCTCGCAGCCCGGGAAGCCTTGCAGGAAGCCAACAATCAGCTGGAGCGTCGGATTACCGAACGCACCACCGACCTGCGCGCCAGCAACGAACGGCTCAAGGGCCAGATCCGCGAACGCCGGCTCGCCGAAGAGACTTTGCGCCGCGCCCAGGATGAACTGGTACAGGCCGGAAAACTCGCGGCCATCGGCCAGATGTCCACCAGCATCGCCCACGAACTGAACCAGCCGCTGGCGGCGCTGCGCACCTTGTCCGGCAATACCGTGCGCTTCCTCGAACGCGGCCAGCTCGACGTGGCCAGCACCAACCTCAAGACTATCAACGAATTGATCGACCGCATGGGCCGGATCACCGCCAGCCTGCGCTCGTTCGCCCGGCGCGGAGACGACAAAGGTCAGGCCTGCCTCGGCAAAGCGGTGGACGCGGCCCTGCAATTGCTAGGCGCCCGGGTGGAAAATATTCAGCTGCAATTACACCGCGACTTCACCGATGTGCAGGTGCAGATCGACCAGACCCGCCTGGAGCAGATTCTGGTCAACCTGATCGGCAACGCCCTCGACGCCATGCAAGCGCAGCCGCAACCCGAGCTGTGGCTCGAAGGCGAAACGTTCGATGGCAAATACCGCCTGCGGGTGCGTGACAACGGCCACGGCATCGACGCCGAAGCGCGCAAGCACCTGTTCGAACCGTTTTTCACCACCAAACCCGGCGAACAGGGCCTGGGCCTGGGCCTGACCCTTTCCGCCAGCCTCGCCGCCGCCACCGGCGGTCACCTGGGTGTCGAGCACCCGGCCAGCGGTGGTACTGCATTCGTCCTCAGTTTACCGTTGGTAAGCCCCACTCTCGCCGAGCCAATATGAACAACGACCTTAGTGTATTGATCGTCGAAGACGACCCCCATGTGCTGCTCGGCTGCCAACAGGCGCTGACCCTGGAAGACATTCCCTGCATTGGCGTGGGCAGCGCCGAAGAAGCCCTGGAGCGGGTCGGCGACAACTTCGCCGGCATCGTCGTCAGCGACATTCGCCTGCCGGGCATCGATGGCCTGGAACTGCTGACACGACTCAAGGAGCGCGACCGCAGCCTGCCGGTGGTGCTGATCACCGGACACGGCGACATCTCCATGGCCGTCGGCGCGATGCAGAAAGGCGCCTACGACTTCATGGAAAAGCCGTTCTCCCCGGAGCGCCTGGTGGACGTGGCCCGCCGCGCACTGGAGCAACGCAGCCTGGCGCGGGAAGTCTCCTCGTTACGTCGGCAACTGGCCGAGCGTGACTCCCTCGAAGGGCGGATCATCGGCCGTTCGCCAGCCATGCAGAATTTGCGCGAACTGATCGCCAACGTCGCCGACACCTCGGCCAACGTGCTGATCGAGGGCGAAACCGGCACTGGCAAAGAACTGGTCGCTCGTTGCCTGCATGACTTCAGTCGGCGCCACACCAAACAGTTCGTCGCACTGAACTGCGGCGGCCTGCCGGAAAACCTGTTCGAAAGCGAAATTTTCGGCCACGAGGCCAACGCCTTTACCGGCGCGGGCAAACGGCGGATCGGCAAGATCGAACACGCCGACGGCGGCACGCTGTTCCTCGACGAAGTGGAAAGCATGCCCCTGCCCTTGCAGATCAAACTGCTGCGGGTATTACAGGAACGCACCCTCGAACGCCTCGGCTCGAACCAGAGCGTGGCGGTGGATTGCCGTGTCATCGCAGCGACCAAATCCGACCTCGTCGAGTCGAGCAAGACCGGCGAGTTCCGCAGTGACCTGTATTACCGCCTCAACGTGGTGACCTTGGAACTGCCGCCGCTGCGCGAGCGCCGCGAAGACATCCTGCAATTGTTCGAACACTTTTTGCAGCAGTCGTCCCTACGCTTCGACCGCACGGTGCCGGAGCTGGACAACCAGACCGTTTCGAACCTGATGAGCCACGACTGGCCGGGTAACGTGCGTGAATTGCGCAACGTTGCCGAGCGCTTTGCCCTGGGCCTGCCGGCGTTCAAGAAAACCGGTGCCGGTGGCGGCAATCAGGGTCTGGCCTTTGCCGAAGCGGTAGAAGCGTTCGAGCGCAATCTGCTCAGCGACGCCTTGCAACGCAGCGGCGGCAACCTGACCCAGGCCAGCCAGGAACTGGGCATGGCCAAGACCACTCTGTTCGACAAAGTGAAAAAGTACGGCCTGAGCCATTAGGGGGCTTGCTCAAAGCGACCCAGAACCTGTGGGAGCGAGCTTGCTCGCGATGGCGCCGGGCCAGTCGACATCATCGTTGGCTGAAACACCGCAATCGCGAGCAAGCTCGCTCCCACAGGTGATCGGGGGGTTACAGGAGGTTGCGATCGGCCACAGGCTCGATCTGCGCCCAATGTGACGTGTCTTCTCGGTGCTCGCGCAAGTACGGCAAAACCGCCGCCAGCAATGGCGCCTTGAACGCCTCCTGGAAACGATGGGCCAGGCCCGGAATCAAGATCAACTGACTGCCGCGCAGATGCGCCGCCAGATGCACCCCGTGCATCACCGGCAGCAGCGGGTCGGCGGTGCCATGCACCACCAGCGACGGCACCCGCAACTGATTGAGCAGGGTTACCCGGCTCGGCTCGGCGAGAATCGCCATGATCTGGCGTTTCACGCCCTCGGGATTGAACGCCCGGTCATAGGACTGCGCCGCCTGATGCAGCAACGCCTGGCGATCGTCGGTCACTATCGGGCTGCCCAGCGCCGCCAGCAGGTCGGCCTGTTGCTCCAGGGCCACTTCGCGGTTCGGTGCGCCGCGCCGCGCCAACAACTGCACCAGCGCCGCACTCGGGGCCGGCAAGCCTTCGGCGCCGGAGGTGGTCATGATCAGGGTCAGACTCTCGACCCGTTGCGGTGCCATGGCAGCCATGTGCTGGGCAATCATGCCGCCCATGCTGGCGCCCAACACGTGGAATTGATCGATGTGCAAGGCGTCCATCAAGCCCAGGCCATCGTCGGCCATGTCGGTCAGCGAGTACGGTGACGACACCGGCAATCCGAGTTTGTAGCGCAGCACTTCGAAGGTCAGGTTGGCGTCGGCCGGTGCTTGCCGCCAGGTCGACAGGCCGACATCGCGATTGTCATAGCGGATCACCCGGAACCCCTGCTGGCACAAGGCGACAACCACCTCGTCCGGCCAGTGAATCAATTGCCCGCCCAGCCCCATCACCAGCAGCAATGCCGGATCCGACGCACGGCCAATGCTCTGGTACGCCAGGCTTACCTGGGCCAGATCCACCCGTTCGGTCGGAACATTGACATCGCAACGAGACGCCGCCAATGACGGCAGGCCGAATAAAAAGGCGGCCAAAAAAACAAATCTTGATAAGAAAACACGCATGAAGAAACACCAAAACGCAGAACCCCAGTAGAGCGCGAGTCTGATGAAGTTTGTTCAAGCGCGCTGCCACAGTTACGTGACAGTTTGATGAAGAGTGCCGGACGGTCATCAGACCAGACAGCGGCACGCGATAACTATGTACCACCATGCCGCTTCTCGAACGAACTTTAATGGCCCCGATTTTTCACCCATCGGAGTCCTTCTTCATGCACGAATCACCTGCCGCACCGCTGGCCGACTTCGGCCTCGTCTCCTCATTGGCCCAAGACACGGATGAAAACCTGTACCTGAGCGCCTCGGCGCGCTGGAACGACTGCCGCGATCAATGGCTGGCCCTCATGGCGCAAAACCCTCAAGCCACCTTGACCTCGAACTGGTGGCAGGCACGCGCACGCGGTACCGACGTTTCACGCCAGGCACAGGCCCTTCGCTTGTATCGCCAGCATTTCGAAGCGTCGTGCCAATTGGCATTTGCCCAAGGCACCTTGAATGCCGAGCAGCTCGGCGTACTGCTGGATCTCGTCAACCCGGCAGCGCAGACAACCTCCGCCGAGATCCTGATTTACGTCGAGACCCTGTCGCTCAGGGGCAACAGCGGTCTGACTGACGAACTGCCGGGTGCCCTGGTCATTACCCGCAATACCGACCAACCGGTCACCCAGTTGCTGTATCTGCCGTCTCGGCAAGCGCCCTGGATGACCTTTGAAAATCGCAACAGTCTGGAACGCTGGTTGACCCAGCAGCAACCTGAACCCGAGGGCAGCCGCGTCACGGTCGATTACACCGTATTGGACACCCCGCAGCTGACGAAAAGTGGGGAGTCCCTTTTAGCGGGATTGGCCGCAGCCCCTGCCGAGCGGCAACGCAACGACCGTGTTTTTGCCTCGCCCACCGACCTGCCCCTGCCGGATACAAGCAACGACATCGCCCCGTTCGGGCAACTGAGCCCCGACGTTCCCTTCAGCCTGCGCCACAGCGCTTTAGTGCAACAGCAAACGGCACTGCAAAACTTTCTGGGGCTGGACTTTGCAGGCACCACCGACGACCCGCGCATGCAGAGGCTGCAACAGCAATTCGACGCTCTGCGCGCCGCCGAACAGGCCAGCAGCGAGGCCGCAAGTGCCCTGTTAAGCGCCGACGATGCACCGCAACTGCTGGAACTGCGCCACTCGTCGGGCACACATTACAAGGCCCTGTACCAGGCGCGCCTGAGTGGCCTGCGTGCCGAAGCCGACCTGCAATTGAACCTGAATCAGATCAGCAGCGATGAATATCAGTGGCTGACGGCCGTGCTCGACGCGCCCGAAAAACCTCGACCGGTCGATGTGGTGGTCGCCCGACTGGTGTTGACCGCGACTGACAGCGAAGGCGACACCCTCCGCACGCAGACCCAGGAGCTCGACGGTGTACTGCTGTTTGCCCGGCCATCGGCATTGCTGCCGTCCGCCAGTGACAGCGTGTTGCTCTACTGGCCCGGACATTTCGGCGGCCTGCAACGGTTCGCCTCCCGCCTGGCACTGGAGCAGAAGATGTTCAGGCAGCCGGCCAACGAGGACACGCAAGCGCTGCAGCTTTTGCCGTTGGCCGGCAACCCGTTCGAGTACGCCCTGCAAACCCAGCTTCACAGTTGTGAACAGCATGCGACGCGGCTGATGACCGCCAACCCCGTGCCCTCCCATGCTGGTCAACGCGCGGCGGAACTGGAAAAACTGCGTGAACAGACGCTCGCCCGCCTGACCGTCCCCACTGTCTCCGCGCGGGAGCTGGCCTTCGCACAAATCGTCGAGCAAAACCGCAGCGCCACGCTGGCAACACGCTTGCCGTCGTCCCTCAGCGCACTGTCCGCGGCCGAACGCGATCGGCTCAAGGCGTTGTTCACCGCCTACATCGCGGCGATGAAGCGCTCCCATCAACTGCTTGAACGGGAACTGCCACTGCGCGAGTCATTCAGCAAAAAGGCTATCGACGCCCGCCTGCGCAAAGACTTCGCCCTGACGCAAAACGTTGAAGTGTTGCTGGACATCCCCGACACCACCACGTGGCGCAAGGTGCTGATCGAGGGCGCAGCGCCGGGAACACCGCAAAAGAATGTACTGACCGGCAGCGAACAGCGCAGCTTGTTGTCCCTCGCCGAACTGGCGCAAGGCAATATCGATCAGTCGATGTGGTATCGGGTGTCGTTGATGCGGGTCCAGATCAGCGGCGCCGACGAGGCGCAACGGCAGAAACTGAAAACCGGCATCACCCAGGACTACCTGCGCAACATGGTCACCGAGCTGGATCTGGCCGGGAAATACGAAAGGCTGATTCGCGAGACCTTCCTTGGCGCCCCTAGCGCCTCGGCCTTCAGCAATGAATTTCGTCGTGAATGCCTGAACGAACCGTGGCGGCTGATGCTCCAGTTGCACGGCGAATTCGCCGTGCTGGCCAAGGACATCGACGTCTCGGGCCAGCGCGTGCTGCAGATCGCCATCGACGCCAACAGTCGTGAAGCCTTTGCGGTCGACGGCAAGCGCATCGTGTTGTTGCCCGCGCACCTGACCGTTGGCGGCACGGACACGCCGGGCGAGGGGCCGAGCACCCTGGCCGGGGTGACTTTTATCGTCGAGCAGATCAGCGGCCTGACCCTGCTCTATCGGCCTGACTGCCCCGATGGGGTGTTTGTGCGTCAGTTCGACAGCCTTGAACAGGCGCGGACGTTCCTCTTCAACCAATGCCTGAACAGCACGATGGTCAACTACCTGGCCGGTCGCGCCCTGACCGGGGAATTTGCCTCGCACGTCAGCCGGATCAACCAGGCCCGGGTGAAAAACTTCGATGCCCTGATCGGCGTCGGCACCGCCTGGCCAGCCAGTACATCCCTGGCAGCGCATCTGCTCAATGTGCATATGGGCCGTTTGCTGGAGGCGCATCGGTCGACATCGCGCTCCAACGATGCCTTGTATCTGGAGCACGTCGCGCTGCGCTCCGGGGCCATGTTCAACTACTTGAAAATGGCGCTGGGCGTCGTGCCTTTCATCGGTACCGCCATTGCCCTGTACGACGCCTGGAACAGCACCAATCAGGCAGCGGCGGCCTTCCTGCGCGGTGATGTCGGCCATGGCCTGGCCGAGGTGGAAGCCGTGTTGCTGTCGTTGATCGACGCTGCCATGGATGTACTGCCCGTTGTTGGCGCCACTTCCAGTGCCGCGCGCGCCGCCACTCGCGGGCGACAATTGCGCGCCCTGACCAAACAACCGGGCGCCTTGCAGGTCTCGACCCCGCAGCAGGTCCGACGCACCCTCGAACGCTTCAGGGGCTATGAGTACGAACACGAGATTTCCTTCGCCGGCCTGCAACCGGGCACCGAAGGGATTTATCGCAACGTTTATCGCCACGCCGACGGCGACTTCATGGTCAGCCAGGGTCGTATCTATCGCATCGAATTGACCGACAACCCACCGCAATGGCGCTTGAGTGCAACCAGCACCCGAACCTACAAACAACCCATCGCCCTGGATGAAACCGGCAACTGGAAAACCCATTATGCGGTGTACGGCACCGTGACGGCAGGAGGCGGAGCCGGTGGCGGCGCGGTGCTCGGCCACATGGCTGACGGCCTCGACCCGCTCTGGCCCGCCGCCATTCGCCGCTGGCTGCCACGCTGGTGGACGGATCGGGCGTTGCGACGCCAGTTGACGCTGACCAACACTGCCGATGCCTACTCCCGGCGCATCGGGACCCAGACCCGCAGTTCCAACACTGTGCTGGAACATTACTTCAGCCTTGACCGGGAGCAGCGCCAACCGCTTCGAGCCAATGCCGACATTCTTTGCGTGAACGACATCGAGCTGGCGCAGGCCCAGTACCTGAACCTTGAAGAACTGATGCTGATCAGCCACGGCCGCAGACGCATGCTGGTCGAAGATGCTCAAAGCCGCTGCGCCTGGGTCATCGTCGACCGATGGGTACGGCGGATCGCTTTGGTCAAGGAGCGCCTGGTGGAACACCTCAACCGCATCGATCAAATGATTGCCCGTTCGGAGGCCACGCCGTTCAGCAATACCACCGCACACATTCAACTGATGGCGCAACGCAAGGAAATCCGAATCGAGTTTCTCAAGGACTTCGACCGGCTTCACACTCAGGTCGCAGAAGCCAATCGATGGAACGGACGGATCACCAACCGCGTGCAAAAATCAAAGATGGCCCCGGATATGGCCACGGTTAACGAAAAATTCAGCGATGCCAACTACTACTATCTGAAAACGGCAAATGAGCTGGAGATCATCACTCACTACAACGCCGTCACCGACCAGTCCTGGGTCTACTTTCACGTACAGTTGAAACAGGCCCGCGACAAGGTCGGGCGAGCGCTGCTGACCCAACATCAATTGCCTGAAGTACAGGCCACGTTTACCCAGCGCAACAAGGTGCTCGAAGATTGCCTGGCGACCTATGCCGAATTTCGTCGCAACCTCGGGGCCTGGTCCCTGGGTTATCCGCAGCATCTGGATCTGGAGCAGGTCACGGCGTTTCTCGACAATCTGGCAGAAGTCGAAGCGGCGGCTCGTCATGCCATCAAGACTCGCCCGTCCAAAAGTGCGAAAGCGGTAAATGCGTCAAAGCAGCTGTTCGAGACGGAAGACAATCAGTTGCTCATCGGCATCGCCAGCACGGATACCGCAACCCGCCAACAGCGCTTCACCGTCGAGGGTGCAAATGGGTTCAGGGAAACCTGGCTACCCCGTTCCTCCAGCGGCAAATATCACCTCAGCGAGCCCGTGGCGCCTGCGCCAACGGAACTTGTGACCGATATCATGCCGTTACTGGTGGAAGCCAGGAAACGGCTCGGCACCGTGGACGCCTACAAAAGCAAAGTCGAAGGCTACGCCCGTCAGGACATGTTGCCGGTCGATCTGGAACACATGATGATCAGTGAAGCTGCGGAACTGAACATGCGAGCCCGGGCCATCGAACGCCTGTCGCCCACGGAGACGGTCGCGCTGCAATTGCGCAATCGCGCGAATGAATTGACTCGTGCCGGCCGCACGTTGCGTATTGAGCAGACCCTGAACAGCAAAACCCCGACCGAGGGCTATCTGGACTATCTGCTTGAACAACGTGTGGTGGACATCCGCAAGGAGGGCGGCCTGCGCGACCTGGGCAAACGCACGGATGGACGCAGGGATTTCCTCCAGGAGTACGAGGTGCGCGACCTGCGTAGCGAACCCGCGCAACCCCTGTGGTACGCACACTTCCACTACACCTCGGCCAAGCCCCAGTTCAGCGACTTCGTCAAAGGCCATCTGAAACTGCCGGAACAACGCAACCTGGGCCTGCAATGGCAGAAGGACGTGGCCGCCAGTGGCGGTACGGTCGAGGCAATCTGGCGCGGAGACATTGGCAAACCGCTGGGCAACAAACACTTTTCCTCGCTGTAAAGTAACAACGGCGGAGCATGCCATGTGCTCCGCCGTGCTTGTGGTCGACAGCGGCACCAACATGAGACAAACTCAACCTTTTCGATTTATCGACAAGTTTTCCTCATGGAGCCTCCGGTGCTTGAAATCCGTCACCTCAAGACCCTGCACGCCTTGCGCGAAGCCGACAGCCTGGTGGATGCGGCCGATCGCCTGCACCTGACCCAGTCAGCCCTGTCCCACCAGTTCAAAGAGCTGGAGGAGCGCATGGGCATGCCGCTGTTCGTGCGCAAGACCAAACCGGTGCGCTTCACCAGCGCCGGTTTGCGCCTGCTGCAACTGGCCGACGCTACCCTGCCGCTGCTGCGCGCCGCCGAGCGCGACATCAGTCGCCTGGCCGGTGGCACGGCCGGTCGTCTGCACATGGCGATCGAGTGCCACAGTTGCTTCCAGTGGCTGATGCCGACCATCGACCAGTTCCGCGACGCCTGGCCGGAAGTCGAACTGGACCTGGCCTCGGGGTTTTCCTTCGCCCCGCTGCCAGCCCTGGCCCGTGGCGACCTGGACCTGGTGGTGACCTCCGATCCGGTGGACCTGGCCGGGATCACCTATGTACCCCTGTTCACTTATGAAGCGATGCTCGCGGTGGCCAACCAGCACCGCCTGGCCAGCAAGGCTTATATCGTCCCCGAAGACCTGCTCCCGGAAACCTTGATCACCTACCCGGTGGAACGGGACCGGCTGGACATCTTCACCCGCTTCCTCGAACCCGCCGACATCGAACCGGCCCAGGTCCGCACCTCGGAACTGACAGTGATGATGATGCAACTGGTGGCCAGCGGTCGCGGCGTGTGCGGCATGCCCCATTGGGCACTGCATGAATACAGCTCGCGAGGCTATGTGAAAGCCAAGCGGCTGGGTGAGAAAGGTTTGTTCGCCACACTGTATGCGGCGATCCGCGCCGACATGCTCGATGCGCCGTACATGCGCGACTTCTTGCTGACGGCCAAGGACACGTCGTTTTCGACGCTGGATGGGGTCAGCGCCGTTCGCTAGAACAATCAGACGATGCGGTCTTTGTGGCGAGGGGGCTTGCCCCCGTTCGGCTGCGAAGCAGTCGCGAAAACTGCAAGCGCAATGTGTCTGAAGAAATGCTGGGGAGCGCTTCGCACTCCAACGGGGGCAAGCCCCCTCGCCACAAAAGCTCGCTCCTACAGGGGATCTATGTGATGGTTAGATCTCACGCCACATGTGGATCTTGTCGAAGTAATCCTCGCCCACACGCACCGCCATCGGCTCCAGGCCAAACTGGATGAAGCCGCAGCGCTGGTAGAGGTTGAACGCGGCATCGTTGCCGGCGGTGATGGTCAACTGGATCAGGCGCAAACCCGCATGGTTCTGCGCCTCGGCCAATGCCGCCTGAACCAGTTGATAGCCGAGCCCACGCTGGCGGACCTTGGCGGTCACGTACATGCCAAACAGTGTCACCTTGTGCCGGGCCTTTTCCCGAGGCTCGAACGCGAGGCCGACAATGCCGGCCAACCGGCCCTCTTCGAACGCCCCGAGCACCACGTCCAGCTTGCCGGTCAGGCGCGACTCCCACCAACTCAGCGGCATCGCTGCCCGCTCACGCACGCTCGAGGTAAAGGCCTGCGGGTGCAGGTCGTAGGCTTCGAGCATCAGTGCCCGGTAGTCCAGGGCATGGCTGGCATCAAGTCGTTCGATCCACATCCTCAGGCCATCCGTTTTTGCTCAAGCATCAGCCGCAGCGCCAGCCCCGACAATACAAAGCCCATGAAGTAGCGCTGCATCGCCAGCCAGGTCGGATTGTTGACGAACCACGAGGCGATGCCCGCGGCAAACATGGCGATCAACAGGTTGACGCAGAAACTGACGCTGATCTGGGTCAGGCCGAGGATGATGCTCTGGGTGAACACCGATCCGTGCTCCGGCGTGATGAACTGCGGAAACACCGACAGATAGAACACCGCGATTTTCGGGTTCAGGGCGCTGGTCAGAAAGCCCATGGTGATCAGTTTGCGTGAAGAGTCCGGGGGCAACTGCTGTGCCTCGAACGGCGAGCGCGCACCGGGTTTGACCGCCTGCCAGGCCAGCCACAACAGGTACAGCGCACCGGCCCACTTCAACACCTCATAAGCCATCGGCACCGCCAGGAACACTGCAGTCAAACCCGCAGCGGCGGCAAACAGGTGCACGAAGAATCCGGCGACCACCCCAAGCAGCGAGATCACCCCGGCCTTGCGCCCCTGGCAGATCGAACGGGAGATCAGGTAGATCATGTTCGGCCCCGGTGTCACTACCATCAGCAACGCGGCAGCAGCAAAAATCAGCAGGTCTTGAAGCGGGATCATGGGCGAGGTCCTTTGCGTAATGATCAGGCGATCGCGGTCAGCGATGCTCGATAAAACGGCAGAATCAGGTCCCGTGTCAATGGCGCCAGGCTGACATCGCCATCGGTGGCCGGGTCGATCCAGAGCACCTCTTCGATCTCCGCCGCCGGGGTGACGTCGCAATGAATATTCAGTTGAAAGAGCTCGGCGTGTACGACAAACCCCGGTTCGTTGGCGGCCGGTGCCGAGAAGTGACCCAGGTAAACGGCCTGCGCCGGGTCGATGTCCAGACCCAGCTCTTCTTCCAGCTCCCGGGCCAGGGCGTGGACCGGCAATTCATGGGGCTCGATCTTGCCACCCGGCTGCATGAACGCCGTGGTGCCGCGCTTGCGCACCAGCAACGTGCGGCCGTCAGGGCCGATCAACAGGGCGGCGGCGATGCGGATAATCCCGGAGGCAGGCATGGAAAACGTCGACATAAACAGAAGGCCCTTGACTCAAAAACGCTAAGGATCACATGTCCGCCCTGTAGGAGCGAGCTTGCTCGCGATGGTCGTAAACAAAAACGCGTAAAACCAGATGCCCATCGGCGCCCTCAGGTTTATCGCGAGCAAGCTCGCTCCTACAGTTTCCTTTATGCGGCTTCCTGGAAACCCATCTCCGGCGGCTGCCGACGGAAACCACCGGTCAATACCGCCAGGTACACCACGCCAATCGCCAGCCAGCTCAACCCCAGATAAACCGCCAGATGATCGAGGCTGACCATCAACCACAAATCCGCTGACAGGCCGATGAACGGAAACAACAGGAACAGCACGAATTCGCGCGGGCCTTTTTTCTCGCCACCGATCCAGTAATGGAAGATCACCGACAGGTTGACCAGACTGAATGCCAGGAACGCGCCGAAGTTGATGAACGAGGTCGAGGTGGTGACGTCCAGTTTCAGTGCCAGCAACGCCACCACCGCGCACAGCAGAATGCTGTTGATCGGCGTACCGAAGCGTTCGTGCAAGGTCCCGAAAAACGACTTCGGCAACACGCCGTCGCGGCCCATGGCGTACAGCAGCCGCGAACCGCTGGCCTGGGCTGACAGCCCCGAGGCGAACTGGCCGACGATCAGGCCGATCAAAAAGATCGACACGAACAGGTCACCACCGATGTTGCGGGCAATTTCATAGGCCGCCGAGTCGACGCTGTCGAACTGGAACGACGGATGAGCGATCTGCACGAAGTACGACACGCCGACGAAAATCAACCCGCCGATCAGGGTGATCAGCATGATCGCCCGGGGAATGGTGCGGCGTGGATCGCGGGTTTCTTCGGTCAGGGTGCTGACCGCGTCGAAGCCCAGGAACGAGTAACAGGCGATGGCCGCGCCGCTCATGATCAACGGCATCTGCATGTCGCCATTGAAGAACGGCTTGATCGACCACAATGGCGTGCTTGCATCACCGCCGACGTAATGCACGCACAGCGCGACGAAGGCGATCAGCACCAGGAACTGCACCAGCATCAACAGGGCATTGATGCCGTTGGCCAGCTTCAGGCCGACGACGTTGATCGCGCTGGTGATGCCGATGAACGCCAGTACCCAGACCCACTGCGGCACCGCCGGGAATGCGGAGTTGAGGTAGGCCGCGCCGATCAGCCAGATCGCCATGGGCAGGAACAGATAATCGAGCAGCACCGCCCAACCGGCGATGAACCCGAGTTTCGGGCTGATGGCCTTGCGCACATAGCTGTAGGCCGAGCCGGCCACCGGGAACGCCGAAGCCATCCGCCCATAGCTCATGGCAGTGAAGAACATCGCCACCAGCGCCGCGAGGTACGCGGCCGGCACCATGCCGGCGGTGGATTGAGCGAGGATGCCAAAGGTGCCGAGCACAATGATCGGTGTCATATAGGCGATGCCAAACAGCACCACCGAGCCTAATGACAGGGTGCGTTGCAAACGAGCCATGAGCGACTACTCCGGATTTTATTGGATTTATGGCAGAGCCGAGTTCGGCGCAAATTACGGGTGTTGCGTTGTTGTTCTTGGGTGAATGGTCAAACAGGTGTGTCGTCTGTCAGGGCCTCATCGCGAGCAAGCTCGCTCCCACAGGATTTGTGTCGATTACAAAATCCGAATCCACTGGAGCCCGCCCCTGTGGGAGCGAGCTTGCTCGCGAAGGCGACAGCCCGGTCGACAAGAAATCAGGATCAGCACTGAGGAATCAGCAGCTCCCGCAGCCCACCCGCCTGCTCAACCACCTCCCCCGGCAACCTCAGCCGCTGATCATCCAGATACCGATAATCCTGGCGCGCCGCCGTCAGCTGGTTCAGGTCCAGTTCGACCGCAAACTGCCCTTCCTCGCGTCCGGCTTCGAACAACAAGGTGCCCAGCGGATCGACCAATGCGCTGCCGCCGGCAAACAACAAACCGCCATCGCCCTCTTCCACCCGATTGACCATCAGCGCAAACGCCTGGTTTTCCTGGGCGCGGGCCATGATGGCGGTGCGATGGGTCGGACCGTAGGGATCCATGTTGCCGTTGGTGACGATCAACAGTTCAGCCCCCAGTTGCGCCAGGGCGCGGGCGCTCTCGGGGAATTCGATGTCGTAGCAAATCAGCAGGCCCACGCGCACGCCGTTCCACAGGCAGGTGGTGTAGCGATCGCCCGCCTCGTAGACACCGCGATCCGAGGCCCACAAGTGAGTCTTGCGGTACTTCAGCGCGATGCCTTCAGGAGTGATCAGCAGCGTGGTGTTGTAGAAACGGCCGTTGTCGTTTTCGGCCATGCCGATGGCCACGGTGATATTGCACTCGCGGGCGGCGGCGATTACCGCGCTGACGGACGGGCCGTCCAGCGCCTCGGCCACCTCGGCCACGGACTCGGTCGAAGGGAAACCCATCAAGTGGCCTTCGGGGAACAGGATCAGCTGCGTATCGGCTGCGCATGCAGCCATTGCCGCCAGAGTGCGTTCGAGGTTGTAGGCCGTGTCGTTGTCACGGCCTGCCAATTGGGCGAGTTCGACCTTCATGGGTATTCCTTGTTATGCGCCGGGCGGCAGAAAGATTGCCCGGTCGGTGTCTGTGCGCCAGTATGCGCAGCAAGCAACCGGGCGGGGAATTACGCCGCCGGGGTAACACGATAGGGGTAGATGCATGACACTCTCGTTGGACGACATCGCCTGGCACCGCTCGGTGGGGCAACTGATCGACGCCCTGGACAAGCCCAATTTCTGGACCCAGCTTGTACGCCTGCTGGACCAGTACGTGCCCTTCGACAGCTGGGTGGCGCTGCTTTTCAGCGCCGATCAGCGCCCCCAGGTGTTCGCCGAATGCCCCGGCGAAGACGGCAGCCCTGACCAGTTGTTCCAGGATTACCTGCGCGGCCTGTACCTGCTCGACCCCTTCTACATCGCCTGTCGCGAGCAGTCGCGCACCGGGCTGTATCGCCTGTCGGAAGTGGCCCCGGAGCACTTTGAGCTGACGGAGTATTACCAGCGCTACTTTCGTCTGAATGTGGTGGCCGACGAAATCCAGTTCAATTGCCAGCTCGAAGGCGACCGCACGCTGTGCCTGTCCCTGGGCAGCACCCAGCGTTTCAGCGGCCAGCAGATCGCCTTGCTGTCGTTGATCCAGCCGTGGGTGCTCGGCCTGTTGCGCCAGCGTCTACCCTATGAAATCAACGAAGTCGTGGCCCTGTCCCCCGCACCGCCGCAAGCTGATTGGCGGGTACAACTGGAAGCCTCGGTGCAGCAACTCAAAGGCGCGCAGTTGACGGCCCGGGAGCTGGATGTCGGGCGATTGATGCTCAGCGGTTGCTCCAGTAAAGAAATCGCCCGCAAGCTGGAAATCTCGGTCGAAACCGTGAAAGTCCACAAGAAACATATGTACAGCAAGCTGGGGATCAAATCCCAGTCCGAGCTGTTTTCGATTTTTCTCCAGGCACAAAACGCCTGAATGACCTGCGGAGCACTTTGCTTTTATGTGGGAGCGAGCTTGCTCGCGATAGCGGTTTCATATTCAGCATTGATGTTGACTGACCCGCCGCCATCGCGAGCAAGCTCGCTCCCACAGTGTTTTGTGTTTTGCCCAAATATTGAGTCCGAACCCAAGGAAACCGTATGAGCCTGTCACTCCTGAGCCGCTACGCCTTCTTTGCCGTCTGTGTGATCTTCACCCTCGCCAGCCTGCCGTTTCTTGAATACGACTGGCTCTGGCCAATTACCGCTGTCACTGCCGTCCTCAGCCTGATCGGCCTGTTCGACTTGCTGCAAAGTCCGCACGCAGTGCGGCGTAACTACCCGATCCTGGGCAATATCCGCTACCTGGTCGAAGGCATCCGTCCGGAAATCCGCCAGTACCTGCTCGAATCCGACAGCGACGCCCTGCCCTTCTCCCGGGCCCAGCGCTCGCTGGTCTACTCCCGGGCCAAGAATGAAACCGCCGACAAACCCTTCGGCACGCTGATTGATGTGTATCAGTCGGGTTTCGAATTCATCGGCCACTCCATGCGCCCCGCGCCCTTGAGCGACCCGAGCAGTTTCCGGGTGACGGTCGGCGGCCCGCAATGCACCCAGCCGTATTCGGCGTCGGTATTCAATATCTCGGCCATGAGTTTCGGCTCCCTCAGTGCCAACGCCATCCGTGCCTTGAACCAGGGTGCCAAGCTCGGCAATTTCGCCCATGACACCGGCGAAGGCAGCATCAGCCCCTATCACCGGGAAAACGGCGGCGACCTGACCTGGGAACTGGGCAGCGGTTACTTCGGCTGTCGCACCAGCGACGGCCGCTTCGACCCGGAACGCTTCGCGGCGCAAGCCCGGACGCCACAGGTACGGATGATCGAAATCAAGATGAGCCAGGGCGCCAAGCCCGGCCACGGCGGCATCCTGCCCAAACACAAGGTCACCAAAGAAATCGCCGAAACCCGCGGTATCCTGATGGGCGAGGACTGCGTGTCACCGTCGCGCCACACCGCGTTTTCCACGCCGATAGAAATGATGCATTTCATCGCGCAACTGCGTGAGTTGTCCGGCGGTAAACCGGTGGGCTTCAAGTTCTGCCTTGGCCATCCGTGGGAGTTCATGGGCATCGCCAAGGCCATGCTGGAAACCGGCATCCTCCCGGATTTCATCGTGGTGGACGGCAAGGAAGGCGGCACTGGCGCCGCGCCCGTGGAGTTCACCGACCACATCGGCGTGCCGATGCGCGAGGGCCTGCTGTTCGTGCACAACACCCTCGTGGGCCTGAACCTGCGGGACAAGATCAAACTCGGCGCCAGCGGCAAGATCGTCAGCGCCTTCGACATCGCCAGCGTGCTGGCCATCGGCGCCGACTGGGCCAACTCGGCGCGCGGCTTCATGTTCGCCATCGGCTGCATCCAGTCGCAGAGCTGCCACACCAACAAATGCCCGACTGGCGTCGCCACCCAGGACACCCTGCGCCAGCGCGCGCTGGTGGTACCGGACAAAGCCCAACGCGTGTTCAACTTCCACCGCAACACCCTCAAGGCCCTGGCGGAAATGCTCGCCGCCGCCGGCCTCGAACATCCATCGCAGTTGTCCGCCAAGCATCTGGTGCGACGTATGTCGGCGACCGAGATCAAGCTGTTCTCGCAGTTGCACGTGTTCCTCAAACCGGGTGAGTTGCTGACCGGCGAAGTGAACGGTGAGTTCTACTCGCGGATGTGGCAGATGGCCCGGGCCGATAGTTTCGAGCCCAGTGAAATAGCGGCGGCATAACCTCGCCACCCCGAGCAGAATCGCGCGTCACCAGCGCAGTGTTTTGCTCGGGGCCGGTTCCTTCATCACGATAAAACCGTAATCGCCGATCAGGTAAATCCGGTAGAACCGGCTTTCGACCAACGCCGGATAGCCCTGATAGCCGACCCGCGTCGCATTACGCCGCTCCTGCTCCGCCACCACGTTGGTGATGCCTGCTTTCGGCAGATTTTCGGCCAGCATGTAAAAGTCGGTATTGAGCAAGTAGTGCAGCACCGGCAGCTGTTTGAATGAGCCTGCCGCCGCCACCAACCAATAGTCGGAATAACTCACCGAGAGGTAGATCCGCCTGGCCTCGCGCAGCGACTGATGGCTGGCGATGTCGTACGCAAGACCGGCCAGTGCCGTGGACGCAAAGGTTTTCTGCACCGTCAGCACCCGGCCATAAGCGAACGACAACGACAACATGGCCAGCAGGGGAATCATCAACAGCAGCGGCAACCGCTCATGGATCGACGCCAGCGCCAGATGCCCCAGGTAGAACAGCAACACCAGCAGCACGGCGAAGCCCATCAAGGTGCGGGCACCTTCGTTGAAGTCGCGGAAAAACAACGCGACACCGGACACCAGCAGCGTCACGACGGGCAAAGTCAGCAAACACATCAGGCCGATCAACAGCTTCTTCGGCCCGCTGTCCTGGCGCGCCGCTACGTTCAATCCCAACCGCACCGCCCCGGCTATCGCGAGCAACAGCAACCCGCCGGACACCCAGAGCCATCCGCCATGGAACAGCAGCACGACTTTTTCCAGAACCCGGCCAATGTTGATCTGGATCTGCAATGAGGGATGCGCCGTCCAATCGAGCAGCAATGTGCGGTTGGAGCCCATGAAAGGATAAGCACTGACGCTGTAGATCAACCCGCCGAGGATGACCTGAGCGGCTTTCCAGCCCAGCAGGTCACGCCATGGTACCGGGGTGGTTTTATCGTTGGCGGCCCTGAGCAACTCCAGGCAACACAGACCCAGGAACACATTCAGGCTGACTTGATACAGCCCCAGCGCCAAGGCAATCAGGAACGACGGCACCAGCCACTGCACGCCGCGCCAAGGGTGGCGAAAGGTGATCGCGTAGATCACCGCCACCAGGCTCAGGGTCGTGGTGGGACCGTCGTATTGATAAGACAGGTTCTGCAGGAAGAACGGGTTGTACCAGAGCGGCAACAGCACCAGGCAGCAAGCAACGGTGGGCCGACGGAAGTAATGGAACGTCAGGCTTGTCAGCGCCGACGCCATGGCCAGCGTGGCGATCAACAAGGGCAAGGGAAAGATGTTCGGCGCGGCATGGCTGAAGCTCAGCGCGTTGTAGAAAAGCTGGGCGAAGAGTCGGCCCTGTTCGGCCCAGGCCATGCCCGCCGCCAGCGAGCGCCAGTTGTCATCGATGTAGGGATAATCGGCGAGGATCAACGGCAGGACATACACCAGAGTGGCGGCCAGAAAAAACCGCCAGACCTGATGCCGGCTAAGCTCGCGAACGAAGACGTCGCTGAACCGCCCCATTTAACGCCCGCCCCGGTCTTTACCGCCGACGATGTCCTTGATCACATAACGCGGCCGGTGCTTGGCCTCGATATAGATGCGACCGATATACTCGCCGAGGATGCCGATGCCAATCAGTTGCACGCCGCCGAGAAACAGGATCGCAGTCATCAGCGACGGATAACCGGGAACGCTGTTGCCGAAGAAAATCTTGTCCAGCACCATGTACACCGCATAGAACACCGCGAACATCGAAATGCCGCCACCGACGTAAGTCCACAAGCGCAGCGGCACGGTACTGAACGAGGTCACGCCTTCCAGGGCCAGGTTCCACAGCTTCCAGATATTGAACTTGCTGCTCCCCACCACCCTTCCTGGCCGCTCGAACTCCACCACTACGGTGTTGAACCCGGCCCACGACAGCACGCCTTTCATGAATAACTGGTGCTCCGGCAAGGAACGGATCACATCGACCACCTTGCGATCCATCAGCCGGAAGTCCCCGACGTTTTCCTCGATGCGGGTGTAGGCGATGCGATTGAGCACACGGTAGAAAATCGATGCGCTGTGGCGCCTGAGGTAGCCGTCGGCGGCCCGGTTGCGGCGCTTGGCGAGTACCACATCGGCACCCTTTTGCCATTGCTCGATCAACAACGGAATGACGTTGATCGGGTCCTGCAGGTCGACATCCATGGGAATCACGGCATCGCCGCTGGCATGCTCCAGGCCGGCAAACAGTGCCGGTTCCTTGCCGAAGTTGCGCGAGAAATTGATCAGCATGACCTGATCATCCGCCTGGGCAAGTGCCATAGCCTGTTCGGCCGTGTTGTCGGAGCTGCCGTCGTTGATGAATACGATCTCGACTTCGGTGTCGCCTAATCTCAACTCCCTTCGCACCGCCTGATAAAACAGGATGATGGACTGCTCTTCGTTGAAGACCGGGACAATGAGCGAGATTTTCATTGATCACGTCCGCGAAACACCACGTATTTGGAATATAGAAAACCGAACACCAGGCTCAACGCCGAAAACAGAACCACCGTGAGCAAGCCGTGCAATCGCCAGAGGTCACCCAGATGGCCGATACCCAGGCTCAGTGCCCCCATGCCCAAAAGAAACAGCAGATAACCCGCGACCGTGGCACTGGCGGCGAAAGTAAATTGCGCGTTCATGTAGAAGGAAAATGACGCAGCCACGCAGAAGGCGGCCAGGTTGCTGATCGCCTGACTGAGGCCGGCTGCCACGCTCAACAGGAAAAAGATCTGCCAGTGAATCAGGGTGTTGGCGACCCCGATCACCGTGTAACTGGACAGCCCTTTCCACAACAGTCTCATGTGAGGCTCCCGTTTCAAGAACGTTGCACTTATTGATATTTGAGCCTGTTTACTGTCATAAATCGCAGGTCAAGCGGTCTTTCAGACCAGCGGTTGAGCCTTGGGGCAATGCCCGAGACATCCGGTAATATCCCGGTTTTGCAATTGCCCGCGAATCAGTCCACCCTGCGCGCCGCCGATTGGGCGCGTGGCCTTTGCGCCAGCGACCAATCCCATTTTTACCCGCTGTTACGAGCCTGCTGTCATGACCTTAGCGCGCGATCACCGGATCGACTTTTTTCGTGGTCTGGCACTGATCTTCATCTTTTGGGATCACGTGCCCCACAACCCTTTGGGGCAAATCACCCTGCGTAACTTCGGTTTCAGCGATGCAGCCGAGGTCTTCGTGTTTCTGGCAGGTTTCGCATCCGTATTGGCGTACGGCAAAGTCCTGGCGCGCGAAGGCTTTCTGATCGCCTGCGTAAAAATCCTGCGCCGGGCGTGGGTGCTCTACGTGGTGCATATCTTCCTGCTGGCGATGCTGATGGGCATTGTGTTTTTCGCCAACAGCCACGTGGAAACACGGGATCTGGTGGAAGAAATGGGCATGCATCACTTCATCAGCAACCCGCAGCAGGCCCTGATCGATGAACTGCTGTTGCGCTTCAAGCCGAACCTGATGGACCCGTTGCCGCTGTACATCGTGCTGTTGGCGGGCTTGCCCCTGGTGCTGCCGCTGCTGGTGCGCAAGGCCTGGGTGGTGGTCTCGATGTCATTGGCGCTGTACCTGATGGTGCCGCTGGCTGGCTGGAACCTGGCGGCCATCAAGGACGGCGTGTGGTATTTCAACCCGGTCGCCTGGCAGCTGCTGTTCGTACTCGGCGGTGCCGCTGCGATTCACAGCCAGCGCCCGCGCCTGCCCCAGACCCGCCC
The DNA here is from genome assembly GCF_002236115.1 of Pseudomonas jessenii. GTDB lineage: Bacteria > Pseudomonadota > Gammaproteobacteria > Pseudomonadales > Pseudomonadaceae > Aquipseudomonas > Aquipseudomonas jessenii. Next base: position 413,535 of record NZ_NIWT01000004.1, on the reverse strand, counting down.
ATTGGTTCGCCAGCCGTTTTTTGTCGGTGCGGCGCTGTATGTCGTGGTCGCGGGTGTGTTGACCGTGCTGTGGCGTTGGCCGGACCTACACGATGCCGTGGTGCCGGCGAGCCTGCAAAACATCCTGTATCCCATCAGCAAGACCGACCTTTCCCCCGTGCGCCTGCTGCACTTCCTGGCACTGGCCTACGTCACGGCGAAAGTGATTCCCGACAGCGGATGGACACAAAACTGGCTCGCGCAGCAAAGTTGCCGCATGGGCCGTTTCTCGCTGGAGATTTTCTGTCTGGGCGTGCTGTTGGCGCCATTGGCGGACATGGTCAATGCGCTTACCGACGATGCTTTTGCCATGCAGATCTTCACGGCGTTGGTGGGTGCCGGGTTGATGGCGTTGCTGGCAACCTGGCTTGAGTTCAACAAGCGCTTGAATCGATCACTGCAACCTGCGTCCGCCTGATATGAAAAAAACCCGGTCACTGGACCGTCTTATGTAGGAGCGAGCTCGCTCGCGATGGACCCAAGAGCGCCGCGTTTAGCCAGGAAGCACGCGTTATCGTTATCGACCATCGCGAGCAAGCTCGCTCCTACAACGGGTCAGCGTTTTTTTGTAGGAGCGAGCTCGCTCGCGATGGACCCAAGAGCGCCGCGTTCAGCCAGGAAACACGCGTTATCGTTATCGACTATCGCGAGCTAGCTCGCTTCTACAGAAGCCGAACGCGCCGCACCTTGCGAAACATTGGTCGGTTGCAGCTTGAACACGTAGAACAGCACCGTCAGCAGCACCAGGAACGCAGGCCCCACATACAGCGCCACGCGGGTGTCCGGGAAGTACGCCATCAGGCCGACCACCAGCACCAGGAACGCCAACGCCAGGTACGAACTGACCGGGTACAGCCACATGCGATATTTCAGGCCGGCCGCTTCGCTGGCGCTCAGGCCTTTGCGGAACTTCAGCTGGGCCAGCAGGATCATCACCCAGGTCCAGATCGCGCCGAAGGTGGCAATTGCCGTCACCCAGACAAACACCTTTTCCGGCACCAGATAGTTCAGCAGTACGCCCAACAGCAACGCGCCAATCGACAGCAGCAATGCACGACGCGGCACGCCGTTGTTCGAGGTCTTGGCAAAGCCCGCCGGAGCCTGGCCGTTCTGCGCCAGGCTGTAGAGCATGCGACCGGTGCTGAAGATGCCACCGTTGCAGGACGATAGTGCCGCGGTGATCACCACGAAGTTGATGATGCCGGCGGCGGTCTTGATGCCCAGCCGCTCGAAAGTCATCACGAACGGGCTGCCCTGGGTGCCGATTTCATTCCAAGGATAGATCGACAGGATCACGAACAGCGCACCGACGTAGAACAGCAGGATGCGCCAGAACACCGAGCCGATCGCGTTCGGAATGGTCTTCTGCGGGTTCTTCGCTTCACCGGCGGTCAGGCCGATCATCTCCACGCCCAGGTAGGCGAACATCACCATTTGCAGCGACATCAACACACCCTGTACACCGTTAGGCATGAAGCCGCCGTGGGTCCACAGGTTGGAAATACCCAGGGCCACGCCGTCGTTGCCGAAACCGAAGGCGATGATGCCGATACCGCCGAGCACCATCGCAATGATGGTGACGATCTTGATCAAGGCAAACCAGAACTCGAACTCACCGAAGGCCTTGACCGCGATCAGGTTGATCGAGCCCATGCTGATCAACGCAGCGAGCGCCCAGATCCAGCGTGGTACATCGGGGAACCAGATACCCATGTACACCGCCACGGCAGTGATTTCCGCGACGCAGGTCACCAGCCACAGGAACCAGTAGTTCCAGCCGGTCAGGAAGCCCGCCAGCGGGCCGAGGTAGTCTTGGGCGTAACGGCTGAACGAGCCGGCGACGGGATTGTGCACGGCCATCTCACCGAGAGCGCGCATGATCACCAGGATCGCCAGACCGCCAATGATGTAAGACAGCATGATGGCCGGACCGGCCATTTCAATGGCCTTGGCCGAGCCCAGGAACAGGCCGACGCCGATACAGGCACCGAGTGCCATCAGGCGAATATGCCGCTCGCCGAGTTCACGTTTGAGCGGACCGCCCTGAGCGGTCTCGCCTTGGGGCAGGTGATTGCCTACGGGCATGGGGGACAACCTCGTCTTGTTATTGGATATGACCACCGAGTGGCGAAGCGCTGACCGATAAGCCATCGCTTCCCGAACCGGTTCTGCTTCGTGGGCAGAGTCGTCTTGTAGGAAAAACCCGCAAGATCAGTGGGAAAAACGGCGCCGAGTATTGCACAACAATGGTGCATCGTCATGCCCCTGCCAAAGTCGTACTTACCCTCGAAAAGGCTCTACTTCAGCCATTACAGACCGCCCCCCTTCTCCAGGTGCGATCACAACTGTGGCGAGGGGGCTCGCCCCGTTCGGCTGCGCAGCAGTCGCAAAACAGGAAAACGCTGTGTGCCAGACAACCACCAGTCGCAGGTTTTAGCGCCGCTTCGCAGCGCAACGGGGGCAAGCCCCCTCGCCACAAAAACAACAACAGCTTTCTCGCGCCGTCATTCCTTCACAGGTATCAGAGCTTTCACTCAACACATGCAGATCTACCCTGGACAACCGGGTACTAGCCTTGAAGGTGCAATTGATATCCTCAAGGGAAGCAATGGAATGCCAACTCAACCCAACTCCCACCGCTTGCGTCTGGGCCGATATTCCGAGAGCGGTCGGGCATATCTCATCACCGCCGTTGTTCATGGTCGCCAACCGATCTTTTCGGATTGGCATTTGGGACGCTTACTTGTTTCAGAACTACGTCGAGCTCATGAAACCAACGTAGTGAACTCCATCCCATGGGTGGTCATGCCCGATCACTTTCATTGGCTGATGCAGTTGGAGGAAGGCAATCTTGGGCGTGTCATCGGAGCCATCAAGTCACGTTGCACCCGTGAAGTGAACGAAATCACTGGCCGCCGTGGCCCACTCTGGCAAACCGGCTACCACGACCGGGCCATTCGCGATGGAGAAGATCTTCTGCCGTTCGCTCGCTACATCGTTGCCAATCCACTCAGGGCGGGACTTGTGGATAAAATTGGCGACTACCCGCTCTGGGATGCGTGCTGGCTGTAAACAGGCAGTCCATACGCCGAGCGTTTTGTGGCGAGGGGGCTTGCCCCCGTTGGACTGCGAAGCAGGCCCCTCAATCAGGCAACCACTGTTGTATCAGACACACCGCAAATACCGGATTTACGACTGCTTCGCAGCCGAACGGGGGCAAGCCCCCTCGCCACGAGTGCTTCAATCCGCCTGATTATCGGTGCGTCCGTGCATCATTTTGCCCTTCACATTTTCTTCACCCTCGCCAACCACCGTCTAAGCTTGAGTCAAGTCCGATCAATCTGCGTGAATGGATCAGTCGACTATGGGCGCTTTGTGGCAAACAGATTCGAGTAAAACCGTGGTTCCGAATGAAAGTGAGGATGAAGCGCCGTTACCTGAAAAACCCCGTCGTTCCAGACACGGATGGGGTGCGTTCTGGCTATTGCTGTTGATTATCGCGATTGTCGTGGGGCTGGCCGCCATGAGGGAGATGCGCACCTCGAAGTTCCAGGCCCAGGAAGTCAGCAAATACGCCGCGTCACTGAGCTATGAGCTCAAACCCGGCCCCAGCGATGCGATTCGCTATCCGGGGGAAGGTCCATTCGATCGGCGCCTGGGCTACAGCTCATTGGGTGAGTTCCTGCCGCGCCTGATCAAGCGCAATTTCATCGTTGAGGCGCAAACCCGCTTTTCTCCGGCGTTGCTGAAGTACAGCGACAAGGGCCTGTTCGTGCCTTATGCCGAGAAAATCCAGGCCGGGCTGTCGATCACCGACTGCCGCGCAGCGCCGCTGTACCAGTACCACTATCCGCAGCAGCTTTATTCAACCTTTGCCTCGATCCCGCCGGTGGTGGTCAACAGCCTGCTGTTCATCGAAAACCGCTTCCTGCTCGACCCCAGGCAACCGCTGGCCAACCCGGCGGTGGACTGGCCGCGGTTCGGCATGGCGGCGTGGTCCCAGCTGGCGAAGATGTTGCACGTGCCCGGCCAATCCGCCGGTGGCAGTACCCTGGCCACGCAGTTGGAGAAGTACCGGCATTCCCCCGATGGCTTGACAGTCAATGGCGCGGAAAAGATTCGCCAGATGGTTTCCGCCACCGTACGCGCCTATCAGGCCGGGCCACAAACCCTCGAAATCCGGCAGAACGTGGTTCGTGACTACCTCAACAGCGTGCCGTTGTCAGCTGTACCGGGCCACGGTGAAGTGCACGGCATGGCTGAAGGGTTGCGCGTGTGGTACGGCTCCGACTTCAAACAGGCCAACGAAGCGCTGTCCAGCACCGCTACGGATCCAAAAACCATGGCGGAAAAAGGCCTGGCCCTGCGTGAAATGCTGTCGTTGATGATTGCCCAGCGCCGCCCGTCGCACTACCTGACCAAGGGTCACGATGAACTGGCCGATCTCACCGACAGCCATATACGCCTGCTGGCACAAAACCATGTGATCGACGCCGAGTTCGCCGCCGCCGCCCTGGCCAGCAAAGTGATCTACCGCGACTGGGCCACCCAGCCGACCATCCAACCGATTGAAACCAACAAGGGCATCAGTGTCGCGCGCAGCCGTCTGGCCGGCATGCTCAATCGCCCGCTGTATGACCTCGACCGCCTTGACCTCTCCGCCACCAGCACCCTGCAAGGCCAGTTGCAAAGCGAGGCCACCGAGTACCTGAAAAAACTGGCCGACCCTGAGTTTGCCACGCAAATCGGCCTGATCGGCGAACGCCTCCTGACCACCACCAGCACCACCCAGGTACGCTACAGCTTCACCTTGTTCGAACTGACCCCGGACGGCTCGCGGGTGCGGGTGCAGACCGACAGCACCGACCAGCCATTCGACATCAACGAAGGCAGCAAACTGGAACTGGGCTCCACCGCGAAAATGCGCGTGCTGACCACCTACCTGCAAATCATCGCCGAGTTGCATGACAAATACGCCGGCATGGCCGTTCCGGAACTGAAGAAAGTCGACGTGCCGGATCAGGATCGCCTGAGCCGCTGGGCGGTCGACTACCTGATCGAAAACAAGGACCGCGACCTGCAAAAAATGCTCGGCGCCGCCCTGGACCGCAAATACTCCGCCGGCCCCGGCGAGGCGTTTTTCACCGGGGGTGGCCTGCACACGTTCCACAACTTCCGCAAGGAAGACAACGGCCGGATACCGCCCCTGCGCGACGCTCTGCGCGAATCGATCAACCTGCCGTTCATTCGCCTGATGCGTGATCTGGTGCGCTACACCACCTACTCCGGCCCGAACAGCAGTGCCGAACTGCTCAAGGATGACCGCAACCCGCGGCGTCAGGAGTACCTGGCCGAATTCGCCGACCGCGAGGGCACTTCGTTCCTGCTCAAGTTCTGGAAGAAGTACAAGAACAAGGACACCCAGGACCGCCTCGACACCTTCCTCGACAGCATGCGCCCGACCCCGATCCGCATGGCCGCCGTGCACCGCTACCTGCTGCCGCAGGCCAGCCAGGAAAGCTTCAACGCCTTTGTGCGCTCGCACCTCAAGGGCGCCAAGCTCACGGAAAAGCTCACCGACGAACGTCTTGTGCGGCTCTACGAGGCCTACGGTCCAGGCTCCTACGACTTGCCGGACCAGGGTTTCATCGCCAAGGTCCACCCCCTGGACCTGTGGCTGATGGGCTACCTGCTCAATCACCCCGACGCCAAGTGGGGCGACATCGTCAAAGCCAGCCAGTTCGAGCGCCAGGAGGTCTATAGCTGGCTGTTCAAAAGCCGGCACAAGGGCGCCCGCGACAGTCGCATCCGCACCATGCTGGAGATCGAAGCGTTCCTCGACATCCACCAGCGCTGGCAGAAAGTCGGCTATCCGTTCGACCACCTGGTACCGTCGCTGGCCACCGCCATCGGCAGCTCCGGCGACCGTCCCGCAGCCCTGGCCGAATTGATCGGCACCATCCTCAACGATGGCGTGCGCATGCCGACCCTGCGCATTGACAGCCTGCATTTTGCCGCGAACACCCCCTTTGAAACCCAACTGATCAATGACCCGGACGTCGGCAAACGGGTGATGCCGTCCGAAGTAGCCACCGCCATGCGCGAGGCCCTGTCGCAAGTGGTCGACGCCGGTACCGCCAAACGCGTGGCCGGCAGTTTCAAGCTGCCCGACGGCAGCCCGCTGGCGATGGGAGGCAAGACCGGTACCGGTGACAACCGCATCGAGGCCATCGGGTCCGGTGGGCGAATCTTGAGTTCCAAATCGCTCAACCGCACGGCGACCTTCGTGTTCTACATAGGCGATCACCATTTCGGCACCCTGACGGCGTTCGTGCCAGGCCGCTCGGCGGAAAGCTTTACCTTCACCTCGGCGTTGCCGGTGCAGGTGCTCAAGGGCATGGCACCGATCCTCACGCCTTACCTGCAACCGGGCACCCACACGATGTGCCAGCCAACCGAGGTGGCGGCGAGCCGCTAAGCCCGACTCAACGAAATGGAACGATGGCGGTACATATGTATTTTTCACTCTTTGATTTTTGGAGAATCGAGTCGCACCCGGCACCTTTAACAACCAATCTTTGCGCTTTTTTTAGGCAACATGCTTACCTAGTCTGGTCGTCCCCGGTACTGATCAAAGGACGATCAAACAATGCCCATTACCCCCTCGGCGATTCAAGGATCAGACCCGATCGCCATCGCCCCATTCGATAAAAGCATCCACTTCCATCAGGTCAGAAAGGCGATTCCGTCCTGGCTGTTGAACACCTCCCCATCCCGTGTCGATGCGCTGAAATCTGTCAGGCTGACGCTGCCCGACTGGCAAAGGACCGCGTCGACAACCGCTCACCGCAAGTTGAAAAAAGCCAACCAGCTTAACTGGACCTCGCAGAACACCGTGGATCAGGCCCTGCGCGATCTGCTGGATATTTCAGCCTTTGCCAAACCCCTGCTGCAGCAAAAGCTGAGGGACCGCTTCGGCGTCGAAGACGATGTCGAGGAAACCTGGTTGCGCCTGTATGCCCCGGTTAAGACAGCCTGGTGGGTCCATGACTTTTCCGCAGGAACCACCAGTCGCACCATCTCGCTGCTGGATGCCGCGCTGCACAACTTTTCCCAAGACGAGGCGTTCACCCAAGATTCCGAATTCATCACCCGCCCCGACGCACGCGGGCATTTCAACGTCAAACAGCTCAAGCACAAACTGAGCATCGAGCAGTTCAAGTCCGTGTGTCGCGAACTGGACATCGGCGCCCGCTATCAACAGCACCTGCAAGACACTTTAAAGCCGAGCGACAAGGCAGCGAGCAATGTCCTGCGCCAAAAAGTCGTTCTCAGCCAGAAAAGCGCACTGAATGTCGCCGCGCAAATGGCCCTGATGAAGCACGACATCGATCAGGATGCCTATGACGTGGTGCAAGGCATGCTCGAGGATCGTTCACGGCTGAAGTGGAACGGCAAACCCGTCGACTATTACAACCTGGCGATGATGGACACGCGCCTGAGCGGCATCATCCTGATCGCGGCGGATACAGCCAGTGCCAGCGGCCCGGTCCCGGTGATTGCCTATGTGCCCCATGACCCGCAGCACCCGCTCAAGCAATACCCTTCGTCTCTGGAATTCATGGCGGAACTGACACGTCAGTTGCGCGATGGCGCATCGGTTAAAAGCTATCAACAGTTCTTCAGCCAGTTCGTGCCCCATGAGCAACGCGGGCATTTTTTTGCCGGATTGAACGCGCGTCTGAGCACGGTGAAATGGCAGCCGGCTGCCGCAGGTACCAATTTGCCGAGCTGGCGCGAAACGCCTGTGGATAAACCCGATCTGCATTTCAGTGTGTCGAGCATCAAGACCGACCGCGCGACGACCTTCAACAATGACCTGTGGGGCTATCGCTACCGGCAGACCCTCAACAAGATTTTCAACGATGCCCGGGAGATCGCCATCTCCACCGAATACGCCGACCGCATGGCCCGCTGGGCCTGGTGGGACAACCTGGAAAAAATGCTCTCGGACATCCTCACGATCGCCTTGCTGGTGGCGACCCCATTTGTGCCTGTCTTGGGCCCACTGATGCTGGCGTACACGGCCTATCAATTGACCGATGGCGTGGTCGAAGGTCTTGTCGACCTGGCCGAGGGACGCTTGGCCGAGGCCGGCGAGCAGACCCTCGGCGTGCTGGAAAACGTGGTCCAGTTGGGCGTGTTCGCGGCGGCAGGCGCCGTCGGCAATGTTGCACAGGCGAAGCTTTCGCCGTTTTTCGAAGGCCTGAAACCGGTGCAGTTGGCAAACGGTGAAACGCGCTTGTGGAACCCTGACCTCAGCCCCTATCAACGCACCGACGTGGATTTGCCCGAGGACGCCCGGCCTGATGGCCTGGGTATTCACCAGCATCAGGGCCGACGCATAGTGCGCCTGAACGATCAACACTTCGAAGTGCTGGAAGACCCGGTCACAGGGCAACAACGCATCCGCCATCCGCAGCGTTTCGACGCTTACGCACCGACTCTACGCCACAATGGCCGTGGGGCCTGGGTCTGCGAAACGGAAAACCCACGGGAGTGGGAAGGTTCGCCCCTGATGCGCCGCCTCGGCCACAGCACCGATGGTTTCAACGACGAACAACTGGAGCAGATTCGCCAGATCAGCGGCACCGATGAAGCCGAGCTGCGCCGGGTGCACGTTGAAAGCGCCCCGCCGCCACCGCTGCTGACCGATACCCTGCAACGCCTGGCTTCACCGCCAATCGCGCCCGCCGCGGTACCCGCTGAAATCGCGCCGCTGTTCAGCGAGTTCCCGGAGCTGCCGGCGACCGTTGCGGAACAAATCCATACGCGTGCCAGCGCCGCGGAACGTCAACGGATTACCCAGGAAAACCGCCTGCCTTTGCGCATGAGGACCCAGGCACGAGAGCTGCAATTCGAAACTCAAACAGTACGAGCGGCCCAGGGTTTGTACCCGAGCGCGTCAATTACTCCCGACACCGAACGCCTGGTGCTGGGCACCTTGCGCTTTAACACCGATACCTTCGGCGACCTGCGCCTCGAGATTCGTCAGGGAACATTCGATGGCGAGTTGCGTTACAGCGTCGGCCCCGACGACGCCACGCGCGTGCGGGTGCTGATTCGCGATGATGCCGGGCAGTATCAGGTGCGTGATGGCGAGGATCAGCCGATCCATGAAGCCGATGACTTTTTCGAAGCCGTCCTGCACGCCACGCAGGAGAATGGCCGAAACAGCCTGGGCTACAAACCGGGTGACGGCGACAGGTTCCGCCAATGGATCATGGTCAAATCGGCCCAGCCCAGCGAACGCCGTACGGTACTCGCCGAGCCGCCCGTTCGCCCGGTTGCCGAGCATGAAACGATGTTGTTGGTGCGTGGCGGTGGGCTGAGCAGGGAGGCGAGAACCTTGCATGAACGGATACAGGATCTGCATCCGCACTTCAGTGAGGTTGAGGTTGATACGTTCGCCAATGCCCTGATCGAACAAGGCCAACCGCTGAGTGCCATTGAGCAGCATGAAGATGATCTGAACGAACTACGGATCATCCTGAATCGTTGGCGAAACCAGCAACCACCAACCTGGGGACCCGACTCAAAGGGCTTCCTGAACGGTGGTGGCGACCGCATTGCTGAAGGCCTTATCCAATGTTTCGAAAGAACAAACACCGATCTTGGCAGCCGCACTGATCCATCAAGCTACGGCCTCGACCTCTCCGGCGATCTGTTACCCATCAATCTGGAAAACTGGTGGTCGCAACGTCCCGATCTGAGGAAATTTCTGGACCGCATCACCCTTCTGAAACTCGACAACACACGCTTTTCCTCCAAGGCAAACGGCTTGCTGAAAGATTTTCCCAACCTGCGCGAACTCAGCGCCAGAGGATGCGAACTGACGAGCCTGCCGGAAAACATCGGCGCCATGCAGCGGCTCGAACGACTGAGTTTGATTGACAATGAAATCGTGCTGGACGCCGCCGCCGTCGAGCAACTGAAGCATCTGGACTACCTGGAAATTCTGCGTCTGGATGAAAACCCCTTGGGCAGGGTTGTCGACATCTCAAGCATGCCCCGGCTGAAGGTTGTCGGGCTGCGGGACACGGTCATTACCACCTGGCCTGAAGGTACGTTGAGCAAAACCAGGCCTCGCGGCTTTCTGCTGGATCTTCGGGATAACCCAATCAACCTGATTCCCGAAGTGGTCCCAGGCTCACCGCAGGCATGGGTCGTGGCGCGTACCCGGCTGGATGTCGGCAATCTGTCGGAATCCAACCAGGGTCGCTATCAGGCAATCCGTCGTTCGGTGCAACTGCCCCCTGAACCCATCGTGCCCTCCAACAGTCTGGCCGAGTGGGTGGTCAACTCGGACTACAGCGCGAAACACTGGAGCGACGTACCCGGTTGGGGCGTCAACCGTGCCAATCTCTGGTCGGAGCTGGCCGATGAGCCCCAGGCACAGGGCTTCCTGAACGTATTGCTCGATACCCGCCTGAGCCGCGACTTCCAGAACCCCGGCCCGGCCCGGGATCAACTGGTGCAGCGTGTCTGGCGCATGCTCGATGCCGTCTACGTCGACACGCCTCTGCGGGAGAAGCTGTTCACCATGGCCATCGCGCCGGTGGATTGCGCCGACGCCGGTGCGCAGTTGTTCAATCACATGGGCATTGATGTGCTCGCCTACGAGGCCCACGCGTATTCCACCGACCCAGTGCAGCTGGAGCAGAAACTGGTGACCCTGGCCAAAGGCGCGGCGCGGCTGGAACAGGTCAACGACATTGCCCGTGCCGATGTCGCCAGTCGTGGCGGCAACCCGGACGAAGTCGAGGTCTACCTGGCCTATCAGACCGGACTGGCAGAGCGCCTCGACCTGCCCTGGCAATCGAAGGGCATGTTGTTCCGGCCGGTGTCCGGCATCACTGACGCGATGATCGATCAAGCCTATGACACGGTGCTGGCCCTGGGCGAAGGCGATGGTCTGGTCGATCGAATGCTCGAACAGGATTTTTGGCAAAACCATTTGAACGAGCGCTATGCGACTGACATGGAAGCCAATAAACGTCGCTATCTGGGCCTGTCGGATCAACTGGATACGTTGCGCGATACACAGCGTGAATGGGTCGAGTCGAAGTCGGAGTATCAGCGCGCCGCATTGCGCAGCCGGCTCAGGGAACTGATGAACGACCTGCCGGCGCCGGACACGGTGGTCTTCGCCGATGAGCCATTGAGCGATGGAATTTTCGACCGCCTGCTGGTCGACCTGGGTGATGCAGAGAAAGAACTGTCGAGGCGCTTGACCCGTCAAGCCATGAAGCGCGCCGGCCAGTAAAAAGCATAAACATTGATGCTGGATGTGCCTGCCTCATCGCGAGCAAGCTCGCTCCCACAGGGGATCGGTGGTCGCCACAAGATCTGTGTACGACACCCATCCACTGTGGGAACTGGCCTGCCAGCGATGGCGGCAGTCCCAGGCCTCAGACCTCGGAATCCCAGATCACGGTGACCTTGCCCCTGTAGAAAGGACCGGCACCCGGTTCGAGCATGAATGCCATTTGACTCTGGGGCACTTCAAAGTGCAGAACACCCGGCGCCCTGTCGACGTAGAAACCCGGCTGGAAATACAACGCATTGGCGGCGCCCGATCGCATTCGCATGTGCCTGACGGGTTGCCCGCTCATGTCGGTCAGGCCATTGGGCAGGGTGACAAAGACCTGCAGCTCCACCCCACGCTTGGAGACACGGTCATCGAGCATGCAGTCGTAGGCAGTGCTCCACTCACACTCCATGTACATCTTGAAACGCGATGAGGCCGAGATGTTGAAGGTCTGGTCACGGAACAACCGCACCGGTTTGCGCCCCGCCTGCAACCAGCTCTGCCAGCCACCGGCCGGTACCAACTGGACTTTCTCGCCACCGGGCGGGATATCGACCTTGAGGGTGTGCTGAACGTCGAGGTTGAAGTTCATGGTTAACACCGGACTGCTCGGCAGCATGACATCGCCGAAATCGAAGTCGCCGCTGGGGCCGATCGTGTAGGTGAGCGAGCCTGTGTAATGGCCTGCCAACATGCCCAATGGATTGGGCGTGACCAGTTCATAGGAAAAATCCAGATGGTCGTAGCGCAACCACGGAATATTGAATTTCGCCTGTTTATCACACGCGGCCTCAACCGGTGTTTTCCAGAAAAAACCGTAGTAGTTGGTACCGTAGTAACCCACGCCACTGTAAAGACATGGCGGCGGGGAGTTCACCCAGCTCGATCCCCATAAGAGGTTGTGCGCAATCCGATAATCATCGGCGCCGCCCACCAACTGCATCACATCTTGTGTCACATGCCTGGAGCCCACACCCGTAATCCTCACCTTTACAGTCTCCACTTCCCCGGATTCGTGACGAACCGTCAGATCACGCCATTGCGCCGGCACCTTGAACGTTGCGCCCTGGCGCGGCGATGCATGGTTGGCCGGGATCGCTTGGCTGGAATCGAATCGAATCGGGACTTGCAGGCTGAACGTCTTGTTTTCCTCACATTGCCCCGGATACAGCTGACAGTAGCCACTGGGCGGAGTAGTGTTCTTGAATTGGTTGAGATGCGGATGAGCCGAATCAGGCTTGAACAACGCCGTGATTGATACGTCTTGTGCCAACGCCTGGGGCATCAGCCACCACACCATTAAAAGACTCCATAACCATAAAAGCCTCGTTGAAAACAAAACACCTGTGACATTCATCTGTATCCATCTCCGAAAAGCCGCCCTGCTCCCTGGGTGGCGATATCCACTCGACATTCAAACGCTGCAACACCCGTGTGCTCTCACACTTTTGGGCCCTGTCAAAAACAGATCAGGGTGCCGCGGCACTGAAAATCAACTGAACCGTTCCGTAATAAGTGCCCGGTTTGTAACCACCGGCCGGCTCTTTCGGCTGGATTTCCAAAGCAAAGCGCCCGCCTGCCATGGCCTGCGCCGCCGATACCACTTCGCGCGGCGTCGCCTCGTGGCTCAACTCCTGGCCATTGAAGGTGACCCGCAAGTAGATGTTCTGGTCCTCCCGCCCGTTGAACAGATAGGGCTCGGCGTCCAGCCGCGCTTCGATCGCACTGGTGTCGTGCTTGACGTCGAAATTCTTGCGCAACCCTTCGAGCTTCGACGTGTTGCGATTCCACGGCAGGGTCTGTTCCAGATGAATCCAGTTCGTCTCGGCCGGTAGCACGTAAAAGCCCAGGGTCGGAATATCCGCCCACACTTCGAACGTGCGCTCTTCCCGTGCCGCGAAAACCTGGGCACACGTCATCACGCCCACACAGAGGGCGATGGCCGATTGCTTGATCATGTCAGTTACCTGTTGCGAGAAAAAAAGCGGCGAGTCTTCCAGGGCGACCCGCCTTTGGCGGTGTTACTGGCTGGCAACGCGCAACGCTTTTTTGTCGGCGCCTTCAATCAGGTTGAAGCGGTATTCGCGACCGGGTTTCTTCTCGAACTCGAACGACTTGCCCGCCAGAACGTGATGCTTGGTGGTCGGCTCGCACTCGGTTTCATTCTTCAGCGAGCAATTGCGAAACTCATCGATCACCACCACGGTGTTGCCGTTGTTGCGCAGTCGATAAACACCGGCGCTGTCATCGATCACGCTGTCGAAACGGCTGTTCTTGGGACGGACAAAAAACACCGTGCCAAACCCGGTCATCACGTTGACCCCCGCCGACAGGTTCTCCTTGTAGGTTTCGCGCTCTTCACTGGACACCGCGAAGTCGTCTTCCTTTTCCGGTACCACCGGCACAAAACGCACGCGGAAATAACGTTCGGTGTCACGAGCGCCCAAGTGCAGCAAACGCGTACCCTGCATGCCATTGGCCGGCACAATCAGCCGTGCGGGGCTGGCCATCAAGCCATCCCGACCGCTGCCATCCGCTTGCGTTGCGACCGGTATTTCGCGATGTGTGCCATCGGCGTCGTAGATGATTTCCAGGATGTTGACCTTGACGAACGCGGTGCTGTCGCCGCTGTTGAATACGCGTTTGAGGTAAGTGCTCTTGTCGCCGTCCAGATAGTCGTACACCGTTCCCACGTTGATCTGCGGCCCGGCCTGAACCACCAGAGAAAACCCGCTCAAACCCAACAGCCACCACAGACGTTTCATACCCTTGAACCTCATGACATTGAACACAACACAGGCGCGGTCCATCGATTGGCGGCCCATCAGATTTCCGAATCCCAGATCACGGTGACGCCGCCGAAATACTGTTTTGGCGCCCCAGGCAAAAAAAAGTGATCGGGCTTCTCAAGTTCGAAGTGCAACGTGCCCGGCTTACGATCCACATAGTGGCTGGGCTGAAAAGTCACGGCCCCGCCTTCAGTCACCAGTTCCTGACGCTGGACCGGTCTTCCGGCGCTATCGGTCAAGCCACCAGGCAAGCTCACGCTGACTTTCAATGGAGCGCTAAGCATCGAATCCCGATCAGCCATTAAGCAGACCCGTCCATCGCTGATTGAGCACTGCAAAAACATTTTGAAGCGAGAACTGGCCGAGATATTGAAGGTCTGGTCACGGAACAACCGCACGGGTTTTCGCCCCGCATGCAACCACCTCTGCCAGCCGCCAGCCGGGACCAGCTGAATTTTTTCACCGCCGGGGGGGATGTCGATTTTCAACACATGTTCAACGTCGAGAAGAAAATCAAGAACGATGACGTTGTCCTGAGGAATCATCACATCGCCCAAATCAAAATCCTGGCTTGGCCCAACTCGAAAAATATGCTGTCCGGTGTATTGCCCCGAAACCATGTCTTGGGGATTGGGAGTATCAAGCTCATAAGTAATGTCGAATGTTTCATATTTGAAGGGTTGTGGAATATCGAAAACAGCCTTCTTGGCGCAAATCCCGGCGCTAACCGGGTGCCGCCAGAAACTATTGAAACCAATGTCATTACCCGCACCCATTAAACCGGTGCACGGTGGACCGGCATAACTCCAGGTACCGCCCTCAAACAGATAGTTATGGCCTAACCCGCCGGTCAGTTCGGGTGCCGGCAGAGGTAATTTGTAGGCCACGCCCATGCCGGCCACCCGGAACCTGACGGTTTGAGGGGGCGCCGTTGGGTGGCTGACGGTCACGTCTTGCCATTGCGAAGGAATGTTAAACATCGCCCCCAAACGCTTGTTGGTATGACCGCCCACAATGGTTGCATTCGAGTAAGAGAGAATAGGCAGGCGTAAGCTGAACAGGTTTTCAGCGTGGCATTGAGGTGGGTTATCCAAGCAAAAACCACTTAACGGCGTTCTATTTTCGAACTTATTGAATTGAGGGTTAGATGCATCAGGGTAAAACACTGCCCTGATTTGTTGGGTGACCGCTGCGGCTGAAGCAGGGAACAGCGCCACGACTACTCCAACAACAGCGGCTGCATATATGGCTGACCTTTTAACTTGTGAAATATCTAACATTTGACATGACCTCAAAAATCCCTTGAACCGGATATCCGTCATCCCGCCGTCTCAGCCGTGCGATTGGCGTCCGCCAAGGTGTCCGGCGAACAGCGCAAATCACCGATCATCAGCACGTTGTTTTCATTGCGGTGTTTGTCGGTATCGAGACGGAACTGGCAGAGCAACTGGTCGGCATATCGCACTTCCAGGGTCGGTGAACCCGCGTTCATTTCCATCGAGAAGAAACCGTCGACCTCGCTGACCCCACGGCTGGCGTGGTTGATCACGTGGTGGCCCTTGAGCGGCCGACCCTGCGGATCGAGCAGGCGCCCGAGCACGGTCAGGGTTTTCATCACCCGCACCTTGCGGTACTCCACACCGCCCTTGTTCAGGTGATAGCGAGTGCGCGCCGGTTCGATGCTGGCCGCCGGCACGTGATTGCCTTCGAAGTCGAAGCTCACCGAACTGTTTTTGTAGGCCGTGAGCGGAATGAAATTGCGCCCCGGCCGCAGCGCCGCGCTGCCACCACTGAGGTCGTCGGCGCGCAAGGCGATACCGTCGATGTCGGACTCGACGTCGACAATCATCCCGGCACCGCGCCCTTGATGCTGGCTGGTCAACGCCATGCGCTGCGCGCCGACCACCAGGGTGCTGTCGAGGTTCAGGCCACCGGTGAATTTGTTGTTGAACGAAGAGCGTTGAATGAAACCGTCGCCGTTGATTTCGTCGGTACGAAAATTCGCCAGGCTCGACAGGCCGACGCCATAGGTGTCGGTGAGCGCAGTCACCGAGACGCTCTGCAACACGTGGTCTTGCAGGTCCTTGCGGTAACCGAGCGAGGCGTTGTTGTCGCGACCGCCCTCACGGGCAGTGCGGCTGCCGATGCTGCCGGAAATCTGCTGGCCCGGACCGCCGAGCGCCATGTTGATGCTCAGGTCGACCCCGCGATTGCGCGCATCGCCGCTGCTGTAGCTGCCCGGACGGTCGAACAACGACAGGCGCCAATTGGCATCGCTGCCAAACAGCTGGGTCCGTTGGGTCCAGCCGAGGTCGATGCCGACGCCCTCGACATTGCCCTCACTGTGGGACACCCGCGCGTTGAGCGAACTCTTGCGACTGATGCGGTGGTTCAACGCCAGCGACGAGTTGCTGGTCTGGCCGGTGAACACGTTGCGTTGTCGTACGCGGGTGCCGTCGGGCAGGGTGTCATAAGTGTTGGTGGTGTCGAGCCAGCTACGGTTGTGGCTGATCACCAGACTGCCAGAGCCGTAGTTGTACAGGCCTTGCAGATCGGCGCCGGTGCCGTGGTCTTCGGTCTGGTAAAGATTGGCGTAGACGCTGGTGCTGTTGCCCAGGGTCCAGTCGATGGAGCTGCCGTACTGGAGTTTTTCGCGCACCTGGCGTGCCGACAGTCCGAGAATCACCCGCGGGTGCAGCAGATAGTTGATCGAGGCGCCCGCCGTGGCATCGCCACTGCTTTGTTGATCCCAATTGCTGAACAGTTTGCTTTCCTGCCCGGCAAACAGGTTGTAGCGCCAGCGCTCATCGTGGTTGCGCCAGTTGTTCGGCTTATAGATCAGCTCCTGGGTGGTCGAGGTGATTTGACCATCTTCGATCAACCGCACTTCCACCTCGTAAATACCGCCCGGCAATGGCCGTGTGTCGAGGGTCTGCAACCCGGCTGGCACTGACTGTGTATTGATCAGCAGGCCATCGCGATAGATTTCCACGGAACCCTGACGGTTGGCCGTGACATAAACCGGGTAGACGCTGGGTTTCGGGCTGTCGATGGCCAGGCTGTCGGAACTGCCGTACATCACGCCGACGGCGGTGTCGGGGCTGGTGCCGAACGAACGGGGCTGGCGAGTCAAGCCTTCGGAGTTGGGCGTGAAGTACCCCAGCCGGAAAAAACTGCCCTCCAGTTCGCGCTGGGTGAAGAGCTCATGCACGGCGTGATAGGTCTTGTCGTCCGGTCCACCCAGACGCGCCAGTTGCATGTTGAAGGTCTGGCTCCAGTTGCCCAGGCTGCCGCTGGCTTCCAGACCGAAACGACCGCCCAGGTCTTGATCCTGGCCGCCGTTGAGATTGAGTTGATTGCGCACCATCAGGCCGCTGCTGCCGCCTTCAGGCTGATCGTAGAAACGCTTGGCTTCGCTGTCGCGTTCGGCATTTTCGGTGACGATCGACAGCAATGAATTTTCCAGGTTGTAGTGCACCGCCAGCATCTGCTCCGGGCATTGACCGCTGCAGGCGCCCAGCGCCACGCCGGGTTTGAGGATATCCGCCCAAGTCTCGCGTTCGCTGGCGCCGAAGCGGCTTTCACTGGTGTCGGTGAAATCGAGCAACGTCACCCGGTCATCGCGGGACAATACAATCATCGCCTCGCCCAACGGTTGCTGATCGAGTTCGACCCGGACCGCCAACGGAACGTCGAAAAAATGCTCCTCGAACTCTGCCGGCAAGCCTTTGGCCTGGGCCAGCAAACTTCGCGGCGTATTATCAACGGAAGCGGGCGCCGCAAATGCGCTGCTACATAACAGCAACGCAAGCGCTGCCGCGATGGGCGTCATCGGGAACATGAACGAATACTCTAATATCAAAGAAGTTGAAACCCGACCGGCAACTTTTAATATTGCCGGTCGGTCACGTTACTTATACAAGTAAGCGCTTATGACTCTTGATCAAGTTCAAAGAGCAACCGGAGGAACAGCGTCGAACATCATGGTGACGGCACCGGTGTAATCACCTGGTGCAAAGGTGGTGCCTTGTGCCTTGATGTTGAGTGGGGCACGGTAATTGACATTCGATTCGGTCTCGCCAACCACCATTTGCGGAGTCGTGGTGAGCACTACATTGTTGAGTGCCACTTGCAGGCCAATTTTGGATGCACCACTGATCAGCTCCGGCACGCTTTCAAGGCTGGCATGCACCGAGCCGTTGTTGTTGCGTACGTCGAAGAAACCGTTGACCTCATCCATGGTGCCCTTGCTTGGAATGTAATCCATTCTCTGATCCTTGTTGACCAGATCCGGATCGACCGGTACCACGTAGAAACCGTTGGTCGGTACATGCGCGACAAGGTTGATGGAGTGACGGGCTTCACCCGCGGCAAATACGGCGGAAGAACTCAGAGCCAGAACAGCCAGAGGAGCAGCAAACGCGATTTTCTTGAACATCTTTCAGTACCTGTCTTTTAAAAGGATAAGCGCAGAAAGTTCAAGTTGAGCAAAACCGTCACGAGCAGCTATTTGCTCAGCTGAACTTTCAACGCCGAAAGATGATCGATCAATTTATCTGGAAAGTAAGCAGGAACGTTCCTGCAAGTGCGTAGCCAAAGTGCTATCACCCGAGAAAGAAAAAACCTGAAATAACTTAAAAACCAATGTCTGACTGTAAGAGAAATACTACAAACCGCACACTAACGGCAATGACAAGCAGAAACTAACGAAGTTACTTCTGTAAGACCAATACCACAAACCCCGCATTTAACAGGCCAAAACCCAACATTAGAGAGTTAACACTAATTTCAGGTTTTTCACCCGCACTGATTACCACTATTTTTGCGGTTTTGGCGGGGTCATCGGCTCGACGCTCGGAACGGCCACCGGTCAGGGGGGCTTGCTTTCTCGTTAAGATATATCTTAAGTTGTATCTAAACACGACGAGAGAAAGCAGAAATGAGAGACCATCATTCCCCCCACCGTGAACACGGCGACGGCCGCGACGGCTTCGAGAAACGCCCCGGACGTGAGCGCGGTGGTCGCGGCCCCCGGGTCTTCGCCCCCGGTGACCTGAAATTGCTGTTGCTGGCGCTGATCGCCGAACAGCCTTGCCACGGCTACGACCTGATCCGCCAGATTGAAGGCATGTTCGACGGCGCCTACAGCCCCAGCCCTGGTGTGATCTACCCGACCCTGACCTTTCTGGAAGAGAGCGAAATGATCCAGGGCGACGCCGAAGGCGGAAAAAAACGCTACAGCGTGACCGACGCCGGACGTCTGTCCCTGAAAGAGCAAGCCATCGCCCTTGAAGGTGTGCGGGTGCGCATCGATGTCAGCAAACGCTCGCTGCGCGGCCATGATCGCCCGCCCGAAATTCACGAAGCCGTGCATAACCTGCGCCACGCGCTGCAACTGCACCACGGCCGCTGGAGCAAGGAAGAAATCCGGCGCGTCGCTGTCCTGCTCAACGACACCGCCAAAGCCATCGTCGACGGCCCCGCCGTTCAACCCGTTCAGGAGAACGCCGAATGACTGAAGTCATCGCCTCAACCATTCACCGTGTCATGCACGAAATCAAACGCCGTCGCCTGGAAGTGTTGCGCGTGGTCGACCTGACTCCGCGCATGCGCCGGATTACCTTGGGTGGCCCTGAATTGGCAGGTTTTGTCAGCCTCGGCACGGACGATCACGTCAAACTGTTGTTCCCGCAAAATGCCGAACAGGCCGCGGCGCTGGAAACCCTGGTGCTGGGCGCCGGCAAGGACAATGGTCCGCTGCCTGAGATGCGCGACTACACCCCGCGCCGCTACGATCTGGACGCCCTGGAACTGGACATCGACTTCGTACTGCACGGCGACGGCCCTGCCTCGACCTGGGCCGAACAGGCCAAACCGGGGCAGTTCCTGCACATCGGCGGGCCACGGGGTTCGATGATCGTGCCTGACATGTTCGACAGCTATCTGCTGATCGGCGACGAAACCGCCCTGCCCGCCATTGCCCGACGCCTCGAAGGCTTGGCAGCCAATCGACGCGCGTTGGTGATTGTCGAAGTGGAAAACGGCAAGGAACAGCAAGTGCTGGAGAGCGCTGCCGAGGTCAATGTGATCTGGGTACTGCGCGAAGGCGGCAAAGATCATTTGTTGAGCACGGTGCGCCAGATCCAGGTGCCAGCCGGCAGCCTGTACGCATGGGTGGCGACCGAGAGCAAAGTGTCGCGGCAGATTCGTCGGGTGCTGCTGGATGAGCACGGGCTGGACGAGCAGTTCGTCAAGGCGGTGGGTTACTGGAAACTGGGGGACAGTGACGAGGAGTGACTGGAATCACAATGTGGCGAGGGGGCTTGCCCCCGTTCGGCTGCGAAGCAGTCGTAAAATCTGCTGATGCGGTGTTTCAGATAAATACTCATTGCAGCTTTTAGCACTGCTTCGCAGCGCAACGGGGGCAAGCCCCCTCGCCACAATCAGCGTTCACTTCCGGGCGGCACGCCACCGATCCAGCCCAATCACCAGCAAGGCAATCACCACAAACCCCGCCAACAATCCCCCGGCATTGATGAACACCTGTGGATAACCCAGTTTCTCGACATCAATGAACGGGTAGGGATAAACCGCCAGCAAATGCCCGCGCAGCAGCGAATAGGCGAAGTAGACCAGCGGATAGATCACCCACAACCCGATGTGTCCCACCCGCAGCCTGCCCTTGGGCACGCAACTCCACCAATACACCAGAAACAGCAGCGGCATGACGTCGTGCAACAGTTCGTCGGCCAGCCATTGCCAGCCCTCGGGATGCCACAAGTGGCGCAGCAGCAGGTTGTAAGCGAGGCTCACCACGGCGATGCTCACGGCAATGCCACTACTGACCCACGGCTGCAAGAACCAGCGACGCGCCGCCGACTCGCGGGAGGTCACTGCACAGGTCAGCACGGTCGCCACCAGGGTGTTGCTCAGCACGGTGAAATAGCTGAAAAAACTCACCAGCCCGCCGATCAGGCTGGCGCCCAGCGTCCAGCGCGAATGGAAAATCAGGTACATCTGGATGCTCAACCCCGCCCAGCCGAGCATGGCAGCCACGACCACAAAACGACGGCGTAACGCAGACGGGTTGACCATGTTCAAAGCGGTCGTTTGGTGCGCATCAACTTCACATACAAGCGCTCGACCTTCTCCCGCGCCCACGGGGTTTTGCGCAGGAACGTCAGGCTCGACTTGATGCTCGGGTCGCTCTTGAAGCAGCGGATATCGATGCGCTCGGCCAGCCCCGACCACTCGTAGTGGTCAACCAGCGCGTTGAGGATCTGTTCCAGCGTCACGCCATGCAGCGGATCAGTGTTGTGTTCGGTCATGCCGGGCCTTCAGCGATGTTGGAATGGGAAAGCCGCGCACCTTAGCCGAGGGCTTCTTCGGGTGGAAGCGGTCTGTTAAATGTAGGTGATCTTGGAATCCTGGAATCCTGTAGGAGCGAGCTTGCTCGCGAAAAACGCAACGACGCCGCTGGGTATCTGGTTTGACGCGTTATCGTTCACGACCATCGCGAGCGAGCTCGCTCCTACAGGAGAACACTGTTACCAAAATTGAAAGGATGCATGTCATCAAAAGCCCTTTCTCTATTTGTAACGGAACATTATCCTTGCGCACGCTTTAGCTGAAACGCTTCTGCCAGTCACTTCTTCCGCTCATCCCCCAGAAAAAGATCAAGAATTTCTTCCCTATGCCTGATTTGCGATTTTCGAAAGACAGCGCTGTCTTTAAGACTGTCTCTTGCCACAACGCCCTCAAACTGATCGGCGGTTTCACCGCGTTCGGCCTCGCCACCTGTGTCCAGGCCGCTCCGGCATTCGATAGCGACTCACCGTGGATGCTCGGCGACTGGAACGGCACACGTACGGAGCTGGCGGAAAAAGGCTATGACTTCAAACTGGATTACACCGGCGAAATGGGCAGCAACCTTCACGGCGGCTACGACCACGACCGCACCGCGCGCTACAGCGACCAGTTCGGCCTGGGCACCCACCTGGACTTGCAGAAGATCCTCGGCTGGGACGATGCCGAATTTCAGCTGACCATCACCGAACGCAGCGGCAACAACATCAGCAACGACCGCATCAACGACCCGCGTGTCGGCGGCTTCACATCGGCCCAGGAAGTCTGGGGCCGCGGCCAGACCTGGCGCCTGACGCAGATGTGGTATCAGCAGAAGTTCTTCGATGAAAAGCTCGACATCAAGGTCGGCCGCTTCGGCGAAGGTGAAGACTTCAACAGCTTCCCCTGCGACTTCCAGAACCTGGCGTTCTGCGGCTCCCAGGTCGGCAACTGGGCGGGTGACATCTGGTACAACTGGCCGGTCAGCCAGTGGGCGCTACGGGTCAAATATCACCTGACGCCAGAGTTGTACGCGCAGATCGGCGCGTATGAGCAGAACCCGTCGAACCTTGACCGCGACAACGGTTTCAAGCTCAGCGGCAGCGGCACCCAGGGCGCA
Organism: Pseudomonas jessenii; assembly: GCF_002236115.1. Lineage (GTDB taxonomy): Bacteria > Pseudomonadota > Gammaproteobacteria > Pseudomonadales > Pseudomonadaceae > Aquipseudomonas > Aquipseudomonas jessenii. Next base: position 390,872 of record NZ_NIWT01000004.1, on the reverse strand, counting down.
GTCCTGCCGGTAGAGCTGGTGTGGACGCCGAAACTCAATGGCCTGCCGGGTGAATACCGCGCCGGTTACTACTACAGCAGCGCTAACGCCACCGACGTCTACAAGGACAGCAATGGCCAGCCTGCGGCCCTGAGTGGCGAAGCCTATCGCAGCGCGTCGAGCAAACACGGCGCGTGGCTGGGCCTTCAGCAGCAGGTCACCAGCCTGGCCAGCGACCACTCCCGCGGCCTGAGCCTGTTCGCCAACGGCACGATGCACGACAAGAAGACCAACGCCATCGACAACTACGTCCAGGCGGGTCTTGTCTACAAAGGCTTGCTCGACGCGCGCGCCAGGGACGACATCGGCTTTGCCATGGCCCGCGTCCACGTCAACCCGGCCTTTCGCAAGAATGCCGAGGCGACCAACCAGGCCAATGTTGTTTTCGACTACGACAATCCGTCCTACCTGCCGCCCCAGGACACCGAATACAGCGCCGAACTCTATTACGGCGTGCACGTGACCAACTGGCTGACCGTGCGCCCGAACCTGCAATACATCCGCCATCCCGGTGGCGTGGGCGAGGTCGATGACGCGCTGATCGGCGGGATCAAGGTCCAGTCGTCGTTCTAAAAAACACCACCCCCCCCCCTGTAGGAGCGAGCTTGCTCGCGATGGACGTGAACGATAACGCTTGGAGCCTGACACCCCGCGGTGTTCTCAGGCTTCTCGCGAGCAAGCTCGCTCCTACAGGGACTGCGTCAGCCAAACCCGTTTTATATGAACCCTGCCCGCACAAGATCGTCATCTACAGTGAACTTGCGCGGGACTACTTGAAACGTCACGGAGAATCACACTATGAGCACTGATGGTGCCTTGAGCCGAAGCCGTCTATTGCCGACCCTGCTCGGCATATTGCTTCTGCTGATGGGCCTGGCCATGCTGGCCGGGGGGATCAAGCTGAGCATGCTTGGCGGCTCACTGTATTACCTGCTGGCCGGTATCGGCATCGCGCTGAGCGGCGTCCTGCTGATCGCCGCCCGCCGCGCGGCGCTAGGCCTGTACGCACTGGTACTGTTCGCCAGCACTGTTTGGGCGCTGTGGGAAGTTGGCCTCGACTGGTGGCAACTGGTGCCGCGCCTGGCGCTGTGGTTCGCCCTCGGTGTGGTGATGCTGCTGCCGTGGTTCCGTCGTCCATTGCTGATCAACGGCCCTGCCCCTATGGGTACTGGCGCCTTGAGCGTGGCCGTGGTCCTGGCCGGCGCCACCGCCGTGGCCAGCCAGTTCACCCATCCGGGCGAAACCTTCGGCGAACTGGGCCGCGACAACGCGGACATGACCAGCACCGCGCCGCAGATGCCCGAAGGCGACTGGCAGGCCTATGGCCGCAGCGAATTCGGTGACCGCTACTCGCCGCTCAAGCAGATCACCCCGGCCAACGTCGGCAAGCTGCAAGAAGCCTGGCGTATCCAGACCGGCGATCTGCCAACCGCCGATGACCCGGTGGAACTGACCAACGAAAACACTCCGCTCAAGGCCAACGGCATGCTCTATGCCTGCACCGCTCATAGCAAGGTGCTGGCACTGGACCCGGACACCGGCAAGGAACTGTGGCGTTTCGACCCGCAGATCAAGAGCCCGGTGGGCTTCAAGGGCTTCGCCCACATGACCTGCCGTGGCGTGTCGTACTACGACGAAGCAGCCTACGCCAAGTCTGAAAGCGCTGCCTCCGCAGTGATTTCCGAGGCCGGCAAAGCCGTTGCCCAGGCTTGCCCGCGTCGTCTGTACCTGCCAACCGCCGATGCACGCCTGATTGCACTCAACGCCGACACCGGCAAGATCTGCGAAGGCTTCGGTAAAAACGGTGTGGTTGACCTGACTCAAGGCATCGGCCCGTTCACCGCCGGCGGCTACTACTCCACCTCGCCAGCAGCGATCACTCGTGATCTGGTGATCATGGGCGGCCACGTCACCGACAACGAGTCGACCAACGAGCCATCCGGCGTGATCCGTGCCTTTGACGTACACGACGGTCATCTGGTGTGGAACTGGGACAGCAACAATCCCGACGCGACCGAACCGCTGCCAGAGGGCGAACACTACAGCCGCAACTCGGCCAACATGTGGTCGCTGGCCAGCGTCGACGAAAAACTCGGCATGGTCTACCTGCCACTGGGCAACCAGACCCCTGACCAGTGGGGTGCAGACCGCACCCCGGGCGCCGAGAAATTCAGTGCTGGCCTGGTCGCGCTGGATCTGGCCACCGGCAAGGTGCGCTGGAACTACCAGTTCACTCACCACGACCTGTGGGACATGGACGTCGGCAGCCAGCCAACCCTGCTGGACATGAAAACCGCCGACGGCGTGAAACCTGCGCTGATCGCCCCGACCAAACAGGGCAGCCTGTACGTCCTCGACCGTCGTGACGGCACGCCGATCATCCCGATCAAGGAGATTCCGGCTCCGCAAGGTGCCGTAAAAGGTGACCGCACCGCGCCGACCCAGGCTCGTTCGGACCTGAACCTGCTGGCCCCGGAACTGACCGAAAAAGCCATGTGGGGCGCCAGCCCGTTCGATCAGATGCTGTGCCGCATCCAGTTCAAGGAACTGCGTTACGAAGGCCAGTACACCCCGCCGTCGGAACAGGGCAGCCTGATCTATCCGGGTAACGTCGGCGTCTTCAACTGGGGCGGTGTTTCGGTCGACCCGGTTCGCCAGATGCTGTTCACCAGTCCGAACTACATGGCCTTCGTCTCGAAGATGGTGCCTCGTGCCGAAGTCGCAGCCGACAGCAAGCGCGAGAGCGAAACCGCGGGTGTGCAACCGAACACGGGCGCACCTTACGCGGTGATCATGCACCCGTTCATGTCGCCGTTAGGCGTACCGTGCCAGGCGCCGGCCTGGGGCTACGTGGCCGGTATCGACCTGACCACCAGCAAAGTCGTGTGGAAACGCAAGAACGGCACCAGCCGCGACAGCTCGCCATTGCCTATCGGCCTGCCACTCGGCGTGCCAAGCATGGGCGGCTCGATGGTCACCGCCGGCGGCGTCGGCTTCCTCAGCGGTACGCTGGACCAGTACTTGCGCGCCTATGACGTCAACACCGGCAACGAGCTGTGGAAATCGCGCCTGCCGGCTGGCGGTCAGGCTACACCGATGACCTACACCGGCAAGGACGGCAAGCAGTACGTGCTGTTGGTCGTCGGTGGTCACGGCTCACTGGGCACCAAAATGGGTGACTATGTGATTGCTTACAAACTGTCCGAGTAAGTTTTAGCGGCAGTCAAAACAAAGGCGACGTCCGTGAGGACGTCGCCTTTTTTGTTATCGCAGATTTCAAATCACCCCCGCCCCCTGTGGGAGCGAGCTTGCTCGCGATAGCGGTCTGACAGTCACTTCAAGGGTGTCTGTCCTTGCCTCATCGCGAGCAAGCTCGCTCCCACAGGGGATAGTGTCGCCGCGAAATCCAGCTAACCTGTCTCTGCGCTGACCACACCTGCGAAACACCGCGTCGCAGAAAATGACCGTTGAAACCACCGCCAACCTGCCCCATCTAAGACCCATACCCATTGCGCAGGTGCCCCCATGAGCGACCAGCAGGAATTCCCCGAAGACCCGAGTGAATACGCCGATCCGGAAAACGCCCAGCAGCACAAACCTGGCAAAGGCCTGGCCCTGCCTGGCCAGAACCTGCCGGACAAGGTCTACGTCATCCCGATCCATAACCGACCGTTCTTCCCGGCCCAGGTGCTGCCGGTCATCGTCAACGAAGAACCGTGGGCCGAAACCCTCGATCTGGTCAGCAAATCCGATCACCACTCCCTGGCCCTGTTCTACATGGACACGCCCCAGGAAGACCCGCGCCATTTCGACACCTCGGCCCTGCCGCTCTACGGCACGCTGGTCAAGGTGCACCACGCCAGCCGCGAAAACGGCAAGCTGCAGTTCGTCGCCCAAGGCCTGACCCGCGTACGCCTCAAGACCTGGCTCAAGCACCACCGCCCGCCGTACCTGGTGGAAGTCGAATACCCGCACCAGCCCACCGAGCCGACCGACGAGGTCAAGGCCTACGGCATGGCGCTGATCAATGCGATCAAGGAACTGCTGCCGCTCAACCCGCTGTACAGCGAAGAGCTGAAGAACTACCTCAACCGCTTCAGCCCCAACGATCCGTCGCCGCTGACCGACTTTGCCGCCGCGCTCACCTCGGCCACCGGCAGCGAGTTGCAGGAAGTGCTCGACTGCGTGCCGATGCTCAAGCGCATGGAGAAAGTCCTGCCGATGCTGCGCAAGGAAGTCGAAGTCGCGCGCCTGCAAAAAGAGATTTCCGCCGAAGTTAACCGAAAAATCGGCGAACATCAGCGCGAGTTTTTCCTCAAGGAACAACTCAAGGTTATCCAGCAGGAGCTGGGGCTGACCAAGGACGACCGCAGCGCCGACCTCGAACAGTTCGAGCAGCGGCTGGTGGGCAAAGTCCTGCCGACGCAGGTGCAGAAACGCCTCGAAGAAGAAATGAACAAGCTGTCGATCCTCGAGACCGGCTCGCCGGAATATGCGGTGACCCGCAATTACATCGACTGGGCGACCTCGGTGCCGTGGGGCGTGTACGGCGAGGACAAACTCGACCTCAAGCACGCGCGCAAGGTACTGGACAAACACCACGCCGGCCTCGATGACATCAAGGACCGTATCCTCGAATTTCTCGCGGTCGGCGCCTACAAAGGCGAGATCAGCGGTTCCATCGTATTGCTGGTGGGCCCGCCGGGCGTGGGCAAGACCAGCGTCGGCAAATCCATCGCCGAATCCCTGGGCCGGCCGTTCTATCGCTTCAGCCTTGGCGGCATGCGCGACGAAGCCGAGATCAAGGGCCATCGCCGCACCTACATCGGCGCGCAGCCGGGCAAACTGGTGCAGGCGTTGAAAGACGTCGAGGTGATGAACCCGGTGATCATGCTCGACGAAATCGACAAGATGGGCCAGAGCTACCAGGGCGATCCGGCCTCGGCGCTGCTGGAAACCCTCGATCCGGAACAGAACGTCGAATTCCTCGACCACTATCTGGATCTGCGGATGGACCTGTCGAAAGTGCTGTTCATCTGCACCGCCAACACTCTGGATTCGATCCCCGGCCCGCTGCTGGACCGGATGGAAGTGATTCGCCTGTCGGGCTACATCACCGAAGAAAAAGTCGCCATCGCCAAGCGTCACCTGTGGCCCAAGCAGCTTGAGAAAGCCGGTGTGTCCAAGGGCAGCCTGAGCATCAGCGACAGCGCGCTCAAGGCGCTGATCGACGGTTATGCCCGTGAAGCCGGCGTGCGCCAGCTGGAAAAAAACCTCGGCAAACTGGTGCGCAAAGCGGTGATGAAACTGCTCGACGAACCGAAAGCCGTGATCAAGCTCGGGCCGAAAGACCTGGAGGCTTCACTCGGCAAACCGGTGTTTCGCAACGAGCAGGTGCTGGCGGGGGTCGGCGTGATCACCGGGCTGGCCTGGACCAGCATGGGCGGTGCAACCCTGCCGATCGAAGCCACGCGCATCCACACCCTCAACCGTGGGTTCAAGCTCACCGGGCAATTGGGTGATGTGATGAAAGAGTCGGCGGAAATCGCCTATAGCTATGTCAGCTCGCACCTGAAGTCCTATGGCGGCGATCCGAAATTCTTTGACGAAGCCTTCGTCCATCTGCACGTGCCGGAAGGCGCCACCCCGAAAGACGGCCCGAGCGCCGGCGTGACCATGGCCAGCGCCCTGCTGTCGCTGGCACGCAATCAGCCACCGAAAAAAGGCGTGGCCATGACCGGCGAACTGACGTTGACCGGGCATGTATTGCCGATTGGCGGGGTGCGGGAAAAAGTGATTGCGGCGCGGCGGCAGAAGATTTTCGAACTGATTCTGCCGGAGGCCAACCGGGGGAATTTCGAGGAGTTGCCGGAGTATCTGAAGGAAGGGATTACCGTGCACTTCGCCAAGCGCTTTGCGGATGTGGCGAAGGTGTTGTTCTGATTAAACAGTGTGATTTCGAAATGGTCAGGCTCGTAACCTGACCATTTTTTCGAGGCCAGCAATAACTCAAAATACATAATTAATAGGTTTGTAATCCTATCAGAACAGAGAGTACATCCAGGCACTTCGGCTCTATATCCTCAAGGTTCAAATCATTCGTGCGAGAAGCACAAAGGAGAGAACCCCATGGATATCAAACAACGAAGAAATCTTGTCGACGAGCGCATTGATGACAATGTCAAATTTCGCCGTTGCTGCCCAAACAACCACTTGAATGCAACCCTTCAGAATCGTGAAGACTTCCGGTCCGAAGAATTTTTCGCCAGCGTCGGAAACAGGGAAATCCTCGCTATTTTCAAGGCCGGAGAAAAAAACACCCCACTCGACCGGGCCTTTGACATTTACATGCCCAAGCATATCGAGACGGGAACATACACACTGAACTCTCCGGACCATTTGATAGAAATTGCCTATACCGAAAACTTCCCTGCCTACACCAGCCATTGGGCATTGGAAGGTGTCATGAACTTGACCGTGAGTAACGAAACACAACAGTACTCTGGCAACGTCGTTATGAAGTTCAAAGATCTGCATGGCATCGAATTTACATCAGAAAGCGATTTCTGTTTTTCTCTTGTGAGTTAACCGTTAAGCACTACCAGTAAATATTTTCTTTATCCCGAGCAGGTCGCTCTCACGAGGTTACCTCTACCCCCTGTGTGTGGCCCGCTCGCGATAGCGTCAACCCTGCCCCCCCATTGCGGGCGACTGTCACACTTTGTCTCATCTCGGTTATGCTCGCCGTTCGTCGTGAACGCCGGAGCCACTGACCACATGTCCCCCATTCGCCTGCTTGTCCCCCTCGCCCTCGCCTTGCTGGCCGCGTGTGCCACGCAACCGAAACAAAACGTGACCGTGGAAAAACAAAGCGAATGTCCGGTGAAACTCACCAACGGGCAAAACCTGATCCTGACCCTGCCGAGCAATCCGACCACGGGCTATCGCTGGGCGATCCAGGATTCGGCTGGTGGCGTCTTGCACACCCTGGGGCCAGAGGTTTATCGAAACCCGGAAGATGCCGGCATCGTCGGCGCGGCCGGGGTCTCGACCTGGCGCTTTCAGGCGTTTGCGACCGGCACCGGCCGCTTGCGCCTGACCTCGCAACAGCCGTGGGCGCCGGAAGTGCTGCCGGTGGATTCGTTCGACTGCGCGATCTCGGTCAACTGACCGTGGGCTGGCTGATTCTGGCGCTGATGGGCGCAGTGACCTTCCTTTATGGCCTGAGCGTGCATGCGTCCCTGCTGTGCCTGCTGGTCAAGCCGCTGCCGGTGCTGGCCCTGCTTGGCTGGTTGCATGACGCACCACCAGGCGAATATCGGCGCTGGATCAGCCTGGGGTTGATTTTCTCCCTGGTCGGCGACGTGTTGCTGGCATGGCCGGGGGATTTGTTCGTGTTCGGCCTTGGGGCGTTTCTGGTTGCGCATCTGGCCTATCTGAAAGCGTATTTGAGCGATTGCCGGCGCCTGGCATTGCTGCCACTGGTGCTGGCCCTCGGCGTCGGCGCCGTCCTGCTGGGGATTCTGATTTCCAACGGCCTCGGGCCATTGTTGGTGCCCGTGATTGTCTATGGCACGGCGATCAGCGCCATGCTCTGGCGCGCCCTGGCCCGACTCGGGACCGATGTGCCCAAACGCTCGGCGCTACTGGCGGCGGCAGGTGCAGTGGCATTCGTGTTCTCCGACAGCGTGATCGGCATCAGCCGCTTCGTGGTGCCGTTCGACGCGGCGCCGTACGTGATCATCCTCAGCTATTGGCTGGGGCAATGGGGCATCACGGCATCGGCGTTCACTCAGAAACCGCGCTGACCCCATCGCGAGCAAGCTCGCTCCCACAGGTATTGCACAGCCCTTGTGGGAGCGAGCTTGCTCGCGATAGCAATATCACTGAACACACAGACTTTGCAGGCTGCTTGGCGGTTTATCAGACAACCCGCGCATCCCCGCGCCAACTTGGCTAAAATGCCGGCCTTTTCCACCTACACCGCTGGAACCGCCGTGAGCAAAGAACCCGATCGCCTTTTCGCCCAGCCTCTGGCCCAGGTGCCTGACTTCGCCTTCAACGAGGACGTGGTGCGGGTGTTCCCGGACATGATCAAGCGCTCGGTGCCGGGTTATCCGACCATCGTCGAAAACCTCGGCGTGCTCGCCGCGCAGTTCGCCCAGCCGGGCAGCGTGCTGTATGACCTGGGCTCGTCGCTCGGTGCCGTGACCCAGGCCTTGCGCCGACACGTGCGCACCGATGGCTGCCGGGTGATCGCTGTGGATAACTCGGCGGCGATGGTCGAACGCTGCCGCGAGTACCTCAACGGGCAGGATTCGATGTTCCAGGAGTTGCTGCCGGTGGAGGTGATCGAAGGCGACATCCTCGCCCTGGAGTTCCAGCCGGCCTCGGTGGTGGCGCTGAACTTCACCCTGCAGTTCATCGCCCCGGACCAACGCACGGCATTGCTGTCGCGCATCCGTCAGTCGCTGTTGCCCGGCGGCGCCCTGATCCTCTCGGAAAAACTGCGTTTCGAAGACGAGCAGGAACACGCGTTGCTCACCGACCTGCATATCGCCTTCAAACGCGCCAACGGCTACAGCGAACTGGAAATCGCCCAGAAGCGCAGCGCCATCGAAAACGTCATGAAGCCCGACAGCCTCGAAGAACACCGCGAACGCCTGCTGGCCGCCGGGTTCTCGAAAGTCGTGCCGTGGTTCCAGTGTCTTAACTTTGCCTCGTTGATTGCCTTGCCATGATTGATCTGTCTCCCCTCGCCCGCCGTCTGGCCGGCACGCCGCTGGCCGAATGGGCCAACACTCTGCAAGCGCAACTCGACAAGAAAATGGAAAAGGGCCATGGCGACCTGGAACGCTGGCAAAGCGCGCTGGACGCCCTGCCGAAGATCCAGCCGAGCGAAGTCGATTTGCTCAATGGCTTGAAGCTCGATACCGATTGCAGCGACGAGACCCGCGCGCAAATGCGTACCGCGCTGATGGGCCTGTCGCCATGGCGCAAAGGGCCGTTCGACCTGTTCGGCGTGCACGTCGACACCGAATGGCGCTCGGACTGGAAGTGGTCACGGGTCGCCCCGCACCTGAACCTGAAAGGCAAGCGCATCCTCGATGTCGGCTGTGGCAACGGATATTACATGTGGCGCATGCTTGGCGCCGGCGCGGACAGCGTGATCGGTGTCGACCCGAACTGGCTGTTCTTCTGCCAGTTCCAGGCGGTGCAACGCTACCTGTCCGAGCCGAACGCCTGGCACCTGCCCTTCCCGTTCGAAGACCTGCCGCCGAACCTCGAAGGGTTCGACACAGTGTTTTCCATGGGTGTGTTCTACCACCGCCGTTCGCCCATCGAACATTTGTTGGCGCTGAAGGATTGCCTGGTCAAGGGCGGTGAGCTGGTGCTGGAAACCCTGGTGGTCGAAGGCGACAAACATCAGGTGCTGGTGCCGGAGGACCGCTACGCGCAGATGCGCAACGTGTGGTTCCTGCCGTCGGTGCCAGCGCTGGAGTTGTGGTTGCGACGTGCCGGGTTCACAGACGTGAAGTGCGTGGACGTGAGCACCACCACGATCGAGGAACAGCGCGGGACGGAGTGGATGAAGTATCAGTCGCTCAGTGACTTCCTCGATCCGGAAGATCACAGCAAGACCATTGAAGGGCTGCCGGCGCCGATGCGGGCCGTAATCGTCGCCAGAAAGTAACGCAAGAACCTGTAGGAGCGAGCTTGCTCGCGATGGTGTGTCAGTCGACACCACTTAGCCTGACACGCCATCGCGAGCAAGCTCGCTCCTACAGGGGGGCGGTGTTCAGTCTGAAGGTTTTGCGCGCCGGGCCTTGAAGAATTCACTGAGCACCGCCCCGCATTCCTCCGCCAACACCCCGCCTTCATACAACACCCGATGATTCAAAAAGCCCTGGGTAAAGAACTGCCCCTGGCTCTGCACAATCCCCGCCTTGGGCTCCAGCGCGCCGTACACCACCCGGGCAATCCGCGAGTGCACGATCAGGCCCGCGCACATGCTGCACGGCTCCAGCGTCACGTAAAGCGTACTGCCGGTTAGTCGGTAATTGCTGACGGCCTGGGCGGCGGCGCGGATTGCGACCATCTCGGCGTGGGCGCTGGGGTCGTTGCCACTGATCGGGCAGTTGAAGCCGCGACCGATGATTTCCCCATCCTGGACCAGTACCGCACCCACCGGCACTTCGCCGAGGGCCGCGCCTTGGGCCGCCAGTGCCAGGGCCTCACGCATGAATTCGCGATCACGACTGCGGTCGATGATGGCGGCGGGACGAATCTGACGCATCACGCCACCTCGATAGCGGCCATCAGGCCGGTTTCCATGTGATCGATCACATGGCAGTGGAACATCCATACACCCGGATTATCCGCCACCAACGCTACCTGCGCGCGCTCGTTCTTGCCCAGCAGGTAGGTGTCGGTGAAATACGGAATGACCTTGTGCCGATTCGAGGCGATGACCTTGAAACTCATGCCGTGCAGGTGAATCGGGTGCTGATACTGGGTCATGTTTTTCAATTCGAAAATGTAGCTCTTGCCCTTTTCCAGTTTGGCGATCGGGCGGTCGGCACAGGTTTTGTCGGTGATGTCCCAGGCCTTGCCATTGATCTGCCACAGGCTTGGCGGCTTGCCATTATCGACGTTCACCGACACCGAACCGACCCATTCGAAATTGAAGTTGAGTTTCTCGGCATTGGCCAGGTCCGGCTCGGCCACCGGGTTGGCGGGCAGCGCGGGCGGCCACTCGGTCGGGGCGTCGGTGTTGGCCACCGAACGCAGCGTACCCAAGCGCACCGGGCCGTTGCGCAGGGACAATTCTTCACCGGCCGGCGGCGCCTTGATCGCCAGGCAGATACGCATGCCGGGGCCGAGCCAGTATTCCTTGCCTAGCGGGCGCGGTTCGATGGGGTTGCCATCGAGCGCATAGATCTGCGCTTCGACGCCGGGAATATTCAGGCGATAGGTCAAGGTGTTATCGAGGTTGAGCAAACGTACACGGGTGATCTGCCCGGCCGGCAAATCAATCACCGCTTGCGCGATGCCGTTGATGGTCGACAGACGCCCCGCCGTGCCGCCACGGGCCGCTTCCCGGGGAATACTGAAGTCGACGAAAGCGCCCTGCTCATCGATATGCCAGTTCTTCAGGCTCAAGGTTTTTTCGTACTTGAAGCCGGTGGGCTCACGCTCCTCGACAATCAGCGGGCCGACCAGGCCGCGACCGAGTTCCTCGCTGCTGCTCACATGGGGGTGATACCAGTAGCTGCCGGCATCAGGCACGCGGAATTTGTAATCGAAGTATTCGCCCGGCAGCACCGGCAGCTGCGAGACGTAAGGCACACCGTCCATTTCCAGCGGCAGACGGATGCCGTGCCAGTGGATGGTGGTGGCGACCGGCAGGTGGTTGATGAAACGCACCCGCAGCCATTCACCCTGGCGCACCCGCAACTCGGTGCCCGGCGCCGAAGGGCCGAAGGCCCAAGCCTGGGTCTTGTGCCCGGCTACCAGTTCCACGTCCAACGGCGCCGCGATCAGCTCGTAGTCGTGGCCCGCCTCGGCGTCGGCCATCTTGCCCAGCCAGTAGCGCGACGCGCCCCCAGCACCGACACCAACGACAACAAGACCGGCCAGGCCACCGAGGATTTGGCGACGGGTAAACGACATGAACTCAACTACCTCACGTATCAGCGACAGGCCCGGGGGCCTGCAAAAGGCGAATACGATACACCTGCAACTGCGAAACGGTAAGGGTGACCTGTGGCCGCACATCAGCTGTGGGCATAACTATGTAGTGCACTTGCCTTGAAAAAACCGGCCATCCTCGACATCCCGTTTTCTCAAGGAAAGAGAGTGCATGAACCCGAACGAAACACGCCCGCTGCCCAATGCCGCCGACAAGGCCGCGCTCAAGGCGATCGCCACCACCGTGATCCAGACTTGCCCGAGCCTGCAAGACACGGCGCACGAAGTCGCCAGCGACTTACTGAAAAAATCCGGCATTACCGACCTCGATCCGGATCAGGTGTACTTCCACCGTTTCGACACAGCCGAAAGCAGTTCGAAAACGTTCACTGGTTGGGAGCATGTCAAAGCAACGCCGACGTCAACCACGACCCTGACACAGCTGGTGATCCAGCGCTTTCGCACCAGCGATCAGGACAACGCCGACCTGCTTGACGTCTATGCAGGCTTTTATACCGCCGGCCCGAACGCCGGGAGGTTCAACGAAACCAACGAAGTACGCCTGCACGGCAACGAGGTGCTGAAGGCGTTCTGGAACATCGATTTCAGCACGCTCTATACCGACAAATTGACCGCGTTCTGGAAGCAGTCCGGCACCGACTTCCGAACCCTGGCCAAATGCAATTTTCTGATACAAGCCGTAAAGGCCAGGGACAAACGGCAGTTGAGCGACGATGACTTTCAGTTCGTCACTAACGCCGTAATGGGTCCGATCAACTGGCCTGTCGACCTGCAGATGCTGCGGGCTCAGCACCCTTGCGCCGACATTGTTCGGGCTCTGGACGTCGACGGGTACCTTGCCACCAACATCCTGCGTTTCGTCGCACCCAAGGGGTGCCAGATCGTGTATCTGCCCGGTGAAAACGTCGCTTTCAAAGTGCTGGAAACCGCGACGGACATGCACTACTGGATGTTGCAGCAGATGAACGAAGAAGAGGCTCGCCGAGGCTTCATGACGCATTTTTCCTTGGCCGATCGTCAAACCATCGACAAGAACATCACCGATATCATGAACCGGCTGGTCAGCACTTGGGGCAAGTACGACCATCACCTGATCAATCAAAAAAACCAGATCATCACCGGCGACGCATTCAGCTGGTTGAGCAACTCGACCAAAAGCGCAATGTTTGCCGAAGCCGAACTCTCGCTGACGTCCAATGGCGATCTGCGCAAGAAACTGTGGATCGGTTACCTCAGCGCCGGTTTAAAAGTATTTGGCCCCATGGCGGTGGTCGGTTGGCCGATTGCCCTGCCGGTGGTCGGCGCCAGTATCGCCAGCCTGGGTTTGAACATCGATCAGGCGGTCAATGGCAAAACCGCCAAGGAACGCAAGGCCGGCGTTCTTGGCGCCGTGCTCAGCGGTATCGATTTGCTGTTCAACCTCCTGGTGCTCAAAGGTCCGGGATCGCTGGAGGAAATCGGCCCGGACATCGACGCCGCCGAAGCCAAAGAAATGGCTGATCTGATTGAATCAACCACACCTGCCGAAACCGCCGGGTCGAAGGTCGGAACCATCGAAGGAGAATCAGAGGCTGTCACGGGCTCGACTGAGGACAGGCCAGCGTCATCAGTGCCAGACTCCTTCAGGATTAATGATGTGCTCAGCGATGACGCCCTGGTTCGTGAGTCAGGCAAGTTCCAGGGTACATATCGGCTCGCCTCGAATCCTTCGTCCGCCATCAAACTCAACGGCAACGCCTATTACGTGCGTTATGAAAACAGCCTCAACGGGCGTGGGTACTGGGCAATCATCGACCCGGCCAATCCCGACTCTTTCACGGATTCGATTCCAGTACGGTTTATGAATGATTCGGGAGAATGGGAAGTCGTTCCCAAACTGGGCCTCAGAGGCGGGATGCAAGCAGCGGACGCCGCCTCCCCCGCCGTCGAGGAGTCGTCACAACGGCCAGGCGTTCACGTGCCGGGCCTTGACGACCCTGAAATGCGGGCATGGGCGCTGGGTGGACCCGACGTACGCAGCCCGTTCAGACGGATCTGGTCAGTGGCAGACATCGACGTCCACAGCGTACTCATGTCCGATGCCAACCAAGAGGTCATCACCCTCAGCGAATTCGAGATGGCCCAGGAATAACCTCGTCGCAACCTGATCAGCGACGCCAGGGCCTGGTACGAGCTTCACCCACCGACACCGAGCCAACCGGCGTCCTCTGCACAAGCGTTTGCCACGCCTGGCGAACTGTTTGAAGCGACCTACGCGGAAAAACCGGGCCTGGTCGTCGGCGAGAGCCGGGGCAGCATCGGCAGCAAACAGTTCCTGATCGAAAACATGCCAACGCTCGCGCAACATGGCGTCAAGACCCTGTACTTGCAGGAGCTGCTGGCCAACGTCAATCAACTCGAATTGGACACCTTCGCGCGCACCGGTGAAATGCCCGCCGAGCTGGAAAACTACCTGAAAAAACTCGACATAAAGGCCGGCAACGACCCAACAGGCCAATTCAATCTGCTGGCGCTGGTCAAAGCCGCCAATACCCAACAGATCCGGGTTCAGGCCCTCGACATGTCGACGACCTACAACATCAACAAAGAAGCGATTAACTGGGAATCCGATTACCAGATGGCCAGGAGTTTTTTTGCCAGCGAGGTCATCCGGTTCAACGAAGCATTGAAAGAACCGGCCAAATGGGTTGCCTTGGTCAATCAGGAAAACATGGCGACATTCAGAGGCTATCGCGGCATTAGCGAACAGACCGATGCCCTGAGCATTCGTATCGATGACGTAGCGCCGGGGCAAGCGCAACCCATCAACTCCGATCCGGGGTTGGCTGTGGAGCATGCGGACTATCCGGATTCCCCTGTTTTTTACGTATCTGATGGCATGGACTTCGACAGCGTCCATGCACTGATCAAAGGCGACTGGCGCGTGCAGATGCAAACCCCGTGGGCATACAGGACCCCGCAACAACTGCGAGCGCTGCTGCCTGAACCGGGGATGTTCACCTTCCAGCGCTACCGCAGCAGCGTCCTTGTGGTTTATCGCAATGCCAACAACGGGATGGCAGACAGCGTCATCAGATCCACGCCGGGTGGAAGGCTGAATCTGGATACCCCGCTTCGGCCAGCCTACGAGTCCATGACAGTGGACAACCTCGAAGAACTCAAGCAAGCGTTGGTTGCAAAGGGCATGAAGCCCATGGGCTGGCCCGTCGAGCTGGCAAGTGAACTCGATTCACCCTTGTCAGGAACCTCTCAACCCATCGAAATACCGGACCACTGGCAAGCCAATGAACTGCTCGAGGGGCAGACACCCGTGAGTGAAGCCGGGAAATTCCAGGGCATCTATCAACTCGACTCCAACCCCGCCACTGCGATCTTGCTCGATGACAGGGCTTATTACGTGCGCTACGAAGCCGATCCCAACGGAGGCGGCACCTGGGCCATCATCGACCCTGAAAATCCCAACGCGTTTTCAGGTTCACTCCCTGTGCGTCTCAATGCCGAGGGCGAATGGGAGCTGACACCCCGAGCCGGGCTCAGGGGTGGTGGAAACCGGCATCCGGGCGGGTCCCGCGTTCCGCCGTCTACATCTGCTCCGGCCTCTACGCCTGCTCCCGCCTCTGCGTCTGCCTCTGCTCAAGAGCCAACACAGGCCATCCTGCGCCGCCCGGCCACGCAATACGATGCAACTAACCGATTCAGTATCAGACTACTGGCGATGGGCGAGAGAGAAACCCATATCAAACTGGTCCGTCAGCCAGACGGAAGCTTTCGCGCAGAGTCCACTTACGCACGATACGTCGCGGCCCCGCGCGCCACGCTGTCACAAGACGCCCGTCAATTCTTTTCCCGCAGTGGATTTTTCGCTTCATTACCCCCTCGTCCGCAGCTTCCAGTCGTGACGCCATCAACCACTGCCGCAGAACTGCTCCCGAAGATATTTGAAGCGGCACCGGGCCTGGTCATCGGTGAAAGCCAGGACCGCATTGCCAGCATGCGGTTTCTCATCGAGAACATGCCGATCCTTGCCCAACAGGAAGTCAAGACGATCTATTTCCATCGCCTGCTCAACGACTTCAACCAGGTGGAACTCGATCAATTCTTCAAGACCGGGTCAATGCCCGATGATCTCAAGGCGTATTTGCAAAAGCTGAAAAGCGATCCCTCCGGCAGATTCACCCCGCTTGAAGTGGTCAAGGCGGCTCAACAAAATGGCATTCGGATTCAGGCAACCGACTGCCTGGCCAGTTACCGTTTCCCCGGCCCATCACTTCCCGACATGCATGAGCAAGCCATCAAGACCTACCTCACCCACACCATCATGGAGGCCGACAAAACGCTCAACGGAGCGGGCAGATGGGTGGTGCTGACGGATCAGGAAAACATCAACACCTTTCGTGGAATGTCCGGCATCAGCGAAATGCAGGGCGGTATTGGTTTGCGTATCGAAGAAGTGCTGCCGGAAGAAAGCCTGCTGATTGAAACGGATCGAGGCATTGAGGTAGGCCGCGGCTTTGCCACCCAACCCGAATTAACCGACGGAAACTTCGACACCTTGCACGCTGACTTGAGCTTGCAGATGCCACTGCCGTTGCTTGAAAAGACACCGGAAGCACTTGATCGACTGCTATATCGGCAAGGCATGTTCACTTTCGAGAAATCGAACGGAAACTGGACACTGATTCATCGCAACAGACTCGGCCAAGTGGTCCGAACGATGGTCGAGCGCACAGCTGACGGCAGCTACCTGATCAATCGCCCCGCATGGACCGACGTGAATCAGGTGCCTTATGCCAGCATCGACGAGCTGTCCTGGGGTCTTAGCCGTATGGGCATGAACCTCGAAGGGCGCTTGCCGGTGTAAATCAAGCTACTCGCGATGGCGGCGTGTCAGGCGCGGGAGATGTTGGATGTGCTGGCCTCATCGCGAGCAAGCTCACTCCCATAGGGGATTTGGGGCGAACACAACTGAAACGCAAGAAGCCCCGGGTCTCACAACCCGGGGCTTCTTTTTGTCGCTATCGTTTTGAGCCTGCGTTCACAGGCTCATACGATCATTCCCACTCAATGGTCGCTGGCGGCTTGCTCGACACGTCGTAGGTGACGCGGGAGATGCCTTCGATTTCATTGATGATGCGGCCGGAAACGGTTTCCAGCAGTTCGTAAGGCAGGTGTGCCCAACGCGCGGTCATGAAGTCGATGGTTTCCACGGCACGCAGGGCCACGACCCAGGCGTAACGACGGCCATCACCCACCACGCCAACCGATTTCACCGGCTGGAACACTACGAACGCCTGGCTGACCTTGTGGTACCAGTCGGCCTTGCGCAGTTCTTCGATGAAGATGTGGTCGGCGCGACGCAGCAGGTCGGCGTATTCCTTCTTCACTTCACCGAGGATGCGCACGCCCAGGCCCGGGCCCGGGAACGGGTGACGGTAGACCATGTCGTACGGCAGGCCCAGTTCCAGGCCCAGACGACGGACCTCGTCCTTGAACAGCTCGCGCAGGGGTTCAACCAGCTTGAGGTTCATTTCTTCCGGCAGGCCACCCACGTTGTGGTGCGACTTGATCACGTGGGCCTTGCCGCTTTTCGCGCCAGCCGACTCGATCACGTCCGGGTAGATGGTGCCCTGGGCCAGGTACTTGATGTTGTCCAGCTTGCAGGATTCGGCATCGAACACGTCGATGAAGGTACGGCCGATGATCTTGCGCTTCTTCTCCGGGTCGGCTTCGCCGGCCAGATTACCGAGGAACTGCTCTTCGGCGTTGGCGCGGATCACCTTGACACCCATGTTCTCGGCGAACATGGCCATCACTTGCTCGCCTTCGTGCAGGCGCAGCAGGCCGTTGTCGACGAACACGCAGGTCAGTTGGTCGCCGATGGCTTTGTGCAGCAGCGCGGCAACCACGGACGAGTCCACACCGCCGGACAGGCCGAGCAGGACGTTGTCGGTGCCGACCTGGGCGCGAACCTGGGCGATGGCGTCTTCAGCGATTTTCGACGGGGTCCACAGGGCTTCACACTCGCAGATGTCGAGGATGAAGCGCGACAGGATGCGACCGCCCTGCTTGGTGTGGGTCACTTCCGGGTGGAACTGCACGCCGTAGTAACGACGCTCGTCGCTGAACATGCCGGCGATCGGGCAGCTCGGAGTGCTGGCCAGGATGTGGAAGTCTTCCGGCATGCGGGTGACCTTGTCACCGTGGCTCATCCACACGTCGAGGCCGAACAGGCCATCAGCGTCGATATGGTCTTCGATGCCGTCCAGCAGGCGGCTCTTGCCGACTACATCAACACGGGCATAACCGAACTCACGCAGCTCGGAACCTTCAACCTTGCCGCCCAGTTGCTCGGCCATGGTCTGCATGCCGTAGCAGATACCGAAGACCGGCACGCCCAGGTCGAAAACGGCTTGCGGGCAGCGAGGGCTGTTGGCTTCGTGAACCGACTCTGGGCCGCCGGCGAGGATGACGCCTTTAGGAGCGAATTCGCGGATCGCATCTTCGTCCATGTCGAACGGGTGCAGTTCGCAGTACACGCCGATTTCACGCACGCGGCGGGCGATCAGCTGGGTGTACTGGGAACCGAAGTCGAGGATCAGGATGCGGTGAGCGTGAATGTCGAGGGCCATGATTCAGTCTCGTCTAAAAAATTCGGAAACAGTCGTGATTCAGAAACAACTCGGGGCTGAATAAAACAGCCCCGGTTGCTTAGCTTGTTGCTTGAAGGCTCAACCTACGCGGTAGTTTGGCGCTTCCTTGGTGATCTGCACGTCGTGAACGTGGGATTCGGCCATGCCGGCGCCGGTGATCCGCACGAACTCAGGCTTGGTGCGCATCTCTTCGATGTCGGCACTGCCGGTGTAGCCCATCGAGGAGCGCAGGCCGCCCATCAACTGGTGGATGATCGCGCTCAGGGTGCCCTTGTACGGAACACGCCCTTCGATGCCTTCCGGAACCAGCTTCTCGGCGCCTGCCGAGGAGTCCTGGAAGTAACGGTCGGAGGAACCCTGGGCCTGGGACATGGCGCCCAGCGAACCCATGCCGCGATAAGCCTTGTACGAACGGCCCTGGAACAGTTCGATCTCGCCCGGCGCTTCTTCGGTACCGGCGAACATCGAGCCCATCATCACGCAGGAAGCACCGGCCACGATGGCCTTGGACAGGTCACCGGAGAAACGGATGCCGCCGTCGGCGATCAACGGTACGCCTGTGCCTTCAAGGGCAGCGGCGACGTTGGCGATGGCGCTGATTTGCGGCACGCCGACACCGGCGACGATACGGGTGGTGCAGATCGAGCCAGGGCCGATACCGACCTTGACTGCGTCGGCGCCAGCTTCGGCCAGGGCCTTGGCGGCGGCGCCGGTGGCGATGTTGCCGCCGATGACCTGCACTTCAGGGAAGTTCTGCTTGACCCAGCGAACGCGGTCGATCACGCCTTTGGAGTGACCGTGAGCGGTGTCGACCACCACCACGTCAACGCCGGCGGCGACCAGTGCGGCAACGCGATCACCGGTGTCTTTACCGGTACCGACTGCAGCACCAACGCGCAGACGACCTTGATCGTCCTTGCTGGCCAGCGGGTAAGCCTTGGCTTTTTCGATGTCGTTGACGGTCATCATGCCCTTGAGGGCGAATTTGTCGTCGACGATCAGCACGCGTTCGATGCGGTGCTTGTGCAGCAGTTCACGCACATCGTTCTTGTCGGCGCCTTCCTTGACCGTGACCAGACGCTCTTTAGGCGTCATCACTTCACGGACAGTGGCTTCCAGACGGTTCTCGAAACGCACGTCACGGGAGGTGACAATGCCGACCAGGTCGCCATTGTGCAGCACCGGAACGCCGGAGATGTTGTGCATGCGGGTCAATTCGAACAACTCGCGCACGGTGGCGTCGGCGACGATGGTGATCGGGTCTTTGACCACACCAGCTTCGTAACGCTTGACCTTGCGGACTTCGGCAGCTTGCTGCTCGATGGTCATGTTCTTGTGGATGATGCCGATACCACCTTCCTGAGCCATGGCGATTGCCAGACGGGCTTCAGTGACGGTGTCCATGGCAGCGGAAACCAGTGGAATATTCAGCTCGATGCCACGGGTAAGGCGGGTCTTGAGACTGACTTCGTTAGGAAGCACCTCGGAATAACCGGGCACTAGGAGAATGTCGTCGAATGTCAGAGCTTCTTGGCTGATACGCAGCATCGCGGGGGCTCCCGAGCGGGAAAATGGAAGCGCGCCATTATAGTCAGACACCCCTTCGGGTTCAATGTAAAACTCTGTCTATTATTGGCATTACTGACATACGGGGATTACGGCGTTACGGATTGCTGCTTTTTTGTGGGAGCGAGCTTGCTCGCGATGGTCGTGAACGATGACGCGTGCTTTCTGGAAACCAACGTCGCCTTCAAGTTCATCGCGAGCAAGCTCGCTCCTACAACTCGACTTTCACCCAACTGACCGGCTGATCCAGCCAATCGGCGAATTCATCGATAAAGCTCTGTTTGAACCCGGCTTCGGCCCAGTTATTGAAGATAAAACCGAGGTTGGAGAAGCCGCACTCCTGCAGGAACAGGAAGCCGTTGATGTCGTCTTCATGCCCGCATTCGGGGCAGGTGAAGTTGTCGGTACGCCCCGGCATCCAGTCTTCCAGGCTTTCGAACAGGGCTTCACCCACTTCCTTGCGGCACTCGGCGCAGCCCGCTTCGCCAAGAAAACCCTTGGCCGGCGTATAGATGCAGCGCTTGGTGATGATCTCCAGGCCATTGATCGACTCGCCGAACGGCAGCGCGTCCGGGTGCAGGACCACCTCACGGGCACCTTCGGCGATCGCATGGCCCATGCGATTGCCGGTGCGGCCGCACGTGGTCAGCTCTTCCTGGATGATGTTCTTGCGCACCAGCCAGCGCACAACGGCCCGGGCCCGGGGTTCGTGTACCGGCAGGGTGGAGATTTTCGGGACGATGATGCTTTGGGAATTCATGGGGTACAGGCCTGGAGCGCTGATAAAAGATCGGACGCGAATTACCTGTGGGAGCGAGCTTGCTCGCGATGGTCGTTAACGATAACGCGTACTTTCTGATTGAACGCGTCGCCCTCTAGTCCATCGCGAGCAAGCTCGCTCCTACAAGGATCAGTAGGCGAGCCTTTAGAAGGTATAGGCCCGCCGCAGCTGTTTTTACAGCTCGACAACAACCGCCTGCGAAGCACGGGTCGCCTTGGCGCGGGCGGCTTCGATCGATTCGTCGCGCGCAAGGGCCACGCCCATGCGGCGCTGGCCGTTGACTTCAGGCTTGCCGAACAGGCGCAGCGCGGTATCCGGCTCGCTCAACGCAGCGCCCAGGTTGGCGAAAGCGGTCTGGGTCGACTGCCCTTCCACCAGGATCACCGCCGAGGCCGAAGGCCCGAACTGACGGATCAACGGGATCGGCAGACCGAGAATGGCCCGCGCGTGCAAGGCGAACTGCGACAGGTCCTGGGAAATCAGCGTGACCAGGCCGGTGTCATGCGGGCGCGGCGAGACTTCGCTGAACCACACCTGATCACCCTTGATGAACAGCTCGACGCCGAACAGACCACGGCCACCCAAGGCTTCGGTCACGGCTTTGGCGACACGCTCGGACTCAGCCAGGGCAACCGGGCTCATGGCTTGCGGCTGCCAGGATTCCTGGTAGTCGCCCTTCTCCTGACGGTGACCGACCGGCGCGCAGAAGGTGGTGCCGCCGACGTGGCGCACGGTCAGCAGGGTGATTTCGTAGTCGAAATCGATGAAGCCTTCGATGATCACCCGACCTTTACCGGCACGACCACCTTCCTGGGCGTAGTCCCAAGCCTTCTGCACGTCATCGACGCTACGCAGCAGGCTCTGGCCCTTGCCCGAAGAACTCATGACCGGCTTGACCACGCACGGGAACCCGAGGTCTTCAACGGCTTTGCTGTAATCCTCGAAGGTGTCGGCGAAGTGGTACGGCGAGGTTGGCAGGTCCAACTCTTCAGCGGCCAGGCGACGGATGCCTTCACGGTTCATGGTCAGCTGCGCAGCACGGGCGGTCGGGATAACGGTGAAGCCTTCGGCCTCCAGTTCCACCAGGGTCGCGGTGGCGATGGCTTCGATTTCCGGCACGATGAAGTGCGGCTTTTCGGCTTCGATCACGGCACGCAGGGCAGCACCATCGAGCATGTTGATCACGTGGCTGCGGTGCGCCACCTGCATGGCCGGCGCGTTGGCGTAGCGGTCCACGGCAATCACTTCAACGCCCAGGCGTTGCAGCTCGATCACCACTTCCTTGCCCAACTCGCCACAGCCACACATCAATACGCGGGTCGCGGTCGGCGACAATGGAGTTCCGATACGGGTCATCTGAAGGTCCTCAAGGAGCGGATCATCGAGGGAAGCACGCTTCCCATGGGGAGAAAGCGCGGCATTTTACATGAACTTCAGCTGACGACAGCCTGTTTGCGCAGGCGCCAGGCCATGATCAGCCACACGGCGGTGACCCCGGCGAATTTCGAGCCAAGGGCGGTGAGGATCACGCCCGGCGTCAGGGCGTCGATCATGCCAAAAAAGATAAAGGTATCGAGGGGAATGCTCAGGGCCGAACTTATCCACAGGCGATCATGCAGCGGGCGCCGGGTGATGCTGAACACCAGCCAGTCGATGCACTCGGAAACGGCGAACGCCGTGGCGCTGGCCAGGGCGATGGACGGATCGGAGGTGACATAGGACAACACCAGCGCCACCAGCATCGCTGCGAGGGCGCCATGCCCGAATCGGGCTTGCACCATGTCGCGCAACACAAACACCAGCCCGCCCCAGGCCGACCAGATGATGTCCAGGTGCGGGGCGGTGGAAAAGGCGTAGTTGATCAGCACGACGCTGCTGATGTAGGCAATCAGGAAGAGCATGGGCGTGGAAGTACCTGTAATTTTGCCGCACAGGATACAGTAGGAGCGAACCTGCTCGCGATGGTCGTTAACGATAACGCGGGACGTCTGGCTCCCCGTGGTGTTCTTGAGTCCATCGCGAGCAGGCTCGCTCCCACAGACGAACGCATTCCCATGTGGGAGCGAGCCCGCTCGCGATGGTCGTTAACGATAACGCGGGACGTCTGGCTCCCCGTGGTGTTCTTGAGTCCATCGCGAGCAAGCTCGCTCCCACAGACGAACGCATTCCCATGTGGGAGCGAGCCCGCTCGCGATGGTCGTTAACGATAACGCGGGACGTCTGGCTCCCCGCGGTGCTCTTGAGCCCATCGCGAGCAAGCTCGCTCCTACAGTCAAACGCATTCCCATGTGGGAGCGAGCTTGCTCGCGATGGTCGTTAACGATAACGCGGGAAGTCTGGTTCCCCGCGGTGCTCTTGAGTCCATCGCGAGCAAGCTCGCTCCCACAGACGAACGCATTCCCATGTGGGAGCGAGCTTGCTCGCGATGGTCGTTAACGATAACGCGGGACGTCTGGCTCCCCGCGGTGCTCTTGAGTCCATCGCGAGCAAGCTCGCTCCTACAATCGAACGCATTCCCATGTGGGAGCGAGCCTGCTCGCGATGGTCGTTAACGATAACGCGGGACGTCTGGCTCCCCGCGGTGTTCTTGAGTCCATCGCGAGCAAGCTCGCTCCTACAGTCAAACGCATTCCCATGTGGGAGCGAGCTTGCTCGCGATAAAGTGCGAAGCACTTTCTGGGGGCAATTCAGTTATCGGATTTGGAAGGCAACATCCAGATCAACCCACTGGCCTTGGCCCGCTCATGACACAACCCCAACACCGTGCGGCGCTCGTCGTTGGTCATGCGGCTCCAGCGGGTAATCTCCTCCACCGTGCGTTGGCAACCGGTGCAGATGTCATCGTCGTCCAGCGCACAGATATTCACGCAGGGCGATGCAACCGGGCGTTCGCTGGCAGTCATTCTTCCTGCTCGGCCAGGTCGCGGGCATAGCGCTGCGAGTTGTGCACGTAGTGAGCAGCGCTGGCCTCCAGCATCCTGATTTGCGGCTCGGTCAATTCACGCACCACTTTGCCGGGCGAGCCCATGACCAGCGATCCGTCCGGAATCTCCTTGCCTTCGCCGATCAGCGAATTGGCGCCGATGATGCAGTTCTTGCCGATCTTCGCACCATTGAGAATCACCGCGTTGATGCCGATCAGGCTGTAGTCGCCGACGGTGCAGCCGTGGAGCATGGCGTTGTGGCCGATGGTCACGCCGGTACCGATGGTCAGTGGGTAGCCCATGTCGGTGTGCATCACGGTGCCGTCCTGGACGTTGCTGTTCTTGCCGATCAGGATCAATTCGTTGTCGCCGCGCAATACGGCGTTGAACCAGACGTTGGCGCCCTCTTCCAGCTTGACCTTGCCCACCAGCACGGCATTGGGTGCGACCCAGCTCTGTGGATGGGTTTCGACGCGGGCGTCGCCCAGGCGGTATTTCATTGTTGTATTCCTCAAGGCTCAGGCAGGCTTTTTCAGCAAAACCAGTATTCAGGCCATTCGAACGATGGCTTCAGATACTGATAAAGCTTTTGGGAGGCTGATGCAGGCTGATTTTGGCGTCATACAGCAGGTTGATCAACTCAACGATCATGATCGCCGTCAGCCCCCAGATCTTGTATTCGCCATAGCGATAGCTCGGCACGTACCAGCTGCGGCCCTGATAGTCGATGCGGTGGGTATGTTCGCGAGGGTCTTTACGGAAGAATTCCAGGGGCACGCTGAACACCGCGGCGATCTCGGCGTCGTTGGCCCGGTATTCGACAAAATCCGGGATCACCCCGACATAGGGCGTGACCTTGATGCCATGCAGGCTGATCAGCGGGCTGAGCGGTCCGATCACCTCGACCAGCCCCGGCGGCAGGCCGATCTCTTCTTCGGCTTCACGCAGGGCGGTGAAAATCAGGTCGGGGTCTTCGGGGTCACGGCGCCCGCCGGGGAAGGCAACTTCGCCGCCATGGGTCGACAGGCCGCTGGCACGCAGGGTCAACACCAGCTCGGGCTCGTCACTGCGGGTGATGGGCACCAGCACCGCTGCCTCGGGAAAACGACGATCGGTCTCCAGTGTGCGTGGAGTGTGGTTACTAACCCGATGCAGTAGCTCGTCCAGCATGAGTGTTCTCGATTTGTGCCTTACCCGGCATCATGCACCAATCGCTGCGGTCGCCCAACCCCCGCAACCGCCCCATGTCGCGAAACGACAACTTGCCGACCGGCACTGCCGCACGCCAAGATAGGCGCAGCATTCAGGAACCCCAGCATGAAATTTTGCAGCCAGTGCGGTAACCCGGTGACCCAGCGCATTCCCGAAGGCGATTCGCGCCTGCGCTTTGTCTGCGACAGTTGTCACGCCATTCACTACCAGAACCCCAACATCGTCGCCGGCTGCGTGGCGACCTGGGGCACCCAGGTATTGCTGTGCCGGCGGGCCATCGAGCCGCGACGCGGTTACTGGACCCTGCCCGCCGGTTTCATGGAGAACGGCGAGACCATCGAACAGGCTGCCATTCGCGAGACGGCCGAGGAAGCCTGCGCCCGGGTGCGCAACCTGAACATCTATACCCTGATCGACGTGCCGCACATCAGCCAGGTGCATGTGTTCTTCCGTGCCGAACTGGTGGACCTGGACTTTTGCGCCGGCCCCGAGAGCCTGGAAGTGCAACTATTCGACGAAGCGGACATTCCATGGGATGAGCTGGCTTTCCGCACGGTGGGCCGTACCTTAGAATGCTTCTTCGCTGACCGGCGGACCGAAATCTATCCCGTTCGGTCTGAATCGATCCCACCGCTTGCTCAGCCTGCCATTATCTGATGTCATCTCGGCATCACCGGGAGGCGCCGAAAGATTGTCCGAATGCGGCCAGAGCCAGCGGCAGCTCCTGCAAAAACTTCTATACATAAATAGTCGCGACACCTCCTGGGGAATCGTTTCAATGCGCTGGTTGCTTGCCCTGTTCTGTTTGTCGTTTGTCACGGTGTCCCAGGCTTCTGCCGTGGAAACCCTGGACGGCAAGGTCATCGAGAAAATCCTGATTCTCAAGTCTTCCCATCAATTGCAATTGATCAATGACGGCAAGCCGCTCAAAACCTATCGCATTTCCCTGGGCAAGCGTCCCAAGGGGCCGAAGCTGATGGAAGGCGACAAGCGCACCCCGGAAGGCTTCTACTGGGTCGACTGGCGCAAGATCAGCGACCGTTTCAACCTGGCGATGCACATTTCCTACCCGAACATCAGCGACTCCGCCCGCGCCCGTCGTGAAGGCGTCGAGCCCGGCGGCATGATCATGATCCACGGCACCCCGGACAGCGAAGACACCCCGGAAGACCTGTTCCACACCCTGGACTGGACCGACGGCTGCATCGCCATGCGCAACATGGACATGCGCGAAGTCTGGAACCTGGTGCCGGACGGCACGATGATCGAGATCCGCCCGTAAATCCCCCGACCTTTGGTCGCCTCGCAAAAAAAATCAAAAAAATTCCAGCCTTCGGCAGCTCCTGCAGGGTGAATACCATTTCCCCCTGTAGAAGCTGCCGAAGGCTGCGATCTTTGCTTTAAATCCTCCCACCGCTAATACCACTTCAATCCAGCCTCTTTCCACTGCGCCCAATAAGGCCTGTTTAACGCACCTGCAGCCTGAGAGCTGCATTGACATGGTATTCAAGTGGTATTAGTTTTTTGTCCTACAGCGAACAAGTAACTTTCCTACAGACGCGTCGGACAATAATTAAATGAACGACCTTTCAGCCCTGCGCCCGGACGACACCCAACCCACGCCGTTGTACCTGCAACTGGCACGCAATCTGGAAGCGGCGATCCATGCCGGCCAGTGGAAAGCCGAACAGGCCATGCCGTCGGAGCGCAATCTGAGCGAGGCGCTGGGCATCTCCCGCGTCACTGCACGCAAGGCTCTGGAAGTGTTGTTCGAACAAGGCCTGATCCGCCGCAACCAGGGCTCCGGCACCTTCATCACGCCGCGTCTCGAACAACCGTTGTCGCGCCTTTCCGGTTTCAGTGAAATGCTCCGCCTCAAGGGTTTCGTGCCCGGATCGCAATGGCTGGAGCGGGAAATCACCTTGCCGACCCACGAAGAACTGATCCGCCTCGGCCTGTCGCCCAACGACAAAGTCGCGCGCCTCAAACGCCTGCGCAAGGCCGACGACACGGTGATGGCCATCGAGATGAGCACCCTGCCCGCCTCGATCATTCCCAAGCCGCAGGCGGTGGGCGATTCCCTCTACGAATACCTCGACGGCATCGGCAAACCGGTTGTCCGCGCCCTGCAGCACATCCAGGCGATCAACGCCTCGGACGAATTCGCAGCCCTGGTGGGCATCGCCCCCGGCACCGCCATGTTGCTGATGACCCGGGTCGGCTACCTGGAAGACAACACGCCCATCGAAGTCACCGACACCTATTGCCGTAACGACTACTACGACTTTGTCGCAGAGCTTCGCCGCTAGAACGCTGCATCGCGAAACCGCCCACCCAGAGAACCGATCATGTCCGAAGACAACATCCTCACCGCCCACGGCTGGGTTCGCGGCCGACTGGTCCATGAGCACGGCAAAGTCGTGTCGATCGAAGGCCAGCCCTGCGATCCGGCGGACAACGATCTGCCGTACCTGCTGCCGGGCTTCATCGACCTGCACGTTCACGGCGGCGGCGGCAAAGACATCATGGAAGGCGCGCCGGCCTTCGAAACCATCACCCGAACCCACGTGCGCTTCGGCACTACATCGTTGCTGGCCACCACCATGACGGCACCGAGCGAAGAGATATCCAGCGTGCTCCAGGCCGTCGGCGAATTCTGTGAGCAGCGGCCCCAAGGCTGCGCCCGGGTGCTTGGCGTACACCTCGAAGGCCCCTACATCAACCCGGGCAAACTCGGCGCGCAACCCAACTTCGCCCACACCGCGCTGATGGCCGAAGTCGAAGCGTACCTGGCGCTCGCACCGATCCGGGTGATCACCATTGCCCCGGAAATCGCCGGTCACGATACCTTGATCCGCGACCTCAGCAGCCGCGGCATTCGCATGCAGATCGGCCACACTCTGGGCAGTTATGAGGAAGGCGTGGCCGCGCTGGAGGCCGGCGCCAGCAGTTTCACCCACCTCTACAACGCCATGAGCCCGCTGCATCACCGCGAGCCCGGGATCGTCGGCGCTGCCCTGGCCCACGCCAAATACGCAGAGCTGATCCCGGATTTGCTGCACGTGCACCCCGGCGCCATCCGCGTGGCCCTGCGTTCGATTCCTTGCCTGTATTGCGTCACCGACTCGACCGCCGCCGCCGGCATGCCCGATGGCGAGTACAAACTCGGCAGCCACACCGTGACCAAATGCCTCGGTGGCGTGCGCCTGCCCGACGGCACGCTGGCCGGCAGCACCCTGACCATGGATCAGGCTCTGCGCAATCTGGTGAAAATCGGCCTGCCTATCGCCGAAGCCTCGCAGCGCCTGTCGCAATTCCCCGCCGACTACCTCGGCATCACCGAACGCGGGCGCCTGCAACCGGGGGCCTGGGCCGACTGCGTGCGGCTGGATCGCTCACTGAAACTGACCGCCGTCATGGTCGAAGGAGAAGACATTGACTTCAAAAATGCTTGAAGAGGCGCTGTCCTCGTTCGAGGCCGTGCAAGCCCAATTACAGCAACTCGACCCGCAGATGATCGAGATCGCCGGGCGCCTGCGTCGTCAGCCGCCGCAAGTGGCCATGACCGTGGCGCGTGGCAGCTCCGACCATGCCGCCAGTTACTTCGCCTACCTGACCATGCAACTGCTGGGCATCCCGGTGGCGTCGCTGCCGATGTCGGTGGTGACCATGCAACAGGCACCGTTGAAGGTCAGCGGCCAGGTGGCATTCGCCTTTTCGCAATCGGGGCAAAGCCCGGACCTGGTCAACAGCCTGCGCCTGTTGCGCAAGCGCGGCGCCTTGAGCATTTCGCTGGTCAATGCCGAAGACTCGCCGCTGGAAGCCGCCTGCGAATTCAGCCTGCCGCTGTGTGCCGGCACCGAAAGCAGCGTCGCGGCGACCAAGAGCTTTATCGCTACCCTCAGCGCCAGCGCCCGGCTGATTGGCCACTGGAAAGAAGACGCCGAACTGCTCGACGCCTGCCGCGCCTTGCCCGAAGGCCTGCGTGATGCTGCGCAACAGGACTGGAGCCCGGCCATCGACGCCTTGCGCGATTGTCAGCGGCTGATGGTGATCGGCCGTGGCGCCGGTTTCGCCATCGCCCAGGAAGCGGCGCTCAAGTTCAAGGAGACCTCGGCGATCCAGGCCGAAGCCTTCAGCAGCGCCGAAGTCCGTCACGGTCCGATGGCCTTGATTGGCGACAACTACCCGCTGCTGGTGTTTGCCCCACGGGGCGCCGAACAGGCCGGTTTGCTGAGCCTGGCCGCCGACATGCGCCAACGCGGCGCCCTTGTCCTGCTGGCCGCGCCGGATGACGTGCTTGAACGCGACCTGACGCTGACCCGCGCCGAACACCCGGCCCTCGACCCGATTCTCGCGATCCAGAGTTTCTACGTGATGGCCGCCGGCCTGGCCGTGGCCCGAGGCATGGACCCGGACCAGCCACGGCACCTGAGCAAAGTGACGCGTACGCACTAACCACCCTTGTAGGAGCGAGCTTGCTCGCGATGGTCGTCAACGAAAACGCGCGTTTGCTGGATAAACGCGGCGTTCTTTAGTCCATCGCGAGCGAGCTCGCTCCTACAGAGGGGGGCGTGTTGATCCGAACCGTATTTTTTGATGAGACCGAGCCATGCATAACAACAATAAAGAGCTGACTTTAAGCGCCCCGCTCAGCGGCCCGGTGCTCACGCTCGCCAAAGTCCCGGATGCGGTGTTTGCCAGCGGCGCCATGGGCGACGGGATCGCCATCGACCCGTTGAACGATACCCTTCATGCGCCGTGCGCGGGCGTGGTGGTGCATGTCGCCCGCACCGGCCATGCGGTGACCCTGCGTGCCGACAACGGTGCGGAGCTGCTGCTGCACCTGGGCCTTGATACCGTCGAACTGCAAGGCCAGGGCTTTTCGATGCTGGTCAAGGAAGGCGCGCGCGTCTCCAATGGCCAGCCGCTGCTGCGCTACGACCTGGACAAGGTCGCGCAACAGTGCAAAAGCCTGGTCAGCCTGCTGATCCTCACCAACAGCCAGGACTTTCAGGCACGGCCCATCACCCTCAAGTCGGTAAAGGTCGGCGAGCCGCTGCTACACATCATTCGCCGCCAGGGCGTGGGCGCGCAGGCGGACGTGGAGCTTGCTGGCGAAGAGGTGGTCGGCCACATCCGCATCGCCCATCGTGGCGGTCTGCATGCCCGGCCGGCCGCGTTGATCCGTCAGACCGCGCAAGGATTCAAAAGCAAATCGCAGCTGCATTTCGCCGGCAAGTCGGCCACCTGCGACAGCCTGATCGGCCTGATGGGGCTGGCCATCGGCGAACAGGCAGAAGTCCAGGTCAGTTGCCAGGGCCCGGACGCCGAAGCCGCGCTGCAAGCCTTGCTGACCGCGTTATCCACAGCCCTGGCCGAAGACAGCCATGCCGCCGCGCCGACCACGATTGCCCAACGCAATCGCCCCGCCGAAGCCGGTGTATTGCACGGCGTCTGTGCGGCGCCCGGCCTGGTCGGCGGGCCGCTGTTCCACCTGAATGCGATCAGCCTGCCGGTGGATGCCGGCCATCATGATCCCCAGCAACAACAGCAAGTGCTGGACGCGGCACTGAGCCAGGTGCGCAGCGAAATCGAACGCACGCTGGTCCTGGCGAAAAAACACAAGGACACCGCTGAAGAGGCGATCTTCGCCGCACACCTGGCGCTGCTGGAAGACCCGGCCCTGCTGGACGCCGCCATACAAACCGTCGCCCAGGGCACGGCCGCGACCCACGCCTGGAGCCAGGCCATCGACGTGCAGTGCGAAGTCCTCCAGCAAACCGGCAGCACGCTGCTGGCCGAACGCGCCAACGACCTGCGCGACCTCAAGCAACGGGTGCTGCGCGCATTGCTCGGCGACACCTGGCATTACGACGTGCCGGCCGGCGCCATCGTCGCAGCGCATGAACTGACGCCCTCCGATTTACTGCAACTGAGCCAGCAAGGCGTCGCCGGACTGTGCATGGCCGAAGGTGGCGCGACCTCCCACGTGGCGATTCTGGCCCGGGGCAAGGGCCTGCCGTGCATGGTGGCGCTGGGTTCGACGCTGCTCGATCAGCAACAGGGGCAACCGGTGGTGCTGGACGCCGACGGCGGCCGCCTCGAACTGACACCCAGCACACAGCGCCTGGCCGACGTGCGCCAGCTGCAACAGCAACAGCAACAACGCCGGGCCGAACAACAGGCCCAGGCGCACACCCCCGCACTGACCACCGATGGCCTGCGCATCGAGGTCGCCGCCAATGTGGCATCCAGCACGGAAGCGGCAGACGCGTTGGCCAATGGCGCCGACGGCGTCGGCTTGCTGCGCACCGAGTTTCTCTTCGTCGACCGCCACACCGCGCCGGACGAACAGGAACAACACCACGCCTATCAAGCGGTGCTCGATGCCATGGGCGACAAGTCGGTGATCATCCGCACCATCGACGTCGGCGGCGACAAGCAACTGGACTACCTGCCACTGCCCGCCGAGGCCAATCCGGTGCTCGGCCTGCGCGGCATTCGCCTGGCCCAGGCTCGCCCTGAACTGCTCGACCAGCAATTGCGCGCGCTGCTGCACCTGCGTCCGTTGTCACGCTGCCGGATCCTGCTGCCGATGGTCACGGAAGTCGATGAGCTGCTGCACATCCGCCAGCGCCTCGATGCCTTGTGCGGTGAACTCGGCCTGGTGCAACGCCCGGAACTGGGTGTGATGATCGAAGTTCCGGCCGCCGCGCTGCTGGCCGAGCAACTGGCCGAACACGCGGACTTCCTGTCCATCGGCACCAACGACCTGTCGCAATACACCCTGGCCATGGACCGCGACCACGCCGGGCTCGCCGCTCGCGTCGATGCGCTACACCCGGCACTGCTGCGGCTGATCGCCCAGACCTGCGCCGGTGCGACGCAGCACAACCGTTGGGTGGGCGTGTGCGGCGCACTGGCGTCCGATCCATTGGCCACGCCGGTGTTGATCGGCCTGGGGGTCAGTGAATTGTCGGTGAGCCCGGTACAGGTCGGCGAAATCAAGGACCGCGTGCGTCATCTCGACGCCAGCGAATGCCGGCGCATCAGCCAGGATCTGCTCAAGTTGAGCAGCGCCAGCGCCGTGCGTCACGCCTGTCACCAGCATTGGCCTCTGAGCTGAAGAACAACAAGAATCCACGGAGAACCGCCATGTACCAACTTTTCATCGAAGGCCTGCAACGCCTCGGCCGCGCGCTGATGCTGCCGATCGCGATCCTGCCGATTGCCGGCCTGCTGCTGCGCCTGGGCGATACCGATCTGCTGAACATCGCGATCATCCACGACGCCGGCCAGGTGATCTTCGCCAACCTGGCAATGATCTTCGCCATCGGTATCGCGGTCGGTTTCGCCAGGGACAACAACGGTACGGCGGGTCTGGCCGGGGTGATCGGTTACCTGGTGATGATCTCCACCCTCAAGGCGCTCGACCCGAGCATCAACATGGGCATGCTCGCCGGGATCGTCAGCGGCCTGATGGCCGGCGCGCTGTACAACCGCTTCAAGGACATCAAGCTGCCGGAATACCTGGCGTTCTTCGGTGGCCGACGGTTCGTGCCGATTGTCACCGGGTTCGCCGCCGTGGGGCTGGGTGTGGTGTTCGGCTACATCTGGCCGCCGATCCAGCACGGCATCAACAGCTTCGGCACACTGATGATGGAAAGCGGCAGCTTCGGCGCGTTCGTCTTCGGCCTGTTCAACCGCCTGCTGATCGTCACCGGCCTGCACCACATCCTCAACAACATGGCGTGGTTCGTGTTCGGCAACTTCACCGACCCCACCACCGGGACGCTGGTGACTGGCGACCTGTCGCGCTACTTCGCCGGCGATCCGAAGGGTGGCCAGTTCATGACCGGCATGTTCCCGATGATGATCTTCGGCCTGCCCGCCGCGTGCCTGGCGATGTACCGCAACGCCCTGCCGGCACGGCGCAAGGTGATGGGCGGGATCTTCCTGTCGATGGCGTTGACCGCGTTCCTGACCGGCGTCACCGAGCCGATTGAATTCGCCTTCATGTTCCTCGCGCCGTTGCTGTTTGTGCTGCATGCGTTGCTGACCGGCCTGTCGATGGCCATCACCAATGCGCTGAACATCCACCTGGGGTTCACCTTCTCCGGCGGCTTCATCGACATGATTCTTGGCTGGGGCAAGTCCACCAACGGCTGGCTGGTGTTCCCGGTGGGCCTGGCGTATGCCGTGATCTATTACGTGGTGTTTGACTTCTGTATCCGCCGCTTCGACCTGAAGACACCGGGCCGCGAAACCAGCGCTGACGTCGAGCAGGTTGCCGTCGCCGACAATGAACGCGCCGGGGCATACATCAAGGCCTTGGGTGGTGCCGAAAACCTGATCACCGTCGGCGCCTGCACCACGCGCTTGCGCCTGGACATGGTGGATCGCAACAAAGCCTCGGATACCGACTTGAAAGCACTCGGTGCCATGGCCGTGGTGCGTCCGGGCAAGGGCGGGAGTTTGCAAGTGGTGGTGGGGCCAATGGCCGACGCGATTGCCGATGAGATTCGCCTGGCGATGCCTGCGCTAGGTCGCGCCATGGTGTCGTCGCCGGCTGCAGAAATCGACGCGCCGCCACCTGCCGCCATGGCGACACCCGAGGCCCAGCAATGGCTCAATGCCTTGGGCGGCGGCGACAATGTGCTGCAACTCGATTGCGTGGCCTTGACCCGCATCCGCCTGCAACTGGCCGATGGCAAGGCGTTGTCGGAGTTCGATTTGAAAGCGTTGGGTTGCCAGGGTGTAAGTCAGCTGGATGGCGGTATCTGGCATCTGCTGATTGGCGACAAGGCGCCGACCTTGAGTGATGCACTGGAGGTGTTGGTCAATCGCAGCGAGGTCAGTGCCAAGGTTTAGATCCTCGGTGCCTGATAGGCCGCCATCGCGAGCAAGCTCGCTCCCACAGTGGTCCGGTGTATGCAGATCCAATGTAGGAGCGAGCTTGCTCGCGATGAGGCCCTCACTGACACCACAATAGTTTGGGCAACAAAAAACCCGCTGAAATCTCTTTCAGCGGGTTTTTCATTTCAGCACCGGAGAATCAGAAATCCTCCAGCCGCCACACTTCATAAGCCGGTGTCTCATAGGGATGGCTCTGTTTCAGAGCTGCCACTACCGAGCGAATCAACTCATCGGCCACCACCAGCTCAACCTTCCATTCCTCGACCTGTTCGACCTGCCCTGCCTCGCCAATGAACGGCTGGCTGCCGTCCAGTGGACGAAACTGGCCAGTGCCCAACACTTGCCATGCACAGTGGTCATAAGCACCGATTCGCCCACCACCGGCGGCGAATACGGCGCTTTTGACCACCTCGACATGACTGTCGGGAACAAAAAAGCTGAGCTTGTACACGGTGCTTAGTTCACCCACACACGAGCGTTACGGAACATACGCATCAACGGAGCATCTTCGTTCCAGTCATCCGAACGCCACGAGTTCTGCACGGCGCGGAACACTCGTTCCGGGTGCGGCATCATGATGGTCACGCGACCGTCGCGGCTGGTCAAACCGGTGATCCCGCGCGGCGAGCCGTTCGGGTTGGCCGGGTAGCTTTCGGTGACCTTGCCGTGGTTGTCGACGAAACGCATCGCCACGCAACCCGACAGATCGGCTTCCAGCAGTGCTTCTTCGCTGGCGAACTCGGCATGGCCTTCACCGTGAGCAATGGCGATCGGCATGCGCGAACCGGCCATGCCTTGCAGGAAGATCGAGTTCGACTCCTGGACCTGCACCATGGCAACACGGGCTTCGAACTGCTCGGAGCGGTTGCGCACGAAGTGCGGCCAGAACTCGCTGCCTGGGATCAGCTCGTGCAGGTTGGACATCATCTGGCAACCGTTGCATACGCCGAGGGTGAAGCTGTCGTTGCGTTCGAAGAAGCCCTGGAACGCATCGCGGGCACGGCTGTTGAACAGCGCGGATTTCGCCCAGCCTTCACCGGCACCCAATACGTCGCCGTAAGAGAAGCCGCCGCAAGCGACCATGCCCTTGAACTCGTTCAGGTCGACCCGGCCGGCCAGAATGTCGCTCATGTGCACGTCGATCGCGTTGAAACCGGCGCGGTCGAACGCGGCAGCCATTTCCACCTGACCGTTGACGCCCTGCTCACGCAGTACGGCAACCTGTGGGCGAATGCCTTTCTTGATGTAAGGCGCGGCGATGTCCTGGTTGATGTCGTAGCTCAGCTTGACGCTCAGACCCGGGTTTTCTTCTTCCAGCAGCACGTCGAACTCTTGCTCGGCGCAGTCGGCGTTATCACGCAGACGCTGGATCTGGTAGCTGGTCTCGGCCCACTGGCGTTGCAGCAGACGACGCTGGCCTTCGAACACCGTGTCACCGTTGAAGGTGATGCCGATCTCGCCATTGTTGATTGGCTGACCGATCACCGACACGCAGTCACCCAGGCCGGCAGCGCTGAACTGCGCGAGGATGTCCGGGGTCGCGTCCTGGCGAACCTGGATCACGGCACCCAGTTCTTCGTTGAACAGGATGGCGGCGATGTCGGCAGAGGTTTCTGCCAGACCGTCGAGGTTCAGGCTCAGGCCACAGTGACCGGCGAACGCCATCTCGACAACGCTGGTCAGCAGACCACCGTCGGAACGGTCGTGGTAAGCCAGCAGGTGGCCGTCGGCGTTGAGGCCCTGGATCACCGCGAAGAAGGCTTTGAGGTCTTCGGCGTCGTCGACGTCCGGAGCCTGCTTGCCGAGCTTGCCGTGAACCTGCGCCAGGATCGAGGCGCCCATGCGGTTCTGGCCGCGGCCCAGGTCGATCAGGATCAGGTCGGTGGTGCCCTTGTCCATGCGCAGTTGCGGGGTCAGGGTCTGACGGATGTCAGTCACTGGCGCGAAACCGGTCACGATGAGGGACATCGGCGAAGTCACGGACTTGTCCACGCCTTCATCGTTCCAGCGGGTGGCCATGGACATCGAGTCCTTGCCAACCGGGATGGTGATGCCCAGCTCAGGGCACAACTCCATGCCGACCGCTTTCACGGTGTCGTACAGGCGTGCATCTTCACCCGGGTGACCGGCAGCCGACATCCAGTTCGCCGACAGTTTGATGTCGGAGATCTTGCCGATGCGCGAGGCCGCGATGTTGGTCAGGGTTTCGCCGATGGCCATGCGGCCCGACGCCGGAGCGTCCAGCAGTGCCAGCGGAGTGCGCTCGCCCATGGCCATGGCTTCACCGGTGTAGACGTCGAAGCTGGTGGCGGTGACGGCAACGTCGGCCACCGGAACCTGCCACGGGCCGACCATCTGGTCACGGGCCACGAGGCCGGTGATGGTGCGGTCGCCGATGGTGATCAGGAAGCTTTTGCTCGCCACGGCCGGGTGATGCAGAACGCGCTCGACGCAGTCGGCGATGCTCAGGGTCGACGGATCGAAATCGTCGCCCAGTTCGTTCTCGCGAACCACCGAACGGTGCATGCGCGGGGCTTTGCCCAGCAGCACTTCCAGCGGCATGTCCACCGGGCTGTTGCCGAAGTGGCTGTCGGTGACGGTCAGTTGTGGCTCGGCAGTGGCTTCGCCGACGACGGCAAACGGGCAACGTTCACGCTCGCAGATCGCCTTGAAGCGTTCGAAATCCGCCGGGCCGACGGCCAGAACGTAACGTTCCTGGGATTCGTTGGACCAGATTTCGTGCGGGGCCATGCCCGGCTCGTCGTTTGGAATGTTGCGCAGTTCGAAACGGCCACCGCGGTCGCCGTCGTTGACCAGTTCCGGGAAGGCGTTGGACAGACCGCCCGCACCCACGTCGTGGATGAAGCTGATCGGGTTCTTGTCGCCCAGTTGCCAGCAACGGTCGATGACTTCCTGGCAGCGACGTTCCATTTCCGGGTTTTCGCGCTGTACGGAAGCGAAGTCCAGGTCTGCCGAGCTGGTGCCGGTGGCCATGGAGGAAGCGGCGCCGCCGCCCAGGCCGATCAGCATCGCCGGGCCGCCGAGCACGATCAGCTTGGAGCCGACAACGATCTCGCCTTTCTTGACGTGTTCTTCACGGATGTTGCCCATGCCGCCAGCCAGCATGATCGGCTTGTGGTAGCCGCGAACTTCGTCACCGTGCGGGGTGGTGATCGATTGTTCGAAGGTACGGAAGTAGCCAGTCAGTGCTGGACGACCGAATTCGTTGTTGAACGCAGCGCCGCCCAGCGGGCCTTCGATCATGATGTCCAGCGCGGTGACGATGCGCTCGGGCTTGCCATACGGCACTTCCCACGGCTGTTCGAAGCCCGGGATCTGCAGGTTCGACACGGTGAAACCGGTCAGGCCAGCCTTCGGCTTGGCACCGCGACCGGTGGCGCCTTCGTCACGGATCTCGCCACCGGAACCGGTGGATGCGCCCGGGAACGGGGCAATCGCGGTCGGGTGGTTGTGGGTCTCAACCTTCATCAGGATGTGCACCGGCTCCTGCACCGCGCCGTACTGGCGGGTCTCAGGGTCCGGGAAGAAGCGACCGGCCACGGAGCCGACGATCACCGAAGCGTTGTCCTTATAAGCCGACAGAACGCCTTCGCTGTGCATCACGTAGGTGTTCTTGATCATGCCGAACAGGCTTTTTTCCTGGCTCTCGCCGTCGATGTCCCAACTGGCGTTGAAGATCTTGTGACGGCAGTGCTCGGAGTTCGCCTGGGCGAACATCATCAGTTCGATGTCATGCGGGTTGCGCTTCAAGCCGACGAAGGCGTTGACCAGATAGTCGATCTCGTCTTCGGCCAGGGCCAGGCCCAGCTCGGTGTTGGCTTTTTCCAGCGCGGCGCGGCCGCCACCCAACACGTCGATGGCGGTCAGGGGCTTCGGTTCGGCGTGGCTGAACAGGCCGGCGGCCTGCTCGAGGTTGCCCAGGACGATCTGGGTCATGCGGTCGTGCAGACCGTCGGCGATCAGCTGGGCTTCAGCGTCGCTGAACTGGCCGGCCACGTAGAACGCGATGCCGCGCTCCAGGCGCTGGATTTTCGCCAGGCCACAGTTACGGGCGATGTCGCTGGCCTTGCTCGACCACGGCGAGATGGTGCCGAAACGCGGCAGCACCAGAAACAGACGACCGGTCGGTTCCTGTACCGGAACGCTTGGACCGTACTTCAGAAGGCGCGCGAGCACCTGCTGTTCGTCGCCGGTCAGGACGCCGGTAACTTCGGCGAAGTGAGCGAATTCAGCATACAGGCCGCTGACAGCCGGAACCTTCTGGCTCAGTTGCTCAAGGAGCTTGCTGTGGCGAAAGGCAGAAAGGGCAGGAGCGCCGCGCAGGATCAACATCTTCGGGACAGCCTCGGGAAGGGGTGTGCTTTGAGGCCGTGCATTCTAGCCTAAACAGCCCGCGACATCACCCGAAACGCTACGCACGGTTGCACTCGGGCGTCGATCTGTGTTTCTGCCTCGAAAGTCAGGTTAACCGGGCGTGCAACAACAGCTTATTTTTACTGTAACAAAATGCAGGCAAGGCCCATTCCTGCGGGGTTTCGGCCGGTTTTGTGATCTCTAGCAGACAAGCCCCTCACTGTCGAGATATGGCGCTCGTGGTCCTTTGCGTATACTGCGCAGATGTTTTTCCCAACGGCTTTGCGTCCGCGGTACGCCAAATGGCTGATCGCAACCGGACTCTTCCTGATGCTCGGTGGCTGTGTTGATAAACCCAACACGCTCGAGCGCGTAAAGGAGGATGGTGTGCTGCGGGTGGTTACCCGAAACAGCCCCGCCACCTACTTTCAGGATCGCAACGGTGAGACCGGCTTCGAATACGAGCTGGTGAAGCGCTTCGCCGACGATCTGGGGGTCGAGCTCAAGATCGAGACCGCCGACAACCTCGATGACCTGTTCAACCAGGTCGGCAAGCCCAATGGCCCGGTGCTGGCGGCTGCCGGCCTGGTCAGCAGCGAAGAGCGCAAGAAGCAGGTGCGCTTCTCCCACTCCTATCTGGAAGTCACCCCGCAGATCATCTATCGCAACGGCCAGTCCCGGCCAACCGATGCGAAGGATCTGGTGGGCAAGAAGATCATGGTGCTCAAGGGCAGCACCCACGCCGAACAACTGGCGCAGCTGAAACAGAGGTTTCCTGGCATCGAATACGAAGAGTCTGACGCGGTCGAGGTCGTCGATCTCCTGCGCATGGTGGATGAAGGTCAGATCGACCTGACCCTGGTCGACTCCAACGAAGTGGCGATGAACCAGGTGTACTTCACCAACATCCGGGTCGCCTTCGACCTCGGCGACGCCAGCAACCAGAGCTGGGCCGTCGCCCCGGGCGACGACAACAGCCTGCTCAACGAAATCAACGATTACCTCGACAAGGTCAAGAAGAACGGCACCCTGCAACGCCTCAAGGACCGCTACTACGGGCATGTCGACGTCCTCGGCTACATGGGCGCCACCACGTTTGCCCAACACTTGCAGCAACGCCTGCCCAAGTACGAACAGCACTTCAAGGCCTACGCCAAGAAGGAGAAAGTCGACTGGCGCCTGCTGGCGGCCATCGGGTACCAGGAGTCGTTGTGGCAACCGACGGTCACGTCCAAGACCGGCGTGCGCGGCCTGATGATGCTGACCCAGAACACCGCGCAGGCCATGGGCGTGTCCAACCGCCTGGACCCCAGGCAGAGCATCATGGGCGGCGCCAAGTACCTGGCTTACACGAAAGACCAGCTCGACGACTCGATTCAGGAACCGGACCGGACCTGGTTTGCCCTGGCGGCCTACAATGTCGGCAGCGGCCACCTGGATGACGCACGCAAACTGGCGGCCAAGGAAGGGTTGAACCCGGACAAATGGCTGGACGTAAAGAAGATCCTGCCGCGCCTGTCGGAAAAGAAGTGGTACAGCAAAACCCGTTACGGCTACGCCCGCGGCGGCGAACCGGTGCATTTCGTGGCGAACATCCGTCGCTACTACGACATCCTGACCTGGGTCACGCAGCCGCAGCTTGAAGGGGACCAGGTCGCCGAGGGCAAACTGCTTGTTCCGGGGATCGACAAGAGCAAGCCGTCGCAGGAACCTGCACCGCTCTGACAGCCACCCAACATCAAATGTGGGAGCGAGCTTGCTCGCGATGAGGCCCAGTCAGTCACACCAATTGTGTCTGTCAGACCGCTATCGCGAGCAAGCTCGCTCCCACAGGATTTTGTGTTTGTCTTTTAAGCTTTCGCAGCCGCCAGAATCAGCGCCTTCATCTCCGAAACAGCCGACTTGAAGCCAACGAACAGCGCATGGGCCACCAGCGCATGGCCGATGTTCAGTTCGTTGATGCCCTTGATCGCCGCCACGACTTCGACGTTGTGATAGTGCAGGCCATGACCGGCATTGACGATCAGGCCCTGGGCCAGACCGAAGGCCACGCCATCGGCTACACGCTTGAGTTCTTCGGCGACTTCGGTCGGCGTCTCGGCATCGGCATAACGCCCGGTGTGCAACTCGATGGCTGGCGCGCCGACACGACGGGAAGCTTCGATCTGGCGCTCATCGGCATCAATGAACAGCGACACTTCGGAGCCGATCTTCGACAGACGCTCGACCGCCGCCTTGATCCGCGCCTCCTGCCCCGCCACATCCAGGCCACCTTCGGTGGTCAGTTCCTGACGGGTTTCCGGCACCAGGCAAATGTGCGCCGGGCGGATGCGCTCGGCGAACTGCATCATTTCCTCGGTGACACCCATTTCGAAGTTCATGCGGGTTTGCAGCACGTCCTTGAGCAGCAGAACGTCGCGCTCCTGAATGTGCCGACGGTCTTCGCGCAGGTGCACGGTGATGCCGTCGGCGCCCGCCTCTTCCGCGTCCAGTGCAGCCTTGACCGGGTCCGGGTAACGGGTGCCCCGGGCCTGACGCAGGGTGGCAACGTGGTCGATGTTCACGCCAAGAAGAATACGGGTGCTGGTGGTCACGGAAGCGCTCCAGAAGAAGAGAAAGTTCGGTGCACAGCATACGGTGTGATCAGGGCTTGCGAAACAGCTCGCGACTGACAAGTGGACGGCCGCCCAGGTGAACGGCCAACGCCTGGCGCATCAAGCGCTTGGCGGCAGACAAAGCGCCGGGGGCAGACCAGTCGGCTTCAGCCATGGCCAGCAATTCGGTGCCGTTGAACAGGCCCGGTTGCAGCAGGTAGACACGTTCAAGCCCGGCATCCACTTGCAAACGGTAGAGGCCGTCCGGCGCGATGGGTTGATCATGAATATCAGTCGTCAGGGAAAAACCGTAGCCGAGGTCATCGAGCAAGCGCCACTCGAAGGAGCGCAGCAAGGGCTCCAGAGCACGACCTTCAGCCAGCGCCAGCAAAGTCGCAGCGTAGTGATCGAATACGCCGGGATGAGGATCTTCGGCGGGCAACAGGCGAATCAGCAATTCATTGAGGTAAAGACCGCTGAACAGCGCCTCGCCATTGAGCCAGGTGGAGATGCCAGCACTCTCCATGCGCCCGACATTCTTCAGCTCGCCCTTGCCCCGGAACTCGACTTCCAATGGCACGAACGGCCGCGCCAGTGTCCCGGCCTTGCCCCGCGCACTGCGCAACACCGCCCGCAGCCGACCTTGCGGCGTGAGGAAGTCCACCAGCGCGCTGTTTTCACGGTAGGCGCGGGAGTGCAGGACATAGGCGGGTTGGGCGGGCGCTTGGGACATGGAAATCGCAGTTCTCGATGAAGGAGCGCAGTTTTACATACAACCTGAAACCAATATGGGAGCGAGCTTGCTCGCGATGAGGGCCTGATATTCAACATCAATGTTGACTGACAGACCGTTATCGCGAGCAAGCTCGCTCCCACAGGGGATCATTGTTGATCCGGAAAACGTATTACAGGTCGCCGTAACCCAACGAACGCAATGCACGCTCGTCATCGGACCAGCCACCCTTAACCTTGACCCACAGGTTGAGCATGATCTTGGAGTCGAACAGCAGCTCCATGTCCTTGCGCGCTTCGGTGCCGATGCGCTTGATGCGCTCGCCCTTGTCGCCAATGATGATTTTTTTCTGGCCATCGCGCTCGACGAGGATCAAGGCATGAATGTGCAGGGTCTTGCCCTGCTGCTTGAACTCTTCGATTTCAACGGTGATCTGGTACGGCAGCTCGGCGCCCATCTGGCGCATGATTTTCTCGCGCACCAGCTCGGCGGCGAGGAAACGGCTGCTGCGGTCGGTGATCTGGTCTTCCGGGAAGAAGTGATCGTTTTCCGGCAGGTGCTCGGCAATCACGCGTTCCAGTGCATCGAGGTTATGCCCGTGCTGCGCGGAAATCGGGATGATCTGCGCATTCGGCAACTGCTCCTGCAACCAGCTCAGGTGCGGCATCAGCTCGGCCTTGTCTTCGATGCGGTCGGTCTTGTTCAACGCCACGATCAGCGGGCCGGTCACGTACTGGACGCGCTCGAGAACCATCTGGTCTTCTTCGGTCCACTTGGTGCGGTCGACCACGAAGATCACCACGTCGACGTCTTTCAGCGCCGCCGAAGCGGTCTTGTTCATGTAGCGGTTCAGGGCCTTTTCGCCGCCCTTGTGCATACCAGGGGTATCGACGTAGATCGCCTGCACATCGCCCTCGGTCTTGATACCGAGCATGTTGTGACGGGTGGTTTGCGGTTTGCGCGAGGTGATCGCCAGCTTCTGACCCAGGATGTGGTTCAGCAACGTGGACTTGCCCACGTTCGGACGGCCGACGATGGCAACATAGCCACAGCGAGTTGCGTTTGTATCAGTCATTGCCATTCTCCACACCCAGGGCAATCAGTGCTGCGGCGGCCGCTACCTGTTCGGCAATACGACGACTCACACCCTGACCTCGGCTTTTTTCATTCAGTAAGATGATTTCGCATTCGACGAAGAACGTCCGGCAATGCGGCTCACCCTGGATATCCACCACTTCGTAACGCGGCAGCTCACAACCACGGGACTGCAGGAACTCTTGCAGGCGGGTCTTTGGATCTTTGTTGGTGTCGACCAGCGTCAGGCCTTCGAACTCGCCGGCCAGCCAGGCGAGCACACGCTCGCGGGCCATTTCCATGCCAGCATCGAGGTAGATCGCACCGATCAGCGCTTCGAGGGCATCGGCCAGAATCGACTCGCGACGGAAACCGCCGCTTTTCAGCTCGCCCGAGCCCAGGCGCAGGTATTCGCCCAGATCGAAACCACGGGCCAGTACGGCCAGGGTCTCACCTTTGACCAGACGTGCGCGCAAACGCGACAACTGGCCTTCGCGAGCCAGCGGGAAGCGCTCGAACAACGCCTCGCCGGCGACGAAGTTGAGAATGGCGTCACCGAGGAATTCCAGGCGTTCGTTGTTACGCCCGGCAAAGCTGCGGTGAGTCAGGGCCAGGACCATCAGTTCCTGATCCTTGAAGGTGTAGCCGAGCTGACGCTCTAGACGGCTTAAGGAGACGCTCACGGTTTACCCACGCTGAGTTCGTGGCTGGATTCCACCGCCATCGCCGTAAGTTGGCGCAGGCTTGGGACAATTAAAGCTGTGTTCAAAAATAACGTCCTGAATATCATTGTTTTCATGCCTCTGGCGCCCATTGTGCCGGCTCCAGAAATGCATTCGGCGCTGTGTTCAACAGCGCCGTGTCTGATTACTTGATCAGGCCAACCCGCGAGAAATTCGGCAGGTGGCTGAGTTTGGGTTCCGGCCAGCTCATCCAGACCGCAAAGGCCTTGCCGACGATATTCTTGTCGGGAACCATGCCCAGCAGATCCTTGGGAATGTTCGGATCATCCCAGTAGCGACTGTCGTTCGAGTTGTCGCGGTTGTCGCCCATCATGAAGTAGTGCCCGGCCGGCACGGTCCACGAATGGTCCGGCATTGCGCGGTAGCGGCTCATTTCCTTGCGGATCATGTGCTCGGCCACACCGAGTTTTTCCTTGTAGAGCTCAGCGCTGCCCAGCGTGCCCGGCTCGGAGCCGACCAGTTGCTCGGCAATCGATTGACCGTTGACGAACAGGCGCTTGTCGGCGGTGTAGCGAACCGTGTCGCCCGGCAAACCAACCACACGCTTGATGTAGTTGACGTTCGGGTCGCTCGGGTAGCGGAACACCATCACATCGCCGCGCTGCGGATCACCGACTTCGATGACTTTCTTGTCGATCACCGGCAAGCGGATCCCGTAGGAAAACTTGCTCACCAGGATGAAGTCGCCGACATCCAGGGTTGGCTTCATCGAACCGGAAGGAATCTGGAACGGTTCCACCAGGAACGAACGCAGCACCAGCACGATGAACAACACCGGGAAGAACGACTTGCCGTATTCAACCAGCAGCGGCTCTTTGTTCAGCTTCTCGACCACGACCATGTCAGGCTGGCTGACGCTGCCCTGATAGGAAGCGATGGCGGCACGCCGACGCGGGGCCAGGATCAACAGATCGAGCAACGCCAACAGGCCGCAGACGAACACGGCAATGACCAGCAACAGCGGGAAATTTAGCGACATAGGACCTAACTATCCAACCTGAGCACTGCAAGGAAGGCTTCCTGTGGAATCTCCACGTTGCCGACCTGCTTCATGCGTTTCTTACCGGCCTTTTGCTTCTCCAGCAGTTTCTTCTTACGGCTGACGTCACCACCGTAGCATTTGGCCAATACGTTCTTTCTGAGCGCCTTGACGGTTGTCCGCGCCACAATCTGCCCGCCAATGGCGGCCTGGATTGCCACGTCGAACATCTGCCGCGGAATCAGTTCTTTCATCTTCTCGGTCAACTGGCGACCTTTGTAGTGCGAGTTGTCACGGTGCACGATCAGCGCCAGAGCGTCGACCTTGTCACCGTTGATCAGCACGTCCAGTTTCACCAGGCTAGCCGATTGATAACGATCGAAATGGTAGTCCAGCGAAGCATAGCCGCGGCTGGTGGATTTCAGGCGGTCGAAGAAGTCCAGCACCACTTCGTTCATCGGCAGGTCGTAGGTCACTTGTACCTGGGAGCCGAGGAACAGCATGTCAACCTGCACACCACGTTTTTCGATGCACAGGGTAATGACGTTGCCCAGGTGCTCTTGCGGCACAAGAATATTGGCCCGCACGATCGGCTCACGCATGTCTTCGATCGAGGACAGGTCCGGGAGCTTCGACGGGTTATCGACGTAGATCGTCTCGCCGGTCTTGAGCAGCAGCTCGAAGA
This sequence comes from Pseudomonas jessenii, assembly GCF_002236115.1. Classification (GTDB taxonomy): domain Bacteria; phylum Pseudomonadota; class Gammaproteobacteria; order Pseudomonadales; family Pseudomonadaceae; genus Aquipseudomonas; species Aquipseudomonas jessenii. Next base: position 345,887 of record NZ_NIWT01000004.1, on the reverse strand, counting down.
TTACCGTCGGCGCAGTGGTGATCAAGTCCAGGTTGTACTCGCGCTCCAGGCGCTCCTGGATGATTTCCATGTGCAGCATGCCGAGGAAGCCGCAACGGAAGCCGAAGCCCAGTGCGTCAGAGCTTTCCGGCGTGTATTGCAGCGACGAGTCGTTCAGGGTGAGCTTTTGCAGCGCTTCGCGGAAATCTTCGAAGTCGTCGGAGCTGACCGGGAACAGACCGGCGTAAACCTGCGGCTGAATACGTTTGAAGCCTGGCAGTACATCAACGTCCGGCGTCGAGCTCAAGGTCAGGGTGTCGCCCACTGGCGCACCGTGAATGTCCTTGATGCTGGCGATGATGAAGCCCACTTCACCGGCCTTGAGGTCAGCGGTAGGGGTGTGCTTCGGGTTGAATACACCGACGCTGTCTACCAGGTGGATCTTGCCGGTGGACTTGACCAGGATCTTGTCGCCCTTCTTCACACGACCGTGGCGCACGCGTACCAGGGAAACAACACCCAGGTAGTTGTCGAACCAGGAGTCGATGATCAACGCTTGCAGCGGATCTTCGTAGTTGCCGGTCGGTGCAGGAATGGTGGCGACCAGGCGCTCGAGCACTTCGTCGACGCCCAGGCCGGTCTTGGCCGAACACTCGACCGCATCGGTGGCATCGATGCCGATGATTTTTTCGATTTCTTCTTTAACACGGTCCGGATCGGCCTGTGGCAGGTCGATCTTGTTCAGCACCGGCATCACTTCCAGGCCCTGCTCGATGGCCGTGTAGCAGTTGGCAACCGACTGTGCTTCAACGCCTTGACCGGCATCGACCACCAACAGCGCGCCTTCACAGGCAGCCAGCGAACGGCTCACCTCATAGGTGAAGTCAACGTGGCCGGGGGTATCAATGAAGTTCAGCTGGTAGTTGATACCGTCGCGAGCCTTGTAATACAGGGTGACGCTGTGCGCCTTGATGGTGATCCCGCGTTCACGCTCGAGGTCCATGGAGTCCAGGACCTGGGCTTCCATTTCGCGCTCGGCGAGGCCGCCACACATCTGGATGAAGCGATCGGCCAGCGTCGACTTGCCATGGTCAATGTGGGCGATGATGGAGAAATTGCGGATATGACTCAAATCACTCACGGATCAACACTCAAAAAGGCTGCAGGCATAGCCCGCCGAAAAATAGCCGGGAATTGTACCTGATCCACGGCGCAAGCGTCACGTTCGCAGGTCAGACGGCGCCTACAAAAACGCCCCGGTCTTGCGACAAGGGCGTTTTTTAACGTCAAAGCGGTCGGAAAATGCCCGCCATCAGCCAGCTCGACGCAACAGCCAGAGTCCCGCCACGGCACAAACACCCGCCGGCACCAGCACCGAAAGCAACGGCGGGAAGCCGAACACCTGGCTCGAAGGCCCCAGCAGATCCTGAACGATGCGGAAGGTGAAGCCCACCAGCACGCCGGTGAACACCCGTTGACCCAGGGTCACCGAGCGCAGCGGACCAAAGATGAAGGAAATCGCCATCAACACCAGAGCAGCAGTCACCAGCGGCTGCAACACCTTGACCCAAAATGCCAGCCAGTAGCGGCCATTGTTCAGCCCCTGGTCCGCCAGATAGTGGATGTAACTCCACAGGCCACTGATCGACAGCGACTCGGGCACCATGATCACGGTGTTCAGCAACTGCGGACTCAACGCAACGTCCCAGCGCTCTTGCGGGGTCGAAACCACTTCGGTGCTGCGCTCGTGGAACAGCGTGGTCGTGACATCCGACAACTGCCAGTGATCGTTTTCGAAGTTGGCACGCTTGGCGAAACTCGCCGACAGCATGTGCCGCTCTTTGTCGAAGCGATAACGGGTCACGCCATACAGGATGCCGTTGGGTTGTACCGAGTTGACGTGAATGAACTCATCGCCCTGGCGGTGCCACAAGCCGTGCCTGGCGCTTTGCGCATCACCGCTGCCCTGGGCCAGCGAGCGATTGGCCTGCGCGGCGGTTTCAGCGGGCGGAGCGACGTACTCGCCGACCAGCACGCCGGCCAGCATCAATACCAGCATCGGCTTCATGACCGCCCAGACGATCCGGCCGATCGACACACCGGCGGCGCGCATGATGGTCAGCTCACTGTTGCTGGCCAGGCTCCCCAGACCGATCAGGCAGCCGATCAGCGCAGCCATCGGCAGCATTTCGTACATCCGGCGCGGAGCGGTCAACAACACATAACTCAGCACATCGACCAGGGTGTAGGTATCGCTGATTTCCCCCATCTCGTCGATGAAGGCAAACAGTGTCGCCAGACCAAGAATGATCCCGAGCACCGCCAGGATCGCCATGAACACACTGCTACCAATGTAGCGATCAAGCTTAACCACGGGCCACCTCCAGCGCGCTGCGGCGACTCGCCCTCTTCAAGCTCAAGGGTTCCCAGTAGAGCAAGCCCAGGCCGATGGACAGGAAAATCCCGTGCACCCACCACAAGCCAAACACCGCAGGGATCTTGCCCTTGTCGAGGGCCCCGCGGGCGGCAATCAGAATGCTCAGGTAAGCCATATAAAGAAGAATCGCCGGCAGTAACTTGAGGAATCGGCCCTGACGCGGGTTGACCCGTGACAGCGGCACCGCCATCAAGGTCACGATGAACACCAGCAACGGCAGAGACATGCGCCATTGCAGCTCGGCGCGCATGCGAATGTCGTCACTGCCGATCAATGTACGGGTCGGCATTGCGTCACGGTCGGTGACTTCGTCACTGACTTCCGGTTTTGGCAGCAACACACCGTACTCGTCATACTTGATCGCCCGGTAGTCGGCCTGCCCCGGACTACCGTCATAGCGATAGCCGTTATCAAGAATCAGGTAGCGGTTGCCGTCCGGACGAATTTCCTGGCGCCCCTTTTCCGCCACCAGCACAGAAATCCCGCGATCCTTGTTATTGGAACTGATGTTTTTTTGCGAGATGAACACACCACCCAGATTGACGCGGTCATCGGACATGCTCTCGGTGTAGGTGACCCGGGTGCCGTCGCGCAAAGCCTGGAAACGCCCTGGCTCCAGGGTATCGAATTCGGTCAGGGCATCCTGCTTGTTCAGCAGCAACTGAAACTGATTGGCCCCCTGTGGCGCCAGGCTCAGGCTCAGCCACGCCACGACGAGCGCAACCAGGGTGGCCGGGAACAGCGTCATGCAAAACAGCCGCTGCTGGCTCATGCCCGTGGCCGAGAGCACGGTCATTTCGCTTTCGAGGTACAGGCGACCGTAGGACAACAGGATCCCGAGAAACAGCCCCAGCGGCAGGATCAGCTGGAGGAAGCCCGGCAGGCGATAGCCCATGATCAGGAACAACGACCCCGGATCCAGCAGGCCCGAAGCCGCCTGGGCGAGGTATTTGATGAAGCGACCGCTCATGATGATGACCAGCAGCACGGCACTGACGGCGCTCAAGGTCAACAGGACTTCGCGGGATAGATAACGGAAGACGATCAAACCAGACACTCCAGGGTTGTCAGGCTAAGGCGGCCGAACAAGCAAACGTATCGGACAGCCCGCAAGGCAGAGCCGCCGAAAAAAGATGGCGCATTATCCTGTGATTGGATGCGCCTGTCACTGCGCAATGCATCCCCCCTTGTAGGAGCGAGCCTGCTCGCGATGGTCGTCAACGATAACGCGGGGAGCCTGACACCCTGCGTCAATCTTGGGTTCTTCGCGAGCAGGCTCGCTCCTACATTCGTGCGGTCGAGGGTTGTCAGCCGCCGGTAGCGAGGTTCAAACTGCGGCCTTTGTCGCCGGTCGATCCTGGCGCCTTTCTATTTATAAGCAATCGACGCACATAAGGTGTCGGGCGCATGCGTGATAACCATCAATTCAGGGACCCGGACATGGAACTGGTTGTAAAAAGCGTCAACCCCGAAACGTTGAAGACCGCCACTCTCGTGGTCTCCGTCGGCGAAGGCCGCAAGCTCGGCGGTGTTGCCAGACAACTCGACGAACTGAGCGGCGGCGCGATCAGCACTGTGCTCAAGCGCGGCGACCTGGCCGGCAAGGTCGGCCAGAGCCTGCTGCTGCACAGCCTGCCGAACCTCAAGGCCGAGCGTGTGCTGCTGGTGGGCGTTGGCAAGGACGACGAACTGGGTGACCGCCCGTTCCGCAAGATCATCGCCGGCATCCTCAATACCCTCAAAAGCCTGGGCGGCAGCGATGCGGTGCTGGCCCTGGATGAAGTGGTCGTCAAAGGCCGCGACAGTTATGGCAAGACCCGCCTGCTGGCCGAAACCCTGGTGGACGGCGAGTACAGCTTCGACCAGTTCAAGAGCCAGAAAGCCGAACCCCGCGCGCTGAAGAAAATCACCCTGCTGACCATCAAGGCCGCCCAGGCTGAAGTGCAACGCGCCGTGACCCACGCCACCGCCATCGCCAACGGCATGGCCTTCACCCGTAACCTGGGTAACCTGCCGCCGAACATCTGTCACCCGACCTTCCTCGGTGAGCAGGCCAAAGACCTGGGCAAAGAATTCAAGGACCTGAAAGTCGAAGTCCTCGACGAGAAGAAGATCAAGGCTCTGGGCATGGGCTCGTTCTACGCCGTCGGCCAGGGCAGCGCCCAGCCTCCGCGCCTGATTGTCATGCAATACAACGGTGGCAAGAAATCCGAGAAGCCGTACGCGCTGGTCGGCAAAGGCATCACCTTCGACACCGGCGGCATCAGCCTCAAGCCGGGTGCCGGCATGGATGAAATGAAGTACGACATGGGCGGCGCCGCCAGCGTGTTCGGTACCCTGCGTGCCGTGCTCGAGCTGAAGCTGCCGATCAACCTGGTGTGCATCCTGGCCTGCGCCGAGAACATGCCGAGCGGCAACGCTTCGCGCCCGGGCGACATCGTCACCACCATGAGCGGCCAGACCGTGGAAATCCTCAACACCGACGCCGAAGGCCGTCTGGTGCTGTGCGACGCCCTGACCTACTCCGAGCGCTTCAAGCCGCAAGCGGTCATCGACATCGCGACCCTGACCGGCGCCTGCGTGGTTGCCCTGGGTTCCCACACCTCGGGCTTGCTGGGCAACAATGACGAACTGATCGGCCAACTGCTGAGCGCCGGCAAGGCTGCCGACGACCGCGCCTGGCAACTGCCGCTGTTCGATGAGTACCAGGAACAGCTGGACAGCCCGTTCGCCGACATCGCCAACATTGGCGGCCCGAAAGCCGGCACCATCACTGCGGCCTGCTTCCTGTCGCGCTTCACCAAGAACCTGAACTGGGCGCACCTGGACATCGCCGGCACGGCCTGGACCAGCGGCGGCAAGGACAAGGGCGCCACTGGCCGTCCGGTTCCCCTGCTGACCCAATACCTGCTGGACCGCGCCAAAGCCTGAAACCGTTGATGGGCGGCGGCGTCACTTCCCGGTGACGCCGCTTGCCGCTCTGGAACCGCAATGACCAAAGTCGACTTCTATATCCTGCCCAGCGCCGATCCTTCGGCACGCCTGGACTTTGCCTGCAAGCTCACCGAGAAAGCCTGGCGCATGGGCCACCGCATCTACCTGCATTGCAGCGACGCGGCCCAGCGTGACGATCTCGATGCGCGGCTGTGGGCGTTCAAGGGCGAAAGCTTCGTGCCCCACGGCCCCGCCGACACCGAGCCTGAGGGTTTGATTGTCCTGGGGTTGGGCGATGACTGCGGTCAACATCAGGATTTGCTGGTCAATCTCGACCTGAAAGTCCCGGTCTTCGCCAACAGGTTCGCCCGGGTGGCGGAAGTGGTGGTGGAGGATCCGACGATCAGAGCGGCCGCGCGGGAGAGTTTCCGTTTCTACCGCGAACAGGGCTATCCTCTGCAAGATCACCGTTTACAGCGACTCTGAGCCTTCCAATGGACACTCCAAAACCGCTGCAACAGTCCGCGCACCTGCTGGACGACCTTGAGTCGATCCGCCAATTGCTCGGCGATGACAACCTGCAACCGCCTCTGCTGACCGACACGGTCGAGGAAGGTGATCAGGAACAGATTCCCATGTTGTTCGACGCCGTGAGCGAACCTTCGCCACCCGTCGTACCGACAACGCCTGCCCCGATCGTTGAACCCGTCACCGCGGCAACGTCGGCGCCCGCCCCCAGCAAGAACCCGGATGACTTGCTGCACCTGGACAGCGAATTGCGCGCCGCCGCGCAATTGATCATGCAAGACGTGATCGACGATTTCGCCCCGCACATCGAGACCGAAATCAAACGCCGCCTCAGTGCGCGACTGGAGCGTTTGTTGAGCCAGTACAACGACTGAACAGCTTGCATTGGGGGGGCTCTTCTGTGGGAGCGAGCTTGCTCGCGATGACGATCTGTCTGGCACATCAATGCTGAATTTGCTGACCCCATCGCGAGCAAGCTCGCTCCCACACAAAGCGTCTCGCCACAAGTTGAATCTTCAGGTACTGAGATAGCGTCCGATCAACGCGATCCCACTGGCCAGCACCAACCACGTCACCAGGCGCACAAACGCCTCGCGGGACAAGCGCATGGTCAGCCGTCGACCGAACCACAGCCCCAGCACCATCGCCGGCAACAGACAAACCGCCAGCACCAGCAACGGCAAATCGGCATACACACCGGCGATTGCAAACAGGCTCAAACGCACCACCGTACTGCAACTGATCAGCGCACTCTGGGTGGCCCTGGCTGCCTCCTTGGGCAACCGGCTGTTCAAATAGATCGCATAGAGAAAGCCGCCGCTGCCAAACAACGCGCCAAACATTCCGCCCACCGTCCCCATCGGCAGCGCCCACGCGGCGGACAACTGCGCCGGACGGACCTTTATCCACAGGCTGTAAATTGCATAGGCGCTAATAAACAGCCCCATCAGCAGCAGCAACAGGTCGGATTTCAGGTTCAGCAGGAATATCACGCCAAGTGTGCAGCCCACCGCCATGCACGGCAGCAACCGCAACAACTCCGGCCTCGCCACATCGCGCCGCGAAGGCAGCAGATTGCCGAATGCCGCGACAAAATCGAGCAACACCAGCAACGGCACGATCTTCGACAGCGGCATGAACAGAATCAGAATCGGCCCGGCCACCAGTGCGGTGCCGAAACCGGCGATGCCGAACACGATGTAGGCCAGGGCGATGCCCGCACCGATTACCACCCAGTCCAGCGGGCCGAATGGCCATTGGTTCAACAGTTCAAACACATTCATCCGAACATCTTCCTTGATCACATGAGGCGACTTTACCTCTGTGGGAGCGAGCTTGCTCGCGATGGCGATCTGTCTGGCACATCAATGCTGAATTTGCTGGCCCCATCGCGAGCAAGCTCGCTCCCACATAAATGCCCTCAATGGATTTGTGAGCAGTCGTGGAGATTGCCAGGCAAATGCCTTTAAACTGCGCCCCATGATTAAAGATCCCTTTGCAAGACTCGGCCTGGACCGCGAAGTCCTGACCGTCAGCCAGCTCAACGGCCGCGCGCGGGTGTTGCTTGAAGACGTGTTCAGCAACATCTGGGTCGAAGGCGAAATCTCCAACCTCGCCCGCCCGGCTTCCGGCCACGTCTATTTCACCCTCAAGGACAGCGGCGCCCAGGTCCGTTGCGCGTTGTTCCGGCAGAACGCGGCACGGGTTCGCCAGGCCTTGAAAGACGGCCTGGCGGTCAAGGTGCGTGGCAAGGTCTCGCTGTTCGAGGGGCGCGGTGATTATCAGCTGATCCTCGACACCGTGGAGCCGGCTGGCGATGGCGCGCTGCGCCTGGCCTTCGATGCCTTGAAGGAAAAGCTCAGCGCCGAAGGCCTGTTCAGTGCCGAGCGCAAGGTGCCGTTGCCGGCGCATCCGCAACGCATCGGCATCATCAGTTCGCCCACTGGGGCGGTGATCCGCGACATCATCAGCGTGTTCCGCCGTCGTGCACCGCAGGTGCAATTGACCCTGATCCCTACCGCCGTACAGGGCCGCGAAGCCACAGCGCAGATTGTCCGCGCCCTGAAACTGGCCGATGCCCGCGGTTTCGACGCACTGATCCTGGCCCGGGGCGGTGGCTCGCTGGAAGATCTCTGGTGCTTCAACGAAGAAGCCGTGGCCCGTGCCGTAGACGCTTGCGTGACGCCGATTGTCAGCGCGGTCGGCCATGAAACCGACGTGTCGATCAGCGACTTCGTGGCCGACGTACGCGCGCCCACCCCCTCCGCTGCCGCCGAATTGCTGGCACCGGATTCCAGCGACCTGGTGCGTCGGGTCGAAAGCCTGCACCGACGGCTGGTGATGCGCATGCGGGACCGCTTGATGCGCGACCGCCTGCGCCTGGAAGGCGTTTCCCGGCGCCTGCGTCATCCCGGCGAGCGCCTGCGCCAGCAAGCGCAACGCCTGGATGACCTGGACATGCGCATGCGCCGCGCGTTCGAGCGCAGCCTCAACACCCGCCGCGAACGCTTGATCCGCCTGGAAACCCGTCTGGCTGCACAACATCCGGGCCGGCAACTGGCAATGCTTCGCCAGCGCCTCGACAGCCTGGCCGAACGCCTGCCGCGCGCGATCCGCGAAGGGCTGAAGAGCCGTCGCCTGCAGTTGCACAGCCAGATGCAGACACTGCATGTGGTCAGCCCGTTGGCGACCCTCGGCCGTGGCTACAGCATCTTGCTGGACGAGCGCGGCAACGCGATCCGCAACGCCGCGCAAACCCATACCGGCCAGCGCCTGAAGGCCAAACTGGGCGAGGGCGAACTGCAAGTGCGGGTCGAAGACAATCACCTGACGCCCGTCACCCTTTCTTTACTGGATTGATCCATGCCGCGTTTCTTTGCTCCGTTGCTGTTGCTGCTCCTGACCTTCAACGCCCATGCCGACAGCTACATTACTCGCCAGTTGAACAAACCGGTGCCGGGAGGCGTTTCGGTGGTGGACCTGGGCACGTCCGCCCAGGCACCAAAAGCCACTTATCAAGGCAAACCGGTGCTGGTAGTGAAGGAACAGAACAACTGGCTGGCCATTGTCGGCCTGCCGCTGACGGTCAAGCCGGGGGTTCAATCGGTCAGCAGCGGCGGCCGTAATCTGAATTTTACGGTTGGCAACAAGAAATACCCGGAACAGCGCATTACCCTGAAGAACACCCAACAGGTCAATCCGGACCCGGAAAATCTCAAGCGCATCGAGCGTGAACTGGCTGAGCAGATTACTGCCTACCGCACGTTCAGCCCCAACACCCCGAGCAACCTGCTGCTGGACAAACCAGTGAACGGGCCGCTGTCGAGCAAGTTCGGCGTGCGGCGCTTTTTCAACGGTGAAGAACGCAACCCCCACTCAGGCCTGGACTTCGCCGTACCCGGCGGTACGCCAATCAAGACCCCGGCCGCCGGCAAGGTGATCCTGATCGGTAACTATTTCTTCAATGGCAACACGGTGTTCGTCGACCATGGCCAGGGGTTTATCAGCATGTTCTGCCACATGTCGAAAATCGACGTGAAGGTGGGGCAGCCACTGGCCCGTGGTGACGTGGTCGGCAAAGTCGGTGCGACCGGCCGCGCGACCGGACCGCACATGCACTGGAACATCAGCCTGAACGATGCGCGGGTCGATCCGGCTATCTTCATTGGTGCGTTTCAGCCCTAGCTTTTTGTTGAAGCTGATGGCCTCATCGCGAGCAAGCTCGCTCCCACAGGGATTGCGCTGTACCTGTGGGAGCGAGCTTGCTCGCGATGGCAATATCACAGACACCGAAAGCAGTCCGGCAGTGTCACATCATCAATTGCGCACCACTCAAACCTCGCGCAAACAACAAAACAATCACTGCCAATCGCAGCAATAAAATCTCGATAAATACCCGTTCACGAGTATTCCTCTCAATTTTTTTCGACTGCTTGCCATCTTTCCCCCCCAAGGTTAGGGTTGAAGGCATGAAAACCTCTCACACCCTCATTCAGCTCCGCCAACACCGCAGCCTGTGCCTCGTCAGTGCACGACTGCCGGGCTGAATCGTGGTGCCTCGTCCCAAGCGTTAGTCCAAGAACTTTTGATCCACCGGCAGGCCGCCTTTTTTCGGCCAACACAATAAGGATTTCCTGATGAGCATGCTCAAAGACCCGTCTTCGAAATACCGCGCGTTCCCGACCATCGACATTCCGGACCGCACCTGGCCGTCGAAAACCATCACCGCCGCGCCGATCTGGTGCAGCTCCGACCTGCGCGACGGCAACCAGTCGCTGATCGAACCGATGGACGCCGTCAAGAAGCTGCGTTTCTGGAAAACCCTGGTGCAGGTCGGCGTGAAGGAAATCGAAGCGTCGTTCCCGGCCGCCTCGCAAACCGACTTCGACTTCGTCCGCACCCTGATCGAAGGCAACCACATCCCGGACGACACCACCATCCAGGTGCTGACCCAGGGCCGTGAAGACCTGATCGAGCGCACCTTCGAATCCCTGCGCGGCGCGAAGAAAGCCATCGTTCACCTGTACAACGCGACCTCCCCTTCCTTCCGCCGCATTGTCTTCAACCAGGACAAGGACGGGGTCAAGGCCATCGCCGTGAACGCCGCCAAGCTGTTCGTCAAATACGCGGCCATGCAGCCGGATACCGAGTGGACCTTCGAATACTCGCCGGAAACCTTCAGCGCCACCGAAATGGAGTTCGCCAAGGAAGTCTGCGACGCGGTGATCGAAGTCTGGAACCCGACGCCCGAGCACAAGATGATCCTCAACCTGCCGGCCACGGTGGAATGCGCGACGCCGAACATCTATGCCGACCAGATCGAATGGTTTGGCCGTCACATCAACCGTCGTGACAGCGTGATCATCAGCCTGCACACCCACAACGACCGTGGCACCGGCGTTGCCGCCACCGAACTGGGCCTGATGGCTGGCGCCGACCGTGTCGAAGGCTGCCTGTTCGGCAACGGCGAGCGTACCGGTAACGTCGACCTCGTGACCGTGGCGTTGAACCTCTACACCCAGGGCGTGAACCCTGAGCTGGACTTCTCCGACATCGACGGCGTGCGCAAAGTCGTCGAAGAGTGCAACCAGATCCAGGTGCACCCGCGTCACCCGTACGTCGGCGACCTGGTGCATACCGCGTTCTCCGGCTCGCACCAGGATGCGATCCGCAAGGGCTTTGCCCAGCAGAAACCGGACGCACTGTGGGAAGTACCGTACTTGCCGATCGACCCGGCCGACATCGGCCGCAGCTACGAGGCGGTCATCCGCGTCAACAGCCAGTCGGGCAAGGGCGGTATCGCCTACCTGCTGGAACAGGAATACGGCATCAGCCTGCCGCGTCGCATGCAGATCGAGTTCAGTCAGGTCGTGCAGCGTGAAACCGACCGCCTGGGCCTGGAAATGACCGCCCAGCAGATCCACGCATTGCTGCACAGCGAGTACTTGCAGGCCAACACCCCGTACGCGCTGGTCAGCCATCGCCTGCAGGAAGAAAACGGTCACAGCGCCGTCGAAGTGGAAGTGGCCAGCCAAGGCCAGGGCGAGACTAACCTGCACTGGCGCGGCAAGGGCAACGGCGCCCTGGAGGCGCTGGTGGCCGGCTTGCCGGTACCGGTGGAAATCATGGATTACAACGAGCACGCCATCGGCGCTGGCACCAATGCCAAGGCTGCGGCCTACATTGAACTGCGTGTGAACGGCGAACGCGCGGTGCATGGCGTCGGCATCGACGAAAACATCACCACCGCCAGCTTCAAGGCCCTGTTCAGCGCACTGAACCGTTCGCTGAGCCAGCCGGAAGCGAAAGCGGCGTAAGCCATCGCTGAAATGCAAAAGGCCCCGGGGTGTGAACCTCGGGGCCTTTTTGTTTGCCTGCCTGTTTTTGTATTGCTTGTCCCGGCCCCATCGCGAGCAAGCTCGCTCCCACATTTGATCGGTGTGAACGCGGTCACTGTGGGAGCGAGCTTGCTCGCGATGAGGCCCTGTCAGACAGTAAAGATTTCAGGTGAACTCGAAGGTATCGGCATCCAGATTCGCCGGAAACCGCGTGCGATACGCCGCCAGTTCCGCCGCATCCAGCACCACCTTGAACACCCCGTCAGCCTCTCCGGCACTGAGCAGCGTCTCGCCCTGGAAATCCAGGACCTGGCTGTCACCGGTATACGCAAAACCTTTGCCATCCGTGCCAATACGGTTCACCGCCGCCACATAGCACAGGTTCTCGATCGCCCGCGCCGGCAGCAAGCGGTTCCAGTGCTGGCGCCGCGCACCGGGCCAGTTGGCGGTGTACAGCAGCAGGTCGGTGTCCTGGGCGTCACGGCTCCACACCGGGAAGCGCAGGTCGTAGCAAATCAACGGCCGTACTCGCCAGCCCTTGAGCTCGAACTGCACCTGGCGCTCGCCGGGGGTGTAGTGGTTATGCTCACCGGCCATGCGAAACAGGTGACGCTTGTCGTAATGCCACACCTCGCCATCCGGGCGTGCCCACAACAGACGATTGCGATGACTGCCATCGGCGGCCTGGACGATCACGCTACCGGTGATCACCGCATCAAGCCTCAAAGCCTGAGCCCGCAGCCATTTGCTGGTAGGCCCGTTTTCCGCTTCGGCGAGGGTCTCGGACTCCATGGAGAACCCGGTGGTGAACATCTCCGGCAGAATGATCAGGTCGGCGCCGCGAGCCTGCTCCAGCAACGGCTCGAAATGCTCGAGGTTCGCCTGGCGGTCGTGCCAGGCCAGGGACGTCTGGATCAGCGCAACGGTCAGTTTCGGCAATGCACTCAGATCACGCATAGTTTTTCCGCCGCTTCACGCAGGGTCTCCTCACGCTTGGCGAAGCACAGCCGCACCAGGCGTTGGCCGACCGGTGGCGTCTGGTAGAACACCGAGATCGGGATACTGGCCACGCCGTGCTCGCGAGTCATCCACAGGGCCATCTCGACGTCATTGAGGTCCGGGCGGATCTGCGAGTAATCGACCAACTGGAAATAGGTGCCGGTCACCCGGGTGAAACTGAAACGCGACGGTGCCAGCAGATCGCAGAACAGATCACGCTTGGCCTGATAGAAAGCAGGCAGCTCTTCGACGTGCTCCGGATGCTCGGCCATAAAGTCGGCCAAGGCATATTGCAGCGGCGTCACACCACAGAAATTGACGTACTGGTGCACCTTGCGCAATTCCGCCGTCAGGGCCGGCGGTGCGATCACATAACCGGTTTTCCAGCCGGTGACGTGGTAGGTCTTGCCGAACGAACTGACCACGAATGCACGCTGATACAACTCCTCATGGGCCAGCACGCTAACGTGAGGCACGCCGTCATACACCAGGTGCTCGTAGACTTCGTCGCTGATCACATAGATATCGCGATCACGGATTAACGTCGCCAACTGGTCGAGTTCGTCACGGCTGATCAACGCACCGCTAGGGTTGTGCGGGGAGTTGAGAATGATCATCCGCGTGCGCGGGCTCAGTGCCTGAGCAAGCTTCTCGAAGTCGATACTGAAATCGTTCAGGCCCAGTTGCACATGCACGCAACGGCCGCCTGCCAGCTCCACCGAAGGTTCGTAGCTGTCGTATGCCGGGTCAAACACAATGACTTCGTCACCGCTGTGGATAACCGCCTGAATGGCACAGAAAATCGCCTCGGTCGCACCGGGGGTAACCGTCACTTCAGTATCCACATCCACCTGCACGCCATAACTGCGGGCGATCTTCGCCGCGATCTGCTGACGCAACACCGGCAGCCCGGTCATTGGCGAATACTGGTTATGGCCGCTGGCGATATGCCGGCCGACCGCATCGCACAGGGCCTGCGGGGCCGCGAAATCGGGAAAGCCCTGGGACAGATTGAGCGCGCCGGTCTGAGCCGCGAGCTGAGACATCTGAGTGAAGATAGTGATGCCGACATTCGGCAGCTTGCTGGTGATCATCGGTGGTTCCCTGCTCTACACCCGGCTCTACGGCGGCGCGGGGGAGTCCGAGGATAGCCCAAACGGCAGGCATGAAAAAGGGCGCCTTATAGACGCCCTTCTTCAATTGATCACCGCCGTACCCTGTGGCGAGCGGGCTTGCCCGCGTTGGGTCGCGAAGCGACCCCAATCCTGCAATCTCGGTGTGTCTGGCAGACCGCACTTGCAGGTATTGCGGCTGCTGCGCAACCGAACGGGGGCAAGCCCCCTCGCCACAACAAGCCCACCCCAAAAGAGTGAGCAAGCGCTGAATCAGCGCTTGTCGCGACGCTTCTTGTCGGCCTTCTTGTGGTGCGACATCAAGCGACGCTTCTTGTTGACCTGACGGTCGGTGAGCGTGTTCTTGTTGCCTTCGTACGGGTTCTCGCCACCCTTGAACTCGATGCGGATCGGTGTACCGACCAGCTTCAGCACACGGCGGTAGGTGTTTTCCAGGTAACGCACGTAGGACTTCGGCACCTTCTCGATCTGGTTGCCGTGGATCACGATGATCGGCGGGTTCGCGCCACCGAGGTGAGCATAACGCAGCTTGATCCGGCGGCTGTTGACCATCGGCGGCTGGTGCTCGCTGACCGCGTCTTCCAGGATCTGGGTCAGGCGGCTGGTCGGCCAGCGGGTAACCGCGGACTTGAACGAGTTCTGTACCGACGCGTAGAGGTTGCCCACGCCGGTGCCGTGCAGTGCCGAGATAAAGTGAATATCGGCAAACTCGACGAAGAACAGACGACGCTGCAACTCGATCTTGACGAAGTCGCGCTCGCTCGGCGTCATGCCGTCCCACTTGTTGATCGCGATGACCAATGCACGACCGGCCTCAAGGGCAAAGCCCAGCAGGTTGAGGTCGTGATCCACCACGCCTTCGCGGGCGTCCATCACGAAGATCACCACGTTGGCGTCTTTGATCGCTTGCAGGGTTTTGACCACGGAGAACTTTTCGACTTCTTCGTGGATCTTGCCGCGCTTGCGCACACCGGCGGTGTCGATCAGCGTGTACTTCTCGTCGTTACGCTCGAACGGGATGTAGATACTGTCGCGGGTGGTACCGGGTTGGTCGTAGACGATTACCCGGTCTTCCCCGAGCATGCGGTTGACCAGGGTCGACTTGCCGACGTTCGGACGGCCGATGATGGCGATCTTGATCCCGTCTTTTTCGCTTGGGCCAGGAATGCGCTTGGCTTCCTCGCCTTCGGCTACATCTTCTTCCTCGCCTTCTTCCAGCTCGTCTTCGTCTTTCGGGAAGTCACTCAGTGCGATTTCCAGCAACTGGGTGATACCACGGCCGTGGGCACCGGCGATCGGGATCGCGTGGCCCATGCCCAACGGGGCGAATTCGGCGCGGGCCATTTCCGGGTCGATGTTGTCGACCTTGTTGGCCACCACGTGGGAACGCTTGTTACGTTTGCGCAAATGTTCGGCGATCATCTGGTCGGCGGCGGTGAAGCCGGCCTTGGCATCTACCAGGAACAGAACGACATCCGCTTCTTCAATGGCCAGCAGCGACTGCTCGGCCATTTTTTCGTCCATACCGTGCTCGTCACCGGAGATACCGCCGGTGTCGATCAGAATGTAGGAACGCCCTTGCCACTTGGCCTCACCGTACTGGCGATCACGGGTCAGACCGGACAAGTCGCCGACGATGGCGTCACGAGTCCTGGTCAGGCGGTTGAACAAGGTGGACTTGCCGACGTTCGGTCGGCCCACCAGGGCGATTACGGGAACCATGCGGCTCTCCACTTCGTTATTTCAGAAAATACAAAAGCCGCTGCGAGGCAGCGGCTGGTGCTCGGGGCAATCACCGTGTGTTTTTTTGCAGGAGCGAGCTTGCTCGCGAAAAACGCAAAGACACCGCGTTTATCCAGATTGCCAACGTAATCGTTGACGTCCATCGCGAGCAAGTTCGCTCCTACACTCTTACAAACGGTGAAGCAGCCTGGGGGGTTAACCCCAAGCATAGTCAAACCTTTACTTAATGGTCAGGGCTTCCAGTTTGCCGCTGTTGCCATATACATAAATCGTGTCACCCACCACCAGCGGACGGGCACGCAGGCCGTCGCTGTCGATGCGCTCGCGGCCGACGAAACGACCGTCCACCTGACTCAGCAGGTGCAGGTAACCTTCCAGGTCACCGACTGCAACGTAGCTGGAGAACACTTCCGGAGCCGACAGTTGACGGCGGGCCAGCGAGTCGTTGCTCCACAAGGCTGTGGTGGAACGCTCGTCGACGCCTTCAACGGTGCCCGAAGACAGGGTCACATAAACGGTACCGAAACCCTGGGCGACACCGGCATAGCTGGAAGCATCACGCTGCCAGAGCTGACGGCCGCTTTGCAGGTCCAGAGCAGCAACGCGCCCCTGATAGCTGGCGACATACAGCGTCTCGCCCGACAGCAGCAAGCCACCGTCGATGTCGACCACGCGCTCCAGCTCCGAACGACCTTGCGGGATCGCTACGCGCTGTTCCCACACCGGTACGCCGTTGGAGATGTCCACGGCAACCACTTTACCGGTCGACAGGCCAGCCACCGCGAGGCGGTTGGTCACGATCGGCGCACTGGTGCCACGCAGGGTCAGTACCGCAGGCGTGCTGTCATAGATCCAACGACGGTCACCGGTGGAGGCATCCAGGCCGATCAGACGATCGTCCTGGGTCTGAACCACCACGACGTCACCGTTGTTGGCTGGCGGCGCCAGTACTTCGCTGGACACGCGAGCGCGCCACTTTTCTTCACCGTTGATCGCGTCCAGGGCAACGATTTCACCCTTGATCGTACCAATGGTGACCAGACCGTAACCTACGCCAACGGCGCCGGAAACAGGCAACTCGAGGTCTTTCTTCCATTTGACGTCGCCGGTGTTGCGGTCCATCGCCATCAACACGCCAGTGACGTCGGCGGCATAGATGGTATCGCCATCGATGGCCGGAACCAGCATGTTGTAGGTTTCGCCCTGACCGTCACCGATCGAACGACTCCACTGCTTGTGCAGAACCACTTCTTCCTTGAAGTCGACCAGCTCGGCCGGAGGCAGTTCTTTTTTGCTGTTGCTGCTGCAACCCGCGGCCAAAATGGCCAGGGCCAGCAATGCTGCATGTTTCCAACGAATCACGTCACGCATCCCCTTTGGCCAGGTCGTCCAGCTTGATTTGCAGGCCACCGACCGCCGCTTCATCCGACAGTGCCGCCTTGGCTTTTTGATACGCCGCGCTCGCCTCGTCGGTACGACCCAGCTGCACCAACAGGTCACCCTTGAGCTCTTCGCGAGTGGCCAGGAATGCCTTGTCGGCATCGCCTTCGAGCAGCTTCAGTGCTTCGTCGGCCTTGTTCTGCGCGCCGAGTACCTGGGCCAGACGCTGACGGGCGATTTCGCCCAGCGCCGGGTTGGCCGGTTTGGCGACAATGGCCTTGAGCTCGGTGACCGCGTCGTCCAGCTTGCCGCTGTCGACCGCTACCTTGGCCACGAACAGGCTGCCGTACTGCGCATAGGCGCTGCCGCCGAACTCGCTGTTGAGCTTGCCGGCCAGGTCCGAAACACGGGCCGCATCAGGCTTGCCGTCAGGCGTCAGCGTGGTTTCGAGCAATTGCTGATAGAGAATCGAGGCGCCTTGCGACTGATTGCTCTGATACTTCTGGAACGCCTGCCAGCCGAACACGATGACCAGCGCCAACAGGCCGCCAGTGACCAGGGGCTTACCGTTGCGTGACCACCATTCCTTCAATTCCATCAAATGTTCGTCTTCGGTACTCGACACCCCAATACTCCTTAATCGCTAATTCGGCTGTTTAGACAGCTTCAACCCTGCACGACGCAGGTGGCCAGGTGTGCTGCAAGCGCATCCCAGGCAATGCTTTGTTGTTCGCCCTGGCCACGCAGGGGTTTGAAACCTACCACTTGCTGGGCCATTTCGTCGTCACCGAGGATCAGCGCGTACAGCGCGCCGCTCTTGTCGGCCTTCTTGAACTGGCTTTTGAAACTGCCGGCGCCGGCATTCACTTGCAGGCGCAGGTTGGGCAACTGGTCACGAACGCGCTCTGCGAGGGTCAGGCCGGCCAGTTCGGCGGCTTCACCGAAGGCGCAGAGGTAGACGTCGACCTGACGGGAGATCTCTTGCGGGATCTGCTCCAGGGTTTCGAGCAACAGCACCAGGCGCTCGATGCCCATGGCAAAGCCAACGCCAGCGGTCGGCTTGCCGCCCATCTGCTCCACCAGACCGTCGTAGCGGCCACCGGCACACACGGTGCCCTGGGCGCCAAGTTTGTCGGTGACCCATTCGAAAACGGTCTTGCTGTAGTAGTCCAGCCCGCGAACCAGCTTCGGGTTGATCACATAAGGAATGCCGGCGGCGTCCAGACGAGCCTTGAGGCCCTCGAAATGCACGCGGGATTCTTCGTCGAGGTAGTCGGCCATTTTCGGCGCATCGACCAGAATCGCCTGCGTCTCGGCGTTCTTGGTGTCCAGGACCCGCAACGGGTTGGTCTTCAGGCGGCGCTGGCTGTCTTCGTCCAGCTTGTCCAGATGCCGGGACAGGAACTCGACCAGTGCCTCGCGATAACGACCGCGAGACTCGCTGGTGCCCAGGCTGTTGAGCTCGAGCTTGACCGCATCGCGGATGCCCAGTTCGCCCCACAGGCGCCAGGTCAGCACGATCAACTCGGCGTCGATGTCCGGACCGTCGAGGTTGAACACTTCGACACCGATCTGGTGGAACTGGCGATAACGGCCTTTTTGCGGACGCTCGTGGCGGAACATCGGACCGATGTACCAGAGTTTCTGAACCTGGCCGCCGCCAGTGATGCCGTGTTCCAGCACCGCGCGCACACAGGCCGCCGTGCCTTCAGGGCGCAGGGTCAGGGAGTCGCCGTTACGGTCGTCGAAGGTGTACATCTCTTTTTCGACGATGTCGGTCACTTCACCGATGGAACGCTTGAACAGTTCGGTGAACTCGACGATCGGCATGCGGATCTGCTTGTAACCGTAGTTATCCAGCAGGCGTGAAACGGTGCCTTCAAAATGACGCCACAGGGGAGTCTGTTCGGGCAGGATGTCGTTCATGCCACGAATGGCTTGCAGAGACTTGCTCACTTAAATTCCTTAATTCGTTCGGCTCTTTTTAGCCAGGCTTAGCCGCGCGCAATAACGGCAGCTTCAGCTTCGACCTTTTCGGCCGCTTTCTGGCGGATCAAGCGTTCAAGCTCATCCACCAGATTGTCATTCGTCAGCTTCTGCGACGGCTTGCCGTCGATGTAAATCAGGTTCGGCGTGCCGCCGGTCAAGCCGATATGGGCTTCCTTGGCTTCGCCCGGGCCATTGACCACGCAACCGATAACCGCGACATCCAGCGGCACCAGCAAATCCTCGAGGCGCCCTTCCAGCTCGTTCATGGTCTTGACCACATCGAAGTTCTGCCGCGAGCAGCTCGGGCAGGCGATGAAGTTGATGCCACGGGAACGCAGGTGCAGGGATTTGAGAATGTCGTAGCCGACTTTCACTTCCTCGACCGGGTCGGCCGCCAACGAGATGCGGATAGTATCGCCAATCCCTTCGGCGAGCAGCATACCGAGGCCCACGGCAGATTTCACCGTGCCGGAACGCAAACCACCGGCTTCGGTGATGCCCAGGTGCAACGGCTGGACGATTTCCTTGGCCAGCAAGCGGTAGGCTTCGACGGCCATGAACACATCGGAGGCTTTCACGCTGACCTTGAAGTCCTGGAAGTTCAGGCGCTCAAGGTGCTCGACGTGGCGCAAGGCAGACTCGACCAGCGCCGCCGGGGTCGGCTCGCCGTATTTCTTTTGCAGGTCTTTTTCCAGGGAACCGGCGTTCACGCCGATACGGATCGGGATCCCGCGGTCACGGGCGGCATCCACCACCGCACGCACGCGGTCTTCGCGACCGATGTTGCCCGGGTTGATCCGCAGGCAATCGACACCCAGTTCGGCTACGCGCAAAGCGATCCGGTAGTCGAAGTGGATGTCGGCAACCAAGGGTACTTTGACCAGCTGCTTGATCTTGCCGAAGGCTTCGGCAGCGTCCATGTCCGGTACGGAGACCCGCACGATATCGACGCCGGCCGCTTCCAGGCGATTGATCTGCGCGACGGTGGCCGCAACATCGTTGGTGTCGCTGTTGGTCATGCTCTGCACAGCGATAGGCGCATCGCCGCCAACAGGCACGTTACCGACCCAGATTTTGCGGGATTCGCGACGTTTGATTGGAGATTCGCCGTGCATGACTTATTGACCCAACTTCAGGCGAGCAGTCTCGCCACTGGTGAACGGAGCGACATCAACCGGCTGGCCGTTGTAGCTGACCTGAGCGCCACGGGCAAAGCCCAGACGCACGGCAAACGGTGGTTTGCCATTGATTGCCAGGCTGTCGCCTTTGCGTTTGAGACCGCTGAACAGCACCTTGCCGCTACCGTCGGTCACTTGTGTCCAGCAATCGGAGGTGAACTGCACCTGAACCTGGCCTTGGCCGGCCACCGGCGCGGCTGCCGCTGGAGCAGGAGCGACAGGGGCTACCGGTGCAGTCGCCACCGGAGCCTGGACGGCAGGAGCTGCCGGAGCCGGAGCTGCCGGGGTCACCGGCGCTGCGACAACGGGCGCGGTGGTGTGCGCGGGTGCGGCTGGCGTGGTCGGCGCTACCGGGGCGGCTGGCGCAGTCGCCTGAGCCTGCTCTGGTGCTTCAGCCGGAGCGTCGGCCTGTGGCAGCGCGAGGGCGGTTACGCCTTCGCTCTGACCTTCCACGACGGCCTGGTCTTCCGGCTCGTCCAGCGGGTGAATCTGTGTCGTACCGTCGGCGCCTTCGACTTCTACGTGCTCTGGTGCCAGACCGATCAGGTCCTTGGTGCGCATCGAGGTCTGATCCTGCCACCAGACGAAACCGCCACCGATCACCGCGACCAGCAACAGCAGGCTGACGATTCGCAAAATGGTGTGGGAAACCCGGACCGGCTCTTCGATACGGCCCAGGCTGTGAACATTGCTGCCCTGGGAGTCGGTACCGGTGGATTGATCGAATTGCTGGACCAGAACGGCCTGGTCCATGCCGAGCAATTTGGCATAGGCGCGAATGTAACCACGGGCAAAAGTATGCCCGGGCAGCTTGTCGAAGGCGCCGGCTTCCAGATTGCTCAGGGAAGTGGTGGTGAGGTTGAGCTTGAGGGCCACTTCGGCCAGCGACCAGCCATTGCTTTCGCGGGCCTGGCGCAAAGTCTCACCGGGGTTTACGCGATTCGCTGCTACAACTTCGGGATGCGCCGCTTTCATCATTGCTCCGACAGGTATTGCTGATATTCCGGCGTACCGGGATAGAGTCTTTTTAGTTGCAGGCCTGCACTTGCGGCCTTGTCGCGGTCTTCGAACACTTTTGCCAGCCGAACGCCGAGCAATAGACTACGTGCATTTTGCTCGGAGAGCTGGCTAAAACGGTCGTAATAGTCACGCGCAGGCACATAATGCCTGTCTTCGTAAGACAACTCAGCCATTTCCAGCAATGCACGTGGTTGTTGGCGGTTCAGGCGCAGGGCTTTTTCCAGTTGCTGCCGGGCCAGATCGCGCTGACCGAGCATCGCTGCGGTCATGCCCAGGTTCTCGAACACCCGAGAACGCTCAGGATACAGGGTATCGGCAGCGGCCTGTTCAAAGCGCTCGTAGGCTTCGTTGTAACGCTTCTGCTCGAACAGGAAACTGCCGTAGTTATTGAGGATTCGTGCATCGCCGGGACGGGAAGCCAGCGCCTTGCGAAAATGCTCGTCGGCAAGTTCCGGCTCCATCTCGGCCTGGAACACCAGCCCCAGCGCCGCGTTGGCATCAGGGTCGGAGCCATCCAGCTCCAATGCTTTCTTCAACGGAACCTTGGCGCGTTCGGTCATGCCTTGTTGCAAATACCCGATACCGAGTTGCACATAGGCCTCACGCGCTTCATCACGGCCCTTGCTGGTCTTCATCGGGTTGTAATCACCCGAAAGCACGCAGCCAGCACACAGGCTGGCCAACAGCAAAAGCAGCGCAAAGCGCAGGGACATAGAGATCCTCTCTTGGTTATTTCGCGGCGTCTTGCGCTACATCGTTGTCGGCGTTGAGTTCACGCACGGCGATATAACGTTCGCTGCGACGGGTGCGATCCAGCACCTGCCCTACCAGTTGACCACAGGCCGCATCGATGTCTTCACCACGGGTGGTGCGGACGGTGACGTTGAAACCGGCATGATGAAGCTGATCCTGGAAACGACGAATGGCGTTGTTGCTCGGGCGCTCGTAACCGGAGTGCGGGAACGGGTTGAACGGGATCAGGTTGATCTTGCACGGGATGTTCTTGAGCAGCTCGATCATCTCCACGGCGTGCTCGACCTTGTCGTTGATATCTTTGAGCAAGGTGTACTCGATGGTCAGCACGCGTTTTTCGCCGAGATTCGACATGTAGCGCTGGCACGACTCGAGGAGCATCTTAAGCGGATACTTCTTGTTGATCGGCACCAATTGGTTACGCAATGCGTCATTCGGTGCGTGCAGGGACAACGCCAGGGAGACGTCGATGTGCTTGGAGAGCTCATCGATCATCGGCACCACGCCGGAGGTCGACAGGGTCACACGGCGCTTGGAAATGCCGTAGCCCAGGTCGTCCATCATCAAATGCATGGCCGCGACGACGTTGTCGAAGTTCAGCAGCGGCTCACCCATGCCCATCATCACCACGTTGGTGATGGCACGGTCGACGGTTGCCGGGACGCTGCCAAAGGATTTGTTGGCAATCCACACCTGCCCGATGACTTCGGCGGCGGTGAGGTTGCTGTTGAAGCCTTGCTTGCCGGTGGAGCAGAAACTGCAATCCAGGGCACAGCCTGCCTGGGACGAAACGCACAAGGTGCCGCGCTTGCCCTGGGGAATGTAAACGGTCTCGACGCAGCTGCCGGACGCCACGCGCACCACCCACTTGCGGGTGCCGTCGCTGGAGATGTCCTCGCTGACCACTTCCGGACCACGGACCTCAGCAACAGCCTTGAGCTTTTCGCGCAAGGCCTTGCTGACGTTCGTCATGGCATCGAAATCATCGACACCAAAGTGGTGAATCCATTTCATTACCTGACCGGCACGGAAACGCTTCTCCCCGATTGAGTCGAAGAATTTTTCCATTTCCAGCTGGGTCAGACCCAGCAGGTTAGTTTTTACAGTCGATGTAGTCATGGATTCACCTTCACTCTTAAGCCAATGCTTAGCGAGTGGTTACTTCAGTAGCTGCGAAGAAGTACGAGATTTCGCGAGCGGCAGCGGCTTCGGAGTCCGAACCGTGTACGGCGTTGGCGTCGATGGAATCAGCGAAGTCAGCGCGGATGGTGCCGGCAGCAGCTTCTTTAGGGTTGGTAGCGCCCATCAGCTCACGGTTCAGAGCGATAGCGTTTTCGCCTTCCAGAACCTGAACGACAACCGGACCGGAGATCATGAAAGCAACCAGGTCGTTGAAGAAACCACGAGCGCTGTGCTCAGCGTAGAAGCCTTCAGCTTCGGCTTTGGACAGTTGCTTCAGTTTCGAAGCTACAACGCGCAGGCCAGCTTTTTCGAAACGAGTGGTGATCTCGCCGATAACGTTTTTAGCAACGGCGTCAGGCTTGATGATGGAGAAAGTACGTTGAACAGCCATGGTGTAACTCCAGAAACGGTAATTTACGAAAAATTAAACCCGCGAATTATACGCGGGTTCTCGGGTATTGCCTAACCTGCTCGACAGACTCAGTCTGCCTCTTCGATCCAGGCGGCCTGAATGGCTTCAAGCACTTTCTCGCCGCCGCGGGTCGGATCATCGCTGAACTCCGGCAATGCCAGCACCCATTGGTGCAGATCGACGAAGTTCACGTAACGCGGGTCCACCTCAGGCTTGCTTTCAGCCAACTGGATCGCGATTTCCAGTACATCAACCCATTTCAGACTCATTTCAGATCCTTGAATCAGTGCGGTGCTTCGGCCGCATGGTTGAGCGAATACTTCGGAATCTCGACGGTCAGGTCTTCGGTACCGACCTTGGCCTGGCACCCCAGACGGGACTCGCGCTCAAGACCCCAAGCCTTATCAAGGTAGTCCTCTTCCAGCTCATCAGCCTCTTCCAGCGAGTCGAAACCCTCGCGGATGATGCAGTGGCAAGTGGTGCAGGCACAAACGCCGCCACAGGCACTTTCCATCTCGATGTGGTGCTCGTGGGCCAGTTCGAGGATGGAAATACCCGTCTCAGCTTCAACAACCATGCCTTCGGGGCAAAACTTCTCGTGTGGCAGAAAAATGACCTGCGGCATCGTTATTCCTCAATCTCATTCAGGTTGCGCCCCGCCAGCGCGGCTTTCACCGTCGAGTCCAGGCGGCGGGCAGCAAAGGCGTCGGTCACTTGCGACAGACGCTTGGTCTGCTGCTCGATGGCGTAACCATCGGTACCTTTCATCAGTTCGGTCAGTTCCTGCACCTGCAGGTCGATGACCATGCGCTCGTCGGCGTCGAGCAGTCGGTCGCCGTCGGCCTCCAGGGCAGCCTGCACCGCTTCGATCAGGCGCTGGGCATCGACCTGCTGCTCACGCAGTACGCGGGCAACCTTGTCGTCGTTGGCGTGCTGGAACGAATCCTTGAGCATCTTGGCGATTTCGCCGTCGGTCAGACCGTAGGACGGCTTGACCTGGATGCTGGCTTCGACGCCCGAACCCAGTTCGCGGGCGGACACACTGAGCAAGCCATCGGCATCGACCTGGAAGGTCACGCGAATCTTCGCTGCGCCGGCCACCATCGCTGGAATGCCGCGCAATTCGAAGCGTGCCAGGGAGCGACAGTCGCTGATCAGCTCGCGCTCTCCCTGCAACACATGGATGGCCATGGCCGACTGGCCGTCTTTGTAAGTGGTGAAGTCCTGGGCACGAGCGACGGGGATGGTGGTGTTGCGTGGAATCACCTTCTCCATCAGGCCGCCCATGGTTTCCAGCCCCAGGGACAACGGAATTACGTCGAGCAGCAGCAGTTCATCGCCATCGCGCTTGTTGCCGGCCAGGGTATCGGCCTGGATCGCAGCACCGATGGCCACCACTTGATCCGGGTCGATTTCAGTCAGCGGCTTGCGACCGAAGGCTTCGGCGACAGCTTCACGAACGCGAGGCACGCGAGTCGAACCACCGACCATGACCACGGCATGCACGTCTTCCAGTTCGACACCGGAATCACGCACCGCGCGGCGGCAGGCTTTCAGGCTGCGCGCGACCATCGGCTCGATCAGCGCATCAAAGACTTCACGGGTCAGCTCGGCTTTCCAGGCGCCATGCGCCACTTCGACCGACGAGGCACTGGTCAGCGCTTCTTTGGCGGCACAGGCAGTCTGCAGCAGTTGACGCTGCGCGCCCGGATCAAGGTCGGCCGACAAACCGGCACCCTCAATGATCCAGCCGGCAATCGCGTGGTCGAAGTCATCGCCACCCAGGGCGCTGTCGCCGCCGGTGGCCAACACTTCGAAAACACCGCCGGTCAGGCGCAGAATCGAAATATCGAAGGTGCCGCCGCCCAGGTCGTAAATCGCGACCAGGCCTTCGGCGTGCTGGTCCAGACCGTAAGCCACGGCTGCCGCGGTCGGCTCATTGAGCAAGCGCAACACGTTCAGACCGGCCAGCTTGGCCGCGTCCTTGGTGGCTTGACGCTGAGCGTCGTCGAAATAGGCCGGAACGGTGATCACCGCGCCCACCAGCTCACCGCCCAGGGTCGCCTCGGCACGCTGACGCAGAACCTTGAGGATGTCGGCGGAGACTTCCACCGGGCTTTTCGGGCCCTGGATCGTCTCGATGAACGGCATGTGCGATTCGCCACCGACAAAGCGGTACGGCAGTTGATCGCCCAATTGCTTGACGTCGGACAGACCACGACCCATCAAGCGCTTGACCGACAGCACGGTGTTCAAAGGATCGGTGGCGGCGGCCAGTTTGGCGGACTCGCCAACTTCGACGCGATCGGCGTGATAGCGTACGGCAGACGGCAGGATGACCCGCCCTTCTGCGTCAGCCAGAGGTTCGGAAAGTCCACTGCGCAATGCAGCGACCAGCGAATTGGTAGTGCCCAAGTCGATCCCCACAGCCAGACGACGCTGGTGCGGTTGAGGACTTTGGCCGGGTTCGGCGATCTGCAGTAGGGCCATCGTTATCAGGACTTATCTGTATATCAGGCGTGCGACCGGAGCGGCACTGGGTTAATCGTCGAGGCGCTCTTCTAACTGGCGCACTTCGTAGGTGAGCTTGTCGAGGAACTGCATGCGCCGCATCAGGCGTTCGGCCCGTTCACGGTGCGCGGCATCGTTCCAGCAAGCTGCGAAGCTTTGGTTCAGTTCATCCTGGGCAGCCTTGAGGCGGCGCTTGAAGACGGCAACGCCATTCAGGTCGGCGCTGTCCTGCAGGTCTTCGAGCTCTTCGCGCAGCTCCATCTGCTGCAGCAGAAACTCCGGATCATGCACCGTGACCTCCAGCGGCAGCTCGCCACCATTCAAGGCGAGCAGGTAACGCGCGCGCTTGGGTGGACTCTTGAGCGTCTGGTAGGCCTCGTTGAGGCTCGCGGATTGTTCCAGCGCCAACCGCTGCTCGCGCTCGGAAGCGTCAGCAAAACGGTCCGGATGAACGCCGCGCGCCAACTCACGGTAGCGCGTAGCCAGCTGATCGAGATCCAGATCGAAACTCGGTTGCAGCTCAAATAAAGCGAAATGACAAGGAGTACCCACGACAAGCCTCAGATGTTGAAGCTTTCGCCGCAGCCACATTCACCGCGTACGTTGGGGTTGTTGAACTTGAAGCCTTCGTTCAACCCTTCCTTGACGAAATCGAGTTCGGTGCCGTCCAGGTAGGCCAGGCTCTTCGGGTCGATGATCACTTTCTCGCCGTGACTCTCGAACACCTGGTCCTCTGCAACCACCTCGTCGACAAACTCCAGCACGTAGGCAAGGCCGGAACAGCCTGTGGTGCGAACACCCAGACGAATCCCTTCACCTTTGCCGCGCCCGTCGAGGGAGCGCCGCACGTGTCGAGCAGCCGCTTCTGTCATGCTGATAGCCATCGGTGACTCCTTACTCGTCGCCAAAACTCGAAAATCAGATCAAGCCTTTCTTCTGTTTGTAATCGCGAACAGCCGCCTTGATGGCGTCTTCAGCGAGTACCGAGCAGTGGATTTTCACTGGCGGCAGGGCCAGTTCTTCAGCCAGCTGGGTGTTCTTGATGGTTTCCGCTTCGTCCAGGGTCTTGCCCTTCATCCACTCGGTGGCGAGGGAGCTGGAAGCGATAGCCGAACCGCAGCCGTAAGTCTTGAACTTGGCATCTTCGATGATACCGGCTTCGTTGACCTTGATCTGCAGGCGCATCACGTCGCCGCACGCCGGAGCGCCGACCATGCCGGTGCCGACATCAGGATCTTCCGCGTCCATCTTGCCGACGTTGCGCGGGTTTTCGTAGTGGTCGATGACCTTTTCGCTGTAAGCCATGATTCTCAATCCTCACTCATCAGGGCCGCTCTTGAGACCCTGCAGTTACGCTGCGTGTACCGCCGCGCTGCTACAGGACCCGTATCCGGCGGCTTCTTTGTTTAGTGTGCCGCCCACTCGATCTTCGAGATATCGACGCCGTCTTTGTACATGTCCCACAGCGGCGACAGAGCGCGCAGCTTGGTAACGGCCTCGCAGACTTTCTGCGCGGCGTAATCGATTTCTTCTTCGGTGGTGAAACGGCCGAAGGTGAAGCGGATCGAGCTGTGTGCCAGTTCGTCGTTGCGGCCCAGGGCGCGCAGTACGTACGAAGGCTCAAGGGACGCCGAGGTGCAGGCCGAACCGGACGATACTGCCAGATCCTTGAGCGCCATGATCAGCGACTCGCCTTCAACGTAGTTGAAGCTCAGGTTCAGGTTGTGCGGAACGCGGGCGGTCATGCTGCCGTTGACGTACAGCTCTTCCAGGTGCTCGACCTGCTTGTAGAAACGGTCGCTCAACGCCTTGATGCGCGCGTTCTCGGCAGCCATGTCTTCCTTGGCTACGCGGAAAGCTTCACCCATGCCGACGATCTGGTGGGTCGCCAGGGTGCCGGAACGCATGCCGCGCTCGTGACCGCCACCGTGCATGGTCGCTTCGATACGCACGCGCGGCTTGCGGCTTACGTACAGGGCGCCGATGCCTTTAGGACCGTAGGTCTTGTGGGCGGAGAACGACATCATGTCGACTTTCAGCTTCTGCAGGTCGATCTCGACCTTGCCGGTGGACTGAGCGGCGTCGACGTGGAACAGGATGCCCTTGGAACGGAGCAGTTCGCCGATCGCTGCGATGTCGTTGACGGTGCCGATTTCGTTGTTCACGTGCATGACCGAAACCAGGATGGTGTCGTCGCGCAGTTCGGCTTCGATCATCTCCGGGGTCACCAGGCCATCGGTACGAGGCTCGATGTAGGTCACTTCGAAGCCTTCACGCTCCAGTTGGCGCATGGTGTCCAGGACAGCCTTGTGCTCAATCTTGGTGGTGATCAGGTGCTTGCCTTTGGTGGCATAGAAATGTGCCGCACCCTTGATTGCCAGGTTGTCGGATTCGGTGGCACCGGAGGTCCAGACGATTTCACGCGGGTCGGCGTTGACCAGGTCAGCGACCTGACGACGAGCGTTTTCAACGGACTCTTCAGCTTTCCAGCCGAACACGTGGGAACGGGACGCCGGGTTACCGAAGTTTCCGTCGACCAGCAGGCATTCACTCATTTTTTGCGCAACACGGGGATCAACCGGGGTGGTCGCAGAGTAATCAAGGTAAATCGGCAATTTCATGGACTATCTCCTAAATCAGGCTGGCTGGCGTGCCGCTAGCTCTTTGGCTGTCATTCGACGGCGGACGCTTCAATCTTGTCCAGGCGTGGCGCCTTGCTGTTGCAACGGCGCTGGTCCTGACGCTGGGCTACTTCTTGCACCTCACGGCGAGTCACAAGGTCAGCCAAGCTGATACCGCTCAGAAATTCGTGAATTTGCAGGCTCAGATCGCACCACAAGTGGTGGGTCAGACAGGTGTCGCCTTGATGGCAATCACCCTGGCCCTGGCATTTGGTTGCATCGACCGATTCGTTCACCGCATCGATCACCTGGGCGACCTGGATGCCCTGCATGTCGCGGGACAATTGGTAGCCACCACCCGGACCACGCACGCTGGACACCAGATTGCTGCGGCGCAGCTTGGCGAAAAGCTGTTCGAGGTAGGACAGGGAGATGCCTTGGCGCTCGGAGATATCGGCCAGGGACACGGGCCCGTGCTGCGCGTGTAACGCCAGGTCAAGCATGGCGGTCACGGCGTATCGGCCTTTTGTAGTCAGTCGCATGGACAATTACCACGGAGTTCGGAATGAGGCGAGTATGCAATTCCCGAGTATTTAAGTCAACTATAAGACCTAGTACTTTAGTCAGGTTTACCCGCAAAAGAGCGGCAGCATCATAGCAAAGGCCGGCCATATACAGCCAGCAGTACCGTGTTATCGTTCATCGCGAGCAAGCTCGCTCCCACACTGGACCGCGTCAGCCTGTACAACTTGATCACCTGTGGGAGCGAGCTTGCTCGCGATGAATTCGACTCGGTTTAGCTGGCCTGACTCTGATCCTTATCCTTCACACAGGCGAAATCTTCTTCGCGCAGCTCAGGCAGATCTTTCGCACAGTAATTGCTGCCCAGGTCCTTCAACGCCCCGCACATCCCTTCCAGACGTCCATCGACCGCCTGCAGGTGATCGAGCAACTGGTTAATGGCGCGAGCCACCGGGTCAGGCATGTCTTCAGTCACACCATAGGCATCGAAGCCGATTTTCTCGGCCATGGCCTTACGCTTGGCATCTTGTTCTTCGTCGGATTTGACGATGATCCGCCCCGGAATACCCACCACAGTGGCACCCGGCGGCACTTCCTTGGTCACGACAGCGTTGGAACCCACCTTGGCACCGGCACCGACCGTGAACGGGCCGAGCACCTTCGCGCCCGCCCCGACCACGACGCCATCACCCAGCGTCGGGTGACGCTTGCCCTTGTTCCAGCTGGTGCCGCCCAGGGTCACGCCCTGATAAATAGTGACGTCATCGCCGATCTCGGCGGTTTCACCGATGACGATGCCCATGCCATGGTCAATGAAGAAACGACGACCGACCTTGGCCCCCGGATGGATCTCGATCCCGGTCAACCAGCGGCCGAAGTTCGACACCAGCCGCGCCAGCCATTTCAAGTCCGCGCGCCACAGCATCGCCGACAAACGGTGGATCCAGATGGCGTGCATGCCCGGATAGCAAGTCAGGACTTCAAAAGCGTTACGCGCCGCCGGGTCTCGGTGGAATACGCTCTGGATATCTTCACGCAAACGCTCGAACATCATTAATCCTTCCGCTTAAGGAGCTCACCACGGGCCGCTTTTTGGGTTTCCGTGAGGATGCCACGCAAAATATTCATTTCCGCCCGGCTGACCGAGCTGCGTCCGTACAACCGGCGCAGGCGCGCCATCAAGTGCCGTGGCTTTTCCGGATCGAGGAATTCGATGGCCACCAGGGTCTGCTCCAGGTGCTCATAGAATCGCTCCAGCTCGTCCATGGTCGCCAGCTCAGCGCTTTTGACCGAGGCCACTTCTTCCTTCTCGACCTTGCTCGGCTGACCTTGGGCCGCCAGCCAGGACATTCGCACTTCATAACCCAACACCTGCACCGCCGCCCCAAGGTTCAGCGAACTGAACTCGGGGTCTGATGGAATGTGCACGTGATAATGACATCGCTGCAGCTCTTCGTTGGTCAGGCCGGAATCTTCACGACCGAACACCAGAGCGATTTCCGCACCCTGCCCCGCCTCCTCGACCACCTTCGTTCCGCATTCGCGGGGATCGAGCAGCGGCCAGGGAATGCGCCGGTCGCGAGCACTGGTACCAAGCACCAGGTTGCAACCGACCAAGGCATCTTCCAAGGTGGCGACGACTTGCGCGTTTTCAAGGATGTCCCCGGCACCGGAGGCACGGGCATCGGCCTCGTGATGCGGGAACACACGAGGCTCGACCAGCACCAGCCGCGACAGCCCCATGTTCTTCATGGCACGCGCAGCCCCGCCGATATTGCCCGGATGGCTGGTATTGACCAGGACGACACGAATGTTTTGCAGCAAGGGAGGCGCTCTCGAACACAATAATCGGGAGCAGAATCTTACAGCTCATCCTACCGTTAAGCCATGAAAGCGAACGTCGTCCTTCTCCTGTAGAAACTTTCTGATAGAATGCCCGGCTTTCTTTAACAACCTTAGGTGACACATCCATGCAGCCCATGCTGAATATCGCGCTGCGCGCCGCCCGCAGCGCCAGTGAATTGATCTTCCGCTCCATCGAGCGCCTGGATACCATCAAGGTCGACGAAAAAGACGCCAAGGATTACGTATCCGAGGTGGATCGCGCCGCCGAACAGAAAATCATCGATGCCCTGCGCAAGGCGTACCCGAATCACTCGATCCTGGGTGAAGAGACCGGCATGCACGCCGGCACCGGCATCGAAGGCGAAGAGTACCTGTGGATCATCGATCCGCTGGACGGCACCACCAACTTCCTGCGCGGCATTCCTCACTTCGCTGTCAGCATCGCCTGCAAATACCGCGGTCGTCTTGAGCACGCTGTTGTTCTGGACCCGGTTCGCCAGGAAGAATTCACCGCCAGCCGTGGTCGCGGCGCTCAACTGAACGGTCGTCGCCTGCGCGTCAGCGGTCGCACCAGCCTCGACGGCGCCCTGCTGGGTACCGGCTTCCCGTTCCGTGACGACCAGATGGACAACCTCGACAACTACCTGGGCATGTTCCGCGCCCTGGTTGGCCAGACTGCCGGCATCCGCCGCGCCGGCTCTGCAAGCCTGGACCTGGCCTACGTGGCTGCCGGCCGTTTCGACGCCTTCTGGGAGTCGGGCCTGTCCGAATGGGACATGGCGGCAGGCGCCCTGCTGATCCAGGAAGCTGGCGGCCTGGTGAGCGACTTCACCGGCGGCCACGACTTCCTTGAAAAAGGCCACGTCGTTGCCGGCAACACCAAGTGCTTCAAGGCAGTCCTGACGGCCATCCAGCCGCACCTGCCAGCCTCGCTGAAGCGCTAAGCTTCCAGCGACAGAAAAAGCACCCTTCGGGGTGCTTTTTTTATGCCTGGAATTTGCCCCTCAAAACACCGCAATCCTCTGTAGGAGCGAGCCTGCTCGCGAAGGTCGTCAACGATAACGCGGGAATTCTGGATAAACGCGGCGCCCTTGGGTTCTTCGCGAGCAGGCTCGCTCCTACAGGGGATTGCGGTGGCGCATAGATCGCGGGCACAAAAAAAGCACCCCGCAGGGTGCTTCTTTTTTAATCCAGCGTCAGCAGATCAGTGAGCCGTCTGATTCTCCGACAAGATCAACTTGCCTTCCTTATCCACCGGAATCTGGTTCCCCGGATCACGATCCATGCGCACCTTGCCTTCCTTGCCGTCCAGCGAATAACGCACGTCGTAACCTACAACCTTGTCACTGATGTCGTTAACCGTGTTACAGCGGGTCTGGGTGGTGGTGTAGGTGTCACGCTCCTGCATGCCTTCCTGCACCTTGTTACCGGCGTAACCGCCACCGACAGCACCTGCGACCGTGGCGATCTTCTTACCGCTGCCGCCACCGATCTGGTTACCCAGCAAACCACCTGCCAATGCACCGACCACCGTACCGGCGATCTGATGTTGATCTTTCACCGGCGCCTGCCGGGTGACCGCTACATCCTTGCACACTTCACGTGGAGTCTTGATTTGTGTCTTGACCGGCTCAACGGCGAGTACTTGTGCGAACTCCGGGCCGCTTTTAACCAGGCTGTAGGTGGCCACAGCACCCCCGGCAGTCACACCGACAGCACCCAGTACAGCACCAACCAGCATCGACTTGTTCACATGAACCTCCTGGACCATCAAATGCGGGATAAACCCGCGCTTCTCCCAGCCTTGGAGCACAAAAAAAGGCGCGAGTTCAACTCGCGCCTTTTTCGGACTACATCGCTGAAAGAAGCTTCCTTCAAGGACGGTCGTCGACTTCCTTCTCGGCATTGGCCGGAGGAATCAGGTCTTCCGTGCTCAGGTTCAGCCAGATCAGCACCACGTTCGCGATGTAGATCGACGAGTAAGTACCCGCCAGAACACCGATGAACAGGGCGATGGAGAAGCCGAACAGGTTGTCGCCACCGAAGAGCAGCAGGGCCGCGATCGCCAGCAAGGTGGAAATCGAAGTCGCCATGGTCCGCAGCAGGGTTTGCGTGGTCGAGATGTTGATGTTCTCGATCAGGCTGGCCTTGCGCAGTACCCGGAAGTTCTCACGAACCCGGTCGAATACCACGATGGTGTCGTTGAGCGAGTAACCGATGATCGCCAGCACCGCCGCCAGCACCGTCAGGTCGAAGGTGATCTGGAAGAACGACAGGATACCGATGGTCACGATCACGTCGTGGATCAGGGAAACGATCGCACCGACCGCAAACTTCCACTGAAAGCGGAACGCCAGGTAGATCAGGATGCCGCCCAGCGCCATCAGCATGCCGAGACCGCCCTGGTCGCGCAGCTCTTCACCCACCTGCGGGCCGACGAACTCGACGCGCTTGACCGTCGCCGGGTTCTCGCCGCCCACCTTCTGCAAGGCTTCGGCCACCTGGTGACCCAGTTGCGGGTCTTCGCCAGGCATGCGCACCAGCAGGTCGGTGGTTGCACCGAAGTTCTGCACGATGGCTTCGTGATAACCCGCGGTCACCAGCTGCTCACGCACCTTGGTGACGTCGGCCGGACGCTCGTAGGTCAGCTCGATGAGCGTACCGCCGGTGAAGTCCAGGCCCCAGTTCATGCCCTTGGTGGCGACGCTGAACAAGGCCAGCACCGTAAGGAACAATGTGACGCCGAACGCAAAGTTGCGAACGCCCATGAAGTTGATTGTACGTAACATGGCAGCCCCTTAAATCCACAACTTCTTGAAGTCACGACCGCCGAAGATCAGGTTGACCATCGCGCGGGTCACCATGATGGCCGTGAACATCGAGGTAAAGATCCCGAGGGACATGGTCACTGCGAAGCCCTTGACCGGGCCGGTGCCCATGGCAAAGAGGATGCCGCCGACCAACAGTGTTGTCAGGTTGGCGTCGAGAATCGCGGTGAATGCCCGGCCGAAGCCTTCGTTGATTGCGCGCTGCACGGTCATGCCGGCGGCGATCTCTTCACGGATCCGCGAGAAGATCAGCACGTTGGCGTCGACCGCCATACCCATGGTCAACACGATACCGGCGATACCCGGCAGGGTCAGCGTTGCACCCAGCAGAGACATCAAGGCCAGCAGCATCACCATGTTCACCGTCAGCGCGACAGTGGCGATGATGCCGAAGAAGCGGTAGATGGCGATGATGAACAGCGAGACGAACAGCATGCCCCACAGCGATGCATCGATACCCTTGGTGATGTTGTCGGCACCCAGGCTTGGACCGATGGTGCGTTCTTCAGCAAAGTACATCGGAGCGGCCAGACCACCGGCACGCAGCAACAGCGCCAGTTCGGACGACTCGCCCTGGCCGTTCAGGCCAGTGATGCGGAACTGAGCACCCAGCGGCGACTGAATGGTCGCCAGGCTGATGATCTTCTTCTCTTCCTTGAAGGTCTGAACCGGCACGTCTTTCTCGACGCCGTTGACCACCTGCTTGGTGTAAGTGGTAACCGGACGCTGCTCGATGAAGATCACCGCCATGCTGCGACCGACGTTCGAACGGGTCGCACGGCTCATCAGCTCGCCGCCGTGGCCATCCAGACGGATATTCACTTCTGGCCTGCCGTGCTCGTCGAAGCCAGCCTTGGCGTCGGTTACCTGGTCACCGGTGATGATCAGGCCACGCTCGATCAGCGCAGGAGGACGGTTGCCCTCACGGAACTCGAAGGATTCGGAAGTGGCTTTCGAAGCACCCGGCTCAGCCGCCAGACGGAACTCGAGGTTGGCCGTCTTGCCGAGGATACGCTTGGCTTCGGCGGTGTCCTGCACGCCCGGCAGCTCAACCACGATGCGGTTGGCGCCCTGACGCTGGACGATCGGTTCGGCAACACCCAGCTCGTTGACGCGGTTACGTACCGTGGTCAAGTTCTGCTTGATGGAGTATTCACGGATTTCCGCCAGCTTGGCCGGGGTCATCGCCAGACGCAGCACCGGTTGACCATTGAGGTCGGCCGGAACAATGTCGAAATCGTTGAAGTTCTTGCGGATCAGCGTACGGGCCTGTTCGCGGGCTGCTTCATCAGTGAAGCCCAGCTGAATGGCACCGCCCAGTTGCGGCAGACTGCGATAGCGCAGCTTCTCTTTACGCAGCAGGCTCTTGACGTCGCCTTCGTAGACTTTCAGGCGCGCGTCGAGGGCTTTGTCCATGTCCACTTCCAGCAGGAAGTGCACACCACCGGACAAGTCCAGACCCAGCTTCATCGGGTGCGCAGCGAGGTTGCGCAGCCATTGCGGGGTGGTTTGTGCCAGGTTCAGCGCGACGACGTAGTCATCACCCAATGCCTTGCGCACGACGTCCTTGGCCGGCAGCTGGTCTTCAGCCTTGGTCAGGCGAATCAGACCGCCCTTGCCGCCCTCTGCCAGCGTGGCAGCCTTGACGTTGATCCCGGATTCCTTGAGCGCAGCGCTCACGCGATCCAGATCAGCCTGATTGACTTGCAGCGCAGTGCTTGCACCGCTGACCTGAATGGCCGGGTCATCAGGATAAAGATTGGGAGCGGAATAAATCAGACCGACCGCCAGCACCGCCAGGATCAGAATGTATTTCCACAGAGGATATTTGTTCAGCATCACGCCGCCCGTTTATGACGCGGGGCGCCTTGCGCGCCCCGTCGATTGAAAATGAAGTTGAAACTTAGATCGCTTTGAGCGTGCCTTTTGGCAGCGTGGCGGCGATGGCGCCTTTCTGGAACTTCATTTCGACGGTGTCGGAAACTTCCAGAACGACGAAATCGTCGGCCACTTTAGTGATCTTGCCGGCGATGCCGCCGGTGGTCACAACTTCGTCGCCTTTCTGCAGGCTGCTCAGCAGGTTTTTCTGCTCTTTGGCGCGCTTCGCCTGTGGACGCCAGATCATCAGGTAGAAGATGACCAGGAAGCCGACCAGGAAAATCCACTCGAAACCGCCGCCCATAGGGGCTGCCGCAGGTGCAGCAGCGTCTGCCATGGCATTAGAGATAAAAAAGCTCATTTAGCACTCCAGTTGCAAATGTTGAATCTTGGGGTCAGTAAACTCAGTCCAAAGGCGGAACAGGCAACCCGCGTTTGGCGTAGAAGGCATCGACAAAGGCGGCCAATGTACCCTGTTGAATAGCCTCGCGCAAACCAGCCATAAGCACTTGATAATGGCGCAAGTTATGGATGGTATTGAGCATGCTTCCCAGCATTTCGCCGCACTTGTCCAGGTGATGCAGATAAGCGCGGGAGAAGTTCTGGCAGGTATAGCAATCGCAGGTCGGATCGAGCGGCGAATCATCATGGCGATGGAACGCGTTACGGATCTTCAGCACGCCGGTATCAATGAACAGATGCCCATTGCGGGCATTACGGGTTGGCATCACGCAATCGAACATGTCCACACCGCGGCGCACACCCTCAACCAAGTCTTCCGGTTTGCCAACGCCCATAAGGTAACGAGGTTTGTCAGCCGGCATCATGCCCGGCAGGTAATCCAGCACCTTGATCATCTCGTGCTTGGGCTCGCCCACCGACAGGCCGCCGATGGCCAGGCCGTCGAAGCCGATCTTGTCCAGGCCTTCCAGGGAGCGCATACGCAGGTCCTGGTGCATGCCGCCCTGAACGATACCGAACAGCGCCGCCGTGTTGTCGCCATGGGCTTCTTTCGAACGCTTGGCCCAACGCAGGGACAATTCCATGGAGATGCGGGCAACGTCTTCGTCGGCCGGGTACGGCGTGCATTCGTCGAAAATCATCACGATGTCGGAGCCCAGGTCACGCTGGACCTGCATCGACTCTTCCGGCCCCATGAACACCTTGGCGCCGTCGACCGGGGAAGCGAAGGTCACGCCCTCCTCCTTGATCTTGCGCATCGCGCCCAGGCTGAACACCTGGAAACCGCCGGAGTCGGTCAGAATCGGGCCTTTCCACTGCATGAAATCGTGCAGGTCGCCGTGCTTCTTGATCACTTCCGTGCCGGGGCGCAGCCACAGGTGGAAAGTGTTGCCCAGAATGATTTCAGCGCCGG
Organism: Pseudomonas jessenii; assembly: GCF_002236115.1. Lineage (GTDB taxonomy): Bacteria > Pseudomonadota > Gammaproteobacteria > Pseudomonadales > Pseudomonadaceae > Aquipseudomonas > Aquipseudomonas jessenii. Next base: position 308,803 of record NZ_NIWT01000004.1, on the reverse strand, counting down.
TCGCCTCGATATCCCGTGGCAGCATGCCCTTGACCGTGCCGTAGGTGCCCACCGGCATGAAAGCCGGGGTTTCGACGGTACCGCGCGGGAAGGTCAAACGACCGCGACGAGCCTTGCCATCAGTGGCCAGCAGCTCGAAAGACATACGACAGGTGCGACTCATACAGTTTCCTCTGGGCCCGATTCTTTAGGGGCAGTCGGCGCAGGATTACGCGTGATGAACATCGCATCACCGTAGCTGAAAAAGCGGTAACCGTTGTCGACCGCGGCCTTGTAGGCAGCCATGGTCTCGGGATAACCGGCGAACGCCGAAACCAGCATCAACAGCGTGGATTCAGGCAAATGGAAGTTGGTGACCAGGGCATCGACCACATGAAACGGCCGGCCCGGGTAGATGAAAATGTCGGTGTCGCCACTGAACGGCTTGAGCACGCCATCGCGGGCGGCGCTTTCCAGGGAACGCACGCTGGTGGTCCCCACGGCCACCACACGACCACCGCGAGCGCGGCAGGCGGCAACGGCATCGACCACGTCCTGGCCGACTTCCAGCCATTCGCTGTGCATGTGGTGGTCTTCGAGCTTCTCGACCCGCACCGGCTGGAAAGTGCCGGCGCCAACGTGCAGGGTCACGAACGCAGTCTCGACGCCCTTGGCGGCGATCGCCTCCATCAGCACCTGATCGAAATGCAGCCCCGCCGTCGGCGCCGCCACCGCGCCCAAACGCTCGGCGTAGACGGTCTGGTAACGCTCGCGGTCGGCGCCTTCATCCGGGCGGTCTATATAAGGAGGCAGCGGCATGTGCCCGACACGGTCGAGCAACGGCAACACCTCCTCAGCGAACCCCAGCTCGAACAACGCATCGTGACGCGCCAGCATCTCGGCCTCGCCACCGCCATCGATCAGGATCTTCGACCCAGGCTTGGGCGACTTGCTGGAACGCACATGGGCCAGCACGCGATGACTGTCCAGCACCCGCTCCACCAGGATTTCCAGCTTGCCGCCGGAAGCCTTCTGGCCAAACAGCCGCGCCGGAATCACCCGGGTATTGTTGAACACCATCAAGTCGCCGGGGCACAAATGCTCCAGCAAATCAGTGAATTGACGGTGTGCCAGGGCGCCGCTGACCCCATCAAGGGTCAACAGGCGACTATTGCGCCGCTCGGCCAGCGGATGGCGGGCGATCAGCGAATCAGGGAGCTCGAAGGTAAAGTCAGCAACGCGCATGATGGGGTTCGTCTAGCAGGGCCGGGAAGTCTAGCGGAATTATCAAAAATTCTCCATGTACCTGATTGACCAGCGGTTATCTCATCTCTATACTTCGCCGCCATTGAGCCCTGATGGCGGAATTGGTAGACGCGGCGGATTCAAAATCCGTTTTCGAAAGGAGTGGGAGTTCGAGTCTCCCTCGGGGCACCAAAATTAAGAAAGGTCTTGCTTTGCAAGGCCTTTTTTTTCGCCTGCAATAAAGTGCCTGACACCCCACCACCCTGTGGGAGCCAGCCTGCTGGCGATTTTTTGATCCTCGCACCCTCGGTCAGTAAGACACTCATCAAGGATTCCCCCCATGGAATTGCACCTGGAAACCGTCGCCCTCTTCTCCCTCAAACTGGCTTACGAATCGGAAGATTCAAGCCCGATTTTGCGGGATGATTTGGTCATGGGGGATTACCAGCGGGATGTGTTTGAGTTGCTGGTGCGGCGGGGGGATGTTGAGACGATTCAGGTGAAGGTGGGTGAGTGTGTGGGGTTGGCGCTGGAGGCCATTGGCGGTGTGGATAAGCCGTTGGGGCGGGAGTTGGAGAAGCTTTCAGCTGAGTTCGCCGGCTGCCAAATGATCGAGCAACTTTATGTTCCACTCATCGCGCTCAGGGAATATCTAAAGGATATTCAATAGTGGGTCGATAGCTAACGAAATCTACACCGATCCACCGAGCAGACGCATAATCAAGCGCCATGACATATAGTCGATCACCGGTCTATCCTGCGCTGATATTTCCCTCCGTATAGGCACCGCCACCTTGCTCTAGCAAAGCACCCTCAGCCCGGCGTGAGCAGTGTGGATCAAGCCTGAGACTCATACCTATTGCGAGAACGGATCACGGTCTGCCCTGGCGAGGTGTCGTAATACGCAGGAAACGCGTATAGCCCCATCGAAGAGCTCAGACTTGATTTTTTAACGAGTCGATCCTAGTATCTGTGGCATGTCAGCGATTGGGGAATCTTCCAGTCGTATGCTGACCTCTACAGGCCTTGATCCGTGTTACATTTGTGTGCCTCCTACGTACTCAGCGTCGGGAGGTTACACAAACTGTAAGCCTCTCCCTCCTATCCTCTCGTACTCCTTTCAGACTCTCCGATCTACGACTTGGCAAAATCCTTTCCAGATGCCCCCGCATCCCCTAGGATATCTTTATTACGTTCTTCGCCAAGGAAAACTATACTGTGGCTAAGCAGACCTTAGAATCATTGTTTGAAGCCATGTATCACGGCAAATATGATTTTAATGATTTTATTGAAGCGCCGCTTTCAATGCTATGTAAAAAAATCCCACTAAAGAATCGGATATTCTACAAAGCTGACGAAAAGTTACGAGCCTATCATAAATTTATAAATTTATTTATTTCTGACTTTTTAAAAATCAACACCAACGTAGTTTACTCCTACCGTAAAGGAATCAATGTTGTAGATGCAGTGCGGCAACACGCACATAGTCGACATTTCTGCCAAGTAGATTTAAAAAATTTTTTTGGAAGTATTGATGCCGCACTTATCGAATCATGCATCCTGCAGAACATCGTCAACCTGCCTGCATCTGACATAGCAACGCATATCGGTAGAATTGTCAGCCTAGTCAGCTTAGACGGCACCCTACCACCGGGATTCTCCACATCACCACCACTTAGCAACGCTTGTCTCTTTGAATTTGACAACCAAGTTGAAAATTACTGCCACAAGAAAAACCTGATATACACACGCTACTCAGATGACATTATCATTTCCGGATCATCAGAACGATTATACGGATTGGACAGTATTATCGAGGAATTCATTAAAGAGTACTTCAATGAAAAACTCGAAATTAACCCTGCGAAAACCAAGTACACCACTGTAGGGGGGAAAATAAAACTGCTAGGACTGGTTATTTTGCCAAACGGGGAGATAACGATTGACACAAAACTCAAGTCCAAGGTTGAAGTAATGCTTCATTACTACCTCACGGACCGTCCACAATTTAACAAAATCCTTGAAAAAGACAGCACAAAAGGAATTTCAACGCTATCGGGATATCTCAACTATATTAATACCACCGACCCGTCCTACCTAGATAAACTCAGACTCAAATACGGAGCCACCATTGTAGATATGTTCATACGCGGCTCGGTAAAATAACATGAACTTATCAATAAAAATAAACAACATTCAACACATAAAATCAATGTCTATAGATCTGTGTCTAGACGACCACAAACTTACTTGTCTAGCTGGAAAAAATGGCATCGGAAAAACAACGCTTATTAAGGCCGTACAAAACCTGAAGTTCGCGGATACCTTCGCACAGACATCGCCTAGCAGTATTTTCAGAAATGATAGTTCTATTACCTACTGGGCGGACGCTACGGAGTATCAGTTCAACTATGACCCGAACCTCAGAAGTCTTAATCCAAAAATACTAATCCCAGAAGAATTAAAAAACAATATTGATGTTGAATTACCAATGCCGCACGGCCAGCGGTTCAATTTTTTTGACAACATAATAAAATCAGACGGTGAAATTAGGCGCTCCATAGTTCTCGGTCAATATAAAAAGCCTATTGAGCTTATAGAACTCCTAAACCACATTTATAAAACAGAAAAATTCGAAAACCTAATACAGATAACCGTCAACAAATTTGATTATTATTGTATTTTGCTGGACGACAGCAAATACATTCGTGAAGACTATTTAAGCTCCGGAGAATTTTTCCTAATAAGCTTATACAGAAAAATAAAAAACTTAAAAAAGCTCATTGTGATCGATGAAATAGACATTTCCCTCGATGCAGCAGCACAAACAAAGCTAGCTGCCAGGCTTCGAGAGTTTTGCACCAAGTATGGCGTAAACATATTATTCACAACTCACTCCCTTCCGCTCATGAAAACTTTGGAGCACGGGGAGCTTTTTTACCTGGACGAACTAGATGGTGGAATAGCACCTAGGCTAGCATCGTACAATCTTATAAAAAGTCTACTCTACGGCTTCAGGGACTGGGATAAATACATCCTCACGGAAGATGACATCTTAAAAGATCTTCTAGAATACCTTATTGATAAATTTCGTCAGGACCTATTTTTCCGCTACAAGATAATTTATATTGGAACAGCAACCAGCGTAGTAAACTTACTAAAACGCAATATAACTGAAGAGTATTTCTCGGAAAAACCAAACGTTATTGCGGTACTTGATGGAGATCAGAAAATTTACGGCTGGGCCAAAAAATCGGAAAATACTTATTTCATTCCAATTGAAAGTGTTGAGAAGGCTATCTACCATCATTATTCGAATGGCCCCAACAAGATTACAGAGTTAAATCCTTCAGGCGACGTTAAAAAACCTAAGGATCTATACAACACCATAATTCATGAAGGCAAGATTAGTCAGCGGGAGCTATTTCATTACCTTCACTCATCTCATAAAGAGGAATTTGAGCCTCTGGAGAACGTGCTAAAACGGTTTTTATTAAAGCCAGAATGAGTATTTAATCAGCTAAAATGGTAGAAAATATTGCGCTCGTTTGAGGCCAACTATAGCGTGTTGGAGACTTTCCTTTCTGAAGTTTTATTCGACGCCAACAAGTCCAGCGCCCCTCATAATTGTTAGCGATTTACTGCAGACTAAAAGCAAAGACGTCTGAATCAACGCGACAGATCTGTCCGCGCGTCCTAAGCATTTATATTTACCAAATTAACAATGTGGGAGGCTGTGAATCGTATATTCCATTTCAACGAGGAGGCGTCAATGCCCTTCAAGCCTACCCTCTGACGACTCACCACGGAACAAAGCTGGCTTTCTTCGTAGCTAGTAAACTGTCATTAGCGCCAAGAGCTCTGAGAAGAAAGAGGACCGAGAAGAAAGGAGCGAAGCAATAAAAAAGGGATTAAAAAAATGGTCATTTATTTTCCGACAATAAATTTGACCATTTTTAGTAGACCCTTTTTAGAATTTTTTGCACTTCTTTCGGAAATCTTGCCTTTTGAGACAATTATTTTTTATGGCATACAGTCAGGCTTGGTGGATTTTCGTATTAAAAATGATATTTAGCTAATCGGCGCTTAAACGCTTCAGCCGATCCTTCCATGATATCCAGAACTGCGCCTGTCGTTTCATTATTGTCCAACCCACCCTCAGCTAAAACGACTCCGCGTCCCTCAGCCACCTTAAGTGCATAGACCAGATCGGCATCTGCATTCACGGGTAGGTTCGCATTATGAGTAGCGACAATGAGCTGCCTTCTGTTCTTAATTCTGCGCAACAAAGGTACTAGTTCGTGATAGATAAAGTTGGAATCCAGCTCGTCTTCTGGCTGGTCAATGACAATAGGACCCTCGCCCTTGGCGAGCAGCAAATTTAGCACAGCCGTATTTCGCTGCCCTTCCGAAAGTGCTCGGCTCTGTACGCTGCCAACTAGCGATCCGTCGGCTCGGTACAATTGGATGTCCACGTTGTCTTCCACTCGAGTCAGTCGTGCCTCCCGCCACAACTGATGCTGAGTAACAAAATGCGTTTTCAACTCGTCCCGATACTCAAGAAGCGCCAATGGAAGTGCGCCATCACCAGTAAGAATCTCTTTAATGTGCAACCATGGAGAAACTGGCCCGCTCTTCTTGCCTATCATGCGCTTTCGGAAATCCTCAAAAATGTGGTCCCCGATATAATCCCAAGCGCGGCCTAGGCGAGATCGTCCGTCTGGACTCAATTTCGTCCAGGCGGCGTGGAATTGACCTAGATCCGCCATCTTGTGTATGAGGACTTTAATTGCACCCTCCGTCTTGGTACTGACCTCGTGTGCTGTGTGTTGGCGCAATAAAAACTCCGTATCCCAAAGATCGTGGAGTTCCGTTAGGGCTACGATAAGTCGGTCTTTCTGGGGTTCCAGTAATGCGAATCGAGCTTCTTTATCGTCAAGGGCGCGCTGCTTTACTAGGCGCGCCTTATCTATCTCCTGCAATCTCGCAACATCCTGGGGTTGCAGCCCCCTAGCCTTACAGGCTTCAAGAAAGGCAGTCTTAACTTGATCGAGTTCTCCAGATACCTGAAGCCACCCCTCATTTTGTTCAAATAGCCGGACAACCTCACCCTCAATCTGAGCCACCAACTTTGCTAATTGGTCAGCAGAATTCTGCCTTGAGGCTGTGACCTCCTCGGTGAACGAATTGAACCAATCAGCCATAGGCCAAGCTTCTACACGCCCGTCATTTACCCCCCCTGGTTTTGCAAACGTGTCTGCGAAAGCCCGCAGTCGGTCAAGGTCGCCCGTAAACTGTGATTGGACCTGCTGGAAATAGCGCTTGGCTGCATCAGCACGTTGGTACTGCTGCGCCTCTTGCTGCACGTCCTGTCGAGCCTGCCATTGGCGGTTGAGTTCGAGAAGCTCCTGCTTCAGACCTTTAATCTCAGAAGCCAAAGCAGTTGACTGATCCTGCACTGCAAACAACTGGCGGATTTCTGCTCTAAGCGTTTCCTCCTGCCCTTTAAGAACCTGTAGCTCAGCTGCACAAGCATCATCGATCATCAGTAGCAATCGACTTCCACCGTTAACGTCTGTCAAATCGCTAAGCTGCTGCTGACTGAAAAACTGGACAGGTAGATGCTTGAGATACGTTAAGAAATCATGTGCTTCGCCCTCCAGCAAAATATGTTCATCATTGGATTTCAGGGAGATTGTGTCCACCTGATCTGGAAGTGTTTGCCAACGAACTTGGATTTCGACGTCATCTGAGAATGTCGCTCGGACGCGTCCGAATTTGGCCAGAATCGACTCCGAAAAGGTGTCGCCCTTATCCCTTCCAAATGCGAAGCGCAATAGCTCCAGCACCGTTGATTTGCCGGTGCCTCTCCCTCCTATAAGGGTATTGAGATTTGGGGAAAAGAAAATTTCCTGATCAGCAAGAAATTTTAATCCCCTGCATTTGATCGACACTATCCGCGGATGAGTCTGGGTATCCGAAGGCCTAACATCTTGTAGACGTAGGCGAGATGATCCGTCCAAAAAAGCTTGGCGCAGTGATGTGATCGATGGTTTAGAGCATTTTACCCATGTAAATCGGTACCCAAGTGAGTTCGGTAACGGACGATTTTCACCATCTGTCTTCAGGGATTTAGCATCTGATGACTGGACGTAAGCAGGTTGGCGACCTTGTCGAGACCAATCCTTGTTTTTACCGCTCAAAATCGCTTGATACTTCGGCGCCATCGGGAAAGCAGTCACCTCCACCGCCAATAGTCCGGGTAGCCGATAGTCCTCAATGTTGCGGGCAGCGCTCAATATTCCGTCGTGTTGATCAGAGTGAGCACCGATGACGATACCACCGCATCGCTGCACGACCTCCAGTAGCTTCTTTAAGCTGATGGTCTGATCATTATCTCTTAGAGGTTGCGGTTCGCCCCCTCGGAATCTTCGGTTTTCCTCAAGCCCAAGTTTTGTCAGGATCAAATTGACTCGAACTATATCCCTTGCTCTGGTTGCAGGCTCAAACAGACAGAGAACGTGGTAACCGATGTCCACTTCAAATCCTGGAAGGATTGTGATCGGGTCCCGCCCTAGCTCCTTTGAAACAGATTTATTTTGCTCTACAAGGTGCGTCAAAAACCAATCACGGGGATTCGTCTTTTCAGAAAAATTGTGATCTGTGATGCCAATGATTTCCAGATGCAGCTCATGGCAACGCCGCAGGAAAATTTTGGCCTTATCCTGAATGTCACTCTCGTTGGGCTCTCCTCCAATTAAGGGCCGGCGTGGAGTAAGCAGCCGTAAGTCGTCATCCGCCCAATGCTTGTTATCCTCTGGCGTCTGCACTTGAAAATCTGTTTTGCGCCAGCGCATGCCTAAATATTCGGTTGCCATCCAGTCCTTTGCTCCTAATGTGCGCCAGCACCCAAGCTTACTCAAAAGCGCGATACCCGCTAAGCACCGAAAAGTAGCACGCTGAAGCTCAGATATCATCGCGCCATCTCACCATCCTTTGAGTCGTCCCTCTGAAAACGTTGACAAGCAAAAATGTGAGTTTTTGACTATTACTACCTATTGCCTAAGGAGGTAATGGTTGCCAACGTTCGAACTCAGGCGGGGGGCGTGGTCCATCCGCTGTTTGCCGCTTTGACCAATACGCGGTTGCAGCTACATAACCTTCACGTTAATCTTTCCCCGTCGCTGCCAATTCAGCGACCGGGTGTGGTAACCCGAGTTATTCAAGGCGCAACAGCGCCCCAATCACGTCATCAGGCGCTTTTTTTATGCCTGCAGCGTGAGTTATGGCGGCTGTGCGTGGGACGCCCTCGGGCGTGCCGGTTTCCTTGATTCCCGGTTTACCACCCTGCGCACAGCTGTCACCCATTCGTGTGGTAACGAACGTGGCAGCTCCTCATATCAAGGAGTTGGATAATGCGCAGTATCAATCCGTTTGAAATTTGGCTTTTCCCTCTACGCGATTCCCAATCGTGTAACCCCCTCCCCCATTACCTCTCCATCCTCGGAGGTGGCCAATGACTGAACAACCTGAACTCAAAACCATCGGCCTGACACCGGCCATCTACTGCGCGGATCAAGCGCTGTTTCATGTCACTCGCGGCGTTCCCCTCGGCGATGCGTTGTCCATGGCCTCTGATTTTCTGTTCCTGGCCAAAACCCTCACTGAAGATGCCGCCTATGCCAGAGACACCGACCGTCACGCTTGGGCTGCGCATTATCTAACTTCGATGAGTAAGGCGTTGGTGGATGATGCGGTGAAGGTGCTTACTCGGGATCGGGATAATGAGCTGGCGTCTAAGCGGACGGGGGCTACGACTGAGGGGTAGTGGGCGAAGCGCCAGGATGGTTTTTGGTTTCAAAAGTCAGGCGTGACGCTGTGAGAACGGGCTTGGTTGCGGTGGCCGGGGTATTCAGCGGGACACGTGGATGCCTTGCGTTTTTCGCGAGCAAGCCCGCTTCCACAGGGGGTTGCGGTGGGCTGGCGGGCATTGTTTGGCCCCAGTGTGTGAGTGGGATTGTGGTGCAATCTTCAGCATTGAGGGTGGTTGGGCTGGCGCTATCGCGAGCAAGCTCGCTCCCACAGGGGGGTTGTGTGCCGGGTGGTATTTCGGCTTGGCCTTGAGGTTTTTCGGGGCGTTTTGTGTTCGGTTCGGGGGGATGGCTTTCGGTTTGTAGCGGAATGGATCGGCGGATCTGCTCCGTAGAATGCCCATGGTTCTGATGCTTCTTCTCGCCTGTAATGCTTGCTATACATCAGCCATCGACAAGCCCTTCGGGCATTAGGCCGGTGTGTGAACGCCCCTTGCGGCACTCATCTAGACTTAATGGATAGTCGTAGGCAGAACCGAGCACGTCGCTTTGGTGCAGGTCGATCAACAGCAGCGTGGCAAGCTGCCCTTTATGCCCAGTAGAGGTGCGGCGAAGACCGCGTCGGGCACAACAAGATGCCCGCTCAGGGTGCCCTGGCCAACGGCCTGAAAATGCCACGATACCGTGACGTGGTGTGAGTGCCGCAGCCGACACTTTCGGACGACCGACGACCATCTGGTTTGTCCGTGACCGTGAGGATTGCTGAATGCCTGATGAGATGTTGCACCTGCCTGTGGTCAACAGTCTGCTGGAGCGCCACAAGGGCTCTGCGGGTGCGCTGTTGCCCATTCTTCATGATATTCAGGAACGCATCGGTTACGTCCCCGATGTCGCCGTCCCCGAGATTGCCCATGCCCTCAACCTGAGCCAGGCCGAGGTTCGCGGGGTGATCAGTTTTTACCATGATTTCCGTACCGCGCCGCCGGCCAGACATATCCTGCGGCTGTGCCGGGCTGAGTCGTGCAAGAGCCGCGGTGCCGAGCAGCTTGCCGCGCAGTTGCGCGAGCGCCTGCAACTGGACGATCACGGCAGCAGCGCCGATGGCAGCATCAGTTTGCGGCCAGTGTATTGCCTCGGTGCCTGCGCCTGTTCGCCTGCCCTGGAGCTGGATGGTCGGGTGCATGCGCGGCTGAGCGCTGAGCGTCTGGATGCCTTGCTCGACGCTTGCCGGGAGGACGCGTGATGCCGACTCTCTATCTGCCCTGTGATTCGCTAGCCCGTGCCGTGGGTGCCGATGAGGTATCCGTGGCCCTGATCACTCAGGCCAAGGAACGCAATCTGCCTCTGGAGCTACAGCGCACCAGTTCGCGCGGCCTGTACTGGCTGGAACCGCTGCTGGAAGTGGACAGCCCGCAAGGCCGTATCGGCTTCGGCCCGCTGACCGCTGCCGATGTGCCGTCCGTGCTCGATGCGTTGCAAGGCGAGCCGTCCAGCCACCCACTGGCCTTGGGCCTGGTGGAAGAATTGTCTTATCTGAAGACTCAACAACGCCTGCTGTTTGCCCGTGCCGGCATCACCCGGCCGCTGTCGCTGGACGATTACCGCGCGCACGGCGGTTTCGAGGGCTTGACCCAAGCCATCGCCCTGGGCGGCGAGCAGACCGCGACGGCGGTGTTCGATTCGGGCCTGCGTGGCCGTGGCGGCGCGGCCTTCCCCGCCGGGATCAAATGGCGCACGGTACGTGCGACCGAAGCTGCGCAAAAGTACATCGTATGCAACGCCGACGAAGGCGACTCCGGCACTTTCGCCGACCGCATGTTGATGGAAGGCGACCCCTTCCTGCTGATCGAAGGCATGGCCATCGCCGGCATTACCGTCGGTGCCACTTACGGCTACATCTATGTTCGCTCGGAATATCCCGATGCTGTGGCCACGCTGCGTGCGGCGTTGAACATTGCCCGTGATGCCGGTTACCTCGGCGCCAATGTCGGCGGCAGCGGCCAGGCGTTCGATATGGAAGTGCGAGTCGGTGCCGGCGCGTACATCTGCGGTGAAGAAACCGCGTTGCTGGACTCCCTCGAAGGCAAGCGCGGGATCGTTCGTGCCAAGCCGCCAATTCCTGCCTTGAAGGGTCTGTTCGGCCTGCCGACGCTGGTGCACAACGTGCTGACTTTGGCCTCGGTGCCGCTGATTCTGGCCAAGGGTGCGCAGTTCTACCGTGATTACGGTATGGGCCGTTCCCTGGGCACCATGCCCTTCCAGTTGGCGGGCAATATTCGTCATGGCGGTCTGGTGGAACGGGCCTTTGGCCTGACCCTGCGCGAACTGGTGGAAGACTACGGCGGCGGAACCGCCAGTGGCCGGCCGCTGAAGGCTGCGCAGGTGGGCGGCCCCCTCGGCGCCTGGGTGCCACCTTCGCAATTCGATACACCGCTGGATTACGAGGCCTTCACCGCCATCGGCGCGATGCTCGGTCACGGTGGTGTGGTGGTGGCTGACGACACCCTGGACATGGCCCATATGGCGCGCTTCGCGATGCAGTTTTGCGCCGAGGAATCCTGTGGCAAATGCACCCCGTGCCGCATCGGCTCGACCCGGGGCGTGGAGGTGATCGACCGCCTGCTCGCCGCGCCAGACGCGAGTGGTCGCGATGAGCAGGTGATCATCCTCAAGGACCTGTGCGACACCCTGCAATACGGTTCGCTGTGCGCATTGGGCGGCATGGTTTCCTTCCCGGTCGCCAGCGCCCTCAAGCACTTCCCCGCCGACTTCGGCTTGCAGCCCTCGGAGGCCGAGCAATGATCACTCTCTTCGACCCGAAAACCGATATCGATCTGGGTACGCCAGCCCGCGACAGCCAGGTGCAAGTCACCCTGAACATCGATGGCCGCAGCATCAGCGTGCCCGAAGGCACCTCGGTGATGCGCGCCGCCGCGCTGCTGGGCACCACCATTCCGAAACTCTGTGCCACCGACAGCCTGGAAGCCTTCGGCTCCTGCCGCATGTGCCTGGTGGAGATCGACGGCATGCGCGGCTACCCCGCGTCCTGCACCACGCCGGTCACTGAAGGCATGACCGTGCATACCCAGACGCCAAAGCTCGCGACCCTGCGGCGCAATGTCATGGAGTTGTACATATCCGATCACCCGCTGGACTGCCTGACCTGCTCGGCCAACGGCAACTGCGAGCTGCAAACCGTCGCCGGACAGGTCGGCCTGCGGGAAGTGCGTTATGGCTATGAAGGCGAGAACCATCTGGAGGACGTGAAAGACACCTCCAACCCCTACTTCGACTACGACCCGAGCAAGTGCATCGTCTGTAACCGTTGCGTGCGTGCCTGCGAAGAAACCCAGGGCACCTTTGCCCTGACCATTACCGGGCGCGGTTTTGAATCCCGGGTCGCGGCTGCTGGCGGTGAGAACTTCCTCGATTCGGAATGCGTGTCCTGCGGCGCCTGTGTGCAGGCCTGCCCGACTGCGACACTGATGGAAAAAAGCGTGGTCGAGTTGGGCCAGCCGGAACGCAGCGTGATCACCACTTGCGCCTATTGCGGCGTGGGCTGCTCGTTCCGCGCCGAGATGAAAGGCGACCAGTTGGTGCGTATGGTTCCGGACAAGAACGGCCAGGCCAACCATGGCCACTCTTGCGTCAAAGGGCGCTTTGCCTGGGGCTACGCCACCCACCCGGATCGCATCACCAAGCCGATGATCCGCAAGCACATCAGCGACCCTTGGCAGGAAGTCAGCTGGGATGAAGCGGTGACTTACGCCGCCAGCGAATTCCGACGTCTGCAGCAAAAATATGGCCGCGACTCCATCGGTGGCATCACCTCCAGCCGTTGCACCAACGAAGAAACCTATCTGGTGCAGAAACTGGTGCGTGCGGCCTTCGGCAACAACAACGTCGACACCTGCGCACGGGTCTGCCACTCGCCGACCGGTTATGGCCTGAAGCAAACCCTGGGCGAGTCCGCCGGCACCCAGAGTTTCGACTCGGTGATGCAGGCCGACGTGATCCTGGTGATGGGCGCCAACCCCAGCGACGCCCACCCGGTGTTCGCCTCGCAACTCAAGCGCCGCCTGCGTGAAGGCGCGCGGCTGATCGTCATCGATCCACGGCGCATTGATCTGGTGGATACGGTGCATGCCCGCGCCGAATATCACTTGGCACTGCGCCCTGGCACCAACGTCGCCATGCTCAATGCCTTGGCCCACGTGATCATCACTGAAGGCCTGCAAAACCAGGCCTTTATCGACGCCCGTTGCGAGGGTAGCGATTTCGCGATCTGGAGTGAGTTTGTCAGCCGCGCGGAAAACTCGCCGGAAGCCCTTGGCCCGATCTGCGGTGTACCCGCTGCCGACATTCGTGCCGCTGCGCGCCTGTATGCCACCGGTGGCAATGCGGCCATCTACTACGGTTTGGGCGTCACCGAACACAGTCAGGGCAGTACCTCGGTGATGGGCATCGCCAACCTGGCCATGGCCACCGGCAACATCGGTCGCGAAGGCGTTGGCGTGAACCCGCTGCGGGGGCAGAACAACGTTCAGGGCTCCTGCGACATGGGCTCCTTCCCCCACGAACTACCTGGCTACCGGCACATCTCCAACGAGGTGGTGCGGGCGCAGTTCGAACAGGCCTGGAACGTGACCCTGCAACCCGACCCGGGCCTGCGCATCCCCAACATGTTCGAGTCGGCCCTGGCCGGCAGTTTCAAGGGCCTGTATTGCCAGGGCGAAGACATCGCCCAGAGCGATCCGAATACCCAGCACGTCACCGCCGCTTTGTCGGCCATGGAGTGCGTGGTGGTGCAGGACATTTTCCTCAACGAAACCGCCAAGTTCGCCCATGTGTTCCTGCCGGGCAGTTCGTTCCTGGAAAAAGACGGCACCTTTACCAACGCCGAGCGGCGTATCTCGCGGGTACGCAAAGTCATGGACCCGCTGGGCGGCAAGGCCGACTGGGAAGGCACGGTGGCGCTGGCCAATGCGTTGGGCTACCCGATGAACTACACGCACCCGTCGCAAATCATGGATGAAATCGCCAGCCTGACGCCGACCTTCACCAACGTCAGCTACGCCGCACTGGATAGCCACGGCAGCCTGCAATGGCCGTGCAACGCCGAAGCACCGGACGGCACGCCGACCATGCACATCGAAGAGTTCGTGCGCGGCAAGGGGCGCTTCATGCTCACCGGCTACGTGCCCACCGAGGAGAAGGTCAACAGTCGCTATCCGCTGCTGCTGACCACCGGGCGCATCCTCAGCCAGTACAACGTCGGTGCTCAAACCCGGCGTACCGACAACGTCGCCTGGCATGACGAAGACCGCCTGGAAATCCACCCGACCGACGCCGAAAGCCGCGGCATCAACGAAGGTGACTGGGTCGGTATCGGCAGCCGCGCCGGGCAAACCGTGCTGCGTGCGCGGATCACCGAACGGGTCGCCCCGGGCGTGGTGTACACCACGTTCCACTTCCCGGAATCGGGCGCCAACGTGATCACCACCGACAACTCCGACTGGGCTACCAACTGTCCGGAGTACAAGGTCACCGCCGTGGAAGTCAGCCGCGTTTATCACCCTTCGGAGTGGCAAAAACGCTTCCAGGAATTCAGCGATGAACAGCATCGTCTGCTCAAGGACCGGGGCCGTGGCGCCAAAGCGGAGGTACGCCGATGAGCACGAACAACCTGATCAAGATGGCCAACCAGATCGCCCAGTACTTTGCCAGCCAGCCGGACCAGCAACAGGCGGTGCTCAGCGTGCGCAATCATATGCAGATGTACTGGGCGCCCAGCATGCGCAAGGAGTTGCTGGCCTGGCAGACGGAACATCAGGGGGCGGACTTACACCCGCTGGTGCAGGCGGCGGTGACTGGGGCGGGTTGGGAGGCTTAGCCTGCTGGCTGCAAAAAACTGTGGGAGCGAGCTTGCTCGCGATGAGGGCTTAACATTCAGCATTTTTGCTGGCTGATACACCGCTATCGCGAGCAAGCTCGCTCCCACAGGGGTTTTGTGTTTGGGTTTGGCTTTGGCTTTGGCTTTGGGTTGAGCAGGCTACACCCTATTCCTCTTTCCTCGCCGCCGTCACAGTCACTTCAATGGCCCGGACACTGATCGCCGCGAATGTCGCGGTCATCAGCACGCCGTTGAAACCCAGCAGGATCGCCAGCACCCGCGACACACCCAATTTGGGCACCAGCTCTCCATAGCCGATGGTCAGGCCGGTCACGAAGGCGAAGTAGATACCGTCTAACGGGCCCCAGCCTTCCAGGTGGGCGATGATGAGGCCGAACGTAATGATCACCAAAAGCAGTATCGAGAAGATCGGCCAGACCACTTTTAAATAGAACCAGACGGCTTTGTAGAACTCGTGGCGAACGTTTGATGCACGGGCGAGGTTCATGGCATGGGCTTCCTGGGGGTTGACTGGCCGGCAGTTGAATGCGCGGCGCTAATACCCCGTTCAGCTTGGCACAGGCGCTGAAAACTGCGACTAACGGGGCGTTATCTCTGACGAGGACTATGACAAAGATGACGCCCCGCAAACTATCCAGAAACCGCCCACTGTTGAATTCGTTGTAGGAGCGAGCTTGCTCGCGATGGTCGTTAACGATAACGCGTGTTTACAGGATAAACGCGACGCCCTTGAGTCCATCGCGAGCAAGCTCGCTCCTACAGTGTTCGGGTCAGTTCGTGTCAGTTCGCTTCAGTTTCCCGAATCAGCTTCTTGTTGATCTTGCCGACGCTGGTCTTGGGGATTTCGGCGACGAACTTGAACTGCTTGGGAATCGCCCATTTGTTGATGCGGCCGCCATCGACGAAGGCTTGCAAATGCACCTCCAGAATCTTGCGGTCGAGGTATTGCCCCGGCTCGCAGACGACCATGGCCATCGGGCGTTCACCCCATTGTTCGTCGGCAATGCCCACCACGGCGACGGACATCACGCCCGGGTGTTCGCTGATCAGGCTTTCCAGTTCCAGGGAGCTGATCCACTCACCGCCGGTCTTGATCACGTCCTTGATGCGGTCCTTGATTTCCACGCCGCCCAGCTTGTCGATCGAGGCCATGTCGCCGGTGTGCAGCCAGCCGTTGTGCCACAGCTCCGAGCCTTTGTCCGGGGCTTTCAGATAGCCCTGGGTCAGCCACGGCGCGCGCACCACGATCTCGCCCAGGGACTCACCGTCATGGGGCACATCTTTGCCGTCGGCGTCGATGATCTTCAGGTCGACCAATGGCACCGGGGTGCCGGTCTTGATGCGGATCGGCAGTTGCGCTTCGGCGGACAGCTGCAGGTCTTCATCGCGCAGGTACGTCAGGCACAGCAACGGGCAGGTCTCGGACATGCCATAGCCTGCGTGCACCACCATGCCTTTGGCATTGGCTTCGCTGGCCACGCCCAGGGTCAGCGCGCTGCCACCCAGGAGCATTTTCCAGCCGTCGAAACGGGTCGCCTTGCCTTCCTCGCAGTTGAGGATCATCTGCAGGATGGTCGGCACGCAGTGGGAGAAGGTCACCTTCTCTTCGCGGTACAGCTTGACCAGGCTGTTGGGTTCGTAGCGGCCCGGGTAGACCTGCTTGATGCCCATCAGGGTCGCGACATACGGCACGCCCCAGGCATGCACATGGAACATCGGCGTGATCGGCATGTACACGTCGTCGGAGCGCAGCAGCGGCTGGCCCTGATAGACGCCCAGGGTGCCGACGGCATTCAGGGTGTGCAGCACCAACTGGCGGTGGCTGAAGTACACGCCTTTCGGGTCGCCGGTAGTGCCGGTGGTGTAGAACAGCGTGGCGACCGAGTTCTCGTCGAAATCGGGGAAGTCGTACTGGTCCGAGGCCAGGGACAGCAGGTGCTCGTACTCGCCCAGCACCGGCAGCGAGGTCGTGGTCGCCTCGTCATCGGTGAGCTGCAGGTAGCCTTTTACGGTTTCCAGCCGACCGTGGATCTGCTCGACCAGGGGCAGGAAATCATCATGCACCAGCACCAGGTCATCTTCGGCGTGGTTCATGGTGAACAGCACCTGCTCCGGCGACAGGCGAATGTTCACCGTGTGCAGCACCGCGCCGATCATCGGCACGGCGAAGAAGCATTCCAGGTAGCGGTGGCTGTCCCAATCGAGCAGGGCCACGGTGTCACCGGCCTTGACCCCGGCTGCGGTCAGCGCATTGGCCAGGCGGCGAATACGCTTGTTGAGAGTCTGGTAGCTGTAGCGCAGCTTGTCGGCGTAGACGATTTCCCGGCCCGGCTCGTAGCGCACGCCGGACAGCAGCAATTGCTTGATCAGCAAGGGGTAGGCATAGGCGCCGTCGGCGGGCGGAATTATTTTTGTCGCCATCATGTTTAAGGTTCCTTGTCCTTTCGATCAGAACTGATCGGCTTGCAGCTCGTAGAGGCAGTCGCTGCCGGCCTTGGCCGATGCGCTCAACGAGTGGATACGCGGCAGCAACCGGGCGAAGTAGAATCGTGCGGTGGCCAGTTTGCTGGTGTAGAAATCGTCCTCGGCATCGCCGCTTATGACCGCCTTGGCCATGCGCGCCCACATGTAGGCGTAAGCGGTGTAGCCGAAAACATGCAGGTACTCGACCGAGGCCGCGCCGATTTCGTTCGGGTTGTTTTGTGCCCGGTCCAGCAGCCACGCGGTCAGGTCGTCGAGAGTGTCGACGGCGGCGTTCAGCGGTTGGATGAACTCGGCAAGGTCAGCGCCAACGTTGGCGGTGAAGTTGCGGATTTCCGAAGCGAACAAGCGGTAGAGCGCCCCGCCGCTGCCAACGATCTTGCGCCCGGCCAGGTCCAGGGACTGGATGCCGTTGGTGCCTTCGTAGATCTGGGTGATGCGCACATCACGCACCAGTTGCTCCTGACCCCACTCACGGATGTAGCCGTGGCCGCCGAAGATCTGCTGGCCATGGATGGTGGTTTCCAGGCCCATGTCGGTGAGGAAGGCCTTGGCCACCGGGGTCAGCAGCGATACCAGATCCTGCGCGCGCTGGCGTGTCGGTGCGTCTTCGCTGTACTTGGCGATGTCCAGTTGCAGGGCCACGTAGCTGGAGAACGCACGGCCGCCTTCGTTCAAGGCTTTCATGGTCAACAGCATGCGTCGCACGTCCGGGTGCACGATGATCGGGTCGGCGGCCTTGTCCTTGAATTGCGCACCGGTTGGCGCACGGCTTTGCAGACGGTCACGGGCGTATTCGACAGCGTTCTGGTACGAGCGCTCGCCTTGGGCCAAGCCCTGGATGCCAACGCCCAGACGCTCGTAGTTCATCATGGTGAACATCGCCGCCAGGCCTTTGTTCGGTGCGTCGACGATCCAGCCGGTGGCGCCGTCGAAGTTCATCACGCAGGTGGCGGACGCCTTGATGCCCATCTTGTGTTCGATGGAGCCGCAGGACAGCGCGTTGTTTTCACCCAGCGAACCGTCGGCGTTGACCAGCACTTTCGGCACCAGGAACAGCGAGATACCTTTCGGGCCGGCCGGTGCATCGGGCAGCCGCGCCAGTACCAGATGGATAATGTTTTCCGTCAGGTCGTGCTCTCCACCGGTGATGAAAATCTTGCTGCCGCTGACC
The DNA here is from genome assembly GCF_002236115.1 of Pseudomonas jessenii. Taxonomy (GTDB): domain Bacteria; phylum Pseudomonadota; class Gammaproteobacteria; order Pseudomonadales; family Pseudomonadaceae; genus Aquipseudomonas; species Aquipseudomonas jessenii. The sequence goes on along the minus strand of NZ_NIWT01000004.1, from coordinate 290,199 downwards.
TTGTAGCTGCCATCGGCCTGGGGTTCGGCCTTGGTGCGGATCAGGCCCAGGTCGGTGCCGGAATGGGCTTCGGTCAGGCACATCGAACCGGTCCAGATGCCGGCGTACATGTTCGGCAAGTAAGCCGCTTTCAGTTCTTCGCTGGCGTGGGCCTTGATCGACAGGCAGGCACCGGCGGTCAGCATCGGGTACAGGCCGAACGACAGGCTGGCCGAGTTGACCATCTCTTCGACCTGGGCCGAAATCGCCTTGGGCATGCCCATGCCGCCGTACTGCGGATCACCGCCGACACCCACCCAACCGCCTTCGGCGAAGGCTTGATAGGCCTGGGCAAAACCGTCCGGGGCGGTGACCGCGCCGTCGTTCCAGGTGCAACCCTGTTCGTCGCTGGCGCGGTTCAGTGGCGCGATCACTTCGCCGCTGATCTTGCCGGCCTCTTCGAGGATGGCGGCGGCGGTCTCTTCATCGATCACGTCGGCCAGGCCAGGCAATTGTGCCCAGAGCCGGGACACCTGGAAAACCTCGTTGAGTACGAAGCGCATGTCGCGCAGGGGAGCTTTGTAATCAGACATCTTGGCTTACTCGGAAGTGGTCACGGCATGGGGCATGCCGGGACGTTCAGTGGATTCGGTGTTTTCGGTTGCCGCGACAGAACCGGGCTTGGGTGCCCGTTCGCGCAGCAGGAAGTACGACAGAGCGGGAATCAGGATCAGCGCGCCGAGCATGTTCCACAGGAACATGAAGGTCAGCAGGATGCCCATGTCGGCCTGGAACTTGATCGGCGACCAGACCCAGCACACCACACCGGCGGCGAGGGTGATGCCCACCAGCCCGACCACGCGGCCGGTGAAGGACACGGCGTTGCGATAGGCCTGGGATAGCGGCAAGCCCTGGCGCTGGAAGTGCAATTGCACGCTGAGCAGGTACAAGGCGTAGTCGACGCCGATGCCCACCCCGAGGGCGATCACCGGCAAGGTCGCGACCTTCACGCCGATGCCCATGGCCACCATCAAGGCTTCGCAGAGGATCGAGGTCAGCACCAGTGGCAACAGGGCCACCAGCGTGGCGCGCCAGCTGCGGAAGGTGATCAGGCAGAACAGCGTCACCGCCGCATACACGTAAAGCAGCATGGTGCGGTTGGCTTCGCGCACCACGATGTTGGTCGCGGCCTCGATCCCGGCGGTACCGGCGGCGAGCAGGAACTGGCGATCCTCGCTGCTGTTTTCCTTGGCGAACTTGTCGGCGATGGCCACCACGGCATCGAGGGTTTCAGCCTTGTGATCCTTGAGGAAGGTGATCACCGGCATCAGCGAGCAGTCGGTGTTGAACAGCTCCGGCGAGTTGACCGAGGCTTGCTGGGCGGCGTAATTGAGCACGTCCTGGTTGCGCTGGATGCTGTTGAGCTTGGGGTTGCCCTCATAAGTACCGGCAGTGATCTGCCGTACCGCGTTGACCAAGGACGCGGTCGCCTGCACGCCCGGATACTGTTGCAGCTCCCAGGCCAGGCGGTCGGCGAGCACCAGGGTCTTGTAGTTCAGGCAGCCTTCCGGCGCGGTCTTGATCATCACCGCGAACAGGTCGCTGGACAGCGCGTAGTGGCTGGTGATGTAGGCGTTGTCGCGGTTGTAGCGCGAGTCGGCGCGCAACTCCGGCGCCCCGCTTTCCAGGTCGCCGATCTTCAGGTTCAGGCTGACCATGAAACCGCCGATGCCCATCAACACTGCGACCAATACGGCACCGGTGGCCCACTTGCGCGTGGTGAAGCGGTCGAGCAGGTCCCACAGTTTGCCGAAGCCTTTGTGGTGTTCGGCGCGGTTGTCGATTTTCAGCGCACGCTCGGCGGCTTTCGCGCCCACACCGACATAGGATAGCGCCACCGGCATCAGCAACAGCGAGGTGAAGATCAGCACGGCGACGCCGATGCTGGCGGTAATCGCCAGGTCCTGGATCACCGGAATATCGATCAGCATCAACACGGCGAAGCCCACGGCATCGGCCAACAGCGCGGTGACACCGGCGATGAACAGACGGCGGAAGGTGTAGCGCGCAGCGATCAGCTTGTGGGTGCCACGAGCGATGTCCTGCATGATGCCGTTCATCTTCTGCGCCGCGTGGGACACACCGATGGCGAAGATCAGGAACGGCACCAGCACCGAGTACGGATCGATGGCGTAGCCCAGCCAGGCGACGATACCCAGTTGCCAGACCACCGCGACCAGCGAGCAGCCGACCACCAGCAGGGTGCTGCGCACGCAACGGGTGTAGGCGTAGATGATGATCAGCGACGTGACGACGGCCAGGCCGAAGAACATCATCACCTGGATCAGGCCGTCGATCAGGTCGCCCATGAGTTTGGCGAAGCCGATCACCCGCACCTTGTAATGCCCGGTGCCTTCGACCCCGGATTTACGCGCAGCGCTGTCACCGGCGTATTCGATCTTGTCGCGTAACTGCTCTTCGAGCATCTGCGAGAAGGCGTGGTAGTTGATGCGTTGACCGCCGGCGGCGGCTTTGTCCATCAGCGGCACGATCAGCATGGTCGACTTGAAATCACTGGCTACCAGGCTACCCACCACACCGGCGCGGGAGATGTTCTGGCGCAACTGTTCGATTTGCTCAGGCTGCCCCGAATAGGTGTCGGGCATCACCGGGCCACCCTGGAAACCGTCCTCGGTGACTTCGGTCCAGCGCACGGCCGGGCTCCACAGCGACTTCATCCACGCGCGGTCGACGCCTTCGGTGAGGAACAGCTGGTCGTTGACCTGCTTGAGCACGTCCAGGTATTCGGGATCGAAAATATCGCCCTGGGTGTTCTCGACCACCACGCGCACCGAGTTGCCCAGACCGCGCAGCGACTGGCGGTTTTCCAGGAAGTTCTGGATGTAGGGCTGGCTCTGGGGAATCATTTTTTCGAAGCTTGGGCGCAACTCCAGGCGAGTCACGGCCATGAAGCCCAGCACCACGGTGGCGAGCGCCATCAGCAGCATGAACAGCGGGCGGTAGTTGAACACCAGCCGCTCGAGGAGGTTGCCGGAGCGGTGGTCGAAATCCCGCAGTTCGCGGATCACCGGCATGGCGTCTTGTTTGATATTGCCCATGTCTGGGTTCTCGCTCTTAGGGTTCGAGGGCTGGATCGGCGGACAGCGTCCGGGCACCACGGCTGCCTGCCAGCACCAAGGCGCCATTGGCGGACTGGGTGGCGCTGGCGACCGGGGTCGGTGCCGGTTGCTGCTTCAGATGCAACTGCGCGCCCGTCCCTTGGCTGACCAGCATCTGCCCGCCCTGGGTGAACAAGCGATAATTGCCACGGGCATCGATCAGGCCTGCGGTGATGCTGACGTGCAGGCCGGTGTCCAGTGCGGTCCAGCTCTGGCCGCCGTCGGTGCTGCGCAGCACGTTGCCGCGCAGGCCATAGATCAGCACTTCGCCAGGCTTGCCGAGCACGCCGAAGAAGCTGCCTTGATAAGGCGTCGGTACCGCGTTGAAGCGTTGGGCGCTGTCGTCCCATTTGAGCAGCAGGCCTTGCTCGCCCGCGATGTACACACTGTCGCCGGTAGAGGCGATGGCGTTGAGATGGAAACCCTGGGGGTTGTCGGTGCGGTCCTGGAATGGCGTCCAGGTCAGGCCACCGTCGTCGGTACGCAGGATCAGGTTGAATACCCCGACCACATAGCCGGTTTTGTCGTTGGCGAACCAGACGCCGAGCAGCGGTTTGTCCGCGCCCTGATCGGCTAGTCGTTGGCCTTCCATAGCCAACTGGGGCCATTGCTCATTGCCCGGTTCGGCGCTGGCCAGCGCCGTGTAATGCTTGACCAGCAAGGCGCCGATCTGACGACCGTCGAGTTGCTTCTGCCAAGTCGCGCCGGCGTCGCTGCTGTGCAGCACCACGCCGTCATTACCCACCGCCCAGCCTTGGGTGGTGGTCGGAAAATTCACCGCAGTGAGGTCGGCACTGGCCGGTACGGCGGCCTGTTGCCAGTGGTTTCCCGAATCATCGGAAAACAGAATATGGCCACGCTGGCCGACGGCAATCACGCGCCCGCCGGCGCGGGTCATGCCGGACAACGGGCTGTTGATCGCCAAGGCACTGACTCTGGCGGGCAGGTCCAGTACATCGACGTAATCGGCCGCCTGGGCGATGCCCTGCGACAGGCCGAGCACAACGCCAAACGCCAGCTGCAAAATATTGTTTTTATACGAACACATGCTGCGTCCTCTTCGGAAAACCGCGCCGGGACACACATCGGTGTGCCTGACGTTCAAACCTTGCGCCGTGCAGGTCATGTGGGAGCGAGCCTGCTCGCGATGGACGTTAACGATGACGCGTGCTGTCTGGATGCCCGCGTCGCCCTCTGGTCCATCGCGAGCAGGCTCGCTCCCACAGTGGATCGTGCGAGCGTCTGCTTGCGGTTGGCTTAGCGAATACCGGCGCCGGCCAGGGATTCCGAAGACCACTGGGCCTTGGAGAGCGGCTCGATGTACTTGATGCCGCCGTAAGGGCCGACTACGCCGTTGATGTTGTAGGAACCACCGACCAGGTCGTAGATCATGAACGGCGTGGAGTCCGGAACCTGCTTGTCATAGCTCTGGCTCAGGAAGGCGAAGGAACCGCGATAGAGCTGACCACGGGCGTCATATTGATCCGAGGCCAAAGCGGTCCAGCTGTCTTCGTCGAGGTAGAAGCGGCGCTTCTGGTAGATGTGACGAGCACCGGCCTTGAGGTTGCCTTCCACGACCCATACACGGTGTTTTTCCCAGCGTACGAAGTCAGGTGACAGGTGATTGGCGGTGGTCAGCGACTTCGGATCCTGCACGTAGGTCAGCTTGTAGGTGTTGTAGGGCACGATCATTTCCTGCTTGCCCACCAGCTTCCAGTCGTAGCGATCCAGCGCACCGTTGAAGACGAACACGTCATCGTAGGTGCCCGCACCGGCGGTACCCGGGTTTGGCGTGTCGTAAGCCAGGCTCGGAGCCAGTTTCACTCGACGCTGCCCCGGCAAGTACTGCCAGGCGCGACGCGGTTGCTGCAACGGGTTGGCGGCGTCCTTGAGCATGATCGCCTCACCGGCGCGGCGCGCAGGGCCGGTGTATGCCAGCTTCATCTGGTAGTACACGTCGGCGCTGCTGATCGGCTGCGAGAGGTTTTCATAGATCGGGTAGGAGATGTTCGCTTGCCCGGTGGTCGCCAAGCTTGGAACGCCCGCGGAGTCAACGTTCCAGGAGTCGTACTTGGAACTGATGCTGACGCCTTGGTAGCGCAACAGGAAGTTCCACATCGCTTCGTTGCCCGACTGCGGAATCGGGAATGGAATGCCCGGCAGCACGTTGTCGATGGCCAGGCCACCTTCCAGGGACTTGGCGCCGCTGGCGTTCTTCACGCCGTTATCCAGAATCGCTTGAGGCAGCGAAACGGTGCGGTGCGTCGGGAACACGTCGACACGGAACGTCGGGAAACGCTTGGCCAGTTCTACCGTGGTCGCCGTGAGCATGCCCTTGTACTGATCGACGTTCTTGCCGTCGATCACCAGTACCGGCTTTTCACTGGCAAACGGGTCCGGACGCATGCTGTCGCCGGCCTTGAAGCTGGCCGGTGGGGTGGTCAGGCCACCGTTGTAGGCAGGAATGGAACCATCAGCGTTCCCGGCTTTTTCAGCCCCTACCTGTGTCAGGCTGGTGCCCAGCTTGGCAGCTTCCTGAGTTGAAACAGCAGCCTGTGCCTGAGCGGCGAAGACCATGGCCAGCGAAGCGGCCAACACGGTTTTTACAAATTTCATCTTGTTATTCTCCTGCTTGCATTGAGCAAATCAGTGGTGAATCAGAATGTTGTTTTCATCGTCAGGTACACGGCGCCACGGTCCTCAGTCGTGGCACCACCTCCGGAGAAGGACGAGTAGCCACCGGCGTAACAGGCGTAGTTTTCGTTGCCGCTGAAGGCGTTCGGGGTGGAGCCGTCACCGCCCTTGGAGCCGGTGCTCACACCGCTGACGTTGCACTTGTCGGTTTCGCCAAAGGAGTCCACGTACTTCAGGTCGACAAAATATTTGTTGTAGACAATGGCACCCACGCCCACGGCATAGTTGCCGGTGTCCTTGGCACCGCCACCGGAGACCGGTGACACACCGTCGAGACCGACGTTGATGGACATCGGCGCGTTGAGATCGACACCCGGGAAGACCTGGTACCAGGTCGGTGTGAAGTTGACCGCCAGACCCCAGTTGTCACGGGTCGGCGCGTCGATGCCGCGATAGCTGTCCTTACCCTTGTAGAGCGCTTCGTTCTTGCTATCGAGCTTGAGCAGGTTGCTGTAGTACAGCTCGGCAAGCACAGTCGCCTGATCGAACACCGGGGTTTTCGGCAGGGTCATCAGACCGTTGAGCGTCCAGTGCAGGGTGTCGCCTGTGGCGCTCATGCTGTCGCCACGGCTCGGGGTGTCATAGACCACACCGGTGGCGTCCGTACGTGCAGGCAGCAGGCCAAGCCCTTGCCCCAGGCCCAGCGGGCTGCGGGTACTGACGATCGCCGGGATACTGGCCAGCGGCATGTTGTGACGAACGTTCAGGTCCGAACCCACGCTCACGCCACCCACGTCCTTGGACAAGCTCAGGCCAAGGATCTTGATGTTGTCGGCATAGGCCAGTTGATAGGTGGCGGTGTCCAGCGAATTGAGGGTGTTGATCACCGCAGGCACTTGCCCCGCCGGACGGGTGCCGTTCGGGTTGGCCGAGGTAATGCCCCTGGCGTCCAGATAGGCTTGGGGCAGGATTTCCGAGGTTTCGCGGTAGTAAACGCCAAGGGTGCCATCCAGCCAGGCCGGCGACCATTTGGCCATGACGCCCCAGTCACCGCTGTCATGCGGAGTCAGGTCCTTGCCACGACGCACATTGGTCAAGGCGTTGCACGGCGCCAGGCCACAACCTAGCGGGCTGCCCGGTACCACGGCGTTGGTGTTGCCCAACAGGAATGATTGCGCGCCGAAGCCGACCAGGTCGGAACCACCGTAATAGGTGCCCGCTTCCGGCAGACGCGCGGCATCCCAATTCAGGAAATACTGGGCACCCACGGTCAGCTCGGGATTGACGGTGAACGACATCGACACCTGGTTACGCGGAACGAACAGTTCCTTGGCCTCGGTACCTGGCGACGCGGCAAGCTTGGCCAGGTCGAGGCCGGACTGGCCATAGCTGACCGAGTGCACCGGGTTGAGAATGGTCTCGCCCCAGAACACGTTGTGCTGACCGGCCTTGGCGCTGAACATCGACTCCTCGCCCACTTCGGTGCTGTAGAACACGAAGGCATCGAGGATTTCGCCCGAAGGACCGCTGTAGTAGCGCTGGGCATAATTGCTCAGGTGCGAGCTGCCGTTGCCGACGTTGTCACGGGTGACCCCGGCCAGGCGCGGGTCATTGGCGATCAGGCCCGAGGTCGATCCATTGCCGTTGACGAACGGGTTGGAGTTGGAGCCGGTGTTGTCATAGGCCTTGTCGTACCAGCTGGCGGCGCTGACGCGAAAGCCCATGGCGTTCTTGTAGACCACGTCCATTTCGGTCAACAGATCGATACGGTTGGTGATGTTGGTCCCGGCCTTGCGGAAGTTGTAGTCGCCGTCGTTATTGTTCGGCGTTCCCAACATGCGTTTGTCGGCGCTTTCGGTGCGCACGCCATAGTTGTACTTGATGGTGTTATCCACGCGGACGTTCCAGTCCGGATTCCCCGTCTCGATCTCGACCGCATGGGCCGCAGGTACCGTTGCCGCAAGAATGGCTGAGGCCAGCAAGGTGTAGCGTGGAGCGGTGAAGCCGTGACTCTTATTGTTGTGCATTGCGTTGTCTCCGCTTTTTTGTCTTTGTTTTAAGCGCAGCCGCCCTCGCGCAAACATTGATGGGTTTGCGTTTAAGGAATGAGGGCAAATGCCGGTTGGCGTACTGCCAGTCCAGCTCCTTGTACTAGCGATCGAGCTCCAGGATGAGTGCTTCAGCTTGCTGCCAGTGGCCAAATCCTGCGGCCGGATTGAGGTGGCCGACATCGCCCAGATTGAGCAATTCGGCGCCCCAGCCTTCTGCCATGCGGGTGACCGCAGGAAGGCTGGCCAAGTGATCGTTGGTGCTGCCGGCCACGATGCTGCGAAATGGCAGCGGGCCTTGTGGCAGAGGATTCCAGCCCTGGCTACGCAGGGTTTCGGAAGACGGATAGTTTGACGGCCAGACCGCATCGAGGTCCGGTGGCGCGGCCAGCAAAGCGCCCTTGATCGGACGGCTGTAGTGAGCAGCCCAGTGCGCGACCATCAGCACGCCGGCGCTGTGGGCCACCAGAATCACGGGGCCGTCGATTTGTTCGAGTTCGTGTTGAATCGCCCGCACACGGGCCATGCAATCGAGTTTGTCGGTCTCCAGCGGCGCAACACTGCGCACGTTGCTCAGCCTGGCGGCAAGCAATGTTTGCCAATGTTCGGCCACGTGCTCGCGCAGACCCGGAACGATCAGAATGGTGGCGGCAGTTTGCAGTTTGTCCACGGTCAACACCTTCGCTTTCTCGATAACTCGACTGGCTGTTTTCGCCAGGGGCTTTTTGTAGTGTCGACATTAAAGAGCGCCCACCCGAAGCGCTTTACATTGGACGTCATGCACTTTTCTTTTGATGACAAATTGTCCGACAGCAGGACAGTGCGACCACTGGTCGAAAATCCCCGCAGGTTGGCGCAAGGTCACTGTAATCAACGGATGAGCGCTGATGGCTCCATGCAGCGTAGAAGATTGGTGACCGTATGGCATGAAATCCATCAACGACATGACAACTGTTCAACTGTTGATACGCTGGATATAGTCGCCACGCTCACGCCAACCGCCATCGGCACAGGGAAGACTTTCGCATGACCAAGCTTGTTCGCGCCGCTGTCTTGACCAACTACCTGGAGGTCACCCAGTACCTGGGTTTCAACCCGCGCGACGTGCTGGCCGCTGTCGGCTTGAGCAGGGCCCAACTGCAAGCCCCTGAACACCGCATCCATATCGATGCCGCCGTCCGTTTGCTGGAAGACTCGGCCGCCGCCAGCGGCTGCCAGACCTTCGGCCTGAGCATGGCCGAATCGCGCCAGCTCTCGGACTTCGGCGTGGTCAGCCTGCTGCTCAGCCACCAGCGCACGCTGCGCGATGCCTTGCAGGTCGTAGTGGATTACCGGCACCTGATGAATGACTCGCTGGCCATCTTCATTGAGGAGGCCGGCAAGATGGTGATCATTCGCGAAGAGGTGGTCACCGAAACGCCGATGCCCAGCCGCCAGGCCACGGAGCTGGCCATCGGTGTAATGTTCCGGCTGTGCTCGGCCCTGCTGGGCTCACACTGGCATCCCTACAGCGTCAACTTCATGCACCAGCCACCGGACAACCTGCACCTGCATCGCCGGCTGTTCGGTTGCAACCTGGAGTTCGGCAGCGAGTTCAACGGCATCGTCTGCCCTGACATCAGCCTCGACATGACCAACCCCAACGCTGACCCGGCCATGGCCCGGTATGCCCAGGGCTACCTCGACTCGCTGCAGAACCACGAAGGCGCCTCGATGCTGTTCGAGGTGCGCAAGGCCATCTACCTGCTGTTGCCCATGGGGCGCGCCACCATTGAGCAGGTGGCCCAGAGCCAGGGCATGAACGTGCGCACCCTGCAACGCCGCCTCAAGGACGACGGCTGCGCCTTCAACGACGTGATCAACGACGTGCGCCGCGACCTGGTGCTGCGTTACCTGGACAACCCCAACTACTCCCTCAGCCGCATTGCCGACATGCTCGGCTACTCGATGGCGAGCTCGTTTACCCGCTGGTTCATCAGCCAGTTCGGCATGCCGCCGGCGACGTGGCGTGCGCAGAAACAGGCTGGGGCGAAACCGTCCTGACAGCAGGGCAAAAAAAAACGGCGACTGCTGGTACAGTCGCCGAAAGCGCGCGATTGGAACTGCAATCCTTGTAGGAGCGAGCTTGCTCGCGATGGTCGTGAACGATGACGCGTAAAACCAGATGCCCCGCGGTGCTCTTGGGTTTTTCGCGAGCAGGCTCGCTCCTACAGGGATCTACGCACATCCTGTAGGAGCGAGCTCGCTCGCGATGGTCGTGAACGATTACGCGTAAAACCAGATGCCCCGCGGTGCTCTTGGGTTTTTCGCGAGCAGGCTCGCTCCTACAGGTTTTAATCCTTGCCGATGTTCAGAGCCCCCAGCGCAGCAACAACAGCACCAGCACGACCAGGAACACCGTCTCCCCCACCATCAGCAGAATCGGCTTGATCCCGACCGCTGCCAGCTCGCGCAAGCGGGTCTTCATGCCCAGGGCACTGATGGAAATCACCAGGCACCAGCGCGACAGTTCGTTGACCGATCCCTGCACCGCAGGCGCTATCCATCCGGTGCTGTTGATGCAGGCCAGAATCAGAAAACCGACGGCGAACCACGGCAACAGCGGCGGGCGCTTGCCGGTCGGATCGGCGCCTTGCATACGGGTGATCATCGCCGCAGTGACGATCACCGGCAGCAGCATCGCAACGCGCATCAGCTTGACCACCGTGGCCGTGTCGCCCGTCTCGGTCGACATGCTGTAGCCAGCACCGACCACCTGGGCCACGTCGTGGATCGTGGCGCCGAGGAACACACCCGCCACCTGCGGCGACAACTGCAGCCAGTTGGCGATCATCGGATAGACAATCATCGCCAGAGTCGACAACGCCGAAACGCCGATGACGGTGAACAGGGTCGCCCGCTCTTTCTGCGGATGGTTCGGCAGCGCCGCTGCCAGCGCCAAGGCCGCCGAAGCGCCACAGATGGCCGTCGCGCCGCCGGTGAGCATGCCGAACAGGCGCTGGAAGCCCAGGGCCTTGGCGGCGATCACAGACACGCTGATGGTCACCACCACCAGGATCACCACCAGTGCAATCGGCTTCCAGCCCAGCGCGGCCATTTGCTCCAGGGTGATGCGCATGCCCAGCAGCGCCACGCCGATGCGCAGCACGGTGCGGGCGGTGAACTCGATACCGGCCTTGCAGGGGCCGTCATCGGCGAGAAAATTCAGGGCCATGCCCAACAGCAAGGCAAACAGCATGACCGGCGCACCGTAGTGCTCGGACAAGAACGACGCGGCGGCCGCGACAATCAGACTGACAATTAACCCAGGTGCCAGTTCGCGCGTGCGAGTGTGGATACGGGTAAGAGCAATGGCGCTCATGGCGCGGACTCCTCGGATACGATGACGATAAACGCCTGGCCGTCGATGATCTCGACCGGGTAGTTGGTGACTTTGACCTGCCTGGAGTTGAGCAGGTAGCCGCTGTGCAAATCGAAGCGCAAACCATGGGCGAGGCATTGAATCACCCGGCCTTCAAGACGCCCCCCACATAGGGAAGAGCCCTGGTGCGGGCAACTGTCGTCAATGGCAAACAACTGCCCGTCGACGTTGAACAGCGCCAGGCTTTTGTCTTCGAACTCAAACAGCGCCCGGCCACCGGCCTGCGGGTGCTTGCCGGCCGGCACGGGAATGCGCCGGGTCATGCTGGCTGCCGCTCGCGATCACTTTCCCTGAGGGCTTCGGTCATGGCCGCGAGCAGCGCCTGAGCAGGTTGTGCGCCGATCACCGTCATGCGGTTGTCGAACTTGAAGCTCGGCACGCCACTTGTCGCGTCGGGGGATCCTTCAAACGGCGTGGCATCGCCCTTCAGGCAATCGAGCACCCCGTCCGGAGCGACGCCGCAGGAGCGGGCAATGGCAAGCAAGGTCTCACGGCAACCGAGGTTTTCGCGCCTCAGGAAATAAGCGGCGAACAGTCGCTCGAGCAACATTTCACGCTGACTGGCATTGCCCAGTGCGCTGGCACGCTCGAACAAACGATGGGCGTCCGCAGTGTTGGGCATCGTCTCGATACGGCTGAGGTCGATGGCCAGTCCAACTGCCCCGGCAGCCTGCTGTACCTGATTCTGGCGCATGGTCATTGCGTCGGCATTGCCCAGGCGCTTGCGGTAGAAATCGGCGAAAGGTTCACCTTCTACCGGTATCTGGGGCAGCAACTGCACGCCATGCCACACCGTGGTGATCTGCACATCCGGGTGACGACTGCGAAACTGCACCTGCGCATGCTCCAGTTGGCGTTTGCCGATCAGGCACCAGGGGCAGATAAAATCGAAAAACACATCAATACGTAAACGACGACTCACAACTTCACCTCTATCCCGGCTGCACTGACAGGCTCAGGCACGCTCTGACCCTCAAGCCGGGCGATATCTTTTTGGTAATGACACTTGGCATAGAAGAACACCGCTGCCGCCGCGAGGCTGACCAGTGGCACTAATTGGAAAGCGGCATGCAGGCCGATGAGGTCGGACACACGGCCAGTCAGGAACGGCCCGGGTGCCAGCCCCAGCAGGTTATTGGCCAGGGTCAGCGTGGCGAACGCCGTACCGTGGACGGAGTAATGGGTCAGGTTGGCAACCATCGCACCGGCGGGGCCGGTGGTGCCGGTGGCAATCGCCATGCCCAGACAGATCAGCGCCAATTGCACAGGCCCTGCCGACAATGCGAACGCTGCCGACAGCAACAGGCAACTGCCCAGGCAAAAACCAATGGCCAGGCTGACCTTGCGCTCCGGCGAGTTCCGACACAGGCGATCGCTGAGCATGCCGCACAGGATCATCCCCGCACCGCTGCACAACACGATGATTGCCGCCATGCCACCGGCCTTGTCGGTAGGCATGTCGTAGTAGCGGTTGAGGTAGCTGGGAATCCACACCATCACCGTACCGCCGACGAACAACTGCAAACCGCTGGCGATGTAGGTCGACACCACCGAACGGCTGGACCACAGCGTGCGCAGCGGACGCTTGACCGCGGCAGCCGTCTTGTTCGCAATCTGCGCGGCACGTCGTGGCGCTATGCGCGCTTCCTTGACGATGAGCGGATAGAGCATCGCCAGCACCAGGCCAAACAGCGACATGCCGGCGAACGACCAGCGCCAACCCAGCTTGGCGGCAATCGCACCGCCCAAAGCCATGCCCAACACCGAACCGAACATGCCGCCAGCCATGAAGGCACTGGCCAGGGTGGCTCGCATGTGTTTGGGGAACACCGAAATCACCACCGCGATGCCCACGCTGCCGTAGGCGGCTTCGCCGACGCCGACCATGAACCGCGCAATGAACATCTGCTGGTAGTCCTGAGCCAGCGCGCAACCCAAGGTCGCCACGCTCCACAGGAAAGCCATCAGCGCCAGGCTCTTGACCCGACCGAAGCGGTCGGCCATCAACGACAGGGGAAATGTCAGCAGGCCGACCATCAGGGCAACGATGCCGCTAAGCAGACCCAGTTGTCCGTCGCTCAACGCCCACTCAGTCTTGAGCAGGGGGAATACCGCGTTCAGTACCTGACGCGACATGTAATCGGAAATCAACAGACCGAACGTCAAGGCAAAGACGATCCAGGCATATTGGCGCGCAACGCCGACTCCGCAGGAGTCGTCATCGTCAGCGGCTATTGGGTGAAAGGCCATGCAGCCTCCTCAAGAGCTTTGTTTTATTTTTCTTATCAAGCGTGTAACGGTCAGGCGGACGAGAGGTCACGGCCTCTCGCCCCGACCCTAGGTCAACCGCGTTGCGGTACACCTTTCTGCCCAACCTTGCGGTTGGGGGCCATGCCGTTGGCCAACAGGGTTTCTTCGATGGTTTCGTACTGCACGCCGATGCGGTAGATCTCGCGGGCTTCTTTGCCGGTGGCGATTTCACGGCCCAGTTCATGGGCAATGCGCACGGTTTGCTGGATCTGTGCAACCGAGCCGAAACGATCGCCCTTGTGATCAATGATAGTGTCTTCATTGCCCACGCGCGGGTGCATGCCCATGGCCATCGACATGGTGTTGAACGGCATGACGTTCTTGAGCAGCGATTCGGAGGTCAGGGTGCAACCGTCCGGCGCGCGGTGGATGAAGTTGAAGAAGTTGAACGGGTTCGGGCCGTCGAAACCGCCGCCGATGCCGATCCAGGTCAGGTTCAGCGGGCCCTTGTAGATGCCCCTGCGCACCAGGCGCTCGAGGGTTTCCATGGCGTGCATGCCGGTCAACTGGAAGTGTGGCTGGATGCCGTTGTCCATCAGGCGCTTGAGGTGCTCGGCCACCCAGGCCGGCCCCGCCGGTACGGTCATTTCGCTGTAGGCGGCGTGGATCAACGGGTTGTCCAGGGAGGTGCCTTTCAGGTACTCCGGATACAACAGCTCCATGATGTTCATTTGCGTGGTGTTGATCGCGACCGTGACCTGATCCGGTTTCGGCGTCAGCTCGGCCAGCATGTGGCGAGTGTCGTCGGACAGCCACTTGGCCGCTTCGCCATCGCTTTCCGGAGCGAAGGAAATCGAGCCGCCGACCTGGATGATCATGTCTGGCACAGCTTCACGCACACCGGCGATCAGCTCGTTGAACTTCGACAGGCGCTTGGAGCCCTTGCCGTCCAGTTCGCGCACATGCAGGTGCAGCACGGTGGCGCCGGCTTCATAGCATTCGACCGCTTTCTGGACTTGCTCATCCATGGTCAACGGGATGTCTTCCGGGAAGTCTTCCGGCATCCACTCCGGGCCGTACGGGGCCACGGTAATGACTACCTTTTCCATGTTTTCCGGGTGCAGGGAATCGTCGAAGAATTGCATGGTTAACTCCAGTTCTTATGCCAGTTCTTATGATTGTTCCGCCCACCCGGGGTCGTGCCGGGCAGACGTGTTTACGAGTGCGAATGCTGCGAGTGCGGATGCAGGTGGCGTTCGATCAGAACGTCTTGTCGCCGATAATCCCGGCACGCTCCATCTTGCGATGGCACGGCGGGTAATCCATGACGGCGTAATGCTGGGTACTGCGGTTGTCCCAGATGGCGATGCTGTTGGGCTTCCAGCGCCAGCGCACCTGATACTCAGGGATGTACGCCTGGCTGATCAGGTAACGCAGCAACTCGCCGGCGCCGGGGTTGGCGTCCTGGCCGAAGCGCACCCGCTCAGGGGTGTGGTAGTTGCTGAAGTGGGTGGTGAAGGCGTTGACGAACAGCACCTTCTCGCCGGTTTCCGGATGGGTGCGCACCACCGGGTGTTCGGCGTCCGGGTACATCGCCTTGAGCGCCAGGCGTTTTTCAATCGGCATGGCGGCACCGAAGCTCGCTTCGATGCTGTGGCGGGCACGCAAGTCGGCGATCTTGACCTTTACGTCTTCCGGCAAGTTCGCATAGGCCTGGACCATGTTGGCCCACATGGTGTCGCCGCCCACTGGCGGGCATTCCACGCAACGCAGCACGCAGCCCATCGGCGGTGCTTCGCGCCAGGTGGCGTCGGTGTGCCAGGCGTTTTCGTAGCGGTCCATCGGCTGGTCAGGATTCTTGTAGATCTGCACCAGCCCCGGATGCTCCGGATCACTGCCGGCCACCGGATGATCCTCCAGCTCGCCGAAGCGCCGGGCGAAGGCCACGTGCTCGGCGCGAGTGATGTCCTGATCACGCAGGAACACCACGCGGTGCTTGAGCAACTGGGCACGAATCTCGGCAAACAGACCATCGTCATGCACCGCGTCGGCCAGGTTGACGCCGATCAGTTCGGCGCCAATGCTGCAGGTCAATTGTTCGACTTTCATGGCTGGCCGCTCCTTAAACGACGAAAATCGATGAGCCGGTAGTCTTGCGCGATTCAAGGTCGCGATGAGCCTGCACGGCGTCCTGCAAGGCGTAGTGCTGGTTGATCTCGATCTTGATCCGGCCGCTGCCGACATGGTCGAACAACTCGCCGGCCAGGGCGGCTTTTTCCGCAGGGTCGCTGATGTAGTTGGCCAGGGCCGGACGGGTCAGGTACAGCGAACCTTTCATCGCCAGCATCACCGGGTCGAACGCCGGGATCGGGCCGGACGCGGTACCCACGCAGACCATCAGACCACGGGGTTTCAACGAATCCAGCGAACCCATGAAGGTGTTCTTGCCAACGCTGTCGAACACCACGTTGACGCCCACACCGTCGGTCAGTTCGCGAACGCGAGCGGCGACGTCTTCATGGCTGTAATTGATCGTATGGTCGCAACCGTGAGCCCGGGCGATCTCCGCTTTTTGCTCGGTCGAAACCGTGCCGATCACGTTCAGGCCCAGCAACTTGGCCCACTGCGAAACGATCAGACCGACACCGCCAGCGGCGGCATGCAACAGGATGCTGTCGCCCGGTTTGAAGTCGTAGATGCGGCGCATCAGGTACGAGGACGTCAGGCCACGCATGGTCATCGCGGCAGCGGTCTCGAAGCTGATGGTTTCCGGCAGCTTGATCAGCGGCGCGGCCGGGATCAGGCGCTCGGTGCTGTAAGCGCCGAGGGTGTTGAGGAAACCGGTATAGGTGACGCGATCACCGACCTCGACGTTGGTGACCCCTTCACCAACGGCCTGGACTACGCCAGAGGCCTCGACGCCCATGCCGTTGGGCATCGGAATCGGGTAGGTACCGTTACGGAAATAGGTGTCGGCATAGTTCAGGCCAACCGCCACATGACGAAGGCGAACCTGGCCGGGACCGGGCTCGCCGACTTCGACGTCCTCATAACGTAGAACTTCGGGACCACCGGTTTCGTAGAAGCGTACGGCTTTGGCCATTTTTCTTATTCTCCAATCTGCAATATGGGCGTGTTGCATCGAATTGCGCTGATTGGACTGTAGGACGAGGCCTGTTGAGACGCTTCTCATCAGACGACAATGGCTTTTCATTTGGTGACAGGCAGAAACGGGATCGTTCTAGCCGGTCCCGTCGTCACCTGCGCTATCATCGCCCGCCTCGATTCCCCAAGAGCCTTGACCCCGGATGTCCGAAGCACTGCCACTGTCCAACGATCACCCAGCCCTGCCGCCGGTCCTGGCCGGCCCGCTGTTGCGGCGTCTTGAGCCCATGCGGCTGGTGCTGTGGCTGGTGGGTTCCCGGGCGCTGGCGCTGACCTTGCGCTTGCAGGGCGTCGGCGATATCCGACTCGATGCCGGGCAATGCACGGTGATTGCGGTGGGGGCTCATGCCTTTGTGCACTTGATTGATGTGCAACTCGATTGCGCCCTGCCCCGGGATGAATCGATCGACTATGACCTGCTGATCGATGGCACAGAAAAAGGCATCGCCGACTGGGCACCGCACCTGCTGTATGGCGATGCCCATTGCCCGAACTTCGTCCTGCGCGCACGGGTCGATCAGTTGCTGCACGGTTCTTGCCGCAAACCTCATCACCCGGCGACAGACGGCTTGCTGTGCGTCGACCGGTTGCTGGCCCAGGAACACGCGGCAAAGGACCGCCCGGCACTGCTGATGATGACTGGCGATCAGGTCTACGCCGACGATGTCGCGGGGCCGATGTTGCGGGCGATTCACGCCTTGATCGAGCGTCTTGGCCTGTTCGGGGAGCACCTCGAAGGCGCGGTGGTCAGCGACAGCGCCAGGCTCTACGAGCATCCGGCCAGTTACTACCACCGCGCGGATCTGCTGCCGGCACTGCAAAGCAATGAAACCCTGCGCGAGCGATTTTTCGGTGGCGCGCGCAAGCCGATTTTCACCAGCAGCAGCGCCGACAATCACCTGGTGACCTTCGCCGAAGTCATGGCCATGTACTTGTTGGTCTGGTCGCCAGTGCCCTGGACCCTGATCGCGCCCCAGGCACCGACGCTGACGCCGCAAAGGCTCAAGCGCTACGCCCTTGAGCAGACGCGCATCGATGCCTTCAAGGCAGGCCTTGGCGACGTCGCGCGGGCACTGGCGCATCTGCCGACGCTGATGATTTTCGACGACCACGACATCACCGATGACTGGAACCTTTCCGCGCAATGGGAAGAAACGGCCTACGGCCATCCGTTCTCCCGGCGCATCATCGGCAACGCGCTGCTGGCGTACATGTTGTGCCAGGGCTGGGGCAACAACCCGGATGCGTTCGCTACCCTGTTGGAAAAGTCCGGAGCCTTGAGCGCCAGCGCACGCGACCTTCACCTCGACAGCACGGTTCAGGATGACTTGATCAGTGATCTGCTGAAGTTTCAGCACTGGCATTACGTGCTGCCGACCACCCCGGCCATGGTGGTGATCGACACCCGCACCCGGCGCTGGCGCAGCGAGATGAACCTCAAGCAGCCTTCCGGTTTGCTCGACTGGGAAGCCCTCAGCGAACTGCAACAGGAACTGCTGGACCACCCGAGCGCAATCATCGTTTCACCGGCACCGATCTTCGGCGTCAAACTGATTGAAACCGTGCAGCGGGTATTCAGCTGGTGCGGTTATCCACTGCTGGTGGACGCGGAAAACTGGATGGCCCATCGCGGCGCGGCACAGGTGATCCTGAACATTTTCCGCCACTCGCGCACCCCGGGTAACTACGTGGTGCTGTCGGGCGATGTGCACTATTCCTTCGTCTACGAAGTGCTGATCCGCCACCGCAAGGCCGGACCGCGCATCTGGCAGATCACCAGCAGCGGCATCAAGAATGAATTCCCGCCCAGCCTGCTCGAGTGGTTCGACCGCCTCAACCGCTGGCTGTACTCGCCACGCTCACCGTTGAACTGGCTGACCAAGCGTCGACGCATGCGCATCGTGCCCCACGTGCCCGAACACGCCGAAGCGGGTGAGCGGCTATGGAACTCGGCGGGGATCGGCCAGGTGTTCTTTAATGAAAAAGGTCAGCCTCAGGACATTTTTCAGCACAACGCCAATGGCTCGCCGAAGACGCGGATGGTGGCCCCCGAAAGCGGCGAGTGATCCCACAATTGATCGGAGTCGCTCATGGACCTCACCCGCACCCTGATCATCGGTAATTCCGGTTCCGGCAAGAGCTGGCTGGCGCAGCGGCTGGCCGAGCAATTGAGTGTGCCCTGGACCGATCTCGACCGGATTCACTGGCTGTCCGACGAACACAGCATCCCCCGTCCCCGAAATGAAGCGCTGGGAATGGCGCGGATCGCTGCCGATGAGGAGCGCTGGGTGATCGAAGGGGGTTACGGCTGGATCGTCAGTGAAATCCTGCCACGAGCGACTGCGCTGATCTGGCTGAGTGTAGGGGACGAGGAATGCGTGGCCAACATTCGACAACGCGAGGGCGGGCGCGATGAACAGGACCTGTTGCTTATCGCCTTGCTGGAGTGGGCGGGCAGTTATCGCCAGCGGCTGGGGTCCAGTGGGTTTGCGGCGCATCAGCAACTGTTCGAGGGGTTTTGCGGTGCGAAAATCCGGCTGGAAGACCGGGAGGAAATCACCGCACTAGCTCGTCACTCGTAAGTATCCGGAGCTGTGGTCTGACACAAACCTGATGGATGGCATGTAGCTCAGAATGGGATTACACCTGTCTCGGAAACGTCCTGAAGAACATTCGGCGATACTTGATACAAATGTGGATGCACTTTCTACGTAACAACCACTCGTAGGTATCGCCTTGCTAATATGTACTCATTTCTGTACGTTCTCTGCATCAAGCGAGGACAAACACATGGAAACCATCAACTACACCAACGCTCGGGCACATCTGGCGCAAACCATGGACCGGGTGAATGAAGATCGCGCCCCGCTACTGGTAACTCGTCAGAAAGGCGAGCCGGTAGTGATGATGTCATTGGCCGAATACAACGCTCTCGAAGAGACCGCCTATCTGCTCCGTTCCCCAGCCAATGCTGAACGCTTGATCAAATCAATCGGTAACCTGCGAGCCGGCAAAACCAAAGCCAGGCAACTGATTGAAGAATGAATATCGAGTTCACCCCTGAAGCCTGGGACGATTATCTCTGGTTCCAGCAGAACGATAAGGCAGGGCTCAAGCGTATCAACCTGTTGATCAAAGCTATCCAACGTGAGCCTTTCGACGGCCTTGGAAAACCCGAACCGCTCAAGCATAACTTGAGCGGGTTCTGGTCACGCCGGATTACGGCTGAGCATCGTCTGGTCTACGCCATTGAAGACGGAGAAATACACGTCGTGATGTGCAGATACCATTACTGAGCAGAACCTCAGCCAGCGTTCACGACCCGACACACCCCCCTGACAATCATCTCCACTTCCCGCTCATCGATGGTCAGCGGCGGCAGCAGGCGAATGGTTTTCCCCCGCGTGACATTGATCAGCAAGCCATGATCCCGGGCGGCGATCAGGCTCAGGTCGCGGATCGGTTGCTTGAGTTCGATGCCGATCATCAGGCCCTGGCCGCGTATTTGCGAGACGTTCGGGTTGCCCGCCAGTTCTGTGCGCAATCTTTCGAGCAGGCGCGCCCCCTGAAGCCGGGCGTTTTCCAGCAGCCCTTGTTCTTCGACGATCTCCAGCACGGTGCATCCGACCCGGCAGGCCAGCGGATTACCGCCGAACGTGCTGCCGTGGCTGCCCGGCGTGAACAGTTCGGCCGCCTTGCCACGGGCCAGGCAAGCGCCGATGGGCACGCCGTTGCCCAGGCCTTTGGCCAGGGTCATGACGTCCGGGACGATGCCTTCGTGCTGGAACGCGAACCACTGGCCGGTGCGGCCGATACCGGTCTGGATTTCATCGAGCATCAACAGCCATGAGCGCCGGTTGCACAGTTCGCGCACGGCGCTGAGATAACCCGCTGGCGCCAGTTGCACGCCGCTTTCGCCCTGGATCGGCTCCATCAGCACCGCCACGATCCGCGAGCCAAAGGCCTGTTGCACCTTGTCCAGCGCGCCGAGGTCGCCGAACGGCACTTTGACGAAATCCCCCGGCAGCTTGTTGAAACCCAGGCGCACCGCCGGGCCATCGCTGGCAGACAAGGTGCCTAGGGTGCGGCCATGGAACGCATTCTCCATAACCACCACCAACGGCTGCTCGATGCCCTTGTGCCAGCCATGCAGCCGGGCGATTTTCAGTGCGGTTTCGTTGGCTTCGGCCCCGGAGTTGTTGAAAAACGCCCGGTCCATGCCCGCCAGCTGCGTCAGTTTCTGCGCCAGCCGTTGCTGCCAGTCGATGCTGTAGAGGTTCGAGGTGTGCAGCAGCAACCCGGCCTGCTCGGTAATGGCGGCAACGATTTTCGGATGGGAGTGGCCGACGTTGGTCACCGCCACACCGGCGACCGCATCCAGGTATTCGCGACCGGCCTGATCCCACAGGCGAGTGCCCAGGCCCTTGTTGAAACTCAAGGCCAGGGGTTGGTAAGTGCTCATCAGGCAGGCGGCAGTCATGACATCAAGCTCCAGCAAGGGTCGGTGTTTTTGCAGTATGGTTAGCCACCAGAGCTGGATAAACACCGTAAAACTTCAATCATTTAAAAGCAGAGCTTGATAATGGATTTATTCCAGGCAATGACCGTCTACGTGAAGGTGGTGGAGACCGGCAGCATGACCGCCGCCGCCTTGCAGTGTGAAATGTCCACGACCATGGTCGGCAATCACCTCAAGGCCCTGGAGCAACGGCTGGGTGTGCGCCTGCTCAACCGCACGACGCGGCGCCAGCGGCTGACCGAGTTCGGCGCCGCGTATTACCAGCGCTGCCTGGAAGTGCTGGGGTTGGTGGCCGATTCCGAGCGACTGGCCGAGCAGGCTCTGGACGAACCGAGCGGCATCCTGCGCATCACCGCGCCCCTGACCTTCGGGACCGAGCGCCTGGCCCCGGCACTGAGTGAGTTCAGCCGGCAAAACCCGCGGGTGAAACTTGACGTGGTGCTGACCAACCGACGCCCGGATCTGCTGGAAAACGGCCTCGATGTAGCGTTTCGCCTTGGGGCGCTGGAGCCCTCCAACCTGATCGCCCGCCCGCTGATCGACTACACCCTGACCATGTGCGCGTCACCGGACTACCTGGCCCGTCGCGGCACTCCGCAAACACCTGAAGACCTGCGCCATCACGACTGCCTGTCCTTTGCCTATCCGGCCGGAGATGACTGGCAATCGGTGCAAAAGGAATGGCGCCTGGCCGGTCCCGATGGCGAAGTCAGCGTGGGGGTCGGCGGGCCGATGCTGATCAACAGTTCCGCCGGACTGCATCAAGCGGCGCGCACCGGCATGGGCATCGTGATGATGCCCGACGCCTTGGTCGAGCAGGACCTCAAGGACGGAAAGCTGTTGGCCCTGATGCCCGATTACTGTCCGCCCAGCCGGCCGATGCACCTGGTCTATGCCCAGGATCGCCACCGTTTGCCGAAGTTGCGCCGTTTCGTCGAATTCGCCATGCAGCTGTGGGGCAAGCACTGATCCGCTGACCTACGATTCAGTGCCAAGGTCGTCGATTCCCCATTCACTACATCCCCGCCTTCACCAACACCGGCTGTTCCTGATAACGATCCGGGTACAGCTGTTTCAACTGCGCGACCTTCGGCAAATCGTTGATCACGATGTATGGATAGGTCGGATGCTCGGTCAGGAAATCCTGATGCTCCTCCTCCGCCGGGTAGAAACCGTTGAAGGTTTCAAGCTTGGTCACGATCGGCTTGTCGAAGGCATGGGCGGCATCGAGCTGGGTGATATAGGCCTGTGCGACCCGCTGCTGCTCAGCGTTTTTGGTAAAGATCGCCGAGCGGTACTGGGTGCCGCTGTCCGGGCCCTGGCGGTTGAGTTCGGTCGGGTTGTGCGCCACGGAAAAGTAGATCTGCAGCAAGGTGCCATAGCTGACCTGGGCTGGATCGAACGTGACTTCGACCGACTCCGCATGGCCGGTATTGCCGTTGCTGACGCGCTCGTATTGCGCGGTACTGGCCGCCCCGCCCGCGTAGCCGGAGACAGCGTTTTTCACGCCTTTGACATGCTGGAACACACCTTGAACACCCCAGAAGCAGCCACCGGCGAACACCGCGGTTTCGCTGCGGGCCTGGGTGGTTTCATCAAGGGCCGGCGGTGGAATGATGACCGCCTTTTCGGCACCGCCGAAAGAGAAGGCCGAGCATTGGCTGATGATGCCGGCAGCCGCCAGCCCCAGCAGGATACGGCGCCAGGTAAAGAGTGTTTTCATGGGGCGAACTCCTGAAGCGTTGAACAGTTATCAGCCGAAAGTGAAGGCGTAAGCCGACGCCCCCGGATCAAGAAACTCGATACTGAAGGTCCGGTCGGTCACGCCGCCGCTCTGGCGTACCAGTTGATATAAACGCTGGTCCGTCACGGTGCCGCTGCCATCGGGTGCCACGTCCATGCCATGGGCATCGCCGGGGGCCTTGCCGTCGATCAGCACCTTGAAACGCACCGGTTTGCCATCGGCGCCAGGGCCGAGCACCAAATGCAAATCACGGGCGTGGAAGCGATAGACGATACGGCTGGCCGGTGCGCTGGCGGTGGCCCGCTCCGGGCCGACATGCCACTGGCCGCCCAGGCTCCAGTCGTTGAGGGCCAGTTGCGCCGGCGGGTTGTAGGCCGCAACCTTGTCCGGTACCAGCGCGGTTTCGGGCACGAAATGCTCAGCGCGCTGGTAGCCGACATAGGTTTCCGGCGACTGCACGGCGTCCTTGTCCGGGGCCATTTGCACGCCATTGGCCTTGGCACTGATCAGCCCGTCGGCGACCTTGGCCGCCCCCGCCTCGCGCAGCAATTGCTGGATGACCCGCTCCGATTCGGCGTACGCGCCTTCGCCGAAATGGTGATAACGAATGCGTCCCTGGGCGTCGGCAAAGTAATGCGCCGGCCAGTACTCGTTGTTGAAGGCGCGCCAGATCTTGAACTCGTTATCGATGGCCACCGGGTAGTTGATGCCCAGGTCTTTCATGGCCTTGGTGACGTTGCTGACGTCGCGTTCGAAGGCAAACTCCGGCGCATGCACGCCGATCACCACCAGGCCTTGATCGCGATACTTCTCGGCCCAGGCTTTCACATAGGGCAGCGAGCGCAGGCAGTTGATGCAGGAGTAGGTCCAGAAATCCACCAGCACGACCTTGCCTTTCAAGGCCTGGGCATCGAGGGGTGGCGAGTTGAGCCATTGCACGGCGCCCTCCAGCGACGGCAGGTTGCCTTCGACCGGCAAGGTGCCCGGGGTTTTGTCAGCCACTTGCACCGCGCCGGCGGAGGTCGAGTTTTGCGCCATCATCGCCCCGCTGTTACGCGGTAACTTGCCGGACAGTTTCTCCACCAGCGCTTGCTCGATACCACTGGTCGACGCCGTGGAAAACCGCGCCAGAATCCCCGTGTCCAGACCTAGGGCAATCGCTGCCACACCGGCCAGCATCGCCCCGCCAAGACCGCGACGCAGCCATTCGCCCGCGCCAATCGAGCGTTTCATCGCGGTGAAGACTTTGCCGCCCAGCAACAAGGCCAGCGCGAGGGAAGTGGCGGCACCAGCGGCGTACGCCAGCAGCAAAAAGGTGGTTTGAATGCTGGCGCCTTGCAGCGCCGCACCGGTCAGCAGCAGGCCCAGGATCGGCCCGGCGCACGGCGCCCACAGCAGGCCGGTGGCCACGCCGATCAGGAGCGAAGCACCGGGACGTGGCCGTGCATCGGCGCCCGCCGCCTCCGACAAACGACTGCCCGCCGCCACCAGTGGTCGGGTCAGACGCTCGGCCAGTTGCGGCAGCAACAGCGTCAGACCGAACAACGCCACGAACACCAGCGCCAGCCAACGCCCGTACTGATTGAGTTGCACCACCCAGCTGCCGCCCACCGCCGCCAACGTGGCGACCAGCGCGAAGGTCAGCGCCATGCCCACCAGCAGCGGCAACCCGCTTCTGACGAAGGGTTGCCCGGTGCGGGCGAAGACAAACGGCAACACCGGCAGAATGCACGGGCTGACAATCGTCAGCACACCACCGAGATAAGCGAGGACCAGCAGCCACATGGCGATTACCTGCAAAAAGTGAGTGGAAGGGGATCACACCGTCTTGGGCACGAATTTCATCGCCAGGCCGTTCATGCAGTAACGCAGGCCGGTGGGTTTCGGGCCGTCGTCGAAGACATGCCCCAGATGCCCGCCACAGCGCCGGCAATGAACCTCTTCACGGACCATGCCGAACGCACGGTCCTGGCGGGTCGCCACGGCCTTGTCCAGCGGTGCCCAGAAACTTGGCCAACCGGTGCGGCTGTCGAATTTGGTCGCCGAGGAAAACAGCGGCAGCTCGCAACCGGCACAGACGAACGTGCCATCGCGGTGCTCGTTGTTCAGCGGGCTGCTGTAGGCCCGCTCGGTGCCCTCTTCGCGCAGGATTTCGTACTGCTCGTCGCTCAGAAGAGCGTGCCATTCGCTGTCGCTGTGGGTCACTTCGAATACCTCCGCTGCGCTGGCTTCACTGATCAAGGCCGAGCCTGTGGAAAACTTCGGCAACAGGCCGATCGCCAGGGCTGCCACCCCCAGCCCGCCGCTCGCTACAAGAAATTGCCGTCGTGAAAACATGTTCGTCTCCAAAAATCCAGGGGTGTTTCATAGAACACAGCCTAGGCTTTGGGTGATCGCCAAATCCTCACGGGAAGTTAAACAATTCGTGATAACTCGGGCGCCGAAAAACCCGCACAATGCATAACGCCAATTTTGAACAATGCATTTCCTGTGGGAGCGAGCTTGCTCGCGATGACGATTGCACAGTCAGCATCGTCGTTGACTGACATTGCGCCATCGCGAGCAAGCTCGCTCCCACAGTTTTTGCACCTTGACCGAGTGGCATTACGCACAATGCGCCGAAGGATTGAGCTGTATGGAACAGACCAAACGCGTCCTGGTGGTCGAGGACGATATGCATATCGCCGACCTGATCTGCCTGCATCTTCGCGACGAGCAGTTCGAGGTGGTGCATAGCGCCGATGGCAATGAAGGCATGCGCCTGCTGCAGCAAGGCAACTGGGACGCACTGGTCCTCGACCTGATGCTGCCCGGTGTCGACGGCCTGGAAATCTGCCGCCGCGCCCGCGCCATGGCCCGCTACACGCCGATCATCATCACCAGCGCGCGCTCCAGCGAAGTGCACCGGATTCTCGGCCTCGAACTGGGTGCCGACGACTATCTGGCCAAGCCCTTTTCCATGCTTGAACTGGTGGCCCGGGTCAAGGCGTTGCTGCGCCGGGTCGATGCCATGGCGCGCAACCTGAAGATGGACGCCGGCAGCCTGCTCACCGACGGCCTGGCCATCGACCCGATCACCCGCGAAGTGTCCCTCGATGGACGACGCCTGGACCTCACGCCCCGGGAGTTCGACTTGCTGTACTTCTTCGCCCGCCAGCCCGGCAAGGTGTTCTCGCGCATGGACCTGCTCAATGCCGTGTGGGGCTACAGCCACGAAGGCTACGAGCACACGGTCAACACCCACATCAACCGCCTGCGTGCCAAGATCGAGGCCGACCCGGCGCAACCGGTGCGCATCCTCACGGTCTGGGGGCGCGGCTACAAATTCGCCACCGGGGAGGAACCACGGCCATGAGGCTGACCCTGACGCAACGCCTGTCCCTGGTGTTCGCCGTGCTGCTGCTGGTGTGCTGCGGCACGTCGGCGTGGATGCAGGTGCGCTCCAACCAGATGCATGAGCAGGAAGTGGTGCAAGGCTTGTCCCGGGACCTGGCGCAGCACATCGCCAGTGACACGGTGCTGATGGACACACAGGGCCTGATGCCCAATGCCGTGCGTGACCTGTTCAGCAAGCTGATGCAGGTCAACCCGAGCGTCGAGGTGTACCTGCTGGACACCGAGGGCAAGATTGTCGGCAGCGCCGCGCCCGAAGGCCGGATCCGTCGTGAACGGATCGACCTGGCGCCGATCCAGCGCCTGTTGCGGGGCGATGCCCTGCCGATTCTCGGCGACGACCCGCGCAGCGCCGATGCGCGCAAGGTGTTCAGCGCCGCACCGCTTAAGGTCGACGGCAAGCCGGCCGGTTATCTCTACGTGGTGTTGCTCGGTGAAGACCACGACCGCCTGGCCGAACGCGGCGCGACCAGTGCAGCGCTCAACACCGCGCTGTTGTCCATCGGGCTGGTGGCGTTGCTGTGCCTGATTGCCGGTCTCACCGCATTTGCCCTGATCACCCGGCCGTTACGCCGCTTGACCGAAACCGTCAGCCAGTTCGACATCGATGGGGTGCCGGTCACACCGGCTCTGCCCGTCGCGGTGGAGAAAGCCGCGAGTCACGATGAAATCGCCGTACTCGATGCGGCGTTCCGACAGATGCAGACACGCCTGGGCGAGCAATGGCGCTCGTTGACCCGCCAGGATCAGGAGCGCCGCGAACTGGTGGCGAACATCTCCCACGACTTGCGCACGCCGCTGGCCTCGTTGCACGGTTATCTGGAAACCCTGTCGCTCAAGGACGCCACGCTGTCCCCTGCCGACCGCCGTCGCTATCTGGGCATCGCGCTGGACCAGAGCCGCAAGGTAGGTGGTCTGGCGCAGTCGCTGCTGGAACTGGTGCGGCTGGAACATGGCTTCGTACAGCCGGTGCTGGAACGCTTTTCCCTGACTGACCTGGCCCAGGACATCTTCCAGAAATTCGAACTCACCGCCGAAGCGCGTCAAGTCGAGTTGAAGGCCACTTTTGCCGCCAACGTCTCGGCGGCCTGCGCCGACCTTGGGCTAATCGAGCGGGTGCTGACCAACCTGTTCGACAACGCCCTGCGCCATACCCCGGCCGGTGGCGAGGTCGAACTGGGCCTGCGCCCGCAAGGCTCATTCATCGAAGTCACGGTCAGCGATACCGGCCCCGGCATCGCCCCGGAACTGCGCGAAGGGTTGTTCCTGCGGCCGTTCAATATCGGCGGCGCACGCCGTGATGGCGGGTTGGGGTTGCGGATCGTGCATCGCATCCTGCAATTGCACGGGCGCGAGATTCAGTTGATCGATGTGCCGGGGCGGGGTGCGACGTTCCGGTTTTCGCTGCCGATCGATGAGGAAACGGCGACTGCGTTGGCGGTGCGGTCGATGAACCTCAATACACCGAGGCAGGCCTGAAAAACTTTGGTGCTGACAAGGCCCCATCGCGAGCAAGCTCGCTCCCACAGTTTTTTCGGGTGCTTACAGATTTTGCGTACCCCCACTAACCCTGTTGGAGCGAGCTTGCTCGCGATGGTCTCAAGGGCACCGCGTTCATCCAGAATGAACGCGTTATCGTTAACGTCCATCGCGAGCAGGCTCGCTCCTACAGGGGAGCAAAAACATGACCGGCCGCCTGTTGATCCGTGACAACACCGTCCCGGTCCAATAGATTAGTCGGCCTGAAAAAGCCCCCGGGCTTTTTCGCCCCTATTCAAGTTCAAAGAAGTAGTGAAATTTCAATGTCCGATTCCAATACCGCTGAAACCGTAGTCACCTTGTCGTCCAAAGCGGAATACGAAAACTCCATCAATCTTTCACAACACGTGCCTCAGGCCAAGACCATCAGCGAGATGGTGCTGGACGCGTTCCAGTCCACCCGCGAAAGCGACCAGATCCGCGAACTGCGCGCCGCGATCCGCCAGGCCCACGACAGCTTCGATGACGATAAAGCCTACGAACTGATGGGCCAGCTCAAGCAGCTCAAGGACGCCGAGGCTGCCGATATCGCCGCCCTCGAAGACCTGAGCGGCAAATTCCCGATCAGCCGCATCCTGTCCAGCTTCAAGGACGATCCGGCGTTCCAGGAAATCGTCTACGGCCTGGCCCTGAAGGTGCTGAACCAGACCCACCAGGCCATCAGCAACCCGAGCGGCGGCAAGAGCAAAGCCGCCAAGGCGAAGAAAGAAGTCGAAGTGTTCACCATCAGCAAGGACGGCATTAGCGTCACCCTGCCGCTGCGCACCCCGCGCTCGCGCCTGAGCGTCGACCGTGAAGCCCTGGAATTCCTCGGCCTCACCTTCGTTGGCGAAGGCGAAGAGGCGGAACTGGAAAGCGAGACGTTCCTGGACAACAGCGGCGCCGAGCAAGCGGTCAACCGCAAGAACATCATCACCGCCCTGCAGCAGCAGACCGCGTTCGACGGGTACAGCATCGCCGCTCAGTAATACCTGTTGTTGTGGCAAGCCCTCTCGCCACAAGGTCCTGAGCGACCGACTCAAGAGCCCCGCCATCAGTGCGGGGCTTTTTATTGCCCGTGATTCGGGCAAAACCGCGATTACTCTTCCAGTATCGACGCAGAACACCACTTCCCTTCACCCATGAGCACCACGGGTCCGCCTGCGGGGAGCGTCAACTCACTTTCCAGCCCAGACCTCAGTGGTGCAACTGCCGAGGTCATCATGAACACGCCCCCCTTGTATCGCCAGCTGGCCAACCACTACCTGGACGCTATCCGCAGCGGCACCCTGAAAACCGGTGAACGCCTGCCCTCGATTCGGTTGATGATGGAAAAACACGCCGTCAGCCTGTCGACCGCCGTGCAGGTGTGCCGGGAACTGGAGGACTATGGCGTGCTGGAAGCCCGGCCACGCTCCGGCAACTACATTCGCCAGCCCGACACCCTGCCCAGGCCCGCCCCGACGACCTCGGCGCCAGCGCTGGATACCCGCGCGTATGTCGGCATTCATGAACAGGTCTGTGCGGTGCTCAAGGCCAGTCAGCGCGCGACGATCAAGGTCAATTTCGCCAGCGCCTACTGCGCGCCGCAGCTTTACCCACTGAAGACCTTGCAAGACAACATGATCAAGGCGCTGCGCTACGACGCCTGCCTGCTCGGCACCGCGGGCGGCGCCTGCGGCAACAGCGCATTGCGCAACATCCTGGCCCGGCGGGCACTGGCCAGCAAGACCCACCTGGCCTCCGAGCGGATCGTGATCACCAACGGCGCCACCGAGGCGATCAATCTGGCCTTGCGTGCGGTCACCCGCCCCGGCGACACCGTGGCCGTGGAGTCGCCGACCTTCTACGGTCTGCTGCAAATTCTCGAAAGCCTGAACCTGCGCGTGCTGGAAGTCCCGGCCTCGGCCCATACCGGGCTGAATCTGCAGGCCCTGCAACGGCTGCTGCAAGGCCCCGAACGGGTCAAGGCGCTGATCGTCATCCCCAACCTGCAAAACCCGTTGGGCAGCATCATGCCCGACGCCAACAAGGCACGGCTGGTGAAACTGTGCGCCGAGCACGACACCGTGCTGATCGAGGACGACACCTACGGCGATCTGGTGGACACCGAGCAGCCGCTGTCCACGCTCAAACATTGGGATAGCACCGACAACGTGATCTATTGCGCCTCGCTGAACAAAACCCTGGCACCGGGCATGCGCCTTGGCTGGATCAGCGCCGGCAAATGGCACGACCGCGTGGAGATGCTCAAGCATACGCAGTCGCGCGGGTGCGAGGCGTTATCGCAACTGGCGGCCAGTGCGTTCATGAAGACACCGTCCTACGAACGTTACCTGCGGCGGTTGAGGAAAACCCTGACCGTACAACGCGAGCAGATGAGCGCAGCGATCACCCGTTATTTTCCCATCGGCACCAGCGTGACCCACCCGCAAGGCGGCACGCTGTTATGGGTGGAACTGCCTAGCCGGCATTCATCGATGACGTTTTTTCACGACGCGTTGAAGGCCGGCATCCAGATTTCACCTGGGGATATCTTTTCCAATGCCCGGCGTTTCGATCACTTTGTGCGCATTGGCTGTGGCGCGCCGTATTCGCCGCGGGTTGATGAGGCACTGCAGACGTTGGGACGTATCCTGAAAAATCAGGGTTGACCGCGACCCTGGGGGAGCGAGCTTGCTCGCGATGGCGGTGTGTCAGACACATCAATTTTGAATGTACTGACGCCTTCGCGAGCAAGCTCGCTCCCACAGGGTTGTAGGTGATCTTCAGAGCGGATTCTGGTGCAGGCAAATGATATGCGGGTCATCATTCCAGTGCGGAAAACGCTCGGCGATCAGCGGGTCATGGCCGGGGATGACATGGTCTTCGCTGTCGGCCAGACGGTCGATCTCGGTGAAGGCTTCAAGGGTTTGCGCCAGGT
Source organism: Pseudomonas jessenii (assembly GCF_002236115.1). Taxonomy (GTDB): domain Bacteria; phylum Pseudomonadota; class Gammaproteobacteria; order Pseudomonadales; family Pseudomonadaceae; genus Aquipseudomonas; species Aquipseudomonas jessenii. Next base: position 259,426 of record NZ_NIWT01000004.1, on the reverse strand, counting down.
CATCGAGAATCGGAAACGGACTTCGCCCGCGAATGTTGGCCCACAAATGCGCCGCATCCGAGGCCAGCACAATCCAGCCGCGCTCGGTCGCTACCCGCACCACCTGACTGCCCGGTGTATGTCCGCCTACCGGATGCAGGGTCACGCCCGGAACGACCTCGACAACTCCGTCGTGCAAACGCATCCGCCCTTCGAACAGCGGCGGCAACGCCGACATCACGTCCTCGACTTCGTAGGTTTTGTTCACCGTGCGATGGACCATTTTCGGCCCGGTGCAGAAACGCAACTCCGCGTCTTGCAAATGCACGGTCGCCTTGGGGAACAACCCGAGGTTGCCGGCATGATCCCAATGCAAATGGGTAAGGATCAGGTGCTCGACCCGGGCCGGATCGATGTCCAGTTGCCGCAGGGATTCTTCCGGCAGGCGATACATCTGGCGATCGCGCCGGTGCGCCGTGGCCGGCTGGAAACAGGTGTCGACCACGATCACCTGCTGTTCGTTGCGGATGACCCAGAAGTAGTAGTCCAGCGGCATCGGCGCATTCGGATCACCGCAACAGGCGTCGTAGAGAAAATTCTCCCTGGCGGTGCGCTGGGCGTTTGCACCGACACGGATGGCGAACACTTCGTACACAGGCGTGGACATAAGCACCTCCGGGTTCAGGCGACCGTCGTGGTTTTGAGGGTCGGACGAAAGTCGAAATCGATCTGGTCGCTGATGCCCAGGTCATGGGCCAATTTATGCAGGCCACTGTAGTCGCGCATGATGGTCGCGTTCCTGTTGCTCTCGCGGGTGTCGGCAATGATCAGCGCCGCCTCCTCGACCCCGAGCTGCGTCAGAATCGCCTCCCACATGGAGTAGTCCTGAGCGATAAAAGCACTCAGCGCCACCGACAGGTTGCGTGCGAAAAACTCCCGTTGAGTGGGCTGCATGTTGGCGTACATGACCTTCGCCACTTCGGCCAGCACCTTGCTGTGGGCGTACTCGTCGCGGTTGTGCAGTTCGGCCACCCGGCGGTTCTGCGGCTGGATGGTCTGGTCGTCCGCCAGCAAGTCCAGATAGGCGTTGACGCTGATCTCGGCCACCACCGCAAACGTGATCGCCGCCAGATCCCGCTGCCATTGCTCTGGCAGTGCTTCACGCTGGGCTTTAAGACGCAGGTAAGTGACGGAGGGTGGCAAGTCCAGATCCTGGTCCAGCGCCCGATCGAGTTTGGTCCGTTCGATGGCGCGCAGGTGCATCAGCGTGTGGTAGTGCTCGTCGATCAGGGTCTGTTGCATGGCCTCGCGAAAATGCCAGTCATCCTTGCCCAGGTACTGATTGGCGATGACACTGAGTGCCGGGTTGACCACGTGTTCTTCGGCGGTGACGGTGCGCAGGTTGTAGCCGATCCAGCCCCAGGTCACCACGCTGCTTTTGAGCTCGTCGCTCAAGGCCTGGAATTTCGGATGATGGAAGAACGGCACCATGCACTCCGGGTAGTCCGGCCGCGCGGGATCAAAAACTTCTTCCACCTGGCCCCTGTCCGGCGAACACACCGTGGCGCGCTTGGTCCAGGCCTGGTTGAGCCGCACGATCAGTTGATGATCGACCTGGGCGATCTCGATTGCTGTTTGCATGACGCGATACCTGTAAGGCGCGTACCCGCCAGGGGTACGCCAAAAGAATGTAGGGCGACGGAAAAATCAGGCCAGCCAATAGCGGGTCAGGTTGCGCGCCGGGTCAGTGTAACGACTGCGGGCGTGAATCATCCGCCAGTTATCCCAAATCAGCAGGCATCCGTCGGGAATCAGCACCGGAACGTTGTGCTCGACGAAATACGCTTCGCCGAGCACGGCAAACCTGGCCAGCGGCGAGGTGTTGTTGGTCACCAGTGATTGCTGCAACGCTTCCTTGGACGGGTTCACGTCGCCGTAGTGAAACTGGTTGTAGCTGAAGCGGAAAATATCCCCGTCTTCCGTAGGCGTGAGGATGTACTCCTTGACCCGCCGCTGTCCCGGTTCACCCGGTTTGGCGGTGGCGACAAATTCTACCGGCGTGTCATCCAGCCACTCACGCAGTTCCGGTTCACTGCGCTCCAGGGACTTGAGAAATTCATAGCCGTCCACCAACCCGGTGTGCCCGCCACCGCACCTGGCCTGTTTATGGCAATGCAACGCCAGATAGCGTGGAGGCGGCCCGTACACCGGCGCTTCAGTGTGCGGGCCGATGCCGTTCATGCTCTGGGAATACGGCAAGTCTTCGTAACCCGGCTTGCGGGTAATGGCAAAGGCCGTCTGGCCGTTGAACTGCGGAATGATCCGACCGAACTCGCACAAGGTGCCTACGACATCATCGGCAAATTCGTCCGGGATCAGCACCGTCCAGCCCAACGTCGACAGTTCTTCGTGACGATGGCCGAGCGAAATGCAAGGTTGAGACGCAACAATCCCTTGGTCTGACATGGTGAGATTCCTGGCGGGTTATCCGGCGTTGACGGTTGAGGTGTAAGCGGCGATGAAGTCGCGGCAGGCGTCACCCGGTCGATAGTGCTGCTCATCGATGCTCTGCACCGGGGTGATTTCGGCGGCGGTGCCGGTGAGAAAACACTCATCGAAGTCGGCAAGTTCCGTAGGCAAAATCGTGCGTTCGACCACCTGGTAGTCCAGCGCTTTGGCCAGTTCGATCACGGTCTGGCGGGTGATGCCGTTGAGGAAGCAATCCGGCAGCGGGGTGTGCAGCGTCCGGTCTTTGACGAAAAACACATTGGCGCTGGTGGCTTCGGCAACATGGCCGCGCCAGTCGAGCATCAGCGCATCGTGGTACCCCGTGTTCTCGGCGTCGTGCTTGCTCAGCGTGGCTATCTGGTAATGCCCGGAGGCCTTGGCCTCGAACGGGCTGCTGCTCGGTGGCGGGCGGCGCCAGCTCGCGGTCTTCAAGCGGATACCAGCCATGCGCGCCGCCTGGTCGAAATAGCTCGGCCACTGCCAGCACGCGATGGCCACATGCACACGGTTGAAACGTGCCGAGGTGGAGATCATCTCGCTGCCACGCCACGCCACCGGGCGCAGGTAGCCGTCGGCAACCTTGTTGCGTTGCAGCAGTTCATGGCTCGCCGCTTCCAGTTCAGCCATCTCATAGGGGATGGCAAAATCCATCCATTGCGCCGAGCGATACAAGCGTTCGCTGTGTTCGCGCAGCTTGAAAATCCTGCCGTTGTAGACCCGCTCGCCTTCATACACGGTGCTCGCGTAATGCAGGCCATGGGTCAGCACATGCAACTGCGCCCGGGACCACTCGACGAACTCGCCGTCGAGCCAGATAACGCCCTCGCGCTGATCAAACGGGATACTGCTCATATCCATATCTCCCCATTGTTCATCAATTTTCCTACGCTGTTTCCAGCAACACGGGTATCAATTCCGGCACGGCGGTGAGCTCGGTCTGAAAGAAGAACGCACGCTCGCCGAAGGCCGGTTGCAAGTCGTCGAACCAGGTCACTTGCGGATCGAAGCGCGCGTAGAACATGCGCAACACCCATTGCGGATTGCGTGCCTGGAGGAACTGCAAGACGAAGACCTTTTCCCCGGCGACGGTCTCGATGCCGTTGATCAACACCTTGCCGTAGAAGGTGCTCATGGACGGCCCGCGCACCGTTCGCGCCAGCCCCGATACCGTGCGGTACGCCGCCTGGAAGATCTCGAAGGCCCGAGCCAGCGGCATCGCGAAGTAGTGGCTGGGCCCGGTGTCACGCTCAACGAACATGTAATAAGGCACCGCCCCGAGCCGCACCCCTTCGGTCCACAGCGCCGCCCAGTCAGCGGGGTTTTCGTTGACGTGGCGGATCACCGGCGCCTGCATGCGCACCGTCGCGCCCGTCGAGCGAATACGCTCGATGGCCTGGCGGGCGATGACCTGGCGGATCTCCACCGGGTGGTTGTAGTGGCCCATGATCGACAGGTTTTTCCCCGCCGCGACGATGCGCTGGAACAGCTCCAGCAGCTCAGGTGCATCCTTGTCGCTGACAAAACGCTGCGGCCAGTACGCCACGGACTTGGTGCCGATGCGGATGTTCTTCAGGTGTGGCAAATCCAGCAGCGGCTCGATGTAACCGGCCAGGGAGCGGGTGTTCATGATCATCGGGTCGCCGCCGGTAATCAGCACGTCGGTCACTTCGGTGTGCACCCTCAGGTAACTGACCAGCTCCTGGGACTCACGGGCGTTGAACTTGAGTTCTTCCTCGCCGATGAACTGCGCCCAGCGGAAACAGAAGGTGCAGTACGCGTGACAAGTCTGACCGGCACCGGGGAAAAACAGCACGGTCTCGCGGTACTTGTGCTGGATGCCCGGCAGGACCTTGCCGTTGAGGGTGACTCCGTTGTGGGTCAACTGCCCGGCCGGATGCGGGTTCATGCGCCGCCAGATCGCCTCGATCCGACGCTTGATCGCCGCGCTGTCATCCTGCTCGATCAGTTGTTTGAGCGAGGCATATTCCTCCGCCAGCAACATGTCCTTGTGGGGAAAAGTCATGCGAAAAACCGGATCGTCCGGAATGTTGTTCCAGTCGATCAGCGTGCCCAGCACGTATTCGTTGGTGCGAAACGGCATGACCCTGGCCACCACGGTCATGGCCTCCTGCAACGCCGGCGTCAGCTTGTGCCAGTACGGTGTGTCGCGGATGGTGCGTGAGTTATAGGGTTTGTAGCGTTCGTGCTCCGACAGTCCTTGCATGGCCGCGCTCCTGGTGATTGCCCTGAGTGTTGTTACGCGATGGCCGGCGCTTTGCGCTCTATGTCCATCCACGCCCGAACGCTGTCGCGATCCCACTGGCGACGCACATATGCCGCGAGCCGTGCCGGCACCGGATCGCCGTTGGCAACCAGTCGGTTGAGCATGATTGCCAGGTCGGTGTCGGCAATGCTCCAGTCACCGAACAGATGCTCGGCGCCCTCTTCCAGCAAATGCCCGGCGACGAAGAACAAGCGCTCGACGGCGGCTTCGGCCTCGTCGGACAGCACGGTGTTTTTCTTGCCGAAGTACACCAGGTCAAACGGGCGCTCCTTGCGCACCACCAACAAGTCACTGCGCAACCAGGCCTGCAATTGACGGGCACGGGCGCGCTGGCGGATGTCCTGCGGATAGAGTTTTTTATGCCCCGGGGAGAGTTCATCAAGGTATTCGGCAATCGCCGATGATTCCGACAAGGCAAAACCTGCGTGAACCAGCGTTGGAACTTTGCAGGTCAGCGAAAGATCGCGATAACTCGGCATATAGTTTTCGCGTGCTTTTAGATTGACAGCAACAAGTTCAAATGAAAGTTGCTTTTCCTTGAGCGCCACAAAAGCCGACATCGCAAAAGCGCTGACATGATCGGCGCCGACATACAGTTTTAGCTTCCTGTTATCCATAGAACACTCCATTCACTGACTGCAGGGATTAACGTGCATTGGAAGTGATCGTAGTAAGTTGGATGAAGGCTGAATAGATACAGAATTTGCCTGTTTCAATCGATACAGAAAGTTGTTTTTCATCGACAGATACGCAGCCAAAATCCCGGCAATAGCGCTGCAAAATGCGATACCGGTGGCAGGTCTTAAAAACAAAAAAGGGAGCCAACGATGGTTGGCTCCCTTGGCTGATGCGCTGGGAAATTACGGCTGGGTGGTGATCAGGCCATGGCTGTCGGCAAAGTTCGAAAGCAGTGCCATTTGTGGCATATTGCTCATGTTCAGCATCGCCAGAGGCTCGTATTTACTGGTGTTAACGAACCCATGTCGGGTCCAGGCCGGCACCAGCAGCACGTCACCGCTGCTGACATCGACCCCGTCGGCATCGCCAAGGGTCAACACGCCGCTGCCGCACTGGATGACAAACAGATGCCACCAGGAATGGGCATGACCGTTGAGCGTCACACCGGGGTTGAGCCATTGCATGGCGATCGCCATGCCAGGCGTCACTTCGCAGCCTTCAATGCTCTTTTCATGAGCCAACGCGACAATATCAACGTCGCTGGCTTCAAGGGTCTGGCGCATATCCGTCAGTTCAGTGCCTTTCCATACCTTGGGACTTGGCGTTCGATGGTGCAGGCTCTTACGAAAGTCCTTATATGAAAAAAACGCACCTTGAAAGTTATCCATTCGCACGTCCTTTCTTATTATTTCCCATACCTTAGCGCTAAACCTTAAGTTAACAGTTCAGCGCTGTAAAGTCTGGAAATAACTTATAAAACCGATGGGCGCAAGGCGGCAATCATGTCCACTTCTATCGCGGCATTCTTGGGTAACTGATAAACACCGACTGTGGTGCGCGTATGTTTTCCGGCATCGCCCAGTACATGGCTGAACACATCCGAGGCGCCGTTGGCCACTTCGCTCAAATCGACAAAGTCCGCCGTGGACTTCACATACACCGTTACCCGGATCAGTGACTTGATCTTGTCCAGCGAACCAATGGCATCAACGATCAACGCCAGCCCACGCATCGCACTGATGCTGGCGGCCGCCTGCGCATCAGCCATGGTGAGATCCAGTCCGACGCGGCCGGGGTAATGGATCTTGCCGTTCATGCGCGGCACCAGGCCGCTGATGTACAGCTCATCGTGATGACGGATCAGCGGCGCGTAATGCCCGCCTGCGGTGTTTTCGCCGTAAATGTCATAACCAAACTCTTTGGCCAGGGCGATGAAGCGTTCATCGCAGGTCATGTGCTGGATCATTGATCGAACCCTCTTGATCAGTAATGCAAAAAACGGGTGCTTGCTGGCTCAACACACGGCGCGAGTGACCGGTGCCAGGCAAGTCACCTCGATGCGTGACTCAATCACCTCGGCCAGACGCAACAGGTCGTTGCTCAGTTGCCCGTAGTGTTCGTTGAACAACACGATGTGGCCGATGAATGAGAAGTTGTCCTTGACCTGCGCGCTGACCGAGTCACCGATGCGCTTGGCGTACTGGCCTTCCAGCAGTTCAATGCGCAGCGAACGGGCCACGGTGGCGATGTCGGGCGTCGCCCGCAGGATGCCGCCGGCCGGCGCCCTGAGCAGGCGAATGCCGCAGTAGCCGCGGGCCACTGGCTCATGCTGTTCGGTCTTGCCTTCCACCGCCCAGCGCACCCAGCGTTCCCACGGATCGAAATTGACGAAGGCGCGTTTGGCCAGGTCCCAGATGTGCATGCCGCCGGGGCGCATGTTGGTTTCCACGGCCGAGGTCAGGTTGTCGCTGCGCAGGAACACTTCGTTGTGCCAGGCACCGTTGTCCTGGGAGACCAGCGCCGACATGTGCCGGCCAGCCGCCATCAGCCGCGCCTGCACGTCCACCGACAACGGCGCTGGCACCACTTGCTGGATCTCGGCGCGGTAGGCGCCTTCGGTGGTGGTTTTTTCCGTCACCCAGGTGCTGCCGGCCACACAGTCCCAGCTGTATTCACGGGCGTTCTGCACCAGCGCTTCAAGGACGATGCCGCCTTCGCGGTAAGGCTTCAGGGCCAGCCAGGCGTCATCGCATTCCGACGGATGATGGATGACGCGACAGCCCCGGCTCGCACCTTCGCAGGCCGGTTTGATGAAGGCCTTGCCGCCCAGTTCGACGACGCGCTGGCGCAGTTCCGACAGGTTTTCGACCCGCGCGGAAAACACCGGCCGGTAATCTCCGGGGGAGGTGCTGGCCGCCGCTTCGAGCCGACGGAAGATCTGCTTGTCCAGGCCCGCCCGCGCTTCTTCCGGGGTAATGCCCGGCAGGCCGAAGTGAGTGGCCAGCGCTGCACCGAGCAGCACGCCGCGATCGGAGAACGGCAGTACGCCGATCAGCTTCCAGCTGTCGGCATTCAGGCACCCCACCACCAGTTCAAGGGATGCCGCCACATCTTCTTCCGCCAGCGAAGTGCTGCAGACGTGATCGGCCACCTGGTCGTCATGGGGTTGAATTTGCTCGACCAGCAGGATGAGCCTGGCGTTGTAGAGCGACTTGCACAGCTCGCGCAGTTTCTGGATGTCGTGCACCCGATTGCCGTTGTAACCGACCACTACTACACATGAAGTCGTATTCATAATGCCCCTGACCTGCAAAGTGAAAACCGCAACGGCAATGACTCAGTCATGCAACGACGCATTGGATTTACGGTTGAGCCAGTACCAGGCCAGGATCCCTGCGGCACCGATGGCGGCCAGCACCAGCGCGTTGTACGGCGCCGGCACCACCCGCATGATCAACACGGTCAGCCCGGCCCCGACGCCCAGGGACACTTCCTTGACGAACATGTTGTTCTGTTTGACGGAGAAGTAATCGAGGTAGCTGAAGGCGCATTCGGCAATGGACAGCAGTGCCACCCAGACCAGCGCCCCGGCGAGGGTTTCGACGTGGAACGCGGCAGGCGAAGACAGCACCGCAAAACCGCCGACGATGATCCCGATCACCGCCACGACCTTGTAGCGCCCGGTGCGCTCGATCAGCTTCATCACCGGCACTTGGGCGAAGACCACCACGGCGCTGTTGAGGATCAGCATCAAGCCGTACCAGGCCGGCAACTCGCCGGTCTTGAGCAGGATTGCCTGTGGCAGGATCGAGAACACCCCGAACAGCTTGATGCCCATGATGATCCCGGCGATCACCCAGGGCAGTTTGTTGCCCCAGTTGCTGCCGACCTGAGTGGCCGGGCGGGCTACCACCGGCTCGGTGGTGAATGTCGCGCCGAGGGCGATCGGCAGGCACAGCAACACGAAGGCCGCCGCGCCGAGGAAAAACATCGTCGGCGTGAGAAGCGGCGACAGCAGGATCAAACCGGCCACCAGGCTGCCCAAGTTCATGGCGACGCGGTTGTAGGCCGCGCCTTCCTTGGTCTGGGCCGCTTCGCTCTTGATCAGGTAACCGGCAATGGCAATGCCGTAGGCAAACAACGCGGCAGCAAACATCACCATGCCTTGATTGCTGGTCAACGCCAGCAGTACCAGGCCAAGGCCGGCACACAGCAGCGTGACGCTCAGGGAACGACGGCCAAGTACCAGTAAAGTCAGGGGCAACAGCAGCAACAAGGCGCGATATCCAAGGGCCAGGATGCTGTTGGTGGCCGTGTCGAGCCAGACGTTGGCCTTGCCCAGTACCGCGAACAGCGAGACGGCGGTGATGATCCGGATCGTGAATAACCGCAGGTTAATGACCGGTTTAGCCACCGCGACCGTTGTTTCGACACTCATGCAGCACCTCAGGAACCGGGTGAACGCCCGCCGACAAAGGCTGACATTCAGAAAAGTCTGTAAGGGCATGGTAGAGAGAGAGGCGTGTCCTGATCAGGGCAAGTTCGTATAGAATCCAACGAACTTTACTGCCGGAGAGACCAGTAAAATGCAGGTTCAACGTGCAGTCATTGCCGCCATTGAATTCCAGCCCGGTGCGCCGCTGGTGCAGCAGATCGTCGATCAGCTGACGCATGCCATCAGCACCGGGGGCCTGCCCCACGGCGCCAAGCTGCCGCCGATTCGCGAACTCTCCGACTTGATGAACGTAGGCAAGTCCACGGTGGTCGATGCACTGGACCGCATGCGGGCCAAGGGGCTGGTGGTGTCGCGGCAGGGCTCCGGGCATTACGTGCATCGCTCCGAAGCGGCGCTGAAAAGCGGCACCGGCCCGGACCTGCAACCCCAGGACACCCTCAGCGTGATTCGTCGCGCCTTGCTGCTGGACAACGGCGCGCTGCGCCCCGGCTGCGGTTTTCTGCCGACCTCGTGGCTACCCGCCGAAGAATTACAGAAAGCCGTGCGCAGTACCCTGCGAGCAACGTCGTTGCGCATGGGCGAGTACGGCGTGGCCGGCGGTTACTTGCCGTTGCGCCAGGCCCTGCGGGTGAAGCTGGCGACCTTCGGCATCGAAGCGCCGGTGGACCAGATCATCACCACCGCCAACACCATGCAGGCCATCGACCTGCTGATGCGCCTGCTGGTCAAACCCGGCGACACCGTACTGCTCGACGACCCCTGCTACTTCAACATGCACGCCAATCTGGCGCTGCACGGGGCCAAGGTCATCACCATCGCACGGGATTGCGACGGCATGGACCTCGACGCCTTCGAGCAACTGCTGATCGCCCACAAACCCGTGCTGTACATGACCAACAGCACGCTGCATAACCCCACCGGCCACTCGTTCACCCCGGCCCAGGTTTACCGCTTGCTGGAACTGAGCCACCGCCATGGCTTCCACATCGTCGAAGACGACCTGTACTGCGACATCCAGCATCGCCGCACCCCGCGCCTGGCCGCCAGCGGGCTGGACAATGTGAGTTATGTCTCCGGCTTCTCCAAGACCCTGACCGCCAACAGCCGGGTCAGCTACACCGTGCTCTCGCCACAATTGGCGGCGCGGATGGTCGCGTTGAAAATGGCCTGCGGTGGCGTGACCTCAGAACTGGCGGAGCAGATCACCTGCACCATGCTCAGCGACGGCAGCTATGCCAAGCATGCGCGGCGCACGGTGGATCGGCTCTATGAATCGAACAGTCGTGTGGCCAGTTGGTTAGCGGAGGCCGGATGTTCGCTTTCCTCGCTTCCCGGAGAAGGGGTGTTTATATGGGCGCGGTTGCCGGACGGCCTGCATGCCGAAAACCTGGCTCGCCAAGGGCTGGAGAACAATATGGTATTGGCGCCGGGCACCTTGCTGAGCAAAGGGCCGGATGCCAGCCAGTTCCTGCGCTTCAATGTGGCGCACAGCGATAGCTTGCAAGTGCGCGAGCGGTTTTTCCGGTTGCTTGATAAGCAAAGCAAGTAACCGACGACCACCGATCTTGTGGGAGCGAGCTTGCTCGCGATGAGGCCGTCATATTCAAAATTGATGTTGCCTGACACGCCGCCATCGCGAGCAAGCTCGCTCCCACAAGGGTTCAGCGTCGTACCCGATATCAGCGATAACGTGGTGAAGGTGCTCGATACCCCCTGTAACAACCGCGCATGAATGAAAAAGCCCCACCGTTCTCTCGAAAGGAGGGGCTTTGCGCTGTAGGCCGTTTCAATTTTTGGGCCAAACGATGCAGCCTCTTCGCTGCAACCAGAGCTCAGGAAAACATGGCGCGCTGCTCAGCTTCGTAATGCCGGGTCTGAAAAGGCATGAGGGCTTGGGCTTTTAGGCCGAGGCCCTCACTCAACCCCCAAGAGACAGCGAGTTCATCACGGCGTCGACGCAATGGCGTGACGGTTTGTAGCATCACGGCTTGCACGGAAGTCGAATGTGCAAAAAGCTCGAGGACATTGAGCGTTTCCGACACCCGGAGATCGGACAAGCAAGCAAATCGAGTGAATCGCTCGAGCAGATAGCCAGCGCGCCGGACCTCCACTTCGTCAGTGTGACGATTCAAAAAAGCGGTAACCTCGCTTTCAAGATTTGAGTCCGAGTACCAGACAGCTTTGGCGGCGCTCACGAGAGCAGCGTCATCCGCTTGATTTAAAGGTCTTTTTACCAGCGTGTCCAAGGCGGATGAGAGGACGTGGCCGCTATGAGGCTTCGTCATCTGTGCTCTCCAGATAATCATGCAAAATATTAGTGAGAACGGAGATTGGTGGCTCCTTGTTGCCAACATATACATCAATCGCCTGCAATGCCAGTCGACGGAACTCGGTAGTCAAGATGAAACCAGCCCTGAGAAGTGCCTTGATATCACCAATGTCCTGATCGGTCGCTCTGCCCAGCTTGGAGATGGCAATGTCGACAGGTGCTGCGATATGAACGTGCAGCGGGGACTCTATCGGAAACGCTTCAATAGGAAGGCTCCGCTCCCAATAGTCCTCATGTATCGGACCAAAACTGGTGTTGTATTGCAGGTCGTAGTTCAGCTCCATCAATCGACCGGATCGCTCATCAACAAACTGTTCGGGTATCTCTGCGAGCATGGTTTGCAGGTGTAAACCTTCGGGAACATGAGCCTCATAAATCTCGGCATCGACGTCGGTGGAAACGCGATGATGGGTATAAAGGTGAACAGCGCAGCCACCGAAAACGATAATTTTGACGGCCCCTGGTCCTGCGTTCTCTAGCTCCAGTTCCGCTTCGACAGATTTGAATATTGAAATCAAAGCCTGCCCCAACGCTGTTTCCGTATTAACACGCGGGGTGATTACCTCTGGTAGCTCCATCGTAGATCCTCTGGGATCCTCGTAATAACGGCTCCCGAGGCTAGATAGGCGACTTCCGACCCTCAACCTGAAAAACCCGTGGGAAAGTTCAGGCAAATCCGTAAGCATTTTTGCCGGTCAGGCCCCCTATCGTAAGAGGCCTGTCAGTCCGCGTCGCGGCCATAGCAAGCAGGCTCGCGATGGCGGCAACGCGGTCCCGCAGAAAGCACCCAACAAAAAGCCCCGCTCTTCTCTCGAAGGCGGGGCTTTTCTTTACAGCATCCGACGCTTAAGGCGCGTACGTCAGCAACAACTCCGCCGGCACTTTGAAGTCCAGGGACATCATCACGCTCAACGCGGTAATGGTGAAGATCGAGAACACGAACAGCTTGCGTGCCCAGACCGTGTCATCCACTGCCTTGTAGCCGGTCCAGGCCATGTACAGCCAGTACATGCCCATGGCCGCGGCGACGGCGAGGTAGCTCATGCCGGCGTAGCCGCTGAAGGTCAGCATCAAGGTCGCCACGAGGAACGCCAGGATGTAGAGCAGGATGTGCTTCTTGGCCACCTGGATGCCGCGCTTCACCGGCAGCACCGGAATCGATGCGGCCAGGTAATCGTTGAAGCGGAAGATCGCGATGGCGTAGGAATGCGGCATCTGCCACAGGCTGAACATCACCAGCAGGGTCAGCGCGGCCATGTCGAAGGTGTTGCTGACTGCGACGTAGCCAATCACCGGCGGCATGGCGCCCGACAGACTGCCCACCAGCGTGCCGTGAACCGACTTGCGCTTGAGGTACAGGCTGTAGAAGCCGACGTAGATCACGAAGCCGATGACTGCGAACAGTGCGGCCAACGGGTTGGCCACCTTGTACAACAGTGCAATACCGGCGACACCCAGGACGGTCGCATAGATCAGGGCCAGTTTCAGGGAGATCAAGCCCTGGACCAGCACCCGGTTCTTGGTGCGTTCCATCTTCAGGTCGATGTCGCGGTCGATGCAGTTGTTGAACACGCAACCGGAGGCAACCACCAGGGACGTGCCGATCATGGCGGCCAGGAAGATGGCCAGATCGACATGCCCTTTGGAGGCCAGGAAAAATCCGCCTGCCACAGAAAGCACGTTACCGAAAATGATCCCCGGTTTGGTGATTTGGATAAAGTGCTTGAGGGACATGCGGACTTACCTCACTTCGCCATCATGAACGTGTGGATGCTGAACATGATCCACAGCGACAGGCCAACCAGCAGGACAATCACGATCGCGGCGAAGACAAACGCAATCACGTTGTTTCGCTGCGCGGCCGAACGGTCCAGGTGCAGGAAGTACACCAGGTGCACCAGCACCTGGACGATCGCGAACGCCAGGACGATCAACAGGGTGATCGACTTCGGCAGTGTCGGGTACATCACCAGACCGAATGGAATGGCGGTCAGGATCACCGACAGGATGAAGCCGATGACGTACGACTTGTAGCTGCCGTGACCGGCGTCGTCGTGGCCATGGTGGGAATGAGCTGGGTTAGCCATTTACATAGTCCCCATCAGATAAACAACGGTGAATACGCAGATCCAGACGACGTCCAGGAAGTGCCAGAACAGGCTCAGGCAGCTCAGACGGGTCTTGTTGGTCGAGGTCAGGCCATGCTTGTTGACCTGATACATCATGATCGCCATCCAGATCAGACCGCTGGTCACGTGCAGACCGTGGGTACCGACCAGGGTGAAGAACCCGGACAGGAAGCCGGAACGGCTAGGGCCGTAGCCTTCGGAGATCAAGATGTGGAACTCGTTGATCTCCATGCCGATGAAGCCCAGGCCGAACAGGAAGGTCATGGCCAACCAGCCCAGGACCTGCTTCTTGTTGCCCCGGTAGAACGCCAGCATGGCGAAGCCGTAGGTGATCGAACTGAACAACAGCAGAGCGGTTTCGCCCAGCACGTATGGCAGTTCGAAGATGTCGTGGCCCGACGGACCACCCGCTACGTTGTTAACCAGTACCGCGTACACCGCGAAGATCGACGCAAACAGAATGCAGTCGGTCATCAGGTAGAGCCAGAAACCGTATACGGTCATCTCGCCCGAGTCGTGGTGGTCATCGTGCCCATGGTCACCATGGGCGTGTCCAACATTGGTCACTAAATTCGACATGGTTTAAGCCTGTTCCAACGAGGTTTCAACACGGGTGGCGGTGGCCGGGATTTTCCCTGCCGCTACCAGGCGCTTGTGCTGCTCGGCTTCGATGCGCTCGATCACGTCGACCGGCACCATATAGCCTTGATCATCACGGGCCGCGTGGATCACGAAGTAGATCACGGTGCCGGCCAGGCTAGCGATTGCCAGCCACCAGATGTGCCAGATCATCGCGAAACCGAACACGGTCAACAGCGCGCCCATGACCACACCGGTGGCGGTGTTGTTAGGCATGTGGATCGGCTGGTACTTGGCCGGAGCCTTGTACGCGGTGCCGTTTTCCTTGGCTTCGGTGAACGGGTCGATGCAGTCGGCTTTCGGCAGCACGGCAAAGTTGTAGAACGGTGGTGGCGACGAGGTCGACCATTCCAGGGTGTGGGCATTCCACGGGTCGCCGTGTTCGCACATGTTTTCCGGCTTGTTGCGGTCACGCACGCTGACGTACAGCTGGATCAGCTGGCAAGCGATACCCACGGCGATCATCACCGCACCGAACATGGCGACGTACAGGTACGGCACCCACTCAGGGTTGGTGGTGGCGTTCAGACGACGGGTCATGCCCATGAAGCCCAGCGCGTAGAGCGGCATGAACGCGACGAAGAAGCCCGAGATCCAGAACCAGAACGCTGCCTTGCCCCAGCCTTCGTGCAGCTTGAAGCCGAACGCTTTAGGGAAGTAGAACGCGAAACCTGCGATGTAACCGAATACCGCACCGCCGATGATCACGTTATGGAAGTGCGCGATCACGAACAGGCTGTTGTGCAGAACGAAGTCAGCACCCGGGATGGCCAGCAGTACGCCGGTCATGCCGCCGATGGCGAAGGTCACCATGAAGCCCAGGGTCCACAGAACCTGGCTGGTGAAACGCAGACGGCCCTGGTAGATGGTGAACAGCCAGTTGAACAGCTTCACACCCGTCGGGATGGAAATCAGCATCGTCGCCAGACCGAAGAAGGCGTTGACGCTGGCACCCGAACCCATGGTGAAGAAGTGGTGCAGCCAAACCATGAAGCCCAGGATCGAGATCGCGCCCGATGCGTAGACCATCGAGTGGTGGCCGAACAGTTTCTTGCCGGTGAAGGTCGAGATGACTTCAGAGAAGATACCGAACGCTGGCAGGATCAGGATGTACACCTCAGGGTGACCCCATGCCCAGAACAGGTTCACGTACATCATCGGATTGCCACCAAGTTCATTGGTGAAAATGTGGAAATCCATGTAACGGTCAAGCGTCAACAGCGCCAGGGTAGCGGTCAGGATCGGGAACGAAGCCACGATCAGGACGTTGGCCCAGGTGCAGGTCCAGGTGAAGATCGGCATGTCCATCAGCTTCATGCCAGGGGTACGCATTTTCAGCACGGTGGCCAGGAAGTTGACCCCCGTCAGCGTCGTACCCAGGCCGGATAGCTGTAGCGCCCAGATGTAGTAATCCATCCCCACGCCAGGGCTGTATTGCAGGCCCGACAGCGGCGGATAGGCAACCCAGCCGGTCTTGGCGAATTCGCCGACGCCCAGGGATAGGTTGATCAGCACCACGCCGGAAACCAGCAGCCAGAAGCTCAGGGAGTTCAGGAACGGGTAGGCAACGTCACGCGCGCCGATCTGCAGCGGCACTGCAAGGTTCATCAGGCCGGTGAAGAATGGCATCGCCATGAAGATGATCATGATCACACCGTGGGCGGTGAAGATCTGGTCATAGTGTTCAGGTGGCAGGTAGCCAGGCGAACCCTCGGTGGCCATGGCCAGCTGGGTACGCATCATGATGGCGTCGGCAAAGCCGCGCAGCAGCATGACCATGGCGACGATGATGTACATCACGCCGATTTTCTTGTGGTCGACCGACGTCAGCCACTCGGTCCACAGGTAGGTCCACTTCTTGAAGTAGGTGATTGCAGCGAACAGCGCCAGACCACCGAGCGCGATCATGGCGATGGTCACCATTACGATCGGCTCGTGGAACGGGACTGCTTCCCAACTTAATTTACCAAACATCGTTTACTCCTCTGCCCCGGCAGCTGAATGCGAGTTCATGTCCATTCCTTGCGTAGCGGCCACTTCTTTCTCTTCTTTCTCGTGCTTCACTTTCGGACCCGGTTTCATGCCTTCGTACTTGTCGACGATGGTCTGGAACAGGTTCGGCGTCACCGAGGAGTAGAGCTCGACTGGGTTGTTCTGGCTTTGCTTGGCAAGGGCTGCGTATTCAGCTTGTTCAAGCTGCTTAGGTGCCTTTTTGACTTCACTTACCCAGGCGTCGAAATCTTCCTGGGAAGTTGCGATCGCTTTGAATTTCATACCGGTGAAACCCGCGCCGCTGTAGTTGGCGGAGATACCGTCCATCTCGGCGTTCTCGTTGGCGATCAGGTGCAGCTTGGTCTGCATGCCCGCCATCGCGTAGATCTGGCCGCCCAGCGCAGGGATGAAGAACGAGTTCATCACGGCGTCGGAAGTGATCTTGAAGTTGATCGGGGTGTGCGCCGGGAACACGATCTTGTTGACCGTGGCGATGCCTTGTTCCGGGTAGATGAACAGCCACTTCCAGTCCAGCGCGACCACTTCGATGGTCACAGGCTTGACGTCGGATTCCAGCGGCTTGTACGGGTCAAGGGCGTGGGTCGACTTGTAGGTGACGTAACCCAGGGCAATGATGATCAGCACTGGAACAGCCCACACCGCGATCTCGATCTTGGTGGAGTGGTTCCATTTCGGGGTGTAGGTAGCGTTGGTGTTGGACGCGCGGTATTTCCAGGCGAACAGGAAGGTCATGATGATGACCGGAACGACGACCAACAGCATCAGCAGCGTTGCGGTGATGATCAGGTTTCGCTCATCCAGACCAACCTGGCCCTTGGGATTGAGCAAGGTCATGTTGCAGCCTGACAGCAACAACGTGCCGATCAGCGGCAATAAGCCTAGTAGTCTGGGGTACCTGTTTTTACTCATCTCACGACCTCTAAAGCAGCTTGCGCAATGCAGTTGGGTTTTGATCGCCAACACTTCACCCTGCCAAGGGTTGGCATTTTTCTTGGATTGAATAAGGGCATGCCCGTCGTGCGTCAGACGCTGTACGACAAATCCCGGGCCTGCGGTGAGTTCTTATTCGAATACGTGGTCAAAGGCCTTGTTACAGACCAATTCCATTTGGTGCGGGTAATTGGAGGCTCCGACACCTGGGAATCGCATGAAGCCACCAGACCTCTCGACACCCTGTTTCTGCTCACCCCTGGTTAAGATTTGAGCAGTGCCGGGAATTCAGTGCGGGCGATTGTAGATATGTAACGTTCCATAAACCATGTCTCATCCCGAAATAATTTTTATCCGAACCGGCAACAATCATTAACCGTTTTCGCAAAAGTGGCGCATCTTATCGAAATTAATTCTCAACAAAAACACCAAAATAAGTAGGTCTTCCACCCACGGTTCAGACAGTATCGTGTCCCTCTTCTCGGCCCTTGACCTTGCCCAAGGCCCGATATGACGGGGGCTCTGGCCATTCGCCAGAGCCTGTTAAAACTGCCTGTTCGTGCCCGTAATGGAAAAAACCGGAAGCCTGCAAAACAAGCCAATTTCGTTACGTTTCCATGCACCAATCCGGCCTTCTCGAACGCCCTGCGGCGCTCACTCTGTGACAACATGTCGCACACGTGTCGCACCCTTGATTGCCACCCGTCACAGTCTTTTTACCCAGCCTCTGAAATGTGCTCTGCAAGACAAAAAAACCCCGGCCCTCTCTTCGAGGACCGGGGCTTTTTTGTCCGACAATAGGAGGCGGCAGTTGACCTCAACGCAGCGTTTTGCGGTTACGCGAAGTCAGCAACGGCACCAGCACCACGATCAGCACAAAGGCAACCAGCGCCCACTGCGCCAGCGACAGACCGAGGATCGGCGGGTATGGCGTGGAGCAGAAACCATCGACCTGGAAACCCAGCGGGAAGATCTTCGCCAGCGGCAAGTCATCGACAATCGGTTGCAGCACATCGATGCCGCAGCTGACCGCCGGATAGAACTGCGTATAGACGTGATGCCCGGCAACGCCTGCACCTGCCACTGCACAAATCACCACCAGGGTTTCAAACACCGTGATGCTGCGACGGCCGCGCATGGCCGCGCCGATGAAGGCAAAGATCGCGATCAGCAGCAACGCGTAACGTTGCAGGATGCACAACGGGCAAGGGGCCTCGCCCAGAACAATTTGCATGTACAGCGCGCCGCCGATCAGCGCCAGGCAAATGATGCCCAAAAACACCAGATAGCGCCGTTCACGCCCCAACCGCATGGATTCATCGCTCATCGCGTTTCCCTTCAATATTTCGATTGCCCGTCAGTCTACACGCTGGCCCGGACCTTTGAGAGTCTGGCGCATGTGAGGGGGATTCGGGGGAATAGACGATAAGGCGGTTAAGAAGGGATTAACTTTCTGACTTTTTTCAGTTCAGGACCGAGGTGTGGCATTCGCGAGCAAGCCACGCTCCCACAGGGGGGGTTGTGTCGTTCACATCAATCCGGATCGACACAAATCCCTGTGGGAGCGTGGCTTGCCCGCGATGAAGGCGACGCGGTGAGCCTGCTGACCCACCGCGTCAACCACTTACTCCAGCGCCGCCGCCGGCCCGAAGAACTCATAACGGCTTTGCTTCTCCGGCACACCCAATGCTTTGAGGTGGCGTTTGATCGCGACCATGAAGCCTTTTGGCCCCAGGAAGTAGGCATCCAGATCGCGCTCTTGCGGCAGCCATTGATGCAACTGCTGCTGGCTCAACAACCCCATCTTGTGCGCCGCCGGGCTCACGCCGTCGTCCTCGGAATAGCAGTAAAAGCGCTTGAGTTGCGGGTGACGCTCAGCCAGGCCATCGATCCAGTCGCGGAAGGCATGGACGCTGCCGTTGCGCGCGCAGTGGATGAAATGCACCGGCCGCTGGGTTTCCAGCGCCGCTTCGAGCATCGCCAGGGTCGGGGTGATGCCCACGCCACCGCTGATCAGTACCAGTGGCTTGTCGCTGGCGGTCAGGACGAACTCGCCCGATGGCGGGAACAACTGGATGCTGGCGCCGACATGCAACTGGTCGTGCAGGAAGTTGGAAGCGCGGCCACCGGCCTCGCGTTTGACGCTGATGCGGTACTGGCCTTTGTTTGCCAGTGCCGACAGCGAGTAGTTACGACGGATCTCTTCACCGTCGAGGATCAGTTTCATGCCGATGTACTGGCCGGGTTCTGCCAGCAGGATCGGGCCTTTGTCCGCGGGTTCGAAGTAGAACGAAGTGATCTCGGCGCTCTCCTCGACCTTGTCTGCCACGATGAATTCCCGCGCCCCGCGCCAACCGCCCGGTGCCTGTTCCTTCTGGTCGTAGATGCTGGTTTCGGCACCGATCAGGATGTCCGCCAGTTGACCGTAGGCCGCGCCCCAGGCCGCGATCACTTCAGGAGTGGCGATCTCTTCGCCCAATACTTCGGCGATGGCCCGTAGCAGGCAGCTGCCGACAATCGGATAGTGCTCCGGGAGGATCTGCAGGGCCACGTGCTTGTTGATGATCTTGGCCACCAGGTCGCCCAACTGGTCGAGCTGGTCGATATGGCGCGCATACATCAATACGCCGTTGGCCAGGGCACGCGGCTGATCACCGCTGGCCTGGTGGGCCTGGTTGAACAGCGGGCGGACTTGCGGATATTCGGAGAGCATCATGCGGTAGAAGTGCGTGATCAGCGCCTCACCACCGCTTTCAAGCAGCGGCACGGTGGATTTGACGATGGCACGGTCTTGAGCGCTCAGCATAAGGTGACTCCTGGTCTTCTTGGGTTGCTAACGGACTACCCTATGCTTATCAGCTTTCGTGCCAACTATTTAATCGTTATAAATCAATAACTTAATAACTGAATAGTCATTTAGACACTGCCTGGTTTATAGTCATACCGACTACACGGAGTCACTATGACTGCAAAACCCCTGCTCACTGCTCTGCTGCCCCTGGTCGCCGACCTGTCCCGCGAACTGCCCGAGGGTGAGCGTTATCGCCGCCTGTTGGAAGCCATGCGCGCCCTGCTCCCGTGCGACGCCGCCGCCCTGCTGCGTCTTGATGGTGAATGGCTGGTGCCGCTGGCCGTCGACGGCTTGAGTACCGACACCCTCGGCCGGCGCTTCAAGGTCAGCGAGCACCCGCGTTTCGAAGCGCTGCTCAGCGGCCCCGGCCCGACCCGTTTCGCTGCCGACAGCGACTTGCCTGACCCCTATGACGGCTTGGTCGATGGCCTGGATGATCATCTGGAAGTCCACGACTGCATGGGTTGCCCGTTGTTCATCGACGAGCGCCCATGGGGCCTGCTGACCCTCGATGCCCTCGACCCGGAGCGCTTCGAACCGATCGAACTGGATGCCCTGCAAGCCTTCGCCAGCCTCGCGGCCGCTACGGTCAACGCCGCCGAGCGCATCGAGCGGTTGAACAACCGGGTCGAAGATGAGCATCAGCGCGCCGAGGTCTACCGCCAGGCCAGCGGCCAGCAGAATCGCGAGATGATTGGCCAGAGCAAGGCCCACAAGCGCCTGGTCGAAGAAATCAGCCTGGTGGGCGGCAGCGACCTGACCGTGTTGATCACCGGCGAAACCGGGGTCGGCAAGGAGTTGGTGGCCCAAGCCATCCATGCCGCCTCGCCCCGCGCCGACAAACCGATCATCAGCCTCAACTGTGCCGCGCTGCCCGACACCCTGGTGGAAAGCGAGTTGTTCGGCCATGTTCGCGGCGCCTTCACCGGGGCTATGAACGACCGCCGTGGCAAGTTCGAACTGGCCAATGGCGGCACGCTGTTCCTTGATGAAGTCGGCGAGTTGTCGCTGACCGTGCAGGCCAAGTTGCTGCGGGTGCTGCAAAGCGGTCAACTGCAGCGACTGGGTTCGGACCAGGAGCATCAGGTCGACGTGCGCCTGATCGCGGCGACCAACCGCGACCTCGCCGAAGAAGTACGCAGCGGCCGTTACCGCGCCGACTTCTACCATCGCCTCAGCGTGTATCCGCTGCAGGTGCCGGCCCTGCGCGATCGCGGGCGCGATGTGCTGCTGCTCAGCGGTTACTTCCTGGAGCAGAACCGCTCGCGCATGGGCCTCAACAGCCTGCGCCTGAACAGCGACGCCCAGGCCGCGTTATTGGCCTACGACTGGCCCGGCAATGTGCGCGAGCTTGAACATTTGATCGGCCGCAGCGCCTTGAAAGCCCTGGGCAATTGCAAGGAGCGGCCAAAGATTCTCAGCTTGAGCGCAGCCGACCTCGACTTGCCCAGCGCCAGCGTTGAAACCGCTGCCGAGCAACCCGCCATCGCCGCTGTGGCGTTGGTAGCAGGTGATTTGCGCGAGGCGACCGAAAACTATCAGCGCCAGTTGATCGGTGCCTGCCTGGAGCGGCACAACAACAACTGGGCAAGCGCGGCCCGTGAGCTAGGCTTGGATCGGGCGAATCTTGGGCGGATGGCCAAAAGGCTCGGCATGAAGTGATGACCCCATCGCGAGCAAGCTCGCTCCCACAGGATGTGTGAACGACGACGATCCAATGTGGGAGCGAGCTTGCTCGCGATGGCGTCTTACTGTTCACCGCAATTGTTAAAGCCTGCCCCAAACAAGTCGATAACCCGGCATCGAAGTCATTGGCGATCCCTGGATTGCCCGTCACCTTTTTCCAGAGAAGGTTTATATGTCCTCCACCAAAGCCCGCGCAGACTCACTTTCGCTTCTGCTGTTTACCTTGCGCAGCGGCAAGCTGATGGCGATCAACCTGCTCAAGGTCAGTGAAATCATTCCCTGCCCGCCGCTGACCAGGCTGCCGGAGTCACATCCCCACGTCAAAGGCATCGCCACCCTGCGCGGTGCCTCGCTGTCGGTGATCGACCTCAGCCGTGCCATTGGCGAGCGTCCGCTGGAAGACCCCAACGGCGGCTGCCTGATCGTCACCGACGTCAGCCGCTCCAAGCAGGGCCTGCACGTACAGGCCGTGAGCAAGATCGTCCATTGCCTGACCACCGACATCCGCCCGCCGCCCTTCGGCTCCGGTGGTTTGCGTGCCTACATCACTGGCGTGACGTCGGTCGATGGCACCCTGGTACAAGTGCTGGACATCGAAAAAGTCATCCATGGCATCGCCCCGGCACAAATCGAAATGGCGCCGACCGAACTGAGCATGGAAGACGCCGAACTGCTCGGCAACGCACGCATCCTGGTGGTCGATGATAGTCAGGTCGCCTTGCAGCAATCGGTGCACACCCTGCGTAACCTCGGCCTGCAGTGCCATACGGCCCGCAGCGCCAAGGAAGCCATCGACTGCCTGCTGGACCTGCAAGGCACCGCGCAGCAGATCAACCTGATCGTCTCGGACATCGAGATGTCGGAGATGGACGGTTACGCCTTCACCCGCACCCTGCGGGAAACCCCGGATTTCGCGCATCTTTATGTGCTGCTGCACACCTCGCTGGACAGTGCGATGAACGCCGAGAAAGCACGACTGGCGGGGGCGAACGCGGTGCTGACCAAGTTTTCTTCGCCGGAATTGACCCAGTGCCTGATCACCGCGGCCAAGGCTGTCACCGAACAGGGTTATTGAGTGTTGACCGAAGAATTCTGCTGGCTGATGCGGCGCGACCTCTCTGTCGTCGTGCCGCCCCCTGATTGGCCAACCGGCCTGCAACTGAGCGAATACCGCCCCGAACTGGGCGCCGCCGTGCACCGGTTGATGGAGTTCGGTTATCTCGACGGCGGTGGTCGCGTAGCCGCGCTGGACATGTGGCAACGGCAGTTCGAAACCGATCCGGAATATGACCCGGCCCTGTGCTTCATTGCCCTGGATGCCGAGGAAGTGGTCGGTGTTTGCCAGTGCTGGACCAGTGCCTATATCAAGAACCTGGTGGTGCACCCGCGGTTTCAGGGTCGGGGGTTGGGGCGTGCGCTGTTGTTGCAGGCGTTCAAGGTGTTCCAGCAGCGGCATGAAGGTTTCGTGGACCTGAAGGTACGTGAAGACAACCTTCGGGCGCGGCGCTTGTATGAAAACGTCGGGATGCGCGCGATCCGCCGGGAGCCGGTTCCGCTCTGATGCCGCCATCGCGAGCAGGCTCGCTCCCACAGTTGATGTGTGTACACCGTCCAATGTGGGAGCGGGCTTGCTCGCGAAGAGGCCAGCAAAGTCTCCATCTACCTTTCAGGCATACTCCTGCCTTGGCCACTCAGCCCAAGGAAGCCTGAACCATGAAAGCTGCGCCCCTGATTCTGTTCTGCCTCACCGCCCTCGCCTCCCAGGCCCACGCCTCCAGCCCCGACGCCTGGGCCACCTACGACAAAGCCGTACTCACCAGTTGCACCAAGGCCAGTGGCCTGAAGGACAGCAAACCGGTCGGCAACGCCGCGCAGTTCGATGACCGGGTCGGCTACACCGCGCTCCTGCTCCAGGGCCAGTACCCGCAAAAGCACATGAAAGGCGCACAAGGCACCGAGTTGTGCCTGTACAACAAAAAGAGCAAAACCGCGTACGTCACCGAATGGGACTCCATCCGCCCGGCCGGCAAGGCAAACTGACTGGCGCATAATTTGCTTCGATAGCGGCTTTTGCGGCGGCATTCTGTCGCCGCTTCATGCCCTGTGACGCGAACGAACGCTCGATGAATACAACATTTTCCTGTGTAGGCTGCGGCAAATGCTGTAACGACCACCATGTGCCCCTGACCCTGGGCGAAGCCCGGATGTGGGCAGCCGATGGCGGTCAGGTGATCGTGCTGGTGGAAGCGTTTCTGGGCAATGGCCTGGGTCTGCCGGTGCACCAACGGGAACACGCCGAACGCCGTTCGGCGGCAGTGCGCAGCGGTGAATCCGAGGTGTACGTGGCCATCACCTTCGCCGCCTACAATGTCGGCCCCTGCCGAAATCTTGACGAAGACAACCTCTGCCGCATCTATGAACGCCGCCCGCTGGTGTGCCATATCTATCCGATGGAAATCAATCCGCACATACCTCTGAACACTGCCATGAAGGAATGTCCGCCTGAGTCGTGGGAAAAAGGACCGGAGCTGATTGTCGGTGGTGAGCTGGTCGATCGGGAATTGTCGGAACTGATCCAGCGCTCCCGTCAGGCGGATCGTGATGACATTCCGATGAAGGATGCAATTTGTGCGCTGCTGGGGATTCGCACCACAGCCCTGAAGGGCGACGGGTTTACCGCTTATCTGCCGGATATGGCGGAATTTGCCGCGATCATCGACGACCTGGCCGGGCAAACGTTGCCGCAGTGGGGCAGTGAATGGCGGTTTCATGTGTCGGGGGATGATATTGCCGGGCAAGTGCTGGCCGCAGGTGCGCAAGTGACGGCGGATGCGCTGACGAATTACTCGTTTATTTCGTTGCGGGCGACTTGATCCGGGATTTGCAGTGTTTGTGCCGGCCCCTTCGCGAGCAAGCCCGCTCCCACTGGAGGAATGCATTCCAAATGTGGGAGCGGGCTTGCTCGCGAAGACGGCAGATCAGTCACCGCAGACTTAAGAACTCAGCGCTTACCCATCGACCGACGAGTCCCCGGCGGTGCCATGCCCGGCGTCTTGGTGTGGCCGTTCTTGGCGCCGTTCTTGTACCACGGCTGGTTGGAACCCTTGGCGGCCGCCAGCTCACCCGGCTTGAACGGGAATTTGAAGGCCGGGATCCCGGCTTTGGATTCGCTGTCGGCGCTGGAGTCGACGCTGTCTGGCAGCTCTGCCTGCACGTCGTTCAGGGCGTCGGCGACCGGCGGTTGTTTCGGGGAAGTCATGAAAGCTCCGGGTGGTGCATGAAATGTCGGGCCCGGTGAGCGGGCCGCATGCCACAGTATAAGAAGTGCGGCAGTATAACTGGATGGAGCACGACAAGCTGCAAGCTTGCATAGACCGCCTGACGACTCGCACAAATCCCGCGAAGAATGTTAGCGTGCTCATTATTCTTCGCCGCCCGACGAGCCCGCCCGCCCATGAAAAAGACCGTCCTTGCATTCAGCCGCGTCACCCCACCAATGATCGAACGCCTGCAACAGGATTTCGACGTCATCGTGCCGAATCCGAAAAACGGCGACATCAACGCCCAATTCAACGAAGCCCTGCCCCACGCCCACGGCTTGATCGGCGTCGGTCGCAAACTCGGCCGCGCTCAATTGGAAAACGCCACCACGCTGGAGGTGGTATCCAGTGTCTCGGTGGGCTACGACAACTATGACCTGGCCTACTTCAACGAACGCGGGATCATGCTGACCAACACGCCGGATGTGCTCACCGAAAGCACCGCCGACCTGGCGTTTGCCCTGTTGATGAGCAGCGCGCGCCGCGTCGCCGAACTGGATGCCTGGACCAAGGCCGGGCAATGGCAGGCCACTGTCGGTGCGCAGCTGTTCGGTTGCGATGTGCATGGCAAGACCCTGGGCATTGTCGGCATGGGCAACATCGGCGCCGCCATCGCCCGACGTGGTCGCCTGGGGTTCAACATGCCGGTCATCTACAGCGGCAACAGCCGCAAGACCGAACTGGAGCAGGAGCTCGGCGCGCAGTTCCGCAGCCTTGATCAACTGCTGGCCGAGGCCGATTTCGTGTGCCTGGTGGTGCCGCTCAGCGAGAAAACCAAACACTTGATCAGCCATCGTGAACTGGCGCTGATGAAGCCAAGTGCCATTCTGGTGAACATTTCCCGTGGCCCGGTGGTGGATGAGCCGGCACTGATCGAAGCACTGCAAAACAACCGCATTCGTGGTGCCGGGCTGGACGTTTACGAAAAAGAACCGCTGGCCGAGTCCCCACTGTTCCAGTTGAAAAATGCCGTGACCTTGCCGCACATTGGCTCGGCCACCCATGAGACCCGCGATGCCATGGCCAACCGTGCCCTGGCCAACCTGCGCAGTGCGCTGTTGGGGGAGCGCCCACAGGACCTGGTCAATCCGCAAGTCTGGAAGGGTTGAAAAAAGGGCAGGCGTTAAAAGCGCCTGCCCTTAAATGCAAAAAATAAAAACAATATCACTCTAAACCTGTAAAAAAACTGTCTGAATACACACCCTGCAATTCAGTCAATAAACAAATAACAAAACCACCCGCTAGACTCTCCTTACTTTTCCAGACACAACGGAAACAACAAAGGAGATCACCACCTTGAATCAACTTACGACAAATCAAGTCATACGTTTCAGCAAAGCCACACTAATGTTATTCATAAGTATTTTTGGATTGCTGGTGATGTACAGCAACGTTACGGACTACGCAACCAACTACGAAAACATCAGTAACATCCTGAGCATGGAGACCACAGATGACGACGAGAAGTACACCTACAGGGCCATTACCTCGCAGATACTCCATCACCGCATCTACTGGCTCATCATTACGCTCGAGGTTATCTACACGCTCTTCTTCATGATCGGAACCTGTTATCTTTATAAAAACATGAGTAGCAGCGCTGAAGAGTTTCACGAGGCCAAAAAGCCCGCGATCATAGGATTACTCATTGCGCTCTTGCTTTACTATGTCGGCTTTCAAGTTATCGGCGTGGAATGGTTCAACATGGACCAATCACAAGCCTGGAGTTACAAAGACTGGACCCGGCATATTGTCGACTTCATACTACCGCTGCTGATTTATATTGCGATCAAAGTCGAGCACTGAGGACTTCAGCGCTCGATGAACGTCATCTCAAGCGAGCTTGCTACTCCCCTGTACCAAGCGTGGTTTGGGCTTGCGAAACACCAGTACGTTACCCGACATCACCAATACCAGCCCCAACAGCGCCGGCATCGTCCACTGATAACTCTCGGCGAACGCTGACACGTTGAGTGCCACCACCGGAAACAGCACTGTGCAGTACGCAGCCCGCTCTGGCCCCATGCGGCCGACCAGGGTCAGGTAGGCGGTGAAACCGATCACCGATCCCGGAATCACCAGGTACAACAGTGACCCGATGTAACGCGCGCTCATCTCCATGTCGAAGGGAATGCTTTTGACCAGGCACCACACGGTTAGCATCGCCGCCCCGTAAGCCATGCCCCAGGCATTGGTGGTCAGCGGTTTGAGACCAGCCTTCTGTTGCAGGCTCGAAAGCATGTTGCCCGCCGAGAAACACAAGGTGCCGCACAGGGCCAGACCGAGGCCGAGCAAGGTTTCCGGGCTGGCGGTATGCCCGGCCAGCTCCGGCCAGAACAGCAGCCCCAACCCAAGCAGGCCCAACGCACCGCCCATCAGCACATTGCGGGCAATTCTCTGACCGAAGAACACCCGCGCGTTGAGGGCATTCCATAGGGTGGCGGTGGAAAACACCACGGCCACCAGACCGCTGGGGATCCACTGGCTCGCGGTGAGGAAGCACATGAAGTTGACGCAGAACAGGCACAAGCCCTGAGCCAGGCAGATCAGGTGCCCACGACGGTTCATCACTTGCAGGCGTCGGCTGAGCAGCAGGATCACGAACAGCACCAGCGCGGCGAGGCCGAAGCGATAGACGATTGACACGGGAATGGCCACCACGCCCAGTTGCCATTTCAAGGCAATCCAGGTGGTACCCCAGATCAGCACAGTCAGCAGGTACAAAGAAAGGTTCATGACTAAGGCTCCTCGCTAGGTGCCCAGTGTCCGGCGCCACGCCTGGGCGCACTTGCATAAACTTGCGCTTTTGTCTGAGGGCAGGCTGGCAGGCGCACGTCTACGGAGTAGGATGCAAGCCGTTGGATGCAGGTGTTAGAGAGCAACGACCATGGCTGCACTGGATACCCTACAAGTCTTTCAAGCCCTCAACCGCTCGCCGAATGCTCGCCTTGAGCACAGCGCCGAGCTCGGTGACGGCTTGTCTGCAGCCTTGTGGAGCAATCACCACGACGCTCAGGAATACGAAGCGCCCAGCCACCACACGTTGTCCTGTTACCTCGCCGGCGGCACCGGCACCTTTCGCCGCGACCAGCCCGGCAACAAGGGTGGTCCGGACAAACTGTGCATCCTCCCCGCCGATCACCAGTCAGGCTGGGTGATCAATGGCGATATTCGCCTGGCACACCTGTATTTCAGCCCCGAACAATTTGCCCTTGGCTGCGTCACCCTGCTCGATCGCGAGCCACGGGAAATGCAGCTGCGCGAGCAGACCTTTCTCGATGATCCGCAGCAGGCGCTGCGCTTTCGGCAGTTGGTCGCCTTGAACTGGGACGAGCCGGGCGAGCGCCTGCTCACCAGCAGCCTGGCGCACGAACTGCTCAGCCATGCCCTGCTCAGCCAGGTCAACGTGCGTCAGGGCTTACGCCTTAAAGGCGGGCTGGCCGCGCACCAGCGCCGGCATCTGGTGGAGTTCATCGACAGCCATCTGGACGAGGCCATCAGCCTCGGTCAATTGGCGGCGTTGTGCGCGTTGTCCGAATACCACTTCGCGCGGATGTTCCGCGAAAGCTTCGGCTTGCCACCCCACCAGTACGTGCTGGCGCGGCGCCTTGACCGGGCGCGGGAGTTGCTGCGCACGACCTCGCAGCCACTGGGGGAGATTGCACTGGCTTGTGGTTTTGCCAGCGCCAGCCATTTCACCAACCGGTTTCGCCAGTCACTTGGCGGGACGCCCGGCGAATATCGACAGGCGTTTTTGCGCTAGACCCGAGCTTTTTTGTGGTCTGCATGACCGCCTTCGCGAGCAAGCCCGCTCCCACAGGGGAATGGGGTAGTCACAAAACCGGTGAGCACCGCCAAACCTTGTGGGAGCGAGCTTGCTCGCGATGAACGATGACACGGTCTATCGTCAGAACTCCAAGGTGCTCGACAACGTCACCTGCCGCGAATCCCCCATCGACACAAAGAACCGACTCGCCGCCGAGGTGTAGTAGGTGCGATCGAACAGGTTCTTCACGTTGAGCTGGAACTTGACCTTCTGCCCTTCGACCCTGGTGTCGTAGGTGGCGAACGCATCGGCCACGGTGTAGCTCGGCAGGTCGAAATCGTTCACCGCGTTGCCCGCGCGCTCACCCACATAACGCGCCCCGGCGCCGACCCGCAGTTGATCACCGCCAATGACGCTGCCGAAGTCATAGACGGCCGACAACGAGCCGCTGTTCTTCGCCACGTTCTGCAACTGATTGCCTTTGTAATCCGGGTCTTCGGTGACTTCGGCATCGGTATAGGCGTAGCTGCCGATCATGCTCCAGCGATCGGTGAGCTGACCGCTCAGGTCCACTTCCAGGCCACGGGAACGCACTTCACCGGCGGCACTGTAAATCGTGGTCGGACCTTCGGCGTTGGCCACCAGCACATTGCGCTTCTTGATGTCGAACAGTGCGATGTTGCCGGTAACGCGGCCCGGCAGATCAAGCTTGGCACCCAGCTCCCAGGACTTGGCTTCTTCCGGAGCGATACCGCCGTCAAGCACGGTACTGCTGCCGCTCAATGGCGCGATGGTCGAGTTGGGTTTGAACGACTCGGTGTAGCTGCCGTAGAACGACAAGGCATCGGTGTATTTGTACACAAGGCCCGCACGCGGCACCCATTTCTGCCCGTTGCTGTCGGTGTTGGCGTGGAACGGTACGCCTTTGCCGGCGTACTGGTCGTACGCCTGAAAACGCGCGCCGGCCACCAGAATCCACTGGTCGGTGAGGTGGATGGAGTCCTGGAGGAAGACCGAATCGCTGCGCAGTTCATCGGTCTGCGCGCTGTCGGGCGCACTGACGGTGGTGCCCGGCACTTCCCGACCATAAACCGGATTGACGTAACTGAATGTGGTCAGGCTTTTTTGGCGGATCAGGTCTTCGCGGTAGATCTTGCGGTACTCATCGTCGATACCGAACAGCAGGTCATGCTGCATGCCGAGCACATTCACGTTGCCTTCGAGGCTGGCGGTGGTGAACCGGTCGGTGCTGATCGCATTCTGGGTGCCGTCCATGTTGCGGGTCAGGGTGCCCTTTTTGGTGTCGATGGCGGTCACGCGCACCTGGCTGGCATCGTAGGTTTCGCGGTTCCAGCTGTAGCCGAAATGGGCTTTCCAGTTGTCGTTGAGTTCGTGATCGGCCTCGAAGTGATAGAGGTCCGAGCGCCCTTCCATGTTGTTGAACGGTTCGTCGAGACGCTCGTTGCGCGAGATGTCCAGCGGATGGTTGGTCCGCGGATCGATCAGCGTGCCGCGGTCGAAGGGTGTGAGGAATTCGCGGTGCTCATAGGAGAACAGCAGCTTGGTGCTTTCGCCGTACCAGGCCAGCGACGGCGCGATCAGGCTCTCGCGATGCACACCGAAGTTACGCCAGTAATCTTCGTCTTCGTAGTCCAGCACCATGCGGTAGGCCAGTCCGGAATCGCCGAGGGCCCCAGTGCTGTCGAGGCTGCCACCGCTGCCGTTCTTGCCGTCGTCATAGCTCGAACCGCGCGCGGTCAGCGCGTTGTACCGCTCAAGCTCGGGCTTCTTGCTGACCATATTGACCACGCCACCCGGATCCTGGATGCCATAGAGCAACGAGGCCGGGCCCTTGAGCACTTCGACCCGGTCCACGCTGGCGTTGAGGCCACGCCCCTGCACGATCGGCATGCCGTCGCGCATGATCGAGCCGTTACGGTTGTCGCCAAAGCCACGGACCATCACCGAGTCCTGGGTGCTGCCCAGGGTGTTGGCCTGGGTGATGCCGCTGACATTGGCCAGCGCGTCATCGAGATTGCGCGGCGCCTGGTCGCGGATGACTTGGGCCGGAACGACGTTGATCGTCTGCGGGATATCCTGTACGGGGGCCGAGGAGCGCATCACCGAAGTGATGGGTGGCGGTTGATAGCTCATGGAGTCATCCATCACCGAGGTGATGGTGGTCGCGCCCAGGTTCAACGCCCCTTCAGTTGGCCGTGGTTCCAGTGCAATGGTGTGGCCGTCGGTGCGACGGAACGTCAAGCCCGAACCGGTAAGCAGACGTTGCAGAGCCTGTTCGGCGCTCATCTGGCCATTGATGGCCGGCGCATTGAGACCGTACGGCGCCTCATCGGTGTAGACGACGCTGATGCCGGTCACTCGGCTGAAATCGCTCAGGGCCTGGGGCAACGGTTTGGCGGCCAGCGCGAAATTGAATTGCCCACGCGACTGACTGCTGCCTGCCTCTGCGGCCAGCGCTACGCTCAGCGGCAACAAGGCCAATGCCGAAAAGCTCAACGCAGACACACCCAACCATTGTTTGACCGAACCCGATTTTGCCCTGGACTTCATGACTCATGACCTGTGTAGAACCGCAACGGATGCGAATGACTCGCAGTTTCAGTCACTACACGGATGGCAATCGGGTTTACCTCAGCAAAAACTGAAAATATTTTTATTTGAGTGGTTGGGTGTCTGATCTGCCGTCATCGCGAGCAAGCTCGCTCCCACAGGTATTGAGTTGCTCACAATATTGGGGCAACACGTAACCCTGTGGGAGCGGGCTTGCCCGCGAAGAGGCCAACAGCTTTAGCGCAGAATAATCAGATGCCCCAAAACCTGATGCTGCTCAAACCCCAACACCCCCTGCAAGGAACTCAACACCGCCTGCGGGTTCCTGCTCGGAAAGCTGCCACTGACCCGGCGCATCGCCAGTTCATCATTGAGCAACACGATCCGTCCGGGGTAATAGCGCGCCAAATCCTGTACCACATCGGCCAACGTCGCCTTGTAGTAATTGAGCCAGCCCTGGCGCCATGCCAACTGCGCTTCGCTGTCCACCGAGTGGAGTGTTTGCGCCGAGCCTTCGCCATAGGCCACTTGCTGGCCGGCGGTGAGCTCTTGCTGATCGGCTTTCTGGTGCGCCGTCACGCCAACCCGTCCCGACAGCACCGTGACCTGTGCACCGTGGGGCTGCAAACGGACTTCGAACTGCGTGCCCAGGACCCGCGTCTGGCCTTTCTCGGCGTCCACCACAAACGGCTCGCCGGTATGGGTAACGCTGAAAAAGCCGGCGCCGCGGCGCAGTTGCACATGCCGCTCACCGCGACTGAAATCCACGGCGATGGCGCTGTCGGCATCCAGTGTCACCTGCGACTGATCGGCCAGGGTAACGGTGCGAATTTCCCCCGGTGCCGAGACGTAATCCGCCCCCAGGTCATCAATCCAACGCATAGGCTGCCAGCCTGTACCGACACTTATCATCAACAGCAGACACGCGGCCATCGCCAGCGTACCGGACCAGCGCCCGAGCGTGCTGCGCCGCGGCTTGTCCATGGCGTTGAGATAGCCCTGCAAGGCAAAAGCGTCTTCATCGGCGAGTGTGCGCGCCGGTCCTTCGCTCAACTCCCACAGGACCTGCGCCCGGGCATAGGCCTCGGCATGGGCGGGGTCGGCCTGCAACCACTGGCTGAACGTCGCTTGGTCACCGCTATTGGGCTGGTCATGCAACAGGCTCAGCCAGGCCAGCGCGGCCTGCTCCTGCGCCGGCGTCGGCGTCGGGGTGACGCGTTTGAAGTCGTTCACGGTGCTGTCCCTGGCGTACGCGGTTCGGGTTCCCGAAGGCTGGCCTTGCAGGCTTCGAGGGCCCGCATCATATGTTTTTCCACGGCACTTTGGGACAAGCCCATGGCCTTGGCGATCTCGGCGTATTTGCGGCCGTGAATGCGATTGAGCAAGAAGATCTGCCGCGTACGCTCCGGCAAGGCGCGCAATGCGGCTTCGACATGGCGCAGATCGTTGCCCGCCTCCAGCGCCGCTTGCGGTCCGCTGCCATGGCTGTCTGGTGATTCCACCATCAAACCTTCGCTGACCCGGACCCGCGTGCCTTCACTGCGCAAGTGATCGATGGCGATGTTGCCGGCGCAGCGCAGCAGGTAGGTGCTGAGTTCCTCGACTTGCACCAACGGCCGCCGCCAGAATCGCAGGAACAAATCCTGTACCAGGTCAGCCGCCGTCGCCCGACAACCGACACGCCGGCTCACCAGTGCTTCCATTTGCGAACGCTGGGAGAGAAACACCTGGAGAAAATGCGCACGGTCCCCGCGCTGTGGATCGCGCTCGATATCGCGGGGTTCGGGGGCAGAGTGATCATCGTTCATGTTTCGACCTGAAAACCGGGGAGGCCACGACAGCGTCAGGGGACCGGAAAGGCCGCAATATTAATGATAAATATTCTCATATGCAAAAGGATCGGGTGCAGCCCTTTATTACGCCCGTTGGTTGCACCAATGGCATAGCCATGGAATCCAAAAGCCACCGAAAACAAAACGGGCCTGCAATGCAGGCCCGTTTTCATGGGAAGGTAAAAAAGTGAATCAGGTGTCAGCCGTTAAGCGCTGCCTGTTCGTTCTCAAGAAACTCTTCTTCCAGCAGATGGTCGGCATGGGCGGCACTCTCGATGGGCACCACATTGGCTCGTTTGCCGCGTAATTTGCCGAACATATGCTCCAGCGCATGTTCAAGTTTGGTAGCCGCTCCGTCGATCGCCTGCTCCATGGTGGAGGCTTTATGGGTGACGGAAATCGGTTGATGGCCTTTTGGCCGCGCCTCCAGCTGGCAGCGCATGTCGTGGGGACCCGGCTTGTCGCCGTTCTCGTCCCGCAGGTGAACCTCGACTCGTGTCAGGTCCTCTTCGTAGCGTTCGAGCGTGCTCTCAATGGTCGTACGTACCCACTCCTCCAGTCGTTTACTGCCTTGAATATGGTTATCGCTATTGACTTGGATTTGCATAGTTCATCCCTTACTTCAGCTAGCTCGCGAGAGGCCGGTCAGCTAAGCCCTTGGGCGTCATCACCGTGACCTCTTACTTACACAATCGGTCTGTACGCTGAACAATTCAACCCCCTAAAAAAGATAAATTTTCAATCGCAAAAAAAGCCGGACAACCGGTAAAAGCGCTGTTAAGGTCGGGAGTTGGGTCGCCCTGCTCTTACGTAATAATTGCTCACATTTGCCGCTCCCCCAACGGGTGCAGGCTGCGAAAAGCACCCGCCTCCTCCACCAACCAATCGTGCACCGCGCGCACACCCGGATGGCTCAACGCCCCGGGTGCGTAAAGCAGCATGTAGCGCTTGTGATTGGGCACCGCCAGGCCGAACGGCACGATCAACGCCCCGCGCTCCAGCTCATCGTTGAGCAGTGTCCGTCGGGCTATCGCCACCCCCATCCCGGCGATGGCCGCTTCGATCGTCAGGTGATTGCGATTGAAGGTATGCCCGCGTCGCACATCCGCACCCTCGAAGCCGATGGCGTTGAGGTAAAACTCCCATTCCGCGTACTCGTAGCTGCCGCGCCAGGCGGTGATGTCGTGCAGCAAGGGAAAGTGCATCAGGTCCGCCGGACCATGCAGCGGTGGACGACCACG
Organism: Pseudomonas jessenii; assembly: GCF_002236115.1. Taxonomy (GTDB): domain Bacteria; phylum Pseudomonadota; class Gammaproteobacteria; order Pseudomonadales; family Pseudomonadaceae; genus Aquipseudomonas; species Aquipseudomonas jessenii. Next base: position 224,934 of record NZ_NIWT01000004.1, on the reverse strand, counting down.
CAACAGGCTCGGCGCGCACACCGGAAAAATCTGTTCATCAAGCAAGGCTGTGGATAACAGGCCCGGATAACTGCCGTCGTTCAGGTCGATCGCCAGGTCGAAGTCACCTTCATGCAACGGCACGCTGCTGTCCTCGGCCACCAGGCGCAACTGGATGTCCGGAAAACGCTGCTGCAAACGCGGCAGTCGCGGCGTTAGCCATTTGCTCAGGAACGACGGAATCGAACGCACCCGCAGAATCCCGCTGATCATGCCCGCGTCCAGTCGCCGCAATTCCGAGTCGATGCTGCCAAAGGCCTCGTTGACGGTAATGGCCAGGCGCTGCCCCTCTGCGCTCAGCTCCACTCCGCGGGCGCGGCGGTGAAACAGGCGAAAGCCCAGGCGTTCTTCCAGCTGGCGGATCTGCTGGCTGACCGCCCCCGGTGTGATGTGCAGTTCTTCGGCGCAGCGGGTGAACGACAGGTGCCGCGCGGCACAGGCAAACACGTTCAGCCAGACATACGTCTGGGCGTGTAATTGACGGCTCATCGTTTAGTCCTGCTAAAGGATGTCTTAGGAAATTTCGTTGGTCACGCAGGCTCGTGACAGGCAGTATCGCCCAAATTGCGCTTGTCCTACAGAAATGGCAGCGATTTCCCTTCCATTGCGTGTACAGGCTTTAGCATGGCTATCAGTGTTTTCGATCTCTTCAAAGTGGGTATCGGCCCGTCCAGCTCCCATACCGTCGGTCCGATGCGCGCTGCCGCAACCTTTGCCCAAGCGCTGGTCGATCACGGTTTTCTGAGCGACGTGCGACGCGTGGAAATCCGCCTCTATGGTTCTCTTTCAGCGACCGGCGTCGGCCACGCGACGGACCGCGCCTGCGTCATGGGCCTGATGGGCGAGTGGCCCGACCGCATCGATCCAATCACCATCGACAGCCGCATTCACACCCTGCGCGAAACCGGCAAACTGTGCCTTGCTGGCGTTGCGCAAATTGCCTTCGACTGGCAACGCGATCTCCTGCTACTGGACGAAAGCCTGCCCTACCACCCCAACGCCATGTCCCTGACAGCCTTCGGTGAAACCGGCGAACTGTTCGAGCAGACCTACTACTCGGTGGGCGGCGGTTTTATCATCGAAGCAGCCGAAGCCGAATCCGGAATCGCGCCGGCCGGCGACGTGGTGCTGCCTTACGATTTCTCCAGCGCCGCCGAACTGCTCAAACTCTGCAACGAGCACGGGCTGCGGGTGGGCGAACTGATGATGGCCAACGAACGGGCATGGCGCAGTGACGCGGAAATCCGCCAGGGCCTGTTGCATATCTGGTCGGTGATGCGCGAATGCGTCGAGCAGGGTTTGCGCCACGAAGGCATCTTGCCCGGCGGCCTGAGTGTTCCGCGTCGAGCGGCGAAACTGCATCGCAGCCTGCAGGAAATCGGCAAGCCGAATGTCATTACGTCCACCTTGTCAGCGATGGAATGGGTCAACCTGTACGCCCTTGCCGTGAACGAAGAAAACGCGGCCGGCGGGCGCATGGTCACGGCGCCGACCAACGGCGCGGCGGGGATCATTCCGGCGGTGCTGCACTACTACATGAAATTCAATGCCGATGCGTCTGACGATGACGTGGTCGCATTTTTCCTGGGTGCAGCTGCCGTCGGCATTCTGTGCAAGAAAAACGCTTCGATCTCCGGGGCCGAAGTCGGCTGCCAGGGTGAAGTCGGCTCCGCTTGCGCCATGGCCGCCGCTGGCCTGGCAGAGGTGCTTGGCGCCACCCCGGAGCAGCTGGAAAACGCCGCCGAAATCGGCCTGGAACACAACCTCGGCCTCACCTGCGACCCGGTTGGCGGACTGGTGCAAGTGCCGTGTATCGAGCGCAACGCGATCGCCGCGGTCAAGGCCATCAATGCCACGCAAATGGCCCTGCGCGGCGACGGCAAACACTTCATTTCCCTGGACCGGGTGATCCGTACCATGCGCGACACCGGGGCCGACATGCATGACAAGTACAAAGAGACGTCGCGGGGCGGACTGGCGGTGAACTGGGTGGAATGTTGACCGTTTTGGAGGCACGTCGAGGTTAATTGCCCTGAAACGTGCAGAAAACGCGGCCCCCCCCCCCGTAGGAGCGAGCTTGCTCGCGAAAAACCCTCAGACGCCGCGAACCATCTGGTTTGACGCGTTATCGTTCACGACCATCGCGAACAGGCTCGCCCCTACAGAACATGTTTTTTGTCCGACAATTTTCCGGCATGGGCCTTGCTTCTTCCATGCTGGAACAATGATGGCGAGATGGCCGGTGGTCTGGCGTTGCGAACCAACCCGATCATGGCCGGTCAACAACTGCACGTTCAATCAGGCGGTGACGCATCATGGACAACCCTTTCCAGCTCATTACCGATGCCTTTGCAGCGGATTACCAGATCAACCTGAGCATTCAGGGCCTGGACGGCCGCATCATGCTGACCCTGTCCAACAGTGGCCGCGTGGTGGCCAAACGCATGATCAGCGCCGAACAACGCAATGACCCCGAGCGCCTCAAACGATTGGTGCAAAGCATTCAGTTCGGCATTGCCATCGAGCAGGGCCACTGCGCCGTGGCCATCCTCGAATCAATGACCGACGGCGGCACGCGCAACCTGCCCCCACCAGCCAGTGACCGCCACCGACCCACCATGGGGCTTTAAAGCTCGCCCTTTTCTACTTCCGGATGTTCACTGGAGCCCTTACCTGTTTTGCGGTGCGGGTTCTCAATCTTCACCGAAGGAAATTGCGACGAAGCGTAACGCACCACCAGAATCGCAAACGCCAACAGCAGAATCCCGCCGCACAGGTAGATGATCCCCAGGTCCGGCGGGTTGTGGTGCGATACGTTGGAAATCAGCAGCCGCGTCAGCGCGGTGATCGCCACGTAGATCAGGAAGCGCACTGGCATGTGGTTGGTCTTGAAGTAAATCCCGACCATCGCCCCCAGTTCCAGGTAGATGAACAGCAGCAAGATGTCATCGATCTTGATGTGCCCTTCTTCGATCATCCCGAGAAATTCCATCACCGCCGCCCATGCGGTCACCGCACCAATGGCGAACAGCGCCAGGTAGTGAAAGGTTTCGACAAACAGATTGCCCAGGGACTCGGCCAGTTCATGCACGTTCTGCCGCAGTTTTTCGGCCCAGTTGATTTTCACGATGATGCTTCCTTAGGTCGGCTCGACCGGATGATGCGGGTTGGACGTGACGGTTTTTCTGCATGCAGAAAAAAGGCCAGCCCATGATGGCGAGCCACTCGGGATTGTGCGCCGTGGCGTTTGGTCGCACCTGTGCAGCGCCTCGCCTGACAAATCCCGAATCCGGTCTACATTAAAAAGCCACTACCCAAAAGGCAGGGATTCGCTTATCCTTTAGCTGTATATAGATACAGTAGTCGAAATCGACAACCAATGTGAAGGCATGTGAGGTGGTGAATGGCCGTCGAAGTGGTATACCGCAGCAGCCGAGATCTGGAGCGCTTGTTCATGGATAAAGCCGAAGCTGACCGTCATGACAAAATGCTCGAACTGGCCGAATTGCTGGCTGAAGTGTTGCAAAAAGCCGTTCCGTCCCTGACCGAGCAGCAAGTGGAAGAAGCCGGGATCTACATGGCGAAAAATCGCGACGTGTTCGCCAAGGCGTTCAAGAGCCAGCCGGACGCCCTGTCCGAACTGCTCAGCGCACCGGTTGAAGTCGCACAACCTGTTGCGGCAACCGAGGTCGTTGAGGCCGCTGAGCCGGTCACCCCGGCCAAGCCTGCCAAGGCCCCAAAAGCCGCCAAATAGGCAAAGCCCGAATTGAACAGGCCCTGAGTCGAATGACCCAGGGCCTTTTTCATGCCTGTGGAAAACTCATGCCAGTTTCACCGGTACAACACCTTCTCCGCCAACTCGTCGGCCACCCGCGCGGGGGAGCGTTTTTCCGCCTGGGCGTGGGCGAACACTTCAGTCAGGCGCGAGCTGATTTTCGACAGGTGCGCGGTGATGGTCGACAGTTCCTCGCCGCGGTGCTTGAGCGACACGTAAATCAGTCCGCCGGCGTTTATCACGTAATCCGGTGCGTACAGGATGCCGCGCCGTTCCAGTTGGTCGGCAACATCCAGATGGGTCAGCTGATTGTTCGCCGAACCGGCCACTGCCGAGCAGCGCAGTTGCGTCACGCTGTGGCTGTTGAGCACCCCGCCCAAACCGCATGGCGCAAGAATATCGCAAGGCGTGCTGAGCAGTGCGTCGTTGGCGATGGGGTGAGCCCCGAGTTGCTCCATTGCCAGTTGCACCTTGCCGTGATCGATATCGCTGACCAGCAGTTCGGCCCCGGCAGCGTGCAACTGTTCTGCCAGGGCATAACCAACGTTGCCCAAGCCTTGAATGGCAACGCGCAGGCCTTCGAGGTTATCGCTGCCCAGTCGCGCCATCGCTGTGGCGCGAATGCCGGTGAATACGCCCATCGCCGCGTGTGGCGCAGGGTCGCCCGCCGCGGTGGTGCTGGTGACATGCTGGGTCTGCTGGGCGATGCAATCCATGTCCGCCACTGAGGTGCCACTGTCGATGGCCGTGATGTAGCGCCCGTCGAGCTGATTGATACAGCGCCCGAAGGCTTCGAACAGCGCCGCGCGGTTGGCCACATGAACGGGGCGAATGATCACCGCCACGCCGCCGCCCTGGGCCAGGCCGGCCAGTGCCGCCTTGTAACTCATGCCTTGGGCAAGGCGCACCGCATCCTCGACCGCAGACTCGTCGCTGGGATAGGCAAGGTAACGACAACCACCCAGGGCAGGCCCCAGCCGGCTGTTATGAATGGCAATGACCGCCTTCAACCCGGTGACCGAGTCAACGCTCAGATGCAGCGATTCAAGGCGAGTGCTTTGCATGAGAGCGAACATCGTAGGGCTCCCGAATCACTTCTTGTAGTCGCCAGTATAGGCTTGCGCCCAAAAATTGCAGAAGCGCACCGGAATAAGCACGGCCCCGATGCAGGCTTTCGGAAATAACCCGTGGTCGCTCTTGTACGGTACTGGACGAATGCCGGAGAGGGGGCTAAAACGAGGCATTGCCCGGAGATTTTGATGACCCCGCGCCAATCGTTCTTCGCCTGTCTGCAACGTTCACCGCCCGCGCTGTTCGAGGCGGCACTGTGGATTGCGGCCGAGCACGACAGCGAGGTGGAACCGCAAGCGCTGCTGGCCGATTTCCAGGCGTTGCAACAGCGGGTCAGCGGTGGCTTGCCGATGCTGCCGGTCAGTGAACTGGCCCAACCGCTGCTGCGGCGCATGAATGACCTTGGCTTCGCCCAGGACGACTTCACGCCATTGCGCCCGCAAGTGGCACTGCTCGACAAGGTACTGGAGCGCCGACGAGGACAACCCTTGACGCTGGGGCTGATTGCGCTGGAGTTGGCCAAGGGCCTGGAAATTCCCATGGTCGGGGTCAACTTCCCCGGGCATTTCCTGCTGCGGGTGCCGGGCGCCGATCATTTGCTCGACCCCTGCGGCGGCCGTCGCCTTTATCCCAACGATTGTCGGGAGTTGTTGAACCGCCAGTACGGCCCGAACATCAAGCTCAGCGCCGAGCACTTGGAAACCGCCGAGCCAGTGCAGATGTTGCAGCGGCTGTCGCGCAACCTGCGCCAGTTGTACCTGTCCCACGACGACGTCATCAATGCCTTGATCGACGCCGAACGCGTCCTGGAACTGGGCAACGCCAGCGCCGCCGACTATCTGGCCCGGGCCAGCCTGTACCAACGGCTGGACTGTCCGAACGCCGAGCGTTTTGACCTGGAGCATGCGCTGCTGCTCAGCGACGATCCGATCCAGCGGATTCGCCTGACGGAGCGGCTGGGGCATTTGCCGCCGAACTCCATCGTTCACTGATCACAAAACCTTGTGGGAGCGGGCTTGCTCGCGAAAGCGGACAGTCAGTCGACATCATTGTTGGCTGACACGACGCCTTCGCGAGCAAGCCCGCTCCCACATGGGGCTGGTGCAGGGGCTTTAAGGAGTGTCTGGCTGGTTCGCCGGATGCGCCTTGATGAACGCCGGGTGCGTCGCCGCCAATGCCGCCACTCGCCGGATGCGTGGATAAGCCTCAAGAGAAACATTGAAACGCTCGGCCGCGTACAGCTGCGGGATCAGGTAGACGTCCGCCAGCCCGGGTTCGGGGCCGAAGCAGTAACCGTCATCACCGATCAACTGCTCCACCGTGGCCAGCCCTTGGCCGATCCAGTGACCGATCCACTCCACCACCTGCGGTTCGTCGTGGCCCGACTGGCGCAGCCGATTGAGCACGCTGACATTGTGCAGCGGGTGTACATCGCAGCCGATCACTGCCGCCACACCGCGCTCGTGAGCACGGGCAGCCAGGTCTTTGGACAGCAGCGGGACCTGTGGATAACGTTCCTCCAGGTACTCGATGATCGCGGGAGACTGGATCAGCAACTCGCCTTCATCGGTGCGCAAGGCCGGCACGCGGCCCTGCGGGTTGATGCCCAGATAAGGCGGCTGACGATGCTCGCCACCCTGCGGTGCGATCAGGTTGACTGGCAAGGATTGATAATCCAGGCCCTTGAGCGCCAACGCGATTCGCACCCGGTACGAAGATGTCGAACGGTAGTAGGTATAGAGTTCCATGCCCCGCTCCTGTTAGCGCGCCGGCAGCACTTTGCCGCGGCATTCGCCGAAACCGATGGAAGCAAAACCGTCGCGGCGGCAACGGCCGCGCAGGATGATTTCGTCACCGTCCTCAAGGAATTTACGCACCTCGCCCGAGGCCAGTTCGATCGGCTTTTTACCGCCTTCGGTGATTTCCAGCAGGCTGCCGAACTGACCGCTCTGCGGCCCCGACAACGTGCCCGAGCCGAACAAGTCACCAGCCTGCAATTGGCAACCATTGACGCTGTGGTGCGCGACCATTTGTGCCACGGTCCAGTACATGTGCCCGGTGTTGCTCAGGGTCAGGCGATGGGCTGGCAGGTTCTGTTCACGCATGGCCTCGGTGAGCAGCAACACTTCCAGTTCGATGTCGAACGCGCCAGCGGCCTGGTCGCGCTTGTCGAGCAGGTACGGCAGCGGCTGCGGATCGCCTTGGGGACGTGCAGGCTGGGCACGACGGAACGGCTCCAGCGCTTCGGCGGTGACCACCCACGGCGAGATGCTGGTGATGAAGCTTTTCGACAGGAACGGCCCCAGCGGCTGGTATTCCCAGGCCTGGATGTCCCGTGCCGACCAGTCGTTGAGCAGGCAGAAACCGGCGATGTGGTCGGCGGCGTCGCCAATGGCAATCGAGTCGCCCATGTCGTTACCCTGGCCGATCCAGATGCCCAGCTCCAGTTCGTAGTCCAGGCGCGCGCAAGGGCCGAACGTCGGTTCGCTCTGACCGGCCGGCAGCGTCTGGCCTTTCGGGCGGCGCACATCGGTACCGGACGGGCGAATGGTCGACGCACGACCGTGGTAGCCGATTGGCACGTACTTGTAGTTCGGCAGCAACGGGTTGTCGGGACGGAACAGTTTGCCGACGTTCTGCGCGTGCTCGATGCCGACGTAGAAGTCGGTGTAATCGTTGATTTTCGCCGGCAGGTGCATCTCGCAATCTGCCGCCAGCGGCAGCAGTTTTGCACCCTGGGCTTCGATCTTGCCGTGCAGGGTGCTGCCCTCGGCGAACAGTTCCAGCAAACGCTCGCGCAATGCGACGCGAGCCTCGCGGCCCAGTTCGAAGAACGCATTCAGCAGGCCGCCACGGGTGGCCTCGACGGCAGCCTTCGCGGCGCCATCGAACAATCCGGCCTCAAGGGCCGCTTGCAGATCAAAGATATGCTCGCCAATCGCCACGCCACTGCGCGGTGCCGAGCCGTTGAGGCTGAACACGCCCAGCGGCAGGTTTTGCAGGGGGAAGTCCGCGTGGCCGTTGGCGGATGCAACCCAGCTGCGAGTGATGGAAGTCTGCGTCATGGGTTATCTCCGGGTCGGGTCGAAAGTGGCGGGCAGCGTAGCCCAGCAGGCGTCGTAGGTGTTTTGCAGTTGCGGGCAATCGAGGGCGAAACGGCTTGGGCGCAACACCTGGCTGGTCTCGAACATGAACGCCATGGTGTTGTCGATTTTCGCCGGCTTGAGGTCGGCGTTGATCGCTTTGGTGCAGGTCTCGCCGTCCGGACCGTGGGCGCTCATGCAGCTGTGCAACGATGCGCCGCCGGGCACAAAGCCTTCGGCCTTGGCGTCGTATTCGCCCTGGATCAAACCCATGAATTCGTTCATCAGGTTGCGATGGAACCACGGCGGACGGAAGGTTTTCTCGGCCACCATCCAGCGTGGCGGGAAGATCACGAAGTCGAGGTTGGCCAGGCCGTGAACGCTGGTCGGCGACGTCAGCACGGTGAAGATCGACGGATCGGGGTGATCGAAACTGACGGTGCCGATAGTGTTGAATCGGCGCAGGTCATATTTGTACGGCACGTTGTTACCGTGCCAGGCGACCACGTTGAGCGGCGAATGATTGAGCTCGCAGGCCCACAACTGGCCGAGGAATTTCTGCACCAGCGTGGTGGGTTGTTGCAGGTTTTCGTAGGCCGCCACCGGGGTCAAAAAGTCCCTCGGATTGGCCAGACCATTGCTGCCAATCGGCCCCAGGTCCGGCAGACGCAGCGGTGCGCCATGGTTTTCGGCGACGTAACCGCGAGCTTGCGGGTCGAGCAGTTCGATGCGGAATTTAAGGCCACGTGGCAGTACGGCAATTTCCAGCGGCTCGAGTTCAAGCACGCCCAGTTCGCTGGCAATGCGCAGGCGCCCCAGTTCAGGCACCAGCAACATCTCGCCGTCCGCGTTGAAGAACACGCGTTCCATGGAACGGTTGGCGCGGTAGTTGTAGATGCTGATCCCGGCCGGTTTTTCTGCGCCCGAGTTGGCGGCCATGCTCACCAGGCCGTCGATGAAATCGGTCGGCTCGGCGGGAATATCCAGCGGGTTCCAGCGCAGGCGGTTGGGGGTCACCTCACCCAACGGGCCACCGGCCAGTTGCCGGTCCAGTTTGACGAATGCCGGGTGATTGGCCGATGGCTGAATGCGGTACATCCAGGTCCGCCGCGCTTCGCTGCGCGCCATGGTGAACGCCGTGCCGGAGAACAGTTCGGTGTAAAGGCCGTACGGGGCTTTTTGCGGGGAGTTCTGGCCGACAGGCAGTGCGCCGGGCAACGCTTCGCTGCTGAATTCGTTGCCGAAGCCTGACAGGTAGGCCAGCGCTGGCGTCGTTGAATCGGGGTTCATGGAGCCTCCTGAACAGGGAGTCGGCAGTGGCCGCTCGCTCTGTTGCAGAGGTCGAGGCACGCCTGGGTTGTTTTTATCGTAATTTGATTACGCATAACGTAATTTGATTGGTATTGACCGTCAAGCTATAAAGACGCCCATTCGTCACGGGATCACAGCACCACCATGGAAAAGACCAGCGACAGCAACGGCAAACAGAAAGTCCGCTCGGCCGAGGTTGGCACCGACATCCTCAAGGCTCTGGCCGAGTTGTCGCCTTCGACTTCGCTGTCGCGCCTGGCCGAACACGTGCAGATGCCGGCGAGCAAGGTTCATCGCTATTTGCAGGCCTTGATCGCCAGCGGATTCGCCGAACAGAACGCCGCCACCAACCATTACGGCCTGGGCCGCGAAGCCCTGCGCGTAGGGTTGGCGGCACTCAACAGTATGGACGTGCTGAAAGTCGCCGCCCTGCCCCTGGCTGAACTGCGCGATGACTTGAACGAAACCTGTTTCCTGGCGGTGTGGGGCAATCAGGGCGCGACCGTGGTGCATATCGAACCGGCGGTGCGTGCGGTGACGGTGGTGACACAACTGGGCTCGGTGTTGCCCTTGCTCAGTTCCTCGACGGGACTGGTGTTTGGCGCCTACCTGCCTGCGCGTGAAACCGTGGATCTGCGTGAACAGGAACTGCAAAACGTTACCGCCCACGCCTTGGCGGATGATCAGGCCTACGCAACGATGTGCGATCAGATCCGCCATCGGGGCCTGCATCATGTGCATGGACTCTTGATGCCCGGAGTGGATGCCTTGTCGGCACCGGTGTTCAACGCCATGGGCAGGATCACGGCAGTACTGACCGTGGTCGGGCCGACCTCGCTGTTTCATGCCGATGAAAACGGCCCGGCGGCGCAGCGGTTACTGGCTGCGACGCGGGCCGTCAGTTGGAGAATGGGCTACGAAAGTCCCTGAGTATCAGATCAGGAAATCCGGAGCAATTTCGATTACAAGGTCACTGATGTCCTTGATCGTCAGTTGCGGATGCAAATCAGATTCCCGGGAACTGTAGGCGATCGAATAAACACCCAGTCCTTCGCCGTGATAGTAAGGAATTTCATCATGTTGAAAATGAGCAAAGATATCTTCGGCCAGACTTCTGGATTGAAGTATCTTTCGCCCGTCCGACTCAGTCACAAAGCTGGTCAAGTACACATTATCAATATTGATTTCCGGGATCTGATACTTTAACGCTGCGTGGACCTGCTCGATACCAGAAACCTTGACCGAGCGTTTTGAGAGGTTGATTGAGGGCGCATCGGTCAACCAACGGACGGTATCCATTACTATTTCTTCAAACTCTAGCAAATCCAGCCCTTTAACCTGATACTCCGGCTCGAAAGAATAACGCCGTTTGAAGATTCCATTGATAACCTGGACATAAGTAGGCAGCGACTCTCTCTCAACCCACTCCAGCGTTTCATCGAATAACGTCCTGGACTCAATGACGTCGGCGTCAATACTCTCACCCAACGTATTCAGATAGGTCGTGAACGGGTTGATCCCGAGTTTCCCCAGGCGTTCAACCAACAGCACCTCGACGGCGAAATCCGCACGAATACGCTTCAATAGAACAATTTTACTGGTAGAAAAAAAACTGTCACTCATACAGACTTCCTGTCACGTTAAAGAACCGAGCATCCTGCTCGAACTGTCGCTCAACATACTGACATCGCAAACACTTGCTTGTTTGTCAGCGCCGACGACCATACTAATCAACACAGTTATTTATGCACGCGACCATATGTTTGAATTCATTTCCCGACTAAAAACCAACAACTACCAGGCCTGCATTATCAATCCCAACTTCTTTGCCATGGCAACTGCCTGTGTACGCCGTTCCACACCCAACTTGCTGTGAATGCGCCGGGCATGGGTTTTCACCGTATGCAGCGAAATGAACAGCTGCTCGGCAATTTGCTGATTGGAATTACCCTGGGCAATCAGGCCGAGCACTTCCAGCTCCCGACAACTTAGCAGGCTGGCATCCAGGGCCAGCGCGGTCACCGTCTCCTCGCCTTGTAAACGACAGATCAGGTTCGGCTGGCGCAAGTTCAAATCACGTAATGCCTGTTGTCCCTGACAACGCTTGACCAACGCCAGCCCGGCCTCCAGCGCTGCGTGAGCCGTGTCCGGCTCACCCGTCAGGTCCGCCACTTCGCAGATTGCCAATTGCAGCTCCGTTTCCAGCGCCAGCATGGCGTGTTGTTGCGCGTGTTCGAGTAACGCCCTGAGTCGATCCAGTGGACGTTGCACCAGTTGCAGTTGAGTCTCGGCCAACACCAACTGGTATTCGATACGCGCAATCAGTTGCAGCGTGGCCGGCGGTGCCTGGCGCGCGTTGGCCCCACGATAATGACGCAAGACCCGGGTCAGCGCTTCCCGGGCCAGCTCCGGGCGCCCTTGTTGCAGCCAGAAATGACTGCTGATTTGCAGCAGTACCCCGCGATACACCGTGTCGGGGATCTGCCGTTGCTGCATCAACCGTTCGGCCTCGCGCAGACGATCAAATGCATGGGCGTAATCACGTTGGTTGGCCGCCAGTTGCGCCTGCCCGAGAAACCCGTACAGGACATGCTTGTCCTGACTGTGGAGGCAGTCATCGAGGCCCGCCTGGAAACATTCACCGGCCAATTCATCCTGGCCCCGGCACAAGGCCAAGCGCCCACGCCGCAGGGCGATTCGTCCCAGCAGCGGCGTCGGTCGATCAGCCTGCCGTCCGAGCATTTCATGGATGTCGGCCAGCAACTGCCCTGCTCGCCGCGGTGCGCCACGCTGCTCCAGCAACTGCGCATGATCGAGTTCGAGCAAGCCTTCAAACAGCAACGAGCCTTGCGCCCGCGCCAGGCACAGGGCATCACGATTGAAGGCCTGGGCGGCATCGAGGTCGGCGTTGAGCAGCGCTTGCTGGGTCAGCCCGGACAGACACAACAATCGTGCGGGCCACGCCTCGGCCGCCAGTTCGTCCAGCGCCTCGATAAAATGCGCCCGTGCCGCCGGCAGGCGTCCCTGCAAATGCAGCAACCAACCCTGTTGCGCCTGCCAACGCGCCAGCAGTTGGCGTTGCAAGGATGCCGTCGGTTGCGGGGCAAATCGGGACAGTTGCCCAATGCAGGCAGCCGCCTGCTCGAAACGCCCGGCAAACAGCAACGCCGCGGTGATCAACCCCACCCGTTGCGGCGTGCCCAGGGTCAACTGTTCACCCAGCTGCTCGTGCAGTTTAAGTAACCAGCTGACGTTCTGACGCTTGAACAGATGCTCAAAACTGAAGTGTTGCAACAGGCTGACCGCGACCTCGTGCTCTTGCGCCAGCAACGCCTGCTCGAAGGCACCCTGCCAGTCTTCTTCGGCGCTGAACCATTGGCACGCGCGGCGATGCCAGGATCGCCCGGCCGGGGTCGGTTCTTCACGCATCTCCCGGGCCAGTGGTTCGAAGACCCGCAACCACTCGACGGAGTCTTCCCAGGGTTCAATGAAGCAGCCCATGTCCTGCAACGCGTGCAACCACTGTGCGCCCTCACCCGTGCCGAAAAGATGCTCGCACAAGCTGGCGTTGAAGCGTGGCAGATGAACCAACACCTTCCAGACCTCAACCAACTCCGATGGCAAGGTGTTGAACAACTCGTGTTGCAGATAATCGAGCAATGTCGCCGAACGCCCCTGCTCACCCGACCACGGACAACCATTGAGCAATGCGATCCGCACGCCAGCGCACCAGCCACCACTGCGCTGAGCCACCCTTTTGGCGGTTTGTGCCGCCAGGCTCGGCTCGACATGACCGAGCAACTGCCCGACCTCGGCCTCGGTAAACGCCAGCGTCCGGCCTTCGCACTCGTACAACTCATCATCGAGCAGCAGCCGCGGCCAGTTGCAGGGTGGTCGTCGACGGGAGCTCAGCCACCAGGTCAGCGCCGGGCTGTCGACGGCCAACAGGCGATCGAGCATCCGGTCGAGTTCCGGATTGGGTGCTCGACAGTAATCATCGATAAACAGCCAGGTCGGTGCCTGTAATCGGGCCAGATGCGCCAACAGCCCGGGCTCATCCGTCGAGGGCAGACCCAGCGCTTGCGTCAGGCGCAATAGTAAATCGGCTGCACTCAACGACGCCCCCGTCAGCGGCAGCCAACAGATCCGAGCGTGCTCCGGCGCCCGCAGCAGGCATTCGGCAAGCAACGCGCTCTTGCCACTACCGGCCGGTGCGCAAAGCAACTTCACCCGAGCGGTCGAAACCAGCATGGGCTCGATCAGTCGCTCGCGGGACAGATGATGGGACGACAGTCGGGGCAGGAAGCCAGGGCGGTCCAGACAGTGCGTCATTGCAGTCATTGTGGTGCGCCTTTTTTATAATTCTGGCGCCACCCTAGCCCCCTCCCGAGCGCTTGTTGAAGAAGTATTCAACACACTGATCGACCGCTATAAAAAAGGTGACCGCAAAGTCACCCTTTTGTGTAAGACCCTGTAGGAAACCTACCTGACTCCCGTGCTCCGCAAGGCTGCTGGAGTGTAGTCCCCCGCTTTTGCATCGATATTGAATTCGAAGCTGCGTTTCTCTTCGTTCTTCATTCCCAGGGCGATATAGCGACCGGCGATCAAGTCATAGAGCGCCTCGACGGTGTAGGCCGGCACCTGGTGATCGTAGTAGAACTGAGCATGCCCTTCGGCGACGCGCCAGAGTTGACCACGCCCGTCGTAGTGGTCGGCCAGCGCCACTTGCCAGCTGTCTTCGTCGATGTACATGTGGCGCTTGGCGTACACGTGACGCTCGCTCGGCTTGACCGTGGCGACGACTTCCCAGACACGGTGCAACTCGTAGCGGGTCAGGTCCTGATTGATGTGCCCGGCCTTGATCACATCGGTGTACTTGAGGTTGGGCGAGTCGAGCTTGTAGCTGTTGTAGGGAATGTACATCTCCTTCTTGCCGATCAGTTTCCAATCGTAGCGATCCGGCGCGCCGGAAAACATGTCGAAGTTATCGGTAGTTCGCAGGCCGTCGGATGAGGTGCCGACACCGTCATAAGCGACCTGCGGCGCACGCCGTACCCGGCGCTGGCCAGCGTTGTAGATCCAGGCCTTGCGCGGTTCCTTGACCTGGTCGAGGGTCTCGTGGACCAGCAACACGTTGCCCGCCAGCCGCGCCGGCGCGGTCACTTCCTGCTTGAAGTAGTTGAGGACGTTATCGTCGCTGCCCGGTTTCAGATCGCTGAGCAACGACGGCACGGCGACTTCGTCCTTGAAGCGGATCACCGTGAAGTCGCCATTGGACTGCGGTGTTGCCTGGGTGATGGTGCGTCGCAGATTGCCGCCGTGGTAACGAGTGACATGGTTCCAGATCACTTCCACGCCATTCTTCGGAATCGGGAATGCGTAGTAGCGATTACCAGTGAAGTTGGCCAGACCGTTACCCTCGTTGATCGGTGTTACGTTCAGCGCACTGCGCTTGGCCGACTCATAGATTTCTGCCGGTAACGCCACGGTGCGATGGCTCGGGTAGACCGGAATCTTGTAGGTCTCTGGATAGCGTTTGAACATTGCGATCTGGCCGTCGGAGAGCTTGTCATTGTACTTGTCGACGGTCGCCGCGGTGATCACGAACAACGGCTTTTCGTTGGCGAACGGGTCGGCCAGGAAACCTTTGCTGTCCACCGCGCCAGCGTTTTTCGGGATGCCGCCGGTCCAGGCCGGAATCGAGCCATCGGCATTGCCGGCCTTCTCGGCACCGAGCGGTGTAAGGCTGGTGCCGAGCGTGTTGGCTTCTTGCGGCGACACCGCCGCCATCACGTTGGCGGCCAGCAGACTCAGGGCCAGAACGGTGCCCAATTGCAGAATCATCTTGCGCATTGAATTCATCCTTTTCAGCCAGATCAGAAGTTCACACCAAAGCTCAACGCCACGAAGTCACGGTCGGTGAGGACGTTGTAGTCGCCGCCGAAAAAGTCGGTGTAACTGAGGCTGGCGGTATAGGTGTTGCGATAGTCCGCATCGACTCCGAGGCTGACGGCCTTGGCGCCTTCGTTGAACAGACCGTTGGGACCAAAGCCTGCGACGTCGTGGGACCATGAGAGGTTGGGCCTGAAGTTGATCCCGGCCATGAGGTTGTTGTAGTCGAGGATGGCCCGGGCGCGATAACCCCATGAAGTCGAAGTCACGAAGCCGTCGGTATCGCCACCGAATCCATACTGGCCATACACCGAGTCGCGGCCGTAGCGCAGTTTGGTGCGTGCTTCCAGACCACCGACCCGAACCACCGCCGCCTCGCCTACCAGGGTCAGGCGATCTGCACCCGCGACCTGATCGATGAAGTGCGTCAGGGTGCTCTGGATCTGCGTCACCTCCTTGCGGCGATAGCCTTTGTTGTCGGCCCCCGGTGACGTGGCAATGGGCGATGCTGCTCCGCCCGCGATAGGGTTGAGCAAGGCCAGGGTCAGGTCATTGGTGTTGACCTGCACCGGGGCGTTGGGACGGTAGCTGATTTCCCCGCTCCACGCGGTGCCGGTGGATAACGTGGTGGCGAAGCTGGCGCCGTAGAGGCGGATGTCCTCCGGGTATTCGAGGTAATACTGGCCGCGACCGAGCATCACACTTTGGGCCAGGCCCGAACCGCTGCCGGGGGCGATGCGGTTGGCGGTGGCAACGATTCCCGGAATGCTTGCCAGCGTACCGGGGCCGGCGGTGGTGGTCCCGACATTCGGTGAACGGCTGTGGTAGTTCATGAAGTACAGGCCGTACTCGGTGTCGTCCCCCAGCCAGCGCAGCGCCGTACCCCACTGCCCGGAATCCCGGGCATCGCGGTCACCACCACGGGGAACGATCACCCCCTCCTTGCTGACCTCGAAGCCCTGGCCAAAGGCAGCCGCAATCGGCTGCAAGGGTGCAATGGCCGGGCTGGCGACGGTGTAGCCCTTGTTGCAGCCGTCCGCCACCACATCGACACCAAAGAAAGTGCCGCAATTATCGACGACCGTCTGGTCCCATTCCAGTTGATAGAAGCCTTCCACGGTCAGCTTTTCCGTCAGCCCCTGGGAGGCGAACAACATGTTGACCGGGATCAGGCCTTCCTTGATCTCGGCGCCAGGACGACGGAACGCGGACACGTCGACCGGATTGATGCTGTTGATAGAGTTGCCGATGAACGTGCTCTCCCCCCAACTGACCACCTGCTTGCCGGCGCGGACCGTGCCCGGCAAATCGGCGAGGGAGTAGTTGTGATAGACGAAAGCGTCGAGGATTTGTCCGCCTGAAGACTTGGCGCCTTCTTTGCGATTGTGATCGCTGATGTCCTTGAAGGGGCGGCTTTCATCCTTGAGTTCAAAGTCGTACCAGTACTTGCCTCGCACAAACGCACCGGTGTCGCCGTACTTCAGTTCGAGGTCGTGAATACCCTTGAAGATCTTCGAGAAGGTTTCACCTTTCTTGAAATTCAATCGCCCGTCGTCACCGGTCGAAGACTGGCCGGAGCCGCCGTTGACGATGCCCACCAGGGATTTATCCGCATCACGCATGCCCCAGCTCGCGCCGACCGACAACGAGGAGTCGAATGTCCCCTCGATCTCCCCGATGTTGAATGAAAGGGCCTGCGCCTGGGCGCAACAGCCTAATGCGACTGCAACCGCCAGCGCCTGCGGTGTGAAGATGGCGCGCATTGTTGTTTTTGTCATGCGTCTTCCCCGGTGAGTGACAGAAGGCCTCACCCTACTGCCGGGCACCGGGGTCGATAAGCGCACCAAGGAGGTATTCGTGGTGTACCTCTAAAGGATGACCGGCACAGACGACGAGCACCCGAATCCTGACTGTTGCCGGGGCTGCAACAGTGCATGTCGGGAATTGGTGTTTTTCCTACAGCGCCGAGGGCTTATTCTTACCTCACTGTCACAGTAAACCACCGCAGGCACCCTGTACCCGCCTGCGCCGTGACTGAGAGACTTCAGATGAATCGAGGATTCGGTTCGTCACCCTGTGTTCACTGACGTTGATTTGTAGCTCCTGATCCAACGTCTTACTTTGGCCGCTGCGTTTGCAGCGGCCTTTTTTATGGGCGATGGTTTTTGATCATTAACGGCTGCCAGTCAGTGACTCCGGAGTATCCAGGCAAAGCTTCGCATACCTACTTTTCTTTCAGAAAGTACCTACAAGCATAGGTAAACACCAAAAGCACTCAAGTCTTTAAGTTGAACAGCAAGTCGGCGAACGACTTTTATCTTCGTCCGACTTCAAACCTACTTATTGCGAGTGCAACCATGAAATCCATCAACTACAACCGGTATCGCTCAACCAGAAGTTTCAACAGTCGAATACGCTTTCTGATTCTTCACTACACGGCCGCTGACTTTGCGAGTTCTGTCAGTGCCCTGACTGGCCCCAATGTCAGCGCGCATTATCTGGTTCCAGATATCACGGACCCCAGTTACCTGAAGGCCGGCCATACCGGGCAGGAAGTTTTCAGCCTGGTGGATGAAACCTATCGCGCGTGGCACGCAGGTGTCAGTCAGTGGGGTAGCCGCAGCAATCTGAACGATACGTCCATCGGCATTGAAATCGTCAACCTGGCGACCGACAACAAGGGCGAATTCACCTTTCCGCCGTATCACCCCGAGCAGATTGCTGCGATTGAACAACTGGCACTGAATATCCTCATGCGCTACCCGGATATCACGCCGACGCAGGTTCTGGGCCACTCCGATGTTTCGATCGGCCGCAAAAGTGACCCGGGGCCGATGTTTCCCTGGCGGGAGCTTTACTTGAAAGGCGTCGGCGCCTGGTTCGATGAAACCACTCGGGACGAGTATCTGCGCCAATACAACACATCGGGGGTTCCAGCCCGAAGCGAATTGCTGGGGCTGTTCAAATCCTATGGGTACGATGTTTCGGGAGCGTCTACGGAAGGCGGTTTTCAACAATTGGTGCGGGCATTCCAGATGCATTTTCGCCCGGAAAACTTCGATGGAAAAATGGACGCGCAAACAGCCGCCAACCTGAAGGCGCTGGTCGTCAAATACTTTCCCGGCTGACCATTGGCAAACGGCTTTGCAGCCGACAAATGCAACAACCGGCAAGGTCAGTCAATGTGACCTTGCCGGTGGTATCAAAGCGTATATTTCTGCAAATTCCCCATCATTTCCTTCAGCGCTTCGATGTTGTCCTTCGGATGCGCCGCGCCCTCGAAGTCGCAGATCTGCTGCCAGTGCGCCGCCACGTCTTCCGGGGAGAAGCCGGCCCGTGGATCGAAACCGATGCCGAGGCTGCGCTCCCAGCGGACCTTGCCCATCCAGCCGCCGCCGACTTCGAACAGACCGGAGGTTTCCTGACAGTTCTCGCTGGCCAGGTACACCACCAGCGGGCTGACCAGTTCGGGCTTGAGCTGTTCGAAGACTTGCGGCGGGATCAGGCCTTCGGTCATGCGCGTGCCGCCGGTGGGGGCGATGGCGTTGACCAGGATGTTGTTCTTGCGGCCTTCGATGGCCAGGGTGCGGGTCAGGCCATAGAGGCCGAGCTTGGCCATGCCGTAGTTGGACTGGCCGAAGTTGCCATAGATGCCCGAGGTCGACGCGGTGAAAATCACCCGGCCGTAATTCTGCTCGTGCATGTGCGGCCAGGCGGCGCGGGTGACTTTGTAGGCACCTTCGACGTGGACGCGGTAAACCAGGTCCCAGTCGGCGTCATCCATTTTGTGGAAGGTCTTGTCCCGCAGGATCCCGGCATTGTTGACCACCACGTCGACGCGACCGAAGACGTCCAGGGCGTGCTGGACCAGTTTGTCACCGTCAGTGACCGAATCGTGGTTGGCTTCGGCAATGCCGCCGGCCTCGCGAATCTCCGCGACCACGCGGTCGGCGGCCGAGGCATTGGCGCCTTCGCCCTGGGCCGAGCCGCCAAGATCGTTGACCAGCACCCTGGCGCCCTGTTTGGCGAACAACAGTGCATGCGTCCGTCCCAGGCCGCCACCGGCTCCGGTGATGATCACGACTTTATCTTCGAAGCGCACAGACTCATTCATGGGGGGGACTCCAGCAGGCCAAGGGACAGTGAGTCCGAGTTTCAGGCACGGCGCAGCGGGTCACAATGAACACGGGAGAGGCTGAATGGTGCGCGATAAGGCAGGGGGATGATTGAAAGAGAAACAGGCATGAACCCTGTGGCGAGGGGGCTTGCCCCCGCTCGGCTGCAAAGCAGTCGTAAACCGGCTAAACGCGTTATACCTGAATCACTGCGCCGTATGGTTTGGGGCCGCTGCGCAGCCCAACGGGGGCAAGCCCCCTCGCCACAACAGTTCACCTTAAGGTTCAGGAACACGCCACCTTGCGCGGCGGCAAGAGCAATTGATCGCGAAACGCCAGGTAGTGCTTGAGCACCTCGCAGGGCGCCTCGATCTGCGGGTAGTGGCCAATGTCGGGCAACACTACCGTGTCCGCCTCCGGGATCAACTCCCGGTATCGCTCGACCATGTGCACGCCGGAGACTGGATCGACCCCGCCATCGATCACTCGCAGCGGCACTTCACCGCGTTGCATCGCGCTCACCCAGCGGTCGCGCCAGACGCGTCGCTCCGGGATGTAGCCGATCAATTTGTGCATGATCCGTGGCCCCTGATGGCTTTCGACCAGACTCCAGAAATCATCCATCTGGCTTTCACTGGGACGGGTTTGCGGACCGAAAATCTGCCGAAAGCTTCTTACCAGGCCATCACGGCTGAAGGCGCGGCCGATCATCCAGCCCAAAGGGCTGAGCAAGAGTTTTTGCATCAGTACCGGGCGGTGGGTTTCCGGAAACAACCCGCCATTGAGAAACACGCAACTGGCCAGCTCCACCCGCGATTCGTAATGCCGGGCCAGCAGTTCCTGAGCCACGCTGTCGCCGTAATCGTGGGCGAGCAGGTGCACTGGCTGCTCGACATTCAGGTGTTCAAGCAGTGCCTGCTGCAGATCCGCTTGCTCCAGCAGGCTGTATTCGTGATTCGCCGGTTTGGCCGAATCGCCGAAGCCCAGCATGTCGCAAGCGATCACGCGAAAGCGCTGGGCCAATGGCTGCCACAGGTAATGCCAGTCCCAACTGGCAGATGGAAAGCCGTGAATGAGCAACAGCGGCTCACCCTGGCCTGCTGCCCAGTAGCGGATGCTCTGGCCACGGAATACGAACGTCTGGCTGCGTTTGCGCCAGACACACAAGGGGATCTCGGCGAGCTCCATCAGAGTTTATAACCCGGGTCCAGTTTATCGAGTTTGCGCAGCAGTGCCGGCCAGGCCAGCGCTCCGCCCATTCCTTGAGCACTTCGGGTGACACCCGCGATCATGGCTTTGGCGCCGGCCAGAATCTGCGGTTCGATGGCGATCAGTTCAGCGGCACCGTTTTGCGCCATGACCTGAATGTCGCAGGCACGCTGAAAGGTGAACATCATCAGGAACGTATCGGCGATGGTGCTGCCGCAGGTCAGCAGGCCGTGGTTATGCAACATCAGGAAATTGTTTTCACCGAGGTCGGCCTGTAGCCGCACTTTCTCTTCATGGTTGAGCGCCACGCCTTCGTAGGCGTGGTAGGCCAGACTGGAAAGCACGAACAACGACTGTTGGCTGATCGGCAAAACACCCTGCTTCTGCGCCGACACCGCCACCCCCGAAGCCGTGTGGGTGTGGAGCACGCAGACGACATCGTGACGGGCTTCATGCACGGCACTGTGGATGGTGTAACCCGCCGGATTGATCTCGTAAGGACTGTCCATCAACTTGTTGCCGGCCTGATCCACCTTGACCAGGCTCGACGCGGTAATTTCGTGAAACATCAACCCGAACGGGTTGATCAGGAAATCTTCGGTGCCAGGCACCTTGGCGGAGATATGGGTGAAGATCAGGTCATCCCAGCCATGTTGGGCGACCAGGCGATAACAGGCTGCCAGGTCGACGCGGGTCTGCCACTCGGCAGCACTGACCTTGTCTTTGACACTGGGTGGCGATTGGACGGAAGGGACAGTCACGGCAAGGAGCCTCGGTGTTTTTATTATGGAGTGTTTCCTATGTCCACCGAGTCTAGTCAGCCCTTGAGGTTCGTGTAGTTGCATTGGCAGCCAGCTTGATGGCCCAGCGAGTCAGCCGCCCTGCCGTCCTGGTTCCATGTCAAACGACCGGCGCCAGCAGGGGTCTGACAGGCATAGGGCCGGGGCAACGCTCAGTCGCGCAGTGCGCTGATCAGGTCCGCCAGCCAAGGCTCGGCGTCCGTCTCTGGGGTCACCGTTTCGCTGGCATCCAGGCGCAGCATCGGCAGCACTTCGCGAATGCCAAGTTCAGCGAACAATTCGCGCATCTGCTCGCCGCCGCCACAAAAAGTATCGCCATAACTCGCATCGCCCAATCCGATCACCGCGCCCGGCAAACCGCGCCAGGCTGCTGGCAATTGATCACGAATGGTCGAATACAGCGGCTGCAGGTTGTCCGGCAGCTCACCCATGCCGGTGGTCGAGGTCACCGCCAGAAAGGCTTCAGGGCCAAACGCCTGGACGTCGGCGAGGGTCGCACGCGGGTTGTGCCAGGTTTCGAAACCGGCGGCGTTCAACAGGCTGGCGGCGTGGCGGGCAACTTCTTCGGCCGTGCCGTACACCGAGCCGGAAATGATGGCGACTTTCATCGATCTGATCCTGAATCCGAGTGAAAGACCCGGATATTAACACCACGGTTGTGATTATTCTTTTAGAATGCAATTGACAATCAATCAGGAAAGGATACTCCGATGATTAATGCACAACTGCTGCAAATGGTGATCAACGCCTCCAACGACGGTATCGTGATTGCCGAAAAGGAAGGCGATCAGGACAAGATCCTCATTTACGTCAACCCCGCGTTCGAACGCCTGACGGGGTACTCCAGTGAAGAAATCCTCTATCAGGATTGTCGCTTCCTGCAGTCGGGGGACCGCGATCAGCAAGCGCTGCCGCTGATTCGCGATGCATTGAACCGTGAAGGAACCTGCCGGGAAATACTGCGTAACTACCGCAAGGACGGCACGCCGTTCTGGAACGAGCTGTCCCTTTCAACGGTGAAAAATCCAGCGGACGGGCAAACCTATTTTGTCGGCGTACAGAAAGACGTCACTGTGCAGATCAAGGCGCAACAGCGCGTGGCACAGCTGGAGAGGCAGTTGGCTGAACTCCAGGCCGAGCTTGCTGAGCTAAAGGCGACGAACGGCGCAAACGAAACTCAGAATTAATGGTCAGTAATTACAATCACCAATGACTTTGTAACTACATCTTTCGAGCTGGCCATGCAACGCGACGCGCTCCTGACCCAGGATGAGCTGGATTTCATCCAGACCATGCAACACAACCCGCAACTCAATGTGCGGGACGCAACGTCGAGCCTTCTCGTCAACGGTGGGTCGCAAATCCGTGACCTGCTCACCCGCCTGGCGGCCCATGAGCAGGTCACCATTCAAGCCAGCTTCGAAAACCAGCAAATGACCTTTCCCCTGCACTTGGTGGAAGACGAGTTCCATGCGCTGCATTTGCGCCTCGGCGTGCCCAGCATCTACGAAGACGGGCCGATGGTCCGGCCTTGGCGCCTGGTACTGGATGAACCGGTAGCGCTGGAAAACGCCAAGGGTCAACCCGGCACCCTGTGGGTACACGAAGTGTCGTGCAAAGGGGTTTTGCTGGAAGCTCGCAACAGGACCAAACCACCGAAGCATTTCGCCTTGTGGTTCAGCCCCTCAGGCTACGAGCGGATTGCCTTGCGCGGTACTTTCGAGAAAGAAAACGAACAGGGCTTCTACGCCTATCAACTGAGCCTGAGCGATACCGATGAAGCCGAGCGTCTGCGCCAGTTCATCCTGCAACAGCATCGTTTGACTCATCCCGCGCTGCATCTCTGAACGTCAAGTATCCAGAGTACCCGCCAGGAACTGCTTCAGACGCTGGCTCATGACCTCCCCTTCATTGCCCAGGCAACCGATCGATGACCCGGCCAGGCTTTCCTGTGCCAGGTCAGAAGCATCGCCGGCCAACAACAATCGGCACTCCAGACTCATGGCCAGGCGATTCAGACGCCGCGGCAACTCGGGAGCCGGCACATGATTGGAAAACAGCACCAGAGCCAGGGGCTTGATCCTTTCACACATCAGCGCCAGTTCCTCGAATGGCTGGCCCATGTTCAGTACGCGAACGGCCAATGGCCCGGAACTCAGGAACAGGGCGGCGACCAATAGTTCCAGTTCCCGGCAATTGCCATCCAGAGCACAGATGACCACGCGACGCGGCTGTTTTTCGCGCATCAACAACAGACGCTGCAACACCCGGGAACGCAAAAAGCCATCCAGGAACAGCCACTCGCTGGTGCCGCCGAACTGCTCCTGGCGTTGCAACAACCGCTTCCAGACGGGCATCAGAATGCCCTGGAACACCACCGGCAGGGAGTAGCTGGAAAAGACTTGCCCGTAGAGCTCCTCCAGCCGAAGCTCGTCAAACCCGTTGACCGCAACATGAATCTGCTGCCGCCACTGCGCGTAATCGGCTTCCACGAGGTTGTTGGGGATGATATGCGACAACGCCTGGAGTGGCTCGGTCCTGGCCAGGATCTTGCCGATCCTGCTGACGGCAACCCCGCGCTCGATCCAGCCGAGAATGCTATGGACACGCTCAATATCGGACATCGAATACAGTCGATGCCCACTGTCGGTGCGTGTTGGAACAATCAGGCCATATCGTCGCTCCCAGGCTCGAAGCGTGACCGGGTTGACACCTGTCAGTCGCGCCACCTCGCGAATGGGAAAGAGCTCTTCCTGTTCGAGAGCGACGGCCTGCGTGGAGCCTGAAGCGACGTCTGTAAATATGGGCATCCTGTTGAAACATCCTTGTATCGTCCAAGGCGTATTCTAACGCCCCTGCCCCGTAAAGTTTCCGTAAAAAATTCCATGCCGCGAACGAGCGAAAAACGCCGCAGACGCGATTGACTGAATCAGGAATAATCCTTGCTTGTTTCGAGTCGCAGCCCACCACCCCGGCGCTGTGCCTGGCGAAGTTCCTATCCGGAGCGACGCAAATGCCTTACGGAGATACACAATGTCTAGCCCTCCCGTCACGCTGATGGTTGCGCGCCGCGTTGCCAATGGACGCTACCAGGACCTGATCGCCTGGCTGCGCGAAGGCGAACAATTGGCCACCGATTTTCCCGGTTATCTCGGCTCCGGTGTGCTCGCTCCGCCGCCCGGCGATGACGAATTCCAGATCATTTTCCGCTTCGCCGACGAGCAGACCCTGCACGCCTGGGAACATTCCGCTTCGCGCAGCGCATGGCTCGGACGTGGCGGCGACCTGTTCGCCCACCCGACAGAACACCGGGTCAGCGGCATCGAGGGCTGGTTCGGTGCCGTCGGTCAACGCCCGCCACGCTGGAAACAGGCCGTGGCGATCTGGCTGGCGTTCTTTCCGGTCTCGCTGCTGTTCAACTTTGTGCTGGGGCCGCTGTTGAGTGACATGAGCCTGCTGCCGCGGGTGTTCATCAGCACCCTGTGCCTGACGCCGCTGATGGTTTACCTGTTCATTCCATTGTCGACCCGTTTGCTGGCCGGCTGGCTGAACAGCACGCCGGCACGCCCATTGCGTGCCGAACCCTCCACACAGAATCATTGATCCCTCCTGTGGGAGCGAGCTTGCTTGCGATGAGGGCGTGTCAGTCAACATATGTGTCGTCTGACAGTCCGCAATCGCGAGCAAGCTCGCTCCCACACTTGTTTCCCTCGCAATAGGTAGAGCGCTCCCGTCGCTGGTATAGTTTTGCTCTCACCGCGATGCGAGCCGTTCATGACTTCTTCCGCAGCCCCTGTCCTCATTACCGGTGCCGGCCAGCGTGTCGGCCTGCACTGCGCCCGGCGATTGCTGGAAGATGGCCATCGGGTGATTTTCAGCTACCGCAGCGAGCGCCCCGGCGTACAAGCCCTGCGCGACCTGGGGGCCACCGCGGTGTTCGCGGACTTCGCCAGCGAGGCCGGGATCTTCGCCTTCATCAACGAGCTGAAAACCCATACCGACAGCCTGCGGGCAATCGTCCACAACGCTTCCGAATGGCTGGCTGAAACGCCGGACACCGACGCCGCGGCATTCACCCGCATGTTCAGCGTGCACATGCTGGCGCCCTACCTGATCAACCTGCATTGCGCCGACCTGCTGCAACGCTCGAGCCCCGCCGACATCGTGCACATCAGCGATGACGTGACCCGCAAGGGCAGCAGCAGGCACATCGGCTATTGCGCCAGCAAAGCCGGGCTCGACAGCCTGACCCTGTCCTTCGCCGCCCGGTACGCGCCGGCCATCAAGGTCAACGGGATCGCGCCGGCCCTGCTACTGTTCAACCCTGAAGACGACGCGGCCTACCGCGCCAAGGCGCTGGCCAAGTCCGCGCTGGGCATCGAACCCGGTTGCGAAGTGATCTACCAGAGCCTGCGCTATCTGCTCGACAACCCTTATGTCACCGGCACCACCCTGACCGTCAATGGCGGAAGGCACATCAAATAGTGTCCCGCGAGGATTTTCCATGACGTTATCCCTGCCCCAGAATTATCGAGAGATCCTCATCGGTCTCGGTGAAAACCCCGACCGCGAGGGCTTGCTCGATACGCCGACGCGTGCAGCCAAAGCCATGCAGTACCTTTGCCATGGCTATGAGCAAAGTGTCGAAGAGATCGTCAATGGCGCGCTGTTCGCCTCCGACAACGATGAAATGGTCATCGTCGACAACATCGAGCTGTACTCGCTGTGCGAACACCACATACTGCCCTTCATCGGCAAGGCGCATGTGGCTTATATTCCAACCGGCAAGGTGCTGGGCCTGTCGAAGATCGCGCGGCTGGTGGACATGTTCGCCCGGCGCCTGCAAATCCAGGAAAACCTCACCCGGCAAATCGCCGACGCGGTGCAGCAAGTGACCGGCGCGGCCGGCGTCGCAGTGGTCATCGAGGCGCAGCACATGTGCATGATGATGCGCGGCGTCGAGAAACAGAATTCGACCATGAACACCTCGGTGATGCTCGGTGCCTTCCGCGAGTCGAGCAATACCCGCCAGGAGTTCCTGCAATTGATTGGACGGAGCAAGTAGCAATGCCACAACTTCAGCCAGGTATGGCACGCATCCGGGTCAAAGACCTGTGCCTGCGTACCTTCATCGGCATCAACGAGGATGAAATCCTCAACAAGCAGGATGTGCTGATCAACCTCACCATTCTGTACGCAGCCCAGGAAGCGGTACGGGACAACGACATCGATCACGCGTTGAACTACCGGACCATTACCAAGGCAATCATCGCCCATGTGGAAGGCAACCGCTTTGCGCTGCTCGAACGTCTGACCCAGGAAATTCTCGACCTGGTGATGGCCAACGCATCGGTGCTGTACGCCGAGGTCGAGGTCGACAAGCCCCACGCGCTGCGATTCGCCGAGTCGGTGTCTATAACACTCGCGGCAAGCCGCTGAGCTTCAAGCCTCAAGCCGCAAGCGGTAGACTTCAAGCCACCGCCATCCAACTTGCAGCTTCAAGCGTGCCGCTTGAAGCTGTCTCGAAGAGACCGCCATGACCGATCAACAACGCCTGGAACTCGAAGCCGCCGCCTTTCGTCGGCTGGTGGCCCACCTGGACAGCCGCAAGGATGTGCAGAACATCGACCTGATGAACCTCTCGGGCTTTTGCCGCAACTGCCTGTCCAAGTGGTACAAGGCCGCGGCCGACGACCGCCAGATCGAGGTCAGCCTCGACGAAGCCCGCGAAGTGGTTTACGGCATGCCGTACGCCGAATGGAAAGCCCAATATCAGCAAGAAGCCAGCGCCGACCAGCAAGCGGCGTTCGCCAAAGGAAAACCCAATGAGTGATTTGAACACCCTGCGCGCCAGCCTCAAGACCGGCGAACACGCCTTCGCCGACACCCTTGCGTTCATTGCCGCCGGTTACGACTACCAGCCTCAGGCCTTCAACAACGGTGGTGTGGAAAACGCGGCCGGGCAGAACGAAGGCTCGTGCAAGACCCTGGGCCTGGCGCTGCTCGAAGGCTTGAGCGATGAAGAAGCCCTGCTGGCTTTCGGCGAGCATTACCGCTCGGTGCTGGCAACGCCGGAAGGCAGCGACCACGGCAACATCCGCGCGCTGATTGCCCACGGCCTGGCCGGTGTGAAGTTCTCTCAGCAACCGCTGACTCGCCGCTGATTCAAATTGTAGGAGCGAGCCCGCTCGCGATGGACTGAAGAACGCCACGGGGTGTCAGGCTCCCAGCGTCATCGTTCACCACCATCGCGAGCAAGCTCGCTCCTACAGGTTTTGTGTTCATGGCGCGCAATTGATCACAAGCACAACCCGACTTTTAAGATTGACCCGGCAACTTTATTTCGTTTGCCCCGTACCACCGCTCACGGCTTAGATAAAAAGAAGTCCTCCTTCTTCCGAGCCGGTCATTCATGCGCAGCGAAACCATCAGCCAGTCGATCAACATCGTTCACCCTGTCACGCTCAGCCATGGCAAGAATGCCGAGGTCTGGGACACCGATGGCAAACGCTACATCGACTTTGTCGGCGGCATCGGTGTGTTGAACCTCGGCCATTGCCATCCGCGCATCGTCGAAGCCATTCGCGAACAAGCCACCCGTCTGACCCACTACGCGTTCAACGCTGCGCCCCATGAGCCTTACCTCGAACTGATGGATTGCCTCAGCGCATTCATGCCTGTGGCTTACCCGGTCAGCGGCATGCTCACCAACAGCGGCGCGGAAGCGGCGGAAAACGCCCTGAAGATCGTCCGTGGCGCCACCGGCCGCAGCGCGGTCATCGCCTTCGACGGCGCTTTCCACGGCCGCACACTGGCCACCCTCAACCTCAATGGCAAAGTCGCGCCGTACAAACAGAAAGTCGGCGTGCTGCCGGGGCCGGTGTTTCACCTGCCCTTCCCCAGCCGGGACAACGGCGTCACCTGTGGCGAGGCCCTCAAGGCCATGGAGCGCCTGTTCAGCGTCGAGATCGATGTCGAAGACGTCGCCTGCTTTATCGTCGAACCGGTGCAGGGTGAAGCGGGGTTCCTGGCCATGGACGTCGAGTTCGCCCAGGCGCTGCGCAAGTTCTGCGACGACAAGGGCATTGTGCTGATCGCCGATGAAATCCAGTCCGGTTTCGGCCGTACCGGGGAGCGTTTCGCCTTCTCGCGGCTGGGCATCGAGCCCGATCTGATTCTGCTCGGCAAAAGCATCGCCGGCGGCGTGCCGCTGGGTGCGGTGGTCGGGCGCAAGTCACTGCTCGACAATTTGCCCAAGGGCGGACTCGGTGGCACTTACTCCGGCAATCCCATCGCCTGTGCAGCGGCACTGGCAACCCTGGACGAAATGACCGATGCCAACCTGCATGCCTGGAGCACCCAACAGGAAGAAGCGATTGTCGGTCGCCATGCAACCTGGCGCGCGAACAACCTGACGCCGTACCTGGGACGCCTGACCGGCGTCGGCGCCATGCGTGGTATCGAGTTGATCAACGCCGATGGCTCGCCCGCACCGACACAATTGACCCAACTGCTGGCCCTGGCGCGCGATGCCGGTTTGCTGCTGATGCCGAGCGGCAAGTCGCGGCACATCATTCGCTTGCTGGCGCCGCTGACCATCGAGGCTGCGGTGCTGGAGGAAGGGCTGGATATCCTTGAGGCGTGTCTGAAGAAATTGGCCTGATCCACAGCGCCCACTGTAGGAGCGAGCATGCTCGCGAAGAACCTGAGGGCCCTGCGGGGTGTCAGGCTCCCAGCGTTATCGTTGACGACCATCGCGAGCGCGCTCGCTCCTACAGGGACATGTGTATTTTCCGAAGGCACAAAAAAACCGGCCGAAGCCGGTTTTTCGTTTCTACAGAATCAAGCGTTCTGCAGATTATCCAGGTAACGCTCGGCATCCAGTGCCGCCATGCAACCTGCGCCAGCCGAGGTGATGGCCTGACGGTACACGTGGTCTGCCACGTCACCAGCGGCGAAGATACCTTCGAGGCTGGTGGCAGTGGCGTTGCCGTCACGGCCGCCCTGCACAACCAGGTAGCCGTCTTTGAGGGTCAACTGGCCTTCGAACAGCGAAGTGTTCGGGGTGTGGCCGATGGCGATGAACACGCCGTCGACTTTCACTTCGTCGAAGCTGCCGTCGTTGTTCTTCAGGCGAGCACCGGTCACGCCCATGTTGTCGCCCAGCACTTCGTCCAGGGTCGCGTTCAGCTTCAGCTCGATCTTGCCTTCGGCGACACGGGCGTTCAGCTTGTCGATCAGGATCTTCTCGGCGCGGAAGGTTTCGCGACGGTGGATCAGGGTGACTTTGCTGGCGATGTTGGCCAGGTACAGGGCTTCTTCGACAGCGGTGTTGCCGCCGCCGACCACGGCCACCGGCTTGTTGCGATAGAAGAAACCGTCGCAGGTTGCGCAGGCGGAAACGCCTTTGCCCATGAAGGTTTCTTCCGATGGCAGGCCCAGGTAACGAGCGCTGGCGCCGGTGGCGATGATCAGGGCGTCACAGGTGTAAGTCGCGCTGTCGCCGGTCAGGGTGTATGGCTTGGCGGCGAAGTCGACGGCATTGATGTGATCGAAAACGATCTCGGTTTCAAAGCGCTCGGCGTGCTCGCGCATCCGCTCCATCAGCGCCGGGCCGGTCAGGCCGTGGACGTCGCCCGGCCAGTTGTCGACTTCGGTGGTGGTGGTCAGTTGACCGCCGGCCTGCATGCCGGTGATCAGCAGTGGCTTGAGGTTGGCACGGGCGGCATAGACCGCGGCGCTGTAACCGGCAGGGCCGGAACCGAGAATAATCACTCGCGAATGACGGACTTCAGACATGACCTGCTCCTGTTGACCGGCCCGGATTACCTGGCACGGAACGCCGGATTGCCGGCTGGAATAAAAAAGAACGGTTGAAAGCACTTGGGGAAGGCTTGACCCGACCGTCCTGTAAAAAGATTGGGTGCAGCGTATCGAGGGGGCGAAGATTAAGGAAATACGGTTTAACAATCCAGCTCATAGGTGGTCTCTATGGCATCTGACCGACGATATCGACGTCTTTGTTACAGTGAATGTCGATACCGCCACCGCGCTTTCGCCTGCAAGGCAAAGCCGGTAAGGTCGGCGCGTTTTCCCTCTGCTCGGAGCACCTTATGCCCGCCCCTGTACTGTCCGGCCCGCAATACCTGCGCGAAGGCCTCAAGCTGGTGTTGAGCCCCAGCCTGCGTTTGTTTGTGCTGTTGCCGTTGGCAATCAACCTGGTGCTGTTCGTCGGATTGATCTACCTGGCCAGCCATCAATTCAGCCTGTGGGTCGACACCTTGATGCCATCGCTGCCCGACTGGCTGAGTTTTCTCAGCTACATCCTCTGGCCATTGTTCGTGGTGCTGGTGGTGTTGATGGTGTTCTTCACCTTCACCATGCTCGCCAACGTCATTGCCGCGCCGTTCAACGGCTTCCTCGCGGAGAAAGTCGAAGTGGTGGTGCGCGGCACCGATGATTTTCCGGCCTTCAGTTGGGGCGAGTTGATCGCCATGATTCCGCGTACCCTGGCCCGGGAAATGCGCAAGCTTGGCTATTTTCTGCCCCGGGCGATCGGGTTGTTCATCCTCTCGTTCATCCCGGTGGTGAACATCATCGCCGCGCCGCTGTGGCTGTTGTTCGGTGTGTGGATGATGGCGATCCAGTACATCGACTACCCGGCGGACAACCACAAGCTGGGCTGGAACGAGATGCTCGCCTGGCTGCGCGAGAAGCGCTGGCAGAGCATGAGCTTCGGCGGCAGCGTGTACCTGGTGCTGCTGATCCCTGTGGTGAACATCCTGATGATGCCGGCTGCCGTGGCCGGGGCGACGCTGTTCTGGGTGCGTGAGCGCGGGGCAGAAAACCTGGTAACCCAGCGCTGAGTCACAAATCCATCATCCCGACGTCACACTGACGACATGGCCCCAGCCGACACTGGGGTCATGACGACAGCTCTGCATATCACCCTGATCACCGAAACCTTCCCACCGGAAATCAACGGCGTGGCCAATACCCTTGGTCGCTTGTGCGACGGTTTGCGCGCGCGCGGGCATCAAGTGGAGCTGGTGCGGCCGCGTCAGGGCTGCGACCAGCAACTGGGCAGCGACGATGAATTGCTGCTGTGCCGCGGCTGGCCACTGCCGGGCTATCCCGGCCTGCAATGGGGTCAGTCGTCGATGCACAAGCTGCTGCGGCGCTGGACGCGTCACCGCCCGGATGTGCTCTACATCGCCACCGAGGGCCCGCTGGGGCTCTCTGCGTTGCGTGCGGCACGGCGACTGGGAATTTCCGTGGTCAGCGGTTTCCACACCAATTTCCAACAGTACTCCAACCAGTACGGGCTTGGTTTGCTCACGCGCCTGCTCACTCACTACCTGCGCTGGTTCCACAACCGCTCGACCATGACCCTGGTGCCCAGCGTCAGCCAACGCATGGAACTGGAGCGGCGGCATTTCGAGCGCCTGGCGTTGCTGTCCCGTGGGGTCGACAGCGAATTGTTTCACCCGGCCAAACGCTTGAATGCCCTGCGCGAGCAATGGGGGCTGGCCGAGGCAGACATCGCCGTCATTCATGTCGGACGCCTGGCCCCGGAAAAAAACCTTGGCCTGCTCAAGCGCACCTTCAATACCCTCAAGGCGAGTTATCCCCAGCGCACGCTGAAACTGATCGTGGTCGGCGATGGCCCGCAGCGCCAGGAACTGGAAAACGAAATGCCCGAGGCGATTTTCTGCGGCACCCAACGGGGTGAAGCCCTGGCGTGTCACTACGCGTCGGGCGACGTGTTTCTGTTTCCGAGCCTGACCGAAACCTTTGGCAATGTGGTGCTTGAAGCACTTGCCTCGGGGCTCGGCGTGGTGGCCTACGACCAGGCGGCGGCGGCCCAGCATATTCGTCATGGCTACAACGGCGTACTGGCGATGCCGGGGGATGAAGAAGCGTTCTGCGATGCAGCGGCATGGCTGCTGGAGGAAAGGGAAGCCTTGCGCAATGTCAGGCTCAATGCGCGCCAGCATGCCAGTCGCCAGGGTTGGGCGACGATTATCGAGCAGTTCGAGGGACAGTTGCGCGGGGCCTGTGCCGGGGAGATGGTGGTGCCGAATGCGCCGACTGTGCTCTGATTTTTCAGTGATCTTGAGTCAGTCATCGCGAGCAAGCTCGCTCCTACAGGATTTGTGTACAACGCACACCCTGTGGGAGCGAGCTTGCTCGCGATGAGGCCTTCCCGGTCGCCGCTTAAACCAGCGTCATCAACGCCTCACGACTGAACGGCAGAATGTCTTCCTCACGGCCGTCACGCACTTTCTGCGCCCAGTCCGGGTCCACCAGCAACGCACGACCGACCGCCACCAGGTCGAACTCGTCGTTGTTCAGGCGCTCCAGCAGTTTTTCCAGGCTGGCAGGCTGCGCGACCTTGTCGGTGTTAACCATGAACTGCAGGAACTCGCCGTCCAGGCCGACGCTACCCACGGTGATGGTCGGCTTGCCGGTGAGTTGGCGGGTCCAGCCAGCCAGGTTCAGCTCGGAACCGTCGAACTCCGGCTCCCAGAAGCGGCGGGTCGAACAGTGGAAAATGTCCACGCCCGCGTCGGCCAATGGCTTGAGGAACTCGCCCAAGGCTTCAGGGGTTTGCACCAGACGTGCGGTGTAGTCCTGCTGCTTCCACTGGGAGAAACGGAAAATGATCGGGAAACCTTCACCGACCGCGGCACGCACGGCCTGAATCAACTCAATGGCGAAGCGCGAACGGTTGGCCAGGCTGCCGCCGTATTCGTCGGTACGTTGGTTGCTGCCTTCCCAGAAGAACTGGTCGATCAGGTAACCGTGGGCACCGTGGATTTCCACGCCGTCCATGCCGATGCTCTGGGCATCCCTGGCGGCCTGGGCGAACGCGGCGATCACGTCCTGGATATCCTGTTTGGTCATGCCGTGAACCACGACCTGGCCTTCCTTCAGTTTTTCCGACGGGCCATAACCCGGCACGCTGGCGTCCGGCTCGGTGCCGATCCGGCGCACGCTGCCCACATGCCACAACTGCGGAACGATCTTGCCGCCTTCGGCGTGAACGGCGTCGACGACTTTCTTCCAGCCGGCCAGGGCTGCTTCGCCATAGAAATGCGGAACGTTCGGGTAGCCGTTGGAAGCCTTGTGACCGACGGTGGTGCCTTCGGTGATGATCAGGCCGACGCCGGCTGCGGCGCGGCGACGGTAGTATTCGATCACTTTGGAATTAGGCACGCCACCTGGGGAAAAGGAGCGGGTCATCGGCGCCATGACGACGCGGGTCGGCAGTTCGAGGGTGCCGAGGTGGAACGGTTTGAACAGGGCTTTGACGGGCATGGGACGCTCCACAGAAATGACTTTATGACGGCGATAATATGGAGGTTCGCACTTACTGAACAGCACTATTGATTTGGGTGATGTAGGAGCGAGCTTGCTCGCGATGGTGGTCAACGATAACGCTGGCGGTCTGATGCCCCGCGGTGTTCCTACAACCATCGCGAGCGAGCTCGCTCCTACAGAGGGAGAGGAGGATGTCAGCTCAGCGCTTTTTCTATCGCGTGAACGATGGTCGGATCATCCGGTGCCGTGCGTGGCGAGAACCGAGCCAGTACACGCCCGTCCTTGCCCAGCAGGAACTTCTCGAAGTTCCAGGTGATATCGCCGGGAAATTCCGCGCCCTCTCCCGCCAGCAGGCGATACAACTGATGACGTTCATGCCCGTTGACTTCCAGCTTGCTGGACAACGGAAAGGTCACGCCATAGTTGAGGCTGCAGAAATCCTTGATTTCCTGCTCGGTCCCCGGTTCCTGCCCGGCAAACTGGTTGCACGGCAAGCCCAGGACGCTGAAGCCCTTGGCCTTGAATTGCTGATAGAGATTTTCCAGCGCCGCGTACTGCGGGGTCAGGCCGCATTTGGAGGCGACGTTGACCACCAGTACGACTTGGCCTTTGAAAGGCGCCAGAGGTAGCTCCTGTCCATCCAGGGCTGTCAATTTAAGGTCGTGAAAAGCACTCATGGCGTACTCCAGATTCCCGTGTTCTTCTCGAAACAGCCACTTGGCGGTGTCATCAGGGACGGCCGCAGACTAAAAAGGCGCCCACAAGGCGCCTCTCCAGTTATCTGAGCTTAGCGCAGAAATCAGTGGTGATGGCCACCTTCGCCATGGACGTGACCATGAGCGATTTCTTCCTGGCTGGCGTCACGGATGGCAACGATCTTGACCTGGAAATTCAGGCGCTGACCGGCCAACGGGTGGTTGCCGTCAACGGTGACGTCGTCGCCGTCCAGATCACGGATGGTCACGATCTGCATCTGGCCGTCCGGAGCGGAAGCGTGGAACTGCATGCCCACTTCCAGCTCGTCGACGCCTTCGAACATGCTGCGGCTCAGGGTGCTGACCAGTTCGGCGGCGTATTCGCCGTAAGCGTCTTCCGGTTCAACGGCTACGGTCAGCTCGTCGCCGACAGCCTTGCCTTCCAGAGCCTTTTCCAGGCCCGGGATGATGTTGCCTGCACCTTGCAGGTAGACCAGCGGCGCGCCGCCGGCGGAGCTGTCGATGACCTCACCAGCGTCGTTGGTCAGGGTATAGTCGATGGAGACAGCCTTATTGGCGGCGATCAGCATGGGGCGAGACCTTTTGCATAGGAAAATTGAAAGGCCAAGTTTAGCGAAGCAATCGTCCGAAAGCGAACACAACCCGGACAGACGGGATTCGACGATCACAGGCTTCCATCAGGACGAGGACGGACACTGGGTGGCCGAGCTTTCCTGCGGCCACACCCAGCACCTGCGGCACCAGCCACCCTGGCAATCCCGCGCCTGGGTCATGGACCCTGTGCAACGCCTTGAAAAAATAGGCCAGCCCTTTGCTTGCGGTTGGTGCGCACAGGGCTCGGTTAGCGATAACCTTGGCGACTGAATTTCGGTAGATCGTCAGATATAGATGATCACCTTTGCCATGCTCCTTCAGAGAATCCGCATGCAAACTTTTTTTATCGCGCCCACCGATTTTGGTGTGGGTCTGACCTCCATCAGCCTAGGGCTGGTACGCACCCTTGAGCGGGCCGGGCTCAAGGTCGGTTTTTTCAAACCGATTGCCCAGCCGCATCCGGGCGACACGGGCCCGGAACGTTCCACCGAACTGGTGGCGCGTACCCACGGCTTGAAACCGCCGCAGCCCCTGGGCCTGGCCCATGTCGAGCGCATGCTCGGCGACGGCCAGCTCGATGAGTT
Source organism: Pseudomonas jessenii (assembly GCF_002236115.1). Classification (GTDB taxonomy): domain Bacteria; phylum Pseudomonadota; class Gammaproteobacteria; order Pseudomonadales; family Pseudomonadaceae; genus Aquipseudomonas; species Aquipseudomonas jessenii. The sequence continues at coordinate 189,421 of NZ_NIWT01000004.1, read as the reverse complement.
GCTCGAAGAAATCATCACCCTTTATCAGCAGGCTGCCATCGGCAAGGACGTGCTGATCGTCGAAGGCATGGTGCCGACCCGCAGCGCCAGTTATGCCGCGCGGGTCAACCTGCACCTGGCCAAGAGCCTCGACGCCGAGGTGATCCTGGTCTCGGCACCGGAAAACGAAGTGCTGACCGAGCTCTCCGGTCGCGTCGAGTTGCAGGCGCAGTTGTTCGGCGGCCCGAAAGACCCGAAAGTCCTCGGTGTGATCCTCAACAAGGTCAAGACCGAAGAAAGCATGGAGGCCTTCGCCACGCGCCTGAAAGAGCATTCGCCGTTGCTGCGCAGTGGTGATTTCCGCTTGCTCGGCTGCATTCCGTTCCAGCCGGAACTGAACGCCCCGCGCACCCGCGACGTCGCCGACCTGATGGGCGCGCAAGTGCTCAACGCCGGTGATTACGAAACCCGGCGCATGACCAAGATCATCATTTGCGCCCGCACCATGCGTAACACCGTGGAGTTGCTCAAGCCCGGCGTGCTGGTGGTGACCCCTGGCGACCGCGACGACATCATCCTCGCCGTCAGCCTTGCGGCCTTGAACGGCGTGCCTCTGGCCGGCCTGCTGCTGACCAGCGACACCCTGCCCGACCCACGCATCATGGACCTGTGCCGTGGCGCCCTGCAGGCTGGTTTGCCGGTGCTGTCGGTGAGTACCGGCTCCTACGACACCGCCAACCTGCTCAATGGCCTGAACAAGGAAATCCCCATCGATGACCGCGAGCGCGCCGAAATCATCACCGATTTCATCGCCGGCCATCTCGATGCCAACTGGCTGCACCAGCGCTGCGGTACGCCACGGGAAATGCGCCTGTCGCCAGCGGTTTTCCGCTATCAATTGATCCAGCGCGCCCAGGCGGCCAACAAGCGCATCGTACTGCCCGAAGGCAGCGAGCCGCTGACCGTGCAGGCCGCCGCGATCTGCCAGGCCCGTGGCATCGCTCGCTGTGTGTTGCTGGCCAAGCCCGAGGACGTGCAGGCCGTCGCCCGTGCCCAGGGCATCGAGTTGCCACCGGGCCTGGAAATCATTGATCCGGACTCGATCCGCGAACGCTATGTCGAGCCGATGGTCGCGCTGCGCAAAAGCAAAAGCCTCAATGCGCCAATGGCCGAGCAACAACTGGAAGACACCGTGGTGATCGGCACCATGATGCTGGCCCTGGATGAAGTCGACGGCCTCGTATCGGGCGTGATCAACACCACCGCCAACACCATCCGCCCGGCCCTGCAGCTGATTAAAACCGCGCCAGGCTGCACCTTGGTGTCGTCGGTGTTCTTCATGCTGTTTCCGGAAGAGGTGCTGGTCTACGGCGACTGCGTGATGAACCCGCACCCGAGCGCCAGTGAACTGGCCGAGATCGCCCTGCAAAGCGCTGATTCGGCCGCCGCGTTCGGCATCACGCCACGGGTGGCGATGATCAGCTACTCCAGCGGCGAGTCGGCCAGCGGCGAAGAAGTCGAGAAGGTCCGCGAGGCAACCCTGCTCGCCCACGAACAACAGCACTCGCTGCTGATCGACGGCCCCTTGCAGTACGACGCCGCCGCCAACGAAAGCGTGGCCCGGCAACTGGCGCCGAACAGTCAGGTGGCCGGTCGTGCCACGGTGTACGTATTCCCCGACCTCAACACCGGCAATACCACGCACAAGGCCGTACAGCGCAGCGCCGACTGCGTCAGCCTCGGGCCGATGCTGCAAGGCCTGCGCAAACCGGTGAACGATTTGCCGCGCGGCGCGCAGGTCGATGACATCGTCTACACCATCGCCCTGACCGCGATTCAAGCCGCCAACCGACCTATGGATGTGTAAATGCTGGATTTCTTACCTGCTGCGCTGCGGGGCGTGATCGCCTCGCTGCTGTTGGCATTGAACACGATTCTGCTCTGCTCGTTCCTGTTCTGCGTGGCACTCGTCAAGGTATTGCCGTTCGCCCTCACCCAGCGCCTCGCGGGCTGGCTGATGAGCCATACCCACGAAGCCTGGATCAGCATCAACAAAGGCTGGATGAACCTGGTGCGCCGCACACGCTGGCACATCAGCGGCCTGCAAGGCCTCGACTATCAGCATTCGTACCTGATCACCAGCAACCACCAGAGCTGGGTCGACATCCTGGTGCTGCAATACGTGCTAAACCGGCGCATTCAGCCGCTGAAGTTCTTTCTCAAGCAGGAGCTGATCTGGGTTCCGGTGATCGGTCTGGCCTGGTGGGCGCTGGGCTTTCCGTTCATGAAGCGTTACTCCAAGGCCTATCTGGAAAAGCACCCGGAGAAGAAAGGCAAGGACCTGGAAACCACCCGCAAGACCTGTGCGAAATTCCGCGACAACCCGGTGGGCATTTTCAACTTCGTCGAAGGCACGCGCTTCACCGAGGGCAAGCACAAGCAACAGCAGTCACCCTTCAAGTACCTGCTCAAGGCCAAGGCCGGCGGCATTGCCTTTGTGCTGGATGCGATGGGTGAGCAGCTTGAATCCCTGGTCAACGTGACCATCCACTACCCCGCCGGGCGCCCGGGTTTCTGGGATTTGCTGTGCGGGAACGTTGCGGACGTGGTGGTGCACTTTGAGGAGCTGAAGATCCCGCCGCAGTTCATCGGCAAGAACTACGACCAGGACGGTGAATACCGCCTGCAGTTTCAGGGCTGGATCAATCAGTTGTGGCTGGACAAGGATGCGTTGCTGGAACAGCTGCACCACGAATTCCCAGGCAAACACTAATCCCCTGTGGGAGCGAGCTTGCTCGCGATTGCGGACTGACATTCAACATTGATGTCGACTGATCCGCCGCTATCGCGAGCAAGCTCGCTCCCACAGGTTTAGTGTTTGTTTTGACTGATTACCAGACACAAAAAAACCCGCCGATGATCACTCATCGACGGGTTTCTTTTTACCGGTCAGCGCTTAGATCGCGCCACGCTCACGCAGCAGACCCAGCACTTGCTTGACGCCTTCCTCCAGCGACACGGACTGGGTGTCGATCACCAGGTCGGCATCCAGCGGCACATCGTACGGGAAGGACTCGCCCGGGATGTTATCCCCGGCCGCCGCGTACAAACCTTGCGGATCACGCTCGGCGCAGACCGTCGGCGAAGCCTGGACGTAGACCGTCAGCAGACGCTCCTTGCCGATCAGTTCCCGGGCCTGTTCACGCCCTTCGGCACTAGGGGCAACGAACGCAGCGAGGGTCAGCAGACCAGCCTCGTTGAACTGACGCGCCACGTGCGCGGCACGACGCCAGTTCTCGGTACGCCCGGCGCGATCCTGTGGCAGACCTTTGTTGAGGTCGTGACGCAGGTTCTGGCCATCGAGCACGAACACCGCACGGCCCAGGTCGAACAGCTTGCGTTCAACCGCATACGCCAGGGTGCTTTTGCCCGCGCCCGACAAGCCGCTGAACAACACGGTGGCCGGTTGCTGGCCGAAGCGCTGTGCACGCTCTTCGGTGGCGACGTGAGCTAGTTTGCCGTGGTGCGTGGAGCTGCCGTGAGCTACAGGCTGGGCGACGATCATGCCCGCGCCAACGGTGCCGTTGGTCAAGCGGTCGATGATGATGAAGGCGCCGGTGGTGCGGTTGCTGTCGTAACCGTCGAGGGCAATCGGCGCATCGAGCGCGATCTTGACCTTGCCGATTTCGTTCAGCTGCAACGCACTGGCCGGACCTTCTTCCAGGGTGTTCACGTCGACCTTGTTGACGATGCTGGCGATGGAGCCAGGCACGTAACTGGTGGCGCGTTTGATGTCGTACTTCTTGCCCGGCAGCATCGGCTCTTCAGCCATCCACACCAGCATCGCTTCGAAGCTGTCGGTGACTGGCGGCACGTTGTCGGCATGTACCAACAGGTCGCCACGGGAAATATCGATTTCGTCTTCCATGGTCAGCGTTACAGCCTGACCAGGACCTGCGTGCTCCAGTTCACCTTCGAAGGTGACGATGGATTTCACGCGGCTGCTCTTGCCCGACGGCAGGACCACGACTTCGTCGCCTTTCTTGACGATGCCACTGGCCAGGGTGCCGGCGAAGCCACGGAAGTTCAGGTTCGGACGGTTGACGTACTGAACCGGGAAACGCAAGTCGGTGAAGTTGCGATCGCCCGCCACTTCCACGGTCTCGAGGATCTCCATCAGCGACTGGCCGGTATACCACGGCGAGCGCTCGGACTTGTTCACCACGTTGTCGCCTTTCAGCGCAGACATCGGCACGAAGTGCATGCTGGTGGGCTTGAGCTTCAAGCCTTCGGCGAACTGCAGGTAGTCGGCCTTGATCGACTCGAACACACCCTGGTCGAAGTCCTTGAGGTCCATCTTGTTGATGGCCACGACTATGTGCTTGATGCCCAGCAACGAGGCGATGAAGCTGTGGCGACGGGTCTGGGTCTGCACGCCGTAACGGGCGTCGACCAGGATGATCGCCAGGTCACAGGTGGAAGCACCGGTGGCCATGTTGCGGGTGTACTGCTCGTGGCCAGGGGTGTCGGCGATGATGAATTTGCGCTTGGCGGTGGAGAAGTAGCGGTACGCGACATCGATGGTGATGCCTTGTTCACGCTCGGCCTGCAGGCCGTCGACCAGCAGCGCCAGGTCGATGTCTTCGCCGGTGGTGCCGACTTTTTTCGAATCGCGGGTAATGGCTTCCAGGTGATCTTCGTAGATCATCTTGGAGTCGTGCAGCAGGCGCCCGATCAGGGTGCTCTTGCCGTCGTCGACGTTACCGCAGGTCAGAAAGCGCAGCAGCTCTTTACGTTCGTGCTGGCCCAGGTAGGCGAGGATGTCCTCGCTGATCAAATCAGATGCGTGCGACATGACAACCCCTTAGAAATAACCCTGACGTTTTTTGTCTTCCATCGAGCCTGCGCCATCGTGGTCGATGACACGGCCCTGGCGCTCGGAAGTTCGCGTCAGGAGCATTTCCTGAATGATGTCCGTGAGGCTTTCGGCCTCGGACTCCACCGCGCCCGTCAACGGGTAGCAACCAAGGGTACGGAAACGCACTTTCTTTTTGACGATGCGCGCTTTGTCTTCGTCGCTCAGGTGCTCGAGGATGCGCTCGTCGTCGATCATGATCAGCGTGCCGTTCTTCTCGATGACTTCACGCTCGGCGGCGAAATACAGCGGAACGATCGGGATGCCTTCGAGGTAGATGTACTGCCAGATGTCCAGCTCGGTCCAGTTCGACAGCGGGAAGACGCGGATCGACTCGCCCTTGTTGACCTTGCCGTTGTAGACGTTCCACAGCTCGGGGCGCTGGTTTTTCGGATCCCAGCGGTGCTTGCTGTCGCGGAACGAGTACACACGCTCTTTGGCGCGGGACTTCTCTTCATCGCGACGGGCGCCGCCGAATGCTGCGTCGAAACCATACTTGTCGAGTGCCTGCTTGAGGCCCTCGGTCTTCATGATGTCGGTGTGCTTGGCGCTGCCGTGGGTGAACGGGTTGATGTCCTGCGCCACGCCGTCCGGGTTGACGTGGGTGATCAGGTCGAGGCCCAGCTCGGCGACCATCTTGTCGCGGAAGCTGTACATCTCCTTGAATTTCCAGCGAGTGTCGACGTGCATCACCGGAAACGGCAGCTTGCCCGGGAAGAACGCCTTGCGTGCCAGATGCAGCATCACGGCGGAGTCTTTACCGATGGAGTACAGCATCACCGGGTTATCGAACTCGGCGGCCACCTCGCGGATGATGTGGATGCTTTCCGCCTCCAGCTGTTTCAGATGCGTCAGTTTGTCGACCATGGCTACTCACGAAAACTTTCTTATGAACGGCCACCGGGCCGTGTTCGAGCGGGGATCCTAGCACAGCGACCCCTTCTAATCAGGACGCCAACTAGATCGAAAGAGCATATGAATATGCCTGCCTGTTTGGGCTCACCCCCTGTAGGAGCGAGCTTGCTCGCGATGGTCGTCAACGATAACGCTGGGAGTCTGACACCCCGTGGTGTCTTCAGGTTCATCGCGAGCAAGCTCGCTCCTACAGGAAGAGGGTGCGCTTTCAGATCGGATTCGGGCAATCGATGAAGATGTGCTCCAGCGCAAACCGACGGGCCAGATAATCCCCCAGTGCCTGAACGCCGTAGCGCTCGGTCGCATGGTGACCGGCGGCGATGAAGCTGATGTCGTTTTCCCTGGCGCTGTGGAAGGTTTGCTCGGAAGCCTCGCCGCTGAGGTACAGATCGACACCCGCCAGAATGGCTTGATCGATGTAACCCTGGCCACCACCGGTGCACCAGCCGACGCGGCGTACCATGGCGCTGCCTTCGATCAACAGCGGCTCACGCCCCATCACTTCCTGGACGCGGCGGGCGAAATCCCGGGGCATCATTGGCTCATTCAGCGAGCCGACCAGGCCGACAATCTTCAGGTTGTCCGGGTCCAACGGACCTTCGACGGTGATGTCGAGTTGCCGTGCGAGCTGCGCGTTATTGCCGACGTCCGGGTGCAGGTCCAGCGGCAGGTGATAGGACAACAGGCTGATATCGTGCTTGAGCAGGGTCTTCAAGCGACGCTGCTTCATGCCGGTGATGCACGGGTTTTCACCCTTCCAGAAGTAGCCATGATGCACCAGCACCAGGTCTGCGTTGGCCTCCACGGCCGCATCGAGCAGGGCCTGGCTGGCGGTGACGCCACTGACAATGCGCATCACTTGTGGCCGCCCCTCGACCTGCAGGCCGTTGGGGCAATAATCGGCGATTTTGGCGCTGTTGAGGTAGCGGTCGGCTTCTTCGACCAGGGTGCTCAGGGCGACGGCCATAAAAGACTCCTAAATATCCCGTTCAGAGGCGCGTGCGGCCTCGTATAATGCGCGTCATTATGAGCGGTCTCAGACCGCCTGCAACTCTCTCAGGAACTGCTTAATGCTCAAGGCGCTGCGTTTTTCCGGCTGGCCGCTGTTGGCCGGCGTGCTTGTCGCTCTTTTGATAATCCAGCGTTACCCGCAGTGGGTCGGGCTCCCGAGCCTCGACGTCAATCTGCAACAAGCGCCGCAAACCACCAGCATGCAGCAGGGTCCGGTGTCTTATGCCGAAGCGGTATCCACCGCGGCGCCATCGGTGGTGAACCTGTACACCACCAAAGTCATCAACAAACCCAACCATCCGCTGTTCGAAGATCCGCAGTTTCGTCGCTTCTTCGGCGATAACTCGCCCAAGCAGAAACGCATGGAGTCGAGCCTCGGTTCCGGCGTGATCATGAGCCCGGAAGGCTACATCCTGACCAACAACCACGTGACCAGCGGTGCCGACCAGATCGTGGTGGCGCTCAAGGACGGCCGGGAAACCCTGGCGCGAGTGATCGGCAGCGACCCGGAGACCGACCTCGCGGTACTGAAAATCGACTTGAAAAACTTGCCGGCGATCACCGTGGGGCGTTCCGACAACATCCGCATCGGCGATGTGGCGCTGGCCATCGGCAACCCCTTCGGCGTCGGCCAGACCGTAACCATGGGCATCATCAGCGCCACCGGGCGCAATCAATTGGGCCTGAACAACTACGAAGACTTCATCCAGACCGATGCGGCGATCAACCCGGGCAACTCAGGCGGTGCGCTGGTGGATGCCATCGGCAACCTGACCGGCATCAACACGGCGATCTTTTCCAAGTCCGGGGGCTCCCAGGGCATTGGGTTCGCAATCCCCGTGAAGCTGGCGATGGAAGTGATGAAGTCGATCATCGAGCACGGCCAGGTGATTCGTGGCTGGCTGGGTATCGAGGTGCAGCCGCTGACCCAGGAACTGGCCGAGTCGTTCGGCTTGTCCGGTCGTCCAGGCATTGTCGTGGCGGGAATTTTCCGCGATGGCCCGGCACAGAAGGCCGGTCTGCAACTGGGTGATGTGATTCTTGCCATCGATGGCGAACCGGCCGGTGATGGCCGTCGCTCGATGAATCAGGTAGCGCGGATCAAGCCGACCGACAAGGTCGCGATCGAGGTGATGCGCAACGGCAAGGAGCTCAAGCTGATGGCTGAAGTCGGCCTGCGTCCGCCGCCGGCTCCGATCAAGGAAAAAGAAGAGGAATAAGCCAGACCCGATCATTTCGGGTCGATGGAAGACATTCTCATTAGTTATGTTATGTTGTTTCAATTCTTGGAATTGGAACAATATAACATGTCGTCTCGAATAAAGGCCTCGGTGGCAAGTCTTGCCCTCGGGCTGTTGGGAGAACCGGCCTTCGCCGAAGAACCCCGAGCGTTGGAACTGGATGCCATCAGCGTCACTTCCGACTACGAATCCCCTACCGGGCCTGTCGCTGGCTACCGCGCCACCCGCTCCGCCAGCGCGACCAAAACCGACACCGCCATTCGCGACATCCCGCAATCGATCAGCGTGGTCCCCGTCAGCGTGCTCAACGATCTGGGCAGCATCAGCGTTGAGCGCGCGCTGGACTTTGCCGGCGGCGTTTCGAAGCAGAACAACTTCGGTGGCCTGACGCTTTACGAATACAGCGTACGCGGCTTCACCACGTCGGAGTTCTACAAGGACGGCTTCAGCGCCAACCGTGGCTACCCAAGCACGCCGGATGTGGCGAACATCGAGCGCATCGAGGTGCTCAAAGGCCCCGCCGCCAGTCTGTATGGCCGAGGTGATCCGGGCGGCACAGTCAACATCGTCACCAAGAAACCTCAGCCCGAAGCCTTCGCGACCCTGAACACCAGCGCGGGCAGTTGGGATCGTTATCGCATGGCGCTGGACGTCAACACGCCACTGGATGACCAAGGCAACGTGCTGTCGCGGGTCAACCTGACCATCGAGGACAACCACAGCTTCCGCGATCACGTCGACAGCCAGCGCGTGTTTGTCGCGCCCTCCTTCAGCTGGCAACTGAACCCGGACACCAGCCTGTTGGTGGAAAGCGAATTCGTTCGCCACAGTTCGACCTTCGATCGCGGCATCGTCGCCCCCAACAACACCTGGAGCGGCGTCTCCCGTTCGACCTTCCTCGGCGAACCCGATGATGGAGACATCGACAACCACAACAACATGCTGCAGGCCGCCCTCGAACATCAGCTCGGCGACAGCTGGAAACTGCGCCTGGCCAGCCATTACAAGGAAGGCAAACTCTGGGGGTTCGCGTCAGAGTCGCGCCCGCTGAATGCCGACGGCCATACCGTCAATCGTCGCTATCGCGAGCGTGACAACGATTGGCACGACAGCATTACCCAACTCGAACTGCGCGGCTTTTTCGACACCGGCAGTTTGCAGCACGAACTGTTGATCGGCAGCGAATACGAGAACTACCGCAAGAACGAACGGGTGACGACCATTGCCGGCAGCCCCTACGCCATAGACATCTACCAACCGGTCTATGGCCAGCCAAAACCCAACGGCGCACGCTCGGGTACGGACTTCTTCGAACACGTCGAAAGCCATGCACTGAACCTGCAGGACCAGATCATCTTCACCGACAAGCTGCGGGGCATGCTCGGTGTGCGCTTCGAACATTTCGAGCAACACATCGACGATCACACCCGTGGCGCTACCAGCACTCAGAGCCACGACGCGCTGACCCAACGGGCCGGCTTGCTTTATCAACTGACACCTGAAGTCGGCCTGTTCGCCAACGCCTCGACCTCGTTCAAGCCGAACAATGGCCTGGACGCGGCCGGTAAATCCTTCGACCCGGAAGAAGGCATCGGCTACGAAATCGGGATCAAGAGCGAGCTGTTCGATGACCGTTTGAGCAGCACCCTCGCCGCTTTCCATATCGAGAAAGAAAACGTCCTCACCCTCGACCCGGGTACAGACACCAGCCGCGCCATGGGAAAGGCACGCAGTCAGGGCATCGATCTGCAAGTCACCGGACATGTCAGCGACGCTGTTCGCGTGATTGGCGCCTTCGCCTACATCGACGCTGAAGTCACTGAGGGCGACAAGGTCATTCCCACCGGCAGCCGCATTCTCGGCGTGGCCAAACGCAGTGGCAGCCTGTTGGGTGTTTATGAGTTCCAGGACGGTCGACTGCGCGGCTCGGACCTTGGCGCCGCGTTCACTTATGTCGGCGATCGCTCGGGCGAAGCTGGCAGCGACTTTGAGTTACCCGCGTATCACACCGTCGACCTGCTGGCCCATTACAAGACCAGCGACAACATCACGGTGGGCCTGAACCTGAACAACATTTTCGACGAAAAATATTTCGAGCGCTCCTACAGCAACTACTGGGTCAACCCCGGCGAGCCGCGCAATTTCACCGTCAGCCTGACACTCACTCTGTAAAAGGACGTCCCCATGCACCCACTCAAACCCCTGGCACTGCTCGGCTTGCTGTTTGCCACCGAGGTCTCGGCCCACGGCCTGTGGACCGAACAACGTCGTGGAAACATCGAGGTCATTTACGGGCACGGCGCCGAAGACAACACCTTCAAGGCACAGAAAATCAGCGGTGCCTGGGCCTATGACGTCAATGGAAAAATGATTCCGGTGACGGTGCAGCGCCTGCCTGATCACGCGCGCCTGCAACCGCTTAAACCACCCGCCGTGATGGCGGTGGCGCTCGACAATGGGATGTGGTCGCAGACCGCCGACAAGAAATGGATCAACGAAGGACGCAGCAAAGTGCCGGGAGCGATCGAGGCGACCCAGACGTTCAAGTACAGCCTGGCGATCTATCAGCCGGGTGCAAAGCTGCCCAAGCTGGATCAAATGAAATTGCTGATTCTGCCTGAGGTCGATCCGCTGACCGTAGGGCCGGGCGAGTCGCTGCCAGTCCAAGTGTTACTGGATGGCAAACCCGCTGCGGGCGTGAAGCTGGTGGGGGACTATCGCAACGCACCGAATACCTTGAGCACCGAAACCGATGCAAACGGCCGGGCTCAGGTGCTGGTGCGCAATGAAGGCTTGAACGTGATTTCGGCGCAGGTGGAAGTGCCGGTGAAGGACAGCATTGATGTGAATAGTCGCGGGCTGTTCAGTTCGCTGACGTTCCTGGGCGAGCCGCATCACGAATAAGTCAAAGCGACACTAAACACTGTGGGAGCGAGCTTGCTCCGGGCGGCGTTCCGACGATGTCGGTGTGACATTCAACAAAATATTGAATGTTATGGCCTCATCGCGAGCAAGCTCGCTCCCACAGGTTCGGGGGATGGTTTAGAGATCGCCTAAACCGTCGATCAGCGCCTGATTCTGTTCTGGCGTGCCGATGGAGATCCGCAGGAACTGGGCAATCCGCTCCTGCTTGAAGTGCCGGACGATCACGCCTTGCTCGCGCAGCTTCGCCGCAAGCCCCGCCGCATCGTGCCGGGGGTGACGGGCAAAAATGAAGTTCGCCGCCGATGGCAGCACTTCAAAACCCTTCTCCTCCAGCTGTGCAACGACCTTCTCGCGATTCTCGATCACCAACCGGCAGGTCTTGTCGAAATACTCGCGATCCTCGAACGCGGCGGCAGCGCCGACATTCGCCATGCGATCCAGCGGATAGGAGTTGAAGCTGTTCTTGATCCGCTCCAGCGCCTCGATCAGGTCCGGATGGCCGACCGCCAATCCAACCCGCAGGCCCGCCAGGGAACGGGACTTGGACAGGGTCTGGGTCACCAGCAGGTTCGGATAACGGTCCACCAGGGTGATTGCCGTCTCGCCACCGAAGTCGATGTAGGCCTCGTCGACCACCACCACCGAATCCGGGCTTGCCTTGAGAATCTGCTCCACCGCTTCCAGCGCCAACAGGCAGCCGGTCGGCGCGTTCGGGTTGGGGAAGATGATCCCGCCGTTCGGCCTGGCATAGTCCGCCGGGTTGATCTGGAACTGCTCGTCCAGCGGCACCGCGTCGAACTTGATGCCGTACAAACCGCAGTAGACCGGGTAGAAGCTGTAGCTGATGTCCGGGAACAACAGCGGCTGATCGTGCTGCAGCAAACCGTGGAAGATGTGCGCCAGCACTTCATCGGAACCGTTGCCGAGGAACACTTGATTGCTTTGCACACCGTAGTACCTGGCGACCGCGCTCTTCAGCAGATCGCTGTTCGGGTCCGGGTACAGACGCAGGTTGTCGTTCAGTTCGGTTTGCATCGCGGCCAAGGCTTTGGGCGATGGACCGTACGGATTTTCATTGGTGTTTAGCTTCACCAGTTTTGCCAGCTTCGGCTGCTCACCCGGGACGTAAGGCACCAGATTCTTGACGAACGGGCTCCAGAATTTACTCATGTTCAGTTCCCCTGCCCTTGTGGAAAGTCTTCGTCGACGATGCGGTACTCGGCGCTACGCGCGTGGGCGGTCAGCGATTCGCCACGGGCCAGCACGGAAGCGGTTTTGCCCAACTCGGAAGCGCCCTGCTCGGAACAGAAGATGATCGACGAGCGTTTCTGGAAGTCGTACACACCCAGCGGCGAGGAGAAACGCGCGGTGCCGGAGGTCGGCAACACGTGGTTGGGACCTGCGCAGTAGTCGCCCAAGGCTTCAGAGGTGTGGCGACCCATGAAGATCGCGCCGGCGTGGCGGATCTGCGGCAGCCAGGCTTGTGGATCGGCAACGGACAATTCGAGGTGCTCCGGCGCGATGCGGTTGGCCACTTCGATGGCTTGCTCCATGTCGCGCACCTTGATCAGTGCACCACGGCCATTGATCGAGGTTTCGATGATCGCGGCGCGCTCCATGGTCGGCATCAGCTTGGCGATGCTGGCGGCGACCTTGTCGAGGAATTCGGCGTCGGGGCTGACCAGAATCGCCTGGGCGTCTTCGTCGTGCTCGGCCTGGGAGAACAGGTCCATGGCGATCCAGTCCGGATCGGTCTGGCCGTCGCACACCACCAGGATCTCGGAGGGACCGGCGATCATGTCGATTCCGACCTGGCCAAACACGTGGCGCTTGGCAGTGGCGACATAGATGTTGCCCGGGCCGACCACTTTATCGACCTTCGGCACGCTTTCGGTGCCGTAAGCCAATGCGGCAACGGCTTGAGCGCCACCGATGGTGAACACACGATCGACGCCGGCGATGCAGGCAGCGGCCAGCACCAGTTCATTGATTTCACCGCGCGGGGTCGGCACGACCATGACCACTTCGGTGACGCCGGCGACCTTGGCCGGAATCGCGTTCATCAACACCGACGACGGGTACGACGCCTTGCCACCCGGTACGTACAGGCCGGCACGGTCCAGCGGCGTGACTTTCTGGCCCAGCACGGTGCCGTCGGCCTCGGTGTAGCTCCAGGAGTCCTGCTTCTGTTTTTCGTGATAGCTGCGCACACGGGCGGCGGCGACTTCCAGCGCTTCGCGTTGAGCCACGGTAATGCGCGTCAGTGCCAATTCCAGACGCTCACGCGGCAGGATCAGGTCGGCCATGGACTTCACGTCCAGGCCGTCGAACTGGCGGGTAAAGTCCACCAGTGCCGCGTCGCCACGCTCACGCACAGCCTTGATGATGTCCAGCACCCGCTGATTGACCGAGTCGTCAGACACACTTTCCCAGCTCAGCAGATGATCCAGATGATGCGCGAAATCCGGGTCAGCAGCGTTGAGTCGGCGAATTGCAGTCGGTGCGGTCATAGCGAGAGCCTCATAGGAATGGCAAAAACTCAGGCGCCCTAACTTAGCAGTCGTTTCCGCTTGGGCACCTGAGAATTCTGGCTATGAGGCGGATAGACGGGCGCGACTTAACGTCGCGCAGGTGAATCAGCCGCGGTGTCGAGACTCCACTGCCTTGCGCAGGGTGTCGATCAACGCCTGGATACGGGCGTGCTGCATCTTCATCGAAGCTTTGTTGACGATCAGCCGGGAGCTGATGGCAGCAATGAAATCCTGTGGCTCCAGACCGTTGGCCCGCAGCGTGTTACCAGTGTCGACCACGTCGATGATCTTGTCCGCCAGGCCGATCAGCGGCGCCAGCTCCATCGAACCGTAGAGTTTGATGATGTCGACCTGACGGCCCTGCTCGGCGTAGTAGCGCTTGGCAACGTTGACGAACTTGGTGGCGATACGCAGGCGGCCCTTGGGCTCGACCGCGCCGACCTTGCCGGCGGTCATCAGCTTGCACTGGGCAATTTGCAGGTCCAGCGGCTCGTACAGGCCCTGGCCGCCGTACTCCATCAGCACATCTTTACCGGCGACACCGAGGTCGGCGGCACCATGCTCGACGTAAGTCGGCACATCGGTGGCACGCACGATCAGCAGGCGTACATCTTCCTGGGTCGTGGGAATGATCAGCTTGCGGCTCTTGTCCGGATTCTCGGTCGGCACGATGCCCGCTTCAGCCAGAAGCGGCAGGGTGTCGTCAAGGATGCGGCCCTTGGACAGTGCGATGGTCAACATGGGAAACGTCAGTCCTTATCAAGGTACTCATGCCCGGTCGCAAATGGCGCCGGACACACATCGAGCCGAAAACGGCTCGACTTCAACAAATCAACGGGCATGTCCTTATGCCCATACAGCAGGGACTAGCCCGGAACGCGACGGATCTTGGCGCCCAGCATCTGCAGTTTTTCTTCGATGCACTCGTAGCCACGGTCTATGTGGTAGATGCGGTCGATCAGCGTGTCGCCTTCGGCGATCAGGGCCGAGATCACCAGGCTGGCCGAAGCACGCAGGTCGGTCGCCATGACTGGCGCGCCCTTGAGCTTTTCGGTGCCGGTGACGATGGCGGTGTTGCCTTCGACCTGGATCTTGGCGCCCATGCGGTGCAGCTCGTAGACGTGCATGAAGCGGTTTTCGAAGATCGTCTCGATCACAGCGCCGGTGCCTTCGGCAATGGCGTTGAGGGAGATGAACTGCGCCTGCATGTCGGTCGGGAACGCCGGGTACGGAGCGGTCCGCACGTTGACGGCTTTCGGACGCTTGCCGTGCATGTTCAGCTCGATCCAGTCTTCGCCACAGGTGATTTCGGCACCGGACTCACGGAGTTTTTCCAGAACGGCTTCGAGGATGGTCGGATCCGTATCCTTGACCTTCACACGACCACCGGTCACCGCCGCCGCCACCAGATAGGTGCCGGTTTCGATGCGGTCAGGCATTACTTTATAAGTGGTGGTGTGCAGACGCTCGACGCCATCGATGGTGATGGTATCGGTACCGGCGCCGGAAACCTTGGCGCCCATGGCGTTCAGGAAATTCGCCAGGTCGACCACTTCAGGCTCGCGAGCGGCGTTTTGCAGGACGCTACGGCCCTTGGCCAAGGCCGCGGCCATCATGATGTTTTCGGTACCGGTCACACTGACGGTATCGAAGAAGAAGTGCGCACCGCGCAGGCCACCTTCAGGCGCCTTGGCCTTGATGTAGCCGCCTTCGACGTCGATGACGGCGCCCATGGCTTCCAGGCCACGGATGTGCAGGTCAACCGGACGCGAACCGATGGCGCAACCGCCAGGCAAGGCGACTTCGGCTTCACCGAAACGAGCAACCATCGGACCGAGCACCAGAATCGACGCACGCATGGTTTTAACCAGTTCGTAAGGTGCGACCAGGGTCTTGATGGTGCGCGGGTCGATTTCGACGGCCAGCTTCTCGTCGATCACAGGTTCGATACCCATGCGCCCGAACAGCTCGATCATGGTGGTGATGTCGTGCAGGTGCGGCAGGTTGGCCACAGTCACCGGGCCATCGCACAGCAGGGTAGCCGCCAGGATCGGCAGGGCAGAGTTCTTTGCCCCGGAGATGCGGATCTCGCCGTCAAGACGAGCACCGCCAGTAATAATCAATTTATCCATAAGAATCTCGACGCCCTTGGGCTCAGGTGCGCTCGGCCCAGGCCGCGCTGCTGAAAAATTTCATAGTGACCGCATGGATGCTGCCATCGGTGATCCATGGGTTCAAATGGGCATAGACCTGCTGCTGACGCTTGACCGGGCTCAACGCCGCCAGTTCATCGCTAATCACGTTCAGCTGGAAATTGCAGCCTTCGCCCTCGACTTCTACTTTCGTTCCGGGCAGCTTTCCTTCAAGAAAGCTCTTAACTTCGTTGGCCTGCATGCTCAACCTCAATCGGCGCCCTGTGCGCGCGGGTCGGACATCATACAAAAAAGCCCCGCGCCTGCGAACCCCGCCAAGCAGGACTCAGACGGGGGGCTTATTCATAGATGCGGGTTAGGGATGCGCCAACAGCTCGGTCAGCTCGCTGACCTGAGCGATTTCACGCATGTCTTCCGGCATCCCACGGATGCTCAGGGCCTTGCCGGCCTCCTGCGCATCACGGATAAAGCACAGCAGCAACGACAAACCGACACTGCTGGACTTGGTTACCGCCGAGCAATCGACCACCAGCGCTGCAGCATTGCTGGCTTTGATCAGCGCCTTGCCCTGCTCGCGCAGGCCAGGGCCGGTGCGGTAATCCAGCACGCCACTGAGTCGCAGCTCGCCCGCTTCGTCCATCTGGACTGCCGACTCACTCATTGGGCTGACTGCTCTGGTTTCTTGTCGGTGGCTTCCTTGGCCTTGGCGACTTCCCCGGCCCAACCATTGATGGTCTTGTCCAGGTCGTTGCCATTTCGCTGCATCGCATCGGCGAACTGATCGCGGAACAGCTTGCCGATATTGATGCCATTGATGATGACGTTACGCAGTTTCCACTCGCCGTTGATCTTTTCCAGCGTGTAGGACACTGGATAGATCGCGCCGCTGCTGCCTTTGACAGTCATGCCTACACTGGTACGGTCGCCCGACTCGTCTTTGGCCGGTTCAACGGTGATGCCCTGGTTGTTGTACTCCAGCAAGGCATTGCCATAGAACTGGAACAGACCCTTCTTGAAGTTTTCTTCGAAGGTCTTCATCTGTGCAGGCGTAGCTTTACGCGAGTACTTGACCGTCATGATGCTCTTGGAAATACCCTCGGCATCCACGACCGGCCCGACGATGGTGTTCAGCGCCGCATAAAAGTCTTGCGGATCCTGCTTGTACTTCTCTTTGTTTGCCGCCAGGTCCGCGAGCATACGGTTGGTTGTGTCCTGCACCAGATCGTGCGCCGAAGTCGCCGCTACGGCGTGGGACACCAACGGAAACACCGCGAGCATTACCAACAGGCCACGTCGCAAGATAGAGATCATTTAACAGTTCCTCATTTAGCTTCTTTGCTAACGGTATTGAGCAGGAATTTACCGATCAGGTCTTCGAGCACCAGCGATGACTGCGTGTCATGGATGGTTCCACCATCCTTGAGCAGGGTGTCTTCCCCGCCCACGCTGATACCGATGTACTTCTCGCCCAACAGGCCAGCAGTCAGGATAGATGCAGTGGAGTCCGCCGGCAGATTATCGATGCGTTTTTCCAGCTGCATGGTCACCCGACCGGTGAAACTGTCGCGATCCAGATCGATGGCCGTGACCTTGCCGATGGTCACACCGGCCATGGTCACCTTTGCTCTGACCGTCAAACCGGCGATATTGTCGAAGTAGGCGTAAAGTTTATACGTGTCGGTGCTCGGAGTCGGGGACAGGCCACTGACCCGCAACGCCAACAAGAGCAAAGCCAGGATGCCAGCCAGCAAGAAAAGGCCGACACCGATTTCCAGGGTGCGGTTTTGCATCAGAAATCTCCAAACATCAAGGCGGTCAGAATAAAGTCCAGGCCGAGTACTGCCAACGAGGCATATACAACGGTCTTGGTAGTGGCACGACTGATCCCCTCGGAAGTGGATTCGCAGTCATAGCCTTGGAATACGGCGATCCAGGTCACGACAAAGGCAAAGACGATACTTTTGATGATCCCGTTGAGCACATCGTCGGCGAACGTCACGCTGTTCTGCATGTTCGACCAGTAGGAGCCCTCATAGACCCCCAGCCAGTCGACCGCTACCCACGAGCCGCCCCAGATACCCACCACGCTGAAAATCATCGCCAGCACCGGCAGGGAAATGAAACCGGCCCACAGGCGTGGCGCGATGATGTACTTGAGCGGGTCGACCCCGATCATTTCCAGGCTGGACAACTGCTCGGTGGACTTCATGTTGCCGATTTCGGCAGTCAACGCCGAACCTGCGCGCCCGGCGAACAGCAAGGCGGTCACCACCGGCCCCAGTTCACGCAGCAGCGTCAGCGCCACCATCTGCCCGACAGCCTGCTCCGAACCATAGCTGGAAAGAATGTTGAAGCCCTGCAGCGCCAGCACCATGCCGATGAACACCCCGGAGACCACGATGATCACCAGGGACATCACGCCCACCGAATGCAACTGCTTGACCAGCAGCCCGAAGCCGCCACCGATACCGCCCCGGCCGAGCAAGGCATGGAACAGGAACAGGCTCGAACGCCCGAACACCGCCAGCACATCGATGCCGGCCTGGCCGAAGCGGCGAACGCGCTCCATCAATGAAATTCTGCGCATCAGCGCTTCCCCAGAAGATCTGCGCGGTAATCCGTCGCTGGAAAATGGTACGGAACCGGGCCATCGGGTTCGCCGGTCATGAACTGACGAATGCGCGGTTCATCCGAATTCATCAACTCGTCAGGCGTCCCCTGCCCCAACACCTGACCATCGCCCACCACATAAATGTAGTCGGCAATGCTCGCGGTCTCGGCCAGGTCGTGGGATACCACGATGCTGGTGATGCCCAGCGCATCGTTGAGCAACCGGATGAGGCGCACCAGCACGCCCATTGCGATGGGGTCCTGGCCGACAAAGGGCTCGTCGTACATGAGGATCTGCGGGTCGAGCGCAATCGCCCGGGCCAGCGCAACACGGCGTTTCATGCCGCCGGAAAGCTCGTCGGGCATCAGCTCGATGGCACCGCGCAAGCCCACGGCCTGCAA
The DNA here is from genome assembly GCF_002236115.1 of Pseudomonas jessenii. GTDB lineage: Bacteria > Pseudomonadota > Gammaproteobacteria > Pseudomonadales > Pseudomonadaceae > Aquipseudomonas > Aquipseudomonas jessenii. Next base: position 170,739 of record NZ_NIWT01000004.1, on the reverse strand, counting down.
TTTGAGCAGGACAATGTCGCGGATCATTTCATCCGGCAGTTGGGTATGAACACGCAACGGAAAAGCGACGTTCTCGAAGACATCGAGGTCGGTAAACAGTGCGCCGCTCTGAAACAGCACGCCCATGTGCTTGCGCGCGTCGAACAGGTCGCTGCGCGACAGTTTTGGCAGGTTCTGACCGTTGACCCAGACTTCGCCCTTGGTGGGCCGCAACTGGGCGCCCATCAGACGCAAGAGCGTGGTCTTGCCACACCCGGAAGGCCCCATGATGCCGGTGACCTTGCCGCGCGGGATACGGATATCGACATTATTGAAAATGCTGCGCGCACCGCGCTTGAAGGACAGTCCCTTCAGCTCGACCGCGTAGGCGTTATCGGCACTCATCTAAACTCCTTGCGATGCAGCCTCTCACTCGGACGCCTGGCTTTCTGACAAAAGCACATACCTCCCGGGCAGGCCGAACTGGCGGCGAACTATATCACTGCAACGGCTGCGCGCCCAAGGCCAAAGCCAGGTCATGTTCAGCCGCATGACAGGTTGAAGGCCCCGTTTAGAAGGTTTCCGGCAACAAGGATGGCAATGCGCGACGAACTAGCGTGAGGGATTCGATCATAACCGTTATAATCGCCGCCTTTTCATCAGGCTATACGATTTCTGACATGAGCCAATCCAGCGACCTGATTCAATCAGCACAACGCACCATCCGCCTCGAGGTAGAAGCCGTGCAAGGCCTGCTACCCCATATCGACGCAGATTTCGTACGCGCTTGCGAGATGATTCTGGCCAGCAAAGGCCGCGTGGTCGTGGTCGGCATGGGCAAGTCGGGACACATCGGCAACAAGATTGCCGCGACCTTGGCCAGCACCGGCACCACGGCGTTTTTTGTGCACCCGGCTGAAGCCAGCCACGGTGACATGGGCATGATTACCCGCGACGACATCATTCTGGCGCTCTCGAATTCCGGCTCCACCAATGAAATCGTGACCCTGCTGCCACTGATCAAGCGCCTGGGCATTCAGTTGATCAGCGTGACCGGCAAGCCTGACTCGCCGCTAGCCAAGGCCGCCGAAGTCAACCTGAATGTTCACGTCGAGCACGAAGCCTGTCCGTTGAACCTGGCCCCCACCTCGTCGACCACCGCCGCCCTGGTCATGGGCGATGCCTTGGCAGTCGCGCTGCTGGAAGCCCGTGGCTTTACCGCCGAAGACTTCGCCTTTTCCCATCCCGGCGGCGCCCTGGGCCGACGCCTGCTGCTGAAAGTGGAAAATGTCATGCACGCCGGGCAAGAGTTACCGCAAGTACAGCGCGGCACCCTGCTGAAGGACGCGCTAATGGAAATGACCCGCAAAGGCCTGGGCATGACCGTGATCCTGGAAGCCGACGGAAAGCTGGCCGGGATTTTTACTGACGGTGACTTGCGTCGCACGCTGGACCGTAGCATCGACATCCATAGCGCTACCATCGACCAGGTCATGACAGCACACGGCAAGACTGCCCGCGCCGAGATGCTCGCCGCCGAAGCGCTGAAAATCATGGAAGACCATAAAATCAACGCGCTGGTCGTAGTCGACAGTGAAGACCGCCCGGTCGGCGCCTTGAACATGCACGACTTGCTGCGTGCAGGAGTAATGTAATGAGTGCGGACCTGCTGCAACGCGGCAAACAGATCAAGCTGGCGGTGTTCGATGTCGATGGCGTGCTGACCGATGGGCGCCTGTACTTCCTCGAAGACGGCAGCGAGTTCAAGACGTTCAACACCCTCGACGGCCAGGGCATCAAGATGCTGATGGCCGCCGGCGTGCAGACCGCCATCATCAGTGGCCGCAAGACCCCGGTGGTCGAGCGGCGGGCCAAAAACCTCGGTATCCCGCACCTCTATCAGGGGCGCGAGGATAAACTGGTGGTACTCGACGAACTGCTGGCCCAACTCAACTTGAGCTATGAACAGGTGGCCTACCTCGGCGATGACCTGCCGGACCTGCCGGTGATTCGCCGCGTCGGCCTGGGCATGGCGGTGGCCAATGCCGCCAGCTTCGTGCGTGAACACGCCCACGGCATCACCCTCGCCCGTGGCGGCGAAGGTGCCGCTCGCGAATTCTGCGAATTGATCCTGCGCGCCCAGGACCGCCTCGACGCGGCCAATGCGGCGTACCTGTGAGCCCACTATGCTGAGCAAAAAATTTCGCAACACCCTGATGTTCAGTTGCATCGCGGCGATATTCGCTGCGGTTGGCTACTGGAACATCAGCCCGGAACGCTTCCTCGACAAGCCGGTAACGCCGGTCGATGAAAGCGCGATCGACTATTACGCCATCAACGCCCACAGCGTGCAGTACCTGCCCGACGGCAAGCTGCAATATGATCTGGTGTCCGACAAGGTCGAGCACGTGAAAGCGACCGAGGTGACATTGCTGACCAATCCCGACCTGAATGTGTTCCGCGGCACTGAATTCCCGTGGCACGTCCAGAGCCTGCGCGGCGAGGTCAACCCTGATGGCACACAGGTCGAACTGATCGATGACGTGCGCATCACGCGCTTCGACGAGAAAAACCGTAGAACCCTGATCACCAGCACCCGCATGACCGTGTTCCCGCAGCAGCAATATGCGCAGACCGAGCAAGACGTTAGAATCGACGGCGCTGGCGGTGTATCGACTGGCAAGGGAATGAAAGCGTATTTGAAAGAAAGCAGGATACACCTGCTATCGAACGTAAGAGGACAGTATGAGGCTCGTTAAAACCCTCCCGATTTTGCTCAGTCTGGGCGCAGCACTGGGAAGCGTGAGCGCCTGGGCTCTGCCGGAAGACCAACAGCAGCCTATCCGTATTCAGGCCGACGATGCCCAACTGGACGACAAGCAAGGTATTGCTACCTATAAGGGTGACGTGATCATCACCCAAGGCTCGATGAAGGTGACAGGCAACACCGTTACCATCACCCGCACCCCGGCTGGCGACATTGACGTAGTGACCTCGGTGGGCAACCTGGCGTACTTCGAGCAATTGCAAACGGCTGGCGACACCAAGCCTGTCCAGGGTTGGGGCGTGACGATCCAGTATCACGCTTCGCAAAATCGCGTCGTACTGATCGACAAGGCCAAAGTTGTCGACAAGGACAACAACGTCACCCAAGGCGAGAAAATTGTCTACGACACGGACAAGAAACTCGCCAGCGCCGGTCGCGCCACAGGCAGCAAAGTCACCGAGGCGCGTCCGCGTATCGACATGGTGATCCAGCCGAAGAAGAAAACCGACGAGAAAAAGGCCCAGTAATGGCAACTCTGAAAGCTCAGCATCTGGCCAAGAGCTACAAGAGCCGCCAGGTCGTGCGTGACGTCAGCCTGTCCATCGACAGCGGCCAGATCGTCGGCCTGCTTGGCCCGAACGGCGCCGGCAAGACCACCTGCTTCTACATGATCGTCGGCCTGGTGCAAGCCGATCAGGGCCGTGTCCTGATCGATGACCTGGACGTCAGCCACCAACCGATGCACGGCCGCGCAAAGGCCGGTATCGGCTACTTGCCGCAGGAAGCATCGATCTTCCGCAAACTGTCGGTGGCCGACAACATCATGGCCATCCTCGAGACCCGCAAGGAACTCGACAAGGCCGGTCGTCGCAAGGAGCTGGAAAGCCTGTTGCAGGAATTCCACATCAGCCACATCCGCGACAACCTGGGCATGAGCCTGTCCGGTGGTGAGCGCCGTCGCGTGGAAATCGCCCGCGCCCTGGCCACCAACCCGAAATTCATCCTCCTCGACGAGCCCTTCGCCGGCGTGGACCCGATTTCGGTCGGCGACATCAAGCAGATCATTCACCACCTCAAGGCCAAGGGCATTGGCGTGCTGATCACGGACCACAACGTTCGTGAAACCCTGGATATCTGTGAAACCGCCTATATCGTCAATGACGGCCAACTGATTGCCGAAGGCGACGCAGAGACCATCCTGGCCAACGACCTGGTCAAGGAAGTGTATCTGGGCCATGAGTTCCGCCTGTAAGCGCTGAGCCGTGCCCAGGCAGCTTGCCCGGGCACCTGACCAGCCACTCACCAGCGCTTCCGTGCCGACAAGCGTGGTCAGCCCTCGACAAGGGCAGCGCTGCAACACAGCTTTATAGTTTTTTATTGTTACAGCGCTCTAGGCAAACCCTTTAGTTTCAGGCATATAATTTGCTTAAGTTTGGCGCCCCGGCGCCCTGTAGTGGATGGCGCATGTGCGCCGGCGAATAAGGTGTTAAGCCCCTGCCATGAAACCATCGCTAGTCTTGAGAATGGGCCAGCAGCTGACGATGACACCGCAGCTGCAACAGGCCATCCGCCTGCTCCAATTGTCGACCCTGGACCTGCAACAGGAAATCCAGGAGGCCCTGGAGTCCAATCCGATGCTCGAACGCCAGGAAGAAGGCGACGACTTCGACAATTCCGACCCCCTGGCCGACAACGCCGAACAAAAGCCCAACACCGACATCCAGGAGCCCTCCTACCAGGAAAGCGCCCCGACGGTTGATAACCTCGATGAGGGTGACTGGAACGAGCGTATCCCCAACGAACTCCCCGTCGACACCGCGTGGGAAGACGTTTACCAGACCAGCGCCAGCAGCCTGCCCAGCAATGATGATGACGAGTGGGACTTCACCACCCGCACCTCGGCCGGCGAAAGCCTGCAGAGCCACTTGCTGTGGCAACTGAACCTGGCCCCGATGTCCGACACCGATCGCCTGATCGCCGTGACCCTGATCGACTGCATCAACAATCAGGGCTACCTGGACGAAACCCTCGAGGAAATCCTCGAAGCGTTCGACCCGGAACTGGACATCGAACTGGACGAAATCGAAGCCGTCCTGCACCGCATCCAGCAATTCGAGCCCGCCGGTATCGGCGCCCGCAACCTGGGCGAATGCCTGCTGCTGCAATTGCGCCAGCTGCCTGCCAAGACCCCTTGGCTGGCCGAGGCCAAGCGCCTGGTCACCGATTACATCGACCTGCTTGGCAGCCGCGACTACAGCCAGTTGATGCGTCGCATGAAGCTCAAGGAAGATGAGCTGCGCCAGGTCATCGAGCTGGTCCAGAGCCTCAACCCGCGCCCGGGCTCGCAGATCGAGTCCACCGAAGCCGAGTACGTCGTTCCTGACGTCATCGTGCGCAAGGACAACGAGCGCTGGCTGGTGGAGCTCAATCAGGAGTCGGTGCCACGGCTGCGGGTCAATGCCCAGTACGCCGGTTTCGTGCGCCGCGCCGACACCAGCGCCGACAATACCTTCATGCGCAATCAGTTGCAGGAGGCCCGCTGGTTCATCAAGAGCCTGCAAAGCCGCAATGAAACCCTGATGAAGGTTGCCACCCAGATCGTCGAGCATCAGCGCGGCTTTCTGGAGTACGGCGACGAAGCCATGAAGCCGCTGGTCCTGCATGACATCGCCGAAGCGGTCGGCATGCATGAATCGACGATTTCACGGGTGACCACCCAGAAGTTCATGCACACCCCCCGGGGCATTTATGAACTGAAGTACTTTTTTTCCAGTCACGTAAGCACCTCCGAAGGCGGCGAATGCTCGTCCACGGCGATCCGGGCGATCATCAAAAAACTGGTTGCAGCGGAAAATCAGAAAAAGCCGTTGAGTGACAGCAAGATCGCTGGTTTACTGGAGGCACAAGGCATTCAGGTGGCTCGCCGCACCGTCGCCAAGTACCGCGAATCCCTCGGGATCGCGCCTTCGAGCGAACGCAAGCGGTTGATGTAGGGCCACGCCACAGCGTTCCAGTGGTAGATCATCTGATCTGCCGCTTTATGCACTGGCAACGAAGGAGAAGCTGTATGCAAGTCAACATCAGTGGACACCAACTGGAAGTGACCGAACCTCTTCGCACCTACATCGGCGAAAAACTCGAACGATTGGAGCGACATTTCGACAAGATCACTAATGTGCAGGTCACGATGACCGTCGAAAAACTGAAGCAGAAAATCGAAGCCACGCTGCATATTCCCGGGAATGAAGTGGTCGCCAACGCGGAACATACCGATATGTATGCCGCGATCGACGCACTCACCGACAAGCTGGATAAACAACTCAAAAAGCATAAGGAAAAGACCCAGAGCCTCCTCCAGGGCGCAACCGGTCGTTAACACTCCCAACCCATGATCCGACTTGAAAGTATCCTGACCCCCGGCCGTTCCCTGGTGAACGTGCCGGGAGGCAGTAAAAAGAAAGCCCTCGAACAAATTGCCAATCTTATCGCCCGCGAAGTGCCGGCCCTGGAGATGCAAGATGTCTTCGAGGCGCTGATCGCCCGTGAAAAACTCGGCTCCACCGGGTTTGGCAATGGCATCGCTATTCCACATTGCCGTCTCAAGGGCTGTGTTTCGCCCATCAGTGCATTGATGCACCTGGACGCCCCTATCGATTTCGACGCCATCGACGGCGCGCCGGTTGACCTGCTGTTCGTGCTGTTGGTCCCGGAAGCCGCCACCGATGCGCACCTTGAGCTGCTGCGACAGATCGCCAGCATGCTCGACCGCAAGGAAGTTCGCGAAAAGCTGCGTAGTGCTGCAAGCAACGAAGCCCTGTATCAGGTTGTCCTTGACGAGCAAAACGGTCAGTAATCATGCGCTTGATCATCGTCAGTGGCCGTTCCGGCTCAGGTAAAAGTACCGCCCTCGACGTTCTTGAGGACAGCGGCTACTACTGCATCGACAACCTGCCAGCCGGTCTGCTGCCGGAGCTGGCCGAACGCGCCCTGGTTCATACCGAGATGTTGCAGCCGCTGGTCGCCGTTTCCATTGACGCGCGCAACCTGCCCAGCCACCTGTCACGCTTCCCCGACCTGCTCGAGGAAGTCCGTGCCCGCCACATCCAGTGCGATGTGCTGTACCTGGACGCCGACGAAGAAACACTGCTCAAGCGCTTCTCGGAAACCCGACGGCGTCACCCCCTGACCAACGCCAACCGCTCGCTGGCCGAAGCCATCAGCGTCGAGAGCGTCCTGCTCGGGCCGATTGCCGACCTCGCCGATCTCAAGATCAACACCACCAGCCTGAACCTCTATCAACTGCGCGATGCCATCAAACTGCGTCTGTTGAATCAGCCGGAGCCGGGGACTGCGTTCCTGGTGGAATCCTTCGGCTTCAAGCGCGGCATGCCGGTGGACGCCGACCTGGTGTTCGATGTGCGCTGCCTGCCCAACCCTTACTGGAAACCGGAGTTGCGCGAACAGTCCGGGCTCGATCAACCGGTTGCCGAATACCTGGCGGCTCAGCCGGATGTCGAAGAGATGTTCCAGGACATTTCCACATACCTGCTAAAGTGGCTGCCTCGCTTTGCCGCCAGCAACCGCGCCTACGTCACCATTGCCATTGGCTGCACTGGCGGACATCACCGTTCCGTCTACCTGACCGAGCGCCTGGGGCAAACGCTGCAACAATCCCTGAAGAACGTCCAGGTCCGCCACCGCGACCTCAGCTAAAGGATTCACATCGCGATGCCTGCTCTGGAAATCGAAATCATCAATAAACTGGGTCTGCACGCTCGCGCTTCTGCAAAATTCGTTGGGGTAGCAGGTCAGTTCCCGTGCCAGATCAGGGCCGGACGTACACCACAGTCCATGGTCGATGGTAAAAGCATCATGGCGATGATGATGCTGGCCGCCGGCAAAGGCACCACGATCCACTTGAGCACAGAAGGCGAGCAGGAACAGGAAGCGCTGGATGCTCTGGTGGCGTTGATCAACAACTTCTTCGACGAAGGCGAGTAATACAACCACAAAAGCCCCTCACCACAAATCAAGCGAGGGCTGTATCCATCACCATCATCAAACAAAACCCCATCAGCAGCCCGAGGCTGGCAAGCTTGTCATGACCATTGCGGCGCGACTCGGGAATGACTTCGTGGGTCACCACCAGCAGCATCGCCCCCGCCGCCAGCGCCAATCCCAAAGGCAGCAGCAGTTCGGCCAGGCTCACCAGCCACGCGCATAGCAGTGCGAACACCGGTTCTACCAAACCTGACGCCGCACCGATCAGGAACGCCTTGCCCCGGGACATCCCTGCCCCGGCCAGCACCAAAGCGATGACCAACCCTTCCGGTACATCCTGCAAGGCAATGCCCATGGCCAGGCTGTCGGCGTCAGGCATTGCGCCACCGGCCGAAACACCTACCGCCATGCCTTCCGGGATGTTGTGGGCGATGATGGCAAATACGAACAGCCAGATCCGCGGAGCAATGACCGGTCGTTCCAGCGTGCCGACCAGCATGTCCGGGCTGGCGCCAGAGACCTTCCGATCCACCAGGAACAACAGGAAGGCGCCGAGCATAATGCCGAAGCTGATCAGCCCACTGGACGCCCAAGGTGACAGTCCAAGCCCTTCGGCGGCAGAGATGCCCGGAACGATCAGCGAAAATGCCGTCGCAGCCAGCATCACGCCAGCGCCAAAGCCAAGCAAAGTGTCGCTGAGCCTCTGCGGCATCCGCCGAATCACCAACACCGGCACCGCGCCCAGCGCGGTACCCAAGGCGCAGATCGCACCGCCCTGCAGTGCGCGCAGCAACTTCGGCTCAAGGTCGAGCCATGCCAGCCCATGGGCAACCAAAAGGCTCATTCCCGCCAGAAGTAACAGCGATCCGAACGCGTAACGAAACATCCGTCCATTTCCGATCGCCAGTGTTTCAGTGCCCATAGTCCAGCCTTGGATTGTTTTTATGGAAGACTTAAACCAGTGCGGCCTGATAGCGCGCAGCGACTTGCGGCCAATTGATCACGCGGTAGAACGCGCTGATGTATTCCGGACGACGGTTCTGATAACGCAGGTAATAGGCGTGCTCCCAGACGTCGAGGCCCAGAATCGGGGTATTGCCGTTCATCAACGGGCTGTCCTGGTTACCGCTGCTTTCCACTACCAAGGTCTTTTGCGGGGTCACGCTCAGCCAGGCCCAGCCGCTGCCGAAGCGGGTCAACGCGGCCTTGGTAAAGGCTTCCTTGAAGCTGTCGAGACCGCCCAGTTGTTCATCGATGGCCTTGGCCAGCACGCCTTCGGGCTCGCCACCACCGTCGGGCGCCATGACTTCCCAGAACAACGAATGATTGGCGTGGCCGCCACCTTGGTTGATCACCGCCGTCCGTAGTTTTTCCGGCAGTTGCTGAACGGCGGACACCAGCTTCTCCACGGGCCACTCGGCATACTCGGTGCCTTCAACAGCCGTGTTCAGGTTATTGATGTAGGTCTGGTGATGCTTGGTGTAGTGGATCTCCATGGTCTGCGCATCGATGTGCGGCTCCAGGGCGTCGTAGGCGTACGGCAAGGCAGGCAAGGTAAAAGCCATGTTCAATGGACTCCATGATGATGAGGCGCAGGCGAAGCGGCATCGATGTGCAGCAGCCGATGGGTACGCGGATACTCGCCGTGCTCACTGATGAAATTCAGCAGCTCGACGTAGGTCTTGCTGCTCTGGCGCAACGCGGCTTCTCGCAATGTTTGAGGTAGCCGCGGGTCCTGCATGGTCTGCAGCAGCCGTTGGTGGATGGCACACAAATATTCGGCGCTCTCCTCCGGCTGATTCAGACGCAAGTGCAGGTCTGCCAGGTTGTGATGGGAAATCACGCAGGCCGCTACCGCTTCGTCGGCATCCGCCCAGCGCTCGAACAGCACCTGGGCCAGAGCCAATGCCTGCAGGTACGCCTCGCGGGCATCGACCAGTTCACCCAGCATGAAAAAGCGATTGGCTCTTTCGATCGTGCGTTTCCAGTGCTCCATGGTGCGCCTCCAAAGCGGTAACGGGGCTTAGACGCCGCCCGCAGTGAGTTTTTCCGGGTTGAGCAATTCTTCCAGTTGGCTGCGCGTCAGGTCGCTGTGTTCCAGCGCGACGTCAATCACCGGCCGACCTTGCTGATAGGCCTTCTTGGCAATCTCGGCAGCCTTCTGGTAACCGATGATCGGGTTGAGCGCGGTGACCAGAATCGGGTTGCGTGACAGTGCTTCCTTGATCCGGCCTTCGTTGACCTTGAAGCTGGCGATGGCCTTGTCTGCCAGCAGACGACTGGAATTGGCCAGCAACTCGATACTGCTCAGCAGGTTCTGGGCGATGATCGGCAGCATCACGTTCAGTTCGAAATTGCCCGACTGACCGGCGATGGTGATAACACTGTCGTTGCCGATGACCTGAGCCGCGACCATCGCGGTGGCCTCTGGAATGACCGGGTTGACCTTGCCCGGCATGATCGAAGAGCCCGGCTGCAAGGCTTGCAGTTCGATCTCGCCAAGGCCGGCCAGCGGGCCGGAGTTCATCCAGCGCAGATCGTTGGCGATTTTCATCAGCGACACGGCGGTGGCCTTTAGCTGTCCGGAGACGGCAACGGCAGTGTCCTGGGAGCCGATCAGCGCGAACAGGTCCTTGCCTGGCTGGAACTTAACCCGGGTCAATTTGCTTAGCTGCTGGCTGAACCGCGCCGCGAACTCGGGGTGGGCGTTGACACCCGTGCCCACCGCCGTGCCGCCTTGAGCCAGGGATTGCAGGCTTGGCTGCAAGCCCTGCAGATGGCCGATGTTGGCCTTGAGCTGCTGCGCCCAACCGTTGAGCACCTGGCTCATGCGCACCGGCATGGCGTCCATCAGGTGCGTACGCCCGGTTTTGACGTGGTGATGAACCTGCTCGGCCTTGCGCTCGATGACCTGCACCAGATGCGTCAGCGCCGGCAGCAGTTGTTCATGGAGCGCCAGTGCTGCGCTGACGTGAATGGTGGTCGGGATGATGTCGTTGCTGCTCTGCCCGCAGTTGACGTGATCGTTGGGGTTCACCGCCTCGCCCAGCAAGCGGCTGGCCAGCGTGGCGATCACTTCGTTGGCGTTCATGTTCGAGCTGGTGCCGGAACCGGTCTGGAACACATCCACCGGGAAGTGCTGCATGAAATCACCTTCGAGCAAGCCCTGGGCTGCGTCGACGATGGCTTTGCCCTGGGCTTCGCCGATCTGCTTGAGCTCGACGTTGGTGCGGGCGGCCGCTGCCTTGGCCAGGATCAAGGCGCGGATGAACTGAACCGGCATCGGTTTGCCGCTGATCGGGAAGTTATCCACCGCACGCTGGGTCTGTGCGCCGTAGAGGGCGTCTTCCGGGACCTGAAGCTCGCCCATACTGTCGCGTTCGATACGGGTATTACTCATCGGGAGATCCTTGCATCAGTTCTATGAGAGGAATCGAGGGCTGCAACTCACAGGTAGCGAGTTGCCAGGTGTAGCTCTGCCAGCGCTTGAGGCGGCATTTGCACAACGAGAGGCGTTCCAGTTCGCGCAGCGGGCGCCAGGCCTGGTCGAGACAGTAAGTGCGCCAGTGCCACGGCAGCGCGACATCGGCGGCGGTATCGAGCAACAATCGGAAGGAAGTTTCGGCGACGGTCCAGGGTGAGGTGGCCGTGCAACACGCCAGGTACCGGCCTTCGGCCAGGTAGTGGTCGATCAGGCGAGGCTCGTCGGGGTTCATCGCGCAACGGATCTGGCGACTCATCCAGCGCCAGCTTTCGAGGTAAGGCTGCTCGTGCAAGGCAGAACTCATGATCCGGGGCTCATTCGGTAATGAGATTTATTATTATATGATAATGAGAACCAAAACAAGGCCGTGCCGACACAGCAGATCCATTGTGGGAGGGAGCCTGCTCGCGAAGGCGTCATCACTTTCAACATTGATTTCGTCTGACACGCTGCTATCGCGAGCAAGCTCGCTCCCACAGGGGATCTGAGTTGTAGCCAACAAAAAAGGCGCGCCACCCAATGGGTGGCGCGCCTTTTGGTGAAGCGGCCGTGGCTTAGCTGCCTGCCACCGTCATCCGCTCGATCAGCACCGAGCCGGTGCGAATGTTACTGCGCAGTTCCAGATCATTACCCACGGCAACGATCTGCTTGAACATGTCGCGCATGTTGCCGGCGATGGTCACTTCCTGGACCGCGAACTGGATTTCACCGTTCTCGACCCAGTAACCCGCTGCACCACGGGAGTAATCGCCGGTGACCATGTTGAGGCCCTGCCCCATCAATTCAGTCACCAGCAAGCCACGCCCCATGCGCCGCAGCAACGCCGCCTGGTCTTCGTCGCCATGGGTGACGAACAGGTTGTGCACGCCACCGGCGTTGGCCGTGCTCGGCATACCGAGCTTGCGGCCGGAATAGGTGCCGAGGATGTAAGACACCAACTCGCCCTTTTCGACGAACGGTTTGGCGTAGGTTGCCAAACCATCACCGTCGAACGCTGCACTGCCCATGGCACGCATCAGATGCGGACGTTCGTCGATGGTCAGCCACTCCGGAAACAGCTTCTGCCCGAGAGTGCCCTCAAGGAAGGACGACTTGCGATACAGGCTGCCGCCGGAAATCGCCGACAGGAAACTGCCGAACAGCCCCCCAGCCAACTCTGCGGAAAACAGCACCGGCACCTCGCAAGTCGGTACCGGACGTGCGCCCAGACGACTTGCCGCCCGTTGCGCAGCGCGTTGACCGATGCTCACCGGGTCGGCGAGCAGATTGCCCTGGCGGTTCACGTCGTACCAGTAATCGCGCTGCATCTGGCCATCGGCCTCGGCGATCATCACGCAGCTCAGACTGTGCCGAGTCGATGCGTAACCGCCGATAAAGCCGTGGCTATTGCCATAAACGCGGCAGCCCTGATGGGTACTGAGGGTGGTGCCGTCGGCGTTCTTGATCCGGCTGTCGGCGGCAAACGCCGCGGCTTCGCAGGCCAGGGCCTGTTCGATGGCTTGTTCCGGAGTGATGTCCCATTGGTGGAACAGGTCGAAATCCGGAATATCGCGCGCCATCAGCGCGGCATCCGCAAGGCCCGAGGCTTCGTCTTCCGAAGTGTGTTTGGCGATGGCCAGTGCAGCGGCGACGGTTTCGCGAATCGCATCAGGACCGCTGGCCGAGGTGCTGGCCGAGCCTTTGCGCTGCCCCACGTACAAGGTGATGCCAAACCCCTGGTCGCGGTTGAACTCAACGGTTTCGACCTCACGCTGGCGCACCGAAGTCGACAACCCCTGCTCCAGCGACACCGCCACTTCACAGGCGCTGGCCCCCTGGCGCTTGGCTTCAGCGATGATCTGCTCGACTTGTTCCTGCAGTGCCGGCAACGCTTGTGGGCCGACGCTTTCAACTGCACTCATGCTGTTCTCCACTCAAATTCTGCTTTCGGTAACGGTCATCGAGCGACCGGGCCGGACAAGCGGCCCCCGACTGGTTATCATGGCGGCGTTTCTTTGCGGACGGCCACCATGGTTGATTCTTACGACGACTCCCTCGATACGGGAGAAAAAAGCAAATCCCAGGTCAAACGCGAGCTGCATGCTCTGGTTGACCTTGGCGAGCGCCTTACAACACTCAAGCCTGACTTGCTGGCAAAACTGCCCTTGACCGACGGAATGCGTCGGGCTCTGGCCGATGCGCCCAAGCACACCGCGAACATCGCGCGAAAACGGCACCTTCAGTTCATCGGCAAACTGATGCGCGATCAGGACACTGCCGCCATTCTGGTTCTGCTCGATCAACTCGATGCCTCCACCCGTCAATACAACGAACGCTTCCATAACCTGGAACGCTGGCGCGATCGTCTGATTGCCGGCGACGATGCCGTACTGGAAAAATTCGTCGTCGACTACCCGGACGCGGACCGCCAGCAATTGCGATCCCTGATCCGTCAGGCCCAGCATGAGGTTGCGCAAAACAAACCTCCTGCTTCCAGCCGTAAAATCTTCAAGTACATCCGTGAGCTGGACGAGACTCAACGCGGTCTGCGTTAATTCTCGAAGCGGGTGAGCTGCCTCGCAGCTCACCCGCAGCCTCACTTCTTACGACCCCGTGCCACCCACGGTGATCGCATCAATCTTCAGCGTTGGCTGGCCGACACCCACCGGCACCGACTGCCCATCCTTGCCACACGTACCCACGCCGCTGTCCAGCGACAGATCATTACCGACCATCGACACCTTGCTCATGGCTTCCGGCCCGTTGCCGATCAGGGTCGCACCCTTGACCGGAGCGGTAATCTTGCCGTCCTCGATCAGGTACGCCTCGCTGGTGGAGAACACGAACTTGCCGCTGGTGATGTCCACTTGACCGCCACCCAGGTTGGCGCAGTAAATGCCGCGCTTCACCGAAGCGATGATTTCCGCCGGGTCGCTTTCGCCGGCGAGCATGTAGGTGTTGGTCATGCGCGGCATCGGCAGGTGCGCGTAGGATTCGCGACGGCCGTTACCGGTGCGTGCCACGCCCATCAGGCGGGCGTTGAGCTTGTCCTGCATGTAGCCCTTGAGTACGCCGTTTTCGATCAGCGTGGTGCACTCGGTCGGCGTGCCTTCGTCGTCGACACTCAACGAGCCACGGCGACCGGCCAGGGTGCCGTCATCGACAATGGTGCACAGCTTCGACGCAACCATCTCGCCCATGCGACCGCTGTAGGCCGAACTGCCCTTGCGGTTGAAGTCGCCTTCCAGACCATGACCGACCGCTTCGTGCAGCAACACGCCCGACCAGCCGGAACCGAGCACCACCGGCAAGGTACCGGCCGGTGCCGGAATGGCTTCGAGGTTGACCAGCGCCTGGCGCAACGCTTCACGGGCATAGCCCATGGCGCGGTCTTCGCCGAGGAAATAACGGTAATCGGTCCGACCGCCACCGCCATGCCCCCCGCGCTCGCGGCGACCGTTCTGCTCGACGATCACGCTGACGTTGAAGCGCACCAGCGGCCGTACATCCGCCGCCAGACCGCCGTCGGTGGAAGCCACCAGAATCCGTTCCCAGACACCGGCCATGCTCACGGTGACTTGCTGGATGCGAGGGTCGAGGGCGCGGGTCGCGGCATCGATTCGCTTGAGCAAATCGACTTTCTCGGCACGGGTCAGCACTTCCAGGGGATTGTCCGGCGCATACAACTGCGCGACATCCTGGCTGGTGAATGCCTGCACGGTGCCATTCTGGCCAGCGCGGGAAATCGAACGGGCGGCCCGCGCCGCCGCGCCAAGGGCTTCCAGGGTGATGGCATTGCTGTAGGCAAAACCGGTTTTTTCACCCGATTGCGCGCGCACGCCCACACCTTGGTCAAGGTTGAAGCTGCCTTCCTTGACGATGCCGTCTTCCAGCGCCCAGGACTCGGAGATCTGCCCCTGGAAATACAGGTCGGCCGCATCGATGCCCGGCCCGGCCAGGTCGCCTAGCACGCCTTGCAGGCTCTCGATCGTGACGCCACCGGGCGCCAGCAGGTGTTCACTGACTGAGGACAACAACTCGCTCATATGCTTTACGCCTTAAATTCGTCGTTCTGATGCAGGTCGCTGGGCGCCCTGCGAGAAAAAGCGCCGGTGACTGGACACCGGCATCCGCGCCCGGATGGACGCCTGTTCGCTGCTGTCGCGTTCGGCCAGCAGCACGGCCTCGCCTTGATCCTGTTGTGCCAGCACACGCCCCCACGGGTCGATGATGGCAGCATGACCGAAAGTTTCCCGCGGCCCCGGATGCGTCCCACCCTGGGCAGCCGCGAGCACATAACATTGTGTCTCGATGGCCCGTGCGCGAATCAGCACATCCCAATGCGCCGCGCCGGTCACCGCCGTGAAGGCCGAAGGGGCGGTAATCAGTTCCGCGCCGGCCGCGCGCAATTCGCTGTACAGCTCCGGGAAGCGCAAGTCGTAACAGACCGTCAGGCCAACCCGCCCAACCGGTGTGTCCGCCACCACGACCCCACTGCCATAAGCATAGTCATCGGATTCACGATAACGGCCGCGATTGTCGGCCACGTCGACGTCGAACAGGTGCAGCTTGTCGTAGCGCGCCACCGTTTCACCCTGGTCATCGACCAGCAACGAACAGGCATGCACCTTGGCCGCCGGTTGATCCACCGGCGGCAACGGCAACGTGCCGGCCACAATCCATAACTTGAGGTCGCGTGCGGTCTGTTTCAACCAGGGCAGGATCGGGCCTTCGCCCAGTGCTTCGGCGCGTCCGATGTCGGCAATGTCGCGCCGGCCCATGGCGGCGAAGTTTTCCGGCAATACCGCGAGCTTCGCGCCACCGGCGGCCGCTCGCTCGAGCAGCCGACGGGCCTGGGCCAGATTGGCCAGCACATCGCTCTGGCTGACCATTTGAATCACCGCTAGAGACATGGCCTTTTCCTTATTGAAACCAACACAGACCTTGTAGGAGCGAGCTTGCTCGCGATGAGTTTGAATGCGACGCGTTTTTTCAGACAGCCTGCGTCATCGTTCACGTCCATCGCGAGCGGGCTCGCTCCTACAAGGGGCGAGCCGCAATGGCCATGCTACTCCATAGGCCCGAAGGATGGCGTTTCAAAAAGCCTTGTCGAAGGCAATCTTCGGTTCTTTCCAAGGCCCTTTGACGGTGTACTTCACACTGGCGAAACGGGCGACCCGGTCTCCGATCAGCTTGTCGATCAGGAACAGCGCCCCGCCGACCGCGGGTGCACCGACGATCAATGCGGCAATCGGCAGGTTATTGGTCACCGGCAAGGTCACCATCAGTTTCGCATCGATCTGATCGGCCACCATGTTCAGGGTGCCGTCGAGTTCAATGGTGCTCGACGGGCCCGTCAGCTGGATCGGCTTACGGGTGACATACACACCATTGGTCCCGACCAGCAGCCCCTTGACCCGGTCATAACTCAGGCCTTTGCCGAACAGGTCGGAGAAGTCCAGGCGCAGGCGCCGGCCGATGGAGTTGAAGTTGAGCAAGCCAAATACCCGCAGCGCCTGGGCACTGCCCTCAACCTCGACGAACTGACCCTGATTGAGGGTCGCATCAAGCGTGCCGGAGAAACGCTTGGTCGCCACCCAGGCCGGTGAGCCGGGCCAGCGGCCATCGACATCCATATAGAAGTCCTGGCTGGTGACGCTCGGCGCAAACCCCCAGCCCTTGAGCACATCGGCGAGGTTCTTGCCGCTGATACGGCCCTTGTACCAGCTATTGCTGGCGCCAGGCACGCCTTCCCAGCCACCGCTGCCCACCAACAGCATGCCCTTGAGGCCCAGGTCCAGGGAGTCGAACACGATGCCCTTGGGCGTCGGACGAATTTTCAGCGACCAGCCCCCCACCAGATCCTGCCCTTGGAATAGCTGATTGATGGTGATGTCCATCGCGGGGATTTTTGTCGGGTCCACCGACGCCAGCGGATCCGGCGAGTTTTCATCGGCCAGCACGGTCGGGTCCGGTGCGGGCAGGCGCACAGTTTGCAGATTGATCGTGATCGGCGTGGCTTTCGCATCGGGAAGGCTGGCGCTGCCATTGATCTGCTGGCTGTCCAGTTGTAGCGCCCAGGCGGAAGGCTTGCGCGCCAGCTGGATCGAGGCCTGATCGAGGGTGGTGCCGATACCGCTGAGCTTGCCCACCTTGAAATCCGCGCCGCTGAGCAGTTGCCTGGCGCTGCCGCCGGGGTCTTGTCCGGCGTATCTGTCCACCAGATCCTTCCACGGGCCAACGTCCAGCTCCGACAGCACGCCCCGTATCCGCAGGCCTTTGGTGCCAGGCAAGACGGACTCGCCGCCACCGAGGAACAACTCCCCGCGACCGTCGGCGAAACTACTGGCCGGGGCCGCGAACGTGAAACTCGCCAAATCTCCGTAATTGACCCAATAACGCCGCTCGTCGCCCTGCAAGGTCATGCGGAACGTGGTGTCGCGCCCGGCCTCGGAGGTTATGCCGAACGGTGCAGGCAAATCGACGGCCACGCCCTTGAGGCTGGAATTGACCATCAACTGGCTGTCGGCGCCGTCCAGTGTCAGTTGCAGTTGATACGGGATCACACCGCTCACCGGCAGAGGTTGGGTGACCTTCAGCCAGTCGGTCAGTTTCTTGACCTCGACCTGCCCTGACGCGGCCACCCGGGTACTGTGCTTGCCCGGGCTGCCATCGGCAAATATCTGTGCGGTGACCGGTTTGTCGAACGCCCGGGCGCTGATGTTCTGCCCGGTCAGGCCTTTGCCGCTGTCGAAACGGAAATCACCTTTGAGTTGGGTCAGTTCCAGCGCAGGTTCGGCCAGCTTCAAGCGCGCCTTGGCGGTCTTGAAATCGACGAGGATCTTCGGCTCCTCGCCTTTTGCCAGGGGAATATCGAGCTTCAACTTGCCTTGCAGGTCACCCTCGCCTTCCCAGCCGGCAAAGGTTGCTCCGGTACCGATCGGTGCTTCCTGGAGGATTTTCAGGCCATCGCCCAAACCGCCGGCAAATCCGCCATCGAGGAACAAATGAACGTTCTGCCCGGCTGGCACATGGGGAATGTCGACGTAGATATCGTTGACCTGGGTGTCGAGTAATTGGCCCTTGCTGGCCAGAATCCGCACGCCGCTGTCTTCGACAAACACATCGCCGCTGACCTTGCTGACATGGGGCCAGCCCGGCTGGAAGGCCAGTTCGGCATCGTGAACCTTGAAGTACAGGCTGATGCTGCGATCGACATCCGCGGCACCGTGGCTGAGCGACCCTTGATACTGGAAGAAGCCTTGATCCACCGCGCCCTTGAGAATCGCCGTGCGCAGCCATTCGTCCAGCGCCGGACTGAGGACCGTCGGCAAGTACTTGGCGGTGTAGCGACCGTCACCGTCCACCAGGCCGACCCGCAGGTCCATGTAGTCTTCCCGGGTGTGATCGAAATACAGGCGAATCAGGAAGTCGCCGGCGATCTTGCCTTCCTCGCCCAGCACTTTCAGATACGGCGCGATCAGGGTGAAACCTTCTTTATCGAGTTTCCAGGTCAGCCGCGCATTGGCCTGAATGTACTGCCATGGCTTGGCGAAAATCGGGTCCAGGTGCAGCATGAAATCCTTGCTGTCCATGCGCAGTTCGCCGTGCCCCAGGTCACCGCTGATGCTGCCGCTGACATTTCGCGCCGCCGGCGCACCGTGATAGGCGTCGAAGCCCACCTGGTCGAGGTTGGCGGCAAACCCGAACTTGCTGTCGTCGGTGGCATTGGGACGGAAGTCGACCAGCACGTTACGCAGGCCACCCGTGACCTTGAGCCGCTCGACGACCGTGGCAAAACCCTCTGGTAACGGCGCCAGTGCGTTGAGCAGCGGGGTCAGCGGCGTGAGATCAACCCGGTCGGCTTGCAGGTGCCAGAGTTCTTCGGTTTTATCAGTGGCGGCGTTTTGCGTGAGCTGCAGATGCGTTTCCCAGCGGGTCTCGCCGAAGTTCATCGCCAGGGAGTCCAGAGTCACTGACGCACCTTTGGCACTGCGCTGGAAGTAACCATTGAGCGCCAGGTTATTGATCTGGATCGGCTTGCGCTCGGCGTAGGCACCCTTGAGTTGTGGCGCGTTCACGCGCACCGCAGCGCTTTGCAAGGCGCCTTTGCCCCAAGTCACCCACAGCTCGCCGCCGGCCTTGATCTCGGAAAAAATCCACTGTTGGGTCAGACGTTCAGGCAACCACTTCGACCAGTCGCTTTGCGGCAGGCTCAGGTAGACCTCGGCTTCACCGTCCTTCCATTGGCTGGCTCGAATACGGGTACGCAGGCTCATGGCCACCGGTTGCCCGTCCGGCAGGGTCAGCCGTGCGTCGAGCCGCTGCCGCGACGCCCCGGTTTTCAGATTCAGGCCGACATAAGTCAAGGTCAGCGGCGATTCGCCAAACGGCTGCAAGGTCACCTGGCTGTCGAGCACCGACAGTTGCTGGATCATCTGCATCTGATTGAGCAGTTGCTCCGGATCGGTGGGCTGGTCCTGGCGCATCGGCAAACCTTCCAGAGCCCACTGACCGCCCTCACCTTGCCTGAGGTTGATCTTGAGGCCGCTGAACTCCAGATGAGCGATGCGTACCTGGCGGGCCAACAAGCTGGCCCAAAGGTCCGGCACCGCGCGCACCTGATCCAGGTGCAAGGCATTGGCGCCGTCGCCGACCGTCACGTCGCGGGCCATCAATATAGGGGCGAATCCACTCCAGTTGCCTTCGAGCTCGCCGATCTGCAACGGCATGCCCAAGGCATCGCTGGCTTTGGTTTCGATGTCGGTGCGGTACTCGGCGACTAGCGGCATCAGCTCCCGGCCAAGGCTGACGTAGAGCGCCATCAACACCAAAACCAACGCGCACAGGCCCAGACCCCAGCGGGTCAGTGCGGCCAATATGCGTGTCAGACGGTCCATGTCAGGTGGCTCCCATGGCAAAAGTTTTGCAAAAAGCTGAGGCCAGCCATTCTCGAACAATCAAAACAAAACGCTTCAGAGCAGCACCACGTCGTATTGTTCCTGGGAATACATGGTTTCGACCTGGAAGCGGATGGTGCGCCCGATAAACCCTTCCAGTTCGGCAACGTTGCCCGACTCTTCGTCGAGCAGGCGGTCCACCACTTTCTGGTTTGCCAATACACGATAGCCTTCCGCCTGATAGGCGCGAGCCTCGCGCAAGATTTCACGGAAGATTTCGTAGCAAACGGTTTCCGGGGTCTTGAGCTTGCCCCGTCCCTGACAGGCATTGCACGGCTCGCACAACACCTGTTCAAGGCTTTCGCGGGTGCGCTTGCGGGTCATCTGCACCAGGCCCAGCTCGGTGATACCGATGATGTTGGTCTTGGCGTGATCGCGCTCCAGTTGCTTTTCGAGCGTGCGCAACACCTGGCGCTGGTGCTCTTCATCTTCCATGTCGATGAAGTCGATGATGATGATTCCGCCCAGGTTACGCAGGCGCAATTGACGGGCGATAGCCGTCGCGGCTTCGAGATTGGTCTTGAAGATGGTCTCTTCGAGATTGCGGTGGCCGACGAACGCCCCGGTATTGACGTCGATGGTGCTCATGGCTTCCGCCGGATCGACCACCAGATAACCGCCGGACTTGAGCGGGACCTTGCGTTCGAGTGCCTTCTGGATTTCGTCTTCGACGCCATACAGGTCGAAAATCGGCCGCTCGCCCGGGTAGTGCTCCAGGCGGTCAGCAATCTCGGGCATCAGTTCGGCGACGAATTGCGTGGTTTTCTGAAAGGTTTCCCGGGAGTCGATGCGGATCTTCTCGATTTTCGGGCTCACCAGGTCACGCAGGGTGCGCAGCGCCAGACCGAGGTCTTCGTAGATTACGCTAGGCGCACTGATGGTTTTGATCTGGGCGTTGATCTGATCCCAGAGACGGCGCAGATAACGGATGTCCATGAGGATTTCATCCGCGCCGGCACCTTCGGCTGCCGTGCGCAGGATGAAACCGCCAGCTTCCTTGATACCTTCCTTGGCCACGCAATCAGTGACCACCTGTTTGAGGCGTTCGCGCTCGGCTTCGTCTTCGATCTTCAGAGAAATGCCGACATGGGCCGTGCGCGGCATGTACACCAGATAACGTGAAGGAATCGAAAGCTGGGTAGTCAGGCGTGCGCCTTTGGAACCGATCGGATCCTTGGTCACCTGCACCACCAGGCTCTGGCCCTCGTGCACCAGTGCACTGATGCTCTCGACCGCCGGGCCTTCTCGCACGGAAATTTCCGACGCATGAATGAACGCGGCACGATCCAGGCCGATATCGACGAATGCCGCCTGCATTCCAGGCAATACCCGCACGACTTTGCCTTTATAGATGTTGCCGACGATCCCGCGCTTTTGCGTACGCTCGACGTGGACCTCTTGCAGGACACCGTTTTCGACCACCGCCACGCGCGACTCCATCGGCGTGATGTTGATCAGAATCTCTTCACTCATGGCAGGGTCTCGTTCAGGCATGTTCACGATAATGGCCGCATCTGTTCAGAACGTTGCTTGGTGTGCGTTCCGGGGTTGCCAACAGGGTATGCCGAAATGGCCGAGCAGTTCCGCGGTTTCGCAAAGCGGTAGTCCGACCACCGCTGAATAACTTCCATCGAGCCCGGCGACAAACACCGCACCCAGTCCTTGAATGCCATAACCGCCCGCCTTGTCCCGTGGTTCGCCGCTGGCCCAGTAGGCTGCGGCTTCCTCACGACTGATATCTCGAAAACGCACCCGGCTGGTGACAACCCGGGATTCGCAACGTCCGCCATCGAGCACGGCAATCGCGGTCAGGACTTCATGTTCACACCCTGACAGCATCGTCAGCATGGCGCACGCATCCGCTTGATCAACCGGTTTGCCGAGAATTTTTCCATCGAGCACCACGGCGGTATCGGCACCGAGCACGCAGAATGGTTCGTCAGACACGACGACGCCGCGCCCGGCCTCGGCCTTGCCGCGTGCCAGACGCTCGACGTAGGCCGATGGGGATTCTTGAGCTAAAGGAGTTTCATCGATGTCCGCACTGACGGCGCAGAACGCAACGCCGATCTGCGTGAGCAATTCACGTCGACGCGGCGAACCAGAGGCGAGGTACAACCGTTTCATCAAGACCTCTCCCTGTCCAATGCCTGAGCGAATTAATTGATTTTGTAGCGTCGACGCAGTCCGCGCAAACCGAAACTGATCCAGGGCCAGAGCAGCGCACTGACCAGTGCCGGCAGCACCAGCGCCAACGTCGGCTGACGATTGCCGGTCAAGGCACTGAGCCACAGCTGTACTAGCTGGGCGAGGCCGAAGATCACCAGGATCACCAGGCTCTGCTGCCACATCGGGAACATCCGCAGGCGTTGCTGCAGCGCCAGCACCAGATAGGTGATGAGCGTCAGGATCAAGGCATTCTGACCCAGCAAGGTACCGTAGAGCACGTCTTCAGCCAGCCCCAGGCAAAACGCCGTCACCATCCCGACGGTCTGCGGCAGGTTCAACGCCCAGAATGCCAGCAACAACGCCAGCCACAGCGGGCGCAGGATTTCCATGAATTGCGGCAGAGGCGAAACGCTCAACAGCAGACCGACGGCGAACGTCAGCCAGACTATCCAGCCGTTTCGGGATGCTTTCACACCGCCCATTATTCTCTCCCCACTGGAGTGGCCGGCGCGGACACTGGCGGTTTGGCGGCAGGCTTCGCGGCAGCGGGTTGCGCCGCCGGCGGTTTAGCCGCCGCAGGATGCAAGGCCGCAGGCTTGGCTGGCGTGGTGGTTGGCTTGGCTGGCGCGGTGACCGCAGGTGCCGCCGTCGCAGGAATCGCCGGTGCGGCGGCCGGTACAGCGGGTACCGCGGGGCTGACCGGTTTCGGAACCGTCGACGGAATGATCGGCCCACCGCCCTGCGCATCCAGGCTTTCCTGGGCCTGGGCGGCAGCGTTGACGCGCTCTTCGGCAGTCCGGTTGTCGCTGAACACCAGCAACAGGTAACGGCTACGGTTCAAGGCGGCGGTCGGAACGGCGCGGACAATGGCAAACGGTTGGCCGGAATCGTGAATCACTTCCTTGACCGTCGCCACCGGATAACCCGCCGGGAAACGCTGACCGAGGCCGGAGCTGACCAGCAGGTCGCCCTCCTTGATGTCGGCGGTATCGGCCACATGCCGCAACTCGAGACGCTCCGGGTTGCCGGTGCCGCTGGCAATCGCCCGCAAACCGTTACGGTTCACCTGCACCGGAATGCTGTGGGTGGTATCGGTCAGCAGCAAGACGCGGGAGGTGTAGGGCATCAACTCGACCACCTGCCCCATCAGGCCACGGGCATCGAGTACCGGCTGACCGAGGACTACGCCATCGCGCTCACCTTTATTGATGATGATGCGATGGGTGAAGGGGTTGGGGTCCATGCCGATCAACTCGGCCACTTCGACCTTCTCGTTGACCAGGGCCGAAGAGTTGAGCAACTCGCGCAGCCGAACGTTCTGCTCGGTCAGGGCGGCAAGCTTCTGCATGCGCCCCTGCAACAGCAGGTTCTCGGTCTTGAGTTTTTCGTTTTCGGCGACGAGTTCGGTCCGGCTGCCAAACTGACTGGCAACGCCTTCCCACAGTCGTCCGGGCAGGTCGGTGATCCAGTAGGCGTCCATCAGCACCAGCGACATCTGGCTGCGTGCAGGCTTGAGCAGACTGAAACGGGCATCGACCACCATCAGCGCGACCGATAGCACGACCAGCACCAACAGGCGCACGCCAAGTGAAGGGCCCTTGGTGAAAAGCGGTTTAATAAGCCGCTCCTCCCAGGCAAATGTTCTGTTTATTCATACGGCAGCAATCCGGCCTGGATGCAGACTGACAGAAGATAAACGCGAACAGGCAGCACTGCAAAGTGCTGCCTGCGCGCTCAACAGCATAGAGGCAATCCGGCGACTTATTCGCTGGAAAGCAGGTCCATGGTGTGTTTATCCATCATTTCCAATGCACGGCCACCGCCGCGAGCAACGCAGGTCAGCGGGTCTTCGGCAACGATCACCGGCAGACCGGTTTCCTGGGCCAGCAATTTGTCCAGGTCACGCAGCAAGGCGCCACCACCGGTCAGTACCAGGCCACGTTCGGCGATATCGGAAGCCAGCTCCGGAGGCGATTGCTCCAGGGCGCTTTTCACGGCCTGAACGATGGTTGCCAGGGACTCTTGCAGAGCTTCCAGCACTTCGTTGGAGTTCAGGGTGAATGCGCGTGGAACGCCTTCGGCCAGGTTACGGCCGCGAACGTCGACTTCGCGAACTTCGCCGCCCGGATACGCGGTACCGATTTCCTGCTTGATGCGCTCGGCGGTGGATTCACCGATCAGGCTGCCGTAGTTGCGACGTACGTAGGTGATGATCGCTTCGTCGAAGCGGTCGCCGCCCACACGTACGGATTCGGCGTAAACCACACCGTTCAGGGAGATCAGCGCGATTTCAGTGGTACCGCCACCGATATCCACGACCATCGAACCGCGAGCTTCTTCAACCGGCAGGCCGGCACCGATCGCAGCGGCCATTGGCTCTTCGATCAGGAACACTTCACGGGCACCGGCGCCAAGGGCCGATTCACGGATGGCACGACGCTCAACCTGGGTGGATTTGCATGGAACGCAGATCAACACGCGTGGGCTAGGCTGCAGGAAGCTGTTTTCGTGAACCTTGTTGATGAAGTACTGCAGCATTTTTTCGCACACGCTGAAGTCGGCGATCACGCCGTCTTTCATCGGACGAATGGCAGCAATGTTGCCCGGCGTACGACCCAGCATGCGCTTGGCTTCGGTGCCGACAGCA
The DNA here is from genome assembly GCF_002236115.1 of Pseudomonas jessenii. Taxonomy (GTDB): domain Bacteria; phylum Pseudomonadota; class Gammaproteobacteria; order Pseudomonadales; family Pseudomonadaceae; genus Aquipseudomonas; species Aquipseudomonas jessenii. Next base: position 145,753 of record NZ_NIWT01000004.1, on the reverse strand, counting down.
ACGACACTTTTCTGGTTACCGTGTGTCCGAATGGCCACAACGGAGGGCTCATTCAGGACGATACCGCGCTCGCGCACGTAAATAAGGGTGTTGGCAGTGCCCAGGTCAATGGAAAGATCGCTGGAAAACATGCCACGCAGTTTCTTGAACATGGGAAAGGGACCCTAGGCAACGCGTGGGTAAAAAAGTGCGGCAAACTCTAACAACGACAGGGATTTTGGGCAAGGCGCCAATATGTTAAATTGGCCGCTTTTCTGTGCACCAAGCCCCACAATCGCGGCCTTATGACCGTAGAAGTGCGGTAGTGTTCCGACAATCTAACACACGGACGCCGTCCGTTTTGTTTTCCACTGGAGAATCCCAATGGCGCTTGAACGCTCCGACGTGGAAAAAATCGCTCATCTGGCCTGCCTTGGCCTCAATGATGCCGATCTTCCACACATCACTTCGGCCCTTAACAGCATTCTCGGGCTGGTCGACGAAATGCAGGCGGTCGATACCGATGGTATCGAACCGCTGGCCCACCCACTGGAAGCCAGCCAGCGCCTGCGCGCAGACGTCGTGACCGAGACCAATCACCGCGAGGCCTACCAGTCCATCGCACCAGCGGTCGAAAACGGCCTGTACCTGGTTCCGAAAGTCATCGACTAATAGGGAAAGAGCCTGCAATGCATCAATTGACTCTGGCCGAGATCGCCCGCGGACTCGCCGATAAAAAGTTTTCCTCCGAAGAGCTGACCAAGGTCCTGCTGGCGCGCATCGCCCAGCTCGATCCGCAGCTCAACAGTTTCATCAGCCTCACCGAAGACCTGGCGCTGACGCAGGCGAAAGCCGCTGACGCCCGCCGGGCCAATGGTGAGAGCGGCGCCCTGCTCGGCGCGCCGATCGCCCACAAGGACCTGTTCTGCACCCAGGGCATTCGCACCAGCTGCGGCTCGAAGATGCTCGACAACTTCAAGGCACCGTACGATGCCACTGTCGTCGCCAAACTGGCCGCTGCCGGCGCCGTGACCCTGGGCAAGACCAACATGGACGAATTCGCCATGGGTTCGGCCAACGAGTCGAGCTACTACGGTGCGGTGAAAAACCCGTGGAACCTGGAACACGTGCCGGGCGGTTCGTCCGGTGGTTCGGCCGCCGCGGTGGCCGCTCGACTGTTGCCTGCGGCCACCGGCACCGATACCGGCGGTTCGATCCGTCAGCCAGCGGCGCTGACCAACCTCACCGGCCTGAAACCGACGTACGGTCGCGTATCGCGCTGGGGCATGATCGCTTACGCCTCCAGCCTCGATCAGGGCGGCCCATTGGCGCGCACTGCCGAAGACTGCGCAATTTTGTTGCAGGGTATGGCCGGCTTCGATCCGAATGACTCCACCAGCATTGACGAACCCGTGCCGGACTACAGCGCCAGCCTCAACGGTTCGCTGCAAGGCCTGCGTATCGGTGTGCCGAAAGAGTATTTCAGCGCCGGTCTCGACCCGCGCATTGCCGACCTGGTCATGGCCAGCGTCGAAGAGCTGAAAAAACTCGGCGCCGTGGTCAAGGAAATCAGCCTGCCGAACATGCAGCACGCGATTCCTGCGTACTACGTGATCGCCCCGGCGGAAGCGTCCTCCAACCTGTCGCGTTTCGACGGCGTACGTTTCGGCTACCGTTGCGCAGACCCGAAAAACCTGGAAGACCTGTACAAGCGCTCCCGTGGCGAAGGTTTCGGGACAGAAGTGCAGCGCCGGATCATGGTCGGTGCCTACGCCCTGTCCGCCGGTTACTACGACGCCTACTACCTGAAGGCGCAGAAGATTCGTCGCTTGATCAAGAACGACTTCATGGCCGCCTTCAATGAGGTCGACATCATCCTCGGCCCAACCACGCCGAACCCGGCCTGGAAGCTTGGCGCCAAGAACAGCGACCCGGTCGCTGCGTACCTGGAAGACGTCTACACCATCACCGCCAACCTCGCAGGCCTGCCCGGCCTGTCGATGCCAGCCGGTTTTGTCGACGGCCTGCCGGTCGGCGTGCAATTGCTCGCTCCGTATTTCCAGGAAGGTCGCCTGTTGAACGTTGCCCACCAGTATCAGTTGAACACTGACTGGCACACCCGCACCCCAACCGGCTTCTGAGGAGACACACATGCAATGGGAAGTCGTGATCGGGCTGGAGATTCATACCCAGCTCACCACCCGGTCGAAAATCTTTTCCGGTAGTTCCACTACCTTCGGTTCCGAACCGAACACCCAGGCCAGCCTGGTAGACTTGGGCATGCCGGGCGTATTGCCGGTGCTGAACCAGGAAGCGGTACGCATGGCGGTGATGTTCGGTCTGGCGATTGACGCCGAGATCGGCCAGCACAACGTGTTCGCCCGTAAAAACTACTTCTACCCGGATTTGCCCAAGGGCTACCAGATCAGCCAGATGGAGCTGCCGATCGTCGGCAAGGGCCACCTGGACATCGCCCTCGAGGACGGCACGGTCAAACGTGTCGGCATCACCCGCGCGCACCTGGAAGAAGACGCCGGCAAGAGCCTGCACGAAGAATTCAGCGGCGCCACCGGCATCGACCTGAACCGTGCCGGCACACCGCTGCTGGAAATCGTTTCCGAGCCGGACATGCGCAGTGCCAAGGAAGCCGTGGCTTATGTCAAGGCGATCCACGCACTGGTGCGTTACTTAGGGATTTGCGACGGCAACATGGCCGAAGGTTCGCTGCGTTGCGACTGCAACGTTTCGATCCGCCCGAAAGGCCAGGCCGAGTTCGGCACCCGCTGCGAGATCAAGAACGTCAACTCGTTCCGCTTCATCGAGAAGGCGATCAACAGCGAAATCCAGCGTCAGATCGAATTGATCGAAGACGGCGGCAAGGTGATCCAGCAGACCCGCCTGTACGACCCGAACAAGGACGAGACCCGTCCAATGCGCAGCAAAGAGGAAGCCAACGACTACCGTTACTTCCCCGATCCGGACCTGCTGCCGGTGGTCATCGAGAACTCCTTCCTCGACGACGTGCGCGCCACCCTGCCGGAATTGCCACCGCAAAAGCGCGAGCGCTTCCAGGAGCAGTTCGGTCTGTCGGTCTACGACGCCAGTGTGCTGGCCACCAGCCGCGAGCAAGCCGATTACTTCGAGAAAGTCGCGAGCATCGGCGGCGACGCCAAACTGGCGGCGAACTGGGTGATGGTCGAGTTGGGCAGCCTGCTCAACAAGCAAGGCCTGGACATCGAAGAGTCGCCGGTTTCCGCCGAGCTTCTGGGCGGCATGCTGCTGCGCATCAAGGACAACACTATCTCCGGCAAGATCGCCAAGGTGGTGTTTGAAGCGATGGCCAACGGCGAAGGCAGCGCAGACGAGATCATCGACAAGCGCGGCCTCAAGCAAGTGACCGACACCGGCGCCATCTCGGCGGTGCTGGACGAAATGCTCGCGGCCAACGCCGAGCAGGTCGAACAATACCGCGCGGCAGACGAAGCCAAGCGCGGCAAGATGTTCGGCTTCTTCGTCGGTCAGGCCATGAAAGCCTCCAAAGGCAAGGCCAACCCGCAACAGGTCAACGAACTGCTCAAAAGCAAGCTCGAAGGCTGATGAGAATGGAGCCAGCTCTAAAATCTGGCTCCATTCCCTGTGGGAGCCAGCTTGCTCGCGATAGCGGTCCGGCACTCAACACAAAGTTGACTGTCAGAATGCCAATCGCGAGCAAGCTCGCTCCCACATTTGTTTTCGGAAGCTTTCAAATGAAGCGTCTACTTGGACTTTGCGCCCTCCTTTCGCTCCTGGCCGGTTGCGCCAGCACCGACACCGTCGATCCGCATGGCTACGACAAAACCGGCGTGGCTTCGTACTACGGCGCCAAACACCAAGGCAAACGCACCGCCAACGGCGAGCGTTTCAACATGAATTCCATGACCGCCGCCCATCGCCAGCTACCCTTCGGTACACGGGTGAAGGTCACCAATCTGAATAACGACAAATCCTGCGTGGTGCGCATCAATGATCGCGGGCCGCACACCCGGGGCCGCCTGATCGACCTGTCCAAGGAAGCCGCCGAGCGCCTGGGCATGCTGCGCAGCGGCACCGCGCGGGTTCGCGTGCAAGCCCTCGACGACTGACCGATGGAGCCCCGACCATTTTCGGATTAGCCGATTTACCCCTGATCAGCGTGATCGAATTGCTCAGCGGATTGCTCCTGCTGATTGTCGGTGCCGAATTGATGGTGCGCGCCGCCGTACGCATCGCCGCGCGGTTGCACATACGACCGCTGATCATCGGCCTGACTATCGTCGCCCTCGGCAGCAGCGCACCGCAGATGGCGGTCAGCCTGCAAGCGACCCTGGCGCACAATGCCGACATCGCCGTCGGCAGTGTGATCGGCAGCAGCATTTTCAACATCCTCGTCACCCTCGGGTTGTCTGCGCTGATCATTCCGCTGCGGGTTTCCCGACAATTGGTGCGCCTGGATATTCCGTTGATGATCGGCGCCAGCCTGTTGGTGTTCGTACTCGCCTGGAATGAAGAACTGACCCGGGCCGACGGCGTGATGTTGCTGACGGCGCTGGCGATTTACCTGGGCTTGTTACTGCGTCAGTCGCGACACTCGGCACGCCCGGTATCGAGCCATGATCACAACGGCCAGGCGTCATGGCTGAGCAGCCTGCTGATGATCGTCGCCGGACTGGCGATGCTGGTGTACGCCGGACACTTGCTGCTGGGGGCAGCCGTTGCGGTCGCTACCGACCTTGGGTTGTCGGAGCGGATCATCGGCCTGACCATCGTCGCCGTCAGTACCTCACTGCCTGAGCTCGCCACTTCGTTGATCGCAGCTATACGCGGCGAACGCGATATTGCCGTGGGCAACGTGATTGGCAGCAACCTGTTCAACCTCCTGGGCGTGCTCGGCTTTACCGCGCTCGTGGCACCGTCACCGCTGTCGGTGTCGCCCAACGCCCTGGATTTCGACCTGCCGGTGATGCTCGGCATCGCGGCGCTGTGCCTGCCGGTGTTCTACTCCGGCTATCGGGTGACCCGCGCCGAAGGCCTGCTGTTTCTGGGTTTGTACCTGGCGTATGGGCTGCACGTGGTGTCGTTCACCACCGGCATGCCACTGGCCGGCAAGCTGGAACACTTGATGCTGTTATTCGTCCTGCCAGCGCTGGTAGCGTTTTTGCTGTTCACGTCACTACGCGCCTGGCGTCGCCAACACCATAAGAAGGAAGTCCCATGACCGAGAATAAAAAACCCGGCGTTGAAGTCCGCCGCCAAGTGATGGGCGACGCCTTCGTCGACCGCGCACTGGGCAACGCCACCGAGTTCACCCAGCCGCTGCAAGACTTCGTCAATGAACACGCCTGGGGCGGCGTGTGGAATCGCGAAGGCCTGCCGCTGAAAACCCGCAGCCTGATCACCCTCGCTGCCCTGACCGCACTCAAGTGCCCGCAGGAGCTGAAAGGTCACGTACGCGGCGCACTGAACAACGGCTGCACCGTGGAGGAGATTCGCGAAGCGCTGCTGCATTGCGCGGTGTATGCCGGCGTGCCGGCCGCGATCGATGCGTTTCGCGCGGCGCAGGAAGTGATCGACAGCTACCAGAAGCCGGAGTGATCACCATCGCCAGAGCGGACCACAGCCCTCGGTAACGCTCGTGACTGAACGGCTCAACCACATATTTCGACAATAAAAGGCGCCCCGCCAAACCTGTTCATCCACACCTCCTTTCGACACACTGCGCCGACAAAAAACCGCCAGGGGAAGGCCGGCGCATCTTCGTTGTACCCAGCCCCCCCCGGCTTTACAAGGAAGGTTCCCATGGGATTGCCCGCCCGGTACGTATTGTCGAAATTGATGTTATCCAGTCTGCTCGTCAGCAGCTCGATACATGCCTCTGCCCAGGCGTGTTTCGAGGCCAGCAATCAAGACTTCAGCGAAGTGCTTGCCTGCTACAAGAAAGCCGAAGACGCCAATCCACTGGTTTACACCGCCAAAGGCAACACGACATTTCCAGGTGTGGAAATGCGCAGTTTCGACCTATCCTCCCAGCAATGGTCGCCGCAGGGATTGGTCAGCCCCGCGCAGTGGAAACACACCGTGGACATCTACATCCCGGACAATGCCCTGCACGGCCAGTCACTGCTGGTGGCCAATAACGGAACCCCCAACGCAGGGCAGAACAACGCCGACGATCCGACGGACTTTACCGAAACCATGGCACTTGAAGTGGCGCGCAAAACACGCACGATTGTCATTTCAGTCAGCAACGTTCCGAACCAGTACCTGACCTATGCCGACGACGGCATAGCGCGCACGGAAGATGCCAGTGTCGCCCACAGCTGGAAACTCTTCCTCGATGACCCGCACCAGCGCCTGTACATGTCGGTGCGCCTGCCCATGGTGGTGTCGATGGGCAAGGCTATGGACCTCGCGCAAAAGGAGCTGCAACCCTGGGGAATAGACCGTTTCATTGCCAGCGGCGCATCAAAACGTGGCTGGACCACTTGGCTGGCGGCGATTGCAGATGACCGGATCATGGCCATCGTGCCTTTTGTGATCGACGTACTGGGCACGGACAATGTGCTTGAACATACCTGGCAAGCCTATGGAAAGAACTGGCCACTGGCATTTTTTGACTACCATCACGAGGGCATCACCCAACAGATCAAGACTGAAAACTTCGCACACCTGATGAAAATCGAAGACCCGTTAAGCTACCTGCAAACCCGCTATGCCGATCGCCTGGCGATTCCGAAATACATCGTCAATGCCAGCAGCGACGATTTTTTCCTGCCAGACAATTCGCAGTATTTCTTCGATCAATTGCCAGGTCCGAAAGCTTTGCGAGTCGCTCCCAATGCGAGCCACTACGGTATCAACCGGTTCATCGAGAACTCGCTGATACCGGTCATCAATCGCTGGCAACAGGACAAGCCTTTGCCGGTCATTTCCATGCGCTCGAACCCGCACGTTTCATCACAAGGGATGGGGCTGCACTTTTCCGAGACACCGGTGCGAGTGGTTCAGTGGACGGCGGTAAATCCGGTCGCCCGGGACTTTCGTCACCCCTGTGGCATCCAGTACGCGCCTGAAGACGTAAAACTCACGGACCCGTTCAACGCCGACATACAGATCGACACACCGGAAAATGGCTGGAAAGCGACCTTTGTCGAAACGACTTTTGCCGATGGCTTCGTCATGACGACCCCGGTTCAGGTCATACCCACGCACTATCCGACCCAGGCGCCTCCGGTTATCGAACCGGCGTGCAAAACCCTGGCCGATGAACAGAGGCGTTAAATCCAGCCACCCCACTGCAAAAAGAAGATCCCGACGTTAGTGGTGACCGCCGCCATCAGCGTGGTGATCACGATGATCGCTGCCGCCAACTCGTGATTGCCGTCCGCCGCCCGGGCCATGACGAAACTGGCTGCGGCTGTCGGGCTGCCGAAGTACAGAAACAGAATCCCCAGTTCCGCCCCACGAAAGCCCCACAACCACGCCCCCAGTGTCGCCAATACTGGCAAGCCGATCATCTTCACCAGGCTTGAACTCAGCGCCATGCTGCCGCTTTTGCGCAGTGCCGCCAGCGACAGCGTGCCGCCGATGCAGATCAGCGCCAGCGGCAACGTGGTTTGCGCCAGGTACTGGCCGGAGGTTTCCAGCCAGCCGGGCAAGCCGATCTTGAAATAGGCGAATGGTGCAGCCGCAATCACGCTGATGATCAGCGGATTGCTGAACACGCTTTTGCAGATGCTCCACGGATCGGACTTGATCACCGGGCTGTACACCGCCAGCACGATGGTCGAAAGGGTGTTGTAGAACAGGATCACCAGCGCCGCCAGGATCGCCCCGAGGGAAATCCCGTAGTCGCCGTACATGCTCGCCGCCAGCGCCAGGCCAATGACCCCGTTGTTACCGCGAAAGGCACCTTGGGTGTAGATCCCCCGATCTTCCCGCGGGCACTTCCAGATCGCCCAAACCCAGGCGATGGCAAAACACACCAGGGTCGCAAGGGAAAAATAGATCAGCAGCGCCGGCTGCAACGCCGCGTGCAGGTCGGCATGCAGGATGCCCAAAAACAGCAGCGCCGGCATGGTCACGTTGAACACCAATGCCGACGCGGTGTGGATGAAATTGTCGTTGATCCAGTCGATGCGCTTGAGCAGCACCCCCAGAAACAGCATGACGAACACCGGCGCGGTGATGTTCAGGGTTTCGAGGAAAATTGCCAGCATGCCGGGAGGACCTTGGGGTGGGCGTCGTTAGGGGGCTAATGATAAGCCACCAAGTCCCCTGGCGTCTGTTAGACCGATATCGCGAGCAAGCTCGCTCCCACATTTTTCCAGTGCCGAACACAAAATCTGTGCACGGCGAAAATCCACTGTGGGAGCGAGCTTGCTCGCGATGAAGGCGACTCGGTCTTAGGTGATCGGCGCCGGGTTGAACAAGGTAATGTCGTTATGCAGCTTGTGCTTCTCCGCCCACGTCTGCTGCTTGCCGCTGGCCACGTCCAGGTAGTAGTGGAACAACTCCCAACCGAGCTCCTCGATGGATGCGCGGCCGGTGGCAATGCGCCCTGCGTCGATGTCGATCAGGTCCGGCCAGCGTTGCGCCAGTTCGGTCCGGGTCGATACCTTCACCACCGGCGCCATGGCCAGCCCGTAAGGCGTGCCGCGACCGGTAGTGAATACATGCAGGTTCATCCCCGCCGCCAACTGCAACGTCCCGCAGACAAAGTCGCTGGCCGGGGTCGCACAGAAAATCAGGCCTTTGCGCTTGAAACGCTCGCCAGGGCCAAGCACGCCATTGATCGCGCTGCTGCCGGACTTGACGATCGAGCCCAATGACTTCTCGACGATGTTCGACAACCCGCCCTTCTTGTTGCCCGGCGTGGTGTTGGCACTGCGATCCGCCTCGCCCTTGGCCAGGTAGCGGTCGTACCAGTCCATTTCCCGCACCAGTTCCTGGGCGACGTCCTGATTTTCCGCGCGGGAGGTCAGCAGATAAATCGCATCGCGCACTTCGGTGACTTCGGAGAACATCACCGTCGCACCGGCCCGCAGCAGCAGGTCAGAGGCATAACCGAGAGCCGGGTTGGCGGTGATGCCGGAGAACGCATCACTGCCACCGCATTGCATGCCCAGGATCAACTCGGATGCCGGCACGGTTTCCCGACGACGTTGATCGAGCTTCTTCAAGCGCGTCTCGGCCAGTTCCATGATCTGCTCGATCATCTCGGTGAAGCCGTGACTGGAATCCTGCAGGCGGTACAGCCATGGCTCGCTCAAATCCACCGAGCTGTCGTTCTCGTGCATCACTTGCCCGGCCTGCAATTTCTCGCAGCCCAGGCTGATCACCAAGGCTTCGCCACCCAGGTTCGGGTTGCGTGCCAGGTTGCGCACGGTGCGGATCGGGATGTACGCGTCGGTGGCGGTGATGGCCACGCCACAGCCGTAGCTGTGGGTCAGCGCCACCACGTCATCGACGTGCGGGTACTTGGGCAGCAACTCGTCCTTGATGCGCTTGACCGCATGATCCAGTACTCCGGTCACGCACTGCACGGTGGTAGTGATGCCGAGAATGTTGCGCGTGCCGACGGTGCCGTCGGAATTGCGATAACCCTCGAAGGTGAAGCCTTCCAGCGGTGCTTGCGCGGCCGGCACGTCGGTGGACAGCGGCAGGCTGTCCAGCGGTGGCGCGGTCGGCATGCGCAGTTGATCTTCCTTGACCCAACTGCCTCGGGGAATCGGCTGCAAGGCATAGCCAATGACCTGGCCATAACGAATCACCTGGCCACCTTCGGGAATGTCTTCCAGGGTGACCTTATGGCTCTGCGGCACGAAATCCACGGTAACCAGACCGTCCGCAAACTCGGTGCCGGCCGGTACACCCTGATCATTGACCACGATCACTACGTTGTCCCGCTCGTGCAGGCGGATGTAGCGCGGCGAGTCGGAATGTTCAATCAACTGCATGACACCGCTCCTCAGGAATGCGCTTGAGACAATTTGCCTGGGGCTTCAGTACCGTTCGCTGGTGGCTCTTTGAGCACCACGCGCTTGATCGGGCCCACGATCACCAGGTAGCTGAACACCGCAACCAGTGCGTTGCAACCGACGAACACCAACGCCCACTTGAATGAACCGGTGGAGCTGATGATGTAACCGATCACGATTGGAGTGGTGATCGAAGCAATGTTACCGAAGGTGTTGAACAGGCCACCGCTCAGACCGGCGATCTGCTTCGGCGAAGTGTCGGACACCACGGCCCAGCCCAGTGCGCCGACGCCTTTGCCGAAGAACGCCAGGGCCATGAAGCCGACGACCATCCATTCTACGTCCACGTAGTTGCACGCCACGATGCTGCTGGAAACCAGCAGACCAGCGATGATCGGCGCCTTGCGGGCGAAGGTCAGGGAATGGCCCTTGCGCAACAGGTAATCGGAAATCACCCCGCCGAGCACACCACCAATGAAGCCGCAGATTGCCGGCAAGGACGCGATGAAACCGGCCTTGAGGATGGTCATGCCGCGCTCCTGCACCAGGTACACCGGGAACCAGGTCAGGAAGAAGTAAGTGATGCCGTTGATGCAGTACTGGCCCAGGTACACGCCGAGCATCATGCGGTTGGTCAGTAACTGGCGGATGTAATCCCACTTCGGACCGTCGGACTTCTTGCCCTTCTGGTCCATGTCGACCATGCCGCCGTTTTCGGAGATGTGCTTGAACTCAGCATCGTTGATCCGTGGGTGTTCGCGCGGGCTGTAGATCACTTTCAGCCAGACCAGCGAGAAGATGATGCCCAGGATACCCATGACGATGAACACGTGCTCCCAGCCGAAGGAGTAGACGATCCAGCCCATCAGCGGAGCGAACAGCACGGTGGCGAAGTATTGCGCCGAGTTGAAGATCGCCGAGGCCGTACCGCGTTCAGCAGTCGGGAACCACGCCGCAACGATTCGGGCGTTACCAGGGAAAGACGGCGCTTCAGCCAGGCCCACCAGGAAGCGCAGCATGAACAGCGCAACCACCGCCGTGGACATGCCGAATTCACCGACGAAGCCTTGCAGCACGGTGAACAGCGACCAGGTGAAGATGCTCAATGCGTAGATTTTTTTCGAGCCAAAACGGTCCAGTAGCCAGCCGCCGGGGATTTGCCCGGCCACATAGGCCCAACCGAATGCGGAGAAGATGTAGCCGAGGGTCACGGCGTCGATGCCGAGGTCTTTTTGCAGGCTGGAGCCAGCGATTGCGATGGTAGCCCGGTCGGCGTAGTTGATTGTGGTCACCAGAAACAGCATGAGCAGGATCAAATAGCGGACGTGAGTCGGCTTCTGGGTCGATTGCATGTAGATGTACTCCCACTGATTATTTTTATGCGGGTAATAACGGTGCTTTGCAGGAGCGAGCTTGCTCGCGATGGTCGTCAACGATGACGCTGGGCATCAGGCTGAACTTCGCGATCTCGAGACCATCGCGAGCAGAGCTCGCTCCTACAGGGGGCGCGGTATCGTTGCCAATACCGCGGTGTTTCTTGTTACGAACCGATGTAGCTGGTCTTCACGACCGTGTAGAACTCTTGCGCATAGCGACCTTGCTCACGTGATCCATAGGATGAACCTTTACGCCCACCGAACGGAACGTGGTAATCCACACCGGCGGTCGGCAGGTTGACCATCACCATCCCGGCCTGGGAGTGGCGTTTGAAGTGGTTGGCGTACTTCAGCGAGGTGGTGGCAATGCCCGCCGACAGCCCGAACTCGGTGTCGTTGGCCATGGCCAGCGCGGCTTCGTAATCGGCGACGCGGACGATGTTGGCCACTGGGCCGAAGATCTCTTCCTGGCTGATGCGCATCGAAGCTTCGCTGTCGGCAAACAGGGTTGGCGCGAGGAAGTAGCCCTCGGTGTCGCACGTCACCAGACCACCGCCGCTGACCAGACGCGCACCTTCGGACTGGCCGATGTCGATGTACTTCATGTCCTGCTCGAGTTGCGCTTGCGAGACCACCGGACCTATATCGGTACCCGCCTTCAATGCATGGCCGACCTTGATCGACTTCATGCGCTCGGCCATGGCTTCGACGAACTGGTCGTGAATCCCGGCGGTGACGATAAAGCGGCTGGAAGCGGTGCAACGCTGGCCGGTGGAGTAGAACGCGCTCTGCACTGACAACTCGACCGCTTGCTTGAGGTCGGCGTCGTCGAGAATGATCTGCGGGTTCTTGCCGCCCATTTCCAACTGGACTTTGGCCTGGCGCGATACACAGCTGACAGCGATCTGACGACCCACGCCCACGGAGCCTGTGAAGCTGATGCCGTCGACTTTCGGGCTGTGGACCAGTGCATCGCCCACCACGCGACCGCTGCCCATCACCAGGTTGAACACACCGGCCGGGAAGCCTGCGCGGGAGAGGATTTCGGCCAGGGCCCAGGCGCAACCTGGAACCAGGTCTGCGGGTTTCAGCACGACGCAGTTGCCGTAGGCCAGGGCCGGGGCGATTTTCCATGCCGGGATGGCGATCGGGAAGTTCCACGGGGTGATCAGACCGACCACGCCCAAAGCTTCGCGAGTGACTTCAACGTTGACGCCCGGACGCACCGACGGCAGGTAGTCGCCGGACAGGCGCAGGCACTCGCCGGCGAAGAACTTGAAGATATTGCCGGCGCGGGTCACTTCGCCGATGGCTTCAGGCAGGGTCTTGCCCTCTTCCCGGGCCAGCAGGGTGCCGAGTTCTTCGCGACGGGCGAGGATCTCAGTGCCGACTTTATCCAGGGAATCGTGACGCGCCTGAATGCCGGACGTGGACCAGGCCGGGAACGCGGCACGGGCGGCGTCGATGGCAGCGTGGACCTGAGCCAGATCAGCCTTGGCGTAGTCGCCGATGGCGTCGGTCAGTTCGGACGGGTTGATGTTGGTCGAATAGTCGCCACCGGCAACCCATTCGCCGTTGATGTAGTTATCGAAACGCTTTGCTTCTGCCACTTTGAGATCTCCTCACGCAAAAGGCCGCCGATTGCTCAGCGGCCTTACTTGAACGGATGTGTTACTGCGCACCCTGCTTGTCGATCAGCGCGGCGAGCATTTCGTACTCTTCGCCGGTCAGATCGGTCAGCGGTGCACGCACAGGACCTGCGTCGTAGCCGGCAATTTTTGCCCCGGCCTTGACGATGCTTACGGCATAACCGGCTTTGCGGTTACGGATGTCCAGGTACGGCAGGAAGAAGTCGTCGATGATCTTGCCGACGGTGGCGTGATCTTCGCGAGCGATCGCGTGGTAGAAGTCCATCGCGGTTTTCGGAATGAAGTTGAACACCGCCGAGGAGTAGACCGGCACGCCCAGGGCCTTGTAGGCCGCGGCGTAGACTTCGGCGGTCGGCAAGCCACCCAGGTAGCTGAAGCGATCACCGAGGCGGCGACGGATCGACACCATCAACTCGATATCACCCAGGCCATCCTTGTAGCCGATCAGGTTCGGGCAGCGCTCGGCCAGACGTTCCAGCAGCGGCGCGGTCAGGCGGCAGACGTTACGGTTGTAGACCACCACGCCGATGTTGACCGATTTGCACACGGCTTCAACGTGGGCGGCAACGCCGTCCTGGCTGGCTTCGGTCAGGTAGTGCGGCAGCAGCAGCAGACCTTTGGCGCCCAGACGCTCTGCTTCCTGTGCGTATTCGATAGCCTGGCGGGTCGAACCGCCGACACCGGCCAGGATTGGCACGCTGGTGGCGCAAGTGTCGACCGCAGTCTTGATGATTTGCGAATATTCGCTGGCCGCCAGAGAGAAGAACTCACCGGTGCCGCCTGCGGCGAACAGAGCCGAGGCGCCGTATGGGGCCAGCCATTCCAGACGCTTGATGTAACCCGCGCGGTTGAAGTCGCCCTGTGCATTGAAATCGGTAACCGGGAAAGACAGCAGACCGGAAGAGAGGATGGACTTCAGTTCTTGTGGATTCATTATTCGAACACCCTGGATTGCGACGTTGTGTGAGAAAACCGTTCAGCTTGCGCCGAAGTTGTAGGTCATCGTACAACTTAAAATACAACCGTCAACTGCATTTCATCGCTGGGGGTGAAAATTGTTGGACAAGCGGATCAGGAAACCAGCAAATCAGAGGCTCTCCGACCTAAGAGCGCGGAGGAAAAAAGTCGCGACCGTAGGCGTATCAGAGATACGTTGTCAGAAGAGAAGTCAGTAGGAACGAGGCTTTTCTGGTGTGGCTTACGGCCCAATCGCGAGCAAGTTCGCTCCCACAGGGGCTGTGTGTGATCTCAATTCTACGATCGACACAAGACACTGTGGGAGCGAGCTTGCTCGCGATGGCGGCAGATCAGGCGAGGGATTACCGGAGTCAGATTTCTTATCCGCGCTGCGCCTCAGCCTCTTCATGGGCATGACGCAACCGCTCACGGCTGTTGGTCAGGTGCAAACGCATGGCGGCCCGCGCCGCATCGGAATCCTGACGGGCAATGGCGTCGTAGATTTCTTCGTGCTCACGGCTCAGGCGACTCATGTAGTGCTGCTGGTCGTCATGGGCCAGGCGCGCGGAGTTCAGCCGTGTGCGCGGAATGATGCTGGTGCCCAGATGGGTCATGATGTCGGTAAAGTAGCGGTTGCCGGTGGACAGCGCGATTTCGAGGTGGAAGGCGAAGTCCGAAGCCACGGCGTCACTGGCGTGAGCGGCACTTTCATTCAACGCATCGAGGGCGGCGCGCATGTTGGCCAGTTGTTCCGGACTGCGACGTTGCGCCGCCAGCCCGGCAGACTCCACTTCCAGACTGATGCGCAGTTCCAGGATCGCCAGCACATCTCGCAGGGTTACCACAGTCGCCGGGTCGATACGGAAACCGCTCGGGCTCGGCGTGTCGAGCACGAAGGTGCCGATACCGTGGCGGGTTTCCACTTGCCCTGCCGCCTGCAAACGGGAAATCGCCTCGCGCACCACCGTGCGGCTGACACCATGGGCATCCATGATGGCCGACTCGGTGGGCAACTTGTCGCCACGCTTGAGATGGCCGTCGCGGATCTGCTCCGACAGCACCGTCACCAGTTCCTGAGCGAGGCTGCGGCGCTTGCGTGGGAGGCGTGGTACGTCGTTCGGGTTTTCCATGGTGAACATCTGTCTCGAAAAAATCGGCGGCTGAAACCGCATCATAGCGCAACGCGGTTGTACGATCACCACCACCCCTGCTCGCGATGGACTGGCAAGCGCCGCGTGTCTTCAGGAAGCACGCGTTATCGTTAGCCACCATCGCGAGCAAGCTCGCTCCTACAAGGGATTGTGGTGTTATGCAGTCACAGCCTGGTCCACCAGATGGCCATTCTCGATACGAATGTGCCGAGGGTGAAAGCGCTTCAGGCTGCTGCGATGGCCGACGCTGACGATGCTCAGCCCCGGCAATTCGTCGATCAGCGCCTGATAAAGCGTGGCCTCGTCTTCTTCGTCCATCGCCGAGGTGGCCTCATCCATGTACAGCCATTGCGGTGCATAAAGCAGCGCACGGGCGAAGGCCAGGCGCTGCTGCTCACCCGGCGACAACATGCGCTGCCAGTGGTTGGCTTCGTCGAGACGGGCAATCAGGTGCGGCAAGCGGCAGGTTTCCAGCACCTGCGCGTAGCGCTCGTTCGGATAGGTATCGCCGGGCTGTGGATAACTGAGGACATCACGCAGGGTGCCAATCGGCAAATACGGTTTTTGCGGCAGGAACAGGTAGCGCGCCGATGGCAGGCGAATACTGCCGTGGCCGGTCGGCCACAGATGCCCCATCGCCCGCAGCAGGGTCGACTTGCCGCTGCCGGAACGACCGCTGAGCATCACACGCTCGCCCTCCTTCACGGTCATGTCGGCGTTGGTCAGCAGGTGACGACCTTCAGCCAGGTCGAGGCCGAGGTTGTGCACCTTCAGCACCGAGCCCGAATTCTGGACGTCGATGGCCGGCGCACGTTCTTCGTTGTCACGCATGGCCTGGTGGAAGCTCAACAGACGATCGCAGGTGGCGCGCCAGGAAGCGAGGCTCTGGTAGGCACTGATAAACCAGCTGAAACTTTCCTGCACATTGCCGAACGCCGAGCTGATTTGCATCAGTTCGCCCAGTTCGATCTTGCCGGAAAGGTAACGCGGGGCGGCAACCATGAAGGGGAAGATGATCGCGGCCTGGCTGTAACCAGCGGTGAAGAACGTCAGGCGCTTGGACACCTTCATGATGTCCCAGAAGTTATGCCAGACCATCCCGAAGCGGCTGCTCAACCGGCGGTTTTCGTTCGGTTCTCCGTTGTACAACGCGATGCTTTCGGCATTCTCGCGAATTCGCACCATGGAGAAACGCAGGTCAGCTTCGAAGCGTTGTTGCTGGTTGTTCAGGCCGATCAGGCGACGACCGATCAAATGCGTCAACCAGCTGCCGACCACCGCGTAAACCAGCACGCACCAGAACATGTAGCCGGGAATGGTGATGCCGAATACTTCAATACTGCCCGACACACCCCACAGGATGATCGAGAACGACACCAGGCTGACGATATTGCGCAGCAGCCCGATACCCAGCTCAAGGGTGTTGGAAGTGAAGTTGTTGAGGTCTTCGGAAATCCGCTGGTCCGGGTTATCGGTGTAACCGCCCTGCTCCAGCTGGTAGTAGTTTTTGTCACCCAGCCAGCGGGTGAAATGCTTTTCGGTGAGCCATGCCCGCCAGCGGATCGTCAGCATCTGCGTCAGGTACAGCCGATACACCGCGCCGACGATCGCCACCGCAGCAATCCCGCAGAAATACAGGATCAGCCGCCAGAATGCCTCCTCGTCCTTTTGTTGCAGCGCGTTGTAGAAATCCTTGTACCAGGTGTTGAACCACACCGAGATCCCTACGCTGATCAGCGACAGCGCAATCACGGCGATCAGCAGAGTCCAGGCTTTGACCTTCTCTTCACTGCGCCAGTAAGGCGTGATCATCGCCCACACTTTGCGAAAAAACTGCCCGCGCACAGCGTCGTTGACCGCGGAATACTCAGCGTTCTGATTCATGGATAAGGCTCGATAGAAAAAAGTACACACACGAACCGATCATAGATGATCGGTCCGGTTTTTCGCGAGATACGGCCCGCATTCGTTCAGCGGCGAACGGGACGCTTCTGCAGTTTGCGCTGCAGGGTGCGGCGGTGCATGCCCAGGGCACGGGCGGTGGCGGAGATGTTGCCTTCGTGTTCGGTCAGCACGCGCTGGATGTGCTCCCACTGCAGGCGGTCCACGGACATCGGGTTTTCCGGCACCAGGCTGTCGAGGTCGGCGTGCTCGGACAGCAGCGCCGCCAGCACGTCGTCGGCGTCCGCCGGCTTGCACAGGTAGTTGCAGGCACCGCGCTTGATCGCCTCGACGGCAGTGGCAATGCTCGAGTAACCGGTGAGGATCACCACGCGCATTTCCGGGTCCATTTCCAGCAACTTGGGCAGCAGCACCAGGCCGGAATCGCCGTCCATCTTCAGGTCCAGGGCGGCGTAATCCGGCAGATCGGCCTTGGCCAGCTCCAGGCCTTCCTCGGCGGAACCGGCAGTGCTGACGCGAAAACCGCGGCGAGCCATGGCGCGGGCCATGACGCGGGTGAATGTGGCGTCGTCATCGACCAGCAACAAATGCGGCAGTTCTTCGCCTTCGACTTGGATCTCTTCACTCATGTTCGTCTCCTCGGGCGACACGGGGCAGGCGCAGCTCGGTGAGCGTGCCACCTTCCTCATGACTGTAGAGTTTCACTGAGCCGCCAGCGCGTGTCACGCTGGCCTTGCTCAAAAACAGGCCCAGGCCGAAGCCTTTGCCCTTGGTGGTAAAAAACGGCTTGCCGATTTGCTCGGCGATGGCCAGCGGCACACCGGCGCCATGGTCACGAATGCTGATGGTGAGGTTTTCCCAATCCCAGTCCAGCGTCACTTGCAGCCCTTCGGGGCAGGCATCGGCAGCGTTGTTCAACAGATTCAGCAAAGCCTGGGTCAGGTCCGGCGGCGGCGCCATCCGGGGGACCGGGCCCTGGCCGAGGCGCTGGAAGCGATAACTGGCTTCCGGACGCATCAGGTGCCAGCGATTGAGGGCTTCATCAAGCCAATCGGTGACGTCCTGCATCTCCACCGCCAACCGGCGATTGGCCTCGGCGGCGCGTACCAGATGCTGCAAGGTCTCTTTACACAACTTGACCTGATCCTGCAGCACGCTCAGGTCGTCCTGCAACATCGGATCATGATGATCCTGGCGCATTTCCTTGAGTAGCACACTCATGGTCGCCAACGGCGTGCCCAGTTCATGGGCCGCACCGGCGGCCTGGGTGGCGACGGCCAGCAGTTGCTGATCGCGCAGGCCTTCTTCGCGGCGAATGGCGCGCAACTCTTCCTGACGACGCAGCTCTTCGGCCATGCGCGCGGCGAAAAACGTGATCACCGCTGCAGCGAGGGCGAAGCTCAGCCACATTCCGTACACCTGCAGGTTTTCCCGGGCGATCGGGAAGGTTTGCAGCGGGTAGAACTGCGCCAGCAACAGCGTGTACATCGTCAGCGCGATACCCGACAGGATCACCGAGTAACGCCACGGCAAGGTCACGGCGGCAATGGTCAGCGGCACCAGGTAATAGGAGACGAAGGGGTTGGTCGAGCCACCGGAGAAATACAGCAATGCGCTGTGGATAAACAGATCGCAGGCCAGTTGCACGGCGTATTCGAGCTCGGTCACCGGCCACGAGGTACGCAGGCGAATGGCCGTGAACACGCACAGCAGCATTGAACATGCGAGCGTCGCCGCCAATTGAAACCAGGGCAGCGGCAGCAATTCGAGCCAGTAGGCCAGGCCAACGGAACCGGCCTGGGCGGCCAGCACCAACGTGCGGATGAACGTCAGCCGCCAGAGGTTCTGGCGAGTGGCGGAAGTGATTTGAACGGGGGCGAGCATGAGCTCTCCTGATGAGCGCTCCAGGCGGATCGCAGGGAGTATAACCAAGCGAGGGGGCTGACAGGCAAAAGTGCGGCAAACGGCCACAGTGCTACCCATAATTTCGCGGGCGATGACAACTGTGGCGAGGGGGCTTGCCCCCGTTCGGCTGCGAAGCAGTCGCAAATAGGTCGATTCGGTCTAACTGTCATAACGCGGTGCAGGTTTTGGGACTGCTGCGCAGTCCAACGGGGGCAAGCCCCCTCGCCACAGGGCCACCTGAGTTCCATCTGTATAGAAGTTGTAACTGTGCGAACCGGAGCTTAAAAGCTAGAGTCTGATGGTTTCACGCAGGTCCGGACCATACCCCTGCGCACCTTTCAAGGAGCCTTCATGCACACATTCCGCCGCAGCGCCGCCCTCCTCGCCCTGAGCGTTGGCACCGTCGCCAGCCTCCCGGCCCTGGCCGCCGACGAGCTTCATTACAACCAGATTTCCCTGCGCGCCGAAGTCAGTCAGGAAGTGGCCCGCGACCTGATGATCGTGACCCTCTACACCGAAGAACAGAACACCGACCCGGCCAAACTCGCCGCCGATGTCAGCACCACCATGAACAAGGCGCTGGCCAAGGCCAAGCAAGTCAAGGACATCACTCTGCGCCAGGGCAGCCGCAACAGCTACCCGATCTATGACACCAAGGGCCAGAAAATCACCGGCTGGCGCGAGCGCGCCGAATTGCGCCTGGAAAGCCCGGACTTCGCTGCGCTGTCGAAGCTGACCGGCGAACTGCTCACCGACCTGAAAATGGGCGGCATGGACTTCGCCATCGCCACCCCGACCCGCAAGGCCAGCGAAGATGCCCTACTCAAGGACGCCGTGACCGCCTTCAAGGCCCGCGCCCAACTGGCCACCGACGCCCTTGGCGGCAAGAGCTACAAAATCGTCAACCTGAACCTCAACAGCAACGGTTATCCACAGCCTTACATGCGCGCGCCGATGATGATGAAAGCCGCCGCCATGGACAGCGCACCGGTGACGCCGGATGTCGAGGCCGGCACCAGCCAGGTCAGCATGACAGCCGATGGCTCGATTGAAGTGCTGATGCCTTGAATCGGTAGCCCGTAAACAAAAACGGCGATCATGAAAATGATCGCCGTTTTTTTTGGCAGTTTTCAGGCATGAGCTATAACTGGATAGGTCCCCCGAGAAAAGCCGTCGATTGGCCACTATCGGTACAACAATAACCACTCTTATTCACGCCATGCCCACCCCACAATTCGGGGTATGAATAAGTAACACCCCCGCCCCACGCGGGAGCAACCCGAGTCAAGAGCGCACTGTAAAAGTGCGTCATTTGCACCATAAAAACGCCGCGCAAACGGTCAAATGCGTCAGGAATTATACAAATGCGACATTAAGGTACGTTCGTGCCACCGTTTAAGGCTTGTAGTCACTCTGGATCTTGCATTGGGTATGGCCCCTGCATAAGTATCCGCAGGCACGACTCACGAGGTCGTCCTCTAATTCCAAAAATGACAACAAATCATGAGGCCACCATGCTTAAACACGCGGTCATTCCGTTCTTAGTTGGCGCAAGCTTGTTAGCCAGCGCACCGTTCGCCCAAGCAGCGACTAACCTGGTGTTCTGCTCCGAAGGGAGCCCGGCCGGTTTCGATCCAGGTCAATACACCACCGGAACCGACTTCGACGCCTCTGCAGAAACCATGTTCAACCGCCTCACCCAGTTCGAACGTGGCGGCACCGCCGTGGTTCCTGGGCTGGCGACCAAGTGGGACGTTTCCGATGACGGCCTGACCTACACCTTCCACCTGCGTGAAGGCGTCAAGTTCCACACTACCCCGTATTTCAAACCGACTCGTGAGTTCAACGCCGACGACGTGCTGTTCACCTTTAATCGCATGATTAACAAGGATGATCCGTTCCGCAAAGCGTACCCGACCGAATTCCCGTACTTCACCGACATGGGGATGGATACCAACATCACCAAGATCGATAAAGTCGACGACCACACGGTCAAGTTCACCCTCAAGGACGTTGATGCCGCGTTCATCCAGAACATGGCCATGAGCTTCGCCTCGATCCAGTCCGCCGAGTACGCTGCCCAGCTGCTCAAGGAAGGCAAGGCCGCCGACATCAACCAGAAGCCGGTCGGCACCGGCCCGTTCGTGTTCAAGAGCTACCAGAAAGACTCCAACATCCGCTACACAGGGAACAAGGACTACTGGAAGCCTGACGACGTGAAGATCGACAACCTGATCTTCGCCATTACCACCGACCCGTCGGTACGCATCCAGAAGCTGAAGAAGAACGAGTGCCAGGTCACCCTGTTCCCTCGTCCGGCCGACCTGAAGGCGCTCAAGGAAGACAAGTCCTTGAAGATGCCTGAGCAGGCCGGGTTCAACCTGGGCTACATCGCCTACAACGTGATGGACAAGATCAAGGGCGACGACAAGCCAAACCCGATGTCGCAGTTGAAAGTGCGCCAGGCCATGGACATGGCCGTCAACAAGCAGCAGATCATCGACTCCGTGTACCAGGGCGCCGGCCAACTGGCGGTCAACGCCATGCCGCCGACCCAGTGGTCCTATGACACCACCATCAAGGACGCCAAGTACGATCCCGAGAAAGCCAAGGAGCTGCTCAAGGAAGCCGGCGTCAAGGAAGGTACCGAAATCGTCCTGTGGGCGATGCCGGTTCAGCGTCCGTACAACCCGAACGCCAAGCTGATGGCAGAAATGCTGCAGTCCGACTGGGCCAAGATCGGCCTCAAGGTCAAGATCCAGAGCTACGAGTGGGGCGAGTACATCAAGCGCTCCAAGGGCGGTGAGAACGGCGCGATGCTGATTGGCTGGAGCGGCGACAACGGTGACCCGGACAACTGGCTGAACGTGCTGTTCGGCTGCGACTCGCTGGAAGGCAACAACTTCTCCAAATGGTGCGACAAGAAGTTTGACGACATCGTCAAGCAAGCCAAGCGCACTTCGGACCAAGGCAAACGCACCGAACTGTACAAACAGGCGCAACACGTCCTCAAGGATGCTGTGCCTATGACACCTATCGCTCACTCGACGGTGTTCCAACCCATGCGCGCCAACGTGCAGGACTTCAAGATCAGCCCATTTGGCTTGAACTCCTTCTACGGCGTCAGCGTCAGCAAATAAGGTTTTGCAACGGCGACGTTCCTGACGTCGCCGTTGCTTTATCTTCCGAGAAAGCAGGAATTCGCCTACATCCTAGTCCGCAGCTGACTACAGCATCGGGCGAGGACGCGTTGCCATTTCCTACGAGTCTTTAGGACTCTACGCATTTACTGCCGGACCCGTGGCTCATACCGTCGGGATCTGACCAGTGCACGCGTGGGTCATCGGTTAATGCTGCGCGCATGGCTTGAAATCAGTGATGCCTCTACGTCCGCGGACGGGACGGCGACTCATTGAAAACACTTTGAGAGAGAAGGGAGCGTTATGCGCCATACCTTGGTTTTATCCGCATTGCTGGGCACCGGCCTGTTGGCCGCCACTTCCATCAGCCAGGCCGCCAACAACAGCCTGGTGTTCTGCTCCGAAGGCAGCCCCGCCGGTTTCGACACGGCGCAGTACACCACTGCGACCGACAACGACGCCGCCGAGCCGCTGTACAACCGGTTGGCTGAGTTCGAAAAAGGCGCGACCAACGTCGTACCGGGCCTGGCCACGAGCTGGGATATTTCCGAGGACGGCCTCAAATACACGTTTCACCTGCGCGAAGGGGTGAAGTTTCATACCACCAAATACTTCACGCCGACCCGAGACTTCAATGCCGATGACGTGCTGTTCACCTTCAATCGCATGCTCGACCCGCAGCAACCTTTCCGTAAGGCTTATCCGACAGAGTTTCCGTACTTCAACGGCATGAGCCTGAACAAGAACATCGCCAAGGTCGAAAAGACCGGGCCACTGACCGTGGTCTTTACGCTCAATAGCGTGGACGCCGCGTTCATCCAGAACATCGCCATGAGCTTCGCCGCCATCCTTTCGGCCGAATACGCCGACAAACTGCTGGCCGAAGGCAAGCCGAGCGACATCAACCAGAAGCCGATCGGCACCGGGCCGTTCGTGTTCAAGAGCTACCAGAAAGACTCGAACATCCGTTACACCGGCAACAAGCATTACTGGGCCCCTGACCGGGTCAAGCTCGATAACCTGATTTTCGCCATCAACACCGACGCCTCGGTGCGCGTGCAGAAACTCAAGGCCGGCGAGTGCCAGATCACCCTGCACCCGCGCCCTGCCGATGTGCCCGCACTGAAGAACGACACGGCCCTGCAACTGATCGAGAAGCCCGGTTTCAACCTCGGTTACATCGCCTACAACGTGCGCCACAAACCATTCGACCAGCTTGAAGTACGCCAGGCGCTGGACATGGCGGTGAACAAGCAAGGCATTCTCAATGCCGTCTACCAGGGCGCGGGGCAACTGGCGGTCAACGCCATGCCGCCGACCCAATGGTCCTACGACGAGACTATCAAGGACGCCGCCTACAACCCGGAAAAAGCCAAGGAATTGCTCAAGGCTGCCGGCGTCAAGGAAGGCACCGAAATCACCCTCTGGGCCATGCCGGTCCAGCGTCCGTACAACCCCAACGCCAAGTTGATGGCCGAGATGCTCCAGGCTGACTGGGCGAAGATCGGCCTCAAGGTCAAGATCGTCAGTTATGAGTGGGGCGAGTACATCAAGCGCACCAAGAATGGCGAACACGACATCAGCCTGATCGGCTGGACCGGCGACAACGGTGACCCGGACAACTGGCTGGGCACGCTCTACAGTTGTGACGCCATTGGCGGCAACAACTACTCGATGTGGTGTGATCCGGCTTACGACAAGCTGATCAAACAGGCCAAGGTCGTCACCGACCGCGACCAGCGCACCCTGCTCTACAAACAGGCGCAGCAATTGCTCAAGCAGCAAGTGCCGATGACGCCAGTCGCCCACTCGACGGTCAACCAGCCGCTGAGCGCCAAAATCGAAGGGTTCAAGGTGAGCCCGTTCGGTCGCAATGTTTTCTCGGGTGTCAGCATAGAAAAATAACCGATTAGCCAGAAATGCCGGAGGGCGGATGTTCCGCCCTCACGCAGACGCTTTGCCGTCTTTTGCCAATTTGGCTGACAGCAAACGTTTGCGATGCCGTGAATGAGTTCTAAACCAATAGCCGGATCACAAAAAAAGACCGGCATAAAAAAAAGAAAGTAAGGAGCTTTACCCATGAAACTGAGCAGCACCGCGTTATTGGCCATGGCCATCAGCAGCGTAACCGCCACGGCTTACGCAGAAACCCAAAGCCAGGCTTTCACCCCGGTTACCGTGAACGAGAAAAGCGCCCAAAGCGAAGCCACCGGCTTTATCGAAGGCCAGTCGATCACCGGCACCACGCGCAACTGGTACGCCAACGAACAACTGCAACGCGGCGCAAAGTTCGCCTACAAGAAAGACGGCGTTTCGACCCCGACCGATCGCCGGATCAACTGGGTCCAGGGCACCATCCTCAAGTACAACTCGGGCTTCACCGAAGGCACCGTTGGCTTCAGCACTGAGGTGGCGGCGTACAACGCCATCGCACTGGACCAGGACCGCAAAGACCTGGCGTCCAACAACGGCGGCGCACCGGGCACTCGTCCAGGCGCGGGCAACAACCGTACCCTGACCAAAGAGGGCGGCGACGCTCAAGGCCAGTGGAGCAAACTGGGCCTGGCCAACGTCAAGGCTCGTGTCTCCAACAGCACCCTGACCGCCGGCCGCATGAACTTCAGCAGCCCGATGGTCGACGTGATCGGTAACCGTGCACTGCCTTCGAGCTTCCAGGGCGTGGCCCTCCACAGCGAAGAGCTGAACAACCTGGCCTTCGACCTGGCCACCTTCGACCGCAACTCACCGCGTACCGAAGAAAGCCAGCGCAAATTCCGCACCGAATACGCAAACGGCATCGTCGAAACCGACCACGTCTACACCGGCGGTATCACCTACAACCCGTTCGCCAGCCTGACCACCAGTCTCTGGGCGACCCAGGCTGAAGATATCTGGAACCAGTACTACTTCGGCGCCTCTCACGTACTGGGCGACAGCCAGGTACTGAGCCTGACCACCGGCCTGAACTACTACAAAACCAAGGAAACCGGTAAAGCCCTGATCGGCGACATCGACAACGACACCTACTCGCTGTCGTTCGGACTGACCCACCAGGCCCACACCCTGACCTTCTCGTACCAGGAAGTGAACGGTAACGAGTACTTCGACTACCTGCACGAAACCAACGGCATCTACCTGGCCAACTCCCTGTTGTCGGACTTCAACGGCCCGAACGAAAAATCGTTCCAGGTTGCCTACGGTCTGAACATGGCCGAATACGGCGTACCAGGCCTGAAGTTCAACATCTACCAGGCTCGCGGCTGGGGTATCGACGGCACTCACTACACCGGCAACGGCGGCGTGGCAGGCAAGGGTTACGACGGCATCCAGTCCCAGGATGGCGAACACCATTATGAATACGGCATCGGCGCGACCTACGCCGTGCAGAGCGGCCCGCTCAAGGCCACCACGATTCGCGGCACCTACACCGCTCACCGTGCCAGCGAAAACCAGGCTGACGGCAGCATCAACGAGTTCCGCCTCGTAACCACGGTTCCGTTCAACATCCTGTAATGCCCGTGCCGAACGGCTGATTCAGTGACGAATCGGCCGTTCGGCTTTTGTCCTTTAACTGATTGCAGAGGGTTCTTGATGAAAATGCTTCCCCTACGTGCGGCCATCGCGGCCGCGTTGCTCAGTGTCGCTGTCGGTGTTTCGGCCAAGCCCCTGGTGGTTTGCACGGAAGCCAGCCCCGAAGGCTTCGACATGGTCCAGTACACGACTGCAGTCACCGCCGATGCCGTGGCCGAAACCATCTTCAATCGCCTGGCAGACTTCAAGCCCGGCACCACCGACGTGATTCCGGCACTGGCCGACTCCTGGGACATCAGCGAAGACGGCCTGACCTACACGTTCCATCTGCGTAAAGGCGTCAAGTTCCACACCACCGAATACTTCAAGCCGACCCGCGACATGAATGCCGACGACGTGGTCTGGAGCTTCCAGCGTCAGCTGGACCCGAATCATCCGTGGCACAAGCTGTCGAGCGTGGGCTTCCCGTACTTTGAAAGCATGGGCTTCAAGGAACTGCTCAAGAGCGTCGAGAAAGTCGACGACAACACGGTCAAGTTCACCCTGACCCGTCGCGAAGCACCGTTTCTGGCCGACATCGCCATGGCGTTCTCCTCGATCTACTCCGCCGAGTACGCCGACCTGTTGCTCAAAGCGAACAAGACCGGCGACCTGAACAACAAGCCGATCGGCACTGGCCCGTTCGTCTTCCAGCGCTACAACAAGGACGCCCAGGTCCGCTTCAAGGCCAACCCGGACTACTTCCGTGGCAAACCGCCAGCCGATGCGTTGATCCTGGCCATCGCCACCGACAACAACGTGCGCCTGCAGAAGCTCAAGGCCAACGAGTGCCAGGTCGCGCTCTATCCAAAGCCGGATGACATTCCGAGCATCAAGAAAGACGACAAGCTGAAAGTCGATGAACTGAACGCGATGACCGTTTCCTACATCGCCATGAACACCACGCACAAATACATGAGTGATGTGCGGGTGCGCAAAGCCATCGACATCGCCTTCGACAAAGAGGCATACGTCAATGCGTTGTTCGGCAAGGGCAATGCGACCGCCGCGGTCAACCCGTACCCGGACACCCTGCTGGGCTACAACCACAGCCTGAAAAACCCGGCCCGTGATCTGGACAAGGCTCGCACCCTGCTCAAGGAAGCCGGCGTACCGGAAGGCACCACCTTCACCCTGTTCACCCGCAACGGTGGCGGTCCGACCAACCCGAACCCGATGCTCGGCGCGCAGATGATGCAAGCCGACCTGGCCAAGGTCGGGATCAAGATCGACATCCGCGTGATGGAATGGGGCGAAATGCTCAAACGCGCCAAAAACGGCGAGCACGACATGGTTTCCGCCGGATGGGCGGGTGATAACGGCGACCCGGATAACTTCCTGACGCCTATGCTCAGTTGTGAAGCGGCCAAGAACGGAGAAAACTACGCACGCTGGTGCAATGACAAGTTCCAGGCGCTGCTCGACCAGGCCCGGGAAAAAACCGATCCGGCCGAACGCGCAGCGCTCTACGAACAGGCCCAGGTTATTTTCAACCAGGACCAGCCGTGGATCAGCATGGCGCACACTAGAATGTTTACCGCAATGCGCAACAACGTAGAGGGCTATCACATTAGCCCCCTCACCACGAATAACTTCGCCACCACCCAGGTGAAGTAATAAGAAAACTCCCGGCATTCCTGACCCAGGCATGCCGGGCACGCCTAACCGGCTGATGAGGTACAACACACGATGTTTAGTTTTATTGCCCGCCGACTGGGGTTACTGATCCCCACGTTCTTCGGCATCACCTTGCTGACTTTCGCGTTGATTCGCATGATCCCGGGCGACCCCGTAGAAGTCATGATGGGAGAACGTAGGGTCGACCCCGAAATGCACGCTCAGGCAATGGAACGCCTAGGTCTGAACAAACCCCTGTATGCCCAGTACCTGGATTACATCGGCAAGCTGGCCCACGGCGATCTCGGGGAATCCCTGCGTACCCGTGAAAGCGTGTGGAGCGAATTCACCTCCCTGTTCCCCGCGACCCTGGAACTGTCCATGGCCGCCCTGTTGTTCGCCGGCATCCTGGGCCTTCTGGCCGGGGTGATCGCGGCACTCAAGCGAGGATCTTTGTTCGACCATGGAGTGATGGGTGTCTCCCTGGCGGGATACTCGATGCCGATCTTCTGGTGGGGCCTGATCCTGATCATGTTCTTCTCGGTAAGTCTGGGCTGGACCCCGGTATCCGGGCGGATCGACCTGCTGTATGACATCGAGCCACGCACCGGCTTCATGCTGATCGATACGCTGCTGGCCGACGAGCCGGACGCATTCTTCGACGCCCTGCACCACCTGATCCTGCCGGCCATTGTGCTCGGCACCATTCCGCTGGCAGTGATCGCGCGGATGACCCGTTCGTCGATGCTCGAAGTGCTGCGTGAAGACTACATCCGCACCGCCAAGGCCAAAGGCCTGTCGCCGGCACGCGTGGTGTTCGTACACGGCCTGCGCAACGCGCTGATCCCGGTACTCACCGTGGTCGGCCTGCAAGTCGGCACCCTGCTGGCCGGTGCGGTCCTGACCGAAACCATCTTCTCGTGGCCCGGCATCGGCAAATGGCTGATCGAAGCCATTGGCGCCCGGGATTATCCCGTCGTGCAAAACGGCATCCTGTTAATCGCCTGCCTGGTGATTGTGGTCAACTTCGTAGTGGACATCCTCTACGGCTTTGCCAACCCACGCATCCGTCATCAGCGCTGAGATCATGACCATGACCACTCCAATTCCATCGGTAGCAGTCGATCAAAGCCTGCTGTACCCGTCTCCGTACAAAGAATTCTGGCAAGCGTTTTCCAAGAACAAAGGTGCCGTCGCCGGCCTGATGTTCATGCTGCTGGTGATTTTCTGCGCCATCTTCGCCCCGTGGGTTGCCCCTCACGACCCGAGCGAGCAATACCGTGATTTCCTGCTGACCCCGCCGGCCTGGCTGGAAGGTGGACAGATGCAGTTCCTGCTCGGCACCGATGAACTGGGTCGCGACCTGCTGTCGCGCCTGATCCAGGGCTCGCGCCTGTCGTTGCTGATCGGTTTGTCGTCGGTTGTCATGTCGCTGATCCCGGGGATCCTGCTGGGTCTGTTCGCCGGGTTCTTCCCGCGCATACTTGGCCCGAGCATCATGCGTCTGATGGACATCATGCTGGCCCTGCCGTCCCTGCTGCTGGCCGTGGCGATCGTCGCCATCCTCGGCCCTGGCCTGATCAATACCGTGATCGCCATCGCCGTGGTGTCCCTGCCGTCCTACGTTCGTCTGACCCGCGCTGCGGTGATGGGCGAACTGAACCGCGACTACGTGACCGCCGCGCGCCTGGCCGGTGCCGGTCTGCCGCGCCTGATGTTCGTCACCGTGCTGCCTAATTGCATGGCGCCGCTGATCGTTCAGGCCACCCTGAGCTTCTCCTCGGCGATCCTCGATGCCGCCGCACTGGGCTTCCTCGGCCTTGGCGTACAACCGCCAACCCCTGAGTGGGGCACCATGCTGGCTTCGGCCCGCGACTACATCGAACGCGCCTGGTGGGTAGTGAGCCTGCCTGGTCTGACCATTTTGCTCAGCGTGCTGGCAATCAACCTGATGGGCGACGGCCTGCGCGATGCGCTGGACCCGAAACTCAAGAACGCCGCCTGAGGAGATTCCCATGTCACTGCTAGAAATCAAGAATCTCAACGTTCGCTTCGGCGACAAAAACGCCACGCCAGTCGTCGATGGTCTCGACCTGCAAGTGGACAAGGGCGAAGTGCTGGCCATCGTTGGCGAGTCCGGTTCCGGCAAGTCCGTGACCATGATGGCGCTGATGGGCCTGATCGAGCATCCGGGGATCGTCACCGCTGACGCCCTGAATTTCGACGGCAAGAACATGCTCAAGCTCAACAATCGCCAGCGTCGCCAGATCGTGGGTAAAGACCTGTCCATGGTCTTCCAGGATCCGATGACTGCCCTGAACCCGAGCTACACCGTCGGTTTCCAGATTGAAGAAGTGCTGCGCCTGCACCTGAAAATGTCCGGCAAGGCTGCGCGCAAGCGCGCCATCGAACTGCTGGAAAAAGTTGAAATCCCGGGTGCCGCCAGCCGTATGGACGCCTACCCGCACCAACTGTCCGGTGGCATGAGCCAACGTGTCGCGATTGCCATGGCGATTGCCGGCGAACCGAAACTGCTGATCGCCGACGAACCGACCACGGCGCTGGACGTAACCATCCAGGCGCAAATCATGGACCTGCTGCTGGCGTTGCAGAAAGAGCAGAACATGGGCCTGGTGCTGATCACCCACGACCTCGCCGTCGTGGCCGAAACCGCCCAGCGCGTGTGCGTGATGTACGCCGGCCAGGCGGTCGAAGTCGGCCAGGTGCCGCAACTGTTCGACATTCCGGCACACCCGTACAGCGAAGCGTTGCTCAAGGCAATTCCGGAACACAGCCTGGGTGCCTCGCGCCTGTCGACCCTGCCGGGCATCGTTCCCGGTCGCTACGACCGCCCGCAAGGTTGCCTGCTGTCGCCACGCTGCCCGTACGTGAAAGACAACTGCCGTCAACAACGTCCGGCCCTTGACCAGAAAAGCAACAGCCTCGCTCGCTGCTTCTACCCGCTGAACCAGGAGGTGGCGTAATGGCCGTCGTTCTTACCGCCCGCGACCTGACCCGTCACTACGAGGTGTCCCGAGGCCTGTTCAAGGGTCACGCCACCGTGCGCGCCCTCAACGGCGTGTCGTTCGAACTGGAAGCCGGCAAGACCCTCGCTGTCGTAGGCGAGTCGGGTTGCGGCAAATCCACCCTGGCCCGTGCCCTGACCCTGATCGAAGAGCCGTCCTCCGGCTCCTTGAAAATTGCCGGGCAGGAAGTCGCCGGTGCCGACAAGGCCCAGCGCAAGCAACTGCGCAAAGACGTGCAGATGGTGTTCCAGAGCCCGTACGCCTCGTTGAACCCTCGGCAGAAAGTCGGTGATCAGCTTGCAGAGCCGTTATTGATCAACACCAACCTGAGCGCCGCGGAACGTCGCGAGAAAGTCCAGGCGATGATGAAGCAGGTGGGCTTGCGTCCCGAGCACTATCAGCGTTATCCGCACATGTTCTCCGGTGGTCAGCGCCAGCGGATCGCCTTGGCCCGCGCGATGATGCTGCAACCGAAAGTGCTGGTGGCGGACGAACCGACCTCGGCACTGGACGTGTCGATTCAGGCACAGGTACTCAACCTGTTCATGGATTTGCAGCAAGAGTTCAACACCGCCTATGTGTTCATCTCCCACAACCTGGCGGTGGTACGCCACGTTGCCGACCATGTGATGGTGATGTACCTCGGTCGTCCGGTGGAAATGGGCACGAAAGAGGACATTTACTCCCGACCTCTGCACCCCTACACCCAGGCACTGCTGTCGGCGACGCCGGCCATCCACCCGGATCCGGACAAGCCGAAAATCAAGATCGTAGGCGAATTGCCCAACCCGCTGAACCCGCCGTCCGGCTGCGCCTTCCACAAGCGCTGCCCGTACGCCACCGAGCGTTGCAGCACTGAAGAGCCGGCCCTGCGCCTGATCGCCGGCCGCCAGGTGGCTTGCCACTACGCCGAGCAATTCCTCGACGGCGCGGCATAAAAAACTGTAGGAGCTAGCCTGCTGGCGATAGCGGCATACCAGTCAACATTTCTGCTCACTGGCACACCGCAATCGCTAGCAGGCTAGCTCCCACAGGGATTGAGTAGCTCAAGTAATTACGCGTTAACCCGACCCCTTCCGCCTCGAATGCGCATCACTCAGGTAGAAGGGGTTTTCTTTTGCCTGCAATAGAGCGACTACGTCTGGCTGTCGCCCTCTTCCTCATCGGAGTCCGGTTCGTCGGTGGTCGAATCATCGTCGTTGTCCGCACCGCCCTGCCCCTGATCTCCCGGTTCCGATTCGGACTTGGCGATCATCAACTCCGCATAACCCGCCTGCCCGCTCGAAGCCTGCTCCCCGTGATCGATACACTCGGCCCACGCCGTCGAAGCTCCGAGCGAGAGCATCACCATCACCTTCAACAGCAGTAAAACGCGAAACAACCTGTTCATAGCCGATTCCTTCCTTTCGTTGAGTGCCTGTCTGGTGCTGAGTCAAATCTAGTTCCGATCAGCCGGGTTCTCCAGATTGGACGCTATCTGGCGGGGGAAAATGCAGCGGGTTTGGAGACTGGTTTGGAATAGGGGTTATTCACAACTCAACTAACAACGAAGCCCCCTGTAGGAGCGAGCCTGCTCGCGATGGAGGCTAACGATGACACGCTCTGTCTGGATAAATGCAGCGCGGCTGGAATCATCGCGAGCAGGCTCGCCCCTACAGGCAATTGCGCCAGACAATAAAAAGCCCCGCAGCTTTCGCAACGGGGCTTTTGGATTTTGCAACTCAGCGCTTAGTGATGCTCACGGGTCGCACGGAATTTCACGTCCGGCCAGCGCTCTTCCATCAATGCCAGGTTGACCCGCGTCGGTGCGAGGTAGGTCAGGTGACCACCGCCGTCCAGCGCCAGGTTTTCCACAGCCTTGTTGGAGAATTCCTCAAGCTTCTTCTTGTCGCTGCATTCGATCCAGCGCGCAGAGTAAACAGTGATCGGCTCGTAGGAGCACTCGACCTTGTATTCCTCTTTCAAACGGCTGGCGACCACATCGAACTGCAGCACACCGACGGCGCCGAGGATGATGTCGTTGCTGCGTTCCGGGAAGAACACCTGGGTCGCGCCTTCTTCGGCCAGTTGTTGCAGGCCCTGGCGCAGTTGCTTGGATTTCAGCGGATCTTTCAGGCGTACGCGACGGAACAGTTCCGGGGCGAAGTGTGGAATGCCGGTGAAACCCAGGACTTCGCCTTCGCTGAAGGTGTCGCCGATCTGGATGGTGCCGTGGTTGTGCAAGCCGATGATGTCGCCGGCAAACGCCTCTTCCAGTTGCTCACGCTCGGAGGAGAAGAAGGTCAGCGCGTCGCCGATCCGCACGTCCTTGCCGGTGCGCACGTGGCGCATCTTCATGCCTTTTTCGTACTTGCCCGAGCAGATGCGCATGAAGGCGATGCGGTCGCGGTGTTTCGGGTCCATGTTCGCCTGGATCTTGAAGATGAAACCCGAGAACTTCTCTTCCACCGGCTCCACGGTGCGCTCGTTGGCCACGCGTGCCAGTGGACGCGGCGCCCAATCAACGACGGCGTCGAGGACGTGGTCGACACCGAAGTTGCCCAGTGCCGTACCGAAGAACACCGGAGTCAGTTGACCGTCGAGGAACTCCTGCTGGTTGAACTCGTGGCAGGCGCCCTGCACCAGTTCCAGCTGCTCGATGAAACGTTCGTACTCGTCACCCAGGTGGGCGCGGGCTTCATCGGAGTCGAGCTTCTCGATGATCCTGGTTTCGGTGCGTTCGTGGCCGTGACCGGCGGTGTACACGATGATGTAGTCATCGGCGAGGTGATACACGCCTTTGAAGTCACGGTAGCAACCAATCGGCCAGGTGATCGGCGCAGCCTTGATCTTGAGGACGGCTTCGATTTCGTCGAGCAGTTCGATCGGGTCGCGGATGTCACGGTCGAGTTTGTTGATGAAGCTGACGATCGGCGTGTCACGCAGACGGCAGACGTCCATCAGGGCGATGGTCCGAGGCTCTACACCTTTACCGCCGTCGAGAACCATCAACGCCGAGTCCACCGCCGTCAGGGTGCGATAGGTATCTTCGGAGAAGTCTTCGTGGCCCGGAGTGTCGAGCAGGTTGATCATGTGTTCGCGATACGGGAACTGCATGACCGACGTGGTAATGGAGATACCCCGCTGCTTTTCCATTTCCATCCAGTCGGAGGTGGCATGGCGATCGGATTTACGAGATTTCACCGTACCGGCTACCGCAATCGCCTTGCCCATCAGCAGGAGCTTCTCGGTGATGGTGGTCTTACCGGCATCGGGGTGGGAAATAATGGCGAAAGTGCGGCGTTTCGCGACTTCGGCGGCCTGTTTGGTCATGGGAAATCGCCTGGCAGGTGATTCAAAAAAGGGCGCAGATTATAGCCCAAGTTGATCGAAGAACCGAACCGTTGAGCACATTAGGGGTGGCCAAATGCTGCTTCAGATGGGAACCTTTTAAAGCACGGAGACGTCCACTCCCCCGTAACGACCACTCGTCGGGGGCCTGAAACACCTGCAATTCGGCCTGACGAGGCTGTGCTCATGGCTCGATTGTCGTGCGTTTCCCCCTGTAGGAGCGAGCCTGCTCGCGATGGACGTCAACGATAATGCTGGGTACCTGAAGGTACGCATTGTCTTGAAGTTTTTCGCGAGCAAGCTCGCTCCTACAGTGAAACGCGCTCGGCATGAGCTGCTTATCGCGATCATTTTTTCGGCAGCCAGGAATGGCGTTGCCACACGAGAAAGTGTTCGCCGACTGAAAAAAGGAGTCCGCCTGTGGCTATCCACTATGGCAAAGGGCTGATAGGAGGCGCGCTGGTATTCGCCCTTCTGGCCCTGCTGATCCAATGGATCGGCATCAACACGATCGAACACTACCGCGACGATTTGTTGTTTTACCTGCAAGCTCATCTGGTTCTCGTCCTCGCTTCCATGCTGGCCGCCCTTGTCGTGGGCATTCCTGCCGGCATCCTCCTCAGCCGCCCGTCCATGATCGGCCGTGCCGAACGTTTCATGCAGTTCTTCAACATTGGCAACACCATTCCGCCCCTGGCCGTCCTGGCCATCGCCTTGGGCATCCTCGGCATCGGCAGCGGTCCTGCCATCTTCGCCCTGTTCCTCGCCTCTTTGCTGCCCATCGTGCGCAACACCTACGAAGGCCTGAAAAACGTTCAGGGTTCGCTCAAGGAAGCCGCCGTCGGCATCGGCATGACCCCGCGCCAGGTGCTGTGGAAAGTCGAATTGCCCAACGCGGTGCCGATCATCATCGGTGGTGTGCGTGTGGCATTGGCGATCAATGTCGGGACGGCGCCGCTGGCGTTCCTGATCGGCGCCAACAGTCTCGGCAGCCTGATCTTCCCCGGCATCGCCCTGAACAATCAGCCGCAATTGCTGCTCGGCGCGGCCTGCACAGCCCTGCTGGCCTTGTTGCTCGACGGTCTGGTGACACTCGCCAGCCGCCTCTGGCTCGAACGCGGCTTGCGCCCGTCTTAAGCCTCGGCAAAGGAATCGTCATGAAAACTTCAAGCTTTTTACTAGGCTGCGTCCTGCTGTTCGCAGGATTTGCCCAAGCCACGGAAAAACCGTTGATCCGCATCGGCGCCCGGGTGTTCACCGAACAGACCCTGCTGGCGGAAATCACCTCGCAGTACCTGCGCACCAAGGGTTACGAGGTGCAGGTGACCGGCGGCCTGGGCAGCAATCTGGCCCGCAGCGCCCATGAAAGTGGCCAACTGGACATGCTCTGGGAATACACCGGCGTTTCGCTGGTGGCCTACAACCATGTCACTGAAAAACTCGACAGCGAACAGTCCTACGCACGAGTAAAAGAACTCGACGCGAAAAAAGGCCTGGTCTGGCTGACACCGTCGAAATTCAGCAACACCTATGCCTTGGCACTGCCGAAAAACGTTGCTGACCAATACCCGCAGATCAACACCATCAGCGAGCTGAACTCGGTGCTGCGCAAGGAGGCCGAGACCAACAATCTGGTGGCGCTGGATACCGAGTTCGCCAACCGCTCGGACGGTCTTGATGGCATGGTCAAGCTCTACGACATGAACCTGACCCGCAAGAACATCCGCCAGATGGACGCCGGACTGGTCTACACCGCGCTGCGTAACGGCCAGGTGTTTGCCGGTCTGGTCTACACCACCGACGGTCGCCTCAACGCCTTCAAGCTGAAACTGCTGGAAGACGACAAGCATTACTTCCCCGACTACACCGCCGCACCGGTGGTGCGTCAGGCCTACCTCGATGCGCATCCGCAACTGGCCGAACAACTCAAGCCTCTGGCTGAGCTGTTCGACGACAACACCATGCGCGAGCTCAATGCGCGGGTCGATGTCGATCACCAAAGCCCTTCGTCCGTTGCCGCAGATTTCCTGCGCCAGCATCCAATCAAATAAGGAGGAAAAGCCATGGAATTTCTCAACGCCTTTTCCCACCTCGACTGGCAGCAGGTGATACAGCTGACCGGCCAACACATCACCCTGGTCGGCATCGCCGTGACCCTGGCGATTGTGGTTGGCGTGCCGCTGGGCATCCTGATGACACGCTTCCCGAGCCTCGCCGGGCCTTTGCAAGCCAGCGCCACGGTGCTGCTGACCGTGCCGTCGATTGCCCTGTTTGGCCTGCTGCTGCCGTTCTACTCCAAGTTCGGCCAGGGCCTGGGCCCGATGCCGGCCATCACCGCGGTGTTTCTGTATTCGCTGCTGCCGATCATGCGTAACACCTACCTGGCCCTGACCAACGTCGAACCGGGCATCCGTGAAGCCGCGCGCGGCATCGGCATGACCTTCGGTCAGCGCCTGCGCATGGTCGAATTACCCATCGCCGTGCCGGTGATCCTCGCTGGTGTGCGCACTGCCGTGGTCATGAACATCGGCGTCATGACCATCGCCGCGACCATCGGCGCCGGTGGCCTGGGCGTACTCATCCTCGCTGCCATCAGCCGCAGCGACATGTCGATGCTGATTGTCGGCGCTGTACTGGTCAGTGTGCTGGCGATCATCGCCGACCTGATCCTGCAAGTGCTGCAACGTTCGCTGACTCCAAAAGGACTGCTCAAATGATCGAACTTCAAAACCTCAGCAAGACCTTCCAAAGCAACGGCAAAGACGTGAAAGCCGTGGACTCGGTGAGCCTGACCGTCAACGAAGGCGAGATCTGCGTGTTCCTCGGGCCATCCGGTTGCGGCAAAAGCACCACGCTGAAAATGATCAATCGCCTGATCAAACCGACCTCGGGCAAGATCCTGATCAACGGTGAAGACACCACGGGCCTCGACGAAGTGACACTGCGCCGCAACATCGGCTATGTCATCCAGCAAATCGGTTTGTTCCCGAACATGACCATCGAAGAAAACATCGTGGTCGTGCCGAAACTGCTCGGCTGGGACAAGCAGAAATGCCACGACCGCGCCCGCGAGTTGATGAGCATGATCAAGCTTGAACCCAAGCAATATCTGCATCGCTATCCCCGCGAATTGTCCGGTGGCCAGCAACAGCGGATCGGCGTGATTCGCGCACTGGCCGCCGATGCACCACTGCTATTAATGGACGAGCCGTTCGGGGCAGTCGACCCGATCAACCGCGAGATGATCCAGAATGAGTTCTTCGAAATGCAGCGGGCGCTGAACAAGACCGTGATCATGGTCAGCCACGACATCGACGAGGCGATCAAGCTCGGCGACAAGATCGCGATTTTCCGCGCCGGCAAGCTGCTGCAGATCGATCACCCGGACACTTTGCTCGCGCATCCGGCGGATGAGTTTGTCAGCAACTTCGTCGGCCAGGACAGCACACTGAAACGCCTGCTGCTGGTGAAAGCCGAAGATGCGGCGGACAACGCGCCTTCCGTCAGCCCGCATACCCCGGTGGCCGAAGCTCTGGAGTTGATGGACGAGCATGACCGACGCTATGTGGTGGTCACTTGTGCCGAGAATAAAGCCCTGGGTTATGTACGACGTCGTGACTTGCACCGTCAGAGCGGCACCTGCGCGCAGTACCAACGCGAGTTCAACGCCACGGCGGCGTACGACGAGCATTTGCGCATCCTGCTGTCGCGCATGTACGAGTTCAATCGGGCGTGGTTGCCGGTGATGGATGCCGAGCGGGTGTTCCTTGGCGAGGTCACACAGGAGTCGATTGCGGCGTACCTGAGTTCCGGACGTTCGCGGGGGATGAAGACCAATATCGTCTCGCCAGCTGAGGCAGTGGTCGCCTGATAGCTGACATTACCCGGTAAAAATACAAAACCTGTGGGAGCGAACTTGCTCGCGATGGCGTCATTTCAGGCAACTACGATGCTGGCTGTGAAAATGTCATCGCGAGCAAGCTCGCTCCCACAGGTTCGATGCGATTTTCCAGTGATTCGCAGGCCGGAAAAAAATATCAACAGTAGCGCCTGTAAAAACCATCCGAAAACACGCTCCTGAATAGTAAAACCCCCTCTCAGCCCACCTTTTCGCAGCCAACTTCGCCGATGTTGACGCTATCGTAGTTACTAGCGACTTTGCACACAAAAGCGTCGAACGTGCAGGTATTTTTAACACTCCATAAATCCTCGGGAACATCCGACTGTCATCTGTGTCGGTTACAAAGAGTGATGCCTGCAACGCGCGTCAGAAGAGTGCAAAAACGCGACATTTTTTGTTGATCTCAAGCCCCTCACGCCCTAAAGTTCGCGCCGAACGTCCATGCTGGAAACGATCCATCCGGCTCAAGTACTGACGACGAGACAGCAAGGCCAAGGGAAAGCTGCACTTCCCATGGCCTTTTTGCTTTCGGCGACATGCCTTGGGAAGTAGGCGAACCAAAGTGGGGATACGGAGGACGTTCATTTGCACCCATTGATTAACAACGTTTGCCTTTAGGAGCTCCCAGGTATGTCGATCCAGGTCGAAGACTATTTCGCGCGTGAAACCTTTCAGAAAATGAAGGCGTTCGCCGACAAACAGGAAACCCCGTTCGTGGTGATCGACACCGCGATGATCAGCCAGGCCTATGACGACCTGCGCGCCGGTTTCGAATTCGCCAAGGTCTACTACGCGGTCAAGGCCAACCCGGCCGTCGAGATTATCGACCTGCTCAAAGAGAAAGGCTCGAGCTTCGACATCGCCTCGATCTACGAGCTGGACAAAGTGCTTGGTCGCGGCGTCAGCGCCGACCAGATCAGCTACGGCAACACCATCAAGAAATCCAAGGACATCCGCTACTTCTACGAGAAGGGCGTGCGCCTGTTCGCCACCGACTCCGAAGCCGACCTGCGCAACATCGCCAAGGCCGCACCGGGCTCGAAAGTCTACGTGCGTATCCTGACCGAAGGCTCGACCACCGCCGACTGGCCGTTGTCGCGCAAATTCGGCTGCCAGACCGACATGGCCATGGACCTGCTGATCCTCGCTCGCGACCTGGGCCTGGTGCCTTACGGCATCTCGTTCCACGTCGGCTCGCAGCAGCGCGACATCAGCGTCTGGGACGCGGCGATCGCCAAGGTCAAAGTGATCTTCGAACGCCTGAAGGAAGAAGACGGCATCCACCTGAAGCTGATCAACATGGGTGGTGGCTTCCCGGCCAACTACATCACCCGCACCAACAGCCTGGAAACCTACGCCGAGGAAATCATCCGCTTCCTGAAGGAAGACTTCGGTGATGACTTGCCGGAAATCATCCTGGAGCCAGGCCGCTCGCTGATCGCCAACGCCGGCATCCTGGTCAGCGAAGTGGTACTGGTTGCACGTAAATCCCGTACCGCGGTAGAGCGTTGGGTGTACACGGATGTGGGCAAGTTCTCCGGCCTGATCGAAACCATGGACGAAGCCATCAAGTTCCCGATCTGGACCGAGAAGAAAGGCGAAATGGAAGAAGTGGTCATCGCCGGTCCAACCTGCGACAGCGCCGACATCATGTACGAAAACTACAAGTACGGCCTGCCGCTGAACCTGGCCATCGGTGATCGCCTGTACTGGCTGTCGACCGGTGCGTACACCACCAGTTACAGCGCCGTCGAGTTCAATGGCTTCCCGCCGCTGAAGTCGTTCTACGTGTAAATACTGCGTAGAAAACAAAAAGCCCATGACCTGTCATGGGCTTTTTCATTTACGCCACCCTCTGTGGGAGCGAGCTTGCTCGCGATGGCGATAGCTCAATCAACATTGATGCTGAAGTCATGACGTCATCGCGAGCAAGCTCGCTCCCACAAAGGCTCAAGAGACTGGGGTTAATTCTTCGGCACGATGATGGAATTCGTGGGCCAGTGCCTGGATCCTCGGATCGACCGCGCCCATCAGCGCCTGACTCGCCACTCGCAGAAAATTCAGGTTGCCACCAGCCAACGCCTTGCGCAGCCAGACCAGCGCATCCTCGATATTCCCTTCGTCGGTCAAGACCGCTGCAAAGCTGAACTGCCCGCGAAAATCCCCGCCTTCGGCTGAACGTCGATACCAGTTACGAGCCGCTGCCGGATTCACCGGACAGACCCGCCCTTCTTCCAGATACCGCCCCAACAGATTCATCGATTTTGCATGACCCAACTCAGCCGCACGGCGATAGAGACTCAGTGCTTGAAGCTGATCCTCAATCACCCCGCGACCGGTCGCCAGCAGATTGGCGTAGTTGTACATTGCCCAATCCAGCCCTGCAGTGGCCGCAAGTCGGTAATGCCTGGCCGCTAGCGATGCATTGGCAGCGCAGCCCCAACCATGCTCATGGCAACGACCGAGCATGTTGCGCGCCATGAGGTGCCCCTGGCGCGCTGCGATGCCGAACCAGCTCAGCGCCAGCGGTTGGTCCTGCGCGATCCCCTGGCCGTCGAGCAGAATCTGCCCGAGCAAGGCCTGGGCTTCGACCTCTCCTTCTCGTGCGGCAATCAGGATGGCCTGGGCCGCACGGGCCGGACTTTCGTCGAGCATCGCGCGCAGGCGCTCACCGTCGAGCATTTCCTCGCGGCGTAAACGAAAATCCGCCACTTACACCTCGACCCAGCGACGCAACAGGTTGTGATACGTCCCGGTCAGGCGGATCAGCGATGGATGATCGGGCACATCGCGGGTCAGTTGCTGGATTGCCCCGTCCATCTCGAACAACAGGGCGCGCTGGCTGTCTTCACGCACCAGGCTTTGCGTCCAGAAAAACGAGGCGAGTCGCGCTCCGCGTGTCACCGCATTGACCTTGTGCAGACTGGTGCCGGGATACAGCACCATGTCGCCGGCAGGCAGCTTCACCCGTTGGGTGCCGAAGGTGTCCTGGATCTCCAGCTCGCCGCCGTCGTAATCCTCCGGCTCGCTGAAGAACAGCGTGGCGGACAAATCCGTACGCACCCGCTCGATGCTGCCTTTTGGCTGACGCACCGCGTTGTCGATATGGAAATCGAAACTGCCACCGGCGGTGTAACAGTTCACTAACGGAGGGAAGACTTTGTGCGGTAACGCTGCTGACATGAACAGCGGATTTTTCCACAGCCGCTCCAGCATCGCCGCGCCGATCTCCTTGGCCAGCGGGTGACCTTCCGGCAACTGCAAATTGTGTTTGGCCTTCGCCGACTGGTAGCCGGCGGTGATCTTGCCATCGGCCCAATCGGCTTGTTCCAGAGCCTCGCGAATGCGCTGCACCTCGTCTTTTTCAAACAGGCCGGGAATGTGCAGCAGCATGACAAAGGCACCTGAAACCAAAGGGATGCCAATGGTATTGATTCTTATTGCCTGTGTAAAACACATCTGACGAATGAGTCAGCAGAAACCGTAAGGGTAAATTGTAAAGAATGTAAATTCAGTGCGAATAGTAATGTTTCGCAATTGATACGAATACGTGTTTACCCTATATTCCGCGGCCTCAAATCCTTGGGGAGGGGAACTCAAATGTCGCGTCAACAACCACAAGTACCGGTCAGTTCACCACGTCTGCTCGCATCGGCCATCGGCATGGCGATTACTGCCGGCTCTGCGGGCCACATGGTTTTCGCGGCGGAAAAAGCCGACGAAAAAGCACCGGGCAATGTGATTTCGCTGGGCGCCACCGCCATCACCGGCGAAGCCCAGGACGAGACGACCTACAACGTAGAGAAAGCCTCCTCGCCCAAGTACACCGCGCCGCTGGTGGACACACCGCGCTCGATCACCGTCATTCCGCAACAAGTGTTGAAAGACACGGGCGCCATGAACATGCAGGACGCCCTGCGCACCATTCCAGGCATCACCTTCGGTGCCGGTGAAGGCGGCAACCCACAGGGCGACCGTCCGTTCATTCGCGGCTTTGACGCCCAGGGCGATACCTACCTGGATGGCGTTCGCGATACCGGTTCCCAGAGCCGCGAGATCTTCGCCGTGGAATCGATCGAAGTCAGCAAAGGCCCGAACTCTGCCATCGGCGGTCGCGGCGCTGCAGGCGGCAGCATCAACCTGGTCAGCAAGAAAGCTCACCTGGGCAATTCGTTCGATGGTGGTTTCACCTGGGGCTCCGACCAGACCCAGCGCTACACCATGGACGGCAACTATCAGTTCACCGACACTGCCGCTGGCCGTCTGAACCTGATGAGCCATGAGAGCAACGTCGCCGGACGTGACAGCGTCGACTACGACCGCTGGGGTGTCGCACCGTCCCTGGCTTTCGGCCTGGGTACAGACACTCGCGTCAACCTCGACTACTACCATCTCGAAAGCAACGACACGCCGGATTCGGGCATTCCGTACTCGATCCCGACCACTCTCGCGGCTGGACGCACCAAGTCCAACCCGGACAAGCCGAATGACGGCGGCGACAGCAGCAATTTCTATGGTCTGACCGACCGCGACTTCCGCAAGACCCGCACCGACACCGCGACCTTCGCCATCGAGCACGACCTGAGCGACTCGCTGACCATCAAGAACACCCTGCGTCACGGCACCAGCATGCAGGATTACATCCTGACCCAGCCGGACGACAGTAAAGGCAACGTCAACAACGGCAGCGTCTGGCGCCGGGCGAACACCCGCGTGAGCAACACCGAGACCACCACCAACCAGACCGACCTGTTTGGTGATATCTACATCGCCGGGTTCAAGAACAGCTTCTCCACCGGTGTCGAATACACCCACGAGGAAAGTGAAAAATCCTCGTACAACGTCAACACGGACACCACCCCGGGAACGGCAGCGGTAACCAACAACTGCTCGCCGGCACTGATCGGCGCGCCAAGCGGTTACAACTGCACCTCGCTGTCCAACCCGACGCCGAATGATCCGTGGAGCGGTGCCATCTCCCGCAACTACGCGGGCACCGATACCAAGGCCAACACCTACGCACTGTATGTATTCGACACCCTGACGTTGTCCGAGCAGTGGCTGGTGAACATGGGCCTGCGCTACGACCATTTCGACACCGACTACAAAACCTTCAACGGTTCCAGCGTGACCACGTCCAAGGGCGATGACACCAGCGAGTTCGTTACCGGTCAGTTCGGTGTGGTGTACAAACCAGCGGAAAACGGCAGCATCTATGCCTCCTATGCGACGTCTGCCACTCCACCAGGCAACACCCTCGGCGATGGCGCGGAAGGCAACCCGTTGGGTGGCACGCCGGATCGCAACGGCAACCTGCTCAAAAGCGACATGGAGCCGGAAACCACCAAGAACTACGAAATCGGTACCAAGTGGGATCTGCTGAACGATCGTTTGTCCCTGACTGCCGACATCTTCCGCACCGAGAAAGAAAACGCTCGTGTGCAAACCAACACCACTACGTTTGAAAACGTCGGCAAAACCCGCGTTCAAGGTATCGAACTGTCGGCCACCGGCAAGCTCACCGACAAATGGCAGGTCTTCGCCGGTTACGCCTACATGGACAGCGAGCAAGTCGATGGCGGCGACCTGCCGGCAAACAAAGCCAACAACGGCAACGAACTGCCTAACACGCCGAAAAACAGCGCCAGCCTGTGGACGACCTATCAGGTCACGCCAAGGCTGACCATCGGTGGCGGTGCGTTCTATGTCGAT
This sequence comes from Pseudomonas jessenii, assembly GCF_002236115.1. Classification (GTDB taxonomy): domain Bacteria; phylum Pseudomonadota; class Gammaproteobacteria; order Pseudomonadales; family Pseudomonadaceae; genus Aquipseudomonas; species Aquipseudomonas jessenii. The sequence goes on along the minus strand of NZ_NIWT01000004.1, from coordinate 102,543 downwards.
GACGTGTTCGGCAGTGCCGCCAACACCACCATGGTCGATTCCTACGTTCGTTACGACGCAATGGCGGCGTACAAGCTGACCAAGAACGTCGACCTGCAACTGAACGTACAGAACCTGACCGACGAAACCTACTACGACAAGGCGTTCTCGACTCACTTCGCCAACCAGGCGGCCGGTCGTACCGCTTTGCTGAGCACCAACTTCCACTTCTGATTGCCACTCACACTGCAATCCCACAGGAGAGGGTGAAATCAGACCTGGCCCCGTTCATCCACATGAACGGGGCCTTTGTGCGTAAAAAAGAATGCTTCTCGACAACCCCACGGCATAATGCGCGCCGTGATGAATCAACTTGAACGAACAAGGCGAGCGACGTGTTGAAGAAAACCCTGTTCCAGTTGCACTGGTTTTTCGGCATCAGCGCCGGGCTGGTCCTGGCCCTGATGGGCATCACCGGGGCGGCGGTGTCGTTTCAGGATGAAATCCTGAGCACACTCAATCCTTCTGTGTTGCAGGTCGAGAAACAGGTCGCCGGTGTGCTGCCGCCCGTCGAACTGGTGGAGCGAATCGAAGCCGCATCGGGCAAAAAAGTCTCGATGCTCACGGTGGAAACGGACAGCGGCAGCGCCGCCAAAGTGTGGTTCACCCCGCCGCCGGGTGAACGCCGTGGCGAGATGCGCTACTTCGACCCGTACACCGCCGAGTTCCTCGGCGACGCCACCGGCCAGGGCTTTTTCGGCCTGATGCTGCAACTGCACCGTTTCCTCGCCATGGGCGACACGGGGCGGCAGATCACCGGCGCGTGCACGCTGATTCTGGTGTTCTTCTGCCTGTCCGGCCTATACCTGCGCTGGCCTCGCCAGTGGAAAAGCTGGCGGACCTGGCTGACCCTGGACTGGAAGAAAAAGGGCCGCAGCTTCAACTGGGACCTGCACTCGGTGGCCGGCACCTGGTGCCTGGTGTTTTACCTCCTGGCGGCGCTGACCGGGTTGTCCTGGTCCTACGAGTGGTACAACAAAGGCCTGACCCGGTTGCTCTCCGACTCACCACAGAGCGAACGCGTTCGCGGCGGACGCGGCCCTGCGCCAAGCGGTCCGGCACCGACGGCCGATTACGCGGCGATGTGGAGCAGCATCTACAGTGCGGCCGGCCCGCAACTCAGCTCCTATAACGTGCGCATGCCGCCCGTGGCCGGCCAACCGGCGACCGTTTACTTCCTGCTGAAAACTTCGCCTCACGACCGCGCCCTGAACCAGATCACCCTCGACCCGGCCACCGGCGTGGTCAAACGGGTTGATCGCTACAGCGACAAGAGCCTCAAGGCGCAACTGCTGACCAGCATCTATGCGCTGCACGTCGGTAGTTACTTCGGCATCGTCGGGCGCATTATCCTGACCATCGCCTCGCTGACCATGCCGCTGTTCTTCATCACCGGCTGGATACTGTACCTGGATCGTCGGCGCAAAAAACGCCAGATCAAGGATGCGCGCAAAGATCTCGTGCAAACCGCCAGCGACGCGCCGGCGTGGCTGATCGGCTTCGCCAGCCAAAGTGGTTTTGCCGAACAGCTGGCATGGCAAACCGCCGGACAATTGCAGGCCGCAGGCTTGCCGGTCAAAGTGCAGCCATTGGCGGACGTCAGCGAGCAGGACTTGCATGAATCGAACAATGCCTTGTTCGTGGTCAGCACCTTCGGCGACGGCGAAGCACCGGACAGCGCCCGCAGTTTCGAGCGCAAGGTACTGGGCCGGACACCGAGCCTGGGACGCCTGAATTACGCCGTCCTGGGGTTGGGCGACCGGCAGTATCAACACTTCTGCGGTTTCGCCAAACGCCTGCACGCCTGGTTGGGCGAACATGGCGCAAAGACCCTGTTCGCCCCGGTGGAGGTCGACAGCGGTGACCCTTACGCCTTGCGCCACTGGCAACAGCAACTGGGCCTGTTGACCGGCCAGGCCCCCGTGGATACCTGGCAAGCGCCCAGCTACGACAACTGGACCCTGCTGCATCGTGAACTGCTCAATCCGGACAGCAGTGGCTCGCCGGTGTACTTGTTGGGCCTCAAGCCTCCTTCCACCAGCAGCTGGCTGGCGGGCGACCTGGTGGAAGTGATGCCGCGCAATTGCCCGTGGGCCATCGAGCACTTCCTCGACGGCATGGGGATTCACGGTGAAACCAAGGTGCAACTCAACGGCCTGGAAGAAACCCTCGAACAGGCCCTGGCCAGCCGCCAGTTGCCGGAGAACCGCGCCCACCTGGTCGGCCTGCACGCCCAAGCGTTGGCAGAGGCCCTCGTGCCGCTGGCCATGCGCGAGTATTCCATTGCGTCGATCCCGGCCGATGGCGTGCTGGAATTGATCGTGCGTCAGGAAGTGCATGCCGACGGCAACCTCGGTGTCGGTTCCGGCTGGCTGACCGAACACGCGCCGGTGGGCAGCTCCATCAGCCTGCGCGTGCGGCGCAACAGTGGCTTCCATCTGCCGGCCCAACCGGTGCCGATGATCCTGCTGGGCAATGGCACGGGCCTGGCCGGGTTGCGCAGCCTGCTCAAGGCCCGGATTGCCGATGGTCAGCAACGCCAGTGGCTGCTGTTTGGCGAGCGCCACCGCGAGCACGATTACCTGTGCCGAAAGGAGCTGGAGGAGTGGCTGATCAATGGTGATCTGGCGCGCCTCGACCTGGCATTTTCCCGCGACCAGGCCGAAAAGATTTACGTACAGGATCGCCTGCGTGAATCGGCGGCCGAGCTCAAGAAGTGGCTGGCGGACGATGCGGTGATCTACATCTGCGGCAGCCTTCAAGGCATGGCTTCGGGCGTGGATCAGGTGCTCAACGAAGTGTTGGGTAGCGCCGAAGTGGAGCGCCTGATCGAACAGGGCCGCTACCGCCGCGACGTGTACTGATTCACTGAGTTCCCTGTGGGAGCGAGCTTGCTCGCGATTACGGTCTATCAGTCAACCAATGTGTTGAATGTAATACCGCCATCGCGAGCAAGCTCGCTCCCACAAGGGTTCATGTATCCATATCCATCTCAAACCGGCTGCAGCTTTTTCTCAAATACAGACACCCCGTCCAGATCCCGCAACACCACGCTCAACTCCCCGCTCTGCCCATCGATGTTCACCTCGCCAAAAAACTGAAACCCGGCAAACGGTGAGACGTTCTGCGCGGGCGGCGCCTTCTCGAACACCACTTCAGGACCAAAGGTTTTATCCAGCGAGTTCGGTCCAAAGCTACCGGCATTCAGCGGTCCGGCGACGAACTCCCAGAACGGTTCGAAATCCTGAAACGCCGCCCGATCCGGATGGTAATGATGGGCAGCGCAGTAATGCACATCCGCGGTCAGGAACAGGAAATTGCGTACCTCTTGCGCCCGCAGAAAGCCGAGCAATTCTGCGATTTCCAGTTCACGCCCCTGTGCCGGGCCGGGGTCACCGTTGGCCACGGCCTCCCAGCGCGCGACACCAGGGCTGACCTCGCCGTCGGGCACGCCGAGGCCAATGGGCATGTCGGCGGCGATCACTTTCCATTGCGCGTTCGAGGCCTGCATTTCGCGCTTGAGCCAGTCCAGTTGTTCACGCCCGAGGAAAGGTTTTTCAGCGCCCTGATTGTCATCGTTGGGCCCGCGATAACTGCGCATGTCCAGTACAAAAACATCGAGCAGCGGCCCGTAACCAAGCTTGCGATAGATCCGCCCGCCGCCATCGGCACTCTGCAAACGCATCGGCGCATATTCAAGCCAGGCCTGGCGTGCGCGGCCCACCAGACTGTGGATATCTTTGTCCTGGTAACGCGCATCCAGCTGCTTGCCCGGCGACCAGTTGTTCACCACTTCGTGGTCGTCCCACTGCCAGACCTGCGGGACCTCGGCATTGAAACGACGGATGTTTTCGTCCATCAGGTTGTAGCGGTAATTGCCGCGGTACTCATCAAGGGTCTCGGCGACTTTGCTCTTGGCCTCGGTGGTGATGTTGCGCCACACCCGGCCACCTTCTGTGATGAGCTGTTCCGGGATCGGACCGTCGGCGTAAATGGTATCGCCGCTGTGGATAAAAAAGTCTGGCAGACGCAGGCGCATTGCTTCGTAGATGCGCATGCCGCCAATGTCGGGGTTGATGCCGAAGCCCTGGCCGACGGTGTCGCCGCTCCAGACAAAACGGATGTCACGGCGAGCCTGCGGCACGCTGCGCAAGTGACCGAACCAGGGCTCGCTGGCAACGCCATTCCGGGCGTCTTCGAACTGCACGCGATAGAAAATCGCCTGGTCGGCGGGCAACCCGGTGAGTTCGACCCGGGCGGTGAAATCGGTACGCGCATCGACCAGGGGCGAGACGAATCGCCGTGGGTTGGGAAACAGACTGCGGGTGTCCCACTCCACCACCATCCGCGCGGGGCGGTCGCAGCGGCTCCAGATGACCGCCCGGTCGCCCAGCAGGTCGCCGGACTGTACGCCGTCGGTGAGTTGCGGCCGATCCTTGACCGAAGCGATCACCGCCGGCGCCAGCCCCGGCAACAACAGCCCGGCGCCGACCGCTTGCATGACACGACGGCGCCCGAGGTTGAAATCGCTCATGGTGTTCTCCCTGAAAAAGGAAAAACTAAAGCATGACCCTATGACCCTGGCATGACACAAATCTTCCCAGCGCTGAAGATCCCTGTGGGAGCGAGCTTGCTCGCGATAGCGGTCGTTCAGCCAACATATTTGTTGAGGGTGAATCCGTCATCGCGAGCAAGCTCGCTCCCACAGGGTCAGGTGTCAGGCGGTGACGGGCTCTACCGCCAACTCCACCACTTCCGGCCGTTTCACCAGCGCATACGCCACCGCCGTCAACAGACTCCCCGCCACAATCGCCAACAGGTAGAGCAGCGCATGGTTGATTGCATTCGGGATCGCCAGGACGAACAACCCACCATGGGGCGCCATCAATTTGCAGCCGAAATACATCGACAACGCACCCGTCAGCGCACCGCCGGCGATGCTCGCCGGAATCACCCGTAGCGGATCTTTCGCCGCAAAAGGAATCGCCCCTTCAGAGATAAAGCACAGCCCCAGCACCAGCGCTGCTTTGCCGGCCTCGCGCTCGGTCTGGGCGAACTTGCGTCGGGCAATGAACGTGGCGATGCCCAGACCGATCGGCGGCACCATACCGGCCGCCATGGTCGCCGCCATCGGCGCGTAGCTCTGCGACGCCAGCAACCCCACCGAAAATGCATAGGCCGCCTTGTTGATCGGCCCGCCGAGGTCGACGCACATCATGCCGCCCAGCAACACTCCGAGCAGAATCGCGTTGGTGGTGCCCATGCTGTCGAGAAAGTTCGTGAGCCCGGCAAGCATCCCGGCGACCGGTTTGCCGACCACGTAGATCATCACCAGACCGGTGAACAGACTCGCCAGCAGCGGGATGATCAGGATCGGCTTGAGCGCCTCAAGACTTTGCGGCAATCGCGCATAACGGTTGATCGCCCTGGCCGCATAACCGGCAAGAAAGCCGGCAATGATCCCGCCGATGAAACCGGCGCCCAAGGTGCTCGCCAGCAGTCCGCCGATCATCCCCGGCGCGAGGCCCGGACGGTCGGCGATGGAATAGGCGATATAGCCTGCCAGCAGCGGCACCATCAGCTTGAACGCGCTGTCGCCACCGATCTGCATCAACGCCGCCGCCAGCGTGCCCTCCTCCTTGAACGCGGTGATGCCGAACACGAACGACAAGGCGATCATCAAGCCGCCGGCCACCACCATCGGCAACATGAAGGACACGCCGGTCAGCAAGTGTTTATAGACGCCCGTCTTCTCCTGTTTGGTCGTTGTTTTGGCAGCGCTCGATACGCTTTCCTGTTGACCTTCGGTCAAGGCCTTTTTCAACGTCGCTTCGGCTTGCTTGAGGGCAATGCCGGTGCCGCAGCGATAGATTTTCTTGCCGGCGAAACGCTCGGTGGCGACTTCGATATCGGCCGCCAGCAGCACCACATCGGCCTCGGCAATCGCTTGCGCGCTCAATGGATTGCGCGCGCCGACCGAGCCCTGGGTTTCCACCTGCAGCTCATAGCCAAGGCGCTTGGCCGCTTGCTGCAAGGCTTCGGCGGCCATGAACGTGTGAGCGACACCCGTCGGGCACGCGGTAACGGCCACCAGTCGCGGCGCGTTCTGGACAACCGCCACAGGTTCGACGACGGCCTCTTCGGCGACGTAAACCTGAGCGTCCTGCGCTCCACGGCGCAGCACGGCTTCCACGTCTTGCAGGGCCTGGGCCGGGGTGCTCTGGAACACTCGCTTGCCGACAAAACGCGACATTTCCACCGGCGCGCTGGTCACCAGCAACACCCACTCCGCCGCGTCGAGGGTGGCCGCCGACAGTTGCTTTTCGGGATGCGCGGCATCGGTGACTTCGACACTGGTGCTCCAGCCCTGGCGCTGGGCCGCGGCATCGAGCAGCCGGGCACACAGCACACTGGTGACCATGCCGTTCGGGCAGGCCGTAACGATGGCTAACTTCATGACAATCCCTCTTATTGTTCTGTCAGGGGACGCACGCGCACACCCTGTTCGAGCTGCGCCAGTTGCGCTGCATCGCCAATGCCGAATCCGATCTGGGTCACTGCCATCGCGGCAATCGCCGTGGCGGTGCGCAAGGTCTGCTCCGGCGTATCGGCACTGAGCAAACCGTGGAGCATCCCCGCCAGCAACGAATCACCCGCGCCCACCGTGCTGGCGACGTTGACCCTGGGTGGCGTGGCATGCAGCGCCGAGCCGACGCTGAACCAGTTCACGCCATCGACGCCATGGGAAATCACCACATGCTCGATGCCCTGGGCATGCAAACGCTCCGCCGCCAAGGCCTGGGCACTGACCGACACGACCTCGCAGCCCAGCACCTCGGCCAGCTCTTCAGTGTTGGGTTTGATCAGCCACGGCCCCGCTTTCAGCGCTGCGCGCAATGCCTCGCCGCTGGTGTCGAGGGCAACATTCAGCCCCAGGCTCTTCAAGCGCAAGATCAACGCCTGCAACCATTGCGCACTGACGCCCAGCGGCAAGCTTCCGGCGACAACCACCGCATCGTGCCCCGGAGCAATCTGCTCCAGCCGATCCATCAAGGCCTGCTGCGCCGCCTCGCTGACCTGCGGCCCCGGCCCGTTGATGTCGGTGATGCGGCCGTCGCTTTCCGCCAGTTTGATATTGCTGCGGGTTTCGCCCGGAACACGGATGAAGGCATCGACAAAACCGCGTTTGGCGAACAATGTTTCGAACGCTTGCAGGTTGTCTTCGCCAAGAAAGCCACTGACGGTCAGTTGATGCCCGAGGTCCGCCAGCACTTGCGCCACGTTCACGCCTTTGCCGGCGGCGTGGGTGTGCATCACATCGCTGCGGTTGACCTGGCCGGCTTCAAGGCGCGGCAACTGGACGGTCAGGTCCAGCGCCGGGTTAAGGGTTAGGGTAAGTATCCGGGCCATTACAGGGCCTCCACTAATGCGCGCACTTCATTGGCGCTGCCCACGGCCAGGGCCTGTCGGGCAAGGGTTTGAGTCTGAGTGAAGCCCAGTTCGCGAATCCGCGCCTTGACCTCGGCAATGCTGCGCGCCCCGACGCTGAGCTCATCCACTCCGAGGCCGACCAGCACCGGCACCGCCAGCGGGTCGGCCGCCAGCTCGCCGCACACACCGACCCATTTACCGTGAGCATGGGCCGCACGCACGGTGATGTCGATCAGTTGCAGCACCGCCGGATGCAAGCCATCGGCCTGGGCCGACAGCGTCGGATGGCCACGGTCGATGGCCAGGGTGTACTGGGTCAGGTCGTTGGTGCCGACGCTGAAGAAATCGACTTCCTTGGCCAGGACCGGTGCCAGCAATGCCGCCGACGGCACTTCGATCATGATCCCCAGTTGCAGGTCGGCGACCGGGATTTCCTGGCGCAGGCGTTCTGTCATGTCACGGGCCTGGCGCCACTCGTCGACGCTGCCCACCATCGGGAACATGATCCGCAGCGGCCGGTTGTCGGCAGCCCGCAGCAAGGCACGCAGTTGCGCTTCCATGATCTGCGGACGCTGCAAGGTCAGGCGAATGCCGCGCACGCCGAGGAACGGGTTCTCTTCCTTCGCAATCGGCCAGTACGGCAGCGGTTTGTCGCCACCGACATCGAGGGTGCGCACCACCAGCGGCCGCCCGGCCAGACCGTCGAGGACGCGGCGGTACTCGACTTCCTGGGTCGCCTCGTCGGGCGCTTGCGGGTGGGCCATGAAAATCAGTTCGGTGCGCAACAGGCCAATGCCTTCGGCGCCCTGCTCCACCGCACTGGTGACGCCGGCGCTTTCACCAATGTTGGCGAACACTTCGACGGCGTGGCCATCGATGGTCAATGCCGGTTGATGACGCAGTTCAGCAGCCGCCTTCAAGCGTTGCTCGCGGGTATCGCGTTCGGCCGTGGCGCGCTGCAAGGTCGCCGCGTCAGCGTCCACATGCAGACGACCACGCTGGCCATCGAGCAGCAAAGCCGTACCCGGTGCCAGCAGCAACACGCCGGGACCGGCGCCGACCAAGGCCGGAATACCCAGCGCCCGGGCAACAATCGCACTGTGCGCCGTAGCACCACCCCGAGCGGTGAGAATCCCCGCCACGCGAGCCGGGTCGAGACGCGCGACGTCGGACGGGCCGACCTCGTCCATCACCAGAATGTACGGTTGATCCGGTTCGCTCGGGGTTTCGATGCCGCTGAGTTGCATCAACACCCGACGCCCGATGTCGCGCAAGTCGGCCGCACGCTCGGCGAGCAAGGCATCCTGCAACGCTTCCTGCTGCCGAGCCGCCGCTTCAATCACGGCCATCCACGCCGCCTCGGCACTTTCGCCCTGCTTGAGGCGCGTATCGACCTCATCGGTCAGTTCCGGGTCGTCGAGCATCTCTTGGTGGGTAATGAAGATTTCGCGAATGGCTTTGCTCTTGCTGCGCTCGATCAGGCCCTGGATGTCACGGCGTACCTGCGCCAGGGCGTGCTGGAGGCGCTCGCGCTCAATGCCGGCGGACTCGCCGCGCAACGGGTAATCGATGGTTTGCAGCACCTGAATATGCGCCGGGCCGATAGCGATCCCCGGAGCGGCGGCAATCGCCTGAACCACGCTGCCAGATGACGGGGCGAGGACCACTTCGGCCATATCGGCAACGACTTCACGCGTCTGACTTACCGGCGGCAGCGGTTCGACTTCCTCACCGAGGCCTTCTTCGATGGCGGCCAACAAGGCTGGCAACGCATCCGCCGCGATGCCCGGTTCGGCGATGATTTCCAGGACCTGTCCCCGACGGGCGCCGAGGCTGAGCAACTTGCTCAAGCTCTTTACCGACACCGCACTGTCATGGCCATCAACGATGCGTACGCGGATGTCACCTTCAAAACTCTTTGCCAGTTGCGCGAGGATTTTCGCCGGGCGCGCATGCAAACCGTGGGCGTTGGCCAATGCAATTCGCGCGCTGGGCCAGTCGGCGGGCACTTCACCACCGAGCACTTCGAGGACCTTGCGGCTGCTGGTGGCGCGCCCCAACTCATGGCCACGCCCTTCGATCAACAACGCGCACAGGCGTTCGAGCAGGGCTTGATGGGCCTCACCGAGGCTGGCCAGGCAGAACAGTCCAGTGAGTGGCTGGCCGAGATAACGCAGCGGTCTGTCCGGGGTGACGAAGGCCAGGCCCGGACGCTTCACCGTCTGTTCGCTGTGCAGCCACCACAGGCCATCGCCCAAGGGCAGCGCTTCAACCTGCTGCAGCACGGCGGAGAAACCGTTGCTCACGCAGTCGGCCTGCCGTAGCAAACGTGCACCACGCCAGACCAACTCTTCGAAATCTTCGGCCGCCACACCGAGACCGATCATCTGTGCATCCAGCGCCAACTCCTGCGGCGCGCCTTGCAGCAACTTCAGCAAGGCTTCGGCGGAACCGGCGCGACGCAGGGCCTGGCCCAGGTCAGTCTCGCCGAGGGCGCGGGTGAGCAATTGCAACAGGCGCAGATGTTCATCGGATTTGGCGGCGATGCCGATCGCCAGGTAAACGATATGACCATCGCCCCAGTCCACGCCATCGGGGAACTGCATCAGGCGCACACCGGTGGTGAACACCAGGTCGCGGGTTTCGGGCGTACCGTGGGGGATGGCAATACCTTGACCGAGAAAGGTCGAGCCCTGAGCCTCCCGCGCCTGCAAGCCGGCGAGATAACCCTCGGCAACCAGGCCGTCGGCGACCAGATGCCCGGCCAGCAATTGCAGGGCTGCGGACTTATCCACAGCCGACTGGCCCATCGAAATCTGCTCTACAGTGAGCTCGAGCATGCTTTCTCCTTTTTGGCGCCTTGGGGCACCAGGTATTGTTTTGAATGAGTCAGCTTAGGCGCTTGGTCATCGCTTTTGGCGGTTTCACGGCAGAACCGGCCAAAGGCGCCTAAAACGTAGAAAATACGCTTGCTGAAACGTTTAATCTATATCGATTGGCACGTTACTCGAAATTGGCCCATCCTTGAAGTCCAACTTGTCGGATGCGTTGCGACAATGGTCGCCTGCCTTAATCGGTTAGGATTGACGAAAATGTCGAGGCAATCTCGAAAAAACAAGGAAACAGCGGGTTGAAACTCAGTGATATCGCCCAGTTGGCCGGTGTGTCCGTCACCACCGCCAGCTATGTCATCAATGGCAAGGCCGAACAACAGCGCATCAGCAGCGCTACCGTCGAACGCGTGCGCGCGGTCGTCGAACAACATGGCTTCACGCCTAACCCACAGGCCGCCGGATTGCGCAGCCGACACACCCGCACATTGGGGTTCATTCTGCCGGATCTGGAAAACCCCAGTTACGCGCGAATCGCCAAATTGCTGGAACAAGGTGCGCGGGCCCGGGGTTATCAGTTGCTGATCGCCAGTTCCGACGATGCGCCGGACAGCGAACGGCAATTGCTGCAGTTGTTCCGCGCCCGGCGCTGCGACGCACTGATCGTTGCCAGCTGCCTGCCGCCCGGCGACGACAGCTATCGCCAATTGCAGGCCAAGGGCATTCCGATCATCGCCATCGACCGGGTCATGGAACCCGAGCATTTCTGCTCGGTGATCAGTGACGACCGCGAGGCCAGCCTGCAACTGACCCGCAGCCTGCTCGCCCCCTTGCCCAAACAGATCGCGCTGATCGGCGCCCGCCCGGAGCTGAGCATCAGCCAGGAACGTTGCGCCGGCTTCAAAGAGGCGCTCGTCGGGTTCAACGGTGAGGTGCTGATTGAAGAAGGCGAATCCTTCAGCCGCGAGTGCGGCAAACAATTGATGGAAGAATTACTGCAGCGCCTGGGCCATTTGCCCGATGCCCTGGTGACCACATCCTACGTGCTGCTTCAAGGCGTGTTCGATGCGCTGCACGACTTCCCGCTGAAAAACCGCCCGCTGCGCCTCGGCACGTTCGGCGACACTCAGTTGCTGGACTTCCTGCCGCTGCCGGTCAACGCCATGGCCCAGCAGCACCAGCTGATTGCCGACAAGGCCCTCGCACTGGCCCTGGCAGCCATCGAGCAGTCGGATTACCGGCCCGGTGTGCAAGCCATTGCGCGCACGTTCAAGCAGCGTATTCGCCAGGACTGAACCGTGGAGCTGATCGACACCCACACCCATCTGGATTTTCCGGACTTCGACGCCGACCGTCAGGCGCTGCTGGCCGAAAGCCGCGCCCTCGGGGTGCGGCGGATCGTGGTGCTGGGGGTTTATCAGGTCAATTGGCAGCGGGTCTGGGAGCTGGTGCAAAACGATCCCGACCTGCATGCGGCGTTCGGATTGCACCCGGTGTATCTGGACGATCATCGCCCTGAAGACTTGAGCGAACTCGGCGATTGGCTGACCCGCCTGGCTGGCCATCGGCAACTATGTGCCGTCGGCGAGATCGGCCTGGACTACTTCATCGAAAACCTGGACCGCGACCGCCAGCAGGCGTTGTTCGAGGCGCAATTGCAATTGGCGGCGGATTTCGCTCTTCCGGCATTGATCCATGTGCGGCGCAGCCATGCGGCGGTGATTGCCACGCTCAAACGGTTTCGCCTGAAACGGGCAGGCATCATCCACGCCTTTGCCGGCAGCCAGGAAGAAGCCCGGGAATACATCAAGCTGGGTTTCAAACTCGGCCTGGGCGGCGCGGCGACCTGGCCTCAAGCATTGCGCATGCACCGAGTGCTCGCCGAGCTACCGCTGGATTCTGTGGTGCTGGAAACCGACTCCCCGGACATGGCGCCCGCCATGTTCCCCGGCCAACGCAACAGCCCCGCGCATCTGCCCGCGATCTGCGCGGCACTGGCCGACATCATGGCGATCAGCCCCGAGCAATTGGCTGCGGCCAGTACCGCCAATGCCTGCGAGTTGTTCAACTGGTGAATCAAACCCTGTGGTATCAGGCGACCGCTACACTCGAAATGCGCTGATCAACTGTTTCAACTCCACGACCTGGGCCGACAACGCCCGGCTGGCATCTTCGGTCTGGTGCGCACCTTCAGCGGTGCGCTCGCCAGCGCGATTGATCTCGACGATGTTCTGGTCGATGTCGTGGGCCACGGCGGTTTGTTGCTCCACCGCGGCGGCAATCTGCTGGTTCTGGTCGACGATCATGCCGACCGCTCCCAAGATGTTTTCCAGCGCCCGCTGGACCTTTTCCGACTGCCCGACCGTGCCATTGGCCATTTCATGGCTGGTGCCCATGGCCTTGACCGCCGCGCCGACACCGCCATGGAGCCTGGTGATCATCTGCTCGATTTCTTCGGTCGATTGCTGGGTTCGTTTGGCCAGGGTCCGGACTTCGTCGGCTACCACGGCGAAACCACGGCCCTGCTCACCGGCCCGTGCCGCCTCGATGGCAGCATTGAGCGCCAGCAGGTTGGTCTGCTCGGCGATGCTCTTGATCACTTCGAGCACACGGCTGATGGACTGGCTGTCGCTGGCCAGTTGATTGATCACCAGTACCGATTGATCGATCTCGCTGGCCAGCGCGGCAATGCTGCCTTGCTGCGACTCCACCAGGCCACGACCACTGATGGTCTCATCGTTGACACTGTGGGCACTGCTCACCGCCGCGGCGGCACTGCGCGCCACTTCCTGGGAAGTGGCCGACATCTGGTTCATCGCCGTGGCCACTTGTTCGATCTGCGTGCGCTGCCCGGCGACGGCCTGGTTGCTTTGCGCGGAAACGCTTTCCACCTGGCCGGCCTGACGCTCGACTTCGCTGACGGTCTGTCCCACCCGCTCGATCAGGTCATGGATCTTTTTCACCGTGCCGTTGAACACTTCGCCCAGCTCCCCCAGCTCATCGCGGCTGTGGGCGCTGAAGGTCACGGTCATGTCGCCGGCCGCCACCTTGTCCATCACCGCCCCCAGGCGCTTGAGCGTGGTGCGGGTCGAGGCATAGAAAGCGCCGTAGAGATAAAAGATCAACACAAAGACGACTGACAGCGCCACGGCCTGCAAGACCATGTGCGTGCGATTCTGCTCAAGTCGCTGCTGCAATTGCGGGCCGAGATACTTCAGGACCGCTTCGTTGAGTTGGTAAGTCTGGTCCATCAGGGCGCTGACCTGATCGTAAAAGCCCTGCCACGGCGCGTCGAGGGTATCAGCCATGACCACTTGTTCTTCGAACAGCTCGCTGGCTTTCTTCAAGGATGCCCGGCTGCTATCGGCCTGAGTGGCCAGGGTCTCACGCGCAGCCTTGCTGGAACCCAGGGCATCCTGCAACTTCAGGCCATACTCGGCCTGGAGCTTTTCAATCTGCGCCAGCAATTCATCGAAACGGGTACTCGAAGCCGAGTTGATGAATCCCTGCCCCAACGAGTAAGACCCCATTGCCCGACCTTCGCCCAGGATCTGGGTGACCCGCGGCGTGACGAGGGTGACAAGCTCGCTCAACTGGCGCATGTCGCTCTGGTTGTCGCGACTGAGACCGGACTGGCTGGTGATGAGCTGGCTGAAAATCTGCGCGCTGCCCACCAGCTTGCCGATCAAGGCACTTTTGCTTTGCAGGGAATTTTCCGTTTGCTGGGCCTTGAACGCGGCGATCATTTCATCGCGTTTGCCATCAAACACCGCAACCTGCTCCGGGTCGCTGGTCATCGCCGTCAGCCCTTGCAGGCGAGTCAGAATATTCTGCTCAAGGGCGCTGATTTTCGATTCGACATTGCCGGCCTTGCCGGATTGGCCGAGGCTGACATTGATCTGCACCAGGTTGTTCAGGGTTTCCAGATCGCGCCGCAACGTCAGGCTGCTGCCCAACAGGTCGAGACTTTGCAGCTCGATGCGCGTGCCCTGGAATTCGCGGTAGGAGTCACGCACCAGATAGAAGTTGGTCACCAGCATCGGCACCAGGAACAGTACGCTGATCAGGCTGAACTTCATACCGAAGCTCAGACGGTTCATCAGTGCGACAGCGGGATAGAGCAAGCTCTTCACTGGATGTCTCCCTTCAGTTTCTTATTTTTTTTATTGGCAGGCGCAGACAGAAAGCAGATAGCCACTATTCGACGCTATCTCTGTATAACTTAAATCGGCAGGACGTTTTGTAACTTAAGGTTAACGACAGAAGTCCGCGAGCGATACGAAGCGAACTCAATGTGGCGAGGGGGCTTGTCGGATCGCCGCACTACCCCGTTCGGCTGCGCAGAAGTCGTAGGTCGTAGATCCACGTTTCAACTGTCAAATCGCATAGGGCGGCTTCGCCACCCAACGGGGGCGAGCCCCCTCGCCACAATGGCTCAGACAGCCGGGTTAATGCAGGACCGTCCACAACGCAAACCCGGCATACCAGAGCACCGCCGCACGCAGCAGCAGCGCCCAGATGCGGTCCAGATTGTTGATACCTTCCGCGCCGGTCACCGGCGCCGGAATTTCACCGGCCACCAGCCCGACTTTCACGATCAATTGCGCGGCGCTGATGTTCCAGTTCAGCAGCTCATGCAGCATCACCCGACTGACCGCGACAAAATTGCCGACCAACGCCAGGCTCGCGGCCAGCAGACGCACCGGCAACCAGTCGAAGGCGTGACGCAGTTGCCCGGCGCGCTCGACCACTGCAGGGTTTTTCCCGTGCTCTTCGGCCAGCGCCAGCAATCGATAACTCAGCGCCGCAACCGGACCCAACAGGAAGTACCAGAAAATCACCGCGAAAAAGCTCTGGTAGGCTTCCCACAGCAAATGCCCTTCGACCTGCTCCAGCAGCTGCTCGCCATTGTCTGCGCAGATATCCAGATCGCGCTGGGCGACATGGGCCGCCGCTTGCAGGTCCTCCCGACGCCAGGCATCGCGGAACGGCCCGAGATCGCCCAGTAGATCACCGCGCCCCAGGCTATAGATGACTACCAGCATATGGATCGGCAACGCCAGCAAGCCGTAGGCCACCGGCTCGATGACGACCAGCAGCAACCCCAGCAACGCCACCGGCAACAAGACCAGTATCGACAGCACCAGCCATGGTCGGTTTGAAAATCGCGGGCTGGCCTCAAGCTTGTTCAGCTCGTGTGTCCAGCCATTGTCACGCTGAACCCGATGGCGCAGGGCCGAGAACTTCTCGATCCACACCGCCAACAGCAACACCAGAAAACTCATCGTCCTTCCTCTTGTGCCAGGGCGGCACGATAGCGTGCCCAGTCGAACGCCGGCCCTGGATCGGTTTTGCGCCCCGGTGCAATATCGCTGTGCCCGCAGATGCGCTCTGTGGTGATTGCCGTGAACGCCTGTTGCAACTGGCGCGTCAGGGCTGTCAACGCGTGGTATTGCGCGTCGGTGAACGGCAGATCATCCGTGCCTTCGAGCTCGATGCCCACGGAAAAATCGTTACAGGTTTCCCGCCCCTCGAAGCTCGAGACGCCCGCATGCCACGCACGCTCAAGGCACGAAACAAACTGGGTAACGGTACCGTCACGTTCGATCAGAAAGTGCGCCGACACCCGCAAGTCCACAATCCCTTCAAAATAGGGATGTTCGGTGACATCCAGACGATTCTGGAAAAACTCCTGCACCTTGCCAGTGGCGAACTGCGCCGGCGGCAGGCTGATGTTGTGGATCACCAGCAGGGAAATTTCGCCTGTGGGGCGCGCATTGAAGTTGGGAGAGGGGCAGACATGCACACCCTGAATCCAACCGCTCGCGGGGTCCAACTGCATACCGATTCCTTCAACGTCGACTGTATTGGCACAGTATGCCGCGATAATCCCCCAGGACGCGATCACTTGCCGCGTTTGAGGTTGCCGATCTCAAACAGGCGTATGTTCGGAATCGACAGCCAACGCCGGCAACGTCAGGGATTCGACCAAATACAGGTGCCAGCGCAAACGTAACGCTCTGATGCCTTGGGTTGGTCGGTGGCATGGCCCTATAATCGAGCCACTTTGTTTGTGGAGTCTGTTATGCCGAATCTACGTCTCGCCGATCTGACCGCCGAAATCGAAGCCAACGTGCGCCGTGCGCTGCATGAAGACATCGGCAGCGGCGATATCACCGCGCAGCTGATCCCGGCCGAACGCCTGGCCAAAGCCACCATCATTACCCGCGACGCGGCCGTCATCAGCGGCACCGCCTGGGTCGATAACGTGTTTCGGCAACTGGACCCGCGGGTGGCGGTGCACTGGCAGGTTGCCGACGGTGAACGGGTGACGCCCAATCAGGTGCTGTTCCACCTCGAAGGCCCTGCGCGCTCACTGCTGACCGGCGAACGCAGCGCCCTGAACTTCCTGCAACTGCTCTCCGGCGTGGCGACCCGCGCGCAATACCTGGCGGACTTCGTGGCCGAGACTCAGGTCAAGCTGCTCGACACCCGCAAAACACTGCCGGGGCTGCGCCTGGCGCAAAAGTACGCCGTGACCTGCGGTGGTTGCCATAACCACCGCATCGGCCTGTATGACGCCTTCCTGATCAAGGAAAACCACATCGCCGCCAGCGGCGGCATCGCGCAGGCCATTGCCGCCGCGCACAAGATCGCCCCGGGCAAACCGGTCGAGATTGAAGTGGAAAGCCTGGATGAACTCAAGGAAGCGCTGGCGGCCGGTGCCGACATCATCATGCTCGACGAACTGAGCCTGGACGACATGCGTGAAGCCGTGCGCCTGAATGCCGGCAAGGCCAAGCTGGAGGCCAGCGGCGGGATCAACGAAAGTACGTTGCTGCCAATTGCACAGACCGGGGTGGATTACATTTCGATCGGTGCGATGACCAAGGATGTGAAGGCGGTCGATCTGTCGATGCGCCTGAGTCTCTGATCACACGTATGTGAGTTGCCAAAACTGTAGGAGCGAGCTTGCTCGCGATGTACCTGAGAGCGCCATGTTTAACCAGTAAACAGGCGTTATCGTTAACGACCATCGCGAGCAAGCTCGCTCCTACATGAGTGTCAGACCACCAGATTGTTCATCTCGCAGTACTCTTCCCACTCGACGCCCAACACCTCGGCAGCTTCCTTGTGCAGTTTCAGGCGTTCGGTCTCGTATTCTTCCGGGGTTGATGTGTACTTGAGCGTCAGTTCCCACGGTTGCAAGCCCTGGGCTTCGGCTTCATCCTCGAACGCCCACTGGATCTGGTCTTTCTGATCGTCGGCGGACAAGTCCTTGATCTCGTCCATCAACTCGGGGGCATCCAGCACATACTTCTTCAGCGCTTCTTCGTGTCGGGCTTCCTGGGTCATCTCTTTAACAGTCATGGCGTTCTCGCTGATCTGGGAATGGAAGATGGATCTGGATCTTCAAGGATCTCTCTGACACAAAAAACCGGATCAAGCCCGGTTTATCTGGCCTTCAGAACCATTCTGGATCATCTGAAAACTGCTGGGCGTTGCTCAGGCAGACTCCGAATATAGGACGTTTGGCTGAGGATTTACACGTCTCTTTACATCTCCCCACAAAAAGTTGTGCACGCGATGTTTTGATGACGGCGGGAACATAAATTCAAACAGCGATCAGGACCGCGAACTCGAGAACCTGAGCGGAAAGGTGAAACAAGCGAGGGGGGAAATGGTGCCCGAGACAGGAATCGAACCTGCGACCTTCGCGTTACGAGTGCGCTGCTCTACCGGCTGAGCTACACGGGCGGTGGGCTAAACCTAGCACCGAGTTTCAGCAACGGCAACGTCGTCAATCAACTCTGTGATCTACAGACAAAAAAATGCCCCACCGTTTTCACGGCGGGGCATTTTTTATAACGTTGAAGCGGTCAGGCGTGAGGCGTGATTAAACGCCCGAAGCCTTGGCTGCCGCCACGTCTTTGATGGACAGTTTGATACGGCCGCGGTTGTCCACGTCCAGTACCAGCACTTCCACTTCCTGGCCTTCTTTCAGGATGTCGGTCACTTTCTCAACGCGAGCATCGCTCAGCATGGAGATGTGAACCAGACCGTCCTTGCCCGGCAGGATGTTGACGAATGCGCCGAAGTCGACGATGCGCTCAACCTTGCCGACGTAGATCTTGCCGATCTCGGCTTCAGCGGTGATGCCCAGAACGCGCTGACGTGCTGCTTCAGCCGCTTCCTTGGTTTCGCCGAAGATCTTGATCGAACCGTCATCTTCGATGTCGATCGAAGCCTTGGTTTCTTCACAGATCGCACGAATGGTCGCGCCGCCTTTACCGATGACATCACGGATTTTGTCGGTGTCGATCTTCATCGCGATCATGGTCGGAGCGTTGGCCGACAGTTCGGTACGCGACTGGCCAATGATCTGGTTCATCTGGCCGAGGATGTTCAGGCGCGCTTCCAGGGCTTGGCCCAGAGCGATTTCCATGATCTCTTCGGTGATGCCCTTGATCTTGATGTCCATCTGCAGCGCGGTCACGCCTTTGGCGGTACCGGCTACCTTGAAGTCCATGTCGCCCAGGTGGTCTTCGTCACCCAGGATGTCGGTCAGGACGGCGAATTTCTCGCCTTCCTTAACCAGACCCATGGCGATACCGGCAACCGGCGCCTTCATCGGCACACCAGCGTCCATCAGGGCCAGGGAAGCGCCGCAAACGGAAGCCATCGAGCTCGAACCGTTGGATTCGGTGATTTCCGACACAACACGGATGGTGTACGGGAAAACGTCAGCGGCAGGCAGCATGGCCGAAACCGAACGACGGGCCAGACGGCCGTGACCGATTTCGCGACGACCAGCGCCACCCATGCGACCACACTCGCCTACCGAGAACGGAGGGAAGTTGTAGTGCAGCATGAACGGGTCTTTCTTCTCGCCTTCCAGGGTGTCCAGCAGCTGTGCATCACGGGCAGTACCCAGAGTTGCAACGACCAGAGCCTGGGTTTCGCCACGGGTGAACAGAGCCGAACCGTGGGTTTTAGGCAGTACGCCGACTTCGATGTTCAACGGACGTACGGTCTTGGTGTCGCGACCGTCGATACGTGGCTTGCCGTTGACGATGTTTTCGCGAACGGTGCGGTATTCGATTTCGCCGAAAGCCGCTTTGACTTCGCCGGAAGAAGGCTGGCCTTCTTCACCGGACAGCTTGGCAACGACCTGGTCCTTCAACTCGCCCAGGCGAGCGTAACGGTCGGCCTTGACGGTGATGGTGTAGGCCTGGGAGATCGCTTCGCCGAACTCGGCACGGATAGCGCCCAGCAGTTCGGTGGCTTCTGGCGCAGGAGCCCAGGTCCAGGTTGGCTTGGCAGCTTCAGCGGCCAGTTCTTTGACGGCGTTGATCACAACCTGGAACTCGTCGTGAGCAAACAGTACCGCGCCCAGCATCTGGTCTTCGGTCAGCTCTTTGGCTTCCGATTCAACCATCAGCACAGCGTCCGAAGTACCGGCAACGACCATGTCCAGGCTCGAAGCAGCCTGTTGCTCGTAAGTCGGGTTCAGCAGGTAACCGGTGCTTTCGTGGAACGCAACGCGGGCAGCGCCGATCGGGCCATCGAAAGGAATGCCGGAGATCGCCAGCGCAGCCGAGGTACCGATCATCGCAGCGATGTCCGGATCGGTCTTCTTGCTGGTGGAAACGACGGTGCAGACAACCTGCACTTCGTTCATGAAGCCTTCCGGGAACAGCGGACGGATCGGACGGTCGATCAGTCGGGAAGTCAGGGTTTCTTTCTCGGAAGGACGGCCTTCGCGCTTGAAGAAACCGCCAGGGATCTTACCGGCAGCGTAAGTCTTTTCC
Organism: Pseudomonas jessenii; assembly: GCF_002236115.1. GTDB lineage: Bacteria > Pseudomonadota > Gammaproteobacteria > Pseudomonadales > Pseudomonadaceae > Aquipseudomonas > Aquipseudomonas jessenii. The sequence goes on along the minus strand of NZ_NIWT01000004.1, from coordinate 82,430 downwards.
TGGTAATGAACAGACAGAGGGAAGAAGCCCTTGCCTGGATCGGCTTGTTTTGCACCGACTACGGTCACCAATACGCTGACGTCGTCGTCAACGGTGACCAATACTGCGCCGGAGGCCTGACGGGCGATACGGCCAGTCTCGAGGGTAACGGTCGACTGACCGAACTGGAATTTTTTGATTACCGGGTTCACGGTGTCCTACCTTCTTTGTGGCTCTTGGGGGAACTGGTTTCTTGCGAAATTCTTGGGCAACGCCGGGAATCGGCCCGACTGGTTTGTCCAGGTGTTACTCAGGCAAAGCAGGTATCCAGATAAAACTTGAGGCTGGGAGCCTGCCATGCGCCGGCGGGAAACCCGCTGGTGCACGACAGACAACCAACCTCTAGCGCAATCGCTTATTAGCGACGCAGACCCAGGCGACCGATCAGAGTCTGATAACGACCCAGATCCTTGCCTTTCAGGTAGTCCAGCAGCTTACGACGCTGGTTAACCATGCGGATCAGACCACGACGGGAGTGGTGGTCTTTACCGTTGGCCTTGAAGTGACCTTGCAGTTTGTTGATGTTGGCGGTCAGCAGTGCAACTTGCACTTCTGGCGAACCGGTGTCACCAACAGCTTGCTGGTAGTCAGCTACGATTTGAGCTTTTTCTTGAACGTCGAGAGCCATGAGGCAATCCTTTTATCAGGAAACTGTTTCAGAAAAACAGTTTCAACAGGCCAGGGACAAATCCCTGTATCTAAAAATGAGTAGTGACCGTGCCTGTTGACAGCCACCCTCGTCCGGTCATTCTGACCGAATCAGTCGACGCGGCGCGATGCGCCCGTCTTCGCTCACTTCACCGATACCGATGAAGCGACCATTGTGATCCTGTACCCGTACCATGCCGAACTTCGGAGCATCCGGGGCACGTACCGGCTGGCCGTTGAGCCAGTAGAACGCACTCGCTTCCGAGAACTGCAACAGTGGCCAATCCAGCAGGCCGCTGTCCGATGGCATCAGGAAGCGATCGACCGCTTCGTTGCCGCCTTCGGCATGTACCGCTTCCAGCTCTTCGAGGGTAACCGTCTGCGCCAGGGTGAATGGCCCGGCCTGGGTACGTCGCAGTTCTGCAACGTAAGCGCCACAACCGAGTTGCTCACCGATATCCTCCACCAGGGTACGGATATAGGTGCCTTTGCTGCAATCCACCGCCAGCCGCGCAGTATCACCTTCGAAGGCCAGCAATTCCAAGCGCGTAATAGTAACAGAACGCGGTTCGCGCTCCACTACTTCGCCTGCACGAGCCAGCTTGTATAGCGGCTGGCCATCTCGCTTGAGTGCCGAGTACATCGGCGGTATCTGACTGATTTGCCCACGAAATTTCGGCAGTACAGCCTCGATATCGGGGCGACCAACGGTCACCGGGCGCTCCTGCAAAACTTCACCTTCGGCATCCGCCGTGGTGGTGGTCTTGCCCAGTTGCGCCAGGGTTTCATAACCCTTGTCGGAATCGAGCAGGTATTGCGAGAACTTGGTCGCCTCGCCGAAGCACAGCGGCAACACGCCGGTGGCCAAGGGATCGAGACTGCCGGTATGACCTGCCTTTTCGGCGTTCAGCAACCAGCGAACCTTCTGCAAGGCCGCGTTGGAGGTAAACCCCAGCGGCTTGTCGAGAAGGATAATGCCGCTGACGTTACGACGGATACGTTTGACCTGAGCCACCGATTACTCCTTGGTGTCTTCGGCTTCTGCCGCAACCGGATGCTGATTGTCTTCAGCCACTGCGCGCTCGATCAATGCCGACAGATGCGCACCACGCACGACGCTTTCGTCGTAGTGGAAGTGCAGCTGTGGAACGCTGCGCAGCTTCATCTCGCGAGCCAACTGCATGCGCAGGAAACCGGCGGCGGAGTTGAGCACCTTGATGCTTTGTGCAATTTCTTCGGCGCTGTCCTGCCCCATCACGGTGATGAAGATCTTGGCGTGACCGACGTCACGGCTGACTTCCACTGCGGTAATGGTGACCAGGCCGACGCGCGGGTCTTTGACTTCACGACGGATCAGTTGTGCCAGCTCACGCTGCATCTGATCGCCGATGCGTTGGGTACGGCTATATTCTTTTGCCATGTCTTGTTACCTGTTACTGCCCCACGGTGAAACCCGTGAGGTCTGAAAGCGGCAAACGCCCGGCCTGACAAAAGCCAGACCGGGCGTTGCGTTTAGAGTCCTGGTGACGAATTGCGCATTTGCATGCGACGCCCCGTCACGGCTCCTGAAGTGCGCGAGTTAGAGGCTGCGAGCAACCTGCACCTTCTCGAAGACTTCGATCTTGTCGCCGACTTTAACGTCGTTGTAGCTCTTCACGCCGATACCGCATTCCATGCCGGCACGTACTTCGGAAGCGTCATCCTTGAAGCGGCGCAGGGATTCCAGCTCGCCTTCGAAGATAACGATGTCTTCACGCAGTACACGGATTGGACGGTTACGGTGAACAACACCTTCGATAACCATGCAACCGGCGATCGCGCCAAACTTCGGCGAACGGAACACGTCACGCACTTCGGCGATACCCAGGATGTTCTCGCGAACATCGCTGCCGAGCATACCGGTCAGGGCTTTCTTGACGTCTTCGATGATGTCGTAGATCACGTTGTAGTAACGCATATCCAGACCTTCCTGCTCGACGATCTTGCGCGCGCCGGCATCGGCACGCACGTTGAAGCCGAACAGTACAGCGTTGGAGGCCAGTGCCAGGTTGGCGTCGGATTCGGTGATACCACCGACGCCGCCACCCACTACACGCACTTGCACTTCGTCGTTACCCAGGCCGTTCAAGGCACCGTTCAACGCTTCCAGCGAACCACGGACGTCGGACTTGAGGACGATGTTGAGCGTCTTCTTCTCTTCCTGACCCATGTTTTCGAAGATGTTTTCCAGCTTGCCGGCGTGAGCGCGAGCCAGTTTGACTTCGCGGAACTTGCCTTGACGGAACAAAGCCACTTCACGGGCTTTCTTCTCGTCGGCAACCACGCTCATCTCGTCGCCAGCGTCCGGGGTACCGTCCAGGCCGAGAATCTCGACAGGGATGGCCGGACCGGCTTCCTTGATTGGCTTGCCGTTCTCGTCGAGCATGGCACGTACACGGCCATAGTTCGAACCGACCAGGACCATGTCGCCTTGGCGCAGGGTACCGTCTTGAACCAGAACGGTAGCCACCGGGCCACGGCCCTTGTCCAGACGCGATTCAACCACGACGCCACGACCAGGAGCCGACGGAGTTGCAGTCAGTTCCAGGACTTCGGCTTGCAGCAATACGGCTTCGAGCAGTTCGTCGACGCCAGTACCCATCTTCGCCGAGACTGGTACGAACGGAGTGTCACCACCCCACTCTTCCGACGTCACGCCGTGAACCGACAGTTCGCTACGGATGCGATCGAGGTCAGCACCTGGCTTGTCGATCTTGTTCACTGCAACAACCAGTGGCACACCAGCCGCTACTGCGTGCTGGACAGCTTCAATGGTCTGCGGCATCACGCCGTCGTCCGCTGCAACCACCAGGATCACGATGTCGGTCGCCTTGGCACCACGGGCACGCATTGCGGTAAACGCGGCGTGACCAGGGGTGTCGAGGAACGTCACCATGCCACGGTCGGTTTCAACGTGGTATGCGCCGATGTGCTGGGTGATACCACCGGCTTCGCCAGCAGCAACCTTGGCACGACGGATGTAGTCGAGCAGGGAAGTCTTACCGTGGTCAACGTGGCCCATTACGGTCACGACTGGTGCGCGGGAAACTGCCTCGCCTTCAAACTTCAGGGACTCGGCCAGGGAATCTTCCAGGGCGGTGTCGCTGACCAGGGTCACTTTGTGGCCCAGTTCCTCGGCAACCAACTGGGCAGTTTCCTGATCCAGTACCTGGTTGATGGTCGCTGGAGTACCCAGTTTGAACATGAACTTGATGATTTCAGCAGCCTTCACCGACATCTGCTGGGCGAGATCGCCAACAGTGATGGTTTCGCCGATCTTCACTTCGCGCACGACAGGGCCGGTCGGGCTCTGGAAACCGTGGGCGTTGCGTTTCTTCAGCTTGGCCTTGCCGCGACCACCACGACGGAAGCCATCGCTTTCTTCGTCGGTAGTACGTGGGGCAACACGTGGAGCCGGAGCCTTTTCCTTGACCGAAGCACGATGCGGAGCGTTTTTGCGCTCGCCATCGCCGCTACCGCGACGGTTGCTGTCATCGGCACGTGGCTTGTCCGGACGGCGCTGTTCGTCGCGCTTGCGGGTATCGGCCGCAGGAGCTGGAGCAGCCGCCACAACCGGTGCGCTTTCGCGAACTGGCTCGGCCACCGCAGCAGGCGCTGCAACAGGTTCGGCTTGAGCGGTCGGCGCAGCAGCAGGCTGGCGACGCGCTTCTTCTTCGGCGCGACGCTTGGCTTCTTCTTCAGCCTTCTGACGAGCAGCATTTTCTACTGCGCGACGTTCATCCAGTTCACGCTTGCGCTCGGCTTCGATTTCTTCCGGGCTGCGCTGTACGAAGACTTTCTTCTTGCGTACTTCAACGCTGATGCTCTTGCTGCCAGCAACACGCAGGGTGCTGGTGGTTTTACGCTGCAGCGTAATCTTGCGTGGTTCTTCCACTTTCGCCTTGTGGCTGCTTTTCAAGTGAGTCAGCAACGATTGCTTCTCACTGTCAGTCACACTTTCTTCGGCGGCGGTGTGCGGCAGACCTGCCTCACGCATCTGCTGCAACAGGCGCTCTACCGGTGTTTTGACCTCATCGGCCAGTTGTTTCACCGTGACTTGCGTCATGCACTTCTCTCCTCAGGCCGCGCCTAATTACTCGAACCAGTGGGCTCGGGCGGCCATGATCAACTTGCCGGCACGATCATCGTCAATGCCGTCGATGTCGAGCAGGTCGTCAATAGACTGCTCGGCCAGGTCTTCGCGGGTAATTACGCCGCGCACCGCCAGTTCCATCGCCAAATCCTTGTCCATACCCTCAAGCGAGAGCAGGTCTTCGGCCGGATGGGCGTCTGCCAGCTTTTCCTCAGTAGCGATGGCTTTGGTCAACAAGCGATCCTTGGCACGAGCGCGAAGCTCGTTGACGATTTCCTCGTCAAAGCCGTCGATGTTGAGCATTTCTTCCAACGGTACGTAGGCAATCTCTTCCAGGCTGGTGAAGCCTTCATCAACCAGCACCTGAGCCAGTTCTTCGTCGACTTCCAGCTCGTCGATGAAGTTGCGCAGGATGTCGCCGGTTTCTGCTTGCTGTTTAGCCTGGATGTCCGATTCGGTCATCACGTTCAGGGTCCAGCCAGTCAACTGGCTGGCCAGACGCACGTTCTGACCACCGCGACCGATGGCCTGAGCCAGATTGTCTGCGCCAACGGCGATGTCCATTGCGTGGGCATCTTCGTCAACGATAATTGCCGCAACCTCGGCCGGGGACATGGCGTTGATCACGAACTGAGCCGGGTTGTCGTCCCACAGGACGATGTCAACACGCTCACCGCCCAACTCACCCGACACTGCCTGGACGCGCGAACCGCGCATACCGATGCAAGCGCCCTGCGGGTCGATGCGTTTGTCCTTGGAGCGAACGGCGATCTTGGCGCGCGAACCCGGATCACGGGACGCAGCCATCACTTCGATCAGGCCTTCGGCAATTTCCGGCACTTCGATGCGGAACAACTCGATCAGCATTTCCGGCGCAGTACGCGACAGGATCAACTGCGGGCCGCGGTTCTCGGTGCGGATTTCCTTGAGCAGCGCGCGCAGACGCACGCCAACCCGGAAAGTTTCGCGAGAAATGATGTCTTCACGGGCCAGCAACGCTTCAGCGTTGTTGCCCAGATCAACGATCACGTTGTCGCGGGTAACTTTTTTCACGGTGCCGGAGATGATTTCACCCAGGCGCTCGCGGTAAGCGTCAACAACCTGAGCGCGCTCGGCTTCGCGAACTTTCTGCACAATGACTTGCTTGGCAGTCTGTGCGGCAATGCGGCCGAACTCGATGGACTCGATCTTCTCTTCTACGACGTCACCGACCTTGGCGCCAGGATGCGTTTCAGCAACCTTGCTCGGCCAGGTTTCGATGGCCGGATCGTCCAGGTCAGCTTCTTCGACGACCGTCCAGCGACGGAATGTCTCGTATGCACCCGTGTGGCGGTTGATTTCCACACGCAGATCAACTTCGTCTTCAAAACGCTTTTTGGTAGCAGTGGCCAAGGCCAGCTCCAGCGCTTCAAAAATCACGTTTGCCGGTACGCCCTTTTCATTGGATACCGACTCAACAACCAGCAGTACTTCTTTGCTCATCGTACGCCTCGCCTTTCGCAAGCCATTGGATCCGCGGGATCCGCAGTATCTGGCACGCCTCAGTCAAAACTGGGAATAATGTTGGCCTTGTCGATCATATCGATCGGCAACAGGAACTCATGGTCATCTACCTGCACCACGACATCCTGCTCTTCTACGCCGCGCAGAAGGCCCTGAAAGTTGCGTCGTCCTTCAAAAGGCGAGCGCAGCTTGATCTTCACTTGTTCACCGGCAAATTTTGCAAACTGCTCAAGAGTGAACAGAGGGCGTTCCATGCCAGGCGAGGAAACTTCAAGGGTGTACTCAACGGAGATTGGATCTTCAACATCCAGCACACCGCTGATCTGACGGCTGACGATGGCGCAATCGTCCACCAGCACGCCGCCTTCTTTATCGATATAAACGCGCAACATCGAGTGACGACCCTGAGCCGAAAACTCGATACCCCAGCATTCATAGCCTAGGGCCACGACCACCGGGGCCAGCAAGGCCTGCAACTCTTCTAGCTTGCTCGACACCTGAACCCCCTAGTGCATGTATGTGCATGCTATGCAAAATAAAAAAATGGGCGAAACGCCCATCCTTGAAACGCCGTCGAACAGCGGCGTTGAAAGTGTCCAGCTAACAAAAAGCCCCTTAAAAGGGGCTCCTTAAACTGGTTGCGGGGGCCGGATTTGAACCGACGACCTTCGGGTTATGAGCCCGACGAGCTACCAGACTGCTCCACCCCGCGACAAAGCTGGGGCGGAAGTATACGACCGATCCCCTACAGGGTCAATGTAACCTTCCACCTGCAAGAAAGCCCGCAACAGCGGGCTCTCCTGACTAATTGGTACCGAGAAGGGGACTCGAACCCCTACACCCTATGGGCACAACCACCTCAAGGTTGCGTGTCTACCAATTCCACCACCTCGGCAATACTACGTTTGAAACCCTTCTTACTTCTGCTCTTGAGCTGGAGGCACGTCAGTCGCTGGAGTAGCCGACTTTTGCTCTTGAAGCACCGGGACATCATCAGAAGCCGGTTGTTGCTTTGGAACTTCCAGTACCGCTGGATTTGGGAGACCTACTTGAGTCAGCTGGTGAGCCTTCTCTTTAGCAAAGTAACCTAACCCCAAGCTGGTTATGAAAAAACCTGCGGCAAGTATAGCAGTAAACTTACTAAGAAAGGTAGAGGAACCTTGGCTTCCGAACACAGTATTTGAAGCACCTGCTCCGAAAGACGCGCCAGCATCCGCACCTTTACCCTGCTGCAGCAAAACCAGAGCTACTACGCCCAATGCACCCAGCAGATGAAAAACGACTACGACTGTTTCCAGCATTTTTTCAGTTTCCCGCGGCGCGACAGATCGCACCGAACTCATCTGCATTCAGGGAAGCCCCACCAATGAGACCCCCATCGATATCCGGCATGCCGAACAGTTCGACCGCATTGGCCGCCTTCACGCTGCCGCCGTATAGAAGCCGCACACCTTGTGCGACTTCAGAATTCTCTGCCGCCAACTGGGCGCGAATGGCTGCATGCACATCCTGCGCCTGTTGCGGCGTTGCAGTCAGCCCCGTGCCAATGGCCCAGACCGGCTCGTAAGCGATCACTGCCTTGGCAAAGGCACCAACACCCAGCTCCTCAATGATACTGCCAAGCTGACGCGAGACAACCTCAAGAGTTTTTCCGGCTTCACGTTGCTCCAGGGTCTCCCCTATGCACAACACCGGAGTCAAGCCACATGCCTGTGCCGCTGCGAACTTGCGGATCAGCATTGCGTCCTGCTCCCCCAGAATCTGGCGGCGCTCGGAATGCCCGACAAGCACCAGGGAACAACCTGAATCCACCAACTGACTCGGTGCAACTTCACCGGTCAACGCACCTTGTCCGGATTCCACCGCAGAATTCTGCGCGCCGACCGAAATCGACTTTCCTTCCAGGCCTTCAATCACTTGATTGATATGCAGGAAAGGCGGGAATACCGCAACATCAACACTGCTCGGCAAGGCCAAGTCACGAAGGCCGTTGATCAGCTCTGCGACGCTGGCGCGGGTACCGTGCATCTTCCAGTTACCAGCTACCATAGGGCGACGCATGCTGTACCTCGTCGGTCAAAGTGGGCGCAGATGTTACCCAACACAATCATGGCTGGCAAGCCGAATTCAGGCAGAAACTTCAGTAACCAGTTTTGCCAGCTCTTCGGCATACCCACGAACCTGCGTTTCGTCTTCGCCTTCGACCATCACACGCACCAGCGGCTCGGTTCCGGACTTGCGCAACAGCACACGCCCGCGACCTGCCATGGCCTTGGTCACACGCTCGCTGGCCTCCTTGACCGACGGATGTTCGAGAGGGCTTGCGCCGCCGCCGAATCGCACATTGATCAGCACCTGAGGACACTTGCGCAGCGCCTGCCGCGATTGCGCCAGACCTTCGTCACGCCTGCCCAGCGCCATCAACACCTGCAGCGCCGCAATAATTGCATCGCCCGTGGTGGTGTGGCTGAAGCACACGATGTGCCCAGAGTTTTCACCACCCACGATCCAGTTGCGCTCCAGCAGTTCGGCAATGACATAGCGGTCACCGACATTGGCGCGCACCAATGGAATACCCAGATCCGCCAAGGCCAGCTCCAACCCCAGGTTACTCATCAGGGTTCCGACCACGCCGCCCTGCAGCTTGCCGCGCTCATGCAGGTCACGGGCAATGATGAACAGCAATTCGTCGCCGTCCACCACCGCTCCCGTGTGATCGACCATCTGAACGCGATCACCGTCACCATCGAAGGCAATGCCCAGATCAGCCTTCTCGGCCACAACGGCAGCCTGCAGCGACCCCATATGGGTCGAACCGCAATTGTCGTTGATGTTCAATCCATTCGGCTGCGCCGACAATACGACGACTTCAGCGCCCAACTCGCGGAACACGCTCGGCGCCACTTTGTAGGTCGCACCATGGGCGCAGTCGATCACAATCTTGAGGCCGGTAAAGCTGGTACCGGTCGGCACACTGCTCTTGCAGAATTCGATATACCGACCCGACGCGTCATTGATTCGCGACACCTTGCCGATCTTGCTCGACTCAACCACAGTCATTGGGGTATCGAGCAGCTCTTCGATCATGTGCTCGACTTCATCCGGAAGCTTGGTGCCCTTGCCGGAGAAGAACTTGATGCCATTGTCATCATGCGGATTATGTGACGCACTGATGACGATGCCTGCCTCGGCATGGAAAGTGCGCGTCAGGTAGGCGATTGCCGGAGTCGGCATCGGCCCCAGCAGCATCACATCGGCACCTGCCGACGTCAGCCCCGCTTCAAGCGCCGACTCAAACATGTAGCCGGAGATTCGGGTGTCCTTGCCTACCAATACCTTGCAGGCGCCCATCTTGCGGAAAGCCATGCCTGCAGCCCAGCCGAGCTTGAGCATGAAATCAGGAGTAATCGGGTACTCACCGACACGCCCACGAATACCATCGGTGCCAAAATATTTTTTGCTCATAAGTGCTCCTTCATTCTTATTCGGCTGATTCCACTGCGGCGATCATCCGCACCACATCCACTGTTTCGGCTACATCATGGACGCGCAATATACGCGCACCTTTCGCCAAAGCCAGCGCCGCGAGCGCCAAACCACCATACAGCCGGTCTCCCACCGGACGATTCAATGCCTGACCAATCATGCTCTTACGCGAAACCCCGACCAACAGGGGCCGCCCCAAGACATGCAGGACTTCCATATGTTTGAACAAACTCAGATTGTGCTGCAAGGTTTTGGCGAAGCCAAAGCCGGGATCAAGAATGATCCGCTCAGCTGGAATACCCGCCAATGAACACTGATGCATGCGCTCGGCGAGAAACTCGCCGACCTCCCGGGTGACATCCTGATACTGCGGATTGTCCTGCATATCGCCCGGCTCGCCCAGCATGTGCATCAGACAAACCGGCAGCCCGGTGGCAGCAGCAGCATCCAGGGCACCATCGCGTCGCAACGAACGCACATCGTTGATCAGGCCCGCACCCAGGCGCGCTGCTTCTCGCATGACGGCAGGCGTTGAGGTGTCGACCGAGATGATCACATCCAGTTCGCGATTGATGCGCTCGACGATGGGGGCTACGCGCTCCAGCTCTTCGAGTGGCGACACAACCCTGGCACCAGGGCGGGTGGACTCGCCACCGACGTCGATCAGCGTCGCGCCGGCCGCCACCATGGCTTCGGCGTGGCGCATGGCCGCGTCGAGCTGGCTGTATTGGCCGCCATCGGAGAAAGAATCAGGGGTGACATTGAGAATACCCATGACATGCGTCTGGGCCAAATCAAGAACCCGGTTGCCGCAAGGCAACCGGGTCGAGGACTGAACAGAAGTCATTTAAAACCTTATACGTCAGCAGCAGGACCGCCGATCGGTGTTTCCGGACGCTCATCCTGCACCACCGGAGGGGTGCCGGAAGTACCCGTACCACCCGACCAGTCGCGCGGCTCGCGAGGCGTACGACCCGCCATGATGTCGTCGATCTGCTCGGCATCGATCGTTTCGTACTTCATCAAGGCATCGGCCATCGCATCGAGCTTGTCACGGTTGTCCGTGAGAATCTGCTTCGCCGTGCCATAGCACTGATCGATGATGCTGCGCACTTCGGAATCGATCAGCTTGGCTGTCTCACCAGAGAAGCTTGCACTCTGACCGCCACCGCCGCGACCGAGGAACACTTCACCCTCTTCTTCGGCGTACATCAACGGACCGAGCTTTTCCGAAAGACCCCACTTGGTCACCATGTTCCGCGCAATCTGGCTGGCGCGCATGATGTCGTTGGAGGCACCGGTGGTCACGCCATCGAAGCCCAGGGTCATTTCTTCAGCGATACGACCGCCGTACAGCGAGCAGATCTGGCTGATCAACGCACGCTTGGACAGGCTGTAACGATCTTCTTCCGGCAGGAACATGGTCACACCCAGCGCACGACCGCGCGGGATGATCGACACCTTGTACACCGGATCATGCTCAGGCACGACACGACCTACAATGGCGTGACCCGCTTCGTGATAAGCCGTGTTCTGCTTTTCTTTCTCGGACATGACCATGGATTTGCGCTCGGCGCCCATCATGATCTTGTCTTTCGCCAGTTCGAATTCTTTCATCTCGACGATGCGCTTGCCGGCACGGGCAGCGAACAACGATGCCTCGTTGACCAGGTTCGCCAGGTCAGCACCGGAGAAGCCTGGAGTACCACGAGCGATCACAGCCGGGGCAACGTCGTCGCCCATCGGCACTTTGCGCATGTGAACCTTGAGAATCTGTTCGCGACCACGGATGTCCGGCAGACCAACTACAACCTGACGGTCGAAACGGCCCGGACGCAGCAGTGCAGGGTCCAGAACATCGGGACGGTTGGTCGCGGCAATCACGATGATGCCGTCATTCATCTCAAAGCCGTCCATCTCAACCAGCAATTGGTTGAGCGTCTGCTCGCGCTCGTCGTGACCACCACCCATGCCAGCACCACGATGGCGACCGACCGCATCGATTTCGTCGATGAAGATGATGCATGGAGCGTGTTTCTTGGCCTGCTCGAACATGTCGCGAACACGGCTGGCACCCACGCCGACGAACATTTCGACGAAGTCGGAGCCGGAAATGGTGAAGAACGGTACTTTGGCTTCGCCGGCGATGGCCTTGGCGATCAAGGTTTTACCGGTACCCGGAGGACCCACCATCAGCACACCGCGAGGAATGCGGCCACCGAGGCGCTGGAATTTGCCCGGATCGCGCAGGAACTCGACCAGTTCACCGACTTCTTCCTTGGCTTCGTCGCAACCGGCAACGTCAGCCAGGGTCGTCTTCACCTGATCTTCGGAGAGCAGGCGCGCCTTGCTTTTGCCGAAGCTCATCGGCCCGCCCTTGCCACCGGCACCGCCCTGCATCTGCCGCATGAAGAACATGAACACGGCGATGATCACGAGGATCGGGAAGCTGGCAACCAGAAGCTGAGTCCAGATGCTTTGCTGTTCAGGCTGCTTGCCTTCGACCACGACGTGGTTATCCACCAGGTCGCCGATCAGGCCGTTGTCCTGGATCGCCGGGCGAATGGTCTTGAAGCTGTCGCCATCGTTGCGCTTGCCGGTAATCACGTAGCCATCAACCGCTACGCGCTCGACCTTGCCATCCTTGACCTGCTGGATGAAGTCGGAATAGTTGAGGGTCTGCGGCTCGTTAGGGCTGGAGAAGTTGTTCATCACCGTCACCAGGACAGCCGCGATGATCAACCACAGGATCAGATTCTTTGCCATATCGTTCAATTAACTACCCTCTGAAGCAAGCTCCGCTACTGGCGCGCGCTTCGCATGATATTCACCGGCCTAACTTACTACATTACCTACAACTTGGCAGGCGCCGTCTGTAACCCTTTGTGAAACACTTCCTACACAATATTCGCTAATTCTGACAAGGCGTAATACAAAAATCCTATCGCCTTGATCGAAAATTCACTCAACTCTCACTGCGTCCGCGGAAACCACGGCCCAGCAGGTACTGCTCGCGAGAACGGTCGCGCGACGAAGTCGGCTTGCGCATCTGCACCTTCTCGAACTGCTGGCGAACGCTCTTGTGGAACTCGTCGAAACCTTCGCCCTGGAAGATCTTGATCAAAAAATCACCACCGGGCTTGAGCACCCGAGTCGAAAGATCCAGTGCCAACTCGCACAAGAACATCGCTCGCGGCATGTCCACGGCCGGTAGTCCACTCATATTGGGGGCCATATCGGAAATCACAAGGTCTACTTCCTTATTTCCGACGGCATCGAGGATCTGGGCCAGCACGGCATCCTCGGTAAAGTCGCCCTGAATGAAGGTCACGTCCGGGATGCTGTCCATTTCCAGAATGTCAGAAGCGATCAATGTCCCCTGCCCACCAATCAGACGACTGGTCACCTGGGACCAGCCACCAGGGGCCGCTCCAAGGTCGATTACGCTCATGCCCGGGCGGATCAGACGGTCCTTTTCCTGGATCTCCAGCAGTTTGTAGCTGGCGCGGGAACGATACCCGTCTTTTTGCGCCATTTTGACGAATGGGTCGTTGAAATGTTCTTTCAGCCAGTTAAGGCTTGTCTTGGAACGGGCCACGGGCCACCTCGAAAATAAAACGGGTCGTGATTAACTGGGCGGTCCCGGACTCGCTCGGGTAAACTGGCCGCCGCTTTTTACAAGATCAGACGCAGGGGTCAGATTATGCCGCTCACTCAAGAGCAGAAGAAACAGTACAAATCCATTGGCCACCATCTGAAACCGGTTCTGATTGTGGCAGACAATGGTTTGACTGAAGGTGTGTTAGCCGAACTCGAACGCGCATTGGCGGATCACGAGCTGATCAAGATCAAGCTCAACATCCTCGATCGCGAATCGCGCCTGGCGTCCATTGCAGAGCTCTGCAAGGTCGGCAAAGCGGATCTGGTCCAGGTCATCGGCAAGATGGCACTGATCTACCGCAAGAACTTCAGCGTCAACAAGCAGCTGTCGAACGTCCATCGCTTCAAGTGATGGCAAGGGTCAAGGGTGTGCTTCGCGCACCCTGCCACTCCATCCCGGCATCGGCTGCAACACCAGCACCAGCCCGGTAAAGCCCAGAACAAGATAGCTGAACGCCTGCCAACGCACGGCATCCGGCCAGCCGAAACGCACCACGAAGTACATCGCGCACGCATACAGCGCCATCAACAGCAGTTGCCCGCGAATATCGCGCCATAGACTGACAAGGCCCTCGGCCTTAACCAGCACCAAAGCCTGCAATATCACACACGCCGTAGCGAATCCCACTACCAGCGTATTGAGCATGCCTGCGATTTCATCGATCAGCAGCGGTGCCAGGCCAATTCGTCCCAGCACCGGCAAAAGACCGACGTGCAACAACCACAAGCCGCCGACCCACAACATCTGGGTCAGCTGCCAAAGCATGACGCCCGCACGAAACGGGCGCCGGCCTTCAGACGTGGCGAACTTCGACAATCTCGTACTCGATAACGCCACCAGGCGTTTTGACTGCAACCACATCACCCTCTTCCTTGGCAATCAAGGCGCGGGCAATCGGCGAGCCGACAGAGATCTTGCCGAGCTTGATGTCAGCCTCATCCTCACCAACGATCTGGTAAGTCACGCTTTCATCGGTTTCGACGTTGGCGATTTCGACGGTTGTGCCGAAAATCACCTTGCCACTGTGAGGAATGGTCGTCACATCGATGATCACCGCGTTCTGCATGCGGCCTTCGATATCACGGATCCGCGCCTCGACCATACCTTGCTGCTCACGGGCAGCGTGGTATTCGGCGTTTTCCTTCAAGTCACCCAACTCGCGGGCCGTACCGATGTCCTGGCTAAGCTTCGGACGAACGACCTTGGTCAGGTGAGTGTGCTCTTCTTCCAGGGCGCGTGCGCCCTGAACGGTCATCGGGTACTTCGTTATGCTCATGCCTTCAATCCTGCGTGTAGATCCTGCAAGCGGCGCACGGTCTTCTCGGGACCGAACTTCAGCGCTTCACAGATGGCTTCGCCAGCAGCAATGGTGGTGGTGCAGTAAATCTTGTGCTGCAAGGCATTACGACGAATGGAGTACGAATCAGCGATCGACTGACGACCTTCGGTGGTGTTGATGATCAGCGTGACTTCGTCATTCTTGATCATGTCGACCACGTGCGGACGACCCTCGGTCACCTTGTTCACACGGCGCACTTTCAGACCTGCAGCCTCGATCAGCTTGGCAGTACCGGCAGTGGCGACCACTTCGAAGCCCAAGTTGATCAGATCACGGGCCACGCCCGCAACCAGTGGCTTGTCGTCGTCACGTACGCTGATGAACGCAGTACCGCCGGTCGGCAACACTTCGCTGGCACCCATCTGGGCCTTGGCGAACGCTTCACCGAAGGTGTCGCCCACACCCATCACTTCACCAGTCGACTTCATCTCTGGGCCGAGGATCGGGTCAACGCCTGGGAATTTGGCGAACGGGAACACTGCCTCTTTCACACTGTAGAAGTTCGGGATGATTTCCTTGGTGAAACCCAGTTCTTTCAGGGTTTTACCGGCCATCACACGCGCTGCGATCATCGCCAGGGAAACGCCGATGCACTTGGACACGAACGGTACGGTACGGGAAGCGCGCGGGTTGACTTCGATGACGTAGATGTCCTCGCCTTGCAGCGCCAACTGTACGTTCATCAGGCCGACCACACCCAGTTCCAGGGCCATTTTCTTGACCTGTTCGCGCATTTCGTCCTGGATGTGCGCCGGCAGCGAGTACGGCGGCAGCGAGCATGCGGAGTCACCGGAGTGAACGCCAGCCTGCTCGATGTGCTGCATGATCGCGCCGATCACCACGTCCTTGCCGTCGCAGACTGCATCCACGTCCATTTCGATCGCGCAATTGAGGAAGTGGTCCAGCAGCACCGGGCTGTCGTTGGACACTTGAACCGCTTCGCGCAGGTAGCGCTTGAGTTCTTCTTCTTCGTAGACGATTTCCATCGCACGACCGCCCAGTACATAGGACGGACGCACCACCAGCGGGTAACCGATCTTGGCGGCGGCACGAATCGCTTCGTCTTCGCTGCGCACGGTGGCGTTTGGCGGCTGACGCAGGTTCAGGCGCTGAACCATCTGCTGGAAGCGCTCACGGTCTTCAGCGCGGTCGATTGCATCAGGGCTGGTGCCGATGATCGGCACGCCAGCAGCTTCCAGGGCACGAGCCAGTTTCAGCGGGGTCTGGCCGCCGTACTGGACGATCACGCCTTTTGGCTTCTCGACGCGGACGATTTCCAGCACGTCTTCCAGGGTCACTGGTTCGAAGTACAGGCGATCGGAGGTGTCGTAGTCGGTGGATACGGTTTCCGGGTTGCAGTTGACCATGATGGTCTCGTACCCGTCATCGCGCAGGGCCAGTGCCGCGTGTACGCAGCAGTAGTCGAACTCGATGCCCTGGCCGATACGGTTCGGACCGCCACCCAGGATCATGATCTTGTCGCGACCCGATGGCGCCGCTTCGCACTCTTCTTCGTACGTCGAGTACAGGTAAGCGGTGTCGGTGGCGAACTCAGCGGCGCAGGTGTCGACGCGCTTGTAGACCGGGAAGATTTCCAGCTTGTGACGATGAGCACGCAGGCTCTTCTCGGTCACGCCCAGCAGTTTGGCCAGGCGCATATCGGAAAAGCCTTTGCGCTTGAGGCGGAACATCAGATCGCGGTCGATGCTGGTCAGACCCAGGGTCTTGACCTTCTCTTCGTCCTTGATCAGGTCTTCCATCTGTACCAGGAACCAAGGATCGATCATGGTCATGCCGAAGATGTCTTCAACACTCATGCCGGCGCGCATGGCGTCCGCCACGTACCAGATACGCTCGGCGCCCGGCACGGTCAGCTCGCGCTTGAGCACGCTCATGCTTTCCGGGTTGGCCAGATCAACCTTCTCGTCCAGACCGCAAACACCGACTTCCAGGCCGCGCAGGGCTTTCTGCAGGGACTCCTGGAAGGTCCGGCCGATGGCCATGACTTCACCGACCGACTTCATCTGAGTGGTCAGGCGCGCGTCAGCCTTGGAGAACTTCTCGAAGGCAAAGCGTGGCAGCTTGGTGACGACGTAGTCGATGGACGGCTCGAAGGACGCCGGGGTCTTGCCGCCGGTGATGTCGTTCGACAGCTCGTCGAGGGTGTAACCCACGGCCAGCTTGGCCGCAACCTTGGCGATCGGGAAGCCGGTGGCTTTCGAAGCCAAGGCCGACGAACGGGATACACGCGGGTTCATCTCGATCACGACCATGCGGCCAGTGTTCGGGCAGATACCGAACTGAACGTTGGAGCCGCCGGTTTCCACGCCGATCTCGCGCAGTACCGCCAGGGAGGCGTTACGCAGGATCTGGTATTCCTTGTCAGTCAGGGTCTGTGCAGGTGCCACGGTGATCGAGTCACCGGTGTGCACGCCCATCGGGTCGAAGTTTTCGATGGAGCAGACGATGATGCAGTTGTCCTTCTTATCGCGGACAACCTCCATCTCGTACTCTTTCCAACCGATCAGCGATTCGTCGATCAGCAGTTCCTTGGTCGGCGACAGGTCCAGACCACGGGCGCAGATTTCTTCGAACTCTTCACGGTTGTAAGCGATACCGCCACCGGTGCCGCCCATGGTGAAGGACGGACGGATGATGCACGGGAAGCCGAGCTTCTCGAGGACCGCATTGGCCTCTTCCATGCTGTGGGCGATACCGGAACGCGGGCACGCCAGGCCGATGGACTTCATCGCCTTGTCGAAACGCGAACGGTCTTCAGCCTTGTCGATGGTGTCGGCGTTGGCACCGATCATCTCTACGCCGAACTTTTCCAGAACGCCTTCGCGCTCCAGGTCCAGGGCGCAGTTCAGAGCAGTCTGGCCGCCCATGGTCGGCAGCAGCGCGTCCGGACGCTCTTTTTCGATGATCTTGGCAACGGTCTGCCACTTGATCGGCTCGATGTAGGTGGCGTCGGCCATGGCCGGGTCGGTCATGATGGTGGCCGGGTTGGAGTTCACCAGGATGACGCGGTAGCCCTCCTCGCGCAGGGCTTTACAGGCCTGGGCGCCGGAGTAGTCGAATTCGCAGGCCTGGCCGATCACGATCGGGCCAGCGCCGAGAATCAGGATGCTTTTAATGTCTGTACGTTTTGGCATGGGTTTGTCACTCAAATCCGCAGGTCAGTCGGCAAGCCGTCTTGTTCAATCTGAAGCCTTGAGGGGGCCGCCGGTATCGGGACCACCCTCAAGCCTTGCTACATCAGGGCGAGCGATCAGCGTCGCTTGGCCATCTCGGTGATGAAGCGATCGAACAATGGCGCTACGTCGTTCGGGCCAGGGCTGGCTTCCGGGTGACCCTGGAAGCTGAAGGCGCTCTTGTCGGTACGCTCGATACCTTGCAGGGTGCCGTCGAACAGCGATTTGTGGATCGCGCGAACGTTGGCCGGCAGGGTCGCTTCGTCTACGGCAAAACCGTGGTTCTGGCTGGTGATCATCACCACACCGCTGTCCAGGTCCTGGACGGGGTGGTTAGCACCGTGGTGGCCATGACCCATTTTCAGGGTCTTGGCGCCGGAGGCCAGGGCCAGCAGTTGGTGACCGAGGCAGATACCGAAGACCGGAATTTCGGTTTCCAGCACGTCCTGGATCGCCTGGATCGCGTAGTCGCAAGGCTCCGGGTCACCAGGGCCGTTGGACAGGAATACGCCGTCCGGCTTCAGCGCCAGCACATCGGCAGCAGGTGTTTGCGCAGGCACGACGGTCACGCGGCAACCGCGCTCGACCAGCATGCGCAGGATGTTCACCTTGACGCCGTAGTCGTAGGCAACCACGTGGTACGGCAACTCGGAAGCTTCGATGGTCGCGTGGCTGTCGGTTTTCAGATCCCAGACAGTCGAGCGCCACTCGTAGCTTTCCTTGGTGCTGACGACTTTCGCCAGGTCCATGCCCTTGAGGCCAGGGAAAGCCTGGGCGGCGGCAATGGCGGCAGCTTCGGAAATGTTGTCACCAGCCATGATGCAGCCGTTCTGCGCGCCTTTTTCACGCAGGATGCGCGTCAGGCGGCGGGTGTCGATACCGGCGATGGCCACAACATTGTTGGCCTTCAGGTAGTCGGACAGGGACATCGTGTTACGCCAGTTGCTCGCCACCAGTGGCAGGTCACGGATGACCAGGCCGGCAGACCAGACGCGGTTGGACTCGGCGTCTTCCGGCGTGGTGCCGGTGTTGCCGATGTGCGGGTAAGTCAGGGTAACAATCTGTTGGGCGTAGGAAGGATCGGTAAGGATTTCCTGATAGCCGGTCATTGCGGTGTTGAACACCACCTCACCAACGGTTTGACCGTCGGCTCCAATGGCTTCGCCGCGAAAAATGCTGCCATCAGCAAGGGCGAGTATGGCTGGCTTAGTCAAGAAGACCTCCCGTAAATAAAGCCTGAAAGGGCGATCGCAGGTTGTAAAAAAGCGGAGTGACGTATGGACACGTCACCCCGCTTCTTCACTGAATTATTCTGCGCGCTTTTAGTGGACACACTAAAGCTGTAGCTTACAGAAAAAGGCCTTTTTGGTCTACCGCCAATGAGCCTTAAAGGCTGGAGAATGCGACAGGACGTCGCTTGGCGGAACAAAACCGGGCTCAAACGCTGTGCGCGAGCCCGATTTCGGGTGCATCTTAACGCAGATCGAGCACGTCTTGCATGTCGTAAAGGCCAGGCTCGCGCCCGTCCAGCCACAATGCGGCACGCACCGCACCCTTGGCGAACGTCATGCGACTGGACGCCTTGTGGGTGATCTCGACGCGCTCGCCGTCGGCGGCGAACAGCACGGTGTGATCACCGACGATGTCGCCAGCGCGCACAGTGGCGAAACCAATGGTCTCGCGATCACGAGCGCCGGTCTGGCCCTCACGGCCATACACCGCCACCTTTTTCAGATCGCGACCCAACGCATCGGCAATCACCTCTCCCATGCGCACGGCAGTGCCGGACGGCGCATCGACTTTATGCCGATGGTGAGCTTCGGTGATTTCGATATCGACATCGTCGCCCAATACGCGAGCGGCCGTGTCGAGCAACTTCAGGCACAGGTTGACCCCGACACTGAAGTTGGCCGCGAAGACAATCGGAATGTCCTTGCCCGCTTCCGCCAGCAACTGCTTTTCTTCAACGCTGAAACCGGTGGTACCGATGATCATGGCCTTGCCGTGTTTACGGCAGAAAGCCAGGTTCTTCAGGGTCACCGTCGGGTGCGTGAAGTCGATCAGCACGTCGAACTCGTCGACCACCCGATCCAGATCACCGGACAGAGGCACGCCGATACGACCCAGCGCAGCCAACTCACCGGCATCCGCGCCGACCAACGTGCTGTCGGGACGATCCACCGCCGCCGTCAGACCGGCGCCCGGGGTTTGCTGCACGGCTTCAATCAGGGTCTTGCCCATGCGCCCGGCGGCGCCCATCACTGCAATACGTCGCATGCCTGTCTCCTTACAAATCGCCGAAGAAGCGCTTCACGCCTTCGAACCAACCGGTGGTTTTTGGCGAATGGCTGTTGTCATCCGCCAGCGAACTACGGAATTCCTCGAGCATTTCACGCTGGCGACGGCTCAGGTTGACCGGAGTCTCGACCGCCACGCGGCACATCAAGTCGCCAGCACCACCGCCACGCACTGGCGCGACACCCTTGCCACGCACTCGGAACTGCTTGCCGGTCTGGGTCCCCTCAGGGATCTTCAGCTTGACCCGACCATCAAGGGTCGGAATCTCCAGCTCGCCACCCAGCGCCGCATCGACGAAGCTGATCGGCACTTCGCAGAACAGGTGCTTGCCATCGCGCTGGAAAATCGAGTGCTCGCGCACATTGATCACCACGTACAGGTCGCCAGTCGGGCCACCCTGGGCACCCGCCTCGCCTTCGCCGGACAGACGAATGCGATCACCGGTATCGACACCGGCCGGCACCTTCACCGACAGGGTCTTGTACTCTTCGACACGACCTTCGCCGTGGCAGGAATCGCACGGATCGGAAATGATCTTGCCTTGGCCATGGCAGCGCGGGCAGGTCTGCTGCACCGAGAAGAAACCTTGCTGCATGCGCACCTGGCCGATACCGCCGCAAGTCGGGCAGGTCACCGGCGCAGAACCTTTCTTGGCGCCGGAGCCATCGCAAGGCTTGCAGTTGACCAGCGTCGGAACGCGGATATTCACGGTCGTACCGCGCACCGCCTCTTCGAGATCCAGCTCCAGGGTGTAGCGCAAGTCACTGCCGCGCTGAGCACCGCCACGGGAACCGCCGCGACCGCCACCGAAGAAGTCACTGAAGACATCACCAAAGATGTCGGAGAAGTTCTGACCGCCGAAACCGGCACCGCCGCCACCCATGCTCGGGTCGACACCGGCATGGCCGTACTGGTCGTACGCCGCGCGCTTGCTGGAGTCGGACAGCACTTCGTAGGCCTCGTTGGCCTCCTTGAACATCTCTTCCGACGCCTTGTCATCGGGATTACGGTCCGGGTGGTGCTTCATCGCCAGGCGACGGTAAGCCTTCTTCAGGTCCGCTTCGCTTGAGCCACGCTCAACACCCAACACTTCGTAATAGTCACGCTTTGCCATAAGTCTTTGCACTCTTGAGGACGTCCGACAAAACCCTCCTGAGTTTGCCGAACTCGTTGAGCCCCAATACAGGCCCGGACCCAACTCACGTCAATTCAACGATCCTGGTCTTTGATTCTTGCGGTACTTGCGGCACGAAAAGCAGGAGCATTTCCGGCCATACCACCAGCACGTGAACGTTGTCGCATGCTGTAAAAATTCGCGCATTCCAGATACGCCAACGCGGGAGCAAGCTCCCGCGCGGCGACATCCTACCAGTCACCGCCTAAAGGCAGTCAACCGGCCGACCAACAACTTACTTGTGGTCTTTGACTTCTTCGAACTCGGCGTCGACAACGTCGTCAGCCTTTTCCGCCTTGTCGTCGTGCGGTGCCGCGCCTTCAGCAGGCTGAGCCTGTTCGGCGTACATCTTCTGCGCCACTGGAGCGGAGACTTTCGACAGCTCTTCAACCTTGGCGTCGATAGCAGCCTTGTCGTCGCCTTTAACGGCGGCTTCCAGGGCAACTACGGCAGCTTCGATTGCAGTCTTCTCTTCAGCGGTCACTTTATCGCCGGCGTCGGAGACCATTTTGCGAGTCGAGTGAACCAGTGCATCACCCTGGTTACGGGCAGCGGCCAGCTCTTCGAACTTGCGATCTTCCTCGGCGTTAGCCTCGGCATCACGCACCATGCGCTCGATTTCTTCGTCGGACAGACCGGAGTTGGCCTTGATCACGATCGACTGAGTCTTGCCGGTAGCCTTGTCCTTCGCACCTACGTGCAGGATGCCGTTGGCGTCGATGTCGAAGGTCACTTCGATCTGCGGCACGCCACGTGGAGCTGGTGGAATGTCAGCCAGGTCGAACTTGCCCAGGGACTTGTTCTGTGCGGCTTGCTTACGCTCGCCTTGCAGCACGTGAATGGTCACGGCGCCCTGGTTGTCGTCGGCAGTCGAGAACACTTGCGATTTCTTGGTAGGAATCGTGGTGTTTTTCTCGATCAGCGCGGTCATCACGCCACCCATGGTTTCGATACCCAGGGTCAGCGGGCTGACGTCGAGCAGCAGAACGTCCTTCACGTCACCGGCCAGTACCGCACCCTGGATGGCAGCACCCATGGCAACCGCTTCGTCCGGGTTGACGTCTTTACGAGCTTCTTTACCGAAGAACTCGGTTACCAGCTTCTGAACCAGTGGCATACGGGTCTGACCGCCCACCAGGATCACGTCGTTGATCGCGCCAACGTCGATACCGGCATCTTTCATTGCGATGCGGCAAGGTTCGATGGTGCGCTGAACCAGGTCTTCCACCAGCGC
The DNA here is from genome assembly GCF_002236115.1 of Pseudomonas jessenii. GTDB lineage: Bacteria > Pseudomonadota > Gammaproteobacteria > Pseudomonadales > Pseudomonadaceae > Aquipseudomonas > Aquipseudomonas jessenii. The sequence continues at coordinate 59,722 of NZ_NIWT01000004.1, read as the reverse complement.
TTCGAGCTTGGCGCGGGAGATCTTCACGTTCAGGTGCTTAGGACCGGTGGCGTCTGCAGTGATGTACGGCAGGTTCACGTCGGTCGACTGGCTCGAGGACAGTTCGATCTTGGCTTTTTCAGCAGCTTCTTTCAGGCGCTGCATGGCCAGCGGGTCGCCCTTGAGGTTCATGCCGCTTTCTTTCTTGAATTCGTCGACGAGGTAGTCGATCAGACGAATGTCAAAGTCTTCACCGCCCAGGAACGTGTCACCGTTGGTGGCCAGTACTTCGAACTGGTGCTCGCCATCGACTTCAGCGATCTCGATCACGGAAACGTCGAAAGTACCGCCGCCCAGGTCGTAAACGATCACGGTGTGATCGCCCTTGGCCTTGTCCATACCGTAAGCCAGAGCAGCTGCGGTTGGTTCGTTGATGATACGTTTTACGTCCAGGCCAGCGATGCGGCCGGCGTCTTTGGTCGCCTGGCGCTGGCTGTCGTTGAAGTAGGCCGGAACGGTGATCACTGCTTCAGTCACGGTCTCGCCGAGATAGTCTTCGGCGGTCTTCTTCATCTTCTTCAGGATTTCAGCCGAGATTTGTGGCGGCGCCATTTTCTGGCCGTTCACTTCAACCCAGGCGTCGCTGTTGTCAGCCTTGACGATCTTGTAAGGGACCATCTGAATGTCTTTCTGCACGACTTCTTCGTCGAAACGACGACCGATCAGACGCTTCACCGCATACAGGGTGTTGTGCGGATTGGTCACGGCCTGACGCTTGGCCGACTGGCCAACCAGGATTTCGCCATCGTTGGCGTAAGCGATGATCGACGGCGTGGTACGCGCGCCTTCAGCGTTTTCAATAACTTTTGCCTTGCCGTTTTCCAGCACGGAGACGCAGGAGTTGGTAGTCCCCAGGTCGATACCGATAATTTTGCCCATGTTCACTCTCCCGAAACTTTGATTTGGTTGCCGCAGCAGTGGTGGCTAACTGCGGTAGCACTTAAACGCTTGACTTATAAATGGGGGCCTTGCGGCGGATTTCAAGCCTGCTCGTCAATCGAAGGCGAAACCGGCGCAGGCGCCTTGCTGACCACGACCATCGCCGGGCGCAACAGGCGACCATTGAGCTGATAGCCCTTCTGGAACACCTTCAGAACGCTGTTCGGCTCGACATCTGCGCTTTCCTGCATGGCCATTGCCTGATGCTGAACGGCGTTGAACGGTTCGCCATGCGGATCGATCGCTTCAAGCTGATAACGCTTGAGAGTGTCGTGGAACATTTTCAGGGTCAGCTCGATGCCTTCGCGCATCGGACGGATGCTTTCGTCGTCCGGGCTGGACAGTTCCAGGCCACGCTCCAGGCTGTCGACGATCGGCAGCAGGTCGCCGGCGAATTTTTCCAGCGCGAACTTGTGAGCCTTCTCCACATCCTGCTCGGCGCGACGGCGGACGTTCTGCAGATCGGCGGCTACACGCAAAGCCTGATCCTGAGCGCCTGCCAGTTGCTCTTCGAGCACTTGTACACGAGCCGCCAGGTCATCACCCGAAGCCTCGGGCGCCTGGTTGGCGTCTGGGTTTTGCGTATCCACTGTCTGTTCGTCAGCCATAGATTTCTCCTTTCAATTTCGTCCGCGAGCTCAACTCGCGCGTCTGCCCAGCTATATGGGGCCGCAAAATCCGGCTTCAAGGGGGGCCGACGATTAACCCTACAAAAAACAACTGCTTTGTCATTCCCGGTCGCGATAAGGCTTTCGTCGGTCCGAGCGAATCGAGCTAACGAGGGGCATTGTCAGCCCGAAACAAAACACTGTATAAATAACCAGACCTAACACCTGGGAGCGGCCCATATGCTGGTGCACCTGTCCGTACACAACTACGCCATCGTTGAACATCTCGATCTCGAACTCGATCGCGGGATGAGCGTGATCACCGGAGAAACCGGCGCGGGCAAGTCGATCATGCTCGACGCGCTGGGCCTTACCCTGGGTGATCGCGCCGACAGCGGCGTGGTCCGCCCCGGCGCCGACAAGGCCGATATCCTGGCCACCTTCGATCTGGTCGACATTCCGGAAGCCAGCGCCTGGCTGGCCGAACGCGACCTCGAAAACGACGGCCCGTGCATCCTGCGCCGGGTCATCACATCCGAAGGGCGTTCGCGCGGCTACATCAACGGCACGCCCTGCCCGCTTGGCGACCTCAAGGCGCTGGGCGAGCTGCTGATCGACATTCACAGCCAGCACGAACACCAATCCCTGCTCAAGACCGATACTCACCGCCGCCTGCTCGATGAATATGCCGGCGCGACCGACCTTGCCCGCCAGGTTCAGCTCGCCGCCCAGCGTTGGCGCCAGACCCGCCAGGAACTGGAGCGACTCTCCAACTCCGGCGATGAGCAACGCGCCCGCCATCAGTTGCTCAGCTATCAACTCGAAGAACTGGAAAACCTTGGCCTTGGCGACAACGAGCTGGAGCAGCTCGAGCAGGAGCACAAGAACCTGACAAACGCAGAGACCTTGCTCGGGATCTGCCGGCAAGTCGTCGAGCAATGCAGTGAAAGTGATTCCGGGAATGTACTGAACGCCCTGACCGCCAGCCTCAACCGCCTGTCGAGCGTGAACAGCTCGATCGGTGCGCTGGGCGAAGCCAGCAGCCTGTTGACCAGTGCACAGATCCAAGTTGAAGAGGCCGTGGGTGAACTGAACCGCTTCCTCGACAACTTCGACGCCGATCCATCGCGCCTTCAATACCTTGAAGAGCGCCTCGACGCGATCTACACCCTGGCGCGCAAACACCGCATCCAGCCGACCGAAGTTGCCGAGATGCAGCAGAAACTGCTGGATGAAATCGAAACCCTCAACGCCAACGACGAATCCATCGAGAGACTGAGCGACGAACTGTCTTCATACGCTCGCCATTATCAGGAAAAGGCTCGCGAACTGAGCGATCTGCGTCATCAAGCCTCGAACAGCCTGGCCAGCGCCGTGGAACAGGAGATCCAGCGCCTGGGCATGCCTGGCGGGCGCTTCACCATCGAGTTACGCCCAAACAGTAGCGACGAGCTACTCCCTAACGGACTTGAACAGGTTGAACTACTGGTCAGCGCCAACCCGGGCCAACCATTGAAAGCCTTGGCAAAAGTTGCATCCGGAGGCGAGCTGTCACGGATCAGCCTGGCGATCCAGGTGATCACCGCGCAGACATCTCGCGTTCCCACTCTAGTGTTCGACGAAGTGGACGTTGGTATCGGTGGTCCGACTGCGGAAATCGTCGGCCAGCTGTTGCGTCGCCTCGGCGAGCGCGGGCAGGTACTGACCGTGACCCACTTGCCGCAAGTGGCAGCGCAAGGCCATCAACATCTATTTGTGCATAAAGTGCGCGGCGAAGATGCCACCCGCACGGCCGTTTCCAGATTGAGCAAAAACGACCGCATCGAAGAAGTCGCACGGATGCTGGGCGGCATCGACCTCACCAAGGAATCCCTGGCGCATGCAAAAAAAATGGTGGTGGCCGCAAAAGCTTGAATAAAGGCAGAAAGCACGAAGGCGACCCTGGGGTCGCCTTCGTTCGTTTCGCGAACTGAATGTTCGCGCGACATGCTTACTTTTTCTTGCGCACGTACAGCACCAGATTGTGATCAACCATCTCGAAGCCATACTTGTCGACGATTGCTTTCTGAAGCCGCTCGATTTCTTCGTCGAAGAATTCGATCACTTCGCTGGTTTCGACGTTGACCATATGGTCGTGATGCTTTCCGTCGTCCAGTTCGAAGACTGCATGGCCTCCGTCGAAGTTGTGCCGCACCACAAGGCCAGCTGCCTCGAACTGAGTCAGAACACGGTAAACCGTGGCCAGACCGACGTCCTCACCAGCCTCCATAAGGGCCTTGTAGACATCCTCGGCACTCATGTGGCGCTGCTCGGCGGAATCGAGCATTTGCAGAATTTTGACCCGTGGAAGGGTCACTTTGAGGCCGGCTTTGCGTAGTTCGCTATTTTCAACCATGGTCAGCTTTCTCGCGATGCTGCTTCGCAGCTTCTCTTAATGCGGGTATGATCGGCGTTTACGTTGTCCCAGCCAAGATAGTGGAAGTCGCCCACCGATGCAAAACACCAAGCTCTTGCTAACCAGTTTCACCTTTGTGGGACTGCTCGCACTCGCCGGTTGTTCATTCCCCGGGGTTTACAAAATCGACATCCAGCAGGGCAATGTCGTCACGCAGGACATGATAGACCAGTTACGCCCGGGAATGACCCGTAAGCAAGTACGGTTTATCATGGGCAACCCTCTGCTGACTGACACGTTCCATGCCGATCGCTGGGATTATCTGTACAGCCTGCAACCGGGTGGCGGTGAACGCCAACAGGAACGCATTAGCGTTATCTTCAACCCAAATGATCAGCTTGTCAGCCTCTCCGGTGATTTCATGCCAGGCGTGAGCCGTGACGAAGCCATTCTCGGCAAGGACAGCGGCACGACAGTGGCTGCCCCGACAGAAAACGTCGAGAAGCCAAAACCGGAAAAACCGGTCAAGCCAGGTTCGTTGCTGGATCAGATCCAGAAGGACGTCGATGGCGTAGAAACCGTTCCGGTCCCGACGCCGGAGCCACTGGACACCTCGCCGCAATAATTTGCGACGCAATAAAAAGCCCGGCATGCCCGGGCTTTTTATTGTCTGGCGCTCAAGCCACTCACTGATTCCGCGCTTTGGCCTCGGCAGCTTTCGCCGCGCGCAGTCGGCGCACCTCTTTCGGATCGGCCAGCAACGGGCGGTAAATCTCGATGCGATCCCCGGCCTGGACTACCCGACTCCCCGGGTCAGCGACCACCTTGCCGAAGATCCCCACAGGGCAATGGGTCAGATCCAGCTCCGGAAACTCTTCAGCCACGGCCGACCTGAGCAAGGCCGCCCGCACGGTCGTTCCGACAGGTACTGCCACTGTCAGCAGCACCTGACGGTCTACGGCCGCGTAGACCACCTCGACTTCGATCATGACCTCAACCATGTATCTGCTTGGCGCGCTGGCAGAACGCATCCACCAAAGTGTTGGCCGCCTGATTGAACAGCGGCCCCAAGGTGGCGCGAACCAGCGGCCCGGCATAATCGAATGACAGATCGAGGCTGATCTTGCAGGCTTTGTCGGTCAGCGCCTTGAATACCCAGATGCCATGCAATTGGGTGAAAGGACCCTCTTCGAGGTTCATTTCGATCGACTGCCCCGGAATCAACGTGTTGCGCGTCACGAAATGCTGACTGAGGCCACCCTTCGCCACGCCGACACTCGCCCGCATATGCTCAGGTGAGCTCTCCAGGACTTCGGCGGACGAGCACCACGGCAGAAACTCCGGATAGCGCGCCACGTCGTTGACCAGGTCATACAGCGCTTGCGCCGGGTACGGCAGCAAGGCCGAACGTGAAATGTGTGTCGTCATGTCAGCGTCACTTCCACAGCTGGGCGGCAAACACTACGAGAATGCCGATGGGCGCCACATAGCGCATCAAGAACAAGGACAGGCCAAACAGCGCAGGGTTACGGATCGACAACTCGTCGCGCACCGCCTCACGCCCCATGATCCAACCCGCAAACACCACGAAACACAAACCGCCAAGCGGCAGCATGAGTCGCGAGGTGAAGAAATCGATCACGCCAAAGAAGTCGAGGCCACCGGTCGCTCCCCATTGGTAGAGGTGGAACATCCCGCCTTCGTTCACGAAGAACTTGGCCTCCTTCCAGATATTGAAGGAGAACACCGTACCCAGGCCGACAAACCAGCAGCTGAACGCCAGCCAGAAGGTGACCCAGGCACGACTCACTTTAGTGCGCTCGACCAGGTAGGCCACCATCGGTTCCAGCAGGGAAATCGCCGAACTCCAGGCAGCGACCGCCACCAGCACGAAGAACACAACACCCATCAATTGCCCGAACGCTACGTTACCGAAGGCAAACGGCAGGCTGACGAACATCAGCCCCGGCCCTTCGCTCGGATTCAGGCCCGCCGCGAAAACAATCGGAAACAACGCCAGGCCGGCCACCAGGGAAACGAAGGTGTCGAGCAGCGCCACGCCGACAACCGTCCCTGAAATCGATGAGTTCTTCGGCATGTACGCACCGTAGATCATGATCGAGCCAACGCCCACGCTCAGGGAAAAGAACGCATGCCCCATCGCGGGCAACAAGCCGTCCATGACCTTTTCCGGGTGGAAGTCGAACATGAAATGCACGCCTTCCATGAAATGACCGGTGGTCATGCTGTAGCCCAGCAGCACGAGGATCATCACGAACAACAACGGCATCATGATGCGCAAACTGCGTTCAAGCCCGGCAACCACGCCCTTGGCGATCACCACCGCTGACAACAGCATGAAAATCGTGTGCCAAAGTGTCAGGCGCCAGGGATCGGCGATCACATTGCCGAAGTAAGCCCCCACTTGATCAGGCGTCGCGCCCTGGAAGTCGCCACGCCCCATGTCGATGATGTAGTCCAGCGACCAGCCGCCAACCACACTGTAGAACGACAGGATCAGCAATGCCGTGATCATCCCGGCAAACGCGCCCCAGGACCATTTGGCCGAGTGCCCCGCCTCGACCGCCAGCATCTTCAAGGCATTGGCCGGACTCTGCCGGGCACGCCGACCGATCAGGGTTTCCGCCAGCATGACCGGCACGCCGATCAATGCGATACAGGCCAGGAACATCAGCACGAAGGCGCCGCCGCCATAGACGCCGACCATGTACGGGAATTTCCAGATACTACCCAGCCCCACGGCCGAACCGGTCGCGGCGAGTATGAAGACCCAGCGGCTAGCCCAACTGCCGTGGACAGAAACCTTGTCTGTCGACATCGTTATCACGCCCAAGCGTTCAAAAAAGAGGCCGCATTGTCCGGGATTCAATCAACCTGCTCAAGCACGTAGCAACACCGTAGCCGACTCGCGTGCAACTCCCTATAATGCCGCCCCTATGGCTAAACAGAAGAAACACCCAACAGGGACCATCGCGCAAAACAAAAAGGCGCGACACGATTACTTCATCGAACATCGTTTCGAGGCTGGTCTGGTCCTGGCCGGCTGGGAAGTAAAAAGTCTGCGGGCAAGCAAACTGCAGCTGGTTGACAGCTACGTACTGCTCAAGGATGGCGAAGCCTGGCTGCTCGGCAGCCACATTACGCCCCTGACGACCGCCAGTACCCACGTCATTGCCGATCCGGTGCGCACCCGTAAATTGCTGCTCAACCGGCGCGAGCTGGAAAAGCTGGCCGCGGCCGTGCAGCAAAAGGGTTACGCCTGCGTATGCCTGTCCTGGTACTGGAGCAAGCACATGGTCAAGTGCGAGATCGCTCTGGGCAAGGGCAAGAAGGAATACGACAAGCGCGATACCGAGCGCGAACGCGACGCCGGTCGCGAGTTGCAGCGTGCGGTGCGCAACAAGGGCAAGGAAGACTGACTCTTTCGCCTTGAGGCCCCTTCGCGGGCAAGCCCGCTCCCACAGGGTTTCGGTGTACCTGTGGGAGCGAGCTTGCCCGCGAAAGCAATCTCACAAACGATATGGAACCGACTGGCTACATCCCCTTGCGCCGTTCCGCCCGGGCCACGCGCTGCACTTCCTGACGCACCTCCTCCAGTACCTCCTGCACATACAGAATGTGTCGACTGGAAACCTCCCGCGCCTGCTCCGCCCGCCCTTCGATAATCGCCTGATACAACTCTCGATGCTGCGTGATCAGCATGTCGCGGGTTTCAGTGCGCTGCTTGTACATGCCACCGATGTTGGTCACCACGTTGCGCTTGAGCAGGTCGAACAGCCCGCGAATGGTGTGAAGCAGCACAGCATTGTGGCTGGCCTCGGCGATCGCCAGGTGAAAGCTTGCGTCCGCCGCACCCTCTTCGGCACGACTCACCTCTTCGTGACGCGAATAGCAGTCCTGTAACTCGTTGAATGCCGCGGTCAGTCGTTCGCGATCCACATCAGTGGCACGCAACGCCGCGTAGTAGGCGCAAGACGCTTCCAGCGTATGCCGAAACTCCAGCAGATCGCGCTGTGCCTCGGGGTTGCTTTCCAGCAGCTGCAACAAGGGATCGCTGAAGGTGCTACCCAGCGACTCCACCACATAGTTGCCGCCGCCCTGGCGACTGACCAGCAGGCCTTTGGCGGTCAGCTTCTGAATGGCTTCGCGCAACGAAGGGCGTGACACGCCAAATTGTTCGGCCAACGCACGTTCGGCCGGCAAGCGCTCACCCGCTCTCAGCGTGCCCTCGAGGATCATGCCCTCAAGCTGCTCGACAATATCGTCAGACAAACGGCGCTGACGAATCTGATCAAACCCCATAACTCGATTACTCCACGATCCGACGGCTCGCCGGGGCTCTATTCTGGCCTATCGGCGCCGCGCCAGCACCTGCCACAACGCATTTGGTCTTACCAGGCAGGCGACCTGCGGACTTTGCATTCGACAAAAGTTTTAGGGCGGCAAATTGACACACCGCCTACAAGGCTTTTACCCTAGCCAACAGCGATTGTAAATTGGTCTTACCAATTATCCAAGAACGCTGATCAGTGCCTGACCAACAACAATTAGGGGCCACCCCATATGCAAACCTGGCAACAGCTCTATACCCCGCTTGGCAGCCTCGGCTTGTCCGCACTCGCCGCCGTCATCCCCATCGTATTTTTCTTCCTGGCTTTGGCCGTGTTCCGCCTCAAAGGACATGTGGCCGGCAGCATCACCCTGGCTTTATCGATCCTGGTGGCGATCTTCGCCTTCCAGATGCCGGTCGATATGGCGTTCGCCGCCGCCGGGTATGGCTTCGCTTATGGCCTGTGGCCGATCGCCTGGATCATCGTGGCAGCGGTGTTCCTCTACAAACTGACGGTCAAGAGCGGGCAGTTTGAAGTCATCCGCAGTTCGGTTCTGTCGATCACCGATGACCAGCGCCTGCAGGTTCTGCTGATCGGTTTCTGCTTCGGCGCCTTCCTCGAAGGTGCAGCCGGTTTTGGCGCACCCGTGGCGATTACCGCTGCGCTACTGGTAGGACTTGGCTTCAACCCGCTGTACGCCGCCGGCCTGTGCCTGATCGCCAACACCGCGCCGGTGGCCTTCGGCGCCCTGGGCATTCCGATCATCGTTGCCGGGCAAGTGACCGGTATCGACGCGTTCAAGATCGGCGCCATGACCGGCCGCCAACTGCCGTTGCTGTCGCTGTTCGTGCCGTTCTGGCTGGTGTTCATGATGGACGGCCTGCGCGGCGTGCGGGAAACGTGGCCGGCAGCGCTGGTGGCCGGCTTGAGCTTTGCCGTCACCCAGTACTTCACCTCGAACTTCATCGGCCCGGAACTGCCGGACATCACCTCGGCCCTGGCCAGCCTGATTTCCCTGACCCTGTTCCTGAAAGTCTGGCAACCAAAACGCGCCGCCGGCCAACACATCGTCGGCGCTGTCTCGGCCTCAGTGGTAAGCGCCAGCGTCGGTGGTTTCGGCCAGAAGCGCACCACCGTGGCTTCGCCCTACAGCCTTGGGGAAATCTTCAAGGCATGGTCGCCGTTCCTGATCCTGACCGTACTGGTTACCATCTGGACCCTGAAGCCGTTCAAGGCGATGTTCGCCGCCGGCGGCTCGATGTACAGCTTCGTATTCAACTTCGCCATCCCGCACCTGGACCAGATGGTGATCAAGGTCGCACCGATCGTAGTCGCGCCAACCGCCCTTCCGGCAGTGTTCAAACTGGACCCGATTTCCGCCACCGGCACGGCGATTTTCTTCTCGGCCCTGATCTCGATGCTGGTGCTGAAGATCAATATCAAAACTGGTCTGACCACTTTTAAAGAGACCTTCTACGAACTGCGCTGGCCAATCCTGTCCATCGGCATGGTGCTGGCGTTTGCCTTCGTCACCAACTACTCGGGCATGTCTTCGACCATGGCCCTGGTGTTGGCGGGCACCGGTGCAGCGTTCCCGTTCTTCTCGCCGTTCCTCGGCTGGCTGGGCGTGTTCCTCACCGGTTCCGATACCTCGTCCAACGCGCTGTTCAGTTCGCTGCAAGCGACCACTGCGCACCAGATCGGCGTCAACGACACCTTGCTGGTGGCGGCGAACACCAGTGGTGGCGTGACCGGCAAAATGATCTCGCCACAATCGATCGCCGTGGCCTGCGCCGCGACCGGCTTGGTGGGTAAAGAATCGGATCTGTTCCGCTTCACCCTCAAGCACAGCCTATTCTTTGCAACGATTGTCGGCTTGATCACGTTGGCCCAGGCCTACTGGTTCACCGGCATGCTGGTGCAATAAGGGCTACAAGCAACACGATAAAAACCGACGCCGGGCCACGCCCCCGGCGTCCGCTATTCACACCCCGGTCTGTAAGGCTGCTGAAAGCTACCGGCTCTATATTCAGCAGCCTCAACAGACGAATAACCGGGACCACCCGGAGACCGCCTGATGAGCGAGCTTTTTTACAACGCCGTGCCGAATGCGACCCGTGTCGCCCCGCCACTGCCCGAGCCTCGGCAGTACCCCAGCGAGAAACCTTCACGGGTCTACCTGTTCGGGACCTGCGTGGTCGATTTGTTCTACCCGGAAGCCGGGATGGATGCGATCCACCTGCTGGAGCGCGAAGGCATTCGTGTCGAATACCCGCAAGGGCAAAGCTGCTGCGGACAACCGGCCTACACCTCGGGTTACACCGAGCAGGCACGGACCGTGGCGCGCTCGCAACTGGCGCTGTTTGCCGGCGACTATCCGGTGGTGGTGCCGTCAGGCTCTTGTGCAGGCATGCTGCGCGAACATTACGCCGACCTGTTCAAGGACGAGCCGGACACGTTGAAACAGGTCCAGGCCCTGGCGGCCAGAACCTACGAGCTGGCCGAGTTCCTGTTGTTTGTCTGCAAGGTGCAGCTCAAGGACGGCGGCGAGCCCGTGAAAGTGGCGCTGCACACCTCGTGCTCGGCACGCCGTGAAATGAACACCCACCTGCACGGCCGCGAGTTGTTGGCGCAGTTGAGCAATGTGGAGCGGGTCAACCACGATCACGAAAGTGAATGCTGTGGCTTTGGTGGGACATTCAGCGTCCGTATGCCAGACATTTCCGGCGCGATGGTGGCTGACAAGACCCGGGCGCTGAAGGAGTCCGGCGCGCACAAGGTATTGAGTGCCGACTGCGGCTGTTTGATGAACATCAACGGCTCGCTGGAAAAACAGCAGGAAGCGTTGCGCGGTCAGCATCTGGCCAGCTTCCTCTGGCAGCGAACCGGAGGTGTGAAATGAGCACCTCGACGATTATTCCTACGGTTGCCGTAGAAGAAGATTTCCGCACCCGCGCCCACAACGCACTGGGTGACCCGCAATTGCGAAGCAACTTTCGCAAGGCGATGGATTCACTGATGACCAAACGGGCAGCCGCTTTCAGCGATGCCCATGAAAGAGAACACTTGCGCGCACTGGGCAATGCAATCCGTGCCCGCGCGCTCTCCAAGTTGCCCGACCTGCTCGAGCAACTGGAACAGAACCTGACCCGCAACGGTGTGACAGTGCACTGGGCGGAAACGGTGGACGAGGCCAATGGCATCGTCCTCTCGATCATCCGCGCTCACGAGGGGCGGCAAGTGATCAAGGGCAAATCGATGGTCAGCGAAGAGATGGAGATGAACCATGTCCTCGCTGAACAGGGCATTGAATGCCTGGAATCGGACATGGGCGAGTACATCGTCCAGCTCGACCACGAGAAGCCTTCACACATAATCATGCCGGCAATCCACAAGAACGCCGGTCAGGTCGCGTCCTTGTTCCACGACAAACTTGGCGTGGAATACACCAAGGACGTAGACCAACTCATTCAGATCGGTCGCAGAGTCCTGCGGCAGAAATTCTTCGAAGCGGACATCGGCGTCTCCGGCGTCAACTTCGCCGTGGCCGAAACCGGCACCCTGCTGCTGGTGGAAAACGAAGGCAACGGTCGCATGACCACCACGGTGCCACCCGTGCACATCGCCGTCACCGGTATCGAAAAAGTCGTGGAAAACCTGCGTGATGTGGTGCCGTTGCTGTCGCTGCTGACCCGTTCAGCCTTGGGCATTCCGATCACCACCTACGTCAACATGATCTCCGGTCCACGCAAGGAACATGAACTCGACGGCCCACAGGAAGTGCACCTCGTACTGCTCGATAACGGCCGCAGCCAGGCCTTTGCCGACAGCGAATTGCGCCAGACCCTGAACTGCATTCGCTGCGGCGCCTGTATGAATCATTGCCCGGTGTACACCCGAATCGGCGGTCATGCCTATGGGGAGGTTTACCCCGGGCCTATCGGAAAAATCATCACCCCGCACATGGTCGGCCTGGCGAAAGTCCCGGATCACCCGAGCGCCTCGTCGCTGTGCGGCGCCTGCGGTGAAGTCTGCCCGGTGAAAATCCCGATCCCTGCTTTGCTGCGGCGCCTGCGGGAAGAAAACGTCAAGGCCCCGGACAGCCCCCATCAAGTGATGCGCGGCCAGGGCAGCAAGTATTCGCGCAAGGAGCGGTTCATCTGGAACGCCTGGGCCAAGCTCAACAGTTCGCCGACGCTCTATCGCCTGTTCGGTTTCTTTGCCACCCGTTTGCGCGCCCTTACGCCGAGCAATGTCGGCCCGTGGACGCAAAACCACAGCGCACCGAAACCCGCTGCCCGCTCATTGCATGACATGGCCCGCGAACATTTGGCCAAACAGGGAGACCGCCGATGAGCGCCAAACAAAATATCCTCGCCAAACTGCGTAAAAGCCTGACAGGCACAACGCCGGTGGCCGACAACTTCGATGTCGATCTGGTGACCCAGCCTTACACCTACGCGCCAGAGCAGCGCATTGCGCAGCTGCGCAAATTGATGGAAGCGGTGCACACGGAAATTCATCTGACGTCCGGCCAAGAGTGGCCGACGCTACTCGCGCAGTTGCTGCTGGACCGCCAGTTGCCAAGCCTGCTGATCGCACCGACAACGCCCCACGGTCAACGGATCACGCAGCACTGGGCGAATAGTCCCGGCCTGCCAATGCTGAAAGCCTACGACCGCCCGGTTGAAGAATGGAAAGCCGAGCTGTTCAACGACACCCCGGCGAGCATCACTGGAACCCTCGGCGCCATCGCTGCCACGGGCAGCCTTATTCTCTGGCCGACCCGGGAAGAACCGCGCCTGATGAGCCTGGCGCCACCGGTGCATTTCGCCCTGCTCAAGGCCAGTGAAATCCGCAACAACTTCTATCAGGTGCAACAGGAATTCGAATGGGCCCAGGGCATGCCGACCAACGCGTTGCTGGTGTCTGGCCCGTCGAAGACCGCCGACATCGAGCAAGTGCTGGCGTACGGCGCACACGGTCCAAAAGACCTGGTGGTACTGATCCTGGAGGACCAATGAGTCTACCGGCCGCTTTCCTGCGTGACGCACAGCAACTGATTCCCCAAGAGCGACGTTTCGACGACCCGCTGTCGACCCTGGCCTTCGGCACCGACGCCAGCTTCTATCGTTTGATTCCGCAACTGGTGATCCGCGTCGAGTCCGAAGACGAAGTGGTGGCACTGCTGCAACTGGCGCAACGGGATCAGGTGCCGGTGACTTTCCGCGCCGCCGGTACCAGTCTGTCCGGCCAAGCGATCAGCGACTCGGTACTGATCGTGCTGGGGGATAACTGGAACGGTCGTGAGATCCGCGGCCAAGGCACGCAAATCCGCCTGCAACCGGGGGTGATCGGCGCCCAGGCCAACGCCTGGCTGGCACCGTTCGGACGCAAGATCGGTCCGGACCCGGCCTCGATCAACGCCTGCAAGATCGGCGGGATCGTCGCCAACAATGCCAGCGGCATGTGCTGCGGCACCGCGCAAAACACCTATCACACCCTGGCCGGCATTCGTCTGGTGCTGGCCGATGGCAGTCGTCTCGACACCGAGGATGCCGCCAGCGTCACGGCGTTTCGCCAAAGCCACGCCGCGCTGCTGGAACGCTTGGCGATCCTGGGCCGCGAGACCCGCGCAAATACCGAGCTGGCTGCGAAAATTCGCCACAAATACCGCCTGAAAAATACCACCGGCCTGTCGCTCAATGCCCTGGTGGATTTCGACGAGCCTGTGGATATCTTGAGCCACTTGCTAGTGGGCTCCGAAGGCACACTCGGGTTCATCAGTGCCGTGACCTACGACACCGTGATCGACCACCCGAACAAGGCCTCGGCCCTGATTGTGTTCCCAGATGTCGAGACCTGCTGCAATGCAGTGTCTGTGCTGAAAAGCCAACCAGTGTCGGCCGTGGAACTGCTGGACCGGCGCAGCCTGCGCTCGGTACAGAACAAACCCGGCATGCCCGCTTTCGTACAGCACCTGTCGAACAATGCCTGTGCACTATTGATCGAATCCCGCGCCGCGTCGTCCACTTTGCTGCATGAGCAACTGGCGCAGATCATGGCGTCGCTCAAGGCGTTCCCGGTGGAAAAGCAGGTCGACTTCACCGAAGACCCGCAGGAAAACGCCCGTCTCTGGGCCATCCGCAAGGACACCTTCCCCGCCGTCGGCGCCGTGCGCAAGACCGGCACCACGGTGATCATCGAAGACGTCACCTTCCCGGTCGAACAACTGGCCATCGGCGTCAACCGCCTGATCGAGCTGTTCGACAAACATCACTACGACGAAGCGATCCTTTTCGGACACGCCCTGGAAGGCAATCTGCACTTCGTCTTCACCCAAGGCTTCAACAGCCCGGAAGAAGTCGCACGCTATCAGGCGTTCATGGACGACGTGGCGCAACTGGTGGCGGTGGAGTTCGGCGGTTCGCTGAAGGCTGAACACGGCACCGGACGCAACATGGCGCCGTTCGTTGAACTGGAATGGGGCAGCGATGCCTACCAGTTGATGTGGCAGCTCAAACGACTGCTCGACCCCAATGGCATTCTCAACCCGGACGTGGTGCTCAGCGAAGATCCACAGATCCACCTCAAGCACCTCAAGCCCTTGCCCGCGGCTGACGAGATTGTGGACAAGTGCATCGAATGCGGCTTCTGCGAACCGGTCTGCCCGTCAAAAGGCCTGACCCTGAGTCCGCGTCAGCGCATCGTGATCTGGCGCGACATTCAGGCAAAGAAACTCGCGGGCATCGATACGTCCGAACTCGAAGCCGCCTTCGACTATCAAGGCATCGATACCTGCGCCGCCACCGGCCTGTGCGCACAACGTTGCCCTGTAGGCATCAATACCGGCGAGCTGGTGAAAAAGCTGCGCAGCCGGAAGGCGACGCATACGAAAACCGCTAACTGGCTTGAAGGACATTTCGCTACGGCACTGCAAGGTGCACGCTTCACCCTGCACGTGGCCAATGGTGCGCGGATGTTACTGGGGGCGCCAAGATTGGCGAAGTTGTCGGCGACGTTGACGCGCCTGTCCAAGGGTCAGGTCCCGCAATGGAGCAACGCCATGCCCCAGCCTGAACGGCCGATTCGCTTCAGCCCGACGGTGACGGACGCGCGCCCGCGCGTGGTCTATCTGGCGGCCTGTGTATCCCGCGCCATGGGCCCGGCAGCGGGCGATACGGAGCAAATGTCGCTGCACGACAAGACCCGAGGCCTGCTGGAAAAGGCCGGCTACCAGGTGGTGTTCCCGGACAACCTCGACAACCTGTGCTGCGGTCAGCCATTCGCCTCCAAAGGCTACGCCGAGCAAGCCGAGCACAAACGACAGGAACTGATCGGCGCCCTGCTCCACGCCAGCCGTGGCGGGCTCGACCCGATCTACTGCGACACCAGCCCCTGCACCTTGCGCCTGGTTCAAGACCTCGGGGAAGTCCGTTTGGACCTGTACGACCCGGTGCGCTTCATCCGCACACACCTGATGGATCGCCTGGACTTCACGCCTCAGGAGGCGCCGATTGCCGTGCACGTAACCTGCAGCACCCAACACCTCGGGGAAAGCCAGGCGTTGATCGACCTGGCGCGCAAGTGCAGCAAAAACGTGGTCATTCCCGAAGGTATTCACTGCTGCGGCTTCGCCGGCGACAAGGGCTTCACCACGCCAGAGCTGAACGCCCATTCGCTGCGCACGCTCAAGGATGCGGTGCAGCAGTGCAGCGAGGGGATTTCCACCAGCCGTACCTGCGAGATTGGCCTAACACAACACGGCGGAATCGACTACCACGGACTAGTCTATCTGGTGGACCGCGTTACCCAGGCCAGGGTGACCTGATGACGAGGCCTCAAGAAAGGCGCATTCAGGCGCCTGTCTAGTCGTTTCTTGTGGGCATCAACACAGAAAAACAGAACCCTGACGTGTCGCCGCAGTCCACTGATCAAGTCCCGCCAATGCGGGACTTTCCCAACACTCGGTAGACCGATTTGATGGCCAACAATGCCTGGCCATCAGTTCAAGGAGAAACACATGAATCGTTCTGTGCTGTTAGGTCTGTTCGTTACTGCTTCCATGCTGGCTTCCACTTCATTTGCCGCTGAAGACCTTTGCGCGGTCAACCTGAAAACCATCGAAAACGGCAAGGCACAGATTCCTCCGGAAATGACTGACCAGGTAAAAGCCTCCGTCGAGCAAGCCAAAGCCGACCAGGCAAAAGGCACCAAGGAAGGCATTGATGATTGCATCGCCGAGACCAACGACATTATCAAGGCCGTCACCGACTCGAAAAAAGGCGCCAAGTAACTCGGCTCAAGGCCAACCTTCGGGTTGGCCTTTCGGGCCGCGTTGGCGTACATCAACAACGGAGTACTGGCAGCCGGGAGCTCAAAGCCCGGCCGTGCCCGATACGAAGCAAACCAAAACCTGCCAGTTGCGGGTTTTGTTGCATCTGGGGTCTGGAAATGTGTAACCGCCCCCCCATCGCTGGAAAAGCTCGACAGGTTTTCTGCAAAAACCGAATTCTTGCGTTGAATCGTAGTCTTTGAGGTAGGCCCCATCAGATCGGGCGGACTTTTCGGGCTCGGCTTGCCCGTCTACTCATACGACAGCACCGAGACCATCAGCTCAAGGAGATACCCATGAAACGCACCACACTCGCTGGCCTGTTCATTGCTGCTGCCATGCTGGCCTCTCCTGTATTTGCTGCGGACAACAACCTCTGTACGAGCAAGCTGCAAGAGCTCAAAGGCAAAGTGAATGCGCTGCCGGCGAACTCCGCAAACACTACGATGGAGATCAAAAGACTGATGTCCAGCGCCGAAGCCTCACAAGCCTCCGGAGACGACAAAAAATGCGTCACCGAGGCCACCCAGGCATTGGCGCTCGCTGACAGACAGAGCACCCAACCAAACCCATGATCTGTGGTGGCCAACCTTCAGGTTGGCCTTCCGGGGCGTGATGACGTACACTGTATATGCCTGCTGCTCACTTGATTCACAGAGCATCAGGCTCGGGGCCGTTTAGGATTCGACGCCGGTTGCGAAACTTTAGGTGCATGCCGAGTTGGTAACAGAACTCGTAAATCCACTGTTGCAACTACTTATAGTTGCCAATGACGATAACTACGGCCAGGAATTCGCTCTCGCTGCGTAAGCAGCCTTAGCCCTGAGCTTCTGGTACCTTCGGGTCCAGCAATCACCAGGGGATGTCTGTAAACCCAAAGTGATTGTCATATAGAACAGAATCGCCGTGCAGTACGTTGTGGACGAAGCGGCTAAAACTTACACAACTCGCCCAAAGCACCCTGCCCGTCGGGTCGCTGAGGGTTAACTTAATAGACACGGCTACGCATGTAGTACCGACAGCGGAGTACTGGCGGACGGGGGTTCAAATCCCCCCGGCTCCACCAATTGAGACACCAACGAAGCCCGCCCAGTGCGGGCTTTGTTGTTTCTGGCTGTATCGCTAGCCCTGCAACCGTCTGAAACAGGACCCACACCAACGATCAGTACTTGATATCCCGAGCTGTGCGACGGGTATCCTGCTTGGTGCTGCGCTTGTCCTGGCGACATTCCACGTTGCTCTTGTCATTGCCCTTTCTGCATTCATCCTTGGTTTGCCGGGCAGTGGATCGCCCTTCCTGCCTGGTATCGCGAGCTTCACGCCGCTGTTCACCCTGCTCGGTCGCGTAGACGGGTAGCGTCACCCACTGCACGCCAGCGGCGATGAGCAGCGTCGCCAGGGCTTTCAAGTAGTGCTTGCGAATCATGACTTTTCTCCAATTCAACATCGTTCGGTCGCTTCGGTCGCTCCCCCATGCATTCAGCGAAAACGTGAGTTACATCGTACGCCCACAACTCACAAAAGCACTTTGTGGCAGGTGAAATCTGACGATAGGGTCACATGGATAGTCGCGCAATGCCGCTATGTGCATGGTTGCAATATGGGCACCGGCCCGAACCTCCTTGTTTCCAGGTAGTGGCGTCGAGTCGATGCCTGACAGACAAACCGGTCGGAAGCAGACTTTGCCGCGGATCATTTGCCGTAGCTATGCCGCAAGCTCTGGTACAAGGCTTTGATCCAGATGAATTTTTCTTCACCCCACGGTTGCGTTACTGCCTGTACATTGCACTCGCTCATTCAAGAAACTACGGTTTGCCCGCCCTCCCGCGGGCTTTTTTTTGTCTGCGAATTCGCAATTCGAGACTCACTGAAGGTTTCCGCGAGCAACAAAAAACCCGCACCCCTTTCGAGATGCGGGTTTTGCGGTTCAACACCAACTCAATTCGCTGCCTGGATCTGAGTCGCCGCCACCGGTTGTTGCGCTTTGGAGAGCACCGGCTGTTCCAGCCTCGCTCGCCCGTAGAATGCCAGCGCCGTTAGTAAACACGCCAGCCATACGAAGATCCCGGCCCAGAAGGTGTGGGACATGTAGTGCCACCCTTGCAATACCCGTGTGGTGCCATAGATGAAACCGAGGGTCAGCGAGCCGTACATGATCGCTTTCGAATAGCGCCAGCGATAACGGCGAGCCACGAAGTACAACGCCAGCATGGTGAAACCGCCCGATGCATGTCCGCCCGGCCAGCAGCGCCCCTCACCGGCGACTTTCAACAGGTCGAAATTTTCATACCACTCGATGTGCTCCATTTTGCCGCCGTACAGGGTCGTCTCGATCGGGCAATACACACTGGTGTGGCCCTTGAGGTAGTGAATGACCCCGGTGCTGATGGCGAACGCGAACACCACGTAGAGAAAGTCGCGTCGATGGCGATTGGCAAAGCGCAGCACCGGTGCGACTTTGATTTTTTCCAGGAAGGCGATGATTTTCGAGTGCTTTTCAGCCTTCAGGCGCGGCCAGAGAAACGACAGCAAGGCACCGATAATCGCCATTTCTCCGGTCCAGTTCGGAATGATCCGCGCCCATTTGTGGGTGATTTTTTCGAACAGATGGACCTGGTCCAACGGGTACGTCTGCGTCACCGGATCAAAAAAGTAATTGTTGAAGGCGATGTCGATGCCGGTCATGTCGAGCATCAGGAACACCGCGACCGCGCAGGCCAGCGGAATACCAAAATTCACCCAGTAAAAGCGGGAAGCGGTCTGCATGCTCAGTCCTGATTCAAAGGGATGGTGAAATTCAACGGGTCGTCACCGTCGGCCAATCCGATGCTTCGATAAAGCCAAGCATGCGCGGAGTCTGCGACGTTTCGGCGGAGATAAACAAAGAAGCCCCGTAACCCAGGGTCGAAGTCGGCAAATGGAGGTCTTTTTCCATTTGGTCCATGCATTCGCTGTGGGTCACCAGAATCAGGTTACGTCCGGCCACTTTGTGCGCCAATGCGTCGCGCAGCATGGTGCCCCGGCAACCGATCAGCCAGTCTTCACCCGTGCCGACCTTGTTGAACATGAAGTTGGCGGTCTGCGCCGTACGCAGGATCGGGCTGTTGTAGATATCGGCCTTGTCCAGACCCAGGTTCTGGAAATGCGCACCGACACCCATGGCGACACTGCGCGAGCGCTCGGTAATGCCATCGTTGCCAACCAGGCAAGGCGCCGTGGAGTGATCGCAGCGCTCGACGTGGCGCACCAGAACGATCAGGTCGCCCTTGGCCCACCCGGTCATCAACGCCTGTGCACCAGTCACATTGCCGTGAGCCAAGTCCGCAACGGCGGCAGGTCGCAGCAAGAACAGCACCAACGGGATCACCAGCAACGCCGAGACCAACACCACCGCAGCGTTGCGATAACGGGCGAAGCGGTTCAGATCGATCGAGCGTTTTACCCCAAAAAGACTCAGTCTTAATTCCACATCAAGCCGCCTCGCCGGCACGCAATACCTCATCAGATACGGGCAGGTTAAGGAAACGCGCGTCGGTGGCTGGTGAAACCCATGTGAAAAAAAGCTTAAAGGCGCTGTAAAAGTCTTGTTACAGAACCGTGCGGAAAAAACCTTTCAGCTCCCGGGATTGCTGCCGATACATCCTGCTTACACCGCTTGGCGGCTTCCAAAAAAAACAACCTTCCAGCCAACCGACGATAAAGAAGTACCAAGTTCCTGGAGGAATGAGATGAATAGCTGGTTCGGCAACATCAGCGTGAACCTGAAACTGGGCCTGGGGTTTGGCCTGGTCCTGGCACTGACCTGCGTCCTGGCCCTGACCGGCTGGACCAGCCTGGGCGGGTTGATCGACCGCAGCAACTGGATGAGCGACATCACCCAGCTCAACGCCGGCCTGACCAAGCTGCGCGTGGTTCGCCTGCAATACATGCTGACCAACGGCGAGGAAACCGCCGCGCAGAACGTGCAGACCACCCTCGACGCCTTCTCGACCCAGCAGCAAGCCCTACTGGCGAAGTTCAAGAGCCCGGAAAACCTCAAGCTGCTACGAGAGCAAGGCGCCGTCATCGACGCCTACAGGACGTCCCTGGGCAAGATGCGCAGCGCCTATCGCACCGGCAACAGCGCCCGCGACGCCATGAGTGCCAACGCCGAAACCGCCAACACGCTGATCAATGACATCAATACCCGCGTGCAGCAAATGCCGCTGAGCGACCAGCGTTTCGAACAGTTCCAGGCCATAACGGCTGCCAAGGAAGCGTTCCTGCTGGCCCGCTACGAAGTGCGCGGCTACACCGCCAGTACCAATGCCGAGACCGAGCAAAAAGCCGTCGGTCAACTGGACGCCGCCATCGCCAGCCTGAAACCGCTGAACGTGCATTTCGCCGATTCCCAACAAGACGCCTTGCGTCAGCTGGAAACCGCGCTGGGCAACTACCGCAGCGCCTTGCAGGCCTATAAGGCCGCCAGCAATGACGCAGTGCAAGCGCGCAAGGAAATGACCGACCAGGGCGCCGCCATTGTGTCCCAGAGCGATCAGCTGTATCAGATCCAGCTCGACCGCCGTGACGCCGAAAGTGCCCAGGCCCGTACCCTGCAACTGGTCAGCACGTTGCTGGCACTGCTGGTGGGCGTCATTGCCGCCGTGATCATCACTCGCCAGATCACCCGTCCATTGCGCGACACCCTGGCGGTGGTCGATCGCATCGCCAGCGGTGACCTGTCCCACAATGTGCTGGTCACTCGCCGTGATGAACTCGGCGTGTTGCAGCAAGGCATCGCGCGCATGGGCGTGACCCTGCGCGACTTGATCAGCGGCATCCGCGACGGCGTGACCCAGATCGCCAGCGCCGCCGAAGAGCTGTCGGCCGTGACCGAGCAGACCAGTGCCGGGGTCAACAGCCAGAAAGTCGAGACCGATCAGGTCGCTACCGCCATGCACGAGATGACCGCCACCGTGCAGGAAGTCGCGCGCAACGCCGAAGAAGCCTCGCAAGCTGCTGCAGCGGCGGACGGCGAAGCCCGTGAAGGTGACAAAGTGGTCAACGAAGCCATCGCCCAGATCGAGCGCCTGGCCAGCGAAGTGGTGCGTTCCACCGAAGCCATGAGCGTGCTGCAACAGGAAAGCGACAAGATCGGCAGCGTCATGGACGTGATCAAGGCCGTCGCCGAACAGACCAACCTGCTGGCACTCAATGCCGCCATCGAAGCAGCCCGTGCCGGTGAAGCCGGTCGTGGTTTTGCGGTGGTGGCCGACGAGGTCCGCGGCCTGGCCCAGCGCACGCAGAAATCCACCGAGGAAATCGAAGGCTTGGTGGCCGGCCTGCAGAACGGCACGCAACAAGTGTCCGCCGTGATGAACAACAGCCGCGTCCTCACCGACAGCAGCGTGGCCCTCACCCGCAAGGCCGGCGAGTCACTGGAGAACATCACCCGCACGGTGTCCAACATCCAGTCGATGAACCAGCAGATCGCCGCCGCTGCCGAACAGCAAAGTGCCGTGGCGGAAGAGATCAGCCGCAGCATCATCAACGTGCGCGATGTGTCCGAGCAGACCGCTGCGGCGAGCGATGAAACCGCCAAGTCCAGCATTGAACTGGCGCGGTTGGGTGGTCAATTGCAGCAGATGGTGAGCCACTTCCGCGTCTGACCGTACACCGTCGGTAATTGAAAGGCCCATTCGCGGGCAAGCCCGCTCCCACAGGTAGAGAGTCGAACACAGACTCTGTGAACGACCCAAAACCCTGTGGGAGCGAGCTTGCTCGCGATTGCGTTCTCACAGACCGCATCTGAAAGGGTGTGCTGCGCGGCTTACCGCGTCCCGCGCTGGCGCAATGCCGACGGCATGAAGTACGCGTCTTCGGGCACCGGTTGGGCAAAGTCCACTGTGCCCGGCTCTTCGTTATCCAGGTTCTGCACGTAGTAACGACGCGCCTGCAAGTCATGGAATACGTCCAGCGCACTCCAGGTGGTGGGCAGGTCGTAGAAGTTTTTCAGGTAGGCCATCGACACCCGCCACAACTCCCCTCGCCCGTCATATTGATCCACCAATGCGGCGCCCCAACTGTCCTCGTCAAGAAACAGCACGCGCTTGGAATAGATATGCCGCGCGCCCGGCTTGAGCGTGCCTTCGACCACCCAGACCCGATGCAGCTCATAACGGGTGAATTGCGGGTTGAGGTGGCCCGGCGTGAGCAACTGCTCGTACTTCACCTCAGGGCTGCCGACTTTGTAATTGTTATAGGGAATGTAGACCTCTTGCTTGCCCTTGAGCTTCCAGTCGTAGCGGTCTGGCGAGCCGTTGAACAGGTCCGTATCGTCCGCCGTGCGCAGGCCGTCGGATGAGGCGATCGGGGTGTCATACGCGAGGTTCGGCGCCCGGCGCACACGGCGCTGGCCCGCGTCGTAGACCCAGGCCTGACGCGGGTCCTTGAGCTGGTCCAGGGTCTCGTGAACCAATGCCGCACCGCCCGCCAGACGGGCCGGGCTCTTCACGAACGCCAGGTAGTAGAACAGGATGTTTTTCAGGTCGGCAAACTGCCCGCTCGGGCGGTAATAGTTGAAGAGCCCCTCCTGCTGCGAGGTCACGAGCGCGAAGCTGCCGTTGCGTTGTACCGGCGCTTCGGAGGCACGACGGACCACATAGATGCCGCGATAACGGGTGATGTGGTTCCACAGCACCTCGATGCCATCCTTGGGCACCGGGAACGGCACACCGCCATAGGCATCGTCAAAACCGGTGCCGCCATCGAGCAGCTTGGCCGAGGTCGCGTTTTTCAAGGTGTTGTCATACAGCCACTGCGGCGCCGCGCCCGAGCGGCGAGAGGGATAGACCGGCATCTGGAAGGTGTCGGGGTAGCTGTTGAACAGTGCGATCTGACCCGGGCTGAGGTGGGCCTTGTACTGTTCAAGGTTGGCCTTGGTGATGGTGAACAGGGGCTTGTCCGCCGCATACGGGTCCAGGTGATGCTGGCCCGGCTTGTAGCCCGCCGGTGCCTGAGTGATGCCGCCGTTCCAGGCCGGAATGGTCCCGGCCGCATTGCCGGCACGCTCGGCCCCCAGCGGTGTCAGCGTGGTCTTCAATTGCTCGGCCTGCTGGGGCGAGATCGCGGCCAGCGCGCTGCCGGCGGCCAGGCTCAGGAGCAGCGCCAGCGTGGTCTTGGTCAGTCGTGAAGTGTGAAACATGATCGTTCTCCGAAGTACAAAAACCTGTGGGAGCGGGCTTGCTCGCGAAGAGGGCGGCACATCCAGCACAGATGTCGCCTGATTCACCGCTTTCGCGAGCAAGCCCGCTCCCACAATGGGTCTGCATGTAGCAATCAAAGGAAGTACTTGAGGTTGAAGCCGACGTTGTCGCGGTCACGCAGGCCGTTGTCCTGCCCACCGCCGTAGAACTCGGTGTATTGCAGCTCGGCCTCCAGCTTGTTCTGGTAGTTGGCCTTGATCCCCAGGGTGTAGGCCTTGCGGCCCTCGATGATGTTGCCCGCCTGGTAGCTGTTGCCCTTGAAGTCATCCTTGTAGACGACATAAGGCGAGACGTTGACCCCGGCATACACGTCGTTCCAGGTGCCGTTGAGCATCGCGGTGTAGCTGTAGGAGTTGCGGTTGACCTGATCGCTGCGTTCGCCGCCGGACACATAGGAAAAGTTACCGGTGCCAGCGTAGTAACGGGTACTGCCGTCATACGCGGTGTATTGCAGGCTGCTGCCGCGCAGGTGCTCGGACGCCAGCTCGAACACGCCGAACATCGAGTCGAATGACAAGCTCGGGCCAAAGTTGTAAATGGTGCCCATGGATGTGTTGAACGCTTCCACCCGCTCGGCGTTGTTGATCTGGCTGTCGAGCGTGACCTGCTGCCCGCCGATGTTGATGGTCTGGCCGCCTGCCGCTGCGGCGGCGCCGTTGGCCAGGTCGCCGATCAGGTCGTTGGTGGCGGCGACCCCGATGGGCAGGTTCGGCCGATAGGCCACTTCGCCGAAAACCGACGCCTGGCCCAGGGTAGTGTTGAAACTGAAGCCGTACATGCGGATGTCTTCGGCGTAGCGCCGATGCGCCTGAATATTGCCCAGCACATCCATGGTCGCCAGGCCGTTGGCCAGTTGCCCCGCCTGGCTGCCGGCAACACCGGCCAACAGGTTGGTCAGGGCGTTCATGTCGATGCCCTTGTACCCACCCAGATCGGCGGAAATGGTCGGTTCCTTGGCGTGGTAGTTGACCATGTACAACCCGAACTCGGTGCTGTTGAGCTCTTCTACGATGTAGCGAAAAGCGAAACCGAACTGGCCGTCGTTGCGCGCGTTGTAATCCTTGCCGACCGAGGCCACTTTGACGGTGTTGCCAAAGGCCGGGGTGACCCCGTTGGCGTACAGGCCGGTGGTGCTCAGGGCCTGGCTGAGCAGCGGGTTGTTGCCCAGCGCGCTGTACAGATCGATCACGTTGCCGAAGCCAGGCACCGGGGTGTCCAGGGCGGTACCGGTAAAGTTGTTGTAGGCGGTGTTGCCGCCGTCGGCGAACAGGTCCGTCTGCGAGTAGAACGTGCCGACCGGGTCGATGCGGGTTTCCTTCCAGTTCGTCTGGTAAAAGCTTTCCATGGTCAGGCTGTCGGTCAGGCCGATGTTGAAGCTCAGCGCTTCCACCGGCACCAGCACTTCCTTGACTTCGGCCCCGGGCAAACGGTATTTGGCCGCGTCCACCGGGTTGGTGGTGTTGACCCCGCCACGGTAGAAAATCCCCTCACCCCAGTTGAACACCTGGCGCCCGACACGGGCCGTGACTGGCATCTGCGCAACGTCCCAGTTGCCATAGAGGTAGGCATCGAGCATCTCCACCCGGCTGCCGGCGATATCGCGGGTCTGGTCAGTAAAGTGGTCGTCCTGCGGGAAACTCTGACTGGGTTGCGACGGGTTGTTGTTACGGTAGTAATCGTTGCGCTTGTCCATCAGTTGGGTGTCATAGAACGCGGTGCCGCGCACGAACATCCCGTAGTTCTGATAGTTGGCCTCGAGCTCCGAGGTGATCTTGTACACCTCGGAAACCAGCCCGGTGTCGAAGTTGCGATTGCCGTCGTTGGTGTTGACGTCGTCGTTGTTTTTGTCCCGGCCCTGGACCCGCCACAAGCGGCCATAAGACAAGGTACTGTCGAATGAACCGGTGATCTGGTTGTCCAGCACGCTGAACTCCTTGGCCTGCACGCCGTCGACCGCGCACAGTTGCAGCAGCCCTGCCAGGCCCACGCCGGGAAGCGCCGCGCCAGACAGGCGAAATCGAGTGCTCATGATCCGTTCCTCTTTCCCTGGTTTTATTGTTTTTGTGTTCTGAAAGTGTGGCTGCGATGGCTATGGCGCCAATCCCGCACGGGCGTAAATCCGGCTGTGGGCGCCGAAATGCCCCAGCAGTTTGAACAGCTGCCGGTTGAGTGCCGGATGGTCGAAGTCTTCGCGCTGCAGCTGATTACCGCTGCTGAAATCGCTGGTGATCGGTGCCGCGTCCAACCACTGGCCGATGGCTTCATCAAACGCCGCGGATTCGTCGACGGACTCGGCACTCACCACTTCACGCAGGTAGTCCACCGAATACGGTGGGTAATGGGCGTCCTGTGCAGAGTCGGCATAAGCGTCGAGCATCGGGTGTGCCTGGCCGGCGCGCAGCAGGCGACGAAGCCAGGTCGACTGATACTTCTCCACTTCCATGTGTCGGGTGGCGACCCGTTCGATGGCGGCATGTTTGTCCGCATCGAAGCCGGCCAGGGCCTTGCCTTCCAGCACCAGCAGGCTCGCCAGTTCGACACCGGGCAGCGGCTTGGCGTGATAAGGCTGGGTCAGGTCCTGAACGTGGTGCAGGCCCCAACCGAGAAATCGATAGCCCCAATAAGGATGGCCAGTGGCAAACGCCAGTCGCGCCAAGCCCATGTACTGGTAGGCGCGCCAGTCCGGCCAGCTGCGCTGAAGAAACCCGGCAGCGGCGTACACCACCGGGCTTTCATGGAAGAAGCCCATATGGAACGGCGCCTGGGAGCTGTACTGAAACCGGGCGTCGCCGAAAGGCTGCGGGCCGAAGCCGTACAACGCGCCGACTTCGCCGGGGTTGTCACTGAACAGGTTGATGTCGTGGCCGTAATCCGGCTCATCGGCAGCGCTGGCCAACACGGCCAGGGGCGCGACTTGTTCGTGGTCAGCGACAACGATGAAGCGCTGGCGATTCCACGGTGAAAGCGTCTGTTGCACCATGACTTGTTCGGTCTTGAGGTGTTCACGCTCGGGCAGATCCTTGCCCGGCATCGGCTGGATGACCATCGCCAGATGAATCCCGGGGTTGATGCGCAGTGCGCTGAGGAAGTCGTGGCGCAGATTGTCCCCAGGCACGACAGGCAATCGCAGGTTGTCGGGGCGCGGCGGGTATTGGGCGAAGTGCTCGCGGGCGAAGCGCTCCTGCTCATCGAGCAGCGCACTCACGGCTTGGTATTGCTGCGAAAGAAACTGTTCCAGCGGCTCGACTTCGACCTGCGGTGCATCACGCAAGGCCGGCAAATCCTGCAATGCCAGGTAGCTGCCCACCGTATGGATCGACCAGCCCCAGGCTGTGGGGGCCGTTGCACAAAGCAGCAACAGGAGGAATGTCAGCTTCATTGCTTGGTTCTTATTGGATGTGCTGTGGGGGTTGAGCCTAACAACCGACCCTGCCCCTGACACTGTCCAATCTCACCAGAAAAGGTCTCCGATAGCGCCACATGAGGTGACATAAAATCACCCCCGGACATTGTAGGAGTGAGCCTGCTCGCGATAGCGGTGGGTCAGCCAACAGTTACTTTGACTGACACACCGCTATCGCGAGCAAGCTCGCTCCCACAGGGTTCCCGGGTGTTTTCCTAAGCGGGGTAACCGGTAATTTTGCGGATGCTCTGGTACAGCGGCTTGAGCTGTCGATACATGCGCAGGTAAACCTCTTTGTACAGTCGCTCATAGATCTGCTGCGCCTCGGGTTGCGGCATGAATACCGCACCGACCCGGGTCATGGCGGCCATCGCCGTGGGGAAATCCGCGTGCAGTCCCAGCCCCACCGCGCAGCAAATGGCCGCGCCCAGGCCGGACGCTTCGTAGACATGCGGACGCTCGGCCGGCAGGCCGAAAATGTTCGCCGTGAGTTGCATCGCGGCATCACTCTGGGAGCCACCACCGGCGACGCGCAAGCGCGTGATGGAGACCCTCGAACGCTTCTCGATTTTCTCCATGCCCTGACGCAAGGCATACGCCAGACCTTCGAGGATCGCCCGGTAAATGTGTGCGCGGGTATGCACGTCGCCGAAGCCGATCATCGCGCCCTTGGCTTCGACACCCGGCTCGCGGATACCGGGCGACCAGTAGGGTTGCAGCATCAACCCCATGGAGCCCGGCGGCACGGCGTCGACCAGCGCATCGAAGAGTTGCTCGGGCTCCACACCCTGGGCTTTGGCCTGCTGCATTTCCCGCAGGCCGAACTCGTTCTTGAACCAGCTGACCATCCAGTAGCCGCGATAAATCATCACCTCGCAGTTGTATTGATCCGGTACCGCAGACGGGTAAGGCGGAATCAACGGAACGATTTCCAGGTAGCGCGACCGGGTGCTGGTGATCGTCGCCGTGGTGCCGTAGGAAAGGCACACGGTGCCTGGGTCGACGACGCCGGAACCCACGACTTCGCAGGCCTTGTCGGCACCCGCGGCAATCAGCGGCAGCCCCTCGGGAATGCCGGTGTGGCGGCTGGCCTCGGCGCTGATGTAGCCGAGGGTTTCACCGGGCTTGTGCAGGCTTGGCAGTTGTTCGGGGCGCACCGCCAGCGCCTGCCATTTCCAGTCGGAGGGGGCGGCCCAGCGCAAGCGCTTGAAGTCGAACGGCAGGTAACCGACGCAACAGCCCACCGAATCGACAAAGCGCCCACACAGGCGATGGGTGAGAAACCCCGAGAGCAGCAAAAACTTGTCGGTCGCCGCCCAGACCTCAGGCTGGTGGCGGGCGATCCAGTTGGCCTCGGCCTGGGCGCGAAAGTAGTCCACTGTGGCTTGCGCGCCGACCAGTTTGAACAGCCAGCCCCACGGTCCCTTGATGCCGCCTTTGACTTCGGCCTGGCGTTGATCGAGCCACAGGATCGCCGGGCGCAGCGCCTTGCCCTGAGCATCGACGTTGATCACTGTGCCGCGCTGGGTGGTCAGGGAAACACCGGCGATCTGTGAACGATCGATGCCGGTTTGCTGCCACAACTGCTGGCAGGCCTCACCCAGTTTTGCCCAGTAATACTCCGGGTCCTGTTCGGCCCAGCCGGGTTGAGTCGAGTAATAGGCCTGCAACTCGACCTTGCCTTTGCCCAGCAGATTGCCCTGCAGGTCGAAGAGCAGCGCGCGCACGCTCTGGGTGCCATTGTCGATGGCCAACAGGTAACGCTTGTTCGGGTGGTTATCCATGGAGCTCTCTTCAATGGGCATCAATGCGCGGCATCCGGCAAACCATGATGGCGTTGCCACAACGCCCGATAACGCTGTAATTCCTGCTGCCAATGCTCATCGTCCCAACCCAGTCGCGGTTGGCAGAGTTGGCCAATGGCAGCGAAATAATCCTCGCCACCGCGCGGCAGCAACAGGCCCAGGCGGGTTCGGCGCAGCAGCAGGTCATCCAGGTGCAGGACCATTTCCCCATCGCAGGCAACGGCCAGCTCCGCCCACAAGGTGTCAGTGCCGCCGACGGTGTCATGGCCGAGTTCCGCGATCAGTTGCGCCAGCCTCGGCAGGTCACGGCCATGCCGCCCGGCCAGGCGCCGCCACCGGTTGGCGCTGAGCCCCGGTATCGCCAGCGGCGGCACGGCGGCGAACACCGGCGCGGCGTCATCATTGAAGGGGCGCTCGAGCATGGTTGCGCAGGCCTTGAGCACTTCAATCGCCTGCGGGCGAAAGGTGGTCAGCTTGCCGCCGGCCAGGGTCACGCAACCAGGCTCCTGCCACAGCACATGCTCACGGGTTTCATTCGACGGCTTGTCTTGATGCTCACCCGCCGCACTGCCCACCACCGGGCGCACGCCCGACCAGGTCGACAGCACATCGGCGGCGACCACCTCGGCCTGGGGGAACTGTTGACTGCAGGCCGCCAGCAGATAGTCGAGCTCATCAAAGCTGATGCTCGCGCTCTGATCCAGATCGCCGTGATGATCGAGGTCCGTGGTGCCGACCACCGTGGCACCCTCCCACGGGAAAACGAACACCGGTCGACGGTCGCGCTCGTGCAGGAAGGTGAAGGCTTGCGCCACTGGCAGGCGCCAGCCCGGCAACAGCAAATGACTGCCACGCAACGGGCGCAACTGGCGAGGGGCATCGGGCAGGCGCAAGCGCTCGGCCCACGCGCCGGTGGCCACGGCCAGCACGCCACAACGCAATGTCAGTAACCCACCCCCTTCGCAGTCTTCGACCTGAACCCCGCAAACGCGCCCCTCTTCACGCAGCAATTGCTGTACGCGCACGCCATTGAGCACCACGGCGCCATCGGCCCGGGCCTCGCCCAATACGCGCATCACCAGACGGGCATCATCGGTCAGCGCATCGACAAAACAGGTGCCGCCCAGCAGGTCATCTTCCTTCACCCCGGGCGCCAGATAACGCAGTTGTTGCGCGTCATGGAAGTGATGGCTGCGTCGCCCGGCCAATGCGTCATAGATGGACAGCAAACCACCCAGCACCCGCGGTCCGGGAAAACCGCCACGGTAATGCGGCATCATGAAACTCATCGGCTCCACCAGCCCCGGCGCCTCGTCGAGCAGGCGCTGGCGTTCGCGGACTGAATCGCGGGTCAGGCGCCACTGGCCCTTGGCGATGTAGCGCAAGCCGCCATGGACCATTTTCGAGGAGCGGCTGGAGGTGCCCCAGGCGAAGTCGCGCTGCTCCAGCAGCAGGCAGCGCCAACCACGGCGCGCGGCTTCGCGCAGGATACCGGCGCCGCTGATGCCGCCACCGATGACGATCAGGTCCCAGGTTTCATCCGCCAGCGTCGGCAGCACCCGCTGTCGCCACGTCGCGTTCCAGTCCAGGCTCATGGCCGTCACTCCTGCAACAGCGTGCCAGGGTTCAATCGCCCGGCCGGATCAAAGTGCCGACTCAATGCCTGCAGGGTGTCCATCGCCAGCGCGCCCTTCTCCCGCCGCAGGTACGGCGCGTGGTCCTTGCCCACGCCATGCTGGTGACTGATGGTGCCGTGGTTGTCGACGATGGTCTGGCTGGCCGCCTGCTTGAGCGCCTGCCAGCGCGCCAGGGTAGCGGGGTAGTCGGCCGCCGGGCGAAACACATAGGTGGTGTAGATGCTCGATCCTTCGCCATAGACATGGGAAAGGTGGGTGAAGACATGCACCCGCTCGCCTTCGGCAGCCAAGGCGTCGCGCAGGCTGTTTTCGATCAGCGTGAGCAGGTTATCGACGTTGCTCCAGTCAGTGGCCGTTTCCAGGGTGTCCACCACGTATCCTGCGTTCCACAGGTTTTCCCGCAGGTAGGGAAAACGAAAACGGTTCTGCGCCCACTTCTTGCCGAGCAAGGTGCCGGTAAACACCCCGCCGAACGCCTTGAGGTGCTGCCGGGCCTGGCGCAGGGACAGCGCATTTTGTCGACGATTGCCGGTCACGCCGAACGTCAGCAGGCATTTGCCCTCACCGGCGCCGCGCAGGGCCAGGTACTTTTCCAGCCAGGCGATCTGCTGCGGGTGACCGGCCAGCGCCAGCTGGGTTTCGGTCTCCACCGCGTTGGACAGGCGCAGCATCGACAGCGGCACCCGCGCCTGGGCCAACTGGCGGATGGCTTGCAGCGCCTTGGGCCAATCGGGCAGAAACACACCATAGAAACGCTCATCGGCGGGCAGAGCGCTGACCCGTACCTTCACCTCGGAAATGATCCCGAAGCGGCCCTCACAGCCCAACACCACCTCGCGCAGATCGGGCCCGGCCGCCGAGGCCGGAAAGGAGGGAATGTCCAAAGGTCCGGCAAAGGTTTCCAGGGTCCCGCCGGCGAACAGTTGCTCGATCCGCCCATAGCGCAGCGACTGCTGGCCACTGGAGCGGCTGGCGACCCAACCACCCAGGGTCGACAGCTCCCACGACTGCGGGAAGTGCCCCAGGGTGTAACCATGGGCGCGCAACTGACTTTCCACCTGCGGTCCGCTGGTGCCAGGGCCGAAGGTGGCCAGCAGGCTCTGTTCGTCGAGGTCCAGCAGGCGATTCATGCGGGCCAGGGAAACTGTCACCACCGGCCGCGCGGAACTCGGCGGGTTGATGTGACCGGCCACCGAGGTGCCACCGCCATAAGGAATCAGGCACAGGTCCTGTTCATGGGCGAGCAACAGTAACCGGCGAATCTGTTCAGCGTTCACGGGATAGGCCACGGCGTCGGGATAATTCCCCAGCGCGCCTTCACGCAACGCCAGCCAGTCCGGCAGGCTCTGGCCCCGGGCATGCAGCAAACGATCTTGGGCATCCACGCTGTACAAGAAGTGTTGCTGCAACCGCGACGGGGGCACGCGGGCCAATGCTGTCTCAAGCGTCGCATCGGGCAGCGCTCGACCGTCACCCACCCGCTGGGCGAGAAAACTCGCGCCCTGGGCCGGCAGTTCGACCACCGTGGTTGCATCTCCCCAGCCGTTCCAGCGTCGCATGCGTGTGTCCTTTTGCGGTTCTGATCAGTGATATTTCAGGCCCCCATACTAGTCAGCCGCCGAAAAGTGTCACGGTCGCATCCGGCCAGTTCGAGTAGCCAATTGAGTCAAACGTCGCGCAGGCGTCAGCCATTTACTTTAGCCGTGGTTTCAAATTACCTTTCAGGGCATTCATCCGCGCACGCGGGCCTTGATCAAAGGAATACGATCATGCAATCCCTGGGCTTCACTTCAGTTCCGCCGCTGCTCAAATACCTGCGTCATGCCGAACAACTGGGCATGGCCATCGAGCCTGCGTTGGCGGCTGCCGGGTTGCAGGCACAGCAGTTGAGTGACAACAGCCTGCGGTTGCCAGGTGAAGCCCATGAACGGCTGCTCGACTATTTCTGCGAACACTCGGGCGATGCGTTGTTCGGTCTCAACGCCGCGCGTTTTGTGTTGCCCAACTCCTGGAGCGTGCTGGGCTACATCACCATGAACTGCGCGACACTGGGCGACGCCATGAGCCGCATCATGCCGTTCGAGAAGCTGGTGGGAGACATGGGCGTCAGCCGCGCCGAGGTGCAAGGCAGCGAGGTGCACCTGATCTGGACATGCCGCCATCAACGCCCGCGAATTCGCCGACACCTGGTGGAAAACGTGCTCGGTTCCTGGCTGCAATACGCGCGCTGGATCGCCGACACGCAAATGTCACCGGCTGCCGTCTGGCTGGAACATGCCTGTCCGGCCGACACGACGCTGGCACAGTACGAGCAGTTCTTCGACTGCCCGGTACTGTTCGACCAGCCTTATTCGGCGCTGATTGTCCCATTGCCGTATTTGCAGTTGCCATTGCGCCAGGCCGATGCGCAATTGCTGCGCACGCTGGAGGAACATGCCCAGGGGTTGATGGCCACACTGGAGGACGCTTCGCTGGAACAGCGGGTCAAAAGCATCCTGCGAAAGTTGCTCAAGGAAGGTCTGCCACGCAAGGAGCAGGTGGCCGAGCATCTCGCGGTGTCAGTGCGCACGCTGCAACGCCAGTTGCATCAGGCCGGTACGTCGTACCAGCAGATCCTCGATGACCTGCGCCAGGAACTGGCCGAGCATTACCTGCTCAACAGCACCCTGCCGATCCAGGACATCGCCCAGTACCTGGGTTTCACCGAACCCCGCTCGTTTCACCGCACGTTCAAAAGCCGGCGCGGGATGCCGCCCGGCGAGTTTCGCCAAACCCACCGGGTGCCGAACGAAGGCTGAAGGCTTAAACCTGAGGGGCTGAAGGCTCAGAGACTTATCGCGTTGGTGAACACCAACCGATTGCCGAACGGGTCGGCGATGGTCATGTCCTGGCTGCCCCAGGGCATGGCCTGAATCTGCGGATGGGAAAACCTGTATTGCTTGGCCAACAGTTGCCGCTGAAACTTCTCCAGCTCATCCGTCTCGATCCGCAGCGCAGACCCCGGTGTGCTGTCGCCATGGTGTTCGGACAAGTGCAGCACACATTCGCCACGGGAGATTTGCAGGTACAGCGGGTAATTCGCTTCGAATCGATGTTGCCAGTCGATCTTGAACCCCAGGAAATCGACGTAGAACTCCACTGCCTTGGCTTCGTCGAAAATACGCAGGATCGGAGTTGTTTTGCCGAAGCTCATCGGGTTGCTCCCAGACAATGAAAGACCTGCAGGAGCGAGCTTGCTCGCGATGGTCGTTAACGATGACGCGTGTCTACTGGGTAAACGCTGCGCCCTATCGTCCATCGCGAGCAAGCTCGCTCCTACAAAATACGTAACCGAACCGCAATGATAGCCGGGCCTGATGTCAGCAATTCGGCGCGGAAATGCCATTCTTTAGTTTCAAAGTGCCATCACTGTGACGCAATCCTCGAAACTCACTGAAAACCCGTGCGCAAATCCCCTTCCCGGGCCAGAAACCGTCCTTCCCTGCGCCCGTTGGCCTGGCCATCACGGTAACTCAACACACCGTTGATCCATACCCCTTCAATGCCCTCCGCCGCCCGCTGTGGGTCGTTGAAGTCGGCGACATCACGAATGGTCGCCGGGTCGAACAACACCAGGTCCGCCCAATGGCCTTCGCGTATTTCACCGCGCGCCTTCAAGCCGAAGCGCGCCGCCGACAGCCCGGTCATTTTGTGCACGGCGGTGTGCAGCGGGAACAGTCCCACGTCGCGGCTGAAATGTCCGAGCACCCGAGGGAATGCGCCCCACAAGCGTGGGTGCGGAAACGGATCTTCCGGCAAGCCGTCGGAGCCGACCATCGACAGCGGATGCGCGAGGATCCGACGGACATCCGCCTCATCCATTCCGTAGTACACCGCACCGGCCGGTTGCAGCTGGCGAGCGGCCTCCAGCAACGGCAGATTCCATTCGGCGGCGATGTCCATCAGGTCGCGGCCGCCCATCTGCGGATGCGGGGTCGACCAGGTGATGGTGATGCGGTGGGCATCGGTCACCTGCTTGAGGTCCAGGGTCGAAGAGCTCGCGGCGTAGGGATAACAGTCGCAACCCACCGGGTGGGTCTTCGCTGCCTCTTCGAGGGACGCCAGCAGCTGCGGACTACGCCCCCAGTTACTGGCGCCGGCGCATTTGAGGTGAGAGATGATCACCGGGCTTTGCGCATGACGACCGATCCGGTACGCCTCGTCCATGGCCTCCAGCACCGGTTCGAATTCGCTGCGCAAATGGGTGGTATAGACCGCCCCGAACGCGGTCAATTCTTCGGTCAGTTGCATCACTTCATCGGTCGATGCCGAGAAGGCGCTGGCATAGGCAAGGCCGGTGGAAAGGCCCAGGGCGCCGGCCTCAAGGCTTTCGCGCAGTTGCTCGCGCATCGCGCTGATTTCGTCTGCCGTGGCGGTGCGAAACAGGTCGTCCAGATGATTGCTGCGCAACGCCGTATGACCGACCAGCGCGGCAACGTTCAGCGTGGTGTTCGCCGCTTCGACGGCCACGCGGTAGTCGCGGAAGGTCGGATAAACGAACGCAGCGGCCGTGCCGAGCAGGTTCATCGGGTCCGGCGGATCGCCGCGCAAGCTCACTGGCGAGGCACTGATCCCGCAGTTGCCGACGATGACCGTGGTCACGCCCTGGCTGAGCTTGGGCAGCATCTGCGGCTGACGAATCACCACGGTGTCGTCATGGGTGTGCACGTCGATGAAACCCGGCGCCAGCACATGGCCCTGCGCGTCGATTTCCTCGCTGGCACGGGCATCGCGCAAGTCGCCGATACGCTCGATGCGCCCGTTGAGAATGGCCACGTCGGCGGGGTATCCAGGGCTGTTGCTGCCGTCGATGATCAGGGCATTGCGAATCAGCGTGTCGTACTGCATGTCAGTCTCCCAGCGGCAAGTGATCGTCGCCGCCGCGGTATTCGTCCAGGGCGAGTTTGATCCGCCGCAGACGTTCTTGATTGTCTTCAGGATTGGCCAGGGCCAGCTCGGTGGCGAGCACGTCGATGGCCAGCAGCATGCCGTAGCGCGCTGCCGTGGGTTTGTAGATGAACGAGGTTTCGGCGCTTTGCAGGGGCAGGACGATATCGGCCAGTTGCGCCAGGGGCGAATCTGCCCGGGTGATGGCCAGAATGCCTGCGCCATAGTTGCGCGCCAGCTCCACCGTTTCAATCAGCTCCGGGGTGATCCCGGTCAGCGAGCAGACAATCACCACGTGTTCAGCGCTGAGGCTGGCGGCGGTGACGCGCATCATCACCGCATCGTGGCACACCGCAATCGGATAACCGAGGCGCACCAGGCGCACTTGCAGTTCATCGCTGCACAGGGTCGAACAGCCGCCCATGCCGAAGGCGTGAATCATCCGCGCCTTGCCCAGCAGTTTCACCGCATCGGCGAAACGCGACTCATCGAACGCGGCCAGGTGCTGGCGCAAGGTCGACTCGATGTCGCCCACGATCTGCCCGTAGAACGCCGACTGCTCGGGCATGCCCGCCGGGTCGAGAAACCGGCTGCCGACGCCGCTGGCCTGGGCCAGTTGCAAGCGCAGGTCACGCAGGTCCTTGCAGCCGACCGTACGGGCGAACCGCGACAGCGTGGCACTGCTGACCTCCGCCCGCAGCGCCAGCTCATCGAGACTGGCGGAGGCGGCAAATCCTACGTCGTCGAGCATCAGGCGGGCGATGCGTCCTTCACCGGCGCTGAAGGAGTCCTGACGGGCGCGGATCTGGTAGAGGATGTCCATGCAAGTGGCTCCGGCTAAATCAGGTAAGAAAGGCCAACGGTCAGGCCGAAGGCGACGACCGAGATCAACGTCTCGAGCACGGTCCAGGTCTTGAAGGTCTGGGTAACGGTCATGTTGAAGTATTCCTTGATCAACCAGAAACCACCGTCGTTGACGTGGGAAAAGATAACCGACCCGGCGCCAGTCGCCAGCACCAGCAACTCCGGATGGGGATAACCCAGACCAATGGCCACTGGCGCGACCACGCCTGAAGCGGTGGTCATGGCCACAGTGGCAGAACCGGTGGCGATGCGCATCAGCGCGGCAAACAGCCAGCCCATCAACAGCGGCGACAAATGAAATTCGTGGGCCAGGCCGACGATCTGGTCGGTGACGCCGGCGTCCACCAGAATCCGGTTCAAGC
Source organism: Pseudomonas jessenii (assembly GCF_002236115.1). Taxonomy (GTDB): domain Bacteria; phylum Pseudomonadota; class Gammaproteobacteria; order Pseudomonadales; family Pseudomonadaceae; genus Aquipseudomonas; species Aquipseudomonas jessenii. The sequence goes on along the minus strand of NZ_NIWT01000004.1, from coordinate 22,813 downwards.
CACCGCCGGCGCCTACCAGCAAGGTGATGCTCGCGGTCGGTGCCAGGCATTCGTTGGTGAACTTGAGGATCGATTCACGGTTGAAGCCCTGGGCCAGGCCGAGGGTCCAGAAACTCAACAATGTGGCCAGCAGCAGCGCGATCACCGAGTTGCCGATGAACAGCAGGAACTGATTGAAACCACTGCCCGGCGTAGAAATCAGATTGGCCCAGCCACCGATCAGCATCAGCACCACCGGCAACAGGATGGTCGCCATGGTGATGCCGAAACCCGGCAGGCTGTCGCGCGGCTCACGCTCCAGGAACTGGCGTTCCAGCGGGTTTTCCGCCGGCAACTGAATGCGCGGCACGATGAATTTGGCGTACAGGGGACCTGCGATGATCGCCGTCGGAATGCCGATCAGGATCGCGTACATCAAGGTCTGCCCCACCGACGCCTGGTACACCTGCACCGCCAGCATCGCCGCCGGGTGCGGCGGTACCAGCGCATGCACCACCGAAAGCCCGGCGACCATCGGCAAGCCGACCATCAGGATCGAGACGCCCACGCGCCGCGCCACGGTAAAGGCAATCGGCACCAGCAAGACGAAACCGACTTCGAAGAACAGCGGCAACCCCACCAGAAACGCGATGGTCACCATCGCCCAATGCGCGTTCTTCTCGCCGAAACGGTCGATCAAGGTCCGCGCCACCTGCTCGGCGCCACCGGACTCGGCCATCATCTTGCCGAGCATGGTGCCCAGCGCCACTACCAGCGCGATGTGTCCCAGGGTCTTGCCGACCCCGGCCTCGTACGCCCCCACCACACCCGACGGCGGCATGCCCGCCACGAGCGCCAGGCCAATGGAAATCAGGGTGATGACAATGAACGGGTTGAGCCGGTAACGGGCGATCAGAACGATCAGTGCAATGATGGCGATGGCGGCATACACCAGCAGCCAATAGCCGAAGGACAGGGTCATGCGGTACTCCTCGAGAGGGTCACGTCGAAATATTTGTGAAACTCTTAAAACATTTCGGAAGGTGATTTTCAAACGAGGTGAAAGTAATTTTCGTGCAGAGGTAAGGCGTGTCGCGCAGAGGTATGAGTTGTCGCAAATAATGAAAATCAGGCAGGCGGATTTTCATCGCGCCTGCCTGTTTGATTTCAGTCGTGCTGCATCCGGGCACGCTTGAGCAATTTCTTGCAACGCTCGGACAAATGCAGCACCCGCAGGTGCTTGCCGGCCTTGGTGTAGCGCTCGCGCAAGGTGCCCAGTGCAGCGATGGCCGAGTAGTCGACAAAGCTCAGGTGCTGGCAATCAAGTGTCACTTGCGCCGGGTCATTGGCCGGATCGAACTGATTGAGGAAGGGTGTGGTCGAGGCGAAGAACAGCGTGCCATGCACCCGGTACAGCTTGCTGCCGTCGGTTTCCAGATGACTGTCGGCGTACAGCTGCCGGGCCTGCTGCCAGGCGAAATTGAGCGCCGCGATGATGATCCCGCAGAGCACCGCCATTGCCAGATCGGTGAAAACGGTAATCACCGTCACCGCGATGATCACCAGCACGTCGTTCAACGGCACCTTGTTCAGCACCCGCAACGAAGCCCAGGCGAAGGTCTGTTGCGACACCACGAACATCACCCCCACCAGCGCGGCCAGCGGAATGCGCTCGATCAGCGGCGACAGAAACAGGATGAACAACAGGATCGACACCCCCGCCACCACCCCGGACAAACGCCCGCGACCGCCGGAACTGAGGTTGATCACGGTCTGGCCGATCATGGCGCACCCGCCCATGCCGCCGAACGCACCGGACACCAGATTCGCCGCCCCCAGCGCCACGCACTCGCGATCCGGGTAACCACGGCTCTCGGTGAATTCGTCGGTGAGGTTCAGGGTCAACAGGGTTTCCAGCAACCCGACCAGCGCCATCACGATCGCGTAGGGCGCGATGATGCGCAGGGTGTCCAGGTTCCACGCAATGTCCGGCAGCGCCAGCGTCGGCAAGCCACCGGCAATGTGCGCCATGTCGCCCAGGGTGCGGGTCGGCAGGCCAAGCAGATACACTGCCAGGCCCACGCCGAGAATCGCCACCAGCGCCGGTGGCACCGTACGGGTCAGGCGCGGCATCACATAGACAACGGCCATGGTCACCACGACCAGCCCGAGCATCATGTACAGCGGCGTACCGCTCAACCAGGCCTCACCGTTCTTGAAGTGCTCCAGTTGCGCCAGGGCAATGACGATCGCCAGGCCGTTGACGAAACCGAGCATCACCGGGTACGGCACCATACGCACCAGCTTGCCGAGCTTGAGCAGCCCGAACGCGATCATGATCAACCCGCCCAGCAACACCGTGGCCAGCAGATACTGCACACCGTGTTGCACCACCAGCGCGACGATCACCACGGCCATCGAGCCTGCCGCGCCGGACACCATGCCCGGTCGCCCACCGAACAGCGCGGTCAGGGTGCAGATGATGAACGCGCCATAGAGCCCCATCAACGGATTGAGATGGGCCACCAGCGCGAAAGCGATGCACTCGGGCAACAGGGCGAAGGAAGTGGTAAGCCCCGCCAGGACATCGGCGCGTAGACGTTTTGCTTTCATTGGGAACCGCACACAGGGAGAGACGAAAAAGAGTGTGCGGATGTTACGGAAATGCAGTCAGACCGACCAGTTGTTGTGCCTGCGCAAACGCCATCGCGAGCAAGCTCGCTCCCACAGGTTTTGTGTCATTCACGAAATGGGCGAACAACAAAGTACCTGTGGGAGCGTGGCTTGCCCGCGAAGAACGATGACGCGGTCTAAAGCGAGCTCAGCCCCTCTCGTCATTGCGCAGCAATCACGAATCAACCCTTGAAGTCTGCGCTCGCATAATCCGCCAACTTGCCCTGGATGAAGTCCAGGAAGCACTGAATGCGCAGGGCCAGTTGCGAGTTGCGGTAGTACACCGCGTTGATCGGCTGGCGATAACCGCTGTTGAACTCGGCCAGCAACACCTTCAAGCGTCCGGCACGAATGTCTTCGATGGTCATGAAATGCGACAGGCTGGCAATGCCTTGCCCATCCAGTGCGAGATGGCGGATGGTTTCGCCGCTGGAAGCACTGATCGACGCCTGGATCGGCCAGCGATCGCCATGCACATAACGCAGCGGCCATTGGTTGAGGCCTTCGTTCTGGGTGAACCCCAGCAGCGTATGGTCGGCCAGGTCAGCCACGGCTTGCGGTGTGCCATGCTTTTCCAGGTACGCCGGGCTGGCGACGATGTGCAGCGGGCTGCAACCCAGGGAGCGGGCATGCAGCGTCGAGTCGGTCAGGGTGCCAATGCGAATGGCGATGTCGGTACTCTGCTCCAGCAGGTCGATGATCAAATCGTTGCTGTTGAGTTCGAGCTGGATGTCGGGGTAGAGCCGGCGGAATTCATCGATGTAGGGCACGATGGCGTGCAGCATGAACGGTGATGCCGCGTTGATGCGCAAACGCCCGGACGGCGTTTGCTGGCGTGAGGACAGGCGCTCTTCGAGTTCGTCCATCTGATCGAGAATCCGCTTGGCGTGCTCGAAGAAGTACTTGCCCTCTTCGGTCAGGTCCATGCGCCGCGTGGTGCGATTGATCAGCGTAGTGTCGAGCTTGGCCTCCAGCCGCGACAGCGTACGACTGACCGCCGAAGGCGTTTGCCCGACTTGCTCGGCCGCCGCAGAAATCGACCCGCATTCAATCACGCAGACGAAAACCTGCAACTCATCGGATCTGGCTTTCACGTGTGTCCTCTTTTGCGAGTCGGCGCGGCGATCTTCCTGGCCGTTGCATCGGATAGTAGCCGAGCACTACGCCTTGAGGCCAAACACCTCAGTCAAATGCTGCGCATAGCGTGCCACGTCGCCTTCGATGTTCGGGCGTTTCATCACGTCCACGCACAGGAACGTCGGCAAACCGGTCATGCCCAGGAACTCGTTGGCCTTGTGGAACGGGAAGTACACCGCGTCCACGCCTTTGGCTTCGAAGAAATCGGTCGGGTCGTCGAAGGCCTGCTGCGGGGCGTTCCAGGTCAGCGACAACATGTATTGCTTGTCGTGAATCAGGCCGCCGCTGCCGTACTTCTGCGACGCGTCCGAACGGGTGCGACCGTCGCTGGCATAGAGGCTGCCATGGCCTTCGGTGAAGACTTCATCAATGTACTTTTTCACGGTCCACGGCGCGCCCATCCACCAGCCGGGCATCTGGTAAATGATCACGTCGGCCCAGAGGAACTTGGCCACTTCTTCGGCGACGTCGTAGCCCTCGTCGATGAAAGTGGTTTTGACATCCATACCGCCGCGATCCAGCACGCTCAACGCGGCTTCATGCAGGGTGGCGTTGTAGCGGCCGTCGGAGTGTGCAAATTTTTTGCCGCCATTGAGCAACAGGACTTTTTTCATGGGAGGTCTCGGGAAGGTCGGGAATCGGATGGCGGCAGAGTACCGATCGACCTCACGCGGAGTAAGCGTCGATTTGGCAAAATTCATTTGACCTACAAGCACGAATCAACAGGCGATTGTTGCCTTAGACTGGCGCCAGTTCTGACTTGAGGAGAGATGTAGATGAGTGAAATCCAGGGATTCATCCTGCACGCCAAGACCCGTCCGGAAAAATCCGACGCCTTTGAAGCGTTTTTCAGCGGCTACGTGCAAGCGAGCCGAGCCGAACCCGGTTGCATCGAATACCACATGCTGCGCGACAAACAGGACCCGACCCTGTTCATCTTCTACGAGATCTGGCAATCCCAGGCCCACCTCGATGTGCACTCGAACCTGCCGCACATGAAGCAGTTCCTCGAGCAGCGCGATGAATACCTGGAACGGGATTTCGAGATCCGCGCCATCGACATGATCAGCCCATCGTCCGCTAGCCGCTGATCAGCAAATGGCCGCCGAGCAACCCCAGGCCAACGAAGAACACGCGCTTGAACCACAGGGCGCTGATCCGCTGGCGCAGCGATTGCCCCAGCCACATGCCGAGCATGGCCGGGATCAGCGCCAACAGCGACGCGCTCAACTCGCCCCCGCCGAGCGCGCCGCGCCATAGCAAGCCACCAGCCAGGGCCAGGGTCGAGACGGTGAACGACAGGCCCAGCGCCTGCACCAGTTGGTCCTTGCTCAAACCCAACGCTTGCAGATAGGGCACCGCCGGAATCACGAACACGCCGGTGGCCGACGTGATGACGCCGGTCAGCACGCCGCACAGTGGACCGAGCCAGCGTTCGCTGCGCCGCCCCACGCGCACAGTCGGCAGGAACAAACCGCTGAGCGCATACAGCAACAATGCCGCGCCCAACCCCCGCACCACCCAATGGCCACCGCTCATGCCGACCCACAGCGTGCCTGCCCCGGTGCCAATGAAAATCGCCAGCAACATCGGCCATAACCGCTTGGCCAGCCCCGACAGATGCCCGCCGAATGCCAGTTGCCAAATGTTGGTCAGGGTCGCCGGAATGATCAGCAGCGCCGCAGCCTGCGTCGGCGCCATAGCCAGACCGAGCAGGCCCATGGCAACGGTCGGCAGGCCGAGGCCGATCACCCCCTTGATCATGCCGGCCAGCACAAAGGTGCCGATAACCAGCAGCGAAAGGGCCAAGCCGAGATGCTGATAAAACGCCGAGAGTGTATTCATGGGGCCATGGTGAGCCCGCGGGGGTTGATTGAAAATCTGCCATATACTGAGGCTGCCTCTCTTCAGACAAGAGGCTGAATAATCGGGTGCGGTATCTGACGCCATCGCGAGCAAGCTCGCTCCCACAGTGGTTATCTGTTGTTCACAAATCTCCTGTGGGAGCGAGCTTGCTCGCGATGGCGGCCTCCCTGACAACACACATCCAGAGGTTGCCGCAATGCACTTCGACCTGACCGACCTGCGCCTGTACCTGAACATCCTCGACACCGGCAACATCACCGCCGGCGCAGCACGCAGTCATTTGTCCCTGGCAGCGGCCAGCGCGCGAATTCGCGCCATGGAGGCGTCGCTGGGCGTCGAGTTTCTTCAGCGCAATCGTCGTGGGGTCAGCCCGACGCCGGCCGGCAATGCCCTGGCCCGACACGCCCGGGTTCTGCTGCAACAGGCCGAACGCCTGCAACAGGAACTGGCCGAGTACGCCCAGGGTGTCAAAGGCCAGGTGCGACTGCTGTGCAACACCACGGCGATCACCGAATACCTGCCAGAGCTGCTCGCGGATTTCCTGCATAGCCATCCCAACCTCGACATCGATTTGCAGGAACTGCCCAGCACCCGCATCACCCACGCCTTGCGCCAGGGTGCGGCGGACCTGGGCATCGTTTCCGACGCGGTGGACACCGATGACCTGCAGACCCGAGCGTTTCGCGATGATCCGCTGGTGCTGATCATGCCCCGGGAACATCCCTTGTCTCATGCGACCTCAGTAAGCTTCACCGACACGTTGCATCACGACTACGTCAGCCTGAATGCCAACAGCGCGCTGGCGGTGTACCTGGAAGAGCAGGCACTGCACGCCGGCCTGCGCATGCAGATTCGCATCCGCGCCGACGGTTTCGATGGCGTGATGCGCATGGTCGCCCGAGGGGCGGGACTGGCAATCGTACCGCTGGCCGCGGTCGAACGCGGGTCCGCCGGACTACCCTTCAAAAGCTTCGCCCTGCAAGAACCCTGGGGCCAACGCAAACTGCTGCTCTGTGCCCGGGACTTCGCCGCATTACCCGGCTATGCCAAGGCCCTGCTGCACGCCTTGACTCTCCCCTGAGGGGCAGACTTTATCCTTGAGGTTTGATCTTCAAGGACCGCGATGATGGGTAAACGAATACTGGTGATACTCGGGCATCCGTCCGGCAACAGCTTCTGCGCCGCCCTTGCCGAGCGTTACACACAGTCGGCAGTGCGCGCCGGGCATGAAGTGCGTCAATTGTTTCTGGGCAGCATGGATTTTGACCCGGTGCTGCGCGAAGGCTATCAACAGGTCCAGCCGCTGGAAGCCGACTTGCGTAACGCCCAGGCCGATATCCTGTGGGCCGAACAGCTGACACTGGTTTATCCGATCTGGTGGGGTGGCGTACCGGCCTTGCTCAAGGGCTTTTTCGACCGGGTGTTCTTGCCGGGTTTTGCCTTCAAGTATCGCCAGGGCAAAGCCTTCCCCGACAAACTCCTGCGCGGCCGAACCGCCCACCTGCTGGTGACCATGGACACACCGCCCTGGTACTACCGATGGATCTACCGCATGCCCGGTTTGCATCAGGTCCGTAAAACCACGCTGGAATTCTGTGGTATCAAGCCAACCCGAACCCTCACCTTCGGGCCAATTCTCGGCGCCAGCGCAGACCGGCATGCAGCCTGGTTGCGGCAAGCCGAAGCTATCGCCAGCGCTTGAGTCGGTCGATAATGCGCCGAGCTTTATCCTCGGAGAAAAGGACCTTCCCATGTACATCGGCCAAGCCGCGCAACGTTCCGGAACCACGGTCAAAAGCATCCGTCATTACGAGTCGATTGGCCTGCTGCCTGCCGCTCGCCGCCTGGGCAAGTACCGCATCTATGACCAGCACAGCGTCGACCTGCTGATGTTCATCAAATGTGCCCAGCAGTTGGGTTTCAGGCTCAAGGAATTGCAGTCGGTCTTCGCCGGACATCAGGGTCCGCAGTTGCCATGGGAACGGGCACACCAGATCATCGCCAGCAAAAAACAGGAAATCGCCGAGCGGATAGCGGCGCTGTCGCAACAGCACTCACAATTGGTCGAGTTCGAGAACAGCCTCGAACAATCCAGGCTCGACTGCCCGCTGACTCGTCCTTGAGAGTTGTGCGTTTCTGGACAGCTCAGTGTCGAGCACAGACAACTGAACGATGGGCAGGCGCTATAGGGTGCGACTTCAGTTCTTGAGCCCACTGCCCGGAGTCATCATGACCGCACCGATTACCGTACTTCGCGATACCCACCCGCTGCCCGTGCTCGACGCCTGCAAATGGGAAAAACTCGAAGGCGACCCGCACACCGTCAACCTCAACGCCTACACGAGTGAAGACGGCAGCAAGATCATGGGCACCTGGATCTGCACGCCGGGCAAGTGGTACGTCGAATATGTGAAGTGGGAGTACTGCCATTTCCAGGAAGGCTACTGCGTCATCACCCCGGAAGGCATGGCGCCGATCCACCTGCGCGCCGGCGACATTTTCGTCATCGAACCGGGAATGAAAGGCACCTGGGAAGTGGTGGAAACCGTGCGCAAATATTTCGTGTTTGCCTGATACAAAAAAACCGGGGGATCACCCGACGTGATCTCCCGGTAAATATCTTTGGGTACATGCAGTCCCTGTGGGAGCGAGCTTGCTCGCGATTGCGGTGGGTCAATCAGCATCAATGTCGACTGTAACGACCTCATCGCGAGCAAGCTCGCTCCCACAGTTTTTTCACCGCCCTTCTATTGCGGTTTGCGATAGCCATTGATGATCGCCGAGAAGTCCTGACCACCCTCCCCACGCAAACTCATCGCCTGATACAACTGCTGGGCCACCGCGCCGAGTACCACCGGCTGGTGCGCCTGACGCGCCGCTTCAGTGGCCAGCCCCAGATCCTTGAGCATCAGTTCGGCACCGAAACCACCGGTGTAACCGCGCGACGCCGGCGCTGTTTCAACGATGCCCGGCCACGGGTTGTACATCTCTGAACTCCAGCAACGCCCGGTGGAACTGTTGATGATGCCCGCCAGCACCTTGGTGTCGATGCCCAGGGCATCGCCCAGTGCCATGGCTTCGCTGACGCCGACCATGGAAATCCCCAGCAGCAGGTTGTTGCAGATTTTAGCGATTTGCCCGGTACCGACCTCACCACAATGGACGATGTTGCGGCCCATTTGCGCCAGTACCGGTTGCAGGGTGGCGAACAGTTCGGGGGTGGCGCCGACCATAAAGGTCAGCGTCCCGGCGGCTGCGCCACCGGTGCCGCCAGAGACCGGTGCATCGGCCATGGCCACGCCCTGTTTGGCAGCGGCGGTGGCCACGTCCCGCGCGGTCTGCGGATCGATGGTGCTGCAATCCACGGCCGGCACACCTTTGCCGATACCGGCGAGCACGCCGTCTTCACCCAGCCACACACTGCGCACATGCACCGCGGCAGGCAGCATGGTGATGACCAGTTCGGCGCCCTCTGCCGCTTCACGGGCCGATGCACTGATACTGCCGCCCAGTTGTTCCAGTTCCGCCAGCACAGCTTTGTTCAGGTCCACCAGGCGCAGTGCATGGCCGGCCTTGATCAGGTTGCGCGCCATCGGCGCGCCCATGTTGCCCAGACCGATAAAAGCGATTTTCATGTCCGGCTCCTTATCGCAGGTTGATCGTGGTGTTCACACCGTCGTTGACGCTGTCGTCATCGAACCAGCGACTGGTGACGGTCTTGGTCTGAGTGTAGAACTGCACCACTTGCTTGCCGTACGGGCCGAGGTCGCCGAGCTTGGAACCACGCGAACCGGTGAAGCTGAAGAACGGGACCGGCACCGGAATCGGGATGTTGATACCGACCTGGCCGACGTCGATTTCGTTCTGGAATTTACGCGCCGCCGCGCCGCTCTGGGTGAACAGGCCCGTGCCGTTACCGAACGGGTTGGCGTTGACCAGGGCGATGGCCTCGTCGAGCGTATTAACCTCCAGCACAACCAGCACCGGGCCGAAGATTTCCTGGGTGTAGATCTGCATGTCGGTGGTCACGCCGGAGAACAGGGTCGGGCCGACAAAGTTGCCCTTCTCGTAACCTGGAACCGAGATCTCGCGACCGTCCAGCTCCAGTTTCGCGCCCTCCTTGATGCCGCTCTCGATCAGGTCGAGAATCCGCGCCTTGGCCTTTTTCGAAATGACAGGGCCAACATCAGTGCCCGGCTCGCTGCCGGCATTGACCTTGAGTTTTTGCGCCAGCGCCTTGAGATCCGGCAGCCATTGCTTGGCCGCGCCCACCAGCACCACCACCGAAGTGGCCATGCAGCGTTGACCGGCGGCACCGAAACCGGCACCCACCAGCGCATTCAGCGCTTGTTCGCGATTGGCATCCGGCAACACCACGGCGTGGTTCTTGGCGCCCATCATCGATTGCACACGCTTGCCGTGTTTACCGGCCAGGTCGTAGACATGCGTACCGACGGCGGTTGAACCGACGAAGGAAACCGCCTTGATATCTTTATGGGTGCAGAGCCCGTCGACCACATCCTTGCCGCCATGCACGACGTTGAGCACACCGGCCGGAATACCCGCCTCGATCGCCAGCTCCACCAGGAGCATGGTCGACATCGGGTCCTGTTCGGACGGCTTGAGCACGAAGGTATTGCCGCAGGCGATGGCCATCGGGAACATCCACAGCGGAATCATCGCCGGGAAGTTGAACGGGGTAATGCCGGCGCACACACCGATCGGCTGGCGCAGGGTGTAGGTGTCGACGCCACCGGCGACGTTTTCAGCGAACTCACCCATTTGCAGGCTGCCGATGGAACAGGCGTGCTCGACCACTTCCAGTCCACGGAAAATATCGCCTTCGGCGTCGGCAATGGTCTTGCCCTGCTCGGCGCTGAGGACGGCGGCGATGCGCTTGGAGTGTTCGCGGATCAGCGCCTGGAGCTTGAGCATGATGCGCATGCGCGCGCCGATGGGTGTCAGTTTCCAGGTCTGGAATGCACGATGAGCGGCGCTGATGGCCGCGTCGACTTCTTCAGCGGTGGCAAACGGCACCTTGGCCAGCACCTGCTGGGTCGCCGGGTTGATGATGTCGTGCCATTCGGTGGTCTTGGATTCGACCCACTGGCCGTCGATCAACAGTTTGACCTTCTGCACGGTGGTGTCATTGGGCGTGAGCGATACGTTCATGTGGGTCTCCAGATCTTTGTTGTTATCTTGGGAGCCAAGGCGAAATAGTCGCCTTGAGAAGAGGCATGCGCCGCGAATTGGTTAACGGGCTGTTTTTGGAGTATAGATGTGCAAACTTCTGATAAGAACGCACATAAAAACCGGTCCAACATGCAAAAAAACATCACCTCCCTCGGCTCGTTGAACTGGGACGACCTAAAGTTTTTCCTGGAAGTCTCCCGCACCCGCAAAGCCAGCACCGCGGCCAAGCGCCTGGCGGTGGACTACACCACGGTGTCGCGGCGCATCAGTTCCCTGGAAACGGCGCTGGGCACATTACTGTTCGAAAAATCCCGGACCAGCGGCTTTGTCCTGACCGCCGAAGGCCAGCGGTTGATGGGGTATGCAGAGTCGATCGAGAGCACCTTACACATGGCGTGCGAGCAGGTTTCCGGGTCCGGCGTGGCGCTGTCCGGTCATGTGCGCATGGGCTGCACCGAAGGCTTCGGCAGCTTTTTCATCACGCCGCAGCTGAGCCACTTCGTCGACACCTACCCGGCCATCTCGGTGGATATCCTGCCGCTGCCGCATTTCATCAGCTTGTCCAAGCGCGAGGCCGACATCGTCATCGCCCTGGAGCGCCCGGAGCATGGACCGTACGTCTGCTGCAAACTGTGCGACTACCGATTGCAGCTGTACGCAACCCAGGACTATCTGGACAACCACCCGCCGATCCGCCGACCGGCAGACTTGGCCAAACATTCGTTTATCAGTTACGTCGACGACCTGGCGTTCAGCTCGGAGCTGCTGTACCTGGCCAACGTATTGCCCGGCGCCAGCGCCAACCTGCGCAGCACCAGCGTGATCGCGCAATTTGTGGCCGCGCAGCAGGGACGCTCACTGGCGATCCTGCCGTGCTTTCTCGCCACTCAGGACCCTCGCCTGCTGCCGGTGTTGCCGCAGGAAATCAATATCACCCGACAGTTCTGGATGTACTGCCGGGAGGATTTGAGGAAGCTCAAGCGGATCACCCTGTTGTGGGATTACATCCGTGAGGTAACCGAGCGCAATCAGGGACTGCTGATGGGTGAAAGCCGGGAGATGCTGTTCGCCGATTAGGAGTATTCAAGGAGTCAGGTAGCGGCATCGTGACGAGGTCCAAAGACCGGACCAGCCTCCAAAGAGCGGCACGAACGAGACAAGGCCCTGAACCCTGGCTACCAGGGCGCAAGAGTCCTTAGTAGCTTGGGGTTCAGGTTTGAGAGGGGGGACTTTTGAATGATCCTCAGTTCTTTAACGAAACTTGTTTGGCGTCGATTTTCAGATCACTGAGGCGCTTGAGCATAGCAATGATGTTTACCCGAGCGGATCCCTCATTGGCCAAGCGTAGTCGCTTGATTCCTATAACCGAATCGCCCATGCCAGCGGTGAAAGGAGTCCGGATGATTTCACGCAAAATGACCTTGTCAGTGCTTGACTCTGTCAAGGTGTATTCAACTTCACTGGTCACTTCAAAATTCAGTCCAAATACAGGCTGGTCGACGCGCAGCAGGTTGGCACGCAGAGCATAGGGGGCTGACTCGTCGCCAAGCAAATTAGCATTGACGAGCGATTGCTTGAGTGCAGCGCCGAAGTCAGGGGCGTCGATTTCGGAAGTCCACAGAGGGTTGGTTTTATCTCCACCATTCACCTCAGAAAGCCGTACATTGTTTCGCAGCTGGGAGTCATAAGTGTTTGCCTTGGCCTGATCAGCCGTTACTGACATGCCGGAAATCTGAGCAGGCGAGGCACAACCAGTGCAAAGAGCAATCAGGGCTGAAGCTAAAAGCAAGCGAAGGTACGTCATTCGACAAATCCTTTTAATTGTAAAAGTTCCAAAGAGATCGCAAATAGTAGCACTATGCCACTCTTTCGAATAGTTAGCTCGACACCTGATACGGTGTCTGGAAGCTCTCTGGTTTAGTCCTTCGGGCGCGAACTTGTGGATGGAATAGCCCCTGTATTCATTGGGTTGACCTGAGTTCCTTGAAGTTCTGGATGTACTGCCGGGAGGATTTGAGGAAGCTCAAGCGGATCACCCTGTTGTGGGATTACATCCGCGAGGTGACCGAGCGCAATCAGGGACTGCTGATGGGTGAAAGCCGGGAGATGCTGTTCGCCGACTAGTCGGCGCCGAGCCCCAGCATCAACCCGCTCAAGCGCTTGACCTTGCGCCTCACCGCCTCTTCGAACACCCCTGTGCGGGGCTCGATCAAGGTGAACCAGTTCTTGGCCCGGGTGATCCCGGTGTAGATCAGTTCCTTGGTCAGCACGGGGTTCAAGGCGTCTGGCAAAATCAACGCGGTGTGGGCAAATTCCGAGCCCTGGGATTTATGCACAGTCATGGCGTACACGGTTTCGACATCATTGAGCCGGCTCGGCAGGACAAAGCGCACGCCACCCTGGCCGTCATTGCGCGGAAAGGCGACACGCAGAACCTGCTTGCCGGCCTCGGGGCCCTCACGCTCCGGAAGCTTGAGGGCGATGCCGATATCGCCGTTCATCAAACCCAGGCCGTAGTCATTGCGGGTCATCAGAACCGGACGGCCTTCGTACCACTGCTGGTCACTGTCGATCAGGCGTGCCCTTAGCAAGGCGTCCGTCACTCGCTGGTTCAAGCCCTCCACACCCCACGGCCCCTTGCGCACGGCACATAACAACTGGAACGCGTCGAAGGCTTGCAACACCTCCCGGGCCCAGTCGGTCCAGCGTGAGTCTTCCAACGGACAATCGAGCGCCGGGCGCTGATTGCGCAGCAGGCTCAGGTAGTGCCGATAACCCTGCGGTTCCTCACCATGACCGTCGAGAAGCAGGCGCTCCAGAGCGCGGTCCTGCTCTCCCTTGAGAGACAAGGAGTACACATCGTCATGGCTTCGCGCAGACAACAACCTGCGTGCTTCTTCGGGTTGCTGCTGGTTGACCCAACGAGCCAGTTGGCCAATACCACTGCCCTCACCGAATCGCCGGGAATGGCGCAACATCACAACCTGTTGGGCCAATGGATGAGCGCCCTGCGTGTCCTCCTGCAATCCACTGGCCTGCAAACTCTCGCCGCTGACGGCTTCCAGCCACTGGCGCGTCTGCGGGCTGTACCAGCCAGCCTCGGCGTCGCGACACAGATCCCCCAGTACCGCACCGGCTTCTACCGAAGCCAGTTGATCCTTGTCCCCCAACAGCACCAGGCGCGCATGGGCGGGCAAGGCGTCGAGCAGGTTGGCCATCATTTCCAGGTCGATCATCGAGGCCTCGTCCACCACCAACACATCCAGCGGCAGGCGATTACCCGCGTGGTGCCGGAAATGACGAGTCCCGGGCCGGCTGCCGAGCAGGCGGTGAACGGTGGTGACGTCGGACGGAATCTTTTCCCGAACGTCCTCCGTAACCTTCAAGGTCCGTACTTGCTGGCTGATGGATTCAGTCAGACGCGCCGCGGCCTTGCCGGTCGGTGCGGCGAGACGAATGCGCAGGGGCATGCCGACCTCGACCGCTGGCGCCTGGAGCAACGCCAGCAAGCGCACGACGGTGGTGGTCTTGCCGGTTCCCGGGCCCCCAGTGACGATGCTGAAGGCGCTGCGGGTCGCCAGGGCGCAGGCCAGCTTCTGCCAGTCGATCACGTCACCAGGTCGGGCAGGACCAAACAACCCGGTGAGACGCTGGAGCAAGTCATTCGGCGTGGATTCGTGTTCCGTCAGACGCTCGCGCAACGAAAGGTCGATTCGCCGCTCGTAGGCCCAATAGCGGCGCAGGTACAAGCGTTTGCCCGATAACACCAAAGGCCGGTCACGCACGTTGTCACGACTGTCAGCAGCCAGTGCGACCAGATTGCTGGCGGCCAGCACCTTGCACCAATGAGCACCGTCCAGCGATCCCAGCAATTGCGAGGGCAACAACATCGCGCCGCCTTGCACGTCACCTTCGGGTGGCAGCGACAGGGCGAAGTCCGGTTCTTTCAGTGTCTCGAACAGGTCGAGGCAGACATGCCCGTGACCCAACTGGTGGCTGGTCAGCGCGGCTGCCAGCAACACCAACGGGTCATCCTCCGGCGCCAGTTCATGTAGAAACGCCACAAAGGCTTTGTCCAGCGCGCGCAACCAGCCACGCTCGACCCAACGCGTGAGCAACAACAGCAAGTCGTCGGCACGACTCAGCGGCGCCAGATCGACCAGGCTTTCGGCTGCCAGCGATGTGGGCAACAAATCGGCGAATGTGCGACTCATAACAGTACTCCCTGTTCCCAAGCGGGTTCGGCCTTGGGCTCTGGCTTGCCCTGGAACAACCTGTCCAGACGCTCGATCAGCTCTCTTGGCGGACGGGCGAAAAACACACCCTGGCTGGCCGCACGCGTACCGCGCAAAAACAGGTACAACGCACCGCCGACATGCCGGTCGTAGTCGTAATCGGCGAGCCGCGCCTTGAGCTGGCGGTGCAGGGCCAACAGGTACAACACGTATTGCAGGTCATAACGGTTGTCGAGAATCGATTGTTCCATGGCCTGCGCGGTATAGGCCGCATCATCGACGCCGAGCCAGTTGGATTTGTAGTCGGCAACGTAATAACGGCCGTCATGTTCGAACGTCAGGTCGATGAAGCCCTTGAACATACCGTTGAGCAACACCGGTTCCGCAGCCACCCGGGCCACGCCGCTATGGGTGTATTGGCACACCAGCGCATCGAGCTTGAGCACATCGACCTTATGGCTGGCGAACCAGAACTCCATCTCGACCTGATACTGCGTCAACTGGCCGAATACCACTGGCGCTTGGCCGGCGCCCAGTTGCAACGGCGACTTGAGCAGATGCTGTAGCCAGTCACTCAAGGTGCTGATCCAGCCCTCCCAGCCTCGACGGTTGCAGCGACGGGCAATGGCGTCGATCACCTCGTGTGGTGCCGCATCAAAACCCTCGCCCCCCGCCCATTCGAGCAAGCCATGGAGGAAGGTGCCGGGATTCGGGCCGCGCGGGAAGCGATGGATATCGCCACCACCGGCAACCACCTCCCTGGGGGCCTGCGGATCGAGGCGTTCGTCATCGAACAGTTTTTGCGCCTGCGGGCTCTCCGGCGCCTCGTCCGTGCCGACACTCAGGGTGTCGCCAATGCGCAGCGCGCTGTAGGAAGCGATCCACCAGTTTTCACTGGCCTTGCGTTTCGGAACCCGCGGAACCAGCAGCGCCGCATCGTTTTGTGGAGGCTGATAATGCTCTGCTGTTGCTTCAGGCATCTCGGCATACGCCAGCGCCGGGCAGTCCTGTTGCAGATCCTGCAGCCAACGCTGCAACGCCGGGGACTCGGCCAATGGCGCACCGCCGCCCAACAGATAACCCAATGCCGACAGATGCAGCACCGAGCCATTGTTGTTGCCGCGCTTGAGGTCGGCCACCCCCAGCCAGCAGGCGTGCTGCGCCCGGGTCATGGCGACATAGAGCAAGCGCAGATCCTCGGCCAGACGCTCATCGTCAGCCAGGGCAATCAATTCTGCCGTCGGCTTTAAGGTGACTTGGGCGTTGCCGGATTCATCGTGGTAGTGCAGCGGCAGGCGACTGCCATCCACTGGTTTCGCCGAGCAAATGAACGGCAGGAACACCAAGGGGTATTCAAGGCCTTTGGACTTGTGGATGGTCACGACCTTGACCAATTGCTCATCACTTTCCAGACGCAGGATCTGCTCTTCGCCAGCCTGCCCGGACAGCGCCAGATGCTCGGACAAATGCCGGATCAAGGCTTGCTCGCCATCGAGTTCAGCGGCGGCTTGTTGCAGCAGTTCGAAAAGGTGCAGAAGGTTGGTCAAAACGCGTTCGCCGTCACTGCGGGCGATCAAAGCCTGGGGCAAACGGAAGTCGTGCAGCAAGCGTCGCAGCATCGGCAGTACGCCCTGCTTGCGCCAGACTTCGCGATAGCCACGGAACTGCATGACCCGGGACTCCCAGGCCAACTCGTCCTGATTCAGACGCTCCAGTTCCGTCAAGGACAGGTTCAACGTGATGCTGGCCAACGCAGCCCGCAGCGGTCGCTCGACATCCGGCTCGGCGCAGGCCTTGAGCCAGGTCAGCACGTCATGCGCCTCCTGGGCGGCGAACACCGAGTCCTTGTCCGACAGGTAAACACTGCGCACACCACGGGCGGCCAATTGCGCACGTACCGCCTGCGCCTCCTTGCCATCGCGCACCAGGATGGCGATGTCCGCCGGTAGCAGGCCCCTGAAGGCTTTGCCGTCCTGGGTGAATCCCGCTTGCCCCTGCTGCCCGCCATTGAGCAATGCCGTGATTTCACTGGCGCAGGCAGCCGCCAGATGTTGCCGGTACACCGCACCGGACAACGGTTGTTCGGCCGACAAGTGCCAGATGTTCAAGGCAGGGATTGCCTGGTCATTGATGCGCAAGACTTCTTTGCGGCCCTGGGAGGCAACCGGCGTGAACGGAACCGGGTTGTCGCCATTCTTCTCCCGAAACAGGAACGCGCCGCGTCCTGACTCACGGGCTTCGGCGCGCGCGAACACATGGTTCACCGCGTTGACCATGCCATGGCTTGAGCGGAAGTTGGTGCCCAGGGTGTGCAGGCGGCCAGTGGTGGCCTGGCGGGCGCGCAGGTAGGTATGGATGTCGGCGCCGCGAAAAGCGTAGATCGCCTGTTTCGGGTCGCCGATCAGGAACAGACCGCACTCGGGGCTGTTATCTTCAATGCGGTAGATGCTCTCGAAGATCCGGTATTGCACCGGGTCGGTGTCCTGGAATTCATCGATCAGTGCCACCGGAAACTGCTCGCGAATCAGGGTTGCCAGTCGCTCGCCGCCATCGGACTGCAAGGCCGCATCAAGACGCAGCAACATGTCGTCGAAACCCATTTCCGCGCGGCGGCGCTTCTCCTCCTCGAATCGCGCCCCGACCCAGCGAGCCGCATGTTGCAGTACGGCGGCATCGGGTGTTGGCAGCCCATCGAGACTGGCCTTGAGCCCGGCCATCGCATCGAGCCCCGGATGTCGAGGCGCTTCGCCCTTCCAGGCTTCGGCCATGCCATCCGGGGTCAGGCGCGTGAAACCGGTGCCGATATCCAGTTGCTCGAGGGATTCGTCTTCGGCCCAGGCTTTGATCTTTTCAAACCAGGGCTCGAAATAGCGTGCCTGCATCTTGCGACCGTCGACAGCCTTGCCGGCAACGCCCTGGTGACAGATCGCAAGCAACTCGTCCGCCCACTGCAGCCAGGGCTTCTTGAGTTCGATCAGGGCCGCCCTTCGCTCTTGCAAGCATTGCGAAATCACTTCGGCGGGTTCTTTCCCTTCAAGGGTATCCCGCTCGCTGGCGAACAGTGCACGAATCCGCGGCAGCAGCGCCGCCGGTCCGCCCCAATTGCTGCGCACCCAATTCAAGGCGTCACCTTGCATGGGGTAGCAGAACAGCCGCCAGTAATCGCGCAGGACTTCCCCCAGCAAGTCGCTGTGGTCGGTTTCCAGGGTCTGGGTAAACAGGCTGCCGCTGTCGAATGCGTGCTCGCGCAACATGCGCTGGCACCAACTGTGGATGGTCGACACCGCCGCCTCGTCCATCCACTGGGCGGCGATATCCAGGCGGTTTGCGCATCCGGGCCATTGCTCGGGCAAGTACTGATCACGCAACTCGGCAATCAGGCTGTCGGGGGCTGGTGTTTCATCGCGAAAAAAGCGTGCAGCCTCGGCGAGCCGCGTGCGAATGCGTTCGCGCAGCTCTTTGGTAGCGGCGTCGGTGAACGTCACGACGAGGATCTGCGGCGGCAACAGCTCACGCCCGAAACCACTGTCCTCCCCGCCGTTGCCAAGCACCAGACGCAGGTACAACGCGGAAATGGTGAACGTCTTGCCAGTCCCGGCACTGGCTTCGATCAACTGGCTGCCACGGAGCGGGAATGCCAGGGCCAAAGGTGTCTTCGTGCTCATCAACGCGACTCCTCGCTGGACAGGGAACACCAGGGCGCTTCAAGAAGCGGACGATAGAGCGCGTCACACCACTGGGGGAACGTCTCATCGGCGACCAAGGCATCGTAATCGGCGAATTGGCGCGCCAGTGCCGGGCTTTCACGCCGCTCCCCGTCCGTCGTCTGCCCATCACCTTCATAGGCCTTGCGCGCAGCGGCTTCGGCTTTGACCGGGTCGGTTTGCCCCAGCCACGCGAAAGCGGTCTTGACAGCGATCGGCAGAGGCTGGCGCATCCCCGACTGCCAGGCCATCAACAGGTCACCGAGAATTTTCTGTGCCGTGGACTGGTCCAGCGGACCGAGCAACAGGCTGTCGTCACTGGCCACCAATGCGGTGGTCAACGCCATGCCACTGGCACAAGCCATCAGATGATTGACCCAAGGGCGTGTCAGTCGATGCCATTTGCGCGACTTGATCGAGCCGATGCTGTTGGGGATCGTTGTGACAGACAACAAACCACCATCAGCACGCTGATGCAGGCCGCCGAGCCAGCCCTCGATGTGCAGGCCTTGCAGCTCAAGACTGACGGGCAACGCGCTGCTCAGCGGTGTTGGCCACAACGCCAGGAGCTGTTGGTGGCGTTGCAGCAAGTCAGGCAATGGCTCGATCAACTCACGTTGCAGGCACTCACCGAATCCGGCCATCGGCAGCAGCCCGCTGTTCTGCAAACGCTTCGCCTGATCCTCCAGTGCCTGCCCGGTATTTCCAGGATCTGCCAGCGCCGCTTCGAGCAAACGGTCGCTGAGGCTGTAACGCTGCAACGCATCCAGGACAAAGGGTTCTTCATCGGCCAACGGCACTTCTGCCGCCTCGAAGAAGACCTTCAGTCGCTGGCTGAAAAAGTGCCGTACCGGATTGCGCAGGAAATCCTGCAGTTGACCGAGACTCAGTGGTTCGTCCTGAACGTGGGGCCCGAGCACTTCGGCGCTTGGCTGCTGCTCTGCCGCTTGATGAAGGACCTGCCATTCGGTGGCGTAGCTGAACGACTCATCCCCGTCGTGAAAGTAGCGAGCACTGAAGGGTTGCAATGGGTGTTCCCGGGTCATGGCTTCCAGCAGATCCTCGTCGCTTTGCAGCATTCGCCAACCGCTGGCCAAGTGGTCACGCAACTGGCCGATCAGCACCGAGGCAGGCCGCTCGCTGTTATCGCGGATGCTGCGACCCACCCAACTGATGTAGAGCTGGTCCCGTGCCGACAACAAGGCTTCCAGTAGCAGGTAGCGGTCATCTTCGCGCCGGGAGCGGTCACCCGGACGGTAATCACTGCCCATCAGATCGAAATCCAGCGGCGGTTGCGCCCGCGGATAATCGCCGTCATTCATGCCCAGCAGGCACACCAGTTTGAACGGGATAGCGCGCATGGGCATCAAGGTGCAGAAGTTGACCGCACCGGCCAGAAAACGTTGGGACAAACGGCCCTGATCCAGACCTGCAAGCCAGGCTTCACGGACGACGGTCAGCGGCAACTCATCCTGCAACCCGACGGATTCGCAGGTCTCGAGCCAGGCCTCACGCAGCTCTTCGAGCTGGGCCAGCAAGTAGTCATCGTGTTCGTTACCGGCAAGGAAGAACAACTGCACCAACGCCTGCAAGCGCAAGCCCCATTGCCCTGGCGATGCCGGCTGAGAGAGTTCGTGGTGAGCCACTTCCAGCGCGTCCAGCAACGCAACCAGCGGACCGATGAGCGCAGCGTCCAGACCACCGATCTCGTCGTAGGGCTCGATACCCTCATAAGCATCGGCGCTGCCAACGGCATAACCGAGCAACATTCGTCGCAATCCGAAGCGCCAGCTGTTTTGCTCCAGTTCGTTGGGTAGCCCGAGCCCGGCACGTTGCTCGGCATTCATGCCCCAGCGAATACCGGCACCTTCGATCCAGCGGTGCAGCGTCGGCAGGTCACGCTCCTCGACACCAAAGCGAGCACGCAGTGCCGGGACGTCCAGCAGATCGAGAATCTCACTGACAGGGAATCGGCTGTCAGGCAGCTTGAGCAGGTGTTCGACAGCAATCAGCAATGGATCGCGACCACGCTGGCCCTGGTCAGCCAGGGTAAACGGAATGAAGCGAGGATCCTGGCGGTCAAGCTGTCCAAACACGGCACGAATATGCGGTGCGTAGCTGTCGATGTCCGGGACCATCACGATGACGTCTCGGGGCCGCAATGTCGGGTCGGCGCTGAAGCGCGCGAGCAGTTGATCGTGGAGGATCTCGACTTCTCGCTGGGCGCTATGGGCGATGTGAAAACGGATCGATTCGTCCTGCTGCAGATCGATAGCCGGCCAACGCTCCCGAGTCTCGTTGAGGGGGCGCAACTCGAGGATGTCATCCTGCAACTGGTTGAGCACATTCAGCGGCTGACCGTCACTGAACAGGTCGATGCGCCCGTCGCGGAATGCCGAACGATAGCTGTTGGGATCGTCATAACTGTCGAGCAGGTTGATATAGTCCCGCCCCTGCTTGCCCCATGCGGCCAGCAACGGGTGCGCATGCTGATGCAGGGTTTGCGGATCGATCACTACCGGCATGCCGCTTTTGCGGGCCTGACGCTTGTATTGATGCCGCAACAGGTCTTTATCGGCGACGATGTCCGCCCAATGGTGACGACACGGGTTATGCACGCACAGCAAAACCTGACTGAATCGTGCCAGTCCCGCCAGTGCTTCCAGGGCTTGTGCAGGCAGCGAAGAAATCCCGAAAACGATCACTCGCGAGGGTAACCCCTTGGGGGCTGCTTCGAGATGGTTGATACGCTCGACAAATCGCTGATGGACACCGGCACGGCTTTGCGCCATGCCTTCTTCTCCCACATCCAGCAAGAGTGCGCGCCATAGCTCTGCCTGCCAGCAATTGGCCGGGGTCAGGGGTTTGGCTTCACCCCTGGCGTTTCTTGTTTGATGGCGACCTTCCGCCCAGTCTTCGAGCCAGTCGGCTCGGTACACCTGGTATTGGTCGAACAGATCCGCCAGACGCTCAGCCAATTGATAGCGCTTGCGCAGATCGGTGTCATGGGTCAGGAAACGCTGCAGCGGCTCGAAGTGCGGCTGATTGATCAACTGCGGCAGCAGGCGCATCAGACGCCAGGTCAGTGGGGCTTTATCGAGCAGGGACTTGACCGGAATTTCGTCACGGCCAAGGACCATGCGATAGAGCTGCCACATGAAGCTGCCAGGCAACTGCACGTCGATGGCGGCAGCGATGCCGCAGCCTCCCATGTCGTCTTCTTCAGAATCTTCCGCCAGTGCCAGCTTCAGCCATTGGGCAATACCATTGCTTTGCACCAACGCGATTTCGTTCTCCAGGGGAGCCAGCGGGTAGCGTCGCATCCAGCTGACCACCAGGCTGCGCAACTCGTCCAGGCGGTTGCCGTGAACCACCATAAAACCAGCACTGAGGGACGTCGCGTCCGGCATAAAGGCTTCCTTGGATAATACAAATTCGAGGGACGACTTTAGCATTGAAGGCGATTGGCTTCATTGTAGGAGCGAGCCTGCTCGCGATGGACGCTAACGATGACGCGGGAAACCTGACGCCCCGCAGCGCTCTCGGTTTTTTCGCGAGCAAGCTCGCGCCTACAGGGACGCCAAAAACAAAACCCCTACCTGCATACGCAGATAGGGGTTTCGGAATTTAATCTTGACGATGACCTACTCTCACATGGGGAAACCCCACACTACCATCGGCGATGCATCGTTTCACTGCTGAGTTCGGGATGGGATCAGGTGGTTCCAACGCTCTATGGTCGTCAAGAAATTCGGGTACTGAGTCGTGACCGGATGGCCTCGCTTCAGCAAATTGGGTATGTGACAGCTTTCGGTGTTTTGTAAGCGTCGAACTTTCGGTTCTTTCGTCTTCACACACCGCAATCTGATGCTTCTTTCGGCTTTTTAGCCAAGAGCAGGCAAATTGCTTGGGTGTTATATGGTCAAGCCTCACGGGCAATTAGTATTGGTTAGCTCAACGCCTCACAGCGCTTACACACCCAACCTATCAACGTCGTAGTCTTCGACGGCCCTTCAGGGGACTCAA
>NZ_NIWT01000003.1 GCF_002236115.1 Pseudomonas jessenii | reverse complement strand
TTGAGTCCCCTGAAGGGCCGTCGAAGACTACGACGTTGATAGGTTGGGTGTGTAAGCGCTGTGAGGCGTTGAGCTAACCAATACTAATTGCCCGTGAGGCTTGACCATATAACACCCAAGCAATTTGACTACTCGAAAGAGCATCAGATTGCGGTGTATGAAGACGAAACGAACCGAAAGTTCGACTCTTGCAAAACACCGAAAGCTGTCACATACCCAATTTGCTGAAGCGAGGCCAACCGGCCACGAGTCAGTACCCGAATTTCTTGACGACCATAGAGCGTTGGAACCACCTGATCCCATCCCGAACTCAGCAGTGAAACGATGCATCGCCGATGGTAGTGTGGGGTTTCCCCATGTGAGAGTAGGTCATCGTCAAGATTAAATTCCGAAACCCCTATCTGCGTATGCAGGTAGGGGTTTTGTTTTTGTCGTAGAAAAAGCACGATCAATCAAGCACAAATTGGCGCAGTTATTTTTGTCCCAGGACACTAGAATAGGTCCAACTTTTTCAGAGTCAGAGCGCTTATGCCGGATTCGGTTGACGCCAAAGAGCTGTCAGAAATACCACTGGAAAATCTGGTTGCCTGCCATGAGTGCGACTTGCTCATGCGTAAACCCGAACTCGCCCATGGCGAAAAAGCCGTGTGCCCGCGCTGTGGCTACGAGCTTTATGCCAATCGGTACAACGTCGTACAGCGCAGTCTCGCCCTTGTCATAGCCGCCTTGTTGTTGTTTATTCCGGCGAACTTTTTACCCATCATGCAGCTCAATCTACTCGGGCAGTCTTCGCAAGACACTGTCTGGAGCGGCGTTGTCGCCCTTTTTGATACGGGCATGCAAAGCGTTTCAGTGATTGTATTCCTGTGCAGCATGGGGATCCCGCTGCTCAAGCTGCTGTGTCAACTGACCGTATTGTTGAGTATCCGTTTTGATGTCGGACGCAGCTACGGCTTGCTGCTCTATCGCATTTATCACCATATACGCGAATGGGGGATGCTCGAGGTTTACTTCATGGGCGTACTGGTAGCGATCGTAAAACTGGCAGATATGGCAGCCATCACCGTAGGCCTCGGCCTGGTGTGCTTCATTGGTTTGTTGCTGATTCAAGTCTGGCTGGAGGTCGTAATGTCTCCACACCAGATCTGGCAAGCGTTATCAGGAGAGGATGCCCATGCGGGCGATTGATGCGGGCATTCTGATTTGCAAGGAATGTCATGAATTGAACAGGCAGGAAGCTGATACCGATGAGCAAGTCTGTACGCGCTGCGGGGCGCTGGTACACGCCCGCAGCCCGAATAGCCTGGTGCGCACCTGGGCATTGCTGATTACCGCCGCCATTCTTTACATACCGGCCAATTTGCTGCCGATCATGACCGTGAACTCCTTGGGCAAAGGTGCGCCGAGCACGATCATGGCAGGTGTGATCGAACTGATGCACTACGGAATGTTCCCCATTGCGGCCGTGGTGTTTATCGCCAGTATCGTGGTGCCCACGTTCAAGCTGGTGGGCATCGCTCTGCTGCTGTTTTCCGTGCAGCGCCGTCAGCCCCTTTCGGCTCGCCAGCGTATCTGGATGTACCGTTTCATTGAATTCATCGGCCGCTGGTCGATGCTCGATATCTTTGTGATTGCCATCCTCGTGGCGGTCGTGAATTTTGGGCGGCTTGCCAGCATCGAAGCCAATCTTGGCGCCATCGCTTTCGCCACGGTGGTGATTCTGACGATGCTTGCCGCGGTAACTTTTGATCCCCGACTGATTTGGGATAACACGGAGTCGGACGACGACCATGACTGATTTGCCTGTAGCGAAAACCCGACCGGCTTCGAACTGGTCTGCCATTTGGGTGTTGCCCCTGATCGCCTTGATCATTGGCGGCTGGCTCGGCTGGCGTGCCTATAACGAGACCGGTATCGAGATTCAGGTGCGTTTTGAGAGCGGCGAGGGCATTCAGGCCAACAAGACCGAAGTTGTCTATAAAGGCATGTCGGTCGGTAAGGTCAAAAGTCTCAAGCTCGATGACGAAGGCAGTTCCAAAGGCGTGATCGCCAGCATCGAAATGAACAAGGACGTAGAGCCATACCTGCGAACCAGCACGCGTTTCTGGCTGGTCAAGCCGAGCGTGACGCTGGCAGGGATTACCGGTCTCGAGACGCTGGTTTCAGGTAACTATGTCGCCATCAGCCCGGGGGAAGGCGAGCCGGTCCGCAAGTTCAAGGCCCTGGCCCAGGAACCGCCGCTCTCCGATGCCCAGCCCGGTCTGCACTTGACTATCAAGGCCGACCGCCTGGGCTCGCTGAACCGTGGCAGTCCGGTGTTTTACAAACAGATCAAAGTGGGCCAGATCAAAAGCTATGTATTGTCCGAGGACCAGAACACTGTCGAGCTCAAGGTCTTCATTGAGCCGACTTACGCCAAACTGGTGCGCAAACACACACGTTTCTGGAATGCCAGCGGCATCAGCATCGACGCCAATCTGTCGGGTGTGAAGGTCCGCAGTGAGTCCCTGGCCAGCATCGTCGCCGGTGGTATTGCGTTCGCCACACCCGAAAACCGCAAGGACAGTCCGCCTACCGATCCGAGCCTGCCGTTCAGACTATATGAAGACTTTGACGCCGCCGCCGCCGGTATCCGGGTGAAGGTCAAGCTCAGTGATTTCGACGGCTTGCAGGCCGGTCGCACACCGGTGATGTACAAGGGTATTCAGGTGGGCAGCCTGAAAACGCTGAAGGTCGATGCGGATCTGTCTGGCGCAACCGCCGAGTTGACGATGGACCCATTGGCCGAGGATTACCTGGTCGAAGGCACTCAGTTCTGGGTGGTGAAGCCGTCGATTTCCCTGGCGGGGATTACCGGTCTCGAGGCGTTGGTCAAAGGTAACTACATCGCTGTGCGGCCTGGCGACAAGGGTTCGGCGCCACAGCGGGAGTTTGTAGCCCGGGCCAAGGCACCGCCGCTGGATCTGCGTGCACCGGGCCTGCACCTTGTTTTGTTCACGGAAAACCTCGGTTCGCTGGAAGTCGGCAGCCCGGTTCTCTACAAGCAGGTCAAAGTCGGCTCCGTACAGAGCTATCAGTTCTCCCGCAAAAAGAAACAACTGATCATTGGCGTGCACATCGAGAAGGAATATGAAGGCCTGGTCAACGCCTCGACGCGCTTCTGGAACGCCAGTGGCATCACCCTCACGGGCGGACTGACCGGCGGGGTCCAGGTTAAAAGCGAGTCATTGCAAAGCTTGATGGCCGGCGGCATTGCCTTCGAGACCCCGCAGGACAACGCCCCGTTGCAGAAGCGTATTCCACGTTTCCGTCTGTTCGCGAACCATGAAGACGCTACGCAGAAGGGCGAAGTCATCACGCTCAAGCTCGATCGCGCTGATGGCCTGCGTACCGGCACTCCGATTCGTTTCAAGGGGCTGGATGTCGGCAAGGTGGAGGATGTTGATCTCAGCGAGGACCTGCAATCGGTGCTGTTGACCGCGCGGATTACCGAAGTGCCAGAGCGCATTGCCCGGGTCGGCAGTCAGTTCTGGGTGGTCAAGCCTGAACTGGGCCTGATCAAGACGTCCAACCTCGAAACCCTGGTGACCGGGCAATACATTGAGGTACAACCGGCGCCGAAGAACCTGGGACCGCAGAAGAGCTTTGTCGTTTTGGCCGCCGCGCCCGAAACTGCCCAGCAGGAAGCGGGATTGAGTCTGGTGCTGAGCGCGGCACGTCGCGGTTCGCTGAAGGCCGGGGTGCCGGTGACGTATCGCGAAATCACCGTGGGCAAGGTGACCGGTTATGAACTGGGCCAGACCGCTGATCGCGTGCTGATCCATATCCTGATCGAGCCGAAGTACGCGCCATTGGTACGCAGCGGTACACGATTCTGGAACACCAGCGGTTTCGACTTCGATGTCGGCCTGTTCAAAGGTGCAACGGTGCGTACTGAATCACTGGAGACGATGATTCAGGGCGGTGTCGCCTTTGCCACGCCGGATGGCGAGCGCATGGGTAGCCCGGCGCGACCGGAGCAGACGTTCGCGCTGTTCGACAAGTTCGAAGAGGAGTGGCTGGGCTGGGCGCCGAAGATTTCCCTCGGTAAATAGTCGGTGGGTTATGTGGCGTCTGTGATGACGCCTTCGCGGGCAAGCCCGCTCCCACAGGGGGCGGGGTTGTTCCTGAAGATATGCGATCAAATGTAGGAGCGGGCTTGCCCGCGAAGAGGCTCTGAAGTTCACTGCAAAGCTAAATGACACACCTATGAAAAAGGCCGCGATCCATTGGACCGCGGCCTTTTTATTGCCTTCGATTCAAGCCTCAGACCGCATCCAGCTCCGGTTCATCCGCTTGTTCGTTGATCGTCGCCCTTACCTGATCGTGACGACGGATGTACTTCCAGTCCGCCTCATCGATGTAGATACCGGCCGGGCCGCTGCCACCTTCCAGGTCGATGGCGACACTGGCGCAGACCTGCGGCTTCACGCTCGCCAGGATCGGCACGAAGCCCAGTTGCAGGCTGGTTTCCAGCAATGCGGCCTGGTTCTTCTCATCGATGTCCGCCGCCTCGTCGAGGTAGTACGGCAGGCGCACGCGACCGGCCTGGTCACGGTCCATCAAGTGCAGCAACAAGTACATGTTGGTCAGCGCCTTGATGGTCATGGTGGTGCCGTTGGACGCCGCGCCGTCGATGTCGGTGTGGATCACCGGTTGGCCGTTGACCTTGGTGATCTCGAACGCCAGTTCGAACAAGTCCTTGAGGCCGAGCTGGTTGTGGTTGGCCGCCACCAGCCGCGCCAGGTATTCCTTGGCCTCTTCGTTCTTGTTGTCCTGCTCGGCGCTTTGGCTCAGATCGAAGACCGACAGGGTTTCGCCTTCTTCATACTGACCTGCGCTGTGAATGATCTGGTCGATGTGCTTGAGCGCTTCCTTGTTCGGTGCGAGCACGATGCGGAAGCTTTGCAGGTTGGAGACCTGGCGTTTGTTGATCTCGCGGTTGAACAGTGCCAGTTGGTGTTCGAGGCTGTCATAGTCGCTGCGGATGTTGCGCAGGGTCCGGGCGATGTCTGTCACGGCGGCACGGCGAGCCTTGCCCAGGGTCAGGGCTTCGTCGGTACGGTGCGCATAGGCGTTGATCAGCAGTTGCAGGCGACGCTCCATATCGTCTTCGCTGTCGAACTTGGCCACGCCCTTGAGGCGTACCTGGGCGTACAGCGCTTCGATCTGGCCGTCGGC
This sequence comes from Pseudomonas jessenii, assembly GCF_002236115.1. Lineage (GTDB taxonomy): Bacteria > Pseudomonadota > Gammaproteobacteria > Pseudomonadales > Pseudomonadaceae > Aquipseudomonas > Aquipseudomonas jessenii. The sequence goes on along the minus strand of NZ_NIWT01000003.1, from coordinate 845,849 downwards.
CCGCAGCAGGCCTTGCCAGCTGTCCTGATAGTCGTTGAGCAGTGGCAGCAGGTTGTCCATGGAATCGTCGATCGGGTCCATGAACGGTGTGCCGAACGGCAGGTCCGCCGGCAACAACTGGCGACGGCGCAGGGCGTCGTCGAGGGTGCGTTGCTTGGCTTCCATGTCGCCGATCTGGCGGCCGACCAGTTGTAGCTTGGCCGACAGTTGCTGGACGCGCTCGGTAAAGGCATCGCTGGAACGCTTCAATTCGTCCTGTGCGGCTTCCATCTGTGCCATCTGTTCCAGCTTGTCGCCTTCCTCGGCGCTCAGGGTTTGCGCGCGACGGAAATCTTCCAGGGCTTTCTGCGCATCCAGCACTTGCTGGTACAGCACTTCAGTCTGGGTCTTGCTCGCGGCGCGGTCGGCCGCCACGGCCTGCTGGGTCTTCAGTTGCTTGAGTTCTTTGTCCAGGCGCTCCTTCTGGTCGCGCAGGGCTGCGCGGTCAGCCAGGGCCTGCAGCGCCGGTGGTTCGATGTGCGAGATGTCGATGGACAGGCCCGGCACTTCGAAGCGTTCGCCTTTGAAACCGTCGAGGATCAGCTCCACGGATTTGACCCACTCGCCGTCGTCGTCGAGGGTGATCCCGTGTTCACCCAGCGGCAGGCTGAACAGTGCGCTGTTGAACAGGCGCATCAGGCGTTCGACGTCTTGCTGCGAGAATTCTTCGCGCAGGCGGGCATAACTGTTGTTGTCGGCGTGATCGAGCTGCTGCTTGACCGACTTCAGGCGTTTTTCCAGGTCGCGCAGGCGCTCGTCCAGGTCTTCGGCGCTGAACTGGCGGGACTGTGCCAGCGCACCGGCCAGTTCATCGTGAGCGTCCTTGGCGGCCAGCAGCTGCTGCTCCAGCACCTTGACGTCATCGACCAGGGCAAAGCGATGCTTGAGCACCGACAATTCGCCGAGCCAGCGCTGGATGCCGGTGATTTCCCGTTCCAGACGCATCAGTTCCTGGGTGCCACCGCGCTGGTCGTTTTGCAGGGCATCCTGCTCGTTGCGGTAGTGCTCGGCCTGAATGGTCAGCTCTTCCTTGCGCGCACTGGCGTAGTCCGACCAGGTGCCGAGCAAGGAGTCGAGCAGCGGTGAGATCCGGTGCAGTTTGCCGCGCAGAATGTCGCGTTGCTTCACGCCGTTGGCCAGGGCTTCGACCAGCGGGCCGGCGGCGACCAGCGAGTTGTAGTCCTGCTCCATGCGTCGTACATCGCGGAACGCTTCTTCGCACGCGGCGATGTAGTCGACGCTGCCGGAACGCAGGCTGTGTTCGAAGGCATCGAGGAACAGCTGCTTGAGCTTGGCCGCGGTGATTTCGCGCATGTGCAGCAGGTTGATGAACAGGGCGCGGAAGGTCTTCAGGCTCTGCTCGCTGGTGGAGCGTAGCGGGATCAGCGTCAGGTCCAGCGGGATCGAAGTGTGACCGCCAACCAGCAGGCGGCGCAGTTCGTCCGGCTTGAGTTCGTAGGCTTTCAGGCCTTCGCGCTCAAGGTTGGTGAACAGTTCTTTCTGGCGCAGGCAGGTGTCGTTTTTCTGGTAGTGGGCCAGGTCCAGTTTGCCGGCATAGGCAAAGAACTGGTGACCGAAGCCGCCGCCCGGGCCGCGGCCGACCACACCGATCACGTGGGGGCCGTGGGGCAGGTTCACCTCCACCAGGATGTAGCTGGTGTCCGAGGCGAAGTAGAAGCGCCGGGACTGCTCCAGGCTGTACTTGCCGAAGCTCATGTCCGACATGCGCGCCAGGATCGGGAACTGCAGGGCGTTGATCGAGGCGGATTTACCCAAGTTGTTGGCGCCGTATACCGATAGCGGCTCTTCCAGCGGGAACAGGCCGAGGCTGTAGCCGGCGGTGTTCAAAAGGGCAAAGCGGCGGATGCCGTAACGTTCCTTGCTCATGCGTCGAGCTCCTGTTCTTCGGCGATGGCGCGGGCCAGTGCGTCTTCTTCGCTTTCGTCTTCAAAACCCGCGAGGTCGAGCGGGTCATCGGTCTGCAACAGCTTTTCGTCGCTGTCTTCGTCGATCAGGACCGGCACCGGCAACGGCAGGACACTGTGCAGGCTGGCGGCCAGGTCGCGGTCCTGCTGCACCGACAGGCACACATCGAGGAAACGGTGCATCGGCGGCAGGAAACGGTAGACGCCGTTCTCTTCGCTGGCGAAACCGAGCTGAGTCATGCGGCGCATGATCTTTTCTTCGAGCTCGTCCTGGGTCTGCACTTCGGCCTGGATGAACAGGTCGCGGTACTTTTCCAGCAGCGACGGCAATTCATCGCGACCGAGGCTGCCGCCGTCGAGCACGGCGATCGGGTCGCGGCCCTGATCGGCCAGGTGCTCGACGAGGATAAAGGTGAACAGCGCCAGACGCTGGGCGGTCTTGTTCACCGCCGCCGCTGCGAGGTCCGGCACGAAGTAGTAGAAGCCACGGGTGTCGCAGACCAGTTCAAAGCCCAGGGCCTTGAACAGCGTGCGGTACTGGTCCTGGAAGTTCGACAACTGCGCGTACAGCTCCGGATCGCGGCGGCTGACGTGATAACCCTTGAACAGCTCGCGAAAGATCGGCGCCAGCTGGGACAGTTCGGATAGATCAAGATGCATAGGGAGTGCTCGCAGAATCCTCGGCGGCGGTGTCGCTGACCGAGAGCAGGGCGAAGGAGCGCAGGCTGACCTGGTGCTCGTGAGTATGGTATTCGCGACGTTCCAGGCGCTCGCGCTTGAAGCGTTTTTCCCGCGACAGGCGCGAGAACCAGTACAACAGTTCGTCGGTGGCACCGTCCGGTTCCTGCTCCAGCAGCCAGGTCATCAGGTCCGGCATCGGCAGGGCGTCTTCGCAGCGTTCGAGCATTTCCCGAACGGTGCGTGGCGCCCGTGGCGCGTCGCCTTTCTGGGTCTTGTGAGCCTTGGGGAAGCGCGCCGGTTTCGGTTCGAAGCGAGCCAGGGCATAAACGTAGGCTTCGACCTGGCTGGCACTGCCGAGGAAGGTGCTCTGTGGGCGAGTGAACATCGGCATCGCCGCTTGCGGCACGGCGTCGATGCCTTTGCGGCGGATCATCGACAGGGCCAATGCGGCGCCACGGGTCACGGCGTTGTGCCGGCGCGCCTCTTCGCGCAGCGGCAGCAGCAGCTCGCGGGCGTGACGCAGGGTCAGCTGGGCGCTGGTCTGCATTTCGAGGATGCGCGCGTGGGTGCGCAGCAACATGTCGTCGTCGACCAGGTGGCCGAGGCGCTGCTGTTCGCTGAGCATCTTCAGCAGGACGGTTTCGACCTTGCGCACGCCTTGTTCGAAGGCGCCGTCGGCGTTCACCAGATCAATCATCGGCTCGACGTATTCGTCCCAGGTCGCCAGCACTTCGGCGTAACGCTGGCGCAACGGAATCTGCCGGTCGCTGGTTTTCGCCCGTTCGGCGACGGCCACCAGTGCCTGTTCGTCGTTATCGAGTTTTTTCAGCACGTCACGCACGCGCATGTCGAGCAGGCGCAATTGGCGGGCGAGGTCGTTGCCGTCGCGGATATCGAATGCGTCCTGGATATAACCGGCCAGACGCTCGAGGTGGCGCAGGTAGGCTTCGATCTCCAGGCACAGGCCCAGACGGTGTTCACGGCGCAGATAGGCGAGGAAGTCGTGAATCTGCGCATTGAGCTCGAAACGGTTCGGGCTTTTGGCCACGGGAACCAGGATGTCGAGGCGAATCCACACATCCAGCAGGCTGGTGATGTCCTGCGGCGTACTGTCGAGTTGCTGGGCGGCCAGTTGCGTGCGCAGTTCGTTCAGGCTCAGTGTGCCTTGGTCGAAGTGCTCGCACAGTGGCTCCAGAAGTGCCCAGTGTTCAGCGAGGGCGCGCAAGACGCGCTTGGGTTCGATCATCGGAATGGCCGGCTGGTTGGCGATTAAAAGCCGCGATTGTACTGCATCGGGGGCAATGCGATTCACTCTCGGGACGGACTGTCGCCTTCTTTTCGGTAAGGTGCATCGATCAACTGCGGGCGATCTTCAGCGAACGGCGGTAGAATCAGCGCACTTTAGTTATCCACAAGTGGCCGACCTTTGCTTATCGAGTCCCGTCGTCGCGCTTATCTGGCCGCCATGCAGGTGGTCAACTGGCTGCCGCGCACCGAATTGCCCTTTGCCGCGCCGTCGCGGCCCGAGCTGCTGGAGATTCCCGAGCCGGTTGTGGTCGCGCCTGTCGTGCCCGCTGTTGTGGCCGATACGCCCGTGGCGCCTGTGGTCAAGCCGGCCGAGCGGGTGAAGATCGAGGTGCCACGGCCATCGCTGGCCAGCACCCGCACCGGCGCGAAACCGGTGGAAGAGGCCGAAGAGACGCCAGCCGTGGTCAAGGCACCCATCGTGCCGCCCCCGCGTTTCGCCCTGCAATTATTGCGGGCCGGGCGTTGCCTGCTGCTGGTGGAGTTACCCACAGGTGAATCCTTCCAGACTCGCGATCCTGCCTACCTGCTGCTCAAGGACATGCTGCGCGCGGCAGGTCTGCCGGACAGCCCGCAGATCGTCGGTGAGCCGGTGCGTTGGCCGCTGTTGGTGCGTGGCACGATGGATCAGGGCCCGGAAGCGGCCCGCGACTTCGTGCAAGGTTTTCTCTCGGTGCGCATGGAAGAAACGCCCTGCGCCTGCTTGTGGCTGATCGGCTTGCCTGCGGTGCGATTTGCCGGCGAAGCGGATGCCGAGGCGTTCAATCGCGAATTGCAGATCGAAGGCCTGGGCTCGGCCTGGGCGGTGCCGGGCCTGGAATTATTAATGGAAGAGCCACAGCGTAAGGCTGATGTCTGGCAAGCCATGCGTCGGCTGATGGCGCGCTGGAAAGAATCGAATGAGTGACGCTGTATCGTTTCGCCCGATGACCGAGGCGGACCTGGAAGCTGTACTGAAAATCGAATATGCGGCCTATAGCCATCCCTGGACCCGCGGGATTTTCCTCGATGGCCTGGGCAAGTATCAGATCTGGCTGATGTTCGAAGGTCAGCAACAAGTCGGCCACGGTGTGGTGCAGATCATCCTCGACGAGGCGCACCTGCTGAACATTACGGTCAAGCCGGAAAACCAGGGGCGTGGCCTGGGGCTGACATTGCTTGAGCATTTGATGTCGATTGCCTACAAGGCCGACGCCCGGGAGTGTTTCCTGGAAGTGCGCGACAGCAATACCGCTGCGTTCAAGCTGTATGAGCGATATGGTTTCAACGAGATCGGCCGGCGTCGGGATTACTACCCGGCGGTGGGCGGGCGCGAAGATGCGGTGGTCATGGCCTGCACTTTGGTGGATTGAGCTTAAAAGCTTCGCGAGCAAGCCCGCTCCCACATTTGGAATGCATTCCCCTGTGGGAGCGGGCTTGCTCGCGAAGGCGGCTGAACAGGCACTAAAAAATTATCGCTTGCCGTCCATCGGATCGCGCTGAGCCAGTTCAGCCTCATCCAGGCCATTGCCACCGCCGATCTCGTCCTCATCGACGATGCTCAGGTCCCAATCCGCACGGCTATCATTGCCCGCCTCATGGGCATCCCGGGCGCCGTCCTCACGGATCAGGGTTTCCGGGCTCAAGTCGTCATCGGTAGGTTGATGGTCACCGGTCGAGGCAGCGGTCAGGCCCGCTTCACTTCCGCGCTTGCGCGGCAGCAGTTGCTCGCGCTCCTTTTCCGGCAGTTCGTCACCGATTCTGGTGCCGGGTTCTTCTTCGTCGAAATCCAACTCACGCACCGAGCCCATGCGGTCTTCGTTGTCATCGACGGGTTCCGGTTGCACCGCATCGTACGGACGTCGTGAATCATTCATGGCAATTCCTCATACTGTAGTCCCTACTACGGTTGACCCCCGTGGCTACCGAGAATTCCACCGGCATGGAGCCCCGTGTTCCGGATCAGGAGAGCATCTGCATTTTCGCGCGTGACCCCGACGGACGGTTGTCAGTCAAAGCTGCGCATCATTCTTGAGGCTTCAAAGCATGAACGAATTACAAGATCTGATTGATAACAACGAGCGTTGGGCCGCTGCGATCAAGGAGGAAGATCCTGACTTCTTCGCCAAGCTGGCTCGCCAACAGACCCCAGAGTTCCTGTGGATCGGTTGTTCCGACGCCCGGGTGCCGGCCAACGAGATCGTCGGCATGCTGCCGGGCGATCTGTTCGTACACCGTAATGTGGCCAACGTCGTGCTGCACACCGACCTCAACTGCCTGTCGGTGATTCAGTACGCGGTCGATGTGCTCAAGGTCAAACACATCCTTGTCACCGGCCATTATGGCTGCGGCGGTGTGCGCGCTTCGATGCAGGATCGCCAGTTCGGCCTGATCGACGGCTGGCTGCGTTCGATTCGCGATCTCTACTACGAGAAGCGCGAAGAACTGGCCAAACTGGCCACCGAAGAGGAACAGGTCGACCGCCTCTGCGAACTCAACGTGATTCAGCAAGTGGCCAACGTCGCCCATACCAGCATTGTGCAAAATGCCTGGCACCGCGGGCAGAGCCTGTCGGTCCACGGTTGCATCTACGGCATCAAGGACGGTCGCTGGAAAAGCCTGAACACCACCATCAGCGGCTTCGAGCAACTGCCGCCGCAGTACCGCCTGCGTCCGGTCGACCCTCAGTAATACCCGTCAATAATGACGTTGCCGACGCCAGCGTTGCAGAAACGCCTGGCCGTCGGCGTTTGGCGACTCGTCGTAGCCGGTAATCCAGCCACGGCACTCGTATGAGCCGCACTGGCAGGCAAATTGGCGTTGCAGTTTGTCTTCGGTGGCGGCGAAGTCCATGGTCAGCCAGTCCCCCTTGCTGATGTCCTTCAGCGCCCATATCCACAACTCGCTCAAGTCCAGAAAGACATTGGGGTCGCAGGAGTGTCGCAACAGTCCGCAGAAGCGCGGGTCGTAGACGTGTATGCCCGGGGCGAGCTGGCGGGTATGCCGGCAGCGGTAGGGCAGCAAATGCCCCGACGCCCGGCAGATACGGGTGATTCGCGGGAATTCGCGCCGTGCGGCAATACCCGTGGCTTCGCCCTTGGCGTTTTCAATGATTTCGAAGTCGGCCAGGGAAGGAAATCCCAGGCGAACGGGCAACTCCGAAAAGGGGTAAACACCTTGCGGCGGTTGTGGGCGTTTTCGTTGAGGGGCGTGAGCTTTCATAACAATCCCTGTCTGCTGGGTGCTGCGACTTCCTTGCACCGACGGTCCTGTCAGCACAGCAGCACATGGGTTCAGCCCAAGCCTCTCGCAGATACCATGGGCGGTCTACTGTCATAAGTGACAGATTTTTCGCCGTTCATCGGGTTACAACGGCGGAGCAGGTTTCGCCGTGGCTGGCGCCGGAGCCTTGAGCTGCTTGAGCTGGGACACGATCGAAGCTGTCGCGCATTTGCCCACAGCCTGTTGGGGCGACAGGTTGCGGATCGAGGTGTAGAACAGCTCGCAGGTTTTTTCTTTCTGGGCCACTTGCCAGGTTTGCCTGCAGGTATTGAGCTCAACGTCCGGATTGCTGTCCGGTTGGCGGCCCATGGCGGCCTGCCAGCACGCAGCACTCAAATCCTGACCCATGACTTTCAGGCCTGCCGCATCGGCCTTGGCCTGGGCGTCACTGCCGGTGTAGCTTGCCGGATCGGCGGCATACCAAATGTAGCTCGGATGGTTGGAGCCCAGCACGGGGACTTTCACGCCGTTGTCCGGGGTGATCTGGACCAGGCCCAACACGTTCACCGTCTGCCCGTATTGCTCTTTGATCCAGTTACGCACCGGTGCGCCGAAGGCGACCATCGGCAGGGCTGCGCCGCTGGCGTTCAGGCTGACTTCCTTGACCATGGTGGTCTGGTAATCCTTGAAGTAGCCGTAGACGCCTTCGAGGTCTTTGCCCGCGTTGGACGGCGCGGCAATCGGGGCGATGTCGATGATTGTCTGGTAGCCCGGCGTCTGCCCGGCCGGGATGCCGTTGGCAGTCAGCAGCGTGGCCCAGCGATCCGTAGTGGCGGACCTCAGGTAATCCTGGGCCTGGGTCAGCGAATAGTCTGGCGGGAAGTGCAGCAGTTCGACGCTTTTGCGATTTTCCAGGGCCATACCCAACGGCAGGAACAGGTACCAGCTATACGCCCACTTGCCATCGGCATTCAGTTTGCTGGCGCCGTTGTAGGCCAGGTCACCGGCGTCGAGCAGCGCGGCCAGAGGCTTTTCATAGCCGTTGGGTACGCCGCTGATTTCGGCGTAAAGCTGATTGTTATCGGTCTTGATCAGAACCTTCGCCCCGGTGTAGCCATCACGCTGCACGCTTTGGGTCAGGTAATGCTCGACGGTCTGTTCAAGTGTCCAGTTGCGAAAGCAGATCACGTTGCAGTTGTTGGGATAGGCGAAGAGACGGGTAACGCGTTCGGTACTGCCCAGTTTCAGGGCGACATCGGCGTGGGCAGCGGCACTCAGGGTGACGGCTGCGAGAGTCAGTCCTGCAAGTTTTAGCATGCTCAGATCCTTTTCAGCGTGATTTCCCGTTGGCGTGGGTGCTACATACTGAAACCGCAGGCGGCGGTTGGTCTAGAGGGGGGAGGTAAAAAGCTGTCAGGCAACGTGCACTCTCAATGTGGGAGAAACCACAGTGGGAGCGGGTTTGCTCGCGATGGCGTCGGCACATTCAGTATCAATATGTCAGTGACATTGTCATCGCGAGCAAGCTCGCTCCCACAGGGTTCTATGTCATCACCACCATTTGGGTCACGGCATCACCGGCGGCGTATACGTCAGCGTCGTGCCCAGTGCCCACAGCAAAAACAGCACCAGTGGCGTGTGCACCAGCAACTGCACGAACGAGAAGCCGATCAGGTCCCGCGCCTTCAACCCCAGTACGCCCAGCAACGGCAGCATGTAGAACGGGTTGATCAGGTTCGGCAAGGCTTCGGCGGCGTTGTAGATCTGTACGGCCCAGCCCAGGTGATAGTTCAGGTCATTGGCCACCTGCATCACGTACGGCGCTTCGATGATCCACTTGCCGCCGCCGGACGGAATGAAGAAGCCGAGGATCGCCGAGTACACCCCCATCAGCAGGGCATAGGTGTCGTGGGAGGCAATGCTGACGAAAAAGGTCGAGATGTGGTGCGCCAGGGTCTGCGCATCGGCACCCTTGACCGTAGTCATCAGTGCGGCGATCGAGCCGTACAGCGGGAACTGGATCAACACACCGGTGGTGGTCGGTACCGCACGGGACACGGCATCCAGAAAGCTGCGCGGACGCCAGTGCAGTAGCGCCCCCAGCATGATGAACAGGAAGTTGTAGGTGTTCAGCCCGGAAATCGCGCTGATGGCCGGTTTGGTCGAGAACTCATGGAACAGCCATCCGGCTGCCAGCAGCACCAGCAGAATCGTCAGCAGCGGGCTGTGTTCCAGCCATTCGCCGGGGCGGGTGCGTGGTTGCAGCGGTGGCAGGTTGAAGCTTGGGTCGATCCCGCAGGCGTTGGCGTCTCGTGCGGAGTTCGGGCCGGGGGCGGTGGCGTAGGCAACGATCAGTGAAACGATGATCAGAGCCAGCAACATCACACCGGACTGCCAAAGAAAGATCGTCTGGGTGAAAGGGATCACCCCGGTGATCGACAGGATCGACGGCGGCAGGCTGGCCGGGTTGGCCTGCAATTGCGCGGCGGACGATGACAGGCCCAGGGCCCAAACCGCACCGAGGCCCAGGTAGACAGCGGCACCGGCGGCGCGGTAGTCCATCTTCAGATCGGTTCTGCGGGCCAGAGCGCGCACCAGCAAACCGCCGAACACCAGCGACAGACCCCAGTTCAGCAGCGACGCAACCATGGAAATCAGCGCCACCCAGGCCACGGCGGAGCGGCCGTTTTTCGGGATTTTCGCCAGGCGGTCGATCAGCTTCACCGCCGGTGGCGAACTGGCGACCACGTAACCACCGATTACCACGAACGCCATCTGCATGGTGAACGGGATCAGGCTCCAGAAGCCGTCACCGAACGCCACCGCGGCATCGGTGGGCTTGGCACCCATCGCCATGGTGGCCAGGGCCACGATAATCACCGCCAGGGCAGCAAACACCCAGGAGTCGGGAAACCAGCGTTCGGCAAAACTTGAACAGCGCAGGGCAAAGCGGGCGGAGCGGCTATCTTCGATATCAGCGGCCACGGGGGGTACCTCGGATTTATTATGTTTGTAGTGGTCTTCGGGGCAGTAACCGCCCGTCTGGACAGGCGCCAACATTAATTCAAGCCGAGGACTTTTGCGGGGCTGTTTCGTGGCTATGGGACTTTGGTCTAACGGGTTGTCCGCCGGTGCATTTGCGTAGACCATGGGCGCCTTGGTTTTTGCCTGTGCCAGAGTTCTTTTCATGACTAACACCGATTCGCGCCCGACGCCGTTCAGCCGCTCGGACTACAAGACCCTGGGGCTCGCCGCTCTCGGCGGGGCGCTGGAAATCTACGACTTCATCATCTTCGTGTTTTTCGCCCTGACCCTCAGCCAGTTGTTCTTCCCGCCGGAAATGCCCGAGTGGCTTCGATTACTGCAAAGCTTCGGGATCTTCGTCACCGGTTACCTGGCGCGACCGTTGGGGGGCATCCTGATGGCGCACTTCGCCGACCGTCTGGGGCGAAAGAAAGTCTTCAGCCTGAGCATCCTGATGATGGCGTTGCCCTGTCTGCTGATCGGGATCATGCCGACCTACGCGCAAATCGGCTATTTCGCACCCTTGCTGCTGTTGGCCCTGCGCATCCTCCAGGGCGCGGCGGTGGGCGGTGAGGTACCCAGTGCCTGGGTATTCGTCGCCGAGCACGCACCCATTGCCCACCGCGGCTATGCCTTGGGCTTCTTGCAGGCGGGGCTGACCTTCGGCTATTTGATCGGGGCATTGACCGCGACCTTCCTGGCGCAGGCGTTCACTGCGGCGGAAATTCTCGATTACGCCTGGCGTTATCCCTTCCTGTTGGGCGGCGTGTTTGGGGTGATTGGCGTGTGGCTGCGTCGCTGGCTCAGCGAAACCCCAGTGTTCACGGCCATGCAGGCGCAGCGCGAGGCGGCTGGCGAACTGCCGCTGCGTACGGTCTTGCGCGAGCATCGCCTGGCCATTTTGCCGGCGATGATTCTCACTTGTGTGCTGACTTCGGCCGTGGTGGTGTTCGTGGTCATCACCCCGACCATGATGCAGAAAACCTTTGGTATGACCGCCAGTCGTACCTTCGCCTTGAGCGCGCTGGGCATCGTGTTCCTGAACATCGGCTGCGTGCTCGCCGGGCTGCTGGTCGATCGCATCGGCGCCTGGCGCACGGTGATGCTCTATAGCCTGCTGCTGCCGCTGGGCATCGGCGTGCTGTATGCCTGCCTGATCATGGGCGGCGACTGGATCGGCCTGGCCTACGCGGTGGCCGGACTGTCCTGCGGGGTAGTTGGCGCGGTGCCATCGGTGATGGTCAGCCTGTTCCCGGCGCGGATTCGCGTTTCGGGGATCTCGTTCACCTACAACATTGCCTATGCCGCATGGGCGAGTGTCACACCGCTGTTGTTGATCGGTCTGATGCCATGGAGCCCATGGATCTGCGTGATGTTCAGTGCGGTGATGGGGGCGGTGGGCATGGGCAGTGCGGCGTACTTCGGTGCGCGGATGCCGAGAATCGCAGGCTGTCCTGCGGCTGGCGCGCATTGATCGGGCATGTCGTAACTATTTTTTGTAGGACAAGCCTGAAGCACGCTTAAGAAAATGTTTCCAAGGCCGATGGTTAGGCTGCATATCGCTTTCTACCCCTGTCCATCGGTGCTTTCCCATGTTCAATAAACGCTTGAAGCAGGAGCTGTCGGCTCTTCGTGAAGAACTCTCCAGCCTCCAGCAAGTGAAGGAAAGTCTGGAAAGCGAAATGCTGGTGCTGACCCTCGACAGCAACGGGCGGGTTCAGTCGGTCAACCAGAACTTCCTTGGCGAAATGCATTACAAGAGCGGCGACCTGATTGGCCGACACATCGACGATCTGGTCCCGGATCACGTGAAATCCGATGAATTCCAGCTGCGCTTCAAGAACGCGTTGACCCGTGGCGAGCACTTCGCCGGCGCAGTGCGTCTGTTGCGCGGTACCGGCCAGGAAGCGTGGTTGCGTTCGATCCTGCAACCGGTGCGCTCGGCGGACGGGCGGATCAAGTGTTTTTCGATCTTTTCCAGCGACCTGACCCGCACCATCGAGGCCTCCCGCGAACACGAGAACCTGATCGGCGCGCTGGTGCGCTCCACGGCGGTGATCGAATTCGACCTCAACGGCAACGTGCTGACCGCCAACGACCGCTTCCTCAGCGGTATGGGTTACAGCCTGGCGCAGATCAAGGGCAAGCATCACCGCACCTTCTGCCTGCCGGAAGAATACAACAGTGACGCATACCATAACTTCTGGCGTCGCCTGAATGCGGGCGAGTACGTGGCCGACCGTTTCAAACGTGTCGACAGCCATGGTCGTGCGGTCTGGCTTGAGGCGTCCTACAACCCGGTGGCCGATGCCAACAATAATCTCTACAAGGTGGTGAAGTTCGCCACGGTGATTACCGATCAGGTCAATCAGGAGCAAGCCGTCGCCGAGGCGGCCAACATCGCCTACAGCACCTCGCAGCAAACCGACCAAAGCGCTCAGCGCGGCAACGCCGTGGTGACCCAGGCCGTGGACGTGATGCGCAACCTGGCCAGGCATATGCAAACCGCCGGCGATGGCATCGAAGCGCTGAACGAGCAATCGCTGGTGATCGGTACCATTGTCAAAACCATCAGCGGCATTGCCGAGCAGACCAACCTGCTGGCGCTCAACGCGGCCATCGAAGCGGCCCGTGCGGGCGAGCAGGGGCGGGGGTTCGCCGTGGTGGCTGATGAGGTCCGGCAACTGGCTTCGCGCACCAGCCAGGCCACCGACGAAATCGTCCTCGTGGTGCGGCAGAACCAGGACATGGCGCGCAACGCCGTAGCGCTGATGTCCGACGGCAAGCTTCAGGCCGAGCAGGGCCTGGCACTGGCGGCGGAAGCGGGTACGGTGATTGTCGAGATCCAGGACGGCGCGCAGAAAGTGGTCAACGCGGTGGGGCAGTTTGCCAATCAACTCACCAACTGACCTGAGATCAGCTCTTGGTGGGAGCGGGCTTGCTCCGGGCGGCGTTCCGACGAAAGCGGTGTGTCATTCAACCCAGCGGTGACTGAATTGACGCCTTCGCGAGCAAGCCCGCTCCCACAGGGTTACGTGGGCGCTACAATCGGCTCTTTTCCCCCAGGAGCAGACTTCCATGAGCGTTCCCCACCGCCGTCCGGTTCCCTTGCCCAAGGCCTATCGTCTGCTCAATCATGGCCCGACCGTGCTGGTCAGCGCAGCCCACGATGGCCAGCGCAATATCATGGCGGCAGCCTGGGCCATGCCACTGGATTTCGAACCACCGAAAATTGCCGTGGTGTTGGACAAGTCCACCTGGACTCGCCAGTTGCTGGAAGCCTCGGGCACGTTTGTGCTGAACGTTCCATGCGCTGCACAGGCCGACATTGTGCAGACCGTCGGTTCGACCTCCGGCCTGGAGTTGACCCAGGGCCAGGGGCGCGACAAGTTTGAGACCTACGATTTACAGACGTTCACCGGCCAGTCGGTTGATGCGCCGATGCTCGAGGGCTGCGTGGCCTGGCTGGAATGTCGCCTGTTGCCGGAGCCGAACAACCACCAGCAGTACGATCTGTTCCTGGCTGAAGTGATTGCCGCCCAGGCTGACGAGCGCGTGTTCAGCGAAGGCCGCTGGCACTTCGAAGGGCAAGACGCCTTGCGCACCTTGCACCACGTGGCGGGCGGGCACTTCTTGACCATTGGTGATCCAGTGGACGGCAAGACCTTGCAGGCGTGAGGCGGCCAGCGCTCAAATCCAGACATCATTCTCGGCCGTGCGCTCGCCACCTTCGCGGCCGGTATTGAGCACGCCCTTGGGTTCGATCAGCAGGAGTTTTACCTCCTGCCCCGCGCTGGGTTTGTGCTCGACGCCTTTGGGCACCACATACATCTCCCCGGCGTTCACCAGCACATGGCCATCGCGAAAGTCGATACGTAACTGGCCTTCCAGAACGATGAAGGTTTCGTCGGTATCGAAGTGGTCGTGCCAGATGAAATCCCCCAGCAGCTTCACCACCTTGAACTGGTAGTCGTTCATTTCGGCGATGACCCGGGGCGACCAGTGCGAATCGATCCGGGTGAGCTTTTCCGCGAAGTTCAGGCTTTCGTAGGCGTTCATCATGGGGCTCTCGTGGTTGATCCTGGGCCACGATAGCCAGCAATTCGACGCGATTCTTGAACGATTGTGCGTGGCTCAGCGCCGCTGCAGGTTCAGCCAGCGGGCCGGTGGCAAGCCGTAGGCTTTGCTGAATTGCCGAGTCATGTGGCTCTGGTCGGTGAAGCCGGCGATCAGCGCGGCGCTGACCAGTGTCTGCCCCTGAGTCAGCAGCGCGCGGACCATGTCCAGGCGTCGCATGGTCAGGTAGCGATAGGGACTGGTACCGAACAACAGGCGAAAATCCCGGGACAGGCTCCAGCGATCCCGGCCACTGTGTTGCGCCAGCTCATCGAGTGTCACGGTGCGATCGAGGGCGCTGTGGATGTATTCCCGCGCGCGCTGCGCGGCCACGTAATCGAAACCCGAGCGTTTGGCTGGCACACCGGAAACGCTGCTCAAGGCCTGCGCCAGATCGAACAGCGCATCCTGTTCTTCCAGTGGATCGAGCGGGCAATCAAGGCTGCGCAGCAAGGCTCCCGTAGTAGCAAACAGGCGGGGGTCGTTCGACAGTCCGGTCTTGATGAACGGCAGCGGTTGGCCGCCGAGCATCTGCTGGATCAGCGCCGGTTCGATGTACATCATCCGGTACTGGAAACCGGACTCGGTGCCGGCCTCGCCATCGTGGGCTTCGTCCGGGTGCAGCACGATCGTTGCGCCTGGCTGGCTGTGACGCCAGCCACCGCGATACTGAAAGCTCTGCACCCCGGCCAGGGTGTGGCCGATGGCATAGGTGTCGTGGCGGTGAAGATCGTAGCCATGGCCGGCAAAAAACGCCTCGAAACGCTGTAGCCCGCCGACATCGGGCGCGCGATGGAACCAGTCATTGCGAGGCGGGTACTTGGCCATGGTGATGATTGTCTTGAGCTCGATGCGCAACACGGTAACCCAGTCAGCGACTCCCTGTCTTCTGATCGCAAGGCGACAGGTACGCTAGAAAACCAAGGGCAAATACTGCACTGTGTGGCGCATTCTCTGCAGGTCGTTTTTCTATTCGTCAGGTGAGGCCAGGTCATGAGTAAGCTGCGCGTGGGGATCATTTTCGGGGGCCGTTCGGCTGAGCATGAGGTGTCGCTGCAATCGGCGAAAAACATCGTCGATGCGCTGGACCGTTCACGCTTCGAGCCGGTGCTGATCGGCATCGACAAACAAGGCCACTGGCACCTCAACGATCCTTCGAATTTTTTGCTGAATCAGGAAAATCCGGCGCTGATCGCCCTCAACCAGTCCAACCGTGAACTGGCCGTGGTGCCGGGTAAAGCCAGTCAGCAACTGGTGGAAACCTCCAGCCAGGAACTGCTTGGCCACGTCGATGTGATCTTCCCGATTGTCCACGGTACCCTCGGTGAAGACGGTTGCCTGCAAGGCTTGCTGCGCATGGCCGATTTGCCGTTTGTCGGCTCCGATGTGCTGGGCTCGGCCGTGTGCATGGACAAGGACATCAGCAAGCGCCTGCTGCGCGATGCCGGCCTGGCCGTGACGCCGTTCGTGACATTGACCCGCGCCACGGCGGCGCGCACCGGGTTTGCCGAGGTGCAGGGCAAGTTGGGTTTGCCGCTGTTCGTCAAACCGGCGAATCAGGGCTCTTCCGTGGGCGTGAGTAAGGTCACCGACGAGGCTGAGTACAGCGCAGCGGTGGAGCTGGCCTTGAGTTTCGATACCAAGGTGTTGATCGAATCTGCCGTCAGCGGCCGCGAGATTGAATGCGCAGTGCTCGGCAATGAAGACGCCATCGCCAGTGGCTGCGGCGAGATCGTGGTGCGCAGCGGGTTCTATTCCTACGACAGCAAGTACATCGACGACAAGGCGGCTGAAGTGGTGGTGCCGGCCAATATCAGCGTCGAGGCCAGCGAGCGCATTCGCGCCCTGGCCGTCGAAGCGTTCCAGATACTGGGCTGCTCCGGCCTGGCCCGCGTCGACGTGTTCCTGACCGACAGCGGCGAAGTGCTGATCAACGAAATCAACTCGCTGCCCGGCTTCACCCGCATCAGCATGTACCCGAAACTGTGGCAGGCCACCGGCATGACCTACAGCGAGCTGGTGACGCGACTGATCGAGCTGGCGCTGGAAAAGCACCAGGTTCGGCAGGGGTTGAAGATCAGTCGATAAGCGGAGTTCTGCATCGTCCGTATTATCGGTAGGTATGCTTGCATGAGCCGACCCTGATCAAGCGTGTTTGACCGGTTTGATCAGGCTCTGGGCGGGTATCCCGAACAGCTCGTGCAGTTTCCAGATCATTGGAAGCGTCAACGCTCGCTTGCCATTGAGTACTTCATAAACACGATTTGTGCGGCCGATGGCGGGTGCAAGATCGGCGGCGGACAACCCGGACTGCTCCATTCTGAACTTGATCGCATCGATAGGATTGGGTAAGTCGACCGGGAAGTGCTTCGACTCATACGATTCGATCAGCGTAATCATGATGTCGAAGTAATCTCCCTCGGGAGTGCCAATCTCTGGTTCATTCTCAAACAGAGCCGACACGCTCTTGAGGGCGGCGCGGTAATCCTCTTCTGTGTGAATCGGGCGAATGTTCATGGGTTACTCCATTTCGACGTTATCAGCGTCGACCGTGTCGTACTGCTTGTGAGTGCCGACAAATTTTATGTACACGGCGCCAAAGCGATAAGCCACGGCGACTATCAGTCTGAAGTCGTTACCCTTGATGTTGAACACGACTCTGCGGCTTTTGAGAATACTGGCTGTAGCGAAGTGCAGTTTTATGTCGGCAGGCGTTTTCCAGGCTGCATTTCTTACCTCGTCAATCCAGGCCAACAAAGGTTGTTCTGCGCTCGGGTATCTCTCCCAAAATTGCTTCAGCTGATTGATGGCGATGATTCTCATGGCACGATCCTAGTCCCAACGTGGGACTGATGCAAGTCTGTGGAGGCGCAGAAACTCTAACCAGGACGCAAATATTTGCAGGTAGGAAAAAGCAGCGGGAGAGAGGCGAGCTGGACTCTTTGCTTATAAAAAGGGCCTACCCACCGGTAAGCCCTTTCTCATCCCCGCGTACGACTCAATCCCCCAGCGCTTGCCCTTCACGTCGCGGATCGGCTCCGCCTGTCAGCGACGCTTTGCCTTGGGCGTCCTTGACCCGAACAATCGCCTGGGTCCCGCTGGTCATGTCGATCTCGCTCACGCTGTGCCCTTTGTCTTTCAGCGCCTGAATCAGCGTCGGGCTGAACTGCCCCTGTTCCAGTTCGGTCGGGCCGTTGCGGCTGCCGAAGTTGGGCAGGTTGATGGCGGCTTGTGCATCGAGGTTCCAGTCGAGCAGGCCGATGGTGGATTTGGCTACGTATTCGATGATTTGCGAGCCGCCGGGGGAACCGACGGTGGCGAGGAATTCGCCGCTCTGGCGGTCGAAGATCAGGGTTGGGGCCATGGACGAACGCGGGCGTTTGCCGGGCTCGACGCGGTTGGCGACTTTTTGCCCGTTTTCCTCGGGGATGAACGAGAAGTCGGTCATCTCGTTGTTGAGCATGAAACCCTGAACCATGATGTGCGAGCCGAACGCCGACTCGATGGTGGTGGTCATCGACACGGCGCCACCCGCGTCATCGACGGCCACCACTTGCGAGGTGGAAATCCGCAGCGGCGAACGGTCCGGCGCATAGGCCACACGGATGCCCGGCGGAGTGCCGTGTTTGGCCGTGCCCATGCTGCGTTCACCAATCAGGGCGGCGCGGCTGGCGAGGTAGGACGGGTCGACCAGGCCCTTGACCGGCACGGGGACGAAGTCTGTATCGGCTAAGTATTGAGCGCGGTCGGCGTAGGCCAGGCGTTCGGCCTCAGAGATCAGGTGCACGGCTTGCGGGTCGGGTTCGATGCCGGCCGGGGCCGTGGTCTTGACCGGTTGCAGCGGTGCCAGCGCCAAGCGTTTATCGCGGGTCTCCAGGGCTTGCAGCGTGCCGAGGATCTGCGCCACGGCGATCCCGCCCGACGATGGCGGTGGCATGCCGCAGACCTGCCAGCGCTTGTAGTCGGTGCACAGTGGCGCGCGCTCCTTGGCCTGGTAGTTGGCGAGATCGGTCAGGGACAAGCTGCCGGGGTTGGCGTGCCCCTGAACCTTGGCCGCGATTTCCTCGGCGACCGGGCCTTTGTACAGGGCATCCGGGCCTTCATGGGCAATGCGTTTGAACACGGCGGCCAGTGCCGGGTTCTTCAAGTTTGTGCCGGCGGCTTTTGGGCTGCCATCGGCATTGCGGAAGTAAGCCATCATTTCCGGCGAGCGAGGCATGGACGAGTCCGCAGCGATCAAACGGTGCAGGCGTGGCGAAATGGCGAAGCCCTGCTCGGCGAACCGGATGGCCGGATCAAACAGCTGTGCCCAGGGCAGGCGTCCGTGTTTTTGATGGGCCAGTTCCAGGGCGCGCAGCACGCCGGGTGTGCCCACCGAACGACCGCCAATCTGCGCCTGGGTGAACCCCATCGGTTGTCCGTTGGCTTGCAGGAAAAGCTTTTCGGTGGCGCCGGCCGGAGCGGTTTCACGTCCGTCGTAGGTGCGCACGGCCTTGCCATCCCAGAGGACGATCAATGCGCCACCGCCGATGCCCGAAGACTGTGGCTCGACTAGCGTCAACACGGCTTGCATCGCAATCGCCGCGTCGATGGCCGAGCCGCCCCGGCGCAGCATCTCCCGCCCGGCTTCGGCCGCCAGCGGATTGGCCGCCGCTGCCATGAATTTCTCGGCATGTTGAGTTTTCAGGTCGGTGCGGAACCCGGAAGCGCTTTCCGGAGCGAGCGGTAATGTCGGCACCGAAGCGTTGTGGCACGCGGCCAGGGTCAAGGCACTGGCGAGCAGAACCAGGGTTGGCAGGCGATAGCGGCGCAATGGAAAGGTTGAGAACACGTGGGGTACTCCGTCCGTTGGATCTACGATCAGTGGACTCTATCGGCCGACCGGGAGGGACGCAAACCAGGTCCCACGGCATTGACGCTTTTGTCCTTCATCAAAAGCGGGATTTTCTGTAGGGTCGTTGCCAACAGGCAGGCCGGAAAATCAACAAGAGGCAGACATGCAAACCGAGTTCCCCACCCAGTCCAGCTATCGCACCCAGCGTGAACAGTTCCTGGTCGCCGCGACCACGGCAGGCGCAACGCTGACGGAGTATCCACACCCGCTCAAGGGGCCGTTTGGTGAGTCCCTGAGCACGGATGTGGCGGTATTGGGTGATCCGGGCGCCAAGCGCCTGTTGATCGCGCTGAGCGGCACCCACGGAGTCGAAGGCTTCTACGGCTCGGGTTGCCAGATCAAATGGCTGCAGGAGTTGGACAAGCGCTCCCTGCCAGCGGATGTCGCCGTGGTCATGATCCATGCCATCAACCCTTGGGGCATGGCGTGGTTGCGCCGGGTCAACGAAGACAACATCGACCTGAACCGCAATCACCTGGATTTCCAGCGACCGCTGCCGGACAACCAGGCCTATGACGCCCTGCATGAAATCTATGCCTGCCCACAGTTGCAAGGTCCGGAGCGTGATCGTGCCGATGCCTTGCTCGACGAACAGATTCGCCTGCACGGCTGGCCGGCAGTCATGTCGATTGTCGAGGGCGGTCAGCATGCTCACCCCGACGGTCTGTTTTTCGGCGGGCTGGCGCCGAGCTGGTCGAACCGCACGTTGCACAAGATCGTGCAAATGCACGTAGCCCATGCCGAGGTCGCCATGTGTTTCGACTTGCACACGGGCGCTGGCGAGTACGGTCATCCGATGTTGTTGACCATCACCGAGTCCGCCTATCCGGCGCTGGCGGATGCGCAGGCGATTTATGGCCCGTGGCTCTACAGCCTGCAAACCGGTGCCGATACCCTGAGCGAAACCGGCGTGGCGGCAACGGCCACCGGCTATACCTCGCAGGCATTGATCGATGCGCTGCCGCAGGTACGGCTGATGCCGTTTGTCATTGAGTGTGGGACTTACCCGGGGCCGGACGTTCACCGGCATCTGCGCGATGATCACTGGCTGCATCTGCACGGCAATCCGAGTGACGCAGCAGGACGCGAGATCAAGCTGAATCTGCTGGAGCAGTTCTATCCGGCCGACAGCGACTGGCAGGCGATGGTCTGGTTGCGCACGTGGCAGATCTGGGAGCGGGCATTGTCGGCATTGCCGACCATTGGCGTCTGATCGATGCGCGCATGCGGTTCAGGATTTCCTGCAACCGCAGCGTATTTTTTCAAGGCATAAAAAAACGGCTTACCTTGCGGTAAGCCGTTTTTAGTACTTGGTGGCTACACAGGGACTTGAACCCCGGACCCCAGCATTATGAATGCTATGCTCTAACCAACTGAGCTATGTAGCCAAGTGGCGCGCATTATTCACCGGTAACGGGGATGCGTCAAGCATAAATCTAAAATATTTCTCTGCGCTTTCAACCGTTTATCAAAGTCTATCCTCTGAGCAGCGGTGAAGGGCAGCGCTGGAACCAGCGGCTGGCCTGTTCGTAGGCGTGGGCCAGTTGCAGGACAGCGAAGTCGGCCTGGTGTCTGCCGATGATTTGCAGGCCCATGGGCAGGCCGCTGGCGCTGAAGCCGACCTGTACGTTGGCTACCGGGCAGCCGGACAAGGTGCCGGGAATCACCACCTCCATCCAGCGGTGATAGGTGTCCATGGTCACGCCTTCGATGGTGGTGGGCCACGGTTGGGTTTTATCGAAGGGGAACACCTGGGCGCTGGGTAGCAGCAGGTAGTCGTATTTTTCGAACAACCTGGAGATCGCCCGATACCAGTCGCTGCGCGTCACCGAGGCGGCAAACACGTCGGTGGCCGAGAGTTTCAGGCCGTTTTCCACTTCCCAGCAGGCTTCCGGTTTCAACAGCGCACGTTTTTGCGGGTCGGCATAGGTCGCGCCCAACGAGCCGGCGACCATCCAGTGGCGCAACGTCCGCCAACTGCTCCACAGCTTCTCTGGCGCGAATCCGGATTGAACGGGCTCGATGTGGCAACCCAGGCTTTCGAAATCGGCAAAGGCCTTTTCACACAGCGAGAGGATGTCTTTTTCCATCGGCAGGTAGCCGTTGAAGTCGCCGAGCCAGCCCAGACGCGTGCCTTTGAAGTCCCGATCCAGCGGTGCCGCAAAGGCGCTGCCGGGCTCGGCAATCGACAGCGGCGCCCGTGCATCGGCCCCGGCCTGCACTGACAGCAGCAACGCCGCATCGCGCACGCTGCGAGCCATGGGGCCTTCGTAGCCGAGTTGGTCGATAAACAGGTCGGCACTGTCATCGAAGGGCACGCGGCCCTGGGACGGACGGAACCCGAAGATGTTGTTGAAGGCGGCCGGGTTGCGCAGCGAGCCCATCATGTCGCTGCCGTCGGCCACCGGCACCAGGTGCATCGCCAGCGCCGCCGCCGCACCGCCGCTGCTGCCGCCAGCGGTCTTGCTCGGGTCGTAGGCGCAACCGGTCGCGCCGAACAGCGGGTTATAGCTTTGCGAACCGAGGCCGAATTCCGGGGTATTGCTCTTGCCGATGATGATCGCGCCCGCCGCTTTGATTCGCTCGACCATGATGCCGTCGCGCTCGGGGATGAAGTCCTTGTACAGCGGCGAACCCAGCGTGGTGCGGATGCCACGGGTCAGGGACAAGTCCTTGATGGCGTGGGGCAGGCCGTGCATCCAGCCACGGTATTGACCTTTCGCCAGTTCGGCGTCGCGGATATCGGCCTGGGCCAGCAGGTCTTGCGGCGCTTGCAGGCTCACCAGTGCATTGACCTTCGGATTGAAGCGTTCGATATGGGCAAGATAAGTCTGCATCACTTCCCGGCAGGAAACCTGGCGCAGGCGGATGCGTTCGGCGAGCTCGTGGGCCTGCAACAGGACCAGTTCGCTGATGTTATTAGAGTTCATTGCAAGCGGCCTTTCAGACGGCTGGAAAAACGCCCCGCCATTGCGTCGGGGCGGTAGAGGTCAACGCATCAGGTTGGTCCAGAGACGGTCGGCCAGGCGGATCGCGCCTTCGCCGCAGGTCTTGCTGAATACCACCTGGGTGCCTTCGGGAATGTGCAGTTCCGGGGCGTCTTTGAGGCCCGCGTCGAGGAACGGCTCCACACCCTTGATCGGGCTCTGGTGCTTGAGGAAGTTCTGGGTCATCGCCGCGTTTTCAGGCTGGCTGAGGAACGCGATGAACGCCTTGGCGTTTGCCGGGTTCTTGCTGCCGGTCGGGATGACCATGTTGTCGACCCAGGCCAGCACACCTTCTTTCGGGTACAGGTATTTCAGGCTCGGTTTCATCTCCCGGGCGCGCATCGACGAGCCGCCCCAAAAGGTCGACATGTCGATTTCACCGGAGGCGAGGTTTTCGCGGATCGAACCGGCCTTGGAACTGTAGGTTTTGACGAAGGGTTTCTGCGCCTTGAGCAGGGTCAGAATCTGCTGCATCTGCTTCGGGTCTTCGCTGCACAGTGGAATGTTCAGGTACAGGCTGGCCATGTCCACCACGTCGCTGACCGAGTCGAACATGTTGATACGTCCCTGCAGCTCGGCCGGTGGCTCGTAAAGCACCTTGAGGCTGTCGGCGGGGCCCTTGTAGCGCTCGGTGTTGAGCACCACGCTGGTGGTGCCCCAGATGAACGGCACGGAATAGGCACCTTCCGGGTCCCAGGTGGGTTTTTTCAGGTTGTCGACGACGCTGGCGTAGTAGGGCTGGTTGACCGGGTCGAAGCGCTCCAGCAGTTTTTCCTTGATCAGGATCGGCACGAACTGGTGCGAAGGGATCGCCACGTCATAACCGGCACCGCCCTGTTTCAATTTGGCCAGCAGGGTTTCGTTGGAATCGTAGGAGTCGACTGTAACTTCGATGCCGGTCTGCTTCTGGAACTTGGCGAGAATCTCCGGCGAAAAGTAGCCGCTCCAGCTCACCACGTTGAGTTTTTCCGCGGCCTGAACGCTGCCGACCATGGTCAGCGGTAAAGTCAGGAACAACGAAGTGCCGATGCTTTTAATCCACTTGCTCATGCTATTTCCCCACAGTGCGTAGAAGGTTCAGGTTTTCTTTTTGCCCAGCAGATAAGAGAGCGTGACGAACAGCACCGAGACGCCCAGGATCAGGGTCGAGACAGCGTTGACGTCCGGTGTCACACCCATGCGCAACAGGCCGAAGATGAAGATCGGCAAGGTGGTGGTGCCGGCCTGGGAGACCATCATCGAGATCACGAAGTTATCCAGCGACACGATGAAGGCCAGCATCAACCCGGAGAAAATCCCCGGCATCAGCAGCGGCAACGTGACCTTGCGAAAGGTCCGCCACGGGCCGGCATAGAGGTCGGCCGAGGCTTGTTCCAGGGACAGGTCCATGTCGTTCAGGCGTGCCCGTATCGGCAGAAAGGCGAACGGGATACAGAACACCGTGTGCGCGATGATCAGGTTGCCGTAGCCCAGGGACAGACCGATGGTGGAGAACAGCGCGAGGGTGGCGACGCCGACCACGATTTCCGGCAGCACCAGGGGCAACATGATCGCGCCCATGGACAGTTGCAGGCCCTTGAACTTCGCACCCCGTGAAGTGCCGAGAGCGGCGAGGGTGGCGATGGCCGTGGCGACCATGCTGGCGCAGACCGCGATCAACAGGCTGTTGCCGGCCGCCTGGCGCAGGGCCTGGTTGGCGAAGGCCGCGCGATACCAGTCGAAGCTGAAACCGGTCCACACCGTGGCCGACTGGTTGGCGTTGAACGAAAACACCACCAGCACCACGATCGGCGCGTAGAGGTACAGGTAGAACAGGAAACTGAATCCGCCGAAGCCGGGGAAGTCCTGCACCCCCAGCGTGTTGCGTTTGAACAGGCCGATCATCACGCACCTCCTTTGGCGATGCGCTGGCGCTCGGCACGCAAGGCATAAACCGTCAGTACCAACATCACCGCCGCCATCAGCACCAGCGACAGGGCCGCACCGAAAGGCCAGTTACGCGCATCGCTGAACTGGCGGAAGATCAGGTTGCCGAGCATCATTCGCGTGCCGCCACCGAGCAGTTCCGGAGCGATCATCGCGCCCAGGCAAGGCACGAAAGTGAGGATGGCGCCGGCGAGAATTCCCGGTTTGGCAATCGGCAACACCACCTTGCGCAAGGTTCGAACGCGTCCGGCGTAGAGGTCTTGAGCGGCTTCGAGCAGGCGGATGTCCATTTTTTCCAGGGTGGCGTAGATCGGCAGCACGACGAAGGGCGCATAGGTATAAACCAACCCCAGCAGCACCGCACCGTCGGTGTAGAGCAGTTGCAGCGGCTGGTCGATGACCCCGAGGCCCATCAGGCTGTTGTTGATCACCCCGGTGTTGCGCAGCAGCAGAATCCAGGCGTAGGTGCGGATCAACAGGTTGGCCCAGAACGGCACGGTGATCAGGAAGATCAGCAAGCCACGGCGATGGGCCGGTTGCATGGCCAGCCATACCGCCACCGGAAAACCAATCAACAGGGTGATGAGCGTGGTCAGCCCGGCGATGCCGATGGAGCGCAGGGCAATGATCAGGTAGGAGTCGGCGAAGGCCAGGCTGTCGTCCAGTTGCCGCTCGAACAGCAGGGAGGTGTAGGCGTCACTGCTGAATACTTTGTTCACCCCGCCATAGGGGTTGGCCTCCATCAGCGAGTAACCGATGACGATCAGGATCGGCACGATCAGAAACAGGCCGATGGCGATCAGCGCGGGGCTGACACCGAGAAAGCTCTGGAAGGCCCGCCGACGTTCCAGTGTGTTGGCAATCGGTAAAGCGTGCATGGCAATTCCTCGTGCTCAATCGTGCAGGACGCTGGCGCTGCCCTGGTCGAACAACAGACCGGCCTGACTGCCGACGGCGAAGCGTTTGCTCTGGTCGACGCAGTTGGGGGTGCGCACGGTGAGGCGTGAACCGTCGCTCAGGCTGACCTGGTATTGCAGGTCGGTGCCGAGGTAGATCTGCGCTTCGATCCGGCACGGCAGAGCGTTCTCAGTGGTGGCTGGCATCAGATGCAAACGCTCGGGGCGCACGGACAATGCGACGTTGGCACCGACTCGCACATCGCTGCATGGCTGTGCAGGCAATGGATGACCGGCCGGACCGGCGAACCAGGCGAGGCCGTCTGCAACGCGGGTGACCGTGCCTTCGATGAAGTTGGTTTCACCGATGAAGTCCGCCACGAAGCGATTGCGCGGGCGTTCGTAGATGTCTTCCGGACGACCGACCTGCTGCACCTCGCCTTCGGACAACACGGCGATGCGGTCGGACATGGTCAGGGCTTCTTCCTGGTCGTGGGTGACGAAGATGAAAGTGATGCCGGTACGCGCCTGAATGGTTTTCAACTCTTCGCGCATGGCCTGGCGCAGCTTGAGGTCCAACGCCGAAAGCGGTTCGTCGAGCAGCAAGACCTTGGGATGCGGCGCCAATGCACGAGCGAGGGCGACACGCTGTTGCTGACCGCCAGACAGTTGCGCCGGCTTGCGGTTGGCAAAGCGCTCCATCTGCACCAGGGCGAGCATCTCGCGCACCCGTTCGGCCAATTGCGTTTTGTGCAGGACTTTGCCCATCGGGTGGGACTCAAGGCCGAAGGCCAGGTTCTCGGCGATGGTCATGTGCGGGAACAGCGCGTAATGCTGGAACACCGTGTTGACCGGGCGCTGGAAGGGCGGGCGGTCGGCGATGTTTTCGCCGTAGAGCAGAATTTCGCCTTCAGTAGGGAATTCGAACCCGGCGATCATCCGCAGGAGCGTGGTTTTGCCGCAGCCCGAAGGGCCGAGAAGGGTGAAGAACTCGTTGTCGCGAATGTCCAGGTCGATGCTTTTGAGCGCCACCGGGCCAGTCTTTGGATCACCGTAGACTTTGCGCACTGAGCGGATGGACACCGCCAGCGTTTGCAGCGAATGCAGGGCATTCATGCGTTACCTCCGATTCCCCCATCGCCTGCGCACGTGCTGAAAACAGCTGTGTCGTCGGGCCATGGATATTATTTTTCTGGGCAGGATCGAGATTGCGTTCGGGTGTTGTAACCAGCTGTTTTGTTGTTCTGCTGTGGATCGATTATCAGCGAGGGGTTGCGGGGGCGAAACTTCAATTTTAACATAGGGGCTGTTAAAAAATTTAACAGCAGAAGGCGCCCGGAAACCATGCCTGACCACCGTTTGCCGCCGCTCAACGCGGTGCGTGCCTTTGATGCCGCGGCCCGGTTGGGCAGCTATGTCGAAGCCTCCAAGGCCCTGCACGTGACCCAACCGGCCATCGGCCGCCATGTGAAGTTGCTGGAAGACTGGCTGGGCATCCAACTGTTCGAGCGCACCTCACGCGGGGTCAACCTGACGACGGCGGGGGAGAAGTACCACCGCAAGATCACCGCCGCCTTGCAGCTGATCATCGAAGCGGGAAAAGAGGCGCAGCCAAAACACGCCGAACGCTGGCTGCGCATCATGGTGGTCCCGGGGTTCGCCAAGCGCTGGCTGATGCCGCGCATCGAGGCCATGCGTCATCTGCGTCCGGGCTTGAAGTTCGCCATCGAACCCAACTCCACCTTCACCGAAGTGGATGGCAAAAGCGCTGACCTGGGCATTGTCTACGGGTTGGACGGCCAATATGCGCACTCGCGCACCAGCCTGATTTGTCCTCGGGTGTTTCCGATCTGTTCCCCCGACTATCTGGCCAGTGTCGAGCCCATCGACAGCCCCGCGGACCTGGTGAAACACAACCTGATCCATGTGGATGACGGCGAGTGGTGGAACCTGTGGTTCGCCGCCAACGACCTCGACATGCACCTCAATTCGGACATGCTCTACGTCAACAACGACCACGCGCTGTCGGTGGCCGAGAGCGGGCAGGGCATCGCACTGGCCAACGAAGTGCTGGTGCGCGACGAACTCCATAGCGGCAAGCTGGTGCGGGTGGTGGACGCGCAAGTGAAGCTGGAAAGCTATCGAGTGCTGACGCCGTCCGCCGAACTCTCGGCGGACGTGGCGTGGTTTATCGACTGGCTCAAGAGCGAACTGGAGCAGGACTTCCCGGAGGCGGTGATCCGCGCCTGAGAAGTCCTGGCCGATTCAACTCAAGCGGAAGCGCCCGGTGTTGTCGCTTAAGGCTTTGCTGCCGTGGCTCAGGGTGTCCGCGGCCTGGTTCACCGCGCGAGCCCCTTCGAGCAAGCGCACCGCCGCTTGATCGACCTGCTGGATATTGCCGCTGACCTCGTCGGCGGTACTGGCCTGTTCCTCCACCGCCGTGGCGATTTGCGCCAGGGTATCGGTGACGCTCTGCACCGCACTGGCGATTTCCCCGAGCCGTTCACCGAGGCCGGTGACCGCTTGCGCATCGCTCTCTGCCTGACTGCACGCGGCTTGCATCAGGCTGACGGCCTCATTCACGGTGTTGCGCAGGCTGTCGACCGTGCCGGCGATCTGTGCGGTCGACGACTGGGTGCGTTGGGACAGGCTGCGCACTTCATCGGCCACCACTGCGAAGCCACGCCCTTGCTCGCCCGCCCGGGCCGCCTCGATGGCGGCGTTGAGTGCCAACAGGTTGGTCTGCTCGGCGACGCCGCGAATGGTGTCGACCACCAGTTGAATCTGCTGTCCTTGTTCACTGACCCGGCCCAGCGCCGCAGCGGTCTCGTTCAGACGTTGATTGAGCTGCTGGATACTCGCGGTGGTGCGCTGGCTGTCACGGCTGCTGTCGGCGGCAATGCGCCGGGTGTGCTGGGCGCTGCCGGACGCCTGTTCGCAACTGTGGGCCACCCCTTGTGAGGTGGCGGCCAGTTGCGTCGCCGCAGCGGCAATCTGGCTGATCTGCAACTGCTGGGCTTCGACTTCGCCCAGGGCGTCGCTGGAATGATGGTTGAGGGTTTGTACCGCGTTGCTCAGTTGCAGGGTTTCGTGATCCACCCCTTGCAGGCTGGTGCGCAGTTGCACCACGGCGACGTTCAGCGCGGTGCTGATGACCGCCAGTTCGTCCCGGCCTTGAACCGGCACTTGCAGGCTCAGATTGCCATCGCGCAGGGCCTCGGCCAGTACCGTGATGCCGCTGGCGCTGCGGCGGATCGAGGCCTGCAAACAGATGAACAGATACAGCGCGGCCAACAGCAGGCAGCCCAACACGGCGGCCACAACAACGAACTGGCGGATCGCCGAGTCGTGGTAGTAATCCAGTCGTTGATCCAGCGACACCAGCGACTGCTGACGCAACGAGGCGAGGTCAGAGAGCAGGGCGTCGAGACTGCGTTCGAAGTCATCCGGCTTGAGGTTGATGCTGCCACCGAACACGCCGTCATCCAGCACCTTCAGGCCCGCATCCAGGCGCTTGAGGCTGTCGTGGTATTGCCCGGCCCAGGTTTGCAGGGCGCTGGGCAAGCGCGCTTCGAGCAGGCCAGCGGTTTTCACCAGCTGCTCTCGCGCATCGCCGATGCGGCTGCGCAAGTCGCGCAGTTGCAGGCGGCTTTGCAGGGTGAACTGTCCGGACACCACCGAGGCCTGGCCCACAGCAGCCAGACGGCCGACCCGTTCGATCAGGTCTGGTGCGTGCTGGGTGGAGATCTGCGTCAGCAAATAAGTTTCCAGCCACGGTGCCAGCGTCAGGCGATTGTCCATGGCGATCTGCTCGCGCAAGGCTTGCAGGGCGCTCAAGGCGTTGGTGAAGCGATCATATCCATCCGGCCACCAACCGACAGCACTCAGGCTTTTTGAGTCGAGGCCATCGAGGGCGGTTTGCAGGGCCTGATAGCGCGACAGGGTTTCGCCCTCAGCGCTTTCTTTTTGCAGGGCATTGCCCAATTCGGCAGTGGCCTGGCTGACGGCGGGCTGAACCCCATCGAAGGCGGCCATCGCGGCGAGGGTGGCCGGCGTTGGCTGGCGATTGGTTTCCGTGGCGCGCCACCTGGCGGCGCGATCACGCTGGGCGGCGAGCAGGTCATCCAGCGCATCGAGGGCAAGCAGTTGCCGCACCCCGGCGCGTTCGCCGGAGATCAGGCTGAGTTTGTCGCGATAGTCCTGGCCGATCATCCACAGGCTGCCGGCCAGCGGCAGGATAAACAGCAGAAACAACAGCTGGAATTTACGTGCGAAGCCAAAACGCCCCAGCAGCCCGATCCCCGGTGATAAAAAAGCCTGCATGCCCCATGACTCCTCTGGACACCACGCACTATTGGCGTGCGACGGAGGTTGTCGCACCCCCGACTCGTGCCCTCTAAAAAGGCCTCGAAAGTTCACCCTTGTCCGCTCTGTAGGCTGACTCTGTAGCGAAACTTCCCATTGTCGGTCTCCTTTGTAAGGAGGCCGCGTTCAAGCAGACAAGGAAGGCAAGATTCAGACCATGGCTTTGCGCCATCAAGGTTGTGGTGATGAAAAACGAGGTCGTTAGCAGGCTAAGGGGATGGCGTTGCCGCACCGAAAAATGGCACATTGGCGCACCTGCACGTTCGTACCTCCTGTTGTCTGGAAATTCCCATGGCTATCAGCAACGCCCAGACCGGCTCAGTGCCGGCGTCCGCTACGCCCCAAAGCAGTCCCCTGGTGATGCGCATCATCGGCGCGGTAGCGCTGGCGCATTTGATCAACGACTTGATCCAGTCGGTGCTGCCGTCGATCTATCCGATGCTCAAGGCCAACTATGGCCTGACCTTCACTCAGGTCGGCCTGATCACCCTGACGTTCCAGTTGACGGCCTCGCTGCTGCAGCCGTGGGTCGGTTACTACACCGATCGTCATCCCAAGCCCTGGTTGTTGCCGGCGGGTACGGTCTGCACCCTGGTCGGGATTCTGATGATGTCGGTGGTCGGCAGCTTCCCGCTAATCCTGTTGGCGGCGGGGCTGATCGGCATCGGTTCATCGACCTTCCACCCGGAAGCGTCCCGCGTGGCGCGCCTGGCTTCAGGCGGACGCTTCGGGCTTGCGCAATCGACCTTCCAGGTCGGCGGTAACGCAGGCTCGGCGTTCGGCCCGTTGTTGGCGGCGGCGATCATCATTCCCTACGGTCAAGGGCAGGTGGCCTGGTTCGGCCTGTTCGCGGTGTTTGCGCTTTTCGTGCTCTACCGGATCAGCCGCTGGTACGCCAACCATTTGAACCTGTTCAAGCTCAAGCAAGGCCAGGCGGCGACTCACGGTTTGTCCAAGGGCCGAGTGACCAGTGCGCTGGTGGTGCTCGGGTTACTGGTGTTCTCCAAGTATTTCTACATGTCGAGCCTCACCAGCTACTTCACGTTTTATCTGATCGAGAAGTTCGACCTGTCGGTGGCCAGCTCGCAGTTGCACCTGTTCCTGTTTCTCGGCGCGGTCGCGGCGGGGACGTTCTTTGGCGGGCCGATCGGTGACAGGATCGGGCGCAAGGCGGTGATCTGGTTCTCGATCCTCGGCGTTGCGCCGTTCACCTTGCTGCTGCCCCATGTCGACCTGTTCTGGACCAGCATCCTCAGCGTGGTCATCGGCTTCATCCTCGCCTCGGCGTTCTCGGCCATCGTGGTGTACGCCCAGGAACTGGTGCCGGGTAATGTCGGGATGATCGCCGGGATATTCTTCGGTTTGATGTTCGGCTTCGGCGGGATTGGCGCGGCGTTGCTGGGCCATCTGGCGGATATTCACGGCATCGAATACGTGTACTACCTGTGTTCGTTCCTGCCGCTGTTTGGGGTGCTGGCGATCTTCCTGCCGCGTACGAAAAAGTCCTGATCCAGCACAAATCCCCTGTGGGAGCGAGCTTGCTCGCGATGACGGAGTGTCAGTCAGTATCTTTGTTGGCTGACACACCGCTATCGCGAGCAAGCTCGCTCCCACAGAAAAGCAAAAACAAGGCACAAAAAAAGCCGCGTATCAAACGCGGCTTTTTCTTGGGCGTATGGCTTACACGTTGAAGCGGAAGTGCATCACGTCGCCGTCTTTAACGATGTAATCCTTGCCTTCCAGGCGCCATTTACCGGCTTCCTTGGTACCGGCTTCGCCCTTGTACTGGATGAAGTCGTTGTAGGCGATCACTTCGGCGCGGATGAAGCCTTTTTCGAAGTCGGTGTGGATCACGCCAGCGGCTTGTGGTGCGGTGGCACCGACGCGGACGGTCCAGGCACGGACTTCTTCGACACCGGCGGTGAAGTAGGTCTGCAGGTGCAGCATTTCGTAGCCGGCGCGGATCACGCGGTTCAGGCCAGGCTCTTCGAGGCCCAGGGCTTCGAGGAACATGTCTTTTTCTTCGCCGTCATCGAGCTCGGCGATTTCCGCTTCGATCTTGTTGCACACCGGAACAACCACGGCGCCTTCTTCTTCGGCGATGGCACGTACAACGTCCAGGTGCGGGTTGTTCTCGAAACCGTCTTCAGCGACGTTGGCGATGTACATGACCGGTTTGGTGGTCAGCAGGTGGAAGCCCTTGATCACTGCTTTCTCGTCGGTGCCCATGTTCTTCATCAGGCTGCGCGCCGGCTTGCCTTCGGTGAAGTGAGCGATCAGTTGCTCCAGCAGGCCTTTCTGGACCACTGCGTCCTTGTCACCGCCCTTGGCGTTGCGCGCGACTTTCTGCAGTTGCTTCTCGCAGCTGTCGAGGTCGGCGAAGATCAGTTCCAGGTCGATGATTTCGATGTCGCGTTTCGGGTCGACGCTGTTGGAAACGTGAATCACGTTCTCGTCTTCGAAGCAGCGGACCACGTGGGCGATGGCATCGGTTTCACGGATGTTGGCCAGGAACTTGTTGCCCAGGCCTTCACCTTTCGACGCGCCGGCAACCAGGCCCGCGATGTCGACGAATTCCATGGTGGTCGGCAGGATGCGCTTTGGATTGACGATGGCTGCCAGGGCATCCAGACGCGGATCCGGCATCGGCACGATACCGCTGTTAGGCTCGATGGTGCAGAAGGGGAAGTTCTCGGCCGCGATCCCGGATTTGGTCAGGGCGTTGAACAGGGTGGACTTGCCGACGTTAGGCAGGCCGACGATGCCGCAATTGAATCCCATGGTGTTTCCCCTCGGATAAGAGTCAGGCCTTCTGGCTGTGCAGGTTTTTCATCGCGCGGTTCCATTCCCCGGCGAGGATATCCGGCAGCACGCCGAGGGCAAAGTCGATGCTGGCATCGAGTTTTTCCTGTTCGGCGCGTGGCGCACGACCCAGGACGAAATTTGAAACCATACTGGCGACGCCCGGATGACCGATGCCAAGCCGCAGGCGGTGGAAAGTGTTCTGATTGCCCAGTTGCGCAATGATGTCGCGCAGCCCGTTGTGACCGCCATGGCCACCGCCCACTTTGAGTTTGGCGACGCCTGGAGGCAGGTCGAGTTCGTCGTGTGCCACGAGGATTTCTTCAGGCTTGATGCGGAAGAAACCTGCAAGGGCCGCCACGGCCTGGCCGCTGCGGTTCATGTACGTGGTGGGAATCAGCAGACGAACATCCTGACCCTGATGCGAATAGCGCCCGGTCAGGCCGAAATATTTGCGGTCCGCCACAAGGTTTACGCCTTGTGCGTTCGCGATGCGCTCAACAAAAAGGGCCCCTGCGTTATGCCGGGTCTGTTCGTATTCAGCGCCTGGATTTCCCAGGCCAACGATCAGTTTGATGGCAGTCACGATAGGGGCCCTTCCTTGGAGTGGTGGATAACATCGCCGCAATCAGGGATAGCGGCGAAAGTGGACGAAAATTGCTCATTTACCATGATGTAAACTCCGCGTTCTCGCCCGCTTTCTCGCTATGCTCTAGTCCGCGATGTTTCCGGTCACTCCGGCGTACAGAGTAAAATTACTCTGCAGCGCCTTCTGCAGCTTCTGGAGCAACACGTGGAGCGTGGACGTTGGCAACAGCCTTGTCATCACCGTGTGCCAGGGCCACGAACTCAACGCCTTTAGGAGCCTTGAGGTCCGACAGGTGAATGATCGAACCGATTTCAGCGTTAGCCAGGTCGACTTCGATGAACTCAGGCAGATCTTTCGGCAGGCAGGAAACTTCGATCTCGGCAACAACGTGCGAGATTTCGCCGCCTTTCTTGGTCGGTGCTTCTTCGTTGATGAAGTGCACTGGAACGATAGCGGTCAGTTTCTGGCCGGCTACTACGCGTACGAAGTCAGCGTGCATCACGTGGCCTTTGGCCGGGTGACGCTGCAGGGCTTTGATCACGACGTTCTGCTTGGTGCCACCAACGTTCAGCTCGATGATGTGGCTGTAAGCCGCTTCGTTTTCGAGCAGTTTGGCAACTTCTTTGGCCAGCATGCTGATGGATTCAGGGGCTTTGTCGCCACCGTAAACTACAGCTGGAACCAGGCTTGCGAGACGACGCAGGCGGCGGCTCGCACCTTTCCCCAGGTCGGAACGCACTTCAGCATTCAGAGTAAAATCGTTCATGTTGTATCTCCAAAATAACCACACTCGCCCCAGCGTTTGCGACCAGCGCTAAAGGCGATATGGGCAAAAAAGCCCCGCCCCGACAGGAATGCCGGGGCGGGGCGCTTTTCGTCAACGAGACATTTCGAGAAGGGCTGGGCCCTTAGCGGAACATCGCGCTGATCGATTCTTCATTGCTGATGCGGCGGACCGCCTCGGCAACTACCGGTGCGATATCCAGTTGGCGGATACGCGCACAGGCTTGTGCTGCAGCGGACAGAGGAATGGTGTTAGTCACCACCAACTCGTCCAGCACGGAATTTTCGATGTTTTCGATCGCCCGACCCGACAGCACAGGGTGCGTGCAGTAGGCGAAAACCTTGGCAGCGCCATGCTCTTTCAAGGCCTTGGCCGCGTGGCACAGGGTGCCGGCGGTATCGACCATGTCATCGACCAGAATACAGGTACGCCCTTCGACATCACCGATGATATGCATCACTTCAGAGTGATTGGCTTTCTCACGGCGTTTGTCGATGATCCCGAGATCCACGCCCAGGGATTTGGCAACGGCACGTGCACGCACGACGCCACCAATGTCCGGGGACACGATCATCAGGTTTTCGAAGCGCTGATCTTCGATGTCATCCACCAGAACCGGGGAGCCGTAGATGTTATCTACCGGAATATCGAAGAAACCCTGGATTTGGTCAGCATGCAGATCAACCGTGAGAACACGGTCGATGCCGACTACGGTAAGCATGTCAGCCACGACTTTCGCGCTGATAGCCACACGTGCGGAACGCGGACGGCGATCCTGACGGGCATAACCAAAGTAAGGAATAACAGCAGTGATACGAGTAGCCGAGGAGCGGCGGAAGGCATCAGCCATCACTACCAGTTCCATCAGGTTATCGTTGGTCGGAGCGCAAGTCGGCTGAATAATGAAGACGTCTTTACCGCGAACGTTTTCATTGATCTCGGCTGTAATTTCGCCGTCGGAGAATTTACCGACAGAGATGTCACCGAGAGGGATATGCAGCTGACGTACGACACGCCGAGCCAGATCGGGGTTAGCGTTCCCCGTAAAGACCATCATCTTGGACACGCGCAGTACCTGAAGGCTGAGGGTAACCTGGATGAGTATAGGAAAATGGCAGGGGCGGCTGGATTCGAACCAACGCATGGCAGGATCAAAACCTGCTGCCTTACCGCTTGGCGACGCCCCTGTATCTGTTGCAACGATTACCCAGTAATCGGTTCCTTTAGAGCAGACTTTGCAGCTTGCGATGCAACATCGAAACGTTGCTTCCTTTTGCTACAAATCCTGTAAGGGTCTCTGTCAGAAGGGCCGAGACTTTATCAGCTTCAGCTTTGCTTGGGAAGCCCCCAAACACACAACTTCCAGTTCCGGTGAGTTTTGCTTCGGTAAATTTACCTAACAAATTCAAAGCGTTACGTACCTCTGGATAACGCCTTGTTACCACCGGCAAGCAGTCATTTCGACTGTTTCCCTTGGGAACGGGGCGCACTTTAATGGGAGGAGTGTTACGTGTCAACAACGGATCTGAAAAAATTTCTGCCGTACTAACAGAGACTTGCGGCACCAGCACCAGATACCACGGTTCTTCCGGGTCCACAGGGGTCAGTTTCTCCCCCACGCCCTCGGCGAAAGCCGCGTGGCCACGTACGAAAACCGGGACGTCGGCGCCCAGCGTCAACCCCAGCCCGGCCAGGCGATCTTCATCCCAGCCCAATTGCCACAGATGATTCAAGCCCAGCAATGTTGTTGCGGCATTCGAGCTGCCGCCACCGATGCCGCCACCCATGGGCAGGATCTTGTCGATCCAGATATCGACGCCCAGCGAGCAAGCGGATTGTTCCTGCAGTTTTCTGGCGGCCTTGACGATCAGATTGCTGTCGTGGGGAACGCCTTCGAACTCAGTGTGCAGATGAATGACACCGTCATCGCGCAGGGCGTAGGTGATTTCGTCGCCGTAATCGAGAAACTGAAACATCGTCTGCAGTTCGTGGTAGCCGTCTTCGCGACGACCCAGGATGTGCAGCATCAAATTGAGTTTGGCTGGCGAGGGCAGCGTCAGGCGATTGGCCGGCATGTCATGACCCCAGTTTGCGCGGTTGCCAGATCTTGATCACCAGCGTGACATCAAGGTCGGTGCCGCTGAGCTTGATGCGCTCGGGTAGCCAGAAACCGTTTTGCTGGGTGTAGGCGGTGTAGTCGATCTTCCAGCCATCCTGTTCAAGGCTCGCCAGGCGGCTGTCGCCGTCCAGGGTCAGGCGACTTTTGCTGTCGGGAGCCGGGAGCCCGCGCACCCACCAGGCCAGGTTGGACACCGGCAGCTTCCAGCCAAGCTGTTCTTCGAGCAGCACTTCCGGATTCGGCGCGTCGTAACGTCCCTGGTTGGCGACTTCCAGCGACACCTTGCCCGGGCGTCCGGTCAGGCGAGCCGCGCCGCGGCCCAGTGGTCCCGACAGGCGAATGTCGTAGTAATCCTGGCGCTGCAACCAGAACAGCGTGCCGCTGCCCGAGTCTTTCGGGGCACGGATGCCGATCTTGCCGTCGATCTGCCAGCCATCGAGGCCGGTCAGTTGCTGTTTGTGCTCGCGCCATTGGGCGGCGTTGCCATGGCCCTCGACCGACTCACGGGGACCCAGGCCGGCACAACCGGCGAGCAGGGCGATAAAGCTGAAAACGATGAAATGGCGCAAAAACATAATTTTAAAGAGTCTCTGATCCGGTCAGGCGTTTGATGGTGCCGCGCAGGGTCGGGCTGTCAGGCTGTTCCTTGAGGAACTTGCCCCAGACTTGTTTCGCTTCACGCTGTTTGCCGTTGGCCCACAGGACTTCACCCAGGTGAGCGGCGACTTCCTGATCGGGGAAGCGATCCAGGGCCTGGCGCAGCAGGCGCTCGGCTTCGTCGAGATTGCCCAAGCGGTAATTCACCCAGCCAAGGCTGTCGAGTACCGCCGGGTCTTCCGGACTGATCTGGTGTGCCTGTTCGATCAGGGCCTTGGCTTCGGCGTAGCGCGTGGTGCGGTCGGACAGGGTGTAGCCCAGGGCATTCAACGCCATGGCATTGTCCGGGTCGCGCTTGATGATCGTACGCAGGTCTTTTTCCATCTGCGCCAGGTCATTGCGTTTTTCCGCCTGCATGGCGCGGGTGTAGAGCAGGTTCAGGTCGTCCGGGTATTTCTGCAAGGCCTGTTGCAGAGCATTCCAGGCCTTGTCGCCCTGATTGTTGGCGGACAGGGTTTCGACTTCGATCAGGTACAACTGGATGGCGTAATCCGGCTGCTCATCGCGTTCTGCCGCCAGCTTGCGTTGCGCTTCGGCGGTCTTGCCGTTGTTGATCAGGATGTCGGCCTGACGCAATTGCGCCGGCAGGAAGTCGTTGCCCGGGCCAACCTTGGCGTATTCGATCAGCGCGCCTTGCGGGTCGTTTTGTTCTTCGGCGATGCGGCCGAGGTTCAGGTGCGCCGAGTCGACATGGCTTTCCCGGGCGATCAGGTCTTCAAGATGACCCTTGGCCTCATTCCAGTCCTTGGCTTCCAGGCACACCAGCGCCAGGGAGTAACGCAGTTCGTCGTCTTCCGGGTATTGCTGGACCAGGCTCGAGAACTCGGCCTTGGCGTCGTCCATGCGGTCCTGTTCAACCAGCATCCTCGCGTAAGTCAGGCGCAGGCGCTTGTCGTCCGGGTATTTCTTGATGCTTTTCTGCAGCAGCGGCAGGGCTTCGTCACCGCGATTCAAGGTTTGCAGCAGGCGTGCGCGCAGCAGGATCGGCGCAATTTCGCCGTCCTCCGGCGGATTGTCTTCCAGCAGCTTCAGCGCGCCCTTGGCGTCGCCATCCTGTTGCATCAGCAAGGCCTTGCCGAAAATCAGCTGGCCGTTGTCCGGATGACGCTGCAACAAACGGTCGAAGCTTTTCATCAAGCCGTTGCGGGTGTCCTGGTCGGTGTCGGCCGCGGATAGCGCAAGGAAGTCGAAATGGGTGTCGCCTTTGCCTTGCAGGACTTTCTCCATATAGACCATGGAGTCGTCATAACGCCCGGCGCGCGCCAGTTGCACGGCGGCGGCGCGTTGCGCTTCGAGGTCGTCGGGGGCGTTCCTGGCCCAGATCAGCGCAGTATCCAGGGCTGCCTGGTCGGCGCCCAGATATTCGGCGATACGAAATGCCCGCTCGGAGATGCCCGGATCCTGGGTGTTGATGGCCTGGGTCACATAGTTGTCCAGGGCAATGTCAAAACGATTGCGCTGGCCAGCCAGTTCGGCGCTCAACAGGCTGAAGATGGTTTCCTCGCTGAATGGGCTGTAGACCTTGAGCTTTTCAGGGGCCGGGGTGCTGTCTTCAACCGGCGGCGCACCGTCCGACGAAACGGGTGCCAAGGCCTGGCAGCCGCTGAGGAAGACAAGAGCGAGGAGCAACGCGGAGGATCTATTCATATAGGAAGAGGACGACTAACCTGCGGTCGGATCATCATGACACAAGCTTTCGAGCAAACATAACCGGCCCGGCAATTTACCTGCCAGCCCGATCCGCGTCGCCCTGATGCTTGTGTAAACGAGAACCGCTCGCAACCCGCGGCGGCGCCTGATGGGGCGATAGATATCGAGTAGTTGTTCTGATTCCGTCGAAGTAGGACAATTGCCGGCTTCACGTCACCATCAGCGACTTTGAATGGCCTTCCTTGCACTCGGTATTAACCACAAGACTGCTTCAGTAGACGTCCGCGAGCGCGTGGCTTTTACCCCTGAGCAGCTGGTTGAGGCCTTGCAGCAGCTCTGCCGACTCACCGACAGCCGCGAAGCTGCGATCCTCTCCACCTGCAATCGCAGTGAACTCTATATAGAACAGGATCACCTGTCGGCGGACGTCGTGCTGCGCTGGCTGGCCGAATATCATCATTTGAGCTACGACGAGCTGCGCGAAAGCGCCTATGTGCATGAAGATGATGCGGCAGTTCGTCACATGATGCGGGTGGCTTCCGGGCTCGACTCGCTGGTGTTGGGCGAACCGCAGATTCTTGGCCAGATGAAATCGGCCTATGCCGTGGCCCGCGAGGCCGGCACCATCGGGCCGTTGCTCGGTAGGCTGTTCCAGGCCACGTTCAATGCGGCCAAGCAGGTGCGCACCGACACGGCCATCGGCGAGAACCCGGTGTCGGTAGCGTTTGCCGCAGTGAGCCTGGCCAAGCAGATTTTCAGCGACCTGCAACGCAGCCAGGCCTTGTTGATCGGCGCCGGCGAGACCATCACCCTGGTCGCCCGCCATCTGCATGACCTGGGTGTAAAGCGCATCGTGGTCGCCAACCGCACCCTGGAGCGCGCGAGCATCCTGGCCGAACAGTTCGGTGCCCATGCGGTGCTGCTGTCGGATATTCCGGCAGAGCTGGTGCGCAGCGATATCGTCATCAGTTCCACCGCCAGCCAGTTGCCGATTCTGGGCAAGGGTGCGGTGGAAAGCGCCTTGAAACTGCGCAAGCACAAACCGATCTTCATGGTGGATATCGCTGTTCCCCGCGACATCGAGCCAGAAGTCGGCGAACTGGACGACGTTTACCTCTATAGCGTCGACGACCTCCACGAAGTGGTTGCCGAGAACCTCAAGAGCCGCCAGGGCGCAGCCCAGGCCGCCGAAGAGATGGTCTCGATCGGTGCCGAAGATTTCATGATCCGCCTGCGCGAATTGGCGGCGGTGGACGTGCTCAAGGCCTATCGTCAACAGAGCGAACGCCTGCGCGATGAAGAATTGCAAAAGGCCCAGCGCATGCTGGCCAACGGCACCAGTGCCGAAGAGGTGCTGGTGCAACTGGCCCGCGGGCTGACCAACAAACTGTTGCACGCACCGAGCGTGCAGTTGAAAAAGCTCTCTGCCGAAGGTCGCCTGGATGCGCTGGCGATGGCCCAGGAACTCTTTGCCCTCGGTGAGGGCTCATCGGATAGCTTTTCGGATAAAAAACCGCAATGAAAGCGTCACTGCTCAATAAGCTGGATATCCTCCAGGACCGTTTCGAGGAATTGACCGCCCTGTTGGGCGATGGCGAGGTCATTTCCGATCAGAACAAGTTCCGCACCTATTCCAAGGAGTACGCGGAAGTTGAACCGATCGTGGGCGTCTATAAAGAACTGCTGAAAGTGCAGGACGACCTCGAAGGCGCCCAGGCACTGCTCAAGGACAGCGACCCGGACATGCGGGAAATGGCCGTGGAAGAAGTCCGCGAGGCCAAGGAACGCCTGGTCACGCTCGAAGCCGACCTGCAGCGCATGCTGCTGCCCAAGGACCCGAACGACGGCCGCAACGTGTTCCTCGAGATCCGTGCCGGTACCGGTGGTGACGAAGCGGCGATTTTCTCCGGCGACCTGTTCCGCATGTATTCGCGTTACGCCGAGCGTCGTGGCTGGCGGGTGGAGATCCTTTCGGAGAACGAGGGTGAACACGGCGGCTATAAAGAGGTGATTGCCCGGGTCGAGGGCGACAACGTCTACGGCAAGCTGAAGTTCGAATCCGGCGCGCACCGCGTGCAGCGGGTTCCGGCGACCGAATCCCAAGGCCGCATTCACACGTCGGCCTGCACCGTGGCGGTATTGCCCGAACCGGACGAACAGGAAGCCATCGAGATCAACCCGGCCGATCTGCGCATCGATACCTATCGCTCCTCCGGTGCCGGTGGCCAGCACGTCAACAAGACCGACTCGGCGATCCGTATCACGCACTTGCCGTCCGGTATTGTGGTCGAGTGCCAGGAAGAACGTTCACAGCACAAGAACCGCGCCCGGGCGATGTCCTGGTTGTCGGCCAAGCTGAACGATCAGCAGACCTCCGCCGCGGCCAACGCCATCGCCAGCGAGCGCAAGTTGCTGGTCGGTTCCGGCGACCGCTCAGAGCGTATCCGCACCTATAATTTTGCCCAGGGCCGGGTCACCGATCATCGAGTCAACCTGACCTTGTATTCCCTCGACGAGATCCTCGCCGGCGGTGTCGAGGCGGTGATCGAGCCGTTGCTGGCCGAGTACCAGGCCGATCAACTGGCAGCGATAGGTGAGTAAATGACGATCATTGCCAGTTTGTTGCGCGCCGCCGATTTACCCGACTCGCCGACGGCGCGTCTGGATGCCGAACTGCTGCTGGCGGCGGCCTTGGGCAAGTCCCGCAGTTTCCTGCATACCTGGCCGGAGCGCATCGTACCGAGCGAAGCGGCGCTGACGTTCGCCGAGTATTTGCAGCGCCGCCGCAGCGGCGAGCCGGTGGCCTATATCCTCGGCCAGCAGGGTTTCTGGAAGCTGGACCTGGAAGTGGCACCGCACACGCTGATCCCGCGCCCCGACACCGAACTGCTGGTGGAAGCCGCGCTGGAACTGTTGCCGGCCACACCGGCCAAGGTACTCGACCTTGGCACGGGCAGCGGCGCGATTGCCCTGGCCCTGGCCAGCGAGCGTCCGGCCTGGAGCGTCACTGCCGTGGATCGTGTGCTGGAAGCTGTGGCCCTGGCCGAACGCAATCGCCAGCGCCTGCACCTGGACAACGCCACCGTGCTGAGCAGCCATTGGTTCAGCGCTCTGGAAGGTCAGCGTTTTCAACTGATCATCAGCAATCCGCCCTACATCGCAGCGGCCGATCCGCATCTGGTCGAGGGCGACGTGCGCTTTGAACCGGCCAGCGCCCTGGTGGCGGGTGTCGACGGGCTCGACGATCTGCGCTTGATCGTTGCCCAGGCACCGGACCATCTGGACGCCGGCGGTTGGCTGATGCTCGAACACGGCTATGATCAGGCCGAGGCGGTTCGCGATTTGCTGCTGACCCGGGGATTCGAAGAAGTCCACAGCCGCACCGATCTGGGCGGTCATCAACGCATCAGTCTGGGGCGCCTGCCGTGCTGAATGATCAGGAATTGCTGCGCTACAGCCGGCAGATTCTGCTGCAACACATCGATATCGACGGCCAGTTGCGGCTCAAGGAAAGCCGCGTATTGATCGTCGGTCTTGGCGGCCTTGGCGCGCCAGTGGCGCTGTATCTGGCGGCCGCCGGCGTTGGTGAGTTGCACCTGGCGGACTTCGATACGGTCGACCTGACCAACCTGCAACGCCAGATCATTCACGACACCGACAGCGTCGGCATGACCAAGGTCGATTCGGCAATCAAGCGCCTGACGGCGATCAACCCCGAGATTCAACTGATCGCCCATCGTGCGGCGCTGGACGAAGACTCCCTGGCCGCCGCAGTGGCCAGAGTGGATCTGGTCCTCGATTGTTCTGACAATTTTTCCACCCGTGAAGCGGTCAACGCCGCTTGCGTGGCGGCCGGCAAACCGCTGGTCAGCGGCGCGGCGATTCGCCTCGAAGGGCAGCTGTCGGTGTTCGAT
This sequence comes from Pseudomonas jessenii, assembly GCF_002236115.1. Lineage (GTDB taxonomy): Bacteria > Pseudomonadota > Gammaproteobacteria > Pseudomonadales > Pseudomonadaceae > Aquipseudomonas > Aquipseudomonas jessenii. The sequence continues at coordinate 803,975 of NZ_NIWT01000003.1, read as the reverse complement.
CCGCGTCGACCGGAGAGTCCGTGTTACCACTGTTTATACGGGCACGGCAGCGAAGCCGAATTGACCTGTAGCGAGGCCGGCGTGGTCGGTCCGCTGGTGGGGCTGGTCGGCAGTCTGCAAGCGCTTGAAGCGTTGAAGTTGCTGGCCGGATTCGGCGAGCCGCTGGTGGGGCGCCTGTTGTTGATCGATGCCTTGGGCACGCGCTTCCGTGAACTGCGGGTCAAGCGCGATCCGGGCTGCAGCGTCTGTGGGCCGAAACATGCGTGAAGCGCCGATTGGCGTGTTCGACTCCGGTGTCGGTGGGCTCTCGGTACTGGCCGAGATCCAGCGTTTGCTGCCCAATGAGTCGCTGTTGTACGTCGCCGACTGCGGGAATGTTCCCTACGGCGAAAAATCCCCGGAATTTATCCAGCAACGTTGCAGCGTGATGGCCGACTTCTTTCGGCAACAGGGCGCCAAGGCTTTGGTGCTGGCGTGCAACACGGCGACGGTTGCCGGGGTCGCCGACCTGCGTCGCGACTATCCGGAATGGCCCATCGTTGGCATGGAGCCGGCAGTCAAGCCGGCCGCCGCCGCAACCCGCTCCGGCGTGGTGGGGGTGCTGGCCACCACAGGCACTTTGCAGAGCGCCAAGTTCGCCGCGTTGCTCGACCGCTTCGCCACGGACGTGAAAGTGATCACCCAGCCCTGTCCAGGGCTTGTGGAGCTGATTGAAAACGGCGACCTGCGCAGCCCCGAGTTGCGCCAGCTGTTGGCCGGGTATGTCGAGCCACTGCTGGCTGCCGGCGCGGACACTCTGATTCTCGGCTGCACCCATTACCCCTTTCTCAAGCCGATGCTGCGGCAGATGATCCCCGAGGACATCAGCCTGATCGACACCGGCGCTGCCGTCGCGCGACAACTTCAGCGTCTGCTGGCCGAAGGCGAGCTGCTCGCCCAGGGACCTGCCCGTGAGGCACAGTTCTGGACCAGCGCCGATCCGCTTCATTTCAGAAATATCTTGCCGATACTGTGGAATACCTCTGGTGTTGTGCGAAGCTTCAACAGGTAGATGGCTGTCCGGGGGGATACGAAGAGTCGGGGTAAACTTCTGATAAATCGCTGACTTCTATAGTTTTGCAGGGCTTGGTAACAAAAAAACCATACGAAATCGTTCGGAAAAGGAAGTTTCAAGTGAAGCGACTATTCTGCTTGGCCGCGATTGCGGCCGCACTTTTGGGGCACACTTTTACCGCGCAGGCGGCAGGTGTGGAATTTGCCGTGGGGCAAACCGGCGAGTCGACCATGACCTATCGATTGGGGATGCAATTCGATTGGGACCAGAGCTGGTGGCAGAGCGACGTTGGTCGTCTGACCGGTTACTGGGACGGCGCCTATACCTATTGGGAAGGTGACGAGAAATCCAGTAACCACAGCCTGTCGTTCTCACCCGTGCTTGTTTATGAGTTTGCCGGCCAGAACGTCAAACCCTACATCGAGTTTGGGATTGGCGTGGCGGCGTTTGCCAGCACCGAAGTCGAAAGCAACGATCTGGGCAGCGCCTTTCAGTTCGAAGACCGCTTTGGTTTCGGTTTGCGCTTTACCGGCGGACATGAAGTCGGGGTTCGTGCGACGCACTATTCCAACGCCGGGATCACCACTCCGAACGATGGTGTAGAAAGTTACGCATTGCATTACACGATGCCGTTGTAAGCACCACGGTTTCAGCGGGTTGTAAATCCCTCTGTGGGAGCGAGCTTGCTCGCGATGACGATGTTTCATTCAACATCAATGTTGAGTCTGAAATCGCTATCGCGAGCAAGCTCGCTCCCACAGGGGGACACGTGGTTTTCCAGTTCAGCGATACGCCGTCGAAATCCCCTGGCGTTCTTCGATGCACTCCGGAGCGCCCATCTCGAACTCCCGGCAGATCAGCGGGCGTTTTTCGTAGATCGTGCACATCATCGTGTTGCGATCCAGCGCGGCACACCAACCGTCATCCAGGCGCAACATCACTTCCCCGCCCCAGTCATCGGTATCGATGAACCGTTCAGGCACGCCCGTATCTGTGATCAGCATGACTTCGAGCTGGCAGCAGCAGGCTGCGCAGGTCGAGCAGGTGACCGCGGGTTCCGCGATTTGCGTATGGGGGATGGTTTTCATGGCGCGCAGTGTAAGGCAGTCACCGGGTACTGTGTGAAAGGTCTGACGGACGCTCAAATATCTGAGCGTCCGAGACACCGCCGCCATTGATGACGACTTTCAGGGTTGATCCTTGATCGGCGGCTGGCTGCGCACCATGCGTTTGCCGATCTCCAGTTTTATTTGGTCCGGCCGTTTGGAGAGTGGCCAGAGGGCGGTCATGAACGCTGCGGGGAAAGCGATTTCCAACGGGCGGTCCTTGAGTTTTTCGAAGATGTGCCGCGCGGCTTTCTCCACCGGCCAGCTCAAGGCCATGGGCGAGTCGTTTTTTGCCGTCAGCGGCGTCTCGACAAACCCGGGGCTGATTACCGTGAGTTCTATGCCTTCCGGGGCCAGGTCGATGCGCAGGGATTCGAACAGATAACGTAGCCCGGCCTTCGAAGTGCCGTAGGCTTCTGCCTTGGGCAGCGGCAGGTAGGTCACCGTACTGGCCATGGCCACCATATGCGGTGCGGTGCCGGCACGCAGCAATGGCAGGGCGGCGTCGATGCAATAGCTGCTGGCCAACAGGTTAGTGCGCACCACATGCTCGACAATCGACGCATCGAACTGCTTGGCATCCACGTACTCGCAGGTGCCGGCGTTCAGTATCACGGTGTCCAGCGAGCCCCAGTCCTCGGCAATCTGCTCGCCGATCTCGCGTACGGTCTGGCTGTTGGTCAGGTCTCCGGGGACCACCAGCACTTGCCCCGGATAACGTAGCGACAAGTCTTTCAGGGGGGGCACGGTGCGCGAACTGACGGCCAGGTGCGCACCGGTTTTCAGGATTTCTTCGGCCAGGGCGGCACCGATGCCGCTGCTTGCACCGGTCAGCCAGTATCGTCGTGCGAGTGTCCGACTCATCCCAATCTCCTTTTCAGCCAGGCGATTGCCCGGCCCAATACGGGTAAATGTTCATAAAGCAAAGCCCCCGGCATCGAAGTAATCCCGGTGGCGGTAATTCATGACCCAACGGCGGCGTATTGCCGTGAGGGCAGGTTTTTGAATGCCGTCAACGCACGTGTACGGGAAGTACCCAGGTCGACGATCGGTGAGGGGTAATCCACAACACCGAAAAGGCCGCCGAGATTGGCGGGGTTGTGCACGTCTTTTTTATTCAACCCGGCCAGTTCTGGCAACCACTGCTTGATGAATACGCCTTCGGGGTCGAATTTTTCCGACTGGCTCAGCGGGTTGAAAATCCGGAAGTAAGGCGCCGAGTCGGTGCCGGTGGAAGAACTCCACTGCCAGCCACCATTGTTCGCCGCCAGGTCGCCATCAATCAGGTGACGCATGAAAAAGCGTTCGCCTTCGCGCCAGTCGATCAGCAGGTTTTTGGTCAGGAACATCGCCACCACCATGCGCAGGCGGTTGTGCATCCAGCCGGTTGCCAGCAGTTGGCGCATGGCGGCGTCGATGATCGGCAAGCCGGTACGCGCCTGTTGCCAGGCGGCCAGCTCTTCTGGGGCGTTGCGCCAGGCCAGCGCTTCGGTTTCCGGACGAAACGCGCGGTGCCGGGAAACCCGTGGGTAGCCTACCAGGATGTGTTTGTAGAACTCGCGCCACAGCAGTTCGTTGATCCAGGTGACGGCGCCGGTCTTGCCGCTTTCGAATTCACCTTGATTGCTGTTCAAGGCGGCGTGCAGGCATTGGCGCGCAGAAATCACCCCGGCGGCGAGATAGGCCGAGAGCTGACTGGTGCCGGGCTTCGCCGGGAAATCCCGTTCGCTTTGATAGTGCTCGATCTGCACATCGCTAAAGCTGTCGAGGCGACGCCGGGCTTCGGCTTCGCCCGCCGGCCACAGGTTGCGCAGGTTATCAGCGGGTGTTGCGAAGCCGTCGACACTCAAGGGGATCGCATCGCTGGCAATGTTCAGCGGCGCTTGTTTGTGCGGCGCGCGGACCAGGCTGGGCAGCGAGTGGTGCAGTCGTTCGTAGCAGACTTTGCGGAACTGGCTGAAGACCTGAAAGTAAGTGCCGGTGCGGGTCAGCACGCTCCCGGGCTTGAACAGCAATTGATCGAGGTAGCGGCGAACTTCGATCCCTTCAGCCTGTAGCGTCCGGGCGACCGCTGCATCGCGACGGGACTCGTGGATGCCGTATTCCTCGTTGAGGTGCAACGCATCGACCTGCCACTGTCGGCACAGGTTCAGCAATACGCTGGGTGCGTCATCCCAGCGAGGGGCCTGGCGGATCAGCAGGGGAATGTTCAGTTGACCCAGTTCGCGGCTCAACTCGCGCAGGTTACGCAGCCAGAAGTCCACTTTGCAGGGCGCATCGTCGTGTTCCAGCCATTGCTCCGGACTCAGCAGGTACACCGCCACGCACGGGCCGCGAGCCGCGGCGGCCGAGAGGGCGGTGTTGTCATGTAGGCGCAAGTCGCTGCGCAGCCAGATCAATTGCATTTTGGTATCCACGGGATCCATTTAAATCAGCCCGCGCTGAACGAGTGCCTGATGTGCCGACAACGGATCTTCGGCCAGGTACAGATCAGCGATCACGGCAGTACTTGCGGACAACTCGGTGTGGTGGATGCATACCGTTGGTCCGGCAATCATTTTTGGGCAACTAACGCCTTTGAAAAGTTTCGGCAGCTGCGCCGGATTCAGGGCTTTGCTTGAGTACAGCAGAACTCCTCGGGGTTGCAGAAGTTCGACCGCCAATGCCAATTCTCCGACAGGCAGCGGCCAGTCGAAGACCTCCACCGGGCAATCCGCGCTGCTGATCAGCCAGGCCGTGAGCCACAGGTGCGGTTCCACAGGCAGGTCCGAGTGGTTGACCAGCAGCAGCGGCGCGGTGCGCAACTGACGATTGTTATGGTAGATGCGCGCACCGAACTTGCTGCGCAACCAGGCACAAAAAAAGCCCCGCTCCATCTGCGCCCCGAACTGGCCTTGCCAGCGTTGCTCCAGAGCGGCCAGCAAGGGCATCAGCAATTGCTCGCACAGGGTTCGCGGCGGATACAGCGCCATCGCCTGATTGACGCTGTCATCCAGGGCGCGCTCCTGCAATCGGCTGACTGCCTGCAGCAACGTTTGCAGCAAGGCGTGCCAATCGTTGTCGACGGACTCGCTGAAGGCTTGCGGCGTGTCGAGCAATGGTTTGACCTGGCTGACGGCAACGCCACGGTTGAGCCAGGTGAGGATGGTCTGGATGCGTTGTACGTGGTCGGCCGAGAACAACCGATGGCCCTTGGGCGTGCGTAGCGGCACGATCAGCCCGTAGCGCCGCTCCCAGGCACGCAAGGTCACGGCATTGACTCCGGTCTGCCGCGCCACTTCACGGATCGGCAGCCAGCCTTCGTCCAGCGCCTTTTTAAAGTCATCGCCGAGGTCTTCGCGGGCGCTGGTGTCGAGTGCTTTTTTCATCAAATGGCGTTTCGCAGGCTGAGGTTTTCCGGGTGCGGTTGCAGGTAAACCTGCTGTGCGATGTACGGATCGGGGTGTTGGCGAAAGTGATGTTTGAGCAGTGTCAGCGGCACCACCAGTGGCACGATGCCCAGACGGTACTGGCTGATCACATGCTGCACTTCCCGCTTGTCTTCGCCGCTGATGGCCTGTTTCAGGTAGCCACTGAGGTGTTGCAGGACGTTGGTGTGAGTGCGACGTGTGGCGCATTTTTTCAGCGCAGCCATCAGTTCGCTGAAATATCGGGGGCCCAGTTCCTGTGGATCGGTTTTGCCCATGTTGCCCAGCAGGTTGCCCAGGGTTTTGTATTGCACCGGGTTGTGGGCCATCAGCAGGTATTTGTAGCGCGAATGAAAGTCCGTGAGACCGCGCCGGCTCATGCCCTCTTGGCGTAGTTGCTGCCAGGCGCTGTAGGCGAACACCCGGGTGAGGAAGTTTTCCCGCAGCACCGGATCGTTGAGCCGGCCGTCTTCCTCCACCGGCAAGTCCGGGTGCCGCAGGCAGAAGGCCCGGGCGTAGATCCCGCGCCCGCCACTGTCCGCCCGTGCGCCGTTGGCGTGGTAGACCTTGACCCGCTCCAGGCCGCAGGACGGAGAATTTTGCATGAAGATGTAGCCGCAAATATCCCCCAGCTGCGCTGCCATGTCCCGGCCGTAGGTGACCAGCGGTTGTGTCACGTTAAGGTTGTGATCGAGGGTGCCCACGGCTTCGGGTTGATCTGCACTGCCCACCAGCCGAATCGGTTGGCGGGGTACGCCCAGGCCGATGGCCACTTCCGGGCAGACCGGGATGAAATCGAAGTAGTCAGTGAGGGTGCGGCTGCACAACCGCGATTCCTTGTGTCCGCCGTTGTAGCGTACGTCGAGCCCCATCAGGCAGGCGCTGATGGCGATTTTCGGTTTGGCGGGGGAGTGGAGCATCGGAGCACCTCGAATCTAAACCTGTACAAACGTTCGGGTCTGTACAAGATAACTTCATCATAGATTCGAAGTTGTACAAGTCAAATTATTTGTATAGGTTTTTGACGGGCTGCTGTCAGGGCGACAGCAGCGATTTGCTCGGATTGATGCTCTTTACTGCAGGTGCTCATGCAAGCGGCGGGCGGCCTCCTGACCGCTGAGCCAGGCCCCTTCGACGCGTCCGGACAGGCACCAGTCGCCACAGGCGTACAGCCCCAGGTCGGCATCGGCCAGGGTGCCCCATTCGTGACTGCTGGCGGGGCGGGCGTAGAGCCAGCGGTGGGCGAGGCTGAAGCTCGGCGCGGGCATTGAATCGTGCAGCAGTTCGGCAAATGCGCCGTGCAACTGTTCGATCACCGCTTCCTTGGACAGGTCGATGTGCTGGCGACTCCAGGCGCTGGTGGCATGCAAGACCCATGTGTCGAGGGTGTTGTCGCGTCCGGGTTTACTGCGGTTTCGGGCCAGCCAGTCGAGGGGGCTGTCCTGTACGAAGCAGCCTTCCATGGGCGTTTCCAGCGGCGTTTCGAAGGCCAGGGCGATGGCCCAGGTCGGGTCCATTTTCACCCCGGCGGCGGCCCCGGCGAGTTTCGGCGCCGATGCCAGCAGAGCCGTGGCCTGTGGGGCCGGCGTGGCGATGACCACATGGCTGAACGGTCCGTGGGTGAAGCCTTCGGCGTCCTGCAGGTGCCAGTGTTCTTCACCGCGATAGACCTCGGTGATCCGACAGGCGAAATGCACTTCGAGGTCACCGAGCAGGGCGCGGGTGATGGCGCTCATGCGAGGCGTGCCGACCCAGCGGGTCTGCTCGTCCGGCGACAGGTTGAGTTGGCCGCCATGGTAGGTGTACAGCTGCGGCGTCCATTCGGCGACCCAGCCCTTGGCTTGCCAGCGCTGGACTTCGTTGACAAAACGCCGGTCGCGGGCAGTGAAATACTGCGCGCCCATGTCCAGAGCACCCGCATCGCTGCGCTTGCTCGACATGCGCCCGCCGCTGCCGCGACTTTTATCGAACAGTTGGACCACGTGCCCGAGGTCCGTCAGGGCCTGGGCGGCGGAGAGTCCGGCAATGCCGGTGCCGATGATTGCGATAGGTACAGTCATAGGGGCCTCGTTTACCTTTCTGTACAGACTACGCCGGGGTTCAAACCTGTACAATATTGTTTTTTGGTATAACTTTTAGCGTTCTCGATCTGACAGCTTGGCCTATTGTTAAACATAGAGCCTGCTCGATACCAAAGATCCCTGCTTATAAAAATAGACTAATGGACAAGGTAAAACGCCACGCGAGGAAGAAGTCATGCACATATTGCTGACCGGCGGTACTGGTTTGATAGGACGTCAGCTTTGCCGGCACTGGTCGGGTCAGGGATATCGCCTGACGGTCTGGAGTCGCCAACCTGAAAATGTCGCGAAAATATGTGGTGCCCAAGTGCGTGGAGTTGCACGGCTGGAGGATCTGGGGCAAGAACCTGTCGATGCGATTATCAATCTTGCCGGGGCACCGATTGCCGACCGACTCTGGACGCACAAACGCAAAGCCCTGTTGTGGAGTAGCCGCATCACGCTGACCGAAACCCTTCTGGCCTGGCTTGAAAGCCGCGCACAGAAACCGCAGGTGCTGATCTCCGGTTCTGCAATCGGCTGGTATGGCGATGGTGGCGAACGTGAGTTGACCGAAGAGTCGCCACCGGTCATCGATGATTTTGCCAGTCAGTTATGCATCGCCTGGGAAGAGACCGCACAGCGAGCTGAGGTGCTGGGCATTCGCGTCATCCTTATTCGAACCGGGTTGGTGCTGTCGGCAGAGGGCGGCTTTTTGTCGCGGCTGTTACTGCCGTTCAAACTGGGCCTGGGAGGGCCGATCGGCAACGGCCGGCAGTGGATGCCGTGGATTCATATCGACGATCAAATCGCCCTGATTGATTTTCTTCTGCATCGCAACGAGGCCAGCGGTCCCTATAATGCGTGCGCGCCCGAACCCGTGCGTAATCGCGAGTTTGCCAAAACACTGGGTAGCGTGCTGCATCGCCCGGCGTTCATGCCGATGCCGACCCTTGCCTTGAAAGTAGGCCTGGGCGAATTGTCTTCGTTGTTGCTGGGTGGACAGCGCGCCACTCCAGTGCGTTTGTTACAGGCAGGTTTCACTTTTAAGTTCACGGATTTGCGCGCGGCTTTGGACGATCTGTCCAGTCGCCTTTGAAATAGGACGTTGCATGACCGATCACGCTTTGCTTCTGGTCAACCTGGGTTCACCTGCCTCCACCTCGGTGGCGGATGTGCGCAGCTACCTCAATCAATTTCTGATGGACCCGTACGTGATCGACCTGCCATGGCCGGTTCGACGGCTGCTGGTGTCGCTGATCCTGATCAAGCGTCCCGAGCAGTCGGCCCATGCTTATGCCTCGATCTGGTGGGACGAGGGCTCGCCGCTGGTGGTGCTCAGCCGTCGCCTGCAACAAGCGATGACCAGTCAGTGGCAACACGGCCCGGTCGAGCTGGCAATGCGTTACGGCGAGCCGTCGATCGAATCGGCGCTGGTGCGCCTGGTCGCGGCGGGGCACAAGCGAATCACCCTGGCGCCGCTTTATCCACAGTTCGCCGACAGCACCACGACTACGGTCATAGAAGAGGCCAGGCGCGTGGTACGCGAGAAAAACCTCGACGTGCAGTTGTCGGTGCTCCAGCCGTTCTACGACCAACCGGAATACCTCGATGCGCTGGTGGCCACGACCCGGCCGCATTTGCAGCAGGATTTCGATCACTTGCTGATGAGCTTTCATGGCTTGCCGGAACGGCATCTGAAGAAGCTCAACCCCGGTCACAGCTTTGAGGGTGGCGGTGATTGCTGCGCCGGTGCGCCGCCGGAGGTGGTCGCCACCTGTTATCGCGGCCAGTGCCTGCGTACGGCGGCAGAGTTCGCCAAGCGCATGGGATTGCCGGAGGGCAAGTGGTCGGTGTCGTTTCAGTCGCGGCTGGGGCGCGCCAAATGGATCGAACCCTACACCGAAGCGCGCCTCGATGAGTTGGCCAAAAGCGGCGTGAAAAAGATTCTGGTGATGTGCCCGGCGTTCGTAGCCGATTGCATCGAGACCCTTGAAGAGATCGGTGATCGCGGCAAGGAGCAATTCCGCGCAGCGGGGGGGGAGGACCTGGTGCTGGTGCCGTGCCTCAACGATGACCCGCATTGGGCGAAGGCGTTGAGTGCGTTGTGCGAAAGGGCGCCGTTGGCGCTTTAAAAGCTTCGCGAGCAAGCCCGCTCCCACAGGGAAATGCATTCCAAATTGTGGGAGCGAGCTTGCTCGCGATAGCTGTCTGGCAGACTACAAATATCTCAAGCTGTCAGATCAGCGGCTCATTCGCCTTCTTGTGCTTCCAGCTGTCATTGCCCGGCAGGATCAGGTTCAAGCCGATCGCCACCACCGCGCACAGCGCGATACCCTTGAGGCCGAAATCGTCCGGCCCGGTGCCGGTGCCGATCAGCACGCCGCCGATCCCGAACACCAGGGTCACCGAAACAATCACCAGATTGCGCGCCTCGCCCAGATCGATCTTGTGGCGGATCAGCGTATTCATCCCCACCGCCGCAATCGAACCGAACAACAGGCACAGAATCCCGCCCATCACCGGCACCGGAATGCTTTGCAGCAGTGCGCCGAATTTACCGATGAACGCCAGGCTGATGGCGAAGATCGCCGCCCAGGTCATGATTTTCGGGTTGTAGTTCTTGGTCAGCATGACTGCGCCGGTCACTTCGGCGTAGGTGGTGTTGGGCGGGCCGCCGAACAGACCGGCCGCCGTGGTGGCGATGCCATCGCCGAGCAGCGTGCGGTGCAGGCCGGGCTTCTTCAGGTAATCGCGACCGGTCACGCTACCCACGGCAATCACGCCGCCGATGTGTTCGATGGCCGGGGCCAAGGCCACCGGAACGATGAACAGAATCGCCTGCCAGTTGAATTCCGGTGCGGTGAAGTGCGGGATGGCGAACCACGGTGCCGCCGCAATCTTCGCGGTGTCGACCACACCGAAGTAGAACGCCATGCCAAAACCCACCAGCACGCCGGAGATGATCGGCACCAGGCGAAAGATGCCCTTGCCGAAAACCGCGACGATCAGTGTGGTCAGCAGAGCGGGCATCGAAATCATCATTGCCGTCTGGTAATGAATCAACTCACTGCCGTCGCCGGCCTTGCCCATGGCCATGTTGGCGGCAATCGGCGCCATGGCCAGGCCGATCGAAATGATCACCGGCCCGATCACCACTGGCGGCAACAAGCGGTCGATGAAGCCGGTGCCTTTGATCTTCACCGCGAGGCCGAGGAAGGTGTAGACGAAACCTGCCGCCATCACGCCGCCCATGGTCGCGGCCAGGCCGAACTGGCCCTTGGCGAGAATGATCGGGGTGATGAAGGCAAAGCTCGATGCCAGGAACACCGGCACCTGACGCCCGGTGACGATCTGGAACAGGATCGTCCCCAGGCCGGCCGTGAACAGCGCCACGTTCGGGTCGAGACCGGTAATCAGCGGCATCAACACCAGGGCGCCAAAGGCCACGAACAGCATCTGTGCACCCGACAGCACCGTGCGCCAGAGCGGATCGTTGAACTCTTGCTGCATGGTCACGCGTCCTTCTGCTTGGTGCCGAAGATCTTGTCACCGGCATCGCCCAACCCTGGGATGATGTAGCCGTGTTCGTTCAGTTTTTGATCAATGGAAGCGGTGTAGATGATCACGTCCGGGTGAGCTTTTTCTACAGCGGCGATGCCTTCCGGGGCGGCAACCAGCACCATGGCGCGGATGTCCCGGCAGCCGGCCTTTTTCAGCAGGTCGATGGTGGCAACCATGGAGCTGCCGGTGGCGAGCATCGGGTCGATGATCATCGCCAGGCGTTCGTCGATTTCCGGAACCAGTTTTTCCAGGTAGGTGTGGGCCTGCAGGGTTTCTTCGTTGCGGGCAACGCCCACGGCGCTGACCTTGGCGCCCGGGATCAGGCTGAGCACGCCCTCAAGCATGCCGATGCCGGCGCGCAGGATCGGTACGACGGTAATCTTCTTGCCGGCGATTTTCTCGACCGACACTGTGCCGCACCAGCCTTCGATATCGTAGGATTCCAGCGGCAGGTCTTTGGTGGCTTCATAGGTCAGCAGCGCGCCGACTTCCTGAGCGAGCTCACGGAAATTCTTGGTGCTGATGTCTGCGCGGCGCATAAGGCCAAGTTTATGACGGATCAGCGGGTGGCGGATCTCATGGATGGGCATGGGGAAAGGCTCCGGCGGCGGGCAAAAAAACCGGCCTAGATTAATCTATCCGAGGGTGTTGTCCTATAGACATACAGTACGTTAGTCCACAAACGCTTGATCTGGCCTCGCTTGATGCGTACCTTTGCCCGCTTTTCCTGATTCCGCCACCCCTTTGGAGAGCACCATGTCTGCTGATCTCGAGCATATCCGTCAAATCATGCGAGAGGCTGACTGCCTGTACACCGAAGCTGAAGTCGAGGCGGCCATCGCCCGCGTCGGTGCACAAATCAACGATCAACTGGCGGATTCCAACCCAGTGGTGTTCTGCGTGATGAACGGCGGGCTGATTTTCTCCGGCAAGCTGCTGACCTATCTGCACTTCCCGCTGGAAGCGTCCTACCTGCACGCCACCCGTTATCGCAACGAAACCAGCGGCGGCGATCTGTTCTGGAAAGCCAAGCCGGAAGTTTCTTTCATCGACCGTGACGTACTGATCATCGACGACATCCTCGACGAAGGTCACACCCTGGGCGCGATCATCGACTTCTGCAAGCACGCCGGTGCCCGCAAAGTGCACACCGCCGTGCTGATCGACAAAGACCACGACCGCAAGGCCCGCCCGGACCTCAAGGCCGATTTCGTCGGTTTGCCGTGCATTGACCGCTACATCTTCGGTTATGGCATGGACTACAAAGGTTACTGGCGTAACGCCAACGGGATTTTCGCCGTTAAAGGAATGTAAGACATGGATACGCCTCGCTTTCTGGATCAGACCTTGTTCGCCGAACTGGCCGGGAAAGCCGCGGCCAATCCTCGTGGGCGCCAGCACCACAATTTCCATCAGATGGAAGACGCCTGTCATCGCATGGCGGTGGGGCTGCAGCCATCCACGTATATCCCGCCTCATCGGCATTTGGGCGACAACAAGGCCGAAACCCTGTTGGTCCTCAAGGGGCGGCTGGGCGTGTTGATCTTTGACGAGGCCGGTGCGGTGTTGAGCAAGACCGTGCTGCAGGCCGGTGGGGACTGTGTTGGCGTGGACCTGCCAACCGGTGTGTTCCACGGTTTGGTGGTGCTGGAGGCCGACAGCCTGATGTTCGAATGCAAGGCCGGTCCTTACCGCCCGGTCGGTGAGGGTGAGCTGGCGCATTGGGCGCCGCGCGAAGGCGAGCCGGGTGTTGCCGAGTATCAGGCCTGGATGCGCGCGCAGTTCGACTGATCGGTACCCTGTGGGAGCGAGCTTGCTCGCGATGGCGATGTCACTGACACATTGATGCTGGATGTGCCGACGTCATCGCGAGCAAGCTCGCTCCCACAGTGGCTTCTGTGCATTTGAACCACGTCCGTTTGCTCATGCTAGAGTGTTCGGCCCCGATTCCGGAACCTGTCATGAGCCCTTTGATCCGCAGTTGCGCCGCCCTGTTGCTGACCCTCAGCCTGCCACTGGCCGCCGCGCCGGCGCTCATGCACAGCCAATTCCTGCCGCCGGACGATCTCACGCTGCGCGATGCCGATCCCGAGCAGCAGCAACTGATGCAGGTCACCGATTATTCGGTGGTGGTCGGCGCTCAGCGTCAATCCAATCAACAGCCGATTCCGGTCACTTCGCCGCTGATGATTCGGCTCAAGGGCAAATCCCTGAACAAGGGCGCCACCATCAGTCAGGTGCTGGTCAACTTCGATGGTGAAAGCAAAAGCCTGAAGAAGCCGGTCTACGACGATAAGAGCAAAACCCTGACCCTCTTTTACCCGCTCGCTCAATACCGGGTGGTGATCGACTTGTTGCGCAACGACACGGTGTATTGCCAGTTTCTCAGCTACGCCAATGGCCATGTCTGGGCTGATCTGCACACCGGCAGCACTCGTGCGCGTTGAGCCTTGAGCCCGCGCAGGGGTAAACTGCCCGCCCCGTGAAATGTCTGCGAGCTGGAGTCGGCAATGCGTAAAGATAAAAAACAAGTGATTGGTGACGAGATCGGTGATGAGCAGATCAAGTTGTTCCTCGATTTCGAACCGGTCGACGCGACTTCTCCGTCCCTGCACAAACTGGTCAAGGCCTACCGTGGCCTGCGCATCGACGATTTCGAGCGTTTCCTGACGTTCTTCGTCGAAGCGGGTTACGACGTGAATGGCAAGGATGAGCACGGCAATGACTTCGTCGCCCTGATCAAGGATCAGCGCAACGCGCCGGACTACATTGAGCTGATCGAAAAAGCTCGCGGCTGAGTAAATTTCAGCCATAAAAAAAACGCCCCGCTCTCAGTGAGAACGGGGCGTTTTTTATAAGGCCGAATCAAGCGTAGCTTTCGGTCTCGCTGCTGGCTTCAACCAGTTCCAGGGCAACGTTGTTCTGCGTGTTGATCTTGCGATACAGCGCAGCGTCGGTTTCCAGGACCTTTTCCCGGGCCGGGAAAATTTCGGCCAGTTTGGTGGCCCATTCGCCCTTGGCTTTGCCCGGGAAGCATTTTTCGATCAGCTCAAGCATGATCGAAACGGTCACCGAGGCACCTGGCGAAGCGCCGAGCAGTGCCGCCAGGGAACCGTCCTTGGCCGCGACCAGTTCGGTACCGAATTGCAGGACGCCGCCTTTCTTCGGGTCTTTCTTGATGATCTGCACCCGTTGACCGGCCACTTCCAGGCGCCAGTCTTCAGCTTTCGCCTCAGGGTAGAAGCGACGCAGGGACTCCAGGCGCTGCTCCATCGACTGCATCACTTCGCTGACCAGGTATTTGGTCAGGTCCATGTTGTTTTTTGCCACGGACAGCATCGGCCCGATGTTGCCGGCGCGAACCGACATCGGCAGGTCCATGAAGGAACCGTGCTTGAGGAACTTGGTGGTGAAGCCGGCGTACGGTCCGAACAGCAGGGATTTCTTGCCTTCAACGACGCGGGTGTCCAGGTGCGGCACGGACATTGGTGGCGAACCCACGGCAGCCTGGCTGTAGACCTTGGCCTGGTGGTGCTTGACCACTTCCGGGTTGTCGCAACGCAGCCATTGGCCGCTGATCGGGAAGCCGCCGAAGCCTTTGCTCTCTTCGATGCCCGAGGCCTGCAGCAGCGGCAATGCCGCACCGCCCGCGCCGAGGAAAACGAACTTGGCGTCGACTTCACGGGTGTTGCCGCTGTTGACGTCCTTGATGCTGACAGTCCAGCCGCCGTTGCTGCGCTTGAGGCCGGTCACGCGCTTGCAGTACTTGACCTGGGCATCGGGTGCGCTGGTCAGGTGCTTGAGCAACTGGTTGGTCAGGGCGCCGAAGTTGACGTCGGTGCCATTGATCACGCGGGTCGCGGCGAGGGTTTCGCCAGGATCGCGACCAGGCATCATCAGCGGCATCCACTCGGCCATTTTGGCCTTGTCTTCGGTGTACTCCATGTCGGCGAAGGCGTGGTGCTTGCTCAGCACCTTGAAGCGTTCCTTGAGGAAGGATACGCCGCTGTCGCCCTGCACGAAACTCAGGTGTGGCACCGGGCTGATAAACGATTTGCACGAGCCGAACGTGCCTTTTTTGGTCAGATACGACCAGAATTGCTTCGACACCTCGAACTGGGTGTTGATGTGCACGGCTTTCTTGATGTCGACGGCGCCATCGGCGGCCTGCGGCGTGTAGTTGAGCTCACACAGCCCGGCGTGACCGGTACCGGCGTTGTTCCACGGGTTGGAACTCTCCGCGGCACCGGAATCCATCAGCTCGACGACTTCCAGCTTGATCGCGGGGTCGAGCTCTTTGAGCAGTACTGCAAGGGTGGCACTCATGATGCCGGCCCCAACCAGTACTACGTCGACTGCTTCGTTATGCGCCATTTAACGCGTCTCCAAAATCTGCAGCACCAAATTGTCGGCATGGCTGCCAGGAGTGACGGGGCGTGTCAGTGTTGCCCCAGGTACCCATGGCAGGATCGCCATGTCCGAATCTTCGCAATTTATCGCAACTTCGACGGACGCTACCTGCCAGGCCTAATGAGCCATATGAACTCATTTCAGCGCGCGGGAGGCAATTCGACTTATGGTCGATACATCCGTTTGTGCAACCAAATCCGTAGCGGACAGGCTTCAGGCTCCGGTGTTCGAGGAATACTCGGTCCTGTGTCGTTGGGCTGTTGTAGACGCTAATGGTGCATGTTCAGACGCAAAACTATTCATTTGCTCGCCACACTCTTGTGAAGTTGTGAAAACCCGTTTTTTTCACGCTCTTTTGAAGACGTGAACCTCAAAAAGGGCTGTCCCAGCCTGGCACCGTGCCCGGATGGATTGCCGCCATGGGATACAGGGCAGGCAAAACGGGCAAACAGCTCAGTGACCGAGCGTAATGACAGCTCTGCAGATTCGCGAAAAGTGGAGGTTTTGCTCAACAAAACAGCAAGCGCGCCAGCTTCACTCGATCTGTGTGGGCGGCTCTCTGTGGGCGGTGCGGGGGTGTCAATACAAGCGCATTGACGATGCTGCGAGGCCCGATCAGGAGACGTCCTTATAATCGGGGGGAGATTGTATCTAAGAAACGCAGGGAAATGGTCGTGTTTAATGACTTTTATTAGGTGTTTGGTCAGGTCGTCATCATTTGCTGTGCACGCGAGCGTGGCCGGTGCTGCTGCGAAACGACGCGGGCACCGGCAGGCAGCGGCTGATTCAGCCAGTTCAAGCGGATCTCTTCGATTTCAACCCAGCCATCGCCCATGGGCTGGAGGCTGCACTGTTTGAAGGCCTGGCAACGGCCGTTGCGGTCGAGCAGGGCGAAGCAGCGATGCAGTGGGCGTGGCGCGAACAGAGAGATCAGATGGCGCATGGCGATATACCGTTTGGGTGTCTGCCGAGAAGATTGCCTGCAGGCCATTACGTGCAAGTGTATGAGGGGTGACATCTGCATGACAGGAACCGCGTTGCCAAGGGCTTGTCAGAGATTTCATCAAACACTGTGAGGTGCTGGTTACCCGCAGTGGCGCACCGCTATACTGCCGGCCTGTTTGTGCCTGATTCTGGAGAGAAGAGCATGTTGCAACGCCTGTTGTTCGGTTTGATCACTGTGACCAGTTTGACCCTGGTTGGCTGCGCCCACAGCCCGCAACAACTGAGCCCGGAACCCAAGCTGACGGCTCAACTGGCGCCCGTCGGCCACGGTCAGCCTGTTGTGGTGCGTGTGGTGGACGGACGTCCGTCGCCAACCCTCGGCACCCGTGGTGGCCTGTACCCGGAGACCAGCGCGATTACCGTACAAGGCGCGCAGATTCTGCCGAAACTGCAGGCTCAGGCCGAAGCTGCCGTGCGCCTGTTGGGTTTCACCCCGACCGCCAATGCGGCGAACGCACCGCAAATCACCGTGACCCTGGCCGAGCTGAAGTATCAGTCGCCTAAAGAAGGCATGTACGTGACCGAAGCCACCATCGGCGCGACCTTCCGCTCGGATGTGCAGAACGCCAACCGTCGCTACAGCGGCCGTTATGGTGCTTCCCTGGACCAGCGCTTCGGTATGGCGCCGAACCAGGAAACCAACACCAAGCTGGTCAGCGATGTGCTCAGTGATGCCTTGACCCGCCTGTTCAAGGACCCGACTGTGGGGCAGGTTCTCGGCGAGTAATGCGAGCCCACTGCAGGAGCGAGCCTGCTCGCGATGGTCGTTAACGATTACGCGGGGAATCTGATACCCAGCGGCGTCCTCAAGTCCATCGCGAGCAAGCTCGCTCCTACAGATCGGTTTCAGGCGGCTTGCGAGTAAAAATCCAGCACGCTCACGCCCGTCAGCAAATCCGCCTCCGGCAAATCCGCATGCTGGTGGCCACCGAGTGCGCAATACACCAGCCAGTGGCGGTCCTGAACGTTGAAGGCGAGGCTGCCGACGAGGGCTTGTTGTTCTTCGCTGGGGGTGATGAGGTAAAGACGATCCTGGTTTTCGGCGTGGAGCATGACGTGATCCGTGTCGGTTTCGAGGCGCGCATGTTCGCCGATACAGATGACGAAGCCGTGACTCAGGACAACCATTGATCAAAAGCTTCGTTACTTGTCGGAAACAGAGGGCAGACGCGCAGGCTTTCGGTAGAATCCGCGCCGCGGTCGCCGGTCCGGCACCTGCCACCTGTGTTACTTGAGGTTTGTGATGTCGCTGCACTTGATGACGCTGTTTACCGCCCATCCCGCCAAATTGATCAATCTGCTGGCCTTGTTCTTTGCCTTCCCCGGCGGCTGGTTGCTGCACGCCACCCGTCGTCGCGAACTGCGCGCGATGGCCAGTTTGCAGGCGCAGCGCCAGAGCAGCCCCAGCGTAGAGCCCACGCTGGACTGGGCGACCTTGCGCAAGAACCGGTTTTTCTACATCTTCGGCTTTGCCTGCATGGGGATGGCACTGCTGGTGTCGTGGATCAGTACTCAGGTCTGAGGCTGAAGTAAACCCTGTGGCGAGGGGGCTTGCCCCCGTTCGGCGGCGAAGCCGTCGTCACCTCGACAGGGACGCTGTGTCAGAGGGAAAACCTTCTTAGGTTTTAGGGCCGCTTCGCAGCCCAACGGGGGCAAGCCCCCTCGCCACAAAAAGCGCCGTCAGGCCGATACCGCTTACAGCGGCAACCCTGCCTTCACCCGGTACTGATTGCGCACCGGCGTCGCATATTGCAGCACCAGGAATGGACGATGCTCTTCAGGGCAGGCGTCCAGGCGGCGTTGCCATTCTTCCTGGGCCTTGGCCAGTTCCTCGGCCGGGAACACTTCGGAGGCTTTCGGCACCTGCAACTGCGGATCGGTGTCCTTCCACTGCGCGTAAGCCAGGTAGTGCACGGGGAACAAGCGGTATCCGCTGAGGATTTGCCGGTCCATCTCGACCGCCAATTGCTTGGTGTCTTCGAACAGTTCGGTGATCGGCGTGGCAAAGTTCACATGCACCCGGCCCTTGTAGCCGGTGATGCCCTTGGCGATGCTCACGTCATCCTCGCCCGGCACCTTGGTGTAGCTGCCGGTGGTGGCGCGGATGTAAAGCTCGCGGGCCTTGGCCTGATCGCACGGGTCGTACTCGTAGCTGATCGACACCGGGGTCAGGTTCAGCGACTGAATGACTTCGCCGAACGGCTCGTCCTTGCGGCTCATGTGGAACATCTTGAGGATTGCCGATTCGGTACGGTCGTCACCGTCCTTGGCTCGTCCTTCGGCCTGGGCGATCCAGATCGAGGCGCAATCGTTGCGGATCGAATGATTGATGTACGCCGACAACAGCTGATAAGCCGCCATTTTTTCCCGACGTCCGCTGATCGAGCGGTGCACGATGAAGCTCTTGTTCAGGCGCATCAGGTCGCTGACAAAAGGCTTTTGCAGCAGGTTATCGCCAATGGCGATGCGTGGCGTCGGCAGGCCGGCGTGGTACACGGCATAGTTGACGAAGGCCGGGTCCATCACGATGTCGCGGTGGTTGGCGATGAACAGATAGGCGCTGCCGGACTTGAATTGCTCCACCCCGGTATAGGTGACACCGTCGGTGGCACGCTCAATGGTGTGGTCGACGTAAACCTCGACTTTGTCCTGCAGCGTGGCCACTGAGGTAATGCCGGCAAACTCACGGCGCAGCCGATGGGCTATAAGAGGTTTGAGTGCCCAGCCTAAAGCGCCGGCGAAACGCGGGAAGCGGAAGTGGGTGAGGATATCTAGAAACGCCTTGTCGCCGAGCAGCCGGTCCAGCACCGCTGGGACTTCGCTGTCGTCGTAAGGTCGGATGGCATCGAATTCGCCCATCATGCTCTCTTGTTAGAAACGGCTAGGGTAAGTAAAGGTTTTGATCGAAAACCGGCGGGGTACGGTCTGAAAAAGTAGCCAGACAAAAATAGCCCTGCAAATAGACCGGCGATTATACGCACAAGTCACTTGGGAGACCGCGATGCTGGAAACTGCGCAATATGAATGTCCGTATTGTGGTGAGGAAGTCGAGACGACGCTGGATTTGTCCGGTGGCGATCAGACCTATATTGAAGACTGCCAGGTGTGCTGTCGGCCGATAACCTTCGTGTTGCAGGTTCATGAAGAGGAATGGCATCTCGAAGTGTTCAGCGAAAACGAGTGAGGAGCGTGTATGCAGCGCATCTACGACCCGGAAAACCTGATGGAAGGCGAGTTGCTGCAAGGCATGCTCGCCAGCGAGGGCATTGAGGCGCATCTGGTGGGACGCGATCTGGTGGGAGCCACCGGTGAGTTGCCGATTTTCGGTTTGCTGGGTTTGGCAGTGGATAACGACCAGGCCGAATACGCCCGCGAGCTGATCACCGCGTACAATGCCGCGCTGCCGCTGTCTGGCGATGAACCGGACAGCTTCCCCGGCACGCTGGTCTGTTAGGCTGGCGTTCGTTTGATCAAGAGTCGTGCTGCCCCATGTGTGGACGTTATGCCCTGTTTCGCTGGAACCCCGCCTTCGCGGCGCTGCCCGGTTTTCCCGCCGACCAGCAGGCGCAGTGGAACATTTCCCCCAATGATTCGGTGTTGATGCTACGGGCCGAGCCAGACGGCCAGCGCACGCTGGCCCGCGCCCGCTGGGGCCTGACGCCACCCTGGCTGACCGATCTGTCCCGCACCCCGGCCCACGCCCGCGCCGAAACCGTTGCCGAACAGCCAATGTTTCGCCAGGCCTTGCGTGAGCGCCGCTGCCTGTTGCCGGCCAATGGTTTCTACGAATGGCGCGGCACGACGCGCAAGCGCCCGTATTGGCTGACACCAGGGGAGGGCTCGTCATTATTTTTTGCGGCGATCTGGGAGGCGTATCCGGTGCAGGAGCAGGTGTGGCTGAGTACCGCGGTGATTACCCAGCCGGCAGCGAGCCAGCGGCGGCCGTTGATTCTTGATGAGGCGGGGCAGGCCGCGTGGTTGGATCCCGAGACGCCGTTGCATGCTTTGCAAGCATTGCTGGCCAGTGAACCTGCGGCATTGCGCGAACGGGTGCTGGCCAACATGGTGAATGATCCGAAGCTCAATGGGCCGGAGTGCCTTACTCCGGGTTGAGCTAATGGGTGGCTGAACCGGCCCTATCGCGAGCAAGCTCGCTCCCACATTGGATCTGTGGCGTCACAAATTCCCTGTGGGAGCGAGCTTGCTCGCGATGGGGGCTTCGGATCAGACCCGGAACTGATTGATCAACCGCCGCTGCTGCTCAGCCAGTTTGGTCAAGTCCGCACTGGCCGCGCTCGACTCATCCGCCCCACCGGCCACTTCATTGGCCACCTGGCCGATGTTGATCACGTTGCGGTTAATGTCGTCCGCCACCGCACTTTGCTCCTCGGCCGCGCTGGCAATCTGGGTGTTCATGTCGTTGATCACCGACACTGCCTGAGTAATGGTTTCCAGTGCTTCGGCGGCCTTCGATGCGTGCAGTACGCTTTCGTCCGTGCGGTTCTGGCTGTCCTCCATGACTCGCACCACATCCCGGGTGCCTTGCTGCAGTTGCTGGATCATGGTCTGGATTTCTTCGGTGGCCTTTTGCGTCTTCTGCG
The DNA here is from genome assembly GCF_002236115.1 of Pseudomonas jessenii. GTDB lineage: Bacteria > Pseudomonadota > Gammaproteobacteria > Pseudomonadales > Pseudomonadaceae > Aquipseudomonas > Aquipseudomonas jessenii. The sequence goes on along the minus strand of NZ_NIWT01000003.1, from coordinate 782,768 downwards.
CCAGGTTACGCACCTCGTCGGCCACCACGGCAAAACCTCGGCCCTGTTCACCGGCACGGGCGGCTTCGATGGCTGCGTTAAGGGCCAGCAGGTTGGTCTGCTCGGCGATCCCGCGAATGGCGGTGAGGATGGCGTTGATGTTTTCGCTGTCCTTGGCCAGGGTTTGCACCACGCCGACGGCCCGGCCGATCTCCACGGCGAGGGCACCAATGGAGTTCGAGGTGTCGCGCACGATCTGCATGCCCTGGCTGGCGGCCTGATCGGCATGGCTGGCGGCCTGTGCGGCCTGGGTCGCATTGCGCGCGACGTCCTGGGCGGTGGCGGTCATTTCCTGTACGGCGGTGGCCACTTGATCAATCTCGGCCATTTGCTTGTGCACACCGGTGTTGGTGCGGATGGCGATGTCGGCGGTGTGTTCCGACGAATCGCTGACGCTCTGCACCGAAGTCACCACTTGGGTGATCATCGCCTGCAACTTGGCCAGGAAAGTGTTGAAGCCTTTGGCGATCGAGCCCAGTTCATCGGCGCGATCGCTGGTCAGGCGTCGGGTCAGGTCGCCTTCGCCCTGGGCGATATCGTCGAGCATGGCCACCATCTGCTTGAGCGGGCGGGCGATGCCGTGGCCCACCAGCCAGATCACCAGCAAGCCGATACCGGCAATCACCAGGCCAACCATCGCCATGCCGAAGGTGTCGGATTTGCGCTGCGCGTCCAGGTCGGCCTGGAGCTTTTGCAGGTCGGCCATGACCGCATTCAGCGGCAACTGCAGCATCAGGGTCCAGCGGGCGTCGGTCTGGCCGATGCCGAACGGCAGGTACAACTCGATCCGGCCCTTGGCCTTGTCGACGGTATAGGTGACTTCGCCGCGCTTGAGATTGGCCATGTTGGCGATCTGTTTGCTGTCGAGGATGTCGCTGACCTTCTCGCCGAATTTGCTCGGATCCTTGGTGTAGGCAACGATCCGGCCATTGCCGCCGATCAGGGCCATTTCCCCGGCGCCGCTGTAAAGCTTCTGGTTGGCGCCCAGGAGCATTTCCTGGATGAAGTTCACCGACAGGTCGGCGCCGACGATGCCCTGGAAGGCACCGTTGAGCATGATTGGCTCAATAAAGGAGGCGAGCATGACGATTTTGTCGCCCACCTTATAAGGCGCCGGGTCGATCACGCAGGATTTTTTGGTTTCTTTCGAGCACAGGTAGTACTCGCTGGCGCGCACGCCAGTGGACAGGGTTTTCTGGTCGTCGACGTCCACCAGTTTGTCCAGACCCAGGGTGCCGTCGTCGTTGCGGAACCACCAGGGCAGGAAGCGCCCGTTGCTGGCGTCGATGCCGACCACCTGGGTGCCGACGTAGGCCGCATCGTTGTGATCCAGCGCGTCTTTTTCCCAGCCGATGTAGGTGCCGAGGATTTTCGGGTTCTTGACCACGTTTTCCTTGATCAGGCCGATCAGTTGCTCGCGGCTAAGGCTCAGTGAAGGCTGGCCATCGGTACCCGGTGTGCCGATCAGGGCGTTGACCCGCACCAGTCCGCCGGCAATCAGCAGCGGTGCTTCGAGTTCGCGCTGGATCTGGCTGACCTGGGTTTGCGCCAGGGACGTCAGGCGTTGTTCGATGACTTGCTCGAATTGGGCCTGGGTCCGCTCCTGGACCATGTCTTGCGTCCGGGCGCCGGAGAACAGTGCGTACACAACCAGCGCTGCCACGACACTAAGGACAATGGCGCCGGCAAGGGCCGCCACGGAAAACTGGATCGACTTGAATTTCATGGGGGCTCCGCACGCGAAAGGACATCTGCCCAGGTGTATCGGCAGGGTGACGGGCGGGCATGAGCGTGGGCAGTTGAAAGGACCGTTTTTGCGTGCCGGATGTCGTAATTGAATCAATGAGCGGCGTGATGGGCTGCGGGTTGTCGCCGTATGTGAATTTTTTCTACGGCGATGAGAGCTTTGTTCGAATTGTGCGTCTTACGTCCATTGTATCTGGCGTCGATACATTTCCACGCTTAGGATAAACGGCATGTTTTCAGAGAGTTTTTTGATGAACAAGATTTTGGTTGTCAGTGCACTAAGCGCAGCGCTGTTGCTCGCCGGCTGCCAGTCGGTCAATACCACCAAAGGCGGCGCTGTAGGCATTGAGCGCAAGCAGTACATGTTCAGCATGTTGTCCTCGCAACAGGTCGACCAGATGTACGCCCAGTCCTATCAGAAAACAGTGGGCGAAGCGTCCAGCAAGGGTGTGCTGGACAAGACCAGCAATGAAGCCCAGCGGGTTCAGGCGATTGCCGACCGGCTGATTGCCCAGGCGCCGAACTTCCGTCCGGACGCGGCCCAGTGGAAGTGGGAAGTCAACCTGATCAAGAGCGATGAGCTCAACGCCAACTGCGGCCCTGGCGGCAAGATCATTTTCTACACCGGGTTGATCGACAAACTGCAACTGACCGACGATGAAATCGCTGCGATCATGGGTCATGAAATCGCCCACGCCCTGCGTGAGCACGGTCGTGAAGCGATGTCCAAGGCTTACGGCATCGAAATGGCGAAGCAGGGCGCGGGTACCTTGCTCGGGTTGGGGCAGGACAGCCTGGCCCTGGCCGATACCGTGGCCAACTACGGCATGACCTTGCCCAACAGCCGTGCCAATGAAAACGAAGCGGACCTGATCGGCCTGGAACTGGCCGCCCGCGCCGGTTACAACCCGAATGCCGCGATCACCCTGTGGAACAAGATGAGCAAGGCCTCGGAAGGTTCGCCACCGGAGTTCATGAGCACTCACCCGGCGTCGTCGAGTCGTATTGCGGCGTTGCAGGCGGCGATTCCGAAGGTCATGCCTTTGTATGAGCAGGCCAAGAAGTCTTGACTATCAGATGCTGAAAATGTGGCGAGGGGGCTCGCCCCCGTTGGGCTGCGAAGCGGCCCCATTACCTGCAGCCGCAATTCAACAGTTACACCGCGGTTGCAGGATTTACGACTGCTGCGCAGCCGAACGGGGGCAAGCCCCCTCGCCACAGATTGATCTCAGTACCCGGGTCAAACCCACCCGCTGCTCTGCATCGCCTTGTACACCGCGACAATCGCCAGGATGAAGAACGCCGACGCCGCCAGTCGACGGATCAGGGTCAACGGCAATTTGTCCGCGGCAAAGTTACCGGCCAATACCACGGGCACGTTGGCAATCAGCATGCCGAGGGTGGTGCCGATGATCACCAGCCACAATTCTGGATATTGCGCAGCCAGCATCACGGTCGCGATCTGCGTCTTGTCGCCGATTTCCGCCAGGAAGAACGCGATCAGCGTGGTCAGGAACGGCCCGAACTTGCGGGCGGTGCTGGCTTCGTCGTCATCCATCTTGTCCGGGACCAGGGTCCACAGCGCCGTGGCGGCGAAACTCGCGGCGAGGATCCAGTGCAGCATCGTATCCGAGAAGAAACTGCCGACCCAGGCGCCCACAACACCAGCGGCCGCGTGGTTGGCCAGGGTCGCGGCGACGATACCGGCGATAATCGGCCAGGGCTTGCGGAAACGGGCAGCGAGAATGAGCGCGAGCAGTTGCGTCTTGTCGCCGATTTCGGCCAAGGCAACGATTGCGGTAGGTACGAGTAGTGAATCCAGCATCAGGGGTTTTCCTAAGGGGCGGGTCGACACGGCTATGACACGTACAGCCTCCCCGCCCCGGGTAAGGTGTTCGTGTCATAGGTCTTGTCAAACCCTGCGATCCATCTGATGTGGATGCTTGGGTCGCATGCGCCATGGTCTGAGGACCAAGTATGTTGACGCATGCCGGACGAGCGTGGCGCTCGTGGGAGACTACTCCCCTAGGACGGAGCGGATTCTGCCTTTGCAAAACCCATTCGGCAAGCCTTCTTTTTCAAAGAAGTTCTATCCGCGCTTGGCTCGGTAGATCCGGAAGCCCTGTCCTTCGGCCTTGATCGCGCACACACCAAGATGCTCTTCGATCAACGGTTGATACTTCAGGAAGCTGTTCGCTACCAGGCGAAGTTCGCCACCGTTTTTCAGATGTTTGGCCGCTTTTCGCAGCAAGTTCTCCGTTGCGAAATAGTCGGTGTGCACGCCGACATGGAACGGCGGATTGCTCAGGATCGCACTCAAACCCATCGGGGCGGCATCGATGCCGTCACCGGTAATCACCTCGGCTTCCAGACCATTGGCCGCCAGGGTCAGGCGACTGCTGGCAGCGGCAAAGGCATCCACATCCAGCAACGTGACCTGGTTATGCGGGTAACGACGTTTCACTGCCGCGCCCAAGACCCCTGCGCCGCAACCGAAATCGAGCAAGTGACCGCTGGGCAGTTTGTCCAGATGTTCCAGCAGCAGCGCGCTGCCGCGATCCAGGCGACCATGGCTGAACACCCCCGGCAGGCTGATGACCTTCAACGGGCCTTCGGCCAGCGGCAGTTCATAGGTCTGCGCCAGGCTCTCCAGCGGTTTGGCTTCAGGCGCGTTGGCCACGGTGACCAGCCAGAGCTGGCAGTGGCGCGCGCTGTCGAGTTTGCGTGGCTTGCCGAACGGGTTGAGTTGTTTGGCGGCACCTTCGATGCCGCTTTTTTTCTCGCCGACCAGGTACAGCTCGCGGCCAGCCAGCCGCGAGGCGAGGGCGTTGAGAATGTAGTCGGTCAGGTCCTTGGCCTTGGGCAGGAACACCACCGCTGTATCGAACTCGCGCTCGGGAGCATTCACACCAAAATGGCTGCGCTCGGCGAAGCGGGCGTCCAGCGCGGCCTGATCGCCGGCGTGCCAGCACCAGCCATGAGCTTCGGGCAGACGGCCCAGCAAGTCGTCGGCGGGCAAGCCGGCCAACAACACCGAACCCTGAAATAACTCGGCCTGACGAAGCAGTACTTCACTGCGCGGATCCATAACTGCTCCTGTGAAAAAAAGTGCCGCAGTTTATCAACTGACGACCCGCAGCGCCTTACCGCTGAAGTATCCCAGTGCGTTTTCGGTCACTTGGCCAACGATTCGCTGGCGCGCTTCGCGGCTGCCCCAGGCGTTGTGCGGGGTGACGATCAGGCGCGGGATGTCATGGGCCAGCAGCGGATTGCCGTTGACGGGAGGCTCGACGCTCAGCACGTCAGTGGCGGCGCCGCCCAGATGCCCGTTGCGCAAGGCGTTGGCCAGCGCCTGTTCGTCGATCAGGCCTCCGCGGGCGGTGTTGACCACGAACGCGCCGGGTTTCATCGCGGCCAGTTCGCGGGCGCCGATGAAGTGACGGGTGTGTTCGTTGAGCGGGCAGTGCAGGGTCAGGGCATCGACTTGCGGTAGCAGTTCATCCAGTGGCAGGCGGTCCGGCCGGGCAGGGCGCCCTGGAATTTGCCCCAGCACAACGCGCATACCGAAGGCTTCAGCCAGCCGTGCGACCGCGCCACCCAATTCGCCATGGCCCAAAAGACCAAGGGTTTTGCCTTCGAGTTCGACAATCGGGTAATCCAGCAAACAGAATTGTTTGGCCTGCTGCCAGCGGCCTTCGCCGACGGCTTTTTGATAATCGGCCAGGCGCGTGGCCAGGTTGAGCAGCAGCATGATCGTGTGCTGCGCCACCGACGGTGTGCCGTAGCCCTGGCAGTTGCACACGGTAATCCCGTGGGCGCGGGCGGCGGCGAGGTCGACATTGTTGGTGCCGGTGGCGGTGATCAGGATCAGCTTGAGATCAGGGCTGGCGGCAATGGCGGCGGCATCGATCAGGATCTTGTTGCTGATGGCGACGGTGGCACCCTTGAGGTGTTCGATGACTTGATCGGGCAAGGTCTGGGCGAACAGCTGCAAATCGCCGAAACAACTGCGCAGCGGGTCGAGGTCAAGGTCGCCGAGGTCCAGGGACGGGTGGTCGAGGAAAACGGCGCGGCGGGTGTTCGTCATCAACTGTACCTTTTGTGCAATGAACTGAAGGCGTAATCTGCCGAGCCTACCAGATGAAATAAATAGTTACGCTTGGCCTGAAGGAGCCCCCATGTACTGGACAGAGTTCTTGACCGTTGCGCTGATTCACCTGCTGGCCGTGGCCAGCCCCGGCCCGGACTTTGCCGTGGTGGTGCGTGAGAGTGTTACCCACGGTCGTCGCGCGGGCACTTGGACCGCGCTGGGCGTGGGCACGGCGATTTTCCTGCACGTGGGTTACTCGCTGTTGGGTATCGGCCTGATCGTGTCCCAGTCGATCGTGCTGTTCAATGCCTTGAAATGGGCCGCCGCCGCTTACCTGCTGTACATCGGTTACAAGGCGCTGCGCGCGCAACCGGCCAAGTCTGTGGCTGACGACCTGCACAAGGAAGCCGGCGAGCGCACCGCCCGTGGTGCCTTCACTTCGGGTTTCGTCACCAACGGTCTCAATCCGAAAGCCACGCTGTTCTTCCTCTCGCTGTTCACTGTGGTGATCAACCCGCACACGCCGCTGGCCGTGCAGGCCGGGTACGGGGTTTACCTGGCGGTGGCGACAGCGACCTGGTTCTGCCTGGTGGCGATGTTGTTCAGCCAGCAGCGCGTACGCGCCGGTTTCGCCCGCATGGGGCACTGGTTCGATCGGACCATGGGCGCGGTGCTGATCGCGATTGGCGTGAAGCTCGCGTTTACCGAGATGCACTGATCAGATACCTATCCCTGTAGGAGCAGCCGGTCGACGCTCGATTGCTCGCGATGCTCGTCAACGATAACGCTTGATATCTGGCCCCCCGCGGTAATCCCGGGTTCATCGCGAGCAATCGAGCGTCGACCGGCTGCTCCTACAGATGATCAAACCTCGCAAATGATGGCGCAACGCTATCATTCATGGGGTTCTGCAAATCATTCCTTTGGCTGATTTGGCTGACGTTCAAGGGCACTACAGTGCGTACTTTCAGTCACGACCGTGCAGTCAGATTAAAGGGATTATTATGTTGAAGACTCGCGTTATCCCCCCGGCCGAAGGCGCTTACCAGTACCCGCTGTTGATCAAACGGCTGCTGATGTCCGGTGCCCGTTATGAGAAAACCCGCGAGATCATCTACCGCGACAAGTTGCGCTATAGCTACCCGACCCTGATCGAACGGGTAGCCCGCCTGGCCAACGTGCTGACAGCGGCCGGAGTCAAACCCGGGGATGCCGTGGGTGTGATGGACTGGGACAGCCATCGTTACCTGGAATGCATGTTCGCCATCCCGATGATCGGTGCGGTGATCCACACCATCAACGTGCGCCTGTCGCCGGAACAGATCCTCTACACCATGAACCACGCCGAGGACCGCTTTGTGCTGGTCAACAGCGAGTTCGTCGGTCTCTACAAGGCCATCGAGGGGCAACTGACCACGGTCGACAAAACCCTGCTGTTGACTGACCTGCCGGAAAAAACCGCAGACCTGCCGAATCTCGTCGGCGAATACGAACAACTGCTGGCCGCGGCGAGCCCGCAATACGACTTCGAGGACTTCGACGAAAACTCGGTCGCGACCACGTTCTATACCACCGGCACCACCGGCAACCCCAAGGGCGTGTACTTCACCCATCGGCAACTGGTGCTGCACACCATGGGCGTGTCGACCATCATGGGCGCGATCGATAGCGTGCGCCTGCTGGGCACCAACGACGTGTACATGCCGATCACCCCGATGTTCCACGTGCACGCCTGGGGCTTGCCGTATGTGGCGACCATGCTCGGGCTCAAGCAGGTGTATCCCGGCCGCTATGATCCGGAGTACCTGGTGGAGTTGTGGCGCAAGGAAAAGGTCACGTTCTCTCATTGCGTACCGACCATTTTGCAGATGGTCCTCAATGCCAAGGCCGCGCAGACCGTCGACTTCGGCGGCTGGAAAATCGTCATCGGCGGCAGCGCCCTGAACCGCACGTTGTACGAGGCGGCCAAGGCCAAAGGCATTCAGCTGACCGCCGCCTACGGCATGTCGGAAACCGGGCCACTGGTTTCGTGCGCGCACCTCAACGATGAATTGATGGCGGGTACCGAAGACGAACGCACCACTTACCGGATCAAGGCCGGCGTACCGGGGCCGCTGGTGGAGGCGGCGATCGTCGACACCGAGGGCAACTTCCTGCCCGCCGATGGCGAGACCCAGGGCGAACTGGTGTTACGCGCGCCATGGCTGACCGAGGGGTATTTCAATGAGCCGCAGAAGGGCGCCGAGCTCTGGGCCGGAGGCTGGCTGCACACCGGTGACGTGGCGACCCTGGACAGCATGGGCGTGATCGACATTCGTGACCGGATCAAGGACGTGATCAAGACCGGTGGCGAGTGGATCTCCTCCCTGGACCTGGAAGACCTGATCAGTCGTCATGCGGCGGTACGTGAAGTAGCAGTGGTGGGGATCCCCGATCCGCAGTGGGGCGAGCGGCCGTTTGCCCTGCTGGTGCTCCGTGAGGGGCATGCAATCGGGGCGCGGGAACTCAAGGAACACCTCAAGCCGTTTGTGGAGCTGGGGCACTTGAGCAAGTGGGCGATTCCGAGCCAGATCGCCCTTGTTACTGAAATTCCCAAGACCAGTGTCGGCAAGCTCGACAAGAAGCGCATTCGTGTCGACATCAGCGAATGGCAAGCCACCAACAGCACCTTCCTCTCGACGCTTTAAGCGTCACCTGGCGTGCTCGAAAGGGCACGCCAGCCCCCACCAAGCAAGCGCTTGGCTTGTCAAAACGAAATTTTCAGCCATCCTTGCCGTGCCGACGGGTGTCGGACTGGCGAAAGGACTGTTCCAGAGTGGCTGGCAGCTGCAAATCACACTTTAGAGGGATCAAGCGCTACTACCTGCTGGCTATAGTCCACTCAAGGATTTTTAAGAACGGGGCAACCGCACGAACCGGGGCGATGCAACTTTGGAATGACTTTGGGATGCCATGGCTCCCGGTTATCCACAGCGTTTTTAGAAGTGCTCTTGCCATAAAAATAAAATGCACATGGAGTAGCGTCGATGACATCAGCAAACCAGTTCTGGCGCCGGGCGAAACTGCCCCTGGCTGTCAGTCTTGCCTCTACGCTCGCCGGGCCAGCATTCGGCGTCAGTTTCAACGTCGGTGAAATCGAAGGTCAGTTCGACTCATCCCTGTCGATCGGTGCCAGTTGGTCTACCGAAAGTGCCAACAAGAACCTCATCGGTGTCAACAACGGCGGCAAGGGTCTGTCCCAGACTTCTGATGACGGTCACCTGAACTTCAAGAGCGGGGAAACTTTCTCGAAGATCTTCAAGGGCATCCATGACCTTGAACTGAAATACGGCGATACCGGTGTTTTCGTCCGTGGCAAATACTGGTACGACTTTGAACTGAAGGACGAAAGCCGTCCGTTCAAGGACATCAGCGACGACAACCGCAAGGAAGGCGCCAAGTCTGCCGGCGGCCAGATCCTCGACGCCTTCGTCTACCACAACTACTCCATTGCCGATCAGCCAGGCTCCGTGCGTCTGGGCAAGCAGGTCGTGAGCTGGGGTGAAAGTACCTTCATCGGTGGTGGCATCAACTCGATCAACCCGATCGACGTGTCCGCGTTCCGCCGTCCGGGTGCCGAGATCAAGGAAGGCCTGATCCCGGTCAACATGTTCTATGTGTCCCAGAGCCTGACCGAAAACCTCTCGGCCGAAGCGTTCTACCAAATTGAATGGGACCAGACCGTTGTCGACAACTGCGGCACGTTCTTCTCCCAGCCAGACATCGTTGCCGACGGCTGCGACGACAACCTGCGCGTACTGGCCAAGCGCTCGCAAATTCCGGCCATTGCCCTGGGGCCTTTGGCCGCCAACGGCGTCGACGTCAACAATGAGGGTGTTCTGGTGCGTCGTGGCCCCGATCGCGATGCCCGCGACAGCGGCCAGTGGGGCGCGTCCCTCAAGTACATGTTCGATCCGCTGGACACCGAGTTCGGCGCCTACTTCATGAATTACCACAGCCGTGCGCCGATCTTCAGCGCTACCGGTGCGCCGCAGTCGGTCTACAACACTGCAGCGGCCCTCCAGGGCGGCCCGTTCGCCGCACTGGCGCCATTGCTGGTGGCGGGTAATTCGCAGTACTTCATCGAATACCCGGAAGACATCCGCCTCTACGGCCTGAGCTTCTCTACCACCCTGCCTACCGGTACGGCGTGGAGCGGTGAGATCAGCTACCGTCCGAACGCTCCGGTGCAGCTCAACTCCACCGACATCCTGTTCTCCGGTGTCCGTCCTATAGGCAATAACAACCCGAACAACCCGTTGACCAATGCATCGCTGCTTACCGGCGTGCCGGGTCAGGACCTGCACGGGTATCGTCGCAAGGAAGTCACCCAGTTCCAGACCACCCTGACGCACTTCTTCGATCAGGTCATGGGCGCCAGCCGTCTGACCCTGGTGGGCGAAGTGGGCGTGACCCACGTTGGCGGCCTGGAAAGCACTTCCGACGTTCGTTATGGCCGCGATCCGGTCTACGGTCCGGGTGAATTGCCAGCCTCTGGCGCGCTCAATACCTGCGTGACACTCAACAACAGCACCATCAGCGGTGCCGGCCCGGGTACGCCGACCAACAACCGCAGCCGCAACTGCACCGACGAAGGCTTCACCACCGCGACTTCATGGGGCTACCGCGGTCGTGCCATCTGGGAATACAACGACGTGTTTGCCGGTGTGAACCTCAAGCCAAACGTAGCCTGGTCTCATGACGTGGAAGGCTACTCCCCTGGGCCTGGCGGCAACTTCGAGGAAGGCCGCAAGGCGGTGAGCCTGGGTGTCGACGCCGAGTACCAGAACACCTACACCGCGAGCCTGGCCTACACCAACTTCTTCGACGGCAGGTACACCACCGTGGATGACCGCGACTTCGTTGCGCTCAGCCTCGGCGTGAACTTCTAAGCACTGAATTTTCAGGACGAACGAACATATGAAAATAACAAAGAGTCTGTTCCACGCTGGTGTTCTGGGCCTTTCACTGCTGGCGACCAGCGTCATCGCAGCGGTTCCCCAGGCCGAAGCCGACAAACTGGGCAAGAGCCTGACCCCGATGGGCGCTGAAATGGCGGGTAACGCCGACGGTTCGATTCCGACCTGGAAACCGTTGCCGAAGAACGCCGGAGCGGTCGACAGCAAGGGCTTCCTGTCCGATCCGTACCCGGGTGAAAAACCGCTGTTCACCATCACGGCGCAGAACGTCGACCAGTACAAGGAAAAGCTTGCCCCGGGCCAGTACGCGATGTTCAAGCGCTACCCGGAAACCTTCAAGATGCCGGTCTATCCGTCCCACCGCGGTGCCACCGTGCCGGATGAGGTGTTCGCCTCCATCAAGAAGAACGCCACCAACACCAAGCTGGTGTCCGGCGGCAACGGCCTGGAGAACTTTGAAACCGCCATTCCGTTCCCGATCCCGAAAAGCGGCGTTGAAGTCATCTGGAACCACATCACCCGCTATCGCGGGGGCAGCGTGACCCGTCTGGTAACCCAGGCCACACCACAGCCGAACGGCTCGTTCAGCCTGGTGTACTTCCAGGACCAGTTCGTGTTCCGCGACAAGATGAAGGACTACGATCCGGCGAACCCGGGCAACATCCTGTTCTACTTCAAGCAGAAAGTGACCGCGCCGGCACGTCTGGCCGGTGGTGTACTGCTGGTTCACGAAACCCTCGACCAGGTCAAGGAACCGCGCTCGGCGTGGGTCTACAACGCCGGCCAGCGTCGTGTGCGCCGTGCGCCGCAAGTGTCCTATGACGGCCCGGGTACCGCAGCCGATGGCCTGCGTACCTCCGACAACCTGGACATGTACAACGGTGCACCGGATCGTTACGACTGGAAGCTCGAAGGCAAGAAAGAGATGTACATCGCTTCCGATGCCTACAAGCTCGACGATCCGAAGCTCAAGTACACCGACATCATCAAGGCCGGTCACATCAACCAGGACCTGGCTCGTTACGAGTTGCGTCGTGTGTGGCATGTAGTTGCCACCCTGAAGGAAGGTCAGCGTCACATCTACGCCAAGCGTGACTTCTACATTGACGAAGACACCTGGCAGGCAGCGGTCATCGACCATTACGACGGTCGCGGTCAACTGTGGCGCGTCGCCGAGGCCCATGCCGAGAACTACTACGACAAGCAAGTGCCGTGGTATGCCCTTGAAACCCTGTACGACCTGCAATCGGGTCGTTACCTGGCGCTGGGCATGAAGAACGAAGAGAAGTCGGCTTATGACTTCGGCTTCACTGCCACCACCAGCGACTTCACCCCGGCCGCCTTGCGTCAGGATGGTGTTCGCTAAAGTGAACTGAGTAGAGGCCGCACCCTCTGAAAACGCCCCGACTGGTTCGGGGCGTTTTTTTTTGCTTGTAGACTTTTTGTAGCCATTTGTAGCAATTACCTTCATTCCCTATCCGTTTACGGCTAGTCTGCGGACATCTGCAACGCCGCCACCCGCAATTCAAACAAGAGCCGGCTATGACTGATTTGTCTACATCCCCAGGTTCTGCAAACGTTGCTGTCGCGACACTCGACGGGCGCTTCTTCCGCCCGCCGTTGCCCGACGGCCATGTGCTGCGTCCACGTTTGTGCGAGCGCCTGAGTGCCGGGCTCGGTGGCAGGTTATTGCTGGTCAGCGCACCGGCAGGGTTCGGCAAGAGTTCGTTGGCGGTGGAGTTTTGTCAGGGGTTGCCGGCGCACTGGCAAAGTCTCTGGCTGGGGTTGAGCCCGCGAGACAGTGACCCGGGACGTTTTCTCGAACGCCTGCTGGAAGGCCTCCAGGACTACTTCCCGCACCTGGGCAGGCAATCGCTCGGGCTGTTGAAAATGCGCCAGCGCCATCAGCCTTTCGCATTCGAAGAATGGCTGGATGGCCTGCTCGACGAATTGGCCGAGCACTTGTCCACCGCGACGCCATTGCTGCTGGTGCTGGATGATTACCATCTGGCCCAAGGGCCGGTACTGGACCGTTGCCTGCAATTTTTCCTCAATCATCTCCCTGATGGCTTGCTGGTGATGGTCACCAGTCGCCAACGTCCCGACTGGCATCTGGCGCGGCTGCGGCTGTCGCGACAACTGCTTGAATTGCATGAACAGGATCTGCGCCTGACCCACGACGAGGCCTTGAGCCTGCTCGACCGGCACAGCAGTTCCTTGCGCGGTGAAGCACTGGAAAACCTGATCCAGCGCAGCGAAGGTTGGGTCGCGGGGTTGCGTTTCTGGCTGCTGGCCGCCTCGGAGGCGGGTACCGATGGCGCGCTGCCGCAATCGTTGCACGGCGGGGAAGGGCTGATCCGCGATTACCTGCTCGAAGAGGTCATCGATTGCCTGCCCGCCGAGGTCCAGTCGTTCCTCTACGACACGGCGCCCCAGGAGCGTTTTTGCAGCGAACTGTGCGATGCCGTTCGCGACGCCCATGACAGCGGCGAAATCCTGCGCTTCCTGCTCGCCCACCAGGTGTTCCTGGTGCCGCTGGACGAGCACGGCCACTGGTATCGTTACCATCACCTGTTTTCCGATCTGTTGCGCACGCGCCCGACTTCCCAGTCGATGGTGCCGGCCGCCAGCCTGCACCTGCGTGCCTGCCGCTGGTTCAATGCCCAGGGACTGCTCGATGAGGCCGTGGAGCAGGCCTTGCGCGCCGGTCACCTGGACGTCGCGGCGAACCTGGTGCAGAACCTCTCCGAAGAGCAACTGCTGGCCGAGCAGAATGTCGGCATGTTGCTGCGCTGGAAAATGGACTTGCCTGACAGCTTGCTGATCAGCACGCCGCGGCTGATCGTGCTCTATAGCTGGGCGTTGGGGATGGCTTGCCAACTGGATGCCGCCGAAGAGCTGGCCAGCCATTTGAGCCGTTTCCTGCCTGCTCCGTCGGCCACCGCACAGAAGTCGATGCTCGCTCAATGGCTGGCGTTGAGCGGCATCATTGCCCGTGGACGCGGCAACCGCGAACTGACGCTGCGGTACTGCCGCGAAGCGTTGGAAAGTCTTCCGTCCAAGCGTTACGGCCAGCGCCTGATGTGCCTCTCCACCCTGTCCAACCTCGCCATTGCCGACGGCGATTTGTGGCGGGCACGGGGATTGAACCGCGAATCGCTGGAGTTGGCGCAACGGGTCGGCAACCCCTTGTTCGAAGCACTGGCGCACTACGATCGCGCCCGGGTGTTGCAAGCACGCGGGGAAATCTGTCGGGCGCTGGAAGAGGTCCGTCAGGGAATGCAGCGCCTGCAGAGCTTGCCTGCGCAACGGCTATACGCGGTTCGCGCCCGGCTGACCTTGTACGAGGGCTTTTTGCTGGCCCTGCGCATGCAGCCGCAATTGGCGCGGGTGCGATTGCAGGCCGGTTTGAGCGAGGCGCGCGCCTGCCGTGACATCAGCGTGCTGATCGGCCACTGCGTGATTGCCAGGCTGGAAGGCAGCAGTGGCGAGTTCGCCAAGGCCTTTGCCGAGCTTGCCGAAGCCGAACGGCTCATGCACATCTGGGATGTGCCACCGATCTACTACCTGGCCATGATCACCCTGGTCAAATGTGAACTCTGGCTGGCCCAGGGGCGCACCGATCTGGCCGAAGCCTGGCTGGCGCGTCTGGGACAGACCTATAACGGCGAAAACGCGGCGGCACCACCGGAGTTCCACCCGCAATTACCGCTGCATATCGAATTGCAACAAGCCTTGCTCGACGTCATCCAGGGCCAACCGATGCTGGCCGAAGGGCGTTTGAATGCACTGCTCGAACATGGCCAGCAAAGCGGTCGGCAGATGCTCAGCGCCATGGCGCTGACCCAGAAAGTGGCGTTGTTGCTGGGTAGCGGACGGGAACCGGAAGCACGCAAGGCACTGGCCCAGGCGCTGGACGCCGCCGGCGGAGGGGTGCTGCAACCCTTCGAGGGCTTGTTGGCCGAGCACCCGGACTGGCTGCGTGGGCAGCTTCAAAGCTGTCCGCCAACCCCCGTTTCCCTGAGCCTCAGTGAAAAACTGCCGGCATTGGCTGCCCGTCCCGGGCTGGAGTCCTGCGCAGCCGCGGAGCAACTCAGCACCCGGGAAATGGCGGTCCTGCGATTGATCGCCCAGGGCTGTTCGAACCAGGAAATCAGCGATCAGCTGTTTATTTCCCTGCACACGGTCAAGACCCACGCCAGCCATATCAATAGCAAGCTCGGGGTCGAGCGACGAACGCAGGCGGTGGCGCGAGCCAAGGAATTGGGGGTACTGGGTTAAGGATTTTTCACGTTACACATCGCGGCCATTGGCTGGATACTCAATTGTGAGAAAATCACTCATCCCCCGTTTATCGAGCAGGCCCCGCCGATGTCCCAGCAACCCACCCTCATTCGCGAAACCTTCCCCGTCGGCCCGTTGCAGTGCAACTGCACGATCATCGGCGATCCGGTAACGAAAAAGGCCATCGTCGTTGATCCAGGTGGCAATCATGAGCTGATCCTGGCGCGGCTCGACGCCCTGGGGCTGAAAGTGGTCAGCATCATTCACACCCACGCCCACCTCGATCATTTCCTGGCTTCCGGTCAACTCAAGGAGAAAACCGGCGCGACGCTGCATCTGCACAAGGAAGACCAGTTTCTCTGGGACAACCTGGAAATGCAGTGCCAGATGTTCGGCGTTCCTTATACCCCGGTGCCATCCCCGGATCGCTGGCTGGCCGATGATGAAGAACTGGCTTGCGGCTGCGGCGTGGCGCTGCACACACCAGGTCATACGCCGGGCTCCATGAGCTTCTGGTTTTCCGAGGCCAAGCTGCTGATTGCCGGAGATACCCTGTTTCGTCGCGGCGTCGGACGCACGGATTTGTGGGGTGGCGACCAGGCGACCATCGTGCGCTCGATCAAGCAGCGGTTGTACACCCTCGACGAAGACGCAACCGTGGTGACCGGGCATGGTCCGGACACCCGTCTGGGCGATGAAATGCGCGAAAACCCCTTTGTTCGGGGCTGATTTGTAACATTCGGAATTTTTACCCGTTAACATGATCCAACGCCCGCAAAGGCTGATGCCTTGGTCCGTTGCACCACAGAATGCAAAAAAAGTAGGAGCTTTACATGTTCACCATGCGTCGTTTGATGATTGTCGCTACTGCCGTGGCCGTACTGTCCGGCTGTGCCTCGCCCAACCCTTATGACGGTCAGCCGCAGGGTCAGGCGGATGGCAGCTCCCAAGGCATGAGCAAAACCGCGAAATACGGTGGCCTCGGCGCTCTGGCCGGTGCGCTGGCCGGTGCTGCGATCAACCACGATAACCGTGGCAAGGGCGCACTGATCGGTGCTGCGGTGGTCGGTGCTTCCGCCGCCGGTTACGGTTACTACGCCGATCAGCAAGAGAAAAAGCTGCGCGCCAGCATGGCCAACACCGGTGTTGAAGTGCAACGCCAGGGCGACCAGATCAAGCTGATCATGCCGGGCAACATCACGTTCGCTACCGATTCGGCGAACATTGCCCCAAGCTTCTATCAGCCGCTGAACAACCTGGCGGGCTCGCTCAAAGAGTTCAACCAGAACCAGATCGAGATCGTCGGCTATACCGACAGCACCGGCAGCCGCCAGCACAACATGGACCTGTCCCAGCGTCGCGCCCAGAGCGTGGCAACCTACCTGACCTCGCAAGGTGTCAGCGGTGCCAATCTGAGCGCCCGTGGCGCCGGTCCGGATAGCCCGGTTGCCAACAACGGCGACGCCAATGGCCGGGCGCAGAACCGCCGTGTAGAGGTCAACCTCAAGGCGATTCCGGGCCAGCAGTATGGTGGTCAGCAGCAAGGTCAGGTTCAGCAGTACCCTTGATCGTCTGATTGAACCCCAGGCGTAGAAAAGCCCGCTCGATCTTCTACGGATCGGGCGGGCTTTTTTTGTCGTCAGTTCCGGCCCCTTCGCGGGCAAGCCCGTTCCTACAGGTCATGTGTTGGATGCAGATTTTGTGTACGACATCGACCATTGTGGGAGCGGGCTTGCCCGCGAAGAGGCCAGGCCAGGCAGCAGAAATCTGGAACAGACAGAAACAAAAAAGCCCCCGGACCAGTGAAAGTCCGGGGGCTTTTTGTATGGCGCGAAAGCTGATTACTTCTTCAGGCCATAATGCTCATCGAGCATGCCCGGCGAGTTCGGGGCTTTAGGTGCGTAGTCGCGAGGCGGCTCCTGATCGCGCGGTGGCGTCAGGCGTTCACGGGGTGCCTGCGCCGCGTCGGCGTGCAGGGAAGCCAGCAGGCGTTGGCGAGTCTGTTCGTCCAGGGCCAGGCGGTTGGCGCCCTCGGCGAGATGGTCCTGCACTTCCTGATAGCTCTGAGTCAGTTTCTTGACCAGTGTCGCGGTGCTGTTGAAGTGGGTCACCACCTCGTTCTGATAACTGTCGAAACGTTCCTGAATATCGTCCAGCTGACGCTGCGTGCGGCTGGGCGCGGCGTTCGGTGCAACGCGAGCGATCAGGAACCCAATGGCGACACCCACAACCAGGGCAAGAGTCGGTAACAACCAAACTAAGAGCGAGTGTTCCACGAGTCCTTCCTCTATAAACGGCTTTGCTTTACGTTAACGGCTCGAACCTGCGCTGTATACCGCGATTCACTCGCAATAGACAGCCACAGACAATTTGCTAGACGAGTCGACCTGATCCGAGGTCACGGAGTTCCTTCCTTGCTTATGCGTGAAACCCCTGTAGTGATTGATGGCCCGGTGGGTCAACTGGAAGCACTGTACCTGGACAACGAGCAGGCGCGTGGCCTGGCGCTGATCTGCCATCCGAACCCGGTGCAGGGCGGCACCATGCTCAACAAAGTGGTCTCGACCCTGCAGCGCACCGCGCGTGATGCCGGTTTGATTACTTTGCGTTTCAACTACCGCGGGGTGGGTGCCAGTGAGGGTACACATGATATGGGCACCGGCGAAGTCGATGATGCCCAGGCTGTGGCCGAATGGTTTCGCGCCAGGCACCCGCAATTGCCACTGACCCTGTTCGGTTTCTCCTTCGGTGGATTTGTTGCAGCAAGTCTTGGCGGACGTCTGGAAGCGAAGGGCGAACCGCTCAAACATCTATTCATGGTCGCACCGGCGGTCATGCGCCTGAGCGCTCAGGACCCACTGCCACAGCAGGGCGAACTGACCCTGATCCAGCCGGAAACCGACGAAGTGATCGATCCGCAGCTGGTTTACCAATGGTCCGACACGCTTGAACGTCCCCATGAGCTGCTGAAAGTGGCAGAATGCGGACACTTTTTTCATGGCAAGCTGACCGATCTCAAGGATCTGATCCTGCCGCGTCTCTCGAATTGATTGCAGTCTGACAAGCGATTACCCATGACGACTCGTACCCGTATCCTCACCGGCATCACCACCACCGGCACGCCGCACCTGGGCAACTACGCTGGTGCCATCCGCCCGGCGATCCTGGCCAGCCGTGACAGCAATGCCGACTCGTTCTACTTTTTGGCGGATTACCACGCCCTGATCAAGTGCGATGACCCGCTGCGCATCCAGCGCTCGCGTCTGGAAATCGCTGCGACCTGGCTGGCCGGTGGCCTGAATGTCGACCGCGTGACCTTCTACCGCCAGTCCGACATCCCGGAAATCCCCGAACTGACCTGGCTGTTGACCTGCGTCGCCGCCAAGGGCCTGCTCAACCGCGCCCACGCTTACAAGGCTTCGGTGGAGAAGAATCTTGAAAACGGTGAAGACCCGGATGCGGGTATCACCATGGGCCTCTACAGCTACCCGGTGCTGATGGCCGCGGACATCCTGATGTTCAACGCGCACAAGGTGCCGGTCGGTCGCGACCAGATCCAGCACGTGGAAATGGCGCGGGACATCGGCCAGCGCTTCAACCATCTGTTCGGTCAAGGCAAAGAGTTCTTCACCATGCCCGAAGCGCTGATCGAAGAGAGCGTGGCAACATTGCCAGGCCTTGACGGTCGCAAGATGTCGAAGAGCTACGACAACACCATTCCGTTGTACTCCAGCGCCAAGGACATGAAGAAAGCGATCTCGCGGATCGTTACCGACTCCTTGGCACCGGGTGAGGCCAAAGACCCGGACAGCTCGCATCTGTTCACCCTTTTCCAGGCGTTCTCCACTCCGGTGCAAACCAAAGAGTTCCGAAGTGAACTATTGCAGGGCCTGGGTTGGGGCGAGGCGAAGAGCCGTCTGTTCGAATTGTTGGACAATGAGCTGGGTGAATCCCGTGAGCGCTATCATCAACTGATCGAGCGTCCATCAGATCTGGAAGACATCCTGCAACACGGCGCCAAGAAGGCCCGTGCGGTGGCGACCCCGTTCCTCAATGAGCTGCGTGAAGCTGTCGGCCTGCGTTCTTTCGTCAGTCAGGTGCAGGTTGCCAAGGGTACCAAGAAGAAAGTCGCGAAAGCCGCGCGTTTCGTCAGCTTCCGTGACGAGGATGGCAGCTTCCGCTTTCGTTTCCTTTCTGCTGGCGGTCAGCAATTATTTTTGTCCAGACCATTTAAGGATGCGAAAGACGCAGGGATAATCGTCAAAAGCCTTCAAAAATTAAACGCTTTGGATATTGGACGGGAAGAGCCGCTTTCGTCAGAGGGGCCGTTTGTTTTTGTAGTCTGGGGGGGGAATCAGATCGTTGCGGACAGCCCCGAATACTCCTCAACTGCCGAGCGTGATATAGCCATCAGCGAACTGCAGAGCGAATTCAAATCTAGTAAGAGCGAGTCAGCTTGACTCAAGTCTGATTGCCATTCCTCGGGGTCGTCGCTACAGTGTCGGCCCGTTTTTGTTGCCTTGCTAACGAATTATGACGCCCCTAGAACGATATCAAGCTGATCTGAAACGCCCGGAATTCTTCCATGACGCCGCGCAGGAAACTGCCGTGCGTCATTTGCAGCGCCTGTACGACGACCTGGTCGCGGCCGAGCAAAACAAGCCGGGCCTGCTGGGCAAGTTGTTTGGCAAGAAGGATCAGACCCCGGTCAAGGGCCTGTATTTCTGGGGCGGCGTAGGTCGCGGCAAGACTTACCTGGTGGACACCTTCTTCGAAGCGCTGCCCTTCAAGGAAAAGTCCCGCACCCACTTCCACCGCTTCATGAAGCGCGTGCACGAAGAGATGAAAACCCTGGGCGGCGAGAAAAACCCGCTGACCATCATCGCCAAGCGCTTCGCCACCGAAGCCCGGGTCATCTGCTTCGATGAATTCTTCGTTTCCGACATCACCGACGCCATGATCCTTGGCACCCTGATGGAAGAACTGTTCAAGAACGGCGTAACCCTGGTCGCGACTTCGAACATCGTGCCGGATGGCCTGTACAAGGACGGCCTGCAACGCGCGCGCTTCCTGCCGGCCATTGCGCTGATCAAGCAGAATACCGAGATCGTCAACGTCGACAGCGGCGTCGACTATCGTCTGCGTCACCTCGAACAGGCCGAGCTGTTCCACTATCCACTCGACGAAGCCGCCAACGAAAGCCTGCGCAAGAGCTTCCGTGCACTGACACCGGAATGCACGGCAGCGGTCGAAAATGACGTGCTGATGATCGAAAACCGCGAAATCCGTGCCCTGCGCACCTGCGATGACGTGGCCTGGTTCAACTTCCGTGAACTGTGCGACGGCCCGCGCAGCCAGAACGACTACATCGAACTGGGCAAGATCTTCCACGCCGTGCTGCTCAGCGATGTCGAGCAGATGAGCGTCACCACCGACGACATCGCCCGACGCTTCATCAACATGGTCGACGAGTTCTACGACCGTAACGTGAAGCTGATCATTTCTGCTGAAGTCGAGCTCAAGGATCTCTACACCGGCGGGCGCTTGAATTTCGAATTCCAGCGTACTCTCAGCCGACTGCTGGAAATGCAATCCCACGAATTCCTGTCCAGGGCGCACAAGCCGTAAGACAGTTCGGAAAATGAAAGAGGCCTGCAAATGCAGGCCTTTTTTGTGCGCCGAAGAACCTCTTTTGGGCTCACCAAAGTCCGTGTGGGAGCGAGCTTGCTCGCGATGACGGCGGCACATTCAGTATTGATGTGACTGATGCGCCGCTATCGCGAGCAAGCTCGCTCCCACAGGGGGGCATTTGTATGCCTGTGATTACGCCGCCTGCTGAAACTGCTGCCGATACTGGTTCGGCGACAGCTCTGTGTGCTGGCGGAACAGCCGCGCAAAGAAGCTCGCATCGTCATAACCAACCTCGTAGCTGATGGTCTTGATGCTCTTGCGGCTGCCGGACAGCAAGCCCTTGGCGGTTTCGATGCGCAGGCGTTGCAGGTAATGCAGTGGCTTGTCGCCGGTGGCGGTCTGGAAGCGGCGCATGAAGTTGCGGATGCTCATGCCGTGTTCGCGGGCGACGTCCTCGAAACGGAACTTGTCGGCGAAGTGTTCTTCGAGCCAGTGCTGGATCTGCAGGATGATCACGTCCTGGTGCAGCTTCTGCCCGCCGAATCCAATCCGTCCCGGTGAATAGCTGCGCTGCACTTCATAGAGGATGTCTCGGGCTACGGCCTGGGACACGTTGGCGCCGCAGAAGCGCTCGATCAGGTAGATGTACAGGTCGCATGCCGAGGTGGTGCCGCCGGCGCAGTACAGGTTGTCGGCATCGGTCAGGTGCTTGTCCTGATTGAGCTGGACCTGGGGGAAACGTTCGGCGAAGGCATTGAAGAAGCGCCAGTAGGTGGTCGCTTCCTTGCCATTGAGCAGCCCGGCTTCGGCCAGCCAGAAAACACCAGTGGCCTCGCCGCACAGTACGGCACCGCGCGCATGTTGCTGGCGCAGCCAGGGCAGGATTTGCGGGTAACGTTTGCTGAGGTTGTCGAAATCGTCCCAGAACGCGGGAAGAACGATGATGTCGGCGTTTTCCAGTCCGCCATCCACCGGAATCATCACATCGCTGAAAGTGTTGACCGGTTTGCCATCGGGGCTGACCAGGCGGGTTTCGAACGCCGGTGTCAGGCCCTGGCCCAGCTGTTTGCCGTAGCGCAGGCTGGCGAGGTGGAAGAAATCCTTGGCTTGCATGAGGGTGGAAGCGAAAACCCGGTCGATGGCCAGGATGCTGACGCGCCGCAGGGGCGTGGAGGCTTGGTTAGACATAATTCAACTTTATTTTTATAGGGGGAAGTGGTCACCAGACGGCTGGATCGTCTTATTTTTTGTCGGATGTGTCCAGTGTCCTGTATCGGAAGCGAGGCATAGTCTCTGAAGGTCAACTCCTTCTAAAAACAAAGAAAAGGTGCCGCATGATCCCCAGAACCCTGTTCAGTCCCGAGCACGAGCTTTTCCGCGACAGCGTGCGGACGTTTCTCGAAAAAGAGGCGGTGCCGTTCCATGGGCAATGGGAAAAACAAGGCTATATCGACCGCAAACTGTGGAACAAGGCAGGGGAGGCGGGGATGCTTTGCTCGCACTTGCCGGAAGAGTACGGCGGCCTGGGGGCGGACTTTCTCTACAGTGCGGTGGTGATCGAAGAAGTGGG
Source organism: Pseudomonas jessenii (assembly GCF_002236115.1). Classification (GTDB taxonomy): domain Bacteria; phylum Pseudomonadota; class Gammaproteobacteria; order Pseudomonadales; family Pseudomonadaceae; genus Aquipseudomonas; species Aquipseudomonas jessenii. The sequence continues at coordinate 760,450 of NZ_NIWT01000003.1, read as the reverse complement.
GCGACTTGGCCTGACCGGCATCGGTTTTTCCTTGCACTCGGACATCGTGGCGCCCTACATCCTGCATTACGGCAGTGAGACGCTGAAGCACAAATACCTGCCGAAACTGGTGTCCGGCGAGATGGTAACCGCGATCGCCATGACTGAACCGGGCGCCGGTTCCGATCTGCAAGGGGTGAAAACCACGGCCGTGCTCGATGGCGATGAGTACGTGATCAATGGCTCCAAGACCTTTATCACCAACGGCTACCTGGCCGATCTGGTGATCGTCGTCGCCAAGACCGATCCGAAGGCTGGCGCGAAGGGTACCAGTCTGTTTCTGGTGGAGGCCAATACGCCGGGCTTCGACAAGGGCAAGCGCCTGGAGAAGGTCGGAATGAAAGCCCAGGACACCTCGGAGCTGTTCTTCCAGGACGTGCGTGTGCCCAAGGAAAACCTGCTGGGCCAGGCCGGGATGGGCTTTGCCTACCTGATGCAGGAGTTGCCCCAGGAGCGCCTCACGGTGGCCATTGGCGGGCTGGCTTCAGCCGAAGCGGCGCTGCAATGGACGCTGGACTACACCCGTGAGCGCAAGGCATTCGGCAAGTCGATCGCGGATTTCCAGAATACCCGGTTCAAGCTGGCGGAGATGGCCACGGAAATCCAGATCGGCCGGGTTTTCGTCGACCGTTGCCTGGAGCTGCACCTGCAAGGCAAGCTCGACGTGCCGACGGCGGCGATGGCCAAGTACTGGGGCACCGACCTGCAGTGCAAGGTGCTCGACGAGTGTGTGCAGTTGCACGGTGGCTACGGGTTCATGTGGGAGTACCCGATCGCGCGGGCATGGGCGGATGCACGGGTGCAGCGGATCTATGCCGGGACGAACGAGATCATGAAGGAGATTATTGCGCGGTCGCTTTGATTTGCGCTGACCGGGCGGACGCCATCGCGGGCAAGCCCGCTCCCACAGGTATCACCGAACCTGTGGGAGCGGGCTTGCCCGCGATTGGTTTTAAAGATCAATCAAGGCGCAGGATTCGGGTGATCCTTGTGAATCGCCTCGATCCCTTCCAGCACTTCCTCCGACAGCTTCAAGTCGAAACTGGCGATGTTGCTCTCCAGTTGCTCCATCGTCGTCGCGCCAATGATGTTGCTGGTCACGAATGGCTGCTGCGTCACGAACGCCAGGGCCATTTGCGCCGGGTCCAGGCCGTGCTCGCGAGCCAGGGCCACGTAACGGCTGCATGCCGCTTCCGACTGCGGGTTGAAATAGCGGCTGAAGCGACTGTAGAGGCTCAGGCGACCTTTTGGCGGGCGGGCGCCACCTTCGTACTTGCCTGACAGGAAGCCGAACGCCAGCGGCGAATAGGCGAGCAGGCCGCATTGCTCGCGGATGGCGATTTCCGCCAGGCCGACTTCGAAGCTGCGGTTGAGCAGGTTGTACGGGTTCTGGATCGACACGGCGCGCGGCCAGCCACGGGCTTCGGCCAGGGCCAGGAAGCGCATGGTGCCCCATGGCGTCTCGTTGGACAGGCCGATGTGGCGGATCTTGCCGGCGCGGACCTGTTCGTCCAGTGCTTCGAGGGTGTCCTCCAGAGGCGTCAGGTTGGCTTCGATCTTGTGCTTGTAGCCCAGTTGCCCGAAGAAGTTGGTGCTGCGCTCCGGCCAGTGCAGTTGGTAGAGGTCGATGTAGTCGGTCTGCAGGCGCTGGAGGCTGGCATCCACCGCTTCGGTGATGTGCTGGCGGTTGTGGCGCAGGTTTTTGTCGCGGATGTAGTCGATGGTGTTGCCGGGGCCGGCGATCTTGCTGGCCAGGATCCAGTCGGCGCGATCGCCGCGGCTTTTGAAATAATTGCCGATGTAGCGTTCGGTGGTTGCGTAGGTTTCGGCCTTGGGTGGCACCGGGTACATCTCGGCGGTGTCGATGAAGTTGATCCCGGCGCTCTTGGCTCGCTCAATCTGGGCGAAGGCGTCTGCCTCGCTGTTTTGCTCGCCCCAGGTCATGGTTCCGAGGCAGAGGGCACTCACGTTCAGATTGGTTCGGCCTAGCTGGCGATAGTCCATCGGGTGCTCCTTGGGCAAAACAATCATAAAAGCAGGTTGAATTATTTTTCGCAATCTGCATAATTGCGCACCTCTTTCTGCAGTGGAAGTGATGCGCCGCCGCCGAAGAATCTTGCCGTTGAACGGACGCGCCGACCCGAGCCCCCGAAAGCGTCTGTATCCGGCTGCCTTTGACTTGTCAAAGTACGCACTATTCAGTAAGATCCGCCGTCTAATTTACAGGGCGGCCCCTGAGGCTATAAAGAATGAAAACTTTTACTGCTAAACCGGAAACAGTAAAGCGCGACTGGTTTGTCGTCGACGCTGCTGGTCAGACCCTGGGTCGTCTGGCCACCGAAATCGCGAGCCGTCTGCGTGGCAAGCACAAGCCTGAGTACACTCCTCACGTTGACACCGGCGACTACATCGTCGTAATCAACGCTGAGCAGATTCGTGTTACCGGTGCTAAAACCACTGACAAAATGTACTACTCCCACTCCGGTTTCCCGGGCGGCATCAAGTCGATCAACTTTGAAAAGCTGATCGCCAAGGCCCCTGAGCGCGTGATCGAGACCGCGGTTAAAGGCATGCTGCCTAAGAACCCACTGGGTCGCGACATGTACCGTAAGCTGAAAGTCTATGCGGGCGCTGCACACCCACATACTGCTCAGCAGCCCCAAGAACTGAAGTTTTAACGGAATAGTACATTATGTCGGCGACTCAAAATTACGGCACTGGCCGTCGCAAGACCGCAACCGCACGCGTTTTCCTGCGTCCGGGTACTGGTAACATCTCCATCAACAACCGTTCGCTGGATAACTTCTTCGGCCGCGAAACTGCCCGCATGGTAGTTCGTCAGCCGCTGGAGCTGACTGAGACCGTCGAGAAGTTCGACATCTACGTCACCGTGATCGGCGGTGGTGTGAGTGGTCAGGCTGGCGCAATCCGCCACGGCATCACTCGTGCTCTGATGGACTACGACGAGACTCTGCGCAGCGCCCTGCGTAAAGCCGGCTTCGTAACCCGCGATGCTCGTGAAGTTGAACGTAAGAAAGTCGGTCTGCGTAAAGCGCGTAAGCGTCCGCAGTACTCGAAGCGTTAATTCGCTTTCACGTTCAAAAAAGAACGCCCAGTTTCCTCACGGAGCTGGGCGTTTTTTTATGTCTGCGATTTATCAAAGAATTGCGCTGTGACAACTTGCCACATCCGCAGACACCCTATACTACAAGGCTTGGGGGTGATGGGTTCCGGTAATTACCTTGTCAGAATTGGGGCTTTTCATTACCATTCGGCAAAATTTTTATAAGTACATAGTTTTACTTAGTAGATGCCTGATTTAACAGGCCACAAAGCTGATGGGAGAGGACTGAATGAGCAATGACGGCGTGAATGCAGGCCGGCGTCGCTTCTTGGTAGCAGCCACATCCGTGGTGGGTGCTGCAGGAGCGGTGGGGGCTGCGGTCCCGTTCGTGGGGTCATGGTTTCCCAGTGCCAAGGCGAAAGCCGCAGGTGCACCGGTGAAAGTGAATGTCAGCAAAATCGAGCCAGGCCAGCAGATGATTGCTGAGTGGCGCGGCCAGCCGGTGTTCATCGTCCGCCGTACACAGGAAATCCTGGGGAATCTTAAGAAGATCGAGGGCCAGCTCGCTGACCCGGCCTCCAAGAACTCGACACAACCGACTTACGTTGATCCGGAAACCCGTTCGATCAAGCCCGAGGTCCTGCTGCTGATCGGTATCTGCACGCACCTGGGTTGCTCGCCGACCTTCCGTCCCGAAGTGGCACCTGCGGATCTGGGTAAGGACTGGGTAGGCGGCTATTTCTGCCCTTGCCACGGTTCCCACTACGATCTGGCTGGTCGCGTCTACAAGTCGCAGCCTGCGCCTTTGAACCTGCCAGTTCCCCCGCATTCCTATGAGACCGATGAAATTATTATCATTGGCGTCGATACGGAGAAAGCGTGATGAGCAAGTTCATGGATTGGGTTGATGCGCGCTTTCCCGCCACCAAGATGTGGGAAGACCATCTCAGCAAGTATTACGCTCCGAAGAACTTCAACTTCTTCTACTTCTTTGGCTCCCTGGCGCTGCTCGTTCTGGTCAACCAGATCGTTACCGGTGTCTGGCTGACCATGAGCTACACCCCGTCGGCGGAAGAGGCATTCGCCTCCGTCGAATACATCATGCGCGACGTCGAGTACGGCTCGATCCTGCGTCTGCTGCACTCCACCGGCGCTTCGGCGTTCTTCATCGTGGTCTATCTGCACATGTTCCGTGGCCTGCTCTACGGTTCGTACCAGAAGCCGCGTGAACTGGTGTGGGTCTTTGGCATGCTGATCTACCTGGCGCTGATGGCCGAAGCCTTCATGGGCTACCTGCTGCCGTGGGGCCAGATGTCCTACTGGGGTGCACAGGTGATCATCTCGCTGTTCGGTGCGATCCCGGTCATCGGCAACGACCTGACCCAGTGGATTCGTGGTGACTACCTGATTTCCGGTATTACCCTGAACCGCTTCTTCGCCTTGCACGTGGTTGCCCTGCCGATCGTTATCCTGGGTCTGGTGGTGCTGCACATCCTGGCGTTGCACGAAGTCGGTTCGAACAACCCGGACGGCGTGGACATCAAGAAGCACAAGGACGAAAACGGCATACCGCTGGACGGCATTGCCTTCCACCCGTACTACACCGTGAAAGATATCGTCGGCGTGGTGGTGTTCCTGTTCATCTTCTGCTCGATCGTGTTCTTCTTCCCGGAAATGGGCGGCTACTTCCTCGAAAAGCCGAACTTTGAAGTGGCGAACGCCTTCAAGACCCCAGAGCACATTGCTCCGGTCTGGTACTTCACTCCGTTCTACGCCATCTTGCGTGCGGTTCCGGACAAGCTCCTGGGCGTGATCGCCATGGGCGCGGCCATCGCCGTGCTGTTCGTCCTGCCGTGGCTCGACCGCAGTCCGGTCAAGTCGATGCGCTACAAAGGCTGGCTGAGCAAGATCTGGCTCTGGGTGTTCTGCATTTCGTTCGTGATCCTGGGCGTGTTGGGTGTTCTGGCTCCGACTCCAGGCCGTACGCTGTTGTCGCAGGTGTGTACCTTCCTGTACTTCGCCTACTTCATTCTGATGCCGTTCTACACCAGGCTCGAGAAGACCAAACCGGTTCCGGAAAGGGTGACTGGCTGATGAAAAAACTATTTGCTGTATTGATGCTTGCTGCACTGCCGGTGTTTGCTTTCGCAGCTGAGCACGGTGGCCCCGAGCTGGAAAAAGTCGACATCGACGTTTCCGATAAAGCGGCCATGCAGGACGGCGCGCGTACCTTCGCCAACTACTGCATGGGTTGCCACAGTGCCAAGTTCCAGCGCTATGAGCGTGTTGCCGACGACCTGGGCATTCCTCATGAGTTGATGCTCGAGAAGCTGGTGTTCACTGGCGCCAAGATCGGCGATCACATGAGCATCGGCATGCAGCCAGCGGACGCCAAGGCCTGGTTTGGCGCAGCGCCGCCGGACCTGACCCTGGTTGCTCGTGTTCGCGGCACCGACTGGCTCTACGGTTACCTGAAGTCGTTCTACGAAGATCCTTCGCGCCCATGGGGTGTGAACAACAAGGTCTTCCCGAACGTGGGCATGCCTAACGTCCTGGTCGGCCTGCAGGGTCGCCAGGTGGTGGGTTGCAAACAGGTTCAGATCGTCGAAGACGGCAAGAAGCAATATGACCCTCTGACCGGTACGGCGCTCACTCATGAAGCGTGCGATCAGTTGACCATCGTGCCGAAAAGCGGTGCCCTGACTGCAGAGCAGTTCGATGAGAAGGTCAAGAATCTGGTAACCTTCCTGGCTTACTCGGCTAACCCGGTTAAGCTGCAACATCAGCGCATCGGTACGTACGTATTGTTGTACCTGGCGTTCTTCTTCGTCTTCGCTTACCTGCTCAAGCGCGAATACTGGAAAGACGTGCACTGATAAAGCTTCAAGCTATTGCTGTTAATCGCGCGCGCCCAAGGGCGCCTCTGAAGATGTAGCGAAACTGGTGATCCAGTCGTTACGGGAGGCGCCCTCTGGGCGCGCTCGTTTTTCCGCTTTCGATAATTTCTACAAGCGAGGAGGATCGCCATGGGCGTGACCAATCGGTTGGCCTGTTACTCCGACCCCGCCGACCACTATTCCCACCGAGTGCGCATCGTACTGGCAGAGAAGGGTGTCAGCGCCGAGATCATTTACGTGGAGGCTGGTCGCCAGCCACCTAAACTGATTGAGGTGAACCCTTACGGCAGCTTGCCCACGCTGGTCGATCGCGACCTGGCGTTGTGGGAGTCGACTGTGGTGATGGAATATCTGGATGAGCGTTACCCGCACCCGCCGCTACTGCCGGTTTATCCCGTGGCGCGTGCCAACAGTCGCCTGCTGATGCACCGCATTCAGCGAGACTGGTGTGGTCTGGTGGACCTGATTCTGGATTCGCGGACCAAGGAAGCGGCTCGTGCCGTGGCTCGAAAAGAGTTGCGCGAAAGCCTGACGGGTGTGTCGCCACTGTTTGCCGACAAACCGTTTTTCCTCAGTGAGGAACAAAGTCTGGTGGATTGCTGCCTATTGCCAATACTCTGGCGATTGCCGATTCTGGGTATAGAACTGCCGCGGCCGGCGAAGCCGCTGCTTGATTATATGGAGCGCCAGTTTGCGCGTGAGGCTTTCCAGGCGAGTCTGTCTGGTGTCGAACGCGACATGCGCTAAGGCTTAAGGAGCCGTTATGAACTCCAGTCGACCTTATCTGGTCCGCGCGCTCTATGAGTGGATTGTGGACAACGATTGCACCCCGCACATGCTGGTCAATTCCGAGTACCCGTCGGTGCAGGTGCCTCAGGGGTTTGCCAGTGACGGACAGATCGTCCTGAACGTATCGCCACAAGCCGTGCGTCACTTGCACATGGATAACGAGGCGGTCAGTTTCGAGGGGCGCTTTGGTGGCGTACCGCACACCTTGTACGTGCCAATTGCTTCGATCCTGGGTATCTACGCCCGGGAGAATGGTCAGGGCATGGTGTTCGATCTGGAATCGCCCATGGGCGAGGACGACGAGATCGAGCCGGATGACGATCTTCCACCACCCGACAGTGAGCCGCCGCGTCCAAGCGGTCGACCGAGTCTGAAAGTGGTGAAGTAATAAAAAAGGCGATCCGCAAGGATCGCCTTTTTTATTACGTTGTAGGAGCGAGCCTGCTCGCGATGGGCGTGAACGATGACGCGTGCAGTCTGAATGAACGCATTCGCCAAACGTTTTTCGCGAGCAAGCTCGCTCCTACAGGGTCAGTCGATGTACTCGAACAATTTCACGATCTTCTGCACACCGGAAACCCCTTGCACCAGGTTGGTCGCCTGCGCGGCTTCCTGCTTGGTCAGCAGGCCCAGCAAGTAGACGATGCCGTTTTCAGTGACTACCTTGATGCGCGAGCCAGGGATGTTCGCATCGGCGAGCATCTGGGTCTTGATCTTGGTGGTCAGCCAGGTGTCGTTCTGGCGTGCCAGCAACGAAGAGGGTGGCAGGACTTGCAGTTCGTTGTGCACCTTTTTCACACGCTGGACAGCGGCGGCAGCCTGTTCGGCCTTGGCCTTGAGGTCTGCGCGTGGCGTTTGCCCGGCGAGCAGTACGACACCGTTGAAGCTGGTGACGACGATATGCGAATCCTTATCCAGGGCTGGGTCGGCCTTGGCGACGTTCACGCCAACCTTGGTGTCGATCAGGGAGTCGTCGATCTTGCTGCCCAGTGTGCGAGTGCCGCGGTCATCTTCAATCGGTGCTTCACGGCTGGCAGTCACCACCGAGGTGCAGCCGCTGATGCTGAGGCACAGGGTCAAGGCCAGTAGGCCAAGGCGATTAGGGGTCATTCTTCACTCCCGAACAATTGGCTGTCGATCAAGTCGCAAAGGCAATGGATCGCCAGCAGGTGGACTTCTTGAATACGAGCGGTGACGTTGGCCGGTACGCGAATCTCGACGTCCTCGGGCAACAGTAGCGACGCCATGCCGCCGCCATCACGTCCCGTCAATGCTACGACAATCATTTCGCGATCATGTGCGGCCTGAATCGCTTGAATTATGTTGGCCGAGTTGCCGCTGGTGGAGATAGCCAGCAACACATCGCCCGGTTGGCCGAGCGCACGGATCTGCTTGGAGAAGATTTCGTTGTAGCTGTAGTCGTTGGCAATCGAGGTGATCGTCGAGCTGTCGGTCGTAAGGGCGATGGCCGGCAGGCTTGGGCGTTCGCGCTCAAAACGATTGAGCAGCTCGGAGGAGAAGTGCTGGGCATCGCCGGCAGAGCCGCCATTGCCGCAGGAAAGCATTTTGCCTTCGTTGAGCAGGGCGTTGACCATGACCTGGCTGGCTTGCTCGATGTGCGGTGCAAGTACTTCCATCGCCTGTTGCTTGGTGTCGATACTGGCCTGAAAAAGCTGGCGAATTCGGGATTGCATGTCCATCTGTGTGACCTTAAGTAGCGCGGCTGTTCGGCACGTGAATGTGCAGCCCGCAAAGCAAAGAGCAAAATGTTGGGTGATAGTGTCCGGTTCGCAATGCCGGCGATCAGCCGTCGAAGGCATTCTGTAGCCAGTTCAACTGATCGAGGTGGCTGTCGATGGCAATCACGTCGAAGCGGCAAGGGGAATTGGCCCAGCGCGGCTCGCGCTGAAGATAATATTGCGCGGCGAAAATCAGTTTTTGCCGTTTGCGCTCATCGATGCTATCGAGCGCGCCACCCCATTGAGTGTTTTTTCTGTAGCGGACTTCAACGAATACTACTGTATCGCCATCTAGCATGACCAGATCAAGCTCGCCGCGTTTACACAACCAGTTCTGCGCCAGCAGGCGCAGACCCTGTTGTTGAAGATGCTCGAGCGCATGGCGCTCGGCATCCTTGCCGCTTTGCTGGCGTGACCTGTCAGGCATCAGCGAGCGGTGTCCGGCAGGCGCTGAATCTGGCCATTGGCGAACTCGGCCCATGGTAACTGGCGCACGACCCGCTGGCTCTGGGACATGCCAAGGCTGCCCGATTCACCGTCGATGCGGCTGTCCGGCAGTGACTTGAGCTGGCCCAGGCGTGGCGCCAGACGATAGGCGTCCACACCCATGGCATACAGGCGCCCCAAGCTACCGGCGGCTTGTGGCCACTGGGCAGTGACCTGGCGGCGTAGTGGATCATTGGCGTCCAGCAACCATGGCGTCTCGCAGAAGCGAATGCCATTCATGTCGTTGTACTGGTTGACGTCACCGTTGGCGCTGAACACGTGGGAGGTGGCGTAGACCGGAACATCGCCGGCGTACTGGAAGTTCAGGGTCGGTTTGATCTGCTGGGCCTGTTGCGGTGTAGCGGCGAGGAAAATGAACTCGATGTCCTGGCGGCGCGATGGCTGGGCAGCCACTTGCGAGCCAACGGTGCTTTGCAGGCTCTTGGCGCGACCTTCGCTCTGACGCAGCTGGAACATGTCGGCAATTTGCTGGGCCAACTGGACCGGTTGGTCGACGCGTTCGGTGGCAACGATGGTGCCGCCATTGGCTTGCCAATCCTGGCTGAACGCCTTGAGCACGCGGTCGCCCCATTCACCTTTCGGCACCATGATGGCTGCGCGATGCAGGCCGTCGGCGCGAGCGCGGCGCGACACTTCGCGGGCTTCGTCTTCAGCGGCAAGGCCGAACTGGAACAGCTGCGCCGGGCCTTGATCGCCCTCGCTGTAATTCAATGCCAGGGTGGTGATCGGCAACTGCGGGCGAGTGCTCAGCTGTTTGACCAGCGGCTTCTCCAGCGGGCCGACGACCAGTTGCACGCCATCGGCCTGGGCCTTGCGGTAGAACTCGTCCATGGAAGTCAGGCGCGAGCTGTCATAAAACTCGATGGCGGGTGGTTTCTGCCCGGCCTGTTGGGCCTGGTAGTGAGCGGCCATGAAGCCGTCGCGCAGCGCTTTGCCAACCGAGGCCAGTTGGCCGTCCTGAGGCAGCAGCAGGGCGATCTTGTTCAGGGGCTGGCTGGCCAGCTCCTTGAGTTGGGTCAGTGGCTGCGGCAATTGAATGGCTGCCGGGTGCTTCGGATTCTGCGCGCGCCAGTTGTCGATGGCGGCCTGTTGCTGCTCCAGGGTGCCGGCGGATTTCACGGCCAGTGCCAGGGCCATCCAGCCGCCGAGATCGTCGGTGGCACTTGGCTGCAACTGATTGGTCGGCAGCGAAGCGATCAGGGTCCAGATGGCTTCGTGGTTTTTGCTCGCGGCTTCGCCTTCGAGCATCGGGGCGATGAAAATGCGCTGGCGAGCGGCGGCAAGGGTCTGGCCATCGGCTTCAAGTGCGCGGGCGTGGATGGTGCCGGTGCGGACCTGTTGTTCCTCGGGCAGTTCGCTCAAGTATTGCAGGCTCGGATGGCTCAAGGCGGCCAACGCGGCCTTGGGCTGATTGCGTGTCATGGCCAGTTCCGCCGCCAGGGTGTTGGCGAAAACCTGTGGGCCCGGCTTGAGCTGTTCGACGGGAACCTGTTGCAGAATTTGCGCGGATTGGCCGGCATTGCCCTGGCGATAAGCCAGGTCGGCAGCGCTCAGGCGCAGCAGGGCGGCATCTTCCGGTGATTTGCTTTGGGAGGCCTTCTCAAGCAGTTGCTCGATACTGGCGTCCGGTGTCCGTGGAAGCTCGCCAAGGCTGGAGGAGGGCGAGCTGGCGCAAGCCGTCAGCAAGGCAGCGAGGCAGAGGGCAGATAACAGCCGCAGGCAAGCGATCATGTAAGCGTTCCTGATACTCGATCAAATTAGCGTGGAATTGTACCCAAGCACTGGCCGGGGCGCGATGTTACTGGCGTGAATCGATCAATTTAGCTGGTGTAAATGTTGCGCCAGCGCACAAACGGTCACCGATACCTCGTTTGCTTACGGGTATCGTGAGTCTCGCTACGCGCTACAATGGCGACTTTTACCGATCATGAGGTGTGCGCTTTGACTGCTCCAGGTGCTTTGAATTCCGCTGCTGGCTCGCTTTATGTGGTGGCGACGCCCATCGGCAACCTGGATGACATCAGTGCGCGGGCGCTGAAGATTCTCCGTGAAGTGGCCCTGATCGCCGCGGAAGACACCCGTCATTCCCAGCGCTTGATGCAGCACTTCGGCATTGCGACGCCATTGGCGGCCTGCCATGAACACAACGAGCGGGATGAAGGTAGTCGCTTTATCACTCGTCTGCTTGCCGGTGACAACGTTGCGTTGATCTCGGATGCCGGGACGCCGCTGATTTCCGATCCGGGTTATCACCTGGTGCGGCAGGCCCGGGCAGCGGGCATTAATGTAGTGCCGGTTCCGGGTGCCTGCGCGTTGATTGCAGCGCTGTCGGCAGCAGGGCTGCCTTCCGACCGTTTCATATTCGAAGGTTTTCTGCCTGCAAAGGCTGTGGGGCGACGTGCGCGTCTCGAGCAGGTAAAGGAAGAACCTCGCACATTGATCTTCTATGAGGCCCCGCATCGCATTCTTGAATGTCTGCAAGACATGGAGCTGGTGTTCGGTCCAGAGCGCCCGGCGCTGCTTGCCCGCGAGCTGACCAAGACGTTTGAGACCCTCAAGGGGCTGCCGCTGGCTGAGCTGCGCGAGTTCGTCGAGTCGGATAGCAATCAGCAGCGCGGCGAGTGCGTGGTACTGGTGGCGGGCTGGTCCGCGCCCGAGGAGGAAGGTGCCGTCAGCAGCGAGGCGATGCGCATCCTCAACCTGTTGCTTGAAGAAATGCCGCTCAAGCGTGCGGCGGCATTGGCGGCGCAAATCACCGGCGAGCGAAAGAATGTGCTGTACCAAATCGCGCTGGATCAGCAGAAGGGCGAGTAAAACCCGACGCGCAGGCGTGCCCAATGGCGCTTGGTGCTTGTTCTTCGGGCGCTCTGCCGGTAACCTTCGCGGCGGAGAGTCGATCGGACAGTCGCTGCCCCCTATGAAAATTAGGGGGGGGAGGAAAGTCCGGGCTCCATAGGGCGAAGTGCCAGGTAATGCCTGGGAGGCGTGAGCCTACGGAAAGTGCCACAGAAAATAACCGCCTAAGCGCTTCGGCGCCGGTAAGGGTGAAAAGGTGCGGTAAGAGCGCACCGCACGTCTGGCAACAGTTCGTGGCTAGGTAAACCCCACTTGGAGCAAGACCAAATAGGGTCCCAAGGCGTGGCCCGCGCTGGGACCGGGTAGGTTGCTAAAGATGTCCAGTGATGGCCATCGTAGACGAATGACTGTTCAAGACAGAACCCGGCTTACAGATCGACTCTCCACCTTTTTCTTTCCTCTGCTTGAATCATTGAGCAGGGGGTTGGGTGATAGCAATTTCCCTCCTTACACATTCATCCGCAGAACCTCTTTTGTAATACCAAAAAAATCTTACTCTTAATAAATTACTTTAACTTTCGAACGCAGCCTTCTGTGCTGATTCAAGTTATCGATCAGTTTCATCTGCCGGATTCTCGTTGTCCCTCCGTTAATGCTCCTAAATCTCAGTTCTGTAAGGGTTTTCCTTTACTCCGCGCCTTGACGGTGTGGTGGGCGCATTCCTATAGTGTGCGCAAGTGGCGGAAAGTGGCATGAAGTGGGTTTTTTGAACTCAAAACGCTAGAATTTGGAGAAACGCAGACGTGTTTCGCGGAGCCAACGCTATCAGTCTCGATGCAAAGGGCCGTCTCGCAATGCCGAGCCGGTACCGTGACGAGCTCGATTCGCGCAGTTCCGGGCAATTGATCGTGACAATTGATGCCGTTGATCCTTGTTTGTGTGTTTACCCCCTCGATGAGTGGGAAATTATTGAAACCAAACTGCGCGCACTGCCTTCGCTTCGCGAAGAGAACCGCCGCCTGCAACGTTTACTGATTGGTAATGCCGTCGACCTCGAGCTCGATGGCAGTGGTCGTTTTCTGGTTCCGCCGCGTCTTCGTGAATATGCCAAGTTGGATAAGCGCGCGATGTTGGTAGGCCAACTGAACAAGTTCCAATTGTGGGACGAGGATGCCTGGAATGCGGTTTCTGCCGCTGACCTGGCTGCCATTCAACAACCGGGCGCGATGCCTGATGAACTGCGTGATTTGATCCTGTGACTATTGATAGCGGCTTTAACCACATCACCGTACTGCTTGACGAAGCCGTCGAGGCTCTCGCCGTACGTCCTGATGGCTGCTATCTGGACGGCACGTTCGGACGCGGCGGACACAGCCGGTTGATCCTCAGTCAGCTCGGTCCCGACGGTCGGTTGCTCGGATTCGATAAAGATCCACAAGCGATTGCCACCGGGCAGACGCTAGCGGCCGAAGACGGCCGCTTTGTCGTTGTGCAGCGCAGCTTTGCCGAGCTCGGTTCGGAAGTCGCCGAACGCGGTCTGGCCGGCAAGGTCAGCGGCGTGTTGCTGGATCTTGGCGTGTCCTCGCCACAGCTCGACGACCCTGAGCGCGGCTTCAGCTTCCTCAACGACGGTCCGCTGGACATGCGCATGGATCCGTCCCGTGGCATCAGCGCCGCCGAATTCGTCAACACCGCGCCCGTGGAAGAAATCGCCCGGGTGTTCAAGGAATACGGCGAAGAGCGTTTCTCCGGCCGCATGGCCCGTGCTGTGGCCGAACGTCGCGACATCAAGCCATTCGAGCGCACCGGTGACCTGGCAGAAGTCCTGAAAGTCGCCAACCCAGCCTGGGAAAAGGGCAAGAACCCCGCAACCCGCGCGTTCCAGGGGTTGCGTATCCACGTCAACAACGAACTGGGTGATCTGGAAACCGGCCTCGAAGCCGCGCTGGAGTGCCTGGAAGTGGGCGGTCGCCTGGTGGTGATCAGCTTCCATTCGCTGGAAGACCGTATCGTCAAACTGTTCATGCGCAAACTGGTGAAAGGCGAAGCCGACAACCTGCCGCGCAACCTGCCGGTTCGGCATGTCGCCTTCGAACCGAAAATCAAAGTCCATGGCAAAGCGCAGACGGCCTCCGACGCCGAACTCAAAGCCAACCCACGTTCCCGTAGCGCCGTCATGCGTGTGGCGGAGAAGCTGCGGTGAGCAAGCTTTTCGCCAAGCCATTGCCCGGCGGAAGCTTCTTCATGCTGCTGCTGTTTGTCGGCGTGCTCGTGTCGGCCATCGGCGTGTCTTACAGCGCGCACTGGAACCGTCAGCTATTGAATTCGCTGTACAACGAACTGAGCGTGCGCGACAAGGCGCAGGCGGAGTGGGGCCGGTTGATTCTGGAGCAGAGCACCTGGACCGCCCACAGCCGTATCGAAGTGCTGGCCACCGAACAATTGAAAATGCACATCCCCGGTGCCGCTGACGTGAAGATGGTGGCGCCATGATGAAACTCGAAGGTGCACTCTTTCCTTGGCGGTTCCGCGTGGTGCTGGGTTTGCTCGGCATCATGGTGGCCGCGATTGCCTGGCGCATCATCGATTTGCAAGTGGTCGACCGTGCCTTCCTTAAAGGTCAGGGCGATGCCCGCAGTGTTCGTCATATTCCGATTCCGGCTCACCGTGGTCTGATCACCGACCGTAACGGCGAGCCTTTGGCCGTGAGTACTCCGGTCACCACCCTCTGGGCCAATGCCAAGGAAATGCAAACGGCCAAAGAAAAGTGGCCGGCACTGGCGGCTGCCCTGGGGCAGGACCCGAAAGCCCTGGCCGAGCGCCTTGAAGCGCAGGCCAACAAGGAATTCATTTATCTGGTGCGCGGGCTGACGCCTGAGCAGGGCCAGGCGGTGCTCGATCTCAAAGTGCCTGGCGTCTATGGCATCGAAGAGTTCCGCCGTTTCTATCCGGCCGGTGAAGTGACCGCGCATATGGTCGGCTTTACCGACATCGATGACCATGGCAAGGAAGGTATCGAGCTGGCCTATGACGAATGGCTGGCCGGTGTTCCGGGTAAACGACAAGTCATCAAGGACCGGCGCGGCCGGTTGATCAAGGATGTCCAGGTCACCAAAAACGCCAAGGCCGGCAAGCCCTTGGCGTTGTCCATTGACCTGCGCCTGCAATACCTGGCCAACCGCGAACTGCGTAACGCGATCATCGAGAACGGCGCCAAGGCCGGCAGCCTGGTGATCATGGACGTGAAGACCGGCGAGATCCTCGCGATGGTCAACCAGCCGACCTACAACCCGAACAACCGCCGCAACCTGCAGCCGGCGATGATGCGTAACCGCGCGATGATCGACGTGTTCGAGCCAGGCTCGACCATGAAAGCGATCTCGATGAGCGCCGCCATCGAAACCGGCCGCTGGAAACCGAGCGATACCGTCGAGGTGTATCCGGGCTCCCTGCAGATTGGCAAGTACACCATCAAGGACGTATCCAAGACCGAAGGCCCGGTGCTCGACCTGACCGGCATCCTGATCAATTCCAGTAACGTCGGCATGAGCAAGGTCGCGTTCGATATCGGCGGCGAAACCATTTTCCGTCTGGCGCAGAAAGTCGGCCTCGGCCAGGACACTGGCCTGGGCTTCCCGGGCGAGCGCGTCGGCAATCTGCCGAACTACCGCGAATGGCGCAAGGCAGAAACCGCCACGCTGTCCTACGGCTACGGTGTTTCCGTGACCGCGATCCAGTTGGTCCACGCCTTCTCGGCCCTGGCCAACAACGGTCGCCTTGCACCGTTGACCCTGATCAAGACCGACAAGGCGCCGCAAACCACCCAGGTGCTGCCGGAGGCCGTCGCAAAAACCATGCAAGGCATGCTGCAACAAGTGATCGAAGCCCCGCGCGGTGTGTTCCGTGCGCAGGTGCCGGCGTATCACGTGGGCGGCAAGTCGGGTACTGCGCGTAAAACCTCGGTCGGCACCAAGGGTTACGCCGTGAACTCCTACCGTTCGCTGTTCGCCGGTTTCGGCCCGATGAGCGATCCGCGTTACGCCATCGTGGTGGTCATCGACGAGCCGACCAAGGCCGGTTACTTCGGCGGCCTGGTTTCCGCACCGGTGTTCAGCCGTGTGATGTCGGGCACCCTGCGCCTGATGAACATTACCCCGGACAACCTGCCACCTACTCAACAAGCGAACGCAACACCGGTCGTTCCGCTGAAAGCCAATGGAGGGCGCGGCTGATGTCCCTGAGCCTGAACAAGATTTTCCCTCACGCCGGCCACGATCTGCTGATTCGCGAACTCGCCCTGGACAGCCGCAATGTGCGTGCGGGTGATCTGTTCCTCGCTGTGCCGGGCGGGAAATTCGATGGGCGCGCGCATATGGTTGACGCCTTGCAGCGTGGTGCTGCCGCGGTGGCCTATGAAGTAGAAGGCGCCACGGTCCTGCCGATCACTGAAGTGCCGTTGATTCCGGTCAAAGGTCTGGCGGCTCAGCTGTCGGACATCGCCGGGCGTTTTTATGGCGAGCCAAGCCATCACCTGAACCTGGTGGGCGTGACCGGTACCAACGGCAAGACCAGCGTGACTCAATTGATCGCCCAGGCGCTGGACCTGCTCGGCCAGCACTGCGGCCTGGTCGGCACGCTCGGTTCGGGTTTCTATGGGGCGCTGGAAAGCGGCCTGCACACCACGCCGAACCCGATTGCCGTGCAAGCGACCCTGGCGGACCTGAAAAAGGCCGGGGCCAAGGCCGTGGCGATGGAAGTTTCTTCCCATGGCCTGGATCAGGGGCGCGTGACTGCCCTGGCGTTCGATGTGGCAGTGATGACCAACCTGTCCCGCGATCACCTGGATTATCACGGCACCATGCAGGCCTACGGCGAAGCCAAGGCCAGGCTGTTTGACTGGAATGACTTGAAATGCCGCGTGGTCAACCTCGACGACAAGTTCGGCCGGCAACTGGCCGCCGACAAGCGCGAGTCGCGGTTGATCACCTACAGCCTGGAAGACTCCAGCGCCTACCTGTATTGCCGTCAGGCGCAATTCGACGACGAAGGCGTGCGCGCCACGCTGGTCACGCCACAGGGCGAGCACCACCTGCGCAGCACCTTGCTCGGTCGCTTCAACCTGAGCAATGTCCTGGCGGCGGTCGGTGCGTTGCTCGGTCTGGATTACGCCCTGGACGAAATTCTCAAGGTGCTGCCGAAGCTTGAAGGCCCTGCCGGGCGCATGCAGCGCTTGGGCGGTGGCTCGCAGCCGCTGGTGGTGGTCGATTACGCCCACACCCCGGATGCCCTGGAAAAAGTGCTGCTGGCTCTGCGTCCACACGCCAAGGGCCGGCTGCTGTGCCTGTTCGGCTGTGGCGGCGACCGCGATCGCGGCAAGCGTCCGTTGATGGCCGAAGTGGTTGAGCGCCTGGCCGATGGCGTGCTGGTGACCGATGACAATCCGCGCACTGAAGACCCTGCAGTGATTTTCGATGACATCCGCGCCGGCTTCACGGCTGTGGATAAAGTGGAGTTCGTTGCCGGTCGTGGTCAGGCGATTGCCCGGTTGATCGCCAGTGCCTCGGCGGATGACGTGATTGTCCTGGCCGGGAAAGGTCACGAGGACTATCAGGAAATCAACGGCGAACGCCATGCCTTTTCCGATCTGGTCGAGGCCGATCATGCCTTGACCGCGTGGGAGGTGGCCCATGCTTAAGGCCTTGAAACTGAGTGAACTGACCGGTGCGCTGAGTGCTCGCCTGGTGTCCGCCGATGCCAGCTTCGACGGCGTTAGCATCGACAGCCGTGCAATCAAGCCGGGCCAGCTGTTTATTGCCCTGACCGGCCCGCGTTTTGACGGTCATGACTATCTGAATGAAGTCGCCGCCAAGGGCGCCGTGGCTGCGCTGGTCGAGCGTGAAGTCGCTGGCAGCACGCTGCCGCAGTTACTGGTCAGCGACACTCGCCAGGCCCTCGGTCAGTTGGGCGCGCTCAATCGCGCCGCCTACACCCATCCGGTCGCGGCCGTCACCGGTTCCAGCGGCAAGACCACGGTCAAGGAGATGCTTGCGAGCATTCTGCGCACCCGTGGTCCGGTGCTGGCGACCCGTGGCAACCTGAACAACGACCTCGGCGTGCCGCTGACCTTGCTCGAACTGGCACCGGAACACACCGCTGCCGTGATCGAACTGGGCGCCTCGCGCCTGGGTGAAATTGCCTACACCGTCGGCCTGACCCGGCCGCACGTGGCCATTCTCAACAATGCCGGGACCGCTCACGTCGGCGAGTTCGGCGGCCCGGACAAAATCGTCGAAGCCAAGGGCGAGATCATCGAAGGGCTGGATGCCGATGGCGTCGCCGTTCTCAATCTTGACGACAAGGCATTCGGTATCTGGAAGGCACGCGCCGGTGACCGCAAAGTGCTGACGTTTGCGTTGAGCAACGCCAGCGCCGATTTCTACGCCAGTGACCTGACTACCGATGCCCGCGGCTGCCCGGCGTTCAACCTGCACAGCCCTGAAGGCGTGGAGCGCGTTCAATTGAACCTGCTCGGCACCCATAACGTCGCCAATGCCATGGCCGCCGCCGCAGCCGCCCATGCCCTGGGTGTGTCGCTGTTCGGTATCGCCACCGGCCTTGGCGCGATGCAACCGGTCAAGGGGCGCACCGTCGCGCAACTGGCCACCAACGGCATGCGCGTGATCGATGACACTTACAACGCCAACCCCACCTCCATGTGTGCTGCCGTTGATATACTGGCCGGCTTTTCCGGTCGCACCGTCCTGGTGCTCGGGGATATCGGCGAGTTGGGCGAATGGGCGGAGCAGGGGCACCGCGACGTGGGCGCGTACGCCCGTGGCAAGGTTTCTGCGCTGTACGCCGTCGGGCCAATGATGGCTCACGCCGTGAACGCATTCGGTCCTCAGGCTTTTCACTTCAGCACGCAAGCTGAACTGATCAAGGCCCTGGACGCCGAGCAAGACACAAACACCACCATTTTGATCAAGGGGTCGCGCAGCGCTGCGATGGAAAACGTCGTCGCCGCCTTGTGCGGGTCCAGTCTGGAGAAACATTAATGCTGCTGCTGCTAGCGGAGTATCTGCAACAGTTCTACAAAGGCTTCGCGGTCTTCCAGTACCTGACCCTGCGCGGGATTCTCGGTGTACTGACCGCGCTGGTCCTGTCGCTGTGCTATGGCCCGTGGATGATCCGCACGTTGCAGAACCGTCAGATCGGTCAATCCGTTCGCAACGACGGCCCGCAGTCGCACCTGTCCAAGTCGGGTACACCGACCATGGGCGGCGCGCTGATTCTGTCGTCCATCGGTGTCAGCACCCTGCTGTGGGCTGACCTGAGCAACCGTTACGTCTGGGTCGTTCTGCTGGTGACCTTGCTGTTCGGCGCCATCGGCTGGGTCGACGACTACCGCAAGGTCATCGAGAAGAACTCCCGTGGCCTGCCGAGCCGCTGGAAATATTTCTGGCAATCGGTGTTCGGTCTGGGCGCGGCGATCTTCCTTTATATGACTGCCGCCACGCCAGTGGAAACCACGCTGATCCTGCCGATGCTCAAGGACTACAGCATTCCGCTGGGCGCCGGCTTCATCGTGCTGACCTATTTCGTGATTGTCGGTTCGAGCAACGCGGTCAACCTGACCGACGGCCTCGACGGCCTGGCGATCATGCCCACCGTGATGGTTGGTGGTGGCCTGGGCATTTTCTGCTACCTGTCGGGTAACGTGAAGTTCGCCGAATACCTGTTGATTCCTTACGTACCGGGCGCAGGCGAGTTGATTGTGTTCTGTGGCGCGTTGATCGGAGCCGGTCTGGGCTTCCTGTGGTTCAACACCTATCCGGCACAAGTCTTCATGGGGGACGTCGGCGCACTGGCGCTGGGCGCGGCCCTGGGCACCATTGCGGTGATCGTCCGTCAGGAAATCGTACTGTTCATCATGGGCGGCGTGTTCGTGATGGAAACCCTGTCAGTCGTCATTCAGGTCGCCTCTTTTAAACTGACCGGTCGCCGCGTATTCCGCATGGCGCCCATTCACCACCACTTTGAACTCAAGGGCTGGCCCGAGCCGCGCGTGATCGTCCGTTTCTGGATCATCACCGTGATTCTCGTGCTGATCGGCCTTGCCACCCTGAAGCTGAGGTAGAAACAAGTGTCTCTGATCGCTTCTGACCACTTCCGCATCGTTGTCGGCCTCGGCAAGAGCGGCATGTCCCTGGTTCGCTTCCTGGCGAACCGGGGCGTGGCGTTTGCCGTGGCCGATACGCGGGAAAATCCACCGGAACTGGCCGCGCTCAAGCGTGACTATCCGCACGTGGAAGTGCGTTGTGGCGAGTTGGATGTCGAGTTCCTGTGCCGCGCCGACGAGCTCTACGTGAGCCCCGGCCTGGCGCTGGCGACCCCGGCCCTGCAGGCCGCCGCCGCCCGTGGCGTGAAATTGTCCGGTGACATCGAGCTGTTCGCGCGTAACGCGAAGGCGCCGATCGTGGCCATCAGCGGCTCCAACGCGAAAAGCACCGTCACCACGCTGGTCGGCGAAATGGCGGCTGCGGCTGGCAAGCGAGTTGCCGTCGGCGGCAACCTCGGCACCCCGGCGCTGGACCTGCTCAGCGACGATATCGAGTTGTACGTGATGGAGCTGTCGAGTTTCCAGCTGGAAACCACCGACCAACTCAACGCCGAAGTGGCGACCGTGCTCAACATCAGCGAAGACCACATGGACCGTTACAGCGGTCTGCCGGCCTATCACCTGGCCAAGCACCGGATCTTCCGTGGCGCCAGGCAGTTCGTGGTCAATCGCCAGGACGCCCTGAGCCGTCCGCTGATGGGCGAGGGCCAGCCATGCTGGACCTTCGGCCTGAGCAAACCCGATTTCAAGGCTTTCGGTATTCGTGAAGAAGACGGCGAGAAATACCTGGGCTTCGAATTCCAGAACCTGATGCCAGTGCGCGAATTGAAGATTCGCGGCGCCCACAACCAGTCCAACGCCCTGGCAGCCCTGGCCCTGGGCCATGCGGTCGGCCTGCCGTTCGATGCCATGCTGTCGAGCCTGCGCACCTTCGCCGGTCTCGAGCATCGCTGCCAATGGGTCCGTGACCTCGACGGTGTGGGTTACTACAACGATTCCAAGGCCACCAACGTCGGTGCCGCACTGGCGGCCATCGAAGGCCTCGGCGCGGACATCGACGGCAAGATCGTGCTGATCGCCGGTGGCGACGGCAAGGGGGCCGAGTTCAAGGACCTGCGCGATCCGGTGGCGGCCAACTGCCGCGCCGTGGTCCTGATGGGGCGTGACTCCGACAAGATCGGTGAAGCCATCGGCGATGCCGTACCGCTGATCCGCGCCGGTTCCCTGGTCGAAGCCGTCGAGCAATGCCGCGCTGCAGCCCAGCCGGGCGACGTGGTGCTGCTGTCGCCTGCCTGCGCCAGTTTCGACATGTTCAAGAACTACGAAGACCGTGGTCACCAGTTCGTCCAAGCCGTGGAGGATCTGGCATGAGCCTCAAAGGCATCATCAAGCCGTATCCATCGCCGCTCATCACCGGGCGCGGTATCGACCTCGACTTCCCGATGCTCGCCGGCTGCCTGACGCTGCTCGGCCTGGGGCTGATCATGATCGCCTCGGCATCGACCGAAGTGGCGGCCGTGCAGTCGGGCAGCGCCCTGTATTACATGATTCGCCACCTTATTTACGTGGTGCTGGGCCTGGGTGCCTGCATCGTCACCATGATGATCCCGATTGCCACCTGGCAACGCCTGGGCTGGCTGATGCTGCTGGGGGCGTTCGGTCTGCTGGTGATGGTGATCATCCCGGGGATCGGCCGTGAAGTGA
The DNA here is from genome assembly GCF_002236115.1 of Pseudomonas jessenii. GTDB lineage: Bacteria > Pseudomonadota > Gammaproteobacteria > Pseudomonadales > Pseudomonadaceae > Aquipseudomonas > Aquipseudomonas jessenii. Next base: position 738,796 of record NZ_NIWT01000003.1, on the reverse strand, counting down.
ACGGTTCGATGCGCTGGATCGGATTCAGTTTCTTCAACGTCCAGCCATCCGAGATCGCCAAGGTGTTCGTGGTGATCTACCTCGCCGGTTATCTGGTGCGTCGCCAGAAAGAAGTGCGTGAAAGCTGGATGGGCTTCTTCAAGCCGTTCATCGTGCTGCTGCCGATGGCGGGCCTGCTGCTGATGGAGCCGGACTTCGGTGCCACCGTCGTGATGATGGGGGCCGCGGCGGCGATGCTGTTCCTTGGCGGCGTCGGGTTGTTCCGCTTTTCCCTGATGGTGGTCCTGGCCGTCGGCGCAGTGGTGCTGTTGATTCAAATGCAGCCGTATCGAATGGCGCGTCTGACCAACTTTGCCGACCCATGGGCCGACCAGTTCGGTGCTGGCTATCAGTTGTCCCAGGCATTGATCGCCTTCGGTCGCGGCGAATGGCTGGGCGTGGGCCTGGGCAACAGCGTGCAGAAACAGTTCTACCTGCCGGAAGCCCACACTGACTTCGTGTTCTCGGTCCTGGCCGAAGAGCTGGGTGCGGTGGGTTCGTTGTGCACCGTGGCACTGTTTGTCTTCGTGTGTATTCGTGGCATGTACATCGGTTTGTGGGCTGAAAAGGCCAAGCAGTTTTTCGCAGCTTATGTGGCATACGGTCTGTCGTTCCTGTGGATCGGCCAGTTCCTGATCAACATCGGCGTGAATGTCGGCCTGCTGCCGACCAAGGGGCTGACCCTGCCGTTCCTCAGTTATGGCGGTAGTTCGTTGGTGATTTGCTGCGCCTGTCTCGGCTTGTTGCTGCGCATCGAGTGGGAAAGTCGAACCCACCTGGGCAGCGAAGAGATGGAGTTCCATGAGAGCGACTTCGCTGAGGAGCCGAACCATGGGCGCTAACGTCATGATCATGGCTGGCGGTACCGGTGGCCACGTGTTCCCGGCGTTGGCCTGTGCCCGCGAATTCCAGGCGCGCGGCTACACCGTGCACTGGCTCGGCACCCCGCGTGGGATCGAGAACGATCTGGTGCCGGCGGCCGGTATCGAACTGCATCGGATCAATGCAAGCGGTCTGCGCGGCAAGGGCAAATTGTCCCTGCTAAAGGCACCGTTCATGTTGTTCAAGTCGGTCTGGCAGGCGCGGGCGATTATTCGCCGTCTGCAGCCGGTCTGCGTCGTTGGCTTTGGTGGGTTTGTGACCGGTCCTGGCGGCGTCGCGGCCAAACTGGCCGGTGTACCGGTGATCGTTCACGAACAGAACGCCGTTGCCGGTACCGCCAATCGGTTGCTGGTGCCGTTGGCCGCCCGAGTCTGTGAAGCGTTCCCCGACACCTTTACCCTGTCGGACAGCCGCCGGACCACCGGTAATCCGGTGCGCACCGAGCTGTTCCTCGAGACATCGCGACCTGCCCTGGCCGGTCGCAAGGCGCGTTTGCTGATCCTGGGCGGAAGTCTGGGCGCAGAACCGTTGAACAAGTTGCTGCCTGAAGCCCTGTCGCAAGTCGCTGCCGATTTGCGTCCGGAAGTGTTCCATCAGGCCGGCAAAAACCACGATGAAGTGACTGCAGAGCGTTATCGCGCGGCTGGCGTCGAGGCGCAGGTGCAGCCCTTCATCAAAGACATGGCCCAAGCCTACAGCTGGGCCGACCTGGTGGTATGTCGCGCAGGCGCGCTGACCATCAGTGAACTGGCCGCCGCCGGTCTGCCCTCGATGCTGGTGCCTTTGCCTCACGCCATCGATGATCACCAGACCCGCAACGCCGAATATTTGGCCCGTGAAGGCGCAGCCTTCCTGATGCCACAAAGAACGACTGGCGCAGCGGATCTTGCCGCTCGCCTGACAGAGGTCCTGATGCAACCACAACGACTCAACGAAATGGCTACCGCGGCACGCCGCCTGGCCAAACCCGATGCCACCCGTAACGTGGTCGATAGCTGCCTGGAGGTGGCCCATGGTTGAGAGTCAGAAAGCCATGCCGCAACCGGAAATGCGCCGTATCCGTCGCATCCACTTCGTCGGTATCGGCGGTGTGGGCATGTGCGGGATTGCCGAAGTGCTGCTGAACCTGGGTTATGCCGTGTCCGGCTCTGACCTGAAGGCTTCGCCGGTGACTGAACGCCTGGAGTCCTTCGGCGCGCAGATCTTCATCGGCCATCGCGCCGAGAACGCCGCGGCCGCCGACGTGCTGGTGGTGTCGAGCGCCGTGAACACGTCCAACCCGGAAGTCGCTACCGCGCTGGAACGCCGTATCCCGGTGGTGCCACGTGCAGAGATGCTGGCTGAGCTGATGCGTTATCGCCACGGTATCGCCGTTGCCGGTACCCACGGCAAAACCACGACCACCAGCCTGATCGCTTCGGTGTTCGCCGCCGGTGGCCTGGACCCGACATTCGTGATCGGTGGCCGCCTGAATGCCGCGGGCACCAATGCCCAGCTTGGCACCAGCCGCTACCTGATCGCCGAAGCCGACGAAAGCGACGCCAGCTTCCTGCACTTGCAGCCGCTCGTGGCTGTGGTCACCAACATCGACGCCGATCACATGGCGACCTACGACGGTGACTTCAACAAGCTGAAGAAAACCTTCGTCGAATTCCTCCACAACCTGCCGTTCTATGGCCTGGCCGTGGTGTGCCTGGACGATCCGGTGGTGCGTGAAATCCTCCCGCAGGTCAAGCGTCCGACCGTTACTTACGGCTTCGGCGAAGACTGCGACGTGCGCGCCATCAACGTGCGCCAGCAAGGCATGCAGACCTTCTTCACCGTACTGCGTCCCGACCGCGAGCCACTTGATGTTTCGGTGAACATGCCGGGCAACCACAACGTATTGAATGCCCTTGCGACCATCTGCATCGCCACCGACGAAGGCGTCAGCGATGAAGCCATCGTCCAGGGCCTGTCCGGGTTCCAGGGGGTCGGCCGACGCTTCCAGGTCTACGGCGAACTGCCGGTGGACGGCGGCAATGTGATGCTGGTCGATGACTACGGTCACCACCCGACGGAAGTCGCGGCCGTGATCAAGGCCGTACGCGGTGGCTGGCCGGAGCGCCGCCTGGTGATGGTCTACCAGCCGCACCGTTACAGCCGCACCCGTGACCTGTACGACGATTTCGTCAATGTGCTGGCCGACGCCAACGTACTGCTGCTGATGGAAGTCTATCCGGCCGGCGAAGAGCCGATTCCGGGCGCCGACAGCCGCAAGCTGTGTAACAGCATCCGTCAGCGTGGCCAGCTCGACCCGATCTACATCGAGCGTGGCGTCGACCTCGCGCCAGTGGTCAAGCCGCTGCTGCGCGCCGGCGACATCCTGCTGTGCCAGGGCGCCGGTGATATCGGCGGTCTCGCACCAAAACTGTTGAAAAGTGAGTTGTTCGCCGGTGCCGTTGCCGCACCGGAGAAGGGGAAGTTGAAATGACTGTTGCCTACGCCAACCTGGTCTCTACGATCGCGCCGAAAGACTTCGGCCGCGTCGCCGTGCTGTTCGGCGGCAAGAGCGCCGAGCGTGAGGTCTCCCTGAAGTCGGGTAACGCTGTTCTGGACGCGCTGCAAAGCGCCGGTGTGGACGCGTTCGGCCTCGACGTGGGCGATGACCTGCTGCAGCGTCTGCTCAACGAAAAAATCGACCGCGCCTTCATCATCCTCCACGGCCGTGGTGGTGAAGACGGCAGCATGCAGGGCCTGCTCGAATGCCTGGGCATTCCGTACACCGGCAGCGGCATCCTGGCTTCGGCCCTGGCCATGGACAAACTGCGCACCAAGCAGGTCTGGCACAGCCTGGGCATTCCAACCCCACGTCACGCGGTACTGAGCAGCGAGGCCGATTGTATTTCGGCGGCGACGGAACTGGGCTTCCCTTTGATCGTCAAACCGGCCCATGAAGGTTCAAGTATCGGTATGGCCAAAGTGAGTTCCGCGTCCGAATTGATCGACGCATGGAAAGCGGCCAGTACCTACGATTCGCAAGTGTTGGTCGAGCAATGGATTCACGGTCCGGAGTTCACCATCGCCACCCTGCGTGACCAGGTTTTGCCGCCGATTGCCCTGGGCACCACGCACAGCTTCTACGACTACGACGCCAAGTACATCGCCAACGATACCCAGTACCGCATTCCGTGCGGTCTGGACGGCGCCAAGGAAAAGGAACTCATGGACCTCACGGCGAAAGCCTGTGAAGCGCTGGGTATCGCCGGTTGGGGCAGGGCAGACGTGATGCAGGACGCCGAAGGGCAGTTCTGGTTCCTGGAAGTCAACACCGCACCGGGCATGACCGATCACAGCCTGGTGCCGATGGCGGCCCGTGCCGCCGGTCTGGATTTCCAGCAACTGGTTCTGGCCATTCTGGCCGAGAGCGTTGCCGGCAAGACTGCCGGTAACCAAGAGTCGACGAGAGGATAAGGCCATGCAAGGCGCTCAGCTCAGACATCAGCCCACCGCACCGACCGGCCGCAAGCCGGTACCGCGGGGTGCCAGCCGAATGGTGGCCAAAGAGCCGATGTCCGCGCGCCTGCCGAAAGCCAACTTCGGTTTTCTCAAAGCGTTGTTCTGGCCGGTACTGCTGGTGGCTTTGGGGTTCGGTACTTACGAAGGCGCGACACGGTTGTTGCCGTATGCCGACAGGCCGATCACCAAGATCAACGTGCAGGGCGACCTGAGTTACATCAGCCAGCAAGCGGTGCAGCAGCGGATCGCCCCTTACGTGGCGTCGAGCTTCTTCACCATCGACCTGGCGAGCATGCGCACCGAGCTGGAACAGATGCCATGGATTGCCCACGCCGAGGTGCGCAGGGTGTGGCCGGATCAAGTGGTGATCCGCCTGGAAGAACAACTGCCAGTGGCCCGTTGGGGCGACGAGTCGCTGTTGAACAACCAGGGCCAGGCCTTCACCCCGCGCGAGCTGGCGAACTATGAACACCTGCCACAGCTGTTCGGCCCACAGCGGGCTCAGCAGCAAGTGATGCAGCAATACCAGGTACTGAGCCAGATGCTCAGGCCGCTGGGCTTCTCGATTGCACGCCTCGAACTGCGTGATCGCGGCAGCTGGTTCCTGACCACCGGCCCCGGCAGTGCGGGTCCCGGGATCGAACTGCTGCTGGGACGCGGCAACCAGGTGGAAAAGATGCGCCGTTTCATTGCCATCTATGACAAGACGCTCAAAGAACAGATTACGAACATTGCGCGCATCGATCTGCGCTACGCCAACGGCCTCGCTGTTGGCTGGCGGGAACCTGTAGCGCCCACGGCAGCCCAACCCGCTGTCGCGAAGAATTAAGAAGAGGCAGGACCCATGGCAAACGTGCAAAGCGGCAAAATGATCGTCGGTCTCGATATCGGCACCTCCAAGGTGGTGGCGCTGGTGGGCGAGGTCGCGGACGACGGCACGCTGGAAATCGTCGGGATCGGCACCCATCCGTCCCGTGGCCTGAAAAAAGGCGTGGTGGTGAACATCGAGTCCACCGTGCAATCGATCCAGCGCGCCATCGAAGAAGCGCAGCTGATGGCTGGTTGCCGCATTCACTCGGCGTTCGTCGGCGTGGCCGGTAATCACATCCGCAGCCTGAACTCCCACGGCATCGTGGCGATTCGTGATCGCGAAGTCAGCTCGGCGGACCTTGAGCGTGTGCTCGACGCTGCCCAGGCCGTGGCGATCCCGGCTGACCAGCGCGTGCTGCACACCTTGCCGCAGGATTACGTAATCGATAACCAGGAAGGCGTCCGCGAACCGCTGGGCATGTCCGGCGTACGTCTGGAGGCCAAGGTCCACGTGGTCACCTGCGCCGTCAACGCTGCGCAGAACATTGAAAAATGCGTGCGCCGCTGCGGTCTGGAAATCGACGACATCATTCTCGAGCAACTGGCTTCCGCGTACTCGGTACTGACCGATGACGAGAAAGAGCTGGGCGTGTGCCTGGTGGACATCGGTGGCGGTACTACCGACATCGCGATCTTCACCGAAGGCGCGATCCGTCACACCGCGGTGATCCCGATTGCCGGTGACCAGGTGACCAACGACATCGCCATGGCGTTGCGCACTCCGACCCAGTACGCCGAAGAAATCAAGATCCGCTACGCCTGTGCCCTGGCCAAACTGGCCGGTGCCGGTGAAACCATCAAGGTGCCAAGCGTTGGTGACCGTCCGCCGCGTGAGCTGTCCCGCCAGGCCCTGGCCGAAGTGGTCGAGCCGCGCTACGACGAGCTGTTCACGCTGATCCAGGCCGAACTGCGCCGCAGCGGCTACGAAGACCTGATCCCGGCCGGCATCGTGCTGACCGGCGGTACGTCGAAGATGGAAGGCGCTACCGAACTGGCCGAGGAAATCTTCCACATGCCGGTGCGCCTGGGCGTGCCTCACGGCGTGAAAGGTCTGGATGACGTGGTACGCAACCCGATCTATTCCACCGGCGTCGGCCTGTTGATGTACGGCCTGCAGAAGCAGTCCGACGGCATCTCGTTCTCGGGCATCGGCAGTCGCGACAGCTACAGCAACGAAGAGCCACAGGCTCCGCTGCTGGACCGCCTGAAGAAGTGGGTCCAGGGCAATTTCTGAAGATTTACCGCAATACCGTTACACCGAAGCACGCAGTAGGCGAAAAAACTAGAGAATGTAAAGGAGAGGGAAAATGTTCGAACTCGTAGACAACATCCCCGCAAGCCCGGTAATCAAAGTTATCGGTGTCGGCGGTGGCGGCGGCAACGCTGTCAACCATATGGTCAAGAGCAACATCGAAGGCGTCGAGTTCATCTGCGCCAACACCGATGCTCAAGCGCTGAAAAACATCGGCGCGCGGACCATCCTGCAACTGGGCACCGGCGTGACCAAGGGTCTGGGCGCTGGCGCCAACCCTGAAGTCGGCCGTCAAGCCGCTCTGGAAGACCGTGAGCGCATTGCCGAAGTGCTGCAGGGCACCAACATGGTGTTCATCACCACTGGCATGGGCGGCGGTACCGGTACCGGTGCTGCGCCGATCATCGCCGAAGTGGCCAAGGAAATGGGCATCCTGACCGTTGCGGTCGTGACCCGTCCGTTCCCGTTCGAAGGCCGCAAGCGTATGCAGATCGCCGATGAAGGCATACGTATGCTCTCCGAAAGCGTCGACTCGTTGATCACCATTCCCAACGAGAAGCTGCTGACCATCCTCGGTAAAGACGCCAGCCTGCTGTCGGCTTTCGCCAAGGCAGACGATGTACTGGCCGGTGCCGTTCGCGGTATCTCCGACATCATCAAGCGTCCGGGCATGATCAACGTCGACTTCGCCGACGTGCGTACCGTGATGAGCGAAATGGGCATGGCAATGATGGGCACTGGCTGCGCCAGCGGTCCGAACCGTGCACGTGAAGCGACCGAAGCGGCCATCCGCAACCCGCTGCTCGAAGACGTGAACCTGCAAGGCGCACGCGGCATCCTGGTGAACATTACCGCCGGTCCGGATTTGTCCCTGGGTGAATACTCCGACGTGGGTAGCATCATCGAGGCATTCGCCTCCGAGCACGCGATGGTCAAGGTCGGTACCGTTATCGATCCGGACATGCGCGACGAGCTGCACGTGACTGTCGTTGCCACAGGTCTGGGCGCTAAAATCGAGAAGCCTGTGAAGGTCATCGACAACACCGTCCACACCTCGATGGCTGCACAGCCACAACAACAGGCCCCTGTTCGTCAGGAAGCTCCAGCGGTGAACTACCGTGACCTGGACCGTCCGACCGTCATGCGCAACCAGGCTCAGGCCGGTGCTGCGACTGCCGCGAAGATGAATCCGCAAGATGATCTGGACTACCTGGACATCCCGGCTTTCCTGCGTCGTCAGGCCGATTGATGGAATGTATCAGGGCTATGAAGGTGATTGGTGTTCAGCAAAGGCGTGGTCTGCTATCATCGCCAGCCTTTGTTGATACCAGTTCGCAATTTGCGCTGAAGCGGCCCAAGCCATGATTAAACAACGCACACTGAAAAATATTATCCGTGCCACAGGTGTAGGCCTGCACTCCGGGGAGAAGGTCTACCTGACCCTCAAGCCTGCGCCTGTCGACACTGGCATTGTGTTTTGTCGCGCTGACCTCGACCCTGTGGTGCAAATTCCTGCCCGCGCGGAAAACGTCGGTGAAACCACTATGTCGACCACGCTGATTAATGGCGACGTCAAAGTGGACACGGTAGAGCACTTGCTCTCGGCCATGGCTGGCCTGGGCATCGATAACGCCTACGTCGAGCTCTCCGCGTCCGAAGTCCCGATCATGGATGGCAGCGCTGGACCCTTCGTATTCCTGATTCAATCGGCAGGCCTGGAAGAACAGGACGCCGCCAAGAAATTCATCCGCATCCTGCGTGAAGTGACAGTGGAAGACGGCGACAAGCGCGCCACTTTCGTCCCTTTCGAAGGGTTCAAGGTGAGCTTCGAGATCGATTTCGATCACCCGGTTTTCCGGGACCGCACCCAAAGTGCAAGCGTGGATTTTTCCAGCACTTCGTTCGTAAAAGAAGTCAGCCGCGCCCGTACTTTCGGTTTCATGAGTGACATCGAGTACCTGCGCAAGCACAACCTCGCACTCGGCGGCAGCGTTGAAAACGCTATTGTGGTCGACGCCGATGGCGTACTGAACGAAGACGGCCTTCGCTATGAAGACGAATTCGTGAAGCACAAGATTCTCGATGCAATTGGTGACCTCTACCTGCTGGGCAATAGCCTGATTGGTGAGTTCAAGGGCTTCAAGTCCGGCCACGCACTGAACAACCAGCTGCTGCGCAAGTTGATTGAGCAGACAGATGCCTGGGAAGTCGTGACGTTCGAAGACGCCAGCACTGCACCGATCTCTTACATGCGCCCGGTTGCGGCCGTGTAAGCAAAAAACCTCTCTAGTTTTTTAAAGGCTGCCTTCGGGTGGCCTTTTTTTATGTCCGAAGTTTGTAGTGCCTGGGCTGGCCTCATCGCGAGCAAGCTCGCTCCCACAGTGGATTGCATTCCCCTGTGGGAGCGAGCTTGCTCGCGATGGCGTCCGCCCATCCAATGAAAATCCTATTCGGCACACACCACCCGGTTACGCCCCCCTTCCTTGGCCTGATACAGCGCCTTGTCGGCACTGAACAGCAATTGCTCCAGGTTGATATCGCTGGCCGCCGTCCAAGTGGCAATACCGATACTCACACTCATCGGCGGCTCACCGACGTCCACCAGTGGCAGTTTCTGCACCGCCTCGCGGATGTGCTCGGCGATCTGCTTCGCGCCTTCACTGTCAGTTTCGGCCAGGATCACCGAAAACTCCTCGCCGCCATAGCGAGCCACCAGATCCGTCGGGCGATGGACATTGGCGCGCAGGACCTCGGCCAATGCCCGCAAGGCTTCGTCGCCGGCCTGATGCCCGTGCCGGTCATTGAAGGCCTTGAAGTGATCGGCATCGATCATCAGCAACGACAACGGCCTGCCACTGCGCTGCGCACGAAACCATTCATGGCGCAGGGTCTGATCAAGGGATCGACGGTTGGCCACGCCGGTCAAGGCATCGGTGGCCGCCAGTTGCGCCAATTCCTGCTCGGCACTTTGGCGCCGTCGCAGCTCGCGGCAGAGCAGCCAGGTCAGCCACAACAGGCCGATGCACAAGACCCCTGTTGCACCGCTGATCACATAGGCCGTGCGGTTCCAGGTGGCGAACACTTCGTCGATGGAAAGGGCCACGATGACGGTCAGCGGCAGATTGCCGACCCGGGTAAAGGTGTACAGGCGCCGTTGATGATCGACACTCGATACGCTTTCAAAGGTACCACTGCGCTCGCGCAGCATGCGTACGACGTTGGGACGGCTGGAGAGGCTTTTGCCGATGGCGTTTTGCTCCCGGTACGGTTTCTGCGCCAGGAGGATCCCGTCATCGTTGATGATGCCCAGCGTACTGCCGTTGCCGATGTCGAGGCTGTTGAACAGTTGGTCGAAGTAACTCATGCGCATCGACGCCACCGCGACCCCCAGAAACTCACCCGTGGGCGAAGAAATGCGCCGGCTGAAACTGATGCGCCATTCGTCGCTGTCATCGCAGTCGCAGCGTGGCTTGAACGGTCGGCTGATAAACATGCCGGTGTCGCGATTGAAGGCATGGGCCAGGAAGTAATCGCGGTCAGCGAAGTTGCCCGGTTTCGGCTCGATCAATGATGAGTCGGCCAGCACGTCGCCGTGCTTGTCCAGCAGCAGGATGTCGCCCTTGTAGCGCGCAGTGGTGGAGCGGTCGAACAGCACCAGATGACGGATCTGCGGTGCAACCTGTTTAAGGTCGTCCCGTTGGGCGGCGGCGATCAGGCCCTGCAAGGTCAAGTCATAGAGCTCGACCGTACGCAGGACATCGGCATCGATCAGTTGCGCGATGGTGGTCGCGCTGCGTGTGGCGGTCTGCTGGGCGTAGGCGTGTTCGCGGATCAGCAGGAAAGTGACGATGCACAGGATCGAGATGACGGTCAGGGTACTGCCGAAGATCACCATGATCTCGGGTCGCCCGGTCGGGCCTTGAAAATGTGCGGTGCGGCTTGCGGTCATAGGGCTGACGTCTGCTAAAGGGACGCTCTAAGCGTAGTTGCATAAACGTAGCAGCCGAGTGAATCGTTCCCTCGAACGATTGATCCTGGGTGTGGGCGTCAGTGACTTTCGTTGCGCAAATTGCAATGAAGGCCGAGTCGCCACTATAAAAAAAGCCGCTGACAGCAGCGGCTTTGAAGACAACTTCTCAAAGGGAAGAGCCGATGAAAAGTGTCGAGGGAAACGGGTGTGATCGGTGCGGGTCAGCTGTCTTTCTCGGCCAGTGGCTGGGCCTGGATGCTGGATGCCTGCGGGGCTTGGGAGTCTTGAGCAGCCTTGGCCGTCATCTCGATCTGATGCTCTTCGAACGTTGCAGCGCGTGCGGCGTTATGCGCGACGAAAGTCTGCGATTCTTCCGCCATCGCCAATGGCGACAGGAACAAAGAGGACAAAACGAAAGCGCTGGCAATACCCATACTGTTGGACATTTTAAAACCTTCTTGCTTGGCAAGTGCTGTTTGGTGCGGGCAAAGATAAGGATATGGGGCGAGGGGAAAAAGAGCGGATTCATGAAAGGACTGTTGCGGTTATGGCAATAGTTGATTGGCCGCTTATATGTGTTCAACCCAATCCAATGTGGGAGCGAGCTTGCTCGCGATAGCATCACCTCGGTTCAGAAGTTGCACCGAGTCGCCTGCATCGCGAGCAAGCTCGCTCCCACAAAGGAGAGGGTTTCAGACGGGAAGGTGTATGCCGAAGGTATTCATCCCATGATCACTGCGCACGAACACATCGCCGCCATGCATCAACGCAATTGCCTTGACGATGGCCAGCCCCAGACCGTGATTGTGGCCGCTGTTGCTACGCGACGCATCGACCCGGTAGAAGCGTTCGAACAGGCGCGGCAGATGTTCGTTGGCAATCGGCGAACCGGGGTTGGCGACGCCGATGCTGACTTGATGCTCCTGGGTTTCGATCCGCACTTGAATCACCTGTCCGGGCGCGGTGTGCTGCACCGCATTATTCAGCAAGTTGATCAATGCCCGGCGCAGATGGGCGATCTCGATGCGCACCTGCGCGTCACCACTGACCTCAACCTGGACCTGAGCGTCTTCGAGAATGAAATCCAGATATTCCAGGGTCGTGGCCACCTCGTCGGCCAGCGAGGTTGAGGTGAGCTTGGTCGCCTTGCTGCCCTGATCGGCGCTGGCGAGAAACAGCATGTCGTTGATGATCGAACGCAGTCGCTCAAGCTCTTCGAGGTTCGATTGCAGCACTTCGAAGTAATGCTCGGCGGAGCGCCCGCGTGTCAATGCGACCTGGGTCTGGCCGATCAGGTTGGTCAGTGGCGAGCGCAGTTCGTGGGCGACATCGGCGTTGAATGACTCAAGGCGCGAGTAGGCTTGCTCGACCCGTTCCAGGGTCGAGTTGAACGAGCTGACGAATTGATCGAGTTCCGGCGGCAACGGTGACAATCGCAAGCGCCCCGAGCGCAACGGCGGGGCCAGGCGCTGGGCTTCCTGGGACAGTTTGATCAGCGGCTTGAGCCCGATCCGCGCCACCCAATAACCCAGTGCCGAGGCCAGCAGCACACCGACAATCGCCAGGCTGATCAGCGCGACCAGCAGGTGATGCTGGGTATGGAAAAACGTTTCGGTGTCGATGGCGATCATGAAGCGCAACGCTGGGCGCTGGTCCTTGGCCGGAAACTCGCTGACCAGCACTTTCAGCGGATACGGGTGCTCCGGCAGATGCATGTCGCGCGTGCCCAGCGGGCCTTGGGCAAAGGCACGGATCTGCGAGGTCAGGTTGCCGTATTCGTAGTGTGGATCGCCGCTGATGATCCAGAAACTGATGCGCTTGTCTTCTTCGCTCAGCAGGTTGAGCTTGTTGTTGATCTTCACCCAGTGCTCAGGCGTGCCGTAACGGCCGACCGTGGATTCGAGCACGCTGTAGCGCGCATCGAGTTCGGCTTCTGGCAGCAGGCCCAGGCCTTTGTCGACCTGCTGGTACAGCGCCCAGCCGATCAGCAGGAACACCAGCAGCGCCACCAGCGTGAACATTGCGCTCAGACGCAGGGCGATGGAATTACTGGACACCACGGCTCTCCAGCACATAACCCATGCCACGAATGGTGTGCAGCAGTTTCTCTTCGAACGGCCCGTCGAGCTTGGCCCGCAGGCGTTTGATCGCGACTTCGACGACGTTGGCGTCGCTGTCGAAATTGATGTCCCAGACCATCTCGGCAATGGCGGTTTTCGAGAGGATTTCACCCTGGCGCCGGGCCAGTACGCTGAGCAGCGAGAACTCCTTGGCGGTCAGGTCCAGGCGTGTACCGGCGCGGGTGGCCTTGCGGCTGATCAAATCTATCCACAGGTCGGCGATGCTCACTTGCACCGGTTCATGACCGCCGCTGCGCCGGGTCAGCGCTTGCAGGCGTGCCACCAGTTCAAGGAAGGAAAACGGTTTGCCCAGATAGTCATCGGCGCCTTCACGCAAGCCCTTGATGCGGTCTTCCACACGCTCGCGGGCGGTGAGCATGATCACCGGGGTTTGCTTGCGCGCACGCAGGGCGCGCAACACACCGAAGCCGTCGAGGCCCGGTAGCATGACGTCGAGGACGATCACCGCGTAGTCGCTCTCTAGCGCAAGGTGCAGACCTTCCACACCATCGCGGGCCAGATCCACGGTGAAACCCTGTTCCGTCAGGCCGCGATGTAGATAGTCCGCGGTTTTTTCTTCGTCTTCGATAATCAGAACGCGCATGACCCCGCCTCAGTCTGTGGTCGCCAGCACCGGTTCTGGCGCAGGTTTAGGTCGATGGAATAGCCGCTCAAGCCACAAGTATATGACCGGTGTGGTGAACAGCGTCAGCGCCTGGCTCACCAGCAAACCGCCGACCACCGCGATCCCCAGGGGCTGGCGCAGCTCGGCACCGGTGCCATAGCCGAGCATCAACGGCAGAGCGCCGAGCAGGGCGGCGAGGGTGGTCATGATGATCGGCCGGAATCGTGTGATGCAGGCCTTGAAAATTGCGTCCTCGGGCGACATTCCGCCATTGCGCTGTGCTTCGAGGGCGAAGTCGATCATCAGGATGCCGTTCTTCTTGACGATACCGATCAGCAACACCAGCCCGATCAGCGCCATGATGGAAAAGTCCTGGCCGCAAATCCACAGCATGATCACCGCGCCGAGGCCCGCCGAAGGCAAGGTCGAAATGATCGTCAGCGGGTGCACGAAGCTCTCGTAGAGCACGCCGAGAATGATGTACACCGCCAACAGCGCCGCAAGGATCAGCCATGGCTGGCTGGCCAGCGAGCTCTGGAACGCCTGGGCCGCGCCCTGGAAATTACCGCTGATGGCGGTCGGCATGCCGATGTCGGCCTTGGCCTGGTTGAGCATGATCACCGCATCGCCCAGTGCCACGCCGGGGGCCAGGTTGAACGACAGGTTGGCGGCGGGGAACATCCCGTCATGGGCGATGGACAGCGGGCCGACAGTCGGCGCATCGAACCTGGCCAGGGCCGACAGCGGCACCATTTCCCCGCTCAGGGGCGAGCGCAGGTAGAAGTAGTTGAGGCTTTCGGCCTTGCCGCGCTGCTTTGTATCCAGTTCCAGGATCACGTTGTACTGGTTGATCTGGGTCTGGAATTCATTGACCTGACGCTGGCCGAAAGCATCGTACAGGGCTTCGTCGACGTCACTGGCGGTGAGGCCGAAACGTGCAGCGGCGCTACGGTCGATGCTGATGTGGGTGATGCTGCCGCCCAGTTGCAGGTCGTTGGAAATATCGCGGAACGCCGGGTTGCTGCGCAGTTTTTCCGTCAAGCGTTGGGTCCAGGTACTGAGGGTCGCACCGTCGTTGCTCTTGAGCACGTATTGGTACTGGGCGCGGCTCGGGCCGGAGCTGAGGTTGATGTCTTGCCCCGCACGCAGGTACAGGACGATACCCGGGACTTTCATCAGTTGCGGGCGAATCCGGTCAATGAACTGACTGGCCGAGACATCGCGGTCGCTGCGTTTTTTCAGGGTGATCCAGAAGCGGCCGTTGGCGATGGTCTGGTTGCTGCCGGAAACCCCGACCGAGTGCGAGAACGTTTCCACCGCAGGGTCGGCGGCGACGATTTCCGCCATTGCTAGGTGTTTTTTCACCATGTCGCCGTAGGAAATATCCGCAGCTGCTTCGGTGGTACCGAGGACGAAACCGGTGTCCTGGATCGGGAAGAAACCTTTCGGGATCAGAATGTACCCGGCAACGGCCAGGCCCAGTGACAGGCAGAACACGCCGATCATCAAGCGCTGATGGGCGAGGGCGTGGCGCAGGCCTTTTTCGTACCATGCCAGCAGACGCTCGCCAAAGCCCGGTTTGTCGTGGGCATGATGCACGGGCGCGCGCATGAACAGCGCAGCGAGGGTCGGTGCCAACGTCAGCGAAACCACCACCGAAATCATGATGGTGGAGGTGGCGGTCAGGGCGAATTCCTTGAACAGCCGGCCGACCACACCGCCCATGAACAGCAGCGGAATGAACGCCGCCACCAGCGAGAAACTGATCGACACCACGGTAAAACCGATCTCGCCGGCGCCCTTGATCGCCGCCTCGCGCATGCCGTCGCCGGCTTCCAGATGCCGGTGAATGTTCTCCACCACCACGATCGCATCGTCCACCACAAAGCCCACGGCGACCACGATCGCCACCAGCGTGAGGTTGTTCAGGCTGAAGCCCATGACGTACATCAGCGCAAAGCTGGCGATCAGCGACACACCGAGCACTGCCGACACGATCAGCGTGGCCGACAGTTGGCGCAGGAACAGCGCCATCACCGCCACCACCAGCATCACAGCGATCATCAAGGTGATTTCCACCTCGTGCAGCGAGGCGCGGATGGTCTGGGTGCGGTCGATCAACACCTTGACCTGCACCGAGGCGGGCAACATCGCTTGCAGCGCCGGCAGCGCGGCCTGAATGCGATCCACGGTCTCGACGATGTTGGCGCCTGGCTGGCGGAAAATCACAAGGTTCACGCCCGGTTGCGAACCCGCCCACGCCTGAACGTAGGCATCTTCCGAACCGTTGACGACTTTCGCGACATCCTTGAGGTGAACCGGTGCACCGTCCTTGTAGGAAACGATCAACTGGCTGTATTCGTCGGGGTGGAACAACTGGTCGTTGGTCGACAGGGTTGAAATGCTTGATTCGCCGTACAACGCCCCTTTGGCCAGGTTGAGGCTTGTCTGCTGGATCGCCAGGCGAATGTCCGCCAGGGTCAGGCCGATGGCGGCGAGTTTGTCGGCGGACACCTGGACACGGATCGCCGGACGCTGCTGACCGGTGATGACGACCTGGCCTACACCATCGACCTGACTGAGCTGACGGGACAACAGGGTTTCCGTCAGGTCGCTGAGCTCAGGGCCAGGCATCAGCGAGGAGTTGACGCTGAGGATCAGCACCGGGCTGTCGGCCGGGTTGACCTTGCGCCAGGTCGGCAGGTTCGGCATGTCCTTGGGCAGTTTGCCTGCGGCGGTGTTGATCGCCGCCTGCACTTCCTGGGCGGCGGTGTCGATGCTCTTGTCGAGGGTGAATTGCAGGGTCAGGTTGGTCGAGCCCAGTGCACTGCTCGAGGTCATCTGGGTTACGCCGGGAATGGCACTGAATTGCACTTCAAGGGGCGTGGCCACCGAGGAAGCCATGGTTTCCGGGCTGGCGCCGGGCAGTTGCGCGGCCACCTGGATGGTCGGGAATTCTGCCTCCGGCAACGGCGCTACCGGCAGGCGCGGAAACGCGATGACACCCAGCAGCACCAGGGCGAACGTCAGCAGGACCGTGGCCACCGGGTGGTCGATGCACCAGGCTGAAATCGAACCATGGCCCTTCATTGCGCCGCCTCCGATCGCACCACCTGAGGTGGCTCGGTCAGCACTTGCACAGTAGCGCCGGGCTTGAGCCGCGACTGACCATCGCTGACCAGTACATCACCCGGCTTGACACCCTTGATGATGTCCTGGCCGCTGCCTTGATAGACCATCTGTACCTGCACGGCTTCGACCTTGTCCCCATTGACCCGGTACACGAAGTGCTGGTCGAGGCCGCGTTGTACGACTGTCGGCGGCACCACCAACGCATCTTTATCCAGGGCTATCTGAATCTTTACCGTCACCAGCAGGCCCGGCCAGAGTTTCTGTGCGTCGTTGTCGAATTCGGCTTTGGCGCGGATGGTGCCGGTGTTGGCGTTGATCTGGTTGTCGATCAGGGTCAGGTGACCTTCGCCGAGCAGGTTGCCGGTTTCGCCGTCGGTGTCGGCCCCGATGTAAGCCTTGACCCGGGCGTGCTGTGGGTCGTTGATCAGGCCTTGCAGGGTCGGCAGCATTTGCTGCGGCAGGGAGAATTCCACAGCGATCGGGTCGATCTGGGTCACGGTGAACAGGCCTTGGGTGTCGGTCATGCGCAGGAAGTTGCCTTCGTCGACGGTACGAATGCCGACACGACCGCTGACCGGGGAGCGAATTTGTGTGTAGGAAAGCTGTACCTCGGCGGAGTCAATCGAGGCCTGGTTACCTTGGGCGGTGGCCTTGAGCTGGTTGACCAGGGCTTGTTGCTGGTCGTAAGTCTGCTTGGACACGCCATCGTCGACACTCAACAGCTTGTAGCGCTTGAGGTTGACCAGCGCCACTTGCAGTTGCGCCTGGCTTTCGCCCAGTTGTGCCCGGGCCTGGTCGAGGCTGGCGCGGATCGACCGGTCGTCGATGGTGGCCAGCAGGTCGCCTTTTTTCACCAGTTGGCCTTCCTTGACCAGCAATCTGGTGAGGATGCCGTCGATTTGCGGGCGGACCACGACGCTGTGCAGGGACAGTACCGAACCGATGCCGCTGACGTAGCGCGGTACGTCTTTTTCGGCGACGGCGACCACGCGCACCGGGATGGCGGTGGGGGTGGCGAGTTTGGCCTTGGTCGGTTTGGTGGCGTACCACAGGCCCAGCGCTGCCAGGACGATCAGAAGGGCGACGAGCAGGGCGGATTTTTTCTGGATTCGCATGCGAGTGGGGCGCCGGGGCTGGGTGGTCGGTAGGTGGGTAAGGTAGTTTCCTTTATAAACCTGTTTGCCGGTCAGGAGGGTGACGGCTAACTGACGGCGCTGTCAGTTTGGGGGGACTTGGCGGCCTTTGGGCCGACCATGTTCTTGGTTGACCGTGTACATATCCGTTTCTTCGGTAACGGCCACTTATGGTTTCGCCCTTACGGCGACTCACTTTTTTTAACAAGCGCCTCAAAAAAAGTAAGCAAAAAAAGCGCTCGCCCCGAACGTCCGGCGCCTCGCTGGGGCTCGGCGTTCCTTCGCTCCGGCATTCATCCGGGGGCATTGCCCTCCGGTCGGCTTCGCTTCGACCTACATGCAATGAGTTCGACTGCGTCGAACGGCGCTGCGCGCCAATCCCCGGATGAATGCCTCCACTCAGCCTCCCGAGGGGGCGGGCAGATCAAAAGCAGCCGAGGCGGCCTACCGGCCGGCCTGATTTTCCTGACCGTGCATAATTCAAAATGTGGGAGCGGGCTTGCTCGCGAAGGCGACCTGACAGCCGGCCAATTTCTGGCAGATTGATGCAAATCCAACTGTGGGAGCGAGCCTGCTCGCGAAAGCGGTGTATCTGCTCACAGAGATTTGAATGTGAGTACGCCATCGTGAACAGGCTCGCTCCCACAAGGGATCAATCTGATATGAGCCGGGCTCGGGAATCCATCAATTCGCCACCCGAACCCCACCCAGACTCCCGCTCAATTCATACGCCGCCAATTCCGCCTGATGCGCCGCCAGCAATTCTGGCAACGATCCACGCAAATACTCGACCCAGGTCTTGATCTTCGCATCCAGGTACTGGCGCGACGGGTAGATCGCATACAGGTTCAGTTCCTGGGAGCGGTAGTTGGGCATCACGCGCACCAGTGTGCCGTTGCGCAGGCCTTCTATCGCGGCGTACAGCGGCAGCACCCCAACGCCCATGCCGCTGATGATCGCGGTTTTCATCGCGTCGGCGGAGTTCACCAGGAAGGGTGAGCTGTTGATGGTGACCATTTCCTGGCCATCAGGGCCGTCGAAGGCCCATTTCTCCAGCGGAATCACCGGGCTGACCAGGCGCAGGCAGGCGTGGTTGAGCAGGTCGCTGGGTTTTTGTGCGCAGCCGTTGACTTTGACGTAGGCCGGCGAGGCGCAAACGATGCTGTAGGTGATGCCCAGGCGCTGGGAGACGAAACCCGAGTCTGGCAGTTCGCTGGCGAGGACGATGGACACGTCATAACCCTCGTCGAGCAGGTCCGGCACGCGGTTGGCCATGGTCAGGTCGAAGGTCACGTCCGGGTGGGTCTTGCGGTAGCGGGCGATGGCGTCGATCACGAAGTGCTGGCCGATGCCGGTCATGGTGTGCACTTTCAGTTGCCCGGCCGGGCGTGCGTGGGCGTCGCTGGCCTCGGCTTCGGCTTCTTCAACGTAGGCCAGGATCTGTTCGCAGCGCAACAGGTAGCGCTTGCCGGCTTCGGTCAGGGCGATGCGGCGGGTCGTTCGGTTGAGCAGGCGGGTTTGCAGGTGGGCTTCCAGGTTGGAGACCGCGCGCGAGACGTTGGCCGTGGTGGTGTCCAGTTGCACGGCGGCGGCGGTGAAGCTGCCGGCTTCGGCCACGTAACTGAAGGCGCGCATGTTTTGCAAAGTGTCCATGGGGGGCTCTCGGGTGCGATGGCAAATTGTGACACGAAGTTTCAGAGTCTGAGACCCCAGACTTAAGGATTATCTCGTTAACGGTAACAAAGATTCACAGGAATCCCAGCTTATCGCCCTTCAGGCCGCCCCATAGAATTGCGCAACTTGGCAAACCGGGGGCACGGCCCCAGCCGCACAACCTGTGGGAGCGAGCAAGCTCGCTCCCACAAATGCGGCGCTGTTTCCAAAAAACGTGTACCTCCCCCTATTTCAGGAAATCGCAGCAGTGCCGCGTCGCATCAGCAGAGCGCTTCAGCCGCTCAGTGTTTTGGCTTTAACCCTGGCAATCAGCGGCTGCATCGGAACCGGAGGTATTGCCCCACAGGGCAAGGCGCTGGAAGCCAACTCACTGGCTACCGACGAAGCGATCCAGAGCGCCGCGCAAGATGCGCACTGGCCCACCGCACAATGGTGGCAAGCCTACGGCGACCCGCAACTGAATCGCTGGATCGACCTCGCCCTGCAAGGCAGCCCGAGCCTGGCCATGGCCGCCGCCCGGGTGCGTCAGGCCAGGTCCATGGCCGGCGTGGCCGAAGCGGCCGAATCGCTGCAGATCAATGGCGAGTCCACCCTCAAGCGTCACAACTGGCCTACCGACCAGTTCTACGGCCCCGGTGAGCTAGCCAACAGCACCACCTGGGACAATAACGCCGCGCTGGGTTTCAGTTATGCCCTCGACCTCTGGGGCCGCGAAAGCAATGCCACCGAGCGCGCCGTGGACATGGCGCACATGACCGTCGCCGAGGCTCGTCAGGCCCAGCTCGAATTGCAGGACAACATCGTCCGGGTCTACATCGAGTTGTCGTTGCACTACGCCCAGCGGGACATCGTTGAAGCGACCTTGAAGCAGCAACAGCAGATTCTCGAACTGGCGCAAAAGCGTCTGGACGGTGGCATCGGCACCCATTTCGAAGTCAGCCAAGCTGAAACACCGTTGCCGGAAACCCATCGCCAGATCGATGCCCTCGATGAAGAAATCGCCCTGAGCCGCAACCAGCTCGCCGCCCTCGCCGGCAAGGGCCCGGGGGAGGGCGCGCAGTTGCTGCGGCCAACGCTGTCGCTGGGTGCGCCATTGAAGCTGCCGTCGTCGCTGCCGGCACAATTGCTCGGTCAACGCCCGGACGTGGTCGCCAGCCGCTGGCAAGTGGCGGCGCAGGCGCGGGGTATCGATGTCGCCCATGCCGGTTTCTACCCGAACGTCGATCTGGTCGGCAGCCTTGGCAACATGGCCACCGGCGGTGGGGCAATGGAGTTCTTGACCGGCAAGAAACTCAACTACAGCGTGGGGCCGGCGATTTCGTTGCCGATCTTCGATGGCGGGCGCTTGCGCTCGGAGTTGGGCGAAGCCTCGGCGGGTTATGACATCGCCGTGGCCAAGTACAACCAGACCCTGGTCAACGCCCTGAAAAACATCTCCGACCAGTTGATCCGCCGCGAGTCCATGGACAAACAGCAGGCGTTCGCCGCCGAGTCGGTGGCCACTGCGCAGAAGACCTACGACATCGCGATGATCGCCTTCCAGCGTGGCCTGACCGACTACCTCAACGTGCTCAATGCCCAGACCTTGTTGTTCAAGCAGCAGCAAGTGCAGCAGCAGGTTCAGGCGGCGCGCCTCAGTGCCCATGCCGAACTGGTGACGGCGTTGGGCGGTGGTCTCGGTGCCGGTATTGACGTGCCGAACGCCGAACAGACTCAAGTGCCGAAAACCCCGAGCCTTTTGCGTTGAACACGAACCCACAGGTCCTGAGTCTGACCTTATTTTTATTGAGCAGGATTTCATGACTCCCTTGCCCGCCCCTTTGCGCTGGCTGTACTCCCTGGAATGGCGCCGGGGTTTCTTCGACTGGGCACGCAGCGACGGCGTGACTTGGGTCTACATTTTCAAGGTACTGTTCGCGGCATTCCTGGCGTTATGGCTGGCCATGCGCCTGGAGCTGCCGCAACCGCGTACGGCGATGATCACCGTGTTCATTGTCATGCAGCCGCAAAGCGGCCAGGTGTTCGCCAAGAGCTTCTATCGTTTTCTCGGCACCCTGGCCGGTTCGGCGGTGATGGTCGCGCTGATCGCCCTGTTTGCGCAGAACACTGAGTTGTTCCTCGGTTCGCTGGCGATCTGGGTCGGTATCTGCACGGCCGGCGCCGCCCGCTGCCGCAACTTCCGCGCCTACGGTTTCGTCCTCGC
This sequence comes from Pseudomonas jessenii, assembly GCF_002236115.1. Taxonomy (GTDB): domain Bacteria; phylum Pseudomonadota; class Gammaproteobacteria; order Pseudomonadales; family Pseudomonadaceae; genus Aquipseudomonas; species Aquipseudomonas jessenii. The sequence continues at coordinate 717,398 of NZ_NIWT01000003.1, read as the reverse complement.
TGGATACACCGCGGCGATGGTCGGCTTGCCCGCGCTGGCCCATCCGGAGGGGGCGTTCATGGCGGCGGTCTGGCGGGTGCTGGAAATCTCGTTGGGCATTCTCTGTTCGACCCTGATCAGTGCCGCCATCCTGCCGCAATCGGCTAGCGCGGCGATGCGCAATGCCTTGTATCAGCGCTTTGGCGTGTTCGCCCTGTTCGTCACCGATGGCTTGCGCGGACGCAGTCAGCGGGAGGCGTTCGAGGCCGGCAACGTGCGTTTCATCGCCGAAGCCGTGGGCCTGGAAGGCTTGCGCAGCGTGACTGTTTTTGAAGACCCGCACATGCGTCGGCGCAATGGCCGGCTCAGTCGCCTGAACAGTGAGTTCATGGGCATCACCACGCGCTTCAATGCCTTGCACCAGTTGCTCGAACGCTTGCGCAGCAGCGCGGCGGACACCGTGGTGGCGGCCATCAAGCCGGGTCTGCAGGACCTCGCCGAGTTGCTCGACGGCTTCAGCGGTCGTGCCCTGACCAGCGCCGATGCGGCGCGTCTGGTCATGGTGCTGAGCGCCTACAAGGAAGGTTTGCCAGCGCGAGTGCGCTGTCTGCGGGCAGCGTTCCAGCAGAGCGATCCGAGCGATGCCGAGCAACTGGATTTCCACACCGCGTACGAGCTGCTCTATCGCTTCGTCGACGACTTGTACGGTTATGCACAGACCCACGCCTCCCTGGCCGATCACAGTCACGAACGGGAGCGCTGGGACGAGCCGTTTACCCCGCAAACCAACTGGATGGCAGCGGCAGCATCGGGAATTCGCGCAGCGTTCATTCTGGCGGTATTGGGCAGCTATTGGGTGGCAACCGCCTGGCCGAGCGGGGCGACCATGACCCTGATTGCCGCCGCGACGGTGGGCCTGTCCGCCGCCACCCCGAACCCGAAACGCATGGCGTTTCAGATGGCGTGCGGGACATTGCTCGGGGCGCTGATCGGCTTCGTCGAGATGTTTTTCATTTTCCCGTGGATCGACGGATTTCCGTTGCTGTGCGTGATGCTCGCGCCGGTGATCGTGCTGGGCTCGTTCCTGACTTCGCGGCCGCAATACGTCGGCGTCGGTCTGGGTTTGCTGATCTTCTTCAGCACCGGTTCGGTGCCGGACAACCTCACGGTCTACAACCCCTACACCTTCATCAACGACTACATCGCCATGGTGCTGGGCATGCTGGTGTGTGCAGCGGCCGGGGCGATCATTCTGCCGCCCAACAGCCGCTGGCTGTGGCGTCGGCTGGAGCAGGATTTGCGCGGCCAGGTGGTGTACGCCATCAGCGGCAAGCTCAAGGGATTGGCGTCGAGTTTCGAAAGCCGCACCCGCGATCTGGTGCATCAGGCCTACGGCTTCGCGGCGGGCCAACCGCAAGTGCAGCGGGACTTGCTGCGCTGGATGTTCGTAGTGCTGGAAGTCGGCCACGCGATCATCGAGTTGCGCAAGGAACAGGCGATTTTGCCGGTGCATCCGGCCTATGCCGAATCCCGGCCGTGGCGCCAGGCGATCCGGGTGATGGGGCGTGCGCTGGTGCGGCTGTTCCTGCAACCGAACAGCAGCAATCTCGAACGCGCGCTGATTGCCGTCGATCACGCGATCAGCCGTGTGCAGTCCACCGACGAACCCTTCGCCCCGCACTTCGATACCTCGGCGTTGCGCCGGGTGAAGAGCTACCTGCACTTCATCCGCACCTCTCTGCTCGATCCGCAATCACCGCTCGCCGCCTTCGCAAACAGCCAGCCCCAAGGACTTGAACATGCCTCGTGAAATCGCCTTCCACGGCGTGTACATGCCGACCATGACCCTGATGTTTTTCATCGCCGCGGCGCTTTCCTGGGCGCTGGACCGGTTCCTGTCCGGGTTCGACCTGTACCGTTTTTTCTGGCATCCGGCGTTGCTGCGCCTGAGCCTGTTTACCTGTCTGTTCGGCGCGTTGGCGCTGACTGTCTACCGTTGACTCTCTATCACTGAGAATGCCCCGATGAAAAAGTTTTTCAGCCTGCTCGCGACCTTGCTGGTGCTGGCTCTCGCGCTGTGGATCGGCCGCTCCTTGTGGGAGCACTACATGAACACGCCATGGACCCGCGACGGCCGCGTGCGCGCCGATATCATCAACGTCGCCGCCGACGTCACTGGCGAAGTGGTGGACGTGCCGGTGCGCGACAACCAGCTGGTGAAGAAGGGCGATTTGCTGATGCAGATCGACCCCGAGCACTACCGTCTCGCAGTGAAACAGGCACAGAGTCTGGTGGCATCGCGCAAGGCGACCTGGGAGATGCGCAAGGTCAACGCCCATCGTCGCGCCGATATGGACAACCTGGTGATCTCCCGGGAAAACCGTGACGACGCCAGTAACCTCGCCGACTCGGCCCTGGCTGATTACCAGCAGGCCCAGGCGCAACTGGAAGCCGCCGAGCTCAACCTGAAACGCACTGAAGTGCGCGCGGCGGTGGACGGCTACGTGACCAACCTCAACGTGCATCGCGGCGACTACGCGCGCATCGGCGAGGCGAAAATGGCCGTGGTCGACATGAACTCGTTCTGGGTCTACGGCTTCTTCGAAGAAACCAAGCTGCCCCACGTGCGCGTGGGTGATAAAGCCGACATGCAACTGATGAGCGGCGAAGTGCTCAAGGGCCACGTGGAAAGCATCTCGCGTGGCATCTACGACCGCGACAACCCGGAAAGCCGCGAGCTGATCGCCGACGTCAACCCGACCTTCAACTGGGTACGCCTGGCGCAACGAGTGCCGGTGCGCATTCACATCGATGAATTGCCGGAGGGGGTGCTGTTGGCGGCGGGGATTACGTGTACGGTGGTGGTCAAGCAAGGTGATGGGGCATAACCCATTCCCCTGTAGGAGCGAGCCTGCTCGCGAAAAACCTGAGAGCGACGCGTGCTTTCTGAATGCCTGCGTTATCGTTGACGTCCATCGCGAGCAGGCTCGCTCCTACAGTTGATCAGCAAAACGTCTCCTGCAAATGCCGCCAAAGGATCTTGCCTTCCACCTTCTCGAACACCACGGTCGAGCGACGATCCGAGTGCAGTCCGGTGGCATCGGTCTGCTGTTCGCGGTAACTCACGGTCGCGCCACCGTCATGCAACGCAATACCACGCAACTCACTGAGCTCGATGCGGAACCCGAGCTTCTTGCCGCCCGCCAGCGAGAACAATTCGTTCAGCGCGTCAAAATCCAGCACCCGGCCGAGCGGCGAGACCATGGAGAACTGCGGCGAAAAACGTGTCAGCAGTTTTTCGAGTTCGCACGCGTCACGTTCTTCGGCCAGCCATTGTTCGATGGCCACGTGGGCCTGGATCACTTCGTCGGAATATTCGGTGTAGTCGGTCATGTTGATACCTGAATTCTGGGGTGTTTGTTCCGGCGCCATCGCGAGCAAGCTCGCTCCCACAGGGGGCATCTGGGGGGCATAGATGGCATTCATACCCACAATCCCTGTGGGAGCGAGCTTGCTCGCGATAGGGGCACCGTGGTCTCAGAGCTGCCCACGCAGCCCGAACCGCTTCATCAGCCCGGACTCGAGCCAACCCTTGGGCAACAAACCCGCCAGCAGCGGCAACGCGCGGCTGCCATTGCCCAGGCGAATCAGTCGCGGTGGCTTGTCCTGCTGCACAGCCTTGAGCAAACCGACGGCAAACTCACTGGCCGGGGTCGGGTTGTCCTGAGAGGCTTTGGCCCGGGCGCGTATGCCTTCGCGCAGCGGAAACCATGGCGACTGTTCGCTGATCAGTTGCTCGGCTTCGTGCCCGGCATTCCTGGCGAAACTGGAAGCGATGGCTCCCGGCTGGACTTCCATGACCCGCACACCGAACGGCGCCAGTTCCATGCGCAAGGCATCGCTCAAGGCATGCACGGCGGCTTTCGAGGCACAGTAGGCGCCGGCGAATGGCGTGACCAACACACCTGAAACGCTGCCGATATTCACAACCAATCCTTTGGTCCGGCGCAGCACGGGAAACATCGCGCGAGTGACGCCGACGATGGCGAACACATTGGTTTCGAACTGGCGCTGCATGGCTGGTACGCCACCATCGAGCAGCGGTCCCATGGCGCCATAACCTGCGTTGTTGATCAGCACGTCGAGACCACCGCGCTCCTGGTTGATGCGTTCGCTCAACTGCTCGAGGGCAACACCGTCGTTTACGTCAAGTTGCACGGCGGTAAATCCGGCAGCGCTCAGCATGGCAACATCTTCGGTCTTGCGCGCACTGGCCCAGACTTCATAGCCGGCGACTTTGAACGCGTCGGCAAGGGCGCGGCCAATGCCGCTGGAGCAACCGGTAATCAACGCAACGGGCATGGCGCATTCCTTGTGCAAAAAGGGGGGGAGGGATCAGTCGGAAAAGCTACCCTGCAATCGCTCGGCGCGAAACTCCAGGGTTTCCGGACGGTAGCCAGGGCGCAGTGGCGGTAGCGGCAAACAGTCTTCCCAGTTGCCACCGGCCTGCAGTTCACCAGGGCCACGATAGCGCGGGGCGGTGTATTGATTGTCGGCCAGGTTCACCGTATCGCCCGGTGCATAAGCCGCGACCCGCCAGCGCAACTCAGTGAGCGGCACGTCATTGCCGTTGTTCAGGGTCAATTGCAATGGGCGGTCGGCGGGACACTGCTGCGGTGCGTAACTGATGCGCAACTCCAGGCGTTGCAGTTGCTTGAGTTCGTGGTGGTCCATCCAGATGACCCAGGTGGCGACGATGCCCAGCCCCACGGCGGCGGCCACGGAAACGGGCAAGGCCTTGGCCGGATAGCGCAGCAACAGGATCAGCCAGGTGATGACCAGCAGGACGCCGATGAACATGACGTGAAATCTCGGGAATAGAGAGGGTCATCCTACCTAAGCGCAGGTGGGGTTGGCGATGGGCGATTCGGTGGTGTGCCGACTGGCCCCATCGCGAGCAAGCTCGCTCCCACAGTGTACCGAGCCGAGCACAAAATCCGTGATCAACCCAACACCCTGTGGGAGCGAGCTTGCTCGCGATGGGGCCAGGCAAGGCACTACAAAAACTCAGTACAAAAAAAGCCCCCGCCCAGCCTGCTGCGGATAGGGAACGCAGCAGGCTGGATGGGGGCTTCTGTTTTACTGAACGTTACTGCGCGATGGTTTTCACCGACACGCCACGCTCAACCGGCGTCGAGCGCCCGTAGATATCTTCAAACCGCTCGATATCGTCTTCGCCCAGGTAGCTGCCCGATTGAACTTCGATGATCTCCAACGGAATCTTGCCCGGGTTGCGCAAACGGTGAACCGAAGCGATCGGAATGTAGGTCGACTGGTTCTCGGTCAGCAGGAACACGTTCTCGTCACAGGTCACCTCGGCGGTGCCGCTGACCACGATCCAGTGCTCGGCGCGGTGGTGGTGCATCTGCAGGGACAGGCAAGCCCCCGGTTTGACCGAGATGTGCTTGACCTGGAAGCGGCCGCCCATGTCCACCGAGTCGTAGGAGCCCCACGGACGGTAGACCTCGCAGTGGTTCTGGGTTTCGCTGCGGCCCTGTTCGTTGAGGGTGTTGACCATCTGCTTCACGCCTTGGACCTTGTCCTTGTGGGCGATCATCATGGCGTCCTTGGTTTCGACCACGACGATGTTTTCCAGGCCGATCACCGACACGAGCTTGCCGTTGCCGTGGATCATGCAGTTGCGGCTGTCCTGGATCACCACGTCGCCTTTGGTGACGTTGCCGTTGGCGTCTTTTGCATTGACTTCCCACAGCGACGACCAGCAGCCGACATCGCTCCAGCCCGCGGTCAGCGGCACGACGCAGGCGCGTTGGGTTTTTTCCATCACCGAGTAGTCGATGGAATTGTCCGGGCAGCACGCGAAGGTGGCTTCGTCGAAGGTGATGGTGTCGGCATCCTGGTGGCTGCGCTCCAGGGTCAGCACGCAAGTGTCGTAGATGTCCGGATCGTGCTTCTTCAGCTCTTCAAGGAAGCGGCTGGCGCGGAACAGGAACATGCCGCTGTTCCAGAAGTAACCACCGGACTGGACGAACTCGGTGGCGCGCTTCACATCGGGCTTTTCGACGAAGTGCGAGACGCGGCTGACGCCTTCAGGCAGCAGCGAGTCGTTGGTCGACTTGATGTAGCCATAACCGGTTTCCGGCTTGGTGGCCGGCACGCCGAACAGCACCATTTCACCGTTTTCTGCGGCGACGGTGGCCAGGGCCAGGGCGCGTTGCAGGGCTTTCTGGTCTTCCAGCACGTGGTCCGCCGGCAGCACCAGCATCAGCTCGTCGCGACCTTCATTGACCAGCATCAACGCGGTCAGGGCCACGGCCGGCGCGGTGTTGCGACCGAACGGTTCCATCAGGATGCGCTGGGTTTCCAGCTTGCGCGCGGCCAACTGCTCGTTGACGATGAAGCGGTGGTCCTTGTTGCAGACCACGATTGGCGAATCCATGCCTTCGAACACCAGGCGTTCCAGGGTTTGCTGGAACAGGGTGTGTTCGCCGGTCAGGGCCAGGAACTGCTTGGGGAATTGCTTACGGGAAAGCGGCCAAAGACGTGAGCCACTACCACCTGACAAGATCACCGGAATCATGTTTTTACTCCTTGAAAATCGATTGGTTAGAGCTACTGCGTTCTGTCGTTTCACTCTTGTTTTTGTTCCGTGTCCGGATTGACGCCTCGGTCCTTGTGGGAGCTGGCTTGCCTGCGATGGCGGTCTCAAGGGCCTCATCGCGGGCAAGCCCGCTCCCACAGGGATTGGGTCAAGCCAGACGAATGTATTAGCGCGTCGACACCGGGCGTTTCACCCAGACCGGCGACAGGCTGCTGCCGCTGCCGGTGACGTACAGCACCGCGGCTTCACCGCGTTCCAGGGCGACCGGTTTCACGTCGCCGACTTTGGTGGTGCCGTCGTACAAGGCCAGGCTGACCTTGACCGGGTTGATTTCACGCTCGCCGCGACCCTTGGGTGCAACGTTCGGGACCACGTCGGTCTTACCGTCGGCGGTCTTCAAGGTCAGCGCCTTGTCGCTGAGGTTTTGCACGCGTACCAGGGACTTCTGTTTGTTCTTGAACGGCGGCTCTTCGATCAGTTGCGGGGCGCCGCTGGCGTTGTTGACCAGGGTGTAATAGTGGTCGCCGGCCAGTTTTACCGGCAGGGTCTGGCTGCCAACCTTGGCGCTGTAGTCGCCGCCCGGCATGAAGCTGAAGTCAGTGCTGGACAGTGGCGCGACGTCGCTCAGGTTGGTGCTGCCGACGGTGGCGCTGACTTCGGCGTTGCCGGCGTTGTAGATACGCACGAAGGTCGAGCCTTTCGGTGCGGTCGGGCCGTACAGGGCGGCGTCGCCTGCGGCGAAAGCCTGTACCGACAGCACGCTGAGGCCGGCAACCAGGGCAAAGCTTTTAGCGAGACGACGAGGAGTTGTAGTGAAAGTCATGGTGTACCTCTCTTTCAGTTTTGCGCCCGGTCGGGCGTCTCGGATTTAGTGTTTGCAGCTACGTTTTGTTGGCGGGCGCCGGCTTGTTTAAGCTCTGCGACCCACTGCGGGTCGGCGTCGCCGATTTCGTTGTTCACGGGCAGATATCGTTCAGGGAACTCCCAGATCAGCACCTGTGGCGGGCTGTTCTTGAAGGCGTCGCTCTTGAGGTAGCTGAGCATCGGCAGAATCGGGCCGTGGCCGTCTTCGGCGTAATTGACCACGTCGCTGTTCAGCGCTTGCTTGAGCGCACCGACGAAGTTCCAGTTGGGGTTGGCGCTGTAGCTGGTGCCGATCAGGGCCACCGGCACTTCGGTGTTGGCGAACAGCGCGTCATCACCGGCGGATTGATCTTCAGCCACGACCGTATTGCGCTTCTGCAATTGCTCCTGTTTAGGCATCAGGTTTTCGAACAGCGGGTCCAGTGGCAGGAACAGACGCAGGTCGCCCTTGTGCGTAATGGTTTCGGCAGGTTCAGTGACGAAACGCTGGGGCTCGCCGCTCAGCGGGTACTTGTCGGCAATGGTCCTGGCCAGACGGTTGGCGGCGATCTCGGCACCTTGCGGCGTCCAGTGGGTGTCGGTGCGCAGGAACACTTGCTGGCCATTCTGCTTGGCCTGTTGCAGGGGGCCGAGCAGGTCAGGGGCCGGAATACGGTCGGCGGCCAGGCGCTGGTGGAAGTCCTTGTAGAGGTTGGCGTGGATGCTCGCCGGTTTCACTTCACCGAGGTGTTCCGGGTACAGGCGCACCTTGGCCGGCACCACCGCCATCACCAGTTGCACGCCTTTTTCCTTCAAGGTCTGGCGTACGCCTTCGACCAGCGCGTAGTTGCCTTGCAGGTTCAGCTCTTCGTTGACTACCGGGTGGAATTCTTCATCGCTGTACAACCACTGGTCGCGACCGAGCACCACGCCCGGACGACCTTCGTTGAACAGTTTGAAATCCAGCGCGGCCCAGAGGTTGGTGCCCAGGCGTTTGATCGGGAACTCGTCGTCGTAGTGCGTTTCCACGGCTTTGCTCCAGCGGCCGTTGAGCACAGTCGCATCGGCGTTGGTGCTGAAGCCGAAGAAGCTGCGCACCGACCACAGACCGAGCACCAGCAAGGTCACCAGGAACAGCGCGATGTAGAAGATGCGTAATGAGCGGGTCATGGTCAGATCCCTCAGAACTGGAAGTAAAGGAACGGCGAGAAGCTCTGCGCCGAGAGTTTGAGAATCGAGGCAATGAACAGCAGCAGCACCAGCGCACGCATCACGTAACGCGACCAGTCAGCGGTCCAGTAGGCCGGTTGCACCTGGGCTTCGACGCCGACGGTGTAGCCTGGCTGGTGGATGCTCGCCGGGTTATCCCCAGGCACGGCCTTGATCGTTCCCGGTGTCGTAGCGGCCGGGCCGTCGGTGTCGACGCTCACGGCAGGCTTGGTCTTGACCGGAGGCTGGTTGGTGTAGAAGTCGCGCAGGCCGAAGAACGCCAGGGTCACGTAGGCCACGATCAGGGTCGCCACTTGCAGACCGGTGAGGCTGGCCTGGTTGAGTTCCGACAGCGACCAGTCGCCGAAGCTGAACATCGCGCCGTACATGCGCCCGGCGACGTGCAGGTTTTCCGCGCGGAAGATCACCCAGCCCATCACCACCAGCAGGAAGGTCAGTGCCCAGCGGATCGGGTTGAAACTGCGTGGCGAGGTGTTCAGGCCGATGGCTTTTTCAATCGCCAGCCACATGCCGTGCCACGCACCCCAGACGATGTAGGTGATGTTCGCGCCGTGCCACAGACCACCAAGCAGCATGGTCAGGAACAGGTTGCGATAGGTCATCAGCGTGCCTTTGCGGTTACCGCCGAGGGTGATGTACAGGTAGTCACGCAGCCAGGTCGACAGGCTGATGTGCCAGCGCCGCCAGAACTCGGTGATCGACTGGCTGATGTACGGCTGCTTGAAGTTTTCCATGAAGCGGAAACCCATCATCAAGCCCAGGCCGATGGCCATGTCGCTGTAACCGGAGAAGTCGAAATACAACTGCGCGGTATACGCCAGGGCGCCGAGCCAGGCATCGCCCGTGGTCGGGTTTTGCAGGGCAAAGCAGTGGTCGGCCACCACCGCCAGGGTGTCGGCGATGAAGACTTTCTTGATGAAACCCTGCATGAACCGCGTGCAGCCCTCGGAGAACTTGTCGAGGGTGTGGGTGCGGTTGTTGAACTGGTCGGCCAGGTCACGGAAACGCAACACGGGGCCTGCGATCAAGTGCGGGAAGATCGCCACGAACGCTGCGAAGTCGATCAGGTTGCGGGTCGCCGGGGTGTCGCCACGGTAGACGTCGATGATGTAGCTGATGGACTCGAAGACGTAGAACGAGATCCCGATCGGCAGCAGCACGTGGGTCAGGATGAAGGGTTCCAGGCCCACCGACGTCATCATTGCGTTGATGCTGTCGACGCCGAAGTTGGCGTACTTGAAGTAGCCGAGGATGCACAGGTCGACAGCCACGCCGAGCAGCAGCCAGCGCTGCGCCGGTTTGGTCCTGACCCCGGCGGCACCGACTTTCAGGCCGATCCAGTAGTTCCACAGCGTAACGCCGGCGAACAGCGCGAGGAAGTCCACACGCCACCAGGCGTAGAACACGTAACTGGCAATCAGCAGCAGCAAATTGCGATAGCGTTGCCCGCTCAGATAGTACAAGCCGAGGAAGATCGGCAAGAATAAAAACAGGAACACGTTGGACGAAAAAACCATCCCGATCTCTCCTTGTTTGAACCAACAGTCAAGGGCCAACGGCCCCCCCAAACCCCCCACGGAAATCCGGGGGGCTAACTCACAAAACTCACTTTCGACACCGACCCTGTGGGAGCGAGCTTGCTCGCGATGAGGGAGTGTCAGTCGACATCGATGTTGAATGTCAGACCGCTATCGCGAGCAAGCTCGCTCCCACAGGTTTTGTGTCTGTCTTCAAGAACCCTTGCTGCCCTTTTCATTGGCCGGGTCGTAGACCTTGGTCAGGTCACCGCCGAGGCGGAAGGTCTTGAACGGTTGCATCTTGTGCTTCTTCGCCAGCACCTCGGGCGAGCAGGTGTAGAGCGAGCAGAACGGTTCGAGCCAGGCGAATTTCGAGTCGACCTTCAAGTCGGTCATGTCCTGTTCCTTGCCGTTCTTTTCCTCGAACTCATCCGGGTCATTCACCCCGGCGAGCACGCGATCACCCAGGCGTTTCAATGCGCCGTTGTTTTCCTGGCGCAAATCCACACCGTTGACCTGGGCGAAACTGGCGATCATCGCCAGCGGCGGCAGGGCGTAGTTGTGGTAGGCCAGGGCCCGTTGCTGACGCTTGAGTTCGTTGGGCAGGTAGCCGTCGGCGTCGACCTGGTTGGCGCCGACCTTGTATTCCTTCACTGCCCAGTCGAACAGGTCGCGACGGTTGGTGGCGACGGACGTGGCCATCACCGACCAGGCGGCCCAGTACGAGTGGTTGTTGGTCTGGTCGAGCGGCAGGTTGTCCCAGTCGCTGACCACCTGGTCGGCCATCTTGCTGAACCAGGCTTCGATCAGCTGCGACTCTTGCTGATGGTTGGCCAGCGGACGGGAGTCGGAGAATTTCAGGCGAATGTACGACGACGCCATGCTGCCCAACGCCCATTTGCGCATGGACTTGCCGGTGTGATTGAAGTCCTTGGACATCAGCGCATCGGCCTTGGCCCAGGCGGTCAACCAGGTCAGCGTGCACTCCAGTTGTTCCGGGCGGCCGTCACGCATGAACTGCATCACGCGCTTACTGATGCCTCGCTCGATCTTGGTGATGTCGGCGGTGCTTTCGCGGAAGGCTTTTTCCGACTGCTCGTTCAGGGTCGCGCGGGCCTTGTCCGAACCTTCGTATTTGCTGCGAAATTGCAGCGAGCCGGTGTACGGCGTCGGCATCGCATCGCAGCCTTCGCTCTTGTCGCCGGTTTTGATTTTTTCAATCGGCGCGAAGTATCCCTGCGGCGGGCGCAGTGGCGCCGCAGCCTGCGCTGCACCGGCGAACATCGCCAGGCTTAACAGGGTGGGTGCCAACAATTTTGAAAGTATCGGATTTCGCATAGCAGACCTCATTGCCCGACCGAAGCAGTACGCTGTTCGGCGCTCGGGAATACGTTGCGTTTGCAGATTTTCGCTTCGACTTTCTGTGGCGTGGTGGCGTTTTCAGGCCCCTGGATTTCGACGGCCAGCAGATTCTGCGTGGCCCAGTCTTCGTCCGTACGCAACTCGAAGGCGAAACGCCCGTCGGTATCGGAGGTTTCCGGTTTTTCGATCTTGATGTCCTCGTGGCGTCCGTTCATGTACCAGAGGGTGGCTTGCAGGGTTTTCACCGAGGTGTCGGCGAAGCGGATGTCGACCTGGTGACTGCCGTTTTGCAGGTTCAGGTTTTTGCTGTTGACCATCAGTTCATTCTTGCCCGGCTTCAGGGTGGTGCTGCCGGACATCTGTGCATCCTTGCCTTCGCAACCGTTGTCCAGCAGCGCCATCATCTGGCGGTAGATGGTTTCCTGGTCGAGGCGATACAGCGGCGAGAATTCCCAGATGAGAATCTTCGGCGGGTTCTTCTGGAACTCGTCGCTGCCCAGGTACTGCAGCATCGAACCTTCCAGGCCGCCGCCGGGGAACGCCACGTTGAGAATGTCGGCGCCGATGGCCTCTTCGAGGAAACCGGCGAAGTTGTAGTTCTTGCCGCTGTGGGAGGTACCGACCAGGGTGATTTCCGGATTGCCGGAATCGCCGAACAGATCGCCATCGCCCGCTTCGCCCTTCGGCTCGGTGGTGAACTGATCCATGTACTGGATCGCGTAGCTGGTGCCACAGAGTTGACCGGCCATGTTGTGCAATGTTCCGGTCTTGCCCATGCGACCCGACTTTTTGGTCTCGAATTCGCGCTTGGGAATGTCGGCGAATTCAGGCAACTGTTTGACTTTCTCGGCGACGATTTTCGCCGTGCGCTGGGCACCGTACGGCGTCCAGTGCTGGTCGCCACGGAAGTAGAAATCGTGGGCTGGCAGGGTGTCGGGCAACGACTCGTTGGTCAGCGGCGAAAGGTCCGGGACGACATAGCCCATCTGCGCGAAACGACCGAGCATGGACTTGTAGTTCTGCAGCGCCTTGTCGAAGTCGAAGCTGGCTTTCTCCGCCGGGTTGAGTTTGTTGCGGTTCACCAGGCCACGGGTCGGCTGGTACACGATGACCAGTTCCACACCTTTGCTCTTGAACGCATCGTGCAGTTGTTTCATGCGTTTGTAGCCGGCGGGCGTGGTGTCGAATTCGGTGCGCAGGTCTTCCTGGGTCCGGAACAGCCAGTCGCCCTGGGCCTGTACCAGGGTGGTGAAGTTCTGCTGATAACGGGTGGTGTAGTTCTTCGCATCGTGGGCGGCCGGGCACAGGCTGCAGCACGGTTCTGCGGTGAAGCTAGGCGCTTTGACCTCATCGGCGCGAGCACCACCGCTGGCGGCGAGAATGCCGGCGGTCAGGGCCGACAGGCTGAGTAATTTGATCAAGTGTGGGTGCATAAGATTATCCTCAGTCCCGCATTTCGGTCTGGCGTTCGACGGGGTCGATCAGCACGGCTTTCTGCTGGCGCACCAGCAGGTCGAGAATTTCATCCTGGCGCTCGCCGAGAATCCCCGAAAAGCTGATGCCGCTGGATTTGGTCGGGGCGAGCATGGACACGCGATACAACTCGACACTCAGCGGCGAGTCGATGGACAGCGGCCCGCTGCCGTTGGCCGCCAGTTCACCGCCGACCACGATCAGCGACACCTGGGCGTCGAACGGGTCGAGCTTGATGTCACGGTCGGTGTTGCTCAGGTCCTTGATGTGGCCATAGACGCCGGTCAGGCCGTTGGCCATGGCGACGTTTTCGTACAGGCGAATGTTCACGCTGTTACGAATGCGGATGCCGTGGCGACGGTTGCTGACGACTTTGTTGCCCCACAGCAGGTTGTCGGCACTCTCGTAGAGGGTGATGCCGTCGGTGTGGTTCTGGTAGATCTCGTTGTGGGCGATCAGGTTGTTCACGCTGTTACGGTCGATCACCAGGCCCGACAACTTGTTGTCGTAGCTGCGGTTGTTGAAGATGAAGCTGTCGTTGACCTCACGGGAAATAATGATCCCGTGCTTCTTCTTGGTCCCGTACACCGTGTTGTCGGCAATGATCAGACCGTGGGAACGGTCGTGGGGGTCGATGCCGTAGACGATGTTGTCTTTGTAGGTGTTGCCCTTGACCACGAAGTCGCGGGTTTCATAGCAGTAGAAGCCGTACCACATGTCCGAGAACTCGGAGCCGACGATCCAGCCGGTCGGCTCAGGACGCTTGAGCACCTTGGCCATGTTCGGCGTGTACTGGGAAATACTCACGCCGTAGGATTTACTGTTGGCGTAGCCGAAACTGGCGATCTTGCTGTTGGCGATGTAGGTCTCGGTGCCGCCCCAGGACAGCAGGAACGGACGGAATTCCTTGGGCGAATTGAACGTCGCCGGGCCGTTGTCTTTCTCGCGCCAGCCAGTGATTTTGGTATCGCGAACGAACAGCTGGCCGTCGTTGACCAGGAACGAGCCGGCCTCCTGGGACAGGCGCAGTTCCTGGGTCTGTTTGTCGATTTCCAGGATGCCGTGGCGACCGACCACGATCGGCAACTTCGCCAGGAACACACCCGGCGAGGTTTCGCTGAAGTACTGCTTGGGTACCTTTTTCGCCAGGTCCTTGAGGTTCATGTAGCCGTCGTCGACGAAGATCGCCTGGGGGATACCGTGCTGACGCACTACCCACTCGGCCATCTTGTTGTCGCCACCAATGAAGTCCTTCAGGGCGTCTTCCTGCATCATCCGGCGCAGGCTGATCTTGCCCGGTTTGCTGCGCACGATCTTCGCGGCGATGGCTTCGGCTGTGTAGCCGGAAACGTCCGGCAGTTTCGGCGTGGCCAGTTCCAGCGGCGCGGTCGGTGCGCTGCTGACGGTGTAGGTCTTGGCCTGTTGCAGTTCCTTGGCCGTGGTTGCCGGCTTCGCCGGCTCCACATTGGCGAAGCCAGTCGCACTGGCCAGCAGCATCGCGCCGGCCAGCAGGCTGATCGAGCCTTTTCGGGCTGGATGATTCATCTGGGAGACTCCCTTCGCAATGTGCATCAGAAGCGCCAGATCACGTCGATGAACGCGCGGTGCATGTACGAATCGACTTCCTTGCCGTACGCATCGCCTGGCTTGAACACGCCGCCACGAAAGCGCACCAGGGCCGAAGGCTCATCGATCGCCTGACTCATCGAAGCCGGCAACAGGCCTTGCTTGAAGTACTTGGTCACCACCAGGTCCATTTCCTGACCGAGGTCTTTCTCGCCATCGTTCAGTGGCAGGGACGTACTGGAGAGGATCGCGCCAGTCACGTCATCGGTATTGTTCTGCACTGCGTCGATGCCGTTGCTGCCGACCGGCTTGTTGCCGTCGACGCGCCAGAATTTGTGGTAGATCAGGCTGGCGTCGTATTCGTCGTTGAGCATCCACGAACCGAACAGAGTGGCGCTCTGCATGTTGTTCATTTCGCCACGGAAGGCCTCGCCGAAGCGGTGCACGCGCGAGCGGGTACCGGTGTAGTTCGAGCGGTTACTTTCCAGACCGTTCTGTTCATAGTCTTCGCTGGCGCGGGCGTAGGCCGCACCGACTTGCCATTGCGGATCGAGGCGCAGGCGAACACCCAGATCGGTGGCCCAGCCATCGACATCGCCGCTGCGCTTGGCTTGTGCGGGAGCGGTGCCATCGGCGTTCAGCGGATTGACCGTGTCACGGTCGCCGCTCATGCCGGTGATGCTGCCCCAGTAGTTGACTGTGTTGGTATTGCGCCAGTTGTAGGCGTCGCTGTCGGCGGTGAGGCCGAGCCAACTGATGTCGCCGTTCTGTTTCTTGTCCAGCGAATCGCTCGGCACGCCCGGTTGTGCGTAGTCGAGTTTGCCGTCGTCGTGGGTGTGATGACCGCGGATGCCCACCCAGTTGCCCGGTGTCCACTGGTACGCCGCATCGGCGTAAGCGTGCAGGCGATCCTTGTCCTCTGGCGCAAGCTCCTTGAGGTCGGTGCGGTACTCGCTGAAGCGTTCGGCGATACCGACGTTGGCGCGCAGCAGGGTGGTGTCGAAGGTCCAGTTAAGGGCTTCGATGTTGGTGTCGCGCCATTGGCCGTCGTCATTGCGCAGGCGCTGGCGACCGAGCTTCAGGATCTCGCCGGGGTAGGGCGTGAAGCCGCTGTAGCCGACCCAGAACTCACGCATCGCCAGGTAGTTTTTCTTGGTCTCGCGATCACCATTGTCGGTGTTCTCGGCGCCATCGGATTGTTGCAGGGTGTCGGTCTCGATGATGTCGGTGGACGTCACCGCCTGACCCATGGCGTAGGCGCTCCACGCGCCGCTTTCGCCGTAGACCCACGGACGCAGGTCGAGACCGACGCCGTTGACGTCGCCGCCGTCGGCGGTGCCGAGGTCACGGTCGTCTTCGGACTGGCCGGTGATTTTTACGTCCAGGCCGAAGTTCTTGGTTTCTTCAGTCATCGCAGCCAGCGTCGGGCAAGACCAGATCAGCGCGAATGTCAGGCCAATGCCGGCCTTCATGAATGGATTCAACTTCATTGGGATTCCTCGCCATCTTCTTCTTGCAGGGCATGCAGTTCCGGCGTGTTCGGGCTCAGGGCACCGCGCACGGCCTGTTCTTGTTTCAACAGGCGTTGGGCTTCGGCCAACCGGTCGGGCGGCAATTGCGTTTGGATTGTTTGCGCAAGCTCGGTGGCTTGCGGAGTGTTCTGGGCCAGGGCCAGTTGGCTGAAGACATAGGCGTTCAGCGGATCCGGCTTGGTGCCCTTGCCTTGGGAAAACAGTTGGGCGATGGCGAAGTCGGCGCTGTTCTGGCCGTTGCGCGCAGCGGTCAACAGATGGTCGAGGGCCTTCTGCGGATAGACCTTGCCCAGGTAGCCACGGCGATAAATCTGGCCGAGGTAGTAATCGGCAGCGACTTCACGGCCGACGGCTTTCTGGAAATGCGCTTCGGCGACCTTGGCGTCGGCCGGCACCAGTTTGCCTTCGAAGTAGAGCTTGCCCAGCAACAGCTCGGCGCGGGGCTGGTCGGCGGCGCGGCCGTTGTCCAGGTACTTCATCATCTGGTCGACGTCGCCCAGTTCGGGGAAGTCGTAGAGCAGTTGCGCGAGGGTGACCCACGACGCCGGGTAGCCCGGTGCGATCGGCTCTAGCAGCGACTGCGCGGTTTTCTCGTCGGTCTTGCCCAGGGAGGCATCGGCGAGCACGCGGGCGACGCTGTCGACGCGCTGCGCCGAAACGGTGCCGTGTGCGTGCGCCGCTTGCATCTGCTTGATCAGCTCGGCCTGTTGCTCTGGCTTGGCCTGTTTCTGATAGACCGTGGCCAGTTCGACGTAGCAGATGTCGCTGGTGTTGAGCGCGGCCTTGCAGATTTTTTCCACGTCATCCAGATGCTGGTCGTAGGTGCCCTGGGTGCGATAGAGCAGCACCTGCGCCAGACCCGCTTCCGGCTTGCCTTCGGCGCGCCATTGGCTGATCTGCTGCTGGGCATTCACGTTGGGGAAGCTGTGCGGGTATTGCAGGTACAGCATCGCCAACGGGATCAGCGTATTGCCTTCGCCCGCCGCAGCGGCTTTTTTCAACAGGGTTTCGGCTTCGTGTTGTTCCGCTTCGGTGGAACCGGGCTTGGCCACCAGCAGACGACCGAGGCGTGCCTGGGCGCGCGGCGAAACGCTGGCCGCGGCGCGGTAAGTCGCCTCGGCCTGTTTCATCTGCGCCGGGTCACGGCTGTCGACCTGGAGATCGGCCAGGCCGACCTGGGCTTCGCTGTAGCCCAGGTCGGCCAGTTGCCGGTAATTCTGCGCGGCGGTGGCGGTATCGCCACGTTTGAGCGCTTCGTTGGCCAGGCGCTGGTCGGGCAGGCCGGCGCAGCCGCTGAGGCTGACCGCCAGGGCTAGCGAACAGAACGCAAATCCCATGTGGGAGCGAGCTTGCTCGCGATGCGGCTGGCTCGGTGCATCAGACAGACCGCGTCGATCCCATCGCGAGCAAGCTCGCTCCCACAGGGTCGGCGGCGTGTTGAGGGTTGGAGTAGTCACAGGCATGTCCTCGACTTAAAGACCGACAGCCATGGCTTTGTCGATCAGCCAGTTCAGGTTCGGGCCACGGTCGCTGTTCACTTCCACCGGGCGGCCGGCGAGGGAGCTGTCCAGGGTTTCGTCCGGCTGGATCAGCACGCGGATGTCCGAAGACAGATCGGCGCTTTTCAGGCTTGTGCTGCTGACGATCTTGCCGGTGCGGCTCTTGTCCTCGCCAGCGATCTGGAAGCGCACCGAAGTACCCGGGCGCACGTCGCCGAACTGGCGATAGGAGAAGCGCGCTTCAACATTGGCTTCGCTGTTACGCGGCACCAGTTGGAAGATCACGTCGCCCTTGCTGGCGTACTGACCGTTGGCGACCATTTGCTGGGCCACGGTGCAGTCGCAAGGCGAGGTCAGGGTGCCGGTCATCTGCTTGCCGAACAGTTCTTCAACCTTGGCCGGTTGCAGTTGGTCTTCGTCCAGATGGCCCTTGAGCACGTCGA
This sequence comes from Pseudomonas jessenii, assembly GCF_002236115.1. Lineage (GTDB taxonomy): Bacteria > Pseudomonadota > Gammaproteobacteria > Pseudomonadales > Pseudomonadaceae > Aquipseudomonas > Aquipseudomonas jessenii. The sequence continues at coordinate 699,332 of NZ_NIWT01000003.1, read as the reverse complement.
GCATGCTGGTGCTGAAGGTCGCCAGCGGTGCGCCCTTGGCGGCCACGCCATCGGCTTTCACCAGGCTCTGCACGGTGCCGTCGCGGGGCATGGTGATGTTCACGCCCGGCACGCTGACCAGACCGGCCTGGGCGTGGCTGACGAAGTACATGCCATACACCGATTTGAAGACAAAGCCGAATGCGGCCACGCCGACAACGAAGATCCCCAGGCTGAAGGTCACGGCTTTCAGGCGTCCGAACGCGGACATGCCGTGGCCGCCGTCCTTGACCTTGCGCGCCTTGGTGAAGTTGTCGCGCTGCAGGGTCGCCAGCATTTCACCCACGCTGACGATGTCGCCAGCCAGGTGCGAAGTGATCAGGTGGCGCAGGGTCGAGATGTCCCGTGGTTCCAGGTTCTGGAACTGGCAGCCGGCGCGTCCGGTCTCGCGATCGAAAGAGCGGACCTGCAACTCGACGTCCATGGCCAGGCCGAGGTTGTCGATGACGAATTGCAGGCGGGCCTTGTACACGTCACCCATCTTCAGCGGCAATTGACCGGCGTTGAACGCCAGGCCACCGGCGGACAGGTCGATCACCCGGGCTTCGACCGGCGTCCGGTCAGGGCCGAAGAAACGCAACTTGGCCGGGATTTTCACTCGGGCGTGTTGGCGCTGGGCTTCGGATTCATGCACTACGTTGGCGTTGACGGCGGTATTCATAAAGGCGATTTCCTGGTTAATTCAATAAGGGGGCGGTCAGACCATCAACAGCAGCACGGCGACAAAAATGCTGCCGGCAGAGAAGGTCATGGTCCGAGACGACCAGGTGTTGAACCAACGTTGAAAGCTGGCGAGATCACGGGTCAGAGACGTGGGTTGGCGGGTCCAGGACTGTTGGTCGAGGCGGAAGAACACGTAGATCTTCACCAGCGCGCCGACGATCTGGTTGTAATAGAGAATCGCCGGGTAAGCCGGGCCGATCCGGTGTCCGGAGCACGACAGCAACAAGGTCAGGATGAACCGGGTTATGCCGATCCACAGCAGGTACACCAGGATGAACGCGGTGCCGTACTTGAAGCTGGCGATCAACGCCACGGTCAGGCCCAGCAGCGAGGTCCACATCGACACGCGCTGGTCGAACAGCACCACCGAAGTGAACACGCCGAGGCGTTTGACCCCCAGGCCCAGGGCGCGGGAGTTCTGCCGCAGGTTGTTGCCGTACCAGCGGAACATCAGTTTGCGGCTGGCCTTGATGAAGCTCTTTTCCGGCGGGTGTTCAACAGTGTTGATCGCCGCGTCGGGCACGTAGAACGTGTCGTAGCCCAGGCGCATCAGGCTGAACCAGCTCGACTTGTCATCGCCGGTAAGGAACTTGAAGCGACCCAGGCGCCAGTGTTGCAGCGAGTCGCTTTCCACGTCGGCGATGAAGTCCGGGTTGGTGACCACGGTGGCGCGGAACACCGACATGCGGCCGGTCATGGTCAGCACGCGCTTGGACAAGGCCATGGAGCACATGTTGATGTGACGCTGGGCGAAACGCAGCTTGTGCCATTCGCTCATGATGTAGCCGCCGCGCACTTCGCAGAATTCGTTGGTGGTCAGGCCGCCGACGTTGCCGAACATCTGGAACCACGGCACGGTCTTGAGCACTACGCCTTCGGCCAGCACGGTGTCGCCATCGATCACCGCGACCACGGCGCGATCATCCGGCAGGTGCCGGGAGATGGCGCGGAAGCCGTAGGCCAGGCCATCGCGTTTGCCGGTGCCGGGAATGCGCACGAAGTCGAGCTTGACCCGGGACGGCGGGTTCATCCGTTTCCACAGGCTTTTGACCAGCAGCTCATCGGACATTTCCACGATGGAGCAGACCACGGTGGTAGGCAGACCGCAGTCGATGGCTTCGCGGATCACCGAGCTGTAGACCTGCGCGGTGGTCAGGGCGTCGATGCGGAAACTGGTGACCATCAGGAACACGTGGGACGGGTCAGCCGCTTTGCCCAGCTTGCGCACTTTGCGCCGCAGGTGCGGGTAGACGATGTACAGAAAAATCATGCCGCGCACAAAGTGGGTGGCACCCATCGAATAGCGCCAGATACCCACGGCGCCAATCAGGAAAATAAAGTCCTTCGACTCGGAGTCGAACGTGGACACGGGCAACGCCATGGCGAGGCCCATCAGTAAACTCAGGTAGAACAGCCAACCGGCGGCCTGGAGTAGGCCGTGTTTTAGCCTGTGCATAATCGGAATCCTAAAGTCAGTTGCAAGCCCCAAGCTTCAAGCCCCAAGCGAGGAGCTTTGAACTTGCGGCTTGGAGCTTGAAGCTTGCGGCTGCTTTACCAGCAGATACCTTCAGTCCGGCCAGTCACGCTGGTGGCCTTGGACATGAAACCGACCAGGTCGATCACTTGCTTGCCGTGTGGAACTTCCTGCACCAGCGCGCGGAACTTCTCGTCGCGGTTGCCGAGGATGATCACGTCGGAGTTGTTGATCACCGCGTCGAAGTCGGAGTTGAGCAAGGACGAGACGTGAGGGATCTTCGACTCGATGTAGTCCTTGTTCGCACCGTGAACGCGGGCGTACTCGACGTTGCTGTCGTAGATGCTCAGGTCATAGCCCTTGCCGATCAGCATTTCCGCCAGGTCGACCAGCGGACTTTCGCGCAGGTCGTCGGTGCCGGCCTTGAAGCTCAAGCCCAGCAGGGCGACTTTGCGTTTGTCGTGGCTGGAAACGATGTCGAAAGCGTTCTGCACCTGGGATTCGTTGCTGCGCATTAGCGAGTTGAGCAACGGGGCTTCCACGTCCAGGGAACCGGCGCGGTAGGTCAGGGCACGTACGTCTTTTGGCAGGCACGAGCCGCCGAAGGCGAAGCCTGGGCGCATGTAGTACTGGGACAGGTTGAGGGTCTTGTCCTGGCAGACCACGTCCATCACTTCACGACCGTCGACGCCGACCGCCTTGGCGATGTTGCCGATTTCGTTGGCGAAGGTGACCTTGGTGGCGTGCCACACGTTGCAGGTGTACTTGATCATCTCGGCGACCGCGATGTCCTTGCGGATGATCGGTGCGTCGAGCTCTTCGTACAGCGATTGCAGAACGTCGCCGGACGCCTTGTCGAATTCACCGATGACGGTCATTGGCGGCTGGTCGTAGTCGGCGATGGCGGTGCTTTCGCGCAGGAACTCAGGGTTCACGGCCACGCCGAAATCAACACCGGCCTTCTTGCCGGAGCAGTCTTCGAGAATCGGGATGACCACATTGGCCACGGTACCCGGCAGTACGGTGCTGCGCACCACGATGGTGTGGCGGGTGGTCTTGTCACGCAGGACAAAACCGATTTCGCGGCACACTGCCTCGATGTAGTTCAGTTCCAGATCGCCGTTCTTCTTGCTCGGCGTGCCTACGCAGATCATCGACAGGTCGGTGTCGCGAATCGCCTCGGCGAAGTTGGTGGTGCCACGCAGACGACCTGTCTGGATGCCCTGGGCCAGAAGTTCACCCAGGCCTGGTTCAACGATCGGCGATTTGCCGGCATTGATCATATCGATCTTGTCTTTGGCCACATCGACGCCAACGACGTCATGGCCCCGTGCAGACAGGCAACCGGCACATACTGCGCCGACGTAACCCAAACCAAAAATGCTGATGCGCATCGCAATTACCTCTCTGTTATCAAGCCTGTAAACATCAAGCCATTAAATGGCCGGAGTTAATGGTATTCAGCGTGTTTTAGTGCACTCGCAAGTGTGCCTTACAGGCACGGCAATGCCCTGTGCTGGCATATAAGTTACGAGTGTCTAAATAAATGCACTCAAGGGGTGCGCAACTAGGCCTTGTTGTTATGATTTGCCCTGTTATGCAGCCGATCCTCCTGTCGGAAGGATGCAGGTGCAACGGCCTTGCACGCCTGATGTCAGGCCGAAAGCCCGTGGATCAAGCGGTTGGGTGCTCGGGTGAGCACGTTTATAGGGGCGCTGTCGTGGCCTTGTAGGGGATAGTCATACCGCGTTATCTCCTGTCCGATTGCTGTTGTCCAAATCGGTGATTAGTCAGCGCAAGTTAATATTACAACTTCGCTACACGAATCGCTTATCTGCGTAAGTTATCTCGTACACGCTCGGCGAGAATCGTTACCGGTGGTATGAGCGGCTCGTTTGGACATAGTTCCAGCCCACTCATCGCGAAATCTGAAATTTCTTGAAATATTGAGAAAGATGGCACTGCTCTCAAATTGATAGCACTTGCCGTTTCGCCCTTTATATATAGGCGGCTCAACAGAGGGGATATTTTTTTGCCACTACTGTTAAAAAAAGTCAGTGCCACTACGCAAAAAAATGATTGAAGTCGAGTGAAACTAAAGTTAGAAAATCAGTTGGTGTTTTTATGGCGCCAAAAAAATGGCGAAATGGCAGGGAAGTCTGAAGTGAATCAAGGGTCGGCGCACGAGGGTTTGTGGAGGTCGTGCACCGACCGGATGCATCACTCTGGTGCGTGATCGCGTAGAAACACCAGATTGTCCGGCTTGGACTGTTCGGCGCTGTAGCGATAGCCTTGAACGTCGAACTGCTTGAGGGTGGCCGGGTCGTTAATGCGTTCTTCGATGACGAAGCGACTCATCAAGCCACGGGCCTTTTTCGCGTAGAAGCTGATGATCTTGTACTGGCCGTTCTTCAGGTCCTTGAATTCGGTATTGATGATGCGCGCGTTCAAGGCGTTGCGTTTGACGGCCGAGAAGTACTCGTTGGACGCCAGGTTGAGCAGCACGTCATCGCCTTGATCGACCAAGGCTTCGTTCAGCCACTCGCTGATGCGCGTGCCCCAGAAGGCATACAAATCCTTGCCCCGAGCGTTGGCCAGTTTGGTGCCCATTTCCAGGCGATAGGGTTGCATCAGGTCCAGCGGGCGCAGCAGGCCATAGAGGCCCGAGAGCATGCGCAGGTGTTTTTGGGCGTAATCGAAATCGGCTTCGCTGAGGGTTTGCGCATTCATGCCGGTGTACACATCGCCCTTGAAGGCCAGCAGCGCCTGCTTGGCGTTTTCCGGGGTGAACGCGGGCGTCCAGCTGCCGAAACGCGCGGCGTTGAGCCCGCCGATCTTGTCGGACACGTGCATCAATTCGCTGATTTGCGCGGGCGTCAGCTCGCGCAATTGCAGGATCAACTCCTGGGAGTGGTCGAGGTACTGCGGCTGGGTGAAGCGCTGGGTCGCCGGCGGTGTTTCATAGTCGAGGGTCTTGGCGGGTGAAATCACCATCAGCATGAAGTCGTCTCCTTTAATCGTGGCGGCGATTCTAGGGGGTTGTCCTCGTTGACTCCAGCTATCGCGTCCATAGGTGATGACTGGTGGCATAGCACAAAACCTGTGGGAGCGAGCTTGCTCGCGATGACGGTGTGTCAGCTGACATCATTGTTGAATGTCAGATCGCTATCGCGAGCAAGCTCGCTCCCACAGTGGTTCAGTGTTGCTGCAGGAGGTGTGTGTGGATCAGCTATAGTGCCGCGCGGGTTTTGTTATGGAGACATCCCATTGCGTATCGCTTTTCTCATTTCGATCTGGCTACTGAGCTTCGGCGCCATCGCGGCTCCGGGCGATGTGGCGACGCTCGATCGCAGCACCTGGCCGGAGAAACTCGGCAACCCGACACTGTTCGACGTGGCGTCCAGGGCCGAGATCCTCATGTTTTCCAGTGTCCTGTTGGCCAGCGAGTCGCTGGATGAACCCGCCCTGGCCCAACGCCTGGGCCTGCGCACGATCAATCTGGAGTCGGTCGACCGGGTTCGTCAGCGCATGTGGCAACGGCTGCTGGCCAACTACAACTTCGCCCAACAGAGTTGCGACCAGGATGCCTCCTTCTGTTTTCTGGTCGAAGACATGCCCACCATGCGCGAGCAGGCTGCCAAATTCCAGGTCGGCGCAGACAGCTATTACATCAAGTGGGCCGAGCCGAGCCGTGTGTTCCACACCCAGTACCTGGACGAACAGCTGCGCAAGGCCGCTTTGTTCCCGCAAACCAGCAGCGAAGTCGATCATTTTGGCGACTATGAGCGCAGCGGCGACGGGATGCATGACCGGCTGTTTCTGCTGACCTTCGACAGCGCGGCCAACGCCGCACCGGATAACACCGCCTGGGTCGCCGAGTACCTGCGCAAGTCGAACATGAGCGGGACGTTCTTCGTCCTCGGCAAGGACATCCAGGCCCGTTTGGCCGAACATTCGGTGAGTAACCTGCAAGCGACCTACTCGAGCCAGTGCATCGGCGTACAAGGCTGGGAGTTCCGTTCCCACAGCCACTGGCACGACTGGCAGGACTCGGTGCGCCGCAGCGCCGAACTGGTCAAGAGCAAGCTGCCGGAGAACTACGTGCCCCTGTTCCGTCCGCCCGACGGTCAGCGCCGTTCCGATGCCGAAGGCTTCTTCAAGACTCAAGGGTTGCAGGTAGCGTTGTGGGACATCGACGCCCAGGACGGTGCCGGCAAACTCAAGGGCAACCCGAGTGCGCAACGGGTGCTGACCCTGATGCTGCTGTGGCGGCACGGAGTGATCAATTTCAATGTGAAACAGGATGCAGTGAAAACGGCGTTGCCGTGGCTGGTCACGCAAACGGCGCCTGTCGGGATCGGCTGGGAGGATTGCCAGGATGCGTTTCGCTGAAAATGACAAAACCCCGTAAACATTGGGTTTTTGGCAATTTTGGAAGGGGATTCGTTGCAGGTGGACTTCCGACTTTAAACGGGTGATGGCAGTCCGCCAAGTGCTATTGGTCAATCTGCAAAATAAACTTCAAAAAAGCGTCAAAGTACTTTTTTCTGTCACACGTTTTGGAGTATTACGAAGACAGACCGCCGAAACCTGCAACACAGGTGGCGTCTTCCAAGACCCCGCATGTATGCAGAACACTTGAGTCCCCGCAGGTGTATTCGGCAGTCACTTCGAGGCGCAGCACCGTCAAGGTATTGCGTCGAATGGCTCCCACAAAGGTGACCGAGTATGGATGATCACGGACGTAGCTCTTCTTCCAACCAGCCAATCCTTTATGTACTCGATACCAACGTATTGATTCACGATCCAAACGCGCTGCTTAACTTCGAAGAACACCACGTCGCGATCCCGATGACCGTGCTTGAAGAGCTCGACAAGCTCAAGAGCGGGCATCACAGCGTAGCCGCCGAATGCCGCCAGGCCATCCGCCTGATCGACAAGACTCTGGGCGATGCCTCACCCGAGGACGTCGAGCAGGGTGTGCCGATCCAGCGTGGCAAAAGCGGACCCAAGGGTTTGCTGTCAATTCTGATGAGCAAGCATGCCGAGCCGAATCTGATTCTGCCCGAGCACCTGAACGACAACAAAATCATCAATCAACTGATCGACCTGCACGCGCGCGATCCGAAGAAGCCCGTGGTGCTGGTCACCAAAGACATCAACATGCGCCTCAAGGCGCGCGCCTGCGGAATCGCGGCCGAGGACTACAGCACCGACCAACTGGTCGATGACGTGTCCTTGCTGCCCAATGGCTACCACAACATGACCGGCTCTTTCTGGGACCGCGTGAGCAAGGTCGAAACCCGTCAGGACCACGGCCGCACCTGGCATCAGGTGCAATTGATCGACAACCTGCCGGCGGTGCACATCAACGAATTCATCATTGATGAACAGGGCTTTGTCGGCTGGATCAAGGAGATTGAAGAGGACCGCTTGCTGATCCTCGACCTGCACCAGGAACCGCTGCTGCACCAGGAAGCCTGGGGCCTCAAGCCGCGTGATATCTATCAGAGCCTGGCGTTGTACGCCTTGCTCGATCCGGATATCCACCTGGTCAACCTGTCGGGTGCCGCGGGTTCGGGTAAAACCATCCTGGCGCTGGCCGCTGCGATCGAGCAGACCATGGTCAGCAAACGTTATCGCCGCATCATCGCTACCCGTAGCGTGCAGGGCCTGGATCAGGAAATCGGCTTCCTGCCCGGCACCGAAGCGGAAAAAATGGAGCCGTGGCTGGGCGCCATCACCGACAACCTCGAAGCCTTGCACATGGATGACGAAAGCACCCATGGCAGCGTCGACTACATCCTCAGCAAAGTGCCGTTGCAGTTCAAATCCCTCAACTACATCCGGGGCCGCAGCTTCCAGCAGAGCCTGATCCTGATCGACGAATGCCAGAACCTCACGCCGCACCAGATGAAAACCATCATCACCCGTGCCGGTGCCGGTTCCAAAGTGGTGTGCCTGGGCAACCTGGCACAGATCGACACCCCTTACCTGTCCGCGACCAGCTCCGGGCTGACCTACCTCACTGAACGCTTCAAGGACTTCCCGAACGGGGTGCACATCACTCTGCAAGGGGTACCACGTTCGATCCTGGCCGAATACGCCGAATCGCATCTGTAACTGTCCACCGGAACCGGGCGGCCCTAAAGCCGCCCGGTTTTTTATGGGCGTATGAAAAACCTGTGGGAGCGAGCTTGCTCGCGATGACGGTGTGTCAGTCGACATTTCAGGTGAATGGCAGGTTGCTATCGCGAGCAAGCTCGCTCCCACATTGGTTTGTGGTGACTCGATAATCGTGCGTGCGGAAAATTGACCCGCAGGTTTACAATCGACGCTCCTGATCAGGAGTAATCCCGTGCTGACTCATCTCGATTCCCAAGGTCGCGCCAACATGGTCGACGTCACTGAAAAAGCTGTGACGTTCCGTGAGGCGACCGCTCAAGCGCTGGTGCGCATGCTGCCCGAAACCCTGCAGATGATCGTCAGTGGCGGCCACCCCAAGGGTGATGTGTTTGCCGTGGCACGCATTGCCGGTATCCAGGCGGCGAAGAAAACCAGCGATCTGATTCCCCTGTGCCATCCGCTGATGCTGACCGGTGTCAAGGTCGAGCTCAGTGCCGAAGGCGAGGATTCGGTGCGCATCGTGGCGCGTTGCAAGCTGTCAGGGCAGACCGGCGTCGAGATGGAAGCCCTGACCGCCGCCAGCGTCGCCGCGCTGACGATCTACGACATGTGCAAGGCCGTGGACCGTGGCATGACCATCGAAAGCGTGCGTCTGCTGGAGAAGGTCGGCGGCAAGAGCGGACATTTCCAGGCGGAGCAGTCATGAACGTTACCGTAAAGTTTTTCGCCCGTTATCGTGAAGCGTTGGGTCTGGATTCGGTGAAAGTAGAAGGCAACTTCGCTACCGTCGACGACGTCCGCGCACTGTTGGCCCAACGTGATGGTGCCGAGGTGTTGAGCGAGCAGAACCTGATGTGCGCCCGCAACGAAGACCTGTGCCAGCTCGACGAACCGGTCAGCGACGGCGATGAAGTGGCGTTCTTTCCGACTGTGACCGGAGGCTGAACCATGGCGATTCGCGTGCAGTCCACGGCGTTCGACCCTGGGGCCGAAGTCAACGCCATGCACGATGCCAATGTCGGCGTGGGTGCAGTGGTGAGTTTTGTCGGCTACGTACGCGACTTCAATGACGGCCTCGACGTCGCCGGGATGTTCCTCGAACACTATCCCGGCATGACTGAAAAAGCGTTGGGCAAGATCGCCATCGAGGCAGAGCAGCGCTGGCCGCTGCTCAAGCTGGAAGTGCTGCACCGCATCGGCGCCCTGGAGCCGGGCGAGCCGATAGTCTTCGTCGGCGCGGCCAGCGCCCATCGTCAGGCGGCATTCGACGCCTGCGCCTTTGTCATGGATTACCTGAAAACCCGTGCGCCGTTCTGGAAGAAAGAAAACACCAGTGACGGGCCGCGTTGGGTCGAGGGGCGTGACAGTGATCATGCGGCGGCGGATCGCTGGAAGCAGTAGTTTCTGCGGCGTTCTTTAGTCAGTCTTCGCGGGCAAGCCCGCTCCCACAGGGTTCTGCGTCGTACACAAAGTTTGTGTTCATCCAGATCCACTGTGGGAGCGAGCTTGCTCGCGATGAGGCCTTTCGATTCAACCAATCACTCCCGGATTCACCACCCGACCATCGGCCGGAACGGGCTGCATTTACCTCATTGACGGTTCATACATAAAAGTCCAGTATGGAATTATAAGTACAAAAAAAGTATCCACCCGTTTCAGCTTTTTCTTCTGTCTTGCCAAACCAACAACAACCGCGAGAAAACGAACATGAAGAAGTTCCCCCTCATTACCGGTCTGGCCCTGAGCCTGTTGGCGTGCAGCTCTGTGTTCGCCGCCGAGAAAACCCTGCGCATCGGTATCGAAGCGGCGTATCCACCGTTCGCCTCGAAAACCGACAAAGGCGAAATCGTCGGTTTCGACTATGACATCGGCAATGCCTTGTGCGCACAGATGAAGGCCAAGTGTGTGTGGGTCGAAGGCGAGTTCGATGGTCTGATTCCGTCCCTGAAGGTGAAGAAAATCGACATGGCGCTGTCGTCCATGACCATCAATGAAGACCGCAAGAAGTCGGTGGACTTCACCCACAAGTACTATTTCACTTCGTCGCGTCTGGTGATGAAGGACGGCGCGGTGGTGGATGACCAGTACGCCAGCCTCAAGGGCAAGACTGTCGGTGTGCAGCGCGCCACCACCACCGACCGTTACGCCTCCGAGGTGTTCGAGCCCAAGGGCATCAACGTCAAGCGCTACAGCAACAACGAAGAAATCTACATGGACCTGGCCGCCGGTCGCCTCGACGCGATTTTTGCCGACACCATTCCACTGAATGACTTCCTGTCGATGCCCCGTGGCAAGGGTTACGCCTTTGTCGGGCCGGAGCTCAAAGATCCGAAATATGTGGGCGAGGGTGCCGGGATTGCAGTGCGCAAGGGCAACACCGAGTTGGTCAGCGAGCTGAACACGGCCATTGATGGCATTCGCGCCAGTGGTGAGTACCAGAAGATTTCCGAGAAGTACTTCAAGTCTGATATCTACGGCGACTGACAAACCGCCATCGCGAGCAAGCTCGCTCCCACAGGTTCAGTGGTGTACATATCTCTTGCGCACGACTCGGACACTGTGGGAGCGAGCTTGCTCGCGATGAGGCCCTGCCAGCCAGTACATCTCTCAGGGTTCAGCCCTTCAATTCCTTCAAATGCTTGTACACCGTCGCCCGGCCCATGTTCAGCACATTGGCCACGTAGTTCGAGGCGCTTTTGCCCTTGAACGCGCCTTCGGCGTGCAACGCCAGCACCAGTTCACGCTTGTGGTCGCGGGTCAGCAGATTCAGGCTCAACTGGCGCTCACGCAGCCAGGCGTGGAGGAAGGTGTTGATCCGCTCCTGCCAGTCATCGCGAAACAGTGCATCCGGTTGCGGGATCAGCTTGGTCGGCGACAGGAACAGGTCCAAGGCGGCCTTGGCATTCTCGAACAGCGAAATATTCAGGTTGATGCACAACACCGCCAGCGGATGACCTTCGCTGTCCCGTAGCACCGTGCTGAGGCTGCGAATCTTCTGACCATCCCAATTGAGCTTTTCGTACGGCCCGATGTTTCGTTCGCTGACATCGTCGCTGAGCATGTCTTCCAGCGCCGAGTCGTCGCCGATTTCCCGCTTGGACAGGTTGTTGGCGATGTAGTCGACCTTTTGCGTGCGCAGGTCGTGCAGCACCACTTCGGCGTGGGGGAAAAACAACGTGGCGATGGCGTCGGCTATCGCGTGGAAGTTATCCAGGGACGTGTCGTCCAGGGCCGAGTCTTTTTCGGGGGCGTTCATACAGTGGAACTCCAGGCAGCGTCAGCGCCCCATCAAAGGGGCGCTGAAAGTGTGCCGTAATCGTGTGGACACGTCACCTGAGGATCAGGATCAGCCGAGGCGGGCAGGGGAGAGCATTTCGGCATTCAGGCCGAAACGGCCGAGCGACTCGGGCAACGCCGCACCACGCACCAGTGCCGCGCTGGCCTGGCCCATGGCCGGCGAAGTCTGGATGCCATAACCGCCTTGTGCCGCGACCCAGAACAGCCCCGCTACCTGTGGGTCGAAGCCGGACAACAGGTCGCCGTCGCTGACGAAGCTGCGCAGGCCAGCCCAGGTGCGTGTCGGGCGGCGAATGGTCAGGGTCGTGGCTTCTTCGATCTGGTAGATGCCCATGGCGATGTCCAGCTCTTCGGGCTGCACGTCGTGGGGTTCCACCGGGTCGGCGTTGGCCGGCGAGCCGAGGAACATCCCGGCGTCGGGTTTCATGTAGAAGGACTCGTCGAGGCTGACCAGCATCGGCCAATGGTGGATGTCCACGCCTTCGGGGCCGGCGAAGATGAACGCGGCACGGCGTTTGGGTTGCAGGCCCAGCGGTTTGGCGCCGGCCAGTTCGCCGATCTTGTCGGCCCAGGCGCCGGCGGCGTTGATGATGATTGGCGCGCTGAACGTCTGGCTGTTGGTCTGAACGTGCCATACACCTTGGCCGTCGCGGCTCAGGCCGACGACTTCGCTGTCGGTATGCACTTCGCCCTGGTTGCGGCGGATACCGCGCAAATAGCCCTGGTGCAGGGCGTCGGTGTCGATGTCGCTGGCGGTCGGGTCGTAGATGGCGCCGTGGACCTTTTCCCGGCGCAGGATCGGCACCAGCGCGCAGGCCTCGTCGGCGCCGAGCAATTGCATCTCCGGCACCGTGGTTTTTGCGCTCTGGTATTGCCTGTTCAGTTCGTCCGGGTCGCCGGTCAAGTCCACGGTCATTTCGCCCCGCGGGGTCAGCAGCGGGTGTTCGCAGAAACCGCTGGGCGGGTTGTCGAAAAAGTCCCGGCTGGCCAGGGTCAGCGCCCGCACTTGCGGGGTGCCGTAGGCCGCGGTGTACAGCGCCGCCGAACGGCCGGTGGAGTGATAGGCCGGATGGGATTCGCGTTCGAGCACGATCACGCGGCCGTGCTGCGACAACCAGAAGCCTGTGGAAGCACCGGCAATTCCGCCGCCGATGATGATGAAATCTGCCTGGCTCATGAACGTCTCCTGATGGGGCGTAAGTGCCTATGGTGAAGAAATTTTCTGTGGGAGCGAGTGGTGGTGTCAGGGCTGCAGGCGATAGATCGCATTGGCCAGCGCAATGTCTTCCAGGCCCAGGCCGATGGAGCGGAAAAACACGTGACGGTCGTAGTCGGGGCGCTGCACCTTCTCGCTGAGTAGGTCGGGCAGGTCGCCAACAATCGCGCCCTTGTCCCAGCCGTGCCGTTCGGCGGCGATCAGCATTTCGCCGGCCGAGCCCGGGGTAGTCAGGCGATAGTCACAGAACACCTGCATGTCGTTGAGGCTCTGCGGCGGCACTTCGTGGGCACGCGGCGCATTGGTGCTGATGGAGGTGATCAACGCCGGTTTGCGCAAGCTCGATGGATCGATCACCGGACCGGCGGACGAGGTGCAGAGCATGATCACGTCGGCGTCCTGAACGGCAGCTTCGCGACTATCGACGATGTTCAGGCGTGGCTCGATGTTTTTCAGCAGGCTCACGGTTTCGGCATCTTCGCTCAAGCTCGGCGAGTACAGGCAGATGCTCTGCCAGTCGCGCAGGCCTTTCACGTAGTGCAGGTGCGCCTGGGCCACTTTACCGCTACCGATGATGGCCAGGCGATTGGCTGTGAGTGGCGCGAGGGCGTCGACCGCCACGGCGGTGGTGGCCGCCGTGCGCGCGGTGGTCAGTTCTCCGGCATCGCACAGCAACAGCGGCTGGCCGGTCTGCATCGACATCAGCAGCGTCCATGCAGTCACCAGCGGCCCCTGCTCACGGACGATGTACGGTGACGTCTTGATCCCGTACACGCCGTCTTCAGCCAACACGCCCAGGTAGTTGATGAAATCGCCGGCGCCCTGTGGAAACTCCACCAGTTGCTGCGCCGGTTGTACGGCCTGCCCAGCGGCCAGCTCGCGGAACAGTTTGCGCAGGATCTGCGGTACATCGACCTGCGCCAGTAGCTCGCGAGCCTGGGCTTGGGGGATCACTTGGGGCGTGCTGGACATGGTCGGCTCCGGAGTTGGAATTAAACTAATTTGTCTATTATGGACTTTTAGTTATCGCGAGCAAGCTCCTGTTGAAAAAAAGCCGGGCGAAAAAAAAGCGCAGTCCGTTTCCGGCTGCGCTTGTCTTTTCAGCGTCGCTTAATGAGGACGCTTGCGTTCAACGGCCCGCAACAGATGCGTCGGTGGCGTTTCACAGCTGATCTTGCGCCCCAGCTTTTCCTCGATGGACGGTAGCTGGTAAGAGTCGTCTTCACCGGCAAAGCTGATGGACACACCGTCGGCACCCGCACGACCGGTACGACCGATGCGGTGCACGTAGTCGTCCGGCACTTCCGGCAGGGTGAAGTTGATCACGTGGCTGATGCCGTCGATGTGGATACCACGACCGGCCACATCGGTGGCGACCAGTACGCGGATCTTGCCTTCGCGGAAGCCTTCGAGGGTCTTGATGCGCTTGTGCTGCGGCACGTCGCCGGACAGTTGCGCGGCGTTGATGCCGTCGCGCACCAGGCGTTCTTCGATGCGCCGTACTTCATCCTTGCGGTTGGCGAAGACAATGACCCGCTCCCAACCATTGTCGTTGACCAGGTTGTAGAGCAGTTTGTACTTGTCGGCACCGGCCACCGCGTAGATGTGCTGCTCGACGTTTTCGTTGGCAACGTTCTGCGACTCGATCTCGACGATCGACGGATCGGTGGTCCATTGCTTGGCCAGGTTCATCACGTCTTCAGTGAAGGTCGCGGAGAACAGCAGCGTCTGGCGCTCGGACTTCGGCGGCGTCTGGCGAATGATCTGGCGCACTTGCGGGATGAAGCCCATGTCGAGCATGCGGTCTGCTTCGTCCAGCACCATCACTTCGACCATGTCCAGATGCACGTCGCCGCGCTGGTTGAAGTCCAGCAGGCGGCCCGGCGTGGCCACGAGGATGTCGCAGTGGCGGGCTTCGAGGTGCTTGAGCTGCTTGTCGAAGTCCATGCCACCGACGAACGTCATGACGTTGAGGCCGGTGTACTTGGTCAGGTCGGCGGCGTCCTTGGCGATCTGCACCACCAGTTCGCGGGTCGGCGCGATGATCAGTGCCCTTGGCTCACCCATGTAGCGCTCTTTCGGCGGCGGGGTTTGCAGCAACTGGGTGATGATCGAGATCAGGAACGCAGCGGTCTTGCCGGTACCGGTCTGGGCGCGGCCGATGGCGTCTTTGCCCGCGAGGGTGAAGCCCAGCACCTGTGCCTGGATCGGCGTGCAATACGGGAAGCCCAGATCCTGGATGGCGTGCATCAGTTCAGGGGCGAGTTTGAAATCGTGGAAGCGGGTCTTGCCTTCCTGGGGTTCGACGACGAAGTCTTCGAGTTTCCATGGGATGACCGGTGCCTTGGGCTTGGGTTCACGGCGCGGTTTGGCGGGTTTCGGCGTGTCGCTGCGCGGCTGCTCCGGGGCTGTGATCGCCGCAGGCTGGGCGTCTTCTACGGTTTTCGGCTCGTGCTTGGGTGCAGTCGTGGTGGCGGTCCGTTCAGACTGATTGCCGTCGGTGCGGTGGCCGGGAGCGTGAGACGGAGCGCTGGGGACTGGCGCGAGTTGCTCAGTCTCGCTTTTACCGAACATTTTCTTGAGTGCTTTGAGCACGGTCATCTCATCAATTGGTTAAGGAATGTACGCCGGGCAGTGTAATGCAAGAATCGGGCGCGGCGTAGTGGGATGGATCAAAGGGCGCTTTTAAACAGAAATGCTTAACGCAAGCGCTCGGCGAGCCAGACGCCGATGTCGCGAATTTCTTCGGGTAACACTTCGTGACCCATTGGGTATTCCTGCCATGTCACGGTGACACCACGCAGCTTCAAATGCTCGTAGGCGCTGCGCCCCATCGAGTTCTGCACCACATCGTCGTACTGGCCGTGCAGGCACAGCACTGGAATGCGCTGCTGGCTGGCGGACATTTCCAGTTGGTCACTGAAAGTCGGTGCATAAGTGGAGAGGGCGAGTACGCCACCCAGTGGTCCCTGCCATTTCAGAAACGCGGTGTGGAGCACCACCGCACCACCCTGTGAAAAACCTGCCAGGAAAATCCGCGAGGCGTCTATTCCGCTGGCCTTCTGCGTTTCGATCAGTTCGATGATCCAGTTGGCAGATTCTTCCAATTGCTCGCGGTTGATCGCGCGCGCGGGGCTCATGGCCAATATGTCGTACCAGCTCGGCATCTCGTATCCGCCATTGATGGTGACGGCGCGGCTCGGCGCCTGGGGCAAAACAAAGCGGGTGCTCAACAGGGTTTCCTGCAGGGCTTCGGCCACTGGCAGGAAGTCGTAGCGATCGGCACCCAGGCCGTGCAGCCAGATAACGCAGGCATCTGCGGTCTTGACGGGTTCAAGAATCAAGGGGTTGGTCATGGCTGCTCCAAAATTGTGCGTGCGCTCTCATTGAGTGCTAAGGCTGAGTGCGTGTCTGGTTGATCAGTTACGAAGATGTCGCAAGGTTACAAGTTTTGCTATTGACCTGCAGCTGAACCGCTTCGGAGAGCAGTGTGGTACGGGCTTTGCTATGGCGAAGTCTGTATGAAAAATCCCACGCCTGTCGGTAACACTATCAGGCCAAGGTTATTAGTGGGATTGAAAAGAATCCGGTGATGGATGTTCGCCAAAGGCCGATATGGGGCTTCGCGAACGTGAAAGGGCTACAGCCCGTTCGGCCGACTGGTGAGAGTGAGTTTTCCATGACGTGGATTTTCTCCTACTAGACTCATAGCTAACGTCTTACGTCGGTTGACCCCCAAAACAAGCCAACACGGGTCGACTACGCCTCAAAAGGGTGCGACAGGACTCACGCTCCGACACAACAAGAGCAAAACTGGAGGTTTGAATGAAGATGTTGAAATCCACCCTGGCTATCGTGACTGCAGCCGCAGTACTCGGTGTCAGCGGGTTTGCCCAGGCGGGCGCAACCCTGGATGCAGTGATGAAGAAAGGTTTCGTGCAGTGTGGCGTCAGCGATGGCTTGCCAGGCTTCTCGGTTCCGGATTCCACCGGCAAGATCGTGGGTATCGATGCTGACTACTGCCGTGCAGTAGCGGCGGCAGTCTTCGGCGACGCGACCAAGGTCAAGTTCAGCCAGTTGAACGCCAAGGAGCGCTTCACCGCGCTGCAGTCCGGCGAAATCGACATTCTGTCGCGCAACACCACCATGACCAGCTCCCGTGACGCGGGCATGGGCCTGAAATTCCCGGGCTTCATTACCTACTACGACGGTATCGGCTTCCTGGTAAACAACAAGCTGGGCGTCAAGAGCGCCAAGGAACTGGACGGTGCAACCATCTGCATCCAGGCCGGTACTACTACCGAGCTGAACGTTTCCGATTACTTCCGCGGCAACGGCCTGAAATACACCCCGATCACCTTCGACACCTCCGACGAAAGCGCCAAGTCGCTGGAATCCGGTCGTTGCGACGTACTGACCTCCGACAAATCCCAGCTGTTCGCCCAGCGCAGCAAGCTGGCTTCGCCGAAGGACTACGTGGTTCTGCCGGAAACCATTTCCAAGGAGCCTCTGGGCCCGGTCGTGCGTAATGGCGACGACGAGTGGCTGGCCATCGTGCGCTGGACTGGCTACGCCATGCTCAACGCTGAAGAGGCCGGCATCACTTCGAAGAACGTCGAAGCCGAAGCCAAGGGCACCAAGAACCCTGACGTTGCCCGTCTGCTGGGTACCGACGGTGAATACGGCAAAGACCTGAAAGTGAAGAAAGACTGGGTCGTGCAGATCATCAAGCAAGTCGGCAACTACGGCGAAGTGTTCGAGAAAAACCTCGGCAAGAGCACTCCGCTGGAAATCGACCGCGGGCTGAACGCTCTGTGGAACGCTGGCGGCATTCAATACGCACCACCAGTGCGCTGATGGTTCTATCACCCGGTGGGCCAACCACCGGGTGATGTTCTGTTCCATTATTTCCGGGGCACTTCATGCAAAATTCAATCGGCGCACCAAAGCAGAGGCTCAGCCTCAGCGATCCACGCGTGCGTGCTTGGGTATTCCAGATCATCACGATTATCGCGGTGGTCTCGCTGGGCTGGTATCTGTTCGATAACACCCAGACCAACCTGCAACACCGGGGCATTACCTCCGGTTTCGACTTTCTGGAGCGCAGTGCCGGTTTCGGCATCGCTCAACACCTGATCGACTACACCGAAGCGGACACATACGCCCGGGTGTTTGTCATTGGTCTGCTCAACACCTTGCTGGTGACCTTCATCGGCGTGATCCTGGCGACGATCCTGGGTTTCATCGTGGGTGTGGCGCGGCTGTCGAAGAACTGGATCATCGCCAAGCTGGCGACGGTGTATGTGGAAGTCTTCCGCAACATTCCGCCGCTGCTGCAGATCCTGTTCTGGTACTTCGCGGTGTTCCTGACCATGCCGGGGCCGCGCAACAGTCATAACTTCGGCGACACCTTCTTCGTCAGCAGCCGTGGCCTGAACATGCCGGCCGCGTTGATGGCGGACGGCTTCTGGCCGTTTGTGACCAGCGTTGTAGTCGCCATAGTCGCCATCGTGCTGATGAGCCGCTGGGCCACCAAGCGCTTCGAAGCCACCGGTGTGCCGTTCCACAAGTTCTGGGTTGGCCTGGCGATGTTCCTGGTCATCCCTGCGCTGTGTGCGCTGATTTTCGGTGCACCGGTGCACTGGGAAATGCCGAAGCTGCAAGGCTTCAACTTCGTCGGCGGCTGGGTGTTGATCCCGGAACTGCTGGCGCTGACGCTGGCTTTGACCGTGTACACCGCGGCGTTCATCGCCGAGATCGTGCGCTCTGGCATCAAGTCGGTCAGCCACGGCCAGACCGAAGCGGCGCATTCCCTCGGCCTGCGCAACGGTCCGACCCTGCGCAAGGTGATCATCCCGCAAGCCCTGCGCGTGATCATCCCGCCGCTGACCAGCCAATACCTGAACCTGGCGAAGAACTCCTCGCTGGCGGCCGGTATCGGTTATCCGGAAATGGTCTCGCTGTTTGCCGGGACCGTGCTCAACCAGACCGGCCAGGCGATCGAGGTGATTGCCATCACCATGAGCGTGTACCTGGCGATCAGTATCAGCATTTCCCTGCTGATGAACTGGTACAACAAGCGCATTGCGCTGATCGAGCGGTAAGGAAAAGCGCATGAGTACTCATACTTTCAAACCCGACATGCCACCGCCGGCCAAGGTCTTCGGCCCGATGGCGTGGATGCGCGCGAACATGTTCTCCAGCTGGCTCAACACCCTGCTGACCCTGTTTGCGTTCTACCTCATCTACCTGGTGGTACCGCCGATCCTGCAGTGGGCGATCCTTGACGCCAACTGGGTCGGCACCAGCCAGGCCGACTGCACGAAGGAGGGCGCCTGCTGGGTGTTCATCCAACAGCGCTTCGGCCAGTTCATGTACGGCTACTACCCGCCGGTACTGCGCTGGCGCGTGGACCTGACGGTGTGGCTGGCGATTGTCGGCGTGGCGCCGTTGTTCATCTCGCGCTTTCACCATAAGGCGGTGTACGGGCTGAGCTTCCTGGTGCTGTACCCGATCATTGCCTGGTGTCTGCTGCATGGCGGCGTATTGGGTCTGGACGCCGTGGCGACCAGCCAGTGGGGCGGCCTGATGCTGACCCTGGTGATTGCCACCGTCGGCATCGCCGGTGCGTTGCCACTGGGGATCGTCCTGGCGCTGGGCCGTCGTTCGAACATGCCGGCGATTCGCGTGGTCTGCGTGACCTTCATCGAGTTCTGGCGCGGCGTGCCATTGATCACGGTGCTGTTCATGTCCTCGGTGATGCTGCCGTTGTTCCTGCCGGAAGGCATGAACTTCGACAAGCTGCTGCGGGCGCTGATCGGCGTGATCCTGTTCCAGTCGGCCTACGTGGCCGAAGTGGTGCGCGGTGGTCTGCAAGCAATTCCCAAGGGACAGTACGAAGCGGCGGCGGCGATGGGCCTGGGTTACTGGCGCAGCATGGGTCTGGTGATTCTGCCGCAGGCCCTGAAACTGGTGATCCCCGGCATCGTCAACACCTTCATTGCGCTGTTCAAGGATACGAGCCTGGTGATCATCATCGGCCTGTTCGACCTGCTCAACAGCGTCAAGCAAGCCGCCGCCGACCCGAAATGGCTGGGCATGGCCACCGAAGGCTATGTGTTCGCCGCCCTGGTGTTCTGGATTTTCTGTTTTGGTATGTCGCGCTATTCCATGCATCTGGAACGCAAGCTCGACACTGGCCACAAGCGCTAAGTCGCTACCTAATTTAGGAAGTTTTGTGATGAGCGAAGCAATCAAACAGCCTGTGAGCCCTGAAGGCATTATTCAGATGCAGGGCGTGAACAAGTGGTACGGTCAGTTTCACGTACTCAAGGACATCAACCTCAACGTCAAGCAGGGCGAGCGTATCGTGCTGTGCGGCCCGTCGGGTTCCGGAAAGTCCACCACCATCCGCTGCCTCAACCGTCTGGAAGAGCACCAGCAGGGCCGCATCGTGGTCGATGGCGTGGAGCTGACCAACGACCTCAAGCAGATCGAAGCGATCCGCCGTGAAGTCGGCATGGTGTTCCAGCACTTCAACCTGTTCCCGCACCTGACCATCTTGCAGAACTGCACCCTGGCGCCGATGTGGGTGCGCAAGATGCCCAAGCGCAAGGCCGAGGAAATTGCCATGCACTACCTGGAACGCGTACGCATTCCGGAGCAGGCGCACAAGTACCCGGGGCAACTGTCCGGCGGTCAGCAACAGCGTGTGGCGATCGCTCGCGCGCTGTGCATGAAGCCGAAGATCATGCTGTTCGACGAACCGACGTCGGCACTCGACCCGGAGATGGTGAAAGAGGTACTGGACACCATGATCGGCCTGGCCGAAGACGGCATGACCATGCTCTGCGTGACCCATGAAATGGGCTTCGCGCGCACCGTGGCCAACCGCGTGATCTTCATGGACAAGGGCGAAATCGTCGAACAGGCTGCGCCGAACGACTTCTTCGACAAGCCGCAGAACGAGCGCACCAAGCTGTTCCTGAGCCAGATCCTGCATTGATCAACCCCAGGCACTGAAATAAACCCGGACTGAGTTCCGGGTTTATTTTTGCCTGCGGAAAACTCATACCCCTGTAGGAGCGAGCTTGCTCGCGATGGACTGGAGAGCGCTGCGGGGTGCCTGCCAACCAGCGTTATCGTTGACGACCATCGCGAGCAAGCTCGCTCCTACAGGGGGAGGGCTGTTGCCGTTCTGGGATATGTTGACTAACATGTCAGAAAATTCATCCTATGATTGGATGACAGGGCGAATTCCATGTCAGAAATTTCTCCATTAGTGAAACGATCCCTGGTCGATCAGGCCCTGGATCAGTTGCGCCAGCGCATCAACCAGGGCACCTGGGTCGTGGGCCAGCGCTTGCCCACCGAGCCCGAGTTGTCCGCCGAGCTGGGCATCAGTCGCAACACCGTGCGCGAAGCCATGCGCGTGTTGGCGTTTTCCGGGTTGATCGAAATCCGTCAGGGCGACGGCAGTTACCTGCGGGCGGTGGTCGATCCGCTCGATACGTTGAAGGCGCTGTCCCGTTGTTCTCTTGATCAGGCCCGGGAAACCCGGCACATCCTCGAAGTCGAGGCCATTGGCCTGGCGGCAGTGCGCCGAACCGATGAAGATCTGGTGGCTTTGCGCGAGGCCCTGAGTGTCAGCGGCAGCCACTATCACGGCGATCTCGACACCTACATCGCCTGCGACCTGGTGTTTCACCGCCGGTTGGTGGACGCCGCACACAACCCGACCCTCAGCGAGTTGTATCGCTATTTCTCCAGCGTCGTCGGCGCCCAATTGCGCCAGATCCTGAACATCGTCCCGCGCCGTCAGGAAGTGTTCGACCTGCACATCGCGTTGCTCGATGCCGTCGAGCAACGCGACCCGGAACGAGCCAAAGCCCTGTCGAGGCAGTTGATCAATGAACCTTGAAACCGAGAAGTCCATGCACCGCAGTGAGTTATCCACAGCCCTCAAACGTTCGGCCGAGCTGGAAGAGTTGCTGATCGATGCCGAGGCCGATGACGAACAGGTCCAGCAAGCTCACCCGGTTCTGCACCGGCCCTGGCTGTTGCTGCTGGGCCTGATTCTGGTGGCGCTGAACCTGCGCCCGGCGCTGTCGAGCATGGCGCCGATGCTCAGCGAGGTCTCGAAGTCCCTTGGCTTGTCGGCGTCCGCGGCGGGGTTGCTGACCACGTTGCCGGTGCTTTGCCTTGGCCTGTTTGCGCCGTTGGCACCCGTGCTGGCGCGGCGATTTGGTGCGGAGCAGGTGGTGCTGGGCATTCTTCTGACCCTGGCGGGCGGGATCATCCTGCGCAGTTCGTTCGGTGAAATCGGTCTGTTTGCCGGCAGTGTGCTGGCCGGTGCCAGCATCGGCGTGATTGGCGTGTTGCTGCCGGGCATCGTCAAGCGCGACTTCCCGAAACAGGCCGGGACCATGACCGGTGTCTACACCATGGCCCTGTGCCTGGGCGCGGCGATGGCGGCGGGTGCGACCGTGCCGTTGAGTGAACACTTCGACAAGAATTGGGCGATGGGCCTCGGCTTCTGGGTTATTCCGGCATTAGCGGCGGCGCTGTTCTGGTTGCCGCAAGTCGGCCAGAAACACGGCGCGCACAACGTCGCCTACCGGGTTCGCGGATTGCTGCGCGATCCGCTGGCCTGGCAAGTGACCTTGTACATGGGCCTGCAATCGTCCCTGGCCTACATCGTGTTCGGCTGGTTGCCGTCGATCCTGATCGGGCGCGGCCTGACCCCGACCCAGGCCGGTCTGGTGCTGTCGGGTTCGGTGATCGTTCAACTGGTCAGCTCCCTCGCCGCGCCATGGCTGGCGACGCGCGGCAAGGATCAGCGCCTGGCGATTGTGATCGTGATGGCCCTGACCCTCGGCGGTCTGTTCGGTTGCCTGTACGCCCCGATTGAAGGTCTGTGGGGCTGGGCGATTGTGCTGGGGCTGGGGCAGGGCGCCGCGTTCAGCCTGGCATTGACCCTGATCGTGCTGCGCTCGCGGGACTCCCACGTTGCGGCGAACCTGTCGAGCATGGCCCAGGGCTTCGGTTACACCCTGGCGTCCATGGGGCCGTTTGCGGTCGGCATCGTGCATGACTGGACCGGCGGCTGGACGGCCGTGGGCTGGATCTTCGGTGTCATCGGCCTTGGTGCGATCCTCGCCGGCCTGGGGGCCGGACGTGCGTTGTACGTGCAGGTCGAAAGCGAAAAGGTCTGATTCCCGCACACTGTCGGTATTCGTCTTGCGAATGCCGATAGTGTTCGACCCATTTGCAGACTATCGTGCAGGCAATCTTTCGATACCCATTGCACAACAGGGAGTCTGCCCATGAGTGAAGTCCACAGCGCCTTGATCACCCGTTTCTACCAGGCCTTCCAGCGTCTCGACGGTGAGGCGATGGCTGCCTGCTACACCGATGACGTGGTGTTCAGTGACCCGGCGTTCGGCGAGCTTCGTGGTCGTGATGCTGGCGATATGTGGTGCATGCTCACCACCCGCGCCAAGGATTTCTCCCTGACCTTCGATCATGTCCGTGCCGATGATCGTATCGGTAGCGCCCATTGGGTCGCGACCTATCTGTTCAGCCAGACTGGCAATACCGTGGTCAATGACATTCAGGCACGCTTTGTCTTTCGCGATGGCAAGATCTGCGAGCATCACGACAGTTTCGACCTGTGGACATGGTCACGTCAGGCCCTGGGTTTCAAAGGCCTGCTGCTGGGCTGGACGCCACTTGTTCGCAACGCCGTTCGCTCACAGGCCCTGAAGGGGCTGAAGGCATTCCAGGCCAGTCGCTGATAAGATTGCGGCTTGTTTTCCTTCAAGCCCTGATCGTTACGTGACCACCCTCAGCGAAAGCCTTGTCGACGCCGACACCCCCGCGAGCAAAACCTGGTTCGTCTACCTCGTTCGCGCGGCCAACGGTTCGCTCTATTGTGGGATCAGCGATGATCCCGTGCGTCGCTTCGCCAAGCATCAAAGCGGCAAGGGCGCGCGATTCTTTCTTTCCAGCCCGGCCATGGCCCTGGTCTACACCGAACGCTGTCGCGACAAAAGCGATGCGTTGCGTCAGGAGCGGCTGATCAAGAAACTCAAGAAGAGCGCCAAGGAATGCCTGGTGGCGAGTGCAGCGAGCACAGCCCCTGGCTTATCACTCTGACTGATCGGTTCCCATCAGGCAGATCTGTAGGCTGCCAGGTGATTGCGCGCTAAGCTGCGGACTCCTGATCCTTGCGGCGGAGCCGAGCATGTCCGAGTTGATTCTGCATCATTACCCGACGTCCCCCTTTGCCGAGAAGGCCCGCCTGCTGCTGGGCTTCAAGGGCTTGTCCTGGCGCTCGGTGAAGATCTCGCCAGTGATGCCAAAACCGGATCTCACGGCGTTGACCGGTGGCTATCGCAAGACACCGGTGTTGCAGGTCGGTGCCGATATCTATTGCGACACGGCATTGATTGCCCGGCGACTGGAGCAGGAAAAGGCCTTGCCGGCGTTCTTCCCGGAAGGTCAGGAAATGATCGCTGCGTCCTTTGCCGCCTGGGCTGATTCGGTGGTGTTCCAGCATGCGGTGAGCCTGGTGTTCCAGCCGGAATCGATTGCCGTGCGTTTCGGTAATTTACCGCAGGAAGCGATCAAGGCGTTTCTGGCCGACCGCGCCGGTTTGTTCAGTGGTGGTAGCGCGACAAAATTGTCTACCGAACAGGCGAAGCATCAGTGGCCGACGATCATGTCGCGTCTGGAGCTGCAGTTGCAGCGCGAGGAGGGTGACTACCTGTTTGGCGAGCCGTCGATTGCCGACTTCGCCCTGGCTCATTGCCTCTGGTTCCTCAAGGCCACGCCGGTGACGGCTCCGCTGGTCGAAGCTTATCCGGCAGTCAATGCATGGCATGCGCGGGTATTGGGCTTCGGTCATGGCGCATCCAGCGAGATGAGTTCCGAGGAGGCTCTGGCAGTGGCGCGCACGTCCACGCCAGCGGCTTTGCCGGATGAGCAATTCGTCGATCCCAACGGGTTCACGGCGGGTCAGCAGGTGGTCATCGCGGCCACGGACTACGGTGTTGATCCGGTGGCGGGGGAATTACTGTTTGCCGGCCGCGAAGAACTGATTGTACGGCGAGAGGACGAACGCGGCGGTGTGGTGCATGTGCACTTCCCGCGGTTTGGTTTCCGGATCGAAGCCTGCTGAAAAAAAACCTTGTGGGAGCGAGCTTGCTCGCGATGGCGGACTGACATTCAACAAAATTGTTGGCTGTGTTGGCCTCATCGCGAGCAAGCTGAACTGGTCAAGTAATCCCGGACACCGGTTACGGTGTTTATGCCGCTTTTTGCTCCATGGCTATTGGCGACAGATAGTTGTTGTAGCTGTGGAGCCTGGTGCGGTTGTAGTACATGAAGAAGCGCACCATATCGGTTTTGGCTTCCTCGATCTTGCTGTAGCCACTACGAGGCACCCATTCTGATTTCAGCGTGCCGAAAAATCGCTCTGTTGGAGCGTTGTCCCAGCACTGCCCGCGATGGCTCATGCTTTGCAATATGTCACGACGCTTCAGTTCTTCTTGAAACTTGCGGCTGGTGTACTGACAACCCTGATCCGAGTGAAACATCAGCCCCGCAGGGCACGTTCGAACCTCTGTCGCCATGCGTAGCGCCTTGCTGACCAAGTTGGCGTCATTGACCAGCGAAAATGCCCAACCGATGACCCAGCGAGCAAACAAGTCGATGACGATGGCCAGATGAACCCAGCGTTTGCCCACCATCAGACTGGTCACGTCGCCACACCAGACCTGATCGACTGCAGCCGGTTTGAAGTTGCGCTTGAGCCGATTGGGCGCGACAAATGCTTCCACTCCCTTGGATCTGAATGGGTGCGGCTGGCGTTGTTTACTGACAATGTTGGCCTCCCTCATCAGCGCTCGGACAAGGCCTCTTCCAACTGCAATGTTTTGGGACTTCAGGCCCTTGCTGATCATTCTGGAGCCCATGGCTTCGCGGCTTTCGCTGTGCAGTTCAACCACTTTGAGCTTGAGCTCTTCGCGCCTGATCCGCGGTTGGGTTCGCCGCTGAAGCCACTCATAAAAACTGCTGCGCTTCACATTGAAAACACGACACACGACGGCCGTCGGGAACGACTCTCTTAGTTCCGCAATCATCGAAAACGATCGGGATCCGACATCAAGAGAGCGGTAGCCTTTTTTAAGATCTCGGCTTCCATCTCCATGCGCTTGATCTTGGCCTTTAGTTCCTGGATCTGGCGCTGATCTTCGGTAATCGCCTTGGTGCCTTTGACTGGCTGCCCCTCGCGCTCCTTGCGAACCTGATCGACCCAACGCCGTAAAGCGGTGGGCCCGATATCCAGCGATGCACAAACGTCTGGAACCGGGCAGTTATCATCAAGCACCATGCTGGCAGCATGCAGCTTGAACTCGCGGGTATAGACCTTTCTTTCGTTCATGGAACCTCCAAGTTGGCGAAATCATATCGCCCTTAAGAGGTGTCCGGAATTATTAGGCCAGTTCAAGCTCGCTCCTACAGAGTTACTTCAACGCTGCCAGAATCGCATCCGGGTCATACCCGCGAATCAGCGTCCCGTTCACATCGATGATCGGAATGCCCCCACCACCCAGCGCCTGATAGTCCTCGCGCGCGGCAGCATCCTTCTCGATGTCGAACTCCTTGTACGCAATGCCTTTCTGATCGAGGAAGCGCCGGGTCAGCTTGCAGTAACCACACCATTCGGTGGCGTAGAGCACAACGTTGGCCTTGGCCTGCGTCTGCGCCGACACCACTTGCGATGGATTGAACACCCGCTCGATCTTGCCCCAGTTCTGATAGGCCACGACCACCAGCAGGATCAGCAGGAATTTCTTCAGTACGCCGCCGAGCATCAGTTGCGACGCTTCAGCTGATCGGTGAGCGAAGTGGGCAGGCCCTTGATGATCAACGTGCCGGCTTCCTCGTCGTACTCGATCTTCGAGCCCAGCAGGTGTGCTTCGAAACTGATCGACAGGCCTTCGGCGCGACCAGTGAATCGGCGGAACTGGTTCAGGGTGCGTTTATCGGCCGGGATTTCCGGCGAGAGGCCGTAATCCTTGTTGCGGATGTGATCGTAGAAAGCCTTCGGGCGTTCTTCGTCGATCAGCCCCGACAACTCTTCCAGGCCCATCGGCTCACCGAGCTTGGCCTGGCTACTGGCGTAATCCACCAGGGTCTTGGTCTTCTCGCGGGCGTCGTCTTCCGGCAGGTCTTCGCTTTCAACGAAATCACTGAAGGCCTTGAGCAGGGTGCGGGTTTCACCCGGACCGTCGACGCCTTCCTGGCAGCCAATGAAGTCGCGGAAATACTCCGAAACCTTTTTGCCGTTCTTGCCTTTGATGAACGAAATGTACTGCTTGGATTGTTTGTTGTTCTGCCACTCGGAAACGTTGATCCGCGCCGCCAGGTGCAACTGGCCAAGGTCGAGGTGGCGGGATGGGGTCACGTCCAGTTCGTCGGTTACGGCCACGCCTTCGCTGTGGTGCAGCAGGGCGATGGCCAGGTAGTCGGTCATGCCTTGCTGATAGTGTGCGAACAGCACGTGGCCGCCGACCGACAGGTTCGACTCCTCCATCAGTTTCTGCAGATGCTCGACCGCCACGCGGCTGAACGCAGTGAAATCCTGACCGCCCTCGAGGTACTCCTTCAGCCAGCCGCTGAACGGGAACGCGCCGGATTCCGGATGGAACAGGCCCCAGGCTTTACCCTGTTTGGCGTTATAGCTTTCGTTGAGGTCGGCGAGCATGTTCTCGATGGCCGCAGACTCAGCCAGTTCAGAGTCGCGGGCGTGGAGAACTGCAGGTGTGCCGTCGGGTTTTTTGTCGATCAGGTGGACGATGCAATGACGGATCGGCATGGGCTTCTCGGCTGAATGAAGAGAGGAGGGCGCGCTCCCCCGAAAAAGCGCCCAGTGTACCGCAACCACTGGTTTTGGCGCGGTGCGAAGGCCAATTCCCGGGCGACCGGCGGCGCTTATGCGATTTTTTCCCGATTTAGAGCAATAAAGCTGACCAAATGGGTAGCTGGAGGCGGATATTTCCCCGTCTCTGTGCTAGCTTTGCCCGGTCTTGCGCGAAGTCACTGCGTTAAGCGTGCAGTCAGCATTTGTCAGGTCGAACCAAACCCTGATTTCGGTATCTATAACCCCGATCCCGAGGTTATTTGGCCGAGGGTGCCAGATCCAGAAGATCGGGCTCGATAGCTGACATTGCACTCTGCAATCCATATGAATTTGATAGGGAAGGAACACTAAATGGCTCTTACTAAAGACCAACTGATCGCCGACATCGCTGAAGCTATCGACGCGCCGAAAACCACCGCGCGTAACGCTCTGGACCAACTGGGCCAAATCGTTGCCGATCAGCTGGAAAACGGCGGCGAAATCACTCTGCCAGGTATCGGCAAGCTGAAAGTGACTGAGCGCCCTGCCCGTACTGGCCGTAACCCTTCGACTGGCGCTGCCATCGAAATCGCTGCCAAGAAAGTGATCAAGCTGGTTGTGGCCAAAGGCCTGACCGACGCTGTTAACAAGTAAGACTTGTTAAAAAAAAACCGTGCACCGGAGCGATCCGGGCACGGTTTTTTTGTGCCTGCGATTGTAGGAGCGAGCCTGCTCGCGATGGGCGCAAACGATAACGCGGGCAGTCTGAATGAACGCGTTGCTCTCAGGTTTTTCGCGAGCAGGCTCGCTCCTGCAGGTGGACGTGTTTTAGTTTTTAGGCGCCCAACGTTCGCGCCAAACCTGTTGCTGGACTGGATTCTGGAAAGTCCACGCCACGAAGCGGCTCTGCTTCTGTCCCTGACCCATTTCCACTACCTGACTGTCCAGCGCGCCAGCCTTGTTCAGGGCCGCCTGGATCGCCGGCAGGTTCGACGCCTTCGACACCAGTGTGCTGAACCACAGCACTTGTTGCGCCACCTGCACACTCTCGCTGACCAGTTGCGTGACGAAACGCACTTCTCCGCCCTCACACCACAATTCCGCCGCTTGGCCGCCAAAGTTCAATACCGGCAGCTTGCGTTTCGGATCGGCCTTGCCCAGGGCGCGCCATTTGCGTGTGCTGCCCCGTGTGGCCTCGTCCAGCGAGGCGTGGAACGGCGGGTTGCACATCGTGAGGTCAAAGCGCTCTGCGCTCTCCAGCAGGCCGGTGAGGATCTGCTTGGGGTTGCTCTGCTGGCGTACCTGGATCGCTTTGTTCAGGCCATTGGATTGAATGATGGCCTTCGCCGCGGCGATGGCGGTCGCATCGATATCGGAACCGAGGAACTGCCAGCGATAGTCGCTGTAACCGATCAGCGGATACACGCAGTTGGCGCCCATGCCAATGTCCAGCACCTTCACTGCGGCGCCACGGGGGATCACACCGTCATTGCCACTGGCCAGCAGGTCGGCGAGGAAGTGCACGTAATCGGCGCGGCCTGGCACCGGTGGGCACAGGTAGTCGGCCGGAATGTCCCAGTGAGCGATGCCATAGAACGACTTGAGCAGCGCTCGGTTGAACACCCGCACGGCTTCCGGGCTGGCGAAGTCGATGCTTTCCTTGCCGTACGGATTGATGATTACGAATTTCTTCAGTTCCGGGGCACTTTTGATCAGCGCCGGAAAGTCGTAGCGACCCTGATGGCGATTGCGCGGGTGCAGGCTGGCCTTTTCCTTCGGGGCGACGGCCGTGGCCGGGGTCTTCGGGGCAGGCTTTTTGCGCGCAGGCTTGGGGGAGCGGGGGGCGGTCATGGCGGTGGTCGATTCGGGTATGGCTAAAAGTGGCGGGCATTGTCCCACATCCGGCCCGTGTGAACCCAATTGTGGCAAACACCGCTGTCCCTTGTGGGAGCGAGCTTGCTCGCGATGGCGGTCGGTCAGTCAATATTGATGTTGAATGTTATGGCCTCATCGCGAGCAAGCTCGCTCCCACAGGGGATTTTTGGCGTTTGGGAAAATGGGACAACAGGCACAAAAAAGGGAGGCCATTGCTGGCCTCCCTTTTTCATTGCGACTCGCCGTTACAAACTGGCAATCCGCGCATGCTGCTCGGCCAGCTTGCCCAGGGCCTGTTCGGCCTCGGCCAGTTTGGCGCGTTCTTTCTCGATGACTTCAGCCGGTGCCTTGTCAACGAAACCGGCGTTGGACAGCTTGCCGCCGACTCGTTGCACTTCACCTTGCAGACGCTGGATTTCCTTGTCCAGACGCGCCAGTTCCGCACCTTTGTCGATCAAGCCGGCCATTGGCACCAGCACTTCCATCTCGCCGACCAGCGCGGTGGCGGACAGCGGTGCTTCTTCGCCAGCAGCCAGTACGGTGATCGATTCCAGGCGCGCCAGCTTCTTCAGCAGAGCTTCGTTCTCGGTCAGGCGACGCTGGTCCTCGGCGCTGACATTCTTCAGGAACAACGGCAGGGGTTTGCCCGGGCCGATGTTCATTTCGCCACGGATGTTACGGGTGCCGAGCATCAGGCCCTTGAGCCATTCGATGTCATCTTCGGCGGCCTGATCGATGCGTATTTCGTTGGCCACTGGCCAAGGTTGCAGCATGATCGTCTTGCCTTCGATGCCGGCCAGCGGCGCAATGCGCTGCCAGATTTCTTCGGTGATGAACGGCATGAACGGGTGCGCCAGGCGCAGGGCGACTTCCAGCACGCGCACCAGGGTGCGACGGGTGCCGCGCTGGCGTTCGACCGGTGCGTTTTCGTCCCACAGCACAGGCTTGGAGAGTTCCAGGTACCAGTCGCAATACTGGTTCCAGATGAACTCGTACAAGGCTTGTGCTGCCAGGTCGAAACGGAACTGGTCAAGCTGGCGGGTCACTTCGGCTTCGGTGCGCTGCAGCTGCGAAATGATCCAGCGGTCAGCCAGGGACAGCTCAAAGGCTTCGCCGTTCTGGCCGCAGTCTTCGCCCTTGTCCAGTACGTAGCGCGCCGCGTTCCAGATCTTGTTGCAGAAGTTGCGATAGCCTTCGACGCGGCCCATGTCGAACTTGATGTCACGACCGGTGGACGCCAGCGAGCAGAAGGTGAAGCGCAGGGCGTCGGTGCCGTAGCTGGCGATGCCTTCGGCGAACTCGTCGCGGGTCTGCTTCTCGATCTTCTTCGCCAGTTTCGGCTGCATCATGCCGGAGGTGCGCTTCTGCACCAGGGCTTCGAGTTCGATGCCGTCGATGATGTCCAGCGGGTCCAGGACGTTGCCCTTGGACTTGGACATCTTCTGGCCCTGGCCATCGCGCACCAGGCCGTGGACGTAGACGGTCTTGAACGGAACCTGCGGAGTGCCGTCTTCGTTTTTCACCAAGTGCATGGTGAGCATGATCATCCGGGCAACCCAGAAGAAAATGATGTCGAAGCCAGTCACCAGGACGTCGGTGGAGTGGAATTTCTTCAGGAACTCGGTTTTTTCCGGCCAGCCGAGGGTGGAGAACGTCCACAGGCCCGAGCTGAACCAGGTGTCGAGAACGTCGTTGTCCTGTTGTAGCGCAACGTCCGGGCCGAGGTTGTGCTTGGCCCGCACTTCGGCTTCGTCGCGACCGACGTAGACCTTGCCCGACTCGTCGTACCAGGCCGGAATCCGGTGGCCCCACCACAACTGGCGGCTGATGCACCAGTCCTGGATGTCGCGCATCCACGAGAAGTACATGTTTTCGTACTGCTTCGGCACGAACTGGATACGACCGTCTTCAACGGCGGCAATCGCAGGCTCGGCCAAAGGCTTGGTGGACACGTACCACTGGTCGGTCAGCCAAGGCTCGATGACGGTGCCGGAGCGGTCGCCTTTCGGTACCTTCAGGGCGTGATCGTCAACGCTGACCAACAGGCCGGCGGCGTCGAACGCGGCCACGATCTGCTTGCGCGCTTCGAAGCGGTCGAGACCGGCGTATTCGGCCGGGATCTTGCCGTCGATGGTTTCGTTCAGCGTGCCGTCGAGGTTGAACACCTGGCAAGCCGGCAGGACCGATGCGTTCTTGTCGAAGATGTTCAGCAGCGGCAGGTTGTGACGCTTACCGACTTCATAGTCGTTGAAGTCGTGGGCCGGGGTGATTTTCACGCAGCCGGTGCCGAATTCAGGGTCGCAATAATCGTCGGCGATGATCGGGATGCGGCGGCCAACCAGTGGCAGCTCGACAAATTTGCCGATCAGGGCTTTGTAGCGTTCATCGTTCGGGTTAACGGCCACGGCGGAGTCGCCGAGCATGGTTTCCGGGCGAGTGGTCGCGACGATCAGGAAGTCGTTGCCTTCAGCGGTCTTGGCGCCGTCGGCCAGCGGGTATTTCAGGTTCCACAGGAAACCTTTCTCGTCGTGGTTCTCCACTTCGAGGTCGGAAATCGCCGTGTGCAGCTTGGTGTCCCAGTTGACCAGGCGCTTGCCGCGGTAGATCAGGCCGTCTTCGTGCAGGCGGACGAAAGCCTCTTTAACGGCCTCCGAGAGGCCGTCGTCCATGGTGAAGCGCTCGCGGCTCCAATCTACGGACGAACCGAGACGACGGATCTGACGGCTGATGTTGCCACCGGACTCATCTTTCCACTCCCAGACTTTCTCGAGGAATTTCTCGCGGCCCAGGTCATGGCGGCTCTGGCCCTTGGCTTCGAGCTGACGCTCCACCAACATCTGCGTGGCGATACCGGCGTGGTCGGTACCCGGCTGCCACAGGGTGTTGCGACCCTGCATGCGGCGGAAACGGATCAGGGCGTCCATGATCGCGTTGTTGAAGCCGTGACCCATGTGCAGGCTGCCGGTGACGTTCGGCGGCGGGATCATGATGGTGTAGGACTCGCCCGCGCCTTGCGGGGCGAAGTAATTCTCTGACTCCCAGGTGTTGTACCAGGAAGTTTCAATGGCGTGCGGCTGGTAGGTCTTATCCATGCGCGGCGGGACCCTATTGGCATTTATTCAGGAAAAGCCGGGAAGTATAGCGGGGATGAGCCCATGCGCGTAGAGCGAGGTGACAATGGGTGGGGGAAAAGTTGTGGTTTTTCGGGGAGTGTTTTGTCTGCAATGACGCCATCGCGGGCAAGCCACGCTCCCACAGGATCAGTGTCGATCACAAAATAGTGGTTCGACAAAAAAACTGTGGGAGCGGGCTTGCCCGCGAAAGCAATCTGTCAGGCGATCTGATTCAAATCGTTATGCCGCGTTTCCTTCAGGCACAGAACCGCGATCAAACTCAGCACCGCCGCCGCGGACACATAACCGCCGACATAACTCAATCCGCCCATCGCCACCAGTTTCTGGGCGAAGAACGGCGCCGCGGAAGCGCCGACGATACCGCCCAGGTTGTAGGCCGCCGAGGCGCCGGTGTAGCGCACGTGGGTGGGGAACAGCTCCGGCAGCAACGCCCCCATAGGCGCAAATGTCACACCCATCAGAAACAGTTCGATGCACAGGAACAACGCCACGCCCCAGGTCGAGCCTTGGGTCAGCAGGGGCTCCATGAGGAAGCCGGACAGGATCGCCAGCACACCGCCGATGATCAGCACCGGTTTGCGCCCATAACGGTCGCTGGCCCAGGCCGACAGCGGGGTGGCGGCAGCCATGAACAGCACCGCGAAGCACAATAGGCCGAGGAAGGTTTCGCGGCTGTAGCCGAGCGTTGCCACGCCGTAACTCAGGGAAAATACGGTGGAGATGTAAAACAGCGCGTAGCACACGACCATCGCGCCGGCTCCCAGCAATACGGGCGCCCAGTATTGGCCGAACAGCTCGAACAGGGGGATCTTTACCCGTTCCTGGCGCGCCATGGCGTTGGCGAACACCGGGGTCTCATGCAGCTTGAGACGAACGTACAGGCCGACCATCACCAGTGCGGCGCTGAGCAGGAACGGAATACGCCAGCCCCATGAGCGGAACTGTTCGTCATCCAGCACCACGGCCAGGGTCAGGAACAGGCCGTTGGCCGCCAGAAAACCGATGGATGGACCCAGCTGCGGGAACATGCCGAACCACGCGCGCTTGCCTTTCGGCGCGTTCTCCGTGGCCAGCAATGCCGCGCCACCCCATTCGCCGCCCAATCCAAGGCCTTGGCCGAAGCGCAGGACGCAAAGCAGGATCGGTGCCCAGGCGCCAATGCTGTCGTATCCCGGCAGCACGCCGATCAGCGTGGTACACACGCCCATCAGCAGCAGCGAGGCGACCAGGGTCGATTTGCGGCCGATACGGTCGCCGAAGTGACCGAAAAGGGCCGAACCCAAGGGGCGTGCAAGGAAGGCGATGCCGAACGTGAGAAAAGCCGAAAGCATCTGGGCGGTGCCGGATGTCTGCGGAAAGAACACCGGGCCGATCACCAGCGCGGCGGCGGTGGCATAGACGTAGAAGTCGTAGAACTCGATGGCGGTACCGATGAAGCTTGCGGTGGCCACGCGGGTGGCGGAGTTCGTCGGTTGCGCAGGTGTGGAGTCGCTGTAAGTCGTGCTGGTCGTCATGCGGTTATCCCTGACAGTCATGTGCTCCAGTGGAGCGAATTATTATGGTCGAGAACCCAGGGATGTGGGCGGAGGCACGGTCGCTGTTCAAGGTAGGAACAGTCGTCGGTTTGTTGCGGACTTTGCTGGTGGACAGGCCGGATGCTGCGACGTGCGGGGTAAGCACGGGGCCGGCGAGGCTTGGGTAAGCGTTTCGATTATAGGAAGGTGGCTAACGATCGAACAAGAGGGCTTGCGAGGACATTGTGGCGAGGGGGCTTGTCGGAACGCCGCACCGCCCCGTTCGGCTGCGAAGCAGTCGTAAAGTCGGCAGCCACGGTGTACCAGATGAAAAGTAGTTGCATGGTTTAGCACTGCTTCGCAGCGCAACGGGGGCAAGCCCCCTCGCCACAAGGATTTGTGTCGGGTTTTAGATAACCACAGGCATCGAGCTGGTCTGCCAGATCAGCACCCGCGTGACACGGTTGTCCTCGGTCTCGAGAATTTCCAGGCGATACCGGCCGATCTTCAGGCACACCGCGCTATCGGGAATAGTCTCCAGGGCCTCGGTCACCAGGCCGTTCAAGGTTTTCGGGCCATCGCTGGGCAGGTGCCAGCCGAGGCTCTTGTTCAGCTCGCGAATGGACGCGGCACCGTCGATCACCAGGCGTCCGTCGGCTTGCGGATGAATGTGTGGGTTGTCCAGGCTCTGCTGGCTTTCGAACTCGCCGACGATTTCTTCGAGAATGTCTTCCAGGGTAACGATGCCCAGCACTTCGCCGTATTCGTCGACCACCATGCCCAGGCGCCGCTGCTGCTTGTGAAAGTTGAGCAGTTGCAGTTGCAACGGGGTACTTTCCGGCACGAAGTACGGCTCGTGGCTGGCCGCCAGCAACGCTTCCCTGGTCAGGCTCGCATCGGGCAGCAAATGAAGGATGTGTCGGGTGTTGAGGACGGCTTCGACCTGGTTGATATCGCTGTGGAACACCGGCAGGCGCGTGCGTTTGTTGTGGCGCAATTGTTCGATGATTTCTTCGATGGAGTCATCGAGATTGATGCCGTCCACGTCGCTGCGCGGTACCAGGATGTCATTGACGGTAATGTTGTCCAGCGCGTGGATGCCTGGCAGCGGGTGAGGGCGGCTTGCGGTTTCGGAGGGCGCATGCCGCTCCGTCAGCGCTTCGTCCTCGCTTTGTTGCACCACTTTGGCTTTACGGGCGAATGGGCGCGTCAGCAACTGACTGATGCTGTTGAGCAGCCATGCCGCGGGATAGATGATTTTCAGCGGCAACCGTAGCAGGTTGTTGCCCTGGGCCAGGATCGCATCCGGATAGCGGGTGGCGAGGGTGCGTGGCAAATAGTCGGAAAACACCAGCAACATGGCGCCCGCTCCGAGGCAGGCGACCCACGGGCCGTTCTCGGCCCAGGTGAACAAGGCCAGCAAGGTGCTGATGACCACCACGAGTGCACGGCAGAGGGTGTTGCAAAAAATCAGGCTGGCCAGTGGGAAGCTGAGTTTCGCTACCGGTTTGTCGCTGGAACGCGTTGCGGTGCGCTGGGCCAGCAAATGCTGGTGCGCCGCTTCGATGGCGGTAAACAGCCCTGACCATAAAACCAGCAGGGTCACTACCGCGAGCATCGGCCCTATGGGCAAGTCGTCCATTAATGCCGCCCGTCAGATATGCAGGATGTATTCACGAACCAGCTTGCTGCCGAAATACGCCAGCATCAGCAGGCAAAAACCGGCCAGGGTCCAGCGAATGGCTTTGTGCCCGCGCCAGCCAAGGCGATTGCGTCCCCACAGCAGCACGCTGAAAACGACCCAGGCCAGGCAGGCCAGCAGTGTTTTGTGCACCAGATGCTGGGCGAACAGGTTCTCTACGAACAGCCAGCCGGAAATCAGCGATAGCGACAACAGCGTCCAGCCGGCCCAGAGGAAACCGAACAGCAGGCTTTCCATGGTTTGCAGTGGCGGGAAGTTCTTGATCAGCCCGGATGGGTGCTTGTGCTTGAGCTGATGGTCTTGAATCAGCAGCAACAAAGACTGGAACACCGCGATGGTGAACATGCCGTAGGCCAGGATCGAAAGCAGGATGTGGGCGAGGATGCCCGGCTCCTCAACGATGACCTGTACCGTGCCGGCGGGAGCAAAATGCGCCAGCAACACGGTCAAGGCCCCAAGCGGGAGCAGCAGGACCAGCAGGTTCTCCACCGGAATCCGCGAGCAGGCCAGCAGGGTCAGTGCGATGACCGCCACGGCTATCAGGCTGGCGGCACTGAAGAAGTCCAGGGCCAGGCCGGTCGGGGTCAGCAGGTGGGTGAGCAGGCTGACGCTGTGGGCCAATACGGCGAGCACGCCGAGCATGACCAGCAGGCGTTTGTTGACCTTGGCGCCGGACGCCAGGCGAGTGCCCTGGTAAATGGTCGCAGCGGCGTACAAGCAGGCGGCGGCGAGAGTAGTTAGCAAGCTGGGTGACAAGGGGAGCATAAATCCTGTTAGGCAAGCCCGAAAGTCGCTGAGTTTGGCATAGAACCCCCGCCACACGAAAGACCGCGCAACCCGACGGCGAGGTGTCCGCCGGCCGCAGTCTTCGCTATAATCCGCGACCTGCCCACGCCGCAGGCTCGCCGAGCACACGTTTAGTCCGGTCCGGGCCGCCATTATCCCGGTCTACACAGGGCCTGAAAGGATCGCGCAATGTTTGAAAACTTAACCGACCGTCTCTCGCAGACGCTGCGCCATGTCACCGGCAAGGCCAAGCTGACTGAAGACAACATCAAAGACACCCTGCGCGAAGTGCGCATGGCGTTGCTCGAAGCCGACGTCGCCCTGCCGGTGGTCAAGGACTTCGTCAATTCGGTCAAGGAACGCGCCGTCGGCACAGAGGTGTCACGCAGCCTGACGCCGGGCCAGGCCTTCGTGAAGATCGTCCAGGCCGAACTCGAAAGCCTGATGGGCGCGGCCAACGAAGATTTGAACCTGAGCGCAGTGCCGCCAGCGGTCATCCTCATGGCAGGTTTGCAGGGCGCTGGTAAAACCACCACCGCCGGCAAGCTCGCGCGCTTCCTTAAAGAGCGCAAGAAGAAGTCGGTCATGGTTGTGTCCGCCGACGTTTATCGTCCAGCGGCGATCAAGCAACTGGAAATGCTCGCCGGTGAAGTCGGCGTTACCTTCTTCCCGTCCGACCTGAGCCAGAAGCCGGTCGCGATCGCGCAAGCGGCTATTAAGGAAGCCAAACTCAAATTCATCGACGTGGTCATCGTCGATACCGCCGGTCGCCTGCACATCGATGAAGAGATGATGGGCGAGATCAAGGCCCTGCACGCCGCGATCAACCCGGTCGAAACCCTGTTCGTGGTCGACGCCATGACCGGCCAGGACGCCGCCAACACGGCCAAGGCCTTCGGCGATGCATTGCCGCTGACCGGTGTGATCCTGACCAAGGTCGACGGCGACGCCCGTGGCGGTGCCGCACTGTCGGTGCGCGCCATCACCGGCAAGCCGATCAAGTTCATCGGTATGGGCGAGAAGAGCGAAGCGCTCGATCCGTTCCATCCTGAGCGTATCGCCTCGCGCATCCTCGGCATGGGCGACGTGCTCAGTCTGATCGAGCAGGCGGAAGCGACCCTCGACAAGGACAAGGCCGACAAACTGGCCAAGAAGCTGAAGAAGGGCAAGGGCTTCGACCTCGAAGACTTCCGCGATCAGCTGCAACAGATGAAGAACATGGGCGGCCTCGGCGGGCTCATGGACAAGCTGCCGAACATGGGTGGCGTGAACCTGGCGCAAATGGGCAACGCCCAGGGTGCGGCAGAGAAGCAATTCAAGCAGATGGAAGCCATCATCAACTCCATGACCCCGGCCGAGCGCCGTGACCCTGAGATGATCAGTGGTTCGCGCAAGCGCCGGATCGCCATGGGTTCCGGCACCCAGGTGCAGGACATCGGCCGCTTGATCAAGCAGCACAAGCAGATGCAGAAGATGATGAAGAAGTTCTCTGCAAAAGGCGGAATGGCCAAGATGATGCGCGGCATGGGCGGAATGTTGCCCGGCGGCGGCATGCCAAAGATGTAAAGAATCCGCGCCGGTCATCGCACCGGCGCAGACCCGCAAGGAAGCGGGATCTCCAGCAAACCCGCACTTGGCGGGAGCTGACCGGCCGTTTTCAACGACGGCTCTATAGCAAATCTGCATGGCGGCCGATAGACCGCCGGAAAAAGTCATTTGCAAAAGTCCGGATATTCCTTAGAATATGCGGCCTTTCGGGCACCCATGCCCGCTGTGCCTTTAGATTTGCAGCACCGACTACAGGAACGATGTTCACATGCTAACAATCCGTCTTGCCCTTGGCGGCTCCAAAAAGCGCCCGTTTTACCACTTGACCGTAACCGACAGCCGCAACCCGCGCGACGGTTCGCACAAGGAACAGGTTGGCTACTTCAACCCTGTTGCCCGTGGTCAGGAAGTTCGTCTGTCCGTGAACCAAGAGCGCGTAGCCTACTGGCTGAGCGTTGGTGCACAACCTTCTGAGCGCGTTGCTCAGTTGTTGAAGGAATCTGCTAAGGCTGCGGCCTGAGCAATATGAACGCGACGCCAGCCATTGCTGATGATTTGATCGTTATCGGCAAGATTTATTCTGTTCACGGCGTTCGCGGCGAAGTGAAGGTGTACTCCTTTACTGATCCGATTAAAAACCTGCTGGACTACAAAACCTGGACGCTCAAGCGTGACGGTAATGTAAAGCAGGTAGAGCTGGTCAGCGGACGCGGGAATGACAAGTTCCTGGTCGCAAAGCTCAAGGGTCTCGATGATCGCGAAGAAGCTCGTCTTCTGGCCGGTTATGAGATCTGCGTGCCGCGCAACCTGTTCCCTGA
Source organism: Pseudomonas jessenii (assembly GCF_002236115.1). Lineage (GTDB taxonomy): Bacteria > Pseudomonadota > Gammaproteobacteria > Pseudomonadales > Pseudomonadaceae > Aquipseudomonas > Aquipseudomonas jessenii. The sequence goes on along the minus strand of NZ_NIWT01000003.1, from coordinate 660,172 downwards.
ACTGACCGACGGCGAGTACTACTGGTACCAGCTGGAAGGTCTCAAGGTCATCGATACGCACGGACAACTGTTCGGAAAAATCGATCACCTGCTGGAGACCGGCTCGAACGATGTCATGGTGGTCAAGCCTTGCGCTGGCAGCCTGGATGATCGCGAACGCCTGTTGCCCTATACGGAGCAATGCGTGTTGGCCGTCGACCTGGCCGCGGGCGAGATGAAGGTGGATTGGGACGCGGATTTCTAAGCGTGGCTAACTTGCGCGTAGAAGTGATCAGTCTGTTTCCCGAGATGTTTTCCGCCATCAGCGAGTACGGCATCACCAGTCGGGCGGTGAAACAGGGGCTCTTGCAGCTCACCTGTTGGAATCCGCGAGACTACACGACGGATCGACATCACACTGTGGACGATCGCCCGTTTGGCGGTGGTCCGGGCATGGTGATGAAGATCAAGCCCCTGGAAGATGCTCTGGTTCAGGCCAAGGCAGCAGCCGGGGAGGCGGCGAAGGTGATTTACCTGTCCCCCCAAGGCCGTCAACTGACTCAGTCGGCGGTACGCGAGTTGGCGAATCTGGATGCATTGATCCTGATTGCCGGCCGCTATGAAGGCATTGACGAGCGTTTTATTGATGCTCATGTCGATGAAGAGTGGTCGATTGGCGACTATGTACTGTCTGGCGGCGAGCTGCCGGCGATGGTCCTGATCGATGCGGTTACACGACTGCTGCCTGGAGCTTTAGGGCATGCGGACTCCGCAGAGGAAGATTCCTTTACGGATGGTTTGCTGGATTGCCCGCACTACACCCGACCGGAGGTGTATGCGGATCAGCGTGTTCCCGACGTATTGCTAAGTGGCAATCACGCGCACATCCGGCGTTGGCGTTTACAGCAGTCCCTTGGTCGGACCTTTGAACGACGCGCCGATCTTCTGGAAAGCCGCTCGCTTTCTGGAGAAGAGAAGAAGCTGCTCGAGGAATACATCCGCGAGCGGGACGATAGTTAACAACGTATCGATGGTAGATCCGACGATTTACCTTAGGAGCACAGCATGACTAACAAAATCATCCTTGCACTCGAAGCAGAGCAGATGACCAAAGAGATCCCTACCTTTGCCCCGGGCGACACCATTGTCGTTCAGGTGAAAGTGAAGGAAGGCGACCGTTCGCGTCTGCAAGCGTTCGAAGGTGTTGTTATCGCCAAGCGTAACCGCGGCGTAAACAGTGCATTCACCGTTCGTAAAATCTCCAACGGTGTTGGTGTAGAGCGTACTTTCCAGACCTACTCCCCGCAAATCGACAGCATGGCTGTCAAGCGTCGCGGTGACGTACGTAAAGCCAAGCTGTACTACCTGCGCGACCTGTCGGGCAAAGCAGCTCGCATCAAGGAAAAACTGGCTTAAGTCCAGCTTCCGATGCAAAAAAAAGCAGCCTGCGGGCTGCTTTTTTGTTGCCTGCGGTTTAACGAATTCTCCGGATCGCGGCCTGACGCGAGACCGGGTTGCGGCCATCGCGAGCAAGCTCGCTCCCACAGTAGATCTTCTGCGACCACAATGCCTGTGAACGCCATAGATCCCCTGTGGGAGCGAGCTTGCTCGCGATGCGATTTACGTAGCGTCGCTGGTTTCAGGCTGAATCAACGCCAACAACGTCCACCCTGCTGAAGGCTTGACCGCACTGTCCGGCGTCACCACATGCACCCAGCCACTGTCATCACGAGCAAACAGCAGAGTCGCACGCTCGCCGTGCAACGCCTGATAATCCTCCCAGCCAAAGCCCTCGGTCAGGTTCGTGCTGTACAACTCAGCCCCCTGATGCAGCTGATTGGCCAGCTTGATATAGGTTAACTCCTCATTGCCTAGCAAACGCCCGCGATGTTCATGGCTGGCGCGATGCTTGTCGGTGCGTCGGCTCTCCTGGCCGCTGGCCAGTCCGAACAGCCGTTGATGGCCGAAATCATGGCGAAAACGCATTGCGGCGAGGGTGTTCAACTCCCCGGACGGTGACAACGCCAGCAAATGCCCGAGGCCGACCAGATCCAGATGCGCATCGGCATGTTGCGAGGCCGGGTTGCCAAAATAGGTCGGCAAGCCTTCCATCCGGGCTGCGCGAATGTTTTCCCAGCTCGAATCCGTCAACAGTACGCGACTGCCCAGTTGCTGCAGGGCCTTGCCCAGCGTGCGCGCAGGTCCGTTGGCGCCGATGATCAGAAAGCCGCTCGGTGCCGGTTCCGCCACCTTCAGCAGGCGCGCCAGCGGTCGTGCCGTGGCGCTTTGCAACACCACTGTGCCGATGATCACCGCAAAGGTGAGCGGCACCAGCAGCAACGCTCCCTGGTGACCGGCCTCATGCAGGCGAATGGCGAAGATTGCCGACACCGCCGCTGCCACGATGCCCCTTGGGGCAATCCACGCCAGCAGCGTCCGTTCGCGCCAACCCAGGCTGGAGCCCGCCGTGCTCAGCAGCACATTCAAAGGGCGGGCGATGAACTGAATGACCAGCAGCAAAATCAGCACCAGAGGCCCGAGGCCGATCATGGCGTTCAGGTCCAGCCGTGCCGCCAGCAGAATGAACAGGCCGGAGATCAGCAATACGCTGAGGTTTTCCTTGAAATGCAGGATGTGCCGTACATCCACGCCTTTCATGTTGGCCAGCCACATGCCCATCAGTGTCACGGCCAGCAACCCGGATTCATGGGTGACCTCGTTGGAGGCAATGAAAATACCCAGGACTGCCGCGAGCGCCGCCAGGTTGTGCAGGTATTCCGGCAGCCACTGGCGGCGAATCAGGGTGCCGAGTAACCAGCCACCCAAAATACCGAACAGGCTCCCGCACAAAATCACGCCACCGAAGGTCAGCAGGCTTTCCTTGAGGCCGTTACCTTCGGCACTGGCAATGATGAAGCTATAGACGACTACCGCCAGCAGGGCGCCGATGGGGTCGATGACAATGCCTTCCCAGCGCAGGATATTGGCAATCGACGCTTTCGGGCGCACGACGCGTAGCATCGGTACGATCACGGTCGGCCCTGTCACCAGGGTCAGGCTGCCGAACAGGATGGCCAGCAACCAGTCGAACCCCAGCAGCCAGTGAGTGGCGACAGCAATGACCACCCAGGTGGAGAGGGCGCCAATGGTGACCAGGCGATGGACGACGCTGCCGATTTCGCGCCACTCGGACAGATGCAGGGTCAGGCTGCCTTCGAACAGGATCAGCGCCACCGCCAAGGACACCAGCGGCATCAGCAATGGCCCGAACATTTCTTGCGGGTCGAGCAAGTGCAGCCCGGGGCCAGCCAGGATGCCGGTCAGCAGCAGAAAAAGAATCGCCGGCAATTTCAAGCGCCAGGCCAGCCATTGGCAAAGCAGCGCCGCCGCGCCTATCCCGCCAAATGCCAATAAAATCTGCTGCTCGCTCATTGCTGCTCCCTGTTCCTTGAAATGGCGGCCTATGAAAGACTAGCGGCCGTTTTCATGTCCAATCTTAATTTTGCGTGCAGCCTCAAGGCTGCATGATTCGAGTACCCATGCCTGCCATCGATCACCCGCTGATAGACCAATTCCTCGATGCCCTGTGGTTGGAGAAAGGTCTTTCCGACAACACCCGCGATGCCTATCGCAGTGACCTGGCGCTGTTCAACGGCTGGTTGCAGGAAAAAGGGCTGGAGCTGATCAACGCTGGCCGCGAACTGATCCTTGATCACCTGGCTTGGCGTCTGGAACAAAACTACAAGCCTCGTTCCACTGCGCGATTTCTCTCCGGTGTGCGTGGGTTCTATCGCTATTTGCTGCGGGAAAAACTCATCGCCGTCGATCCGACCCTTCGCATCGACATGCCGCAGCTGGGTAGGCCGCTGCCGAAATCCTTGTCGGAAGCCGACGTGGAGGCGCTGTTGAAAGCGCCGGACCTGAGCGAAGCCATTGGCCAGCGTGACCGGGCCATGCTTGAAGTCCTGTATGCCTGCGGCCTGCGAGTGACAGAGCTGATCAGCCTGACGCTGGAGCAGGTCAATCTACGTCAGGGCGTGCTGCGTGTGATGGGCAAGGGCAGCAAGGAGCGTCTGGTGCCGATGGGTGAAGAGGCAATTGTCTGGGTCGAGCGCTACATGCGCGATGGCCGTGGCGAACTGCTCGGCGGGCGTCCCAGCGATGTGTTGTTCCCGAGTCAGCGTGGCGAGCAGATGACCCGTCAGACCTTCTGGCACCGGATCAAGCACCAGGCCAAGGTGGCCGGGATCGGCAAGTCGCTGTCGCCGCACACCTTGCGCCATGCCTTCGCCACGCATCTGCTCAATCACGGTGCAGACCTGCGGGTGGTGCAAATGCTGCTGGGGCACAGCGATTTGTCTACGACGCAGATCTACACCCATGTTGCCCGGGCGCGCTTGCAGGATTTGCACGCCAAGCATCATCCACGCGGGTGAACTTCCCGAGATCCGCTTTTCTGTGGGAGCGGGCTTGCCCGCGAAGAGGTCGGCACATACAACATTGATTTCGCCTGATACGACGCTCTCGCGAGCAAGCCCGCTCCCACAGGAGATTGTGTCGCCACAAATGTCTTGCATCAGGTGCATTCGGCCATGTGGGCCTTATGTGATAGGCTGGGCCGGTTTGCACGATGGGCGTTTATGACCCGGTGTTTCGGCACGGGCGTTCTGATCGTCCCATTTGTCCGCCTTCAGGAGTTCTCATGCGTCTGACCCAGATTTTCGCCGCCGCAGCCATTGCGTTGGTCAGCACCTTTGCCGTCGCCGATGACGCGGCCGACAAAGCCATTCGTAAAAGCCTGGAAAACCTCCAGCTCGAAGTGCCGGTAGAGACCATCACCGCCAGCCCGTTGCCAGGCCTGTACGAAGTCAAGCTCAAGGGCAGCCGTGTGCTGTATGCCAGCGCCGACGGCCAGTACGTGGTTCAGGGCTACCTGTTCGATCTCAAGGACGGCAAGCCGGTCAACCTGACCGAGAAGACCGAGCGCCAGGGCATCTCCAAGCTGATCAACGCCATCCCGGTTGCCGAAACCGTTGTCTACCCGGCCATTGGCGAAACCAAGTCGCACATCACCGTATTCACCGACACCACTTGCCCGTACTGCCACAAGCTGCACGCCGAAGTGCCTGAACTGAACAAACGCGGCATCGAAGTGCGTTACGTCGCGTTCCCGCGTCAGGGCCTGGGCTCGCCGGGTGACGAGCAACTGCAAGCGGTGTGGTGCTCGAAAGACAAGAAAGCGGCCATGGACAAAATGGTCGACGGCAAGGAAATCAAGGCCGCCAAGTGCGATAACCCGGTCTCCAAACAGTTCGCCCTCGGCCAGTCGATCGGCGTGAATGGCACACCGGCCATCGTTTTGGCCGACGGTCAGGTCATTCCGGGCTACCAGCCTGCGCCACAAGTCGCCAAACTGGCGCTGGGCGCGAAGTAAATTCGCATCGTCACGGCAAGCCTTGACGATCATGGTCCGGTAGCGACATTCGCCGGGCCATCAATAGAGAGCCGCGAGTCTGCGGTTGTTTTCACGGCCGGCCTCGAGTCGGCCGTTTTATGGGGAGTTCACAGTGAAACCGGTCAAAGTAGGCATCTGTGGGTTAGGAACCGTCGGTGGCGGTACCTTCAACGTACTTCAGCGCAACGCCGAGGAAATTGCTCGTCGTGCCGGGCGTGGAATCGAAGTGGCACAAATTGCCATGCGCACGCCAAAGCCTCAGTTCCAAACGACCGGTATTGCGATTACCAACGATGTCTTCGAAGTGGCCACGAACCCTGAGATCGACATCGTCATAGAGCTGATGGGCGGCTACACCGTTGCCCGCGAGCTGGTACTCAAGGCCATCGAGAATGGCAAGCATGTGGTCACCGCGAACAAGGCGCTTATCGCCGTTCACGGTAATGAAATTTTCGCCAAGGCCCGCGAGAAGGGCGTGATCGTTGCGTTCGAAGCGGCGGTGGCCGGTGGCATCCCGGTGATCAAGGCGATCCGCGAAGGCCTGTCCGCCAACCGCATCAACTGGGTAGCCGGCATCATCAACGGCACCGGCAACTTCATCCTGACGGAAATGCGCGAGAAGGGTCGCACCTTCGAAGACGTATTGGCCGAAGCCCAGGCCCTGGGTTACGCCGAAGCCGATCCGACCTTCGACGTCGAGGGTATCGACGCCGCTCACAAGCTGACGATCCTGGCATCCATCGCGTTCGGTATTCCGTTGCAGTTCGACAAGGCTTACACCGAAGGCATCACCAAGCTGACCACCGCCGACGTGAACTACGCCGAAGCGCTGGGCTACCGCATCAAGCACCTGGGCGTGGCGCGCAGCACCGCGGCCGGTATCGAACTGCGCGTGCACCCGACGCTGATCCCGGCCGATCGCCTGATCGCCAACGTCAACGGCGTGATGAACGCGGTGATGGTCAACGGCGATGCTGCCGGTTCGACCCTGTTCTACGGCGCTGGCGCCGGCATGGAACCGACCGCTTCGTCGGTGATCGCCGACCTGGTGGACGTGGTCCGCGCCATGACTTCCGACCCGGAAAACCGCGTACCACACCTGGCGTTCCAGCCGGATTCGCTGTCGGCTCACCCGATCCTGCCGATCGAAGCCTGCGAAAGCGCCTACTACCTGCGCATCCAGGCCAAGGACCATCCGGGCGTATTGGCTCAGGTCGCGAGCATCCTTTCGGAGCGCGGCATCAACATCGAGTCGATCATGCAGAAGGAAGCCGAGGAGCACGACGGCCTGGTGCCGATGATCCTGCTGACCCACCGTGTGGTGGAACAGCGCATCAACGACGCCATCGCTGCTTTGGAGGCCTTGGCGGGTGTGGTCGGTCCGGTCGTACGGATCCGTGTCGAGCACCTGAACTAAGCCGATATCGTTGACCGGGCTCGCTTGCGGGCCCGGCACTACGAACACTGTCCATTGGAGTCAGTCATGCGTTACATCAGTACCCGCGGCCAGGCACCGGCCCTGAATTTCGAAGACGTCCTGCTGGCTGGTCTTGCCACCGACGGCGGTCTGTACGTCCCGGAAAACCTGCCACGTTTCACCCAGGAAGAAATCGCCTCCTGGGCCGGCCTGCCGTATCACGAACTGGCCTTCCGCGTCATGCGCCCGTTCGTCACCGGCAGCATTCCGGACGCCGATTTCAAAAAGATTCTTGAAGAAACCTACGGCGTGTTCGCCCACAGCGCCGTTGCGCCGTTGCGTCAGCTGAACGGCAACGAATGGGTGCTGGAGCTGTTCCACGGCCCGACCCTGGCGTTCAAGGATTTCGCCCTGCAACTGCTCGGTCGTCTGCTCGACTACGTGCTGGAAAAGCGCGGCGAGCGCGTGGTGATCGTCGGCGCTACTTCCGGTGATACCGGCTCGGCCGCCATCGAAGGCTGCAAGCATTGCGAAAACGTCGACATCTTCATCCTGCACCCGCACAACCGTGTGTCCGAGGTGCAGCGTCGGCAGATGACCACGATTTTCGGCGAGAACATCCACAACATCGCCATCGAAGGCAACTTCGATGACTGCCAGGAAATGGTCAAGGCGAGCTTCGCCGATCAGAGCTTCCTCAAAGGCACTCGCCTGGTCGCGGTGAACTCGATCAACTGGGCGCGGATCATGGCCCAGATCGTTTACTACTTCCACGCATCCCTGCAGTTGGGCGGCCCGGCGCGTTCGGTGTCGTTCTCGGTGCCAACCGGCAACTTCGGCGACATCTTCGCCGGTTACCTGGCGCGCAACATGGGCCTGCCGATCAATCAGTTGATCGTCGCCACCAACCGCAACGACATCCTGCACCGCTTCATGAGCGGCAATCAGTACGTCAAGGACACCCTGCACGCCACGCTGTCGCCGTCGATGGACATCATGGTCTCGTCGAACTTCGAACGCCTGCTGTTCGACCTGCATGGTCGCAACGGTGCGGCCATCGCCGGGCTGATGGATTCGTTCAAGCAGGGTGGCGGTTTCAGCGTCGAGCAAGAGCGCTGGACCGAAGCCCGCAAGTTGTTCGACTCGCTGGCCGTGGATGACGCGCAAACCTGCGAAACCATTGCCGAAGTCTACGAGCAGACTGGCGAAGTGCTGGATCCACACACAGCCATCGGCGTGAAAGCTGCCCGGGAATGCCGTCGCAGCCTGGATATTCCAATGGTGATCCTGGGCACCGCCCACCCGGTCAAATTCCCGGACGCCGTGGAAAAAGCCGGTGTAGGAAAAGCGCTCGAACTGCCGGTACATCTTTCTGATTTGTTTGAGCGAGACGAACGTTGCACCGTATTGCCAAATGACCTGAAGGCCGTGCAGGCCTTTGTCAGCCAGCATGGCAACCGCGGCAAGCCGCTGTAACCGGTCAGCACTGTTACATTTTGAAGCCCGTCTCCTGACGGGCTTTTTCATTTCTGCATGCACACTTGTCGTGTTATCGCCGCGAAGGGACAGGCGAATGGATCACCAAGGACGTGGGAATGCTGTTTACAAGTGTGTTCAAGCCAGTCGCGCGCTGGCTGTTTTTATTCGGCATGCTGGGAATCGCCGAATGGGGAGGGGCAAGCCCTGCATCGATTCAGGAGCGTGGGAAGTCTGCCGCACGGTCAATGGTCGTGCTGGATGACCAGGAGTTGCAGTGGATGGCCAAGCATCCTCGGGTCGTGGTCACGGCGCTGGAATACCCGTTGTACCTGTTCAAGGATGAACATGGCCAATGGACGGGCTTGAACAGTGACCTGCTCAAGCGCATCAGTGACATGACGGGGTTGCAGTTCGTTTACCAAGAGTCTTTTTCCACCGATCAGATGCTGGCCCATCTGGAAAGCGGCGCTGCGGATTTGAGTACGACCCTGGCGATGAATGACGAACGCAAGGCGTTTCTTGATTTCAGTCATGCGTTCGGCGGTGCAGGATGGGTCTTTCTCGGGCAGGCCGGAGCACCACCGGTGCAGTCGCTGGAGGATCTGGCGAAGCGGGTACTGGTGCTGCCGACCCGGCATGCACTGGAAGCGATGATCCGTCGCAATTATCCGTCCATCGAGTTGCGTTCGGTTAAAACCTACGCCGAAGCCCGTGCCTGGGTGGAAAGCGGCGAAGCCTACGCCACCATCGAAAGCGAAATCGGCGCCCAGCTTATTCCGTCGGGCCGGCTAAAGATCGACGCCGTGGTGCCGGGAAAATGGGATGCGGATTATCTGGCGGTGCGCAAAGGCCAGCCGCAGTTGCTGAGTATCCTCAACAAGGCGCTTGAGGCGTTTCCTGAACAGGAGTTGCGCGGCCTTCGCCTGAAGTGGTTCGGCGGCGCTACCGTGCCACAGGCGCCTGGCCTCTGGCAGCGGATTGACCAGTGGGTTTGCTGGGGCGTGTTGGTGGTCAGCCTGTTCGGTCTGTTGTCCCTGCTCTGGAATCGGCGGTTGGCGGTGGTGGTCAGGCAACGGGTCGAGGCTCAAAGCAGTCTGCGCGATCAGCTCGCCTTCCAGCATGCCCTGATGGATGCCATGCCTGACCCGATGTTTGTCCGTGATCTGCAAGGGCGCTTGATCATGTGCAACAAAAGTTATGAGGACGCCTTGTCGACGCGTTTTGACCGGATGCAGGGGCGGCAGTTGATCGAGGTCGATGCCATGCCCAGACAAACCGCGGAACTGCTGCATGCCGAGTTCATGGCGCAATTGAGTACGCGCAGGACGCGCTTTTTCGAGCGTCAATTGATGTTCAAGGACGGTGTCAGGGATATCTACCAGTGGACAGTGCCGTTTTATACGGCGGATGGCCAGCTACGAGGATTGTTGGGGGGATGGGCCGACATCGCCCGGCGCACCCGACAGACGTGATGGTTGGGTTTTTTCTCTGTCATGTTCGCCGTGCATGCTCTCTTGACTGGGCTGCAGGTTCGCCTGCAGTCAGTACCCAGAACTTTCTTCTCGGGCCAGCGGTCATTTGTAGTAGGCATGCCCCAGGCACGTTGTTTTCGGACTATTGAGTGGTGATCGGGATGGAAAGTATCAGTCTGTTGCTCGGTGAGGCGCTAAGCCCGTATCAGGTTACGTTGACCCCGTCAGGCATTCGTGGCGAATGCCGGGTGACCCTGAAGAATGCTATCGGCGCGACCGTGGTCGAGCGCGAGTTCAATCAGGCCCAGTTGAATGACAAACGCCTGCTGACGGATGTGGTCGACGGTTTGCATCGCGACGTGCTGATTGCTGAAGGACGCCTTGAGCCTTGTGTGATCGCGGCATTGCGTAATGCGGCGCAGGACAAGCTGCTGGCCAGCCGCAATTGAACGGTTTTTTGCGGGAACCTTCCCGCGCCCAGGTCAGTCAGACTTTGTAACAGCAGGATCAAGCATTGTGCTCCGGTGCTTGTAGCTTGCTGCTACTGGTCTCCAAGCAGACCACGTTTGACCCCGAGTCGTCTCCCCACTTCTCGGGGTTTCTTTTGCCCGGGATTTGTCAGGGGTGCGCCAGATTGTCGAAAAACGCCTTGGTGTCTTTCAGGTAGTCGCTGCGGCTTTCGGGATCCAGCCAGGCGGCGTAGGCCTCATCGAGGCGTTCACGGGGAAGGGTGCGCAACACCTGGTTGATCTCGACAATGGCCTGCCGGCCCTTTGGCGTGTCGGTGCAACCGATATAACCGGACAGGTATTTGCCCGTGCCACGGATCGGATAGAACTGCAATTCATCCTCGGCAATGCCTTGCAGCGAGGCCTGGTAGCGTATTTCCGGGCGATAACCCAACAGCAGGCGCAAGCGTCCCAGGCGCTGCATTTGCAGCAGGCTGCCCAAGGCGTCGTTACCGTAATGAGGGGCCAGCGCGTCGGCTGGCGCTTGCTTGAGCAGTCCGTCGAGGTATTCGCCGTAATTGCGCTCGGCAATAATTCCCAGTTTTTCGCTACCGCTGGCGAGCAGCGCTGCCAGGTCCACTTCGTCGTCCTTGATAAAGGGTGTCAGTACTTTCTGGTCGACGCGCCGCACGGCCAGGCCATTGCTCATGGCGCGGAAGACCGGAATGGAAAAGGCGATCCACTTTTCCCGTTCCTTGCTCCAGTTCAGCGCCGCGTCGCAGACGAGGGACGGTTCGTGGAGCATTTGCAGTCCACGCGCGCGATTGACCCTCATCACGCTGTGCTGGTATTGCGGCATGCCGGCAATCAACATTGGAAGCAATTGATCGATAACGCCCAGACCCTTTTTCGGCCCGTCGAAAATCGTCAGCGGCGGCAGGTCGCGCTTGAGCCAGATCAGGGGTTCCCCGGTTTGCGCCATGGCTGACGGGATCGGTCCAGGGAGCAGGAACAAGATCGCCAGCATGCACAGCAGCCGCCCGCCGCGTGGTGGGCAGTGTCGAATGGGCCATGCGGGCAGGTGCCTCAGCCTAGATGGCGCCGTCTTTGCGCAACTGTGCAATCTGCGTCGCGTCATAGCCAAGTTCCTGGAGTACCTGTGCGTTGTGCTCACCCAGTTGTGGCCCGACCCATTCACATTCCCCGGGTGTCTCTGAGAGTTTCGGCACAATGCCCGGCATCTTGAAGTCTTTGCCGTCCGGCAGCTTGGCTTGCAGGAACATTTCCCGCGCCAGGTACTGGGGGTCATTGAACATGTCTTCGGCGCTGAAGATCCGGCTGGCCGGCACCTCGGCCTGATTGAGCTGCGCCAGCACCCTGTCCAGCGGCAACGAGTTGACCCAGCGATCGATGACGCCATAAATCTCGTCGCGTCGGGCATCGCGGCCATCGTTGCTGGCAAGCTGGGGGTCATTGGCCAAGTCTTCCCGGCCAATGATCAGCATGAAGCGTTTGAAAATCGCGTCGCCATTGGCGCCGATCTGCACGTGCTTGCCATCGGCACTGGTGTGGATCGAGGACGGGGTGATGCCGGGCATGATATTGCCCGTGCGTTCGCGGATGAAACCGAACACGTCGAACTCCGGAACCATGCTTTCCATCATCGCGAAGATGGCTTCATACAGCGCCACGTCCACCACTTGCCCCTGGCCGCCGTTGACCTCGCGATGACGCAGGGCCATCAGCGCGCCGATCACGCCCCAGAGCGCGGCAATCGAGTCGCCGATGGAAATGCCGGTGCGTACCGGTGGGCGGTCTTCGAAGCCGGTGATGTAGCGCAGGCCCCCCATCGACTCACCGACCGCGCCAAAGCCGGGCTGATCCTTCATCGGGCCGGTCTGGCCGAAACCCGACAGCCGCACCATGACCAGTTTCGGGTTCAAGGCGTGCAGGACGTCCCAGCCCAGGCCGAGTTTTTCCAGGACGCCGGGACGAAAGTTTTCGATCAGTATGTCTGCCTCACCCAGCAGCTGTTTCAGGATGGCCTGACCGTCGGGGTGCTTGAGGTTGAGGGTCAGGGACTTTTTGTTGCGGGCCTGGACGAACCACCACAACGAAGTGCCTTCATACAACTTGCGCCATTTGCGCAATGGATCACCGCCGTCCGGGGATTCGATCTTGATTACGTCGGCGCCGAATTCCGCGCAAATACGCGAGGCAAACGGGCCGGCAATCAAGGTGCCCAATTCGATGACTTTCAGACCGGAAAGCGGTTTGGCGGTGAACGGCATGCTGGATCCTGTGGGGCAAAGGTTGAGCGGATAGAGCGTTTTAACATAGCCGACTGTCAGACGCTCCAGCTTGATTGTGTTCAATTCGTGGATTGCCCGTCGCATCGGTTAGACTTGCCGCCTTTCCTCGTATCAAGAAGCCCGTACATGGCCCAGCCGTCCACGACCTACAAGTTTGAACTGAACCTCACCGACCTCGACCGCAGCGTCTATGAGAGCGTGAAGCAGACCATCGCCCGTCACCCTTCGGAAACCGAAGAGCGCATGACCGTGCGCCTGCTGGCCTACGCCCTCTGGTACAACGAGCAGTTGTCTTTTGGCCGTGGTCTGTCGGAAGTGGATGAACCGGCCTTGTGGGAAAAAAGCCTGGATGACCGCGTCCTGCACTGGATCGAAGTCGGCCAGCCGGATGCCGAGCGCCTGACCTGGTGCTCGCGCCGCACTGAACGTACCAGCCTGTTGGCCTACGGCAGCCTGCGCGTGTGGGAGGGCAAAGTGGTGCCGGCGGTGAAAAACCTGAAGAACGTCAACATCGCTGCCGTGCCTCAGGAAGTCCTGGAAACCCTGGCCAAAGACATGCCCCGCGTCATCAAGTGGGACGTGATGATCAGCGAAGGGACGATCTTCGTCACCGACGACCGTGGTCAGCACGAAGTCCAGTTGCAGTGGCTGGCCGGTGAGCGCGGCTGATTTTTCGCAACTGCCCCGCGTCACCCGGTTTTATCCTACGTATTGAAGAGAAGCATCTTTCACCCCATGCGCATCGAACCTCGCCTGCTGCCCGACACCCTGCCATTCCTCGGTGATATTCCGCCGCTGTTGACCCGCCTGTACGCGGCTCGGGGCGTGCTGTCCGAGGCGGAACTGGACAAGAGCCTGGCGCGGTTGATTCCGTTCCAGCAACTCAAGGGCATCGATGCCGCCGTGGATCTGCTGGTGACTGCGCTCGAACAGCGTCAGCGCATTCTGATCGTCGGCGACTTTGATGCCGACGGTGCGACGGCGAGCACCGTGGGCACCCTGGGTTTGCGTCTGTTGGGGGCGGCACATGTCGACTACCTGGTGCCCAACCGATTCGACTACGGCTATGGCCTGACACCGGAAATCGTCGCGGTGGCGCTTGAGCGTCAGCCGCATTTGCTGATCACCGTCGACAACGGCATCTCCAGCGTCGAAGGCGTGGCAGCGGCGAAAAAGGCCGGGCTCAAGGTGCTCGTCACCGACCACCACTTGCCCGGTGACGAGCTGCCGTTGGCCGATGCCATCGTCAATCCGAACCAGCCCGGTTGCGAGTTTCCGAGCAAGGCGCTGGCCGGCGTCGGGGTGATTTTCTATGTGTTGATGGCCCTGCGTGCGCGGTTGCGCGAGCTGGGCTGGTACACAAGCAGGCCGCAGCCGAATATCGGCGAACTGCTCGATCTGGTGGCTCTTGGCAGCGTGGCCGACGTGGTGCCGCTGGATGCCAACAACCGGATTCTGGTGCATCAGGGCCTGGAGCGGATTCGCGCTGGACGTGCCCGGCCGGGAATCAAGGCGATCCTCGAAGTGGCCAAGCGCGATCATGCGCGTATCACCTCCACCGATCTGGGCTTCATTGTCGGCCCGCGCCTGAACGCAGCAGGGCGCCTGGACGACATGAGCCTGGGCATCGAATGCCTGCTGACCGAGGACGCAGGTCTGGCCCGTGAGATGGCGGCGCAACTGGACGGCATGAACCAGGATCGCAAATCCATCGAGCAAGGGATGCAGCGCGAAGCGCTGGCGCAGCTCAAGGATTTGCCGGTGGAGTCGATGCCGTTCGGCTTGTGCCTGTTCGATCCCGAGTGGCACCAGGGTGTCATCGGTATCCTCGCGTCACGGATGAAAGAGCGCTATTTCCGCCCGACCATCGCCTTTGCCGATGCCGGAGATGGCCTTCTCAAGGGCTCGGGGCGTTCGGTCCAGGGCTTTCACATCCGCGACGCCTTGAGTGTGGTGGCGGCGCAGCATCCGAATCTGATCACCAAATACGGTGGCCACGCGATGGCGGCCGGCCTGACGCTGCCGGAAGCAAATTTCCCCTTGTTCGCCGAAGCCTTTGACGCTGAAGTGCGCCGGCAGCTGCGCGAAGAAGATCTGACTGGTCGCCTGTTGTCGGACGGCACCCTGGCGGTGGAAGAGTTCCACCTGGAGCTGGCTCGTGCCTTGCGGCATGCCGGTCCTTGGGGACAGCACTTCCCGGAACCGTTGTTTCATGGGGTGTTCCAGTTGGTCGAGCAGCGCGTCGTTGGCGAGCGGCATCTTAAAGTCGTGCTCAAAAGTGAATGTGGTTCGGTGAAACTCGACGGCATTGCCTTCGGGATCGATCGCGATATCTGGCCGAATCCGACCATCAAATGGGTGGAGCTGGCCTACAAACTCGACCTCAACGAGTTTCGCGGGAACGAGACGGTTCAATTGATGATTGCCCACATCGAACCGCGTTGACCCGACCCTTGTAGGAGCGACATTCCCCGATGTCGACTAGGCTCTAAGCACTGCTTGATTTTGGCCTTGTGACGTCTTGTCGAATTTTTTGCCCGCGGGGGCGGGTGTTGTACCTTTTTCCTGTCACTCGTCGACTATTCAAACAGAACCTGGAGCCTGCCCACTGATTCGAGAGGTGCCCCATGAGTCTGCTGCTTGAACCCTTTACCCTTCGCCAATTGACTCTGCCCAACCGCATCGCGGTATCGCCGATGTGCCAGTATTCCAGTGCCGATGGCCTGGCCAATGACTGGCATCTGGTCCACCTCGGCAGCCGTGCTGTCGGCGGGGCCGGGCTGGTGTTTACCGAAGCCACGGCGGTCACCGCCGACGGGCGTATCACGGCCGAGGATCTCGGTCTGTGGAATGATGAACAGATCGAACCCCTGCAACGCATCACCCGCTTCATCAACGCCCAGGGCGCCGTTGCCGGCATTCAGCTGGCCCATGCCGGGCGCAAGGCCAGCACCCACCGGCCGTGGCTCGGCAAGCATGGCAGCGTCAAACCCGACGAGGGCGGCTGGGTACCGGTCGGACCTTCGCCGATTGCGTTCGACCCGCAGCACACCCAACCCAAACAACTGGATGACGACGAGATCGCCAAGGTGATCCAGGCCTTTGTCGATGCGGCAAAGCGCTCACTGACGGCCGGTTTCAAAGTGGTCGAAGTGCACGCGGCCCATGGTTACCTGTTGCATCAATTCCTGTCGCCGTTGAGCAATCAGCGTCGCGATCAATATGGCGGTTCGTTCGAAAATCGTATTCGGCTGGTGCTGCAGGTCACCGAAGCGGTGCGTGCGGTGTGGCCTGAAGAGTTGCCGGTGTTTGTCCGGGTCTCGGCCACCGACTGGGTGGAAGACGGTTGGAACCCCGATGAAACCGTGGAGCTGGCCCGCCGCCTCAAAGCCTTGGGGGTCGACCTGATCGACGTCTCGTCGGGCGGGACGGCAGTCAATGCCGAAATTCCCACAGGCCCCGGTTACCAGACCCGCTTCGCCGAGCGGGTGCGCAAGGAGTCGGGCATGGCCACCGGCACAGTCGGCATGATCACCGAACCGGCCCAGGCCGAGCACATCCTGCGCACCTGTCAGGCGGACATCATCTTCCTGGCCCGTGAGTTGTTGCGCGATCCGTACTGGGCGCTGCACGCGGACGACGACCTGGGCGGGCACAAGGCCGTGTGGCCGGCGCAATATCAGCGGGCGACTCACCGTGAGCAGCCCATTCATGAATCGGATTTGCGCGACTGAAATCCATCGATACGAAAAAGCCCCTGAGTCGTGAGATTCAGGGGCTTTCGTTTATCCGGATCGTAGTCAGGCCGCTTCGATCTTGTTGCGGTTTTGCTCGATCTTGTTCAGGTAATCCTTGAGTTTTTCCTGCTCCGCGGCTGTGGTGAACAAGCCGAGCTTGCTGCGCCGCCAGAGGATGTCGTGTGCGGTAGTGGCCCATTCTTCACTGCACAGGTAATCGACCTCGCGGGTGTAGAGACCGCCGCCGATATGCTCGCCCATATCGCTGAGGTCCTGTACGCCTTCGAGCATGCGCCAGGTACGGCTGCCGTAGGAGGTGGCCCAGCGGCGAGCAATATCGCTTGGTACCCAGTCGAATTTGTCGCGGATACGTGAGCTCAAGGCCTGCGGGGTGGTCATGTCTTCACCGCCCGGCAGCGTGGCGCTTGCGGTCCAGCTTGGCTGGATGTGCTTGAAGTAGGGTGCCAGTTGCGCCAGCGCCGACTCGGCCAGTTTGCGATAGGTGGTGAGCTTGCCGCCGAACACCGACAGCAACGGAGCCTCTTCGCCAGTGCCGGACAGCGCCAGGGTGTAATCGCGGGTCACGGCCGACGGGTTGTCGGATTCGTCGTTGCACAGCGGGCGCACACCGGAATAGCTGTGCAGGATGTCCTCGCGGCTGATTTGCTTTTTGAAATGGGCGTTGACCACGTTCAACAGGTAATCGGTTTCGCTGTCGGTAATTGCAACCTTCGCCGGATCGCCGGTGTACTCGCGGTCGGTGGTGCCGATCAGGGTGAAGTGATTCAGGTACGGAATGGTGAACACGATGCGCTGATCTTCGTTTTGCAGGATGTGCGCGTGTTCGCCTTCGTACAGTTTCGGCACGATCAGGTGGCTGCCCTGGATCAGGCGGATGCCGTAAGGCGATTCCATCTTCAAGTCATCGCGAATGAACCTGGCGACCCAAGGCCCGGCCGCGTTGACCAATGCCTTGGCGCGGATCGAAAACAGGCTGCCATCGGCGCGCTCCAGGTGCAGGTGCCACAGGCCCTTGGTGCGACGTGCGCTGACGCAGCGGGTCTGGGTGTGAACGTGGGCGCCTTTTTCCCGGGCGGCCATGGCGTTCAACACCACCAGGCGGGCGTCGTCGACCCAGCAGTCGGAGTATTCGAAGCCCTTGGTGATTTCGCTTTTGAGCGCGCTGTCGGGGCCGAACTTCAGGCTTTTCGAACCTTGCAGTTGCTCGCGCTTGCCCAGGTTGTCATAGAGGAACAGACCGGCGCGAATCATCCATGCCGGGCGCAGGTGTGGGCGGTGCGGCAACACGAATCGCATTTGCTTGACGATGTGCGGCGCCTTGGCCAACAACACTTCGCGTTCAGCCAGGGCCTCACGCACCAGGCGGAATTCGTAATGTTCGAGGTAGCGCAGGCCACCGTGAATCAGCTTGCTGCTGGCCGACGAGGTATGGCTGGCCAGGTCATCCTTTTCACAAAGGAACACCGAGAGACTGCGTCCGGCGGCGTCCGCTGCGATCCCCACGCCATTGATCCCGCCACCGATGACGGCGATATCGTAGACCTCGGCGAGAGGGGGCGTAGGCAAGGTGGAAGTGGGCATCGGCTCGGCCTCGGAATTCTTTGATGTTCTGTATTTGAATTCGAACATTAATGTTCATTTGCGAAAATACTAGCCCATAAAGACGCCCACAGCCAGTCAGCTTCGATTGAAAATACTCATCGAAGAGCCGTTAAAGGAAAATTTACGAACATTGAAAGGTTGCAGGCTGCTTTTGTGGCGAGGGGGCTTGCCCCCGTTCGACGGCGAAGCCGTCGCAGGTTGGGGCTATGAATGTGCCTGTCTGAACTCGGCTGAATGGTTTTAGGGCCGCTTCGCAGCCCAACGGGGGCAAGCCCCCTCGCCACAGGGGAGCGGTGTGCTTAAACGACTTCCAGCCGAACCTTGTGCTGGTTCAACAACTGCGCCAGCGCCGGGGAGGGTTGCTGATCGGTGACCAGGCAATCGACCAGGCTGATCGGCCCCAGGCGAATCATGGCGTTGCGCCCGAACTTGCTGGAGTCGGCCGCGAGGATCACTTGCCGGGCATTGGCGATGATCGCCTGGGATACCCGCACTTCCTGATAGTCGAAGTCCAGCAGGCTGCCGTCTTCATCGATGCCGCTGATGCCGACCAGGGCGAAATCGACCTTGAACTGATTGATGAAGTCGACACTGGCCTGACCCACCACGCCACCATCGCGCCGCACGTTGCCGCCAGTGAGCAGGACATCGAAATCGTCCTTGGCGCTGAGCATGGAGGCGACGTGCAGGTTGTTGGTGATGATCTTCAGGTGACTGTGGTTGAGCAGTGCCCGGGCAATGGATTCGGTGGTCGTGCCGATGTTGATGAACAGCGAGGCATGGTCGGGAATCTGCGCGGCAATGGCTTCGCCGATACGCTGCTTCTCATCGCGCATCTGATCGGCGCGCATGGCGTAGGCGGTGTTTTCAACGCTGGAGTCGTAAGCCGCGCCGCCGTGGTAGCGACGCAACAAATTGGCTTCCGCGAGCTGATTGATGTCGCGGCGAATGGTCTGCGGGGTAACTACGAACAGCGTGGCCATTTCCTCGATGCTGACATAGCCGCGTTCGCGGACCAGTTCGAGGATTTGCTGCTGACGGGGAGGCAGATTCATGGGGCGTCCTTTGGGCTGCCGTGCAAAATTTGCCCATGATGCCGCAGGAATCTGCTCCCGACCAGTTACATACAGATACGAGCCTGCGTCTTGGCTTATTCAGTCTCGTCTTCAGCCGCCCAATCGCGGGTACGGCTGACCGCTTTTTTCCACCCCGCGTAAAGTTTTTCCTTCGCCGTTTCATCCAGCGTCGGCTCGAACTTGCGTTCGATCACTGCCTTGCCGCGCAACTCCTCCAGGCTGCCCCAGAAGCCGCAGGCCAGGCCTGCCAGGTAAGCCGCACCCAGTGCCGTGGTTTCGCGCATTTGCGGACGTTCGACCTGCGTGCCGAGGATGTCGGCCTGGAACTGCATCAGGAAATTGTTCGCCACCGCGCCGCCGTCCACGCGCAGGGCCTTGAGGCGTTCGCCGGAGTCCTGTTGCATGGCGTCGAGAACGTCGCGAGTCTGGTAGGCAATCGATTCCAGCGCTGCGCGAATGATGTGATCTACGCGTACGCCGCGGGTCAGGCCGAACAAGGCGCCACGGGCGTACGGGTCCCAGTAGGGAGCACCAAGACCGGTGAAGGCCGGCACCAGGTACACACCGTTGCTGTCCTTGACCTTGTTGGCGAAGTATTCGGTGTCGTGGGCGTCGTTGATGATCTTCAGTTCGTCACGCAGCCATTGCACTGTGGAGCCGCCGTTGAACACCGCGCCTTCCAGCGCGTAGGCCACTTCGCCACGTGGGCCGCAGGCGATGGTGGTGAGCATGCCGTGTTGGGACTTAACGGCTTTGTCGCCGGTGTTCATCAGCAGGAAGCAGCCAGTGCCGTAGGTGTTTTTCGCCTGGCCTGGCTCGACGCACATCTGGCCGAACAGGGCGGCTTGCTGGTCGCCAGCGATGCCGCCGATGGCGATGCCGCTTTTGGTGTGACCGTAGATTTCCGAAGAAGACTTCACTTGCGGGAGCATCTCACGCGGGATGTCGAGGACCTCCAGCATCTTCGCGTCCCACTCCAGGGTGTGGATGTTGAAGAGCATGGTGCGCGACGCGTTGGTGTAGTCGGTGACATGCACCTTGCCACCGGTGAATTTCCAGATAAGCCAGCTGTCGACGGTGCCGAACAACAGCTCACCGTTGCGCGCGCGCTCGCGGCTGCCTTCGACGTTGTCGAGGATCCACTTGAGCTTGGTGCCGGAGAAGTACGGGTCGGTGACCAGGCCGGTGGTGTCGCTGATGTATTGCTCGTGGCCATCGCGCTTGAGCTGCTGGCAGATCTCGGTGCTGCGTCGGCACTGCCAGACGATGGCGTTGTAGATCGGGCGGCCGGTGTTCTTGTCCCAGACCACGGTGGTTTCGCGCTGGTTGGTGATGCCGATGGCCGCCACCTGGTCGTGGTGCAGGCCGGCTTGCGCCAGGGCCTCGACCATCACGGCGCTTTGGGTAGCGAAGATTTCCATCGGATCGTGTTCGACCCAGCCGGCTTGCGGGTAATGCTGTGCGAACTCCCGTTGGGCGGTGCAGACCACGTTCGCGTCGCGGTCGAAAATGATCGCGCGGGAGCTGGTCGTACCCTGATCGAGGGCAATGATGTAGTTCTTATTCTGTGTGTCGGTCATGTCGATTGCCTTGGACGAAATAAGGGAGTGAGGTCTGGCGCGCGATCAAGGGGCAGGGGCACGCGCCAACGGTATCAAGAAGTTCTGGGTTTGCCGTCAATGGCAGCTGTTGCATCCTTTGTAGCAGGTACGGCGCTGGGCAGATGGCGGGCAATCAGCCCGCGATAGGCGGCAGCACCGAGGCAGGCACCGACAATCGGTGCAAAAACAGGAATCAGGAAATACGGGATATCGCGTCCGCCAGTGAAGGAAATTTCACCCCAGCCAGCGAAGAAAGTCATCAGTTTAGGGCCGAAGTCCCGCGCAGGGTTCATGGCAAAACCGGTCAGTGGTCCCATCGAGCTACCGATCACCGCAATCAACAGGCCGATCAGCAGCGGTGCCAGCGGGCCTTTGGGCAGGCCATTGTTGTCATCGGTCAGGGACATGATCACGCCCATCAGAATGGCCGTGATGATCACCTCGACCAGAAATGCCTGGGCGGTGGTCAGCACCGGGTTCGGGAAAGTGGAGAACACGGAGGCCAATTCGAGGCTGGCTTGAGTGCCGCGAACCATATGGTGCGTTTGTTCGAATTCGAAGAATAGATTGCTGTAGAGCGTGTAAACCAACAGCGCTCCACAGAAGGCACCCGCCACTTGGGCGAGTATGTAGAAAGGCAATTTACGTTTTTCGAAGTCCGCGAAAATGCTCAGGGCAATGCTGACGGCAGGGTTCAGATGAGCCCCGGAAACCCCAGCGGTAAGGTAGATCGCCATGCTGACGCCGACACCCCAGATAATGCTGATTTCCCACAAGCCAAAACTGGCACCCGCGACCTTGAGCGCGGCAACGCAACCTGTACCAAAAAAGATCAGCAGCGCCGTACCCAGAAACTCGGCCATGCATTGGCTCGAGAGCGACGGTTGTTGTAAAGCAGTTGTCATTGAAACCTCATTTTTTTTGTTGTCTGGCGCTTTTTCCATCATGGTCGGAGCGCGGTTTTCGCCGAGGCAGGATCCCCATCCTGGTCGCGGTTTACTGCTGGGTGCAGCGGTAGGACGTTTCGTACAGTTTCATAAACGAAAAAATATAGACAAGAAACGCTGCTGTCAAAGGTCGAAAGTGAACCGTCGGTCACAAAGAAACTATTCGCTGTATGAATGACCGGGTTGTTGAGGAATGGGGTGGCCAGGCAATGGCGTCATGAATGCGCCGCCGTAGAGCCTTTTAATGATCAATGTCCTAGAATCGGGCGCAGTATTTTTCTTCTGCCGCCCAGTCTGGAGCTGTCATGACCCCCGCATTGGATTTGTTGAAAAAGGTTCGGGCCGAACATCGCGTACACAGTTACGAACATGACCCCAAGGCGGCCTCCTACGGGTTGGAAGCGGCGGAAAAACTCGGGCTCGATCCGGCGCAGGTGTTCAAGACCTTGCTGGCGGCCAGCGAAAAGGGCGAGTTGCTGGTGGCCGTGGTGCCGGTTGTCGGCAGCCTGGACTTGAAAGGACTGGCCCACGCCGCGGGCGTGAAAAAGGTCGAAATGGCCGACCCGGCGGCAGCGCAGCGCTCTACCGGCTATCTGTTGGGCGGGATCAGTCCGCTGGGGCAGAAAAAGCGCTTGCGTACCTTCATTGATAATTCGGCCCAGCCCTTCGCCAGCATTTTTGTCAGTGCGGGGCGGCGTGGACTGGAAGTCGAACTGGCACCGGCGGTGCTGGCCGAGCACACCCAGGCCAGATTTGCCGATATCGGCCGTGCGTGAACATCATCGGAGTCCGCGCAGCGCTGTATGGTGAAAATCAGCTTGCTCTGTCACTGGTGCCGGTTGAGCCAGCGCGGCATGCTGGGTGGTCTGACAAAGGGAGAAGGTTATGCAACTGGAGTTTCATCAGGTCGACGCGTTCAGCAATCAGCCATTTAGCGGCAATCCGGCGATGGTCTATCGGCTCGACACCTGGCTCGCCGATGAGTTGATGCAAAAGATTGCCGCCGAACACAACCTCGCCGAAACGGCGTTTGTCGTGCGTGAAGGGCAGGGCTGGCACATCCGTTGGTTTACGCCGACCACCGAGGTGCCATTGTGCGGTCACGCGACGCTGGCTAGCGCTCATGTGCTGTTCGAGATTTATAAGGAGTCCGTCGAGCGACTGGACTTCACCTGCAAATCCGGCCCGTTGGGCGTGACCCGTGAAGGTGGGCGGCTGTGGCTGGATTTCCCGGCGATCACTGCATCGCCGGTGAACGTGATCTCGGACATCGAGCGTGCACTGGGCGTGAAGGCTGTTGAGGTACTGGCTTCAAATGAGCTGTTTGTGGTGCTGGAGTCGGAGCAAGCCGTGCTCGACTGCAAGCCGGACATGGTGGCCCTGGCGAAACTGCCATGGCTGGGCGCCATCGTGACGGCGCGGGGCGAGCAGCACGATTTCGTTTCCCGCTACTTCGCCCCGGCAATCGGCATCAATGAAGACCCGGTGACCGGATCGACCCATTGCCTTCTGATTCCGTACTGGTCAAAGCGTTTGGCCAAGTCGAGCCTGACGGCTTTTCAGCGTTCGGCGCGGGGTGGGGAATTGTTCTGCCAACTGGAAGGCGATCGGGTGAGGATCGGCGGCAATGCGACCCTGGTTGCCAGTGGCACGCTGATGCTGCGATAACGCAAACCCAGCGTAGGAGCGAGCTTGCTCGCGAAAAACGTCTGGATAACGCGTTCATTCCGGTTGCACGCGTTATCGTTGTCGTCCATCGCGAGCAAGCTCGCTCCTACAGTAGGGGGGGTATCAGTTGGCCGTGCTGTAGCGCCGGACACCTGATTCAACAGCTGGAATCTGCGCCGCCGTGCTGCCGGACGCCTGGAACAGCACCAGGTGTTCAGCCGCGACACGAATACCCACATCCGCCCCAACCTGACGATCGACATGGCTCGGGAAAATCGACTCCAGCTGTGCGCCTGTCGGCAGTTGCAAGCGATACAGGGTCGATGCACCCAGGAACGTCTTGCCGGCAATTCGCGCCTTCAGGGCGCTGTCCGGCGCATAGACGATATCGTCCGGGCGCAGCAACACGTCCACGGCGCCGCCTACCGGCCAGGTGTAGGCCCGATTGCCGCGCAACTCACCCAGTTCGGTTTGCACCGATTCGGGGCTGCTCAACTGACCGCGAATGAAATAGCCCTGGCCGATGAAACTCGCGACAAAAGGTGTCAGGGGTTCGTGATACAGGTTGTAAGGCGTATCCCACTGTTCCAGGCGACCTTCCTTGAACACTCCAACGTGGTCGCTGACCGCGAAGGCTTCTTCCTGGTCGTGAGTCACCAGAATCGCGCTGGTGCCACGGGCCTTGAGGATGTCGCGTACTTCATGGCTGAGCTTGCGGCGCAATTCGCCATCAAGGTTGGAGAAGGGTTCGTCGAGCAACAGCAGTTGCGGTTCCGGCGCCAGGGCACGGGCCAGTGCGACACGTTGCTGCTGACCTCCTGAAAGCTCGTGGGGGAAACGCTTGCCGAGATTCTTCAGGTTGACCAGTTCCAGCAGCTCTTCGGTCACGCGATCCTTTTGCGGATGCTTGCGAATGCCGAAGGCGATGTTGTCGGCCACGCTCAAATGCGGAAACAGCGCGTAGTCCTGGAACACCATGCCGATGCGACGTTTCTCCGGCGCAAGGGTGAAACCGGCGCTGGAGATGGTCTCGCCAGCCAGCTGGATTTCGCCTTCGTGCACCGGTTCGAAACCGGCAATCGCCCTCAGGGTGGTGGTCTTGCCGCAGCCCGACGAGCCCAGCAGGCAACCGATGTCGCCTGCGTTCAGGTGCAGGTTGAGGTTCTGCACCACGCGCTGGTCTTGATAGCCGCAGGCGAGGTTGCGCAGGTTAAGCAGTAATGGCTGGCTCATGCGTGGTGATACGCCGGTTCGACGAGGAACTCGAGCAGGGCTTTTTGCGCGTGCAGACGGTTTTCGGCTTGATCCCAGGCCACCGAGCGCTTGTCATCGAGCAGGTCGATGCTGATTTCCTCGCCGCGGTGCGCTGGCAAGCAGTGCATGAACAGCACGTCTTCAGCGGCCAGGTCGAGCAGGGCGCGGTTGACCTGATACGGAGCGAACAGTTGCAGACGCTTGGCGGTTTCCTCTTCCTGGCCCATGGAGGTCCAGACGTCGGTGCTCACCAGATGTGCACCACGCACGGCTTCCTTCGGATCGCGAACGATGGTGACCCGATCGCCGGCCTTGACCAGGAACACCGGGTTGGGTTCATAGCCTTCCGGGCAGGCTACGCGCAACTGGAAGTCGAACTGGATCGCCGCTTCTATATAGCTGTTGCACATGTTGTTGCCGTCGCCAATCCAGGCCACGGTCTTGCCCTGGATGGAGCCGCGGTGTTCGAGGAAGGTCTGCATGTCGGCCAGCAACTGGCAGGGGTGCAGGTCATCGGACAGGCCGTTGATCACCGGTACGCGGGAGTTGGCGGCGAATTCGGTCAGGTTGCTGTGGGCAAAGGTACGGATCATCACTGCATCGAGCATGCTCGACATGACGATGGCGCAGTCGCCGATCGGCTCGCCACGACCCAGTTGGGTGTCACGTGGCGACAGGAAGATCGCCTGCCCGCCGAGCTGGATCATGCCGGCCTCGAAGGAGATCCGGGTACGGGTCGAGGATTTCTCGAAAATCATTCCCAGGACGCGGTTTTTCAGAGGCTCGAACAGTACGCCGCGGTTACGCAGGTCCTTGAGCTCAACGCCTCGACGGATCACGCTGACCAGCTCTTCGGGCGTGCAATCCATCAGGGAGAGAAAGTGCCTTGCGCTCATCATTGACTACCTTTTGCTACAAACCGCAGATGCTCAAAGCCTTGTTTAACGGAACAACGGGCGAGACCTGCGGCGTAAGCCGCACGGGGCGACGAAATAGGGGAAGGCGCGATCTTATAATTAAATGTCGCGTCTTACCAATAGGGCTACAGTTTTTAGGGAGTTTCAGAGGTGCTACGGGTTTACCGAGGTAGCGCTTTTGAAGCCTGTTTCCTGATAGCAGCGGTTCATTTGTACACCGGCCCCTCGGGGCTTGGCAATCAGGCGAGGCGGCAATGGTGCGCTGACAGTCGGTTTTTGACTTGTCATTCATCAGCGCCGGGCTTGATGAGCACTGGCGCCCGATCGGCGAGCAGACCGGCGCGCATGGACCCCACGGACCGATTGAAACCCTTCAGGAATTTCAGTTGCAGGCGCCGCCCAGGCTGCCTTCGAACTGAACTCGGACGGCCATCGGCTGGCCTGATAACCCTCGATTCACAAGACGAACGTCGCTGGCGTGTCGGCGGCTCTGGCGCCATAGTTTTGTTTCCGCGGCCTACGTTGCCCGCCCATAACAAGACAGAGACTGGCCATGACCAAGACTCTCCATCACCGTGCTTGCCATTTGTGCGAAGCCATCTGTGGCCTGACTATCGAAACCACCAGGGGCGAAGGCGGTAACGTCCAGATCACTTCGATCAAGGGCGACCCCCAGGATACGTTCAGTCGTGGGCACATCTGCCCCAAGGCCGTGGCGTTGCAAGACATTCAGAACGATCCGGATCGCCTGCATCAGCCGATGCAGCGGGTGGGCAATGAATGGCAGCCCATCGAGTGGGAAGCGGCATTCAATCTGGTCGCCGAACGCCTCGCTGCCATTCAGGCGCATCACGGGCAAAACGCGGTGGCGGTCTATCAGGGCAACCCGAGCGTGCACAATTACGGGTTGATGACCCACAGCAATTACTTCCTCGGCCTGTTGAAAACCCGCAACCGGTTTTCCGCTACGTCGGTCGATCAATTGCCCCATCACCTGACCAGTCATTTGATGTACGGCCACGGTCTGCTGCTGCCGATCCCGGACATCGACCACACCGATTTCATGCTGATCCTGGGCGGCAATCCACTGGCTTCGAACGGCAGCATCATGACCGTGCCGGATGTGGAGAAACGCTTGAAGGCGATACAGGCCCGGGGTGGCAAGGTGGTGGTGGTCGATCCGCGCCGTAGTGAAACGGCGGCGATTGCCGACCAGCATCTGTTCGTACGCCCGGGCGGTGATGCAGCGCTGTTGTTCGGCCTGCTCAATACCTTGTTCGCTGAAGGTCTGACCCGCGACAGTCATCTGCCGGTGGACGGCCTGGAGGACGTACGGGAGGCCGTCGCACCGTTCACTGCCGAGGCCATGAGTCCGTTGTGCGCCGTACCGGCCGAACAGATCCGCCAGTTGGCGCGGGACTTCGCCGCGGCACCGAGTGCAGTCTGCTATGGCCGCATGGGCGTCTCGACCCAGGCCTTCGGTACTCTGTGCCATTGGGTGGTGCAGTTGATCAACCTGGTCACCGGCAATCTCGATCGCGTGGGTGGTGCCTTGTGTACCGAGCCAGCAGTGGATCTGGTGGCGTCGACCTCGGGCGGGCATTTCAATCTGTGGCAGAGCCGGGTTTCCGGGCGCCCGGAGTACGCCGGAGAACTACCTGTCTCGGCGCTGGCCGAAGAGATGCTCACTGAAGGGGAAGGGCAAGTCCGCGCGCTGATCACCGTGGCGGGCAATCCGGTGTTGTCCACACCCAATGGCCGACAACTCGAACAGGCGCTGGACGGGCTGGAGTTCATGGTCAGTATCGACCTGTACATCAATGAAACCACGCGTTACGCCGACCTGATCCTGCCGTCCACATCGGCGCTGGAAAACGACCATTACGACACCACGTTCAACCTGTTCGCGGTGCGCAACGTCAGCCGTTTCAACCGCGCCATCCTCGCCAAACCCCAGGGTGCATTGCACGACTGGGAGATTTTCGTCGGCCTGGCCAAGGCATTTGCCGTCAGGACCGGCAAAGAACTGAAGCCCACCATCGCCCCAGCGCAAATGATCGATCTCGGCTTGCGCATGGGAATGTACGGCGACAATTCAGAGCACAAGCTGTCGCTGGCGACTTTGTTCGATCATCCCCATGGCGTCGATCTGGGCGCGCTCAAGCCTAACCTGACGCCACGCCTGAAGACTGCCAATCAACGCATCCAGGCCGCGCCTGCGGCGATTCTCGCTGACCTGGCGCGCTTTGCAGCCTTGAAGGCGCCGGCCGCCGACGAGTTGTTGATGATTGGCCGCCGGCATGTACGCAGCAACAATTCATGGATGCATAACTATCATCGGTTGGTAAAGGGCAAGCCGCGTCACCAGTTGCTGATGCATCCGGACGATCTGGCCTGTCGCGGGCTCAGCGACGGACAGCGCGTTCGGGTCAGTTCGCGGGTGGGTGTGATCGAAGTCGAAGTGCTTGGCAGTCTGGACATGATGAAAGGCGTGGTCAGCCTGCCTCACGGCTGGGGGCACGCGCGGCCGGGCGTGCAAATGTCGATTGCCAGCAGTCAACCGGGCTCCAGCGCCAACGACCTGACCGACGAACGCCAGATTGACGAACTGTCGGGAAATGCCGCGCTCAATGGTGTGCCGGTGATCGTGGTGGCGGCGTGAATCAGTCAGACGGAGAGACCGAGCAGGGCGCTCGGCTTTCCGTTACAATGCGCCACCGTGCCGACCCATGAGTCGGAAAGTTCAGCCGAGGTGCTCCATGGATATCATCGAAACGATTAAAGAGCAGATTGCCAACAACACCATTCTGCTTTACATGAAAGGCTCGCCGAATGCCCCGCAGTGCGGCTTCTCCGCGAAAGCCGCGCAGGCCGTGATGGCGTGTGGCGAAAAGTTTGCGTACGTGGACATCCTGCAGAACCCGGAAATCCGCGCCAACCTGCCAAAATACGCCAACTGGCCAACCTTCCCACAGCTGTGGGTTGCCGGTGAGCTGGTCGGCGGTAGCGACATCATGACTGAAATGGCTGCTGACGGTTCGCTGCAGAGCCTGATCAAGGACGCCGCCGCCAAGGCTGCTGCTCCAAAGACCGAAGCCTGATTCGCTTCCTGTAGGAGCGAGCTCGCTCGCGATGGACTAAAGAACGCCGCTGGGTGTCAGGCTCCCAGCGTTATCGTTAACGACCATCGTCGGAACGCCGCCCGGAGCAAGCTCGCTCCTACAACGGCAGGCACAAAAAAGCCCCGCCTCTTCAAAGAGAGCGGGGCTTTTTATTGCATCGAGATTAATGGCGTAGAACTTACTCGTCTTCGCCCATCTGCGATTGCAGATAGTTCTCAAGGCCCACTTTATCGATCAGGCCCAGTTGGGTTTCCAGCCAGTCGATATGTTCTTCTTCGGACTCGAGGATGTCTTCAAGCAGTTCACGGCTACCGAAGTCGCCAACCTTTTCGCAATGCGCGATAGCCACTTTGAGATCGGCATGGCCGGTTTTCTCGATACGCAGGTCACACTCAAGCATTTCCTTGGTGTGCTCGCCGATGTGCAGCTTGCCCAGGTCCTGGACATTCGGCAGGCCTTCAAGGAACAGGATGCGCTTGATCAGCTTGTCCGCGTGCTTCATCTCGTCGATGGATTCGTGGTACTCGTGCTTGCCGAGCTTGTTCAGGCCCCAATCTTCATACATGCGCGCATGCAGGAAGTATTGATTGATCGCGACCAGCTCATTGGCGAGGATCTTGTTGAGATGCTGGATGACTGTAACGTCGCCTTTCATGATGGGGTCCTGCCCTGTATTAGCTGTCAATAGAGCAGAGTTTGAGCCTCGTACTTAATAGTGTCAAACCTAAGTTATTGAAACTTAAATGAAAATTAATCGGAATAAGAATGTTTGTGTTCCGCGTCTAGAGCATAACTAGTTGATTTTGAGGCATAAAAAAACCGGACATATGTCCGGTTCTTTGAAATTCGATGTTTAAGCTGCGGTAAATTCTGCTGGATAAGGAATTGCAGCCTGGGCCGTTTGCAGTTTGGTCAGGGTCTCTCGGACCACTTCCTTGGCGAGGCAGGCACATTTGCCGCACTGGCTCGCAACGCCGGTGGCCACACGGACTTCCTTGTAGCTGCAGCATCCTTCATAGATCGCATCGCGGATTTGACCGTCGGTGACGCCAGTGCAGAGGCAAACATACATAGGGAAGGACCGTCGCTGATTGTGACTCAATTGCGATGGATCTTAATGTTAACGAGAATGATTGTCAAAGTGGTTTCAGAGCACTTTTCGTCATAAACGGGTATGGCTGACGAACGGTCTGCCTGGCAAATCGGTGATCCAAAACCGGCGGGGATTTCATCGTACGGGGAAAAAACAGCTAAGCCAGCTCAAACACGCGGTGTATGATGGCCGGTCTTTTGCGACCGGGGATCGTGTCACAGGGCTGTCGCCTCAGGGTGGCAGGCTGATGCGAACCCTGTTTCTCACGCTATTACACCAGGAGATATCCAATGAGCGTACTCGTAGGCAAACAAGCCCCTGACTTCACCGTACCGGCCGTACTCGGCAATGGCGAGATCGTTGACAGCTTCACCCTGTCCTCGGCGATCAAAGGCAAATACGGCCTGGTGTTCTTCTATCCACTGGACTTCACCTTCGTTTGCCCGTCCGAGCTGATCGCTCTGGACAACCGCATGTCTGACTTCAAGGCACGCAACGTTGAAGTGATCGCTGTTTCGATCGACTCGCACTTCACCCACAACGCATGGCGCAACACTCCAGTGAACAATGGCGGTATCGGCCAGGTTCGCTACACCATGGCTGCCGACATCAAGCAGGACATCATGAAGGCCTACGACGTTCAGTCCGCTGATGGCGTGGCTTTCCGTGGCGCGTTCCTGATCGACGACAAAGGCGTTGTCCGCTCGCAGATCGTCAACGACCTGCCGCTGGGCCGTAACATGGAAGAGCTGATCCGTCTGGTCGACGCTCTGCAATTCCACGAAGAGCACGGCGAAGTCTGCCCTGCCAACTGGAAAAAAGGCGACAAAGGCATGAACGCTTCGCCAGAAGGCGTTGCTGCTTACCTGACCGAGCACGCTGCCGCTCTGTAAGGCGTTCCAGGTATAAAAAAACCGGCCTTCGAGGCCGGTTTTTTTATGTGCTGAAGTCCCTGTAGGAGCGAGCTTGCTCGCGATGGAATCATGAACACCGCGGGGGAACCAGGCTCCCCGCGTTATCGTTGACGTCCATCGCGAGCAAGCTCGGCTCCTACAAAGAGCAAGCAGCAGTCACCATCAGTCGCCGAAGTCTTCCCAACCACCCATCTGCTTCCAGCGATTGACGATGCCGCAGAACAGCTCTGCCGTCTTCTCGGTATCGTAGCGAGCCGAGTGAGCCTCGCGACCGTCGAAGTCGATGTCCGCTGCCTGGCACGCCTTGGCCAACACGGTCTGGCCGTAAGCGAGACCGGCAAGCGTTGCGGTATCGAAGCTGGAGAACGGATGGAACGGATTGCGCTTCATGTCCAGCCGCGCAACTGCCGCATTCAGGAAGCCCAGGTCGAAACTGCTGTTATGCCCGACCAGGATCGCCCGTTTGCAACCGTTGGCCTTGAGGGCCTTGCGCACGCCGCGGAAGATATCGTTCAGGGCAGACTCTTCACTCACCGCCATGCGCAGCGGGTGATCGAGCTTGATCCCGGTGAATTCCAGGGCTGCCGCTTCGATGTTCGCGCCTTCGAACGGCTCGACACGGAAAAAGTAGGTGTGATCCGGGTAAACAAAACCCTTTTCATCCATGGCGATGGTGGTCGCGGCGATCTCCAGCAGGGCATCGGTGGCCGAGTTGAAGCCACCGGTCTCTACGTCGACGACAACCGGCAGGTAACCACGAAACCTTGCCGCCATTGGATGACGAGGGCCGCCTCCGCCGCCATTGCCTTCCAGTTCGTCGTCGAAATGGTCTTCACTCACGCGTGTTCCTCCAGCAGGCGCCAGCGCAGTTTTTCACCGGCGCGCAGCGGGATAACGGTCAGCTCGCCAAATGGCAGGCTGGTCGGGGCGGTCCACTCTTCGCGGACCAGGGTGATGCGATCGGTGTTGGCCGGCAGACCATAGAACCGAGGACCGTTGAGGCTGGCGAAGGCCTCGAGCTTGTCCAGCGCATTGCGCTGTTCGAAGGCTTCGGCGTACATCTCGATCGCCGCATAGGCGGTGTAGCAACCGGCGCAGCCGCAGGCCGCTTCCTTGGCATGCTGGGCGTGGGGGGCCGAGTCGGTGCCGAGGAAGAACTTGTCGCTGCCGCTGGTGGCCGCGTCGAGCAGGGCTTCCTGGTGGGTATTGCGCTTGAGGATCGGCAGGCAATAGAAGTGCGGCCGAATCCCGCCCACCAGCATGTGGTTGCGGTTGTACAACAGGTGATGCGCGGTAATGGTCGCGCCCACGTTGGCCGAAGCCGAGTTGACGAACTGCACGGCGTCCGCGGTGGTGATGTGTTCGAAGACCACTTTGAGGGTCGGGAAACGCTCGACCACACGACGCATGTGCTCGTCGATGAAGATTTTTTCTCGGTCGAACACGTCGACATCGCCCCGGGTGACTTCACCGTGGACCAACAACGGCATCCCGACTTCGGCCATGGCCTCGAGTGCAGGGAAGATTTTGTCGATGCTGGTGACGCCAGAATCCGAGTTGGTGGTCGCGCCAGCCGGGTACAGCTTGGCGGCGTGAATGAATCCGCTGGCCTTGGCCTCGCGAATTTCTTCAGGCTGGGTGCGGTCGGTCAGGTACAGGACCATCAGTGGCTCGAACAGGCTGCCGGCCGGGCGGGCAGCGAGAATCCGCTGCCGATAGCCGTCGGCTTCGGCCGCATTGCGTACCGGTGGAACCAGGTTGGGCATGATGATGGCGCGGCCAAAGGTGCGCGCGACATCCGCGACGGTATTGGTCAGCACGGCACCATCGCGAAGATGAATATGCCAGTCGTCGGGACGCAGCAGGGTCAGGCGGTCGGACATGAGGGGATTCCAGGCGGGTCAAACTCAAGGGAATGCTACCGGAAAAGACTCTTGCAGGCACTCGCTATCAAGTTTTGCAGGAAGCTTCCGATATCCAACAGGTATGCCGTAAACATGTGTGTGTCGGTCTTTTTGTTGTAGAAGCCAGTGGAGCCTCCCGTGCGCCAGCGTTATTTAGCCTTGCTCAGTGTGTTTGCCAGCCTTCCGGCGATGGCGCTCACTTTCCAGACACGTCTGGAGAACATTGAGTGGACGGTCGAAGGCGACAAGTTCGAATGCCGCCTGACTCAGCCGGTTACCGATTTCGGTTCGGGCGAGTTCGTGCGTCGTG
The DNA here is from genome assembly GCF_002236115.1 of Pseudomonas jessenii. GTDB lineage: Bacteria > Pseudomonadota > Gammaproteobacteria > Pseudomonadales > Pseudomonadaceae > Aquipseudomonas > Aquipseudomonas jessenii. Next base: position 627,443 of record NZ_NIWT01000003.1, on the reverse strand, counting down.
CCGGCGAGCAGGCGACTTTCCGTCTGAAAGCCTACAACCCGATGATCGGCGGTGGTTCGGCCACCTTGCTGGCCGCTGCCGCGCCGTGGCAGCCGGGCCGTGACGATATCAACCTGGGCACGGTGAGAATCGGCAGTGGCAACGTATTGTTCAATAGCTCACAGGTTCAGGCCGGGCGTCTGATCAGTGGCCTGATGGACGGTCGCAGCCCGGTCGTTCGACATTCCTCGGGGGATGGGCGGGTGTCGGAAGTACGCTTGTTGCCGGTCAGGTTCACCAAGGCGTTTGCCGACTACCAGGGTTGCGTGGCGAAACTGTTGCCACAGAATTTCGAACAGGTGAAGCAATCGGAAATCGGCTTCCCCGGCGGCGGAATCGAACTCGACAGCGCCGCAAAAGCCAAACTGCAGGTAATGCTGGAGTACATGAAGGCCGATCCGACGGTCAATCACATCGAGCTCGACGGTCACTCCGACAACAGCGGCAATCGCCTGACCAACCGCGACCTGTCGCGGCGCCGAGCCCTGGCAGTGATGGAGTTCTTCAAGGCCAACGGCATCCAGGAATCGCAAATCACTCTGCGTTTCCATGGCGAGCGTTATCCGGTGGCGCCGAACACCAACAACACCAACCGCGCGAAGAACCGTCGAGTAGCGGTGCGCCTGGAGCGCGGAGCACCCGCGGAACAAGTCGCCCCGCAGGCGACGAAAGCGGCCACTTCGGCCACTTCCTGACCCGGCTGTAATCGTCGCGCTCTCGACATAATCTGTCGCTTCGTCGTCATAAGCTGTCGCGCCACTGTAAATTATTCTGCATGAGCGGTAGACTTCCCGGCTTTCCGTAGAACCCCGTGGAGTGATGGCATGGCGGACGTAAACAAGGTCGTTCTGGCGTATTCCGGCGGCCTGGACACTTCGGTGATCCTCAAGTGGCTGCAGGATACTTATAACTGTGAAGTAGTGACCTTCACCGCTGACCTGGGTCAGGGCGAAGAGGTCGAACCTGCACGCGCCAAGGCTCAGGCCATGGGCGTCAAAGAGATCTACATCGACGACTTGCGCGAAGAGTTCGTGCGCGATTTCGTTTTCCCGATGTTCCGCGCCAACACCGTTTACGAAGGCGAGTACCTGCTGGGTACTTCCATCGCTCGTCCGTTGATCGCCAAGCGCCTGATCGAAATTGCCAACGAAACCGGTGCAGACGCCATTTCCCATGGCGCTACCGGCAAGGGTAACGACCAGGTTCGTTTCGAACTCGGTGCGTACGCCTTGAAGCCAGGTGTGAAAGTGATCGCTCCTTGGCGCGAGTGGGACCTGCTGTCCCGTGAAAAGCTGATGGATTACGCCGCGAAGCACGCGATTCCGATCGAGCGCCACGGCAAGAAGAAGTCCCCGTACTCCATGGATGCCAACCTGCTGCACATCTCCTATGAAGGCGGCGTGCTGGAAGACACCTGGACCGAGCACGAAGAAGACATGTGGCGCTGGACCGTTTCCCCGGAAAACGCTCCAGACAAGCCGCAGTACCTGGAACTGACCTACCGCAACGGCGACATCGTCGCGCTGGACGGCGTCGAAATGACTCCGGCCACCGTGCTGGCGACCCTGAACCGTATCGGTGGTGAGCACGGTATCGGCCGTCTCGACATCGTCGAGAACCGCTACGTGGGCATGAAGTCCCGTGGCTGCTACGAAACCCCTGGCGGCACCATCATGCTGCGCGCCCACCGTGCGATCGAATCGATCACCCTGGACCGCGAAGTGGCTCACCTCAAGGACGAGCTGATGCCCAAGTACGCCAGCCTGATCTATACCGGCTACTGGTGGAGCCCTGAGCGTCTGATGCTGCAACAGATGATCGATGCGTCCCAGGTCAACGTGAACGGCGTTGTGCGCCTGAAACTGTACAAGGGCAATGTGATCGTCACTGGCCGCAAGTCCGACGACTCGCTGTTCGACGCCAACATCGCTACCTTCGAAGAAGATGGCGGCGCGTACAACCAGGCGGATGCCGCGGGCTTCATCAAGCTCAACGCCCTGCGCATGCGCATTGCGGCGAACAAAGGCCGGAAGCTGTTCTGAGACCTTTGACATCGTGATGGGTACCTGACCTCGTCCTCGACGAGGTCAGGTACCTGAAAACGGGGTGTGATGCCAGTTACTGCGTTGTCGGGTGTTTTCGTTTCCGTTGATGATTTCCTGTTTTTCTCCTTCTCGATGGCCTGACCTGTACTACAGGTTGCTGTTCGCCGGTTGCCCGGCGAGATCGATGACCGACAACCTGTGCGAGTCCGGATTGTAGGTCACATAAAAGGCGGCACCGCGCTTGCTGGCCTGCTTTGTATGTCCAAGCGCACTGGCTTTCAGTAATTTCTCCGAAACGGCACAAGTGACAAACAGAATCACGTACGCCGTCTTTTCCCGTGGCCTCTGGATTTTTTCCAGCAGCGCTCCAAACTCGACCTCTTCGCTCATCCAGCGTACATCAACGACGTACAGGTCCTTTACCGGTTCCGGTAACTGAAGGTGATGCTGAACAGAGACAGTGGTTTGCAGACCAATCCTGGTTGGCGGGTCCTGTGCACCACAGGGCGTTCGGGCTGACCGCCAGCCATTCGCTGACGTTTCCAGTGTGGGGTTTTCAGACGGTTTTGCGGACGCTTTTTTTTCCGAGCGCCCAACATCATCCATGGCCTTCATGAAGTGCTTTCCCTTTTCAAAATCGGAGGGTGCATAAAGTGATTTATAGTTGAAGTTGAGTGTCGCGAAAAAAAGTAAAAGTAAATAAAACGGAAAGCTGATCAGGAACCAGACGTAGAGTTCTCTTTCCTCCTGATCAAGGAAGGGTAGCGAGACGGCTGCCGAAGTTTCAGAGAGTGCTGCGAATATCGCGATAATTGTCATTGGGTTGGTGATTCGTTTTTTTATCATGTTCTGTACTCATGCCGGGTTGTCTGTTCTCGAGTGGTTTATGAAGTTGGTTCGATGTGATGCCTATTGTAGTGATTTTGATTGTCTGCTGGTTTTTGACAGGTTTTTATTTGTTTGTTGTATTGCTCTTCGATTTCTTGAATTTTTGGCGTGGTTTAATGATTGCTCAAAAAATATTATTTGCTGTAAGAGTAATTGGATGCGAAGTGTGTGATATTTCTGGTGTGGGTGTTGAGTGCGAAAATATCAGTTACGTTTTAGCGGAAAGGTAGAGGCTGGTGTTTATCAGGGCGCGACCGGATCAAGCTGGCTCTCGAAAAATTCTGGTCGTAAATCGACACGGGTGGCTGCTGGAAAGTGCGACACACTGACGCTGATACAGTTTTAAATTCATTCTGTTCGAGGGATTTTTGTAGGAGGAATCCGTGTTGTTTGTAGGGGATGTCTCTTGGTGTGGGTGGCCGGGAGGGGCGACATGCCATGGGTGAAACGACTAGGCTATTGTGCGGGCTCTAAAAATTCGAACAGCGAAAATTGGACTTGCCCATGAATAAAGTGCTGATCGTGGATGATCACCCCGTCATTCGTCTTGCGGTACGTATGCTAATGGAACGTCATGGCTACGAAGTTATTGCAGAAACCGATAATGGTGTGGACGCACTGCAACTAGCCCGTGAACTTATGCCGGACATTGTCATTCTGGATATCGGGATTCCGAAGCTGGACGGGTTGGAAGTTATCGCGCGTTTATCTTCGACTTCAATGCCGATGAAAGTGCTGATTTTGACTTCCCAGGCGCCGGGACATTTTTCGATGCGTTGCATGCAATCCGGTGCAGCCGGTTATGTCTGCAAACAACAAGACCTCACGGAGTTGCTCAGTGCAATAAAGGCCGTTTTGTCAGGCTACAGTTACTTTCCTAATCAAGCCTTGCATACCGTACGTTGCAGTTTGGGGAATGCCAGTGAGGCCGATATGGTCGATCGATTGTCGGGGCGGGAAATGATGGTCCTGCAGCAGTTGGCCCGAGGAAAGACCAATAAAGAGATTGCCGATGGGATGTTTCTCAGCAATAAAACAGTCAGTATTTACAAGACCCGCCTGTTGCTCAAGCTGAATGCGCGGTCTCTGGTCGATCTGATCGAACTGGCACAACGCAATGGTCTGGTGTGATGGCATAACTGCGCGACAAGGGGCGCCTATCGGGGTGCGGCACTTAGTAAAAAAAAGCCTCCGTTTCGGGAGGCTTTCAGGTGTCATAAATCAAAATCGTAATCGGCCAATTGCTTTTGCAGTCGGCGCTCCTCCAGCAGGTTGTCGATGGTGCGGCGTTTGCTCAGATTAGTTTTCGCTACTTCAACCACCGGTTCAGCGTCATCGGTTTCGGCGGTGGTGAAATCTTCTTCTACGTCTAATTGCTCTTTGCCAGTACTCATTTAGTTGCTCCAGGCTAAGAAGGCCTTTGGCGCCCCTTATATCGACATTCTCCCGGCGGGTAAAAAAGATTTTTTCAATCGACAAATCAATAAACCCAATAGCGCCTCAATCGTCGGAGGTTTTGTGCTTGTATTCGCACAAGTCCTCGATCCGGCAGCTTCCGCATCGGGGCTTGCGGGCCAGGCAAACATAGCGACCATGAAGGATCAGCCAGTGATGGGAGTCGAGCAGGTACTCCTTGGGCACGAACTTCATCAGTTTTTTCTCGACTTCCACCACATTCTTGCCGGGAGCAATGCCAGTCCGGTTGCTGACCCTGAAAATATGCGTGTCGACGGCCATGGTCAGCTGACGGAATGCCGTATTGAGTACCACATTGGCGGTCTTGCGGCCGACGCCGGGCAGTGCTTCCAGCTCTTCGCGGGTTTGTGGGACCTCGCCGGCGTGACGCTCGACCAGCAAACGGCAGGTTTCGATCACGTTTTTCGCTTTGCTGTTGTACAGCCCGATGGTCTTGATGTACTCCGACAGCCCTTCGACACCCAGGGCATGCATCGCTGCCGGGGTATTGGCGACCGGGAACAGCCTGGCTGTGGCCTTGTTGACGCCGACATCGGTGGACTGCGCCGAGAGAATCACGGCAATCAGTAATTCGAAGGGGGAGGAATAGGCCAGTTCGGTCTTTGGTTCCGGGTTGTCCTCGTGCAGTCGGCGGAAAATTTCCAGACGTTTTGCGGCATTCATGGGCAGTGCGTTTCCTCGAAGGCAATCAATGTGTGGGCGTGGGGCGCCAGGCCTGCCAGGCGGCGATCAGGAGTCCGAGCAGGATGAACCCGCCAGGGACCAGTGTGGTCAGGCGCAGTCCGCCGTCAGCCACCAGCACCCAGCCATGCCAGTCAGTTTGCGTTGCACCGAACAGCCACGATAGATGGTTTCCAAGTGTTCCGTTGCCGATGAGTTCGCGCAGCAGGCCCAGCGTGATCATCAGCGTGGCAAACAGGCTATTGAGTCGCAGGCGTTGACGCCAATCGCTCTGAAAGACCCCGGTGTGTTCCAGTACAACGCATTGCAAGGCGATCAAGGCTCCATAAATCCCCAGATGCTGCTGCCATTGCAGCGACCAGGCTTGTGCCATGAGTTCCGCGCAACTGGTGAGGGTGGCTGCCAACAGGATGCTGGCCAGCATACGGGTCGCCGGGACCAGTCGAGATCGCAGGGCACCCATGGCCAGACCGAACAACTGAGTCACCACCAAGAACATCAGGCACAGGCCAACTGCAGCCATCAGCGAGTGGGTGACGCCGATCAGTGGCGTCAGCATCAAGGCGTTGCGCAGAGTCGATGAGTTATCCATGGGCAGGGATTCCGAGCAGTTGTTGCCGGTGTTCATCGAAGTAGCGCAAGGCATCGTGGACGGCATTGATCACCGCTCTTGAGGTGATGGTTGCGCCTGCGATCTGATCGAACTGTCCCTGATCCTTTTTCAGCGCCCAGCCGCTGTCACCGGGTTCTGTTCGAGACTTGCCGGAAAAAACCTGGAGCCAGGCATTGGGCCAGTCGGCGATCCGAGCCCCAAGTCCTGGTGTTTCCGACTGTTTGAGGGTTTTGACGCCCAGCAACCTGCCATTGGCGTCGACTGCGATCAACAGGTCGATGGCACCGGCGTAGCCAAGGGTTTGACTGCGCAGCAAGACCGCGACGGGTTGATCGGCCCGGGTCGCCATATAACCACCCAGCAAGGTGCTGTTGGTCAGTGCGGCTGCTTCAATCGTTATGGGGTGTTCGAGTGGTTGATTGTCGTAGCTGTCCGGCGCGATCAGGTCCAGCAGGTTACGGCTGTCGATCAGGCGCTGTTCGGCTGCAATGCGTGGCGCGCTGCCGAGTTGTACGAAGTACGTCACGCCAAGGCCCAGTGCGGCCAAAAGCACCACAAGCGCGATGCTTGATGTCCGGTTCATGGCGCCTCCGGCTGTTGCCTGGCCGCCACGAACCGCTCCAGCGCCGGCACGCACAGGTTCATCAACAGCACAGCGAAGGCGATGCCGTCCGGGTAGCCACCCCAGGTACGAATCAGATAAGTGAGAAGCCCAACACCAGCGCCGAACAACAGTTTCGCGCCAGGGCTTCTGGCGCCGGACACCGGTTCGGTGATGATGAAGAACGCACCCAGCATGGTCGCGCCGGTCAGCAGATGAAACAACGGCGAGCCATGGGAGTCGGAGCCCGAGCCGTTCCAGCACAACAGGCTGATGATGAACAGGCTGGCCAGCATGCCGACCGGTGCATGCCAGCTGATCACCCTTCGTTGCAGGAGAAACGCTCCACCCGCCACAAATGCCAGGTTCACCCATTCCACCCCCCGGCCACCAAAGTGGCCGAATGCCGGGTTGCCGGCAAACAGTTCATCCATGGTCAGGCTTTTGTTGATCCGCAGACTGTCCAGTGCCGTGGCCTGCACCCACGCATCCGGCACATGGCCGATGCCAAACACGTGCTGCAGGCCGCTCAACAGATCCATGCCATGGGGCAATGGCCAATGGGTCATTGGTTGGGGAAAGGTCACCAGTACCAGAGCCAAGCCAAGCATCGCCGGGTTGAAGGGATTCGAACCGACGCCACCATACAAGTGCTTGCCGAACACCATCGCAGAAGCGGCAGCACTGAGGGTCAGCCACCATGGGCAGTAAGGCGGCAGTGCCAGAGCCAGCAATGTGGCACTGACCAGCGCGCTACCGTCACTCAAAGTTGGCCCCGGCGGCTGCTTGCGCCATTGCACGACGGCGGCCTCGACGGCCAACGCGGCAGTGGCCGCCAGAAGCAGATTGATCAACACACCCCAGCCGTACAGCCAGAACGCCGCCAGGATTCCCGGCAGCGTGGCCAACAGCACCAGTTTCATCGCCTGTTGCAGGCGATCATCCACCGCGTCAAGGGCTGGCATGGGCGTCCACCAGGCGTTCGGCTTCACCGAGTGCGCGTTCCAGGGCTTCGATTTGTTCCGCTGGTGCTTCGTTGGCCTGAGCCTTCTTGAGTTCGGCGCGGCGCATGGCCAACTGGATTTTGGCCCGTTTCAGATCGGCATCATTTGACGACGCAGCCGCGACCGTCGGTGCAGGGGAAGGTGGAGCGGCGCTTTCCAGTTGCGCCAGGTTTTGTTCGGCGGCTTCGAACTGTTGTTGCAGTGCGATCAACTGCGATTGCTGTTCGAAGGTCGGCGGATGCCCGAAGGCCTTCAGCGATTTGTGCAACTGCGCCCGACTCATCGCCACCTCGATCTTGGCCTTTTTCAGCGCGGCATCGGCATTGGCGGTTTTCTGTGCGCGGACGCGCTCGAGGGCCGCCTGCACCGGGTCGGCTGTCGTCTCGGCAGGTTGCGCGGCTCGCTGCCTTGCCTGGCGCTCGGCGATTTTCTGTTGCTCCTCACGCTGCAAGCGGGCATTGCGTTGTTCGAAGCGGCGCCGTGCGTGATCGCGCTTGAGGTTGCGGGCCTGCCGCGCCTGCGGTGTGAGGGCCAGGCCCCCGACAACAGGCAGTACAGTGTTCGGCGGCAGTGGGCGCATTTCGATGCAGTCCACCGGGCACGGTGCCACGCAGAGGTCGCAACCGGTGCACTCATCAATGATCACCGTGTGCATCAGCTTGGCCGCGCCGACGATGGCATCGATCGGGCAGGCCTGAATGCACTTGGTGCAACCAATGCACTCGGCCTCGCGGATATAGGCGATCTGCGCAGGTGCCGAGCCGCGAGTGATGTCCAACTCCAGCACCGGCACCTTCAGCAGTTCAGCCAGGGCCGCGATGGTTTCGTTGCCTCCGGGAGGGCACTTGTTGATCGGCTCACCGCTGGCGATGCCTTCGGCATACGGCTTGCACCCGGGGTGCCCGCACTTGCCGCATTGGGTTTGCGGCAAGAGTGCGTCGATGCATTGAATCAGACTCATGTTTTGATCAGTCCGCTGAATCCGAGAAAAGCCACTGCGATCAGGCCGGCACCAATCAGGTCGATCGGCAAGCCGCGAAAGGGCAGGGGAACATCGTTGTCGGCCGTGCGTTCACGCAAATCAGTGAACAGGCTCAACACCAGCCAGAAGCCCAACCCTGCACCGAGGCTCAAGGCAGTGGCGTGAAAGAAGCCCTTGTCTTCCTGAGCATTGAGCAGGGCCACGCCGAGTACGCCAGCATTGCCCAGCAGCAACGGCCAGAGGCCTTCGAATGGTAGTGTCGAAAACAACCGCGCCAGCAACTTCAGCAACGGGCTGATCAGCAGCACGCTCAATGGCAGAAACACAAACAGACGCAGCGGCGTCAATTGTAGTGGCACCAGCATCCATTGATAGAGCGCGTAGCCGAGCATGCTCACGACCAGCATCAGGCATGTCGTCGCAATGCCCAGGGCATGTACCTGACGACGCTGACCGGCCAACAGTGGATCGACGGCCAATGGCCATTGCAACACGAGGTTGTTGATCAGGGCAGCGCTGATAAGCGTAAGCAGGATTTCGGTCATTGTTCGTGCCGACAAGAACGGTAGTTTTTGTAGGAGCGAGCTTGGTCCGGGCGGCGTTCCGGCGATGGACTCAAGGGCGCTGCGTTCAACCTGTGGACACGCATAATCGTTAACGACCATCGCGAACGAGCTCGCTCCTACAGGAGATGGTCTAAAAAGCTTAGGCATTATCCGGCAAGGCGGGAGGGTGGGCCAGACATGAAAATCCCACAGCCGCGCCAGGCACGACTGTGGGATCGATTTGCCGCAGACCTTACTTGATGCGCTGGCCAGGCTTGGCGCCGCTGTCAGGGCTGAGCAGGTAGATTTCTTCTCCGCCAGGGCCTGCCGCCATCACCATGCCTTCGGAGATACCAAACTTCATTTTCCGTGGCTTGAGGTTGGCGATCATCATGGTCAGGCGCCCATCGAGCTTGGACGGGTCCGGGTAAGCGCTCTTGATCCCGGAGAACACGTTGCGTTGCTCGTCACCGATATCCAGGGTCAGGCGCAACAGCTTGTCGGCACCTTCCACGTGTTCAGCCTTGACGATCAGCGCGACACGCAGGTCGACAGCGGCAAAGGTGTCGAACTCGATTTCCGGCGACAGCGGATCCTTGGCCAGTTCGCCATTGCCGGCAGGTGCGGCTTCGCCAGTGTCGGTCTGGCTGGCGGTCAGGTCTTCTTTCGAGGCGTCGGTCATGGCTTGCACTTTTACCGGGTCGATGCGGGTCATCAGCGGCTTGAACTCGTTCAGCTGGTGATTGCCGAGCAAGGTCGCGTGATCGTTCCAGGTCAGTGGCGCGACGTTGAGGAACGCTTCGGCGTCGGCGGCCAGCAGCGGCAGCACCGGCTTGAGGAAGATCACCAGTTGGCGGAACAGGTTGACGCCTGTGGCGCAGATGGCCTGGACTTCATCCTGTTTGCCTTCCTGTTTGTTCAACGACCACGGCGCCTTGTCGGCGATCCAGGCGTTGGCGCGGTCGGCCAGGCCCATGATCTCGCGCATGGCACGGGCAAAGTCGCGGGCTTCATAGGCGTCGGCGATACCTGGCGCGGCGGCCAGGAAGGCTTCGGTCAGTTCAGGCGCGGCGTTGGTGTCGACCATTACGCCGGCATTGCCCTTGTTGATGAAACCGGCACAACGGCTGGCGATGTTGACGACCTTGCCCACAAGGTCGGAGTTGACCTTCTGCACGAAGTCTTCGAGGTTCAGGTCGAGGTCATCAACGCCACGGCCCAGCTTGGCCGCGTAGTAATAGCGCAGGTATTCCGGCGACAGGTGGTCCAAGTAGGTCCGGGCCTTGATGAAGGTGCCGCGGGACTTGGACATTTTCTGACCGTTGACAGTCAGGTAGCCGTGCACGTTGATGCCGGTCGGCTTGCGGTAGCCCGCGCCCTCGAGCATGGCTGGCCAAAACAGGGCGTGGAAGTTGACGATGTCCTTGCCGATGAAGTGGTACAGCTCGGCGGTGGAGTCCTTGCCCCAGAACGCGTCGAAGTCCAGCTCCGGCGTGCGGTTGCACAGGTTCTTGAAGCTGGCCATGTAACCGATCGGCGCATCCAGCCACACGTAGAAGTACTTGCCCGGTTCGTCGGGGATTTCAAAACCGAAATACGGTGCATCGCGGGAGATGTCCCACTGTTGCAGGCCGGCATCCAGCCATTCGGCGATCTTGTTGGCGACGGCATCCTGCAGGGTGCCGCTGCGGGTCCAGGTTTGCAGCATTTGCTGGAAGTCTGGCAGCTTGAAGAAGAAGTGCTGGGAATCCTTGAGCACCGGTGTGGCGCCGGAGATCGCCGACTTCGGATCCTTCAGGTCGGTCGGTGCGTAGGTCGCACCGCATTTTTCGCAGTTGTCGCCGTACTGGTCTTCGGTGCCGCATTTCGGGCAGGTGCCCTTGATGAAGCGGTCGGCCAGGAACATTTTCTTTTCCGGGTCGAAGTACTGGGTGATCGAACGCGTGGCGATGTGCCCGGCGTCACGCAGCTTCAGGTAGATCTGGCTCGACAGCTCACGGTTTTCTTCGGCGTGAGTGGAGTGGAAATTGTCGAAGTCCACCAGGAAGTCGGCAAAGTCGGCGCTGTGTTCAGCCTGGACGTTGGCGATCAGTTGTTCCGGGGTGATGCCTTCCTTTTCCGCGCGCAGCATGATCGCCGAACCGTGGGCGTCGTCGGCGCAGACATAGATGCATTGATTGCCGCGGTGCTTCTGGAAACGCACCCACATATCGGTCTGGATGTATTCCAGCATATGGCCGAGGTGAATCGAACCATTGGCATAGGGCAGGGCGCTGGTGACGAGGATCTTGCGTGGCTCGGACATGGGGCTCGGCTACTTGATGAAACGGAGGTCGGCCACTATAAAGCGCCGGCGCATATTTTTCACCCTGTGAGCCTGTTTCATTGGATGAGTAACAGGTGAAGGTTCAACATCCCGCCGAACGCTCGGAACAGGTACGATAGCCACTATCTTTTCCAGTCCTGTTTTCGGAGTTGCCCATGAGCGCCGTCAATCGCGCAGCGGTGGAAGCCGTCCTTCGCCAATACACCGACCCTTACCTGAACCTGGACCCGGTCAGCGCCGGGTGCGTGCGCAACATCGAGATCCAGGGCGACCGCGTCAGCGTTCAGCTTGAACTGGGTTACGCCGCCGGTCTGTTCAAGAGTGGCTGGGCGCAGATGCTGGAAATGGCCATTCAGGGGCTGGATGGCGTGGCAAGTGCCAAGGTCGAAATCACCAGCGTGATCGCCGCGCACAAGGCTCAGGCGCAGATTCCGGGCTTGGCGAACGTGAAAAACGTGGTGGCCGTGGCGTCCGGCAAGGGCGGCGTGGGCAAATCCACCACGGCGGCCAACCTGGCCCTGGCTCTGGCCCGGGAAGGCGCCAAGGTCGGGATTCTCGATGCGGACATCTACGGCCCGAGCCAGGGCATCATGTTCGGCATACCCGAGCGTACCCGCCCCGAGGTCAAGGATCAGAAGTGGTTCGTTCCGCTCAAGTCCCATGGCGTCGAAGTGATGTCCATGGCTTTCCTCACCGACGACAACACGCCGATGGTCTGGCGCGGGCCGATGGTTTCGGGCGCCCTGTTGCAACTGGTCACCCAGACCGCGTGGGGTGACCTCGATTACCTGGTCATCGACATGCCGCCAGGCACCGGTGACATCCAGTTGACCCTGGCGCAGAAAGTGCCGGTGGCCGGTGCGGTGATCGTGACCACCCCACAGGACCTGGCATTGCTGGACGCACGCAAGGGCGTGGAAATGTTCCGCAAGGTCAACATCCCGGTGCTGGGCGTGGTGGAGAACATGGCCGTGCACATCTGCTCCAACTGCGGGCATGCCGAGCATCTGTTTGGCGAAGGCGGTGGTGTGAAACTGGCCAACCAGTATGGCGTTGAACTGCTGGCTTCGCTGCCGCTGTCGATGGTCATCCGCGAGCAGGCCGATGGCGGCAAGCCAACAGTGATCGCCGAGCCTGATAGCCAGATTGCGATGGTTTACCAGGAACTGGCCCGCCATGTCGGCGCGCGGATCGTGTTGCAGGAAGCGTTGACGCCGGCGATGCCGAACATCAGCGTCAGCGACGACTGAGGGTGTGAACGCAATCCCCTTGTAGGAGCGAGCTTGCTCGCGATGGTGGGTCAGTTACACCAATGTGCCTGACACACCATCGCGAGCAAGCTCGCTCCTACAGTAGTTGTTTTGTGGTGGATTTAGAGACGCAACCCGCCATCCATCTCCAGAATCCGACCGGTGTAATAGTCGTTCTCGAAGATGTAAGCCGCCGAATGGGCGATTTCCTCAGGCTTGCCCATGCGCTTGAGCGGGATCCCCGCAGTCATCTTCTCCAGCGCTTCAGGCTTCATGCCCAGGGTCATTTCGGTTTCGATGAAGCCCGGTGCAATGCCGGCGACGCGAATGCCGTAGCGTGCCAGTTCCTTGGCCCAGGTCACGGTCGCCGCAGCAACACCGGCCTTGGCGGCGGAGTAGTTGGTCTGACCGACGTTGCCGGCGCGGGAAATCGACGAGATATTGATGATCGCGCCGTTGTTGTTCAGCTCGACCATTTTCGCCGCGACTTCACGGGTGCACAGGAACACGCCGGTCAGGTTGACGTCGATGACGGCCTGCCACTGGGCCAGGCTCATCTTGGTCATTTCGCCATCCTTGACCTTGAGCAACAGGCCGTCGCGCAGGATCCCGGCGTTGTTGATCAAACCATGGATCGCGCCGAAGTCTTCAGCGACCTGGGCAACCATGTGGGTCACTTGCTCTTCGTTGGCCACGTTGCACAGGTAGGCGCGGGCCTCGACACCTTGGGCCTTGCAGGCCGCGACGGCGTCGTCGAGTTTTTCCTGGTTCAGGTCCACCAGCGCGAGTTTCGCGCCCAGGCCTGCGAAATACTCGGCCATGGAGCGGCCTAAACCCTGGCAACCGCCAGTGATAATGATTACTTTGTCAGTGAGTTGCATTCGCATGCCCCGGTAGCAGGTCTGAGTGGTTTCCTTTAGAGAGCCTCTCGATCTGCGCCTGACCTGGCTTGGCTGCACATGAGAACTGCCCCGATGGCGTGCTGGGACTTTCGCCAGCAGCTCGTCCGTTTTTCTGACGGATTCTATTTAAGGAGTCATAAATTGAGCGTTGAAGCGGCTAAGCATGCACGAGAATTGCTTCTCAAGGAATACCGTGGGGTGCTCTCGACGCACTCCAAATCAATGCCCGGTTTTCCGTTCGGTTCCGTGGTTCCGTACTGCCTGGACGAGCAGGGCCGGCCGCTGATCCTGATCAGCCGCATCGCCCAGCACACTCATAATCTGCAAAAAGATCGGAAATGCTCGCTCTTTGTCGGCGAACGTGGTGCCGAAGATGTCCAGGCCGTTGGTCGACTGACTTACCTGGCTGAGGCGCAGCAGCTCGAAGACGAAGCCGCCATCGACGCTGCCTCCGAGCGTTACTACCGCTACTTCCCGGAGTCGAAGGGTTATCACAAGGCCCACGATTTCGATTTCTGGGTGCTTGAGCCTGTACGCCACCGTTACATCGGCGGTTTTGGCGCGATTCATTGGGTCAACGAGCTGACCCTGGCCAACCCGTTCGCCGGCAAGGCCGAAGTGAGCATGGTCGAGCACATGAACGCCGATCACGCCAAGGCCATCGCCCATTACGTCGATCTGGCCGGGCTGCCGAAAAACGTGCCGGCGCAAATGGTCGGCATCGATTGTGAAGGCATGCACCTGCGCATCGGTCAAAGTCTGTACTGGTTACCGTTCCAAGCGCCTTGTAATACGCCGACACAAGTTCGCGAAGCCTTGGTTTCTCTGGCTCACGCCGATCATTGGCCGAAAAATGAAGTGGCCGACGCTTGAATTCACGAAACGGCGACGTCATCTAAGGTGAACTGGCAAGGCATTCTTGCGTTGAGGAACCATTTGATGCGCCCTTTTTTGTTGCTCTTTCTGCTGTTCCCGGTGTTGGAGCTGTTCGTATTCGTCAAGGTGGCAGGGTCCATCGGGTTTTTCCCGGCCCTGCTGCTGATCATTCTCGGCTCGATGTTCGGCGTGTTTGTGCTGCGCATCGCCGGCCTGGCCACGGCCCTGCGTGCCCGTGAAAGCCTGAGCCGCGGCGAACTGCCGGCCCAGACCATGCTCGAAGGCCTGATGCTGGCATTGGCCGGTGGCCTGCTGATTCTTCCGGGCTTCATCAGCGATGTGATCGGCCTGTTCATGCTGCTGCCGTTCAGTCGTCGCCTGCTGGCCAATAAAATGCGTCAGCGCGCCGAAGAGCAGGCGATGCGTCAGCGAGCGTTCGCCGACGACCTACAGGCCCGTGGCGGCCCGGCGCCTCGCGAGCCGCTGGGCCGCGAGCCCAACGTGATCGAAGGCGAGTTCGAACACCGCGATACCAAGTAATACGCACATCGACACGGCACCTTCGGGTGCCGTGTTCGTTTGCGGGGCATCGACCTGAAAAATTTTTCACCGCCGCCCTTGTAATAAGCTTATGCGCCCTTATGTAACGGTCACCGCAAGGTTTCTGGCGAACAAGCCAGACAGACTTCCGCGGTTCGCTTGACGAACCGCAACCGGCACCGCCGGCCTTTGTTAAACCCGCCGGGACTACACCGGCCGATGAAAACCACAATTAGGAGAGATCGACAATGAAGCTTCGTCCTCTGCATGACCGCGTCGTCATCCGTCGCAGCGAAGAAGAAAAGAAAACCGCTGGCGGTATCGTCCTGCCAGGTTCGGCTGCTGAAAAAGCCAACAGCGGCGAAATCCTCGCTGTAGGCACCGGCCGCGTACTGGAAAACGGTGAAGTGCGTGCACTGTCCGTGAAAGTGGGCGACAAGGTTGTGTTCGGTCCTTACTCCGGCAGCAACACTGTGAAAGTCGACGGCGAAGACCTGCTGGTAATGAGCGAGAACGAAATTCTCGCCGTTATCGAAGGCTGATACCCCCGTTCATTTTCCCGCTACTACAAAGTATTTAAGGAATATCGATCATGGCTGCTAAAGAAGTTCTGTTTGGCGATTCCGCCCGTAAAAAAATGCTCAAGGGCGTCAACGTCCTGGCTGACGCAGTAAAAGCGACCTTGGGCCCGAAAGGCCGTAACGTGATCATCGAGAAGAGCTTCGGCGCTCCGACCATCACCAAGGACGGTGTTTCCGTCGCCAAAGAAATCGAACTCGAAGACCGTTTCGAAAACATGGGTGCGCAGCTGGTCAAAGACGTTGCCTCCCGTGCCAACGATGACGCTGGTGACGGTACTACCACCGCTACCGTTCTGGCTCAGTCGATCGTCAACGAAGGCCTGAAAGCCGTCGCTGCCGGCATGAACCCGATGGACCTCAAGCGCGGCATCGACAAGGCGACCATCGCCATCGTCAAAGAGCTGAAAAACCTGTCCAAGCCATGCGCTGACACCAAGGCTATCGCTCAGGTCGGCACCATCTCGGCCAACTCCGACAACTCCATCGGCGACATCATTGCCGAAGCCATGGAAAAAGTCGGTAAAGAAGGCGTGATCACCGTTGAAGAAGGCTCGGGCCTGGAAAACGAACTGTCGGTTGTTGAAGGCATGCAGTTCGACCGTGGTTACCTGTCCCCGTACTTCGTCAACAAGCCAGAGACCATGGTCGCTGAGCTGGACGGCCCGCTGATCCTGCTGGTCGACAAGAAGATCTCGAACATCCGCGAAATGCTGCCAGTGCTGGAAGCCGTTGCCAAAGCCGGCCGTCCACTGCTGATCGTGGCCGAAGACGTTGAAGGCGAAGCCCTGGCGACTCTGGTTGTGAACAACATGCGTGGCATCGTTAAAGTCGCAGCCGTCAAGGCTCCAGGCTTCGGCGATCGCCGCAAGGCCATGCTGCAGGACATCGCCGTTCTGACCGGCGGTACCGTTATCTCCGAAGAGATCGGTCTGAGCCTGGAAAGCGCAACCCTGGAAAACCTGGGCAGCGCCAAGCGCGTGACCCTGTCCAAGGAAAACACCATCATCGTTGACGGTGCTGGCGTACACGGCGACATCGAAGCACGCATCACTCAGATCCGTGCTCAGGTTGCCGAAACTTCCTCGGACTACGACCGTGAAAAACTGCAAGAGCGTCTGGCCAAGCTGTCCGGCGGCGTTGCAGTGATCAAGGTTGGCGCTGGTTCCGAAGTTGAAATGAAAGAGAAGAAAGCCCGCGTTGAAGACGCCCTGCACGCTACTCGTGCAGCCGTTGAAGAAGGCGTGGTACCTGGCGGTGGCGTTGCGCTGATCCGTGCTCTGCAAACCCTGAACGATCTGAAAGGCGACAACGCTGATCAGGACGTAGGTATCGCTGTTCTGCGCCGTGCCGTTGAAGCACCGCTGCGTCAGATCGCTGCCAACAGCGGTGACGAGCCAAGCGTTGTGGTCAACGAAGTCAAGAACGGCAAAGGTAACTTCGGTTACAACGCTGCGACTGGCGAATACGGCGACATGATCGAAATGGGCATCCTGGATCCGACCAAGGTCACCCGTTCCGCGCTGCAAGCTGCATCGTCGATCGGCGGTCTGATCCTGACCACCGAAGCCGCTGTTGCTGATGCACCGAAGAAAGAAGGTGCAGCTGGCGGCGGTATGCCAGACATGGGCGGTATGGGCGGCATGGGCGGCATGATGTAAGCCAGCCTTACCCCTGTACGAAAAAACCCCGTCTGCGAAAGCAGGCGGGGTTTTTTATTGCCTTCAATTTGGGATTGGCTGGAGATTGCGTCGCGCCCATCGCGGGCAAGCCACGCTCCCACAGGATCTGCATCGTCTCTGTGGGTGCGTGGCTTGCCCGCGAAGGCGTCAGGTCAGGCGCTGACAGGTTCTGCACTTGCCACGCGATCCGCCCTCAAGGCCGGTCGATACAGAACGTAGTAATACGACCCCAAACAAATCAGCCAGCAGAACACCGCCGTCCACACGTTGTGCGAGAAGAAGTGTGCGCCCTGCATCATCCGCCCGATGGAGAACACCGAGCCGAGGGAAAAGGCGAAGACCAACGCTGCGCGAGCCATGCGCGGGCGACGGTCGCGCAGTACGAAAAACAGGGCAAACAGGGTGAAGCCGGTGGCCGCATGTCCGCCGGGCCAGCAACGCCCTGGTTTATCGGTGTGCGGGCGAGGACTCAACAGTTCGCTGTAGGTCTCGTGACCGCCGAATTGTTCGAGGCTCCATGGGCATTGCACCGCGGTCACTGCTTTGATGGGCGTGACAAAGGAAGTCGCCAGGCCCAGGGACAGCACCAGGCAACCCAGTTCCCGCTTGAGTGGTTTGAGCCTGGCCATGAAGAACGAAGCGATGAAGGCGAGGATGGCAAACACCGAGAAGGCGATGACCACTTGCTTGGCGCGATCGTGCAGGATGTCCTCGAGGAAGTAACTGTGGCGTCCGATGAACTCCCCGGTGACCGGGTCGTAAAACAGCTTGGCCAGGTCCATGTCCAGACTGGTCAATTCGAGCAATACCAGAATGATCGCAGCTACGGCGGGGACTCCAAGGCACACCCAGAAATTGAGCGGACGAGGGGCAGGGCGGGCAAGGGTCGAAACCATGCTAGTTCCTTGATCAGTGAAATGTTCTCAAATGCGCAGCCGCGCAGAGTTTGAACCCGATTCTGTCGCCAGCATGTGAATCGCCGGTGAAAAACTCGTTAAGGCTGTAATCGGTCAATTTCCGCGCTTTTGCGCTTCACTCAGTCCTAGCCCTGAGCGGAACTTCGCCTTAAGCTGCGCGGGCCACGACGGCCGTTACTGTGGACGGAGAGATACCCATGCGAATTCTATTGGTTGAAGACAACCGCGATATCCTGGCCAACCTGGCCGATTACCTGGGGCTCAAAGGCTATACCGTCGATTGCGCTCAGGATGGTCTGTCGGGCCTGCACCTGGCGGCCACCGAGCACTACGATTTGATCGTGCTCGATATCATGTTGCCCGGCATCGATGGCTACACCCTGTGCAAGCGCCTACGCGAGGATGCTCGCCGCGAAACGCCGGTGATCATGCTCACGGCCCGCGATCAACTGGATGACCGTCTGCAGGGCTTCAAGTCCGGCGCCGATGACTATCTGATTAAACCGTTCGCCCTGTCTGAGCTGGCGGCGCGGATCGAAGCGGTCATGCGCCGAACCCAGGGCGGCGGGCGGCGGACCTTGCAGGTCGGCGACCTGAGCTACGACCTCGACACACTGGAAGTCACTCGCGAAGGCCGGTTGCTGAAACTCAACCCGGTCGGCCTGAAGTTGCTGGCCGTGTTGATGCAGAAAAGCCCTCATGTGTTGCGCCGTGAAATTCTTGAAGAAGCGCTCTGGGGCGACGACTGCCCGGACAGCGACAGCCTGCGCAGTCATGTCCACCAACTGCGCCAGGTGATCGACAAGCCGTTCGCCAAACCATTACTGCAAACCGTGCACGGTGTGGGGTATCGCCTGGCCGAGGGCCGTGATGGAGTTTAAGCAGAGCCTTGCTCAACGCATCATCATTGCCTTTGCGCTGATGAGCGCACTGGTGGCGGGTGCCTTTGCCATGGGCATCGTGGCGACCGTGCACCTGGTGGAGGAAAAACTGATTTCGGCCGGTCTGGGCGGCGATTTGCAGCGCCTGTTGCTGATGGACAATGTCACGGACTGGAGCCACCGACCCGAACCGGACCAATTGTTCTACTTCAGCAACGGGCCAGGCGATTTCAATTTGCCCAAGGATTTGCGGCATCTGGAGCCGGGTTTCCACGAAGTGTTCCGCGAAAACCTGTCGTACCACGCCATGGTCGAAATCGTCGACGGCCGACGTTACGTGCTGTTGCAGGACCAGAGCGATTTTGAAGAGCGCGAGCGGGTGCTGTTTGCCGTGGTGCTGGTGGGTTTCGTACTGAGCCTGGCACTGGCTGTATTTCTCGGCTGGGTGCTGGCACGCAAGGTCATGGCGCCGGTGGTACGGTTGGCCCGCCAGGTACGCCATCGCGATCAACTGCTGGGTTTGGCTCCTCCCTTGGCTCCGGATTATGCCGCCGACGAAGTGGGCGAACTGGCCGTGGCCTTCGACGCCACCCTCGGGCGCTTGCGTCAGGCCCTGACCCGCGAGCGTTTGTTCACCAGCGACGTCAGCCACGAATTGCGTACGCCCCTGATGATCCTGGCCAGTTCCTGCGAGTTGTTGCTGGAAAACCCAGGTCTCGATCAGCGCGGTCGCGCTCAGGTCGAGCGCATTGCCCGGGCATGTGAAGAAATGCGTGAGCTGGTGCAAACCTTCCTGATGCTGGCCCGCGCCAAGCGCGAAGACAACAGCATGTCGCCGCAGCAGCCCCTGGGCCAGGTAGCCGAGGGCCTGGTCGGTCTGTGGCGCGGGCCCATTGAAAGCAAAGGGTTGAAACTGATCTTCGAACCGGGCAACCCTGAGGCCAAGGGCTACAATGCGACGCTCCTGCACGCGGTGATGGGTAACTTGCTGCGCAACGCCTTGCACTACACAGAACGGGGCTTCATCCGCCTGAGCCTGACGGGCACGGGATTTCTGGTCGAAGACAGCGGTGTGGGCATTCCCGAAGAAAAACGCGAGGCGATGTTCGAACCCTTCGTTCGGGGCACTGAAAAACGCGGGGAAGGCTTGGGCCTGGGGCTTTCACTGGTGCAGCGGATTTGTGAAAACCAGGGCTGGAGCGTCAGCCTGACTACGATGGAGCCCAGTGGCTGCCGTTTTCAGGTGGAGCTGTCCCGAACTTGATCTGTTAAGTCAGGCGTCCAGCAAACCCTGTCAACTCCGTAAAACCCTGTAATATTTCAGGGTTTCCCATAACGATATTTTCACAAGTGGATGACCAGACGCCGACACTACAAAATCTAAGGTAGCTGCTATCAGAAGTTCAGGAGACCTGATGATGGACGGCCCGATCAAGCTCGATTTTTCCGAAAAGTACGACGATCAACACGCGCAACGCTATTTGCGCAAACACCAGGAAGGTCTCGGCCGTCGATTGTCCCACTGGCGTGACGAACAACTGGCGCGCAAGGCACTGGCCCTGGTTGGCGAGCCTGGTCTGGTCCTCGATTTGCCTTGTGGTGCAGGGCGTTTTTGGCCCTTGTTGGCGGAAAAATCCAACCGTGTGATCATCGGTGCCGATAACTCGCCGTCCATGCTGAAGGTCGCAACCCAGGCGCAACCTGCCGATGTGGTGAAGCGGGTACAACCCTTGCACACATCTGTATTCGACATCGCCTTGCCGGACAACGCCGTCGACAGCATTTTTTGCATGCGTTTGCTCCACCACGTCGGTGAAGCCAAGCATCGCATGGCTATTTTGCGTGAATTCGAGCGGGTTTCCCGCGACAGCGTGATCCTTTCGCTGTGGGTCGATGGCAACTTCAAGGCCTGGAAACGCAAGCGTTCGGAGAAAACCCGTGGGCAGGAAGGTTACCAAAACCGGTTTGTGTTACCGGCCGCTACCGTAGAGAAGGAATTTGAGCAGGCGGGTTTCCGAATCCAGGAACAACTGGACTTTTTGCCGCTCTATGCCATGTGGCGAGTTTACGTATTACGCAAGAGGTAACAGGATGGCAGTGCAGTGTGCAGCAGAAACGGAAGTCGTTCCCCAGGACCGCTTCGATTACTTTTGGAATCAGCGCGGTGAATGGGTAGAAGAACCCAACGTCCGTCGCGGCGGGGAAAGCGGCGTTCAACGCCTGATGGGCAGTGATGGTCAACTGCTCTACGTCAAGCGCCAGACCGGGCATATCCATCGTAGCTTTCAGCATCCTTTCGGGCGGCCGACGGTCATGCGCGAGCATGCTGCGCTCACCGGTGTGACCGCGCTTGGCGTACGGGTTCCGGAAATCGTTTTCTGTGGCGCACAGCGCGATCCTGTGCACAAGTGGCGTGCCTTGCTGGTCACCAAGTCGCTGGACGGCTTCGAGGAAATCGATCGCTGGTACGCCGGTGGCGGTCGCGAGCGTCATGGTGAAGCCATAAACGAACGAGTGCTCAAGGACCTGGCTGAAAACCTGGCTCGCATGCACAAGGGCCGCTGGCAGCACGGATGTATTTACGACAAGCACGTATTCGTTTGTGTGACCGGTGAGGGCGAGACGGCCAAGGTCGAAGTGGCCCTGATCGATCTGGAGAAATGCCGACAGCGTTTGACGGCCCATCGCGCAGCTGTCCATGACATGAAGCAATTGCGTCGCCACTCGTCGTTCAGCGACGCAGACTGGGAAAAACTCATCTACTTTTATGAGACGGCGTTTGGCAGCGCTATCAAGGGTTTATAGCGATGAAACTCGAAATTGCACGAGGTTTGTTTCTGGTAGGAGCCTTGGCAGTTGCATCGATCGCGATGGCAACCTGGGAGCAACCACGCCCCCAGGTTCTCAGCTCGATAAACGCAGAAGAACATTGTCCGTTGCCACGGATTGCCAAGGCATCCGTGGCCACTCGACCCGATCATGACTTGTTGCTGTTCATGTTCGGACTTTCTCAGGGATTGAGGCCGCAGAGTTGAACCGATTGAAGCCAAAATGAAAGGCCTCGCTGATGCGAGGCCTTTTTTTATTGCCCTGACTTCGGGCTCCCACAGGTTTTTCTGCATCAGGGTTTATCCGGCTTGGCCAGTAAGGTGTAGACGCAAGGCAATACAAACAAGGTGAACAGTGTGCCGATCGACATGCCGGTCGCGATGACCGTGCCGATGTCGAACCGGCTGACCGCGCCAGCACCGCTGGCGATGATCAATGGCACCATGCCGAACACCATTGCCGCCGTGGTCATCAAGACCGGACGCAGCCGGATGGCCGCTGCTTCCTCCACCGCTTCCCGTGCGGTCAGGCCCTTGTCCTTGCGTAACTGGTTGGCGAACTCGACGATCAGAATGCCGTGCTTGCTGATCAGCCCGATCAAGGTCACCAGCCCGACCTGGGTATAGATGTTCATGCTCGACCAGCCCAGGAACAGCGGAATCAATGCACCGCAGATAGACAGGGGCACGGTGACCAGGATCACCAACGGGTCGCGGAAGCTTTCGAACTGGGCCGCCAGCACCAGGAAAATGATCGCCAGTGCCAGGGCAAAGGTGACCCACAGGGCACTGCCTTCCTGAACGTACTGCCTCGATGCGCCAGCGTAGTCGAAGGCAAAACCGGCGGGTGCCTCTTCCCGGGCGATCTGGCGCACGAGGTCGATGGCTTCCCCCATGCTCACCAGCGGCACGCCGGACAGGATGGCCGAGTTGAGTTGCTGGAACTGGTTCAGCTGTCTCGGTCGGGCACGGTCGGTGACGGTGATCAGGGTCGACAACGCCAACAGTTCACCCTTGGTGTTTTTCACGTAGTAATTGTTCAGCCAGTCCGGATTGTCACGGAACGGCCGCTCGACCTGGGCAATGACCTTGTAGCTGCGACCTTCAATGGTGAATCGGTTGATCTCGCCTTCACCCAGCAGGGTCGCCAGGGTTCCCCCCAGGTCCTGCATGGAAACCCCCATCTGCGCAGCCTTGGCGCGGTCGATATCCACCACCACTTCCGGCTTGTCGAAGGCCAGGTCAACGTGGACAAACGCAAACTTGCCGGATTCCTTCGCACGTTTTTTTACCCGGTCGACCACCTGCAGCAGCAATTCGTAATCGTTGGCGGAGTTGATGACGAACTGGAACGGCACGCCTTCGCCGGTGCCCGGCAGCGACGGCAGGTTGAAGCCGAAGATCTGCAGCCCCGGGATCTTTTCCAGTTTGGCTTGCACCTCGGGCAGGATCGCCATTTGCGTTCGACTGCGATCGTCCCATGGCTTGAGCAGGAAACCGCCGATGCCCGATTGCACGCCGTTGAAACCGTTGATCTGGAACGACGAGTAGTACTCGGGAAACGCCTTGAAGATCGAGACGAACTCGTCGGTGTAGGTGTTCAGGTAGTCGAGGTTGGTCGGTTGCGGGGCGTTGGCAATCATGAAAATGATGCCCTGGTCCTCATCCGGCGCCAGTTCCGATTTGGTGAAGTTGAGAAGGACCGGAATCAGGCACAACACGATCACGGCGAACACCAGCACCACCGGCCGGGTGTTGAGGGTGCCATGAAGCAGGCTCTGGTAGCGGCGCTTGAGGCGTTCGAAAATCATGTCCAGGCGATGGGCCAGGCCGCTGGGGTTCTCGTCGTGACGCAGCAGAAACGCACACATCATCGGCGACAGGGTCAGGGCGACGATACCGGAAATCACCACCGCGCCGGCCAGGGTCAGGGCGAACTCCTTGAACAGCGCCCCGGTCAGGCCGGTCAGGAAGCCGATCGGTGCATACACCGCCGCCAGGGTGATGGTCATCGAAACCACCGGCATGGCGATTTCCCGGGCGCCTTCAATGGCGGCCTCGAGCGGTGTCTTGCCTTCCTCGATGTGACGGTGAATGTTTTCCACCACCACGATGGCATCGTCCACCACCAGGCCGATGGCCAATACCATCGCCAGCAGGGTGAGCAGGTTGATCGAGTACCCCATCATCTGCATGAAGAACATGACGCCGATCATCGACAGCGGGATGGTCACCACCGGGATCACCACCGAGCGCAGGGCACCGAGGAACAGGAACACCACCACAATCACGATCAGCACCGCTTCGAACAGGGTCTTCACCACTTCGTCGATCGAGGCCTGGATGAACAGAGTGGCGTCGTAGGCGATTTCACCTTTCAGGTTCGGCGGTAGCTGGGCCTCCAGGTCCGGCATGATCTTGCGCACTTCCTTGATCACTTCCAGCGGGTTGGCGCCGGGCGTCGCCTTGATGCCGATGTACACCGACGGGGTGCCACCGAACGAGCTGATGGAGTCGTAGTTCTCCGCACCCATTTCCACGCGCGCCACATCCCGCAGCAACACTCGGCTGTCGCCATCGACCTTGAGCGGAATCGTCCCGAAGGCTTCGGCGGACTTGAGTTCGGTATTGGCGTTGATGCTGGTGACCACGTATTCGCCCTTCACCTCGCCGGCGGCAGAGAGGAAGTTGTACTGGCGCACCGCATTGGTCACATCGCTGGCACTGAGGCCGAAACCCGCCAGCTTCATCGGGTCCAGCCACAGGCGCATGGCAAATACCTGGTTACCGAGGATCTCGGCTTCGGCCATGCCGGGCAAGGTCGCCAGCTTGGGCTGGATCACCCGTGACAGGTAATCGGTAATCTGCGGGTTGCTCAACTCCTTGCTGAAGTAGCTGATGTACATCAGCACTGACGCATCGGCCGATTCTTTGCTCAGCACCGGGTCTTCAGCGTCCTGGGGCAGCTGGTTCTTGACCTCGTTGGCCTTGGCCAGCAGTTCGGTAAACAGACGGTCGCTATTGGCGCCGACGCGCGCGTAGATCGAGATCACCGAGAAATTCTGGCGACTGACCGAGGTCATGTAGTCGATGCCCTCGGCGCTGGCCAGGCTTTGCTGCATCGGTTGGGTGATGTAGCCCTGGATGGTCTCGGCGTTGGCCCCGGGGTAGGCGGTGGTCACTGTGATCAGGGCGTTTTCCATTTGCGGGTACTGGCGTAGCGGCAGCTTGCTCCAGGCCTGAAAACCCAGCAGTACAATCAACAGACTGACCACGGTAGCGAGAACCGGACGGCGGATGAACGGGTCGGTAAAAGCCATGGGAATTCCTTGATCAGTCCGCGCGTGGCTGGCTGTTCTGCCCGGCCAGGGTCTTGTCGTCGCTGATGGCAATGCGTGAGCCGTTATCCAGTTTGAGCTGGCCGGCGGTCACCACTTTCTCGCCGCTCTGCACGCCTTTGGTGATCATCACTTGCCCATCGCGGCGTTCGCCGGTCTCGACAAACCGCCGTTCGGCGATCAGCACCGGTTGGCCCTTGTCGTCCTTTACCAGGCTGCCATCCTCGGCTTTCTTTGGTACGGCCACATACACCGAGTTGCCGTAGAGCGTGTAGGTAATCGCGCTTTCCGGCACCACGATGCGCGGTTGCGGGTCGGGCAGGAGCACCTGGAGGCTGGCGAACATGCCTGGCATCAACTTGCCGTCGGGGTTGGCCAGGGTGGCGCGGACCTGCACGTTACGGGTGCTGTTCTCGACTTTAGGGTTGATTGCACTGATGGTGCCGGGGTACTCCACGGTCGGATACGCCGCGACAATGACCTGCACTGGCTGGCCGAGCGCAATCTTCGGCACCGACTGCTCGGGCACAAAAAAGTCGACATACAGGCTACTGAGGTCTTGCAGGGTGGCGATCATGGTGCCACTGGCCATGTAGTCGCCAACGTCCACCTGACGAATGCCAATGGTGCCGCTGAACGGCGCGATGATGCTTTTTTTGCCGAGCGCAGCCTTGAGTTGATTGACCGTGGCCTTGCTCTTTTTCAGCACCGCCGAAAGTCGGTCGAATTCGCCTTTGGAAATGGCCTGGCTGCCGACCAGTTGGCTACCGCGACCGTAATCAAGCTGTGCCAACCCGAGGTCGGCCAGAGCAGTTTCCAGCAGGGCACTTTCAACGGCGCTGTCGAGGCGCAGGAGTGGTTGGCCGGCCTTGACCTTCTGCCCCGACTCGAACTGGAGATCGATGACGGTGCCATCGGTCTCCAGGCTCAGGTCCACCCCCTGCAATGCCTTGAGCGTGCCAACGGTAGGCAGGCGGGCTTGCCATGGGCGCTCGGTGGCGGTGGCCACGGCAACGCTGACGGCCGGTCTGGGCACAGAGAAGCCTTGAACCATCGTATAGATCGAGAAGGCTTTGTACGCAGCCAGGGCTAGCACAATCAATAGAACCACACCCAACATGATCAGCATGCGGCGACGCAGCATATTCCAGTTCCTTGGAGAAAATCAGGTGAGACAGCAGGGAACATTACCGCGAGTGTAGAGGGTAAATCCAACTGCCGTTTTTACAGGTAGTGAGGTATTAGAGGGGTGAAAGCCTGAAAAGATTCGCCGTCTCGGTTCTCACCTGCGGGGTGTACGTCATCCCGATGCAGGCGCGGCCCAGGCCGGCGATCTTTTCAATGATTCAGGCCATCAGATGCAGATGGTTGTCCCAGAGCCCTGCGGGTAGCTCCAGCGGTTTTGCAACGAGGTTTGTCTGGCGGCAATCGTAGTAGCGGCAGCGCCCCTGTCCCGAGGTCACGACAAAACCATCGGCCACGGCACCGACCCCGGCGCAATCGGGCAGTGGCGCGTCCAGGCGTACTTCACCGCTGTCCAGGTCCCAGATGAAAAAGCGGTTGCCCCGCGGTGCGGTCAACGCCACCAGACGCAAGTCGCTGTGTACTGCGACGCTGGCGGTGTAGTGTCCCATGGCCTGCAACTGGTGCTCGGGTACCGGGAACGCGACGAAGGGCTGACCGGGGCGCTTGATCGCCAGCAACTCCGACGACTCGTGGGCCGCACCCATGAACTGCTGGCTGGCGACGATGGTGCCGTCGCTGGCGATGGCCAGATGACGCACGCTGTTCATCTGCTGGGCGAGGGTTTCCTTGCTCAGCAGGGTGCCGTCGCGGTGCATCAGGACCAGGCTCGGTTCCATGGCGTTGAGGTTCATCTCCACCCGGCTTTCGGCCTCGGTGCGAATCCCGCCGTTGGCCACCACCAGGGTTTCGCCATCGGGCATCCACGACACCTGATGCGGACCGAGGCCGTGGGTAGAAATCTCACCACTGTGCACCAGCCGTTCGCCTTCGAACTTATACACGCCGAGCAGGCCGCGGCCCGGATCGGAGGTGTCGTTTTCGGTGGCGTACAGCCAGTCACCGCTGTGGTGAATGACCGCGTGACCGTAGAAGTGCCGGTTCGGCTGTGACACCACGGTTTGCAGGAGCGCGCCGTCGCGCAGGTCGATCAGGTAGCTCTCGGTGCCCGGACGGCGAGCGACGAACAGTGCAATCGGCTGTGTCGGGTGGTTGATGATGTCGTGGCAACGCTGGCCGACCCGGGTGGCGAACACTTGGGTGCCATCGAGCCGATAACCGACGGCGTAATGCTGGCCGTCGGTGTCGTCCCGTGCCGAAAGCAACAACGGACTCCTGTCCTTTTGCTTGAACAGCTTCCAGCCGCCCAGCGTCACTGCACCCAGCAGCAAACTACCTAATGTCAGAACCTGGCGTCGCAGCATGGAACCGGCCCTCATCAGTCACCGTCGTTGGCGTTGAAGCCCAGCTGGATGCCCAGTGCCTTGGCCAGATCGGCCTCGTGCAGGCGATGGACGACGTTGAGACTGTCATACAGCTCGTTGAGTTGCTGGCGGCCAGCTTCGTCATTGAGCATGTCGGTCAGCGAGCGCTGGTTGCCGGCGAACAGTTTCAGCGAGGCGGCATAGGCTGCATCGATCTTGTCGGCCAACGGCTTCTGCTCGCTCGGCAACAGGCCGCGCAGGCCTTTGTTATCCACACCTTCCCAGACGGTCCTGGCGGCCGCGAGGCTGGCTTCGAGGCTGGTCAGGGACGCCTGGCTGCGCCATGCATCGGCCTGGAACGGTTGCGGCACGCCCTTGCTCTGGCGACCCATTGGCGTGCCGAGTTTTTTCTTCAGGGTGTCGATGGCGGTGACTTGCACGCGCAGCAAATCGGCGATCGCTTCGTGGGAGTCCGCGTAGCGCTGGTTCGGGAACTTGCTCATTTGCGCGAGCATGCCGTCGGTGTTGTTCCAGGTTTGCAGAATTTCTTCGGCCAATTGCTTCTGGCGTTCGCCGATGGCGATCAGCAGCGGGCAGTATTTGCTCTTCTGCTCAGCGTTGGCCACGTCGGGCTTGCTGTCGAACAGAATG
The DNA here is from genome assembly GCF_002236115.1 of Pseudomonas jessenii. Classification (GTDB taxonomy): domain Bacteria; phylum Pseudomonadota; class Gammaproteobacteria; order Pseudomonadales; family Pseudomonadaceae; genus Aquipseudomonas; species Aquipseudomonas jessenii. The sequence goes on along the minus strand of NZ_NIWT01000003.1, from coordinate 599,353 downwards.
TATTCGTAGGCCGAGAGCCCCTGTACCACGACGCTGGACTTGGCCAGGGCGGCGGCATCGATTTGCGGCTGGGCGGTGACCAGTTGCTCGACCTGACGGCCGACCAGGTTTTTCTTGTCCGGCCAGAACTGCACTTGCCACGAACGGTTGCCTTCGGCCAAAGGCCCGATCAGCAGCGGTTGCAGCTCGGCCCAGGCTTTTTGCGCATGCAGGAAGTCGGCACGGGCTGTTTCCAGGGTTTCCTTGCCTTCGCAGTAGGCGAGGGCGCTGACCGCCAATTGACGATCGGCCTCAACCCAGCGGGTGTAGGTCGGCAGGATCACCGACTTGGCAATGGCCGCCGACGTGACCGCTTGCGGGTCCTGGGGCGAGCAGGCGCCCAGGGCGAGGGCGGCAAGGCTGGTGAACAACAGTTTGGGACGGAACATGTCGGGCTCCCGCGAGTGGAATGCGTGTTAAAGGGAATTCAGGAACGCCAGCAACGCAGTGCGTTGCTCGGCATTGAAAGACAAAACCTGTTGTTGCGCCGCAGTCGCCTCGCCGCCATGCCAGAGCACGGCTTCGAGCAGGTTGCGGGCGCGGCCGTCGTGCAGGAACTGGGTGTGGCCGCTGACCGCCTGTGTCAGGCCGATGCCCCATAACGGCGGGGTGCGCCATTGGCGGCCGCTGGCCTGGAATTCGCTACGGTTGTCGGCCAGGCCGTCGCCCATGTCATGCAGCAGCAGATCGCTGTACGGGCGAATCACTTGATTGGCCAGTTCAGGTTCGGCGGCATTGGCGGCGGTGGTGTATTTCGGTGTGTGACAGGACTGGCAACCGGCCTGATAAAACAGGGTCTTGCCGGCCAGCACTTCAGGGGCGTTGACGTCACGGCGGGCCGGTACGGCAAGGTTGCGGCTGTAGAACAGCACCAGGCGCAGGATGTTGTCGCTGACTTCCGGCTCGCCATCGGGGCCGTTGCCACTGGGTGCCTGTTTGCAGGCCGTTTGCGCGTCCGTGCAGTCATCAAGGGGTCTAAGGCTGGTTGTGAGCCCCATATCTCCCGAGAACGCGTGGACATTCTGTTGATTGAGGTTCGGTTGTCCGGCTTTCCAGCCAAATCGTCCCAGAACGGTCTTTTGCAGAGCGTCATCCCAGACCCGGTTCGGTCGCCCGTTGATGCCGTTGTTCGCCTTGGCCTGTGCCTCGGCGTTGGCCAGGATCGCCTCCTCGGGGATCGCTTCGAGCAGGCCCAGGCCAATCATTGGCGGCGCCACGCGGGCCGAGAAACGGGTGTCGGGGTGCATCGGGCCGTAACCCAGCTGGGTGATGTTCAGGCTCGGTTTGCGTAACTCGACTTCGGTGCCGTCCTTGAAGCGAACCGGCACGGGGGTGTAATCGACCCGCACTTTGCCTTCGGGGGCCACGCCGGGTACGGACATGTCCTGGAACTGGCCGCCGTAGACGGGCTCCGGCACCACGCCGAGCTGTTCGATGACCTTGGCATACGCCGGGGCATCGGGAATCGACAGGCGTACCAGCATCGACACCGCGTTCACATCGTCGGGCGTCGGCGGATGGCCGCGGCCGTCCTTGATGTGGCAGCCCTGGCAGGCATTGGTGTTGAACAGTGGACCGAGACCATCGCGAGCGGTCGTCGTCGACGGGGCGATCACCCAAGGGCTGCGGAAGAAGCTGTTGCCGACACTGAAATCCACACGCCGTGATGGCGGCAGGTTCGCCGAGGGCATGGAAAACGCGTTCTGATCGGTCTTGCGCACCGTCGCACTGCCGCCGGAGCGGGCTTCACCGGGTTCGGCCCGGGTGAATTTCGGGGCGTCATCGCAGGCACTCAGGCCCAGGGCCAGAAACAGTGCGGACAAGCGAAGAGGCAGCGGGGGCATCAGACATCCTGCAAGACGAGCAAAACAAGGGCGCAAAGTCTAACAGGGGATGGGAATTTGAATAAGAGGAATTATCGTTTGCTTGATGTGGGGCAAGGTTTTCACTTGAGACCGCGGTGCAGCCATCGCGGGCAAGCCACGCTCCCACAGGGATTGAAGGTGCTCACAGATGATGTGATCAGCACGGATACTGTGGGAGCGGGCTTGCCCGCGATGAGGCCATGAGCGTCACCCAAAAAGCAGGCAAGAAAAAGGCGACCCGAAGGTCGCCTTTTTCATTCAGCCAGCGTTGATCAGAATTCGTGATCAGCGTTGTCCGGGTTCAGGTCGGCGATACCCAGTTTGCCAGCGGCGGCTTCGATCGAACCGGTCTGCTTGACCAGGGACGCGATAGCGTCACGGACGATCTGGTTGCCTGCGGTGTTGCCGGCAGCGATCAACTGGTCGTAGTGCTCGCCCTTGTTGGCGTGGTCGACCATGACCTGAAGCTTGGCTTCAGTGGCGGCCAGGTCGTCTTTGAGCGCGGTGTCGGCAGCCGGGTCGGCTTTGGCCACCAGGGACGACAGGCTGGCGCCGGTCATTTTGGTGCCATCGACGCGAGTGTATTCACCCAGGTACACGTTACGAATGCCCTTGGCATCGTAGAAGTGCGAGTTGTGGGTGTTGTCGCTGAAGCAATCCTGTTCGTCTTCCGGGGAGTTGGCTTCCAGGGAAACCTTCATGCGCTCGCCCGCCAGTTCGCCCAGGGAAAGGCTGCCCATGCCGAACAGCATTTTGCGCAGGCCGGTTTCAGCCGGTTCTGCTTCCAGGGTGGCGCGGTAGTTGTCGGCCACGTTCGGCTTCCAGTTACCGACCATTTCTTCCAGATCGCTGACCAGCAACTGGGTCACGGACTTCAGGTAGGCACGACGACGATCATTGTGACCGCCGGTAGCGCCTTTGCCTTCCAGGTAGTCCGAAGCCGGACGGTTGCCGGCGCCAGGGCCGGTGCCGTTCAGGTCCTGGCCCCAGAGCAGGAATTCGATGGCGTGGTAGCCGGTGGCGACGTTGGCCTCGGAACCGCCCAGCTCGTTCAGGCTGGCGAGTTTTTCCGGGGTGATGTCTTTGACATCGACCTTGTCTTCGCCGATCTGCACTTGAGTGTTGGCGATGATGTTGGCAGTGGCACCCGGGTTGCCCAGGGCGTGTTCGTAGGATTTGTCGACGTAGTCGATCAGGCCTTCGTCCAGCGGCCAAGAGTTCAGCTGACCTTCCCAATCGTCAACGATGGTGTTGCCGAAACGGAACACTTCGCTCTGCAGGTAAGGCACGCGAGCGGCAACCCAGGCAGCCTTGGCGGCTTTGAGGGTGTCGGCGTTCGGCTTGGCGAGGAAGGCGTCTACGGCGGTTTGCAGGGTCTTCGCGGTGGATTCGGCATCGCTGTAAACGGCGAAAACGATGTCGGCGTAATGGGCGACAACGGCTTTGGCGGCAGCTTCGTCGACCTTACCGGCAGCGGCAGGCGCAGTGGCTGGAGCAGCCGGGGCAGCTGCAGTGCTGGCAGCTGGCGCGGCAGCTTTTTCTTGGTCTTTACCTTCGCCGCAACCGGCGAGGGAAATAGCGATGGCCAACAGACTGGCGGTAGCCAGAGGCATACGAATCATGGCGAACATCCTGCTTCGATAGGGGTGGAGTCGTGCTATGCACACGCAAAACTGCGACATAATGCAAATCTTTCGCATTATGTGTAAAGGGTTGTACCTGTAAATATTTCTTATTCACGTGGCGTGGCGCACGGCCTTGTAGGAGCGAGCTTGCTCGCGAAGGACCTCAAGGCGACGCGTTTTTTCAGGCTGCCCGCGTCATCGTTCACGACCATCGCGAGCAAGCTCGCTCCTACAGGGGGGGTTACAAAATAGCCGCATTGCTGCGTTGGGCCTGCTTGAGGTAAACGCCCAGTTCCCGTGCCGGCAACGGTTTGCTGTAGTGATAGCCCTGACCTTCGTGGCAGCCTTCGGAAATGATGTAGGCCTCTTGCTCGGCGGTTTCCACGCCCTCGGCAATCACCTGCATGCCCAGGCTTTTGCCCAGCTGGATGATGGCGCGAACGATGGTCGCATCATCGTCGTCATCGAGCAGGTCCTGAACGAAGCTCTTGTCGATCTTGATCTTGTCCAGAGGCAGGCTCTTGAGATAGCTCAAGGACGAATAGCCGGTTCCGAAATCGTCGATGGCGATCAGCGCGCCGGAGCGGCGCAGGCTGAGCAAGTGCTGGGCCGCGGTGCTGATGTCTTCCATCAGACCGGTTTCGGTGACTTCCAGCTCCAGGCTGCGCGGTGGCAGGCGGTACATCTGCAGCAGGTTGTTGACCACCCGTGGCAGTTCGGCGTGGTGCAGTTGAACCGTAGACAGGTTCACCGCCATGCGCAGGTCGGAGAAGCCCTGGTCATGCCACTCGCGTAGTTGTTTGCAGGCCTGGTCCAGCACCCATTCGCCGATGGCGATGATGGTGCCGTTCTGTTCGGCCAGCGGGATGAACAGGTCCGGCGGCACCATACCGTGCTCGGGGTGTTGCCAGCGAATCAGGGCTTCGACGCCCACCACGCGGTTGTCGCGGTAGCTGATCTGCGGTTGATAGACGAGGTAGAACTGATTGCGGATCAACGCATCGCGCAGGTCTTTTTCCAGCTCGCGGCGGCGACGCATTTCAGTATCGACGCTGGCGATATAGAACTGATAGCGGTTGCGCGAACGGGTCTTGGCCAGCGTCATGGTCTGCTCGGCCTTTTGCAGCAATTTCTCGGTGCTGTCACCGTCCTCGGGGAACAGGGTGATGCCGATGGTGGCGCGCAGGCGGATCTCCTGATGATCGAGGGCAAACGCCGCTTCCAGGTCATCGAGAATGCTTTGCGCCAGCTCGGCGGCTTCGTAGGGCTGCTCGATATCGGCCTGGACCAGGGCGAACTGGTCGCCGCCGAGGCGGGCGAGGGCGCCCAGGCGACCGCTATGACCGCGCAGGCGATCGGCCAGGGCCAGCAGCAACTGGTCGCCGGTCTGGTAGCTGAACTGCTCGTTGATGCCCTTGAAGTCATCGAGGCCGACACACAACACCGCGACCCGGCGCTGCAATTTGCCGGCGTCGATGAGGATCTTGTCCAGTTGCTGCTGCAATTGCTGCCGGTTCGGCAGCCCCGTCAGGAAATCGTACTGGGACATGCGCACCAGGCTGTTTTCCGCTTCGTGGCGCAGATGGGTATTGCGTTCGATGGATTCGAGCAACTGGTTGGCGGTGTTGATCCAGATGCCCAGTTCGTTGTTCTCGTGCCCCTTGAGCAGCGGAATCTTGTGTTCGCTGGGACGATCCGGATTGATTTCCGTGAGATGTTCGATGATCCGCGATAGCGGCTTGGTCAGCAGCCAGTGGTAGACCAGGTACAACACCAGCCCCATGGCGAGCGCGCGCAGGACGCCGGAAATGAAGATGATCACCGAGCTGACAATGAACCCTTGGCCGTAGGTGGCGGTATCGAGGGTGATGCTCAGGTCCCCGTAATACTCACTGTAGGGCCCGCGACCGACCAGTTGGGTGGTAAAGGTGCGTTCCTTGCCAAGAATCAGGTCGGTCAGCCAGCGGCTGTGGGAGTGCTGCAATTCGCGGGTTTTTTGCGCGAGCATGGCTTCGTTGGGATGGCCGATGGAGGCCTTGCGCACGGCGGCGTCCTGAAACAGGCCTTCGATCACCTGCATGCCCATTTCCCGGTCCAGGCTGTAGACGGCCTGGGTCGAGGGGTCGCGAAACATGTCGAGGATGCGTTCGGCATCGCTGGCGACGGCCTGACGTGTTTTATAGGCATCGAACACAATCTGCGCGCAGCTCAAGACCACGCCGACGATCAATGCCGACAGGAGTACGACCCGGAGCAACTTCACCGACAAGCTGTTCTTGAGTTCCAGCTTCAAAGGGTTATTCCTTGTTCCGTGCGGGTAGCATCAAGTTGCCATGAGTATTGGCAATCCCGTGATGGCAGTCAAAGGGACAATCATCCTTGGGGGATTTTGCCTGCTGCTTGGCCGATTTGCAGTTGACCTGGCGAGTTAGCCTATTAGTACTGTGTCGGTTGTCGAGTCCTTCAACTTGAGGGGCGGGATGGAGATATTTTCCTTTTGTTTGATGTTAGTCGGCGTGGGCGGGGGAGCAAGGGGCTGGAGGCTGGTTTCATCTTGGGAAATTGGCTTCGTCCGGGTTTTTTTGGGGGGGGGGGACATATCCATTGCTGCGGTAACGGCAGCTGGCGGTTTCGCCCTTACGGCGAGTCCCTTTTGTCAAACGACACAAAAGGAACCAAAAAGTCTCGCCCCGAACGTACGGCCCCTCGCCAGGGCTCGGGGTTCCTTCGCTCCGGCATTCATCCGGGGGCATCGCCCTCCGGTTGGCTTCGCTGGCACCTACATGCGATGTGTTCGACTGCGTCGAACGGCGCTGCGCGCCAATCCCCGGATGAACACCTCCACTCAGCCTGCCGAGGGGGCGGGTGGATCAAGATCAAGAGCTGCAGGCGAGCTAACGCTCGGCCTGTTGAGTGGTGAGAAGCGTGGGTGTATGCCGATCTGCCTTTGCTCTGCTCTTCTGTAGGAGCGAGCTTGCTCGCGATGGACGTTAACGATAACGCGGGCTGTCTGATTGATCGCGTTGTTCAGACGTTTTTCGCGAGCAAGCTCGCTCCTACAGGGATCTTCAGTGGCCACAAGTCCCGACTGAAAACCGGGGACCCAATGTGAGTGAGTCATACCCATGTGTGGCCAGGGATGCTTCGCGTTACGTTTTGGGCGTTAGCGCGGTGTAGGAAAGCGCCAGAAGTTTCCCACGCAGTTTTCAGGTTGTCCGTCGGAAGCGGGCTGAATAACCTTTGGTGATCGCTGAAATGCTTCAGCGATCGGGCGTGAGAACCCGCAAGAGAGTGTTAATCCAGCGCCAGTACCACCATAATTGCCGCCAGCTTATCCGCTGCCAGCAATGCTTTATGGCGGCTGTGTGCGGGCAGACCTCGGTCTGGCCGGATTGCTCTCTTGCCGGTTTCTCACTCCGCACATAGCTGCCACCTCTTCGCTCGCGTGAGAAACGGCGAGAGATGGCTCCAATCGATAAGGAGCATATTTTGGATAAGTTAATCCCCGATCCCCCCTGCAACACCACCAAACCCTACAGCCCTCGCACCATGTTCATGATCGTCCCCGACATGGACACTGAAAGCCTGCTTGCCCACGCTTGTGAATCACTGGCTTCAGCCAATGTCATGGCGAGTGATTTCGCTACCTGCCTGGCTGGCCCCCAGCGCAACACGGCGCTGGCCATTTCGCAGATTGTCATGTTGGCGGAGCTGGCGGTGAATCGTGCGCTGGATAACCTCGATCCGCAGTAGTTGGCCGACTGACTGCTTTATGGTTCTTCGCGAGCAGGCTCGCTCCCACTGGCTCGGGGGGTGATCTGTGGGAGCGAGCCTGCTCGCGAAGACGGCGGGACAATCACCACCGTCCCTTTGCTCATATTCCTTCCATAAAAAAACCCGGCACAAAGCCGGGTTTTTGTCTGGCATCGAGCTTAAGCGGTGAAGGTTTTGCCTTCGAACTGCTCAGCCACGAATTTCCAGTTGACCAGGTTCCAGAACGCTTCGACGTACTTCGGACGCAGGTTGCGGTAGTCGATGTAGTAAGCGTGTTCCCAGACGTCGCAGGTCAGCAGCGGGGTGTCGCCGTTGGTCAGCGGGTTGCCGGCGCCGATGGTGCTGGCCAGGGCCAGGGAACCGTCAGCCTTCTTCACCAGCCAGCCCCAACCGGAACCGAAGGTGCCGATGGAAGTCTTGCTGAACTCTTCCTTGAACTTGTCGAACGAACCGAAGGCCGCGTTGATGGCTTCAGCCAGTGCGCCGGTTGGTTGACCGCCAGCGTTTGGCGCCAGGCAGTTCCAGTAGAAAGTGTGGTTCCAGACCTGAGCGGCGTTGTTGAAGATACCGCCCGAGGAAGTCTTGACGATTTCTTCCAGGGTCTTGCCTTCGAACTCGGTGCCTGGCACCAGGTTGTTCAGGTTCACGACGTAGGTGTTGTGGTGCTTGTCGTGGTGGAACTCCAGGGTTTCCTTGGAGATGTGCGGCTGCAGGGCATCGTGTGCGTACGGCAGTGGCGGCAATTCGAAAGCCATGATGATTCTCCTAATCAGGTCAGTTGCGGTGAGCGCAAGGCCGATCACGGGCGGCCAGACAAGCGCCGGGGAGTTTGTACTCTTTGCGGCGCAGGGAGTCGGATCATAGCACCGGGGGGGCGGCATAACCACGCAACAACTGTGTGGAATAGAGGTTCCGCCAATCAGATGGCCGCGATCAGCTGCAGCGCTACGGCAAACATCATCACCGCCACCAACAGATCGAGAATTCGCCAGGTGCCGGGCCGGGCGAGCCACGGTGCCAGCCATGCCGCACCGAGGGCCAGGGTGAAGAACCACAGCAGCGAGGCACTGGCCGCGCCTACGACATAAGCGCCCGGCTCGGTTTGTTGGGCGCCCAGGGAGCCGATCAGCAAAACGGTGTCCAGATAGACGTGCGGGTTGAGCAAGGTCACCGCCAGCGCGCTGAGCATCACCGCCCGCAGCGAACGTACGGTCTGGCCTTCGCCCTGCTCAAGGCTCTGCTTCGAGAAGGCCCGGCGCAGCGCCTGGCTGCCGTACCACAACAGGAACGCTGCGCCGCCCCAACGGGCAATGGCCAACAGCGTCGGGTTCTGCGCCAGCACCGTCGCCAGGCCGAATACCCCGGCGGCTACCAACAGGGCATCGCAGGTCACGCAGAGTGCCGCCACCGGCAGGTGATGTTCACGCCGCAGGCTTTGCGCCAGGACAAACGCATTCTGGGTGCCAATCGCCATGATCAGGCCGAAGGCCACGAGCAGCCCGTTCACATAACTTTGCCACATGATTTTTTACTCCGCGTTGGCTGCCAGATCCCGCAGCACTTGCAGGGCTCGGTCGGCGTCGGCCTGGCCGACGAACAAATGGTCGTGGTAGTAGCCGGCAATCACGTTGCAGCTGATTCCGGCCTTGGCCAATGCCGTGGCGAACGCGGCGGTCAGGCCGACCGCTTCGAGGGCCGAATGTACGTTCAAGGTGATCCAGGCGGCGATGTAGTCGAAGCTGAATCCGGCTGTTTCGGCGTGGGAACGCTCGAGAATCACGGTCAGGCCTTCCTGCTCGCGGAAGCTGCCGACAATCTCCAGATCCGTAGGCAATTTACCGTCGCGCAGGGTGCAGAACACGTATTCGCCAGCGTTGAGTTGCGGGCTCATGCTGCGCAGCAGCGTTGCCAATGAAGTTTCGCCAGCCATGTGGGTGATCCTTGTTCAAGAGTTCTTGCTGGTCATTGTCCTTGTGAAGGTTGTATAAGAAAAACCAATCTTGCTGATCGCTCATTAGGAAAACTGATGTTCGACTATAAATTGCTTTCTGCCCTGGCCGCCGTGGTCGAACAGGCCGGTTTTGAACGGGCGGCCCAGGTACTGGGCTTGTCGCAATCGGCGATCTCCCAGCGCATCAAGCTGCTGGAAGCGCGAGTTGGTCAGCCGGTGCTGGTGCGGGCCACGCCGCCAACGCCGACGGAAATCGGTCGACGGCTGCTCAACCACGTGCAGCAGGTGCGATTGCTTGAACGGGATTTGCAAAGCCTGGTGCCGGCGCTGGATGAAGAGGGCCTGCCGGAACGCCTGCGGATCGCCCTGAACGCCGACAGCCTGGCCACTTGGTGGGCGCAGGCCGTGGGGGCGTTTTGCGCCGAACAGCATCTGCTGATGGATCTGGTGGTCGAAGACCAGACCGTCGGCCTCAAGCGCATGCGTGCCGGTGAAGTGGCGGCTTGTGTCTGCGCCAGCGAGCGGCCGGTGGCGGGCGCGCGCAGCGTGTTGCTGGGGGCCATGCGTTACCGTGCGCTGGCCAGCCCCGCCTTTATTGCCCGGCATTTTCCGCAGGGCGTACGCGCCGATCAGTTGGCCCGAACCCCGGCGCTGGTATTTGGCCCGGACGATTTCCTGCAGCATCGCTACCTTGCGTCCCTAGGCGTCGAGGGTGGATTCGAACACCATTTGTGCCCGTCCTCCGAAGGTTTTATCCGCTTGGCGGAAGCCGGTCTGGGCTGGGGGCTGGTTCCGGAACTGCAGGTGCGCGAGCAACTGCAAAGGGGTGTATTGCAGGAGCTGCTGCCAGATAAGCCGATCGATGTGCCGCTGTACTGGCATCATTGGCGTAATGGCGGCCAACTGCTGGGGCTGCTCACCGATCAATTGGTCAGCGCATCTAAGCAATGGCTGGTGCCCTTGGACTGACGCGCAGCGTCAAGACCTCACGTAATACGCAAAACGAAATATTCGGAGCAATTCATGAAGATTCTGGTTACCGGCGCAAGCGGCTTCATCGGCGGGCGCTTTGCGCGTTTTGCCCTGGAGCAGGGCCTGGACGTGCGGGTCAACGGTCGCCGGGCCGAGAGCGTGGAGCATCTGGTACGCCGGGGAGCCGAGTTCATCCAGGGTGACTTGAGCGACCCGGAACTGGCGCGCGAGCTGTGCTCGGACGTCGAGGCCGTGGTGCATTGCGCCGGTGCTGTTGGTTTATGGGGACGTTATCAGGACTTCCATCAGGGCAACGTCCAGGTCACCGAGAACGTGGTCGAAGCCTGCTTGAAGCAACGGGTTCGGCGGCTGGTGCATTTGTCGTCGCCGTCGATCTACTTCGATGGTCGCGATCACCTGGGTCTGACCGAAGAACAGGTGCCCAAGCGCTTCAAACACCCTTTCGCCGCCACCAAGTACCTGGCCGAGCAAAAAGTCTTCGGTGCCCAGGAGTTCGGTCTCGAAACCCTGGCCTTGCGCCCGCGTTTCGTCACCGGGGCCGGCGACATGAGCATCTTCCCGCGCCTGTTGAACATGCAGCGCAAGGGGCGCCTGGCGATCATCGGCAATGGTCTGAACAAAGTTGATTTCACCAGCGTGCAAAACCTCAACGAGGCGTTGCTCAGCAGTTTGCTGGCCAGCGGTTCTGCGCTGGGCAAGGCTTACAACATCAGCAACGGCACGCCGATTCCCCTGTGGGACGTGGTCAATTACGTCATGCGCAACATGGAAGTCCCACAGGTCACCCGCTGCCGTTCCTACGGCCTGGCCTACAGCGTGGCGGCGCTCAACGAGGGCGTGTGCAAGTTGTGGCCGGGGCGTCCCGAACCGACGCTGTCGCGTCTGGGCATGCAGGTCATGAACAAAAATTTCACCCTGGACATCAGCCGCGCGCGGCATTATCTGGATTACGATCCCAAGGTCAGCCTCTGGACGGCGCTCGATGAATTCTGTGGCTGGTGGAAGGCCCAGGCTGTTCGCTGACGCTCGAACAACGACCCCCGACTGAACCGGATTCGGGCTTGGGGGTCAATGGTTGCGGCTGTGGGGTTTATACTGTGCGGCATAAAGCCATTATGTGATTCACTAAGGTTGATTCAATGTCCATGCGAAACGATGCCAACGACGACTTCGATGATGTACCGAGCCTGCGTGCAGACGTTCTCGATGACGACTTTGCGCCCCCCGCCCGCACGGTCGTGCATTCGCGCACGACGCCGGTGGTGAAGGTCAAGGCGGCGAGTACCGGTGCCTTGTGGGCGTTGGTCGGGGCGTTGTTCTTTGCGTTCGCGGGCCTGGCCTGGTGGAGCTTTCAGCAGATCTCCCTGATGGAACAGCAACTGGTGGCGACCCAGGAAAGCTTCGCGCGAATCAGTGAGGAAGCGGCAGGGCGCCTGCAGGATATTTCCGGAAAGGTTGTTGCCAGCCAGACCAGTGTCAACACCGACAGCGAGGCCTTGAAGCTGCAAATCCGCCAGCTGGAAAGTAAGCTCCAGGACCAGAACGCCCAGCAGCAAGGTGTTGCCGGCCAGGCCTCGGACCTGGACAAGCGACTGGCACAAATGACCGCGCAAACCACCGAGCTGGACAAGCGCCTGGCGCAATTGAATACCCAGAACACCGAACATCAGACGGCCAATACCCAGTTGCAGGCCCAGGTCAAAGCCTTGAGTGCTGAATTGGCCACCCTGAAAAGTGCTCCGTCGGACGCTGAAAAACTCGATGCACAACTGAAGAGCCTGGGCGCCGATATCACAGCGCTGAAGAAACAAGGCAACCCAAGCGCTGCTATCGAGCGTCTCGAGCAAGACATGATCGTGCTCAAGAGCGAGCAGGACAACCGTCCGGCGGTCACGCAGGGCTCGACCAATACCGCCGAGTTCGATGCGTTCCGCAGCCAGGTCACCCGCAACATCAATACCCTTCAGGCGCAGATCCAGAACCTTCAGCAGCAACTGCGCGCCCGGCAGTAATCGACTGCTCTGTGAGCATTTTGTGGCGAGGGGGCTTGCCCCCGTTGGGTGGCGGAGCCGCCCCAAATCCATTCGCCGCGGTTCACCAGATCAACCGCGGTGCCTGATTTACGACTGCTGCGCAGCCGAACGGGGGCAAGCCCCCTCGCCACAAAAGCCTATGACCCTGTTCTGGCGAATATTCGTACATATCCCATTGCCGTCTACGCTCTTGAAACACCACCAGGAATGAGGGATGCGCAATGGGGTTTCTGCATAGGTTTACCTTGCTGTGCGGCATGTTTTTGTTGTGCCTGGGCCAGGCGCAAGCCGCCGGGACGGAAAAGGACGACAGCAAGGCGGCCATTGCCCTACTGGAAAAAGCCCTGGCCTACTACCACCAGAATGGCGACAAGGCGCTGGCGGCATTCAGCCGCCAGGGTGAGTTTGTCGACAAGGACCGTTATGTCTTCGTGCTCGACACCAAGGGCGTGATGCTCGCCAGTGGCGGGCCGTCGTCGGCGCTGATTGGCCGGGACGTGTCGCAAGTGCTCGGGCCGGATCTGCAGAAAGCTTTCAAGGACGCCCTGAAAGTGCCGGAAGGCAATGGCATTCAGCAGGCGGAATATCGCTGGCAGAACTGGAATGACGGCAAGGTCGAGCGCAAGCATGTCTACTACCAGCGCGTTGGGCAGCGGATTCTGGCGGTCGGTTATTACCTGCCACGGGCCTCCGCCGAACAGGCCATGGCCTTGTTGAACAAAGCGGCAACCGATCTGGCCAAGGACGAAAAGGGCACCCTGACGGCGATCAATTCCCTCAAGGGCGGCTACCTGCAGGATGACCTGTATGTGTTTGTCGTCGACCTGGATACCCAGCGTTACGTGGCCCACGGCACCAACCTGCGGCTGATCAATACCGACTTCAGCAAGATCGTGGACCCGGAAGGCAAACCGGTGGGCGAGCCGATTCTGGCGTTGATGGGCCAGCAGGATTACGGCGAATACGAATACCGCTGGAAAAACCCGGTGACGGGCAAAGTCGAGAACAAGCATGCCTACCTGAAGAAGGTCGGACATTTTCTGGTGGCTGTCGGGTATTACAGCCCTTGATAGCCTTCGCGATGTAGGAGCGAGCTTGCTCGCGAAGGTCGTAAACGATAACGCGTAAACCAGATGCCCAGCGGCGCCCTTGGATTTTTTCGCGAGCAAGCTCGCTCCTGCAGATATCTACCGAACCTTGTCCTCGCGCCCGCGCAACAACATGTTCGGCATGGCAATCGCCGCCGCCAGCCCAAGCAATGAAACGGCCGCGCTGACCGTCAGCAAATGCCGGAACGTCAGTAACAATTCGGCACGCAGGGTGTTCTGCGCGTCACCCGGCGCGGCATTCAAACCGTCCAGCAACACATTCCCCGAGCTGCCTTCGGCAATCAGCGACGAACCGGCCAGGTGCGCGAAACTCGAATCCTGCAACAACGCCAACAGCAGCGCCGACATCAACGCCACACCCACGGCACCACCCAGCGAACGGAACAGGTTGGTGGTGCTGGTGGCTACACCGATGTCCTGCTGGTCCACCGAGCTCTGCGTGCCGACCAATGACGTCGGGAACTGCATGCCCGAGGATATCCCGCAGAGCAGCATGAACAGACTGCTCACAACGAACGCCTGCGGCGGGCTGAACGCCATGCCGATAATCGAGACAGGCATCAGCGCCGCACCGGTAAGGATCATCGGTTTGTAGCGTCCGGTGACCGAGGTGCGGCGGCCTGCGAAATACGCGCCAATCGGCAAACCCATGGCCAGGGGCAGCAAGTGCAGGGCGGCGCTGTCGGCACCGGCGCCGGTGACGCTCTGAAAGCGCAGCGGCATCAACACAATCAGCGAGATGGCTTGGAAACTGGTGAAGAAAATCGTGCACCAGCACAGGATCGCATTGCGGTTGGCGAACAGATGCATGGGCAACAACGGTTCTCGCGCCCGTCGCTCGTGGACGACGAACAGCCCCAGCACCAGCACCGCACAAGCGAGCAGCGCCAGCACCTCGGCACTGCGCCACGAATGGCCCTGGCCGACCTGGGTGATGCCCAGCAACAATGCTGTCAGCCCGATGATCATCAGCACGGTGCCCAGGTAGTCGATGATCGGTTTGCGTTGCGGAATCGGCAGGCCCACCAGCGTGCGATAGGCGACCAGCCAGGCGCCCAGGCCCAGTGGCAGGTTGATCAGGAACACCCAGCGCCAGGACAGGTATTCGGTCATGTAACCGCCGAGCACCGGGCCGGCCACGCTGGCCACTGCATACATGCTGCTGAAATAGCCCTGATACCGGCCGCGCTCCCGTGGCGGCACGATGTCACCGATGATCGCCTGGCTCACCGAAATCATCCCGCCGGCCCCGATGCCCTGGAAGATTCGCGCCAGTACCAGTTGTTCCATGCTCTGTGCCATGCCGCAGAACACCGACGCCAGGGTGAACAGGCCCATGCCGAACAGCATCAGCTTGCGCCGCCCGTACAAGTCGCCCAGTTTGCCGTAGATCGGCACCGCCACGGTCATGGCCACCATGTAGCCGGAAATCACCCAGGCCAGCAGGCTGACGTCCTTGAATTGCGCGGAAATGGCCGGCATCGAAACGGCGACGATGGTCTGGTCCAACGCACCGAGAAAGATCGCCAGCATCAGGGCGATCAGCACGCTGCGAATGGCCGGTTTGGGCGTTTCAGGCTGATGGAGATTGGTCACGGGAAAACCTGCGGGCAGTGATTGACCCGCAAGAGGCAAGGCGAGCGGGGATGCTCGCCAGTGTAAGTCGATAGGAAGCTATTCGATAGCCTCATAAGGAAGCCCGACGTAGTTTTCTGCAATGGTTTTGCGACCCGCCTGCGAATCGACAAAATAGTCCAGTTCCGACTCGGCAATGCGCTGGCTAAAGGCATCGTGATCATCAAAGCGGTGCAGCATCGAGGTCATCCACCAGGAAAAACGCTCGGCTTTCCACACCCGGCGCAGGCAGATTTCCGAGTATTTCTCCAGCAGATCAAGGCGATCGTCGCGGTAAACCTTGACCAGGATGTTGAACAGCGTGCTGACGTCACTGGCCGCCAGGTTCAGGCCCTTGGCCCCGGTGGGCGGGACAATGTGCGCGGCATCACCGACGAGGAACATCCGCCCGTACTGCATGGGTTCGACGACGAAGCTGCGCAGCGGCGCGATGCTTTTCTCGATGGACGGGCCGGTCACCAGTTTTTGCGCAAGATCGACCGGCAGGCGGTTTTTGAGTTCGTCCCAGAAGCGTTGATCGGACCAATCCTCGACATTTTCCTCTGCGGGCACTTGCAGGTAATAACGGGTGCGCGTCGGCGAGCGCATGCTGCACAAGGCGAAACCGCGCTCATGGCGCGCGTAGACCAGTTCTTCGTGGACCGGCGGGGTATCGGCCAGAATCCCCAGCCAGCCGAAGGGATAGATCCGTTCGAAGATTTTCAGGCTGTCGGCGGGAATCGATTGTCGCGCCACACCGTGGAAGCCGTCGCAACCGGCGATGTAGTCGCAGTCGAGTCGATATGGCTCGCCGTCCTTCTCAAAAGTGACAAACGCTTCATCGGTTTTCATGCCGTGGGGAACGACGTTGCTGGCCTGGTAAATCGTCTGCGCGCCCACCTCCCGACGAGCGGCCATCAGGTCACGGGTGACCTCGGTCTGGCCGTAGATCATCACCGTCTTGCCGCCGGTCAACGCTTGCAGATCGATGTGTACCTGGCGCCCGTCGAGGGCCAGTTCGAAGCCACCATGGACCAGTCCCTCGGCGTCCATGCGCTGACTCACGCCGGCCTGACGCAACAGCTCTACCATGCCTTGTTCAAGCACGCCGGCGCGGATTCGACCGAGTACATAATCGGGGGTTTGACGTTCGAGAACGATGTTGTCGATGCCGGCGTTGTGCAGCAATTGGCCGAGCAGCAAGCCTGAGGGGCCAGCACCGATAATGGCAACTTGGGTTTTCAGTGTTTTCATTGTTCTTATGACTCGCAAGCTCCACACGACCTGGGCCGGTGAATAATTTTTATGGATCGAGTGCTTGCATTTTTCCCTTGCGAGTCTGTCAATTGAAGGTGAAAACTGAGCCGATAGCTGTACATTCTGCCAATCGGTGCGATTATCGCCCCAGATCAACCCCGAGGCCTGGATTGAAGTGATGAACAAGCCTGACCTGCCTTCGATTCCGGTGTTCAAGCTCTACGGTGAAAGCCTGGATTGGCCGACCCCGGACTTGCTGCACTGTGAAACCATTTCCAAACGCAGTCGCGAACATCATTGGGAAATCAAACCTCACCGCCACGCTGACTTGTGCCAGTTGCTCTTCGTATTCAAAGGTCAGGCCGAGCTTGAAATCGAAGGCAAGCGAACGCAACTGGTGGAGCCGGCAATCCAGATCCTGCCACCGCTGTCGGTGCACGGCTTTCGTTTTTCCGAGGACGTGGAAGGGTTTGTCGTAACCCTGGCCGCGCCGCTGATCGCCCACCTGCAGATGCAGTTGGGGCAATCGGTCAATGCCCTGGCCCAGTCCGAAAGCTACCCGGCAGGCAAGGACGCCGAGTACCTCAACAGCCTGTTCAGCGCCTTGCAGAACGAATACACCAGCCATCAACCGGCGCGGGAAATGCTCATGCATTCGCTGGTCAGCGTGATCGTGGTGTGGGTCAGCCGCCAGGTGATCCAGCGTCGCACCGCCATGGCGCGACCGCAGCGAGCCCGGGAATACCTCAACGGCTTTATTCAACTGGTGGAAGAGACGTATCGCCAGCACGTCAAGGTCGAGGATCTGGCACACCGGCTGGGGATTTCCGTGTCCCACCTCAACGGCACCTGTCGTGAGCTGGCGGGGCAACCGGCGTTGCAGATCATGCATGAGCGGCAATTGCTGGAGGCCAAGCGTTTGCTGACCTACACCAGCATGACCATTTATGAAATGTCCGACGTGTTGGGGTTTTCCGATCCGACCAACTTCACGCGCCTGTTCCGGCGTCGTGTGGGGATTTCGCCCAAAGCGTTTCGCGACCGCTTGAAGGCCGATCAGGACAACGAAGCCTGACCCCCTTCGTTACCGGAGGGCGTTGAGGGTGGCGTTGTGGGGGATGCAGCGCTCGAAGTTGCAGCTCGCGGCTTCACGGGGCAGGTTGCGCAGTTGCTCGACGCGCCAGGCCGCAGCGCCATAAAGCCCGAGCGTGACCGCACAGGTGATGAAAATCGCGAGGTATCTTCTTGTTCTGATGTTCATGGCGTTGACCTCTGAACGAATACCTTTCGGTATTACTTTGAGCATAGGTCAGCGCCGGTGAGTTACCAGCAATAGCGCGGTATTCAGAACACTGATCACCCCTGTGGGAGCGAGCTTGCTCGCGATAGCGGTGGATCAGTCGACATCATGGGTGAATGTTCGGTAGCCATCGCGAGCAAGCTCGCTCCCACAGGGCTTCCATTTACAACCCGATGTCCCATTCCGGTTCTTGCGGAAACCTCACCACCAGAAAATCCAGCAAGCTGCGCAACGCCGCCGGCATGTGCTTGCGCGAGGCATACACCGCATACACGTTCATTTGCCGGGGTTCGGCCGTTGGCAGCAAGCGAATCAACTCGCCGCTGTGGATGTGCACGCCGGCCTGGTAGGTGGGCAGCATCGCCACCCCGGCGCCGGCTATCGTTGCGCGCAGCAGTGTGCTGGCCTCGTTGGCGCTGATGTTGCCTTGCACCGGTACTGAAACCTGCTCGCCGTCCTGTTCGAAATGCCACAGGCTTTTGCCGAAGTAGGAGTGGGTCAGGCAATTGTGCAGGCTCAAGTCCTCGACCCGTTGCGGCACCGGGTGCTCGCGCAAGTAAGCGGGGGACGCGCAGATCACCGAGCGGCAAACCGTCAGGCGGCGGGCGATCAGGTTCGGGTCCAGGTCGTTGCTGGTACGGATCGCCAGGTCGATGCGCTCATCCACCAGGTTCACGGTGCGGTCGAGCATCTGCATGTCGATGCTGACGCCGGGGTAGCGTCGGACATAGGCGGCCATGGCGTCGGCCAATTGCGCCTGGCCGAAGGAGGTGCTGACGCTGATTCGCAGCAAGCCGCGGGGTGCGTCATCCGGTTCGCTGACGGCAGCTTGCATGTCGGTGGATAAATCGAGCATCTGCCGGCAGCGGGGCAGGATCTCGGTGCCAGCGGCGGTAAGGCTCAACTTGCGTGTGGTGCGATGCATCAGGCGCGCGCCGACCCAGTCTTCCAGTTCCGCCAGATACCGCGACACCACCGGCCGTGACAGCTCCAGATGATCGGCGGCGGCCGACTGGCTGCCGAGGTCGACCACCGTGACGAACACACGCATTGCTTGAAGACGATCCATGATTTGCCCGCTTTCAGAAACAAACTATGTTCAAGCATCGCATTTTTTGTACCGAGTCAGGCAACTAAGCTCTGTTCCTCTGTGTAGGAGCGAGCTTGCTCGCGATGGTCGTTAACGATAACGCGGGATACCGGTTATACGCGGCGCCTTCAAGTCCATCGCGAGCAGGCTCGCTCCTACAAAAGGCATCGCCAAACATGGCATCGGGATCACGGAGCAACAGATGATCGGTTTCACCTCACTTAAGCGAGTTTTGCTGGCCACCACCTTCGGTTTTGCCGCCCACGCCAGCGCCTCGACCCTGACGCTGGATGTCTACAACCCCGGCGAAAAAGCCATCTTCCCGGTGACCTCGGTGCTGGTCAGTGGCGAGAAAGAAGCGATCCTGGTGGATGCGCAATTCGGCAAATCCCAGGCCGAACAGGTAGTGGAAAAAATCCGCGCCAGCGGCAAGCAGTTGACCACCATCTACATCAGCCACGGTGACCCGGACTACTACTTCGGCCTCGATACCCTGACGGCCGCATTCCCCAAGGCCAAGGTCCTCGCCTCGCAGCCAACCGTCGACCACATCAAGCACACCGTCGACGGCAAACTGGCATTCTGGGGCCCGAAAATGGGGGCCGACGTGCCTGTAAAAACCATCGTGCCGGACGTGCTCAAGGGTGACAGCCTGATCCTCGAAGGGCAGAAGTTGCAGGTGGTGGGTCTTGAGGGCCCGCAGCCGGATCGCAGCTTTGTGTGGATTCCATCGATCAAGGCCGTGGTTGGTGGTGTCGTGGTGGCGCAAAACATCCACGTCTGGATGGCTGACACGCAAACTCCGCAGTCCCATGCCGATTGGCTGACTACGCTGCATGCCATTGAAACCCTGAAACCGCAGACCGTGGTGCCTGGTCATTACCTTGGCGAGAGCGATCGTTCACTGACGGCCGTGCAGTTCACCGCCGCCTACATCAAGGCCTTCGACGAAGAAACCGCCAAGGCCAAGGATGCTGCCGCGCTGATCGCCGCGATGAAAAAACGCTTCCCGACCCTGGGCGATGAAAGCTCCCTGGAGCTGAGTGCCAAGGTCGCCAAGGGCGAGATGAAGTGGTAACCGGAAGCACATGAAGCTGAAGCAAGTTTTGAGATGAAATTGATTACCTGTGGCGAGGGGGCAAGCCCCCTCGCCACAAAGGTCAGCGCAATTTGATACCGATACTTTCAAGCCAACTGGAGAACGTCATGAGCAAAATCGCAATCATCGGTGCCACCGGTCGTGCCGGTAGCCAAGTGCTGGAAGAAGCCCTGCGTCGCGGTCACAGCGTTACCGCCATTGCCCGCGACACATCGAAAATAGACGCGCGTGAAGGTGTGGTCAGCAAGGCCGTCGATGCCCTTGATGCCGCTGCGTTGCAAGCTGCAATTGCGGGCCATGACGTAGTCATCAGCGCCGCACATTTCGCGACCCTGCCTGCCAGCGCAGTCGTTGGCCCGGTGAAAAAAGCCGGGGTTAAACGTTTGCTGGTAGTGGGCGGGGCGGGCTCGCTGCTATTGCCCGATGGCGCTCGAGTGATCGATAGCGAAGGTTTCCCTGAGGCTTACAAGGCAGAGGCCAGCGCCGGTGCCGAATTCCTCGCAAACCTGCGTGAAGAGCGGGATCTGGACTGGACCTTCCTGTCGCCATCGGCCGAATTTGTCGAGGGCGAGCGCACGGGCAAGTTCCGCATCGGCAAGGACGATTTGCTGGTGAGCAGCGAAGGGCGCAGCTGGATCACGTTCGCCGATTATGCGATCGCGATGCTTGATGAAGTGGAAGCCCCGAAGCATTCGCGACAGCGGTTTACCGTCGGTTATTGAGTTCACTGACCTTCTGTAGGAGCGAGCTCGCTCGCGATGATCGCCAACGATAACGCTGGGAACCTGATACCCCGCGGCGTTCTCAGGTCCATCGCGAGCAAGCTCGCTCCCACAAGGTGGTGCACCAGGATTTTGCGGTTTTACCGCGATTGCGCCTGCTCCACCAACCACCCCATCAATTCACGCAACTTCGGCGAAGGCCCGGGTTTTTCCGGGAACACCAGGTAATAGGCCAGTCCCGTTGTCACCTTCAAATCGAATGGCATGACCAGCCGCCCGGCGTTCAGGTCATCACCGATCAGCGACCAGTCGCCAATCGCCACACCCGTTCCCTGGGACGCCATCGACATCGCCAGGTCCAGTGTTTCGAAGTGCTGGCCCTTGCCGACATTGGTCAAATGCACATCCGCGGCTTTCAACCAGGCTTTCCAGTCCCGTTCATCGCGGGTCGGGTGCAGCAACAGGTGTTGTTGCAGATCGGCCGGATTTTGCAGGGGCATAGGGCCTTCGAGCATCGGTCTGGAACACACCGGCGTGAGTTGTTCGTCGAAGAGTTTTTGCGACATCAATGAATCATCCGGCGGTGCGCCGTACATCACCGCCGCATCGAATTGCTCGCGATGAAAATCCACCCCGTGCTTGACCGTGGTGGTCAGTTCCACCGGCACGTCCGGGCGTTCCCTTTGCCATTGCAACAGACGCGGCAGCAACCAGCGCATGACGCAGGTCGGTGCCTTGAGTTGCAGGGTTTCACGCTTCTCGCCGATCTGTTCAACGGCCTCGTCGATCAGGCCGAAAATCTGCTGCACCCGCGGCAGCCATTCCCGTCCTTCGGCTGTCAGGTCCAGGCCTCGGGCCTGACGGATGAACAATTCATAACCCAGAAAATCTTCCAGACCGGCGATCTGCCGACTCACCGCGCCCTGGGTGATAAACAGCTGTTCGGCGGCCCGGGTGAAATTGCAGCACTGCGCGGTAATCAGAAAAGTGTGCAGCGCCGGCAGGGGAGGCAGTCGTTTCATTGGGATCCAAGGTATGACGTGAGGACATGGCTAGTATGAC
Organism: Pseudomonas jessenii; assembly: GCF_002236115.1. GTDB lineage: Bacteria > Pseudomonadota > Gammaproteobacteria > Pseudomonadales > Pseudomonadaceae > Aquipseudomonas > Aquipseudomonas jessenii. Next base: position 577,820 of record NZ_NIWT01000003.1, on the reverse strand, counting down.
TTTTTATCCATTGTTGCGGCTACCTGTCGCCCGTTCCAATGAGGCCATTCCCGGGCCTGCGAATCCATCATAAACACAGCGCACGCCCGGCGTCTCAAACGAACAAAAAGGGCAAAGACATGGCGACGTGCGGCGAAGTATTGGTCAAGTTACTCGAAAACTACGGGGTCGAGCAGGTGTTCGGCATTCCAGGGGTACATACCGTGGAGCTGTATCGCGGGCTGGCCCGTTCGAGCATCAACCACGTCACGCCGCGCCATGAACAGGGCGCCGGCTTCATGGCCGACGGCTACGCCCGCACCAGCGGCAAACCGGGTGTGTGCTTCATCATCACCGGCCCTGGCATGACCAACATCACCACCGCCATGGGCCAGGCCTACGCCGATTCGATCCCGATGCTGGTGATCTCCAGCGTGCAATCGCGCAGCCAGTTGGGCGGCGGTCGCGGCAAGCTGCATGAACTGCCGAACCAGGGCGCACTGTGTGCCGGTGTCGCGGCGTTCTCCCACACCCTGATGTCGGCGTCGGAATTGCCGGGTGTGCTGGCTCGCGCCTTTGCACTGTTCCAGGCTGGCCGTCCGCGTCCGGTGCACATCGAAATTCCGCTGGATGTTCTGGTTGAAGAAGCCGACGACTTGCTCGCCAGCCTGCCGGTCAATATCGACCGCGCCGGTGCTTCGCCGAGCGCCGTGTCGCGCATGGCCGAATTGCTGGCCGGCGCCAAGCGTCCGCTGATTCTCGCCGGTGGCGGCGCCATCGACGCGGCCGTCGAGCTGACTGAGCTGGCTGAACTGCTGGACGCGCCGGTCGCCCTGACCATCAATGCCAAGGGCATGCTCGCCTCCGGCCACCCGCTGCTGATCGGCTCGACTCAGAGCCTGGTCGCCACCCGAGCGCTGGTCGCCGAGGCCGACGTGGTACTGGCCATCGGCACTGAACTGGCCGAGACCGACTACGACGTGACCTTCGCCGGTGGCTTCGAAATTCCTGGCAAGCTGCTGCGCGTCGATATCGACCCGGACCAGACCGTGCGCAACTACCCGCCGCACGTGGCGCTGGTGGCCGACTCGCGCAACGCCGCCCAGGCTTTGCTCAGTGCCCTGTCGCACAAATCCCTGGCCGAGCGTCGCAACGATTGGGGACAAGTACGTGCCGCCCGTCTGCGTGAAGACCTGGCCGCAACCTGGGACGCACCGACCCTGGCCCAGACCCGCTTCCTCGAAACCGTGCTGCAGGAACTGCCGGACGCGGTGTTCGTCGGCGATTCGACCCAGCCGGTGTACACCGGCAACCTGACGTTCAACCCGGAGCGTCCGCGTCGCTGGTTCAACTCGTCCACCGGTTACGGCACCCTCGGCTACGCCTTGCCGGCGGCGATTGGCGCCTGGCTGGGTGGCCGCATCGAAGGTGGCGCGCGTCCTCCGGTGGTGTGCCTGATCGGCGACGGTGGCCTGCAGTTCACCTTGCCGGAACTGGCCAGTGCCGTTGAAGCGCGCACCCCGGTCATCGTGCTGCTGTGGAATAACCAGGGCTACGAAGAGATCAAGAAATACATGGTCAACCGCGCCATCGAGCCGGTGGGCGTGGATATCTACACCCCGGACTTCATCGGTGTGGCCAAGGCATTGGGTTGCGCCGCCGAAGCGGTCAGCAGTGTCGAGCAATTGCGCGGCGCATTGCGGGTGGCTACCGATCGCCAGGGCCCGACCCTGATTGAAATCGACCAGACCCAGTGGATGCAGGCGGTGTCGAAATGAGCTTCCCGACGACTCTGGATGGCCTGTACATCAACGGCCAATGGTCGGCCGGCAACGAACACCTGCGGGTGATCAACCCGGCGACCGAAGCCCTGTTGACCACCGTCAATGGCGGCGACGAACGCGCGGTTGATCAAGCCGTGAGCGCGGCGACCCAGGCGTTCGCCGACTGGTCGAAAACCTCGGGCGCCGAACGCGGTGCGATCCTGCGCAAAATCGCCACGGGCGTGCAGGCCAATCGTGAAAAGCTGATGCACTTGCAGTCGAGCAACAACGGCAAGCCGCAGTTCGAAGCCGCGATCGACGTCGATGACGTGATCGCCACGTTCGAGTATTACGCCGGTCTGGCCGAAGGCCTGGATGCCAAACAAGACAGCGCGGTAGAGCTGCCGACCGACGACTTCAGCGCTCGCCTGCGCCGCGAGCCGTGCGGTGTGGTCGGCCTGATCGTGCCGTGGAATTTTCCGATGGTCACCACCGCGTGGAAACTCGCCCCGGCCCTGGCCGCCGGTTGCTGCGTGGTGCTCAAGCCTTCGGAAGTGACGCCGCTGCCGGAACTGGAGCTGGCCGCGATCATCGCTGAAGCCGGTGTGCCGGCGGGTGTCTTTAACCTTGTGTGCGGCACCGGCCTGGCCGTTGGCGCTCCGCTGTCGGCAGACCCGCGCATCGCCAAGGTGTCGTTCACCGGCAGCAATGCCGTTGGCGTGCAGGTCATGCAACGGGCGGCGGAAACCGTCAAAGGCGTGAGCCTGGAACTGGGCGGTAAATCTTCGCTGTTGGTGCTGGCCGATGCCGATCCCGAACTGGCGGTGGAAGTGGCCTGTGGCGGTGGTTTCTTCAACGCCGGGCAGATGTGCTCCGCCACCAGCCGTGTGCTGGTCGCCGATGAACTGGCCGATGAATTCCTGAACCGAGTGAAGGCCCGTGCCGAAGCCATCCGCGTGGCCGACCCGTTCGACCCGAACGTGGAAATGGGCGCGCTGGTCAATCAGGCGCAATACCAGCGCGTGCTCGGTCACATCGATCGCGGTTTGAGTGCCGGTGCCAAGCTGGTTTGCGGTGGCAATCGCCCGGCCGACCTGCCGCGCGGATATTTTTTGCAGCCGACGGTGTTCACCGAAGTGCCCCTCGACAGTGCGTTGTGGAATGAAGAGATTTTCGGCCCGGTGATCTGCGTACGCCGTTTCGCCTCCGAGGCCGAAGCGATTGCCCTGGCCAACGACAGTCAGTTTGGCCTGGTCGCCAGTGTGGTGACGCGCAATGCACAGACCGCCGACCGCGTTGCCAATGCTTTGCAGGCGGGGCTTGTGTGGATCAACGCGCCGCAGGTGATCTTCCCGCAGACCGCCTGGGGCGGCTACAAGCAGAGCAGCATCGGCCGCGAATTGGGGCCATGGGGCTTGCAGGCTTTCCAGGAAATCAAACACGTGATCCGGGCCGTCTGACGCCTGGCACTGTGTAGGAGCGAGCTTGCTCGCGATGGACGCATGGACGACACGGGCTGTCTGATGCCCCGCATTATCGTTGACGTCCATCGCGAGCAAGCTCGCTCCCACAAGGAAAAGGAGGCATGCGCTGGCGTCATGGCTTCAATGAGTTTTTATCGATAGTCAGGTGTTTTACGCGACCTCAGGATGAACTTGCCGGCTCAGCCAAGCCCCCGAAAATACGAGGGCTAACGCTGGTCCGGTCGCGCGGATGCAACAGTTTCGACCTGCCTTATACCTACAAAAACAAAGGGAGTCCGTAATGGGCGAGCATGATCTGAACAGACGTCAATTCATCAAGACCGTGGGCGTAGCCTCGGTTGCAGCGGCAGCCATGAGCATGCCGTTCATCAAGGCCAATGCCAGCGACACACGCTTTGCCGGCAAGACCCTTCGTCTGCTGACCTGGTCCGATGACACCGGCCTGGCCGCACTGCGCAACATCGCCGCGACGTTCGAAGACAAGTACGGCTGCAAGGTCATCGCTGACCGCACCGGCAGTACCTCGGAAATGGTCGCCAAACTCAAGGCCGGCGGTGATCGTCCGCAGTACGACATCATCACCCTGGCAGGCGTTGGCGCCGAAGGTCTGGCCGCCGCCAACCTGCTGGAAAAACCCGACCTCAACCGCATTCCCAACCTCGTCGATGTACCGGAGAAATACCGCACCGGCGCCAATGGCCACGGTATCGGTTACCTGCTGTGGTGCAACAGCCTGGTCTACAGCACCCGCACCCAGAAAGAAGCCCCGACCAGCTACGCCTCCCTGTGGGATGCCGACGCGGCGCCGAACATCTTCCTGCCGCCGCCGAACTGGACCGAGGCCATGGACCTGATCATCATCGCCGCCAAACTGGCCGGTGGTGACGAACACAACATCGAGCCTGGCTTCAAGAAGCTCGCCGAGCTGAAGGATCGTGTGGTGACCCTGGGTGAAAACCCGAACCAGATCGCCGAACTGTTCCGCACCGGTTCCCTGGACATGGGCGGCCTGTACGCACCAGCCTTCTTCCCGAAACAGATCCGCGATCCGAACTACGGCCTGGGCGCCACGTTCGGCATGAAGGAAGGTTTCTACACCGACCTGATGCTGTCGGTGATGCCGAAGAACCGTCCGGGCGATACCGACATGGCCTACGCCTTCATCAACCACTCTCTGGACCCGCTGGTGCAGGGCAAGATGGCTGAAGACATCTACAACGGCCCGGTTAACGCCAAGGCGATCATTTCTGCCGAAGCACGCAAGAGCCCGTACATCCTCACGCCGGAGCAGATTGCCGAGAAGGCGATCATGCACGACAACGCCTTCCTGGCCAGCGTGCATGACCAATGGATTCGTCGTTACACGGAAATCTTTTCTTCCTGATCGAGTGACGTACACAGGATCTTCAAACACTGAAGATCCCCTGTGGGAGCGAGCTTGCTCGCGATATCGGAGTGTCAGTCGACATCATTGGCGACTGACAAGCAGTCATCGCGAGCAAGCTCGCTCCCACAAGGGGGCAAAGTGACCTTGAGGCTTGTGTTTGTCAGCTGCTGTCCATTGACGAGACCCTTTGCTATGGAACACCAACCTCTGACTCATCCGCTGAGTGCCGCCCCCGTGCGCGCCGCTCGGGGTGTTTCGCCGACCGCGCGCGCCTGGCTTTTCCTCACGCCGTCGATGCTGTTTCTCGGCGTTTTGATTGCCGCGAGCCTGCTGGTACTGCGCATGAGCGTGGGCACCAAAGGCGCGGAATGGTCCGGGTTCAGCCTGGCCAGTTACGCCCAGTTGCTGGAACCCTATTACCTCAAGTCGCTGATGCTGACCCTGCGCCTGGCGCTGATCAGCGCGGTGATCGCAGTGATTCTGGCGATCCCGGTGGCCTACACCATGTCGCGCCTGACCTCGCCGTTCGTGCGACGGATCTTCCTGGCGGCGGTGTTGCTGCCATTGCTGGTCAACCTGCTGCTGCAAAGCTACGGCTGGCTGGTGATCCTCGGCCCTGGCGGCATGCTCAACCAGGCACTGATGGGCCTGGGCCTGATCAAGCGCCCGATCATGCTGTTGTACAACCAGAACGGCGTGTTGATGGGCCTGGTGCAAACCGCCTTCCCGCTGGCCGTGTTGCCGATTGCCAGCGCCATGCGCGGTGTCGCCCGCAGCTACGAAGAAGCTGCCGCCACCCTGGGCGCCAGTCGCTTCCAGGTGTTCCGCCAGGTGGTATTGCCGATGAGTCTGCCGGGGATCATTACCGGTGCGACCCTGGTGTTCGCCTACAACGCCAGCAGTTTCGTGGTGCCCTTGCTGCTCGGAGGTCGGCGCGTGCCCATGCTGGCGGTGATGGTGCATGACCAGATCGCCCCGCTGATGAACTGGCCCGCCGCGTCTGCTGCCGGCGTGGTGCTGATCGTCACCACCCTCGCGATCATGACCTTGTCCGAATACATCACTGGCCGTCGTCGGCGCATGCTGGAGGCTTCCCAATGAGCACCCTGACCAAAAAGCGTTATGGGCTGTTGCCCGGCGAGACCGGCAAGTTTGCCGGCATCCTTTCCGGCTTCATCCTGCTGCTGGCGGTACTGCCGATCCTGACCATGATCGTCATGTCCTTCAGCGGCGCGTCGAACCTCGACTTCCCGCCGAGCAGCTACAGCCTGCAATGGTACAAGGCCGCCTGGCACACCTTCGTGTCGCCGGACGCCAGTGACGTCCTGAGCCTCGGCCAGGCCATGAGCACCAGTTTGCTGGTGTCGTGCCTGACCATGATTTTCGCCACGATCATCGCGGTGCCGGCGGCCTACGCGCTGACCCGTTGCGAGTTCCGCGGCAAGGCCGTGGCGCTGCAGCTAATGTCGTTGCCGCTGGTGTTTCCGATGGTGGTGTTGGGCCTGGCGTTGCTGCTGGTGTTCGACAGCCTGCCATTCCACATGACCACCTCGCGCCTGGTGATTGCCCATGTGATCCTCGCGTTGCCATTCGTGGTGAAGAACTGCACGGCGGCGATGCTCTCCATCGGCAGCGAAGTCGAAGAGGCCGCGCAAATGCTCGGTGCTTCACCGCTGCGGGCGATTGTCGATGTGGTGGTGCCGTTGATGAAGTCGGGGATCCTGGCGGGCATGCTGCTGGCGTTCATCGTCTCGTTCAACGAATTCACCGTGACCTATTTCCTCTACACCATCGACGTCATGACCGTGCCGATCTGGATGTACAGCCGCACTGTGTCTTCGCTCGACCCAACCGTATTTTCGTTTGCCGTGCTGATCGTGCTGATCGACTTCGTCCTCATCTGGGCGCTGGAGAAGCTGGTTGGTGAAGGTGGCGTTTCGTTCTGATTTCTTGAGGTGATTCTTATGTCTGGTCTGATTCTGGAAAACGTCGAGAAACATTACGGCTCGGCCTGCGCGGTAAAGGATGTAAACCTGCATTTGCCCGAGGGCAAACTGGTGTGTTTCCTCGGTCCTTCGGGCTGTGGCAAAACCACCTTGCTGCGCATGATTGCCGGGCTGGAAACCCTGAGCGGTGGCGAGATTCGCCTGGACGGTGAAGACATCGGCCACACCCCGGCGCATCTGCGTAATTTCGGCATGGTGTTCCAGTCGCTGGCGCTGTTCCCGCACATGACGGTGGGGGAGAACATCGCCTATCCGCTGAAACTGCGTGGCGTCAGCAAGGCTGACCAGCAGGCGCGGGTGGTGGAATTGCTGGAACTGATCCAGCTGCAAGCGATGATCAATCGTCCGGTGGCCAAGCTGTCCGGCGGCCAACGCCAGCGCGTGGCGATTGCCCGGGCGATTGCCAATCACCCGAAAATCCTCCTGCTCGACGAGCCTCTGTCGGCGCTGGATGCCAAGCTGCGCGAGTCGATGCAGGTGGAAATCCGCCAACTGCAACAACGCCTGAACATCACCACCATCATGGTGACCCACGACCAGCGCGAGGCCATGACCATGGCCGATATCGTGGTCGTATTGGGTGAGCACAAGGTGCAGCAGGTGGGCACGCCGATCGAGATCTATCGTCACCCGGCCAACGAGTTCGTCGCGGACTTCATCGGCTCGGGCAACATCTTCCCGGCCACGGTGCTGGGTAACGGCAAGGTCAGTTTGCCGGGCGGCGATGCGCTGCAAGTACCGATCTGCAGCAGCATCGTGGTCGGTGAAAAGGTGAAGATGCTGATTCGCCCGGAAGACCTGCAACTGTCCGCACCCCAGGCGACCGCGGGCAACCGTTTGCTGGGCAAGGTGACGTTCGTGCGCGATATCGGCGCGACCATCGAGACCACGGTGGAGTGTTCCGGGGTGTCGTTTACCGCGCTGAGCACGCCATGTCAGGGCTTTGGCCTGAGCGTTGGTCATCCGGTGTCGGTGACCTTGCCGGTGGAGGCATGCCGGGTACTGGGCGCCTGATCCGGATTTGATGTTGGCCTCACTGGCCTCATCGCGAGCAAGCTCGCTCCCACACTATCGGTGTACACCGGACCCTGTGGGAGCGAGCTTGCTCGCGATGGGGTCGGCACAACCAACACAAATTCTGGATCAGACTGACAACCGCAACCGCGCCAGATCCCGCAACGGTGGCGCCCCGAACAACCGGCTGTACTCTCGGCTGAACTGCGACGGACTTTCATACCCGACCCGATAGCCCGCCGCCGAAGCCTCCAGCCCTTCGGCGAGCATCAGCCGCCGTGCTTCCTGCAGGCGCAACTGCTTCTGATACTGCAACGGACTCATCGCCGTCATCGCCTTGAAGCGGTGATGCAGCGTCGACACGCTCAGGTTCACTTCCTTGGCCAATTCATCAATGCGCAACGGCTGTTCGAAATTGCCGTTGAGCCATTTGATCGCCTGGCTGATGCGATGGCTCTGACTGTTGGCGATGGCGATTTCGTACAGCCGATGCCCCTGTTTGCTGCGCAACAGGCGATAGAGGATCTCCCGGCGAATCAGCGGCGCGAGCATGGCGATGTCTTTTGGCGTGTCCAGTAATCGTGCCAGGCGCAGCACGGCGTCGAGCATCGCGGTGTCGAGTTTTTCGACATAGAGCCCGCGCCCGGTCGGCCGGGTGGGCACGCCGAGGGGGCCGGCGTCAGCGATCAGTGCGGTGATTTCCGTCGGGTCGATGTCCAGGCGCAAGGCCAGGATCGGTTCCTCAGGCGAGACATCCACCACTCGTCCACTGAGCGGCATCGAGACCGAGACCACCAGGTAGTTCAGCGGGTCGTAGTTGAAGTATTCGTTGGCCAGCTGAACTTCCTTGCGCCCCTGGGCCATGATGCACAGCGCCGGTTGCGCGAGCACCGGGGCGAACTCGTGGGACTGGCTGTGGCGGGACATGAACAGCGAGCCGATGGCCGTGGCATAACTGCCATCTTCGGCGGTGTTGCGGCGGATGATGGCCGCCAGTTCCGCGCGCTGCTTTTCCATGTCGGTGTCCAGCGGGGCTTGAAAGTGATCGAGCGACGACATGCGAGGCATCCTCGGCAAGGCATGAAGGGAGTGGTGCAGAGCATAAGTTTGTGCAAGCGACAGCGGTAGACACATCCTGCCGGATGCTTGCCTGATTCTGCCTGGGGGCGACCGGCGGTGTAGCCAATAGAGCCTTGTGCCGCAAGAACTTGCTTGAAACTCGTATGGCAGAACCGTGACAGGGTTTTACAGCTTGTTACAGGCTGGCGATGAAGTTTCGCAGGATTGTGCAACGCGCCGGCAGGAATCGATTAACGAGACAGGCGTCGCGGCCCTTAACCTTTGATCCTGTCGCAGCCCGTCCCCCGGCTGCCACGCGACTCCCCGGGAGGGTTGAACATGTCCACGCAGATCCCCGTCAGTCATATGGCCTTCGTTCGAGCGCGCGCCGGGCGCTCGGAGGAACTCGGTGTGCGCCTCAGCGCCCTGATCGAACCGTCCCGCGCAGCGCCAGGCTGCCTGAGCTTTGCCTTGCAGCATTCGCAATGCGATCCGGAGCTGTGGCTGGTGTCCGGTTTCTGGGCCAATCAACAGGCCATGACCGCGTACTTCAGCACGCCGGCGATGGAGATTTTTGCCGAGCTGGTGCAGGAGCTGGTGGTCAACCGTCTGGATTTCCACACCTTCAAGGATGTCTCGGCGGCGCAGGCCCTGGGGCAGTCAGCAGTGGCGGTACACAAACTGGCCGGTTGAGGGTTTAATGACGGCATTCTCAACCAGCCAGGATTCGCGACATGGCACGTAAAGCCTTTGAACACTTTGAAGCTGTTTCCGCTGTAGTACCGGGCGAGGGTGGTTACCACGCCGCTATCGCCGTCAAAGCGCTGGGTGGTTCCGGCGCCCCGCGTTTTCACAAGGTGCTGGAAGGGCAGATCTTCAAGACCGCCCATGACGCCGACCTGGCAGCGGCCAAAGAGCTGACCCACCTCAAGGACGTCAAAGAAGACACCGACCTGCTCTGGTGATCACTTCACCGCCCCTGGGCGGTACATCTTGAACAACGCCTCAGGCCCCAGCTGGAAGTAATCCGCCGGCCCGCCGCCGCGCAGAATCGGTTCTGCCGCGGCGGTGTCGTATACCCCGTCCTTCAACAGCCATTTGGCGATATGTACGGCGACCACTTCGCCGAGGATCAGCCAGCTCGGCACCACGTTGCCGTCCGCCCGTTGCAACTGAATGATCTGCGTGACCTTGCACTCGAAGGACACCGGGCTCTCTGCCACCCGTGGCACCTGAATGACCTTCGAGGCAGCGGTCGTCAGCCCGGCCAGTTCGAATTCGTTGACCTCAGGCCCGACCATGGCGCAGCTCTGGTTCATCTGCTCGGCCAGCGGCCGCGTGGCCAGGTTCCAGGCGAATTCGCCGGTCTGTTCGATGTTGTTCAGGCTGTCTTTGCGCCCGACGCTGGAAAACCCAATGATCGGCGGAATGTAGTTGAAGGCGTTGAAGAAACTGTAGGGCGCCAGGTTCAGGTGGCCCTCGGCATCCTGTGAAGAGATCCAGCCAATGGGGCGCGGGCCGACGATAGCGTTGAACGGATCGTGGGGCAGGCCGTGGCCGTTGGCGGGTTCGTAGAAGTGGATGTCGTCAGGCATTGGAGAGAATTTCCGGAGCGGGCTGGAGGCGCTCATGGTGCAAGCACGCGCCGCAGATTTCCAGCCCGACCTCACCCCCTTTAGGAGCGAGCTTGCTCGCGATGGTCGTTAACGATTACGCGTGTTCCCTGGCTGAACGCGGCGGGCTTGAGTCCATCGCGAGCAAGCTCGCTCCTACAGGTTTTGAAGCCGGATCAGCCGATAGCTTCAGCGCTACCGGTTTTGTCGAAACCGTCGGCAGCGATAGCGTCCGCGCTACCGGTTTTATCGAAACCGTCAGAAGCATAGGTGCCCGAGTGGCTGCGTTCGATGGCGGCGCTGGCGCCGGAGCCGTAAGAGGCCGAGCCGGTTTTGTCGTAGCCATCGGCGGCGAACGTGTTGGCGGCCAGTACGGAAAGGGCCAGGGCAAGGATCAGTTTGGTCTTCATGGTAGTGACTCCCGTCTCGTTGGCGTTTAGTGGAAAAAAGCCAAGGCGCCAGATATATCGATTAATTTTCGCAATTAGATCCTGCTACTTATCGATTAATTGGATGTTAAGGCCGTCAGGCTTTTTCGCTTTCAAGGACTGAGTGAGCGCATCGCAATGAATCGATCAGGCCGTTAAAGGTTGGGCGGCGAGCATTAACGCGTGATTAATCGGCTCTTTTACCTGGGTGACGGATTTTTCATGAAGCCTGTGGAGAACAGGTTCGGCAAGCGCGAGGGTGCGCAGTTGCCCTGATAGACCGAGTTGCGCCTATCGCGAGCAGGCTCGCTCCCACATTGGACCGCATTCCTCCCAGGGTACGCGGTCAACCTGTGGGAGCGAGCCTGCTTGCGAAGGGGCCTTGGCAGTCACCCTTGTGGTAACTGCCTGACGTCTGTCAGTCAGTGACGATCCGCGAATGCTTGCGGGTGTCTTTCATGGTGATGTACACCAGCAACGACACGGCAATACACGCGGTGACATACCAGTAGTAACCCGTCTCCATGCCGATGCTCTTGAACCACAGCGCGATGTATTCGGCGGTGCCGCCGAAGATCGATACGGTCAGTGCGTACGGCAGGCCCACGCCCAGGGCGCGGATTTCGGTCGGGAACAGTTCGGCTTTCACCACTGCGTTGATCGAGGTGTAGCCGCTGACGATGATCAGCGCCGCCATGATCAGGAAGAACGCGCCCCACCAGGTCGTAATGGTGTGCAGGGTGGTCAGGATCGGTACGGTGAACAGCGTGCCCAGGATGCCGAAGGCAATCAGGATCGGCCGACGACCGATTTTATCCGACAGCCCACCGATGATCGGTTGCAGGCACATGAACAGGAACAACGTGGCAGCGGAAATGGTGGTGGAGTCGGAAATGCTCATACCGACGGTATTCACCAGGTATTTCTGCATGTAGGTGGTGTAGGTGTAGAACGCCAGCGTACCGCCCATGGTCAGGCCGACCACGGTCATCAGTTCCTTGGGGTGACGCATCAAGGTGCGCATCGCGCTTTCCTTGGCTTTTTCTTTCTTGGTGAAAGACTCGGTTTCTTCCATGCCACGACGCAGGTACAGCGCAACCACGGCACACAGCGCGCCGATGGCGAACGGGATGCGCCAGCCCCAGGCGTAGAGCTCCTCGGTGGTCAGGAAGTTCTGCAGGACAATCAGCACCGCCAAAGCGATGAGCTGGCCGGAGATCAGGGTCACGTACTGGAAGCTGGAGTAGAAGCCGCGACGCTCCTTGGTCGCCATCTCGCTGAGGTAAGTGGCGGAGGTGCCGTATTCGCCACCCACCGACAGGCCTTGCAGCAAGCGCGCGAACACCAGCAGGATCGGCGCGCCGATGCCGATGACTTCATAACTCGGGCTCAGGGCGATCAGCAGCGAGCCGAAGCACATCAGGTACACCGAGGCCATCAGGGCCTTTTTGCGCCCGACCTTGTCGGCATACAGACCCATCAGCCAGCCACCGATCGGACGCATCAGGAAGCCCACGGCGAAGATCGCGGCGGTGTTGAGCAGTTGGGCGGTGGTGTCGCCTTTGGGGAAGAAGGTCTTGGCGAAGTACAGGGAGAAGGCGGCGTAGACGTACCAGTCGTACCACTCGACCATGTTGCCAACGGAGCCGCTGAAGATCGACTTGATGCGGCTGGAAGTGGTTCTTTCTTTGACCGGCGCGGCAGCCGACCCAAGCGGCAGGGAGTTGGAGTTATCCATTGAAGGATCCTTCATTTAATTGTTTTTGTGGAGCGCGATGAAACGCAGCCTGCCAGGGCTATAGCAGGAGCTGTGCCAACGGGGAGAGGGCCGGTTTAGAGGGGGTAGAGTGTTTCAGTGAGCGGAAATCCGCTTATTCGTGGCAGCTGATGGGCGGAAAATTGCTTACGGTTTGGTTGGTTGCTTTGCCTGTACAGGCCCCATCGCGAGCAAGCTCGCTCCCACAATGTTTGGCGTACACAGATCCACTGTGGGAGCGAGCTTGCTCGCGATGGGGCCAGGGCAGACACCACAAAAATCAGGCCTCGGGCAAAAACATCTCCCGGCTCAACCCATGCCGCTGCATCTTTTCATTGAAGGTCCGGCGCGGCAGTTGCAGTTCTTCGAGCACCGCTTTCACATCGCCCTTGTGCCGGGTCAATGCCGCACGCAGGCATTGCGCTTCGAACGCCTCCTGCTGAGCCGCCAGTGACTGGCCGGGCTCGATGCCCAAGGGCTCCGGCTCACCAAGCCCCAATACCTGACGCTCGGCGACATTCGCCAATTCGCGCACGTTGCCTGGCCAGTCGTGGCTCAGCAGATGACTCAACTGGGCGCCGCTCAACGGTGGAAATTTGCGTCCCAGGCGTTCGGCGGCGTTTTGGGCAAAGGATTCAAACAGCAGGGGTATGTCTTCACGGCGTTCGCGCAAGGGCGGCAGGCGTAGCTCAGCGACGTTCAAGCGATAGGCCAGGTCTTCGCGAAAGCGTCCGGCCCGCGCTTCGTCGAGCAGGTCCGGCTTGGTCGCGGCAATGATGCGCAAATCCACGCGGATACTCTGGTTCGAGCCCAGCCGTTCAAGCTTTTGCTCCTGCAACACCCGCAGCAGTTTCACTTGCTGGGCCAACGGCATGCTTTCGATTTCATCGAGAAACAGTGTGCCGCCGTCGGCGTATTCGAGCTTGCCGATGCGCTTGCCGGACGCCCCGGTGAACGCGCCGCTTTCGTGACCGAACAGCTCGGCCTCGAACAATTGCTCGGGGATGGCCGCGCAGTTGAGTGCGACAAAGGGCTTGTCGGCCCGCGGCCCGAAGTCGTGCAGGCAACGCGCGACCAGTTCCTTGCCGCTACCGGTTTCGCCGCGAATCAGCACGTTGACCGGCAGTGCTGCCAGGTCCAAAACTTGCCGACGCAGGGTCTGCAGACCCCGGGACACGCCGAGCAGCGTGGCATCCAGTTTGGCGCGGTTGTCCGCCTGTTCGTGCAGCGCGCGGTTTTCCAGCACCAGCCGGCGTTTGTCGAGGGCGCGGCGCAGGCTGCCGAGCAGGGTTTCCGGGCTGAAGGGTTTTTCGAGGAAGTCGTAGGCGCCGTCGCGCATGGCTTCGACGGCCATCGGTACATCGCCGTGACCGGTCAGCAGGATCACCGGCAAATCGGCATCCCGGCGCTGCACCTCGGCCAGCAGTTCGAGGCCGGTCATGCCGGGCATGCGCACATCGCTGAGAATCACCCCGGCAAAATGCCTGGGCAATTGCGCCAGGCATTCATCGGCGCGACTGAACAACTGCACCTCGAAACCCGACAGGCTCAACCATTGCTCGACGGCACTGCGGATGCTGCTTTCGTCGTCGACCACGATCACTGAGTTCAGCATGGTTCATGCACCTCCAGGTCGATGGGCAAGGTCACGGTGAACACGGCACCTTTGTCATGATTGTCGGCACTCAAGCGCCCGCCGGATTCGTGAACGATGGCAAACGATACGGCCAAACCGATCCCCAGGCCATCGCCCACCGGTTTGGTGGTGAAGAACGGATCGAAGACCTTGGACAGGTTCTCTTCGGCGATACCGCCGCCGTTGTCGATCACACTCAGGCGCCATAGTTGTTCGTCGGCTTCGAGGCGGATTTCCAGGCGTTTGCAGGGTTTATCCTGCATCGCATCGAGGGCATTGCGCAGCAGATTGATCAGCACCTGTTCCAGGCGAATCGCATCGCCACGCACCCAGGCCGGGCGGGTCAGATGCAGCACGGTGCTGACCTGTTCGTCGCGCAGCCGGGTGTCGAGCAGTTGCAGCGACTGATCCACCACCGCCGCCAGGTCCAGGCGTTCGCGCAAACCGCTGGGGCTCTTGCGGGCGAAGGTTTTCAGGTGGCCGGTGAGGGCCGCCATGCGGGTGAGCATTTCATCCACCGGCTTGAGCGCCTTGTAGGCGTCGTCGACGCGGCCGTTGTCGAGCAGCAGGCGCAAGGTCGCCAGCTGCATGCGCTGGGCGGTGAGCGGCTGGTTGATCTCATGGGCCAGGGCGGCGGACATCTGCCCCAGCGCCGCGAGTTTGGCCGACTGCACCAGGCCTTCCTGGGCGGTGCGCAGGTCGCGGGTACGCTCTTCTACAAGCTGTTCGAGTTCTTCGCGACTGCGCTGACGCAGTTTGGCCAGGCGCCAGCGCTGGTTGAGAAACAGCAGCAGGAACACCAGGGTCAGCCATAGCCCGGCCGCGGCGAGGGCAGCATTGCGGCTGTCTTCGAAGGCGACTTGTGGGCGCCGCAGCAGGTGCAGGGTCCAGCCCTCGGTATTCAGCGGCAGGGATTCCCACAGGTAATCCGCCTTGCCGTCCGGGCCATCGACCCGAGCCAGGTCGCTGTTGTCGTCGAAGCGCCGCAACGATTGAAACTCAAGCGGCGTCAGCGGCTGCTTGTCGTACTGGCGGGTGGTCTTGAGTTCGGCGTGATCGCTGTCGCTCAGCGGCTTGAGCAGGCGATAGCGCCAGCCCGGCTGGTTGGCGATGAAGATTATTCCACGTGCGTCGCTGACCAGCAGTGTGTCGCTGCCCTGGCGCCACTCGCGTTCCAGTTCGGGGAACTCCAGTTTCACCACCATGGCGCCGAGGAACTGGCCATCGTCATCGCTGACCGCGCTGGAGAGGAAGTAGCCGGGAATTCCGCTGGTCACCCCCACGGCGTAAAAGCGCCCGGTGCCCTGGGTGCGGGTCTGGTTGAAATAGGGACGGAAACCGTAGTTGTGGCCGACATAACTGCTGGGCAAACGCCAGTTGCTCGCCGCTACGGCGAGGCCGGTGTGATCGAGCAGTTCCAGGGTCGATGATTGGGCGGCACCGTTGATTTTTTCCAGTTTGCGGTTCAATGCGTCCTGCTGTTCGGAACTGACCTTGCCCTTGAGCGCCGAGCGCAGCTCCGGGTCCAGCGCCAGCACCGCGGGCAGGGCGCGGTAACGTTCGATCAGGGTATGCAGGGACGTGGCATACAGAGCCAGTTGCTGATTGGCGCGAGCCGCGTCTTCGACCATTGACTGGCGCACGGTGTGGCGCATGGCCAGGGTGGCCGCGATGGCAGCACCGGCAATGATCAATACGGTATAGAGCGCCAGGCGCAGGGATCGAGATGACTCAAACATGCAGGGCTTACACAAGGAATACGGAGGGGTCGCACGATAACATGAGCGACTTGGCCCTTGTAGGAGCGAGCCTGCTCGCGATGGAAGTCAACGATAACGCGGGGCACCAGACAGCCTGTGTCGTCCAGGTGTCCTTCGCGAGCGGGCTCGCTCCTGCAGGGGTATGGCTTGGCAATAAAAAAGGCGACAGGGATAACCCTGTCGCCTTTTCTGGAGCAGTCCAAGCGCTTACTGCACTTCTACCGCCAGGCTTTCACTGATCTTTTTCTGCCAGATGGCAGGACCGGTGATGTGTACCGACTCACCTTTGCTGTCGACGGCAACAGTCACAGGCATGTCTTTCACGTCGAACTCGTAGATCGCTTCCATGCCCAGTTCGGCGAAAGCCACCACGCGGGACTTCTTGATCGCTTGCGCTACAAGGTAAGCCGCGCCGCCGACTGCCATCAGGTAGACAGCCTTGTGGTCCTTGATCGCGTCGATTGCGGTCGGGCCGCGCTCGGATTTGCCGATCATGCCCAGCAGGCCGGTTTGGTCGAGGATCTGACGGGTGAACTTGTCCATCCGCGTGGCGGTGGTAGGACCGGCCGGGCCAACCACTTCGTCACCGACCGGATCGACCGGGCCGACGTAGTAGATGAAGCGACCCTTGAGGTCCACCGGCAGGGTTTCTCCCTTGTTCAGCATCTCGACCATGCGCTTGTGCGCAGCGTCGCGGCCGGTGAGCATCTTGCCGTTGAGCAGAACGGTTTCGCCCGGCTTCCAGCTCTGCACTTCTTCCGGGGTCAGGGTGTCGAGGTTGACGCGACGGGCCGACGGGCCGGCTTCCCAGACGATTTCCGGGTAGGCGTCCAGCGGTGGCGCTTCCAGCGAAGCAGGGCCGGAACCGTCGAGCACGAAGTGTGCGTGACGGGTGGCGGCGCAGTTCGGGATCATGCACACCGGCAGCGAAGCGGCGTGAGTCGGGTAGTCCATGATCTTCACGTCGAGCACGGTGGTCAGGCCACCCAGGCCCTGGGCGCCGATGCCCAGTTGGTTGACCTTCTCGAACAGCTCCAGGCGCATTTCTTCAATGCGGTTCTGTGGGCCACGGGCCTTCAGCTCGTGAATGTCGATGGATTCCATCAACACTTCCTTGGCCATGACGGCAGCTTTCTCGGCGGTGCCGCCGATGCCGATGCCGAGCATGCCCGGTGGGCACCAGCCGGCGCCCATTTCCGGAACTGTCTTGAGCACCCAGTCGACGATCGAGTCGGACGGGTTGAGCATGGCCATCTTCGACTTGTTCTCGGAGCCGCCGCCCTTGGCTGCCACGTCCACTTCCACGGTGTTACCCGGAACGATGGAGTAGTGGATGACCGCCGGGGTGTTGTCCTTGGTGTTCTTGCGAGCGCCCGCCGGGTCGGCGAGGATCGAAGCACGCAGGACGTTTTCCGGCAGGTTGTAGGCGCGACGTACGCCTTCGTTGATCATGTCGTCCAGGCCCATGGTGGCGCCATCCCAGCGCACGTCCATGCCGACACGCACGAACACGGTGACGATACCGGTGTCCTGGCAGATCGGGCGGTGGCCGGTGGCGCACATGCGCGAGTTGATCAGGATCTGTGCCATCGAGTCGCGGGCCGCTGGCGATTCTTCGCGCAGGTAGGCCTCGTGCATCGCCTGGATGAAATCCACGGGGTGGTAGTAGGAAATGAACTGCAGGGCGTCGGCAACGCTCTGAATCAGGTCGTCTTGCTTGATCACGGTCATGAGTCGCGCTCCTCTAAAAGACGGGAACATTCAATAAGGTGCTTGCAGCTTGGGTGCATCGGTCGGTTGCAAGCACCTTTCAAGGCACGCCGGGCAAGCTGGCGCGACGCTAAAAAGGCGCGGCAGTATACCGCGCATCAAAGGCCGGCACACGCGCCGACAGTCAATCGTTGGTCGCATAGAAGCAGCTGCAAGAGGAGTGCGTGGCTTTTGTGGCGAGGGGGCTTGCCCCCGTTCGGTTGCGAAGCAGCCGCATAACCGGTGAAAACAATCCGCCTGACACAACGACCTGTCTGTTACCGGGACTGCTCCGCAGTCCAACGGGGCGATGCGGCGGTCCGACAAGCCCCCTCGCCACAGGGTCGCGCAAGGCCCGGACCGTCGATCCCGAAAATTGAATGGTCATTTATCGGCCACGCCACTAAAGTGACATTCGGTCTGTAGAGTAGGACGCTCTGTCAGTCTCCTTTCATTTGGTGAATCAACGATTGACCCAAAACGCCATCCAGCGCCTGTTGCTCAAACGTTTCGCCCTCGCGGCCGGCACCTATGCCCTGGCATTGCTGTTGCTGTGGCTGGCGTTTTTTACCGGTCACTACAACGCGCCGCTTTCCAGTGTCGCCATCGGCAGCGCACTGGTAGTGATCAGTCAGGCCATCCTGTTCGCGGTGTTCTACAGCGGCTGCAACCTGCGCTTCGCCGACCCCAGCCTGACCGAGGCACAAGTGTTGCTGGGGCTGGGTTGGCAAACCTGGCTGATTGCCCATCTGGACGAAGCCCGGGGCGCGTTTCTGGTGTTTTACGTGCTGATCCTGCTGTTCGGCCTGTTCCATCTGTCTCGCCGGTCTTTAGTACGATGCGCGCTGCTGGTGTTTTTGAGTTTCAGTGCGATCACGCTGTGGGAGGGCTACCACTTCCAGCTGCCTGACCCAGCCATGGCGGTGTTGCAGGTCTGTGTGCTGTTCATCGTGCTGGTGTGGCTGGTGCTGTATGCCCGCTATGTCCAGGCCTCGCGACAACGCATGCGCCAGCGGCGTTTTGCCTTGCAGGCGCACCAGGACACGTTGCGCGGGATGATGCGCCAGCTCGAAGACCTGGTGGCCACCGACGAGCTCACGGGCCTGTTCAATCGTCGGCATTTCCTGCGCCTGGCGTCACGCGAGCTGAACGCCATGGACGCCGGTGTCGTGCATGGCCTGGCACTGATCGACCTCGACCATTTCAAACGCATCAACGACCTGCACGGTCATGCTGCCGGCGATCAGGTGCTGCAAGCCTTTGCAGGCGTTGCCAGCGCGTGCCTGCGTGACGGTGACGTACTGGCTCGCTACGGTGGCGAAGAGTTCGTGGTGCTGCTGCCCGATTGCGATGCCGACAGTCTGACTTCGTGCTGCGAACGGCTGCGCATCGCGTTCACCGATGTCGAGCTGATTGGTCTGAATGTACGCAACCTCAGCCTGTCCGCCGGCATGACCCTGCTGGAATTGGGTGACGACCTCGATGATGCGTTGCAGCAGGCCGATCAGGCGCTCTATCGCGCCAAGCGTGACGGCCGCAACCGATGCGCGGCAGCGTGGGAGAACGTCGATGCCTGAGCTGCGGGTCGGCGAGCGCCATTGGTCGGTGGCGGCGGGCAGCAATCTGCTCGATGCACTAAATCAGAACGGTGTGCCAGTGCCATACAGTTGCCGCGCTGGCAGTTGTCATGCGTGCCTGGTGCAGTGTGTGCGGGGCCTGCCGAACGACAGCCGCCCCGATGCCTTGAGTGCACAGCAGCGTGAACAAGGCTGGCGGCTGGCGTGCCAGTGCCAGGTGGTCGAGGACTTGCAGGTGCACGCCTTCGACCCGCAAACCGATGGTCATCCAGCCGAAGTCGCGGCGGTCGATTGGCTGACTACCACGGTGCTGCGCTTGCGGGTAATCCCCCAGCGACCGTTGCGTTATAGCGCCGGGCAGCACCTGGTGTTGTGGGCGGGCAGCGTGGCGCGGCCGTATTCCCTCGCCAGCCTGCCGCAGGAAGACCGTTTTCTGGAGTTTCATCTCGATTGCCGCACGCCCGGGGAATTCAGCGATGCCGCCAGGCAAATGCGCATCGGCGATCCGATCCGTCTCGGTGAACTGCGCGGCGGTGCCTTGCATTATGACCCTGACTGGCACGCCCGGCCGTTGTGGTTGATGGCGGCCGGCACCGGATTGGGGCCATTGTTTGGTGTCTTGCGCGAAGCATTGCGCCAGGATCATCAAGGCAGCATCCGCGTCATCCACCTGGCCCATGATGCCGATGAGCACTACCTGGCCAAACCCCTGCAAGCCATGGCAACCAGCCGTCCGAACCTGAGTGTCGAACTGTGGACCCCGGCCGAGTTGCCAGCGGCTTTGGCGCAACTGCGGCTTGTTTCCCGGCAAACCCTGGCCTTACTCTGCGGAGGCCCCGACAGTGTCGACGCCTTTGCCCGGCGTCTGTACCTGGCGGGATTGCCGCGCAATCAACTGCTGGCCGATGTGTTCCTGCCCCGTGGTTGAGCGCTGACTCTTCAGACGCGAGACCTGCCATGACCGATGCTATCCAAGTTGAACGCGAACGCGGCCTGTTGACCCTGCGCCTGAATCGCCCGGACAAGAAAAACGCCCTGACCCGCGCCATGTACAGCCACTTGGCCGAGACGCTGAAACAGGCCGACAGCGACCCCAATATCAACGCCGTGTTGATCACCGGCTCTGCCGAATGCTTCACCGCCGGCAACGACATCGCCGATTTCATCCAGCAACCGCCGAACAGCCTCGACAGTCCGGTGTTCCATTTCATGCTCAACTTGCTCGAATGCCGAAAACCGGTGGTCGCCGCCGTGGCCGGAGCGGCGGTGGGCATTGGTACGACCATGTTGCTGCATTGCGACCTGGTCTACGTCAGCCGCGACGCCCGCCTGCGCATGCCGTTCGTCAACCTTGGTCTTTGCCCGGAGTTCGGCTCCAGCCTGATCCTGCCGCGTCTGCTCGGGCAGGCCAAGGCGGCGGAGTTGTTGCTGCTCGGTGAAGGTTTCAATGGGGAGCAGGCTGCCGCGTGGGGTATTGCGTCCGAAGCCTTGGGCAGTGGCGAAGAAACCTTGGCCAGGGCGCGGGAGATGGCGTTGCGATTCGAGTCGCTGCCGCCGGAAGCAGTGCGTATCAGCAAGCAATTGATGAAAGCGCCGGACCGGGAGCTGTTGCGCAAGGTGATTGAAGAGGAGGGTGCGTTGTTTACCCAGCGGCTGCGGTCGCCGGAGGCGTTGGCGGCGTTGACGGGGTTCATCAAGCGGCATTGAATCTTTCGCTGACTGGGCCGGCCCCATCGCGAGCAAGCTCGCTCCCACAGTAGATTTGTGTACACCAAACCATTGTGGGAGCGAGCTTGCTCGCGATGAGGCCAGCCTGAACAACACAACTATCGGATCAGAATGCAAAAAGCCCCGCCATTCACATGGCGGGGCTTTTGTTTTTCAGCAGCCGGTCACTCAGACCATCGGATCGCCAACGTGCAGGATCTTCATGCCGTTGGTGCCACCGGTAGTGTGGTAGCTGTCGCCTTTGGTCAGGATGACCCAGTCGCCTTTCTGTACCACGCCGCGCTTGACCAGCTCGTCGATAGCCTTCTGGCTGACTTCGTTCGGCGCCAGCGAAGCCGGGTCGAACGGGATGGTGTACACGCCACGGAACATTGCCGCGCGAGCCTGGGCTT
Source organism: Pseudomonas jessenii (assembly GCF_002236115.1). Taxonomy (GTDB): domain Bacteria; phylum Pseudomonadota; class Gammaproteobacteria; order Pseudomonadales; family Pseudomonadaceae; genus Aquipseudomonas; species Aquipseudomonas jessenii. The sequence goes on along the minus strand of NZ_NIWT01000003.1, from coordinate 556,489 downwards.
CGCGGTGTGGGGTGAACGCGTAGATCGGCACCGAGGAGCGGATGCGCGACATGATCAGCGGGGTGTAGCCACTTTCGGTCAAGGCGATGATCGCCTTCACGCCCGGGAAGTGGTTGGCGGTGTACATGGTCGCCAGCGCGATGCTTTCGTCGCAGCGCTGGAATTCCTTGCCGATGCGGTGGCTGGAGGTCTTGCTGGTCGGGTGCTTTTCGGCACCGACGCAGATACGCGCCATGGCCTGAACGGCTTCCAGCGGGTACAGGCCAGCGGCGCTTTCGGCCGAGAGCATCACGGCATCGGTGTAGTCGAGCACGGCGTTGGCTACGTCGGACACTTCGGCGCGGGTCGGCATCGGGTTCTGGATCATCGACTCCATCATCTGGGTCGCCACGATCACCGCCTTGTTGTGGCGGCGTGCGTGCAGAATGATTTTCTTCTGGATGCCCACCAGCTCGGCATCGCCGATTTCCACACCCAGGTCACCACGGGCAACCATCACCGCATCGGACGCCTTGATCAGGCCGTCGAGGGTTTCGTCGTCGGCCACGGCTTCGGCGCGTTCGATCTTCGCCACCAGCCAGGCAGTGCCGCCGGCCTCGTCGCGCAGTTGACGGGCGTACTCCATGTCGGCGGCGTCACGCGGGAAGGATACCGCGAGGTAGTCGACTTCCATTTCCGCGGCGAGCTTGATGTCGGCCTTGTCTTTTTCAGTCAGGGCCGGAGCGGTCAGGCCGCCACCGCGACGGTTGATGCCTTTGTGATCGGACAGCGGGCCACCGATGGTCACGGTGCAGTTCAGTTCGGTGGCGGTGGCGGTATCGACGCGCATCACCACGCGACCGTCGTCGAGCAGCAGCTCGTCGCCCACACCGCAGTCCTTGACCAGGTCCGGGTAGTCGATGCCGACCACTTGCTGGTTGCCTTCGGTCAGAGGATGGCTGGTGGAGAAGGTGAATTGATCACCGATCTTCAGCTCGATCTTCTTGTTGGCGAATTTGGCGATACGGATTTTCGGGCCTTGCAGGTCACCCAGCAGGGCGACGAAGCGGCCGTGCTTGGCAGCGAGGTCACGCACCAGCTTCGCGCGAGCCTTGTGCTCGTCGGGGGTGCCGTGGGAGAAGTTCAGGCGGGCGACGTCCAGGCCAGCCAGAATCAGCTGTTCGAGAACTTCCGGCGAGTTACTGGCCGGGCCAAGGGTGGCGACGATTTTGGTACGACGGACGGACATGCAAAGACTCCTGAGTTCAAGCGCTGAGTGAGGCTACTATGCTCCGAAGGTGTAGTCATTGTTCGTATGCACTACTTTTCGTGAAGAGCTTGGTTTTTTCGAAGAACCTGGTTATTGCCTTCTTTATAGAACCGCGCAACTTTGCATCCGGCAGCCTGAAGATTTCCGACCATGGGTCGATACAGCGTTCATGACAGGAGATTTTCCCATGCGTTGCGTACTCATTGCCGCCCTTGCCATCAGCGCCCTCAGCGTCACGGGCTGCACCCGTTGGTCGATGAACCATCATTTGAACAATGCCTACAAAGCCTATGACCGGGGCAATTGCGAGCAAGTCATGCTTGAACTGTCCAAGGTCGAGCGCGAAAGCCGGGCGCGACCTTATGTGTGGCCGGAAGCATCGATGATGCGCGGCCTTTGCCTGGAACGGCAGAAGATGTTTGTCGATGCGGCGCAGACGTATCAGTTCATCATCGCGTCGTACCCACAGAGCGAATACGCCTACCGCGCCCGAGCTCGTCTGGAAACCCTGCAAAGCCTGGGTCACTACCCGTTGCGCAGTGCCGCCGCGGCAAAATCCACGCAGTTCTGACGGCCGCAACCCTCTGATCGCTGGCTCCCCGGCGGTGGTGAGCTATAGTCCAGGGAACCGGTTTTAGAGCGTTGTCTCTGATGAACCGGGGCAACACCTGTGACCGGCACAAGCAAGACTCTGCGCTACAAGGACTGGCGCACCGGAAGCGGGGAGAGCGGGCAAAGACTTATGCATACCCGTTCCGAAGCAGTAGTGCGGCTCTGCTTAAGAGCCTTGCATAGCGAATTTGCACATGTTCACTGACCGCCGAATCGAGCGGCATCAACTGCCGTACTTCCTGAAAGTGTTCAACGGCATCACCGGCAAACCCATCGGCTACCTGGGCAATGTCTCCGAAGACGGGCTGATGTTGATCAGCCAGCTGCCGATGATGATCGGCGCGGACTTCAGCCTGCGCCTGAAAATTCCCGCCAGCGAAGGTGGTCTGCGAATCATCGACCTGCAGGCCTGTTGCCTGTGGTGCCACGAAGACGCGACCCCCCAACATTTCGACGCCGGGTTCAGCCTGCAACGGGCACCGCCGGAGTATGGGCAACTGGTAGAGGCGTTGAAGCAGTATTTCAGTTTTCTGCCGCTGCCGGCTTCGGCCTGAGATCAATGAGAACCTGGCTGTGAGTGATTGCCCAGGCTCAGAGTCCGGTTCTCTTCCAGCCCAGGTACCGAGTCACCAACTCTGCCCCCAACTCACCGGGCCGCGCATCCATCACCAATACGCCATGAGCGTTCAAGCGCTCATGGAGTTCGGCGCGTGCATTCAGGTAGTCCACGGTCCCGCAATAGGCCAATGCTTCGGGCAAAGTCTGCACCGGTGACTGACGCAGGGTGTCGAGCACGTCTTCGCGCAGGCCCGCTACCAGCACCTGATGCTGCCGGCTCAGGCGGTGGACGGCCGGAAGCAATTCATCGTCGTCCTCTTCGCGCAGGTTGGTCACCAGCACCACCAGTGCCCGGCGTTTTTGCCGGGCCAGCAGTTGCGTGGCTGCGGCTTGATAGTCGGCGCTGCGTTGGGTGCTGTTCAAGTCATAGACGGTGTTGAGCAGGGTGTTGAGATGGCTGGTGCCTTTTACCGGCGCGAGGTAGCGCGGCTGTTCGCTGGCAAAAGTACTCAGGCCCACGGCGTCGCCCTGACGTAGAGCGACGTAGCTGAGCAACAAACAGGCGTTGAGGGCGTGATCGAAGTGCGACAGCTCATCATCCTGGCTGCGCATGTGCCGGCCGCAGTCGAGCATGAAAATGATTTGCTGATCGCGTTCGTCCTGATATTCCCGGGCAATCGGCGTGCGCTGGCGCGCGGTGGCTTTCCAGTCGATCTGGCGCAGGCTGTCGCCCTCGCGAAATTCGCGCAATTGATGGAATTCCAGGCCCAGGCCCCTCCGTTGTTTCTGGCGGACGCCAAGCTGGCTGAGCCAGTTGTCCACCGCCAGTAATTGCCCTTCATAGAGACGGGCGAAGTCGGGGTAGACGCGGGTGGCGTCGGGCAGGTCGAGCAAGCGTCTTTGCGACCAGAGTCCCAAGGGGCTTGGCAGGTTGATTTCGCAGTGTTCGAAGCTGAAGTGGCCGCGCTTGAGCGGGCGCAGGCGATAACCGGCCAGGCTGTGCTGGCCGGGTTGCAGCTCGACCGTCAGCGGCAGGTTTTCGAAACTCAGGCCCGGTGGCACATGGTCGAAGACTTGTACCTTCAGCGGTTGCGCAAAGTCGTGTTCGACCGTCAGTTGCACCTCGCTCCATCGACCCAGCGCCAGGCTGCCGAGTATCTGGCGTTTCAGCCGGGGCGACGGCAGGCGCTTCACGCACACCGCATCCAGCAGTGCCAGGGCCAGCAGCGCCAGCAGTAACCCCCAGTTGATCGCCATGAGATTCGTCGGAACCGAGACCTCCAATGCCACCAAAGTGCCCGACACAATGGTGCAGGCCAGCAGGATCAACAGCCAGACGAGCACCAGGCGCGAGGGTTTCACAGGCGCGGCGCCGGCACTTGGTCGAGCAACTGCTGGAGCACCTGATCGACATCCAGACCCTCGATATCCAGCTCCGGCGCGATGCGCACACGATGGCGCAGCACGGCCAGGGCGCAGCCTTTGATGTCATCCGGAATCACGAACTCACCGCCGCGCAGCAGCGCCCGGGCCCGGGCACATCGCACCAGCGCGATGGATGCGCGTGGGCCGGCGCCGAGGATCAAACCAGGCCAGTTGCGGGTGGAACGGGCCAGGCGCACGGCGTAATCGAGCACCTGGTCGTCCAGTGCCAGGTCGCTGGCGATGCGTTGCAGGGCCAGTACATCCCTGGCCTGCAATAACGTGCGCATCGGTTGGACATCAAGCATGTCGGCCCGGGTCGAGCGGCTGACCTGACGCACCATGTCCAGCTCCTGCTCGGCGTCGGGGTAATCCATGCGGACCTTGAGCATGAAACGGTCCAGTTCAGCTTCCGGCAGGGGGTAAGTGCCTTCCTGTTCGATCGGGTTTTGCGTGGCGAGCACCATGAACGGTTGCGCAATCGGCAATGCCTGGCCTTCGAGGGTGACTTGCCGTTCCTGCATGGCCTCGAGCAGCGCGGCCTGGGTTTTCGCAGGGGCACGGTTGATCTCGTCGGCCAGTAGCAAGTTGGTGAACAATGGCCCTTTGCGCAGTTTGAATTGTTCAGTCTGCAAGTCATACACGGCATGCCCGGTGACATCGCTGGGCATCAGGTCCGGGGTGAACTGGATGCGTGCGAACTCGCCGCCGAAGCAGCGGGCGAGGGCGCGCACCAACAGGGTCTTGCCCAAACCTGGCACACCTTCGAGCAGCACGTGGCCGCCGGCGATCAGTGCCGTCAGGACGTCGTCGATCACGCTGTCCTGGCCAATCACCGCTTTTTGCAGTTCTTTGCGTACGGCCTGGGCCAGATGGCCGGCACGCTGACGCTGTTGAGCGGCATGGCTCGGTGCGTCGGGCTCGATCGGTTGACTCACGACTTCCGGAGCCTTGTTAGCAGTTACATTTGTTTTATCTTCCATAAGTCAGTCACTTATCTAATCTAACTTTTTCACGTTTTTTTTACGCGCGGAACGAGTGAGTGACTGCCAATCTGCCTCATTGCAAACCCATGGCAACCCTTCATTTGAGCGTTCGTCAGAGGTGGAGGTTAGTCTATGACGGTCAACTGCCGACATTACCTGCCTTGCTTGGGAGAATTTGGTTCGATGAGTGAATCAAACGCTGCTGTCAGGTCTGCACGATAAGGTGCAGCAAAGCCTTGCCGTGTCGCGGCAGTCATTCGGCCATCCCGGAACCAAGGGTGATGCGAGCGAAAAGCATGGCTGGAGCTGCTTGAAACGTATCTGCCGCACCGGTATCAGGCGGCAACGGCGCATGTCGTAGATAGCAGGGACGGGTTCAGCCAGTGACAATTTCACAGCAGAGCAAGCCTGCAACACTCCTTCTGCCTACACAGAATTTAGCTGTGTTGCATCGACCGGTTGAATCCACAGCCGAAAGCTGCCGACCGTCAAGGGCTGCTACCGACCTGGAGCAGTCGGCGAACAGAATAATGGCAAATTAGTGGCTATGCTTGGTCTGCTGTCGAAGCTGATCAGGCAGTCCGGCAGGCTGCGCGGAAATGACCCGCAACGTGCCCTGTGTCACTCGACTATCCTGCATGAAGCATCCAGTTCAGGGGCGCAAATGCGCAACGACACTCGGGAGCTTCGCTCACGAAAACCAGCGTGAATCCAGAACAGAGAAAAAATTTGGCTAATGCTACGCGCGGTGTGTTCTCAGGTTCAGGTGGCGGCACAAAAGGTTGATTGGTTTCCGAATACTGCTTCTATTGATCAATTTAGAAGGATTATGTTTGGAGTTTGTGAAATGGATTTTTTCAGGAATAAAAGCGCCGCAAAGCAAGCCATACCCACCAGTTCAAATAAGCCGCGCTCGACCAAATGGCACCGCATGTACTTTTTTCTTGCGGGATTCGACGTGCTGGTTGTTGTGCTGAGCGTGCTATTGAATCACCTGATCGTCGATACCTATCACCGCTCCATCAAGGCAAACCAGTCGTGGGTCCAACAGCTGTCGAGCTATTCAACGCTGGGCAGCCTGGCTTCCACAGTCAATGCGCCGGGCAATAATGTGTTCGATACACATAATGTTGAAGCCGAATCGCGGAACATGAATGAAGCCCTGCGCGCCTTCAACGAGCATTTGGCAATGGCCAAAAAACAGTTGGAAGTACGGATCGCCAATGAGGCTGAACACAGTGCAGATATACAGGCCTTTACCCTTGCATTGAAGGATGAGGTGGGCGCAGTTGATGCCGCGATGGTCGAAATGGTGAACGAGGCCTTGCTGATCTTTTCCTACTTCAGGGAGGGGCAGTCGGACAATGCCGGCAAACGCATGGCAACGATGGACAGGAAGTTTGCCCTGTTGCTCGCCTCACTCAGTACCGTGCGGGATCGCGTTGGCCTGATTCAAAGCAAGCTCCTGGAGGAGGAGCTTGAGTCGGTCGAAGAACTGCGCCGGGTCGAATACGCGATCATGGTGTTCGTGCTACTGATGGTCAGTGCGGCCGTTATCTACGGGGGCAAGATCAGGCGCGAAATGGAGTCGCAAGCAGCCGAAAGGGAAGGTTATCTGGCAGTGCTGCGCGAAAGCGAGAAGCAGGCCCGCCAGCAAGCATCGCTGCTGGACAAGGCCCAGGACGCCATTGTCGTTCACGGGATGGATAACCGCATCCTGTACTGGAACAAAAGTGCCGAGCGTCTCTACGGTCTGTCAAAGGAAGAGGCACTCGGCAAATCGGCACAGGAGTTGATCTACCAGGGTAGCGCCGCTTTCAATGCGGCCACTGACAGCCTGATAGAAACGGGTGACTGGGCGGACGAAGTTACACTTCGACGCCGGGATGGCTGCACCATCACGCTCGAAAGTCATCGAACCCTGGTGCGAGACGATGATGGCCAGCCGCAATCCGTTCTGTCGATCAATACTGACATCACCCACCGTAAGACCGCTGAGCAAGAGGTCCAGCGTTTGGCCTTCTACGATCAGTTGACCGGGCTGGCCAACAGGCGGCTCATGTTGGACCGGTTACAGCATCTGCTGGCGGGCAGCGCCCGTAGCCTGCATACGAACGGGATAATTCTCATTGACCTGGATAACTTCAAGGCACTGAACGACACGCTGGGGCATGACAGAGGCGACATGTTGCTGCAGCAAGTTGCTCTGCGCCTTTGCGGCTGCATACGCGAGAGCGACACCGTGGCTCGCCTGGGCGGAGACGAATTCGTCGTCCTGCTGGATGGCCTTAATGAGAATCCTCCAGACGCAGCTATCCAGGCCAAGGCTATTGGCGAAAAGATTCTCAACTCTCTGAACATTTCCTACCAGTTGGATGGATATGAGCACCACAGCACCCCCAGCCTCGGCATTGCGCTGTTCCAGGGGCAACTGAGCACAGCGGACGATATTCTGAAGCGCGCTGACCTGGCGATGTATCGCGCCAAGGCGGCGGGCCGCAATACCATGCGCTTCTTCGATCCGGAAATGCAGGCGGTTGCCACGGCACGCGCCAGACTGGAAGTAGACTTGCGCCAAGGCTTGCAGGACAACGAATTCCTTCTTCATTACCAGCCGCAGGTGAATAGTGAGGGCCGTATCATTGGCGCAGAGGCACTGATGAGATGGCGGAATCCTGAGCGCGGAGTCGTGTTTCCAGGCGAGTTCATTCCATTGGCAGAGGAAACAGGGTTGATTCTGCCATTAGGCCGTTGGGCGCTGCAGGCAGCCTGCACTCAGCTGGTTGCCTGGGCAAAGCGTTCGGAAACCGCCCGACTGGGTATGGCTGTGAATGTCAGCGCCCGCCAGTTTCACCATCCGGACTTCGTCGAGGAGGTACTGCAAGTACTGAGATACACGGGGGCCGATCCGAAGAAATTGAAACTGGAACTGACCGAAGGCCTGCTGATAGAGGATATGGAAGGTACTGTCGCCAAAATGATCGAGTTGAAAGAGATCGGCATAGGCCTTTCGCTGGATGATTTCGGAACCGGCTACTCGTCACTGTCATACCTGAAGAGCCTTCCGCTGGATCAACTCAAGATCGATCAGTCCTTCATCAGAGATGTGCTGGTTGATCCCAACGACGCCGCCATCGCCTGCGCGATTGTGAGTCTGAGCCAGATATTGGGGCTTTCGGTGATTGCAGAAGGTGTGGAGACAGAAGCTCAGCGCATCTTTCTGGTCAAGCATGGCTGCCAGACCTACCAGGGATTCCTGTTTTCCCCGCCACTGCCAGCCGAACAATTTGAGGAGTATGTTCACGAAAGATTAATGGCGAGTACTGATTTCACACGGACCAAGTCTAAATCGCCATAACTTCGTAGGTGCCTGGGGACGTCCGCTTTCGGCTGTGGATTCAACCCAATGCGGACGATGAGAGGCCGACTCAAATGTGGCTTGCACCCGCAACTGCCGGAGGTAGCCTCGAACAGCTCGTAAGGGACTGTCTTCTAATCCAATGGGAATCCAACACTTGTCAGGTGCCAGATCATAAGGCGTTCCTCAAGGTTTGCAGGTGGGCGACCTGGCGGCTGAATTCAACGCTGGAAAGCCGTTGTTTCGGCCGCGGGCTCATGGCCTGGCTGATGGCGCGTGTGGGTTGGCCGGTCAGGCGCGCGAGCACCAGCCATTGTTCGGCAACGCCGAGCTGTTCAAAACCGGGGTGACGACGCCGTACACGCCGCAGGATGTCTTGCTGCAAGGCTTGCAGCAGGACGGCCTGACCGTTGCGGCGCAACAGGAAGTCGGCACTGGCGCGCAGGTGCTCCTGCAATTGCCGGCGTGCTTTCGGAGCCGCTTCCAGCAGCGGTCCCTGGCGCACGCCAAAGTGCCAGAAACTCAGGCCGATCAAGGCGAGCAACGCGACCAGCGCCTGGGGGAAGTAACGCAGTAGTAACGTAAGCAGGCTGTCGTGATCGGTGTTGAAGATCAGCGTCACGCGGGTGTCGGCGGTCAGGTACCAGAGCAGCCAGGCGTTGTCGTACCGGTCGATGGTCGGGGTTTTCCACAGGTCGGCATCGGTGACCACGATGATCGAACCGAGCCCGTGGTTGAGTTGCATCATATGCGTGGCCCTGGCGCTGTTGGCCCAGGCCAGGGCGAGGTTTTTCGGGTCTTCGAGATGGAACGCGGTATCGAAACCGGCATAGGCCGGGGCGTCTTCGCCTTCCAGATAGAGCTTGGTCAGTTGCGGGTACGGATCGTCACCGACATCCGGCGGTGGGTCCTTGAGGTCTTTGCTCAAGGACTGGTGCAGTTGCACCCGGTCGAGCAGCAGGTCATTGCTATGGCCGAGTTTTTCATCCCACAGCGACTCGGCGACGAACAGAAGCCGCCCGCCGGCCCGGGTCCAGTTCATCACCTGGTCGATCTGCCGTGGGGTCATGTTGTAGCGTTCCCCGAGCAACAGCAGGCTGTGTTGATGCGGGTCGAGGCTGGGCAGGATATCGAGGCCATTGGCGTGGCCGACCTTCAGGCCTTGCTTGCGCAGGAACAACTCGGCCGCCAGATAAGGGTTGGCATTGGCTTCGGGGGAGGGGCCGTGATCGATTTCGGTCTGGTAGGGAGTCGCCTTGAGGTACAGATAAACACTCAACGCAGCCAGCAACACGGCCATCAACGCACCGGCTATCGAACCCCGGCGCCGACTCAACGGACAGCCTCCGGACCGAACAGAACACGCCAGCCGTTACACAGTTCCTGTTGCACTTGAGCGGGCGGCAGGCGATGCCCGTAGGCCATGTTTTGCCAGTGCCCGGTAAGGTTTTGGCTGTAGGCCAGCAAGGCCGGCTGCTGCAGTAGCTCGACACGCCGAAGCACCTGGCCTTCGGTGTCGGCGGCCTTGAGCACGATATTGAAGTCGTGCAGCAGGCGGCTGAGCAGAGCGCGATAGAGCAAGCCAAGCGCTTCGCGTGGGTGGGCTTGCCAGAGGCTTTCGGCGTGGGCGGCGATGTCGGCGGGCAGGGATTCGGGCTTGAGGTCCAGGCCGAACGCCTGCTGCGGTAACGGTCGCGTGGCTTTGACATTGAGGGGCGGTCGTCGGCTGACGAACGCCTGCAGCCAGTCGCGATAGCGCCAGATCAACAGGCCGACGGCGCCAATGACGATGCCCCACAGTACGATTTCGATCAGTGTCGCCAATGCCCCGAAGTGTTGCCCCTCGAACAGCTTCAACAGCGCCTTCAACCATTGTGGTGTCTTGCCGTCGTCCAAAGCTTCAGCATTCGGTTGCTCTTCGCCAAAGCGGTAGCGCGTGACCGATTCCCGGTTCTTGAAGGGCGCCTGTTCGAGGATCGCCTTGATGCTGTCCCTGGAGGCCTGACTGGTAAGGGGCTGGCCCAGCAGGCGCGGGCTGTCGGGTGAGAAGGCCGGTTCTGTGGCCCATGCGTTGTGGGTGGTTGGCATCAGCATAATCACGGCCATCAACAGGACAGCGCCTGCACTGACCAGGCGTTGGCGCATCCGGCGAAACACCAGTTCGATATCCCAGGCCTCCAGCACGGTGCGCCGGTTCAGGTACAGGCTGAAACCGCAGGCGACATAGATCGGTTCCCAGGCCACCAGCACCAGTGCATAAAAGGCATTAGTCAGGTGTTCCAGCCAACGCCAGTCCTGGGTGGCCGCCGAGATCAGCGACTGCCAGCTCCAGTCGAGCGCGACCTGTTGTGGCAGCAGCAGATAGAACAACACCATCAAGCCGACCCACAATGCGCCTTCCAGGTGCGCGCCGATGATCGTCAGCCAGCGTGCGGTGCCGGCGTCTCGCTGCAACAGCACTTGTAGGCGTTGTTGCCGTTGCTGCCCGTCCAGTCCTTCGAGTTGCACCACCGGCATCACGAAACTGCGGGGCAAACTCAGGCGTCGCCAGGTCAGGCTGGCCAGCAATTGCGGCTTGAGCAGACGTGGCCATTGGCGCAGGGCCTGTTTGAGCGTGGGCGTTTCACCGAACATGGCTTTGGACAGGATGTATAGGGGAAGGCGTTCGAACGCCGGCTTCAGCCACCAGAAAATGAACACGGCGAGATCGGGCGAATCCCAGAGCCCCCAACTGAGCAGCGCGAAAACCGGCAAGGTGACCAAGGCCCAACTGGTCATCAACAGACGTCGGTGGCGTTGGCTCAGCAGCACCCCCAGGTCCATGGCTTCCCAGGTCGAGCGCGGGCGAATCACCACCGTGGCGTCACTCAGGCGCATGGCGCTGACGTCCGGCAAACACGAGATAAACCACCACCGACAGCCAGAGCGCCGCGCCGACCAGATATTTGGTCTGGTGCGAAGGGCCGGTCATTGACGACCAATAGGCTTCGATAAACGCCGCGATCAACAGAAACAGCATGACCCCGCAGATCAGCAGCACGCTCTTGCGCGCAGCCAATCGCAAGGCCTCGGCCCGTGGCAGGCGCCCCGGGGCGACCAAGGCCCAGCCCAGCTTCAGACCGGCGGCACCGGCCAGGGCGATGGCGCTGAGTTCGAAAGCGCCATGGCCGATCACGAATGACCAAAAGGTTTGTCCGTAGCCGACGTAGGTCAGGTGCCCGGCCACCGCACCGATCATCAGGCCGTTGAAAATCAGGAAAAACACGCTGCCCAGACCGAACAGCAAACCACTGGCGAAGGTCTGAAAGGCAATGCCGATGTTGTGCATGATGTAGTAGCCGAACATCGCCCAGTCCTCACTGGCGGCTCGTTCCGCCGTGCGCCCGAGGTGACCGGCAACAGGGTCGTACATGCTTTGCATCTCGCTGACCTGCTCGGCGGGGATCAGGTTGTAGACCAGCGCCGGGTACAGGTACACCAGCAGCGCGAAACCGGTCAGGCTGCCAAAAAACATCAGGCTGGCGGCGAGGACAAAACGCCACTGTTCGCGCACCAGTCGCGGAAAGTCGGCCAGGATGAACGCCAGCACATTGGCCCCCAAATGGCTGCGATGACGGTAAAGCTGTTGGTGTCCGCGCAGCACCTGTTGCTGCAAGGAGTCGATCAGAAAACTGCTGTAGCCACGCTCCCGTGCCAGTGCCAGGTGTTGGCAGAGGCGTCGGTAGTCCTTCGGGAAGCTGCCGGCTTCGGTAGCCTTGCCGTCCCGTTCCAACTGCTCGAGCAGATGGGCGAAATGATCCCATTCGGCCTTGTGCCGGCTTTCAAAAAGGCTTTGCTTCATGTCGGCCCCAACAAGCCGCGGGCGATACCGTTGAGCTCGGTCACTGCCTGCGGGGGTTCGACTTGCAAGGGGTGGGCGAGAATCGAAGCCAGTTCATTGACCCGCGCTTCGGAGAGTTCACCCTGGCGCTCGGCAAACCCGAGGATGGCTCGTTGCTCGGTGAGTGTCAGGACAAAGGCCGGGCGGCGGGGCCGGGCTTCGGGGAGCTGGGGGCGGGTGTGCGGTCGTTCGCGGTAGATCACCAGGGTCCCGGCGGCGATATCGCCGAGGCGCTTGAAGTGGGGATGTTGCAGGCAACTGATGGCCCCGAGGAAGTAACCGAACGGCAGCAGGTCGACAACGCGCAGCAGGTTGCGCAACAGCGACGCCGACCAGCCGACCGGGGTGCCATCGTCGTGCACCACCTGCAGGCCCATCCATTGCTTGCCCGGCGAGCGACCGTGATTCAGCACCTCGAACAGCACCATGTACCACCAGCTCACCACGAACAGCAGGATCGAGCCGAGCCCGGCTCCGAGTTTGCCGAGCATCGCCAGCACAATGAACAGCACGCCCAGGACCAGGCCGCGTAAACCAAGATCAATGGAGAATGCCAGCGCACGGACCATCAACCCGGCCGGGCGCAGTGGCAGGTCGACGCCCTCCGGCGTTTCGACCTGGTACCGCGTATCCAGCGGAGGTGACAGCGGCGCATTCCGTGGCTGTGCTGTGGTCTCGAGCATGGGCAACCTGATGATGTGGCCTTATTCGGGATTGTGTATCCATTCGATGCTAGCAGCCTATTCGAGGGGCGGGGGGCGGGGGAAACGACATAACTATGCATTGCATGGTGAGTCGCGCAAGGTGCTTGAATGACAAGACTACTGGCCGGGGCGGGCGGTGAACGCCTAGACTTTGCCGATCTTCAGTTCAGGAATCGCCCGTGACCTCCATTTTCTGGTACGACTACGAAACCACTGGCATCAATCCCCGTAGTGACCGTCCGTTGCAAATGGCCGGCCTGCGCACCGACTTCGATCTCAATGAAATCGACGAACCGGTCAATCTTTACTGCCAGCCCAGTGACGACATCCTGCCGCATCCTGCCGCCTGCGCGATCACGGGAATCACCCCCGGGCAACTGCAAGAGCACGGCTTGAGCGAAGCCGATTTCATGACCCGGGTGCATGCCCAACTCGCGGCGCCCGGTACCTGTGGTGCGGGGTATAACACCTTGCGTTTCGATGACGAGATGACCCGCTACAGCCTGTACCGAAACTTTTTCGACCCCTATGCGCGGGAGTGGCAGGGCGGCAATAGCCGCTGGGACCTGATCGATGTGGTGCGCGCCGCCTATGCCTTGCGTCCCGATGGCCTGGTCTGGCCGACCGATGACGAGGGGCGGGTCACGCTCAAGCTCGAACGCCTGACCGCTGCCAATGGCATCGATCATGGCAATGCCCACGAAGCACTGTCGGACGTTCGCGCGACGATCGCCCTGGCGCGCCTGATACGGGAAAAACAGCCAAAGCTGTACGACTGGCTATTTCAACTGCGCAGCAAGCAAAAAGTCATGGACCAGATACGCCTGCTGCAACCGCTGGTGCATGTTTCCGGACGTTTTTCGGCCGCGCGCAACTATGTGGGGGTGGTGTTGCCGCTGGCCTGGCACCCGCGCAACAAAAACGCCCTGATTGTCTGTGACCTGCACCTGGATCCCCAGGGCCTGCTCGACCTGGATGCCGAAAGTTTGCGCCAGCGCTTGTATACCCGCCGCGACGAACTGGCCGAAGGCGAGTTGCCGGTGCCGTTGAAGCTGATTCACATCAACAAGTGCCCGGTGGTGGCACCGTTGTCGGTACTTCGCCAGGAAGATCAGCAGCGTCTGGGGCTGGATATGGCGCTGTATCAGCAGAGGGTGTCGCAGCTCAATGGCGCCCGGAAAGTTTGGCTGGATAAAATCCTGGCGATTTATGCCCGCGAAGACTTTTCCCAGAGCCAGGATCCGGAGCAACAGTTATACGATGGATTTATCGGTGATCGGGATCGGCGATTGTGTGAACAAGTCAGGACCGTTGACCCGATGCAATTGGCACAAGAGCAGTGGCCTTTCGATGACGAACGTTTGCCTGAATTGCTGTTTCGATATCGCGCACGCAACTTTCCCGACACGTTGAACTCCGAAGAGCAAGAACGCTGGCGAATATTCTGTCAGAAACGTTTGTCAGACCCTGAATGGGGTGCGCCAAATACCCTTGAAAGTTTTGTAGAAGCCGCGGCCCAATTGAGCGTTAGTGCTACTGCGTTTCAGCAGGGGGTACTCGGTGAGTGGCAGGATTATGTCCAGGGACTGCGCCAGCGTTTGAGTCTTTGAAATCGAACATGCCAGGGCTTAAACGCCGAGCATAAATAACGCCAGCATTTGCTGGCGTTATTTTTTGTCACGGATCCATCTGCGACAAGCTCTGAGGCTTAGCCCAGCAGGGTAGCCCAGCCTTCCACCACGTCACCGCCCCACTTGGCTTTCCACTCTTTCAGAGTCTTGTGGTTGCCACCTTTGGTTTCGATGACTTCACCGTTGTGCGGGTTTTTGTATTGTTTAACTTTGCGAGCACGCTTGGTGCCGGTAGTTTTCACTGCACCGCCGCGTGGTGCCTTGGTTTTGGATTCTGGATCCAGCAGCGCGATGATGTCACGCAGGGACTTGGAGTATTCACCCATCAGGGTGCGCAGTTTGCCTTCGAATTCCAGCTCGGTTTGCAGTTTGTCGTCTTGGGACAGGTTCTTCAAACGGGCTTGCAGCTCTTTGATAGCTTCTTCGGTGGCGCGATATTCGTTGATCAAGGACATGTGGACTACCTTATGTTGTGCGCTGGATGGCAGGTGACAGTGCGGCAATAATAGTCACGGTGTTTCATCAAGTAAACATTTAAGGCAAGTTTATTCAATTTAATTGCCGGGGTTCTGGCGCGCATTGGTAGTGCGATTATTAGTGTGGTCCCGGTCTGTCAGATATACATAAATTAACAAATGGCCGGCACCGCAAGAGCATCTGTGCAAGCAGGCACTGCTGGTGTCCGCCCTGCCGCACTGACCTTCCGGCAGGGCGAAACGTCAACAATACTGCAGTTTTGTTGCGCAATCGCTAGAATGGCGGCCTTTGCGAAGTTCTGGAGTTCCCCCCTCATGCGCACTTTTCGTCTGGTGATTTCTTGCCCGGACCGTGTTGGCATCGTTGCCAAAGTCAGTAACTTTCTGGCATCACACAACGGCTGGATCACTGAAGCGAGCCATCACTCGGACAATCTCAGTGGCTGGTTCTTCATGCGTCACGAAATCCGTGCCGACTCCCTGCCATTTGGTATAGAAGCGTTTCGTGAAGCCTTTGCCCCGATCGCCGAAGAGTTCTCGATGGACTGGCGCATCACCGATACCGAGCAAAAGAAGCGCGTGGTCCTGATGGCCAGCCGCGAGTCGCACTGCCTGGCCGACTTGCTGCACCGCTGGCACAGCGATGAACTGGACTGCGAAATTTCCTGTGTGATTTCCAACCATGATGACTTGCGCAGCATGGTGGAGTGGCACGGTATTCCGTACTACCACGTCCCGGTCAATCCGCAGGACAAGCAGCCAGCCTTCACCGAGGTTTCGCGCCTGGTCAAGCAACACGATGCCGAAGTGGTGGTACTTGCCCGCTACATGCAGATCCTGCCGCCTGAGTTGTGCAGCGAATACGCGCACAAGGTCATCAACATTCACCACAGCTTCCTGCCGTCGTTCGTCGGTGCCAAGCCGTACCACCAGGCCTCCCTGCGCGGCGTGAAGCTGATTGGCGCGACTTGCCACTATGTGACCGAAGAGCTGGATGCCGGCCCGATCATCGAGCAGGACGTGGTGCGCGTCAACCACAGCGACAGCATCGAAGACATGGTGCGTTTCGGCCGCGATGTCGAGAAAATGGTGCTGGCCCGTGGCTTGCGTTATCACCTGGAAGACCGCGTGCTGGTGCACGGCAACAAGACCGTCGTCTTCTGACAGACGTACGTCACAGTTGAAATTCGAAGGGCCTGGGCGTTCAATCGCTTCAGGCCCTTCGCCGTTTTTGCACCGAGGACATGACCATGGCCGATCCACTGGACAAAGCCACCTCCAAGGCTCCCGCCACGCTGGGCGAGGGTTGCCTGAGCCGCTACGACCCGGATGACATGGGGCCTGAAACCGGTACGGAGTTTCCCGGCGCCGCGCAGTTGTGGGAACAGTTGCAGCAAGAGCCCGAGGACAAACCTAAGCCTGCCTGAGTTTCATCAACTTCTTCAGCAGCGGCCGACCCAGCATCAGCAGAAACACCGGCCCACCGACCAGTAAATAGAAGTAATAGGTTACCGCCCGCCAAATCAGAATCGCCGCGGCTGCCGTGGACTTCCCGACCATGGGCGCCAGCAGCGCGGCGGACGTCAACTCGGCCGCCCCGGCTCCGCCCGGCAGCAGGCTGAATTGCCCGGCGCTCAGTGCCAGCATCTGGATCAGAAAACTCCAGGCCCACTGCAAATCCGCGCCGAGCCCACGCAACGCCAGGTACAGCACGCTGTAGCGCAGGCCCCAATGCACACAGGTCAGGGCGAATACCTTGATCAAGGTCTGCACGGGCAACTTCAACGTGTCGGTAAACGCCGCCAGAAACTGCAGGAGTTTGCGCGCCCAGCGCATTCGAGTGGCCGCTTTGACATTGAGTCGGGCGAGCCAACGACCACTCAGGCGAATCAATAATCGGTGATAGCGCGCCACCATGACGCAACTGATCAGGCCGCCGAACAGCGAAACGGCGCTGACCATCAGCATCCATTCCATACGCTGGCTGAGGTGCTGGAACAGGGCATAAATCAGAATCCCGCTCAGGGCACAGAGGAAAAACAGCAAGTCGCTCAGTTGATCCATGGCAAACACCGCACTGCCCCTGGCCGGACGCACGCCATGACGCGCCAGCAAAGCCATGATCGTCAGAGGCCCGCCACTGCCGCCGGGCGTGGCGCAGTAGGCGAATTCGGCGGCCATCACCATGCCGAGGCTCCTGAGCCGGCCGACCTTGTCGCATTGATCCCCCAGCAATAGGCGCAAACGCAGGGTGTTCACCCCCCAGCACAACAGGATCATGCCGAACATGACCAGCAACCACGGCAGCGGAAAGGCGGTCAGCCGAGACCAGATTTCACTGCCGCCCAACAGTAATGGAATCAGCACTGCCGCGAGCAGACCGACGAGCAACAGCAGTGCGCGACTCATGCGGCACGGCCCAGTCGGTCGTTTTGCATCGCCAGCCAGTGGGCCTTGGTCATTGGCACCCGTCCGTTGTCGAGCAGGCGCTCAAGGGTTTTTAGCCAGTATCGGCGCGAGAACTCATGGCGCATGTCCACCGGGTGCAGGCCCAGGCGAATCACCGGAGCGTGCTGCCAGCGCTGTTCACGCCGGTCGCTGACGAGCTTCGACACACCCCGGCGCCAGGCACTGCGCGCACTCCAGACCAGCCCCGGCGCCTGGAGCGCGGTGAAATCCGGTAGCCGGTATAAATGTTGCGAGTCGCTGGTGTAACTCAGCGGCAATTGGCGCAATGCCTGGCGAGTGCCTTGGCTCATCAGCCAGGCCGGGGCGACGAACCCTTCCAGCGGCCAGTCATGGCGGTGGAACATCTCGATGCCCGAACGCAGGCGGGCGAGGGCGTCTTCCTGCGACAAACGGTAAAACTCGCCTTCGTGGGTGTAGATCCGGCGCATGAACCAGTCGCTGGGATTGATGGTCATCGGCCCGTCGTCGTAATGGAAATAGCCATGCAGTGCCAGTTCGTCGCCCCGGGCGACCCTGGCACTGAGCTGGCGGCAAAACTGCGGATGGGCGTCCAGGTTGTTGTGTTTGTGCAAATCCGGCACCACCAGCCAGGTGATCGGTACGCCACCCAAAGCGTCGACGGCTTTGACGAACGGCTGGTAATCGGCCCAGGTGGGCGGCGCCACGTCGTGCAGTACCAGCAGTAAAGCGGGACTGTTCATGGGCTCAACCATTGGCTGTCAGCGGCCATTGGCTGCCGAGCACGGCGTGATAGTGGCGCAGCAAACTGGTGACCACCGTGTCCCAGGCATAATGTCGTTCGACATGTAATCGCGCCTGTTGGCCCAGCGCTACGCTGCCCGAGCCGAACAGTTCTCGAACAGCGGTGGCCATCGCGGCGGGATTGTTCGGCGCACAGAGCAGGCCGCAGTCCTCGGTGACGATTTCTTCGAAAGCCCCGGCCGCCACGGCTACCACCGGAATACCGCTGGCCATGGCTTCGAGTATCACCAGGCCGAAGGTTTCCTGATCGCCAGCGTGGAGCAAGGCGTCGGCGCTGGCCATCAGGCGGGCCACCTGCGCCGCCGGGCAGAACTCGTCGATCACCGTCACGTTGGAGGGCACGGCCGTGGGCATCGACGACCCAACCAGCAGCAGGTGATAGCGTCGGCCCAGGCGTTTCATGCAGTCGAGCAGCACCGGCAGGTTTTTTTCCTTGGAACCGCGCCCGGCAAAGATCAAGAGGTGGGTGTTTTCGTCCAGACCCAGTTCGGCCCGCAGCCCGGGGTCTCTGGCATCGGGATTGAAGGTTTGCAGGTCGACGCCGAGCGGCTGCACGAAGACATTCCTGACCCCAAGCCCGGTGAGTTTGTCGGCCATGACCCGGCTGGGCGCCAGGACCCTGTCGAAGTTGCCGTAGAGCTTGCTGACATAGGCCTCGACGTTGTTGGTCACCCAGTTGCCCATGCGGTTGCTGACCAGCAGGGGCAGGTCCGAGTGATAAAAACCGATGATCGGCACATCGAGTTGGCGCCGCGCATCCAGCGCCGCCCAAGCGGTGAGGTAGGGGTCGCCGACTTCGATCAGGTCGGGTTGCAAGTCTTGCAGGACATTGCGCCAGGGCGCCAGACGCAGAGGAAAGCGATAGCCCTTGCCGAAGGGCAGGGCAGGGGCGGGAACTGTGAAGATGCCATCCTGCTCTCCAAAGGACGATCCGGGGATCAGCAAACTGTGGCGAATGCCTGGCTTGATGCCCAGGCGACGGTGCTTGGCATCCAGATAAGTGCGCACGCCTCCGCTGGCAGGGGCGTAGAACATGGTGATGTCCGCGATATGCACGATGAACGATCCTCCGGTCCTGTTACTCCTTTGGTTGACCTATATGAAGGATAGATGTTCGGTTGGGGTTTGCGGGAGGGATGTCGGCGGGGGGATGTATCGTTTGGCAGGCCGCTATCGCGAGCAGGCTCGCTCCCACAGGAATCTTTGTCGCACTATAGATCTACTGTGGGAGCGAGCTTGCTCGCGATGAGGCCGGTGAGGTTGCCTTATATCCTGAAGCTACCTACCAACTGCTTCAACCGCGCCGCCTGCTGCTCAAGGTCCGAGCACGCGCGCAATGTCGATTGCAGGTTTTCCACACCTTCCTGGTTCAGCGTGTTGATTTCGGTGATGTCGACGTTGATCGACTCCACTACGGCGGTCTGTTCTTCGGTCGCGGTGGCCACCGACTGGTTCATGCCGTCGATTTCACCGATACGCAGCGTCACGCTGTTCAGGCGCTCACCCGCAAGGTTGGCGATTTCCACGCTGTCCTGGCTGTGGCGCTGACTGTCGCTCATGGTGCTGACCGATTCCCGGGCGCCGACCTGCAGCTCCTCGATCATGGATTGCACCTGTTGCGCCGATTCCTGCGTGCGATGTGCCAGGTTGCGCACTTCGTCCGCCACCACGGCAAATCCACGACCGGCTTCACCGGCGCGGGCGGCTTCAATGGCGGCGTTGAGCGCCAGCAAGTTGGTTTGCTGGGAAATGCTGGTGATCACTTCGAGAATCTGCCCGATGTTCACCGTTTTACTGTTCAGCGATTCGATGTTGGAACTCGATGCACTGAGCATGCTCGATAGTTGATTCATCGCCACGATACTGCGGTCCACCACTTGCTGGCCGTCTTCGGCCAGGCTGCGGGCATCGCTGGCCTGGCTCGAAGCCTGAGCGGCGTTACGGGCAATTTCCTGGGCGGCGGCGCCGAGCTGGTTGATTGCGGCCGCGACGCTGCTGGTGCGCGAGGCTTGCTGGTCGGAGTTGAACATCGACGAATTGGAAGCCGCCACTACGCGCAATGCCACTTCGTTGACTTGCCCGGTGGCCGAAGACACTTCGCGGATCGAGCCGTGAATGCGCTCGACGAAACGGTTGAACGCGGTGCCCAGAGTGCCGAATTCGTCATTGTTCTGGATGGTCAGGCGCTTGGTCAGGTCGCCTTCGCCGTCGGCGATGTCGGCCATGGCGCGGGTCATGACGTGCAACGGCTGGGTCAGGATGCGAATCAGCATGCCGAGCAGGGCGATGATGATGGCCACGGCAATGATGGTCGCAACCACAGCCGAGGTGCGGAATTCGCTGAGCATCGAGTAGGCTTTTTCCTTATCGACCGACAGACCGATGTACCAGTTGACCGATGACAAGCCTTTGATCGGGGTGAAGGTCACGATGCGGGTTTTGCCGTCGACCAGGATTTCGCTCATGGCGCTGCTGATGGCCGGCGTGTCTTGCGGGTAGACATCCTTGAGCGTCTTCATCGCCAGCGCTTTGTCGGGATGTACCAGGATCTTGCCGTCGGAGCTGACCAGGAACGCATAACCCATGCCGTCGAAATCCAGCTTGCCGAGGCTGTCGGCGATCACCTGCAAACTCAGGTCGCCACCGACCACGCCGATGTTCTGGCCGTCCTTGATAACGCTGTCGACAATGGAAATCACCAGTTGGCCGGAGGCCAGATCAATATAAGGCTCGGTCAATGCCGAACCGCTGCTGCCTTGCGCGCTCTTGTACCAGGGACGTGCACGCGGGTCGTAGCCATCGGGCATCTTGCTGTCCGGGCGAATGATGAAAGAACCATCCTTGCTACCGAGGTAGGCGCCCATGAAGGTCGAGGTCACGGCTTTTTGTACAAGCAGGCTGGAAACGTTGTCGGCATCGGGGTTGAGCGCGACAGTTTGTGACAGGTTTTCAATCAACAGGCTGCGCCCGTTCAACCAGGTCTGGATATTGTTGGCGGTCACCGCGCCCATTTCCTGCAGATAATTTTCCAGGTCTTGGCGGATGGCATTGCGCTGCAAGTAGTCGTTGTACAGCGTAAAGGAGGCGAAGGCGGCAATCACAATGAGGGCGGCAGCAAGCAGGATTTTATGGCTGAAACGCAGATTTTTGTTCATGGCTTGGGGTTCCGCTAAGGTCTTAATGTCCAGCGCGTGCTTTTATAAAGGGACGCACGACGGGCAAGGTTGAAAGCAAGTGAATTTTCCGACTCTCCTTAGGGAAATTTCCGACCAGATCGTGTCTGACTGCTTTGTCGTTATCTCTATCGGCCGTGTAGGACCAAAGATTAATCATGGGTGACCAAATGCCTGACTCATTGCAACTCGTTATCGGCGCCGATCCAGAAGGGCAGCCGACTGCCCAGGCCATGCGCCTGGCGAACCGCCACGGATTGATCGCGGGCGCGACCGGCACCGGCAAGACCGTCACTTTGCAACGAATGGCCGAAGCCTTCAGCGATGCCGGCGTGGCGGTGTTCGCCGCGGACATCAAGGGTGACCTGTGCGGCCTCGGCGCCGCCGGCAATCCCCAGGGCAAGATCGCCGAGCGGATTGCCGGGATGCCCTGGCTCAACCACAAGCCTCAGGCTTATCCGGTGACGTTGTGGGACATACACGGTCAGTCCGGTCATCCTTTACGCACAACCTTGAGTGAAATGGGGCCGCTGCTGCTGGGCAGTCTGCTGGAGCTGACTGACAGTCAGCAGTCGGCGCTGTACGCCGCGTTCAAGGTGGCGGACCGCGAAGGCCTGTTGTTGCTTGATCTCAAGGACCTGAAGGCATTGCTCAATCACCTGCGGGACAACCCCCAGTTGCTGGGCGACGATGCGGCATTGATGACCACCGGCTCCAGCCAGGCATTGCTGCGACGTCTGGCGACCCTGGAGCAACAGGGCGCCGAAGCCTTGTTCGGCGAGCCGGCGCTGCAACTCGAAGACATCCTCCAGCCCACGGCGGACGGGCGCGGTCGCATTCATTTGCTGGATGCCAGCCGCCTGGTGCATGAAGCGCCGAAAGTCTACGCAACGTTCCTGCTGTGGCTGCTGGCAGAGCTGTTCGAACAGTTGCCTGAGCGTGGCGATGCCGACAAGCCATTGCTGGCGCTGTTCTTCGACGAGGCCCACTTGTTGTTCAACGGTACGCCCCAGGCCTTGCGTGACCGTCTGGAGCAAGTCGTGAGGCTGATTCGTTCGAAAGGCGTGGGCGTGTATTTCGTCACCCAGTCGCCGGGTGACCTGCCGGATGATGTGCTGGCGCAGTTGGGCTTGCGCATCCAGCACGGTCTGCGTGCGTTCACCGCCAAGGAACAGAAGTCCCTGCGCGCGGTAGCCGAGGGTTTCCGGCCGAACCCGGCGTTTGATGCGTTGTCGGTGCTGACCGAGCTCGGGATCGGGGAGGCGCTGGTCGGCACCCTGCAGGAAAAAGGCACGCCGGAAATGGTCCGGCGGGTTCTGGTGGCACCGCCGCAATCGCGGATCGGGCCTTTGACCGGTGCAGAACGCACAGCGTTGATTGCCGGTTCGCCATTGCAGGGGCGTTATGACAAGCCGATTGACCGTGACTCGGCCTATGAGGTGCTGATGGGACGCAAGGGCCTGGCACCTGAGCCCGAAGCGGAGCAGGGTAAACAAGAACCGAGCTTCACCGAACAGGCGGGAGAGTTCCTCGGCACCGCGGCAGGGAAGGCACTGAAATCGGCGATGCAACAGGCGGCGAACCAGATTGGCCGACAGTTGGTGCGTGGGTTGATGGGGTCGTTGCTAGGCAGCAAAAAACGCCGCTAGCTTGAGCGAACACAATCAATGTGGGAGCGGTCTGCTATTCAACGGATATGCCGTCTGACACACCGCCATCGCGAGCAAGCTCGCTCCCACATTGGATTTGTATCAGGTTCTGGTTTTGGCGTGCGCCGCCAGTCGCTCCAGCGCTGCCCGCAAATTCGGGTCGCTGATCCCATCGGCCGTGGCCTGGATGGTCGCTGCCGCGTCGTTGGACAAGTCCATGGTATGCCCGGCCGCACCTTGCTGAACGGTCGGCGGTTGAACTTTGAACAGGATCCGGGTCAGATTGGCGAACTCATCGAACATCTGCAATTGCCGCTGCAAACGCTTTTGCTGGTAACGCAGGCGGGTTGCCCAATGACCGTCGGTGACAATCAGCAACAAACTGCCTTCGCGCCAGGAAGCCACGTGGCAATGCTCGCGAGCGGCGGGTTGCAATTGGCTTTCGAGCAAACGTTGCAGATGACCCAGGCGTTGAGCGTGGCCGAGAATGGCCTTCAGCGGCTTGGCTTCGCGTAGTAGAACGGCAGGTACTTTGGCCGTAAGTGGGCGAAATGCCATGATCAGACACCTGAAGTAACAGAGGCGCCATGGTAGCAGAAAGCACCGAGTGCACCCGCCCATTGCTTTTGTGGGTGCTTTACCCATTAAATCAACAACTAACTTCTGCCTTGAACGGCTTGAAGTTGAGCAAAACGCCCTTATTTTAAGTGAGCCCCGTCAAAGCGCTGTGCCAGCATCGTGGAATATCGCCACTTTCCTCTCCATCGTTTCCGGGTAGAATGCTCGTTCGCATGCGGCCATGAGGGCTGCACGGGCGACTCACGGGGCCGCCCTCCATCCCTTTAGTGTGGAAGATCCTGCCGATATGTTTGCGCCTTTGTTAAAGAAACTTTTTGGAAGCAAGAACGAGCGTGAAGTCAAACGCATGCTCAAGACGGTGCAACTCGTCAATGCCTTCGAAGAGCAAATGGTGGCCCTTTCGGACGATCAATTGCGTGCCAAGACAAGCGAGTTCAAGGCCCGCATCGCCAAAGGGGAATCCCTCGACAAACTGCTGCCAGAAGCCTTTGCGGTCGCCCGCGAAGCCGGCAAGCGTGTCATGGGCATGCGCCACTTCGATGTCCAGCTGATCGGCGGCATGACCTTGCATGAAGGCATGATCGCGGAAATGCGTACCGGTGAAGGCAAGACCCTGGTGGCAACACTGGGCGTTTACCTCAACGCGCTGTCCGGCAACGGCGTGCACGTTGTGACGGTGAACGACTACCTGGCCCGCCGTGACGCCAACTGGATGCGCCCGCTGTATGAATTCCTCGGCCTGACGGTCGGCGTTGTCACGCCGTTCCAGCCGCCGGAAGAGAAGCGCGCTGCCTACGCCGCCGACATCACCTACGGCACCAACAACGAATTCGGTTTCGATTACCTGCGCGACAACATGGCGTTCAGCATGGAAGAAAAATTCCAGCGCGAACTCAATTTTGCCGTGATCGACGAAGTCGACTCGATCCTCATCGACGAAGCCCGTACGCCGCTGATCATCTCCGGTCAGGCCGAAGACAGCTCCAAGCTGTACATCGAGGTCAACAAGCTGATCCCGCAGCTCAAGCTGCACGTTGAAGAAGTCGAAGGCGAAGTGACCCAGGCCGGTCACTTCACCGTCGACGAGAAGACCCGTCAGGTCGAACTCAACGAAGCCGGTCACCAGTACGTCGAAGAAACGCTGACCCGCATCGGCCTGCTGGCTGAAGGCGAGAGCCTGTACTCGGCCCACAACCTGAGCCTGCTGACTCACGTTTACGCCGGCCTGCGCGCGCACAAGCTGTTCCATCGCAACGTCGAATACATCGTGCAGGACGGTCAGGTCGTACTGGTCGACGAGCACACCGGCCGTACCATGCCGGGCCGCCGCTTGTCCGAAGGCCTGCACCAGGCCATCGAAGCCAAGGAAAACCTGAACATCCAGGCCGAAAGCCAGACGCTGGCGTCGACCACTTTCCAGAACTACTTCCGTCTGTACAACAAACTGTCCGGCATGACCGGTACGGCCGACACCGAAGCGTTCGAGTTCCACCAGATCTATGGCCTGCAGGTCATGGTGATTCCACCGAACAAGCCGCTGGCCCGTAAGGACTACAACGACCTGGTGTTCCTGACCGCCGACGAGAAATACGCGGCAATCGTGGCCGACATCAAGGAAAGCATGGCCGCGGGCCGTCCGGTCCTGGTCGGTACCGCCACCATCGAAACCTCCGAGCACATGTCCAGCCTGCTCGTGAAGGAAGGCATCGAACACAAGGTCCTGAACGCCAAGTTCCACGAAAAGGAAGCCGAGATCATTGCCCAGGCCGGTCGCCCGGGCGCGCTGACCATCGCCACCAACATGGCCGGTCGTGGTACCGACATCCTGTTGGGTGGTAACTGGGAAGTGGAAGTGGCTTCCCTGGAAAACCCGACCCCTGAGCAGATTGCCCAGATCAAGGCCGACTGGCAGAAACGTCACCAGCAAGTGCTCGAATCGGGTGGTTTGCAGGTGATTGCCTCCGAGCGCCATGAATCGCGCCGTATCGACAACCAGCTGCGTGGTCGTGCCGGTCGTCAGGGCGACGCCGGTTCCAGCCGTTTCTACCTGTCGCTGGAAGACAGCCTGATGCGCATCTTCGCCTCTGACCGGGTGAAGAACTTCATGAAGGCCCTGGGCATGCAGCCTGGCGAAGCGATCGAGCACCGCATGGTGACCAACGCTATCGAAAAGGCCCAGCGCAAGGTTGAAGGCCGCAACTTCGACATTCGCAAGCAACTGCTCGAGTTCGACGACGTCAACAACGAACAGCGTAAAGTGATCTATCACATGCGTAACACGTTGCTGGCCGCCGACAACATCGGTGAGACCATCGCTGACTTCCGTCAGGACGTGCTCGAGGCCACCGTCAGCGCGCACATTCCTCCACAATCGCTGCCTGAGCAGTGGGACGTGGCCGGTCTGGAAGCCGCGTTGCAGAGCGATTTCGGTGTGGCTCTGCCGATCCAGCAGTGGCTCGACGAAGACGACCACCTGTACGAAGAAACCCTGCGCGAGAAACTGATGCAGGAACTGATCGCGGCGTACAACGAGAAAGAAGACCAGGCGGGCGCCGAAGCGCTGCGCACCTTCGAGAAGCAAATCGTTCTGCGCGTGCTGGACGACCTGTGGAAAGACCACCTGTCGACCATGGATCACCTGCGTCACGGTATCCACTTGCGTGGTTATGCGCAGAAGAACCCGAAGCAGGAATACAAGCGCGAGTCCTTCACCCTGTTCTCCGAATTGCTGGATTCGATCAAGCGCGATTCGATCCGTGTGCTGTCCCACGTTCAGGTTCGTCGCGAAGACCCGATCGAAGAGGAGCAGCGCCTGCGTCAGGAAGCCGAGGCATTGGCCGCTCGCATGCAGTTCCTGCATGAAGAAGCTCCAGGCCTGGAGCAACCGGAAGCGTTGGGCGAAGAGATTGACGTTGCTCTCGCTGCTGCACCGGTTCGCAACGAGCAGAAGCTGGGTCGCAACGAGTTGTGCTACTGCGGTTCGGGCAAGAAGTTCAAGCATTGCCACGGGCAGATTCAGTAAAACCCGTTTCAATCGCTGAAATACCCGCGCCGCGACCGGCTTCTGCCGTCGCGGCGTTTTACCATTCGAACCACCGTTCTGCTGAAACGGTGCTGACATCATTTATAAAGGAGCGCATTCATGGCTGTTGGTCTTGGTCCTTTGCCAACGTTGCACCCGGTTGCCGGTTTTGAACTCGGTATCGCCTCGGCTGGCATCAAGCGCCCGGGGCGCAAGGATGTTGTGGTCATGCGCTGTGTTGAAGGCTCCACGGTTGCCGGCGTGTTCACCCTGAACGCCTTTTGCGCCGCACCGGTGATCCTGGCCAAGCAACGCGTACAAGGCGCTGTGCGTTACCTGTTGACCAACACCGGCAATGCCAACGCCGGCACGGGCGAACCTGGCCTGGCCGCCGCCGAGCGCACTTGCGCGAAACTGGCCGAGTTGACCGGTGTCGATGCCAGCCAGGTGCTGCCGTATTCCACCGGTGTGATCGGCGAGCCGCTGCCGGTCGAGAAAATCGAAGGCGCGCTGCAAGCGGCCCTCGATGACCTGTCGATCCACAACTGGGAAGCTGCCGCCACCGGCATCATGACCACCGACACCCTGCCAAAGGGCGCCAGTCGTCAGTTCCAGCACGACGGTGTGACCATCACCGTTACCGGCATCAGCAAAGGCGCCGGCATGATTCGCCCGAACATGGCGACCATGCTCGGCTACATCGCCACCGACGCCAAAGTCTCCCGCGACGTGCTGCAAAACCTGATGCTCGATGGCGCCAACAAGTCGTTCAACCGCATCACCATCGACGGTGATACCTCGACCAACGACTGCTGCATGCTGATCGCCACCGGTCAGGCTGCGCTGCCGGAAATCACCCGCGCCGAAGGCGAACTGTTTGCCAAGCTCAAGCAAGCGGTGTTCGAAGTGTGCATGGACGTAGCCCAGGCCATCGTTCGCGACGGTGAAGGCGCGACCAAATTCGTCACCGTTGAAGTCAACGGCGGCGGCAATCACCAGGAGTGCCTGGACGTCGGTTACACCGTGGCCCACTCGCCGCTGATCAAGACCGCGCTGTTTGCTTCGGACCCGAACTGGGGTCGCATCCTGGCGGCCGTCGGCCGTGCCGGTGTACCGAACCTGGACGTGAGCAAGATCGACGTGTTCCTCGGCGACGTGTGCATCGCCAGCCGTGGCGCGCGCGCGGCGACCTACACCGAAGCCCAGGGCGCGGCGGTGATGCAGCAGGAAGAAATCACCATCCGTATCGAGTTGGGTCGTGGCGATTGCAGCGAAACCATCTGGACTACCGACCTGTCCCACGAGTACGTGAAGATCAACGCCGAGTACCGTACGTAAGATCGAGTCGCCCCTATCGCGAGCAGGCTCGCTCCCACATTGGATTTGTGTACACCTCGAACCACTGTGGGAGCGAGCCTGCTCGCGATGGCGATCTGTCAGTCGCTAGCTAGACTGGCCTGTCTCCCTCATCCCAAAGGTCCCGAACATGAGCCTGCACCTGATCATCGGCGACAAACTGCATTCCTCCTGGTCCCTGCGCGGGGCTCTGGCCCTCGATCTGGCTGGCGCCTCCTACACCGAAGAACTGATCAAACTGAACCAGCCGGACACCCGCGAGCGTCTGCTCAAGCATTCTCCGACCGGCAAGGTCCCGCTGCTGAAAACCGAACACGGAACCATCGCCGACTCCCTGGCGATTGCTGAATACCTGGCAGAACAGTTCCCCGACGCGAACCTGTGGCCCAAAGACACTGCCGCCCGTGCCCAGGCGCGTTCGGCGTGCGCGCAGATGCACAGTGGCTTTTTCGCCATGCGCGGCAACATGCCGTTCGACCTGGGCCATGACGCAGCGCTGTCGCCGGTCCCGGCCGATGTCCAGGCGGACATCGAACGCATGTCAGCGTTGTGGGCCGAGTGTCGTGTCGCTGCGACCGAGAGCGGTCCGTACTTGTTTGGCCGCATCACGTTGGCTGACGCGTTCTTTGCACCCATCGCCGTGCGCCTGCGCACCTATCGGGTGAAACTGTCCGCGGCTGATGAAGCCTATGTTGAAACCCTCTACCAATGGCCAGCGTTCAAGGCCTGGCAGAAGGCCGGACTGGAGGAAATCGAGCGGTGAAACGAGTTCATGTAGCCGCCGCCGTTATCCGTGATAACAACGGCAAGATCCTTATCGCCCGCCGTGCCGATACCCAGCACCAGGGTGGCCTGTGGGAGTTTCCCGGGGGCAAGGTCGAGGCCGACGAGTCGGTCGAAACCGCACTGGCCCGCGAACTCCATGAGGAACTGGGCATCGTGGTCGGCGCGGCGCGCCCGCTGATCAAGGTCCGGCACGATTACCCGGACAAGCAGGTGTTGCTGGATGTCTGGGAAGTCTCGGCGTTTAGCGGCGAGCCCCACGGTGCCGAGGGACAGCCGCTGGCCTGGGTGACACCCCGCGACCTGTCGGATTATGAGTTCCCTGAAGCCAACCGGCCGATCGTCGCGGCCGCACGGTTACCCGAGCAGTACTTGATCACCCCGGAAGACCTGGAAACCTCCGCGTTGCTGCGTGGTATTCAGAAGGCCATTGCCGGCGGCGTCAAGCTGATCCAGTTGCGTGCACCGAACGGCTACGATCCGAAATACCGCGACCTGGCAGTGGATGCTGTGGGACTGTGTGCCGGCAAGGCGCAATTGATGATCAAGGGGCCGTTCGAATGGCTGGGCGACTTCCCGTCCGCCGGTTGGCACATTACCGCGGCGCAACTGCGTAAATACGCAGCGGCTGGCCGACCGCTACCGGCATCGCGCTGGCTGGCGGCGTCATGCCATAACGCTGAAGAGTTGGCGCTGGCCGAACAGATGGGAGTGGATTTCGTGACCCTGTCACCGGTTCAACCGACCCTGACTCACCCTGGTGCCGAGCCGTTGGGTTGGGAGCAGGCATCGAGCCTGATCGAGGGCTTCAGCAAGCCGGTGTTCCTGCTTGGCGGGGTCGGTCCGGCTGAAGTCGAGAAAGCCTGGGCTGCGGGTGCGCAGGGTGTGGCGGGGATTCGGGCGTTTTGGCCTGAGGCCTGATTCTGTGCTGTAGCTTCTGACGCCATCGCGAGCAAGCTCGCTCCCACAGGTTTTGTGAACGCCACAAGTCCACTGTGGGAGCGAGCTTGCTCGCGATGAGGGCCTGGCAGGCGCCGATTAAACCTCAGGTTTCGCCGCAGGCTGCCAAAGTATCTCCGCCACTCCCTGACGCTTGGCAATCAACCGCGCCACAACAAACAACAAATCCGACAACCGATTGATGTACGCCAGGCCAACCCCGGCCAACGGTTCAATCGCGTTGAGCTGCTGACATCGCCGTTCTGCGCTGCGCGCCAGGCTGCGGCAGACATGGGCCTGGGCAATCAGCGTCGAGCCGCCGGGCAAGATGAAGTTTTCCAGCGGCCCCAGCTCTTCATTCCACAGATCGATCGCCGCTTCCAGTCGTTCGATTTCCGCTGCATTCAACGCCTGATACACCGGCATCGCCAGTTCGCCACCCAGATCAAATAACCGGTGCTGGCAGGGGGCCAATACCTCGATCACTTCGTTCAGGTCCGGAAACTGACCCGTTTGCGCTGCCAACCCGGCCAGCAACACGCCCACCTGACTGTTCAGCGTATCGACTTCGCCAATGGCCTCGATCCGCGGGTGATCCTTGGGCACGCGACGACCATCGCCCAGCCCGGTCTCGCCTTTGTCGCCAGTGCGGGTGTAAATCTTCGACAAACGAAAGCCCATGGTTACCTCGATAGCAGATTGAGTTGTTGCGAGACAGGCGGCGTGCTCGCCAGGGGCAGGCGCAAGGTGAAGCAGGTGCCTTGGCCAAGCGTCGATTGCACTTCCATCTGCCCTTTGTGGTTATTGGTGACGATGAAGTACGACACCGACAGGCCAAGCCCGGTGCCCTGGCCGATTTCCTTGGTGGTGAAGAATGGTTCGAAGGTCCGTTTGCGCACGCTTTCG
Source organism: Pseudomonas jessenii (assembly GCF_002236115.1). GTDB lineage: Bacteria > Pseudomonadota > Gammaproteobacteria > Pseudomonadales > Pseudomonadaceae > Aquipseudomonas > Aquipseudomonas jessenii. The sequence continues at coordinate 525,975 of NZ_NIWT01000003.1, read as the reverse complement.
CTCATGCCGATGCCGTTGTCCTCGACCTGAATTTCCGCCCATGGCGGATTGAGCCTGGTGCGCAGAATGATCCGTCCAGGCTCGCTGTCATCTTCGCGCTGGTGGATGGCTTGCGCAGCGTTTTTCAACAGGTTGAGCAGCACTTGCTCCAGTTCGTTGGCGGTGCCGGGGACCGGTCCCAGCGCGGGATCGAACTGACGAATGATGGCCTGGCCCTTGAAGTCGAAGCCGATCGCCAGGTCAAAATCGTTACCGGCGATCTCCACCGCCTGGTCGATCAGGGCGGGCAGGTCGCAGGGGGCCATCTGGCGGGTGCTGCGACGACTGAAGCTGAGCATGTGGGTGACGATTTTCGCCGCCCGGGCACCTGCCTGCTGGATGCCGTCGAGCAACTGTGGCACCTCGCGAACTTGCAGGTACTGGTTGACCGTCGTCAGTTCGATGCCGGCCTGTTCAGCCACTTCGAGGTTCTTCGGCAAATCGGGTGACAGGCGTCGGCGAATGTTTTGCACGTTGTGCAGGATCGCGCCCAGCGGGTTGTTGATCTCATGGGCCATGCCGGCGGCCAGACCACCCACCGAAAGCATTTTCTCCGACTGCACCATCATCTCTTCCAGGGACAGGCGCTGGGTGATGTCATCGATCCGGATTACCACGCCACGCCCGGCACCGCCCATCAGCGGGTAGAAAGTCAGGGCGTAGTGGCGGGGCTCATCGTCCTTGAGCCAGGTGACACGTTCGATCTTGGCCACCGTATGCTGCTCGACCGTTTCCTTGAGTTGCGGCAAGAACGGCTTGAGCGGTTCGAAGGCGAGGAAGATAGGCTGGTTCAGGGCTTCATCGAGACGCGTGCCGGACAGGGCACTGGCCTCCTGGTTCCATTGCGTCACGTAGAGCTGTTCGTCGAGTGCGATCAGCGCCGACGGCATGGAGTCGATGATGCTGTTGAGGTAGTTCTGGAAACCGGTGAGCTTTTTCTCGATCTTGCTGCGCACCTGGACTTCGAGCTCCAGTTTGCGGTTGGTATGGCGGGTTTCCTCTGCCAGACCCTGGGCCTGGTCGTAGGCTGCCTGGGAGTCGTCCCTGGCCCGCTTGAGTTGCTGCTCCCTGGCCTCGATCCGCGATAGCATGGTGTTGAACGCCTCGGCGAGGCTGCCGATTTCATCGTGGTTTCCGCGCGAAGCACGCAGTGCATAGTTTTCTTCACGGGTTACCTGCCGGGACAACTCCTCGAGTTGGTGGATCGGCCGGGTAATCAAGCGCTTGATCTGGCGGGCAATGATCAGCCACAGCAGCACGCTGAAGATCAGAATCCCCAGGCTGGCCGTCAGGGTCCCGGTGTAGAACGCAACTGGCAGTTCGCTCGTGGCCACCAACAGCAGGTGCCCTGGTGCCGCACCGGTGCGGGGCAGGGGGATGACCTGGTTGGTACGAAACTCGGTGGCCTGCCAGTCTTCGATATGCCGGAAACGCTTCGGCAGTTCCAGGTTGTCGCCATGCTGCAATTGCGCCAATCGCTCACCCTTTCCGTCATACAGGGCCGCCGCGCGCAACGGCGAATAGCTGTTGAGTTCATTGAGCAGGCGCTCGGCGCTTTGCGGTGACGCCAGGGCTTCGGAGGCCAGGCTCGGGTTGGATATCAGGCGGCCGATGGTCTGCAGAGCCTGGGGCGCCATGCTTTCCTGGGAGATGTAGTAGGCGGCACTGATAAAGGTCAGGTTGGCAACCAGCAGGACGGTGACCATCAGTACCAGCAGGGCGGCCAGCAGTTTCTGGCCGACGGGCAGGTTTTCAAGGCGCTGGCGCAATGGCATCGGATTGATCGCAGACAAGGAACAAGTGGCCAGCGTAGCCGCTGCTCAGTCGCTGGGCAATCCAAGGCTTTGCAGGCGAGCGATCAACCTTGTCTCAAGTTGATTGAGGTGAGGCAGGTTCAGTTGATGACGCCCGGCCACTTTGCAGGCGTAACCGAGCAGGTAGCTGATTTCCGTGCGGCGCTGGCTCGTGACGTCCTGATGCATCGAGGAGTAGTTGGCTGCGGTGGCGTGAATCACTCGTTCGACTTCCTGCTGCAGGTTTTCGGCGGCTGCTGGCTGACCACAACGCTCAAGCAACTCCGCCAGTTCGCCGCACAGGGTGGCGACCTCACATTGATGTTGCTGCAAACCGCCGTTGCGGCAATCGTGCAGCACCGTCAGCGGATTGATCGCACAGTTGAGGGCGAGTTTGCGCCACAGCCTGGTCAGAATCTCCGTGCTCCACTCGTGGGGAATGCCGGCAGCGCTCAGGTCATCAAGCCAGATCGGCGCCACCGGATGGCTCGCATCCCCCAGCCAGGTGAAGCCATGCCCGGCAAACACCACGCGCCAATCGCCATCGCGGAAGGCGCCTTCTGTGCTCGAGGCATAGATGCAGCGTGCCTGAGGAACCTGTGCGGCTACCGCGTCCTGACTGCCCAGGCCATTTTGCAGCAGGATCAGTTCGGCGCCTGGGGCCAGGCGTGGCGCCAATCGAGCCACCGCACTTTCGGTATCGTAGGCTTTGCACGCCACCAGCAGGCGGTGGATCGGTTGCGGGTTGTCGGCTGTCTCGGCGGGCACGGCATAGTGTTGCGCCTCGCCGTGTTCCACCAGTGTCAATCCACCGGCAGTCTCATAGGCCTGCAGTCTCGCGGTGTCCCGCAGGATCAGCCTGACCGGCACGCCAGCCCGTGCCAGACGTGTCGTCCATAATGTGCCGAGGCTGCCGGCGCCCAGTACATGCCAGGTGGTGGACATCAGCTTTTTGCTCTGTTTAAGGCGTGCATCGGCAGCTCACAGTGAATGATGGGAAAGACCCGTTATAATCAGCGCGGATTTTAACCGCAAGCCAGGCGTGCTCCATCGGTGCGCCTTTATATTTGGAGAGATTACATGCCGTCGTTCGACGTGGTATCCGAACTGGACAAACACGAAGTCACCAACGCGGTCGAGAACGCCGTCAAGGAACTCGATCGTCGTTATGACCTGAAAGGCAAAGGCAGCTTCGAGTTCAAGGAAAAAGACCTGACCGTCAACCTGACCGCCGAAGCGGATTTCCAGCTTGAAGCGATGATTGAGATCCTCAAGCTGGCGCTGGTCAAGCGCAAAATCGACGTGCAGTGCCTTGAAGTCAAGGACGCGTTCGCGTCGGGCAAGCTGATGAAGCAGGACGCCGTCCTCAAGGAAGGCATCGACAAGGAGCTGGCGAAGAAAATCGTCGCTCATGTCAAAGACGCCAAGCTCAAGGTCCAGGCGGCCATTCAGGGCGAGCAGGTTCGCATCACCGGCAAAAAGCGTGATGACCTGCAAGAAGCCATTGCAGTGCTACGGGCCAAGGAATTCGGCATGCCGCTGCAGTTCAACAACTTCCGCGACTGATCTTGAAAGCGGGAACCTCCTGGCGTTTGCGACGTCGGAGGCCCCAGCAACGGCAGAAACGATTGAGCCCGTCGCGGTTGGATCTTTCTGCCGCTTTTTTTACGCATGCCGGGTAGCCGGAAAACAGGAGAATGTAGATGGACTTAAATGCCGAGGTAGACAATCTGGTCAAGGTATCCCAAAGCTGGATCCCGATGATCATGGAATACGGCAGCCGTGTACTGCTGGCGGTCATCACCCTGGCCATCGGCTGGTGGCTGATCAACAAGGTCACGAAAAAGCTCGGCGGCCTGATTGCATTACGTAATGCCGACCTGGCGCTGCAGGGCTTTATCAGCAGTCTGGCGAACATCATCCTCAAGATCCTGCTGGTCGTCAGCGTGGCCTCGATGATCGGTGTGGAAACCACTTCGTTTGTGGCGGCGATTGGTGCGGCAGGCCTGGCCATTGGCCTGGCCTTGCAGGGCAGCTTGGCGAACTTCGCCGGTGGCGTGCTGATTTTGCTGTTCCGTCCGTTTCGCATCGGCGACTGGATCGAGGCTCAGGGTATCGCCGGTACTGTCGACAGCATCCAGATTTTCCATACCGTACTGCGTACTGGTGACAACAAGACCATCATCGTGCCGAACGGCAATCTGTCGAATGGCATCATCACTAACACAAACCGTCAGCCGACTCGTAAAGTCGTGTTTGATGTAGGCGTTGATTACGAAGCGGACCTTCAGAAAGCCCGTGAAGTTTTACTGGAATTGGCCAGGGACCCGCGAGTATTGACAGATCCGGAACCACAGGCAGTTGTTTCTACCCTGGGTGACAGTTCGATCACGCTTTCGCTTCGTGTCTGGGTAAAGACTGCCGATTACTGGGATGTGTTGTTCATGTTCAACGAACTATCCCGTGATCGCCTGAGAGAGGCCGGCATTGATATTCCATTTCCACAGCGGGTTATTCGTGTGGTTCAGGAGTCTGCGGTGCAGTGACAGGTCATTTGAACAATGTCTGACTCTTTGGTCAGGCATGTTCTGTAAGGGGCAGGTCGTTAAAGCAGTCAAGCGACAGCCAACAAAAAGGCCCATCCGAAGATGGGCCTTTTGTTTTGTTACCGCAAACTAACTGGATGCGATTACAAAACCGACAGCGGGTAGTCGACGATGAAACGGAACTCTTTCACGTCGCCTTCGCCTTGGTCGGCGTTAGCGAAGTGCCATGCCTGACGAATACGGAAGGACAGGTCTTTTGCCGGGCCAGTCTGAACAACGTACTTGGCTTCGAAGTTGGTTTCGTTGTGCTTGCCATCTGCACCGTACAGACCAGCGTAAGCGCTGTTGGCTGGAGTGTTGGTGCCGTCGATGTCCCAACCTTTAACGTAACGGGTCATGAAGCTCAGACCTGGAACGCCGTACTCGGCCATTTTCAGGTCGTAACGAACCTGGGCAGACTTCTCGTTCGGAGCGTTGAAGTCAGAGTACTGGATGGAGTTGGCGAGGAAGATCGAGTCACCGCCGCGGTTGTTCTTGCCAATACCGATGTAGTCGAACGGAGTGTCACCGTTGACCTTCTGGAAGCCCAGGGTAATGGTGTGTGCTTTCAGGAACGAGAAAGCAGCCGCCAGGGAGAACGTGGTGTTGCTGATATCGCCGACTTTGGCATCGCCAGTGTCTTTGGTGTTGTAGATGTTACCGTCCAGGTTCAGCGACTCGGAGTCGGTGAACGGGATGGTGTAGTTCAGGTTGGCGTAGTACTGGTTCCAGATGTCTTCCAGCTTGGCGCCGTACAGCGATGCGCTCAGGTTTTCGGTGAAACCGTACTTGCCGCCGAAGTAGTCGATCTTGTTGGCGGAAACGCCGGCGTAGTTTGCAAACAGGTCGCCGTCACGGGCGTTTTTGTCCTGGCTGCTACCCGAGTAGAAGTGACCGGCCTCGAGGTCAAGGTCTTTGATCTCGCTGCTCTGCAGTTGGATACCGCTGGCAGTTTGCGGCAGGATACGGGAGCCGCCCACAGCGAACACTGGGGAAGTGCTTGGCTGCATGTCGCCGACTTTCAGCTCGGTTTTGGAAACGCGGAATTTAACGGCGCCACCGGCTTTACCCTGGCTGTCGTTGACATCGCGAGAACCGTTGGCGTTAACGGTGTCGCTACGGCTCATGTTGCCGCTACCGCTAGTGCCGTCACCACCGTCCAGCTTGATTGCCAGGTAACCGTACGCATCAACGCCGACACCGATCAGGCCTTGGGTGTAACCGGAGCTGTAGTTAGCCCAGATGCCCTGGGTCCAGTCTTTCTGGTCACGGCCACCGTCTTTGTTATCACGGTTGAAGTAGTAGTTGCGAACCAGCAAGTTCAGCGTGCTGTCTTCAACAAAACCTTTGGCTTCAGCCTGGTCACTTACGAAAGGGGCGGCCGTAGCCAATTGGGTACTGGCTGCTGCTGCAACTGCCAGTGCGATCATGCTCCACTTCATCACGCGCATCGTGATTTGCTCCTTTGGTTTTAGAAGAGTACTGCCGTCCCACCTGTTTTATTATCTGGGCGGCTCTTTCTTTTTGTGTCGGCGCAAACTTATATCACGCCGACAATGTTGGCGATACTTGCGCATCTAACCTTTCGCCTTCTTTACGACCCTGTCGCAAACAGCGTGGTAGATGTCGCAAATTTCCAGCTCCGACGCAACCGGGCGGACAACTTTAATGCTGTTTTTTGCGCCTTGTCGTCGGTAAAAAGAGTCCTGGTGAAACGTTTGAATCTCCATCGGGCTACCTTGCCACTGTTTTTTTTGCCTGAGGGCCTCCGCTTCCAGCGGGTGCGACTCGGGCGATGTTGGGTATGAATGCAACAAGCGTGCACAAAATCGTGTTTTTTCACGATTATTTTATAGTTGACTGCCAGGTGCTGTAAAAACCTCATAAAACCGGGGGGTTCAAGCGCTTTTAGTTTGGGCTTGACGCCTTGCCTGACATCATGTTTCGGCCTTCTGGTCGACAGTCTGGCAACCAAAAATGTTACCGGTTCACCCCACCACTGAGTAAATGGCGGATGTCGAAGCGTTCAGCGTAGACCCACTGTGCGGTTTTGGTGCAAAAAATTTTAGCCCTGTACTGAATTCATCTCTGTCGGCCGCTTGCCTGTAGCGAACTTTTCCTTGTTGATCAGTCATTTCGGTGTTTGTTGCCTGTCGTTCGGTTCTGTAAAGGTGCGCGGCAGCGAAAATTGTCCCATTCGGGGGCGGCTGTCAGCTTTCCACTGGCGCTCGTGGCTTCGATGCAAGGTTCGCCGTGAAGCCTGCGCCGTTCGCAGGTATGCTGCCGTCCGGTCGCTTGGTGCGCTGTCCCTCTGGATGGGCGCTAAGCTGAAAATGATGGCCCGGCGGGAGTACGCGCAGTGTTCACTTTAGATCCACGACTTCAACAAGACACGTTACCGATCGGGGACTTTCCGCTCTGCCGGTTGCTGCTGTCCAATGATTCGAACTATCCCTGGTTCATCCTGGTACCTCGTCGCGAGGCTATCAGCGAGATATTTCAGTTAGATGTCCTAGAGCAGCAACAGCTTTGGCAGGAAACGACAGTGCTGTCGCAAGTGCTCAAGGACGCGTTCGATGCGGACAAGTTGAATGTGGCGGCGCTGGGCAATGTCGTGAGTCAGTTGCACATGCATGTGATTGTGCGCAAGCGCGAAGATGCCGCCTGGCCAGCGCCGGTTTGGGGTAAGCATCCGGCGAAACCCTACAGTTCGGAGCAGATCGCCGCGATTCGCGAACGTTTGCGCTTGATTTTGACCAATGAATTTACGTTTCTGGAGGGCTGAAGCATGAGCCTGGAAGAGCGCGTTACCGAGCTTGAAAGCCGTCTGGCGTTTCAGGATGACACCATCCAGGCGTTGAACGATGTGCTGGTGGCGCAGCAGCGGGTGGTCGAGCGCCTGCAGCTGCAAATGGCTGCGCTGCTCAAACGGCAGGAGGAAATGGTCGGGCAGTTCGAGTCATTCGAAGAAGAGGCGCCGCCGCCGCACTATTAGGAGCGTCGCAGGCATGAAAAAACCGCGGACAGCTCAGCTGTGCGCGGTTTTTTTTAGCCTTGAATCAGCGGCGCGGCAGTGCGGCGATCACATCTTCGGCTTGCAGGCCCTTGTCACGATTCATGACGGAGAACTCCACGCGCTGGCCTTCGACCAGGACACGGTGGCCTTCGCCGCGAATGGCCCGGAAGTGGACGAAGATATCGTCACCGGAGTCGCGGGAGATAAAGCCGAAGCCTTTGGATGTGTTGAACCACTTGACGGTGCCGGTATCGCGGTTGCTCATGTCGTAGCTTGGCGAGGTGGCGGCTGGTGACGACTTGTAGAAGCTGATGCCCAGGTGCAGGGTAACGGCGATCAGGGCTGCGACCAGGCTGAACAATACAGCGGGTTGACCGGCGATGACGGGCATCGGTGCGATCAGCGTCAGGGTCTGCAGGACCACGCTCAGAACCAGCAGGGCGCTGACCAGGTTTTGCAGTTGGTGACGCGGGCCTTTGTTCCAGTAAGGGATGACAGGCGCAAGTGTGAGGTTGAGCAGGCCGAAAAAGGCCAGGTACAGCGCGTCGGGTTGTTGCAGGTAAGGTAAGGCTTCGGATTGCAGGCTAGGGATGAAGGACAGCAGCAAGGCCGCTGCGCCTATCAACAGATGGACGATTTTCAACATTTTGATTAACTCACGTTAAGACAGCTCACAAGGAAGAGCTGATGGCGCACGGTTCGCTTCAAGATAATAAAGAGGCGTTGGACACGTACCCGGTATCAGCCTATGCGCCGTACCCGGAAAAAATGGGCACTGGCGACACACTGTCTATTTAACAGCAAAGCCGCAGGCTACTCAAATCAGGGCGTCCGGCGGCTCTTTTGGGGGGGATTAGCCGCGGGTTGCCCGAAGTTCCGGGGCTGCGGTACGACGGCGGGTTTTGTCAGGCGCCTTGAAGTGTTGTACGCGCTCTTCTTTCCTACGCCATTCCATTAGGTGCTTCTGAAGGGGGTATCGCTTCGCTGCGTGGGAAAATGTCCGGAGTAGGATGCTCTCCAGGGTCTGCCAAACGTTGTTGGCTTATCCTACGTCGAGGGTCATAAAGTCGGCTGGAAAAGACCTTTGCACTGCGTTTTTATAAGTCGACACACAGTTGCGCTTAAAGAAACCAGGATGGCAAAGGAGTGTCAGCGTTATGGTTTATGAAAGGCAGGAAGAGGGGCGATACGGTTCGCACAAGGATGTAAAGGTTGATCCGTTTGTTCGCGAGTTCGATATGGGGCTGGCGCAGCCCTTGTCCCGCTCCGTGCGATTGAATGGCTTCGCCACCTGTTTGCGGCTCGAGCAGGTTTATTGGGATATTTTGGGGGAGATGGCCCGGGTCAATGGTTGCTCGGTCAACAACCTGTTGTCTCATGTAGATCGCGAAGTTCACTTGCGTCACGGCGGGGTGAGGAACTTCAGTGGATTGGTGCGGGTTGTCTGTGTCGTGCACAGTCTCAAGGAAGGGGGTTGCATCGCCACGGCCTAGTCTGGGCGGCGAAAACAGCAGAGTGTCGGTCTGTGCAGTCTTACGGCTGCACAGGCCGCATTTAATGGATATAATCCCGCTCTTTGCCGCAAAACCCTGCGTTTACGGTAGCAATCTGATCGCCGAGACAACCTCCATGCCGATGTACGATTATCAATGTGCTTCCTGTGGTCATCAGTTGGAAGCCATTCAAAAGATCAGCGATGCACCGCTGGTCGACTGCCCTGCCTGTCAGGCGCCAGAGCTTAAAAAGTTGCTGTCCATGCCGGGCTTCCGCCTCAGCGGCACGGGTTGGTACGAAACCGATTTCAAGACCGGTTCCAAGAAGAACCTGGCCGGCGGCGACAAAGCTGACTAAGGTCTGGAACCTGAGTTGAACGACACGCGTGCTCTTGCATCACCCGACGACTTTTTTAAAGGCGGGGCTGCTGTAGGATCTCCAACGAATTTCGAATTACGAGAAGTGAAACCACGACCATGATGCGCAGCCATTATTGCGGCCAACTGAACGAAAGCCTGGACGGCCAGGAAATTACCCTTTGCGGATGGGTCCACCGTCGCCGTGACCACGGTGGGGTGATTTTCCTCGATATCCGTGATCGTGATGGTCTGGCCCAGGTCGTGTTCGATCCTGACCGTGCTGAAACCTTCGCCGCTGCCGATCGCGTGCGCAGCGAGTACGTCGTGAAGATCACCGGCAAGGTTCGCCTGCGTCCGGCCGGCGCGACCAACGCCAACATGGCGTCGGGCATGATCGAAGTCCTGGGCTACGAGCTGGAAGTGCTGAACGAGTCGGAAACCCCGCCGTTCCCGCTGAACGAGTTCTCCGACGTCGGCGAAGAAACCCGCCTGCGCTATCGCTTCCTCGACCTGCGTCGCCCGGAAATGGCCGAGAAGCTGCGTCTGCGCTCGCGCATGACCACCAGCATCCGCCGCTTCCTGGACGAGAACGGCTTCCTCGACGTCGAGACGCCGATCCTGACCCGTGCCACCCCGGAAGGCGCACGCGACTACCTGGTGCCGAGCCGTACTCATGCCGGTTCGTTCTTCGCCTTGCCGCAATCGCCGCAGCTGTTCAAGCAACTGCTGATGGTGGCCGGCTTCGACCGTTACTACCAGATCGCCAAGTGCTTCCGTGACGAAGACCTGCGTGCCGACCGTCAGCCGGAATTCACCCAGATCGACATCGAGACCAGCTTCCTCGATGAAAAAGAGATCATGGGCCTGACCGAGCAAATGATCCGCAACCTGTTCAAGGAAGTGCTGGGCCTGGAATTCGGCGAGTTCCCGCACATGACCTTCGAAGAAGCCATGCGCCGCTACGGTTCCGACAAGCCAGACCTGCGTAACCCGCTGGAACTGGTGGACGTGGCCGATCAGCTCAAGGAAGTCGACTTCAAGGTGTTCAGCGGCCCGGCCAACGACCCGAAATGCCGTATCGCCGCCTTGCGCGTACCTGGCGGGGCGAGCATGCCGCGCAAGCAGATCGACGACTACACCAAGTTCGTCGGCATCTACGGTGCCAAGGGCCTGGCGTACATCAAGGTCAACGAGCGTGCCAAGGGCGTTGAAGGCCTGCAGTCGCCAATCGTGAAGAACATCCCTGAAGACAACCTCAACGTGATCCTCGATCGCGTCGGTGCGGTCGACGGCGATATCGTGTTCTTCGGCGCCGACAAGGCGAAGATCGTCAGCGAAGCCTTGGGCGCGCTGCGGATCAAGCTCGGCCACGACCTGGACCTGCTGACCTGCAAGTGGGCACCAATGTGGGTCGTCGACTTCCCGATGTTTGAAGAAAACGACGACGGCAGCTTCACCGCCTTGCACCACCCGTTCACCGCGCCGAAGTGCACCCCGCAAGAGCTGGAGGCCAATCCGGCTGGCGCTCTGTCCCGTGCCTACGACATGGTATTGAACGGTACCGAACTGGGTGGCGGTTCGATCCGTATCCACCGTAAAGAGATGCAGCAGTCGGTGTTCCGTCTGTTGGGCATCAACGAAGCGGAACAGGAAGAGAAATTCGGCTTCCTGCTCGATGCCCTGAAATACGGCGCGCCACCGCACGGTGGCCTGGCCTTCGGTCTGGACCGTCTGGTCATGCTGATGACCGGCGCCCAGTCGATCCGTGAAGTGATCGCCTTCCCGAAAACCCAGAGCGCGGCGGATGTCATGACTCAGGCGCCGGGCCAGGTGGATGCCAAGGCATTGCGCGAGCTGCACATTCGTCTGCGCGAAACGCCTAAGGCCGAGTAAGGCTGACCTGAAGGGCGCATCTGTGGATGCGCCCTTTCCTTTATAGGCAGAGCAGTTCAAGATTTTTGTTTGCCGGCCGGCGCAATGCAGCGCGGCGGGCAATGTTTCAAAGAGAATTCGGAGCGAGTTATGGCAGGTCATTCCAAGTGGGCGAACATCAAGCACCGCAAAGAACGTCAGGATGCCAAGAGGGGCAAGATCTTCACCAAGTGGATTCGTGAGCTGACCGTCGCTGCCCGTCAGGGTGGTGGTGATCCAGGCTCCAATCCGCGTCTGCGCCTGGCCCTGGACAAGGCCCTGGGTGCGAACATGAGCCGCGACATCATTGATCGTGCCATCGCCCGCGGAACCGGCGCTGCCGACACGGACGACGTGGTCGAACTGACCTACGAAGGTTACGGTCCGGGCGGCGTGGCGGTGATGGTCGAATGCATGACCGACAACCGTAATCGCACCGCAGCCGCTGTTCGTCACGCGTTCAGCAAGTGCGGTGGCAACCTGGGGACTGACGGTTCGGTGGCCTATCTGTTCGAGCGCAAGGGGCAGATCTCCTTCGCTGCCGGCGTTGACGAAGACGCACTGATGGAAGCCGCCATGGAAGCCGACGCCGATGACGTGGTGACCAACGAAGACGGTTCGATCGACGTTTTCACCTCGTTTGCCGGATTCTATTCCGTTCGTAACGCACTGGAAGCGGCGGGCTTCAAGGGTGACGACGCTGAAATCGTCATGTTGCCGACCACCAGCGCCGAGCTCGATCTGGAAGGCGCCGAGAAAGTCCTCAAGCTGATCGACATGCTCGAAGACCTGGATGACGTGCAAAACGTCTATTCCAACGCGGAGATTCCGGAGTCGGTGGCCGCGCAGCTCGGTTGAGAGCGCCGTCTTTGTAGGAGCGAGCTTGCTCGCGATAAACCTGAGAGCGACGCTGATTTCAAACGTTGCGTTATCGTTAAGGTCCATCGCGAGCGAGCTCGCTCCTACAGCGTGCGGTGTTCTGGCCGACGCGTTATTTCAATTTATCCGCAGGCGTTATGACTTTAATTCTTGGTATCGACCCCGGTTCGCGCATCACCGGTTACGGTGTGGTTCGCGATACCGGCCGTGGCTGTGAGTACGTCGCCTCCGGTTGTATCCGCACCGGTGCCGGCGAGTTGCATGAGCGACTGCAGATTGTCTACCGCGGGGTGCGGGAGATCATTCAGACTTACCACCCGGTGACCATGGGGATCGAAAAGGTGTTCATGGCCCGTAACGCCGATTCCGCCCTGAAACTGGGGCAGGCCCGTGGTGCCGCGATCGTGGCGGGAGCCGAGGAAAGCCTGGAAATTGCCGAATACACTGCAACCCAGGTCAAGCAGGCGGTCGTCGGTACCGGTGCGGCCAACAAGGAACAGGTGCAGATGATGGTCATGCACATGCTCAAACTCACCAGCAAACCGCAGATCGATGCTTCGGATGCCCTGGCCATTGCCATCTGCCACGCTCATACCCGTTCCAGTCTGTTGCCCCATGGTCTGGGAGCTGCACGCAGTCGTGGCGGGCGCCTGCGTCTCTGATAGCATCAGCAATCATTTTCATGGAGTGAGGGTATTCCGCCTGTGTTGTCGGCGGTATTCCTCGCTCTATCAGTCGCTGGCCATGAGCTGGCCAACGCTCAAGGATTTGTAACGTGATTGGACGTTTGCGCGGCACCCTGGCTGAGAAGCAGCCTCCCCATCTGATCCTGGATGTAAATGGCCTGGGCTATGAACTTGAAGTGCCCATGACGACCCTTTACCGCTTGCCGTCGGTCGGTGAGCCGCTAACCTTGCACACGCATTTGGTCGTGCGCGAAGACGCACAGTTACTCTATGGTTTTGTCGGCAAGCGTGAACGCGACTTTTTTCGCGAATTGATCCGTCTCAATGGCGTCGGGCCGAAACTGGCCCTGGCCTTGATGTCGAGCCTGGAAGTCGACGAACTGGTTCGTTGTGTACAGTCACAGGACACGTCGGCGCTGACCAAGGTCCCGGGCGTCGGCAAGAAAACCGCCGAGCGTTTGCTGGTGGAGCTCAAGGATCGCTTCAAGGCCTGGGAAACCGTACCGGCCATGTTCGCCCTGGTGCCGAACCAGCCGGATGGTCCGGCTCCGGTGAACACTGCCGAGACTGACGCCGTCAGCGCCTTGATTTCCCTGGGCTACAAGCCCCAGGAAGCGAGCAAGGCAGTGTCTGCGATCAAGGAGAAAGATTTGAGCAGTGAAGACATGATCCGCCGCGCCTTGAAGGGAATGATCTAAGTGATTGAAGCTGATCGTCTGATCGCTGCCACGCACAGTCCGCGTGAGCGCGAAGAAGTCCAGGACCGAGCCATTCGCCCGGTCAGCCTGGCCGAATATATTGGCCAACCGACCGTTCGCGAGCAGATGGAGTTGTTCATTCAGGCTGCGCGCGGTCGTAATGAATCCCTGGATCACACGCTGATCTTCGGGCCGCCCGGCCTGGGCAAGACCACCCTCGCCAACATCATCGCCCAGGAAATGGGCGTATCGATCAAGAGCACCTCGGGGCCGGTGCTGGAGCGCCCCGGTGACCTGGCGGCGCTGTTGACCAACCTTGAACCCCACGATGTGCTGTTTATCGACGAGATCCATCGCCTGTCGCCCATCGTTGAAGAGGTGCTGTACCCGGCCATGGAGGATTTCCAGCTCGACATCATGATCGGCGAAGGTCCGGCCGCGCGTTCGATCAAGCTGGACCTGCCGCCGTTCACCCTGGTCGGCGCAACGACGCGGGCGGGGATGCTCACCAACCCGTTGCGTGACCGTTTCGGCATCGTTCAGCGTCTTGAGTTCTACAACAACGCCGATTTGTCGACGATTGTCAGTCGTTCGGCGAGTATCCTCGGTTTGCCGCTGGACCCGGAAGGCGCCTTCGAAATCGCCCGCCGTGCCCGTGGCACCCCACGAATCGCCAACCGTTTGCTGCGCCGGGTGCGCGACTTCGCCGAAGTTCGCGCCAAGGGGCATATCACCAAGCCGATTGCCGACCTGGCGCTGAACCTGCTGGATGTCGACGAACGTGGCTTCGATCACCAGGACCGGCGTCTGTTGTTGACCATGATCGAGAAATTCGACGGCGGGCCAGTCGGGGTCGACAGCCTGGCCGCCGCCATCAGTGAAGAGCGTCACACCATCGAAGACGTGCTGGAGCCTTACCTGATCCAGCAGGGTTACATCATGCGCACGCCACGGGGGCGGGTGGTGACGCGGCATGCCTACCTGCATTTCGGCTTAAACATTCCGTCACGATTGGGCGAAATGCCCGTGGTAGACGAGTTTCTTGAAGCCGCTGACGATTAATTAACATTGCGTGCTGATTTTTTCGGGCAATGTAGGGTCCCAGGACCGTACTTTCACGTGAAAGCCGCAGAACAATGAAAAACAGTTGCCATGCCGGATTGGCAACCTGAGGAGTAAGCACTAGAGTATGCGCGCGCAAAACGGGCTTGAGCCTTTCGCACATCGTTGTCGCGTTTATTACGAGGACACCGATGCGGGCGGCATCGTGTATTACGTTAATTACCTCAAGTTTATGGAACGGGCTCGAACCGAGCGGCTACGAGATCTGGGCTTTGCCCAATCGCAGCTGGCAGGGGAGGACCTGTTGTTCGTCGTGCATTCCAGCGAAGCGCGCTACCACGCGCCGGCGCGACTGGATGACGAACTGTTGGTAAGCGCTGAAGTAATCGAATTGAACCGTGCCAGCCTGCGCTTCAAGCAGCAGGTGAGGCGAGCAACGGATAATGCACTGCTCTGCGAAGGGCAGTTTCTGGTGGCCTGTGTGCGCACTGAAAGTTTAAAACCCCGGGCCATTCCCGAAGCTTTACGAGCGGCCTTTGCCGACGTGAGCGGCGCGGGTACACACTCAAAGCAGGAGATAAAGCGTGGAAGCTAACGTCGTCGACCATTCCTCCATGTGGAGCCTGGTCAGCAATGCCAGTATCGTGGTGCAACTGGTAATGCTGATCCTGGTAGCCGCATCGGTGACCTCGTGGATCATGATCTTTCAGCGCAGCAACCTGCTGCGCGCCGGTCGACGTGCCCTGGAGAGCTTTGAAGAGCGCTTCTGGTCAGGTATCGACCTGTCCAAGCTGTACCGTCAGGCCGGCAGCAATCCGGACCCTGATTCGGGTGTCGAACAAATCTTCCGTGCCGGTTTCAAGGAATTCTCCCGTCTGCGCCAGCAGTCAGGCGTTGACCCGGAAGCGGTCATGGAAGGCGTGGCGCGTGCCATGCGCGTTGCCATTTCCCGCGAAGAAGAAAAGCTTGAGCAGAGCCTGCCCTTCCTGGCCACCGTTGGCTCCGTCAGCCCGTACATCGGTCTGTTCGGTACCGTCTGGGGGATCATGAACTCCTTCCGCGGTCTGGCGACCGCCCAGCAAGCGACCCTGGCCACTGTGGCCCCGGGTATCGCCGAAGCACTGATTGCCACCGCGATCGGTCTGTTCGCTGCCATTCCAGCCGTTATCGCTTACAACCGTTTTGCTGCGCGCAGTGAAACCCTGCTGGGCCGCTACTACACCTTCGCCGACGAGTTCCAGGCGATCCTGCACCGAAAAGTGCACACCAGCGAAGAATAAGCAGGTAATTTCCAATGGCTTTAATCGCTCGAGCTCGCAAAAAGCGCAAGCCGGTCGCCGAGATGAACGTAGTGCCTTACATCGACGTGATGTTGGTACTGCTGGTCATCTTCATGGTGACCGCGCCGATGCTCAATCAGGGCGTGAAAGTTGATCTGCCCAAGGTTTCCAGCGAAGCCTTGCCGCAGGACAACAACACCCAGGTCCTGACCATTTCCATCAAATCCGACAAGACCTACTACTGGAACCTTGGTAGCGAAGTCGACACCGAAAAACAGCAGGATCGGGCCATGACCCTGCCGCAGATGACTGACGCGGTGACCAAGATCATTCGCGTCGGCAACGAAGGCGGCAAGCGTACCCAGGTCTTCATTCGCGGCGACAAGAGTGTCGATTACGGCTCCGTCATGGGCGCCATGGGCGGGTTGCAGAAAGCCGGGGTCGGTAATGTTGGCTTGATTACCGAGGCGCCCTGATGCAGCAACAGCGAGAGCCGTCCGCCTCGGAAAGCTACTTCTGGCCTAGTGTCTGGGCGATTGGCTTGCACGTGCTGGTCTTCGGCATGCTGTTCGTCAGTTTTGCCTTTACCCCGGAACTGCCGCCGGCCAAGCCGATTGTCCAGGCGACCTTGTACCAGCTGAAATCGAAAAGTCGGGCCACCACCCAGACCAATCAGAAGATTGCCGGTGAGGCGCAGAAATCTGCTGCGCGTCAGACCGAAGTCGAGCAGATGGAACAGAAAAAGGTCGAGCAGGAAGCGGTGAAGGCTGCGGAACAAAAGAAAGAAGAGGCGGCTCAAAAGGCCGAAGAAGCCAAGAAGGCCGACGAGGCGAAGAAAGCGGACGAGGCGAAAAAGGCTGATGAAGCCAAGAAAGCCGACGATGCGAAGAAAACCGCGGAAGCCAAGAAGGCAGAAGAGAAACAATTGGCTGATATAGCCAAGAAGAAAGCCGAAGAAGAAGCCAAGAAAGCTGCGGAAGAAGAGGCCAAGAAAGCGGCCGCTGAAGAAGCCAAGAAAAAGATCGTCGAAGACGCGAAGAAGAAAGCCGCGGAAGACGCCAAGAAGAAAGCTGAAGCTGAAGAGGCGAAGAAGAAAGTCGCCGAGGAAGCGAAGAAGAAAGCTGCTGCCGATGCTGCGAAGAAGAAATCGCAGGACGCGGCGCGTAAATCCGCCGAAGACAAAAAGGCCCAGGCCCTGGCAGATTTGCTTTCAGACACGCCGCAGCGTCAGCAGGCCTTGGCCGATGAGCAGGGCGACGAAGTCGCCGGCAGTTTCGATGACCTGATTCGTGCGCGTGCAGCGGAAGGCTGGGCTCGTCCACCTTCGGCACGCAAAGGCATGACGGTCGTGTTGCAAATCGGCATGTTGCCGGACGGTACGGTGACTTCGGTCAGCGTGTCCAAGTCCAGTGGCGACGGTCCGTTTGACGCATCGGCTGTTGCAGCGGTGAAGAATATTGGACGTTTGACAGAAAT
Source organism: Pseudomonas jessenii (assembly GCF_002236115.1). Lineage (GTDB taxonomy): Bacteria > Pseudomonadota > Gammaproteobacteria > Pseudomonadales > Pseudomonadaceae > Aquipseudomonas > Aquipseudomonas jessenii. The sequence goes on along the minus strand of NZ_NIWT01000003.1, from coordinate 508,697 downwards.
GCAGGGAATGAAGCCGAGTGATTTCGCTCCGTATCGTTCATTCAAGATGACATTCACACCTGAGGATCTAGCCTTGTGAGAAACCTTCTTCGAGGAATGCTGGTCGTTATCTGCTGCATGGCAGGGATGGCGATGGCAGATGAGAAAAACATTCTGGTTACCAGCGGCAGCGATCGGGCGACCCCGATCGCAGTCGTGCCGTTCGGCTTCCAGGGCGGTAGCGTGCTGCCGGACGACATGGCGGAAATCATCGGTAACGACCTGCGCAACTCGGGTTACTACTCGCCGCTTCCAAAGCAGAACATGATCAGCCAGCCGAGCCAGGCCAGCGAAATCATCTTCCGTGACTTCAAGGCACTGGGCGCCCAGTACGTCATGGTCGGCAGCATTGTGCCGGCGGGCGGTCGCCTGCAGGTGCAATACGCACTGTTCAACGTGGCCACCGAGCAGCAAGTGCTGACCGGCAGCGTGTCCGGCGGCGTCGATCAGTTGCGCGACATGGCGCACTACATCTCCGACCAGTCGTTCGAAAAACTAACGGGTATCAAGGGTGCCTTCTCGACTCGCCTGCTGTACGTGACGGCCGAGCGTTTCTCCGAGAACAACACTCGATACACCCTGCAACGTTCGGACTACGACGGTGCTCGCGCCGTGACCCTGCTGCAGTCGCGCGAGCCGATCCTGTCGCCGCGTTTCGCACCGGATGGCAAGCGCATCGCTTATGTCTCCTTCGAGCAGAAGCGTCCACGCATCTTCATGCAGAACATCGACACCGGTCGCCGTGAGCAGATCACCAACTTCGAAGGCCTGAACGGTGCGCCAGCCTGGTCACCGGATGGCAATCGCCTGGCGTTCGTGCTGTCGAAAGACGGCAACCCGGACATCTATGTGATGAACCTGGGTTCGCGTCAGATCAGCCGCGTCACCAACGGTCCTGGCATCAACACCGAACCGTTCTGGGGCAAGGATGGCTCGACCATCTACTTCACGTCCGACCGTGGCGGCAAACCGCAGATCTACAAGACCAGTGCCGGTGGTGGCGGTGCCGAACGCGTGACTTTCGTCGGTAACTACAACGCCAACCCTAAACTGTCGGCTGATGAAAAGACGCTTGTCATGATTCACCGTCAGGATGGCTTCACCAATTTCAAGGTGGCGGCCCAGGATTTGCAGCGCGGTAGTGTAAAAATCCTCACTGATAGCACTCTGGACGAGTCGCCTACTGTTGCGCCCAACGGCACCATGGTAATCTACGCCACCCGCCAGCAGGGCCGGGGAGTCTTGATGCTCGTGTCCATCAATGGACGCGTAAGGCTCCCGCTTCCTACCGCACAAGGCGAAGTCAGAGAACCTTCCTGGTCCCCTTACCTGAACTGACGCGGCGCTATACGTTGTACTTAACACACTGGGGTTCATTAGGAGTTTCACGATGGAAATGCTGAAGTTTGGTAAATTTGCTGCGCTGGCACTGGCCATGGCTGTAGCTGTAGGTTGCTCGTCCAAAGGCGGCGACAATGCCGGTGAAGGCGCGGTAGATCCAAACGCTGGTTACGGCGCAAACACTGGTGCAGTTGACGGCTCCCTGAGCGAAGAAGCTGCTCTGCGCGCTATCACCACTTTCTACTTCGAATACGACAGCTCGGACCTGAAGCCAGAAGCCATGCGCGCTCTGGACGTTCACGCCAAAGACCTGAAAGCAAACGGCGCTCGCGTTGTTCTGGAAGGCAACACCGACGAACGTGGTACTCGTGAGTACAACATGGCACTGGGCGAGCGTCGTGCGAAAGCCGTTCAGCGCTACCTGGTACTGCAAGGTGTTTCCCCAGCTCAGCTGGAACTGGTTTCCTACGGCGAAGAGCGTCCAGTTGCTACCGGCAACGACGAGCAGTCCTGGGCTCAAAACCGTCGCGTCGAACTGCGTAAGTAATTCGTCATGCGAACGTGCCGTCGTGCTGTAACTGTTCTGGCTCTCAGCCTCGCGCCGCTTGCGGTGTGGGCTGCGGTTCCTGTGGTCGATAACGACTCCGGCTATAACAATAGCGGGAGCAGTTATCCGCCTGCAGGTTACGGTACGAACGGCGCCTATGCCGGGGGAGGGGTTTCGGCCCCTGTCTCGGCACAGGGCGAGCTGTTCAACCAACTGCAATCAATGCAGCAACAGATCGAGCGCCAGCAAGGTGCGATTGAAGTTCTGCAAAATGATGTAGCGCGCATGAAGCAGGAAAACCTGGAGCGATATCAGGATCTTGATCGGCGCATTGGAACCGGCGTTGCACCAGCCGCGACTCCTGAAAATTCTTCCACCGGTGGCGATTTGAACGCCCCCGGTGCAGCAGCAGGTGCAGGGGCAGCTGCCGCCCAGGCACCGGCCGCAGGTAGCGAACCGGCGGATCCGGCGAAGGAAAAGCTCTACTACGATGCTGCCTTCGACCTGATCAAAGCCAAGGATTTCGACAAGGCCAGTCAGGCTTTTGCCGCATTCCTGCGCAAGTACCCGAACAGCCAGTACGCGGGCAACGCCCAATACTGGTTGGGCGAAGTGAACCTGGCCAAAGGCGATCTGCAAGGCGCAGGTCAGGCATTTGCCAAGGTTTCGCAGTTGTATCCCAAGCACGCCAAAGTGCCGGACTCGCTGTACAAGCTCGCTGATGTAGAGCGTCGCTTGGGGCATACCGACCGAGTCAAAGGCATTCTGCAGCAGGTGGTTTCCCAATATCCGGGCACTTCCGCCGCTCAGTTGGCCCAGCGCGATCTGCAAAAAATGTAAGCCTGCTTGACCCGTTTCAAAGAAACCCGCGCTTGTCGCGGGTTTTTTCGTTAGAATTCACGCCCTTTTTATGAAACACGCTTTTGGGGGCCTGCGCTTTGCCGGGGTTCCTTCAAGTGCCTGACGGAGGCGGACAGCCTGTTTAGCTGTTACGCCCGTGGCGACTATGCAAGACACATTGAGAATCACCGAAGTTTTCTACTCGTTGCAGGGTGAAACGCGGACTGCCGGCCTGCCCACTGTTTTTGTGCGTCTGACCGGTTGCCCTTTGCGTTGCCAATACTGCGACAGCGCCTACGCGTTCACCGGCGGGACCATTCGCACGCTCGACGACATCCTCGAGCAGGTCGCAGGGTTTCGCCCGCGTTATGTCTGCGTCACGGGCGGCGAGCCCCTGGCACAGCCCAACGCCATTCCCTTGCTCAAGCGCTTGTGTGACGCCGGTTACGAAGTGTCGCTGGAAACCAGTGGCTCCATCGATATCTCGGCAGTAGATTCCCGGGTCAGTCGCGTTGTCGACCTGAAAACCCCGGGTTCGAAGGAAGCACACCGCAACCGCTACGAAAACATCGAGCTGCTCACGCCCAACGATCAGGTGAAGTTTGTCATCTGCTCGCGAGAGGACTATGACTGGTCTGTTTCCAAGCTGATCCAGTACGGTCTGGACCAGCGCGCCGGTGAAGTCCTGTTCTCGCCAAGTCACCATGATCTCAATGCCCGGGATCTGGCGGACTGGGTGGTGGCAGACAACCTGCCAGTGCGTTTGCAATTGCAGCTGCATAAATATCTATGGAATGACGAGCCGGGGCGCTGAAATGACTGAACAACTCAATACTGCTGAAAAACGTGCGGTCATCCTGCTGTCCGGTGGCCTGGACTCGGCGACCGTCGTGGCCATGGCGCGCGCCGAAGGCTACAGCTGCTACACCATGAGCTTCGACTACGGCCAGCGCTCTCACGCCGAACTGTACGCCGCCGAGCGTGTGGCGCGGGACCTGGGTGTGGTCGAGCACAAGGTGATCGGCCTGAACCTGAACGGCATGGGCGGCTCGGCCCTGACCGACAGCAGTATCGATATTCCAGAGGAGCTCGGTGAAGGCATTCCCGTGACTTACGTGCCTGCGCGTAACACGGTGTTCCTGTCCCTGGCCCTGGGCTGGGCAGAAGTACTCGGCGCACGGGACATCTTCATCGGCGTCAACGCCGTGGATTACTCCGGTTACCCGGACTGCCGTCCCGAGTTCATCGAGTCGTTCGAGCGCATGGCCAACCTGGCAACCAAAGCCGGCGTTGAAGGCAATGGCTTCCGTATTCAGGCACCGCTGCAAAACCTCAGCAAGGCGCAAATCGTCCAGGCGGGCGTGAAGCTTGGCGTGAACTACGGGCTGACCGTTTCCTGCTATCAGGCCGACGATGAAGGCCGTGCGTGCGGCAAGTGCGACAGCTGCCGACTGCGTGCGGAAGGCTTTGCAGCGGCCGGAATCAGCGATCCAACCCCTTATTTTTGATTTATTTCAAAATAGGTGTTGAATAGTCCTTAAAAATCAGTATTATACGCGCCACCACACAGCGGGTCGTTAGCTCAGTTGGTAGAGCAGTTGGCTTTTAACCAATTGGTCGTAGGTTCGAATCCCACACGACCCACCATTTTTGGCGGTTTAGAAAATCCGGAAGGCCCACGCAAGTGAGGATTTCCGGGTTTTTTTTTGCCCGCGATTCAGGTCCGCCTCGTTGCGGGCTGCTGCCCATGACGCAGATCAGAATCACCTTTTGCATCCATCGGATATTCTGTAGCCTTGCGCAGCTTCAACGCTGTCCGTGCCTGATGAATACTCACTTTCCCGGCGGTACCCCGTAGGGTCCGGAGCCGGGTGTATACTCGACTTTCGCGCGAATGCGCCTGCAGGTCTTGCGAACATGACGCAAATTTCCGAACGCCTTCTGGTTCAAGCCCACCTCGACGCCAAACGGCCCAAGCCGCTGACTGCCGATGAAGAGGCTTATTACCGTGCTGCCATCGCTGCCGAGCTCAAGGCTCAGGACGCGGTGCTGGTGGCCCACTTCTATTGTGACCCTGTCATTCAGGCGCTGGCCGAAGAGACGGGCGGTTGTGTTTCCGACTCGCTGGAAATGGCCCGTTTCGGCAACGCCCATCCGGCCAAGACCGTGGTCGTCGCCGGCGTGAAGTTCATGGGTGAGACTGCCAAGATCCTCAACCCGGAAAAACGCGTGCTGATGCCTACGCTCGAAGCGACCTGTTCGCTCGACCTGGGTTGCCCTGTGGACGAGTTTTCCGCGTTCTGCGATCAGCACCCGGAGCGCACGGTGGTGGTGTACGCCAACACTTCGGCTGCGGTAAAAGCCCGAGCGGATTGGGTGGTGACTTCAAGCTGTGCACTGGAGATCGTCGAAAGCCTGATGGACAACGGCGAGACCATCATCTGGGGCCCGGACAAGCACCTGGGGACCTACATCCAGCGCCAGACCGGTGCCGACATGCTGCTGTGGGACGGTGCCTGCATCGTTCACGAAGAGTTCAAGTCCAAGCAGCTTGAAGACATGAAGGCGCTGTATCCGGATGCGGCGATTCTGGTGCACCCGGAGTCGCCGACCTCGGTGATCGAGCTGGCGGACGCCGTGGGCTCCACCAGTCAGTTGATCGCGGCGGCACAGAGCCTGCCGAACAAGACGCTGATCGTTGCGACCGACCGCGGCATTTTCTACAAGATGCAGCAGTTGTGCCCGGACAAGGTCTTTATCGAAGCCCCAACGGCGGGTAACGGCGCGGCGTGCCGCAGTTGTGCACATTGCCCGTGGATGGCCATGAACACCCTTGAGCGCACGCTCAAGGCGTTGAAGGAAGGGGCGAACGAGATCTTTGTCGATCCGGCACTGATCCCGCAGGCGATCCGGCCGCTCAAGCGCATGCTCGATTTCACCCAGGCGGCGCGGATGAAGCTGGCCGGTAACGCCTGAGATCTTTCAACCAGGCCCAAAAAAACTGTGGGAGCGAGCTTGCTCGCGATAGCGGTGTATCAGTCACCATTGAAGTTGACTGACACCACGCCATCGCGAGCAAGCTCGCTCCCACAGTGGTTTCTGCGTCGGGAAATTATTTGGTCTTCTTCGGAATCCGCACCAGTTCGGTATTGGAGTAGATGTCATGCCAGCTGCGTTTCTGTTTGTCGAACAGCGACCAGAAGAATCCCAGGCCAACACACAGCAACGAAGCAATCGACACCACAAAGCGCAGCAGCGCCTGCCACAGGCTGATGGACGAGCCATCGGCATTCTGCACGCGGATGCACCAGACCTGCATGCCCAGGGTCTGACCGGACCAGGTCCAGAATTTGGCGAAGAAGCCGAACAGTACGAACAGCAGGACCGTGGAGAGCAGGGGATCGCCGTCCAGCGCCCCGGCTTCGGTAAGGGTGCGCATCCTTTCTTCGCCGATGATCGCCATCTGGATCATCTTGTAGATGCCGCTGGTGACGATCAGCAGGGCGGTGCACAGCAGGAAATCATAGAACATGGCTGCCAGGCGACGACCCAGGCCAGCGGCAGGAAAGTCGCCCTGGGGGGTAAGCAGGTGTTTCGACATGGCAGGCTCTCGGCGAAAAAGAAGCCATTTTACGGATTTACGCGCACAAAAAAGCCCCTGATGTCAGCATCAGGGGCTTTTTCGTTACAGAAGATTAGGCTTCTGCTTGTACTTCGTCAGCCTGCATGCCTTTCTGGCCCTGCACGGCGATGAAAGTCACTTTCTGGCCTTCTTTCAGGCTCTTGAAGCCGTTGCCCTGGATGGCGCGGAAATGCACGAACAGATCCGGACCGCTTTCAGGAGTGATAAAACCAAAACCTTTCTCGTCGTTAAACCACTTGACGGTACCGCTCTGACGTTGGGACATTTCTTATTTCCTTTGACGCAAAAATTAATGACAGTCTCCTTCTCATGAAAGAGTACTGGGGCTGGTTGCAGGAGAGTAAGAAGACGTCGAACGGGATGTAGCTAACTTGTAGGCTACTGCCCAGGTCACGATTCCAAGCGACCCATGCAAACACAGTGAACAAACTCTACGCCAACTACGGGAGAAAAAACAAGCCCCGTGTAGGCCCCGTATTTCCTCAGGTTGATGGCAAAGTAAGTCCACTAGTGGGGCCTTATTCACTAACCTTGTTCAATTGTTTTCGATCGTTATAAGCAAAGTTCATAATCGAAGCTTATAGCCAAACAATGCACTATTTTATGGCGGTTGCGTTACACATTAGTGCACCGTTAACGCAACCGCGTTACTTATAGGAACATTCAATCAGCCGCGATAGTAGCGTTGTGGAACAAATGGCATTTTGCTTACAAGCAAAGGCACCTTTTTCCCACGAACGATCGCCCAGACCGGTGTGTCCAGTGCGATGTAAGCGCTGTCGACGTAACCCATGGCTAGCGGGCCGCCCAGGGTTGGCCCGAAACCACCGCTGCAGACGCTGCCGATGATGTCGCCGGCTTCGTTGACGATCTCGGCGCCTTCGCGCACGGGTGTACGTTCCTGTGGTAGCAGACCTACACGTTTGCGGCTCACGCCTGCCTGTTGCTGGGCGAATACGCTTTCGGCGCCAGGGAAGCCGCCGGCCCGTGCGCCATCAGCGCGACGTGGCTTGGAGATCGCCCACAGCAGGCTCGCTTCGATCGGGGTGGTGTCGGTGTTCATGTCGTGGCCGTACAGGCACAAACCCGCTTCCAGGCGCAGGGAGTCGCGGGCGCCCAGGCCGATGGCGGCCACTTCGGCTTCAGCGAGCAGGGCGCGAGCCAGGGCTTCGGCGTTGGTGGCGGGTACGGAAATTTCGAAACCGTCTTCACCGGTGTAACCCGAACGGCTGACAAAGCAGTCCACGCCCAGCAGCTTCACGCGGGCGAACTGCATGAAGGTCATCTTCGCCACTTCAGGGGCCAGACGTGCAAGCACGGTCACTGCAGCCGGGCCTTGCAGGGCGAGCAGGGCGCGCTCTTCGAACAGCGGTTCGATCGTGCACTGGTCGCCAATGTGCTTGCGCAGGTGTGCCAGGTCCTGGTCCTTGCAGGCGGCGTTGACCACCAGGAACAGTTCGTCATTACCCAGGTTGGCGACCATCAGGTCATCGAGGATGCCGCCCGTCGCATTGGTGAACATCGCGTAGCGTTGCATGCCCACTGGCAGGTCGATGATGTCCACAGGCACCAGGGTTTCCAGGGCCTTGGCGGCATTGGCGCCGGTCAGGCGAATCTGGCCCATGTGCGAGACATCGAACAACCCCGCCTGGTCGCGGGTGTGCTGGTGTTCTTTCATCACGCCCAGCGGGTACTGCACGGGCATGTCGTAGCCGGCGAAGGGCACCATGCGGGCGCCGAGTTCGATGTGCAGTGCGTGCAACGGAGTTTTCAACAGTTGTTCGGTGGACATATTCAGCTCCTGAAAAAGGGTGCAGATGAGCGCGCATCAGCACTCGATAATGTTGACCGCCAAACCGCCACGGGCGGTTTCCTTGTATTTGCTTTTCATGTCGGCGCCGGTCTGGCGCATGGTGCGGATGACCTTGTCGAGGGAGACGAAGTGTTGTCCATCGCCGCGCAGCGCCATGCGCACCGCATTGATGGCCTTGACCGAGCCCATGGCGTTGCGCTCGATGCAAGGCACTTGCACCAGCCCGCCAATCGGGTCGCAGGTCAGTCCGAGGTTGTGTTCCATGCCGATTTCCGCGGCGTTTTCCACTTGCTGCACGCTGCCGCCGAGTACTTCGCACAAGGCACCGGCGGCCATCGAGCAGGCGACGCCGACTTCACCCTGACAGCCGACTTCGGCGCCCGAGATCGAGGCGTTTTCCTTGTACAGAATGCCGATGGCCGCGGCGGTCAGTAGGAATCGCACCACGCCGTCGTCATTGGAGCCTGGGATAAAGCGCATGTAGTAGTGCAATACCGCTGGAATGATCCCCGCTGCACCATTGGTGGGTGCCGTTACGACGCGCCCACCGTTGGCGTTCTCCTCGTTGACGGCCAGGGCGTAGAGGTTGACCCAGTCCAGCACCGACAGGGGATCGCGCAACGACGATTCCGGGTTCTTGCACAATTGCCGATGCAGTGCGGCGGCCCGGCGCTTGACCTTCAGCCCGCCGGGCAGGATGCCTTCATTGCGGCATCCGGCGGCGACGCAGTCCTGCATCACTTGCCAGATTTTCAGCAGGCCGGCGCGGGTTTCCGCTTCCGGACGCCAGGCGCTTTCGTTGGTCAACATCACCTGGCTGATGGACAGCCCGTATTTGACGCAATGACCGAGAAGATCCTTGGCGCTTTTGAACGGAAAGGTCAGGGGGGTGGCATCTTCGACGATGCGGTCGGCGCCGGCGGCGTCCTCATCGACCACAAAACCGCCGCCGACCGAGTAGTACTCGCGGCTGCGGATCTGCAGGCCCGCTGCGTCGAAGGCGCGGAAAATCATGCCGTTGGGGTGATAGGCCAACGGTTTGCGAATCATCGCCAGGTGTTCTTTCTCGTTGAACGCAATGCTGTGTTCGCCGAGCAGGTTCAAGCGGCCGTTGCCGCGAATCTCTTGCAGGCGCGCGGCGACGGTCTCTGTATCCACGGTGTCCGGGTGTTCGCCTTCCAGGCCGAGCAGCACAGCCTTGTCACTGCCGTGGCCCTTGCCGGTGGCACCGAGCGAACCATACAGCTCGACTTTGACGCAGGCGGTGGCTTCAAGCAGGTTTTCGCGGCGCAAACCTTCGGCGAAGCGCGCAGCGGCACGCATCGGGCCGACGGTGTGGGAACTGGAGGGGCCGATGCCAATCTTGAACAGGTCGAACACGCTTAACGACATGGTGGTTCTCCGGTTTCTTGTTATAGGAATTCACGGAACATAAGACTTGGCACAGATCCCTGTGGGAGCGAGCTTGCTCCGGGCGGCGTTCCGACGATGACGGACTGACATTCACCAGAGATGTTGATTGAAAGACCGCTATCGCGAGCAAGCTCGCTCCCACAGAGGACTGTGGTGTTCCTGCAAAAAGGGGGCGGGATCAACCGCCCCCTCATTGGTTTAAGCGTAGCTTTCGATCGACGGGCAGGCGCAGACCAGGTTGCGGTCGCCAAACACGTTGTCGACGCGACCGACCGGTGGCCAGTACTTGCCTTCGATCAGCGACGCAACCGGGTAAACCGCTTGTTCACGGCTGTACGGGTGCGACCACTCGCCAACCAGTTCCTTGGCGGTGTGCGGCGCGTTTTTCAGCGGGTTGTCGTCCTTGTCCAGCGTGCCATTTTCCACTGCGCGGATTTCTTCGCGGATGCGGATCATGGCGTCGCAGAAGCGGTCCAGTTCTTCCTTGGATTCGCTTTCGGTCGGCTCGATCATCAGCGTGCCGGCTACCGGGAACGACATGGTCGGGGCGTGGAAGCCGAAGTCGATCAGACGCTTGGCGACGTCATCGACGCTGATGCCGCTGCTGTCTTTCAGTGGACGCAGGTCGAGGATGCACTCGTGCGCCACCAGGCCGTTGCTGCCGGTGTACAGCACTGGATAGTGCTCTTCCAGGCGACGGGAGATGTAGTTGGCATTGAGGATCGCCAGCTGCGAAGCACGCTTGAGGCCCGCGCCACCCATCATACGAATGTACATCCAGGTGATCGGCAGGATGCTCGCGCTGCCGAACGGTGCCGCGCAAACGGCGCCTTCCTTGCGCTCCATCTGTGCGTGGCCCGGCAGGAATGGCGCCAGGTGCGACTTCACGCCGATCGGGCCGACGCCCGGGCCGCCACCACCGTGGGGAATGCAGAAGGTCTTGTGCAGGTTCAGGTGCGAAACGTCGCCGCCGAACTTGCCCGGGGCACAAAGGCCGACCATGGCGTTCATGTTGGCGCCGTCGATGTACACCTGGCCGCCGTTGTCATGAATGATGCCGCAGATTTCGCGGATGCCTTCTTCGAACACGCCGTGGGTCGACGGGTAGGTGATCATCAGCGCGGCGAGGTGTTCGCGGTGCTCGATGGCCTTGGCGCGCAGGTCTTCGATGTCGACGTTGCCACGGGCATCGCACGCGGTGACGACCACGCGCATGCCGGCCATTTGTGCGGTGGCCGGGTTGGTGCCGTGGGCCGACGACGGGATCAGGCAGATGTCGCGACGGTCTTCGCCACGGCTCTGGTGGTAGGCACGGATCGCCAGCAGACCTGCGTATTCACCCTGGGAGCCGGCGTTCGGTTGCAGGGACACCGAGTCATAACCGGTGGCGGCGCAGAGCATCGCTTCCAGCTCGTCGGTCAGTTGCTGGTAGCCAGCGCTTTGCTCGGCCGGGGCGAACGGGTGGAGGGCGCCGAACTCGGCCCAGGTCACCGGGATCATTTCGCTGGCGGCGTTGAGTTTCATGGTGCACGAACCCAGCGGGATCATGGTGCGGTCCAGCGCCAGGTCCTTGTCCGCCAGTTTGCGCAGGTAGCGCATCAGCTCGGTTTCCGAGTGATAGCGGTTGAACACCGGGTGGCTGAGGATCGGCGACTGACGCACCAGCGTGGCCGGGATGGCGCTCTGCACCGAGGCGGCGAGGGCGGCGAAGTCCGGCAGGGCCTTGCCGTCGGACAGCAGGCTCCACAGGGTTTCAACGTCGGCCTGAGTGGTGGTTTCGTCCAGGGACAGGCCCAGGCGCTCACCATCGACCACGCGCAGATTGATGCGCTGGGCGTGTGCCTTGTCGTGCAGGGCGGCGGTTTGCGCGCCGGCCTTCACCGTCAGGGTGTCGAAGAAGCTCGCCTGCTCGACGCTCAGGCCCAGTGCGCTCAAGCCTTTGGCCAGGATTGCAGTCAGGTGATGCACGCGATTGGCGATTTGCGTCAGGCCTTTCGGACCGTGGTACACGGCGTACATGCTGGCGATGTTGGCCAGCAGTACTTGTGCGGTGCAGATGTTGCTGGTGGCTTTCTCGCGACGGATGTGTTGCTCGCGGGTCTGCATGGCCAGGCGCAGGGCCGGGTTGCCGAAGCGGTCTACCGAAACACCGACCAGGCGGCCCGGCATGTCACGCTTAAATGCGTCCTTGGTGGAGAAGTACGCCGCGTGTGGGCCACCGAAGCCCAGCGGCACGCCGAAGCGCTGTGCACTGCCGATGGCCACGTCGGCGCCGAATTCGCCCGGCGCAGTCAGCACGGTCAGGGCCAGCAGATCGGCAGCCACGGCGACGAGGGCGTTGGCAGCGTGGAAGCGTTCGGTCAGCTCGCGGTAATCGAACACGTCACCGTTGCTTGCCGGGTATTGCAGCAGAGCGCCGAAGAACGGCGTCACGTCGCTCAGTTCACGCTCGTCGCCCACCACCACGTCGATGCCCAGAGGCTCGGCACGGGTGCGCAGTACGTCGAGGGTTTGCGGGTGGCAATGCACGGAAGCGAAGAAGGCGTGGCTGCCTTTGTTCTTGCTCAGGCGTTTGCAGAAGGTCATGGCTTCGGCAGCGGCGGTGGCTTCGTCGAGCAGCGAGGCGTTGGCGATCGGCAGGCCGGTGAGGTCGCTGATCAGGGTCTGGAAGTTCAGCAGCGCTTCGAGACGGCCTTGGGAAATTTCTGGCTGGTACGGGGTGTAGGCGGTGTACCAGGCCGGGTTTTCCAGCAGGTTGCGCAGGATCGGCGACGGCGTGTGGGTGCCGTAGTAGCCTTGGCCGATGTAGGTCTTGAACAGCTGGTTTTTAGTCGCGATGGACTTGATCAAGGCCAGGGCATCGGCTTCGCTCAAGCCATCTTCCAGGCCGAGGACACTGGTGCCCTTGATGCTGTCGGGAATCACGCTGGCGCTCAGGGCTTCCAGGGAGTCGAAACCGAGGCTGTTGAGCATGGCTTGCTCGTCACCGGCGCGCGGGCCGATGTGACGGGCGATGAATTCGTTGGCGGTAGTCAAATTGATCTGGGTCATGTCGGTGCTCCTCAGGCTTCGGCTTGGGCTTTGATCAGGCGGTCGTAGGCGTCCTGATCCAGCAGTTGGCCGACAGCGGCGGCGTCGCTTGGTTTGAAACGGAAGAACCAGCCTTCGCCCAGCGGATCTTCGTTGACCAGTTCCGGGCTGCTGTCGAGCGCCGGGTTCACTTCCAGCACTTCGCCGTCCAGCGGCATGTATACGCCGCTTGCAGCCTTTACCGATTCCACGGTGGCGGCTTCGGCGCCTTTGTCGTAGGACTGCAGCTCAGGCAGTTGAACGAAAACCACGTCGCCCAGGGCGTTCTGTGCGAAAGCGGTGATGCCGACCGTGACGCTGCCGTCAGCTTCGGTGCGCAGCCATTCGTGATCTTCAGTAAAACGCAACTCGCTCATGGAAACTCCTAAGGGGCCAGACTCGTCTGGTGGACGCGATTGAAGGCTTGGGCAATGCCCAGGTTATGGAGGACTACATAGCAAGAACGCGGCCAACGTTATTTTTATTGTTATTGATCAATGATTTAGGTGGTTTCGACAAACACTGAAATTCACTCGTTGTAGCGAAATCGATACGGTATATGTCAAGGATAAAAGCCGAGGTGGATCAAAGCCTTGCACGGCCGTGATCGGAGAGGGGTGTAGCGATATCGTTCCGCTGTAGCGCTTTCAGTACAGGTGGAGGTCGTTTTTGGCGCGGTTTCGCACCGGACACAAAACCTGTGGGAGCGAGCTTGCTCGCGATGAGGGAGTATCAGCCGACACAAACGTTGAATGTAATACCGCCATCGCGAGCAAGCTCGCTCCCACAGGTTTGTTCGGTGTCAGGCCTCAGGCCTTGCTCGGAATCCCGTACTTGCGCAACCGATGGGCAATCGCCGTGTGGGAGGTTTGCAGCCGGGTCGCGAGTTGCCGGGTCGAGGGGTAGCTGGCGTAGAGTTTTTCCAGCAGGGTTTTCTCGAACTCGTCCATGGCCTGTTCCAGGCTGTCGACGTCATGGTCGCCCTGGCGGGCTACCGAGGTGCCGGCGATGTCCAGATCGCCGATGTCCACCAGGCTGCTTTCGCAGATCGCCGCGGCGCGGAAAATCACGTTCTGCAATTGCCGCACGTTGCCTGGCCAGCGGTTGCCCAGCAGCGCCGGGTAAGTGCCCGGCGCCAGACGACAGATCGGTCGCTGGATCTGCGCACAGGCCTGCTGCATGAAGTAGCGGGCCAGCAGCAGGATGTCCTGGCCGCGTTCGCGCAGGGGCGGCACTTCGACGTTGAGGACGTTGAGGCGATAGAACAGGTCCTCGCGGAACAGGCCTTCGCTGACCATTTTTTCCAGGTCACGGTGGGTGGCGCTGAGGATCCGTACGTTGACCTTGACCTCACGGTCACCGCCGACCCGGCGAAAACTGCCGTCGTTGAGGAAACGCAGCAATTTGGCCTGCAAGTACGGCGACATCTCGCCGATTTCATCGAGAAACACCGTGCCCTGGTTGGCCAGTTCCATCAAACCGGGTTTGCCACCCCGTTGTGCGCCGGTGAAGGCGCCGGGGGCGTAGCCGAACAGTTCACTTTCGGCGAGGTTCTCCGGCAATGCCGCGCAGTTCAACGCCAGAAAGGGTGAGCTGTGCCGGGCGCTGATGGCGTGGCAGGCGCGGGCCACCAGTTCCTTGCCGGTGCCGGTTTCGCCCTGGATCAGCAACGGTGCGTCGAGGGCCGCCACCCGCTGAGCACGCGCCTTGAGGGTGCGGATCACCGGGGACTCGCCGAGCAGGGCATCGAAACCTTCGGCGTGGTCATGGTGCAGCGCGGACAGGCGTTCGCCGATGCGGTTCGGTTGGTACAGGGTCAGCAGGGCGCCGGCGTCGGTGATCGGTGTGGCGTCGAGCAACAGGGTCTGGCCGTTGACGGTGATTTCCCGCAGCGGCAGGCGAAAGCCGTGTTCGAGCAGGGTGTCGAGCAAGGCCGGGTCGGCAAACAGGTCGGCCACGCTTTCACCGTCCGGTTCGCGGCCGTACAGGGCGATCAGGGCCGGGTTGGCCAGCAGCACCTTGCCGTCACTGTCCAGTGCCAGTACCGGGTCGGTCATGGCTGCGAGCAACGCGTCGAGCTGCAGGTGCCGGCGCTGGCCGGGCAGGATGTCGACCACCGTCACCGCTTGCACGCCACGCACGCTGAACAGGGCATCGCGCAGTTCCTCGAGAACTTGCGGGCTCAGCGTCGGGGCGTCGATATAAACATTGGGCGGGACCATTTCCACCGCATCCAGGTTCAGATTGCGCCCGCCGAGCAGGGCCAGGACTTCCTGGGTGATACCGACGCGGTCGATGAAGCTGACGTGGATACGCATGGGGCGGTCTTGGGTTCTGCAGTGCGAAGGGTGGCAAGTATGCCTTGGGGCGGGCTAATGGTGAAATCCTGCGCGGACTTCAATTGAGCGAACGCCCCCTGTGGGAGCGAGCTTGCTCGCGATGGCAGTGTGTCAGTCAACATCAATGGTGGATGACAGGCCGCCATCGCGAGCAAGCTCGCTCCCACAGGGATCGGTGGTGTTCACAGAGTCCGGGGTTATTCCAGGTGCTCGGGTTTGACCGGGTCGCCCGATTTCATGTTCAGTTGTACCCGCACGTCCTCGAACATGGCGTCGTAATGCTTGTGGATCGAACCGATGTTGCTATGGGTTTTCGGGATGCCGTGCTTCTCGGCAATCTTGGTGACGTTGCTGGCGAAGTTGTAGGCCATGTCCTTGGGCAGGAAGAACGTCTCGCTCATGTCCTTGCCCTGGATGCTGCCGTGCATCTTGAACTGCATCCCTTTGCCTTCCTTGGGGTCCTGGGCGACTTCATAGTCGATGCAGATGTTGTAGCTGACGTCATCCTTGTTCAGCGCGTGTCGCTCGATGTGCAGGTGACCCGGCTCGAACGTTGCCATTGTTGACTCTCCTTCAAAAGATCTTGAATCAGGGCCGGCCCCAGGCCTGCCCCGCCGTTTCGTTTACTGATAGCTGATGCCCGGTGTCGCCGTACTGATGCGCGTACCGGCCTTGCCCTGGACGATCGCTTCGATGTCCGAGAGCGAGCCGATCACTGCGACTTTCCCAGTATGGCGCGCGAATTCGCAGGCTGCCTGCACCTTCGGTCCCATGGAGCCGGCGGCGAAGCCGAGTTTTTCCATTTCGTCGGGGTGGGCCTGGGCGATGGCTTTCTGCGTGGGTTTGCCAAAGTCGATGAAGGCGGCGTTGACGTCGGTAGCGATCACCAGCAGGTCGGCTTCAAGCTGTTCGGCCAGCAGCGCCGAGCACAGGTCCTTGTCGATGACCGCTTCGACGCCCTCGAGTTTGCCGGGCGAGGTATACATGGTCGGAATGCCGCCACCGCCGGCGCAGATCACGATGCTGCTTTTTTCCAGCAGCCATTTGATCGGACGGATTTCGAAGATGCGTTTCGGTTTCGGGCTGGCGACCACGCGACGGTATTTGTCGCCGTCCGGGGCAATGGCCCAGCCTTTCTCGGCGGCGAGTGCTTCGGCCTCTTCCTTGGTATAGACAGGGCCGATGGGTTTGGTCGGGTTCTTGAAGGCCGGGTCATTGGCATCGACTTCGACCTGGGTCAGCAAGGTCGCGAAGGGCACTTCGAAGTCCAGCAGGTTGCCCAGTTCCTGTTCGATGATGTAGCCGATCATGCCTTCGGTTTCGGCACCGAGCACGTCCAGCGGATAAGGCGAAACCGAGGTGTAGGCCGCCGCCTGCAATGACAGCAGGCCGACTTGAGGGCCATTGCCATGGGCGATGACCAGTTGGTTGCCGGGATGGATCTTGGCGATCTGTTCGGTGGCGATCCGGATGTTGGCGCGCTGGTTGTCAGCGGTCATGGGTTCGCCCCGGCGGAGCAGGGCATTACCGCCAAGAGCAACGACGATACGCATGGTGCTAGTCCTTCTAAAAGAGAAGTAAACGGGCGACTCGGTCTGTCGATGGAACCCGATCCTGTGGGAGCGAGCTTGCTCGCGATGGGATCGCCTCGGTCTGTCAGATGCACCGCGGCGCTGCCATCGCAGGCAAGCCAGCTCCCACATTGACCGTGTTCCGTCAGTGGGAGCCAGTCAGCCGTTATAGATCAGCCAGTGTCGACACCAGAATCGCCTTGATGGTGTGCATGCGGTTTTCCGCTTGCTCGAAGGCGATGCAGGCCGGCGACTCGAACACGTCATCGGTCACTTCGATGCCGTTGCTCAGGTGCGGGTACTGCTCGGCAATCTGCTTGCCGACTTTGGTATCACAGTTGTGGAACGCCGGCAGGCAGTGCATGAACTTGGTGCGCGGGTTGCCGGTGGCTTTCATCAGTTCGGCGTTGACCTGATACGGCAGCAATTGCTGGATGCGTTCGGCCCAGGCTTCAACCGGCTCGCCCATCGACACCCAGACGTCGGTGTGGATGAAGTCCACACCCTTGACCGCCGCTTTCGGGTCTTCGGTGAGAGTAATGCGCGCACCGCTTTCTTCGCCGTACTGTTTGCAGCGCGCCACCAGGTCGTCCGCCGGCCACAGGGCTTTTGGCGCACAGATGCGCACGTCCATGCCGAGCTTGGCGCCGGTCAGCAGCAGGGAGTTGCCCATGTTGTTGCGCGCATCGCCCAGGTAGGCGTAGCTGATCTCGTGGATCGGCTTGTCGGCGTGCTCACGCATGGTCAGCACGTCGGCGATCATTTGCGTCGGGTGATATTCGTCGGTCAAGCCGTTGAACACCGGTACGCCGGCGAACTTGGCCAGTTCCTCGACGATTTCCTGCTTGAAGCCACGGTACTCGATGGCGTCATACATGCGCCCGAGCACGCGGGCGGTGTCCTTCATGCTTTCCTTGTGGCCGATCTGCGAGGAGTTCGGGTCGATGTAGGTGACGTTGGCGCCCTGGTCATAGGCTGCAACTTCAAACGCGCAGCGGGTGCGGGTCGAGGTCTTTTCGAAGATCAGCGCGATGTTGTTGCCCTTGAGATGCTGCTGTTCGGTGCCGGTGTACTTGGCACGCTTGAGGTCGCGGGACAGGTCGAGCAGGTAGCGCAATTCGCGAGGGGTGTGGTGTTCCAGGCTCAGCAGATTGCGGTTATGGATATTGAACGCCATTTTGGATCTCCTAAGGTGTCGGTAATCCCCTTGGCCTGCGCATGCCCTTGGGTAGAGGGCAGCGCGGTCCAAGGCAATAGGTTAGTAGTCAATCGGGTCGCGGATGATCGGGCAGGTCATGCAATGGCCGCCGCCCCGTCCCCGGCCGAGTTCGCCGGCGCTGATGGTGATCACTTCCACACCGGCCTTGCGCAGCAGGGTGTTGGTGTAGGTATTGCGGTCGTAGCCGATGACCACGCCTGGCTCCACGGCCACTACGTTGTTGCCGTCGTCCCATTGCTCGCGTTCGGCGGCGAAGCTGTTGCCGCCGGTTTCCACCACGCGCAGCGCTTTGAGGTTCAGGGCCTGGGCCACGGTGTCGAGGAAGCTGGTTTCTTCGCGGCGGATATCGATGCCGCCCGCCTTGCTTTCATCGGGACGCAGGGTGAAGGCGACAATCTGGTTCACCACTTCCGGGAAGATCGTGACGAGGTCGCGATCACAGAAGCTGAACACGGTGTCCAGGTGCATCGCCGCGCGGGATTTCGGCAGGCCGGCGACGATCACTTTCTCCACGGCTTTGTTTTTGAACAGGTTCACCGCCAGTTGGGCAATGGCCTGGCGCGACGAGCGTTCGCCCATGCCGATCAAGACCACGCCGTTGCCGATCGGCATCACATCACCGCCCTCAAGGGTGGAGTTACCGTGGTCCAGGTCCGGGTCGCCGTACCAGATCTCGAAATCTGCTTTGGTGAACTCGGGGTGGAATTTGTAGATGGCGGTGGTCAGCAGGGTTTCCTGACGACGTGCCGGCCAGTACATCGGGTTGAGGGTGACGCCACCGTAAATCCAGCAGGTGGTGTCGCGGGTGAACTGGGTGTTGGGCAGCGGCGGCAGGATGAAGCTGGAGTTGCCGAGGAAGTCGCGGAACATCTCGATGGCCTTGCCACCGAAACTGGAGGGCAGATCGTCGCCCGAGACGCCGCCGATCAGGAACTCGGCGATCTTGCGCGGCTCCAGGCTGCGCAGCCACGAAGAGGTTTCATTGATCAGGCCAAGGCCCACCGAGTTGGCGGTGACCTTGCGCTCCAGAATCCAGTCCAGGGCTTCGGGGATAGCGACGATGTCGGTCAGCAGGTTGTGCATTTCCAGCACATCGATGTTGCGTTCGCGCATCTTGGTAACGAAGTCGAAGTGGTCGCGCTTGGCCTGGGCCACCCACAGCACATCATCGAACAGCAGTTCATCGCAGTTGTTCGGGGTCAGCCGCTGATGGGCCAGGCCTGGGGAGCAAACCATGACTTTGCGCAGTTTGCCGGCCTCGGAATGGACGCCGTACTTAACTTTTTCCGTGGTCATTACAGTGATCCTCCAGATGACAAAAACAGGGGTTTTACAGAGTCAGGAAGCCGTCATAGAGACCGTAGGCCGCCACCATGGCGCCGACGACCACCGTAGCGAAAATCAGCTTCTCGACGTTGGTGAAAACCGGTTTGTTGATTTCCAGCTTGGCCTTGGCGAACAAGATCACACCGGGGGCGTAGAGCAGGGCGGACAGCAGCAGGTACTTGATGCCACCGGCGTACAACAGCCAGACCGCGTAGATCAGGGCCACGGCGCCGATGATGAGATCCTTCTGCCGCTCGCCCGCGGCGCCTTCGTAGCTTTCGCCGCGCACCGCCAGCAGCAAGGCGTAGGCTGCCGACCACAGGTAAGGCACCAGGATCATCGAGGTGGCGAGGTAGATCAGCGACAGGTAAGTGCTGGCCGAGAACAACGTGATGATCAGGAAAACCTGCACCATGGCGTTGGTTAGCCACAGGGCGTTGACCGGTACATGGTTGGCGTTTTCCTTGCGCAGAAACTCCGGCATGGTGTGGTCCTTGGCGGCGGCGAACATGATCTCCGCGCACAGCAGCACCCACGACAGCAGCGCCCCCAGCAACGAGATGATCAAACCGACGCTGATCAGCACCGCACCCCAGTGACCGACCACGTGCTCCAGCACGGCGGCCATCGACGGATTCTGCAGTTTGGCCAGTTCCGGCTGGGTCATGATCCCCAGCGATAGCACGTTGACCAGGACCAAAAACAGCAGCACGGTGACGAAGCCGATCACGGTGGCCTTACCCACGTCGCTGCGTTTTTCCGCCCGGGCCGAAAAGATGCTCGCGCCTTCGATGCCGATGAACACCCACACGGTGACCAGCATCATCTTGCGCACCTGGTCCATCACGCTGCCCAGGTCCGGGTTCTTCAGGCCCCAGATGTCGGCGGTGAAGATGTCCAGTTTGAAGGCGAACAACGCAATCAACATGAACAGCAGCAGCGGCACGATCTTGGCGACAGTGGTCACCAGGTTGATGAACGCTGCTTCCTTGATTCCTCGCAGTACGAGGAAATGTACCGCCCACAGCAGCACCGAGGCGCCGATCACGGCAGCGGGGGTATTCCCCTCCCCAAATATCGGAAAGAAGTAGCCGAGGGTGCTGAACAAAAGTACGAAGTAGCCGACGTTGCCCAGCCAGGCACTGATCCAGTACCCCCAGGCGGACGAGAAGCCCATGTAGTCGCCGAACCCGGCCTTGGCGTAGGCGTAAACCCCGCCATCAAGATCGGGTTTGCGGTTGGCCAGGGTCTGGAACACGAACGCCAGGGTCAACATGCCGACGGCGGTGATCGCCCAACCGATCAGAATGGCGCCGACATCCGCGCTGGCCGCCATGTTTTGTGGCAAGGAAAATATCCCGCCACCAATCATCGAACCCACGACTAACGCAACCAGCGCGCCGAGTTTCAGTTTTCCGGGAGCTTCAGACATTGCATGACTCCAATGCAGGAGAAGAGAGGCAACAGACTAATTCCGTTGACTGCTCAATCAGCTGACTTAGATCACTAAATGAGAGCGCTCCCAGTTTGTTGGCGGAGTGCCATCATTTGCGGTGTTTCTGTCTGTAATGCCTGTTCTAGAGCCTTTTGCAGTTTGTTTTAGCACTTTTTGTATTTGTTTCGAATTATGACGCTAGTTGGGGTTTCCGAATTTGCAAGTTTTGTTCATGGGTTTTTTGTACAGAGTCAATGTATTAAAAGTGTGTATAAAACAAATGAATATATCGGTGCCAAAATAGCCATTTTGTGCAAGTAAAAAAGAGGCTGGTTGGCGTTATCCAATAAACGTTATTACTCTTCATCAGTTTAGTTAGCGCCCGTTATCTGACGATCTCGTGGCCGTTGCCGCCCACCAACGAAAAATGGAGATGCAACGATGTCGCAATCACCGAACAAGCTTCGCCTGAGCGCGCTGATCGCGCTGGTGGTGGGGTCGATGATCGGCGGCGGGATTTTTTCCCTGCCGCAGAACATGGCGGCCAGGGCCGATGCCGGGGCGATCCTGATCGGTTGGGCAATCACCGCCGTCGGCATGTTGACCCTGGCGTTCGTGTTCCAGACCCTGGCCAATCGCAAGCCGGAGCTGGACTCCGGGGTGTACGCCTATGCCAAGGCCGGGTTCGGCGATTACATGGGTTTTTCTTCGGCCTGGGGCTACTGGATCAGCGCCTGGCTGGGCAACGTCGGCTACTTCGTGCTGCTGTTCAGCACCCTCGGTTATTTCGTTCCGGTGTTTGGCGAAGGCAACACGCCGATCGCCATCGCCTGCGCTTCGGTGCTGCTCTGGACCGTGCACTTTGTGGTGATGCGCGGGATCAAGGAGGCGGCGTTCATCAATCAAGTGACCACCGTGGCCAAGATCGTGCCGCTGATCATGTTCATCGTGATCGCCGCCGTGGCGTTCAAGGCGGATATCTTCACCGCCGACATCTGGGGGCGCAACAACCCGGAATTCGGCAGCGTGATGGATCAGGTTCGGCACATGATGCTGGTCACCGTATTCGTGTTCATCGGTATCGAGGGGGCCAGTGTCTATTCGGCCCGTGCGGAAAAACGTTCCGACGTGGGCCGGGCGACGGTGATCGGGTTCATTGGGGTATTGGCAGTGCTGGTGCTGGTGAACGTGCTGTCGCTGGGCATCATGACCCAGCCGCAACTGGCGAAACTGCAGAACCCCTCGCTGGCGGCAGTGCTTGAACATATCGTCGGCCCCTGGGGCGCGTTGCTGATCAGCGTCGGCCTGGCGATCTCGCTGTTGGGGGCCTTGTTGTCCTGGGCGTTGCTGTGCGCCGAAATCCTGTTCGCCACGGCGAAAGACAAGACCATGCCGGCATTCCTGACCAAGGAAAACGCCAACCATGTGCCGGTCAATGCGATGTGGCTGACCAACTCGATGATCCAGTTGTTCCTGCTGATCACCCTGTTTTCCGCCGGCACCTACACCAGCCTGATTTACCTGGCGTCCTCGATGATTCTGGTGCCGTACCTGTGGTCGGCGGCCTATGCGGTGTTGTTGTGCGCACGGGGTGAAACCTATCAACAGGCACCCGCCGAGCGGATCAAGGACCTGCTCATTGGTGGCATCGCTCTGGGCTACGCGGTGTGGTTGCTGTATGCCGGCGGCCTGAAGTATTTGCTGCTGTCGGCGCTGCTGTATGCGCCGGGTGTGATCCTGTTCGCCAAGGCTCGTAATGAGCAGGGCAAACCACTGTTCACGGTTGTCGAGAAAGGTATTTTCACCTGTGTCATCGGTGGTGCGGGGCTGGCGGCTTACGGGTTGTACAGCGGGTTGCTCAGTCTGTGAGGTTGTTGCTGGCGTACCAGCCGCCCTATGACTGGCCGGCGCTCCTGGGGTTCTTGTCGGCGCGGGCGATCGTGGGCCTGGAAAGGGTGGTTGAGGGTGTGTACTCGCGCAGCATCGACCTGGATGGCGTTCACGGTACGTTTTCGATCCAGCCTGCTACATCCGATGCACTTGAGCTGACCCTGGACTTTCCGGAGGCTGCTGCCGTGCCTGAGATCGTTGCGCGAGTGCGGCGAATGTTCGACCTGGATGCCGACCTGTCCACGATTCACCGGCACCTTGCGGTTGATCCGCTGATGGCGCGGTTGATTGCCGAACGCCCGGGCCTGCGCGTACCCGGGGCGTGGGACGGGCTGGAGCTGGCGATCCGCGCGGTACTGGGGCAGCAGATTACGGTGGCGGCGGCGATCCGCCTGGCGGGGAAACTGGTAGCGCAGTACGGCACGCCATTGAGTTCAGCGCTACCGGGATTGACCCATGTTTTTCCCCGGGCCAGCGTTTTGGCAGGCGCAGATCTGGCGGCGCTGGGCATGCCGAAAAGCCGAGGCCGGACCTTGTTGGGGGTGGCTCAGGCACTGCTCGATGATCCGCGATTGTTTGAGCCCGGGCGGGAGGGGGGTGTAGCGCGGTTGCTGGCGTTGTACGGGATTGGTGACTGGACGGCGCAATACATTGCGTTGCGACAGTTGCGGGAGATGGATGGGTTTCCCAATGGTGATGTCGGGCTGATCAATGCGTTGGCGGCGCTGGAGGGGGGGCCGGTGACAGCCAGGCAACTGTTGCAGCGGGCTGAAGGGTGGCGGCCGTATCGAGGGTATGCGGCGCAGGTGCTGTGGACTTCCTTGAGTCGGGCGGACTGAGCTGATCCGGGATTTGTGCTGCTGTTTCTGGCGCTATCGCGAGCAAGCTCGCTCCCACAGTTGATCGCGGTCTCTCGGAAGGTCTCGGTCACCTGTGGGAGCGAGCTTGCTCGCGCTGGCGATATGACTGTCACCACCACTGTGCGGGATGTGAACCCAGTTCAGTCGCGGGCAAGGTCCATTGCAGAGGCGTTCCTGTGATCTTCAGAGGCGCCTGCAACCGATGCGCCGGTCCCCAGGGTGTCTGCTCCACCATCAACCCCTGATCCTGCTCATCTTCCGCACGTAACGCTTCACTCGTCCCCGCCCCATGCTCGATCAACAACCTCGCCGTACGCGCCAACGACAATCGCGCCGAACCCCCGATACCGTCGCTCAACCGCTGTGCCAACAACCGGATCGCACTGGCCGCCATCAGATACCCGGTGGCGTGATCGAGGGCCTGCACCGGCAATGGCGTCGGTTTGTCCGACTGCTTCCAGCGCATGCCCGCTTCGGCAATGCCACTGCTCATCTGCACCAGGCTGTCGAAGCCCCGCCGATTTTGCCAGGGGCCGCTCCAGCCATAGGCGTTTAGACAAACATCGATCAGGCCCGGGTTCAGTTGTCGGCGCTCATTCATGCCCAGTCCAAGTCGTTCCAGTGCATCAGCACGATAACCATGAAGCAGAATGTCGGCGTCCTTGAGCAGGCATTCGAATACGGCGCGGTCGGACTTGTCGTTCAGATCAAGACGCGCACAGCGTTTTCCCAAGGTGACTTCCGGCACCACTCCAGGTTCGTTCCAGGTCGGCGGATCGATGCGCAGGACATCGGCGCCCAGGCCTGCCAGAAAGCGACTGGCGATGGGGCCGGCCAGTACCCGGGTCAAGTCCAGCACCTTGATGCCAGCCAGTGGTCGAGCCACTGAACCTGACCACGGTTGGCGGCTCTGGCTTGGGTTGTTGGCGAATTGAATCAAGGGTTCGACGTTTACCGCCTGGCCTTGAGGATGGACCTGCCATTGTTCCCAGGTACGCATTTCGGCGGCACAGCCACCGGCATCGACCACAGCCTGTTCCAGATCGCTTTTCGCCCACCGAGCCACTTTGTCGGCCATCGCTGCGCGGTCGGTACAGGCACCGAGCACGCTTTCGGCAGCGGCGCGGTGATGGGGCGCGTTGGTGTGCAGGCGAATCCAGCCATCGCGGGTGGCGTAGTCACCCGCGATCGGGTCCCACAACGGCGGAACGCTCCAGCCAAGCGGGCGAATCGAGGTTGCGAACCAGAATGACGCCAGGCGTCGGTCAACTTCAAGGTCGGGCAGGCGCCCGGTTTGTTGGTGCAGCAGTTCGCTGGCAGCCTGGCCGGCGACGGCCATGCTGGCGCAGGCCAGATCAGTGACGGCAAACGCCGAGGGCAGGGCGCCACTGGACGTGAATGGAATCGGGGTGTGAGGCAAGCCGAGCGCGGCTTGAATGGACGTGAGCAGATCAGCCATCGAAGGCCCTCCGGAGCGAGAGCCCGATCATAGTTCAAAAAAATCCAGGTCAGATGAAATCCCTGTGGGAGCGAGCTTGCTCGCGATAGCGGACTGTCAGTCGACATCAATGTTGAATGTCAGTCCGCTATCGCGAGCAAGCTCGCTCCCACAGGGGATCTTCGGTAGGTTCTTTAAACGCGGAACTGATCCATCAACTTCATCTGATGGGTGGTCAGGGAGTTGAGCTGGCTGCTGATCTGCGCCGATTCGGTGGCCTGGCTGGTCAGGGTTTCGGTGACGGTGCGGATCGCCGAGACGTTGCGGTTGACCTCTTCGGCGACGGCGCTTTGCTGTTCGGCGGCGCTGGCGATTTGCAGGTTCATATCGCTGATCACGGTAACCGCATCGCTGATCTTGCCCAAGGCCTGGACGGCCTGCTGGATCTGCCCGGCGTTGCTGTGGGCCTGGGTCTGGCTTGAGTGCATGGTGGCGACCACGCCGCGGGTGCCGCTCTGGATGCGTTCGATCACCAGGCGAATTTCTTCCACCGAGTCCTGGGTGCGTTTGGCCAGGTTGCGCACTTCATCGGCGACCACCGCAAAACCACGACCGCTTTCACCGGCACGGGCGGCTTCGATGGCGGCGTTGAGCGCCAGCAGGTTGGTTTGTTCGGCGATGCTGCGAATCACCTCCAGCACCGAACCGATCTGCTCGCTGTTGACCGCAAGGGCTTCGACTTCGGTCACGGCCTTGCTGACTTCTTCGGCCAGTTGATTGATGTCGCGGGTGCTGCGCTCGATGATTTGCATGCCGTCGCGGGCCGACTGGTCGGCGCCTTTCGCCGCGTTGGCCGCGTTCGAGGCGCTGTTGGCGACATCGTGGGCGGTGGCGCTCATTTCGTTGGACGCGGTGGCGACCTGGTCGATTTCGCGGAACTGCACCTGCATGCCTTCACTGGTCTGGCGGGCGATTTCCGAAGACTGGTCGGCCGTGCCACGGGCATCGGTGATGCTTTGCTTGATCTGCGCGATGGTCGGTTGCAGCTTGTCGAGGAAGCGGTTGAACCAGCTCACCAGTTCGCCCAACTCGTCCTTCTTGCTGTAGTGCAGGCGCTGGGTCAGGTCGCCGTCCCCACTGGCAATCGCCTTGAGCATGTCGGCCACGCTGTTGATCGGGCGGGTCACGCCGGACGCGGTAAGCCACATCAGCAGCAGACCGATCACACCGGCAATCACTGCCACCGACAGTGCCTTGATCGTGCCGCTGTGTTGGGCATCATCGAGTACCGCTTGCAGTTTCACTGAGTCGGCCAGCAGCACTTGTTTGGGCAGGTCGATCACCACGGCCCAGGCCTTGGCATCGGCAATCGGGCTGACCGGGTACACCGCGCGGATCAGGTCGCCTTGCTGGAGAATCTTCGGCGCGCCACTAGTGAGCAACTGCAGGATGTCCTTGCCATCGCCGCCCAGGGTGTCGCCGATGTTCTTGCCGACTTTGCCGGCGTCGACACTGTAGGCGGCCAGTACGCCAGTGCCGGAAACGATGAGCATGTGCCCGGCACTGTTGAACAGGTCGCGCTGGGAGTCGACTGCCGCCGCTTGCAGGGCGTCGAGGGCGATGTCGATGCCGACCACGCCGATGGACTTGCCATCTACCAGCAGCGGTACGGAAATGGTGGTCATCAACATTTCCTTGTTGCCGACGGTATCGGCATACGGGTCGAGCAGGCAGATGCGCTTGCTGTCCCGCGGGCAGGTGTACCAGACGTTGTACGGCGTGCCGCTGAGGTTCAAGGTGGTTTTGGTCATGTCTTCTTCGACCATGATCGTGTTCAGCGACTCACCCCCGGCGCGGCTCCAGTACGTGGCGAAACGGCCGATCTCGTTGGACTGGCGGGCGGCGTCATTGACGAATTCGCTGTCCTTGCCGTCCAGCCCATTGGGTTCGAACGCCAGCCAAATGCCCAGCACTTTGCTGTTGCGTTCGAAGGCGGTTTTCAGGCTCTGGTTCAACTCTTCTCGCAAGATGCCGGGCTCGAGGGAGCGTTTGGCGGCCAGGTTGCGCATGTCCTGGATCTGGTCCGCGAGGGCGGTCACCACCGTCAGGGTTTCACCGAACGTCTTCTGCACCCGCACCGCCTGCTCGGCGGCCTTGGCCTGGAGCAGGTCCTGCACACTGGCGGTAAGCATTCTGCTGCTGGAATCGCCGACCAGATCATCGTTCTGATTGGTCTGGTAGATGTTCATACCCACTATCAAGGCGACTACGCCCAGCAGGCACAGACCGGACAGCAGGACGATTTTCAGGCGAATGGACAGTGAGTCGAACATAGGGCGAGCTCGCGAATGGATGAAGTGTTGGCTGTGGGCCGTTGTGGCTCACTCGCTAAATCCATTTAGCGCCGATCAATGCACATCGGCGTGGCGAAGAGGTTACATGAGGGGCAACCCGACGAGTGGTAGTTGTTGAACGTTTGCGCAGAAAAATGTGCCGAAAATGGGGATAAAAAGAGGAAAAAGCGCGGGGTGAATTCAGGGGGCATCAGGGACGCCGGTCTCGAAGCGCCTGAATGAAATTCACAAAATACATATGTACCGCTTCTCATAAACGGCAGGACGTTTCAATGCAGATGCCACCTCGGTGGAACACTTCCGGAAGCTTTGGCTTTCGGCATCTGACAGAAAATAATGAGAAGACTCTATGTGGATTACTTGCTTTAAAAGGACTGGGTTGCGCTCGGTGTTGTTGTTTTGGGGGATGTTGTTGGCGGCAGGCTCGGCTCCTGCCATGTCTTTTCTGAACTCGGCAGCTATTTCGGGTATTGCCTCTCAAATTCCCTCGGCGGCCACGGTACTGCCGGACAAGCTGAACACCCTCAAGGAAAGTCTGGCTGACGAAACGGATGTGAAGCAATACAGCTTCATGGCGGTGCGGGGGCAGGATGTGTGGATCCGTGCGAGCGGGACGAAAGGCGGGCCATTGACGCTGGAATACAATCGCGATGGAAACTGGGCCGTAATCCCTTGGGGTACACCCTTAACGGTTTCTGGTTTGCAGCCGAATCAGGAAGTTCAGGTTCGCATCTCGAAGAAACCGTCCGCCCCGTTCGTGGCGGGTGATATCTACACGCTTGAGTTTGGTTCTGCACCTTACTACGCCGACAGTCGCGTCCGGGGCGATGCCGGTGAGCTGCCGCTGTACTGGGCGACCACGCAGGCCTACAGAGTCCTGAACTGGTCGGTCCGATTGAGGGATTCGACAGGGCAGCCGCTCGAAGGCGCTAAAGCTACCTTGATATTGAACAAGGGGGGGGATGACGAAAGGTTCGACCTTATAACGGACAGCACTGGTAGCGCCGCGCAAGCCCTTGAGTTGGGCAGGTGCTATGGCCAGTTGAAGTCTGATCCTTTCTGGACCAGCAGTGGCAAGTATCGCTATAAGTGGGAGGTCGAATACAACCTGGGATATTGGTCGATTCAGGTTCAAGACAAAGAGGCGTCGGGGGTGGGCGGTCACAACGTGCCGAACGTTTCATTCGCTCAGATATGCTATCAAAACATGTTGCATAACTAGATCCGGCATATTCCCGGCAATGCGGTGATGTACACCGCTTTGCCGGGCTTTTTTTCAAACGATCAGGCCTCGATGTGCAGTCCCTGCTTTCTCTCGCTCGGGTCCTTTTCGGCTTTTTTATGCAATTGATCCAGCCAGGAGTCTGAACTTCCCAGGTCCAGCGCACCTTTGTTCAGCAATAATCCATAGTCAATCATGTTGTGGAAGTTGCTCAGGTCCAGTTTCACCTTGCCCTCGAACTGTGGCTTATCCAGCTGAATCAACTCGATTACGGTCTTGGCGTGCTTGAGGGTCAGGGGTTGCAAGCCTTTGGCCTCGTTCAACAGGGTGTTCAATATTTCCTCATCCCTGGCGGTCAGGGTGTCGGGGGGCGAAGTGACTTTCAACTGACCGTCTTCGGCCACGGTGAAGCCCATTACGTTATGGGCCAGGCCAGACCATTTGTTTTGCAGGTCTTTTTTGAAGTCGGAGTAAATCCCTTCCATTTTTTTGAGCATCAAATTTGCCTGGAATTCATGATGCCTGATCATTGAATATCTAAAGCTTTTTATCTGAGGGGGTAGGTCATAGAACCCGTTAAGTGATTCGAGCGTATTCAAGAAATCCTCCACCTCATTCAGTTTTTCGCTGCTGAGATTTCTAGGTTCACTTCGAGGAGCTCGGAGTTTCTCGATGGTCAACCTTATCCTGTCATCCATTACCGGAATGTCGACTTTCTCAAGCTGGGATTTTTCCGTGTTCGCCTTCACTGTTTGCGGATACGGAACTTGAAAAGATGCAGCGGCACTTACATTCATGTCAGCTTCTCATTGTGGGGGTTCATGGTGCTTAACGGCCATGACCCGGTCATGGATGACCTGATAAACACGTAGGAGAAGTCCGAACAGGAAGTAGGTACTTTCAAGCATGCCGTTGTCGGCTGTCACAGGGCGGTTTGAAGAGGTTTCAGGTGACTTGCGGCAGTGATTCCGGTCGTGACCAGATCCACAGATTGCCCAGCCCCATGCCGGCAATCGCCAGGTAAATCGGCCAGCCGTGATCGAGCATCACCAGCATGAGACCGGCACATAACAGCATGCTGACCGTGGCGCTGACTTTTGCCCGACGCGCGATGATCTTGCCGTTGCGCCAGTTATGGAGGATGGGGCCGAACAGCCGGTGGTTTTCCAGCCAGGCACTCAGGCGCGGCGAACTGCGGGTCGCGGCCCAGGCGGCCAGCAGGATGAACTCGGTGGTTGGCAGGCCGGGTATGACGATGGCGATCAGGCCGATGCCCAGGCTGACATAGGCCAGCAGGCCGAAGAGGAGGCGGGAGAGTCTGGAGGAGGCTGGCATGGGCTCAAGGCAACATGTGAGGCTGATCGAAATCTTACGGATTTACTTCGTTCCTTGTGGGAGCGAGCTTGCTCGCGATAGGGGGGTATCAGTCGACAATAATGCTGTCTGGAATACCGTCATCGCGAGCAGGCTCGCTCCTACAGGGGCGGTGGTGTGTCAGGCGATTTCTGGTGCGGTAGCGTAAGCCCGCTCCAGCAACACGGTAAAACGGTTGAACGCGTCGATGGCGCCTTTTTCCACTTCGGCTTCTTCCTGGGCGCTGAATGCCAGGCCGTCCAGGGTTTTAACGAAGCTCTTCCAGCCTTCAGCGCGGCCGCCGGCCGGTTCGCCGAGGTGGCGGGCGCCGAAGGTTTCGCTCAGGCCAAGGCCCACGGCGCGCTTGATGAGGAACGCCGCGCCGAGCTTCGAGCCTTCGGAGACGAAGATCCAGCCCAGGGCCTCGGCCTTGGTCGGGTTCTTCAGTGCACCGGCGACAGGTGCCGGCACGTCGGTGTCCAGGTCCGCGAGGTCGGCCCTGGCTGCATCGGCACGACAGCGGGCCGGCAGGTCCGGGACGATGGCGGTCAGTTCGGTATCGTTGTACAGCGACACCAGTTCCGACTGGAACAGGTACTGCGCCACCACGAAACGGGCGAAATTGGCCGGGGTTTCAAACGGCGCATGAGCCTTGACCAGGGCATCGAGCTTGCTGTGCGGCTCGTGGGTGATCTGGTTCAAACGTTGCGAACGCAGGTTGGGGCGTTGTTCGGTGGCCTGGGTAGTCATGGCAATTCCTTGGAGAAAGAGAGGCGCTTGGTAACGAGACGAACAGGAAGGCGCCTGACAGTAAAAAATCCTCACCGGGCGGCTTGATGAAACCGCCAGGCGAGATGAGCGGATCAGATATCCCAGATCAGGTTGACCGCAAAGTTGCGACCCGGCTGAGTCAGACGGTCGAGGTTGGCCGGTTGGGTCACCGAGGCTTCGCCGACGCTGTCGTAGCCGCGCACGTCATCCCACAGCCAGTACTTCTTGTCGGTGAGGTTGTAGACGCCGCCGCTGACGGTCACGTCGTCGGTCACCTTGTAGAACGCGCTCAGGTCCAGAATGCCGAAACCGGGCGTCTTGAACTGGGTGCTGGTGCCGTCCGGGGTTTTGAAGCTGGTGCTGTCGACGCGATCCTTCTTCTTCACCAGGGTCCAGCTGAGCAAGCCACCGTAGGTGTCCTGGTCGTAGCCGAGGCCGAATACGCCGGTCAGCGGGTTGACGCTGTTGAGCGGCTCGCCGTTGTCGTCGTTGCGACCGTAGGCATAGGCCACCGAGCCCTGGGTGTAGAGGCCTTGCGGCGCGCCGAAGGCGTCGAGGTTCAGGCGTCCCTTGACCTCCGCGCCCTTGATGGTGGCGTGCTTGATGTTGTTGCTCTGGAACGTGGTCTCGGTGTAGCCCGGAGTGATGGCGTTCTCGTTGATGAAGTCGCGGTATTTGTTGTAGAACACTGCCACGTCAAACGAGCCCTGCTCGAAGTTGCCGCGCAAACCCGTCTCGTAGCTTTTGCTTTTTTCCGGTTCGAGGTCAGGATTAGGCGCTACCCGATAGCCGCCGGCGATGTTTTCGAAACGACCGTACAACGCCTTGGCGGTCGGGGTGCGGAAGCCTTCAGCGTATTTGCCGTACCAGGTGTAATGGTCGTTGAAGCTGTAGGTGGTGCCAAAATTCGGCGACAGGCGATGCCAGGTTTTGGTCTCGTCGCTCACCGTACCGTTGCCGCTCTGGTCGGCGGTGGCCAGGAACTCTTCGGTGATGTGCGGCTTGAGTTCGGTGTAGTCGTAGCGAGCACCTGGCGCAAAGGTCCAGTTGCCCCAGCTGATCAGATCCTGGGCGAACAGGCTGTAGCTGTTGACGGTCGGGTCCGGGAAGTCACTGGCGGGTGTCAGCGTGTCGGTGGCACTAGGGGCGCCAATGACCCGGCAGGATCCGGCCACGGTCAGGCAGGTGCCGGTGCCGGTACGCAGGCCGGTGATTTTGTCCTGCTTGATGGTGGTGCCATAGGTGACGAGGTGGTCGGTGTCGGCGATGGCAAACGACTTGTCAGCCTGGGCATCGAATACCCATTGGCGGTCCTTGTAGGTGGTATCGCGGTTACGCAGCACGGTTCGTGACGGCGGCGCGTAGATTTCCTCGGTGCTCTGGTCGGTCTTGGCGATCTGGTAGTTCAGCGTCCACTTGATGTTGTCGGCCAGGGCGCTGTCCAGACCGAAGCTGTGTTCCAGGCCAAAGCGTTCGCGGGTGATCGTGTCGTTACCGGTACGGGACTTGTAGTAGCCGAAACCGCGTCCGGCATTGAACGGGCCGCCCACTGCGCTCAATTGATTGGTGTCGCGGTCGTCCTTGTAATGCTCATAGGTCAGGCCCAGGCGCGCGTCGTCGGCGTAATTCCAGCCCAGTTTGGCCAGCACGCTGGTGGTGCGAGCGTCCTGGGGGTTGGCTTCAGTACGGTTCAGGCCAGTGCCGCCGGTTTCGCCATAGGACTCTGTTTCATGACCGTTGCGTTGACTGAGATGCAACAGGCCATCGAGCTCGCCTGTACGGCCGGCGACGGTGCCGGACGTCAGCCAGCTGTCGTCGGCGGAGCTGTAGCCGGTTTTCAGGCGCGCGCCGACATCCTTGCCCGGTTTGATGATGTCGTCCGGGTCCAGCGTGTAGTAGCTGACGGCGCCGCCAATGGCATTGCTGCCGTACAAGACAGAGGCCGGGCCACGGAGGATTTCCACACGCTTGACGATTTCCGGGTCGACATAGTTGCGGTTGGTCTGGGCATAGGGGCCGTTGAAGAAGCCGTCGGGTACCTGCACGCCATCGACCTGGGTCAGCACGCGGTCGCCATCGATGCCGCGAATGTTGTAGCCGGTGATACCGGCCCGCTGGCCTGCGCCGCCTACCGAAACACCGGGTTCGTAGCGCACCAGCTCCTTGATGGTATTGACGTTGTTGCGGTCCAGATCTTCGCGGGTGTAGACAGAGACCGTGCTCGGCACGCTATTCACAGACTGTTCGTTACGGGTGGCGCTGATGGTCACCTGATCGAGATTCAGGGCACTGCTACCGTTGCGTTTTTCCAGAACGATGCTGTTGTTGCCCAGTTTGCGATAGCCCAGGTTGGTCCCCACCAACAGGCGATCCAGGGCTTTCTCCGGCGACAGCGAACCACGGACGCCCGGCGAGGCCACACCTTGTGCCAGCTCCGACGACATACCGATCTGCCAGCCCGTTACGGTGGTAAAGGCATTGAGTGCCGACACCAGTGATTGCTGGGGAATGGCGAACGAGTAGTCGCCCATTTTGCGGCTCGACTGCTCGGTGGCGGTGGCGGCCATGAGCGGTGCGGTACCGGCCATCAGGATGGCGGCGGTCAGCAGCGACAGCACGCGGGAAGGTGTAGGGGCTTGGCGGGTAAGGCGAGGGGACATCGATAGCGCTCCGTGTCGCACGAATCTTTATAGGTGCTGATTGGCATGGTGAGATGCGAATCAATTGCATTGGCTATAACGAGACGTACGGGGTTTGGCTATCGAGTAAAAATAATTCTCATTCAGTTCAGGATGACCAGCGCCGGGAATTCCTGGAGCCGGGCCGAGGTGATGTGGGCCAGGGAGCGAACCACGTCCAGCGGCTGATCGAGACGGTAGTTGCCGGTCACGGTGACATCGGCCAACTGTTCGTTGTTGTTGATGATCCAGCCCGGGTAATAGCGGCGAAGTTCTGCCAGTACCTGGTTCAACGGGCAGTTTTCGAATACCAGCCGTCCCTGGACCCACGCAAGGTCGGTGGCGGCGTCGAGTTTGGCCGGGCGGTCGAAGCCGTTGGGGCCGATGCGAATGCTTTCCCCGGCGGACAAGCGTACCCGCGCGTCATCCCGAGTGGCGCGCAAGTCGACGTCGCCGCGCTGTACCCGCACCTGCGCCACGCCGTCGAGGTAACGCACGGCAAATGCGGTATCGCGAACGCTGGCCGTGACCGGGCCGGCGTCGATTTCCAGTGGTTGGCCGCGATTGGCCTGCACTTCGAAAAACGCTTCGCCCTGATACAGGCGGGCAACACGTTGCTGGTCGTTGATGGTGCTTGAGAACGCCGAGTTGGTATTGAGCAGAACCCTGGAACCGTCCTCCAGTTGCAGGCGCTGGCGTTCGCCGACCACAGTCAGGTGATCGGCCTGCAGGCGCATCGGCAAACTGCTGAAACTGAACAGCCCGAGCAGCAGCACGGCGGCGGTGGCCAGTGGTTTCCAGTGCGGACGCAGACGGGCGAGGACAGTGACTTTCGCCGGACGGGCGGCCAGGCTTTGCGCGCATTGCGCTACTTGCGGGCCGTCCCAGATCGCCTGGGCCTTGGCGAACGCCTGGGCATTCAACGGATCGGCGTCGAGCCATGCATGGAATTGGCTGCTCTGCTCCTCGTCGGGACTGCCGAGCACAATCAGCCAGTCCAGGGCCTGGTCCATCGCGCTTGCGGGGTCCTGCGCCGATGAAGGCTCGGGGGAGCGGTGGTTGTCCGTCACGGTGTTTCCTCGGCAGTGTCTGTGCACGGC
Source organism: Pseudomonas jessenii (assembly GCF_002236115.1). Lineage (GTDB taxonomy): Bacteria > Pseudomonadota > Gammaproteobacteria > Pseudomonadales > Pseudomonadaceae > Aquipseudomonas > Aquipseudomonas jessenii. The sequence goes on along the minus strand of NZ_NIWT01000003.1, from coordinate 474,436 downwards.
TGTTTTTTTAGTGAAGCGTAAAAGTGGGCCAAGGGTAGCAAAGCCCGATGATCAGCGCAGTCGGTCCAGGTAAGCGCAGGGGCTTGGCGCTCAGTTGGCGTTCAAGCGATCGGCAACCCCGATGCAGATCGACATGATCAGTTTGAGTTCTTTCTGCACGGTGCTGAGGGACACGTTCAACTCCTCGGCGATTTCCTGGTAACTGTGCCCGTGCAGGCGGCTGAGGATGAAAATCCGCTGTTGGCGGGCGCTGAGTTCACTGAGGCTCACGTTCAAACGCTCCAGCAATTGTTCGGCGTGGGCGGCGTCTTCGGCGCTGCTGGTGGCGGCGGCGATGCTGTGCATCACCTCCTGCGGCACGTCGTCGACCATCGTGCGCGAATGGATGCGCCGCGCGCGCAAATGGTCCAGCGCCAGGTTGCGCGCCGTCTGGAAGACAAAGGGCTCAAGATGATCGATGGCCCGTTCGCTCAATGCCCGGGTCACCCGCAGGTAAGTTTCCTGCAAAAGGTCTTCAGCGGTGCTGTGATTGTTGACCATCCGCTCCAGCGTGCGCAGCAGGGAGGTGCGCTGGGTGAGGAAAACGTGGTTGAAGCGCGACTGACTCACGGGAGAACCTGATCCATTTCGAGTAGATGATAATGCTTATCATCTACTCGAGTGGTCAAGCACTGATTTGTGACGCTTTACGCGCGACCTTGCAAATAGGTGGCGTAATCGGGAATCCGATGGAGGTGCGCCTGATCCATCAGCGGGCTGCTGAGCAGGTAGTCGGCGCTGCATTCGTTACACGCCACCGGGATGTTCCACACTGCCGCGACCCGCAGCAACGCCTTGATATCCGGGTCGTGGGGCTGTGGCTCGAACGGGTCCCAGAAGAACACCAGCATGTCGACCCGCTGCTCGGCGATTTGCGCACCGAGCTGCTGGTCGCCGCCCAGTGGCCCGCTGATCATGCTTTGCACCGGCAGATCGAGGCGTTGTTGCAACAACAACCCCGTGGTGCCGGTGGCGACCAGATCATGCTGGGCCAGCCTGTCTTTTTGCCGTTCGGCCCAGTCCAGCAAGAACACCTTGCAGTGGTCATGGGCAACCAGGGCGATACGCTTGCGCGCCGCCATGGTCTTTTGCGTAAAGCTGATGCCGATCATCGATGGTAGCTCCAGACGCGCAACTTGTAGGAGCGAGCTTGCTCGCGATGGACTGTAGAACACCGCGGGGCATCAGGTTCCCCGCGTTATCGTTCACGACCATCGCGAGCAAGCTCGCTCCTACAAGAAGGAAGGGACGTGCTGCTTATTCGGCGTTGCACAGCGCCAGGCAGTTATCGAGCATGCGGTTGGAGAAGCCCCACTCGTTGTCATACCACGCCAGTACCTTGAGCAGCTTGCCGCTGGATTTGGTGTGGTTGGCGTCGAAGATCGACGACAGCGGGTTGTGGTTGAAGTCGCTGGAGACCAGCGGCAGGGTGTTGTACCCAAGGATCTTCGAGTGCTGGCTGGCTTCTTTCATCAGCGCATTGACCTCATCGGCCGACGCTTCGCGCTTGAGCTGCACCGTCAGGTCTACCAGCGATACATTGATGACCGGTACGCGCACCGACATGCCGGTCAATTTGCCCGCCAGTTCCGGCAGCACCAGGCCCACCGCTTCAGCAGCACCGGTCTTGCTCGGGATCATGTTCTGGGTGGCCGAACGGGCGCGGTACGGATCGACGTGATAGACGTCGGTCAGGTGCTGGTCGTTGGTATAGGCGTGAATGGTGGTCATCAGACCGCTTTCGATGCCCAGCTCGCGGTGCAGCACCTGGGCCACCGGGGCCAGGCAGTTGGTAGTGCACGACGCGTTGGAAATGATCTGGTGCGATTGGCGCAGAATGTCGTGGTTCACCCCGTAAACCACGGTGGCGTCGGCGCCTTTGGCCGGGGCGGAGATAATCACTTTGCGCGCGCCCGCCGTAATATGCGCAGCGGCCTTGGCCCGGTCGGTGAACAAACCGGTGCATTCGAACACCACATCAATCTTTTCCGCGGCCCAAGGCAAGTCGGCCGGGTTGCGGATGGCACTGACCGAAATGCGGTCGCCGTTGACCGTCAGGCTCTCCTGGTCGTGCTGGACATCGGCATCGAATGTGCCGTGAACGGTGTCGTACTTGAGCAGATGAGCATTGATCGCGCTGTCGCCCAGGTCGTTGATGGCGACAATCTGCAAATCCTGACGGTAGCCCTGGGTATAGAGTGCGCGCAGGACATTACGGCCGATGCGGCCAAAACCATTGATTGCGATTCGAAGAGTCATAGTGCGGCGCTACCGTCGTTTTGTTGTTGGAATTACAAGATTATTCGTAAAAAAATAGAAAACAAGCCTTTTTGATGGCAATATTTTGTTCGATCTACAACGAGTGACCTGAATCAACTGGTCCGAATGGTCAAATAAACCGTCTGTCATCCCATCGACACCGGCCTTTGATCAGCATAGACAATCAGGTCGCCACATCCGTTAGCCTGGAGTTCTACACATGCATCCCCGCGTCCTTGAGGTCACTGAACGGCTTATCGCCCGCAGCCGCGCCACGCGTGAGGCCTACCTTGCATTGATCCGCGGTGCGGCCAGCGACGGTCCGATGCGCGGCAAGCTGCAGTGCGCCAACTTCGCCCATGGCGTGGCCGGTTGCGGCAGCGACGACAAGCACAGCCTGCGGATGATGAACTCCGCGAACATCGCGATAGTTTCGTCATATAACGACATGCTCTCGGCACACCAGCCGTACGAAGTCTTCCCCGAACTGATCAAGAAAGCCCTGCGCGAAATCGGCTCCGTCGGTCAGTTCGCCGGTGGCACGCCGGCCATGTGCGATGGCGTGACCCAGGGCGAGCCGGGCATGGAGCTGAGCCTGCCGAGCCGCGAAGTGATCGCGTTGTCCACTGCCGTGGCGCTGTCCCACAACATGTTCGACGGCGCGCTGCTGCTCGGCATCTGCGACAAGATCGTGCCGGGCCTGATGATGGGCGCGCTGCGCTTCGGCCATCTGCCGATGATCTTCGTGCCGGGCGGGCCGATGGTCTCGGGCATTTCCAACAAGCAGAAAGCCGACGTGCGCCAGAAGTACGCCGAAGGCAAGGCGACTCGCGAAGAGCTGCTGGAATCGGAAATGAAGTCCTACCACAGCCCTGGCACCTGCACCTTCTACGGCACCGCCAACACCAACCAGTTGCTGATGGAAGTCATGGGCCTGCATCTGCCGGGCGCGTCCTTCGTCAACCCGAACACGCCGTTGCGCGATGCCTTGACCCGCGAAGCCGCGCACCAGGTCACACGCCTGACCAAGCAGAACGGCGACTTCATGCCGATCGGCGAAATCGTCGACGAGCGTTCGCTGGTCAACTCGATTGTCGCGTTGCATGCCACGGGCGGTTCGACCAACCACACCCTGCACATGCCGGCCATCGCCATGGCGGCGGGCATTCAATTGACCTGGCAGGACATGGCCGACCTCTCCGAAGTCGTGCCGACCCTGAGCCACGTCTACCCGAACGGCAAAGCCGACATCAACCACTTCCAGGCCGCGGGCGGTATGTCGTTCCTGATCCGCGAACTGCTGGAAGCCGGGCTGCTCCACGAAAACGTCAACACCGTGATGGGCCACGGCCTGAGCCGCTACACCCAGGAGCCGTTCCTCGACAATGGCCAACTGGTCTGGCGTGAAGGCGTGACCGACAGCCTCGACGAAAGCATCCTGCGTCCGGTCGCCCGCGCGTTCTCGGCCGAAGGTGGCCTGCGGGTGATGGAAGGCAACCTGGGTCGCGGTGTGATGAAAGTCTCCGCCGTGGCCGTGGAAAACCAGATCGTCGAAGCGCCGGCCATGGTGTTCCAGGATCAACAGGACCTGGCCGATGCGTTCAAGGCCGGTTTGCTGGAGAAGGATTTTGTCGCGGTGATGCGCTTCCAGGGCCCGCGCTCCAACGGCATGCCAGAGCTGCACAAGATGACGCCGTTCCTCGGCGTGTTGCAGGATCGCGGCTTCAAAGTCGCGCTGGTGACCGACGGGCGCATGTCCGGCGCGTCGGGGAAAATCCCGGCGGCCATTCATGTCAGCCCCGAAGCTTATGTCGGCGGCGCTTTGGCGCGGGTACAAGAGGGCGATATCATCCGCGTCGATGGCGTCAAAGGCACCCTGGAGCTTAAGGTGGACGCCGAAGAATTCGCAGCGCGCACGCCGGCCAAGGGCCTGTTGGGCAACAACATCGGCACCGGTCGCGAGCTGTTCGGTTTCATGCGCATGGCCTTCAGCTCGGCGGAGCAGGGCGCCAGCGCCTTTACTTCTGCTCTGGAGACGCTTAATTGAAACTGGCTTTGGTCGGTGACATCGGTGGGACCAACGCACGTTTCGCGTTGTGGAAAAACCAGCAGCTGGAATCGGTCCAGGTGCTGGCAACGGCAGATTTCCCCAGCCCTATCGATGCGATCAGCCTGTACCTTAATGGTCTGGGGCTGGCGCCGGGTTCGATCGGTTCGGTGTGCCTGTCGGTGGCGGGCCCGGTAAGTGGTGACGAATTCAGGTTCACCAACAATCACTGGCGCCTGAGCCGCAAGGGCTTTTGCCAGACCTTGCAGGTGGATCAGCTGTTGTTGGTCAACGACTTTTCGGCCATGGCCCTGGGCATGACCCGTTTGCAGCCCGGCGAATTCCGCGTGGTCTGCGAAGGCACGCCGGAGCCGTTGCGCCCGGCGGTGGTGATTGGCCCGGGCACAGGTTTGGGCGTCGGCACCTTGCTCGATCTGGGCGCGGGCCGTTTTGCCGCGTTGCCGGGGGAGGGCGGTCACGTCGATCTGCCATTGAGCAGCCCGCGTGAAACACAGCTCTGGCAGCACATCTTCAACGAAATTGGCCATGTCAGTGCGGAAACAGCCTTGAGCGGTGGCGGCTTGCCCCGTGTCTATCGGGCGATCTGTGCGGTGGATGGGCACACGCCTGTGCTCGACACACCGGAAGCCATCACCGCTGCCGGGCTGGCGGGCGACCCGATTGCCGTGGAAGTGCTTGAGCAGTTCTGCTGCTGGCTTGGTCGCGTGGCCGGCAATAACGTGCTGACCACCGGTGGACGCGGTGGCGTGTACATCGTGGGCGGGGTGATTCCGCGCTTTGCCGATTTCTTCCTCGAAAGTGGTTTCGCCCGCTGCTTCGCCGACAAGGGTTGCATGAGCGATTACTTCAAGGGGATTCCGGTGTGGCTGGTGACAGCGCCGTATTCCGGGTTGATGGGCGCGGGTGTGGCGTTGGAACAATCAATCCCCCGCTTGAAACCCGATTACCTGTAGGAGCGAGCCTGCTCGCGATGGACGTCAACGATAACGCGTGCTTTCTGAATGTACGCGGTGCCTTCAAGTCCATCGCGAGCAGGCTCGCTCCTACAGTGGTTTTGTGGTGTTTGTAAAATCGGTGCTTAAGGCATAATCCGCCCCAATTCAAACAACAAGGACGCCGCCCGTGAGCTCAGTCAACAAGTCGATTTTGTTGGTCGATGACGATCAAGAGATACGCGAGTTGCTGGATACCTACCTGACCCGCGCCGGTTTCCAGGTACGTACCACGCCCGACGGTGCCGGCTTTCGCCAGGCGCTGAACGAGGCGCCGAGTGATCTGGTGATCCTTGATGTGATGTTGCCCGACGAAGACGGCTTCAGCCTGTGCCGCTGGATTCGCCAGCATCCGCGCCAGGCGCAGGTGCCGATCATCATGCTCACCGCCAGTTCCGACGAAGCCGATCGCGTCATCGGCCTGGAACTGGGCGCCGACGATTACCTCGGCAAGCCCTTCAGCCCACGGGAGTTGCAGGCCCGGATCAAGGCGTTGCTGCGCCGCGCACAGTTCGGTCAGGAGCGCAGTGGCGGTGAGGTGCTGGCCTTCGATGACTGGCGGCTGGACATGGTCAGCCATCGGCTGTTTCACATCGACGGCGAAGAGGTGATTCTTTCGGGCGCCGATTTCGCGCTGCTGAAACTGTTCCTCGATCATCCACAGGAAATCCTCGACCGCGACACCATCGGCAACGCCACCCGCGGCCGCGAACTGATGCCCCTGGATCGCATCGTCGACATGGCGGTCAGCCGGTTGCGCCAGCGCCTGCGCGACACGGAAAAACCGCCACGGCTGATCCGCACCGTGCGTGGCAGCGGCTACCAACTGGCGGCCAACGTGGTTGCCAGCAATGGTCACTGAGGCTTTGCGCAAGCTCGCCGCCAAGGTGCCGATGCCGCGTTCGCTGCTCGGGCGGATGTTGCTGTTGACCCTGCTGGCGGTGTTGTTCGCCCAGGCATTGTCGAGTGTGATCTGGGTGTCGCAACTGCGCGCCACGCAGCTCGAGGGCCTGGTCACCAGCGCCCGCAGCCTGGCCCATTCAATGACCGCCAGTGTCAGCTATTTCCGATCGTTACCGGTGGCGTTTCGGCCCCTGGTGCTCGACCAGTTGCGCAGCATGGGCGGCACCCGGTTCGTGGTGACGCTCAACGACAAACCCCTGGGCATGGAAGTGCTGCCCATCACCCCGCGCAAAGAGGCGGTGCTCAAGGCGGTGGACGAAGTGCTGCGCCAGTCCCTCGGCCAAGACACGGACATCTCGGTGACCTTCGTCAGCCCGGAAGACCTGCGCATCTTCAATGGCGGCCTGAAGCTCGATGAGTTGCCACGCTCCTGGGCGCACTACGCGCTGACCCTGGAACCGGTGAATCCTCCGGTGCTGGTCACGCAGATCCAGATGGCGCCGGGGGAATGGCTGTACATCGCCTCGCTGTTGCCCGAGCCCTACACCAGTCTTGAAGAGCAGGGCCTGCCGGCGCAGCAGGTGTGGTTCATCGTCCTGACCAGCAGCTTTTTGCTGTTGTTCATCGGCCTGCTGGTGCACTGGCAGAGTCGTCCGCTCAAGCGCCTGGCGCGGGCGGCGCGGGACCTGTCGTTGGGTGCCGACGTGGAACCGGTGGCCGAGGGCGGTGGCAGCGAAGTGGTCGAGGTCGGGCGCGCCTTCAACACCATGCGCGAGCGCATCAGCCGTTACCTGACCGAACGCAGCCAGTTGTTCAGCGCCATTTCCCACGACCTGCGTACGCCGATCACCCGCTTGCGCCTGCGGGTTGAATTGCTCGAAGACGAAACACTGCAAGCCAAGTTCGGGCGCGATCTGGACGAGCTGGAGTTGCTGGTCAAGGGCGCGCTGCAATGCGTGAAAGACACCGACATCCACGAGAACATCGAGCCGGTGGATCTCAACCATGTGCTCGACTGTCTGGTGGAACCCTATCTCGCGCCGAACGGCAACGGCCGCGTGACCCAGCAGGGGCGGGCACTGGCGGCGTACCCGGGCAAACCGCTGGCGCTCAAGCGCTGCATCGGCAACCTGATCGACAATGCGCTGAAGTACGGGCAGAACGCGCACCTGCACATCGATGACGACGAAAGCGCGTTCATCCTGCATGTCGATGACGAAGGGCCGGGCGTGCCGGAGCAGCGCCTGGAGCAGGTGTTCGAACCGCACTTCCGCCTGGCCGGGCAGCAGCAGGGTTACGGCTTGGGGCTGGGGATTGCCCGCAACATTGCCCATAGCCATGGTGGTGAGGTCAGCTTGCAGAATTTGCGTGAAGGCGGGTTGCGGGTAACGTTGCAGTTGCCCCGCTCAGTGGATTGACACCACCCTGTGGCGAGGGGGCTTGCCCCCGTTGGACCGCGAAGCGGTCCCAAAACCATCACCCACAGACTGCCTGTAAAAATCAGGTCGCTGATTTTACGACTGCTGCGCAGTCGGACGGGGGCAAGCCCCCTCGCCACAAGTATTTCACTCAATGTCTGTGTCCATTGTCACAGGCTGGTGACATAACCCACCCCCTTCGTTACAAGCCGACCTTCGTCCGTTGTTTATGCTGCCCCACAGTCATAACAACAAAAAAGGTACGCCATGGACACCTTCCAACCGGTCTTCAGCAGTTGGCTGAACGCACCTGCCCATCAGCAATGGCTCGCCACCGAAGGCTGGCGCCTGCTGGCCTTCGCCAAGGCTTCGAAACTGCCTGAAGGCTTCGGCAACCTCGATGAAAAAGGCCGCCTCCCGCCTGATGCGCAAGCCCAGACCATGAACACCGCGCGCATGACCCACAGCTTCGCCATGGCCCATGTCCAAGGGCTGCCGGGCTTTGCCGAGCTGGTGGATCACGGTGTCGCGGCACTTCGCGGGCCACTGCGGGATGCGCTGCACGGCGGCTGGTTCGCGACTGCCGAACATCGCGACGGCAATACCGGCAAGAACGCCTATCTGCATGCCTTCGTCGCGCTGGCCGCCAGTTCAGCGGTAGTCGCGCAGCGCCCCGGTGCGCAAGCGTTGCTCGATGATGCCATCGATATCATCGACACTTATTTCTGGAGCGAAGAAGAAGGCGCGATGCGCGAGTCTTTCAATCGCGACTGGAGCGAAGAGGAGGCGTACCGGGGCGCCAACAGCAACATGCACGCCACCGAGGCCTTCCTCGCCCTGGCCGATGTCACCGATGACAACCGTTGGCTCAGCCGTGCCCATCGGATTGTCGAGCGCGTAATTCATGGCCACGCCGCCGCCAACGATTACCTGGTGATCGAGCATTTCGACCGCGCCTGGCAGCCACTGCGGGACTACAACCGCGACAACCCGGCCGACGGCTTCCGCCCCTACGGCACCACCCCGGGCCATGGTTTCGAGTGGGCGCGGCTGTTGCTGCATCTCGAAGCTTCGCGGGTGAGGGCCGGGATGCTCACGCCGGGCTGGCTGGTCACCGATGCGCAAAAACTGTTCGAGCACAATTGCCTCCATGGCTGGGACGTCGATGGCGCGCCGGGCATTGTCTACACCCTGGACTGGGACAACAAAGCGGTGGTCCGCCATCGCCTGCACTGGACCCATTGTGAAGCCAGTGCAGCCGCCAGTGCGCTGCTCAAACGCACCGGTGAAGAGCAATACGAACACTGGTACCGACTGTTCTGGGAATTCTGTGACAGTCATTTCATCGACCGCGAAGACGGCAGTTGGCATCACGAACTCGACCCGCGCAACCGCCCGAGTGCCGATATCTGGCCCGGCAAGCCAGACCTTTACCACGCCTGGCAAGCCGTATTGATTCCGCGCCTGGCGCTGGCGCCGAGCATGGCCACGGCGCTGGGGCAGTTGTCCCAGAGCGGTTCTATGTAACCATGCGGTGACATTCGCGCATCCCTTCGTTACCTGCGAAGGGATATCCCCTGTTTAGAATCTTATGCAGCGCAAGCAACAGACTTGCATGCATAACAACAAGAAAGGTGCTCCTAGATGAATGCGATTTCTCGCCTCGCTACTGTCATTTCTCTCGCTTCCCTGTCTGCGCTCCCCCTCAGTGTCCTCGCTGCCGAATCCAAAGGTTCCGTTGAAGTCGTTCACTGGTGGACTTCCGGTGGTGAAAAAGCAGCGGTCGATGTCCTGAAGGCTCAAGTCGAAAAAGACGGCTTCACCTGGAAGGACGGCGCAGTCGCCGGCGGTGGCGGTTCCACGGCCATGACCGTACTCAAAAGTCGCGCCGTAGCCGGCAACCCGCCGGGCGTTGCCCAGATCAAAGGCCCGGACATCCAGGAGTGGGGCAGCACTGGCCTGCTCAGCACCGACGCGTTGAAAGACGTTTCCAAGGCGGAAAACTGGGATGGCCTGCTGTCGAAGAAAGTCTCCGACACTGTGAAGTACGAAGGTGACTACGTCGCCGTGCCGGTGAACATCCACCGCGTCAACTGGCTGTGGATCAACCCTGAAGTGTTCAAGAAAGCCGGGATCGAAAAAGCCCCGACGACCCTCGAAGAATTCTATGCCGCCGGCGACAAGCTCAAGGCCGCCGGCTTCATCGCGCTCGCCCACGGCGGTCAGCCTTGGCAGGACAGCACCGTGTTCGAAGACGTGGTGCTCTCGGTCATGGGCGCCGACGGTTACAAGAAAGCCCTGGTCGACCTGGACCAGAAAACCCTGTCCGGCCCGGAGATGACCAAGTCGTTCGCCGAGCTGAAAAAAATCACCGGCTACATGGACCCGAACCGTGCCGGTCGTGACTGGAACATCGCCGCCGCCGACGTCATCAGTGGCAAGGCCGGCATGCAGATGATGGGCGACTGGGCGAAAAGCGAGTGGACCGCCGCGAAGAAAATCGCCGGCAAGGACTACCAGTGCGTAGCGTTCCCGGGCACCGAAAAAGCCTTCACCTACAACATCGACTCGATGGCGGTGTTCAAGCTCAAGGCCGATCGCAAGGGCGACATCGCTGCCCAGCAAGACCTGGCCAAGGTCGCGTTGGGTACCGACTTCCAGAAAGTCTTCAGCATGAACAAGGGTTCGATCCCGGTGCGTAACGACATGCTGAACGAAATGGACAAGCTCGGCTTCGACGAGTGTGCCCAGAAGTCGGCCAAGGACTTCATCGCAGACGACAAGACCGGCGGCCTGCAACCGAGCATGGCGCACAACATGGCCACCTCCCTGGCCGTGCAGGGCGCGATCTTCGACGTGGTCACCAACTTCATGAACGACAAGGACGCTGACCCGGCCAAGGCCAGCGCCCAACTGGCCTCGGCTGTCAAAGCTGCCCAGTAACTCGTAATCGCCGCAGGTGATCCTGCGGCAAACCCCAGAGAGAGCTCCATCCCATTGTGGGAGCGAGCTTGCTCGCGATGGACTACCAGGCACCGCGCCAATCCAGACAGGCCCCGGTGTTCTTGATTCCATCGCGAGCAGGCTCGCTCCTACAGGGGGGAACTCTGTCCGGATTTCACTTCTCCACCTGGATTATCCCGATGAGCTCTGTGGCGGTTTTCAGCAAAGCCTCACCGTTCGATGCGCTGCAACGCTGGTTACCCAAGTTGGTACTCGCGCCGAGCATGCTGATCGTGTTGGTTGGCTTCTACGGTTACATCATCTGGACATTCATACTGTCCTTCACCAACTCCAGCTTCATGCCGAGCTACAAGTGGGTCGGCCTGCAGCAATACATGCGCCTGATGGACAACGACCGCTGGTGGGTCGCGAGCAAGAACCTCGCACTGTTCGGCGGCATGTTCATCGGCATCAGCCTGGTGCTGGGCGTGTTCCTCGCCGTGTTGCTGGACCAGCGCATTCGCAAGGAAGGCTTCATCCGCACCGTCTACCTGTACCCGATGGCGCTGTCGATGATCGTCACCGGTACCGCGTGGAAATGGCTGCTCAACCCAGGCCTGGGCCTGGACAAGATGCTGCGCGACTGGGGCTGGGAAGGCTTCCGTCTCGACTGGCTGGTGGATCAGGATCGCGTGGTCTACTGCCTGGTGATCGCCGCCGTGTGGCAAGCCTCCGGGTTTGTCATGGCGATGTTCCTCGCCGGCCTGCGCGGTGTCGATCAATCGATCATCCGTGCTGCGCAAGTCGATGGCGCGAGCCTGCCGACCATCTACCTGAAGATCGTCCTGCCGAGCCTGCGCCCGGTGTTCTTCAGTGCCTTCATGATCCTGGCGCACATCGCGATCAAGAGCTTCGACCTGGTCGCGGCGATGACCGCGGGCGGTCCGGGCTACTCCTCCGACCTGCCGGCGATGTTCATGTATTCCTTCACCTTCAGCCGTGGCCAGATGGGCATCGGTTCGGCCAGCGCCATGCTGATGCTCGGCGCCGTGCTGACCATCCTCGTGCCGTACCTGTACTCCGAGCTGCGAGGCAAACGCCATGACTAATCAACTCGGAAAATCGGGTATCAGTTTCAGCCGCATCGCGATCTACGCAACTCTGTTGCTGGCGGCAGCGGTGTACTTGATCCCGTTGGTGGTAATGCTGCTGACCAGCTTCAAATCCCCGGAAGACATCCGTACCGGCAACCTGCTGAGTTGGCCGACCGTGATCGACGGCATTGGCTGGATCAAGGCCTGGGACGTGGTCGGCGGCTACTTCTGGAACTCGGTGAAGATCACCGTGCCGGCGGTGCTGATCTCCACGTTCATCGGGGCCATGAACGGCTATGTGCTGTCGATGTGGCGCTTCCGTGGTTCGCAACTGTTCTTCGGCCTGTTGCTGTTCGGCTGCTTCCTGCCGTTCCAGACCGTGCTGCTGCCAGCCTCGTTCACCCTCGGCAAGTTCGGCCTGGCAAACACCACCACCGGCCTGGTGCTGGTGCACGTGGTCTACGGCCTGGCGTTCACCACGCTGTTCTTCCGCAACTACTACGTGAGCATTCCGGATGCGCTGGTCAAGGCCGCACGGCTCGATGGCGCGGGCTTCTTCACGATCTTCCTGAAGATCCTGCTGCCGATGTCGATCCCGATCGTGATGGTCTGCCTGATCTGGCAGTTCACCCAGATCTGGAACGACTTCCTGTTCGGCGTGGTGTTCGCCAGTGGCGACGCCCAGCCAATTACCGTGGCCCTGAACAACCTGGTCAACACCAGCACCGGGGCCAAGGAATACAACGTTGATATGGCCGCCGCGATGATCGCCGGGCTGCCGACACTGCTGGTCTACATATTCGCTGGCAAGTATTTCCTGCGCGGGCTGACGTCCGGCGCGGTCAAGGGGTAGAACATGGCAACTCTCGAATTACGCAACGTCAACAAGACCTACGGCCCCGGTTTGCCGGACACCCTGAAGAACATCGAACTGAAAATCGATGACGGTGAGTTCCTGATCCTGGTCGGCCCGTCGGGCTGCGGCAAGTCGACCTTGATGAACTGCATCGCGGGCCTTGAAACCATCAGCGGTGGCGCGATCCTGGTGGACGACGCCGACATCAGCGGCATGAGCCCCAAGGATCGCGACATCGCCATGGTGTTCCAGTCCTACGCGCTGTACCCGACCATGAGCGTGCGCGACAACATCGCCTTCGGCCTGAAAATCCGCAAAATGCCGACTGCCGAAATCGACGAAGAAGTCGCTCGGGTTTCCAAGCTGTTGCAGATCGAACACTTGCTCAGCCGCAAGCCCGGCCAGCTCTCCGGCGGCCAGCAACAGCGCGTGGCGATGGGCCGTGCCCTGGCGCGGCGGCCGAAGATTTATCTGTTCGACGAACCGCTGTCCAACCTCGACGCCAAGCTGCGGGTCGAGATGCGCACCGAAATGAAACTGATGCACCAGCGCCTGAAAACCACCACGGTCTACGTGACCCACGACCAGATCGAAGCCATGACCCTGGGCGACAAAGTGGCGGTGATGAAGGACGGGATCATCCAGCAGTTCGGTACGCCGAAGGACATCTACAACAACCCGGCCAACCTGTTCGTGGCGAGCTTCATCGGTTCGCCGCCGATGAACTTCATCCCGCTGCGCTTGCAGCGCAAGGACGGTCGTCTGCTGGCGCTGCTAGACAGCGGCCAGGCCCGTTGCGAATTGCCGCTGGGCATGCAGGACGCCGGTCTTGAAGACCGCGAAGTGATCCTCGGCATCCGCCCTGAGCAGATCATCCTGGCCAACGGCGAAGCAAACGGGTTGCCGACCATTCGTGCCGAAGTCCAGGTCACCGAACCGACCGGGCCCGACACCCTGGTCTTCGTCAATCTCAACGACACCAAGGTCTGCTGCCGCCTGGCGCCGGACGTGGCGCCGGCGGTGGGCGAGACCCTGACCCTGCAATTCGATCCGGCGAAAGTGCTGTTGTTCGATGCCAAGACCGGGGAGCGTTTGGGGGTTGCCGGCGTGCCGATAGCCGAGACTCCCACTGACAACGTAGCGCAATTCAAAGGTCGCTGAAAAACAAGACTGTAGGAGCGAGCCTGCTCGCGATGGACGTCAACGATGACACTGGAAACCTGACACCCCGCGGTGTTCTCAAGTTTCTCGCGAGCAAGCTCGCTCCTACAGGGGGGGATTCGCAATGCGCGGCCTGTCGCGCATTGCACCGGATGTAACCGCGTTAAAAAAAGAAAAGTTAATAACAATAAAACGAGGAAGTAGGGATGAAGATGAAGAACAAGGCCCGGTTGATCTGCCAGGTTTCAGCAGCGGCAGCACTGGTTCTGGCCGGCAATGCGATGGCCGATGAAGCGTTCAGCTCCGACTCCAGGTGGATGACGGGCGATTGGGGTGGCGAGCGTACCAAGCTGATCGAGCAAGGCATCGACATCAAGATGGACTACGTCGGTGAAGTCGGCGGCAACCTCCATGGCGGCTTCAACGATGACAAGACCGCGCGCTACGCCGACCAGTTTGGCCTGGGCGCGGCGCTGGACCTGGAGAAGCTGTTTGGCTGGGATAACACCCAGGCCAAGATCCAGCTCACCAACCGTAACGGTGAGAACATCTCCAACGACCGTATCGGCGATCCGCGTGCCGGCACCTTGAGTTCCTCCCAGGAGGTCTATGGTCGCGGCCACATGGTCCGTCTGACCCAGTTGTGGATTCAGCACCAGTTCTTCGACAACAAGCTGGACGTCAAGGCCGGTTACTTCGGTGAAGGTGAAGACTTCAACACCTTCCCGTGCGAGTTCCAGAACCTGGCGTTCTGCGGATCCCAGGTGGGTAACTGGGCCACCAACATCTGGTACAACTGGCCGGTGAGCCAGGCGGCGATCCGTGTGAAGTACAACATCAATGACGAGCTCTACGCCCAGATTGGCGCGTACAACCAGAACACGTCGCAACTGGAGCACGGTAACGGCTTCAAGCTCAGCGGCAGTGGCACCAATGGCACCGTCCTGCCGGTCGAGCTGGTCTGGTCGCCGAAGGTCAACAACCTGCCGGGTGAATACCGTGTCGGTTACTACAAAAGTACCTCTGATGCCGACGACGTTCTCAAGGACGACAACGGCCAGAACGCAGCGACCACCGGCAACCCTTATCGCGTCCACGATAGCAAGCACGGCTACTGGTTCGTCGCGCAGCAGCAACTGACCAGCCACAATGGCGATGCTTCCCGTGGTCTGAACATCGCGGCCAACGCAACGTTCCACGACAAAGACACCAACTTCATCGACAACTACCAGTCGCTGATGTTCGTGTACAAGGGCCCGTTCGACGCGCGTCCGAAGGATGACGTGGGCATCGGTTTCGCCCGTATCCATGTCAACGATGACGTGAAGAAAAACGCTGAACTGACCAACGCGGCCAACGGTGTTTCGGAATACGACAATCCGCTGTTCTCGCCCATTCGTGAAACCGAATACAACTACGAGATCAACTACGGCTTCCACGTGACCAACTGGCTGACCGTGCGTCCCAACCTGCAATACGTCACTCACCCGGGTGGTGTGGATGAAGTCGACAACGCGCTGGTGGCCGGCCTGAAAATTCAGTCGGTGTTCTAACGCGTCTGCGATAAGCTTCTCTCCATGTGCGCATATTTGCGGACAGCCATGGCTGTCCGCTTTTTTTTGCGGGCCGCGCACCCCGGTGATAGATGATTTTCAGGACCGTGGCACATGCTTGAGCATCCGCTACAACGCTTCTTCAAATCCTTGCGCGAACGTCCGGTGTTCGCGTGGGAGCGCTATCAGACGCGCGATGTGCTGGTGATCGATCATCCGCTGTGTCAGGCGGTGTTCAGTCGTCAGGGCGCGCAGTTGTTGCACTTCCAGCCCAAGGGCCAGAAACCCTGGCTGTGGTGCGCGGCAAAGTGGCCGCAGGTCGGCGCCATTCGCGGCGGTGTGCCGGTGTGTTGGCCGTGGTATGGCCGGCATCCGAGCGAAAACGCCTGGCCGTCCCATGGCTGGGCGCGGTTGCTCGACTGGAAGCTGCTCGACAGTAACAGTGACGACGATGGCGTGCGATTGCACTGGCAACTGAAGTTGTGCGACTGGCAGGTGGACCTGCACGCGCACTTGGGTGAGCGCATGGAACTGCGCCTGAGCACCGAGCATCAGGACGACATGCCGTGCCAGTTGAGCCAGGCTTTGCACGCTTACTGGCGTATTGGCGATGTCAGTGAGATAGCGCTGTCTGGACTCGAAGGCGCGCAGGGTTACGATCAGTTGAGCCGACAGGTTTGTCAGCAGGAAGGTGAGTTACGCGTTGATGGCGGGTGTCAGCGGGTGTTCCAGCACGACGGCGAATTGCAGTTGAACGACCATGCCTGGCAGCGGGCGTTGTGCATTGATACCGGGGATACGGCAGACACGGTGGTGTGGCATCCCGGTTCACGCCCGTTGCTCGGCGTGACCTGGAACGAGATATCCGAATTCGTTTGCGTAGAGGCCGCTAGCGGCGGCACCGACAGCCTGTGTCTGAAACCTGGGGAGCGGGCGCATTTGAGTTTGCAGGCGCGGGTGGGGGCTTAGCTCTGGATTTGCGGTGCTGCGTCTGCCGCCATCGCGAGCAAGCTCGCTCCCACACTGGATCTTCGGTGAACACAGTTTTTGTGTTCAACACCAATCCCCTGTGGGAGCGAGCTTGCTCCGGGCGGCGTTCCGACGATGAGGTCAGAACGATCAGCGCAAATGTTGGATCAGTTGAACTCATCTCCAACCGGATACCGGCTGGCATTCAGGCTTTCCTTGATCTTGCGCAAATGCGGCTGGAAGTCCACGCCACGGCGCAAGGTCATGCCGGTGGCGAGTACGTCCAGCACGGTCAGCTGGATGATCCGCGACGTCATCGGCATGTAGATGTCGGTGTCTTCCGGCAGCGGAATGTTCAGGCTCAGGGTGCTGGCCTTGGCCAGTGGCGAGTTCTCGGCGGTCAGGCCAAGCACCGAGGCGCCGTTTTCCCGGGCGATGCGCGCCACTTCCACCAGTTCGCGGGTGCGACCGGTGTAGGAAATGATCACGAACAATTCGCCGGTATGGGCCACCGAGGCAATCATGCGCTGCATCAGCACATCCGCGTGGGCCGTGACGGCGAGGTTGAAACGGAAGAACTTGTGCTGCGCATCCAGTGCCACCGGGGCCGAGGCGCCGAGGCCGAAGAAGTGGATCTGCCGGGCCTGGATCAGCAGGTCGACGGCGCGGCTGATCAGGTTCGGGTCCAGTGCCTGGCAGGCGCTGTCCAGGGAGGCGATGGCGCTGCCGAAGATCTTCTGGGTGTAGGCCTCCGGATTGTCATCGGCCTCCACCGCACGGCTGACATAGGCGGCGCCACTGGCCAGGCTCTGGGCCAGTTGCAGTTTGAGCTCGGGGTAGCCGCTGACACCGAACGAACGGCAGAAACGGTTGACCGTCGGCTCGCTGACCGAGGCGGCCTGGGCGAGGGCGGCGATGCTGAAGCGGGTGGCCTGCTGCGGGTTGAGCAGGATCACCTCGGCGACTTTGCGTTCGGCCTTGTTCAGCTCTTCAAGGCGATTCTGGATTTGCTCCAGTAAATTTCGCACGCGGTCCATATAAGTATCCTTTACACCTGCGCCAACAAGCGCGCGGCTAATGCAAAAAGGGCCTTTGGTGAGGCCCGTAACGGTGGCCTATCCTACTGATGGCTCCGACCGACCACCACTCGGAATCTGTATTTTGCGAAAATGTTGTGGTTATTACTACATTTTCCCTTGAGTGATGCCTTGAAAAAAGGTATTTGTAGCTTAACTTGATAAAAGAACAAACATCATGCTCTCGATTACGGTTGAACCGTGCACCTTTGCCTTGTTCGGCGCCCTTGGCGACCTGGCCTTGCGCAAGCTGTTTCCTGCCCTCTATCAACTCGACGGCGCCGGCCTGTTGCACGAGGACACGCGTATTATCGCGCTGGCCCGTGAGCCGGGCAGCGAGCAGGAGCACCTGGCGTTCATCACCTCCGAGCTGCGCCGCTATGTCGGTGCCAAAGAGCTGGACGAAGCCGTGGTCGAGCGTTTTCTGGCGCGCCTGAACTACCTGCACGTCGACTTCCTCAACCCCGATGATTATGTGGCCCTGGCCGAATCCGCCGGCAGTTCGCAGCGGGTCATCGCCTACTTTGCGACTCCTGCCGCCGTGTATGGCGCGATTTGCGAGAACCTGGCCAAGGTCGGCCTGGCGCAAAACACCCGTGTGGTGCTGGAAAAGCCCATCGGTTCGGATCTGGAGTCCTCGCGCAAGGTCAACGACGCCGTGGCGCAGTTCTTCCCGGAGAACCGCACCTACCGCATCGACCACTATCTGGGTAAAGAGACCGTCCAGAACCTGATCGCCCTGCGTTTCGCCAACAGCCTGTTCGAAACCCAGTGGAACCAGAATTACATTTCCCACGTGGAAATCACCGTGGCCGAGAAGGTCGGTATCGAAGGCCGCTGGGGTTACTTCGACAAGGCCGGCCAGCTGCGGGACATGATCCAGAATCACCTGCTGCAACTGCTCTGCCTGATCGCCATGGACCCGCCGGCCGACCTGTCCGCCGACAGCATCCGCGACGAGAAGGTCAAAGTGCTCAAGGCCCTGGCGCCGATCAGCCCGGAAGGCCTGACCACTCAAGTGGTGCGCGGCCAGTACATCGCCGGCTACAGCGAAGGCAAGGCAGTACCGGGGTACCTGGAAGAGCCCAATTCCAACACCCAGAGCGACACCGAAACCTTCGTCGCCTTGCGTGCCGACATCCGCAACTGGCGCTGGGCCGGCGTGCCGTTTTACCTGCGTACCGGCAAGCGCATGCCGCAGAAGCTGTCGCAGATCGTCATCCACTTCAAGGAACCGTCGCACTACATCTTCGCTCCCGAGCAGCGCCTGCAAATCAGCAACAAGCTGATTATCCGCCTGCAACCGGACGAAGGCATTTCCTTGCGTGTCATGACCAAAGATCAAGGCCTGGACAAGGGCATGCAGCTGCGCAGCGGTCCGTTGCAGCTGAATTTTTCCGACACCTGGAGCAGCGCACGGATTCCCGATGCCTACGAGCGGTTGTTGCTGGAAGTGATGCGTGGCAATCAGAACCTGTTTGTCCGTAAAGATGAAATCGAAGCCGCGTGGAAGTGGTGTGACCAGTTGATCGCCGGGTGGAAAAAATCCGGTGATGCGCCCAAGCCGTACGCGGCCGGGTCCTGGGGGCCGATGAGCTCCATTGCTCTGATCACGCGGGACGGGAGGTCGTGGTATGGCGATATCTGATTTGAAACTGCCGCAGGGCGTCAGCGCCCATGCATACAAGAGCCCGGTGCTGCTGGCTGAAAGCCTGGCACTGAACGTGGCGAAACAACTGAGCGACGCGATCGACGCCCAGGGCACTGCGACCCTGGTGGTTTCCGGTGGCCGCAGCCCGGTGGCGTTTTTCCAGCACCTGGCCAAGCAGACGCTGGACTGGTCGAACGTGGTGATCAGCCTGGCTGACGAGCGCTGGGTGCCGGTCGAACACGCCGACAGCAACGCCGGTCTGATCAAGCGTTACCTGCTGCAAGGCCAAGCGGCCAAGGCGCAGTTCCTGAGCCTGTACAGCGCCAGTGCCAACCTGGAACAGGCAGCCGAGCAGGCCGACCGCTTGCTGTCGGAGTTGCCGGTGATCGACGTGCTGATCCTCGGCATGGGCGATGACGGCCACACCGCATCGCTGTTCCCCAACAGCCCGAACCTTGCCGAGGCATTACAGGTCGATGGCGTTCGTCGCTGCTGGCCGATGCTGGCGCCGACCGTGCCGCATCAGCGCCTGACCATGAGCCGTGCGCTGCTGGCTTCGGCCAAACATAAAATTCTGTCGATCTCCGGTCAGTCCAAACTGACCACCCTGAGTTTCGCGCTGGCCGGTGACGATGTCGCCGAAATGCCGGTGCGCGCGTTTCTGCAACCCACGTTAGAGATTTACTGGTGCCCATGAGCCAAGGAACAGCCGCTATGACAAACCCATCCCCGACCGTTTCCATGGCGGATAAAGTTGCCCTGATCGACAGTATTTGCGCGAAAGCGCGGATTTTGCCGGTGATCACCATTGCCCGCGAGCAGGACGTTCTGCCGTTGGCCGATGCCCTCGCGGCCGGTGGCCTGACGGCCCTGGAAGTCACCCTGCGTTCGCAATTCGGCCTCAAGGCCATCCAGATTCTGCGTGAGCAGCGTCCGGAGCTGGTGACCGGTGCCGGCACCGTGCTGGATCGCCACATGCTGGCGGCGGCGGAAGCGGCCGGCTCGCAATTCATCGTCACGCCGGGTATCACCCGCGACCTGCTGGAAGCCAGCGTCGCCAGCCCGATTCCACTGTTGCCAGGCATCAGCAATGCCTCGGGCATCATGGAAGGCTACGGCCTGGGTTATCGCCGCTTCAAGCTATTCCCGGCCGAAGTCAGCGGCGGCGTCGCGGCCATCAAGGCTCTGGGCGGTCCGTTCGGCGAAGTGAAGTTCTGCCCGACCGGCGGCGTGGGACCTGCCAATATCAAGAGCTACATGGCATTGAAAAACGTCATGTGCGTGGGCGGTAGCTGGATGCTTGATCCGGAGTGGATCAAGAACGGCGACTGGGCCCGCATTCAGGAATGCACCGCCGAGGCTTTGGCGCTGCTGGACTGATCGCTTCACCCTACACCTCGTTGTGTGTTCTACGGCTTTACGGTGCGCTTGGTCGGTGCACCGTTTTTTTTTGCCTGAAGAAAGTTGTCGTACCCCTGTGGGAGCGAGCTTGCTCGCGATAGCGGTGTGACAGATTGCATGGATGTTGACTGACACGACGCCAACTCGAGCAAGCTCACTCCCACAGGGACAAGGACATCATGCGATACATAGTTACCGCATAACGAAAATCGACCGGTGCTAGCCTGCGTTCATCTTATGGAAGAGAGAACGTCATGGACGCCAATACCCCAGATGTACCCGCAGCACCGGTCTATCTGCTGTCTCCCGAACAGATTGCCGGCCCGTATTTCCGCAACCCCAAACTGATCCGCAGAAACATCAGCGAAGGCGCCGAAGGCGTTCCGTTGGTGCTGCGGCTGACCATTGTCGATGCCATGACCGGCGAGCCGGTCCCCGATGCGCTGGTGGATATCTGGCACTGCAATGCCCGCGGTGCCTATTCGGGCTGGAGCAAGATCAACCCGGACGTCGAGGTCGATACCGGTGATATCGGCGCCGTCCCGCGCACCGATGACGATACCTATCTGCGCGGCGGGCAGTTCACCGACAAGTCGGGCATCGTGCGCTTCACCACGATCTATCCCGGTTTTTACGCCGGTCGCGCATTGCACATTCACGTCGCCGTGCGCATCACGGCCGGTAACAACTATCTGCAAGAACGGCATGTCGCCTGGGTCGGGCAGCTTTACCTGCCTGAAGTGGCCTCTCGTTCGGTACTCGGTAGCCGACCGTACAGCGGCCGATCCGTACCGGCACTGACCAACGCTCAGGACTATTTTTACTCAACCATGGGCGGTGAAAAATCGACCTTGAGTGTGCACACCCTGGGGCGGGATTCGACTGGAGACGGCTACTTCGGGCAGATGACCATCGGCATCGACACGTTCGCCGTGTCGACACAGATCAAGCCCGAGGACTTTGACAAGTACACCGTCTGAGGTCAGCCCAGTTCGGTCAGCGCCCTGACCAGCACATCCATGTCGGCCGCGGTGGTGGTAAGCCCCGGTGTAATGCGGATGCACGGACCGCATGCCGCGCCACTGCGGGTCACGGTGAACAGGTTGTATTCATTGAGCAGGCGCTCGACCATGGTTTGCTGGTCGGCATGCCGGGTAAAGCGCATCGAGGTGATGCCGCAATACAGGCGTGGGTCATCCGGGGTCAGGACTTCGACGCCCGGCAACTGCCGCGCCGCAGCGACCCAGCGGTTGCGCAGATAATTGAGCCGCGCGCCCTTGGCCGCGGCACCGCCCATCGCCCAATGTTCTTCGAGCACCAGCGGCAGGGTCATCAGCGCCGGGATGTTGGGGGTGCT
The DNA here is from genome assembly GCF_002236115.1 of Pseudomonas jessenii. Lineage (GTDB taxonomy): Bacteria > Pseudomonadota > Gammaproteobacteria > Pseudomonadales > Pseudomonadaceae > Aquipseudomonas > Aquipseudomonas jessenii. The sequence goes on along the minus strand of NZ_NIWT01000003.1, from coordinate 452,696 downwards.
GTACGAGGTACGGGCGCGAATGTCAGTGGGCGGAAAATGCATCTCGCCCATGTCCGGGTCGATGTCGGCCAGGCGTTCGGGTGCGATGTAGATAAAGCCGAGCGTCAGCGGTGCGCCGATCCACTTGTGCAGATTGAAGCCGGCGAAGGCGATACCGAGCTCGGTCAGGTCGAATTCAAACTGGCCGAGGGCATGGGCGCCGTCGAGGATGACGTCGATGCCCTGTTCCTTTGCAGCGGCTGCAATCGCCTGCACCGGCATCACCAGGCCCGTGCGATGGGTGACGTGGGTCAGGGCCATCAGCTTCAGCCGCGGATAGCGCGCGAAGGCTTCCCGATAGGTATTGAGCAAGCTGTCGAAGGTTGCCGGGTGTGCGTGTTCGATCTCGATCACTTCGACACCGCGATTACGAGCCAGCCAACGCATGGCACCTTTGACCGTGTCGTATTCCAGATCGCAAACCAGTACCTGGTCGCCTGGCTGCAGCCGGTTGTAGTTGCGGATCAGCGACTGCAAACCTTCCGAGGCGTTACGGGTCAGGGCGATGCTGTCGGCGGGTACGCCAATCAACCTGGCCAGTTGCGCGCGGATCTTCAGGCTGTCGCCCTGTTCGAAACGCTGGCGCACGTACACCGAATTGCTGCGGTTGATCAGTTCGATGTTGCGCTGATATTCCTCGACCACCGTGCGCGACATGCGTGCGAAGTAACCGTTCTCCAGGTTGAGCGGGCCGGGTTCGACATCGTAGCGGTCGGCAAAGGTTCGCCAGAAGGCTTCATCACGGGCGCGGCGGGTGTTGTCGGGCATGGGGTACTCGGTAGGTGATTCAATGGCGCGGGGCCGGCTTGCCGTGTTTGGCGCGTAGCGGTTCGAGCAAGTCCGACAAACCGTTGTGATCGATCTCCTGCATCAGGGCCAGCAGGCCGCCCAACTCGCCATGGGGGAAACCCTCCCGGGCGAACCAGTTCAGGTAAGGGCCGGGCAGGTCGGCAATGATTCGACCCTTGTATTTGCCGAAGGGCATTTCACGGGTGATCAGCAGTTCGAGCTTTTCAGGGTTCATCGATCAGTCGTCTTGATTCAGTCAGTCTGGAAAATACAGGCATTCTGCATGCAGGCCAAATGACAGATCATGCAAATAAAACGGATACAGATTTTTTGATAATGGATAACTATTTGAAAAGTAAAGAATAGTTAGACGATTCCGAGCTGGCACGCAGAGTGCAACGTTCCTTACACCGTTCATCCGTCGTAAGGAGTTGAAAAATGACCGACATCAAAAAAGAAGCGATTTCTGTACTCAACGACCTGATTGAAACCAGCAAGGACGGTCAGGCCGGGTTCAAGACATGCGCTGAAGACATCAAGCACCCTGAACTCAAAACCCTGTTCATCAATCGGGCGAGCGATTGTGGTACGGCCGCTGCGGAGTTGCAGTCTGCCGTGCGTTCACTGGGTGGCGATCCGGAAACTTCCACCAGTGTCAGCGGCGACTTGCACCGTCGCTGGGTCGACGTGAAGTCGATGTTCACCGGCAAGGGCGAGGAGGCCGTGCTCAATGAAGCCGAGCGCGGAGAAGACCATGCGTTGAAGGCTTACCGCGACGCCATGGAGAAAATCAACAAGCACAATCTGGTGGGCATTCGCGACCTGGTTGAGCGTCAGTACCACGGCGTGCAGCGTAACCACGATCAGGTCAAGGCCCTGCGTAACCAGGCGCGTGCCCGTTCGTAACGACTGGTTGAAACAACTGTGGGAGCGAGCTTGCTCGCGATAGCGCCAGATCAGTCAACATCAATGTTGAATGTCAGGCCCTCATCGCGAGCAAGCTCGCTCCCACAGTTTTTGCCCCGTCAATCAGCCAATGCTGATCGCCGGCAGCTCCGTCAACGTCACACTCTGTTGCTTGCGTGGCGCGAGGATTTCCGCCTCGCCATCCACCACCAGTTCATCGCGCTGGTTGAACACGCGAGTGGCGATGCGCACGCGAAACTTCGGCAGTTTTTCCAGGATTTCCAGGCGCACGGTCAGGGTGTCGCCGATCTTCACCGGCTTCTGAAAGCTCATTTGCTGGCCAATGTAGATGGTTCCCGGGCCAGGCAACTCGCAGGCGACCGCCGCGCTGATCAACGCGCCGCTGAACATGCCGTGGGCGATGCGCTCCTTGAACATGGTGCTGGCGGCGTATTCGGCATCCAGGTGTACCGGGTTGTGGTCGCCGGACATCGCAGCGAACAGCTGGATGTCGCGCTCTTCGACCGTCTTGCTGAAACTGGCGGTCTGCCCGACTTCGAGGGCTTCGTAAGGGGTGTTGGTAACCTGGGTCATCTGTCTCAATTCCTGTGACGAATTAAAAAATTCACAAAAAAAATCTATTCGGACCGGTGCGGCCGAGGAGCGCTCAAGGCCTGTGCGATCCAGTTCAGCACATCGGCGATGATTTCATCGCGGTTGCTCTCGTTGAACAGTTCGTGCCGCGCCTGTGGGTAAACGGTCAGTTGCAGGTGCTGGCTGCCGGCCGCCCGCAGCGCGTCGGCCAGATCCTTGAGACGTTTGCCTTCGCTCACCGGATCACATTCGCCGCCAATCACCAGCAGCGGCAGGCCCGGGTCGATCTGCGCGAGATTGGACGCTTTGCTGATTTGCTGCAAGCCGCCGAGCAAGTCGATCCACAGTTGATTGGTGCAACGGAAACCGCAGAGCGGGTCGTTGACGTACAGATCGACCTGCGCCGGATCACGGCTGAGCCAGTCGAACGGTGTGCGTGCCGGTTTGAATTTGTTGTTGAACGAGCCGAACGACAGCCATTCGATCAATGCGCTGCGTCCTGTGCGGCCTTGGCGCAGGCGTTCGAGACGGGCGATTTGCCGTGCCGCGCGATAAAGCGCCACAGGCTGGAAGTTCGAGCCGCTGAGGATTGCCCCGTGCAGGCTGGCACTGTGGTGCAGCAGATAGGCCTGGGCGATGTAACTGCCCATGCTGTGACCGAGCAGCACGATCGGGACGCCAGGGTGCTGCTGGCCGATGTGCTGGTTGAGGCTGGCCAGGTCGCTCACGACCTTGCACCAGCCATCGTCATCGGCGAAATGCCCGAGTGTCCCGTTTTCGGCAGTTTTGCCATGTCCACGCAGGTCCGGCGCGCATACGCCATAGCCCTGGTCACAGAGCTTTTGCGCAAGGGGGCCATAGCGACCGCTGTGTTCGGCCATGCCGTGGGCCAGCAGAATCATTGCCTTGAGGCTGCCGTCGGGAAGCCACTGGTTGACGAAGAGGCGGCTGTGGTCGCTCGTGGTCAGCCAGAAAGTGTCATGGATCATGGCGGTTCCTTTGCATGAGGCTGCCTGGTCGCAAACAGCTCGTTGCAGTTTATAGCGCATCCTTGGCCGGGCGTCTGATCAGCCTACGCCACGGCAAGAAGATTCATACGGTCAATGACGGCCGTGGGCATATTTGCCTGCTACGTCATAACTGCTAGTGTCCGTGAAGCTCCGCTTTTTGCATTTTTTTGAAAAATGACAGAAAAGTGGCCCCGGATAGATTCAGGTCAAAGAGGACAAGAACAATGCAACCTGATTTCTGGAATGACAAACGCCCGGCCGGTGTACCCCTGGATATCGATCTGGGAGCCTACAAGTCGGTGATCGAGGTGTTCGAGCGTTCCTGCAAGAAGTTTGCTGACCGCCCGGCGTTCAGCAACATGGGCGTGACCCTGACCTACGCCGAGCTGGAGCGCCAGAGCGCTGCCTTCGCCGGCTACCTGCAAGCCCACACCGACCTGGTGGCGGGGGACCGCATCGCGGTGCAGATGCCCAACGTCCTGCATTACCCGATTGCCGTGTTCGGGGCCTTGCGCGCCGGGTTGATCGTGGTCAACACCAATCCGCTGTATACCGCGCGGGAAATGCGCCATCAGTTCAAGGACTCAGGTGCCCGGGCGCTGGTGTACCTGAACATGTTCGGCCAGAAAGTCCAGGAAGTACTCCCGGACACTGATATCCAGTACCTGATCGAAGCGAAGATGGGCGACCTGATGCCCACCGCCAAGGGGTGGCTGGTCAACACGGTGGTGAGCAAGGTCAAGAAGATGGTCCCGGACTATTCCTTGCCCCAGGCCGTTTCTTTCAAGAGCGCATTGCGCATGGGCCGTGGCCTGGGTATCAAGCCACTGAAAGTCGGCCTCGACGACATCGCCGTGCTGCAATACACCGGCGGCACCACGGGCCTGGCCAAGGGCGCGATGCTGACCCATGGCAACCTGGTGGCGAACATGCAACAGGCACGGGCCTGCCTGGGACAGTTCGGCAGCGACGGGCAACCGTTGTTGCGCGAAGGGCAGGAGGTGATGATCGCGCCGCTGCCGCTGTACCACATCTATGCCTTCACAGCGAACTGCATGTGCATGATGGTGACGGGCAACCACAACGTGCTGATCACCAATCCGAGGGACATCGCCGGCTTCATCAAGGAACTGAAGAACTGGCGGTTCTCGGCGTTGCTGGGGCTGAACACATTGTTCGTTGCGCTGATGGATCATCCGGACTTCAAGACCCTGGACTTCTCCAGCCTCAAGCTCACCAACTCCGGCGGCACTGCGCTGGTCAAGGCCACCGCCGAGCGTTGGGAACAACTGACCGGTTGCCGCATCACCGAAGGTTACGGCCTGACCGAAACTTCGCCGGTGGCCTGCACCAACCCCTATGGCGACCAGTCGCGGATCGGCACGGTCGGCCTGCCGGTGCCAGGCACCACGCTGAAAGTCATCAATGATGACGGTGTTGAACAACCTTTGGGCGAACGCGGCGAGCTGTGCATCAAGGGCCCGCAGATCATGAAGGGCTACTGGCAGAAACCTGATGCCACGGCCGAGGTGCTGGATGCCGAGGGCTGGTTCAAGTCCGGTGACATTGCGGTGATCGACCCGGATGGTTTCGTGCGCATCGTTGACCGCAAGAAGGACATGATCATTGTCTCGGGCTTCAACGTGTACCCGAACGAAATCGAAGACGTCGTGATGGCTCACCCGAATGTCGCCAACTGTGCGGTCATCGGTGTGCCCGACGAGCGGTCGGGGGAGGCGGTGAAGCTGTTCGTGGTGGCCCGTGAAGCAGGGGTCAGCCTTGACGAGCTGAAGGCTTACTGCAAGGAGAACTTCACGGCGTACAAGGTACCCAAGCACATCGTGCTGCGGGAGTCCCTGCCGATGACGCCGGTGGGCAAGATCCTGCGGCGGGAGTTGCGTGATATCGCCTGATCGGTGAATGGCCGATCCCTGTAGGAGCGAGCATGCTCGCGATGGACGTCAACGATAACGCGCGCTGTCTGAATGATCGCGTTGCCCGGACGTTTTTCGCGAGCAAGCTCGCTCCCACAGGTTTAAGCGAAAGCCCCGGATTTCGGGGCTTTCAGAGGCGTATAGAATTTTTGCTCTAAAATGACCAATCGCTAGTCTTGAGTCACGAATGTGACCGTAGAGGCCGCTTTTGGCTCTAGTCGACCCTTGGCAAAGCTGCTACTCTCGGCGCGCTTTGTGACTTCTCGGCCTTCTATCAGCCAGATTCACCAATGACCAAACACCAATAATAATCGCATCAAATGCGGTGCTGAATTCGCGTTGCTGAGGAGTGGGCTTCCATGATCGAAGACTTTTGGAAGGATAAGTACCCAGCTGGGATTGCTGCCGACATCAATCCCGACGAGTATCCGAATATTCAGGCAGTGTTGAAGCAATCCTGCCAACGCTTCGCCAACAAACCGGCATTCAGCAACCTGGGCAAGACACTCACCTACGGTGAACTGTACGAATTGTCCGGTGCGTTTGCCGCTTACCTGCAACAGCATACCGATTTGCAACCCGGCGATCGAATCGCCGTGCAACTGCCCAACGTGTTGCAGTACCCGGTAGCCGTCTTCGGTGCAATCCGCGCCGGGCTGATCGTGGTCAACACCAACCCGCTCTACACTGCGCGGGAAATGGAACACCAATTCAACGACTCCGGTGCCAAGGCCCTGGTCTGCCTGGCCAACATGGCGCACCTGGCGGAAACCGTGGTGCCGAAAACCGGCGTCAAGCACGTGATCGTCACCGAAGTCGCCGACCTGCTGCCGCCACTCAAGCGTCTGCTGATCAACAGCGTCATCAAGTACGTGAAGAAGATGGTGCCGGCCTATCACTTGCCCAAGGCCGTCAAGTTCAACGACGTGCTGAGCAAAGGCCTGGGCCAGCCAGTGGCGGAAGCCAACCCGGCCAGTGGTGATGTCGCTGTACTGCAATACACCGGCGGCACCACCGGCGTGGCCAAGGGCGCGATGCTGACCCACCGCAACCTGGTGGCGAACATGCTGCAGTGCAAGGCGCTGATGGGCTCCAACCTCAATGAAGGTTGCGAGATCCTGATCACGCCGCTGCCGCTGTACCACATCTATGCGTTCACCTTTCACTGCATGGCGATGATGTTGGCGGGCAACCACAACATCCTGATCAGCAACCCGCGCGATCTGCCGGCGATGGTCAAGGAACTGTCGAAGTGGAAGTTCAGCGGCTTCGTTGGCCTGAACACGCTGTTCGTGGCCCTGTGCAACAACGAAGGCTTCCGCAAGCTGGACTTCTCCGCGCTGAAAGTCACCTTGTCGGGGGGCATGGCCCTGCAACTGGCCGCGGCCGAACGCTGGAAAGCGGTGACCGGTTGCGCCATCTGCGAAGGCTACGGCATGACCGAAACCAGCCCGGTGGCGACGGTGAACCCGATCCAGCACATCCAGGTCGGCACCATTGGCATTCCGGTACCGTCGACCCTGTGCAAAATCATCAATGATGCCGGTGTCGAGCAGCCGCTGGGCGAAATCGGCGAACTGTGCGTGAAGGGGCCGCAGGTCATGAAGGGCTACTGGCAGCGCCAGGAAGCCACGGATGAAATCCTCGACAGCGAAGGCTGGTTGAAGACCGGCGACATCGCGCTGATCCAGCCCGATGGCTTCATGCGCATTGTCGATCGCAAGAAAGACATGATCCTGGTGTCCGGTTTCAACGTGTACCCGAACGAGCTCGAAGACGTGCTGGCCACTCTGCCGGGCGTGCTGCAATGCGCGGCCATCGGTGTGCCGGACGAAAAGTCGGGCGAGGCGATCAAGATTTTCATCGTTGCCAAGCCGGGCGTGACCCTGACCAAGGAGCAGGTGATGGAGCACATGCGCGCCAACGTCACCGGCTACAAGGTCCCGCGCTCCGTGGAGTTTCGCGATGCACTGCCGACCACCAACGTCGGCAAGATCCTGCGTCGTGAATTGCGCGATGAAGAGCTGAAGAAGATCAACGCGAAGAAAGCCACCGCGTAACCAACAAAAAGCCCCGCAAATGCGGGGCTTTTTGTTGGTCGGCTGGCAACACCGATCCTCTGTAGGAGCGAGCATGCTCGCGAAAAAGGTACAGACAACGCGGGCATCCAGGCACCCCGCGTTATCGTTTACGTCCATCGTCGGAACGCCGCCCGGAGCCGGCTCGCTCCTACAGGAATGATGGTTATTGACGAAACGGTGCGAAGTTGACGTTGGTGCCTGCCGGGCGCATGTCCTGCAGGAAGGAGTCCTTGTCGGCGCTCAGTTCCAGGCTCAATGCCGCCTTGCGCTTGCCTTCATTGCGCACCACCAGGCCTTCGAGCTTCTCACGCAGGAACACGGTCGGCACTTTCAGGTGCAGCAGTTCGTCGGTGTCCGGCGTGTGCATCAGCAGGTGAATCCACTCGTACTGACCCACGGCCAGGCGCGATACCGGGATGTCGAACCACCAGATATTGCGGTTGCGGTTCAATTCGGTGAAGTGGCAGTTGTTGACGCCAAGCACAGCACCGCCGAGTTCCTGGTTTCTGCGGGCAATGGCCTGCTTCTTATCGAGTTTCATAACGTTCCTACGGGATTGGATCTTCAGCGCCAAGGCCTGAATGTGTTGCGCATTCTCAAGGGTTGGCCCGCAAACATAAAGCGCAACCTGCACTGAACGATGAAATGTCGTGGTGAAAATAAATGAAACTCCCTGCAAAAGCCCCCGGTCAACCTTGTGTAACGACTTTCCTGCATTGAAATGTCTTTAATGAAAAGAAGACGCGGCCATCTTCAGATGGCCGTTTTTGTGTCAGCCTGAACTTGCACGCCGAATTTGTTTCAAAGTCGCCAACTGGGCTACCTTGATGAAAGAAAACAGCCCCTGAGTCGCCACGACTTCACCCCAAATCCGTATGCGGCGAATGGAGACGCTAATGATTTTCCCGGACATGAGAGGCTTGCCCCTGCACCGTGTGATGATGCGCACGGTCACCGAGTTCGTCGCCGACGAGATGTCGACCTATGCCTCGGCGCTGGCCTATCAAATGCTCTTTTCGCTGTTTCCGTTCATTCTGTTTCTGATCGCCCTGATCGGCTTCCTGCATCTGCCCGACTTCTTCTCCTGGCTGCGCCTGCAATCGGAACTTGTATTGCCGCCCCAGGCGCTGGAGCAGGTCAACCCGGTGATCGACCAGCTTCAGCAGTCCAAGGGGGGGCTGCTGTCAGTGGGTATCGTGATTGCGCTGTATACCGCCTCCGCCGGTGTGCGGCTGATGATGAGCGCGATGAACGCAGCCTACGACGTGGTTGAAGGGCGCCCGCTGTGGAAGCGCTTTCCGTTGTCGATCATCTACACCGTCGGCATTGCCGGCATGCTGCTGATCGCCGCAGCGCTGATGGTGCTCGGACCGCAGGTGATGGGCTGGATCGCTGCGCAAGTCGGCCTTGAGTACTTCATCGTCACCCTCTGGACCATCGCGCGCTGGCCGGTGATCGTGATTCTGCTGATGGTCGCGGTGGCGTTGATCTACTACGTCATGCCCGACGTCAAACAGGAATTCCGCTTCATCACCCCAGGCTCGGTGCTGGCGGTGGTGGTATGGATCATCGCGTCCCTGGGCTTCGGTTTGTACGTCAAGGAGTTCGCCAACTACAACGCCATGTATGGCAGTATCGGTGCGATTATCGTGCTGTTGCTGTACTTCTACATTTCCGCCGCGGTGCTGCTGCTGGGCGCGGAGATGAATGCCGTGATCGAGCACATGTCACGAGAGGGCAAGGACCCTGGCGAAAAAGTGGCTGGCGAGCATGGTCCCGTCCATGAGGAAAAGCACCACGTGTCGGGGCTGGGCCGCGATCATTCACAACCGAAACCGACCATTGACGAAACCTGATCATGATTCGTGAAATTCTGAAAATGGGCGATGAGCGCCTGCTGCGCATTGCCCCGCCAGTGCCGGCCGAAATGTTTGACAGCCCCGAGCTGTGGCAGTTGATCGATGACATGTTCCAGACCATGGAAAGCGTGGGGGGCGTTGGCCTGGCTGCTCCGCAGATCGGCGTCGACCTGCAACTGGTGATCTTCGGTTTCGAGCACAGCGAGCGTTATCCGGATGCCGAGGCCGTGCCGCAGACGATCCTGATCAACCCGTTGATCACACCGCTGAGCCCGATCCTGGAAGAGGGCTTCGAAGGCTGTTTGTCCGTGCCTGGCCTGCGTGGCGCGGTGCAGCGTTACCAACAGATTCGCTACGAAGGCGTCGACCCCAAAGGTGAGCCCATCGTGCGTTTTGCCTCGGGGTTTCATGCGCGGGTGGTGCAACATGAGTGTGACCACCTGATCGGCCGCCTGTACCCGTCGCGCATTACCGACTTCAGCAAGTTTGGCTTCACCGAGGTGATGTTCCCGGACCTGGATCCCAACGCGGACGAATAGACTCACTGCAAACCCCTGTGGGAGCGAGCTTGCTCGCGATGGCGGTGTATCAGTTGCCTACAATGCTGACTGACCGGACCTCATCGCGAGCAAGCTCGCTCCCACATTGGATCTCCAACTGGCTTGAGTCAGTTAAACGCCTGGCGCCAACCCCATAGCAATCATCGGCTTGCTGCGCGCGTATCGGCTCAACCGTTCAACCATCGCGTAAGGCATCGGCGGATCGAAAGTAAACCCGCGCCGCTCATAAAACCCCCGCAAATCCGGATGACAGAACAACCACACCGGCTGTTCGCAATCCTTCACCGCTGCCGCAATCAACCCGGCGGCAAGCCCTTGTTCGCGACAGGCCGGATCGACAAACAACCCGGTCAGCCAATGCCCGCCGGACACCGGACGCAAACACAGCGCGGCAACTATCTGGTCACGTCGGGCTACCCACAACTGCGCGTCGCGCACGGCTTTCATCGACGATTGGTGAGCGCGGTAGAACTTGTTCATCAATGGCCATAAAGGCTCGTCGAGCAGGGTGTATCGGGTCTCGGGCATGGTTTTGGACTGTCGGTAGGCAAAGCGGGCGATTATAAAAGAACGCGCGCGCCGGGATAGGTGTATACCTGATCTCACATCCCCATGAGTGGAGTACGCATCATGTCCAAAGGTATGGATTCAAAGAAATCGGCGAAAAAGAAACCGGTGAAAACCGCCATTGAAAAGCGCGCGGACAAGAAGGCCAAAAAAGTTGGCGTATTCGGTCACTGATCCGCGTTGATTGATCGCTCCCATGCAACATGGGAGCGATCCTCCTGAAAATAATCTGCAAGATTTCCCAAGGCCATTGCACAGAAGGGGACTGGTCCCCGATCTGAGCAACGCCATGCCCCATTACTTTGATAGCGCCCACCAAGAAGAAATCGAAACACTGCGCCGACGCTTCACCGCGCGCACCGAATGGCCGACCTGGTTGCTGTTGATCGGTGTGTATGGCGGCTGGTTTGGCATCGTGTTGAACAGCCATCGATTGGGTTTATGGTGGAGCACGCTGTTGCTGACTCCATTGCTGGTGCTGTGGTTATCCGTGCAACACGAACTGCTGCACGGTCATCCCACGCGCTGGGCAACCCTGAACAAAATCCTTGGCTACGCGCCGTTTGCCGTCTGGTATCCGTACACCCTGTATCGCGACAGCCATTTGCAGCATCACCGCGACGAGGACCTGACGATCCCCGGTCGCGATCCGGAAAGCCGTTACTTGAGCGCCGGGCAGTGGCAGGGCAGTTCACCGCTGGTGCGCAGCCTGCATTGGCTGAACAAAACCGTGCTCGGTCGTTTTTCCCTGGGGGCACCGCTGGCCTTGCTGGCATTGGCCCGTGAAGAGCTGCAACGCCTCAGAACAGGCGAGCGCCAGGCTTGGCTGATGTGGTTGAGTCACGGCTTGATGACCGGGTTGATGCTGCTGTTCATCGCGAACTTCAGCCTGTTGCCGGTTTGGCATTACCTGTTTTTGATCAGTGTGCCGGCGCTGTCGATCGCCATGATTCGCTCCTACTATGAACATCGACCTCATGCCGCGCCGGAGCAGCGCACGGTGCTCAATGAAGCGGCGTGGCCGTGGCGCTGGCTGTTCCTGAACCTCAATTTTCATTTGGTGCACCACGAGTTGCCGGGGTTGCCCTGGTACGACTTGCCCCGCGCCTACAGGGCCCGCCGCGAGCAATGGCTGGCGCGTAGCGGCGGGTTTCTGGTGCGGGGTTATGGGCAGTTGTGGCGTGAACATGGAGTCAAAGCCATCGACAGCCCGAGGCATCCGTTTTACTGATTTGTTGCTACCAACTGAGTTCCCTTGTGGGAGCGAGCTTGCTCGCGATGGCGTCGTGTCAGTCAACATCCAGGCAATATGTCACACCGCTATCGCGCGCAAGCTCGCTCCCACAGGGGGGGCTTTGTTACATGGAAAACTTCGATGACCCAACACTTCGCCGAACTGCTGATGTACACGGCCCCCGACCCCATCCACCAGGCCAACGAACGCTGGCTGGCGCGAATCCTCGAGCACCTGGGCGACACCCGCCGGGATGCCAAAGGCCTGTCACTGCTGGACTTGTGGTTGTCGCCGAAATTGTTGCTCACCCAAACCTGCGGCTATCCGTTGATGACGGCATTGCGCGGCAAGGTCCGGGTGCTGGGGCGGCCTCGTTATGAACTGCCGGACAGCAGTGGCGGCAATCATTGCAGCCTGATTCTGGGACGCATCGAAGATGCACGGCGAACCCTGCCGGAGTTTCGCGACAGCCGAGGCGTGATCAATGGCCAGGACTCCAACAGCGGCATGAATCTGCTGCGCCACCAGTTGGCGTCGTTGCAACGTGACGGGCGGTTTTTCTCTCAGGTCGGGATCAGCGGTAGCCATCGTGAAAGTCTGCGCTGGTTGCGCGAAGACCTTGCCGATCTGGCGGCCATCGACAGCGTGACCTTTGCCTATCTGGCACGCCACGCCGCAGAGGAAGTGGCCGGTTTGCGGGTGATTGCCCGCAGTGCGCTCAGTCCTGCCTTACCGTTCATTACTGCCGCGACGGTCAGGGATGAGCAGGCTGATGAACTCCTGCAGGTGATGAACCTGGCGTTGCGCGAGCTGCCGGAGGTTGCCCAAACCCTCGGTTTGCCAGAGGTACTGCCCACCAACGAAAGCGACTATCAGATTGTGCTCGACTACCAGCGTGAGGCCGAGGTGCTGGGGTATGGGGATTTGCGATAGCGGCCTGTCAGGTGTTCTTTTTAATTCCATTAGCGAATATAAAAATAAGTTTTAAATATTATTAATGAATAAGGCTCCTTGCTAGGATTCGCCTCACCGGACCACCGGACATTCAGCGACCCCTAACCCAGGAGCCCCTATGTCCGGCGCCGATATTCTTCATCGCAAACAGGTGGACGGATTGTTCCGCGCCCACTACCTCTGGCTCTGCACGCGCCTGCGTCAGTCCCTGAACGATGCCGCCGCTGGCGAAGACATTGCCTGCGAAACCTTCGTGCAACTGCTGCAGGCTCCTGGCCTGACGGCAATCCGTGAACCCCGTGCGTTGCTCACCACCATCGCCCAGCGCCTGCTCTATCAGCGTTGGCGTCGAGGTGACCTGGAGCGCCAGTACCTTCAACAACTGCAACAGACCGAGTCGATCCACGCCCAATCGCCGGAAGAACTGGCCCAGGTGTCCCAGACCCTGACCCGTGTGGATCGCACTCTTCAGCGGCTACCCGGCAAAGTCCGCTCGACCTTCCTGTTGTCACGGATCGACGGCTTGACCTATCCGCAAATTGCCGCTGCGCTGGGCATCTCCCTGCGTTCCGTCAGCGACTACATGACCCGCTCCCAGGCCTTGTGCGACCGGCACAGCGCCAACCAATCCCTGAACCGTCCCCTCCAGAACAAGAGGTCCGCATGAGATCGGTCAAAACCCTGCTCGGCAGTTCGTTGCTGGCCCTGAGCCTGTTGTCCCACCCGGCATCGGCCACGGAAAAAGCGGCACCTATTCACTTTGGTGACATCACTTGGGAAAGCGGCAGCCTCATCACCGAAATCCTGCGCCTGATCGTTGAAAAAGGTTACGGCTACCCGACCGACACGCTGCCGGGCAGCACCGTCAGCCTTGAAGCGGCGCTGGCCAAAAACGACATCCAGGTCATCGGTGAAGAGTGGGCCGGACGCAGTCCCGCCTGGGTCAAGGCGGCGGCGGAGGGCAAGGTATTCGGCCTTGGCGATACGGTCAAAGGCGCCACCGAAGGCTGGTGGGTGCCGGAGTACGTGATCAAGGGCGATCCGGAGCGCGGCATCAAGCCCTTGGCCCCGGAGTTGAAATCCGTTGCCGACCTGGCGAAGTACAAGGACGTGTTCCGTGACCCCGAAGACCCGAGCCGCGGACGCTTCCTCAACAGCCCGACCGGCTGGACCTCGGAAATCGTCAACAGCCAGAAACTCAAGGCCTATGATCTGACCGCCAGCTACGTCAACTTCCGCACGGGGTCCGGTGCCGCGCTGGATGCCGAGGTGGCCTCGTCGATCCGCCGTGGCAAACCGGTGCTGTTCTACTACTGGTCGCCGACACCACTGCTGGGGCGGTTCAAACTGGTGAAACTCGACGAGCCGCCATTCGATGCCGAAGCCTGGAAAACCCTGGCCGATGCCAACAACCCGAACCCCAAAGGCACGCGCTCGATGCCGGCCAGCCTGGCCATCGGCGTATCGGCACCGTTCAAGGCGCAATACCCGGACCTGGTGACGTTCTTTGAAAAGGTCGATTTGCCGATTGATCTGTTGAACCAGACCTTGGGTCAGATGAGTGAAAAACGGCAGAAACCCCGGGAAGTCGCCGAAGCGTTTTTGCGTGAGCAGCCGCAGGTATGGAAGGGGTGGGTGCCGGGAGAGGTGGCCACCAAGGTAAGTGCCAGCTTGTAGTTTGTTCTGAAAGTTCTGCAGTGTTTGAGCTGCAACCATTCGCGAGCAAGCCCGCTCCCACATTGAATCTGTGATTTCCACAAAACCTGTGGTCACCGCCGATCCCCTGTGGGAGCGGGCTTGCTCGCGAATGGTCTACAGCCTTAAGCCAATTCGGCAGCCAGCGCCGCTCTCACTACCGACCGCTGATCTGTCTTGTTCTCCGAGTATTTCCCCCCTCGACAAGCTGCTGAACCGATTTTATCCTCAGTAGTGGCAGACTAGTGGCCTTGCAAGCCCGAGGTTGCTGTCTATGATCAGGTGTAACTAACTGTATCGACCCTCATGAGGTGGTCGATCTCTGGTCGCAGAATGCGCAATCGAAGGCACCAACACTTGATGGCAAGGAGCTGTCCGCTAAATGGAATTTGTTGTGAATCTGTTAGGGCTGGCCCGCATGCGGGCTATCAAGAGAAGGATGTCTTGATGAGCGTGTCGCTGTAAGGACCCCTCCGATTGAACATCATTTATCACCTGACTAGTCCTTCTTTTTGGAGGGATGCGTGTGCCTGTTCCACGGAGCGTAGTGGTGGATTTGAAAGACCTGCAACGTTCATCAATCAAAAAACCGCGCGGAAGGTGATACGACAATGTTCAACCTACATCACAAGGCCGACCTGCTGGAAATTGAACGGTTCAGTTGCGCGCTGACTGAGGCTAATGCCAAGTTGGCGGCGATCAGTCATTCGATGGCGATGATTGAATTCACTCCGGACGGCATCGTCATCGATGCCAACGAAAACTTTTGCAATGCCATGGGCTACAGCGCTGACGAAGTGCGCGGCAAACATCACCGGGTCTTTTGTGAAGAGCAGTATTACCGCAGCGATGAGTACATCAAATTATGGCGTGACCTGGCGCGGGGCGAGCCGCTGAGCGGGACCTTTTTGCGCTTGCACAAGAGTGGCCGGGAGATCTGGCTCGAAGCCAGTTACATGCCGGTGCTGGGCCCCGACCGGCAGGTGAAAAGTGTGATCAAGGTGGCCACCGACATCACCGCACGGATCAACAAGGAACACGAAAACGAAAGCAGGCTCTCCGCGATCGGCCGCTCGATGGCTGTGATCGAATTCACGCCCGAAGGCAAGGTCATCAGCGCCAACGAGAACTTCCTGAAAACCATGCAGTACTCGCTCAACGAAGTGGTGGGGCAGCATCACAGCCTGTTCTGCCACCGTGCCGAAGCCGAGTCCCAGGGCTACCGGAATTTCTGGGCTTCGCTCAACCGCGGCGAATATCACTCCCATCGTTTCGAGCGCAGGAACAAGCAAGGTCAGACGGTATTCCTGGAAGCCTCCTACAACCCGTTGTTCGACGCCAAGGGGCGGTTGTACAAGGTGGTCAAGTTCGCCAGCGATATCACCCACCAGATGACCACCCTGCAAACCGCCGCAGAATCGGCCCACAGCACTTCGGTACAAAACGACGTCTGCGCGCGGAAGGGCTCCGAGGTGGTGCAGCAGACGGTGCAGATCATCCAGGACATTTCCCGGGACTTGAACGAGGCGGCTCTGAGCATCGACGCCGTGAGCAAACAGTCCGACATCATCGGCACCATCGTGCAGACCATTCGCGGCATTGCCGATCAGACCAACCTGCTGGCGCTCAACGCGGCGATCGAAGCGGCCCGTGCCGGAGAGCACGGGCGCGGGTTTGCGGTGGTAGCCGATGAAGTGCGCAGCCTCGCGGCGCGCACCAGTCAGGCGACGCTGGAGATTGTCGAGGTGGTGCGCAAGAACCACGATTTGTCGCTCAGCGCGGTGTCGAGCATGCAATCGAGCCTGAGTCGAACCGGCCTCGGCGTGGAACTGGCGAACGAGGCAGGGGAGGTGATTCTGGAAATCCAGCAGGGCTCGCGGCATGTGGTGGATGCGATCAGTCAGTTCAACTCGACGTTGCAATTGAACTAGTCGCGGTAACTGCGATGGTCGATAACGATGACGCGTGTTTCCTGGCTGAACGCGGCGCTCTTGCATCCATCGCGAGCGAGCTCGCTCCTACAAAAAACGCCGACCCACTGTAGGAGCGAGCCTGCTCGCGATGGACGTCAACGATAACGCGTGAAAGCTGGTTGAACGCGGTGTTCTCAGGTCCTTCGCGAGCAAGCTCGCTCCTACAAGAAACAGCGCGGCATTTTGCGGCTCCTCAAGGCAAGCCGTTGCAGCCGTGCTTGAGGAACCCCGGACGCTGCGCCAGGCGCTGGAAATATTCATCGACGGTGGGGTAGTCAGGCCGGTCGATCGGCGTCATCAGCCAGCGATTGACCGACAAACCGATGACAATGTCGGCCAGGGTAAAGTGTGGTCCGGCGACATACCCCTTGGTGGTCGCGAGTTGATGTTCGAGGATGCCCATTTTCTGGTTCCAGCTACGGATGCCGACTTCAAGGCTATGCGGGTCCTGGAATTCCGGGTCCTTGCGCACCAGTGCCATGAACGGGTATCTCCAGGACGGATTGAGCTCGGTGGCTTGCCAGTCCATCCACTGTTCCACCCGAGCGCGGGCGGCCGGTTCGATGGGCAGCAACTCGCTGTGATGGTGGTGGTGTTTGCCAGCCAGATAGCGGCAGATGGTATTGGATTCCCACAACACGCCGGCTTCATCGATGATCACCGGAACCTGTGCGTTGGGATTGAAGCGCAGGAACTCGGGGCTGTGGGTGGACGCGAAACCACTGCCCCAGTCCTCGCGTTCGTAGGCAATACCCAGCTCCTCGCAAGTCCACAGGACTTTTCGGACGTTGATGGACGAGGCTTTGCCGAGAATCTTTAGTGCATGTTCCATTTTGCTACTCCGTCAGCGAATCATGGCGTCGGGAATTCATAGTGTGCCTGCCGACGGCTGACATCAAGTCTGCAGGATCCGCAGGACCAGACGTAAACCTGTAGGAATGGTCCGTAGGCAAGGGGTATCAGAGGATTTCTGCAGACAGTGATTTCTTGCGGAATTACCTACGACTACGCCAGAATCCGCCGACTTGTGCGCCTGGTATCCGGACTCGTATTGTTCCGTGTCGCTGCAAATTCAGCGATCGGGTCTAGCAGCCTGGATACTTTAGACGCATGGCGTCCACCGTTCGTGATCGGTTCACGTTATGGCGGCTGTGTGTGGGAAGACCTTCGGGTCTACCGGGTTCTAGAGTCCTGGTCTGCTAGCCCGCGCACGGCTGCCACCTTAATTTCGTCTAGCAGCGAATCGTGGCAGCTCCATCACTCTAGGAGCATTGCCATGTTCAAACCCACGCCCAACCCCCCACGCAATCCCAGCCCAATGTTCACCATCTCACCCGGCATCAATAACGAAACGCTGTTGGCGCACGCCTGCGAATCACTGGCCTCGGCGAGTGTCATGACCAATGACTTCGCTGCTTTTCTGGAAGGCAGCCATCGCAACACGGCGCTGGCGATTGCACAGATCATCATGCTGGCCGAACTGGCGGTGAACCGGGTGCTGGATAACCTCGATCCGCAGGATTGAACACTGAGCGGGGGCGAGAGGCTTTCCCTGTGGCGAGGGGGCTTGCCCCCGTTCGGCTGCGGAGCAGTCGTAATCCAGTTCACGGGTTTTACCTGTAAGACTGCGGCGTCTGTTTTTGGGGCTGCTTCGCAACCCAACGCAACGGGGGCAAGCCCCCTCGCCACAAAATCTCACTTCACTGTGGGTGTGTCGTGCTTACGTGCTTTCGCGCACCTTCAACTCAAACCCCATGTCCTGCACCGGTTTGGCCACGGTGTTGCCGGCCATCAGCGTCAGCATCTGCTCCGCCGCGCGACGGCCGATGGCTTCGCGGGGGGTGTTGATGCTGCTCAGGCGCGGGACCATGTGTTCGGACATGGGCAAGTCGTTGAAGCCGAGGATCGCCACCTGTTCGGGGATCTTGATCCCGTTGCGCATGGCTTCGAGCAGGGCGCCCTGGGCCAGGTCGTCGTTGCCGAAGAAGATCGCATCGACATCCGGATGACTGGCCAGCAGTTGCAGGAACAACTCACCGCCGAGGCCGACGGAGGAGGAGCGGGGCGTCAGCACTTCCAGGTCCGGGTCATACCGACCGGCCTTTTGCAGGGCTTTGCGGAAGCCTTCGCCGCGCAACAAGGTGCGCTGGTCCAGCTGCGCGCCGATGTAGGCCAGGCGCTTGCGGCCGCGAGACAGCAAGTGTTCGGCTGCCGTTTCGCCGGCCGCCAATTGCGAAAAGCCAACGCAATTGAGCCCGGCGGCGCTGTCCAGTTCCATCATGTACACGCAAGGAATATTGCTGGCTTCGATCATCCGCCGCGAACTTTCGGTGCGGTCGAAACCCGTCAGCAATAAGCCGCGCGGTTGATAGGCCATGTAGTTGCGCAGCAGGTTTTCTTCTTCATCGCGCGAATAGTGGAAGTTACCGATCAGCACTTCGAAACCCTTGGGCCGCAAAACCCGATGAATGGCTTCCAGGGTGTCAATGAACAGCAGGTTGGACAGCGACGGCACCAAAACCACGACTGACTGGCTCTGGGCCGAGGCCAAGGCGCGGGCGGCAGGGTTGACCACATAGTTGAGTTCCAGCGCCGCTTTTTGCACCTTTTCCACAAGTTCAGTGGCCACGGTACTGACGCCACGCAAGGCGCGGGAGGCGGTGATCGGGCTGACGCCGGCCAGTCGGGCAACTTCGTTCAGGGTAGGGCGGCCAGTGGTGCGAGTATTTTTATCGTTCTTGGTTGTGTTCATCGACGGCTTGCCAAACAAAATTCAAGGCACTAAGGTAGCGCTGTCTCGATGCAGCTGCAAATGCGTGAGCAAGGGTTCGCCTGATCCTTGCTTTTTGGTGTTGGGACCTAACCTGCTGCAACCCATAAAATGACAAGAAAGGCGTCGGCAACTTCTGCTTTTGATCTGGTGTCATAACTGGCAAAGGTAGCGCTGTCTGCGCGCTGAGGTGTTACATGAATCATCCCATCACCGCCCTGGTCATCATGGGCGTTGCCGGTTGCGGCAAGACGTGCGTCAGCGAGGCCTTGTGCCATTTGAGCGGCGCCACTGCCATTGAAGGCGACTCTTTTCACCCTGCCGCCAATATCGAAAAGATGAGCGCGGGGATTCCCCTGAACGATGAAGACCGTGCCGGCTGGCTCGACAGCCTGTGCGATGAACTGCGCCGTGTCGACGCCAAGGGCCAGCGCCCGGTGCTGACCTGTTCGGCTCTCAAGCACGTCTATCGTGAACGTCTGCGCAGTGCCTTGCCGGGCCTGGGCTTTGTGTTCCTTGAGTTGACCCCCGAAGTCGCCGCCGACCGTGTCTCCCATCGGCCAGGCCACTTCATGCCGTCGACCCTGATCGACAGCCAGTTCGCCACCCTCGAATCGCCCGTCGGCGAGCCGTTGACCCTGGCGCTGGATGCTTCGACCTATAGCGTCGAGCAACTGGCGGCGCAGGCTCATGCCTGGTGGCAGGCGAACGGCCTGAAACAGGCGGTATGACTGTGCTCGCAAAGACAGCGCTGTCCTCACGACTTCTGATCAACCCGCTTTAATAACAACAACAACCAGGAGACACCCCTAATGTTTGGCATGTCCCACGAGACGTTCCTGCTGCTCGATGCAGTGGTCACGGTGATCGGGCTTATCGTCCTGATCACCAAGTTCAAGTTGCACCCATTCCTCGCACTGATCATCGCCGCAGCCTTCCTCGGGCTGACCTCCGGCATGCCGATCGGCACCATCATCAAGGCGTTCCAGGACGGCTTCGGTGGCGTGCTTGGTTTCGTCGGCATCATCCTGGCACTGGGCACCATGCTCGGCAAAATGATGGCCGAATCAGGCGGTGCGGATCAGATTGCGCAGACGTTGATCCGCGCCTTCGGCAAGGACAAGGTGCAGTGGGCGATGATGTTCGCCGCGTTCCTGGTCGGCATTCCGCTGTTCTTCGAAATCGGCTTCGTGCTGCTGATTCCGCTGGTGTTCATCGTGGCCCGTCGCACTGGCGTGTCGATCATCAAGATCGGTATCCCGCTGCTGGCCGGTCTGTCCGCGGTACACGGCCTGGTGCCGCCGCACCCGGGTCCGCTGCTGGCCATCGGCGTGTTCGGTGCCGACATCGGCAAGACCATTCTGTACGGCCTGATCGTTGCGTTGCCAACCGCCATCATCGCTGGCCCGATCTTCGGTACGTTCATTGCCAAGCACATTCCCGGTCATCCGAACCAGGAGCTGGTGGATCAACTGTCGCGCGAAACGGATTCGGCTGAACTGCCGAGCTTCGGCATCACGCTGGTGACCGTGCTGCTGCCGGTGTTCCTGATGCTGCTCAAGACGTTTGCCGACGTGGTGCTGCCCGATGGCAACATCTTCCGCGCCTTCATGGACCTGATCGGTCACCCGATTTCGGCGTTGCTGCTGGCATTGCTGCTGTCGCTGTATACCTTCGGCTACAAGCAGGGCATCGGTTCCAGCCAAATGATGAAATGGCTGGATGCCAGCCTCGCGCCGACCGCCGCGATCATCCTGATCATCGGTGCCGGTGGTGGCTTCAAGCAGATGCTGGTGACCAGCGGTGTGGGTGACGTGATCGGCCACATGGCGGTGAACGCACAGATCTCGCCGATCCTGCTGGCCTGGCTGGTGGCGGCGGTGATTCGTATCGCGACCGGTTCAGCGACCGTGGCGACCATCACTGGCGCCGGCATCGTGGTGCCGGTGGTGGGGATGATTCCGGGCGTGAACCGTGAGCTGCTGGTGCTGGCCACCGGTGCAGGGTCCCTGATCCTGTCCCACGTCAACGACGCCGGTTTCTGGTTGGTGAAGCAGTACTTCAACATGACCGTGGCCGAAACCTTCAAGACCTGGACCGCGATGGAAACCATCCTCTCCGTGGTTGGCCTGGGCTTTATCTTGTTGTTGTCGCTGTTCGTCTAAGCGATTCGACAGACACAAAAAAACCGCAGCGATGCGGTTTTTTTGTGGGTGATCGATTTACAGGTTGTACATAAATCCACTGTGGGAGCGAGCTTGCTCGCGATGGCGTCGTATCAGTCAACTTTAATGGCGACTGAAACACCGCTATCGCGAGCAAGCCCGCTCCCACAGGGGGATATGTATCAGGCGTTGGTTTTCGGTGCCAACCCATCCGCCCTGAACATCCCGCGAATCCCGCGTACGGCCTGACGAATCCGGTCCTGGTTTTCGATCAGGGCGAAGCGCACGTGATCGTCACCGTACTCGCCAAACCCGACGCCCGGCGAGACACACACCTTGGCTTCGGCCAGCAGTTTCTTGGCGAACTCCAGCGAGCCCAGGTGCGCATAGGCCTCGGGAATCTTGGCCCAGACATACATCGACGCTTTCGGGTTTTCCACCATCCAGCCCAGTTCATGCAGACCCTTGACCAGCACATTGCGCCGCTGCCGATACTGCTCGGCGATGTCGCGCACGCATTGCTGATCGCCTTCAAGCGCAGCGATGGCCGCCACTTGCAGCGGAGTGAAGGTGCCGTAGTCGTGGTAGCTCTTGATCCGCGCCAGGGCATTGACCAGTTCCGGGTTGCCGACCATGAAGCCAATGCGCCAGCCGGCCATGTTGTAGCTCTTGGACAGGGTGAAAAACTCCACCGCAATGTCCTTGGCCCCGGGCACTTGCATGATCGACGGGGCTTTCCAGCCGTCGTAGACGATGTCGGCGTAGGCCAGGTCGTGTACCACAAGCACGTCGTACTGCTTGGCGAGGGCGATCACTCGTTCGAAGAAATCCAGCTCCACGCACTGGGCGGTCGGGTTGGACGGGAAACCGAGGATCATCATCTTCGGCTTCGGGATCGAACCGCGAATGGCCCGCTCCAGTTCAGCGAAGAAATCCACGCCCGGCACCAGCGGCACCGACCGCACCTGGGCGCCGGCAATCACGGCACCGTAGATGTGAATCGGGTAGCTCGGGTTGGGCACGAGCACGGTGTCGCCCTGATCCAGGGTGGCCAGCATCAGATGCGCCAGGCCTTCCTTGGAGCCGATGGTGACAATGGCTTCGCTTTCCGGGTCGATGTCGACCTCGTAGCGGTCCTTGTACCAGTTGGAAATCGCCCTGCGCAGGCGCGGAATGCCCTTGGACGTCGAGTAGCCGTGGGTGTCTTCGCGCTGGGCTACCGTGACGAGTTTTTCGACGATGTGCGGCGGCGTGGCGCCGTCGGGGTTGCCCATGCTCAAGTCGATGATGTCTTCGCCACGACGACGGGCGGCCATCTTCAGCTCGGCAGTGATGTTGAAAACGTAAGGGGGGAGTCGATCTATGCGCGCAAAGCGGCGCGGCGAACCTTGTTCGGCCATTGTTGCCTCGGATAACGTAAGCGCCCGGAACCGTCCGAGCGACGCTGGTCACTGCGGTGACCTGTGGCGGAATGTAAGGGCAGCTGTGGCAGACTGTCCAGCCTCAATGTAAACAAATTTTTCCGAAGGATAGGGTTCGATGGAATTTACCAGCGGCTTCTTGCTGAGCCTCTCGCTGTGCCTGGATATCGGCGTGGCCAACATCGCGATGATCACCCTGGCCATGCAGCGCGGCTATTTCCAGGGGTTTGCGCTGGGGCTGGGGACCTGTGTCGGCGACCTGATCTACGCGGTACTGGCACTGGCCGGCATGACCGTGTTGCTGCAATACGAAACCGTGCGCTGGGTGTTGTGGATCGGTGGCTCGGCGCTGCTGGTGTACTTCGCGGCGAAGATGATCTATTCGGCGATTCACCACGAAGCGGTGCTGGCGCAATCGGCCGAGGTGGGGCACAACTCCCATCGCAAGGAGTTCTTTCGCGGGATCTTCCTGGCCATGTCGTCGCCCAGCGCGATTCTCTGGTTCGCTGCGGTGGGTGGCACGCTGATCGCCCGTTCCGGCGGCGGTGGCGCCCTCAGTTCGGCGTTGTTTCTCGGCGGTTTTCTCTGCGCAGGGATTCTCTGGTGTGTCGGGCTGTGCTTCGCCGCGAGCCACGGCGGCAAGTTGCTCGGCGACAAGTTACTGCGTTACTCCTACATGGCATCGGCAGCGATCTTCTGTTATTTCGCAGTCTACGTGATCCTATCGGGTTATAACGAGTTTGTCGGTTCAGGCGCCGTCGAGCAATTGCACGCCCTGTAATTGGGCGAATCGGGTTTGGCTTCTATACTCCCAGCCGAACCCACTTTTTGCTCCAGGAGTTGAGCCATGGATGAGCAAACACGCGTCGAACTGGCGGAGCCACGCTTCGAACACGGACACTTCCTGCTGATTGCAGGGCTTGGCGGAACATTTACCCAACAATCCGTTCAAGGCATTCCCGAACTCTGGGAGAAACTCATCCCGCATCTGGGCCATATTCCGGGCCAAAAAGGCGAAGTCACCTACGGTGTCTGCTGCAATTTCGACGGCAAGGGCGGCTTCGATTACATCGCCGGGGTCGAGATCAGCAAGCTCGACGACTTGCCCGAAACCTACCGCTGGGTAGAAGTTCAGCCGCAGCAGTACGTGGTGTTCGAACACAAAGGACCGCTGGACACCCTGCCGCAAACCTTTCAGTACATCCATGGCACGTGGCTGCCGCAGTCCGGCCACGAGCTATTGGCGGCTCCGGAGTTCGAGCGCTACAGCGAAGACTTCAACCCCAAACTCAACACCGGCAAGCTGGAAATCTGGCTGCCGATCAAGGCATGACACCTGCACGAGAGGCGGATCAGCCGATTCGTCTCTCGATGTCCCACAGCAGCTGATTTATCATCCCCAGCCTTTCCCATGCTGATCCCGAGCTGCCATGAACACCGTCATCCGCAACGTCACCCCCGCCGATCTGGACCGCTGCTTTGCCATCGAAACCCTTGCCTACGAAGGTGACGAAGCCGCGACCCGCGAGAAAATCGCCACCCGCATCGCCACCTGGCCCGAGGGTTTTATCGTCGCTGAAGTGGACGGGGTTGTCGCCGGATTCATCAACTCCGGTGCGGCGTTCCAGGTGGAAATGTCGGACGAGGCGTTCAAGGAACTGATCGGCCACGACCCGGCCGGGCCGCATGTGGTGATCATGTCGGTGGTGGTGCACCCGGATTATCAGGGCCAAGGCCTGGCCAAGCGCCTGATGGGCGAGTTCATCGAGCGCATGCGTGCGATGGGCAAGGTCACCATCAACCTGATGTGCAAGGAACGGCATATTCCGTTGTATGCCGGGTTCGGCTTTGCCTACGTTAAACCCTCGGCCTCGGACCATGGCGGCATGGCGTGGCATGAGATGGTGCTCGAACTCTGATCCGACATAGATCCCCTGTGGGAGCGAGCTTGCTCGCGATAGCGGACTATCAGTCGACATCGATGTTGAATGTTACGCCGCCATCGCGAGCAAGCTCGCTCCCACAGTAGTTTTGTGGTGTTGGTGGGGGCTGAGTTCAAAACACCAACCCCATCCGCCGCTCATACCCGATCCGGCCCTTGTACGCCTCGCCGCTGTCGACAAAGCCAAACCTGGCGTACAGGGCGATGGCGGCTTCGTTGTCGGCATCCACTGACAGCTCCAGCCCCCTGATTTCCGGCCAGGCCAGGCGCGCCGCCTCGGGCAGCGCTTGCAGGCAGGCCTTGCCGTAGCCCTTGCCCTGGACGCGTTGATCGACTTGCAGCGCATGCAGCGTGGCGCTGTGCTCATCGGCCCAGGCCGGCAACACCGGCGGGCGCTTGAGCAGCAGGAACGCGACGGGCACATCCTCGGCCAGCAGGGCGAAGCCCTTGACGCCGGGGCCGGGCTTGGACAACAGCGTGTGCAAGGCGCCGTGGATGTCACCCGAGAATCTGATCTGTTCCGAATGCACTTCAATGGCCTCGACCTGCTGGCGCTGCAGCGCATTCAGGCTTTCATAAGGCACGAGTCGGGCTGTCACGGGAGTGTCCTTTTTCCATCACAAATGAGCCTCGGATTCTAGCGAGTTTGCTTTCCCGGATTATTTTTATTTCACCTGTCGATTCACCGGATCGCCAGACGACTAAGGGTGTCTTCACTATAAAAACCACGGAGAACCACCATGAACTCGCAAACCCAGATCCAGAACCTCATCGAGAACTATCGTCAGGCGGTCATGACCAAGGACATTGAAAAAGTCATGGCTCTGTATGCCGATGACATCGTCTCCTTCGACGCGGTCAAGGCCCTGCAATTCAAAGGCAAGCCGGCGTATCGCGCGCATTGGCAGGCCTGCATGGAAATGTGCCCCGGCCCGCACATCTTCGAATTCGACGAAATCACCATCGAGCCGTCCCAGGAAATTGCGTTCGCTCACTGGCTGGCACATTGCGGTGGCACCAACGACAAGGGCGAAACCCAGTCCTGCTGGATGCGCGTCACCGCCTGCTATCGGCAAGAAGCCGGGCTGTGGCAGATCGTCCACGAACATTGGTCGGCGCCATTCGACATGACCAGCGGCGCGACGCTGTTCGACCTCAAGCCCTGATCGTCGGGAAGCCGAGCCAGAATGCCAATCAGCGGCCATAGTTGATCGTTCGATAAGGAGAGCGTGATGAAGTATTTATGCCTGGTCTACAGCGATGAGCGGTTGCTGCATTCGCTGCCGGAAAGCCCGAAGGACGAAGAGTGCATGGCCTATGCCGAGTCGATCCAGGGCAGTGGCCGGATGGTCGCCGCCGAGGCGCTGGAGTCGGTGCAGACCGCCACCACGGTGCGCATGCGCAATGGCAAGGTGTCGATCACCGACGGGCCATTCGCTGAAACCAAGGAGCAACTGGCCGGGTTTTATCTGATCGATGCCAAGGACCTCAACGAAGCCATCCAGGTCGCCGGGAACATACCGGCGGCCCGGGTCGGCAGTGTCGAAGTGCGCCCCGTTCGGCAGTTGAATCCTTAAGATGCCGGGGCTGCCGGTTCAGGCGCAGGTCGAGCGGGTTTATCGCGAAGAGTCGCGGCGGATTCTTGCGACCCTGATTCGCTTGCTGGGTGATTTCGACCTCGCCGAAGAGGCCTTGCACGAGGCGTTTTTCATCGCGGTCGAACGCTGGCAGCGTGACGGCGTGCCGGACAATCCGCGGGCTTGGCTGGTGTCCACCGGGCGCTTCAAGGCCATCGATGCCCTGCGCCGGCGCGCACGCTTTGCCGCGTCGCAGCCCTTGCTGATCGCGCAACTGGAGGAACTGGAGCAGGCCGACTGGAGTGATGAAGACGTGGAAGACGATCGCCTGCGGCTGATCTTCACTTGCTGCCACCCGGCCCTGGCGGCCGACGCACAAGTGCCACTGACGCTGCGGGAAGTCTGCGACCTGACCACGGAAGAAATCGCCCGGGCCTTTCTCTCGGCCCCGGCCACCATCGCCCAGCGCATCGTGCGCGCCAAGGCGAAGATCCGCGATGCGAAAATCCCTTATCAAGTGCCGACACTCGCTGAGTTACCCGAGCGCCTGGACAGTGTATTGCGGGTGATTTACCTGGTGTTCAACGAGGGGTACTCGGCGTCCATCGGGGCAGAACTGATTCGTGAGGATTTGACCCGCGAAGCGATCCGCCTCGGCCGGTTGCTGGTGGAACTGTTGCCGGAACCGGAGGTGATGGGCTTGCTGGCGTTGATGCTGTTGCACGAGTCGCGTCGCCCGGCCAGGACCTCGGCGAGCGGCGAGCTGATTGTGCTGGACGAACAGGACCGTTCGCTGTGGGACGCCGGGTTGATCAGCGAAGGCTGCACGCTGGTCGAGCGGGCGCTGACCATGGGACGATTCGGACCCTATTGCCTGCAAGCGGCGATCGCAGCGGTGCACGCCGAAGCCCCGACGGCGGGGGAAACCGATTGGCCGCAGATTGTCGGTCTGTATGACGTCCTGCTGCGGGCGGTGCCGTCGCCGGTGATCGAGTTGAATCGTGCGGCGGCGATTTCGCAGCGCGATGGTCCGCTGGCGGGACTGACGTTGGTCGACGCCATTCTGGAGCGGGGAGAACTGCTCGACTACCACCTGGCGCATTCGGCGCGGGCGCAATTCTGTTGGCAACTGGGTCGCAAGCAGGAGGCGCGGGCCGCGTGGGAGCGGGCGCTGGCGTTGACCCGACAGGAGCCGGAGCAGCGGTTTATCGAAGAGCGGCTCAAGGCGTTGGAGTGATGCGGCCGTTCTGGCCTCATCGCGAGCAAGCTCGCTCCCACAGGGATTGATGGTGTACTCGATACTGTGGGAGCGAGCTTGCTCGCGATAAGGGCCGAAGGACCTTCACTCCAGCATCTTGCCCAGCAACCAGCTCCCCGCCGGCCCCGGCGGATTCAGCCGCGACCACAACGCATCCACCGACACCGTTTTCGGCCAGCCGCGCACCACCAGTTCCTGCAACGTACCAGGCCCGAATCGCTCGACCAGCCAGCGGGGCAACGGCGCCCAGCCGAATCCGCCCTGGGCCATTTCCAGCAGCATCAGGTAACTTGGCGCCGACCAGACGCGGCCCTTCGCCCGGCTTTCATAGGGATTGATGATGGTGGCCAGACGCAGTTCGCGGTGTTGCTGCAGTACGTCCCGGTCGATGTGGTCCAACGTCGCCAAAGGATGCGTCGGGGACACGAACAAGGCGATTTCCGTGCGCTCGTCCACCGTCGAACTGACCAGGTCCGGCGGGTAGCTGTCCTGCATTTCGGCGAAGGCAATCTGCGCCCGGCCGCTTTGCACCAGGGACATCAGGTCATCGCATTCGGCGATCAGACACTCGAGCTCCAGGTCCGGGTAACGCTGCTCGAAGGCGCTGAGGGCGGCTTCGAAGCGGTCCGACTGATAGGTATCGGACAGCGCCACCGTCAGCTTCGCTTCCACCCCTTGGGACAGTTGGCTGGCGGCTATTTCCAGGCGACTGGTGGCGGCCAGGATGTCTTCGGCCCGTTGCAGCATGACGTGTCCGGCCGGGGTCAGGCCGGGCTTGCGGCTGCTGCGGTCGAACAGCGTCAGGTTCAGGTCGATTTCCAGGCTGGCCACCGCCGCACTGATGGTCGACTGACTGCGGCCCAATTTGCGCGCCGCGGCGGAAAACGAGCCTTGGGTCGCGGCTTCGACAAACGCCAGCAACACTTCGTGAGAGGCCATGAGCTATCGCCTTGATCGATGGTTATTGGTTATGAAGTATCGGTGTGCTGATGGATCATGGCAACCACAGTCACCCAAGGGAGTTCGGCCATGAGCGCCAACAAATCCATTACTGAACGTATTTTTCAAGCCATCGGCTTCGAACTGCTGGCCATCCTGATCTGTACCCCGTTGCTGGCCTGGATCATGAAGAAACCGATGCTGGAAATGGGCATGGTCACCATCCTCATCGCCGGCCTGGCCCTGGCCTGGAACGTGGTCTTCAACGGTATGTTCGATCGGCTGCTCAAGCGCCTTGCCATCGCACACAACGCCTGGGTCCGCGTGGTGCATGCGCTGTTGTTCGAAGGCGGCCTGGTCGCCCTCGGCGTGCCGCTGATCGCCTGGTGGCTGAATGTCAGCCTGTGGCAGGCGTTCTTGCTGGATATCGGTGTGTTGCTGTTCTTCCTGCCGTACACCTACGTCTACCACTGGGTGTATGACGTGGTTCGGGAGCGGATGCTGGTGACTCGTGAGGTTTGCTGAGTCGTGTTTGAACCGGTTTTTGTGGGAGCGAGCTTGCTCGCGACGGCGGCGTGTCAGTCAACTTCATTGCTGAATGTCAGACCGCTTTCGCGAGCAGGCTCGCTCCCACAGGTTTTGCACCAGATCAGACGTGGAAGTAACCCACGCACGAATCGAACGGCAGGCGCTTGAGTTCGATCTTGTTCAGGTCGAGCACTTCACGCAGGGCCTTGGTTTCGCCCGGGAAGTTGCGGTAGGCGACTTCGTCGAGCACCACGATCGCGCCTTTGGGCATGTACGGCAGGAAGGTTTCCAGCGCGACTTTGGTCGACTCGTACAGGTCGGTGTCGAGGATCAGCATGGCCACGACCAGGTCGGGACGGGTCTTGACCCACTCCGGTACGGTCTTGACGATGTCGCCCTTGACCAGTTCGCAGCGCGGAATGCGATTGACCGGGCGCAACAGGTCGTTGGCGTCGATCATGTCCTGGATCAGCGACTGGTCGGTGTCGGCGAACATGGTTTCGTTGACGTCGGCCGGGTCTTCTTTCTTGTCGATGCTCTGGAAGCCTTCGAAGGTGTCGAAACCCACGATCGAGCGGTTGATCGCATACGGTTCGAGAATCATCGACAAGTGCATGTAGAGCATCAACGAGTTGCCCTTGTACACGCCGCACTCAATGATGGCGCCCGGTACTTCCGCGACCTTCTTGAACAGCTCCATGCGCGACAACGCGGCGGTCACGCCAATGCGGTTGGCGAAGACGAACGGAGCGTCGGCCACGTATTCGGCATCGACCCGTTTCAGGACGTTGGTACGGGTTTCGTTGTACTGGGCCTCGGCGGGCGTGATGCGACGCTTGGTCATTGCGGGATTCCTCGGAAATTCGAAAAGTCGTGGACGTGGAAGTAGTCTTTGAAGCCGGCGCCGACATCCGGGCAGGCGCTGTCGACGTTAATCGCGCCGCGCTGGTGCTTGAGGTCGTCGAGGTGCATCAGGCGAAAGTCCACGCTGAAGCGGGTTTGTTGTGTGTAATTGGGAACGGTGCCGTGCAGGTGCGAGCCCGAGAACACCAGCATCTCGGCGGTGTTGCCGGCGATGCGCAGCTCAGAGGCGCTGTTGATCGCTTCGGTGGGCACCGGGTGCTGGCGCGCCTCTTCCTTGACGTTGTCCTTGGCGCGCTGGCGTTGCACGCCGATCCAGTCGGACAGGCTCCACTGCGCCGAGGTGTTTTTCACCGGGGCGTCGAAGTAGGCCGGGTTGATCATCATGGTCTGGTCAGGCTGGATCGTGTAGACCGGCATCCAGGTATTGATCTGGCAGTCGACACCGCCGTACCAGGTATCGCGATGGGGTTTGTAGGCGTAGCTGACGCCAGCGTGCAGGTAGTCGTAGTTGGGTACGACACGGATGCGCGGGACGTCGAAAATGAACTCCTCGGGAGCGGCACCGATTTCGTCGGTGAAGCTGCGGATCAGCTCCTTGGCACGCAGGCTGTTGGTGAACTGGCCCTTGAGCCGAGTCACCAGCACCACGAACTCTTCCACCGGCATCAGTGTGTGCAGCGCCTGGTGGTTGGTCTCGCCATCGAAGGCCGCCGTGATGCTTTCCTGGGCAAAGGCACAGAGTTCTTTGGCGGCGCGTAACTGCGTGTTCAGGAAAATATCGCCCGCGTAAATGGCTTCTTTAAAGTCAGCTTTCTGTTGCAGCTGATTGATGTACAGATTCACGGTTCCTCTCCTGAATACATCGAGTGTCTTATGAGTCGGCACCACGCTGGCAAACTGAAGGGCTGCCGGACGAGTTGTGCGTCAATAAAGCGCAGCCCTTGAGTTCGCGAGCAAATGCCGTGCCGCTGGACGAAAAAATCCCGACGGGAAAACCCGCCGGGATGATGTGCTTCGAACTTGTACCCTGTGGGAGCGGGCCTGTCGGAATGCCGCACCACCCCGTTCGGCTGCAGAGCAGTCCTCAATCCTGCTAGTGCGGTTTGAATGACCGAGTGCTGGGGCGGCTGCGCCACCCAGCGGGGGCAAGCCCCCTCGCCAAAGTTGATCAGTGTGTCAGGTGATGACGGGGACTCAATAATCCTGCTGCTTGCGAAACGCCCAGCGCCCGGCGATCACGGTAAAGGTCGCGACCAGCGCCACCAGGATCCAGAAACCCTGCGGGTCATCCGCCAGCGGAATGCCGCCGACGTTCATGCCGAAGAAACCGGCGATGATGTTGATCGGCAGCGCCAGCACCGTCACTACCGTCAGGGTGAACAGCGTGCGGTTGGTCTGTTCGTTGATGTTGGCGGCGATCTCTTCCTGCAACAGCTTGATCCGCTCACCGAGCGCCGTGAGGTCGTTGATGATCAGCGCGAACTCCTCGGTGGATTTGCGCAGCTCCTTCACGTCTTCCTTTTGCAGCCATTGCGGTGGCCGGTTGAGCAGGCGCAGCAATGAGCCTGGCTCCAGCGCCAGCAGCCGTTGCAATCGCACCAGCACCCGGCGATTGGCGCCCAGTTCCGCGCGGTTGGTCGACAGGCGCGAGGACAGCAATTGGTCTTCGATCTGGTCCACGCTCTGACTGGTCTTGCGCACGATCTGGGTCAACACCTCACCCTGGTCGCGCAGCAAATGCACCAGCAGCTCCAGCGGGGAGCGAAAGCACTCCCGGGCCTTCACCGACGAGCGCAATTTGTCCACCGAGTGCAGCGGTTGCAGGCGGGCGCTGATGATCAATTGACTGCGGGCGCACACCCACAGGGTCGAGACATCCGACGAGACCATGTTGCTGAGGTTGAACACCACATCGTTGACCACTGCCAGCAACGCGGAGTCGACATGCTCGATGCGCGTCGAACGCGAGCCTTCGTGCAGCGCTTCGAAAAATTCCTCGGGCAATTCCAGATGGCTTTTCATCCAGCGCTCGCACGCGGCATGGGCCAGGTTCAGGTGCAGCCAGAGAAATTGCTCATCGCTTTGCGGCTGTTGCAGGTACTGCAAGGCCTCGGCGGAATTGATTTCCCGACCGGCCTCACCGGGGCGAAAACTGAAACCGTAAAGCAGGCCGAACAGATCCGTGTCGCGATGGCTTTGATCGATGCTGTGGTTCATGAGGACTCGCAAGGGGAGGCGCCTGTCACGTGTTTTACAGGTTCACTTGAGCGGCATCATCGCAAGCAGGAATGACGTTTTTGTGACAGGAAAACAACGCAAAAAATTGTTCTACCGGCGGTCGGGATTTTCTCAAGAACCGCTCTGGCTAGCCGATCACGCTTGGGTTAAGTTGCGCGCCGCAGGCCTCGGCCGGGACCGCAGACAGGGATGTCCGGACACTTTTCACGCCTTAACGGGCGTGCCCCATTCCTGTCATGAGTACTCTGCGATGCTTTTGCAAAAGTCCCTGAGAGCACAAACTCTCGCCCTGCTGAGCGGCAGCCTGCTGGCGATGCTGTTGATCGCCCTGGCGTGCTTTCACTTCCTGTCCAGCGGCGTGCAGAACTACGCCAATCTGATCGAAGGCCCGTTGCACACCTCGCAATTGATCGATGAAGCCAACCTGCAATTCAAGGTGCAGGTGCAGGAGTGGAAAAACGTTCTGCTGCGCGGCAAGCAACCGGCGGACCTGAGCAAGTACTGGGGGCAATTCGAGGAGCGTCAGCGCGATGTGCAAAACATCCTTGGCGAACTGGCCGCGCAGAAGGGCATCGAGCCGCAACTCAAGAGCCGCATCGAGCGCTTGCGTGACGAACATCGCCATTTGGGCGCGGCCTATCAGAAGGGCCGGGACGCGTTCGTGGCCGCCGGTGGTGACCCTGCGGCGGGCGACGCGGCGGTCAAGGGTGTGGACCGCGCAACCAGCGATCAGATGAGTGAACTGGTCAGCGAGTTGCGCAAGCAGGGCGCCGAGCAATCGACACTGATCAGCGCCAGTGCCGAGCGCACGGTGTTGCTGGGGCTGGTCGTGATGCTGGTTTCGGGGGTACTGATCGGCCTGCTGAGCTTGTGGCTGGTCAACCGCAACCTGGTCGAGCCGATCCGCAAACTGATCGAATACGTGGCGCAACTCAGCCAGGGGCGTATTGCCGAGCGCGTGGCCAGCACCCGTCAGGACGAGTTGGGCAAACTGGCGATGGCCGCCAACACCCTGCGCGATTTCCTCGCCGAAACCTTCAGCCGTTTGCAGCGCAGCGCGTCGGACCTGGACAGCGCCAGCGGTGAGTTGAACTCGATCGCCACCGTGATGGCCGGCGGCACCAACGAGCAGTTCAACCGCACCGATCAGGTGGCCACGGCGATGAACGAAATGTCCGCCACTGCACAAGAAGTGGCCCGCCATGCCGCCGAAGCGGCGCGGGCCGCCGACGATGCCGACCAGTCCGCCCAGCAGGGCGAAAAAGTCATGCAGGGCACCATCCATACCATCACCCAGATGCGTGGCGAAATCGCCAACACCGCCACGGTCATCCGCCAACTGGAAACCGACAGCGGACGCATCGGCAAGGTTCTGGAGGTGATTCGCGGGATCGCCGAACAGACCAACCTGCTGGCACTCAATGCAGCCATCGAAGCGGCCCGCGCCGGTGAGGCCGGACGCGGATTCGCTGTGGTGGCCGACGAAGTGCGGAGCCTGGCCCAGCGCACGGCGGCGTCGATCATCGAGATCAACCAGATCATCCAGACCGTGCAGACCGGTGCAATCGAAGCGGCCCAGGCGATTGAAAGCGGTCAGTCGCGCAGCGAACAAAGCGTGCAGCAAGTGACGGAGGCCGGCGCCATGCTCGAACGCATCACCCTGGCCGTGGAAGCCATCCGCGACATGAACCGCCAGATCGCCACTGCCGCCGAAGAGCAGACCTCGGTGGCCGAAGACATCTCGCGCAACCTCACCGAAATCACCAGCATTGCCAGCACCAACCTGGACAACGTGCAGCGCACTGAAGCGGCCAGCACCAATCTGCACGGCTTGTCGGGGCAGTTGAACGAGGTGACGGCGCGCCTGAGCGCTTGAATCCCGAAAACGCAAAAGCCGCACGATGTTCCCATCGTGCGGCTTTTGTCTGTTTGGGGATTACGTGTCCTGTTTGTTTTCCAGGACCTTGCCGTTGGAGGCATCGATGTCCACATCCCACTCGACGTTCTTGGCGTCACGCAGTTCAACTTCGTACTCGTAACCGTTGAAGTGGTTGTCCAACTCGGTCTTGGTAATCGTTGCACCCGGATGCAGATCCAGCGCGATCTTGTTCAAGTCTTCCAGTGGCTTGATCTTGCCGTCCTTGACCAGTTGCGGGATCTGATCGACTCGCACATCGGCCTGGGCCAGGCCGGCGGTGAGGGTCAGGGCTGCAGCGGTAAACAAAGCAGTCAGGGTCTTCATGGGCTTCTTTCCTTGGGTGATCTGTTTAAGTGAGATCAGGTTAGCCTGTGTAACTTAATCCACCCTTAAATCCCTCTACATGTCCTGCATCAATCCCTGTGGGAGCGTGGCTTGCCCGCGAAGGCGGAGTGTCAGTCAACGTTGATGTTGAAGCTGATGGCCCTATCGCGAGCAAGCTCGCTCCCACAGGTTTTTGTGCAATAGCGCATCAATACCCGTTGTTCTGTAGCACCTGCGCAACACTCGCCGCCGGGCGTTTATAGAACTTCAACAACTCACTGGCGCGATTGGTGAAAATGCCGTCGACTCCGGCGTCCATGACTTTCTGGTAGTCCACCGCATCATCGATGGTGTAGACGTGCACCAGCAGGCCCTGGTCGTGGGTGTACTGGTTCATCCAGGGTTGCACCAGATCCGAGTAGCTCTGGTCGCCACCCTGGGTCAGTGCGGCGGACGGGCCGGTGCCGATGGCGCCCTGGGCCTTGGCGTAGTCGACCCAGTGCTGGAATTCGGCTTTGTCCTTCGGTTGCTGTTTGGCGTAGTAAGCGGCTTTGTCCTTTTCGCCGGACTCGGCAAATGTCACCTTGGACTTGGGCTCGATACTGCCTTCACCGACCCACAGCAGCAGGATCTTCGGCACCTTCGGCATCTCTTTTTGCAGCAGTTCGAGGCTGCTCTTCTCGAAAGTCTGCAGGACCACCTTGCCTTTGCCTTGGCCGACCGCCAGCTCGTTTTTTGCCAGTTTCGAAGCGGTCGGGCTCAGCCAGCCCCGGTCCTGAAGTTTTTCCTTGAGGTCGCGTTCGATGCCGGGGAACTGCTTGGGCTCCTTGGTCTCGATGTACAGGCCGGGCTTGTGCAGGCTGTTGCCCTCGGCGATGTCGATGATTTCATCAAGGGTCAGAATTTTCAGGCCCGCGAAGGCGGGACGTGCGCGATCCGGGTACGCGGCATTGAACCAGCTGCCCGCGTCCAGGGTTTTCAGTTCGGCCATGGTGAACGCATTGGCGGGGCTGTCCTTGCGCTCGGGGAATTTGCTGGCGACGTCGGTGGTGCGTTGCAGATTGTTGTCGTGCAGGGCAAACAGCACGCCATCCTTGCTGCGCTGCAGATCCAGTTCCAGGTAGTCGGCGCCCAGGTCGCGGGCAGTCTTGTAGGCGGCGGCGGTGGATTCCGGGGCATCGAACGATGCGCCACGGTGGGCGATCACCGCTGGACGCGGAATGTCCAAGCGGGTCGCCAGTGCCGCGGGACCGGGTTCGCTGGCGGCCTGTGCGTGGCCGAGGGCGAGCAACAGGCTCAGTAACAGGGCGCTTTTAGTAAAGGTTGCGGGCATGGTCGAGATCCTTTCGCAATAAGTGAGCGGTCCCTTTTAACAACTCATCGTTGCAGACGCTATCACCAGACCGACACAAACCTGTCGAAAGCTGATTTTCGTCAGCGCTTTTGTGCGCCCGTTTGCAGTACGCTGAGGCCCTGCAATTTCCCCGGCAGAGGGAAACGCAGGCCCTGCGTGCAAACCAACGATCACCATTGCGGGGTTTACCATGCGCATCACTTCCCAGTTCATCTGCCAGGCTGCCGACC
Source organism: Pseudomonas jessenii (assembly GCF_002236115.1). Classification (GTDB taxonomy): domain Bacteria; phylum Pseudomonadota; class Gammaproteobacteria; order Pseudomonadales; family Pseudomonadaceae; genus Aquipseudomonas; species Aquipseudomonas jessenii. Next base: position 416,973 of record NZ_NIWT01000003.1, on the reverse strand, counting down.
AACTCAAAGGCTTCGTCGGCCTCAACCGCAAGACCGGGCACTACATTGTGCGCTTCAGCGAAGACTCGTTTGGCATGGACGTGGCGGACGACGGCATCATCCCTGTCAGCGAATTCGTCTGGGCCGCGGGGCCCGGGCAGGTCATGACGCTCAAGCGGGAATTGATCCAGTTGCTGCTGGACCAGAACATCGATGACCGGATCAACATCACCGAGCCGTTGCGGGTGTACATGAACCGGCGGGAAGTGCCGGAGATTTCGGCGGTTCGCAGTCTGGTTCAGGGGTGAGTTTTTGCGGTGAATTGATGGGCCCCATCGCGAGCAAGCTCGCTCCCACATTTTGATCCCGGTCGGTCACAACATTTTTGCGCGACAAAGATCTACTGTGGGAGCGAGCTTGCTCGCGATGGCGACCTGAAAAACACTACATCACTCACTGGTTAAACCCATAAGCCCGCTCAACCCTGCCCACCCGCGTATGACACCGCGCATACCAGGTCGAGCGCCCACGCTCGCGAATCGCACTGTGCTCCGGATGATGCTTCCACGCCAGAATGGCCGCTTCACTGGCCCAGTACGACACCGTAATCCCAAGCCCATCCTCGCCCCGCGCCGACTCCACGCCGAGAAACCCCGGCTGTTCGCAGGCCAGTTCCAGCATCCGTGCGGCTGCTTCGGCGTAACCCTGGTCACCCTCGGTGCGCAGTGAAGTGAAGATCACCGCGTAATAAGGCGCAGCTGGCGTATCGGCGATCATGACGAGCGCCCCGCACAGGCTTCGACAAAGGCGCCAACCAAAGGAGGCAATACGCCCTTGAGCGCCGCCCGCTCGGGCTGGAACAAGGTCGCGACAAAGAACGGATGACCGCTGAGTTCGACCGCCCGCAGTCCGTGTTCCGAATCGTGGCCGACGGCATGTAGTTCGCGCTTGAGCAACTCCCCTTCGTACTGCGGATTCACACCAAAACGACAGCGATAGCCTTCACGAATCTCGGTGTTTTCGTACGCTTTGGCAAGCAACGAACCCTCAAGCAAATCAATCGTATCGACCGCTTCCACCAGCGCACACGACAGTGGCGTCAGCAGCGCCCGCGCGGCATCGGGATTTGTCTCGCCGTGTTCGGCATCCGACCAGCCCAGCACGTTGCGCGCATATTCCAGCACCGCGTGTTGAAAACCACCGCAGGTGCCGAGGAAAGGTCGCCGTTGTTCGCGGGCAAAGCGAATCGCCAGCAATGCACCGTCCATGCTCCGGTAAGGGCTGGCCGGCACACACCAGAACCCGTCGAATCTGTGCAGCGGTGTCTCGGCGTGGATGTCATCGGTGGCCAGCCATTGCCATTGCACGTTCAGGCCACTGTGTTCAGCGGCCATTTCGAGGGCGACGGGAATGGCCTGGTGGGCGGTGACTTGCGGGTCGTAGTCGCCGATCAGGGCGATGCGAATCGGGCGGGTTTCCATGTGGGGCCTCTGCACTTGTTGATTGCTGGTGCCCACTATAGATTGGCGCTCACGCACTCAATATTGGCGTTTTCCCAAGTGATCAATGCAGCGACGCACTATCGATTGGACTACCCGGACCTAGCCCTGATCCTCGCGCTGGTACGTGGCGGCTCTCTGGCTCGCGCTGCGCAACTGCTGAAGGTGGATGTTTCGACGGTGTTTCGAGCCGTGCGCCGGCTGGAGGGTGCACTGGGTCAGCAACTGTTCGAAAAAAGCCGCACCGGTTACCTGGCCACCACTCTGGCGCAGTCCCTTACTGAACAGGCCGAGCGCGCTGAACAGGCTCTGGAGGCGGCGCGCATTGGTGTGGAGCAGGGCGGAGAAGTGATCAGCGGCATCGTGCGCCTGACCTGTACCGATTCGGTCCTGCAAGGTTTGCTGTTGCCGGCGCTGGCGCAGTTCATGCCGAACTATCCGGCGCTGACGCTCGAGCTCAGCACATCCAATGATTTTGCCAACCTCAGCCGTCGGGATGCCGATATCGCCCTGCGCCTGACCCGCACGCCACCGGAGCATCTGGTGGGACGGCGGCTGGCGGACATTTCCTATCGCGTGTGTGCCAGCGAGCGATACCTGCAATCGGTCAATACCCCTGACCTGGCTTCATTGACCTGGATAGCCCCGGATGACTTCCTGCCTGATCACCCGACCGTTACCTGGCGTCGCCAGGCCTTGCCGGGGGTAACGCCGGGCTATCGCTGCAACAGCATGCTGTCGGTGACCGAACTGGTCAGGGCCGGCCTGGGTGTAGCGGCGTTGCCGGATTTTTTGATCGGCGACGGATTACAGCCGCTGAGCGAACCCCTGCACGGATACGACACCGCGCTGTGGCTGCTGACCCGTCCCGACTGCCGCGCTTTGCGCTCGGTGGTCACCTTGTTCGATGAGTTGGGGCGGGCGCTGAAACTGCCGTGAAACCGTTCAGGTTCCTGGCTGAAGCTCACTAAAGCCTCAGTGCCGGTTTCATTCTGAAACACATCGCGTCATTCAAATCAGAGCCATCGATCCTTCGACGCCGCCGTCGAACTTGTCATTTATTGCAACTGATAGCAGGCCAGAAACATGTCCAGCGCGGAGTCTGCCACCTGGTGTTGTTCTTCGGGTGACAAGCCAGGCTTGCCCATGGAAATCTGCGGCCAGAAGGCAAACGACTTGAGCAGCCCCTGCACCTGTTGTGCGGCAAAATCAGGGGCAATAACTTTCAACCGACCATCGGCCTGAGCGGCACGAATCCAGACCGTCAGCCCTTCTTCGCGTTCGCCCATTCGCGCCACCATATCCTGCGCCCGCTCCGGGGAATGAATCGTCGCCGCTATCGCCACCCGCGCCAGGTCGAGAAAATTGTCATCGCCCAACATTTGCAGCTTGGCCATCAGCAATCCGCGCAATTGCTCACGCAACGGCAGGTCGGGACGGTAGGCCGTTTCCTGTTCTGCCGTCACCCGGGTCCATAATTGATTGAGGATCTCGGCGAACAACTCTTCCTTGCTGGGAAAGTGGTTGTACACCGTGCGCTTCGACACACCGGCAGTGGCAGCAATCTTGTCCATGCTGGTGATCTCGAAACCGTTGTCACGGAATTCGTTGATCGCGGCATGAATGATCGCTTGGCGTTTTCGGTCGGTGAGGCGCTGTGGAGCTGTCATAAGTACGCTTCGGCAGGAAGAAGGGAGGAATTACACTCAGCAGTTTACTTGTCATCGACTTTGATGCAACCTAGAAACTACACTGTGCAGTGTAATGTTTTGTTAATCCTGCCCAGCAAAAATAGAAAGTCCGGCTGATGCGTGCGTGCTTTGGCCATTTATCGTCCCAAAACGGAAAGTCGCGTCATGCGCGGTTTTTCTGGAGTCATTCAGTCATGGCCAATTCAAACTCCCCGGCGGACAACGCCTCCACACCTGAAGCGTCCCGACAGGCTCAAGGGCAGTACCAAAACTTCACGCCGGTTCAACGTTTAAGCTTTGGCAAAACCATGGGTGTCCTATGGAACGTGCTGTTCCACAAACCGCAAAACACCCGCCCGAGCGCGCCCGTCCCGGTGCAAGCCCTGACTCAAGCCGCGCTGATCGCAGCGCCGAACCACAGCGTCTATCGCCTGGGCCACTCCACGGTGTTGCTCAAGTTGCGCGATAAATTCTGGATCACCGACCCGGTCTTCGCCGAGCGTGCCTCGCCCGTACAATGGGCTGGCCCCAAGCGTTTCCACCAGCCACCGATCAGCCTGGAAGAATTGCCACCGATCGAAGCGGTGATCCTGTCCCACGACCACTACGATCACCTGGATCATCAGGCCGTGCTCAAGCTCGCGGACAAGACCAAACACTTCCTTACCCCGCTGGGCGTAGGCGACACCCTGATCAAGTGGGGCATCGACGCGAGCAAAGTCCGCCAACTGGATTGGTGGCAAGGCACGGAAGTCGATGGCATCCAGTTCATCGCTACCCCGTCGCAGCACTTTTCCGGCCGTGGCCTGTTCGACAGCAACAGCACCCTCTGGGCCTCGTGGGTGATGATCGACGGCGACACGCGCCTCTTCTTCAGCGGCGACAGCGGCTACTTCGACGGCTTCAAACGCATCGGCGAACAGTACGGTCCATTCGACCTGACCCTGATGGAAACCGGTGCCTACAACGTCGACTGGCCACACGTGCACATGCAACCCGAACAAACCCTGCAAGCCCACCTCGACCTCAAGGGCCGCTGGCTACTGCCAATCCACAACGGTACGTTCGACCTGTCGATGCACGCCTGGTACGAACCCTTCGACCGTATCCTGGCCCTGGCCTGGGAACGCAACGTATCGATCACCACGCCGCAGATGGGCGAGGCGTTCAACCTGATGCATCCGCAGCGTGGTGGTGCGTGGTGGTTGGCGGTGGAAGGGGAGAGTGAGCGGGTGGTGGCTCATAACGCGTAGAGTGATGGGCCCTGTAGGAGCGAGCTTGCTCGCGATGGACGTTAACGATAACGCGTGCTGTCTGAATGATCGCGTTGTCCAGATGTTTTTCGCGAGCAAGCTCGCTCCTACAAGGGGCCATTTATCGTCAGTCAGTGAGTTGGCTCACTCCACCATCGCAAAATCCGCCCGCCCAACCGGATTCGGCGTAGAACCTTTGACGTTCATCCCTCGACCCGGCGCAAATCCCGGGAAGAACACCAACCCTTCGGCTTCAAGCCGATAGGCCAGCGCCAGGCACGTGACATCCAGCACCTCCTGGCGTGCTTCGAAGCGTTGAATGGCATCCACCGAGACTCGGGACTCCCGCGACAGCTCTTCCACACTCCAGCCCAGCATCGCTCGGGCCTGGGCGCAGTGGGCCGGGGTGAATTGGAAGAGGGCGATACGTTCCAGGGTGATTTTCATCGCTTGAGAGGCCATGGTGTTCTCCGGGCTCGAGAGTGTTGGTTCAAAATATACTGTGTTTTTGTACAGTTGTTTTGAGCCCGGATCAAACGCATTTTTTGATTTGTCTTTTCAGGCAGACGAACGGTGCTGCGCCTATTTGCCCGCCAACCCCGGCGCCTCCCGCACGATAAAGTGATCCAGATTCTCGATGTTGGCGCTGAACACCCCGAACGTCTGCTCGGGGTTCTTCTTGCTCGGCACCTGCTTCAGCTCGGGCGTTACGCCATAAAAGAAGCAATACAACTCCCGCCCGCTCTCGATGGCGTGCTTGATCTCCTCCAGGAACGCCTTGCGCTTGCGGTAGCTGTCGATCAGCTTCTTGCTCAGGTAGACATTGACCGAGTAAGGCTTTTTCTCGAACCAGACCTTCTTCTCGAAATCGATGCGAAAGCTCTGGGTGTAGTCCTTGATCTCCTTTACCTTGCCCCAGTAAATCAGCCCCTTGTTGTCCTGCAGGTATTCGATTTTCTTGAAAAACGACCCGTAGGGCGCGGTGTGCTCGCCAATCTTCAGCGGCACACGCTTGAGCAAATCCTTGTCGTCGAAGTTCGACACGAAACACTCCACCGGATGGGCGAAGACGCTGGTCTTGTCCGGGGCCGATTCCCTGTCCGGTTGCTCGACAGTGCTTGCCACCGAAAGCTTCAGCGACTCATCCCGCACCCCGTCCACCGCGACCTTCGGGCTGGACGGCTTACGCAGATATTCACGCCGAGTCAGTAACAATTCCGACGGGAAATTTTCCTCGCGGCTGTCATCCGTTTCCGTCTCATCCCCACCCGACGCAGGCGTCTTCAAGCTGACATAAGGGCAGCCCTCGACATGCCGCGTACTCGGCAGGTTCTTGAAGTGCGGCGTGCGCACGTAATTCACATTCTTCGCGTTGAACGTGCCCAGCTCATTGGTCGCATCGAACGCCAAACGACAGGCATCGTTGGGGCACTGGAAGTGTTCCTTGGCGGAGTCGAAATCCATCGTCTCGTCGAAATTCAGATCCCGAACGTCGTAGATCGACAACTTGTCGTTGAGGCCGAGGCAATAGGCGAGGTCGAATTTCATGTCGGGTTCCAAATCCTTTAGGTGAACAGCTTCCAGTGATGGCGCATTCGAAGCAATAGCTACACTCAGATCACTTCGATATCGCCGAGCCTGCACAGTCCATCAACGAGGGCGGTTCATGAGCCATTCAGATGCTTCGCCCCCTCTCCCGGAGCCAGGCCGGATAGCCCGCCGGGATGAACAGACCGGCTGGCGCCGTTGGGTACCGGGGCTGAGCATGCTGCGCGAATACCAACCGGCATGGTTGCGTTACGACATCGTGGCCGGCCTGGTGCTGACCACGATGCTGGTGCCCGTCGGTATCGCCTATGCGGTGGCTTCGGGCGTGCCCGGCATATATGGCCTCTACGCGACCATCGTTCCGCTGCTGTTCTATGCCTTGTTCGGCCCTAGCCGAATTCTGGTGATGGGGCCGGATTCCTCCCTGGTGGCCGTCATCCTTGCCGTCATCATTCCACTCTCCGGCGGCGATCCGCAGCGTGCCGTCGCCCTGGCGGGGATGATGGCGATCGTCTCGGGAGCGGTGTGTATCCTGGCCGGTATCGCGCGCCTGGGTTTCATCACCGAACTGCTGTCAAAACCGATCCGCTACGGCTACATGAACGGCATCGCACTGACCGTATTGATCAGCCAGTTGCCCAAGCTGTTCGGTTTTTCGATTGAATCCGACGGCCCATTGAGCAACATAGGGGCCATCGCCTCCGCGGTGATGGAGGGGAAGGTCAACTGGACCACCTTCATGGTGGGCGGGCTCACCCTGGCGGTGATCCTGCTGCTCAAACGATGGCCGCGACTGCCGGGCATCCTGATCGCAGTGGTTGGCGCGACAGTCGCCGTGGGAGCACTCGACCTTGCGACACGCGCCGGAGTGTCGGTCCTCGGTTCGCTCCCCCAAGGCTTGCCCGGCTTCGCCATCCCCTGGATCACCAGCGCCGATATCGTCCCGGTGTTGATCGGCGGTTGCGCCGTCGCACTCGTCTCGTTCGCCGACACCAGCGTGCTCTCCCGCGTCTATGCGGCGCGGACCCGAACCTACGTCAACCCGAACCAGGAAATGGTGGGCCTCGGCATCGCCAACCTGGCGGCCGGTTTTTTCCAAGGCTTCCCGATCAGCAGCAGCTCGTCACGCACGCCCGTGGCCGAAGCCGCCGGAGCCAAAACCCAAATGACCGGCGTCGTCGGCGCACTGGCGGTTGCCTTGCTGCTGGTGGTGGCACCGGACCTGCTGCAACACTTACCGTCCAGCGCCCTGGCAGCAGTCGTGATCGCCTCGGCCATTGGCCTGATCGAGATCGCCGACCTGCGCCGGATCTATCGCATCCAGCGCTGGGAGTGCTGGCTGTCGATTGTCTGTACCGTCGGCGTGGCCGTGTTCGGCGCCATCGAGGGCATAGGCCTGGCCATCGTGATTGCCGTCATTGAATTCCTCTGGGACGGCTGGCGCCCGTACTCCGCAGTATTGGGCCGCGCCGATGGGGTCAAGGGCTACCACGACATCAAACGCTACCCCGACGCACGCCTGATCCCCGGCCTGGTCCTGTTTCGCTGGGATGCGCCCTTGTTTTTCGCCAACGCCGAACTGTTCAGCGACCGAGTGCTGGACGCCGTAGCGGCATCGCCCACCCCCGTGCGCTGGCTGGTGGTCGCCGCAGAGCCCGTCACCAGTGTCGATGTGACGTCTGCCGACATGCTGGCCGAACTGGACGACACCTTGCATGCGGCGGGTATTGAGTTGTGCATTGCGGAGATGAAGGATCCGGTGAAGGACAAGCTGAAGCGGTTTGGGTTGTTTGCGCGGCTGGGGGAGACGGCGTTTTTTCCTACGATTGGGACGGCTGTGGATAGTTATGTGGCGAATTATCGGGTGGATTATGTGGAGGGGGATGAAGGAGGGGAGGTGGGGCGTTGAGTGGGGGAATGGCTTGCGGTGTGTGCCGCCAATCCCCTGTGGGAGCGAGCTTGCTCGCGATGGCGTCAGTGAATGCGCCACTTAAACAAAGTCTGCTACTTGAAACTCAAGCAGCGGATTGTTTGAGCGACCTATCTCCGCAGCAGATTCGCCTCTCTGTACAGCTTTACCCGTGATGGCAATGTAGTTACCGTTGTAGGATTAATCTCCTGCGGCTGTAGCCTGTTTCCATGGTCGGGTTTTGGTTCCTATAACTCCTACCGACTTTGATCGAGCCGCCACCACGCGATGCCCCTTTTTTGCTCACGTAGCCAAGGAAAGCGACTCGATGACCTCGCCTGCACTCAACCAGATCTTGTTTGGCCCTCCCGGTACCGGGAAGACTTTCGCCACCATCGAGGCAGCGCTAGAAATCCTCGCCCCTGAGTTTCTTCAGACCAACAAAGAAAATCGGGCTGCGCTGAAGAAGCGCTTCGATGAGTTAGCCGCAGACGGACATGTCGAGTTCGTCACGTTTCATCAAAGCTTCAGCTACGAAGACTTCGTTGAAGGCCTACGCGCGGAAAGCGGAGACGACGGGCAATTGCGATATGACGTTGTTGATGGTGTGTTCAAAAGATTATGTACCACTGCCAAAGTGACCCAACAAGCGCACGCAGCGGAAGTGAGCCATGGTGCTCTCTTTACTAAGGGCGAAACCTTTGGTTCGGGATACGTAGTCACAAGTTCATCCACAGAGTTGCTCAATTTGGTTAAACCCAACGGTAAAGAGTTGCCGGTTGGTATGAACATGCTTAACACGCTTGCTGAATATGTGCGCGCAGGACGTTTAACTGTCGCAGACATTCGCAACAAGCAGGTTTTTGACAAGGTGCCAGAGACTATGCTGGAGCCGTATCTCATCAATGGCTACAACAATATTTTGCCGCTTTTGGTGGCGCGGATATTGGATGGGCGATCCAACGGCGCCGAGGTTGAGCCAAAAACTCAACCTTGCAATGCTCATGTACTCATCATCGATGAAATAAATCGCGGCAATATTTCTCGGATTTTCGGTGAACTGATCACGCTAATCGAACCGTCCAAGCGTGCTGAGGCTGACGAGGCTCTGAAAGTGACGCTGCCGTATTCGAAGAAGCATTTCAGTGTACCGAACAATGTCTATCTCATTGGCACGATGAACACTGCTGATCGTTCGTTGGCCGGTCTAGATATCGCTTTACGTCGTCGCTTCACTTTCCGCGAAATGCTGCCTAAGCCTGAGTTGTTGAAAGACATTGCCGTAGGTGAGCTCAATATTGCCAAGCTACTGAGAGTGATGAATCAGCGAATCGAAATGTTGCTAGATCGAGATCATTGTCTGGGACACGCTTATTTTATGCCGCTAGATAGCGACCCTACGTTGGAACGATTGGGGCAGATTTTTCGTGAACAAGTTCTCCCGCTGCTGCAAGAGTACTTTTTTGAAGATTGGCAGCGGATTCAATGGGTGCTCAACGATCATCGTAAAGCCGCTGAAAATTGCTTTATCGAACAGCCACCATTCAAGCCAGATTCGTTGTTTGGCGATCAAGTGGTGCTCAGCAACCAAAATAACCAATGGATGATCAATGAAGAGGCTTTTGCTCGGATCGAGTCCTATTGGGGCGTCATTGATCACCAAGCTGTGCTTCCAAAGCTGCAAGACGCTATCGAAGCTGAAAAAGGCGATATCCAGGTTCGTCAGCTTGAAAGCGGTTCAATCGAAGTTCTACAGGCGGGAAAGATCGTCCGTCCCTCTAGGCCTATATTGCGTGAGCTTGCAGCAGAACATGGCCTGACAACACACCATTCAAGCGGTCGTGAGTTGAATACTCGTCATCTTGGCGTAGCAGTTATCCGAGCATTGAAAGGCGTGACGGCGTGAAACCCATTGTCACGGTTCGCGAATACGCGAGGCTGACGACAGATAACGTCGCTGTGCCGACGTTAGACCTTGCTCAGGTATCGGTTTCAGCCTTCGACTGGTTGTGCAGATTAAGTGCTTTTTTCAGCAAGGCTGGGGCGGGGCTGGTCCAGCTCGAAAACCGTTGCTTGCTCAAGCTCGACAACTACGTCGGCGTATTGGAAACACCCTGTGGTACGCGCCTTGAAATACTTCCTAAGCATTTCGAGCGCGAGGACTGCATCAAGCAGAGCAGAGCGTTGCTGAGGCGCATGATCCAAGCCACCCTAGATTTACCCACCCGTGAAGTCGGCGCGGCGGATCTTCAGAGTTTCGATGCGCCGTTGAGCGAATGGGTCATGGGCCGATTCTTACTGGCTCTGGATCACTTGATCAATCGGGGCCTACGCTTTGACTACCAGCGAGTGGAGGAGGAACAGCGATTCCTTCGTGGTCAGTTAGATGTGGTCAAGCAAATGCGCCAACCCCCTGGTCGGCAGCACCATTTCCAGATACGACATGATATTTATTTGCCCGACCGACCAGAGAATCGCTTAATCAAATTCGCGTTAGATCAGGTCTGCAAAACAACAAAAGATGCTGGTAACTGGCGACTGGCTCATGAGTTAAGAACCGTGTTGTTAGAGGTGCCTACAAGTCGCAACGTGCATCAGGATTTCAAACTGTGGAGTAACGAGCGACTGATGGCGCACTACGTACCGGTGAAACCATGGTGCGAGCTGATTATCAATCAACAGATGCCTTTAGCAGTCGCTGGGGATTGGCACGGCATGAGCTTGTTATTCCCAATGGAAAAGCTATTTGAGCGTTATGTAGCTGCGAGCCTAAATAGGGACCTGCTGCACGATGCGCGACTGCTCACCCAAACCCGCAGCGAACACCTGTGTAAGCATAGGGATGAAAACTTCTTCCAGCTGCGGCCGGACCTGATGATCCACCATCAGCAGAAAATCTGGGTGCTCGACACAAAATGGAAGCGACTGAGTTCATCGGGAGAGGATAAAAATTACGGTTTGAAGCAATCCGACTTTTATCAGTTGTTCGCTTATGGTCATAAATACCTAGCGGGGGATGGAGAGTTGGTGCTGATCTACCCAAAACAAGCTACGTTTGATGCCCCATTGCAGGTATTCGAATTCGCACCACAACTTAAGCTCTGGGTGCTGCCATTTGATTTGGAGCAGGGCATCTTGATGGGTGGGCCTGAGGGATTGCCGCTGCAATCTAAGTGGTTACAGACGGCCAGTGGTTAGTCGATTGGACGTTCGGCGGGCAAAATCAATATAGGGTGCAGAGGGTTGCACCCTTTTTGCGATAGCCTGTTAAAACAGAAAAAACTGCGAAACCTTCCGCCACCAAGACGTTCGCTGCTGGCCCAGTAGTAAACAAGGCATATCCCGTAACCGAATCCACGGTTCATCCTGCCAATGCAGCAGGCTCAGCGACATTTCTGGCCAATCCAACACACTCAACATCGGCCGGTCCGAATTACCCGACTGCTCCACATCACGCAAGGCCGGCACCACTTGATGAGTGATCCACTCTCGCAGCAACCGATTTCCTGGCGCGTAGTGATACACCAACAGCGCGTACACACCTGACTCGCTGAGCATCAACTGCTTTTCCGGTTGCCGGTAATACTCAATCCACAACGTGTGGTGTTGGTCTTTATCCAGTTTGTTGACCATGCGCTCACTTAGATGGAAACCCATCAAGCGTCCGATATCACGGGCGCAAAACCATGGTTGGTTTTCTAGGAGGAGGGCGTGGAGAGGGAGGTTGTGGCGGGTGAAGACTGTTACAGAAAAGAGATCAGACATGACCGATCTCCATGGTTTGGAGAGTGACGAGAAGGTTGTGTTCAGGCATATCCATTACCTCTACGTTTGGACTTTGGCGGGCCTGACCCCCAACATAGAGTGGACATAAGAAGCTCCAACGAGCAAAAGCCTCACACATCCGTACGATAAATCACCAAGGGTGACTGCTCGTCTGTGTAATTGGCTAGCTTTCTACGTTGGGCGTTTCTTAGGCACCTGCAGTAGAGCTTAAGGCCGCTTGGAATGGCCCTCAATACAGAAGGTGCTGGAATACATGTAGGAGGTTTAGCTGCTACTGAGATTGTGAGTAAGAGTTTTCCTACCCCATAAAAAAGCCCCGATCAGATCGGGGCTTTCAGATGTTCGATTTGTCGATTCAAGTCTTCAAATCGCGGCTAGTTTGGAAATTAATCCCAGCTAAGCGCACCACCAGTCTGATACTCAATAACCCGAGTCTCAAAGAAATTCTTCTCTTTCTTCAAGTCCATAATCTCGCTCATCCAAGGGAACGGGTTAGTCGTCCCTGGATACTCTTCCTTCAACCCAATCTGCGACAGACGACGGTTAGCGATGAACTTCAGGTAGTCCTCCATCATCGCAGCGTTCATGCCCAATACCCCACGAGGCATGGTGTCACGAGCGTATTCGATCTCCAGCTGAGTACCCTGCAGAATCATCTGCGAAGCTTCTTCCTTCATCTCGGCATCCCACAAATGCGGGTTTTCGATTTTGATCTGGTTGATCACGTCGATGCCGAAGTTCAGGTGCATGGATTCGTCGCGCAGGATGTACTGGAACTGCTCGGCGACGCCGGTCATTTTGTTGCGGCGGCCCATGGAGAGGATCTGGGTGAAGCCGCAGTAGAAGAAGATGCCTTCCAGAACGCAGTAGTAGGCGATCAGGTTGCGCAGCAGTTCTTTGTCGGTTTCGACGGTGCCGGTTTCGAACTTCGGATCGGAGATCGAACGGGTGTATTTCAGGCCCCAGGTGGCTTTTTTCGCGACCGACGGGATCTCGTGGTACATGTTGAAGATTTCGCCTTCATCCATGGCCAGCGATTCGATGCAGTACTGGTAGGCGTGGGTGTGGATCGCCTCTTCGAAGGCTTGGCGCAGGATGTACTGGCGGCATTCCGGGTTGGTGATCAAACGGTACACGGCCAGGACCAGGTTGTTGGCAACCAGGGAGTCGGCGGTGGAGAAGAAGCCGAGGTTGCGCATCACGATGCGGCGCTCGTCGTCGGTCAGGCCTTCCGGGTTTTTCCAGAGGGCGATGTCGGCGGTCATGTTGACTTCTTGCGGCATCCAGTGGTTTGCGCAGCCGTCCAGGTACTTCTGCCAGGCCCAGTCGTACTTGAAGGGTACGAGTTGGTTGAGGTCGGCGCGGCAGTTGATCATGCGCTTTTCGTCAACGGCGACACGGGCGGAGGCGCCTTCGAGTTCGGCGAGGCCTTCGGCGACGTCGAGGGAATCCAGGGCAGCTTTGGCGCGGGCAACGGCGGCGGAGTCAGCGGCGGTCACGGCACGGGCTTCCAGGGCGGCGGCACCGCCGGCGCTGTCGAGACGGTCCATGTTGGCTTCGGTGGCGTGGCCAGCGTTGGCGCTCTTGACTGCTACTTCCGTGTCTTCTTTGTCGAATTCGTCCCAGCTCAGCATGACGTGTCGTCTCCTGCGTGAGGGCCAGTGTGCCCGTGTGAAATTGGATAGGTCGGTTTTTCACACGGCCTTACTGGCCGCGTTGGATCTAAAGGAATCGTTTTTTGCGGCAGCTATACGCAGGCATCAAACAGAATTTTGTACGGGGTTCCGAGAGCCACTGATGGGCGCAGCAAGCGTTGATCGCTTGTGCGGGGCTTCAGACTGGCTTTTCGTCCCTGTAAGGGAATATTGCAGGCCCGTTTAAGGCCGCATTATAGGGAAGTTTTGCGTGCTGTGGTGCGGCGAAATGGCTCACGGAACGGTCGACGGGGGCCGTTTTTCGGTCGGAGTGAGGGTTTACAGGGCTTTGAACGATGTTGGCGGGGGAAGATTTTTTTTCTTAATTTTTTGCCCCGGATTATTTTTGTTCAAGAAATGACCAAAAAAGGCTTTTTTCACTACATCTTGTGTTTCGGTGGGGTTTTCTCAGGCTCCAGACACAACTAAGCCCGACCGAAGTCGGGCTGTGAAGTCACGCTGGCGGATCAGCTCAGGCGAGCGGCACCGACGTGATCGGCACCATCGGCGGCTAGACGGGCTGCGCCGATGTGGTCGGAGCCATCGGAGGCCAGTTTGCCTGCACCGACGTGATCGGCACCATCGGCGGCGAGGCGGGCGGCACCGGTGTGGTCGGAACCGTCGGAAGCGACAGCCGCTTCACTGGTGTAAACGGCAGAGCCGGTGCGGTCGTAACCATCGGCGGCGAAGGTGTTGGCTGCCAGGACGGAGAGGGTCAGGGCGAGGATCAGTTGGGTTTTCATGGTTGTTGCTCCAGATTCGTGGGTGTTGTTTGTCTTGGGTTGCAGTTGATTCTACGCCTGCTATTTCGATAAAAAAGCGCAAATAAATGCTTAAAATAATCGAATTAATCGATCTTTAAGGTTCGGCGCTTCATCTGCCTGATCGCGGCGGGTGGGTCGAACCTTTTGGGGGAGGGGTGAAGCGGGGGGGGGGATCAGCCGTTGGAGCAGCCATTGCCCATCATGCTGTAGCGCAGGATATGTCGTTGGCCGTGGGAGTCTTCGTATTCCATTTTCATCGGCACAACTTCACACACGTTCGGGGCTTCGCTCATGGAGGTCACTTTGGCGATGTCCAGGTGGGTGGAGTAGGTGTATTCCTCTATTGCTGGTTGTTGCTGTGCGACATCAGTCGGGACCTCGTTTGCCATGGCGGTTGCGCACAGACTGCTGAGGGCCAGAACCAATAAAGCTTTCATTTGAAATTTACCTTTTAGAGGTCGAAAGGGGGCACGCAATCTTTTTGGGATTGCGTGTGGAGCTTCGGTATCAGGGGTTTGATTAACTGCCTTCGTGGGGGCTGCAACTTGGTTAATCAGGTTGCCTTGTTGGCGTGGCTGATTTTAGGCGTCGACGCTTCGTCCATATAGGCGTGGTTTTGATAAACACTTTTGACAGATCCTGTAACAATCCCTGAATAACCTCTTCTTTTGTAGGCGCGAGCTTGCACTGCGGGGTGTCAGATTGGGCGCGTTATCGTTGACGACCATCGCGAGCAAGCTCGCTCCCACAGGTACCGCGGCGGTAGTGGGGTTGACGGTTTTTCACGACATTTTGTAGGGACTTGTTACTACCATCGTCGAATGGTTCTATAGCCCCGGCCCGGCTAAAACAGGGTCATACAAAAACAACTATTCCACCGAGGTAAGAAAGATGAGTGCGGCTTCCCTGTATCCCGTTCGTCCCGAGGTTCTGGCTAACACGCTGACCGACGAGGCGACCTACAAGGCCATGTACCAGCAGTCGGTCGTCAACCCCGACGGCTTCTGGCGCGAGCAAGCCAAGCGCCTCGACTGGATCAAGCCTTTCACCACGGTGAAGCAGACTTCCTTCGACGATCACCATGTCGACATCAAATGGTTCGCCGACGGCACCCTGAACGTTTCCTACAACTGCCTGGACCGTCATCTGGCCGAGCGCGGCGATCAGGTCGCGATCATCTGGGAGGGCGATGACCCTGCCGAAAGCCGCAACATCACTTACCGCGAACTGCACGAGCAAGTGTGCAAGTTCGCCAACGCCCTGCGTGGCCAGGATGTGCACCGCGGCGACGTGGTGACTATCTATATGCCGATGATCCCCGAAGCCGTGGTCGCCATGCTGGCCTGTACCCGGATCGGCGCGATTCACTCGGTGGTGTTCGGCGGCTTCTCGCCGGAAGCCCTGGCCGGTCGCATCATCGACTGCAAATCCAAAGTGGTGATCACCGCCGACGAAGGCATTCGTGCCGGCAAGAAGATCCCGCTCAAGGCCAACGTCGACGACGCGCTGACCAACCCGGAAACCAGCAGCATCCAGAAAGTCATCGTGTGCAAGCGCACCGGTGGCGACATCAAGTGGAACCAGCATCGCGACATCTGGTTCGAGGACCTGATGAAAGTGGCCGGCACCGTGTGTGCGCCGAAAGAGATGGGCGCCGAAGAAGCGCTGTTCATCCTTTACACCTCCGGCTCCACTGGCAAGCCGAAGGGCGTGCAGCACACCACCGGCGGCTACTTGCTGTACGCGGCCATGACCCACGAGCGCGTGTTCGACTACCGTCCGGGTGAAATCTACTGGTGCACCGCCGACGTCGGTTGGGTCACCGGCCACAGCTACATCGTCTACGGCCCGCTGGCCAATGGCGCGACCACGCTGCTGTTCGAAGGCGTGCCGAACTACCCGGACATCACCCGGGTGGCGAAGATCGTCGACAAGCACAAGGTCAACATCCTCTACACCGCACCGACCGCGATCCGCGCCATGATGGCCTCCGGCACCGCCGCCGTTGAAGGCGCCGATGGCAGCAGCCTGCGCCTGTTGGGTTCGGTGGGCGAGCCGATCAACCCGGAAGCCTGGGATTGGTACTACAAGAACGTCGGCAAGTCCCGTTGCCCGATCGTCGACACCTGGTGGCAGACCGAAACCGGCGGCAACATGATGAGCCCGCTGCCGGGCGCTCATGCGCTCAAGCCAGGCTCTGCGGCGCGTCCGTTCTTCGGCGTGGTACCGGCCCTGGTGGACAACCTGGGCAACATCGTCGAAGGCGAGGCCGAGGGCAACCTGGTGATTCTCGATTCGTGGCCAGGCCAGGCGCGTACGCTGTTTGGCGACCATGACCGCTTCGTCGACACTTACTTCAAGACCTTCCGTGGCATGTACTTCACCGGTGACGGCGCCCGTCGCGATGCCGATGGTTACTACTGGATCACCGGTCGCGTGGATGACGTGCTCAACGTGTCCGGCCACCGCATGGGCACCGCCGAGATCGAAAGCGCGATGGTTGCGCACCCGAAAGTCGCCGAAGCGGCGGTGGTCGGTGTGCCGCACGACATCAAGGGGCAGGGCATTTATGTCTATGTCACCCTTAAAAACGGTGAAGAGCCGAACGAGCAACTGCGCCTGGAACTGAAAAACTGGGTGCGCAAGGAGATCGGCCCGATTGCTTCGCCGGATGTGATCCAGTGGGCGCCGGGGCTGCCGAAGACTCGTTCGGGCAAGATCATGCGCCGGATTCTGCGCAAGATTGCCACGGCTGAATATGATGGGTTGGGGGATATTTCCACCCTGGCTGATCCGAGTGTGGTGCAGCATTTGATTGATACCCACAAGACCATGAATGTCGCGTAAGCGGCGGTTCTGAGTCACTTAAACGCCCTGTCAGGTGTTGAGCCTGGCGGGGCTTTTTTGTGCCTGGGTTTTTGTGTTGGTTGGGCTGGCCTCATCGCGAGCAAGCTCGCTCCCACAGGGGATCTGTGGTGAATGCGATATTTGCGTTCGACACAAAACCATTGTGGGAGCGAGCTTGCTCGCGATAGCGGTTTAGCAGGCGCTACAGCAACATCTACCAATAATTATCGGGATACTCTGTCGGCATTTTCCTACTGTTACCTGCTTTCTTTCAGGTTACTGAATGTGTAACCGCATCGCGCCAATACGGGGCATTGGGAAACGCCAGTGCTTAAATCCGGGCTTGAAATGCGCCTCAAAAAAATAAGCCGCTACACTGCGCTTGCCGGATTAGAAGGGTTTGCCAATAATAGGCCCGCAATTTGCAACATAGATCGGTTCACTATCTTTTGCTCTTGCATGATTTTGCAGGGCTGTCAACGTGCTAAAACGGCTTTCTCGGTGCTTCTGTAATTAGTTGTCGCATTGAAGAAATATCGGCCTCGGGCCTGTCGTTAGAATGCCGATCACTCGCTCGTCGTTGCTCGTGTTGAATTTCAACACCCGCTTCCCAGGACGCAGCACTGCTTTCTGGTTCCACTCATTCGCATATTGGGCTGTCGCTCACTCTGCCGTTTTTGCCCTTTACCGATGGAGTCCCAAGATGAAGAAACTCGTGCTGCTTGGCGCCCTGGCACTCTCCGTGCTGTCCTTGCCAACCTTCGCCGATGAAAAACCTCTGAAAATCGGTATCGAGGCGGCTTACCCTCCGTTCGCGTCCAAGGCGCCGGATGGCAGCATCGTTGGTTTCGACTACGACATCGGCAACGCGCTGTGCGAAGAAATGAAGGTCAAGTGCGTGTGGGTCGAGCAAGAGTTCGACGGCCTGATCCCAGCGCTTAAAGTGCGCAAGATCGACGCGATCCTGTCGTCCATGTCGATCACTGAAGATCGCAAGAAGTCCGTGGACTTCACCAACAAGTACTACAACACTCCGGCTCGCCTGGTCATGAAGGCCGGCACTCAGGTCAGCGAAGGCCTGACCGAGCTCAAGGGCAAGAACATCGGCGTGCAGCGTGGTTCGATCCACGAGCGTTTCGCCCGCGAAGTCCTGGCCCCGCTGGGTGCCGAGATCAAGCCTTACGGTTCGCAGAACGAAATTTACCTCGACGTGGCCGCCGGCCGCCTCGACGGCACCGTGGCAGACGCTACGCTTTTGGATGACGGCTTCCTGAAAACCGATGCCGGTAAAGGCTTCGCCTTCGTCGGCCCTGCGTTCACCGACGTCAAATACTTCGGCGACGGCGTAGGCATCGCGGTGCGCAAGGGCGACAAGGAAGATCTGGACAAGCTCAACAACGCCATCGCAGCCATTCGTGCGAACGGCAAGTACAAGCAAATCCAGGACAAGTACTTCGCCTTCGATATCTACGGCAAGTAATACGTCCCAGCGACAAGTCCGAAATGGCGCAAGCAACAGGATCTCTGAGGTTTGCGCCATTTTTTCATCCCAACTTTCGAGGACCTGAATCATGTTGAAAGGCTACGGGGCTGTCATCCTCGATGGCGCTTGGCTGACGCTTCAGCTCGCCTTGTCGTCCATGGCCATGGCCATCGTTCTGGGCCTGATCGGCGTGGCACTGCGTCTGTCGCCGGTGCGCTGGCTGGCCTGGCTGGGCGACCTGTATTCCACGGTGATCCGCGGTATTCCCGACCTGGTGCTGATCCTGCTGATTTTCTACGGCGGCCAGGACCTGCTCAACCGCGTCGCACCGCTGCTCGGCTTTGACGAGTACATCGACCTGAACCCGTTGGCGGCCGGTATCGGCACCCTGGGCTTCATCTTCGGTGCGTACCTGTCGGAAACCTTCCGTGGCGCCTTCATGGCGATCCCCAAGGGTCAGGCCGAAGCCGGCATGGCCTACGGCATGAGCAGTTTTCAGGTGTTCTTCCGGGTGTTGGTACCACAGATGATTCGCCTGGCGATTCCGGGTTTCACCAACAACTGGCTGGTATTGACCAAGGCTACCGCGCTGATTTCGGTGGTGGGTCTGCAAGACATGATGTTCAAGGCCAAGCAGGCGGCCGATGCCACCCGCGAGCCTTTCACCTTCTTCCTCGCAGTAGCCGCGATGTACCTGGTGATCACCAGTGTGTCGTTGCTGGCATTGCGTCACCTTGAGAAGCGCTACTCGGTAGGCGTAAGGGCGGCTGATCTATGATCTTCGACTACAACGTCATTTGGGAGGCCATGCCGCTGTACCTTGGCGGCCTGGTGACCACCCTCAAACTGCTCGCGCTGTCGCTGTTCTTCGGCTTGCTGTGCGCCTTGCCGCTGGGCCTGATGCGCGTCTCGAAGAACTCGGTCGTCAACATGTCGGCCTGGCTCTACACCTACGTGATCCGCGGCACGCCGATGCTGGTGCAGCTGTTCTTGATTTACTACGGTCTGGCGCAGTTCGAAGCCGTGCGGGAAAGTTTCCTCTGGCCGTGGCTGTCCAGCGCAACGTTCTGTGCGTGCCTGGCGTTCGCGATCAACACCAGCGCCTACACCGCCGAAATCATCGCCGGCAGCCTGCGCGCCACGCCGAACGGCGAGATCGAAGCGGCCAAGGCCATGGGCATGTCGCGGGTCAAGATGTACAAGCGCATCCTGCTGCCGTCGGCCCTGCGTCGCGCGCTGCCGCAGTACAGCAACGAAGTGATCATGATGCTGCAGACCACCAGTCTGGCGTCCATCGTGACCCTGATCGACATCACCGGTGCCGCGCGCACGGTCAACGCCCAGTTCTACCTGCCGTTCGAGGCGTACATCACCGCTGGCGTATTCTACCTGTGCCTGACCTTCATCCTGGTGAAGCTGTTCAAGATGGCCGAGCGCCGCTGGCTGGGCTACCTGGCCCCGCGCAAGCACTGATATCACTGACTGACTGTTTTTGTGAGAACCGACAGCATGTACAAACTTGAAGTCCAAGACCTGCATAAACGCTATGGCAGTCACGAAGTGCTCAAGGGCGTGTCCCTGAAAGCGGCAGCCGGCGATGTGATCAGCATCATCGGTTCCAGTGGCTCCGGCAAAAGTACTTTCCTGCGTTGCATCAACCTGCTGGAGCAGCCGCACGCGGGCAGGATTCTGCTCAACAACGAAGAGCTGAAGCTGGTGGCGAACAAGGACGGTGCGCTGAAGGCCGCCGACCCGAAACAGCTGCAACGCATGCGTTCGCGCCTGTCGATGGTGTTCCAGCATTTCAACCTGTGGTCGCACATGACCGCGCTGGAAAACATCATGGAAGCGCCGGTGCATGTGCTTGGCGTGTCCAAGGCTGAAGCGCGCGAGAAGGCCGAACACTACCTGAACAAGGTGGGCGTGGCCCATCGCAAGGATGCTTACCCTGGGCACATGTCCGGCGGCGAGCAGCAGCGCGTGGCGATTGCCCGTGCGCTGGCGATGGAACCTGAGGTGATGCTGTTCGACGAACCGACCTCGGCCCTCGACCCGGAGCTGGTCGGCGACGTGTTGAAAGTCATGCAGGCTCTGGCCCAGGAAGGCCGGACCATGGTCGTGGTGACCCACGAAATGGGCTTCGCCCGTGAAGTGTCGAACCAGTTGGTGTTCCTGCACAAAGGCGTGGTTGAAGAAAGCGGTAACCCGCGCGAAGTGCTGGTGAACCCGCAATCCGAGCGTCTGCAGCAATTCCTGTCGGGTAGCCTGAAGTAATCGCTCCCGTTACGCACCAAATTAGGCCATGCTGCGCAGCGCGCGCCAGATGGTCTAATTTGGTTGCAGCCGCTTTTGGCTTCTAACACTGTTTTCGTTTCGGATTGCCCACCATGACTGCCCATCGAATTGGTTTCCTGATTTGGCCCAGCACTAAAGCACTGACGCTTGCGCTGGCTGAGGAGGCCTTGCGTGTTGCCCAGCGTGTGCATCCGGACGTGGTTTACGAGCTGTCGTTCCTGCAGGCCGAAGCGCCGAGCGAAAGCGCCTGGCAATTGCCGGGTGAGGCGTGGACCGGCAAGCTCGAAAACTTCCAGAAACTGTTCCTGCTCGCTGACGAACCACCGACCACACTGGCGCCGGCGCTCAGCAGTGCGCTCAAGCAACTGGTGCGTTCCGGTTGCGTGATCGGCGGTCTGTCGGCCGGTGTTTACCCGCTGGCGCAGTTGGGTTTGCTCGACGGTTATCGCGCGGCTGTGCATTGGCGCTGGCAGGACGATTTCGCCGAGCGCTTTCCGAAGGTCATCGCCACCAGTCACTTGTTCGACTGGGATCGCGATCGCCTGACCGCGTGCGGCGGGATGTCGGTGCTCGACTTGTTGCTGGCCGTGCTGGCCCGCGATCACGGTGCGGAACTGGCCGGTGCGGTGTCCGAAGAACTGGTGGTCGAACGCATCCGCGAGGGCGGCGAGCGCCAGCGCATTCCGTTACAGAACCGCCTGGGTTCCAGCCATCCGAAGCTCACACAAGCAGTGTTGCTCATGGAAGCCAACATCGAAGAACCGCTGACCACCGACGAAATCGCCCAGCACGTGTGCGTATCCCGTCGGCAGCTGGAGCGGATCTTCAAGCAATACCTCAACCGCGTGCCGAGCCAGTATTACCTGGAACTGCGCCTGAACAAGGCCCGGCAGATGTTGATGCAAACCAGCAAGTCGATCATCCAGATCGGCCTGTCCTGTGGCTTCTCCTCGGGGCCGCATTTCTCCAGCGCCTACCGCAATTTCTTCGGTGCCACGCCGCGGGAAGATCGCAACCAGCGGCGCAGCAGCAGCCCGTTCGAATTGTCATCGGTGCCGCCGGAGCGCGGCTGATCGGCACCTGATCCCGATCAGTCTTCCGGTTCGGACGCCTCGGACGTCGACACCTCCAATTCTGCCCGATCGATCACTTCCTGAATGCCGAAGTCGACACTGGTCAGCCTGAAATACTCGATCAGGATCTGCAGGCTGTCTTCGGAGAACGGATTGCCCCGCAGGTTGATGCTTTCGGCGACCTCCAGCGGCAGTTCGAGGAGGTCGGCGGGTATCCGGCTGATTGCGTTGTCGCTCAGGTCTACGGTTTCCAGGCTCTTGAGCTGCAACAGTCCAGCGGGTAATTCGGTGAGCCCGCAGTTGTCCAGTTGCAGGGTCGCCAGGTCCGCCATCTGGCTGATATCCGGAGCCAGCCCCAGCGGATTGTTTCTCAAGTCGATGAATTCCAGGCGGGCCATCTCGGCCAGGTTCAGGGCAGACTGCGGAATCAGGGTGATGTTGCAGTCGGGGAGATTCAGCGATCTCAAATCGCTCATCCGGAAGATCGCCTCCGGGATATCGCCTAGCCTGAAGTCGTTGATAACGAGGGTCTTGAGTTTGGGGAAGCACTCCAGGAATCCGGTGACGCCTGTGGTCAGGCCACTCTCGCTACTCAGGTAAACCAGAGAAACATGGCTGAAATCTGCGCTCAGTGTCGGCAAGTTACCGGTAATCCGTGTCTCCAGACTCAGGTCATAAGTAGTTGCTTGCAGTGAAACGTCGAAGTCCTCCGGGTCGCTTTCCCGGCGCCAACAGCGCAGTACGGACTCTCTGAATGCGTCGCGCGTCGAGTGTTCGATCAGCAGTTGCTGGGCAGTGAACGGTTGATTGCTGTGAGGGTGGACGGCTGGAATATTGCCGGTCCAGGCCGACAGGTCGTTCTCCAGGGTGGTGAGTTCGACTTCCAGGCGGGTCAGTTCGACTCGCCCCTCATCCAGGGTCCCGGGCAGTTTGTAGACGAATTTGCTGGCGTCTTCCTGGTCCATCCAGGGGTACAGTGCCTGCGCGCGGTGGATATCTGTTTCTTCGGCAAAGATACCGAAGTCCTGACGGGTCTGCTGGAAGTGCTGTTTGAGGCGTTCGCGGGCTGCGCTTGAAAGCGGATTGTTGCCCAGGTCGAAACCCTCCTGGGTGCGTTGTTGCAACGTGAAAAGTTCGCCGGGCAACTCTTTGATCTGGTTGTTGTTGAGCAGGGCGGTGCGCAGGCGTGGGCGAGTCAATAATTCGCGCGGGAGTTCAGTAACGCCCGTCTGCGATACGTCGATGTAATTCAAATCGGGCATGCTGCCGACATCGGGTGTCAGGCCCAAGGGGTTCTTGTACAGGTCCATTGTGGTCAACCGATGCAGGCCCGCGAGCCCGACCTGGCTTTCGGGGCTGAGGGTGATCGCGCAATTGCTCAGAATGAGTTCTTCGAGTTGCAACGATGGAAGGGTGTCCGGTAAGTGGCCAAGGTTGAAATCGCGCAGTTTCAGGATGCGTAAACCGGTAAAGCTGCGCAGAAACTCATGCATGCCCCGCGTGGCGCTGCTGCCTTCCAGTGTGAGCATTGTGACGCCGCTGAAGTCGGTGCTCAGGGCTGGCAATTCGCCGATGATCGGTTGGAAGAAGTTGAAGTCGACTCTTTCAAGCGCGGTCTCGGGAAGGGTCCATTGCTGTCGCCAGCAGTCCATCAGGTCGATGGTGAACTGTCGACGGAGCTGCTTTTGTGCAGCGAATTGCTCGGGAGTGACCCTGAGTTGTGTGTCTGGAATAAACAGCGGAATTTCGTCGCGCCAGGAAGAAAGCGTTTCCTGGAGCTGCGTGTGTTGAACCATAAGCCGATTCAGTTCTGCCCGCGGTCCGTTTGGGTGCTGTTGCAGGCGTTCGACGAAGGCGTCGAGCTCTTCGGCGGATAGATGGGGGAACAGTGTCTGAGCCCGAGCTTGCAAGGTAGGTGTGTTGCGTGGCATTTGACGATACCCGTCACCGCCACCGAGCAAGCGCATTACCTTTGGGTCGTAGGTGGGTTTGAGGTTGGGGTGTCGAGCCAGCAGCGAGCTTAATGCGTCACGGCTCAAGGCGTGATTGCGAATTAACTGTTTGAGTCGTTCACCTTCACCGATATGAAGGTTCAGGGCGGTGCGTTCACTGTCCGGCATGGCCTGTAATAGGCATGCGTAAAGCGAGTCCATGCCGCTGAGTTCTTCGCCGTCTTGATCGAACGCCTGATACTCGCCTTCTACTCTGAGCACCAGCACTTTACGCAGGGGCGCGTCGGCACTGCCAACGCTGTCGATCAGGAGGCCTTCATGGGCGTACTGGCGGACTTCCAGTCGTAGCTGTCCCGTCCAGCCCGGCAGTTTTTCCAGGGTGTGCAAGGCCAGCCGGTCGGTGTCGAGGTTGTTCTCGGTCGATGGCAAATCAAGCCCCTCGTAGGCGCGTGTCACCCGTACTTGTAATCTGGCCTCCTGGCTCAGCTCGACCAGGCGAGGGGAAATGGTTGGTTTTTTCAGCTGTTGCAGTTCCTGTTCGTTTGCTGTGTTCACAATCGCTTCTGCAACGCTGCTTGGCAGTCCGGGCTCAGCATCCATGACTGCTTGTATGGGGCCTTGAGCGCCACGTTCGAGTCTGCGATAACGCTGATCGAACAGGCCTTGCCGTTTCTGTTCGACAAGCCGCGCGAGTATCTTGCGCAACCGCTGCGCCCGGTTTTCCAGGCCAGGGGAGGGGTGACCGAATTCTTCGCCCATCAGCGTTCTGGCTTCGCTGTCCGACAGGGTCAGGAGAAAGGTTTTCAGCAGGTCGCCGTCGGTGAGGCGGGTGGCGTCGATTTCCACCACGGGTACATCGGGCGCCGGGCTTTGCCAAAGGGTTTGCGCATTTTCGTCGATCAGTCGCAGGCCTTTGTTTGCCGGCCAGTAACCGTTTTCATTGAGCAGTTCCAGCTGCGTCACGGGATCCGCCTTGAGGAAGTGCTCCGGCTGGTCGCTGCCGATCTGATCAATAAAGGTTTGTATGTCCTGATCGATCCTGAAGCGTTTGAGTGTGTCGGCCAGTAACGGCGGCACCTGCCCGGCATGCACGTGTATCTTGCGCAGGGTATCTTCGTGGCTGCCGCTGATGCTGAGGATGCGCTCGCGGGTGCTGGCCGAAAATCGCTGCATGTCCGGGCCGATACGGTGCAGCACGGTGGCCTGGTCCCAGCTCAACGGCTGGTCGAGTTCGGTTTGCCAGGCACCGGTGCCGTTGTGCCGCAGTTGTGGTTTGTAGGCGTCAGGGCGGGAGGGGTGGTCGATGCGGTACTCGCCGATGACGGAGTCCTCGCTGACGGCGTAGTTTTTGCCTTCCAGGGGTAACAGGGTTTTACCTTGATGCCTGTGCAGTCCGAGTGAATCCGGTTTTGAGTCTGCCGGGAGTGTGGCGGGGTGCTCGTAGGCGGTTAGGTCGGGTTTCCAATAGCGGGTTTCGCCATTGGGCCGCTTCACCGAATTGAAACGGTCGATGAACTGCACAATTTCCTTGGGCAGGATCGCGCGAAATTCTCCCGCCGCGATCACGCCACCCACCGCAAAGGTGCCCAGTTGTACGGCGGATTCAACAACGCCCATGAAATGCTCGAAGGCCTCGGTGGTGTGGCCCTCGGCCCAGTCAACAATGCTTTCGAAGGTTTCGTCGAGCAACTGGTAGGCCATGTAGGCCAGCATCAACTCGCCAAGGAAGGGTACGAACGGCAGGGCAATAAAGGCCGCGATGTTCAGCAGGGTCGAAGCTATTTCCGTAAAGGAGTCCCATAACGCCCAGCGGGCTCTCTGGTCGACTGTTGCGGTGGACACGGCGATCACTCGCGCATCGTTGAGGATCTTGTTGAGCTTGCTCTGATAGAGGTGGGTCAAGAGATCGTCTTTCACCGGTGTGGCCGCAATGTGCAAGTCGGGACGTTGGTTAGGGCGCTCTCGCCAGGTCGGGTGCGGATCGCCCGGTGGAACAGGCTGCCAGGTTAAAGGTGATAGCTCGTTGTTCAACTGCGCGAAAAAGTGCCCACGATCCTCATGATTGATGAATCGACTGAAAAACTGTTGGTATTCGGGGGCACGCAAGCGCTGACCAAGTTCCTCGGCGAATGCGGCGGTTGAACTGTATTCCTTGATCGGGTGTTCGGGGTCGTCAGGAATGTAGGCCACCACTCTGACCACTTCTGTTGCGCGCTCCAGATCCGGTGCAAACAAAACGATGCCGGTCAGGCGAGCGTTCATGATTGTCAGTTCATGGTAGCCCCAGGGCAGACCATGCAAACGTAAAGAAGGCAGGTTGTCGAGCAAGCCAAGAGTCAGTCGGTGGACGTCACTGCCCAGCAATTTTTGCATCTGCGCCATGTGCAGGGCAGCGGTGAGTGCGGTTTTCTGGCTGTCGTGAATTTTCGATTTCAGTATTGCCGCGGCCACGGGATTGCTGATGCCAAGGTTGTCGTCCAGATACTCTTTATAGCGCTGGCCAATGTCCAGTTCCCGGCAGAGGCTGGTAAAAGCCGTGATGGGCATCTTTTCCAGTATCTGCGGCAATGTATTGAATTGCCCGGTAGCAGAGGGGGGCGTGATGTAAGTCGAGGCGGGCTCGAAGGCGTCTGCTTTGGTTTCGGTGCTTTCAAAATTGTGCAGTGCGGCATCCAGCAGGGACACCGTCCAGGTGCGCGCAGCGCCGGATTTCAGCCGAAGCCATGGGATGTGAGCCGGGATGTAAAGGCGAAGGAACGTTTTACGAGCGTCCAGTTCCAGGCCGAATCGGGTCTTGAGCGCCGTTTCGAGAAGTGGTTCGGCGAAGTCGGCGGGGCTCTGCAGCTTTGCCATCATTTGATCAACCTGGTTCTGGCTGGTCACATGACGGGCAATGAGTTTGCCCAGTTCTGCATGCTGATGGGGTGGAGCGTCCTTGAGCCCGGCCGGAATGCCTGGCGCGCTGTTGCGCAGTGCCTCACGCCGTTGAGGCGTTGCTTGGCGGAGCCAGGAGGGGATCACGTTGCTCAAGTGCTGATAGTGAGCGTCCGGCCTGAAGGCGTCGCTAGCAATGTCGGTATGTTGGGTATTCATGCGGTTAAGGTGACCATCGAAGTGGGATGAGGCCCTTAGGAAACCGCGCGAACCCGGACGCTGTGCGGTACATATTTACCGCACTCGTGCCATTGCCATGAGTTACAACGCAGCAAGCCTGCCGCAAACGTCCGCCGCCAGTTAAACTGCGCCTTTGCGACCCTATATGTCGCATTGCCGTAAACCCGGGAAAATCCGGGGTTTGCGCTATAAGAAGTTGTCGCTTGGCGGCAAGGCCGGGCTGAAAACTGTCCTTACAATCCTCACCAAGCTCGCCAGTTTCAGGCGAGTGTTTTCTCTTCAGGAGACTCCGATGTCCGTTGAGCACGCTGCGGTACAACGCGCCGATTTCGATCAGGTAATGGTTCCCAACTATGCGCCTGCCGCATTCATTCCTGTGCGTGGCGCCGGTTCCCGCGTTTGGGACCAGTCCGGTCGCGAGCTGATCGACTTCGCCGGCGGGATTGCCGTCAACGTATTGGGTCACGCGCATCCGGCGCTGGTCGGTGCCTTGACCGAGCAGGCGAACAAGCTGTGGCACGTGTCCAATGTGTTCACCAATGAGCCGGCCCTGCGCCTGGCGCACAAGCTGGTTGACGCCACCTTTGCCGAGCGCGCCTTCTTCTGCAACTCCGGCGCCGAAGCCAACGAGGCCGCCTTCAAGCTGGCCCGTCGTGTCGCGTTCGACCGTTATGGCAGCGAGAAGTACGAGATCATCGCCGCGCTCAACAGCTTCCACGGCCGTACCCTGTTCACCGTGAACGTCGGTGGCCAGTCGAAGTATTCCGATGGCTTCGGTCCGAAGATCACCGGCATCACCCATGTGCCATACAACGATCTGGCTGCGTTGAAAGCTGCCGTTTCCGACAAGACCTGCGCCGTGGTCCTGGAGCCTATTCAAGGTGAGGGCGGCGTACTGCCGGCCGAACTGGCCTACCTGCAAGGCGCCCGCGAACTGTGCAACGAGCACAACGCGCTGCTGGTGTTCGACGAAGTGCAAACCGGCATGGGCCGTACCGGCCACCTGTTCGCTTACCAGCATTACGGCGTGATCCCGGACATCCTGACCAGCGCCAAGAGCCTGGGCGGTGGTTTCCCGATCGCCGCCATGCTGACCACCGAAGACCTGGCCAAGCACCTGGTCGTCGGCACCCACGGCACCACTTACGGCGGCAACCCGCTGGCGTGCGCTGTCGCAGGTGCGGTGATCGACGTGATCAACACCCCAGAGGTGCTGGCTGGCGTCAATGCCAAGCACGACAAGTTCAAGGCACGCCTTGAGCAGATCGGCGAGAAATACGGCCTGTTCACCCAGGTCCGTGGCCTGGGTCTGTTGATCGGCTGTGTGCTGAGCGATGCCTGGAAAGGCAAGGCCAAGGACATCTTCAACGCCGCTGAACAAGAAGGCCTGATGATTCTGCAAGCCGGCCCGGACGTGGTGCGTTTCGCCCCGAGCCTGGTGGTGGAAGACGCCGATATCGATGCCGGTCTGGACCGCTTCGAACGTGCGGCGGCAAAACTGACGCAAGCCTGATAGACCCTTCGACGCCTGATCTTTCAGGCGTCGAACCCAATTTTTATGCCGGGCCCGCTTTACTGTAGGAGCGAGCTTGCTCGCGATGGTGGATCAGCCACATTGGTGTCGACTGACACTCCATCGCGAGCAAGCTCGCTCCCACAGGAGTTCCAAGGCGGCCCCGGCTTATTTCCCTCAAAAGAGTTTTAGAAAGGAGTGACACCATGCTGGTGATGCGCCCCGCGCAAATGGCTGATCTGGGCGAGGTACAGCGTCTGGCTGCGGACAGTCCGATTGGTGTCACTTCCTTGCCGGATGACGTTGAGCGCCTGAGCGACAAGATCGCGGCAAGCGAAGCCTCGTTCGCCGCCGAAGTGAGTTTCAACGGTGAGGAAAGCTATTTCTTCGTCCTCGAAGACTCCGCTACCGGCAAGCTGGTCGGTTGCTCGGCCATCGTGGCGTCGGCCGGTTACTCCGAGCCGTTCTACAGCTTTCGCAACGAAACCTTCGTGCACGCTTCCCGCGAGCTGAAGATTCACAACAAGATCCACGTGCTCTCCCAGTGCCATGACCTGACCGGCAACAGCTTGCTGACCAGCTTCTATGTGCAGCGCGAGTTGGTGGGGTCGCCTTGGTCGGAGCTCAACTCCCGTGGCCGTTTGCTGTTCGTGGCCAGCCATCCGGAGCGTTTTGCCGATTCCGTGGTGACCGAAATCGTCGGTTACAGCGATGAAAACGGCGACTCGCCGTTCTGGGATGCCATCGGCCGCAACTTCTTCGACCTCAACTACGCCGAAGCAGAGCGTCTGTGCGGGCTGAAAAGCCGTACGTTCCTTGCCGAACTGATGCCGCATTACCCGATCTACGTGCCACTGCTGCCGGACTCCGCTCAAGAGGCCATGGGCCAGGTGCACCCGCGCGCGCAGATCACCTTCGACATTCTGATGCGCGAAGGTTTCGAGACCGATCACTACATCGACATCTTCGACGGTGGCCCGACCCTGCATGCCCGTGTCTCGGGGATCCGTTCGATCGCCCAGAGCCGTGTGGTGCCGGTGAAGATCGGTGAGCCGGTCAAAGGCGTCGGTCGCCAGTACCTGGTTGCCAATGCCCAGTTGCAGGATTACCGCGCGGTCATGCTCGAGCTCGATTACGCGCCGGGCAAACCGGTGACCCTGGACCTGGAGGCGGCCGAAGCCCTGGGTGTCGGCGAGGGTGCCAGCGTGCGCCTGGTCGCGGTTTAACAGCGACCTGGCCTGATTGCTCGTTTAGAAAGCAGCGAAGTTTCACGGGTGGCGCAAGCGGCCCGTTTGAGGAGATAGCATGATCGTTCGTCCCGTACGCAGCAGCGATTTACCCGCTCTGATCGCCCTGGCCCGCAGCACCGGCACCGGCCTGACCACCTTGCCGGCCAACGAAGAGCGGCTGGCCCATCGGGTTGGCTGGGCCGAGAAGACCTTTCGCGGCGAAGCCGGGCGGGGCGACGCGGACTACCTGTTCGTGCTCGAAGATGACGACGGGCGCGTGGTGGGTATTTCCGCCATTGCCGGCGCCGTTGGCCTGCGTGAGCCCTGGTACAACTTCCGGGTCGGTCTGACGGTCAGCGCTTCGCAAGAGCTGAACATCTATCGTGAAGTCCCGACGCTGTTCCTGGCCAACGACCTGACCGGCAACTCCGAGCTGTGCTCGCTGTTCCTGCACGCCGATTACCGCAGTGGCCTCAACGGTCGCATGCTGTCCAAGGCGCGGATGCTGTTCATCGCCGAATTCCCGCAACTGTTCGGCAACAAGATCATTGCCGAAATGCGCGGTGTTTCCGACGAGGCCGGGCGTTCGCCGTTCTGGGAAAGCCTGGGCCGGCACTTCTTCAAGATGGAATTCAGCCAGGCTGACTACCTGACCGGCGTGGGCAACAAGGCGTTCATCGCCGAACTGATGCCGAAATTCCCGCTGTACACCTGCTTCCTGTCGCCGGATGCGCGCAACGTGATCGGTCAGGTTCATCCGGACACCGAGCCGGCGCTGGCCATGCTCAAGAGCGAAGGTTTCAGCTACCAGGGCTACGTCGATATCTTCGACGCAGGCCCGGCAATCGAGTGCGAAACCGGCAAGATCCGCGCCGTGCGCGACAGCCAGGCGCTGGTGCTGGCCGTTGGCACACCGGGTGACGATGCCACGCCATTCATCATTCACAACCGCAAGCGCGAGGACTGCCGGATCACTGCCGCGCCTGCACGTCTGGCCGCCGGCACCCTGGTGGTCGACCCGCTGACCGCCAAACGTCTTCAACTCAACGCGGGCGATCAAGTGCGCGCCGTGGCGTTGTCCGCAGCTCGGGAGTCGAAATAATGAAGTCGCTTTACATCGCAGGTGAATGGCTGGCAGGTGGGGGCGAAGCCTTCGAGTCGCTGAACCCGGTGACCCAGCAGGTGCTGTGGTCCGGCGTCGGAGCCACCGCCGGTCAGGTCGAGTCGGCTGTGCAAGCGGCGCGTCAGGCGTTCCCGGACTGGGCGCGGCGCACCCTGGAAGAGCGTATCTCGGTGCTGGAGGCCTTTGCCGCCGCGCTGAAGAATCACGCTGACGAATTGGCTCATACCATCGGTGAAGAAACCGGCAAACCCCTGTGGGAAGCGGCGACCGAAGTCACCAGCATGGTCAACAAGATTGCCATCTCGGTGCAGAGCTACCGCGAACGTACCGGCGAGAAGAGCGGGCCGCTGGGCGATGCCACCGCTGTGCTGCGCCACAAACCCCACGGCGTGGTGGCGGTGTTCGGTCCTTACAACTTCCCGGGTCACCTGCCGAACGGCCATATCGTGCCGGCACTGTTGGCCGGTAACAGCGTGCTGTTCAAGCCAAGCGAACTGACACCGAAAGTCGCTGAGCTGACGGTCAAGTGCTGGATCGAGGCTGGCCTGCCGGCCGGTGTATTGAACCTGCTGCAAGGCGCTCGCGAAACCGGTATCGCCCTGGCGGCGAACCCTGGCATCGACGGGCTGTTCTTCACCGGTTCCAGCCGCACCGGCAATCACCTGCACCAGCAATTCGCCGGTCGTCCGGACAAGATCCTGGCGCTGGAAATGGGCGGTAACAACCCGCTGGTGGTCGATCAGGTCGCCGACCTCGATGCCGCGGTGTACACCATCATTCAGTCGGCGTTCATTTCCGCCGGCCAGCGTTGCACCTGTGCTCGTCGCTTGCTGGTGCCGCAAGGTGCCTGGGGCGACTCGTTGCTGGCGCGCCTGGTGGCGGTCAGCTCGACCCTCTCAGTCGGAGCCTTCGATCAGCAACCGGCGCCGTTCATGGGCTCGGTGGTTTCCCTTGGCGCTGCGAAAGCGTTGATGGATGCGCAAGAACATCTGCTGGCCAACGGCGCCGTGGCGCTGCTGGAAATGACTCAGCCTCAGGCTCAATCGGCCCTGCTGACCCCGGGTATCCTGGACGTGAGCGCCGTTGCCGATCGTCCTGACGAAGAGCTGTTCGGTCCGTTGCTGCAGGTGATCCGCTACGCTGATTTTGAAGCAGCGATCGCTGAAGCCAACGACACCGCCTACGGTCTGGCCGCTGGCCTGCTGTCGGACTCCGAGGCGCGTTACCAGCAATTCTGGCTGGAAAGCCGTGCCGGTATCGTCAACTGGAACAAGCAACTGACCGGTGCCGCGAGCAGCGCGCCATTCGGCGGCGTAGGGGCATCGGGCAACCACCGCGCCAGCGCTTACTACGCGGCGGATTACTGCGCGTACCCGGTGGCCTCGCTGGAAACGCCGAGCCTGACCATGCCTGCTGCCCTGACACCTGGCGTGAAGATGGCGTGATGCCCATCGCGGGCAAGCCCGCTCCCACAGGTTCGGTGGCGTTCACATATCTTGTGTACGACGCAATCACTGTAGGAGCGAGCTCGCTCGCGATGGCCGCGACGCGGTCTAAAAGAACAGTTACTGAAGCCTATAACAACAGATTCTCGTGGAGCCTCGCTGATGAAATCCTATGAAGTCAATTTTGACGGTCTAGTGGGGCCGACCCATAACTACGGCGGCCTGTCCTACGGCAACGTCGCGTCCCAGAGCAACAGCCAGCAGTCTTCCAACCCCAAGGAAGCGGCGCTGCAAGGCCTGGCAAAGATGAAGGCGCTGATGGAAATGGGTTTCCAGCAAGGCGTACTGGCACCGCAAGAGCGCCCGGATGTGGCTGCACTGCGTCGCCTGGGCTTTGGCGGCACCGACGCTCAAGTGATCGAACGCGCTGCCCAAGAGGCGATGCCGCTGCTGGTGGCCAGTTGCTCGGCGTCGAGCATGTGGGTGGCCAACGCCGCGACCGTCAGCCCGAGCGCCGACACCGCTGATGGCCGCGTGCATTTCACCGCCGCCAACCTCAACTGCAAATACCACCGCAGCATCGAACACCCGACCACCAGCCGCGTGCTGGGGGCGATGTTCGCTGACCAGAAACACTTCGCCCACCACGCCGCCTTGCCGGCCGTGGCGCAATTCGGTGACGAAGGCGCGGCCAACCACACGCGTTTCTGCCGTGAATACGGCGAAGCCGGTGTCGAATTCTTCGTGTTCGGCCGCAGTGCGTTCGACACCCGCTACCCGGCACCGCAGAAGTACCCGGCGCGCCAGACCCTCGAAGCGTCCCAGGCCGTTGCCCGTTTGCACGGCTTGAGCGATGACGGCGTGGTCTACGCCCAGCAGAACCCGTCGGTGATCGATCAGGGCGTGTTCCACAACGACGTGATCGCCGTGGGTAATGGTGAAGTGCTGTTCTATCACGAGGACGCGTTCCTCGAGACCGAGAAGATGCTCGCTGAATTGCAGAGCAAACTCGCCAAAGTCGGTGGGAAATTTCAGTCTGTGTGTGTGCCACGTTCCGCCGTCAGCGTGGAAGACGCGGTTCGTTCCTACCTGTTCAACAGCCAACTGCTGTCGCGTCCTGACGGCTCCATGCTGTTGATCGTGCCGGAAGAATGCCGTGGCAACGAGCGTGTCTGGCAGTACTTGCAGGGTTTGACCAGCTCCGGCGGCCTGATCCGCGAAGTGAAAGTCTTCGATCTCAAGCAGAGCATGCAGAACGGTGGTGGCCCTGCTTGCCTTCGACTGCGTGTCGCGCTCAACGAAACCGAACTGGCGGCCGTCAACCCAGGGGTTATCATGACGGCACCGTTGTACGGCACACTGACCGAATGGGTCGAGAAGCACTATCGCGACCGCATGACCGAAAACGATCTGGCGGACCCGCAATTGCTGCTTGAGTGCCGGACGGCACTGGATGAACTGACGCAAATCCTTAAACTGGGCGCGGTTTATCCATTCCAGATCAATTGATCGACGGCGCGCCGCTTTCTACGGCAGCGCGCTGATTCATCTCAAACGAGAGCGTAAAGACATGAGCGATACCCTGCAGCTGATCCTTGAAGACACCGACGGCACGCAACTGGAAACGTCCTGCACCCGCGTCGCGGTCCTGTGGCAAGGTAAAGAGCTGTGGATCCAGCAGGACGGCCGTGGCCAGTTGCTGATCGGCGTGGACGTCGAAGAAGGCGACGCCGAGTACGCCAACCTGCTGTTGCGCCCATTGGCGACTAATCTGGTAAGTCTGCAACTGGAAATGGAACCGGCTGACCTCGGTGACGACGAGGAACACGTCCACGGTCCGGACTGCAACCACGATCACTAAGGAAACCGCTCTATGCTCGCCCTCGGCAAACTGCTTGAACTGACCCTCGCCGGCCGCGAACCGGCGGAGAAGACTCAACTGACTGTCGAAGGCGTGCGCATGCGCTGGTTGAGCGAAGGTGCGCTGGAAGTCCGGCCACCTGAAGCCCGTGACAACGGCCTGGATCTGCTGCTTTCGGCGGGGATCCATGGCAACGAAACAGCGCCGATCGAATTGCTCGATCGCCTGTTGCACGACATTGCCCGTGGCGATCTGAAGCCGCGCGCACGTATTCTGTTCCTGTTCGGCAACCCGGAAGCGATTCGCAAGGGCGAGCGTTTCGTCGAGCAGGACGTCAATCGGCTGTTCAATGGCCGTCACGAACAAAGCAGCGGTTGCGAAGCCCTGCGCGCCTGTGAGCTGGAGCGTTTGGCTGCCAGCTTCTTCAGCCTGCCGGATCGCCAGCGCCTGCACTACGACCTGCACACGGCGATTCGTGGCTCGAAAATCGAGCAGTTCGCCTTGTACCCGTGGAAGGAAGACCGCCAGCATTCGCGTCAGGAACTGGCGCGCCTGCGTGCTGCCGGCATGGAAGCGGTGTTGCTGCAGAACAAGCCGTCCATCGTGTTCAGCTCCTATACCTACGACAAGCTGGGTGCCGAGGCCTTTACCCTGGAGTTGGGCAAGGCGCGGCCGTTCGGTCAGAACGACGGTGTCAACGTGTCGCTGCTGGAGAAGCGCCTCAAGCAGATCATCGAGGGCACCGAACCAGAACTGACTGAGGACGCGCTGGACGGTTTGCAGCTGTACAGCGTGGCGCGAGAAATCATCAAGCACAGCGACAGCTTCCGCCTGAACCTGCCGGCGGACATCGAGAAC
The DNA here is from genome assembly GCF_002236115.1 of Pseudomonas jessenii. Classification (GTDB taxonomy): domain Bacteria; phylum Pseudomonadota; class Gammaproteobacteria; order Pseudomonadales; family Pseudomonadaceae; genus Aquipseudomonas; species Aquipseudomonas jessenii. The sequence goes on along the minus strand of NZ_NIWT01000003.1, from coordinate 382,057 downwards.
TTTTCGGAACTGGAAGTGGGTTACCTGCTGGCGGAAGATATCGCCAACACCCGCTGGATCATCGAGGAAGAGGGCGCCCGGATCATCTTCCCGAACCCCAGGGTGAAGAATGGTTTGCGTGCCGGCATCCTGGTCGTACCGACCACCGACGAAAACCTCGCCTGATTACGGCATTTAACCTCTGTAGGAGCGAGCTTGCTCGCGATGAATCTGAAAACGCCGCGGGGTGCCAGGCTTCCCGCGTTATCGTTGACGACTATCGCGAGCAAGCTCGCTCCTACAAGGTTTTCGGCTTTTAGACAGCTACCGCGCGCGGTTCAGTGCGGCGCAGCGAACGGATTTTCAACAACGTATCCGCACAGGTCTTCGCCGCTTCCTGGCCTTTATGCAGGAAATGCTCGAAGAAGAACTTCTGGTGTTCTTCGCCGGCATGGAAGTGGTGCGGGGTCAGGGACACCGAGAACACCGGCACTTCGGTTTCCAGTTGAACCTGCATCAGGCCGCTGACCACCGACTGGGCAACGAACTCGTGACGGTAGATCCCGCCGTCCACCACCAGGGCTGCGGCGACGATGCCAGCATAACGACCGGTCTTGGCCAGCAACTTGGCGTGCAGGGGCATTTCAAAGGCGCCGCCGACTTCGAAGAAATCGATGTCGGATTCCTGATAACCCTGGGTAATCATTTCGGCGACGAAGCCTTTACGGCTCTGATCGACAATGTCCTTGTGCCAGCAGGCCTGGATGAACGCTACGCGCTCGCCCTGATGGTGTTTGCTTTTGCTGTCGATTGCGGTGGGTTGCATGTTCTGACTCCTGTTTGTGTGAAAAACAGGGCGTTATGAATCGAAGGGGATTTGAGGGTACGCACGCTCGCACGAATGCCGGCGGACGGCCCTTTGTTGTCAATCCCGTTCTCTCTTCATCCGGACTATGACCGTCGGCCCCGGGATCACACCGGGTCTGCTGACCTTGCTGTCAGGCACCGCCGAAGCCGTGCTGTCACCAAGCGCTCGCGGGCTATGCGCATTGCGCGCAATTACCGCCGGTGGGGAGTTGCACCCCGCCCTGAGAACGTTTTTGCCGCCCAAATGTTTGGCGGCGCAGCGTTTTTATCACATATTTGCGGTATGCGCATGACCCCTTTTGGATGATTGTCATCGACTTTTCTGTTGGTTTAATCGGCCTTTTCCTACGCAAGGGTTGATTAATCGTCGCCATGCCCGCAGTAATTCTTTCCTGAAAGGGATTTCCCCTGCTTACCGAGGCCAGATTCATGAGTGTTATCGATCTTCGCAGCGACACCGTCACCCAACCTTGCGCCGGCATGCTTGAGGCAATGACCAAGGCCGCCACCGGCGATGACGTGTATGGCGAAGATCCGACGGTCAATCACCTGGAAGCCGAATTGGCCAGGCGCCTTGGTTTCGCCGCAGCACTGTTCGTGCCGACCGGCACCATGAGCAACCTGCTGGGGTTGATGGCCCATTGCGAGCGCGGTGACGAGTACATCGTCGGCCAGCAGGCCCACACTTATAAGTACGAAGGGGGTGGCGCGGCGGTGCTTGGCTCGATCCAGCCGCAACCGCTGGAAGTGCAGGCCGATGGTTCGCTGGACCTGGCGCAGGTCGCTGCTGCGATCAAGCCGGACGACTTCCATTTCGCCCGCACCCGTTTGCTGGCGCTGGAAAACACCATGCAAGGCAAGGTCCTGCCACTGGAATACCTGGCACGGGCACGCAGTTTTACCCGCGAGCATGGCTTGCAACTACACCTGGACGGCGCACGTCTGTACAACGCGGCAGTGAAGCAGGGTGTGGATGCCCGGGAAATCACCCAGTATTTCGATTCCGTCTCGGTGTGCCTGTCCAAAGGCCTGGGCGCACCGGTCGGTTCGGTGCTCTGCGGCTCGGCCGAGCTGATCGGCAAGGCCCGGCGCCTGCGCAAGATGGTCGGTGGCGGCATGCGTCAGGCCGGTGTTCTCGCAGCGGCAGGCCTGTATGCGCTGGATAACAACGTAGAGCGCCTGGCCGATGACCATGCCAACGCGCAGTTGCTGGCCGAAGGCCTGCGCGGGGCGGGGTTCGAGGTCGAACCGGTGCAGACCAACATGGTTTACGTGCAGATGGGCGACCAGGCCGAGGCCATCAAGGCCTTTGCCGCCAAGCGCGGGATCAAGCTCAGTGCCGCCGCGCGTCTGCGCATGGTCACGCACATGGACGTCAGCCGTGCGCAAATCGAGCAGGTCGTCGCGACATTCGTCGACTTTTCGCGCAAGTGATAGCGTTAGCACTCCAATTGACCGTTTCTATCGTATAAACACGCTGTACCCCGCGCGCAGGGCCGATATAATGCGGCCCTTTGCCGTCGCTTCGTCTGTTGACGTTTCGAACAGGCCTTTGGCCGCAGCCTCCGTGGAAGAACCTAATGAAAAGCGCAGAAATCCGTGAAGCCTTCCTTCGCTTCTTCGAAGAGCAAGGCCACACCCGTGTAGCCTCCAGCTCTTTGATTCCGGGCAACGACCCAACCCTGCTGTTCACCAACGCGGGGATGAACCAGTTCAAGGACTGCTTCCTGGGCCAGGAAAAGCGCGCGTACACCCGCGCTGTCAGCAGCCAGAAATGCGTGCGCGCCGGCGGCAAGCACAACGACCTGGAAAACGTCGGTTATACCGCTCGTCACCACACCTTCTTCGAAATGCTGGGTAACTTCAGCTTCGGTGATTATTTCAAGCGTGATGCCATCAGCTACGCCTGGAACTTCCTGACTTCCGACAAGTGGTTGAACCTGCCGAAGGAAAAGCTCTGGGTCACCGTCTACGCCAGCGATGACGAGGCGTACGACATCTGGACCAAGGAAATCGGGGTTCCGGCCGAGCGCATGGTGCGCATCGGCGACAACAAGGGCGCACCGTACGCCTCCGACAACTTCTGGACCATGGGCGATACCGGCCCGTGCGGTCCTTGCACCGAGATTTTCTACGATCACGGCGCCGACATCTGGGGTGGCCCGCCGGGCTCGCCGGAAGAAGACGGCGACCGTTACATCGAAATCTGGAACAACGTGTTCATGCAGTTCAACCGCACCGCCGATGGCGTGTTGCACCCGCTGCCAGCGCCGTCGGTCGACACCGGCATGGGCCTGGAGCGGATCAGTGCCGTGCTGCAGCACGTTCACTCGAACTATGAAATCGACCTGTTCCAGAGCCTGCTGAGCGCTTCGGCCAAGGCCATCGGTTGCACCAACGACGCTCAGGCTTCGCTGAAAGTCGTGGCTGACCACATCCGTTCCTGCGGTTTCCTGATCGCCGACGGCGTGCTGCCGTCCAACGAAGGTCGTGGCTACGTGCTGCGCCGGATCATCCGTCGCGCCTGCCGTCACGGCAACAAGCTGGGCGCCAAGGGCAGCTTCTTCTATCAGATCGTCGCGGCCCTGGTCGCCGAGATGGGCGAAGCGTTCCCTGAGCTGAAATCCCAGCAGGCGCACATTGAACGCGTGCTGAAGGCCGAAGAGGAACAATTCGCCAAGACCCTGGAGCAGGGCCTGAAGATCCTCGAGCAGGATCTGGCTGAGCTCAAGGGCGACGTGGTGCCGGGCGACGTGGTGTTCAAACTCTACGACACCTATGGCTTCCCGATGGACCTGACCGGCGACATCGCTCGCGAGCGCAGCCTGACCATCGACGAAGAAGGTTTCGAGCGCGAGATGGAAGCCCAGCGCGTTCGTGCCCGTTCCGCCAGTTCCTTCGGCATGGACTACAACAGCCTGGTCAAGGTTGATGTGGACACCGAATTCACCGGTTACACCGCTCACAGCGGTTCCGCCAAAATCGTTGCTCTCTATAAGGACGGGCAATCGGTCGACGTGTTGAGCGAAGGCGAAGAGGGCGTGGTCGTTCTCGATCAGACGCCGTTCTATGCGGAGTCCGGTGGTCAGATCGGTGATTGCGGCTTCCTCCAGGCTGGCGCTGCGCGTTTCGACGTGCGCGACACCACCAAGACCGGCGGTGCGTTCCTGCACCACGGTGTGCTGGATTCGGGCAGCCTGATCGTTGGCTCGCCAGTTCAGGCGCAGGTGGATGCCGACGTGCGTCACGCCACTTCGCTGAACCATTCCGCGACTCACTTGCTGCACGCAGCATTGCGTCAGGTGCTGGGCGATCATGTTCAGCAGAAAGGCTCGCTGGTCGACAGTCAGCGCCTGCGCTTCGACTTCAGCCACTTCGAAGCCATCAAGCCTGAACAACTGAAAGCGCTGGAAGACATCGTCAACGCCGAGATTCGCAAGAACTCCGAAGTTGAAACCGAAGAAACCGATATCGAAACCGCCAAGCAGAAAGGCGCCATGGCGCTGTTCGGCGAAAAATACGGCGACAACGTACGCGTACTGAGCATGGGCGATTTCTCCGTCGAGCTGTGCGGCGGTATCCATGCGAACCGTACCGGCGACATCGGCCTGCTGAAAATCATCAGCGAAGGCGGTGTGGCATCGGGCGTGCGTCGTATCGAGGCAGTCACCGGTGCGCAAGCGCTGGCTTACTTGAACGCGGCGGAAGAACAACTCAAGGAAGCGGCCAGCCTGGTCAAGGGCAGCCGCGATAACCTGATCGACAAGCTGTCGGCTGTGCTGGAGCGCAACCGTCTGCTGGAGAAGCAGCTCGAGCAGTTGCAAGCCAAGGCTGCCAGTGCCGCGGGCGACAATCTGTCGGCCCAGGCGCTGGACGTCAAGGATGTGAAAGTGCTGGCCGTGCGTCTGGACGGTCAGGATGGCAAGGCGCTGCTGGCGCTGGTCGATCAACTGAAAAACAAACTCGGCCGCGCAGTGATCCTGCTCGGCAGTGTCCATGAGGAAAAGGTCGTTCTGGTTGCAGGCGTAACCAAAGACCTGACTGGCCAACTCAAAGCCGGTGATTTGATGAAGCAAGCCGCTGCGGCAGTGGGCGGGAAGGGTGGTGGTCGTCCAGACATGGCGCAAGGCGGCGGTACCGACGCTGGCGCACTGGATGCGGCACTGGCCCTGACCGTTCCGTTTGTAGAGCAGGGTCTATAAGGCAGTACTTGCGGCCCGCAGTCTAGTGGTGGGCCGCAACGCTGTTTGAGTGATTATTTGGGCGCCCTTCATGGGCAGAGGCGGCTTTGAAATGGCTTTGATCGTACAGAAATTTGGAGGCACCTCGGTCGGCACTGTCGAGAGAATCGAGCAGGTCGCCGACAAGGTTAAGAAATTCCGCGATGCCGGCGATGACCTGGTGGTTGTGCTGTCTGCAATGAGCGGCGAAACCAACCGTCTGATCGATCTGGCCAAGCAAATCAGTGGCGACGGCCAACCGGTTCCGCGCGAGCTGGACGTGATCGTTTCCACCGGTGAGCAGGTGACGATTGCCCTGTTGGCCATGGCGCTGATCAAGCGCGGCGTGCCGGCGGTGTCGTACACCGGCAACCAGGTGCGGATTCTGACGGATAGCGCGCACAATAAAGCGCGTATCTTGCAGATTGATGACCAGAAGATTCGCGGTGACCTGAAGGCAGGTCGTGTGGTGGTTGTCGCCGGTTTCCAGGGCGTCGACGAGCACGGCAACATCACCACCCTCGGTCGTGGCGGTTCCGACACCACCGGCGTGGCGCTGGCGGCAGCCCTGAAGGCTGACGAATGCCAGATCTACACCGACGTCGACGGCGTCTACACCACCGACCCGCGTGTGGTGTCCGTGGCTCAGCGCCTGGACAAGATCACCTTCGAAGAGATGCTGGAAATGGCCAGCCTCGGTTCCAAGGTGTTGCAGATCCGCGCGGTCGAGTTCGCCGGCAAGTACAACGTTCCGCTGCGCGTACTGCACAGCTTCAAGGAGGGTCCGGGCACCCTCATTACTATTGATGAAGAGGAAACCATGGAACAGCCGATCATTTCCGGTATCGCTTTCAACCGCGATGAAGCCAAGCTGACCATCCGTGGCGTGCCAGACATCCCGGGCGTTGCCTTCAAGATTCTCGGCCCGATCAGTGCCGCGAACATCGAGGTCGACATGATCGTGCAGAACGTCGCGCACGATAACACCACCGACTTCACCTTCACCGTGCACCGCAACGACTACCAGGCGGCGCAAGCCGTGCTGGAAAAAACCGCTGGCGAGCTGGGTGCCCGTGAAGTCGTGGGCGACACCAAGATCGCCAAGGTGTCGATCGTCGGCGTTGGCATGCGCTCTCACGCAGGCGTGGCCAGCCGCATGTTCGAATCCCTGGCCAAGGAAAGCATCAACATCCAGATGATCTCGACTTCGGAAATCAAAGTCTCCGTAGTGATCGAAGAGAAGTATCTGGAACTGGCTGTGCGCGCTCTGCACACGGCTTTCGAACTGGACGCACCGGCCCGCCAGGGCGAGTGATGCGTTTGCCAAAAGGCGCGGTCTGACCGCGCCTTTTGTTTTTTTGAATGGCGTGACCCCCGAGACTGTTCTTTTGCTCGCGCTAGTCAATACTCAGGCATGTAGGGCTGCGACCGCTCCGGTTGTGGGTCGAGTGCCTTTTTTTTGCAGACTGTTGTCCCTGAAATGTAATGCGTGAGGAGAAAGGTATGCTGATTCTGACTCGTCGGTGTGCAGAAAGCCTGATTATCGGTGATGGCGAAATCACCGTGACCGTGCTCGGCGTCAAAGGAAATCAAGTGCGCATCGGTGTTAATGCCCCCAAAGAGGTAGCTGTTCACCGGGAAGAAATTTACCTGCGTATCAAGAAAGAGAAGGACGAAGAACCAAGCCATTAATTTTTATCGTTTTTTATGTTTGCAAACGGGGAAGAAGCTGGTTAATATACGCCCCGTGTTGCGGAGAGCTGGCCGAGTGGCCGAAGGCGCTCCCCTGCTAAGGGAGTACACCTCAAAAGGGTGTCGGGGGTTCGAATCCCCCGTTCTCCGCCATTATTTGCGTAGTACGTTGTAATCTGGCTTTTTCGGTAAGTTGTTGAAATTACTAGAAAAAGTGCTTGACATAGAGATTAGACGGCCTATAATGCGCGGCAACAAATGCACTCGTAGCTCAGCTGGATAGAGTACTCGGCTACGAACCGAGCGGTCACAGGTTCGAATCCTGTCGAGTGCACCATTTAAGAGTTAGTTACAGCAATGTAAGTAACTTGGTTTCAACCAGTTGTGATCTGGTATAAAAACACAAATTGCACTCGTAGCTCAGCTGGATAGAGTACTCGGCTACGAACCGAGCGGTCACAGGTTCGAATCCTGTCGAGTGCACCATACAACAGAAAGCCCGCATTTAATGCGGGCTTTTTGCCGTCCGGGATTTGGCTTTTCCTTTCGTGCATCCCCTCTCGTCGAACTCCACCTGTGCACTACGACCTCGCAGGGTGTCGTAGCGGTAGCTCGTGGCTGAATTTCGAATACTGATCCTGTCTGGCTTGCCGAGGGCGCTTTCGACGTCTTGCTGGCTCATGCCGGCGATCACTCGCTGATTGATGATCGCCTCCCGGCGCTCCCTGGCATTGATCAGGTTTCCACACTTGTCCTGCGCCTGACCGACCACGGTCGGCTCTCTGCTTGGAATTTTCATACCTGATGTTTCGCGGGGCTCGGCTGGCGGCATTAGCGCCATCGTGCTGCCAGGTGTAAAGGCGCGGGCGTCCTGAAGTGAAACATTCTCTCCCGCGGCACAACCCAGTGTGGTGAAGGTAATGCGCCCATTGGCAGCCTCACAGCGCTGAACGGTGGTGGCGACCGCCAAGGGCAGGGGGCTGAGCAGGGTGAAAACCAAAAAGAATTGAGCAACTGATGGCATCAGGCGTCCTCCGTGACGTTCCTTTTCAAGGGTAGCGGCTACAATTTTCGAAGGGGTGTGTGTTTTCTTTTCGGAATACGTCGTCGCATTTTCATGGATCAGGCCGATGCTCAGGTTTGTTGTGCAAGCGCTTGTTTCAGCCGAGATTTTTTAACGTTTAAAACCGTCAGGCGGTGTATCATTGCGCCCGTCAGCCCCGCCGGGGCTTGTGGAATACCTCCATGGACTTACCCAGTAGTTACTCAGTACCCCGTTTCACCAATCATGAATTGACTGATTGATCCTTCCGGCGTGCCCCGCTGCTGGGAGTGGAGTTCGCCTATGTCCGAAGTTGAAGTAAAGAAAACGCAGGAAAGCTTGCAGGATCGCCTGGCTCAGGTGGTTGAGTTGCTGCAGCGCCAGCGAGTTGTAGAAGACCTGACTCACCGCCAGGAAGGCCCGCATCATGACCGGGTCGAGAACCTGGTCCACCGGCAGAACCTCGTCGAGTTGCAACGCAAACTCGATGACCTGCACTCCGCCGACGTCGCCTACATCCTTGAAGCCTTGCCGCTGGACGATCGTCTGACGCTCTGGCAACTGGTCAAGGCCGATCGCGACGGCGACATCCTTCTTGAAGTATCCGATTCGGTCCGTGAATCACTGATCGCCGACATGGACGATCACGAGCTCCTGGCAGCCGCCAAGGACATGGATGCCGACGAACTCGCTGACCTGGCCTCCGAGCTGCCGCGAGACGTCGTCCATGAGCTCATGGAGACCCTCGACCAGCAACAACGCGAGCGCGTGCGTTCGGCTCTGTCCTATGACGAGGAGCAGGTCGGTGCGCTGATGGACTTCGAGATGGTGACCATCCGCGAGGATGTCAGCCTTGAAGTGGTCTTGCGTTACCTGCGCCGTCTCAAGGAGTTGCCGGGCCACACCGACAAACTGTTCGTGGTCGATTACGACGGCGTGCTCAAGGGCGTGTTGCCGATCAAGCGTTTGCTGGTCAACGATCCGGACAAACAGGTTTCCGAGGTGATGGCCAGCGATCCGGTGAGTTTCCACCCGGACGAAGACGCCTACGATGCCGCCCAGGCATTCGAGCGTTATGACTTGATCTCCGCACCCGTGGTCGACAAGAACGGCAAGCTGATCGGCCGTCTGACCATCGATGAAATGGTCGACCTGATCCGTGAAGAGAGCGAAAGCGAAGTTCTCAACATGGCGGGTCTGCGTGAAGAAGAAGACATTTTTGCGTCGGTCTGGAAATCCCTGCGTAACCGTTGGGCCTGGCTGGCGATCAACCTGATTACCGCGTTCGTGGCTTCTCGGGTCATCGGTTTGTTTGAGGGTTCGATCGAGAAGCTCGTGGCGCTTGCGGCGTTGATGCCGATCGTGGCGGGGATCGGTGGTAACTCGGGTAACCAGACCATCACCATGATTGTTCGGGCCATGGCGCTGGACCAGGTGAGCACCGGCAATACCTCGCGCCTGATGCGCAAGGAATTGGCGGTAGCGCTGATCAACGGCGTGATCTGGGGCGGGGTGATCGGTGTGGTTGCCTACCTGCTCTATGGCAGTTGGTCTTTGGGCGTGGTGATGACCGCCGCGATGACGCTTAACTTGCTACTGGCGGCGTTGATGGGGGTTTTGATCCCGATGACCCTGGCGAAGATGGGGCGCGACCCGGCGATGGGGGCCAGCGTGATGATCACGGCCATGACCGACAGCGGCGGCTTCTTCATCTTCCTGGGGTTGGCGACAATCTTCCTGCTCTGAAGCCTCGTTCATCGAAAACCCGTCTTTGGCGGGTTTTTTTGTGCCCGGATTTCAGGCAAAAAAAAGCCAGCGATCAGGCTGGCTTGGGCTTACTGGCAGAATCAGGAAGCGTCGGCGGTCATTTCAGCGTCATGGGCGATCAGCGAAACAAGGGCGTTCTGCTGTCGATGGGAGAGCTGGCGGAAGCGCTGCAGCAACTCCCGTTCGTGCAAGGAAAGCTCCGGGCTGTCCAGGCGCATGCTCAACTCTTCTCCCAGTGCGCCTTCCTGAATAAGACTCTGCTCAAGGCGCGCAATGATTTCGGAGTTCATGCTGCGATGATGATTGCGAGCCACCTCGGCAATGCGTTCACGCATTCCGTCTGGCAGACGTACGACGAACTTGTCAGCCGTACGGCTGGAATAAATTGCCTGTTTCAATGGGCGCATATATTTAACCGGTTAGTTCAGGGGAGCGGTTTTCGGGATTGGCCGCAGGATGTCTGGTAGGACAAGCGCTCTGACCAAATGTTCAACCTGAATTGATAGAGGCGCGCATCATGCCTCAAAGCAGCCAGATCCTTGGCGCCAATTATGTGACAAATATTGAACCGAATAAAGGCGTTCTGCCAGCACCAATTATCAGAAACGCGGACTGGTTTGAAAAGTTCGACCAGGCCGCATCGCTTATCGCTTTCTCCACCCGACGAAAGGTTGCCGGCGGGCAGGAAAAAGTGAACTCGGACCCTGTTCCTTGTCTTTTATAGGATAGTGGCAAATTGCCGATTTACTAGGGGAAGTCGTATAGCGGGGGTGAATTCAGGATGGATGGCAGGCCCTTGCAGCGGGTCTGCCATGTCAGGATCAACGCAGTACCGGATCAAACTTGATCTTGCGCCCGGCGATCAATGCGAGCACGAACAGCGTGCTGAATACGCCACAGGCGATCAGGGGGAGAGTGACGACCATGTCCTGGGTCAATGACAGATGGAAAATGCCGCTCAACAAGGCGAGGGTGAAGAAACTCGCGGCTGATCTGGACATGCTGTGCTCCTGGTAAAGGTCATTCAAAATACCAAACGTTCGGCAGACGGAGCCGGCATCAGGATGTTTTCCTGGTCGATCTCCTGACTGACAAGGCTGTGCCGGTCGCTCGTCACTGCCAGCTGCGGTGCCTTCTGCAACTGAAGGTAATGCGGCATACGTTGGGCAACCTGCGTAGCGCTGCTCTGGGGAACAAAATGAACGCCTGCTAAAACCACCAGTGCGATTGCAGACAAGAGTGAAAGGGCGCTCTTCATGGGGCGTACCTCGGTTGTTCTGTGAGAACAGCAGAAGCAGCTCGCATGCCAGAGTCTATCGACAATTAAATTCTTTAAAAACAATGAATTAAGTTATTTTTGGTAAAGCGCCATATTGCATTTTGCAATGATGGCTTTTTGCAGTGATGCAATTTGCATGGTAAACAAGTCCGCGCCCGGCCGAGGCGTCTGCCTACACTTAAAAAGCCTACGGACGACATGACAAAAGCCAGCCCGGCCGTTAACATGCACGCCGTCCATCGCACCGCGTATCGTCGCGGTCAACCTGTGTCTCAGTAGCTCAATTGGATAGAGCATCCCCCTCCTAAGGGGAAGGTTGGCAGTTCGAACCTGCCCTGGGACACCATATAAATCAAGGGCCTGCCGAGTTACAAACTTTCTTTGAAAGTCGTTGGGCTATCACTGGGCTAGCAGTTGAGAGCTACCGCGAGGCTTACAGCCATGCTATTTAAACCTCATGGCGGAGTGGTTGGTTGTCTCAGCGCGTAGCCTGTTCTGCACATCCGTAGCAGAAGTTCTGTTTTTGAGGCTGCCGCCGGCTTAAGAAACCTAAGCTAATGAAACCATTGATGGTTTCATAGCGCCTCGCACACCTCCTCTATTGTTCTGCACGCCTTTGCGACTTATGCCGTGAGCAAAGCGGGTGTAGCCTTTTAGGTGTGATACGCGAGTGGTTGCCCCTTTTTTTAACGCACAAGACAAACCGCTCCCACCCTGTCCTGCTTCTGTGTGGTTTGAATGCGATCTTGAGGGTAAGGCCGTAATCGGGTAATCCAACTGCCATTTCGCCATCCAAAATCACATACTTTGCGTGTAGGTCATCTACGACGGTATGGCCAAGGATTTTCAGCTGGGCAACAATTTGCTCGACCGACTCCTCAACGGAGCGCTGAAAACGCTCGATCTGATCGTGACAAACGTCCGTACGCATCACGGCATCAATAGCAACACCCGCCGAGCTCATAGCTCCACCGAGCGGCCCATAGACAGTCCCATCCATTACCGTGACAAAGCAGTTAGCGCGTTTTTTACGCAATGTCGTACGCTGTGCTTCGGTCACGGGGTCGGATGGAGTTCCGTGAATTACAAACTGGCGTATTACGTCGGGCCAATTTTGATGCAGCGTTTCTACGACTTCAGTGCTCGCCCATCCCTCATGCAAGTAGGTGTTGATTGCGTAAAAGACATCATCGGTAACAAGGGCAAAAACGACGTGCGGGGTTCGCTCAACGAAGCCGGGATATTTGGGATGTGGACCAACACCCAAGTGGAAATGATGTACACCCCAGTCATCAAGTAGACCATCTTGGTTGCTAAAACTTTTATGATCTTTGCTCTGGTGGGGTTTCAGCGATTCGCCAGCTTCAATCTTTTTTTGTAGGTTTCTCCAGCCAACGTCATATTCAGCGGGGCACGCAAAGCCATTGGCAATTTCAATTCGTCTCGGTTTGGGGTTGGCGTCTCGACGCAGGGAGTCAAAAAACCTAAATGGCACTTCCTCCCTCTCGATCTTATCAACCTGATCCCCCCAGGCAGACCTCATCTGCTCTAACAGCTGGTCATGCCAGTCATGTTTGAAATTCGCGATTATCCTGGTCATCCTCTCTCCACAACATTCGCAACCTGATCTGCATACAACGATAACATGGCCTCCTGGGGGCGGTTTCTGGTGGGTAAGGCGCGACCCGAAACCCGCAGCCTGTGTCGCTATTTAAAATCGCACTAAAAACACCAAAAAATCATGGCATCACTTAGCGGGAGGCGCCGTTCGGATCAATTTTGTGCGTTTTTCGGTACGTGCTGGTATCGTGCTATCACGACAGTCTCGTCACGGAAAAGGATAGAGGGGGCAAGATGAGCGATTTCGAGCAACAGCCGTTTGCAGACGCGGAGTTTGCTGAAAATCCGGAGCAACGGTGCCCTTGCATACTTCTGTTGGACACATCGGGCTCTATGAACGGTGCGCCCATCCAGATGCTGAACGATGCTTTGCAGTCATTCAAAGATGATCTCTACGCCGATGCAATGGCGGCGAAGCGTGTGGAGTTAGCAGTAGTGACTTTTGGTCCTGTCAATGTTCGTACCGAATTCACGACTGTCGACGGTTTTTTCCCCGAGGTGATGGAAGCAAGTGGTGTGACGCCTATGGGGGAGGCCGTTGTGCGGGCATTGGATCTCCTGCGCGAGCGCAAGGACCGTTACCGCTCCAATGGCGTTAAGTACTACCGTCCTTGGGTATTTCTGATTACCGATGGAGCCCCGACTGACGATTGGCAGGAGGCACGTCGACGTGTCCACGAAGGGGAAGAGCGTAAAGAGTTCATGTTCTACTCCGTTGGTGTCGATGGTGCGGATATGTCGGCTCTCTCGCAGTTGGGTACACGTCAACCATTAAAGCTCAAGGGTTTGGCGTTTCGGGAACTCTTTGCTTGGCTATCCAGCTCTTTAAGCGCTGTATCGCAATCGAATCCAGGCGATGCAGTTCCACTTGCCAATCCGACTGGCCCAGAGGGTTGGGCAATTGCTGGATAGTCCTCGTTGGCGTTGGGCGGCTGCCTCGTGTGTTGGCACGTCTCATCAGCGTATGGGGACGCGAAAGCAGGATGCCTACAGTGTGGCTCGGATCAACCCACATGCGTTCTGCGCTGTAGTCTCCGACGGAGCGGGCAGCGCGAGTTACGGTGGGCAAGGTGCGTCCTTGATTTGCCGCAGCCTAATAGCCAACTTCCGTTCATGGTTCGAACACCATAACTGCTTGCCAGATAATGAGGTGATCCTGTGTTGGATTGATCTGGTGAGAGACCTTCTCTCCGAGGTCGCAGCGCGGCGTGGACTAACTCGACGACAGTTCGCAGCGACGCTGGTGATGCTGGTGGTTTTCAAAGGACGTGTCTTGGCTTTGCAGATTGGCGACAGCGCGCTTGTCGCTCGTAAGGCTGGAGTATGGGAGGCCTTGTGCTGGCCAGAAAATGGAGAGTTTGCTTCGACAACCTATTTCGTTACGGATGATCCTGAGGTTCGGCTGCATACTTTTAATATGGATCTTGAGTATGACGCCTTCGCTTTGTTTTCGGATGGGTTGGAGGCAGTCGCTTTGGAGCAAGCAACACAGCAGCCTTTTGCTAGGTTCTTTGATCCAATGCTTAAGCCGGTCGACCAGATGGGAGGAGAGGGGCGCTTGGTTGAATTGTCAGGCGCACTTGCGCGGTATCTGGACAGTCCTGCGCTCTGCGAGCGAACGGATGACGACAAGACACTCATCCTCGTTTCATGTCGATGAAATCGCCGCCGGTACGGATCGCCGGTAAGAATGAGCAGCTCGATAAACGCCTCGGCAAAGGAGGCGAGGGGGATGTGTACGCGCTGGTGGGGCATGCCGATCGTGCAGTGAAAATCTACAAAGCTGAGATTCGGCGCTCCCGCGAAAGTAAGGTTAGAGCGATGGTAGAGGGGCGGTTGGCTGAAGCGACCACTCTGGTAGCTTTCCCATCCGAGGTGGTTACTGACTCCTCTGGCAACTTCGCTGGTTTTTCTATGCGGCTGGTTGCGGGGTACAGGCCGCTCCATGAACTGTACAGCCCGAAGTCACGCAAAATCCATTTTCCAAAAGCGGACTATCGGTTTCTGGTACGGGTGGCGCAAAACGTTGCGCGTGCCGTCGCGACGGTGCATAAAGCTGGCTGTATTATTGGGGATCTCAACCATTCCGGAGTTCTTGTTGCGCAGGACGCCACCGTTGCACTGATTGATGCCGATAGCTTTCAGTTTAGTTTGAAAGGGCAGTCCTATCCCTGTGTTGTTGGTATGGAGGACTTCACGCCCCCAGAACTCCATGGTGTCAGTTTTAGTAGTGTCAAGCGCACTCAGGCACATGACAACTTCGGACTCGCAGTTGCCATCTTTCAATTGCTGGTCATGGGGAAACACCCCTATTCTGGCCGTTTTAGTGGTGCAGATCTTAGTCTGGGTCAGTCGATTGCGCAGAACCGTTTTGCCTTTTCAATTGCGCGACGCGACGATACGCGGACCTCACCGCCACCCGGTTCGGTGCTGTTAGCAGATTTCCCACCATCGCTTGCCGTAGCATTTGAGTCAGCGTTCGGTCTTGTTGCTACCTCTCGCCCGGACCCGGTTGCGTGGGTGAGTTTGCTTCAAGGACTCGAAACTAGCCTACGTCAATGTGCAAATGTACCGACTCACTATTTTCCTGGTGCGGCAGGTAGCTGTCTTTGGTGTCGGCTCGCAAGTCAATCTGGTTTCGAAATGTTCCCATTGGGCCTTGTCGCGGGGAATATACCTACGGCAGGGTCCTTCGATCTTGAGGCGGTATGGGCTGCTATCAAAGCGGTGCGGATTCCTCGGCCGGAAGAAGCCCTGCCTACCTGGGGCGGAAATGTGGGCCCGCCGAGTGCCGCAGTTACGCAGGCAAAGAGCAATAGCCCAGAGAAAACCATCTACGGCGTTCTGGCGTTGTTGGCGGCAATCATCGGATTTGTCAACGTGCCTCGGTTAGGGCTCTTTTGGGGAGCCCTGGGTGTTTACGGCTTGGTAGCATTCTTCACAAAGGCTAAGGTGGATCCAGCGCCATTTCGCAAGGCTTACGTGGATGCTGATAGTCGGGTGCATTTGCTATCCATGGCACATTTGCAGCGCATTGGCCTGAAAGAGATTATTGTTCTGCGTGCCGACTTGGAAGACTGTGTAGCCCGATATCGGCAGGTTGAAGGGGATCTCGCGGATGTTCTGACAAAGCTGAAGTCGACGCGAGAGGCGCGTCAGAGAATAGATTTCTTGGATCGGTTTCTGATCAGACGCGCAACAATACCGGGTATCGGACCTGCGAAGACTGCTACGTTGGCCTCCTTTGGTATTGAGACTGCTGCTGACGTAACGGCTTCTGCTGTTCGTGCGGTGCCGGGGTTTGGCGAGGCATTTACTGGAAAAATGCTCGCATGGCGCCAAAGTCACGAGGCTAAGTTCCGCTACAATACCTCGCCAGATCCATCTGATATCCAAGCCGAAAACGCAGCACGTTCCGCATCCGCAGCTAGACAGATTGATTTGCAGAAAAAGCTTCGTTCGGGTCTGGCTGCTTTGCAATCTGCGGCGCCACGGTGCCTATCCGCTAAGTCTGCGCCAGATCAATCTCTCTTGCAGGCACTTGAAGAGCGTGCACAGGCCCAAGTGGATTGCGCGGCTTTGGGGATCAATCTGCCTGCACCTACACTCGTCACCATCGAGGTTCCCAAAAGAGCTCCTGTACAACCTGCTCGAAACCCGGGGGGGCTAACCCCGACACACCCGACTGCAACTGGCTCTTCGCGTTCGCCAGTATCGAATTCCTGCCCCGTATGTGGTGCATCTATGGTGCGTCGGACGGCTCGCAAGGGGAGACGCGCTGGAAGCCAATTCTGGGGATGTTCCAAATATCCCTCATGTAAAGGAACAAGGAGTTAAGGATTAATGATGGGGTAGGAAATAAAAACTGAGAAAGTCAGAGGCGCGCGGGAAATACTCGAACACCGTTTCCCGGCCTATTGGGCGCGATACTGCTGATGCTCTCTGCCTCGCCCCACAATGAATCGCTCCTAGTTTCACAAGCAAGGCACGGCCGGCCGCTGGTATCGCAGGCGCTCGCTCATGTCACCCTCCCATCAATTGATCGTAGGCTCTGGATAGGCGGCGCTGGTCGCTCCAATGGCATGCCGTCGCTGACAACGTTCTGAAGCTCAGTAATCACCCGGATTATCTCATGGATAACCGGCACGTTAGGATTGCCCTTGTATTCCACCGGTTTCAAGTCAGGCATTACCTTGTCGGGTGCGGCCAAGGCTGCCGTCACCTGAGAGTTGGTCATATGGGTTTTTCCGAATATGAACGCCATCAGCTTTTTGAGTATTGGCTGGGCTTTTCGGCGGTCTTTTTCCCATTGCTTCATTGGGTGTTTGCGCGCTGCCATTTGCACTCCTAGAGCACCTTTACCGATGCCTTTTGTTTCAGGTTGTCCAGTCGACCATTTGGCGCGGGGGAGTAGGTTCAGGTTGGTGCGGCAGGATTTACCGGGAACGACATCAGTATTGCGAGAGCCCTGTCCCTGGACACCGAAAAGGACGGCGAAACGGTGACGGCCTAACCCTTAAAGTGGGGGGAGGCCGTCTTGCATCGACTTGAAATTCAATCCAGTTCTACCCAGGCGGACTCGGTTGGTGCTTCGTTGGTGAGCCCGTGTTTGAGCGCATACATCAACAAGTCGATGCGGTTGATGAGATCCAGCTTTTGATAGATGTTGCTGAGGTGGTTGTGCACGGTGTGCTCGCTGATCCCCAGGCGCCCGGCGATGCTCACATATTTGGCGGACGGTTCGCCCACGATGGCGCGAATCAGTTCTCTCTCGCGCAGCGTCAACCGCGCCTGTTTCGCCCGCTCCAGATTGCATTTCATGGGTGTATGTCTGGACGCGGCATAGCCGGAAAGGCCGCCAGCCCAGGCTCTATCCATTGCGATGTCGCTATGGTGGACCTTGAGGATGGCCTGGATGATCGATTCCGTCGGGTCTTCCGCCAGCACGATGCCGCGAGCGCCAGCCTCTATCGCCTGGGCAGCGGGGACGACTTCGTACAGGCCCTTGAGCAGCAGCACTTTCATTTCGGCGCTACGGGTGAGTCCCGCGACGACATCCAGAGGGTTCAGCGCATCCGGAAAGAAACTGAAAAAAATGACATCGGGCCGCAGCTGATCGGCAAGATCCAGCGCCTGGGTATAGGTGGTGGCCTGTCCTGTCACTTCCATGCAGGGCATTCTGGCATTGATCAAGTCGTGAAGGCCCTTGAGTACGAGGGGGCGACAATCGATCAACATCACGCCAATTGGCTCTTTTTGGTCAGTCATGATCTTCCTGACCTCCTTGAAAAACCAATGATGGCCTCCACCCGCTGGCCTTCCCGGGTCAGCAACTTGCTCACCGGGGCGCAGCGATTGAAGGATGGATTCGAACGCCGGGAGGCCATGATGATGCCCGCCCAGGCATTGGCAACTAGCGACCCGGGGGCCATTTCCATCAACAGCACTGGCACGTGGGGCGAACTTTTCCATAAGGCAGGCAAAGCCCGGGAGAGAAGTTCAATACAAATAATTATCAGTGGTTTACGCATGATGATGTGCTCCCTCCCGCCTCTCAACTGATTCTAGGTCAGCCCGGAGCGCTGCCAACCTGTCCATCCGTCAGTCCTCGATACAAGCCCGGTGCGGACAGACCTGAGCGATGTACTCAAGGAGGGGAGTAAACCTCGAAAATCAAGGTATTAGGCTCGCCATGGGTGGCCAATGGCCAAGGTCTGATCCGGATTGCGTTCGTCAATTAATCGACGAGTGGTGTTCACTTAGGAACGCTAATATCAGCTTAGTCAATTTATCGGCGATCCCTGTCTGGTCAGCCACCGGCATTTGCGGGTGTTCATGTATCGCTGGTGTTCATGTATCAGCACTTTTTCGTGCGCGAGGTCTCGTTTTCAGTAAGGCCTACACCTATTCAGAACGGGCGTAGGGGAAGGTTCTCAAGGGAATGCCATGGCTGGCCGATAACACGGGCAGTCAGGGACTTGTTCGTCTCTTCCGGTCGGCATGGGGCGCACTGTCTATGAGAAGGTGTTTGATAGCCTAGTGCCACCCGTTATCATCTGCGCGCCAAAACAGGGGCTGCGAAGCTGAGTCCGTCCGTGTATTTGCCTTTGGGTTCTTCTTCTTAAATTGCCTGGAAATCTTCGATGCTGTCGTATCACCAAAAGCGTTTTCTGATCGTCGATGATTTCTCGGACTTCCGCAGTTCGGTCAGGTCGATGTTGCGCGAACTGGGCGTCAAGGAAGTGGACACTGCCGATACCGGTGAGCAGGCGCTGAAAATGTGCTCGCAGAAGGCCTACGACTTCATCCTGCAGGACTTTCACCTGGGTGACGGCAAGAAGAACGGCCAGCAGGTGCTCGAAGACCTGATGGAAGAAAAGCTGATCAGCCATGAGGCGGTATTCGTCATGGTCACCGCCGAAACCAGCCAGGCCATGGTGCTCAGTGCATTGGAGCATGAGCCCGATGCCTACCTGACCAAGCCGTTCAATCGTTCCAGCCTGGCCCAGCGCCTGGAGCGCCTGGAGCAGCGCAAGACTCTGCTCAAGCCGATCCTGCAGGCCCTCGACCGGGGCAAGCCGATGGAGGTGCTCAACGCCTGTATCGCCCTGTGCAAACAAGATATTCGTTACTCGCCGTTGTGCCTGCGCTATCGCGCCGATGCCCTGCGCGATCTGAATCAGAACGAAGCGCTGGAGCGCCTCTATGACAGCATCATCGCCGACCGCCCGTTGCCATGGGCGTTTGCCGGGTTGGGCAAGTTGCTGTTCAAGCGCGGTCAGGTCGGGCAGGCCAAGGGCATTTATGAGAAAGCCCTGAAAGTCTTCCCGATGATGCCGTCGCTGTATGACGGCATGGCGGATGTATTGGTCGCCGAAGGGGACACTAAGGGGGCGCAGCGCGTCCTGGAAGAGGCGATTCGCCTGTCGCCGCTGGCGGTGCGCCGCCAGGCGTTGCTGGGCAAGCTGGCGATGACCAACGAGGACTTCGACACGGCGGCCAAGGCCTATCGCCAGGCTGTAAGCCAGGGTGCGCAGTCGCGGTTCAAGGATGCCGAGAGCAACCTCGGCCTGGCCCATGCATTGATCAGCAAGGGCAGCGAACGGGGCCTGGACACGCGGACCCGTCTGGAAATCAACACCACATTGAGTGCCGTGGCCAAGGAAAACCCTTCCGATCCGGGCCTGCAAATCCGCGCGCGCCTGATGAAGGCCACCAGCCTGTTGCTCAACGACGCCGAGACGGCCGACAAGCTTACCGAGCAAGCCTTGCTGCGTCTGGACGGCATGGAGCAATTCATGAGCGCCGAAGCGGCGTTGCTGGTGGCCAAGCAACTGAAACTGCTCGGGCAGACAGAGGCCGGTACCGCGATGCTGAAAAACTGCGTGGAAATCTACGGTGACGATCCGGTGGTCATGAAGGACATCGCCAAGCAGACCGACGACCCGAGCATCCTCAATTCCGGCAACGCCGCCGCGGAACTCAACCGTCAGGGCGTGCGCGTGTACAAGACCGGCAACCTGGTGGAGGCCCGGCAGGTATTTCGCAGGGCCCTGGCGATGCAACCGAAGAACATCAGTATCGCCCTGAACATGGCGCAGTCATTGTTGCATGGCACCGATACCAGCGTTCCCTCGGCAGAGCTGGAGGAGTGCCGGGTTTGCCTGAAAATGGTCGGCCTGATGCCCGACACCGACGCGCGCTATCCGCGTTACCAGAAGCTGAAAAGCAAGGCGTTTGGCCAATGAACGACAACGAACCGGCACTGGATTTCTCCACGGTGATCGCCTCGACCGTGCACGATATGAAGAACTCGCTGGCCATGCTGATGCAGGCCCACAGCCAGTGGCTGGGGCGATTGCCGGAGTCGGCGCGGCAGGCGCCGGAGCAGGGTGTGATCGACTTCGAATTCGCCCACCTCAACGGCATGCTGGTGCAGTTGCTGGGGCTATACAAGCTCGGCGTCAACCAGATGCCGCTGCAACCGGCCTATCATGAACTGGACGACTTCATCGAAGCGCAGCTGGCCTGTCATCAGGAGGTGTTCGCCAGCCGCGGGATCATGGTCACCTATGAAGTGGACCCGCTGAGCCCGCTGGGTTTCTTCGATCGTGAGTTGATCGCGTCGGTATTGGCCAACTGCATCAACAACGCCATTCGCTTTGCACGGCATGCCGTTTTGATCAGCGTCAGCGACGAAGCCGGACAACTGGTGTTGACCATCAATGACGATGGCGAGGGGTATCCGGCGCAGATGATCGAACGTCAGGTCGATTACGTGCAGGGTATCAATCAAAGCACCGGTAGCACCGGGCTGGGCCTGTACTTTGCCGGGCGAATTGCCGCGCTGCATCAGCGCAACGGCGTGGGTGGACGTACCGAAATCAGCAATGGCGGGCCGTTGGGCGGAGGGGTGTTCCGCCTTTACCTGCCCTGACAGACAGCATTTTTTTCGACGCTGCTTGAAATTCCGAACACGTGGAGCCTATTTTGTACGGTCGCCGTTCGCGGCCCGCACAATAACAAGGATAGCGTCATGACGACCGTTGGCCTGAGTTCACTCGCGCAGCGATTGACGGGCATTGATGAAGTTGAATGTGTCACGCCGGATTTGAATGGCGTACCACGGGGCAAAGTGATGACCTCCGAGGGGTTTCTCGACGGTCGACGTTTGCAGATGGCGCGGGGCGTGCTGCTGCAATGCATCATGGGCGGATATCCGCCGGCACGGTTTTACGGCAGCGATGACGGCGACCTGGCGCTGATCCCGGACCCTGCACAAATCCATCGCTTGCCCTGGAGCCATCCACCGCGGGCCTTGGCCATTTGCGATGCGGATGAACTGGGCACCACCACCAGTTCCAACCTGTCGACCCGTGGTCAGCTCAAGGCAGTGATTGCCCGTTACGCGGCCCGCGGCCTGGCGCCTGTGGTGGCGACCGAGCTCGAGTTTTTTGTCTTCGCACCCAACACCGATCCGACCCTGGCTTTTCAACCGCCACTGGGGCTGGACGGTCGCCGCGAAGATGGTCAGTCGGCGTTCAGCGTCAGTTCCAACAACGGCTTGCGGCCGTTCTTCAATGAAGTCTACGAGTGCATGGCTGCGTTGGGGTTGCCTCGCGATACCTTCATGCACGAAATGGGTGTCAGCCAGTTCGAGATCAATCTGCTGCACGGTGATCCGCTGCTGCTGGCCGACCAGACATTCCTGTTCAAGCACCTGCTCAAGGAAGTGGCCCTCAAGCACGGCCTGAGCGTGGTGTGCATGGCCAAGCCGTTGGCGCATACGCCGGGCAGTTCGATGCATATCCATCAGAGTGTGGTCGAGATCGATTCCGGGCGTAACGTGTTCAGCGACGAGGCGGGGCAGGAGACGGCCACCTTCCGCCACTTCATTGCCGGTCAGCAAACGTGCATGGCCGATTTCACTGCGTTGTTTGCGCCGAACGTGAACTCCTATCAGCGCTTGTGCCACCCTTACGCCTCACCGAATAATGCCTGTTGGTCCTACGACAACCGGGCGGCCGGCCTGCGCATTCCGGCCAGTTTGCCGGTGGCCCGTCGGGTTGAGAACCGCTTGCCGGGGGCCGATGCCAACCCGTATCTGGCGATTGCCGCAAGCCTGGCGGCGGGGTTGCATGGCATCGAGAAGACATTGGAGCCGAGCGCGCCGATCCAGGGTGAGTTCGAGGTGCCGGACAATCTTTCGTTGCCGTGTACCTTGCATGCGGCACTCGAGCGTCTGAAACGTAGCCAGTTGGCCAAGGAACTGTTCGGCGCGGAATTCATCGAAGGCTACATCGCTTCGAAGACCCTGGAACTGACCAGTTTCCATGATGAAATTACTCCCTGGGAAAGGCGTGTTTTAGCAGCCCAGGCCTGACGTTCCGTCGACATCCGGCTATCGTTTAGCGATAGCCGATTCTCACTGCAAGGAGCCGCTCGGAACGCCGATGCGCCAAATCTGGAAATCCTTTCGAGCATTGTATTTCGCCTCGCTGATGATGTTGATCGGCTCGGGCCTGTTGAGTACTTACCTGGCGTTGCGCCTGGCTGCCGACCATGTCGACAGTCTGTGGGTCGGTGCGCTGATGGCTGCCAACTATTTCGGCCTGGTGCTGGGGGGCAAGATCGGCCACCGGTTGATTGCCCGGGTCGGGCATATCCGGGCCTATTCGGCGTGTGCCGGGATCGTTGGCGCGGCGGTGCTCGGCCATGGCCTGGTGGACTGGTTGCCGGCCTGGCTGTTTTTGCGGGTGATCGTCGGCCTCGGCATGATGTGCCAGTACATGGTGATCGAGAGCTGGCTCAATGAACAGGCCGATGCCAATCAGCGCGGTATGGTCTTCAGCGGCTACATGATCGCTTCGTACCTGGGATTGGTGCTGGGGCAGTTAATTCTGGTCATGCACCCAGGGCTGGGGCTTGAATTGCTGATGTTGGTCGCCCTGTGCTTCGCGCTGTGCCTGGTACCCGTGGCCCTGACCCGGCGCATTCACCCGGCACCCTTGCACCCGGCACCGATGGAGCCACGGTTCTTTATCAAGCGCGTGCCGCAGTCACTGAGCACGGTGCTCGGAGCGGGCCTGATCGTCGGTTCGTTCTACGGTCTGGCGCCGCTGTATGCCTCGCAGCAAGGGTTGTCCACCGAGCAGGTCGGTCTGTTCATGGGTAGCTGCATTTTTGCCGGGCTGCTGGTGCAGTGGCCGTTGGGCTGGTTGTCCGACCGCTACGATCGCGCCGTGCTGATCCGCAGTTTCGCGTTCAGCCTGGCACTGGCTGCACTGCCGCTGGCGATCATGCCGCAGGTGCCGCTGGAGGTATTGTTCATCGCCGGGTTCCTCTGTTCGCTGGTGCAGTTCTGCCTGTATCCGTTGGCGGTGGCGTTCTCCAATGACCACGTCGAAGGTGATCGCCGGGTGTCCCTGACGGCGATGTTGCTGGTTACCTATGGCGTGGGTGCGAGTATCGGGCCGCTGGTGGCAGGTGTGCTGATGAAACTGTTCGGCAGCCAGATGCTCTATGCGTTCTTCAGTTTCTTTGCGTTGGTGCTGGTATGGCGGATTCGCCCGAAAGCAGTGACCAACCTGCATCAGGTCGACGACGCACCGCTGCATCACGTGGCCATGCCGGACAATATGACGAGTTCGCCACTGGTGGCCTGCCTCGACCCGCGTGTTGACGAGCAGGTGGTGCAGGACCAGATGCACAGTCCGGTGAGTACAGCGCCAGAGCCTGAATCAGAACCTGAAGCTGTCACCGAAACTGAAACCGATCAGCCGCCGCAAGACCCTGATACAGGGCGGGATCCTAACTTCAGCGAGGCCAGGCCTTAAAACCGGGGCACAAAAAAACGGGCAGTCACCGCAAGGGAGTGCCCGTTTTTTGTTGATGCGCTATCAGATGTCGTCTTTGTCGAAGCGACGCGCTTCGCGTTGCAACTGGTAGACGAAGCGTTCGACCTGACGTTGCACCAGCCCGCTCATGTTGTGGAAGCGAACGCCGGCGAAGGTGGTGGAAATCCTTTCTTCGAAGTGCAGATAACGCAACTCGACCGGCGCGGTCATCTTGCCGAAGGGCAGGTCGGCGTTGAAACGGTCGTAAACCTGACCCAGTTGCAGGCTGCCGGTGATGTCGCCGTCGAAGCGCAGTTTGCACCCGGTGGCGGAAATATCCAGCAGCTTGCCGCTGATGGGCGCCTTGAGTTTTTCGCCGTCGAGGTTGACGTTGACCAATTGTGCCAGCTTCAGCGCGGCGCGGAAGGCATTGCGGCGCTGGTGGTACACCACTTCATCAGGCAGGGGGCCGCGATAGCAGCGGCTGCCACCGGATTCGTCGATGTTCAACTGGCCGTTGCTTTCCCAGGCAATGCGTACGCCTTCGTGGAAGCCTTCGACCCTGAACGACTCGCCCGCCAGCAGGTAACGCTCGCCGTCACGGGGAATCATTTCGTCCAGGGCAATCATGTTGCTGTCACGGTCCAGATCCACCAGGTAGCTCTGGAAGCGCTGGCTGCGCTCGTGGAACGTGATGATCAGCGGGTCATGGCTTTCGAGCAACTGGCGCAGGTTGCTGGAGATTTCCAAGGGCGTGGAGAGCACCTTGGGTGGCTGCGGAGCATCATCCACGGATAAGGCATTGGACACGTTTAATCAATCTCCAGACAAAATTTGACTACGACTGGCTATCAGTTTGCCAGTATGTTGCGCGTCTTGATAGAGCGGGGGCATTGACCGGCTCATGCCTGACTGAGCGGACGCGGCTTGGCAAGCTTGGAGAATGTTCCGCTGGCATCGTAAAGCGCCGGGGTTTCACCGCCGTTGAGGATTTTCAGCTGGGTGGCTGTAGCGGCCTGTTGAGTGAGGATCGACTGGCCGTTGTTGGCGTTGATGGCCTGGCACTGGGCCAGGAGATCGGTCAGCACGTCACTTTGCGCCAGCAACTGCTCGCCAATGCTCGACTGGCTGGCCAATTGCTCCAGACCGCCACGGTTGGTCGGCAGGTTGAGATTGGCAAGGATTTCACTGCGCTTGCGGCCATGCTGTTCGAGCAAAACGACCAATGCCTGTTTCTGCGCCAGGATGTTCTCGAGCAATGGCATGTCGCGGCCATGCAATGCGAGGGATTCGGTCTGCAGTAACTCCAGCAGGTGTTGCGCTGGGGCAAAGTCGTCGGTGATCAGTTGCAGTAAATGAGTGTCGTGCATGGCTGGCCTTGGGTTTTAAGCGTCCAAAAGCCTGGCGCCGGCGGTGGCCTAGCGCTGGGCTTCGAAGTTGAGCAGTTTGCTGGCTACACGGTTGCTGTCGACTTTATAGCTGCCATCGGCAATCGCTGCTTTCAATTCGGCCACGCGGGCTTTGTCGACGGCAGGCTGATCGCGCAGCTGTTCAGTGACCTTCTGCAACTGTTGAGCCTCATCGCTGAGATGTACCGATTCCCCGCTTTTGACGGTACCGGCCTGTTCGGCCGCGGACTCCAGCGGCGCGGATTTGCCGGCCTCGGCACTTTCCTTGCTGGCGCTGGTACGTGTACTGCCCGTCAGGGACGAGGAGCTGTTCAAACGGCTGAAATCGATGACCATGATAAAAAACCTCTGGGAATTTGGACGCTTGCCATGGTTTCGGCCATTCCCTGGAAAACTTTAGGCTCATTTATCAATGAACCTTGCGCGCGTCAGCGCATGCCCTGCATGGAGCACAGTCTAGGGAACAGCCGCGGCAAGCGCCACATTCTGATGAACAGAGCGAATTACATGGACACTTCCACCTGCCCCGGCGCCATGACCTGCGCCTTGATGACTCGTTGGGAGTTGAGGTTTTTCACCCGGATCTGCTCGCTCAGGCTGCCGTTTGACAGGGCTTCGCCCGGCATGCGCACGCTGAGGGTACCGCTGCGGGCGGTTATCACCACCTGATCACCCTTGCGGATGACTTCGGCCTGTTCGATATGCACCAGGGTGATCACCTGGTCGGCGACCATTGGTCGGGTCAGTCGCTGCCCGATCGCCTGATCGAGGGCGGTCAGGTAGCCCTGGCCGATGAGGCTGATATCGCGCTCGCGCAGGACCACATCCCCAGGCTCGACAATGGCGGCACGGCGCAGTGGCCGGGCGCTGGTCACGACATCGCGAAACAGGCGGACTTGAGCGGGTATGAACACCGTCCAGGGGGAAGCGCCCTCGCAGCGAACCTTGACCGTAACCCGTCCCAGCGGCTTGGGACTCTCGAGTGTTGCTGTCAATTCCCTGTCGCACATGGGCATGTGCATGCGCGGATCGAGCTGGTTGACCTGGATCTCGTAGCGACCCTCCGTTTGACTGGTCGCCAGATAGTCTTCTACGGTGAATTCAAGAAAGCCCTGAGTGACGCCGATAAGCATGTCAGGCAAGGTAACCGCGTCAGCAAGGGCAGGGCTGCCAGCGTTGAACAGGCAAACAGCCGCCAGCACGCCGAGCAATTTGCGGTACGGTGTGGTCAGGCGTCGAAAAAATGTCGGTTTTGTGTTCATAACGATTAAAAAAGCAAGCGCCGTGCCGTTTAGTGATGAAGGCGCGTCGCAACAACACTTGGCGTTGGCGTAGGAGTCTGGCATGGCTGGTGTAATGGATTCGGTAAACCAGCGCACGCAACTGGTGGGGCAGAATCGCCTTGAGTTGTTGTTGTTCCGTCTCGACGGCCAGCAACTGTACGGGATCAACGTGTTCAAGGTTCGGGAGGTGCTGCAATGCCCCAAACTGACGCTGATGCCCAAATCCAGTCCTGTCGTGTGCGGCGTGGCGAACATCCGGGGGGCGACCATTCCGATCCTTGATCTGGCGATGGCGACTGGTTCCGGCGCGTTGAAAGACAAGAACAGCCCCTTCGTGATCATCACGGAGTACAACACCAAGACCCAGGGTTTCCTGGTCCGCTCGGTGGAACGCATCGTCAACATGAACTGGGAGGAGATCCATCCGCCGCCCAAGGGCACCGGGCGCGATCACTACCTGACGGCGGTGACGCGGGTCGACAATCAGTTGGTCGAAATCATCGACGTCGAGAAGGTGCTGGCGGAAGTGGCGCCGACGCCGGAAGCGATTTCCGTGGGTGTGGTGGATGTCGAAACCCAGCACAAGGCGCTTTCGTTGCGCGTGCTGACGGTCGACGACTCGTCGGTGGCGCGCAAGCAGGTCACGCGCTGCCTGCAAACGGTCGGCGTGGAAGTGGTGGCGTTGAACGACGGTCGGCAAGCGCTGGACTACCTGCGCAAACTGGTGGACGAGGGCAAGAAGCCGGAAGAAGAGTTCCTGATGATGATCTCCGACATCGAGATGCCGGAGATGGACGGGTACACACTGACGGCGGAGATCCGCAACGACCCGCGCATGCAAAAGCTTCATATCATCCTGCATACTTCGTTGTCGGGGGTTTTCAATCAGGCGATGGTCAAGAAGGTCGGTGCCGATGACTTCCTGGCCAAGTTCCGTCCTGATGACCTGGCATCCCGGGTAGTCGACCGGATCAAAGCAGCAGATATCAGCTAGGGGTTCGCACCCCTGGCAGTCAACACGATTTAAGAGGCGGCATCATTGTCTACGGGTAATTTGGATTTCGAACAGTTCCGGGTATTTCTGGAAAAAGCCTGTGGCATTTTGCTCGGTGAAAACAAGCAGTACCTGGTCTCCAGCCGTCTCAACAAACTGATGGAACAGCAAGGCATCAAGTCTTTGGGGGAACTGGTTCAGCGCATGCAGACCCAGCCGCGCAGCGGTTTGCGCGAGCAGGTGGTGGATGCCATGACCACTAACGAAACCCTGTGGTTTCGTGACACCTACCCGTTTGAAGTCTTGAAGAACAAGGTACTGCCCGAAGCGATCAAGGCCAGTCCCGGTCAGCGCCTGCGCATCTGGTCGGCAGCATGCTCGTCGGGCCAGGAACCGTATTCGCTGTCGATGTCCATCGACGAGTTCGAGCGGGTCAACATGGGCCAGTTGAGGATGGGCGTACAGATTGTTGCCACCGACCTGTCCGGTACCATGCTGAACAACTGCAAGACCGGCGAGTACGACAGCCTGGCCATCGGCCGCGGCCTGTCGCCTGAGCGCCTGCAGCGTTATTTCGACCCGAAAGGGCCGGGGCGCTGGGCGATCAAGGCGCCGATCAAGAGCCGGGTGGAATTCCGTTCCTTCAACCTGCTGGACAGCTACGCGAGCCTCGGCAAGTTCGACATCGTGTTTTGCCGCAATGTGTTGATCTACTTCTCCGCCGAGGTGAAGAAGGACATCCTGCTGCGCATTCACAGCACATTGAAGCCAGGCGGTTACCTGTTTCTCGGTGCTTCCGAAGCGTTGAACGGTTTGCCGGATCATTACCAGATGGTCCAGTGCAGCCCGGGGATCATTTACCAGGCGAAGTGAATTTGCCGGCGTCATCGAAAACGGGAGTCCTTATAGGCTCCCGTTTTTTGTGTGCTGATTTCTTGCAAACGCTGCTGGCCCCTGTGGGAGCGAGCTTGCTCGCGATAGCGTCCTGACAGTCGAGTTCAACTTTCCCTGACACACCGCAATCGCGAGCAAGCTCGCTCCCACAGGGGCGGCGGTGTTCTGAAAAGGGTGAGGAGGCGGCAGAAAAGCGGCATCCGGCGGAAAACCGTTGCCGCTTTTCTGGCATTGCCATGTTGCCATGGCCTGCAAGGCCCCGGTTTCCGGGGGTTTTTGAATTGGCATGGGGCTTGCTAAGTTGATTCTACGAAAAATCAGGTCACCCGAAGGTTTCCCGACATGAGCATCAGCTTCGATAAAGCGCTCGGTATCCACGAACAAGCCCTGGGCTTCCGAGCCCAGCGTGCCGAAGTCCTGGCCAACAACATCGCCAACGCCGATACCCCGAACTACAAGGCTCGGGACCTGGACTTCTCGAAAGTGCTCGCCGAGCAGAACGAGAAAACCAAAAGCGGCACTTTCGCCTTGAACATGACCAACAGCCGTCATATCGAGGCTGAAGGCCTGGGCAATGGCGACGAGTCGTTGCTGTATCGCACGCCGATGCAACCGTCGATTGACCAGAACACCGTGGACGCCCAGTTGGAGCAGTCGAACTACGCGGAAAACGCGATCGGCTTCCAGGCCAGCTTCACCCTGCTCAACAGCAAATTCAAAGGGCTGGTGTCAGCCCTGCGCGGAGAGTAAGCCATGTCTCTATCCAGTGTTTTCAACATTGCCGGTAGCGGCATGAGTGCGCAGACCACGCGTTTGAACACCGTCGCTTCGAACATCGCCAACGCCGAAACGGTCTCGTCGAGCATCGACCAGACCTACCGTGCGCGTCACCCGGTATTCGCCACCATGTTCCAGGGCGGGCAGAGCGGCGGCAGCGATTCGCTGTTCCAGAGCCAGGACGCCGCCGGTCAGGGTGTTCAGGTGCTGGGTGTGGTCGAAGACCAGAGCAATCTTGACGCGCGCTACGAGCCGAACCATCCGGCGGCCGATGCCAAGGGTTACGTCTACTACCCGAACGTCAACGTGGTGGAGGAAATGGCCGACATGATTTCCGCGAGTCGTTCGTTCCAGACCAACGCCGAAATGATGAACACCGCCAAAACCATGATGCAGAAGGTCCTGACCCTCGGTCAGTGATAAGGGGCGACTCAGATGAGTGTTACCGATTCCACCAGTGGTTTGAGCCTCAACGATATCCTGGCCAACTCCTCGATCAAGACCAGCACCACGACTGACGGCCTCGCATCGGCAACCGGCAGCGCCACGGGCAACAAGGCCCTGGGCAAGGATGCATTCCTGAAATTGCTGGTTACTCAGTTGAAAAACCAGAACCCGCTGGAACCCCAGGACAACGGCGAATTCGTGGCCCAGCTGGCGCAATTCAGTAGCCTGGAAGGCATCACCACGCTCAACGATACGGTGACCGGCCTGGCCAGCAACTACAACTCGTCCCAGGCCTTGCAAGCGTCGTCGCTGGTGGGGCGTTCGGTCATCGCTCCAGGCGACAAGGCCGTGGTCGATACCACCAAGAGCCTCAGCGGCACGGTGGTCGTTCCGTCTTCGGTGGCGTCTGCCACCCTGAAGATCACCGACGCAGCCGGCAAGACAGTGCGCACCATCGACCTCGGTTCACAGAAGGCCGGCAACGCCAGCTTCATCTGGGACGGCAAGAACGATGCGGGTGAGACCGTACCTGCAGGCACCTATACCTTCGGCGCCACGACCACGATCGATGGTCAGTCCGTTGCGTTGATCACCAACCTGCCCGCGACCGTCAACAGCGTGACCATCAGCCAGACCGGCGGTGAGTTGATGCTCAATCTGGCCGGGCTGGGCAGCGTTGCTCTGTCCAAAGTACAAACCATTGGTATGTAGAGCCGACTAACACGGCATAAAGGAGTGGATGATGTCTTTTAATATCGGCCTTAGCGGTCTCTATGCAGCCAACAAACAACTGGACGTGACCGGCAACAACATCGCCAACGTCGCGACCACCGGTTTCAAATCGTCCCGTGCAGAATTCGAAGACGTGTACTCGGCGACCCGCCTGGGCACCGGCAGCAAGACCGTCGGCAACGGCGTGCGCCTGGCCAACGTTTCCCAGCAGTTCGGTCAGGGTGACGTGAGCAACACCGGCAACGTGCTCGATATGGGTATCCAGGGCAACGGCTTCTTTGTCCTGAGCAACAACGGCTCGCTGACCTATACCCGTGCCGGTACGTTCAAGACCGACAAGGAAGGCTACGTCACCAACAGCGACGGTACTGCCCGCCTGCAAGGTTACGGTGTGGACTCCAACGGCAAGATCGTCAATGGCGTGCTGACGGACCTGCGGATCGACACGTCCAACCTGGCACCGAAGTCCACCAGCACCGTGTCGTCGACGATCAACCTGAACTCGACGTCGGCAGTGATCGACCAGACGGTTGCGGCGAACA
The DNA here is from genome assembly GCF_002236115.1 of Pseudomonas jessenii. GTDB lineage: Bacteria > Pseudomonadota > Gammaproteobacteria > Pseudomonadales > Pseudomonadaceae > Aquipseudomonas > Aquipseudomonas jessenii. Next base: position 351,177 of record NZ_NIWT01000003.1, on the reverse strand, counting down.
AGTTCAACCCGTCCAAGACCGAGACCTTTACCAAGTCGTTCAGTACCCCGATCTACGATACACAGGGTAACCAGCACACCATGGATCAATACATGGTCAAGACTGGAGCGAACACGTGGGACACCTACACACTGATCGATGGCCGCAATCCGGATGGCAGTGATCCTACTGTTACCGCGCCGGTTGCTTCGACCATGTCGTTCGATTCCACCGGCAAACTGACTTCGGTCAGCACGCCAGTGACGCCACCAACCACGCCACCGACTTCGGTGATCAGCAGTGACCTGAAAATCACCAACTGGACCCCGGGCAGTGTCACCAATGGCGTCTGGACAGCCAACGGTGCCGCAGCCGATCCAGCAGGGTTGACCATCGCCATGGCCAACACTACCCAGTTCAATGCCGACACCGCGCGTTCGATTCCGGCGCAGAACGGTTACGCCACCGGCCAGATCACCAACCTGACCATCGATGGCAGCGGTGTGCTGCTGGCCAACTTCAGCAACAACCAGACCAAGCCGATCGGTCAGATTTCCCTGGCCAGCTTCACCAACGAGCAAGGCCTGCAGCCGGTAGGCGGCACCAGCTGGAAAGAAACCTACGCGTCGGGTATCCCGGGCTACGATGCGCCGGAGACCGGCACCCTGGGTTCGATCGTTTCCAACTCCCTGGAAGAGTCCAACGTCAATCTGACCAACGAACTGGTCGACCTGATCAAGGCGCAGAGCAACTACCAGGCGAACGCCAAGACCATTTCCACCCAGAGCACCATCATGCAGACCATCATTCAGATGACTTGATGCCGGTTGGCTGAACATGCTGCACAAGGAGCCCTTCGCAAGAAGGGCTTTTTTGTGCTCGCCGAAAGCCTGTAGGAACAGGCAAAAGAAAACCCCCGACCCGCCAGAGGCTGATCGGGGGTTTCGAGCAAGCACCTTTGGGTGCTTGCTGGCTCAGCTTATTGGCAAGCTTCGCAATCCGGCTCGTCGATGGCGCAAGCCTTTGGCACTGGAGCGGGACCTGCAGGCGCCGCCAGGACCGAGTCGTCACCGTGGTTGCCGCCGCTGGAAACCGCGTTCAGCTTGCCGGTGTTGATGGTCGACTTCTCGGTGCTGGTCGCAGCCAGGGCACGGAGGTAGTAAGTGGTTTTCAGGCCACGGTACCAGGCCATGCGGTAGGTCACGTCCAGTTTCTTGCCCGAAGCGCCAGCGATGTACAGGTTCAGCGACTGAGCCTGGTCGATCCACTTCTGACGACGGCTGGCGGCGTCAACGATCCACTTGGTGTCCACTTCGAAGGCAGTCGCGTAGAGCTCTTTGAGTTCTTGCGGGATGCGCTCGATCTGCTGCACCGAACCGTCGTAGTACTTCAGGTCGTTGATCATGACCGAGTCCCACAGACCGCGAGCCTTCAGGTCGCGAACCAGGTACGGGTTGATCACGGTGAATTCGCCCGACAGGTTCGATTTCACATACAGGTTCTGGTAGGTCGGCTCGATCGACTGCGATACGCCAGTAATGTTGGCGATGGTTGCGGTCGGTGCGATGGCCATGATGTTGGAGTTACGGATACCTTTCTGCACACGGGCGCGAACCGGTGCCCAGTCCAGGGATTCCTTCAGGTCGACATCGATGTACTTCTGGCCACGGGCTTCGATCAGGATTTGTTGCGAATCCAGCGGCAGGATGCCTTTGGACCACAGCGACCCCTGGAAGGTCTCGTAGGCGCCACGCTCATCAGCCAGGTCGCAGGAAGCCTGGATCGCGTAGTAGCTGACCGCTTCCATCGACTTGTCGGCGAACTCGACGGCAGCGTCGGAACCGTAAGGAATGTGCTGCAGGTACAGCGCATCCTGGAAGCCCATGATGCCCAGGCCGACCGGACGGTGCTTGAAGTTGGAGTTCTTCGCTTGCGGCACCGAGTAGTAGTTGATGTCGATAACGTTATCTAGCATGCGCACGGCAGTGTTCACGGTGCGTTCCAGCTTGGCGGTGTCCAGCTTGCCGTCGACGATGTGGTTCGGCAGGTTGATCGAGCCCAGGTTGCAAACGGCGATCTCGTCCTTGTTGGTGTTCAAGGTGATCTCGGTGCACAGGTTCGAGCTGTGGACCACGCCCACGTGCTGCTGCGGGCTGCGCAGGTTGCACGGGTCTTTGAAGGTCAGCCATGGGTGGCCGGTTTCGAACAGCATGGACAGCATCTTGCGCCACAGGTCTTTGGCCTGGATGGTCTTGAACAGCTTGACCTTGCCCGGGTACTCGGTCAGGGCTTCGTAGTACTCGTAACGCTCTTCGAAGGCCTTGCCGGTCAGGTCGTGCAGATCCGGCACTTCGGATGGCGAGAACAGGGTCCACTTGCCGTCATCGAAGACACGCTTCATGAACAGGTCAGGGATCCAGTTGGCGGTGTTCATGTCGTGGGTACGACGACGATCATCACCGGTGTTCTTGCGCAGTTCGATGAACTCTTCGATGTCCATGTGCCAGGTTTCCAGGTAGGCACAGACAGCGCCTTTGCGCTTGCCACCCTGGTTAACGGCGACGGCGGTGTCGTTCACTACTTTGAGGAACGGTACAACGCCCTGGGACTTGCCGTTGGTGCCCTTGATGTACGAACCCAGTGCACGGACTGGCGTCCAGTCGTTGCCCAGGCCGCCGGCGAACTTGGACAGCATGGCGTTGTCGTGGATCGCGTGGTAGATGCCCGACAGGTCATCCGGCACGGTGGTCAGGTAGCAGCTCGACAGCTGTGGACGCAGGGTGCCGGCGTTGAACAGGGTCGGGGTCGACGACATGTAGTCGAAGGACGACAACAGGTTGTAGAACTCGATGGCACGGGCTTCGCGGTCTTTCTCTTCGATCGCCAGGCCCATGGCCACGCGCATGAAGAACACCTGCGGCAGTTCGAAACGGATACCGTCCTTGTGGATGAAGTAACGGTCGTACAGGGTTTGCAGGCCCAGGTAGGTGAACTGCTGGTCGCGCTCGTGGTTGATCGCCTTGCCGAGTTTTTCCAGGTCGAAATTGGCCAGCTCAGGGTTCAGCAGCTCGTATTCGATACCTTTGGCGATGTAGGCCGGCAGCGCCTTGGCGTACAGGTCGACCATCTCGTGGTGAGTGGCGCTCTCGGCTACACCGAGGAAGCCCAGGCCTTCGGCACGCAGGGTGTCCATCAGCAGGCGCGCGGTCACGAACGAGTAGTTCGGCTCGCGTTCAACCAGGGTGCGGGCAGTCATTACCAGGGCGGTGTTGACGTCGGTCAGGGCCACGCCGTCGTACAGGTTCTTCAGGGTTTCGCGCTGGATCAGGTCGCCGTCGACTTCTTCCAGGCCTTCGCACGCTTCGGTGACGATGGTGTTCAGGCGACCCATGTCCAGTGGCGCCAGGCTGCCGTCGGCGCGGGTGATGCGGATCGACGGGTGAGCGTTGACCGCTTCCTCGGCCGGGGCGTGGGCAGCGCGTTCTTTCGAACGACCGTCACGGTAGATTACGTAGTCGCGGGCGACTTTCTGCTCGCCGGCACGCATCAGGGCCAGTTCGACCTGGTCCTGGATTTCTTCGATGTGGATGGTGCCGCCCGATGGCATGCGACGCTTGAAGGTCGCGGTGACCTGTTCGGTCAGGCGGGCAACGGTGTCGTGGATTCGCGACGAGGCAGCGGCGGTGCCGCCTTCAACTGCGAGAAACGCTTTGGTGATGGCGACGGTGATTTTGTCATCGGTGTAGGGAACGACAGTGCCGTTACGCTTGATCACACGCAGTTGGCCTGGCGCGGTGGCGGACAGATCCGAATTCGAATCAGCGGCCTGCGGCAAGGTGCCCTGCGGGTTCTCGCGAGTTGTGTCGGTTTGCATGGGGGGGTGTCTCCACATTCTCTATGTTTGTTTGGGCACCATCACGGTGCCCACCGTTCCGTCCTGAAGCACTACAACCGGCGAGCGCCGGGCATAACAACTTCGGGACAGTAGGAAGGGGGCTATAGGGCGCCGCTTCCATGCCGAAGTCTTTGGTCTCACGCCTTGGGCCTGAGACCGGAGTCCTTTGAGGGTGACAGTTGGGACTGCAACACCCGTACCGTTTTGACCACTCGGGGCCGAAATACAGTAGCCATCCGCACGCGCGGTTTGGTCTTTCAAAAATACGTATGGTTCAACCGGACAGAGGCAATAAAAGCGCTTGAAATTGGTGTCTGGTTTGTGTTTGGTTTTTCGCGCAAAACCCTACATCTAGGGGTTTTTTAGCGCCGGGGTACAAGATAATGCGTTTTGGGGGGCGATTGCAACGTACTGCCTGTGGATAAACCTGTGCGTAAATTGTGTGTGAAAGAGGTAACCGGCGTGTAGGCCGCGACGCTGCTGGACCGGACCTTTTTTCAGCGATTTTCAACCATCGAAAACGCTCGGGCGGATTTTTAAGGGCGCGAACCCTATCACAAAAAACCCTGTTGTCCGAACGCATTTACCCGCTTGTGTTCTCGACGGGCGGCGTTTATACAATCGGCCCAGTGTGTATACATATTTATCCCCCCGAATCATTACAAAAAGAGGGGCGGATCCTTCCTTATTAGTGTTTTTGGCAAGCAGAGGTCACCCGTGGAGCAAGAAGCCTGGCAGGTATTGATTGTGGAGGACGACCAGCGACTGGCCGAACTGACCCGCGATTACCTGGAAGCCAATGGCCTGCGTGTATCGATCGAAGGCAATGGTGCGCTCGCTGCGAATCGCATCATCAAGGAACAACCGGACCTGGTGATCCTCGACCTGATGCTCCCCGGTGAAGATGGCCTGAGCATTTGCCGCAAGGTCCGCGCCCGATATGACGGCCCGATCCTGATGCTCACTGCCCGCACCGATGACACCGACCAGATTCTCGGCCTGGACCTGGGGGCTGACGACTACGTCTGCAAACCGGTACGCCCGCGCCTGCTGCTGGCGCGCATCCAGGCACTGCTGCGCCGTAGCGAAACGCCCGAAGTCGCCCCGGAAAAACAGCGGCGTCTACAGTTCGGCCCGCTGATCGTCGATAACGCCTTGCGCGAAGCCTGGCTGCAGGGCAACGGCATCGAGCTGACCAGCGCCGAATTCGACCTGCTCTGGCTACTGGTGGCCAATGCCGGGCGTATCCTCTCCCGGGAAGAGATCTTCACCGCGCTGCGGGGCATTGGCTATGACGGTCAGGACCGCTCCATCGATGTGCGCATCTCGCGCATCCGCCCGAAGATCGGCGATGACCCGGAGCATCCACGGCTGATCAAGACCGTGCGCAGCAAAGGCTATCTGTTCGTTCCCGAGGCTTGCGTAGATCCGTCCCTGTGAACTCGATCTTCCTGCGTATCTATGGCGGCATGTGCGCCGCGCTGATTCTGGTGGCGGTACTCGGTGTGCTGGCGTTGCACCTGCTGAATGAGGTGCGCAGCGAGCAATACCGCGAGCGCCTGGCCCACGGCACGTTCTCGCTGATGGCCGACAACCTGCAACCGATGAACCAGACCGAACGACATCGGGCCTTGCTGGTGTGGGAGCGGCTGCTGGGGATTCCGCTGGCGCTGAAAACCTTTGCCGAGACCGACCTCGACCTGACCCAGCGCACCCGTGTGTTGCGCGGTCAGGCACTGGTGGAACAGACCGGGCCGCACGCAGCGAAGGTCTACAAGCTGGTCAGCGACAAGGAACAGTTGATGCTCACCGGGGAAGTGCAGCAGATCAGCGAGCAATTGGCTCGGGCGACCATCTACCTGTTGACCGATGAACTGGTGCGCACTCCGGTCGCCGACCAGCCCTTGCGCCTGGCGCAATTGAAGGAAAGCAAGGGCTTCGGCTTCGATCTGCGCCTGGTCACGGTTGACGAGGCGGACATGGACGAAGACCAGAGCCGTCGGGTATCCGAGGGCGACACGGTGATGGCGCTGGGCAAGGGGGGGGATTCGATCCGGGTATTTGCCGGCATGGTGGGCACGCCGTGGGTCCTGGAAATCGGCCCTTTGTATCAGATGAATCCTTATCCGCCGGAGTGGTTGGTGTTGATCGCCGCGCTGGGCCTGACGCTGATCGGTTTGATCGTCTATCTGTTGGTGCGTCAGCTGGAGCGACGCTTGCGTGGACTGGAAGCCGCCGCCACGCGCATTGCCAAAGGCAGCTTGGAAACCCGTGTGCCGGCGCGCGGCGCGGACTCGGTGGGACGGCTGGCCTCGGCGTTCAACGGCATGGCCGAACACTTGCAGCAGTTGCTGGCGATCCAGCGCGAACTGGTGCGTGCGGTGTCCCACGAATTGCGCACGCCGGTGGCACGCCTGCGCTTTGGCCTGGAGATGATCGGCTCGGCCACCACACCGCAAGCCCTGGAAAAATACTGCCAGGGCATGGACCACGACATCGAGGACCTCGACCGGCTGGTGGACGAGATGCTGACTTACGCGCGGTTGGAGCAGGGCTCGCCGGCACTGAACTTTCAGCGGATCGATCTGGATGCCTTGGTCGATCAGGTGATCGAAGAACTGGCGCCGTTGCGCGCCGACGTCACGGTGCAACGGGGCTTGTGTCTATCGGCTGCCGATAACGACGACGCCTGGGTCGAGGCTGAACCGCGCTATCTGCATCGGGCGATCCAGAATCTGGTGACGAATGCCATGCGCCACGCGCAATCACGGGTAACCATCAGCTATCAAGTGGGGCAGCAGCGATGCCGAGTGGATATCGAGGATGACGGGCCGGGTGTGCCGGAGTCGGCGTGGGAGAAGATCTTTACGCCGTTCCTGCGTCTCGACGACAGCCGTACCCGCGCGTCTGGAGGCCATGGGTTAGGCCTGTCCATTGTGCGGCGCATCATCCATTGGCATGGCGGGCGCGCGTTGATCGGCAAGAGCAAGAGCCTGGGCGGGGCGTGCTTCAGTCTGAGCTGGCCGCGCAATCAGGAGAAGCGTTGAGCCTTGTGTTGTCTGTTGCGGCCCCATCGCGAACAAGCTCGCTCCCACACTGGATCCCCTATGGGAGCGAGCTTGCTCGCGATGGCGGCCTGACAGGCACCAAAGACTTCAGGCCTTGATGCTGACCAGACTCAGCAACTGCCCGTCCTTGACCCCGAACTGCGCATCCAGCTCGGTGCCATTGCGCCATTCGCTGGACAGATCAGTGAGCAATCGCAACCGCACCTCACCCGACTCACGCCACTCCAGCACTTCGGCGTGTTCGAAATAAAAGCGTTGCTGAACGATCGGATAGAGCGCCTTGAACAGGCTTTCCTTGACCGAGAACGTCAGGGTGACCAGCAACGCCCGTTGATCGTGATCACCGGCCGCCATGCGCTGTAGCTCCGGCGGATTGAGGATTTCCCCGGCCAGGCGTTCGGCCCGTTCGGCATTGAGCAGGTTTTCCAGGTCCATGCCCAGGCCGCGCCAATGGCTTTTGTTCGCCACGATCGCTGCGGCCCGGCCAGTGCTGTGGGTGATCGAACCAGTGATATGAGCAGGCCAGACCGGTGCCCGGTCTTCACCGATGGCCGGAATGAAACTCAAGCCTTCCAGTCGCTGTAACGCGGCCCGGGCACACACTCGCCCGGCGAGAAATTCCGCCTGCCGTTTGGCCACCGAGCGCTGGATGCTCGCCGGCGCTTCGACAGCGCTGCGCTGGAAGTCATCGCTGTCCAGTCGGGCGCTATCGAAATGAGTACTCAGCAGGACCGTATCGGGCAGCGCAAACGGCAGCGGCCAATGGTCATTGAGGGGCGTGCAGCAGACGGGCAGGGCGGGGGTTGAGTTCATATCTGGCATTTTGCCGGGTTGGCCTGAGGCTGGGTAGTGCAAAGCTTCTGACGAGTTGGTAGTCGGTGCCCGCCTTTTCCATTGCATGGTCGGATCTGCTGCTGAAACGTGTCGAAATATTCGGGGCGGGTCGGTTCAGCCCAGGTTCAGGGTGCGTTCAGGGGGAGTTCAGGGCGCGGTGCGTAACCTTGCCTCGTACCCAAAAAACAATCGGCACATGAGGAAACTCCCCAATGACTGGATTCAAAAAACTGCTTCTGGCATTCACGGTTCTGAGCGCAAGCACCGCAGCTTTCGCGTCCGACGACAACTTCGCCAGCCTTACTCTTGGACAGACCAGCGACAAGGTTAAAAAATCCCACGCCCTGAACGACAACCTCAATCACCCGAACGCCGATGGCGTAATCGGCAAGGACACCACCTGGGGTGTTCGTCTGGGCCAGCAAAACACCAAGGGCCGCTACTACGCCACTTACGACAATGTGTCGGGCTCGCACAACGGCATTAAACTGCGTCAGGAAAATCTCCTGGGTAGCTACGATCTGTTCTACCCGGTGGGCGCTAGCACCAGGCTGTTCGGTGGCGCCACGGCCGGCCTGACCAAAATGACTCAGGAGTCGCCAGGCTTCAGCCGCGACAGTGATATCGGCTACGCCATCGGTGGCCAGGTGGGTGTGCTGCAACAGGTTTCGCAAAACACCTCGGTTGAACTGGGTTACCGTTACCTGCGCAGCAACGCCAGCACCGAGATGAGTGAGCGCGGCGGCAGCAAGCAGGGTTCGCTGGACCTGACCAGCAGCGCCCAGACTTACCTGTCCGCCAACTACGCTTTCTGACAAGCGTTTCGTGAACGGCCTGCGCCGGATCAGCCCGAGTGACTGATCCGGCGTTGCCATGTTAGCTCTTGAGGTGCGACGTTGCGCCTATGGAGATGTTGATTTGCCCGGGAGAGCAATATGAAATTGCTGGTCGTCGAAGATGAAGCGCTGCTGCGTCATCACCTGCAAACCCGCCTGACGGAGAGCGGCCACGTGGTCGAGTCCGTGGCCAACGCCGAGGAGGCGCTGTACCAGACAGCCCAGTTCAACTTTGATCTGGCGGTGATCGACCTCGGTCTGCCGGGCATTAGCGGGCTCGACCTGATCCGGCAGTTGCGCTCAAGTGGCAAAACCTTCCCGATCCTGATCCTCACCGCGCGCGGTAACTGGCAGGACAAGGTCGAAGGCCTGGCCGCCGGCGCCGATGATTATCTGGTCAAGCCGTTTCAGTTCGAAGAACTGGAGGCCCGCCTGAATGCCTTGCTGCGACGCTCCAGCGGTTTCACCCAGTCGACCATCGTCGCTGGCCCGTTACTGCTGGATCTGAACCGCAAGCAGGCGTCCCTCGACGATCAGCCGTTGGCACTGACTGCGTATGAGTACCGCATTCTCGAATACCTGATGCGTCACCATCAGCAAGTGGTGCCCAAGGATCGCTTGATGGAACAGCTCTACCCGGATGACGACGAGCGTGATCCGAATGTGATCGAGGTGCTGGTCGGCCGTCTGCGCCGCAAACTGGAGGGGCCGGGCGGGTTCAAACCGATCGACACCGTGCGCGGCCTGGGCTACCTGTTCAACGAGCGTTGCACTTGATCCGTTCGCTGCGCATACGCTTGATGCTCGCCGCCACGCTGTTGGCGGTGTTGTTCATGCTGGCGTTGCTGCCTGCGATGCAGGGTGCCTTCAGCCTGGCGCTGCAGGACTCCATCGAGCAGCGTCTGGCATCCGACGTGACCACGCTGATCTCGGCTGCCCGGGTGGAGAACAACAGCCTGCAGATGCCAGCGCAATTGCCCGACGAGCGCTTCAACCTCACCGACAGCCGATTGCTCGGCTATATCTATGACCGTGAAGGGCAACTGGTCTGGCGTTCGAAGGCGACCCAGGAAGAACGCATCAACTACAAGCCGCGCTACGACGGACGTGGCAGCGAGTTTGCGCGGATCCGCGAAGCCAATGGCCAGGAGTTCTTCGTCTACGACGTCGAGGTCAAGTTGCTCGGCGGCAAAAGTGCAGCCTTCAGCATCGTGGCGTTGCAGCCGGTTCGCGAGTACGAACTGACCCTCGAAGGCCTGCGGGAAAATCTCTATCTGGGTTTTGGCGCGGCACTGCTGGTGCTGCTGGCGTTGCTGTGGATCGGCCTGACCTGGGGCTTGCAGGCATTGCGGCGCTTGAGCCAGGAACTGGACCAGATCGAAGGTGGCACCCGCGAAAGCCTCAGTGAGGAACATCCCCGGGAGTTGCTGCGCCTGACCGGTTCCCTCAACCGTTTGCTGCATAGTGAGCGTGAGCAGCGCAGTCGCTATCGTGATTCCCTCGACGACCTGGCTCATAGCCTGAAAACGCCCTTGGCGGTGCTGCAAGGCGTCAGTGAAGACATGGCCCAGCGTCCCGAGGATCGCGATCAGGCCTGGGTGCTGCAAACCCAGATCGAACGCATGAGCCAGCAGATCAGCTACCAGTTGCAGCGCGCCAGCCTGCGCAAAAGCGGCCTGGTACGTCATCAGGTGCATTTGCGGCCGGTACTGAAAAGCTTGTGTGACACGCTGGACAAGGTTTATCGCGACAAGCGCGTGCACGTCGCGTTCGATTTGCCCGACCCATGTTACGTACCGATCGAGCAGGGTGCTCTGCTGGAAATGATGGGCAATCTGCTGGAAAACGCCTATCGCCTGTGCCTGGGCGAAATACGCATCAGTGTGCGTGAAACCCTCAGCGGCACGCAGTTGTGTGTCGAGGACGACGGCCCTGGCGTACCACAGGATCAGCGCGCACGGATTCTCGAGCGCGGAGAACGCCTGGACCGCCAGCACCCGGGGCAGGGTATCGGCCTGGCGGTGGTCAAGGACATCATCGAGAGCTACCACGCCCAGCTGACCCTGGGGGATTCACCGATGGGCGGAGCGGCGTTCCGGATTTATTTTCCGGCGGTGTGAACGGGTATTTGATAGCAGTCTTTTCGGGCTACAGGCATCAAGCGTTAAACGACCGGCAACAATGTTTTGTTGGCGTTCAGCCGTTTGGTGGCAAGTAATAAGCCTCGCCTTATTGACGACATGAACACGCAGAGTCTGTGTTGCTTGCATGAGTGGATAGGGGCTGAAGCGTTACAAGCCACCAAAGGAGATAAGGATGGAAAGGAAGAAAGTTTGGCTGACGTTTGACGACGGTCCTCGGCAAGCCCAGACCGAAACCGTGCTGGAAACACTGGAGCTGTTTGATATCAAGGCAACGTTTTTTATTGTTGGCAATCTGGTTGCCAGGCATGGCGAGCGTATCAAGCGCATCCTGGGCGAAGGGCACCGGATCGGCAATCACACTTACGATCATCTAAGACTGGTCGGCCAGGACAAAGACACCATCATCGATCAAGTCAAAATGACGGAGCAGGCGCTGACTCCCTACCAGCAGCCGGACCTGATCATGAGGCCGCCTTATGGCGCTCACGACGCGATGGTCGATCGCACTGTCGCCGAGTTGGGGTACCGGCAGGTTCTCTGGAACGTGGATACCCTGGACTGGAGCAGCAACTACCAACCGGGGGGCTGGGTATCCCATGGTGTTGAGCAAGTAAGGAAAAGAAAGAATTCCATTGTGCTGATGCATGACATACATGCGACCACGGCCAATAATCTTGGCCGGTTCATCGGACAAGTAAACCTGCTGGGCGATGTGGACTTCGAGTCACCGGCCACACTGGCGATTGCGCCGGTCAGTCAGTTGAATATGTATGTGGTGGTAAGGGGCGATACATTGTCCAGAATTGCCAGAGAGTTTTATGGTGATGCTGCCAAATACCTACTGATCTTTAATGCGAACAGGTCGGTGCTGGATCATCCAGACAAAATTTACCCTGGCCTGTCACTGATCATCCCGCCTCCAGGGTAAGCGTTCGCCAAATCTGGACGGGGTATTCCCCCGGTACGTACGGGAGGACACCAGTGATCACTGCGTAACGCGGGTGCTGAAAATTCAGCTCTCCTGCGCCCGATAAGCCCCCGGCGTCAGCCCCGTCCATTTCTTGAACGCCCGGTGAAACGCCGACGGCTCGGAAAACCCCAACTGCTCGGCGATCTGTTGCAACGACAGGTCGGCGCGGCTCAGGTGATAAATCGCGATGTCCCGGCGCAATTGGTCCTTCAATTCCTGAAAGCTCGAACCCTCTTCCCGCAAATGCCGGCGCAAGGTCTGCGGGCTGATGTGCAGGTGGGCGGCCACGGCTTCCAGGTCGGGCCAGTGTGAACTGTCGCGACTGAGCAAGCGCCGCAGGCGGCTGCTCAAGCTGTCGCCATCGTCCGGGCGCGAGAGCAGGTCGGCGGGGGAGCGTTCGAGGAAATGCTTGAGGGTGCGTTCATCCTGCAACAACGGCATGGCCAGGTAGCGGCTGTGAAACAACAGGCTGCTCTGGGGCCTGGAAAACTCAAGCGGACAGGAAAACAGCAGGTCGTACTCGGCGCCGTGTTCCGGCCGGGGGTAGCTGAACGTGGCCTGTTCCAGGCGAATGCGCTGGCCGATCAGCCAGCTGCCGAAACGGTGCCAGATCACCAGCAGGCTTTCACTGAGGAAATGATCCGGGTCCCAGAGCTGCGAGTCGTCCAGGCTCAGGCGCACCCATTCATCTTCGCGGCTCAGGGTCAAACGCGGCGCCCCGGGGAACAGGCTGTAAAACAACAAGCCGCGATGGAGTGCCTTATCCAGGCTGCGGCAGTGAATCACGGCATGGCACATCATTGCGAAGCTGCCCGGCCTGCTTGGGGCTTGCCCGAACCCGAGGTACTCGTCGTCCAGTGCCAGCCATAACGCCTGGATCAGTTGGGTGAATTGCTCCGGAGCGATGCGTGCCCGGGGTTCGTCCAGCAACTCGGGGCTGATTCCCAGTTGCTGTAGCAAGCCCGAATAGTCGTAGCCGTGCCGACGCGCACCACACAGGGCGGCGCGGGCGAAGTGACTGGCGATGGTACGTTCGCGCATGGCAGCAGATCTGACCGTTGATCGACGGATGTTAGCTGCGCGCCGCGGGCGTGAACAGGGCGGATATCCGCCAAATTGCAGGACGACTTTCAGTGCAGGGGCGGAAATCCGCCACATGCTTGTAGCCGTTCGGTGACAGGGAATTCGCTGCAACCCCAGATATAAAAAGGCTTGCAGGGGGTTTTACGGAAGGTGGCACGGGCCTTGCGATACAACGAGCAGATGCCTGCCGTTGCGCAGCTCGAAAAAACAAATCCCTCCAGTGCAGGAGGGTTCGCAATCGCGGTGTTGCGGGCAACAGCTGGATGTTGTCACCGGGCACCTTTGAGGAACTTTGCAATGACGACTCGTCAGCCACTGTACAAATCCCTGTATTTCCAGGTGATCGTTGCCATCGCTATCGGCATTTTGCTCGGTCACTTCTACCCGCAGACCGGTGTAGCCCTCAAACCGCTGGGTGACGGGTTCATCAAACTGATCAAAATGGTCATCGCGCCGATCATCTTCTGTACCGTCGTCAGTGGTATCGCCGGCATGCAGAACATGAAATCGGTCGGCAAGACCGGCGGCTATGCGCTGCTGTACTTCGAAATCGTGTCCACCCTTGCCTTGCTGATCGGCCTGGTCGTGGTCAACGTCGTGCAACCGGGTGCCGGCATGCACATCGACGTATCGACCCTGGATACCAGCAAAATCGCTGGCTTCATCTCGGCTGGTAAAGACCAAAGCATCATTGCCTTTGTCCTCAACGTGATCCCGAACACCATCGTCGGCGCGTTCGCCAACGGCGACATCCTGCAAGTGCTGATGTTCTCGGTGATCTTCGGTTTCGCCCTGCATCGCCTGGGTGCCTACGGCAAGCCGGTGCTGGACTTCATCGATCGCTTTGCTCACGTGATGTTCAACATCATCAACATGATCATGAAGCTCGCTCCAGTCGGTGCGTTCGGTGCGATGGCTTTCACCATCGGTGCCTACGGCGTCGGTTCGCTGGTGCAACTGGGCCAGTTGATGATCTGCTTCTACATCACCTGCATCCTGTTCGTGCTCCTGGTACTAGGTGCCATCTGCCGCGCGCACGGTTTCAGCGTCATCAAATTGATTCGCTACATCCGTGAAGAACTGCTGATCGTGCTGGGCACTTCCTCTTCGGAATCCGCTCTGCCACGCATGCTGATCAAATTGGAACGCCTGGGTGCACAGAAATCCGTTGTGGGTCTGGTGATCCCGACTGGTTACTCGTTCAACCTCGACGGTACGTCGATCTACCTGACCATGGCCGCTGTGTTCATCGCTCAGGCGACTGACACCCCAATGGACCTCACTGCCCAGATCACCTTGCTGCTGGTGCTGCTGTTGTCCTCCAAGGGCGCCGCCGGCGTGACCGGTAGCGGTTTCATCGTACTGGCTGCCACCCTGTCCGCCGTGGGCCACCTGCCGGTTGCCGGCCTGGCGCTGATCCTCGGTATCGACCGCTTCATGTCCGAAGCCCGTGCCCTGACCAACCTGGTGGGTAACGCTGTTGCGACCCTGGTCGTGGCCAAGTGGGTGAAAGAGCTGGACGAAGACACGCTGCAAGTCGAACTGGCTTCCGGCGGTCGCGGTATCTCCGACGAGCGTGAAGTAGACGACCTGGGCGTGGCCGAAGGCCCAGCCCCGGCCAGCGTCAAGTAAACGCTCAACAGAAACTCGGCCTGCAATGAAAAACCCGCTTCGGCGGGTTTTTCATGCCTGCGATTTGAGCGCAACGGTCACCGCCAGTGACGCATCAGGTGATTGCTGCGATGTTCTCGGCTGCCTAGGCTTGGAGGATCGCACTGGAGAACACTTATGCTCGGTCCACTGGCATCACTCAAGGTTCTGGATTTCTCGACATTGCTACCGGGGCCGTTCGCCTCGTTGCTGCTGGCGGACATGGGCGCCGAAGTGCTGCGCATCGAATCGCCGACCCGCATGGATTTGCTGCGGGTGTTGCCGCCCCACGATCAAGGTGTGTCAGCCAGTCATGCCTATCTCAATCGCAACAAGCGCAGCCTGGCCCTGGATCTCAAGCAGCCTGAGGCGCTGGAGGTGATCAGGTCGTTGCTGCAGGACTACGACATTGTGCTCGAGCAGTTCCGTCCCGGTGTCATGGAGCGTCTGGGCCTGGGTTACGAAGCCCTGAAGGCGATCAATCCGAGACTGATTTATGTGTCGATTACCGGCTATGGCCAGACGGGCCCCTACAAGGACCGCGCCGGTCATGACATCAACTACCTGGCCCTGTCCGGGCTGGCGAGTTACACCGGCCGTGCCGACACTGGGCCGTTGCCGTTGGGCATGCAGGTGGCGGATGTCGCCGGTGGTTCGCTGCACGGGGTGATTGGCTTGCTGGCGGCAGTCATCGCCCGACAGCAAACCGGGCAGGGCCAGCACCTGGATGTCAGCATGACCGACTGCGCGTTCAGCCTCAATGCGATGGCCGGTGCCGGGTATCTGGCCTGCGGCGTCGAGCCGGGACCGGAAAACCAGGTGCTCAATGGCGGCAGTTTCTACGATTACTACCGCTCCCGGGATGGGCGCTGGCTGTCGGTGGGCAGCCTGGAGCCGGTCTTCATGAAACAGTTGTGCACGGCATTGGGTCTGGAGGAATTGGCCGGCCTCGGCCTGTCACCGCAACCGGCGCATCAGAAACAGCTTAAAGACGCGCTGAAGCTCGAATTCGAAAAGCATGACTTTGCCGAGTTGCGCGCGCTGTTCGCAGAGCTGGATGCGTGTGTCGAGCCAGTGCTGAGCCTGGGAGAAGCGCTCGGTCATCCGCAGTTGCAGGCGCGGGAGTTGGTGGCCGACGTACCTCGTGGCGATGGCTCGACCCAGGCGCAGATGGCTTGTCCGCTGAAGTTTTCGCAAGGTTTGCCGGAGCCCCGGCATATTGGCGCGGCGCTGGGGCAGCATACGGATCAGGTGTTGGGAGAGTTGGGGTTCAGTGCTGAGCGGATCGAGCAGTTGCGGCGGGCCAAGGTGATTCTTTAGTGCCTGTCAGGCCGCCATCGCGAGCAAGCTCGCTCCCACAGAGAATCTGTGGCGTGACACAAACCCAGTGTGGGAGCGAGCTTGCTCGCGATAGCGGCAGCACAAACACCGAAAATCCAACTACTCGACCCGCATCTCGCCACTGAACACCAACGTATTGCGGCACCGCCGACACAAATACCGCCGTCCCTGCCGAACCAGGCTGTGGCGCTGTGCCGAAAACGGGAAGTCGCTGTCGACGCACGGGCACTTGTAGATGTAGCGGGTCACGCTGCGGCGTTTGACGTCATAGGTGTGGCAGCGGTTGGGCGGCAGTTCGTACACGCCGCGCATGATCAGTTGCCACTCTTCACCATGGGGCTGGATGCGGTCGCCGAACAGTTGGTGGGCGATCAGGTGCGCGACTTCATGGGCCACGGTCTGCTTGAGGAAATCTTCGGTGTTTTCCCGGTACAGCTGCGGGTTGAAGCGCAGCAGGTTCTCGTGCAAATGCGCGACACCGGCTTTTTGCCCGCGCAGCTTGAGGCTCACCACGGGGCGCTTGAAAGGTCGTTTGAAAAAGGATTCGGCTAGTTGGAAACAGTCTTCGACGCGGGTATTGAGTTGCTCGGGCATGCTTGATGGATCTCCAGAGCGGTCGAGTATGCCGCAACCTTCGGACCTTGCGAATCACCAGGTTGCCGAATGGTTGTGTGCGTTCTCGTTGCTGAAGAATGAAAAGACCGCCTTGCGGCGGCCTTTGTCGGCAGTTCTGATTTTCAGTGATGAACGGCTAACTGGTGTAGACCGGGCCCACGCCGAGTCCCCAGACAATTACTGTGAACGCCATGATGGCGACCAGCACCACCAGGCCTACGGCGAGCACCGAACTTGAAAACAGGAAGCCCTCGTCAGATGGAATGTTCATGAATGTCGGCAAGCCCACATACAGCAAGTACACCGTGTAGCAGATCGCTGCGGTACCGACGATCATCCCCAGCCACAGGTGCGGGTACAAGGCGGCGAGACCGCCGATGAACAGCGGTGTAGCGGTGTAGGTGGCAAACGCAATGCAACGGGCCAGGCTTGGGTTGGCGTCATAGGTGCGGGCCATCCAGTGGATGAAGGCGCCCATTACGGCCACACCACCGAGCATCGCCAGGTACGACATGACCGTCATCCATATTGCGCTTTCTACGGTCAGCATTACGGGAGGTCGATTGCCGATGACCCAGCCGACCTGTGTGGTGCCAATAAAGGCAGACACGGCGGGGATCGCCGCCAGGATCAGCGTATGGGTCAGGTACATGTGGCTGATGCTTTCCTCCTGGTCGCCACGGATTTCTTTCCATTCTTGGTCAGGGTGGGTGAAGAGCCCCACTACGTGATGGATCATGCCAGTCACTCCTCTTGTTTTTACCGTCGCCCCCCAGTGGAGCGCCTACGGGCCAATGCGGCCAAGCAAGTCATAGGTCTGAATTTGTATGTGACCTTATGTCGCAGTATAGGGAGGAGTTTCCTCAGAGGGAGTAAGGGCTTTAGAGCAAATCGCGCTGTAAACGCAGTTGTTAATCGCCGCAGGGTCTGTGGCGAACAGCCCTTTTGGCGAGGCACTTCGCCCCTGAGGCGTTTTTGCGTAAAATGCCGGCCTTTCGTCACACCTCACGGATTTCGCGTCATGGGCACTCTCACGGTCAACCAGAACAAACTGCAAAAGCGCCTTCGCCGACTGGCCGGAGAGGCAGTTGCCGATTTCAACATGATTGAAGACGGCGACAAGGTCATGGTCTGCCTGTCCGGTGGCAAGGACAGCTACACCATGCTCGATGTGCTGATGCACTTGCAGAAGGTCGCGCCGATCAAGTTCGAGATCGTGGCCGTGAACATGGACCAGAAGCAGCCGGGTTTCCCGGAGCACGTGCTGCCGGCCTACCTCAAGGAACTGGGGATCGAGTACCACATCGTCGAGAAAGACACTTACTCGGTGGTCAAGGAGCTGATTCCGGAAGGCAAGACCACCTGCTCGTTGTGCTCGCGCCTGCGTCGCGGCACGCTCTACACCTTCGCCGATGAAATCGGCGCGACCAAGATGGCCCTCGGTCACCATCGCGACGACATCGTCGAAACGTTCTTCCTGAACATGTTCTTCAACGGTTCGCTCAAGGCCATGCCACCAAAACTGCGCGCCGACGATGGTCGTAATGTGGTGATCCGCCCGCTGGCCTACTGCAACGAAAAAGACATCCAGGCCTACTCGGACTTCAAGCAATTCCCGATCATTCCGTGCAACCTCTGCGGTTCCCAGGAGAACTTGCAGCGTCAGGTGGTCAAGGAAATGCTGCTGGACTGGGAACGCAAGACCCCGGGCCGTACCGAGAGCATTTTCCGTAGCCTGCAGAACGTGATCCCGTCCCAACTGGCGGATCGCAACCTGTTCGACTTCACCAGCCTCAAGATCGACGAAAGCGCCGCATCGCGCTTCGTCAACGTGGTCAACCTCTGACCAAACTGTGGGAGCGGGCTTGCTCGCGAAAGCGGTGTGTCTTCAGCATTGATGTTGGCTGACACTACGTCTTCGCGAGCAAGCCCGCTCCCACAGGTTTTTCGTTTACCTCAGGAGAGGGCATGCGCGACTACAAGTGGCTGAATGAGTACTGCTTGAACCGCTTCGGTTCGGCGGCTGAACTGGAAGCCCATCTGCCCGTTCCCAAGACTCCCGCGCAACTGCGCAAGATCAGCGACGATCGCTACCTCTCGATGATGGCGCTACGGGTGTTCCGCGCCGGGCTCAAGCACAGCCTGGTGGATGCCAAGTGGCCGGCCTTCGAAGAGGTGTTCTTCAGGTTCGACCCGGAAAAAGTCGTGCTGATGAGCGCCGAGCACCTTGAGCGCCTGATGCAGGACACGCGGATCATCCGTCACTTGGGCAAGCTCAAGAGCGTGCCGCGCAATGCGCAGTTCATACTGGACGTGGCCCATGAAAAGGGCAGCTTCGGCGCGCTCATCGCCGACTGGCCGGTGACCGATATCGTCGGGCTCTGGACCTTCCTGAAAAAACGTGGACATCAGTTGGGCGGGCTGTTAGCCCCGCGCTTCTTGCGGATGATCGGCAAGGACACCTTTGTACCGAGCTATGACGTGGTGGCGGCGCTGAATGCGCAGGACATCATCGACAAGGTGCCGAGCAGTCTGCGCGACCTGGCGTTGGTGCAGGACGTGTTCAATCAGTGGCATGAGGAAAGCGGCGGGCGGCCGATGAGCCAGATTTCGATGATGCTGGCTTACACAGTCAATCATTGAGACCGAGTCGCCCCAATCGCGGGCAAGCCCGCTCCCACATTGGATCTGTGTCGTTCACAAAATCCCCTGTGGGAGCGAGCCAGCTCGCGATAGCGGTGGGTCAGGCGACGGAGGGTTCGCCCTCGCCAGCCAACTTGCGATTCAACTGATACCGCCACCGCACATACAACAGCGCCGAGCAAAACACCGCCAGACTCGCGCCCATCTCCAGCAAGCCGAAGACTTGCCGGTTCGGGTCATAGGCGGCCAATGCGCCCTTGATGAAGTACAGGTTCACCACAAAGCACATCCACGAATGCCCGCGAGGGCTGCCGACGATCATCCCCGGTGCCAGAATCAGCAGGGGCACCAGTTCGATCAACAGGATCACCCAGGGGCGTGCCCCATGCAGATCGGCAATCGCCAGGTAGTAAACACACAGCAGTCCCACCAGGCCGAAAAAGCACAGCAGGCTGATGGCGCGCATCGCCTTGACGCGTGGTTCGAGCCATTCGAGGGCGGGCAGGATCTTCGGCTTCTTGGCCACCTCAGCTCTCCAGTTTCTGTGCGGTCTTGGCCAGGCGCAGACCCAGCGCGCGGCACAACGCCACTTCATGGGCATCCAGACCGCTTTTGCCGTCGGCGCCGGCGTGGTGGCTGGCGCCGTATGGCGTACCGCCGCCCTGGGTTTCCAGCAGTGCCGACTCGCTGTAGGGCAGGCCGGTGATCAGCATGCCGTGGTGCAGCAACGGCAGCATCATCGACAGCAGCGTGGTCTCCTGGCCGCCGTGCAGGCTCGCGGTGGAGGTGAACACACCCGCCGGTTTTCCCACCAGGGCGCCGGTCAGCCACAGGTTGCTGGTGCCGTCGAGGAAATACTTCAGTGGTGCCGCCATGTTGCCGAAGCGGGTCGGACTGCCGAGTGCCAGGCCGGCACAGTTTTTCAGGTCGTCGAGGCTGGCATACAGCGCGCCTTCGTCGGGAATCTCCGGCGAAACGGCTTCGCACTCACTGGAAATCGCCGGCACCGTGCGCAGGCGGGCCTCAAGCCCGGCCTGTTCGACACCACGGGCGATCTGCCGGGCCATTTCGTTGGTCGAGCCGCTGCGGCTGTAGTACAGAACCAGAATGTACGGTGCACTCATGGCAACAGTTCCAGGATCTGCTCTGGTGGGCGGCCGATGATGGCCTTGTTGCCGACTTCGAGAATCGGTCGTTCCATCAGTTTCGGGTGGGCGGCGATGGCAGAGATCAATTGCGCTTCACTCAGGCTGCTGTCGGCCAGGTCAAGGGTCTTGTACTCGTCCTCGCCGGTGCGCAGCAATTGCCGGGCGCTGATCCCGAGTTTGCCCAGCAGGCTCTGGATTTGCGCGGCGTCCAGCGGAGTGTCCAGGTAACGGACCACGGTCGGGGTCAGGCCACGGGCTTCAAGCAGTTCGAGCGCACCGCGGGATTTCGAGCAGCGCGGATTGTGATAAAGCGTCAGATCGGTCATGAGCGGGTCGCATCTTGCGTAAGGTGGCGGCTATTCTAACTGTGCAGCGCGCAATCCAGAACCGTAAGAGGCGATGGGTCGCAGGTGCATTCAATTTTTGACAAGGAACACGACATGACAAGGCGACTGGCAGCAGCATTGGCGATCATCGGAGCGTTGATGCTGGGGGGCTGCGGTAATGACTATGGCATCGACCAGGACGGCCACAAGATCGCCGCCGACCGACTGGACGGCAAATGGCTGGTCCTCAACTACTGGGCAGAATGGTGCGGGCCTTGCCGTACCGAGATACCGGAGTTGAATGCCTTGGCTGAGCAGCTCAAGGACAAGAAAATCGGTGTGTTCGGGGTCAACTTCGACAATGTCCAGGGGCAAGAGCTGAAGGACGCGAGCGAGAAACTTGGGATCAGGTTCACCGTGCTGGCCCAGGACCCTTCCGAACTGTTCGAGCTGCCGCGCAGCGAAGCATTGCCGGTGACCTACATCATCGATAACAAGGGCAAGGTGCGTGAGCAGTTGATGGGCGAACAGACGGCGGCGGGGGTGATGGCGAAGCTTGAGGCGTTGCAGGCGAAGAATTGATCAGATGATCGTTTTCATTGTGGTCAGGGGCTTTTTGTGGCGAGGGGGCTTGCCCCCTCCCCACAGGTTTCACCGTGCTGAAAGGGCGATCAACCCTCCTCGAGCCACCAACGCAACGGCTTGCCTTCGGCTGGCCAGAAGCGTATCTGCTCGATCGGGGAGACGTCCCAGCGCTGGACGTTTTCCAGGGCCTGAAGGAAGCGTTTTTCCTGTTCCATCAGTGCCGGCGCGCACAATTTGCGGGTGCTGCCGATTTTGCCGAAGGTCAGTTTGTCGCCATCGAGGGTGTACGGCGCGAACCAGTGGTTGCAGCCGCCATTGCCGTAGGCCCGGCCATCTTCGTCGAGGGTGACGGTCAGGTGGCTGTAGTCCATCAACGGCCGCTCGCCGATCCACTCCAGAATGTAGCTGCGGTTCTGTTGCAGTTGCACCGGCTCGGCGGCGCAGCCCAGCAGGCCGGCACCGACCATGGCGGTCAGAGCGAGGCCTTTCATCACGCAGGCTCCTGGCATTTCGGGCAGAGGTGTTTCTCGCCAACGCTGGTCCAGCCCAGCTCGGCAATCCGCGCGGTGGCGGCAGGCTTTTCGGCCTTGTTGCCCAGCTTGGCATCGACGGCAAACTCGAAGCTCAGCTCTTTGGCACAGCTGTCACAGTTCACTTGCCAGGTGTGGATAGCCAGTTCGCCGAACACCGGGCCACTGGCTACCGCGACCCATTGGCCGGGCGGGTTGATCAGGTGGCGAACCGTTTCGACGGTCAGGCGCATGGACAAGTCCTTGGCACCCTTGAGGGTCACAACCAGCACGTCATTGTTGCGAATCGAACCACCGTTGCCGGTGACTTGATAGCGCCCCGGCACCAGGGCGCGGCATTCAGTGAGGGTGTGTTGCGGGTTCATCAGGCTGTAGCGGAAATCGTGTTCGACCATGGGTCCTCCAAATATGCGCGATATGCTAGCACGGGCTTGTACGCCGCATCGCGCAGGTAGATGACCTTCGATCCGTTTCAGTCTCCCGTCACCAGGTTTTCCGGGGTGCCCGCCGTCCAGGCTGCAATGTTGTGTAATGTGGTGGCGGCAATCGCGTCCAGTGCTTCGCGGGTCAGGAACGCCTGGTGCGCGGTGACGATCACGTTGGGGAAGGTCAGCAGCCGTGCCAGCACATCGTCTTGCAGCGGCAGGTCGGAGCGGTCCTCGAAGAACAACTGCGCTTCCTCCTCATACACATCCAGCCCCAGGTAACCCAGGCGACCGTCTTTCAGGGCATCGATCAGTGCCGGGGTGTCCACCAGACCGCCACGCCCGGTATTGATCAACATCGCGCCCGGTTGCATGTGCGCCAGGGACTCGCGGTTGATCAAGTGCTTGCTCTGCTCGTTGAGCGGGCAGTGCAGGCTGATGATCTGCGATTCGGCCAGCAATTGCGGCAGGCTCAGGTAGCGAGCGCCGAGGGCTTCGACCTGCGGGTCGGGGTAGGGGTCATAGGCCAGCAACCGGCAGCCAAATCCGCTCATGATTTTGGCGAAGGTGGCACCAATCTGACCGGTGCCGACCACGCCGACGGTCTTGCCCACCAGATCGAAACCGGTCAGCCCCTGCAGTCTGAAATCCCCTTCGCGAGTGCGGTTGTAAGCGCGGGGCAAGCGGCGGTTGAGTGCGAGGATCAGCGCTACTGCATGTTCGGCAACGGCGTGGGGCGAATAGGCCGGGACACGCACGATGGCCAGTCCCAGGCGTTTTGCTGTCGGCAAGTCGACATGGTTGTAACCGGCCGAGCGCAGGGCGATCAGGCGTGTGCCTCCAGCGGCCAGGCGCTCGAGTACCGCAGCGCCAAGATCATCATTGATGAACGCGCAGACCGCTTCATACCCTTGGGCGAGCGCTACCGTGTCGAGGCTCAGGCGCGCAATCTGAAATTGCAGCTCGATGCCGGCCGGTTGCCCGGCCGTGAGAAAGCTGTCGCGGTCGTAGTTCTGGCTGCTGAAAAGAATCGTACGCATGCGGTGCTCCTTGAAGGTGGCCTGCGCCGTTGAGCAAGCCGGCATTCGACAGTCCTCAGGTTAACTCGCCGGCAGCCCTTCGCGATTGCGCTGCATCAAGCATTGATGCGCGCCTGGGCTGCCAGGCGATTGATTGCCCGGTCGAGCTCATCCAGTGCCAGGCTGGCTTTCGGGTCCTGTTGCTTGAGCAGGGTTTCGCTGCGTTGGCAGGCCGCACGCAATTGCGGTACGCCGCAGTAACGCGTCGCGCCATGCAGGCGATGGACCCGTTCGACCAGGGCGTTGTGTTCATTGCTTTGCCGAGCCAGTCGGATGGCTTCGCGGTCAGCCTCCAGTGACGCCAGCAGCATCGCCAGCATGTCCGCGGCCAGATCGGCCTTGCCGGCAGCCAGGCGCAATCCTTCCTCGTGGTCGAGCACCAACAGGTCATGGGCGCCAGCATGCCCATCGCCGGAGCGCTCCGGGCTGTGATTGCGCAGCGCCAGACCGCTCCACTTCAGCACCACTTGCGCCAACTGCCGTTCGCTGATCGGTTTGGTCAGGTAGTCGTCCATGCCGCTTTGCAGCAGCGCGCGTTTTTCGTTGGCCATGGCGTGGGCAGTGAGGGCCACGATCGGCAGCGGCGTGCAATGGCGTTCGCTTTCCCACTGGCGGATCGCCTCGGTGCTCTGGCGACCGTCCATGCCGGGCATCTGCACGTCCATCAACACCAGATCGAATGTCTCGTTCTGCACCGCCTTGACGGCGGCATAACCGCTTTCCACCGCGAGTACCTTGGCGCCCATGTCTTCGAGCAGGGTTTGCACCAGCATCAGGTTGGCCGGATTGTCGTCGACGCAAAGCACCTTCGGGGCGCGGCTGGATACCGGTTCGCCCGGCTCGCTGCGCATAGACCGCGGGTTGACCAGGTCAGACAGGGAGCGTCGCAGCTTGCGGGTGCAGGCCGGTTTAGCCTGGAGCTGGCTGTGGGGGTTGGGCACGGAAAGATGGAACAGCGTCTGTTCCGTGGTCGGGCACAGCACCAGCACTTTGCAGCCAAGATGCTCGAGGTCCCAGATGTGCTGGTTGAGGCGTTCCGGCGGCATGTCGTTACTGGTGATGCCGAGCACGGCGAGGTCGATCGCCTGATCGGTCTGGTGGGCGGCGGTGACGCCATTGGTCAGGCTTTCCAGGGTATTGAACGGTGTGGTGCTGAGGCCGCAGTCTTCCAGTTGATGCTGCAACGCCTGCCGTGCCAGCTCGTGGTTTTCCAGTACCGCCACCCGTCGCCCGAGCAAGGGTGCCGAGGGCAGGTCTTCGGCATCGTCGCGGGTTTTTGGCAGGCTCAGGCTGATCCAGAATTCCGACCCTTCCCCCGGCGTGCTGTCGACGCCGATTTCACCGCCCATCTGTTCGATCAGGCGCTTGGAAATCACCAGGCCCAGGCCAGTACCGCCGGGTTGCCGCGACAGCGAGTTGTCGGCCTGGCTGAAGGCCTGGAACAGGGCGCGTACGTCCTGGTTCGACAGACCGATGCCGGTGTCCTGAATGCTGATGCGCAACTGCACGGTGTCTTCGTGTTCTTCTTCGAGCATGGCGCGGGCGACGATGGTGCCTTCGCGGGTGAACTTGATCGCGTTGCTCACCAGGTTCGTCAGGATCTGCTTGAGCCGCAGTGGGTCGCCCACCAGCGACAGCGGCGTGTCCCGGTACACCAGGCTCACCAGTTCCAGCTGCTTGGCGTGGGCAGCCGGGGCGAGGATGGTCAGGGTGTCCTGTAGCAGGTCGCGCAGGTTGAACGGAATATGGTCGAGCACCAGCTTGCCGGCCTCGATTTTCGAAAAGTCGAGAATCTCGTTGATGATGCCCAGCAGGCTGTCGGCGGATTTTTCGATGGTGTCCAGGTAGTCGAGCTGGCGCGGGGTGAGCTCGCTTTTTTGCAGCAGGTGGGTGAAACCGAGAATGCCGTTGAGCGGCGTGCGGATTTCATGGCTCATGTTGGCCAGGAATTCGGACTTGATCCGGCTCGCTTCCAGGGCTTCCTTGCGCGCCAGGTCCAGTTCGATGTTCTGGATCTCGATGGTTTCCAGATTCTGGCGCACGTCTTCGGTGGCCTGGTCGATGCTGTGCTGCAATTCTTCCTGCGCATTTTGCAGGGTGCCGGCCATGCGGTTGATGCCGGAGGCCAACTCGTCCAGTTCCTGACTGCCGAGTGGCGGCAGGCGGGTTTCCAGATGACCGTCCTTGAGTTGAGCCACGGCTTGCTTGATCTGGCTCAATGGCCGATTGATCGTGCGACCCATGCGCAAGGCCAGCAGTGCCGCACCTATGAGCCCCGCCGCGATCAACATCAGGCTGGCGAACAGGCTGCGGTAACCGCGCAACAGCATGCTGTTATGGGACAGTTCAAGCTCGACCCAGCCCAGCAGGCGGTCGGCTTCTTCGGGAATCACGTCCCCGGCCAGGTTGCGGTGCTTGCCGAATACCGGCAGCAGATAGCGGGTCGCATCGTTGCCACTGCGGCGCAGCATCTGCGTGCCACTGCCGGAGGGTGTCTGGTTGAGCATGGTCGGGCCGGCGTGGGCCAGCAGCGTGCGGTCAGGAGCCAGGAAGGTCACGGCCCGCACGTCGGTTTGTTCCAGGGCCTGGGTGGCGATGCGTTCGAGCAGTTCGTTGTCCTGATGGCCCATGGCTGGCGCCGTCAGTGGAGCCAACTGCTCGGCGATCATTTCGCCGCGCTGCATGAGTTGGGTTTGCAGGTCAGCCTGTTGCATCCAGGTAAAATATCCCCCCAGCACCAACGCCATCAGGCTGGTTGGCAACAGGGTCAGCAACAGCACGCGGCCTTTGATTCCCAGTTTCTTGAGCACGCATCTCTCCTGCATCCCGCTATTTATAGGCCTGCACATGCATCCGCCATGCACCACTTGCGCAGTGTAGCGATTTGCTCGCGGGCAATCTTCGTAAAAATGGTGCCGTCATTCGTCGGATCGGACGACTCATTGGCAATTGGGACAAACGGTGGGTTGCCCCTGGCGAGGCAATCTTGAATAATCGCTCAACTGAGAATTATTTGCAGATAGTCATGACTCCCATCACTGCCGGCCTTCCCCGAATCCTGTCCATCGAAGACGACCTTGTGCTCGGAGCCTACGTTCATGAACATCTGGACCGCAGCGGCTTCCAGGTGACCTGGTGCCAGAACGGTCAGGAAGGCCTGGACATTGCCCGCCGGCAACCATTCGACGTGGTGTTGATGGATATTCTGCTGCCGGGCATGGACGGCCTGGCGGTACTGACCCAATTGCGCCAGAGCCATTCCACCCCGGTGTTGCTGATGTCGGCCCTCGGTGCCGAGGCCGATCGCATCAGCGGCTTTCGCCTGGGGGCTGATGATTACCTGCCAAAACCCTTCAGCATGGTGGAGTTGCGGGTGCGCATCGAAGCCATTCTGCGGCGGGTGGCACTCGACCGCCGACCGGCACCCGCAGTGCCGGCCCCGTCGATGGACAGCCTGCGTTTCGACGATGAAAGCTTCGAGGTCTTTTATGGCGAACAGGCCGGTGGCCTGACCCGCAGCGAGTATCGGTTGCTGGAGACGCTGCACCGAAGCGCCGACGAAGTACTGAGCAAAGCCTTCCTTTATCAGCAGGTGCTGCAGCGCGGTTACGCGGCCCATGACCGCAGCCTGGACATGCACATCAGCCAGATCCGCCGCAAGCTCAAGGCCATTGGATATACCGAGCGCGAAGTGCGTACGGTTTGGGGCAAGGGCTACATCCTGAGCGCCGCCGATGACATGTAACTTGCCGGGCAGGCATTCGCTGTTCTGGAAACTGGCCTGTCTATTGGTCGCTTTCTGTCTGCTGATGATCTGGCTGAGTTGGTCCTGGGGCCGTTACATGGAGCAGCGTAACCAGTTCCTCTCCGATGAGGCCCGCGGCACCCTGTCCGGTTATGCCGCCGAAGCCGAGCAGGCATGGCAGCAACGTCAGAGCGCCGGTATCGATGACTGGCTGCAAGGCATGCATCAGCGGGAAAAAGGTTGGGTCGGTGTCATCGGCGGTGATTTGCAGTCCTTGAGCAACCAATCGCTGACGGACAAGGAAGTCGAACGCCTGACTTTTTTGCGCGGCCTCGATTGGCCCATCCACAAGAAAGGCCGGCCGTGGATGCGCATACCCTTTCCCGGTGACCCCTCCGTCGGCAGCCTGGTGATCGAGTTGCCCAAGCGCTTCGTACCCGGGCGTTACCGGGTGTTCTGGCGGGTGATCACCAACGGCGTGATTCCGGGATTGTTCACCTTGCTGTTGTGCGTCGGGCTGTATCGTTTGTTGGTGGTGCCGCTCAACAGTCTGCGTGAACAGGCCAATGCCTGGCGTGCCGACCAACTGAATGTGCGCCTGTCGAGCCGCACCACCAATCGTTCCGATGAATTGGGCGAGTTGGGCAGGGCGTTCGATCACATGTCCGAGCGCCTGCAAAGCACTGTGGCCTTGCAGCAGCAACTGCTGCGCGACTTGTCCCACGAATTGCGCACGCCCTTGAGCCGCCTGCGGGTGGCCAGTGAAAGCGAGCAGGGGCTGGAGCCATTGCGCGAACGCATCGGCCGTGAAGTCGATGGCATGCAGCGCCTGGTGGAAGACACGCTGCAACTGGCGTGGCTCGATACCGAGCGCACCCGATTGCCTGACGAAGCGATCCAGATCCAGGCCCTGTGGGAAATGCTCACGGAGAACGCCTGCTATGAAAGTGGTTGGCCCGATACGCAGTTGCAATGCACCGTAGATTCATCCTGTTGGGTTCGCGGTCATCTCAACACCCTGGCCCAGGCATTGGAAAACATTCTGCGCAATGCGATACGGCATTCACCTGATGGTGGGGTTGTCCTGCTCGGCGGCCAGCGTGATGGAGATTTCTGGCATCTATGGCTGGAGGATCAGGGCGGCGGCGTGGCGGAAGCTGATCTGGAGCGGATCTTCCTGCCGTTCACCCGACTCGACGGTTCGCGGCCGGGGGATGGTGGGTTTGGCCTGGGCTTGAGCATCGCCCGAAACGCGGTGCAGCGTCAGGGCGGACAGTTGTGGGCACAGAACACCGGAACCGGGTTGCGCCTGAACATGCGGTTGTTGGCGGATGTTGATAGCGCCAGTGCCGACGCCATCGCGGGCAAGCCCGCTCCGACACTGACCGTGCTTGAACCGCGAAACCTGTGATCACCCCGGCACCCTGTGGGAGCGAGCTTGCTCGCGATGAGGCTCACCTGTTCACCGCAACATATCTGCTTATTCCCATAAGCCATAAGCACCACACTTTGCGTGATATGGCCTGGGAACGTTTGCCGGTATGATAGTCGCCCCCGCAGTCTGGATTGCGAATACGCCATGACCTTGCAGTACCCAACCATCGCCGATTGCGTCGGCAACACTCCGCTGGTCCGTTTGCAGCGCCTGCCCGGCGCCACCAGCAATACCCTTTTGCTCAAGCTCGAAGGGAACAACCCGGCGGGTTCGGTCAAGGACCGTCCGGCGCTGTCGATGATCACCCGCGCCGAGTTGCGCGGGCAGATCCACGCCGGCGATACGCTGATCGAGGCGACCTCGGGCAACACCGGGATCGCCCTGGCCATGGCCGCTGCAATCAAGGGTTACAAGATGATCCTGATCATGCCCGACAACTCCAGCGCCGAGCGCAAGGCAGCCATGACAGCTTATGGCGCCGAGCTGATTCTGGTCAGCCAGGAGCAGGGCATGGAAGGCGCCCGTGACCTCGCGCAAAAGATGGAAGCCGAAGGTCGCGGCAAGGTCCTGGACCAGTTCGCCAATGGTGACAACCCCGAGGCGCACTACACCACCACCGGCCCGGAAATCTGGCGCCAGACCCAGGGCACCATCACCCATTTCGTCAGCTCCATGGGCACCACCGGTACCATCATGGGGGTGTCGCGCTACTTGAAAGAGCAGAACGACAACGTGCAGATCATCGGTTTGCAACCGATGGAAGGCTCGGCGATCCCGGGGATCCGCCGCTGGCCCCAGGAATACCTGCCGAAGATCTACCAGGCTGACCGCGTGGACCGGATCGTCGACATGGCGCAAAGCGAAGCCGAAGACGTGACCCGTCGTCTGGCCCGCGAAGAAGGCATTTTCTGTGGCGTGTCCTCGGGCGGTGCCGTGGCGGCAATGCTGCGCCTGTCCAAAGAAGTTGAAAAGGCGGTGATCGTCGCGATCATCTGCGACCGTGGCGACCGTTACTTGTCGACCGGCATTTTCGACGCGCCCAACTGATGGCCAAACATGAAAGAGGCCTGCGCTTCCAGCCCACCGGCGGCAGCAAGGCCCCGCAAGTCCCGACCGGCAAAAAGCAGCGCCTGACCATCGAGCGCCTGGCCAATGACGGTCGCGGTATCGCGTTTTTCGAAGGTCGCACCTGGTTCGTCATCGGCGCATTGGCCGGTGAAGAGATCGAGGCACGCGTCCTCGGTGCCCACGGCAAAGTGGTCGAGGCGCGCACCGAACGGGTGTTCAAGGCCAGCGAACTACGCCGCCCTGCACCGTGCGCCCATGCCGGTCGCTGTGGCGGTTGCAGCGTGCAGCATCTGCCCCACAACGAACAGCTTGCCCTGAAACAGCGCATGCTCGCCGAGCAGTTGTCGAGAGTCGCGGGCGTCGAACCCGATGAGTGGGCAGCGCCATTGAGCGGTGCGGAGTTCGCTTACCGCCGTCGCGCCCGCGTTGCGGTGCGCTGGGACATGAAGGCAAAAAAACTCGAAGTCGGTTTCCGTGCCGCTGGCAGCCAGGACATCGTGGGCATCGATGACTGCCCGGTGCTGGTACAGCCCTTGCAACCGATCATGGCCCGCTTGCCGGAGATGCTGCGGCGCTTGAGCAAACCCCAGGCACTCGGGCATGTGGAGTTGTTCAGCGGCTCGACGCTGGCGGTTTTACTGCGGCACATGGCGCCGTTGTCCGATGCCGACCTGACGATCCTCAAGGAATTCTGCGCGTTCCATGAAGCCCAGTTGTGGCTGCATGGCGATGGCGAACCGCAACCGGTCGAGGCCGATCAGTCGTTGGGCTATCGTCTTGAACAGTGGGACCTGGAGCTGGCGTATCGTCCCGGGGATTTCATTCAGGTCAACGCCGCCGTCAACGAAGCGATGGTCGCCCAGGCACTGGACTGGCTGAAGCCGACAGCGGATGAGCGCGTACTCGACCTGTTCTGTGGCCTGGGCAACTTTGCCTTGCCGCTGGCCAAGGCCGCTCGTGAAGTGGTGGCGGTCGAAGGCGTGCAGGTGATGGTCGATCGGGCCGCGGCGAATGCGGCCAGCAATAATCTGCATAACGCGAAGTTTTTTCAGGCCGATTTATCCCAGCCTTTGACGGACGCCGAATGGGCCGCCGAAGGCTTTTGTGCGGTACTCTTGGACCCACCGCGTGACGGTGCTTTCGAGGTTGTGCGCAAGCTCAGGAGCCTGGGCGCCGAACGTTTGGTGTATGTGTCGTGCAACCCTGCAACTCTGGCGCGCGACACGGTCGAATTGATCAAGCAGGGCTACCGGTTAAAACGTGCCGGGATTCTCGATATGTTTCCTCAAACGGCACATGTCGAGGCCATGGCGTTATTTGAAGCGAGCTAGGATGCTCGTCTGGTCCGACTGGCCCGCCCGTGCAGCCGCGCACCCAGCCCGACGTGGGCGCACCGGCAACGAAGGTCAGCGATTTGACGCATTGAATCTGCGTCGTAGGGAAGGTAAGCAAGATGGTACAGGTGAGAGCACACCAGCCGATCAACACCGACGGCAGTATCAATCTCGAGGCTTGGCTCGATCATGCGGTCAGTGTCGATCTGGCACTGGATCGCGAAGCCTTGAAAGAAGCCTGCGAGTACGCTCGCGAGGCCGAACAACAAGCCAATGCGGCACAGAATCTGTGGTCGGAAGGTAACTCGACTTTCCGTACAGGGCTTGAGATCGCCGAGATCCTCGCCGATCTCAAACTCGACCAGGACTCTTTGGTCGCCGCGATCTTGTATCGAGGCGTGCGCGAAGGCCAGATCAAGTTGCCGGCCGTCAGCCAGCGCTTCGGTCCGGTGGTGTCCAAGCTCATCGACGGCGTGCAGCGCATGGCCGCGATCAGCGACAGCCTGAGTCCGCGAAAATCCCTGGTGCTGGGCACCCAGGGCCAGGTGGAAAACCTGCGCAAGATGCTGGTGGCCATGGTTGACGACGTTCGCGTCGCCCTGATCAAACTGGCCGAACGCACGTGCGCGATCCGTGCGGTGAAAACCGCCGACGACGAAAAGCGCAACCGTGTGGCCCGTGAAGTCTTCGACATCTACGCGCCATTGGCCCATCGCCTGGGTATCGGTCATATCAAGTGGGAACTGGAAGACTTGTCCTTCCGTTACCTGGAACCGGACCAGTACAAGCAGATCGCCAAGCTGCTCCATGAGCGGCGACTGGATCGCGAACGCTTCATCAGCGACGTGATGAGCCAGCTGAAAAACGAACTGCAGGCCACCGGCGTCGATGCCGACATCAGCGGCCGGGCCAAACACATCTATTCGATCTGGCGCAAAATGCAGCGCAAGGGTCTGGAGTTCAGCCAGATCTATGACGTGCGTGCCGTGCGCGTGCTGGTGCCGGAAATGCGCGACTGCTACACCGCGCTCGGCATCGTCCACACTCTGTGGCGGCATATCCCGAAAGAGTTCGACGACTACATCGCCAACCCGAAAGAAAACGGCTACCGCTCGCTGCACACGGCGGTGATCGGTCCGGAAGGCAAGGTACTGGAAGTGCAGATCCGCACCCACGCCATGCACGAAGAGGCTGAGCTGGGGGTATGCGCCCACTGGAAGTACAAAGGCACCGACGTCAAATCCGGTTCCAATCACTACGAAGAGAAAATTTCCTGGCTACGCCAGGTGCTCGAATGGCACGAAGAACTGGGCGACATCGGTGGCCTGGCGGAGCAACTGCGGGTCGACATCGAGCCGGACCGGGTCTACATCTTCACCCCGGACGGTCACGCCATCGACTTGCCGAAGGGCGCGACCCCGCTGGACTTCGCCTACCGCGTACACACCGAGATCGGTCACAACTGCCGTGGCGCCAAGATCAACGGGCGCATCGTACCGCTCAACTACAGCCTGCAAACCGGTGAACAGGTCGAGATCATCACCAGCAAGCACGGCACCCCGAGCCGTGACTGGCTGAACCCGAACCTGGGTTATGTCACTACGTCGCGGGCACGGGCGAAGATCGTTCACTGGTTCAAGTTGCAGGCTCGCGACCAGAACGTCGCGGCCGGTAAAACCTTGCTCGAGCGCGAACTCAATCGCCTCGGCCTGCCAGCGGTGGATTTCGACAAGCTGGCCGACAAGGCCAACATGAAAACTGCCGAAGACCTGTTCGCCGCCCTCGGCGCCGGGGACTTGCGCCTGGCGCAACTGGTCAACCTGGCGCAGCAACTGGTCGAGCCGGAGCGTGGCAACGAACAGCTTGAACTCATACCACGCAAGGCCACCGGCTACAAACCGGGCAAGCGCGGGGACATCCAGATCCAGGGCGTCGGCAACCTGATGACCCAGATGGCCGGCTGCTGCCAGCCATTGCCGGGTGATGCCATCGTCGGTTACATCACCCAGGGCCGCGGCGTGAGCATTCACCGCCAGGACTGCGCCTCGGTGCTGCAACTGAGTGGGCGGGAGCCGGAGCGGATCATCCAGGTCAGCTGGGGCCCGGTACCGGTACTCACCTATCCGGTGGACATCATCATCCGCGCCTACGACCGTTCCGGGTTGCTGCGTGACGTCTCGCAGGTTTTGCTCAATGAGCGGATCAACGTGCTGGCGGTCAACACCCGTTCGAACAAGGAGGACAACACCGCGCTGATGTCCCTGACCATCGAGATTCCGGGGCTGGATGCATTGGGGCGGTTGCTGGGGCGGATTTCCCAGTTGCCGAATATCATCGAAACCCGGCGTAACCGTACACCTTGATGCATGTTCAGCGCCGATCCACTGTGGGAGCGAGCTTGCTCGCGATGACGGTTCAACATTCAACACA
The DNA here is from genome assembly GCF_002236115.1 of Pseudomonas jessenii. Taxonomy (GTDB): domain Bacteria; phylum Pseudomonadota; class Gammaproteobacteria; order Pseudomonadales; family Pseudomonadaceae; genus Aquipseudomonas; species Aquipseudomonas jessenii. Next base: position 318,014 of record NZ_NIWT01000003.1, on the reverse strand, counting down.
GGTGTTGTCTGACTGTCCGCTATCGCGAGCAAGCTCGCTCCCACAAGGGACTTTGCAGTGAGAGAGATTGATGTATTCACTTGAAGACCTGCTGCACCTCATGAACCGCCTGCGCGACCCGCAGTACGGTTGCCCGTGGGACATCAAGCAAACTTACGCCACCATCGTCCCCCACACTCTGGAAGAAGCCTACGAAGTCGCCGACGCCATTGAGCGCGGTGACTTCGATCACTTGCAGGGGGAGCTCGGCGACTTGTTGTTCCAGGTGGTGTATTACAGCCAGTTGGCTCGGGAAGAAGGGCGCTTCGAGTTTGAAGGTGTGGTCGACAGCATCACCCGCAAGCTGATCCGTCGTCACCCCCATGTGTTTCCTACGGGCGACCTCTATGCACCGCTGGATGTCCCGCGCCTCAGCGAAGAGCAGGTCAAGCAGCGCTGGGAAGAGATCAAGACCGAGGAGCGCGCAGAGAAGTCCTGCGCGCCCGAACAGCTGTCATTGCTCGATGACGTCCCCGCTGCATTGCCGGCGTTGTCACGTTCGGCGAAATTGCAAAAGCGCGCGGGGCAGGTCGGGTTCGACTGGCCGGACGCCTTGCCGGTGTTCGACAAAGTGCGTGAAGAGCTCGATGAAGTCCTCGAAGCCATGTCGGAAAATGATCCCGAGGCCGTGGCCGAAGAGATCGGTGACCTGCTGTTCTCCGTGGTGAATCTGGCGCGGCACCTCAAGGTTGATCCGGAAACCGCACTGCGGGGTGCCAACGGCAAGTTTGAAAGACGCTTTCGTTTTATCGAACAGGCATTGCGCGACACCCGCCGTCCCATGGAAGATTGCACCCTCGAAGAGTTGGACGCCTTGTGGGGCGAAGCCAAACGTCAGGAAAAGAATTTGCCCAGCTGCGGTTGAGCAGTGGCCTAAGTGAGTAATAAGCACCATGAGCATTTCCCTTCGCGACCAGTTGCTCAAAGCAGGGCTGGTCAACCAGAAGCAGGCCAAGCAGGTCAGCAAAGACAAGCAGAAACAGCAACGCCTGGCCCACAAAGGCCAGATCGAGCTGGATGACTCCCAGCAGCGCGCGGCACAGGAAGCCATGGCCGAGAAGGTCAAGCGCGACCAGGAGCTCAACCGCCAGCAGCAGGAAAAGGCTGAGGCCAAGGCCCGTGCCGCGCAGGTCAAGCAATTGATCGAAGTTTCGCGCCTACCGAAATTGACGACCGAGGATTACTACAACTTCGTCGACGACAAAAAGGTCAAGCGCATCTGCGTCAACACCCTGATGCGCAACAAGCTCAGCAGCGGTTCGCTGGCCATCGTGCATCACGCTGGCGGCTACGAAGTGATTCCGCGCGAGGCGGCATTGAAGATTCAGGAGCGCGACCCGCAACGCATCGTGCAGATGAATGTGCAGACCGAAGAAGTCAGCGTCGAGGACGATCCGTATGCGGCCTACAAGATCCCTGATGATCTGATGTGGTAATCGCTCCTCTTCCATTACATGTTTGTTAGTACATTGCTGGATTAATGAATTGAACCCGAAAGATCGCGTCGATACGATCTCTCGGGTTTTCTTTTGCCCGAAATATTCTCAGGGGAGAGAACTAATGGAATGAAATTAAATGAATAAGGATATTGTCAATGCTGGTAAGTATCGCCTCGTTACGCCAACCTACTTTTAAATCGCAGCTTTCACAGCCGCGACAACCCGATCAATCCATTCACGACTATCTGGACGACGAGCTTGTCACACGAGCGGAGCTTGTGCGCCGAAAGATCAAGATCGCTGCGAAAGCTGCTCGCGACGATCACGGCAGGCCCGCGTGCGTTTTCGTAACCCTGCCTGAGTTTTTCTGGAACATTCCCTGGCACGAAGTCCGTAATGAACAGGAACTTCACGAACTGAACTCTGCTTATCTGACGAAGGTGACCGAGTGTGTGACGCTGTTGATAAGTGATCTGCCAGTGGAGCGCTACGGCAAGATCGTTTTATTGGCGGGAAGTTGTGCGACGCTGATCAAGGTGGGAGAGGGGGAGTCGAGCTATTACGATGTCATTAATTATGTGCTCACAATTTCCAATAAGGAATACGAGGTCGACATGCCGCTGATGTCGATGTGGCCGAAGCGTTATGTGTCAGGAATCGATTTTGGAAGACATGTAGGGTCGGAAGACGGGTACTGGTTTTTCAAGTTGTTCGATGAGGTTGTGGTACGGGTAAAGAAGGTCAGTAGTGTACAGGCCGAGCACAGTTACTTTGGTGGCTACGAAGGAATATTTATTAATAGTCTTGTAGTGGGTTGCCCATTCGGTATCAACTTGTGCCTCGATTATGCGGCGTTGAAAGACGGTGAACGGGACAAGGAGGTTGAACTGGCGGGGGCCAAAATCGATTTCCTGATCGCCTGTGGCATGGACTTCGATGACGGCAAGCGTCATCTATCTTCGCTTCAGTTTGCCGTCCGCAATGACGGCATGGGCGATGGTGAGTGCGAGGTGGTGAAGCTTGAGGCGGGCTGGATCGTCGGTGTTGTTCCTTCGGTGGTGATCGACGACTCCCTTCATTTAGCGGCCATTCAGATTGCCTGAGCCGCGTGCTCCGGTTGCAGCCTACCCGTGCGGGAAGGGGCAGGCTGCATGGTGGTGGAGTCTGCCTTCAACCGGTTGCGAGCTCGCGGTTGCGCTCGAGCATTTCCAGTTCGGCCCTGTAGTTTTGCGCGTCGATCTCGGAGTGGAACATCCCGACCAGCAGGTCTTGTTGATGCACGTCCCAGATCCGGATACCGGCGGCTACACCCTCGTGGGATTTATGTGAATCGTCGCGTTCAGTTACTTTTACAGTCATCTGCTAGCTCCAATCTCTGTTATCTGCAGCAAGGCGTGTGCAGGACTCTGTTATATGTTTTGTTAGCTTGCTAAGTAAATAACTGAGTTTGGTAACGGTTTTTTGCAAAAATGGAAACAGTCCTGCAGCCCGCGGAATCCGCGACATTCAGTCGCAGGGCGTTAAGTTTCATGACAAACGTTTCATGTTGAAGGCACCACAAATCCAGTGTCGAGCACTGAAACTGTGGGAGCGAGCTTGCTCGCGATTGCGGTGGGTCAGACAGCAATGATGTCGATTGACACTCCCTCATCGCGAGCAAGCTCACTCCCACAATGGTTGTGGTGTCGAATTCTTTGAGGCCAAAAAAACGCCCCGAACCAGTCGGGGCGTTTTCATGTGCGACTCAGCAGAGGGAAATTACTTACCTTCCCAGCGCTTCAGTACCAAAGTGGCGTTGGTGCCACCGAAACCGAAGCTGTTGCTCATCACGGTGTTGATGGTGGCGTTTTCGCGGGTCTTGGTCAGCACCGGCAGATCGGCCACTTCAGGGTCCAGCTCGTCGATGTTGGCGGAGCCGGCAATGAAGTTGCCTTCCATCATCAGCATGCAGTAGATCGCTTCGTGAACGCCGGCAGCGCCCAGGGAGTGACCCGACAGGCTCTTGGTGGAGCTGATGGCCGGAGCCTTGTCGCCGAACACTTCACGCACACCTTTCATTTCCGCGACGTCGCCGACCGGGGTCGAAGTGCCGTGGGTGTTCAGGTAGTCGATCGGGGTGTCGACGGTGGACAGCGCCTGCTGCATGCAGCGGATCGCGCCTTCGCCGCTCGGGGCAACCATGTCGTAGCCGTCGGAGGTCGCGCCGTAGCCAACGATTTCCGCGTAGATCTTCGCGCCGCGGGCCAGAGCATGTTCCAGCTCTTCAACCACGACCATGCCGCCACCGCCGGCGATGACGAAACCGTCACGGTCTGCGTCGTAGGCACGGGAAGCTTTTTCCGGGGTGTCGTTGCGCTTGCTGGACAGGGCGCCCATGGCGTCGAACAGGAACGACTGGCTCCAGTGCTCTTCTTCACCGCCGCCGGCGAAGACGATGTCCTGCTTGCCCATCTGAATCTGTTCCATGGCGGTACCGATGCAGTGAGCACTGGTGGCGCAGGCAGAAGCGATGGAGTAGTTCAGGCCCTTGATCTTGAACGGAGTGGCCAGGCAAGCGGAAACGGTGCTGCTCATGGTCCGCGTTACGCGGTATGGGCCGACGCGCTTGACGCCTTTCTCGCGCAGGATGTCCAGCGCTTCCATCTGGTTCAAGGTCGATGCGCCACCGGAACCGGCGATCAGGCCGGTACGCGGGTTGGAAACCTGCTCTTCGGTCAGGCCGGAGTCAGTGATGGCGTCTTTCATGGCCAGGTAGGCATAAGCTGCCGCGTGGCCGACGAAGCGATAGATCTTGCGATCGATCAGTTCTTCAAGGTTGAGGTCAATGGAGCCGGAAACCTGGCTACGCAGACCCATTTCGGCATATTCCGGGTTGAACCGGATGCCAGGGCGGCTTGCACGCAGGTTAGCGGAGACGGTCTCTTTGTCATTGCCCAGGCAAGAAACGATGCCCAGACCAGTGATAACGACGCGGCGCATGCGGATAACCCTTAGAAGTTGTCAGTGGAGGTGAACACGCCGACCCGGAGGCCTTCGGCGGTGTAGATTTCGCGACCGTCGACAGTGACCGAACCGTCGGCGATGGCCAGGTTCAGCTTGCCCTTGAGGACGCGCTTGATATGAATGTTATAGGTGACTTTCTTGGCGGTCGGCAGGACCTGGCCGAAGAATTTCACTTCGCCCGAACCCAGCGCACGGCCACGGCCCGGCAGGCCTTGCCAGCCCAGGAAGAAACCGACCAGTTGCCACATGGCGTCGAGGCCCAGGCAGCCCGGCATCACCGGATCGCCTTCGAAGTGGCAGGCGAAGAACCACAGGTCCGGATTGATATCCAGCTCGGCGACCAATTCACCTTTGCCGTACTTGCCACCTTCTTCGCTGATCAGGGTGATGCGATCAACCATCAGCATGTTCGGGGCGGGCAGTTGCGCGTTACCAGGGCCGAACAGCTCACCGCGACTGCAGCGCAGCAGATCTTCCCGGGTAAAGGCGTTTTGTTTGGTCATGCGAGCTCCTCAATAGTCCCATGCGGCAGGTGGGGCAAATCTTCCCGGCCGATCGAAGCGTTCATGCCTCGAACCGGCAGCCTACTCATAGACTATTGCGTTGTGGTGAAAGTCACAGCACCAAGGACATGAATGTACACTTGTGCACTGAAATTATTATTCAAGCCCCTTTTCGGGCCTGTTCGGGTGACTAAGACTGCCGCACTTTCGCCTTTCACGCCAGTCGCAGATGGTCGAAAGGCCTGTACTACTGCACCCAACGCTGAAGAATTTGCTGCAGATCAGTCCGTTTGAACGGCTTGGCCAGGTAATCGTTCATCCCCGCCGACAGACAGGCTTCGCGGTCACCCTGCAAGGCATTGGCGGTCAGGGCGATGATCGGCAGGTCGGTGCAACCGGGTAGATTGCGTATTTGTCGGGTGGCTTCATAGCCATCGATGATCGGCAAGCGGCAATCCATCAGGATCGCTTCGAAGATCAGGCTCTCGGCGCTGCGTACCGCCTGCGCGCCGTCGGCAGCGACACTGACCTTGAAGCCCAGGCTGCGCAACATGGCTTCGATGACGGTCTGGTTGACCGGGTTGTCTTCGACCAACAACACATTGCGTCCTTCGCCGTTGCTGTTGCGCGATTGCGCGCGAGGGGGTAGGAGTGGTTGTGTCTGCTGGTGCAATGCCAGGGGAATTTCCAGGGTGAACACCGAACCGCGGCCTTCCTCACTCTGCGCGCGCAAGGTGCCGCCCATGCGTTCGGCCAGGGTACGGGCAATCGGCAGGCCCAGCCCCGTACCGCCGTAGCGTCTTGAAATAGAACTGTCGGCCTGCTGGAAAGCGCTGAACATCAATTCCAGGCTTTGCGCCGGGATGCCGATCCCGCTGTCGCGCACGGTGCAGGTGAACCACAGCAACTCGTGGTCCAGCGATTGCCACTGCGCCTCGATCGTGACGCGGCCCTGCTCGGTGAACTTCAGCGCATTGCCGACCAGGTTGACCAGTATCTGACGGATACGCGTCGGGTCGCCCTTGACCTGCAAACCGCGCATGTCGTCGGGGATCATCAGTTGCAGGTCCAGGCCGCGTTGCGCGGCGCTGTGCTGGAACGACTGGGCGCAACTGCCGATCAGGTCGGTGAGGTTGAATGCAATGTGCTCCAGTTCCAGCTCTGAACGTTCGATCCGCGAGAAATCCAGGATGTCGTTGATGACCTTGAGCAAGTGCTCGGTGGATTCGGAGGCCAGCGCCGCATACTCCATCTGCTCCTCGGTCATGTCGGTGGTTTCCAGTAACTGCAGCATGCCCAGTACGCCATTCATCGGCGTGCGCAGTTCATGGCTCATCATGGCGAGGAAATCGGATTTGGCGTTGTTGGCCTTTTCCGCTTCTTCGCGGGTCTGGATCAACTGCGCCATGGCCTGATGCTGTTCGCGGCTGGCCTGCTCGAGACCGCTGGCGAGGTTGTTGATGTGTTGCGACAGCGCCCCCAGCTCGGTGTCGTCGACAATGGGCAGCGGTGTGTTGTAATCGCCGTCCTGGATCGCCTTGACCGCATTGCCGATATCACGGATCGGTTTCGACAGGCTGCCCGCCAGGCGGCGGGCCACGATGAAGGTAAACAGCAGGGCAAACAGCGCCAGGATGGCGGCCTTGAGCACGATTTCCTGTTGGCGCCGGCTGAAGGCATCGTTGGACAGCCCGACGATCACCCGACCGAGGTAGTCCTCGGTGGGGGCGGCAGTGGCGGTTTTGCTGCTCTGGAAAAAATCATTGTGCAACGCGATACGCTGGAGCCGTATCGGTGCCTGGAACACTTCGAGCTGTTGCGCGCGATTGTGGTGTTCGCTCGGTTGTTCGACGTACACCAGAACCCGGTTTGCACTGTCCTGGATTTCCAGAAAACTCACGTTGGGCGTGGCCAGCGTCGCCTTGAGCAAGGTTTCGAGCACTTCGATGTTGCCCGAAATCACGCCGTACTCGGTGGCCGGGGCCAGTTGATTGGCGATCAACTGGCCGGTGTGGGAGATTTCCTGACGCAGATCCTGGATGCGCACGAACGTGAAGAAACTGATCAGCAACAAGGTCAGCAGCAGTGCAGGGCCGAGGCTGATCAGTTGGGTGCGAGTGTTGATGTCCCAGCGACGGCGCAAGCTCATGGACGGCGTTCTCCTTCAGCCAGCAGTGTGGCGACAGACGCTTCGTTTATCTGTTCGATACCCAATGAACGTGCGACTTGCGGGTTGCTCGCGACCTTGAATCGATGGGGATAGTGCGTGCGCGGCCAGGTGGCTGGTGGCCGGTCGAGCAATTCGTCGAGGACCGCCAGCCAGTCGCTCTGATCGCTATAGGTGCTGGCCAGGCTTCCGGCCTTGACGAATCCGGCGTTGGGTCCGATCAGGGCCACTTGCCGCGAATAGCTGCTCAACAGCAGGTTCTTTGCGGTTTTCGGGTTGTACAGGTCGGCATCGTCAAGTCCCAGCAACACGTCGCTGTTATTTAGCAGTGCCTGTAATGGACGACTGTCGTGAATGTTGTCCCAGCGCTGGGTGACCATCTCAAGACCCAGGGGGAGGGCGGCCTGACGCAGCTCATTCAACAGAAATTCACTGTGGGTGTCGTAGAGCACGCCGATGCGTCTGGCTTGTGGCAACAGGGTGCGGGTCAAGCGCAACTGGCGATCCAGTGGTGGATCGCTCCATAGCAGGCAAAGGCGCGCAGGCAACGTATTGTTCAAGCGTTGCCGGGCTTGCAGGCGGCTGATGCGCAATACGAGAGTCGCCGGGCCCTGGGCGTTTTGCAGGCGCCAGTCGAGGCTGGGCAGGTCGAGCAGTATCAAGCGGATGTTTTCCGGCAGCTTGTCCGGTATCGGCATTTTGGCCAGCGTCTGGAAGCGTACGTTATCGCGTGGTCGCAACTCGCTCAGGGCCTGGGTAAACGCCCGCACACCGGGGCTGTCTTCGGCCCCCGTGAGCAAAATGTCGGCCGCGTTACTCGCCAGGCTGCCCAGCAGGCCGCTTGTCATCAGGCAAAGTATGGCCAGCAGCCGACCCAGGGGCGGCATTCTGCAGGCCGGGCGATTCGACATCTTAAAGCTCCAGCTCGGCGCTGAAATACATCACCTGGCGCTGGTCATAATTATTGTCGATGAAGGTGGTCGGCTGATTGTCCAGCCGTTGCTGGAGCACCCCGGCCAGTTCCAGGCTGGCCTTGCCCAAGGCGATGCGTTTGGCGATGCGCGCATCGACCCGTTCGAAGCGGTAGCCGTTGAGGGCGTCGTCGCCATAGTAGAAAAGCGCACTGTTCCAGCCTTGGCCCCAATCGCGCAGCCATCCGGCCGAACCACTGTTACTTGCAGTCTGTCTGGCATCCAGCGGATTGCTGGCATCGGTATCGACGTAGGCATAAGTCAGTCGCAGGCGATCGAGGCTGCCGACACGCCAGTCGAGCTGGGTTTCGACCCCCGAAAAGCGCGCCTTGTTGGCATTGCTGGCAATGTACTGATTGTTGCGCAGCGGCTCACTGATCATGCCGGTGATTTCGTCGTGGAACAGCTTCACGTCGAGCGCCAGCCCCGGTTCGGGAAAATAGCCGTTGTAGCCCAGTTCCCGGGAGCGCATGTGCTCTTGATCAAGGTCGCCGGGGCCGCGGGTCTTGACGAAATAACGGGCGCTGGACTGGCCAAACGCACCGGGCTTGAGGTTGGTGACCTGATAACTCCAGTTGACGTTGTTTTCGAACATGTCCGGTGAGCGGATGGCCTCGGAGTACACCGCACGCAAGCCGTGGCGCGGGTTGATCAGGTAGTTGACCGCCATGCGAGGTGTCAGCGAGCTGCCGGTCAACCGGGTGTCCTCGAACATGGCGCCGCCTTGCAGCAGCCAGTGTTCGGTGGCACGCCACTCGAACTGGCCGAACGCTCGCCAGATCCTGTCATCGAGAGTGCCATTGAAGTAGGTCTCGGAATCCGCCCGGTCGTAACGGTAGTTTATCCCGCTGACCAGTCGCAGGTTATCGGCAAGGCTCAGGGTGTCCTGCAGTTCGAGGTCGTAGCGCGATTCCCGGGTGCTCTGGTCGATGTCGCCGCAAACGGTCTGGCTCGCGCCGTTGCGCCATTGATCGAGTACCTGGTTGGCCAGCGCCTGCTCGGCGGGCGTCCCGGCCGGCGCACCAGAGCCGATGAACCGCGTGATATTGCGGGCCAGGCGCTCGGTGTAGTTCGGGTTCAATTGCCAGAGTTCGGTCAGTTGCGGGCTGAACGAAACTTCTGCGTCGCAGGCGCGCCAGGTTTGCTGGCGATCCCAGTGTTGGGCCGAACCCTGGATGTAAAGGCTGTGGTCGGGATTGACGTCCAGATTCCAGCGCAATGACCCGGCGTAGTCCTTGGCGGTGACGTCGGAGTCGTCGCCGGCGCGGGTAATTCCCGGGAACACCGGCCGGTAGGTATAGGGCCGCTGGTTGGTGCCGTCCTTGGCATTCAATTGCCAATCGAGGCTTTGCCGTTCGTCGAGGCTCTGGCTGACGGTGAGGTTGAAGCGCTCGAGGCGACGACTGTCATGGTAGTCAGCGCCGGTTCTGTCGGTGTCGAAGCCGTCGTCTTGCTGGCCGGACAGGGACAGGCGCATGTCTCCATCCTCCCAGCCCAGGCCCTGGCTGGCGTAAAAGTCGTTGATGCCGCGCTGGCCCCGGGTGACCTTCATGCGCGTGCCGTGACTGTCGGCCGGGCGCCGGGTAATGATGTTGACCACCGCCATCAGGGCGTTGGCGCCGTAGCTGACGGTATTCGGTCCGCGAAAGACTTCGATGTGCTCGATGTCTTCCATGGCCACCGGAATGTCACTCCAGTCCACGGTGGCCAGGCCGGCGCGATACACCGAGCGCCCGTCGATCAGCACTTGCATGCGCCGCGCTTCATTCGCATTGGTGCCGTGGTAGTTCACCGTCGCCTGATTACCGCTGATGTTGCCGACCATCATCCCCGGCACCAGGCGCAGCAGTTCGCTGATGTCACGGGCACCGCTGGCGTGGATCAAGGCACTGTCGATCACCGTCATGCTTCCCGGCACGGCCGCCGGCGACTGCTTCAGGCGCGTGGCGGTGAGTACTTGCGGCAGCGGTTCGTTGTCCAGGAACAAGTCGTCGGCCAGCGCCGGCGAGCTGAAAATCAGCGCCAGTACCAGAGGTGAATGCGGTGAAGGAGAGCCCGGAGACACAACACATCCCTGTCAGTGATTGTTGGCGCGCATGTTAACCGAGCCGAATGACTTTTCCATTCACGATGTCTGCATTTTCCTCGGTTTTATTGGTCTTCTTCCTACGGGTGCAGGTATTTGATGTCGGGGCTGGCCGTCGATGGACTGCCCCGTATAATGCCGACATCGCCACTGGTATGGATTAACGGATTGCATATGACTGAACAGCGCCCGATTGCGGTCCTGGGAGGCGGAAGTTTTGGAACCGCCGTGGCTAATCTGCTGGCCGAGAACGGGCATCAGGTCCTTCAGTGGATGCGTGACCCCGAACAGGCCGAGGCCATTCGGGTCAATCGCGAGAACCCGCGTTACCTCAAAGGCATCAAGATTCTGCCCGGCGTCACGCCGGTCACCGACCTGCAAGCCACCCTGGACGCCTGCGACCTGTGTTTCGTCGCATTGCCCTCCAGTGCGCTGCGCTCGGTGTTGGTACCGCACGCCGAACGTTTGAGCGGCAAAATGCTCGTGAGCCTGACCAAAGGCATCGAAGCCCACACGTTCAAGTTGATGAGCGAGATCCTCGAAGAGATCGCCCCGCAGGCGCGCATCGGCGTCCTGTCCGGACCCAACCTGGCCCGTGAAATCGCCGAGCACGCGCTGACCGCCACGGTGGTCGCCAGTGAAGACGAAGAACTCTGCCAGCAGGTTCAGGCCGCGCTGCACGGACGCACCTTTCGTGTGTACGCCAGCGCCGATCGTTTCGGCGTGGAGCTGGGCGGGGCGCTGAAAAATGTCTACGCGATCATCGCCGGCATGGCGGTGGCGCTGGGCATGGGAGAAAATACCAAGAGCATGCTGATTACCCGGGCATTGGCGGAAATGACCCGCTTCGCGGTGAACCAGGGTGCCAACCCGATGACCTTCCTGGGGCTGGCCGGCGTGGGCGATCTGATCGTGACCTGTTCGTCGCCCAAGAGCCGCAACTATCAGGTCGGCTTCGCCCTCGGCCAGGGCCTGAGCCTGGACGAGGCGGTCACGCGCCTGGGCGAAGTCGCCGAAGGGGTCAATACCCTTAAAGTGCTCAAGGCCAAGGCGCAGGAGGTTGGCGTGTACATGCCGCTGGTCGCCGGGCTGCACGCGATCCTGTTCGAGGGGCGCACGCTGGAGCAGGTCATCGGTCTGTTAATGCGTGGCGAGCCGAAAACCGACGTCGACTTTATTTCCACCAGTGGTTTCAACTAATCACGCTTGCCAGAAAAGCAGGGAGTTGCGCATGAACGATCCAAAAATAGAAGCCAAGTACGAGTCCATCCTGCTGCGGGTGCTGTGGATGATCCTCTTCGTGCTGGTGTGGCAAGTGGCGCAGTTCATCCTCGGCGCCGTCGTGCTGGTGCAGTTGATCTATCGTTTGTTCTATGGCGCCCCAAGCGCCAGCTTGATGAATTTCGGCGACAGCCTGAGCCAGTTTCTGGCGCAGATCGGTCGTTTCGGCAGCTTTCACAGCGACCAGAAGCCCTGGCCGTTCGCCGACTGGCCGACGCCGCGTACACCGGAAGGTGAGGCGCCGCATGTCGTGGCACCGGCACCGCATCCGGCCCGAGATGAGGAACCCAAGCTATGAAACTCTGGGTATTGCGTCATGGTGAAGCTGTACCACACGGCTCCCGCCCCCACGATTCGGAGCGGGAATTGACGGATAACGGTCGTAAGGAAGTATTGAAAATCGCCGCAGAGCTGATGGGTCAGCCACTGACCGGCATTTACGCCAGCCCGTACCTGCGAGCGCAGCAAACAGCGCATCTGGTGCGAGATGCATTGGGTTTCGAACCGGAAATCCGCACCGTCGAGTGGCTGACACCGGACACGGAGCCGGACAAGGTGGCCGAACAGATGGTCGCGGTAAGCAACGTTTTGCTGGTCAGTCACAACCCGCTGGTGGGGAATCTGCTGAGCTACCTGCAGCATGGTGCCGGACATCCGCCGGAAAGGGTCAGCACTGCCGGTCTGGCGGAGCTCAAGGGTGAAGAGCTGCTGGTCGGGTCAATGAAACTCGACAGCATCAAGCATCCCTGACCACGGGTTTCATAGGGCAAAGCTTGACTTGAAGTGGGCGCCCAACACTGTGGGAGCGAGCTTGCTCGCGATAGCGTCAAGCCAGTCGACATCCATGTTGAATATTCGTCCGCCATCGCGAGCAAGCTCGCTCCCACAGATGTAGAAAGTTTTGTATGAAATAGTCAACCAAGCACTTGCTTGGTTGACTACGCTTGCTCCAGACCAAAATCACAGGAGCGAGTCGCATGTCTGCTGCTTTTCGTTTGCCGCTGGACGTTTTCTACGAGCGTGAGGCCCGTCATCCCCGCCAGCGCTTTCTGGTCCAGCCTGTCGGGGGCGGCCAGGTCGAGACCTTGACCTGGGCGGACGTCGGTCATCAAGCACGCTGCGCCGCCCACTGGCTGAGAGCGCGGGAACTGCCGCAGGGCAGCCATATCGCCCTGATCTCGAAAAACTGTGCGCACTGGATCGTTGCCGATCTCGCGATCTGGATGGCCGGGCATGTGTCGGTGCCGTTGTACCCAAACCTGACCGCCGAGACCGTTGCCCAGGTACTCGAACATTCGCAAGCAGCGCTGGCATTCATCGGCAAGCTCGACGACTGGCCAGGTATGTCCCGTGGTGTCAGCCCCGACCTGCCGACCATCAGCCTGCCCCTGCATCCTCCCGGCGACTTTGATTTCAGTTGGGACGACCTGCAACGCAGTTCGCCCATCCAGGACAATCCCAAGCCCGACGCCGACCAACTGGCGACCATCATTTACACGTCCGGCACCACGGGCATGCCCAAGGGTGTGATGCACAGCTTCGGCACTCTGGGGTTTGCCACCACCCGCGGCACTGCGTTGTTCGGTCTCAACGAGTCGGACCGGCTGCTGTCCTACCTGCCGCTGTGCCACGTTGCCGAGCGCATGTTCGTCGAGCTGGCATCGATCTATACCGGCCAAACGGTGTTTTTCGCCGAGAGCCTCGATACCTTCCTCACCGACCTGCGCCGTGCGCGCCCGACCGCACTGTTTGGCGTGCCGCGCATCTGGACCAAATTCCAGATGGGCGTGTACAGCAAGATCCCGGCAAAACGTCTCGACTTCCTGCTCGGCCTGCCGATCATCGGCAAACGGCTCGGGCATAAAGTCCTCGCCGGGTTGGGGCTGGATGCGCTGCGCATCGCGTTGTCCGGCGCGGCTCCGGTACCGCAGACCTTGTTGCAGTGGTACCGCAAACTGGGGTTGGACGTGCTGGAGGTCTACGGCATGACCGAGAGTTGCGGCTACTCCCACATCGGCCTGCCGGGCCAGAACAAACCGGGCTGGATCGGCAAGCCGTGTCCGGAAGTCGAAGTGCGGATCGCCGAGACGGGGGAGGTCATGGTGCGCAGTGGTGCGACCATGCTCGGGTATTACAAGGAACCGGAAAAAACCGCCGACACCATTACCGAGGACGGCTTCCTGCGTACCGGCGACAAGGGCGAGGAGGACGCCGAAGGCAATCTGCGCCTGACCGGGCGCCTGAAGGAAATCTTCAAGACCAGCAAAGGCAAGTACGTGGCCCCGGCACCGATTGAAAATCGCCTGGCCGTGCATTCGCGCATCGAACAGGTCTGCGTGGTGGGCGATGGCTTGAGTGCGCCGCTGGGTTTGTGCGTGTTGTCGGCGGTCGGCCAGCAGGATGCCGGCGGGGCCGCGCGCGCCGGTTTGCATTCGAGCCTGGAAAAACTGCTGGAGGAGGTCAATGGTGCCCTCGACAAGCATGAACAACTTCGGCGCCTGGTGGTGGTCAAGGACAGTTGGGCCGTGGAAAACGGCTTTCTTACCCCGACCCTGAAGATCAAGCGCAACGTGATCGAAGCGGCTTACGGTGAACGCTTTGAGGAATGGAGCGAGCGCAGCGAAGCGGTGCTGTGGCAGGATTGATCCACGAACAAAACCAACGAGGAAACTCTGCGATGAGCCTGTGGCGCACCACCCCGAACATCGAGCAGTTGAACGCAATCCAGAAAAACACCATCGGCGAAGTGCTGGACATCCGTTTCGAAGCTTTTGACGATGAGTCCCTGACCGCCAGCATGGTCGTCGATCACCGCACCCATCAGCCTTACGGCTTGCTGCATGGCGGTGCCTCGGTGGTGCTGGCCGAATCGGTCGGCTCGATGGCCAGCTACCTGTGCATCGATGCCAGCAAATTCTATTGCGTGGGCCTGGAAATCAACGCCAACCATTTGCGCGGCCTGCGCAGCGGACGGGTGACGGCGGTGGCCAAGCCGATCCACATCGGCCGCACGACCCATGTCTGGGATATTCGGTTGACCAGCGATGAGGGCAAGGCCAGTTGTGTGTCGCGACTGACCATGGCAGTGGTGCCCTTGGGGGAGAATCCGCCGACGCGTTGAACCAAAACCATAGCTTTGACCGGACTGTCATCATTCCTGTCAGTTACGGTCATTGCTGTAGGACGCGGTCTTGCGGACAATCTACGCCTGTTCTCGCTCATGGATTTGCAGGTATGTCGCAACAGATCTTTTTCGCCCACGCCAATGGATTTCCTTCGGGGACCTACGGCAAGTTGTTTGCGGCGCTGGCACCCGAGTTTCAGGTGACGCATCTGGAGCAGCACGCCCACGACCCGCGTTTCCCGGCGGACGACAATTGGTACAACCTGGTGGATGAGCTGATCCATCACCTGCAACAACAGGCCGAACCCGTGTGGGGCGTCGGTCACTCCTTCGGTGGCGTGTTGCACCTGCATGCGGCCTTGCGTTGCCCCGAGTTGTATCGCGGCGTGGTGATGCTCGACTCGCCAGTGCTGACCCGGACCGATCAATGGGTCATACGGGCGGCCAAACGCTTTGGTTTCATCGACCGCTTGACCCCGGCCGGGCGTACCCTGGGCCGCCGTGAAGAATTCGCCGACCTGGAAAGCGCCCGGAAGTATTTCGCCGGAAAAACCCTGTTTCGTGGCTTCGACCCGGAATGTTTCGATGCCTACCTGCAACACGGCTTGCATCAGGTCGGCGACAAGTTGCGCCTGCGGTTCGACCCGGCCACGGAAATCAGCATCTATCGCGGTGTGCCGCACACCAGCCCGGGCAGCACCCGGCAGTTGCAAGTGCCGCTGGCGGTAGTACGCGGGCACAACAGCCGCGTGGTGATGCGCCATCACGCCAGTTCGGTCGACCGCCTGCCGTTGGGCGAGTCGTTGACCATGCCTGGTGGCCACATGTTTCCGCTCGAACGTCCCCTTGATACCGCTGACATGCTCAAAGGCCTGTTCTACCGTTGGGGCGGCCGTCGACAACAGGATTGCGCATGAACCACGTCGTCGAAGAGGTCCGCCTGAGCCTGCCGCACATCGAACTGGCGGCGCACCTGTTCGGTCCTGAAGACGGATTGCCGGTCATTGCCCTGCATGGCTGGCTGGACAACGCCAACAGTTTTGCCCGTCTGGCGCCGAAGCTTAAAGGCCTGCGCATCATCGCCCTGGACATGGCCGGTCACGGTCATTCCGGGCATCGCCCGCCGGGAGCCGGTTACGCCATGTGGGACTATGCCCACGATGTGCTGCAAGTGGCCGACCAGCTTGGACTGCGCAGGTTTGCGCTGATGGGGCATTCGATGGGCGCCATTGCTTCGTTGATCATCGCCGGGTCGATGCCCGAGCGGGTTACCCACCTGGCGTTGATCGACGGCATCATTCCTCCTACAGACAAAGGTGAAAACGCTGCCGAGCGCATGGGCATGGCCCTGCAGGCGCAACTGGATCTGCGGGAAAAGCGCAAACCGGTCTACGACACCCTCGACCGAGCCGTCGAAGCGCGCATGAAAGGCCTGGTGGCGGTCAGCCGCGAGGCCGCAGAACTGCTGGCGCAGCGTGGCCTGATGCCGGTGCCGGGCGGTTACACCTGGCGCACCGACAATCGCCTCACACTGCCATCGCCGCTACGCCTTACCACCGAACAGGCCATGGCCTTCGTCCAGCGGGTCAAGTGTCCTGCAACACTGGTGGTTGCCGCCGACGGCATGCTCGCCAAACACCCAGAGTTGCTGGAGCGTCTACCCTTTAGCCGGGAACAGCTGCCAGGCGGCCACCATTTGCACCTCAATGATGAGTCTGGTGCCGATCTTGTCGCAGACTGTTTCAATCGGTTTTTCGCCATTCCTTGACTTGCGCCGGGCAACTGTCGAGGCTTGGCGGGTTGAAAAGGGAGACAACCATGATAGATCTCTACACCGCTGCGACCCCGAATGGCCACAAGGTCTCTATCGTGCTCGAGGAACTCGGCCTGCCCTACACGGTGCATGCCTTGAGTTTCGACAAAAAGGAGCAGAAGTCCGCGGACTTCCTCAAGATCAACCCCAATGGCCGGATTCCGGCGATTGTCGACCGCGCCAATGGCGATTTCGCCGTGTTCGAGTCAGGCGCCATCCTGATTTACCTCGCTGAACAGACCGGCAAACTGATGCCATCGGACCCGAAGGGGCGTTCGCTGGTATTGCAGTGGCTGATGTTCCAGATGGGGGGCATCGGCCCGATGCAGGGCCAGGCCAACGTGTTCTTCCGCTACTTTCCGGAAAAACTCCAGGGTGCCATCGACCGGTATCAGCATGAAACCCGTCGCCTCTACGAAGTGCTCGACACGCGGTTGCAAAGCGTGGAGTTCCTCGCCGATCAGTACAGCATTGCCGACATTGCCACCTTTCCCTGGGTGCGCGGCTACGAGTGGTCGGGCGTCTCGGTGGAAGGCTTGACGGCGTTGCAACGCTGGATGGCAACCATGGAGGACCGGCCGGCGGTGCAGCGTGGCCTGCAAGTACCGAAACGCGCCGATGAAGCCAGTATTATCAAGGGCGCCCAGGCCATGCTGATCCGATGAGTCTATCCATGCGTTCATTCAGTTTGCTGGTGCTGTGCAGTTTCAGTCCCTTGTTATTCGCCGCCGATGTTCCGGGCAGTCAGGACCTGCCGATAGTGCCGCGCATGGTCGACGCCCAGATTGTCGACTATCGCCCCGCCGCCGAACTGGAGCGGATCTACCCGTTGGGCTCGATCCGTAAAATCAGTGGCCAGTTACGATTCGACGGCCAGGTCAGTGCCCGCGGCAACGTCACTTCGGTGACCTACGAATTACCCTCGGAGCATTCATCCATCGAGGCGTTCACCGCTGCCCGCGAGGCTTTGCAACAGCAGGACGCCGGGTTGCTCTTCTGGTGCCAGGCGCGCGATTGCGGTGAAAGCAGCCTCTGGGCCAACCAGGTCTTTGGCAACGCCAAGCTGTATGGCGCCGACGATCAGCAAGCCTATTTGTTGCTGCGACTTGCTGCTCCAAGGGACAACACGCTCGTTGCGCTGTACAGCATCACCCGCGGTAATCGCAAAGCCTACCTGCATGTCGAACAGTTCGAGGCTTCGACACCGCTGGGCGAGTTGTTACCGACCTCCGCGACCTTGCTGCGTGAACTCAAGAGCACCGGCGAACTTGATTTTGCCACGTTGAACAGCGCACCTGACGAGACCTGGCTCCGCTTGATTTCTCGCGGACTGAATCTGGACACCACCTTGCGGGTCAGCATTTCCGGAGCGAACGCCGAAGCCTGGCGTCAGGCCCTGATTGGCCAGGGCGTGCGTGCCGCGCGGCTGGAAACCGGTAGTGCCGAAGGCTCTGGCCTGCACATCGAGCTATTGCGCTAGGCTGTACCGGGCGAGCGTGTACGTCGCGTTCGCCTACTCTTTTGCTGACTGACTTTTTCGAGACTTTTAATGATCAATAACGATCGCCTGTTGGTGCAGATCCTGCTCGTGGCGTTGTTCGGCGCGAGCTTCTGGGTGATGGCGCCGTTCTGGTCGGCGATGTTCTGGGGCGCGGTCCTGGCGTTTGCCAGTTGGCCGCTGATGCGCTTGCTGACCCGTTGGCTCAATGGCCGCGAGTCGCTGGCGGCGGCATTGCTGACGCTGGGCTGGATGGTGTTGGTAGCGGCACCCTTGGTGTGGCTGGGTTTCAACCTTGCCGATCATGTGCGCGATGCCACGGCATTCATCAAGGATGCACAGGTTGAGGGGCTTCCCGAAGCGCCGCTGTGGCTGGGTTCGATTCCCCTGGTGGGCGGGCGGCTGGTAGGGATCTGGAACAGCATCGACGAGCAGGGCGCGGCGATGATGGTGTCGCTCAAGCCTTATCTGGGGCAGGTGGGTAACTGGTTGCTGGCGCGCAGCGCGCAGATCGGCGGCGGTATTCTCGAACTGACCCTGAGCGTCGTCTTCGTGTTCTTTTTCTATCGTGACGGGCCGCGCCTGGCGGCATTTGTACACACACTGCTGGAGCGGCTGATCGGTCAACGGGCCGGCTACTACATTGAGCTGGTGGCGGGCACAGTACAGCGGGTGGTGAACGGTGTGATCGGCACTGCGGCGGCCCAGGCGATCCTGGCGCTGATCGGGTTCCTGATTGCCGGCGTACCG
Organism: Pseudomonas jessenii; assembly: GCF_002236115.1. Taxonomy (GTDB): domain Bacteria; phylum Pseudomonadota; class Gammaproteobacteria; order Pseudomonadales; family Pseudomonadaceae; genus Aquipseudomonas; species Aquipseudomonas jessenii. Next base: position 299,340 of record NZ_NIWT01000003.1, on the reverse strand, counting down.
GGTGCGCTGGTGCTTGGCATCGTGACGTTCATGCTCAGCCTGATCCCGATGGGCCCGCCGCTGGTGTGGATTCCGGCGACCGCGTGGCTGGTCTGGAAAGGCGAGTACGGGATGGCCATATTCCTCGGGATCTGGGGCACATTCATCATCAGCGGTGTCGACAACGTGCTCAAACCGTACCTGATCAGCCGTGGCGGCAACCTGCCGCTGGTCATTGTGCTGCTTGGGGTGTTTGGCGGGTTGATTGCCTTTGGCTTTATCGGCCTGTTCATCGGCCCGACATTGCTGGCGGTGGCCTACAGCCTGTTGATCGACTGGAGCACGACCCAGGCACGGGGTGAAGATCGCCGGCCCTGAGGCGGGAAGTGCTGTTGTAGGGACCCGTTGTGGTTGCCGAGGGTTGCGGGTCAGGGTGTTGCGGGCGTGTCGTGTGTGTATTGAACTCGACACAATGGCCTCAAGGGCTAGTCTTGCCTGAGCCGTCGCGACGATTTACCGATCATCGGGTCCCGCAGCGGCGCTGGTTCCGCTACAATGCGCGCCGATTTCGACTTGCCTGAGAGCCCACTCATGTCCGCCTGCCAGACTCCCATCATCGTCGCCCTGGATTTCCCTACCCGTGACGCCGCACTGAAGCTGGCCGATCAGTTGGACCCGAAGCTGTGCCGGGTCAAAGTCGGCAAGGAACTGTTCACCAGCTGCGCCTCGGAAATCGTCGGCACCCTGCGCGACAAGGGTTTCGAAGTGTTCCTGGACCTCAAGTTCCACGACATCCCGAACACCACCGCGATGGCCGTCAAGGCGGCTGCTGAAATGGGCGTGTGGATGGTTAACGTGCATTGCTCCGGCGGCCTGCGCATGATGGCTGCGTGCCGTGAAGTGCTGGATCAGCGCACCGGTCCTAAACCACTGCTGATCGGCGTGACCGTGTTGACCAGCATGGAGCGTGAAGACCTGGCGGGCATCGGCCTGGACATCGAGCCACAGGAGCAGGTGCTGCGCCTGGCCGCCCTGGCGGAAAAAGCCGGGATGGACGGCCTGGTGTGCTCGGCCCTCGAAGCCCAGGCACTGAAAGCGGCGCACCCGTCGCTGCAACTGGTGACCCCGGGGATTCGTCCGGCGGGCAGCGCCCAGGACGATCAGCGCCGCATTCTGACGCCACGTCAGGCGCTGGATGCCGGTTCCGACTATCTGGTGATCGGCCGTCCGATCAGCCAGGCGGCGGATCCAGCCAAGGCATTGGCGTCGGTTGTGGCTGAACTGGCCTAAACACCGCTAAACCTGTGGGAGCGAGCTTGCTCGCGATGGGGGAGGATCAGTGACATCAATGTTGCCTGACACTCCGCTATCGCGAGCAAGCTCGCTCCCACAGTGGTTTTTGGGTGAGTCTAAATATCGGGTTAGACCTTCAACACCAACTTCCCGAAGTTCTCGCCGCTGAACAATTTCATCAGCGTCTCCGGGAAAGTCTCCAGTCCTTCGACAATATCTTCCTTGCTCTTGAGCTGCCCCTTGGCCATCCAGCCGGCCATTTCCTGGGCTGCGCTGGCGTATTGGGCGGCGTAGTCCATCACCACAAAACCTTCCATGCGCGCGCGGTTGACCAGCAGTGACAGGTAATTGGCCGGTCCTTTGACCGCTTCCTTGTTGTTGTACTGGCTGATGGCACCGCAAATCACCACCCGCGCCTTCATGTTCAGGCGGCTCAACACCGCGTCGAGAATGTCGCCACCCACGTTATCGAAATACACGTCGACACCCTTCGGGCACTCGCGCTTGAGGCCGGCGAGGACGTCTTCGCTCTTGTAGTCGATAGCGCCATCGAAACCCAGTTCATCGATCAGGAACTTGCACTTGTCGGCGCCACCGGCGATGCCAACCACCCGGCACCCTTTGATCTTGGCGATCTGCCCGGCAATGCTGCCCACGGCGCCCGCCGCGCCCGACAGCACCACGGTGTCACCGGCCTTCGGAGCGCCGACGTCGAGCAGGGCGAAGTACGCCGTCATCCCGGTCATGCCCAGCGCGGACAGGTAACGTGGCAGCGGTGCCAGTTTCGGATCGACCTTGTAGAAGCCTCGGGGTTCGCCGAGGAAGAAATCCTGCACACCCAGGGCGCCGTTGACGTAATCCCCGACCGCGAACCCCGGGTTGTTCGACGCAATGACTTTGCCCACACCCAAGGCGCGCATGACTTCGCCGAGCCCGACCGGCGGGATGTAGGACTTGCCCTCGTTCATCCATCCACGCATGGCCGGATCCAGGGACAGGTATTGGTTTTCGACCAGTATCTGACCCGCCGCCGGCTCGCCGACCGGTACTTCCTGGTAGGTGAATGTCTCGCGGGTCGCCGCGCCAACCGGACGTTTGGCGAGCAGGAATTGGCGATTGGTCTGGGAGGTCATGGCAGGCACTCAAGTTGAATGAAGCTTTGTTGATAGCCGGTCAGCGACGATGCTGCAAGTTCGGCTGATGCGGCGAATGCAGGTTGATCCAGTGCAGTGATAGTTGGTACGGCAGTTCCATCACTGCAACTCATGGGCGCCCAACCGGAGCCTTGATAGTGCTGCCGTGTTCAAGACCTCCATGGCTAGACTGGTCCTACGTGATTCCCCGCATTCTTCTTTTTGAGGGCATAACAAAATGAGCATGACGTTTTCTGGCAAGGTGGTCGTGGTGACAGGCGGGGCGGCCGGTATTGGCCGCGCGACCGCCCAGGCATTTGCCGCCGAGGGCCTGAAGGTAGTAGTGGCCGATATGGACGTGGCAGGCGGCGAGGGCACGGTGGCGCTGATTCGTACAGCCGGTGGCGAAGCGACCTTCGTGCGCTGCAACGTTACCTTGGAAAACGATGTAAAAAATCTGATGGGGGAGGTGATCAATACTTACGGTCGCCTCGACTATGCCTTCAACAATGCAGGCATCGAAATCGAGAAGGGCAAGTTGGCCGAAGGTACGCTCGACGAGTTCGACGCGATCATGGGCGTCAATGTCAAAGGTGTCTGGCTGTGCATGAAATACCAGTTGCCGTTGCTGCTGGCGCAAGGGGGCGGTGCGATCGTCAATACGGCATCGGTGGCCGGCCTTGGGGCGGCGCCGAAAATGAGCATCTACGCAGCCTCTAAACATGCGGTGATCGGCCTGACCAAGTCGGCGGCCATCGAATATGCCAAGAAGAAAATCCGGGTCAACGCCGTGTGTCCGGCGGTGATCGACACGGATATGTTCCGCCGCGCTTATGAAGCCGACCCGAAAAAAGGCGAGTTCGCCAACGCCATGCATCCGGTCGGTCGCATCGGCAAGGTCGAAGAGATCGCCAGCGCGGTGCTGTACCTGTGCAGCGATGGCGCGGCATTCACCACGGGGCACTCATTGGCCGTGGACGGTGGCGTTACCGCGTTTTAACACGACACACCAATACCAGACACACTGCGAACCTGTGGGAGCAAGCTTGCTCGCGATGACGGAGTGTCAGTCGACATCTATGTTGGCTGGCTCCGCGCCATCGCGAGCAAGCTCGCTCCCACAGGTTTTTTTTGGGTTCCGCTGAAGGGCCAGGCAATGTGTATCAAATGATTAGATCGAATGGTTTTGGCGGCGTTGTCGCACAAGTCTTCGAGTACGCCTGTGATTAACTGCTTATCGCAAAATCAACAGGGGTTTGCTTGCTCATGGAATTGAGAATCGACCGACAGGCGCTGGTGCCCGTCGTACAGCAAATTGTTGACGCGCTGACCTGCTGGCTTCATTCCAGCGGGGTATCGCCCGGTACGCGCCTGCCTTCGGTGCGACAGATCGCGCGGATCAATTTGCTCAGTCAGTTAAGCGTCGCTCAGGCTTGTGAACGCCTGGTGACACAGGGAATGCTGGTGTCAGGTCATGGAGCCGGCTATGCGGTTGCCGATCCGGCATTGGCCACAGGTACAAAGCACGAGCCGGTGTGGTTCGAGGGGGCGGAGCCCGATCACGGGCCTTTTTCGAGTGAGTTGAGGCTGGGCTGTGGCGGGCTGCCTGAAAGCTGGCGCGAGACAGACGATCTGACTTACGCGATTCGGCAAGTCAGTCGTACCGACACGGCCAGCCTGTTCAACTACAGCACGCCGCTGGGTTTGCCAGCCTTGCGACAACAGATCCTCAAGCACCTCAGGCAGCTGGATATTCGGGCAAAGGACAACCGGATCATGACCACGGCGGGTGCCAGTCAGGGGCTCGACCTGATTGTGCGGACGCTGTTCAAGGCCGGTGACTGTGTGATCGTGGAGAGTCCCGGTTATCCGGTGCTGTTCGATCTGCTCAGGCTGCACGGCATCCACATGGTCGAGATACCGCGAACACCGCGCGGGCCGGACGTGGAGGTGCTCGAGTCGGTGCTGGTCAAACACCGCCCCCAAGGGCTGTTCATCAATAGCTTCTATCACAACCCGACCGGCAGCAGCCTTGCACCGGTGGTGGCGCGCCGCGTGCTGCAACTGGCCAGGACCTTCGGCGTGCAGGTGATCGAAGACGACGTTTATGCGGATTTGCACAGCGGTTCCGGTATGCGACTGGCTGCGCTGGACGACGATGTGATCTACGTGGGCAGCTTTTCCAAGACCCTCAGCAGTTCCTTGCGGGTCGGTTTCGTGGTGGCCGATGCCGAAGTCATTACACGTCTGGCCGAGGTCAAGATGATCAGCGGCATGGGCGCCTCGCGATTTTGCGAATCGGTGCTGGCGTGCCTGTTGGCTAATGGTGCCTACCGCAAACTGGTACAGCGTCAGCGCCAACGCTTGAGCAGCGACCGGCTGGTGGTGCTGCAATTGCTCGAAGATGCCGAATGGGAAGTGTTCGGCAAGCCGGCGGGAGGCCTGTTCATCTGGGCGCGATCACGAATGTCCGACTACGATCAGCTGCGAACCCAGGCACGGCGCCTGGGTGTACTGCTGTCATCGAAGACCGCCTTCAACCCCTCGGGTGAGGCCAGTGACTGGCAGCGTATCAACGTGACATATGCCTGCGATCCGCGTGCCCGGGCGTTCTTTCAGGCCACTGCCCGGGATCGACCTCAAGCGTTCTGAAAACGACGTTGACGTAGCTTTTTGCCATTATTCCGGAGCCAGAGCCTTGTGTTGCCACTGGCCCGTTGCGAATCTGCGTCTACAGACTTTGGCAGGGGACTAAGTGCAATGAAATCGGCCGTGCAAGGACGTTTTGCCAACCTCGGTATGGCGAAAAAACTGGGTGTCGGGTTTGTCCTGGTGCTGTTGTTGACTGCGCTGGTGGCGGGCATTGGCGTTTGGTCCCTGCAAACCATCAGCCAGCGCTTCGATGGGCTCAAGCAAATGTCATCGCTCAACAGCGGTTTGCTCAAGGTGCGGCTACTGGAGCAGGAGTACGCCTTGCACGGCAATCCGAAAACCGTCGATGCCCTGCACGAGGGCGTCGATGGCTTGATCGCCCTGGCCGGCCAGCTCAAGGCCGCGTCTGCGGCCAACGTGCCGGTGATGAATGATGTCGAACAGTCCCTGGGAGCCTATCGCAAGGCCTTCGACGAGTTTGTCTCGCTCACCCAGGCCAAGGACCTGGCGCTGGAAATGGCCAGTTGGTCGGTGTCCAGCGTGGCCAATAACCTTGATGTATTGCAATCCGGGCTCACCGATGACGGCGCCTATACGCTGAAAGACTCCGAAGGCAAAGACGGTGCGCAATTCATCGAGCAGGCCAGCCAGGTCAGCCAGGTTTCACGCTTGATGCTGCAAGCCATGAATGAAGCGCGTGTGCGTCTGGATCAAAGCCGCAAAGGCGACGACAGCGCCGGGCAGGGCAAGATCGAACAGGCCAGCCAGGCATTGGCCCAGGCCGAACAGCTCAAGACTACGGTCAAGGACGAGGGTTACCAGACCGTCCTCAATGAGGTGATGGGTCATATCGTCAGTTTCAGTGACAAGCTCGCCGAGTACACCGGCCTGCTGGAACAGGAAAAAACCGTCTATCAACAATTACACCAGCGCGCAGCCCAAGTGGTCGAGCGGGTGGATCAGGCTTATGTCGCGCAAGACCTGGCGATGCAGGCTGAACTGAAAAAGAACTCGCTGCTGATCATTGGCTCTTCCGCCCTGGCCTTGCTGGTTGGGTTGGTTGCCGCGTGGATCATCACCCGGTTGATCGTGGCACCGCTGCGCCGTGTGATTCAGGTGGCGCAGCAGATTGCCTCAGGGGATTTGAGTGCGACCATTGACGTGACCCGCCGTGACGAAATCGGCCAGTTGATGCAGGCAATGCAACAAATGGGCGCGGGGCTCAGCCATATAGTCAGCGGCTTGCAGTCGGGTATCGAGCAGTTGGCGACTTCCGCCCAATCGTTGTCGGCGGTGACTGAACAGACCAATCTCGAAGTCAGCACGCAGAAGGAGGAAACCGAACAGGTCGCCACCGCAATGAATCAGATGACGGCCACGGTGCATGATGTCGCGCGTAATGCAGAGGAAGCTGCGCTGGCCGCGCAAACCGCTGACGGCAAGGTCGAAAGTGGTCAGCAGGTGGTGCGCCAGAGCATGGCGCGGATCGAGCAGTTGGCGGACTCGGCCACCTCGGCCAGTTCGAGCATCGAAAGCCTCAGTGCGGAAATCCAGAACATCGGCACGGTCTTGAGTGTGATCAAAAGCGTGGCGGAGCAAACCAATCTGCTGGCGTTGAACGCGGCGATCGAGGCGGCCCGGGCCGGCGAGCAGGGCAGGGGCTTTGCAGTGGTGGCCGATGAGGTGCGTGCGCTGGCCAAGCGAACCCAGCAATCGACCGAGGAAATCGAACGCCTGGTCAGCGCTTTGCGCTCGGCGGCGCAGTCGTCGGTGCAGCAGATCCAGAGCAGTGGCGAGTTGGTGAAGCTGGCGGTCAGCGATGCCTTGCAGACCGAGAGTGCGCTGGGAAGCATTGCGGCGGCGGTATCGTTGATCCAGCAGATGAACCAGCAGATCGCCGCGGCAGCCGAGGAACAGAGCTCGGTGGCCGAGGAGATCAACCGCAGTGTCACCAGTATTCGCGCCAGTGCCGATCAGTCATCGCTGGCGATGCAGGGCAATGCCGCGTCGAGTATTCAGCTGGCGCAACTGGGGGTTGAACTGAAGGGGATGGTGGGGCATTTCAGGCTTTGAAATGATCTTCGGCCAGGCTAAAAAAGCCACCTCTCGGTTAATGCTCATCAGTTAACACACTAAACCTGTGGGAGCGAGCTTGCTCGCGATGGCGGACTGTCAGGCACCCCTTGTGTGACTGTCCAACCGTCATCGCGAGCAAGCTCGCTCCCACAGGGTGGCGGTGTTCAAACCGTTGACTGATCGGAATTAACCTCTAGGTGGCTTTTCCATTTTCGCTGATCAGTCGTAGATCGCTTTCTTCTTCCAGTCTGCGTCAGCCTCGACGTCCTTGAGGCCTTCGGTCAACTGGTTGACCTCACCTTCGACCGGAGCGATGCGATCCATGACCTGGTCGTTGGCCCTGGCCAGGAGTTTTTCCAGGTACTCCAGTTGCTCGGCATAGACCTGTGGTTCCTGCTGTTTGCGCAGGTATTGCACGCCACGTTCGAATGCCAGGCGGGCCTGCCCGGGCTGGTTCTGTTGCAGGGAGTGCTGGCCGAGGTTGTTGAAGAACTCGATGTGCAGCAGCACCAGGATGTGCCGCACTTCACGAATCCAGCGCTTGGCTTCGTTGGGGGGCAGGAAGCCGTCCTGGGCCGCGCGGGTAACCTGGCCGTGCAGGGCTTCGAGCAGGAAGCGTACATCCTTGGCCTTGGCTTCAGTCTGGATCGGTGCCGGCGGATTGTTGACCGGGATGGATTCACCCTGGCCGACAAGGGCCTCCAGTTCGGCGATCCGTGCCTTGAGGTTGGCGCTGGATTTTTCCAGGTTAAGCAGGCGCTGGCAGACGTTCAGTTCCAGGCGGGCCAACAGCAGCTTGAGGGCCGGGGTCATCAGCTGGCCGGGGAACGTCTCGGTGATTTCGCCGCAGCGTCGCAGGCGATCGTTGAGCTCAATCTTGGTACGGGCCTTTTCCAGCTTGTTGTTTTCCACCACATGGTTCATGTAGCCAATGGCGATCAACAGCGCGATCCCGGCTACGACTAGCAGGGTGATCATGAGTGGCGTCACCGGTAAGACCTCTTTATAGGTTACGCATGCGGGTTGAGTGGCTTGGCATTTGAGCCCCCAGGCCCGCACGACGGGTTGGATCGGACATGCTTGTTCTTGTATCGGCCGGAGCAACGCTTCTATGAATGATGGCACTCGATACTCAGATTGCCATCATCGGGTGGACTATAACGTCTTGGCGGGTGCCAGAATATAGGCGTCAAACGCCGGGCAGCGGAAAAACCGCAATGGCTCCCAAAAGCAGGGCGAAGTCATTGATTTAAATAAATTTATATCAGGGGGTTGACGACCTCTCAATCCATCCATAGAATGCGCGCCACTTGCAGCGTAAAGCACACAGCGAAACGAAGCAGGGAGTGAATGTTGTACGTGTGTCCCCTTCGTCTAGTGGCCTAGGACACCGCCCTTTCACGGCGGTAACAGGGGTTCGAGTCCCCTAGGGGACGCCAATGCGGGAATAGCTCAGTTGGTAGAGCACGACCTTGCCAAGGTCGGGGTCGCGAGTTCGAGTCTCGTTTCCCGCTCCAATTTTAAACAGCGTTGCTTTCGGGCAGGGCTGAGTGAAACCAGAACCAAGTCTTCGGATGCGGCTCTGGACACCGAAACACACACCATGTGTTCCGGGTAGCGTGTCCCCTTCGTCTAGTGGCCTAGGACACCGCCCTTTCACGGCGGTAACAGGGGTTCGAGTCCCCTAGGGGACGCCATTTGCGGGAATAGCTCAGTTGGTAGAGCACGACCTTGCCAAGGTCGGGGTCGCGAGTTCGAGTCTCGTTTCCCGCTCCATATTTAACGAAAACGCCGCTCATTGAGCGGCGTTTTTGTTTGCGTGTAAAAAACCGGATCAACCGCTGAGGCTTTGTACCAGGCTTTCGAGCGCTTCAGAGGTTTCTTCATCCTGCTCCAGTTGCACAGCGGCAGCCGCTCTGAGTTGGCGTGCCAGGCGGTATTCGCTGGGCGTGCAGTTGGCGAACTGCTTGAACGCACGAGCGAAGTAGGAAGGATCCTTGAAGCCGGCCTCATAGCCAATGCTGGTAATCGGCATCTGGCTGTTGTCGAGCAGATCTTTGGCGAAGTTCATGCGCTTGTCCAGGATGTAATCCGTGAAGCCAAGCCCATTGGCTTCCTTGAACAGGCGGCTGAAGCGAAATGTCGTCATGCCGCAGCGCTGTGCCAATTCCCTCTGATCGATGCTGTCTCGAAAGTGCTGTTCGATGTACAGCATGACATTGCTCAGCGCCTGGTGTTTTTGATGTCCTGAGGTCCGCCGGATGCTGTCCGGCAGGGTCGGGGCGTGGTCGATTTGCGATGATTTGACCTGGCCGTGGGCATTTCGGCGCAGCTCGCAGAGCTGCACCACCGCCGTCAGGTAACGCTTCTTCTCGGTGGTCGAGAGCGGGAGCACCATGTATTCCCAGACGCTGGAGCGCATGGCCCATACAGCCAGTTCCTCCGAGTGCTGCACGGTGAACATGGTGATCGGGATGCTGGGGGTGGTGCGTTTGATCTCCAGCAACAGCCTCAAGCCTGGCGTGTCAGGGCGATCAAAATGGACGCAGATCATGTCTGCCTGTTCCCTGATGGGCAGCACGGAGTTTTTCGCCAGATTGCAGTCGCAGGAACCCTCGAACTGCGCGACGAGTTCTTTCGTGGAACGATCATGAGTCAGATCGAACCACAGGAGTGATGGCCTTCTGCTTACATTCGACGTCATGTCTCTACTCTGAGGTTCTTGGTGACTCTCTTCGCCAGTATTGCCAAGGTGCTATCACTTTGCAGATTTAATCCTGATAGGAGAGACGATTTTTAGTTCTATTCGCTATATAGGTTGTCTGAACGGCAGCCCCGGGCGAGTGTTTGTTGGTGTGTTTTCGACAAACCGGGTTTAACCACTTGTCGCTTGTGAATCTATGACAAATGCCTTTGCGTTTCAGTGCCTTGTTTGCCCCTCCTCGTTACTTCTGCAAAAGCCAATGACCCGTATTTGGTCGCGGAGCAAAAAAGTCCTAGCGATGTGCAAAATCTTCCTAACGCCCATGCCTTGCAGCTGACTAGTGTTGAACTCAGGCAGCGCAGAAAGTACTGCCTCAGAAAAAACAACATTCGAGTGAGGTGGGCAAAATGATCATGCAAACAATCAAGGCTTCGGTAGTGAAGTTCGTCAAAGACGAAGATGGTCTGACCATTGTGGAGTATGCGGTGGCCGGTGGGCTGATTACGGTGGCTGTCGCCGCAATGTTTGTAACTTTGGGTACCAACGTGAACACCAAGATCACTGCGCTGTGCGCTGCGGTCAAAGGTGCTGCCTGCTGATGATTGCAACTCACGGTGGCGGGGCGCGGTGATATCCATGGAGCAACCGGTTTTTACTGTTTCATTAATAGACCGGGCAACTCAATGGACTTCGCGCTGTCCCCGCCAATGTACTTTCTGAGCCGTATGGCCGCTGAAGTGAGGTTCACAAAAATGACTCTGCAAACAATCAGAACTTCGATAAGCAAGTTCGCCAAAGATGAAGATGGCCTGACCATTGTGGAGTACGCCGTTGCCGGTGGGTTAATTACGGTAGCTGTTGCCGCAATGTTTGTAACTTTGGGCGGCGAGGTGAACACCAAGATCACCGCGCTGTGCGCTGCGGTCAAAGGTGCTGCCTGCTAACGATAATCTCGGTAGGGGAGACGCGCCATGTCCATGGAATTGCTGGTATCGACAGTTGTACTGCTAGGACTGCTGGGCGTCGCGGTGGTGAGCGATCTGCTTCGCCACCGTATTCCCAACATGCTGGTTCTGTTGGGCCTTGCCCTGGGACTGGGGGCTCAAATGTATTCGGGTGGCATCAGCGGATTGGGTGACAGTCTGTTGGGCATTCTGATCTGTTTTGCGCTGTTCCTGCCAATGTACGCCTTCGGTGGCATGGCCGCCGGTGACGTCAAGTTGATGGCCATGGTCGGCAGTTTTCTACCATTCCATTTTGCGTTGTGGGCTGCAATGTTCAGTTTGATAGCCGGCGGCGTATGCGGTTTTTTGATAGTGCTGTATCGCGGTCAACTGTTTCAGACCCTGGGGCGTTATTGGCTGATTCTAAGGGCACAGGCTTATCTGGCGCCAACTTCGGATGAAGTAGCCGGCAAGCCTTTTCCTTATTCGATTGCAATTTTGCTCGGCACGCTGGGCAGCATCTACTGGCAACTCGTTGCCAGTGGGTTGGGAGATTAGTCATGCATGTCATGGTTGATACTGATGCCTTCCCCAATGAGCGGGAAGCGGTGCAGCGACTGGCTCCTCAGCCGTGCACAATCCGCGAAACCGGTCTGACCGACAGTTTTCTCGGCGAGTTGGTGTGCAAGCATTTGTTTGACGCCGGTGTGCTGGACATGTCGCGGCTGGTGGACCGCCTGGCGCTGACCGGCGCGGTACTTGAAGAGGTCCTGGCGTTTCTGCGCAAGGATGGCCGTGTCGAAGTACTCGGCCAGGTGAGTCAAACGGGCGGGCAGATGTTGCGTTATGGCCTGACCGAACGTGGTCGCAGTGTCGCCCGCGATGCCCTGTCGCGCAGTGGCTATATCGGTGCGGCACCTTTCCCGGTGAGTACTTACCGGTCCCTGATCAAGCTACAGACCATTCACCATGGTCGCATCAACGCCAACGATATGCGCAATGCCCTGGCAGGCGTAGTGCTCACGGAGGAGATGCTCGATCAGTTGGGTGTGGCGATGAACTCCGGGCGCGCGATCATGATTTATGGCCCCGCGGGTACCGGCAAGACCTATGTCAGCAGTCGGCTGATCCGTCTGTTCGCCGAGGCCATCTGGGTCCCTCATGCCATCGTGATCAACGAGTCGGTGATCGAGATCTATGACCCGCAGGTGCATCAGCGCCTCGATGACAACGCTCAGCAGAACACCCTGATGCTCAACGAAGGCATCGACCGTCGATTGCTGTGCTGCAAACGCCCGATCGTCATCACTGGCGGCGAGTTGAGCATGGAACAGCTGGACGTTCGTTATGACCCTTTCACCCGTCAATACCAGGCTGCCCTGCAGCTCAAGGCCAGCAATGGCCTGTTCATCATCGACGACATGGGGCGCCAGCGCATGGCACCCGCCGAGCTGTTGAATCGCTGGATCGTCCCGATGGAAGAGAAGCGCGATTTCCTCAACCTGGGCGGTGGTCGGCATTGCGAGCTGCCATTCGATCTGATTCTGGTGTTTTCCACCAACCTCAATCCCCTGGAGCTGGCCGATGAGGCCTTCCTTCGCCGGATTGGCTACAAGCTGCAATTCGGTTACCTGAAGCCCGAGGAGTACGAAAAGATCTGGCGTATGGAAAGCGAGCGTCTGGGTATTTCTTATGACCCGTTGTTGGTGCGTTATGTGCTGCAAAGGCTTTATGCAAGTGAAGGCATGCCCCTGGTGCCCTGCCATCCCCGAGATCTCCTGAACATGGCGCTCGATCGCCAGCGTTATATCGGCGGTTCCGGACCACTGTCACCGAAAGAGTTGGAATGGGCCTGGCACAACTACTTCGTCCAGCTCAACTTTCTTTGATGCGGAGATACTGACATGAGCTCTCGTACGCTTACCCTGATAGGCGCTTCACTGGTCATGGGCCTTGGGGCTGCATGGATGGCCGACTCCTGGCTGAGCGCGCGGCTCAATGCCAGCCCGGATGACCACCTTCGAAACGTGGTGGTCGCCACGGTAGAGATTCCATTCGGGCAGATGGTCGAGGCCCAGCAGGTCACGACCGTACGTATGCCCATGGATACGATCCCGGACGATGCCTTCGATGCCAGCGAAAAAGCCGTGGGCAAGATCGCAACGTTCGACATTCTGCGCGGCGACATCGTGCGTGGTGCGCGTCTGAGCGAGCACCTGGGGGGGAGCACCCTGGCCTCTTTGATAGCGCCTGACAAGCGCGCGATATCGGTACGTGTGGACGATGTGGTCGGCGTCGGTGGATTCCTGTTGCCGGGTAACCGGGTCGATGTACTGGCGACCAAAACCACCAATGCCGGCAGTAACAGCGCCACGTCCAGGACCATCCTCGAGAACTTGCGGGTGTTGGCGGTGGATCAGACCGCGGGTACCGACAAGACCCAACCGGTCGTGGTACGTGCAGTGACGCTGGAAATGTCGGCCGCTGAAGCGGAAGCCCTGGTCACCGCGCAGACGGAAGGCAAGTTGCAACTGGCGCTGCGTAACCCACTGAACCTCGAGAAGAAAGCAGCGGCCGTTACGCCTGCTACGCCTGTTGCCCCGGCCATGGCTGTGGCCACCGCCGAGGCGCCAAAACGCGTGGTACAGCGCAGCAGTGGCGAGGGCGGGGGTATCACTGTTATCCGCGGTATCGAAGCCAAAGTAGTCAACATTCGCTGACAGGGCACAACCGGTATCCGGGCACCAGGGTATTGGCGGAGCCGATCCGGATCAGTATCGGCAATCGAGGGCTTGATGATGAATCTTCGTATTCAGCGGCCGTTCATTTCGACGCCAAGGCGCCAGGAAGGATCGGTGAGTGTATTGATGGTGATCGCGTTGGCGGCGATGGGCATGATGGCGGCGTTGGCTCTGGACGGCGGGCATCTGCTGCTGAACAAAACGCGCCTGCAGAATGCAGTGGACGCCTCCGCCCTGAGTGGCGCCAAGACCCTGAGTCAGGTGGCGGGTGGCGTCAACAGTGCCAGCGCGACGCGTACCGCCGCGCTCAATACACTGACACAGAATGCCAATGCCTCGGGCAACAATGAACTGGCCACGGCGATCGGCGGCAACGCAGGCGCATTTGCAGTGGTGGAACTGGCAAGCAGCGTCTACGGCCCGTTCTCCTACCCCGGACCGGCGGATGCCAAGTACGTTCGGGTATCGGTACCGAGCTATAACCTGACGGGTTTTTTCTGGAATTTCGCCCAGGCATTAGGCGCCTTGGGGAACAAGGCGGTGGCGGCGATCGCCACCGCTGGCCCCAGCCCTACCAGTCCTTGCGATCTCTCACCGTTGATGGTCTGTGGCGACCCGGCTCAATACAACCCGGGCGCCGGCATGTTCTGGGGCTTTCAATTTGGTGATTTGCAGGTGTTGAAGACGGCTGCCGGCAATTCGTCGCCCATTGGTCCAGGCAACTTTCAGTTACTCGATTTTGGCTCGGGTGGTAGTACGGTCAGGGAGGATCTGGCCGGAGGCGGCAAGGTCTGTCGCGATGTGGGGCAAGATGTCCAGACCGCCCCTGGCAACAAGGTCGGCCCTACCTCTCAAGGCCTGAATACGCGCTTCGGCATCTACAACGGTCCGGTCAGTGCCTCGGACTATCCGCCGGATCTGGTGACCACGTCCAGTAACCCTGCAATCACTGACGACGGCACAGGTCCGAAGTACCAGGGGCAAGCTATCACCTCAAGCAACGGCAATCTCACGGCGGGCGGTAACGCGATACTGGACTACAACGACTGGCGTGCGAGTGTTGCCGCGTGTGTGGCGGGGGGCAGTGGCTGTCAGGGCAATGGGGTGTTCGAGCGTCGGATGCTGAAAATCGTGGTGGGCAACTGCACCGGGAAAAATAGTGGTTCAACCTCGATCCCCGTCCTCGGGTTTGGCTGCTATTTCGTTGTGCAGCCAATGGATGGCGGCGGCGGGGAGGCGGAGATCTTCGGCCAGTTCGTGAAAGAGTGTGAAGGCGACAACGTGGCCGGCCCCTCGCCGTCAACCGATTCCGGCCCGCAGATCATTCAGCTCTACAAAACCTATTTCACCGGCAGCGGCACTCCGAGCACTGACTCATAGGAGGCGTCATGAGACTTCACGGATTTAAGCATCCGCAGCGCCAGCAAGGCCTGGCTATGGTGGAATTCACCCTCGTCCTGCCGGTGCTGCTGCTGCTGTTGCTGGCCTTCGGTGAGTTCGGCCGCATGCTCTATCAGTACAACCTGCTATTGCAGGCCAGCCGCGATGCCGACCGTTTCGTCGCCAGCAACGCCTGGGACTCGACGCTTGGTGCAGTAGCTCTGAGCAGTACGCTACTGACGCAGACAAAAAACGTTGCGGTGTATGGCGTGCCTGCCAACACCGGGACCGCCGTGGTGTCAGGGTTGACGACTGGCAACGTGGTCGTTGCCGCGGTGGGCACCGACCACGTGCGGGTCACCATCAGTTATACGTTCTGCCCGGTAATTGGCGCTGGCAATTGCACCGGATCGATTCCCGGTTTTTTTGGCAGTCAGATTGCACTGGGCATTCCGCTGGTTGCCACTACCGTGATGAGGGCGCTGTGATGAACAGAAAACACATGCGCGGCACCTATACGGTGGAGTTCGCCGTTATTGGTCTGCTGGTGTTCACGCTGTTGTTCGGCGTGGTGGAAATGGGCCGTCTGTACTTCACGGTCAATGCGCTGGATGAAGCCGTGCGTCGTGGTACGCGCCTGGCGGCGGTGTGCAATATCAGCGATCCGGTGATTCTGCGGCGGGCGATCTTCAATGCCGCGACCGATGCAGGTACGAGCCAGCTGATCGGCAATCTGGCCACCACCAACCTGACGCTGACCTATCTGGACGTAAACGGTGCTCTGGTGGCCAACCCCGCTGACCTGGTCAGTGCCAACGGTTTTCGTGCCATCCGCTATGTCCGGTTGAGTCTGCAAAACTTCGTTTTCAATCTGTTTATTCCCGGGTTCGGCGTGCCCATTACCCTGCCTGCATTCAGGGCAACCTTGCCACGCGAAAGCCTTGGGCGTCATTCCGATTCCGGGGAGATCACGCCATGCTGAATACCAAGGACACTCCTCTCTCCAGTTCGACCGGCAAAGCCGGGCTCAGGTTGCTGATCAGCAGTCGTGATGCCTCGTCGTTGCGCGACCTGCAGAGCGTCTGCCAACGCATGCCCAGCCTGGAGGTGAGCACTCGCCTGGTGAGCAATGGGCATGTCGACCCGCTCTACGGC
This sequence comes from Pseudomonas jessenii, assembly GCF_002236115.1. Taxonomy (GTDB): domain Bacteria; phylum Pseudomonadota; class Gammaproteobacteria; order Pseudomonadales; family Pseudomonadaceae; genus Aquipseudomonas; species Aquipseudomonas jessenii. The sequence continues at coordinate 283,283 of NZ_NIWT01000003.1, read as the reverse complement.
CTGGACCGGATGCCCGATCTGCTGCTGTTGCGCGTCAGCCACCTGTGGCGTGAGGAGCTGGCAGCACTGTTGCAGCGCCCGGCCCATGAGCGTCCGCCGATGTTGGTGTGCGGACTTCTGAGCGAACAGGAAGGCATGCGCCTGGCGATGCAGGCCGGTGCCCGTGACGTGCTGCCGGAGCCCGTTGCCGAAACAGAACTGGTCGCCGCCTTGAATCGGCTGGTCATGGAGGTTCGGACCGGCAGCGGGACAGTAGGGAAATTGCTTGCCGTGATCAGCGCCAAGGGCGGCTCGGGCGGGACCATGCTGGCCTGCAACCTGGCTCAGCAGCTCAGCATGAAGGGTGGCAGTACCCTGTTGCTGGACATGGACCTGCAATTTGGCAGCGTGACGCATTACCTGGATGTGGCGCAGACGCATAGCCATCTGGAGGTGTTGCATCAGATCGACGGCATGGACAGCGTCGCGCTGCGCGGTTTTTGCAGCCACTTCAGCCCGACCTTGCATGTGCTGGGCGGCCGGGCCGGTGAGCTGTGTCTGCCGCAGGATGCCCAACCGGAGCAACTTGACACCTTGTTGCAGTTGACCCGCGCCAGCTATGACTGGGTAGTGATCGATCTGCCGCGGCAAATCGACCACCTCACCGGCTCCGTGCTGGAACAGGTGGATCGGGTGTACGTGGTGGTGCAGCAGAGCGTCAGCCACCTGCGCGATGCCAGCTCCCTGGTGCGGATTCTTCGCGAAGACCTGGGCGTGCGCGGGGATCAATTGCAGATAGTGGTCAACCGCTATGACAAGGCGGCAGCGGTCAGCCTCAAGGATATCGGCGAGGCGCTGCGCTGCACGAACCTGTCGAAACTGCCCAACGACTTCAACCTGGTCAGCCAGAGTCAGAACACTGGCGTGCCGTTGAGTCTGCATGCGCCGAAGGCGGCGATCACCGTTGCCCTGCGCAACGTGGCCGATGACCTGGTCGGCAACCAGATGGCTGGAAAAAAAGGCGTGTTCAAACGCGCCTTCAACCGTTTTTTCGGGGGGTGACCCATGATCAGCGACTTTCGTAACCGCTTGCGCAAACAATCCGGTAAACCCACCCCATCGTCGGCTGGCCAGCCGGGTGACGACCAGCAGGATCCGGCAGAGGAAGTAATGGCGTGGGAGCGTGCAACGCCGGACGTTCTTTACGAAACCAGAAGTCAGGTCACCCCGGTAGAAGCCGAGTGGCGGGAAAAGATCTACCAGCAGTTGCTCAAGGTCATGGACCTGTCCTTGCTGGACTCCCTTGAACAGGCTGAGGCCGCGCGGCAGATTCGCGATATTTGCCAGCGCCTGCTCGATGAGCATTCGGCACCGGTGAGTACTTCCAGCCGCCAATTGATCATCAAGCAGATCACCGACGAGGTGCTCGGCCTTGGCCCGCTGGAACCCTTGCTGGCTGACCACAGCGTGTCCGACATTCTGGTCAACGGTCATGCCTCGGTCTATGTCGAGCGCTTCGGCAAACTGCAACGGACCGATGTACGCTTTCGCGATGATCAGCATTTACTGAACATCATCGACCGTATCGTTTCCAGCCTGGGCCGGCGCATCGACGAGTCCTCACCCTTGGTGGATGCCCGGCTCAAGGACGGTTCGCGGGTCAACGCGATTATCCCGCCGCTGGCCATCGACGGCCCGAGCATGTCGATCCGGCGCTTTGCGGTAGACCTGCTCAATACCGACAGCCTGATCCAGGTAGGGACCTTGACCCCAGCCATTGCCCTGCTGCTCAAGGCGATAGTGCGTGGGCGCTTGAACGTGCTGATTTCCGGTGGTACCGGCAGCGGCAAGACCACCATGCTCAATGTCCTGTCCAGTTTCATTCCGCAAAACGAGCGGATCGTCACCATCGAAGACTCGGCCGAACTGCAACTGCAGCAGCCCCACGTGGTGCGTCTGGAAACCCGGCCTTCGAACATCGAGGGACGTGGCGAGGTGAGCCAGCGGGAGTTGGTGCGCAACAGTCTGCGGATGCGTCCGGACCGTATCGTGATCGGCGAAGTGCGCGGCGTCGAGGCGCTGGACATGCTGACAGCGATGAACACCGGTCACGACGGCTCGTTGACCACAATCCACGCCAACACCGCGCGCGATGCGTTGGGGCGGATCGAGAACATGGTGTCGATGACCGGGGCGACCTTCCCGATCAAGGCCATGCGTCAGCAGATCGCTTCGGCCATCGATGTGGTGATTCAGTTGGAACGCCAGGAGGACGGCAAGCGCCGCCTGGTCAGCGTGCAGGAGATCAACGGCATGGAAGGCGAGATCATCACCATGACCGAAATCTTCTCCTACGCGCGCCATGGTGTGGGCGAAAACGGCGAAGTGCTGGGTGATTATCGGCCCAGCGGCATGATCCCCGCTTTCCGCGATGTGCTGGCCAAGCGCGGCATCGAGTTGCCGCTGACGATGTTCAGGCCTGAGTGGATGGAGGCACGGCAGTCATGAGCAATATTCCTGGTGAATTCATTCTGATGTTCCTCGGCATGGTGTTTATCGCCGTCTTCCTTCTGTCCCAGGGCGTGGCAGTGCCGGTATTCGGCGAGGCCGGGAAGATGCGCAAGCTCATCCGCAGCCGCTTGCATGTACTGGAGAAAGCCAACCATCTACCCAACATGCAAACGGTGCTGAGGCAGAAGTACCTTACGCGCTTGTCGCCACTGGAGGCGATGCTCGAGCAGTTGCCTTTTATGGCGAACCTGACACAGTTGATCGAGCAGTCGGGCCATGAATATCGTGCTTATCGGGTGATAGTGCTCGGGCTTGCCATGGGCGTTGCAGTCGGCGCCGTAGTCCTGATGTTTTCGGCGATCTGGTGGATGGCGCTGGTGGCGGCTTTTTTGGTGGCCTGGCTCCCGGTCCTGAAAATCCTGCGTGATCGCAACAAGCGTTTTGCGCAGTTCGAGGAAGGTTTGCCAGATGCGCTGGATGCCATGTGCCGGGCCCTGCGCGCCGGGCACCCGTTCAACGAAACCCTGCGCCTGGTCGCCGAGGAGCACCAAGGGGCGGTCGCTCATGAGTTTGGCCTGACCTTCGCCGATATCAACTACGGCAACGATGTGCGCCGGGCCATGCTCGGCCTGCTGGAGCGTATGCCGAGCATGACGGTGATGATGCTGGTGACCTCGATCCTCATCCATCGCGAGACCGGCGGCAATCTGACGGAAGTGCTGGAGCGTTTGAGTCGGCTGATCCGTGGACGCTTCCGCTTCCAGCGCAAGATCAAGACCTTGTCGGCGGAAGGGCGTATGTCGGCCTGGGTGCTGGTGGCGATTCCTTTCGTGCTGGCGATCGCGATCATCGTTACAAGCCCCAGCTACCTTCCTGTGCTGATCAATGATCCCACGGGCCATAAGCTGATCATCGGCGCTTTCTGCGCCATGTTGATCGGGATTTTCTGGATAAAAAAAATCATCCGGATTCAGGTTTAAGCGGTATTCGCTACCGGGAGGTACAGGATCATGGACTTTTTACTGGGGTTGTTCAGTCGGCTTACGGGGAACGAAGAGCTGGCGCGCATATTGTTCATTAGCGTGATCGGTTTTAGTACGGTGCTTGCGGTCATCGCAGTGATGTTGCTGGTATTAGGCCTCCAGGACCCGGTGCAGCGTCGCTTGGCGTTGATCAAGCGTGGTCATTTAGGCAATGCGGTCGGGCAGGAGGCTCCGGGTAACCTGCAATTGCTGCTGGAGCGGGTCGGCCAGCGCTTTGCTTCGGCCGAGTCGACCAAGACGTCCGTGACCCGGACCCTGTTGATGCATGCGGGTTACCGTTCCTCTTCTGCGGTGCAGATGTACTGGGCAGTGCGCCTGATGTTACCGCTGTTACTGATCGGCCTTGTGTTGCTGCTGTTGCCGTTTATCCCCAAGGTCTCATTGATGATCGGCCTGTTGTTGGTGCTCATGGCGTCCGGTATCGGCTGGCTGTTGCCCGCACTGTATGTCAGCAAGCGTAAGGAGGCACGTCAAAACCGGCTGCGTGTCGCGTTTCCAGATGCGCTGGATCTGATGGTTGTCTGCGTGGAGTCGGGCCTGGCCCTGCCCACGACCATCGAACGTGTGGCTGAAGAAATGTCGGTCAGCCACGTTGAGCTGGCTGAGGAACTGGCCCAGGTCAATGCGCAAATCCGCGCGGGCATTACCAGTACCGAGGCACTCAAACAACTGGCTGTGCGCACCGGCCTGGATGACGTACAAGGGTTGGTCAGTCTGTTGGCGCAGAGCATCCGTTTTGGTACCAGCGTGGCCGACACCCTGCGTATCTATGCCGATGAGTTCCGTGACCGGCGTACCCAGGCCGCCGAAGAGGCGGGGGCGAAAATCGGTACCAAACTGATATTTCCGCTGATTTTCTGCCTGTGGCCGAGCTTCTTTCTGGTTGCCATCGGCCCAGCCCTGATCGGGGTGTTCAGAGCATTCGGGTGAGGTCAAATGGCTTGAGGCTGTCGAGTGCGACGGCCTTGCCACCCGAGTCCGACCTGCACTTTCTCGTCAAGGATCTACACATCTGCTCCGGGGTAATCCGTCCAGGGATGGATAATGCGTAGATGCCACTGATTTCCTGCACACGACATCAAGCCCGGCTTTGCAGCCAGGCCACTCTGGACTACGCCAGAGGCCGGTCACCCATCGATATGCCTCATTCGCCGATGGTCATTTCTCCCGCTGAATCCTGGTCATAAAATTCCGGAATCGGGTAGTTGAAGCTATTGAGCCAGCGTTGCATGGCCAGGTCACGTTCGGTAGCCGAAGCGGTTTGCAGGTGAGGGGAGGCAACCACACCGCGAATCTGCAGCTGCAACCACTGTTCGGTACCTTGTTGATACGGCGAAGAAGGGCCCGGCTCAATGGCCCAGGCAGTGGTTGACAGGCAAGCCGTGCACACGATCAACAGCCTTTTGGTATTCATCTCGACTCCTCGTACGTTCTACTTGTTCGCACTGGAAGAGGCATCGGCTACCTCAGTCTTGCGATTCCCGTCGGTAGCCACCACTTTTTTGGCGGAGGCCTTGAGTTTTTCCGCGCGGGTTTGAGCCTCTACGACTTGCTTGGGGCTCAAGTCGGCGCGGGTCACGAGTTCGGCGGCCGCCTTCCAGTTATCCTGGTAGATCAGCAGCGTCACCATGTTGAGTGCCGCCAGTGTGTTTGCCTGCTTGAGCTCCATGGCGGTCATGAACTCAAAGCGTGCTTCAGGGATCCGTTGCTGATTGAGGTAGACGACCCCCAGGTCATTTCGCATCCTGTCGTCGGTGGGGGCCATCTTCACCGCACGCTCAAGGTGAGTGGCAGCGCTGGCGTTATCATTTTTGGCGGCGGCCAACTGACCCAGGCCATGTTCCCCTTCAGCCGCCAGACAGGTTCCGAGCAAGCTTTCGTACAACGGCTGCGCATCGCCGCTGCGCCCCATCAAGCGCAGCACCCGCGCTTTGCGCAGGCGAACCTGGATCAGGTTATCGGGCAACCCTTCCAGATTCGCCAGGCTGGCATACAAACGGCCTTCGTCGGCCATGTTGTCGGCCAGGTTAAGGGCCAGTTCTTGCTCCGAACCGGGCTTGGCACAGCTGGCCGGTCGCGAAGACAGGCCATTGCTGGCACAACCTGCGAGCATTAATGTCGCCGTTATTGCAATGACTGCTTTCATCGAATGTCCCCTGGCGACAACAGGTTGAGCGCCTGGCCAATGGCAATACAGCTGGCCCGGCAAGCGTTCAACGTCACCGTTACGAGTGAGGGCGAGGCCAGTCTGGTTCAGGCTCCCGTTCATTTCGAGAGTCCGCTGAGACTGTCGAAGTCGCCATTTTCCAGGAAGAACATGCGGTAGAAGTTCGGGTCGTAATTGCGCAGCTGCTCGCCAGGCAATGACGGTAGTGGTGCATTGGCAGCCAGTGGCTGGACCAGATGCGGGGTGACGATCATCAGCAGTTCGCGCTCTTCACGGTTGATGGTGTTGTCGCGGAAAAACGCGCCCAGAACCGGGATATCGCCCAGCCCCGGAAACTTGTTCACCTGGGAATTGTTGCGGGAGCTGATCAGACCGCTGATGACGAAACTTTCGCCGTCGGCCAGGGAGATGCTGGTATCGGTCCGGCGCACGGTCAGGGCCGGGACGACCGTGCCGGCGATGCTCACGGCGTTGGTGAAGTCCAGTTCACTGACTTCCGGCGCCACCTTCAGCGCGATACGGTTTTTCCCGACGATGGTTGGCGTCAGTGTCAGGCGGATACCGAATTCCTTGTACTCGATGGACACGTTATCGCTGCCTGAACTGGGCACCGGAATCGGTATTTCACCGCCGGCCAGGAAGCTCGCACTCTGCCCGCTGAGCGCTACCAGGCTTGGCCGCGCCAGGGTGTAGGCGAAGCCGCTGCCCTCCAGCGCATTGAGCGCTACCAAGGTACTGCCGGTAGCAAACGTGAGGTTGAAGTTGTCGTTGTTCACCGGTATCGACGGCGTGACAATGCCGCCGATGGTGGGCAAGGTTCTCGGCGAGCCGAACAACCAGTTGCCACGGATGCCGAAAATCGAGGCGGAGGCTTCCTTGAGCTTGGTCCGGCTGACTTCAACGAAGCGGATATCGGTCTGCACCTGGCTCGGTAGCAACGGGTCGTCGGAGGGCACCGACGGCACACTGGTCAGCGCCGATGTGGCTCTACCCTTGACGAACACCATGCTTTGGCGTGGCGTTTTCGAACAGGCGGTCCAGACCATCAGGCTGGTGGTCCCCGGCGCAATGCCCGTGAGTATGAACGCGCTGCTGCCGCTGGGCTGCACGTCGGCAATTTTCGGGTCACCCACCGCCAGTTGCGTTACCGGAACGGGGCTGCGCAGTTCATTTTGCAGCCCCTGACCGACCTCGTACGTTGTCGGCCAATTGTCCAGTTGTGAACAATTGGCCGGCGCGGCCTGAGCCGCATCCACGCTGAGGCCCATCCAGAACAGGCCATGGATAATTCGCTTGAAAGCGGGCTCGGTACGAAAGCTCATTAAGGACATCCTCGCTGGATAGGCCATCTTCAGGCTGACTAAGTTGTCTCGGATCACTCACGGGGACCGGACTACCTCTCCCAATGCGCCAGACCACTTATCCACGGCCTTGGCGTTATTCCTTGCGTGCTACACACGAGCGGGCGCAATTCGCTGATCTGGCTGGATAGCGAGCGACCATTGCTGAAACGGTTTTCAGTGATCCGGTGACCTGGACTGCCCGTCGGAGCGATACTCGCGCCTATGGTTCGACCTGGTCCCCCCGGAAAGTCATCGGCAATGCAGGTACAGAGCCGGAAAACGCCTGCCAGGATCATGGTGAGGTAACTCCTTTTGCCAATCCGCTATCTGATCACTGAAGCTAACGTGAAAACTCGAGCCGTTATGACTTCTTGTAGTTTGAAGGTAGTTCAATCAAACCAAAGTGCCATGAGATAGAGAGAAAACTATTGGTGCAAAGGCTGGAGATAGGCAGGCGGACGTGCGGAAAAGGTCGCAGCACAGTGCGGTTGCCTGAAGTTGACGGGGTGCGCTGAAGGAAAAAAAAGGCCCGCATGCTCAAGCATGCGGGCCTTTGGCATCACTGATTGACGATCAGTGCTTGCTGTCCTGGTTCGACAGCGCCAGCAACTGCTTTTCCTGGTTCCAGTCGAAGGGCTCGTCGTTCTGTTCGGCTTCGAAGCGGCGCTCTTCCAGTGCCTGATACAGGTCGATTTCATCATCGGGCATGTAGTGCAGGCAGTCGCCGGCGAAATACCACAGCAGGTCGCGCGGGACCAGGTGAGCGATTTGCGGATAGCGAGTGATGACCTGGCACAGGATGTCCTGGCCCAGGTACTGGCTTTCGATCGGGTCGACAGGCAGTAACGCAAGCAGTTCGTCGAAGCGCTCAAGGAACAAGGCATGACTTTCGTCGGGAACCTGCTCGGCCTCACCTACGGCGACCAGGATGCTGCGCAGGTGGTCGAGTAAAACGAGATGATCGGCAACGATGTTGGACACGAGATAAGTCCTCAAGAGCAAAACGGGCGCGGGAGTATAAAGCGCCCGCGCCCGTTTTTACATGCTTGACGGGATCAGCGGACTTTTCCCTCCGCCAGTGCCAAGGCCTCTTTGCCAAAGTCATCGACATCGATCACCTTGCGCCGGGCCGCCTCGGCTTCTCGCAGGGTTTGGGCCTCCACCGGCTGCAATACGCCAGCCTCGAGGGCGGCATCGATTACCGACTCGCCGGCCACCGGTTTGACCTGGCCACTCTTGAGTGCCATATGCAGTTTTTTCTGCAGCGGCTGTGCGGCGCTCAACAGATTACAGGCGTGTTGCAATGCACCGACCGGATCGTCGCTCGCTTGCGGGCGGTAGCACCCCAGGAGCACTTCCTCCAGTGCCGGGTCGCCCTTGGCGCGGCCGATCACCCCTGCGACTTCGGCGCCGAGTTTGTCCGATGGCCCTTTGTGCCGGCGCCCGAACGGGAACACGATCACTCGCAACACACAGCCCGCGACTTTGTTCGGGAAGTTGCTCAGCAGTTCATCCATCGCCCGTTCCGCCTGGCCCAGGCTTTCTTCCATGGCCCAGGTCAGCAGTGGTGCCATGTACTGCGGTGAGTCAAGGTCGTTGTAGCGCTTGAGCGCGGCGGACGCCAGGTAAAGGTTGCTCAATACGTCGCCTAGCCGTGCAGACAGGCGTTCGCGGCGTTTCAGTGCGCCGCCCAGCAACATCATGCTGAGGTCGGCGAGCAGGGCGAAAGCAGCGGCCTGACGGTTGAGTGCGCGGAAATAACCTTGGCTGAGTTTGTCGCCCGGGGTGTGTTCCAGATGCCCGAAACCGAGATTGAGCACCAGCGTACTGGCGGCGTTGCCCACGGCAAAACCGATGTGCTTGAGCAGCAGGTCATCGAATTCTCTGAGCGCCTGATCCTTGTCTTCACGGCCGGCGAGGGCCATTTCCTTGAGCACGAAGGGATGGCAGCGAATCGCGCCCTGGCCGAAGATCATCAGGTTGCGCGAGAGAATGTTCGCGCCTTCGACGGTGATGAAAATCGGCGCGCCGTTCCATTTGCGACCGAGGTAGTTGTTCGGCCCCATGATGATCGCCTTGCCGCCGTGCACATCCATGGCGTCGCTAATGCAGTCGCGGGCGCGTTCGGTCAGGTGGTACTTGAGAATTGCCGACAGCACCGACGGTTTCTCGCCCAGATCGACTGCATTGGCGGTCAGCATGCGGGCGGCGTCCATCATCCAGGCGTTGCCGCCAATGCGGGCCATGGCTTCCTGGATGCCTTCGAACGAGGCAATCGGCACATTGAACTGCTCACGAACCTGAGCGTATTGGCCCGTTACCAGACTGGTGAACTTGGCCATGCCGGTGCCCACCGCCGGCAGGGAAATCGAACGCCCGACCGACAGGCAGTTCATCAGCATCATCCAGCCTTTGCCGAGCATCTCCTGGCCGCCGATGAGGAACTCCAGCGGGACGAACACGTCCTTGCCCGAGTTCGGGCCATTCATGAATGCCGCGCCCAACGGCAGATGCCGGCGGCCGATCTCGACACCGGCGATGTCGGTCGGAATCAGTGCCAGGCTGATGCCCAGGTCTTCCTTGTCACCCAGCAGGTGATCCGGATCGTAGGCCTTGAAGGCCAGGCCGAGGAGGGTGGCCACCGGACCGAGGGTGATGTAGCGTTTTTCCCAGTTCAGGCGCAGGCCGAGGACTTCCTGGCCCTCCCATTCACCTTTGCAGATCACTCCTGAGTCCGGCATGCCGCCGGCGTCGGAGCCGGCCAGCGGGCCGGTCAGGGCAAAACACGGGATGTCGTCGCCGCGCGCCAGGCGAGGCAGGTAATGATTGCGTTGTTCGTCGGTGCCGTAATGCAGCAACAGTTCGGCCGGGCCGAGGGAATTGGGGACCATCACGGTTGAGGCAAGGTCGCCGCTGTGGCTCGCCAGTTTCATCGCCACTTGCGAGTGGGCATAGGCGGAGAAGCCCTTGCCGCCAAACTCCTTGGGGATGATCAGGGCGAAAAAGCCGTTGTCCTTGATGAATGTCCAGGCTTGCGGCGGCAGGTCCATGGTTTGACCGAGCTGCCATTCACTGACCATGGCGCAGAGTGTTTCGGTCGGCCCGTCGATGAAGGCCTGTTCCTCTTCATTCAATTGCGCCTTGGGATAGGACAGCAGCTTGCTCCAGTCCGGACGGCCACTGAACAGTTCGCCGTCCCACCAGACCGTGCCAGCGTCGATGGCATCGCGTTCGGTTTGCGACATCGGCGGCAGGGTTTTCTGGAACCAGTTGAACATCGGCGCGCTGAACAGTTTGCGGCGCAGGTCGGGCAGCAGCAAAGGCGCGGCGACGGCGGCGATCAACACCCAGAAAACCAGCAGCAGCCAGCCCGGTGCGCGGCTGAAAGCGCCCATGGCCACAACATAGATGGCCACGATGACCAAGGCGGGCAGCGGGGCGATGCGGCGGTGGGCCAAATAAGCAATCCCGACCAGCAAAACCAGTATCCACAACAACAGCATATTCATTCCTCCGTGAAACCAGGGCGAACCAGCCCACAGAGCTTAGACGGCATCCGCGAAACAGGCTGGTTGGAGCGATGTGATTCGAATCGTGGGAAACCCCGGATGATTTTCGTGCGACAAATGGGCCGCACACGTGGGAAATACGTTCATTGAGCGAGCGGCAAAGCGGCCATGTTTGGCCGAAACGTCGTTATCTCTGTGCTGAAGCTCTCGCTAGACTCGGAGCTTCCCCAGGAGATTATTTTCATGCGCGAGTATCTGAGTCCCGGCCGCTTCATCGATAGTGACCATCCGTCCGTGGTGGAGTTCGCCGAAAAGCACCGTGGCGCCAGTCGCGATCCGCTGGAGCAGGCGATCAGTCTCTATTACGCCGTGCGCGAAGCGGTGCGCTACAACCCGTACACGTTCAGTCGCGACCCGCAGACCCTGCGCGGCAGTTATGCGCTGGCGGCCGGGGAGAGTTATTGCGTGCCCAAGGCCACGTTGCTGGCAGGTGCAGCGCGGCATTGCGGGATTCCCGCGCGGATCGGCCTGGCGGATGTGCGCAATCATTTGTCGACGCCACGGCTGCTCGAATTGCTCAAGAGCGACATGTTCGCCATGCACGGCTACACCGAGTTTTACTTGCAGGATCGCTGGGTCAAGGCGACACCCGCGTTCAACCGCAAACTCTGCGACCTGTTCAATGTGGCGCCGCTGGAATTCGACGGGATCAACGACAGCGTTTTTCATCCCTTCAACCGCGATGGCGCGAAGCTGATGGAGTACCTGGTCGATCACGGCCAGTTCGCCGACGTACCTGAAGCGTTCTTTTTCGAACACCTGGAAAAGTGCTATCCGCACCTGTTCGGTGAGCAACAGCAACCACTATTGGGCGACATGCAGAGCGATTTGAGTCGCGCCTGATCCGGCGTATGCTGCCTGCCCACTTACCGAAAAAGAGGCGGTCATGCTGAAGATCTGGGGTCGGAAAAACTCGTCGAATGTCAGAAAACCATTGTGGGCCGCCGAAGAACTGGGACTGGCCTACGAGGCGATCGATGCCGGTGGCGCCTTTGGTGTCGTCGATACACCCGAATACCGCGCCATGAATCCCAATGGTCGCGTGCCTGTCATTGAAGACGACGGTTTTGTGTTGTGGGAGTCCAACGCCATCGTGCGTTACCTGATGGCCTTGCATGCCGACGGCACGGCCTGGTACCCGAATAGTCCCAAGGCCCGGGCCACTGCCGACAAGTGGATGGACTGGACCACCTCAAGCTTTGCCGGCCCGTTCCGTACCGTGTTCTGGGGTGTGCTGCGTACCCCGGCAGACCAGCAGGACTGGCCCGCCATCAAGGCGGCGATCAAGGAGTGCGACACGCTGCTGGCAATGGCCGATCAGGCGTTGGCGAACAAGCCCTACCTGTCCGGAGACGAGATCGGCATGGGCGATATTCCCCTGGGCAGTTTCATTTATGCCTGGTTCGAGATGCCGATCGAACGTGCGCCACAACCGCATCTGCAGGCCTGGTATGGCCGGTTGAAACAGCGTCCGGCGTATCAAAAGGCGGTCATGACCGCGTTGACTTAATACTCACTATCGACACGCTTGACTGTACTTGTGTGGCGGCGACAAGCACCATTGTGCCACTCCGCTGCGGTTGTTTTGTTCGCCGCCGCCCATACTTATCCTTTTCTTCCCATCTTGGTGCGTAAATCAGATATGAGTTCCGCTCTGTCCATCCGGCAGCTAACCAAAACCTACGGCAACGGTTTCCAGGCCCTGAGTGGTATCGATCTGGATGTCGCCGAAGGTGACTTTTTCGCCTTGCTCGGCCCGAACGGCGCCGGCAAGTCCACGACCATCGGTATTCTCTCGACCCTGGTGAACAAGACCAGCGGCACGGTGAACATCTTCGGTCACGACCTGGACAGGAATCCTGCGCAGCTCAAGCGCTCCATCGGCGTGGTGCCTCAGGAATTCAACTTCAACCAGTTCGAAAAGACCTTCGACATCGTCGTGACCCAGGCCGGCTACTACGGCATCCCGGCGAAAATCGCCAAGGAACGCGCCGAACAGTACCTGACCCAGCTCGGCCTGTGGGACAAGAAGGACGTGCCATCGCGCTCGCTGTCCGGCGGTATGAAGCGTCGCCTGATGATCGCCCGCGCGCTGGTTCATGAACCGCGTCTGCTGATCCTCGACGAGCCGACCGCCGGGGTGGACATCGAACTGCGTCGCTCGATGTGGAGCTTCCTCACCGAGCTGAACCAGAAAGGCATCACCATCATCCTCACGACCCACTATCTGGAAGAGGCTGAGCAGCTGTGCCGCAACATCGGCATCATCGACCACGGCACCATCGTCGAGAACACCAGCATGCGGCAGTTGCTCAGCCAGTTGCATGTCGAAACCTTCCTGCTGGACCTCAAGGGCGACCTGCCAGCGGCGCCGCAGTTGCTCGGCTATCCGTCCCGGCTGATCGACAGCCACACCCTGGAAGTCCAGGTGGAGAAGTCCATGGGCATCACCGCGCTGTTCACCCAGTTGGCGCAGCAGAACATCGAAGTGCTGAGCCTGCGTAACAAAACCAATCGCCTCGAGGAGTTGTTCGTGTCCCTGGTGGAGAAAAATCTGTCGAAGGTGGCGGTATGAGTTCCGAGCTGCGCCCCAACCTCGTTGCCCTCAACACCATCGTTTACCGTGAAGTCCGGCGTTTCACCCGGATCTGGCCCCAGACCCTGCTGCCGCCGGCCATCACCATGGTCCTGTACTTCGTGATCTTCGGTAATCTGATCGGTCGGCAGATCGGCGACATGGGTGGCTTCACTTACATGGAGTACATCGTGCCGGGGCTGATCATGATGTCGGTGATCACCAACTCCTACGGCAACGTGGTATCGAGTTTCTTCGGCAGCAAGTTCCAGCGGTCCATTGAAGAATTGATGGTCTCGCCGCTGTCGCCGCACACCATTCTGATTGGCTATACCCTGGGCGGCGTGCTGCGTGGCCTGATGGTGGGGATCATCGTGACCCTGCTGTCGCTGTTCTTCACCCACTTGCAGGTGCATCACCTGGGCGTGACCATTCTGGTGGTGGTGCTGACCGCGACCATCTTCTCGTTGCTGGGCTTCATCAACGCCGTGTTTGCGCGCAACTTCGATGACATTTCGATCATCCCGACTTTCGTGCTGACGCCACTGACCTACCTGGGCGGGGTCTTCTACTCAATCACCTTGCTGCCACCGTTCTGGCAGACCGTGTCCTTGGCCAACCCGGTGCTGCACATGGTCAACGCGTTCCGCTACGGCATCCTTGGCGTATCGGATATCCGCATCAGCGTGGCCATCGCCTTCATGCTGGTTGCGACCGCGGTGCTGTATTTCGGTAGTGCAAGGTTGCTGGTCAGCGGGCGCGGGATGCGGACTTAAGGAATACCGCGTCGCCTGCATCGCGAGCAAGCTCGCTCCCACAGGGGATCTTGTTCGCCGCGTAGATTGAATGTGGGAGCGAGCTTGCTCGCGATGGCGTCAGCCCGGACACCGCAAAAAAAAACGGCCTCCCAAGTGGAGGCCGTTTTGCATTCTCACATCCGGCTCTTCTTGCGCCGCTTCCACTGCCTGGCCACCCACCAGCGCCAATACATCATCACCAGGAAGTAGGCCAGTGCGCCGAGTACCAGCCCCGTTACCACCGAGCCCAACAGAAACGGTTGCCACAAGGTCGAGATTTCACCCGTGATCCATTCCCAGTTCAGTGAGTCCGGCAACTGCCGGGCGGGAACGTCCATCAGCCAGGCGCCGGTCTGGTAGGTGCAGAAGAACACGGCAGGCATGGTGATCGGATTGGTCAGCCAGACCAGGCTCACGGCAATCGGCATGTTGCCGCGCACGATGATGGCGAGGATTGCCGCCAGCAGCATCTGTAGCGGGATCGGCAGGAACGCGGCGAACAGCCCCACCGCCATGGCGCGGGCAACGGAGTGGCGGTTGAGGTGCCACAGGTTCGGGTCATGCAACAGCGTGCCGAGAAAGCGTAAGGACTTGTGTTCCCTGATGCTCATCGGGTCTGGCATGTAGCGTTTGAATAAGCGCCGGGGCATAAGGCTTCTCGGTCGGTCAGGGCGGCAAGTATGTCTGGATTCCATGAACTACCTATTCAGATTTTGTGACAATTATTGACGGCGCCCATGCGACGAGCGGGCTAAGCCTTGAAGGGGACTTTCAAGGACGGGCTTATGCGCACAGGGATGATGGCGCTGGCGTTGGGTCTTTTGACCTTGCGTTTTTTACCGGCATTACCGCCGGTCTGGTTATGGCTGGCGATGCCGGTGGCGGGCTTGATGTTGCTGCCGTTCAGGACTTATCCGGTGGCGTTTTACTTGTTCGGCCTGAGTTGGGCCTGCGCGAATGCGCAGTGGGCGCTGGATGACCGGTTACCGCCGGCGCTGGACGGAGAAACCCGTTGGGTCGAAGGGCGGGTCACTGGCTTGCCCCGGCATGACGACGGTGTCGTGCGTTTCGAGTTGACCGACATCCAGTCCCGACGTACCCGGCTGCCGCAGCAAATGCGTCTGGCCTGGTATGGCGGGCCGCCGGTGAACAGTGGCGAGCGCTGGCGCCTGGCAGTCAAGTTGAAGCGTCCGGTCGGGCTGCTCAATCCGCAGGCCTTCGACTACCAGGCCTGGTTGTTGGCACAACGCATCGGGGCGACCGGGACGATCAAGCAGGGCGAACGCCTTGCGCCAGCCCAATGGGCCTGGCGCGATGCAATCCGTCAGCGTTTGCTGGCGGTGGATGCCCAAGGGCGAAACGGCGCGTTGACGGCGTTGGTGCTCGGGGACGGCGCCGGGTTGAGTCGCGAAGACTGGCAGGTATTGCAGGACACCGGCACGGTTCATCTGTTGGTGATTTCCGGGCAGCACATCGGATTGCTGGCGGGCGTCGTGTATCTGCTGATCGCCGGCCTGGCCCGCTTTGGGTTATGGCCGAACCGTCTGCCATGGTTGCCCTGGGCGTGTGGCCTGGCATTCGCCGCTGCGCTCGGTTACGGGATGCTGGCCGGTTTCGAGGTGCCGGTGCGACGGGCCTGCTTGATGATTGGTCTGGTGTTGTTGTGGCGTCTGCGGTTCCGTCATCTCGGTGCGTGGTGGCCACTGTTGTTGGCACTCAACGGCATTTTGCTGCTGGCGCCGCTGGCGAGTCTCCAGCCTGGTTTCTGGCTGTCTTTCGCGGCCGTGGCAGTCTTGATATTGACCTTCGGCGGACGTTTGGGGCCGTGGCGTTGGTGGCAGACCTGGACCCGTGCCCAGTGGCTGATTGCAATCGGGCTGTGTCCGTTGTTATTGGCACTGGGGTTGCCCATCAGTCTGAGCGGGCCGCTGGCCAATTTGTTTGCGGTGCCCTGGATCAGTCTGGCGGTACTGCCACCTGCGTTGCTCGGGACGCTGTTGCTGCCGGTGCCTTATGTGGGTGAGAAATTGCTGTGGCTGGCTGGCGGTCTGATCGACGGTTGGTTCAGCGGCTTGGGGGGCGTCTCCGGTCAGGTTCCTGCGTGGGTGCCCGCGGCGATCCCGCTATGGGCCTGGGCAATCGGTGCTATTGGCGCCTTTTTGCTCTTGCTGCCGCGAGGCTTGCCGATGCGCCCGTTAGGGTGGCCCATGCTGTTGATGCTGGTTTTTTCGCCCAGGCCGATGTTGCAGGAGGGCATGGCGGAAGTCTGGCAACTGGATGTCGGTCAAGGCCTGGCGATCCTGGTGCGCACCCGGCATCACACGTTGCTGTATGACGCCGGACCGCGTTTCGGAGAACTCGACCAGGGGGAACGGGTGGTGCTGCCGGCATTGCGCAAACTGGGGGTGAAGGGCATAGACCTGATGCTGATCAGCCACGCCCACGCCGATCATGCCGGCGGTGCCCCGGCGATTGCCAGGGGGTTGCCGGTGAAACAGGTGGTCAGTGGTGAACCGTCAGACTTGCCTGCGCAACTGCAGGCCGGGAGATGTGAGAGCGGTCGGCGATGGACCTGGGATGAAGTCGATTTCCAGCTTTGGCACTGGCCATTGGCCGGCGATAGCAACCAGAACTCTTGTGTCTTGTTGATCGAGGCCAATGGCGAACGGCTGCTGTTGAGTGGCGACATCGATGCCGCCGCCGAGAGAGCCCTGCTGGACAGTCCGTTGGCCCGGCCCACCGATTGGCTGCAGGCGCCACACCACGGCAGTCGCAGTTCGTCGTCCAATGCCCTGCTGGATGTCCTGCAACCCAAAGGTGCGCTGATCTCCCGCGGGCAGGGCAATTCGTTTGGCCATCCGCATCCCACGGTCATCGCCCGTTATCAAAAACGTGGAATGGCGATCTACGACAGCGTCGAACAGGGTGCCATTCGTCTGCAACTGGGGCGCTTCGAGCCGCCGTGGTCAATGCGCCAGGAACGGCGTTTCTGGCGCGATCCGCCGCCCTTGAACCCATAACCGAGCGTTATCAAAGCCCGACCGGATGCGACATCACGGTCTTCGGTGCGTCCACCCCCTATGTTAGAGTGGCGCACTTTTTCGAGGGGGCTGTCACTGTGTGGGAATTGGTCAAATCCGGCGGCTGGATGATGCTGCCGATCATTTTGAGCTCCATCGCGGCCATGGCGATCGTTGCCGAGCGTCTGTGGACCCTGCGGGCCAGCCGCGTGACCCCGGAGCACTTGCTCGGGCAGGTATGGGTCTGGATCAAGGACAAACAGCTCAATAAGGAAAAGCTCAAGGAACTGCGCGCCAATTCGCCTTTGGGCGAGATCCTGGCGGCCGGCCTGGCCAACTCCAAGCATGGTCGCGAGATCATGAAGGAGTGCATCGAAGAGGCCGCTCAACGGGTCATCCATGAGCTCGAACGCTACGTCAACGCCCTGGGCACCATTGCTGCCATGGCCCCGTTGCTGGGCTTGCTCGGTACCGTACTGGGCATGATCGATATTTTCAGCGCATTCACAGGCTCAGGCATGACCACCAACGCCTCGGTATTGGCCGGTGGTATTTCCAAGGCCCTGATCACCACGGCTGCCGGTTTGATGGTTGGTATCCCGGCGGTATTCTTCCATCGATTCCTGCAACGCCGGATCGATGAACTGGTGGTAGGGATGGAGCAGGAAGCGATCAAACTGGTCGAGGTAGTGCAGGGCGACCGCGATGTGGACCTGGCCGGGAGCAAAGCGTGAAATTCCGCCGCAAACCACGGGAAACGGTGGACATCAACCTCGCGTCGCTGATCGACGTGGTGTTCATCCTGCTGCTGTTTTTTGTCGTGACCACCACCTTCACCCGTGAAACCCAGCTGCGCGTCGATCTGCCGGAAGCGGTCAGCGGCGCGCCGGCCGACGATCAGAACAAGCCTCTGGACATTGCCATCAGTGCCGACGGCGTGTTCTCGGTGAACAACCAGATCCTGCCGAAAAGCGACCTGGCTTCGCTGATGGACGCGCTGCAAAAGGAAGCCAATGGCGACACCAACCGGCCACTGTCGATCAGCGCTGATGGCAAGACACAGCATCAGTCCGTCATCACCGCCATGGATGCGGCCGGCAAGCTCGGTTTCAGCCATTTGCGCATGACCACTGTCGAAGCGGCGCCCCCCGCGTCCTGATGGCCATGTCCGATCGATTGCTCGCCGCGTGGTACGCAGGTCATCCGGCCCTGAAACTGTTGCAGCCGCTGGAATGGCTGTACCGGCGCGTGGTCATGAACAAGCGCAAGCGCTTTCTGGCCGGAGAGGGCGAGATCTATCAGCCACCGGTGCCGCTGATCGTGGTCGGCAACATCACCGTGGGTGGCACCGGCAAGACACCGCTGATTCTGTGGATGATCGAGCACTGCCAGCGCAGCGGCCTGCGGGTCGGCGTGGTCAGCCGCGGCTACGGCGCCAAACCGCCGCAACTGCCATGGCGAGTCGGGGCCGAGCAAAGCGCCGACGTCGCCGGTGACGAGCCGTTGCTGATCGTCCAGCGCACGGGCGTCCCGCTGATGATCGACCCCAATCGCAGCAACGCCGTGAAAACCTTGTTGGCCAGTGAGCCGCTGGACCTGATCCTGTCCGACGATGGCATGCAGCACTACCGCATGGCCCGTGACCTGGAACTGGTGCTGATCGATGCCGCCCGTGGCCTGGGCAATCGCCGTTGCCTGCCTGCCGGGCCGTTGCGTGAGCCGGTCGAGCGCCTGCAAAGCGTCGACGCGGTCCTCTACAACGGTGCCGTGGCCGACCGCGATGATGGATTTGCCTTCCAGTTGCAACCCACCGCGCTGGTCAACCTGCGCAGCGGCGAACGGCGTCCCCTCGACCACTTTGGCGCAGGCCAGGCCGTGCACGCGGTGGCCGGCATCGGCAATCCACAACGTTTCTTCAAGACCCTCGAAACGCTACACTGGCAACCGGTTCCACATGCGTTTGCCGACCACGCCGAATACAGCGTGGAGGCGTTGAATTTCACGCCGTCATTGCCCTTGGTGATGACGGAAAAGGACGCGGTGAAATGCCGTGCCTTTGCCGCCGCCGACTGGTGGTACCTGGCGGTCGATGCTGTGCCGTCGCCGGCCTTCGTGGCCTGGTTCGACACGCAGTTGATGCGCCTGCTGCCGGCTCGTTTGTTGCCTTAACTCCGTTTTTTCCAGGGAATGCTCATGGACACCAAATTGCTCGATATCCTCGCTTGCCCGGTCTGCAAAGGCCCGCTCAAGCTCAGCGCCGACAAGACCGAGCTGATCAGCAAGGGCGCAGGCCTGGCCTACCCGATTCGCGACGGCATCCCGGTGATGCTCGAATCCGAAGCGCGCACCCTGACCACCGACGAGCGCCTGGATAAATGACCACAGCCTTTACCGTCGTCATTCCATCGCGTTACGCCTCCACACGCCTGCCCGGCAAGCCGTTGCTGCTGATCGCCGGCAAGCCGATGATCCAGCACGTCTGGGAACAGGCGAGCAAAAGCAGCGCCGAGCGGGTAGTGGTGGCCACCGACGACGCGCGCATCGTCGAGGCCTGCAATGGCTTTGGTGCCGAAGTGGTGTTGACCCGTGAAGATCACAACTCCGGCACCGATCGCCTGGCTGAAGTTGCGATGAAGCTGGGCCTGGCGCCCGACGCTATCGTGGTCAACGTCCAGGGCGACGAACCGCTGATTCCGCCGAACGTGATCGATCAGGTGGCCGCCAACCTGGCAGCCCACGCTGAAGCGCGCATGGCCACGCTTGCCGAGCCGATCGAAGACGTGGACACCCTGTTCAATCCCAACGTGGTCAAGGTCGTCAGCGACCTCAATGGCCTGGCGCTGACGTTCAGCCGTTCTACCTTGCCCTGGGCTCGGGATGCCTTCGCCGTGAACCGTGAGCAGTTGCCCGAAGGTGTGCCGTACCGCCGCCATATCGGTATTTATGCCTATCGCGCCGGATTCCTGCAGGATTTCGTCAGCTGGGGTCCATGCTGGCTGGAAAACACCGAGTGTCTGGAACAACTGCGTGCGTTGTGGCACGGCGTACGAATTCACGTCGCCGATGCACTGATCGCGCCGCCGCCCGGTGTCGACACCGTTGAAGACCTTGAGCGCGTTCGTCGCCTGCTGGAGGCGTGATGCGGGTTCTGTTTGTCTGCCTGGGCAACATCTGTCGCTCGCCCACGGCCGAAGGCGTGCTGCGGCATAAGTTGCGTGAAGCGGGGCTGGCCGACCAGGTCGAAGTCGCTTCCGCCGGCACCGGTGACTGGCATGTCGGCAAGGCGCCGGACAAGCGCAGTCAGGCCGCGGCGAAGCTGCGCGGTTATGACTTGTCCGCCCAGCGCGCCCGGCAAGTCAGTCGTGCCGATTTCGCCACCTACGACCTGATCCTGGCGATGGACAACAGCAACCTGCGCAACCTCAAGGCCTTGCAGCCGGCCAAGGGCAAGGCCGAATTGGACCTGTTCCTGCGTCGCTACCAGTCGCCAGTCGATGAAGTGCCGGACCCGTACTACGACGGCGAACAAGGCTTCGAGCAGGTGCTGGACCTGATCGAGCACGCCAGTGATTTACTGGTGATCGAATTGAAGGGACGGTTATGAGTTTGCAGGTTCAATCACAGGTTTCGCTCAAGCCGTTCAACAGCTTTGGCGTGGATGTCCAGGCCCGGCTGTTTGCCCAGGCCCATAGCGACGCCGATGTGCGCGAAGCTCTGGCCTATGGGCTGGAGCACAAGGTCCCGGTGCTGGTGATCGGCGGCGGCAGCAACCTGTTGCTGACGGCGGATATCGAATCACTGGTTCTGCGCATGGCCACGCGCGGGATTCGCGTGCTGAGCGATGAGGGCGGCAAAGTGGTGATCGAGGCCGAGGCAGGCGAGCCCTGGCATCCATTTGTGCAACACACACTGTCCCTGGGGCTGTCCGGCCTGGAAAATCTCAGCCTGATTCCCGGCACTGTCGGTGCGGCACCGATGCAGAACATCGGCGCTTATGGCGTCGAGATCAAGGACGTGTTCGCCGGCCTGACCGCCCTCGATCGCCAGACCGGCGAACTGCGCGACTTTACCCTGCAAGAGTGCAACTTCGCCTACCGCGACAGCCTGTTCAAGCAGGAGCCGGGGCGTTGGTTGATCCTGCGTGTGCGTTTCGCCCTCGACCGCGCCGCGCATCTGCACCTGGAGTACGGCCCGGTGCGCCAGCGCCTGACCGAACAAGGCATCGAGCATCCGACCGCCAGCGATGTCAGCCAGGCCATTTGCAGCATCCGCAACGAAAAACTCCCGGACCCGGCCGTACTCGGCAATGCCGGCAGCTTTTTCAAGAACCCTTTGGTGTCGTCGGCGCTGGCTGCACGGCTCAAGGGCGAATACCCGGACCTGGTGGCCTATGCGCAACCCGACGGGCAGATGAAACTGGCCGCCGGTTGGCTGATCGAGCGGGCAGGGTGGAAAGGTTTCCGTGAAGCTGATGCTGGCGTGCATAAATTGCAGGCGCTGGTGCTGGTCAACTATGGAGGCGCGACGGGCCTGCAACTGCTGAACCTGGCGCAGCGCATCCAGAAAGACATTCTCGAGCGTTTCCATGTCGATCTGGAAATGGAGCCGAACCGGTATTGAGCTAAGCTTTCAAGACGGATCAAAAAGCCCTGCACAATGTTTATTGTGCAGGGCTTTTTTGTTAATGCTCGGTTAACTTAGTCAGCTAACGATGCACACTCTTGCTCCACCAAAGGCCCGGTGCAGACCGTTTGAGTCAGCATAAGAGAGCCCATTAGCCTGAGTCGATCTGCGTGCGACCCACCGAGATCCAGCGGCAGATTGCTCGACCCCATAACTCAAGACCTATGCGGGCGTGCCCATGATTACCCTGAAACTCAATGGTCAAGACCATCAACTCGACGTCACCGAGGACATGCCGCTGCTCTGGGCGATCCGCGACGTGGCCGGTTACAACGGCACCAAATTCGGCTGCGGCATGGGCCTGTGCGGCGCCTGTACCATTCATATCGAAGGGGCTCCGGCACGCAGTTGCATTACGCCCATCGGTTCAGTCGTCGGGCAGAATGTCAGCACCATCGACAACCTGCACGCCGACCCGATCGGCAAAGTCGTGCAGCAAGCCTGGCTCGACACGGCAGTGGCTCAATGCGGCTTCTGCCAGGGCGGGCAAATCATGTCGGCGACGGCACTGCTCAAGACCCATCCGAACCCGAGCGACGAGCAGATCGAAGAAGCCATGGTCGGCAACATCTGCCGCTGCGGCACCTATAACCGTATCAAGACCGCGATCCGTCAGGCTTCCACTCACCTGAAGGAGGCCAAGGCATGAGCCGGTTACCGAATGATTTCACCCTGAGCAACCTCAGTCGCCGTGGTTTTCTCAAGGGCGTGGGGGCGACCGGTGCGCTGGTGGTCGCCGCGAGTTGGGGCTGGCAAGACGCGTTTGCCGAAGAGAAAGAGAAGAAGTTCGGCGCCGACGGCATGCCCCACGGCTGGGTCGACGATCCGAAAGTCTATGTGAGCATCGCCGCCGATGGCACGGTGACCGTTATCTGCAACCGCTCGGAGATGGGCCAGGGCGTGCGCACCAGCTTGACCATGGTGGTGGTCGATGAACTGGAAGCCGACTGGGCGATGGTCAAGGTACAGCAGGCCCCCGGCGATGAAGCGCGCTTCGGCAACCAGGACACCGACGGCTCGCGCAGCATGCGTCACTGGTACGAGCCGATGCGTCGTTGCGGCGCCGCCGCACGGGCCATGCTGGAACAAGCCGCGGCTGACCAGTGGAAAGTGTCAGTCGGCGAGTGCCAGGCGCAACTTCATAAAGTCATTCATAAACCGTCGGGCCGCGAACTGGGCTATGGCTCGCTGGCCGCCGCCGCTGGCGCTTTGGCCGTGCCTGCGCGAGAAAGCCTGAGACTCAAGCAACCTTCGGAATTTCGATATATCGGTAAGGAAGGCACCAAGGCCATCGACGGTGAGGACATCGTCAATGGTCGTGCGGTGTACGGCGCCGACGTGCATTTCGACGGCATGCTGTACGCGACCATCGCGCGGCCCACGGTGTATGGCGGCAAGGTCAAAAGCTTCGATGGCAGCGCGGCGATGAAAGTCCCAGGCGTGGTCAAAGTGGTACAGATCGAAAGCCGCCCGTTGCCTTCGGAGTTCCAACCCCTGGGCGGCATCGCCGTGGTGGCGAGCAATACCTGGGCGGCGATCAAGGGCCGCGAGGCACTGAAAATCGAATGGGACGACGGCCCCAACGCCAGCTACGACTCGATTGCCTATCGCAAAGAACTCGAAGCCGCCTCGCTCAAGCCCGGCAAGGTGGTGCGCAATACCGGCAACCTCGATGAGGCCATGGCCAGCGCCGATAGCACGCTGGAAGCCTCCTACTACTTGCCGCATTTGTCACAGTCGCCGATGGAACCGATGGTCGCCATTGCGCGGTTCAAGGACGGTGCGTGCCAAGCCTGGGGGCCAAGCCAGGCGCCGCAGGTCACCCGGGAACGGATCGGTGAGCGCCTGGGCCTGCCGTTCGACAAGGTCACGTTCAACGTGACCCTGCTCGGGGGCGGGTTCGGACGCAAGTCCAAGCCTGACTTCATCATCGAGGCCGCCATCCTCGCCAAGGAATTCCCCGGCAAAGCGGTGCGGGTGCAATGGACCCGCGAAGACGACATCCACTGTTCCTATTTTCACACCGTGTCGGCCGAATACCTCAAGGCCAGCCTGAACAAGGATGGCCTGCCATCCGGCTGGTTGCACCGTACGGTGGCGCCGAGCATCACCGCGTTGTTTGCGCCGGGCATGAACCATGAGGCGGCGTTCGAACTGGGCATGGGGTTCACCAACATGGCGTATGCGATCCCCAACATTCGCCTGGAAAACCCCGAGGCAACGGTGCGTACCCGGGTAGGTTGGTATCGCTCGGTGTCGAACATTCCCCATGGTTTCGCGATCCAGAGTTTTATCGATGAACTGGCGCACAAGGCCGGGCAGGATCCGCTGAAGTACCAGATCAGATTGCTCGGCCCGGACCGTCAGATCGATCCGCGTACCTTGAGTGAAGAGTGGAACTACGGCGAATCCCCCGAGCGTTATCCGATCGACACCGCGCGCCTGCGCACGGTACTGGAGACCGCCGCCAAAGCCGCCGGTTGGGGGCGTGAGTTGCCCAAGGGACGCGGCCTGGGCCTGGCAGTGCATTACAGCTTCGTGACCTATGTGGCGGCGGTGATCGAGGTGGAGGTCAAGGACGACGGTACGCTGGTGGTGCACAAGGCTGACATCGCCGTCGATTGCGGGCCGCAGATCAACCCCGAGCGGATTCGCGCGCAATTCGAAGGCGCCTGCGTCATGGGTCTGGGTAATGCGGTGCTGGGGGAAATCAGCTTCAAGGACGGCAAGGTTCAGCAGGATAACTTCCATATGTACGAAGTGGCGCGCATGTCCCTGGCACCGAAAGAAGTGGCGGTGCATCTGGTGACGCCGCCGGGCAATGTCCCGTTGGGTGGTGTGGGTGAACCGGGCGTGCCACCGATTGCGCCGGCACTGTGCAACGCGATCTTCGCCGCCACCGGCAAACGCATCCGCAATCTGCCTGTTCGTTATCAGTTGTCGGGTTGGCAGAAGGCCGGCGCCTGATGGACAGCGCCGATCTGAACGTCCTGCGCAGCGTGTTGCAATGGCATCGCGCCGGTCAGCGGGTGGTGTTGTACAGCGTGGTCGAAACCTGGGGCACTGCGCCCCGGGCACCCGGCGCCATGCTGGCCCTGCGCGAAGACGGCATGGTGATTGGTTCGGTCTCGGGCGGGTGTGTCGAAGATGACTTGATTGCCCGGCTGCACGACGGACGCCTGGAACTTGACGGGCCGCCGGTGCAATTGATCACCTACGGCGTGACTCGCGAGGAAGCCGCACGATTCGGCTTGCCCTGCGGTGGCACCTTGCGCTTGACCGAGGAGCGTATCGACGATGGGGATTGGGTCGAGCAATTGCTCGCCCGTTGCGAGGCCCATGAAATCGTTGCGCGTGAACTGAACCTGACCACCGGCGAAGTACTTTTGCAGCCGGCCAGTAAAGATGACGTGTTGACGTTCGACGGGCAGACCCTGCGGGTGATCCATGGCCCGCGCTGGCGCTTGCTGCTGATCGGCGCGGGGCAGCTGTCGCGCTATGTGGCGGAAATGGCCCGGCTGCTGGATTTCGAGGTGCTGATTTGCGACCCGCGTAGCGAGTTCGTCTACGGCTGGGAGGAGTAGCACGGACGATTCGTTTCGGGCATGCCGGATGAGGCGGTATTGAATATCCAGACCGATGAACGCACGGCTATCGTGGCCTTGACCCATGATCCGCGTCTGGATGACATGGCGCTGCTCACGGCCCTGGATTCCAGGGCTTTTTACGTCGGAGCGCTGGGGTCGCGGGTCAACAGCCAGAAGCGCCGGGAAAACCTGGCTCAACTGGGGGTGTCGCAATCGGCGATTGACCGCTTGCATGGTCCGATCGGTTTGCACATCGGCAGTCATAATCCAGCGGAAATTGCCTTGTCGCTCATGGCGGAAATCGTGGCGGTCAAAAACGGCATCGAACTGAAGCAGAAGAAAGTCCTGCGGGAGAGCGTATGAGCAAATCCATCGGCGTTATCGTGTTGGCG
Organism: Pseudomonas jessenii; assembly: GCF_002236115.1. Taxonomy (GTDB): domain Bacteria; phylum Pseudomonadota; class Gammaproteobacteria; order Pseudomonadales; family Pseudomonadaceae; genus Aquipseudomonas; species Aquipseudomonas jessenii. The sequence goes on along the minus strand of NZ_NIWT01000003.1, from coordinate 257,617 downwards.
GCGGGGCAGGGCAGCCGGTTTCGTCAGGTGGCGGGTGCCGAAAAGGATAAATTGGTGGCCGATTGCATCGGGCGTGACGGCGTGGTGCGGTCCGTCATCGAGCACACATTGGTCAACCTGCCGGCGACGCTGGACAAGCGCGTACTGGTGACCACTGCTGACCGCCCGCAAGTGATTCGCATGGCTCAGGCCTATGGCTGCGAGATTGTGCTGATCGAATCGACGGGAATGGGCGACAGCATTGCCGCGGGAGTCGCTGCCTGCAAGCAACTCGATGGCTGGCTGATGGTGCTGGGGGATATGCCGTTCATCCTGCCATCGAGTATCGAGCAAGTGGTGGCGGGGATTGGCGATGACAGTATCAGCGTGCCAGTGCAGGACGGCGGGTACGGGCATCCGGTCGGGTTCGGACGGGACTTCGCGGCGGGGTTGATGGCGTTATCGGGGGATCGCGGCGCCAAGCCGCTGTTCGCCCAAGGGCGAGTGGTTGAAGTGAGCGTGGATGATTCTGGTGTGGTGTGGGATGTGGATGTGCCTGAAGCACTAACCTTCAGGCCAGCATAGATCCTTGTGGGAGCGAGCTTGCTCGCGATAGCGGTGGATCAGCTAGCACCAATGTTGAATGTCATTCCGCCATCGCGAGCAATCGAGCGTCGACCGGCTGCTCCCACAGGGGAATGGTGTGATTTCACAGATGTAAAAAAAGCCCCGCCTGGGATCACCAGGCGGGGCTTTTTAGTGGCCGATGGAATCAGACGAGAGGTTTAGGCTCGTGCTCTTTTTCCTGGGCCTGCTCGTGTTGCTCTACCGCTTCCTGAACGGAGCGCGGTGCTTCGTGGATCACCGACTCAACCGGCTCGGCAGCCACTTCGGCAGCCGGGGCAGGAGCTGCCTCAACCACTTCAGCAGCAACCGGTGCAGGCTCGGCGGCGACAACCGCTTCAGCTGGAGCCGCAGCGGCAGCCAGTTCAGCTTCCTTCTGCAGACGCTCGGCTTCACGCTTGCGACGACGCACTTCACGCGGGTCGTTAGGCGCACGGCCACTTGGCGTCAGGGCGCTGGCAGGAGCGGCTTCGACCACTGGTGCAGGTGCCTGGGCAACGACCGGTGCTTCAACGGCCGGCGCTTCAACCACCGGCGCCGGGGCCGGTTCTGCTGCGGCAACCACCGGCTCGGAAACCATGGCTTCTGCCACTTGGGTTTCAGCGGCTGGTGCAGCGGTTTCAGCGACGGCTGGCTCGGCAACCCAGTTGAATGCGGTTTGCTCTTCGCGAACTTCACGCACGGTGTCAGTCACGGTTTCAACAACCGCTTCCGCAGCCTGGGCAGGTGCTTCTACCACTGGCGCTGGCTCGGCAGCCGCTTCAACAGCAGGCTGAGCTTCTGGCGTTGGAGCCACTTCGATTTCCGGCGAGGCGGTGACTTCGACCGGTGTGGTCGCTTCAACGACTGGCGCTTCAACCGGAGCTGCTTCCAGGGTCGCGGCAGTGGCGCGTTCGGCTTGCACATTGGCTTCAGCTTCTGCTGGAGCGCTGATCACGCTGCTGGCAACAGCTGCGGTGACAGCCAGGTCGGCGGCCAGATCGGCAGTGCTTGGCGCTTCAGCGTTTTCGCCGGACTCGGACTCTTCCGAACCTTCGATCACGTTACCGTTGGCGTCACGCTGACGCTCGCGACGGTTGCTGCGACGACGCTGACCACGGGAGCGGCGGCGTGGACGGTCGCCTTCGGCGCTTTCCTGACCGTCTTCCGACAGTTGCTCTTCGTTGGTGGTCAGTTCTTCTTCAGTTGCGGCTGCGGCAGCTTGTTCGGCACGTGGCTGACGTTCTTCACGCGGTGGGCGTGGCGCGCGTTCTTCACGTGGCTGACGAGCTGGGCGTTCTTCAGCGGTAGCAGCCGTAGCGGTAGCAGCGGCGGCCGGAGCAGCCGGAGTGGCATCCAGAGGCTCGCGCAGTTCACGAACGCGTTCTTCACGCTCGCCACGTGGCTTGCGATCTTCACGCGGAGCGCGCGGTGCACGTTCTTCACGAGGCGCGCGTGGTGCGCGTTCTTCGCGGGCTACCGCTGGCGTTTCTTCGCGGGTTTCGCGAGGTTCACGCACTTCCCGTGGCTGACGCTCTTCACGCGGCTCACGTGGTGCGCGTTCTTCACGCGGTGCACGCTCTTCGCGAGGCTTGCGCTCTTCATCGCGGCGACCGTTACGGTTGCGGCTCTGCTGGCGACCGTTGCGACGCTCTTCGTTGCGGGCCGGACGCTCGGCGGCAGGTTTTTCAACCACAACCGGTGCGGCAGGCTCTTCCTTGGTGGCGAACAGGCTCACCAGCGACTTCACCAGGCCTTTGAACAGGCTTGGCTCCGGTACGGCGGCCGGGGCAGGGGCTGGAGCGGCCACTTCGGTCGGCACCGGAGCGTTGGCACGGGCCGGGGCCGTTTTGACCGCAGCTTCCTGGCGAACCAGGGTGCGGGTCGCAGCGGCTGGCTGGACTTCTTCGACTTCGGCAGCGGCAGCGGCGATTTCGTAGCTGGACTGGTTGGTCGCGGCTTCCGGGCTGTCGTCACGCAGGCGCTGTACTTCGAAGTGCGGCGTTTCGAGGTGATCGTTCGGCAGGATGACGATGCGGGCACGGGTGCGCAGTTCGATCTTGGTGATCGAGTTGCGTTTTTCGTTGAGCAGGAACGCCGCCACCGGGATCGGCACTTGTGCACGAACTTCGGCGGTACGGTCTTTCAGGGCTTCTTCTTCGATCAGGCGCAGGATCGCCAGGGACAGCGATTCAACGTCACGGATGATGCCGGTGCCGTTGCAACGCGGGCAGACGATGCCGCTGCTTTCACCCAGGGATGGACGCAGGCGCTGACGGGACATTTCCAGCAGGCCGAAGCGCGAAATGCGACCGACTTGCACGCGAGCGCGGTCGGCTTCCAGGCATTCGCGGACTTTTTCTTCCACGGCGCGCTGGTTCTTGGCAGGGGTCATGTCGATGAAGTCGATGACGATCAGGCCGCCGATGTCGCGCAGGCGCAACTGACGGGCGATTTCCTCGGCCGCTTCAAGGTTGGTTTGCAGCGCGGTTTCTTCGATGTCGCTGCCTTTGGTGGCGCGCGCCGAGTTGATGTCGATGGACACCAGGGCTTCGGTCGGATCGATCACGATGGAACCGCCGGAAGGCAGTTCGACAACGCGCTGGAAAGCGGTTTCGATCTGGCTTTCGATCTGGAAACGGTTGAACAGCGGAACGCTGTCTTCGTACAGCTTGATCTTGCTGGCGTACTGCGGCATTACCTGGCGGATGAAGGTCAGGGCTTCGTCCTGGGCTTCAACGCTGTCGATCAGCACTTCGCCGATGTCCTGGCGCAGGTAGTCGCGGATCGCGCGGATGATCACGTTGCTTTCCTGGTAGATCAGGAATGGCGCGGCGCGGTCCAGCGAAGCTTCCTTGATGGCGGTCCACAGTTGCAGCAGGTAGTCGAGGTCCCACTGCATTTCTTCGCTGCTGCGGCCAAGGCCTGCAGTGCGCACGATCAGGCCCATGTCGGCCGGGGCAACCAGACCGTTCAGGGCTTCACGCAGTTCGTTGCGCTCTTCGCCTTCGATGCGACGGGAGATACCGCCGGCACGCGGGTTGTTCGGCATCAGCACCAGGTAACGACCGGCCAGGCTGATGAAGGTGGTCAGGGCGGCGCCCTTGTTGCCACGTTCTTCTTTTTCGACCTGAACGATGACTTCCTGGCCTTCGCTCAGGACGTCCTTGATGTTGACGCGACCTTCCGGGGCTTTCTTGAAGTATTCGCGGGAGATTTCTTTGAGGGGTAGGAAGCCGTGGCGCTCAGAGCCGAAATCGACAAAGGCAGCCTCGAGGCTTGGTTCGATGCGAGTAATCCGGCCTTTATAGATGTTGGCCTTCTTCTGCTCGCGTGCACCGGATTCGATGTCCAGGTCGTAGAGGCGCTGGCCATCTACCAGTGCAACACGCAACTCTTCGGGTTGAGTTGCGTTAATCAGCATTCTTTTCATGTAGTACCGTCGGTTTCCGGGCTGCCGGAAACGGCGTTCGGCACACACGACTTCTCACGGTCGGTGTCAGGTGCGTCGGGAGTGGTTGGCCATTTCCCGTGTCCAGCGAAGTCCGGCCAATGTGGGCCTTCATCGCGACGTACGCGTCCTGCTTGCTGTGGCTACTTAAGCACTCAGTCAGGAGGAGGAATCAACCAGCGGCTGTGGACGAGATGAAGCGTCTTGAGAAAGCCTGTTGCTACACAGTCCGGCGGTTGTGCATCTCCACCCTACACGTATCCCTGATAATTCGGGTGCTGCCGCGCGCAGAATCCGCAGCGGGTTGGCATTTACCGTGAGCTCCGAAAGGGGAGGTCACGCATCATGGCTAATTTAGGCGTTGTTTCCGATGCCTTCGCTCGGGGTCATTCGCAGCTGACTGCACTTTGTGAACTGGCCGTGAATATGGCTCGCAAAACGAGTGGAAAACTCTGCTTTGTGGCGTGATTCAGGCCTCATGTCACCTGCGCTCGTTACACCTGCAAACTCCACCGTTACGTAGCGAAAGCCCCGTAGGACGGCCTCGCGTCCTGGTGAATTGCGTTGGTCAGGGCCGGTTTTTGACCGTTGGTCCGCTGTCCAGGCCGCTTTTGGCGACGTTCGCGACTATAGCAGCAATGATTAAGTGCTTCAATTCCATAAAAAATTGTTATCATCCGCGCCATGACGACGACTACCCCCCCGACTCCAGGCGTACAACTGCTTGAGGTCTCGCCGGAATATGCCGGCCAACGCATTGATAATTTCCTTCTCGCCCGACTCAAAGGCGTGCCCAAGACCTTGATTTATCGCATTTTGCGCAAGGGCGAAGTGCGCGTGAACAAAGGTCGGATCAAGCCCGAGTACAAGCTGCAGGCGGGCGATATCGTGCGCGTGCCGCCGGTTCGCGTGCCTGAGCGCGACGAACCGGTGCCGCTGGCACAAGGCCTGTTGCAGCGGCTCGAGGCCTCGATTGTCTTCGAAGACAAGGCGCTGATCGTGATCAACAAGCCCGCGGGCATTGCTGTTCATGGTGGCAGCGGCCTGACTTTCGGGGTGATCGAAGCCTTTCGTCAGTTGCGCCCCGATTGCAAAGAGCTCGAACTGGTTCACCGTCTCGACCGTGATACGTCCGGCCTGTTGATGATCGCCAAGAAGCGCAGCATGTTGCGCCACTTGCACACCGCATTGCGCGGTGATGGCGTCGACAAGCGCTACATGGCGCTGGTCCGCGGTAACTGGGCGAGCTCGATCAAGCAAGTCCGTGCGTCGCTGGGCAAGAGCAATCTGCGCTCCGGCGAGCGGATGGTCGAGGTCGACGAGGAGGAGGGGAAGGAGTCCGTGACCGTGTTCAAGGTCCTGCGCCGCTTTGGCGACTTTGCCACCCTGATCGAAGCCAAGCCGATTACCGGCCGGACTCACCAGATCCGCGTCCATACCTTGCACGCCGGGCATTGCATCGCTGGCGACACCAAGTATGGCGACGAAGGTTTCAGCAAGGAAATCCGCGATCTGGGCGGCAAGCGCCTGTTCCTGCACGCCTACATGCTGACGGTGCCGCTCCCCGATGGTGGTGAGCTGAAGCTGCAAGCGCCGGTCGACGAGATGTGGGCCAAAACCGTGGAGCGATTGAGTGCGCCCATCTGACTACAAGCTGTTGATCTTTGATTGGGACGGCACTCTGGCCGATTCCATTGGTCGGATTGTCGAGGCGATGCACGTTGCCTCGCAGCGTTCCGGTTTTGAGCTGCGCGATGATCTGGCCGTCAAGGGCATCATCGGCCTGGGCTTGCCGGAAGCGATCCGCACCCTGTACCCCGAAATCGGCGACGCCGAGCTGATCGCGTTCCGCGAGCACTATGCTGAGCATTACATCGCGTCGGAGGCTGAGCCTTCGCCGCTGTTCGAGGGTGTGGTCGAGTCGCTCGAGGCATTTCGTGCCGAGGGCTATCATCTGGCTGTGGCGACCGGCAAGGCCCGTCGCGGGCTGGATCGGGTGTTGAAGTCCCATGGCTGGGAGAATTACTTCGATATCACTCGCGCCGCCGACGAAACCGCCAGCAAGCCCCATCCGCTGATGCTCGAACAGATTCTCGCCCATTGCGAGGTTCGCCCGGAACAGGCGTTGATGGTGGGTGATTCGTCCTTTGATTTGCAGATGGCGCGCAACGCCGGTATGGGTTCGGTGGCCGTCAGTTATGGCGCTCAATCGATCGATGCGTTGAGGTTGTATGAGCCGCGACTGGCCATCGACCGTTTTTCAGAATTGCATGCCTGGCTGAATCAGCGGGCTTAACCGGTTGTTTTTGGGGTGGATGGCATGACCGACGAATGGAAGGCGCCCGCCAAGGCGAGCGCAGAGAGCGGTGACGACAAAAGCTGGAAACTGCTGGAAAAGACCCTGCTCGCCGGCATACAGGAGCAGCGCCGGTCCCGTCGCTGGGGGATACTCTTCAAGTTTCTGATTTTTGTGTATCTGTTCGGCGCCATTGCCCTGTTTTCGCCTCTGATGGATATGGAAAAGGCCGGCACCCTTAGTGCCAATTACACGGCGTTGATCGATGTGAGAGGCATGATTGCCGACAAGGAGTCGGCCAGTGCAGACAATATCGTTGGCAGCTTGCGTGCTGCTTTCGAGGACAAGAAGGTCAAGGGCGTCATCCTGCGCATCAACAGCCCGGGCGGCAGTCCGGTGCAGTCGGGTTATGTCTATGACGAGATCAAGCGTCTGCGCGGTCTGCACCCGGACATCAAGCTCTATGCGGTCATTTCCGATCTGGGGGCTTCCGGCGCTTACTACATCGCCAGTGCGGCGGATCAGATCTACGCCGACAAGGCGAGCCTGGTCGGCTCCATCGGTGTGACGGCAGCCGGTTATGGCTTTGTTGGCACCATGGAGAAGCTGGGTGTCGAACGTCGTACCTACACGTCTGGCGAGCACAAGTCGTTCCTCGATCCGTTCCAGCCACAGAAGCCGGAAGAAACCGCCTTCTGGCAGGGCGTGCTCGATACGACCCACAAGCAGTTCATCAATAGCGTCAAGCAGGGTCGTGGCGACCGCTTGAAAGACAAGGAGCATCCGGAGTTGTTCTCTGGCCTGGTCTGGTCCGGCGAGCAGGCACTGCCATTGGGGTTGATCGATGGGCTGGGTAATGCCAGTTCGGTTGCGCGGGATGTGATCGGTGAGAAAGAGCTGGTGGACTTCACCGTTCAGGAATCGCCATTCGATCGCTTTTCGAAAAAGCTCGGCGCCAGCGTTGCTGAGCATTTGGCGATGTGGATGGGTTTTAACGGTCCGTCGCTGCGCTGATTCTGATATGACATGAAAAACCGGCCTGCGTGGCCGGTTTTTTGGTATCGGGATTCAGGGAACCTGTACGCCTTCAGCCAGCAGCATGTCGATCAGGCGAATCAGCGGCAGGCCGATCAGGCTGGTGGCGTCAGGTCCTTCAGTGCTGCGAAACAGGCTGACCCCCAGGCCTTCGGCCTTGAAGCTGCCTGCGCAGTCGTAGGGTTGTTCGGCGCGCAGGTAGCGTTCGATGCGAGGTGCGTCGAGTGTGCGCATGTGTACGGTGAGCGGCACGCAATCGACCTGGCAGTGCCCTGTCTGGCTGTTGAGCAGGGCCAGGCCGGTGAGGAACGTCACGCTGGCACCGCTGGCGGCCAGCAGTTGTTCCCGGGCTTTTTCGAATGTGTGGGGTTTGCCGATAATCCGCTCTCCCAGCACGGCGACCTGGTCGGAGCCGATTATCAGATGAGCGGTATGGCTGTCGGCCAGGGCGCGCGCTTTCTCTTCGGCGAGGCGCTTGACCAGCTCGATGGCGGACTCGCCCGGGCGATGGCTTTCGTCGATATCCGGCGAGCTGCAAGTGAAAGGCAGCTGCAGGCGGGTCAGCAATTCCCGGCGATAGGCCGAGCTGGAAGCGAGTAATAAAGGCAGCATGCACAACTCCATAAGGCGTGTGCGAATTCTAGCGAGGCTTCCAAGTGACGGACAGGGCTGAATTTCCTTTGACATGGGCGGGTGCATCCCTATAATGCTGCGCCTATGTTGAATGACCCGATTCCACCTCACGTTGACCCGCGCAAATTGGCTGATCGTGGCACCACCCTTCAAGGTGAAATGCTGCTGGCCGATTTGGAGAGACTCTGCGACCCGCTTTCCGACAATGTCGGTACGGTGCAGGCTAAATTCGTTTTTGAACGAGATGAACGTAAATCTGTGGTCATCCACAGCTTTATCGACACTGAAGTCAAAATGGTTTGCCAGCGTTGTCTTGAGCTGGTCACCCTGCCGATCCATAGCGAATGCAGTTACGCTGTGGTGAAGGAGGGTGCGAATACCCAGTCGTTGCCGAAAGGTTATGACGTGCTGGAACTGGGCGAAGATCCTTTGGATCTGCAGTCACTGATCGAGGAGGAGCTTCTGCTCGCCTTGCCCATTGTGCCTGCTCATCATCCGGAAGAATGCCAGCAGCCGGCGGGAGCAGATGAGCCCGAACCGAGCGAGGACGAGGTAACGCGGTCCAACCCGTTCAGTGTATTGGCGCAGTTAAAGCGTGACCCAAACGTTTAGGAGTTAATCAATTATGGCTGTTCAGCAGAACAAAAAATCCCGCTCTGCCCGTGACATGCGCCGTTCGCACGACGCTCTCGAGGCTAGCACCCTGTCTGTAGAAAAAACCACCGGTGAAGTTCACCTGCGTCACCACGTATCGCCAGAAGGCGTATACCGTGGCCGTAAAGTGATCGACAAGGGCGCTGACGAGTAATCACTTGTCCGCTCAAGTCATCGCGATTGACGCAATGGGCGGGGACTTCGGTCCCCGCAGCATTGTCCAGGCCAGCCTTGCTTGTCTGTCTGCCACACCCTCGCTGCACCTGACCCTCGTCGGTCAACCCTCCCTTCTTGAAGAACTGATCGCTGGCCATCCGGCTGTGGATCGCGCGCGCCTGTCGATAATGCCAGCGTCCGAAGTCATCACCATGGACGAAAAGCCTGCCCAGGCCTTGCGCGGCAAACCCGACTCGTCGATGCGCGTGGCGCTTGAGTTGTTGCGTGACGGCAAGGTCCAGGCTTGTGTCAGTGCCGGTAATACCGGTGCGCTGATGGCGTTGTCGCGGTTCGTGCTCAAGACCTTGCCCGGCATTGATCGTCCGGCCATGGTGGCGGCGATTCCGACACAAAAGGGTTATTGCCAGTTGCTCGACTTGGGCGCCAACGTCGATTGCAGTGCCGAGCATCTGTTGCAGTTTGCGGTCATGGGCTCGGTTGCGGCCGAGACCCTGGGCATAGCGCGTCCTCGGGTGGCGTTACTGAACATCGGCACCGAAGACATCAAGGGCAATCAACAGGTCAAGCTGGCGGCGACTTTGTTGCAAGGCGCCCGTGGCATCAATTACATCGGCTTTATCGAGGGCGACGGTTTGTACCGTGGCGAAGCGGATGTGGTGGTGTGTGACGGTTTTGTCGGCAACATCCTGCTCAAATCCAGCGAAGGTCTGGCGACCATGATTGCCGGGCGCATCGAAGCGTTGTTCAGGAAGAGCGTAGCCTCTCGCGTGGTCGGTGCGCTTGCACTACCGCTGATGAAGCGCCTGCAGGCCGATCTGGCACCTGCCCGGCACAACGGTGCGAGCTTTCTCGGCTTGCAGGGCATTGTGGTGAAAAGCCACGGTTCTGCCGGGGTTCAGGGGTTTCAGAGTGCCATTCAGCGCGCCTTGATCGAGATTCAGGAGAATCTTCCCGAGCGCCTGCACGGTCGTCTGGAGGATTTGTTGCTTTAGGCGTTTTCGTCGGACAATGCTTAAATGTGACCGCTTGGTTCGATGGGCCATCCAACTGTCAGTTTCTTGCGTCCCCAAAGCGGGGCGCCAACTCTCCGACGACAAGATCATTAGGGGCTTGTTACATGTCTGCTTCCCTCGCATTCGTCTTTCCAGGACAGGGTTCGCAGTCCCTCGGCATGCTGGCCGAGCTGGGCGCGCAACATCCGGTTGTCCTTGAAACATTCAAAGAAGCTTCCGATGCACTGGGTTACGACCTGTGGGCACTGACCCAGCAAGGGCCGGAAGAGCAACTCAATCAAACCGATAAAACCCAGCCAGCCATTCTGACCGCCTCTATCGCCCTGTGGCGTTTGTGGCTGGCCGAAGGTGGTGCGCGCCCGGCTTACGTTGCCGGGCACAGCCTGGGTGAATACAGCGCGCTGGTCGCGGCAGGCAGTCTGAGCCTGGGCGATGCGGTGAAGCTCGTCGAGCGTCGTGGCCAGCTGATGCAGGAAGCCGTTCCGGCCGGGCAGGGCGGCATGGCCGCCATCCTGGGTCTGGACGATGCTGACGTACTGGCAGCCTGTGCCGAAGCGGCGCAAGGCGAAGTGGTCAGCGCGGTCAATTTCAACTCGCCGGGCCAGGTGGTCATCGCCGGTGCCAAGGCTGCCGTCGAGCGCGCCATCGAAGGCTGCAAGGCACGTGGTGCCAAGCGCGCCATGCCGTTGCCGGTCAGCGTGCCGTCGCACTGCGAGCTGATGCGCCCGGCTGCCGAGCGTTTTGCAGAATCGATCGCGGCGATCGACTGGCAGGCACCGCAGATTCCAGTGGTGCAGAACGTCAGTGCCCAGGTGCCGGCCGATCTGGAAACCCTCAAGCGCGATCTGCTCGAGCAACTGTACAAGCCAGTACGCTGGGTTGAATCGGTCCAGGCACTGGCCGCCAAGGGCGCGACCAACCTGGTCGAGTGTGGCCCGGGTAAAGTGCTGGCCGGTCTGAACAAGCGTTGCGCCGAAGGCGTGTCGACATCCAACCTCAATACCCCAGACGCTTTCGCTGCCGCCCGTGCAGCGTTGGCCTGAATCAGGAGAAGCTTGCATGAGTCTGCAAGGTAAAGTTGCACTGGTCACCGGTGCAAGCCGTGGCATCGGCCAGGCTATCGCCCTGGAACTGGGTCGTCAGGGCGCCATCGTTGTTGGTACCGCGACCTCCGCGTCGGGTGCTGAGCGCATTGCCGCGACCCTGAAGGAAAACGGTATTCAGGGCACTGGCCTGGAACTCAATGTCACCAGCGACGAGTCCGTGGCAAGTGTTCTGGCGAGCATTCAGGAGCAGTTCGGTGCGCCGGCGATTCTGGTCAATAATGCCGGTATCACCCGCGATAACCTGATGATGCGCATGAAAGACGACGAGTGGCACGACGTTGTCGATACCAATCTGAACAGTCTGTTCCGCCTGTCCAAGGGCGTTTTGCGCGGCATGACCAAAGCTCGTTGGGGCCGAATTATCAGTATTGGCTCGGTTGTGGGTGCCATGGGCAACGCAGGCCAAGTAAACTACGCTGCCGCCAAGGCCGGTCTGGAAGGTTTCAGCCGTGCTCTGGCGCGCGAAGTCGGTTCGCGTTCGATTACGGTAAACTCGGTGGCTCCTGGGTTCATCGATACCGATATGACCCGTGAACTGCCCGAGGCACAGCGTGAAGCCTTGCAGTCGCAGATTCCGCTGGGTCGTCTGGGGCAGGCTCAAGAGATCGCGTCCGTGGTCGCTTTTCTTGCGTCGGACGGTGCGGCTTACGTTACCGGAGCTACAATCCCGGTGAACGGCGGGATGTACATGTAATTCAAATGTGACGGATTGCTTCAAAAAAATGTCATACGAGCTGTCTAAAATCCGTTATAAAGCTGCAATCTATTTATAGGCAGAGGGTCACCGGGTTCGAGGAGTGAAGCTTTCAGTTGAAAAGCTGAAAAGCCTTTCTATACACTTACCCACTGGCCAGCTGCCTGAATTTGTCCATTAGGAGTGAAAACAAGGTATGAGCACCATCGAAGAGCGCGTCAAGAAAATCGTTGCTGAGCAACTGGGCGTTAAAGAAGAAGAAGTGGTCAACACTGCTTCCTTCGTTGAAGACCTGGGTGCCGACTCCCTTGACACCGTTGAGCTGGTGATGGCTCTGGAAGAGGAATTCGAGACCGAAATCCCTGACGAAGAAGCCGAGAAGATCACTACTGTACAAGCTGCAATCGACTACGTTACTAGCCACCAGGCGTAATAGTTTGTAATCGTTGCTCGCTGTCATGGAAAAACCGCACTGCCATCATGGCGTGCGGTTTTTTCTTTAGGCCTGATGCAAAGTCGTCATTTGAAAAAAGGAGAGTGCTGTGTCGCGTAGACGCGTCGTAGTCACCGGTATGGGTATGTTGTCGCCACTGGGCACGGATGTGCCGAGCAGCTGGCAGGGCATTCTGGCTGGCCGCAGTGGCATTGGTCTGATCGAACACACCGACCTTTCTGCCTATTCCACCCGTTTTGGCGGCTCGGTAAAGGACTTCAATGTCGAGGAATACCTGTCGGTCAAGGAAGCCCGCAAGCTCGACCTGTTCATTCAATACGGTCTGGCCGCAGGTTTTCAGGCGGTACGCAATGCCGGTCTGGAAGTCACTGACGCCAACCGTGAGCGTATCGGCGTGGCCATGGGCTCGGGTATTGGCGGTCTGACCAATATCGAAGAAACCGCCCGCACGCTGCACGAGACCGGCCCACGACGGATCTCTCCGTTCTTCGTGCCAGGCTCGATCATCAATATGATTTCCGGTTTCCTGTCCATCCACCTCGGTGCACAGGGACCCAACTACGCCATCGCCACGGCCTGTACCACCGGTACACACTGCATTGGCATGGCGGCCCGCAACATCATGTACGACGAAGCTGACGTGATGATTGCCGGCGGCGCCGAGATGGCGGCCTGCGGTCTGGGCATGGGCGGCTTCGGCGCTTCCCGCGCGCTGTCGACCCGCAACGACGAGCCGACCCGCGCCAGCCGTCCATGGGACAAGGGCCGCGATGGCTTCGTATTGTCCAATGGTGCCGGTGCGCTGGTACTGGAAGAACTCGAGCACGCCAAGGCGCGTGGCGCGACCATCTACGCCGAGCTGATCGGCTTCGGCACCAGTGGCGATGCCTACCACATGACCTCGCCGCCAGCCGATGGTGCGGGTGCTGCGCGCTGCATCACCAATGCGCTGCGCGATGCCAAAATCAATGGCGATCAAGTGCAGTACATCAACGCCCACGGCACCTCGACTCCTGCAGGCGACCTGGCCGAAGTCAATGCGATCAAGTCGGTATTCGGCGAGCACGCCTACAAGCTGGCCGTCAGTTCCACCAAGTCCATGACCGGTCACCTGCTGGGTGCGGCGGGCGCGGTCGAGGCGATCTTCAGCGTGCTGGCAATCAACAGCCAGGTAGCGCCGCCGACCATCAACCTCGATGAGCCGGACGAAGGCTGCGATCTCGATTTTGTGCCGCACACGGCGCGCAACATGGATATCGATGTGGTCGTTTCCAACTCCTTCGGTTTTGGCGGCACCAACGGTTCGCTGGTGTTCCGTCGGTTCGCAGGCTGATGGACAGCTGGGTCGACGGTCAGCCGGCTGACGCTTTGTCGCTGAAGGATCGCGGCCTGGCTTATGGCGATGGTCTGTTCGAGACCATCGCCGTGCGCAGCGGCCAGCCCGTGTTGCTGGACCGGCATCTGTCGCGCCTGGCGGACGGCTGTTCGCGTCTGGCGATAGCAGCCGAGCAGGAGCTGATCCGCAGCGAACTGCTGGCCTACGCCGCGGCACTGGGTGACGGGGTGCTCAAGCTCATTCTCACCCGTGGCGACAGTCTGCGCGGTTATGCCCCCGATCCTTCGGCCCAGGCCCGACGCATTGTGCAAGGCAGTCCGCCTGCGGCTTACCCTGCCGCGCACGGTGAGCAGGGTGTTCGCCTGTTTCCCTGCGTCACGCGATTGTCCAGGCAACCATTACTGGCTGGCCTCAAGCACCTCAATCGTCTTGAGCAAGTCCTCGCCCGTGCCGAATGGCAGGACACCGAGCATGCCGAAGGCTTGATGCTCGATCAGGCCGGGCGCGTAATTGAGGGTGTGTTCAGCAACTTGTTCCTGGTGCGTGATGGCGTGCTCATCACCGCTGACCTCAAGCGCTGCGGCGTGGCAGGCGTGATGCGCGCAGAAATATTGTTTCAGGCCAAGTCGCTGGGAATCCCCACGCAAATCACCGATATCCCCCTCGAACAGCTGCAATGGGCTGACGAAGTCTTTGTCTGCAACAGCGTGTATGGTGTCTGGCCGGTGCGCGCCTATGCTGCTCTTCACTGGCCGGTTGGGCCGCTCACCCGTAAACTCCAAACCATTGCCCGTGTGCTACTGGATGCTTGATACGTGAGACGTAAACTCTTGCTGCTGCTGGAAACCGGAGTGGTTCTGGCGGGGCTGCTGATGGGTGCTTCAGCCTGGAAGATTCATTCGGCGCTGGTACAGCCGCTGAACATTACCCAGGAACAATTGCTGGATGTGCCCAAGGGCACCACGCCGACCCGCACCCTCTACCGACTCGAAGCCAACGGCGTCATCAAGGACGCATTCTGGCTGCGGGTGTATTGGCGCTTCAACCTCGCCAGACAACCCCTGCACAGCGGTGAATACCGCATTCAGCCCGGCATGACCGTCGAAGGCCTGATCGACCTGTGGAAACGCGGGGAAATGGTTCAGTACAGCCTGACCCTGGTCGAAGGCTGGAGTTTCCGTCAGGTCCGCGCAGCGCTGGCCAGGGAAGAGAAGCTCGAACATAGCCTCGACGGTTTGAGCGATAGCCAGGTCATGGACAAGCTCGGCCACACCGGGATTTTTCCGGAAGGGCGCTTCTTCCCTGACACTTATCGCTACGTGCGGGGCATGTCCGATGTCGAGGTGCTGAAAACCGCTTACGACCGCCTCGATGAAGTGCTCGCCAAGGAGTGGGAGAAGCGCGCTGCAGATACACCGTACACCGAACCCTACCAGGCGCTGATCATGGCTTCGCTGGTGGAAAAGGAAACCGGCGTACCGCAGGAGCGCGGGCAGATTGCCGGCGTGTTTGTGCGGCGCATGGCGATGGGCATGCTGCTGCAGACCGACCCGACGGTGATCTACGGCCTCGGCGACCGCTACAGCGGCAAGCTGACCCGGGCTCACCTAAGGGAATCGACGCCGTATAACACTTACATGAATGCGGGATTGCCGCCGACGCCGATTTCGATGGTCGGTCGCGAAGCCATCCATGCGGCACTCAATCCGGTGGACGGCAACAGCCTTTACTTCGTGGCGCGTGGCGATGGCACCCATGTGTTCTCCGATGACCTGGATGCCCACAACAATGCCGTGAAGGAGTTCCAGATCAAGCGCCGCGCCGATTACCGCTCCAGCCCGGCTCCCGCTACTGCGCCCGAGATGCCGCCAATCCAGGCTGAGCAAAACGGTATGCAGGAGGCCAAGTCTTCGCAGGAGCAGGCGCCGATCCCGGCCGCTTCACCGAACACGGCTCCCGAGGGGCTGCCGCAAGTACCGACGCAAGATCCTGCGCCAGCCCCTGAAACGCCCGAACCCGATGCAAGCGCACCGAAAAGCCCGCAATGACTCTGATTAAGGACTGCCTGTGACTGGCTTGTTTATTACTCTGGAAGGCCCGGAAGGCGCCGGCAAGAGCACCAATCGCGAATACCTGGCCGAGCGCCTGCGCGCCGCCGGCATCGAGGTGGTGCTGACCCGCGAGCCGGGTGGCACGCCGTTGGCCGAGCGCATTCGTGAAGTGCTGCTGGCCCCGGTCGATGAAGTCATGAACCCGGATACCGAGTTGCTGTTGGTGTTCGCGGCGCGTGCCCAGCATCTGGCCGAGGTGATTCGCCCGGCGCTGGCCCGCGGTGCCGTGGTCTTGTGTGATCGTTTTACCGACTCGACATACGCCTATCAAGGCGGCGGTCGCGGCTTGTCGCTGGAGCGCATCGCGACCCTGGAAACCTTCGTCCAGGGCGATCTGCGCCCGGACCTCACTCTGATTTTCGATCTGCCTGTCGAGGTCGGCCTGGCCCGCGCCAGCGCTCGTGGTCGTCTGGATCGCTTCGAGCTCGAAGGCCGGACCTTTTTCGACGCGGTACGCAGTGCCTTCCTCAAGCGGGCCAAGGCGGATCCGGCGCGTTATGTGCTGGTCGATGCTGCCCAGCCGTTGGCACAGGTTCAGCAATCGCTGGATGCCTTGCTGCCGCGCCTGCTGGAGTTGAGCCGTGGCTGAGGCCTATCCGTGGCAGGAAAACCTCTGGCAGCAACTGGCCGGTCGCACCCAGCATGCGCACGCCTACCTGCTGCATGGCCCTGCCGGAATCGGCAAGCGGGCACTGGCCGAGCGCTTGATGGCCAGCTTGCTGTGCCAGCGCCCGAACGCGCTGCAAGCCTGCGGCGAATGCAAATCCTGCCTGCTGCTCAAGGCTGGCAGCCATCCGGATAACTACATCCTGGAGCCGGAAGAAGCCGACAAGGCGATCAAGGTCGACCAGGTTCGCGACCTGGTCGGTTTCGTGGTGCAGACCGCGCAGTTGGGCGGGCGCAAAGTGGTGCTGATCGAGCCGGCCGAGTCGATGAACATCAACGCCGCCAACGCCTTGCTCAAAAGCCTTGAAGAACCGTCCGGCGATACCGTTCTGTTGCTGGTCAGCCATCAGCCGAGCCGCTTGTTGCCAACCATCAAGAGTCGGTGCGTTCAGCAGGCCTGTCCGCTGCCGGGCGAGGCCATGAGCTTGAAGTGGCTGGCTCAGGCATTGCCGGAGTGTTCCGAAGAAGAGCGCGTCGAACTGCTGACGCTGGCTGCCGGTTCGCCACTGGCGGCGGTCAATCTTCAGGCCCAGGGCGTGCGTGAACAGCGCACTCAAGTGGTCGAAGGGGTGAAAAAACTCCTCAAGCAACAGCAGTCGCCGACGCAACTGGCCGAAGAATGGAAAAACATTCCGATGTTGCGCCTGTTCGACTGGTTCTGCGATTGGTCGAGCCTGATCCTGCGCTATCAGTTGACCCAGGACGAAGCCGGCCTCGGCCTGGCCGACATGCGCAAAGTCGTGCAATACCTGGCGCAGAAAAGCGCCCAGGGCAAGGTCCTCGATATTCAGGACTGGATCCTCGCCCAGCGACAGAAAGTCTTGAGCAAGGCCAACCTCAATCCGGCCTTGCTGCTGGAGGCATTGCTGGTGCAATGGGCGTCGTTGCCTGCCCAAAGATGACTGCCTGCGCCTAGACTCTGAATATCAGTACACCCGACCGTCCCATCCATTCGATGTAAGTTGCAGCCCCTTATGCTCGTAGATTCCCATTGTCACCTTGATCGCCTCGACCTGGCCGCCCACGACGGCTCCCTGGATGCTGCCCTGGAGGCTGCCCGGCAACGCGGGGTAGGGCACTTTCTGTGTATTGGAGTCAGCGCGGACAACGCGGCCGACGTCAAGGCACTGGCCGAACGCTATGACGATGTCGACTGCTCGGTGGGCGTGCACCCTCTGGATGTGCAGCCGGGCGCCGCGCCAGCGCTGGACTGGCTGTTGCAGGAACTCAATCACCCGCGTGTGGTCGCCATCGGCGAAACCGGCCTCGATTACCATTACGAGCCGGAAGCGGCGCAGTTGCAGCAGGAATCCTTTCGCCTGCACCTGCAGGCGGCGCAGCAGACCGGCAAGCCGGTGATCATCCACACCCGTGGCGCCTGCACCGATACCCTGGACTTGCTGCGTGAGGCGGCGCTGCCCCAGGCGGGCGTATTGCATTGCTTTACCGAAGACTGGGAAATGGCGAAGGCCGCGCTGGACATGGGCTATTACATTTCCCTGTCCGGGATTGTCACTTTTCGCAATGCCGATGCGTTGCGCGATGTGGCCAGCAAGGTGCCGGCCGACCGATTGCTGGTGGAAACCGACTCGCCATATCTGGCGCCGATTCCCTATCGCGGCAAGCCAAACCTGCCGCAGTACGTGCGTGAAGTAGCGGAATTTCTGGCAATGTTGCGTGGTGAATCCTACGAGCGGTTTGCCGAGCAGACCACGGCCAATTTCAAGCGGCTGTTCCCGCTGGCACACGTAAAAGGTTAAATCGCAGGCAAAAAAAAACCCGGGTTCTGGGGGGTGAATCCGGGTTAAGACCATTAGGAGTAAAACAATGGCACGCGGTCCGTTGGTACCAATATCAGCGTGACACTTGGGGGAGATGCCCCGCCGACATTTCAAGTATTGATCAGGATTGCGCCTAGTCCAGTTTGGGGGCGCGGGTTTTTAAACAAATTTGGAATACGTGCGCTTCGGAAGAGTTCTCATCAAGCTGTAAACGTGCGCAGAATGACCAGAAAGCACAGATATGGTCGGATGATCCGTGCATTTTTGTGCAAGTTAGGCATAATACGCGGCTTCGAATTTTGACCCCGACAGACCTTTTCTTATGCATAAAGAACCTCGTAAGGTCCGTGAGTTTCGTCGCCGCGAGCAGGAAATTCTCGATACCGCGCTCAAGCTGTTCCTCGAACAAGGTGAAGACAGTGTCACCGTCGAGATGATTGCTGATGCCGTCGGTATCGGCAAAGGCACGATCTACAAGCACTTCAAATCCAAGGCGGAAATCTATCTGCGCCTGATGCTCGACTACGAGCGCGATTTGAACGCATTGCTGCATTCGGCCGATGTCGACAAGGACAAGGAAGCCCTGTCCCGTGCGTACTTCGAATTCCGTATGCGCGATCCTCAACGCTATCGCCTGTTCGACCGCCTCGAAGAGAAAGTGGTCAAGGGCAACCAGGTGCCGGAGATGATCGAGGAGCTGCACAAGATCCGTGCCTCGAACTTCGAACGCCTGACCTTGCTGATCAAGGGCCGGATCAGCGAAGGCAAGCTGGAAGACGTGCCACCTTACTTCCACTACTGCGCGTCCTGGGCGCTGGTGCACGGTGCCGTCGCGCTGTATCACTCGCCGTTCTGGAGCAATGTGCTGGAAGATCAGGAAGGTTTCTTCCAGTTCCTGATGGACATCGGCGTGCGCATGGGCAACAAGCGCAAGCGTGACACCGACACTTCCGGCAGCTGAGCCATTCAGTTGCCTTATTGCGCCATGATTTCGCTACATGGCGCAGTAGCGCAGGAATATACTCAGGTAGAGGACTTGCTAAAACTTGATTTCTGAGTCAAGTTTTAGCGGCCCGATATTCTTCCGCCGGAGTGACCATGATCGTTGATCGTCAAGGCAGGCGTTTTCGCAACTTGCGAATCAGTCTGACCTCAGCCTGCAATTATGCCTGTACCTACTGCGTGCCCAACGGCAAGCGGCTGGTGGCTGCGCAGGATGAATTGTCGGCCGAAGCCATGGCGCGCGGCGTGGCTTATCTGATTGAAGCGGCGGGCATCGAGCGTCTGCGCATTACCGGCGGCGAGCCGCTGGTCAGCCCGAAACTCGAGGCGTTCATGACGGCGGTCGGGCAGATGGGCCTGGAAGACATCAGCCTGACCACCAATGGCCAGTTGCTGGCGAAGAAACTGCCGCTGCTGGTGAACGCCGGTATCCGGCGCCTCAACGTCTCCCTCGATACTCTCGACGCCAGTGCGTTCCGCAGTATTGCCCGGGGCGGCGACCTGGCCACCGTGCTCGACGGCATGAGTGAGGCCAGTGCGGCCGGCATGAAGATCAAGGTCAACATGGTGCCGCTGCGCGGACAGAACCTCGATCAAGTGATGCCGCTGCTCGACTACTGCCTGGAGCGCGGTTATGAACTGCGCTTCATCGAACTGATGCGCATGGGCCACCTGGCCAACGATTCCAATGCCTTTCTGCAGCAGTTCGTCAGTCTCCAGCAATTGCTGAGCCTGATCGGCGAACGCTACGAATACCTGCAAGCCGATGCCCCGGTCGATGCGACGGCTGTTCGATATGAAATTCCCGGCCAGGGTTATTTCGGCGTGATCGCCAACGAGAGCGTGCCTTTCTGCCGTACCTGTTCGCGACTTCGTTTGTCTTCCACCGGGTGGCTGCATGGCTGCCTGTCGTCGAGCAATCGCCATTACATCGGTGACCTGCTGGACAAGCCACGCCATCAGGCCCTGCCGGCCCTGCAGCGGCTGCTGGTGAAAGCCTTGGGTGACAAGCAGGAAGTGGCGTTCTCTGGCGGCGCGACTGTCATGAAGATTATCGGCGGCTGATCTTCCGCAATCGCGAGCAAGCTCGCTCCCACAGGTGATATGCAATTCCCTGTGGGAGCGAGCTTGCTCGCGATTCGGACTGTCAGATGCCACTGCTCATGAGCTGGCGCAAAAGCTGCATCCTACGGCCATTCGCCGGTTTTCCGACACCGGCCTCTGGAGGATAGGATGCGTAGCCTGGTTTTGCTGCTGGCCGTTTTGGCACTTGGTGGCTGCATGAACGTCAGCGATATGGCCGAAGGGACTCGTTACCATATGAGCGATGCGGGGCTGCTCGATCACAGTGACAGCCGTCGCGTAAACAACCTGCGCATTCAGCCGGACTCGTTCGTCTACATCGCCCAGGGCGCTTTCATGCCGCCGGGCAGCGCCGTTTATCCGCGGCCCAACGTGATTGCCGAAGTCGCGTTCGACGGCTTCGTCGAATATTTCCCGATGGTCCGCCGTGCCCGTACGCCGGAAGGCCTCGACCAGGCCATGGGCGAAGCCCGTGCGGCCGGTGCGCACTATCTGCTCTACACCCGGTTTGCCAAGTCTGACGACCGTATCGGCAACTCGGACGAGTGGCTGGACCAGGAAGCCCTGGATCGTCTCGGCATCGACAGCGGTATGATTCAGATCATGTTGATCGAGACCAGCACCCAGTATTTGATTGATACTGCAACCATCAAGAGTCGTGGCGGTTTACTGACGTTCCACGATAAAAAACCCGAAGACCTGATGGGCCCGCCGCTGGAGCAATACGCGCGCAGCCTGCTGGGGCTCAGCGACCAGTAATTTCAAGGAGAACGCCATGAGTGGCCCGCAAAAAGCCAACGACTTGCTGGGGCAAATCCCCAAGACCAAAGGCTTGCCGCCGGTGCACCTGTGGAATCCCGATTTCTGCGGCGACATCGACATGCGCATCGCCCGGGACGGCACCTGGTATTACCTGGGCACGCCGATTGGGCGCAAGCCGATGGTCAAACTGTTCTCCACCATCATTCGCCGCGACGGCGATGATTATTTCCTGATCACACCGGTGGAAAAGGTCGGGATCAAGGTCGACGATGCGCCGTTCGTGGCGATTGCGGTGGACGTGGAAGGCGAGGGCGAGGCGCAGGTGTTGCGCTTTACCACCAACGTCGATGAAACCACCGAGGCCGGCGCCGAGCACCTCCTGCGTGTGGTCATCGACCCGGTAACGCAAGAGCCTGCCCCTTACGTGCATGTGCGCAGCAATCTTGAAGCGTTGATCCATCGCAACGTGTTCTATCAATTGGTGGAGCTGGCGGTGAGTCGCGAGATCGACGGCCAGCGCTGGCTCGGTGTATGGAGTGGCGGCGAGTTCTTCCCCATCGGTCTCGAACCCTGACCCATACCCCTGTGGGAGCAAGCTCGCTCCCACAGGGGGTTTGCGAACACTCAAAAAATCAAATTGACATCCAATCATATGATGATTAGCGTGGGCCTCTATCGCGAACGGCATTGAGGTGTCCATGTCCAGCAGCTTTCATGCATCGACGGTTGACTGGCTGGGTTGCTGGCTCGCCACGGGGCAGGTCAAGCCAGGTGAGTCACTCAAGGTCGAAGCCGACCTCGGCGAACAACTCGGCGTGAGCCGCACGGTCATCCGTGAAGCCATCAAGACCCTGGTTGCCAAAGGCATGCTCGAGGTCGGGCCGAAAGTCGGCACGCGGGTATTGCCAGTGCGGCGCTGTAACCTCTTCGATCCACAAGTCGTTGGCTGGTTGTCGCGCAGCGGCTTACCGGAAAACTTCGTCGACGATCTGCTCGACCTGCGCCGCACCATCGAACCGATGGCCGTGCGCTGGGCCTGCGAGCGCGCAACCGGCGAACAGGTGAACGAGATCCTGTTGGCCTGCAACGCGCTGGAACGGGCGGTGGACAGCGGCATCGATTACAACCGCGCCGATCAGTTCTTCCACGAGTGCATCCTCGCCGCCAGCCACAATCAATTCATTGAACAAATGGTTCCCGCCCTCGGCGCGTTGCTGGCGGTGGCCTTTGAAGTGTCCGCCGCCGACCCGGATGAACTGCGTCGCACCTTGCCGATTCACCGGGACCTGGCCGAGGCTATCGCGGCCCGGGATACCGCCCGGGGTGTCTGGGCCTGCATGACCCTGATCGATAACGCGGACCTTGCGATCAAGCGTTACTACCCGCAAGTCATGGCCGATAAAAAAGCCAGCTGACAGCTCGAACCACTGTAGGAGCGAGCTTGTTCGCGATGGTATATCAGCTACCACCAAGTCGACTGGCACACCTTCGCGAGCAAGCTGGCTCCTACACAATAAAAACAAGAACAACGCAGGAGGTTTCATGGCGTGGACTGCGGTGACCGAGCATCGGGCACGACTGGGCGAAAGCCCGTTCTGGGATGCGCCCACCCAAGCCCTGTACTGGGTGGATATCGCCGGTAAGCAGGCGTTGCGGTTGATCGGCGCCAACGTGCAGATCTGGCAGATGCCGGAGCACGTGTCGGCGTTCATTCCCTGCGAAAGCGGCGATGCCCTGGTGGCATTGAGCAGCGGCGTGTATCGGCTCGATCTCGATTCACCGGGCCTGGCGCCGCGCCTGACACTGTTTTGCGTTGCGGATCCGCAACCGGGCAACCGCCCCAATGAAGCCCGTTGCGACGCCCAAGGCCGGCTCTGGCTCGGCACCATGCAAAACAACATCGGCGCAAACGGCGAAGACCTGCCCATCGTCCACCGTTCCGGTGGACTGTTCCGCATCGATCGCGCCGGTCGGGTTGCGCCGTTGCTGCGAAATCTGGGCATTCCCAACACGCTGCTGTGGAGCGATGACGCCACCAGCGTGTATTTCGGCGACAGCCTCGACGGCACCTTGTATCGACATTTCATCCGTACCGACGGAGCCCTCGATGCGCCGCAGGTCTGGTTTGGTCCGCACGAGCGTGGCGTCCCGGACGGTTCAGCGATGGATGCCGAAGGTTTTATCTGGAATGCCCGTTGGGACGGCAAGTGCCTGCTCAGGTTGAGTCCGGACGGCAAAGTCGATCGGATCATTGAACTGCCGGTCAGTCGTCCCACCAGTTGCGTGTTCGGCGGTTCAGACCTCAAAACCCTGTACATCACCAGCGCGGCCAGTCCGCTGGGCCATCCGTTGGATGGGGCTGTGTTGTCGATCGCAGTGGATGTGGCTGGAAAACATTGCACGCGCTTTGCTGGATAAATCCCGGAATATGGGATGTAAATATATATATTGAGATTTGTCGCAGGCCGGGTTTATAGTCGGCCTCACCAGTTACATGCACTCACACTTAAAAAAACAAAACAGGTGAAGTGATGCAGCGAAGTTCCCCCGTGCTCCCTTGCGGAGCCTGTGCCTCAGAACGTTTCCAGGCTGAAACGTTTTCGCACTCACCTGTTTCCTACCCAGCGCCCTTTGACCGGACATCGACAGATGCCCGGTTTTCGTCGTGTTTTCGAACAGGAGTCTTGATCCATGGCTGAACCACTGTCATTGCCACCGGTGCCCGAACCGCCCAGGGGCGAACGCCTGAAAAACAAGGTCGTATTGCTGACCGGTGCCGCCCAGGGTATTGGCGAAGCGATTGTGGCGACCTTCGCGTCCCAGCAGGCCAGGCTGATCATCAGCGACATTCAGGCCGAGAAAGTCGAGAAGGTCGCGGCGCATTGGCGAGACCAGGGCGCCGATGTGGTGGCGATCAAGGCCGACGTGTCGCGTCAGCAGGACCTGCACGCCATGGCCCGGCTGGCGATCGACCTGCACGGCCGGATCGATGTGCTGGTCAACTGCGCCGGGGTCAACGTATTCCGCGATCCGCTGGAAATGACCGAGGAAGACTGGCGTCGCTGCTTTGCCATCGACCTCGATGGTGCCTGGTACGGTTGCAAGGCGGTGCTGCCGCAGATGATCGAGCAGGGCGTCGGCAGCATCATCAATATCGCGTCCACCCATTCCACCCACATCATTCCTGGCTGCTTCCCGTACCCGGTGGCCAAGCATGGCCTGCTCGGCCTGACCCGCGCGCTGGGCATCGAATATGCGCCCAAGGGTGTGCGCGTCAACGCGATTGCGCCGGGCTACATCGAAACCCAGTTGAACGTCGATTACTGGAACGGTTTTGCCGACCCCCACGCCGAACGCCAGCGCGCGTTTGACCTGCACCCGCCGCGTCGCATCGGGCAGCCGATCGAAGTGGCAATGACCGCTGTGTTCCTGGCCAGTGATGAAGCGCCGTTCATCAATGCTTCGTGCATCACCATCGATGGTGGTCGCTCGGTGATGTACCACGACTGAGTGATCGGGCTTTCCGGCGCCTTGCTACGCCTGAAATCCAATCATCATACGATATGACTATTGGCAGTATGTTTTTACCGCCCGTTGGTTAACAAAGAACGCTTTCAACGAGTGCTCAAGAAAAATAACAAGGAGTCAGCTTATGAATCGTCGTCATGCTATCCGTTCCCTGTGCTGTGCCGCGTTGGCGGTCTCGGCGTTCAGCCTGAGCAACACGCTGCTGGCAGTCGAGGAAGTGAAGATCGGTTTCCTGGTCAAGCAGGCCGAAGAACCCTGGTTCCAGACCGAGTGGGCCTTTGCCGAAAAGGCCGCGAAAGAGAAGGGCTTCACCCTGATCAAGATCGCCGTGCCCGACGGTGAGAAAACCCTTTCTGCCATCGACAGCCTCGCGGCCAACGGCGCCAAGGGGTTCGTGATCTGCCCGCCGGACGTGTCCCTCGGCCCGGCGATCATGGCCAAGGCCAAACTCAACGGGTTGAAAGTGATCGCCGTCGATGACCGTTTCGTCGATGCCAGCGGCAAGTTCATGGAAGACGTGCCGTACCTCGGTATGGCCGCTTTCGAAGTCGGCCAGAAACAAGGCAATGCCATGGCGACCGAAGCGAAGAAACGCGGTTGGGACTGGAAAGACACCTATGCGGTGATCAACACCTACAACGAACTCGACACCGGCAAGAAGCGCACCGACGGTTCGGTGAAAGCGCTGCAGGATGCCGGCATGCCGAAAGACCACATCCTGTTCGCGGCCCTCAAGACCCTCGACGTGCCGGGCAGCATGGACGCCACCAACTCGGCCCTGGTGAAACTGCCGGGGGCGGCGAAAAACCTGATCATCGGCGGCATGAACGACAACACCGTCCTCGGCGGTGTGCGCGCCACCGAGAGCGCCGGTTTCGCCGCGGCCAACGTGATCGGCATCGGCATCAACGGTACCGACGCCATCGGCGAGCTGAAGAAACCCGACAGCGGCTTCTACGGCTCGATGCTGCCGAGCCCGCACATCGAGGGCTACAACACCGCCAGCATGATGTACGAGTGGGTCACCACCGGCAAAGAACCGGCGAAGTACACCGCCATGGATGACGTGACGCTGATCACCCGCGACAACTTCAAGCAGGAACTGGAAAAGATCGGCCTGTGGAACTGACGGCCGTTTGACTTCAGCGGCGGCCTCGGCGGCGGGGTCGCCTGATCGGTGTGAAGAGGTGGTTATGCACGCGCAAACAATCCAACACGAACACAGCCTTACCGGCAGCTTGCGCTTCAACGGGATCGGCAAGACCTTTCCCGGGGTGAAGGCGCTGGACAACATCAGCTTCGTCGCCCATCCGGGACAGGTTCACGCCTTGATGGGCGAGAACGGTGCCGGCAAGTCGACACTGCTGAAAATTCTCGGCGGGGCCTACACGCCTTGCAGCGGTGCCTTGCAGATCGGCGAGCGGACGATGGACTTCAAGTCCACCGCCGACAGCATCGGCAGTGGCGTCGCGGTGATCCACCAGGAGCTGCATCTGGTGCCGGAAATGACCGTGGCCGAGAACCTGTTTCTCGGGCATCTGCCAGCCAGCTTCGGCCTGATCAATCGCAGCACCCTGCGCCAGCAGGCACTGGCCTGCCTCAAAGGCCTGGCCGATGAAATCGACCCGCAGGAGAAAGTCGGGCGCCTGTCCCTCGGCCAGCGGCAACTGGTGGAAATCGCCAAGGCTTTGTCCCGTGGCGCCCACGTGATTGCCTTCGACGAACCCACCAGCAGCCTTTCGGCAAGGGAGATCGACCGCTTGATGGCGATCATCGGCCGGCTGCGGGACGAAGGCAAAGTGGTGCTCTATGTCTCCCATCGCATGGAAGAGGTGTTTCGCATCTGCAACGCGGTGACGGTGTTCAAGGACGGGCGCTACGTGCGCACGTTCGATGACATGAGCCAACTGACCCACGATCAACTGGTCACCTGCATGGTCGGGCGCGACATCCAGGACATCTACGATTACCGCCCGCGCCAGCGCGGCGCGGTGGCACTCAAGGTCGACGGACTGCTCGGGCCGGGGTTGCGCGAGCCAGTGAGTTTCGAGGTGCACAAAGGCGAAATCCTCGGGCTGTTCGGGCTGGTCGGGGCCGGTCGCACCGAGCTGTTGCGCCTGCTCAGCGGCCTGGCGCGCCACAGCGCCGGACAGCTGAAACTTCGAGGCCATGAACTGAAGCTGCGTTCACCCCGGGACGCGATTGCCGCCGGGATCCTGTTGTGCCCCGAGGACCGCAAGAAGGAAGGCATCCTGCCGCTGGCCAGCGTCGCCGAGAACATCAACATCAGTGCGCGCGGCGCCCATTCCACCTTCGGTTGCCTGTTGCGTGGCCTGTGGGAAAAGGACAACGCCGAGCAGCAGATCAAGGCGCTGAAAGTGAAGACGCCCAACGCGGCGCAAAAAATCATGTACCTGTCCGGTGGCAATCAGCAGAAGGCCATTCTCGGCCGCTGGCTGTCGATGCCGATGAAAGTGCTGCTGCTCGACGAACCCACACGCGGCATCGACATCGGTGCCAAGGCCGAGATCTACCAGATCATCCATAACCTGGCAGCCAAGGGGATCGCGGTGATTGTGGTGTCCAGCGACTTGATGGAAGTCATGGGCATTTCCGACCGCATCCTGGTGCTGTGCGAAGGCGCCCTGGGTGGCGAACTGAGCCGCGAACAGGCTAACGAATCCAACCTGCTGCAACTGGCTTTGCCGCGCCAACGCGCCGACGGCGTGGCGAACTGAGAGGTGACTATGATGACAACCCAAAACAACACCCTGCCGACCACGCGCAAACCGCTGGACCTGCGGCGCTTCCTTGATGACTGGGTGATGCTGCTGGCGGCGGTCGGCATCTTTGTCGCCTGTACCTTGCTGATCGACAACTTCCTTTCACCGCTGAACATGCGTGGCCTGGGCCTGGCGATTTCCACCACCGGCATTGCTGCCTGCACCATGTTGTATTGCCTGGCGTCCGGGCATTTCGACTTGTCGGTGGGCTCGGTGATTGCTTGTGCCGGGGTGGTCGCGGCGGTGGTGATGCGCGACACCGACAGCGTGTTTCTC
Organism: Pseudomonas jessenii; assembly: GCF_002236115.1. Classification (GTDB taxonomy): domain Bacteria; phylum Pseudomonadota; class Gammaproteobacteria; order Pseudomonadales; family Pseudomonadaceae; genus Aquipseudomonas; species Aquipseudomonas jessenii. The sequence continues at coordinate 230,194 of NZ_NIWT01000003.1, read as the reverse complement.
GGTGTCTGTGCCGCGCTGGTGATGGGCCTGATCGTCGGGTTGATCAACGGGATAGTGATCGCCAAGCTGCGGGTCAATGCGCTGATCACCACGCTGGCGACCATGCAGATCGTGCGCGGCCTGGCCTACATCTTCGCCAACGGCAAAGCGGTGGGGGTGTCCCAGGAATCGTTTTTTGTGTTCGGTAACGGCCAGATGTTTGGCGTGCCGGTACCGATCCTGATCACCATCGTCTGCTTCCTGTTCTTCGGCTGGCTGCTGAACTACACCACCTACGGGCGCAACACCATGGCCATCGGCGGCAACCAGGAAGCGGCGCTGCTGGCCGGTGTGAATGTCGACCGGACCAAGATCATCATCTTCGCCGTGCACGGTGTGATCGGCGCGTTGGCCGGGGTGATCCTGGCCTCGCGCATGACCTCCGGCCAGCCAATGATCGGCCAGGGTTTCGAATTGACGGTGATCTCGGCCTGCGTGCTGGGCGGGGTGTCGTTGAGTGGCGGGATCGGCATGATCCGGCACGTGATCGCCGGGGTGTTGATTCTGGCGATCATCGAAAATGCGATGAACCTGAAGAACATCGATACGTTTTATCAGTATGTAATCCGGGGTTCGATTTTGCTTCTGGCCGTCGTGATTGACCGCCTGAAACAGCGCTGACACTCATTACACCTGTGGGAGCGAGCTTGCTCGCGATGAGGCCAACAGCTTCAGCACAAAAAGTTGGCCTTAACCCGCCTTGTGCTTTTGCTCGGCGGTGTATTTGGTTTTGCTTCCACGAGGCATGGGATTTCTCCTGGCTTCATTACTCTCTCAAATGGCTTTCCTCGTCCTCGGTGGTGCTTGAACCGAGGCCACCACTGCCGGGTGTTTTTTTGTCCGGCAGGTTCGTCCCGCCCTGACGTCCCGCGTCGTTGCCTTGAATCCGCGGGTCGGTGCCGGTGGCGGGCGGCAGGTTTTGGTCGATCGTCGTGCCATCGGTGTTCATGCCGGGGGCACTCTGGATGGCGGGAGCCCTGGGTTTTTCCACCGGATTGGTCGGGCCGGTGCTCGAGCCGATGGTTCCGGCGAAGGAGGCGGCGGATAAAAGGGCAGTGAGAACGAGGGCGGTCAACCTGGACAGGGTCATGGTGGTGTCTCCAGCGAGTAGAGTCCTTACCTGATTAGTCCGCCCTCGATCCGGATGGGTGCATTGTCAGCGACGAACGGCTCAGGCCTCCTGCAGTGCCCTGACCGCTGTGGCTCTACGCCAGATCAAGCGGCCCACGGTGATCAGCCAGTTGAGCGAGGCAACCGCCAACACCGTGAGCAACAGCGTGGGCATGCCTTGCTCGACGATGATTTTCCCTGCCAGCAATGGAAATCCGAACACGCCGATGAAGTACGACAGGCTGAACAGCAGCAAGGATTGTGCGGTGGTGCCGTTCGGCGCTTCATTGGCGGCCAGGCCGTTGATCACCGAGTAGGTCAGGCCGTAACCGATCCCGAGCATCACCGCCGCGAGCACGTAGCTGACGCTGCTGTCGACGACAACACCGAACATCACGATCGATGCCAGCATCAGCCCCGAAAGCAGGCACGATGCACGCAATGGATCGCGCTTGACCACGAAACCGGCAACCAGCATGCGGCCGCTGATCGCCGCGCTCATGAAGCCGAGGAAGAACAGCGAATAGTCGAGCGAGCGCGCTGCGGCATAACTGGTTTGAAAGCTCGACAGACCACCGAACACGCAGCCGCCGAGACCAACCATGATGATCGGGAAAACGGCCCTGGACGACAGCACCTGACCCGCTGCACGCCAGGAAATTCGCGATACGCTGCCAGATTGCGCGGGCGCCGGTTTCAGTTGTCGATCCAGGCGCCAGAACAGCAATACGCCGATCAGGCTGGCCAGCGCCGCCAGGTAAAACGCCGCGGTCACCGGATAGCCAAGCGCACTCGCCGCGCGGCCGAGCAAAGGGCCGCTGCCGATCCCGGTCATCATGCTGCCGGACAACAGGGCGAAGTATCTGGCGCGCTGCGCGGGTGTCACCAGGCTTGCCACGATGATCGGCCCCAGGGTGTAGAACACGCCCCAGCCCAAGCCCAGCAGCAGGCCGAAAAACAACAGCAGATGACCGAAGCCCGGGGTCAGGGCGAAGCCCAGGCTGGCCGCTACCAGCAATACACCGAACAGCGCCACCGAGCGGGCGGCACCGAGCAGGTCGGACAAATGACCGGAAACAATCACCGCTGCAAAGGTGCTGAGCATTGCCGCCGAAATCACACTTCCGGCGTCGTGTTCGTTACCGCCGCGAGAACCAATCAGCAACGACAGCAGAAACGTCGAGCCGTAGGACAATGACAACAGGTAACTGGCAAGACAAAAAAGGCCGAACAGCTTGCTTGAAACTGGGGGTGTTGCGGTAGACATGACGCGGTTCCTTGACCGGATAAATGAGCAGCGCGTCTATCTAACCACGCAGACCCCGAATATTAGGTCCGAGGTTATCGATTCCAGGGTTAGTGCCGGCCGGAGTAAACCCCCTTTGTAGGAGCGAGCTTGCTCGCGATGAACCCGAGAACACCGCGTGTATCCAGAAAGCACGCGTTATCGTTAACGACCATCGCGAGCGAGCTCGCTCCTACAGGTGTTGGGACAGTTCCCTCGCCACAAATACCGCGCCGTCTTAGTATGGCGTTTTCCACTTTTGACAAGGCACGTCCATGACGATCGAAATCCGCCCGGCGACCCCCAGTGACGCACCGCAAATCCTCGCGTTCATCACTGAACTGGCCGACTACGAACGTGCCCGCCATGAAGTCATCGCCAGCGTTGCCGATATCGAGCGCAGCCTGTTCAGCGAAGGCGCCACAGCCCATGGCCTGATCTGCCTGCGCGAGGGTGCACCCATCGGTTTCGCGGTGTTCTTCTTCAGCTATTCCACCTGGCTTGGCAGCAACTGCCTGTACCTCGAAGACCTCTACATCACCCCGGAACAACGCGGCGGTGGCGCGGGCAAGACCCTGTTGCGGCATCTGGCGAAAATCGCCTGCGCCAACGACTGCGGCCGTTTCGAGTGGAGCGTGCTGGAATGGAATACGCCGGCCATCGATTTCTACAAATCCCTGGGCGCGCAGCCGCAGGAGGAGTGGGTGCGCTATCGGATGGATGGGGCGGTGTTGCGGGATTTTGCAGCGGGTAACTGATCGCTTCCAAAAGATCGCAGCCTTCGGGCTGCGATTTTTTTGCCTTGTCTCATAATATGGGATTGATATTTATATATTGAGATTTGTCCCTTCGCAGGTTTATAGTCCCGCTCACTCACTGCCAAAAACCAAAACAGGTGAAGCGATGCAGGCGCAATTGATCGCGCTCGACTGGGGGACAACCTCATTACGTGCTTACAAACTGGCCGAAGGCGGGCAAGTGCTCGAACAGCGTTCGCTGTCGTCGGGGATCATGCAGCTGCCGAAAGCGCCGCGAATCATTGGCGGCCGGGAATGCGCCGATGGTTTCGAACTGGCCTTCGATGAGGCTTGTGGCGACTGGCTCGACGCCCAGCCGGATTTGCCGGTGATTGCCTGCGGCATGGTCGGCAGCGCCCAGGGTTGGAGCGAAGCGGCCTACCGGGACACGCCGGCGAACGTCGCCACGCTCGGTACTTCCTTGCAAACCGTGCGCAGCCGGCGCGGCGTCGATGTGCACATCGTGCCCGGCGTCATCGAGCGTTCGCCTTTGCCGAACGTGATGCGCGGCGAAGAAACCCAGGTACTCGGCGTGCTGCAAAACCTGACGAGCGAGGCGGGCGCTGATCTGCTGATCGGCCTGCCGGGCAGCCATTCGAAATGGGTGGAAGTGGCCGGCGGCTGCATCGTGCACTTCGACACTTTCATGACCGGCGAAGTCTTCGCCGTGCTCAGTCAACACAGCATTCTCGGACGCACCCAACAATGTGGCGCGTCTTTCGATGGCGATGCGTTTGATCGCGGCGTGAAGGTCGCGTTGTCGGCGCACGGTGAAATCGGCCTGCTGTCGACGATGTTCAGCGCCCGCAGTCTCGGGCTGACCGGCGAGTTGAGCGCAATCGCCCAGGCGGACTATCTGTCCGGCCTGCTGATCGGCCACGAGTTGACGGCCGTGGCCAATGTCCAGCGGCGCCGACGCAACAGTGTGCATCTGCCTTCGATCATCCTCATCGGCAACACCCAACTCTGTGCCCGCTACAGCCGTGCGCTCGACGCCTGCGGTTTTGCCCGGGTGACCCTGGCCGAACAGGCCACCGAACGCGGGTTGTGGCAACTGGCGTTGGCTGCCGGCCTGGTCACGTGCACCGCATCCCGTTAAACCTGACTGGAGTCCTGACATGCTCAAACAAGCCCTGGCGCAAAACGGCCTGATCGCGATCCTGCGTGGCCTGCGCCCGCAGGAAGCGGCGGCCATCGGCGAAGTCCTGTACGCCGCCGGATTTCGCGTCATCGAAGTGCCGCTCAATTCCCCTGAACCGTACGAAAGTATCCGCATCCTGCGCAGTACCTTGCCCGCCGATTGCCTGATCGGTGCCGGTACGGTGTTGACGCCGGAGCAGGTCGAGCAAGTGAAAGCCGCGGGCGGCCAGGTGATCGTCATGCCCCATAGCGATCCGAAGGTCTTGCGCGCGGCGAAAGCGGCAGGGTTGTACCTGTCGCCGGGTGTCGCCACGCCGACCGAAGCCTTCACGGCACTGGCTGAAGGCGCGGATGTGCTGAAGCTGTTTCCGGCCGAGCAGATGGGGCCGGCAGTCGTCAAAGCCTGGCTCGCCGTATTGCCTGCCGGAACCCTGCTGGCGCCGGTTGGCGGGATCACGCCAGACAACATGCAGTCGTTCATCGACGCCGGCGTCAAAGGTTTCGGCCTCGGTTCCGGCCTGTTCAAACCGGGCATGACGCCTACGCAAGTGTCGGCCAATGCCGAGGCCTACGTCGCTGCCTGGAAAGCCCTTCGCTGAGACTTCATTGAGCGCCGAGCGCGCTGCATCTAATAAGAGAGCCAAAAGATGAAAATCACCAAACTGACCACCTTCATCGTTCCGCCGCGCTGGTGCTTCCTCAAGGTCGAAACCGACGAGGGCGTCACCGGTTGGGGTGAGCCCGTGGTCGAAGGTCGCGCCCACACCGTTGCCGCTGCCGTTGAAGAATTGTCCGACTACCTGATCGGTAAAGACCCGCGCAACATCGAAGACATCTGGACCGTGCTCTATCGCGGCGGCTTCTACCGTGGCGGCGCGATCCACATGAGCGCTCTGGCCGGTATCGATCAGGCCTTGTGGGACATCAAGGGCAAGGCGCTGGGCGTGTCGGTCAGCGATCTGCTGGGTGGCCAGGTGCGGGACAAGATTCGTGTGTACTCGTGGATCGGCGGTGACCGTCCAGCGGACACCGCGCGTGCGGCGAAAGAAGCGGTCGAGCGTGGTTTTACCGCGGTGAAAATGAACGGCACCGAAGAGCTGCAATTCCTCGATACCTTCGACAAGGTCGACCAGGCCCTGGCCAACGTCGCTGCCGTGCGCGATGCCGTCGGCCCGAACGTCGGCATAGGCGTCGACTTCCATGGCCGGGTGCACAAGCCCATGGCCAAGGTGCTTATGAAGGAGCTTGATCCGTACAAGCTGATGTTCATCGAAGAGCCGGTGCTGAGCGAAAACTACGAAGCGCTCAAAGAGTTGGCGCCGCTGACCAGTACGCCGATTGCCCTGGGCGAACGGCTGTTCTCGCGCTGGGATTTCAAGCGCGTGCTCAGCGAAGGTTATGTCGACATCATCCAGCCGGATGCCTCCCACGCCGGTGGCATCACCGAGACCCGCAAGATCGCCAACATGGCCGAAGCCTACGACGTGGCGCTGGCGCTGCATTGCCCGTTGGGCCCGATTGCTCTGGCGGCGTGCCTGCAACTGGACGCGGCTTGCTACAACGCGTTCATCCAGGAACAGAGCCTGGGCATCCATTACAACGAGAGCAACGACCTGCTCGACTACGTCAAAGACCCAAGGGTGTTCGACTACGACAAAGGCTTCGTGAAGATCCCGAACGGCCCGGGCCTGGGCATCGAGATCAACGAGGAATACGTGATCGAACGCGCCACCATCGGCCACCGCTGGCGCAACCCGATCTGGCGCCATGCCGATGGCAGTTTTGCCGAGTGGTGATCACTCCCTGATCCACCACTTATCCCCTGTAGGAGCGAGCTTGCTCGCGATGGTGTGTCATTCAGCCTGATGTCGACTGACACACCATCGCGAGCAGGCTCGCTCCTACAAGGGGTCTGCGCGAAGTTTCAAATCGACCTCAATAACCATAAGAAGAGGCACCCCCCATGCAACCGCAAACCCTCACCGGGCAGGCGTCGTTGGTGACGCCCAGCCGCAAGCGTTTTTTCATCATGGTGCTGTTGTTCATCACCGTGGTGATCAACTACCTGGACCGCAGCAACCTGTCCATCGCTGCCCCGGCATTGACCAGTGACTTGGGCATCGACCCGATCCACGTCGGCCTGATCTTCTCTGCGTTCGGCTGGACCTACGCGGCCATGCAAATCCCCGGCGGCTGGCTGGTGGATCGCGTGCCACCGCGCATCCTTTACAGTGTTGCCTTGCTGCTGTGGTCGGTGGCCACGGTGATGCTCGGCTTCGCCGGCAGCTTCATCGCGCTGTTCGTGTTGCGCATGGCAGTCGGCGCCCTGGAAGCGCCGGCGTACCCGATCAACAGCCGTGTGGTCACCACCTGGTTCCCCGAGCGCGAGCGTGCCACGGCCATCGGTTTCTATACCTCCGGGCAATTCGTCGGTCTGGCCTTCCTGACGCCGGTGCTGGCCTGGCTGCAGCACGAATTCGGCTGGCACATGGTGTTCGTCACTACTGGCGCGGTGGGCATTGTGTGGGCGGTGATCTGGTACGCGGTGTATCGCGAGCCACGGGATTTCAAAGGTGCCAATGACGCGGAAATCGATTTGATCCGCGAGGGCGGCGGGCTGGTGGACATCCAGGCCGAACAGGCCAGGGTCAAAGCCAAATTCAGCTGGACCGACCTGGGGATTGTCCTGACCAAGCGCAAGCTCTGGGGCATTTACCTCGGGCAGTTCTGCCTCAACTCGACACTGTGGTTCTTCCTCACCTGGTTCCCGACCTACCTGGTGAAGTATCGCGGCATGGACTTCATCAAGTCCGGCCTGTTGGCATCGCTGCCGTTTCTCGCCGCGTTTATCGGTGTGCTGTGTTCCGGTTTCTTCTCGGACTTTTTGATCCGTCGCGGTTACACGGTAGGTTTCGCCCGCAAGTTGCCGATCATCAGTGGCCTGCTGATTTCCACCTCGATCATCGGCGCCAACTTTGTCGAGTCGACGCCGTTGGTGATTGCCTTCCTCGCGCTGGCATTCTTCGGCAATGGCCTGGCTTCGATTACCTGGTCGCTGGTATCGACTTTGGCTCCGGCGCGCTTGCTCGGGCTGACCGGCGGTGTGTTCAACTTCATCGGCAACCTGTCGGCGATTGCCACGCCTATCGTGATCGGCTTCCTCGCGACGGGTGATTCTTTTGCCCCGGCGATCACCTATATCTCGGTGCTTGCACTGATTGGCGCACTGTCCTACATCTTGCTGGTGGGCAAGGTCGAGCGTATCAAGTTGTAGTCGTGGCACGCGGGCGACCATAATGCCGCCCGTTCACTCGCTCAACGGTAAAGGCTGGATATGCAGGAAGACGCCCCAAAAATCGCCAAGGACGCCGCGCCGACCGGCACCCAGACCCTGCTTCGCGGGTTGGGTGTGGTCCAGGCCGTGGCCAGCGGCGCCCGGGATCTCAAGGAAATCGCCCGGCTGATCGGCACCACGCGCAGCACCACCCATCGCCTGGCCAGTTGCCTGGTGGACGAGCGTTATCTGCGGGTGGTGCCGCAAGTCGGTTATTTGCTGGGGCCGAAACTGATCGAACTGGGCTTTCAGGCCCGTGAAGAGCTGCCGTTGGTGACCCTGGCCGGGCCGTACCTGGATGAGTTGTCGGCGTTGACCGGCGACACCATTCACCTGGCGATCCGTGAAGGCGACGAAGTGCTGTACCTGCACAAGAATCCGGGGCGCAATGGCCCGGAAATGCGTTCGCGGGTCGGCCATCGCATGCCGTTGGCGCGCACCGGGATCGGCAAGGCGCTGATGCTCGATGATTCACCGCAAGAGTGGCAGCGCCTTTACGAAGTCAGCCTGCCGGTGGGTGGGAAAAACCAGTTCTGGCCGCAGCACCCGGAGCAAACCTGGGAGCAGTTTCAGCAGCGCATGGTCGAGTATGTGGCCGGCGGTTATGCGTTCGACCTGGAAGACAACGAACCGTCGATCCGCTGTGTGGCCGCTCCGATCCGTGATGCCAGCAAGCGCATCGTCGCCGGCATCAGCATTGCCAGTACCGTGCCTTACATGCCGCTGGAAAAAATGGCCGAGCTGATTCCCCTGATCAAAGGGGTCACGGCCCGGCTGTCGGCGGAGCTTGGCTTGAAGGTTTAGATTTTCAAGGTCGCCATGTCGATGACGAAGCGGTACTTCACGTCACCGGCGATCATGCGGGCGTAAGCCTCGTTGATCTGGCGGATGTCGAGCATCTCGATGTCGCAGGTGATGTTGTGCTCGGCGCAGAAATCCAGCACTTCCTGGGTTTCTGCGATGCCGCCGATCAGCGAGCCGGCGAGCACGCGACGCCCCAACACCAGTTTGGCGGCATGTACCGGTGGCTCCACCGGTTCGATCAACCCCACCAGGATATGTACGCCGTCGAATCGCAGCGTATCGAGGTAAGGGTTGAGGTCGTGCTGCACCGGAATGGTGTCGAGCAGGAAATCGAAGTGCCCGGCCGCAGCCTGCATCTGGGCATCATCGGTGGACACGATCACATGGTCCGCACCCTGGCGACGAGCCTCTTCGGCCTTGCTCGCCGAACGGGTGAACAAGGTCACCTCGGCGCCCATGGCCTTGGCGAACTTGATGCCCATGTGGCCCAGGCCGCCCATGCCGAGAATCCCGACCTTGTCACCGGCCTTCACGCCGTAGTGCTTGAGCGGTGAGTAGGTGGTGATGCCGGCGCACAGGATCGGCGCGGCGCTGGCCAGGGGCAGTTTTTCCGGGATACGCACCACAAAGTGCTCGCTGACCACGATGCTGTCGGAGTAGCCGCCCATGGTGTTGCTGCCATCCACGCGGTCCGGGGTGGCGTAGGTCATGGTCGGACCTTCGAGGCAGTATTGCTCGAGGTTGGCCTGGCAGGCTTCGCAGCTGCGGCAGGAATCGACCATGCAGCCGACACCAACCAGATCGCCGACTTTATGCTGGGTGACACTCGCACCCACGGCGGTCACCTTGCCTACGATTTCGTGGCCAGGCATCAGCGGGTAAACGGCAATGCCCCACTCGTTGCGGGCCTGATGGATGTCGGAATGGCAGACGCCGCAGTAGAGAATCTCGATGGCAACGTCGTCAGGCCTTGGGCTGCGACGTTCGAATTTCACGGGGGCGAGGGGAGTGGTGGCCGACTGGGCGGCGTATCCGATGGCGGTGTACATGGTGAACCTCGCAAAAGCGCTGACGGGTGAGGTGGCGCATTTTGGGCGTCGTCCCCTGTACCGGCCATGGCGATTCCTCCGGGTGTCATGCCTATTCCTCCGGCATCCGCCTCTGTTCGAACCCATTGGCAATCAGACCTGCGATGATGCTTTCGTCCCTTATTCCGTGACCTTTTTTGTGAAGAGCCCCGATGCTGTTGACCCGTTACCTTGATGCCAATGCCACCCTGGTTTCGCTGATCGAGCCGCTGTCCACTCGCGACGGTTTCGTCCCGACTGCGTTGCCGGGCGTACAGGTTCTGCGGGCCAGTTGCGACGTGGCCCGTGGGCCGCAGATCTATGAGCCGAGCCTGGTGATCATCGCCCAGGGCAGCAAACTGGCGTACCTGGGGCCGCGCACCCTGGAATATGGTGCTGGGCATTACCTGATTCAGGCGCTGCCGGTGCCGTTCGAGTGTGAAACCTTTGCCGCGCCCAGCGGGCCGATGCTGGGTGTTTCCGTCGCGATCGACCGGGTGATGCTGGGCGAGTTGGTGTTGGCGATGGGCCTGGCGCCGGGGCGGCATATTCCGGCGCAAACACCGGAGTCCATGACCTCGGCAGTACTCGATGACGCCATGCGCGGTTGTGTCGAGCGGCTGCTGCGTTGCCTGCACGATCCGCTGGAATGCCAGATCATGGGGCAAGCGCGTTTGCGTGAGTTGCTGTTCGTCGCCTTGCGCGGTCCGCAAGCCGATGTATTGCGGGCACTGGTTGAGCAGCAGGGGCAGTTCGCCCGGATCGCGGCATCCCTCAGTCATCTGCATGCGCATTACACCGAACCGTTGAACGTCGAGACCCTGGCCAGTTGCGCCAACATGAGTGCGTCGACCTTTCACGAGCATTTCAAGCGCAGCACCTTGTTGTCACCGGTGCAGTACCTGAAGCGATTGCGTCTGCTGCGGGCGCAGCAGTTGTTGGTGGGGGAGGGGCTGGGTGTGGCGCAGGTGGCGCATCGGGTGGGGTATCAGAGCACGTCGCAGTTCAGTCGCGAGTACAAGCGGTACTTCGAGCGTAATCCCGGGGATGAACGCGCTGCCTGAGTTGGTAATAGATCCCCTGTGGGAGCGGTGTTATGTCCTGAATCGCACGCAACAAAAAGGCCCCCGTTTCGGGAGCCTTGATGTTCAGCGGTTCGGCTTACATGTTCGGGTAAGTCGGGCCACCAGCCCCTTCCGGCGCCACCCAGGTGATGTTCTGTGCAGGGTCCTTGATGTCGCAGGTCTTGCAGTGAACGCAGTTCTGGGCGTTGATCTGGAAGCGCTTCTCGCCGTCTTCCTTGGTGATCACTTCATACACGCCGGCCGGGCAGTAACGCTGTGCCGGCTCATCGTACAGCGGCAGGTTCTTGCTGATCGGGATGCTCGCGTCGGCCAGCTTCAGGTGGCACGGCTGTTCTTCTTCGTGGTTGGTACCGGAGATGAACACCGAGCTGAGTTTGTCGAAGCTGAGCTTGCCGTCCGGTTTCGGGTAGTCGATCTTCTTGCAGTCGGCCGCGAGCTTGAGGCAAGCGTAATCCGGCTTGGTGTCGTGCAGGGTGAACGGCAGTTTGCCGCCGAAGATGTTCTGGTCGAGCCAGTTGAAACCGCCGCCGACGATGGCGCCGAACTTGTGGATCGCCGGGCCGAAGTTGCGGCTGGCGAACAGTTCTTCGTAGAGCCAGCTCTTCTTGAACGCGTCCACATAAGTGGTCAGCTCTTCGGTGCCGTCCTTCTCGGCGAACAGCGCCTCGGCCACGGATTCAGCGGCGAGCATGCCGGACTTCATCGCGGTGTGGCTGCCTTTGATCTTGGCGAAGTTCAGGGTACCGAGGTCGCAACCGATCAGCGCGCCGCCCTTGAACACCATTTTCGGCAGCGAGTTCAGGCCGCCCTTGCAGATGGCACGTGCGCCGTAGCTGATGCGCTTGCCGCCTTCCAGGTACTGAGCAAGCACCGGGTGATGCTTGAGACGCTGGAACTCGTCGAACGGCGACAGGTAGGTGTTGCTGTAGGACAGGTCGACGATCAGGCCAACCACGACCTGGTTGTTTTCCAGGTGATAGAGGAACGAGCCACCGGTGTTCTCGGTGCCCATGATGTCCATCGGCCAACCGGCGGTGTGCACTACCAGGCCTGGCTGATGCTTGGCCGGGTCGACTTCCCAGATTTCCTTCAGGCCGATGCCGTAGTGCTGGGCATCAGCGTCAGTGTCCAGGTTGAAGCGCTTGATCAGTTGCTTGCCGATGTGGCCACGGCAACCTTCGGCGAACAGCGTGTACTTGCCACGCAGTTCCATGCCAGGAGTGTACAAGCCTTCCTTCGGGTTGCCTTCGCGGTCAACGCCCAGGTCGCCGGTGATGATCCCGCGAACCACGCCGTTTTCGTCGATCAGCGCTTCCTGAGCGGCGAAGCCGGGGTAGATTTCCACGCCCAGGTTCTCGGCCTGCTGGGCCAGCCAGCGGCACAGGTTGCCCAGGGAGATGATGTAGTTGCCTTCGTTGTGCATGGTCTTGGGCACAAAGAAGTCTGGAATTTTCTGCGCGCTTTCAGCGTTCTTGAGCACGAAGATGTCGTCGCGGGTGACGGGCGTGTTCAGCGGCGCGCCGAGTTCTTTCCAGTTCGGGAACAGTTCGTTCAGGGCCCGTGGTTCGAACACGGCGCCGGACAGAATGTGAGCACCGACTTCGGAGCCTTTTTCGACCACGCAGACGCTGATTTCCTTACCGGCTTCAGCGGCCTTCTGCTTCAAGCGGCAGGCGGCGGAAAGACCAGCGGGGCCGGCACCGACGATGACCACGTCGAATTCCATGTATTCGCGTTCCACAGGTTATCTCCTACTCAAGGCTCAACAGTTTTTTTTCTAATTTGGAAGTCGGGTGTCGCATCCATGAATTCCGGCGCAACGCCGGAAGAGGACAATCGATTGACCACCTTTCTCTTTTGGTGGCGCATTATATCTACACCACTCTCAGCGTCCAATACAAACGTTTGTTTGAATTGGCTCAAAGCCAGAGAAATCAAAGTCACGCGCCTTATGAACGGCCATTTTGGCGTATTGACCGGAATAGGCGTTCCGGTCAAGATACGGGCGGTTTTGCGCTCGCCGTAGGCTGGCTGTTGGTTTCAAGAGCACCTCTAAAGACAGGGCGATGGCAGTAGAGAGTGATGCGCTGCGCGGGTTTGATGTGCAGTTTACACGCCGCGATGTTGAATGACTCGTCAGTCACCACTGACCAACGGTCATCCAGATCATGAGCGATGGTCACTTGACCGCTTTGCCGGCGTTTTTGGAGGTGCCCTTGCGCCCGATGAGCATCAACCGCCAGGTTCGCCTAGGCGACTTTCTTTTCACCGGAGAGTAACGAGGAATCCATGAAGGTTCTTGTAGCTGTCAAACGCGTTGTGGATTACAACGTCAAGGTTCGCGTCAAGGCGGACAATTCCGGCGTCGATCTTGCCAACGTCAAGATGTCGATGAACCCGTTCTGCGAAATCGCCGTGGAAGAAGCCGTACGCCTGAAAGAGAAGGGTGTTGCGACTGAAATCGTCGTCGTCTCCGTAGGCCCGTCCACCGCTCAAGAGCAACTGCGCACCGCGCTGGCTCTGGGTGCCGACCGCGCCATCCTCGTCGAGTCCGCCGAAGACCTGACTTCCCTGGCTGTTGCCAAACTGTTGAAAGCTGTTGTCGACAAGGAACAGCCTCAGCTGGTGATCCTTGGCAAACAGGCCATCGACAGCGACAACAACCAGACTGGCCAGATGCTCGCTGCATTGAGCGGCTACGGTCAGGGCACGTTCGCTTCGAAAGTCGAAATCAGCGGCGACAGCGTAGCTGTGACCCGTGAAATCGACGGCGGCGCGCAAACAGTTTCCCTGAAACTGCCGGCGATCGTCACCACCGACCTGCGTTTGAACGAGCCGCGCTATGCGTCTCTGCCAAACATCATGAAAGCCAAGAAGAAGCCTCTCGAAGTGCTGACTCCGGATGCTTTGGGCGTTTCCACCGCCTCCACCAACAAGACTTTGAAAGTCGAAGCGCCGGCTGCACGCAGCGCGGGTATCAAGGTCAAGTCGGTGGCTGAACTGGTCGAGAAACTGAAAAACGAAGCGAAGGTAATCTAAATGACTATCTTGGTTATTGCTGAACACGACAACAAAGTGCTGGCTCCGGCCACGCTGAACACCGTTGCTGCTGCCGCCAAAATCGGTGGTGACATCCACGTTCTGGTCGCTGGCCAGGGCGCTGGCGCCGTGGCTGAAGCCGCTGCGAAAGTCGCTGGCGTGGCTAAAGTGCTGGTAGCCGATAACGCTGCCTACGCTCACCAGCTGCCGGAAAACGTCGCTCCTCTGGTTGCAGAGCTGGGCAAGGGCTACAGCCACATCCTGGCTGCCGCCACTTCCAACGGCAAAAACATCCTGCCGCGCGTTGCCGCTGCCCTGGACGTTGACCAGATCTCCGAGATCATCTCGGTAGAAAGCGCCGACACCTTCAAGCGTCCGATCTATGCCGGTAACGCCATCGCTACCGTTCAGTCGAACGCTGCGGTCAAGGTGATCACCGTGCGTGCCACCGGGTTCGACCCGGTTGCAGCTGAAGGTGGCTCTGCTGCCGTTGAAGCTGTTGGCGCTGCCCACGACGCTGGCATCTCCAGCTTCGTTGGCGAAGAACTGGCCAAGTCCGATCGTCCGGAACTGACCGCTGCCAAGATCGTCGTTTCCGGCGGTCGCGGCATGCAGAATGGCGATAACTTCAAACACCTGTACGCCCTGGCCGACAAGCTGGGCGCTGCCGTCGGTGCATCGCGCGCCGCGGTCGACGCAGGTTTTGTTCCGAACGACATGCAGGTCGGTCAGACCGGCAAGATCGTTGCTCCACAGCTGTACATCGCCGTCGGTATCTCCGGCGCGATCCAGCACCTGGCCGGCATGAAAGACTCCAAAGTGATCGTAGCGATCAACAAGGACGAAGAAGCGCCGATCTTCCAGGTGGCCGATTACGGCCTGGTGGCGGACCTGTTCGAAGCCATCCCTGAGCTGGAGAAGCTGGTCTAATCCGGCTGCTTCACTTATAAAGAGCCCGGCCTTTTGGTCGGGCTTTTTTTTGCTCTTCATTCTGTAGGAGCGAGCCTGCTCGCGATGGACGTTAACGATGACGCGTTGATCCTGGATAAACGCGGTGCCTTTGAATCCATCGCGAGCAAGCTCGCTCCTACAGGGGGGCATCACCGAGTTTGAGTGGAGTGTGAAGCGATGGATCTGCGCTGTGTGTGGAGCTTGCTGGGATTGACGCTATTGCCGGCGCTGTCTGTCGCTGCAGGCAAATGCGAGCGCCTTGTGGTAACCGGCAGCCCGGACGCACCGCCGTACCTGTGGCAAGACCCGCACAATCCCAAATACCTGATCGGTGCCAGCGCCGATTTGCTGCAGCAAGTGGCGGGGGAGTTGGGGCTCAAGGTCGAACTGCTTTATGCCGGCAAGCGCGCCCAGGCCCTGGACGAAGTGCGCAGCGGGCGCATGGACATGCTGGCGGACGCGACGTTGACCGTCAGCGAGCTGGAGACCCTGGACTACATCCATCCAGCCTTGCTGGAAAACGACTACCTGGTCTGGACTCGCAAGGACTCGACACTGGTCTACAACGAAGCACAGGACCTGCACGGCCATCCCGGTGCCGTGTCGGAAAAGGCCCGAATGACCCCGCAATTCAGCACCTTTGCCGGACAGCAACTGACCCTCACGCGCACGTCCAACCTGACCCAGGCCTTTCAAAAACTGCTGTTGGGCGAGGTCGAGTTTGTACTGGCAGGGCGTTACTCGGGCATGGCGACCGCGCAGACACTGGGCATGGCCGCTGACCTGGTCGCGCGCTCGCAACCGGTCGACAAACCTGGCCTGTACCTGGCGATTTCCCATGACTCGGCGTGCAACGATCCGTGGTTGCGCGGACAGTTGGCCAAAAAGATGACAGAATTGCCCGCGTCCGGACTGACGGAGGCCGTGCTGATGCGCAATATCGAGCGATGGAAAGCACAACGCTCACAACCACAGCCAAGCCCCCCGCAACAACCCGTCAGTACCCCAAAACAGTAAGGATTTTCAGTGAGTATTCGACCTCTTTTCGCTGCCGTGGCCTTTGCCGCCCTGGCGGGTTGTGCAACCGATCCTGCGCCGAATGAACAGATTCGCCTGACCGAACAGGCACTCGAACAGGCCAAGGCCGTAGGCGCCACCGCCGACGATGTGCCGGAAATGAAACTGGCCGAAGACAAGTTCAACCGCGCCAAGGGCAACATGACCGATCAATCCTTCAAAAACGCACGCATGCGGGCCGAACAGGCCGAACTCGATGCGCGCCTGGCTGAAGCCAAGGTGTTGACGGCCAAGAGCGAGGAACAGTTGAACGTGCTCAACACCCGCATCGCCCGCCTGCGCAAGCAACTGGGAGATGCCCAATGAGCCTCAAGAGCAAAGCCCTCGGCGGTTTGATCCTGGCAGGCTGCGCGAGCCTCTTTGGCTGCGCCAGCCAGCACAGCGAGTCCGCGTTGCAGCAGGCCGGTGCCGACTTTCAGAAGGTCAAGGAAGACTCCAATGTGCTGCGAATCGCCCCCAAGGACGTGATTCGCGCCGGTGAGTCCCTGGCCCGTGCCGATCGCCTGTCCAGCTATTGGGGCAGCGGTTCGGACGTGGTGCATTACGCCTACCTGAGCCAGCGCTACAGCGCCATTGCCCGGGAGCATACCAATCAGGTGCTCAACGAAGAGCAAGCGGCGAAACTCGAACTGGAGCGGCAGCGTCTGCAACTGGCATTGCGTGAATCCAAACTGTTCAGCGTGCAGCAGCAAGGCAAATGGCTCGAGGAGCAGATCCTGGCATTGACGACCAGCCAGACCGACCGCGGTCTGGTGATGACCTTGGGCGACATGCTGTTCGACACCGGCGAAGCGGAATTGAAACCGTCGGCCAACCGTGTGGTGCTGAAGATCGTGCAGTTCCTGCAACTCAACCCCAAGCGAGTGGTGCGGATCGAAGGTTATACGGACAGTACCGGGGGCAAGCAGGAAAACCTCAAGCTGTCCCGCGACCGCGCGCAATCGGTGGCTGACGTGCTGATGGACCTGGGTATCGACGACAAGCGCATCCAGGTCGAGGGTTATGGCGACGAGTATCCGGTGGACGCGAACGCGTCGGAACGGGGCCGGGCGCAGAATCGTCGGGTGGAAATTGTGTTTTCCGATGAAAAGGGCCAGCTCGGCGCTGCCCGCTAAGGGTTGCGTCGCTGGAAAGCCCGGCCTGCCATGCAGTGCCGGGTTTTTTTTGCCTGCCGATTACCGCACAAAACAGTACAGATTTTGCTGACACTGCACTGTACGGTCGACTTTTGTGGCAACTGTCCCCGTACACTTCTAAACTGTTCCGGTATTGTTTCACACAAGAATAAAATGCCCGTGAAATCGAGTGCTGCGTCATGACCAATCTTTTGCTCTATCAACGTATTGCTCAACAACTGGCCGAAGACATCCGCCGTGGGGTCTATCAGCCGGGGGAGCGCGTGCCTTCGGTGCGCAAGATGAGCTCGCAGCTCAATGTCAGCCATGCGACGGTGTTGCAGGCGTATGCCAATCTCGAGGATCAGGGGCTGATCCGCGCCCGGCCGCAGTCGGGTTACTACGTGCACCAGACGCCGGCACTCACCGCGCCGACGCCGGACATCGCCCGGGTCGAGCGCCCCGGGCTGGTCACCCGCAGCAGCATCATTCAGCAAGTCCTGGTCGAGTCCCGTCGTGAAGGTGTCTTCCCGCTGGGCGCTGCGGTGCCGAGTGTCGACTATTTGCCGGTGCGGGCACTGCATCAGCAATTGGCCAAAGTCACCCGTTTCCATAGCCCGCGGGCCTTCAGCTACATGTTCAGCCCTGGTTTCGAGCCGTTGCGCCGACAGGTGGCGATCCGCATGCGCGATGCCGGCGTGGTGGTCGATCCGTCGGAGGTGGTGATCACCCACGGTTGCGTCGATGCGCTGCAGATGTCCTTGCGTGTGCTGACCCGTCCGGGCGATCTGATCGCGGCCGAGTCGCCGACCTATTACGGGTTGCTGCAACTGGCCGACCTGTTGGGGCTCAAGGTCATCGAGATCCCCAGTGATCCAGCCACGGGCATGAGCCTGGAAGCCCTGCAACTGGCGGCCAACCAATGGTCGATCAAGGCGTTGGTGCTGACCACCCGCCTGAGCAATCCGTTGGGCGGCACCATGCCGGAGGAGCGGCAGAAACAATTGCTGCGCCTGGCGTCGGACTTCGATATCCAGATTGTCGAAGACGATATCTACGGTGAGCTGATGTTCGAGCAGGGGCGCACCAAGTCTCTCAAGGCCTACGATCGGCTGGACCGGGTGATCTATTGCTCGAGCTTCTCCAAGACCCTGTCGCCTGGCGTGCGGATCGGCTGGATGATTGCCGGCAAGTATCAGCAGGAAATCCAGCGCTTGCAGACCTTCAGTACACATTCCGCGTGCAGCGTGACCCAGATGGGCATTGCCGCGTACCTGGAAAATGGCGGGTACGACCGGCATTTGCGCTTCATCCGTCAGGAGTACCGGAAAAACCTCAGCGCCTTCCAATTGGCCGTGCAACAGTATTTCCCTGAAGGCACGCAGATGACCCGACCTACCGGCGGCTTCATTCTGTGGGTCAGTCTGCCGGGGCGGGTCAACACGCAAGAGTTGCACGTGCGGGCATTGCAGCAGGGCATCAGTATCGCGCCGGGACTGATCTTCAGTAATACCGAGCAATTCAATCACTGCATCCGGCTCAACTGCGGCACCCCGTGGAACCGCGAGGCCGAGCGTGCATTGATGACCCTGGGCATGCTGGCCACCCAACTCTGCCAGGAGATGGCTGGCGGTTTGTAACAGGCTGCGACTGCGCTTGTCTTGTGGGCTGCAACAGGCGAGCATATGCATCTCTGCCGTTTGCACCCACCGTTGGATACATGAAACCGACTTTTCCTGCCGCCTGGCTTTGGCTCTGCCTGATTGCGAGTATTCAGCCGGCATCCGTCGTGGCTGCCACCGAGCAGGATCAGACTACCGGCAGTTTCCACGTCGCACCGATAGAAACCGCACCTGTCAAAAAAGCCTCGGTGGCCGGTAAGCAGGCGACGCCCGTGAAAAAGCGTCCGCCCATTGCCTCCAAATCGAAACCGGCCAGCGAGGTGGCAAAGACTGAGCTTCCATCTACCAAACTGGATCTGAGCTTGCCCAAGGATATGGTTCAAGAGCTCAAGCCGGTCGGAACGGTGCCGTTGGTCAGGCGCGAACCGTTGTTACCCCAGATGTTCGGTGACAAAAGCGGCAACAGCGAGTTCCAGCTCAACGGCCGCCT
Organism: Pseudomonas jessenii; assembly: GCF_002236115.1. Taxonomy (GTDB): domain Bacteria; phylum Pseudomonadota; class Gammaproteobacteria; order Pseudomonadales; family Pseudomonadaceae; genus Aquipseudomonas; species Aquipseudomonas jessenii. The sequence continues at coordinate 211,239 of NZ_NIWT01000003.1, read as the reverse complement.
GCTCAGCAACGAAATGCAGCTGCAACTGCGAAATGAAGAACGCTACGAGGTCGAAGGCGCGGCACTGGATTTCGAGTTCAAGCAGTAACCCCGTCAGGATCCGCGAGCCGCAGGCCAGACGCTTTGTCGGAGACTGGCCGGTCATGCTCGTTTGCGTTGAAAAACCCGCCCGCAGGTAATTTAAAACAACTGTTTTAACGGGTACTCTGTGCCCCGTCCATTAACACATTGCTCGTCGCGAGGAGCTTGTCGTCATGAAATGCCGTGAGGGCTGTGGCGCTTGTTGCATTGCCCCTTCCATCAGTTCGCCGATTCCCGGTATGCCCAATGGCAAGGCCGCGGGGCAGCGTTGCCTGCAACTTTCCTCCGATAACCTGTGCAGTATTTTCGGCCAGCCGGAACGGCCGGCGGTGTGTTCTGCCTTCGAGGCCGACCCCGAGGTGTGCGGAAACAGCAGCGAAGAAGCCATCCGGTTGATTGGCTGGTGGGAGCAAATGACGGCGGCGTGATGTGTTCTACGAACGGAACTTCAACAATAAGGAATAAGACTATGGGTTCGCTGCATCGTATGGCTGTGCTGTGTGGTTTGACGGTTGTGCTGGTTACCTCGACGGCCCAGGCCGAAGACTGGAAGGTCAAGAAAGACGAAGACGGCATCAAGATCTCCCTGAGTGAAGTGGCCGGCTCCGACTACAAGGCCTACCAGGGCGTCACGCTGATGAAGACCACCATGGCCAAGCTGCGTGCGTTGCAGGACGACGTGTCCGGAGCCTGCGCCTGGATTCACGAATGCAAAACCCAGAAGCTGCTCAAGCACGAAGGTGAGCAGAGCTGGACCTACACTCAGTTCAACACCCCGTGGCCGGTTACTCCCCGTGATTCGGTGTTGCACATCACCACCATCGAAGGGGCCGATGGCAGCCTGACCCGCAAGCTCGAAGGCGTGCCGAAATACATTCCTGAAGAAAAAGGCTTCGTCCGGGTCACCAAGGTCGACGGTTTCTGGAAGTTCGTACCCAAGGGCGACCAGATCGAAGTGACCTATCAGGTGCACACCGAGCCGGGCGGCAGCGTGCCGTCGATGGTGGCCAACAAGTTCGTGGTGGATGCCCCGTTCAATACCTTGAAAGCCCTCAAGGAACGCGCCGAGAAGTAATTGTGTCACTCTTTTGAGGTGACTTCGTGACGCCCCGACTCGATCGGGGCGTTTGCTTTTTTGAACGATGCTCAGGTTTTAATTTGTTTCCGGATATGCGTTGCACGAAATTTTCACCCACTCTCCAAGACAATTCGCCGGCTCTCCCGTAACGCGCAGCGTATGGCTGAATGCAGGATGAAAGACTCGGGATGAGGGTAGTTATCAATGGCAATGCTGCCGTTGATCGTGCAACATTTGCGCACCGCGCAAACCCCCAGGCCTGGTACGGGCCGAAAAGAGGGCAAGGCGCAGCTGTATTTTTGAAACTTCAACTTCCAATGGGTCCTAAAACGACATGGCAATCCCGGACGCCCTGAGTCAGCAGCGAGCTTCTAGTCGCCTGCTGCAACCGACCGTCAAATCGCATCTGGCCTACACGCTGTTGTGTGCCCTGGTCATGATGGTCATGTTCAGTCTGCTGCGCGTCGCGCTGCTGGCTTACAACAGCTCGATGATCCTCGACACACCGGCCTCGACCTTCCTCGAGGCATTCGCCAACGGTCTGCGTTTCGACCTGCGCCTGGTGGTCTATCTCAGTATTCCGTTGCTGCTGGCCTTGTTCAGCGCCCGGGCCATGGCGGCACGCGGGCTGTTCCGACTCTGGCTGACAGTGGTCTCCAGCATCGCGCTGTTCCTGGGCCTGATGGAGATGGACTTCTATCGTGAATTCCACCAGCGCCTCAACGGCCTGGTCTTCCAGTACGTCAAGGAAGACCCGAAAACCGTGGCCAGCATGCTCTGGTATGGTTTTCCGGTGGTCCGCTATCTGCTGGCGTGGGCTCTGGGTACCGTGATCCTGAGCATGGCATTCAAGGGCGCCGACCGTGCGACCCGCCCTCGTGGCCCGTTCAGTGGCGGCAGCATCGGCACACGCAAGGTCGCGCCGTGGTATGCACGCATTGGCGTGTTCGTGGTTTGCCTGCTGATCTGCGTCGTCGCGGCCCGTGGCACCTTGCGCCAAGGCCCGCCGATGCGCTGGGGTGATGTCTACACCACAGATTCCAACTTCGCCAACCAGTTGGGTCTCAACGGTACGCTTTCTCTGGTCGCCGCCGCCAAGAGCCGGATGTCCGAGGATCGCGACAATATCTGGAAAGCCACGCTGCCACAGCCACAAGCCCAGCAAGTGGTGCGTGACATGCTGGTGATGGCGGATGACAAACTGGTGGATGGCGAAACCGCGGCGGTACGTCGCGATTACACCCCGCCAGCCGACAAGACCTTGCCGATCAAGAACGTCGTCGTGATCCTGATGGAAAGCATGGCCGGTCACTCGGTGGGTGCGCTGGGGGGGCCAGGCAACATTACGCCGTACCTCGACCAACTGTCGAAGGAAGGCTTGCTGTTCGACCGCTTCTTCTCCAACGGTACCCATACCCACCAGGGCATGTTCGCCACCATGGCCTGTTTCCCGAACCTGCCGGGCTTCGAATACCTGATGCAGACCCCGGAAGGCAGCCACAAGCTGTCCGGTCTGCCGCAGTTGCTCAGCGCCCGTGACTTCGACGACGTGTATGTCTACAACGGCGATTTCGCCTGGGACAACCAGTCGGGTTTCTTCAGCAACCAAGGCATGACCAACTTCATCGGCCGTAACGATTTCGTGAATCCGGTGTTCTCTGATCCGACCTGGGGCGTGTCCGACCAGGACATGTTCGACCGTGGCCTGGTCGAGCTCAAGGCGCGGGAAAACGGCAAGCCGTTCTATGCCTTGCTGCAAACCCTGTCCAACCACACGCCTTACGCCTTGCCGACGCCATTGCCGGTCGAGCGCGTGACCGATCGTGGCAACCTGAACGAACACCTGACCGCCATGCGTTACTCGGACTGGGCACTGGGCCAGTTCTTTGAAAAGGCCCGCAAGGAGCCGTACTTCAAGGAAACCCTGTTTGTCGTCGTCGGTGACCACGGTTTTGGTAACGAACGGCAGATCACCGAAATGGACCTGGGCCGCTTCAACGTGCCGATGCTGATGATCGCGCCGGGCATCCAGGAAAAGTTCGGCCAGCGTGACCACACCGTGGGCACTCAGATCGACATCGTGCCGACCATCATGGGCCGCATCGGTGGCGAAGTACGTCATCAGTGCTGGGGACGCGACCTGCTCAACCTGCCGGAAGGCGACGCCGGTATTGGTGTGATCAAGCCGTCGGGCAGTGAGCAGACCACGGCCGTCCTCACCGCGGACCAGATTCTGGTCCTGCCGAAGGACAAGGACATGGCGCCGAAGTTGTATCAGTATGAATTGGGTGCCAACCCTCGCGCCGAAGTCATTGCTGATGCGCCGCGTACCGCCGAGTTGAAACTCAAGCTCGAAGCGTTCCTGCAAACAGCGACCAAGAGTCTGCTGGACAACACCGCCGGTGTTGTTGATGGCAAGCCGGACTAAGTTGTGACGCAAAAAAAGAGGCCCTTCAAGGGCCTCTTTTTTTTGCCTGGCGGATACTTATATTCGGCCAAGCAAGAGCAGGATCAACAGCACCACCAATACGACGCCGATGATACCGGACGGGCCGTAACCCCAACTTCTGGAGTGCGGGAAGACCGGTAAACCACCGATCAGTAACAGGATCAGAATGATGATCAGTATTGTGCCCATGTCTATTTCCTTGTCGAAAATGCAGTGGATTGACCATGCCAATCAAGGTCAGCGGGAATGAAGTAAATTCGAGCTGCTTAAAAATTCGGACTATTGCGCTTGCAGGAAAATTCCAAGTTTTTTTGAAGTATTTCGCACGGGTTCTTATTTTTTGTAGTTGCCTTGATTGCGTCAGACGCTCCCGCAGTTTGCTCGGGCCATTCAGCAATCTGATGGAGCGTGGGTCGGGCAATTTCCTTCGCTACACTCGGTGCATCTTCCAAGAACAACAAGGCTGTCTGCTATGCAAAATCGCATGATGATCACTGGTGCAGGCTCTGGCCTGGGTCGCGAAATCGCGCTGCGCTGGGCGCGTGAAGGCTGGCAACTGGCTTTGTCGGACGTCAGCGAGCCCGGCCTGCAGGAAACCCTCAAGCTGGTCCGCGAAGCGGGCGGTGACGGTTTCATCCAGCGCTGCGACGTGCGCGATTACAGCCAGTTGACAGCGTTCGCCCAGGCCTGCGAGGTCAAACTCGGCGGCATCGATGTCATCGTCAATAACGCGGGTGTAGCGTCTGGCGGGTTCTTCAGTGAGTTGTCCCTGGAGGACTGGGACTGGCAGATCGCGATCAACCTGATGGGCGTGGTCAAGGGCTGCAAGGCTTTCCTGCCACTGCTGGAAAAAAGCAAAGGCAAGATCATCAACATCGCGTCCATGGCCGCGCTGATGCAAGGCCCGGCGATGAGCAACTACAACGTGGCCAAGGCGGGCGTGGTGGCGTTGTCCGAAAGCCTGCTGATCGAGCTGGCGCATCAGGAAGTCGGCGTGCATGTGGTGTGTCCGTCGTTCTTCCAGACCAACCTGCTGGACTCCTTCCGTGGTCCGACCCCGGCCATGAAAGCCCAGGTCGGCAAGTTGCTGGAAAGCTCGCCCATCAGCGCCGCCGACATCGCCGACTACATCTATCAGCAGGTCGCCGCCGGCGAGTTCATGATTCTGCCCCACGAACAGGGCCGCATGGCCTGGGCGATCAAGCAGAAGAACCCGCAATTGCTCTACAACGAAATGACCGCCATGGCCGACAAAATGCGCGCCAAGGCCAGGCAATCCGCAAGCTGATCTTGCCCGCAGGCAACGCTGTGGTTAGGGTGGCCGCCATCGGCCATCCTCGCGAGACGCTTGCATGCTTAATTACCTGTGGTTTTTCGTCGCCGCGCTGTTCGAAATTGCCGGTTGCTTTGCTTTCTGGATGTGGCTGCGCCAGGGGAAAAGCATGTGGTGGGTGGTGCCGGCGCTCCTGAGCCTGACCCTGTTCGCCCTGCTGCTGACCCGGATCGAAGCCACCTACGCCGGCCGCGCCTACGCCGCTTACGGCGGCATCTACATCATTGCCTCAATCGGCTGGCTGGCCGTGGTCGAGCGGATTCGTCCGCTGGGTTCGGACTGGCTCGGCGTGGCGCTGTGTGTGATCGGCGCGAGCATCATTCTGTTCGGGCCGCGATTCTCCGCGTCCTGACAGATCGGTCCTACAATCAACCGGTCTGTCAGACCTTTCCGTAAGTGGTGTGCGTCAAGGGCTGTCAGTCCGGTCTGGTTTGCTGTCGGAGCATTGTAGGCGTACCGCGGGCCGGGCATCTTCAAGGGCCAGAAACCCCTGAAGGACACTCCTCATGCTCGTACTCACTCGCGTTGTGGGCGAAACCATTTCCATCGGTGAAAACATTTCCGTGCGCGTTCTCGCGATCAACGGAAGCAACATCCGCTTTGGCGTTGAAGCGCCTCAGGACGTCAATGTGCACCGCTGTGAAATCTACGAACGCATCCAGAACAAACTGGCGAAAACCAAGGGACGCTGAAGACCTCAGTCAAACAGGTGCTTGGGCACATCGTGCTTGAGCATCAGTTGGCACTGCTCGCTTTCCGGGTCGAAGACAATCAGTGCCTGACCCTTGGTCAAGGCCTGGCGCACGCGCAGTACGCGGGTTTCCAGGGGGGTGTCGTCACCATTGTCCGTGCCGTCGCGGGTCACGAAATCCTCGATCAGGCGGGTGAGGGTGTCGACTTGAAGTTGGTCGTGGGGGATCAGCATAGGCACCTCGGTTGGATCAATGGCGCGATGCTACGGCGAATGACCGGTATCGGCTAGCCTGGGGTTTGATGTCGTTTGCTCTGACGCCATCGCGAGCAAGCTCGTTCCCACAGGCGACCGGGTTCTTTCATGGGAATGCGGTCGAGTGTGGGAACGAGCTTGCTCGCGATAGCGGTATACCTGGCGATGAAGATCCTGGATCAGCTCTCCGACCGCTGCCCCACCAGGCTGTCCACCGACGGCACCCGTGTATCGCTTTCCATCTGTGTGTCATGTTCAAGCTGATGGCTGAAGCGGTCCAGTGAGCCCTTGGCCGGTTGTGCATCGCTGGCAAACACGGGCGGGCTGAGGATGTACGCACCGAGCAGGCGGCTCAGGGCGGCGAGGCTGTCGATGTGGGTGCGCTCGTAACCGTGGGTGGCATCGCAGCCGAAGGCGAGCAGGGCGGTGCGAATGTCGTGGCCGGCGGTCACCGCTGAATGGGCGTCGCTGAAGTAGTAGCGGAACAGGTCCCGGCGTGCCGGCAAGTCGTTGTCGCTGGCCAGGCGCAGGAGGTGGCGCGACAGGTGATAGTCATACGGCCCGCCGGAATCCTGCATCGCGATGCTCACTGCGTGCTCGCTGGAATGTTGGCCAGGCGCGACCGGTGCGATGTCGATGCCGACGAACTCACTGACGTCCCAGGGCAACGCCGCCGCCGCGCCGCTGCCGGTTTCTTCGGTGATGGTGAACAGCGGATGGCAGTCGATCATCAGCTCTTCACCACTGTCGACAATGGCCTTGAGCGCCGCCAGCAGTGCGGCCACCCCGGCCTTGTCGTCGAGGTGACGGGCGCTGATGTGGCCGCTTTCGGTGAACTCCGGCAGCGGGTCGAAGGCGACGAAATCGCCGACGCTGATGCCCAGCGACTCGCAGTCGGCACGGGTGGCGCAGTAGGCGTCCAGACGCAATTCGATGTGATCCCAACTGATCGGCATCTCATCCACGGCGGTATTGAATGCGTGCCCGGAAGCCATCAGCGGCAAGACGCTGCCGCGGATCACGCCATTGTCGGTAAACAGGCTGACCCGGCTGCCCTCGGCAAAGCGGCTGGACCAGCAGCCGACGGGCGCGAGGGTCAGACGGCCGTTGTCCTTTACTGCACGCACCGCCGCGCCGATGGTGTCCAGATGGGCGGAAACGGCGCGGTCGGGGCTGTTCTTCTTGCCCTTGAGCGTGGCGCGGATGGTGCCGCGACGGGTCAGCTCGAAGGGAATGCCCAGTTCTTCAAGACGTTCGGCGACGTAGCGCACGATGGTGTCGGTGAACCCGGTGGGGCTGGGAATGGCGAGCATTTCCAGCAGCACTTTTTGCAGATAGCCGAGGTCCGGTTCGGGGATTTTGCTGGTCATGGAAACTCCTGATGAGTTGAGCGCATCGATGGTTTCGATGAGGGGTTTGTTTTGCCTGTCAGGCCGCCATCGCGAGCAAGCTCGCTCCCACAGGGAAATGCGATCAAAGGTGGGAGCGAGCTTGCTCGCGATGGCATCAGCCCAGCCAACACATGGCTAAGAGACCACCGGCTGACTGTACGGAAACAACAGATCCACAAACCGCTCCGCCGTCGGCTGCGGTTCGTGGTTGGCCAGCCCGGCCCGTTCGTTGGCTTCGATAAACACATAGTCCGGCTGGTCAGCGGCGGAAACCATCAAGTCAAGGCCGACCATGGGAATGTCCAGCGCCCGAGCCGCGCGGACGGCGGCGTCCACCAGCGTCGGGTGCAGGGTCGCCGTGACATCCTCAAGCACGCCGCCGGTGTGAAGATTCGCCGTGCGCCGTACGAACAGGTGCTCACCGACCGGCAGAATGCTGTTGTAGTCGTATCCGGCGACACGCAAGGTGCGCAGGGTTTCCTGGTCCTGCGGGATCTTGCTTTCGCCGCCCGTGGCCGCCTGTCGCCGTCGGCTCTGGGCTTCGATCAATGCACCGATGGAGTGTTGGCCGTCGCCGACCACTTCGGCTGGCCGGCGAATGGCGGCGGCGACCACTTCAAAACCGATCACCACAATGCGCAGGTCCAGGCCCTCGTGGAAACTTTCCAGCAGCACGCGGCTGTCGAAGTGGCGAGCGGCTTCTATGGCTTGCTGCACTTCCTCTATGGTGCGCAAATCCACCGCCACCCCTTGGCCCTGTTCACCATCCAGTGGCTTGACCACCACGCGCTGGTGTTCATCGAGGAAGGCCAGATTGTCATCGGCGTTACCCGCCAGTTGCTGCGCTGGCAGATTCAACCCTGCTGCCTTGAGCACTTTGTGGGTCAGGCTTTTGTCCTGGCACAGGGTCATGCTGACGGCGCTGGTCAGGTCGCTCAGGGATTCACGGCAGCGTACCCGGCGCCCGCCATGGCTGAGGGTGAACATCCCGGCGTCGGCGTCATCGACGTGCACATCGATGCCACGACGGTGTGCTTCTTCGACAATGATCCGCGCGTAGGGGTTGAACGCGGCTTCCGGGCCGGGCCCGAGAAACAGCGGCTGATTGATGCCGTTCTTGCGCTTGATGGCGAAGGTCGTCAGGTTGCGAAAACCGAGCTTGGCGTAAAGGTTTTTCGCCTGGCGGTTGTCGTGCAGCACCGACAGGTCGAGGCAGGCGAGCCCGCGACTCATGAAGTGTTCGATCAAATGCCGCACCAACACTTCACCGACACCCGGCCGCGCACAATGCGGGTCGACCGCCAGGCACCACAGGCTGCTGCCGTTTTCCGGGTCGTTGAAGGCCTTGTGGTGGTTGAGGCCCATGACGCTGCCGATGACCGCGCCGCTGTCCTCGTCTTCGGCCAGCCAGTACACCGGGCCGCCCAGATGGCGCGGCGTCAGCAGGGTGGCATCGATCGGCAACATGCCGCGGGCCTGATACAGCTGATTGATCGCCTGCCAGTCGGCATCGCTTTGCGCGCGTCGAATGCGGAAACCGCGAAACACCCGGGTCGCCTGACGGTAGTCGCTGAACCACAGGCGCAAGGTATCGGACGGGTCGAGGAACAGCTGCGTCGGCTCCAGCCCTAGCACTTGCTGGGGCGCGGCAACGTACAGGGCAATGTCCCGTTCGCCGGGCTGCTCGTTGAGCAACTCCCCGGCCAGGCTCGCGGCATCGGCAAAGGTGTGGCCGATCAGCAAGCGCCCCCAGCCGCAATGCACGGCAATCGGCGCCCCGCCGAGTTCACTGCCATCCTCGGCCAGACGTGCCTGCAAGCGTTCGTAGGAGGGCGACTGGCCGCGCAACAGGCGTTGGCTGAAAGCCGTGGCGTGAGGTTTCATCGGTCAGATTCCTTGTTCGCTGAGCCACAGGTTGAGGGCCGCCAGTTGCCACAGCTTCGAGCCGCGCAACGGTGTCAATTGCCCCTGTGGATCAGTCAGCAGACGGTCGAGCATCGCGGGGTTGAACAGGCCGCGATCCTGGCTGGGATCGAGCAGCAGCTCGCGCACCCATTCCAGCGTATCGCCCTGCAAATGCTTGAGGCCCGGCACCGGGAAGTAACCTTTCTTGCGGTCGATCACTTCACTGGGAATCACTTGTCGCGCGGCTTCTTTCAAGACTTGCTTGCCGCCGTCCGGCAGTTTGAAACGCCCCGGAATCCGTGCCGACAGCTCCACCAGGCGGTAATCGAGAAACGGCGTGCGCGCTTCCAGGCCCCAGGCCATGGTCATGTTGTCGACCCGTTTGACCGGGTCGTCCACCAACATCACCGCGCTGTCCAGACGCAAGGCCTTGTCCACCGCCGCATCGGCACCGGGCTGGGCGAAATGGGCTTTGACGAAGTCACCGGCAGCGTCATTCGCGGTCAGCCATTTCGGTTGCACGGTGGCGGCGTAGTCGTCGTAACTGCGGTCGAAAAACGCTTCGCGGTACGCGGCATACGGATCACTCGCGCCGTCCACTTGCGGATACCAGTGGTAACCGGCGAACAGTTCATCGGCGCCCTGGCCGCTCTGGACGACTTTGCAGTGTTTGGCCACCTCCCGTGACAACAGGTAGAAGGCGATGCAGTCATGGCTGACCATCGGCTCGCTCATGGCCCGGAACGCGGCGGGCAGTTGTTCGATGATTTCCTTTTCGTCGATGCGCAGTTGATGGTGCTGCGTGCCGTAGTGTCGGGCGATCAGGTCCGAATACTGGAACTCGTCTCCACGCTCGCCGCCGGCATCCTGGAAGCCGATGGAGAAGGTCGACAGATTGTCCACGCCGACTTCCCGCAACAGCCCCACCAGCAGGCTTGAATCGACACCGCCGGACAGAAGCACGCCGACATCCACCGCCGCACGCTGACGAATCGCTACCGCTTCGCGGGTGCTGTCGAGCACACGGTCGCGCCAGTCCTCGAGGGTCAGATTCGTCTCATCGGCGTGAGGGCCGTAGGGCAGGGTCCACCAGGTTTTCTGCTCGGTGCGGCCATCGGCTTCGATGCGCATCCAGGTGGCCGGCGGCAGTTTTTCAATGCCCGCCAGCAAAGTGCGCGGTGCCGGGACCACGGAGTGGAAATTCAGATAGTGATTGAGCGCCACGGGATCGAGGATCGGGTTGATGTCGCCGCCCTTGAGCAATGCCGGCAGCGCCGAGGCGAAGCGCAGGCGCTGGCCGGTGCGCGACAGGTACAGCGGTTTCACGCCGAGACGGTCGCGGGCGATGAACAGGCGTTGGGCATCGCGCTCCCAAACGGCAAAGGCAAACATGCCGTTGAGTTTTGGCAGCAAGGCTTCGCCCCAGGCGTGATAACCCTTGAGCAACACTTCGGTGTCGCCACCGGAATAGAAGGCGTAACCCAGGCTTTCAAGTTCTGCGCGCAGTTCCGGAAAGTTGTAGATCGCCCCGTTGAAGGCCAGGGACAAGCCCAGTTGCGGGTCGATCATCGGCTGCGCCGAGCCGTCCGACAGGTCCATGATCTTCAGGCGCCGATGGCCCAGGGCAACCGGCCCCTGGCTATGAAATCCCCAGGCGTCGGGGCCGCGGGGGGCCAGGTGATGGGTGATTCGTTCAATGGCTGCAAGGTCTGCAGGTTGATGATCAAAACGTAACTCGCCAGCTAATCCGCACATAAATTCCTTACCGGTTTTTCCGTTGGGGAGGGTCGATCGATACCGCGCCGAAACGGCGGGTACTCAGAAAGTGACCCTCCTCGGTAAGGGGAGTTTTAGATCGATGAGTTATATGCGCGACTGACCACGGCCGAATCGCCCCGTGAGGGCGACTTCGGCTGCTGTATCGACTACTTGCCCCGGATCAGGCGTCGCAGGGCAAATCGGTTGGGGTGACAGGCTTCGGCCACGCTTCTGGGCAACGGCAGGGGTTCGTTGTCCAGCCAGGCTGCCAGCAGTTCTGCGGACAGCGGCGCGGTGATCAGGCCGCGCGAGCCGTGACCGCTGTTGACGTACAAACCGTCAAGCCATGGGCATTCGACGTCCGGCACCTGCCGGGCATCCTTGCCCAGCGCCGCATACGCCTGAGTGAACGCCTGGGTGTCGGCCAAGGGGCCGACGATTGGCAAGTAGTCGGGGCTGGTGCAGCGAAAAGCGGCGCGCCCCTGGAGACTTTCAGGCGCAAGTTTATCGGCCTGTAAACGCTCGACCAGATCATGGGAAATCTCTTCGAGCATGGCCAGGTTGCCCAGGTGTTCTGCCGTGGTCGGTGTCAGGTCATCGCTCTTGAAATCGAAACTGGCCCCCAGGGTGTGTTCGCCCAAACGGGCGGGGGCGACATAGCCTTCGGCACACACCACGGTGCTCAGGGCCTGGCTTTGCGGAGTTTGCGCCAAGCGGGTGATTTGCCCGCGAATGCGCTTGAGCGGCAGCTCGGCGCTCTCGGGGAAGCGCTGGATTTCAGCCGCACCGGCGAGCACCACCACGGGGGCGCTGGCAAGCAATCGCTCGCCGTCCCAGGCTTGCCAACGGCCTTCAACCTTGCGCAGTTCCAGCGCATCGTGATGGGTGAGCAATTGAATCTGTGGATGCGCAGCCTGCCACTGGCACAGCGCCGGTGGGTGGACCCAGCCGCCTTCGGGATAGAACAGGCCGCCGTGTGCCAGTCCGATACCGGCCATGGCCTGTGCTTCGGGTTGATCCAGCAGGTGCAGCAAGTCCACGGGAAACGCCGCGGCCAATTGCGCCTGGCGTTCGGCTTCCTTGGCATTGAAGGCCAGTTGCAATACGCCGCAATCGTCCCAGTCGCGGCCCCGTTGCAAGTGTTCGAGCAGACGTCGGGTGTAGCCGAATCCGCTGACGATCATTTGCGACAGCGCCGTGCCATGGGCGGATAACTTCAGGTAGAGCACACCCTGCGGGTTGCCCGAGGCTTCCCGGGCGATGGCGTCGTGGCGCTCCAGCAATGTCACTTGCCAGCCCCGCGCGGCGAGGCTGGCGGCGCTGGCACAACCGGCCAGGCCGGCACCGATCACCAGTGCCTGGCGCTCGCCGGTCAGCGGGGCCGGGCGGGCGAACCAGGGTTTATCCAGGGCCGGGGCCGGCGTTTCCAGGGGCCAGCCGAGGAACTCACCGCGCAGGATCTCCCATTTGTGGCCGATGCCGGGGGTGCGTTTCATCTTGAAGCCGGCGGCGTTGAGCAGGCGCCGCACCCAGCCGGTGCTGGTGAAGGTGCTGATGGATGCACCGGGAGCGGCCAGGCGAGCCAGCTCGGCAAACAGTTCGGCGGTCCACATGTCGGGGTTTTTCGCCGGGGCGAAACCGTCGAGGAACCAGGCGTCGATTCGGGCATCGAGTTGCGGCAGTTGCTCCAGTGCATCGCCGATCAGCAGCGTCAGGGTGACGCGGCCGTGGTCCAGCGTCAGGCGCTGAAAACCCTGATGGATGGCCACGTATTGCTCAAGCAGTTGATCGGCAAATACCTTGAGTTCCGGCCACAGCGCCAGGGCCCGTTGCAAGTCGTCCGGGCTCAGCGGGTATTTCTCTACGCTGACAAAATGCAGCCGCGCTCCGGCCGCTGCGTGTTGCTCGAACACCTGCCAGGCGCACAAAAAATTCAGCCCGGTGCCGAACCCCGTCTCACCGATGACCAGCCGCCCACCCTCGGGCAAGGCGGCAAAGCGTTCGGCCAGTCGATTCTGCTCGATGAATACATAGCGGGTTTCATCCAGCCCTGACTTGTCGGAGAAGTACACATCGTCGAACACTCGCGAATACGGGCGACCTTGGTCGTCCCAGTCGAGCTGGGCGTGGGGCAATACAGGTTTCATGGCAGGCTCGGCAGCGGCAAGGCGGCCATTCTAGCCGATTGAAGGTGTGGTGCTTGATCCGTGGCAAGGTATGAACGGGCTGAAACCGGGAAAATCATCAACCTGCACAAAGCCCCCTCGCCACAGGAATCCGCAACCATCCGGAAAATCTCCACTGACCTTCAGGTCCATCCGCTAGTCTTGCTCACATCTGGAAGGGAGCCGCCCATGTTTGAATCCGCCGAAATCGATCACGCCATCGACAAAGAAACCTACGACGCCGAAATCCCGGCCCTGCGCGAAGCGTTGCTCGAAGCGCAATTCGAATTGCAGCAGCAACGCCGCTTCCCGGTGATCATTTTGATCAATGGCATCGAAGGTGCCGGCAAGGGTGAGACGATCAAGGTGCTCAACGAGTGGATGGACCCGCGCCTGATCGAGGTCCGCACGTTCGATCAGCAAACCGACGAAGAACTGGCGCGGCCACCGGCCTGGCGGTACTGGCGGATGCTCCCGGCCAAGGGGCGCATGGGGATTTTCTTCGGCAACTGGTACAGCCAGATGCTGCAGGGGCGGGTCCATGGCGAGTTCAAGGATCCGCGCCTGGATCAGGCGATCAATGCCGCCGAGCGCCTGGAAAAGATGCTCTGCGATGAAGGTGCGCTGATCTTCAAGTTCTGGTTCCACCTCTCCAAGAAGCAAATGAAGGCTCGCCTCAAGGCACTGGCCGACGACCCGCTGCACAGCTGGCGCATCAGCCCGCTGGACTGGCAGCAGTCGCAAACCTACGACAGGTTCGTGAAGTATGGTGAACGGGCGCTACGCCGCACCAGCCGCGTTTATGCACCCTGGCATGTGATCGCCGGGGCGGATGCCCATTATCGCAGCCTGGCCGTGGGGCGGATTCTGCTGGCGGGCCTGCAGGGCGCATTGAAGCGACCGAAGATCCATCCGGAAACGGTTAGCGCCGCGCCAGTGTTCCCCAGTGTCGATCAAGTGAACCTGATCGACAGCCTGGACCTGACCCTGCAGTTGGACAAAGAAGATTACGAAGAACAACTGATCACCGAGCAGGCGCGGTTCTCCGGGTTGATGCGTGACAAACGCATGCGCCGCCACGCGCTGGTGGCGGTGTTCGAAGGCAACGACGCGGCCGGCAAGGGCGGGGCGATCCGCCGGGTAGCGGCAGCGCTTGATCCGCGCCAGTACAGCATCGTGCCGATTGCCGCGCCCACCGAGGAAGAACGGGCGCAACCGTATCTGTGGCGCTTCTGGCGGCACCTGCCGGCCCGGGGCAAGTTCACCGTGTTCGACCGCTCCTGGTATGGCCGGGTGTTGGTGGAGCGCATCGAAGGTTTTTGCAGCCCGGCAGACTGGCTGCGTGCCTACGGTGAAATCAACGATTTCGAAGAACAGCTCACCGACGCCGGTGTGATCGTGGTCAAGTTCTGGCTGTCCATCGACAAACAGACACAACTGGAGCGCTTCGAAGAGCGCGAAAAGATCCCCTTCAAACGCTTCAAGATCACCGAGGACGACTGGCGCAACCGTGATAAATGGGACGACTATCGCGCGGCGGTCGGCGACATGGTCGATCGGACCAGCACCGAGATTGCGCCATGGACCCTGGTGGAAGCCAACGACAAACGCTGGGCGCGGGTAAAAGTCTTGCGCACCATCAACCGGGCACTGGAGGAGGCTTTCGAAAAATCCGCCAAGCATGAGCGCAAGCGTAAGGACAAGGATTGAGGCCATGGTTACGCATACGCGGGATGAATGATCGTCGCGGCGGGTGAAGAGCTGGACTTATGCTCGGTCCACTCTCAACCGATAACAACAATGAGGTATGTCATGCGTGAAGTGGTGATCGTCGACAGCGTGCGGACCGGCCTGGCCAAATCCTTTCGCGGTAAATTCAACATGACCCGCCCGGACGACATGGCGGCACACTGTGTCGATGCACTGTTGGCGCGCACTGGTATCGACCCGGCGAGCGTCGAGGACTGCATCGTTGGTGCCGGCTCCAACGAAGGCGCCCAGGGTTTCAATATCGGTCGCAATGTCGCGGTGCTCTCGCGCCTGGGCATCGGCACGGCCGGCATGACCCTCAACCGGTTCTGTTCCTCGGGCCTGCAGGCGATCGCCATTGCCGCCAACCAGATCGCTTCGGGTTGCAGCGACATCATCGTCGCCGGCGGCGTCGAGTCCATCAGCCTGACCATGAAGAGCGTCAACACCGACAACCTGATCAATCCGCTGCTCAAGGAACAGGTGCCGGGCATCTACTTCCCGATGGGCCAGACTGCTGAAATCGTCGCGCGTCGTTACAACGTCAGCCGCCAAGAGCAGGACCTGTATGCGTTGCAAAGCCAGCAGCGCACCGCAGAGGCTCAGGCCGCCGGGCTGTTCACTGATGAAATCGTGCCGATGTCGGTGAAGTATCGCGTCGAAGACAAGGCCACAGGTCAAGCACAGATCCTCGACGGCATCGTCGACCGCGATGACTGCAACCGCCCGGACACCACCCTGGAAAGTCTGACCGGGTTGAAGCCGGTGTTCGCCGAAGATGGCTCGGTCACGGCGGGTAACTCTTCGCAGCTGTCTGACGGCGCGTCCATGACTCTGGTGATGAGCCTGGAGAAAGCGCTGGAACTGGGGCTCAAGCCGAAAGCGTTCTTCCGCGGCTTTACCGTGGCCGGTTGCGCGCCGGACGAGATGGGCATCGGCCCGGTATTTTCGGTACCGAAACTGCTCAAGGCCAAAGGCTTGCGGATTGCCGACATCGACCTGTGGGAACTCAACGAAGCGTTCGCCTCGCAGTGCCTGTACAGCCGCAATCGCCTGGAAATCGACAACGCCCGGTACAACGTCAACGGCGGCTCGATTTCCATCGGTCACCCGTTTGGCATGACCGGCTCGCGCCAGGTCGGGCATCTGGTTCGTGAATTGCAGAGACGCAATCTGCGGTACGGCATCGTCACCATGTGCGTGGGTGGCGGGATGGGGGCAACCGGGCTGTTTGAAGCGGTGCGGTAAGCCTCGATATTTCTCGTTGTCAGTTCGATAGTCATCGCGAGCAAGCTCGCTCCCACAGTGTTCAGCGGCGATCACAAATGTTGTGTACGTCGCAAAACCTGTGGGAGCGAGCTTGCTCGCGATGGGTGCGCCACGGTCAAAAAAATCACCTGAAGATTACGACCCGCACAGTTTCATTCGCGGCCAGACCGAAACTGTGCCTGTGTACGCCACCGCTGCGGGCCTAGAATGTCGACTCCTGTCAGTTGGCGTTGGGGTTCACATGCACATTTCATCGGGTCGCTGGGGTTATGGTCTGTTCCTGGCCTTGTTGACCGCGTTGTTGTGGGGAATCCTGCCGATCAAGCTCAAACAAGTGTTGCTGGTAATGGACCCGGTGACGGTGACCTGGTTTCGCCTGATGGTATCCGGCGGCTGCCTGTTCATTTACCTGGCGGCCACCAGGCGTCTGCCCAGCCGCAAGGTGCTCGGTCCTCGTGGTGGCTGGTTGGTGCTGATGGCGGTGCTCGGCCTGGTCGGTAACTATGTGTTGTATCTGATGGGCCTGAACCTGCTCAGCCCCGGTACGGCGCAACTGGTAGTGCAGATGGGACCGATCATGCTGCTGATCGCCAGTCTGTTTGTGTTCAAGGAGCGTTTCAGCCTGGGGCAGGGGATTGGCCTGCTGGTACTGCTGATCGGCTTTGCGCTGTTTTTCAACCAGCGCTTGAGTGAGTTGCTCACGTCTCTGACCGACTACACCGCCGGTGTGCTGCTTGTGTTGCTGGCGTCCACGGTCTGGACCTTCTATGCCCTGGGGCAGAAGCAATTGCTGACGGTGTGGAATTCGCTGCAGGTGATGATGGTGATCTACCTGTTCTGCGCGGCGCTGTTGACGCCGTGGGTGCATCCGCTCGAAGCGTTGCAATTAAGCCCCTTGCAGGGTTGGTTGCTGCTGGCGTGCTGCCTCAACACGCTGATTGCCTATGGCGCGTTTGCCGAGGCCCTGGCCCATTGGGAAGCCTCCCGGGTCAGCGCGACGCTGGCCATCACGCCGTTGGTGACCTTTGCCGCGGTTGCCATGGCTGCGTGGCTGTGGCCCGACTATGTGCATGCCGAGACGATCAATGGCCTGGGATATGGCGGTGCGGTGCTGGTGGTGCTGGGGTCGGCGCTGGTGGCGTTGGGGCCCTCGTTGATTGCCGGGCTGAAGGCGCGGAAGGTGCGGATGGCAGCCGGTTAGACCGCGTTATCGTTCATCGCGGGCAAGCCACGCTCCCACAGGGTTTGCGTCGTCCACAATATCAATGAACGACGCAAAACCTGTGGGAGCGCGGCTTGCCCGCGATGACGGACGATCAGGCGCTACCGATTCAGCCCTTGGCCCCAGCCTCCAGCATGTTCTCCGGCCTCACCCACGCATCGAACTCTTCGTCTGTCAGATACCCGAGCTGCAACGCCGCCTCGCGCAAGGTCAGGCCTTCGCTGTAGGCTTTCTTGGCGATCTCCGCCGATTTGTCATAGCCGATGTGCGGGTTGAGTGCCGTCACCAGCATCAAGCCACGCTCCAGGTGCTCAGCCATTTTTTCCGCATCCGGCTCCAGACCGGCCACGCAGTGCTGCTGGAAGTTGCTGCAGCCATCCGCCAGTAAACGGATCGATTGCAGCAGGTTGTGGATGATCACCGGTTTGAACACGTTGAGCTGCAAGTGGCCCTGACTGGCGGCAAAGCCAATGGCGACATCGTTGCCCAATACCTGGCAGGCCAGCATCGACAGCGCTTCGCATTGGGTCGGGTTGACCTTGCCCGGCATGATCGAACTGCCCGGTTCATTGGCCGGCAGCCTGACTTCGGCGAAGCCGGCGCGCGGGCCGGAACCCAGCAGGCGCAGATCGTTGGCGATTTTCATCAGCGTCACGGCGAGGGTTTTCAGCGCGCCGGACAGCGTGGTCAGCGGCTCATGACCGGCCAGCGCGGCAAACTTGTTCGGCGCGGTGATAAACGGCAAACCGGAGAGGGCGGCCAATTCTGCGGCGATGGCCTCACCAAAGCCGTGGGGTGAATTGAGCCCGGTGCCGACGGCCGTTCCACCCTGGGCCAGTTCGCAGACCGAGGGCAGTGCGCTGCGGATCGCCCGCTCGGCGTAATCGAGTTGCGCGATGAAGGCTGAGATCTCCTGGCCGAAGCTGATGGGTGTCGCATCCATCATGTGGGTGCGGCCGGTCTTGACCAGTTTCATGTGGCGTGCGGCCAGTTCGGCCAGCCCGCCAGACAGTTCGCTGATCGCCGGCAGCAAGTGCTGTTGCACCGCCTGGACAGCCGCGATATGCATGGCGGTGGGGAAGCAGTCGTTGGAGCTCTGGGAGCGATTGACGTGATCGTTGGGGTGCACCGGGGACTTGCCGCCACGGGGGTTGCCGGCCAGCTCGTTGGCGCGACCGGCGATCACTTCATTGACGTTCATGTTGCTCTGGGTACCGCTGCCGGTTTGCCAGACCACCAGCGGAAACTGGTCGTCGTGGTCGCCGGCGAGCACCTCGTCGGCCGCCTGCTCGATCAGGCGGGCGATATCGGCGGGCACGTCGCCATTGCGATCATTGACCCGTGCCGCGGCTTTCTTGATCAGCGCCAGGGCATGCAACACGGCCAGCGGCATGCGTTCGTTGCCGATGGCGAAGTTGATCAGCGAGCGTTGCGTCTGAGCGCCCCAATAGGCTTCATCCGGGACTTCAACCTGGCCGAGGCTGTCGGTTTCGATACGGCTCATCTTGCTCACTCCTGTAGGTCCGATTGCGCAGTTTAGGCCGTGATCGACGGCCGTGGTTCCATCAGTCTGAAATTGACCATTCAACCCCTCTAAATCAGGTGCGACAAGGCTTGGGGTTGAGCGACACACTTTTTTAGGCGCAGAATGGACGCCCTTGGGGTCTTACCTCGCCAGCTAGAAAAGGAAACTCGATGACTCGTCTTCGTGCCATCTGTACCGCCGTTGCTTTGGTCTGCGCCAGCGGCCAGGTTCTTGCCGACACCGCCAGCCATAACGCCAGTGCCGAGGCTTTCCTGACCATGGCGCACGCTGACAAACTGGGCACCCCGGTGTACATGCAAGTACAGCAGATGTTTGCCCAGCGTTTCGAACAGACCAAAGCCCCTGAGTCGAAAAAGGCCGTGTTGGAAACCTACCAGGCCAAGGCCAACGCCGCTCTGGACCAGGCCATTGGCTGGAACAAGCTGAAACCGGACATGGTCAAGCTCTACACCACCAACTTCACCGAATCCGAGCTCAAGGACCTGGTTGCGTTCTACCAGTCGCCACTGGGCAAGAAAGTCCTGGAAAAAATGCCTCAGCTGACCCAGCAATCGGCCCAGATGACCCAGGCCAAGCTGGAAAGCGCGGTGCCTGTGGTCAACAAGCTGCTGGCTGACATGACCGCCGAGCTGACGCCGAAAGACGCAGCCGCCCCAGCCAAGAAAAAGCCTTAAGCGGAGTTCGGTATGACCATGCAACAACGCATCGAATCGACGCTGGGCCTGCTTCAGCCCGAGCATCTGCAAGTGCTGGATGAAAGCCACATGCACAGCCGTGGGCTGCAAACCCATTTCAAGGCTGTGGTGGTCAGTACGCAGTTCGAAGGCCTGAACCGGGTCAAGCGCCACCAGAAGGTCTACGGCACGCTCGGCGAGCTGATGGGAGAGTTCCATGCGTTGGCGCTGCATACCTACACGCCAGAAGAATGGGCACAGATTGACGCAGCTCCGGCCTCGCCGACCTGTGCCGGCGGCAGCAAGCACTAAACTCCGGTTTTTTGTTAGAATGCCCAACGCGCCGCTAACCCGGCGCGTTTTTTTTCGCATCCGGTTCACCCCTTACGAGGGTAGCCACCTGGAGATTTACCCATGACACAACAGATTGTCGTGGCGGCACTGTATAAGTTCGTCACCCTGGAAGATTACGTCGCCCTGCGCGAGCCCCTGCTGCAAGCGATGGTCGACAACGGCATCAAAGGCACCCTGCTGATTGCCGAAGAAGGCATCAACGGCACCGTGTCCGGCAGCCGCGAAGGCATCGACGGGCTGATGGCCTGGCTCAAGAACGACCCGCGCATGGACGACATCGACCACAAAGAGTCGTACTGCGACGAGCAGCCGTTCTACCGCACCAAGGTCAAACTCAAGAAAGAAATCGTCACCCTCGGCGTGGAAGGCGTGGACCCGAACAAAAAGGTCGGCACCTACGTCGATCCACAGGACTGGAACGCGCTGATCAGCGACCCGGAAGTGTTGTTGATCGACACCCGTAACGACTACGAAGTCTCGATCGGTACCTTCGAAGGCGCCATCGACCCGAAAACCACCAGTTTTCGCGAATTTCCCGATTACATCAAAGCCAACTTCGACCCGGCCGTGCACAAGAAGGTCGCGATGTTCTGCACTGGCGGCATCCGCTGCGAGAAGGCCTCGAGCTACATGCTCAGCGAGGGCTACGGTGAGGTTTTTCACCTCAAGGGTGGCATCCTGAAGTACCTCGAAGAGGTGCCGCAGGAAGAAACCAAGTGGCAGGGCGATTGCTTCGTGTTCGACAACCGCGTGACCGTTCGTCACGACCTGAGCGAGGGCGACTACGATCAATGTCATGCCTGCCGCACGCCGGTGAGTGTGGAAGACCGCGCGTCCGAGCATTACGTGGCCGGCATCAGTTGCCCGCATTGCTGGGATAAGCTGAGCGAGAAGACCCGTCGCAGTGCGATCGACCGGCAGAAGCAGATCGAACTGGCCAAGGCTCGTAACCAGCCTCACCCGATCGGCTTCAACTACAAGCAAGCATCTTCCGAGGCCTGAACCATGTCTGCGCGCCTGCTCTATGTGATGGACCCGATGTGTTCCTGGTGCTGGGGGTTTGCCCCCGTGGCCAAGTCACTGGTCGAGCAGGCGCAAGCCGCGGGTGTGGATGTGCACTTGATCGTGGGTGGTTTGCGCACCGGTAGCGGTGCGGCGCTGGAGCCGACCACCCGACGCTACATTCTTGAACACTGGCAGGCGGTCACCGAGGCCACCGGCCAGCCCTTCAAGTTTGAGGGCGCGTTACCCGATGGCTTTGTCTACGACACCGAGCCTGCCTGCCGGGCACTAGTGACGGCGCGCGGACTGGCGCCGGATTGTGCCTGGAAGCTGCTCGGGCTGATTCAGCATGCGTTTTATGTCGAAGGTCGGGACGTCACCCGCGCCAGCGTGCTGGTGGAACTGGCCGAGCAGGCCGGCGTGCCGCGCATCGAGTTCGCCGCCGCTTTCGACCGTGCTGACATGCACACTGCGACTGAAGCCGATTTCACCTGGGTCCAGGACCTGGGCATTGCCGGTTTCCCCACCCTGCTGGCCGAGCGTAACGGCCAACTGGCGTTGTTGACCAATGGCTATCAGCCGTTGAGCGAGTTGTCCCCGCTGCTCGGCCGCTGGCTGGAGCGTGCTGCCTGTGCATGACCTGCCTGATGATGTCGTACCCGCTAAACGTGTCGACCGTCTGAGCTGGGCGGAAATCCGCCGCCTGGCCCTGCATCACAAGAAATCCCTGTGGATCGCCAACGGCGTAGCCGTGCTGGCGACCTTGTGCAGCGTGCCGATTCCCTTGCTCCTGCCGTTGCTGGTGGACGAGGTGTTGCTGGGGCACGGTGATGCCGCGCTGAAGATCATGAACCACGCGCTGCCTGAAGGCTGGCAGAAGGCCGCGGGCTACATTGGCCTGATGCTGCTGGTGACCTTGACCCTGCGGTGTACGGCGTTGCTGTTCAACGTGGTGCAGGCGAAATTGTTCGCCGGGTTGGCCAAGGACATCGTCTACCGCATTCGCATACGCCTGATCGAGCGTCTCAAGGGTATCTCCCTGGGCGAATACGAAAGCCTGGGCAGCGGAACGGTGACTACGCACCTGGTCACCGACCTGGACACGCTGGACAAATTCGTCGGCGAAACCCTCAGCCGTTTCCTCGTGGCCATGCTGACCCTGGTCGGCACGGCGGGCATTCTGATGTGGATGCACTGGCAGCTGGCTTTGCTGATTCTGCTGTTCAACCCGCTGGTGATCTATGCCACGGTGCAGTTGGGTAAGCGGGTCAAACATCTGAAGAAACTCGAGAACGACAGCACTTCACGCTTTACCCAGGCGCTGACCGAAACGCTGGATGCCATCCAGGAAGTTCGCGCCGGCAACCGCCAGGGGTTTTTCCTCGGTCGCTTGGGCCAGCGCGCCCGGGACGTGCGTGACTATGCGGTGAATTCGCAATGGAAAACCGATGCATCGAACCGGGCCAGCGGTTTGCTGTTCCAGTTCGGTATCGATATTTTCCGGGCCGCGGCGATGCTCACCGTGCTGTTTTCCGACCTTTCAATCGGCCAGATGCTCGCGGTGTTCAGCTACCTGTGGTTCATGATCGGCCCGGTTGAACAGTTGCTGAACCTGCAATATGCCTACTACGCTGCCGGCGGTGCGCTGTCGCGGATCAACGAGTTGCTGTCCCGAGCCGATGAGCCCCAATACCCGGGCGGCATAGACCCTTTCGTCGGTCGCGAGACGGTCGGGCTGGAAGTACAAGGGCTGAGCTTCGGTTACGGTGATGAACTGGTCCTGAACCAGATGAACCTGTCCATTGCCCCAGGGGAAAAGGTCGCGATCGTCGGCGCCAGTGGTGGCGGCAAGAGCACGCTGGTGCAACTGCTGCTGGGCTTGTACACGCCGTTGGCCGGAACCATTCGCTTCGGCGGTTCGACCCAGCAGGAGATCGGCCTGGAAACCGTGCGGGAAAATGTTGCCGTGGTCCTGCAACATCCGGCGCTGTTCAACGATACCATCCGGGCCAACCTGACCATGGGCCGCGAGCGCAGTGACGAGGCCTGCTGGCAGGCGCTGGAAATCGCCCAATTGCACGGTACGGTCCGGGATTTGCCCAAGGGCCTGGACAGCATCGTCGGGCGCTCCGGGGTGCGGTTGTCCGGCGGGCAACGTCAACGCCTGGCCATCGCCCGGATGGTACTGGCCGAGCCCAAGGTGGTGATTCTCGACGAAGCCACCTCTGCGCTGGATGCCGCCACCGAATACAACCTGCACCAGGCCTTGGCGCGGTTTCTGAGCAACCGCACCACGTTGATCATTGCCCACCGCCTTTCGGCGGTAAAACAGGCCGACCGTGTGCTGGTGTTCGACGGCGGGCAAATTGCCGAGGATGGCGATCATCAGCAACTGATTGCCGACGGTGGCCTGTACGCCAAGCTGTATGGGCATTTGCAGCGGTTGTAGTGAAATGATATCAAGGTTGCAGGGCGCCACTTCAATACTATAAAAAACATCATCGCGGCCGAATTCAGTGGCCGCGATATTCCCTCCGGGCATAGCTTGTCGCTTGCCGGGATCGGAATCGCAACCTAGTCTAGCTATAGCGATTTCGTCCGGAAGACGAGCAAGCGGTGCTAATGCAAGGGACCTCATGAATCAAACGCGGACTCTCGGAACGCCACGGCTGTTGGGCATCGTCTGGCCATTTATCGCCGTTGTAGTGTTTCAAGCCTTGTTGGGCGGCGTTAGCCTTTACGTACTGTCGGCGGTTCGCGGCTATGTTGCTGGGGAAAGCCTCTGGTCCAAGGGCCAGAAGGACGCAATCTATTACCTCAACCTCTATGCCGACAGCGGCGACGAAGCGATTTTTCGTAAATACCAGCACGCCATTTCCGTGCCTCAGGGCGGGCATGAGTTGCGCGTGGCGCTGGATCATCAACCGCCGAATATAGAGGCGGCACGTGTGGCGATTCTCAAGGGTGGCAACCACCCGGAAGACGTTTCCAGCCTGATCTGGCTGTACCTCAACTTTCGTCATTTCAGTTATCTCGAAAAAGCCATCAACCTTTGGACCGTGGGGGATGCCTATCTGGTCCAGCTCGATGACGTTGCGCGGGACATGCATCAGCACATCACTGCCGGCCCGGCCTCCGGCGCGGACGTACAGCGCTGGAAGGAGCAGATTTTCGCCATCAACGACGGTGTGACGCCGGCGGCAAAGGCGTTCAGCGATGCCTTGGGTGAAGGTTCGCGGGTCATTCTTCGTTTGCTGCTGCTGACTAACCTCGCCACTGCTCTTGGATTGATTGCGCTGGCGCTGATGCGCACCCATAAACTGCTCAAGCAGCGCCATGCGTTCGCCGATGCGCTGCAACTGGAAAAAGAACGGGCGCAGATCACCCTGCAATCAATTGGTGATGGGGTGATCACCACGGATGTTTCCGGTGCAATCGCCTACATGAATCCGGCGGCCGAGGCGATGACCCACTGGAAGGCCGAGCAGGCGACGGGATTGCCGCTGGCGGCGCTGTTCAACCTGTTGGACGAAAATGCCCAGACCGATGGTTTCACCCTGATCGAGCATATTCTGAGCGGCCAGCTCAGTGGCGGCAGTGAACACTCCAAGTTGATTCAACGCCTGGACG
This sequence comes from Pseudomonas jessenii, assembly GCF_002236115.1. Taxonomy (GTDB): domain Bacteria; phylum Pseudomonadota; class Gammaproteobacteria; order Pseudomonadales; family Pseudomonadaceae; genus Aquipseudomonas; species Aquipseudomonas jessenii. Next base: position 186,687 of record NZ_NIWT01000003.1, on the reverse strand, counting down.
GCAGCACGGTGTCGGTCACGCTGGTGGGCGCGCCCATCCGCAATGCCGGAAAAGTCAGCGGGACGGTGCTGGTGCTGCATGACATGACCCAGGAGCGGCAGTACATCGCCAATCTGTCGTGGCAGGCGACCCACGATGCCTTGACCGGCCTTGCCAACCGTCGCGAGTTCGAATATCGCCTGGAACAGGCGCTGCACAACCTGACCCGCCATTCGGGTCGCCATGCCCTGATGTTCCTCGATCTGGACCAGTTCAAGCTGGTCAACGACACCTGCGGCCACGCGGCGGGGGACGAACTGCTGCGGCACATCTGCGCGCTGTTGCAATCGGGGCTGCGCGAAGGCGACACCCTGGCGCGCCTTGGCGGCGACGAGTTCGGCATCCTGCTGGAAAACTGCGCACCGGAAGCGGCGGAGAAAATTGCCGAAAGCCTGCGCCAGACGGTGCAGAATCTGCATTTTGTCTGGAAAGGCCGGCCTTTCGTGACCACTGTCAGTATCGGGCTGGTCCATGTCGCGCAGAACCCGACTACGCTCGAAGCCTCGCTGCGTGCTGCCGACATGGCGTGCTATATGGCCAAGGAAAAGGGTCGGAACCGGGTCCAGGTCTATCATCCGGATGACTCGGAATTGTCCCTGCGCTTCGGTGAGATGGCCTGGGTGCAGCGTTTGCACATGGCGCTGGAGGAAGACCGCTTCTGCCTGTATGCCCAGGAAATCGCCCCCTTGGGTCATGTCGATCAGGACGGCGGGCACATTGAAATCCTGCTGCGATTACATGATGAAGCCGGGCGGATGATCTTGCCCGACAGCTTCATTCCGGCAGCTGAACGCTATGGCCTGATGAGCTCGCTTGATCGTTGGGTGGTGCAGAACGTGTTCAAGATCATCGCCCAATGCCGGGCCGAGCAAGGCCACGGACCGCTGGCCATGTGTGCGATCAATCTGTCAGGCACGACGATTGGGGATGAGGCGTTTCTGGACTTCTTGCGCGAACAGTTTGTGACGTATTCGATTCCGCCTGAAATGATTTGTTTTGAAATTACTGAAACCAGTGCCATTTCAAATCTTGGCAGCGCCATTCGATTCATTAATGAACTCAAAGGCTTAGGCTGCCATTTTTCGCTGGATGACTTTTGCGCCGGAATGTCCTCATTCGCGTACCTGAAACATTTGCCTGTAGACTTCCTGAAGATCGACGGGAGTTTCGTAAAGGATATGCTGGACGACCCGATTAACCGCGCCATGGTCGAAGTGATCAATCACATTGGCCATGTGATGGGTAAGCGCACGATTGCCGAGTTTGTCGAAACGCCCCAGATCGAGCAGGCATTGCTGGAGATCGGGGTGGATTACGCTCAAGGGTATGTGATTGAACGCCCGCAGTTGTTTACCAGTGATAGTCTGTTAAGTCGTCCCGCCAGGCCGCAACCGCTGTTGTTCAAGGCGCCTGGCACGTTCCGTTGAGACTCCTGCCGGTCTTACAATCACAATCAAAAGGAGCTCGACAGTGATCGATACATTCAACCGAACCGGACCGCTCATGGAAGCTGCAAGTTACCCTGCCTGGGCCCAGCGCCTGATCCAGGATTGCAGCGAGAGCAAGCGCCGGGTTGTCGAACACGAACTGTACCAACGCATGCGAGACAACAAACTCAGTGCGAAGACCATGCGCCAGTACCTGATCGGTGGCTGGCCGGTGGTCGAACAGTTCGCGTTGTATATGGCACAAAACCTGACCAAGACCCGCTTTGCCCGTCATCCCGGCGAAGACATGGCCCGTCGCTGGCTGATGCGTAACATCCGCGTCGAACTGAACCACGCCGATTACTGGGTGAACTGGAGTCGCGCGCACGGTGTCAGCCTGGAAGAGCTGCAGGCTCAGCAGGTTCCCCCCGAGCTTCACGCCCTGAGCCATTGGTGCTGGCACACCAGTTCAGCCGACTCGCTGATCGTTGCGATTGCCGCCACCAACTACGCCATCGAAGGAGCGACCGGGGAATGGTCGGCGGTAGTGTGTTCCAACGGTATCTACGCCGCCTCGTTCCCCGAGGAAGATCGCAAGCGGGCGATGAAGTGGCTGAAGATGCATGCCCAGTACGACGATGCCCATCCATGGGAAGCCCTTGAGATCATCTGCACATTGGCGGGCACCAACCCCGGCAAATCCCTGCAGGTGGAGTTGCGTCAGGCCGTTTGCAAGAGCTACGACTATATGTACCTGTTTCTCGAACGTTGCATGCAAATGGAGCACGCAGAGTGGGTACCGGTCGTGCGTGAGCGGATGGCATTGGCCGAAGGCTGATTCAATCGCTGCTTGAAAAACAACTGTGGGAGCGAGCCTGTTCGCGAATACGGACTGTCAGTCAACATCATCGTTGAAAGTCAGATCCCATTCGCGAGTAAGCCCGCTCCCACTTTGGTTTGTGTCGTGGCTGAAAAAATCAGCCCGCCATCTCCAGCCGGTTACGACCTTCGCGCTTGGCCACATACAACGCGCTGTCTGCCCGTCGCAACAGGCTTTCGGCAGACTCGCCGGGCAACAGGGTCGAACAGCCGAGGCTGACCGTCAGCAGGATCCTGTGACCATCGGCCAAGTACTCTTCAGACTGGGCTGCAAACCGCAGCCGCTCACCGACCATGGCCGCGGCCTCGCGACAGGTATTCGACAGCAGGATCAGGAACTCCTCGCCGCCATAGCGGAACACCATGTCCACGTTGCGCAGCTGGTTTTTGATCGTGGCGGCGACCGCCTTGAGCACGTCATCGCCTGTGCTGTGGCCATGGGTATCATTGACTAGCTTGAAATGATCGATGTCCAGCATCAGTACTGACAACGGTTGCAGATGGCGCCGGGACAGCTCGATTTCCCTTTGCAGCGTCTGGTCCATGGCGATGCGGTTACCGGCACCCGTCAGCGGATCGCGCAGTGCGCTTTGGGTGGCGGTACGGTACAGCAGCGCATTGCGCATCGGGAAAAGCAGTGCGGCCAGCAGTGATTCGAGATTGCCCTGATCCTGTTCGCTGAAACGCTGATTGCGACGGAAGATCAGCTCACCCAGGTGTTCGCCTTCGTGGCTGAGGCTGTAACTGATGGAGTGGTGGCCGCGTTGGCCGAACTCCAGGCGCAGGTCACTGCTCTTGTGCTGGTAGCACAAGGCGTCCAACGGTACCAACCGCTGAATCTCGCGATAGAACGTCCCAAGAATGCGTTGCGGCTCCAGACTGGTTTGCAACTGCAGGCTCAGTTGCTGGCGCAATTGCGCAAGACTGACAGGTCTTTCCAGGAGAGGCGGCTGCTGACCAAAGCCCAGGCGCTGCAATTTGGCGCTATCGAAGTCAATTGCGTTGGTCTGGGAAGGTGGTTTCATAAGGCATGCGCCCCTAAGCAGTAAGGCTGTCTTACAAGCAGGGTGAGAGCGGCTTAGGGCTGCGCGTCGTACTGGTCCGTCAGTCCCGTAGGACATTTCGTACAAGTTTAATCCGCTTTGTAGAAGATGAGTAATCTCTGCGCTCAAGCTTCACCCCCGTCTGCTTTCACTTTACGTGTCTGAGCAAACTTAGAGCGAAAGTCGTGCCATTCGGTTCATCCGAATAAAAGTCGTATTAAATCAATGGGTTGTTGTTTGTCTGCTACCTGTGTAGCGCAGCGTGTGACGTTTGTTTGACAGGTGCCTGGCTCGAACCCGAGAGCCTTCAAGTGCCGCGACAGGAAGCTGGCGCGGCACTAAAAAGCGACGTACGGTCGTTACTGGGCGTTGAACGCCTGGCCATTGATACCGGTGCTGTCCGGGCCCATCAGGTAAAGGTAGACCGGCATGATCTCCTCGGGCGTCGGGTTGTTCAGTGGGTTTTCACCCGGGTAAGCCTGGGCGCGCATGCTGGTGCGGGTGGCGCCCGGGTTGATGCTGTTGGAGCGCACCGGGGCCACGGTATCGACTTCGTCAGCCAGGGTTTGCATCAAGCCTTCAGTGGCGAATTTGGAGACGCCGTAAGCGCCCCAATATGCACGCCCCTTGCGGCCGACGCTGCTGGAAGTGAACACCACCGAGGCATCCTGCGACAACTTGAGCAGCGGCAGCAGGGTGCTGGTGAGCATGAACATGGCATTGACGTTGACTTGCATGACCCGCATGAAGTTTTCGCCGGAAAGCTGCTCGATCGGCGTGCGCGGGCCGATGATCGAGGCATTGTGCAGGAGACCGTCGAGATGCCCGAATTCGCTTTCGATCATCGCTGCCAGCTCATCGTATTGATGGGGCAGGGCGGTTTCGAGGTTGAAGGGGATGACTGCCGGTTGTGGATGGCCGGCGGCTTCGATTTCGTCGTAGACCTGGGTCAGGTTGGCTTCGGTCTTGCCCAGCAGCAGCACGGTTGCGCCGTGTGCCGCGTAGGTTTTTGCCGCTGCGGCACCGATACCGCGTCCTGCGCCGGTGACCAGAATGACCCGGTCCTTGAGCAGTTCGGGGCGGGCGGAATAATCAAACATAAAAAACCTCTACAAAATTCTTCAGGTCAAGCGCTATCCCTGTAGGAGCGAGCTAGCTCCGGGCGGCGTTCCGACGATGGGCGTAAACGATGACGCGACAAGTCTGGCACCCCGTGGCGCTCTCAGGTTCTTCGCGAGCAGGCTCGCTCCTACAGAGGTCAACGACAGTCTCAGCAGCTACAGAGGGCGCTATCCAAAACCTTGCGCAGCTCCAACGGATGATCAACCACCACATCCGCCCCCCAATGCCGCGGGTTGTCATCCGGGTGGATGTAGCCGAAGGTCACCGCAGCAGTCTTGGTGCCGGCATCGCGGCCTGATTCGATGTCGCGCAGGTCATCGCCGACGAACAGCACGCTGGCCGGGTCCAGGTCGAGCATCTTGCAGGCGAGGATCAGCGGCTCGGGATCCGGTTTGCTGTTTTTCACATGATCCGGGCAGATCAGCAGTGCCGAACGCTCGGCCAGTCCCAGCTGTTGCATGATCGGCTCGGCGAAGCGCAACGGCTTGTTGGTGACCACGCCCCAGATCAGGTTGGCCTTCTCGATGTCCGCCAGCAGTTCGCCCATGCCGTCGAACAGCTTGCTATGGACGGCACAACCGACGAGGTAGCGCTCCAGGAACTCCAGGCGCAACTCCTCGAATCCCGGCGATTCCGGGTCCATGGAGAAGGTCACTGCGACCATCGCCTTGGCGCCGCCGGAAATCTCGTCGCGAATGTGCTTGTCGTTCATCGGTGGCAAGCCACGGTCGGCACGCATCGCCTGGCAGATCGCAATGAAGTCCGGCGCGGTGTCGAGCAGGGTGCCGTCCATGTCGAAAAGAACTGCTCTGATTGGCATCGGCTTATTCCTCGCGCAGGGTCTGGATCATGTAGTTGACGTCCACGTCGGAGGCCAGTTTGTAGTGCTTGGTCAGCGGGTTGTAGGTCAGGCCGATGATGTCCTTGACGGTCAGGCCGGCCATGCGGCTCCAGGCGCCAAGTTCGGAAGGGCGGATGAATTTCTTGAAGTCGTGGGTGCCGCGCGGCAACAGCTTCATGATGTATTCGGCACCGACGATGGCGAACAGGTACGCCTTCGGATTGCGGTTGATGGTCGAGAAGAACACCTGGCCGCCGGGCTTGACCATGCGGAAGCAGGCACGGATGACCGACGACGGGTCTGGCACGTGCTCAAGCATTTCCAGGCAGGTGACCACGTCGAACTGCTCGGGCATTTCCTCGGCCAGGGCTTCGGCGGTGATCTGCCGGTATTCCACGCTCACGCCCGACTCCAGCTGATGAAGCTGGGCAACCGCCAGCGGCGCTTCGCCCATGTCGATACCCATCACGGTCGCGCCGCGCTGAGCCATGGCCTCGCTGAGGATGCCGCCGCCGCAACCGATGTCGAGGACCTTCTTGCCCGCCAGGTTGACCCGCTCGTCAATCCAGTTCACCCGCAGCGGGTTGATGTCGTGCAGCGGTTTGAATTCGCTTTCGCGGTCCCACCAGCGATGGGCCAGGGCCTCGAATTTGGCGATTTCGGCGTAGTCGACGTTGCTCATGGTTTAAGTCCTCTAAAACTTGAAAAATCCTGTTGCCCCGGATTGTGCTCCAGGGTGCTTACGATTCGGTGCGGCCACTGATGCGCCGGCCCCAGGCCTTCGCGACAGTACTTAGCTGTTGTTCATCCAGGCGCGTCAGGCGACGGTCGTCGAGCAACTGCTTGCCGGCAACCCAAAGGTGTTTCACGCAGTCCCGGCCGGTGGCGTATATAAGCTGCGAAACCGGGTCGTAGACCGGCTGCTGGGCCAGCCCCGAGAGATCGAAAGCCACCATGTCCGCGGCCTTGCCGATTTCCAGCGAGCCGACTTCGGCCTCGATACCCAGTGCCCGGGCACCGTTGAGGGTGGCCATGCGCAAGGCTCGATGGGCATCCAGCGCGGTGGCCGAGCCGGCGACAGCCTTGGCCAGCAGGGCCGCGGTGCGGGTTTCGCCGAGCAGGTCCAGGTCGTTGTTGCTGGCCGCGCCATCGGTGCCGACCGCGACATTGACCCCGGCCTGCCACAAGCGCTCTACCGGGCAGAACCCGCTGGCCAGCTTCAGGTTCGATTCCGGGCAATGAATCACATTGCTGTTGCTTTCTACCAGCAGCGTCATGTCTTCTTCGCTGATCTGGGTCATGTGAACCGCCTGGAAGCGTGGCCCCAGCAAGCCCAGGCGCGCCAGTCGGGCCAGCGGTCGTTCACCGCGCTGCTCGACCGATTGCTGCACTTCAAATGCCGTTTCATGCACGTGCATGTGGATCGAGGCGTCCAGTTCTTCGGCGATCACCCGGATTTTTTCCAGGTTTTCATCGCCCACGGTGTAGGGTGCATGGGGGCCGAAGGTGATTTTGATGCGCTCGTGGTGCTTGAGATCGCCAAACAACTCGACGCCCTGACGAATGGCTTCGTCCGCTGTAGCGGCGCCCGGAATGGGGAAGTCGAGGATCGGAATCGCGATCTGCGCGCGAATGCCGCTATTGTGCACGCGCTCGCTGGCAACCTTCGGGAAGAAGTACATGTCAGAGAAACAGGTGATGCCACCTTTGATTTGCTCGGCGATGGCCAGATCCGTGCCGTCGCGCACGAAGTCCTCGTCGACCCACTTGGCTTCGGCGGGCCAGATGTGGTTTTCCAGCCAGGTCATCAATGGCAGGTCATCGGCCAGGCCACGGAACAGCGTCATCGCCGCGTGCCCGTGGGCATTGATCAGGCCGGGGCTGAGCAACATGTCGGGCAACTCGCGGGTTTCGGTTGCGTTAAGCTTCAGTGCGGCGGAGCGTGGGCCGATAAACACGATGCGCCCATCCCGGATGCCCACGCCATGTTCCTTGAGGACAACACCAGCGGGTTCGACGGGTACCAGCCAGGTCGGCAGTAATAACAGGTCGAGCGCAGCGGCAGTGTTCGGCATCGAGGGTCGGTTCCAGTGCTTTTGTAAAGGATGGCGAAGTATACCCGAGCGTCTTCGCGGGGGGATCGCTATAATCGGCGGCTTTTGTTCATGAGTGCGGGGTGAGGGATGCGCGATCGACTGTTGGCTGCGGAAAAGGTAAAGGCCATCGATTGGCGTGATGGCGCTCTCCATCTGCTGGATCAGCGCATTTTGCCGTTCGAGGAAACCTGGATCGCCTACACCAGTGCAGCCGGTGTGGCCGAGGCCATTCGCTCGATGGTGGTGCGCGGTGCGCCGGCGATTGGTATCAGTGCCGCTTATGGCATCGTGCTCGCGGCCCGTGCCCGGATTGCCGAAGGTGGCGACTGGTACGCGGCGCTGGAAGAGGATTTCGCGCTGCTGGCCGATTCCCGTCCCACTGCGGTCAACCTGTTCTGGGCGCTGGGCCGCATGCACGACCGGCTTGATCGCCTGAAAGACAATGCCGATCCGCTGGAGGTGCTGGAAGCAGAGGCCATCGCCATTCACGAAAGTGATCGCGAAGCCAACCTGACCATGGCGCAACTGGGTGTGGACCTGATCCGCAAGCATCAGGGCAACGCCCAGGCGATCCTGACCCACTGCAACACCGGCGCACTGGCCACGGGCGGCTTTGGCACGGCGCTGGGGGTGATTCGTGGGGCTTTCATCGAGGGCATGGTCGAGCGGGTGTATGTCGACGAAACCCGCCCATGGCTGCAGGGCTCGCGGCTGACCGCGTGGGAACTGGCCAATGAAGGCATTCCCGTGACCCTCAATGTCGATTCCGCCGCCGCGCATATCATGAAGACCAAAGGCCCTACCTGGGTCATCGTCGGTGCTGACCGGATCACCGCCAATGGCGACGTGGCCAACAAGATCGGCACCTATCAACTGGCCGTCAACGCCATGCACCACGGCGTGCGCTTCATGGTGGTGGCGCCGAGTTCGACCATCGACATGCACCTGGCCAGCGGCGATGACATTCCGATTGAGGAGCGTGATGGCCGCGAGTTGCTGGAGGTCGGTGGCAAGCGGGTGGGTGCGGATGTCGAAGCGTTCAATCCGGTGTTCGATGTGACTCCGGCGGACCTGATCGATGCGATCGTCACCGAAAAAGGCATCGTCGAGCGCCCGGATACGGCGAAGATGGCGCAGTTGATGTGCCGTAAGCGCCTGCATTAATAGCTTCTGGCGTCTGAAAGATAGCCATCGCGAGCAAGCTCGCTCCCACAGTGTTTTCGGCGTACACAAAACCTGTGGGAGCGAGCTTGCTCGCGATGGGGTCGTCAAACCCAATGAACCAACCCGAATCAGCCACAAATTCTCCATTCAACACGGCTCTAAGCCCCTCTCGTCCCCTTCAAGCCTGTCACCGGTCAACTAACTACTCTCCATGCGCATCTGGGGGATAGGTGCGTGGCGGCTCTTGTGATAACATCCGGCGGTTTCCAGGGTTGCCCGAAGTGGCGACCCGTACTGCGCAGATCCATGGCATAACTCGTTGATTTGTCGTAAGTCGGTGCATGGCACTCAGCCTGTATCGGCGAGCTTCGTTGGTCCCATATGGATGTGACGAAGTTTCACCAGAAAAAGGAATCAGGCTTCTCATGGGCGAACTGGCCAAAGAAATCCTCCCGGTCAATATCGAAGACGAGCTGAAGCAGTCCTACCTCGACTACGCGATGAGCGTAATTGTCGGGCGGGCACTGCCGGATGCGCGCGATGGCTTGAAGCCCGTGCACCGGCGCGTGCTGTTCGCGATGAGCGAGCTGGGCAACGACTTCAACAAGCCGTACAAGAAATCTGCCCGTGTTGTCGGTGACGTGATCGGTAAGTATCACCCGCACGGTGATACCGCGGTGTACGACACCATCGTTCGGATGGCGCAGCCATTCTCCCTGCGCTACCTGCTGGTAGACGGCCAGGGCAACTTCGGCTCGGTGGACGGCGACAACGCCGCGGCCATGCGATACACCGAAGTGCGCATGACCAAGCTGGCGCACGAGCTGCTGGCTGACCTGCATAAAGAAACCGTGGACTGGGTGCCGAACTACGACGGCACCGAAATGATCCCGGCGGTCATGCCGACCCGTATTCCCAACCTGCTGGTCAACGGCTCCAGCGGTATCGCCGTGGGCATGGCGACCAACATTCCGCCGCACAACCTCGGTGAAGTCATCGACGGTTGCCTGGCGCTCATCGACAATCCAGAGCTGACTGTCGACGAGCTGATGCAATACATCCCCGGTCCGGACTTCCCGACCGCCGCGATCATCAACGGTCGTGCCGGCATCATCGAAGCCTACCGCACCGGTCGCGGGCGCATTTACATGCGCGCCCGCTCGATGATCGAAGACATCGACAAGGTCGGTGGCCGCCAGCAGATCGTCATCACCGAACTCCCTTACCAGCTGAACAAGGCGCGTCTGATCGAGAAGATCGCCGAGCTGGTAAAAGAGAAGAAGCTCGAAGGCATCACCGAGCTGCGCGACGAGTCCGACAAGGACGGTATGCGCGTCGTGATCGAACTGCGTCGCGGCGAAGTGCCTGAGGTCATCCTCAACAACCTCTACGCCCAGACCCAGCTGCAAGCGGTGTTCGGTATCAACATCGTCGCGCTGATCGACGGCCGTCCGCGGATCCTGAACCTCAAGGATCTGCTGGAAGCCTTCGTCCGCCACCGTCGCGAAGTGGTGACCCGTCGTACCGTGTTCGAACTGCGCAAGGCGCGCGAGCGTGGTCACATCCTTGAAGGTCAAGCGGTTGCCCTGTCGAACATCGACCCGGTCATCGCCCTGATCAAGGCATCGCCAACGCCGTCGGAAGCCAAGGAAGCGCTGGTCAGCACCCCTTGGGAGTCTTCGGCCGTGGTGGCAATGGTCGAACGTGCCGGTGCCGATTCGTGCCGTCCGGAAAACCTCGATCCGCAATACGGTCTGCGCGACGGCAAGTACTTCCTGTCGCCAGAGCAGGCGCAAGCCATTCTGGAACTGCGTCTGCACCGCCTGACCGGTCTGGAACACGAAAAACTGCTGGCCGAGTATCAAGAGATCCTCAACCAGATCGGCGAGCTGATCCGCATCCTCAACAGCGCCACGCGCCTGATGGAAGTGATCCGCGAAGAGCTGGAAGTGATCCGCGCCGAGTACGGCGACGTGCGTCGCACCGAGATCCTCGATGCCCGTCTCGACCTGACCCTGGGTGACATGATCCCGGAAGAAGAGCGCGTCGTGACCATTTCCCACGGTGGCTACGCCAAGACCCAGCCGCTGGCTGCGTACCAGGCCCAGCGTCGTGGCGGTAAAGGCAAGTCGGCGACCGGCGTCAAGGATGAGGACTACATCGCTCACCTGCTGGTTGCCAACAGCCACACCACGCTGCTGCTGTTCTCCAGCAAGGGCAAGGTGTACTGGCTGAAAACCTACGAAATCCCTGAAGCGTCCCGCGCTGCCCGTGGTCGTCCGCTAGTCAACCTGCTGCCGCTGGATGACGGTGAGTACATCACCACCATGCTGCCGGTCGAGGAATACACTGAAGGTCACTACATCTTCATGGCCACCGCCAACGGCACCGTGAAGAAGACCCCGCTGGAATCCTTCAGCCGTCAACGCAGCGTCGGCCTGATCGCACTGGAACTGGACGAAGGCGACGTGCTGATTTCCGCGGCCATCACCGATGGCGAGCGTGAAGTCATGCTGTTCTCGGACGGTGGCAAGGTCACCCGCTTCAAGGAATCCGACGTTCGCGCCATGGGCCGTACCGCCCGCGGTGTGCGCGGCATGCGTCTACCGGAAGGTCAGAAGCTGATTTCCATGCTGATTCCGGAAGAAGGCAGCCAGATCCTCACCGCTTCGGCGCGTGGCTACGGCAAGCGCACGGCGATCACCGAGTTCCCTGAATACAAACGTGGCGGTCAGGGCGTTATCGCCATGGTCAGCAACGAACGTAACGGCCGTCTGGTCGGTGCGGTCCAGGTACTCGACGGCGAGGAAATCATGCTGATTTCCGACCAGGGCACCCTGGTGCGTACCCGTGTCGACGAAGTGTCCAGCCTGGGTCGTAACACCCAGGGCGTGACCCTGATCAAACTGGCCAACGACGAAACACTGGTCGGGCTGGAGCGGGTTCAAGAGCCGTCGGAAGTCGAGGGTGAAGAGCTGGAAGGTGAAGAGGGTGAAGGGTTTGTCGGTGAAGTCGTGATCGACGACGTTGCCGAAGACCAGCAACTCGACGCCGCCGCTGACGAAGAACCACAGGAATAAGTGGGCAAGCAGGGGGCGGATGAAAATTCGCCCCCTTGTTGTTTGTCCCTTTTGAAATAATGAAATCCCCTGTAGGAGCGAGCTTGCTCGCGATGGTCGTCAACGATAACGCAGGGCGTCTGGTGCACCCTTGCGCTCTCAGGTTTTTCGCGAGCAAGCTCGCTCCTACAGTGATACCACCAAATCAGAGCGAGATTGGATGTGAGCAAGAGAGCCTATAACTTCTGTGCCGGTCCTGCGGCGCTTCCCGAAGCTGTCCTGCAGCGCGCCCAGGGTGAACTCCTCGACTGGCACGGCAAGGGTCTGTCGGTCATGGAAATGAGCCATCGCAGTGATGAGTTCGTGTCCATCGCCACCAAGGCCGAGCAGGATCTGCGTGATCTGCTGAATATCCCCTCGAACTATAAAGTGCTGTTTCTGCAAGGCGGCGCCAGCCAGCAATTTGCTCAGATTCCTCTGAACCTGTTGCCGGAAAACGGCTCGGCCGACTATATCGACACCGGTATCTGGTCGCAGAAGGCCATCGAAGAAGCTTCGCGCTTCGGCCACGTCAACGTTGCCGCCACCGCCAAGCCTTACGATTATTTCGCCATTCCCGGCCAGAACGAGTGGAAGCTGTCGAAAGACGCGGCCTACGTTCACTACGCGCCGAACGAAACCATCGGCGGGCTGGAGTTTCAGTGGATCCCGGAAACCGGCGATGTTCCGCTGGTGGCCGACATGTCCTCGGACATCCTGTCGCGCCCGGTGGATGTGTCGCGTTTCGGCATGATCTACGCCGGTGCCCAGAAAAACATCGGCCCGAGCGGTATCGTCGTCAACATCGTACGCGAAGACCTGCTGGGCAAGGCCCGTTCCCTGTGCCCGACCATGCTCGACTACAAGGTCGCGGCTGATAACGGCTCGATGTACAACACCCCGCCGACGCTGGCCTGGTACCTGTCCGGCCTGGTGTTCGAGTGGCTCAAGGAACAGGGCGGCGTCGAGGCCATCGGCAAGCTCAACGAAGTCAAGCAGCGCACGCTGTACAGCTTCATCGATGCCAGCGGCCTGTATAGCAACCCGATCAACAAGTCGGACCGCTCGTGGATGAACGTGCCGTTCCGTCTGGCTGATGATCGCCTGGACAAGCCGTTCCTGGCCGGTGCCGACGAGCGTGGCCTGTTGAACCTCAAGGGCCACCGTTCCGTGGGTGGCATGCGCGCCTCCATCTATAACGCCGTCGACATCAACGCCGTCAATGCGCTGATTTCGTACATGGCAGAGTTCGAGAAGGAACACGGCTAATGTCTGAGCAAGAACTCAAGGCACTGCGCCTGCGCATTGATGCCCTGGACGAAAAGGTCCTGGAGCTGATCAGTGAGCGTGCGCGCTGCGCCCAGGAAGTCGCGCGAGTAAAGATGGCCTCGCTGGCCGAAGGCGAAGTGCCGGTGTTCTATCGTCCCGAGCGCGAAGCTCAGGTGCTCAAGCGTGTCATGGAGCGCAACCAGGGGCCGCTGGGCAACGAAGAGATGGCGCGGTTGTTCCGTGAAATCATGTCTTCGTGCCTGGCGCTCGAACAGCCGCTGAAAGTGGCTTATCTCGGCCCTGAAGGCACCTTCACTCAGGCGGCGGCCATGAAGCACTTCGGCCACGCCGTGATCAGCAAGCCGATGGCGGCGATCGACGAAGTGTTCCGTGAAGTGGCGGCGGGGGCGGTGAATTTTGGTGTGGTGCCGGTGGAGAACTCCACCGAAGGCGCGGTCAACCACACCCTCGACAGCTTCCTCGAACATGACATGGTGATCTGCGGTGAAGTCGAGCTGCGTATCCACCATCACCTGTTGGTCGGTGAAAACACCAAGACCGACAGCATCAGTCGCATCTACTCCCACGCCCAGTCACTGGCCCAGTGCCGCAAGTGGCTGGACGCCCATTACCCGAATGTCGAGCGCGTGGCGGTGTCCAGCAACGCCGAAGCGGCCAAGCGGGTCAAGGGTGAGTGGAACTCGGCGGCGATTGCCGGCGATATGGCGGCCGGCCTGTACGGCTTGACCCGTTTGGCCGAAAAAATCGAGGACCGTCCGGATAACTCCACGCGCTTCCTCATGATCGGCAACCAGGAAGTGCCACCGACCGGCGACGACAAGACATCGATCATCGTTTCGATGAGCAACAAGCCGGGTGCGCTTCACGAGTTGCTGGTGCCGTTCCACGACAATGGCATCGACCTGACGCGAATCGAGACTCGTCCGTCGCGCAGCGGTAAATGGACCTATGTGTTCTTCATCGACTTCGTCGGCCACCACCGCGACCCCTTGGTCAAAGGTGTGCTGGAAAAGATCAGTCAGGAAGCAGTGGCACTCAAGGTGCTGGGTTCCTACCCGAAAGCAGTTCTCTAAGGGGCGGTAGCAAATGAGTGGCAATTTCCTCGCTCTGGCACAGCCGGGCGTGCAACAACTTTCGCCTTACGTTCCGGGCAAACCCGTGGACGAACTGGCGCGTGAGCTGGACCTCGATCCAGCCAGTATCGTCAAGCTGGCGAGCAACGAAAACCCGCTGGGCGCTGGCCCCAAGGCGCTGGCGGCGATCCGCGATGCGCTGGCCGAGCTGACCCGTTATCCGGACGGCAACGGTTTTGCCCTCAAGAGCCTGCTGGCCGAGCAGTGCCGCGTCGAACTCGACCAGGTCACGTTGGGTAACGGTTCCAACGACATCCTGGAACTGGTTGCGCGTGCTTATCTGGCGCCGGGCCTGAACGCCGTGTTCAGCGAGCATGCGTTCGCTGTCTACCCGATTGCCACCCAGGCGGTCGGCGCACAGGCCAAAGTGGTTCCGGCCAAGGATTGGGGGCATGACCTGCCTGCCATGCTGGCGGCGATCGATGCCAACACCCGCGTGGTGTTCATCGCCAACCCGAACAACCCGACCGGGACCTGGTTCGACGCCGAGGCGCTGGACGAATTCCTGCAGGATGTGCCGGAGCATGTGCTGGTCGTACTGGACGAGGCTTACATCGAATACGCCGAAGGCAGCGATCTGCCGGATGGCCTGGACTTCCTGGCGGCTTATCCGAACCTGCTGGTTTCCCGCACCTTCTCCAAGGCCTATGGCCTGGCGGCGCTGCGCGTGGGTTATGGCTTGTCCACGGCGGTGGTCGCAGACGTGCTGAACCGTGTACGCCAGCCGTTCAACGTCAACAGCCTGGCCCTGGCCGCGGCCTGTGCAGCGTTGAAGGACGAAGAGTATCTGGCGCAAAGCCGTCAGTTGAACGAGTCCGGCATGCAGCAGCTGGAGGCCGGTTTCCGTGAGCTGGGGCTGAGCTGGATACCATCCAAAGGCAATTTCATTTGCGTCGATCTCGGTCAGGTTGCGGCCCCGGTGTTCCAGGGCTTGCTTCGTGAAGGCGTGATCGTGCGTCCGGTGGCCAACTACGGCATGCCAAACCACCTGCGCATCACCATTGGCCTGCCGGCAGAGAACAGCCGCTTCCTTGAGGCGCTGACCAAGGTTCTGGCTCGTGGTTGATGTCACTGCGCTGCAATCTGCTGAGCCTATGATCGGTCGCCTGGTGGTGGTCGGTCTCGGGTTGATCGGCGGTTCGTTTGCCAAGGGCTTGCGTGAAAGCGGTCTGTGCCGCGAAGTGGTCGGAGTCGATCTCGATCCGCAATCGCGCAAGCTCGCGGTCGAGTTGGGTGTGGTGGATCGCTGCGAGGAAGACCTGGGCGTTGCTTGTCAGGGCGCCGACGTCATCCAGCTGGCGGTGCCGATCCTGGCCATGGAGAAAGTGCTTGCGCGTCTGGCGGGCATGGATCTGGGGCAGGCGATCCTGACCGATGTCGGCAGTGCCAAGGGCAATGTGGTGCGCGCGGCCACCGAAGCATTTGGCAAGATGCCGTCATGCTTTGTGCCGGGGCACCCGATTGCCGGTTCAGAGCAGAGTGGGGTGGAAGCCTCCAACGCTGAACTGTTCCGTCGCCACAAGGTGATCCTGACGCCGCTGGAGCAAACCGATCCGGCAGCCCTGGCGGTAGTCGACCGTTTGTGGCGCGAGTTGGGCGCCGATGTCGAGCACATGCAGGTCGAGCGTCACGACGAAGTACTGGCCGCGACCAGCCATCTGCCGCACTTGTTGGCGTTCGGCCTGGTCGATTCGTTGGCCAAGCGCAATGAAAATCTTGAGATCTTCCGTTACGCTGCGGGCGGTTTCCGCGATTTCACAAGAATCGCCGGAAGCGACCCGGTCATGTGGCACGACATCTTCCTCGCCAACCGCGAAGCTGTCCTGCGCACACTCGATACATTTCGCAGCGATCTCGACGCCTTGCGCGACGCGGTCGATGCAGGGGATGGGCACCAATTGTTGGGCGTTTTCACTCGCGCCCGGGTTGCCCGCGAGCATTTCAGTAAAATCCTGGCCCGCAGGGCCTATGTGGACGCTATGAATTCCAACGATCTGATTTTCCTGGCTCAACCTGGTGGCCGCCTGTCCGGTCGGATTCGCGTACCGGGTGACAAATCGATTTCCCACCGTTCGATCATGCTTGGCTCCCTGGCCGAAGGCGTCACCGAAGTCGAAGGTTTCCTCGAGGGCGAAGATGCCCTGGCGACCTTGCAGGCGTTCCGTGACATGGGCGTGGTCATCGAAGGTCCGCACCACGGTCGCGTGACCATTCACGGCGTTGGCCTGCATGGCCTGAAGCCGGCACCGGGCCCGATCTATCTGGGCAACTCCGGTACTTCGATGCGTCTGCTGTCCGGCCTGTTGGCCGCGCAGAACTTCGACAGCACCCTGACCGGCGACGCTTCGCTGTCCAAGCGCCCGATGAATCGTGTGGCCAATCCGCTGCGTGAAATGGGCGCGGTGATCGAAACCGCCGCCGAAGGTCGTCCACCGATGACCATTCGTGGTGGCAACAAGCTCAAGGGCCTGACCTATACCATGCCGATGGCCAGTGCCCAGGTTAAGTCCTGCCTGCTGCTGGCCGGTCTGTATGCCGAAGGCAAGACCACGGTGACCGAGCCTGCTCCGACCCGCGACCATACCGAGCGCATGCTGCGTGGCTTCGGCTACCCGGTAACGGTCAACGGTGCGACCGCATCGGTCGAGTCCGGCAGCAAACTGACCGCGACCCACATCGAAGTCCCGGGTGACATTTCGTCCTCGGCGTTCTTCCTCGTGGCGGCATCGATCGCCGAGGGTTCCGAGCTGGTGCTTGAACACGTCGGCATCAACCCGACCCGTACCGGCGTGATCGACATCCTGCGCCTGATGGGCGCCGACATCACCCTGGAAAACCAGCGTGAAGTGGGTGGCGAGCCGGTGGCGGACTTGCGCGTACGTGCAGCTAAACTCAAAGGTATCGAGATTCCCGAGGCGCTGGTTCCGCTGGCGATCGACGAGTTCCCGGTGCTGTTCGTCGCCGCCGCCTGTGCCGAAGGGCGCACAGTGTTGCGTGGCGCCGAAGAGCTGCGGGTCAAGGAGTCGGATCGCATCCAGGTCATGGCGGATGGTTTGCTGGCGCTGGGCGTCAAGTGCGAACCAACCCCGGATGGCATCATCATCGACGGCGGCCAGATCGGCGGCGGTGAAGTGCACGGTCATGGTGATCACCGTATTGCCATGGCGTTCAGCGTTGCTTCGCTGCGCGCCAGTGCGCCAATCCGCATTCATGATTGCGCCAACGTCGCGACGTCGTTCCCGAATTTCCTGGCGCTGTGCGCACAGGTCGGTATTCGCGTGGCGCAAGAGGCACAGTCGTGAACAACATTGCACCGGTCATCACCATCGATGGGCCAAGCGGTTCGGGCAAGGGTACGGTAGCCGGGATTCTGGCCAAGCGCCTGGGCTGGAACCTGCTGGATTCCGGTGCGTTGTACCGATTGCTGGCCTTCGCCGCGCATAACCATGGTGTCGACCTGACCAATGAAGAGCTGCTGAAGAAACTCGCCGCTCATCTGGATGTGCAGTTCATCGCGGCGACGGACGGTCAGTTGCAACGCATCATTCTGGAAGGTGATGAAGTCAGCGATGTCATTCGCACCGAAAGCGTCGGTTCCGGTGCTTCCCAGGTAGCTGCGTTGCCGGCTGTGCGCGAGGCGCTGCTGCAGCGCCAGCGGGCTTTTCAGGAAGCGCCGGGCCTTGTGGCGGATGGTCGCGACATGGGCACAGTGGTTTTTCCGGACGCACCGCTGAAAATTTTTCTGACCGCCAGCGCCGAGGAACGGGCGCGCCGTCGATATTTGCAGTTGAAGGGCAAGGTCGAGGGTGTTAGTCTGTCGAGTCTGCTAGATGAGATACGTGCGCGCGATGAGCGTGACACCCAGCGAGCGGTAGCCCCGCTTAAACCGGCGGCTGACGCCATACAGCTGGATTCCACGGAATTATCCATCGACCAGGTGCTGGAACGCATCATGAGCGAGATCGCCATTCGCGATATCGCCGGGTGACCAAGAAGGCCGCAGGGGACCAGTCATAGTCCTGCGGTGGCTTCTTTTAAATGAAACTAACCCACACCGTCTGGGGTGTGGAGATGGGCGTATTCTTCGCCCTCATCAACAGGAATTAAAATGAGCGAAAGCTTTGCGGAACTCTTTGAAGAAAGCCTAAAAACCCTGAACCTTCAGGCAGGCTCCATCATCACCGGTGTTATCGTTGATATCGATTACCAAGCTCGCTGGGTAACCGTTCACGCTGGCCTGAAGTCTGAAGCACTCATCCCGCTTGAGCAGTTCTACAACGACGCTGGCGAACTGAACATCAACGTCGGTGACGAAGTTCACGTTGCTCTGGACTCGGTTGAAGACGGCTTTGGTGAAACCAAGCTGTCCCGTGAAAAAGCCAAGCGCGCTGAATGCTGGATTGTTCTGGAAGCAGCCTTCGCAGCCGAAGAAGTGGTCAAGGGCGTTATCAACGGTAAGGTTAAAGGCGGCTTCACTGTCGACGTTAACGGCATCCGTGCGTTCCTGCCAGGTTCTCTGGTTGACGTCCGTCCAGTGCGCGACACCACGCACCTGGAAGGCAAAGAGCTGGAATTCAAGGTCATCAAGCTGGACCAGAAGCGCAACAACGTTGTCGTTTCCCGTCGCAGCGTCCTGGAAGCCGAGAACTCCGCCGAGCGCGAAGCTCTGCTGGAATCCCTGCAGGAAGGCCAACAAGTCAAAGGTATCGTCAAGAACCTCACCGATTACGGCGCATTCGTCGATCTGGGTGGCGTCGATGGCCTGCTGCACATTACCGACATGGCTTGGAAGCGTATCAAGCATCCTTCCGAAATCGTCAACGTTGGCGACGAGATCGATGTCAAGGTTCTGAAATACGATCGCGAGCGCAATCGTGTTTCCCTGGGCCTGAAGCAACTGGGCGAAGATCCATGGGTTGCTATCAAAGCCCGTTACCCAGAAAGCACTCGCGTTACCGCGCGTGTAACCAACCTGACCGACTACGGCTGCTTCGCTGAGCTGGAAGAAGGCGTTGAAGGTCTGGTACACGTTTCCGAAATGGACTGGACCAACAAGAACATCCACCCTTCGAAAGTCGTACAAGTCGGCGACGAAGTGGAAGTCATGGTTCTGGACATCGACGAAGAGCGTCGTCGTATCTCCCTGGGCATCAAGCAGTGCAAATCCAACCCATGGGAAGATTTCTCTGGCCAGTTCAACAAGGGCGATAAAATCTCCGGCACCATCAAGTCGATCACCGATTTCGGTATCTTCATTGGTCTGGACGGCGGCATCGACGGTCTGGTTCACCTGTCCGACATCTCCTGGAACGAAGTGGGCGAAGAAGCCGTTCGCCGCTTCAAGAAGGGCGACGAGCTGGACACCGTTATCCTGTCGGTTGACCCAGAGCGCGAGCGCATCTCCCTGGGTATCAAGCAACTGGAAAGCGATCCGTTCTCCGAGTACGTTCAAGAGAACGACAAAGGCGCCATCGTTAAAGGCATCGTGAAGGAAGTTGACGCTAAAGGCGCCATCATCACTCTGGCCGACGATATCGAAGCGACTCTGAAAGCCTCCGAAATCAGCCGTGACCGCGTTGAAGACGCGCGCAACGTTCTGAAAGAAGGCGAAGAAGTAGAAGCCAAGATCATCAGCGTTGACCGCAAGAGCCGTGTAATTCAGCTCTCGATCAAGTCGAAAGACGTTGAAGACGAGAAAGAAGCAATCCAGAGCCTGCGCGACAAGCCAGTAGCTACTGATGCTCCTGTGGCCACCACTCTGGGTGACCTGCTGCGTGCACAAATGGAAAAACAGAACTAAGTTCTGACTTTCTGTAAAAAAGGGCGACTTCGGTCGCCCTTTTTTGTGCCTGGCGTTTGGTGAATTGCGTTCGGATGCCTGGGGCGTGAACCAAAAACGCCGAAAGAAGGTCTGAATGTTTAGTCGGATCAAGCGCTTATTTGCAGCTAGTCTTTAGCCTGAGACTAATGATCGCCTGACAGGCTTTCTGGCAAAAGGACGTGAATGAACAAGCTCATTGTCGCAGTGGCAGTGCTGGCATTGGCGGGTTGTACCACCAGTGCCAAAACTCACGTAGTGCGTGGGGTTAGCGGTATTGAGGTCGATTGTTCGGGGCTCGGTTCGAAATGGGACAAGTGTTACAAGCGTGCGGCCAAGGAATGCAAGGGCGCGGGCTACCAGGTCGTGGCAAGGTCTGATGATCTCAAGGAAGTCGAGGAGGAGGATGGGCTTTTTGGGTTCAACCCGGCAGGTTTCCTGACGCGCACTATGCTGGTGATTTGCCGATGACAGGGTGATCGCCCAGAGTCTTCCCGTTCCGGGGATCAAGCATTTTGGGGGGCTGGGATAGATGGTAAAACTCAGGCTGTTCAAAATCGTGCAGGCGTGCTAAAACCTTTGAAGCGCTGATCTAGCTGCTTGAAAAAGAAGGGAAAAATATGACGAAGTCGGAGTTGATCGAACGAATTGTCACCCATCAAGGGCTGCTCTCATCCAAGGATGTGGAGCTGGCCATCAAGACCATGCTTGAGCAAATGTCCCAATGTCTGGCTACCGGGGATCGTATCGAGATCCGGGGGTTTGGCAGCTTCTCTCTGCACTACCGCGCGCCACGGGTAGGGCGCAATCCGAAAACTGGCCAGTCTGTCAGTCTCGATGGCAAGTTCGTTCCGCATTTCAAACCAGGTAAAGAGTTACGTGATCGTGTAAATGAAGATGAGGAGGAATTAGGTGACGATGAGTTGGCGAGATAAGAGTCGCATCAAGCGATTCATGATTACCGGGCTTGTCTTATTAACATCAGTTGTATGCCTGCTCTTCGTGCTGGAAAACCAGCAGCTTGTCGTTGTTTCCTTTCTCGGTTTTTCTTCGCCTCAGCTACAGATCTCGATGTTCGGAGTTGCTTCGTTCCTGATGGGGATGATCTTTGGTGGAGGGGTTGTGGTGGCTCATTTTCTTGGGGTTAGGAGGCGTGGGCGATAGGCTGGTATTGATTTGTTTGATGTTTTTTTTTGCGCTCGTCCGAGTATGTAATACAGTGTATTGCGAGAGTAGATAAGGGGGAAGTTTCCCCTTTGTTTGCTTGGTTTGCGTTGATGGTTCTCAAGTGGTTTAGTCTGTGCAATTAAAGTGACCGCTTAAGTAAAAAAAAGGCTAACAAAATATGCGTGTCGATTCAAAAAAAGATAGTGATTTAGAATATTTTGAGTTTCAGAATTTTGTTCGTGCGATTTTTCGGCAAAAACTTGTTGTCATCGTTTTTACTTTATTAGGTGCTGCTCTCGCGGCGAGCTATGCTTTCCTTGTCTCTCCCGTTTATGAGGCGAAGGCTTTTGTGATACCGCCGTCTCAGAATGATATATCCAACTTTAATTATGGTCGGATGAAAGAGTCAGAGTTGGTTCCTTACACTGTTAAGGATGTCTATGAAATCTACACACGATATTTGCAAGCGGAGTCGCTCCGTCTAGATTTTTTTAGCAAGACTTATTTGCCGAGTTTGTCTTCGGATGAGCGGAAAAAGTCCCGGGATGTCCTGTACTCGACGTTCTCTCGTGTGTTGCGTGTGGTTCCGCCACTTAGGGAGACCTCTGACAGGTATTCGGTTGTCGTGCAGGCTACCGATCCCCAGAAGGCCAAAGAGTGGGTTGCTGCATATGTTGCTCAGGCGGGTGAATTGGCCAAAAGCGAAATGATCAAGAACGTTTCAATTGAGTCTGAGGTTCGGGCTCGTAATCTGGAGCAGCAGATAAGTTCCGCCAGGGAAAAAAGCAGCAAGGCCAAAGAAGATTCGATCGCCAGGTTGAGTGAGGCGCTGAGGATTGCCGAGTCAATCGGTCTGGAGAAGCCGCCTTCGATCACGGTGAGTCAATCGGTTATAGCGGGTGGGGAGGCAGGGCAGCTTACGTACATGCGTGGCTCGAAAGCACTAAAAGCGGAAATTGAAAGTTTACAGGCTCGCAAGTCCGATGACCCCTTTACGGAGCATTTGCGTGATCTTCAGGATCAATACTATTTCTTTAAGGGGTTGAAAACAGATCCAGTGTCGGTTTCTGTTTATCGGCAAGATGGGGCAGTGGAGTTGCCAGACAATCCAGTGAAACCTAACAAGACGCTGGTCCTTATATTGGGTGTTGTTGCAGGTTTGATCGCCGGCGTTGCTTTCGTATTGCTTCGTGGGTTCTTTGCAGTAAAACCGGAATAGCTGTATTTCAATTCTTTGACTGCTGTGCATAAGTGGTACATCGCCCAAGGAGGGGTGGTTCTACCTTTGGGTTAAACGTGAGTTGTCTGTCCGGTTGGTCAGGACCTCCTTTTTGTCGGATTTCGCACGTTTTTTCTGATGCGGGGTTGAGTATATGCCCAGCATCGTGATAAGCAGGTCGCGCTCGAAAATTGGCTGTTGTGTTGCGACGGCTTGCCTTGCAGCGGTGGTTCTCAAAGCATGCTCAAGCGGAAGGGGGAGCGTCCGGGTTCCTCCTTGGCTTTCTGAAAATTGTTATGGCTCCGTTAGGCGCTTTCGGTATAATTTCTGACTTAGGCAGCCGTGATTTTTGTTTCTAAGGCGCAAGGTTTGGCGCGCTTTTTTACGATCGACTTAATATTGATGAATGGCAAGGGAAAACAATGCTTAAACTCGAAGATGTAAAGTTGGCCATAGTGGGTCTCGGTTATGTGGGCTTGCCGCTGGCGGTTGAGTTTGGCAAAAAAATGCAAGTGGTCGGATTTGATATCAGCCAGCGCCGAATCGAAGCACTAAAGGCCGGTCATGACGCTACTCTTGAAGTGTCCGATTGTGAATTACGCTCCGCATCGGGTTTAAGTTTTAGCTCTGTGCTGGAAGAATTGTCTGCGTGCAATATATTTATTGTTACCGTTCCAACCCCGATTGATGAGCATAAGAGGCCGGATCTGACTCCTTTGATTAAGGCAAGTGAGTCGATTGGTCGTGTTTTGAAAAAGGGCGATATCGTTATTTACGAGTCAACGGTCTATCCTGGTGCTACTGAGGAAGATTGTGTTCCAGTGCTGGAGAAAGTATCCGGGCTGAAGTTCAATGTTGATTTTTATGCAGGTTATAGCCCAGAGCGGATAAATCCTGGTGATAAAGAGCATCGTGTTACTACCATTAAAAAAGTAACCGCCGGTTCCACTCCAGAGGTTGCTGATCTGGTCGATGCTTTGTATAACACAATCATTATCGCCGGAACTCATAAAGCCAAGAGTATCAAGGTTGCCGAAGCGGCAAAGGTTATTGAGAACACGCAGCGCGACTTGAACATTGCCCTGATCAATGAGTTGGCACTTATTTTTAATAAGATGGGTATCGATACTCAGGCGGTTCTGGAAGCAGCGGGGACGAAATGGAACTTCTTGCCATTCCGCCCAGGACTGGTGGGTGGTCACTGCATCGGTGTAGATCCCTATTACCTGACTCACAAAGCACAGTCCATTGGTTATCATCCCGAGATCATTTTAGCGGGTCGTCGTTTGAATGACAGCATGGGAGCCTATGTAGTCTCTCAACTTGTCAAGGCGATGCTGAAACGTAAAATTCATGTTGACGGTGCTCGCGTCCTGATCATGGGGTTGACGTTCAAAGAAAACTGCCCGGATCTGCGTAACACTAAAATCATCGATATTGTGAATGAACTCGCTGAGTTCAATATTGTTGTTGATGTTTATGACCCATGGGTTGATGCGGCGGAAGCAATGCACGAGTATTCAATCACTCCTATCGGCCAGCCACAGGTTAATTCTTACGACGGTATCATTCTGGCTGTCGCACATAATGAATTCTCTGCGATGGGGGCTGAGCAGATTCGGAGCCTGGGTAAGGCAGAGCACGTTCTCTATGACCTTAAGTACCTGCTGGATGCCTCTCAATCAGATCTGCGTCTCTGAATCTCAGGGTCAGTAATGACCCTGATTCGTTACCGCCGGAAAAACCAAGTCGAGAACTACATGATCCGTTTCGAAGAAGTTAAAGCTGAAATTCAACAATCCCCAAAGGTTTGGCTGGTGACGGGGGTGGCCGGATTTATTGGCTCCAATTTATTGGAGACATTGCTGCAATTAGATCAGCGGGTTGTAGGTCTCGATAACTTTGCAACAGGGCACCAGCGTAATCTCGATGAAGTGCAATCGGTAGTGAGTCCTGAGCAATGGGCGCGGTTTGCACTGGTAAAAGGTGATATCAGAAACATTGAAGATTGCAGAAGTGCGATGACCTTTCCAGCGGCCACTGATATTCCAGTGGACTTCGTTTTGCATCAGGCTGCATTAGGCTCTGTCCCTCGCTCCATCAATGACCCTATTACAACGAACAGCACCAATATCGACGGTTTTTTGAACATGTTGGTTGCGGCAAAGGATGCGAAAGTAAAAAGTTTTACTTATGCCGCGTCCAGTTCTACCTATGGGGACCATCCCGGGCTTCCTAAGGTTGAAGGTGTGATTGGTAAACCGCTTTCCCCTTATGCGGTCACGAAGTATGTAAACGAATTGTATGCTGAGGTTTTTTCCAGTACATACGGTTTCAATACCATTGGGCTTCGCTATTTTAACGTCTTTGGCAAGCGTCAGGATCCAAATGGCGCTTATGCTGCCGTGATTCCTAAGTGGACAGCGGCCATGATCAATAACGAAGAAGTTTTCGTGAATGGTGATGGTGAAACCAGTCGGGACTTTTGTTTTGTAGAAAACGCAGTCCAGGCCAATATACTGGCTGCCTGTGCCAGCCCGGAAGCCAAGAATAATGTTTACAACGTCGCCGTCGGTGACAGGACAACATTGAATCAGGTTTTTGCCTGTATCAAGGATGCTTTGGCTCGCGTTGATGTCACGTCTACCTCGGATTTGGTCTATCGGGATTTTCGTGCGGGCGACGTAAGGCACTCTCAGGCAAATATTGATAAGGCAAAGAATCTGTTGGGCTACAAGCCGCTTTTCAATGTTGGTGAAGGTATGTTGAAAGCTGCAGATTGGTATGTCTCGTTCTTTGCAAGAAGTTAAAATCAGTGATTAAAGAGATCTGCGCAATCACTGTTCTTGCAAACAAGCTTTGTATGTTTGTTTTGTTGTTTAGTTTGGCGCGAATTTTAGGTGTTGAGCTGTACGGCGTATTCTCTTACCACTATGCGATCGTAACAGGCATCGCGACGGTGGTAGGAGAGTGCTTGAGTGTGGCGTTGAGCCGCTATGCGGTCTTTAATACCGAAAAAGTGAATTATAGGACTTCCTTGGGACTCATGTCATGGGGCGGCATCGTTGTAGGTGCTCTCTGTGTTATCGTGTTTTTGGTTTTTCCGGCGCCTGCTTCCTCGTACGAAATGAATCCTGGTTACTTGCTGATCGGAGCATTCTTTCTAGGTTTCGCTTGTGTTTGCAATTTGACTATAACCGGTCTTATGTTCTCCCTTAATACTTCAGGGAAATGGGCTGCTGCACTGGCGGTTCATGGTCTGCTTGGGTTACTGCTGGTAGTTTCCATTGCGAAGATTGGAGGAGAAATAGAGGGTGTCATTCTAACCCTGGCGATTTGTACGCTAATCGCTCCCGCATTTGGTTTTTTTACCATACGGAAAAATAAGTTCAGTCATGAGGAGCAGAAGAGACAAGAGACTTCCTCTTTTCGACAAATGATGGCATTGCTTTCACTTTCAGGGGCTCCGACTGTCGCCGGTAGTATGCTTCTCGGGGCTCCTGTCCATATTGTTTGCCTGATGATATTTGCCAACTCAAGCTTGAATGTGTCTGAGGTTGGCTACTTTAATCTGTTTTTTCTATTTTATATTTTGGTGACTGTGCTGCCAAGCTCGCTTACATCCTATGCCATTGTAAAGCTGGCAGGGCGCGGGAATAGTGCCAGCAAATTGTACTTGATGCTCGGGTTGTCAATTTCAGTTTGTTTGCCTGTGTTTCTGGTTTTGACACAGAGTTACTGGTTATGTTTGCTCGGTAGTAGCTTTTGCAGCAAAAATGATCTTCTGACTTACGCAGTGTTGGCAGGTGGTATAGGGCTTACGACTACAATCGTTACTCAAATATTGCATAGCAAAAATATGACCAGGGTTGTTTTTCTTGGCAGTTGCTTTTATGCGTTTGTTTATCTGTCGCTAACGGTAGTCGCTGGTTTCAAAGGTGATATGTTGGCAGTCGATCTTTTCAGGTCCTTTGTGTTGGCGCTAGCAACTCAACTTACTGTACTGGCGGTCCTGGGTGGCCGTAAGTTGGTGCTATGATAAGCATTTTGGGTGTGAGTTGTGTTTGTACAGCGCCCATGGCTGAAAGTGATGTTGGGGCCAGTATTGAGTCTGGTTTACGGTTCAGTTGCTTTGTTTTTGTTGGTCAGGGTTAATGGTTATATTATTGGTTTCGACGTGCTTGCTTATTTTGCTCACGCAATGCGTTCTGTGTCTGATATCCAAAAAATACCTGGTTGCGTTGTATGCCGTCTGTTATTCGGTGCCTTTCCTTGGTCTTGTGAGTTGTCTGTGGGGTAACACCGTTACGCTTTGGCCAATTGGGGACTATGATTTTTATCTGGATGATTTGTTGGTATTCCGACTTTCGCTCGTCTGGTTCCTTGGTGTCGCTGGCGGACTCATTGCCTATCTA
This sequence comes from Pseudomonas jessenii, assembly GCF_002236115.1. Taxonomy (GTDB): domain Bacteria; phylum Pseudomonadota; class Gammaproteobacteria; order Pseudomonadales; family Pseudomonadaceae; genus Aquipseudomonas; species Aquipseudomonas jessenii. Next base: position 159,936 of record NZ_NIWT01000003.1, on the reverse strand, counting down.
CTGTCATTTTTGGTGCCGCCCAGAAATTTGCACTTGCACCGAGAAACATTTTTTTCCCCGCTGGACTTCAAATTAGCCGGCGGGATTTTCCTTGCGCTGTCCGCCTTTTTCATTAGCTTCAGGCTTGTAAAGCCGGACGCGATGCTTGAAATGTTCGCGGGTGTCGAGTCAGTGGTGGTTTTTTCCATCATCGCGATCGTTGCTTTGGCATTGTCCTACCCATCCAGATTGATGTTTATGGTGTCTGTCGCCCTGGTGATTTCTTATTGTGTTGCCAACGCTATGACAGGGGATCGGGACTTTGTTGTACTGGTTGTTGCTGCCATTCTTGGGTTGATGTTTCGCTATAATCAATTTATCAAGTTTAAAGCTCTGTTGTTTGTTGCTGCGTTCATGGTCCTTCTGCTCGTCAGTGGTGTTGTTGTTTCAATGGGCCGAATGGACGTGGACTTAACGGCGGACAACATTACGCAGTATTTTTTGTTTAACTCCTGGAATGCGATAATTTTACCGCTTGTTCAGCAGTTAACCAATTTCTGGGATGGGGAGCACCTACGCTACGGTCAGACCTATCTCGACATGTTTCTTTCGCTGGCACCATCGCCTTTCTATTCAGCTTTCGGTATGGAAAAGCCCATTGTGGTGGATAATCCGGCCCTCTGGTATTACATTACCGGGCTCGGTGGAATTCACGTTGCTGGTGTGGCTTTTGAGAATTTCGGATTGTTTGGTGTTTTCATGAATGGATTCATCAGTGTCTGTTTCTTGCGGTTGATCGACTCGTGCTGCCGCGAGGATGATTTTTTGCGAATTTTCTTATATATGCTTTGTGCCGCAACGGTCATGCACTGGGTTTGGTATGGCGAAATATACTTGCTGAACTCATTGGTTTTTTATGTGATGGCATTAGGATTATTCCTCACTATGAAGCTCGTTCGGGTTTTGAAGTGAGCTTAAATACTTTTACTGGATTGAGAGAATAGGTATGTGCGGAATTGCGGGAGTTGTCGGGTGGAAGTTGAATCAGCAAAACGCCGTTGCCGTTGGCAAAATGGTGGATGCGCTGATGCATCGCGGTCCCGACGATGGAGCAGTTTGGTCAGATGCCGATAGTGGGGTCTCGCTGGGACACCGACGGCTTTCGATCCTGGAGTTGTCGGTACATGGAAGTCAGCCGATGATTTCCGATGACGAGCGCTTTGTTATTGTTTTTAATGGTGAAATATATAACTTCAATGAGCTGCGCGAAAAGCTGATTGAGTCAGGTTTGGCACGTGTTTGGCGTGGGCACTCTGATACAGAAGTGTTGTTGGCCGCAATCGGCGCGTGGGGGGTACAGAAAACCCTTGAAAACCTGGTAGGCATGTTTGCCTTTGCTGTCTGGGATAAAGTTTCCAAAACGATTACCCTGGCGCGAGACAGAATGGGGGAGAAACCACTCTATTACGGTATTGTGGGCGACCGTTTTGTCTTCTCCTCTGAATTGAAGGCAATCAAGGCGGCATTTGGCAGTGATTTGAGAATTGATCGTCATGCACTGGCGAAGTTTGTAAGGTATGGCTATGTTCCGGCTCCGGAATCTATCTACGAAGGCATAAAAAAGTTGCAGCCGGCGCATTATTTTAGTGTTGGTTCGTTTTCCAGTGCGCCAGAGCCCGTTTCCTACTGGACGCTACCGGCGGCTGGCGAATTAAGAGACGAACTGTCGCAGGCCAGCGATAAGGAAGTTGTAGACGTTGTCGGTGAAAGATTGTCTGCTGCTGTAAAGTCGCAGATGATCGCCGATGTTCCACTTGGGGCTTTTTTGTCGGGCGGCGTCGATTCAAGCTTGATAGTTTCGTTGATGCAGTCGCAAAGCTCTACCAGCATCAACACTTACACGATCGGCTTTAACGAACCTGAATTTGATGAGGCTCCTTACGCTAAAGCTATTGCTAAGCACTTGGGGACTAACCACACCGAATTTTATCTGGGCGCTGACGATGCTGTTTCTATAATTCCGCACTTACCGGAAATATACGACGAGCCTTTTGCTGACTCCTCTCAAATCCCGACAATCCTGGTCTCCAGGATGACAAAGCAGCATGTATCCGTAGCCTTGTCCGGTGACGGTGGAGATGAGCTTTTTGCCGGATATCCTCGCTATCAGATTACCGCGGGACTATGGGCGCGCATAGAAAAGCTGCCGTTGCCTGCACGCCAGATCATGGCCTATTCACTTCGCTCGCTTTCGTCCAAAGGTTGGGACAACGTCTGTTCGATTTTGCCTGGCAGTCTTCGAGCCAAGGTTAATGGTCGGCGTATCTACAGAATGTCCGAGTTGTTGGGCTCTGAAAATCTGGCGCAGATGTATACCGGATTGATGTCTCAGTGGCAGTCGACCGACAATGTGGTCCTGGGTATCGATGCTCAACATCAAGGCGTTGCTTCCTGGGAGTCGGCAGTTGATTACGTCGAGGAAATGCGTCGCTGGGACGTCTCTCAGTATTTGCCTGATGATTTGCTGGTTAAAGTGGACCGCGGCGCGATGAGCGCAAGCCTGGAAACCCGCGCTCCATTGCTTGATCATCGAGTTGCAGAACTCGCGTTTTCCCTTTCGTCAGACCAACTGATAAAAAATGGCGTGGGAAAATGGCCGCTTCGCGAGCTTCTTAAGCGATACGTACCGACTTCATTCTTCGATAGGCCTAAGGCGGGCTTCTCTATTCCACTGGCGCAATGGTTGCGTGGGCCGCTGAAAGAATGGGCGGAGGAGTTGTTAACGGAGGAGCGACTGAAGAGAGAGGGCTACTTCGATTGTCAGAAAATTCGCTCGGCATGGCTCCAGCATCAGAGTGGAACATACGATCGGAGTCTTCATTTGTGGAATATTCTAATGTTCCAATCCTGGCTCGATAAAAATAACCACTAATTTAGATTGGGCAAAAGGTTTTCCATGAAGATAGTTTTCAATGCGCTCTCTGCCCGTCTTGGTGGTGGTCAGACATATCTGATTAATCTTTTTCAGTTCGTACCTGACAATGCGGATCTTGAAATTCTGGTTTTCGCTCCGGCGTCACTCAAGCTGCCGGATCACCCGAGGATCAGGCGGGTCGAACCAGCCTGGCCCACTGAAAATCCGATTGTGAGAGCAGTATGGGAGCGGTGGGTGTTGCCCGGTATTTTGAAGGCCGAGAAGGCTGACGTCCTGTTTTGTCCCGGTGGCGTAGTGGGCACCTCTGCACCTGCAGGTTGCAAAGTTGCGACGATGTTTCGGAACATGATTCCATTTGACTTGCGAGTACGCAAAAGCATTCCGCTCGGGTTGCAGCGTCTGAGAAACTGGTTACTGAATCGTATTATGCTCAAGAGCATGCGCGATGCTGATTTGACGATATTTATTTCCAATTACGCACGTAGTGTCATTGAATCACTAACCAAGATTAAGAATGCTGTTACGATTCCTCACGGAATTGGCTCTGTATTTCGGACTCACGGTGATGCTGTCGTTCCTCGGCCGGAGTTTTTGCCCGCGGGTGAATATGTTTTATACGTGTCGAGATTTGATGTATACAAACATCATTATGAAGTGGTCAGTGCTTATGCAAATTTGCCAACTGAACTTCGTGAGAAATTCCCCCTGGTTCTTGTCGGCGAAGTAAACCTGCCGGAAGCCGAGCGGGTAAAGTCTCTGATTGCAACGCTAGGCCTCGAAGCGCAAGTGCTGTTGCTGGGGGCTATTCCCTATCAGAGTCTTCCTCCTCTTTATCATCACGCTTATCTGAATCTCTTTGCTTCATCGTGCGAGAACTGCCCTAATATTCTGCTCGAAGCGCTTGCTTCTGGCCGGCCGATGATATGCTCGAACGTAATGCCGATGCCGGAATTCGGAGCAGATGCAGCTCTGTATTTTTCTCCGTTTGACCCAAAAGATATAGGCCGCGTTCTGTCCGAGGCCTTAACGAGTCCGGATCTTTTGAAGAAACTGTCCGTTGCGGCCGTGACGCAGAGCGATAAGTTTGACTGGGAAAATACCTCAAGAAAAACATGGTCAGAGTTGTTGGCGCTGGCCGTGTGCCCGAAAAAAGGTGTTTGATAAATGAAGGTTCTTGTGGTGTCGCAATATTTTTGGCCGGAGTCTTTTATCGTCAATGATTTGGTCAAAACTTTATCTGCTCAAGGCCACGACGTAAAAGTCCTTACCGGAAAGCCCAACTACCCGGATGGCGTCGTCTTTAGCGGCTATAGTGCTTCCGGGGCCCAGGAAGAAAAATTCGAGTCCTCGGTCAGTGTTTTCCGTGCACCTCTTAGACCTCGTGGTACTTCGGGTGCGAAAAACCTCGTGTTGAACTATTTGTCATTCATCCTGAATGGCTTGAAGTACTACCCGCGTGCAGTGAAAGGGGAGGCTTATGATGCGATTTTTGTATTTGCGCCATCTCCGATTACATCGGTAATCCCGGCGATTTACTTGAAGTGGAAACTCAAGAGTCATCTGGTCGTATGGGTTCAGGATCTCTGGCCGGAGAGCTTGAGTGCGACCGGGTTCATCAAGAACAAAGCAATATTGCGCGTTGTGGGCTGGCTGGTGAAAGGTATTTACGCCTTCGTCGATACGCTTCTTGTTCAGTCGAGGGCATTTCGAGAGCCGGTCGCCCGTTACGCCAATCCTGGCAAGGTCGTGTATTACCCAAACTCGTATCAGGATGTACCTGCGAGTGTCGAAGAGACCCGGATTCCCGCACCCTTGCTCGCGGAGCTCGACAACCATTTCTGTCTGGTTTTTGCCGGAAACCTGGGGACCGCGCAGTCGGTCGAAACCCTCGTTGAGGTAGCTGACAAACTTCGCCATTTGTCGGAACTCAGGATTGTATTGGTCGGCAGTGGCAGTATGTCGAACTGGATCGAAACCCAGAAGAAATCCCGAGGTCTGGACAACCTTGTTCTCGCCGGACGCTTTGCGGCCACTGAAATGCCACATTTTTTCAGTCGCGCCGAGGGATTATTGGTGACGTTGAAGCAGGATGAGGCGTTCTCCTATACCATCCCTAGTAAAGTTCAGGCTTACCTGGCTGCGGGGAGGCCGATTATCGCCGCGCTGGACGGGGAGGGCGCGCGCGTCATTCAAGAGGCGGGAGCCGGTCTGACCACTGCAGCGCAAGACGCCGAAGGTATGGCCAACTGCATTGAGCAACTTTTTCGCATGACTTCGGATGAGCGGGAATCGTTGGGGCAGGCAGGTCGGGCTTACTACCTCGAGCATTTCGAAATGGAGCGGCAAAGTCAGCGTCTGGTCGAAATCCTCAGTAGCAGGATCAATGAATTAAAAGGTAGCTCAAAATGAAAGTTCTCGTGTTAGGGGTCACCGGAATGCTGGGTAGCACAGTGTTCAGGCAATTCCATGGAAACCCGCACTACGAGGTGTGGGGCACTTTGCGCAATCCGGGTGGCGCAAGATACTTTTCTGAGGACATGCACAGTTCGTTGATCAGCAATGTCGACGTGCTTGACCAGGACTCGCTGGTTTCGGTGCTGGCACGGGTCAAGCCGGATGTCGTCATCAACTGCGTCGGGCTCATCAAACAATTGGCCGATGCCAAAGATCCGCTTTCCGCACTCCCTATCAATGCCATGTTGCCCCATCGTATTGCCAAGTTGTGCGCGTTGTCCGGTTCTCGCCTGATTCATATCAGCACCGATTGCGTATTTTCCGGCCGTAAAGGCATGTACGCCGAGGAGGATATCTCCGATGCAGAGGATCTCTACGGTAAGTCCAAGTACATCGGTGAGCTTCACACGGACCTGAATGCCGTCACCCTGCGGACCTCGATCATTGGTCACGAACTGGGGAGCCAGTATTCACTGGTGGACTGGTTCCTGTCCCAGAGCGGGCCGGTCAAGGGTTATGAGAAGGCCATTTTCTCGGGACTTCCTACCGTAGAGCTCGCGCGTGTCATTCGCGACTACGTGATCCCGAATCCGCAACTCCATGGCCTTTATCATGTGTCGGTGGCGCCGATCGACAAGCTGTCGCTTCTTAAACTGGTAGCGGAAGTTTATGAAAAGCAAATCGATATCATCGCCGATAGTCAAGTTTCTATAGATCGTTCACTGGACTCCACGAAGTTCCAGGCTGCGACCGGTTACGTTCCACCTTCATGGTTGGAATTGGTTAAATCGATGCGCGCGTTGCGTTGATCATTAAATTCAATCAGGTTTGGGAAGATCGTTATGTTCGATAATAAAGTTTTGATGATCACGGGCGGTACGGGCTCGTTTGGCCATACGGTGTTGAAGCGTTTTCTGGATACCGACGTAAAAGAGATTCGCGTATTCAGCCGTGACGAGAAAAAGCAGGAAGATATGCGCATTGCTTTGTCGAATGACAAAGTGAAGTTCTACATCGGTGACGTACGTGATCGCGATAGCCTTGATCAGGCGATGGTGGGGGTGGATTACATTTTCCACGCCGCCGCCCTGAAGCAGGTGCCTTCCTGCGAGTTCTACCCGATGGAAGCCGTGCGTACCAACGTCATGGGTACCGAAAACGTTCTGAATGCGGCCATCGCTTCGGGTGTGCAGCGCGTTGTTGTGCTCAGCACCGACAAGGCTGTTTATCCGATCAATGCGATGGGTATTTCCAAAGCCATGGCTGAAAAGCTGATGGTTGCCAAATCGCGGATGATTCCGGCGACAGGTCCGGTGATCTGCGCAACCCGCTACGGTAACGTCATGGCATCCCGTGGTTCGGTGATCCCGTTGTTCATCAATCAACTGCAGAGCGGTGAGCCGCTGACCGTCACTGACCCGAACATGACACGCTTCCTGATGTCGCTCGAGGATTCTGTTGACCTGGTTCTGCACGCGTTCGAGCACGCCGAGCAAGGCGATATTTTCGTCCAGAAAGCACCTGCCTCGACAGTGGCGGACCTGGCGCAAGCGCTCAAGGAATTGTTCGCTCGTGACAATGCCGTCAAGGTCATCGGTACCCGCCACGGTGAAAAACTTTACGAGTCGCTGATCTCCCGTGAAGAAATGGCCAAGGCCGAAGACATGGGGCGCTACTACCGTATTCCTTCGGACAATCGCGACCTTAACTACAAGAAGTTTTTTGTTGAGGGCGAACAGGAGATTTCCGATCTCGACGACTACACCTCCCACAACACCGAGCGTCTTGATGTAGAAGGCGTGAAGAAAGTTCTGTTGAATCTGGAATACATTCAGGAGCAACTTGATGCTTAAGGTCATGACGCTGGTTGGTACGCGACCAGAACTTATCAAGATGAGCCGCGTTATTGCCGAGCTTGATAAGCAGGTTAATCATGTACTGGTTCACTCGGGTCAAAACTACGACTTCGAATTGAATCAGGTTTTTTTCGATGACCTTGAAATTCGCAAGCCTGATTACTTCCTGGGTGCTGCAGGCGATACCGCAGCCAAGACCATCGCCGAAGTGATTTCCAAGGCGGATGAAGTATTTGAGGCCGAAAAGCCTGATGCGCTTCTGCTCTACGGCGATACCAACACCTGCCTGGCCGTCATTGCCGCCAAGCGCCGCAAGATTCCGGTGTTCCACATGGAAGCCGGCAACCGCTGCTTTGATCAGCGCGTCCCTGAAGAACTGAATCGCAAGGTGCTCGATCACCTTAGCGATATCAACATGGTCCTGACCGAGCATGCCCGGCGCTACCTGATTGCTGAAGGGATTCGTCCTGAAACCATCATCAAGACCGGGTCGCACATGGAGGAGGTGCTCGACTATTACATGCCGAAAATCCTCACCTCCGACGTGCTCGCACGAGAAGGCCTGGAGCAGGACAAGTTCTTCATCATCAGCGCTCACCGTGAAGAAAACGTCGATACGCCGGACAACCTTCGTGATCTGCTCAAAACGCTGCGAGCCCTGGCCGACAAGTACCAGTATCCAATTATCGTTTCCACGCATCCTCGTACCCGCAAGCGCCTGGAAGCGATCGGTGAATCGCTGGACCACCCACTGATTCGCTTCTCGAAGCCATTCGGTCTGCTCGACTACATCAAGTTGCAGATGTCGGCGTTCTGCGTGCTGTCCGACAGTGGAACCATCACTGAGGAAGCCTCTCTTCTGAATTTGCCTGCCATTACTATTCGTAATGCGCACGAGCGCCCAGAAGGGATGGACGAAGGCACTCTCATCATGAGTGGCCTGAAAGTGGAGGGCGTTCTGGATGCCGTACGTGTTGTAACCAGCCAGCATGATCGTACCCAGCGCGTTATCCCGGTCGTGAGGGATTACCAGGCAGGTCCTGTGTCGAAGCAGGTAGTTCGGGTCGTATTGAGTTACACCGACTACATCAATCGTACTGTCTGGTCGAAATCCTGAGCGCCGTCGAGGTTTGAAAAATGCGTGTTTTATTGACAGGTGCAACGGGCTTCGTTGGTCGTGCGGTATTGGGCCGCTTGGCGGCCTCTGACGATCTGGAGCCAGTGGCAGCCATTCGTGGGCACGCCTTGCCTGACTGTCCTTCGCGCGTTACTACCGTCCGAACTGCCGGGCTTAGTGCTGATACCGACTGGTCGCAGGCGCTGGATCATGTAGAGGTTGTCATTCATGGCGCGGCTCGCGTTCACGTCATGAATGATACCGAATCCGATCCGCTGGAGGCGTTTCGCAAGGTGAATGTCGAAGGCACGCTTAGCCTCGCACGGCAAGCAGCCGCGTTGGGTGTTCGTCGCTTTGTGTTCATCAGTTCGATCAAGGTCAATGGCGAAGGTACGCCGATCAATCAGCCGTACTTCGCTGACGCGACCCCCGCGCCTGGCGATCCGTATGGCATTTCGAAAATGGAGGCCGAGCAGGGGCTGCGCGAGATTGCGACCGCCAGCGGGATGGAAGTGGTGATCATCCGTCCGGTGCTCGTTTACGGTCCGGGTGTGAGAGCCAACTTTCTGAACATGATGCGTTGGCTGGACAAGGGCATTCCCTTGCCATTCGGGGCTATCCATAATCGGCGCAGCCTGGTCGCGCTCGAAAACCTTTCTGATTTGATCGTCACCTGCATCCGTCATCCGGCTGCCGCCAATCAGACCTTCCTCGTCAGTGATGGGGAGGATTTGTCCACGACACAATTGTTGACGCGGATGGCGCAGGCGTTGGGTAAACCTGCACGCTTGCTACCTGTGCCAAGCGTGTTGCTTGAGCGCGGTGCACAGCTACTGGGCAAGCAGGCTTTGTCCCAACGACTGTGCGGCTCATTGCAGGTCGATATAAGCAAAACTCGGGAATTGCTGGGCTGGACTCCTCCGGTCAGCGTCGATGAGGCGCTTGTGTCGGCTGCCAACTACTACAAGGAAAGGCAGCGCTAAGCTGGCTTATGACAGTGCCGGTTCAATTGCAGAATTGATTTTGGCTGTTTCAGGAAGTTGACCTTTGAACACAATATGGCTGTTGGCGTTGGTGGTGGGTGTTTCATTCTTGGGCACAGGTGCATTGCGCAAATACGCATTGGCACGCAGCTTGATAGATATTCCTAATGCGCGTAGTTCACATTCGGTTCCGACCCCTCGGGGTGGTGGTGTGGCTATTGTCGTGAGCTTTCTGATTGCGTTGCCTGTCCTGGCCTGGACAGATGCCGTGGCCTGGCCGATGGCGCTGGCTCTGCTGGGGGCAGGCGGCTGGATCGCAATCGTTGGTTTTTTGGATGACCATGGGCATATTGCCGCGCGTTGGCGCCTGCTTGCGCATTTCGGTGGTGCCATCTGGGCATTGTTCTGGATTGGGGGGATGGCGCCGATCAATCTGTTCGGCCATGAGTTCAGTCTCGGCTGGTTCGGTTATGTCATCGCAGCGTTCTATCTGGTCTGGATGCTCAATCTTTACAACTTCATGGATGGTATTGATGGTCTGGCCAGCGTCGAGGCGATTTGCGCCTGTGTCGGTGCTTGCCTGGTTTACTGGATCGCGGGCCACAGCAGCCTCGCCATTGCTCCGCTTGTACTGGCGATGGCCGTCTTGGGTTTCCTTGTCTGGAATTTTCCGCCGGCGAAAATCTTCATGGGCGATGCCGGCAGTGGTTTTCTGGGCATCATATTGGCGGTGATGTCGCTCTATGCGGCATGGACGAACCCACTGTTCCTCTGGGCCTGGCTCATTTTGTTGGGCGTCTTTATCGTTGATGCCACCTTTACCCTCATTCGTCGGCTGTTGCGCGGGGACAAGGTTTATGAGGCCCATCGCAGCCATGGATACCAGTATGCTTCACGAAAATATGGCAGTCACCGGGCGGTTACGCTGGCAATCGCTGCGATCAATTTGTTGTGGTTAGTACCAATGGCTATATTGGTCGTCATGCAGTATCTCGATGGCATGGCGGGATTGGTCCTGGCCTACGTGCCTCTGGTGTTGCTGGCTTTCAAGTTTCACGCAGGCGAGTTGGAAATCGCTGGCAAGGTGTGATGGACGCATTGGTTTTTGAGTATTGCTTTATCGGCACGTGAGTTACCGAAAGCTGTAGTTGCTGTATCAATGCTAGGAGCTTCGAGAGGTGTTTAGAGGGGTTATGGATAAGATTCGGGCAAGGTTGTTAAGTCTGCCAAGACGACATAAGCGTATTCTGCAGGTTCTGACCGATATTTCGTTGGTCTGGTGTGCCCTGTGGATGGCGTTTGTCGTGCGCCTTGGGGTGGATGAGTTAGTCAACCCGTTCACTCAGCACGTCTGGCTTTTTGTCAGTGCACCTGTCATTGCCATTCCTCTTTTCGTCCGCTTTGGCATGTACCGTGCCGTCATGCGTTACTTTGGAAATGACGCGCTCATTGCCATTATCAAGGCAGTGACACTATCGTCCTTGATACTTGGCGTTGTGGTGTACTGGTACAGCAATCATCAAAACGTCGTTCCTCGTTCGATCATTTTCAACTATTGGTGGTTGAGCCTGATCATGATCGGCGGACTGCGCCTGGCCATGCGTCAGTATTTCATGGGCGACTGGTTCAGTGCAGCTCAGCACGTCCCGTTCACCAGCCGGGATGACGGACTGCCGAAAGTGGCCATCTACGGCGCGGGGGCGGCGGGTAATCAACTCGTTACTGCATTGCGGATGGGGCGCGTCATGCGGCCTGTTGCTTTTATCGATGACGATAGCGGAATCGCCGACAGGGTGATCTCCGGGTTACAGGTGTACGCGCCCAAGCACATCCAGCAGATGATCGACAACACTGGCGCTCAGGAAATTCTCCTCGCCATTCCTTCGTCCAACCGTGGACGCCGTCGCGAGATTCTCGGGTTTCTCGAAGGCTTTCCGTTACACGTTCGCAGCGTCCCGGGTTTCATGGACCTGGCCAGCGGCCGGGTCAAGGTCGATGATATCCAGGAAGTAGACATTGCAGACCTGCTTGGGCGTGACGCAGTCCCGGCCCAGGCTGATTTGCTCGAACATTGCATCACAGGGCAGTCCGTGTTGGTCACGGGCGCCGGGGGCTCCATTGGCTCCGAGCTTTGCCGGCAAATTCTGACGCTGCGCCCGACAACGCTTCTATTGTTCGAACACAGTGAGTTCAATCTTTATTCCATCTTGTCCGAACTGGAGCAGCGGATCGCTCGAGAGTCGCTGTCCATCCGTCTTTTGCCGATTCTCGGGTCGGTTCGTAACCCGGACAAGTTATTGGATGTCATGAAAACCTGGCGAGTAGACACGGTGTATCACGCCGCGGCCTACAAGCATGTCCCCATGGTCGAACACAACATTGCCGAAGGCGTGCTCAATAATGTGATAGGCACCCTCAATACGGCCCAGGCCGCGCTCCAGGCAGGGGTGGCCAACTTTGTCCTGATTTCCACCGACAAGGCTGTGCGACCAACCAATGTCATGGGTAGCACCAAGCGCCTTGCCGAGTTGACGTTGCAAGCGCTGAGCCGTGAATTGGCCCCGGTGTTGTTCGGTGATACGAGCAATGTTTCCCGTGTGAACAAAACGCGCTTCACGATGGTACGGTTTGGTAACGTCCTGGGATCATCGGGTTCGGTCATTCCGTTGTTTCACAAACAGATCAAGTCGGGCGGTCCGCTGACGGTCACGCATCCGAAGATCACTCGATACTTCATGACCATCCCTGAAGCGGCACAGCTGGTGATCCAGGCGGGCTCCATGGGACAGGGCGGTGATGTCTTTGTCCTGGACATGGGCGAGCCGGTGAGGATCGTCGAACTGGCCGAGAAGATGATCCATTTGTCCGGCCTGAGCGTGCGCTCGGAGAAAAACCTGCATGGCGACATCGCTATCGAGTTCACCGGGCTGCGTCCGGGCGAGAAGCTTTATGAAGAGCTGCTGATTGGTGACAACGTGGCGGCCACACAGCACCCGATGATCATGACGGCCAACGAGGATCACCTGTCCTGGGATTTGCTCAAGGGCAAGTTGAGCGAGTTGCTGGCTGCGGTGGACCAGGACGACTATACGCGCGTCCGCCAGCTGTTGCGTGACACTGTCAGCGGCTACACCCCGGATGGTGAGATCGTTGACTGGATCTACCAGCAGCGCCGCCTGGAACCCTGATTGTTTCATATCCGGTAACGTACACATTTTTGACAGTTCAATAGCATCGCCTAAGTTTGGAGAGCGGCTTCGGAAAAGCCGCTTTCTCAATCGATGGCATGGAGCTTCTCTAATGCGTACAAGCAGTTTCTACTCTCTGGTTTTCGCCCTGCTCGCCAGCGCCTCTCTTACGGCAATCGCCGCACCTGCCAAGGCACCTGAGGTGACGAATGCGCCTCTGGCGCAGGATGTGGTCGCCAAGGCACAATCCGGCAAAGTCGATCTCAATAGTGCTGATGCACCTACACTGCAACGTGAGCTGGCTGGGGTGGGCGAGGCCAAAGCGCAAGCGATTGTTGCTTATCGTGAAAGTAATGGTGCGTTTGCGTCAGTTGACGAATTGCTGGAGGTGAAGGGTATCGGCAAGGCGATTCTGGACAAAAACCGCGACAGGATCGAAGTGAACTGAGGTGTGATTCAACGACAAAGGCCGATCATTGATCGGCCTTTTTCTTTAGCGAAACTAATGCCCGATGGGCTGATCACCCGAACTCAGGCAAACAACATGTCGGTATTGCTCAGCAAGGTCGTCTGGCCAAGTAGCGTGATATTGCCACCGTGAGCGCTATCGCCGGCGGTGTCGAAAGTCACAACCAGCCCGTTGTCTTGCAGCGTTTGCGTCACAGCCTTGGTAGAAGCCGTCCAGCCGTAGATATACAGGGTGTCTTCACCTTGTTTGAAGTCCTGGATGGTGTCTGAGCCAGATCCTGCGTTGAACACGAAAACGTCTCGCCCATTTCCGCCAGTCAACAGGTCATTGCCGGTGCCTCCGACGATGAAGTCGCTGCCGTTTCCTCCAGCCAACACATCGTTGCCATCCTGACCGTACAGCGAGCAGTTTGCATCCGAGTGAGACTGGATGATGTCATTGCCGCTGTTTAATCCACTGGTACTGCCAGCCAGTTCTGCGCCAAGCGTACCGGTGTAGAGGATTTTGTCTGCCGCATTGCCACCGTAGATTTTATCGGCGTACCCGGAGCCAGGGTTGCCAGCGACGACGGTGGTATTGAAGTCTTTGAGTGGGGCGGCGTTGAAAACAAATGTAGCGTCTTTGGCGGTGAGCAGTGTCGTACGGCCTTCAAGCAACATCCCGCCATCAAAACGCGAGTCGCCATCTGTGTCATAACGAAGATAGACGCCGTCCGCGGTCACTTTCTGGTCGACCCTGAAGTTGAACTCTTTTTCCGAAATTTGCGTACGACCTGAACCACCGGTACCGCTAACGCCGAGGAAAACCAGTTGGTCGGCACCTACGCCGAAACTGTCGATGGTGTCGTTGAAGCCGTCGCCCTTCGAAAACGCGTACTGGTCTGCACCGTAACCGCCAGACATGTAGTCATCACCAGTGCCGCCGACCAGAAGATCTGCCAATTGCCCGCCAATCAGGACGTCATTGCCCTCATTACCGTAAAGTTGGCCGCCGGAAAAACGTAGCGCGAGTGTGTCATCGCCCGCTCCACCGATGAGCGTGGCGAACACCGGGCTGAGTGAGCTGCCATCATATGAAATGAAGTCAGCGCTCGAAGTGCCAGTGATCGTGGCTCTCCCGTTGTTGGTGACGGCGTTGCTATCGGTAAAATGCGTGGAGGTCAGCTTGTTGACACCGCTGTCTACCGTATAGTCAAAAACTCCGCTCAGAGAATTGGCAATGCTGGCCAGTAAGGTATCGCTCAGGCTGTCATTACTGGTATAGAGTTTATGCTCCGTAGTAATAATTTGCGCTGCATAGAGATTAGCCAGGCGCAAGGCTTCTGCGCCTGTCTCTGACCATCCGGATTCAGTTGCATTATTAGGGATGAAATATTCAACGTCGTCTGCGTTCATCATGTCTTTGACACCAACACGCTCGCCCGTTCGAACGTCGGTGTAATAGACGTTATAGTCCGCGTCCTGAATTTCCCATTTGTCGGTAGTTGTATTAAAAATTTCAAGGTACGTATGTCCCTGAAAGAATCCCTGGGAGTCTGAATACGTCCAAATGGTGCGTTTTTGCAGGCCTAGCTCCGCGCAGAGGCCGCTGAATACGTTAACCATATTGCCGCACAGAAGTTCTGCGCGTTCGGCAGTCGGGTCGCCTGTGACGGTCTTGTAAATTTGCTCGGCGGTATAGAAAGGGTCATTGCCGTGGGCAGCCCACCAGGCTCCATCCGAGTGAGTTGTATTGGTGGCCAATAATTCGCGGGCGACGTCTTGCAGCAACGCACCGGTTGCAGCCGCTTCTTCCCGGACGATATCGGCGATTAAAGAAAAATAATTGATCAAAAGTGACTCCATATTGATTGGGTGGCCGCTCCCGATACCCGAATCGTTCTGCAAACGGCGTTGCTGGCCAAAGTTTCACATATGTTACAGTTCTTTGGGCGGTATGTTAAAGAACCATTATCAGCCATAGCGTAATTATAAGTCTTCAGAGAGTAAGGGCGAGCGCTGCTCGTCGATTGCATTGCACTGCCGGAATACTGGCGATTTCATTCTGCAGGTGTTGCTCAGGTGGTACACTCGCGCGCCCCGCAATCCCCGATCAACACACCAGGTTGTCAGTTCCGAGATGATACGCAGTACACCCGAAAACAGCCTGCAAGTAGCCCTGAGGGCCTGCAGGAGCAGCTTCATATCGGTGGGTTTTTTCAGTCTGTTCATCAATGCACTGATGTTGGTCCCGACCTTCTACATGCTTCAGGTCTACGGGCGGGTCGTCACGGGCGGCAGCCTGACGACGCTGGCCATGTTGACCATTATCCTGACCTTCCTGCTCGTGACGATGGGCCTGCTGGAGTGGGTACGCTCGCGGATCATGGTTCGTGTCAGCACCAGGCTCGACGTGCTGCTTGGCCGTGATGTCTACAGGGCCAGTTTCAAACGGGCCTTGGACAGCGGTGGCATGGATGCGTCGGCCCAGTCGCTCAGCGACCTGACCGGGCTGCGCCAGTTCATGTCAGGGAACGGTATGTTCGCGTTTTTTGATGCTCCGTGGTTGCCGATCTATATCGCAGTGCTGTTCCTGTTTCACCCCTGGTATGGCTGGACGGCAATCGGTTGTGCGGTGGTTTTGCTGGCGCTGGCCAGTATCAATGAGCAATCCACGGGCAAAGTTCTGGCGGAGGCCAACAAGCAGAGCATTGGTGCGACACTGCACACCACCAAGAACTTGCGCAACGCCGAAGTGATCGAGTCCATGGGCATGCTTGACTCCCTCATGTCACGCTGGAGTCTGCGTCAAAAGAACGTGCTGTTGTTGCAGTCCCGAGCCAGCGATCGCAGCGGGATCATCACATCGATATCAAAGACTTTCCGTCTGCTCGTTCAATCACTGATTCTTGGCCTTGGCGCTTATCTGGCGGTCAGTCATGAGATCAGCCCCGGGCTGGTGATCGCAGGTTCCGTGCTGTTGGGGCGAGCGCTGGCGCCGCTGGACTTGATGATCGGCAGTTGGAAAGGATTCATTGCTGCCCGCTCACAATACGCACGCCTGAACAGCGTTCTCGACCAGCAAAGTGCCGAGCCGGAGCGGATGCAATTGCCCGCTCCAATCGGACATGTGACGGTAGAGAACCTCACGCTGGGAGCTCCGGGATCAAGGACCCCGATCATCAAAGGTATCGGTTTCAACGCGCCGGCAGGCGCCATGATCGGTGTTGTCGGACCAAGCGCCTCGGGCAAGTCGACGCTTGGCAAGGCCTTGATGGGCGTGTGGAAACCACAGCTTGGGGTCGTTCGTCTGGATGCCGCCGATATTGCCAATTGGGACAGAAGCCAATTGGGGCCGCACCTCGGGTATTTGCCGCAAGACATTGAATTGTTCGAAGGCACTATCAGCGACAACATCGCGCGTTTTGGTGTCGTTGATCCGGATAAAGTGGTGCTGGCGGCCAGGACCGCCAGTGTCCACGAAATGATTCTGATGCTGCCCAATGGCTACGATACGGTCATTGGCGAGGGGGGCATCAATCTGTCGGGTGGGCAACGTCAGCGTATCGGGCTGGCCCGGGCACTCTATGGCAGCCCGCGGCTTATCGTTCTGGATGAGCCGAATGCTCACCTGGACGAGATCGGTGAACGTGCGCTGGCGTTGGCGCTGCAACAGTTGAAACTCACGGGGGCGACGGTCTTCGTCATCGCCCACCGGACCTCGATCCTGGCCCAGCTCGACCGCTTGCTGGTGATGAACGCCGGCACCATCAGCCTGTATGGCCCGCGGGATCAGGTCCTCGCGCAACTCAATACGCCTCAATTGGCCGCCCAGCAAAAGCCGGCTGCCCGGGCCGGCACAGACGTCGCGTCGACCGACGTTTGACAGGAAACTCTCGATGAACCGTACGCTCGCTACTCCTGCCGATACTTTCGCAGATCTGCCCACGTCCGACATATCTATACGCCGAACAGGATTTTTCATTGTACTGGTGACGTTCGGCCTGTTCGGCGGGTGGGCGACGTTTGCCCCACTCGACGGTGCGGCCTACGCGCCGGGCGTCGTTACCGTGCAAACGTATCGCAAGACGGTGCAGCATCTGGAGGGCGGCATCGTCAAGGACCTGCTTGCCCATGACGGCGATGTCGTAAAGAAGGGCGACCCGATCATCGTGCTCGATGACGCTCAACTGCGCTCCGAATACGAGATGACCCGTAGCCAGTTGATTGCTGCCAGGACGGCGGAGGCGCGCTTGCTCGCCGAGCGGGATAACCTTCCGACAATTGCCTTCCCGAGCGATGTCAATTCCGACAGTCAGCGCAGTGATGAGGCGCGTTTCGGCGAGACGCAGGTGTTCAACGCGCGGCGTAGCTCGCGACTTGGGCAAATCTCGGTCCTGCAAGAGCGTATTGGTCAGTTGAATCAGCAAATCAAGGGAACCGACACCATGATCGGTACCAAGACCAGCTTGCAGGAATCCTACAGCGGCGAAATTGCCGAGTTGAAAGAGTTGCTGGCCCAGGGTTTTGTCGACAAACAGCGGATGCTGGAACAGGCGCGCAAGCTGGACTTGCTCAAGTCTGAAGTGGCGGATCACCGCTCGACAAACATCAAGACCAGGTTGCAGATCAACGAAACCCAGTTGCAGATCCTGCAGATCGACAAGGACTTCAACGCCGACGTTACCAAGCAGTTGGCAGAGACCCAGACCAAGGCCTACGACCTGCAGGAAAAAGCCTCGGCGCTGGAAGATCGCCTGAGCAGGGTGATTATTCGCGCTCCGGAAGACGGGATGGTGATTGGCATGACGGTTCACACCATCGGTGGCGTTGTGCGACCCGCTACGCCCTTGCTGGATATCGTTCCATCCGTTTCCGACCTGGTGGTCGAGGCGCAGGTCTCGCCCAATGACATCGACCGAATCGCTATCGGCAAGTTGGCGGACATTCGCTTCAGCGCCTTTAACACGGCCACGACACCTGTCATCGAAGGTCGAGTGACGAGTGTATCCGGCGATCGTTTGATCAACGAGAAAACCAGTGCACCGTACTACCTGGCGCGCATCAGTGTGACGGGGGAGGGCGCGCGGAAGCTGGGAGATCGCAAGCTGTTGGCGGGCATGCCGGCAGACGTATTGATCAACACCGGAGAGCGCACCATGCTGCAATACTTGATGCAGCCGGCACGTGACGTTATCGCCCAGTCAATGATCGAGGAGTGATCGTGCGTCTGTTTCCCTGCCTGGTTTTGGGTTCGATGGCATTGCCTGTCCATGCTGCTGAAGTGCCCACCGCCCGACCCTATATCACTACGCCGCAAACAGCTTCGGTCAGTAAACAGAGCTACTCGGTCGACTTGATGCAGTTGTACCGCGAATCGCGCCTGGAGGACCCTCGGGTGATCTCCTCTTACTCCAAGGCTCAATCCGGGGTCGAGCAGCAAAACCAGGCGTTTGGCAGTCTGTTGCCTTCGGTGACGGCCAACGCGGGTTTCAACCGGATCAAACAGTCCAACCTTCAAATCGACGAGGCCTACGACAGTCGCAATTATTCGGTGGGGTTGACCCAGCCGTTGTATAACAAGGCTGCCTGGGAAAACTACCAGCGCTATAAAAGCCTGGCCAAGCAGGCTGACTCCGAATCAAAAGAGGCTCAGGCCGAGGCCACGGTGGATCTTGCGCAGCGATATTTCGCTGCGCTGGCTGCCGATGATGAACTTGAATTGGTGCGGGCCGAACGCAGGGCTACCCAGAAGAACCTCGACAGGGTCAGTGCGCTTTACAGCAAACAATTGGCGATGGTTACCGATTTGCTGGATCTCCAGGCCCGAGTCGATTCGCTGGCTGCCCAGGAAGTCGAAGCGCGTAACCAGTCCAGCCTGAGCCGTGTTGCGTTGTCGGAAATTATCGGACGACCGGTCAAAGAGAAGCTGAGTCGTGTGCGTAATGACGTCGAATTGAAGGTGTCCGCCGAAAGCCTGGAGAGTTGGGTCAATTTGGCGATCGCCGACAACCCGGCG
The DNA here is from genome assembly GCF_002236115.1 of Pseudomonas jessenii. Lineage (GTDB taxonomy): Bacteria > Pseudomonadota > Gammaproteobacteria > Pseudomonadales > Pseudomonadaceae > Aquipseudomonas > Aquipseudomonas jessenii. The sequence goes on along the minus strand of NZ_NIWT01000003.1, from coordinate 140,958 downwards.
ATCAAGGCCAGTGAAAATGCACAGGAAGCAGCAGAGGCTGCCCTGCGCGAAGGTAAGGGCGGGCACTATCCCACGGTCAATCTGAACCTGAGTGCGCAGCAGAGCAACGAAGGCTACAACAATTCGTTGGCGCCACAGACCGACAGCTATGTCGCGGGTGTGGGAGTACAGATACCGATCTATAGCGGTGGCACGACGTCCGCGCGGGTAAGGCAGCTGTATCAGGATCAGCTCACCGCAGAACAGCAATTGATAGCGACGCGTCGGCAAGTGGTCAAGGAAACGACAAACGCGTATTTGACTGCAGACTCAAGCGTGGAAAAGATCCACGCCAGCCGCAATGCATTGGCCTCGGCCGAGCAATCGCGCATTGCGGCTGAAAAAGCATTTACCTATGGCGTGGTTAATGCCGTGGATGTCTTGACCGCTGTGCAGAACGAATTCAAAGCACGTCGCGATCTGCTCAAGACTCAATACGACTTTATAACCAACCTTTTTATCCTGAATCGCTGGGCCGGAAAGTTGTCGGAAGAAAGTGTCGAAAACGTCAATCTCTGGTTGAGTGGAAATGATCAAGCGATCACTTCACCAGAGACGCTGCGGGAGTAAGTTGTCGTCCGTCAAGCGCTCTTTGCGTAGCGGGACTGACAAGCTGTATTGTCAAAAAAGCGCTGTTGGTATTTTTGGGGGGATACAGGATGGTACTAAAGCCATTGGTCAAGTCGGGCTGCGCTTGAAGAGCAAGCGCAGCCCTCGACAATTAACGACGTGATGAATGCAGAGACAGTACGGCGCGACGAATGATGGCGACACCCAGGCCGAGCATGAATCCAAAGATCAGGCCAAATCCAACGATCAGGGCTTTCTTCGGTTTTATAGGCGCTTGAGGTTCCGTCGCATCTTTATCAACATTGACCAGTTTTAACTGATCGAAGTTTACATTCAGTTGCTTCAGATGAGTCAACTCACCGCTGATGTCCGCGAAGTCCTTGAGAAACAGTTCAGGATGATTCCGCTCCTTGAGAAGTGCTGCTTCGCGGTTGGTGGCCAGCAGGCTGAGCTCTTTTTGAATCTCATCAATACGTGGCTCGGTGAAGTCATCGGAATGACGAGCTACCAAGGTGGCACGCTCTGCTTCCAGTGCCGCTTGTCCCAGGAAATACAAAGGTATTTTCTGGTTGTTGACTTCCGTGCGGATCATGTTGCCCTGATGTGCTTGCTCTCCATCTCCCAGCGCCGAAGGTGTGGTGGGTTTTACAATTCCGAGTTTCTTGGCGATGACGATGGCTTCATCAAGTTCTTTGATGCGGTTTTGTCTGCGGCTTTGCAGTTGTTGACGCAGTGCTTTGAGTTCGTCTTGAAGTACTTGCTTTTTTAGCTGATCTTTTTCCAGCAAGTGAGCAATTTTGGAGTCTTTCTCTGCCTCATAAGCGGACTTTTTTGACTCCAGCTTCTTTTCAGCCTGGTCGATGCGGTTGGCAATCAATATTTTTAAGTTTAAAGCAACTTTTTCCTTTTCGCCTTTGACAACGAAGTCGGTAAAGTCTCTCAAGATGCCTACGCCATCTACACCCTGAGGATATCTGAGGCTAAGGCCAACGGCTTCGGAAAGGCTGGAGCTCTTTTTAGGGTCAATTTTCTCAAGCGAAAATGCTCTTTCGTTGAACGTCTCAAATGCGCTCTCAATGGATTGCCCAGGTGCCTGCAATGGCGCAAGGTACTGCGGATTGGCCTGGAAGAACTTCAGGCGGACATCATAAGACTGCATTGATGAGCCGATGATATTCAGTGCGTCTTTTGGCAAGAGCTTGTAAAGCCCGGACTCATTCAACTCATCCAGGTCTGCCAGAGGGACAGGCCGGACAGTGGTTTCAACTTCATATTCCGGAGTTGCCAACAGGGCATAAGCAATAGCGGCGGTAACAGTTAGTGCAGTAAACAATAAAATAATTGCTCTTTGATCCCAAAGGCTACCGATAAGCTCCTTTACTTCAACGACTTCCTGTCGGGGGGTATCAATAGTGTTTACTGGAATGTTCATTACGCGCTCTAAAAAATTGGACAGACTCTCCAAACTATGTCTGGAAATTGCCGTCATCTAGGTTAGAAAACTTTACATTTTGTTAAATTTTTTGGATTTTCCAGCATTTGTTAACAAACAGCAAGGGCGGGGAACTGTCACGGATGCGAGCGCAGTCGCGGCTCAGACATCGCCTTGAAGGCCCTATCGTCAGGCCCCCGTCTCTCTGTGACCGTTGAAAGCGCTTTGTTGATTCGCCCCACCGTTTATCGGTCGGCTCGCAATACCGTTCGCTCCATTCCACAGGCTCGTCGCGGTTTCATGTTCATTCTGGGGCTACTCTCCATTCTGGCCTGGGTTACTGACGAGAACCTTCCGTTACTCGGCTAATTAAAAATTACGGGTATCATATTTTAATAGGATTATGGTTATAATAAAATCCGCTTGCGCCGAAGTGCTTTCGCGTCAGGCGTCCTTCAGCATTCTCCAGGAGCACCGTCATGAATTCAGTTCAGTCCCAAGGCACGGCCCTCGTCACCGGCGCTTCTTCAGGTATCGGGGCGGTTTACGCTGAGCGGTTGGCAGCCCGTGGTTTTGATTTGTTGCTGGTGGCTCGCGACGAGCCGCGGCTGGAGGCGGCAGCGAGTAAGCTGCGCTCCGAGCATGGGATCAAGGTCGAAGTGCTGAAGGCGGATCTCACCCAGAAGGAAGACGTGCTGCAACTCGAACAGCGGTTACGCAGCGATTCGAGTATCAGCCTGTTGCTCAATAACGCCGGTGTGGCGGCGGACGGGCTGTTGGCCAATGCCGATACCAATCAACTGGAGCGAATGATTCAGTTGAATATCACTGCTGTCACGCGATTGGCCTCGGCGGCTGCGGCCAGCTTTACCAAGGCCGGGCGCGGCACGATCATCAATATCGCATCGGTGGTGGCATTGTTTCCCGAGCGTTTCAACGCGACATACAGCGCCAGCAAGGCCTACGTATTGAGCTTGACTCAATCGTTGAACGCAGAGCTGGATGGCACCGGAGTGAAGATCCAGGCGGTGCTGCCGGGTGTGACACGAACCGAGATCTGGGAGCGCTCCGGTATCGATGCTTCACAAATTCCAGCGGAAATGGTGATGGAGGCGGGTGAGATGGTCGATGCCGCATTGTCGGGCCTGGATCAGGGTGAATTGATCACCATTCCTTCGTTGCCCGATGCGGCGGATTGGGATGCGTTCGTGGCGGCGCGTCATGTAATGGCGCCTAACCTTTCCAGAAGCAAGGCCGCTGCCCGTTATCGGTAAGCGCCATCAATCGGCTTGAGGTGTATTTGGTATGAGTGATCGTCGAGTAGTTGTAACGGGCATGGGCCTGGTGTCACCGCTGGGGAGCGGTGTCGAAGCGGTCTGGGCGCGGCTGTTGGCCGGGCGTTCCGGGCTGCGCAATTTACCGCAAGAGGTGGTTGCCGATCTGCCGGCCAAGGTTGGCGGTGCAGTGCCTGCTCTGGCTGACGATCCGGAGGCGGGGTTTGATCCGGACCGGGCAACCTCACCCAAGGAGCAGAAGAAGATGGACCGCTTCATCCTGTTCGCCATGGAAGCGGCGCGTCAGGCACTGGAGCAAGCCGGCTGGCAAGCGCTGGATGCCAATGCCCAGGAGCGCACGGCCACCATCATCGGTTCAGGTGTAGGTGGTTTCGGCGCGATTGCCGAGGCGGTTCGCACCACCGATAGCCGTGGTCCGAGACGTTTGTCTCCATTCACTATCCCTTCATTTCTGGTCAACCTCGCGGCAGGTCATGTATCGATCCAGCATGGTTTCAAGGGGCCATTAGGCGCGCCGGTCACGGCATGCGCCGCCGGGGTTCAGGCGATCGGTGACGCGGCGCGGCTGATCCGTACGGGGGAGGCGGATATCGCGGTGTGCGGCGGTGCGGAAGCGGCGATCGATCGGGTCAGCCTTGCCGGGTTTGCGGCTGCTCGCGCCTTGTCCAGCGCTTACAACGAAACGCCTGAGCGCGCTTCGCGACCGTTCGACAGTGGTCGAGATGGATTTGTCATGGGAGAAGGGGCCGGGCTGCTGGTCATCGAGTCTCTGGACCATGCACTGGCCCGGGGTGCACACCCGCTGGCGGAGCTGGTCGGCTACGGCACCAGCGCCGATGCCTTTCACCTGACCGCCGGCCCCGAGGACGGCAGCGGTGCGCGGCGAGCGATGTCGTTGGCGTTGGCACAAGCAGGTGTTTCACCGGCTCAGGTTCAGCATCTGAATGCGCATGCAACCTCGACTCCGGTGGGGGATCTGGGAGAGCTGGCGGCGATCAAGGCATTGTTCGGCGCGCAAAACGGCATCGCCGTGACGTCGACCAAGTCGGCGACCGGGCATTTGCTCGGTGCAGCGGGTGGACTCGAAGCGATCTTTACGCTGCTGGCGATCCGCGACCAGATCGTGCCGGCGACCCTCAACTTCGAAAACCCGGACCCTGCCGCTGAAGGCGTGGACATCGTTCATGGCAATGCTCGGCCGATGGCCATCGAATACGCATTGTCCAACGGCTTCGGATTTGGCGGGGTCAATGCCAGTGTGCTGTTCAAGCGTTGGCAGGGTTAATCCTGCGAGTGTTTGAGGTGTTCGCGTGCGACGTCGAGAATCCGTTGGGCAAATTCGGCGTCGGCAACGCTACGCGATAACAGCAAGGCGCCGACCAGCGTAGACATGATCACAATGCTGCGCTCGGCGCTCCGCTCTCCGTCAAGGGTGTGCTGGATCTGATCGAGTCGCGCCTGGAGCACGACATCGCTGGTTGGACTCGGTTGACCACGCAGTCCCAGTTCCGAAGAAATGGTCAACAGCGGGCAGCCTTCCTGAGGTGAGGTTTGATGCCATTCGGACAGATAAGCGTCGATGAAGGATTCGAGTGGATGCTCTTCGGCGAAGATTTGCGCGCACAACTCGTCGACTTGTGCGCCAGCCTCTTGCAAGGCTTTCTCTACCAGTTCGTCTTTGGACTTGAAGTGCGAGTAAAAGCCACCGTGGGTCAAGCCCAGTGCTTTCATCAGGGGTTGCAGCCCGGTCGCGCCGATACCATCGCGTCGAAATCGCGCTGAAGCTTCTTTGATTATGCGTTGGTGGGTCTGGGCTTTATGGTCCTGCGAGTAACGCATCTGATATCTCCGCATCAATGCGGACATATTAACCAATGAAAATTGCATGGTGACTGTACTTCTACTTCTAAAAAACATGCAGATGCTTCGATATGGGTCAAAAGCGGCATGATTTCAGGTGCTTTCACACAAAAACAAACCCCGCCGTTTCAGGCGGGGTTTTCAGTCAGCGGTCCTGCGCTTCCTTGGCGTCCATTTCCGCATTGCGTTCGGCGACGCGCTTACGTTGCTCTTCGGTCAATTCGACCTTGTTGGCGGTGTCGCGCAGCATCATCAGACCACCAACGATCGAGCCGATGGCAACGACCAGAATCAACCAGGCATACCAGGGCATAGGACTCTCCTTGAAAGCAGGCGGGTTGGCGAGGGTTCGCCAACCGATCGTGCATACCACTTTGAGTGATGGGGTTTTGTCGCAGTTCCATCGCTATTACCCCCATTCTATGCCTGTTGTTCAAGGTTCACTCGAACGCTTTCAATGTCCGGTCAACATCGCATCCGCCGGTGCGTCGGCGCGCAATTGCGCGGTGAGCATGAAGTGCAGGAAACCGGCCGCCATGAAGCCCAGGAAGATCAGGCCGATCACCGTGTTGAACCAGGCCATCGCCACCAGGCACACCACCGCCAGCATCAGTGCAATGAACGGCACCAGCGGGTAGCACGGGGCGCGGAAGGTGCGCTCCAGGTTCGGCTCGGTTTTACGCAGTTTGAACAGGCTGAGCATGCTCATGATGTACATCACGATGGCGCCGAACACGGCCATGGTGATCATCGCGGCGGTCAGTGTCATGCCGCCGAGGTTGATCAGGCCGTCGCTGTAGATGGCTGCAATGCCGATCACACCGCCGGCGACGATTGCCCGGTGCGGGGTTTGAAAGCGCGACAATCTGGCCAGGGACGCCGGCAGGTAACCGGCCCGGGCGAGTGCGAAGAACTGCCGCGAGTAGCCGAGGATGATCCCGTGGAAACTCGCCACCAGGCCGAACAGGCCGATCCACACCAGCATGTGCAGCCAGCCCGAGCTTTCGCCGACCACGGTTTTCATTGCCTGCGGCAGCGGGTCGTTGATGTTCGACAGGGTGCGCCAGTCACCGACACCACCGGCGAAGAACATCACACCCATCGCCAGCAGCACAAGGGTCAGAATACCGCTGATGTAAGCCTTGGGAATCGTGCGTTTCGGGTCCTTGGCTTCTTCGGCGGCCATGGCTGCGCCTTCGATGGCGAGGAAGAACCAGATGGCAAAGGGGATGGCCGCGAACATCCCGGCAATCGCCGGGGCGCCGAACACGTCGGAGCCGGCCCAGCCATTAAGCGCGAAGTTGCTGAAGCTGAATGCCGGGGCGACCACGCCCATGAACACCAGCAATTCAGCGACCGCCAACACGCAGACCACCAGTTCGAAGGTCGCCGCCAGTTTCACGCCGAGGATGTTGAGGCCCATGAATACGAGGTAGGCACCGACTGCCGCGTGTTTCGGGTCCAGGGCAGGAAACTGGACATTTAGGTAGGCGCCGATGGCCAGGGCAATCGCCGGTGGGGCGAAGACGAATTCGATCAGTGTCGCCAGCCCGGCGATCAAACCGCCTTTCTCGCCAAAGGCGCGACGACTGTAGGCAAAGGGACCGCCAGCGTGAGGAATGGCGGTGGTCAGTTCGGTGAAGCTGAAAATGAAGCAGGTGTACATGGTGGCGACCATGAACGAAGTCACCAGAAAGCCCAAGGTTCCGGCCACGCCCCAGCCATAGCTCCAGCCGAAATACTCTCCGGAAATCACCAGCCCGACCGCAATGCCCCACAGGTGCAAGGTGCCCAGCGTGGGTTTGAGTTGTGTGTTCATGGGTTTGCTCCCTGAGTGGTTTGGAAAGCTCAGGGGAGGCCAGTGCAGTGGGCGTGCCATTTCGCGATTGCACGTCGTAATGGGCTGAAAGCTGTCGTATCGGGGATGTTCGCCACTGGATGCGCGAATATTGTGCGTCAGTCAGGGGCGCGCCGGTTTCAAATGCGGCTTTCGCGAGCAAGCCCGCATACCCGCTCCCCACACCGCTGCAACGCGCAGGTTTGGTATTTCAATGCCGGCGCGGGCAGCGGTTGATATTCAGGCTTGCAGATTGAGGCACTCGCGCAACGCCGTTTGCCAGTCTGGTTGGCTGACCCCCCAGTCGCGTTGCAAGCGACTGCAATCCAGGCGCGAGTTGAGCGGTCGGGCTGCGGGTGTCGGGTAGTCGCTGGACGGGATCGGTAACAGGTCGGCGCAGGGCTTGCCCTGTTGTCGCAGCGCTTCACCGATCGCCTGGGCGAAGCCGAACCAGGAGGTCTCACCTTGAGCGCTCAGGTGATAAGTACCCCAGTTGGTAACCTGACTCGTCTGCCAGCGTTCAATCAGGGCAAGGGTGCTATTGGCGATTGTACCGGCCCATGTAGGAGCGCCGATTTGATCGGCGACTACACGTAACTCAGGTTTCTCTTGCAGCAGACGTTGCATCGTCAGCAGAAAGTTGCGGCCATGAGTCGAGTAGACCCAGCTGGTACGCAGAATCAGATGTTTACCTTGCACGTCCCTGATGGCCTGTTCACCGGCCAGCTTGCTCTTGCCGTACACCCCGAGCGGATTGGGCGTGTCGTCCTCGTTGTAAGGTCCGGCTTTCATCCCGTCGAATACATAGTCCGTGGAGTAATGTATCAACGGGATGTCGAGAGCCCGCGCTTCTTCGGCAAGGATGCCGGGAGCTACGGCGTTAATGGCAAAGGCTGATTGCGGTTCACTTTCTGCCAGATCAACCGCTGTATGGGCCGCCGCGTTGATGATCAGATCGGGTCGAATGTTTTGCACTTGATGGCGAATCTGATCGGGCTGCGCGAGATCGAGCTGATCGCGACCCAATACGACCAGTTCGCCGACAGCCCCCAGCCGCTGTTGCAATTCATGTGAAACCTGACCGTGTCGGCCATTGATGAGTATTTTCACGGGAACAGTCCAGTCTCGTTACCGGGCGAATCGGGCTCGCACAGGTTCATTGCTCTTCCCCTGCCAGCTTGGCCAGGTACTGGCCATACCCGGTTTTGCCAAAGTACCGGGCGCGCTCCATCAACTGTTCGCGGTTGATCCAGGCGTTTTCATAGGCGATCTCTTCGAGACAGGCGACTTTGAGACCCTGGCGGTGTTCGATGGTCTGCACGTACTGAGAGGCTTCGAGCAAGCTATCGTGGGTGCCGGTGTCGAGCCAGGCGAATCCTCGACCAAAACGCTCGACCTGAAGATCGCCACGTTGCAGATAGGCATTGTTGACGTCTGTGATTTCCAGCTCGCCGCGTGGCGAAGGTTTCACCGCCTTGGCGATCTCGATCACATCGTTGTCGTAGAAGTACAGGCCGGTAACGGCATAACTGGATTTCGGCGCTTTCGGTTTTTCTTCGATCGAAAGGGCACGGCCATCGCTGTCGAAATCAATCACACCGAAGCGCTCGGGGTCCTTGACCCAGTAGCCGAACACGGTGGCGCCGGAGGTGCGTTTTGCCGCGTTCTGCAATTGTTCGCCAAAGTGTTGACCATGGAAGATGTTGTCGCCCAGGATCAGGCACACAGGGTCATCGCCAATGAACTCTTCGCCAATCAGAAAGGCCTGGGCCAGACCGTCCGGTGATGGCTGCTCGGCAAAGCTGAAATTCACCCCGAACTGGCTGCCGTCACCCAGCAGATTGCGATATTGGGGCAGATCCTGCGGGGTGGAGATCAGCAGAATATCCTTGATGCCGGCCAGCATCAGCACCGAGATCGGATAGTAGATCATTGGCTTGTCGTAGACCGGCAACAGCTGTTTCGACACTCCAAGCGTAATCGGGTGCAGGCGCGTGCCCGAGCCACCCGCCAAAACGATGCCTTTCATCATGCGAGCAGCTCCTTGGGATTGATGGCGCCAAGGCGTTCGCCCTGATAGCTGCCGTCTTGAACGCGGCGGCACCATTCCAGATTGTCCAGGTACCATTGAACGGTTTTGCGCAGGCCGGTTTCGAAGGTCTCTTCGGGCACCCAGCCCAGTTCGCGTTCAATCTTGCTGGCGTCGATTGCGTAACGCAGGTCATGCCCAGGGCGATCCTGGACGAACGTGATCAGGTCGGCGTAATGCGCAACGCCCTCGGGCTTGTGCGGTGCCAATTCTTCGAGCAGGGCGCAGATGCCACGCACCACGTCGATGTTCTTTTGTTCGTTATGCCCGCCGATGTTGTAAGTCTCGCCGACGGTGCCGGTGGTCACCACTTTGAGCAGCGCACGGGCGTGATCCTCGACGAACAGCCAGTCGCGAACCTGCAGGCCATTGCCATACACCGGCAGCGGCTTGCCGGCCAACGCATTGAGGATGACCAGCGGAATCAATTTCTCGGGGAAGTGGAACGGCCCGTAATTGTTCGAGCAATTGGTCAGCAGCACCGGCAAGCCATAGGTCCGTTGCCAGGCGCGGACCAGGTGGTCGGACGCTGCCTTGCTGGCGGAGTAGGGCGAGCTCGGCGCGTAGGGCGTCGTTTCCGTGAACAGATCATCGACACCGTGCAGGTCGCCGTAAACCTCGTCAGTGGAAATGTGATGAAAGCGGAAGGCGCTTTTCTCAGGTTCCGGGAGGGCTTGCCAATAGGCTCGGGCGGCTTCTAGCAGGCTGTAGGTGCCGACAATGTTGGTCTGGATGAATTCCGATGGCCCGTCGATGGAACGATCGACGTGGGATTCCGCTGCCAGGTGCATGATCGCGTGAGGCTGAAAGCGCGCGAGCACTGCACTGACGGTCGCCTGATCGACAATATCGGCCTGAACGAACTCGTAGCGAGTGTCGTTGGCAATGCTGGTCAGCGACTCGAGATTGCCGGCATACGTCAGTTTGTCCAGGTTGAGCACTTCATGCTCAGTGTGTTGAATCAGCTCGCGGACAAGGGCCGAGCCTATGAAACCGGCTCCGCCGGTAATTAGGATACGCACGTTGGGCCAGCCTTTTTCAGTAATGCGAATAGAGGTAGCTTGCAGGCGCAAGCGGGGAGGTGCAAGAGATCCTGACCCCAATCGGTTGCGTCGCGTCATTTGGGCCGGATTATCCATGACTTGCAACCAGCACTCACTACTCTCGCGCACAATTTAACGCTCTACGTACGACACTCCCGGTTTTTTCCGTGCTGGAACGCCTTCCCGCACCCTGTAACCCCCGCGTAAACCCACTCTTTACGCTTTCTTTATGCCCTGCGGGCACCCTCGATCTCGTTCCTTTACAGCCTCCTTTCCGACAATGACTCCACACGCGGCAATACGCCGTAACACGGAGAACTTCCATGAGCGTTCTGGACGGGGTGTCGCTGCTGCTGGCAGTGGGGCTGTTCATTTATCTGTTTGTTGCGCTGCTGCGCGCGGACCGGAACTAGGAGCGGCTATGCACAGTTATGACTATTGGCTGATCCTCGGTTTTTTTGCCCTGGTTTTGGTCCCGGCGCCGTTTCTCGGGCGCTTCTACTACAAGGTGATGGAAGGGCAGCGCACCTGGCTGACGCCGATTCTCGGTCCGGTCGAACGTGGTTGTTATCGTCTGGCCGGCGTCGATCCGCAAGCCGAACAGAGCTGGCAGAAATACGCCCTGGCCTTGATTGCCTTCAACCTCGCGGGTTTCCTGCTGCTGTTCACGATCCTGTTGTTCCAGGACCACCTGCCGCTCAACCCGCAGAACCTGCCGGGTCAGGAGTGGACGCTGGCGTTCAACACCGCCGTCAGCTTCATGACCAACACCAACTGGCAGGCCTACAGCGGCGAAGCGTCCCTGAGCTACTTGAGCCAGATGGCTGGCCTCACCGTGCAGAACTTCGTCAGCGCCGCCACCGGTCTGGCGGTACTGGTCGCGTTGTGTCGCGGCATCGGCCGCAAATCCACCCGGACTCTGGGCAACTTCTGGGTCGACATGACCCGTGCCACCCTCTACGGCTTGCTGCCGCTGTGCCTGCTGCTGGCGCTGTACCTGGTCTGGCAGGGCGTGCCGCAAACTTTCTCGCAGTACGTGAATACAGTGACTATGCAGGGTGTTGACCAAGTGATTCCGCTGGGACCGGCTGCCAGTCAGATTGCCATCAAGCAATTGGGCACCAATGGTGGTGGCTTCTTCGGCGTGAACTCGGCGCATCCGTTCGAGAACCCGACGGCGTGGAGCAACCTGTTCGAAGTGGCCTCGATCATCCTGATCCCGGTGGCACTGGTGTTCACCTTCGGTCACTACGTAAAGGACCTGCGTCAGAGTCGCGCGATCATCGCCTGCATGCTGGCGCTGTTCCTGATCGGCGGCGCGACCTCGCTGTGGGCTGAATACCAACCTAACCCTGCCTTGAACAACGTCGCTGTCGAGCAGACCGCGCCGCTGGAAGGCAAGGAAGCGCGTTTCGGCACCACCGCCACCGTGCTCTGGTCGGTGACCACCACGTCCGCGTCGAACGGTTCGGTAAACGGCATGCACGACAGCCTCAACCCACTGAGCGGCATGGTGGCCCTGGTCAACATGATGGTCGGCGAAGTGATCTTCGGCGGCGTTGGCGCAGGGCTCTACGGCATGTTGCTCAACGTGCTGATCGCGGTGTTCCTCGCCGGCCTGATGATCGGTCGTACTCCGGAATACCTCGGCAAGAAACTGCAAGCCAGGGAAGTGCAATTGCTGGTGGTGACCCTGATGGTCATGCCGATTGGCGTACTGGTGCTCGGCGCGATCGCCGCCAGCCTGCCAGGCCCAGTGGCTGCGGTGAGCAACCCTGGGCCTCACGGATTCAGTCAGATGCTCTACGCCTACACCTCGGCCAGTGCCAACAACGGTTCCGCTTTCGCTGGCTTTGGCGCCAATACCCCCTTCCACAACCTGATGCTGGGCCTGGGCATGTTGATCGGTCGCTTCGGCTACATCCTCCCGGTCCTGGCCCTGGCCGGCAGCCTGGCGCTGAAGAAAACCGCTCCGATCGGGCAGAACAGCTTCCCGACCCACGGCCCGCTATTCGTGACCCTGCTGACCGTGACCATTTTGCTGGTGGGTGGATTGACCTTCCTGCCGACTTTGGCACTGGGTCCAATCGCTGAACATCTGGGTATGGCTGCTTTTGGGTTAAAGAGCTAAGGAGCTGATGATGAATATGCCCGTAACCAAAACCGTCGCCGTCAAGGCGCTGGAGCAACCGAAAACCGCGATCTCGGCCCTGTGGCGCCCGGCGCTGCTGCAAGCTTTCGTCAAACTCGACCCACGGCAGTTGCAGCGTGCGCCGGTGATGCTGGTGGTCGAACTGACGGCGATCCTGACCACCGTGCTGTGCTTCATTCCCGACACCGCAGTGCCGACTTTCGTCGCCGCGCAAATCGCTGTGTGGCTGTGGTTCACCGTCCTGTTCGCCAACTTCGCCGAGGCCCTGGCCGAAGGTCGCGGCAAGGCCCGCGCCGACAGCCTCAAGGCCGGCAGTGAAGGCTTGAGCGCCCGGCGCAAGACCGGCAACGGCAGCTTTCAGGTGGTGCCCGCCGCCAACCTGCGCAAGGGCGATGTGGTGCGCGTCGAAGCCGGGGAGATGATCCCCGGTGACGGCGAGGTGATCGAAGGCATCGCGGCAGTCAACGAAGCGGCGATTACCGGTGAATCGGCCCCCGTGATTCGCGAGTCCGGTGGCGACCGTTCGGCCGTCACCGGCAACACGCGGCTGGTGTCCGACTGGCTGCTGGTGAAGATTACCGCCAACCCCGGTGAGTCGACCCTGGACCGCATGATCGCCCTGGTCGAAGGCGCCAAGCGCCAGAAAACCCCGAACGAAGTGGCGCTCGATATTCTGCTGATCGGCCTGACCCTGATCTTCCTGCTGGTTGTGGTGACCCTGCAACCGTTCGCCCACTTCGCCAACGGCAGCCTGCCGCTGGTGTTCCTGGTGGCGCTGTTGGTCACGTTGATTCCGACCACCATCGGCGGCTTGCTGTCGGCCATCGGTATCGCCGGTATGGATCGCCTGGTGCGCCTGAACGTGATCGCCAAGTCCGGTCGTGCGGTGGAAGCGGCGGGGGACGTGCACGTCCTGCTGCTGGACAAGACCGGCACCATCACCTTCGGTAACCGTCGTTGCTCGGCGGTGTATGCCGCGCCTGGCGTGACAGCCGGGGAGTTGGCCGAAGGCGCGTTGCTGGCCTCGCTGGCCGACGACACTGCGGAAGGCAAGTCGATCGTCGAGTACCTGCGCGGCACCCATCCGCAACCGGAACCGTCCGCTGAGGTGCTGACAGCCGTGCCATTCAGTGCCGAAACCCGCTTGTCCGGTGTCGACTATCAGGGGCGCGTGTACCGCAAGGGCGCGGTGGATTCGTTGCTGGCGTTCGTTGGTCTCAAGCGTGCTGACCTGGCACCGGCCCTGTCCCGTGAAATCGACAAGATCGCCCAAAGCGGCGGCACCCCCTTGCTGGTGTGTGCCGACGGCAAGTTGCTCGGGGCGATCCACCTCAAGGACGTGGTCAAGCCCGGTATCCGCGAGCGTTTCGCCGAGTTGCGCAAACTGGGGATCCGCACCGTCATGGTCACCGGCGACAACCCATTGACCGCCGCTGCCATCGCCGCTGAGGCGGGTGTGGACGATGTGTTGGCCGAAGCCACGCCGGAGAAAAAACTGGCGCGCATTCGTCACGAGCAAAACGACGGTCGTCTGGTCGCCATGTGCGGCGACGGCGCCAACGACGCTCCGGCCCTGGCCCAGGCGGACGTCGGCATGGCGATGAACGACGGCACGCAGGCGGCCCGTGAAGCGGCCAACATGGTCGACCTCGACAGCGACCCGACCAAGCTGCTGGACGTGGTGCAGATCGGCAAGGAGTTGCTGGTCACCCGCGGTGCGCTGACGACCTTTTCCATCGCCAACGATGTGGCCAAGTATTTCGCAATCCTGCCGGCGCTGTTCGCCGCGATCTACCCGCAACTGGGCGTGCTCAATGTGATGCACCTGAGCAGCCCGCAGAGCGCGATTCTCTCGGCGATCGTGTTTAACGCCCTGATCATTGTGGTGCTGATTCCGCTGGCGCTGCGCGGTGTGCGGGTTCACGCGGCGAGTGCGGCAGCGTTGTTGCGGCGCAATCTGCTGATCTACGGCCTGGGTGGGATTCTGGTGCCGTTCGTGGGGATCAAGGCGATCGACATGCTGTTGACGGCGTTGCATCTGGTTTGACTGAACCCCCCCCTGTAGGAGCGAGCTCGCTCGCGATGGTGGTTAACGATAACGCGCCCTTTCTGACAAAGCGTGGCGCCTTCAGATCCATCGCGAGCAAGCTCGCTCCTACAGGTTTTTCCTGTGAATTCGAGGATTTTCAAATGTCCACATTGATACGCCCGGCCCTGAGCCTGCTGGTCCTGATGACGCTGATCACCGGCGTCGCTTATCCACTGGTGGTCACCGGCGTGGCCCAGGTCGCGTTCCCGGATCAGGCCAACGGCAGCCTAGTGCGGGATGCCGAGGGCAAGGTCCGCGGGTCCTCTCTGATCGCTCAGGATTTCGTTGGCGACGCCTGGTTCCACCCGCGTCCTTCGGCCGGTGCCTTTGCCACCGTGTCGAGCAGTGCCAGCAACCTGTCGCCGAGCAACCCGGCGCTGGCGATACGGGTGACCGACGATGCCAGCAAACTGCTGGTGCCAAGCCAGGGACCGGTGCCATTGGCGCTGGTCACTACGTCCGGCAGCGGTCTCGATCCGCACTTGCCACCGGCGGCGATTGCCTATCAACTGGCGCGTGTCGCGACGGCGCGCAATCTGCCGGTAGCGACCCTGCAACAACTGCTGGACGCCCACACCGAGCAGCCATTGGTAGGCCCGCCGGTGGTGAATGTGCTTGAGTTGAATCGGGCGCTGGAAAAACTGTAAATCAGCGGCGCTGCCAATCGCGGGCAAGCCCGCTCTCACATTGGAGTGCGTACACCTGTGGGAGCGGGCTTGCTCGCGAAGACTGCAGAACAGTCACTACATCAATCCAGGTAAAAAGAGACCCCAAGCATGAGCAACTCCGGCCGCGCCGACGCGCTGTTAGCAGACCTGCCCCGCGATGGCCGTGGCCGGCTCAAAGTGTTTCTCGGTGCCGCGCCGGGTGTCGGCAAGACCTACGCCATGCTGCAAGCGGCCCATACCCAGTTACGCCAAGGGGTGAAAGTCATTGCCGGCGTCGTCGAAACCCACGGCCGGGCCGAAACCGAAGCACTGCTCGGCGGCTTGTCGCAGCAGCCGTTGGTACGCTCCGAGTACCGTGGCGTGTTGCTCGAAGAAATGGACCTCGACGGTCTGCTCCTCGCCAAACCCAAGCTGGTGCTGGTCGACGAACTGGCGCACACCAACGCACCCGGCAGTCGTCACGAAAAACGCTGGCAGGACATTCAGGAACTGCTCGCCGCCGGCATCGATGTGTACACCACGGTCAACGTCCAGCATCTGGAAAGCCTCAACGATCAGGTGCGCGGCATCACCGGCGTGCAGGTCCGCGAAACCCTGCCGGACTGGGTATTGCAGGAAGCCTACGAACTGCTGCTGATCGACTTGCCACCACGGGAACTGCTGGAGCGATTGCGCGATGGCAAGGTCTATGTGCCGGAGCAGGCGCGGGCGGCCATCGATGCGTTCTTTTCCCAGACCAACCTGACGGCCCTGCGCGAACTGGCGATGCAAACCGCGGCGGCTCAAGTCGATAACGATCTGGCCCAAGGGTATCGTCAGTTGGGGCAAGCGGCGCCGGCCGTGCGCGGGCGTTTGCTGGTAGGGGTCGACGGCGATGCCCAGGCCGAGCGCCTGGTGCGTCATGCCAGTCGCGTGGCCCAGCGGCGGCACTTGCCCTGGAGCCTGGTGCACGTGGACAACGGCAGCGTTCGTGATGAGCAGTCCCGCCTGCGCCTGCAAAGCGCCCAGCAACTGGCCGAGCGCCTGGGCGGCGAAGTGGTGTTGCTGCGCGCCGGTGAAGTGGCGAAAACCTTGATCCAGCATGCCGCCGAACGCCGCGCCAGCCTGGTGCTGGTGGGCCAGTCCCGGCCGCGTTTGCGCCGACGTCTGTTCGGTGGCGGGCTGGCGGCGCGTCTGCTGCGTAATGCGCGCGGGCTGGAAATCAACGTTCTCGACAGCGATCACCAACCGCATCAACCCCATCAGCGGTCGATGCATTCACTGGTCTGGTTCGACTACGCATTGGCCGTGGTGGCGACGATTTTGGCCAGCGCTCTGGCCTGGGCGGTGGCGAGCGTACTGCCACTGCCGAACATCTCCCTGGTGTTCCTTGCGGCGGTATTGCTGGTGGCGGTGCGCAGCAGTCTCGGGCCGGCACTGGCCTGTGCGGTGCTGTCGTTTCTGACCTATGACTTCCTGTTCATTCCGCCGAACTTCTCTTTCAGCATCCAGCGCGAAGAAGACGTGCTGACCTTACTGTTTTTCCTGCTGATGGCGGCCCTCACCGGCAACCTCGCGGCGCGCCAGCGCAGGCAATTGCAGGCACTGCGCGATACCCAGGAAGAGACCACCGAACTGCTCGACCTGTCACGCAAACTGACCGCCGCCACCGACCGCCAGGCCGTGGTCAGCGCGGCTGCCCAGCACCTCAACGGTTGGAGCGACGTGCAACTGTGCCTGCTCAATCGCGACGGGCAAAACGGCTGGAAAGTCGAAACCGGTGGCCCGCTGGAGTTCACCGAAGCTGAGCGCGCCGCCGCCGATTGGGCCTGGCAGCACGATCAACCCGCGGGTGCGGGCACCGGCACCTTGCCGTTCGGCCGCTGGTGGTGGTGGCCGTTATCGGTGGAAGACGGCCCGCTGGCGTTGCTCGGCGTGTGCGCCAGGGAAGGCCAGGCCCTGAGCGGCCAACGCCGACGCTTGTTGACCGCGCTGACCCAACCGCTGGCCCAGGCGCTGGCCCGGGCGCAACTGGCCGATGATCTGGAAGCGGCTCGGCTGCACGGCGAAACCGAGCAACTGCGCAGCGCCTTGCTGGCATCGGTGTCCCACGATTTACGCACACCGTTGACATCCATGCGCGGCAGTATCGATAGCCTGCTGGCCCTGGGTGAAGCGATCCCGCTGGAGGATCGACGTGAACTGCTCGAAGGCACCCGCGATGAAGCCGAGCGCCTCGACCGCTACATTCAAAATCTGCTCGACATGACCCGGCTCGGCCACGGTGCCCTGAAGCTGGCGCGGGACTGGGTATCGCCGGCAGACATCGTCGGCAGTGCGCTCAACCGTCTGCGGACAGTCCTTGCGCCGTTGCAGGTCAGCACCGACGTGCCGGCGGAGTTACCGTTGCTGTTCGTGCATGCCGCACTGATCGAACAGGCACTGATCAACGTGATGGAAAACGCCGCGCGGTTTTCGCCACCCCACGGGCGTTTGCAATTGTGCGCAGGGGCTGATGACAGTGAGCTGTTTTTCTCGGTCAGCGACGAGGGCCCGGGGATTCCGGAGGAGGATCGGGCGAAGATTTTCGACATGTTCTATACCGCGGCGCGGGGTGATCGCGGCGGGCAGGGTACCGGGCTGGGGCTGGCGATTTGTCAGGGCATGGTCGGTGCCCATGGCGGGCATATCAGCGTCGCCGACGGCATCGAGGGGCGCGGCACCTGCATCACGTTGCACCTGCCGCTACAGGCTCAGCCGGGATACGAAAGTGAAGCCTGATCGCGCTTGCGCTACTCTCTTGCCACTTCTTTGTGTTGATGTGAATTCATGAGCCAGACCGCGACCATTTTGGTCATTGACGACGAACCGCAGATCCGCAAATTCCTGCGCATCAGCCTCGCTTCCCAGGGCTACAAAGTGCTGGAGGCGGGCACCGGAAGTGAAGGATTGGCGCAAGCTGCGTTGAACAAACCGGACTTGCTGGTACTCGATCTCGGCTTGCCGGACATGGACGGCCAACAGGTATTGCGCGATTTTCGCGAATGGTCGACGGTGCCGGTACTGGTGCTCTCCGTGCGCGCCGGTGAAGGGCAGAAAGTCGAGGCCCTGGATGGCGGCGCCAATGACTATGTGACCAAGCCATTCGGCATTCAGGAGTTCCTGGCGCGGATCCGTGCGTTATTGCGCCAGGCGCCCGCAGGCGAGGTGCAACAAGCGGAGCTGAACTTCGGTCCGTTGACGGTCGACCTGGCGTATCGCCGGGTGCTGCTCGACGATGTTGAAGTCGCGCTGACTCGCAAGGAGTACGCCGTGCTGGCGCAACTGGCGAGGCATCCCGGGCGGGTGATCACCCAGCAGCAATTGCTCAAGGACATCTGGGGGCCGACCCATACCGAAGACACTCACTACCTGCGCATCGTGGTCGGGCATTTGCGCCAGAAACTGGCGGATGACCCGACCCGGCCACGGTTCATCGTGACCGAGGCTGGGGTGGGGTATCGGTTGTTGAGTGAAGGCAGCCTTTAGATCTTCGTTGCCTGATCTGACGTCATCGCGAGCAAGCTCGCTCCCACATGGGATCCTGGTCAGACACACATTTTGTGAACACCAAAGATTCACTGTGGGAGCGAGCTTGCTCGCGATGAGGCCCTTGCATTCAATCGAGAATTTTCAGACGTTCAGTTCTGCTCATTCTCATACCGGTCCAGCGTATCCCGCGCAATCTCCCGTCCCAGCGCGATCAACTCCGGCGCCTTGTAGAACTCGAAAAACCGACACACGCGCTTGGGCACGTTGATCAGGATGTCCGGCGGATACCCGGCAATCTTGTACTGCGCCAGTGACGTCTGCATCACCTCGAAACTCTGGTTGATCAAATCCAGCAAGGACGCCGGCCCGACGTTGTCGATGATGAACGAACCGGTGGCGGAGCGGGGGGCACCACTGGTTTCCGGAGCGGCCGCGGGTTGCTGCGCCTGGGGCTCGGCGGATTCGATCCACGGGTTGAGCTCCGCACCTTCGGCCTTCAAGGCTTCCTGTTCCAGAATCAACAATTGCTCGGCTTGTTTGCGCCGGAACGGCAACTTCGAGCCGACGGAGTTGATCAGGCTGTCGAAGCGGGTCTTGAAGGCGGCGGGACGCTGGATGACCGGCAATTGATAGTGGCGCTGGTTGGTGGCGTTGAGGTTGACCGCGATGATCAAGTCGCAATGGCTCGACACCACCGGCACGATCGGCAGCGGGTTGAGAATGCCGCCATCGACCAGCATGCGGTTGCCTTGCATCACCGGGGTAAACAGGCTGGGAATCGCTGCCGAGGCGCGCATGGCCTGATGCAGGCAACCTTCCTGGAACCAGATTTCCTGCTGGTTGGTCAGGTCGGTGGCAACCGCAGTGTAGGGGATACGCAAATCTTCGATGTTGATCTCGCCGACGATCTTGCGGATCTGTCCGAAGACTTTCTCGCCACGGATCGCCCCCAGACGAAAACTGACGTCCACCAGACGCAACACGTCGAGATAATCCAGGCTCTCGATCCAGTCACGGTAGTCATTGAGTTTGCCGGCGGCGTAGATCCCTCCCACCACCGCGCCCATGGAGCATCCGGCGATACAAGCAATGTCATAGCCGCGCCGTTCGATCTCTTCAATGACCCCGATATGTGCATAACCCCGGGCTCCACCCGAGCCCAATACCAGTGCGACACGCTTTTTCATGGATCGCCCTCGTTTGAATGATTCAACAATGCACCCATCGAGGGCCATGCTTCAATCGCCATGGTCGTTCGAGGGGACAAGAGCGTCGTATTTTCGACACTCCATGGCGGCACATGGTTATTCTTGTCGGCGCTATAGTTGCACGGCGACCAACGGCACTTTTCAGGTGCCACAACGTCTTACCTGCATGACTGTTGACCTATTTTTGAGGAGTGAGTGATGAAAGCCTGGATCTGCGTGCCATTGATTGCCCTGGCGCTGGCCGGTTGTGCCGGCAAAACCGCTTATCGCGACAGCTGCGGTAGTAACCTGGATGCGGCATGGCATGAACTGGACCTGGCCAAAGCCGAAGGTTTCGCCGGGACCGTCAGCTACTCCAAGGCCCTGTCGCTGTTGACCGCGGCCAAGACCCAGCAGCAATTCGAGGGGTTCGAAGGCTGCACCAAAAAAGCCGAGAAGGCTCGTTTCTATATTCGTGAATCGCGCGCAGGGCGTTAAAAGCAAAAAGCGGTGACAAGCTCTAAACTGCAAGAGCCTTCGAGCTTGCAGTCTGGAGCTTTCAGCCTGGAGCTTGCAACCTGGCGCTGTTTACGGAGTAAACCCCCATGATCGATCGGTTGGTGGCTCAGGTTCTGGGCCTGGAAGTTCGTCTGCTGGCCTGTCAGGCCCGCTTGAAAGAGCGTACAGACTCTGAAGCGTTACATGATCTGCGTACAACCATGCGACGGTTACGCAGTCTGTTGCGACCCTTGCGCGGGTTGCCCGGCGTCGAACAACTGGAAGCGGCGGCCTCCCGGGTGGGCGATCTGACCACACCATTGCGTGATCGCGAAGTGCTGGCGGCGTACCTGCTCCAGCACCATCAACCCCAAGCCGCACAGTGGCGCATGGCGCAAATGGCCGAGGCTTACCCGGCCGTGGCGACCAGTCCCGAACTCGCGCAAATGTTGATCGTCCTCGATGCGTTTCCGCGTTTTCTGCGTGCCGCTCAGCGCCAGGGATTGCTCAAGGGCCTGCGCAAGCGCATCGAAAAACGCCTGGGCAAGCAATGGAAAAAACTCGACGAGGCACTGCACGATCCGACCCACGACCGTCATCGGCTGCGCCTGCTGATCAAGCGCGTGCGCTATGGCATCGACGCTTACCCCGAACTGGACCGTTTGCCGAAAGCGGCCATGCCCCGGCTGAAATCGGCCCAGGGTGCGCTGGGCGACTGGCACGATTGCGTGCAATGGCTGGCGATGGCTGAACGGGAAGCGGATTTGCAACCCTGTGTTGCCGTGTGGGAAGCCACCATGGCCGAGGCCGAAACCCGAGCGGACCGCGTTCTGGAAAAATTCAGCAAGGCCTGTTTCAAATCCTGAGACCACTCGAGATCCTTTGTGGGAGCGAGCTTGCTCGCGATGAGGTCATGACATTCAACATTGATGTTGGCTGTCCGGGTGCTATCGCGAGCAGGCTCGTTCCTGCAGGTTATATGTCCGGCACGAGCCTTGTGCGACTTATCTGTCAGTCAATTTGGCCGGAATAGGCGATGTATCCACGTCGCCAGATGGTTAAGATCCCTTCATCTTTTTCCATTCCCAGAGGTTTTCATGCGTTTTTCCGAACTGCTCAACGCTGTCCGCAGCCAGCCGATGGAGCTGTCTATCCCGGCATCCTGGGCCCAGGGGCGAGCCAGTTTCGGTGGCCTGGTGGCCGCTTTGCAGTACGAAGCCATGCGCGCCCGGGTTCCGGCGGATCGACCGGTGCGTTCGTTGGCAATCACCTTTGTCGGCCCGGTTGAGCCCGAGGTGCCGGTCAGTTTTGACGTCGAGGTGCTGCGCGAAGGCAAGGCCGTCAGCCAAGTGCTGGGCCGGGTGATGCAGAAGGGCCAGGTGGTGACGTTGATCCAGGGCAGCTTCGGCGCCTCGCGACCTTCGGAAGTGGCGGTGGCCGCTGAACCGGCACCTGAAATGAAGCACTGGGACGAATGCCAGGAATTGCCTTTCGTCGAAGGCGTCATCCCGGAGTTCATGCGGCATCTGGCGATGCGCTGGAGTGTCGGCGGGCTGCCGTTCAGCGGTAGCACATCCCGGCAAATGGGTGGCTGGGTACGTTTGCGCGGCGACGTAAAGGAAGAGGCTATCGGCGAGGCGCATATCCTGGCGCTGGTGGACGCCTGGCCGCCGGCCTTGATGCCGTTTTTGAAGAAGCCGGCGATGGGCAGCACGCTGACCTGGACCATCGAATTCGTGCAGCCGCTGCTGGAACTGAACACCCTGGACTGGTGCAAATACCTCGTCGAAACCGAATACGCCGCCGACGGCTACGGGCATGCCGCCGCAAAAATGTGGAGCGCGGATGGCCGGTTGATCGCCATGAGCCGGCAGACCGTGACTGTGTTCGCCTGATCAGTGACGGCGGTGGCGCTCACGCCAGGCGCGCCACCAGCCGCCGCTGAGGAAGAACCGTGGAAACGTCAGGAACTGCTCGACCAACAGGCGTGATACCGCATCCTTGCGATCACTGAAGGGTTCGGAGGCTTGGGTCTCCAGGTTGTGGCCGTGGCGTTGCAAGGCCAGCGCCGCAATGACACCGATTACGCCGATGGCGATATTTGCCAGGCTCAGGCTGAACACCCCGGTCACAATCAGCAGAAATGCCACGATGAACAGCGGCACCGCGATCAGGTGCAGCACCAGATTGGTCGGGTGCTGATGATTGTTCGGGTAGGCTCGCCATTGCCAGGCGGGTAGGTTGGGGTGACGTTTGCCCATGATGCCGATCCTCGATCCATGTTGAACACATGTGATTAAGAATAGGCCCGGTCTATGCTGGCGGCGAATCAAGGCTGGCTATTGGCTTGATAGGTGCCATGACTGGAATAGATGGTGCCAGTTCTGAAGCCTTCGCGAGCAATCCCGTTCCTACATTTTGACCGTATTCCAATGAAAGAACGCGGTCACCTGTGGGAGCGGGCTTGCCCGCGAAGAGGCTCTCAAAGTTTCAGTTGACCTATCACCTTGCTCAACTCACCGGCCAACGCCGCCAGCTCATTGCTGGTGGTCGCCGACGTCACCGTCTGATGCACCGTGTTCTCGGTCACGTCACGGATGCTCACCACCGCCCGGTTCATCTCCTCCGCCACCTGGCTCTGCTGCTCGGCCGCCACCGCGATCTGCGTGTTGCTTTCACGCATCTGCGCCACCGCTCCGGTGATCTCGGCCAATGCCGCGCCGGCCTCTTGCGCCTGTTGTACGCAGTCGTCGGCCTTGAACGAGCTCTCTTGCATGAAATCCACGGCGTCCCGTGTGCCGGCCTGCAACGCCGAGACCATGAGGGTGATCTCATCCGTGGAGGCCTGCACGCGTTTGGCGAGGTTGCGTACTTCATCGGCGACTACCGCGAAACCGCGACCCATTTCGCCGGCCCGGGCCGCTTCGATGGCGGCGTTGAGCGCCAACAGGTTGGTCTGCTCGGCGATGCTGTGAATCACGTTGACCACGCCGTTGATTTTCTGGCTGTCCTCGGCCAGGCGTTGAATCATCTCGGCAGTCTGCTGGACGCCGGTGGACAGTCCGGCAATCGACCGCTGCACCCGTGTCACAACCGCCTGCCCGCTGCCGGCCAGGGTATCGGCCGATTGTGAAAGGTCACGGGTGGCACCCGCGTGTTGAGCGATGTGATAGACCGTGGCGGTCATTTCATTGATCGCTGTGGCGGCCTGATCGGTTTCGCTTTGCTGGCCCAGCATGCCGTGGCGCACTTCATTCATGCTGGCCGCCAGCCGTGCGGCGCCGACATCCAGTTGCCGGGCGGTGCTGGCGACGGTGTTGACCACCCGTTGATAACCGGCCTGCATGGCGTTGAAGGCGTTGGCCATTTGCCCGACTTCGTCGCTGCAGGCCAATGGCACGCGGGCCGACAGGTCGCCGGTTTTCTCCACGTGCAACATGACATCTTTCAAGGTGTTGAGCTGGCTGAGCAGGAAGCGGATCAATAACTGCGATGCACCGAGCATTGCCAGCATCAGGATGAACACCGCCACCGCGTAGTTGGCAAAACGCTCGTTGAACACCTGGCTCAGGCTCGGACCATGGGCAATCACGGCGACCCGCTGGCCGTCGGCACGGGTAAACACTTCGGCACCCATCAGCGGATTGTCACCGAACAACGGCATCACGTTGATCTCGACCCAGCCATTGGCGTCGGCCAGTTGTTGCACGGGTTGCTCATTGAGCGTGGGTGCCTGTCCTCGGCTGAACGCAAGGAAGTTGTCGGCGTGGGGCAACGTTTGCCCGGCGGGCCAGGCTTCGAGCAATCGCGCCTGAGCCTGGGCCGAAGCCTGGGCGGCGCGACTGCGGGCCTGCTGTTCGAGTTGCACCGCGTACAGCACCAGCAACAGAGTGGTGACGAAAGCGACGGCGTTGACCGCCCAGAATTTGTATTTCAGCGAGATATTGCTAAGCCAGGCACCCATGGAGGTCTTCTCTGATAGCGGAAACAGTTTTGGCAAGACGCCATCATTGTGCCGCTATACAGGTGACTGACTCTTGATGCAGATCAACTTCAAACCTGTGGGATTTATGGCAATCAGGAGATCAATGGCAGACCATAAAACGCCCGCGCGCACGCGGTGGTATGCGCTGCCAGATCTTCCTGGCTTTCCCCGCGATGCAGTGCCACTTCGCGTAGTACTTCGGTCAGGTACGCCGGCTCGTTTCGCCCGTTTTTCGGCTTGGGGCGCAGGCTGCGCGGCAGCAGATACGGTGCGTCGCTTTCGAGCATCAGGCGTCCGCGCTTGATCTCCTTGACCAGTGGGTGCAAATGCGTGCCCCGGCGTTCGTCGCAGATCCAGCCGGTAATGCCGATGTGCAAGTCCAGGTCGAGATAGCTGAACAGTGCCTTCTGCTCTCCAGTGAAGCAGTGCACTACGGCGGCCGGCAGTCGGTCGCGGAAGTCGCGCAGGATTTCCAGCAGGCGCTGGCTGGCGTCGCGTTCGTGCAGAAAAACCGGCAGCTGCAATTCGACGGCCATGGCCAGGTGTTCTTCGAGGACCTTCTCCTGTTGCGGGCGCGGCGAGAAATCACGGTTGAAATCCAGCCCGCATTCGCCCACGGCCACCACATTCGGCTCCAAGAGCAAGCTGCGCAAACGTCGGGCGCTGTCGGCGTTCCAGTCGCTGGCGCAGTGAGGGTGAATACCGGCGGTGGCGAACAGGCGCTGGGCGCTTTCGTCCAGTTGCTGGCACAGCTCAAGGGCCTGTTCACTGCCCTCGACACTGGTGCCGGTCAGCACCAGTTGGCACACGCCGGCCGCGTAGGCGCGGTCAAGTACGGCTTGGTGTTTGTCGGCAAAACTGGCGTTGGTCAGGTTGACGCCGATATCGATGAGTTGCATGGTGCTACCTCGGCCCAAAGGCCGGAAAGCATATCAGAGCCGTGGATTTATAAGAAAAACCAAGAACTACAACGGGTTAACGCTGTCTCTTGAGCCGCGGACCAGACCTGGTTGGTAGTTTTGCCATCATTGTGCCAGTCTTTCGCACGTTGCCAGCGCCTTGGGCGCTCTGTTTTTGTCGCCGCGCTTGATGGTTTTCGTCATTGAAGCGGGCCTCATATTCTTTCCGGAGAGTGGATGATTCGTCCCTCGGTTTTGCTACTGCTGTGTTGTTCGCTGCTACTGCCGATGACGGCGGTCGCGCGTCTGCCCGGGCCGTTGCAAGCGGTACCGGCGAGCAAGGTGCGCGACCTTGCGGAAATACGCAGCAGTCGTGTGCTGCGGGTGTTGGTCAACCAGAGCCGCAACAGTTCCGGTGAAGTCCAGGGGCAGGCGATCGGGGTCGAGTACCATCGCCTGAGAGCGTTCGAGCAATACCTCAACGGCCACGCCCGTGACGGTCAGGAAATCACCCTCAAGATCATTCCCAAGGCCAAGGATCAACTGCTTGGCGCATTGCAGCGGGGGGAGGGCGATCTGGTGGCGCCAGGCGAGTTGCTCGAGCTGCAACCCGGCTTCGCCGTCAGCACCAGTGAGCCGATTGCCAGCAACATCCCGTTGGTCCTGGTGGGCATCAAGGGCGAACGCCGCTACACCAGGCTTGAACAGCTTTCCGGCAAGACCCTGGCATTACCCGCAGGCAGTGCCGCCGGGGATGCCGTCAGCCAGATCAATCAAAAGCTCGCCTTGCACAAACTGCCACCGGTCACGATCGAATGGGTCGATCCGAGCCTTGCCGTCGAGGATGTACTGGAGATGGTGCAGGGCGGGATCTTCCACCTGACCATCGTCGAGCAACCGATCGCCGAACGCTGGGGCAAGATCCTGCCCAGGCTGCGTTTCGACAAACAGGTACTCGTCAGTGATCCGGGAGAGGAATTCTGGTTCGTGCGCCGTGATGCCTCGATGCTGCGGGCCAGCATTGATCGCTTCCTCACCGTCTACAAAAAACCATCGGATCAGGACGCCGCGTTCCTGCGGATCTATCGTCGTCTCTATCAAGTGCACTATCCACTGGCCAAGGCGGACCGACAGCGTCTGGAAAAACTTCGCCCGGTGCTGCAGAAACATGCCGACGCCCAGGGCATGGACTGGCTGAACCTGGCGGCGCTGGCCTTCAAGGAGTCATCCCTGCAACCCGCCGCCCGCAGTGGCGGTGGCCCCACCGGTCTGATGCAGATCACGCCTTCTGCGGCGCAGCGGGTGGGGGTCAACAATATTCAGGACCTTGATGGCAATGTGCAGGCCGGGGCCAAGTACCTGGCGATGATCCGGCGCAAATTCTTTGCCAGTCCGAAACTCAACGAGCGCGAACGCATGGCCTTCGTGCTGGCGGCCTACAACATCGGGCCGGAGCGGGTGCAAGGCATGCGCGCCGAAGCCCGTCGGCGAGGCTTGAATCCCAACCAGTGGTTCTTCCAGGTCGAACGCATTGCCATGGAGCAAGTGGGTATGGGGCCTGTCAGTTATGTTAATAGCGTGAACAAGTATTACTTGGCGTTCGACCGGGAGCGGGAGTCGTTGGAGCCCCAGGGGCAAAAGGTTGTCTCACGCAAATGATCAATTAATCTGATTGTTATGACGGGTTTTTTGCGCTTTTAGTATGTGAATTACTGATTAATATAGCGGCCAACCAACACACACTGACAAGGAATGAAACAGCATGAGCACACTGATCAATAAGGTACTGTCTACACGCGCTGGCTACGGTCTGACCGTTCTGCGCATCGTGGTCGGTATTGTTTTCGCCGCTCACGGTTCGCAGAAGCTCTTCGGAGCATTCGGTGGCTATGGTCTGGCTGGAACCGCGCAGTACATGGAAAGCCTCGGACTGACGCCGGGTTACCTGATGGCGGCACTGGCGGGCGGCACCGAATTCTTCGCCGGCCTGGCCCTGATCATCGGCTTGCTGGTTCGCCCGGCCGCACTGGGCCTGATCTTCCTGTCGCTGGTTGCGATTTTCTCGGTGCACATCAGCAACGGTCTGTTCATGGCCAACAACGGTTATGAGTTCGCCCTGGCGTTGCTCGGTGGCAGTCTCGCGGTATTGATCGAAGGTGCGGGCAAGCTCTCGGCGGACCGTGCCATCGCCGGTTGACCGCTCTGGTTCAACGAAAAGGCCCGCATTGTGCGGGCCTTTTTTGTTGAGCGTCATTCTTGACACTGTCCAGTCAGCTTCTCTAGGATGTTGCTCATGCGCCGATTTAAACAGCTACTTGCGGGGCGCCAGGTGACTCATCCAGTTGCCGATAGAAGCCGGAACAGGCTTCGAAATACCGCTAAAGCGCTGGTTCGGTGTTGCCTCTCACCTGCCATGCAGACTTTTGAGGCAGAGACACGACACAATGAATGCACTAAACCCCGTTGTACGTCCCGCGCCGATCACGGCACATCTCACCCAGCGCAATCCAAAAATCCTGCTTGGCGGCAAACATCAGCCGACGCTCTTGCGTTATCTCGATGGCTGGCCACGTCGTACCGGCGGTCCCGCTGCCTTCCTGATCCAGTTTGTCGAAGACGGTGAGTCGCTCGCTCGTTTCGCCAACGACAGTTTCGATCTGGCAGTGATTCAGTCCCCCAGCCTCGAAGATGCGCCTGAAGTGATCCGGCAACTGACCCGCGTTGCCCGGCAGGGACTGATTACCCGGCTTTAACGCTCACGGGTACTCGATTGCCACGATGTACACGCACTGCTCACCCGTCGGTGTCTGGACCCGGACTTCGGCATCCAGTGCCTTGCCGATCAATGCGCGGGCCAGGGGCGAGTCGATGCTGATCAGGCCCTGTTTGAGGTCCAGTTCATCCGGCCCGACAATGCGGTAGCGCGACTCTTTGCCATCCTCGTCCTCGATCGTGACCCAGGCGCCGAAATAGACCTTGTTCGGATCGCTGGGTTTTTCGCTGACCACCTTGAGCGCTTCCAGGCGTTTGGTGAGAAAACGCACGCGGCTGTCGATCTCTCGCAGCATCTTTTTGCCATAGGTGTATTCGGCGTTCTCCGAGCGATCACCCTGGGCCGCGGCTTCGCTGACAGCCTGGGTAACTTGGGGCCGACGTACATGCCACAACTCATGGAACTCGGCGCGCATCCGCGCTTCACCCTCGGGGGTGATCAGCGCGGTGCCAGCGGTGCGGGGAGGGCGGTAACGGCTCATGACAGCTTCTTGTGGTGAGGATGGCAGGAGTCTATCAACCCTCGCGCAGAACTGTCAGCGGGCTGGCGTTCAATGCCCGACGGGTGCCGAACACCCCTGCACCACCAATGAGCACGGCGCCCACCAGTGGGAGCAACAACAGCCATGGATGTGGATGCCACGGCAGGTCAAAGGCGTAGCGATAGAGCACCCAACTCACCACTTCCGAACCCAGTGCCGCCAGCAAGCCACTGACTGCGCCCAGCAAACCGAACTCGATACGCCGGGCCTTGACCAGCAATTGCCGCTCCGCCCCCAGCGCACGCAACAGCGCGCCCTGGCGAATGCGTTCATCCAGCGTCGCTTGCAGGCCGGAGAACAGCACCGCCATCCCCGCCGCCAACACGAACAACAACACGTACTCCACCGCCAGGGTCACCTGGGCGAGGATGCTGCGCAGTTGCTCCAGCAAGGCTTCGACCTGCAGGATGGTCACCGCCGGGAAGGCGCGGGACAGGTCGACAATCTGTTGGTCGTGACCCGCTGCCAGATAGAAACTGGTCAGGTAGGTCGCTGGCAGATCCTTGAGGGTGCCGGGCTGGAAGATCATGAAGAAGTTCGGCTGGAAGTTGTCCCAGTTGATCTCCCGCAGGCTGGTGACCTTCGCCTCGCGATTGACTCCGCCAACGCTGAATACCAGGTGGTCGCCGAGCTTTATTTTCAAACTCTCGGCGACCTTGCCTTCTACCGACACGCCGGGTACATCGTCCGGCATCTGTTGGTTCCACCAATTGCCGGCCGTGAGTTTGTTGCCCGACGGCAGGTCCGCGGCCCAGGTCAGGCTCAGGTCGCGCTGGATCGCCCGGTCCCCGGCCGATTCCTTGGTGACGATTTGCTGCACAGGCTCGCCGTTGATGCTGATCAAGCGTCCAGGCACCACCGGGTACAGCGGTGCCGATTGCGCCGATACGGTGATCAGGTGATCGGTGAAGGCCTGTTTGTCCGCTGGCAGGATGTTCAGCGCGAAGTAGTTTGGAGCGTTTTTCGGCAGCTGGTTCTGCCAGGTGTCCAGCAACTCGCCGCGCAGCAGCGCAATCAGCGCCATTGACAGCAGAATCAGGCCGAACGCCAGGGACTGGCCCGCGGCAGCGAGCGGATGACGCAGCAGTTGGCCCAGTCCCAGGCGCCAGGGCAAGGACGCACGAGCAAGCATGCGTCGCAGGCTCTTCAACAGCAGCAACAACAAGCCGCCCAGCACCAACGCTGCAATCACGCCGCCGCCGAGCAGGGCAAAGGTCAGCACCAGGTCCAGGCTCAGGCGCCACATGATCAGGGCGAGGGCGCCCAGCGCTGCGCCGTAGACCATCCAGGTGCTGGAGGGGATCGGCAACATGTCCCGGCGCAGCACGCGCAATGGCGGAACCCGGCCCAGAGCCGCCAGTGGCGGCAAGGCGAATCCGGCCAACGCCACCAGTCCGGTGCCGATCCCGGCAATGGCCGGAAACAGCCCGCCCGGAGGCACGTCGGTCGGCAACAAGTCATGCAGCAGGGCAAACAACCCCAGCTGTGCGAGCCAGCCGAGGAGGGCGCCGCTGATGCTGGCCAGCAGCCCGAGGACAGTCAGTTGCAGGCTGAACAGCACCATGGTTTCCCGGCGCGACAGCCCGAGGCAGCGCAGCAAGGCACTGGCATCGAACCGTCGGGTGGCGAAGCGGGTTGCCGACAGCGCCACCGCCACGCCGGACAGCAACACCGCCACCAGGCTGGCCATGTTCAGGTAGCGTTCGGCTTTGCCCAGGGCGCCACCGATCTGTCGATTACCGTCGCGGGCGTCCTGCAAGCGCTGGTTGGCGGCAAGCCCCGGTTTGATCAGTTGCCGATACGTCTCGAGTGCCTGAGCGCTGCCTCGCCATAATTCGCGATAGCTGACCCTGCTGCCGGGCTGCACCACGCCGGTGGCTGCAAGGTCGTCGAGGTTGATCAGCACCCGCGGTGTCAGGCTGTAGAAATTGCCGGCGCGATCGGGTTCGTAAGTCAGCACCCGCGCCAGTTTCAGGGTTTTCATGCCGACATCGATGCTGTCGCCGATCTTCAGGTCCAGGGCGGTCAGCAGGCGTGCCTCGACCCAGGCTTCACCGGGTTGCGGTCCGCCACCGACTATTTGCGTGGCAAAGGGGGCGGGCGCGCTTTTCAATTCGCCGCGTAGCGGATAGGTGTCATCGGCCGCCTTGATGCTGGACAGCTGAATGCTGTTGTCGGTGGCGATGACGCTGGAGAATTCCACCACTTGAGCGTGTTCCAGACCCAGTTCGGTGCCGCTTCTTATCTGTTCGGGGCGCGCAGGCGAACTGCCTTCGAGCAGCAGGTCGGCACCGAGAAATTCGGTAGCGCGCAGCATCATGGCGCCGTTCAGGCGCGCGCCAAAGTAACCGATGGCGGTGCTGGCGGCCACGGCCACCAGCAAGGCGAAAAACAACACGCGCAATTCACCGGCGCGGGCATCGCGCAGCAATTGGCGGATGGCGAGACTGAACAGGCGCAACAGCGGCAGACGTGCCATCAAGGCTCCAGAGGGGCGACCAGCAGGCCGGCTTCAAGACGGATCAGGCGCCGGCAGCGATGGGCCAGGCGTTCATCGTGAGTCACCAGCACCAGGGTCGTGCCGCGCTCCTGGTTGAGCTCGAACAGCAAGTCGCTGATGCGCTCGCCGGTGTGGCTGTCGAGGTTGCCGGTCGGTTCGTCGGCGAACAGCACATCGGGCTCGGCGGCGAATGCGCGGGCAATCGCCACGCGTTGTTGCTCGCCTCCGGAGAGCTGGCGCGGCGAGTGAGTCAGGCGTTGGCCCAGTCCCACCCGTTGCAGCAATTGGGTGGCGCGTTCGCGGGCGTCTTTGCGGCCATCGAGCTCCAGTGGCAACATGACGTTTTCCAGGGCATTGAGACTGTCGAGCAGCTGAAACGATTGAAAGACAAAACCCACGTGCTCGGCGCGGATGCGCGCACGCTGGTCTTCATCGAGGTTGCTCAGGCCTTGCCCGGCGAGTGTGACTTCGCCGCTGCTCGGCAGGTCGAGGCCGGCAAGCAGGCCCAGCAGGGTGGACTTGCCGGAGCCGGAAGCGCCGACGATGGCCAGGCTGTCGCCCTTGTTCAGTTCCAGGCTGAGTTGGTGCAGGATGGTCAGTTCACCTTCCGCGCTGGGAACCACTTTGCTAAGGTCCTTCGCGATGAGAATGCTTGCGCCCATGGAGAGTCCGATGCGTGTCTGGTTTTTGAGTGCTGGCCTGGCCTTGATGTGCATGGCCCAAAACGCAGCGGCGGGTACAGTCCTGATCGTTGGCGATAGTATCAGCGCCGGTTTCGGGCTGGATACCCGGCTGGGGTGGGTGTCGCTGCTTGAGCAACGGCTCAGGCACGAAGGTTTCGACGACAAAGTGATCAATGCGTCCATCAGTGGCGACACCAGTGCCGGAGGCCAGGCGCGCCTGCCCGCGCTGCTTGCAGAGCATAAACCGGAACTGGTGATCCTCGAGCTGGGCGGCAATGATGGTCTGCGCGGGATGCTGCCAACTCAATTGCAACAAAATCTTGCTTCGATGATCGACAGCTCCCGGGCCAGCGGTGCCAAGGTGTTGCTGCTCGGCATGCAATTGCCACCCAATTATGGTGCGCGTTACACCAAGGCGTTCGCCGAGGTCTACAGCAACCTGGCCGATGAGAAAAAGATCCCGCTGGTGCCGTTTTTCCTCGATGGCGTAGGCGGCCATCCGGACTTGATGCAGGCTGACGGCATACACCCGGCGGCCGGGGCCCAGGACAAGTTGCTGGAAAATGTCTGGCCTACTCTAAAACCGCTGTTATGACACTTTTCTAGAAGCAGGCTTTCGGCTAAGGTGGCGCCCCCGATTTGGAGCCCCCGATGCCGCGTCCCGCCTGGTCACTATTTGCCTATCAACTGATCGAGCCTGACGAACAGCTGGATCTGTTCGCCTGCCAGGAAGTGCGGGTGCATCTGGTGACCCGTCAGCTGGAGTTGGGCGGTTCGGCGGACCGGACACTGTGCGGCAGTCTGTTGCCGGCGCAACCGCGCTGGTCGAGTGTTGATCGCCGGGTGTTTCAGGACCAGCGGCTGTGTTCGTTGTGCCGGGCCATTCTTGAGTCGCAGAAGCGGGGGACGTCGCCGATCTGGCCTGAATTGCGGTTTGAGCTTTGATCTGTCAGGAGTCGGGGCGGCCTTCGAGCCGACCTGTCTTTTGTTGACCGTGTACATATCCGTTGCTGCGGTAACGGCGGCTTATGGTTTCGCCCTTACGGCGAGTCCCTTTGGCAAACGCCCCAAAGGAACCATAGGTCTCGCCCCTTACGTACGGCCCCTCGCTAAAGCTCGGGGTTCCTTCGCTCCGGTATTCATCAGGGCGCATCGCCTCCGGTCTGCTTCGCGACGACCTCCTCTCGATGTGTTCGACTTCGTCGAACGGCGCTGCGCGCCTGCCCCCTGATGAACACCTCCACTCAGCCTGCCGAGGGGGCGGGTGGATCAAGATCAAAAGCTGCAGGCGAGCTAACGCTCGGCCTGATGAGTGGTAAAGAGCACGGGTGTACGCCGACCTGCCGTTGCTCTGCTCTTCTGTAGGAGCGAGCTTGCTCGCGATGGACGTCAACGATAACGCGTGCTGCCTGAATGCCCGCGTTGTCCTGGCGTTTTTCGCGAGCAAGCTCGCTCCTACACGGGATCGAAGATAATCGCAAAATCGGCCCGCACTGCCTGTAATCGGGCGATCTCCCCGAAATAACGGACTGCAGTGTACAATCGCGTTCTTATACTCTCAGTTGATCATGCATAGGATTTTCCGGATGTTGTCGCGCTTTCCTGCCGTCACCCGCTGCCTGACTCTTGCCGCCCTCTTAGTGGCCGGTCCAGTCGCAGCATTGGAGCTTCCCCTGCCACCGCCCGGTGAGGACATCATCGGCCAGGTGCAGGTGATCAAGGCCAAGTACGAAGATACCTTCGCCGACCTTGGTACCGCCTACGATCTGGGCTACACGGAAATGGTCGCGGCCAACCCGGGTGTCGATGCCTGGTTGCCTGGCGCCGGTACGGAAATCATTCTGCCGACTCGCTTCATCCTGCCACCAGGTCCGCGTGAAGGCATCGTGATCAACCTGGCCGAGTACCGCCTCTATTACTACCCGAAAGGCAAGAACGTGGTGTACACGTTCCCGCTGGGTATCGGTCGTGAAGGCTGGGGCTCGCCGATTGCCCACACCAGCATCACCGCCAAGACACCGAACCCTACCTGGACGCCTCCGGCTTCGATCAAGGCCGAGCACGCAGCAGACGGTGATCCGCTGCCCAACGTCGTGCCGGCCGGCCCTGACAACCCGCTGGGGCCGTTCAAGTTCACCCTGGGCACACCGGGCTACCTGATCCACGGTTCGAACAAGAAGTTCGGTATCGGCATGCGCACCAGCCACGGTTGCTTCCGCATGTTCAACAACAACGTGCTGGAAATGGCGGGCATGGTACCGGTCGGAACGTCCGTGCGGATCATCAACGACCCGTACAAGTTTGGTCTGAGTGGCGGCAAGGTCTATCTGGAGGCGCATACGCCGCTGGACGACAAGGGCAACCCGTCGGTGGTCGACAAGCACACCGCAGTCATCAATGCGATGCTCAAGCGTGAAGACATCACCAACAACCTGCGTATGAACTGGGATGTGGTGCGTGATGTGGTCGCCGCTGAAGACGGCCTGCCGGTTGAGATCGCTGTGCCGGGCAACGGCGTTGCACCGATGGTATCGAGCATGCCGATCGACCCGCTGCAGTAACGCTGGCAAAGAGCCCGTCGGCGCGGACAGCGTCGACGGGTTTTTTATTGCCTGGAGAAACGCCAGGCAATAAAAAAGCCGACCCAAAAAATGGGTCGGCTTGATAACAATCCCGAAGGATTATTACTTGCGGCTAGCTTTGTCCAGCATGCGCAGAGCACGCTCGTTAGCTTCGTCAGCAGTCTGTTGTGCTTTTTGAGCAGCAGCCAGAGCTTCATCAGCTTTACGGTAAGCTTCGTCTGCACGAGCCTGGGAGCGAGCAGCTGCGTCTTCAGTAGCGGTCAGACGTGCTTCGGTTTCTTTCGATGCGCTGCTGCAACCGGTAGCCAGAACTGCGGCCAGAGCCAGAGCAGAGAATTTCAGAACGTTGTTCATCGTGTTCCCCTTCAAGGACTTTCTATTAAGTAGCTATCTCCTCCGATTGAGGAAAGAGCCGGCGTACATACTACCCATTACTTGTAGTAAGTAAAACTGACGTGACGCAAGAAGCAAAAAAAATTGTAGGCGTTGATTCTTTTTCGAGCAACTTTTAACTGAACTGTTTAAAAAATATCCAGCTGCAAGGCCCGTGGCTGAGCGAACTGGAGAGAAAAAGTTCCTTCGGCACACCGCTCTTTTTCCCGCCTGGCTAAAGTCCGCCTACATGGATTCGTCTACACTTTTGTTCGGCTTTTGCGTAGCGCCTCCCAATATCTTTCTCGATGTTCAGGTGACTTTAACAGCGGGCGCTCGTCTTAAGTCTCAACATCCGGCAATGTTCAGGCTATCGACCCGGAGTGATCTTCGGTCGAGCGCAATCCTGCGTGATCCGGAGCAGCACCCGCCAACCCGCACGATGACGAGCGCACCTTGAGCATTTCTGCCAATGGTGCCTACTATTTGTACGTGCTCGGTAGCGCGAGATCGGTGCAGCTCTTCTCGGTGCCCACTCAGGCACGGGGTGGCGTAGATGTTCCTTCGCCGGAAAAACATCGGTAAGGTAGGGGTCGGAATTCCAGACCCGCGAGGAGTAGTGATGAGCGAGGCGTTGTCCATCCACCATGACCAGGCTGGTCATCAGTTCGAGACCAATGTGGACGGTCATCGTGCCTATCTGACCTATATGGATCTGGGGAAACAGACCCTGGATATCTATCGCACCTTCGTGCCCAACGCATTGCGTGGTCGCGGTATTGCGGCAGCCTTGACCGAGAAGGCGCTGGAGTACGCTGACGAAATGGGCTACACCGTCATTCCATCGTGCTCCTACGTCGAGCGCTACATGGAGCGTCACCAGCGGCATGCGGCCAAGCTGAGTCAGTGACCTTCAACAAAACGAACACATAAAAAAACGCCGGGTCCAGCCCGGCGTTTTTTTTGTGTGTGCTTTTTGCGCCGCCAAACAGGCGATCAGCTGCGATCGCGTTTAGGCAGCACATCCTTGAGCTTGGCATGCATGCTGCGCAAGGTGTTTTCGGTCGCGGTCCAGTCGATGCAGGCGTCGGTGATCGACACGCCGTATTGCAGGTCGGCGAGGTCTTTCGGGATCGCCTGGGCGCCCCAGTTCAAGTGGCTTTCAACCATCAGGCCGATGATCGACTTGTTGCCTTCGAGGATCTGGTTGGCGACGTTCTCCATCACCAGCGGTTGCAGGGCCGGATCCTTGTTGGAGTTGGCGTGGCTGCAATCGACCATGATGTTCGGCTTGATCTTCGCCTTGTTCAGCGCCTGCTCGCAGAGCGCAACGCTGACCGAATCGTAGTTCGGTTTGCCGTTGCCGCCGCGCAGCACCACGTGACCGTAGGCATTGCCCTTGGTGGTCACGATCGACACGCCACCTTCCTGGTTGATACCCAGGAAGCGGTGCGGGCTGGAAACCGATTGCAGGGCGTTGATCGCCACGGTCAGGCCGCCATCTGTGCCGTTCTTGAAGCCGACGGCCGAGGACAGACCGGAGGCCATTTCACGGTGAGTCTGGGATTCGGTGGTGCGCGCGCCGATGGCCGACCAGCTGATCAGGTCCTGCAAGTATTGCGGGGAGATCGGGTCGAGGGCTTCGGTGGCGGTCGGCAGGCCTTTTTCGGCCAGGTCCAGCAGCAACTGGCGACCGATGTGCAAGCCGTCCTGGATCTTGAACGAGTCGTCCAGGTACGGGTCGTTGATCAAGCCTTTCCAGCCGACGGTGGTACGTGGCTTCTCGAAATACACGCGCATGACCAGATACAGGGTATCGGACACTTCGGCGGCGAGAACTTTCAGGCGCTCGGCATATTCGTGGGCGGCCTTGATGTCGTGGATCGAGCAAGGCCCGATGACGACGAACAGGCGATGGTCGGTGCCATCCAGAATGTTGCGAATGACTTCGCGGCCCTTGGTGACGGTGCGCAGTGCGGCGTCGCTCAGGGGAATATCGCGCTTGAGCTGATCGGGAGTGATCAGTGTCTCGTTGGAGGCGACGTTTAGGTCGTTGATCGGTAAATCAGCCATCGTTTACTCGTCAGGTCACGGGTGCCGGCCGCCAGCGAACCCGCGCGGCGGAGCACAGCAAATTAAGCGCGTCGGGGAGCTGAACCTTAGCGCGTTACACCGTGGCTCGACAATGGGCAGACGCCGGTTTGGTGGGGTTTCGCAGTCAGTTTCCCTGCCGCGAGGGGCAAACCGATCAAGAATGCCTCTATTCCAGCACCGGTTGCGCAAAAGCCTTGCGCACCGAATCGTGAGAGAACTCGTCGGCATGCTCCTGGACCCATTCGAGGGCCAGGGCCTGGATGTCCTGCAAGTCTTCGTGGGCCTCATGCAGGCGGCAGTAGCGTTCGATCTGGCACACCTGTTCGCCCATCCGGGCGCTGAACAGCGTTTGTTCATCGACGAAAGCGATGCCTACCAGATAACCGCGCTTGCGTCGCAGGCACCAGGCGACATAGCCCAGGTAGCGCATGTCCGGGTTCACGGTCGGCATGCGTACCTCCAGCGCCGTGCCGTGACGCCACGCACGGTGATAATTGCAAGCCATGCCCCCGAGACTGATAGTGTGCAGCTGTCGTCGCGAAAGACACTCAGGTTTCAGCAACGTTAATTCGACGGGCACATCGTCAGGGTGAGGAATGAATCGTCCCATGAACACAGACTCCATGTGTCGGCCATCTGACATTGTTCCTCCCAGTATAGTGGTCGAATTGGAACTGACCGATTTTGACGCCGACCAACGGCTGCTGGCGATGAGCGGTGTATCGCTGGTCATTTTCACCAGTGTCGGCTGCGCCAGTTGCCGTTTTGCCCGCGAGCAATTGCCGACACTCGACCTGGCAGTCGATCGACTGTGCTGGATCGATGCCGGCAACAACGGCGGGGTGGTCGAGCGTTATCAGGTTTTTCACTTGCCGGCGCTGTTTGTCGTTCGCGACGGTGAATTCTTTGGAGCACTGAAATCGCGCCTGACCGGCACCGAGCTTAATCGGGCCGTGCACCAGGCGCTGAGTCGAACAGCAGAGGAGTTGCCATGATGGGGACAGTTGCCAAGCCGACGATCGGCATTATCGGGACCGGCGCAATCGGCGGTTTCTACGGGGTGATGCTGGCACGTGCCGGTTTTGATGTGCATTTTCTGCTGCGCAGCGAGTTCTCCGCGGTGGCCGAGCATGGCTTGCGAGTCGATAGCGCGCCCCACGGTGTACTGACGTTGAACCCGGTGCAGGCCTATTCGGACGCGCAAGACATGCCACCTTGCGATTGGCTGCTGGTGGGCGCGAAAACCACCAGCAACGCCGACCTGGCACCTGCCATCCTGCAGGCGGCGGCACCGAGCGCCAAGGTACTGCTGTTGCAAAACGGCCTGGACGTCGAAGACAGCCTGCGCGCGTTGCTCCCCGATTCGCTGCATGTGCTTGGAGGGCTCTGCTACATCTGCGTCCATCGCGAGGCGCCGGGTGTCATTACCCATCAGGCGCTGGGCGCGGTCCATGTGGGTTATCACAGCGGTCCCGCCGATGGGCCGGCACGCAGCGCAATTGTCGAGGAGGGCGTCGGGCTGTTTCGCAGCGCCGGCCTCGATTCCCAGGCCATGGCGAATCTGCATCAGGCGCGTTGGCAAAAACTGGTCTGGAATATCCCTTACAACGGTCTCTCGGTTTTGCTGGGGGCGAGCACCACACCGTTGATGGCCGATGCCGACAGCCGCGAGCTGGTCAAGGCGCTGATGGCTGAAGTGGTGCAAGGCGCTGTTGCCTGCGGGCACGACGTACCGGCAGGCTATGCCGAGCATTTGTTCATGGTGACCGAAAAGATGCCCGACTACTGGCCGAGCATGTACCACGATTATTTGCACAAGCGACCGCTGGAACTGGCCGCGATCTACGCCCGGCCTTTGGCGGCGGCGAAGGCAGCCGGGTGTGAGATGCCACGCATCGAGGCCTTGTATCGCAGTTTGAGTTTCATTGATCGACGCAATACCTGAGTCGACCGACCTGAGGGGGAAGGGCATGCCAAAGGCAATTGACGACAAGCTGGTGCTGGCGATTTCTTCGCGGGCGCTGTTCGACCTGAGCGAAAGCCACAAGGTCTACCTGTCGAGTGGTGTCGAGGCCTACCGGCAATATCAGATCGAACACGAAGACGAAATCCTCGAGCCCGGCGATGCCTTCCCGTTGGTGCAGAAACTCCTGAACCTCAACAACAGCCTCGGCCGCGCCCGGGTCGAGGTGATTCTGGTGTCGCGCAACAGCGCCGACACCGGGCTGCGGGTATTCAACTCGATTGACCACTACGGACTGGCCATTTCCCGTGCGGCCTTTGTCGGCGGGCGCAGTCCGTATCCCTACCTCAAGGCCTTTGGCTGCGACCTGTTTCTCTCGACCCACGCTGAAGACGTGCGCAATGCACTGGACGCCGGGTTCGCGGCAGCGACCATTCTGTCGGGCGGTGCCAGCCGTGCGGCCAGCGACGAGTTACGCATTGCCTTCGATGGAGACGCGGTACTGTTTTCCGATGAGTCGGAACGCATTTATCAGGCCGGTGGTCTGGAGGCGTTCCAGGCCAGCGAGCGTGAGGCCGCCCGCGAACCGTTGCGCGGTGGGCCGTTCAAAGGGTTTCTCGCGGCCCTCAACCTGTTGCAGCGTGAGTTCCCGGAGGACACCTGTCCGATCCGTACCGCGCTGGT
Organism: Pseudomonas jessenii; assembly: GCF_002236115.1. Lineage (GTDB taxonomy): Bacteria > Pseudomonadota > Gammaproteobacteria > Pseudomonadales > Pseudomonadaceae > Aquipseudomonas > Aquipseudomonas jessenii. The sequence goes on along the minus strand of NZ_NIWT01000003.1, from coordinate 101,613 downwards.
CACGGCGCGATCGGCGCCGGCCCATGAGCGGGTCATTCGCACGTTGCGTGAATGGGACATCCGTCTCGACGAGTCGCTGTTCCTCGGCGGCCTGACCAAGTCGGCCTTTCTCGAAGCCTTCGCGGCCGACGTGTTTTTCGACGATCAGGCCGGTCACTGCGAGTTGGCCAGAGAAGTCGTCGCCACCGGTCATGTGCCCCATGGCATAAGCAACGAGCAAAAGGTTTAAGCCCACCGTTCAATGCGTTGCGCGGGACGTCGTAGTCGCCAAGGCACTGCTAAGCTGAATCAAATCTCCGCCATGTTGGCAGTCGAGGAGGTCATATGATTCGTTCGATGCTGTATGCCACTGACCTTGGTCTGTACGCGCCCGTGGTGATGCAGCATGCCCTGGAACTGGCCAGGACCTTCAATGCCAGTTTGTATGTCGTGCATGCGGTTGAACCCATGGGGTTGTTTGCCGAATCGGTGCTGCAAAGTTATCTCGATGAACAGGCGCTGAACGAGTTTCACAGCCAGGGCCTCAATACGGTGATTGCCAGTATCGAGCAGCGGGTGCTCGACAGTTTTCGTGAGGAGTTGGGGGATGAAGGGGAGCACGACCTGGAGCGGATTCAGGCAGTACGGGTGCTGCAGGGCGATCCGTCGCAGGTGATTCTGGACCAGGCGCAGAAACTCTCCGTGGATTTGTTGATCGTAGGTAGTCACAGCCATGGTGCTGGTGCGGAAACGCCTCTGGGGCGAACCGCCGCCCGAGTGTTGCAACTGTCCAAGGTGCCGGTCTATCTGGTGCCGCTGGTGCAACGTCGTCGTCAAGGGGATCGCTAGAACACGAATAATGGCAATTTGATAAAAAAGTTCTAGATTTATTCTTCGAGCCATTAATATAGTTATATACCGTCGCTGATGCCCGTGGCGTCTACCTGCTTTGAGGGATTCATATGAAGCTTCAACAATTGCGCTACATCTGGGAAGTGGCGCACCACGACCTCAACGTTTCCGCTACAGCCCAAAGCCTTTACACCTCTCAACCGGGCATCAGCAAGCAGATCCGTCTGCTGGAAGACGAACTGGGCGTCGAGGTTTTTGCCCGTAGCGGCAAGCACCTGACCCGTGTCACCCCGGCCGGCGAGCGCATCATCACCACCGCTGGCGAGATTCTGCGCAAGGTTGAAAGCATCAAGCAGATCGCCCAGGAGTTCTCCAACGAGAAGAAAGGCACCCTGTCGATTGCCACCACTCATACCCAGGCGCGTTATGCGTTGCCGCCGGTAATCAGCAATTTCATCAAGCAATACCCGGACGTGGCCCTGCACATGCATCAGGGATCGCCGATGCAAATCGCCGAAATGGCCGCTGACGGCACCGTGGATTTCGCCATTGCCACCGAAGCGCTCGAGCTGTTCGGTGATCTGGTGATGATGCCGTGCTACCGCTGGAACCGTTGCGTGGTCGTGCCTCAGGGCCACCCGCTGACCAAACTGTCGAAACTGACCCTCGAAGCACTGGCCGAATACCCGATCGTGACGTATGTGTTCGGTTTTACCGGCCGTTCGAAACTCGACGAAGCCTTCAGCCATCGCGGCCTGACGCCGAAAGTGGTGTTCACCGCCGCCGACGCCGACGTGATCAAGACCTATGTTCGCCTGGGTCTGGGCGTAGGCATCGTGGCCAAAATGGCTGTCGACACCAAGCTCGATAGCGACCTGGTGGTACTCGATGCCAGCGAACTGTTCGAGTCCAGCGTAACCAAGATCGGCTTCCGTCGCGGCACCTTCCTGCGGGGTTTCATGTGCGACTTCATCGAGAAGTTCGCGCCGCACCTGACCCGCGAAGTCATGGCCAAGGCCATTCAGTGCCACAACAAGCAGGAACTGGAAGAGCTGTTCGAAGGTGTCGAACTACCCGTTCACTGATAGCGTTTCCTGCCGGTCAAACCACCTCGGTGACAGCGAACTGTTGCCGAGCGCCCGCCACCATGATCTCCACCTCATCGCCCTCGAACTTGCCCAGCAGGCTTTTGCCCAGCGGTGAGCGCGGGGTGATGACGGTGATCAGTTGCCCCACCAGGTCGACCTTCAGCCCGGCGGCATCGGGGGCCAGAAACAGCCATTGTTCGCGACCCTTTTCGTCCTCCAGCCCCAGCAGCGCGCCCACTTCGATGCCCCGCTGATCGTCATACGGACGCAGGGCGAGGTTCTGGCAGAGGCTCAGTGACTGGCGAATTTCCTCGACCCGCCTGGCTTGCCCGGCCGCGAGATAGGACGCTTCCAGCCCCAGGGTGTCGTACTTGTTCTCGGCGATGTTTTCTTCGTGGGTCGCCGTTTCGTAGGCGGTTTGCGCGGCCCGTTCGGCGATGTCGAGATCGATCCGCAGCCTGTCGATAATCAGTTGGTGGACGGTTTGCTTATTCATGATCAATCGCAGAATTGCAGGACGTTGGCGCGGCTTTTTGCGCTGGGTGCAGTCTGGTCCTGTTGCAGCCAGAACTGACAGTTCGGGTTGGCCAGGTTGCGACTGCTGCTGCGTGCCTGATCAAGACGTTGCTGCTGTTCGTTCTTGCGCAGGTTTTCTTCATATTGCTCGAACAGCGGGCTCTGTGGCGGAATGTTCGGCAGCGGTTGAGCCGCTGCGGGTGGTTGGGCCAGCTGCTCAACCGCCGCCGCGACCGGGGCGAGTTGCTCGCTGAAAAGCAGGCGCGACGCGAGCCAGCAGGTCAACACAATGGCAATGAACCCGAGCCACATGCCGAGGGCGATACTGCCGGTCAGTTGCAGGGCGCTGAGGCTGATCGGGAAAGATCGGCGCGGAGTGGGGCGGTGGGGCATGGTTGCCTCCTGGCGAAAGGTCACTGGCGAGTGGCGATTGTCGCATGAAGAATAATCGCCGTCGGCTCTTCTGCACGGGGTAATTTATGCGGACAATCGGCGCCTTTGCCAACGGGAGCCTGGAATGCCTGAAATGAAAACCCGCTGGGATATTTTTTGCACCGTGGTCGACAACTTCGGCGACATCGGCGTGACCTGGCGACTGGCCCGGCAACTGGTGGCCGAACATGGGCTGGCGGTGCGTCTATGGGTCGATGACCTGCGAGCGTTCGAGCGCCTGTGCCCGGAAATCGACATCCATGCTCCCAGGCAGTTGCAGCAAGACGTCGAAGTGCGCCAATGGCCAGCCGAGTGGCAACCGACCGAAGCCGCCGATGTGGTGATTGCTGCATTTGCCTGCCAATTGCCGAGCGCCTATATGGAGGCCATGGCCGAACGGGAGAAGACGCCGCTGTGGATGAACCTGGATTACCTGAGCGCCGAGGACTGGGTCATTGGCTGCCATGGTTTGCCCTCGGTGAAGTACAAAAACGTGCAGAAGTTCTTCTTCTTCCCAGGATTCAAGAAGGGCACCGGCGGACTGCTGCGTGAGCGAGGGTTGCTGGAGCTGCGTCGGCAATTTCAGCAAAACCCGCAGGCTCAAAGAAAATTCCTGCAAGGTTTGGGTGTTGATCCTGCGCCCGGCGCGCAGCTGATCTCATTGTTTGCCTACGAAAACACCGGTCTGGCCAGTTGGCTCGATGCAATGGCCGGCGATTCTACTGCCGCTCATCTGCTGGTGCCGGAAGGGCGGATTCTCGGCGACGTCGAGCGTTGGCTCGGTGTACAGGGTTTGGCGGCCGGTGCCGTGCATGTGCGTGATGCCTTGACCGTGCAAGTGCTGCCATTCGTCCGCCAGGACCAGTACGACCGGTTGCTGTGGTGCTGCGATTTCAATGCCGTGCGCGGCGAAGATTCCTTTGTGCGCGCCCAATGGGCTGGCCGGCCATTTCTCTGGCAAATCTACCGGCAAGAAGAAGACATCCACCTGGACAAGCTCGAAGCCTTCCTCGAACTCTATGTGAAGGGGTTATCTGCGCCTGCGCGGGAGGCGATCAGCGGTCTCTGGCGGGCGTGGAACGCCGGTGAAAAAATGGCCGACCACTGGCAATTCACTCGTAAACACTGGCCAGAGCTGGAAAAACACGCTGAGGCGTGGTGTCTGGAGCAGGCCTTGCAGGCCGATCTTGCCACGGCGCTGGTACAGTTTTATGGAAATTGGATATGATACGCGGCCTAGATTTTTGTAAATCCCATCCAAATTCGGATATTCGCAATGAAAACTGGTAAAGAACTGAAACCCGGGACCGTGATTCGTCTCGAAAACGATCCTTGGCTGGTTCAGAAAGCTGAATTCACCAAGTCCGGTCGTAACAGCGCGATCATGAAGACCAAGCTGAAAAACCTGCTGACCGGTTACAAGACCGAGATCGTTTACAGCGCCGACGACAAACTGGACGACGTAATCCTCGACCGCAAAGAAGCGACCCTGTCCTTCATCAGCGGCGACACCTACACGTTCATGGACACCACCGACTACACCATGTACGAGCTGAACGCTGAAGACATCGAAGCCGTTCTGCCTTTCGTTGAAGAAGGCATGACCGATGTTTGCGAAGCGATCTTCTTCGAAGAGCGTCTGGTTTCCGTAGAGCTGCCGACCACTATCGTGCGTCAGGTTGACTACACCGAAGGTTCCGCTCGCGGCGACACTTCCGGCAAGGTGATGAAGCCTGCCAAACTGAAGAACGGTACCGAGCTGTCGGTTGCTGACTTCATCGAAATCGGCGACATGATCGAGATCGATACCCGCGAAGGCGGTTCCTACAAAGGCCGTGCCAAATAAGCACAGCTTCAGGAATGAAAAAGCCCGACCATTGAGTCGGGCTTTTTTTTGCCTTCGATTTCGGGTTCAACCAGAAACCCTGTGGGAGCGAGCTTGCTCGCGATGGCGTCCGACCATTCAACAAAGATGTTGCCTGACAGTCCGCTATCGCGAGCAAGCTCGCTCCCACAGTTTTTATTTCAGGTGTTCCTTGAGCTCTTGCGAAGCCTGCAACATCGCCGAACGCACCGCTGGCACCTGGCTCACTACGTTGAGCAAACCGTAGTCGTGGATCAGGCCGTTGTAGCGAACCGAGGTCACTGGCACACCGGCCTCGTCCAGCTTGCGGGCGTAGGCTTCGCCTTCGTCGCGCAATACGTCGGCCCCGGCGGTCTGCACCAGCGCTGGAGGCAATCCTTTCAACTGGGCGGTGGTTGCGCGCAGTGGCGAGGCGTAGATCTCGTTCCGTTGCTTGGCGTCGGTGGTGTAGTTGTCCCAGAACCACTTCATCATGTTTTTGGTGAGGAAGTGCCCTTCGGCAAACTGGTTGTAGGACGCGGTTTCGAAGTTGGCATCAGTCACCGGCCACAACAGCACCTGGAACCTGATCGCCGGTGTGCCCTTGTCCTTGGCCATCAGCGCAACCACAGCCGCCATGTTGCCGCCGACACTGTTGCCGGCTACCGCCAGGCGCTGGCCATCGACGTTGATCTCTTTGCCGTGCTCGGCCACCCATCGGGTTGCGGCGTAAGCCTGGTTGATCGCCACCGGGTAATGCGCTTCCGGCGACGGCGTGTAGTTCACGAATACGGCCGCGGCACCCGAACCCGTCACCAGGTCACGCACCAGCCGTTCGTGGGTCGGGAAGTCCCCCAGCACCCAGCCACCGCCGTGGAAGAACATGAACACCGGCAGCTCGCCCCTGACCCCGGCCGGCCGGACGATGGTCAGGCTGATCGGTTGGCCGTCGACTTGAATGGTCTTCTGGCTGACATCGGCTTTTGGCAGCGTCAGCTTCACCCCGGCCTGCGCGCCCACCAGCACGGCGCGGGCGTCGGCGGGCGTCATTTGCTCCATCGGCTTGCCGGTTCCGGCGTTCAGAACGTCGAGGAACGCCTGGGTGTTGTGTTCAACCCCGGTACCTGCGAACGCGTTGCTGATGGACAAGGCGAGAAGGGTACCGGTCAAGACTTTGCTGAAAGTGTTCATGTTCGTTTCCTGTTCGGGCCTGGGTAGTCAGCGCTTAGACGGTTACGTGCAGACGCACATCGACGTTGCCACGGGTGGCGTTGGAGTACGGGCAGACCTGGTGGGCCGCATCGACCAGTGCTTGAGCATCGGCTTGTTCAAGACCCGGCAGGCTGATGTGCAGGTCGATGTCCAGGCCGAAGCCGCCAGGGATCTGGCCGATGCCGACATGAGCGGTGATCGAAGCGTCGTTAGGAATGCTGCGCTTGGTCTGGCTGGCCACGAATTTCAGGGCACCGATGAAGCAGGCGGAGTAGCCGGCAGCGAACAGTTGCTCTGGGTTGGTGGCTGCGCCGCCGGCACCGCCGAGTTCTTTGGGCGTGGCGAGCTTGACGTCGAGGATGTTGTCGCTGGAAACCGCACGACCGTCACGGCCACCGGTGGAGGTTGCGATTGCGGTGTAGAGAGTTTGCATGGTGAAAGCCTCGTTCAGGGTTTTGTTTGTTTTGCGCTAAATGTTTGCGCGCTAAATAAGTGCGAAATAAATGTATCGCGCTAATGTTTAGTGCGCAAGATAAATTTTCAAGGAAATTTGAAAAAAGACGCAAGGCTGTGAGGTGGTTTAGGTTGAAAGTATTGAGTTAGAGCTATCGAGGGGGATTTTCAGCGGGTTTTTTTCTGGGGAGGGTGGCGAACCCGATTTTCTGGTGGGCCGCAGAGCCGCTGTGGGAGCGAGCTTGCTCGCGATTGCAGTCTCACATTCAGCAATGATGCTGACTGATACACCGCCATCGCGAGCAAGCTCGCTCCCACAAGGGATTTGTGGTGGTTTGGAGACTAGAGGCTGTCTTGCAGGTGGCGACGCAACTCCTGCAGTTCCGCCTGCAGGTTTTTCAGGCGCTCCAGGGTCATCCCGCTGGCGCCGAGGATGCATTGGGGAATGTCCCGGGCCTTGTCGCGCAACGCCCGGCCCTGTTCGGTGAGTTCGACGATCACCACCCGCTCATCTTCGCGGCTGCGGGTTCGGCTGAGCAGGCCTTCGGCTTCCAGGCGCTTGAGCAGCGGCGTCAACGAGCCAGGATCGGTCAGCAACCGCGTGCTGATTTCACCTACGGTCAAACCGTCTCTTTCCCACAACACCATCATCGCCAGGTATTGCGGGTAGGTCAGGCCCAGCGCTTGCAGCAAGGGTTTGTAGACCTTGGTCATCATCAGCGAAGTGGAATGCAGGGCGAAGCAGGCCTGATTGTCCAGCAGCAGGTTGTCGCAGTTGTCCGGGGTGTTGCGCTCGGTGGTCATGTCGAAGCCTTGATCTGTGATCTGAAGAATCTAGCGGGCGAATCTTTAATGCGCCAGATAATTTTGATCAGTGCCGTTGCAAATGGGTTTGCAGCACCAGGTCCCAGGGCGGAATCGGGCTGAAGCGGGTTTTCAGGTACTCCAGCAACAAGCGACTGCGGGAGTTTGGCTGCTGTTCCAGGCGCAAGGCGTAGATGCCGGCGCTTTCCGGTTTCGGCAGACCGCTGTCGCAGAACAGCGGCAGCAACTCACCCCGCAACAGGTATTCGCTGGCCAGCCAGGTCGGCAGGTGCGCGATACCCAGTCCGGCCAATGCGCCGCACACCAGCGCCTCGGCATTGTTGGCGCTCATGCGGATCCGCGCCGGGCGGTGCAACTGCATTTGCCCGTCGCGCTCGAAACGCCAGGCGAAGGGCGGAGCCAGGCCATCCCAGTCGAGTCCGTCGTGTTCAATCAGCTGTGTCGGCTCGGTCGGCACGCCGCGACGCCGCAAATAATCAGGGCTGGCGCAGGCGATACGCACCATGCTCGCCAGTGGCGTGGCCACCAGCCGGGTATCGGCCAATTGCCCGGCGCGTAGCACCAGATCGACCTTGCCGAGGTTCAGGCCCTGCATGTCGACGAAGCTGTCGATCAAGTGCAGCTGCACATCGAGCCCGGGGTAGAGCATCAGGAAATCGGCAATCACCGGTGCCAGGTGCCGGCGACCAAAGGCTGCCGGCGCATCGATACGAATCAGGCCTTCCGGCGCGCTGCTCAGGGACACCGCCTCGGCCCGGGCCAGGCGCAATTCGGCGACGATCCGCCGTGCGCGCTCGGCAAAGGCCAATCCCGCCGGCGTGGCGCGTACCGCATGCGTGCTGCGCAGGAACAGCTGACTGCCGACCGCGCTTTCCAGGCTGTCGATACGCCGTGCCACGGCCGAAGGGGTTAGCGGATGACGGCGCGAGGCGGCGGAAAAACTGCCGGTTTCCAGCACGTCGAGGAACAAGGCCAGTTGGTCGGTCAGTTGATTGGGGTTCATGGCAGGTTTGTGCTTGTGCGAATTTGGCACAGCCATTGTGCGTTGCTATGCGTTTCCGTGCCAGAAGCAACTGCGTAGGATCAAAGGCCTGACGGCAACGGGGAAAATGCTGTGATTGAGTTCTTGATGTATCTGGTGTTCGGCGCTGCGTTGGGCACGCTCGGCGGTTTGTTTGGCATCGGCGGCGGCCTGATCGCCATTCCGCTGCTGGGCGTGCTGTTCGGGCTCGATCAGCAGATTGCCCAAGGCACCGCGCTGGTGATGGTGGTGCCGAACGTGATGCTGGCGCTGTGGCGCTATCATCAGCGCATCCGGATCGAACTGCGTCACGCGTTACCGCTGGCCATCATGGGGTTTTGCTTCGCCTGGCTCGGGTCGATCTGGGCGGTGGGCATTGATGCGCAAACCATGCGCATAGGCTTTGTCGCCTTTCTGATCGCACTGTCGGCGTACAACCTCGTTCGCATGTTCGCCGCCAGTGCTCCGCCGGCTTCGCAGATGAACTACTCATGGCCCTGGCTGGGCCTGCTTGGCGCTGCATCCGGTACGATGGGCGGGCTGTTCGGCGTGGGTGGCGCGGTGGTGGCGACACCGGTGCTGACCAGTCTGTTCGGCACGAGCCAAGTGGTTGCGCAGGGGCTGTCGTTGGCGCTGGCCTTGCCGAGTACGGGGGTGACGCTGGTGACTTACGCCGCGCACCATCAGGTCAGCTGGGTGATCGGCTTGCCCTTGGCGGTCGGTGGGCTGATGAGCATCAGTTGGGGCGTGAAGGTTGCCCACGCATTGCCGGAGCGGCTGCTGCGCGGGCTGTTTTGCGGGTTCCTGGTGTTCTGTGCGGTGATGCTCGCCTTCAAAGTTTGAAGCCTTCGATGATGTGCTCGGCCAGGCACTCGGTGATGGGTGACGGGTTATGCAGGTTGCGCACGAGCATGATGCTGGCCTCGGGCAGCAGCGGCAGGTCCTGGGCCTCACCGAGGATGCGCATGTCCGCGGTGATCAGGCTTTCAAGTTGCGCCGTGACGGCCAGGCCGGCGCTGACCACGGCCATGATCGCCGACAGGCTGTCGCTGTTGTACGCCACCCGGTAATCGCGCCCCCGGGCATCCAGGGCATTGCAGGCCCACTGGCGGCAGAAGCAATCACTGTTGAACATCGCCAGTGGCAGCGGCGTCTGCTCGTGGGCGCTGTAGCATTGTGCCTCGGCCCAGACAAAGCGTTCCTTGCGCAACAACTGGCCGATTTCGCTGCCCGGTTCGCGGGTCACGATTGACAGGTCGAGGTCCTGGCGCATCAACAGTTGTTTGGATGATTCGCAGTGCACTTCTATCTGAATCAGCGGGTAAGACTGGGCAAACCGGCGCAGAATCCCCGGGAGGAACCGCATCACATAATCGTCCGGCGTGCCGATACGCACCGTGCCGACCATGTCGGGCTCACGCAAGGTATTGAAGACCTCGCTGTGCAGCTTGAGGATGCGTCGCGCATAGCCGAGCAGCACCTGGCCTTCAGCCGTCAGTCGCACCTGCCGCCCGTCGCGCTGGAACAACTGACGCTGCAGCACATCTTCTTCCAGTCGTTTCATCTGCATGCTGACGGCGGACTGGGTGCGGTTGACCAATTCCCCGGCGCGGGTAAAGCCGCCCTGGTCGGCGATGGCGACGAAGGTGCGCAACACTTCGGTATCGATACTCGGGTAGGCCGACATTCATCAATCTCCGAGATATGTGACATCAGAAACATTCGTTGGATTGATCTTAGACCCGGCGCGAGACTGGAGCCATCCAAACGGAGGGCAACAAGATGAAAGGTCAACATGAGTTCCAAGGATCAGAAAAACACTCGATTCACGTGATATCCGATCTGCTGCACAAGGTCGGCCGCTGGTACGAATTGCATCGCGAGCGCGAATTGCTGGCGAGCTTGAGCGACGAAGCACTCAAGGACATCGGCATGAGCCGTGCGGATGTGGAGAACGAGTCGATCAAGCCGTTCTGGAATGACCCGATGCATAAATGATGAATGCCACGCTACACAAACCCCTTACCGGTGAGGTAGGTTGCGAGCAGACAAGGAGGCACCCATGCCCGCAACGTTGTCCTTTACCCTCAAACAGGCTCGGCGTCTGGCGCTGGCCGCCCAAGGGTTCAACGGGCGGTCGCCGCCAGCGGCGATCAAGGCTGTTGCGCTCAATCGTCTGATCGAACGGCTGGGCATTTTGCAGATCGATTCGGTCAATGCATTGGTGCGTTCGCACTACCTTCCGCTATTTTCCCGCCTCGGTAACTACTCCTCCGATTTGCTCGACCAGGCTGCCTGGAGTCAGGGCCGGCGCCGTACGTTGTTCGAGTATTGGGGCCATGAAGCCTCGTTGTTGCCACTTTCCATGTTCCCGCTGATGCGTTGGCGCATGCAGCGTGCGAGCCGTGGCGAAGACATTTATCAGCAATTGGCGCGCTTTGGCCGTGAGCAGCAAGACACCATTCGCCGGGTGCTGGCTTCGGTCGAGGAGCAGGGCGCGTTGGGTGCCGGAAGTCTGTCGACCCGTCAGGAGCGGGCCGGTCCCTGGTGGGACTGGAGCGCGGAAAAGCATGCGCTGGAATGGTTGTTCGCTGCCGGTGAAGTGACTGTTGCCGGACGACGCGGATTCGAAAGGCTCTACGATCTGCCGGAGCGGGTGATTCCCTCGGCGGTGCTTGCGCACCCCGTCCTGAGTGAAGACGAGGCCCAGCGCGGACTGTTGCGGCATGCGGCAACGGCCTTGGGGGTCGGTACGGAGAAGGATTTGCGTGACTATTTCCGCTTGAACCCTGCGGACAGTCGTCCACGTTTGTCCGAGTTGGTCGAGGCCGGGGAATTGCTGACCTGCGAAGTGCAGGGCTGGCGACTACCGGCCTATTGTCTGCCCGAGCCAAAAATACCGCGTAAAGTCGTGGCCAGTGCCTTGCTTTCGCCGTTCGATTCGCTGATCTGGGAACGCAGCCGGACCGAGCGGCTGTTCGATTTCCGCTATCGGTTGGAGATCTACACGCCGCAGGACAAGCGCGTTTACGGCTATTACGTCCTGCCGTTTTTGCACAACGAACGGATTGCCGCACGGGTCGATCTGCGCGCCGAGCGGGCGACCGGCCGATTGGCAGTACATGCGGTGCATGAAGAGGAATCCGGGCTGGACGACGAGGGGATGTTGGCGTTGGCGGTCAATCTGCGGCAGATGGCGGATTGGCTGGGGCTGGCACAGGTTCAGCTGAATTGCCCGCGGGCGAGTGCGGCGAGGTTGCGGGTGGCACTGGCACAGATTGAGGGTGGCTGAGCTGGCCTCTTCGCGAGCAAGCTCGCTCCCACAGGGGAGCGCGGTCCAATGTGGGAGCGAGCTTGCTCGCGATGGCGGTCTATCAGAGAAGCAAAATCTAGCGCCGAACCTGCTTCAAGGTTTCAGCAATCAAAAACGCCAGCTCCAGCGACTGATCGGCATTCATCCGCGGGTCGCAGTGGGTGTGGTAGCGATCCGACAAGCCATCTTCGGTGATCGGGCGCGCACCACCGATGCACTCGGTCACGTTCTGCCCGGTCATTTCAATGTGGATACCCCCGGCATAACTGCCTTCGGCTTCGTGTACCTGGAAGAACTGCTTCACCTCGCCAAGGATCTGTGCAAAGTCGCGGGTCTTGTAGCCGCTGCTGGCCTTGATGGTGTTGCCGTGCATCGGGTCCGAACTCCACAGCACCTGCTTGCCTTCGCGCTGGACGGCGCGGATCAGCTGAGGCAAGTGATCGCCGACCTTGTTCGCGCCCATCCGCGCGATCAGGTTCAGGCGACCCGGATCGTTCAGCGGGTTGAGCACGTCGATCAAGCGAATCAGGTCGTCCGGGTTCATGCTCGGGCCGACCTTGACCCCGATCGGGTTGTTCACCCCGCGCAGGAATTCGACGTGGGCGCCGTCCAGCTGACGGGTGCGATCGCCGATCCACAGCATGTGGGCCGAGCAGTCGTAGTAGTCGTTGGTCAGGCTGTCGCGACGCACGAAGGCTTCTTCGTAGTTCAGCAGCAGCGCTTCGTGGGCGGTGAAGAAACTGGTTTCGCGTAACTGCGGCGAGCTGTCCATGCCGCAGGCGCGCATGAATGCCAGGGTTTCATCGATACGGTCGGCCAGGTGGCTGTACTTTTCCGCCAGCGCCGAGTTGGCAATGAAGTCCAGGTTCCACTTGTGCACCTGGTGCAGATCGGCAAAACCGCCCTGGGCAAATGCACGCAACAGGTTCAGGGTGGCGGTGGACTGGTGATAGGACTGCAGCAGGCGTTCCGGGTCCGGCACGCGGCTTTTTTCGTCGAAACCGATGCCGTTGACTATGTCGCCACGGTAGGCGGGCAAGGTCACGCCATCGATGGTTTCGTCATTGGCCGAACGGGGCTTGGCGAACTGCCCGGCCATGCGCCCGACCTTGACCACCGGGCAGCCGGCGGCAAAGGTCATCACGATCGCCATCTGCAACAACACCTTGAAGGTGTCGCGGATTTTCGCCGCGGAGAATTCGGCGAAGCTTTCGGCGCAGTCGCCACCCTGCAACAGAAACGCGCGGCCCTGGGTCACCTCGGCAAACTGACGGCGCAACTCCCGGGCTTCACCGGCAAACACTAGCGGCGGATAGCTGGCCAGGGTCTGCTCGACCTGCTGCAGATGCGCGGCGTCGGGGTATTGGGGTTGTTGCTGGATCGGCAAGGCGCGCCAGCTGTCGGGGCTCCAGGGTTGGCTCATCACGGTCTCTAGTGTTTTCGCTCGGACCTCCATGTTATCAGCAAATTAGTGCGTGACCTGTTCCTGTCGCTTCGCCGACAATCTCGCCTTTGCCGCTCTCTACACGCGGTGTTATTGCGTTGCCGGCCCCGGTGACGATCAGGAGATGAAATGACTGAGGAGCGCGTCGAGCATCTGCTCGCCGAGGTACAGGACGAGTTCGGCGTGATTCGTGTGCTGGAAGTGGCCGATTACCGTTTTCTCGAGTTCGGTGATGCCATCGAGCAAAGCTGCGTGTTCACGGCCGATCCGAGCTGGCTCGAGTACGACTACACCCGGGCGATGCTGATTGGTGCGCTGTGCCACCAGCAACCGGAAAGTGCGCTGTTTCTCGGCCTCGGCGCCGGGACGCTGACCCAGGCCTGCCTCAAGTTCCTGCCGCTGGAAGATGTCGAAGCCATCGAACTACGCCCGGACGTACCGCGCCTGGCTATTGAATATCTGGGGCTGGATGACGATCCGCGCCTGTACATCCGCGTTGGCGATGCGCTGGAACTGCTGGACACCGCTGAGTCGGCCGACCTGATTTTCGTCGACCTTTATACCGATGTCGGTCCGGGTGTCGGTCATCTGGCATGGAGCTTTCTGGAAAACTGCCAGAAGCGATTGAATCCGGGTGGCTGGCTGGTCATCAATCAGTGGGCGACCGACGATGGCAAACCCCTGGGCGCCGCCTTGTTGCGCGGTTTGTATCACCGACATTACTGGGAGCTGCCGGTGAAGGAGGGCAACGTGATTCTGATCGTGCCGTCGGAGCTGGACCAGGAACTGGACATGGACGGCCTGATCGCCCGCGCCGAAGCGCTGGCGCCGCGGTTGGGGTACTCGCTGGATTCGTTGATCAAGTGCATTCGTCCGGCTACCTGAGTTGTCAGTGATGGCCCTATCGCGAGCAGGCTCGCTCCCACATTTGACCGCGATCCCCTGTGGGAGCGAGCTTGCTCGCGATAGCTTTCTTACTGGCAATACAAGGCTAAACCCCTTTGAACACGCCCGGCCGCCGCTCCACCATCGACCGCACACCTTCCTTGACGTCCTCGGTAGCCATCAACTTCTTGACTAGCTGCGGCAACGCCTGTGCCGCCGCGGTTTCCCCTTCATACCGGGCCTGTCGCGCAGACATCAGCGTCGCCTGCACCCCAAGCGGTGCCTGACGGGCGATCCGTTCGGCCAGTTCAATCGCCCGGGGCAGCAAGTCCTCACTGGCCATGACCTCCTGCACCAGACCCAGGTGCAAGGCATCACGGGCGTCGAATTCATCACCGGTCAACAACCAGCGCATGGCATTGCCCCAGCCGGCCACTTGATGCAGGCGCAGGGTCGCACCGCCGAACGGGAAGATTCCGCGTTGCACTTCCATCTGCGCGAACCGGGTGTTGCTGGCGCACAGGTTGATGTCGGCGGCCAGCATCAACTCGATGCCGATGGTCAGGCAATAGCCCTGGGCGGCGACGATTACCGGTTTGCTGACCCTGGGACCTGCGAACACCGCCCACGGATCACAGCCGCCGGGTGGAACCTGCCAGCCATCTGTCAGTGTGACGCTGGCATTGACCAGGTCGAGCCCGGCGGTGAAGTGTTCGCCATGAGCGAACACCACCGCCACCCGCGCCTCGCTGTCGGCTTCGAACTCGCCATAGGCCAGGCTCAACGCGTTGAGCAGGTCGAGATCGAAGGCATTGCGCTTGGCCACCCGATCCAGACCTATCAGGAACACATGACCATGCCGTTCGCGGCTGACTCGACTGGAGCTGGGCTGATTCATGGAGCGTTCCTCGGGGGTGGGAAAGGCGTGCCAGACCGGCGGTCTGCACGGTAAAGGGTGAACCGTTTTAGCGCCATCACCCGCAAGGCCGGGCCTTTGAAAAATAGACGGCTGACCGATTATTCGCAAAGCCTGTTACACAACGGTGTATCCGGTGGATTTCCGATAAAAAAAGCTCCCTTTTTGGGCGAATTCCGGTATAGTGCGCGCCGGCCTTTAACCGGGCCGCGTTTAGGTAGCGCAATTCCCCGAAGCCAGCTTCGGCTGCACGTCCGCCCAGCGGACTCTTCCTTGACGATTCTTTTCATTCATTCGTTTTCGCAAATCCCCGCCGACAAAGCTGCCAGGGCGACTCTTGAGTCTCAACACGGCATGTGCAGCTTTGGAGCATGGGTCTTTGCGGATGCACTTAGAGGCAGACCCATGACCCAGGAAATCGGCGGCTTCGCCGCTCTTGAACTTCATCCAAATATTGTCGCTGCAGTAGTCGCTACCGGCTATGAAGAGCCTTCGGCCATTCAGCAGCAGTCGATCCCGATCATTCTCGCCGGTCACGATATGATTGGTCAGGCGCAAACCGGTACCGGTAAAACCGCTGCCTTTGCCCTGCCAATTCTGCACCGCATTGATCCGTCCAAGCGCGAGCCGCAAGCTCTGATCCTGGCCCCAACTCGTGAGTTGGCGCTACAAGTTGCAACCGCTTTCGAAACCTACGCCAAGCAAATGCCGGGCGTGACTGTTGTGGCTGTCTACGGCGGCGCGCCGATGGGCCCACAACTGAAAGCAATCCGTAATGGCGCACAAATCGTTGTCGCCACTCCGGGCCGTCTGTGCGACCACCTGCGTCGCGACGAAAAAGTACTGGCGACCGTGAACCACCTGGTTCTCGACGAAGCCGACGAAATGCTCAAGCTGGGCTTCATGGACGACCTGGAAGTCATCTTCAAGGCCATGCCGGAAACCCGTCAGACCGTACTGTTCTCGGCCACCTTGCCTCAATCGATCCGTGCCATCGCCGAACGCCACCTGCGCGATCCGAAGCACGTCAAGATTCAGAGCAAGACCCAGACCGTTACCGCGATCGAGCAGGCTCACCTGCTGGTTCACGCTGACCAGAAGACTTCGGCCGTTCTCAGCTTGCTGGAAGTGGAAGATTTCGACGCCCTGATCATGTTCGTGCGCACCAAGCAAGCGACCCTGGACCTGGCCAGTGCCCTGGAAGCCAAAGGCTACAAAGCCGCTGCGCTGAACGGTGACATCGCCCAGAACCAGCGTGAGCGCGTGATCGACTCCCTCAAGGATGGCCGTCTGGACATCGTTGTGGCGACCGACGTTGCCGCTCGTGGCCTGGACGTTCCGCGCATCACTCACGTGTTCAACGTTGACATGCCGTACGATCCAGAGTCCTACGTTCACCGTATCGGCCGTACCGGCCGTGCCGGTCGCGAAGGTCGTGCACTGCTGCTGGTGACTCCACGTGAGCGCCGCATGCTGCAAGTGATCGAGCGTGTAACCGGTCAAAAGGTTGCTGAAGTTCGCCTGCCGGACGCTCAAGCCGTTCTGGATGCGCGCATCAAGAAGCTGACCAACAGCCTGTCGCCGCTGGTGGCTGAAGCCGAATCGACCCACGGTGATCTGCTCGATCGCCTGACCGCCGACATCGGTTGCAGCCCGCGCGCCCTGGCCGCAGCCCTGCTGCGCAAGGCTACCAACGGTCAAGCGCTGAACCTGGCCGCTATCGAGAAAGAGCGTCCACTGGTGCCGAACAATGCACCGCGTGGCGATCGTCCAGAGCGTTCCGGTGATCGTCCTGAGCGTGGTGACCGCGAGCGTCGCGCTCCGATGCCACTGGGCGAAGGCCGTGCACGTTGCCGCACCGCGCTGGGCGCGCGTGACGGTATCGCCGCCAAGAACCTGCTGGGCGCCATCCTCAACGAAGGTGGCCTGGCGCGTGAAGCGATCGGTCGCATCCAGGTGCGTGACAGCTTCAGCCTCGTCGAGCTGCCGGAAGATGGTCTGGAGAAGTTGCTGACCAAGCTGAAGGACACTCGCGTTGCCGGTAAGCAGTTGAAGCTGCGTCGCTACCGCGAAGATTGATCCGCTCTCGGGCTGATTGATCGAACATAAAAAATCCCCGACTGGTTCGGGGATTTTTTTTGCCTGCAGTTCAAGCCCGGCTGAAGAGTGGCGGTGCCCCCTTCGCGAGCAAGCCCGCTCCCACAGACGACCGCGTTACTTCAGAAAGAATGCGATCAAATGTGGGGGCGGGCTTGCTCCGGGCGGCGTTCCGACGAAGGCCGCGACGCGGTCTGTCTGTCAGCCGAAGCGGTAAATATCCATGCCCAGCGCACCCATGGTGAACCCTTGGTGAGCGACGCTGAACTGCCCGCCAGCGGCGCGGGCAAAGTACAGCGGCAACAAGTGCTCATCACTCGGATGATTGCGTACAGCGTTTGGTGCCTGCACACGATAGTCATGCAGCGCGGCTTCGTCGTTCGCTGCGAGTTTGTCGATCATCCAGTCGCGAAACGCCAGGGCCCAAGGCTCAACGCTCTCGGGGCCGGCATGCCAGTCCAGTTCCCGCAGGTTGTGAGTGATGCTGCCGGAGCCGATCAGCAGGACGCCATGCTCGCGCAGGCTGGCCAGCGCGTGGCCAACACGGGTCTGCAGGGCGGGACCGCCACGGGTGGGCAATGAGACCTGGACAATCGGGATGTCTGCCTGCGGATACATCAGCGATAAAGGCACCCAGACGCCATGGTCGAAAGGCCGATTGCTGTCGATACGTGCAGCAAAGCCAGCGGTTTTCAATAGTTCGGCAACCTCGGCGGCGAGTCGTGGGTCGCCGGGAGCCGGGTACTGGAGTTCGAACAGGGCTTTGGGAAAACCGCCGAAATCATGCCAGGTTTCCGGTTGTGGATTGCCGCTGACCAGCAGCTCATTGCTTTCCCAGTGCGCGGAAACAATCACGATGGCCTTGGGCTTCGGTATCTCGACGGCCAGGCGGGCAAGTGCCGGCCCGCTGGCGCCGGGTTCCAGAGCGAGCATGGGGGAGCCGTGGGATATGTACAGGCTGGGGAACATGAATGAGCTCCTGAGAGTTAAGATGCAACATCTTCAGTCAGATCATTAATCTAAATCTAATATAAGTTTTAGAGTGTTTTGATCGAATTTTCGGGGTTATTTATGCAGCCGGAGTTTTGGCACAAGAAATGGGCGGCGAACCAGATCGGCTTTCATCTGCCGCAGGTGAACCCTCATCTGAAGCGGTTCTGGCCGGCGTTAAGCCTTGAAGAAGGCACACGCGTGTTGGTGCCGTTATGTGGAAAAAGCCTGGATTTGCTATGGCTCGCCCATCAAGGCCATGAGGTCTTGGGGGTCGAACTGTCGGAAAAAGCCATCGAGGAGTTTTTCAGCGAACATGGCTTTGATCCGGCCATCAGTGAGCAGGGGCCGTTCAAGGTTTATCGGGCAGGTTCCATTGAGCTGTGGTGCGGCGATTTCTTCGAGCTGACGGCAGGCGATGTGGCCGACTGCTCCGCGCTTTATGATCGCGCGGCGTTGATCGCGCTGCCGGCGGAAATGCGAGAGCGCTACGCCGCCCATTTGAAGCGGATATTGCCGAAGGAGTCCCATGGCCTGCTGATTACCCTGGACTATGACCAGGCGCAAATGCCCGGCCCGCCGTTTGCTGTGCTCGATGATGAGGTGCGGCGGTTGTTCGGGGACTCATGGGCGCTGAAGATCCTGGAAGATCAGGATGTGTTGAGCGAGAGCGGGAAATTCCTGGAGGCGGGTGTCACGCGGCTTGAGGAGCGGGTTTATCGGGTTTCCAGTCGGTAATAGTGGCTGGCTGTACTGGCCTCATCGCGAGCAAGCTCGCTCCCACAGGGAATTTGTGTGCGACTCAGAACCTGTGTGGGAGCGAGCCTGCTCGCGATGAGGCCAGAATGAGCACCGCGGCAATCTGCAGACAAAAAAAGGCCCGCATCGCTGCGGGCCTTTTGCTTTGCTGTGGAGTGTATCAGCCCCGACGACGAGCCAGAGCGTCGATGCGCTCTTCCAGCGGCGGGTGGCTCATGAACATGCGAGCGAAGCCTTGCTTGATACCACCGTTGATGCCAAAGGCGTTCAGGGTGTCGGGCATGTGCACCGGCAGCCCTTGTTCCGCCCGCAGGCGTTGCAGGGCGCCAATCATCGCGGCGGTGCCGGCCAGGTTTGCACCGGCTTCGTCGGCACGGAATTCACGCTTGCGCGAGAACCACATGACGATGGCGCTGGCCAGGATGCCCAGAACCAGTTCGGCGAAGATGGTCGCCACGTAGTAGGCAATACCCTGGCCTTCTTCGTTCTTGAAGATCACCTTGTCGACGAAATTGCCGATGATCCGTGCGAAGAACATCACGAAGGTGTTCACCACGCCCTGGATCAACGCCAGGGTGACCATGTCGCCATTGGCCACGTGACCGATTTCGTGGGCCAGGACGGCTTTCACTTCATCCGGCGAGAAGCGCTCGAGCAATCCCTGGCTGACCGCGACCAATGCGTCGTTCTTGTTCCAGCCGGTGGCGAAGGCGTTCGCCTCGTAGGCCGGGAAGATACCGACTTCGGGCATCTTGATCCCGGCTTCGCGAGACAGTTGCTCGACGGTTTGCAGCAGCCATTGCTCGTGACGGGTGCGTGGCTGGGTGATGATCTGGGTGCTGGTGCTCATCTTCGCCATCCACTTGGAGATGAACAGCGAGAACAGCGAACCTGCGAAACCAAAGACCGCACAGAAGATCAGCAGCTGATTGAGGTTAAGGTCAACCCCATTGGCCGCCATGAACCCGTTGAAGCCGAAAAGGCTCAGGGTGATGCTGGCAATCAGCACGACCGCCAGGTTAGTGGCCAAGAACAGCAGGATGCGCATCATGGTTGTAGAAATCTCCTCATGCTAAAGATGTGGCGTACTGCGGGGTATATAAGGTGCTGCACCGGGGTATTCAACCGGGTGACTATTTCAAACTGTGTCCTACGGCAACAGTCTAGCTGCTTGCAGGGTATTTCCGACAAGTATGCGGGAAGTGTTTGTCAGTCAATTCATGTCGAAGGCCCCGCCT
Organism: Pseudomonas jessenii; assembly: GCF_002236115.1. Taxonomy (GTDB): domain Bacteria; phylum Pseudomonadota; class Gammaproteobacteria; order Pseudomonadales; family Pseudomonadaceae; genus Aquipseudomonas; species Aquipseudomonas jessenii. Next base: position 81,750 of record NZ_NIWT01000003.1, on the reverse strand, counting down.
TTGTTAGGCGCGAGCAGGCAAGGCGCGATCCGGCAGCGGTCAAGGCGACTGTCAGTGGCGCAATGCAAACAAATGTTGCCGGATGAATCACTGTGCGACGTTCGGGAACGTCGCACGGTGACAGATCGCTTACTGGCGGTAGGACTTGAGGAAGCCGCCAATGCGTCCGATGGCCATCTCCAGGTCATCGACACGGGGCAGGGTCACGACGCGGAAGTGGTCTGGCCATGGCCAGTTGAAAGCGGTGCCTTGAACCACCAGCAGCTTCTCGGAGAGCAGCAGGTCGAGGACGAACTTTTCGTCGTTATGGATCGGGCAGACCTTGGGGTCGATCCGCGGGAATGCATACAGCGCCCCCATCGGCTTGACGCAGCTCACGCCCGGAATGTCGTTGAGCAACTCCCAGGTGCGGTTGCGTTGCTCCAGCAGGCGGCCCTGGGGCAGCACCAGGTCATTGATGCTCTGATAGCCACCCAGGGCGGTCTGGATCGCATGCTGGCTCGGCACGTTGGCACACAGGCGCATGTTGGCCAGCATGTCGATGCCTTCGATGTAGCTCTGGGCGTGGTGTTTCGGGCCGGAGATGGCGATCCAGCCGGAACGGAAACCGGCCACGCGATAGGACTTGGACAGGCCGTTGAAGGTCAGGCAGAGCAGGTCCGGCGCCAGGGAGGCGGTGCAGATGTGCACGGCGTCATCGTAGAGGATCTTGTCGTAGATCTCGTCGGAGAACACCACCAGATTGTGCTGGCGAGCCAGTTCCAGCATGCCCAGCAGGACTTCTTTGGAGTACACAGCGCCGGTCGGGTTGTTCGGGTTGATGATCACCAGGGCTTTCGTGTTCGGGGTGATCTTGGCCTTGATGTCGGCCAGGTCTGGCCACCAGTTGGCTTGCTCGTCGCACAGGTAATGCACCGGGTTACCGCCCGATAGGCTCACCGCTGCGGTCCACAACGGATAGTCCGGCGCTGGCACCAGCACTTCGTCGCCGTTGTTGAGCAGGGCCTGCATCGACATCACGATCAGTTCGGAAACGCCGTTGCCCAGGTAGATGTCTTCAATGCCGACGCCTTCCACCTGCTTTTGCTGGTAGTACTGCATGACGGCCTTGCGCGCACTGAACAGGCCCTTGGAATCGCTGTAGCCCTGGGCGGTCGGCAGGTTGCGGATTACGTCCTGGAGGATTTCATCCGGTGCTTCGAAACCAAAGGGCGCCGGGTTGCCGATGTTCAGCTTGAGGATGCGATGGCCTTCCTCTTCCAGGCGCTTGGCGTGCTTGAGCACCGGGCCGCGAATGTCGTAGCAGACGTTGGCGAGCTTGTTCGATTTGCTGACCTGCATGGCGATGTGTTCCCGAAAATGAACGATCCAGACGGCGTTTGGGCAACCGTGCTGGGAATCCTGCGTATTCACACAGGCCTGACGCCTTGAGATGCAGCACCCATATTTCCGTTTGAATGCGCGTGGTCTGGCTGCCAGACTGGCGTTTGACGAGGCGCAATCATACGTGCCGCCCGATCCGTGGAAAAGGTACAGATCGGGCTTTTTCAGCCGCTGAGGTGTGATGATGGAAAAGTTGGAAAAAACCCTGGAAGAATGGAAGGCGATGCTCGACCCGGAGCAGTACAACGTGTGCCGCCTCAAAGGCACCGAACGACCGTTTTCCGGCAAGTACAACGCCACCAAGACCGACGGTATCTACCACTGCATCTGCTGTAACGAGCCGCTGTTCGACTCCAAAACCAAGTTCGACTCGGGTTGCGGCTGGCCGAGCTTCTACGCGCCGATCGGCGACAGCGCCATGACCGAAATCCGTGATGTCAGCCACGGCATGATCCGCACCGAAGTGGTCTGCGCCAAATGCGACGCGCACCTGGGGCACGTTTTTCCCGACGGCCCGCCGCCAACGGGCCTGCGTTACTGCATCAATTCAGTGTGCCTGGACCTCGTGCCGCGCGTGTAATGCGAGCCCTGTAGGAGCGAGCCTGCTTGCGATGGTCGTCAACGATAACGCGGGAAGCCTGGTGCCCCGAGTTGTTCTCTGGTCCATCGCGAGCAAGCTCGCTCCTACAGTGGATTGGCGTTCGATAATTTAAATTGCACGCAATTCAATTGCTCGCTATTTTGTTATCTCTTCCATTCAATCGGAACCTCAAACATGAGCGACAACCTGCTGAGCATTCCTTGCACCACGATCAAGGGTGAGCAAAAGACTCTGGCGGATTTCGCCGGCAAAGCCGTGTTGGTGGTCAACACGGCCAGCAAGTGCGGTTTCACTCCGCAGTACAAAGGCCTGGAAGAGCTGTGGCAGACCTACAAGGACCAAGGCCTGGTGGTGCTCGGCTTTCCCTGCAACCAGTTCGGCAAGCAAGAGCCGGGCAATGAAGGGGCGATCTCCGAGTTCTGCGAGCTGAACTTCGGTGTCAGCTTCCCGCTGTTCAAAAAGATCGACGTCAATGGTGCCGATGCCCATCCGCTGTTCGTGCAATTGAAAAAGCGCGCACCGGGGGTGCTGGGTTCCCAGGGCATCAAGTGGAACTTCACCAAGTTCCTGATCGGCAAGGACGGGCAACTGGTCAAGCGCTTCGCTCCGGCGACCAAGCCGCAGGACCTGACCCGCGAGATCGAAGCCCTGCTCAAATGAACACCTTGTCAGTCGATTCCCTGAAGCTCGACAGCCAGTTGTGCTTCAAGCTGTACGCGGCATCCCGGGCGGTGATTCGCGGCTACAAGCCAATGCTCGATCAGTTGGGCCTGACTTACCCTCAGTACCTGGCGATGCTGGTTTTATGGGAGTGGCAGGAAGCGACCCCGGAGCAACCGACCGTCAAGGCATTGGGCGAGCGTTTGGCTCTGGATTCCGGCACGCTGACACCCTTGCTCAAGCGCCTGGAACAACTGCAACTGGTGCAGCGTCAGCGTTCGGCGCGCGATGAACGTGAAGTGCACCTGAGCCTGTCGCCAGCCGGCACGGCCTTGCGCGAACAGGTTGGGCCACTCAAGGCGCGCCTGTTGTGCGACAGCGGGGTCGATCTGAATCGACTCAACGAATTGCGCGATGGCCTCGATCACCTGTTGGGGCAGATCAAGGCGCTGTCATAGCGGGGATCCACAGGTCCAGCAGGGCGGCCAGTTCTTCGCGCCGGAAGGGTTTGGCCAGGTAGTCGCTCATGCCCGCGGCACGACAGCGTTCACGCTCCTCCGACATGGCGTTGGCCGTCAGGGCAACGATGGGCAGTTGGGGCCAGCGTCCGCTGCGGCGGATTTGCCGGCTGGCTTCATAGCCGTCCATTACCGGCATGTTGCAGTCCATCAGCACCAGGTCGAAATCCCGTTGCTCGAGTTGATCCAGTGCCTCGCCACCATGAGCGGCGGTGGTGACCTCGCAGCCGAGTTTGCCGAGCATGCCCTTGGCCACCAACTGGTTGACCGGGTTGTCTTCCACTAACAGCACGCGCCCGCGGCGTTGCGGGCATTGTGTGTCGAGTCGAGCCTCGTTGACCGGATGGGTTTGCGGTTGCAGGATCCTGCGCAACGTTTGAAGTAGCATACTGCGGGCCAAAGGGCGGGCCTGCTGTTGCAAGGGGGCGAGTGCGTTGACCTCTTCGCTGGGCATGAAGTTGCCATACGCGGTGATCAGCAGGATTGGCGCGCTGAGGGTGGGGCGCAAACTGAACAGGCATTCGGGGCAGTCGGTGATGAGCACGTCGGCCGCCAGGCCAAGCAATGGGTCATCCATGGAACGCCGTTCATAGTCCAGCCCCCAGACAGGCAACAGGCTGTTCAACAGTTCCCCCAGTCCGCTGCTGGCGGCCGTGATGGCAATGACTTTGCCCCTGAGTGAAACAGCTGGCATTGCACGGGTATGGCTGGGCAATGGCAACTCCGCGCAGAACTGGCTGCCAAAACCCGCCTCGGAGCTGATGGTCAGGCGCCCCTGCATGGCTTCGCAAAGGTTATAGGTCAGGGCCAGGCCCAGCCCGGTGCCGCCAAATTGACGGGTAATACCGGCACCGGCCTGGGTGAAAGGCTGGAGGATCTTGACCTGGGCCTCCTGAGGGATGCCGATGCCGGTGTCGCAGACTTCGATCCTGACGCCATCCCCGAACGTCGACAGGCGCACGTCGACCCGCCCGAAACGGGTGAACTTGAGGGCGTTGGACAGCAGGTTACTGACGATCTGCCGCACCCGGGTCGGATCGCCGAGCACCAGTGCCGGGAAATGCGGATCGATCAGGCAGGTCAGTTCGACGCTGGGGGCGGCGTTCTGCGACAACAGGTTGGCGGTGTCTTCGATCAGCGAGCCCAGGTCGAAGGGGATGTGTTCGAGTTCGAGTTGGCCGGCATCGAACTTCGACAAATCGAGAATATCGTTGAGCAATTCCACCAGCACTTTACCCGAGTCATGGGCGATCGACAGTTGCTGCTGTTGTTCGGCATTGAGCGGTCCGTCGAGGGATAGCGCGATCATCCCGAGCAAGCCATTGAGGGGCGTGCGGATTTCATGGCTCATGTTGGCCAGGAACACCGAGCGGGCTTCGGCCATGTCCAGTGCTGTGCTGCGGGCGGCTTCCAGTTCCTCGTTGGATTGGCTCAGCCGGTCGTTGATCGCCTTGAGTTCGGCAGTGCGGGCCGAGACGATGTTTTCCAGTTGGCCAAGATATTCGGTCAGGCGGTTTTCCGCATTGCGCCGCTGCTGGATTTCGGTGGCGATGTTCCTGAATTGCTGGTTGGCAGCCTTGACCAGCACGCCGATCTCATCGTTGGCGTGCCCGGCGGGACACTCCAGCGAGGTCGCCTCGGTGCTGCTCGGGTCGCGACCGCTGAGTTCACGGATGACCCGCACCAGGGGTTTGGTCAGCATCACATAGAACAGCGCCAGCAGGATGCCGGACAGCAGCAGGCTGCGGGCGAAGCCATTGAGCAGGGTCACTTCGGCCCGGCGCAGGAACCGGTTGCCGAAGGAGTAAGTATCGACTTTCAGCCGTAGCGTACCCAGGGATTCGTTGGGTAAATTATCCAGGTAAAGCCGGTCTTCGAACTGTCGGCTGGCGCCGAACAGGAAGTCACTGAGCATCCGGTAACCGTTTTCCACACCGGGTCGCTTGACGTTGGCCAGCACGGTGCCGTTGTTGTCGATCAGCTTTGCGCTAATGATCGCTGGCGAGCGCAGCAGGCCCAGGGTCAGTTCCTTGGCGAGTTCGGCGTCGATGTTGTAGGCGATTCGTGAGGCCGGGTTGTGGCTGATTTCCAGCAATGAAAGGATTTCACGATTGATGGAGGCGTCTTCACTGGCATAATCGATGCCTATTTGCAGCAGGCTGAGCAGCGTGCCCAGAATGAAACCGACCAGCACGGTAAGCCGGGCTTGCTTGAATGACAGCCGGTTGGTGAATTTGATGTCCATGGGGGGGTGAACCACTTCCGTTTCCTTTCGCTGCTCAAGCATAGTCGATCATGCCTGCCTGCTGATGTTCTCGCGAGGGCTGTACCGCGGGGGTAGCCGCTTGTGTGACGCTGTGTTTCGTCGCTGTATCACCATCATTACTGTGAACGTGCCCGAGGAGAAGTCGTGGATTCCCGATTGAATGCTTTTCTTGAACGCGCCGATGCCGTTCTGGCCCGTATCGAGCCGTTGCTGCCGGCGCCACGGCCAGCCATCGACTGGACGCAATGCCTGGCCGCGCGCTGGCAGCGTGAGTCGCGCGGCGGTTATCTGATGCCGCTGGAGGTCAGCCTCGACATGCGTTTGTCGGACCTGATCGGCGTCGACCGGCAAGTCGAGCAGCTTGGGCGCAATACCCGGCAATTCCTTGACGGCATGCCAGCCAACCATGCCTTGCTCTGGGGCTCGCGCGGCACCGGCAAGTCGTCGCTGGTGCGCGCCTTGTTGGCCGAACACGCTCACGCCGGTTTGCGCTTGATCGAGATTGAACGTGATCACCTGGCAGACCTGCCGCGGGTGGTCGAACAGATCGGCAAACTGCCCCAGCGTTTCGTGCTGTTTTGCGATGATCTCTCGTTCGAGTCGGGCGAGGGGGATTACCGAGTGCTCAAGAGCGTCCTTGATGGCTCCCTGGAACAGGCGCCGGACAACGTTTTGTTGTACGCCACGTCCAACCGTCGCCACCTGGTGCCGGAAAAGGAAAGTGACAACGAAAACTGGAAACGGGTCGACGGCGAACTGCATCCGAGCGAGGCAGTGGAAGACAAGATCGCACTGTCGGACCGCTTCGGCCTGTGGTTGTCGTTCTATCCGTTTACCCAGGAACACTTCCTCGACGTCGTCGAGCACTGGATCGGCCAGTTGGCCGGCAAGGCCGGACTGGCGTGGCAGCGCACCGAAGAGCTGGACATTCTGGCGGTACGCTGGGCCACCGGCCGAGGCAACCGCAATGGGCGTTGCGCCTATCAATTTGCCCGTTACTGGGTCGGGCTGAAACTGTTGGAGCACAAGGCATGATCGATTTACAAAAGAGCGGCCAGGGCCTCGAAGGCTACGGCATGCTACACGCGCAGCTGGAATCATTGCTGGCGGACGAGCGGGATTTCATCGCCAATGCCGCACAGTTCTCGGCGTTTCTGTTCAATCAACTCGATGATTTGAACTGGGCCGGTTTCTACCTCAACCGTAATGAAGAACTGGTGCTGGGCCCGTTTCAGGGGCAGATCGCTTGCGTGCGGATTCCGTTCGGTCGTGGCGTTTGCGGGGCGGCGGCAGCCACCCTGCAGACTCAACGAGTCGAAGATGTGCACGCGTTTCCCGGTCATATTGCCTGCGACAGCGCCTCGAACAGCGAACTGGTGGTGCCGTTGGTCAAGGACGGCCGATTGATCGGTGTGCTCGACCTCGACAGTCCAAAACTCGCGCGTTTCACCGCGCAGGACCAGGCTGGAATCGAACAGCTGGCGGCGATTTTCCTGCGCCTGACCGACTGCTGATCAAGACGCCAGGCCGGCCTTGGTCAGCAGGCCCGGCGCGTCCACCGCATCGATCTGCTCGGGGTCGAGGAAGCGCCTGGCGTACTGCAAATAGATCTGTGCCTTGATGAACAGCCCGAACAGCTCCGGGTCGATGTGGGCATCACGGCACATGAACGCCATGATGCCCAGCGCCTCGCTCAAGGTCTTGGCTTTTTTGTAGGGGCGGTCGGCGGCCGTCAACGCTTCGAAAATATCGGCAATCGCCATCATCCGCGCCGGCAGGCTCATTTCTTTTCGCTTCAAGCGTTTCGGATACCCGGTGCCGTCCATTTTTTCGTGGTGCCCGCCGGCTATTTCCGCGACGCTGCGCAAGTGCTCGGGGAACGGCAGATGGTTGAGCATCAGAATCGTCTGAACGATGTGGTTATTGATGACATAACGCTCCTCGCTCGTCAGGGTGCCCCGGACAATGCTCAGGTTGTACAACTCGCCCCGGTTGTATTTGTGGGGCGGAACGTCGAGCTTGAAGCCCAGGGGATTGTCTTGCGGTATCACTTCGTTTTCGCTGCGTTCGAACAGGTGCTCGGGTTTGTCCGCCAGTAACGGTTCGCTGACGGGCAGGTTGGGGGCGGGCGTTCGGGCCTGACGCCGGTTTTCTTCCCAGGACACGCCCAGCCGGTCATCCAGGGTCCGGGTCCAGGTTCGTTCAGCCAGGCGGCGCAGGCGTTGCAGGTCAGCGTCGGCCATGGCTTCGCCGCCGAGATTGCAGCGGGCAACGAAGGCGAAATCGTCATCGAGCCCGGCCAGGCTGGCATTGCGCAGTTCCGCCAACGGTTGCTCGTCACCGCCCAGGGCAATGCCCCGCCAGTAGCTGATCCAGGCATCGCACTTGAGTACCTCGAAGCGGGTACGGATTTCGTGGATACGATCGGTCAGGGTTTCCAGCTTCGTGGCTTTGTCGACGACATATTCCGGGGTGGTGACCTTGCCGCAATCGTGCAGCCAGGCGGCGATGTGCAGTGCCTCCCATTCATCTTCGGTCGGCTGATAGGCGCTGAAGGCGGGCTCCTGGCTCGCTGCCGCCGCTTGGGCGAGCATCAGGGTCAGTTCCGGCACGCGCTGGCAATGGCCGCCGGTGTAGGGGCTTTTGGCGTCGATGGCGCCGGCCAGCAGTTGAATGAAGGCGTCCAGCAGCTGTTTTTGCCGGGCTTGCAGGCGCTGGCTTTCGATGCACACGGCAGCCGCGCCGGACACCGCCTGGAGAAACGCAATGCGGTCCGGCCGCAGCTTGTCCAGATCGCTCTGCTCGCCGCTGTCGGCCAAGAGCAACACCAGCAGACCCACGGTTTCGTTGTGGCGATTGTGCAGGCGGATCCCGATCAGATGGACCCGAGGACTTTCCAGCGCGAGCAGGATTTTCTGCAGATCACCCGCCTGCTCGAACCCCAGGTTGCTGACGACATTGTCGACGTTGGCCAACTGGTGCAGCCATGGGGGGCTTTGCGGGTTCTCGAGCGAGTGTCCGCGGATGTCGAAGTCTTGCAGGTTTTCGGCGGTGTTATTGATGACCAGCCCGTGGGGTTTCATGTGCTGGCCATCACCTTCGCGCAGATAGATCAGGCCGGCCTGGGCCTGGCCGATTTTCACGGTTTCAAACAACACCCGTTCCAGCAGCGGGGCGAAACGGGTTTCGGCGCTGAGGCTGTCAGTGATCTGGAAGAAGCTCGCCAGGGTGTCTTTCATTCGTGCCATCGACACACTCAACTGGTCGACTTCGAGCACCGGCGAGCGACGGGAAAGCGGAAAATTGAAATCGAAACTGCGAATCGCATCGGCCTCCTGCACCAGGGCGCGCAAGGGTTTGACCAGGATTCTTGATGTCAGCCAACCCAACGGCACGCATAACAGCAAGGTTGCCAGGGTAATCAGCGCACCCTGCCAGCGCATCCGGTAAGCGTCGACGAGCAACTCGTCTTCCGGTACCAGCAGCGCCATTTGCAGGCCTTGGGGGCCGCCTTCCTGCATGCTGCTGCGGGCCACGATCCACTGCCGGCCGTTGGCGTTCAGGCGACTGCCCTGAGGGGGACTGTTGAGCAACGCGTCCAGGCCGGGGCTCAGGTCCGCCGCCTTGACCAGCCGGGACGTCTGATCATCGATGATCAGCTTGCGGCTGTCGGGGTAGGCAATGGCATTGCCTTCGGCATCGAACAGCACGATTTCGGTACTGGGGGTCACGACGTGCTTGGCCAGGGTCGCGCTGAGTTCGGCCAGAGTCAGGTCGGCGGCCAGGATTGCCTTGTCGCCGCTGCGTCGTGCCAGCGTCGTGCCGATGTTGTGGGTGGAAAAGAAGATATAGGGTTCGGTCGTGATCTGGTCGTTGTCGCCGCGGGCGCTGGTGAACCAGGTGCGGTTGCGTGGGTCGTACGTGTCGTTCAAGTTGTCCTGACGGCTGACAAGTGCCAGGTTCCGGTCGAAAAACAACGACTGGGAGTGGGGCTGGCCGCTGCTGTCGTGCTCGATGCTCCAGACTTGGAAAACCGCCGTGTCCGGAGCCTTGACCAGGGCTTTGACCTCCGGGGTGCGCAGCGGGCGGACCATGAAGAAGTCACCATTGTCGTAGCCCAGGTACAGTGAAGCCAGGTTGGGGTTGTCCTCGAGTGACTGGCTGAACGGTTCGAGCAGTGCCAGGCGCTGTTCCAGATCAGGGGACTGGCCCGCCGGATTGAGTGCCAGCAGGCTCAACAGATGACGAATGGGGTCATAGGTCGCGTGCAGGTCCAGGCGGACATCCTGCTCAATGCGGTTGAAGAGTTTTTCGCTGCTGGACAAGATGATCTGTGTGGTTTGCCGGTAGTTGAAAAGCCCCAGCACCGCCCCGGTCAGCAACAGCAAAAAGGTGAACATCACGCTGATATGGACATGCAGCGGAAACCGGCGTGGATCCGTGCGCAGTGGGTCAGGCATTGCGGGTTTCTCCATGATGGTCAACACACCGCTGAGGGACCAAGCATAGTTAAGGCTCTGGCAGTTTGCCTTCGTCGTAATGCTCGATCTGACGTAGCAACGCGTCCTCCAGTTCGAGCATGGTGCGCTCCATGGATTTGCAGCATCCGGCCACTTTTTCGCGATCGGAATCCTCATGACAGGCGGCTTCGAGTGCCTCGCAGCGGTCGATCAGTCGGGAGGCTTGTACTATCCGGGCTGCGCCTTTGATTTTGTGGGCAATGTCCTGCAGCGCTTGCGTATCCCCAGAGCTGGATAGCGACAGCAGCGTTGGCAGATCCTGGCGGTTGCTGTTCACCAACTCGTTCAGCAATCGTCGGTTCAATTTCGGGTTGCCCCCGGTCAGCAGTTTCAACCCGTGAAGGCTGAACGCCGGGGCTACATGGGTTGGTTCAATGCCTTGCACCCATTGACTCAAGGCTCCGAGGCTGAGGGGTTTGAACAGGCAGTCGTCCATTCCGGCCTGTTTGCAGCGTTGTATTTCTTCCGGTTGGGCGTTGGCGGTAAAGCCGAGAACGGTGCAGGGAGGACGCTGGAGTTGTCGCTCATGCTGGCGAATGGCACGGGCAAGCTCATAACCGTTCATGACCGGCATGTTGCAATCGGCGATCACCAGATCAAAAGGCTGGTCCTTCCATGCCTCCAATCCCTCCTGTCCATCGGCCGCGACGGTAAATCGATGTCCAAGAAACTCTAGTTGCTGGCATGTGAGCAATCGATTGGCCGAGTGATCGTCGACTACCAGAACATTCAATGGGGTTGTGGCGACGACGACTTGGGTTTCGACCGCACGGGCCGACTGTTGCAGCGGCAACGTTTCCAGCTGCAGCAACACCTCCACTTGGGTACCGATGCCCGGCTCGCTGCGCAATTGCAGGCTGCCGCCCATCATCTCGCAGAGATTGCGGCTGATCACCAGCCCCAGCCCTGCGCCTCCCCTGGCCGATTGCATGGCGTGGTCGGCCTGAGCGAAGGGTTCGAACAGGCGTTGTTGATCCTGTTCGCTGATCCCGATACCACTGTCGTGAACCTGCACCCGCATCTGCACATGCTCAGGTTGCGTTGCCGGGTGCAGGTCGACAATGACCCGGACCTGGCCTTGCTCGGTAAACTTGATGGCATTGCTGATCAGGTTGGACAGCACCTGTTTGAAGCGCAATGGGTCCAGCAACACATCGAAGGTCGGGTTCGCCGATGAAAACTCCAGCAGCAGCTCGAGTTCCTTCTGTCGGGCCAGACCTTCGAAAATCCGCACGACCGAGGTCACAAGTTCACCAAGGTCAACCCGCTCCGGAGTCAGGCTCAAGCGTCCTGATTCGATTCTGGCGATGTCGAGAATGTCGCCGATCAATTCCAGCAACCCTTTCGCCGAGTTGTACGCGACATCGATGGCCGAACGCTCCGGGTGCTGATGATCAAGACGCTTGAGTGTCAGTTCAAGCATGCCGATGATTGCATTCATCGGCGTGCGGATCTCATGGCTCATCGTGGCCAGAAACGTGCTTTTGGCCCGGTTGGCGTTATCGGCGCGTTCTTTCGCGCAACGCAGATCGTCGAGCAGTTGCCGCCGTTCGCTGATGTCGATCCAGCCACCGATAATGCCTTGCACTTTTGCGCTGGAATCCCGATAGGGAAGAATCCAGTGATAGATCGTCAGCCGCCGGCCACCAATGTGCAGCTCGCGATCGACGATCAACGGTCTGCCCTCGGCCACCACGCGCTGGTAGTCGGCCTGGTACTCCCGGGCTTCGAACACATTGCTCATCGATCCCTGCATGACGCTTTTGCCAATGACATCTTCACGCCGGGCGCAGAACGCTTGCAGGTAACTGTCGTTGCAACTTTGCAGCAGCCCCTGGCGATCACGTACGTAGATCGGATGGGGCGTGCCATTGACCAGCGATCGCATGAACTCGAACTGGTCGTTCAGTGCACGCTCGGCGGCCTTGCGCTGCTTGATCTGGCGTCGCATGTAGTCGTTCCACGCAATGGAAATCAGCAATAGCACGCCGGCACCGATGACGATTTGGTAGAACAGTCTTTGATAGTTGCGCCAGGTGCTTTGCGAGGACGCCGAATAGCCGCGCCAGCGACTGTTGATGATGCCCAGTTCTTCCGGCGAGATGCTCAGCAATGCCTTGTCGAGAATGGCGTTCAGCTCTTTGGCGCCCCGAGCGGTGGCAAGGGAAAACGCTGCCTGCTCGGTGCCGATGGTGGTGCTGATTTGCAATGTGTGCTCGAACAGCCGCGAGGAAATAAAGTAATTGGCAATGACCAGTGAGTTCACCGCGCCCTCTGCCTGGCCTTCGGCGAGCAACTCCACGGCGCTGAAGGTGTCCGGGGTTTCGATCAAATTGATTCGGGGAAACTCTCTGCGCAGGTAATCGATGATTGGATTGCCGCGGGCAATGGCCAGGCGCTTGTCCTGTAGCTGCGCGAGGTTGGTCGAGCTGTCGGCGGCCTTGCGGGTCAGCAGGACGTAGGAATTTTCCAGAAAGGGGCGGGTAAAGTTCAGCTGGGTTTGACGTTCGGCACTGGGGAGCAACGCGGCGATCACATCTACCTTGTTGTCCTTGATCTGTTTGATCATCTCGTCATCGCTTCGACTGCTCCGGATATCGAAGCGCAAGCCGGTACGCAGCCTGATAAGCTCAAGCAAATCTGCGGTGACCCCGCGAAAATTGCCATTGCTATCGAAAAATGTCAGTGGCGCAAAGGCTTCGTTGACGACGACGCGCACAATCGGGTGGTGGCTCAGCCAGCGTTCTTCGCGGTCAGTGAGTTGCAGCTTTTGATCGGTCAGCAGAATGTCACTACCGGCGCTCCAGCGTTTGGCGATGTTTTCTCGTTCACTGGAGGGGATGGCCGTGATCATCGCGTTGATGATGCCGAGCAGTTCAGGGTTGTTCCGGTTGACGGCGAAGCTGAAACCAAAGGCTTCATGTTTGCCGAAGTTGGCCATGCGGATGTTGTTCAGATACCCCTTGTTGATCATGTAGTGAGTTGAAATGGTGTCACCGAGAAACACGTCCGCCTGATCGAAAGCAACGGCATTGATCGCATTCTGGTAGGACGGATAAGACGTGATGATCGCCTTCGGATACAACGCCTTGACTTCCGCCAGCGGCAAGTAGTGATACACCATGCTCAGGCGCAATCCGGCCAGGCCATCGGTGAGGGATCGTGTTTCCCCTTCGCGGGTGACCAATACGGGTTGGTCGACGGCATAGGGTATGGACAGTGCAATGTCGGCGTTGCCAGCTTCGAATCCATTGGCGGTGCCGAGCAGATCGACTTCGCCATTTTCCAGCGCAGTGATCGCGGCCCCTCGGGAATCGAAACGCTGAACCGTGACGGGCAGACCGGTTACTTTTTCCAGGAGACCGGCGTAATCGGCGGTAAAACCTTCATAGTCCTGACCACTGGTGGTCAGGTCGAATGGGGGATAGTCCGGGGCCGACGTACCGAGCGTCAGTTGGTTTTTTTGTTTGATCCATTGTCGCTGGGATTCATCCAGCCGAACCTCCAGCGCTCCGACCTTCGAGCGGCTGAGCAGCGTGTAGTTTTCATTGCCCGGTGCTCCGAACAACGAGGTGCTCACGCATAGACCTGCGGTCAATTGAATCAGATAGACCTTCAAACGTCTGGGCATCCAGGTTCTCACACGAGTGCGTTACGTTTTGCCATCTCGATCAGTTCAACCAGGGATTTGGCTTTGAGTTTCTGCATGAGGCGCTTTTTGTAGGTGCTCACGGTCTTGTTACTCAGAAACATGCCCTTGGCGATTTCCTTGTTTGTGCGGCCTTGGGCAAAAAGTTGCAAGACCATCAGTTCCCGGTCGTTTACGGATTTGAACAGTTCCAGTTCCATGCAGCGTGTTTCATCTCCGCGGATGGGGTTCAAAGCCTCGCTCGGAAAATAGTTGTAACCTGCAAATACCGCTTTTATGGCGCTGACCAGTTCACTGATGTCCTCTTGTTTGCAGACATAGCCCGATGCACCCGATTGCATGCAACGAATACCGAAAAGTGTCGGGCATTGTGCTGTCAGTACCAGGGTTTTAAGGGGGGTGCTCATTGCATTGAATCGGGATAGCACTTCCAGGCCATCCAGTTTTGGAATGCTGATGTCGAGAATGACCAGGTCCGGCATGCATTCGCGAACCATCTGCATGGCATCGACCCCATTGTCAGTTTCGCCGACGACTTTGTAACCTTCATGTTCCAGTAACATTCGAACGGCAAGGCGGATAACCGGGTGATCGTCGACAATAAAAACGGAGTTCATAATCAAGTCCCATGCGAGCTCAAATAAAGCGCGCACCATAGCTCAGATACTTGAAGGGACGCATGAACTGACCAGTCTGTAGCAGCAATATAGGAAAAATCCTACAGATGAAAAAGAATGGGACTACGTATTAACTAGGTTTCTTATTAGGAAGGCTGAAAGAAGTCCAACATGCGGGTGTGCTTTAAATGGAAGTTGTTTGTAAGCTTTTCAATGTATGTTTGTCAGTTTTTATATGTTTTTTTCTATAGTAGTGCTGATGTCAACAAGTCTCTAAATTCAGATTGTTTCAGTGGTTTTATCAAAAAACCCAATAATGGCAGCCTCTGTTCAGAGGCCGTTTTTTCAAGCTCATCCAGTTCAGATGTCGTCAGGCTACTGAGAATGATCGCCTGCCTGATCAACCCTCGCTGGCTGGCGAACCGGACCAGATCGAGTCCCGTCAGGTCGGGCAGGCATTGATCGCATAAAAGGATGTCGAACGGTTGGTCGGCCCCGAGCAGTTGCAGCAGGGCGCCTTTGGCGCTGTCGGTTGTCGTCAGCCGGGTGAAGCCATAACTTTCCAGCAGGCATTGAGTGGCTATCAGTTGGAAGGGATGGTCTTCCACCACGAGGATGCGTAGATCGTCTTCGGCCATGGCGCGCACTTCATCTGTCGAACGGAAGGGAGGGCGATTGTTTCGCGAGAGTACCGGGCAAGCGATCAGTTTGCTCGACATGTGCTGTAGGGCAATTCGACGAAACTTGAGTGCAGTTGGATGCTGAAGGGGGTATCAGCCATAACGAATGCCGTAATGGCTGATCAATCGATACACCTCAGTGGCTGGCGCGGCCGGTCATTTCCAAGGCCATGTCACTGGCATAGCTGTCGGTCATGCCGGCGATGAAATCAATCATGCGCAAAAACGAAGTGTGCAACGGGCCGTGAGGATCGGGTGCATTGTTGCCCAGCAGGTCAAGGATGCGGCGGCTCTTGAACGACGGTGTACGCCCATTGTGCTGTTCCAGCGCGGCACCGCAAAAGGCGTTGAGCAGGATTTCCAGCGTGGTGTAGGCGCCGATCTCATGCAGGGTCTTGCGTTTGTCCTGGAAGATTTTCTTGCGGGCCATGTCCTTGGCATTGAGCACGCAACGCTTGGCGGGACCGTGCATGTGTTCCACCAGATCGCCGGGCAGTGTACCGGCCAGCAGCGCATCCTGTTGCTCGACGAAGGCGCGGGCCGCGGCATTGGTCAAGTGCTCGATGGCTTTACCGCGCAGGATAGCCAGTTTGCGTCGGCGCGAATCGTCGGGACCGAGCTGGCGATAGGTCTCCGGTAAGTCATCGCCCACCAGGCCCAACAGCAGGGATTCGACTTCGGCGTATTCCAGCAACTCCATTTCCAGGCCGTCTTCCAGGTCGATCAGCGCATAGCAGATGTCGTCGGCGGCCTCCATCAGGTACACCAGCGGGTGCCGCGCCCAGCGTTGCTCCTCCAGTTGTGGCAGGCCGAGTTTTTGGGCGATCTGTTCCAGCAGTGGCAGCTCGCTCTGATAACAGCCGAACTTGTGTTTCTTGTAGCCCAGCGAGTCGGCGTGCCTGGCCGTCCATGGATACTTCAGGTACGTGCCCAGCGTTGCATAGGTCAGGCGGGTGCCGCCGTCGAACTGGTGATACTCAAGTTGGGTGAGTACCCGAAAGCCTTGGGCATTGCCTTCGAAATTCAGGAAGTCATTGCGCTCGGCTTCACTCATTGCATCCAGCCAGCCACGGCCGGCGGCTTGCTGGAACCAATGGCGGATCGCGTCTTCGCCGGAATGGCCGAACGGCGGGTTGCCGATGTCGTGTGCCAGGCAGGCCGATTGCACCACCATCCCCAGGTCGCTGGGTTCGCACCATTCGGGCAGGGTCCTGCGGATGGTTTCGCCGACGCGCATGCCCAGTGAGCGACCCACACAACTGACTTCCAGCGAGTGGGTCAGGCGCGTATGAATGTGGTCGTTGCTGGACACCGGATGGACCTGGGTCTTGCGCCCGAGACGGCGGAAAGCTCCCGAGAAAATGATGCGGTCGTGGTCTTTGTGAAAAGGGCTGCGGCCGAGTTCTTCCGGGCTGTGCAAAGGTTTTCCGAGGCGTTCGCGGGTAAGCAGGGTATGCCAATCCAAGGCGGGTCACTCCGTCAGGTGTCTGATGGCCTAGCTTCCCGTTTCGCGCCATGACCTGCAAGCGGAACTACAACCCGGCGGCGTTGATATCGAGGCCTCCTTGCAAGATCATTTTCTGGAGGGTGCCTGTTGACCGGGTAGGCGCACAGGATTGCACCCCTCGATAGAGGAGCGCATCCCGTCGACTTTGCAAGCATGCAGCCAGAAAGAAACTGATCAGTCTTTGCGCGAAGAGCCCTGCATGATCAGTTTGATCAGCGGTCCCAGTGTGGTGCCGAGGCGGATCAGCCGGGTCAGACTGCTGAGGCCACCCCCGTTTTTCGCACCCTTGCCGGTCAGAAAGCCCAGCAAGGTGACGGCGGCCACGCCCCAGAGTGGAGCGTGCTTGATGCAGAAGCCGTCCTGCAGGTTTTGCGTCATCCCGCGCACCCGTTGCAAGGGCTGCAGCAGTTGCGAGGATTCGTGGCGGATTTCCTGGCGGTGCATTTCCATGCGCAGGCGGATCAGGGCCTTGCGCATTTCCGTGCGTGAGCTGTTTTGTGGCAATTCAGGCAGGTTCATGGCAGCAGGCGCTCCCGATCGTTGGCCAGCTCTTCCAGGGTGCCATGGAAGGGCGAGGACTCATCGAAAATCGCCGCTCTCAAGCGCATTCCACAGAATATGGCGGCGAGGGAGTAGAACACACAGAGCCCGATGATGGCGGTCAGGCGATACGTGTCCCAGAACACGATAAGCACCAGCGTCGACAGCCCCACCAACAGCAGCAACGCAAACACCAGCGCCAGGCCCGCAAACAGCAAGAGGCTGACGGTGCGGGCTTTTTGTTCCTGCAGTTCGATGCCGAACAGCTCGACATGGCTGTGCAGCAACCCAAGGAAGGCAGCACCCAGGCGCCGCGATGAGGAGCTTGTTCCCGTCACGGACGGGCCGGATTCGCCGATCGACATATCAGCGCCGGCTGGCCAGCAGGCCGATCAGGAAACCCACGCCGGCCGCGATCCCGACGGATTGCCAAGGGTTGGCCTGGACATAGTCTTCCGTGGCGGTGACAGCAGCCTTGCCGCGTTCGCGCAGGGAGTCTTCGGTCAGCTTCAGGGTTTCACGGGCACGCAAGAGACTTTCGTGGATCTGCTCGCGCAACTCGTCGGCCTGATCGCCGGCCAGGGTCGCGGTGTGCTCCAGCAAGCGTTCGGTGTCACTGACCAGTGTCTGAAAGTCGTTCATCAGGATTTCTTGAGCAGTCTTTGCCTGGGGGCGGGCCATGGTGGATCTCCTTAAGTGGCTTTCTGATGCGTTCGAGTATGAGCCTTCGGCGAAGGTTCAGTACAAATGACTGGTACAACTTTTGCTGAGTCGTGGTGCGCCGGTCCGCACCATTGCGCTATTGCCGGGCATGATTTCAGTAAAACCGTAGGACCAACAATCAAAAACTCGCGTAAACGTCCGGGGCGCGTTTTTCCTGGACGGCGTCCGTGCGCCAAAGTGGTTCAACGAGATCAGTGCGCTGATGTCTTGAGGCTGCAACTTGGTGCATGGCCAGTCATCGCGAACTGCTTTGGTGCTTTTTTCTGCCATAAGGTCTGCCCATCCCATGGAAAACCTGCAAAGCGCTGTGGACACCTTGGTCCATAGCTCCAACACGCTGTTCATTCTGATCGGTGCGGTCATGGTTCTGGCCATGCACGCCGGTTTCGCCTTTCTCGAAGTCGGAACCGTGCGACAGAAAAACCAGGTCAATGCGTTGTCGAAAATCCTCAGCGACTTCGCCGTTTCGACACTGGCCTACTTCTTTATAGGCTATTGGATTTCCTATGGCGTGACGTTCATGCAACCAGCGGCGGTGCTCAATGCCGACCATGGTTATGGCCTGGTGAAGTTTTTCTTCCTGCTGACCTTTGCCGCGGCGATCCCGGCGATCATTTCCGGAGGCATCGCCGAGCGCGCCCGGTTTGTTCCCCAGTTGTGTGCAACCGTGTTGATCGTCGCGTTCATCTATCCGTTCTTCGAAGGCATTGTCTGGAACGGCAACCTGGGTCTGCAAGCCTGGTTGCTGGAGCGCTTTGGTGCCGGTTTCCATGACTTCGCAGGATCGGTGGTGGTGCATGCCATGGGCGGTTGGCTGGCACTGGCGGCGGTGTTGTTGCTCGGACCGCGTAATGGCCGCTATCGCGACGGTCGGCTGGTCGCGTTCGCGCCATCGAGCATCCCGTTTCTGGCACTGGGCTCGTGGATCCTGATTGTTGGCTGGTTCGGCTTCAACGTCATGAGCGCGCAAACCCTGCAAGGTGTCAGCGGACTGGTGGCGGTGAATTCGTTGATGGCCATGGTTGGCGGTACGGTGGCGGCGCTGATTGTCGGGCGCAATGACCCTGGCTTTCTGCACAACGGCCCGTTGGCGGGGCTCGTGGCAATCTGTGCCGGTTCCGACCTGATGCATCCTGTGGGGGCGCTGGTCACCGGTGCCGTTGCGGGGGCGCTGTTTGTCTGGTGCTTTACCGCGGCCCAAGGCAAATGGCACATCGACGATGTGTTGGGTGTGTGGCCGTTGCATGGTTTGTGCGGCGTGTGGGGCGGCATTGCCTGCGGCATCTTCGGCCAGACCGCTTTGGGCGGGTTGGGCGGGGTCAGCCTGATCAGCCAGTTGATCGGCACTGCGCTGGGCATCACAGTGGCACTGGCCGGCGGGTTTGCAGTGTATGGCGTGATCAAGGCGCTGCATGGATTGCGCCTGAGTCAGGAAGAGGAGTATTACGGCGCGGACCTGTCGATCCACAAGATCGGCGCCGTGAGCCAGGACTGACTCAGGTCTTTTCATGGTCGGCGGCATCATGGCAGGGGCCGCAATGGCTCGACGGTTTTTCGGGGCAGGCCTAGAATGATCACTTCATTTTCTGGTTGAGCGCTCATGCTTCCCGAATGTCAGCTGTTCGGCACCCTTGGATGCCATCTTTGTGAAGTAGCCGAAGCCATGTTGATGGAATTCGTCGAGCGCGGCCTGCTGGTGGAGCTGGTGGATATCGCTGACGATGAAACATGGTTCGCAGCCTACAGCCTGCGAATTCCGGTGTTGCGGCGAGTCGATACCGGTGCTGAACTGGGCTGGCCTTTCAGTGCCGATCAGGTGGTGGCGTTCCTGGGTTGAGCGGTTTTTGCGTTGGTGGCGTGTCCCGCCTGTCGAACTTTACGATTGATCCCCTTGGCTTATTCGGTGTTGATCGGATACTGTATGTGTATACAGTTATTCGAAGTGCCTGTCTTGCCGTTCCTGATTTTCGGGAGTGAGCAGGCAAGCCCGGGCGTGAGAGGGATGAATCGTGGTCAATGTCGAACAGTTGAAGAATAGCGTGAACCGGATGTCCGCGGACGTCGTGCGCGAGGCTGTCCTTGAGTTGCGCCTGGATGGTCTGGTGACCGAGGGGAAAACGCCCTTCAACAAAACGCATTTCAATACCTGTTTCGCAGAAATCGAAGCCTTGTTTCAACGCGCGGGTTATCACCGGCAACTCGATGTCGTGGGTTATCAGGGATTGTTGTACGCCCTGTATGATCCCGCCCGCTGGGAGGCGGTCGATGTACTGCGCTGGCTCAAGGAGTACACCGAAGCGGCGGCGCGCGCGCGGATCCCGGCTTGAGGAATCTTAGGGGGCGTTCTCAATTAGTTTTCACGCCGCGCCGGGCCTGCTGTTGTGCAGGGCAAGGCGCGAGAAGCGTGGTTTGGTCATTCCAAATAAGCTTCGAGCAACGCAGCCCTGCACAACAGCAGGCCCGGCCCTTCGGGTTGTGCCTTAAAACGGGCCAGGCTGCGTTGCAGGCCTTGGAAAGGGAACAACCATTTCCAGCGGCCTGCGCCTTGCCTGGCCCGCTTTAAGGCGACAACGCGACGGGAAAACTAATTGAGAACGCCCCCTAGGTTCATTCCCCTTGCTGTTGGATAATGCCGCTCTGCACTGAGGTTAGAGCTTTCGTATGTCCACTTCTTCTTTTTCCGCGGCACACAGTCAGGCCAGTACGCTCTACTTGCCACCTGGCCCGTGGCAGACCGTTGTCGATTGCCTGTGTGAGCATTTCAGCGCCATCGGTCGTGAACAATGGCTGGACAGAATTGCCCGTGGCCGGGTCCTCGATGGGCAGGGCATGCCGATTGCCCTCGACCTGGCCTACAGGGAAGGTTTGCGGATTCATTATTTTCGCGAAGTGCCGGATGAAAAACCGATCCCGGTGATCGAGTCGATTCTGTACGCGGATGAGCATCTGGTGGTCGCCGACAAGCCGCATTTCCTGCCGGTGACCCCGGCTGGCGAATACGTCGAACAAACGCTGCTCCGGCGCTTGATCCGTCGCCTGGACAATCCGCACCTGGTGCCATTGCATCGCATCGACCGGCACACCGCGGGGCTGGTGCTGTTTTCCGCCAATCCGCAGACCCGTTCGGCTTATCAGGCGTTGTTTCCAACCCGGCAGATCGAAAAGCGCTACGAGGCCATCGCGAAGGCGCTGCCCAGTCTGGCTTTTCCGTTGGTGCATAAAAGCCGACTGGTCGATGGCGAACCGTTCTTCCGCATGCAGGAAGGCCCGGGGGCCAGCAATACCGAGACGGCGGTCGAAGTCAGGGAGAAACTGGGGGAGCTCTGGCGTTATGGTCTTTACCCGGTGACGGGCAAGAAACATCAGCTACGGGTACATATGGCGGCGTTGGGAGCCGCTATCTGCAACGACCCGTTTTACCCCGAAGTGCTCAAGGATGCGCAGGATGACTACGCCAATCCTTTGAAGTTGCTGGCTCAGGGGCTGAAGTTTATCGATCCGGTCACGGGCCAGGCGCGTGAGTTCGAGAGTGAAATCACCCTGCAATGGTGATCGGGACACGATCCTGAAGCGCTGTTCTCCAGGCATGAAAAAGCCCGCATCAAGCGGGCTTTTCTGTATCCGGCGGCGTCGGGATTACAGCTCCTTGACGGTCCGAATCTGATCTTTGTTGATGCGGGTCTGCTTGCCGTCGAGCTGTTCGAATTCGTAGAAACCGGAATCCTTGTCGAATTGCGGCGTGTCGACGGCCTGGATTTCGCGACCGTCATTCAAGGTGATCACTGTAGGCGATGCACAACCGGCGAGGGTGGCAAGGCCCAGTGCGAGCATGAAAGTGGCGAGGGTCCGTTGAGTCATGAGTTGTGTCTCCGAATAAGAATTCTGTGGTTGCTGAACTTGAGACGTGCAGCGTCCGCGCAAGTTCCTGATCGATATCAGTCTGACACAGTGTCATGACCGCTTAAAAGTTCCGGCGTGTTGAGATTTGCCAGCCGAGGGTCGTTGTCGGGGCATTGCAGCGCGGTCGCACCGAGATTGCGCATCAACCGGCCAGGGCTGCGCTCACCCTCGTTCCAGGCATTTTCGAATGCTGCCCTGTGTAGCACGGGAATCACACACAACAACGGCTCCCAGTGGTGATCATGCCGCACCATCAGCGGCTTGTCCGGATGCAGGTTGGCGGCCTCGCGCATATTGTCGATCAGCGCCGCATCAATGCCCGGAACGTCACAGGGCATGACCAGCAGATGGGTATGGCGAGCAGCTTTCAGGCCTGCGCGAATACCGGCCAGCGGCCCGGGGAAGTCACCTTCATCATCGTGGACCAACTGGTCGGCGTAGGGGGCGTACTTCTCAGGGTTACGATTGCAGGAGATGATCAGGTCATCGGTCAGCGGGCGGGTCTTGCGATGCAGATGCACAATCAGCGGTTCGCCGTGCCAGTCCAGCAAGCCTTTATCCCGCCCACCCATACGTTGGCCGCGGCCGCCCGCCAGGAGCAGAATGGAGCAGGGTGGCAATTGTGAATTCGTGGTCATGGCAAGCCTCCATGGGGGCGGCGAAAAAACAGAGCGCTGTGATATAACACCGGGCTGTTTCTCCTACAACTGGACGAGCCTATGAAAGCCAAGGCTGATGTACCTTTCGCACCGCTGAATATTGCAGTGCTGACTGTCAGCGATACCCGCACACTGGAAACCGACACCTCAGGTCAGGTCTTTGTCGACGGCTTGACCGCTGCCGGTCATTACCTGGCGGCCCGGGTGTTGCTCAAAGATGACCTGTACAAAATTCGCGCGCAAGTCGCCAACTGGATTGCCGACGATGTCGTGCAGGTGGTGCTGATCACCGGCGGCACCGGTTTTACCGGACGTGACAGCACGCCGGAAGCCGTTGCGTGCCTGCTGGACAAACAGGTCGATGGATTTGGTGAGCTGTTCCGCCAGATTTCGGTTGCCGATATCGGTACCTCGACCGTTCAGTCCCGGGCGTTGGCCGGTCTGGCCAACGGCACGCTGGTTTGCTGCTTGCCGGGCTCGACCAATGCTGTGCGCACCGCTTGGGACGGCATTTTGGCCGAGCAGCTGGATGCGCGGCATCGGCCGTGCAATTTCGTGCCTCATTTGAAACAGGCCGCGCCTTGTGAATCCCGTGGGTAAGCCTGGCAAGTCTGGCAGCCTGATGCCTGTCGAGCAGGCGTTGGCGCGCTTGCTGGAAATGGCCGAGGCCTCAAGGATTGTCGAGCGTGAACGCTTGCCGTTGGCGCAGGTACAGGGGCGTGTACTGGCGCAAGATCTGGTATCGACGCTTGATTTGCCGCCCTGGCCCAACAGTGCCATGGATGGTTATGCCTTGCGCATGGTCGACTGGACGGGAGAGCCGTTACCGGTTAGTCAGAAGGTGTTTGCCGGCCAGGCCCCCGATCCGTTGCAGCCAGGAACCTGTGCGCGCATTTTCACCGGGGCGCCTGTTCCCGCCGGTGCCGATTGCGTCGAGATGCAGGAGAACGCCGAGGTTCAGGCCGATGAGCGAGTACGTTTCACTCAAGCCTTGACCCAAGGCCAGAACATCCGTCCGCAAGGCCAGGAAACCACTGTCGGCGAGCTGATTCTGCCAGCAGGTACGCAGATGGGGCCGATCGAGCAAGGATTGGCTGCCTCCCTGGGATGCGCTGAGCTGGAGGTGGTTCGAAAGGTGCGCGTGGCGGTGCTGTCTACCGGCGACGAGTTGATTGAGCCGGGGCAGACCCTGGGGCCAGGACAGATCTACAACAGCAACCGGGTGTTGTTGTGTAGCTGGTTGCAGCGTTTGGGGTGTGAGGTCGTCGACGCGGGAATTCTGCCGGACAATCTGGAAACCACTCGCACCCGATTAGGTGAGTTGAAAGATGTCGACCTGATCCTCTCGACCGGTGGCGTATCGGTGGGGGAAGCCGATTTTCTGGGCATCGCTTTGCGCGAGGAGGGCGAACTGACGCTTTGGAAACTCGCCATCAAGCCCGGTAAACCGCTGACGTTCGGGCATTTTCGCGGTGTGCCGGTGATTGGCTTGCCGGGCAATCCCGCATCGACCCTCGTGACCTTTGCCTTGTTGACCAGGCCCTATCTCTTGCGCCGTCAGGGGGTAATGGACGTTGAGCCGCTGAAGGTGCAGGTGCCGGCAGGGTTTGACTGGCTCCAGCCAGGCAATCGGCGTGAGTATTTGCGCGGACGGCTGGAAAGCGGCAGGGCGACGATCTACAAAAACCAGAGTTCCGGTGTTCTGCGCAGCGCTGCCTGGGCTGATGGACTGGTAGAGGTCCTGGAAGGTCGCACGCTGGTTCAGGGCGATAGCGTTTTCTTCATTCCGCTGAGTGAAGTCCTGAGCTGATAGCTTCAGCGGCGTTGTCACACAAGACCCGGTTGATTGAGTCGGGTCTTGTGTGGGGGGGCCACTCAATGGGCCAGAAGCAATGAAATGACCTGCTCGAAACGGCTATTGGCGATCCAGCCAAGGAGACAGAGGATCACGGCTGTTCCGCAGGCGGAATAGACAAGCCGGTGCCTGATGGACTTGACGTCATCCCGGGCTTCTTCAATGTCCCGGCGTATGCACTTGAGGTGTGTCTCCAGCTCGGTGACGCGAGGTTCCATATCAATTTCTCCCGTGGCTTTTGTGCTGTTGCGGCATTCAGCTCGATGGCCTGTATTTTTGTTATCTGCGAGCGGCAAGACCAGGATGGCCGGTGATGCGAGGTTTTGGTGTTGCATGGCACGTCCTTGTGATGTCCAGCTGGATCCTCAAAGTCTACCAATTCAGATTTTCGGTCAATTGAGCCGATTCCTAACGTTTTGTAAGAAAAGTCCTGCCGTGTGGGGGCCAAGGCTTTCCGACTGGAAATAATTCGATTTCTGGCGACTTTTACCGGAGCCTTCGCGGTCAACATCTCCCAGATGCCATTCAAACCGGGAGTGAGTAATGAGCGATCGCAAGGCGCTATTGATTCTGCATGGCAAGCAAGCGCTCAACGAGGCGGTTCGCACCGCCGTCGAAAGCCAGCGTGAGCGAGGTCGGGAGCTGGCTGTTCGATTGACCTGGGAAGCCGGCGATGCGCAAAGGCTGGTGGGCGAAGCGTTGGCGGCCGGGTATCGATACATCATTGCCGGCGGTGGCGATGGCACCTTGCGCGATATTGCCGAGGCTATGGCGCAGCATTCGATAAAAGCCAGCCTGGTATTGATGCCGCTAGGTACCGCCAATGATTTTGCGCGTGCGGCGGGTGTGTCCCTGGAACCCGATCAGGCGCTGGAGCTGCTCGATAGCGTGCCGACTGCCATTGATCTGGGGGAGGTTGATGGGCAGATATTCTTGAACATGGCGACCGGTGGGTTCGGCAGTCATGTCACAGCGAACACCCCGGAGGATCTGAAGAAAATCCTCGGCGGTGCGGCGTATCTGTTCACCGGCTTGTCACGCTTCAATGAGCTGCATACCGCGTACGGTGAATTGCAGGGGCCGGACTTTCACTGGCGCGGCGATCTGCTGGCACTGGGCATCGGCAATGGTCGGCAGGCCGGAGGCGGGCGGGAATTGTGCCCGCAGGCACTGGTTGATGACGGTTTGCTGGATATCAGCATCCTGCCGGCACCGCAGGAGGTGGTCAGTACTTTGAAAAACCTGCTGACCGAAGGCTTTGGCATCGACAGCATGTTTGTTCGGGCGCGCCTGCCCTGGGTCGAGATCAAGGTTTCGGAAGGGCTGTACATCAACCTTGATGGTGAACCGCTGGAAGGGGACAGCCTGCGTTTCTCGGTTCGCCCGGCGGCTTTACTCGTGCATCTACCTGAGAATTCGCCGTTGTTACGCGACAGTGAAGTGCCTAGTCATCGAGGCTGATGATTTGTTCACGTACGGCAAACAGCACCAGGCCGGCCACATCGTAGATCTGCAAGCGCTTCATGATCTGCGAGCGGTGGGTTTCGACGGTCTTGACGCTCAACCCCAGGCCGTTGGCGATCTCTCGGGTGGATTTTCCGCGAACGATCAACCGCAGGATTTCCAGCTGACGTGCCGTCAGGTTGTGCGAGTCGGCAGGTTCGGGTCGGTGCTTCTGGTTTCGGGTCAGTGCCTGAGTGATCACTGTGTGGGCAATGGCCGGGCTCAGATAGCGCTCGTTGTTGCGCAAGGCTTCCAGCGCGTGCTCGAGTTCGGTCGCCGTGGTGTCCTTGAGCAGGTAGCCATGGGCTCCGGACTCCAGCGCCTGCATGATCAGGGCAGGGTCGGTGTGCATCGAGAGGATCAGGACCTTGCTCTGCGGGCGCACCCGCTTGAGTTGCTGCAAGGCTTCGAGGCCGCCGGTCTGGCGCATCGAAATATCCAGCAGGATAATATCCGGGGAGAGACGCCCAACCATTTCGAGCAGCTGCGAGCCGTCACTGGCCTCACCGATGACGGCATAGCCGGGCAGATCCATTACCAGGGCGCGCACGCCAGCCCTGATCAGCGAGTGGTCATCCACCAGTAGTAAGTTACAAGTCAATGCATAACCTTATTCGAACTGGCCCGTTCGAGCGCACGGGGCGCCCAGGGAAAAAGAGCTTCGATTTGAGTGCCTTTGCCCGGCTCGCTGGTAACGGTCAGTGTGCCGCCCAGTTGATCGATCCGTTCCGACATCCCGGCCATACCGCGCTGCCCTTCACGACCAGGGTCTGTTGCGGGCGCGAAACCCTGACCATCATCGCTGATCTGCAACTTCAGGCCTTGAGGCAGGCGCTGCAGGCATACCAGCAGGTTCTTGGCCTGGGCATGTCGCAGGATGTTGGTGACCGCTTCCTGGGTAATACGGAAAGCTGCCACGGCCATTTCCTCCGGTATGCCGGTCAGGCGCTGCTGGCATTCCAGGCTCCAGTGCACCGGGGTGTTGGCCAGGGTCTTGAGCAGGTGTGCCCGCAGACTGGCTTCCAGCCCAAGGCTGGTCAACTGCCGGGGATTGAGAATGGCGGATACGTCACGAACTTTGGCCAGGGTTTCTTCCAGCGTGTCGCAGAGGACCGCGCATTGTCCCTGGAGCTCTTCGGGCATCCGGCGTTTGAGCCAGTCGCTTTGCAGTTTGGCGGCGGTCAGCAATTGACCGATGTCGTCATGCAGTTCGCGGCTCAGCCGGTGACGCTCGTTTTCCTGGACCTGCAACAGCCGGTCCGCCAGTTCCTGAGGCTGGAATTTGATCGATTTGCGCGAGAGGCAGTACTGCACGGCAACACTGGTCAGCGCCGCAACGTTGAGCACCAGCAATGACAGGGGCAACGGAATGGACAAGCCATGGACCAGCAAGCTGCCGAGGGTCGAGCAGGCACATAGCAACAGCGTGAATAGGCGTGCATTTGCTCGGGAGGGTGGCCACGTGGCGATTGACTTGAGGCTGGCGTGCATAGCGGATGGAGCCAATGGATGTTCGCTGCGGGCTGACCGGTCATGCTGGCTGACAGGCCCCTGTTTTTTTATGTGGAGCGCCGACGAGTTCAGCTGCGAACTGCAGCGACCTGTATTCGGCTGCGATCACACTGCCATTAATTGGCGTCAACTAACAGGCGGCATAGTAGCACCTAAGATACCGTTGGTCGCGTCCGTATGTATGTCCGAAAAGTCAGGAATCCAGTCGTTTTGACGATGCTTCCATAATGGAACAAGTGGGTTGTTGCCGTCGCAAAATGCCAGTTGTTTAAAAGTGTCGCTTATAGCTACGAAGTATTCATTTGCGACGTGTGCGCACTCAAGTTACAGCGCGGTATTGATAACCAAAACACGCCATGCGGCATGGTGTGGAAAGTTCAGGCCTGTCGCTCTGAATAGGATACGAGGGTGAAGGGCCTGGAGTTGACAGGTGGTTGAAACCGGCTTTGCCCGACCTGAAAGGCAAAGGCTTCGATCAGGGTGACCTGCTCGCTGTCGTCGAGACTGAGCTGTCCGGTGGTCTGGTCGATGAGCTCGAGTTGCCAGGCAACCAGGGTCAGGCAGTCTTTCAGGGCACTCAGCGCCTCGTCGTGCAGACACATGGTGTTCTGTGCGTGGTTCAGCAGGCCATGAATATGCAGAGAAAATTCAGACACGGCCGCCAACGCCAGGGCATCAGCCTTGTTGGCCAGCTTGAGCAGTGTGCTGAGCAAACAGTCGATGGCGTCCTTGTCATTGCTGATCAACTGCAGATGACTCAGGCATTCCTCGGTTTTAGCCAGGAGTGTTTCAGCCTCGACAAGAAACCCCGTGAGACGCTGGGCCCACTCTTTACGGTCGTTCGGCATACTTATCTCCACAACGTCATGTCAAATGAGGGGATATCGTGTGTGTCGACGAGGGCGGTCGGAACTCCGGCATTACCGAGTCGTCGGATGAACGAGTAGCGGCTGGCCCGGAAACAGGCTGGGGGACACGAGAGGGTGGTTGGCCACTGACTTGCGATCGCACACAAAAGCCTGACTCCGTTCATGCAATGAGAATGGCGTCACATTAATGGCTATCGGATATTGCGAATATCAGGTTGCGCCTGATTATTGATAGGGGAATCCCTTACGCAGTGGAACTTTTCGCTCGAACAATGGTCGCGGGGCGCAGAAGTGCAGCAGATGTAATCACCGCGCCAGTAAAGCATGATGTTAATGTGACATCAATGGCCGGGCGTGGCATTTTAGAGAGGGTCAAGCTTCGGCAAAAACAGCCGATAACCTTCCTTGAGTGAATTCATCCGAACAAGACCTGGAGTCATTGATGGCCGGCATTCTCGACACGGTAGACCAACGCACGCAACTGGTGGGTGAGAATCGCCTGGAAATTCTCATGTTCCGGCTCGCCGGACGGCAATTGTTCGCGATCAACGTCTTTAAAGTACAGGAAGTCCTGCAGCTGCCAAAGTTGACGCTGATGCCGCAGCGGCATCCTTTTGTGTGCGGCGTGGTCAACCTGCGTGGCCAGACCCTGCCGGTGATCGACCTTTCCCAGGCCATTGGCATGCGCCCGCTGGTGCCGGGGCCTGGCAGCACGATTATCGTCACCGAATACAACCGTTCGGTTCAGGCCTTCCTGGTCGGTGGCGTGGACCGGATCGTCAACATGAACTGGGAAGCCATCCTGCCGCCCCCGAGCAGCGCCGGCCGCCAGCACTACCTGACGGCCATCAGCAAGGTCGATGATCAACTGGTGGAAATCATCGACGTCGAAAAGGTTCTGGCCGAAATCGTCCCGTACAACGCCAAAGTCTCCCGCGACAAGCTCGAAGATCCGGTGCTGGAACGTGCCCGTGGCCGTGAGGTGCTGCTGGTGGATGACTCGAACGTGGCCCTGGCGCAATTGCGCGATACCCTGGGACAGCTGGGCGTGAAGATGCATATTGCCAGCGACGGGTTGAAGGCCTTGAACATGCTCAAGGCCTGGGCTGATACCGGCGTGGACATGACCGAAAAACTGCTGATGGTCTTCACCGATGCGGAAATGCCGGAAATGGATGGCTATCGCCTGACCACCGAGATCCGTAACGACCCGCGCCTGCGCGGCTTGTACGTGGTGCTGCACACCTCGCTGTCCGGCAGCTTCAACGACTCGATGGTGAAGAAGGTCGGCTGCGACAATTTCCTCTCCAAATTCCAGCCGGACAAACTCGTCGACGTGGTGCGCCAGCGTTTGATGCTCGACGAAGTACCGGCCTGATCAGGCCATGGTCAACCTGTAGGATGTAGGAGCGAGCTCGCTCGCGATGGTCTTGAACGATAACGCGTAAAACCAGATGCCCGGCGGCGTCCTTGGGTTTTTCGCGAGCGAGCTCGCTCCTGCAGGGTTTTTGCACTTTGATTCGCTGACCAAGCTCGTATAGGGTGGCGTTTTTACCTACCAGGGAGCTGGCCATGTTGCGTCTGAGCGCGCTGTATCGTTATCCGTTGAAATCCGGCAAAGGCGAGGTCTTGCAGCAAGTCGGCCTCGACAAGCTGGGGCTGGACGGCGATCGACGCTGGATGCTGGTGGATGAGGCCAGCGGGCGTTTCCTGACCCAGCGTGCGGTGGCGCAGATGAGCCAGTTGTCGGCGCTGTGGAATGCCGAAGGTGGCTTGACCCTCAGCGCGCCCGGCCAATCGCCGATCGACATTGCTGTGCCCGGTAACGATGCAGAACTGCGTGGCGTGACGATCTGGCGCGATACCTTGCGCGTCCCCGATGCAGGCGATGAAGCAGGGGCCTGGGTCAGCCAGTTCATCGGCAAACCGACACGCCTGGTGCAAGTGCCACTGGATCGGGCGCGGATGACGGAAGCTGGCTACGGCAAGGATGACGACCAGGTGGCGTTCGCCGACGGCTATCCGCTGTTGCTGATTGGTCAGGCCTCCCTCGAGGACTTGTCGCAACGGGTCGGGCGTCCGTTGGAGATGCTGCGTTTCCGGCCAAATCTGGTGATCGAAGGCAGTGCAGCCTTCGCCGAGGACGGCTGGAAGCGTATCCGTATCGGCGAGGTCGAGTTCCGCGTGGTCAAGTCCTGTTCACGCTGCATCCTGACCACCATTGACCCGCAAACCGGGGAGCGCAGCGATGATCGCGAACCCTTGGCCACGTTGCAGAAGTATCGCTCGCAGGCAGACGGTGCAATGTTCGGCCAGAACCTGGTCAACGACGGCAACGGACGACTCGAAGTCGGCATGCCGGTGGAGATCCTCGAGTAATTTTGCGCAGAATAAAAAATGCCCGTGTCGAAAAACACGGGCATTTTTTATTGCAGTGAAGCCTGCGGGTTTTAGCCGCGGTATTCGCACAGGTAAGCGGTGTCGACGGCGACTTTCAGCTGGAACTTGCTGTTGGCCGGCACGTTGAACTGGCTGCCGGCGGCGAAGGTTTCCCAGTCGCTGCTGTCGGGCAGTTTGACGGTCAATGCGCCGCTGACCACGTGCATGATTTCACGCTGGCTGGTGCCGAATTCGTACTCGCCCGGAGCCATGACGCCGATGGTCGCTGGACCTTCTGCGGTGCCAAAGGCGATCGACTTGACGGTGCCGTCGAAGTACTCGTTGACTTTAAACATGGGCGATTCCTCGAAAAGGGCTAAAAAGGGCTGGCCAGTATGCACAAGGCCCTTGGCGTCGTCACCTGTCTAAAGCGGCAGAACCAGCGGCAGCAGGCGTGCGGTATTGCGCGCATCTTCCAGCGCCCGGTGTTGTTGGCCGTTGAACTGCAAGCCGGCCAGTTGCAACGCGCCGTTTAATCCCAACGGACGTTCCAGGCGCCTGGCCTTGGCAAAACGCTGTTTGAGGTTCATGTGCGGTACGTTGGCCAGCATGCTGGCGAGTCCCAGTTGCTGCCAATCCTGAAGCAGTTGCTTGCGATCGTAATCGCCCCAACTGGCCCAGCCCTCAAGTCGCGTGTGGTGTTGGCCGAGCCAACGTTCGAACGCCGGCCAGACTTCGCCCAGCGGTTGCGCGGCATCGATGTTGGCTTGGGTGATGTGCGTCAGCTCGCGGCAAAACGGCGTCAGCAACGGCCGCCGAACAGGGCGGACGAAGCGCTGGAACTGGTCCAGTTCACGCCCCTTGCGGTCCACCAGAGTGGCGCCGATTTCAATGATTTCCATATCTGTTACGGGCCATCCACCCTCATCGGTGGTGGCCTCCAGATCAATGACCAGCCAATGAGGCATTGCAGGGTTCCTGGTATCCGCATCCTGATAGCTTTGAGCGTAGCCAAACCCGGCGGTTCCGCCTAGCGCCTTATTCGACCTCCAATAGAATCTGCCGGTTTTTCACCTGATCCCCGACTTTCACTTGCAAGCGCTTGAGAACACCGTCGATGCCCGATTTCAATGGGTGCTCCATTTTCATCGCCTCCAGTACCACCAGCAGTTGGCCCTTGGTCACCTGGCTGCCTTCGTTGACCAGGACGTCGACAATCGCCCCGTCCATCGGTGCCTTGAGGGTGCCGGAGCTGACACTGGCCTGGCCGGTAACCTGCACCTGGGTGCGATCCACGAACTGCAGACTGCCCGGTCGGGTGAACAGCCAAAGACGCCCGGCCTCCAGGCGATAAGCGTGGCGTTGGCGAACGCCTTCGATATCCAGGGTGGCCCAGCGTCCGTCGCTGTGGATGATCTTCAGTTCGAGGCTGCGCTCGGCGACCTGAATGCGTAACGGCTCGCCCGGGATCGCCTGCAACGCTACCGGCCAGTCCTGATCCTCAAGGCCGATGCGATAGTGCAGCGGCACGCTGGCGTTGTTGCGCCAACCGCCAAGCGGGGACAGGTGAGCCTGCGCCGCAGCCTGATAGAACAGGGCGGCGGCGATGGCCAAGTGGTGCGCGCCAGGGGTTTCGGGATGCAGGCAGGCGTGATCGGTGAAGTGCTGCGCGATGAACCCGGTACTGAAATCACCGCTGGCGAACTGCGGATGTTCCAGCAGGCTGGCAAGCAGGCGTTGATTGCTTTTCAGCCCCAGCAGCACGCTGTCTTGGACCGCCCGCAACAATTTGCGACGGGCTTCTTCGCGGGTGGCACCGTGAGCGATGAGCTTGCCGAGCATCGGGTCGTAGAAAGGGCTGATGACCTGGCCTTCGATCAGGCCGTGGTCGATCCGCACGCCGTCCTGCAATGCCGGTTCCCAGGCCACGACGCGCCCGGTTTGCGGCAGGAAACCCTGGGCCGGGTCTTCGGCATACAGGCGCACTTCCATGGCGTGGCCCGTGAGTTGCACCTGTTCCTGACGCAAAGGCAGCGGTTGCCCTTCGGCGATGCTCAACTGCCAGGCCACCAGATCCAGCCCGGTGATCAGTTCGGTCACCGGGTGCTCCACTTGCAGCCGGGTGTTCATCTCCAGGAAGTAGAACTGCCCGCGCGCATCCAGCAAAAACTCCACGGTGCCCGCGCCGACGTACTTTACCGCTCGCCCGGCCTTGAGCGCCGCTTCGCCCATGGCCTGGCGCAGCTCGGCGGTCATCACCGGGCAGGGCGCTTCCTCGATGACTTTCTGATGCCGGCGCTGCACTGAACAATCGCGCTCGCCGAGGTAAATCAGGTTGCCATGCCGGTCACCGAACAGCTGGACCTCGACGTGACGGGGTTCGACCAGTGCCTGTTCGAGGATCAGTTCACCGCTGCCAAAACCGTTCAGGGCTTCGGAGCGCGCGGTGCGAATCTGCTCCAGCAAGTCGCTGGCGTCGTGCACCAGGCGCATACCGCGTCCCCCGCCGCCGGCGCTGGCCTTGATCATCAACGGATAGCCGATGCGCTCGGCTTCACGGCCCAGGGTGGCATCGTCCTGCCCGGCGCCTTGATAGCCGTTGATGCACGGCACACCGGCTTCGATCATGGCGATTTTCGACAGGCGCTTGCTGCCCATCAGTTCAATGGCCTCGGGGCTGGGGCCGATGAAGGTGATGCCAGCGTCCCTGCACGCGAGGGCAAACCCGGCGTTTTCCGAAAGGAAACCGTAGCCCGGATGGATCGCATCCGCGCCCGTGCGCCGGGCTGCGTCGAGGATGGCCTGGATGTTCAGGTAAGACTGTTGCACCGGGGCCGGACCGATGTTGACCGCCTCGTCGGCTATCCGCACGTGCAGTGCATCGGCGTCAGCGTCGCTGAACACGGCGACCGTGCGATAGCCCAGCGTCTGGGCCGTGCGCTGGATGCGGCAGGCGATTTCACCGCGGTTGGCGATGAGGATTTTTTTGAGTCCGGGCATGGGTAGGCTCTCTGATTTTTAGCGGTGTCTGGTCGGGCCTCATCGCGAGCAAGCTCGCTCCCACAGGGTTTATGAACGGCATAAATCCAAGGTGGGAGCGAGCTTGCTCGCGATGCTTTTCAGGAGGCCCACCCCGGTTTGCGTTTTTGCACGAAGGCCATCGTTCCCTCGATGCCTTCGGCTCCGGTCACCGCTTCGCTGAACCATTCGGCAGCCTGATCCAGTAGGGCATCGGAGGGCTGACCCGCACTTGCGAGCAAGAGTTTCTTGGTCGCCGCATTCGCCCCCGGCGCGCAACACAACACATGGGCCAACACCTCATCGAGACGTTCGGCCAGGGCCTGCGGATCATGTTCGACAAAATGCACCAGGCCCATGCGCCGTGCCTGGTGGCCATCAAAACGCGCCGCCGTCAGGGCCAGGCGCCGGGTCTGGGTCAAGCCGATGCGTTGCACCACGAACGGTACGATCTGGGCCGGCAACAGGCCGAGACTGGTTTCCGGCAGGCCGAATTGCGCCTGGTGATCGGCCAGGGCGATATCGCTGACACAGGCCAGGCCGAGACCGCCGCCGAGCACCGCGCCCTGCAGCACGGTAATCACCACTTGCGGAGCGTGTTGCACTTCTTGCAATAGCGTGCCGAACACCCGGTTCAGATCCCGGTGCGCAGTTGGGCCTTGAGCGCGGGCGTTGGCCATGTCCTTGATGTCACCGCCGGCACAGAAGTGCCCGCCGACGCCGCCGATCACCAGTGCGCGAACCCCTGGTTTATCGCGTACCGCGGCCAGCACCGAGCGCAACTCGGCGACCATTTGCAAGCTCATCGCATTGCGGCTTTCGGGGCGGTTGAGGGTGATGTGCAACACGCCGTTGTGCAGCTCCAGCAGCAAAGTCTGGCAAACCGGCAGGCTGTTCATTTCTTTTTCCCCGGCAGAATGCCCATGAGTTTGCAGATGATCCCCAGCATGATTTCGTCGGCGCCGCCGCCGATCGACACCAGCCGTACATCGCGGTAAGCCCGGGCCACCGGGTTGTCCCACATGAAGCCCATGCCGCCCCAGTATTGCAGGCAACTGTCACTGACTTCGCGGCCCAGCCGCCCGGCCTTGAGCTTGGCCATGGAGGCCAGGCGCGTGACGTCCTGGCCTTTGATGTATTGCTCGGTGGCTTGATAGACCAGCGCCCGCAGGCATTCGATTTCGGTTTGCAGTTCCGCCAGGCGGAAGTGGATCACCTGATTGTCGATCAGCGCGTTGCCGAAGGTTTTGCGCTCCTTGCAGTATTCAATGGTGCTGTCGACGCAGTACTCCAGGCCCTTGATCATGTTGGCCGCGCCGAACAGGCGTTCCTCCTGGAACTGCAGCATCTGCATCATGAACCCCGCGCCTTCATGGCCGATGCGGTTGCGCTGCGGTACGCGCACGTTGTCGAAAAACACCTGGGCGGTTTCCGAGCTGCGCATGCCGAGCTTGTCCAGGTGCGAGCTCAAGCTGATGCCCGGTGTGTTCATCGGCACCATGATCAGCGACTTGTTGATGTGCGGTTTGTCGTCCGAGGTGTTGGCTAGCAGACAGATGAAGTCGGCGCTCGGCGAGTTGGTGATCCACATCTTGCTGCCGTTGATCACGTAGTCGTCGCCGTCCTTGCGCGCCGTGGTTTTAAGCCCGGCAACGTCAGAGCCGGCGCCGACTTCGGAGACGCCGATGCAGCCGACCTGCTCACCGCTGATGGCCGGGCGCAGGAACTCCTCGCGCAGTTCATCGGAACCGAACCGAGCCAGCGCAGGCGTGCACATGTCGGTCTGCACGCCGATGGACATCGGAATGCCACCGCAATGGATGGTGCCGAACTCTTCGGCGGCGACGATCGAATAGCTGTAGTCGAGCCCCATGCCGCCGAATTTTTCCGGTTTCGAAATACCCAGCAATCCGAGGTCGCCGGCCTTGCGGAAGATATCGTGGATGGGGAAGCGCCCGGCCTTTTCCCATTCCTC
Organism: Pseudomonas jessenii; assembly: GCF_002236115.1. Lineage (GTDB taxonomy): Bacteria > Pseudomonadota > Gammaproteobacteria > Pseudomonadales > Pseudomonadaceae > Aquipseudomonas > Aquipseudomonas jessenii. The sequence goes on along the minus strand of NZ_NIWT01000003.1, from coordinate 46,416 downwards.
GACATGCGGGTTGATCTCGTGCTCGACGAACTGGCGAACGGTGCGGCGCAGTGCTTCGTGTTCCTGGGTGAAGATCATTTTTATTGTTCTCCTGATAGTCGGCTTAGAACCGCGCCACACCGAAACTGTTGGCTTGCAATGGCCGCACCTCGGCCTCGTGACAGATATCCAGCAGGTAACCCAGCAAGGTCCGGGTATCGCGCGGGTCGATCAAACCATCGTCCCAGAGGTTGGCGCTGCCATAGAGCGCCGTGGATTGGCTGTCGAGTTTCTGCGCGGTGACCTGTTCGAGCATGTCGAGCATTTTCGGATCGGGCACCAGGCCGTCCTTGGCCTGTTTGGCCTCGGTGACGATGCGCAGCACCTTGCCCGCTTGCGCGCCGCCCATCACGGCGGTACGGCTGTTGGGCCAGGCGAAGATGAAACGCGGGTCGAGACCGCGACCGCACATCGCATAGTTGCCCGCGCCGTAGGAGCCGCCAACCACGATGGTCAGCTTCGGCACCCGGGCGTTGGCCACCGCCTGAATCATCTTCGCTCCGTGCTTGATCACGCCTTGCTGTTCCGATTCGGTGCCGACCATGAACCCGGTGGTGTTGTGGAAAAACAGTAGCGGCGTCTGGCTCTGGTCGCACAGCTGGATGAACTGGGCGGCCTTGCTCGCGCCTTTTGGCGTGATCGGGCCGTTGTTGCCGATGAAGCCACAGGCGCGGCCCTGAATTTTCAGATGACCGCACAGGGTCTGCTGATCGAACTCGCCCTTGAATTCAAGAAAGTTCGAAGCGTCGGCGAGGCGGGCGATGATTTCGCGCGCGTCGTAGGGTTTTTTCGGATCATCCGGGATCAGGCCCAGCAGTTCGTCGATGGGGTAGAGCGGCTCCTCCCAGCGACGTTCGGGTAGTGGAGGCAACTGCTCGTTCCACGGCAGCAGGCTGATAATCTCGCGTACTTGTCGCACGCCATCGGCGTCGTTTTCAGCCAGGTATTCGGCGGTGCCGGCGGTTTGTGCGTGCATCTCGGCACCGCCCAATTCTTCATCGGTGGCGACTTCGCCGGTCGCGGCTTTGAGCAGTGGCGGGCCGGCGAGAAACAGCTTGGCCTTGCCGCGCACCACCACCACGTAATCCGACAGCCCCGGCTGATAGGCGCCACCCGCCGTGGCGGAGCCGTGCACCACGGTGACCTGCGGCAACCCCATGGCCGACATCCGCGCCTGATTGGCAAAGCTGCGCGCGCCTTCGACGAAAATTTCCGCCGCGTAATTGAGGTTGGCGCCGCCGCTTTCGGCGAGGGTGATCACTGGCAGTTTGTTTTCCATGGCGATCTGTTGCAGGCGCAGGGATTTCTTCAAGCCGCTGGGGGAGATGGTCCCGCCCCTGATCGCGCTGTTGTTCGCCACCACCAGCACGCGCACGCCGGACACGTAGCCGATACCGGCGATCAAGCCGCCACCGGCGGAGCTGCCATCCTTGTCGTCGTGCAGCTTGTAGCCGGCCAGGCTCGCCAGTTCGAGAAACGGTGCGCCGGGGTCCAGCAGCAGGTTGAGGCGCTCGCGAGGCAACAATTGGCCGCGTTTTTCGAACTTCGGCCTGGCTTCGGCAGCCTTGTTCAGCAGGTTCTGTTCGAGCACGCGAACTTGCTCGATGGCGCTCAGCATCGCCGCACGGTTCTGGGCGAACGACTCGCTGTGGGGGTCGAGTTGCGACTGAATCACCGGCATGGGTTATTCCTTGTCCTTCAATACGTCTGGTATGTAGGCGCGGTGGAAACCGTTGTACGACTCGCTGTTGGTCGCCTTGTGGATCGGCCAGGCGCGGCCGCCGAGGCTGGCGGCGCCGTCGATGCGCAAGGTGCTGCCGCTGACAAACGCCGCTGCCGGGCTGAGCAGGAAAACTATCGCCGCGCTGACTTCCGATTCGGTGCCGATGCGCTTGAGCGGCACGTGTTCGCGCAGGGTCGGGATCACGGCCTTGAAGGCGCCTTCGTAGGTGTCCATGCCGCTGGAGGCAATCCAGCCCGGCGCCACGGCATTGACCCGCACCCCGGCATGACCCCATTCGTACGCGGCGGTCTTGGTCAGGTTGTCCATGCCCGAACGTGCCGCGCCGGAGTGGCCCATACCGGGCATGCCGCCCCACATGTCGGCGAGCATGTTGACGATGGCCCCGCCGTGCTTGCTCATGGACTGGTTGAACACTTCCCGGGCCATCAGGAAGCCGCCCACCAGATTGGTACGCATCACGGTTTCGAAACCCTTCTGATTGATCGAGGCCAGGGGCGAGGGGTATTGCCCGCCAGCATTGTTGACCAGGCCGTGGATCGGACCGTGCTTGCGGATAAGCTCGCTGACCAGATGCGTCACCGCTTCTTCCTCGCGGATATCACAGGTGCTCCAGTCGGCCTTGCCGCCGTCGTCGGCGATCTCCGCCGCAACGGTTTTCAGCTTGTCGGCATTGCGCCCGACCAGCAGCACATGGGCGCCGAGGGCCGCCAGTTCGTGGGCAGTACAGCGGCCGATACCACTGCCGCCACCGGTGACGATGATGTTTTGGCCAGCAAACAAATCGGCTTTGAAAATCGAATCGTAGGCCATGGCGGCAATCCTCTAATTGAACTGGTCGGCGATGCGCTGCGGCACCGGGATCTGGATTTCCAGCAGCTGCTGGGCGAAGGCCTTGCCTTGCGGATCGATTCGCAGGCTGGCGACACCGCCGCCGCCGAGGGCGTTTTCCAGCAGGAAATTCAGGCTGTGGCTGGCAGGCAAGTACCAGCGCTCAACCCGTCCGTGGATTGGATCGAGGACGTGGCCCATCCAGTCGACGATCACTTCCGGGGTCAGGGCTTCGGCGATCCATGGCAGGAATTCGGGCTCGCGGGCCATGACGCCGATATTGCTGTGGTTGCCCTTGTCGCCAGAGCGGGCGACCGCCAGTTTGACCAGGGCCACACTGGCGTCGGCCAGGCCATCCGGTTTCGGTGGCGCGAGCAGGGCTGGCAGGTCCAGCGGGTCGAGCACATCGAGGGCGGGCAGGGCACACGGGTGGCGCTGGCCCATGAAATCAATGTCCAGCGTGCAGGCGGTTTTGTCGATCAGGAACGAGAACAGCCGGATCAGCGGGTACACCGTCGGCCGGCCACCGACAATGCCGGTCAGCCCCGGCGCCATGCCGGTGGCGGCCTGGGCGATTTCCCGGGAGAACACGATCAAAGCCTGCTTGTCCGGATGGCGTACCGCGAGTTTGATCACCACTTCGCGGCTGTCCTGACGCTGGCCGTGGGGGCCGTAGGTGGCCTCGCTGCCCAGCAACTCGATACTCACGTCGCTGTACGGTGCCCAGCCGCGCTGGCGGAACATTTCCGAGGTCTTGTTGATGATCGCATCGCCGACACGCCGCGCCTTGGCGACGGCATCGATGCCGGCGATCAGGCAACTGGCGGTGCAGCGAAAACCATCGGGGTATGTGGCGCTGACTTTGTATTGAGCCGTCGGCGGCAAGCCTTTGGCGCCGTGCACCTGCACCGCGTTCTTGCCTTGTTGCAGCAGTTTGACCTGAGTGAAATCGCACACCACGTCGGGCAGCAGATACGCGCGCGGGTCACCGATTTCGTACAGCATCTGTTCGCCCACCGTCAGCGGCGTGACCAGCCCGCCCGTACCTTCGGGTTTGCTGACGATGAACTGGCTGTCGGCGCTGACTTCGACGATGGGAAAACCGATGTGTTCGTAGTCGGGCACGTCGCGCCAGTCGGTGAAGTTGCCGCCCGTGCACTGGGCGCCGCATTCGATGATGTGCCCGGCCAATGCCGCCTGGGCGAGCTTGTCATAGTCGTGCCACGACCAACCGAACTCATGCACCAGCGCGGCGCTGACCACCGCACTGTCGACCACCCGCCCGGTGATCACGATGTCCGCCCCCAGGCGCAGGGCTTCGACAATGCCGGGTGCGCCGAGGTAGGCGTTGGTCGAGACGCACATCGATGGCAGGGGTGCGCCGCTGAACATTTCATGAATGCCCAGGTTGCCCGGCTTTTTGAATTGCGGCTGCAGGTCATCACCCAGCAGCACGGCGATCTTCAGCGCCACCCCGGCCTTGTCGCAGGCCGCTTGCAGGGCGGCGGCGCAGGCTTGGGGGTTGACCCCGCCGGCATTACTGATGACCCGGATGTTTTGCTGCGCGAGTTGCCCCAGCAAGGGCGCGAGCACTTCGATGAAGTCGCCCGCATAGCCGGCCTGGGGATCTTTCATCCGCGCGCCGGCCATGATCGACAGGGTGATTTCGGCCAGGTAATCGAAGACCAGATAGTCCAGATGCCCGTGTTCCACCAGTTGCGCGGCAGCGGTCGAGGTATCGCCCCAGAAGGCGCTGGCACAACCGATGCGAATTGTTTCAGGCGCAGTCCATTCCATAGCCACCTCCAACCGAAGTGCGTCGACATTACCAAGCAAGCGCTTGGTTTGTAAATGACTTGATTATCTTCTGCCCAAGCGCTTGCTTGGTTGCATCCATGCGCTTAAATTGCCCGCGCAACCCCGTTGTTTTCGGGGGGATCGGCGTTATTGATTGAACGACTGTAGGAGAGAACGGGTGGACGAGCAAAAAGCCCTGAGGGTGATGCGCCAATTGGTGGACGACGGCCAATTGACCGACCCGGACAGCGCCCGTGGCAAATTGCTGCAAGTGGCGGCCCACCTGTTCCGCAATAAAGGCTATGAGCGCACGACCGTGCGCGACCTGGCCGGCGCCGTGGGCATTCAGTCCGGGAGCATTTTCCATCACTTCAAGAGCAAGGACGAAATCCTGCGCGCCGTGATGGAAGAAACCATACGCTACAACACCGCGTTGATGCGTGCGGCCATCGCCGAGGCCGGCAGTGTGCGCGAGCAGGTGCTGGCGCTGATCCGCTGTGAATTGCAGTCGATCATGGGCGGTAGCGGCGAGGCCATGGCGGTGCTGGTCTACGAATGGCGCTCGCTGTCCGAAGAGGGCCAGGCCAAGGTCCTGGCGCTGCGGGACATCTACGAAGACATCTGGCTGCAAGTACTGGGCGAAGCCAAGACCGCCGGGTTTATCCGCGGCGATGTGTTCATCACCCGACGCTTCCTGACTGGCGCATTGTCCTGGACCACCACCTGGTTTCGCGCCGGTGGCAGCATGAGTCTCGATCAGTTGGCCGATGAGGCGTTGATTCTGGTGCTGGAAGACCGGCAATAAGCTTGTGTTGGCCAGCATTAAACTGGCTAACTGGACAAAACCGCCTAGCTTGAATGCATTGGTACCGTTTTATTAGGGGAGTGGGGACGTTTTGATGGGTTCGCCAATTCGGTCAGCCTCGCGGCTTTTGCTGACGATGCTTGCGGTGTCAACGATGATGCCGTCCCAGGCTGCGCAACTGGTGCGCATCGGTGCCGCGCACTTTCCGCCCTACACCGTGCGCCCGGAATCCGGGGCCGATACCGGGTTGCTGCCGCAACTGGTCGAGGCCCTGAACGCATCGCAAACTGACTACCAGTTTGTCCTGGTGCCCACTTCCATTCCCCGGCGCTTCGGTGATTTCAAGCAGGGCCGGGTCGACATGGCCATCTTCGAAAATCCCGCCTGGGGTTGGGAAGAGATCCCCCACACAGCCGTCGACATGGGGCTGGAGGACGCCGAAATTTTTGTCGCGCAACGCCTGCCCGATCGACAGCAAAGCTATTTTGCCGACCTGAACGGCAAGCGCCTGGCGCTGTTCAGCGGCTATCACTACGAGTTCGCCAATTTCAATGCCGACCCCCTGTACCTCGCGAAAAACTACAACGCCACGCTGACCTATTCCCATGACAGCAATCTGCTGATGGTATTGCGCGACCGGGCCGACATCGCCCTGGTCACGCGTTCGTACCTGAGCGACTACTTCCTGCGCAATGAAAAAGTCGCCGGCGAGTTGCTGGCGTCCCAGCGCATCGATCAGGTCTATCACCATTACGCCATCCTGCGCCCGACGGCTCCCATCAGCGGCGAGGCATTCGCCAAGGTGCTGCAAGGCTTGCGGGACAACGGCCAGATGTTGAAGATTTTCGATCCGTACAAGATTGCGCTTGTGCCGGTCCCGCACAACGAACCGGCATCACAAGTCGCCAAATGATGGTCTTTTCCTAAATTTCCCGCTGTGGCTGACGTCACCTCGTTGAACTGTCGACGATTATCGTGAGCCCGACCCATGCCCAATCTCAATGACCTGACTGCCCTGTGTCTGCCGACAGGCAGTCGTCTTGCCGCCGATGAAACCGATTGCCGCCTGAGCCTCAGCCTGGAAGGGCAACCGTTGCTTGCCCTGCGGCTGAATCGTGGCCCCGAGTTGCACGTGCAACTGGAGCAGCGTTTCAGTCGCCCTGAAGGACAGGCATTGTGGGCGGCCTGTTACTGGCTGTTCGCTCGCAACCCCGACTGTCAGCGCCTGGTCTGGCAACTGCAAGAGGTGCCGGACGAAGCCGTGTTCAGCGGTCTGCTGATTCCGACTCCCGTCAACGGCCAGTATCACTGCGAGCGCACCTTGTTCTGGCAGTTGCCGCAGCCTTGGCTGGGACATTCCCTGACCGGCAGCTACCCGCAGCAAATGCTCATCACCGACGGCAAGCGTCATCCACGGCGGCCGGTCAAACCTCGTGGTGAAGTGTATCAACGCTTCGATGCGCGGCTGGGTGCCCGGGTTTCCCTGCGCACGCTGGACATCGAGCAAGACCTGGTGCGCTTCAATCGTTGGCAGAACAGCCCGCGTGTCGCGAGTTTCTGGCAGGAGGAGGGCAGCCTCGAACAGCATCGCCAATACCTGAGCAAACTCGAAGCCGACCCGCACACGCTGACGCTGATCGGTTGTTTCGACGATCAGCCCTTCGCTTATTTCGAAGCCTACTGGGCCAGGGAAGATCGCATCGCGCCGTTCTACGAGGCCGGCGATTACGACCGTGGCATTCACATGCTGGTGGGCGAAGAAAATCACCGTGGTCCGCACAAGGTGGCGAGTTGGTTATCGGCGCTGGTGCATTATCTGTTTCTCGATGACCCGCGCACGCAGCGCGTGGTTGCCGAGCCTCGTGCCGATAACGCGAAGATGATCGGATACATGCAAGAGCAGCGCTTTCACTGCGAGAAAGAGTTCGACTTTCCGCACAAGCGCGCGGCCCTGATGGTATTGGGGCGGGAGCGGTTTTTTGATCGGTGCGCACTGGCCTGAGGCTTGAGGCTAAATATCTTCGGCGCTCTTGAGTGCCCCATCGCGAGCAGGCTCGCTCCTACATTTTCCTGTGTGCGCTGAACCTGTGGGAGCGAGCTTGCTCGCGATGGGCGCGATGCAGATTTCAGAACTTAGTGGCGAGCAGCCATATCGCCACGCTGGCCCGACACCTTGCGGCAGTGCACCAGCGCATCACGGATCATGAAGTTCACCAGGGTCGGCGAGACGCCGAGTTCCTTGGCGATGTCTTTTTGCGGTACGCCGTGCAGGCGGTACATCTCGAAGGCGTAGCGGGTGCGGCTCGGCAACTCGGTCAACGCATCGGCGATGTGCTCCAGCGTCGAGAAATTGATGTGCGACGTTTCCGGTGACGCACCCTGGATCACCACATTCAGCCCTTCCTCTTCAGGGCCGGAATACTTCTGCTCCAGCGCCTGTTTGCGGTAGTGGTCGATCGCCAGGTTGCGCACGATCTGGAACAGGTAGCTGAGCTGAGCCTTGATCGAACTGGTGATGGGCGGGGCCGATTGCAGCCGGAAGAATGCATCCTGCACAACATCTTCGGCACGTGAGCGGCAACCGGTAATTCGGGCTGCGATCTTCACCAGAATCAATCGATTGTCGACGAATGCCTGAAGTAGCGGTGTATCGCACCTGCTTGTGGATACTGGTTCCATCATGGAAATCACCTTGCTGCCAAAAGGTTAGTGGGACGGCGAATGAGCCGGGGGGGCCGTCCTACACATCGAGCGACAAATTAGGCTTAATGATAATGATTGTCAAATGAGAAAAAGAACTAATGCGTTACAAAGGTAAAGAGTGAGAACTGCGACACGCTGACTCACTTCAGTCCGCTTTGCGTTCCAGCCTGGCGACTAATTATTTCCAGACGTCATCCGTTCTCATTGGTGAATTGCACAGCGCAACCCTCATCACCCTGTAGGAGCGAGCTCGCTCGCGATGGTCGTCAACGATGGGCGCCTGACACCCCGCGGCGTTCTTCGGATTTTCGCGAGCAGGCTCGCTCCTACCAAGCCGAATTCAGGCAGGAAACCTCATGACCGACGCGTTCGAACTCCCCAGCACAATGGTCCAAGCCCTTCAGCGCCGCGCGGCGCTGACGCCGGATCGGGTGGCCCTGCGCTTTCTCGCCGAGACCCCGGACCAAGCTGTGGTGCTCAGCTATCGCGAACTGGATCTGCGGGCACGGACGATTGCCGGCGCGTTGCAGGCCCAGTCGGATGTTGGCGACCGCGCGGTGTTGCTGTTCCCCAGTGGCCCGGATTACGTCGCGGCGTTCTTCGGTTGCCTGTACGCCGGGGTGATCGCGGTGCCGGCCTACCCGCCGGAGTCGGCACGCCGTCATCACCAGGAGCGCCTGTTGTCGATCATCAGCGACGCCCAGCCGCGCTTGCTGTTGACCAGCGCCGGGCTGCGCGATGGGTTGCAGCAGATCGAAGGCGCGCCGCCGCTGCTGTGTGTCGATACCCTCGACGGTGCACTGGCCGAGCGCTGGGTCGCGGTGGACTTGCAGGACGATCACATCGCCTTCCTGCAATACACCTCTGGCTCCACCGCGCTGCCCAAAGGCGTGCAAGTCAGCCACGGCAATCTGGTGGCCAACGAATTGCTGATTCGCCACGGTTTCGGCATTGACCTGAACCCCGACGACGTCATCGTCAGCTGGCTGCCGCTGTATCACGACATGGGCCTGATCGGTGGCTTGCTGCAGCCGATTTTCAGCGGCGTGCCTTGCGTGTTGATGTCCCCGGCGTATTTTCTCGGTCGGCCGTTGCGCTGGCTGGAGGCGATCAGCGAATACGGCGGCACCATCAGCGGCGGGCCGGATTTTGCCTATCGCTTGTGCAGTGAGCGGGTCAGCGAGTCGGCCCTGGAACGGCTCGACCTGAGTGGCTGGCGTGTGGCGTATTCCGGTTCCGAACCGATTCGCCTCGACACCCTGGAGCGCTTCGCCGGGAAGTTCGCGACCTGCGGCTTCACCGCGGACAGTTTCATGGCCTCCTACGGTCTGGCCGAAGCCACCTTGTTCGTGGCCGGCACAGCGCGCGGCCAAGGCATCGGCAACCTGCGGGTTGATGATCAGGCCCTGGCGCAGAACCGCATCGAAGCGGGCGAGGGCAGCCCGATCATGAGTTGCGGTATCAGCCAGCCGGCGCACGCGGTGTTGATCTTCGATCCTGTCTCGCTCAGCGAACAGGCCGACAACGTCGTCGGCGAAGTCTGGGCCAGCGGGCCGAGCATCGCCTCAGGCTACTGGCGCAACCCCGAGGCGTCCGCCAAGACCTTCGTCCAGCACGCCGGGCAGACCTGGCTGCGCACCGGTGACCTGGGTTTTCTGCGCAACGGCGAACTGTTTATCACCGGGCGCCTGAAGGACATGCTGATCGTGCGCGGGCACAACCTGTACCCGCAGGACATCGAGCAGACTGTCGAGCGTGAAGTGGAAGTGGTGCGCAAAGGACGCGTCGCCGCCTTCGCCGTCACGGTTGACGGTCAGGAAGGCATCGGCATCGCCGCTGAAATCAGCCGCAGCGTGCAGAAAATCCTGCCGCCTGAATCCTTGATCAACGCCATTCGCCAGACCGTCGCCGAGGCGTATCAGGAGGCACCGAGCGTGGTGGTGCTGCTCAATCCGGGCGCGCTGCCCAAAACGTCCAGCGGTAAATTGCAGCGTTCGGCGTGTCGCAATCGCCTGGCGGACGGCAGCCTTGACAGCTACGCGGTGTTCCCGTCGGCCAGCAACGAAAGCACGGGCAATAGCGAGTCGGGATCGACGCTGCAAAGCTTGATCGCACGTATCTGGTGTGAGCAGTTGCAAGTGGCGCAGGTGGGCGCCGACGATCATTTCTTCCTGCTTGGCGGCAACTCCATTGCAGCGACGCAAGTGGTGGCGCGTCTGCGGGAAGAGTTGGGTCTGGAGTTGAGCCTGCGCCTGCTGTTCGAAGCGCCGACCCTCGGCGCATTCGCCGATGTCGTGACCCGTCTGCAACAGGACGGTGGTCTGGCCCAGGGCGCGATCACGGCACTGTCGCGCCAGCAACCGATGCCGCAATCCCTGGCACAAAACCGTCTGTGGATCACCTGGCAACTCGACCCACATAGCAGTGCCTACAACATTCCTGGCGGCTTGCGCCTGCGCGGCGAGCTGGATGAGGACGCCTTGCGCGCCAGTTTCCAGCAGTTGATCGAGCGCCACGAATCCCTGCGCACGCGATTCTTCGAGCGTGATGGCGTGGCGCTGCAACAGGTCGATCCGGCCGGTGAGTTCAACCTGCAACTGATCGATATCAGCGACCTGCCGGCCGCCGAGCGTGAGGCCCGGGCGCAGCAGATCCGCGAGGACGAAGCACGGACCCGGTTCGATCTGGAGAAAGGCCCGTTGATGTGGGTGACGCTGGTGCGCCTCGACGACGAAGACCATCAGTTGTTGGTGACCCTGCACCACATCATCGCTGACGGCTGGTCGCTGAATGTGTTGATCGACGAGTTCTCGCACCTGTATGCGTCCGCCTCCCAGGGCTTGCAAGCGGTGCTGGCGCCATTGCCGACGCAGTACGCCGACTACGGCAGTTGGCAACGGCAATGGTTGGCGCAAGGGGAAGGCGAGCGGCAACTGGCTTATTGGAAAGACCGCTTGGGTGATGAACATCCAACCCTGAGCCTGGCCACCGACCATCCACGCTCAGCACAACAACTGCACAGCGCCGCTCGCCACACCGTGCGTCTGGGCGCTCCCCTGAGCGATGCGATTCGTCAGACTGCCCAGGCCCATGAATCGACCGTCTTCATGTTGTTGCTGGCTGCGTTCCAGACCTTGTTGCACCGCTACAGCGGCCAACGAGATATCCGCATCGGCGTGCCCAATGCCAACCGTCCACGCCTGGAAACCCAGGGGCTGATCGGCTTCTTCATCAATACCCAGGTGCTGTGTGCCGAAGTGGACTCAAGTCTGCCATTCGTTGAGTTGCTGGCGCAGACCCGTCAGGCGGCGTTGGGTGCGCAAGCGCATCAGGACTTGCCGTTCGAGCAACTGCTCGAAGCCTTCCCGCAGGCCCGTGAACAGGGCCTGTTCCAGGTCATGTTCAACCATCAGCAACGCGACCTTGGCGCCTTGAAGCGCCTGCCGGGGCTGTTGGCCGAAGAGTTGCCGTGGCATAGCCGCGAAGCCAAGTTCGATGTGCAACTGCACAGCGAAGAAGACCGCAACGGTCGCCTGACCTTGTCCTTCGACTACGCCAACGAACTGTTCGACGCCGCGACCATCGAGCGGCTGGCCGACCATTTCAGCAACCTGCTGCGGGCTGTCTGCGATCAAGCGGACATCGCCATCGGTGACTTGCCGCTGTTGACGGCCGCCGAGCAGCATCAGCAATCGGACTGGGCCAGCGCACCCTGCGCAGCGGCCAGTCAATGGCTGCCCGAATCGCTCAACCAACAAGCCCGGCTGACACCTGGGCGCCCGGCGTTGATCTGGGAGGGCGGCCATATGGACTTCGCCGAACTCCACACCCAGGCCAACCGTCTGGCCCATTACCTGCGCGACAAAGGCGTCGGCCCGGACGTCTGCGTGGCCATCGCCTGCGAGCGTTCGCCGCAACTGCTGATCGGCCTGCTGGCGATCATCAAGGCCGGTGGCGCCTACGTGCCGCTGGACCCGGATTACCCCGCCGAACGCCTGGCCTACATGCTCAGCGACAGCGGTGTTCAATTGCTGCTGACGCATACCCGACTGCTCGAGCGCTTGCCGGCCAGCGAGGGTGTCAGTGTGATCGCCATGGACACCCTGCACCTGGACAGTTGGCCAAGCCATGCGCCGGGGCTGCATCTGCACGGCGACAATCTTGCCTATGTGATTTATACCTCCGGTTCCACCGGCCAGCCCAAAGGCGTCGGTAACACCCACGCGGCGCTGGCCGAGCGCCTGCAATGGATGCAGGACACTTATCGCCTGAACGAAACCGACGTGCTGATGCAAAAGGCGCCGATCAGTTTCGACGTGTCGGTGTGGGAGTGCTTCTGGCCGCTGATCACAGGCGCACGTCTGTTGATCGCCGGTCCCGGCGAACACCGCGATCCACATCGCATCGCGCAGCTGGTGCAAACGTACGGCGTGACCACGTTGCACTTCGTGCCGCCGCTGCTTTCGCTGTTCATCGACGAACCGCTCAGTGCTGAATGCACCAGCCTGCGCCGGCTGTTCTCCGGGGGCGAAGCCTTGCCCGCGGAGCTGCGCAATCGGGTGCTGGCGCAGCTGCCGGCGGTGCAACTGCACAACCGTTACGGACCGACCGAAACCGCGATCAACGTCACCCACTGGCAATGCTCCAGCGCCGATGGCGAACGCTCGCCGATTGGCCGGCCGCTGGGCAATGTGATCTGCCGCGTGCTCGACAGCGATCTGCATCCCGTTCCGGTCGGTGTGCCGGGTGAGTTGTGCATCAGCGGCGTTGGCTTGGCCCGTGGTTACCTCGGTCGCCCGGCGTTGACCGCCGAACGATTTGTGGTCGATCCGTTGGGCGAGCCGGGCGCACGCCTGTATCGCACCGGCGACCGGGCACGCTGGACGGCGGATGGCGTGATCGAATACCTCGGTCGTCTCGATCAACAGGTCAAGTTGCGCGGGTTCCGGGTCGAGCCGGAGGAAATCCAGGCACGGCTGCTGGCCCAGGACGGCGTTGCGCAAGCCGTGGTGCTGGTGCGCGACACCATGGCCGGGGCGCAGTTGATCGGTTACTACACCGCTGCGGACAATGCCGGGGACGAGGTCGAGCAAACCGCGCGCCTGAAAAGCGCATTGGCCGCCGAACTGCCGGAATACATGGTGCCGGCGCAACTGATGCGCCTGGACCAAATGCCCCTCGGCCCGAGCGGCAAGCTCGACCGCCGCGCGTTGCCGGAACCGCAGTGGCAGGTTCGCGAGCACGTCGAGCCTGTGACAGAACTGGAACAACGCATCGCCGGCATCTGGCGCGAAGTGCTGGGTTTGACGCAAGTCGGTTTGCGCGATGATTTTTTTGCCCTCGGCGGTCACTCGCTGCTGGCCACACAAATCATCTCCCGCACCCGCCAGGCCTGCGACGTCGAGTTGCCGCTGCGGGCGCTGTTCGAGCACAGCGAACTCGGTGCGTTTGCCGAACAGGTTCGCCTGATCCAGGCCAGTGGCAGCACCAACAAACAGCCGCCGATTGAAAAAATCGACCGCGGGCAGCCGGTGCCGCTGTCCTATTCCCAGCAGCGCATGTGGTTCCTCTGGCAGATGGAGCCCGACAGCCCGGCCTACAACGTTGGCGGCATGGCGCGGCTGCGTGGCGTGCTTGACGTGGCGCGCTTCGAGGCCGCGCTGCAAGCCCTGATCCTGCGTCACGAAACCCTGCGCACCACGTTCCCGAGCATCGACGGCGTCGCCCGCCAGCAAGTACACGCGCAAACCGGCGTGCGCATGGCGTGGAAGGATTTCACCGCGCTGGATGCCGAGGTCCGCGAGTGGCAGGTCCAGCAACTGGCCGACGACGAAGCGCACCAGCCGTTCGATCTGGAGACCGGACCCTTGCTGCGCGCCTGCCTGGTCAAGACCGCCGAACAGGAACACTACTTCGTTCTGACCCTGCACCACATCGTCACCGAAGGCTGGGCGATGGACATTTTTGCCCGGGAGCTCAGCGCGCTGTACGAAGCGTTCGTCGATGACCGTGAATCACCGCTGGCGCCGTTGCCGGTGCAGTACCTGGATTACAGCGTGTGGCAGCGTCAGTGGCTGGAGTCCGGCGAGCGTCAGCGCCAGCTCGATTACTGGACAACGCAACTGGGCCGCGAACACCCGCTGCTGGAGTTGCCGGCCGACCGTCCGCGTCCGCCGGTGCAAAGCCATCAGGGTGAGTTGTATCGCTTTGACCTGAGCGACGACCTCGCGGCACGGGTCCGCGCCTTCAATGCGCGACACGGCCTGACCCTGTTCATGACCATGACCGCCGCCCTGGCTACGCTGCTGTACCGCTACAGCGGCCAGACCGATCTGCGCATCGGCGCGCCGGTGGCCAACCGCATTCGCCCGGAAAGCGAAGGGCTGATCGGTGCGTTCCTCAACACGCAAGTGCTGCGCTGCCAGCTCGACGGGCAGATGTCCGTCGGTGAGTTGTTCGAGCAGGTGCGCCACACGGTGATCGAAGGCCAGTCCCATCAGGACCTGCCGTTCGATCATCTGGTGGAAGCCTTGCAACCACCCCGCAGCGCGGCCTACAACCCATTGTTCCAGGTGATGTGCAACGTGCAGCGCTGGGAGTTCCAGCAAAGCCGCACCCTGGCCGGCATGACGGTCGAGTACCTGGCCAACGATGCCCGCGCGACCAAGTTCGACCTCAACCTGGAAGTCACCGACCTGGACCATCGCCTGGGTTGCTGCCTGACCTACAGCACCGATCTGTTCGACGAGCCGCGCATTGCGCGCATGGCCGGGCATTGGCGCAACCTGCTGGAGGCGCTGATTGCCGATCCGCAGCAGCGCTTGAGCGACCTGCCGCTGCTGGCGTGTGGCGAACAACAACATCTGCTCGACAGCCTCGGCGTCGAGCCGGGCGAGCATCGGCTGGACCAGTGCATCCATCACCTGTTCGCCGAGCAAGCCTTGATGCGCCAGGACGCTCCGGCCCTGACCTTCGCCGGGCAAACCCTGAGCTATGCCGAACTCGACGGCCGGGCCAATCGCCTGGCCTGGATGCTGCGCGAGCGTGGTGTCGGACCGCAGGTTCGTGTGGGGCTGGCACTGGAGCGCTCGCTGGAGATGGTCGTCGGCCTGCTGGCGATCCTCAAGGCTGGCGGCGCCTATGTGCCGCTGGATCCGGAATACCCGCTGGACCGCTTGCATTACATGATTAATGACAGCGGCATCGGTTTGCTGCTCAGCGACGCGGCGATGTTCAAGGCCCTGGGCGAGTTGCCGGCGACCGTTGGCCGCTGGTGTCTTGAAGAAGACGCCGCTGCACTGGCCAATTACCCGGCCACCGAATTGCCGTTGATCAGCCTGCCGCAGCATCAGGCCTACCTGATTTACACCTCGGGTTCGACCGGCAAACCGAAAGGCGTGGTGGTATCCCACGGCGAAATCGCCATGCACTGCCGCGCGGTGATCGAGCGTTTCACCATGCGCCCTGACGATTGCGAACTGCACTTCTATTCGATCAACTTCGACGCCGCGACCGAGCGTTTGCTGGTGCCGCTGCTCAGTGGTGCGCAAGTGGTGCTGCGGGCTCAAGGGCAGTGGGACGCGGAAGAAATCTGTGGCCTGATCCGTCGTCATCAGATCAACGTCCTCGGATTCACGCCGAGCTATGGCAGCCAGTTGGCGCAGTGGCTGGCAACGCAAAATGAAACCCTGCCGGTGCGCATGATCATCACCGGCGGCGAAGCGCTGACCGGTGAACACCTGGCGCGCATTCGCGCAGCCTTCAAGCCGAGCCTGTTCTTCAACGCCTACGGCCCGACCGAAACCGTGGTCATGCCGCTGGCCAGTCTCGCCCCTGAAGTGCTGGAAGAGGGCGCTGGCAGCGTGCCGATCGGCAGCATCATCGGCGACCGCGTGGCCTACATTCTCGACGCCGACCTGGCGTTGGTGCCGCAAGGTGCGACGGGCGAGTTGTACGTCGGTGGCGCGGGTCTGGCCCAGGGCTATCACCAGCGTCCGGGCATGACCGCGGAGCGCTTTGTGGCCGATCCGTTTGCCGCCAACGGCGGACGTATCTATCGCACCGGCGACCTGGTGCGTCAGCGCGCCGACGGCCTGGTGGAATACCTCGGACGCATCGACCATCAAGTGAAAATTCGTGGTTTCCGCATCGAACTGGGCGAGATCGAAACCCGTCTGCTGGAGCACGAATCGATTCGTGAAGCCGTTGTGCTGGCGCTCGATGCACCGAGTGGCAAGCAACTGGTCGGCTATCTGGTGACTGACGTCGCCGAACAGAACGAAGCACAGCAATCGGTCTTGCGCGAGGCCCTCAAGGCGCATCTGAAATCGCAACTGCCAGACTACATGGTGCCCACGCACCTGATCCTGCTGGGCCGCATGCCGCTGACCGCCAATGGCAAACTCGACCGCCGCGCTCTCCCGGCGCCGGACCCGGAGCTGAATCGCCATCACTACGTAGCGCCGAGCAACGAGCTTGAAGTCAGCCTCGCGCAGATCTGGTGCGAAGTGCTGAACGTCGGACAGGTCGGCCTCAACGACAACTTCTTCGAGTTGGGCGGTGACTCGATCCTGTCGATCCAGGTGGTCAGCCGGGCACGGCAGCAGGGCATTCACTTCAGCCCTCGCGACCTGTTCCAGCACCAGACCGTGCAGACCCTCGCCGCCGTGGCCAGCCGCAGCGAGCAGGTCAGCGCCGAGCAGGGCTTGATCATGGGTGAGTCGCGTCTGACGCCGATCCAGCACTGGTTCTTCGACACTGACATCCCGCAGCGCCAGCACTGGAACCAGGCGTTGTTGCTGCAACCGACCGCACCTCTGGAGCCCCATCGACTGGAGCAAGCGCTGCTGGCGGTAATCGAACAGCACGACGCCTTGCGTCTGCGCTTCAGCAAGGTCGCCGGTCAGTGGCAAGCACAGCATCAGCCGATTTCCGAGGCTCCGGTGTTGTGGCAGGTGCGCGTTTCGTCGATGGACAAATGCGCGGCCTTGTTCGCCGATGCCCAGCTCAGCCTCGACCTCGAAGAGGGACCGCTAATACGCGTGTTGCTGGTCGATGGTCCCGAGGGCCAGCAACGGCTGTTCATCGCGATTCACCACTTGGTCGTCGATGGTGTTTCATGGCGCGTACTGCTGGACGACCTGCAAACCGTGTACCGCCAACTGGACGCACAGCAGTCGGTGAAACTGCCGGCGAAAACCAGCGCCTTCAAGGACTGGGCCGCACGGCTGCAAGCCTACGCCGGCAGTGAGTCCCTGCGCGAAGAACTGGGCTGGTGGCAGGCGCACCTGGCCGGGCCCACTGCCGATTTGCCCTGTGATCACCCCGCAGGCGGGCGGCAGAACCGACATGCACAAACCGTCAGCGTGCGCCTCGACAGCGAGCGTACCCGGCAGTTGCTGCAACAGGCACCGAGTGCCTATCGCACCCAGGTCAACGACTTGCTGCTGACCGCATTGGCCCGCGTGCTGTGCCGCTGGAGCGGTCAGCCATCGGCGCTGATTCAGCTGGAAGGCCACGGCCGCGAAGCGCTGTTCGACGAGATCGACCTGACCCGCACCGTCGGCTGGTTCACCAGTGCCTACCCACTGCGCCTGACGCCGCTGAACATCGAAGAAGCCGCCGGGCAGGGCGTGTCGATCAAGGCGATCAAGGAGCAATTGCGTGCCGTGCCGCACAAAGGCCTGGGCTATGGCGTGCTGCGTTACCTGGCCGATGACCTGAGCCGTCACAGCATGGCGCAGTTGCCGGTGGCGCCGATCACCTTCAACTACCTCGGCCAGTTCGACCAGAGCTTCGGGGCAGACGCGCTGTTCCATCCACTGGATGAAGCCATTGGTGCGGCCCACGATGCCAATGCACCGTTGCCCAACGAGCTGAGCGTCGACGGTCAGGTGTATGGCGGTGAACTGGTACTGCGCTGGACTTTCAGCGCCGAACGCTTCGATGGGCAAACCATCAACGAGTTAGCCGATGCCTACCTCGGTGAGTTGAACAGCCTGATCGAGCATTGCCTGCGCGACGACGCGGGTGGCCTGACGCCGTCGGATTTCCCGCTGGCGAATCTCAGCCAGGCTCAACTGGATGCGCTGCCGGTCCCGGCCGCCGTCATCGAAGACGTCTACCCGTTGACCCCGATGCAGGAAGGCATGCTGTTGCACACCTTGCTGGAGCCGGGCACCGGCCTGTACTACATGCAGGACCGCTACCGCATCAACAGCGAACTGGACCCGCAGCGTTTCGCCCAGGCCTGGCAAGCAGTGATCGCCCGCCACGAAGCATTGCGCGCGTCGTTCTGCTGGAACGTCGGCGAAGACATGCTGCAAGTGATCCACAAACCGGGCAGCACGCCGATCGAATACCTCGACTGGAGCAATCTCGCCGAAGCCGAGCAAGAGCCGAAGCTGCAAACCTTGCTCAAGGCCGAACGCGAGGTGGGGTTTGATCTGCTCAACCAGGCGCCGTTCCACTTGCGTTTGATCCGTGTGGGCGCGGCGCGTTACTGGTTCATGATGAGCAACCACCACATCCTCATCGATGCCTGGTGCCGTTCGCTGCTGATGAATGATTTCTTCGAGATCTACAGCGCCCTCGGCGAAGGCCGGGAAGCGCAGCTGGAGGTACCACCACGTTATCGCGACTACATCGGTTGGCTGCAGCATCAGAGCCTGGCCGAAGCACGGCAGTGGTGGAAAACCAACCTGCAGGGGTTCGAACGGACCACGCCGATCCCGAGCGACCGGCCATTGCTGCGTGAACATGCCGGCGACAGCGGCGGCATGATCGTCGGCGACCGCTATACAAGGCTCGATGCCCGTGACGGTGCGCAATTGCGCGAACTGGCCCAGGCCCATCAGTTGACCATCAACACCTTTGCCCAGGCGGCGTGGGCCCTGGTGCTGCGGCGCTTGAGCGGTGATCGCGACGTGCTGTTCGGCGTCACCGTGGCCGGGCGTCCGGTGGACATGCCGCAGATGCAGCGCACCGTCGGCCTGTTCATCAACAGCATCGCGCTGCGGGTGAAAATGCCTGAGGACGGCCAGCGATGCAGCGTGCGCCAGTGGCTCACCGGTCTGCTCGACAACAATATGCAACTGCGTGAATACGAATACCTGCCACTGGTGAACATCCAGGAGCAAAGCGAACTGCCCAAAGGCCAGCCGCTGTTCGACAGCCTGTTCGTGTTCGAAAACGCCCCGGTGGAAGTCTCGGTGCTCGACCGTGCGCAGAGCCTCAACGCGACCTCGGACTCGGGCCGAACCCATACCAACTTCCCGCTCACGGCCGTGTGCTATCCGGGCGATGACCTGGGCTTGCACCTGTCCTACGACCAACGCTACTTCGATGAGGCCACGGTCGAGCGCATGCTCGCTGAGTTCAAGCGTCTGCTGCTGGCATTGGTGGAAGGTTTCCATGGCGACATGGCCGACCTGCCGTTGCTGGGGACTGAGGAGCAGGACTTCCTCATCCATGGCTGCAACCAGAGCGAACACGATTACCCGCTGGAGCAGAGCTACGTTTCATTGTTCGAAACGCAGGTCGCCCGGCATCCACTGCGAATTGCCGCCGGTTGTCTGGACCGGCAATACAGTTATCTGGAGCTGAACCAGCGCAGCAACCGCCTCGGTCATGCATTGATCGCCGCCGGTGTCGGGCGCGATCAACCGGTGGCCTTGCTGGCCGAACGCAGCCTCGATTTGCTGGGCATGATCATCGGCAGCTTCAAGGCAGGGGCGGGTTACCTGCCGCTGGATCCGGGTTTGCCGGGTCAGCGTCTGAGCCGGATCATCGATCTGAGCCGCACGCCATTGCTGGTGTGCACGCAAGCCTGTCGTGAGCAGGCGCAAGCCTTGCTCGAGGAGTTCGGCTGCTCCAGCCGGCCACGGCTGCTGGTCTGGGAAGAAGTCCAGGCCCTTGCGCTGTCGGCGGACAATCCTGGTGTCTACAGTGGTCCGGACAACCTCGCCTATGTGATCTACACCTCTGGCTCCACCGGTTTGCCCAAAGGCGTGATGGTCGAACAGCGCGGCATGCTCAACAACCAGTTGAGCAAGGTGCCGTACCTGAACCTGAGCGACGCCGACGTGATCGCGCAAACCGCGTCGCAAAGCTTCGACATTTCCGTGTGGCAGTTCCTCGCCGCGCCGTTGTTCGGCGCCCGGGTGGACATCGTGCCGAACACCATTGCCCACGATCCCCAGGGTTTGCTGGCCCATGTGCAAAGCCAGGGCATCACCGTGCTGGAAAGCGTGCCTTCGCTGATCCAGGGCATGCTCGCCCAGGAACGCATGAGCCTCGATGGCCTGCGCTGGATGTTGCCGACGGGGGAGGCGATGCCGCCGGAACTGGCGCATCAATGGTTGCTGCGCTATCCGCAGATCGGCCTGGTGAATGCCTATGGCCCGGCGGAGTGCTCGGATGACGTGGCGTTCTTCCGCGTCGATATGGCTTCGACTCGCGGCAGCTACCTGCCGATTGGTACGCCGACTGACAACAACAAATTGTACCTGCTCGACGGAGCGCTGGAACTGGTGCCGCTGGGCGCGGTGGGTGAACTGTGCGTGGCGGGGACCGGGGTCGGTCGCGGCTATGTCAGCGATCCGCTGCGCACGGCACCGGTGTTTGTGCCGAACCCGTTCGGCGCACCGGGTGAGCGCCTGTATCGCACCGGCGACCTGGCCCGCCGTCGCAGTGACGGCGTTCTGGAATATGTCGGCCGGGTCGACCATCAGGTGAAGATCCGCGGTTACCGCATCGAGCTCGGTGAAATCGAAGCTCGCCTGCACGAACAACCGCAAGTCCGCGATGCGGCGGTGGGTGTGCAGGAAGGGGCGAACGGCAAGCACCTGGTGGGCTATCTGGTCGCGGCGGATGTTGCGCTCGATCCGGCTGAACGCCTGGAGCGCATCAAGCAACGCCTGCGCGCCGAACTGCCGGAATACATGGTGCCGCTGCACTGGTTATGGCTGGACAAGCTGCCGCTCAACGCCAACGGTAAACTGGACCGCAAGGCCCTGCCGACGCTGGAGATCGGTCAATTGCAAAGCCAGGATTACCAGGCGCCGCGCAATGAGCTGGAGCAGACCCTGGCAGACATTTGGGCCGAGGTACTGAAGGTCGAGAGAGTGGGCGTTCGCGACAATTTCTTCGAGTTGGGCGGGCATTCGCTGCTGGCCACGCAAATCGCCTCGCGGGTGCAGAAATCCCTGCAACGGGATGTGCCGCTGCGGGCGATGTTCGAATGCAGCACGGTGGAAGAACTGGCCCGGTACATCGACGGGTTGGCGGCCAGCGAGCTCACCGAGGAGAAAGTGGATCGCTTGAATGACCTGATGGCGGAGCTGGAGGGGCTTTGATTCCCTGGCGTCAGTACTGGCCCCATCGCGAGCAAGCTCGCTCCCACAGTGGGTGGTGAACACATCATTTGTGATCAGCATGAATCCCTGTGGGAGCGGCGGTGCGGCGATCCGACTTGCCCGCGATGGCGGTTGTACAAACGCATACATTCTCGCGATTGACTGCGATCCGTCAGCCGCTCAGTCTTCGGGCTCCCTTTGTGCTCGCGGAGACAGTCGATGCCCTTCGTAACGATAGACGGACAAGCCCTCCACTACATCGATCAAGGTACCGGCCCGGCGGTACTGCTGGCCGGTAGTTACCTGTGGGACCAGGCCATGTGGGCGCCGCAGATTGCCGCGCTCTCGCAACAGTATCGTGTGATAGCCCTGGAGCTGTGGGGGCACGGCCAATCCGGGCCGTTGCCTGTCGGTACGACGTCGCTGGATGACCTGGCGCGTCAGGCATTGGTCCTGCTCGACCATCTGGACATCGAGCGGGTCACGCTGGTCGGCCTGTCGGTCGGCGGCATGTGGGGCGCGCGCCTGGCGTTGTCGGCAGCGCACCGGCTCAATGGCCTGGTGTTGATGGACACCTACGTCGGCGCCGAACCGGAGCCGACTCGCCAGTATTACTTTTCACTGTTGAAGCAGATCGAAGAGGCGGGTGTCATCACGCCAGCGCTGCTGGATATCGTGGTGCCGATTTTCTTCCGGCCGGGCATTGATCCGCAATCGGCGCTCTACCGGGATTTTCGTGCTTCCCTCGCGGCTCTACCCGCGGATCGCCTGCGTGAAAGCATCGCGCCGATGGGGCGGATTACATTTGGGCGCGATGACCAGTTATCGCGTCTGGGCGAACTGGACGCAGCGACCACGCTGGTGATGTGCGGCGATCAGGACAAGCCTCGGCCACCGGGTGAAGCCCGTGAAATGGCTGAGCTGATTGGCTGCCCGTGGGTGCTGGTGCCGGAGGCGGGGCATATTTCCAATCTGGAGAACCCAGGGTTTGTGACGGAAACCTTGTTGGCATTTTTGGCCGACAGAAATTAGTCGAATCTACCGATGCCATCGCGAGCAAGCTCGCTCCCACAGGTGATCACCTTTCCCTGTGGGAGCGAGCTTGCTCGCGATGGGGGCGCTGAACTCACTTCGGCCCGAGAATCTTCGCCAACTTATCCGGCGACGGAGCGCCTTGCTGCTGTTGCAGATTGCCCTTGTCATCCATGTAGAAAATCGCCGGCGTCGCCTGCAACTCCAGCTCTTCCATCAATTGCATGTTGGCCGCGAACTTTGCCTGAATCGCCGGCGGCACTTCCTTCAAGGCCTTGAGCGAACTCTCCTTGCCAGCGGCTTCGTGATCCTGCAGGGCTTTTTCCGGGTCTTTGGCGGCGAGCAGCGCGGCGGATTTCCCCGGGCTGTCTTCGCGGATGATGCCCACCATGATGTGGCGCAACTGCACTTTGCCGGCCTTGACCCACGGTCGGGCCTGTTCCCAGAACATGTTGCAGTACGGGCAGTTCGGGTCACTGAACAGGTACACCACGCGCGGCGCATCCTTCTTGCCGTCGCCGATCCAGTTGCTGGTTTCGAACTTGGCCCAGACTTCCTTGGCCATCGGTGCATACACCAGTTTCTGCAAAGGTGCGCTGCTCAGGTCATTGCCTTCGGCGTCATACAGGTTGCCCAGCAACACGTGTTTGCCATCCGGGGTCAGGTACAGCGCCATGCCGCGGTTCTGGTATTGCGCGGCATAACCACGCAAGCCGTCGGGGGCGTCGAACTGGCCGACGATTTTCGCGCCTTTGGCCTCGATTTTCTTGATGGCATCGGGCAACTCTTCGGCCTGCACCGATGGCAGGTGCAACAGGGCAGCACCAAGGCTCAGGGTCAGCAGGTGGCGGAGGCGGGGCATGGCAGTTTCCTTGAAGAGGTGGCGGGTACGGTGTCGAAGTTTTCCAGCGCGCGGGCCAGGCTGGCTTCCGACAACTCGCCCAGATGGCTGCCCAGCAGGCGACCCTCGGGGTTGTAGAACAGCGTAGTCGGCAATGCCATGGAACCGACGGCCTGGCTCAGACGCCCACTGCCGTCGAACAGCACGTTGGACAGGCTCAGGCCCTGGGTTTCCAGAAAGATCGCGACGCTTTGCATGCTTTCTGACTGATTGACGAACAGGAACGTCAGGTCCGGCCGTTGTTGCTGGGCGTTTTCCAGCACCGGCATTTCCCGGCGGCACGGCGGGCACCAGGTGGCCCAGAGATTGATCACCAACGGGCCTCCCTTGTAGTCGGCCAGTTGCACGGTTTCGCCGGCGGCGTTGCGCAGGGTGATTTCCGGCAGGCGTGTGCCTTGTTCATAAATCGACAGGGAGAACGTCGCCAACAGCCAGAACGCCAGGCCACTGGCCACGCCAAAGCCCAATGGACGGCGCAGACCCGGGCGACGCCAGCCGCGATACAGCGTGGCGAGCAAAACGACCACGACCCCCGGCCAGGCGAGGAAACCGCCATCGCGCAGGTCGATGACCTGCCACGGATCGTTGCGATAGTGCACCCAATAGGCCGCCACGAAACTGATTCGGGCTGCCAGCATGCCCATCAGAAACAGGCTGAACAGCACCGACTCAGGGTTTTCACCACCACGCTTGGCGACCCGCCAGCCGACAAAAGTGGCCAGCGCCAGCGCACTGATCAACAGCAGGTGATTGAGCGCGATGGCAAAGGTGCCGAGGGTGAAAGTCAGCATTAACGGGCGTCTCGGGTGGTGGTCCAGCGTTGCAGGAATGTATCGGCATCGACCTCGCCGGTGATGCGCTGGCTGCGCCGCTCTTCACCGTCCACACCAATCCATAGCAGGCTCGGTGGCCCTGGCACTTGGTAACGGCCGAGCAGTTCACGGCTGGCGGCATTGTCGGCGGTGACGTCCAGTCGCAGCAAGCGCACATCGCTCAAAGCCTCGAGGACACGGGTTTTGCCGAAGACCTGTTTCTCCATGACCTTGCACGACACGCACCAGTCGGCGTAGTAGTCCAGCAGCACCCACTGACCCTGAGCCTGTGCGGCGTCGAGTTCCCGTTGCAGTGCCTGCGGATCCTTGATGGTGATGAAGGCATCGTGGCCAACCGGCACGGCGGCCACAGCCTGGTTCGAGGCGCGGTAGACCTGCAATGGCTTGAACGGATCATCGCCGCCACCGGCTGCACCGATCACCAACAGGCCACCCCATAAACCGAGCAGTAACGAACTGGCGCCAAACAGGTGCGCGATACGGCCAAAACCTTCCGACTGCTTCCAGGCGCTGTAGGCCGCGATCAACAGCAGCGCACCGCACAAGCCGACCCACAGGGATTCGTCGAGCACCGGACGCAGCATCAACAATGCGGTGGCGAGGAACAGGAAGCCGAAAATGCCTTTGACCAGGTTCATCCAGGCGCCTGGCTTGGGCATGAAACGATTGCCGACGGTCACCAGCAGCAACAGCGGCACACCGATGCCGATGCCCATGGCAAACAGAATCAATCCGCCATGCAGCGCGTTACCGCTTTGCGCGATGTAGAGCAGGGCGCCGGCCAGTGGTGCGGTCATGCAGGGGCCAACCAGCAGACCGGACAGCGCCCCCAGCACCCCGGCGCCGATCAGACTGCCGCCGCGTTGATTGCGCGAGACGTTTTCCAGGCGATCACGCACGGCCACCGGCAGTTGCAGTTCGAAGAAACCGAACATCGGCAGCGCCAGCAGCACGAAAATCGCCGCGAAACTGCCCAGCAGCCAGGGGTTCTGCAACCAGGCTTGCAGGTTCGCCCCGAGGGTGGCGGCCAGGACACCCATCGCCGCATACACCAGCGCCATGCTGACCACATAACTGCTGGCCAGGGCGAATCCGCGTCTGGGCGTGGCGCCACTGCCGACGATCAACCCAGCCAGAATCGGCAGCATTGGCAGTGAACAAGGCGTGAAGGCCAGCAACAGGCCCAGGCCGAAGAACAGCACAAGGCTCCAGCCCAGCGCCCGTTGTTGCAGGCTGCTGGCCAGCGCCTGGTCCGGCGCTTCAGTGGCCGCATTCAGTGCATTGGTATTGCCCAGGTCCACGACTCTGGTTTGTGGCGGATAACACAAACCGGCATCGGCGCAGCCCTGGTAACTGACCTTGACCTGACCGCTGGCACCCGCCGGAATTTTCAGTTCCAGGCCCTGACGGTAGACTTGCTGTTCACCGAAAAACTCGTCGCTGTGGGCTTCGCCTTCCGGTAGCACAGGATGCTGGTCGGCAGGCAAGCCATCGAACTTCAAGCGTTTCTGATACAGGTAATAGCCGTCGGTGATCTGCCAATAGAGCTGGGTTTCACCGGATTCCAGGCGTTCAGAGGTAAACGCGAAGGCTTTATCAACCGGGAGGAATTCAGGTTTGGTGTCGAACGGATTGGTTCCCGCCTGGGCCAGGCCCACGATCAAGAGAGTAAAAAGTAAAAACAGACGACGCATGGATAAGCCTTTGTCCTGTGCTAATGAGGTGCACAGTGGCGGGTGGCGATTAACCGATGATTAACCGCCCCGGCCTTGTGGCGGTGGCGCTTGCGGCATAATGTCGACTTAATCGGTCAACGGCTTAATAGGCTTTATTTCTACGAGGCTCCCCATGCACGTACTGGTTTGCGAAGACGATGAATTGATCGCCAGCGGTATCGTCGCCGGCCTGACCGCCCAGGGCCTGACCGTGGAACACGTCGCCACGGCGTCCGCCGCCCGGGCGATGCTCAAGGTCGCGGAGTTCGACGTGATGGTGCTCGACCTTGGGTTGCCGGACGAGGATGGCCTCAAGCTGCTGCAGCAGTTGCGCCATCAAGGCCTGGAGTTGCCGGTTTTGATCCTCACTGCCCGGGACTCGGTCACTGATCGCGTCGATGGCCTGCAAGCCGGTGCCGACGACTATCTGCTCAAACCGTTCGACTTGCGCGAACTCGCTGCACGCTTGCACACGCTGTTGCGGCGGGTGGCGGGGCGCAGCGTCAACCTGATCGAGCATGGTGCCCTGACCTACGACCCGAGCAGTCGCGAAACCACGCTCGCGGGGCAACCGGTGGACCTGTCGCGCCGTGAGCAGTCATTGCTGCAAGCCTTGCTGCATAACCGTGGCCGTGTGTTGTCCACCGAGCAACTCAAGGACAGCGTCTACGGTTTCAACGACGAACTGGAAAGCAACGCCCTTAACGTCCATATCCATCACCTGCGGCGCAAGCTTGGCAACGGCATTGTCGAGACCGTGCGCGGCCTGGGCTATCGCCTGGGGCCGGCTGATGGCGGAGAAAAATCGAAGTGATGAGTTTGCGTTTGCGCCTGAGTCTGACGCTCGGCGCCGCATTTGCCTTGATCTGGGCCCTGGCCGCGGCCTGGATGCTCAGCGATCTGCGCAATCAAATGATGTTTTCCCTCGACCAGCGCCTGGTGGCCTCGGCACGCATGGTCGCCGGCCTGATGGAGCAACTGCCGCCCGTGCCGAGCAAGGGCGAGGGCACCCACTTCAGTGCCGAACAGCTGAACATTCCGGGTGGCATGGCGTGCCAGGTCAGCTCGTTGCGCGGCGAAATCCTTGCCCGCAGTCACTCCGATCCGCAGCAGACCCTGGAGGCCGAGAAACTCGGGTTTCACGATCAGATGATCGACGGCGCGCCGTGGCGCAGTTTCACGTTGGCCCGGGGCGATCTGCGCATCACCACCGCTGACCGGCAGATCGAGCGTGAGGCGTTGAACATGTCGATCCTGCTGGCCGCTTCGGTGCCGGTGGGCGTGGCGCTGCTCGGTTGCCTGTGTTTGCTCTGGCTGGGCATCGGCCAGGGGCTGGCGCCGCTCAACCGCATGCGCGATGCCTTGATGCGCCGCAGCGCCGACTCCCTCGAACCCTTGCAGATCCAGCCACTGCCCAGCGAGCTGCAACCCTTGCTGGAAACCCAGAACCAGTTGCTCCAGCGCATCGGCAAGACCATTGAGCGCGAACGTCGCCTGACCGGAGACGCAGCCCACGAACTGCGCAGCCCGCTGACCGCGATCAAGACCCACCTGCAAGTGGCGCGGATGACGCAAGGCAGCGCCCGGGACCAGTCCCTGGCCCGGGCCGAAGAGGGCGCCGACCGCATGCACCGGACCCTCGAACAATTACTGTTGTTGGCGCGCGTCGAGGGCAGTCTGTCATTCGACGACGGTGTGCAGTGCAACGCCGAACAAGTGGCGAAACTGGCGATCCAGGACGCGGCAAGCGGCGATCGCCAGCGCATCAGGTTTCAGGCACCGGGCAAGGTTTCCGCGGCGCCGGTACAAATGCCCGCCGTGCTGTCGATTGCCGCGCTGCGCAACTTGCTCGACAACGCACTGCGCCATACCCCCGCCGACAAAGCGGTGGAGTTGAGCCTGGAAACCACCGGCAATCGTGTGCAGTTTGTGGTGCGCGACCATGGGCCAGGGATTGCCGAAGAAGATCTGCAACACCTGACCCAGCGCTTCTGGCGCAACGGTCAGAGCACAGGCTGTGGTTTGGGCCTGGCGATTGTCCAGGCCATCGTTCAGCGTTGCGGTTGCACGTTGCATTTCGATAGCCGACCGGACGGCTTGCGGGTTGAGCTGACAATGCCGCTGCAACCGGCCTGAAAAACACCCCTCCCCTGTAGGAGCGAGCTCTGCTCGCGATGGTCGATAACGATAACGCGTGCTTTCTGAATGCACGCGCTGTTCTTGAGTCCATCGCGAGCAGAGCTCGCTCCTGCAAAGGTTTCCGGGTTACCGCCTAAATCCCTCAAGCGCTGATGCGTTTCCAGAACAGGAAAACCTTATTGAGGGGTCGAGAGATGTCAGTCGCTACCAACCTTATCGAAGAGCAGCCGGCGACGTCCGCCGAGACGCTTTATCAATTCAACGAATCGCCATTGCTCGCCCGTCAGAGCCGGCAGGAATCCAACGCCCGCAGCTATCCGCGACGCATTCCCCTGGCACTCAAGCGCGCCAAGGGCATCTACGTCGAAGATGTCGAAGGCCGCACCTTCATCGATTGCCTGGCCGGAGCCGGAACCCTGGCCCTGGGGCACAACCACCCGGTGGTGATCGAAGCCATCCAGCAAGTGCTGGCCGATGAGCTGCCGCTGCACACCCTGGACCTGACCACGCCGGTCAAGGACCGGTTCGTCCAGGATCTGTTCGGGCTGCTGCCGCCTGCCCTGGCCGCTGAAGCGAAGATCCAGTTTTGCGGCCCGACCGGCACCGACGCCGTGGAAGCGGCACTGAAACTGGTGCGTACCGCCACAGGTCGCAGCACCGTGATCTCGTTCCAGGGGGGCTATCACGGCATGAGTCAGGGCGCGTTGAGCCTGATGGGCAGTCTGGGGCCGAAAAAGCCCTTGGGCGCCTTGCTTGGCAGCGGCGTGCAGTTCATGCCGTACCCTTACGATTACCGCTGCCCGTTCGGGCTCGGCGGCGCGCAAGGGGTCAAAGCCAACCTGAGTTACCTGGAAAACCTGCTCAATGATCCCGAGGCTGGTGTGCAATTGCCGGCGGCGGTGATCGTGGAAGTGGTGCAGGGCGAGGGCGGGGTGATTCCGGCGGATCTGGACTGGTTGCGCGGTGTGCGGCGGATCACTGAACAGGCGGGTGTCGCGCTGATCGTCGATGAAATCCAGAGTGGCTTCGCCCGCACCGGCAAGATGTTCGCCTTCGAGCATGCCGGGATCATTCCCGATGTCGTGGTGATGTCCAAGGCCATCGGTGGCAGCCTGCCGCTGGCGGTGGTGGTCTATCGCGACTGGCTCGACACCTGGCTGCCGGGCGCCCATGCCGGGACGTTCCGTGGCAACCAGATGGCCATGGCCGCCGGTTGCGCGGTGATGCGTTATCTGGTCGAACACAAGGTCTGCGAGCATGCCGCCGCGATGGGCGAGCGTCTGGCCGAGCACCTGCGCATCCTGCAGCGGGACTTCCCGCAACTGGGGGACATTCGCGGACGTGGCTTGATGCTCGGCGTCGAACTGGTGGACCCGACGGGCGCGCTGGATGCCCAAGGCCATCCGCCGGCTTTCGCCCGCCTGGCACCACTGGTGCAGCGCGAATGCCTCAAGCGTGGCTTGATCCTGGAACTCGGTGGCCGCCACGGCGCGGTGGTGCGCTTCCTGCCGCCACTGGTGATTACCGCTGCGCAAATCGATCGCGTGGCCGAGATTTTCGGGCGAGCCCTGGCCGCCGCCACGGCCCATCCTTAAATTTTCCGCCCTGCGGATCGTTCCTTCTACATAACGGTTGCGTGCACAACGCAACCCGCCCGAAAACGATGGAGAGACAGCATGACGTCAGTATTCGACCGCGAGGACATCCTCTTTCAGGTCGTGGTCAACCACGAAGAGCAATACTCGATCTGGCCCGACTACAAAGCCGTGCCACAAGGCTGGCGCACCGTGGGTAAAAGCGGGCTGAAAAAGGAATGCCTGGCCTACATCGAAGAAACCTGGACCGACATGCGTCCATTGAGCCTGCGGCAGAAGATGGACGAGCAGGCGGCTGTGGCGCACTGATCCGTCATGCAAAAAGAAGCCCGCTGGACTGGTGACAGTCAGCGGGCTTTTTCAGGTCTGGAGTCTTGTGTCGCCTATCAGGCCGCTATCGCGAGCAAGTTCGCTCCCACAGTGATCTGCGGCATGGCACATATCCTGTGGGAGCGAGCTTGCTCGCGATGAACGATAACGCGGTCGTACAGACCTTAAACGCCGCTCAACCCCTTGATCAGCAAATCCACATTCCCCTCCAGTTCCGCGACCGGGTCCTCGGCATCGGTACTCAGCACCACCAACCGGCTACCCGACCCGGCAATCACCGCTTTCAGCGCATCCGACGGCTGCCGGTGATGCAGCACCACCGTCACGTCATTATCCTTGAGCGTTGCGCCCAATTGCTTCAGCGCCTCCGGTGTCCACTCGGCATCGGCGCGTGCATCCTGGCCGATCAATTCCAGATTGAGACCGCCGATCAGGTAGCCGAAGTGATCGCTGAGACTCATCACACTGAGGTTGTCCACATTGGCCAACCGCGCTTCGCTGTCGGCACTGAGCTTGAGCAAACGCTGCTTGAGCGATGCCAGGTTGGCGTCGATCTTCGGCTTGGCCTTGGGGGCCAGGCGCACCAGGTCCGCCGCCATCACATCGGCCATGCGCCCCATGTTATTGCTGGAGAACCACGGCTGACTGTTCAGCCCGTCGACCTTGTTGTCGGGCTGTACGGCTATGCCGGGCAGGGCGCCGTCCACGGGGCGAGCGGCGTCGACTTCGACGATGCGGATATTGCTGCGCCGGGCGATCGGGTACAGCGGGTCATCCGGCCACAGTGAGCGCAGGCCGATCACCGCATCGGCGTCGCTTGCCAGTTTGGCCAGCGCCGGGGCGCCACGGCCGGTGAAGTAGGCGGTCTGGCGGCTGCCGGGCAGGTTGGCCGGGGTCGCGCGTTCGAGGCTGACATCGGTGCCCTTGAGCAAGACCTCACCCAGGCCATAGGTAATCGGCAAGGAGGCCAGCACACGCAGCGGTTTGCCGTTGTCGGCGGCCATGGTCGTTGTCGCCAGCCCGCACAGGGCGACGGCGAGGGTCAGTTGGCGCAGTGAAAAAATCATTTATCCAAGGTTCCCTTTCAGGCTGGGGACGACGCCGCGCGCGATGGCGGCCAGGGCGAAGGCGATACCGGCCACTAGGATGATCGCGGCGCCGGACGGGATCGGCAGGTCGAAGACAATCGGTGCAAGAATCCCGCACAGTGTGCTGACCGTGGCGATCAGCACCGAACACCAGAAAAAGCCCTTCAGCGATTGGCTGAGCAGGCGTGCTGCGGCGGCCGGAATCACCAGCAGGGCGCCCACCAGAATCGCGCCGATGACCTTCACGGCGGCAACGGTAATCAGCGTCACCAGAATCACGAACAGATAATCCAGGGTTTTCACCGCCACCCCGCGCACCGCCGCCAGTTGCGGGTTGAAACTGGCGAGCATGATGCGGTTGTACAAAGGCAAGGCCAGGGCCATGACCAGCGAACCGACGATGGCCAGCACCAGCAGGTCATTGCCATTGACCGTCAGCACCGAGCCGAACAGCACGTTTTCCAGAATGTGTACGTTGATCTTGCCCGCCAGAATCAGCAGCAGGCTCGCGCCCAAGGCGAGCGACACCGAGAGAAACACGCCGATCAAGGTATCTGGCGCCAGACCGGTGCGGTTGCGCAGGTAATTGAGCAGGATGCCGAACAGCAGGCAGTAGCCGAACAGGCTGCCGTAGGGGCCGGTGTAGGGTTCGCCGAGCAGGATGCCGATGGCCACGCCGGTCAGGGCGGCGTGACCGACCGCCTCGGAGAAAAACGCGAAGCGCTTGACCACCACCAACGTGCCCAGGCCTCCCAGTACCGGGCCGATCAACAGGCCGGCGAGCAGGGCGTTAACCACGAATCCATAGGCCAGCGCCTCGGGCAGATAACCCGACGACGCCCAGCCCTGGACCATCAGGCGAAAAGCTTCGTAACTCATCAGGCAAGGCTCCGTGGGTGGGTCGAGAACAGATTCAACAGACGCTCCGGTGTCAGCGCCTGTTGCGGCGTGGCGTCGAACAGCACCCGGCGATTGAGCCCGGTGACGTGATCGGCCAGGCGCCCGACCGCTTCCAGGTCGTGCTCGATCCACAGTACGGTGATGCCCGCCGCTCGCCAGTCGCCGAGCAAGCGTTCGAACACCCGGATGCCGGCCTCATCGAGGGCCGACATCGGTTCGTCGAGCACCAGCAATTGCGGAGGCGGAATCAGCCCCTGGGCGAGCAACACCCGTTGCCGTTCGCCGCCGGACAGCGCGCCCATGCGGCGCTTGCGTTTGTCCTGCATGCCGACCCGCTCCAGCGCCTCGCCAATCGCCGTCGCGTAGTGTTTGCTCAAGCCGAGAAAGGCCGGGCGACGCTGGCACATGGCGGCCATGAAATCGTCGACGGTCATTGGCAAGCCCCGGTCGAACTCCAGTGCCTGTGGCACATAGCCGATGGTCCCCGGCTCGGCTGGCCAATGCTGGCTCAAGCGGCCCTGGTGAGGCATTTGCCCGAGCAGGGTCTTGATCAGCGAACTCTTGCCACCGCCATTGGGGCCGACCAGTGCGTGCACACTGCCGGGGCGGACCTGAAAGGTAACGTTGTCGAGGATCGTCGTGCGCCCGAGGGTCAGGCTGACGCCTGCAAAATCCAATGTCGGCCCCGAAACCTGTGGGAGCGAGCTTGCTCGCGATGGCGGTGTATCAGGCAACATGGTGGTCGACTGACACGACGCCTTCGCGAGCAAGCTCGCTCCCACAGGGGATTCTGCATCGGCCAGGATGGTTTCTTTCGATGTCATTGGCCCGACTCCTGAATCGCCCGCACCACAGTGTCGAGGTTGCCGGTCATTTCCTTTTCGTACTTGTCGGTGGTGTATTCGCCGTAGGAAATATGCGACAGCGGATACAGCTTCACGCCGGATTCGCGCTGGATGGTGTCGACGTAAGTGGAAGGAAAGTCCATCTCCGAGAAGATCACCTTCACGTCCAGTTCACGCAGTTGATCGATGGTTTTTTTCAGCTGGCTCGGGCTTGGCTCGATACCGTGGGCGGGCTCGACCACGGCCGTCACTTCGAGGCCGAATTCGCGCAGCAGATAGTCGTAGGCCGCGTGTACCGTGGCCACCCGCAGTTCCGCGTTCGGTGCCTGGGTCAGTTTGGCCAGGGCGTCGGCGCGCATCTTGCGCAGGCGCTTGCCGTAGGCGCGGGCGTTCTCGGTGTAGGTTTTGGCATTGGCGGGATCGAGCTTGCCTAGCTCCCGGGCAATGTTGTTGACCTGGGCAATCGAGGCGCTGATCGACAGGAAGGTGTGCGGGTTCACCACCTTGCCGGCACCGCGTGCGGCCACGCCGGTGGCGGCCAGTAGCGGTACGTTCTCGTTGGCTTCGATTACCGGCACGTTCGGGGTTTCGCTGGCGGCGATCATGCGGTCGGCGAAGTCGTCATGGCCGACACCGTTGAGCACAATCACGTCCAGCCCGCTGATGCGCTTGATGTCTTCGGCGCGGGGCTCGTAGGCATGTGGGTTGAAACCGGCCGGAATCAGCGGCACCACCTCGGCCTTGTCGCCGACGATGTTCGCCACGTAGCTGTAGTAGGGATGCAGGGTGATGCCGATGCGCAGGCGCTTGGCTTCGTCGGCGCTGGCCAGGGATGGCAGCAGGCAGGCGAGCAAACCGACCAGCAGCAGGCGCAAAAAAGAACATTGAGATGAATTGGGCATGGGAAAGCGGTCTTCTCTCGGAAAAAGGCGAGGGTTCAGTGCCGGTGCTGGCGGGTCACACCGGCATCGAATTGCGCGATGACCTGCTGCCAGCCGGCGCTTTCGAGCGCGGCATCGCTGAGGTCGGCCGGTGCCGTGAGCGTGCTGGTGCGGTTGAGCCAGATGTCCGGTGCAGCGTCGGCGGTTGCGCTCAGGCGCAGCAGAAACGAACCGGCGACCGTCGGCATCTGGCTCCGGCCGAAATAGGCCTTGGCGTCGAGCATTTGCCAGGCATGGCCACCCCGGCTGACGGAGCTGGCGTCCCGGGCAAACGGGGCAAACCCTTCCTCGGCCAGCAACTCGGGTGTCGGCAGCGCTTGCTGTTCCTGGCGCAGCAAATGGATCTCGTCCAGCGTCACCCGCAAATCGGCGTAGATACCTTGCTCGGATGCACTGAGGTCACGGCGCGCATCCAGTTGATGGCTGCTGACGCTGCTCACCTCATGGGATTCACCGCGCCAGAGCACCACCGAGCCGGCCACCGCCAGGATCGTCAGGCACAGCAGCAGAACATAGAGGGTTTCGTGACCGGCCCCGGCCGGGCGCACGACTTGGGTCGTTGGAGTGCTCATGGTGCCTCGATGTCCGCTTGGTCGATTTCCACG
Organism: Pseudomonas jessenii; assembly: GCF_002236115.1. Lineage (GTDB taxonomy): Bacteria > Pseudomonadota > Gammaproteobacteria > Pseudomonadales > Pseudomonadaceae > Aquipseudomonas > Aquipseudomonas jessenii. The sequence continues at coordinate 12,221 of NZ_NIWT01000003.1, read as the reverse complement.
ACGTGACCGGGGCCGGCATCGAACAGCACATAGAACTCGGCGCCGGGCTTCTTGAAGGTCAGGGTCGAATCAGGCCCGAGCTTGCCCGGCACCAGGATGGTTTCGTCGTAGCCGATCACATCGAGGGTCACGCCAGGAGCGCCGCTGCCGTCGGAAAAACCGCCGGTGCACTTGATCTGCTCCGCGTCGATGGCCTTGCATTCGCACATCGGATTGTGGGCCAGGGCGGCGGCGCTGAAGCCGGCGCAGAGCACCAGCAACACGGCGTTGAGCGGGCGAAGAGGGGTGATCATGGTTTGCCTCCTTGTTTGTTCAGCCAGGCGATAGTGGCGGGGGAGGCCTGGCTCAAAGGAATGGATGCCTGATGCATGGCGCCGTCCCAGCCTTCCATGGTGATCCACAGTTCGGCGTCGGCCGTGGTCTTTTCCGGGACGGGCAGCGAGGCACCCATGCGGTACGGGGTGCCGAAGAAAATCACCCCGGCGGCGCGCAGGCTGCGGGGCTTGCCGATACGCAGGTAAGTGGCCTTGACCTGGCCGATACAGGCCTCGCACAACGCGGCGTTGAAACCTTTCATGTAACCGGCCGGGCCGTCGAGCATGGGCGCGGCGTTGCGCAATTCCGCCAGGCGCAGGCTCCAGGGACCGACCCGGACTTCGCCGACCTCCCGTTCGCCAAGGCCACTGTCGCCGCGCATCAATGCCTCGTCGGCGAAGTACTTGGGCATGAAACCCAGGGGAATCAGCAGTAACAGGACGTTCAGGTGAAAGCGCCATTTGTGCCAGAACACGTGCAGGCGCGAGGGTTGCGAGACCGCAGTGACTTTGCTCACAGGTGGGCCTCCGACGGTTCGTTGTTCGTGACCGGTTGCGCCGCGCTGCTACGCTGTTTTTTGTTGCTGCGCTTGAAGGCATTGGCCGTGGCCAGTGCCGTGCGTTTGGTCCAGATCAGCAGACCGCTGAGCACCATCATGCTCAGCAACAGGCCGAAGAACGCCCAGATCAGCTTGATCCACAGGCCACCGAAATCGCCGGTGTGCAACGGGCGCATGGACTCGGTGACGAACTCCAGGGTCGAACGGTCCGAGATCAGGCGCGAGGCGGCGATTTCGCCGTTGTACGGGTTGATCGTGGCGGTCTGGAACATCAACGGATACCAACCGCGTCCGCCGACATCCAGGTGGCTGTAGGCATTGCCCGGCAAACTGACAAAGCTGGCCTCCAGCCCGGAGATTTTCTGCGTGGCGATTTCAATCGCGCGGTCGAGGTCGATACGCGGCGGGGGCGAGCCATCGGCTGACAGCGGCACCGCTTCGCGGGACATCGCCGGGATGATCTTTTCCGTGGAAATGGAAATCTGGTTATCGAACAGCAATGCCTGGATCAGGAACCAGGTGCCGGTGATGGAAATCACCGCGATGAACCAGATCGACCAGATGCCGCTCAAGCGGTGAAAGTCGCCCCAGAAAATCCGCGCGCCGTGGCGAATACGCAGGGTTGGCCGAAAAAAGCCTTTCCAGAAGCGTTTGTAGACCACCAGCCCCGTGACCAGCGACGCCAGTAGCGGCAAGCCGAGAAACGACACCAGGTACCAGCCCCAGCTGTAACCGTTGGTGAACGGCACCAGCCACCAGCCGTGCAGCGCCCGGGTGAAGGCGCGGAAGTTGAACTCCGGCGCGACACCCTGGATCACGCCGCTGTACGGATTGACATAAATCACCACCGAGCGCCCGTCGGGGTAGCTGACTTCGACATCCAGGGCGAAATGCGACTCGTCGGGGCGGCTGATGCTCTGCACCACGGTCTGCGGTTCGGCCTTGTTGATGGCCTCGATGACCTGCTGATAACTGAGTAGCGGGGCGTCGTCCGAGGGCTGGCTGGCGCGCATTGGCGGGTTGGTCAGCCAGACGATCTCCTGACTGATGACGGCCAGGGTTCCGGTTACACAGACGATCAGCACGAAAAACCAGATCGGCAATGCCAGCCAGCTATGGACCAGAAACCAGATTTTTGAACGGGACTTCTTTGACATGTTGGAGGTCTTGCCTGGATGAGGGGCAGCTCGGCTGCGGGCTTCGCAGGGATGAGCGCCCAGAAGGTCCGGTCGTGGCTTTTGCCTACGCGAAAGGACTGCATCTAAGTAGGACGGATGAGCAGGGGAAATCCCGAAAGGGGAAATGAAAGAAAATGTTTCTCATTGTCGACAGGTCGCGGGCGGGCTTGCTTGCGCAAGTGATTGGCATGTCGGCGGTGCTGCTGAAGACGGGACCCTTGTGGGAGCGAGCCTGCTCGCGAAGAGGCCCGCTCCAGCACCAAAGATATCAACCCTGGGCAAACATCTCCTTGGCCCGTTGTTCGATCTGTTCCTGAGTCAGGTCTTCCTTGTGCGTGGCCAGGAACCACAGGTGCCCGTAGGGATCTTTCAAGGTCCCTGAACGGTCGCCGTAAAACTGATCCTTGACCTCCGATACAACGGTTGCGCCGGCATCGATCGCCTGTTTGTAGGACTTGTCGACATCCGTCACGTACAAATGCAGACCCACGGACGGCGAATTGTCCGGGTTGCTCAGCGGTCCTTGATCGCATGGCGTGCCCAGCATGATCGGGCAATCGCCGATGCGCAGTTCCGCGTGGCCGACACCGCCATCGGGCATGTCCAGGCGCATGATTTCAATGGCGCCGAAGGCTTTTTTGTAGAAGGCGATGGCTTCGGCGGCTTTGTTGATGCCCAGATAGGGGGTGACGCTGTGATACCCCTCTGGAATGGGTTTGACGCTCATGATGGAACTCCCTGTTGTTGTTTTGTGAATGGAAAGTACCTGTGCCGTTGTACGACCGAATAAATATAGGCCAGCCTCTTTCGCCTCACCGAGTGCCCGACGAGCAGCAGCGCCATTCAAGTGCCATCAAGTTGGCTCCAACCAGTGCGCTCCTGGCCCGCGCTCTCCCAGCACATCGCCTGCGTTGCGCAATGGACAAGCCTCCATCGACAGGCAACCACACCCGATGCAGCCGTTGAGGCGATCGCGCAGCAGGGTCAGTTGGTTGATGCGCTCATCCAGTTCCCGGCTCCATTGCGCCGACAGCATTTTCCAGTCCGCCGCCGTCGGTGCCCGGTTGTCGGGCAGCGACTTGAGGGCTTCGCCGATCTCCGCCAAAGGAATTCCCAGGCGCTGGGCAACCTTGATCAAGGCCACCCGTCGCAGCACTTCCCTGGGATAGCGGCGCTGGTTGCCTTGATTGCGGTTGCTCTTGATCAGCCCCTTGGACTCATAGAAGTGCAGCGCCGTGACCGCCACACCGCTGCGCGCCGCGACTTGGCCGACGGTAAGTTCCTTGTGCAGGTTTTCCGGGGTGATCATTTAAAAATTGCCTCTTGACCTCTAGTTAGCTTGAGGTTTTACCCTGCACACCTTCGGATCGCAAGATTCGCCTTACATGTGAGTGGGGGACATTTCATGCAAGCCTCAGAGAACAATCGCAGCTTTACTCAACTGATCGAATTCGAGATCGAGCCGCATCAACAACCCGCGCTGGTATTGGCATTGTCGGCGCAGACCGAACATCTGGCCCGGCAGCACCGCGGCTTTCTCAGTGCCAGCATCCAGGCCAGCGATGATGGCCGGCGGGTACTCAATTATCTGCAATGGCAAACCCGCGAAGCCGGGGAGGCTGCGTTCCGGTCCTTTGAAAGCGGCGAAGAGGATTTCTGGCAGTTGATCCGCGCCCATCAGGCGAAGGCCGTGACCTTCGGCTCGTTCCAGGTCCTGCACAGCCTGGAGCGCAGCCACGACAATGCATTGCACTGCAGCCTGGTGGGCTGGCGCTGACAAGGGCAATGATCGCCATTTCTTGATAGCCACTATTGAAAGCGTTGATTTCTGCTGCCCGGGAGGCGCGGGTAGCCTGTGTTCATTGCCTCGAACCCAGTCGCCAGGACGCCAGAAATGAAACCGATGATCGCCACTTTGCTGATGCTCGCCGTCTCCGTACTCGCCGGATGTGCCAGCCATGTTTCCCCTGAGCTTCGGCCTTACACTGCTGAAGAAAGCAAGGAACTGGCGCTGGAAGCGCTGAACCGCCGCGGATTGTCCTTCGACGAGTACCACGCGAAAAAAGCCGAGCTGCTCGGTCAGCCGCAAAAGTCGTTCGGTTTCGACAACCAGGGTGAAATGAACGTCGGGCGATCTGTACAGCTTCACGGTCGTCCGAGCTGAGGCGAAACTGTACTGCTCCAAGTTTCGCGTAACTGTCCATGGGTTTCGCCGAAGGTGTGCGATAGGGTCAACACCTGACCGACCCTGACGGACTGCCACCCATGACGCTCTCACTCGACCTGCTGCTGGGCTTCGCCCTGTTTGCCCTCGTCACCTCGATCACGCCCGGCCCGAACAACACCATGTTGCTGGCCTCCGGGGTGAACTTCGGCTTCAACCGCACGATTCCGCACATGCTCGGCATCACTTGTGGCTTCTTCATACTGGTGGTGGCGGTCGGCTTTGGCCTTGGCGCGGTGTTCCAGACCTACCCTTTGCTCTACACCGTGCTGCGTTATGTGGGGGCGGCGTATTTGCTGTATCTGGCGTGGAAAATCGCCCATTCCGGGCCAATGTCGGAGAGCCAGCAGGGCGAGGCGAAACCGATCAGCTATCTGGGTGCCGCCGCGTTCCAGTGGGTCAATCCCAAGGCCTGGATCATGGCCATTGGCGCTATCAGCACTTACACGCCGATGCAGGGATACTTCACGAATGTGATCGTGATCGCGGCCGTCTTTGCGATCATCAACCTGCCGAGCGTGGGTGTCTGGGCCGCTTGCGGCACGCTGTTGCGCAATGTTCTGAAGGATCGCCGCTGGCTGCGCCTGTTCAATTGGGGCATGGCTGCGCTGCTTGTGGGTTCGCTGTATCCGCTGATACTCGAAAGCTTTAGCTGACGCATTGCTTCAACCGGTTGCCCGATGCCTGTTAAGCTGACTTTTCAGGAGCGTTCCTACGCACTTTTAAATGAAGTAATTCTTCTTTAACGGCATCCGATCAGGTATTGGTAACGTTCTGAAAACCGCGCGCAGCTCACAAGGCTGCGCTTTGCCGTTTGCAGTCACGAGCTTCCTGATCCCGGAACACGCTCTGCGAGTCTTTTATGAATAAACGTCCGTTGTATTTCGATTACGCCGCCACCACGCCGGTGGATGAGCGGGTCATCAAGGTGATGATCGAGTGTCTGGGCTTTACCGGCAATTTCGGCAACCCTGCTTCCAGTTCCCACGTCTTCGGCCAGCAGGCCCGGCAATCAGTCGAACAGGCGCGACGCCAGGTCGCCGAACTGGTCGGCGCGACACCCGGGCAGATCGTCTGGACCTCCGGCGCCACCGAATCCAACAACCTCGCGCTCAAAGGCGTGGCCCAAGCCCGCCGCATTGGCGGTGGCCATATCATCACCAGTCAGATCGAACACAAGGCCATTCTCGATACCGCCAGGCAACTGGAGGATGCCGGTGTCGCGGTGACCTACCTGGTGCCGGACGCCGAGGGCCTGATCACGGCGCAAGCAGTCAGCGAAGCCATGCGCGAAGACACCTTCCTGGTGTCGCTGATGCTGGTCAACAACGAACTGGGCACCCTCAACGACATTCCCGCCATCGGTCAGATCGTGCGTGATCGCGGGGTGTTGTTCCATGTCGACGCCGCACAGGGCGCGGGCAAAGTGGCGATCGACCTCGCACTGTGGCCGGTGGACCTGATGTCGTTTTCCGCGCACAAGCTCTACGGCCCCAAGGGCATCGGCGCGTTGTACGTCGGTCCGCGTGCACAACAGCGTTTGCAGGCGCAGATCCATGGCGGCGGGCATGAGGGCGGTTTGCGCTCCGGCACACTGGCGACCCATCAGATCGCGGCCATGGGCGCGGCCTTTGCACTGGCGGCGGCTGCGTTCGATGAAGAGAAAGCCACCATCGTGCGTTTGCGTGAACGCTTGCTCGAGCAGTTGCAGAGCGTTCCCGGCGTGCGTCTCAACGGCAGCCCGACCCGGCGCATTCCCCATACCCTGAGCCTGACCTTCGACGAAGGCGAGTTCAACCCGGCGGCGTTGCTGGCCTCGATCGCGTTTTCCGCGACCTCGGCCTGCAATTCCGCGAGCAATACCCCATCCCATGTACTGCTGGCCCTGGGGCACGATGCCCGCTCGGCCGGTCGCACCATCCGCTTGAGCCTCGGGCGTTTCACCACCGAGCAGGACATCGATCAGGCGGTTCAACTGATCAAGGCAGCCTGCGCCAGTGCTCCGGCATTCTGGCAATAGGGCGACGAAGCGCCGACATTGATCGGCACTCAACAATAATGATGAAGTGGTTAGCAGGAGACACGATGAATACGCAGCTTTCGATCAATGGATCGGTGCCCCAGCGCCTGGCGCAAACCCGCGAACTGATGAGCCGGGAGGGCATTTATGCCTTGCTGGTGCCGTCGGCCGACCCGCACCTGTCCGAATACCTGCCGGGTTACTGGCAGGGGCGCCAGTGGTTGTCGGGTTTCCATGGTTCGGTCGGCACCCTGATCGTGACCCCGGATTTTGCCGGCGTCTGGGCCGACAGCCGTTATTGGGAGCAGGCGACCAAGGAGCTCAACGGCAGCGGCATTGATCTGGTCAAGCTGCAACCGGGTCAACCCGGACCACTGGAATGGCTGGCCGAGCAAACCCCCGAGGGTGGCGTTGTCGCGGTCGATGGCGCGGTCATGGCCGTGGCTTCGGCACGGACCCTGGGCGGTAAACTGGAAGAGCGTGGCGCTCGCCTGCGCACCGACATCGACCTGCTGAGCGGCGTCTGGAGCGACCGCCCAGGCCTGCCGAACGAACCGATCTATCAGCACTTGCCACCACAGGCGACCGTCAGCCGTGGCGAAAAACTCGCCAAACTGCGTGAAACCCTGCAGGCGCGGGGTGCCGACTGGCATTTCATCGCCACCCTGGATGATATCGCCTGGCTGTTCAACCTGCGTGGCGGCGACGTTTCGTTCAACCCGGTGTTTGTTTCTTTCGCCTTGATCAATCAGCAACAGGCCACGCTGTTTGTCGCCTTGAGCAAAGTCAGCGCCGAACTGCGCGCCATCCTCGAACGGGACGGGGTGACCTTGCGCGATTACAGCGAAGTCGCTACTGCATTGCGTGCCGTACCGAGCGGCGCGAGCCTGCAAGTCGATCCGGCGCGGGTCACGGCAGGGTTGCTGGACAACCTCGACAGTGGGGTGAACCTGATCGAAGGCCTGAACCCGACCACCCTGGCCAAATCGCAAAAAAGCCTGGCCGATGCCGAACACATCCGTCAGGCCATGGAACAGGACGGCGCAGCACTGTGCGAATTCTTTGCCTGGCTGGATTCGGCGCTGGGGCGCGAGCGCATCACCGAACTGACCATCGACGAAAAACTCACCGCGGCCCGTGAACGTCGTCCGGATTATGTGTCTCTGAGTTTCAACACCATTGCCGCGTTCAACGCCAATGGCGCGATGCCGCATTACCATGCCACCGAAGAAGAACACGCGGTGATCGAAGGGGACGGCCTGCTGCTGATCGACTCCGGCGGCCAGTACCTGGGCGGCACCACCGACATCACGCGCATGGTTGCGGTGGGAACACCGACCGATGAGCAAAAACGCGATTGCACCCGCGTGCTCAAGGGTGTGATTGCCTTGTCCCGCGCGCAGTTCCCGAAAGGCATTCTGTCGCCGCTGCTCGATGCCATCGCCCGTGCGCCCATCTGGGCGGAAAGTGTCGACTACGGTCACGGCACCGGTCATGGTGTCGGTTACTTCCTGAACGTCCACGAAGGTCCGCAAGTCATTGCTTATCAGGCCGCGCCTGCCCCGCAAACCGCGATGCAACCCGGCATGATCACCTCCATTGAACCGGGCACCTATCGTCCGGGTCGTTGGGGTGTGCGTATCGAAAACCTGGCGATGAACCGTGAGGCAGGCAAAAGCGAATTCGGCGAGTTCCTCAAGTTCGAAACGCTGACCCTGTGCCCGATCGATACGCGCTGCCTGGAAACCTCGCTGCTTTCGGACGAGGAAAAGCAGTGGTTTAACGCCTACCACGCCGAAGTGCGCGAGCGCCTGAGTCCGTTGGTCGAAGGTGCCGCGCTGGAGTGGCTCAATACCCGCACGGCGGCTATCTGATCGGGAGCTGCTATTGGTTCCTGCGTAGCTGTTTGTTTATGTGCAGCTCAGGCGCTTTGTCCAGCGCCTGAGACATAGAGCGGCAAAGGGGCAGTTGGTGGTCGAGATTCAGCTCAAGGCTTCGAGCACGAAGTCCAGTCGATCCTGGCCGAAGTACAGCTGATTGTCGACAAACATGCTTGGGGCTCCGAATACGCCTCGCTGTACGGCTTTTTCGGTGTTGTCCTTGAGCAGGGCTTTTACTTCTTCATCGGCGGTCAGGGCCAACACCTCTTGCGGATCGAAAGCGTTTTCGCTGAGCACTGCCGCGACGGTTGCCGGTTCATCCAGGCTGCGACCCTCGACCCATATGGCCTTGAACAGGCAATCGATGAAAGCTGCAAAGCGTTCAGGGTGGCGCAACTGCATGCCTGTTACGGCGCGCATGAGCATCAAGGTGTTGATCGGGAAGTGGGGATTGAATTTCAGAGGCACGCCGTAGCGTTTGGCGTAGCGGTCCAGATCCTCAAACATGTAGCGGCCTTTGGCCGGGACAGTCGCCGGAGAGGCGTTACCGGTGGCTTTGAACACTCCGCCCAACAAGAGCGGAATGTAGATCAACCGGGTGTCGGTTTGCGCGCAGATCTTCGGTAGCTGGGTGTAGGCCAGATAGGTGGCGGGGCTGCCGAGGTCGAAGTAGAACTCCACGGTTTTGCTCATGTTCAAGGCGCTCGTCTTATTGTTGTGTGTGGGGGGAATTACCAGCGTTCGCTCCAGGGACGCAGGTCCAGTTCGAAAGTCCAGGCGTCGCGGGGCTGGCTGTGCAGGTACCAGTAATTCTCGGCAATGTGTTCGGGGTTAAGGATGCCGTCCTGATCCTTGGTCGCGTATTTCTCGGGGAAGCTGTCGCGGATGAAATCGGTATCGATGGCGCCGTCGACGACGACATGGGCAACGTGAATATTCATGGGGCCGAGCTCTCGGGCCATGCTTTGCGCCAGCGCACGAATGCCGTGCTTGGCACCGGCAAATGCGGCGAACCCGGCTGCGCCACGCAGGCCTGCAGTGGCGCCGGTGAACAGGATCGTGCCCCGCTGGCGCTTGGCCATGCGTTTGGCCACTTCACGCGCATTGAGAAAACCGGAAAAACAGGCCATTTCCCAGATCTTGAAATACTTGCGGGCGGTTTCTTCGAGAATGCTGCACGGCACGTTCGCGCCGATGTTGAACACGAATGCCTCGATAGGGCCGATCTCGCTTTCTATCTGCTCGACCAGTGCGACCACGTCGTCTTCCTTGCGGGCGTCGCAGGCGAAACCGTGGGCCTCGCCACCATCGGCCTTTATGGCATCCACCAATGGCTGGAGTTTGTCCGCACTGCGGCGGGTAACGCAGGTGACAAAACCCTCCCGGGCAAAACGCTTGGCAATGGCGCCACCCGTGGCATCACCTGCACCGACGATAAGAACGACCTTCTTGTTATTCATGGGTAGATCCCTTTTGGTAAACGATCGTTAACTAAACGAACGTTATGCTATGATTCGACAGACGTCAAGGCGAGCAAGCTAGGGAGAAAGGCAATGCGTTATTCGGCCAGTCACAAGCTGGAAACCAGGCAAAGGCTGCTGGAAAGCAGTGCGGTATCGGCCAAGAAGTCCGGATTTTCAACGGTGGGCGTGGACGGCCTGATGAAAGCGATTGGCTTGAGTGGCGGCGCCTTCTATAGCCATTTCTCGTCGAAAGACGAGTTGTTCGCCAGCATTGTCGAGCGTGAGTTGGGGCAAAGCCTGACGCGACTGGGGGAGGGAAAGGACCGTGACAAGCTGGAACGCTGCTTGAAGCAGTACCTGAGCATGTCTCACGTCGAGAATCCGGAAACCGGTTGTGCATTGCCGGCATTGGGGGCGGAAATTGCCCGTTCCGACCTGACTGTCCGTCAACAGGCAGAGCACTGGATTTGTCGGCTTCAGGAAAGTTGGGCGGGTATTCTGCAAAGCGACAGCCTGGCGTGGGCGATTCTGTCGCAATGTATTGGCGCGCTGGTCGTAGCGCGCATGCTGGCTAGCCCGGATATCCAGCGCACAGTGCTGAACTCCAGCTACGAGGAAATTGGCCGTCAGATCGCAAGCCCGAGAACCTGACCCGACGGCCCTGCCTATTTGCAGATGACAATCATGCTGCGGCTGGTATAACCCGCAGGATTGAGGCCAAACGGGTAATCGCCGGGCTCTTCCACTGAATCTCCCGACTTGGCAATGACCTTGTATCCCTTGGGGGCGCAGGAATTGGCGGCGCTGGCGTAGCACTTGTCCCAGGACGAAGACAGTCCGGAACAGTTGATGTGCAGCCCTTTCTTACCGTGCTTGATCTGTGTTTCCGAAGTCGCTGCGCAGCCCGCAATTGCAAGTACGGCGATCAGCATCAAAAATCGTTTCATTACTGTCCTTATAGCGTCCCCGGATCTTGTGCCCGGGTTTGGCCGCTTTCACTTTCGCTTGACGCGTACCGATATCCCTATCTGAAATGGTCCATGTCATGACACTGGGGTGCGGGGCTAAACATGGCCTAATTGAGCGGCAAATACCAGAGCCGTTTCATATCTGCTTTCAATCCGCCGCTACGGCTGGTCTGGTGCTAGTGCTCATGGTCATGGTGGCACCGACGGATGCCAGAATGATGCACATGATTGCCATCCATTGTGACAGCGAGAGGTATTCATGAAGGAACAGCAAGCCAGATAGCGCGCCGAAGGCTGGCTCGATACTCATCAGTGTGCCGAAGGTTCTGGCCGGCATGCGGGTCAGCGCGATCATCTCCAGGGTGTAGGGGAGGGCTGTGGACAGGATGGCGACGCCAAGGGCTATAGGGATCAATGACGGGCTCAGCAGAGCTGAGCCTGCATGGACAATACCGATGGGGGCTACGAAGAGCGCAGCGATCATTACCCCCAGCGCGGCGGTTTGCACGCCATTGTCGGCCCCGGCTTTTTGACCGAACAAAATGTACAGTGCCCAGCAGACCCCTGCGCCCAAGGCATAACCGGCGCCTACAAGATCGATGCCGGTGGTCGTTTCTCCCGTCGGTATCAGTAACAGTAAGCCTGCGGCAGCCAGGGCAATCCACAAAAAGTCGATCGCGCGACGCGAGGCGTAGATCGCCACCGCCAGTGGGCCGGTGAATTCAAGCGCCACCGCGATGCCCAGCGGGACGGTTTGCAACGACATATAGAAGAGGAAGTTCATGCCGCCCAGCGCCATTCCGTAGACGATGACGGTGCGCAGGGACTTTGCAGTGAATTTTGCCCGCCATGGACGCAGTATCAGCATCATGATCACACTGGCAAAAATCAGTCGTAATGTTGTCGTCCCCTGGGGGCCCACAACGGAGAACATGCTTTTGGCCAGGGAGGCTCCGGACTGGATCGATGCCATGGCTATGAGCAGCAGCCCAACCGAGAACAGGGTAGAGGCTAGGCTGCGAGGCTGGTCATTCATTACGTGGCATCGTCCGAAATATAGGAATCAGGGCGTTTCTATTTGTGTTGGGCAATATACTGCGCATTCCTTGCAGGCGCGTCTATATATAAGCAGTGTTTTTGCACATGTCGATAGAAAACCTAAATCAATGCTTGACGGCAGATTCCAGGTGTCTATAATTCGCCCCACTTCCGGCGCAGTCGAAACGGAAAACTCCTTGGTAAACAAAGAGTTACGCAGTTTTCGACAGCAGGTTGCTTCAGTTCATCGAAGCCGAAAGGGAGTTGAAAAAGAGGTGTTGACAGCAGCGTGTAACGCTGTAGAATTCGCCTCCCGCTGATGAGAGATCTGAAGCGCAAGTGGTTGAAGTTGAAAAGGAAACTTGGAAAACTTCTGAAAATAATCACTTGACAGCAAATGAGGCTGCTGTAGAATGCGCGCCTCGGTTGAGACGAAAGATCTTAACCAACCGCTCTTTAACAACTGAATCAAGCAATTCGTGTGGGTGCTTGTGGAGTCAGACTGCTAGTCAACAGATTATCAGCATCACAAGTTACTCCGCGAGAAATCAAAGATGTAACCAACGATTGCTGAGC
>NZ_NIWT01000002.1 GCF_002236115.1 Pseudomonas jessenii | reverse complement strand
GCTCAGCAATCGTTGGTTACATCTTTGATTTCTCGCGGAGTAACTTGTGATGCTGATAATCTGTTGACTAGCAGTCTGACTCCACAAGCACCCACACGAATTGCTTGATTCAGTTGTTAAAGAGCGGTTGGTTAAGATCTTTCATCTCAACCGAGGCGCGCATTCTACAGCAGCCTCATTTGCTGTCAAGTGATTATTTTCAGAAGTTTTCAAAGTTTCGCTTGGAAATCCTTAACAACTTCAACCACTTGCGCTTCAGATCTCTCATCAGCGGGAGGCGAATTCTACAGCGTTACACGCTGCTGTCAACACCTCTTTTTCAACTCCCTGTCGGCTTCGATGAACTGAAGCAACCCGCTGCCGAAAACTGCGTAACTCTTTGTTTACCAAGGAGTTTTCCGTTTCGACTGCGCCGGAAGTGGTGCGAATTATAGACATCTACAATCTGCCGTCAAGCACTGATTCGGGTTTTCTATCAATATCCTGCAGAATGCAGCAAACCGACCCATAGGACGCCTATATAGAGGAGCCAGAACGCCCCTCTATATAGAAGAGCTTCCCCATAGGCAGCCACAACCCATGTCATAGCCAAAAAATCAGCCCACGTGCACAGACGATTGACTGACGGCCAAAAAACAAAAAAGCACCCAAGGTGCTTTTTTGTTATCGCTATCAGTTGAACAAAGCCGACACCCTCGCCCGCGCCATGTGCAGCTTTTTGTAGCTTTCGATCAGGCGAAGGTGCCTGTCGAGCCCTTCCAGTTTCATGCTCGTCGGCGTCAGACCATAGAATCGCACGCTGCCATCCACGGACCCTATCGCCGCGTCCATCCGCTCGTTGCCGAACATCCGGCGGAAGTTGACCTCGTAGTCGCTCAGTTCCAGATCATCGTCAAGCTGCATTTCCAGCACGACGTTCACGGCTTGATAAAACAAGCCGCGCTCGACGGTATTGTCGTTGTATTGCAAGAAGGCTTCCACCAGATCCTTGGCCTGATCAAACTTCTGCAAGGCGAGATAAATCAGCAGCCTCAGCTCCAGGATCGTCAACTTGCCCCAAGGCGTGTTGTCGTCGAACTCGATGCCGATCAAAGTGGTGATGTCGGTGTAGTCATCCAGCTCGCTGTTTTCCAGACCTTGGGCCAGCGATCTCAGGCCGACTTTGCTCAGGCTGTGCAGGTTCAGGATGTCAGCGCGGAACTGCAGCGCTTTGTTGGTGTTATCCCAGATCAAATCTTCTACCGGATAAATTTCCGAGTAACCCGGCACCAGAATGCGGCAGGCCTTGGCACCAATGTGCTCATAGACTGCCATGTACACTTCTTTACCCATGTCTTCGAGAATGCCGAACAGGGTCGCGGCCTCTTCGATATTGGAGTTTTCGCCCTGACCGGAGAAATCCCACTCAACGAATTCAAAATCCGGTTTTGCACTAAAGAAGCGCCACGAGACCACACCGCTGGAATCGATAAAGTGCTCGACGAAGTTGTTCGGCTCAGTCACCGCCTGACCTTCGAAGGTCGGCTGAGGCAGATCGTTCAGGCCTTCGAAACTGCGGCCTTGCAGCAGCTCCGTCAGGCTGCGCTCCAGCGCCACTTCCAGGCTGGGGTGCGCGCCGAACGAGGCAAACACGCCACCGGTACGCGGGTTCATCAAGGTCACACACATCACCGGGAACTCCCCGCCCAGCGATGCATCCTTGACCAGCACCGGGAAGCCCTGCTCTTCCAGGGCCTGGATACCAGCCAGAATCCCCGGGTATTTCGCCAGTACTTCCTGCGGCACATCCGGCAGGGCCATTTCGCCTTCGAGGATTTCGCGTTTGACCGCGCGCTCGAAGATCTCCGACAGGCACTGCACCTGGGCTTCGGCCAGGGTGTTGCCGGCGCTCATGCCATTGCTCAGGAACAGGTTTTCGATCAGGTTGGACGGAAAGTACACCGCCTCATTGTCCGACTGGCGCACAAACGGCAGTGAACAAATGCCGCGCTGGGTGTTGCCGGAGTTGGTGTCGTACAGATGCGAACCACGCAACTCGCCATCCCGGTCGTAAATCTTCAGGCAGTACTCGTCGAGGATTTCAGTCGGCAGTTCGTCCTTCGGGCCAGGCTTGAACCAGCGCTCGTCCGGGTAATGCACAAACGCCGCGTTGGCGATGTCCTCGCCCCAGAACTGATCGTTGTAGAAGAAGTTGCAGTTGAGCCGCTCGATAAACTCGCCCAGTGCCGATGCCAGCGCGCCTTCTTTGGTCGCGCCTTTGCCGTTGGTAAAACACATTGGCGAGTGCGCATCGCGGATGTGCAGCGACCACACATTGGGAACGATATTGCGCCACGAAGCGATTTCAATCTTCATGCCCAGGTCAGCCAGGATGCCCGACATGTTGGCGATGGTTTGCTCCAGCGGCAGGTCCTTGCCCACAATGTAGGTGCCCGCCTCGCTGGTCGAGTGCGGCATCAGCAACGCCTGGGCATCGGCGTCGAGGTTTTCGACCTCTTCAATCACAAACTCAGGCCCGGTTTGCACCACCTTCTTTACCGTACAACGGTCGATGGAGCGCAAGATCCCCTGACGGTCCTTGGCGGAAATGTCCGCTGGCAATTCAACCTGAATCTTGAAAATCTGGTTGTAGCGGTTTTCCGGATCAACAATGTTGTTCTGCGACAGGCGGATATTTTCGGTGGGGATATTGCGAGTTTCGCAATACAGCTTCACGAAGTACGCCGCACACAACGCCGACGAAGCCAGGAAGTAATCGAACGGCCCCGGTGCCGAGCCATCGCCCTTGTAGCGAATGGGTTGATCGGCAATCACCGTGAAGTCGTCGAACTTGGCTTCAAGTCGAAGGTTGTCGAGAAAGTTGACCTTGATTTCCATGTGCGATTACCAGAATAACGAGCTAAACGATTTGGCCGCCATTATCCGGTTTTTCGGCACAGACCGTTAACTTTCCGCTATTTATCGATCAACACCACACCGCGCTCCTCAAGCAAGCGCACAAACATCGTCAGGCTCTGCGACACGGTCCCTCTGCGCCACACCAGCCAGGTGCGTAAATAGCGGAACGACTCCGACAACGGCCAGACGCTGACCGTCGTGCATCCAGGCATGCTTTCGAGCATGCTGCGGGGCATCAGCGCCAGGCCGGCACCGGCGCTGACGCAGGCCAGCATGCCGTGATAGGACTCCATTTCGAAAATCTTGCCGGGCACCGCCACGCCATTGGCGAACCAGCTTTCGAAATGATGGCGATAGGAGCAGTTGGAGCGGAAGGCATAGATGTTTTCGCCATTCACATCCTTGGCCCGATGAATCGGGTCATGGTTGAGGGGGGCGATCAGGACCATTTCCTCCTCGAATGCAGGCACGCCCTCCAGCGCCGGATGCAACACCGGACCATCGACAAATGCAGCGGCCAGCCGCCCGGACAGCACTCCATCGATCATGGTCCCGGAGGGGCCGGTGGACAGGTCCAGTTCGACCTTGGCGTGCTTCTGGTTATAGGCGGCCAATAGCTCTGGAATACGTACCGCTGCAGTACTTTCCAGCGAACCCAGGGCGAAGGCTCCCTGCGGTTCTTCACCCGCCACGGTGGCGCGCGCCTCCTGAACCAGGTCGAGAATACGTCGAGCGTAATCCAGAAAGCTCCAGCCGGCCGGTGACAGGCGCAGGCGACTCTTCTCGCGAATAAACAGATCCACACCCAGGTCCAGCTCAAGCTGTTTGATTCTGGTCGTTAGATTCGATGGCACCCGGTGGATATGCTGGGCGGCTACGCTGATGCTGCCGTGCTCGGCGACAGCCTTGAAAATTTCGAGCTGAACCAGATCCAAGCCATTCTCCAAACGTGAACGTTATGCTCAGTATTATTCAGTTTCCAGAAAACATATAGCCCCATAACCTGAGCACATTCCTACCTCGCAGGACGGTGCCATGACCAACGTATCCAGCCTTACCCATGCCATTTCGATCAACCCCGCCACGGGCGAGCAGATCGGCCATTACCCTTTCGAATCCGATTCGGCATTACAGGCCGCGCTGACGCGGGCCGCTACCGGGTTTCGCGCCTGGCGCGGCAAACCGGTTGAACAGCGCGCGCAATTGTTGATCAACCTCGGTCAGGCTTTGCGCAACAATGCACAGGCCATGGCGAACATGATCACCCAGGAAATGGGTAAGCCGATTGCTCAGGCCCGCGGTGAAATTGAAAAATGTGCGCAGCTCTGCCAGTGGTACGCCGAACACGGCCCCGCCATGCTGAGCCCGGAACCGACTCTGGTGGAAGGCGGCAAGGCACGCATTGAATATCGCCCCCTGGGCCCGATTCTCGCCGTGATGCCGTGGAACTTCCCCATCTGGCAAGTCCTGCGCGGCGCGGTCCCCACCCTGCTCGCCGGCAATACCTACGTGCTCAAGCACGCGCCAAACGTCATGGGCAGCACCTACCTGCTGCTGGAGGCCTTCAAGCAAGCGGACTTCCCCGAAGGTGTTTTCGAGGTCATCAACGTCACCCCGGACGGTGTATCCAAGGCGATCGCCGATCCACGCATCGCGGCCGTCACCCTCACCGGTAGCGTGCGAGCGGGCATGGCCATCGGTGCTCAGGCCGGAGCCGCACTGAAGAAATGCGTATTGGAACTGGGTGGCTCCGACCCCTTTATCGTGCTGGACGACGCGGACCTTGATGAGGCGGTAAAAGCCGCCGTGATCGGGCGCTATCAGAACACCGGACAAGTCTGCGCCGCAGCCAAACGACTGATTGTCGAGCAAGGCATTGCCCGGGAATTTACCCGCAAGTTCGTCGAGGCCACCCAACAACTGGTTGTCGGTGATCCACTGGCTACCACCACCTATATCGGCCCGATGGCTCGCTTCGATCTGCGCGATGAACTGGATCAACAGGTGCGCGACACACTAAAAGAAGGCGCGACGTTGCTGATGGGTGGAAAGAAGGCTGAAGGCCCAGGTAACTACTATGAGCCCACTGTACTCGGCGACGTGACCGATCAGATGACATCATTCAAACAGGAGTTGTTTGGTCCGGTGGCCTCAATCATCACGGCCCGAGACGCAGCCCATGCGCTGGAGTTGGCCAATGACAGCGAGTTCGGCCTCACCGCCACCCTCTACACGCGCAATGTTGAACTCGCCCGGCAGATGGCCAGCGAACTTGAAACCGGCGGCGTGTTCATCAACGGCTATAGCGCCAGCGATCCGCGTGTCAGTTTTGGTGGCGTGAAGAAGAGTGGCTTTGGCCGTGAACTCTCGCATTTCGGGGTGCGTGAATTCTGTAATGCACAAACGGTTTGGCTGGATCGGCGCTAGGGCCGGTATAAATAGGGGTAATTTTCAGACACGAAAAAGCCCAGCCTTCTCAGGCTGGGCTAATTCATTGAAAAACAGGGTCGGGACGGAGTGATTGAAACTCGCTCCCTGGCACCCCATACAGTTAATCAATATTCATCCCTGGATCAATTTACCCATCTTCAAGCCCAGTAAAAACGGACCATCCTGCGCATCACTCTTCTCATCGAAGGCGATCAACATTCACACTCCATCGCACCAAAAATTATTTATCCGGACAAGTAACCCCATTACCTTTCATCCTGTTACACCTTATTGAACAGTGATTACTGGACAAACTCTAACACTCATACCTTCCACAAATAACACCCCCCCAATAACAGTCAGACCAACATCAATTAGTCTCGCTGACTTCTTATAACATTCGTTGACACTAAGACGTAGACACCCTAGATTAATGGCACTCTGCCAACGCCAAGACGACGCATCAACTTTTAAAAGTTAATGGAATGCTGAGTTTCTGAGTTATTTCATAACTGGTACAACGCATGAAATATGTAGACGATATTGCGAAACTCTTTACACGTTTTGGCGCCAATGCGGAGAGTTACCAGGAAATACAACCGAACTACAAAGATTTCAAAGACGACCCGGTTACACCAGCACTCGCTGAGCCAGAACCGTCGGTGGCCTTGCCTCCCCCAACACCAACACCAACACCCCCTGTATTTCTAATGGACGAGCCACAGCCTTCTTTATTGGTTGGCGCGTTGGTCGAGCCTGTGAAGAATGTTGTCCTCTCGCAACCTTCACCCATATCCCCTCCCCTGACCAAACCACCTGCGAGTTCTGCTACGTGCGATCGTCAGCGATTGAGCGACCTGTTGCGTGAACTCAACCAGGTTCGTCGGGACGGTCTACCAGAAATAACTCGCAAGCGGACCAAGGCGAAGGTCATTGCTATCGTTTCGGCGAATGGTGGAGTGGGTAAAAGCACCGTCGCCGCCGGCCTCGCAAAAACCCTTCGGCGCCCTGGCGGGCGTACCATCGCTATTGATCTGGACCCTCAGAACGCGCTGTCCGGCCACTTGGGTATCACCCGGCAGGTTCCCGGGCTGATCCAGCTCAAAGAACAGCACGCAGACTGGGGCGCTCATTGCCTGCCGGGCTTTAGTGACAGCGAGTGCCTGCCCTTCGGCACTGGCGAGGTGAACGACCGCCGATTGCTCAAGCAGTTGATGCTTGAAGATTCTGACTGGTTGAATCAGCACCTTGCGTCAATGAACCTCAGCGAAAACGATACCGTGATCCTGGACACTCCTTCGGGTGCGACCGTCTATTCGCAACAGGCACTCGACGCCGCCGATCTGGTGCTGGTAATGACGGTGGCCGACGCGGCCTCCTACCTGGCACTGGACACTATGACCCAGTGGCTGGAAACCAGCCCAAGACGCGCGCAGCGGCACCGGTATGTGCTCAACCAACGGGATGACTCGCGTTCGTTCTGCAGGGACATGGGCGTGCTGTTTCGGCGGCGGCTCGGCGCCAACCTGATCGGGACGATTCGCCTCGATCACCAGTTCAACGAGTCGCTGGCCTATGGTCGGGACCTGCTGCAGTACGCACCTGAGAGCATTGGCTGTCAGGATATTCTCTCGCTGTCAGGCGCGGTCCATGCCCTGCTTTTCGCGGATGCTTCCAGCCTGCAGGGCACGCCATGACCGCCCGGCTGAATCAGGCACCTGCGAAGGCGTGGTGGCTGGAGGAGCTATTGGACACTTTCCAGGCTCACGTCAGTCGATGGCCCAAGCGTTGGCGCCAAGGCCTGAAGCTCTCAGCCGGGTTTTTCGCCGCATTGCTGGTGCTGGGTATCCTCACCGCGCCGCTGAACCTGTATTCCCAGGCCGCGTTTGCTGCCGTCTGTTTCGCCACCAGCCTGATCATTCGCAAGCAAGCCGGGCGTCTGGCGATCCTGACGCTGATCACCCTCTCGCTGATCGCTTCGCTGCGCTACATGTACTGGCGCCTGACCGACACCCTGGGCTTCGACAATTGGCTGGATGCCGTATTTGGCTACGGGCTGGTGCTGGCCGAGCTGTATGCCTTGCTCATCCTCGTCTTCGGCTACGTACAGACCGCCTGGCCTCTGCACCGCACACCGCAGTTTCTGCAACAACCACCCGCTGAATGGCCGACGGTAGACGTTTTCATTCCCACCTATAACGAAGCGTTGGGCATCGTCAAACTGGTGGTGCTTGCCGCTCAGGCCATCGACTGGCCCGAGGGCAAACTGCGGGTGCACATGCTCGATGACGGACGCCGGGAGGAATTCAAGGCTTTCTGTCAGCAGATTGGTGTCAACTACATCACCCGCGACAACAATGACCATGCCAAGGCCGGCAACCTCAACGAAGCACTCAAAGTCACCGACGGCGAGTTCATCGCCATATTCGATGCCGACCACGTGCCCACCCGCTCCTTCCTGCAGATCACCATGGGCTGGTTTTCAAAGGACCCGAACCTGGCGTTGCTGCAAACACCGCACTTCTTCTATTCACCCGATCCGTTCGAAAAAAACCTCGATACCTTTCGCTCGGTACCCAATGAAGGTGAGTTGTTCTACGGCCTGGTGCAGGACGGCAACGACCTGTGGAACGCAGCATTTTTCTGCGGCTCTTGCGCGGTCATCCGGCGGACTCACTTGCTGGAAGTCGGCGGCATCGCCACCGAAACCGTGACGGAGGATGCGCACACGGCACTCAAGCTCAATCGCCGTGGCTTCAATACGGCCTATCTCGCCATTCCACAAGCGGCGGGCCTGGCCACCGAAAGCCTTTCCCGACACATCAGCCAGCGCATACGTTGGGCGCGAGGCATGGCGCAGATTTTTCGGACCGACAATCCGCTATTTGGCAAAGGTCTGAACCTGGGGCAACGCATCTGCTACCTCAACGCCATGATGCACTTTTTCTACAGCCTGCCCCGGCTGGTGTTCTTGACCGCACCCTTGGCCTATCTGTTTTTCGACGCGCAGATTTTCCATGCCTCGGCGTTGATGGTCACGGTCTATGTACTGCCGCATATTTTCCATTCCAGCCTGACCAACTCCGCCATCCAGGGGCGTTTCCGCCATTCCTTCTGGAACGAAGTGTATGAGTCGGTGTTGGCCTGGTACATCATGCGACCGGTACTGTTGGCCCTGATCAGCCCTTCGCTGGGCAAGTTCAATGTGACCGACAAGGGCGGCACCATCGAGAAGGACTATTTCGACTGGAAGCTTGCACGGCCTTACATCGTGCTGCTGACCTTGAACATGATCGGTCTGGTGATTGGCGTGATGAAGCTGGTCGGGAGTGATTCGGCCGAGGTCACGACCTTGCTGATCAACCTGGCCTGGACCGTGTACAACATCATCATCGTCAGCACCGCCGTAGCGGTGGCCACTGAGTCCTCCCAGGTACGCAACGAACCCAGGGTGCCCGCTGACCTGCCCGTGCGTGTCTACCGCGAAGACGGCACCTGGTTCGATTGCAAAACTCAGGACTTCTCACAAAACGGCGTGGGTCTGGCACTGCCACCGCAGGTGCAGCTCAGCGTCGATGAGAAGCTGCGGCTGTGCATTTTGCGCACGCCGCCTTCAAGCCTCTTTCCCGCAACAACGATCTTCAACAACGACGGCGTGGCAGGCGTGCAATTCGAGGGCCTGACCCTGCGCCAGCAAAGCGAACTGGTGCGACTGACCTTTTCACGGGCAGACACCTGGGCCAATACCTGGGGTAACGGCCGCCTCGACGCGCCCATGTCGGCATTGCGCGAGGTCAGCAGCATTGGCTTACGCGCCATCCTGCGCTTGTTCGTTGCAAGCCTGAAGGACAGCCACGCGCTGCTGCGCAAACGCCCCGACACTCCATCACCCATCGACTCCACCGCGGACACGCAACGATCTTGAAGCCTTCCACTCGCCGGACCTTTCTTCCTCGTCGCTCACTCATGCTGATCGCCTGCTCGCTAGTGGGCTGGAACGGCTGGGCATTGAGTGCTGCCGCCCAAATCAGCGCCACAGAGCCGGCGGTGTTGCCGGTCGCATCGTTGCCCGTGACCGATGCCCCGGGCAACAGCTATACCCGCACCCTCAAGGAGCTGGGCAAAAGCTATTCGATGACCCTAAAAGGCGTGGAGGCTACCGACAGTGTGAATTTCGATGTGCGCGCCGATGAGGTCGTCACGGCTGCACAGGTCACGCTGCAGTACAGCTACTCACCGGCGCTGCTGGCCGACCTTTCGCAAATCAACGTGCTGATCAACGATCAAGTGGCCGCCAGCCTGCCCCTCCCGAAGGAAGAGGCCGGTAAATTGCAGACCCGGACCGTGCAGATTCCGCCGCAGACCATCACCGAATTCAATCGGCTCAGCCTGCAGTTCATCGGTCATTACACGATGCAATGTGAAGACCCTTTGCACTCCAGCCTTTGGGCCAGGATCGGCAATGAGAGCCAGCTGAGCCTCCAGGTAACGTCGATTAAACAGCCCAACGACCTGTCCGCTCTGCCGCTTCCCCTGTTCGATCGTCGGGACGCCTCGCCCCTGAAACTGCCCTTCGTGTTCGCCGCGCGCCCGGGCGGTCCTGAACTTGAGGCCGCCGGGATCCTGTCGTCCTGGTTTGGCGCCCTGGCCAGCTACCGTGGCGCAACCTTCCCCGCCAGCCTCACCAGCCTGCCGGCCAAGGGCAACGCGGTGGTGTTTGTCATCGGTAACGAATCAACGACCTTGAGTGGTTTGCCGATCAAAGAGGCCACGGGGCCGACATTGACCCTCATGAGCAACCCGAATGATGCTCAGGGCAAACTGTTGATCGTCTCCGGGCGCGATGGCGCCGATCTCAAGGTCGCCGCGACAGCGTTGGTCCTCGGCGGCTCGGCCTTTTCCGGGCAGAGCGTGGTGATCGACCGGATCGACTCGCTCAAGCCACGCCAACCGTACGACGCGCCAAACTGGCTGCCCTCCGATCGCCCGGTTCGCCTGGGTGAGCTGGCCAAGCCCGCAGAACTCAATGTGTCGGGTTACAACCCGGGACAAATGACGGTGGCGCTGCGCTTGCCACCCGACCTGTTCAACTGGCGTGAGCCTGGTGCGCAACTTGACCTGAAATACCGCTATACGCCGCAACCGGTCTCCACAAACTCTTCGTTGCTGATCAGTTTCAACGACACCTTCATCAAGTCGATCGACCTGCCTTCGATCGAGAAACTGGGCAACAGCGACAGCCTGCTGTCGATGCTCAAAACCGACGACAGCCTGGCCCGCACGTCGCGCATGCTGTTGCCACTCAATTCAGTCGCGCTGCAATCGCGCCTGCAATTTCGCTTCATGTATGACTACATCAAACAGGGCGAATGCCGCGACATCATCATCGACAACATGCGCGGTGTGATCGACCCGGACTCGACCCTGGACCTCAGCCAGTACGAACATTTCATGGCCATGCCCAACCTCGGGGTGTTCAAGGACAGTGGCTTCCCGTTCACCCGCATGGCCGACCTGTCTGAAACATCGGTGATCCTGCCCAACGAGCCAGGCCCGGCCGATCTGAGCGCCTATCTGACCCTGCTGGGCCGCTTCGGCGACTCCACCGGTTACCCGGCCACCGGCGTGAAGGTGGTCCACGCCGATCAGGTGGCCGAGCAAAGCGACCGGGATTTGCTGGTACTCGCCTCGGGCAACAATCAGCCGCTGCTACAGCAATGGCAAAGCCTTCTGCCGGCTAAAGGCGAAGACGCTGCGCAGTACTTTGAACTGTCTGACCTGCCCTTGCGCCTGCGCAACTGGATCAGCCCGGATACGAAAACCAATCTACGCGAAGCGCGCAGCAGCTTCAGGTTTAGCGCTGAGGACGGCAGTGCTTATCTGACCGGATTCGAATCGCCGCTCAAGAGTGGCCGCAGCGTGGTGTTTATCGCCGGCACAAGGCCAGACGGCCTGGCCGACGTGACCAACGCCCTGCTCAGCAGCGAAGAAAATGCCCAGCAATTGCAAGGCAGCCTGGTGGCGGTCAGGGGCAAGCATGTCGAATCGCTGGTCGCCGAACAGGATTACTACGTCGGGCGCCTGGGTCCGTTGCGCTATCTGCAGTGGTACCTCTCGCAGAACGTAATTGCGCTCATGCTGTTCACCCTCCTCGGGGTCCTGCTGCTTGCTTGCATGGCCTATCTGGCCCTGCGCTTACGGGCCAAACGTCGTCTTGGCCAATGAGCCGCGCAGGCCTGTGTCGTCCATGAGCAGCCGGGGTGCTTCACTTCGCCAGGGCCTGCGCGGTAACGCGCGCAGGTTGAGCGCTGTGCTTGCGCTTGCCGTGCTGGCGCCGGCAACAGCAGCCGCAAAATCCTGCGAGTCGCCAGCCTGGCCACTGTGGCAAACCTACGCAACGCGCTTCGTCCAGGACGACGGCCGGGTTCTGGAATCGAGCCTGAAGAACAATCACAGCACCTCTGAAGGGCAGTCCTACGGCATGCTCTTCGCACTGATCGGCAACGATCAGCCACGCTTCGACACGCTCTGGCGCTGGACCTCGGCCAACCTCGCCGGCGCAGACATCGCCACACGCCTGCCGGGCTGGTTATGGGGGCAAGGCACGGACGGTCAGTGGCGCCTGCAAGACTCCAATTCGGCCGCCGACGCCGACCTGTGGATCGCCTACGCCCTGCTCGAAGCCGCACGCCTGTGGGATCGGCCGGACTATCACCGAGACGCCCTGCACCTGATGGCGACGATCGAGGAGCAATTGGTCGTCAAGCTGCCCGGGCTGGGCCCGATGGTATTACCTGGACCACAGGGTTTCGTCCAGCCGGACGCTCTCTGGCGCCTGAACCCCAGCTACCTGCCATTGCCGCTGTTACGGCGGCTGGCCAAGGAAGCACCGTCCGGGCCCTGGCAAGCGATCGCCCACAACACCGCGACGATGATCGCCCAATCCAGCCGCCACGGCTTCGTCGCGGACTGGGTCGGTTATCAAGGCACTTCAGCGCAATCGGGTGTTTTCGTCAGCGACCCGATCAACGGCGATACGGGCAGCTACGACGCCATTCGGGTGTATCTCTGGCTGGGCATGAGTGATACCTCCGAGCCGCTGGCAGCGCTGCTGCTCAAACGGCTGGACGGCATGGCCCGCAGCACTGTCGCGACGGGTTCCCCACCGGAAACGGTCGAGGTTCGCCACGGCAGTGCCCGGGGTCAGAGCCCGTTCGGATTCCGGGCTGCGCTGATTCCCTACCTTCAGGCCAAGGGGCAACCCGGGTTGGCCGATCAGCAGCGACACCGCGTGGAACTCGCCTTGCGCGAGGCACTGGCCAGGCCTGATGCCGACGTCGGTCCGCCGCGTTACTACGACTTGATGCTCAGCCTGTTCGCGCTCGGCTGGGCAGATAAACATTACCGATTCCGGGAAGACGGAACGCTGAAACTCTCCTGGGAGACCGCATGCACGCGCACCACCGCACGCTAGCCATCGCCGCCATGAGCGCATGGACGGCTGCTGCTGCCCACGCTCAAAGTCCGACGCCACAGACATTACTCGTCGAGCAAGGGCAGTACTGGCAGTTGCACAAAAACCCTCAACGCGCTGCGGAAGTCTGGCTGAAAGTCCTGCTGCTGGACCCGGTCCAGGTTGACGCACTGTATGGCCTGGGCTTGATCGGCGTGCAACAGGGCAAGCCACAACAGGCGCAGCAATACCTGGCCCGCTTGCAAGCCATCGAGCCAGCGCCTCGGCAGGCACTGCAATTGGCGCAGGACATCGCCCTGGCACAACCGCAGAGCCAGCAGCGCCTGGAAGAGGCTCGGCGCCTCGTCGATGCCGGTGAGCGTGACAAGGCGACCGCCGAGTTTCGCTCGCTGTTCGATGGCCGTCCGCCTCAAGGCACGATCGGCCGCGAGTATTACAACAACCTTGCCTTCAATCAGGCTGACTGGCCTGAAGCACGCAGCGGATTTCAGCGCCTGCAACGAGAAATGCCCAATGACTCGATCGTCGCGCTGTTTTACGCCAAGCATCTGGTGCGCCATGAAGACAGCCGTGCCGAAGGTATCCGCGCCCTGGCCGCGCTGACCCAGCGTACCGACATTGCCGGTGATGCCGACGAAAGCTGGCGCCTGGCGCTGACCTGGATCGGTCCACCCAATCCGGCACAAGTGCCGTTGTTCGAGGCGTACCTCAAGACGCATCCGGATGACGTGGAAATTCGGGCGCAGATGGACAAGGGCAAGCAACAGGTAGTAGCAACGACGGCCAGTAAGGGATGGCAACCGCCCGCCGACGTCGCGCGCGGCCTGAAGGCGCTCAAGGCAGGCGATCAGGCTACCGCCGAACAGGCTTTTCAAGCGCGCTTGAAAACCCAACCCGATGATGCCGACGCGCTGGGCGGTCTTGGGGTTGTTCGCCAGCAGCAACGCCGACTGGCCGAAGCGGAAAAGCTCCTGGTTCAGGCCACGCGACAACCTGACGGCAGCCAGTGGCAAGCCGCACTGAACGAAGTGCGCTACTGGTCTGCGTTGCAGCAGGCTGGGGACGCCCAGGCCAAAGGCCAGTCAGCCCAGGCACAGGCCCTGGTAAACCAGGCGCTGCGCCTGACTCCGAACGGGGTCGACGCTCGCCTCGCCCTGGCGGATATTCAGGCCAGCGCGGGTCAGTTCGATGACGCTCAGGGCAACTATCGCCAGGTATTGAACCTGCGCCGCGACGACCCTCGAGCACAGGAAGGGCTGGTCAACGTGCTGCTCAAGAGCGGCAAGAACGATGAAGCGCTGCAACTGATCAACAGCCTGCCCGCCACCGGGCAGGCAAAGATCGGCCAGTCCGCACGTCTGAAAGCCTTGCGTGCGACGCAACTGGCCGCCCTCGCCGAACAACGCAACGACCTGCCCGCAGCGCGCAACGCCTTGCAAGACGCGTTGCGCTACGAACCGGACAACATCTGGACGCGTTTCGCCCTGGCCCGCCTGAACCTGGCGATGGGCGAACCGCAAAAGGCCCGGGACCTGATCAACGCCATGCTCCAGGCCCATCCCGACAATGCCGATGCGCTTTACGTCAGCGCCTTGCTGTCGGTCCAGATGGGTGAGTGGAAAGCCGCACAGACAACGTTGGGACGCTTGCGCCCCGACCAGCGCACCCCGGACATGCAAGCGCTGGCCGCTGATGTCAGCCTCAACCTGCAACTCAGCCAGGCGATAGAGTTGGGCAAACGCGGACAGCGCCAGGAAGCCCTGACCTTGCTCGATCGTATTCAGCCGATGACCAACAACAGTCCGGATCGCACAGCGAGCCTGGCTTCGGCCTATGTCGACATCGGCGAACCGACTCGCGCACTGACCCTCATGCGCGGCCAGTTGCAACACACCACGGCGCCCTCGGCGGATTTCATCCTGCAATACGCCACCGTCCTGCTTAAATCCGGAGAAGATGCCCAGGTCAACGAGATTCTGCGCGATCTTCAGAACAGGCCCTTGAACGCGCCGGCTCGCAAGCGTTTCGACGACCTGCTCTACCTCTATCGCATCCGCCAGGCTGACCAACTGCGTGAACGCGGCGATCTGGCCAATGCCTATGACACGCTGGCGCCCGCACTGGCACAACGTCCCGGTGACAGCGCTGCCGTCGCGGCCCTGGCGCGGATGTACTCGGCCAATGGCGACACGGCAAAAGCCCTCGAACTCTACAAACCGCTGTTACAGCGCCAACCAAACGACCCGCAACTGCTGCTGGGTGCTGCCGACGCGGCGGTGCTGGCACATGACACGGCCTTTGCCGAACAGGCGCTGCAACAGCTGCTCAAGACCGAATCCGGTAACCCTCAAACGCTGACCGAGGCCGCACGTCTCTACCAGAACATGGGCAAAACCGGCACGGCCACCGATCTGCTGCGCAAGGCCGTGGCCATCGAACAGAGCGAGAAACGCAGAAGCCAGGGCGGCCAACTGGCCGGTTCGACGGTGGCGCCCAACCCTTTTGCCGGGGTGTCGGGCTCACGTAACGAAGTCAGTCGCGACACTTTACTGGCAGCCATCCCGCCACCGGTTCAAGAGATGCCGGGCCGCATGACGTCCCACACCCCTTTCGGCGTCGATGCCCCGCCAAGGCCGCAGCAGGCGAGCAATCCATTCGAGTCGCAGCTGCCACGCGCAGCATTGGTGAGCGAGGACATCAGTCCCGCACAACTGGCACTGAATAAAATCCTCCAGGAGCGCAGTGCCTACGTCACCCAGGGCGTGAGCATTCGTAGCAACGACAGTGAGTCGGGACTGAGCAAACTGACCGACATTGAAACACCGCTGGAAATCAATATTCCGCTGGATGAAAGCCGCGTCGCCCTGCGCGTGACGCCGGTCTCGCTGAACGCCGGCAGTGCCAACAGCGAGGCGTTGTCGCGTTTTGGCAATGGTGCGCAGAGCGGCAGCGTCGGTTCGCAAAAAGCCGAGGGCGTCGGCCTTTCCGTCGCCATTCAACGGCCCGCGGACGGGCTCAAAGCCGATCTCGGCACCACCCCCCTCGGCTTCAAATACAGCACAGCCACCGGCGGCATCAGCGTTGATCGCCCCATCAGCGACACCTCTAATGTCCGTTACGGCGTGAGCGTTTCCCGGCGTCCGGTGACTGACAGCGTCACCTCGTTTGCCGGCACCACGGACAAACGCAGCGGGCAGTCCTGGGGCGGAGTGACCGCCAATGGCGGGCGCGGCCAGTTGAGCTTCGACGACAACGAAGTCGGCGTATATGGCTACGCCTCCTGGCACCAGTTATTGGGCAACCATGTCGAGTCCAACAGCCGTAGTGAACTGGGCAGCGGTGTGTACTGGTACCTGCAAAACGCAACGGACAGCAAACTGACCGTCGGCCTGAGCATGACCGGCATCAGCTACGCCAACAACCAGGACTATTTCACCTACGGCCACGGCGGCTATTTCAGCCCGCAGACGTTCTTCGCCCTGGGCGTGCCGGTGACCTGGGCACAACGCACCGGGCGCTTGACGTATCAAGTCAAGGGTTCGGTCGGCGTGCAGCATTTCGAGCAGGACAGCGTCGACTATTTCCCGACCGACAAAGCCCTGCAGGCGGCCTCGGGCCTGCGCTACGCCGGGCAAAATAAAACCGGGATCGGCTACAGCGTCGCGGCGGCGGCTGAATACAAGGTCGCTTCGAACTTCCTGCTGGGCGCCAATCTGGGCCTGGACAACGCCCGCGACTACCAACAAATCAGCGGTGCCCTGTCCTTGCGCTACCAGTTCGAGGAGATCAACGGCCCCATGAGCCTGCCGGTCAGCCCGTATACCTCGCCTTATTCCAACTGATCATTCTGGAGCTTTCGATGCCCACTTCTGCCCTTGCCGGTCTGACTCTCCTTGTCCTTGGGGAGAGCCACATGAGCCTTGCGGACCATTTGCTGGAGCCGCTGCACGACAACCTGACGCGCCAAGGCGCCCAGGTCCACTCCATCGGTGCCTGCGGCGCCAGCGCCGGCGACTGGCTGATCAGCAAGAAGGTCGACTGCGGTGCCGAGCGCAAAGGCAACGACAAGATCGTGATCAAGGGCCGTGACGCCACTACCACACCGATCCAGGACCTGATCGCCGCCGACAAGCCCGACCTGGTGGTACTGGTCATCGGCGACACCATGGCGTCCTATGACAAGCCGGTGTTTCCGAAGGCCTGGGCATGGCAAAGCGTCACCGGCCTGGCCAAGGCCATCGCGGCCACCGGGACTCGCTGCGCCTGGGTGGGCCCGGCCTGGGGCAAAGCCGGTGGCATGTACCAGAAGAATGATGCCCGCACCCAGTTGATGTCGCAGTTTCTGGCCGCGAACGTGGCGCCTTGCACCTACATCGATTCGCTGACGTTTTCCAAACCCGGACAGTGGATCACCACCGACGGCCAGCACTTCACCGTCGCCGGTTATCAATCCTGGGGCAATGCGATCGGTGATGCCGTGGCCAAACTGCCCGCTGACCGCATCAGCAGCACAGGAGCCGGTAAATGACCCGATCCGCATTCAGCTGGGCACTGTTCGCGCCCTTGATGCTGAGCCTGCACGCCGAGGCTGCCGACATTGCCCTGTACCCGACGGGCCCGGATCAGGACTCGGCCTTCCTGCGCTTTATCAACGCCGCCGACCGCCCACTGCAACTGCTGGCTGAAGGCTCGCGGGCTAGCCTCAAACTCGAAGGCACCCATGCTGTGTCCGACTACTTGCCCGTGCCCGCCAACCAGCCGATCAAGGGCACCCTGGAACGCAACGGCAATAGCCAGCCGCTGGACATCCAGGTGGCGGCAGGCGAATTCGCCAGCGTGATCGCCTTGCCGGACAGCGCACAAGGTATCCGCCAGGTCGTCATCCGTGAGCAACCCGACGACTTCAATAGCCTGAGGGCCTCGCTGGCGTTTATCAGCGCCGATCCTGCGTGCACCCAGGCCGGGTTGCGCGCTGCGGGGAAGAACACCGACCTGTTCAAGGAGGTGGCCGACGGCAGCGTGCAACGCCGAGCGATCAACCCGGTCAACCTGTCGGTTCAATTGGTCTGCGCCCAAACCAACGTCGGTGCCCCGCTTGACCTGGGCCAGCTCAAGGCCGGCGAGCGCTACAGCGTCGTGCTGCTGCCTGGCGCAAATGGCCCTTACCTGTTGCTCGCGACTGACGTCCTGGCCCACTGATCGGATCGCGCCACCACCATGGTTTTTGCTTCTCTCGAGTTTCTGACGTTGTTCCTGCCGCTGTTCCTGTGTGCCTATGCAGTGTGCCCAACCGCCTGGCGCAACGTCACGCTACTGATCGGCAGCTGGCTGTTCTATGGCTGGTTGAGCCCACAGTTCCTCGCGGTGCATGTGGCGCTGACAATCACGGCGTGGGTCGGCGGCTTGCTGATTGACGCCTTACGGGAAGAAAGCAAGGGCCGCGTACGGCTACTCGCAACGCTGATCGTGCTCAACACGGCGGTGCTGTGCTGGTACAAGTACGCCAACATCGTCGCCGGCACCTTGATCGATGCCGCCACCTGGTACGGCGCCATGCCCCTGGACTGGCAGCGGGTCATCATGCCGGCCGGGCTGTCGTTTATCGTATTGCAGGCGATTTCCTATCTGGTGGATGTGCATCGCCGTACCGTGCCGGTCGAACGCAGCTTCATTAACTACGCCACCTATATTTCGATGTTCGGCCATTCGGTCGCCGGCCCCATCATTCGCTATGACTGGGTTCGGCGCGAGCTGAATCAACGTTGTTTCAACCTGCAGAATTTCTCGCTGGGTGCGCGCAGGTTCATGGTCGGGATGAGCATGAAGGTGCTGGTGGCCGACACCCTGTCGCCCGTGGTCGATGTGGCGTTCAATGTGCAGAACCCAAGTTTCTCTGACGCCTGGATAGGCTGCCTTGCCTATTCCTTGCAACTGTTCTTCGACTTCGCCGGCTACAGTGCCATGGCCATTGGGCTGGGCCTGATGCTGGGGTTTCACTTTCCCGAGAACTTCGACCGTCCGTATCTGGCCAACAGCATCCAGGACTTCTGGCGCCGCTGGCACCTGTCGCTGTCCAGCTGGTTACGTGACTATCTGTACATTCCGCTGGGTGGCAATCGCAACGGCACCTGGAAAACCTACCGCAACCTGTTCCTGATCATGGCCATCGCCGGCCTCTGGCACGGTGGCGACAGCTGGAACTACCTGTTGTGGGGCTGCGCCCATGGCCTCGCGTTATGCGTTGATCGTGCCTGGAGCCGTTCCACCCTGCCCTCTGTACCGCCGGTGCTGTCCCATGGCCTGACTCTACTGTTTGTGTGCCTGGCCTGGACACTGTTCCGCGCCCCCGACTTTCATAGCGCGTTGAGTCTGTATGCCGGGCAGTTCGGCCTGCAGGGCATCGCCCTCGGTGATGAACTGTCCGTGACCCTGCGCCCGGTACACGGCCTTGCAGGCTTGCTGGGTGTGTTCGGTGTCATCGCACCACTGCTGCGCCCTTACTGTGAGAAACGACTGGGCGGCATTGCGTTTTACGCCGCTGCCCTTTGGCCCATCGCCGGTTTCATGCTGTCGTTCGCACTGATCGCCAGTCGCGAAACCGTACCCTTCCTGTACTTCCAATTCTGATGACGACCCCAAAGCACACCCCGCCACCCACTCAGCCAGATGAGCTGGCGACACGCAGCAGTCGGCTGGCAGGCGTGGCGTTGCTGATATTTCTGTTCATCGGGCTGCTGTCCTCTGGCCGTCTGATCGTCTCAGGGCAGATCTCGCTGTTGCCCGATAAAGTGCTGACCCCGCAGCTTTTTGACGGCGATATCACTCATCGGATCGCCAGGGAACTGTCGAACGCTCAACTCCCCACGACCTTCGCCGAGCTGGAGCGCGGTGTCAGCTGGCTCCTGCTCAGTGACAGCGGGCCAAGGGTTCGCTCGGGTTGTCCTGACTGGTTGTTTTTGGCCGATGAGCTCAAGGTCAATCATCAAGCACAGCGCAATGCCGATGCCAAAGTCCAGGCAGTGATTGATCTGAAGCAGCAGCTCTCCCAACGTGGCATCAGCCTGCTGGTGGTCATCGTTCCAGACAAGAGCCGCATCGCTTCCGGGCAGCGTTGCGCACTGCACCGCCCAGCCACTCACGAAGGGCGCATCCAGGCCTGGACCTCGAAGCTGGATGTGGCTGGCGTGGCGAATCTGGACCTCACCGGTGCGCTGACGCCACTGGGGGCCAGTGCCTGGTTGCGCACCGATACGCACTGGAGCGAGCCCGGCGCGAAGGCGGCGGCCGAGGCTATCGCGCAGCGACTGAAGCCCCTGGGCATCAGCGCAACGCCACGCAGGTCGTTCAACGAAAGTCATGCCCCGCTCGCGGTGCGACCTGGCGATCTGGTCCATCTGGCGGGCATCGACTGGCTGCCGCTCAAATGGCAACCCGCACCCGAAATGGTCGCCCAGACCAGCACCCACGAACTTCCCGTTGCGTCAGCCGCCAGCCCTGACACGGAGGCAGACCTCTTTGGCGATGCCGAACTCCCCAACACCGCGCTCATCGGCACTTCATTCTCACGCAACTCCAACTTCGCAGGGTTTGTGCAGCAGGTGCTGGGAGCCCCCGTAGGCAACTTCGCCAAAGACGGTGGAGCATTCTCCGGCGCTGCCAACAGCTACCTCAACAGCCCGGCCTTCAAAGAAACGCCGCCAAAGCAAATCATCTGGGAGATCCCGGAGCGGGACCTGCAGTCGGCTTACATCGAACCCATTGCCTATCGCTTGTTGCGGTAGGCCTGCCTTCTCTTAAACTCCACCAGGAACGCGCCTAAACTGAGATGCACAGCGATTGAGAGGACATGGAGCTCCACGCATGCGGACTAGCGCCCTTGTGATACTCCTTATCAGCTATGCCGTGCTGATGGTGATTTTTTTCAAGCTAAATGCTCGAAACAATCTACGCCGCAGAGAGGGTCTTTACCAAGCCTTTGAAACGACTATGCGACAGCATGGGATCAAATCTTTCGAGATCCTCAAGGAAAGTATTTATATCGGTAACAACTTTCGGCCATCAGAATTGTGCCGGGTATTGCTGGACGATTCAGGGCACTACTTTCTTTACTTGCATGCCAGCAACGCGCAACCAACTTTAACGCCGCTGACCGAGGAGCGAGCGTTACAAGCTGCACAGGGTGACATAGGAATTCAGGCATAGATCATCGCAACCGCTGCCACCAGTCACCTCCGGGGAGAGTGCGTGTAACGCAACTGGCGAGGTGAACCAATAAAACGTAGCTCACCTTCAAAGCGTGCCCTACGCCCTTCATCAGATTTCCACGATCCACTTACTAGCCTGCCGGTTCACTGCGAATAGTCACCGGCACCACTGCGACTCACAGGGTACTCCGTCGTTGTCGCCATCCATTTTCATTCCTGGGCAATTACGCAGAAAATTTTTGGCCTCTGCGCACGACGTCATCTGCGAGCAATACTTGCGTCCGTCGCATTTGACCGGAGCCGAAACAGGCTTCGGCGCAGTCAAGACCACGGAGATTCTTTGAGGACTCGATAGCCGAGCCTCAGCCCAGGACTGTAATTGAGGGGAAAGCTTCCAAGCCAACAGACCAACAACAAGCACAACCAAAATCAGTTTCATCTTGATCCATCCATGATGAGAGACCGTTTGTGTTCTCACGTTGCCTGCTTTACAGCGTAATCCACTAATCCACATACAGCCTGCCGGTGGGAAGCGGCAAATTGCTACGCGAGATGGAAGGAAGAGCAGATGCCAAATACTGACCTGCTCCCTTCCCTGCTGTTCAGGATCAGCGAAAACCAACTCGCCCTGAAGGCCATCGATAAAAATGGAGAATTCATCAAGATGACGCTCGCGGTGATGATGACGTCGGTGTGACTCAGGCCAGTCACGCCCGACAGCACATTCGGAGCAAGGAAATACCTCCCCTTTTCCTCGGCATGCTCACGCCATCACCCGGCGTGAGCATGCGCTGATTACTCAGATAAAGGCGAAGTCCGCCTCGGTGATGGCTGCCTGTGGGACGCCGGTCAAGGTGATGCTTCCCACACCCGACTGGCCAGTGACGGTTATGACGGCCTCGCCTAATGGTTCTCCAACAGTGAGATTCGCGAAGGTCAATCCGCTGGCGCTAGGGTTGATCAGGTCAGTGCCGCCCTCGAAGTCGGCGATAGTGTCCGTTCCCCAGAGGGAGGGAAAGTTCACTGCGAAACGTCCGCAGGGATTCATCGATGAGATCGTGGCAGCGCGGGTGGCGGCATGATCCTCTTACCAATAGCAGCCCCGCTCTACATGCTCTGGCTCATCTACAAGGGGCCGCGACGGTAAAGTCAGGGTCGATTATTTCCCTTTGCCCAACCTGCAATCATCAGTACCAACCCAGGAATCCAAAGACCGGGCGCGGTGATAGCAACGCCGCAGATCGCCAGAGGCAGCCCAGTTAAAAACAACGGATTTCGAAACGCCTTTTCCATAGCATCAACTCCTTTAAGAACGTATCTCATTAAACCACAAACCCTGCCGGTGAACGGCGGGCGAAGAATCCCTATGTCCAATCGAAGCGCGGCCCAAGTCGCGCCCGTCCCTCCCCGTTTTATCCGAGCCATGGATGCACCTGGCTACCTGGGAATGTGCCGGGATGTATTCAACAAAACTGTCCGGCCGAACGTTCGAGAATTTCCCATAGGAAAACAGAGCGTTGGCTTCGACCGGATTGAGCCCGACCCGTGGGCGGACGTCTACATCGAAGCCATGGCAATTGAAAAGACCGCAAATCAGGACAGCAATCGCCCTCGCAGCGAGCGCCAGCCCGAACGCCGTAAACAGAAACAAGCGCAGCACAAAGATCACTGGACGAAGGTTGAAGAGAGGTATTTGACGCGAGCATTCAAAGAAGCCCGGGAGGCGTCGAACTGCTACGCAGGATGGAAAGAAGAAGAGATGCCGGGCTTTCACGAAGTGCGCGCGCTGTCGCTGCACCTGTACAAAAAGCCGGAAAGGATGGACAGAAAATCGCTGGTCATGCGAGCGAAGGCATGACCAAAAACTACCAGCGGGACCACGAGGAAATCGTCTGGTCCGAGGCAATTCCGGACCTGAATATCAGCGAAATCACCGGGTAGTTTTGCGCCAGTTTTGTGCAGGTTTTGCGCAGGCACAAAAAAGCCGATCTATATGATCGGCCTAAATGCCTGATATTACTCAGTAAATATGGTCGGGACGGAGTGATTCGAACACTCTACCCCTAGCACCCCATCTCCTTTTTCATACTTCTTGAAAGACTCCGAAATTTCACTCTGGATTTTTCTAAGCTAGTATTTACTTGAGCTCCAGCGGTGTTCTGCTCTACGAGAGTCCAGTAACGTCCATCAAGAGCCGACGTTTTTGTGGGGGTAAAAGTAGGGGGAGTCCATTTCATGGCCAAAATCACCATCAAAGAACTCGAGTCGCTGACCGCCAATGATGCCGGCCGGATCCTCCGGGAGGATGGCAATCTCGCGGGTCGAATTTCCCTGCGTAAGGACGGCGTGTCGGTCAGCTTTTTCTATCGCTATCGGTGGGGCGACCAGAACAAAGAATACGCCTGCGGGTCCTGGCCACGCAAATCCCTGACGGACATCCGCAAGGCCCGCAACCAGGCTAGGGCGCTCATCGATGAGCAGATCAATCCCAACGAGCAGAAGAAAACCGCCAAGGCACAGGCATACGCCGCAGCTAACGTAGAGGCCGAACATGCAATAACGACGAAGGTGCAAACGCTGACCGTCCAGGATCTGGCCAGCGCCTGGCTGTTGGATGGCGTCGCGCGCAAAGACGGCAATGCCGAGTTGCAGCGCCGTTTTAACAAGGACCTATTCCCGGCACTTGGCAGGACCGCGGTGAACAATGTTTCGGAACACGATGTTCGGGCGCTGATCCGCACCGTGGTCAACCGCGGCGCTCACCGTCAAGCCATCAGCTTCTTCGCCGACCTCACCCAGATGTTCAGCTGGGCTAGAAAGCGCCAACCTTGGCGGGCGTTACTGGTTGAGGGTGATCCGACTGAGCTGGTCGACATCTCACCCCTGATCCCTGCCGACTACGAAGCGGAAAGAAGCCGGATCCTTTCCCCGGCTGAGCTATTGGAATTGCACACCCGCTTCCAGCAAATGACTGCCGATTACGACGCCCTCCCCGCGGGCCAAAAATACGAAGGCATTCGACCGCTAAAGAAGGAAACACAGCTTGCGCTCTGGATCAGCCTGGGCACGCTATGCCGGATTGGCGAGTTGCTGCAGGCCGAATGGAAAAATGTCGATCTGGACCAGCAGACCTGGTTCCTCCCCAGTGAAAACGTCAAGGGCACACGGGGCAAGAAGCAGGACCACCATGTCTTCCTCTCCCCCTTCGCCCTGCATTTCTTTCAGGAGCTCAAGACCCTGACGGGAGACTCCCAGTGGTGCTTTCCGAACAAGCAGGATGACGGGCATGTGGACGTGAAAGTGGTGAGCAAACAGGTGGGTGATCGCCAGGCCCGGTTCAAGAACCGCAAGGCCCTCTCCAGACGGTGCCATGACGATACACTGGTGCTTGCCGACGGCCAAAACGGTGACTGGACGCCGCATGACTTGCGCCGCACGGGGGCGACCATGATGCAAGCCTTAGGCGTTAGCCTGGATGTCATCGATCGCTGCCAAAACCATGTGCTGGCCGGCTCTCGGGTGAGGCGCCATTACCTGCATCACGACTATGCCGACGAGAAGAAAAACGCCTGGAACCTGCTGAGCGATCGACTCAGTGCAGTGCTGTCCTCGACCTACGAGCACACGCCAAACGAGTCGATGTTGTCTTTTCCCGCGTATACCGCGACTGGCTCTTTACCGCCTTCTTAAGTTAGTGTCTTTGATGTTGAGTTCTCATAGTGGCGCAAACATCACCGAGCACGTTCTTCAGCTTGATTTCGGCTTCAAGACCGGCAGAAAGCGGCCAATAACCGACGGTGGCGGCAGGCAAAACTCGCCTCTGATTGGCCAATCGTGCATCGACGACATTGGGGGAAACTATTGAGCTCGTTTGACGACTCTCGTCCATTCAACCACCAAGGCTCTACTTCGACGGTCGTTAGAAAACAAAAAGAACTCATTAGATTTTATGCGGGCAAGCCTGTCCGCCCTTCTCGATATTGGCAATGCCGGTGATAGGCCACGACGGCGCCTAGCAGTACTTCTCAAGCGGCAAGGACTCGAATCTGATAGAGGCTTACGTCTATTACTTCTACTAGCGTCCCCCTTTGCGCCACGCATATAACCCTCGCCGATTGTTCGAGTGGCCTAATTGATACGGCAGCGAATCGGCACCTTTTTGAGGGGAAAAGCTGCCCATAGCCGGCGCCATCACATCCAGAAAATTGGCACATTCGGTGCCACGCCCAAATTATAATAACAAGTGTTGCGCTAAATAAGCGTAGCTGCTAGCATCAATCTCACCTTAGTAAAATTTCGTGGGAGAAAGCCGCAATGCAAGACTCTCTGCGCAAGGCATTCCTGGAAGATGGGGCAGTCCTGATCAAAGAACTTCTGAGCGAGGAGCAACTAGCTCAGTGTCGGACTGCCTATGACTGGGCAGTCGAGAACCACGGCCCCAACGCGTTTCGAATGTTTGATGGGACCTTGCAACAATCGCACGTCGACAACGCCAATCCGCTCGCCAAGGAGCGCCTGGAGGAGTTGGTGTCTTCCCTCCCCTTTGGCCAGTTGTTCGCAGACCTCTGGGGTTCCGAAAACGTCTGGTATTTCGCCGAGGAAGTATTCCTCAAAGCCGGCGGACGCGGTTCGCGCACACTCTGGCATCAGGACACCTCTTATTTGCCCTGGGCCGGCATGCATTGGGGCAATGCATGGATCAGCTTCGAATCCGTTCCCAAGCAGAATGCATTGGAGATCATTCGGGGCTCACACCGCGGAACGCGTTTTGATGGAACCACCTTCCTCGACCCGAACGACCCAACCCAACCCTTGCATGGAGGCGGCATGTTGCCTCGCCTTCCCGATATCGAGGCAGAGCGCGAGCAGGCGCCCAATGCGTACGAAATTCTGTCGTGGGCAACGGAGCCCGGGGATGTGGTCGTGCTCCATCCCGGCTCGCTACACGGCGGAGCGCCGGTCGACGAAGCCTTCCCGGATCGACACACCTTTGTTTTCCGATTCTTTGGTGACGATGCAACCTTCACCCCCCTGCCGGAGCACAGCGACGCGGGTTATCCGAAGGAAGGCGTTCTCTTCACCGAAGAATTGATGACCTTGAAGCCGGGAGAACCCTTCCGTCACCCCACCTTCCGCCAGCTCGTAGGATCGGAGATCAAGCAATGAGTACCCAGAACCTGAAACGGCAAACCATCACCCCTCCCCAATCCCAAGTGTTCTACGATAACTATCACTTTCCGCAAGCGACGCGTGTCGGGGACATGATCTGGGTTTCCGGCCAGGTCGGAATCGACGCCACAATGACACCGGGCAATGGTATTGAAGAGCAGGCGCACCTAGCCTTCCAAGGCTTGAAACTCGCCCTTGAGGCGGCGGGCGCGACCCTGGCGGATGTTGTCGAGCTGATGACATTTCATACTGAGCTTCAAGCTGACACGCACGCATTCATGCAGGTCAAGCACCAGTACTTTCCCGACCGCTACCCATCCTGGACCGCCATTGGCATCTCGCAACTGGCCCTTCCCGGGCTTCGCGTGGAAATTCGCGCCGTTGCGGTCGCGGGCTGTGGGGAAGCCTGATTTCACAAAGACATCGCGCTTCAGGTTGCTGACCCACGCGTGACGCCCTCACGGCCCCATCACAACAAGAGCAAGGACTACCCATGGCTACCCTTATCGTGAGCTACCCCTTAACCGAAGGTGCGAGATTCGACCGGGAGTACTACCTTTCCACCCACATCCCGCTCGCGCGCTCCACGTGGGGTGAATTTGGACTGCAATCGGCGGAAGTCCTGTTCCCCGCTGTCGGTCCGCAGCCCCTCGCGGGCTTGGTGATTCTGCGCTTCAACAATCAGGCCGGAATCGATGCCGCGCTCACCTCCCCCAGGACCGCTGAGGTTATCGGTGATGTGGCGAACTTTACCGACATCGCTCCGGTGATCTTCCGCGCGGACGACTGACACATCGCATGCTGCCCGAAGGCCGCTGATGCGCCCTTCGGGAGAGGTCCGGCATAGTGGATCAGCTTTTGCGTCGAGTCTTGCAAGGGTGCTTTCTACAAATAAATTCCATATGCTGAACCGCTGATAGAAAGTTGCAGCTTTTTCGCTGCAACTGTTACTCCGATCAATGAGCCTGCGAAATTACCCCTTTCCTATGCCAGATTCACGCCCCCAGACGCCTATGAACAACAGATCTCAACCGAGTGATAGCGAATCCGAACCGGTCTCCCGCCGGGGTCGGCCCGTAGGCGACCACAACGCGAAACGGGCCGAGTTGCTGGCGGCGGCGATAGCAGTGATCGCACGCGAAGGCTATGCCGGAGCTTCGATGCGCAAAGTAGCGCAACACGCCGGGTGCACGACGGGAGCGGTGACCTACTACTTCGCAAACAAGGAGGAGATGATCACCGCTGTTGCACAAAGCCTGTTCGATCAGATCGACACTTTGCTGGAGAACAACCAAGAGCGGATCGATATCAAGACGCTCATCGAACAATGGCTCGACTGGACGAACACCGACGAGCCGAACGCATGGCTCGCATGGCTCCAATTGCTTGGCTACGCAAGGCACGAACCGGCTTTCGCCGGTGTCATCAAGCAACGATATGCACGGTTTCGCCAGGTGTTTACATCGGTACTGGAGAGAGGGCAAAGCCAAGGCATAATCCGCGACGATATCCCCGCTGAGTTGCTCGCCGATCAGCTCAGCGCGATCAGCGATGGATGGATGATGATGTTGCCGATCGAACCTGAACGGTTCGGTTCGAGCCGAGGTCAGTCCCTTCTCGATGGCCTCATGACCTTGATCACTCCACCCCAACCGCACAAACCACCTTCCAAAAGAAAGGCCGCTGCCAAGTAAAACAGTTGACGCGCGCTGCTGAGTTGACCTGCACGGGCAGCGCACGTCTCCAAGACCATTAGGTTGGGGTTGCACACCGCGCTTTCTTGCAATGCCCAATAATTGGCACCGGCTGCCCTAATCTGATCACCCTATCCCGCAGAATATCTGCCCTTTTCCCGCGCCCGCTCTACGGGTGGCAAGGCCTGCGTTGTACTCCATCCTCCTCAACATCAAACGCCCTTCTATTCTGCTTTGCACGGTTTCAAATGTGCTGTATTTTTACACAACAACTGTTATGTAAAAATACAATAGATATGACAGAGGCGAAGATGGATTCAGATAACGATGAATTGTCGCTGCCGGCGCGCCAGCGACGCTTGCTGCTTCAGGCGATTGGAAGCGCCACCTTGATCGGAGGGATCGCACTGAGCGGGAGAGCCACAGCTCAGGAGCTGAATACTGTCCAGGACGGCGTCCTTGACGTAGTCATCATCGGGGCAGGACTTGCCGGCCTGACTTCGGCGCGGGACCTACGCCGCGCTGGCTGCGAGTCCTTCGTCGTCCTTGAAGCCCGGGACCGTGTGGGTGGGCGCACCTACAACCACGACTTGGGCAAAGGCGTTGTGTCGGAAGCCGGTGGCGAGTGGATCGGTCCCGGCCAGACAGCCATTTTCGACTTGGCCCGTGAACTGGAGATCGACACCTTCCCGACCTGGTATCAGGGCAAAAACGTCTACCTGGTGGGTGACGCAAAATTCGAGCAGGACCTGACCAAAGGTCAGAACTCCAATGCCTCAATAGTCGAGAAGCTGAATGAACTTGCGCGGGGAGTACCCAGCAAGGAGCCATGGACCGCGAAGGATGCAGCCGCCCTGGACAAACTGTCGGTCGGCGAATGGCTGGCGCAGCAGGGGGTCAGCAATGAGAGCAAACTTGGCTTCGATACCTCCATAGGCCTGACAACAGGAACCCCTCCCTCAGTACTGGCGCTGTTGCACTACCTGTCGCTCATCAATTCGGCGGATTGCAGCATGGAAAAACTTGAGGGGTTCAAGGGCGGCGCCCAGGAAACTCGCTTCGTCGGCGGCTCACAGATCCTCAGTATCAAGATGGCAGAGGTACTGGGTGACAAGGTCAAATTGTCCTGCCCGGTGCGCAAGATCGTCGGCTGGGACCAAGATGTGGTCGAACTGCATACCGACCAGGGCGTCATTCGCGCCAGGCAGGTCATCGCTGCGCTGCACCCGGCCCTGTGCAATCAGATCAGCTTCGATCCCCCCCTCCCCAGCGGGCGCGCACAGTTACAGCGTCTCTGGCCGTCCCATGCCCCCGTGCGCAAGACCGTACATGTCTACGAGCGTCCGTTCTGGCGGGACAAGGGCCTGAACGGCCAGATCACGCAAGCCGACGGACCTCTGATCCTGTCCTATGACAACTCGCCTCCGGATGGCAGCGTCGGTGTCCTCAGCGCCTTTGTTAGAAGCGGCCAGCTGCCCCATGATGCCAACGCCGCCCAAAGCGCCCTGTCAGCCATCTATGCGCAAGCAATGGTCGACGAAGCGCTGCACCCCATCCAGTTCCACGACCACGACTGGGGCAAGGTCGATCCCTGGA
The DNA here is from genome assembly GCF_002236115.1 of Pseudomonas jessenii. Taxonomy (GTDB): domain Bacteria; phylum Pseudomonadota; class Gammaproteobacteria; order Pseudomonadales; family Pseudomonadaceae; genus Aquipseudomonas; species Aquipseudomonas jessenii. The sequence goes on along the minus strand of NZ_NIWT01000002.1, from coordinate 931,362 downwards.
CCCTTACCTGCGTCGCGTCGATACCACCCGGTTTTCTGACCAAATGGGGCCAGTACCTGAAACCGTCGGTCGGCCGCCTGATCTGGTCGGGCACTGAAACTGCCGATCTCTGGGCCAGTTCGATGGATGGTGCTATCCGTGCCGGCCACCGCGCAGCACTCGAGGCGCTCCAGGCGTTGGTTCAACGTCGGAGGAACGTGTGATGAAGCGAGCATTTTTGATTGGAGCGGTCGTAACTGTGGCGGCCCTGGCGGTATCGAGCGTGATATATGGTCCGGAGATAGTGGCGGGCTATCGCTTCATGGACGCCCTCGACCAGCATTATGCCAACTACGAGGCCAATGGCGGCGCTTGGCCACAGATTCAGGATTCCTGCGCACTTTGTCACGGCGCCAATGGCCAGACCCGTGACGCGCAGTACGCTTCCCTGGCCGGTCTATCCGCGCCATACATCGAAGCCCAGTTGCACGCATTCGCCGAAGGGCGTCGACACAGCCCGCAAATGAGCCCGCTCGCGGCACATCTGACTACAGATCAAATGAAGTTCCTGGCGGACTATTTCGCGCGTCAGCAGCCGGAAAGGACAGAGGCCCCCAGCCGCGATGAAACGCTGGAACAACGCGGACAAGCCACAGTCGCAACCAGGGGATGCGCCGCCTGCCATGGCGAGGGCCTGTCGGGTGGCCCGCTCGCTCCACGCATTACGGGCCAGGGCGAACAATACTTGATCGACCAGCTCACCGCCTTTAAACAGGGGCAGCGCAAGGACCCCAACCAGGCCATGAACGCCATGGCCAGCACACTCTCGGAGGACGAGATCAGGGCCACGGCACACTTCCTGGCCAACCAGACACCAGCTTCGCCCACGGGAGCCAAGTAATCCGCTGTCTGAGAAGGTGGGCATGGACGCTCACCTATCCACATTCCCATTCGAAAGACATAGCTCCCCCCGGATCTAAAGAGAGGCCGGAGTCATAGGATGAGCCGCCAGAAAATGGCGGCTCATTCCATGCAGCTCGAAGTGCGGTTAGCGGACCTGCAAAAGCGACCGAGACGAATCTCCCATCGCACGCGCCAGCGCGCCATAGGCGTAATACATTTGGGTCATGGTGTAAGACCAGGTGGTCAAGGCGAAGGTCATGAACACCATTTTGGCGTCGTCACCAGGGATCGGGAAGAAGTCATAGACGAGAGCCACAACCAAGGCAACCGCAGCACCCACCGCTGTGGCCAGCGCGTGCAGATTCTCTCCGGCACAAACCAGTCGCCAAGTGAAATAGAAGAGATAAATCGTATAGCCCGACCACATGATCACATAGAAGTACGGGAGTGGCGCGCGAACGAAGTCAGCCAGGACGAGCACGAATGTGGCTGCGAACGACGCGGCGAAGATCAAGACATCCTTGGCTACCGATGGTTTGTAATTATGGGTGACAGCCATCAGGCCAAGAGTGGCAACGATGGGTACACCGAACCCGCGGGAAAAGGCATCGAGAAAGAATGAGATGCTGTAGTTGATCTTCCACTCTGTGAGGAGGTAGATCAGAAGATTCGACCCGGAGAAGGCAACGATCAGCCACTCGAAACCGAGCAGATAATTCCGCTTTTTAAGAAACTTGATCCCGTAAGTCACTCCGCAAAGCACCAACAGAACGCAAGAAAGCAACGCAAAGGTATCCCTGATTTCCATAGTAGTAGTCTCAATTAAACACTGAAATCAATACATCACTTCGCTACAGGAGCGAGTGCCGCGAGATAGTGGGCAAGCGCTTTGCGATCATCCACGGACAACGTCGCGACAATGGCGGTCATGGCACCTGACGGATCCTTGCGACGCCCCAGCGCAAAAGCATTCAGCTGCGTCAGCAGGTAGTCGTGACCCTGCCCGGCCAACCGAGGGAATTGGTCGCGCCCCATCAGTCCCTCACCATGACAAGCCGCACAGCCACCGCTCGCCACCAACTTCTTGCCCTTCTCCTGCAAAGCGGGATCAGGCTTGAAGGACCCGTTTTCAACAGCTGAGTGCCTGGCGAAGAACTGCGAAAGAAGCTGAATGTCAGCCTCACTCAGGCTCATCGCCAGCGGCCCCATGTTCGGGTTGGCTCGCTCGCCGCTGGCGAAGTGGCGCAGTTGCGCCGCCAGGTAAGGCGTCGGCTGGCCGGCCAAGCTTGGGTAGCCCTGATGCAGTGAGTTGCCCTGGGCGCCATGACAACCGATGCAGGCATCGGTCAGGCGTGGCCACTGTCCACCATCAGCCACCGCCGTCTCGTTGGTAGTACTGATGTGAGTCATCAGGCGATAGAGATCGAGCAGGTCCCGGCCGTAAACAGCCAGCAGGCCGGCAACGACCGTAATAAATCCCAGCAACATCCACTTTTTCATATTCACCTCCTATACCCGACGCAGGGCGTTGAGGGCTTGCAGGGCGCTCTGGTGGCCCGCGCGCACGGCACCATCCATGTAACCGGCCCAGATATCAGCAGTCTCGGTACCGGACCAGATCAGATTGCCGCAGGCCTGACGCAGCGCCTCGCCATGGGTGGTCCAGAATCCCGGAGGAATGGCCGAAACGCAGGTGATCGACCATGGATCGTCCCGCCCCCAATCCTGATCGTGGTAGGCCACAGGCTGCAGCGCTTCGTCACCCCAGGCGCGCGCGTAGAGTTCCGTAAGAATGCGCTTCGCCGTTGCAGGGTCCGAGGGCAGATTCGCGTTGGAGATGAAGGCATTGATAACGCCCACTTCCCCATTGGGCGGCGAGTTATCCCAGGCCCAGATAATGGGACCGTTGAGCATGATGATGTGCCCATTCAGGCCCTTGTCGCGCCAGAACGGCCGGGAATACACCATGGCCGTCTTGCGCGCCGGGGAGTGCGCTGGCCAGGCACACTGCAGAGCGGCACGCGCTTGTGGCAGGGGCGGATCGAACTGCACCTGGTTGCAGAGGGCAGGATGGATGGCCACGATAACCTTGCGCGCACGCACCAGCCCCTGGTCCGTGTGTAGCGTGACGATCTCGCGATCCCAGTCGGCAATCTTGCGGACCGGGCACTGCAAGCGCACCTTGTCCCCCAGTTGCCCAGCCATTCTGGTGCTGAGAATCTGCGAGCCGCCGACAAACCGAGTACCCTGGGCGCTGTCCTTGATCGAGTCGAGCTTTTCGTAATCACAGCTGGCTGAGTTGATCATGGACAGGAAATGCAAAAGCCCCATTTTGGCCGGAGTTACACCACCGCTCAGCGTCATGCTGGCATCCCAACCTGGCTGATCCTCGGGTTTGATGTTTTGCTGGGCCAGCCAATCGCCAACCGAAAGCTTGTCCAGCTCCGCTGCCTTCGGCGAATTCCAGGGCGCCCCCGAGGGCACATCGCGCGAAAGCTCGCTGAGCTTTCCGGCGACGGTCATATCAGTGCCGAAGGTTCCCTTGAGATCGACCTCAAGGCGGCCGTCGCCGCCGAGAATGACCGTGTTGCCTTCGTAGAAGCTCGGGAAGGTTCCCACCCCCAGTTGCCGCGCGAGATCCTCGACAGCGGTCTGGCCCGGCCCGATCCACTGGCCACCGACCTCGGAAACATGGCCGTTGCCCATGTCGAAATTGAGGGTTCGACCTCCCACGCGGTCCCGTGCCTCGAGGACCACGAAGGACTGGCTGCCGGCCAGCTGCAGGTCCCGGGCGGCAGTCAATCCAGCCAGGCCAGCGCCTATGATGGCGACATCCAGAACATCGCCCGCCTCGCCAGTGCCTGCACCGGCATGCGCCAGCCCCACGTTCAGGCCGAAACCTCCTACGGCCACGGAGGCTCCGGCGAGTTTCAGAAATTGTCTACGTTTTGAATCGAGTCCGGTATCGGAGGTAGGCCTCTTGGCCATGGCTAATGCCTCACGCAGCGGTTAATTGAGATCACTGACCAACAGGTATTTCGCTGCACAACACCGCGAAGCGAACATGATCAGTCACATGGAAAACATCAGAACAACGACGATCAGTTGCGCCGCTGCAGGGCCCTCCAGTTCGTCCACTCATCAAGAGCTTTGGCCGCCACAAGGCCAACATTCATGGCGCACCACTGCAGGGGTTCGGGAAGCATTGAAGGCGTCTTGTGGTGCAAGGCTTCCATTAACGGATTCTCGACACCACTGATTCGCTCGGCGAGTAGCAGCCCCATGAGCGATTGGGTCGCAACACCGTGCCCCGCACACCCAGCCGTGTAGAGGACGTTTTGCAGTGCCCCGGTTGCGCCCACCACCGGCAGAGCGTCGTACGCCATGCTGACGTAACCACTCCAGCAAGATTGGATGCCAAGGCCGCGCAGGGTCGGGAAGCGCTCGTGCAGCGCCTGCCCCAATGCGCGATAGGCGCTGGCGTCCGGCACATTGGGCGTCTTCGAGCCATAGACGTAACTGAGCTGCTTGGTGGTCAGCACCAGCGTGTTACGTGCAGTCAGGCGGTGACTCTCCATCGTTATATGCGGCGTCACTATGCCTTCGCGCCCTTGCCAGCCGAGCGATGACAACTGCTTCGCGGACAACGGCCGGGTTTCGATCGCAGAAACCCGGAAAGGCGCGACCTTATCGCGCAAAAGGCCCAGCTGTGGGGTAAAGGCGTTGGTGGCCAGCACCATGATTGGCGCACTCGCGCTACCGTGCGAGGTCTTGCAGGTGATGGTTCGTCCCTCGCTCCAGGACAGCAGCGGAGTTTGCTCGTACAGCTTCACGCCCGCCTGAATCGCTGCACGGCGCAACCCCAGCACATATTTGCCCGGGTCCAGCGTGCCGCCGTGCTGGGTGCAACCGAACAGGAAGGCTGGTGGAATCCCGCGTGCACGCATCTCGGCCTGATCCACGAAGCGCGTGACCGAACCCAGGTCGAGCCCAACTTCCATGCTCTTGCGCAGTCGCTTTTCCTGCGATGGATGAACTGCGGCACGGATCAGTCCGGAAGGGTTGTAATCGCAGTCGATGCCCAGCTCGATCAACCGCTTTTCCACATAGGGGACGCCTGTATCGTAGAAACGGACGATCTGCTTCGCCCGCTCGCGCCCCACTCGACTGACGAACAATTCGAACTCAAGCCCCATGCTGCCGGCAAGGTAGCCCGCATTACGCCCACTGGCGCCAAAGCCGGCAAATTCTTGCTCCAGGACGATGACTTTGGCCCCGCGAGCAGTCAGCTCCAGCGCAGTGGACAGCCCAGCGAAGCCGGCACCGACCACTATCACATCGGCGCTGACATCGTCCTGTAGTTCCGGTTGCAGATCGTCCGGCTTATCCATCCACCCACCGAAGCGTCGAAACTGCTCTGGATCGATGAGGGTTATGAGGTTTTCGTTGCGATGGTGAGTAGACATGACGGGTTCTCCTAGCGACTCAGAATATGGACAGCCACAGCGCCTTCCTCGATGCCGATCAGTCCCCCTCCGTTTTCCTGGATCGCATGGCGCGCACCCTGGACCTGGCGAGCCCCTGCCTCGCCCCGCAGTTGCGTGGTCAGCTCGAACAACTGGCCAATGCCCGTTGCGCCGAGCGGGTGACCTTTGGATTCCAGGCCACCAGAGGGATTGATCGGTATCCGACCGCCCACGGTGAAGTCACCGCGCTCGGCACAGATCCCGCCTTGCCCCAGGGGCGCCAGGCCGAGATTTTCCGACTGAATGATCTCGCCCATCGCGGAGGCGTCATGGACCTCGGCGACATGCATGTCCTGCGGACCTAGCCCGGCGATCTCGTAGGCCTCGAGCGCGGCTAGGCGACTGACATGCTTTTCCGGTTCGGCCAGGTCGCGCAGGGTGAAACTGCGAATCACGCTGGCGGCGATCCGCACGCAACGTTTGGGGTCTGCACCTATGCGTCGTAGGCCCGCCTCGGTGCAGATAATCGCGGCTGCAGCGCCGTCGGTCATCGGTGCGCACATCGGCAGAGTGATCGGATAAGTGATGGGCGGCGCGGCCAGCACTTCTTCGATGGTGAATGGCTTGCGAAACTGCGAATAGGGGTTGTGTACCGAGTGATTGTGATTCTTGGCGCACACCGCTGCGATCTGACGCTGGGTGGTGCCGTAGGTCTTCATGTGCCATCGGCACATGGCCGCGTAGATGGCCATGAACTTGCTGTACGGCCGGTCGGACTCGGAGCCCGCAGGAACGACGACGCCCTCCCCCATCTTCACTAGCGTCGCGTAGTTCTCCTCGGCGGTGGAGACGTCCCAGCCAGCTTCGAACAGGGAAAGCGTTTTCATCTTGTCGGGGACGACCATCTTCTCGGCGCCCAAGGCCAGCGCCACATCGGTGGCGCCGGCGCGCAGGCTCTGCACCGCCAGATGAACGGCGGTACTTCCCGAGGCGCAAGCGTTCTCGACGTTGTAGATCGGCACCCCTTCGATGCCGATCTTGCTGCACACCACCTGCCCGGGGATCGACAGTTGCCCCTGCAACTGGCCGTTGGTAATGCCAGCGTAGAATACGGCACCGATATCGGAGCGCTGGGCGCGGGCATCCGCCAGCGCACCATTGAGGGCCTCCAGAGCCATGTCCTGGAGGCTACGATCCGGATGACGCCCGAACTCGGTCATGGCGATGCCGGCAATATAAATTGGTTCCATCAGAGGACTCCTGAACTTCAGATTTGCCGCTTAGCGTCTTGCCAATAACGGGCACGCAAGTCTTTCTTCAGCACCTTGCCGACCGGGCTGCGCGGGAGGGACGTCACTACGTCCACCGTCTTGGGTGCCTTCACCGAGCCCAGCTGTTCCTTGCACAGGGCAATCAGCGCTTGCGCGTCGACGGTTTGACCCTCGTTCAACTCGATGACGGCCTTGACCGCCTCGCCCCACGTCTCGTCCGGCACACCGATCACCGCACAGTCGCGAACAGCGGGATGGCCCCAGATCACCTGCTCGACCTCGCTCGGATAGACGTTGAAGCCACCGGAAATGATCATGTCCTTCTTGCGGTCGGTAATATGCAAATAACCATCGGCGTCGAGATGCCCGATATCGCCGGTGTGCAACCAGCCATCGATGATGGTTTCGGCCGTCTTCTGCGGGTCCTTGTAATAGCCCTTCATGATGAGATCGCCGCGCACACAGATCTCACCGGTTTCTCCCTGCGGCAGGATTTCGTTGTCGTCGTTCATGATCTCGACGCGAACCAAGGGGTTGGGTCGACCGACGGAGGACAGCCGCTCATCACCTGCAACCTGTCCATCTACAAAGTGTTCGCCCGGCGTTAGATGCGCGATTGCGCCTGGTGCTTCGGTCTGCCCGTAGCCCTCCATCATGACTGGCCCGAAGACCTCGATCGCGTGACGCAGCTTTTCAACCGACATCGGTGCCGCACCGTAGAGGAAGTAGCGTAGCGACGAGAAGTCGACCTTCTTGCTCAGATCGGGAATGTCGAGCAGCCGATAGATCACGGTCGGCGGCAGGAAGAACTCCGTCACCTTGTACTGCGGGATCGCCGCGAGCAGCAATTGCGGTTCCGGCTTCGTGATCACGACAACCGTGCCACCCCTGGCCGTGCAGGGTATGGATAGCATGCCGGCGGTGTGGGTCATCGGTGCCGCCGCCAGATTCACCGGCCTGGCGTTGGCTGGATAAGGGGTATTGATCATGAAGTGCGCGAAGCTGGTCTGCACGCTGCGATGCGTGTTCATGACGCCCTTGGGCAAGCCCGTCGTCCCGCCCGTGGGACCCACCCAGATGACATCGTCCGGATCGACCTCCACCTGCGGGTAAGTAACCGGCTGCTGCGCGACGAAGTGCTGAAGAGACTCGGCACCTTCCACCTCGCCGTCGATGCAGATCCACCTGCGGATCTTGGGCAGCTGCGACCGCAGGTCCGCAATCACTTCGGTAAACTCGCGCTGAAAGAACAGGATCTCGCAGTCGAAGGCATCCAGCACGTAACGGTTTTCCTCGGGCGCGTTACGCGCGCCCACCGGAATCCAACACAGATTGGCGCGCCACAGGCCCAGCGCACAGATCCAGGCAGTCACATCGTTGGCCGCCCAGACCGCGCCCTTGACTCCGGACGCGAATCCCTGCGTGAGGAGCGCGTTGGCGATGCGGCAGGACAGTTCCCCCGCTTCAGTAAAGGTTGTGACCTTGCCGTCCTGGATGTATGCCGCACCGTGCGGATTGATCCGCCAGCCACGATCGAAAAAATCAATAATCGCCATCTTCGTCACTTCACAGTTGGGTAATGGTGGCGCGTGCCAGGCCGCGCTGCTCGAGGAAGCCGAGCATGTAGCGGTGACCGAAGGCCTTCGAGGACGAGGCGAAACCCACCTTGGCGACGTCGTTGTCCAGCAGCTTGGCCACTGCCGCGGCTTGCAGGGCGCCGGTGGCGATGTAGGGGGTGATGCCGTGCACGGTCGCCCGGACTGCCGTCAGTTGACCGCGGCCGATCGCGAAGTCCACTGTGCGCTGCAGGGTGCTGCGCTCACGAGGCGGCATGCTCGGCGTGGTCGAATCCACAAGACTCTGGATCACCTCATCCTGCTGTTCTTTCGGCAGGTGCTTGTATTCGGCTTCCCACTTCTGCCCCAGCGCGTGAACACTCTTCATCACAGGGTTGTCGTAGAAGCCGACGCAGGACATGCAGCTGCGCACGCGCGCATCCTGCTCGAAATACACTGGCAGCGAGGTTCCGCCCCAGGGCAGGCAGAACACCGACTCCATCAGATTGGGGCAAACGATGTTGAAGCTGGCGTTGGGCGCATACGGAACCAGCGCCTTGTCCCACAGATAGGAGCCCTGATGGCGAAAGCCTTCGAAGATGGTGGCGGTGGAGCCCACGGTCACACCGGCGGCACCGACACGCGGCCCACGGGTCAGAGTCGCGGTTTCCAGGGAGTCCACGCCGGGGGTTTCCAGGGTCAGCTCGGCAGCGATCTCGGCGAAGGTGTACATGTAGGCGAGCGACGGCGACAGCAGCAGGCCAGCCTGGCGGAACAACTCGCCGAACTCATCACGCAATGCACGAATGTGCTCCTGCTCACCGGCAGGGTCCAGGTAGTGACAGCCCGCCTTGAGCGCGGCCTCGACCGCCACCTTGCCGAAATTGACGAACGGGCCAACGGTGTTGCAGACCACGCGCGCGCCCTTGAACACCTTTACAAGCGCTTCGACCTCGTGCGGGCACTCGATGATTTCATATTTGGCCGACTCCAGGCCGACGACGCGTTGCGCCATCATTTCCTGGGCACGGCCGGCGTTGCGCGCCACAGCAGTGAAAGGAATGTTCTGGTCGATCAGCCAGTCCATGGTCAGCATGCCGGTGTAACCACTGGCGCCATAGACAACGACAGGATATTTGGCCATCTCGTGTTCCTCGCTTTCTTATTGGATGATTTTTGTTGGGTTTTTTGGTCGGCTCAGCCCTGGGCCCAGCCTTCGGCATAGAGCTGCTGGGCCAGCAACCCCAGGCGCATGGTCAGGACACGGTTTTCACCGTCCTCGATCAAAGCGGCCTGTGTGTCTCGCAACAGCTTTTCGATCGGGTATTCGCGCGTCGTCCCGTTACCCCCGAACAGGCGGAAGGCTTCCTCAACAACGGCCAACGCCTCTTCAGTCACCGTGACCTTGGCGGAGGCAGTGGCGTAAGGGTGGGTTTGCGGCGACAGACGAGCAAAGCTCAGCGAACGACGAGCCACGGCGCGGGCGATCTCTACGCGGCGCAACATTTCGCCCAGACGTAGGCGCGTCATCTGATGGTCAATCAACATCCGACCGCCCTGGCGACGCTCATGGCAGTATTGCAGCGCATACTCGAAGGCTGCCCGAGCGACGCCAGTGAAGACTTGGCTCATGTGAGTACCGGCATAGGACCAGGAAGAGCTGACGGCGCCGTAGTAGGCATCCCGCTCGGCGATGGCAAAGCGTCGAGGTACCCGCACACTGTCAAAATAGATCTCACCCTGAGGCAAGGAACGCTGCCCGATCTTGTCCAGCGGCTTGCCCTTGGAAACCCCCTTGAGGTCCAGAGGGATGACCACGGCGATGCCATGGGGCAGTCCGTTGCTATCGAAAAAGCCGTCGCCGTAGTCGGCGCACATCAGGCCAAAGGCGACCTGCGCTACTGCGCCATTGGACACCCAGGCCGAGCTCTGTCCATTGATGATGATCTCGTCGCCGACGACCTTTGCGGTCAGGTTGCCGATGTTAGCCTGCTGCCCCGCAGGCCAATCGCGCGCTATATCGAAGAGTTGATTGTCGCTCCCTCGATCAGGCTGGGTGGCCATCCAGCAACCGATTCGGCCCTGACAAAGCTCCACCAGTTCAGCATTGCCGGCAGCGGCCGCCATCTGTAGCGGGAAACCGGCACAGCCGAGAGAAACCGCCAGGCCTGCATCACCCCAGCCAAGCTCTTCACCGATCAGGGATTCGATCCGCACCGCCATTTCCGGCGGCAGCTCTGCCAGCAGCGCGGGATCCAGTCCCAGCTTGGCGAACTCACTGAAGAGTGAGTAATAAGGCGAGCCAGGAGCGATGACCTCCTCGGCTTTCATCCGGTCCAGCTCACGACCCAGCGGCCGCAGCACCTCCTTTGAGAAACGGTGTACCGAAGCCTGGATCGCTGCTTCCTCTTCGCTCAGGGGGGGCTCGAAACCGGACAACCCGGCAGCCGGCAACGTCATGGTGGATTTGAGCGTAATCATCAGAGCACCCTCGCCGGAACCGGCCCGCAAGTCATTCGCTGGCGGCCGCCCAAGCAGTTGAGTTCGAGTGTGGATGGGGCCTTTGGCGTTTCGCCCAGAAAGCCTCTGGCGACGGCCAAGCCGTCGTTTGGACAGGAACCAGCCTTGGAATCTTTCATGCTCGACCTCCTGGGGGCCTTTTGTTGTTTTGTCGACTTTAACAAGGAGTTTTATTTTACGCAACGACTGTTATGTTAATAATAATCGCACGCAAGACTTTCCCTGAAAGCGAGCCCTTATGGTTCGCCAGTCGCTCAACCGGGAGATGGAAGGCCCAGCGCAGGCATCACCTGACAAAAGGGCCAAAAAATACGGGGGGGCCCTGCTCATCGAGCGGGTTCCTGACATGTAGGTTGTGGGCGCAACGGACACGTGCACGCAGGTAAATCGCTATGCAGGGTGTCCCGAAAAGACGCCCTCTCCGATGGCTAAAGCGCCTTTGAAGAGAGCATTTGCTGAATCGTCTGAGTGGCTTCTCGAGTTCTGCCCGCGAGCTTCTTCACTTCATCTGCCACTACGGAAAATCCGCGCCCTGCATCACCGGCTCGTGCCGCTTCGATTGCTGCATTGAGGGCGAGCATGTTGATCTGGTCAGTGATGCTCTTGATCACGTTCACGACCTGCGAAATCTGTTCGTAAGTCGCCTGCATGCCAGCCAACTCCCGCGCGCGAATCGTTTGGGCAAGCTTTTCGTCCGAGATATCACGTACGGCCCCAATGATGCGGCGGAGCCTGCCACTGCGATCCATCACGCCCTGGCCTCTTTCGCGGTACCAGATCTCGCCTTTGAATTTGTGCCTCATTCGGTACTCGACCGTATAGCCTGAGGAAGGGTCTGCGACATTGAGGTATTCCGTCACCACCTTCGTGACATGCTTCAGATCATCCGGATGGACGATTGAAAAATACCCCTCCCAGTCATCCTTGAAATCCTGTTCCGAATAGCCCACGAGTTCGCGGAACTGCTTCGACCAGCGAAGCTGGTTTTCAGGGTGATCCGGATTTCCGTCAACAATAAACAGCTCCCAGCAAACCTCCGTGAGCGCATTCTTGGTCACTTCCCAGACCTGTTCCTTTTCCCTGCATGAAACCAACTGCTCATTAAGATCGGACAGCTTCAGGTTGCTCTCCTTGATTTCACATTGAAGCTGGTGCATTTCATCCCGAGCGGCTTGCAGAGAATTTTTCAAATCACTGACCAGGGGACTTTCAGAGTCATCTGATCTCTGACCAGCACTGATATGCTCCTGATGGTTGAGCCGCCGCTCCAGCCCATCGAAGCTGTCAGCCAACCATGGATATTTGCTGATCAAACCGCCTTGGAAATCGGGGGCTGGCTGACCACTCAACAGCGACGATATTCGCGAGCTGACCTCTTCAGCCAGACGCTTCAACTTTCTTCCCGAAAACATGGGCCCTCCTTAAAAACAGTCGAATTCATGATTGGGCTGATCTAAAAAAAAGGGGCCGGACGCCGGATCACGACGAGGCCCCTCAAAGGGAGGAATCAAAATCAGCTATGGGGTCAAAGAACAGAGTCAACAACTCGCCGTTCTAGCGACGTCTCGAGAGATGCCTTTACTTGATTTGTACCGGCACCACACCACGTCGAGAAAACAGAACGGGATAGTCATTGCCGCTGAGTAACGCAGCCGTCAACGAAACGCCATCGTGCGTCTTCTGCTCCTGGAAACTCCCTCCTCCATCGCCGCTGCGTACCATCAGCCCATCAAGACCCACCGCGACTACCTGCTTACCGGACACGACGATGGCCGTGATCGAGCTCTTGCTCTCCAGGGGCACGCGTTGCCAAACCTGTCCGTCCGCGGTGCCATGCAGCAGTGTGCCGCGTTGGCCACCGACCAGTAGGGTGCCATCGGCCAACACCGCTCCCGACCAAAGCGTGCCCTCATAGCCGGTATCCAGATAGCTCCAGCTTTTCCCAAAGTCATCGGAACGCAACACCTGGCCTCGTTCGGCAGCGGCATACACGCTGCCGCGAGCGTCGACGAAAAGCCCCATCAAGTTGAGATCGGCACGGCTAGATCCTGGTGGGGCTTTAAGCTTCTGCTCATCCCAGGTTTTTCCGCCGTCATCGGTCGTCAACACCAGTGACCAAAGGCCGACGGCGACACCTTGTTCGGCGTTGAAAAAATGCACAGCGAACAGTGGCCGATCCTCATTGCTGGACAGTCGTTGAATCTGCCAGGAGTCACCGCCGTCGTTGCTGGTCAGAATCGCCCCCCAGTGACCCACCGCCCAACCTTGCTTGGAATCAACGAATGAAACACCGGTCAGTGGCGTGGACAACGGTACCGAGCTTGCCTGATGGAAGCTTTTCCCTTGATCATCGGAAAGCAACACCATGCCATGATCGCCAACGGCGACCACACGCCCCTTTGCCCATGCAGCATCCAGAAAGGTGGCCTGCGTGGCGTTGCTCGAAGGGACTGCCGGCACAGCTTCCAATGCAGATGCCTGAAGTGTGACCAGTGGCAGCACTGCAGCGAGTAAAGTCCCCATGAATGAATTCATATATCGCATGTTGCTTTTCTCCTCAGTGCGCCAGTGCGCCGACCATGCGCACAGCGCGCTTACGCGGGAACACCCGCTCGAGCCAGACTGCGAAAGCCGGTAACACGGTCATGGCCATGACCATGTTGACCATGAACATGAAGGCGAGCAGCTTGCCCATATCGGCCTGGAACTTGAGGTCGGAGAACGCCCAGGTGGCGACGCCGACTGCCAGAGTAATCGCGGTAAAGATGGTTGCCACACCGACTTCGAGCAAGGCGTGCTCGACAGCCTTGGCGATCGGCAGGCCTAGGGACTGATGCAGTTGCATGCGGTTGTAGATGTAGAAGGCGTAGTCAACACCGATGCCAACCGCCAATACCATCACCGGCAGCGTCGCGATGGTCAGACCGATCTGTAGTTCCTTCATGAACCAATAGCCGATAAAGGTGCCAATGGTCAGAGGAAGGCAACACACCAGCACAGCGCGCAGATCCCGATAAACGACAAATACCAGCAGCGCGATTGCGGCATAGACATACAGCATCATTGGCGTCTCACTTTTTTCAACCTCCTCGTTGATGGCTGCGATCACCCCTGCATTGCCCGAGGCCAGTCGCACCGTCACCCCTGGCATCGGAAATTCGCGACGAAAGGTCTTGGCGGCTTCGATCACCTTGTTGATAGTCGTTGCCTTGTGGTCCGCCAGATACAGGTGTGCGGCGGCCATGCTGCAATCAGAACGCATGATTCCCGGAATTCGAGCCACTTCGGTAGCCAAGGAGGAGTAGTTCGTCGGATCGATGGGCACCGCATTCATTTTCGGATTGCCCTCGTTATAACCCTCGTTGAACTGGCGCATGCTGGTGGAAAATGCGGCAACCGACACCACTCCGGGTACGCCTTCCATTGCCCATACAAAGCGATCCTGATACTGACCCAAGGCGACCTCTTCGCAGGCGACTGAAGCGCCGTCACCAGACGTGCCTGGATTGACCTCGAAGACGACGCTTAGCCAATCCAGGCCAATGTCATAGTTGCTGGCGATGGCTACTGCATCACGGTTGAAGCGAGAATCCTCACGCAATTCCGGTGCACCTGCCTGCAGGGAACCAACGACTCGGTCATGGCTTTGCCAGACTGCCGCGAGAAAGACGAGCAAGGCAACACAAAGCACCCATTTGGCATTACGCCATTCGGCGAGCCTGACCAGTCCATGCAACCAACGGGCACGGCGTTGACGGGAGGTCTCCTCGGTCGCGGCGTAGTCACCGTCGACCCGCAGCATCGACGCCACCAACGGCAACATCACCAGATTGGTGATGATCTTGTAGGACACACCGAGTGACGCGGTGATAGCCAACTCGCGTACCATCGGAATCGGGATCAGCACCAGCGTTACAAAGGAAACAAAAGCCGTCACCAGTGCCAGCGTGCCAGGGATCAGCAAACCGCTGAAGCTGGAACGCGCCGCCTCCTCGACGCACTTGCCATGGGCGATTTCCCGCACGATGAAATTTATCTGCTGCACGCCATGGGACACGCCGATGGCGAACACCAGAAAGGGCACCAACACGGCAAGCGGGTCGAGGCCATAGCCAAGCAGCCTTAGACTGCCAAACTGCCAGACCAACGACGCCAATGAACACCCCAGTGCCAGCAGAGTGAAACGTACGGAGTGGCAGTACCAGTACACCGCAGCGGCCGTCAGCAGCAATGCCAGCAGGCAAAACTCCAATACTGCAGACGCGCCATCGGCAATATCGCCGATCTGCTTCGCAAAGCCGATGATCTGAACTTCGAAATCACCGTCCTCGAACTGCTGACGAATTTGCTTTTCCAGGACCTGGTTGTAGGCCACATAGTCCAAGCGCGCCCCAGTGGCGTCAAACTCGTTGAGTTCGACGGTGATCATCGCGCTGCTCTGATCCCGCGAGACCAGCGTGCCGATAAAGCCCCCCTGAGCCGTCGAATCGGCGATCCTGGCAATGGTTTCATCATCGAGGCGTTCGGGGGTTACCGTACCCGGTACAAGTGGATCTGCACGGAAGCCCTCCTCGGTTATCTCGTTGACGAAAGCGTTCGGCGTCCACAACGAACGCACGCTGCTACGCGAAACATTGGGTAGAAAGGTGACTGCCTGAGTGACGTCATACAGACGCTTGAGAGCCGTCTCGCTCCAGATCTTGCCTGCGCGAGTCTTGACCACAATGGTCAGTCGATTCGCCCCCAACAGGTCATTGCGGTACGCCTCGAACGTTTCTACATATTCATGGCCGATGGGCAGCTGCTTTTCAAAGCCCGCATCCATACGCAACTGAACAGCAAACCAGGCCATGATCAGAGTGAAGATGACCAGACTCGCCAGTACTGACCGGCGATGCCCGAAAAGCCAGTTTTCGATGCAAGGCAGCACGCCACGCCCCCGTTTGACGGGCATTTTTACAGAAGTATTCACGACATGCCTCACAGAGTGCGCGAAATCACGAAACCGACATAGTCGCGATCACCCAACAATTGATCGTAGGGGGTATCGCCTCCCATGAATTTCGCGTAGTTGAAAGAGACCTGCCAACTTGCGGGATTACGCACGAAGTTCAAATACAGGTTCATGCTGCTGGCACCCTCAGTGAAGGTTGCAGACAGATTGGGCGTCCGTCCGCCAAGGGAGCGCGAATAGAAGATCCCAGGCGTAACCTGCCAACCTGGAAGCAACGTCCCGTCATAGGTGAGGCTGAAATCCACATTGACACCGGATGAGGTTTTGTCGCCCTTGGCCGTCGGCGGGGTCGTTGGATCTAGCTGCCAGGTGTTCAAACCCGCGGCAATCAGCTCACCGTCGACACTGTCATGCAGATCGGGATACTTCACGACCACCAATTCAGACAGCAGGGTGCCCGTACTGGCGCCGGTGAAGTCAAGCAGTCCGGGGGAGTTGGAGGGTGTCAGGCTGTATAGGCCGGTCAGGTGCCACTGGAATTTTTTCTGGTCGTCCCAGCATTTGCCGCCATTGTTTGCACAGAGATCAAGAACAGGGTTGAGTGGCACCGCATCCTTGGGACGGTAGGACAACTCCGTGCCGACAGCCCAGTCGCCAATCGGCATGTTGGCGCTGATGCCATAGAGCATACGGTCTTCCGGATATACCCACTTTTGCGAAAGGGCGAAGGTCTCAGGATCGAGTACCTGCACCGTCAGCGACGGCAGCTTTTCGTGATAGCGCATCACGTAAAGGCCGAGATTGAGATCGGTGTCATCCGGTTGCCAACGCAGCGAGATGCCCCACTGTCCGTTATCCCGAGCATGCTTATCGTCGAACCCGTAGGATTGCATACCCTCACCGAGCCCGTGAGTGGTGGACCAGTAACTGCCAACGGGCGGCAACTCGCTCTTGTTCCAGCCGAACTGATAGTAGGCCTCAATGTTCAGACCTGAACCCAGACCCGAAGCGAGGCTGAGCATCGGGGCCGGCAGCACGGCTTCCTTGAGCTGGACACCAGGACGCGCGAGGGCCTGATAATCGTAAGCGTTGGTGTTGTTGATGCCACCAACCACGAACAGGCTTTCGCCCCAGTTGATCACCTGGTTGCCCAAGCGAGCCCGTACACGCTGATCGCCGACATCGAAGCTCTTGCTCACCCACAGGTCGAGCAGGCGAGCCTTGAACTCCAGGTCGTCACGCGCATCATTGGTAAGACCGTCGCTGCCAACGCCCGCAGGTGTGTTGAAAGACAGGGCGCCGGTGGTATCGGTGGCGGCGAAGTCACGAATCCAGCTTCCTCGCGCCATGAAGGTGAAGTCCTCCGGTAACTTCAGCAGCAACTCATGGGAGCCTTTGATGTAGTTGGTGAACAGGTCACCCTTGTCGTAGTTCAAGTTGCCCTGATCACCAATGCCAGAAGTTTGTGCCAGGCAACCACTGGGCGGGTTGTGTCCGGTAGCGCCGGTGTTGACCAGATTGCAGGATTGCGAATCGGTGCGCAGGCCCATGCCCAAGGCGATGGTGGAATCGAATGAACCACGGATGTTTTCGGTTTCAAACGTGAACGCCATTGCCAAAGGGGTTGCACACGCGATGACAAGGCCTGATGCTTTTGTGATTATTTTTTTCATGATGGCTCTCGACCGATCGCTTTTCAGCGTTCACTGATGGCACGCAAGTTGTCGGATGTGTAGAAGTCACGCTTCAGGCGGGGGTTGCCGGTACTCTCGGTGAGCCAGCGGTGATCGTTCTTACCCACTCCGACAGACGTCATGTCGTACAGGTAGCGACCGTCAACCAGGTTGTACTGCACCTGTGCCTCCATATCGCAGGTGCCTGTCTCGTAGACCGGGATCGTATAGCCTTCGCGAACCTTCCAGATTTGCCCTTGCTTGTCGTAGTCGACAGCCATCAGCGCGTTCCAGCTATCTTCATCGATGTAGAAGAGTCGCTTCGGAGCCTGGTGGCGCATGCCCTGGCGAACCGTGGCCTCGACGACCCAGACACGATGCAATTCATAGCGGCGTGATTCGGGCGCGATGTAATCACGCTTGGCCACACTCTCAATGTTGGCAGAGGCGTCATAGGCCCCGAAGGCGTTGTAGGGCACCAACAACTCCTGCTTGCCGACCAGCTTCCAGTCGAAGCGGTCCATCGGCCCGAAGAACACGTTCGACTCATCGATGGTGTACTGATTATCGAGACCAATTTGTGGAGAGTCGTAGGAGTAGGCGGGCATGCGACGCACACGACGCTGGCCGGGGAAGTAATAGAACGTGGTCGCCTGTTCGCCGGCCTTGGTAGTCACCACACCGGCCTGTCCGGCAAGGGCAGCAGGATCCAGATAGGAGAAATAAGTGGCGACTTCCAGGCGATCGAAGGAAGAGAACAACGCACTGCCCTTTTCTCCCCATGGGGTATACATGAACCAGTCCGTCGAAGTGCGCAGCCAGTCGTTCCCCCCCTTGCGCGGCGATATCCCGGAAACGGTCTTGGACATATCGAAACCAACGCCGCGGTAGCGCATTTTCATGTTCCACATCACCTCGGCACCGGTGCTCGGCATAGGGAATGGAATACCGGGTACGTGGGCTTCTTTCAGCGCCAGGCCATCGGCATCCAATGTGGCGAACCCGACGTTCTTCCTGGTGTTATCAGCGACAAAGTCGGGCACGCCGCAGCTACGACGGGTCGGATACACGTCCATGCGATAGCCCGGGATTTTCTTGAACAGTTCCACCTGACCGGGTGAAAGCTTGTTCGCATATTGCGAGACATTGTTGGAGTCGATACTGAAAAGCGGCTTGTCGTTCTTGAATTTCCAGGATTGACCACGCACCTGGCCATAAGTCCAGCCACCGCCCTGCTGACCGGGTGGTGTCCAGGCCGGGATGACCCCATCAGCACTTGCCGCGACCTCCCCTCCCAGCGGCGTTAGCTTCGTACCGAGCAGCGCAGGATCCTTCTGTGCAGCTTGAACAGTGCCGATAGCAGCCATTGCTGCCAATGCCACGATCAGATGCCTGACTCCACTTCTGGTGGAGATACCGGCGCATGGCCGCTCAATAACTTCATTCATTGGAAGATCCTCATGGGGCTGGAACCGGCGGCGCGACCTTCCTGGAGGGAAGACTCGGGCTGTGTCACACTCTATAATCAATTGACTTGATCACTTGACCAAGTCAATTGACTACAAAGCAAACCACATGCCAAACCATGGAGGCAAAATGAATTTGCTTAGTTATCAATGTGTTAGAAATTTGATCAATCGGCCAGGCAACACTGCTTACTCACCGACGCACCCGCTTGTTTCAGCAGGCCGCACCAATCTGGGAATTTACGAAACAATTGTTACGTATTATCACCGCATTGGAATGAGCTATTCACGTGTGCCACTGGCAACAAAACCCATGCGTCGCTCCACGCCGGCTCATGACTCGCAGACCAGTCATGCTGTAGCATCCGCCGGCGTTGACGCCGCCCCCCAGGCAGGCGCTACTGCAGTAACAAAGGAGATTGCTTGACTATGGCCAGAGTGGGCGCTGAATTGCGTAGACAGGACTTCGTGGAAGCCACTGTCAAAGTGATTGCTGAACATGGGGTTGCCAATGCAACGACTCGACGTATCGCCGCTGCCGCAGGCTGTCCTCTCGCGTCGCTGCACTATGTGTTTCATACAAAAGACGACCTCCTCTATGCGGTCTATGAGTCTCTTTTCAACTTGCCACACCAGGCCCTGACGAACGTGCCTGCGGGAACTACCGCAGCGGAAACGACAGCGGAAATGCTTCGCCAATTAGTCACGTGGTTCTCCACCAACCCCGACATCGCCAAGGCACAAACCGAGCTTTTCTTCTGGGCCATGCGCA
Organism: Pseudomonas jessenii; assembly: GCF_002236115.1. Classification (GTDB taxonomy): domain Bacteria; phylum Pseudomonadota; class Gammaproteobacteria; order Pseudomonadales; family Pseudomonadaceae; genus Aquipseudomonas; species Aquipseudomonas jessenii. The sequence continues at coordinate 911,802 of NZ_NIWT01000002.1, read as the reverse complement.
ACAATCCCGAGATGGCGACCAGGATCTACGCGGTAGCGATAGAAGCAACGGAACAGGCAATGGAAAAAGCCATCGGTACGCAATTCGACAAGGCCTTCTTGAAGGCCACAAGTCGACTGTTGGTTCACCTTGTAGATGGTCTGATCATCGCCTGGTCCGCTCATGGAGACTTGGCACGGCTGGAGGCAGAAACTGAAACGGCCTGCGAAGCTGTAGCGCTATTAGTGGCCAGCCGCTGAACATTTCGATCCGTATCTACCTGACGATCATCAACCTGTACCCCGGTGGGTGATCGCCGGGGCCTGAGTGATTTGTTGAGCTGTGGCGGATATAGCTGTTGGAGGTACCGGTGAAGTATGGCAAGTCAGTGCTCAACCAGATCATGGTTGCAGCTGGCGACTCTGTCTGAGCACAAGCCTTGTCATCGAACTTGCTTACAAGCTACTGACCAATTGACCTCCATCCACTGCCAGAACGCTACCGTTCATGAACGCACCGGCATCGCTGGCGAGCAGTAGAAACGGCCCTTCCAGCTCGTGGAGTTCGCCTAATCGGCGCATGGGAATCAGCTCACGTATGTAGTTGATGCCCTTGTCACTATCGAAAAAAGCTTCATTCATTTCCGTCTTGAAGTAGCCCGGGGCTATGGCGTTGACGCGAATCTTGTAGCGCGCGAGCTCCAGCGCCAGCGACTTGGTCAGTTGCACCACGCCTGCTTTGGCGGCGCAGTAATGGCTATAGCCGGTGCCGACTCGTAGACCAAGTATCGAGGCAATATTGACGATGCTGCCGCTACGTCCTGCTTTAACCAGCCGCTGCGCTGCGACCTGAGCAACGCGCCAGACACCGTCGAGGTTGGTCGCCAGCATTGCACGCCAATCTTCCTCACCGATTTCCAGCGGGCGTTGGCCATTGCCGATGCCGGCATTGTTGAGCACTACGTCGACTACCCCGAAGTGCGCCTCGGCGGTGTCGAAGGCCGCCTCGACGCTAGCCCGGTCGGTGACGTCGAGAGCGACCGACAGCGCCTGGCCACTCTCCCACTCGATGTCCTTGGCAACTTGTTCGAGCCGCTCGACGCGCCGCGCAGCGAGCACGACGCGGGCGCCAGCGCGAGCGGCGATCCGCGACAAGTGCGCGCCAATGCCGCTGGAGGCGCCAGTGATCAGCACCGTTCGGCCGGCCAAGGAGAAGCGCTGGGCGAAGTCGCGATCCATCAATACACCTCGACTGCGATACAGATGACGCACAGGGTCAACTGGCTGGCCCAGGGCCGCGACATGGCACCGTTGACCGCGCCACAAGCGGCCTTGGTAATCAGTGTGTGGGCAGTGAAGTGAATCACGGGTTCTTTCATGGTGGTGCCTTGCATGTATATTGGGTTCCCTCTCCCTCTGAGAGAGGGCCAGGATAAGGGAGATGCGTGGTCGCCCTCATGACTCGCCCTGCTCCCCGGAGCGAGAGGGAATTTCAGATGATTTCGATGCGGGTATTGCCAGCAGCGACCAGGCGCTCCAGCAACTGTGCCGGCTGGAACCACATCTGGCCGTACTCGCCTAGAACGTGACGGTAGTGCTCAATACCGGCCAGCACCTTGTCCAGTCCCAACTGCTCGGCATAATGCATCGGGCCGCCGAGATGAGCCGGAAATCCGTAGCCGTTGATCCAGACCAGATCGATGTCGCTGGCGCGCAGAGCGATGCCTTCGTCCAGTAACTGGATGCCTTCGTTGATCAGCATGAACATGCAACGGTCATGGATTTCCTGATCATCGATGGAACGTCGGGGGACTTCCAGCTCATCGGCAAGGCGCTCTGCCAGCACCACCACCTCGTCGTCCTCCTTACAGTTGCGCCCCTCATAAAGGTAGAAGCCCCGCCCGGTTTTCTGGCCGTATCGCCCTAGGGCATAGAGTTCCTCTCCAAGGCGGCAGTAGGTTTCGTCATGGGCAATGGCGGCCCGATTCGAATCGCGTATCAAGAAACTCACATCGATACCGGCAAGGTCCAGCATGCTGAATATGCCCATATTGAGGTCCAGGCCGGTGAGCACACCGTCTACCTGCGCCGGTGTCGCCCCCTCCAACACCAGGCGATGGGCTTCACGGGAATAAGGCTCGAGCATGCGGTTGCCGATGAAACCAAAGCAAACGCCGGAGAGCACCGGTAGCTTGCCAATATGCTTGGCGATCTTCATGGTGGTTGCCAGTACATCCGGCGCAGTGGCCTTACCGCGTACTACCTCCAGCAGGCGCATAACATTGGCCGGACTGAAGAAGTGCAGACCGATCACGTCCTGCGGACGGGAGACGGTGGCCGCAATGGCGTCGACATCGAGTGACGAGGTGTTGGTGGCGAGAATGGCACCTGGCTTACACACCTTTTCAAGGGTGCGGAATACCTGCTGCTTGATTTCCATCTGCTCGAACACCGCTTCGATCACCAGGTCGGCATCGGCCAAATCGTTGTAGTCAAGGGTGCCGAATAGCAGGTCCATGCGCTGTTCCAGTTGTTCGGCGGTCATCTTTCCGCGCTTGACGCTGATCTCGTAGTTTTTGCGGATCTGCATCAGGCCGTTGTCCAGCGCCTCCCCCTTGAGCTCAAGCAGAGCTACAGGGATACCGGCGTTGGCGAAGTTCATGGCGATGCCACCGCCCATGGTGCCGGCTCCGATCACCGCAACCTTATCAACCTTGCGCAGCGCAATGTCCGCCCCGATACCTGGAATGCGTCCGGCCTCGCGCTCAGCGAAGAACACATGGCGCAGCGCCTTCGACTGGCGGGAAGCCTCGGCCTGCTTGAACAACGCCAGTTCTCGGGCGAGGCCCTCCTCCAGCGGCAGCAGGCACGCCGCTTCCAGCGCAGAGAGCACCAGACGCGGGGCCAATCGGCTTTTCCAGCGCGGCTCATGCTCGGTGCGGTAGCGGGCGAGGAAATCACCCGGCAGGTCCTCGGCCGGTTCCGGCCAAGCCTCTGTCGGCCGCGCCGGGGCGCCGTAGTCGATCAGCTCGTTGGCATAAGCGCGCGCCTCATCCAGCAGTTGCTCGGCAGCGGTAGCGATGCGGTCGAGGATGCCCAGCATGCGAGCGCGTTCGGCGTCTATTTGTTGACCAGAAAGAATCAGATTCAGCGCCGATTCAGCGCCGATAAGCCTTGGCAGGCGCTGTGTCCCGCCTGCGCCGGGCAACAGTCCCAGGTTTATTTCCGATAAACCCACTCGGGTGCTCGGCTCACCAATCCGGTACCCACAGGCCAGAGCCAGTTCCATACCACCACCCAAGGCCAACTTGCCAATGGCGGCAACCAGCGGTTTGTGGATCTGGGTCAAGCGAACCAGCGTGCTGGGTAGGTCCGGCTCGGCGAAGGAGGCCTCGGTGCCGAATTCCGTGATATCGGCGCCAGCACTAAACATACCGTGCTCGCCGTAGAGGATGATTGCTTCCACCCTTTCGTCAGCGGCTGCGCGCTCGCAAGCGTCAATGATAGCGGCGCGCAGAGGCTGGCCGAGTGCATTGACCGGTGGATGGGCCAGGCCTATCAGGGCCAGACCGTCTTCGAGACGATAGTGGATGAGGTCGCTCATTGGGGGATCCTTATGTTGCTGCACGACTGCTTAACGCTGAGCACGCGGGGATGCGCTCGTTGGCCGCGATTCGTCAAAAATGCCTGAAGACTTCGTTGATGCTGGTGATTGGATAATTCGGGTGAGCGTTGGAGACGCGACTCGAAACCACTGATCCAAAGGCGTAGATAGCCCCCGAAGCCAGTATCGCGGTCATGGTTACAGTCAGGCAGGAGAGCAGGAATCGGCGCATCGGAAACCTCCGTCATTTGGCGGGAGCCAAATGCAGTGTCTTTTGTTATTGAGGGTTTCGATTCTGGATAACGGCCGATGCAAAAGCTTGGCAGATCACGCCATGTATTTTGCAGTTCATGACTTTCAAGCGCCTCAGAACCTGGTGAAATTTGAAAGCCGAGACCTGAGCAAATAATGTCTCAGATGAAGTAATTTGCTCATGTTCTGCGGTTTTCGTTGCAGTGATGAGCTTTTCCTGCACAATTCCCGGCATTGAAATTCGATCCGAGACCGACTGATGTCCCTGACTCCGCAAGACGAAAGACTCATCAAAGCGCTGGCCCTGGCCATCGTTGATCGCCCGCGGGCGACGCTCAAGGAACTGGCTGAAGCTGCTGGCGTGAGCAAGGCTACGCTGCATCGCTTTTGCGGCACCCGTGACAACCTGGTGCAGATGATGGAAAGCCACGGTGAGACGGTGCTGAACCAGATCACCACCACGACCGACCTGTTGCACAGCGAGCCGGTGCAGGCGCTGCGTAGTCTGATCAATGAGCATTTGGTGCATCGTGAAATGCTGGTTTTCCTGCTCTTTCAATATCGCCCAGACACCTTCCCGGTAAATGGTGAGGGGGACCGTTGGCAATCGTATGCCGATGCCCTTGATGCTTTCTTTCTGCGCGGCCAACAATTGGGTGCCTTCCGCATCGATGTCACCGCAGCAGTCTTCACGGAACTGTTCCTGACCATGATCTTCGGCATGGTCGATGCGGAGCGCCGTGGGCGTGCGGCCAGTGCCAACTCAGCCAATGTGCTGGAGCAGATGTTCTTGCATGGCGCTGCCGGCGTAGTACGTCCCCAATAATCCCCACCCTTCGCTCCTCCAAAAAAAGAGCCCCGTGACCTAACGGGTCCACGGGGCTAAAGAACGGGTTGGATGCACCAACCCAAGGAGCGCTTGCCAGCTTCTTATCTGGCCTCTACTTGCGAGGACCATCCTCCGCCCAGCGAGCGGAACAGATCGACCAAGGCAATCTGTCGCTGAGTGCTGACCTCAATGAATGCCGTCTCGTTGACGAAGCTGGTGCGCTGGGCATCGAGGTAACGCAGGTGACTGTCAATGCCACCTTCATAACGGGCCTTGGCCAGCTTCAGCGTCTCGCTGCTGGTATTGGCCAGCGCGCGTCGGGCCGCCTCCTCCCGGCGCAAGGTGTCGGTGGCGGCCAATGCATCGGCGACCTCGCGAAACGCTGTCTGAATCGTGCCCTCATACGCCGCCACCGCCGAGTCCTTGCGGGCTTCGGCCAGACTCAGCCCTGCATTGTTGCGGCCAGCATCGAACAACGGCAGCGACAGGTTCGGCACAAAACTCCAGGACCGAGAGCCACCGTCGAACAAACCGGACATTTGCGCGCTGGAAGTGCCGAAGCTGCCCGTCAGACTGATACGCGGAAAGAACGCCGCACGTGCAGCGCCAATGTCCGCATTGCGCGCCTGCAGTCGATGCTCAGCGGCAAGAATGTCCGGTCGGCGCTCTATCAGCGCCGACGTGGTGTCAGGTGCGATGTCCTGAACCAGCATCGGCTCCTTTTGCAACCAGTCGGGAATCGACTTCGCCGCGTCTTTGGTGCCGAGCAACAGCACCAGCGCGTTAAAGGCCTGCTGTTTCTGACGCCGATTGCTTTCCTGTTCTGCGCGCGATTGCTCCACCAACCCCAACGCTTCCTGGTAGTCCAGTGCAGTCGCCGTGCCGTTCGAACGGCGCTGGCTGATCAGGGCGAACGAGTACTCGCGGCTGATCAGGGTTTGTTGGGTCAGATCCAGGCGACGCTGGGCGCCATCGTGAACCAGATACGCCTGGCTGACCTCGGCGATCAGTGCGATCTGCGCGGCGCGGGCGGCCTCTTCGGTGGCCAGGTACTCTTGCAACGCGGAGTCACTGAGGCTCTTCACGCGGCCGAACAGATCCAGCTCGTATTCAGGCAGCGACAAGCCGACCTGATAGTCGCTGGTAACTCCCGGCCGGCCGTTGTTAGCCAGATCCGCCGGCAAGCGCTGACGATTGCCCGCTGCGTTGGCATTCAACCCCGGTACACGGTCGGCGCGCTGGATGCGGTATTGCGCCCGGGCCTGCTCGATATCCAGAAGCGTCTGGCGCAGTGAGCGGTTGTTATCCAGAGCTATCACCACCAGCCGGCGCAGGTCGGGATCGATGATAAACGTCTGCCACACCAGTTGGTTGATCGGACTGCCCTGCTTCGTCGACTCACCCGCCCAGTTATCCGCAACCGGCGCAACGGGCCGCTCATAAGTGGGCGCCAACGAGCAACCGCCCAACAGCATGGCGATCACAAGCGTAGAAAAAGCTGAAATACGCATGAATCACTCCTGAGTCAAAGCGGGTTGTTCAGTGGGTGCCGGTTTACTACGCAGCATCGACAGCACCCAGACAAAACAGATCGGTACGAACAACACACCCAGCAAAGTCGCGCTGAGCATGCCGCCGATCACACCCGTACCGATTGCACGCTGACTCGCAGCCCCTGCTCCGGTTGCCAACGCCAGTGGCACGACGCCGAGGATGAAAGCCATGGAGGTCATGACAATCGGCCGAAAGCGCAGGCTTGCGGCCTCGATGGCAGCGCCGCGCAGGCTATAACCTTTCTCCCACAGCTCTTTGGCGAACTCGACGATGAGGATCGCGTTCTTCGCCGCCAGACCGATGATGGTGATCAGCCCCACCTTGAAATACACGTCGTTGGGCATGCCGGCGACCATTACCGCGAGTACCGCACCGATGGCACCGATCGGCACGATCAGCATCACGGTCAGGGGAATTGCCCAGCTCTCATAAAGCGCGACCAGCAAGAGGAACACCACGAGGATCGCGAGCGCGAACAGTTGCGTCGCCTGACCGCTGGAAACCTTTTCCTGATACGACAGGCCGGTCCACTCGTAGCTGAAACCCGCCGGCAATTGCGCGGCGATTCGCTCCATTTCCGCCATGGCTTCACCGGTGCTGTATCCCGGCCCGGCGTCACCAACGATCCGGATCGACGGATAACCGTTGTAACGCACCAGTTGCACCGGACCTTCTTCCCAATGGGTGGTGACGAAGGCGCTGAGCGGCACCAGATTGCCCGCGCTGTTGTGCACGTACAGTTTGAGCACACTTTCCGGGGTCATCCGGTCGCCCTGCTCGGCCTGCACCACCACACGCTGCTGACGGCCGGCGTTGGTGAAGTCGTTGATCACCTCCGAACCGAACGCGGCTGACAATGCACCGCTGATCGACTCGAAACTCACGCCCAGGGTACGGGCCTTGTCGCGGTCGATCACCACCCGCAATTGCGGCGACTCGGCCAGGCCTTCCATCATTGCGTAGAGGATTTTCGGGTTGCCGTTGGCCTGACCGAGCAACTGATCACGGGCTGCAATCAATGCTTCGCGGCCCAGACCGGCGCGATCCTGCAGGCGCAGTGCAAAACCACCGGAGTTGCCCAGGCCATCAATCGGTGGCGGAGGCACAGCCATCACTGCACCGTCGTTGGTCACGGCAAATTGCTCGTTCAGCGCCATGACTTCCGCCATGGCCGATTGATCTTCGCCACGCAGCGACCAGTCCTTGAACACCGGGAATGCCAGCGCCGCGTTATCGCCCATCCCGGAAAAACTGAAGCCTGATACCAGGAAAGTCGAAGCGACCGCTTCACGGGAGGCGAGGAACCGCTCCAGTTGTTCACCGGTGGCTTCGGTGCGGGTACGGGTCGCGCCCGGCGGCAACTGAACGTCGACGATCATGTAGCCCTGGTCCTCCACGGGCACAAACGACTCCGGCAAGCGCAGATAGAAGTAACCGAGCATCGCGATAATGCCCACGTACACCAACATCATCCGGCCGGCACGCGACACCAGCCCGTTGTTCAGGATCGAGTAACGCTCGGTGAGCCGGGCAAAGCCACGGTTGAAGGCGCCGAAGAAACCGCGTTTCTCATGGTGTCCCTGAGGAATCGGCTTGAGCAACGTGGCACACAGCGCCGGAGTGAACGTCAACGCCAGGAAGCCCGAGAACAAAATCGACACCGCCAGCGACACCGAGAACTGCTGGTAGATCACACCCACCGAGCCGGACATGAACGCCAATGGCATGAACACCGCCGACAGCACCAGGGTGATGCCGATGATCGCTCCCGATACTTGCCCCATCGCTTTAACTGTGGCATCGACCGGTGAAAGCCCCTCCTCGGCCATGATCCGTTCAACGTTCTCCACCACTACGATGGCGTCGTCCACCAGAATACCGATCGCGAGCACCATGCCGAACATGGTCATCATGTTCACCGAGAAGCCCAGCAGGTACATCAGCAGCAGCGTGCCCAGCAGACACACCGGCACCACAATCGACGGGATCAATGTATAGCGGATGTTCTGCAGGAACAGGAACATCACCAGGAATACCAGCACCATCGCCTCGATCAAGGTATGGATCACCTTCTCGATAGCGACATCGACGAAACGCGAGGTGTCGTAGGGCACGGAATATTCCACGTCGTCCGGAAAGTAGGCCGACAGTTCGGCCAGGCGTTCCTTGACTGCCGTCGCGGTCTGGATCGCGTTGGCGCCGGGGGATAACTGGATCGCCGCCGCCACCGCCGGTCTACCATTCAGACGCGAGTTGAAGTTGTAACTCTCCTGGCCGACTTCCACACGAGCGACATCCGCCAGATTGACCGTCGAGCCGTCCTCGTTGGCGCGCAGAACGATGCGTGCGAATTCTTCCGGATTATCCAGAGTACCTTTCACCGCCAACGTAGCAGTCAGTTCCTGCTGGCTGCTGGTCGGCGTACTGCCGAAGCTGCCGGCCGGCACCTGCACGTTCTGTCCGCGAATGGCTGTGCTCACGTCGTCGATAGACAGTCCATAACCCACCAGTTTCTGCGGGTCGATCCAGATCCGCATGGCTGCTTCAGAAGAGAAGAATTGCAGCTTGCCGACGCCGGGCACCCGGCGCAGTTCGTTGTTGATGTTGCGCGCGGCATAGTCACCCAGAGCGGTGGTATCGCTGTGCTGGGTGCCCTCCTTGTAGTTGAGCGCATAGATCAGCAGGAAACCGGCACTGGTCTGCTCCACCTCCAACCCTTGGGTGAGCACGGCTGGCGGCATGCGTGCTTCGGCCTTTTTCAGGCGATTTTGCACGTCAACCTGGGCAAGCTGCGGATCAGTGCCGGGCTGGAACGTAATCGCAATCTCGGCGATGCCGTTGGAGTTGTTGGTCGACTCGAAATACAGCAGGTTTTTGGCACCATTGAGCGACTCCTCGATCACGCTGGTGACCGAGTCCACCAGCACTTTCGCCGAAGCACCAGGATAGGTCGCCGTCACCTTGATTTGCGGCGGCGCAACGTTGGGATACTGCGCCACCGGCAGCATCGGGATGACCAGCAGACCGGCCAGAGAGATGAACAACGCCACCACCCAAGCAAAATTCGGGCGTTTGATGAAAAACTGAGACATCGGAGTATCCTCGCGGCGACTGCGCCCTTACTGTTTCGACTCAGGCGACTGAGCCTGCGCGTGGGGCTGAGCAGGTGCGACTTTGGCACCCGGTTGCAGACCGGTAAGGCCGCCGACAATCACCTGATCGCCCGCCTTCAATCCCTCACTGATTTGCCAGCGCGAACCCTGCATGGCGCCGGTGACCACATTGCGTGACTCGACTCGGTCGTCTACGCCGACCACCATCACCTGTGCAACGCCATCGCTGCCGCGTTGCACCGAACGTTGCGGCACAAGAATGGCCTGGTTGTCAGTGCCTTGTGGCGTGCGCACGCGTACAAACATGCCCGGCAACAGGACGCCGTCGGTATTGGCGAACTTGCCACGCAACGACACCTGCCCCGTGCCGCGATCAACCGCGACGTCGGTAAACATCAGTGCACCTTGGCGCTCGTATGCCGTGCCGTCGACGCGAATCGACAGCGCCTTGTTGTCGGTGGCGGAGAGTTTCCCGTCCTTGAGCGACTCGCGCAGGCGCAGCGCATCAGCGGCCGACTGAGTGAAATCGACATAGACCGGATCAAGTTGTTGAATTCGCGCCATCAACGTCGCGTCGCCCTGGCCAACCAAGGCACCTTCGGTCACCAGCGCGCGGCCGACGCGACCCGAAATCGGTGCGGTCACCGAGGCATAACCGAGGTTCAAGCGGGCGCTTTGCAGGTCGGCTTGAGCCGAACGGGTGGTCGCCTGAGCGTTGCGTAGATCGGCCGTGGCACTGTCGAAATCCTGTTGGCTGACCGCCTCGATCTTCACTAACGGTTCATAGCGTTTGACCCGCGCCTGCGCTTCCAGCACGACGGACTGAGTTCGAGCTAACTCACCCTCGGCGCGCGATAAAGCCGCTTTGAGCGGTGCCGGGTCAATCTGGAACAGCAGGTCCCCGGCTTTGACGTCAGCGCCCTCTTCAAAACGCTTTTGCATCACGATGCCAGGCACCCGTGCACGCACCTCCGCAACCCGCATGGGTTCCACCCTGCCCGGTAGCTCCGAAGTCAGCGCCAGAGGCTCAGTCTTCACCGCTAATACTTCTACCGGGCGCGCCACTTCGGCCACACTCGCTTGATCATTTGCCGGCCCACATCCCGCCAGCGCAATGGCTACTGCCAGCGAGCCCGCCATCCCTACTGCACGCAAATTGCCCATAACTCACCCAAAGCTTGATTGAATTTGGTGCGAATGCTACTTTCTAAGCCCTAATGAGTCAATATTGTCTCATATGAGAAATTTGAGAACCTTTATAAACATCGCTTGAGGCTTGGTGATGAACCCGATTTCCCATGATGAACACCTGCTCAAGACGCTGACCGTGGCGGTCGTCAGCCGGCCGCGAGCGACGATGAAGGAGTTGGCGCAATTGGCAGGCGTGAGCAAGGCGACCCTGCACCGCTACTGTGGAACACGGGAAAACCTGGGGCAGCGACTGGAGGAATACGCCGAGGGCACGCTCAATCTGATTATCCGCAGCGCCGGCCTGCAGCATCTGGAGCCACTGGACGCGCTACGCCGATTGATCAGGGAGCACCTCGCCCATCGCGAACTGCTGGCCTTTCTGATGGCGCAATACCGCCCTGACTTCCTGGACTTCGAACGGGGTGACATACGCTGGCAGTTTTACCTGGAGGCGCTGGATGGGTTCTTCCTGCGAGGCCAGCAAAAAGGGTTGTTTCGTATCGACATCACTGCAGCGATTTTTACCGAGCTGTTCATCACGCTGGTCTATGGCCTGGTGGATGCCGAACAGCGCGGGCGTGCCGCCAATGCTGATTCGGCACGAACGCTTGAGCAGATGTTCCTGCATGGAGCGCTGTCTGGCGGCGAGTTCCGCGAGCGCTAATCTGTGCAGGAAAGAACGCTTTAGTCTTCAGAAATGCGTGAAGGCATCGCTGATGCCAGCAACCGGTGGGTGATTGGAATGATGAACAACAGTGTGGCCAGCGGGCTGAGGCTGAAAATAAAGCGCACCCGAAATCAGCGCGACCACCAGGAAAGCGAACAGGAACCGACGCATCGAATACCTCCATCGTCCAGCCTTGGGCCGAACGCAGGTCTTTTGTTATTGGTGGTTCAAGTCTGGTCTCGGGACCAAGGTGAAAGCTTTGCAGATCGCGCCAGAGATTTTGCAAATCGTGCCAGTGCGCCCTTGGCCACAAGCTGTGTTTCATTCGGGGGATCGAGTTGATGTCCACTGTCCGTGGTACTGCTCTGTTAGGGTTTAAGGAGTTCGCTGTCAGTCAGGGCATCGATCCGGATTCGGCGCTGGCTGAGGTTCATCTGCCTTTAGACCTGCTGGATGCGCAACTTTCCGGCGCTCAGTTCAACGCCTTGGTCGAGTTGTGTGCGGTGCGCTCGAACAATCCGCTGTTCGGCTTGCAGTTCGGCTTACACCAGGGCACGCAAAGTCTCGGCACCCTGCTCTACGCCATGCGCTGTACCGGCAACGTGGGCGAGGCGCTGAATCTACTGACCCGCTATTTCCATGTTCATAGCGACGGCGCGCAAGTGCGCCTTGAACGTCAGACTGGCAACGTCCTGCTCCTGTATGAAATCACCGATGGAGCGTTGGCCTCGGTGCGTCAGACGGTGGAGTTGGCGATGGGGATAGCAGCGTGCTTGCTCCGCGAACTGCTGGGGCACGCCTGGCAACCGCGAGGCCTGATGTTGCGCCATTGTTGTGTGGCAAATCGCAGCGCCTACCGAGCACTACTGGGTTTGTTGCCGCGCTTCGATTGCCCCGTCAATGCGTGGGTGTTCGATGAATCATTGCTAGCGATACCTCTGGAAGCGACGGACGTCAGGTGTCAGCAATTGGTCCAGCAACACATCGATGAGCTGGCCCGCATGACGCTGCAAGAGCTGCCCTCTTACGTGCAAAAGCTGTTGCGCAGCAGGCTTGCCAATGGCCAGGTCGCGATTGGTCAGATTGCCGAGCACATGATGATCAGCCCGCGCACCCTGCAACGCTACCTTATGACGCAAGGCACAGGATTTCAGGAACTGTTGGACGACACGCGTCAGGCAATGGCCGCGCGTTACCTCAGCGACTCGTCGATCAGCCTGACGCAATTGGCAAGTCTGTTGGGTTACGCCGATCTGAGTACATTCTCCCGGGCTTTCACTCGCTGGAACGGCATCAGTCCGCAAAAGTGGAAGCAACATAAGTATCAAATCCCTCGGTGATAGAAATGGCTTCCAATCCTTTCATTCGTGCCCTCAGCCTTGCAGGATTCGATCAATTCGCCCGCAGTCAGGGCTTGGACCCGAACCGGATGCTGCGCCAGGCCTCATTGCCCGTGGCTTCGCTGCACCGTCCGGAAGATATCCTGTCCTTCCAGCACTATTGCGGCTTGCTGGAGCTGTGCCAACAGGGTTCGAATAACCCGTTGTTCGGCCTGGAATTCGGGCTCTATCAAGGGGTCGACGTTTTCGGTGATATTTTTTTCCTGATTCACAACACTCGAACCGTCGGTGATGCCTTGTTTGAGCTGCGTGCCAATTTCTCGTTGTACAACGGATCAGCGCAAATTGACCTCGAGGTTGTCGACGGCGTTGCCGTGCTCAGTTACCAGATAGATGAAACGACAATGGCCGGACTGTCACAGGCAGAAGAGTTGGCGTGTGGTGTCGGTATGCAACTGATGCGGACCTTGGTCGGGGACCAATGGCAGCCCGAAGCAGTAATGCTTCGTCACTCGCCCCATGCAGATGAGTTCGTCTATCGGAAGACGCTGGGCATCACGCCGACCTTCTCTGCGGCACATACCGGTCTGTTATTCGACGCTTGCGTGCTGACGCAGCCGCTGGATTGCGCCAGCGAAGCACTGCATCAACTCATCGCTCAACATCTGTCCGGCATGGAACGCTTGTCGGCAGACGAAATGCCCGGCTACGTCGGACAATTACTTCGCAATCTGTTGCCCAGCGGTCGTGCGACGATCGACAGAGTGGCCGACTGCATGGCGCTCAACCCTCGTACTTTGCAGCGTCGCCTGGAGCAAAAAAACACGTCCTTTCAGCAATTGCTGGATGAGACACGCCAGCAATTGGTGCGCAATTACCTGCAAGTCCCGACGATCAGCCTGACACAAATGGCGCATCAGCTGGGTTACGCCGATGTCAGCACGTTCTCGCGGGCATTCAATCGCTGGTTTAGTGTGTCCCCGCTGGAATGGTGCAGGCAGTCGGGATTGCGCAGGCAGCCATTACTGTTTCAGAACCGATTGAAAGATCGGCCGTGAACGTATTCTGGCGAATATCTGATAGTGCTTCTGCGCTGAGTGCAGACTTAGCTCGCCGATATTACCGTCTGCCCATAGGTATCCGCTTTGAGGTGATAGCTGCCTTTAATACCGGCGGCTCTCGGCCAGAGGTGGTCTGTTACGTATCCGCGCGGATCGCGCCCGATACCGCAGCAGCCGATCATAAAAAAGAACCGAAAACGCGCAAATTGCGTCCTTGATATCCATCGAAGATTCCACCCAGAGCCAGCCGTTTTGTAGGGGTAAAAACCACCTAAAATAAAAAGGGGTCGCCAGATAAAATCTCGCAACCCCTTGAATTATATGGTCGGGACGGAGTGATTCGAACACTCGACCCCTAGCACCCCATCTCCTTTTTCATACTTCTTGAAAGCTTCCAAAATTTTACTCTGGATTTTTACAAGCGAGTATTTACTTGAACTCCAGCGGTGTTCTGCTCTACGAGAGTCCAGTAACGTCCATCAAGAGCCGACGTTTTTGTGGGGGTAAAAGTAGGGGGAACCCATTTTATGGCCAAAATCACCATCAAAGAACTCGAGTCGCTGACCGCCAACGATGCCGGACGCATCCTCCGGGAAGATGGCAATCTCGCAGGTCGAATTTCCCTGCGTAAGGACGGCGTGTCGGTCAGCTTTTTCTATCGCTATCGGTGGGGCGACCAGAACAAAGAATACGCCTGCGGGTCTTGGCCACGCAAATCCCTGACGGACATCCGTAAGGCGCGTAACCAGGCCCGGGCACTCATTGATGAGCAGATCAATCCCAACGAGCACAAGAAAACCGCCAAGGCACAGGCTCATGCCGCGACGAACGCAAAAGCCGATCAGGAAAAATCGACGAAGGTCCAAACTCTGACCGTCCAGGATCTGGCCAAGGCCTGGCTGCTGGATGGCGTCGCGCGTAAAGACGGCAATGCCGAGTTGCAACGGCGCCTTAACAAGGACCTTTTGCCAGCCCTCGGCAAGACCGCGGTGAACAATGTGTCCGAGCACGATATTCGGGCGCTGATCCGCACCGTGGTCAACCGCGGCGCTTACCGACAAGCCATCAGTTTTTTCGCCGACCTCACCCAGATGTTTAGTTGGGCCAGAAAGCGTCAGCCCTGGCGGGCCTTATTGATCGAGGGCGATCCGACTGAACTGGTCGACATCTCCCCCCTGATCCCTGCCGACTACGAAGCGGAACGAAGCCGCATCCTTTCGCCGGCGGAGCTGTTGGAACTGCACAACCGCTTCCAGCAAATGACCGCCGATTACAGCGCCCTCCCCGCCGGGCAAAAGTACGAAGGCATTCGGCCATTGAAAAAAGAAACCCAACTCGCGCTCTGGATCAGCCTGGGCACCCTGTGTCGGATTGGCGAGTTGCTGCAGGCCGAATGGAAAAATGTCGATCTGGACCAGCAGACCTGGTTCCTCCCCAGTGAAAACGTCAAAGGCACCCGCGGCAAGAAACAGGACCACCATGTTTTCCTCTCCCCCTTCGCCCTGCATTTCTTTCAGGAACTCAAAACCCTGACGGGCGACTCTCAGTGGTGCTTTCCGAACAAGCAGGATGATGGGCATGTGGACGTGAAAGTGGTGAGCAAACAGGTCGGCGATCGCCAGGCCCGATTTAAAAGCCGCAAGGCTCTCTCCAGACGGCGTCACGACGATACGCTGGTGCTTGCCGACGGCCAAAACGGCGACTGGACACCGCATGACCTACGCCGTACGGGCGCAACCATGATGCAGGCCTTGGGGGTCAGCCTGGACGTCATCGATCGCTGCCAAAACCATGTGCTGGCCGGCTCCCGGGTAAGACGGCACTACCTGCATCACGATTATGCCGAAGAGAAGAAGCGTGCCTGGGACCTGTTGGGCGATCGACTCAGCGCCATGTTGTCCTCCACCTACGAGCATCCGTCAGCAGAATCGATGATGTCTTTTCCTGCGTATACCGTGACTGGCTCTTTACTGCCGTCTTAAATCGGTGCCTTTAGTGTTGAGTCCTCATAGTTGCGCAAACATCGCCGAGCACGTTCTTCAGCTTGATTTCGGCTTCATGACCGGTTGAATCCACAGCCAAGAGCGGTCACTGGGAGGCGCCGGGAAAACGAGTTGCGCATCAGAAATGACTGTGAGTGCCAACGCGATGGCTGATATCTTTCCCGCGCCCCAAATCGCGTCCAATCGACGCTGATCCCATCAAGGAAGATAAAAACAATGAAAATATTATTCATCGCTTCGCTAGGAATTTTATCGCTGACTCAAACATTACTATCCTTCGCGGATAATGCTAATGGAAAAAATCTCTATCTACAGCGATGCAGCATGTGCCACGGAATGGATCTCAAAGCAACAGGACCACTGGCCAATAAAAGCAATCCTCCTACACCTAATCTAACAACGTCCGCTTTCAAAAAACGATTAAATGATTATCCGGGCGTGATTGTATCTTCGATAATACTTCGTCCAAATGGAGACTTGATTCCAAGAACCTTGCGTGAGAATGGTGTAAAGCTATCGCCGCATTCATGGAGCATTAAAGATCTGCGCGATTTAAATCAATACATGGGTGGTGTGATTTCACAAAAACGATGACCTTTAAAGTGCCTGGTTTCTCCCCTATTGTTCAAAGGTGGTGCCCCACGAACCGGTGTAGACCCTGTGCTGTCACCTTCGATTGACCGCCGTTGCGTCTGACCTCACGGCTAATGGTCGAGGTTGCTCGCCCGAGCAGCGTTGCAGAATTTAAGTGTGTTGCATCGCCCGGTTGAACCCACAGCCAAAAGCTGCCATTCACTTAAGTAAATCGTAGCGATTTAGCACCACAAAACCTCCAGGCTTTGATTTGCGTAATTCGGTGGCGCCGTCCCGAACTCGCGGAGCGCGAGTGCGGGGTCTTCCAAATCGCCACGGATAGCGACGACCTTCAGACAGGCGCAGATATAACGTAGAGACCCACTTGTGGAGAGTGCACCGACAGCAAGGAGCTTGGTAAAACACCTCGATTAGGCATGGCTACTAACGCCGTGGAACGCGTAGCGCCCGCCCGCTGTAAAGAGCCCCCATGACAGGTTCAGCAATGGGCGCTGGAAAAACTACTCAATCAATACGTAGTGGAAATGCTCTGAGTCAGGTCGATTAATACCGATAGGTTGCCTGCACTGAAACACCATTCGCACTATTGTCGTATTTGGCACTGTATTCCGGTTGAACACCGGAGTTGTTCGACTGCTTTACCGATACTTTGGAATCCCAGAGATATCCGTAAGCAAAGTCTATCGTCAGGTCGGAATTTGGCGAATAAGCACTGCCCAAGGTCACGGCTTGGCGATTCCCAACCGGAATGCGCACGCTGCGATCGGCATTCCTGATGGGCGAAGGATCATAGGCGTAGCCTGCGCGCAGCAGCCATTGCTGGTTCACTTGATAGGAGGCGCCCACTGCGGTGCTCCAGGTGTCGCGCCAGTTCATTTCTTCGATCACATGTCCCAGGCCAGCCTGCTGGCCCATGGGGGAAAGACCGCTGTTGACTGCCTCAACCTTCTGGATCCGGCTCCACCGTTTCCAGGTGGTTCCCAGATAGCCCGTCCAGCGATCATTGAAGTGATGGGTGATAGACGTGTCCACGGATTCGGGCATCGTGAGGTCTATCTTGTTGTCATAATTTCCGTCCAGCGGGATAACGCTCGGGGAGCCAGAAACCTGAGTATGCCCCTTGAGTTCATAGTCCACCTTCGAGTGATAGTTAATCCCCCAACGGGTTGACTCAGTAAAATCAACCAGGATGCCTACGTTGTAGCCAAGTGCCGTGTCATCGCCTTTGATGGTGACCAGTGTGTCCTCGCCGTTGTTCAAGGCGCCGGTGGCCAGGTAATTCTGAAGCTTTGCATTGAAACGGTTTATGGTCGGTCCGCCACCAATGGACACGTAATCATTGATCCGATAAGCAATGGTCGGCTGCAGGGTTACTTCCTTGGTCGTGCTATAGGAGCCATGGTAGCGCCCCTGAAAAGTGCTCTCGTAATCATTGATCAGACCACTCGGCGCATAGAGACCCAGGCCAATCGAAAAGCGATCATCAAGTGGCGTCGACATATAAGCGAAGGGCACGACGCCCAAAGGTACCGAGTCCCCCTTATTGGTACCTGGGGCACTGCTTTGCGCATCACTGATGTCATCGCTCACCGAGACGACCGCGGCCCCGCCGGAAATCTCACTGCGTTTCAACTTGGTCAAGCCCGCGGGATTTCCAAAGATAGTGCTGGCGTCCAGCGCGGAAGACGACCTTCCCGCATAAGCAGTTCCCGCACTGCTTGCACTTTGTTCGTTGAGTGCAATGCCATTGGCGCTTGCAATGGTAGAGGCGCTGAGTAGTGCGATGGCACTGCTGAACTCAATCCAGACTGCACATTTGCGCTGAGTAGAAACACTCGAGATCACACGGCTATTCAGTTTCATTTTCCACCTCATGTTTATTGTTTTTGTTGATTGCACCAGGCAAGGCTTCGCCTTTCCGTGCACTTTTCAGTGCCGGTTAGAGAGGATCGATGTTGTGTAAAAAGCCCTGGCTGAACAGCACCAGGGCATGACTGCCGGACTTACAGATTACGAATCACGAACTCAATTAACCCACTCGACTTGAAAGCTATAACGGCCCAAGAGCGGAGCCAGGACTTCCTGGCCCGTTCCGGCCCTGACGCAGGCAACCTGCCCACGACGATTGTCCTGCACGACTTCAACAGCAATATCCGAAAGCCCCAGGCGCTCCACTTCCTGCTGGACTACTTTGGCAATCTCCCGCTGCTGCAACGCGGGCTTGAATATCTTGCCCACGGCAGTCAGTGGCAATGCTTCGAGGATTTCAATGCGCTTGGGAACGGCTGCGCGCTCGCTAATGTTCTGATGAGCGAACGCCTCAAGTTCTTCGGCATTGCAAACTTGCCCGGGACGCAGCTGAACATAGGCAACCGGCACCTCGCCCGAGTAGGCATCGGGGCTACCGATTGCAGCGGCCAAGGCGACAGCGGGATGCGCCTGAAGCGCCTCCTCGATTTGCTTGGGATCGATGTTGTGGCCGCCGCGGATGATCAACTCCTTCTTGCGTCCGGTCAGCCAGAAATAACCCTGCGCATCCTGGCGCCCCAAATCGCCCGTATTCAGCCAGCGATGACCGTCGATATCGATCCAGAGGCCCTGGTTATGACGTTCTTCCAGATAACCCTCGAAGAGGTTCGGTCCGCTGATTGTGATCAGGCCGATCTCATCCACGTTGGCGTCGCGCAGGTACTCTCCCGAATCATTGAGCAAGACCGCACGCATATTCTGGTACGCGATCCGTATCCCGATGGAGCCGATATGGCGTTCGCCATGGGGTGGATTGATTGAAGAGACGCAGGCGCCCTCGGTAAGGCCGTAACCTTCAAGGATTTTCACCCCGGTACGGTTCTCGAACTCTCGGAAAAGCTCTGCCGGCATGGGTGCGGCGCCACACATTGCAAAGCGCAGGCTGGACAGGTCGCGGCCCTGCCATTCATTTTGCAGAAGTGCCGCATAGACAGTAGGCACGCCGGAAAAGAGGTTGATACCGAAGTGCTCGACCATCTCCCAGAATCGTGGGATCACCCCCTCGCCACGATACCCTTGAGGCGTCCCGAGAATCACGTGATCGCCTTGAGTCCAAGGCATCAGTCCAGTCACCAGCTGGCCATTGACATGAAACAGCGGCAGGCCACAAAAGATAACCTGGCTACCACTGCGTGGCTGCAAGTGAGCGGCCACGGCCCATACATTGAATACTTCAGAGCCATGGGTGCGCGCGGCGATCTTGGGGAGTCCGGTAGTGCCGCCCGTACAGATGTAGGAGGAGCACTCATCCTGGCGGATTTGCCGACCGCTCTTGAGGTGCGTGTGCGGCTGAGTATTCATCAGCGCACGCCAATCGTGGATCGCGATGCCGCTGTGTAAGTCTCGTTCCTTCAGTGCTACGGCTTTAAGAGCGCCACGCACAGGTTCGTCGACATAGGGTTCCATGCTCACCCAAACAACAGACCTGACCGTTGGTAAACGATCCAGCTGCGAAGCCAGTTTGGGCCACAGGTCGCTGCCCGCCGTCGGCGCGAGCGTCACCACCACCGATGCTTTCGCCGCATTCAGCAAGCCAGCCATCTGCGAGGCTTCAAGCAGAGGATTGATCGCCATGGCGATCCCTGCCGCCTCCCCGCCCCATAGCGTGAAGTGGGTTTCCGGCAGGTTGGGCAGGATGAAGGCAAGCACCTCGCCCGGTCTTATGCCCAGGTCATGGAAGGCGTTTGCCGCGCGAGTGATATCCGCGAAGAGCTGGGAGTAGTTCCACTCGTAGGTGCGTTTGAAATCGGCGGCATCGGCAAAGAAACTCAGCGCCGGAGCCTGTGGGTTGCACTCGGCCGCCTGTTGCAGCACGTCATAAGTGCTGCAAGCCAGGCCACGCTCCGACAAGGGGACTCGTTCGAGATTTTCGATGTCATCCAGGGTCTGCACAACCATCAGGCTTCCCCCACGACGCGGTTGCGTTGCACGCCAAGGTCGATCACACCATCGGCGCTGCGAATGCGCGCCTCGACCACGTCACCGGCCTTGAGGTACTGCGTCCGGCCTTCCTGCGCCTTGAGGAAAAGCTTCCACTTGGTGGCTTCGGGTAGCAGCGCTGCAATGCGCATTTTGGCAGGCGAAGGGATCGTCAGGGCACAGCCGGCAGGCGTACCGGTGGCGATCAGGTCTCCAACCGCGAGATCTTGCAAGGCGGAAAGTTCGGTCAGGGTTTCAGCGGGGCCGTAAACCAGGTTGGCCGTGCTGTCGTTCTGTCGCACCTGGTCGTTCACCGTCAGGCGCAGCTGCAGTTCTTTCAGGTAATGAATGTTCGAGGCATCCAGAAGGCACAGGTACGGGCCGACCGGGCCGAAAGTGCGGTAGCTCTTGCCCTTGTAGAACTGCATCTGGGGAATCTGAATGTCACGAGCCGAGTAGTCATTGACGATGACGACGCCTGCAATGAACTCATGCAGATTGGCATCGGTGACAGCAATGGCGCCGGTGATCGAGCGCTTCATCACAAGGCCCAGTTCGATCTCGTAATCAAGGAAACGCACATGGCGCGGCTTGATCAGGTCGCTGTCAGCCGCCACCAGGCAACTGGTCGCCTTGGTGAAGATCATGTTGAATTTCTTCGCATCCGGATCCATGCCCGACTCGATCATGTGCTGACGGTAATTGGCACCCTGGCAGACGAACTGCTGGTTACGGGTTACCGGCGACAGCAGTTTTACTTCACGCTCATCCACCTCCGCACCTTTCAGTTGAACAAGGTCGTCGAGACTGTTCTGGCTAATGAAGTCACCGGTGGTTTCAAAAACACCGGGGACAACTGTGATACGGCCCTGGCGTAGCACGCCCCAATGGATACCATTCTGAAATTCAAAGCGGACTACGTGTACTGCAGACATTGAAGGCACTCCTGGAGCAGTGTTTTTCCCGTGCTCGATGGCACGAGAATTCTGGTGTTGTTCTTGTGAAGGGCTGGTAACGCTGTAAATCAACGAGCCGCCGGCGATCACAGCACCGGCTTTGAGCACATCGCGCCGGCCATATCTGGTTGAATTGCCCGACATGGCGGCAGCTCTACCCGAACATCCGCATGAGTGTTAGCAACTTTCGAAGGCTCAGGTCCGGGCTGCGTCGCAGGTTGCGAATCAGCAGAATCAGATTGGCCAGGCTCATCTTGGGTTTGGTAAAACTCTTGGGCATGCGCTGCCCCCATTGCGCCATTGCCTCGGGACTCACCGGATGAATGCCCGTAGGCTGGGTGGCCGTGAAAAGATCCCCATCGCAATAATGCTCGTGCTTGTCGCCCCAAGGGTCTTGCCAGTAATCGAAGATCTGACTGCCCAGAATGTGCCGGCCGATGCCCCATGAGTGCGCCCAACCGCGCTCGCGCAAGACGCGCTGCCCCATACCCACGGCGTCTGCATCGACGACTTCATAGGCGCTATGGCTGTAGGTGGCCATGAACCCTTGTGCAATAGCGAGCGTATGGTGATCCGCGGGAATGTCACCGAGATCAAGGCGCATGAAAGTGACAATGGGCGTGCCGTCGGGGAGTACCTGCACATCGCTGGGAATAAACCCGAAATGCCGCGTATACCAGGCACACGTCGCCTGATAGTCGGCCACTTCAAGGACGATGTGGCCAAGCTTGAGGACTTCAGGGGGGGCAATCGGCGGGCGCTGCGTGGCGTTGATTCGAGGTTGCTCGTGCGCCAGATTCCAGTTCAAAGGAGCTCTATGCGCCAGAGGCTTGCCTGGCGTCTGGTCGCAGACGGCTTCCACAATGAAACCGGAAGGATCCGTCAGTGTGACGTAATACCCTTTGCCAGGATGTTCCGACTTCTCTACCGATGACGCACCCGGGATTCGAGTGAGCTTTTCCAGATCTTCCAGGGACTGCACGGCAAGTCCGAACCCGATAAAGCGTGCCTGTTCGGCCCGTTGGACACGGTAACAGTAGGCAGTGGCTTCGGCGGCCCGTAGATAGAGCGTATCGGCGTCCTGCCGACTTACCGTGAGGCCGAAGTCAGTCAGGAAACGCGCCGCCGCATTCAAGTCCGGCCGCTGGAAGATCAGGTGAGTCAGATCCAGGGCCTTCACCGTCGGTTGCGGATGCCGGGCGGGCTGTTGCGTCGTCAACCGGTGCAATTCGATTTTGTTGTTCATTGTTGTTGTTTTCCGGTTTTTTAGGGCAAAGCGGTCCCGAACCCCGAAAAAACAGGGGTTTATTTTGTTAAGTCAGTTACGAACTCAGTCGAGAGATGGAAGTGCCGGCAACTCTTTGGTCGCCAACGCACGAGCC
This sequence comes from Pseudomonas jessenii, assembly GCF_002236115.1. Lineage (GTDB taxonomy): Bacteria > Pseudomonadota > Gammaproteobacteria > Pseudomonadales > Pseudomonadaceae > Aquipseudomonas > Aquipseudomonas jessenii. Next base: position 889,330 of record NZ_NIWT01000002.1, on the reverse strand, counting down.
TCCTCTGGCGGCACACCCAATGCGCGCAGTACCAGCTCGGCGGTATCAGAGCCCGACTCGCGCCACGTTCGATGCCCTTCCAGTACCAGGAAAATCGAGCCAAGCACGCTGCTCGATATCAACGTCAGTACCGAGAGCAATTGCTCCTGCGCAAACGTGTAGCGCCCAGTGGCAAGCCCACTCAGAAGATCCGTGGTCGCCTGGCTGCTGAACATTTCGCGCAACGCCGAATTGCTCATGGCGAATTTATGGATGAACGCGCCCCACTGTGAGTCTTCGTGCGCTCGGCGAATGAAGAATCGAATGCCATTGGCAAGGCGATGAGCCGGATCCGAGAGGGAGTCGAAGCTCTTGTTGACGCGCTCATGCATCTCCCTCGCGAGATGGCTGGCGACCGCCTCGAACAGGCTTTCCATGCTGTCGATGTTGCTATAGACCGTTCCGCGCGCCACGCCTGCCTCTTGCGCGAGGTCGAGGATGTTCACTTGTGAGGTGCCTCTCTCGGCGAACAGGCGAAAGGCAGCTTGATGAATGCGGCGTTGTGTTGGATTCAGGGATTCCACGGTTCTCTCTCCAGGATTACCTCATGAATCGATTGAACACTCGTGTTCATTTTACGTCAACCCTATTTTTTAGCGTGTTGGATTTACCGTCTGAAATCTGGCCAAAAACCTAATAATCCGGACGTCATGGTCGATGACGCCGGATCAATCAAAGCCATGCACATTGACATAATTGAACACGCATGTTCAATTATGTCATGGCTCAGGCTCGCCTTCTCCGCAAGCACCTGGCTCTGCCCATCGATGAAAACCAGGACACAACATGACCGGCTCAAATCTCTTCAAACCGCTTCGATTGCCTAACGGCACGGTGATTCCAAACCGAATCGCCAAGGCTGCCATGGAAGAGAACCTTGCCAATGAGGCACACGCCCCAGGAGAAGCGCTGATCAAGCTCTACCAGCGTTGGGCGCAGGGTGGTGCCGGTCTGATCATCACTGGCAACGTCATGGTTGACCGCCATGCCTTGACCGGCCCCGCTGGCGTAGTGCTCGAGGATGATCGGAATCTGGCCAAGTTCAAGCTATGGGCCGATGCTTGCCGCAGCCATGGAGCCCAGGCCTGGATGCAAATCAATCATCCCGGACGGCAGCTATTGGCTTCAATGGGCCAACCGGCAAGGGGCCCCTCCGCAGTTGCGGTCGATATCCCCGGACTTTCAAAAGCGTTTGTGCTGCCCAGGGCTTTGGAGGAGCAGGAGATCGAAGAGCTGATTGAGCGCTATGCCCAAGCGGCGGTGTTGGCGGAGCGCGCCGGATTCACCGGCGTGGAGATTCATGCCGCGCATGGCTACCTGTTCAGCCAATTCCTTTCCCCCCTGACCAATCGGCGTGATGACCGCTGGGGCGGTAGCCTCGAAAATCGTGCGCAAATTCTATTGAAAACCATCGACGCAATTCGCCAGCGAGTGGCACCGATCTTTTGCGTCGCAGTGAAGCTCAACTCCGCGGACTTTCAGCGTGGCGGGTTCGATGCCGCGGATGCGGCTCGCGTGGTGGAAATGCTTAACACCAAGGCGGTCGATCTGGTCGAGTTGTCGGGTGGCAGCTACGAAAGCCCGGCTATGCAGGGGCAAACCCGCGATGGCAGCAGCCTCGCTCGAGAAGCCTACTTTCTCGAGTTCGCAGAAAAAATAGGAGAAATAGCGCGCATGCCGCTGATGGTCACCGGCGGCGTGCGCAGAAAGGAGGTTGCGGAGAGAGTGGTGAGCGGCTCGGTGTCGATGGTCGGACTTGCTACTGCGCTGGCAATCGAACCAGCCCTGCCGAGGCAATGGATGGCAGGTCGAGACGTCAGAGTGGAGCCCATCGTCGTCCGCTGGAAGAACAAGACGCTGGCATCGCTGGCAGTGGCATCGGTGATCAAGAAGCAGCTCGGCTTGCTGAGTCAAGGTAAACGGACAAACCCAGGGACCTCGCCACTCATGGCATTGATCGGCAATCAACTGAAGGCTCGTCGCCAGGCGAAGAGCTATCGGCAATGGATTGATCAAGCCAGGTAGAGGATCAGGCCGGTAGCGGCTTGCCGGCGATTTTCCTGGCTCTGGCAGGTGTGACGCCTAGAGCCTGGAGAATCATTTCGGCGACCCGCAGATCGTGCTCCGCCACTGCACGTCCCTCCACAACTGAGCGCATTGCTCCGGTTGTGCACGACAGGACGATGTCCAGGGCGATCCCTTCGTCCGCGTAAGCAAAAGTGCCTGCACGCAGCCCCTCACGCAGATCGCCCAGCACATGGTCAGCCAGACGCGAGCGCATGGCCTGGTCGAAATGGATGATGCGCAGCAGCGCATTCGCCCATTGATGGTCGGCCGCAGCCCGGCACACAAACATGCGCACGCCGATCGAAAGCCGCTGTGCGCCGCAGTGCTCGTCCCTGCTCATCGCGGAAATGGCATCGGAGAACTCGGCGGCCATGGCGATGCCAACCGCCTCCAGCACTTCGTCGCGAGTTCGAAAATAGTTGTAGATGGTGCCGTTGGATACTGCGGCTTCCGCAGCGACCTCGAGCAGTGCGATCTCCCCCACTTCCTTACGCGCGATAAGGCGCAATGCCGCGTCCACCAGGCCGCGACGGGTGCGCTCACGCTTCTTGTGACCTCTCGTGAGAGGTTCTGGCGCATCAGCTTCTAAAGGAAGTGTGGGGGAATGCATAATCAAGCTCGCAATCGAATGGGCTCGTTGATGGTAATGGAAACGCTGTCCGCAGTGGCGCCTTCGCTAGCCAGCAGGTTCCTGCAGTCTCGAAGAAGGCTGCCGGCCTCTGAGCCAGGGGCGTGGTGCATGATGATACGGTCGGGGCGAACCGCGACGAGCGTTCCCTTGGCCGCCAGCGGCAGGATCTCATGGTTCATGTCTTCGATGAAGTCACAGCTGCCCCCGGCGCGTTGGCCACGGGCTCTGACCTCTAAGAAGTGCCCCCCCATTTTTTCCCAGGAAACGATCTGATCAGGGGTGAGCAGTGACAACGGGTCCACACCGAATCCAACCAGGGTCAGGCTATCTCCCAGAGCATCGTCGCTCAGTTTGATCTGCTTTTGCATGTTGCGGGTCCAGGCCTGGGGAAACAGGCTGCCACGTACCAGTTTGTCGCCCCGGCGATGCTGCACGAACAGGCCCTGTTTGAAGGTGTTCTTCGGCTTGATGTCCAACTGTTCGAAGTACCTCCTGGTCGTGGGCGTCAACGCCAGCGTGCGCATCAGGCCGTGGACAAAGAAAGCGGCGATCTTGTTCTTGGGCATCACCAGGCGCCCCATGAGTTTCGCCAGATTGATCATCGCCCGGGCATGGGGGCGGCGCTCTACGTCATAGCTATCGAGTATTGCAGGCGCGGCATGGCCGCGAAGGACCCAAGCCAGCTTCCAGGCAAGGTTGGCGCCATCCCGAAGTCCCGCGACGAGACCTTGCCCGACAAAAGGGGGCGTGATGTGCGCGGCGTCGCCGGCCAGAAAAACGCGCCCCCGGCTGAATCTGTTGCAGCAGCGAGCATGGAATCGATACACCGCCTTGCGCTCGATTTCCAGCTCTTGCGGGTTGATCCATGGCGCGATCAGCCGGGCGATGCTTTCCGGGCTTTCCAGCTCCTCTCGGGACTCATTGGGTTGCAGCATGAACTCCCAACGTTCCCTGCCGCCGGGTGCAGGCATGTGCGGCGTCGGGCGCCGCGGATCACAGAGAAACTCGATGTGATCAATCGCCGACTTATGCCGGTTCTTGACATCGACAATCAGCCAATCCTCCGCATAGGTCTGCCCCTCGAATTCCTGGCCGATCAGCGCTCTGACCCTGGAGCTGGCTCCGTCCGCTCCGATCAGGTACTGGGCGCGAACGGAATGCGGCTGCCCATTCTCATCCCGTACGGAAGCGAAGACGCAATCCGACACTTCGACCAGGCTCTCAAGCTCGAAGCCACCCAGGCTGGTCACGGTTTTTAACCGGGAAACCTGGCCGCGCATCGCGTGTTCGAGGTCGGGTTGATAGAACGTCACGAGTTTCGGATGGCCGTAGACGCACCCCTCGGTATTGGCTCGACCGAACTGCCCGAGTACCGGGGAGTGCATCCTCACTTCAGGGATAACGATCTTCTCGAAAGCGTCTTCCGACAAACCGGCCTGTTGCAGGATGCGCAGCGCCTCGTTGTCCAGAGCAATGGCACGCGGCATCAGTACGACGTCATGGACCTTGTCCATTACCAGGGTCGTGACCCCGTAGCGGCCGAGCAGCGCAGCGATGGTCGCACCTACCGGGCCATAACCGATAACCAGCACGTCGACGGCGGCGGGTGGCAATTCGCAAACTTTCTTGTTGTTGTTCATCTCGGGCCCTTGTTGTGATTGAAGTCGTGAGACTCGAGGTCTCATCGTCAGGCAAGGTCAAGGTATTCAATATTGAGATATATTTCAATATTGATGTTTTTGTCATTAATCTTTGAGATCATGCTCAAACCGCGATGGGCCAAGGGGCGAGCCGAAGTGCTCGGCGTGAACCGAGTTGGCGCGTGTGCCAGTTTCCGACCGGCGACCCTTGGCTTCAGCGCCGATCAGCGTTGTCATTGGATGCAAAGCTGAAGACGGCCTCGTGAAGATCGTGGCGCACACTCTGTCTAGTCTTTTAGGAATCAACCGTGGCACGCCCGCAGCCCCATCCGAACCCAGTCTTGCTCTGCTTCGTCGAGTTCGAGCTCGATGAGTCCAACGCCTGTTTGTCGCGAAATGGGCAAGCGGTGGCGTTGGCGCCGACGCCCTTCACGTTGTTATGCGTGCTGGCACGCCAGCCAGGATCGCTGGTGACCAAGGATGCCTTGCTTGATGCCGTGTGGGGGCACCGGTTCGTCAGCGATTCGGTCCTGAAGACGGCCATCAGCGATCTGCGCAAGGTGCTGGGCGACGACCCCAGGCATCCTCGCTTCATCGAGACGGTGTCGCGGCGCGGCTATCGCTTCATCGCTTCACCCTCCTCCGCACTTTCGATGCCGCCTGCATCCGCGACGGCTACAGCTGCCAGCACACCTTCGTCACCGTCATTCATCGGCCGCACTGACGAGGTCGCGAGGCTGCAAAGGGCGTGGGAGCGGGCGAATGGCGGCGAGCGCGCAGTGGTCTGGCTCGCCGGAGAGCCGGGGATCGGCAAGACCACGTTGATCGAACATTTCCTCGCAAACCTTGGCGACATCGCCTGCGCACGCGGCCATTGCGTGGAGCACTACGGCGCCGGCGAGCCATATCTGCCGGTGCTCGAGGCGTTAGCCGATCTGTGCCGCAGCGACCCCACCTTGCCGGCGCTGCTGCGCGCCGTGGCACCGACCTGGCTGCTGCAACTCCCTTGGCTGAGTACCCCGCAGGAGAAAGACGCGTTGCGGCGCGAGCTTGCCGGCGTCGGCCCGGATCGCATGCTGAGGGAAATGGGCGAATTGCTGGACCGCTACACAGAGCAGCGCCCGCTGATGCTGGTGACCGAAGACCTGCACTGGAGCGATCGGGCGACGGTCCAGCTCATCAACTATGTAGCACGGCGACGTGGCCGCACGCGGCTGATGTGGCTGTCGAGCTTCCGCCTTGCTGAAGTTGTAGCACTCGAGCATCCCCTTAGCTCGTTGCGCCACGAACTGCGTCTGCAACGTCTGTATGAGGAAGTGGTGCTCGACCCGTTCTCGGAAATCGAGGTCGCTGACTATGTTGCGCTGCGTTCGACCTCGCTGGCACGCGATGAAGCCTTCGTGCGCGCCCTGCACGAGCGGACCGACGGCGTGCCGTTGTTCGTTTCGTCGATCACCAGTGAAGTGATGGACCCAAAGGACGACAAAACCACCATCCAGGCTCGGCTTGCGAATCTGGCGGTTCCCGAAAACCTCGCAGCCATCATTGATCACTACATCGCCAGGCTGGGTCCGGAGCAACGTACACTCCTCACGGCAGCAGCAGTGTGCGGGACCGAATTCCGGGTTGAGACGGTTTCGCTGGCCCTCGAGCGCGACCATTCTTCGGTTACCAGCGCTTGTGAGGAGCTGATGCGCGCGCAGGTCTGGCTCACACAGTCGCGGACCACTAACGTTGAAGAGACGATAGAACTGCCTTACTCGTTTCGACACGCTCTCTTCCGCCAGGTGCTGTACGACCGCACGCCGCGCTCTTTGCGCACCCAACTCCATCGCCAGGTCGGCGCTGCCCTCGAACGCGACCGCACGACCGGCCTACCGGTTGCTGCCTCAGAGCTGGCAATGCACTTCGACCGCGCCCGACTGCCGATGATTGCGCTGCGTTATTACGCCGAGGCCGCAGAAGCTGCGCTACTGCACTTCAGCCCGGACTTGTGCATTGGCCTCACTGAGCGCGCCTTGGTCCTGCTGATGCAGGCACCCGAAGGGACGGAGCGCAATTCGCTCGAAATCACCCTGGCCACGCTGCAAGGGGTTTCGGCGTTCCACGTGTTCGGTGTCGGCAGCGAAGCCAAGAGCGCCTTCGAACGTGCATACAGGCTGCTGGCGGATGTACCCGAGCACCCCATGCGTGGTCGCCTGCTGCACGGATTCGGCTATCTACTGGGTCTGCGCGGCGACTATGCGTTGGCGCTCGAGGTGGCGGAACGTGCTGAAGCCCTCTCCTGCGCAGCAAATGATCAAGAGCTCATGCTGGCGGCATGTATCGTCCAGGGCGAGGTGCATCACCTCCAGGGACGCACGAAAACGACTCGCCGTTGGCTGGAACGCGCCCTTGCGATCGCCGAGCCGCTGGACATCGGGACGAACGAGGTCTTTGCGGCTGATCCTCAGGTCATGCTGCACGGCATGCTGGCCATAGAGCTGGTACGTTCTGGCCTGCTTGAGCAAGCCCGAGTCCACCTGCAGCAGGCGCGGGTACGTGCACAGAAGTTGCGCCAGCCCATGACCTGGCTGGTCGCTGCCTGGCAGGAGGTGTTGATCGAGGTGAGGATGGGAAACCACGTGCGTGTGGCTGCGCTGGCCGATGACATGCAGGCGCTGGTCGATGAGTATTCGCTTGCACTCGGGCGGACGGCTTGCCGCTGGTGGCGCGGTTGGGCCGACGCGCGCCGTGGCTCTCCGAGCGACGGCTACCTTCGCATCCGTGAAGCCTACGAAGAACACACCGGCCTCGGCATGCGCTCCGGTGCAAGCGAAGTTCTCGGTTACGCCGCCGAGGCACTTCTATTGGCGGGTGATTGCAACGCAGCGCAAGTCGAGCTGCAGGAAGCGTTTCGGGTGGGCGAGGAATTGGGCGAGCGCGTATACCTGCCGCAGCTATTGCTGCTGCAGGCAGCGATCTCGCGAGCGCAGGGTCGGCCCGACGCCGGCATCGCTGCGGTGCGGCGCGCGGTTGAAGAGACTCGCGCCCAGGAAGCACCGTGGCTGGAGCTGCAAGCGCTGGTCGAGTTGTGCGAGCACCCTGACGCTACGGCCGAGGACCTACAGGCATTAGCCACACTGATTGACCAGTTGCCCGAAACTGACGGAACCGAGCTGGCGAAACGTGCGCGCACGCTGATTCTCGCTGCCAAGCCGGCTTAAAGCGACGCGATTTCTCTGCGCAGAGAATGCGGTCCCGACCGAAGCCTGACCTTTCGCTTACGACTCGACCCGGGGGGGCGGCTTACGCTGTCATCGAACTTTCTTGCCCCCCTGGTCTGCAATGATCCTGAACCCTGAATCCAAATACCCGAGCCGCCGCTCGTACGTAGTGAAGCTGCGTAGCGACGCCGCGCCGGGGGCCCTGGTGGGCCGCCTCGAAAACCTGGTCACTGGACGACAGCGTGAGTTTTCGTCCGCCGAAGAGCTGTTGGAGTCGATTGCATCGGACCTCGCGTTGGCAACCGGCGAGCACACGGCCGATGCCGGCGACGAGTGACGCCTCCACCACGAATCAGCGCTCGAGATGGCGACCGAACGGCGACCCTTCGCTGACGACTTCGCGCACACCGGGCCTTACGCTGATACCACCTCGAATTTGCACGAGCCCAATCCGATGCCGCGACTTCCAAACTTCCACCTGTTGACCCGCAACACCGGGCAGACGCCCCTGCAACATGCCGAACGCGTAATCGGTGTCGTAAAGGGTGCGGCGCTTGCCGCGTCCATCGCCCTGATCCTGACCGGTTGCTCCACGGAGGTGCTGACGCCGTCGGTAGACCTACCGAGCAACTTCGCCGCGAGCACGGCCTCCGAAATGGAACCCGAGGCGGCATGGTGGGAGGTTTACCACGACCCGGTGTTGACGGATCTGGTGCGCCGAGCCGCGCGCGAGAATCGCGACGTCAAGATTGCCGCCGAGCGCCTGCACGCCGCGCGTGCTGGCGAAACGGTCAGCCGTTCATGGCTGTTCCCGAGTGTCGGCGCATCCGCCTCCGGCAGCGATCGCAGCAGCGGCTACAGCTCGGCCATGAAACAGGGTTATCCGGATACCGAGACCACCAGTGCGGGGCTGGACGTCTCGTGGGAGCTCGACCTGAGCGGCCGCTTGCGCGCCGGCGCAGCGGCGGCTGACGCCGATGCGATGGCCGCGGAGCACAGCATGCGCGGCGTACGCCTGCTGGTGATGAGCGACGTCGTCAGCAATTACTTCACACTGCTCGGCGCGCAACGCCAGGTCGCGACACTGCGCGCCATCTCAGCGATGCAGGACGAGACGCTGCGTCTGGTTGTCGCTCGCCAGCAGGCGGGGCTGGCCTCGGCCTTCGACGTCGAACGCGCGCAGACCGACGCCTTGTCGGCGCGGGCGCAGATTCCGCCGCTGGAAACACAGGTGGCTGTGTCGCGCCATCGTATTGCGGTGCTGATTGCCGACCAGTCCTTCAATACCGCGAACATCCAGTCTTCGATCAGCGATGTGGCAGTGGTGCCCGAGGCCAAGCCAGGCCAGCCCGCAGAGCTGCTGCAACGTCGACCTGACGTGCTGGCGTTGATGGCGCAGCTCGATGCAGCCAATGCGCGCCGCAAGCAGGCCGCGGCCGAGTGGTTTCCGCGGCTGTTCCTCGACGCCTCCTTCGGCCGCCAGGGCTTGAGCCTGAACGGCGCCGATCTCGGCGTTGCACGCTTCACTAACGTGGCGGGTTTGCTGGCGATGCCGCTCTTCAACGCCGGGCGCACGCAAGCAATCAACAATGCGGCCGAAAGTGCTCAAAAAGAGGCGCTGCTGCGCGCCGAAGACGGCATCGTGCGGGCGCTCGAAGATGTAGAGAACGCCCTCGTCACGCTGGCGCAAGAGCGGCGCCGCGCCGGGTCGCTGCAATTGGCCGCCGCGTCCGCCGAGGCTGCACAGAACCGCGCCCAGTCGCTCTATAACCGCGGGCAGATCGACCTGTTGCCACTGCTGGATTCGCAGCGCGCGCGCCTGGCGGCACGCTTGAATTCCAACGAAAGCAACACCCGCCTGCTGATCGATAGCGTGCAGCTCTATAAGGCACTGGGCGGGGGCTGGCAGGTGTTCGAACAACCCGCTACTCCCACAGCAGCCACCGCAGCCGACCGGCCACCACTTTCCTGAGAATTTCGTTTTACAAAGAGGAACCGCCTTGAAAACCTCCCTTACTGCGGCCGGCGCTCTGGCCGTAGCCGTCATGCTTTGCGCGTGCAGCCCCGACCAGCCAGCGGTGCAGGCACCCCGACCGGTGCGCACAGCTGAAATCAGCTACGACAACGCTCGCGACATCAATCGCTACGTGGGTACCGTGCAGTCGCGGCACGAAGTAGACCAAGCCTTCCGCGTGGGCGGCAAGATCGCCCAGCGCAAGGTCGATGTCGGCCAGTTTGTGCGCGAAGGCGACATACTGGCGGTACTGGATGACAGCGACTACCGCCTCGCCGAAGAAGCGTCGCGACAACAGTGGACAGTTGCCGTCGAGCAGACACGCCAGGCCGACTCGGACCGCCAGCGTCTGACCGCACTGAAGGCTGACGGTTCGGTCAGTGCGGCCGACGCCGAGCGCGCGCAGACCAATGCGCAAACCGCGCATGCAACTGCCGAGGCCGAGGCACGCAAGCTCGAACTCGCGCGCAACCGACTCAAGTACACCGCGTTGCGCGCCTCGCGCAGCGGCGTCGTCACGGCTGTGCGCTTTGAGGCCGGGCAGGTTGTGCCGGAGGGTCAAGCGGTTGTCTCGATCGCGAATCCGGATGAGTCCGAGATCGTCATCGATGTGCCCGAGAATCAACTGGCCGTCTTCAAGGACGCGCGTTTCAAGGCGTCGCTGGCCAGTGCGCCGGGCGAGGTCTTCGATGTCACGCTGCGTGAGCTATCGCCGCAAGCCACAGCGCAGACGCGTACCTATCGCGCGCGGCTCAAGCCGTTGCAAGCGCTGCCGCTGGGCGCCACCGCCACGGTGACGGCCGAGCGAGTCATGACAAGTGTCTCTGTGGCGGCAGTGCCAGCCACGGCATTGACGCAGAACGGCGGTCAGCCGGCGCTGTGGGTGGTCACGCCTATGGGCAAGGATCCGGCAGGCATAGTTGATCTGGAGCGTGTGGCCGTTTGGGGTTACCGCAACGACGAGGTGCTCGTCTCTGGGCCGCAGGCCGGCGCATTGGTCGTCACCGCCGGCGTCCAGAAGATGACGTCCGGACTGAAGGTCGCGCTCCCAGGTGCGGCGATCGTTGACGCCAATACCACGCAGCAGGCAGCCCGATGAACAACTTCAACCTCACCGACTGGGCGCTGCGCCACCGCGCTATCGTTCTGTTCATGCTCCTCATTGTCGCGGTGGCCGGCGCCTTCAGCTTCACCCGACTCGGCCAGCTCGAGGATCCGAACTTTTCCGTGCCGTCCATGACCGCCATGGTCATCTGGCCGGGCGCCACTGCCCAGCAGTTGCAGGACCAGGTCCTAAACCGTATGGAGAAGAAATTCGAGCAGATCGACAACTTCGAGAAGGTGGTCACCTACGCGCGGCAAGGCTACGCAGGCATGACGCTCACCGTACGCGGCGGCACTTCCAAGGCTGACCAGCGCGAAGCCTGGTACCAGGCGCGCAAGAAACTCAACGACCTGAGCCTCGAGATGCCTGACGGCGTGATCGGCCCGATCCTGAACGACGAGTACGGCGACGTGTATGGCCTGATGTACGCCATCAAGGGCGACGGCGTCGGTCAGGCCGACCTGTCGCACGCAGCCGAGGACATCAAGCGCCAGATGCTGAAAGTGCCGATGGTCAAGAAGATCGATCTCATCGGCAAGCAGGCCGAGCGTGTCTACGTCGAGTTCTCGCACGAGCGCCTGGCCGCGCTGGGCATTACACCGCTGACCATTGCCGAAAGCCTCAAGAGCCAGAACGCCATGGTGCCGGCGGGCCAGATCGACACCCGCGGCGACCGCGTCATGGTGCGCGTGAGCGGCCAGTTCGCCAGCGAAGAGGCGATCCGCAACGTGCCCATCTCTGCGAGCGGCCGGCAGATCAAGCTCGGCGACATTGCGACCGTTACACGTGGATTCGAAGATCCGCCCACCTACACGGTCCGCCACAACGGCCAGCCCGTGCTGATGCTCGGCATCACGATGACCAGCGACGGCAACATCGTGGACCTTGGCAAGGCGATGGACGCGGCGGTCGCCAAGATCCAGTCCGAGCTGCCGCACGGCGTGGAACTGGAACTCGTCGCCGACCAACCCACCACAGTGAGGGATGCAATCCTGGACTTCGGCCGCGCGCTGGCCGAGGCGTTGATCATCGTGATCGCGGTGAGCCTGGCCAGCCTGGGCTGGCGCGCCGGCCTCGTGGTCGCGGCCACGGTGCCGCTGGTGCTGGGCGGCGTGGCACTGGTGATGCTGGCGATGGGCTGGAACCTCGAGCGTATTTCGCTCGGCTCACTGATTATCGCGTTGGGACTGTTGGTGGATGACGCCATCATCGCCATCGAGATGATGGTGGCGAAGATGGAAACCGGTATGGACCGCGTGAAGGCGGCCGCCTTCTCCTATCAGTCCACCGCGATGCCGCGCCTGACCGGCGCACTCATCACGGTCGTAGGCTTCCTGCCGATCGGCCTCTCGAAGTCCACCACCGGCGAATACGCGGGTGGCATTTTCTGGATCGTTGGCGCCGCGGTGCTGTTCTCGTGGATCTGTTCCGGCATCTTCACACCGTACCTGGCGGTCAAGATGCTGCCCAACGACTTGGGCACGCACCAGCACGCCGATCCGCACGACACCAAGTTCTACCGCAGCTTGCGCCGCTTGATCGATACCGCCATCGAGCGTCGCTGGGTAGTCATCGGTGCGACGGTTGCCGCTCTGGTGCTTGCTCTGGCCTGTATCAAGCTGGTGCCGCAGCAATTCTTCCCCAACAGTTCGCGTCCGGAGCTGGTCATAGACCTGCGCGTCAAGGAAGGCTCCTCGTTCGCGGCGACGACCGAACAGGTCAAGCACATGGAGGAGATCCTGGCGAAGGACGAGGACGTGCGTTTCTATACCGCCTATACCGGCGCCGGCGCACCGCGCTTCTATCTCTCGCTCAACCCCGAACTGCCCAATCCGGGATTTGCCCAGTTCGTTGTGATGACCAAAGACCTGGACGCACGCGAGCGGGTACGTGCGCGACTGGTGGCCTCCGCTGACCAACAATTCCCCCAGGCGTGGGTGCGCGTGACCCGGCTCGAATTGGGCCCACCTGTCGGCTACCCGGTGCAGTTCCGCGTCGTCGGGCCTGATACCCAGAAGGTGCGGCAGATCGCTCGCGAGGTGGAGAACGTGATTGCATCCAACCCGAAGGTGCGCGACCTCCAGCTCGACTGGAACGACCCGGTGCGCACGCTGAAGGTCGAGCTTGATCAAGACAAGGCAAACGCACTCGGTCTCACGCCGGCGGACGTGTCGCTGGCGACCCAGACTGTGATGAACGGCGCAACCTTGTCGCAGCTGCGTGAGCACGAGGAGCTGATCGACATCGTCGCCCGCGCCGTGCCCGCCGAGCGCCTGAGCCTCGACACGCTGAAAGACATCAACCTCTACACGCGCCAGGGAACGGTGGTGCCACTGTCGCAAGTCGCACAAGTACGCTCTGAGCTGGAAGAGCCAGTGCTTTGGCGCCGGAACCGCGATATGGCAATCACGGTGCGTGCCGACGTGAAGGATGGCGAGCAAGGTGTATCGGTGACTCAGGAGATCCAGCCGTTGCTCAAGGACATCGAAGCGAAGCTGCCCTCGGGCTACCGCATCGACACGGGCGGAGCCGTTGAGGAAAGTGACAAGGCCAACAAAGCGCTGCTCGCGGTGGCCCCGCTGATGCTGATCACCATCCTGCTGTTGCTCATGCTGCAACTGCAGAATTTCTCTCGCATGTGGATGGTCGTGCTGACCGCACCGCTAGGGCTGATCGGTGTGGTGCCGGCGCTGCTGGTGTTCCAGTCGCCGCTGGGCTTCGTTGCAATCCTGGGCATCATCGCACTGGGTGGCATGATCATGCGCAACGCAGTGATCCTGATCGATCAAGTGCAGATCGAAATCACTGAAGGGCGCGACCCGTGGAATGCTGTGCTGGATGCCGCCATACACCGGGCCCGTCCGGTGATGCTGACAGCGCTGGCGACCGTACTTGCAATGATCCCGCTGACGCGCAGTGTGTTTTGGGGGCCGATGGCAATTGCGATCATGGGCGGTCTTACGGTGGCGACGCTGCTAACGATTTTCTTCGTCCCTGCATTGTACGCCGCATGGTTCAAGGTGGGTCGCCAGACGACCGCTGACGCTCATCAGTTACAGGGGGACGCCACGTTCGCTTCTGACTTATAAATGCCGGGGCACTGTGCCCCGATTTCACCGCAATTAGAAGGCTTGCGAGGCGGTCGTTCAGGCTATCCGGCTTCGAATGCTGCTCTCCAATCGAAGGGCGCCTCGCTCCAGCCTCTCTTTAATAGACTTGAGGAACGATGAGTTCCGGTGGCGTCGGACTGCGGGAGTAATCCTCCTGTCTTACGCGTTGCGGTAGTTCGATCACCGGTAACTCTACCTCTTCATAGGGCATCTGCCCGAGCAGGTGGTGGATGCAGTTAAGTCTTGCTTTCTTCTTATCATCGGCTTGCACCACCCACCATGGCGCTTCGGCGATGTGGGTGCGTTCCAGCATTACTTCCTTGGCCTTGGTATAGGCTTCCCAGCGCCGACGGGACTCCAGATCCATTGGGCTGAGTTTCCACTGCTTGAGCGGGTCGTGAATGCGACTGAGAAAGCGCAGGTGCTGTTCCTGGTCGGAAATGGAGAACCAATATTTGATTAGCTGAATGCCGGAGCGTGCAAGCATTCTTTCGAACTCTGGCACAGTGCGGAAGAACTCTTCGTACTGATCGGCGTTGCAAAAACCCATCACCTGTTCGACGCCTGCGCGATTGTACCAACTACGGTCGAAGAGGACGATCTCACCCGCTGCCGGCAGGTGTGAGACGTAGCGCTGGAAGTACCACTGAGTACGTTCGCGGTCATTGGGTGCAGGCAACGCGGCAACCCGACACACGCGAGGATTGAGCCGTTGGGTAATGCGCTTGATGACACCACCTTTGCCCGCGGCATCACGACCTTCGAACAGAATGACTACTTTGTGGCCTGTCTTTACCACCCAGCTTTGCAGCTTCACCAATTCGCCTTGCAGGCGGAATAGTTCGCTGAAATAAACTCTTCGAGCTTCCTTCTCACTTCCTTCCTCTACCTGCTCATCGAACAGAGCATTCAGGTCAGTGCCGTCTTCGGATAATTCCAGTTCCAGCTCTTCGTCACTGTGATCAAGCAGCTCACGGCGGATGCGCTGTATCAGTGTGTCTTCGGTTGATAGCATAGGAGCAACTCGCGTCGGGAAGGGCCTGACTCAGTGTTAGTCGTACTTGGTTACGAAGTAATTACAAAAACTTTTGCTTCAAAGCAGGCCCGTATCAAGGGCGGCTACGGGTGCAAGGCGATATCGAGCTGGCAGACAAGTCAATCAGCGAGATCTTGTGCCATCGGACTTTCATAAAGGCGTAACAAGATTGTTGCAGAGTTTCGGAGCCCGCTATCACAAGGAGTTCCTTCGATGAAAAATTTGATGAAGTCTGTTGCGCTCGCCATTACGGTTTCTCTTTGTGCAACCTCAGTGTCTTTCGCTGCTGAAAGCGTTCGACTGACAGGTTCCGGCGCCAGTTTTCCGGCTCCGATTTACCTCACTTGGTTCAAGGATTTCAGCAAGAAAACCGCTGGCGTCACCGTGGATTATCAATCCAAGGGCAGCGGTGCAGGTGTGCAGGACTTTTTGAACAAAACGGTCGATTTCGCCGCCAGCGACTCGGCGATGAAAGACGAGGACATCGCCAAGGTTGCCGAAGGCGCGCAGTTGCTGCCGATGACAGCGGGTGAAATCGTCCTGGCCTATAACCTGCCAGGCAGTCCTAAAGGGCTGAAATTGCCACGCGATGTTTACTCCAACATCTTCCTGGGCAAGATCACCCAATGGAATGACCCGCAGATCGTCGCGGCCAACCCGGAGCTGAAACTGCCTGCTACACCGATCACCGTTGTCGTGCGTGCAGATTCCAGCGGCACCACCGCGGTATTCACCAAGCACTTGGCGGCAATCAACCCGGCGTTCAAGCAGGAGTTAGGTGAAGGCAACACCGTCAACTGGCCAGCCAGCGACAAATTCATCAAATCGCCTAAAAACGATGGCGTGACCGCTACCGTACGTCAGACCCCGGGCGCCATTGGCTACATCGAGTACGGCTTCGCCAAGCTGGCCAAGGTCGACTTTGCCCAATTGCAGAACAAGGCCGGTCACTACGTTGTGCCGAATGCCGAGAGCGGTGCCGAAGCTCTGGCTGCGGTGAAGATGCCTGAAAGCCTCGTGGCTTGGCTGCCTGATCCGGATGGCGCCAAGTCCTACCCGATCACTTCCTACACCTGGATGATCTTCCGCAAGCAGAACGAAAGCCCGGCCAAGGCCAAAGCCATGCGTGAAATGGTCGAGTACAGCCTGACTGAAGGTCAGAAAATCGCCGATTCGATGGGCTACATCCCCCTGCCGCAATCGGTCGTCGATCAGGTTCGCAAAGCTTCCGCCAACATCCAGTGACGCTCGCGAGACCTCTCGGCGTGTGCTTCCAGCCTCACCGAGAGCGTTCTCCCCTACGCCGGAATAGCCCATGAACAAGCCATTTGTCGTACCGGTCAATCCGGATTCCGCCTGCCGTCCACCGTCTGCAAAGGATTTTCTGGTTGATCGCACCTTCCGCGCACTGGCGCGCATCGGTGTGGTTCTCGTTCTGGCGCTGGTCTTTGCCTTGGTGTTCGAGGTGGGACGCAAAGCACTTCCAGGCATGGAGAAACACGGTTTTGACGTCCTTTTGGGAACCGTGTGGGACGTGAACCAGGGCAAGTACGGCATCCTGCCGGCCATTTGGGGCACGCTCTACAGCGCCTTCATCGCCTTGATGATCGCGGGATTTTTCGGCGTCAGCATGGCGATTTTCCTGACCCAGGATTTCCTGCCCGCGAAACTGGCGGCCGTTTTTCGCACCATTGTCGAATTGCTCGCGGCCATTCCCAGCGTCGTTTATGGCCTGTGGGGCATCTACGTGGTGATCCCGGCCATTCGTCCCCTCACGGATTGGCTGAACAGTGAACTTGGCTGGATCCCCTTTTTCGGCACGACCTTGAGTGGCCCGGGGCTGTTACCTGCCGCGCTGGTGCTTGCCATCATGATTCTGCCGACCATTGCCGCTGTTTCGCAGGATGCCCTCACCGGCGTTCCGATGAAAACCAAGCAGGCGGCCTATGGCATGGGAACCACCCACTGGGAAGCGATTCTCAAGGTCATGGTGCCCTCCGCTGCCACCGGCATTTTTGGCTCGCTGGTGCTGGGTCTGGGTCGGGCCTTGGGTGAAACGATGGCCCTGGCCATGTTGGTAGGCAACTCGAACAACATTTCCCTTTCTCTGTTTGCACCCGCCAACACGCTCGCGGCCTTGTTGGCGCTGAACTTCCCCGAGGCGGGACCGACCGAGATCGAGGTGTTGATGTATGCAGCACTGGTCCTGATGCTGATCACCCTGATCGTGAACGTCATCGGCTCCATGATCATGGTCTATGCCCAGCGTGGTACTAAATGATGACTGACATCACTTCTTCGACAGCCGCTTTGCCCAGTCTGCAGCGCAAGTTTGAAGGACGCGCCCTGCGCAGCCTGGTGTTAACTACGCTGGTCTGGGCTGGCGCCCTGCTGGCCAGCGTGCCCCTGATTTCCGTGCTCTACATGCTGATCACACGTGGTGGTGCCCGCCTCAGCCTAGAGGTGTTCACCGAACTGCCGCCGACCGGCTTCGAGACGGGTGGCGGCTTCGGCAACGCGATGGCAGGCACCTTCGTTATGGTCGGTATCGCCGCTGCCATCGCGGTTCCGGTCGGCATCATGGCGGCCATCTTTCTGGCTGAGCTTGGGCCGGACAGCAAGCTGGCCAACGCCGCGCGCTTTGCCGCCAAGATGCTCACCGGATTGCCTTCGATTTTGGCGGGTGTTTTTGCCTACGCCCTGGTGGTGATGACCACGGGCACCTACTCGGCACCGGCAGGTGGCGTGGCGCTGGCAGTATTGATGCTGCCCATCGTTGTGCTGACGGCTGAAGAATCGATGAGGATGGTGCCCAAGATCATGAAGGATGCTGCCTACGGTATGGGCTGCACCCGATCGCAGGTGATCTGGAAAATCGTACTGCCTACCGGCCTGCCAGCGATCCTGACCGGCGTGATGCTGGCGGTGGCCCGTGCAGCCGGCGAAACCGCGCCGCTGTTGTTTACCGCCCTGTTCAGCAACTACTGGATCTACCACGACGGCAGCCTGGCGGTGATGAATCCGACCGCATCGCTCGCCGTACTGATCTACAACTTCTCCGGCATGCCGTTCGACAATCAGCTTGAGCTCGCATGGGCGGCCTCGCTGGTGTTGGTGATGATCGTGCTGATCGTGAATATCGTCAGCCGAATCTTCGGCAAGCCAAAGTTTTAAGAATGGGAGCACATAGTGTGAATGTATTATCTGCGCAAAAAGTTGCCCCGCTCGAGACACAGGTCCCTGTGGTCATGGACTGCAAGCTGGACAAGATTTTCTACGGCAATTTCATGGCGGTGCGTGACAGCCATGTGCCGATCGAAAAAAACAAGATCACCGGATTCATCGGTCCTTCGGGCTGCGGCAAGAGTACCGTACTGCGCAGCCTCAACCGGATGAATGACCTGGTCAAAGGCTTTCGCTTCGAGGGTCATGTGCATTTCCTCGGGCAAGACGTTTATGGCAAGGGCGTTGATCCCGTGGTCGTGCGCCGCTATATCGGGATGGTGTTTCAACAACCAAACCCGTTCTCGATGAGCATCTTCGATAACGTCGCTTTTGGCCTACGCCTCAATCGCTACCAGGGCGATCTGGGCGACCGCGTCAAGCACGCCCTGCAGGGCGCCGCGCTGTGGGATGAAGTCAAGGACAAGCTCAAGGTCAGCGGTCTGTCCCTCTCAGGGGGCCAGCAGCAACGACTCTGTATCGCCCGCGCCATCGCCACCGAACCGGAAGTCCTGTTGCTGGATGAGCCGTGCTCGGCACTCGACCCGATTGCCACCCGCCGCGTCGAGGAATTGATGGTCGAGTTGAAGAAGGATTACACCATCGCTCTGGTCACCCACAATATGCAGCAGGCGATCCGTGTCGCTGACACGACGGCATTTTTCTCGGTGGATATTTCACAGGGCACGCGTACCGGCTATCTGGTTGAGATGGGCCCCACGGCCCAGATATTCGACAATCCGCGCGAGCAGATGACCAGCGATTACATCAGCGGAAAATTCAGCTAGGCAAAAACCGTCCGGTCAGACCGAATGCAGCCAAGGGCCAAACGACATTGGCATGCATTTGGTCGTTTTACCTTCCCACCCCTCTTTCATCAGGATTGCCAATGTCTGCAAAGCGTCGTCTTGATTTGTCTGCGATTGAACGTGCGCTGCGTGAGGTGCAAAGTCGTTTTGCTGAGCTCAGCAGGCACTTCACCGAGCCACGAGATCCCTTGACGGACGAAGTGCTTCAGAACGTGCTTGATGGCTATGCCCTGATTGACGACTACATTGCACGTGGCGTCGACCTGTTTGATCTTCAGCAGTTGAATCTGATGCTGGAGATCAATGCCACGGTCCTGTGCGGTCGAGACCCGGCGCGCCGGCTGGAATTCGCTCAACACCTTGCTGCCACCGAGGAACACTTCTTCAACAACGTGGAGGGTGGAATCAAAGACTTGTTCAATTGGTACAGCGCGTATCGCAGTGAATCAGTCTGGAAGCGTGCCGCGGGTGTGTACGTGCGCATCCTGAGCAAGCCGCAATTGTTCATAGAAGGCAACAACCGCAGTGGGTCGCTCATCGTCAGCTATTTGCTCATGCGCGCAGGTTTACCGCCGTTCGTGCTGACGCTGGAAAACGCCGAGGGCTATTTCAACCCATCCTCAGTCATACGCAACTCCGCCAAGCATGGAATCAAGGCGCTGTACGAACTGCCCAAGATCAAGAAAAAATATGCAGCCTTCCTGGAAGAACAGGCGCCTGATCCAATGAAGTTTTTTCTCAAAGACAAGCCCTTGCCCGTCCATCAGGAAGGCCGTTGATGAGCTGGCATCCAATGCTCGCTAAATGCCGAACTTTCGGCAGCCGTGTATGGCAAGCCATCCAGTGTGCCATCCCGATGCCCGTGTTCAGGCGTCCGCGCATACGGATTTCGTTCGATATCGATGACACGCTGGCCTGCCAACTCCACCAGTGCGCAGTAGAGAAAAACCGGCTGCCGGCCTGTGTCCACCGTTGGCTGGGTGAGCCGTTGCGTATCGGAACACGCTCCCTGACCCGAGAGTTACGTCGCCAGGGCTGCAGTATCTGGGTCTACACGTCATCGGGTCGCACGCCTTCCTACATCCGGCGTTGGCTATTACTTTACGGTATCCGCGTCGACGGCGTGGTCAACAGTGTGCGGCATAACCATGCCCTGACGATGCATGGGCTGTCGAACGCCCCTTCGAAATTTCCGCCAGCATTCGATATCGACTTGCATGTCGATGATTCCGAAGGTGTGCAGATTGAAGGTCATGACCACGGTTTTCGCGTGGTTGTCGTACATCCGGAAGACGAGCGCTGGGCACAGAGAGTCTTGGATGCAGTAGCTGAACTCCAGGCGCAGCTAGCTTGGCAGCAACCGCTCAGACACAAGGCGCCAGCGCAACAACGCTCGGAAGTTTTTTCCTCCTGATTTTTAGTACATCTGAAATATTTAGATCGCTCGCTGAGCGATCACCAATTCACACTGGGCGTAGTTGAGCTCAATTGGAATCGATGAAAAAAACCAGTCAGCATTAGGCAGTCTTTGGCCTTCTGCCTGTATCTACAGTTTTTAAGAACGGTGTTAGATGCCGCTCCAGTACGAAGAGCCGGAACAAAAGCATAGGTTGTGAACTCTCTTCGGCGTATTCAAAAAAGTCACGTACAAACAAAAACGCCGCTTATTGAGCGGCGTTTTTGCAGCAGGCAATGAAGCTCAGTTGTATGTTACGAGCCTTCGGCGTTACCGCTCCAGGGGCGGTCTCCATTCTCATCCTTGATGCGGGTCGGCAGGCCCATCACGTCCAGCGCCCTGAGGAACGGCATAGCCGGCAGCTCTTCGACGTTGGCCATGCGTTGCACGTCCCACTCGCCGCGGGCGACCAGCAGCGCTGCAGCCACTGGCGGCACGCCAGCCGTATAGGAAATGCCTTGGCTGTCGGTTTCTGCGTAGGCTTCTTCATGGTCGGCCACGTTGTAGATGAACACCTCGCGCAGCTGCCCATCTTTGGTGCCCTTGATCAGGTCGCCGATGCAGGTCTTGCCAGTGTAGCCAGGCGCCAGCGAGCTCGGGTCAGGCAGCACGGCCTTGACCACTTTCAGCGGCACGACTTCCAGGCCTTCGGCGGTCTTGACCGGTTGCTCGGAGAGCAAGCCAAGGTTCCTGAGTACGGTGAACACATTGATGTAGTGCTCGCCGAAGCTCATCCAGAAACGCACGTTGGGCACGTCGAGGTTTTTCGACAGCGAGTGCACTTCATCGTGGCCGGTCAGGTACAGGTTCTGCGCGCCTACGACCGGCAGGTCATCAGTACGCTTGACCTCGAACATAGTGTTGCTGGTCCACTGACTGTTCTGCCAGCTCCAGACCTGTCCGGTGAACTCGCGGAAATTGATTTCCGGGTCGAAATTGGTGGCGAAATACTTGCCATGGGAGCCGGCATTGACGTCGAGAATGTCGATCGAATCAATGCGGTCGAAATACTGTTGTTGTGCCAGCGCCGCATAGGCGTTGACCACACCCGGGTCGAAGCCCACACCGAGAATGGCGGTGATGTTCTTCTCTTGGCATTCCTGCAGGTGGTTCCACTCGTAGTTGCCATACCAGGGCGGCGTCTCGCAGATTTTGCCCGGTTCTTCGTGAATGGCGGTGTCCAGATAGGCCACGCCGGCATCGATGCAGGCGCGCAGCACCGACATGTTGAGGAAGGCGGAACCGACGTTGATGACGATCTGCGATCCGGTTTCGCGGATCAGCGCCTTGGTCGCTTCGACATCCAGGGCGTTCAGCGAGAATGCCTGGATTTCGGCGGGCTGTTTGAGGCTGCCCTTAGCCTTGACGCTGTCGATGATGGCCTGGCATTTGGAGATGTTGCGCGACGCGATAGCGATACGACCAAGTTCGTCGTTGTGCTGCGCGCACTTGTGGGCCACCACCTTGGCGACACCTCCTGCACCAATGATAAGAACGTTCTTTTTCAATTGCTTTACTTCTCCTTTATCTGTCCGTTTCAGGAAAGGCTGGACAGATAGTCTTCAAAATCGAATTGACGAACCACCTCGACGGTACCGTCGAGTTGTTTCACTGCGATGGACGGCATTTTCAGGCCGTTGAACCAGTTCTTCTTGACCATGGTGTAGCCCGCGGTATCGACGAACGACAGGCGGTCGCCGATGGCCAGCGGTTTATCAAACTGATACTCGCCGAAGATGTCCCCGGCCAGGCACGACTTGCCGCACACCATGTAGGTATGCTCGCCGTCGCTCGGCGCCAATTTGGCGTTGAGGCGGTAGATCAGCAGGTCCAGCAAGTGGGCTTCGATGGAGCTGTCCACCACCGCCAGGTGCTTGCCATTGTACAGGGTGTCGAGCACGGTCACTTCCAGCGAGGCACTGTTAGTGATCGCCGCTTCGCCCGGCTCCAGGTAAACCTGCACGCCATATTTTTGCGAGAAGGCCTTGAGCCGCGCGCAGAACGCGTCCAGCGCGTAGCCTTCGCCGGTGAAGTGAATGCCGCCGCCCAGGCTCACCCAGTTGACCTTGTGCAGCAGCTCGCCGAAGCGTTCTTCGATGGTGCACAGCATTTGGTCGAACAGGCCGAAATCGCCGTTCTCACAGTTGTTGTGGAACATGAAGCCAGAGATCTGATCGATCACGCCTTCGATCTTCACCGGGTCCCACTCGCCCAGCCGGCTGAACGGGCGCGCCGGGTCGGCCAGCAGGTAGTCGGAGCTGCTTACTTGCGGGTTGACCCGCAGGCCGCGGACCTTGCCTTGCGAGCGCTCGGCAAAGCGTTGCAGCTGGCTGATGGAGTTGAAGATGATCTTGTCGCTGTTGTCGAGCATCTCTTCGATCTCGTCATCGGCCCAAGCCACGCTGTAGGCGTGGGTCTCGCCTTCGAACTTCTGACGACCGAGCTTGAGCTCGTACAGGGACGACGAGGTGGTGCCGTCCATGTATTGTTGCATCAGGTCGAACACCGACCAGGTCGCGAAGCACTTGAGCGCCAGCAGGGCCTTGGCCCCCGACTGCTCGCGCACATAGGCGATCTTCTGCATGTTGACCAGCAGCTTCTGTTTGTCGATGAGGTAGTACGGCGTTTTGATCATTTCAAGGCCTCCTGCAAGGCCAGCCAAAAAAGGATAGGCATTGTGCCTTCGCTGACTACATATCGAAAGAGCTAGAAGGTACAGCTCACTGAGTCTATATATCCACGTGATTCGAGCGTCCAGAACGTGACTTACTACGACGCGTAACTCACGGATATAAAGGCGAATGCAAGCGAGGGCAGTCAGCTTTAGACAATAGACACTTCATGGCACCAAAAGCGCTTGGTCGATCTCAATAGATGGAATGGCTACTTCCTTGCGTTTACTGGCCAGCCAAATCCTTGTTTTGCTCACATCAAAAATTTGCCCCTGCTCCATCAGTGCCAACACGAGCGCATCGGAAACTCGATAGTGGCCACAGGCGGGACAATCTCTTTCCTCCCACGGGCCATGGCACCGAATGCGTTCAGCGACACCTGCACAAATAAGACAGCTCATGGGATCACCATTGTTTTTTTCCAGTCTGTACCTATAAGTTGTTGGAAGGTGTAAACAATGAGCAATCGTTCATCGGGTTTATCGGAGCTCTTGGTTCTGATTTTGCCAGTGAGCGTATCTTGGAGCAGACGATGTCATTATCTCCCTATGGACCAGGCGCCAGGGATCGGAAAATGGATCTGTGGATACGTTTTTTGATGCAGCGGCTACTGGAGCGACCGCCAGTAGCAAAAGCTAAACGTATGGCTGCGTTGTGCAGCAATTTTGCTTGCTGGTAAGTTGCAAGCTTTCCTTCAAAGTGAATCGAGAAACTCATTCAGTCCGCTGCTGGCCGCTTGAATCCACATGCCAATAGCGGTCATTGGAATGCAAGTCTAACAACAGTTTGTAGTCGTTTTCACTGAATCCAAGCTCACTGCCTTGTCTTCACTGTGACAAACATTTTGATGCGGTCGTGAATCTCTTGGAGTGCATGGCGGAAAGGCTCATGTTTCTCACTGGTCGTCGGGTCCTCAAAACACCACACGATCACCTCACCGGAGGACGGCATCCGTGAAGCGTCTTCCGAGGATTTATCACACAGCGTGATCACGTAGTGAAACTGCTGCCCGTCAAATTCATTAATCGATTTGCTACGCAGACCGTTGGTCTCTATGCCGATGTGTTCGAGAGATTCTACGGTTCGAGGATCAACCTCACCGGGCTCAAGGCCAGCGCTGAAAGCTTCGAAGCTTGAAGAGTCAGTGTGGCGAAGCATAGCCTCGGCCAGCAACGAACGGACGTCATTTTTAGCGCAGACAAACAGCACCCGAATTTTGTCAGCCATTTCTTTCTCCTCGCTCGAACAGTGATCCGAGAAAACGCCCTGTTCAGTTAAGCAGCGTTTTGATCGCCCACCTTCAAGTCGATAGAATGCATTATTTCCAGATCTTTCAATTCTCGGCAGCCGCCGGCCGTAACAGTAGCGTTCACTCAGTTGCCGCCTCCAGCACATGCAAGAGATCAACGAACTGGCCTGTCAGCTTGTGATGCCTGTCGAGGTAGATCAAGGGCAAGCACCGCTCATGAGATTCACGCATCTTGACCGAGCTGCTGAGATACACCGGAAGAATCGGCAGCCCTTCCCCGATGAGTTCCTCGACCAGATTGCGGTGAAAGCCAGTGGTGCTGACGTAGTGATTGATGACAATTCCTTCAACGGCCAGTGATTCATTATGGTCAGCCTGAAGTTCGGTCACCTGTGCCAGCACCTGGTACAACGCTTGGCGAGCGAAGGTATCGCAATCAAATGGAATCAAATGGAATCAAAACCGCATCGGCGGCGATGAGCGCACTGAACGCATAGAAATTCATCGCCGGCGGCGTATCGATGTAAAACCGGTCGTAGTCTTGTGAAATGTCATCCAACAGCCGGCGCAGCTTGTTTATCTTGAACTTCGCTTCCAGCTTGGGCTGTAAATCCGAAAGCTCGTGGCTGGCAGTGATGAGGTGAAGATTGTCGTAGGGTGTCTCAACGATATGAGCGCGACATTTTTTGGCTGCCGGCCCAGAAGACAGCGTTTGCTTGAAAAAGTCCGCAATACCCACCGGAATATCATCCCCGGTCAGGCCGGTGAGGTAATACGTGGAGTTGGCCTGGGCGTCCAGGTCGACAACCAGCGTCCGGTACACACCCCAGTAGCGGCGCCGCTCAATGCCGTTGTCCAATCAAGGCCAATGAGAGCCAAGCCCAAGGCGATGGCGGCAATCGTGATGGTGAAGAAAAACGAGAAGGTCAAAAGCGAGCGCACGATCTCCTCATCAATGGGATGACCGTTGTACTTCTTCTGAATCACGGCTCGAGGATGGATCAACTGCTTCAAACTACTGACCAGCAGCGGTCAACGCGCAGAGTGGCATCAGTGCCATTGGGAAGCTGCCGGTCTGAAGGTCTGACTGGACGCATTGACGTGCTGCTTGTGCCTTCCGGGACATGCTCTGGCCTTTGTATCAGCCGAAGATTCCACCCAGTGCCAGTCGTTTTGTAGGGGTAAAAACGATAAAAAATAAAAAAGGGTCGCGAGATAAAATCTCGCAACCCTTTGAATTATATGGTCGGGACGGAGTGATTCGAACACTCGACCCCTAGCACCCCATCTACTTTTTCATACTTCTTGAAAGCTTCCAAAATTTTACTCTGGATTTTTCTAAGCTAGTATTTACTTGAGCTCCAGCGGTGTTCGGCTCTACGAGAGTCCAGGAACGTCCACCAAGAGCCGACGTTTTTGTGGGGGTAAAAGTAGGGGGAACCCATTTTATGGCCAAAATCACCATCAAGGAACTCGAGTCGCTGACCGCCAACGATGCTGGGCGAATCCTCCGGGAGGACGGCAATCTGGCCGGTCGAATCTCAGTGCGTAAGGACGGCGTGTCGGTCAGCTTTTTCTATCGCTATCGGTGGGGCGACCAGAACAAAGAGTACGCCTGCGGGTCCTGGCCACGCAAATCCCTGGCGGACATCCGCAAGGCCCGCAACCAGGCCCGAGCGCTCATCGATGAGCAGATCAATCCCAACGAACACAAGAAAACCGTCAAGGCACAGGCATACGCCGCGGCTAACGTAGAGGCCGAACAAGTAAAAGCGGCGAAGGTGCAAACGCTGACCGTCCAGGATCTGGCCAAGGCGTGGCTGTTGGATGGCGTGGCGCGGAAAGACGGCAACGCCGAACTGCGGCGCCGTTTTAACAAGGACCTTTTGCCAGCCCTCGGCAAGACCGCGGTGAACAATGTGTCCGAGCACGATATTCGGGCGCTGATCCGCACCGTGGTCAACCGCGGCGCTTACCGACAAGCCATCAGTTTTTTCGCCGACCTCACCCAGATGTTTAGTTGGGCCAGAAAGCGTCAGCCCTGGCGGGCCTTATTGATCGAGGGCGATCCGACTGAACTGGTCGACATCTCCCCCCTGATCCCTGCCGACTACGAAGCGGAACGAAGCCGCATCCTTTCGCCGGCGGAGCTGTTGGAACTGCACAACCGCTTCCAGCAAATGACCGCCGATTACAGCGCCCTCCCCGCCGGGCAAAAGTACGAAGGCATTCGGCCATTGAAAAAAGAAACCCAACTCGCGCTCTGGATCAGCCTGGGCACCCTGTGTCGGATTGGCGAGTTGCTGCAGGCCGAATGGAAAAATGTCGATCTGGACCAGCAGACCTGGTTCCTCCCCAGTGAAAACGTCAAAGGCACCCGCGGCAAGAAACAGGACCACCATGTTTTCCTCTCCCCCTTCGCCCTGCATTTCTTTCAGGAACTCAAAACCCTGACGGGCGACTCTCAGTGGTGCTTTCCGAACAAGCAGGATGATGGGCATGTGGACGTGAAAGTGGTGAGCAAACAGGTCGGCGATCGCCAGGCCCGATTCAAAAGCCGCAAGGCTCTCTCCAGACGGCGTCACGACGATACGCTGGTGCTTGCCGACGGCCAAAACGGCGACTGGACACCGCATGACCTACGCCGTACGGGCGCAACCATGATGCAGGCCTTGGGGGTCAGCCTGGACGTCATCGATCGCTGCCAAAACCATGTGCTGGCCGGCTCCCGGGTAAGACGGCACTACCTGCATCACGATTATGCCGAAGAGAAGAAGCGTGCCTGGGACCTGTTGGGCGATCGACTCAGCGCCATGTTGTCCTCCACCTACGAGCATCCGTCAGCAGAATCGATGATGTCTTTTCCTGCGTATACCGCGACTGGCTCTTTACCGCCTTCTTAAATCGGTGCCTTTAGTGTTGAGTCCTCATAGTTGCGCAAACATCGCCGAGCACGTTCTTCAGCTTGATTTCGGCTTCATGACCGGCAGAAATCGGCTGAAGCGGTCAGTCGCTCAAAACACTTAAAAACCACTGATTGCTAAAGTAATCAGGATCCGAAAATAGCTCACTCGGTCGAAGGGACGGATGCTTTGCTGCCCAAGCGGATTAGTTCATTGGAGAAACACAGGCCGACGATGATCAGTGCCGCTCCCGCGTACAGGCTTTCGCGCGGTACTTCATTGAGCGCCACAAACGCCAGCAGCGCGGCGAACAGTGGCTCGGTCAGCTCCAGCGCTTGCACTTGGGATGGCTTGAGATACTCGATGGCCTTGGTGGTGCAGAAGAAGCCCAGGATTGTCGGCAGCGTGGCCAACGCCAGCAGCGCGGCGATCGCCAGCGGCGACAGCTCGCCCATCGCGAAACCATCGGCCGCAGCCGGCATCAGCAGGTACAGGCTGCCAAAGAACAACAATTGTCGGGTGAAGTGCAGTCCCCCCGACACACCCATACGCTTCATGGCAACCGAAAAGGCCCCATAGCCGCAGCCGGCCATGGAGGCGAGCGCAGCACCTTGCAGGGTAAAGCCCTGCTGCAGGTCGCCGCCGAAGATCACCGAGATCCCAGCGATAGCCAGTGCGGCGCCAACGGTAGCGTTCGCGGTGATGGCATCCTTGAGGAAAATGCGCCCCAGAATGATCGAGGAAATTGAGGCACTGGCCATCAGCACCACCACCACACCTGCCGCAGCGTAGTGTCGATAGGCGGACGTTTCGAAATGGAACAGCACAAAGATGCCAAGGAATGCGCAGATAGCCGCCCGAGTCCATTTGGTCGACGCCGCCGGGCGCTTGAGGAAAAACAGTAAGATCGAGAGAAGCACGCAACCAAGTACGGTCTTGATGACAGCGACACTGCTAGCGGTGAAACCATTACTCATGAGTACTTTGCTGAGTACACCGATCGTTGCGTTCAGTGCCGCAGCGGAGAGTGCAAATATGACGCCTTTGCTGAAAGTAGATTGCATTGATGACGATCCCTGTCGCTGTATTGTCGTTCGATAGAATGCCGCCCTACATCGACGGCGCAAAGTTTGAGGATACGAAGATCCCACCAACCCCAGTATTTATTGGGGCATAAGCTGGATCGCCCAGTAGGATGCTGTCGGCCTTCTTGAAGTTCCCGTACGAAATGGCGGAAAAAAGTTGGTGGATCAGGTGGACGTTCACTCCCAAGCATCGCTGTGAAGTAGTGCTCAAGCGGATGGCTGAGGCGATTGAGTGTTAGTTAAACATACCCCCCAAGCTAGAGGCGATTATGCACCCTGTTCTCCCAGCATAGGATCAACATGACTCGACAAGGGCCGATTTCAAGCACGATGGTTGCACTTCTAAGTTGATGAATCCGCATTACTTACCTTAGGAAAGTCCATTTAATCGGGGCTAACGACTTTGTCGCCCCCAAGGGAGAAGTCAGAGGGCCTGGCCCTTGGCTATGCAATTTGAGTTGACGAACATTGCAGTGTGCTGCAAAGACTGACGTATATCCGGTTTGGATATTCCATGCATATTGGCAAATTGCTCGACCGCCGCTGTATCAAAACGAGTGGTCTGGATAAAGTCCAAGGCTTCGGGTTTTGTATTCAAAAACCGCGCGACGGGAGGAATACTCAGTAGCAACTTCAACAATCGGAGTGAAATGTAATGCTTGGGAGACTTTAAGCCCAAAGGTTGTGCCACCTGTACCAGGAGTTCTCGCAAGTTCGGTGTTTGGTCATCAAGCGCCAGCAGTTCCTGGCCCACCATGGCAGGATCAAAAGCACAAACCGCCACCAGCTCAACCAGGTAATCCACGGTGACCAGTGGCAGCCAGTGCTCGGCGGTACCGGGCACTGCAGTCAGCTTTCTCTGCACAAGGTTTCGTATCAGCTCCACCAGCGGCTGACCGTCAAGGATATGCCCAGTGCGGCTGTGGCCACAAACCGTCGCGGGGTGGACAACGGTAATCTCCCCGCCCTTGGCGGACATGACCTCCAGGGTCGCAAAATGCGCCTCCAGCTTGCTCCCCTCGTAACCACCGACATGTCGGTAGACGGCAGGCCAATTCGTCAGCTCCGGATAACGAGGATCAATTCCGATACGTTGCAGATGTTCATGATTTTTCAGCATGTAGCCGCCGATCATCACTAACCGGCTTTTTTGCTCAGCCGCCAACAGCGCCACGCGCTTTGCCCCTTCCACATTCACCGCACGAGAATGCTCCACTGAAAGCCCCCATGCGAAGTGGGCGCCTAGGTGGAATATGATTCTTGCGTGCCTTAGCACTTCTCGGTCAGCAAGACTCAGCCCGAGGTTGTCCCGTTCCAGATCGCCAGCTACGGCAAATACCCGGGTTGCGCACCCTCCCAAATTGTCGACTTGCTCCCGCAGTGCAGCTAGTCGCTCTGGGCGACGCATCAACACCCGAATGGTGTGACCTTTTGCACTCAGGTACGCCACCAAATGTTGACCGATGAAGCCGGTACCCCCCGTGACAAAGCACTCCACGCTCATTTCCCTGCTCCTTGTTTAAGGTGAGAAATCAAGCGTAAACTATCGACCCAACTCTATAGTCAAGCGGTGCTTTCATGAAAATCGGCGAACTCGAGGCCCGCAGCGGCGCCAGCCGCCATACGCTGCGTTACTACGAGCAAATCGGCCTGATCTCACCGCTGCGGCAAACTAACAAATATCGCGTTTACACAGCGCAAACTCTGCAGGATCTGGACTTTATCCAGCGCGCGCAAAGCATGGGGTTTTCCCTGGGGGAAATAGGCGAGATTCTGGATGCGCAGCGGAACAAGCTGATCGATTGTGCTGACGGCGCTAAGCTAATTGAAAAGAAGATGGCAGAAATCAAACAGAAAATCGCCAACTTCCAAAGCATTTATCGGTATCTGGATGAAGAGCGTGCAAACCTCGAAGCCAGTGCTGCCAAGCAACTTGAGCTTCAGCAGCTGAACAACTCTTCCAACTGAACTGTCAGCATCTGGGAAACGGAAGCTGCTGCTTGCTTCCAGTTTCAAGCCCATCGCTTACGCATTTTCTAAAACCTTGTGGCCAGGCCCTGGACAGTAAGCGTCCGCCCAAAAGACCTTGCGTGGTTAAACGGGCGCCCATCTATGCGGCAGCAACTCGATAATCTCGCTCGGCTGCTGCATCGGCATGAATTGCTCCGGATTTGCTAGACACATGATGTCTACTATGGGTCGAAATCGGCCCTTCACAACAGGTAGCAATCGGCCAAATGCAGATAGTCGAAAGTGCCTGGGTATCGCTTTAGCTATGCCCCCCATATGAACTGTACCGTCATACTCTTCCACTGATAGGGAGCCTGGAAAAGTTTCGATGGGGAGCCTCAAGCGTCAGAAAGGACGGCGATGAAGCGTTGGTGCCTGGCAGTGTCTGGAATAGCTGCCGGCAACTCAGCAGCGTTATTTGAATTGCCGCTTATACTGACCGAGCAGCCTGGGTTTGCCATCCCCATCCATGTCGAATTCTCCTCGAACAGTGTCGCGTTCGGAGTGACATCTTCGGGCAAGACAAAGACTTACAGGAAGACAAGAAGCGCGATGTGTCATCAGGTCGTTAACAGCGCACCCCTTCATATCGCCTGATTAATGGTTAGTTGATCGACTCACTATCCGATTCAAGGAATGGAGAAGCAGGTTCATGAAAAACCCACTACCGAGAGCCGTTGGCTGTGCGATGTTGTTGCTCGCCTCATTTACATCCACCTTCACCCACGCAACGGACATCACACCCGCCGAAACGAAAGCCATCGCCGAGGAAGGCTACATCTACGGTCTGCCCATCGTGATGAACTATGCGACCATGTACGACTATGCCGTGGACAAGAACTCCGGCCAGTACAAGGCGCCGTTCAACCACATTCACAACATGCACAATGTCTTTAGCTACAAGGACACGGCCATCGTCTCGCCGAACAGCGACACGCCGTATTCCTTGATGTTTATGGACCTGCGTAGCGAGCCGATCGTGCTATCAGTGCCGACGGTGGAGAAACCGCGGTACTACTCGGTGCAGCTCATCGATAACAACACCAACAACTTCGGTTACATCGGCAGTCGCACCACCGGCAGTGAAGCCGGCAATTACCTGCTGGTCGGCCCCGATTGGAAGGGTATGACCCCGCCGGGCATCAAGAAGGTGTTTCGTTCCCAAACACAACTCCTCTTCGTGATCTTTCGCACCCAGCTCTACAATCCGGCGGACATGCCAAACGTCGAAAAGATCCAGTCCGGTTATGCGACCCAGCCGCTATCGGCTTTTCTCAAGCAACCTGCGCCGCCTGCCGCGCCGGCGATCGACTTTCCGAAGTTCGACAAGGACCTCGTAAAGACCGACTTCTTCAAGTATCTGGGCTTTGCATTGCAGTTTGCCCCGGCCACACCGGAAGAAGTGGCGATCCGCGCGAAGCTGGCCCGTATGGGCATTGGCGCCGACAAGGACTTCAACTTCCAGGATCTCTCCGCCGAGCAAAAGACCGCCGTGGTTGAGGGCATGCAGGCTGGACATACGAAGGTCCTGGATGCGGTCAATCATCTCGGCACGCAGATCAATGGCTGGAACATCGTGAGTTCCGGCGGTGATGCAGCGTTCTACGATGGTGATTGGCTAAAACGTGCCGCCATCGCACAAGCGGGCATCTATGCCAACGACGCCGAAGAGGCTACGTATCCGATGGCCAAGATCCTGTCCGATGGGACGCCGCTTGACGGCAGCAAGCACAATTACACCATCACCTTTCCCGCTGGACAGCTCCCGCCGGTCAACGCCTTCTGGTCGGTGACGATGTACGACGGCAAGTCGCAACTGCTCATCAAGAATCCGGTCAATCGCTACCTCATCAACTCGCCGATGCTACCCGACATGAAGAAGAATGCAGACGGCTCGTTGACGCTCTACGTCCAGAAGGATTCACCCGGCACGGACAAGGAAAGCAACTGGCTGCCCGCACCGAATGATCTGATCTACATGGTGATGCGTCTGTATTGGCCGAAGACGGAAAACCCTTCCGTCCTGCCTCCTGGCAAAGGAACGTGGAGTCCGCCCGCGATCCTTAAAATCAATTGAACACCTGACGACCAGTGCAGCGGACGGCGCTCTACCGGGGGCGTTAGGGTTTCGCAGAGGCCTTGACCGTCCGCTGCGGGTCGCTTTCTGCCTCTCGCGATGGGCAGAAGTCGGCCAATAGCTGCCGATCAGCAGAGGCAGAAACCTGCCATTAGCGGTCATTGCTCACCTTAAAGAAACTGCGAAATATTCGCCATCGCACGCGTTATGTAAATGTCCTTCTCCCCCACTGGGGCAACGTAATGAAGCGCACTGCGTGCGGCCTCCTCACCTGCAAGACGCGAGATGAACCAGGCGGCCAGATACGGCGACGACAAGCACCCACCAGCGGTTGCGACATTGCCCTTGGCCACGAACGGTTGATTGAGCACCGCCACGCCAGCCTCCTCAACCCATGGTTTGGTGATTAGATCCGTGCAGGCCGGAACGTCGTCCAGCAGGCCCAGCTTTGCAAGTATGAGTGCGCCCGAGCACTGGGCGCCCAGGAGTTGGCGCGCAGGATCAAGCTTCAGGCGAGACATCAGCGCGGCATTCGCGACGACATCCCGGGTCATTCTCCCACTACCCACCAGCACAGCGTCCGCGCCGCATGCGTCCTCCAACGACATCTGCGCCTCGATCGTCAGGCCGTTCATCGACAGCACCTTGTCCGTGGGGCTGGCGATAGACACTCGCCAACCAGGCTGTTGAACCCGGTTGAGGATGCCGAACGCGATGAGCGAATCAAGTTCGTTGAAACCTTCGAAAGTAAGGATGGCGATGTGCATTGTGAGCCTCATACCAGAGAAATCTTGTGGCCCATCGTAGGATCTAACAACCAATATATTCAAAAAATTGTCATGGATACACTCTGACCCACTACCGCAATATGGCAGTAACAATCTGCATCACCGACTCCCGATAAAGATCTAGGCTTTGTACTAATTACGGACGTGGGCACAGGCGAATCTGATGGCATTCATCGACACATACGTAAAAGAAATTCTCGGCCTTGAGGTCGCTCTGTTCCATGCACGTAGTCGTCTGGAAGCAGAGACAGACAGCGAGGCCTTGCACGATTTAAGGATCGCCGTTAGACGAATCCGAAGCCTGCTAACGCCATGGCGCTCATTGAAGGAAATGACCGCACTTCGCGAGGCTGCCGCCGAGGTGGGTCGGCTGACGACACCGGCGCGGGATCTGGAAGTAATGGCCAGCGAACTTGAGCTTCGGGGCATGCCTGAAGCGGCGGCCACCAGGCTTTCTCGCTTAAAAACAGATTATCGAAAAATACTCAATGATCCCGCGCTGGATGGATTGTTCGCAGCCTTGGATCAATGGCCTTCTGCATTCAGGGCATCAGAACCAAGTAATGATTCAAGGGTAATGAAACAGGTCATCGTCAAGGCGCTGACCAAGCAAATCGACAAGCTCCATTGCGCTTTGGACGATGAGCAGTATGACCGGCACGAATTGAGAATTTTGGTAAAGCGCACTCGCTACCTTACCGAAGCATTCCCGCAATTGTCCCCGCTGTCGACGAAGGCGGCGAAATCCTTGAAGGCGGTGCAATCGGCACTGGGATCCTGGCATGACCATTTCCAGTGGTGTCTCAAGGTAAAACTTGAGCCTGATCTCAAGTCGCTGGAGCACCTGTGGGCGGAGGCTTCCACCGGTGAACTTCGACAAGCCGAGGACGAAATGCAAAAACTGAAAATGCTGCTTCCAAAAATCTCTGGCAAAAAAATGGCCGTCCCAAAGGTGGCCAGGAAAACAGGAGCTGATTCGAAGTAAGAGCTATCGATTGCGCGCGAGTTATCGTACTGGCATTTCGATTTCAATTTTATGTTCAGCGCACGAAATCAGATGGGGAGCCAAGGCATGCTATCCCATCGTCAAACGCTGAAATTTCAACCTTGCTCTTACGATCAACCGGCTCTTTCCAAAGCGGAAAACAGGCTGACGAATTCCAATGAAAGCTTATGGCGTGGCGCCAGGTGGATCATGGGCACCGACGCTTCATGGGACTCCCGCATTTTGACCGTGCTGCTCAAATAAACCGGCAACACGGGCAAGCCTTCGGCCACCAACTCGTCGATCAGCAGTTGGTGCACGCTGGCACGCGCCACAAATTGGTTGACCACCACACCTTCCACGATCAACGACTCATTATGGCCTGCTTGCAACTCGGCCACTTGGGCGATGACGTTGTAGAGCGCCTGACGAGAAAAGCTGTCGCAATCGAATGGAATCAACACGCGGTCGGCGGCGATCAGTGCGCTGAACGTATAGAAACTCAGGGACGGCGGCGTATCGATATAAATGCGTTCGTAATCTTCAGAAAGCTCCACCAACAAGCGACGCAGCTTGTTGATCTTGAATTTTGACTCAAGCTTTGACTGCAGGTCGGCAAGCTCGTGGCTGGCCGTGACCAGGTGCAGATTGTCGTAGCGAGTAGCAGTGATGGCCACCCGATTCTTTTTGCTGGCCGGGCCGCTAGATAAGGTTTGCTTGAAAAAATCGGCAATCCCCATGGGGATATCATCGCCGGTCAGCCCTGTCAGGTAGTGGGTCGAGTTAGCCTGAGGATCGAGATCTACCAGCAACGTCCTGCAGCCTTCGGCAGCACTGACAGCCGCGAGATTGCAGGCGATGCTGGATTTGCCAACGCCCCCTTTTTGATTGAACACAGCTCGACGCATGAGGGAGGTAACCTGAAAAAGATCTCCCTTGATCATAGGACTGAAACATTTCAGTAATATTTCTACGCGACAATTTTATTTCAGTTTTAAGACAGCGGCTGCCATGCCCTGACTGCGTCACCCGACTGCAGTTAATGAGAAATGTGTCTGTACTTATGGCATTACAAGGAGGTCGACAATGCAATGCTCGCCGGATGAAATACGCCACCAGATCCTGGACGCCGAATCTGTGTTGAAACGACTGGATATTGAGATGGAAGGGATCGAATTCGATCCGCTGGTGCCTTCAAGCGTCACTGCGGCCTATGCCAAGGTCGATCGGTTGAGCGAGCGCTGCCAGCTCCTGATGAGCGAATTGCGTTTCCTGGCGGACAGCAGCAAGCTTCCCTTTTTCTTCCTCGATCAGGCTCTGGACTTCCAAAACCTCCATGGCGCCGATCTTCTTAGTGAGCAATTGCAGCTCCGCATGGCGCGCCTGAAGGTCCGTAAGCTGGGCGTCCAGTTCATCCGCACGTTGCCGATGCGCTGGGCCTTTCCAATAGTCACTAAAAGACATAGGTTCCTTCCTCTTTACTGAATCGAATGGTTGTTCAGTTCCAACCGCTTAGATGCCTTTATAGCGTAATCCAGCGTCCACAACAGATTGGCAATCGCCTACGGCCAATTACAATAATTCGGTGAGTGCTGGAGTCTTGTGATTCCACGACCATTAGATGCACAACGGATCACACACCCTGCGTCCTCTGCTGACGACAGCCTAGGGTCGCTTGAAGACATTCGGGTATGGGCAAAGCGTGGCACAGTTTCCGGGGATATTTCGACGTCGTAGCGTCGCCGCGGCAAGGAATTTTATTGAGTTGGCATGGCTGGGGAATAGCAGTTGCGAGAGAAATAAATCTCATTCGCCATTTATCTGACGCTCGTCTGAAAAACGTCGGATAAATGGCGTTTCGCGTTGAGCTTTTACCCTCCTGACCTAGGCTCAAGCCATGTGGGGAGGAGGTGCAGTCCATGCGCAAATTATTGATTGGCTCGTCGATGCTGGCCTGTCTGGTGGTGCTGGGCGGCTGGTTGAGTCGACCACAGCCGTTGCCGGTCAGGCTGCTAGAGGTTGAGCGGGGGCCGGTGGAGACGCTGGTGGCCAACACTCGCGCGGGTACGCTGAAGTCCTGTCGACGCTCGCATCTGTCCTTCAATGTCGGCGGCCAGGTTGCCGAGTTGCTGATCGGCGAGGGCCAGCGGGTCCAGCCGGGTCAGGTGCTCATGCGCCTGCGGCAGGACGAGCAACAGGCCCGGCTGCAGGAGGCCGAGGCGCGGCTGGAGGCCCAACGCAACGCCCGCGAACAGCGCTGCCAGCAGGCCCATCTGGACCGACGCGACCTCGATCGCCTGGGCCATCTGGCCGACCGCAAGTTGGTTGCCGCCGATCGCCTCGATCAGGCCGAGACCAAGGCTCACCTGGCGAAGCTGATGTGCAGTGCCAGTGCCGTGCTGATCCGCGAGGCCGACGCCAGCCTGCAGTTGCAGCGTTCACTGCTGGAGCAGACGACCCTGCGTGCGCCATTCGCCGGCATAGTCGCAGAAATCAACGGCGAACTCGGCGAGTTCGTCACCCCTTCGCCGCCGGGTATTCCCACGCCGCCGGCGGTCGACCTGATCGACGACAGCTGCCTGTATGTCGAGGCGCCGATCGATGAGGTGGACGCTGCCCGGGTTCGCCCCGGAACCGCCGTGCGGATCAGCCTGGATGCCTTCCGTGGTCAGCATTTCGCCGGCCGCGTCAGCCGCATCGCGCCCTATGTGCGTGAACTGGAGAAGCAGGCGCGCACCGTCGATGTCGAGGTGCGCTTCGACCAGCCGCCGGCCGATCTGGTCCTGCTCACCGGCTATAGCGCCGATGTCGAGATCCTCTTGGAGCAGCGCGCACGTGCTTTGCGCATCCCCACCGAGACCCTGCTGGAGGGGCAGCGCGTGCTGCGATATGACCCGAGCGCCCGGGTGTTGCGGGAGGTGGAGGTGCAAACCGGGTTGAGCAACTGGCGCTGGACCGAGGTGCTCGCAGGGCTGGACGAGGACGCGCGTATAGTCGCCAGCCTCGAGCAGGAAGGGCTCAAGGACACCGTGGCGGTGATCCCGGTGGATGCGGCGGAGACTGAGCAATGATCCGCCTGCGCGGCGGCAGCCGCAGCTTCCAGTTGGGCGAGCAGCAGGTGATGGGGCTGGACGGCCTGGATCTGGACATCGCCGCCGGTGACTACATGGCGGTGATGGGCCCGTCGGGCTCGGGCAAGTCGACCCTGCTGAACATCCTCGGTTTGCTCGATGCGCCGAGCGCCGGCGAATACTGGCTGCAAGGCGAGGCCACGGCGACGCTGAGCGAGGCGCGGCGCGCTCAATTGCGCAGCCAACTGATAGGTTTCGTGTTCCAGTCCTACCACCTGATCGCACGGCTGACGGTGCTGGAAAACATCGAGCTGCCGATGGTCCTCGCCGGCATCGGCGCGGCGCAACGGCACAAGCGCAGCAGCCAATTGGTGGCGCGTCTGGGGCTGGGCGAGCGCATTGCCCACCGCCCGGCCGAGCTGTCCGGTGGTCAGCGCCAGCGCGTCGCCATCGCCCGGGCGATGGTCATGCAACCGGCGCTGTTGTTGGCCGACGAGCCCACCGGCAATCTCGATAGCCAGGCCGGCGCCGAGGTCTTCAGCCTGCTGGAGGAGCTCAACGGCGAGGGCCTGACCCTGATAGTGGTGACCCACGACGCCAGCCTGGGCGCCCGCGCGCAGCGCCAGTTACACATGCGTGACGGGCGGATCCACAGTGCTGCGCCGCAGCGGGCGCTGGCCTGATGCGCGCTGCCGATGCCCTGGGCTTCTGGCTCGGCGCCTTGCGTGGGCATCGCTCGCGCAGCCTGATGCTGCTGCTGGCCATCGCTATCGGGGTGGTTGCGGTCAATCTGCTCACCGGTCTCGGCGCGGGGGCGCGGGCCTTCGTCCTGAACGAGTTCTCGCTGCTCGGGCGCGACATCCTGATCGTTTTCCCGGGCCGCAAGGAAACCTCGGGGCGCATGCCGCCGCTCACCGGCCTGACGCCGCACGAGTTGACCTTGCAGGACTTCCAGGCCATCACCCAGTTGCCGGGCATCCGCCGGGTCGCGCCGCTGCAGGCCGGGCAGATGGAGGTGATAGTCGGCAACCGCAATCGTGAGGTGCTGACCCTGGGCACCACCCGGGACTTCTTCGCCATTCGCCAACTGACGGTCGTCCAGGGCCAGCCCCTGCCGGCGCTGGACCCTGAGCAGGCTGAGGCCGTCTGCGTGATCGGCGGCAAACTCCGGCGCGAGCTATTCGGTGCGCGCCCGGCCCTGGGTGAATGGTTGCGCGCCGGCGACCGGCGCTTCCGGGTGGTCGGCATCCTCGGTGAGCGGGGCGAATCCCTGGGGATGGATTTCGCCGAGATGTTGATCATCCCGGTGGCCAGTGCCCAGGCCTTGTTCAATCGCGAGGGGTTGTTGCGGGTGTTTGTCGAGGTGCGTGGTCCGAGCTTTCTCGACCGTAGCAAGCGGCTGATACTCGCCGCGCTCAAGGAGCGCCACGAGGGTGAGGAAGACATTACCCTGATCAGCCAGGACAGCCTGCTCAGTGCCTTCGACGAGATACTCGCGGTGCTGACCCTGGCGGTGGCCGGGATTGCCGCTATCAGCCTGCTGGTGGCAGGCATCCTGATCATGAACGTGACCTGGATTGCGGTGAGCCAGCGCAGCGCCGAGATCGGCCTGCTCAAAGCCATAGGTGTGACGGCGGCGCAGCTGCGCCTGCTGTTCCTCGGCGAGGCGGCGCTGCTCGCCCTGACGGGGGCGCTGGCGGGGCTACTTCTGGCCGAAACCTTGCTCTGGCTGGGGCGGCTGGCGTTCGATCTGCCGCTCTATGCACCCTGGTGGGCGCGGGCTAGCGCGGTGCTGCTGGCACTCGGCACGGCGCTGCTGTTCGCCTGGCTGCCGGCCGCTCGGGCCTCGGCGCTGGAGCCGGTGGCGGCGCTACGCCCGCCGGGAGCGCACTGATGCGCTGGCAAGATGGTTTCCGGCTGACCAGCTCGGCGCTGACCTGTCGACCCTTGCGCAGCCTGCTGACCCTGCTCGGGGTAGCGATCGGGATAGCCGCTGTGGCGCTGCTCACGGCCATAGGCGAAGGCGTGCGCGGCTATGTGCTGGAGAACTTCTCGCAGTTTGGTACGCGGATCATCACCGTGCGTCCGGGCAAGACCCAGACCAGCGGCCTCGGCGGTCTGCTCGGCAGCGTACGGCCACTGTCTATCAGTGATACCGACGCCCTGCGGCGCTTGCCGCATGTCGAGGCGGCGGTGCCGATCATTCAGGGCAGCGGGGATATCCAGTTCGGTCAACTGAGCCGGCGCAGCGACATTCTCGGTGGCGGCCATCAGCTGGCGCAGGCCTGGCGCATGCAGCTGAGCTTGGGCGAGTTCCTGCCCGTGGCCCGTGACGGTCGTTCGCCGCCCTATGTGGTGCTCGGCCATCAGCTGCGTGTCGAGCTGTTCGGTGCACGCAATCCGCTGGGCGAGCTGATCCGCGTCGGCGGCGTGCGTTTCCGGGTGATCGGCGTGATGGCGGAGAAGGGCCAGTTGCTCGGCTTCAACCTCGACGATATCGCCTACATCCCGGTGGATTGGGCCGAAAGCCTGTTCAACCGCACCGGGGTGGTCAAGGTCCATGTGGTGTTCGGCGCCGGCACCACTTCGCGGGCGTTGAGTCGGCAGATTCGCCAGGTACTCGGCGAACGGCACGGCGTGGAGGACTTCAGTCTGAGCACCCAGGACGACATGCTGCGCAGCTTCAACCGCGTTCTCGGCACCCTGAGCCTGGCCATCGGTGCCTTGGGGGGCATTTCCCTGTTGGTCGGCGCCGTCGGCATTCTCACCATCATGACTACCACTGTGGGCGAGCGCACGGCGGAAATCGGCCTGTTGCGGGCGATTGGTGCCAGTCCGCGGCAGGTGCTCGGGCTGTTTCTCGCCGAAGCGACGCTGCTGTCCCTGGCCGGTGGTCTGCTTGGTCTGCTGTTGATGGGCCTCCTGCTCGGGCTACTGCATCTGGCCATGCCGAGCCTGCCCTTGGCGCTGCAGCCGCTGTTTCTGCTGCTGGCGCTGCTGCTGGCGGCGGTGCTCGGCATTCTCGCCGGTCTGGCACCGGCACTGCGGGCGGCCCGCCTGCATCCGGTGGCGGCTCTGCGCAGTGAATAGCGGCCAGGCCAATGAGCCTGACGGGCTAGCTGTACGCTGCGTGACGATAACGAAAACGCCGGCGCTGGGCCGGTGATTTTAATTGGTTGGCGGCGGCAAAAACTGAGTGCAACACCTGACCGCTTCGGTAGGGTGTTGCCATGTATTATCACGAACTCAGCGTTGAAGAGCGCGTCACGATCCAGATCGGCCAACTGCACGACATGAGCCAGAGCGAGATCGTCCGTCTGTTGAACTTTGGCCCCGACTGGCGGGGCTTTCGTTAACCTGGGCGACATATCCTATTGGTTTGCCTTGTGGTTCGCTTCTTCGCGCCAGTTGCTTTCAGCGCTAGCCTTGGTGGAACCACGAACATCTATTAGGCCACCGCGAAATTCCGCATACGCACTGTATGACTTCCCATCCTTAACTACCCAACCCTGGATCTGCTCACCGTCAATCATGATTGAAAACTCAACTGCTGCGCTCATAGCCTACGGCCTCATGTGGTTACTGATGAGGCCAGCATGCCGTCACGACAGTGAGCAATGAGCTATTCCTCGAACTTCAGGCTTGGAATATTCCGGTGGTTCTGAGTCGATTGCGGTCCCACGCTCTATCAACAGCAGCTGGGAATTCATCAGATAAAATCCACAGGTCCCGATCGTCACGGCGGCGACAATCCCCATTGGGGAAACGCCAAGAATCGTTCTTCGCCACATACACGGGGTGCGCACCGTAGATATTCAGATGTTCAGCAGCCCCATGGGCACGCTCGGCGATGACGTAACGAACTCCGTCGACCAAGGCAGGCAATCGCGAGAAATCCCGCAACAAGTCCTCAGAATTCAGAGTGTCCATAGAGGATAAATTCCTACAGGTTTACGTTGATCGCGAACACCAGGACAGGCTCAGAGCCAAAGTGCGGGTGAGTGATAGTAGTCACGCGATATCCGCGCCATGGAGGAGACAATCGCCGGGTTTGATCACCACGCGCTGGGTAGCCCTTGGTCAGCTCGATGCGTTCATAGCTTCGGCCTTCCAAGCGCTTACGCCAATACGGCGTTAGCAGGCGAAATTCTTCAGGCTTGGTGCCCGCCTTGATCGCGTCGAAGTATTCGCCCTTGAGGGCCAGTGTCCGCGTAGCCAAGTGTGGATAGTTGATTAACGATTAAAAGTGGACCTCGGAAAGGCTCGCGAAAATGGACAGCAGCGTGCTAGCGCAATCCATCGTGCTTGGCTTTACACAGATCGTCATTAGCGTGAACGTCAACGCCCTGATTGCTGTCATGGCTGGCTCCATTTCGACATTCCTCGCAAGCAGGCCCGTGTGGCAGATCGTGCAGTGCTGACTGATGGGGACAGTTCTCGCGGGCTTGGCCATGCGCATGGCCGTCGAAGGGTGACGCTAAACCGGGCTGTTTGCGGTTAGCGCATCGGGCGCGCTAGAAAAAGATCCGCGCGGGTTTGCGTAAGCCACGCACTGGAGGATCGTCGCAAGTTCACCTTGCCCTCCTCCGGGATAAGCTATCAGGTGGGCAACGACGCCGTGGGAGAGCGCTCGTTCACCACCAGCGGTGCGAAGGTGTTCGTCATCGATTAAGCCAGGGCAACAGCGATGCAATCAGTGCGATCCGAATCGAATTGCCCTCTTTGGCTGTGAATTCTCAATACTGGTATCCAGCTTTTCTTCATACGCTGGATCGGGATGGGATGAGGACGACTAAATCTGTATCACCTATGTCGACACCAGCCTGTGAAAGCAGCGTAGTAACCTGGCCACGGTGATGGGTCTGATGGTTGAAGAAATGCATCACCAGGCCGTAAAAATCCTTGTCGGACACTACACCCTTCAAGCTGGCGTAATGGAGGGTATGGTCTAGATCGGACTCTGTAATAGAGTTAGCCCATTCGACGATTATCTGATCAAGCCTCTCTTGATATACTGAGAGTTCTCGAATAGTAGAGAACAACGCTTGGTCAAGGTTTTTCGGATCAGAAAGTCGCCTGACCGGCTCCAATGCCGAGTGGTTCGCTGGATGTTTGGCGAATCGCTTTAGCCACACAGTGTCTCCGGCTGCCACGTGGTTTAGCGTCCCGAGAATCGACCTGAAGAACGCTTTTCTATCAGCTGAGAGCTCATCATCGGACAAGCACCTGGCCGCTCCATAGATCTTTTCGTTCATCCATTTGTTATAGGTCGCCATCAGGCAGATATGGCCGGTACGGCTCATGTGCTCATCCTTTGAGTGGGTATTTGATAAGCGCTCCACGCTCCACGTTCATCGCAAAACCCAGTCTATTGCACGGTGACCCGTACGCAGTAGAGATCGTTATTGTTCCGATACTCACGGTTCACCCCCTAAGAGGCAACCTTCGACATTTTCTATGGATAGGGCTTCGAGAAGCACCTGCTCCAGGATGGCAAAAAAACATTTGATGTGGGCCTGCTTTAATGCCTGAGGCCGAGTCACCAGATAGACCTCCATATCTGGAAGGTGGAGATCCGGGAACAACCCGATCAGATCCTTCGCCAATATACGGGGCAGTACGGCCACCCCCATACCTCGCCTCACCGATTCGAGCTGCACGGCGAACGAGTTCACGCTGATCTGCGCGCGGTCCAGACCACCGGCCTTTGCCGCACGCATTTGCGGCAACATGTCCAGTGGGGGAAGCAAGGCAATATTGACCGCAGTGGCCGGGGTCACCCCCGGAAACCGCTTCAGATAACCTGCATCAGCGAAGACACCGTAGGCGAGCCGGCCTATTGGTCGATAAATCAGCGACGGCTCACCCAGATGAGCTGTACGCACAGCAATGTCTGCCACGCCGCGGACGATCTTGTGAAAGTCGGCTGTTACCATCAGCTCCACCGAGCAACGCGGGTGCAGAGAAGTGAAGCGACTCGCGGCCTCCAGCACACAAGACGAGAACCCCTCTCCTGCACTGACCAGGACACTGCCAGATAACTCTGTGTGCAGCTCGGATATGCCAGCAGCGGTTTGACGCCTCAAGCCAGCTTCCGCAGCCAGGGCAACTTCCACGAGGGATTGGCCCCGCGAGGTCAACCAGCATCCTTCAACGCCGCGCTCGACGAGTGGCTCGCCCAGTGCGACCTCAAGTTGGGTCAGGCGGCGGGACACGGTAGACGCCGCGATACCCAGCAACTGGCCAGCTTGAAGGAAGCTGCCACGCCGCGAGACTGCCAACAGCAGACGAAGATCGTCCCAATTTGCTTGCAACGCCATGCGTCCTGTCCTCCCTGGTCTGCATATGTGCAAATCCATTATGCAGTAGTCGCTGTTTTTCGGTAGAGGCCTCAAAGGTATATCTACAGGCCCTCGAAACGAATGGAATGGATTGTATGACTACTGGCCCCAACGACTATGCGGAGCGCGCCTCAAGAGCCTTCAATCACCGTGATGTGGAGGCGATGCTTGCGTTGGTTTGCGAAGACTTCATCTACCTCGATGGTATGGGGATTCAAACCGGTCGCGAATCCATGCGCAAACGAGAGACTGCGCTGTTCGAAGCGTTCCCTGATGCCCAAGTGACCTTCACCCCATTCATGGTCGCTGAAGATTTTTTGGCGCTGACTGCCTTACTGACCGGCACCTTCGCCGCACCTTTGGTGCTGCCAGGCCGGGTGATTCCACCCCACGGACGCCATATTACCGTGCACTACGCCGCACACTTCACCTTCAGAAACGGACTGGCCATCCGTGAAGAGGCCTTCTTCGACAGTGCGGTGTTGATGCCGTTAGCCGAACAGGGTGAGGGTTGAGCCATGCGTAGCGCATTTGTTACTGGAGCAACCGGCTTACTGGGCAACAACCTGGTGCGTGAATTGGTCGCTCGTGGCTACACGGTCAAAGGCCTGGTCCGCTCAAGAGCCAAAGGTGAACAGCAGTTCAACAATCTGCCGGGGGTGGAGCTGGTCGTTGGTGACATGGCCGATGTCGACGCATTCGCAGCATCGCTGCAAGGCTGCGATACGGTGTTTCACACCGCGGCGTTCTTTCGCGATAACTACAAGGGCGGCAGCCACTGGAAAGAACTTGAAAAGATCAATGTGTCTGGTACGCGGCGCCTGCTTAACCAGGCCTACCGCGCCGGTATACGACGGTTCGTCCATACGTCTTCCATTGCTGTGCTCGACGGCGCACCTGGTATGTCCATCGATGAGACATGTCTGCGGGCCGACGCCGACGCGGATGACTATTACCGCAGCAAGATCCTCGCCGACCGTGTCATCTTGTCGTTCCTGGAAGCACATCCCGAGATGCATGCCTGCATGGTCCTGCCCGGTTGGATGTGGGGTCCTGCCGACATTGGCCCGACCTCCTCCGGACAATTGGTCAACGATGTCGTGAACGGCAAGTTGCCCGGGCTGATCCCTGGCACCTTCTCCGT
Organism: Pseudomonas jessenii; assembly: GCF_002236115.1. Classification (GTDB taxonomy): domain Bacteria; phylum Pseudomonadota; class Gammaproteobacteria; order Pseudomonadales; family Pseudomonadaceae; genus Aquipseudomonas; species Aquipseudomonas jessenii. The sequence goes on along the minus strand of NZ_NIWT01000002.1, from coordinate 844,670 downwards.
TGTCGATGCCCGTGATGTGGCAGGGGCGCTGATTGCTGCCGCCAAACATGGCCGACGAGGTGAGCGCTATCTCGCGGCGGGCCGGCATATGACGATGCGTCAGCTGGTCCCTGTTCTAGGACGTATCGCTGGCGTCAAGACGCCCGTTCGACAACTACCGCTGCCCTTTCTATACACCTTGGCGGTTGTGCAGGAGATCTATGCGCGCCTTACTGGCAAGCCCATTCTGCTGAGCATGGCCACGTTGCGCCTGTTGATACGAGAGGAGTACCGCACCTGCTTCAACCACCGCAAGAGTGAACAGGAGCTTGGCCTGAGTTTCCGGGCGCTAGAGCTGACCATCACTGACACCGTGGCGTGGTACCGCGATCACGGCTGGTTTGAAAAGCACAGTGCGCGCGCCTCGAAGAAAAAAAGCTCATCGGTCATGGTCGACAACTGACTTTCGCAGACGGGATTACCATCCAGTCCCAAAGCCGATAATCTCGAGCCTCATTGTGCGGTTTTATGCGGGTACGCTAGGCGTACCTTGAGCTCCCGAAACCGCACTTGCTGGTCATTTACCACACACCAGAACAAGGACGTAAAATGGTGAACAGGGAAATCATCCTGATGCGTCACGGCCAGCCAAAACTGGCCGCAACCGACAAAATCTCAGCGCTCGAGATGAATGACTGGATCGAGCAATACGACCGATCCGAAATTACCCACCACCCGGTCCCGCATGCCAGTATGCAACTCGCCGCAACCGCCACGGTGATTGTTTCAAGCAGCGCGCCTCGTGCGCTGACCTCCGTCCAGGCGCTCGGCCTGAAGCCTGCACTGGTCGACGCACTTTTCTGCGAAGCACAACTGCCTTGTGGTCATTGAAAACTGCCACGGCTATCGCCGTTTACCTGGGCATTTATCCTTCGAGTCTTATGGCTGTGCGGTTACTCACGCAACGTCGAATCCGCCGGCACTGCGAGGATCCGCGCCAGCACCGCAGCCAAACGATTGCAGTCCCTTGCCAGCGATGGACCGGTTCTGCTGCTCGGTCATGGCTTTATGAATCGAATGATCGCCAATCAACTGGTAGCCGACGGATGGGCTCGCCAAAAAGGTAACGGCAGCCAGTATTGGAGTGCGACCGTGTATCAGTACGGCGGTGTGTAATAGGCGGCAGATGGTCGGCGAACTTGGCCATCATGACGTGGGCTAGCAGACCCCCTGTCGGGAGGCCCTTGTCGATGACGTGCGCCGGTAGCGGCGCGTGGATATCGTAAGGGGCAGCGCGGTCGTTAGTGTTCATTGATAATCGGCACGCTGCAGCTGCATTAAGGGACGACTCATTCAAGGGAGAGAAGTCGTGTCGGCCACATCTGGGAACAGCAACATTTTTCGACTGGCAACCGCCCAGGCATTGGCGGGTGGTAACTCAGTCATCGTCTATGCAACCGACGCTATCGTGGGAGACATGCTTGCACCGGATAAAGCATTGGCGACGCTGCCTATCTCCATTTTTGTCGTGGGCATGGCGAGCTGCACGCTACCTGCCGGTGCCATTGCGCAGCGCTATGGGCGCAGTCTCGTGTTTATGCTGGGAGCGTTGTGCGGCATCCTGATGGGAGTGCTGGCTGCGATTGGCATTTATTTGTCTTCCTTCTTCATTTTCTGTACTGCGATGCTATTTGGTGGCGCTTATGCCGCTGTGGTGCTGACGTTTCGTTTCGCCGCCGCAGAATGCGTTCCAGAAAACAGGCAGCCCTGGGCGCTTTCAATCGTCATGGCTGCCGGGCTAGTGGCGGGAGTACTAGGCCCACAGACGGTCACCTATACAATGGACCTATGGGAGTCACACCTGTTTATCGCCACTTACGTTGCGGCCGCATTAATGGCAGTGGTTTCGGCGGCGGTGCTACTAGGTGTCAATTTGCCACGCCATGAGGCGGCTGTTCGTACTCCAGGTCGCCCGCTTGCGGTGATTGTTCGGCAGCCTCGACTCATCAACGCCATGCTCTGTGGCGTCATAACTTACACCTTGATGAATTTCCTGATGACTTCGGCCCCACTAGCGATGAAGCATGAGGATCTTTCACTGGAATCATCGAATCTGGCATTGCAGTGGCACGTAATTGCAATGTACGCACCCAGTTTTTTCACTGGAAATCTGATCCACCGTTTTGGGGCAAACCGCGTTGTGTTGATGGGGTTGATGTTAACCGGCACTTCTGTTGCTGTCGGGCTTGCCGGTGTGCAGTCCTACCACTTTTATCTATGTTTAGTGCTTCTAGGGATTGGTTGGAATTTCGGTTTTGTCGGCGCCTCTGCGCTCGTCCTTCAGAGCCATAAAACAAGCGAAAGAAACAGTGTCCAAGCGCTCAATGATTTCATTGTCTTTGGCGCCATGGTACTCGGCTCGTTTGCATCGGGAGGTATATTGAATCGATACGGTTGGACCGTTATCTGTGCGCTTGCCTTTGTACCTGTGCTGGTTGCTATAGCGACGTTGATGTTGAGCGAGCATCGCGTCAGGTATTCAACTAAGGAACGCACAAGCTAGTTCCGCGGGACTGGCTTAGCCTCCAGGGCTCACATGGGGCACTACAACTGACCGAGCCCTGGGGCATCCTTAGCGATGGCGTCAGAAAGGCGTGTTTGCCGAACGCTCCCCTCAATCGTCCGAAAAACTGGTCATGTACCCCTGTGAGTGATTGGTCAGCTGGGTGCATTGGGAAATGCCGCCCTATCCACTAGGCTTGCTTGCTTATTCGCTGTTTCAGTTTGACCCGTATTGACAGGACGAATCTTGAACCAGATGGAGTACATCGCTGGCAGGAACACCAGCGTCATGATGGTGCCGACGAACGTGCCTCCGATAAGGGTGTAGGCCAGCGTCCCCCAGAAGACGGAGTGTGTCAGGGGAATGAACGCCAGGATTGCCGCCATCGCAGTCAGTAGTACCGGGCGGGCACGTTGTACCGTGGCTTCGACCACTGCGTGAAACGGGTCCAGCCCTTCTTGAATGTTGTGATGGATTTGCCCAATCAGAATCAGCGTATTGCGCATCAGAATGCCCGAAAGGGCGATTAAACCGACCAGTGCGTTAATCCCAAATGGCTGCTGGAAAATGAGCAGTGTCGGCACTACGCCAATCAACCCCAGCGGCGAGGTGAAGAACACCATGATCATCGCCGAGATCGAACGGACCTGCAGAATGATGACCAGCAGCGTCATGGCAATCATGATCGGGAACAACGGCAACATCGCTTTACCGGCCTTGCCCGACTCCTCGATTGCACCCGCCTGCTCAATCCGGTATCCGCCAGGCAGCTTGTCGATGACTGGTTGCAGCTCCTTCATGATCACGCTCGAGACGTCCGGTGGCTGCAAACCTTCGGCAATGTCACCGCGCACTGTGATGGTCGGCGTGCGGTCACGACGTCGGAGGATCGGATCCTCCATACGCACATCGACCTCTCCTACCTGGGACAACGGAATCCGCTGACCCGCCGCGCCCACCAGCGTAAAGCCTTCTATCTTGGCGGGATCGAGCCGGATATCACCCGCTGCGCGACCAACCACCTGCACCGAACGAATGTCCTCACGAACCGCGGTGATCGGCACTCCGGCCAGCAGGAACTGCAGTTGCTGCGCGACTGAGTTTGACGTCAATCCCACCGCCTCCAAGCGATCCTGATCCAGAGCGAAATGCAGCGTCAGCGTCAGCGGTCCCCAATCGGTGTTGACGGTTCTCATCATCGGGCTCGACTGCAACACGTCCTGTACCTGGCCCGCAATCTCGCGCAACGTTGACGGATCAGGCCCCATCACCCGGTAGGCAACAGGGAATGGCGAGTACGGCCCAAAAACAAGCTGAGTCACCCTGACCCGCGCTTCTGGGGCAAGCCCCTCAGCAGCTGCCTCGCGGATACGGAACTTGAGGGCCTCACGCTCCTCCTGACTGTCCGTCAGCACCACAATCTTTGCGAACGACGGATCAGGGAGTTCCGGCGCCATCGCCAGATAGAAACGCGGCGCGCCTTGCCCGATATAGGCCGTGACGATTTTTGCCTCACCCTGCTTTTGCAGCCAGGCCTCTATCTTGGCAGTGGTGGCGCTGGTCTGCTCAATGGAGGTCCCATAAGGCATTTGCACTTCAATCAATACCTCGGGACGGTCCGAGGTAGGGAAGAACTGCTTCTTGACCAGGCTCATGCCGAGGATCGCCACGACAAACGAAGCGATGACAGTGCCGGCGACCAGCCATTTGCGAGCGATGACCCGCGTCAAAATCCGGCGGAAGCGGTTGTAGTTAGGGGTGCTGTAGATGGCCGCGTGCCCCCCCTCTACCTTCTTGATGTTCGGCAACATCTTCACCCCCAGGTACGGGGTAAAAGCGACTGCAACCACCCAGGAGGCGATCAGGGCAATGCCCACGATCCAGAACATGTTGCTGGTGTATTCGCCGGCGGTCGATTGCGCGAAGCCGTTGGGCATAAAGCCGATAGCGGTCACCAGCGTACCGGAGAGCATCGGCGCGGCCGTATGACTCCAGGCGTACGCGGAAGCTTTGATGCGGTCGTAGCCCTCTTCCATTTTCACCACCATCATTTCGATAGCAATGATGGCGTCGTCCACCAGCAGTCCAAGCGCCAGAATCAACGAGCCAAGGGTAATACGGTCAAAGTTCTTTCCGGTGGCCGCCATCACCACAAACACCACGGCCAACGTCAACGGCACAGCCGCAGCGACCACAACACCGACACGCCAGCCCATGCTGAGAAAGCAGACAAGCATTACCACAAGCAGCGCGACGAAGAACTTGACCATAAACTCGCCGACGGCCGAATCGATATTTACAGATTGATCGGTGACTTTGGAGAGCGTCATACCCAGCGGCATGCCTTCATTTATTTTGACTGTCTCCGCGTCCAACGCCTTGCCAAGGTCAAGACCGTTCCAGCCCTCACGCATCACGATCCCCAGCAACAAGGCCTCTTCACCGTTGTTACGCACGAGAAAGGTTGCTGGATCTTCATAACCACGTTCGATCGTCGCCACGTCAGAGAGTTTTAGCGTGCGCCCCTGGACCGCAATGGGTGTGTCACGAATCTTCTGCACCTTATCGAAGGCACCATCTAGCCGCAGGAAGACCTGAGGCCCATTGGTCTCGATGGAACCGGCGGGCGTGAGCACGTTTTGGTTATTCAGCGCGGCAAAGATGTCCTGAGGAGAGATGCCCAAGGTGGCCAACCGATCATGGGAAAAGGAAACAAAGATACGTTCGGGCTGCTCCCCAATGATGTTGACCTTCTTCACGCCCGGCACATGCAACAGTTGTTGGCGCAACGACTCTGCATCCCGCACCAACAGTCGCTGCGGCTCGCCTTTGGCTTTCAGGGCGAAAAGCGCAAATGTCACGTCCGAAAACTCGTCGTTGACCATTGGGCCGATGACACCCGCCGGCAGCTTCCGGGCCTCATCGTCGAGCTTTTTACGCGCTTGATAGAACTCCTCCTGCACTTGCGAGGGCGGCGTGCTATCGAGCAGTGACACCATCGTGAAAGCCAGCCCAGGACGGGTGTAGGTCTCCGTGCGGTCGTACCATTTCAGTTCTTGCAGGCGTTTTTCAAGTGGCTCTGCTACCTGATCCTGCATCTCCTGCGCCGTGGCGCCCGGCCACGCGGTAATGACCGTCAACTGCTTGACCGTAAACGGAGGATCTTCCGCGCGCCCCAGTTGAAAGAACGACAAGATGCCCGCAACGGCAATCAGGAAGATCAGAAACACCGTGATGGAACGCTCACGAACGGCGATCGCGGAAAGATTGAAGCGGCCCTCGCTCATGGACGACCCCCGGCAACTTTGGCGTCATCCTGTTGAGGCAGTCTCACCTCTTCACCCTCGCGCAACAGATGCGCACCTAACGCCACGATCTGCTCGCCGACCTTGAGATCGCCTGCGACTCGCGCTGAGTCGTCGCTCAAGCCCAAGACTTGAACAGGTCGCCAAGCCACCTTCGCAGGTGCGCCGACGATGACCCACACGCCAGTGCCTTTACCCGGGTCATAAACGGCAGCAATCGGCACCTGCATCGAATTTCCCTGCGCGGCGCTTTCAGCGATCCGAAGCGTGACCGTCGAACCTATCGGTGCATTGGCCAGCGCGCCCTCAAGCACATACCGCGCCTCAAAGGTGCGCGTCATACGGTCGGCCGAGTCAGACAGCAGCCTCAGCTTCGCTGTAACTGCACCCGTGGTATTGCCATAAAGCGTCGCCTGCGCGGTGGATCCTGCTGCGGGGCGCAACGTCTCGGGCAGGTGCACGATCGCTTCGCGTTGCCCTGCCCGCGCCAGTCGAACCACGGGCTGTCCCGGGCTGACAACTTGTCCGGGCTCGGCGAGCGTCTCCACCACCACGCCGTCGGAATCCGCAAACAGCACCGCATAACCAGAAGCATTGCGGGCTACATCAGCCTGCGCGTCTGCAGCGCTGAGCTGTGCTTTTGCCGTATCGGCTGCGGCTTTGATCTGGTCATAGGCCGATGCAGAAATAGCGCCTGCGGCAACCAGATTGCGGTATCGCGCCTCGTCATCTGCTGTCTGCTTGGCTCGGGCCCGAGCGGCTATGACCGACTCTTGCTGTGCTCGCGCCTGCAACCCCAGGTCGATTGGGTCGAGGCGCATGAGCGGCTGACCACGTTTAACGGTCTGACCGGTGTCAACCAGACGCTCAAGCACCTTTCCTGACACCCGAAAGCCAAGGTCGCCCTGAACGCGGGCAGCCACTACACCAGTGAAGGAACGCGAGACGTCGGACGAAGCCTGAACAGCAGCGGACCTCACCAAAGGGGCATTCGTGCGCGGATCTTCAGCGGTGGATGAATCACCACATGCCGTCAGGACGAGAGGCAACAAGCAAGCGGCAATGGGGAAAGGTAGAAGCCGGCGCATAGGTTCCCTTACTTAAAAATAGGACGAGCGTCATATTCTCGATCTAGTGACGATTTGTGTCAATGGTCACATCCTGTCAATCATTTTGGTTTTCAACCAAAGCTTATGAATCACCATGAACACGGAGAAAAAGGTAATCGCTTCAAAGAACGTCAATTGACAGGTCGTGACCATTACGTAATATGGTCACAAATATCCTCTATTGAAGGAATCTCAATGCCTCCCCTCCGTCCAATTGCACTTTTGGTCAGCGCCGGCTTAATGGCCGGTTGCGCAGTCGGTCCGGATTACCATCGTCCAGACGCTCCGCTTTCGGATCGTTACTTGGGTCAAGCTGCTGTCGAACAGCGGCCTGGAACGATGCCGGCCAGCCTTGTCGCTTGGTGGGAAGGCTTTGGTGATCCAGTGCTGACCGGGTTCATTTCCAAGGCACTAGAGCAGAATCTGGACCTGGCGCAGGCGTCGGCGCGAGTCACACAGGCGCAGGCCGGACTGGGTGCTGCAAATGCCGCGTTACTGCCTTCGGGGAATATCAGCAGCCAGGCTGCGCGCTCGTACCAGTCAATCGAGACGCCACTCGGCCAGGTGTTGAATTCGACACCTGGCTATGATCGGTACGGAAATTCCTACGAGGTTAACCTCGATGCCAGCTGGGAGGCAGATGTCTTTGGTGGCCTGCGACGCGGACGCGAGGCTGCTCTGGCCGAGTACCAGGCGTCCCAGGCGGGCGTCGCGGCCACACGACTGGCCATCGCCGCGCAGACCGCCGATGTCTACATCACTATTCGCGGATTGCAGACACGGCTGGACATTGCCAACAGGCAAGTCAAAACGCAGCAGGCGTTGCTAGAGAAAGTCCAATTGCTCTACAGCAAGGGACTCGCCGCCAACTATCAGGTTCGCCAGACCGAGGGTGAGCTATCACAGGTTCAAGCGACAGTGCCGGTCCTGCAAACCGGTCTGGATGCTGCGATGAATGCACTGGATGTCATGCTCGGCACCCCGCCAGGCACTCACCGCACACAACTTGCAATGGCAGCGAGCATTCCTGTAGCACCGCCGTTAAAAGCGATGGGAACGCCGGCCGATTTGCTGCGCCGCAGGCCTGATCTGATTATGGCCGAGCGCCGTCTTGCGGCCTCAAACGCACGCATCGGGGAGGCGATTGCCGAGTACTACCCGAAGTTCTCCCTTAGCGCATTGCTGGGCAGTGCCACGGCGGTGTCCGCCGGCAATCTTTTTACCGGCGGCGCCAGCCAATCGGCGGGCCTGCTGGGACTGCGCTGGAGGCTCTTCGACTTCGGTCGCATAAACGCCCAAATCGACCAGGCCAAGGGACAGAAAGCCGAAAACCTGGCGGCTTACCGTCAGTCTGTGTTGCGCGCCACCGAGGATGTCGAGAACGCGCTCTCCTCACTGGTGAATCGGGAGGCTCAAGCAACCACACTCACCGGGGGAGAGGCGTCTCTTACTCAGGCTCGCCAATCGTCGTTCATTGCCTATGAGAAAGGCACGGCCAGCCTGATTGATGTCCTGCACGCTGACGAGACGATGCTGCAGGCTTCCGATGCTCGGGCGCAAGCGCGAACGGAGTCGGCACGAGCGGCGGTAGCGGTATTCAAGTCACTCGGTGGTGGCTGGCAACCTCGGGATGTCACGGTGACGAGTCGATGAAGCTTGAGGGGAAAGGCCCGAGATGTGTGCTTGAAGGTCGGGAGGCAACGCGTGCTCCCGACAGGACACTTATCGTGTAACAGCACTCAACTAGAAGCGGTAACTCACAGAAGTACCGAGCCCGCTCGCACCGTTCTTATAGTTGGCACTGTATGCACCTCGGGTCGCCGAGGTGTCATTGACCTGAACGCTCTCCTCCCACAGGTAGGAGTAAGCCACATCGATCGTGACATTCTCTGCCGGAGTCCAGCCAGCACCGAAGCTGATCACCTTCCTGTCGCCCGTCGGAATGCGCGGTCCACGATTGATGTTATTGGTGGGTGACTGATCGACCGAAAAGCCTGCGCGAAGCACCCACTCATCATTCAGTTTGTACGCCGTGCCGATGGCGTGAGCCCACGTATCATGCCAGTTCTGCTCTTCGGTAATGGTGCCCAGCGCGCCGCTCAACGCAGGGGGTAAACCCGTGTTCTCGATGGTTAATTCTTTGAAGCGACTCCAGCGAGTCCAGGTGCTCCCCCACGTAAAGGGTCCAGTCATTATTAAGCTGATGAGTCACCGAGAGATCCACTGACTCCGGGGTATCCACATCCAGCGAAGCGTCATAACTCCGGCCGCTGACTCCCAACACGCTAAAGATGCCGTCAGTGACCTTGGTCTTGGCATCCAATTGATAACTGACCTTGGAATGGTAGGTCATGCCCAAACGGGTTCGGTCTGTAGCCTGCACCAGGATACCGGCGTTGAAACCGAGGGCAGTGTCGTCGCCAGTGCTTTTAAGTTTTCCGTCGTTGCGACCAGGACTGAGTGGGTTGGGCACCATACCGGACAACTCACCGCTGATACGGTTGATGGTCGGACCGAACCCGATCGAAACTTTGTCGTTAAAGGCATAGCTGATGGTGGGCTGGAACGTAAAAGTCGTGACCTCGCTTTTGTGGGCGTAGTAACGCCCGGCAAAACCGCTGCCATAGTCAGTGATCAGACCGAAAGGTACATAAAAACCCACACCAAACGCCCAATGCTCATCGATAGGTTTGACGTAGTACCCCATAGGTACCGTGGTGGTAGGCACCATGTCGCCGTCTTCCTGGCCTCCGAATGTACTGCGGGTATGGCTTATGTCGGACTTGGCAAAAAGAGTCGAAGCTCCCACGCTGACCTGCTCTCTTTTCAAGCGAGACATTCCCGCGGGATTACTGAATACCGTGCTCGCATCTTCAGCAGAGGAGGAGCGACCGGCAAACCCCTACCCCATCCCGCTGATGCTCTGTTCATTAAGAGCAAAGCCGCTTGCAAAAACGTTTGAGGATGCGAGCACGACAGCAAGGCCAAATGGGCTCTTGAGCACTATTTTTTTCATTGTTTGAACTCTATGGGATCACTGAGATGACGCAGTAGATGCGACGGACCACCATATTTACTCATGTGACAAAATCAGTCATTGGTCACGATACAGATAAATAAATGCCCTTCGCCGGATGGACGAAGGGCCAAGTGAAAAGCCGTTTGGAATCTGACGCGTACCGCCGTATGCATAAACCTTTAGCCAAAGGTCAAGGCATGAGGCTACGCAAGATGAGGTTGGAGGTGAGCGTGGGCGCCTCCTCGACGAAATCGAGGTTGTACTGCAGCAGCAAGGGGTTGACGAAGGGCCGTAGCGCGAGATGTATCGCTTCTACTGTCTCGTCCAGCGGAGTCTTGCGTTCAAATTCGCCAATCTCTCGCCCCTCCCGAACGATTTGCGACACGAAGCTTTTGATCTGTGCGTCATAAGCCTGCGTACTGGGCCAGCTTTCCGACGCCGCGAACGCTGCAATGTCATAGAGTTTTCGGTCGTTGAAGAACAGATTCACACCGGTGGCGATAACAGTTTTGACCAAACGTCGAAAGCGCTCCGTTGGAGACAGGCCTTCTACATTGATAGCCTGCTCCACTGCCGCGACGATTTCTGCCAGACAATTAGCGCAGATGGCCTCACCGATTGCTTGCTTGGAATCAAAGAATTTGTAGATGTAAGCCTTGGAAAACCCGATGGCCTTGGCCAGGTCGGAAACCGTGGTTTTGCTGTAGCCGTATTGACTGAAGTGCTCGTTGGCCGCCGCGACAATCTGGTCTCGAATGTCGTGATCGGCTGGGCCACGGGTGCTGGGCGAAGATGAAGATATTGATGGCTGATTCATGGAAATAGCTTACTCACCCTATCGAGGACTTACAAATTGTGACTAATTATATATATAGTCACAAATCGAACGTTTGAAAACCACAGTTGATCAGATTTGAAACGGGTTGACGTTTTGAGTAATCGCATATGGCGGATTAGCGTTCCAAAAGTTCCTTGTCGCTTACGCTAGACAGTCCCATCCCCTTCTCCTCGTGCTGGTGACGAAGCTCAGCCCAGTCTATAAGGGCAGTCATAGCCGGGCCGAGTGCATGACCCAGCACCGTCAGCGCGTACTCCACCCGCGGCGGCACCTCTGGGTATACGGTGCGTTGAACGATGTCATCCTGCTGAAGCCCTTTCAACTGCTGAATGAGCATCTTCTGCGTGACATCGGGAATGAGCTTTTCCAGTTCGGAGAACCGAAGCGGCCGGCCTTTAGCGGCCATCAGCTCATTGATGATCACAATTTTCCATTTGCCCTCCAAAACGCGAAGCGTAGCGTTTATAGCGGCTGACCAGGCCTGCCGTCGTAAAGGGTTCCCACATTCCCACTCGCGCTCCATCGATACTTACCTTTTGGTGGGTTACAGACTAAAACGTCGGTTCTTGCGGATCTTGCAGTGCTGATACTAACGTATCCGGACTTTGAATCCCTGGAGGCATTATGAAAATTGCGATCGTTGGTATTGGATCTATCGGCGGCCCCCTTACCCGAAAGCTTGTCACTGCTGGCCACGAGATCAGCGTCGCCAACTCTCGCGGAAAGGACTCGGTAAGCGCTTTTGCCAAGGAAGCGGGTGCTATTGCTTGCGATCTGAACGATGTCTTCGACGGCGCCGATGCTGTGATTATTTCCATTCCCCAACCAGCCATGGCGACTCTTCCCAAGAACCTTTTGGCCGCATTGCCATCCTCGGTTCCAGTGGTCGACACGAGTAATTACTACCCGGGCCTGAGAGACGAGCGCATCGCCGCTTTGGAAAATGGTCAAACCGAGAGCGTGTGGGTCAGCGAGCAGCTTGGCCGACCGGTAATCAAGGCCTTCAACAATATTCTTGCTTATTCGCTGGAAAATCTTGGTAAGCCAAAAGACGCCGAAGGCCGCCTGGGCGTAGCCGTTGCGGGGGACGATGAAAATCATAAGCGTCTCGTGATGCAACTTGTCGATGACGTTGGATTCGAGCCGGTCGACAGCGGCAGCCTCGAAGACTCATGGCGTCAACAGCCCTGCACGCCAGCGTACTGCTGCGATTACACCGCTGAAGAGATGCGCCCGGCGCTGAATGCTGCAGTCAAGGGAGCCGCCGCGCAGAAGAGAGAGGTGTTCAATGCGCAACTCCCTGCACTATTCGCCAAAAACCCTTCTCATCATGACGTCGTTGAATTTAATCGAAGCTTCAACGCGGCCAGTTGAACTCCTCGTAACCCACCGGCAGCTATCGGCCCAGGCACCCTGGTTGACCTTCCCGACGATCGCCAAGCGATGCTACGAAATCTAATGTCAGATCATTTCTACATCACCTCTGACGCCAGTCATCACCGCGACCACCTCGTGTAGGCAACCATAGCCCCTCATCATTCTGAGTGTCCGCAATGGGTTGTGGATTTAACCGGTCGATGTAGCCCCTTGTACGTACTGAAGGTCCTACCCCTGCCCTCGCAACGCCGAAATATCCCTCTTTGGGGGTACGCCAAACAGCCGGCTGTATTCACGGCTGAACTGCGATGGGCTTTCATAGCCGACCTTGAAAGCGGCACTGGATACGTCCTGGTGTTCATTGAGCATCAATCGCCTTGCCTCATTCAGTCGCAGCCACTTTTGATACTGCAAGGGGCTCATCGCGGTGAGTTGGCGGAAGTGGTGGTGAAAGGTCGGAGTGCTCATCTGCACTCGGGCCGCAAGTTCATCGACGCGAAGCGCCAAGGTGTAATTCAACTTCAACCAATCGATGGCTTTCGCGATCCGATAACCTTGGCCATCGACAGACGTTATTTGTCGAAGCCGGCTCGCCTGATCACTCTGCAAGAGACGGTAGTGAATCTCGCGCTGGATCAAGGGCGCAAGGACAGGGATGGACTCCGGCTCATCGAGCAGTGCCAGTAAGCGCTCAAATGAGGCCAGCATCGCTGGTGTCACGGCACCAATTCCTACCCCTTTCACAACTGATCGATCACGGGTTGGCGGCAGGTCACTTTGCGCTATCAGCTCAGCCAGAATGCGCAGATCGAGTTTCAACGTCAGCCCTAGGCATGGCTGTTCCGGGCTTGCCGCTAGCACTTCTGAATTGGCAGGTAAGTCCAACGAGGTGATCAGAAATCGCGACGTGTCGTAGGGGTAACCCTCGCCACCTACCCAGAGCTGTTTCTCACCCCGGGCGATGAGGATGATGCTTGGCTCGACCATGCAGACGATGGGCGGTGCTGGATGTTCGCGCCTGAAGAAGCCGAGACCTGTAATGGCCGTTCCGAAATCACCTGGTTTCGAGATCTGCGCGCAGATGATCTGCGCAAGCTTTTCTTGTGGCGATGTCTGTTGAGGAGCTGCGTCGGGGTTGTTGTTCATATTCGTCTTGTACCTCTTCACTGAACTCTAACTCGCCAGCTACCGACCGTCCTGCAAAAAAACAGAGACTCATAGAATCAGGCAAGTAATCCAGCGCAATGCACTACAGAGGGTCTGGGCAGAGCGGGAGAATGTTCATCCGACAAACCCATCGAGGATGCTCCCATGCTTGTCAAAGCCTACGGTGCTCACGCAGGCGAAAAACCCCTTGAGCCGATGCAGATCAACCGCCGCGAGCCGGCGGCCCATGATGTTCAGATCGATATCGCCTTCTGTGGCATCTGCCATTCGGATTTGCATCAAGTACGCGCCGAGTGGGCAGGCACGCAATTTCCCTGCGTACCGGGGCACGAAATTGTCGGCCACGTATCAGCGGTGGGCGCACATGTAGCGGATTTTAAAGTCGGCGATCTGGTCGGTGTAGGCTGCATCGTCGACAGCTGCAAACACTGCGACGACTGTGAGACTGGCCTAGAAAACTACTGCGACGACATGGTTGGCACCTACAACTTCCCGACACCGGACGCACCCGGCTGGACGCTGGGCGGCTACTCGCAAAACATCGTGGTGCATGAGCGCTACGTGTTGCGCATCCGCCATCCCGAGGCACAACTGGCTGCCGTCGCTCCGCTGCTGTGCGCGGGCATAACCACCTACTCACCTCTGCGCCACTGGAACGCCGGCCCAGGCAAGAAAATAGGCGTGGTCGGCATCGGTGGCCTGGGCCACATGGGCATCAAGCTGGCTCATGCGATGGGCGCCCACGTCGTGGCGTTCACCACCTCTGAATCCAAGCGCGAGGCGGCAAAGGCGTTAGGCGCCGATGAAGTCGTCGTATCGCGCAAACCTGAAGAAATGGCTGCACATACCAAGAGTTTCGACTTCATTCTCAACACCGTCGCAGCCCCCCACGATCTTGATGCGTTTCTGGTGCTGCTCAAGCGTGATGGTGCGCTGACGCTGGTCGGCGCGCCCGCCTCGCCACACCCATCGCCGAACGTATTCAACCTGATCATGAAGCGCCGAACGATTGCTGGCTCGATGATCGGAGGCATCCCGGAAACACAGGAGATGCTGGATTTCTGTGCCGAGCACGGCATCGTCGCCGACATCGAACTGGTTCGAGCAGACCAGATAAATGAATCCTACGAGCGAATGCTCAAGGGTGACGTCAAGTATCGCTTCGTGGTCGACAACGCCACGTTGGCTGACTAAACGCCTGAGTCAAAAACTCCAGTGAACAACCATTCAATCGAAAGGAATATCCAGTGAAAGGAATTTTGCTAGCCCTAGGGCTGCTTGTTATCTCTTTTTCTTCAAAGGGAGCCAACATGTCGAACGGCGCAGACAACTTCTACACCAGCGATAAAGTGATCGTGGAAAAGGTCAACTTCAAAAACCAATATGGCATGAAGGTGACAGGTAACTTGTTCACCCTCAAAGGACTCGAACCGCAATCAAAGAGTGCAGCGATAATCGTCGGACACCCTATGGGTGCAGTAAAGGAACAGAGCGCGAATCTTTACGCCACTAAAATGGCCGAGCAGGGATTTATCACGCTGTCACTGGACTTGTCGTTCTGGGGTGAGAGCGAAGGTACGCCTCGCCAAGCAGTTTCGCCTGATATTTACGCCGAGGACTTTAGTGCCGCCGTGGACTATCTCGGCACTCGCCCGATTGTTGATCGAGAGCGTATCGGCGTCATCGGTATCTGCGGCAGTGGCAGCTTCGCCATCAGCGCCGCCAAGATCGACCCTCGTCTGAAAGCCATCGCCACGGTCAGCATGTATGACATGGGGGCGGCCAACCGTAACGGTCTCAAGCACTCAGTCACGTTGGAACAACGCCAGCAAATCATTCGCGATGCGGCGCAGCAACGTAACGCGGAATTCTGGCGCGGCGAAGTTCGCTATACCAGCGGCTCACCACTAAAGCTGACCGGCAACGCTGTGGGTGACGAGTTCTATGATTTCTACCGCACTCCGCGCGGCGAGGTCACCCCCGCTAGCGCATCGCCGCAAACCACTACCATGCCGACGCTGACCAGCAATGTGAAGTTCATGAACTTCTACCCATTCAACGACATCGAGACCATCTCCCCGCGCCCACTGCTTTTCATTACGGGCGCCACGGCGCACTCAAGGGAGTTCAGCGAGGACGCCTACAAACGGGCGGCCGAACCCAAAGAGTTGCTGATCGTTCCAGATGCCGGGCATGTGGATCTTTACGATCGGGTCAATTTGATTCCCTTCGCCAAGTTGGCCACGTTCTTCAACAGTCATCTGAAGTAATCGGATCGGCGACCCACACGGGAACCGTTCCTCTCTCGCGGCTTCGCTTCTGGAGCCGCGACGCTTCACGCAATACAGGATTTTTCAATGCCCCATCTTCCCTCCTCCCATGAAGCTCAACATTCATGGGGCGCTGTCCTGGCCATGTCGCTCGCCGCCTTCGTGCTGGTGGCATCGGAGTTCATGCCCGTCAGCCTGCTGACACCAATTGCCGCCGATCTGCATATCACCGAAGGACAAGCCGGTCAGGGCATTTCCGTTTCGGGGCTGTTTGCCTTATTCACCAGCCTTCTTATCCCGCTGGTGGCGGCGCGGGTTGACCGTAAACCGCT
Organism: Pseudomonas jessenii; assembly: GCF_002236115.1. GTDB lineage: Bacteria > Pseudomonadota > Gammaproteobacteria > Pseudomonadales > Pseudomonadaceae > Aquipseudomonas > Aquipseudomonas jessenii. The sequence continues at coordinate 828,711 of NZ_NIWT01000002.1, read as the reverse complement.
ACTTCTTTCACTGACGCTGTTGATGATCCTTTCCGGAACAGTGGTCGCGTTCGCACCGAATTACGGGGTATTCATGATCGGGCGCGCGCTGATCGGTGTTGCGATTGGTGGCTTCTGGTCACTGTCGGCGGCAACCGCCATGCGCCTTGTGCCTGATGACCAGGTCACACGCGCCATGGCAATCGTCAACGGCGGCAACGCTTTGGCGACTGTGATTGCAGCACCATTGGGCAGTTTTCTCGGTGCCTTGATTGGCTGGCGCGGTGCATTCTTGTGCGTCATCCCAGTCGCGATAGTCGCTTGTGTATGGCTGTCTGTAAGCCTTCCACCGATGAAATCGCAAAGCGGCTCAGGCACTGGAAACGTCTTCAGGTTGATGAAAAGCGTACCGGTCGCGCTAGGCATGGTAGCGGTCAGTGTGTTTTTCATGGGCCAGTTCATGCTGTTTACCTATTTGCGCCCATTCCTTGAAACGGTCACGCACGTCAGTGTCTCCATGCTGTCTTTTATGTTGCTCGTTCTGGGCCTGGCGGGACTTGCCGGAACCTTCCTGATTGAAGCGTTCTTGAAAAATGGCCTGCATCGAACCCTCATCGTCATCCCGATCTTTATGGCGATGATTGCACTGGCGCTTGTTTCATTCGGTAGCTCGACGGCCACCACGACCGTCTTGCTTGGCGCATGGGGACTGGTTGCGACTGCAGCGCCCGTGGGATGGTGGACATGGCTGGCAAGAACGTTGCCACACGCAGCTGAAGCGGGAGGCGGTTTAATGGTGGCGATCATCCAACTCGCTATTGCGTCTGGCGCAACCGTTGGCGGGCTGGTCTTCGACTCGAGCGGCTATCAAGCGACCTTCGAATTGAGCGCCACTTTGCTAGGCGTGGCGGCCGTTCTTGCCTTCCTGGCTGCACGCGCAGCATCGCGGGAGCCTGTTGCATCGGTAAGCATTGCTTGAAATAACCGCAAGACACGCCAAGGCATGTCTTGCGGTTTCGGTGGAGGAGACGCTCGAAAATTGGACGTGACCGTCAGCGTGCGCTGTCGATGATTTGCCCACCGTCCAATCCTATGAAGCCGCCACTGAAAAGGCGGCCTGCGAAAATCGCGAGGCCGCAATCAGGGGATCACCAGAGGGCGATGTCGTAGGTAAAGTAGATTCGGTTGCTATCTCGGCCACGGGAATAATCAGAGCGGTAAACGTAGTTACGCAACCGCACACCCAGCCCCTTGAAGGTGCCTTGTTGCACGACGTAAGCCAGTTCGGCATCACGCTCCCACTCCTTGACAGCGGTGTCGGACTTACCGTCGTTGCCGCTCAGATACCGGGTGGAAAACGTCAGACCCGGCACGCCGACGGCAGCAAAGTTATAGCCGTAATTAAGCATCCAGGTTTTTTCATCCTCCTCGACAAACTTGCCTATCCCGGCGTTGCTGAACGAATAAACCGTTGCGCCACTGATAAAAGGCAATCCGGCATCACCGCTGAGGGTCTGGTATCCGCCACCGAAGGTATGGCCAGAGATGGCGTAAGACAGTTGCCCGCTCAGCATGTTGTTGTCGATCTTGCCACCGAAGGCTGAGCCGGTATCGACACTGTTGAAGTAGCGTAAATCACTGGTCAGCACGCCGCCGCCCAAGGGCTGATCGTGCTGGATACCTGCAAAGTTCTGACGGTAAAAGTTTTCCAGTTCGCCGTAGAAGTAACTCAAACGAACGCTCTTTCCCAGCTTGTATTCGGCGCCTGCATAGCTGAAGTCGCCTGATTTATCTCCGCCGTAACCGTCGGGCACAATCGGCATGCTGTCGCTGGAATCACGCAGTTTGAATCGATCCAGGTAGCCCCCGGTGAGGGTGAGGTTTTCGATGTCGACGCTACTGATCTGAGTGCCTTGGTACGTTTGCGGCAACAGACGCGCGTCGTTATAGATCAGCACCGGAGTCTTGGGTAGCAAGGTGCCGTATTTGACCGTGGTCTTGGCCAGTTGGGCTTTGGCTGTCATACCCAGACTTGCGAATTCGTCAGCCGCACGACCGTCATCATGTACGGGCAACAAGCCAGTGCCGCTGCGGCCACGGCCGGAGTCGAGCTTGACCCCGAGCAGGCCAAGGGCATCAACACCAAACCCGATAGTGCCAGGTGTAAATCCCGACTGGTAATCCAACAGAAATCCCTGGGCCCACTCGGTTCGCTCGCTCTTCGCCGTCCTTGCTGATTTGGCACTCAAGCCATGCTCATCGCGGAAATTTTCATTGAAATAGACGTTGCGCAATTGCAGCTTGAGCTTGCTGTCGTCGATCAATCCTTCTGCACTGGCGCTGGCCAGCGGCAACAAACCAAGAAGTGAAAACAGCGCCCGCTGGGTATGCAAAGTGGTCATTGGCAAACTACTCATTGTTGTTATTTGGAGTGCAGAACAGCGCACGCCTCGCAAGCGAAGCGCGTCAGGAGAAACAGATGGTTGGGGTGAATCAGGAGAAGAGACTGATCGCCCCGGTCAACAGGGCTAGCGCGGTGACTACTAATGAAGTGAGTACCGCCCATTTGACGGTGGCTTTCTGGAAATCGCCGATATCACGATCGACCATACCCACCAGCAACAGGGTTGAGGCTACCAACGGACTCATCAGGTGTACTGGCTGACCGAGAATCGACGCGCGGGCGATTTCCACCGGGTCAATGCCATAGGCTGCAGCGGCATTAGCCAAGATGGGTACCACCCCAAAGTAGTAAGCATCGTTGGAAAGAACAAAGGTCAACGGCATGCTGGTGATCGCCACCACCAGTGGGAACAGGTGACCCCAGGATGGCGGAATCCAGTCCACCAGCGTTTGCGCCAGGGAGTCGACCATCTTGGTGCCCGAGAAAATCCCGGCAAAGATACCGGCGGCAAACACCAGCAGCACCACCGTCATCGCATTGCCGGAATGGGCGAGAATGCGCTCTTTCTGAATATCCAGTTGCGGGTAGTTGATCATCAGTGCCAGGACAAATCCGATCAGGAACAGGATCGCCGAGTGCATGATCCCCATTACCAGCGCGACCATGACCGCGATCACCAGCAACAGGTTCACGTATGCAAGTTTAGGCCGCTTGTGCGGGGTATCGCCCAGGATCTCGTCGATGTAGCAATTACCGCCACCGCTCTGTAGCTGCACATTACCGATGCGCTTACGCTCGGCACGGCCCAGGAGGAAAGCGGTGAACACCACCCACATCGCGCCGCCGATCATGGTCGGCAGCAAGGGCACGAAGTACTCGCCGGCATCCAGGCCCAGTGCCGCGATCGCCCTTGTAGCGGGCCCGCCCCATGGGGTCATGCCGCTCATGATGCTCAAGGACAACATGGCGATGGTCGCCAGAATCATCGGGTTCATGCCGATACGCTTGTACAACGGCAGCATTGCCGCGCAGGTGATCATGTAGGTGGTTGTGCCGTCGCCGTCGAGGGCTACCAGCAGTGACAGCAGCGCGGTGCCAATAGCGATTTTCATCGGATCGCCGTTTACACGCTTGAGGATTTTACGAATCAACGGGTCGAACAACCCGGCATCAATCATCAGGCCGAAGAACAGGATGGCGAACAGCAGAAGCGCAGCCGAAGGCGCAACCATCTTCAGGCCGTCGAGCATCATCTTGCCCGTAGTACCGCCAAAACCGCCAATCACCGCAAACACAATCGGCACCACCGTCAGGGCGACAATCGGCGATAGGCGTTTCGACATTATCAGATAGGTAAAAACCACCACCATGGCCAAACCAAGAAATGCGAGCATAGGTCAGTTCTCTTGTTCTTATCAGTAGCGTGGCCGATGCGCAGGCGCACGACCTCGAACCCGCCAGACGGTACGATCAGCCGTGCCTGGCGGGGAGTTGAATGAAATGTTTGTTGGGTGTTTCAGGCGTGTCCGGTCAGACGTGTTCCGTGACCTTGCGACCATCCCAGTTTTCACTCTGGGTTTGTGCCAGGGAGGGCGACGGTTCGCCGTCAAGAGTCCGCATCAGTGTCTCGCGATCACAAGCGTTCTCCGAGATGGACATCACCACGGTAGCCACGGCGTTGCTTGCCAGACTGGTCAAGGCCCGGGCTTCCGACATGAAGCGGTCAATACCGATCAGCAGTGCAAGGCCGGCCAAGGGAATGTCATGGATCACAGTCAGTGTCGACGCCAGCGCGACAAACCCGGCTCCGGTCACACCTGCTGCACCCTTCGAGGACAACAGCATGATGGCCAGCATGGTCACGGTCTGTGTCAGGCTTAGATCGATGTTGCAAGCTTGAGCAATGAATACCGCTGCCAGCGATAGGTAGATTGCCGTACCGTCGAGGTTAAACGAGTACCCCGTTGGCAGCACCAACCCCACCACGCCTTTTTTGCAACCCAGGGCTTGCAGCTTTTCCAACATCCGCGGCATCACCGGCTCGGTTGAGGAAGTCCCGAGCACCACCAGGAACTCTTCGCGGAAGTAGCGCAGCAACTTCCAGAGACTGAAGCCATTTGCCCGGCAAATGCTCCCCAGCACCACAAAGACGAAGAAGGCACAGGCTACGTACAAGGTCATGATCAGCTTGGCCAGCGAGCCCAACGATGTAATACCGTACTGGCCTACGGTGAATGCCAACGCGCCAAAAGCACCGATCGGAGCGAAGCGCATCAGATAGGAGAAAATCTTGAACACCATGTGCGAGGCGGATTCCAGTACATCCAGTACCGGCTTGCCACGCTCGCCGATGGCCGACAGTGCGAAACCGCAAAGCACCGCGATGAACAACACCGGCAGCACTTCACCCTTATTGAAAGCGCCGATGAAAGTGTCCGGGATGATGTGCATGAAAAACTCGACCACTCCCAGCTTCGCGGCGGAATCGGTGTATTGCGACAGTCCCTTGGTGCTCAACTGGGCGGGGTCAATGTTCATGCCCACACCGGGTTTGAACAGGTAGACCGACACCAGGCCTATGATCAAACTGATCACGGTCAGTGCCAGGAACAGCAGCATGGTCTTGCTCAACAGACGCCCGAGGGAGCGTTTGTCGCTCATGCCGGCAATACCGGTGACGATGGTGCAGAACACCACCGGAGCGATCATCATCTTGATCAACTTGATGAAGGCATCACCAAGCGGCTTCAAGGCGATGGCCTGTTGCGACCAAAAATGTCCGACCAGCACACCCAACAGCACGGCGAGGAGAATCTGGAAGTAGAGCGATTTTACAACTTTCATGGCATCACCCATTTTTAGAATTGTGCTGATGCAAGAACGGCAATGACCAGGGGAAATTATCCGGCAAGTCGTTGGGAAGCCGTGGCGTAGACAAAACCGGAGAACAGCCTGCGCGATGTACGCACCACTGAGGCACGAATTGTCTCACCCTGATCGCCGGTGTAGGACAATACGACATCTATCCCGCCACTTGGATGTTCAATGCGTACTTGCTTCAAGCGCGGCTCGCTAACCCCGCCGAGCAATTGCGTGACCACACTGCCTTCAGTGACACAAGCGGTGGCAAGGCCGATGGAACCGGTGATCGCCAAGGCCCGGTGGCAGTTGTGTGGCATGAAGTAGCGCACCTGAATTGTGCCGCCAGCCTTGGCCGGTGACACCAGTACAGGCTTGGGAATCACTTTGTCGCTGACGTCACCCAGGCCCATTGCCAAGCCGGCTTGCAGTCGCAAGGACTCGAGGCGACGCAGGAACTCTTTGTCGGCATCCAGTTCAGCAGGACTTTCATCGCCGCGCTTACCCAGTTGGCCAGCTTCGATGATCATCATCGGCATCGCCATGTCGATGCAGGTCACTGGAATACCGTCGATCAAATCCTGCGTTTGCCCAGTCGGGAAAAGCTTGCCGGTCTTGCTGCCCGCAGCATCCAGGAAGGTGAGTTGCACAGGAGCAGCGGTACCCGGCACACCATCGATGGCGGTGTCACCTTCATAGCTGACCTTCCCACCGGGCGTCTGTACCTCGGCGTTCACAAAAGTGCCCGTGTTGAGGTTGCGAATACGCACACGTGTCAGGTCTTTGGAGGCTTTTACCAGCCCCTGCTCGATGGCGAACGGGCCAACGGCGCAAAGCATGTTGCCGCAATTAGGCGCGGTGTCGACTCGACGCTGGGAGACCATGACTTGAACGAACAGATAGTCGACATCCGCCTCAGGATGCAGCGACGGGCTGACGATCGCCACCTTGCTGGTTTGTGGGCTACCGCCACCAATGCCGTCAATTTCCAGTTCATGCCCAGAGCCCATGAGGTTGAGCAGCAGTTCATCACGGTCTTCGATCGCAACAGGTAGATCCCAGTCGAGGAACACTGGGCCCTTGGAAGTACCACCGCGCATTAGCACACAGGGAATTCGTTGCATGAACACTAACTCTTGTTGATCAATCGGGGTAATTGATGTCTTGTGAGCAAGAGTCGCAGGCTTTAAAAATTGTTTCCAATGCAAATATCAGCCTGATTATTGCGTTTTACGAATGATGAATTTAGGCTGACTGGGCTTAACAACTCTCGGCTAGTGAGATAAAAAAGTGAATTATGAGCTCAATGACATCCGATCTTTCGTGAAGATCGCCGAACTTGGAAGCTTCCACGAAGCTGCCGATGCATTGCATCTCTCTCAACCCGCGCTGAGTCGGAGAATGAAAAAGCTTGAAGAGGGATTGGGAACAGCGCTTCTTGATCGCACGACAAGAAGGGTAAGCCTCACCAGCGTTGGGCGAGACTTCCTGCCCAAGGCACGACGCTTATTGGATGACTTCGACGACTCGATACTTAACATCCGAGAGTTGGCGGAGCGGCAGAGCGGCCGTGTAACCCTTGCCTGCATCCCAACCGCAGCCTTCTACTTCCTCCCTTCGGTAATCCGCCTCTACAACGAGCGCTATCCACAAATCCGCATTCGCTTGCTTGATCTCAGTGCGAACGAAGGGCTGGAGGCTGTTCTGCGTGGCGAAGCCGACTTTGGCATCAACATGATGAGCGGACAGCACCCAGACATAGAGTTCGTGCCATTGGTCAACGAGCCTTTTGTTTTAGCTTGTCGACGCGATCATGAGCTGGCCGAGCGTAGCTCGGTCACCTGGTCTGAACTTAGCAATTACCGCCTTATCGGGGTCGGTCGCCTGAGCGGCAACCGCATGTTGCTTGACCACGCTTTGTCCGGCTTGAGCTGGCGTCCACAATGGTTCTATGAGGTGCAACACCTGTCTACATCGCTGGGCCTGGTAGAAGCTGGCTTAGGAGTCTCGGCAATGCCGAGCCTCGCAATGCCTGCTGTGGATCATCCAACATTGGTAAGTGTCCCTTTGATAGAGCCCATAGTTAACCGATCGTTGGGACTGGTTTACCGGAGAGGTGCTTCACTCTCTCCGGCAGCGGAAAAATTCGTCTCAATACTGCTCGAACAATGGGAAAAATGACCTTACGCTCTTAAGTGCTGGTACGCGCACTACCCCACGAACGCCAACCTTCATCACGTGAACTGATCCCTGAATGAACCATTGGCTGCTAACTAACGTTTACCCTCAGAGCCCACTGACGACAGGGGAAATTGCTCATCTATTGGCGCGGGTAGGCGAGGATTGCCGAACCTGGTTGGCGGCAGAGTTACTGACCTTGGTGCGGGGTGAAATGCCGCTGGCTCAATGTACAATTTTCGCTTATCCGGAAGGCCAGGAGCCGCAGGTGTTGTCGTGTTCCGATCAGGCAAGACTCGTGCAGATATCGCGTATCTCTCGGGACTACGTCGAGCGTTTTCACAGCCTGGACGGCAACCGCCAAGCGATGCTCGGTCACCGGGCAAAATACGGCAGCGCGCGAATCCTGGCTCAGGTTCAGTCAGTTGAAGACATCACCCATCGTGACTATCGGCGGGTCTGCTACGAGCAACCGCAAATCTCCCAGCGCATGGCCTTGCTCAATCATCAGGAAGAGGGCGGGGCCTGGCTGTCGATCAACTTCTATCGAGGTCGTGAGCACGGCAATTTCAATCAGCACGAAATTGAATTTATCGAGTCGGTTGCGCCGTTACTGATTCAAGTCACGCGTTTGCACTATCGCGCTTTTATCGAAGCCAATCAGATGCCGTCCTTGTTAAGTCAACGCGTCGAGTTGCTCTATCCTGAACCGACTCGCCGGGACCGTGAACTGCTCAGGCATTTGCTCAGTGGCCTGGGGGCGGAAGACATTGCGCCCCTGATGGGCATCCAGCGCTCAAGCGCCGCTACCTACATCAAGCGACTTTATCGAAAGGTGGGAGTCAGCGGACATCGAGAATTGCTGGGGGCTGGTAGTGAGAGGTCGTTGGTCCTGAACAGGCGTTGAATACTGAGCATTGGCGAAAAACCGCGAGTCTTAGCATCTTTCATTCACCGCTAGCCATGGGTGGCTATTGCGACTTCGTAACTTGCGTGGCAAACGTTCAAGTATTTGAACAACAAATTCGCTGGGAGCAGCCACATTGGAATTGAGACAACTGCGCTATTTCGTAAAAATCATTGAGCTTGGCAGCCTGGGGCGTGCGGCACTTGAACTGGACGTTGGTGTGTCAGCCCTCAGTCAACAAATCTCCAAGCTGGAAAGCGAACTGTGCACCCGCCTCCTGAATCGAACCTCCACCGGTGTGACGCCCACTAGCGCCGGATTTGCGTTTTTACACCATGCCCAACTGACGCTACGCCAGGCGGAAAATGCCATCATGGCCGCCCATCGCGGGCGAATGAGCGGTTATGTCAGCGTCGGCTTACCACCGACTACCGCGACGGTGCTCGCGTTGCCGTTGATCAACGCAATGCGTGCGCGTTATCCGGACATACAACTGCATTTGGTGGAAATGCTTTCCGGCCACTTGGCGGCGCAGCTCAACGCACGGCAAATTGACCTGGCCATCCTGTTCCAGCTCGAAGGGGGTAAACGCTGGAGCGTGACTCCGCTGCTGGATGAAAAGCTGTTTGTCATTGCCTCGCCCAGCCTGCCTCAAGCGCCTTCTGGTGACAGCGTGCAGTTAGCCGACCTCGGCGGCCTGCCGCTGGTGATGCCCAGCGTGCAACATGGATTGCGCTCGGCATTGATGAGTGCGTTCGAGCGGGTCGGGCTAACACCCAATGTAATTATGGAAGTCGACGGTCTCGCTGTTTTGATGAACGCCGTTCGGGCCGGTCATGCGGCAACGATACAACCGGGGGCGGCCGCAGCATTGAAAGACGGGTCAGGGCTTTCACTGATCAGGATTGCCGATCCCCATGTGGGCCGGCGTAATCTTCTGGCGACGCTGGCTGACGACGAACTCTCTCCGGCGGCGCTGGCAACGCGGTTGGTCATTGTCGATGTGGCGCGACAGTTGGTCGTCGACAAACAGTGGCCTGGAGCTACGTGGATAGAAGGGTAGACGCGTAATCCTCGCTCAACCCCGGACATCTCCTGACGACAACGCCTTTAGAAAAACTAAACACCCCGCGTCAAAAGCAGCCTTTCGGCCACTCCTTCCCCACCCTATCGTTCTTCCCACTCGCAAGGAGCACTTCGTTCCCGCTTCCTTGCAAATCGAGGAGCGATAATGATCGATGTCTTAATCATAGGGGGTGGCAATGCTGCCTTGTGCGCCGCTCTGATGGCGCGAGAAGCGGGCGCCAGCGTGATGCTGCTGGAAGCCTCTCCGAAAATCTGGCGCGGTGGCAACTCCCAACACACCCGTAACCTGCGGTGCATGCACGACGAACCGCAGGGCGTGCTGATCGATGCTTATCCGGAAGAAGAATACTGGCAAGACCTGTTGAAGGTTACCGGTGGCCTCACGGATGAAAAGCTTGCACGCATTGCCATTCGGGCATCGTCTTCTTGCCGCGACTGGATGCGTTCACACGGCGTGCACTTTCAGCCACCGCTGTCCGGCGCGCTGCACGTGGCGCGGACCAATGCTTTTTTTATGGGCGGCGGCAAAGCGCTGGTCAATGCGTATTTCCGCAGCGCCGAGCGCCTGGGTGTAAAAGTTCGCTACAACACGCAAGTGACCGACATTGAGTTGGATGAGGGGAAATTCGTCGCCGCCCATGTGGGCGAACATGAGGTAGATGGACAGCGTTTCGCCGCAGAACGCATTGAAGCCCGGGCCTGCGTGTTGGCGGCCGGCGGCTTCGAATCCAACCGTGAATGGCTGCGCGAAGCCTGGGGACAGAACGAACGCGGTGAATGGCCATCGGATAATTTCCTGATCCGGGGCACCCGATTCAACACCGGCATTTTGCTACGGCGCATGCTCGAACTTGGCGCAGATGTGATCGGCGATCCGACGCAAGCCCACATGGTCGCGATTGATGCCCGCGCGCCGCTCTACGACGGCGGCATCTGCACCCGAATCGACTGCGTATCGCTGGGTGTGGTGGTCAACCGTGATGGCGAACGCTTCTACGACGAAGGTGAGGATTTCTGGCCAAAACGTTATGCGATCTGGGGGCGTCTGGTGGCCGGACAACCCGGTCAACAGGCGTATTCGATCATCGATCAACAAGCTATTGGCCGCTTCATGCCCCCGGTCTTTCCCGGAACCACCGCCAATACTCTGCAAGACCTTGCCCGCCAGTTGAAGCTGCCTCAAGAAAAATTCGTCAAGACTATCGAGGACTACAACAGCGCCTGCCGCGTTGGCACGTTCGATCACACGGCGTTGGACGACTGCCACACCCAAGGACTGTTGCCCGCCAAAACCCATTGGGCGCGGCCATTGGTGAAACCACCTTTCTACGCCTACCCGCTTAAACCGGGTGTCACGTTCACCTACCTCGGCCTCGCCACCGACGAAACCGCTGCCGTGCATTTCAACGGCAAAGCGAGCCCCAACCTGTTCGTCGCGGGTGAAATGATGGCCGGCAACATCCTGGGCAAGGGCTACACCGCCGGCATCGGCATGGCAATCGGTACTGCGTTTGGCCGCATCGCCGGTGTGCAGGCGGCCGCTTCGGTGGGCTTTGGCGTTTCATCTGCAAACACGGAGTCTCGACATGCAACTGTTTGATCCCCAAGCATCGGGCGGGTTGATCCCCGTGTTGAATCTTGACGAAAGTGAAGTCCAGCGGCAGATGACCATCTGTAATGCCTGCCGTTATTGCGAAGGTTTTTGCGCGGTATTTCCTGCGATGACTCGGCGTTTGGAATTCACTCAGGCCGACATCCATTACCTGGCGAACTTGTGCCATAACTGCGGCGCGTGCCTGCACGCCTGTCAGTACGCCGCCCCACACGAATTCGACGTCAACATACCCAAAGCCATGGCCAAAGTGCGCCTGGATACTTACGCCGAATACGCCTGGCCGCAAGTGATGGGCAGGTTGTATCAGCGCAACGGCCTGACCCTGGCGCTGGCTTCCGGTGGGGGACTGGCCTTGTTTTTATGCCTGACCCTGATGCTCATGGGCAACCTGTTCACGGCCATTCCCGGGGGCGACTTCTACAAGATTTTCCCGCATAACACCCTGGCGCTGATGTTCGGCACAGTGTTCGGCTTTGCGGTACTTGCCCTGACCATGGGTGTACGGCGCTTCTGGCGCAACGTTTCACCGGTCGCAGCGCCACTGCCGTTGAAAACGTCCGCTGCATTGGAGGCTACGGCCAACGTCGCGAAGCTCAAATACCTGGACGGCGGCCATGGCGAAGGCTGCAACAACGCCGACGATCAGTTCACCTTGTGGCGACGCCGATTCCACCACCTCACCTTCTACGGCTTCATGCTGTGCTTCGCCGCCACCGGTGTCGCCACGCTCTTTCACTATCTGCTGAAGTGGTCGGCGCCTTATCCGATCTTCAGCTTGCCGGTGATGTTGGGTATTGCTGGTGGCATCGGCCTGCTGATCGGCCCGGCGGGTCTTCTTTGGCTGAACCTGCGTCGCAACCCTGCGCACGGCGATGAGAAGCAAAAACCCATGGATCGCGGCTTCATCGCGCTGCTGTTTCTGGTCAGCGCAAGCGGACTGGCGCTACTGGCTTTGCGTGAAACCAGCGCCTTGGGCTTGATGTTGGCTATTCATCTGGGCCTGGTCATGGCGTTTTTCTTGACCATGCCCTACAGCAAATTCGCCCATGGAATATTCCGCAGCGCAGCGTTGCTCAAACACGCCATCGAGAAGCGTCAACCCAACCCGATCAACGCCGGCAGCGACTGACGGCTAAAGCACTCATTCCAAAAACAATAGTGAGCATAACGGTAGCCATGATGAAAACGACAACGGCAACAACCCGAGCCAAGGGGTCCAAATTGGGCGCCATTCTGCGGGTCACCAGCGGTAACTTTCTCGAGCAGTTCGACTTCTTTTTGTTCGGGTTCTACGCGACCTACATCTCCCAGACCTTCTTTCCAGCCACCAGTGAGTTTGCCTCGCTGATGATGACCTTCGCGGTATTCGGCTCCGGATTCCTGATGCGTCCGTTAGGCGCCATTGTGCTGGGGGCGTACATCGACAAGGTGGGCCGTCGCAAGGGGCTGATCGTGACGCTGTCGATCATGGCCGCCGGTACCGTATTGATCGCCCTGGTGCCGGGCTATACCGCCATCGGCGTGGCGGCACCGATTCTGGTGTTATTGGGCAGGCTGCTACAGGGCTTCTCCGCCGGCGCAGAAATGGGCGGTGTTTCCGTGTACCTAGCGGAAATTTCCACCCCCGGTCACACCGGTTTCTACACCAGTTGGCAATCGGCCAGCCAACAGGTAGCGATCGTCGTCGCGGCCGCGTTGGGCTACACGATCAATGCCACGATGCAAGCCGCTGAGATCGCCGATTGGGGGTGGCGAATTCCGTTCTTCATTGGCTGCGTGATCATCCCGTTCATTTTCATTATTCGCCGCTCACTGGAAGAAACCGTTGCCTTCACTGCGCGCAGCCATCGCCCAACCACTCGCGAAGTTTTTCGCTCGATGCGTGACAACTGGCGCACCGTGCTGGCGGGCGGCTTGCTGGCGTCCATGACCACCACCACGTTCTACCTGATTACAGTCTACACACCGACGTTTGGCAGGACAGTACTGAACTTGAGCACCACCGACAGCCTGGTGGTCACACTGCTGGTCGGCATCAGCAACTTTATCTGGCTGCCTATCGGCGGCGCCCTTTCCGACCGCATTGGCCGGCGCCCACTTTTGCTGGCGATATCGTTGCTGTGCATCTTCACCGCCTATCCCGCCATGCACTGGCTGGCAGAGGCGGCGAGTTTCGAACGACTGCTCGCTGTTCTGCTGTACTTCTCATTCTTCTTTGGCATTTACAACGGCGCCATGGTCGCGGCACTGACCGAAGTCATGCCACAGAACGTGCGGGTGGTCGGGTTTTCACTGGCCTTCAGTTTGGCCACCGCGGTGTTTGGCGGTTTTACCCCAGCAATCTCGACGCTGCTTGTCCAGGCCACGGGAGACAAGGCATCACCTGCCTACTGGCTGATGTTCGCGGCGGTGTGCGGATTCACGGCAACGACGATTCTGTATCGTCGGCAAAAAGCTTTGGCAGTCAGAACCGTTTAGTTCCTCAATCGCCGACGCTTGCCACGCGTCAATCCACGGCGGGAACCGAACTAATTTCGGCCGGTAACGTAAGGCAGAAACCGGCCAATAGCACCGTTAACATGCGACAGGGATTATCCCAAAAACAGTCGTCAATTCACTCATAAAGCAGGGACCATAGCCCTCCCCCAGGACACATTCCGGCCTTGATATCTGCTGAAGATTCCACCCAGAGCCAGTCGTTTTGTAGGGGTAAAAACGCAATAAAATAAAAAGGGGTCGCGAGATAAAATCTCGCAACCCCTTGAATTATATGGTCGGGACGGAGTGATTCGAACACTCGACCCCTAGCACCCCATCTCCTTTTTCATACTTCTTGAAAGACTCCGAAATTTCACTCTGGATTTTTCTAAGCTAGTATTTACTTGAGCTCCAGCGGTGTTCTGCTCTACGAGAGTCCAGTAACGTCCATCAAGAGCCGACGTTTTTGTGGGGGTAAAAGTAGGGGGAGTCCATTTCATGGCTAAAATCACCATCAAAGAACTCGAGTCGCTGACCGCCAATGATGCCGGCCGGATCCTCCGGGAGGATGGCAATCTCGCGGGTCGAATTTCCCTGCGTAAGGACGGCGTGTCGGTCAGCTTTTTCTATCGCTATCGGTGGGGCGACCAGAACAAAGAATACGCCTGCGGGTCCTGGCCACGCAAATCCCTGACGGACATCCGCAAGGCCCGCAACCAGGCTAGGGCGCTCATCGATGAGCAGATCAATCCCAACGAGCAGAAGAAAACCGCCAAGGCACAGGCATACGCCGCAGCTAACGTAGAGGCCGAACATGCAATAACGACGAAGGTGCAAACGCTGACCGTCCAGGATCTGGCCAGCGCCTGGCTGTTGGATGGCGTCGCGCGCAAAGACGGCAATGCCGAGTTGCAGCGCCGTTTTAACAAGGACCTATTCCCGGCACTTGGCAGGACCGCGGTGAACAATGTTTCCGAACACGATGTTCGGGCGCTGATCCGCACCGTGGTCAACCGCGGCGCTCACCGTCAAGCCATCAGCTTCTTCGCCGACCTCACCCAGATGTTCAGCTGGGCTAGAAAGCGCCAACCTTGGCGGGCGTTACTGGTTGAGGGTGATCCGACTGAGCTGGTCGACATCTCCCCCCTGATCCCTGCCGACTACGAAGCGGAAAGAAGCCGGATCCTTTCCCCGGCTGAGCTGTTGGAACTGCACACCCGCTTCCAGCAAATGACTGCCGATTACGACGCCCTCCCCGCGGGCCAAAAATACGACGGCATTCGACCGCTAAAGAAGGAAACACAGCTTGCGCTCTGGATCAGCCTGGGCACGCTATGCCGGATTGGCGAGTTGCTGCAGGCCGAATGGAAAAATGTCGATCTAGACCAGCAGACCTGGTTCCTCCCCAGCGAAAATGTCAAAGGCACCCGTGGCAAAAAACAAGACCACCATGTCTTCCTCTCCCCCTTCGCCCTGCATTTCTTTCAGGAACTCAAAATCCTGACGGGCGACTCGCAATGGTGCTTTCCGAACAAGCTGGATGATGGGCATGTGGATGTGAAAGTGGTGAGCAAACAGGTCGGCGATCGCCAGGCCCGGTTCAAAAACCGCAAGGCCCTCTCCAGACGGTGCCATGACGATACGCTGGTCCTTGCCGACGGCCAAAACGGCGACTGGACGCCGCATGACCTGCGCCGCACGGGCGCGACCATGATGCAGGCTTTGGGGGTCAACCTGGACGTCATCGATCGCTGCCAAAACCATGTGCTGGCCGGCTCCCGGGTGAGGCGCCACTACCTGCACCACGATTATGCCGAAGAGAAGAAGTGTGCCTGGAACCTGTTGGGCGATCGACTCAGTGCCGTGCTGTCCTCAACCTATAAGCACCCACCTTCCGAGTCGATGCTGTCTTTTCCAGCGTACGCCGCAACAGGATCCCTACCGCTGTTGGCGCCGACGCCGAATTAACCCCATTGCCGAGATGTCACTGACCCAGTCTATTCCACGCGAACTATTGCCTGTGCAGGATTTTTTCCGTTTTAGAGGTAGGTCAGTCTTGCGTCGGCACGTGGGTCAATTCGGCATCGGCGTCAACACCCTTGGAAATGATGCTTTGGTGCGTCATCTCCATGGCGTTTTTCCGGCGCATGTCGGCGTGGAATGTGGTCAGTCGCATGAACATCATGCTGCCCGGGCAACGTCCGCTGGTCGTGCCCAGCGCCGTAGTCCAGGCCCGTCAGCGATTGGGCAGCGAGGCCGTACGACAAGTCTTCGATCTGACGCAGAAAAGCTGGCATGAAGTAGCCAGCCAGCGGCAACAAACAACCCACAGTAGGTGCTTCATCAGTTACCTCCCCTCTCACGAACTGCTCCCACACCGCCCCGCCCACCTGGAAGAAACAGCAAAAACACTAACTTCAGAATAACCCGCACGAGCAGTTAGCTTGCTACAACAAGCAAAACGCTCAATGCAGCAAGCCATTTGCCAACTGGCACCTATGCATTGAAGGTGTAGCATTGAGTGAATAACACGAAACCAACTCCCCCTGCAAAAAAGTACTCAAAGGATGAAATAATGAAAACAACATTTTCTCACTTTGCCGCAGTAGGTCTCATTGCACTTGGCACTCAGGCTGTCGCTGCACCGCTGCTACAGGAGTACAACTTCAAGCAGGACGTAAATGCAACAATATCCCAAACAAACGCCTGGTTAGAGATCAGTAAATCTGCTTTCAAGCAAAATATCGAACTCGTAAAAAGCAGATTATCGAAAGGCAGTAGCTTGTGCGCTGTGATGAAAGCAGATGCTTATGGCCACGGTATCGCATTATTGATTCCGACGATCATAGAAGCGGGCATTAATTGCATCGGCATTGCGAGTAATGAAGAAGCGCGAATTGCCAGAAAAGAGGGCTACACAGGAAAAATAATTCGCGTTCGGCAAGCCACGGAGGGAGAAATCGTCAGCGCATTGCCTTATGACATTGAAGAGCTTATCGGCAATGCACAGGTAGCCCGAGCCATCAGCACGCTGGCAGAACACAATGGCAAGCCCATCAAAATTCATCTCGTTACCAATGCGGGCGCCATGAGTAGGAATGGCTTGGAGCTTGCCACCGAGCAGGGCAAAAAAGACGTGCTGGAAATCACCTCAATGAAGGGACTGAAGGTCACCGGGATCATGACGCACTTCGCCGTCGAGGATAAGGCCTTCGTCATGGAGGCCTATGACAAGTTCATGTCGGAGCAGGACTGGATCATCAAGACAGCACACTTGAACCGTGACGAAATTACCGTTCATTGTGCCAACTCGTTCGCAACGCTTGACGTCCCGGCAACCCACTTGGACATGGTGCGCGTGGGCGGAGCACTTTACGGCGATTTGATCGGCCGCGCCGAGCTGAAACGCGTCATGTCACTTAAAAGCAAGGTTGCTGCGGTCAACACCTATCCTGCCGGAAACACAGTGGGTTATGACCGCACCCTCACACTGACTCGAGACTCCAGGCTCGCCAACATCCCAGTAGGTTACTCAGATGGCTACCGCCGAGTGTTTACCAACAAGTCTTTTGTCGTTATCAATGGCGTGAAAGTGCCCACGGTCGGAAAAATCTCGATGAACACAGTTATGGTAGATGTGACCGACATAAAAAACGTCAAGCCCGGCGATACCGTAACGCTCTATGGCAAACAAGGCGATGCCGAGATTACACAAGCTGAATTGGAAGACATCAATAACGGTGCATTGCTCGCCGATGTTTACACCATGTGGGGCACCTCAAACATTCGAATACTGGTCGACTAAAGCAAGAGGCCCGTAGCATGTGATGAAAAGCCACCTCATCAGGGTGGCTTTTCATTGCGCAGTTGCACTGATCCGCCAGTTGGCCAAAAACCGCACCAGAGTTCAGTTGGCAACGGAGCTTCGGCCTGGGCAGCGGTCATGGTTTTTTCAGGACGTCTGTTCCGTCTTTCAGCTGGCGGCATTTTTATCCGATGCACGCTGCGGCGTTAGGGCATAAGCACCATCGCCACACAGCGCGATAGCAATCAGCACCACCGTCCAGAATGCCGGGTACTCCCAGCCCCCGCCGGTACTGCTGAACAACCAGCCATTACCCGAGTGCGCCCAGGTGGCACCCAATAAAACAGGAATGGCCGCCAAGGCCGCATAGCGAGTTTTAAAGCCCAGCACCAGCATTGCACCCGTGGTGACCTCAACTCCGAGAACCAGCCACGCCAACACACCCGGCAAGCCAATCGACTCAAAAAAACTTGAAGTACCTGACATTGTAAAAACGAAAACCTTTAAATATAGAGAGTGCGCCAGCAACGCAATACCAGCTGTCAGCCGAAGCAATAAAACACCATAGGAGATACCTTTAAAATCGTCCATACAACTTCCAAAATAACACTGACAGAGCACGTTGCGCTGCCTTCCGAATATATTGTTGCGAGTAATCAGCAACCCTACAATCTGCAATTTAGCTATTACGGACTGCATATATGCACACTTGGGACTGGGACGATCTACGCCTGATACTTGCCGTTGCCGAACACAAATCTTTTGCCGCTGCCGGACGCGCACTTCATCTTAATCACACCACCGTGCTGCGGCGTATCAATGCGTTCGAAAAACTTCATGCATTTCGACTATTTGATCGCCTCTCGACCGGCTACACAATGACTGACGCCGGAGAAGAATTACTGCAGACAGCACAAATCATGAATATCGCCGTCAGCGAACTGTCCCGCAAACTCGAAGGCAAGGATCTGCGATTAGAGGGCATACTCCGCATTACCACCTGCGATACTTTAATGGCATCCATTTTACCGAAGGCACTTGGAGGGTTCAGTGAACTCCATCCCGAGATATCACTTGAAGTGACCACCGGCAATTTCATCAGCGATCTGGCCCAACGGCATGCAGATGTAGCAATACGAACCAGTGACAGTCCTCCCGACGCATTGATCGGTAGGCGTATCGCCGATGTCGGGTTTGCCGTTTACGCTGCCAGGGGATTTTCTGAGCGTCATGGGAGCCTTGATCCAGCGCACTTCAATCGATGGCTTGCCCCGGATCTCGCACTTGGTCAAATGGATATTGCAAAATGGCTGCGTGCCAGCGTTCCTGCAACGTCCATTGTTTTCAAGGCCGACTCTTTGGTCACCCTTAGGCAAGCAGCGCTGGGGGGCTTGGGAATAGCCGCACTTCCCTGCTATTTGGGAGATTCAACCCCTGGGCTAGAGCGGGTCCCGTTCGTAGGACTCAACGCCCTCAAAACGGGACTTTGGGTCCTCACCCATCAGGACCTGAGACATACTGCTCGGGTGCAAGCCTTCACCCGCTTTTTGAATGAAGCACTTCAACGTTCCTGGCCTGGACCGACAACCACATGACCGTTGAGCGGAGTGACGTACTTCAGATGGAACGTAACCTTGCGTACCGTTCAATTGCGATTTTTCCGGACAGTTACTTTCTTTATTCATGGGGGGCTTGCCGGGGAGGCAATCCCTGGTTTTCACCAGTGCCGCAATCATTGCGCTGGTGACTGTGCTGCTGCTCCTGTCTCTCACTTACAAATGCTACTGGATCGGGTAAGTACTGCACCTGATCTCAACCAACTCAAACCAGAAACTGTTCAACTAACCGAACCCAGTAACTAGCCCCCGTCCCCAGGCAGTCATCGTTGAAGTCGTACCCAGGATTATGCACCATGCACCCCCCTTCCCCATCACCATTACCGATAAAGAGATAGCTGCCAGGACAATGCTCGAGCATCACTGCAAAATCTTCACTGGCAGCAATAGGTGCCATGTCTTGAATCACCCCCTCTTCACCCAACCAATCAACAGCGACCTGTCGGGCAAACGCAGTAAGCTGAGGATCATTGATCAAGGGTGGCAATGATTCTTCCCTATCAACCTCCACACTGACACTGGCACCGAAGCTAAGCGCCTGAGCTTGGGCAACCTGGACAATCCGCTTGAGAAGGTCGGCACGAACGTTAGGCTTCAAGGCGCGCACACATAGTTGGAGTAGTGCATGCCCCGGAATGACATTGGGCGCCTCACCAGAATGAAAGGAGCCCACAGTGATCACCGCCGTCTCCAGAGGATCCGTATTGCGCGACACAATACTCTGCAGTGCCATGACAATTGCCCCTCCAGTAAGTATGGGGTCAATGGCTTTATGTGGCATTCCGCCATGCCCGCCCGTACCATCAATTCGAATTTCAACCGTATCGGTGGAGGCCATGAACGGTCCGGCCCGAAAACCCAACTTCCCTACTGGCAACCCAGGCATGTTGTGCATACCGAACAACGCATTACAGGGAAATCGCTCCAGGAGACCATCATCCAGCATTTTCTGCGCGCCCCCATCGCTTTCTTCGGCGGGCTGAAAGATGACCACCAGCGTACCGTTGAACTGCCGGCTGTTGGCTAGGTGCTGCGCGGCAGCCAGCAGCATTGCAGTATGGCCGTCATGACCACAGGCATGCATAGCGCCTGGATGCTGGCTCGCATAAGGCAATCCGGTCTGCTCCTGAATCGGCAGCGCATCCATATCTGCCCGAATACCAATGACCTTACTTCCACAACCTTGCTGCAAACGCCCTACAACACCAGTCCCCCCAAAGCCACGATGCACCTCAAACCCCCACGACTCGAGCTTGGCAGCAACCAGATCTGAGGTTTTGAACTCCTTAAGGCTGAGCTCCGGATAAGCATGAAGCTGACGGCGCAACTCAATCATTTCAGCTTCAATGGCACGGATACCTGGCAACATGGGTCGAACGGTCATGGACTTCACCTTTTTCATGTAAGGGAGGCTCGCCTGCAAAGTGCGAGGATATAAAGCACATCAACGTTAAGTGCTGCAAACTCTGCTCAATCACAGGCAGGCAGCTGTATTGTCTCGCGAGTCGTGAAACGCATCATGACGCGCCTACCTCGAGCGAGTTTGTAGCGCGCAATGGTTAATACCTGAGCCGTCGCTGGTTGATCTGGGAGGTACGTTTCGCGCCTGCTATACACGGCCAAGAATGTTTCTTGTAGCAAGTCCTCGATTTCACTTGGTTAACGCTGAAGTCTATTACGCAGAAATCCACGCGCATGAACACTTAGTTCAGTATCAAGAACTCAGGGTTCCCACTGAGCAGGAAAAACCATTAATAATCAGCAGCGTTCGATGTATTCAACTTAAGTACGGAAGCTATCCACCAGATGTTTGAGTCGGCTGGCTTGTTGCTCAAGGTCATCACAGGCGAGCAAGGTGGCCTGGAGATTCTCCACGCCTTCTTGGTTGAGGGATTTGATCTCGGTGATGTCCATATTCAACGAGTCGATTACAGCGGTCTGCTCTTCAGTAGCAGTGGCTACAGACTGATTTATGCCATCAATTTCGCCAATACGCTGAGTAACGCTCCCTAGTCGCTCGCCAGCCTGGTTGGCGATAACCACACCTTCATGGCTATAGCGCTCGCTTTCGCTCATAGTGCAAACCGCCTCACGAGCGCCGACCTGAAGCTCCTCAATCATCGTATGAATTTCTTGTGCCGATGTCTGAGTGCGGTAGGCAAGACTGCGTACTTCATCCGCCACCACAGCGAAACCGCGACCTGCCTCGCCCGCGCGCGCAGCCTCGATAGCGGCGTTGAGCGCTAGTAGGTTGGTCTGTTCGGAAATGCCCTTGATCACTTCAAGGATCCGACCAATGCTCACCGTCTTACCATTCAGCGTCTCTATGTTGCTGCAGGATGCACGAATTTTTCCTGACAACTCGTTCATGGCGTTGATCGTCTGAGCTACCACTTGCCGGCCACCCTCAGCCTGAAGGCGTGCATCTGACGCCTGAAGTGAGGCATCACCGGCATTACACGCGATTTCCTGAGCGGCTGCACCCAACTCGTTGATCGCTGCTGCAATGCTGTTGGTGCGATTGGCCTGTTGGTCGGAGTTTGCTATGGATGAGCTGGAGGCAAGCATCACTCGCTTTGCCACTTCGTTGACTTGTTCGGTCGCTGATGAGACTTCGCGTATTGAATGTTGGATTCGCTCCACGAAAAGGTTGAAGTCGCAGGCCAATTCTCCAAACTCATCTTGAGAATGCACGGCCAAACGTCGGGTCAGGTCCCCCTCCCCATGGGCTATATCGCGCATGGCTTTGCCCATTAACCTCAGAGGTTGCATCAGTACGCGGATTAGTATGCCCAGCAGAAGCAACGTGATTAGCACGGCAATCAGAGTGGCGAAAATAGCTGAAGCGCGGAAATCGCCTAACGCCTGATAGGCTTTTTTCTTGTCGATGGACAAACCGATATACCAGTTGACCGAGGGCAGCCCCTTGATCGGCGAGAACATCAGAATATAAGGAACACCCGCCTGCTCAGGCTCACTGAAATGGGTGCTGATAGCGGGTGTGTCTTGCGGATAGATATCGATAAGATTTTTCATCACCAAGTCTTTATCCGGGTGAGCAAGTATCTTGCCGTCGGCACTGACCAGGAAGGCATAACCGATGCCGCCCAGATCGAGCGAACTGACAATTTTCGCCAGGGTATCCAAAGTCAGGTCACCACCGACCACACCGAGAGGTTGGTTTCCATGGTGAACCGGAGTAGCGATGGTCATCATCAACTGGCCAGTGGATGCATCCAGGTACGGCTCAGTCAAAGTCGTACCACCAGCTGCCAAAGCATCCTTGTACCAAGGCCGGGTACGCGGGTCATAATCGGCGGGCAATTCGTCTTTTGGTCGCATCGCAAAGCTGCCGTCGATACCCCCAAGATAGGTGAAGTTAAATGTTGAAAGCAGCGTCTTCTGTTCCAGCAGGCGCACCACACTGTCCGGCGTATTGTCGTTGGCAACAGTCTGAGCGACGGTGTCTATTAGCAAAACACGTCCAGACAGCCAAGCCTGAACATTGCTTGCAGCAATTTTGCTCATCCCCTCAAGGTGGCTTTCGAGGTTTGTATGTATAGCGTCACGCTGAAAATAATCGTTGTATAGTGTGAATAATGAGAATGCTGCAATGACTACGAGCGATGCGGCGAGCAGAACTTTGTGGCTGAACCTTAAGTGGACAGTCATTGGAAATTTACCCGAGATTAAAAATTTCTGTTTTTATTATTTAACTCCAACGGCAGGCCTTTAAGACCTGCGCCAGCTCATCTCATGCGTAGCCCGTATCTTTTACACTACACCGCTAGTCGTGGTGTGTGGACGAATGTTTAACAACAGCCAATTCAGGGTAGGCAACCAGTTTGTCGATACACAGGTCCTCATTCTCCAACCAAACTTCCGTAAGCGCACGATAGTGCTTCATATCTGTACAGTGCATACGCAGGCTGTAGTCGAACGGACCACTGATAAGATGGCATTCCAAAACCTGAGAACAGCTATCTACACATGCTTCGAAGGCTTTTTGTGCAGTGCGCCGATTCTGGCTCGATATAGCGACCAATACCTGTAGTGACAATCCCGGTGAGACCTTTTGCACATCGATGAACGCACCATAACCGCGAATCACCCCTAGCCTCTCCAACTTGCGTACGCGTTCCTGGCAAGGGCTTGCGGTCAGGTGCACAAGTGTTGCTAGTTTCTGGTACGTGATGCGCCCGTCATGGCGTAATACGTCAATGATAGCCTCATCAATACGCCCCAATGTTCGTGAAAAATCGGGATTTTTTTCCTTCCTTTTCATTGTTGACTCTATTCACTTCAGTCCATTAGACAGAAATTGTTGAAGGCGCTCGCTGCGTGGATTATCCAGAATCTCTGCCCCACCCTGCTCCTCGACTCGGCCTTGATGCAGAAACAGTAACTGGCTCGACACCTTGCGGGCAAAGCTCATTTCGTGGGTCACCATGATCATGGTCCGGCCTTCTTCGGCCAGGCCCTGAATCACCTTTAGTACTTCGCCCACCAGTTCCGGATCCAGCGCCGACGTCGGTTCGTCGAACAGCAGAACCTCCGGCTCCATCGCTAATGCTCGTGCAATCGCCACTCGCTGTTGCTGACCGCCAGAGAGAAATGCTGGAAACTGCTCCGCAACACGCGCTGGCAGCCCCACCTTGTCCAGATAACGTCGGGCACGATCTTCAGCATCTTTTTTGCTGACACCCAGCACCCTGCGCGGGGCCATCGTGATGTTTTCCAGAACGGTCATGTGGCCCCACAGATTGAAGTGCTGGAAGACCATGGCTAGACGGGTGCGCAGCCTTTGCAACTCAGCGGCATCGGCCACCTGCATGCCATGATGTTTTTTGACCATGCGAATCTGCTTGCCGTCCAGGCTCATGGCTCCGTCATTGGGTGTTTCGAGAAAGTTGATGCAGCGCAGGAAGGTACTTTTGCCTGACCCACTGGCGCCGATCAAACTGATCACATCACCAGTTTTGGCTTTCAGAGATACGCCCTTGAGTACTTCGTGGTTACCGTAACTCTTGTGCAGTTCTTCAACAGTCAATTTGTACATGTGCGCAATCATCCTCTAAGGGAAAATGTGGCGTCGCTGTGCAGCTGTGCCAGCCGGCGACAAAGCCCGAGGCCTAATGAGCGGCCATATGGAGTACCAAGCCCTAATGAGCCGGACCAAGGAAAGCCAACCAACGGCGCTCGGCGATGCGGAATAGTCCGACAAGCGCGAAGGTAACCATCAGGTAAATAAGCGCGGTAACACCGAACGATTGAAAGGTCAGAAAGGTCGCCGAGTTGGCGTCGCGAGCAACTTTCAGAATGTCCGGGACGGTTGCAGTGAAGGCCACGGTGGTCGAATGCAGCATCAGAATTACTTCGTTGCTGTAGTACGGCAACGAGCGGCGTAGCGCCGATGGCATGATCACGTAGGCATAGAGCTTCCAACCCGTCAGGCCATAGGCCTTCGCAGCTTCGACTTCGCCATGGGCCATGTTGCGAATTGCTCCGGCGAAAATCTCCGTGGTGTAAGCGCAGGTGTTCAGCGCAAACGCAAGGATGGTGCAGTTCATCGCGTCACGAAAGAATGCATCGAGCACCGGTTGTGCACGAACTGCAGCCAGGCTGTAGATCCCGGTGTAGCAGATCAGCAACTGGATATAGAGCGGCGTTCCCCGAAACAGGTAGGTGTAGAACTGTACGGGCCAGCGCAGGTAACACCTGGATGAAACCCGGGCAATGGACAACGGGACCGACACCAAAAAGCCGATGAAGATTGAGGCACTGAGCAACCACAAGGTCATGGCCAGCCCCGTGATCTGGTGGCCGTCGCTATAGAGAAAAGGCTTCCAGTAATCTTGCAAGAGTTCGATCATCGTACAGCCTCCCGGGAACCTGCCGCATAACGCCGTTCCAACC
Source organism: Pseudomonas jessenii (assembly GCF_002236115.1). Classification (GTDB taxonomy): domain Bacteria; phylum Pseudomonadota; class Gammaproteobacteria; order Pseudomonadales; family Pseudomonadaceae; genus Aquipseudomonas; species Aquipseudomonas jessenii. The sequence continues at coordinate 803,868 of NZ_NIWT01000002.1, read as the reverse complement.
AACGCAGGACATAGTTTGAAGTACTGGTAATTACCAAATAAATAAGCGCTGCCAAGACCAGAAAATAGAACAATTGATAGGTGCTTTTACCAGCGTCCTGGGCTGCCTTTACCAAGTCAGCAAGGCCTATGATCGACACCAGTGCAGTGGCTTTGAGGATGACCATCCAGTTATTGCCAATACCCGGTAAAGCAAAACGCATCATTTGCGGGAAGACCACAAAGCGAAAGCGCTGAGTGCGACTTAAGCCATAAGCGGTGGCCGCTTCCACCTGTCCACGGGGCACAGCTAGCATCGCCCCGCGAAAGGTCTCAGTGAAATAGGCCCCGTAGATAAACCCCAGCGTGATGATCCCGGCAACAAACGGATTGATCTCTATGTATTCCCAATCCAGTGCCTGCGTGATCCCGGTCAACCAGGTTTGCAGGCTGTAAAAGATCAGTAGCATCAGCACTAGATCCGGCACCCCGCGAATCAGGGTTGTGTAGAGCTGTGCTGGCATTCGCAGGAGTTTGACACTGGAAAGTTTGGCACTGGCCCCGATAAGACCAAGCAGCACGCTCAACAGCAGCGAGAGTATTGACAACTTGACGGTCATCCAGGCGCCCCCCAGCAACAGAGGACCGAACCCTTTCATGCTGTATGTGGAGAGCCCGAGGGCCTGCAACAGTACTTCGAACATAATTCAGGAACCTATCGCGATAATAAAGCGCCCGCCCCAAGGACGGGCACCTGGGCCTTACTTGCCGCTGTAGAGATTCAGATCACCGAAGTGTTTTTTCTGGATTAAGTCATAGGTACCGTCATCGTGTAACGCTTGGATGCCCTTATCCAAAAAGGCCTTGAGGTCTTTGTTACCTTTAGAGATACCAATAGCTGTTTTGGCTGGCAGTAACTCGCTGCCAACAGGCTTGCTGACTTCATAACCAGTGCCTTGGGGGGAATTCAAAAAACCCAGCTGAGCTTGCAGCATGTCCTGGATCGCCGCATCGAGGCGACCGGAAACCAGGTCGTAATAAACCTGATCCTGGTTCTGATAGGCCTGAGTTTTGACACCAGCCTTATCCAGAACCGCTTTGGCATAGGCTTCCTGGATACTTCCTTGCAAATAGCCTACGGTCTTGCCCTTAAGGGAAGTAACCTCTTCGCTCAGACCAGAATTTTTCTTGAACACGTAAGAGGTTGCGCCGGAGAACAGCTCATTAGAAAAGTCAATGACTTTCTCGCGGGCTGGGGTCACCGTCATGGAAGAGAGAATACCATCGAACTTGTTGGCCTTCAGACCAGGAATCGTGCCGTCGAAATCGCTCTCGACCCATGTACACTTGACCTTCAATTTGGCACAGATTGCATTACCCAGATCGATATCAAACCCCGTAAGACTACCATCTGAGGCTTTAGACTCGAATGGTGCGTAAGAAGCATCAACGCCAAAACGCAGTTCTTTGTATTCCTTGGCCAGCGCGACATTCGCGCAAAGTGGGAAAAGTGCTAACACGAAGAGCTTTCGAAGCGAAATCATATGAGAATCCCTAGATGTTGTAGTTTGATTAAGGGCAGTTAACGATTTGACGACTTTAACGATTCTTCTTTTGGCAACTACATTTCGGATATAAGCCTCCGTAATAGTTGCATTGCTGCACGCCCATTTAAGAGCTGTGACAAGCGTTACTCAATCAACGGCAATAGAAATTTAGCTATACACCTCCGAAGAAATTTTATACTCAGTCATAATCAAGACCTCATATCCTTGCACTGAACACTGATAGTACGCCGATGGCTCGCTCATCCAAATATGGCAAACAGATCAATATTATGAGCAAACTGCTCGTAACAGAGAGCAATCTGCTTGACTGAAAACCTGTTTTGCAAAGGTAAACAAAAAATCAGCGCATGAAACCCCTCAGGAAATGTTGAGGCGTCACTCCAACCCTTATCATTTATTTTCTAACCGAAACAGAAAAAATCAAGCTGAAGCCAGCTTCATCATTACAAGACCGCTGACAATTAAGACAGCTGCGACAACTCGCATAAGGCTGGCAGGCTCCCCTAGAAAGATGATACCCACTGCAAACGCGCCAACAGCACCAATGCCAGTCCAAATTGTATAAGCAGTACCAAGCGGTAGACTTCTCATGGAAAATGATAGGAGCGCAAAACTTGCCATTAGCATTACCAAGGTAACAACAGTCGGCCCAAGCTTGGTCATACCTTCAGATTGCTTCATGGAGAAAGCCCAAACAACCTCAAGTATCCCTGCAAATATTAAACATATCCAAGCCATGATAAGCCTCCATTGAAAGATCCGTCACGACCAAGACGAATACAACCTACATGTATTGGGGCCGCGCCCCTGAAAATAAAAACAATGGATCGGGCTCTTAAAAAAGCCCCCGCTGGTACGGGGGCAAAGGAGGGTTACCGACCAGACCATATTTTGAGCAATGCCGTACATCCAACGCTAAAGGTGCCACCAATTTTTTTGCGTTCAGATCATTTGAATGTCTCGTCCAAGGCCAGGGAAATATCTTTGATCAAATCGTCCGGATCTTCGAGCCCCACCGAAAACCGAAGGTGACCGTAGGTACGGAACTCTTCAGGGTACTTGTCAAAGCCGCCTCGACCTTCCGCACCCACATGAACGATGAGGGACTCATCGTGCCCGAGGGATACTGCAGAAGTGATGATGCGCAGATTCGAAACGAACCGATTCTGAGTATCTGGATCGCCCTTTACTGCAAAAGCCATCATCGCCCCATATCCCTTGCCTGCAAATTGCCGACGGGCTAGTTCATGCTGCGGGTGGGACGGAAGCCCCGGATAGTAGATATAGGCTATACGATCATCCGAATTGAGAAACTCAGCCAATTTTTCAGCCGTATTTAGAAGTTGTTTCAGTCGCAGAGGCAGCGTGACTGAACCGCGCATTATCATCCAGGCGTTAAATGGAGAGATGGTCGCGCCGAGGTCAACAAGAGCGTCATTCTTGATCTTGGTAATCATCTGAGTGGAACCGATAACCACCCCGCCCATGGCATCACCATGGCCATTGATATACTTCGTCAGAGAGTGGACGACCAGGTCGACCCCGTGCTGACTGGCACGGAAAAACGGAGGTGGAGTGAAAGTAGCATCGACGGAAATCAGTGCCCCGTGTGCATGGGCAATTTCAGCCAGCGCAGCGATATCTGCAACCTTAGTGGTTGGATTAGCGATCGTCTCGGTATGGATCAGTTTGGTATTAGGGCGGATCGCTTGGCGAACAGCCTCTAGGTCACCAACGTCGACAAATGTGGCTTCAATGCCATAACGCTCAGGCAAAAGCTCCGCGAAAAGACGCCATACAGCCTGATACGTAATATCACTGACAATGACGTGGTCACCGCTTTTCAAGAAAGAGAAAAACACTGAATGCAAAGCGGCTACGCCGGTAGCAAATACAACCGCAGCCTCGCAGCCTTCGAGTGCAGCAAGTTTCTTTTCAAGGCATACCTGGTTATGCCCCTGGTTCCGTGTGTACACAAGGCCGTCTGGGCTAGACCAGTCCATCGTGGCCGGATCTTCAGGCAAGAGATAAGAGTTAGCCATCACCAGCGGAGTGCGAACAGCGCCAGTAGTGGTGTCGGTTACGTTACCACCATGAACTGCGAGTGTAGCCGCCGAAAGTGTGGACAGATTCTTTTTGTCAGGACGCATGTCTATTTCCTCCAAAGTTACTTTGTTGTTTGGTGTCATTGATTCTGAAGGTGAGTGAAAGAAGGACAGTTGGTCTGATCTGCTCGGACCAACTCTTGATTTTCGTTAAAGACTAATTCACCACTCTCAATTGCACGAACACGCCCACGAACCATGTACCAACCAACAACAAGAGCGGCGGCATAAAACGGCAGCGAAGCAATCGAGTACGTACCTACGGGATAATCGAATGCAATCAGAACCAGAACCAAACCGAAGAACCCCAAAGTCGCGTAACCACTGTAAGGCGCAAACGGCATTCGAAACCCCGGACGCTCCAGATCACCTTGCTGGGAGTATTTGAAGAGCTTGATTTGACACAGGACGATTGTTGACCACGAACCGATCAACATAACGGCAGTGAGTGTCAGCGCGATTTCAAAGGCTTCCCCCGGAACAATGGCGTTAAGTACGACACCAATTAGTGAAGCAACGGTCGTCAGCATGATGCCAGCGAACGGAACACCTTGACGGTTCATCTTGGCCAGGAAGCTAGGGGCTGATCCGTTGATTGCCAGCGAGCGAAGCACCCGGCCAGTGGAGTAAATGCCAGCGTTCAGAGAAGACACGGCCGCGGTAATCAAGACCATGTTCATAATCGCGTCTGCACCCTTGATCCCCAACGAGCCGAAGAAAGTCACAAACGGGCTTACCCCCGCCGAGTACGCTGTGTGGGGGAGCAGCATTGCCAACAGCAATACAGAACCAACGTAAAAAACAATAATGCGGAAAACAACTGCCCGAATTGCTTTCGGCATGACTGTAGCGACGTCTTGGGCTTCGCCAGCTGCAGTACCAACCAACTCCACACTGCCATACGCAAATATCACTCCCTGGATCATGATTACGGCGGGCAAAAGGCCTGATGGGAACCAACCGCCATTGTCAGAAATCAGTTTGAATCCGACCTCATGGCCTGGCAGCGGAGTGCCGAACAACACCATGTAAATGCCGATCCCAAGGAAGGTCGTTAATGCAGCCACCTTGATCAGGGCAAACCAGAATTCAAGTTCACCAAAAATTTTTACCGAGACGAGGTTAATCGCAGTAACAAAACCCAATGCTCCCAGTGCCAAGGACCATTGAGGGATGTCGCCCATGAAAGGGACATAGGCTTTGAAGAAATTCAGGTAGAGCGCTGTCGCTGTGAGATCTGCAATGGCAACCATTACCCAGTCAGTCCAGTACATCCATCCCACGGCAAAAGCCCATTTCTCACCGTAGAACTCTCGAGCATAGGAGACGAACGAGCCCGAGGATGGGCGATACATCACCAGTTCGCCCATAGCCCGAATGATGAACCACGCAAAAAAGCCACAGATTGCATAGACAAACACAAGCGAGGGTCCGGCTTCAGCGAGTCGTGCGCCTGCGCCCATGAATAGACCACTTCCGATTGCCCCCCCTATGGCAATCATCTGAACCTGGCGAGGCTTGAGCACCTTTTGATAGCCCGCATCTTCTGCGCTGAAGTCTCTCTTTCGAGTTACACCAGACGATGACACGCGTGTGGGATTAAGATCATTCACACTCATTTTGTTACCTTTTATTGTTGTATTGGGCAAGGCTCTACCGACCAGAAGAGCCTTGCCGAGGACCCGATTTAATCCTAGGGATTCACATCGATCCTTTAATCAACTTCCGCCAACACCGTTTAAGCAGATCACTTTTGGTTGCGTCATATCTTCATACGCAAAACGCACACCTTCACGCCCCATGCTGCCGTATTTGGAACCACCAAATGGCATTGCATCAAAACGATAGTCAGATGAGTCATTAATCATGACGCCGCCGGCTTCGAGTCGTTTAGCTGCTTTCATGGCGACATTCAAATTGCTGGTGAAAATACCCGCATGCAAACTGTATTCTGGTTCATTAGCCAGTGTCAGCGCCTCATCAAGCGAGGCCACGCGTTGAAGAATGACAACCGGACTAAATACTTCCTCACACCAAACTTTACAGCTTTGACTAACATTCTCCAGGACCGTCGGAGAGTAAAGCGAGCCTTGGCGTACATTACCAAATAACAGGTTAGCCCCTTTATCCATTGCTTCGATAACTACTTCTTCAGTGCGTTTTGCAGCAGCTTCAGTAATCATTGGCCCAACATCCGTGCTTTCGTCAGCAGGATTTCCCACGACTAAAGCACTTGTCTTCACAACGAATTTCTTTTTGAACTCCTCATATATTGTCTCTTCAACAAGAATTCGTTGGGTACCGATACAATTTTGCCCGGCCGCCCAAAAAGCGCCTGATACACAGGACTCAACGGCTTCATTCAGATCACAATCGCCCATGACGATAACCGGAGCATTGCCCCCCAAATCCATCGCCAGTTTTTTAAGGCCTGCATTGCGAGAGATCTGCTCACCGGTAACAAAACCGCCCGTGAAGGAAACCATACGTACCGCTCGATGAGCGACCAGTGCCTTGCCCAGCGCAGCCCCCCCAGTTGCAATGGACACGACCGCAGGAGGGAGACCCGCAGCGTTCAGGCAAGCCACCAGCTTAATGGCAGATAACGGAGAGAGCTCGGAGGGTTTGAGTACAACAGCATTACCGCCAGCGATCGCAGGCCCCAACTTGTGAGCGACCAAGTTGAGTGGGTCGTTGTATGGGGTAATTGCAACAATTACACCCAAAGGCTCCCGAGTAAACCATCCCTGACGGGACTCAGATCCTACATAGGAGTCAAACGGAATCACTTCGCCAGCATTACGCTTGGCCTCCTCAGCGGACAGTTTCAGCGTATTGACGCAGCGTAAAACCTCCTTTCTCGCCTGCTTGATCGTTTTTCCCGACTCGGCAACAATCAGACTGGCAAACGCCTCCTTGTCGCTCTCAACCAAAGCAGCGGTTTTTTCCAGTATGCGAGCACGTTCGTGCCTTGGAAGTTCTTTGGCAATCAACGCACCAAGCTTCGCCGTATCAATGATCGCAGTGGCAAATGAAGCGGGTATGTCCGTCACCTCTCCAACTGCAGCGCCATCATACGGACTCAAAACTGTTATGGTTTTATAATCAACAGCGAGCGAAAGACTCAAGCTATTCATGATCACTTACCTATCTTAGTTTTGTTCTTGTGAATGCTGACGATATCCGAGAGTAAGGCGAATGCTGTTTCAAACCGACCTGCACCCGCTCCGACAACCGTTACCGGACCCAGAACATTTGTATTAAATGTAATTGCATTCGTTGCACCACTCACACCGGCCAGTGCGTCCCCCTGAGGCAACAATTGAGGACTAACAGATGCAGTGATGGAGCCATTGCTCATTTTTTCCGCGCTGCCAATTAGTTTCCACCGGGCATTGGCTTTCGTTGCTTCGGCGATATCTTTTGACGTGATCCCCGAGATGCCTTTGCAAAGGACATCGCTCGGAGTCAACTTCGCCCCCAGAAGCTCATTCGCCAAAATGACTACTTTAAGACGAACATCATGCCCTTCCACGTCTGCAGTGGGGTCAGCTTCTGCGTAACCGAGTTCCTGAGCCTTGGCGACTGCATCAGAGAAGTCAAGACCTTCTTCCATGCTAGAAAGTACGAAATTGGACGTACCATTCAAGATGCCCTTAAACCCGCTGATTTCCGAGCCGGCCAGCGACTCTTTAGCCAGACGAATGACGGGGGTGCCGCTCATTACCGAGCCTTCAAACTCGAATTGGGCACCGGTGCTTCTGGCCAATGCTTTCAGGCTTTCAGCGTGCAACGCCACCGGCCCTTTGTTGGTGGTGACCACACTGATACCTTTTTCCAGAGCCCAGCGACAGAAAGTCGTAGCTGGCTCTCCATCTACAGGGTTGGTGAACGTCGCCTCGGCGATAAGATCGGCCCCCGAGAAACGGATAACCGTCTCATTGGCAGGCTCAGCACTGCCCGCTGGCAATGTTCTAAACCCCCCTTTTACAGCAGGAACTGCGGCCAATTCGTGGGCATCCAACCCGTTCTTGTTGATAATGGAGCCAAAGTAAAGGTCACTGATACCAACAATTTTTAGCTTAAAACCAAATTCATTAGCCCAGTGCTCGTTCTTATCTGCAATGAGCTGCGTCAACGCACGGTTTACACCACCAAAACCAAGCAAAGCAATTTTATATTCAGTCACGACATGGGCCTCATTGTTATGTTTTCGGTACTGAAATACTAAACTGCAGCAGCGCTCATACGAATATGGCAAACCGATCATTGTTGCGAGCAAAATGCTCGCAGGAGAGAGCATTTTGATTTCCTAGCAACCTACTTCGTGCAAGACAATACAAATGACGTAACCGTATTCAGAACTCCTGGCAACGTGGATATGTCGCTCCAGACCCGATGAATACAATCCGAACTTGCCGCTTCAACTGTCACTACAATATCCAGGTCACCACTCATCACATTGCAGGACACGATCTCAGGCATTGAGACAATTGAACGCACTACTTCAGCACCGCGCATTCGGTCTTTTCGATACACAAAAATAAGGGCATTAATTGGCGCAACCTCGGAAGGTGGCGCACCTTTGATTATGGTGTAACCCCTGATATATCCGTCCCTCTCCAACCGTTCAATCCTGAGCCTGACAGCATTCCTAGACAAATTAACTTTCATGGCAATGTCGTTATGCGCAAGTCGAGCATTACGAGTAAGCTCTTCCAGTATTTTTTCATCCGTCTTATCTAAAACGCGTTTCATCTCTAACTCCAGGATTATAGCGAGCGAGACTTCGTGTCTTGGGATATCGTCTTGATGAGTTCCGTAAGGATGCCAACATCATTGGAAATTGAAATGCATTCGTCATTAGAGAAGGGGTGAGCACTCACCACACTCATTGGAGATTGAACATCGGCTTCAGCCAGAACTGAGGCAGAGCTTGAAGGATGCGTCGTGGCCAAGCAGATCATTGGTGTCAGTAAGCTACGCCTGTTAATTCGCGCAGCTCGTAATCCAATCGCGGTATTAGGACTGATCAAGTAACCACTTTTAACAAAGACTTCATGAATACAGGAAAATGCCTCTGCATCCTCTACCGCCAAAGAATCAAATAGCTTTCGCGCCTCTAACCACTCATCCTGTTCCAGTTGAATTTGGCCATCCGTCTCTAGTAGCTCCATATTTCTAGCCACTTTATCACTGCACCTATTGAGAATGCTCCATTGCAGCCGCTCGAAATTAGAGGCTAACGACACATTCATGCAAGGCGTGTTGGTAATACGAATCTCATTACGCCTATAGAGGTTAGACTGAAGAAAGTCATGCAAACCCGCGTTGGTATTCGTTGCTACAATTAGCTGCCTGATGGGCAACCCCATTTCCCTTGCAATATAGCCTGCATAGAGAGCACCAAAATTTCCGGTAGGCACACTGAACGCCACCTCTCTTTTAGGCGCACCTAATTGAAGCGACGAGTAGAAGTAGAAGGACAGATGCGCCAGCACTCTCACCCAATTCACCGAATTGAAAGATATTAATTGTTGACCTGTTTCGTTAATGCCTCTGTGAAATTTTTCGCACAGCTGATGACAATCGGCGTAATCACCCTCAACCAAGATATTTACAACATTTTCTTCGGCAGCGCCTAATAAGCGACGCCGATGTTCATCTGTTATTCCTCTGGAAGGATGCAGAACAATCACAGTCACACCTTCCATGCCATTGAAGGCTTTGATGGCCGCGACACCGGTGTCTCCACCAGTGCAGCCAACGACAAGCGCTTTCTTTCCGGACTTTAGTAAAGAGTATTCAACCAGACGAGACATCAATTGGAGACCGAAGTCTTGATAGACCCCTGCCGGACCATGGAATAGTTCTAATACCCACTCATTGGTAGCCGTCTGATAGAGCGGCGCAACGGCGTTACTTTTAAAACGGTCAAATGTCTCCTCAAGAATTCGAGACAGTTCATTTTGAGGGATATAGTCACCTAGGAACGGCTCGATCACATGACGTGCCAGTTCGTGAAATGGTAGCCATTCAAGCTTCAGGAGATCATCGCTTTTGAAGCGAGGAACCTTGCTAGGAACGAAAAGCCCACCATCCGGTGCGTACGCTCCCATGAGGACCTCGCTGAACTCGAATTCTTTACCAGGCGTCCGTGTGCTGACGTACTTCATGATTTGAGACACCCTCTCGCCTTTTCTGAGCCTTCCACCCGTAAGGCGGCGCCCTGCTGAAATTCAGTGCTGCAGTGAGCCTTTCCTGTGAATGTGAGGCCTTCTTCTGAAGCGTTGAGCGAGATCATCGTCATCTGCAAACGCAGATGGTGAGGGGTCGCACATCACCCGCGCCAGGCCAATCACCCATCACTCAGCTACCACATGGCCACTTTCGTCGCTTGCCGTTCAAGCTACCAACTATTGACTAAAAAAGTCAATATAGTGACTATCCCATCTATCCGACCGTGCACGGCTATCCCCCTGCGGGAAGGAGCCCTATCCGCATTCCCATCAGAAGGTCCAGGGCAGCCAGAAAATTAGAAATCCAGGAGAACGCCATGAGTGCCACGAACCTTCTTCATTCGCTTTACAAATACAAGGCATGGTCTGAGGAGGAACTGTTCAAGTGCTTGAAAGCCCCCGCGGCAAAAAAATTTCCAACCGAAATGGAGGAAGCACTCTACTGGCTAGCCCATATCAATATTGTTGACCAACTGTTCATTGCCAGACTGCAGGGAAAACCGGATGAATTTGACTCCATCCTGACCGAACAGAAACAAGACCTGGGTCGACTGGAAGAGTGCTTTTCTTCAGCGAATCAATGGTTTGTGAACTACACCCAGTCGATCACTGCAATCGAACTGTCTGATCCGGTTGCGTTTATTTTCAAGGATGGAAAACCAGGCAACATGACGAAAGAGCAGGTTCTTGCACACGTGCTATCACACGGATTGCAGCATCGAGGAAGTGTGGCGACTATCTTGCCTCGTGAGCTCCTGCTGGATCACAAGGACCATTTCACAACGTTTTTGAAGCTCTAGGCACTGATGGGCCGGCCCATGTATGGCGATGATACGTAATAGGAAATCTTTCGATGTTCTGCATACCCGATCAAGCATCAGTTGCCCCCAATATGACGAGCGCTGGATGCATAAAAGGAACCTGAGACAATTCCGCTCAAATGTCGAACGAGGCTTCGGTGTGATTCAAACTGAGTAAGCCGGCCTGCCGGCCCGAAGCAGCGATCTCAAAAAAATGCCTCAGCAAGCCACCTTCTGCTGAGGCGTCCTCACTGCAAAGAAAATTCATAAGTGCCTACGATTTTTATGAGGAGCGTGTCACGAATAGAAATGCTCCTTTATTTCAGTAGGCGCCTTTTTGTAAGTGGGAAGGAAGATGCTAAATGTCTTTATTATCAGCGCACTCAAGCATGGCTAATCCAATTCCTCGCTCATTACGCGAGACCAAAGCATCGCCAGCACCTCGGATATCACGGGCTTCCTCATCCTGACCGAGCTTGAATTTCCCCACCAGCCTCGTGATTTCGATCTCGACCCCTACAATTTTTTTCAGCATGGCATCTATGTACTCCTTGGGACTATCGGTCATTTTCCAAGGTGTGGGCTGAGTTGCTTCATGAGACTTGGTCAGCTTTGCTACGACACGACGCACGTACTGTGCATCATCGTGAAACGTCACACGACCAAATGCGTGCACGACCCGGTAGTTCCAAGTGGGGACTTGCTGATGGAAATCCTGTTTGCTCGGATACCATTGCGGCGATATATACGCATCTTGAGCTCGAAATATCACCAACACCTCACTGCCCTGGGCGACTTCATGCCATAGGGGGTTATTCCGCGCCACATGCGCCTGCAGCACCCCAAGCGCTCCGCTGCGGAGTACAAGCTCAAAAGGTAGGTGATTGGCGTCAATCCCATCACCCGAACAAGTGACAAGTGACCCAAGCGGATTTCGCATAATGACTTCTTGCAAAACGCCAACACGAGACTCTTCAAACTGAGGGGGGATGTACATTTACTTTGCTCCTATAACTGATCTGCTCGCTCAACATTAGGGCCACTGCGCCGGTCAAAGCCGACTAAACATCGGCCCTACCGCGCCTGCTGAGCTGTATCATTGTAAAGATGCAGCTTGGCGTTTCGGATGCGTTCGCAGCACTTACTGCTCAGCTCAGTTCGAGCTCGTCGATCACCGCAGCAATTTGCTGACGCCCTGCTCCACTGATGGTTCTGAGTGGCAATGGCAAGCTCGGAGAGTGGGTGAATCCACGAAGCTCGGCCGCCGTTGCAACAACGCGCAAGCTTCCCCCAAATTGTGTAAAGAGGGCCCATAGAGGCTTCAAAGATTCGGAAAGGCGAGTCGCTTCTTTGGCGTTACCCGACAACGCAGCACGCGTGATTGCCAGGGCTGTTTTCGGGAACAAGCCCCCAATGACGGAGTACCAGACCTGACAGCCTGCGTTCAATCCAGTAGCAGCAAATACATCCCCGCTTACCCCGATCGTTACGTGCTCCGGAATCAGTGCCCGAAGGCGATCGACTCGTGCCTTGGCCTGATCTGGTGTTTCAGGAACGCCAGGGATCTTGATCGAGTGCACATTCGGCAGGTGGGCAATGCGCCCGTGAAGCTCATCAGTAAATTCGAAATGGGTGGTGCCGGGGTTGTCATAGACGCATAGCGGGACGGAGATATTGGCGGTGACCGTTTCGTACAGAGAAAAAACATCTTCAGCTGTTAGCTTCTGATAGGAAACGGGTGGCAGCAACAATGCTTTGACTCCCACCTTCTGCGCATCCTCTGCCAGCAACAGCACATCACGCGTCCGCAGCGACCCAATACTTACCATGACGGGAACATTCCCGGCTGCCTCTACTGCCAACTGCGTAACTCGTGAGCGTTCAATCCGAGAAAGGTACGCATAGCTTCCTGTAGATCCGAGCGCACCGATAGAATCCACTTTCGCAGCCACCAGTTGCTCCACAAGGCGAGCAAATGCTCCTTCATCCACACCCTGCTCATTCATTGGCGTCAAAGGAAATGCACTAAGACCGGTAAACATAGTTCAGGACTCCATTGTGTGATTCTGCAATTAGATCACCACAGGACGGACGGACTCCGAAGCATACATCGCTCAATAATCGACACCATGCGCCATGGAGATTTCTTCGATTCAGCTGCAGGCTTTTTCAAGGTGATGTGGGGGGCATGAATGCCACCGATAAAAAGGCTGCGTGCGAGGCGAGATTGGACATAACCCCGTATGCATCCCCACAAGCAGCCCGTACCCTCTCGCTTATGTACTAATTGGCACCTGGACCGATAAGCACACTCTCAATCTGAGCGCCTGGCATCATCAGTTGCAGGCCTTCTATCAGCTTGTCACCTGCCTCAGTCAATGCCTCGAGCGGCATTGTCGGCAGACTTTCCAGAATGAACCACATGTGCTTCGCATCTGCACTGAGCCGCGTTCTAACACCCTGACGCCAATTCCAACGACGGCAAGTCACCCCTTTATCGTCCCGCCAAACAACTTCGCCGGCATCAGGATATTCGTGGGCTGGAGCACCTTCTTTCATGGTGTCGAAAGGTTCCGATCCATCTGCAACAGCGAGTCGCGGCGAGCCCACATAGGCTTCGACGTTCTCACCGCCGACCGGAACTGCGTATTCAATGCTGATGGCGTTATAGAGATCAACCACTGGATCGATACTCGGCAGACTGCCGTCACGCAGGACGCGTTTGCGAAGAGCTTCAGCTGAGCAAGGGGTGCGCTGCGGCTTGGCACCGAACTTTCGGAAGAGATCCGCCCAAGCGGTCAGGTGAGCGTCTGCCCACAGTGCACCACCCGCCGTGACTGATTGACAGGCTCGAGCCAAAGCGTCCTTGCCAATATCTGGATTGGCGATTGGTGCAGCTTCGACCACAATGCTGAGCGCTCTGAACTCAGGTGCCAAATTGATTACGTCTTGGTCGATTGACGGCAGTACGGACAGCATCAGAGAATCCCTTTAATCCTAAATTTCACTTCATACTAGCGATCAATGACCAAAATAGTCAATATACCGACCAACACCGGGGCCGACGTTCAAACCGTTAGCGAGGCAGTTTCCCGTAGGCTCAAACAGGAACGGAAGAAGCGGAAAATCACTCTCGACGAGCTTTCCCGTCGCTCCGGTGTCAGCAAGGGCATGGTGGTCGAGATAGAGAAATGCACGGCTAACCCAAGCATCGCGATCCTGTGCAAAATCGCTGCTGCTTTGGGCCTTTCAGTTGCTGATGTCGTAAACGTGTCCGACGCCCCATCTGCCCACCTCATCGAGAGCAAGGATATTCCCACACTCTGGACAGGAAACATGGGAGGGACGGCTCGGCTCCTGGCTGGAACCAGTGGTCCGAACATGATTGAGCTTTGGCGCTGGGAAATGTTTCCCGGCGAAAACTTTGCCTCCTCAGGGCACCCTCACGGCACAACTGAGCTACTTCACGTGGAGAAAGGGACACTCCACTTCATAGTAGGAGATACCGAACTGAGCGTTTCTGCGGGTTGCTCAGCCGTAGCAAAAACAGATGTACCTCATGTCTACTCGAATAAAGGCAAATCAAAACTGATATTCACCATGTCTGTAACGGAGATCCACCAATCCGGGCGTGAAATTTAACGTTCAGACAGCATCGCGCTGAAGCTTACAGAGGAGTCCGCCGGGTTGGCTCTTATGGTCGGCCATCATCGCCCCGTCATAGGGCTCCTAATAACGGAGCCGCTGACTGGCATAGAACTTCGTTAAGGGGCTTTTAATGTCATTTGATTACCACCATCTCTTCCTCGTATTCACGGCCTATATTGTTGGAGCGGCGAGTCCTGGACCGAGCAACATGCGAATAATGGGCGTCGCGATGAACCAAGGCAGGCAGCCTGCACTCCTGCTAGCGGCAGGTGTGATCAGTGGTTCGATTTTCTGGGGATCGATGGCAGCCACGGGCGTCTCAGCCGTCCTGGCGCAGTATGCGCAGGCGCTGGGTGTTTTAAAAACGGTTGGCGGTGCTTACCTGCTCTTCCTTGCCATCAAAGCAGGCCGCTCTGCTCTAACGTCCAATGAGCGACTCGAGAAAGAGATAGCTGCCGCGCCAAAAGTCTCGGGCTTCAGTCTTTATCAGCGCGGCTTGTTCATGCATCTCACAAACCCTAAGGCGCTGCTCGGCTGGATCGCTACCATGACCCTTGGCTTGGGTCCGCACGCTTCGCCAAAAACGGTCGGGATTATTCTGACCGGTTGCGCCGTGCTTAGCGTCACTATCTTCTGTGGCTATGCGATCGTCTTCTCCACCGCACCCATGATTCGGGGATATCGCCGAGCACGCCGATGGATCGAAGGTACCCTTGCGCTAGTTTTCGGAGCGGCTGGAGTAAAGCTGATGTTCTCCCACTCCTAGCCCGGATCTGGACTGTTTATGCATGTAGAGTCTATTGATTGTGTAAGCCACTTGACCGCGCCTTGGGTAACGTTCAGACCCAGCGCCGACTGGCTGAAACTGCGATTCCGTGCGACTTCTTCAAAGACTCGCAGCATGTTGAGCGAGGGCATTTGACGCATGAAAGGATGACTCCGCACCAGCCTCAGTTGTTACGTGGGGCAGGTTTATTGTTTTTCTTGGGGTAGTGATTGTTCTGTAGGGCCTATCTGACTATCAGTGGATGGGCTGATGTAAGTATTGTTTGGACTGGCGAATTCGCGAGCGGGCTCGCTCCCACAGGTTATGCGCTAAACCTGTGGGAGCGAGCCCGCTCGTGAAGAGGAATTTAGGGCTGTTGCCAAAAAATCCGGATCAGAAGTAATAACCGATGTTCATGTACAACTGGTTTTCCCACTGGTTACTACCTCCAGCCCCCAGACTCTGGGTGAGGCTGCCGCCACCGATGACCGGATCATTCTTGCCGTACAACCATTCCGTGGCGATCCACAGTTTGCTGAGGGAGAACGAGGTGCCGAAAATCATCCGTTGCGAGGTCTTGAAATCGTCCGCGGATTTATCGAAGGCGCTGTAGTTGGCGTACAGCTTCACACCGCTGATCTGATCGAACAGATACTTACCGCTGACGTCGTAGCTCACATCCGCCACGTACAAGTTGCCGCGACTGGCGACGTTGAAGGTGCCGTCGTAACCGCCGAAAGTCACCAGTTCATCGGTGCCAGGGTTGCGCGGGGACATCTGCTGTCGCGCGGCTTGCAGTTGCACGCCCCACGGACCGTTTTTGCCGATGTAGTGCACCGCCATGGCATTGCGCCGGCCATCGTTGTTGGTGTCGCGGTTCTCCAGGGACGAGGTTAGGCCGGAGATCCCGACTTCGGACTTCCACGGCCCCAGGTCCAGCGCCTTGGCCACCCGCAGGACCACTGTGTTGCGTTCCTGGTTGTTACTGCCGTCGGTGACATAGCTGTCCGCTTCGGAGACCACGGTGGAGTAGGTTTCACCGTTGCTGGTGCCTTTGCCCTGCCAGGCCGGGCGCAGGTAATAACCGACCTGAACATTCCAGTCGCCGCTTTGCTGGATGTACTTGGCACCGACTTCTTCGATGTCTTCCAGTCCTATGACGCTGCCCAGGGTTTGATAGAACGTGCTGCCGAAGTACGGCTGCAAACCGAACGGCAGCTGGTTCAGGCCGACCTGGACCTGCTGGTCGGGGTTGAACTTGTAGCCGATCCACGCCAACTCGGCGAACTGGACGTCACCGACATTATTTGTGTACTTGTAAGGGTAGGCTCGACCGTAGAAACGGTACTTGGCTTCGCCAATCCAGGTGTCGGAGTTGTACTTGGCGCTGAGGATCGCGGTGTCGAAGTTGAACGTCTGGATGTCGCGATCCGGGTCATAGTCCCAACGCGCCCGGACGGCACCACCGAGATCAAGGTTATCGGTAACCTGGATCGCCATCGCAGGGCTGGAAAGGGCGCCCAATAGCGCCAGTGGGGTCAATGAGCGCAAGGCCCGGGTTGTATTCAAGTTCATGGTCGCTCCGTCTCTTCTCTAGGTCTTATTTTTGGCAACAGCTATCCCGGCCACGGCAAAAGCGCGGTCTGGATAAAAGGGGTAAGGCCCGCCAGGACGAAGGCTGTTAACAGCGTCCAGGTGCGGGCCGGGAGGGTCAGCCGCCGGCGGCCTGCAGGGTCTGGGTGTAGCTATGCAGAGCCTGTATATGGCACCTCTTCATTAAGGCTGGGAGGTGTCTGACAAGCCGCGGTCATTCATACTCCCGCGTCAGCTGCGTTGCAGTTCTTCAACTACTGCCGCACAGGCACGGAAGGTATTCAACGTCCACTCTGGATTGATAAAGTCCGGCCAACTGGAAAGTTTTACGATTGTCACTTCAGAGGCCGGATCCCAATAGATACTCTGCCCAAATACTCCGCGCGCCGAGTAGGTACCTAGTTCACTGTCCAATACCCAGCACTGATTACTGTATGCCGCGCCAGGAAAGCTCTTGACGTAAAAGCCATAGAGAACTTCAAAAGCCGGTGTGGAACCACGGCCGCATTCACGCACAAACTCCTCTGGAACAATCTGCTGGCCGTTGAAACGCCCCCCCTGCAGATACATTTGGGCAAAGCGCCCCAGATCACGCAGCGTGGCGCTCATCCCGCCATCGGCCAATGCAGTTCCAACGCTATCGAGGGTGATATTCGCGTCTTGCTCTGTCCCCAGTCTTGACCAGATTTCCCGGCTCAGTAAAACGGGCAGCCGCTCGCCGCAAGCCCGCTCACAAACCCAGGCCAACATGTCGGTATCCACTGAGCGGTACTCAAAGTACTGGCCATGCTCACGGTCCTTACTCAGCGACTTCAACAAACCATAAATGCTGTCAGGTGACTCTCGCTCTCCCCGTTCACGCCAACCCGAGGCGATATCCAACTGAATGAATTCAGCATCAGGATCGGTGTAGTCCTCCCTGAATCTCACTCCCGTGCGCATATCCAGCAGATCCTGTACCCGGGCGTCGCCATAACCGCTTGCCGAAAGTTCGGGCACATAGTCGCTTACAAGCGCTTGGGGATCGATTCTGCCCTGGCCGATCAACCTGCCGACCAGGCTACCGACGACGGTCTTGGATACCGATTGCAACAGATGCAACGTGTGCGGCTGCATACCGTTGAAATATTGCTCCGAAACCACCTTGCCTTGATGAAGCACCAAAAAACCATCGGTGTAGCTATCGGTCAAGAAGCTCGCCAGATCGGTTTGCCCGCCGTCGACCCGCTGGAAACGTACGTCGTCCAGTGAGCGTTCGTTGCGCTCGAGTTCGGTGACCGTCCCGGGACTGCGATGAATAGCGGCCACCGGAAACAGCTGGCTCATGTGCTGAAACGACCAGCGGTTATAGGGCGGACTGTCCCAATTATGCAGGCCAACTTGCTTTTGCCGGGGCGGCGGATAGCCCTGCATTAGCCTTAAGTCCTGATAACCAATGCCGGGGGCAGTCATGTCTTTTTTATTGTACATAGGGGTTCAGCTCTCATCGTTCAGAGGGTGGTGGCAAGAAAAGCGGTGGCCGTGATCCTGGGTCTCGGCTGGCACCTCTCGGCGACAACGCTCACTGGCCCGCGGGCAACGGGGCGCGAAGTGGCACCCGGCAGGCCGGTTCAAGGGGCTGGGGATCTCGCCACTCAGGATTTGCAACTGGTCACGGCGTTCCGGGTCGATGGAGGGCACTGAATTGAGCAGCGCACGAGTGTAGGGATGACGCGGTCGGCCAAACACCTGCTCCACAGGCCCGGCCTCGACGATGCGCCCCAAATACATCACCAGCACCTGCTGCGCCAGATACTCGACCGTCGCAAGGTCGTGGCTGATAAACAGGTAGCTCAGGCCATTGCTGGTCTGCAGCGTCTTGAGCAATTGCAGCACTTGGGCCTGGACCGACACGTCGAGCGCCGCCGTAGGCTCATCGAGGATCAGCAGTTTCGACTCCAGCGCCAGGGCCCGGGCGATAGCAATGCGCTGCAACTGGCCACCGGAGAATTCATGGGGATAGCGCTCCATGTGCTCCTCGCCCATCCCTACATTTCCCAGCAGCGTGAGAATGCGCACGTGCAAGGCGCTACCGCGCAAACCAAAGGCAACCTTCAGCGGCTCGGCAACAATCGCCTTGATCGTCATTTTCGGGTTCAGCGAGGCGTACGGGTTCTGGAACACCATACTCAAGCTCCTGCCCCGCGCCCTGGCATCAGTGGGCAGCGGCCGACCTTCGACCAGAATTTGCCCACTATCGGCTGGCAGCAGACCGAGCAAGGTCGCGGCCACCGTACTTTTGCCACAACCGGATTCCCCCACCAGCGCGACCGTCTCACCGACCTGCACCTCCAGGCTGATGTGGTCAATGGCCGTCACCAGACCATCGCGGCTGGCGTAGGTCTTGTGCAACTGATTGACGCTCAACAGTGCGGGCTGTTTGTTGTTATTCATAGCCGTTTACCTTTCAAAGAAGCCTCACACCTTGACCAATATGTTGTGGCAAGCTGCCCAGTGCTCCTTGCCGATGACAACCCTCGGCGCAGCGTGATTGCAGCGTCCGGTGGCGCGTTCACAACGTGGGTTGAAGGCACAGCCAGCCGGGGGAGCCGCCATGTTCGGCACCTGCCCCGGGATGAAGCCCAGGGCTTGGGGTCCCTGCCCCAACTTGGGCACGGTGCCCATCAACTTCAGGGTGTAGGGGTGTGCAGGTCGCTTGAACACCTCGCCCACCGGACCGCTCTCCACCACTTCGCCGGCATACATCACCGCCACCCGGTCACAGAGCGAAGCCACTACCCCCAGGTTGTGGGTGATAAACAGAATCGCCAGGTCCTGCTCCCGTGCCAACTTGCGCAGCAGAGCGATGATCTGCGCCTGCACGGTGACGTCCAGCGCCGTGGTCGGCTCATCGGCAATCAGCAGTTTCGGCCGACAGGCCAGCGCCATGGCAATCACCACTCGCTGCAACTGACCGCCAGACATCTGGTGCGGGTACTTGGCTAGCGCCAGAGCGGGGTCGGGCATGCTCACCGCTTCCAGCGAGCTCAGCGCCTCGGCGCGGATTTCTGCCTTACTCAGTTGCCGATGGCAGCCGATGACATCGATCATCTGCCGCCCGACGGTGAAGAACGGGTTGAGCGCCTTCATCGGATTCTGGAAGATCATCGCCGCGCCACCGCCACGCAAAACCGCCAGCTGCGACGCCGACGCGCCGTTGACCTGCTGTCCGGCGACCCTGACACTGCCTCCCAGCCGAGCGGCCTCAGGCATCAATCCAAGGCAGGACATGGCCGTCATTGACTTGCCCGAGCCCGACTCCCCCACCAACCCGAGGATCTCGCCGCGCCTTATCTTAAGGTCGATGCCGCGTACGGCCTGTACGGTCTTGAACAAACCAGGGAAGGACACCGTCAGCCCTTCCACCTCCAGCACCAGGTCTTGAGCTGCGTCGTTATTCGCAGCGGCGAGACGCTCAATAGTCGAATACTGCAAGGATTCGTCGATCATCAGCGCGTCCCCTTCTTTGGATCAAGCACATCGCGCAGCCCGTCACCTACCAGGTTGACGGCCAGCACCAGGACAAAAATCGCCACTCCGGGAAACAGCACCGTCCAGGGATTCTCGAGTAACTGCGAGCGCGACGCTGAGGCCATCAGCCCCCATTCGATCATGGGCGGCTTGGCCCCCAGCCCGATAAAGCTCAGCGAGGCAGCGGCGAGAATGGTGTAACCAAAGTCCATGGAACCCTGCACGATCACAGGCGTGGTGGCATTGGGCAGTACATGGCGAAGCAAGATACGGCCGTGACTGACGCCCATGGAACGGGCGGCATGGATATAGGTTTCTGAACGAACCCGTACTACCGCACCGCGCATGATCCTCGCGTACCAGGGAAACCAAGAGACAGCGAGCGCTAACATGGCGTTGGCCAATCCCGATCCCAGCGCAGCGGTGATAGCGATCGGCAACAACAGCGGCGGAAAGGCCAGGAACACATCTGAGAAACGCATCAGCAGCGTATCAACTCGACCACCGAAGTAACCGGAAACAAGCCCAATCGGAATCCCGATCAGCATCGCAATCAGAGTCACGCTCACTCCGATGATCAGCGAGGTGCGTGCGCCATAAAGTACCCGTGAAAGAATGTCGCGACCAAACTCGTCGGTGCCCATCCAGTGTACCCAGTTGGGTGCCAGCAATTTCTGGGAAAAGACAATCTTGTTTGGCTCATAAGGTGCAAGCCAGGGGGCGAAGACTGCCGCCAGGATGATCAGCAGCAATAACAGCGCGCCGAATACAAACAACTTGTTATCGCTGGCAAACGCCAGGGCCTTGATACGCCATGATGGGGCTCGCGAGGGCATGGACAGGGATACGTCTTGGATACTCATTGGACTCGCAACCTCGGATCAACAAGGTGATACAAGAGATCAACGATCAGGTTGATCGACAGATACGTCGTGGCCAGCACCAGGGTGGCGCCCATCACAGCGGGGAAATCATTCTGGGCAATCGAAAACACCACAAAGCCACCCAGGCCAGGCCAATCGAAAATGAACTCAACGACTACCGCACCACCGAGCAGGTAACCGAAGGTCAGGCCCACCACTGTCAGGAGCGGAATCATTGTCGCCTTCAGGGCATAGGCGTAATGGATACGCCACTTGGGTACACCGTAAGAAACGGCCGTACGGATGTACTCCTCGGATAGCACCTCCACCATCATGTTTCGGGTGATCCGGGTGACAGTGGCCAAGGTCACGATGACCAGGGTGAGCACGGGTAGCGTCAGGTGTTTGATGGCGCTCCACAGTGCTACGAAATTACCGGCCAGCAGAGTGTCGATCAGGTAAAAGCCTGTCACACGCTCAAAAGGGCTATCGAGAAGAATGGAAGCATCGATACGTCCTTGCAGGGGCAGCCAGTTGAGCTTGCCGTAGAACACCAACTGCAAGCCCATGGCCAGGATGAAAACTGGAAACGCCGTCCCGGCGATGGACCCCGCTCGTGCCACATTGTCGACCACAGAGTTCTGCCGCGCCGCTGAGATGACACCGATCGGCACCCCCAGCACCACCACCCAGAACATCGCCAGGAATGTCAGTTCAAAAGTCGCGCCAACCCGCCTGACCACTTCCTCCACCACCGGCCGCCCGGTGCGCAGACTAGTGCCAAAATCACCTCGGAGAAGATCGCCGATGTAATTGAAGTATTGGATCGGCAGAGGCTTATCCAACCCCAGATTTTCCCGTGCGACGGCAATCTGCTCCACCGTGGGGTGATTCCCCAGCATCATTTCTACCGGGGAACCCGGAAGAGCTCGGCTCAGAACGAAGGTGATGGTCAACACTCCCAAAAGAATGAAGAACATCACTATCAATCGCTGAGCTATATACTTCGCCATTTGGAATACCCCTTGTGGCTAAAAAACTTGACCCTGACTTCTTACGCCCAACATAAAAATCCCAAAAGCGGGTTAACCCTTGAGGGAATAACCAGGCAAATTAACTAACTGCCCGGTTATCGATTTACATGGCAAATCAGGCGTTACAGGTACAACTTCATCAAGGACGACTCAGCATTCAGCGATTCAAGTTGTAATAGAGAATCGCCTCATAAGCAGGATTCAGGCTCTTTTCCATACCCTTAATGTCTTTGCGGGAGACGCGTATCTGCTGCACGTCGGCGTACCAGATCGCAGGAGCGTCCTTGGCCAGTAGCTGCTGGGCCTGCACGTATTTTTCAGTGGATTTGGCCCGATCACTGCCTTCTAGCGCCGCCGCCTCTTCGATCAACTGATCAAAGCTTGGGTTGCTGTAGTGAGACAGATTGAATAGCGTGGTTTTCTCTGTATGGAACTCACTGAAAAGACAATCGCTGGGTGTCGGATACGTCGGCCACCAAGCCATAGATTGCAGGTTGGGAGCGGTATCCAGCTTCTTTGCCTTATCCCAGATCACACCCCACTCGCCGGGGAGTAACTCCACCTCAACGCCAACCTGAGACGCCGTCGCCTGGAATAGTTCTGCAGCGTTTGCATAGATGCCACTGATGTACTGCATCGAGACCTTCCAGTCCTGCTTAGGTACACCGGAGGCTTCCAACAATTGCCGGGCTTTATCCAGATCGTAAGAGGCCATAGGCACGCTGGCATGCCCCCAGATACTGGTGGGCAAAGGCCCCTTGGGAACACTGCCGTAGCCATGCAAAATATCTTTGGTGACACTTTCATAGTCCCAGAGGTATTGCAGCGCCTGACGAAATGCCAGGTTGTTCGTAGGGTACTTCTGGGTATTGATCAAAAATTGGAAGTTCTTCCACGAAGGCGCGGTGCTCACCTTGATGGAGGGGTCCTCTCCCAACACCTTGAGCTGATCAAGAGGGATATCCCAGGCGACACCGGCCTCGCCATTTTTGATCATCTGGGTACGGGTGGAGGCTTCGGACACGACCTTCACGATGACCCGATCAAATTGCCCTTCTTTCCAACCTCCCCAGTAGCCATCGAATCGCTCAAGCACCACTTGCTGGCCCTGTTCGACCTGCCCAAGCTTATAGGGACCGGTACCGATGGCGTTGGGAGCCATCATCCAGTCATGCCCTTTCTCCACCGCCGCCGGGGCAATGATGTAAGCGGCATACTGGCCTGCCGCGATCAGATTGGCTGGAGTGGGACTCTTAAACTTGAGCACTACCGTATCGTCAGCGAGGGCCTCGACGGTATCCAGACCGTTCCATACAAATGCAGCGCCCTGTTTCAGCTGCTTGACGTAATCAATGGACTTTTTGACCGCTGCAGCATTAAAGGCCGAACCGTCATGAAATTTAACGCCGTGCCGCAGCTTGAAGGTCCAGGTCTTGCCGTTGTCGCTGCTTTCCCAGGACGTGGCAAGCCCGGGGGAAAACTCCTCAGCACTGCCTGGCGCGTTATATACGACTAGTGTCTCGTAGATATTGCCCAGTACCCGCACTTCCTCCGAAAAGGCCGAGGCTGGATCCCAATCCTTGAAAGAGGCTCGATCAGCGACAACCAAGGTATTGTTTGCCGCATACGCCAAACCACTGGTCAACGGCGCAGCAACGGACAGCGCCATCAACCCCGCCATTAATGTTCTTTTTAACTTCATCGGTGTTCCTCTTATTTTTATGGTGGGCGCAGCGGATCACTTGTAGAAACAGGCACTCATTCAACTGGAATGAATGATGTGATTGGCCGTTAACGAAACTGACTTTTAAGTGGTGTATGGCATTATTGATCTGACGCACAGCCAGCTCAATTTCGCGAGCACGAATAAAAAAACGCCAGGTGACACCCAAAAGCGTCACCTAGCGTCTATTTTAAAAAAGACTAAAACAGCGGAGGGACCAGGTTGAACTCACCTTCTGATGGATGTACCAGCAGCCGCGCCCTCACCTCGTCGGGAATCTCAGGGGCATCAATCGGAAAACAGCTGCAACTGGTGAGAGCGTTACGCAGGTCGATCGACTCGCCTAGGTACTCAAATACAATATGGGCACCAAAAGGACGGCGGAAATTGTCACCCGAAACGCCGAGTACCAAGCCGTTGAGAAAACGGAAACGACTGCGGTAGGAGGGATAAATCGCTGACCAGATATAGCCCCGGGACGAGAGGTACTCGCGCTCGACGATGTAAATCAGATCCGATGAGGCAAAGCAGAACCCACGATATTTATTGATGCCGAAACTCTTCAGCTGGTCATCGCCCAACCTCATCCGCTCGTAGGTTTTACTCAGGATCTTTTCGCCGGAGCGGGTCAAGCGGGTAATCGACTTGATCACCTCCCCCGGCGCGGAAGGCGACAACAAATAGACAAAGTAGTAACCCTGGTACTTCGACAACGCCTGCGCGGAGCTCGGGAAAAAACCGGCTGGTACCGCACTGTCCGGCTCTCGCGTCGTGCGTTGCCTGTTAAGCAGAGTGCGGAAGGATTCATGCTCGGAGAATATTTCCTCCTCATCCACCCCAAAAAAAGCGCAGATCTTGCGCAGGGTAAAGGACGAGGGAGTCGCTTGCGCCCCCAAGTATTTGTTGAACTGCTGGCGGTTGATATCAAGGGAGCGGCACACCTTCGCCACCGACTTATAATATCCGCAGAGAAGGCGCAAGTTTTGACTGAAGTCTTGCATCGACTGGGATGAACTGGAACTGACCATAAAGAGTATTCCTAACGCCAGAATTGACAACACGCTGAACTAATCGTCGCTTGGGGTCACGGTTTCAAAAGCTGAGTGCAAGACTGTGCCTGAAAGTGGCGCAGAAGCTCGGCATTGCCAACCGGTGATTGACGCGAGCATTGAGCCCGACCATAGCGTCTCAACAAATACACAAACTTATCCAGCGATTCCTGACGCCTCGGTAGAATTACCATCGGCTGCATATTTGTAATTCGCGACTATGGCTACCCAAGATGTCACCGCTGTGGTCTTCATTAGCACCACCGGTGCGGGCGAGGCGGGGCCGGCACGTTGCGCCAGTCACCTGGATTGGTGCGGCAGCATCCGCGCATCATTGGCTACGCATGCAACGCCATCGAGCCCATGCCAGGATGCGGCAGCGAAGCCTGTCGCTTACGCGAAAAAACTTGTAGAACACGTGATCCTACCTGGCTCGGCCCCAGCAACGCGCTCAGTCCGATGGCGGCTGCAAGCAAGTAACCCTGCCCCTGCAACAATGAAATCAGCTGGACCGACATCGCCGTCATGATCACTGCGCCTAACGCAAAAATCAGTTTGAGCAACAGGTAGATCCGCAGGTCGATTGAGAGGTTTTCATCACCCGTTGAATGGCTTTGGGCGAGTGGCCCTACGCCACGCGCCAGCACCCAGAGATAAAGCGGTGCCACGGCAATGACCAATAACACCCCATACGCCACGCACCAGCCAACGTAATCGATGACCAGCGCCACCGCGGGCCATGACGGCGTTGTGGCGAACCCTGAAATAAGCGTGACCCCGGTAATCGCAGTGCCGGCCTGCTCCCCGTATAGAGAACCTAAAGCTGCGAACAGGGCTTCATACAACCCCAGCGCCATGCCGACGCCAATCACTGCCCAAGACAAAAGAAACATCGGTAACGAGGTCGAGCTGGCCATCAGAAATAATCCGATGGCGACACCCAGGCCGCTACTGGCCAGGATGGGGCGACCGCCGTAGCGGGCGATCAGCCGACTGGTCAATGGCGCCAGCATCGCGGAAACCAGAATGCTCAGAGACAGCGCGCCATATAAACAGGTCGGCGATCGCCAGGCCCGGTTCAAAAACCGCAAGGCCCTCTCCAGACGGTGCCATGACGATACCCTGGTCCTTGCCGACGGCCAAAACGGCGACTGGACTCCGCATGACCTGCGCCGTACGGGGGCGACCATGATGCAAGCCTTGGGTGTCAGCCTGGACGTCATCGACCGCTGCCAAAACCATGTGCTGGCCGGTTCGCGGGTGAGGCGCCATTACCTACATCACGACTATGCCGAAGAGAAGAAGCGTGCCTGGAACCTGTTGGGCGATCGATTCAATGCTGTCTTGTCCTCAACCTACGAGCATCCACCAGCCGAGTCGATGATGTCTTTTCCAACGTATACCGCGACTGGATCCCTACCGCCTTCATAAGTCACTACCGGTTGGCGATTTTCTAGCAGTTGGTCAATACCAGCGCTCAGAAAGATGTCCCCAGAAGGGGACATCTTTCTGAGCGCTCGGGTTTAGAGTGGCTCAAAGACAAAATTTGTCCCCGATAACAATAAGCCGGGAGCCGCCGGACCATGCATCAGCCTCAAATCGCACCCCATCAATCTCTGTATTTTCCCTATCAGGTTTATCCTGCTTTCGTACCGTCCCCAAGCATCGTCAATCGCTCGCCCGTTGCGATTGTGGGTGCCGGACCTATTGGCCTGACGCTGGCGCTCGAACTGGCGCGCTACGGGATCAGAAGCACTGTTCTGGGCGCTCAACAGCAAGTCTGTGAAGGTAGCCGCGCAATTGTTTTCACCCGTCGATCCATGGAAATTTTCCAGCAAGTGGGGGTCTCCGGGGTGGTGTCAGAACAGGGTCTGCCCTGGCGTTTCGGCAATTCGTACTACCGCGGCCAGCGCGTTTTTCGCATGGAAGCCCCGGTCGACGAGCACGATCGTTTTGCGCCGATGACCAACTTGCAACAGCAGTACCTCGAGCAACATCTGGTAGAGGCTGCCCAGGCACAACCACTGATCGAATTGCGTTGGGGCAACAAAGTCATCGATATCGAGCAAGGCGTCGACGGTGCGGTGTTACAAGTCGATACCCCGGGCGATACCTATAGCCTGGAGGCTGATTGGGTGGTGGCCGCTGATGGCGCCCGATCCGGACTGCGCTCGTTGCTGGGGCTCAAGCTTGAAGGGGCGTCCTATGAAGGGCGGTTCGTGATTGCCGACATCCGCATCAAGCTCGATCTGCCGACTGAACGCCTGGCGTTTTTCGATCCCGCCTGGAACCCCGGCAACACCGTGTTGATGCACCGCGAGCCTGGCGATATCTGGCGCATCGATTACCAGTTGCCCGTGGACGAAACGCCCGAGCAGGCGCTGCACCCCGACTCCTTGTGTGAGCGCATTGATGCGCAGTTGGCGATGCTCGGCGTCGTGAACCCGGTATGGGAGCTGGATTGGAGTTCGGTGTACTCGGCCCGGGCGCTGACCCTGGCGGAGTACATCAACGACCGCGTGATTTTCGCCGGAGACGCGGCGCACCTGTTACCGATTTTCGGCGTGCGCGGGGCCAATACCGGCTTCCAGGATTGCCACGACCTGGGCTGGAAACTGGCCCTGCACATCAAAGGCCTGGCCGGTGCCGGACTGCTGGCTTCTTACAGTGACGAACGGGTCAAGGCTGCTCGTGAAATCATTGAAGAGGCCGGTAAGAGCACGCGGTTCATGGCGCCGCCTAGCCGCGGTTATCGACTGCTGCGCGATGCGGTGCTATCGCTGTCGTTGACCCGGGAGTTCGTGCGCCCGCTCTATCACTGGCGGACTTCAAGGGCTCACGATTATGCCGATTCGCAACTCAACGCGGTGAACGACGATAATCAATTGTTTACCGGCGGGCCGCGCAACGGTGCACCGTTGCTGAATGTACGTCTGGCGGAGCAGCACTATCTCTTCGATGAGTTGGCGCCCGCTTATCATTTGATTTGCTTCACTGACGCGGCGGCACTTGATGTCGAAGCCGTTGCCCAAGTCCAGGCGCTGCGCCGTCAGGGAGTGCCGATTCAAGTGATCGCGATCGCCATGAATGGCACCAGTCAGGTGCAACACGCCGACCTGACTCTGGCCGATTGCGACAATCTGTTCAGCACACGTTACGGCGTGCAGCACCCGGGTGCAGTCTATCTGGCACGCCCGGACCAGCATGTCTGCGGCCGCTGGCTGCAGCTGGATGGCGAGCGTTTGCGCCATGGATTGAAACAGGCCCTTGGCCACAACGGGAGTGACCACCCATGAGCCAGTCAATGAACGTAACAGACCTCGAGCGCGCCTATGACCGACTTGCCAAGGCGATTGATCGTACGGGTAACGACAGCGAGTTGTTTCTGGTCAAGCTGGCGCTGCTGGCGGCCGAGGCACTGAACGATGCCGAGCGCTTCGACGCACTGATCGAATGCGCCGGGCAAGACCTGTGAAACTTCGCATCAGCCAATAATTACAAAAACAGGATCACCCTATGCCATCCCGTCCTGCTGTGAACTCTGGCAAGGAGGCCGGCGCTCAGCCGCCGGTCATTGCCAAAGTCTCGAAACGCCTGCTGTGGTTTCTGTTCATCTGCTTCGTTTTTTCATTTCTGGACCGTATCAACATCGGCTTCGCCGGTCTGACGATGATGGACGATCTGGGTTTGAGCAGTACCCAGTTCGGTATGGCAACGACGATTTTTTACCTGGCCTACATCGCCTGCGGAATCCCCAGCAACATGGCCCTGGCGAAAGTCGGCGCCCGTCGCTGGATTGGCAGCCTGATGATTGCTTGGGGACTCGCGTCGACAGCCACCCTGTTTGCGCATGACGCAGCCAGTCTGTATTGGTTGCGTGCGTTGGTTGGTATCACCGAGGCAGGTTTTCTGCCCGGTGTGCTGTTGTACATGACGTTCTGGTTTCCGGCGGCGTACCGGGCTCGTGCCAATGCACTGTTCATGATCGCCATGCCGTTTACCGCAGGCTTTGGCTCGGTCTTGTCCGGTGCCATTTTGGGGCTGGATGGCCACTGGGGTCTGGCAGGCTGGCAATGGCTGTTTCTTCTTGAAGGACTACCCAGCGTCGTACTCGGTCTGGCGGTGTACGGTTATCTGGATGATCAGCCGCGCAAGGCACGCTGGTTGAGCGACGATGAGAAGCTGCAGTTGGCCGAATTGATCGAGCGTGACCGTCAGGCACCTTCCCCTCACGCTCACTGGGGACGTGAGCTGCTGTCGCCATCGGTGATTCTGTTCTGTCTGGTGTACTTTTGCCTGGTCAACACCTTGGCGATGATCGCAGTCTGGACGCCGTTGATCGTCAAGAGCTTCAGCACTGGCCAGAGCAATACGCTGATCGGATTGTTGTCGGCAATTCCGCAAATATGCACCATCATTGGCATGATCCTCTGGGGCCGACACTCGGACCTGACCCAAGAGCGGCGTTGGCACCTGGCGCTTCCAATGCTGCTGGCTGCAACAGGCTGGTGTTGCACGGCCCTGTCGAGTGAGCCGATCGTGCAGCTGGCCGGGGTCTGCATGGCGGCGACGGGTTCCTATACGGCCATGTCGATTTTCTGGACCCTGCCGGATCGCTCATTGAGTTTTCAAGCCAGGGCGGTGGGCATCGCGGTGATCAATGCAGTGGGTAATCTGGGGTCTGCCCTAAACCCCTTAGTCGTCGGCTGGCTGAAAGACCTTACCCATACCTATACCGCCGGTTGTCTGTACGCTGCGCTGCTGTTACTGGTGGCTGCCATGCTGGTACGCACGCTACCCCACGAACGCCAACCTTCATCACGTGAACTCATCCCTGAATGAACCACTGGCTGCTTACCAACGCTTACCATCAGAGCCCATTGACGACGGGGGAAATTGCTCATCTATTGGCTCGGGTAGGCGAGGACTGCCGAACCTGGTTGGCGGCAGAGTTACTGACCTTGGTACGGGGTGAAATGCCGCTGGCTCAATGTACAATTTTCGCTTATCCGCAAGGCCAGGAGCCTCAGGTGTTGTCGTGCTCCGATCAGGCAAGACTTGTGCAGATATCGCGCATCTCACGGGACTACGTCGAGCGTTTTCACAGCCTGGACGGCAACCGCCAAGCGATGCTCGACCATCGGGCAAAATACGGCGGCGCGCGAATCCTGGCTCAGCTTCAATCAGTTGAAGACATCACCCATCGTGACTATCGGCGAGTCTGCTACGAGCAACCACAAATATCTCAGCGCATGGCCTTGCTCAATCATCAGGAAGAGGGCGGGGCCTGGCTGTCGATCAACTTCTATCGAGGTCGTGAGCACGGTAATTTCAATCAGCGCGAGATTGAAGTTATCGAATCGGTTGCGCCGTTACTGATTCAAGTCACGCGATTGCACTATCGCGCTTTTATCGAAGCCAATCAGATGCCGTCCCTGTTAAGTCAACGCGTCGAGTTACTCTTTCCTGAACTCACTCGTCGGGACCGTGAACTGCTCAGGCATTTGCTCAGTGGCCTGGGGGCGGAAGACATTGCGCCTCTGATGGGCATCCAGCGCTCAAGCGCCGCTACCTACATCAAGCGACTTTATCGAAAGGTAGGAGTCAGCGGACATCGAGAATTGCTGGGGCTGGTAGTGAGAGGTCGTTGGTCCTGAATAGGCGTTGATTACTGAGCATTGGGGAACAACCGCGAGTCTGAGCATCTTTCATTGACTGCTAGCGATGGGTGGCTATTTCGACTTCGTAACTTGCGTGGCAAACGTTCAACTATTGGAACAACACATTCGCTGGGAGCCGCCACATTGGAATTGAGACAACTGCGTTATTTCGTAAAAATCATCGAGCTTGGCAGCCTGGGGCGTGCGGTACTTGAACTGGACATTGGTGTGTCAGCCCTCAGTCAAAAAATCTACAAGCTGGAAAGCGAACTGTGCACCCGCCTCCTGAATCGAACCTCCTCCGGTGTGACGCCCACTAGCGCCGGATTCGCGTTTTTACACCATGCCCAGTTGACGGGCGAATGAGCGATTGTGTCAGCGTCGGCTTACCGCTGACTACCGCAACGGTGCTTGCGTTGCCGTTGATCAACGCAATGCGTGGGCGTTATCCGGACATACAACTGCACTTGGTGGAAATGCTTTCTGGCCACTCGGCGGCGCAGCTCAACGCACGGCGAATTGATCTGGCCAGCCTGTTCCAGCTCGAAGGGGGTATACGCTGGAGCGTAACTCGCTACTGGATGAAAATACTTACGTGCGAAAGTGACCGACCGCTGCATTCAACTCCTGATCCACTTGCTGGAGTTCGAGCGTCAATTGCTGCAATTTCACACTTTCCTGGGCGCTTTCCTCTGCCACCTCGCGCACCCGCACTATGTTCTGGCTCGCCTGTTGTGCCAAAACTTGTTGTTGCTCCGCTGCCGCCGAGATTTGTTTGTTCATCTGCTCAATGCTTGATACCGCGCGGGTAATACGCGTCAATGCCTGAGATGCCTGACCAGCAAGGATCACTGTTTCTCCTGTTAGTACATGACTCCCTTGAAGCCGCTCAGTTGCCTGATGGGCAACCCCACGCAGTCGACTGATCAAGCCTTCGATTTCCGCAGTAGAACGCTGTGTGCGGCGCGCCAATCCACGCACTTCGTCAGCAACTACCGCGAATCCACGACCATGTTCACCCGCTCGCGCAGCTTCTATGGCCGCATTTAATGCCAGTAAATTTGTCTGCTCTGCTACAGCCTTAATAACGTCAAGTACACCGCCTATGGCGGTACTTTCCAGCAGCAAAGATTGCATGGCATCAGTGCAGCCGGTCATTTCCAAAGCTAATTGATCGATCTTGGAACCCGCTTGGCGTGCCAAATCGTCACCTTCGCGCGCCTGGCCATCGGCAAGAGTGACAGCAGCACTAGCCTCCTTGACATTATGCGCAACTTCGCTGGCCATCGCGGTCATTTGCTGCATTGCGGTTGCGGCGATTTCAGTCTCCAGTCGTTGTCTTTCAACACCCCGGCTGCTGCGCTGAATGACTTCTGCCAGACTCCCTGCCGTTCCATTGAGCAGGCCTACCCCGGAACCAATTCGACCCACCAAGCCTCTCAAACTACCTAGCATGCCATTGACCGTATCCAATAGCTGCCCAAGCTCATCATGGCGACCGCTACTACCGTCAAGCGCACAATTCAGGTCGCCTGCAGCAACCTGTTGCGCCAAATGAACAACCCGACGTAAAGGCTGCAGTATCAAGTGGCGTATTAATAGACTGGCGCCAACACCCAACGCTAATGCCAGCAGGCTGATAAGGCCAAGCTGAAGGAATGCGCTGCGACTATCGCGTTGAATCGCCTGGCTCTGAAATTGGTTGGCCTTATCCAGCAACCCGCTGACTTGCTGGGTTTGCGTGTTCATCGCTTCGCTACTAAGTGCTATTTGCTTGCGGCTAGCAACGAACTGTTCGAAGGCTTTTCGATAATCTCCCAAAGCATTGCTTGCAGCCTGCAACGAAACCTTTTCCTGATCATCAAGATTGAGCACCTGCATTGAAGACAGCAGGTCGCTCATGCTCATCTCCCAATCGCTACGGAAGCGCTCCTCACCATCCAACGAATAATAGAGTTCGCTGTCACGGAGCTTCGCCAGCTTGTCACGCAGAGCGGTGGTCTGTTCCAGCAACAACAGTTTCCCACTGCCTGGAGAGGCTCCTTGTTGTTGTTGCTCGCTCAATGCATCCAGTTGATCGAGAAATACCAAGGTGAAGCTCTCACCCGCTGTCTGGGCGAGTGTTTGCATGCGCAAGCGAGCCTCGCGTGCTCGCTGAAGCGACTCGGCATAACTCAGGAATTGCTTTAAATAGTCGCTGGACGCATCCCGCATCGCTAACTCAGCGCTGTTTTTCTGGGGGAGATCATCAAAATGGCGAATGAGTTGGTCAATTGCACCTCGCACTTGATCCTGCGCCAGAGGAGAAAGATTTAGCGCATATTCTTTTTCCGCGATACGAGCCTGCAGGATCAACGTTTGAATCCAGTCCTCAGTACGGAGTTGTTCACCGCGCGCCCCCAACAAACTCAAAGAATGAAACGCGGCAATTCCCACCCCGAGAGTGAATAGCAGCACCAAGCCAAAACCGATCGACAGCTTGGCTCCCACCGAGAGATTACCCAGTAACCGGTTCACCAAAGACATACCCATCCCCTCTTCATGCTAGTGGTGGTGCGCCAGGGGACAGGGAAACATGTCCACTGAAGGAGTCGCTACGGGCTTCCCAACGTAGGCAGCGTCAATGGCCAGAAAAACCTGAACCAGGTCCAGGATTATCCGCGCGCTATATTCCCCCGCCGCAGTTGTTATGAAAGCCCTTGATCAACCGTAATACGCCGTGGCGCAATGATCAGGAGATGGCGCGGTGCAGACGCGGTGGATGACCTGAAGTGGGTTGTTCACTCAACGCCATGGGGTTGGCCACCTTGCTGCTGGAAGCCTCGCTCCGGGGGGTGGAAGGCAAAAGAAAGTAAGCCAGTGCCGGCAGCAGGAGAAGAGCCCCCACCATGTTCCAGACGAACATGAACGCCAGGAGAACACCCATGTCAGCCTGGAACTTGATGGGGGAAAATATCCAGGTACCAACACCTATCGCCAAAGTTATCCCTGTGAGCATTACTACCTTCCCAGTGGAGACCAACGCACGGTAGTAAGCTTCCGAGAGGCTTTTTCCTTCGCGCAAGAAACCCAGCATGATGGTCATTACATAGAGCGCGTAATCAACCCCGATACCGACACCTAGAGCGATTACCGGCAACGTCGCCACTTTTACGCCAATACCTAACCCGACCATCAATGCCTCACACAGTATCGACGTGAGCATAAGCGGAATTACGGCACACAAAGTCGCTCGCCAGGACCTGAAGGTGATGAGGCAGAGCAAAATAACCGCGCCGTACACCCAAAACAGCATTTCGCGGTTGGCCTCTTTGACCACAATGTTAGTTGCCGCCTCTATTCCTGCAGAGCCGGCAGCAAGCTGGAATTTGACTTCATCGGTGTCATTAGCCGCTGCAAAAGCTTCGACGTGATTAACCAGGCGCGAAAGGGTTTCAGCCTTATGGTCTTTGAGAAAAACGTAAAGCGTCAGCAGGCTGCAGGACTCGTTGTAAAGTCCACGTGGCGCGCTGGCGGTAATCATGTTGAGCATTGCCTGGTTGTTTTGCAGCTCGTACCACTTCGAGTTGCCCTCAGACAGGCCTACCAACATACGACGATTTAGCAGCGCCATGGAGTTGGTTGAATCTACACCGGGCAAACTACGCAACTGCCAATCTAGATCATCGACCTTGCGCAAGATGTCGTAGCGAGAGCAGGCACTCTTCGGCGTCTTCACCATTATGGCAAACAGGTCACTGCTGGCCCCGTAGCTGCGCGTCATGAAGGCATCGTCCAGATTATAACGCGAGTCTGGACGTAGCTCTGGCGCTCCCGCATCAAGATCGCCAATTGCCAGATGCAAGCTGACCATAAAGCCCAGCACAGCAGCCACCAGGCTGACAACTACGCTGATCAAGGCCCATGGTTTTCGAGTAAATAGATCAAGGAATCGCCAAAAAACGTGTCGCGCTTGCCCACTCTGCTCGGCCCGTTCGCTCTTGAGGCTTAGCTCGGCTGCGCAGCGATTGACGCCGACATAGGAGAGCAGGACGGGTAGCAAAATGAGGTTGGTGAAAATCAGAACCGCAACGCCGATGCTAGCGATAATGGCCAAATCTTGAATGACTTTTATCTGAATGATCATTAACACGGCGAATCCCACCGCATCACAAAGCAGTGCAGTCAGACCGGCGAGAAACAGGCGACGAAACGTGAAGCGCGCGGCAACCACTCGGTGCATGCCGCGACCAATATCCTGCATGATGCCGTTCATTTTCTGGGCGCCATGACTCATGCCAATGGCAAACACCAGAAAGGGCACCAGGACCGAATATGGGTCAAGCTCATACCCCAGCAACGGCAGCAAACCAAGCTGCCAGACAACTGCCACTACCGAGCAAAGCACGACCAGAAATGTGCTCCGTAGACATCGGGTGTAGCCATAGAGCACTACTGTCGTGATAGCAATGGCGGCGGCAAAGAACAGCATGATTTGCCCCAGGCCATCTATCAGGTCCCCTACCTTCTTTGCGAACCCCGTGATGTGAATGTCAATGTTGTCGCTTTGAAACTCGGCGCGAAGCGCTTCCAACTGAGCAGAAAGTTTGGCGTAGTCGAGGGGCTGGCCCTCCGGCGTGCGTGACAGCAAAGGAATGGAAATGATGCTGGACCGCTGGTCGAAGGCTACCAGTTGTCCTATCTCGTTGGACAACTGCACATTGCTTCGTAACTCAGCAAGGGATGCGGGGCTGCCGTCGTACTTGTCAGGAATGACCGGCCCACCATCGAGCCCATCTTCCGTAACCGAAACCCAGCGTGTGGAAGGCGTCCATAGCGACTTCATGTACACGCGGTCCACGCCCGGCAGCAAAAAGATACGATCGTTCATGGACTGCAAAGTACGCAGGTAATCAGTGTCGTAGATATCCCCCTTCTTGTTCGCAACCGCAATTCGCACCGTATTACCGAGTCCGGAGAGCTCCTTTTGATTGGCTAGATAATTGGCAATATAGGGATGACCAGTCGGGATCATCTTCTCGAAACTAGCGTTCAATCCCAGTCGAGTGGATTGCCAGCCGAGCAGGACCGTTGTCAGCAGACATAGCAGAAGCACCCAGTGGCGATGGTTGAATAGAGCACGCTCAACCAAGGTCCCTGACCTTGGATCAAATATGCCTGACTCAGGCAGGGAAGGATGACGAGCGGAATTCATATGCTCACTCCGAAACTTCAGTGGCGGGATGTGAAAAACGTGACAAACCAGCAAAACCGGAGGTAATCAGACTACCGTCGACCGCCTCAACAATGCTGCTCACGGGAATTCCCAGCGGGTTGCCCACCGGGTTAAGTGCTAAACCATTTGAGGTAGAGCTACTGAACAAATCACCAGTTTGATTGGCTAGCAATACACTTCCATCTGGCAATCGAGCGGAACTACTGATTGAACTCGGCCTAGAGACCTTCAATTGATTAAAGCTGGCACCATCATCAGATGACAAATAGGCATGGCCTTTAAGTCCCGCGATTAGCAGAGCTCCGTCACCCCGTACATTCGCAGTGAAAAAGCTACCGTTATATGGGCTTGGCAATTGTTTGAAAGACTTTCCGTCATCTGTTGAGCGAGCTACATAACCTTGTTCACCGGCAAGGAACCAAAGGTGGTCTTTCCGAGCAATCGCGTAGATGTGCACAAGCGACGGATTTTCGATGCTGCCTATTAGCGATTGCCATGTTGCCCCACCATCCTGAGTAGAAAAAACCATTCCGTAGGAGCCGGCTACGAGGCCGTGGTTGGCATCAAGAAAATGCAACGCCAGGAATGGTTTATCCGGCCCATCTGCTACCAGGCGTTCGGCATTGGAAATGCGCATATCAGCCGCGTCGGCATCGACTGCATTAGCTTTTATATCTTGAGCTGCCTTTAACTCAATCTCTGCAGCCTGTATACCCGTAAGCTGGAGGCTCCAGCGCTCACCACCGTCCGCAGTGGCCAACACTGTGCCACCGTGTCCGACTGCCCAGCCATGTTCGTCATCGATGAACTGAACCGCAACCAGACTGACTGAGACCGGTACCTGCACCTGTCTCCAGGACTGGCCATTGTCATCGGAAAGTACAATGACGCCTCTTTCACCAACCGCAATCAGTCGATCACCAGCACGTGCCAAATCAATCAGAACAGCATGAGCGGGTGTGGCGATTTGCATCGCCGATGAGCTCAGGACAGAGCCTACGGCTCCACCCTCAGCACAAGCAAGCGAAGCTAAAGCAGACAAAGCCAAAGCTAACGCCAAGGCACTTAAACGACTGTTTATTATCATTTTTATTATCTCTTGAACCGCGTGTCGCAAAAGCACCGACAACTGAGATTGTCGGTGCTTTTCAGAGAGTCTTAGCGTTAACGCACACCCTGCCCCGCCATTACTGTTGGCGAGAAGTCAGACTTCTTGAAACGCTCGACAATCCCCCATTGCGAGGACTGTCCAGTGAGCAGGTCAAGTACAAACCAAGTACCGGACATAAAGTCATAGAACCCCGACGAGACAGAAGCCTGGGCAGGAATATCTGGCATGACTGCCGGTAGCGCCCACAGCGTTTTGGCCAATTGACCACTTGCATCCCAACGATCGCCCAACAGCGCTTGCCAGGTATCTTCATCCAGGTAGTAACGGCTCTTAACCATTTGATGGCGCTCGCCAGGCTTCAGATTTGCCTCGACAACCCACACACGATGCAGTTCCCAGCGCAAGACGTCTGGATTAAGATGCCGCTTACCAAGTACGTCTTCCGGTTTGCCTGCGGTAAAGAATTTATTGGTGTTATAGGGAATATAAAGTTCCTTTTTACCTACTAACTTCCAATTGAACCGGTTGAGCCGCCCTTTATAAACGGACAGTTCATCATAGGCCATCACGCCTGCTGTTGAAGGCGCTGGCGTGTCGCAGCAGGAGTTAGGAACCTTGCGCACTCGCCGTTGGCCGGCAAGGTAGATATGCGTCTGTGATTTATCGGCATTGAGATTGGCCCGATCCATCGCCTGCTCACCAGCACGAATCGGTGGACCAATATTAAGCAGGCGAATCATCCAGTAATCGCCATCGAAAGTCTGCGCCGAGCCATCCTGAAAGTAATACGGCATCTCTTGGATAGCCTTACCATCGGTAGTCATTACCTGTTGACCATCAGCAGTCATCAAATAAAAGCGAGCGTCCCGCGTAATGGAAGTACCGCTCCAACTCAGCAGATGGTTCCACATCGCCTCGTCACCATTTTTCGGAATCGGAAACGGGATACCGCCATAAGCCCCTTCGGGCATTGGACCCGCGCTACCCTCTACCAGCTTGGCATTAACCGCATTCTTGGCTGTATTGTCATATACCCACTGCGGAGCCGCTGCTGTTCGACGTGTTGGGTAGATATCCATTCGATAGGTGTCTGGATACCGTTTGAACATTTCTTTAACACCATCGCTCAGCTTATCTGCGTATTGAGCCATGTTCTTCGAAGTAATGCTGAACAGTGGTTTATCCGCGGCGAAAGGATCGCCACGCTTACCACCCTTCTGATAAGACGGATCAACGGTGGTATATCCACCCTCCCATGCCGGGATAGTTTTATCCGCGTTACCAGCCCGTTCAGCGCCAAAGGGGGTCAGGCTTTTGCCTAAATCATCCACTCCGGTAGCCATCGCGGACGCACTAAAAGCAATAGCACTCATTATGAAAAAATAAGCAGCACTGAATTTAATTCGAGAAATCATGTTCAAGTCCTCTTAGAAAGTGCTCTTGATAGAGAAGGCCAGGTAATCCCGATCTTTAAATGATTGCTTGTAATTAAACTGGCTGGCCTCATTGAGCGTAGTGTCAGATGGACCGTAATAATGTGTGTACGTCAAACCACAAGTGACACGATCAAGGTAGGTGGCGGTTACACCGATATTGAAATCACCACCTTTATCAGGACCGAAAGCGCCAACTACAGCCGACTTACCCATTGGGAAGTAGCTGACACCTAGCGGAACACCAAGATCGATGCCCGGGAAAACCTGACGATAAGTTGGTGTATACACCAACTTTAGCCCTACCCCGTCATCTGTAGCATTCGGATCCAGTGCTGATCGGTTTTCAGTAACCTTCAACAAACGGTTCCAGGCAATTTCACCGATCAAGCTGGCCTCATTGGATATGAAAGTTGGCTCGAGAGATGCAAGCACGTTCAAATTCACGTGGGCAGTCCGCCCGACCGCGTAAAGTGGATGATTGTCATTGTCAGCGTCTACATCTGGCAGTACGACCTGACCATTCGATACCAGGGGCATATTCCAGCGCATAGACGCTTCCCCGGCAAAGTTATACTCACCAACTGACGTGGTAAAACTTGCGCCCAGTGCGCGTATATCCTCCGGATACACCCAGAAGAACTCACCTACTTGTCCGGTTGCAAAATTAGGGGCGCCTACGCCAGGACGGAGGTACAACTGCGGGGTTTTATCATGGTATTGGATAGCATAAAGCCCGTAATCAACAGTTTCAGCTGCATAGCGTAACTGCAGGCCACCCTGTCCAGAACTCCGGGCTTTTTTGTCCTTACCATGAAAAAAGGCCGCAGGGCTGCTTGGATTACCACCGAGAAAATCAGGGAATGGCTCCCCGACAATCAGGCGCTCAGCCCCCTCTCCCATCATATCGAGGGTGGAAAAATAGCTACCCGCCGCAGGTAATCGTGTTTCCTCCCACTCAAACTGATAGAACGCACCCAACGAAAGCGCATCAGTAAGTTGGTAGGAAGTAGACAACTGACTAACTGGTCTGGTGATTTCCTTAAACTGGGTGTTGGGTACTGAAATAGCCTTTACCACGTCCACCGGGGCCATTCCGCCAGCAATCCCGTTGGCCCCGAAAAACAGACTTTCCCCCCAAATCAGGCCATGACGACCCAAACGAAAGGACAAAGCTCGATCCGCAACTTCACCATTCCAGTAGACGAATGCATCTAATAACTCACCATCACCGCCGTGCAGATGTCGAGTGTCATCAGTGAATTCGTCATAGGCAACCGACACCTGATTCGCGCGCGCGGGGTTGTTGTTATCGTTGTCCTTCTGGTATTCGGTGTCGAACCAGGCTGCCCCGCTTAGACGACCACCAAAATTACGGTAACCGATATCCATTTCCGAGAGCAGGTCAAAACGGTTAGAGATAAGGCCCTTATCAAAAGCACGGTCACCGTCATCCTGGTTCAGGCTGACTTCGCTTTTCGAAAGCTTGCTGCTTGGGTCCTTCAGACGCCATGCAGAACTGTACTTGAGGGTGTTATCCCAGCGTGCACTAAGATCATTGTCGCCCGTATCAATTTGAAATGCACTTGCACTCATCGATATCACACTCAGCGCACCGCCTGCTAGAACGCATGATAGGAACTTTGGCCGCCCTGAAGGCGACGGATATGAGTACGCAGTAGACTTTATTACACGCATATACGAACCTCTTTTGTTTTTGTATTAGGCTTCGCTTAACTTAAATTTTACGCTAC
Organism: Pseudomonas jessenii; assembly: GCF_002236115.1. Taxonomy (GTDB): domain Bacteria; phylum Pseudomonadota; class Gammaproteobacteria; order Pseudomonadales; family Pseudomonadaceae; genus Aquipseudomonas; species Aquipseudomonas jessenii. The sequence continues at coordinate 763,819 of NZ_NIWT01000002.1, read as the reverse complement.
TTAACCGTTCCTTCCGAAAACTCATATACCTATTCGGGTCTCACCGAGCATCAGCGATATGACTATCCCCATCAAATTATACGATACGGGACGTTTCGTATATTTACAGCTATCAACCAGGCCTGTCAAGCCCGGGGTGATGTGTTTTGCCTACGGTTCCCTGTTGGGGGGGGGCTGGCATCTCGTTACCCAGGCAGCGTCTAAATCCGAGGATCCACCTACAGAAAGCGCTGAAAGACAGATAGTTGTGATCTTTTGAGGCTTGAAAGTTGCCGACCCCTTTCCTGCCGGGTGAACAGACAACGCGCAGGCACAATCTCACCGTTCATCTACTAAGCGGCGAAAATTACAAAAAAAACAGAACGTACCGTTTGGTACGTTTCCATTTGTTATGTTCTGCAAGGTAACTGCAAGAAAAGTTGAGGTTAAGAGTTCAACCTGAAAGGGACAAAATAGCGTCATGTATCGATTCTCTATACCTAAGAATCGACACGCGCTGAATGGCAGATGGCGTCAGGGGCAATAAAGCCAAATCGCCACAATGATTTTTTAAAAAAAACGCTTGCACTAGAAGCCAAGCGTAAAATTGCAGCACCTAATTAAAATTTAAACATTCCATTGAGCATCACTGTGTCGCCTTCCGAAGCATTTCGAGCATAAACATCTTTTTGATAGCCGAGTACTATGCCAAAATCCCGACTTGCGTAGCCCACTTGCGGGCCGACCTTTATGGATCTGGTTCGATTACCTACATCATTCCCGTGGGACTGGTCATCATTTAACTGAGTCGACAAATATCCACCAATACCTGCCAGCCAGTTCTGGGTCAGTCGATAGTTAAATCCATAGTCTGCAACGACCTGCACTCCAGATTTATAGTCAGTCTTTGGATTTTCGTAACTGTAGTTGACACTGATCTTCGAGCTGACCTCAACTTGCGGCATTGGAAACCAGGTAAAGGCGTAAGCAGCATAAATTGCCTTACTATTGTTTCCTGGATTAATCAAGGCGTGGTCATCATATTTGCCCCAAGGCGCTACAAAATCCAACTCCAGGTTATGAAGATAGGTTGGAGACTGCCAGCTGACCAAGGCACCGAATAATGGGTCGCCCATTCCATTCGAGGAGTCTCTACCAAATGCTCCCAATGCAGGAATATCCAGGTGACCGGCAACGTAAGGAACTGCGAGCTGCAATGAAACGTTCCCGCCAAGTAGTGTTGGCCCATCAAGCGTATGTACTAATCTCAAAGCATGAGCGTGAACTCTTCCTTTAGCCTTTTGAAATACCTTATCTCCTTGCCCATCTCGAATTGAATCTATGGCAACAGTTTTATTGTATGTATAGGCGTGGGTTTCACCTGGAGCACCTACTGCCCCACTCATGACAGTTACAATACCCAATGGATAACTGGAAGCACCTCCTTCAAGCGCCATCGATTTGGCGGCAAACAGCAGTACACCAAAAAAAATCACCAGGCGAAAATCAGCTGGAGTCTTCATCACACGTTCCTTTCTTGTTTTTGTTTTTGGCAATGGAAATTGACGCAATCAAATAATATAGGGATCTGCCAAAAATCCTCTGGATGCTACTCTTCCAGTAAAAATATTTCTTTCATCTCGGTAATCTCCAAACTCACAGGAGTCAAACGCAAGCCAATACAGGGCCCTTTTATGCACAACCCCGAACTAATTTCAAACAACGCACCATGACCACTACAAACGATATGACTGGACTCGCTGTCGAGATATCGATTCTTGCGAACTGGCATAGTTGAACCGGGCCAATGGGGACAAGAATTTTTATAGCCATAGATGTTTCCGCAGTCATTGACTAAAAAAATGTCGTCGGGACCTGTGCTTTCCTTCCTGAACCCCAAAGATTGGCCTGGCGCAATTTGCTCGAGATGGCAAAGCCTGCGGCGATCAGATTTTGCCACCTTCAACTTACCCCCCCTTATTAATCAGGCTTGCCGCCAGGAGCCCACTTTTCACGCCATTGGAAGAGGAACACCTGGGAGTTATCCATGATTGCAGGAGCTACGCGCGGCGACCAGTCATCGTCGTGCTGATCCATATCAGCGTCGTATTCAATGTGGCAGCCCAACGGGGTGTTGAAGTACCAGAACCAGTTAGACCCAAACTTATGTCGCCCCGGCCCCCAATATGACTCATAACCTTTAGCTGCGAACGCATAGCCGGCTTGCAGTACTTCCTGAGGCCCCCCCATATGGAAGGTAAAGTGCTCGCATCCCTGCAAATGCGGCGGGGTTTGAATGAAGAAAAGGGTGTGGTGGTCGAAAGTACCCGCAGGACGCAGAAATGGACCCATCCCGACAAATTTGTCGGTGAGTTTGAAGCCCAGACGATCCGCATAGAAGCGCTCGGCCTTTTCGATATCTGGAACGAAATAGACAACGTGAGAGAGCGTTCGTGGCTTGGGAGCGAGCTCGGAACTTTCATCCACACCGGTTTTGTTCGCAGGACGGTGAATATCTCCCGGCGCGTTTACGCGCTCGGCGGGCAGTTTGTGCGGCTTTCTGATCGAAACTTGAAAGCCCAGAGCGAATCCGAGATCGTCCACTAACTCCAGTGAACCATCGGCCAGAACCTTGACTTCACGCTCGCCCTCAAATTCCTTCCGGATGCTCGCGAGAGTCGCGATATCTTTTACGCCATACATTGTCTTGCGCAACATGTTTGCGGTCGGCAAATTCCAGGCAGGTAGCGACGGATCGTCACGATGTTTGATAACTACACCAGTTCCATCCAATGCCTCAAAGCGTCCGCCCCCAACCGGCTCAAGGCCGTAATCTTCCAGGAAGCGCTCACTTAGCGCGACATCGTCAACACCAAAATACAAAGTGTCCGGGCCAAGGATGTTCATTTCAACACCTATCAAAGAATGCGTTTTTGTTATGTCAGGCCCGAACCATTGCCGGGCCTGAAATCTCTGATGCGCGCGTGAGTTTTAACTACGCGTCACATGAATGGCTTGCGTTCTTCGGGCCACCAAAGATCCGGGATCGGTTGCCCCATTGTGTTGCGCAGGGTGCCGACCCCCTCAACGATCATTTCGACGACATCACCTGGTTGGAGCTTACGATCAAGCTCCAAAGCTGAACCACCGCCCATGGTACCCGAACCGATCACATCGCCAGGAACGATAACTTCACCAAGACTGGCCCATGCGATGAGTTCGCCAACCGTCCACAGCTTATTGGAGCTATCACCCTTACCCCAAGTCTCGCCATTGACGCGAACTTCCATACCGATCCGGTCCAGGTCTTTGAATTCATCGACTGTGGTAATCCAAGGCCCTATACCGTAGGCGAAATCTTTACACTTGGTGGGACCCATCCCAATCGGCATTTCGACCGCCTGACAATCGCGGGCACTGAAGTCGTTGAAGATGGTGATGCCAAACAGATGATCAAGCGCGTTTTCAGGACGCAGACTTTCTGCACGCTTGCCGATGACGTAACCAAGCTCAAGCTCGTAGTCCATGTACTGAATGTATCCCGGCCAAGGAACTTCAGCCTCATGCCCAATGACCGTATGCGGGGTTCCTTTGAAGTAGCCAGGCACCTTCAAAAGATTTGGAGTGGGAGGCGCGCCAATCTTTTCATGGAAGCCCTTGATATGGCCAACGAAAGTCAGCCCATCCCGCACCACTGAGGGATCCGAGGCTGGCAACCAATTCACGCTATCGAATGAGATTGAATGTGCATCTGGCCGCTTTGCGTTGATCTTTTCAGCAGCCTGGGTAAACGGTGTGCCCAGTGCAATTGCCGCCGACATACTGCCAGGGAAAACAGCATTGGCATATTGCAGAGCGGATTCCCGGGAAGAGCCTTCCTTGACCAACTGTTCATGGAGCGCGCGTTTCAGGTCGATGACCCGATTCTCTTCAGGAACTACCAGCACCAAACGGGCTTCGGCGCCGTCGGGCCCGTTAACAGAAATTCGGCCGAGCTTCATGTGATCTTCCTCTTTTTATTGACTCGAATGAACCTGAACCAGGTTTTCAGGACTCAAAGCTATACGACACGCACCGTTTTGTAAAGATCAAAAATGAGCGCTTTTCTCGATAGATCTGCCTCTATGGCCCCCGTTGCTTGGTCTGTTCTATCGGAATTTGGAACCTAACACCGAATTGGTAATTTTGTCTTGCAGCAAATATACTGATCGTCTCGTTTTGTTTATAAATGCACGCAATGAATCAGCCAGAACATCCCCAGGCCGCGGAGCCAAGGAACCCATCAATGCAGCTTAAGAACACCTCATCGCCTGCTGGACGTCCTCGTAGTGAAGCGACGCGCAGACAGATCCTGGAGGCTGCTATCAGCCTCCTTCAAGACAAATCGATTCAAGCGATTTCTATTGAAGCGATCGCTCGAGAGGCAGGAGTCAGCAAGGCGACCATTTATAGATGGTGGGAATCCAAGGCTTCTGTGGTAATCGATGCGTTTATTGAGCAGCATTTGATTAAAACAACGTTTCCTCGAGGCATGCGCCCACGCGACGCTATAGCACACCATTTCCATTCTTTGGTGAACCAATATTCAGGATGGCCTGGCCGGCTCGTCGCTCAAATTATCGCCGAGGGTCAATCTGATCCAGCCATCCTTCGCGTCTTCCGTGAGCGATTTCATTACGGCCGTAGAGCAGTCGTCAGAGAGATGCTTGACGAATGGAAAAACAGCGGCGACATTTCAAAAGGTTCAAATGTCGAAGTACTTATGGATTTGATCTATGGACCGGTTTATATGCGCCTGTTGATAGGTCACGCGCCTCTGGACGAATCCTTTGCTGAATCACATATCAATTACATATGCGAGTTGTTGGGCTCGAAACCCTAAAAATCGCCATGATTTCCATACTAAAAAGCCGACCTAATGGCCGGCTTGTATATTTCACAACATAAGGTGCGACTCACTGGAAGGAGCTGCTGGATAAAGAATTAGAAGTTAGTATTTGCCTTTCCTTTTAGCGCGAGCATTTCCCTTGCCTCTTGAGGCGTAGCGATTTCAAACCCCAACTGCTCTACGATACTTCGGATTTTCCGCACTTGCGCGGCATTAGAAACCGCCAGCTCACCGCGCCCAATGTACAAACTGTCTTCTAGACCCACTCTGACGTTGCCGCCCATAATAGCCGCGAGTGTCGCCAGCGACATCTGGTCCTTACCTGCACCTAATACCGACCAGTGATACTGATCGCCAAATAAACGATCTGCGGTTCGCTTCTGATGCATCACATCTTCGATATGAGCCCCCATGGCACCACGCAAGCCGAATACTGTCTGAATGAACAAAGGCGGCTTAACCAGTCCTTTATCCAGGAAATACTTCAGCGTGTATAGGTGGCTGACGTCGTAACATTCGAACTCAAAGCGGGTACCGGTATCTCCAATGGTTCGCAGGATCCATTCGATATCGGAAAAAGTATTGCGGAAGACCAGATCCTTTGTGGCATTAAGATGCTCCACTTCCCAGCTGTAACGCCACTCTCGATCCTTGCTGGCCATTTCGGAAAGGTTGAGGTTTATAGACCCCATGTTCAGGGAACACATTTCCGGCTGTAGTGCTACACCCGCCGCCGCACGCTCGCCAATTGCCATTCCCGGGCCACCACCGCCCGTAGAAATGTTCACGATGGCATCCGTTTCGGCCTTAATTCTCGAGACGAATTGACGAAAGATTTCAGGATCGCCAGTGGGGCGACCATCCTCAGGGTTTCGGGCGTGAAGATGAACGATCGCCGCTCCCGCTTTTACCGCTTCGATCGCCTGATCGCCAATCTCCTGAGGAGTAACCGGGAGATGAGGAGACATCGACGGCGTATGTGCCCCGCCCGTGATAGCGGCGGTTATTATAATTTTTCTCACAGTTCTTCTCCTTCTTTCAGCGCTAACAGGACGAACAGCATTCGACAGTTACGCCCGGAACGATTCGACCAACTGTGGTTGGTTGCGCGCTGTACCAGTACGTCTCCTGGCCGCATAACGGTCTCACCGTGATCCATCATCGCGACAATCTCGCCCTCGAGTACCACGGCGTAATCAAGGGATTGCGTTTTGTGGAACCAGAAATGTCGAGGCTTTTTCTTGTCGCGCACACCTTCACTATCAAGAAATTCGACCAACTTTTCCTGGTCATAAACTTCATCTGGCGGGAAGTCGACTATTCGAAGAAGCGAACCCTCATCAGAATGAAAACCAAATTTGTGTCCGGCTGGCGCTGGATCCAAACCGTCCGCACGCCCAACACCCGTTGCCCAGACGACCTGTGCAACCGGCTTACCAGCTTGTGCCAGAACATTTGGTGTATTGGCGTCACTGGTGATAATCGACTCACCAGCTTCGTTGTGACCAGTGACAATCCTCCGTACTGGCTTATAAGCCACTTCGGTAATGTTATTCATCATGCAACCTCAAAAACGGTTCGTTTAGTTTCGTTATTAATCAAATTTTTTGAGTCATACCGCCTTTAGGCGACTCACTGGCATAACCACAAACGTTGCTGACGAACTGGCGATCAGCACTTCTCGCTGAGGGTCATGAAGTTCGGCCCTGGCGAACGCAATTTGACGACCCACACGTTCAACTGTTGCCTTTGCTTTCAACAACGATGGCTTCGCAGCAGCCTGCATATTCACCGTAATGCTGGTAGTGGCACAGGTTTGCCCACAGGGCAGCGTGCTGAGTACTGCAAAAGCCATGGCATAGTCGAGCATGGTCATCAATGTGCCACCGGATACAACGTCATTTCCCTGAAGGGATGTTAATGGCGCTTCGAAACTAAGTTCGACAATGCCAAGGCCGCCATTAATCAACCTCGCGCCAAGTGCACTTAATCCAGCAGTCAATTCAAACGGGATGTCAAATTGGGCCTCTGAAATAGCACGCTCCAAAAAAGCTCGGTCTGGGTTGTCAATGATTTTTTGCACAAGACGTTACCTCAACCTGAATGACTGATGCAGTTCTGCCGTTGCGCACCCAGTCCGGCAATTGTGCCAACCATAATGTCGCCGTCGCGCAAGAAACGATTGTAATGAGTTCCATTACCTGCAGGGGAGCCTGTACAAATCACATCGCCGGGCAATAGCTTTGCGTACTTCGAGATGTATGCGATTTGTTGTTCAATCCCAAAAAGCATATCTGCCGTCGTCTCATCCTGCATTGTTTTACCGGACACTGTCAGTTGCATCGAGAGGTTGTGGGGATCTTCAACGAACTGCTTGGGAACCAGATACGGACCAAGCGGAAGAAAGCCTGGCTGCCCTTTCGATCTGAGCCAGTCAGTACCGAGCATCTTGTAATCAGTGCGTGGAATGAGGTCGCGAGCCGAAATGTCATTGACGATTGTGTAACCGGCTACATAATCCATGGCATCTTCCACACGGATATTGTACCCCTCCTTGCCTATCACTACGGCCAACTCAAGCTCCCAGTCAGGCTTGCTGGTAGTGGGAGGAAGAACCAAGTCGTCATAGGCTCCCGAAATGGCAGAGACGGGCTTGGTGAATACATAGGGCTCTCCATTAGCGACCCTGTCATCCATCATGTCTTCAGCCCAAGTCCTCAATTCTTCCTTGCTTAGCCCTTCTGGACCGACATTTGAATCGACGGTCAAATCCACTACATGCTTTCGATAGTTTGCGCCTGTGCAGAACACTTGACGCGGCAGATCAACTGCAGGGCGAAACGTGAGTTGATTTTCATCATACCAGGACGACGTAATGACTTTATTGACAATCGATTCGAGCGCGGAGTAACTGGCATTCCAGTTTTCAAGTAGCGACAGCACACTTTTTTCTCGGAGAATATCAACTCCGAACTCCTCAGCCACGCGACTGACTGGGATCACCTTTGCGTCAATAACCAGGCCAGCAAAGCGTTGCTGTGGATTGGCTTTTAAAGAAAATGTACCGAGCGAGAACTTTTTCAAGTGTACCTCCGAATTATTGTAAGAATGAGCCGTCGACAATTTGCTCATAGGTAAAATCCGCGCCGGGCAACCCTAGCAACGCCCTCTGCCCAATAAGAAGCTCAAGACCCTCGCGAGAAGGCGTCAGCGTTTCAGGAAATGTATTCACCATTGCTTTTACTGCTTCGACAGGCATGCCAAGCAGCTCCAAAGCCTCTGTCAGCTTTACCGTGTCGCCAGGCATGGTCGTAAGTGTTGCGTTGAGGATGCGTACCCACGCTTTCAGGGCGTCATTCGCCTGACTCGCCGACTTCCTCACGACCAGTCCTTGACCAGGAAAATTGGTAAATACACCCTGAATCGTTGCAATAGTCTTGAGTCCCCGCTGAACCGCCATGGTGTCGAACGGCGGCCCGAGCAAGGTCGCATCACCCTCCCCCGCAACAAGAGCCGCAAACCGCTCACGCACCCCGCCAACGGGTGTCAGGCGATAATCGTCAGCGCGGAGCCCTGCTTCCTTGAGTAGCGCTCGAAGGGCAATGACAAAACCGTTCTCGGGGGCGTCCACCAGAATGTTGGCACCGCGCAAATCTGCAGGAGCGGATAGCGCCGAGGAACCGACCAGTTGTAACGGCGTGGTGGTTTCAATCTGAGCAATCACCACGAAGTCTTGTGGACCTTGCCGGCGGTTCCAGTGCAAAACGTTGTCGATTGACGTTACGACCGCGTCGACCTCTCCGGCACAGAGTGACGAGTACTGCTCATCAGACGATTGAGTCATCGAAGACTCGATACGCAAATCCGCCGGCGTTTGCCACGAGGCTGATACCGCAATAGCAGGAGGGACAAACCACATCACTCGAAGAGAGTCGTTGGACATTTTTTTATTCTCGTTGAAATTACCCCATATATAAAACTATACGTACCGTATTGTCAACGAGGCGACCATCGCTTGATTAAGCCGTCAGAAGGGGGGGTATTACAGGTCTAACACCATACGAGGTGTCTTGCTTCCCGAGCAGCAGACAAAGAGCGTCTTGCCTGCCTGCTTTTCCGCCTCGCTGAGAATTGAATCGCGATGGTCTGGCGTGCCCTCCAGTACCCGCACTTCACAAGCACCACAGATGCCTTCGCGACAGGAATGCATCATCTCAACACCGTTTTCAATCAGCGCATCGAGTATGCTTTTGCCCTGCTCCATCCTGAGAGTCTTCCCGGTCCTCGCCAGTACGATCTCATACCCACCCGACGTCGCGGCTTCCTGCAGCGGTATAAAGCTCTCGAAGTGAACCCTGCCATCAGAGATGGACAGCGCCTTTGCTTGCTCGGAATAGACCTGAATCATCCCAGCCGGCCCACAACAATAGTAATGTCGGGTTCCATCATCACCACGGAAAACCTCCTGAATGTGAGCGACGGTAGCCTCCACGTCGTACCCCAACAGCAACTGGACCTTGTCCTGGGAGATGTGGCCTTGCATCGCGTCGATCAACGCGGCGTGGTTAACACTACGAGCGAAGTAATGCAGCTCCCAGTCAATTTTTTTGCTATTCAAGTACTGCGCCATACACCAAAGCGGCGTAACCCCTATCCCACCCGCGATCAGCACAGAACGGTGCTCGCCTTCAGCAAGGGGGAATAGGTTTCTTGGCTCGCTGACCTGCAACTTGTCTCCAGGACGCAAGCGTTCGTGAATCATGATCGATCCACCACGACTTTTAGGGTCTTTGGCTACCGCTATGACGTAACGATTTCTCTCGGAAGGATCGTTCAGCAAGGAGTAACTACGCAGAGGAATACCCTCTGCAATGACGTCAATGTGCGCCCCTGGCGTAAATGCAGGAAGCGTCACACCCTCCAGCCCTTTTAGCTCATACGCCAGTACCCCATCTGCCTCATGGGTGACTGATTTGATGTACACCTGGAATGTGTTTGGCATTTCGCAACCTAGCCCGAACCATGGATTGTTAGTGGAGCGTTCGGCCGCCAGCTCATCGAGCTGACGGCCTGACGGGCTCAGAGATAAGTCATTCTGCGTTCTTGACGCTTCTGCTCCGTGTAGTCCTGAATGACGGTCCCAACAGGAATCATGTCAGCCAACGCTCTCAATGAACGGTAGTCGCTCGCCTGCGCCTGGACGCTGTCTTCATTGGCTTCCGATTGACGAATCCGCTCCATCAATTCACGCCGTAAACGGACAATTGCGAGATCCCCGCTACCCAGGAACTCTCGCGTCCGATCGACAATGGGAATGCTCTCGGCAACGGCGTAATCCTCAAAAATAACGCCCGGAACGCCTGTCCAGCTCCGACCGGCACGCATTGCTTCGCGATCTTGCCCATAGTTGAGAAGACCTTGGCGGGACGCTGCGAAGTTGTCGTCGGATTCATCAGTACCATCCAGCGCGAAATCCGGGAGGTTTTCATCGATAGGTTGGCGCGAATCCCAATAGACATACCACTGAAGACTGCGCGTATTGTTAACCGGCACTACGATGATCAGAAATCCCGCTTCTTGTTCGGTGGTACCAATGAACGCGCTCGCCGGTGCTACAAACTCGGTCACCCGAAGGTAGTCCTGCTCCTGACCCGTGGTGCGCAACGAATACGACCGTAAGCCATACGGCTTGCTCTCGAGTGTGTACTTGGGGGTGTCGTTGCCAGTGACGAGCTGGAGCCCGGCCTGGGGAAGCTCCGGGTTCGCCGTGGTGTCATGGTGCAGCAGTCCGATATGGGCCGAGTCCATTAACGTTTCGACGTTTTGCAACCAGTTCGCTTCGTTATAGGAAGCCCGCGGTCTGGCGTGCTTACGATCAAAATAGGTGAATGCATAATCAGTGAAGGCCGGCGCTTCGCCCTCACCCAAGTACACCCAGACAATACCGCCACCCTCTCGCACCTCGAACCCTTGCCCCTTTACCTTTTTGCAAAAAGCCTGGTCCTTCTCGGTTGGCATTTTGGTGCAGTTGCCCTGCGTGTCAAAACTCCAGCCGTGGAAGATGCAAGTCAGCCGGTTACCTTCATTTCTACCGAGCGCGAGCGAAACGCCGCGATGGGGGCATGCCTCATGGAGGAATCCGACATGACCATCATCCGCGCGAAAGGCGACATATTTTTCGCATAGCAATTCGACACGTTGTGGCGTTCCTCCCGGCTCAAGCGCCTCACTGCGCAGCGCTGGAATCCATTGTCTTTTCCAATACCTGTGCAGAGGTGTGCCAGGGGAAACGTCCGTCAGCAGGCGGTTCTGTTCAGCGGTCAGCATAGCGAGCCCCGTTCTTGTTTTTTAGAAGAGCCGCAGCTAGGCGGCCAAAACTATCTTAATAACAAAGTATCTCAGTATTTAAGATAGTTTTAGGCTATTCTCGCTTTTAGAGCTCGTCAAGAAAATTCGTTAGCATGTTAACGCTTTGCCGTGAGCGCTCCGTCGACTCCCGTGCACTGAGGTTCATCGCCTCAATGACAGCCCTGGCAGCGCCATAGCGGCAGGGCACACCCGGTTCACACTGAGGTATGATCACCTCAAAGCCACCCGATGGATTTTGCATGAGCGATTTATTGTTTCCTGCCGCCAGCCCTGAGGCCGTTGCGCAAGCATGGCGTAACGAACGTCCGGATCTGGATCACCATGGATTGGCGATTACACTCCGAATCCGAAGCCTCGCCATGTTGATCGATCACCACATAGAGGTAATCGCGGACGACCTTGAACTGGGGATGAAGGATCTCATGCTGCTGTTCGCTTTACGGCGAAGCGGCCCGCCTTACTGCATGCGCCCTACCGATGTCTTTCGTCTGCTGAAGGTGACGTCGGGCGCCGCCACCTATCGAGCGGACAAATTGGTAGAACGCGGCGTCGCCAACCGTATTCCCGATCCACGTGATCGCCGAGGCCAATTGATTCAATTGAGTGAGGAAGGAATGCGTTTGGTAGATGTCGCTATCACCCGTCTGGCGGAATCGAGTTCAAAATGCCTCGATTCGCTCGATAGCAAAGAAGGTGAGCTTGATCAGATTGGCCATCTGTTGCATTCGTTGGAGGCCGGGTGGATGGAGATTACTCCCCTTAGTGAAAACCCGCTCGCACGCTCTGACGATTCTGGTCTGTGATGAGCAGTCCAAAACGGTGGATGAGTGGATGTCGCCGATTGGAAAAGCAGACACCCCTTTCAGGGCTTGATCTTTTTAAGATCTTCGAGTAATTCGAGCAGTTTCTGCAATTTTTTCTCACCAAACTGCCGCTGGATCTCGAGGTAATTGCGCTCCATCCCTTCGCTCATCGACAAAAAGCATTCATACCCTTGCTCGGTCAGATTGAGGAAAATGCGGCGCTGATCTTCAGCCGATTTCCTGCGAATGACCAGTCCGTCGCGCTCCAGGCGCTTGAGCACACCACTCATGCTGGGCTTTAGAATACAAGCCTGATGTGCCAACTGATGACTTTCCAGTTCGCCCTGTTGGCGAAGAATTCGAATGACTCGCCACTGCTGCTCGGTCAAGTCATGATCGTTCAGGCCAGGACGGAAAAACGTCATAACCGCTTCGCGAGCCTGGAGCAAAGTGAGTGTCAGGGAAGGTCTGGGATTGGGCATATTGAGTGGACTATGTGAACCAGCCAACAGCTTACGGTTGGTGCTTCAGTAGCGCAACCGGCCGGAGGTCGCCGCGCACCTGTCCCCAGAAACAACCCCGCTGCAGTCCCCCCTACATACAGGTCATTAGCGAAACCCCGAATGTCGCAGGCGATACTCTCCTGGCGTCATTTGTGCGTTGCGTTGGAAAAAACGATTGAAATACGCCGGATCCCTGAAACCCAGCAGGTAGCAGATTTCATTTGCCGAGCTGCCCGTGAACAACAGCAAACGCTTGGCTTCCTGCATGACCCTTTCGAACACCAGGCGTTTGGACGGCAAATCGGCAATACGCCTACAGACATCGTTAAGCCGAGCTTCGGTAACGCCAATGGCCTGCGCATAACGGCCAAGCGCCCAGTGCTCCAGATAATGCTCTTCAATCAGTGCATTGAATCGATGAAAGATCTGCAAGTCTTCACGTCGCGTAGGCGTCGCTTCGAGAGGGTTTGCGCAAAGCCTTAATACGCTGACCATGATCAGTCGAGTCAGGCTTAGCACCGCTGCGCTGTGACCGGCGGCCCCACCGTTCATCTCCCCTCGCAGCTCTTCGAATAAAAATGCCAGACGCCGCGATTCGCTTTGCTGCTCAGGCTTGAGGTGATCAAGCGCCACACAGGCTGCGGGAAGTTGCGGCCCCAATGCCAGCCCAGGATCGCTTTCGATCAATTGCCAGATCAACTGCTGGCGAACGGTGAGCACGTGGCCATCGCTGTCCGCCTCCGTCACGAAGGAATGGGGAATCGTCGGTGGGGTGAGAAAAAACATGGGGCCAGACTCGACGTACTGCTGATCATCGAGATAAACCCTCACCGTTCCGCTCATGACGTAATGCACCTGAAAAAATCGATCGTGGCGGTGCACTGGCATGTTGCGACCAAAGAAACCCGCCAGGTTGCCGAGCTTGTCGTAATGCACTTCGCTATCGCTGTAACGCTGATCGTAGACCTGGCCGATGTTGATGTTAGGAATTGGATACCGATCGTTCATCACACATTTCTCATTTTTCTTATCCCGACATCCCCCGCCCCCATGGTGCACTCGTTGCGAGTAAATCGCCATGAACGATAAGGCGCTTGACGATCATTAACATATTAATTATAACGATAACATGTTAACAATAATTAGGCCGGACACCTCCCGTCCCGCCACTGCCAGGAGAGAAGCATGAGCCATGCCTTGCATGACATCGCGACCGGCACCTTGCTCGGTGTAGTGCTGAACTACCAGGGATTGCTGCTGAAGCGCCTTTCTGAATTCGAGCAATCGCCGTATCAAAAGCCGCCCGTCAAACCGGTTCTGTTCATTAAGACGCCCAATACGCGCAACGTACATGGCGGCGCCGTGGTGCATCCTGGTGCAGGAATTTCATTGCAGCCTGGGCCGGCTCTGGGGGTGGTGATTGGCAAAGATGCGAGTCGAGTCAGTGCTGACGAGGCTCTGGATCATGTTGCTGGCTATACCATCGTCAACGAATTCAGCCTTCCGGAAGAGAGTTACTACCGCCCTGCCGTGAAAGCAAAATGTCGCGATGGTTTCTGTGCCATCGGCCCGGAGTTCGTACCGCGTGAACAGCTTGCCAATCCTCACGACTTGACCCTGCAACTACGAGTCAATGGCGAGCTTCGACAAGAAGACTCCACCGCAAACTTCGTACGCAAGATTCCTCAGTTGATCGCCGAAATCAGCGAGTTCATGACTTTGTATGCCGGAGATGTGTTGATCACCGGCACACCTTTGGGTCGTGTCGATGTCCTGCCTGGTGATCGCGTAGACGTAGAAATCCAAGGTCTGGGATGCCTGACCAATGTCATCGTTGCCGAGCAGGAGGGCACCGTATGAAACACGCTCGTATCCGATTCGAAAGTCAAATACATTCCGTCACGGTTGATGCAGACAACATCGTGCATCTGAGGGACGGCCGCTCCCTCGGCGAAGACCAGGTCGAGTGGCTGCCACCGGCCAATGGCACTATGTTTGCCCTCGGCCTGAACTATGCCGATCACGCTGCCGAACTCGCCTTCGCGCCGCCAACCGAACCGTTGGTGTTCGTTAAATCAACGGGCACCTATACCGGCCACAATCAGATCACCTGGAGACCTGACAACGTTGCCTACATGCACTACGAGTGCGAACTGGTTGCGGTCATCGGCAAGCCTGCGCGCAACGTCAAGCGTGAAGATGCGCTGAGCTATCTGGCGGGTTACACCGTATGCAACGACTACGCGATCCGCGATTTCCTGGAAAACTACTACCGCCCTAATTTGCGGGTAAAAAACCGTGACGCCACGACCCCGGTCGGTCCATGGATTGTCGATGTTGCAGATGTCCCCGAACCAGGCAATCTGAAACTGCGCACTTGGATCAATGGTGAGCTTCGCCAGGAAGGCTCGACCAAAGACATGATCTTCGATATCCCTTACCTGATCGAATACCTGTCCAGTTTCATGACCCTGCAGCCAGGCGACATGATCGCCACCGGTACGCCCGAAGGTCTTGCAGATGTAGTTCCGGGTGATGAGGTGATCGTGGAAGTCGAAGGCGTTGGACGCCTCGTCAATCGAATTGTCAGCGAAGCGGATTTTTTCTCCGCGCGTAAAGAGGCTTGAACATTATGATCAAACATTGGATCAATGGCCGTGAGGTCGAAAGCAAAGACACCTTCACCAACTACAATCCGGCCACCGGCGAAGCGATTGGTGAAGTGGCCAGTGGCGGTGCCAAAGAAGTCGCACAAGCGGTGGCAGCGGCCAAGGAAGCCTTTCCTAAATGGGCCAATACTCCAGCCAAAGAGCGTGCACGACTCATGCGCAAACTTGGCGAGCTGATTGAGCAAAACGTTCCTCATCTGGCCGAGCTGGAGACCTTGGACACGGGCCTGCCGATCCATCAGACCAAAAACGTGTTGATCCCCCGAGCTTCGCACAACTTCGATTTTTTCGCCGAAGTCTGCACCCGCATGGACGGCCACAGCTACCCGGTCGACGACCAGATGCTCAACTATACCTTGTACCAGCCGGTGGGCGTTTGCGGCCTGGTGTCCCCCTGGAACGTGCCGTTCATGACGGCGACCTGGAAGACCGCGCCGTGCCTGGCACTGGGCAACACTGCCGTGCTTAAAATGTCCGAGCTGTCGCCGCTGACGGCCAACGAGCTGGGTCGTCTGGCCGTCGAAGCCGGTATTCCGAACGGTGTGCTCAACGTCATCCAGGGCTATGGTGCGACTGCCGGTGACGCGCTGGTTAGGCACCCGGACGTACGAGCGATCTCCTTCACCGGCGGCACCGCCACCGGCAAGAAAATCATGCAAACCGCCGGCCTGAAAAAGTATTCCATGGAGCTGGGCGGCAAGTCCCCGGTGCTGATCTTCGAAGATGCCGACCTGGAGCGTGCCCTCGACGCGGCGCTGTTCACCATCTTCTCGCTCAATGGCGAGCGCTGCACCGCCGGTAGCCGTATCTTCATTCAGGAAAGTGTTTACCCGCAGTTCGTGGCTGAGTTCGCGGCACGTGCCAAACGCTTGATCGTCGGGGATCCGCAAGACCCGAAAACCCAGGTCGGCTCGATGATCACCCAGGCCCACTACGACAAGGTCACCGGCTACATCAAGATCGGCATCGAAGAAGGCGCCACCCTCCTAGCCGGCGGTCTGGAGCGTCCAGCCAACCTGCCAGCCCACTTGAGCAAAGGTCAGTTTATCCAGCCGACTGTGTTCGCCGACGTGAACAATAAAATGCGCATTGCCCAGGAAGAAATCTTCGGTCCGGTGGTGTGCCTGATTCCGTTCAAGGATGAAGCCGAGGCCCTGCAATTGGCTAACGACACCGAATACGGACTGGCGTCCTACATCTGGACCCAGGACATCGGTAAGGCGCACCGAATAGCCTACGGCATCGAAGCCGGCATGGTATTCATCAACAGCCAGAATGTGCGCGATCTACGTCAGCCGTTCGGTGGAGTGAAAGGTTCCGGTACTGGGCGCGAAGGTGGCCAATACAGCTTCGAAGTGTTCGCCGAAATCAAGAACGTCTGCATTTCCATGGGCAATCATCACATCCCTCGCTGGGGACTCTGAGCAGCCGATAGCCGCTGCTGAAGGCTGCGATGAGGCGCGCATCGGCTCATCGCAGTTTTCACTGGCCGCTGAATTGAACTGACAAGAATAATTTCAGGAGAATCATCATGGGCGAAGTCGTCCTGGCTGCAAAAGTCTGTCATGTCCCGTCGATGTACCTGTCCGAGCTGCCGGGCAAACACCACGGTTGCCGTGCTGCCGCTATCGCCGGACATAAGGAAATAGGCCGTCGCGCGCGCGAACTGGGTGCCGACACTGCCGTAGTGTTCGACGTCCACTGGCTGGTGAACAGCGGCTACCACGTGAACAACGGTGAGCACTTCAGTGGTGTTTACACAAGCAATGAACTACCGCATTTCATCAAGGATATGGTTTACCACTACCCTGGCTGCCCGGAACTCGGACAACTGATCGCCGAGGAAGCCAACGCAGCCGGTGTGCGTACGCTGTCGCATAACATCCCGAGTCTGGAGTTGGAATACGGCACCCTGGTGCCCATGCGCTACATGCACATGGATGTACCTGCAGCCGAAAAACTCAAAGTAATTTCCATCGCGGCCTGGTGTGCCTGGCATCGCCTGGAAGACAGCTTCACTTTCGGCGCCGCCGTACGCCGCGCAATCGAGAAGAGCGACCGCAAAGTCCTGGTGCTGGCCTCCGGTTCTCTGTCGCATCGTTTCTCTGACGATCGCGAGGCGGAAGCCAATATCCACAACTGGACGCGTGAATTCGACAAGCAGGTCGACATGCACGTGGTCAAGCTGTGGCGTGAAGGTCGATTCAAAGAATTCTGCTCGATGCTTCCTGATTACGCCGAACACTGCTTCGGCGAAGGCAAGATGCACGACACCGCCATGCTCCTAGGTCTGCTAGGTGGTCCGGACTACAACAAGCCGGTCGAAGTCCTCACGGAGCCCTTTGGCAGCTCCGGAACCGGCCAGATCAACGCCATTTTCCCGCTCTGAATTTCGCTCAAGCGGCAGGGACGCGCCCGCCGCTCAGCGCAACTACCTCCCAGGAGGGCACGATGCCGCACTTTATTGCTGAATACACCGACAACATCGAGCAACAGGCCGACTTGCCGGGCCTTTTTGAAAAAGTCCACGCAACACTTGGGAGCAGTGGTGTATTTCCGCTGGGGGGAATCCGTAGCCGAGGCGTTCGGCTGGATACGTGGCGTATGGCCGACGGCAAACACGATTACGCCTTCGTTCACATGACGCTGAAGGTAGGCCATGGTCGCGACCTGGCGACACGCCAACAGGTCGCTGAAAAGCTGTTCGAAGTCATTACCGCCCACTTTGCACCGTTGCAGACAGAACGCCTGCTGGCGCTGTCGTTTGAAATGATCGAACTGCACCCCGAGCTGAACTTTAAGCTCAACAACGTGCATGCCTTCCTCAAGCAGCAGGCGAATTAGCAAGCCCTCTCCCATCGGCCTCTCTCACAAAAAGTACAAAATCATGAGCTTAGCCACTTCCGCTACACAGCCTTTGAGCGATGCCGCAACGTCGACTCACCGCACGGTGACCTGGCGGCTGATGCCGCTGCTGCTGGTGTGTTATCTGTTTGCTCATCTTGATCGGATCAACATTGGTTTCGCCAAGATGCAGATGGGCGCCGACCTGCAGTTCAGCGATACCGTCTACGGCTTTGGTGCGGGCCTGTTTTTTATCGCCTACGCGATGTTCGGTGTACCCAGCAACATCGCTCTGGACCGCATCGGGCCACGACGGTGGATCGCTTTGTTGATGGTCGTCTGGGGGACCCTGTCGACCAGCATGCTGTTGATCAACAGCGCTGAGGGTTTCTACGCGTTGCGCTTCTTGCTCGGCGTCGCCGAGGCCGGATTTTTCCCAGGCATTCTGGTGTACCTGAATCGCTGGTATCCGGCCAGCAGGCGCGCACAAGTAACCGCGTTGTTTGCCATTGCCGTGCCGCTGGCCGGGGTCATCGGTGGCCCTCTATCGGGTGGTATCCTGCAAGGCTTTCATGATGTCGGGGGCCTACGTGGGTGGCAGTGGATGTTCCTGATTGAAGGCGCGCCAGTCGTGCTTCTCGGCTTGCTGGTACTTAAGGTGTTGCCTGACAACTTCGAGTCGGTCAGCTGGCTGAGCAACGAGCAGAAAAACCAACTGCGCAACCAATTGGCTAGCGAAGAGCAACGCAAATCCATTCTCTCGTTTGGCGCAATCCTGCGAAATCCGCAGGTCTGGCTACTAGTGGGCATTTATTGCGCGGTCATGTTGGCGGTCAACACGCTAGCTTTCTGGATGCCTACCCTGATTCATAGCTCCGGGATTGGCAGCGACGGCAAGGTAGGCCTGCTCAGTGCCCTGCCCTATCTGGCAGGCTGCGGTTTCATGATCGCCTGCGGACGCTCATCGGACCGGCGTCGCGAACGCCGGTGGCACTTGAGTGTGCCATTGCTCATGTCAGCTCTCGGTATCGCCGTAGCCGGACTTTTGCCTGGCGATCCCTTCATGGTAATCGGCGGATTGGTGATTGCGGGTATGGGCGCGAGCGCCGCACTGCCGATGTTTTGGCAGTTACCACCCGCATTCCTGTCAAACAGTACCCAGGCGGCGGGCATCGCCTTGATCAGTTCTTTGGGAAGCATTGCCTCGTTTCTGACACCCAATCTGATTGGCTGGATGCGTGACACCACCCACAACGCCAGTCTTGCCCTCTACGTCCTCGCGACCTTGATCGTCGCAGGCGCCTTTCTAGTGCTGCGCACGCCCGCCGCCATCGTCAATCCTCATTAAGAGATCCACGTCATGCTTGATCAAGAACTCATCCAGCAAGCCGCTGCTCAACTGGACAACGCCGAACGCACTCGTGAGCAAGTCGGGCAGTTCTCCCTCGCACATCCACAGATCACCATCGAAGATGCCTATGCCATTCAGCGAGCCTGGGTGGCGCAGAAAATAAAAAACGGACGCAAGCTGGTGGGGCACAAGATTGGTCTGACCTCTCGGGCGATGCAGGTTTCATCAAATATTTCAGAACCGGATTACGGGGCGTTGCTGGACGACATGCTGTTCGACGAAGGCACCGATATCCCCTTCAATCGTTTTATCGTACCGCGGGTTGAAGTGGAGCTGGCATTCATCCTCGGCAAGCCGCTCAAAGGCCCCAACGTCACTATTTTCGATGTGCTGGATGCTACTGAATGGGTGATCCCTGCCCTGGAAATCATTGACGCGCGAATTCAGCAGATCGACCCCGAAACCAAAGCCACGCGCAAGGTCTTCGACACCATTTCCGACAATGCGGCGAACGCAGGAGTGGTCATGGGTGGGCGTGCTGTGCGCCCTCATGAGGTCGACCTTCGTAAGGTGCCAGCGGTTTTGTACCGCAATGGCGTGATCGAGGAATCAGGGGTTTCTGCCGCCGTGCTCAATCATCCCGCGAAAGGTGTCGCCTGGCTGGCCAACAAGCTAGCCCCATACGACGTCACGTTACAACCGGGGCAAATTATTCTGGGCGGGTCGTTTACCCGTCCAGTGTCTGCCAGCCCAGGCGATACCTTCCATGTCGACTACGACATGCTGGGCTCCATTTCCTGCCGCTTCGTCTGACTCCTGGAGGACTGATTCATGGATATGCCCATCAACACATTCAAGCAACGCCTGAAAAGCGGCAAAGCGCAGATCGGCCTTTGGCTCGGCCTGGCCACCCCTTACTGCGCAGAGCTGGCTGCCAATGCCGATTTCGATTGGCTATTGATCGACGGCGAGCACGCGCCCAATGACGTACGCAGCATGCTCGGCCAACTGCAGGCGATAGCGCCCTACGCAAGTCATCCGGTGATCCGCCCTGTCGCTGGCGACACGACGTTGATCAAACAGATTTTGGACATCGGCACCCAGACTTTGCTGATACCAATGGTCGAAAGCGCCGAACAAGCGCGAGAGCTGGTGCGTGCCGTGCACTATCCACCCAGTGGCGTGCGCGGTGTAGGCAGCGCGTTGGCGCGGGCGTCGCGCTGGAACAGCGTGCCCGGCTACCTGGACAAGGCTGACGAGCAAATATGCCTGCTGGTGCAGATTGAAAGCCTGAAAGGCTTGGAGAATCTGGATGCCATCGTCAACGTCGAAGGCGTTGACGGGGTGTTTATCGGCCCTGCCGACCTCAGCGCTGCGATGGGCCATCGCGGTAACCCGGGCCATCCCGAAGTTCAAGCAGTAATTGAAGACACCATCATACGAATCCGCGATGCCGGCAAAGCGCCCGGCATTCTCAGCGCCGACGAAAGATTAGCCAGACGCTACATCGAGCTCGGCGCGGCATTCGTAGCGGTCGGCGTCGACACTTCCGTACTGATGCAAGGCCTGCAAGCACTGACAAGCAAGTTCAGAAATACCCCGGCCACGATCAGTACCGGCGGTGTTTACTGATTTCAGGTTAATTGCAAATGCTCGCCGCTAGCAGACATCAATGCCAGCGGTGACCACTCCGCCTCAACGCTTCAGTGTCTTCAACTCATTGAGCAACACCAACAACGTCTGCAACTTCTCCGCGCCGTAGCGCTCCTGCAAGCGCTCATAGTTCTCTTCCATGCGCCCGCTCATACTTTCAAAGCAACGCTCTCCGGCAGCGGTCAGTTTCACCAGAACTCGGCGCTGGTCGTGTTCTGAGCGCCGTCGTTCGACCAACTTTGCGGTCTCCATCCGCGCCAGTACGCCAGTCATGCTGGGCTTGAGAATACATGCCAAGTCCGCCAAGCGATTGATCTCCAGTTCGCCCTGCTGACTGAGAATCCGCACTACCCGCCATTGTTGCTCAGTGAGGCCTATATCTTTCAGAGAAGGCCGGAAAAAGCTCATGGCCACTTCCCGGGCCTGGAGCAGGTTGAGTGTCAGAGACTGTCGGTGCTTGGGCATTTAGAAACGGCTCAAAAATCAGTTAGCATGTTAATTATCTTATCACGCCGAAATAGCGATGACGTTTCTAGCGTCCATAAAAAAACGGCGCATTTATGCGCCGTCCATTTAATCGCTAACCAGAGCACGTCAGAGCCTGATAACCGCTTTCAACACAGTCTTGAAGGTTTCCAATTGGTCGTCGCTGAATTGACTGAAGACTTTTTCCTGCTGTTCTCGGGCTATTGTCCATAATCCTTCTGTTTCATCGATACCTTTAACGGTCAGACGCAAGCGCTTATCTTCTTCACAGACCAGCCCCTTACGAGTGAGATTGGCGACGGCCTCTTCGATTTCCCGCTCGGGCATCGCCACCTCCCGTTGCAGATCCGTGAGGCTCAACCCTGCATCGTTTTCCAGCACCATCAACATACGCGCCTCACTTGTCCGCAAACCTGTCGACAATTGCCGCGGCTGATAGCTTGCCTGATACGCGCGCAATGCTTGGGTCATGAGGTAGTACAAATTGTGGCTCAGCCTTCCTTGGAAGTGGCTGCTAGGCGGCTGACCTTCAGCACTTTTTGTCATGCGCGTGTGGGGCAACACCATGGAGTATGCGCCCTGGTGGTACAGCAACGGCGAACGACCAAAATCATCGAAAGCCACTACCTTACCGATCATGATCCAATGATCACCACCGTCCACCTGCTGATATTTTTCGCACTGAAAACGCGCGGAGCAATCAGCAAGAATGGGCGCCCCTCCGTGACCTGACTCGTATTCGATGCCAGCAAAACGATCGTCTTTCGGACGAGCGAAATTGTTCGACAAATCAATTTGATCTGCAGCAAGCACGTTCACGGCAAAGTGGGTAGCGGCAGCAAATACATCATGACTGGTTGATCGCTTATCGATACTCCAGAGAATCAACGGCGGATCGAGCGACACCGAGTTGAAGCTATTGGCCGTCACCCCCACTTTTCGGCCATCGTGATCGGCGGCTGTCACCACTGTCACACCGGTGGCGAAGTTACCTAAGGCGCGGCGAAATGCACGCGAATCGAAGGCAGAAGAAGCTGCAATTTCATTAATATCGGACATGCAAGACTCCCGAGCACGCCCCCTGGGCGCGCTCTGATTATTTTTATGAGGGGCTTGTGGCTTGAGGGCGAACGGCCTTAGGCCATTGAGGGATCGGGCTCAAGACCCATCAGTTCGCGACCAAGTATCTGTGCACAAACGTCATAGTCGGTATAGGCGTGCGCCCCCGTAAGATGTGCGTCGCGGAAAAGGCGTTGCAACTCGTTGGTTTCAAACCAGGCGCCGCCGCCGGCCGCTTCCATCAGACGGTCCACAGCCTGGATACACATTTTCGTGGCATAGCCTTGATTGGTACGCCAGAACGTGAGCGTGGTGCGGCTAGGGTACTCGTGGCGCTCGCTGTATTCGGCAATCTCTTCCCAGCTTTTTTCCAGCAACGCTCGGGCAGCCGCAACTTGATGCGTGGATTCGGCCAGGCGCATCAATGCCGGGGTGGCTGCGCCGACAGCGGCACCGGTGTAGGCACGGACGCGGTTGCGGGTTTTCTCGCGAAAGACATCCAGCATGCGCTCGGCAATACCCAGGCTGACAGTCGAAAAACCGCTGGCGAAATAAGGCCGATAAGGGGCGAAGAAAATCTTGCTATCCGGATACAAACCAAAGCCCGCCGACTTGCCTTCGATCATGTCCTTGGCTTTCTGGATTCGGTGCTCGGGCACGAAAGCATTCTTGACGATCAGGGTTTTGCTACCGCTGCCACGCATACCAACGGCAAACCAGTCATCACGAATTTCGTAGTCACTGCTTGGCAGCACCGCAAAACAATAATCCCGAGTGCCTTCGGCATTCTCACGAAAGAACCCCATGATGGCCCATTCGGCATGATCACAGCCTGAACTCCATCCCATCTCACCACTGAAAGTGACGCCTCCCTCCACCTCCTCGGTGCGCCCAAAAGGCGCGATGCTGCTACTGGCAGTAGCATCGGGGTCATTTCCCCACATCTCATCCTGCAGCTTGCTGGAAAACATTGCGATTTGATGACTGTGAGTACATAGAAGGCTCATGGCCCAGGCCGTGCTGGCACAGGAACCGGCCAACAATGCGATGCAGTCGGCAAACTGAGGCAGAGAGATCTCCATGCCGCCGTACTTTTTCGGCTGCAACGCATGGTGCATACCAATACCTTTGAGCAAAGCGATATTTTCGGCGGGAACACAACGCGCGCGTTCGGCCTCGAAGGCATTAGCCGCGATAGTAGGCAGAACACCTTTCAGGTCTTCCAGCAGCGGGTTTGGAGTTTTCATGGGCGGTCTCTTTATTATTGGATAGTGGCGCTCCGCTTGGCAGACGCTTGCGAACAGCGCCAGAAGGCACCGTACGCTAGATGGCAAGCGGGTAAGCGCGTCAGCACCCGGTCAGTATGAGGTGCTGGGGCACTACGAAAAATGCACGTTACAAATAGAAGATTGCACTTTTCATAGAGTCTTTAAGCAACGAACAAAACGCGAAGAAGAATGGACCTGAAAGTGATGTTCATCGCTGACTGTTTAAAGATGGCCGCTGCCCTTCCCTCCTGACTTGCCCCCCGCGCCGCCGACTTACCGACTACAGATCCGAGCGAAAAACCTCATACAAACGAAACGCAATGACTTGTAGAGCGTCGACCAAGCGAAGCAATTTTCACTGCAACAAAGCCTTCTGCTTGAGCACTCTAGACCGCGCTAAAAACAACAAAACAAGCTTATTACGAGCGAACATTTTCCTGCTGGATTGAGCACAGCCAAGGTAGAATTTTTCACGCACAGGCAATATACTAAACACTGCGTATACTAATTATTTCCTTGACGAGAGCCATCCTGGGCTTTTGTTTTTTAGAAACAAATGTACCTGGGTAAGGGATCTTGAAAATGTCGACTAACAAACCTGTATCGACCACCAAATCGATAGTGGGTCGCCCACGAAGCGAAGCTACACGCCGTCAGATCCTGGATGCCACCATCAGGCTGTTGCAGGAAAAATCCATTCAAGCCATCTCAATCGAGGCGATAGCACGAGAAGCTGGCGTTAGTAAATCAACCATATACCGGTGGTGGGACTCCAAAGCGTTAGTCGTTATCGACGCGTTCATAGAGAACCAAATGTTGAAGACAGCCTTGCCACGAGAACTGGGTCCGAGAGAGGCAATTGCTCAGCACTTCCGCTCCCTCGTAGACCAATACTCTGGTTGGGCCGGTCGACTGGTCGCACAAATACTCGCGGAAGGTCAGTCAGATCCCTCTACTTTGAGAGATTTTCGAGAGCGGTTTCATTATGGAAGGCGCGCGATAATTCGAGAAACGCTAGAGGAATGGAGGGTGAGCGGCGAGATATCTCCCGATACGGATATCGAGATACTGATGGATTTGATTTACGGGGCCGTTTACATGCGACTCATGATTGGACACGCCCCACTTAACCAAGCGTTTGCCGAGTCGCACATAAACTTTGTGTACCACTTACTGGGTGTCAAGAGCACTGACCCCGAGGCCTAGTCGTTATTGATCAAGTTCAGTGCGCAGGCGTTGAGTTGATCGGATACCGACGTCGAGCCATTGGAAACGAACACCCCGCTCATCTCGCTATAAGACTGATCGAAGTGCTCGCCCCAATTGGGTCATTTCTTTTGCGTAGCGCGGACGAGCTTATCGGCAACGCCCATCAGCACATTGTTACCGGCTACCCAGACGCCCAGGTTCTGAACCGGACTGGAACGTTTGGCTTTCGGATCCTCGCGTCCCATCTCCGGGTTTTTATGACAGGCAACCGGCGCGTTGAGTATCAGCCTGCGTAAACAGGAATTGGCATGGTCGCACCACACGATCTCAGCCTCACGACCTTCGATTACCTTCACCGCATAATCAGGGTCGGCCAGCATCTGCCGTGCCAGCATGCTTGCATCGACATCGCCGTCCCAAATAGCCGCCGCCGCTTGCCGGGGATCTGGAGTACTGGAAAGGAACAGGAGCACCCCGCTACCCAGTGCCTTGCGGAAGGCCTGCGGCCCCCCGTGGTTCAGCATGTTGCCGGAAGTACTCGGCACATTGTCACGCATCGACTCGTAGTTGCCCTCGCTTAGCGAGATGAAGTCCAGGCCGACCTCGGCGATGTGCGCTGCGACCTCAGCGTAACCCTCCGGCCCCTGGCCGTCGGGCATATGGTCATTCACACTCATGCGCACCCCCACCGGATAATCCGGGCCGACTTCGGCGCGCACTGCTGCAACCACATCGCGCAAGGCTCTAGCTCGATTCGCAACCGAACCACCGTATTCATCGGTGCGTTGATTGGCCAGCGGGGACAAAAAGGACGAGTAGAAGTAGCACATGTGTGCGCCAATCTCGACACCATCGAAACCACTAGCCTTGGCCCGGCGTGCACCGGCGACGACGCTCGCCTCGATGTCCTTGATCTCCTGGATGCTGGCCTCGTGTGGCACTGGTGTTATTCGGCCACCGGGGATATAGAGATGGTTGGGCAAGCCGCCAGCCCCCAGGTTCACCGGCTTCGGGCTGGCCGCCAAAATCCACTGACCGTTGCGCGGCACGCCCATGCGGCCGAAGCTCGGAAACAGCTGCGCGAACACTGCCGCACCACATTCATGTACAGCATCGGACACACGCTTGAGGTCATCGACGAATGCGTCTTTGTCAAAGCGAAGGTTTGGCGAAAACGGCGACTCATTCCAGGCTCGTTCGCTGCATACCGATCCACCAACGATGACCAGGCCCACCCCGCCCTGCGCACGACGCTTGAGGAAAGCAATGGTCTGCTCACTTGGGCGGCCGTCCTCGGTCGGGCGAAGTACCGCCATCGGCCCAAGGATAATGCGGTTTTTAATCTGCGATCCATTGATCTGCAGCGGGCTTGCCAGCACCTTGGCTGCATTGCTTGTATTCATCGAAATGTTGGTCATGGTCAAAAACTACTCTTGCCTGTATTGGGTCGGCTTGCCGGGTTCAATCAACTGAATCCGAATCGACTTACATGATTGAGCTGGCGCCACCGTCCACGGGAATATTGATCCCGGTGACCCATTTAGACTCATCAGAGGTCAGGTAAAGGCCTGCCCAAGCGACAGCGATCGGCTCGCCCGGCTTACCCGTCAGGGTGCGCTCCACGATCGGGGCCACGGGTGCCTTGTCGCCAAACTCCCGATACATCGCCTGAACCGGCGGGGTGTTCATTACACCAGGGCTGACCGAGTTAACCCGTACACCAACAGCGATGCCTTCTGCGGCCAGTTGGCGCGTGAGGGCAAGGACCGCACCTTTCGCCGCGGCATGTGCAGCCTGCGGAAGCGCTCTCGCTCCCTGCATGCCAGCACCGGAGCCGATGTTGACAATGGCACCTTTGGACTTCACCAGATACGGCCAGGCAAGCTGGCAAGCACGCCAGACAAGATCGAGTTCATTCTGGATGGTGAAGACATAGTCGGCGTCGCTCTGCACCGCAAAAGGCGCAAAACGCGGCAGACTGGCATTATTGTAAAGTGCGTCAATGCGGCCATGCCGAGCGGCAGCACCATCGATCCAACGCGCTACATCGTCGCGGTCGCTGAGGTCAACAGGAGCAACCACGTCGATGGAATGACCATCGCTTTCTACCAGTTTCGCGGTTTCTGCGGCCGTCTGCGGATTGATGTCGCAGCCGACGACGATCGCACCTTCGCTAGCGAACAGCCGAGCTGTCTCGCGCCCCATTCCACTGCCAATGCCGGTCAGTAAAACGACCTTGTCCTGCAATCGCTTGCTCATACCAATCCTCTAGTAAGGGACTTCATACTGTTGTTGTTTTTCATCACGCCTTACGGGTACCAAGGCGAAAGCAGAGGGCGGACAAAAGCCCCAATACCAACGCCGCCCAGCCCAAGCTGCCATAGCCAACATGCAGGGCGAGCACGCCCCCCAGGAGTGGGCCAGTAGCCGAACCCGCCATGACCATCACCGGAGTGGCTGCGACCACGCGACCGGACGGATCCAGACGCGCAAGTACCCCGAATGCGAACACATGGGTGAATGTGACGACGGCGATGAGAACTGAGGTCGCTACGATGTAAACCCCGTAACCACTGAACTGGGTCACAGCAACTGCAGCAGTGGCTTGTATCAGAGGACCCGCAATAACTACGCCCGAGGCCGGCAAGCGGCGTTCAAGGAGACTGGAAAGGGCGACAGGAACGAGATTCACGAAGCCACTGATGACAAGCACTGTGGTGATCTGCGCCGCGCTGAATCCGTGCCAGCCTCCTACACGCTCGATGAATCCGAAGACCATCGAATGGCTCACCATCAATAGACTCACGCCAGCGATGCCGAACCATACTCGCGTAGGCAACTTGGCGAGCTTGGATTGATCGTGCTGGATCGCACGGGCTACCTTCGGAAAAGCCAGCAGTGCGGCGAGTGCGGCAGTAAACATGATGCCCGACATTGTGTAGAAGAATATGTTCGGGCCGTTCTTGCCCACTAGCGGAGGCAGCGTCGCCATCACCAGGATGGACAGCAGGCTCAGCGAGCTAAATGCCATTGCCGCTGTGCGGTGCGGATTAGCAGTGCTACCCATCGTCCCGTGAACGATCGACAGGCCGCAGCCGACCGCCAGACCTGCCACGACATGCGCCGAAGCCAAAAGGGTATAGCTACCACTTACGCTTGGCATGCTGGCGAAGGCCATACCCGCCACGGCATAAGCCGCCGACGCAATGCGCTTGCGGTTGAGTCGGGATAGTTTTGGTGCAATACACAGGCTGCTAAGCACGACCGACCCGAGGAACAGAGTCAGCAAGAACCCGGCACGCTGCGGATCAAGTGCCAGTTGCCCGATCAGGACGATTCCAACCCAGATCGGCAAAGTGGTGATATCCATCAGGCCAGCGCAATGTCCGATGACGAGCGCCGCGGTACCGTGGCGGGCTTCCTTCCGGTTACCAGCAGCCTTCGTCAGAGTGTCAGAAACAGAATGTGAGCTCATTGGTCTTTGGCCTTTAGGTAGTCGACAAGCAATTCAAGGTCGGCGTCGGTTATTTCGGTTTTACGAAATGCCGGCATGATCAGTACGCCCTTGCGAACGAAATGTTCGATGAAGGCCGGAGGCATATCAGTGCGCTCTTCCAATGCAGCCGGTAAGCTGCCGCCGTACTTGGCCGCCAGTGAAGCAGTGCCGGGCATGCGTGGTGATGCGGCGTGACAAATCCCGCACCACTGATCGAAAATCTGCTTGCCGCGATGGGCTGGTACTGCTTGCTTGGCCGGTTCGGAGGCGACTGCGAGACCTGCCAACATCATCAGCACGATGAGGCGATTCGTCTTCATTGGGCGCCCTTCCTCAAGTGCCTGGGCCAGATGCCGTAGCGGCCCGGCGAAAGAATCCCGTTGGGATCAATGGCGTCCTTGATGACCTCGTTCAAGCGCAAGAGACTGTTGTTGTTATACGAATACAGGCCCATGGCCTGGTCCTGGAATTCCGGGTGGCAACGGTATTCGCCCCAGCCATGCTGTGCGCCGATATCGAGCAGTGTCCGATACGCCTTGATGGAGGCCTTGTTCATCGACGCATCATCGGTGATCGGGAACCCCACGATGAAAAGGAAAGCACGCTCGAAAAACGGCGCAGGCAATGCAAAAGGCCTGAGGTTCCAGATCGGTACATTCTGCAGCGCAGGCAGCGTCCGGTATGCCTCTTCGAAGACGCGATTGGCTTCAAGAATGCCTTGCGCAGTCTGTGGAATAACCGGAGAGAACCACATATGGCCGCGCATCGGATGCGGGTTGCCTCCTGCACGTGTTCCCATGCCGAAGAAATCCATATTCGGTACACCCACATCCTGAGGGTAAACCGTCCACTCAGCGGAAGCTTTGCGCGGATCGCTCTGAATCTGGCCAGCCTGAAAGCGAACACCCTTGATCGATTTTTCCGCCAGCTCCTGTACCGCCTCCCACTGGGCCTGGATCACCTTCGGTGGTCCGTAGAACTTCAGGTTAAGCACCCAGTAAGGAATGTTGTTGTCCAGCCCATACTTCTGCAGTTCAGCCGAGTAACCAACACTGGCTTTCGCAATCAGATCAGCATGCTGCTTCTGCAGCTGCGGCGGACCTTCGTAAAAGGCGTCTACAAGATGTTTCGTGTAATTGCTGATGCCGAGCAGTGGACTGCCCATTTCCGGCGCACCAGAGGCTAAGCCGGTGTTCTCGACGTACTTGAGCAATTCCACTACGGCGTGCAGATCGTCATAACGCGCGGCCATCACCATGCCGTGCATGAAGGCCTCGGGTGCCGGCATCAACCAGATGCCCATCTTGGTGACAACGCCGAAATTGGACTGGGAAAAAATGCCGTCCAGGATCGGCCCCATCCCCATCTTGAATTGTCCCCACGTCTGGGAACCGGGTAGCGCTCCCATTCCTGTGCGAACCATTTCCCCATTGGCCAGCACCACCTCCATGCCGCAGTGCGAATCGAAATGGTTGCGAAAGCGCGACAGCGTGTGACCTACACCATGGTCAAGCGCATTGCCAACCACACTGCCCCAGCCCGGGTCGGCGACATCCAACCACACTTTCAGGCCACGTTCCTGGATGTAGTTATACAGATCGAAATAGCTGACGCCGGGCTCCACGATTGCGTAGCCGTTGCTTTCGTTGACCTCAATGATGCGGTTCATCCGCTTCAGATCCAGCACAACACTGCCGCCATGATTGGGCGCTGAACCGCCGTAGCCGAGGTTTTTGCCGGTGGAAATCGTATAAAGCGGTATGCGGTGCTTATCGGCAATGCGCACGACCGCCTGCACCTCTTCAACCGAACCGGGCGCCACGGCAGCTGATGCGCTTCGATCCTCGGGCGTGTCGCGCAGCGGGGAATAAGAATCGCGGTAGGGAAACAGATCCTCGTCCTCAACGAAGACCCATTCTTTTCCGACTACACCAGCAAACGCCTGTAGTGCGACGGAAAAAACTTCGGGGGAAACATTCGGGGGTGTTCTCATAATTCACGCGATGATCCATGAAACCAAAGGATTGGGTTGGCTCGCCGGTACGTCGTACTGATGCAGCACAACCGTACGGCGCGACTGGCTGCGTGCTTGTTCTGCAAGGCAATGCCAAACCTCGCGCGTAGTGAGTCCGGCGACAGCGCCACCTTGCTCACGCCAAAACGGTACGAGCGATTCCTGCCAAAGCCTCGTGAGTCCATTTGTGACTTCAAGCCGCGCACTATCTTTTTTGGCATGCTCAATGGCGAAAGCAAGGCTTTGCGGCAATCGGCGGTCCGTCACGACAAAGCGAACATCAAACTGATTGGGGTCGAATGGTTCTAGAATGATCTCTCGGGATGGCTTCGCGAGCACCGGTAGCGCCCCCAGCATGGCGAGCGTCGCGGCACTTGCGGTGGACACGAGAAACTGGCGCCGCCCAAATCTAAGATTGGAAATATTGGGGATCGACATGCTCACTCCCCGAAAATGTTGAGGAATGTAGCGGAGCTCTGAACTCCGATTAAGAGACTGGGATCGGCGTCGAGGATCGAGCCGGTGGTATAGCGCGTCGAAGCAGCGTTGATGGGGAAGTTTTGGAAATCAGCGGGCGCGAAGTGCTTGTCGCGTTCAGCCACCTGTTCACTGGTCGAGTGCCAGATACGGCCCACAATGGTATCGGTCGCAACATCGCCTTTCAGGCTCGAACCCTGATGCATGTTTGTCTCCTCCGCGCGTTCTTGTTGTTGTGCCCGTGACAGGCTTCATATGCGCGAAACAAACATATACGATCCGTACCGTTTTGTGCAAGCTAACTGTTTACTATTTCGTCAGCTGGCAGCCTTCATCTGCCTACGGAGTCAGCCCCCACGGGCCTCCCGCATTCGCCCGGCCAGACTCAAAGCGTTTTTTACATTGCTTCTTGAGTGGTCTGTTGGCTACGATCAGAAACGCCTCAGCTTGATTTCAGCAGGCAGCCGCCCACGCAGCAGAGTGAGCACATGCAGCATTACGCTCCTGTTAAAATTAGTCATTTATTAAGGAATACTTTATGCAGGAGAAGTCTTTAGGACGACCACGCAGCGAAGCTACTCGGCTGCAAATACTGAATTCGACCATAAAGTTGCTACACGAGAACTCTATTCAGGCCATCTCGATTGAGGCAATTGCAAAGGAAGCCGGGGTCAGCAAAGCAACGATCTACAGATGGTGGGACTCTAAAGCGCTGCTCGTGATTGACGCATTCATTGAAAACCATCTTCTCAAGACTCCACTGCCAATTGAACTCGGCCCAAAAAAGGCCATCGCTGCTCATTTCCGCACACTGGTAGAGCAGTTTTCTGGTTGGCCAGGCCGAATCCTTGCTCAAATCATAGCCGAGGGACAATCTGACCCTTCTGTATTACGAGCCTTTCGAGAGAGATTCCACTATGGGCGACGCGCGATAGTTAAAGAAACACTTGAAGAATGGAAACGCAGCGGTGAGATCCCAAGCGATACCGATGTCGAGTCGCTTATGGACATAATCTACTCAGCAGTCTACATGCGCTTGTTGGTTGGCCATGCCCCATTAAACGAGGAATTTGCTAAGTCGCATATCGACTACATATACCACTTGCTGGGAGTAACGAACTCAGAAAACTGAACAGCACTGTTTGGCTGCTGATCGTTATAAAAGTATGAGTTGACTTAGTCCCCATTCACCCTGAGAGGTGAATCGGGACTCTTTGATAGATAGCGTCAAACTGACGGTTTAGATAGGCTGCCCCAAATATTGATAGGTTTTCAGCAATAGAGCCGCCGACTTCTCTCTATTTTTCAGTGGATCTTCCTGCTCAAAGCGACAAAGTTGCAATGACGCGTCACAAATGATTTTGCATCGTTCAAATCGGCGCTCGCTATACATCGCCAATGCCTCGTTAACCGATTGGGTCTTGGATACGCAGTCTGCAAGCACCACGGCATCTTCGATGGCCATCCCACCTCCCGACGTCATATGCGGCGTTGGAGAATGTGCAGCATCGCCGATGAGCACTACGCGGCCACGGTACCAAGGTGCCGGCACCAGAGTGATATCCAGCGGACGGAAGATAACCTGCTTGGCATCGGTCACCTGGTCAAGAGCTTCCAATACAGCGGGCGCGGTATATTCGGCAAGGCGCTCGCGAATCATCGCGCTCGCTTGATCCTCTGGTACCCGCAGAGGCTCCACACTGTTCTCGAGATAAAACAGGTAGCAGGTGTCCTCCGATGTCGGGAATGAACCCACTGTTTTCCCTGACGGGCTGCGGTACAAACAGAACCCATCAATCTGAGCCGGACGCGGCGCATTGAAACGCCATACACTCTGACCTGCAAAATGCGGCCTGCACTCGGCACCGAAAACCTGATCGCGGAGCTTGGAGTAGGCGCCATCTGCAGCCACAACCAAGTCATAGGTAGCCTCGCGACCATCCGAGAATTTAACTTCGACGCAGTCCCCATGGTCGTCGAGATGTTCAATCGTCAACCCTTTATCCAGAACCGCCCCTGCCCCTAGCGCTGCCGACTCCAGGATTCGAGCAAGTTCTGGCCGACGGATGCCACAGCTGGGAGGTGCAGGATCCGAACGCAGGAGCTGACCAGAGGAATCAAACTGCCGAAACGCGTCGAATCGCATACCACTGTCAAGACAAGGCTCCGCCAATCCGATCATGTTCAATGCCCGGACCGTGTTGTGTAACAGGCAAATGCCCGACCCTGCCGAGGGAATCCCCGGTTTGATATCGATACAGTGGACGTCCACTCCTGCCCTGCGCAGTGCATAAGCTGCGGTGGCACCGCCGATTCCGCTGCCTACAATCAAAACGCGTTTAACTTGACTCATTCTTGTCTCCTCTCCGCTTCTTTGGCGGGTGGTAACTGTTATTCAATGACACAGCTTGTTTGGCAGATTGGTGAATCGAAGTACGCCTCGGCTAGAGACATCCGCGACCGAACAAAGCCCTCGTTGTAGTCTTCTGCGGTGAGCCGAAGGCGTCGTGCAGATCACACGCTCAGTCGAATACACGCACCTGTAACGCGGTCGCCGAATCCATCCGTTGGTTAGCACCCTCCAGCTCCTCAATCACCCACCCTCCCAGCGTCATAGCGCTCCTCAGGCATCAGGGTTGCTGAACTCATATCAAATCTATACGTTCCGTTTTGATTTCGCAACCATCTCAAATCGAACCGAGCTTCAGGCCTAAAAGCCGTTGACAATAGCGTTACAAGCCAACAATACTTTGTATACGCATCGTTTTGTTTATGTTGTTTGAGTTAAGTTCACAACCCTACTCGGAGCGCGCCTCACTAGGCCGGCTCGCGTTTTACTTCAACTTTCTCTGCCTTTCCGGAGCTCGTCGTATGACCGTAAATTCCCAGTCTCCCGTGTTCGTTTCAAGCGCTGCCGCGCAGGAAGTTTTCCGTTGGAAAGATGCGATCGCCGCGCTTCAGGCCGCTTACGGGCAACACTTGCCAGCTAGGGCTACTCCACCCCGAACCGTTGCAAGTCTTGAGAAAACCTGGCTACGCACCTTGCCGGCTATTCCAGCAGGAGGACGTTACTTCGGTGCCAAGCTGATGGGCTCGAACATGGGGGATGCGCCACCGGGAATCGAGTACGTCATTGTCCTCTTCGACCGGACGACCAATCGCATTGCTGCTTTCATTGACGCAAATCTGGTGACTGGATTCCGGACTGCAGCTACGTCGGCAGCAGCCCTTGACCGCATCGCTCCACAGAAACCTGCTCGTCTTGCCGTCATAGGAAGTGGGTTGGAAGCTTCGATGCACATCCGTGCTTTCGCCAGCGTCCGCGAACTAACTGAAATTGTCGTCTTCAGTCCGACTCCCGAACGTCGCGAAGCATTTGCCGCAGCTGCGACACGAGATCTCGGTGTGCCCGCACGGGGTGTTGGCTCAGCACAAGAGGCCGTGGAAGGCGCCGACATTGTGCTCACCGCCGCACGCTCGCGTGATGAAAAGCCGATTCTGTTTGGCGATTGGTTGAAGTCGGGGGCCACAGTCGTTTCGATCGGCTCGACCATCCCGGAGCAGCGTGAAATAGACATTTCCGTCGTAGAGCGCAGTGACTTGATCATCTGCGACACCCTGGAAGAAGTGCTGGAAGAAACAGGAGACATGCTTGCTGCCCATACCGCCGGGATCGAATTTCGACACAAAGCCTTCAGCCTGTCTGACCTGATGAGTGGTGCCTGCAGTGAGCAGTTGAAGCAAGCCAAGGCCCCGATGTTCAAGTCAGTCGGCGGTGGTCTTCAAGACATTGTGGTAGCGGAACTCATCTTGACCAAGGCACTTGAAGCAGGGCTCGCAACACCACTGCCAATCGATTTTGAAACAAAGCGCTGAGCGAACAGCAACGACTATCACCAACCCTGACTAACAGGAGCCTTACATGGCCAATTACAATAAGAAGGACGCTCGAGACTGGGCACGCGAAAAACTCGTTGGGGTCGCCAACGTTACGATTCCAACAATGACCTCCGACTTCAAACGCATCAATGAGAAAGCCATTCGCCACGACGTAGAACTAGCAATCAAGCACGGCTTCGTCGGTTCGCTGTCCTGCTCGGAGGTAGCCATCACCCAAGAGCAGTACGGTGAGTTCTGTCAAATCATGGCCGATCAAGCAGCCGGCCGTCTCGTGATCGTTCACCACGCGGTGTTCAACACGCTGGAAGATAACATTGAGGCCGTGAAGCGAGCCGAAGCTGCCGGCGCCGACCTTGTACTGCTTGGCTATCCTCCGTTCTTCTATCCGAAGTCCTATGACGAAGTATTCGAGTACACCAAGGCGATCTGCGACGCGACGAACCTGGGCGTAATCATCTTCCCGCTGCCCGCCTGGGGTTTCAGCCGCTTGCACCCTGCCGATATTCCGCTGGCGGTGCTACGTCGCATGGTCGACGAGATCCCCAACGTCGTTGCAATCAAAGCCGAAGGCGGACTGCCTTACATCATGTCGGCGATCGAAGTTCACCGCGAATTCCATGAAGAAGTCGTTATCTCATCTCCGCTTGAATATGAGTACGTGCCTTTGGCACAAGTGATGGACATCCCATTCTGCGGAACCAACTACTCCTCTTACTACGGCCCATTGCTACCACAGATCCACAAGTTGATCCGTGCGGGCAACTACGATGAGGCAACTCAGCTCTGGTACAAAATGGATCCGGCACGTAAAGCGTTTGCAAGCCTGCCAATGGCGGCAAACGGGCTTCTCAATCGCATGATGTGGAAATACCAAGGCTGGTTGCAGGGTTACAACGGTGGTCCTATGCCGCACCCGACCCAACGCGTGTACCAGCGCGACATGGCTGTGCTACGTAAAGGGCTGGAAGCTGCTGGATTGAACCCGACCACCGACCTCGATGAAGCCTTCTTCATCGGTCGTAACTCCATTTGAGGTCTGCCCGATGAATAGCACCGCAACCTTGAATCTGAAAGACCCCGACCTGCTGCGTCAGGCAATGTTGATCGACGGCGAATGGGTCCAGGCAGACAGTGGTCAGACAATCGAGATCCGCAATCCAGCCACTGGTGAATTGGTAGCGCGCGTACCAAACGGTGGAGAGACCGAGACTCGCCGCGCAATCGCAGCGGCCGAACGCGCCATGCAGGGATGGCGCAAGACGCTGCCAAAGGAGCGTGCAAAGGTCCTGCGCAAGCTCTATGAGCTAATGCTTGAAAACATCGAGGACCTGGCGGTCATCCTGACGGCCGAACAGGGTAAGCCCTTGGTGGAATCCCGTGGCGAAATCCTTTACGCCGCAAGCTTCATCGAATGGTTCGGGGAAGAGGCGAAGCGCGTGAATGGCGACATCATTCCGCAGAATGTGGACGGTCGGCGCATTCTCGTGCAGAAAGCCCCTATCGGTGTTTTTGCAGCCATCACACCGTGGAACTTCCCCTCCGCGATGATTACACGCAAAGCCGGTCCGGGCTGGGCGGTTGGTTGCGCTGGAGTTATCAAGCCGGCCAGTCAGACCCCCCTTTCGGCACTAGCTTTGGCCGTACTCGCCGAGCGCGCCGGTCTGCCGCCTGGTGTGTGTAACGTCGTCACGGGCTCGGCCCGCGCAATCGGCGGGGAGCTCACCGCAAACCCGGTCGTTCGCAAGTTGTCCTTCACAGGTTCGACCGAAGTTGGATCGCTGCTGCTGGCCCAGTGCGCTCCGACCATCAAAAAGGCGAGTATGGAACTGGGCGGCAACGCGCCGTTCATCGTCTTTGACGATGCTGATATCGATGCCGCAGTGAAAGGTGCAATTGCCGCCAAGTACCGCAACACAGGTCAAGCCTGCGTTGCCGCCAACCGCATGCTCGTTCAATCGGGTGTTTACGATCAGTTTGCG
Source organism: Pseudomonas jessenii (assembly GCF_002236115.1). Taxonomy (GTDB): domain Bacteria; phylum Pseudomonadota; class Gammaproteobacteria; order Pseudomonadales; family Pseudomonadaceae; genus Aquipseudomonas; species Aquipseudomonas jessenii. Next base: position 726,872 of record NZ_NIWT01000002.1, on the reverse strand, counting down.
AAGAAGCTCGCGGATGCAGCCGCTGCGCTCAGGGTCGGCAATGGCATGGATGACGGTGTGGTACTGGGTCCGCTCATCAATGGGGATGCAGTGCAAAAGGTCGAAGAGCACATTGCCGATGCGGTGGAAAAAGGTGCACGCATTGCTACCGGAGGCAAACGTCACCCCTTGGGCGGTAGTTACTTCGAGCCAACAGTGCTCACCGATGTGTCACGCGATGCACTGATATTCAATGATGAGACCTTCGGCCCTGTCGCTCCCCTCTTCCGTTTCGAGACTGAGGACGAGGCAATTGCGATGGCCAACGACACACCTTTTGGCTTGGCAGCCTATGTGTACGCACGTGACGTCGGTCTGATCTTCCGTGTCGTCGACAATCTTGAGTTTGGCATGGTGGGCGTCAACGAGGGGATGATCTCCACAGAAGTTGCACCCTTTGGCGGCGTGAAGAGCTCCGGACTTGGCCGGGAAGGCTCAAAATACGGGATCGACGACTACCTGGAAATCAAGTACGTCGCACTGGGCGGCTTGTAAGCCGGCGATAGTAGGTGAGGAGGTGTATGTCTATAAAACATGCGCCCTCACCTACACGCATTCATCACGGCGCTGTAAATTTTGCTCAATGGCCTCACTGATAAGACGTATCAGTGGGGCTCCAAACCCTCGTCTCGCTCTACGAGATCGACACAAGTTACGCATCTGATACCACGGCCAAAAGCAGACACTCGCTAGGCAATCTGATGAGATGCGGCGTGTAATGACATCCAGTTCAATAATTGAAGTCATGCCCCAACTCCGCCTGCATCCACTCCAGAAATCTTCTGACCCTTGGGAAGTTGGAATGCGCTTTCGGGAAAACCAGGTGGTGTGCAGTGATTGCCGCACTCAACTGCGGCACTACCTCGACCAACGTTCCACGCGCTAGATAGTCCTGCGCAAGCAGTGTGCTTTCCAGGGCAAATCCAAGTCCGTGGCTGGCTGCCTCCAGCGTCATATAGGAACGGTCAAAACTCAGTGTGTAAGGCTTTTCAGGGCGCGATAGACCATGTTGTGCAAACAACTGTGGCCACTTGATGAGCGTCGCCTCCGACAGAATCAGGTTGCAGTCCAGTAAATCCGCAACGGCACGAATGGGTCGTTTTTCCAGGAGTTTGGGAGACGCCATGACCGCGATTTTTTCATTGCACACCGTGCGCACTTCGAAACTGGGCCAGTTGGGCATTCCGTGGCGGATGTCCACGTCGATCTTGTCCCGGCTGAAGTGCAGTGACTCATAGGAACACGAAAGGTTGAGCTGGATGTCAGGATGACTCTGGCGGAATTGCTCCAGGCGCGGCATCAGCCACAGCAGTCCGAAACTGGGCGATGAGTGCAAGCGCAGGCAATCGAGGCTGAAGTCACTAGTCGCGCGCTCGGTCGCCACGGCAAGGCTGTGCAGGATGCCGGACACCTCGGTCAGATACTGCTCGCCCACCGGCGTCAGGGTCACACCTCTGGCGGTTCGGAAAAACAGCTGTCGCCCGATCATCGCTTCAAGCTTGGCCAATTGGTGGCTGACCGCCGAAGGCGTTAAATCCAGCAATTCGGCAGCGCGGGCGACATTGCCAAAGCGCGCTGTCTGCTCAAAGGCCTGAATGGCTTTCAGGGGTGGCAGTGTCGGGGGTACTTCGCCGGTTGAACGCATGGTGATGGTTTTTCCGCTGTAAATAGCCTGAGCCGGGCATCGAGCCATTCAACCATCCAACTGCACAAATGACGAGTGCTGAATTTTTTTCAGCACCCAGTGAAGTTCGCGTTATTGCTCAGGAACGGAGTGGAGCACAAGCTGAGTCATCGATTCGCTGCGGATCGACCCAATAGCACTCTCCAATAAAAACAATGAGGTACTCCCATGCTTCTCCAAGGCAAAGTCGCGATCATCACCGGTGCAGCCTCCGCACGTGGCATTGGCCGCGCGACAGCGACCACCTTCGCGCAACAGGGCGCTCACATCGTGATCCTTGACCTGGATGAATCCGCTGCCCGTGATGCCGCTGCTTCCTTGGGCGAAGGTCATCTCGGTCTTGCGGCCAACGTTGCTGACGAATCGCAGGTTCAGCAGGCCGTTGCCAAAATCATCGAACACTTCGGCCGCATCGACGTCCTCGTCAACAATGCCGGCATTACTCAGCCACTCAAGACTCTGGATATCCGCCCTTCAGACTACGACAAGGTGCTGGACGTCAGTCTGCGCGGCACCCTGCTGATGTCGCAGGCCGTAATTCCGCACATGCGCCAACAATCTTCCGGCAGCATTGTGTGCATGTCTTCCGTTTCTGCTCAGCGGGGCGGCGGCATCTTTGGAGGCCCTCATTACAGTGCGGCCAAAGCCGGTGTACTGGGTCTGGGCAAAGCCATGGCACGCGAACTGGGGCCGGACAACATTCGCGTCAACTCCATCGCCCCCGGTTTGATTCACACCGACATCACCGGTGGCCTGATGCAGGACGATCGCCGCCACGCGATCATCGACGGCATTCCCCTGGGCCGACTCGGTGCAGCACAGGATGTCGCCAACGCCGCCCTGTTTCTGGCCAGCGACCTATCCTCTTACCTCACAGGCATCACTCTAGATGTGAACGGCGGCATGCTGATTCATTGAGTACACCTGGGCGGGCCTTTGCGGCTCGTGCGGTTCTGGATCGATGACGTAGCCGGGTCTCATGGCCTGGCAGTCAATAAAAACAAGAGATCAGACCATCATGACTACCCTGTCGCTCGAAGCGGTTTCGACCGTGCGTTCCAACGCCTACCGGAAAACGGCCTGGCGCTTGATGCCCTTCCTGATGCTGTGCTACCTGTGCGCTTACCTTGATCGCGTCAACGTCGGCTTTGCCAAGCTGCAAATGATGAACGATCTGGCGCTTAGCGAAACGGTCTACGGGCTTGGCGCCGGCATGTTCTTCATCGGCTATTTCCTCTGTGAAGTGCCTAGCAACATCATCTTGCACAAGGTCGGGGCGCGGGTCTGGATCGCGCGCATCATGATCACCTGGGGCATCGTTTCCGCTCTGTTCGCCTTCGTCGAAACCGCCTGGCAGTTCTACGCCCTTCGCTTTCTTTTAGGCATTGCCGAAGCCGGTCTCGCGCCTGGCCTGTTGCTCTACCTGACCTACTGGTTTCCATCCTATCGTCGCGCACGCATGACCGTGTTGTGGTTCATCGCCATTCCTCTGTCGGGGATGGTGGGTGGCCCCCTCTCCGGCTGGATCATGAATCACTTCGCCGGCATGCATGGCTGGGCAGGCTGGCAATGGATGTTCGTGTTGGAGGCTGTACCCACGGTCGTTGTCGGTCTTCTGGTACTGAGCTACCTCAAAGACGGAGTGCATCAGGCCACCTGGCTCAATGACGAAGAAAAAGCCCTGATCACTCGGGAGTTGGCTGAAGACGATCAGCAGAAAGTCACCCATGCCTCAGTCGGTGAATTCATTCGCGATCGTCGTCTGTGGTTGCTGGCTGCCATCTACTTCTGTGTGGTGATGGGACAGTACGCAATCACCTTCTGGCTGCCCACTCTGGTACGCAATTCAGGCGTTTCCGATCCACTACACATCGGCTTTCTGACCAGCCTGCCTTACCTCTGCGCCATTGCCGCCATGCTGCTGGTTGGACGCAGTGGTGACAAGCATCGCGAGCGCCGCTGGCACCTCATCGTACCGATGATTGCTGGCGCTATCGGCCTTAGCCTAGCGGCGCTAATGGGGGGAAATCCAACCCTGTCGATCCTCAGTCTTTGCCTGGCCGCATCCGGCATTTTGTCTGCGACCTCATTGTTCTGGATGTTACCGACCACGCTGCTTGGGGGCGTTTCTGCCGCCGCCGGCATCGCAGCGGTCAACAGCTTCGCCAACCTCGCAGGGTTCTGCTCGCCTTATCTGATCGGCTGGATCACCACAATCACCGGCTCAAGCGCCATCGGCATGTACCTGATCACTGGTGTGCTGTTCGCGGGGGCCGCTCTGGTACTGCGCATCCCCGCCGCCTTGGTCAATCGTTGAGTTAATGGAGTTTCACCATGACTACTAATCCTTCACTCGCTTCATCTACGACCCTGGTTGAACGCGCGCACAACATTCGCCGCCACGCGCTGCGAATGGGCCAAGTACAGGGACAGGGCTATGTTGGCCAGGCCCTCGGTGCTGCCGACCTGCTGGCAGTCTCCTACTTCCATGCCATGAACCATCGGCCTGCAGATCCTGAATGGGAAGAGCGTGATCGCTTCTATCTCTCCATCGGTCACTACGCCATTGCGCTGTACGCGGCCTTGATCGAAGCCGAAATCATCCCGCTCGATGAGTTGGAAACCTACGGAGCGGATGACAGCCGCCTGCCAATGTCGGGCATGGCCGCCTACACCCCGGGCATGGAAATCACCGGGGGCTCTCTGGGTCAGGGCCTGGGTATCGCGGTAGGTGCCTGCTTGGGTCTCAAGCGCAAAGACTCGCCCTCCTTCGTCTACAACCTGCTGTCGGACGGTGAACTGAATGAAGGCTCAACCTGGGAAGCCGTGATGTCGGCATCGCATTGGAAACTCGACAGCTTGATCGCGATCGTCGACGTCAACAACCAACAAGCCGATGGTTACTCCAGTGAAATCCTGTCGTTCGAACCCATCGTCGATCGCTGGCAAGCATTTGGTTGGTTTACTCAGCGCGTCGATGGCAATGACCTTGATGCTCTCGTCGCCGCCTTCGATGCCGCGCGCAACCATCCAACCGCCCAACCCCGCGTGATTATCTGCGACACAAAAATGGGCAAAGGCGTGCCGTTTCTGGAAACCCGCGAGAAGACCCACTTCATCCGCGTGGAAGAACACGAGTGGGATCTGGCACTGAGCAACCTTGAAGAAGGAAAAGACCAATGAGCAACACCGCTAACACGCCGACTTCGACTGGCGAGCCAATCAAAAAACGCCTGACTACCTCGGCGATGATCGCTTCCATTGCCTCAGAAGGCCAAGCGACTAAATCGGCCCCGTTCGGACACGCATTGGCTGCATTGGCGGATCAGCGTTCGGACATCGTCGGTCTTTCTGCTGACCTGTCCAAGTACACCGACCTGCACATCTTCGCCAAGGCCCATCCCGACCGTTTCTATCAAATGGGCATGGCCGAGCAATTGCTGATGAGCGCGGCCGCCGGCATGGCCCGAGAAGGCTTCGTGCCGTTTGTCACCACCTACGCGGTGTTCGCTTCGCGTCGTGCCTATGACTTCATCTGCATGGCCATCGCCGAGGAAAACCTCAACGTCAAGATCGTCTGCGGCCTGCCCGGCCTAACCACTGGTTACGGCCCAAGCCACCAGGCTACGGACGACCTGGCGATCTTCCGCGCCATGCCTAACTTGATGATCGTCGATCCGTGCGATGCACTAGAAATCGAACAGGCCGTGCCCGCCATCGCCGCGCATCAGGGGCCGGTGTACATGCGTTTGCTGCGCGGAAATGTGCCACTGGTGCTGGACGAGTACGGCTACAAGTTCGAGATCGGCAAAGCCAAGACCCTGCGCACCGGTAACGACGTTCTGATCATCTCCACCGGCCTGATGACCATGCGCGCACTGGAAGCCGCCAAGGCACTGCAAACCGACGGCGTCGATGTCGCCGTGCTGCACGTACCGACGATCAAACCCCTGGATGTGCAAACCATTCTTGCCGAGGCAAGAAAGCCAGGTCGGCTGGTGGTCACAGCAGAAAACAGTTCGATCATTGGCGGTCTTGGCGAGGCCGTTGCAGGGGTGCTGCTGCGTAACGGAGTGACGCCAACTTTCAGGCAGATTGCTTTGCCCGACGCGTTCCTTGACGCAGGTGCCCTGCCGACGTTGCATGATCGTTACGGAATCTCAACTCAAGCCGTTTGCGCACAGATTAAAGGTTGGCTGTAACCGCACTCCAAAGGCACCTGCCCCCAGGTGCCGTTCAACTCGATGCAAGTTAGTAAACTTCCTCAGCCTCTAACGTCATGACTATGAAATCAGACGGGCTTCCTGATCCGGTAGCTCAAAGCAATCACCTGCAACGAGAGTCAACCGCCAACGCCCCTTGCCGTACCAGCACCCCGTTTATGAAATTGACGGCAGCGGCGAGCGCCTCACGCCCCTCGGAGAGCACCGGCGCATATGCCTGCCAGACATGAAACATACCGGGCCATACCTCCAGCCTGGTGTCCACGCCCGCTGATCCTGCGTTTCTCGCCAGACGTACTGCATCATCAAGTAGGATTTCACACTCCCCCACTTGAATCATCATTGGCGGTAACCCCTGCAGGTCAGCCTCCAAGATAGCAGTCTCGACTTGATCTACCAGGTAGGCGTCAGCACTGGCTTGCAACTTCTGAGGTGTAAGAAAGCAGTCCACTGCAATCTTGGTATGGATGCTTTCTCCGGTAAGAGCCAGATCCAGCCAAGGAGAAAACAGCACCACGCAACCTGGCAATTCCATTCCCATGGTCCTGGCGTGAATCAGGGCGGCCATGATCAAATGGCCTCCCGCCGAATCCCCCACCAATGCAATATCGTTTGCTCCTTCACATTTAGCGAGTAACGCCGCATACGCAGTCAGAACATCTTGCTGTGCAGCAGGGTATGCATGTTCAGGTGTCAGTCGATAATCAACCACGTAAGCCGTGGAAGATGTACCGGCAGCAAGCGTGCCGGCGATTCCCTCAAAACCTTCAGCGCTGCCCACCATGAAACCACCACCGTGGACATAGAGCAAAGAGCGCTGGGAATCCACACAGGTTAACTTCCGCACAGGAACTCCACCGAGTGTCGACGCCGTGGAGCTGCAATCAGGCGGAGGCGAAAAACGCTTGCACAAGTGGTCAAAACCTATGCGAGCCTGCTGCAGCGATCCGGGTGGATTTTCTCGTCGAGAGAGCAGCTCATTACGAATAGCATTCAGTTCACAACTACTCATTCTTGCCTACTCAATCAAAGAGTGACGTGGAGTGTCAGTCAGATATCAAGCACCAGTCTTGATGACTTGGCACGTGAAACACACTGCAGAATGACCGCATTGGAAGCACGCTCCTCTTCGCTGAGGACATAGTCCCTATGATCAACTTCACCCGCTAGCACCCGGCACTCACAGGTACGGCAAAGACCCTCCCGGCAGGAATAAGGCACCATTATCCCCACCTCTTCGAGTGCATCTAGAAGGCTGGTATCAGCTGGCACGGTTAACTCCATGCCACTGCGAGCAAATTCCACTACGAAGCTTTTGTTCTGTTCCTTCTCAGGTGCATCCGACTCAGGTGCACTAAACAACTCGAAATGCACCTGGCCGGAAGGCAGGTAAGCCTGTGCGGCATCCCGTACCGCATTCATGAGCGGTGACGGCCCACAGCAATAGAGGTGGTCCGTTGCCTTTGCTTGTCGAGTAAACGCCTGCAGATCGGGACGACCAACCATTTCGTCATCCGAGTGAAATACTAATTTTCCGCCACGAGGAAGATGCTCGATGTAAGCAGCCCGGGACCGGGATCGGACGCAATAGAGAAGTTGCCATGGTTTGTCATTCGCATCGCACCAACGAATCATGCTAAGAATCGGCGTAATGCCGATACCGCCGGCGATGAAAAAATAGGTGCTTGCGTCGTGTGCCAGCGGGAAGTTATTGCGAACCGCGCTAATTTCGAGCAGGTCGCCAACTCGCAGATGTGCATGAATGAACGCTGAGCCACCCCGTGACGGCTCAGACAATCCGACCCCAATTGAGTAGCTTCCGTCCGAAGGATCGTACCGGTGAACGGAGTATTGCCTGATCAGACCATTTGGCAGGCGAATATCAATGTGCGAGCCCGCGTCGGCCACAGGAAGAGGTTGACCGTCCAAGGCCAGCAAGCAGATATCCATAATGGCGTCAGCAGCTTTCACTATCGCCATCACTCGAACGCGGTTCCAGTCGCTCATCTCAGACCTCCTGGATCTTGACGGGATTGCTTATCGCCTGCTCAGCCTTATAAGCATTCGCCACCAGCCATCTAAAATACGAAAGAGCAGCATCAGCTCCGATCGGAATCATTTTGAAATCGGAAGTCAACTTCAACATGCGATCTTGCGCATGAATCATATCGCTGTCCTCCTGGAACGCTGTGACGACCTGGTTGTGGATTGCCAGCGTCACCTCGGGGTCATCAATGGCGAAATTATGAGGCTGCGAAAAGAAGTAGTGCGTGGACTCGTCCGTCTCCGGGGTCAGCGCCTGAGTGCTGCGGAACTCTGCAGCATTGACTCGATTTCCCGCCTTGGCATTGTGGCCACTGGGCTGCATTCCCGAATCCATCAGGAAGATGCTCGGCAGCACGAAATCGTAGATATTCCAACGATCAACGGCCCCCGGATAATTTTTGATTTTCTGCACGAACGGTGCAGGTTTAATACCTTCACCCCAACGCGTTACTCGTACGCCGTTCTCCAGCTTTTCGACCTGAGGTATACAAGCCGCATAGGCCTCATCACCGCCCAGCGTGTTCGGATGAACGTAGGGCAAATGTGCGAGATCAAGCAGGTTGTCAGCGATCAGCAGGTAGTTGGTGGTGTAATAGGTGTAACCCTCCAGGCTTCGCCACTCGGGGTCATCCAGCCAATGTGTATCAGGGATCTGGGACGGATCCGCCAGGCTGGCATCACCCACCCAGATCCAGATCCACTTATGCTTCTCCACGACTGGGAATGTGCGCACCTTAGCCTGCGGAGGAATGCGCTCTTGTCCGGGTATTTCGACGCAGCGACCCGTCGTATCAAATAGAAGACCATGGTACATACACCGAAGCTGATCGCCTTCCAAGCGTCCTTTCGATAGTGGAGCACCTCGATGACAGCAACGGTCCTCGAAAGCCACAACTTTTCCGGAGCTTTCACGCCATAGCGCCACTGGCACATTAAGAATCGTTCTTGCGAGAAGCTCGTCGACCGGAATTTCACTCGACCAAGCAGCTACATACCAAGCGTTGCGAAGAAGCATGACCTCGACCTCATTTCTTATTTTTGTTTTTGAAACTTTCCTTGCTGACCCCCATGCTAGAGGCGGATCATGTATGCGCATAGATCATGGAGCTAATACAGAACATGCATACCATTCATGGTAAGAAATTTGATTTAAATCTGCTGCTCGCATTCGACGCGCTTCTGCGAGAACGCAATGTATCTCGAGCAGCAGAGCATCTTGGCTTGACGCAGAGCGCCATGAGCCACGCACTGCGACGTCTACGGGAGTTCTATGAAGACCCCCTCTTCGTCCGTATTGGCGATGCAATGAAACCGACGCCGTTCGCAGAGGAAATGGGGGATTCAGTTCTGGAGATCGTTTCTGCCGTACAACACAAGCTGTTGGCACAGGCCAGTTTCGATCCTATGACGTCCACCAGGGTCTTCAGCCTATGTATGACGGATATGGGAGAGTTGGTCTTTTTGCCAAGGCTGATTGCAGAACTTCAAAAAGTGGCCCCTCATTGCCGAATTCGAACGTCTCAACTGCCCAGCGAGCATATTGTGAATTCACTGGAGAGAGGTGATACAGACTTGGCTATAGGGTCCCACTACATCCAGAACCCTAACCTTTTTCAACAAGAGCTGTTCGTGCACTCTTTTTGCACTATTATCAGCCGCGCCTATCCGGCCGACGAACTGAGCCTTGAAGAATTTTTGGGCATGAAACATGTTTCCGTTGTGCTGTCAGACAGCAGCAGCCGCTACGACCAATTCATCGATGAGCTGGGTCATCGAAGAGAAATTTACCTTACGACTCCACATTTCATAACAGTCCCGATGATACTGGAGAAAAACCCGAGCTTAATTGCGACCGTGCCCAGTGAGCTGGGGCAAACTTTTCTACGCTACAACGCGATCAAAGTGATAAAAACGCCGATCAATTCCCCCAGCTTACACCTGCGACAGTATTGGCACCCGCGCTATCATCATGACCCCGGAAATATATGGCTCCGCCAGTTGGTTAAGCATCTTTTCGACCAATATATGAGCTAAGGCTCATAATTTTTTTGAACTATTAACTGTAACACTTGGTTGTCGACAAGCTGACATTAATTAATCATTGCAACACGAAGGCTTTACCTCCGCCACCCAAATCGCTCACTACAGGGCACATGTTTCGGAGCACTCAAACTGCCTTAATGCAACTCGATCTTGTCGCGAATCTGGGTAAACGTTAGTGGAATTTTATCATCGGCGATGCCACCCACCATCTGCGTCCACCAAAAATATCAGGCTGTAGCATGGAAGCATGAATGTAAGCAAGCAGTACGCTTAGGGTCAAACCTTTACCATGAGCATCGTGCATATTTTGTATTTGTCACATGATATTGGCACGTAGACAATCATGCTCTATTGTATTTTTTCAATACATTATTTTCGCAGATTTATACTCCATGCACAAATCCGCTCCATACATCACCACGAATCTCAGAAAGCTGTTGCCAACGGTGTGAGATTACAAAACATGCTTACCAGGCAACCATCGCAGCGATCTTAACCCTTTGAACCCCGAAATTGACCACTATGCACAAAAACTAATTAATGATCCAAAAAAATCATGAAAGTCGCCAGTTAGGCACCTTGGCCATCCACATTACAACTAGACACGACTTCGGCGACTTCCCTTAAAGACAGGAGGTCATATACGTGCCTAGCCCAAATAACTTTGAATCCACACCAAAAGTTTTTTATCGCCCCATTGATGTAGCGATCCGATGGTGCAATTTGATGGCATACGAAACAACCATTCTTAGCGCGACTTCATTTTCTCCCCCGACGCTCGCTAAGCTATTCCCACAGTGGCCTTGCCTGCACGAAACAATCGAAATAATCCGCGACGCCATTGTTAATCATGAACTCCCTTATGGAGTTTTAGGAATAACAGTTGCGCCCGGAACGCCTACCGACTGCAACCTAACGACTATACGACACACCGACCTTAAATCGTGGATGACCCATCATTATCCTGAACAACGCCCAGCTTTCTTATTTGGACCTTCCAAATCGGACGAAAAAACAATGAGCATTGGCACCTACTTAACACTTCGCGCAGATAAAGACGCACTTGAGATAGAGTTAAAAAATACTAAAAACACAATTCAAATAATGATGGACGACATCAGAAATTTAAAATCAGAGAGAGAAAATTTGAATACACTTATCGACTTAAACAGCCCAATCAACGAGCAAAACAAAGGCAGTCTTCTGATTATTATTGGTGCATTAATCGAAACGATTCTTGGCTCCACTCAATCAGGAAGAAGGCACTCCATTTTTGACAGTCAAGCAGCAATTGTCGATTCAATAACAGCTCATTATCATGGAGTACAGGGCCTGAGCAAACGAACATTGGATGCAAAATTCGCTGCCGCAAGACGTAGCCTTCCTAAATCCTGAATGCATTTACAATGCTTATATAATTTGTAACACCCAAAGGAACAGCCGATCATACCCAAACCAAAAGAAAATAGTTTGCAGTTCGACTGAGCAGGCCCAGATCTGCTTCGACAATGATATAGGATCTCGAGTGGCGAGTAGCCGTAGGGTTGAGCGGAGTAAATTGAGTACCTATCTTGCAATCTACGGCATTGCATTGCAATACCCTAGATTGCAATGCAATGACTCTCCACCTACTTCTGTTATTCAATTCAGGTCACCTCCCACCACGCGCCAATAGGCGCCAGGAATGACCATCATGTCCAGTCAATCCTCACCAATTGCTGAAACCGCTCAACAACAAATAGAACGTCACATCATGCGTCGTGACGAGGTGGAGCGTAAAACCGGCTTCAAGCGTGCACACATCTACAACTTGATGAAGGAAGGTAAATTCCCCCAAGCCAAACGCATTGGACTGCGCGCCGTTGGCTGGGACTCGCTGGAGATCGAACGGTGGGTCGTTGAACGCTTGGGTCAGGCCTGATGTTATGCGTGTGGTATCGGTGATTTCCACCAAGGGTGGCGTGGGCAAAACAACAGTGGCCGCCAATCTTGGAGGTCTTCTAGCAGATGCTGGTCTGCGAGTCCTGCTGCTGGACTTGGATAGCCAACCGACACTCTCCAGCTATTACGCATTGAGCCACGAGGCTATCGCCGGTGCGTACGAGTTCATTGCGCTCAATCTGACAGATCCTGCGCAGATAATTTCCACAACTACGATCGTTGGTCTTGACCTGATACTTTCCAACGATGATCAAGGCCGACTGAGCACCTTGCTACTGCATGCTCCAGATGGGCGACTGCGTCTGCGTAATCTTTTGGATGCTTTTCGCCCCAATTACGACCTACTTTTGATCGACACCCAAGGCGCACGCAGCGTGCTGTTGGAGATGGCCATCCTGGCCTCCGATTTCGCCCTATCTCCCATAACGCCAGAAATGCTCGCTGCCCGCGAACTGCGCCGTGGCACTTTAAAGCTGCTCAGCGAACTAGAACCATTCCGCCACCTGGGCATTCCACCTCCACCCTTGCGGCTGCTACTCAATCAGGTGAACGCGATTCAGGTGGACACCCGAATGATCATCCGTGGCCTGCGCGAGACCTTCGTTGGGGCTACCGACATCTCGGTTCTAGATACCGTCGTTCCAGACCGAGTGGCTTATCTCAATGCCGCCTCCCTCGGCCTACCGGTCCACCGAATCGAAACGCGCCGGTCACCTAAGCAACGCTCGCCATCGGCGCTGGAAACCATGCAAGCGCTGGCCATCGAGTTGTTTCCGGAATGGCCCGAAGCGATCTCTACGGTGAGCAGATGCGCAGAGGTTCGATGAGACGAATCGCCCAGCCGGCATTTCTCGCCAAGTCATTTTTTATCGACCTTAATGCCAACAGCGTTTGGCCAGGAGAATTCTGATGTTGAATCAACGTCCCATCATCGCTCAACCATCTATTCGACCACACCACCCACCTTGCGAGGAGTACTGCACTGTGGTCCTTCGCCTGCAGGGTGGACGCTCGGCCATGGGTTGGCTCCTCGCAGAACTGTCCCACCATTTCGAAGGTTCGGGGACCGCCGAGATCGTCAAGTTCGAGGTCGGTGACCATTTGCGCAGCCGGCGTTAATTGAGGATGTTCTGATGAAGAAGCTCAGTCAGGAGGAGATCTCCGACAAGCTACACCAGGACCACTTCCCTCGGGGTCCAGAACTGGAGCGGCTGTCCGATCCAGTGATCGACACACCTATGCTGGTTACCCTGGAGCAGTTGCGACCCTACGAACACAACCCACGTTTCATCCGTAATCCGCTTTACGACGATATCAAGGCCTCAATCCGTGAACGCGGGCTGGATCAACCGCCGCCGATTACCCGCCGCCCGGGCGAAACCTATTTCATCATCCGCAATGGCGGTAATACCCGCTTGGCGATTCTCGGCGAGTTGTGGCAAGAAACCCGTGACGAGCGCTTCTTTCGCATTCATTGCCTGTTCCGACCTTGGAGCAATGAACTCAGCGCCCTGCTCGGCCATCTGGCCGAAAGCGATCTGCACGGCCAACTCACCTTCATCGAACGTGCTCTGGCGGTAGCCAAACTCAAAACCATGCTCGAACCAGATGGAGCTGTGCTCTCGCAACGTGAGCTGGCACGCCGTCTTGCCGCCGGAGGCTATCCGATTTCGCAGTCGCACATCAGCCGGATGCTGGACACCCTTGAACACTTACTGCCCGCCATTCCACAAACCCTGTATGCCGGTTTGGGCAAGCCCCAGATCGAACGCCTGATCGCTCTGCGTAGCCAGGCTGAACGAACCTGGAACCGCTACCCAACCGCCACCGTTGCGTTCGCCGAGTTTTGGCTCGATACCCTGGGCTACTTCGATGCCGATCCAGAATCCTTCGATCTTGAGCAGATCCAGGATGAACTGCTCGAACGCATGAGCCGCTTACTCGGACAGTCCTACCGCATGTTGGCCCTGGAACTGAGCGATACTCAACGGGTCATCTCGACGCCTAGCGTTGTCGTCACCACGCCCTCAGAGAACAGCCATCTGCCGAGCGTTGATGAAGCCGCGGTAGGACCTCCCTCCTCCGAGTCCCAACCCCAATCAACCGAGACCAGGACCCAGACCGAAACAGCGCGAAAGGAACTGCTTACACCGCCTGAAACCAATGTCGTTTCAGCGGTCAGCCCTCCGTCCCGCGTTCATCAGATTCGCAAACAGATCGAGCGCGAAACTGCCACCGAAGCAGCACCGACGGACGACGGCTGCACGATCGACGACATCTGGATCATCGCACCCACACTGGATAACCCCGAACAACTGCGTTTAGCCATTGCCGGACTGGCGCGGGAAATGGCGACCTATGCCGGACATCCCGAGAGCATCATCGATCAGCAGCTTGGCTTGGGTTTCACTCTGAACATCGAGCGACTTGATCTTGCCGCGCCTCGCGCGACCGGCGTTCACCTAATGCTCCTGGCCCTGTTGCGCGCTCAAGACGACGTGAACTGGGAGGATCGCAAGCAACTGCCCTCAGCCCTGTTCGGCCAACTGTTGTTGGGCATCTATCAACTCCCCCTGACAGATAGTCCCGCTGTGGAAGTGGGACTGGAGCGACTGCCCGACAGCCTGTTAATCAAACTGTATCGCCTGATCCGTCTGGCCCGTCGCCTGATCGACTTAAAACTTGCCCCTGAAGACGACTCACCGAAGGAGCTGCTATGAGCCTGTCCTTCAATGTGCTCAACCAGGCCATGCTGACCCAGGTGCTGCATGAACTGCGCCTGGGTAATCTGCAACGCTGCAAGGCACTCGGACTGGGTGAGGATGATATCTATCTGTTGCAATCCTTACCGCCCACCACGCTGTCGCGCCTGGCCCATGCCACTGTACCCTGGGTTGAGGTCAAGATTGACTCGCCGGTGCTGCATCGGTTGATCGAGCAAGCCGAACGCGACGAGCAGAACGAACGGTTGATCAACCGAGCGCTCAAGTTAGGTGCCAGCAGCACCATCATGTATCAGTGCTTCGGCTTGGCGCATTCGGAAACCGCCTTGCGTCGACGTCTGCTCAAGATAGAAACTCGTAAGGGCCGTCCTCAGCATTTGAGCGAAGCGCAGGAACATGCGCTCTGGCAGCGATGGTGCCAGCTACGCGCTCAGGACGGTACCGAGGATCAGCTCGATGCCATGATGATGCTGGCGGAGGAGCAACAGATTAGCTTGACCATCGTTTGGCAGCAGATCGACCAGTACAGCAACGGAACATGAACACAGCCCCTTCCAGTCGCTGGCAGCGTGTCCTGCAGCAATGCATCCAGCAGTTGAGTGAACGCTGGCCCGCACGCCCTACCACCGAACAACCGTCCAACCAGGCTCTGCAGGCTGGTTTTCTGTTCAGTGGCCAATCACACGAAGTCGTGCCGCGTCGGCTGCTGTTGGATAATCGGCTGACTCCATTGGAACGCAATGCCTGGCAGGTGTTTCGACTCATGCTGCAAGGTCAGGGCGTGGTCACACCACGCTATGAGGATTTGCAGCCTTACCTGTCGAGCGTGCCCTACGGCGCGTCAGCCTCCCGTGAAACCATTGCTCGTGTCTTGACGATGCTTAGACTGACGCGCTGGCTCAGCTTGGTGAATCGCGGACGCGATCAGCTCAGCGGACGTCTTCAAGGTTCTCTGTACGTCCTGCACGATGAGCCGTTAACCCCCGCCGAAGCCATGGAACTGGATCAGGATTACCTGGAGCTAGTCGGACATGCCCTCGGTCATGCGGCGAAGGCTGTGCGCATTGTCGCTCAGCACATTGTGGAGGAAGTCCGCCAGGACACGAATATTGATCGGGATCGGTTACCGACGCGGCTCGACAGCTGGGGCGAACACTGGACGCTGCAAGGATTGGATCAGGTATCCGATGACGCGTTACACGATTCCGAACTGGGGGAAGATCACCTAGCTCGGTATCGTGCAGGCCCTAGTTCGGATTCCGAATCGGGCTTGAATTCCAATGTTTCCGGCACAGTTCGGAATCCGAACGCCGCCTGTACTGTATTAAAAGCAAGTACTTGTACTGTACCGCGCGAGACCCTGGCGGTGGATAACCTGCACTGGCCCGATCAGCTGCACCTGAGTCCAAGCGAGCGTCAGGCCGTCGCCGTAGCGCTGAACAAGCTCAAGCCCGCGGATCGTCAGGCAGTGCTCAACGAGGCGGGGGCACGCTGTACGTCAGGAGGTATCCGCAAGCCAGCGGCATATCTGATGGGCCTAATCCAGCGCGCGCTGAAAGGCGACTTTCGTCCTTGGGCAGGTCAGACAGCCCCCCCACCCGTTGCAGCCCCCCCCCCAACGGCAGCCTCACGCCCAATCCGAAAAAAGGGCGAACCCGCATCCGCCCTCGCCCAAGCGTGCCTGAATGAGCTACGCCAACTGAGTGGCAAACGCCCTGGACGTCAGTAGATTTGATGCCAGTGGCATCAAATCTACTGACCTCTAATGGGAGTTCGCAAAGGATCGAATCTGCGCAGTCTGACCGGTACGGCCTTCGCCACCCATGGAAAAGATGCCATCGGTGTCACTCGCGAACGTCTACGAAATTAACCGTCTCAAACCAAACCGAATAGACCGCATTCAGCTTTTTGGCTGCCCTTGACCCTTATCTGTCGCAACGTTCCCGTCCAAGCTTATGCGAGGACAACACCGTGGCCGATCACTATCAACTCAACCTGGGATCATTGCGCAGCAGCATCACCCTAACTCTGCACACTCACCACGCCGCCCGTATCTGGCAAGGTCGAACCGCACGCGAAGGCGTCCACTCGATCATGGGCATGGCTGGCTACATCAGTGTCACCAACCTGATCAAACAAACCGCGGCCCAGGACGATCCCTATGCCGATTGGGCCATCGTGCAACTCGAAGAAAAACTGATGCAGGCCAAAGCCGGGATGCTGGAACTGACCCAACAGCTGGATCGGATCAGGCAGGACCTGCCGACACAGATCGACATGAGCGACAACCTCAACATCCACCCCGTCACCTTGCCGTTGTACATCGGCAGCCAGCTGGGTTTTCTGGCGGTCTACTTGCTGACCGACTACGACACCCTGGTGCGTCGTACCCTATTGGCCCATCACACAGCCCTGATTGGCCGCGTCGACATGGAAGCCTGGATCGACGACGGTGCCCATCTGCTGCGCAGCCTGTTCGGTCAGGCACAGCGCTATCGGCATGCAGGCGTCACGCGTGATGACATGGCGGCGAATAATGCCCATGCCAATGCGGCCATCGAGAAGTTGGGCTTGCCCCCGATAGACATCCTTGAGGGTCATCGCCGCTCCCAGTTCGCGCCACCGATCATTCGTCGCGGCGCTGTGCCAGTGGATGACGCTGACGCGCTGGCCGAGGAAGCGGGAGAATCGTCTGCGAAAGTGGATGAGACAGAGGACGGAGTATGAATCCCCTGACTTCGGCTCAACAGATGCCCTTCGAAACGTTGACACAAGATGCCTATCGACAGCTCGAACACGCAGCCTCCCTAAAAGGCCTTTTAAAGCCCTTTAAGGGTAAGGGGGAGTTGGAGCACCTGGCGCAGATGGCGAGGGAAATCGAGGCGCAGTTATGTGACTTGATGGAGGCTGTTGTACAGCAAGCCGGACAGCCCCCTTACTCACTGCTGGATATCCGATTGGTGCTGCAGAACACCAGCGCTGGCAGCACCTTTTTGCGTTGGCGCACCCGTGACTTTGCCCGTATGGGGGTCTCGGTCTGGGAACGCCAGGTCTGCAACAAAGCCGTGCCGCAGGTCGTACGCGAGGGATTACGCCGTTTCGAATGCAATCGCATCGCACTGAACCTACAGATGAGTGTGGTGCATTCGCTCTACCGCCAGGCCACGACCTGCGCGATCAAAATGGACAGTGCCGAACGGCTGCTGCGCCAGTTCACAACCGCAGTGGAGATATCACGATGAGTACTTTTTTCGTCGGCGAAGGCAACATCGGCAGTGCACCAGAGTTCCAGGAATTCGCCTCAGGCAATGACGAGCCACGGCGTTTGCTACGGCTGAATGTGTACTTCGACAACCCCGTGCCACGCGATGGCAGCTATGAAGATCGAGGTGGCTATTGGGCACCGGTTGAGCTCTGGCACCGCGAGGCTGAACACTGGAGCACCCTGTACCAGAAAGGTATGCGTGTGCTGGTCGAAGGCCGCACCGTACGCGATGAGTGGGAGGACAGCGAAGACAATGCGCGGGTGACCTTCAAGATTGAGGCCCGTCGAGTCGGCATTCTGCCTCACCGGGTGCACAGCGTGGTTATGCGGGAACGATCCAGTGAACCCGCGGCATCTGCGACACACGTCGGGAAAAGTACAGAACAGGCCAGTTCACCAGCGTCGAAACCCAGAAAGCGCAGTGGGCAGCCGCCTGCGGACTGACAGACTTCAGGCATAAAAATTGCGCCTTTGCGCGAAGTTGCTGGCGTGTTTCTACACGCTGCTCGTGAAGATCCACACTGCCGTCCAACCGCAACGGGTTAGCAGCCTCGGCCCATTCAAGCCTGCCCTCACCTTCTAATATGAGGAACCTGCAATTCAGGTTTCTCATATCTCGCAACTGCTGTTTCCAACAACGCTGCTCCGAACTCAATCCGGAGCAGTTCTATGCGCCTCTTCCTCTGCGAAAAACCTTCCCAGGGTCGGGACATCGCCAAGGTACTCGGGGCCACTCGGCGTGGTGATGGTTGCCTGATCGGCACAGAGACAACCGTCACCTGGTGTATCGGCCACCTGCTGGAGACAGCATCGCCTGAAGCCTATGGCGAGCAATTCAAGAGTTGGTCGTTGGATCATCTACCGATCATCCCCGCGCAGTGGATGGTCGAGGTCAAACCCAAGACTGCGGCACAGTTCAAAGTCATCAAGCGCCTGCTCAGTGAAGCCTCTGCTGTCGTCATCGCGACCGACGCCGATCGAGAAGGTGAAATGATTGCCCGCGAGCTACTAGAACTCTGCAAGTATCGAGGTCCCGTTCAACGTCTTTGGTTGTCCGCACTCAACGAGGCGTCGATTCGCAACGCACTTTCCTCACTAAAGTCTGGTCAGGAGACCTTCCTGCTTTACCACTCAGCCCTCGCCCGCAGCCGAGCCGACTGGCTGATCGGCATGAACCTGAGTCGTTTGTTTACCCTTCTTGGTCGGCGGGCGGGCTACGACGGTGTATTGTCGGTTGGACGCGTCCAGACACCCACTTTACGTCTGGTAGTCGATCGGGATCGTGCGATTGCCAGTTTCGTCTCGGTGCCCTACTGGGAAGTGGAGGTGCACCTGTCCTCAATGGGGCAACCATTCATCGCGTCGTGGTTACCACCCAGTTCAGGGCAGGACGAGGCAGGTCGTTGCCTGCAACAAGCGCTGGCCATTCAGGCGATCCAAGAGATTTCTAGCGGTAAGACCGCCACAGTACTCTCGCTGCAGACTGAGCGTTTCCGAGAACCTCCGCCCCTGCCCTTCGACCTGAGCACACTGCAAGAAGTCTGCTCGCGCAAGCTGGGACTCGGCGTTCAGGAAACCCTGAACATCGCCCAAGCCCTGTATGAAACCCACAAAGCCACCACCTACCCACGCAGCGATTGCCGTTATTTGCCAGAGAGTATGTTCAATGAGGTACCCGCGGTATTCGATGCCCTGCTCAAAACGGATCCGGCGCTGCAGCCCACATTCGGAAGACTCGATCGATCACTGCACTCCCGCGTGTGGAACGATGCCAAGGTCACCGCGCACCACGGCATCATCCCCACCACCGAGCCGGCGAACCTGGCGCGGATGTCCGAACAAGAACGTCAAGTCTACGAACTGATTCGTAGCCACTACCTCGCGCAATTTCTTCCGCATCATGAGTTTGATCGAACTCAGGTCGAACTGGAGTGCGGCGGAGAGCGTTTGACTACTGTTGGCAAACAGATCCTGATCCAGGGCTGGAAAGGCTTGCTCTACGAAAACACCGAGGAAGATGAGCCCAGTCAAAAGTCCCAAGTCTTACACGTCCTGCAACAGGGTACTCAGTGCGCAGTGAACGACGTCGAACTCAAATCCATGCGCACTGCCGCTCCCAAACCTCTCACCGAAGGCGATCTGATCAAGGCGATGAAAAACGTGGCCAAGCTGGTCAACGACCCACGCCTGAAACAGAAACTTCGGGACACCACCGGAATCGGTACCGAAGCCACGCGAGCCGGCATCATCAAGGGGTTGATTGATCACGGCTATTTGCTGAAGAAAAAACGCGCCTTAATGGCCTCCGCAGCGGCCCATACTCTGATCGAGGCGGTACCCGCTGCTGTCGCGGATCCGGGTATGACCGCGATCTGGGAACAGGCTCTGGACGAAATCGAAGCGGGACGACTGACCCTGGATGCGTTCGTCGCCAAGCAGGCGAACTGGATTGCACAATTGGTCGAACACTGTGGCGCACTCACCTTGGCGGTACCGGTCGAAGCCGGCCCGACCTGCCCCATTTGCAACGTCTCAATGCGCAGGCGAAAGGGGAAATCAGGGCCGTTCTGGTCATGCTCCCACTACCCCGACTGTAAGGGAACAGTGCCGATCAGAAAAGATACGCGTCGCTCATGACGCTTCACTGGAGATCGGCATGAGTATGGGGGTGATCAGTGCATCATCAACGGCGGCTGATCCCTCTCTAAGTCGATAAAGTGTTGTCCGATTTCACGGGTCAAGGCAAAGAAAGTGACCGCGCCTTTATCCTGGCAACCGTCGAACAATTGGCCGCTCATCTCGGCAGTAAGTAACCTCTTTCATCGTGCTCAATGTAGTGGCTTATGCGGGATCGCCCACTGGCTTGACGTGATCCCACCCTCTCTGCTGTAGTGCCTCAGGATCATCGCCAACGGCGACCCAAGACCGAATCGCTCCGGGCAGCTCGGTCGAACTCCTTGAGTTCGGAGCCTTCTCTTTCTGCGGAATTTCATTCCTGATTTGTGCTCGACCTGATCACTGTGGCGGATGACCACTGTTGCCTCTACCAGGCAATAGCGGTCATCCGCTTCAGCGATCGTATTCAGTTCCGGAGCCCACCGGGGAAACACTGGGCACCCTTTGTGCGCGGATGCGTGCCAGCATGTTCCGACCCGGGCCACGACAAGGGTCGGTTGGCGAAGCGTGACGCAGTGAATAAAGTTTTGCGAGGAGCTTGTCGACTGCGTACGACCGTCAAAGGTGGCTTTTCTCTTCTTCGCCTGGCACCCCGCCAGGCGCACTCTTCACTTTCTTCAGTCCAGTGACTCCCACTATATTCCGGCCATAAAAAATCGGGTGGCAGCGTCTTGACGCGCCCCTATGACAGGCTTATACAAAGGGCGTGGTTCGCTGTCGTTGACAGCCCAGCCCAGGTAGCCAGAACCTTCAAGGCTACGCCACGTTCGTGGTGGTTTACCCAAGTGCGATCAGCGTTCGGAAGCTCGCGCGGTTACCGCTTCAGCGGTGATGAATGCCCACTACCCTATGCTTGCGGATCACCACCGCAGATGCTCCTCTGCTGCACCGCTATTTCCCCAGACGCATCGTTCTGATCGTCATCGGCTTGCCGGTGCCGAGTCGTTCATCGCTCGCCTTCACCTTACCCACCCTGACGGGGGCTCACTTGCCCGTCAGGGGCTGTGCGTCGCCGTTTTCCCTTGAAACAGGAGAACCACCATGGCCCACGCCAACCACTCCCAGGAAGCGACCACTTACTTCAATCTGCACACCGTCGGTATCGGTTATCTCAACCGTGTTCGTGAAGTACAAGTCCGCCGCGGCCAGCCATTCATGGCTTGCGATATCGCAGCCCTGCACGGTGCCACCGATGCGGTGGAGTACACCCGTTTCGACTGCAAAGTCGCTGGGGGTGAAGCTGAACGCTTGATTCGTCTCTATATGGGCGCCGTCAAAGCCGAGAAAAAGGTCTTGCTGTCGTTCCGTATCGGCGACCTGTGGATCGATCCGTTTCTCTACGAGAAAGGCGATAAACAAGGTCAACCGGGCGCCAGCCTGAAAGGTCGTTTGCTGTTCATTGACTGGATCAAGGTCAACGGCACGTTCGAATACAAAGCGCCCGCCAGGCAGGAAGTAACAGCACCTGCTGAGCAAGCGCCAAACAATGAGCCATCTCCTTCATCGGCTGATACCGAAGCTGAGGAGACCGCAAACCCAACAGAGGCTCGGGTCGAACCTGAATCTCCACCCACTCCCCGCACGGCCCGCCGTGATGCCACCCGTACCGTTCAGTCCGCCTGAACAGTCCACGATGTTCCTCATCAAGGCGCTCCGTCGAGCGCCTTTTCTTCAATCCGCACAGGAGAATCAACATGGAATCCTTCTGGCTTTGCGACGACTGCCTGTTTGCTACTGCTTACGAGGACTACAGCACGTTATCGCTCTATTACACGACGGATGAAATTGAGAAACGCATCGCCGGCATCCATCGAGGACTGGTTCGGTTAATGCCCATCAGTGCCGACTTTGATCCCGAAACTGGCTGGGGAATAAAAGCCTTTTCCCTATTGCCCTGCGACGGCTGTGGTTCACCCCTGCACGGCCAGCGCCATCGATTCACGCGGCTGTAAACAGCGCGCCATCTGCTAACGCCGGCGACTTCTATATCCACCTCGGGGACACCACTCCCCACGGGCGTGTACCCCTGATTGTTCCCTTCGGAGGTACCACCATGAGCACTCAACTCACGCTGATTGAAACCTCGGATGTCGAGGCTGATCGTATCGTCCACGAAAACCAGGTGATTGACGAAGCGCTGCACATTCTGGATCGTCGGCTGTTCGCCCGCGGCCCTAACCTGACGTCGCCTGACGCCGTCGCCACATACCTAAAGCTGCATCTTGTGCAACAAGAGCATGAAGTCTTCGGCGTGATATTTCTCGATGCAAAACACCGAGTGCTGGCGTTCGAAGTCCTCTTTCACGGCAGCATTGATGGAGCCAGCGTTTACCCCCGCCAAGTCGTTAAACGTTCCCTAGCGCATAACGCTGCGGCCGCCATTTTTGTGCACAACCACCCCTCAGGTTGTACGGAACCCAGCCAGGCGGATCGCGTCTTGACCGCACGGTTGAAAGAGGCCTTGGCCTTGATCGAAGTGCGCGTACTGGATCACTTCATCGTCGGTGAAGGTCGTCCTCTCTCCCTTGCCGAACATGGCTGGCTTTAACCCTCACAGGCGCCTTCGGGCGCCTTGTTCATTTTCATCTGGAGAACGCTCATGAACCCCACACCCCGAGCCCCAGCTCTGCTGGCGGCCGCCAACCCATTTGCTCGCGGCTACGACAACCTGCATATCGAACGACTGCTACTGATCACCTACGAAAACGACTGCCCTCCCTGCTTTCGACCAGTGCATGACGCACAAACCCATCTGCCCGACGACGAGCTGCAACTGTTCCCCTGCCTGTTCAATGACGATTTCGCCGTGATCAGCGAAGGCCACTCCATTCCGGATAATTTGGATGAACGCTGTCAGTCCAGCGGGCTAGTGCGCCAAGTGATCTACGCTGTGATGGGCGAAATGCTCAACGAGCGGCATCACCTCGGTGATCTGTACTCCCTGGAAGAGGCCCAAGCCATGGTCCATCGCTTGAGCTTCGAAACGGGACACTACAGTCGAGCCTGGGAAATCAGTACCGCGCACCTTCCCGAAGAAGCGATGCTTTATCTGGAGGAGTGGGTCAGTAACTTCGCTCTGCGGCAAACCGGCCTCTTGTTCGAGCTTTTTACGCTGCCAGATTGCTGCGGTATCGGTTGCAAACTGATCGGCACGCCATGGACGGACGAGAACTTGCTGAACATTGAGGGCAATCGTTATTCGAGCTTGAGACAGGAACAACTCGACGCAGGCACACCGGAAGCCTTGGTCAACGTACTGTATTTGGCGGCATTGGCGGATGTGCGATTGTTGATCTTCGACCCCGACGCTGCCGTCTTGGATGGGCTCGCCATTTTCGATGAATAGCAACGTGTTCAGCGTTAACACGACCCACCTTGAATCAACTTTCTCACTGAATCGCTCCTTCACCTCATGTCAGGTTCTGCACTGAATCTGACATGAGGTTTTTTCCATGGAGCGTTTTTTCACGCCTGTCTGCCTGCTGGGTTTGTTGAGCGCCTGCACCGCGCAAATCCCCAACCCTTTGCCGACCAATCCAGAGATCGACAGTGGCTCCAATCGGGCCCAGCACTCGAAGGGCATAGCCGAAGAAAGCCATCCGGCAGAGCTTCGTTATGGCCGCTACACGCTGGTCAGCACCGAGCCCACCACGGAACAACGCGATCTTCTTACCCAAATCATTGACGTGAGCATCCCGTCCAGCCTGAACCCTTCGGTGCAGGATGCATTGCAATACGTATTGCAGCGCTCGGGCTATGCGCTCTGCCCCGTTACCGCGTCGGTGAGGGTGCTGTTTACTCGGCCCCTGCCCGCGGCCCATTACCGGCTCGGCCCGATCTCTTTGCGCCGCGCGCTCCAAGTGCTCGCTGGCCCCGCCTGGCAACTCACGACCGACGAAGTCAGCCGTTCAGTCTGCTTCGAACTGCAGAAAACGGAGGCCGGCGTCGCGCTGATCACACCCGTCTCGCCCCATCTGTTGGAGGCACGCCCATGAGAGCCTCGACGTTTCAAACCCTCATCATTGGGCTGCTTTGCTTGGCGGTCGCCGGCCTGAGCGGTGGTTTGTATAACAAGTATCAACGCGTGGCCGAACTGCAGAGCACGAACACCCAACACCTACAAACCCTGGACACCCTGCAACATGATTCAAGCGCCCTCAAGGATGCCCAGGAGAAGCTGCAGTACGCGCTGAAAGACCTGAAGCAGATGGTCGATACTGGTGAGCAACAGGCCAATACCCTCGATCCGATGTTGGATCAGTGGGCGCAAGAGATACAGGAACTGCGTGATGGTCTCGCAGCCCGCGCCACCCAGGCAGACCTGACAGCGCTGCGCGCACGCCTTGAACAGGTCGAGCAGCAGCTCCTGGAGCACAAGACCCAGCCATCACCCCCATCGCCGACGCCTTCTGCGACCAAACCGAAAAAGACCGCTCGCCCCAAACCCACCCCGCTCTCGCCACCGTTTTCAGTATTGAGTGTCGAGTCCCGCGGTGGTGAGCGCTTTCTGGCGGTCGCACCTCATGACAGTCGCTCGCTCACGGATGTCCGGCTGCTACATAGCGGTGAGCAGCAAGGGGCTTGGCGCCTGAAAATACTGGAGCCGAACTCAGCTATCTTCGCGGTGGCCGCTCAGCCAGATCAGACCGTGCACCTCCCTTGAGTAGTGATCATGAACAGAGCGCTACTGCCCACCGTTGTCTGTCTCGCTTCGCTACTGGCCACGGGCGCTGCGGTGGGCAACCCCGTCGCGACACAGTCACGGATCCAGGACACGCAGTCCGCTCCCCTGGGGCGCTCTGACTCTGAACAGGCGGCGAGCTGGGGTCTGACGGAGCAGGAGTGGACGCGCTTCGAACAGATCCAAGCCGGCCCGCGCGGTTTCTGGAGCCCGAACCTCGATCCGTTGACCGCACTCGGGGTCGAAGCCCAGACCGACCAAGAGCGCCAGCGCTATGCCGAATTACAGGTAGCGCTGGAAGCCAAACGCGCCGAGCGCGAGTTGGCTTACCAAAACGCTTACACCGCGGCCTGGACCAAGCTGTTTCCCGGGCTGCTGCCGATCCAGGGCATGGCGTCCCCGCCCCCTGCCAGCTCATCGGTCATGCCGCGCCAGGCCCTGTTTGTGGAGGACCACTGCCCGGCGTGCACCGACGAAGCGCAGCGTCTGCAAAGCAGCGACACGGCGTTCGATATCTACCTGGTGGGCAGCCAAGGCCAGGATGAACGCGTCCGTAGCTGGGCTCGGCAAGCGGACATCGATCCGGTCAAGGTCCAACGCCAGCAGATCACCTTGAACCATGACCATGGTCGCTGGTTCAACCTGGGTGCCCCGGGGCCATTGCCTGCCACATTTCAACAGGTGAATGGACAATGGCAACGCCTCGACTGAGTGGTATTACGCTCATGCTGACAATGCTCGCCGTCCAGGCTGACGAACTTCCGCCTCCTGCCTACCAATTGGCGGCGCATGACGCCGACATCCCTTCTACGGTGCTGTTCGCGATTGCCCTGCAGGAGAGTGGTATCCGCGTCCGTGGTCGACTGCTGCCCTGGCCTTGGACCCTGAACATCGCCGGAACACCCTACCGCTTCGCCACTCGCCAGGCCGCCTGTCACGCCTTGCTTCAGGCACTCGCCCGACATGACGCCAAGCGGGTCGATGCCGGTCTCGGGCAAACCAACCTGGGTTACCACGGACAACGTTTTTCCAGCCCTTGCGAAGCCCTTGATCCCTACCGAAATCTCGCCGTGACCGCCGCGCTGCTGCAGAAGCATCACGCTGCCACCGGTGATTGGGTCTTGGCTGCCGGGCGCTATCACCGTCCGGCAGGAGGCGCGCCGGCAGCACGCTACCGTGCTGGCTTTTCCCAGAGACTCGAACAGCTGCTGATTCCCTTTGAACAGGGCACACCACCATGAAGCGAATCCCCCTTACCTACTATTTCACCCTGCTCTTGGCACCTTTCGCCCAGCCGGAACTGACCGTAGCCGGGGATCAGCCTAGCGACTTCACCCGACCCCATTTTCAAGTTGCCAGGCCGTCATTAAACAACAAGACCCAGCCTGATCGGACCATGCATGCGGACCTGTCCACATTTGCCGATGAAGCCTGGATATTGCCCGTCCGCAGCTCTCACTTGAGCCCCGGCCAGATCACGTCTCGCGCCCTGAACAT
The DNA here is from genome assembly GCF_002236115.1 of Pseudomonas jessenii. Taxonomy (GTDB): domain Bacteria; phylum Pseudomonadota; class Gammaproteobacteria; order Pseudomonadales; family Pseudomonadaceae; genus Aquipseudomonas; species Aquipseudomonas jessenii. The sequence continues at coordinate 700,054 of NZ_NIWT01000002.1, read as the reverse complement.
GCCGGGCTTGCGACCATTTTTCCTGGTCGGGGAGGATCCCCAGTCACTGGCTTGGTTGCGTCAACGCGCGGCCGAACTGCACGAAATGGGCGCGGCCGGCCTCGCCGTCGAAGTGGCCGACACCGAAGCTTTGGCGCGGATTCGAACAGCCGCTCCGAACCTCACCATCCTGCCGATCAACGGTAACGACATCGCCACCCGCTTGCAGATCGAGCACTACCCCGTCTTGATCACTGCCACCTCACTGGAACAGTGAGTCCAGGTCATGGCCGAGCATGCGATGGAATCCAAGCTCCGGCCAGCGGTGGAGCTGTACACCGTAGCGATCTGCATCGCGGCCGCGGTGTTGTGCGTGTACTCGCCCTGGGCTGTGGCCCTATCACCCGAGATCGGGCTGGTTGCGGCGCTGGCCTATTCCCTGTTCGGCCTTATCCGGCTGCGACAAGCTTGGGAGGTGCTGCGTTATCGGCGCAATATCCGTCGGTTGCCCCGCTACGAGCTGACCAGTCGGCAGATTCCGGTCAGTCGTAAGCGTTTGTTCATGGGGCGCGGCTTTCGCTGGACCCGCCTGCACACCCAGCGCTTGGTCGAGGCCCAAGATCCGGCTGTTGCTCAGTATGTCGACCAACCGACCCGCTACCGTCTGGCCCGTGGACTCGAACGTCGCCTGGAACATGCACCGTTTCCGTTCTCGACACTGGCCCGTGTCACGGCCTGGGACAGTGCCTTCAATCCATTGCGGCCTTTGCCCCCGGTAGGTGGCTCGCCGCTGTTGCATGGGGTCGAGCCCAACGAAACGGAAGTCAGTTTACCGCTGGGCGAACGGGTCGGACACACCCTGGTGCTGGGCACGACCCGCGTCGGCAAGACACGACTTGCCGAGGTATACATCACCCAGGACATTCATCGCATCGAACATGAGGTGGTTATCGTCTTCGATCCGAAGGGCGATGCCGACTTGCTCAAACGGATGTACGTTGAAGCCAAGCGGGCCGGTCGAGATAAGGAGTTTTATGTTTTCCATCTAGGCTGGCCGGAGATCTCCGCTCGATACAATGCGGTGGGACGCTTCGGGCGTATCTCGGAAGTGGCGTCACGCATCGCCGGGCAGCTCAGTGGTGAAGGTAACTCTGCGGCCTTCCGTGAGTTCGCCTGGCGCTTCGTCAATATCATCGCCCGTGCCCTGATCGAGCTCGGCCGGCGTCCAGACTACCTGCAGATCCAGCGACATGTGGTCAATATCGACGCGCTGTTCATCGAATACGCTCAGCAGTTTTTCGCCAAGACCGATCCGAAAGCCTGGGAAGTGATCGTCCAACTGGAAGGCAAACTCACTGAGAAGAACATTCCCCGGCATATGGTGGGACGCGAAAAGCGTGTGGTGGCCATCGAACAGTACCTGGCGGTGAAACGGGTATTCGATCCGGTGCTGGATGGACTGCGCTCGGCAGTACGTTACGACCGCACCTACTTCGACAAAATCGTTGCTTCGCTGCTGCCGCTGCTGGAGAAACTCACCACCGGCAAGACCGCCCAACTGCTGGCCCCCAACTACACCGACCTAGATGACCCGCGACCAATCTTCGACTGGATGCAGATCATTCGCAAACGCGGCATCGTCTACGTCGGCCTGGATGCGCTGACCGACGCCGAAGTCGCAGCCGCTGTGGGCAACTCCATGTTCGCTGATTTGGTCTCGGTCGCGGGCCACATCTACAAACATGGCATTGACCATGGCCTGCCCCCATCAGGCAGCAGCAGTGACAAGCTGCCGATTAACCTGCACGCTGATGAGTTCAACGAATTGATGGGCGATGAGTTCATCCCCCTGATCAACAAAGGTGGCGGCGCCGGTATCCAGGTAACCGCCTACACCCAGACCCTCAGCGATATCGAAGCACGTATCGGCAACCGCGCCAAAGCTGGCCAGGTGATTGGCAACTTCAACACCCTGCAGATGCTCCGCGTGCGCGAAACCGCCACCGCTGAACTGCTCACCCAGCAGTTACCCAAGGTTAACGTGCTGACCAAGACCCTGGTGTCGGGTGCGACCGACACCTCCGATCCTGAAGCCAATACAGACTTCACCTCCTCCTCGCAGGACCGTGTCAGCAGCACCAGTGTGCCGCTGATCGAGCCGGCTCACATCGTCAGTTTGCCCAAGGGGCAAATGTTCTCCTTCCAGGCCGGCGGACAGCTCTGGAAAGTCCGTATGCCACTGCCCAGACCCTCTCCCGACGATGCGATGCCCAAGGATCTGCAAGAGCTCACCCAGCGGATGCGCGCCAGCTACAACGAACAGGCGGGTCACTGGTGGAGTGCAAGTGGCGGCGGCCCAACGCTCGACTTCGATCCAGATCGGGTTACGCCTCCACGCACTTCTTCAGCGGTGGATGCAAGTGTTCCTGCTCAGGAGGCCCCATGACGCCGTCGGCCCTGCAGTGCATCTCGCGGAGTCAAGAAGGATGACTTCAGCTCAGAACTCTCCACCGCAACCCATCCAGCGCCCAGGGCTAATCATCTCGGCGATTAACCTGGTCCTGCACGTCATCGGTTTGCTGATCGCCTCGTTGCTGTTCTCGATTCTGATCGAGTGGGCCGGTCTGCTGCTGTTCTGGGGTGATCAAGGCTGGCGACACAGTCAGGCGATGCTGAGCAGCGAACTGGGCTGGCTCAGTGAGCACTTCACATCCTCACTGATTATCCAACAGCCTGGACAGACGATTGTCCAGTGGCTGGATTTCCTCCAGCAGTGGTTACTGGTCAAGACCGGTTTTACGGATTTCGCCCAGCAGGCGCGGGCGTCGAGCCAGGACAACGGCTTCTGGAGCGGACTCAATCAGCTGTATGTGAGCATCGAGGATTTTGTACTGGCGGCGGTGTATGTCACTTTCACTTTCGTGGTGCGTCTGACCATTCTGGTCTTGGCGACCCCCCTGCTTCTGCTGGCCATGTTCACCGGCTTCATCGATGGTTTGATACGCCGCGACCTGCGTAAATTCGGCGCTGGGCGCGAAAGCAGCTTTGTCTATCATCGGGCCAAGCGAGCGGTCATCCCACTGCTGATCGTGCCCTGGATTTTTTACCTGTCCCTACCCTTTTCGCTCAACCCAATGGCGGTACTTCTGCCTTGCGCCGTAATGCTCGGGGTCGCCATGGCCATCACGACGGCGACATTCAAAAAATATCTCTGAGTGCGACACGAATGCTTATCTGCGGAAGTGTTCAGGAGGCTAGCTCATGAGAGACCCAAGCTCCCGGTCGTAAGGAGCCGCCAGTCCCGCGTTAGTGGACAACCCTCACATGTGTTTGGCTTCGAGAGGAGTTTGATCATGGCATCGGTTGGTAGACGAGATGAGCGCAATTTTGGCTATGGCCGACAACTGAGTTATGCCGGACCGCAAGCCTTGCGCGATCTTTTTGGCGGCGGGCATTACGCCACGGTCAAGGCGCACAGTGATCGCTGGCAGGCGTTTGTCCGCTGGTGTCGTTCGGAGGATGGGCCGGGGTTTAACGATGCGCGACAGATAGATCGGCAGACCTTGCTGGACTACGCAGGGCATCTGCGCCAACAAGTTGAACAAGGCGCTATCGGCATCGCCACAGCGCAAAACCGGTTGTCCAGCGTGAACCGGACTATGGCGGCGCTTCGCGGCGATCACTCTGTGGCGGTGCCAAGCCCGAGTAAGGCCTTGGGAATGCGGCGTACCAGTGTTCGTCGCTCGACGCCGCAAGGCCAAGACCATGAGCAGGTGAAGCGGATCGTCGACGTGCTCTGCGAACACCAAATGCCGCGCGCGGCGGCCATCGTTCAGTTGGCGCGAGCCATCGGCATGCGCTTGCGCGAGGCGATTTTGGCCGACCTACCGCGCCTAAAACATGAGACCGAACACTACGGCAAAATCAACATCCGAGATGGCATCCAAGGTGGCCGCTCACGTACGTCGGCGCTTCGTTGGATTACGGTAAATGATCCTATTCGTGACGCGCTGAAATTTGCCGAACAGGTTTCACCCAACGGTAGCCGCAATCTGCTTGCACCGAACGAAAGCTATGTCGATTTACAACGGCAAATCGTCCGCCCCGCACAAGAGATCCTCCATTCGCACAACCTCAAAGGCTTCCACGAGCTTCGGGCCGCCTATGCGTGCGAACGCTATGAGCAGAGCACTCATCATCTTGCGCCCATCAACGGTGGCCGTTGCTACCAACTCGACCGACGCCTAGATCAGGATGCCCGAGTGCAAATCAGCTACGAGTTGGGACTCGGCCGTATCGACCTGTTATCGACTTACATTGGTGGTCGAACATGAGTAAGCCATTCGATATGAAGCCGTTGCTACTGCTCGCGAACGTAGTCCGACATGATCGGATCGGCCGTGACGTGTGAATTGTGCTGGTGGATCTTTGGGAATGGCATGGTCGCTTCCTACGTAGCTCAATGAGCTGGGTACGCGCTGAGTCAACAATGGTTTTTTCGAGCTGGTTCATCTGCCGCTGACCCTCAACGATTTCGCTGACGCGAAAACCGCGCCTCTCCTACTGCCGAAGCCCGCAAGCGCGGGCAGTGAGTGGAAGTCATTTCCTATCGTCGTGGTCGCACATAGCATAGTGTGCTGATTGCTTTGAATTGGGTGATGCTCACTGGCTAACTTTCTCGTGGGGAAAAATGGCATTTGAGACTGATAGTGCTCAATCTGCGCCTGTCGAGGGTGTACTCATACTCTCTCAAATAGATGCTGTGAGCTGATGGGCCGGCGATTATTGAATTCGCAGTTCCAGTAGTTTCCAAGATCACACCGCCTCTGCCTTCCGCGTTCAACCCACTGGCAAACATCTTGGCTACACTTTCTTTATCAGTCCAAGCAGTACCAATTCTTCCGAGTTCGAATCGATCTAAATTTTCTCCACGATAGAGGAGCAACTCAGATCCGTTGTATCGAGGCAACCACTTCCAGAGCATGTCCATCAACAGGTCATCGTCATCAACAAGTGCTCGGATGTGATGGTGTCCGACATGCCATTGGGTATGAAACCGATCAACAAGTACAGAGTTTGTAGGCGCACAAGCGGCCAAATCCCTGATGAAAGCACGCCACTCACTTCTATGTCTGGCGACATCGGGCCCGTTCAGAAGTGGCCCGTATTCATTGCCATTGAGAATGTGGCTTAAGAGGGGCGGGTAATCTGCTAGCCCAAGGTCAATCTCTGGCAAGTTTTTTCGCCATTTTAAAGCGCTCAAATCGATGTCAATGTACGAGGGGGCATTGTCAGCCTTCAGCAGCCTCTTCATCGCTCTTTCCTATACGTCTGGTGTGGTGTCACTTACGCCAAGTGATTCTTGAGCAAGAACCAACACATATTGAGCGCAAATGACCGCCCGAGCCGTGTCATCTGATCTTCGGGAATCCCGACTGGCCGATGAGCGCCTGGGCTTAAAAAGCCGAATACACCAGCAAGCCCCTTCTCCTCCTCAACTGTGATCTCACCACTTATGCGTAAAAACTGGATAACCATCCCCCATTTTGAAGGATCGTAGGGAGGTGGGTTTGTCATCCGTGAAGCTACATGAGCGGCGATATCGACTGCCAGTGTTTCAAGTGCCACTCGCGCATTCACGAGAGAAGCGTTGAAATCAGGCGGCGTCGCACGAAATGCAGAGGCCGAATCATTAATCCGCGCAATAATGTCGTCTTTGCGAGGAGCCCCTGAGTTTTGAAGCGCTAAGATCAGATCGTCTTCTATCGGTGGTGCGCTGGTGATGGACGGGTCTCCTTTAATGAGCGTCTTGTTGCTTACGATGTAACCATCCAGCAACAGGCATTGCGTGAGGTCATGCATACGCTCGTCAAAGCGATATTTCGGGTTGACCCTTGCACGCAGATCGCCTGGGGTTGCTATGACCTCGGCAAGTACATGCATGATGGTCCGCTCGTCGAGCGAACGCAGGATGTTTAGTAAAGCTGACAGCAAATGGTCATGCGGCAGTGAAAGATGCTGAACCCCATACTTGCTTAAGAGAACAACTGAAACGGTTGGAGGTTGCAGTTCTAAAAACTGTGCAAACGAATGACGTGCTCGAAGTCCTATCATATTGCCGCTTCCTTTTTTCTTTCGTGTCGTAGCTGCATTGGTAAAGCGCTCAATGACTGTCCCCGGCCAGCTTGATTGGGCAATGAACGCTTTCCGATGCAGCCCCGTAGGGCTGTTTGGCAATTCCTAGATCACTGGCCGTTTTTGCCTGGATGGCTAAGGGACGCATCTCCTGGCAGGAGATGCTTTGAGCGCCACTCAGCCAAGATCTTTGATGCCTCATTTTTTTGCTCCGCAGTTAACCTGTCTTCCAGAACATCAACGGCCTTCCTCGAATCAGTGAGCGCCGCTTCAACGGCCTCGCCCCTTTGAACGGCAGTAGCCAGTTTCTCCGAAGCATCACGACAAAGCGCCAAGGCGACGGAGGAGTCCTGCGGAACGCCTGCGCCTTTGTAATACAGCACACCGAGGAACATCGATGCCTCACCGACGCCCTGAATTGCCGCTTTCCTGGCAAACACATAAGATTTTTCTAGGCTCTTCTTTTGAACCTTGCCGTCGTAGTAAATTCGGGCGAGCCGAAGCTGTGCGCCCGAGTCACCCTGATTTGCGGATGCTTCAAGAAGTCTCACTCCAACGTACACATCCTGTTTTACGCCTTGACCTTCAAGGTACATCGTTCCCAGATAGAACTGGGCTGCCGCGTTACCTTTATCCGCTTCGGGCTTTAGCTCTTTGTATGCAAGGTCATACTGCCCTTTTGCCAAATAGCGGTCGCCTTCGACTAGCCCTGCATTCGCTTCAACACTCGCCGCAAGCAGGACAGCAGCGGCAAGTATCTTGACCTTCATCTGGAAGTTAAGCGGCATATGAATTTTTCCGTGCTACTTCGGTTGATCGTCAGTGGTCGTGTTTTCAACTGCGCGCATGTACACCGCCATATCACCCATCTGCTCTACGATGGCGGCTTCGCTTGCTTCGTGCACGGCGCTGATCTTGGCTTTCATTCTCAGGCACGAACCGCAATCGACGTGCACCCAGTTACTGGTGCCGTTGCTGGATTCCCCGAGCCAAGTGCCGCATGGCGCCTGATCGGCTTCGTCAGGATAGGATCAAAGTGCGTGGCCATCGTCGCTTTCCGAAGCGGTAACCAATATCGAACACACCATTGATCAGCCGCACTCGTGCCGCGCTTTATAAGTCGCGGTAGTCCTCCGGGTATTCAATCCCATGCAAGAACCATAGACTTTTGGCATTGCTCTCATGAGGTGCCTGATTAAAGATGAAGGCAGGGCATTCCTCATCTGCTTTGTCGATCAGCTTAGCCACCAGATCAGCGTTGCGGCGCTGTTGCACTGACAGCTTTGCACTCGCTTCTTCCAGGTGATCAATGCTGCACTTCTCCATAAAGCTGAAATGTTTACCCAGGAGCCCGCAGAGAATGTCCGAGATCTGTATGGCAGGTTCATTGTGTGAAATTGCGAACCGGTAGCTTACGGGCTGGCCACCCCACGCAATTTCGTTGCGCTCAAGGCTTTCCCGGACCCGCGGTTCTTCGTCAAATACGTGAACCGATCTCACGAATGTGGCAAGTCTATGGATGAAGGCTGTATCAAAACCACTCACCAGCTCATCCTTCTCGTTGCCGCAAAGATACACCAGCGTAGTGACCCTGGAAGCCTCTTGGAGAAGGTCTGAGAGCGCCATTCTTGCCATGTTTCTGAACGTGAAGCCGCCACTGAAGAGAAACTGGCGTACAGCTTTTAGGAATTCGGGTATTCGCGCTGACGGTACGTTCGGGTAGTCGAAGGTCTTTAGTAGCCGGAAATACCCAAGTGGCTCTAGCCTCACTATGGCGTGCAGTTCGTTTTTCAGATCGTCCCGAATGGATGTGTAGGTCTCGAATTGATCATGATCTAGCAGCGAGTCAATCAGGTCGACTATCGACCAGTTCAAGATGCTGAAGTTAGAGAAGTGAATGTAAGCTGGCGACTCCAGAAGCCATGTGAGGAACTGCTCCAGCTTGTTGGAGCTGAGGCAGGTGATGTAATCCCCCTGGGCCAGGTGCTTTAGCTTCAACTCTTTGACTGATGGCTGAATTCTCAATTTTGCCCTCAGGGCATTAATATCAGGCAGGCTGGCCCCTGGCCCCAGCGCTACACCCCCGAGTACAAAGCAATCCAGAACCTCATGATTGAGCCCGGTTCCAGTCAAGGATAGGCTTCGGATATTGTTCGTTTCGTCGTAATACAGCGTGTAGGCCTTATTGATGTTCTTCATCAAGTCCTGCCCGGGAAATCTAAACAGGCCGGCATCGATCACTATTTTTTCGGAGCTGTCATCAATCATGGGTCTACCTGAGGTCGGTTCCGGCTGGAGGCGAAATGACACCCTAAGCCGTTTCGCGATACTGCGCACGTTTTCCGTTCTATTTGCGCTATGGTGAAATTATAATTAGGTCGCCCTATTATGTCTGACGTCCATTAGAGTTCAGAATGCCGTTAGAAACCTCGTTATCTATCTCCATCTGGTCCAGAAACGCTCTCTCAGCCGCACTTGGTAATTTGAACCGATAAATAATGTCAGTAACATCTTTGATGTCCGAAATGCTCCGATCAATGTTTACAGACGCCTCAACTAATTGCTCCAGGTGAGCAGTAGTCGATTGGAACCTTTGGCTCTCGTCAGCACTTATGTCGTGAAGAACTGCAGTGGTCTGAATGAGCGACGAAATTCCGGTCTTTACTTGGGATACGTTGAAGAGGATTCCAAACGCAAGGATGCATATCACCCCCAAGAGACCAGCAATGAGTCCTAGCAAAACTCCAACCATGAGATTCTCCTATCAATCATCGTGGGGGCGATCAGAGCGCCCTGATACTGCTAAAAGGCCAATCCAGGGCAGGTGGTATGCAGCGATTTTTACTCTAACTTTCGGTGCATCTAGCCAAGGCGAACAGCCTGGTTTGTCACATGTTTTGATGCAGCGACCAGCCAGGAAACCGAGCATTAAGGCATCGAGTAATAGCCCGCTGCTCTAGTAGATTAAACTCAGGCGACGACCTAAGCTGTACAAGATCGCCCTCAGCTACCGAGTCCAACGCTCGCTTAAATTCCCTATACCCGCTCCAGGTACGTTTCATAGCGACGATTGCTGTCGAAGCTACTAGCCAAAGCATAGCGAGCATCATCCCGCCTGAAATCAAAGCAGCGATCTCACCCGTCTTCCGTGGGAGAAGGTTCCAGCAGAGTGCTGCACCAAACGAAAGGAAGCCAAGTGCGATAAGCTTTTTTATCAGCGGTCTGATAGGAATAGGCTTCACAAATGTCTTCATTTTCTGAACTACTAATTTTCTAGCCATGTTCATTCCTTTGATTTTTCCTACCCAACTAAGCCGTTCTCATGAACATGGCAGTAACCGCCTAGCAGAGCTACCCATCTGCTGGGTGAGTCGATAGCATTCCCCCCTGTAATAATATTTCGGCAGGGATTGCCTTCTACTGTGGCATCTGCACAGTAGACGCAATAAGAAGAACGATGCCAACTGAGGTACTGACTTTTTGTCACACCGTAATATTTAGCGGTGTACTCCACCGGATCACGGGAGTAAGCAACAACGTCTTCGGCGGGCAGCGGGATAGATTTACTTCCATATGGACCTGCATGAGTCGCCTGAAAAGTCACTCCTTTCTCAGCCAGGCCCCCAATAAATAACTCGTTACTCAAAGTAATTTCCTCGTCAATTAACTACTTCAAGAAGGAACGCGTATGAGACTCCCGGCCAGTACGACGCTCAAAATCCTTCCGTTTGGCCACGGCCAACAGGTAGCACTGTGTGCATGCCGCATCAGGCGCTGCAGCCTTGATCGCAGCAGTGGAGCGCAGTACGTAGCATCCACATACGCATTTACAAACCCATCGAGCTTTTCTGTCGGCAGAAATCCCGATTACAACCAGCCGTCCCAGCCGAATGGATGTGAAGTCTTTGAACGAGGGATTCAATAACTGAGCCTTAGTCGGCGCCGTTATCGGTAACGGTAGCTCGGAGTCCTGGTCAGTCTCATTCGCCCTGAACTCAAACGACTCACCGCCTGAAATCACTCGAGCGGCAGTAGCATCAACTGGTATTTCGTTCCCTAATTTCAACTCTGATTCCTCGCGTTTTGCTATCCATGGCATTCAAACGTACAAAAGAGTCGTCGATATCACTATGCCAGCGCAAGTTCAAATGCACGCCGAACTGCCTGCATATCCACCGTTAGGTAAGGCTTGCTGTGATCCAAGCATGCATGCCCTAGCATGGTCTGCACTATCTCGACATCGCCGGTGGCGGCCAAGACTTTTGCAGCAAGCGAGCGCCTACCACTATGCGAGGAGCCCTGTTTGATACCCGCTTGTCGATATAACCTGCTGATAGTTTGCTGCAGTGAATCACAGGCTCGGTACACCTCCGGCCCGCTGTCCAGCTGGCGATGTTTGAATGCCAGTTCAAAGGCTTGCCCTTTGTGTGTCATGACCAGCTTTGAGCCTGGCCGGAATCCTCGATACTCATCTATGCCTGAAAGCCCCCAGCGGCGCCGAGCGCGCACGCCAAACCACGCATCAAGCGCGGCAAGGCATCGAGCATGAGTCAGATACACGTTTCGCGGCCGACAGCCTTTGGTGATGTCTGCGCGCAAGTAGACCTCGGGCTTGATAGCACCGCTGGCATACAGCACGTCGCCAATCTCCAGCAAGGCCAACTCGGTGACACGAATGCCGGTGGTATGCGTGAGCCACAACAACATCACATCACGCTCCGGCATGCGGCCAGTGACAGAGGCTACGCGGATCAGGTGTTTGAATTGTCCAGGACGAAGGGATGCAGCACGGCGAGGATTCATAGGGGTGGGCTCTCTGTCAGGATTAGACGGGAATCAGGATCAATCCAAAGAGAGTTGGCAGCAGGCCTCCAGCAAAGCCTACCACCAGTGATTTCGCAATGCTCACGGAAAATGGGTTGTGACGATATCGTCATCAACGAAGCTCATCGAGAGTGGAATTTCCCTATAGCCTCAACCACTCTCTCCATCAAAGATCGAAGGACCACATAGCTGTAAGTAAACACCTCCAGTACCTCCCCAGAAAAAGCGATTCATCAGACCTCAGGTTTCTTACGGAAAAATTCGACCTCTAACTTGATTCTGCTCCCAGATCCATATGGGCCAGCATCATGCCAACTACCATCTTTCGCTGCTTGTTACTGCTCTCGCTGGCTATCGTCGATGGAAACAGCTATGCCGCATCTGGTCATGAGCAGGATCAGCTCAGCCTAGTCCAGCAGCAGCTCGATATTATCGAACGCCTTGCAACGCAAGCTGAGGCAGCCAGCACGGCTGAACCAGTCGAGCGCTATCGCTTCGACTATCTCCGTCTTTCCCAAGACATCCAGCGCATCCGCCACGGTGTGCAGGGCTACCTTTCCCCCTCCCGTGCTCAACCTCGCGATCCCAGTGAACTAGTCGGCGAATACCGCCTCGACACTCCGTCCGCGGAGCCGTCGCCATGAGCATGACTGACGCTCAGATCTCAGCGTTCCAAAACGCCTCCGGCGTCGCACCGCAGAGCAGCTCGACGCTCTGGCTATCCCTAGTTCTGGTTCTGGCTTTGCTTTGGTGCGCCTGGGTGATGTGGACGGCTTACCGGGGTTGGGCCACCGGCAGTGTGCGCTTCGGCGCGCTTGGCGGAAGTACCGCACGCGTGCTGCTCACCTTGTTGGTCCTGATGTTCTTCACCCTGTCCTAACCCAGGAGATCGCCACCATGCTCAAGTGCTTTGCCCCTCTGAAAAACAATCTGCGAGATCGTGCCAGCCAACGCTTGATCGGTCTGCTGCTGGTACTCGGCCCAAGCCTAGCTTTCGCCGAGCTCCCCACCATGGAAGCCCCTTCGCGCGGTGAAGGATCCGGATTGATCGAGACGATTAAAAACTACGCCTACGACGGCGGCATCTTGCTCGGTCTGCTAATCGCCCTACTCGCTTTCCTAGGTGTGGCCTGGCATTCCCTGACTGTCTATGCCGACGTGCAGAACCAACGCAAGACCTGGAAAGACTTAGGTGCGGTGGTCGGTATCGGTGCTCTGTTGGTGGTGATCATCATCTGGTTCCTGACCAAGGCTGCCGCGATTCTGTGAGGTCGGCATGAACGACACAATCGAACATCTTGCCGACGGCACCTTGGTCTTTCTGCCGGAGCGGCTTAATCGCGATCCTGCCGTATTACGCGGTTTGACCAATGATGAGATGTGGGTAGCGCTTGGAACCGGTGCAATCATTGGGCTGCTGCTGGGCGTTCCTCTAGCGATTGCCACAGCTTCCATTGCCATAGCGCCGACCGGCATGATCGCAGGCATGGCGCTGGTGCTATTTGCCGGTGGCACACTACTGCGTCGGGCCAAACGGGCCCGGCCCGAGACCTGGTTGTACCGCAAACTCGAATGGGTACTGGCCAGCCGTTGGCGCCTGGGTCGCGGAAGTCTGATCCTCCACTCCGGCGTCTGGACGGTTCGCCGTTCGCGTCGACTGCGCCCTGCCCTGTCCCGGTGGCAGCCATGAGCCGATTTCGGAACAAGGTGGATGCCCAACAGGCCCACATTTTCAGCCTGCGTCTGGCGGTAGTGATTCTGGCCCTGGTCTGTGCCGGACTTTGGTATGGCTGGCGCTCGGCACCGACCGATCTGACGGTGCATGTCCCCCCGGATCTGCGCTCGGGCAGTACTCGTAAGTGGTGGGATGTCCCCCCAGAGAATGTCTATGCCTTTGCCCTGTACATCTTTGGCCAACTCAACCGCTGGCCTTCGGATGGCGAGCAGGATTATCGCCGCGCCATCTATGGCTTGCAGTCCTACCTGACCCCCGCCTGCAAGGCCTTCCTCGACGGCGACTACGAGTACCGCAAAGCCGCCGGAGAACTGCGCCAGCGGGTGCGTGGCGTCTACGAAATTCTGGGCCGAGGCTACAGCGAAGATCCGGAACTCAGGGTCAAGCAACTCGACCGCGACAGCTGGCTGGTCAAGCTCGATCTCAATGCCGATGAATATTACGCCGCCGAACCGGTGAAACGGGTGGTGGTGCGTTATCCATTGCGCGTGGTGCGTTTTGATCTGGACCCCGAACGCAACAAGTGGGGACTGGCACTGGATTGTTATCAGGGCACGCCGCAAAAAATCTCCCTGCCTGGAGTTGCGCCATGAAGCGGATTTCTACCCAGGGACTCACCGTCGCACTGATGCTATGGGGAGCTGCAGCGCAGGCCGTCGAGCTGATGCACTGGGAACGCCTCCCCCTCGCGGTCCCGCTGGTGATCAATCAGGAACGGGTGGTCTTTGTCGATGAGGATGTTCGAGTCGGCGTGCCCTCAACCCTGACAGGCAAACTGCGTGTGCAATCAACCGGCGGCACGCTGTACCTGCGCGCGTCAGAAGCCATTGCCCCGACCCGACTGCAACTGCAGTCGATCGGGACGGGCGAGATCATCCTGCTGGATATCGCGGCCACTCCCGGCGATCAACCGCTGGAGCCCGTGCGTATTCTCAAGAATGCTCAGGTGCAAACTACCGAGGCTGAATCTAGCACCGTCCCTGTTCCAGAACGTACGCCGATCCCGGTCGCTTTGACGCGCTATGCCGCACAGAGCCTGTACGCGCCGTTGCGCACCGTGGAGTCCCTGCCCGGTGTACGCCGCGTACCACTCAAGCTACGCACCGAACTGCCAACCCTGCTGCCGACCGAAAACGTGTCCAGCACACCCATCGCCGCCTGGCGACTCGGTGATTACTGGGTGACGGCGGTGAAGTTGCGCAATCGTAGTTCAGAGACGGTACAACTCGATCCGCGTCGGCTTCAGGCTACGCTGTTCGCCGCGGCCTTCCAGCATGCTTTCCTGGGACCGGTCGGCAGTGCTGAAGACACCACGATTGCCTACCTCGTCACCCGCGGTGCCGGCCTCGAACAAGCGGTACTGCTCCTGCCCATTGCGCGAGGTGAAGATGATGAAAGCTAACGCCTTGCTCAAATGGCTGGTACCGGCTGCACTGCTTGCCGTGGTGTTGATTATCCTGAAAACCTGGGTCGCGGGCAGCAGCAGTTCCTCTCCAGAGAAACCAGTTGAGCAGAGCAACATTCAGTTATCCGCCGAGCAAGCCAAGTCGCTCGGCATTGCGGGCGATACCCCACGCGACACGGTCGCCACCCTGGTCGGCCAGGTGAAGGCCATGCGCAGCGACATGTTCGGTTTGAAGAAACACAACGATTCGCTGCAGACGGAAAACAACCGCCTGCGTGAGCGGGAAAACAGTGTCGATTCGCGTATCAAGACGGCGCTTGGCAGCGTGACCCAACAGGTCGACGAAGGCCGCCGACATGCCAACGAGGCCCGGCTCAAAGCAGAACAAGACAGTCGCCAGGCTCGCGGTCTGCTAACGCAATTGCAGGAGCAGTTGTCGGGGCTGACTGGCAAAAGCAAGGACATGCCGATCGGATTGGGGCTTGAGCCGAGTGACGGTGCGCAATTCGAGGGGCAACACTCTGCCAATAATGCGCTGCAGTGGATTGAACCCGCGGACGCTCCGTCCACCAACGCCCGAGGCAAAACCACGACCGCCTCCGCACTGAGTCTGCCCACTGCCTTCAACTCACTGGAAGGCTTGAAAGATAACGCGATTGATCGCGGCCAGAAACAGTTACGTGCGGTCACCCATGGTGAGCATGACCTGACGCGGTCCGTTGATCGTACCGAAGGGGCGAAGCCGGTCTATACCATTCCCGAAAACGCGACATTGATGGGCTCGGTCGCCATGACTGCGCTGATCGGCCGAGTCCCGGTGGACGGTACCGTGAATGATCCCTACCCCTTCAAGGTGCTGGTCGGCCCCGAGAACCTGACTGCCAACGGCATCGACCTGCCGGACGTCGCGGGGGCCGTAATGAGCGGCACGGCGTCCGGTGATTGGACCCTGTCTTGCGTACGCGGACAGGTCGAATCAATCACCTTTGTGTTTACCGATGGCACCATCCGTACGGTGCCTCAGCCGAAGGCGGTAGCCAGCCGTAATGCCTCCACCCAGAGCTCGAACATCGACAAGATCCGCGGTGGGCTCGGCTACCTGTCCGATCCGTATGGCATTCCATGCATCGCCGGCGAGCGCCGCTCGAATGCCCAGCGATACCTCGGCAGCCAGAGCCTGATCACTGCGGCCGGCGCCGGTGTCGCCGCCTTGCTCGGGGATGAGCAGAACAACAGCAGTGTGATCAATTCGGGCGGCAGTACGCTCGGGGTTACCAACAGCACGGGCAACAGCGCGCTGAATTCAATTCTCAGCGGTGGGGTCAGCGACATCCGCGAGTGGGTCAACAAGCTGTATGGCGAGGCCTTTGCGGCCGTGTACGTGCCACCTGCCGCCCAAGTCGCACTGCACCTCGACCATGAAATCACCATCGACTACGAGCCCAAGGGCCGGAGCGTTCGCCATGAAAAAGACCCTGCCTCCCTGCCTGATCTGGATTAGCGTGCTCTGCTGGGTCCTGGCGGGGTGCTCCACCGACAAGGACACGCTTCTGCCCCATGGCGAGCAAACCATGCTGGACATCTGGAACGGTGCCGGTTCGCAAGGCACTCAGCAGCAACTGCTGGATGCTCGGCAGCAGTTACGCCGCTCGTTGGCTCAAGCAGATTTCTCCGTTGCTCTCCAGGAACCGTACACGCGTACCGCGGCGAACGAGATCCGCAACCTGTTCCCTCGCTTGCCCAATCCCGATCTAGTGCTGTACGTGTATCCGCATTTAAGTGGCACCGAGCAGGCACCGATCCCGGGCTACTCGACAGTCTTTCCGTTCTACCAACGGGTGCAGTACGCGTTGCCTGGTGAACGTCAGGAAGACTTGTAGTGCGTACCGGCGATTCGGGCAACCGCACTTCTGCGTGGAAAGCCTGGCGCCACCCATTGCGCCCTCGCGCCACCTTGGCCGATGAAGCTGCACTGTATGCGCACAACCCCAGCTTCACCGATCACCTGCCTTGGGTGGAATACCTCGACACCGAACAGTGTTTTCTACTCGATGACAACCGCTCGGTGGGTGCGGTGTTCGAGTTACTGCCCATCGGCACCGAAGGGCGCGAACCTGATTGGCTGATGGCGGCTCGTGATGCCCTCGAAGATGCCCTGCAGGATAGTTTCGATGAGCTGGATCAAGCGCCTTGGGTGGCGCAGTTTTTCTGCCAGGACGACAACGACTTCACCCCCTACCTCACCCGGTTCACCGACTATATCCACGATAGAGCACGAGGCACGGTCTTCACCGAGGCATATTTGGCGCTCAGCCGCCATCATCTGAAGGCCATAGCCAAGCCTGGCGGTCTGTTTGAGGATAAAGTGGTGACACGCCTGCCCTGGCGTGGCAATAACCGCCGGGTGCGCCTGGTGGTCTATCGCTGGCTTGAGTCTGACGCTGAGGAGACAGGACTCACCCCGGTGCAATCCCTGCATCAGGCTTGCGAACGTATCGCGGCTTCGTTGCATGCATGCGGGGTGCAAACGACGCGAGTCGATGGCCGAAGTCTTTATGCCTGGTTAGTGCCCTGGTTCAATCCTGCACCCACGCTCACCTGTGAAGCACCCGAGGATTTCTACCGCCGCGTGGCCTTTCCGGAGTCGGGTGACGGCGAGTCGCTGGAACTGCCCTTCGATCATGACTTCGCCGAGCGCCTATTTTTCAATGAGCCTCGTTCCGATGTGCGACGCGGAGTCTGGTATTTCGATGGTCAACCTCATCGGGTCATGGTGGTGGATAAGCTGCGCCGGGCGCCCTTGATTGGTCAACTCACTGGCGAAACCCGCAAGGGCGACGCGATGAATGCCTTGTTCGACCAGTTACCCGAAGGTACGGTGATGAGTCTGACCTTGGTGGTCAAACCACAGGATGTGCTCGAGGATCAGTTGAACCGCTTGGCGCGCAAAGCGATCGGTGAAAACCTGGCCTCGACCCAGACTCGTCAGGATGTCGAAGAGGCTCGTGCGATCATCGGCCGCCAGCACAAGCTGTACCGAGGAACCCTGGCGTTCTACGTACGCGGTCAAGATGAACAGCAATTGCACCAGCGCTCCGTCAGCCTTGCTAACGCGCTGTTGGGCGCGGGGCTGCAACCTGTACGTGAAAGCGATGAGGTCGCCGCCTGCAACAGCTACCTGCGATGGTTGCCGATGGCTTACAACCCAGCCCGAGACACGCGCAACTGGTACACGCGCCTGATGTTCGCCCAGCACCTGGCGAACCTGGTTCCGGTATGGGGCCGCAGCACGGGCACAGGTCACCCAGGCATCACTTTGTTCAACCGCGGTGGTTCGCCACTGAGCTTCGACCCTCTGTCACGCCTGGACCGAGCCATGAATGGTCATCTGCTGTTGTTCGGCCCCACCGGCGCCGGCAAGTCGGCCACTCTGGTCACCCTACTGATGCAGGTCATGGCCGTGTACCGCCCTCGCCTGTTTATCGTCGAGGCCGGCAACTCATTCGGCTTGCAGGGTGACTACTTCGCGACACTGGGCCTGTCAGTCAACAAGGTCCAATTGAAACCTGGCGCCTCGGTCAGTCTCGCCCCCTTTGCCGATGCGTGGCGCCTAGTCGAGCAGCCGGATCAGGTCGCGAGTCTGTCGATTGATGAGCTGGACGATGAGGCGGTAGCAAGTCGCGAAGACCAACGCGATGTTCTTGGCGAACTGGAAATCACCGCTCGCCTGATGATCACCGGTGGCGAGGCCAAGGAAGAAGCCCGCCTGAGTCGAGCCGATCGCAGCCTGATTCGCGAGTGCATTCTCGATGCGGCGCAGACGTGTGTCGCGGCGGGTCGCCAGGTACTGACTCGCGACGTGCGCGACGCCTTGCTACGCGTCGCTGCCGACACGCACTTGCCGGAGAAGCGTCGCGAGCGTGCCCAGGAAATGGGCGAGTCCATCGATCTGTTTTGCCAGGGTTTCGAGGGCGAACTGTTCGATCGCGAGGGCACGCCTTGGCCCGAGAGCGATGTGACCATTGTCGACCTGGCCACCTATGCTCGTGAAGGCTACGAAGCCCAGATGTCCATCAGCTACATCAGCCTGATGAACACCGTGAACAATCTCGCCGAGCGTGATCAGTATCTGGGTCGGCCGATCATCATGGTCACCGACGAAGGCCATATCATCACCAAAAACCCGCTGCTGGCGCCATTCGTGGTCAAGGGCACGAAGATGTGGCGCAAGCTCGGCGCTTGGTTCTGGCTGGCGACGCAAAACCTTGCCGACTTTCCCACTGCCGCGCAGACCATGCTCAACATGATCGAGTGGTGGATTTGTTTGAACATGCCACCGGCCGAAATCGAAGAGATTGCTCGTTTCAAGAAACTCACGCCAGCGCAGAAAGCCTTGCTGCTCTCCGCCAGTAAGGAGCCGGGTAAATTCACTGAAGGGGTCGTGCTATCGAAGAAGCTCGAAACGCTGTTTCGGGCCGTGCCGCCTAGTCTTTATCTCGCCCTAGCTATGACGGAGCCCGAGGAAAAAGCCGAGCGCTGGGCACTGATGCAAAACAACAACTGCTCGGAGTTGGAAGCGGCTTTTCAGGTAGCTGAACACATTGATCAGGCCCGTGGAATCGGAACGTAAGTATCGATTTGAAGCCCAAATAGCGTTACATCTACAAAAGGCCTGTGCTGGATATGCCCGAACTATCTGAGTAGATTACTCGTCACCATTCAGCCAGCAGAAGGAGTCATAAATGAATAAAAACGATCTCGTCGAGGCCATAGCGAGCTCCGCCGATCTCCCGAAGTCCACTGCCGGACGCGCGCTGGAAGCCCTCACAACCATCATATCCACTGCGTTGCAAAGCGGTGAGAACGTCACCTTGGTTGGTTTCGGTACCTTTGCGGTGAAAGCGCGTGCAGCGCGCGACGGCCGTAACCCTCAAACGGGGGCCACCATCAAGATCGCAGCCGCGAAGACGCCTAGTTTCAAAGCCGGTAAGTCGCTGAAAGACGCGGTTAACTAGACGCTGGTGGCAATTACCCAGTACCAACTCTGCGAGAGCACTGGTATTGGGCTTCAGCAGCCGAAACGCTTGCTGAACGCCAGGAGCCGTTCAAGCCATGAGTATGAACGCGTCTTAAACGTCGTTTTTCTCAGCTTTGATTTGGGCTGGGTGACACACTGCTTAGCCGCTGCTGAATCCTCAACAAGAATCCGGCTTCAAAGGCATCCTGGCAGTCACCGACAGGAAAGGTCTTGCGGGTTTGCGCCAGCTCCCACCACAGCGGAATCTCGCCGGGAGTATCAAGCCAAGCCTGAGCGCATTGCACGCCACGTTCGATCATCGGGGCAAACTCGCTGCCCCAAGGCGTCAGAAGACTTGGGCAACCATCCGCCGCCGGAATTGAAATGTAGTTTTCGTCCATATACACCCTAGATGTCTGATTTATTGGTAGACGTTGGGGACAACTTTGAAAAGCTTAACGACGCCAAATGAACGCTCGATAACAGGCATGAGCATCAAACGGCCTAGATCAATGCCAATGTAGACTATATCCCGTGGATTGAGAGTCCCTCAAGGCGCAATTTGCGCGCATGACTCAAGACTACGAACAGCTTCGTCTGCAGCTGGCGGAAAACATCCGCTTGATGCGACGCGTGAAAAACCTCACCCAAGAGCAGCTGGCGCTCATGGCCGAGGTGGATCGCACCTACGTCAGTCAAATCGAACGATGCACGGGCAATCCGTCGCTGTTAGTCCTGTGCAAGCTCGCCAATATTTTCGAAATTACCGCAGATCAACTACTTACAGAGCCGGACATCCTGCGCAGCTCCCTTCACGTCAAATAATAGTCTCACGTCTCGCAAATCCGATACATCCACCTTCATTTTTTCCACTGACAGTCTTCAGTCCCTAACCGAACCTGCCCAGGCCATACACCAAGAGCCTGGATCATGCCTGTTGCCTACTCGTCAGTCCCGCCCACAAAGCTACGGCCCTTGGCGCTGAGCGTCCTGCTGGCGTGCGGCCCAAGCGTGGCGCTGGACACCGGCAGCATCACCGCCTCCGTGCTATCTCCAAACTGTCTCGACTACAGGGTCGTCGGCATTTGTTTTTGGCTCCTCTGCACGCCCTTCGGCTGCACAGTCAAAACCTCGACCAAGGTTCGTCATTTCATTCCTGAGTTGGTGGTCTCGAGCTACGCCACCACGGGCAATAACCCCTGGACCGAGATGGCCACCCTCTCCGCTCCCATCAGTGGTGCGGAAGGCGGCGGTAACCTGATCACGCCGAACACCCAGCGCGACAACCTACCCCGCTTCAAGAACGTCGATGGCATCGGTCACCCCGGTGGCTGGGCCGCAACACAACTGGCTTCGCAATCCGGCTATGCCTGCGCCAGCGGCGCTATTGCGTTCATGCCCTACTACCTAAGTACCCTGGACTCACTGGCCTGGCGCCATGGCATTCCGGAAAGTCTTTACCCCGAGTCGCTCATGCCGGGGCTCCGTGAAATCGGTAGTCAGGCCTCGGGAAACATGTGGGGAAACGTTTATCCTCGGCAGGGATTTCTGGTACAGCCCGACGACTTCAAGGCGGCCGCAGTCATGGCGCAACGGGCCGGCGATGTGATTACCCGCAATTGGCAGCCGCATGTGTACGTACCACTGACGCCCGCCAAACGCGACGGTTACTGGCCGCCTGGCCCGATCATTGAAAACGACGCGTCGACCCACAAATGGCAATTGCTCTACCCCCAGGTGCAGCCTACGTGCGCCATCTTCCCCAGCGATCCGGAACAAAGCGCGGATGGCGGCTACGCCTGGTCGCTGTGGCGTCCTTATAGCTGCTGCAAACGTGAGGGACAGACCTTCCTGTTCAGCATCGACTTCGAAGGCGGTGCTTCATGAGCCGGCTTCGCGCGCGACCCTGGTTGGGCACGATGAGTCTGGTTTTCTACGGACTGCTCGCCATGGCCACTCATGCCCGCGCCGCCGAAGGCGAATACCGCCTGGGCACTCAAGGCGAAGTGCTCGACGACCGGGTGATGTACACCATCGGTGGCGGCTCGGCAGTCGGCTCACCGAGCTCGCTCTACCGACCCAGCGGTCTCGGTGTCGGCGGCTCCTGGCGGGCGAACATGATGTGCGGAAACATGAGTCTCACCAACACCCTGCAAAACCAGCTGAACGGCGTCACCGAAGGTTTCCAGCAGATCATGGGCAGCATCGTGCAGAACGCGACCCAAGCCGTAATGTCGCTGCCGGCGCTGATCATCCAGCGCGCCAACCCCGGTCTCTATGAGTTGCTCAGTAATGGGGTGATGCAAGGTCGGATCGACTTCGACCGTTCCAAGCTGACCTGCCAGGCCATGGCCGAAAAGATGGCGGATAAGGTCGGTCAAGCTGGCTGGGGCGCGCTGGCCAAGAACCAGGAGATGCAGGGCAATCTGGAGCAAACTGGCGGTGATGCGGTGGCCGCGGTGAAAAACACCGAGGCCCATAACGGCAACAACGGGGTGTCCTGGGTCGGCGGTCAGAAGGCTGGAGGTAGCGGGCAGACCCCCATCCGTGTGACCTCCGACGTAGTGCGAGCAGGCTACAACTTGCTGCATAACCGTACGGTGGATGACAGTGCCTCGATCAGTAGCAGTGATTGCCTGGGAGGGGCTATTTGTCAGACATGGGCTTCGCCCCAGGAGGAGTCCGAGTGGGCCGTTCGGGTGTTGGGCGAGAGCGAAGTCGCGACCTGCGACACCTGCGAAACCCTGCGTGCTACCGCTGGCAGTGGGTTAACGCCGCTGATCCAGGAGGCCTATAGCGAACGCCTCAAGGCCCTGCAAGGGTTGCTGTCGGGATCACTGCCGCCTACCCCTGGCAACCTGAGTAAAGCCTCCAGCCCGATGCTGCCGGTGACCCGTGGTGTGGTTGAAGCCCTGCGCGACGATCCCGACCAAGATCTGTTGGCACGGCGCTTGGCCAGTGAGACGGCCTTGTCCGGCGTGCTCGACAAGGCACTGCTACTAATGCGCACGCTGCTGGCAGGCAGTCACGAGCCGAACATCGCTTCCGCCGAGCCGGCCCAGACCGCCTTGACGAAAAACATCGACGCTCTAGAGCGCGAAATACGCCTACTACAAACCGAGTTGCAGGTCCGGCAGATGCTGGCCACAAACACCGCCAGCCTTGTGCTCGATCGGCATGCGGGTGGTGCCGATGCTTCGCGTACAGTCGAGCAAGGCGACCCCGAGCCCGGTCGACTCAATGATGCTGACGGCAGGCGCAAGTGAGCCATGAAACGCTCACCGCTATTCACTTTGCTTTCAACTCTTGGGATTGCCGCAGTGATGATCCTGACCGCTGCACTGGTCGCCTGGATCGGCCGCACTGCGCTGGGTAGTTTCGAGGTCTGGCAGCAGGCATTCGAATCCGTACGACCCTACCTGCGGGGGTGGCGTGCCCTGCTCTACGGCGCCCTCTTTGCGCTCTGGTGGGATCTGTTTCAGCGCTACCGACATCGACCCCTGGATCGATTGCGCGTGAAGCGCATCGGAGCATTAGGGCTCGTGCTCGTTACTTGCGTCGAACTCACCCGACTGTGAGGCCACCACCATGCTCATGAGCACCAACAGCTACCTCGAGTTTTACCTCTCTCTGCTGGCCTGGATCATCAATAACGGCCTCTGGAGTGTCCTGTCCGACACCGGGCTATTCGCCGCGCCCTTTGGTGCAATCATCTTGCAGGAATGGTTGTCGGCCCGTCAGCAAGGCGCGGATGAAGGCAACAAGGGCCTGCTCTCGGTACCGCGGATCGAGAACCGGTTGTGGCTGGCCTACATCGTCGTATTGTTCGGCTGCGCGCCGGTCTTTCCGTTGAGCCTCGCCTCAATGGCGTTCGATGATGCAGCGAGTCAGCGCTGCGGCGTAAGTGTGGCCAAGCCAGCGGAAACCGCCTGGGGGACGACCTTCAATACCATCGGCGAACGCTCCGCCAACGTACCGATCTGGTGGTTTCTGGTGCATGCCTTGAGTAAAGGGGTAACCGCCGCAGCCACCGCTGCCATTCCCTGCGCACCGGATATTCGGCAGATGCGCATGGAGATCGACAGCTCGCGTATCAACAGCCAGGTACTGCTGCAGGAAGTCGCCGACTTCACCCGCGACTGTTATGGCTATTCCCGTTCTCGGCTATTCACCAACCGTCCGCAGTTGGACAAGGCACAAAGTCACGACGCGTCCTGGATCGGCTCAAGCTATCTTCTCGACACGCCCGGCTACTACGACACGGATCGTTCACGCACACCGCGAATCAGTTGGCCGTATGACGAAAGCCGCGATGTTTCCTTGCCGCGGCTGGAGAATGGCGCGGGCTACCCCACTTGCAAGCAGTGGTGGAGCGACAGCGGTGTTGGCTTGCGCGAGCGGTTGATCCAGCAGGTTGATCCCTCGCTACTGACTCAGCTGAAAGGTTGGTTGACTGGCCGTTCGAGCAACGAGATCGAAGATGCCACCCTGCGCGAACTGATCAGCCCGCGCCAGCAAACGATGTCCATGTCACCTGGACAGGTGTACCAGGACTATGGCTCTAGCGCTCGTGGCGGCTCTATCAATCAGGGGCTCAATAACCTGGCCACCAACACCGGCTTGGCCCTCGGTTCCTTCAGTAACTTCCCGGCGATGAATGCGCTACGCGCCGCTCTGCCAATGGTGCAGGCCTTCCTGATCATGGGCGTCATCATCAGCTTGCCGCTGATTCTATTGGTCAGTACCTACCAGCTGAAGACCGTCATGACGGTGACGTTCGCACTGTTCACACTGCATATGCTGAGCTTCTGGTGGGAACTGGCCCGCTGGGTCGACTCCAGCATGCTCGATACCTTGTACAACCAGGTTTCGGTGTCCAATCAGGTGCTGTTGTCGCTGCCCACATCCGGACTTATGGATGGGACGGTCACCGCGCAGGTGATCGAGTACGTGATGGGGGCAATGTTCGTCGTGCTTCCGATGTTGTTTTTGGCTGCAATGAGCTGGGCAGGATATAGCGTTGGCTCAATTGCCGACGGCATGCTTAGCAAAGGAGCAGCTCAAGCGCAGGACGCTGGTGCAAGAGGCGCTGGAGCTCTGATGTCTGCTGGAAAGGCCTTAAGGAAGGGGTGAAGAACTCGACTACAGGTCTTTTAAATCAGGCTGACCGGGTGCGCGGCCATACTCATACTCACTATATGGGTCGCCATATGCCTTGTACCGGAGAGCATCCTTAGGTTTGATAGGCGTTCCATTGGCGATGGCCCAACACAAGACAATAAGGATCATCACCGACACTGTGAACCATAAGCTAACTAGAAGGAGTCCGGCGGCTATTGCCAACTTGATAACTAGAAAACTCCCGCGAACAAGTAATTTACCTGCGGGCATTCCTGCCGTCTCCGCACGCTCAACCACGCGGGACTCAAACGCTTTCAATTTGCGATAACCACGCTTTACCGACATGCCACATGCGTACGCCCAGCGGTGGCCACGTGAATTCTGAACAGGCTGCTGAGTCGGCATGCTCTCGCCCTCTTCTGAGCGTTTTCATGGTTGAGACAAGAGTAATAGCGTACTACTGAAATCGGCCCGTCCCTGACCGTTTATCAGTTTGCCCCAGCCGAAAAATCTTCATTGGAAGACAGAGGACAAGCTCCGTGAAACAGCGTCTTTACAGTCATTGACCCATACAAATCGTCCGGTTAAATACAAGGTACGGATCGCTGTTATCGACAGCACCCTGCCCAGGTAGCCAGAGCCTTCAAGACTACGTCACTTCGGTGATGGTTCTCCCCAAGTGCGATTAGCGTTCGGTAGCTCGCACGGTGACCGTTGCTACGGTGATGAACGCCTACTGCTCTCCTGAGCGCCTTTCGAGCTTTGCTCGCCAGACAAACCTTCTTGTTTTTCTTCAACCCACCGCGGGGAAAATCTTTCCCTCCACGGGACAGGTTTCTTCGCGTTTTCAACGGAGACATACCATGCCCGACTCACTGACACCGCAAACACTGAACACCCTTCGGTTGCCCATCGTGTTCACCCCTTGCGCGTGGCAACGCGCAGCACTGCTCGAGCAATCCGATCACGCTGAGAAGCTGCAGGTCGATCGGTTGAGCCGCGTATTGCGCGCAGCCATCGAAGCCCACCTGGCCTATCCACACAAGCCCTGCGTGCTGTTCGAGGTAATCCACATTGAACCAACCGATCACTTAGACCACGATCCGTTGCTGCAATTGAGTCTGAGCCTACTCCAAGAACCGGGTCAGCCTGGCGCCTTGCTGATAGCCCTTGCAGGAGAACACCAGCGCTAATCGCAATGGGCGGCGCCCACCTCCACATTCGGACGGCATGCAAGACCTGCATCAATCCGGTACATCACCCAACCGGGGAACCCTCCCCGACGGGCACGGCGTTCCTCCGTTTTTCTCTCGAGGAAAATGCCATGCGCGATATCTACCAAGACGTGACAGACAAGATCGTTAAAGCTTTGGACCAAGGCGTTCCCCCCTGGATCAAACCCTGGTCCTCAAGTGGCTCAGCTGACGTCGGTCATCATCACACCTTCCCCATTAACGCCATCACGCGTCGTCCCTATTCGGGGATCAATTTACCGCTGCTCTGGGCCGAGGCCAGGTTGCAAGGGTTCACTCGAGATCGTTGGCTGACCTTCAACCAAGCCAAAAAGGCCGGTGGACACATCCGTAAAGGTGAGCACAGCACCCTGGCGGTGCTCTACAAGCCAATGGAGCGAGAGGAACAGACCGAGTCAGGCCAACCCGTACTCGATGAAAACGGCCAACCCAAGGTCGCTCATTTTGGCATTCTCAGGACGCATTTTTTGTTCAACATCGAGCAAACGGAAGGGCTCGAAACGCTCAACGAAACCTTGCTCGAAGCGGGCCCGACCGCCCCCGTCCTAGCCAACAGTGCTGCAGAAAATCTGCTCTTAAGTACTGGCGCAAACATCGTTCATCGATCTGCCGACGAAGCCTGTTACCACCCGATCAGGGATCTCATCCAACTGCCGACAAAAGCGCAATTCCACGATGAAGGTGGGTACTACGCCACCGCACTTCACGAGCTGACGCACTGGACCGGGCATCACTCTCGGTTGCAGCGCGAGGGGGTGACGTCAGCCTGTCCGTTCGGGTCGCCAGGCTACGCGTTTGAGGAGTTGATCGCCGAAATGGGCGCTGCGTTTTTATGTGCCTACACCGGTATACAGGGAGAACTTAGGCACGAGGGCTACATTGACTCCTGGCTCGGCCTGCTCAAGGCTGACAAACGCGCGATCTTCCGCGCCAGTGGCCAGGCCCGAAGCGCCTCGGAGTATGTACTCAACCTGGAGCAGCAACTGAAGCAAGCGGTCTTGGATGACTCGCTGTGCATGAACGATGGAGCTTGATCGTTACCTCACCGCTGCAAACGCTTCACAGGGCCCAACGCGAGTTGAGCCTTTTTTCTGTGCCTAGAAAAATCCGCATGCCGCGGGACTCTGACGCAATCTACAAGAGATGCGCGCACACCCGCAGCATGCCGTTACGAATCCAGATTCTGCGCTAGAAAATCCACCAACTCGAGCGGACTTCGGCTGTCGATCACCTTGTAGATCAGATCGCGTTTACTGCGCGGTAACTTCTTCACCACGCTCTTCGCCGAGGCCCTGACGGCTTCGTCTGTCCCATGGATACGTGCCGCGAGCAGCAGCACGAGCGTGGCGTCAGTGAGGTTCATGGCAAGACCCAAGAATATTTGCGCCGCAGTGTACCCATTTCATTCAGAACCAATCCAGCACTTGAACTTCGCGCATACCATGATTCGCTAGCCGGACGACTCTCCCTCAAGAAACACTAGAGCAGGCCGATATAAAGGGAGGGCGAACAGTCGCCTTAATTAACTCCCCGCCCCCTACAAAGATTGAGAGATTCTCCTTGAAAATCAATGTCGAAGCGACTCCTTATGCTGAGCGTTGTTTCCTAACAAAAAATCGTACTGCACTCATCTGGCCTTTTATCAACGTGCCTAAACAAGCTGGACCGTATGAACTGTTTCTAGACACCAATGCGTTCAGCAAAATTTCATGGATTGATGAACTGCCGGACGAAATTCGCAACCAAGCGACTTTTAACCCATGGCCAGCCTTGATGGAGCAATGGCTGTCTAACTCCGAACTCCATCTGAACCCAGTCAAGTGGATTGAAGACACTTTGGCCCCACTAGCAGCTAAAGGTGTCCGCTTCCGAGAAAACTATGCCAAGGAGCAGGCCAAGCTATTGAAGAACAACGAGGCTCAGCTAAAAACTCAGTGGAGCCTACTGTTTCCGTATGTGGCCATCATGAAGGTAATGGTACAAAAAAAAATCACCCCAGCCGATGCTCTTGCCGATCTGGAAGCACTCGTAAGGGCTGACGTGCCCCGGTTCACCGGCAATCTAATGCTAATGGCACTGATCGCCCTACTTAAATCACAGCAGACACTGAAATTCGCTAATGACGAGAAGCCAGCCTACTCATACTTGGAATCTTTTCTGGCGTTTCAGCCCGGCAAAAAAGACGAATCGGATCGTATCAACCTTCCCTATCTGAGAAACCGTTCCGGGGATCTTTCGCTGTGGTATACCCTTCCGACACTCTTGCAGAAAGGTTACAAAACTATTGGTGAGCCAATAATTGTAACGGGTGATAAAGCTCTGCATCGAGTCATATTCCGAGCGCTCCCACCCGTTGCGCACGAAAGCGGAAGAACAGCATTTACCATAAGCCCATTTGAGCTTAGTCAGTCCATGCAAACTAATATCTTGGAGTTGGCTACTAGCGTACAGATTCGAAGCTCGACCACCGTAAAAGAACGAGCAGGACAAATGGGTACGCTTTTTGAAATAGCGAAGTCTTATTGCACGTTCTCAGAGGAGAAAGATGCGCTGGACGAAGGATGGCATGAGTGGTGCTGTCCTGGCTTCGGTAAGGATTTCGTATTCGATTAAAGCCATTGAGACTAGGGGGTCATGTGTCCTTAAGTACATTTCGCCCAAACTCCTTACCTAGTGGAACGTTGAGCCCTCGAAACCATCCATCATCAATGAGCCAACTTAACGGGGTTTGGTAGAAGAGTTTTGCAGATGCTTACATACAGCAAACTTCCAGGAAATGGCTACGAATGGAATCGGATTACCTCTTTGCCGCAAAGGGCTAAAAAGGTAAAAGGCAAGTGTCCTAACGGAAGGGGTAGCAAGGGTAAGAGCGCTATCCGAAACGGCTAAAAGGCCACTGACTCAGCCACTTCCCGGAGGTCAAGATGCTCAACCTGTTTCGCCGCAAAAGGCAGAAGCCCCCTCCGCCACCGACCGTCAACGTTGCCGAAGGTTACCTGCCCATCGAGTCGGCTCACAGCTTGTTAGCCGCAGAGCACCGCCGCCAACTGATCGATCGCATCTGGCAGTACACCGCCCTCTCCCACGCCCAATTCACCCAACTCTATTTAAATCCGATCCATCGCTACGCCGAACAAGTCCAGCAACTCCCGGCCAGCGAGACGCACCACCATGCGTATCTCGGCGGCATGCTCGACCATGGTCTGGAACTGGTCGCCTGTAGTCTGAAACTGCGTCAGTCGTATCTGCTTCCCACCGGCGCCGCGCCCGAAGACCAAGCCGCCCAGACCGATGCCTGGTCGGCTGGCATCGCCTATGGCGCGCTGCTGCATGACAGTGGCAAGATCGCCGTGGACCTGCAGGTCGAGCGTCAGGATGGCCGTCTTTGGCATCCTTGGCACGGTCCCCTGGATCAGCCCTACCGTTTTCGCTATGTCAAGGGTCGCGACTATCACCTGCACGGCGCCGCTGCAGGTTTGCTTTACACCCAGATTCTCGACCGTCCGATCCTCGATTGGCTCAGTGGATTTCCATCGCTGTGGGCCAGTCTGCTGTACGTCCTGGCAGGTCAGTACGAACGTGCTGGCGTGCTCGGTGAGTTGGTGATTCAGGCCGACCGCGTCTCCACCGCGCAGAACATCGGTGGCAACCCGAGCAAGGCGTTACAAGCACCCATTCACTCGCTGCAACATCACTTGATCAGCGGACTGCGTCATCTGGTTCAACACGAGTTGAAACTCAACCAACCAGGTGCCGCGGGTTGGTTGACTCAAGACGCCCTCTGGCTGGTCAGCAAGACGGTCACCGACAAGCTGCGAGCCTATTTGCTGTCGCAATCAATTGAGGGCATTCCCTCGTCCAATATCGCCGTGTTCGACGAACTGCAATCGCATGGATTGGTCGAGTCCACCCTGGAAGGCAAAGCCATCTGGACTGCACTTGTCGCGCAGGGAAACTGGCAGCAGAGCTTTACCTTTCTGCGCCTTCAACCGGCGTTGATTTGGGGGAGCGAAGACCGCCCCGAGGCTTTTAACGGAACGGTGAGCGTTGCAGTTTATGACCACTCGACTGACGCTCAGACATCAGCACCGACGCCCAAAGCTGTCAGTAAAGGATCAGGTCAAATCCCATCGCAGCCAGATCCCGGGCTCATGGGGGACGCCGACTATCTCGGAACACTGTTGGATGTGTTCGAGTTGGAGGAGTCGGAAGTCAGTGACGCATCGTCAGAAAGCGCCCTCGAAGTATCAAGCCCGCCTTCGGACAACCCAGGCCAGGTCTTCCTGAATTGGGTCAAAGAAGGCATCCTGAGCCACACACTGATCATCAATGACAGCAAGGCCAAAATCCACACGGTGAGTGGCAGCGTATTACTGGTCACACCTGGCCTCTTCCAACGCTACGCGCAGGAGTTTCCTGGTATCTCACGGGGGGCCGATCTAGAAATTGAAGAATGGCGCTGGGTGCAGAAGCAGTTTGAGAAGCTGAAGGTTCACAAAAAGCGAGACAACGGTCAGAACATCTGGGTATGCCAAGTGCAAGGCCCGAGGAAGAAAACCACCTTGAAGGGGTATCTGATTGAGGTGCCAAAGCTATTTTTTGAATTGCCCCCTCCCGATAATCCTTTTCTTAAAATCGAAACAAATTAAATTTTCGAAGTGGCCCATATGTCGAAGATTGAGAGACTACCAAGCGGTTCGACGATGCTGTGGAAAGCCGACTTTGACCTTTTGAAGGCTCCGAACAACTACTTTGGGGTGATAGCTGCGCTTGAGGCAGGCACCTACTTGCCAAAAGCCGACTGTAGATAGGTATCTGCTGATGTCCTACGTTTGTCGATGCCGCAAGGCGCTTCGAGAGATGGGAATCGTCGATGAGTTGCCAGGCCCGTTTGACAAGGGTGCTCTGGTACCTCTGCCCGCCTGCCGGCGCACCTCTGAAGAAAAAATTGAAGCGGTGCTACGCTGCAGGACGAATGGCATGACTCAGAAAAGAAACGTTGGATACCTTGGGCATACCGACATCGACGGTGGATAGAATCTGGAAGCAGCAATCCTGATCGGCGATCCAGAATTTATCCTGAAATACCTGATTTCGGCCTGTCGGATGATGGTTGAGCCGATCTCTCATTGCCCCCTTTAAATGGCGAATTACGCTCATATGCTCATGATTAATATCAATATGTTTATAGATCCTCAGTATAGGCGTTTCTAGATAGAGCGTTTGGTAGCTGGTACAAAGCTTCAACGTTGAAGGAGTTGAGGTAAGTACCATGATTGAGTTAGCTCGCGAGATTGCTGGTATGGAACCTGGCAAAGTTATCGCTTTACTGGCATTTGCAGCTTTTGCTTTGGCCTGGAAAGCGTTGTCTGTCCTGGAAGCCCACTCCAAGAAGAAGGAGAAGGACAAATGAGGCCCTGGTCGCGGATGCCCGCCTGGTGGTCGAAGGAGATCTCAGACTTGCGCGGAGGAGCAGCGTCCGGACGCTCCCAGGCACTCCTACGTGTCATGCTCGCACTGGCGACAATGACCCCTAACGGCAAGTCGTACAGCGTGACCTCTTCGGTCAGCGTCTTGATGGACAGAACCGGCCTGAGCAGACCGATGGTGCGAGTAGCCATTGCTGATGCAACCCAGCGCGGCTGGATACGCCATACACCAGGCGGAGGCACGCAAAAATCCGAGTACACGTTGGTGTGCCCGCACTTTGAGGCTGAGGAAGACGGCTATTACTACAAAATCCCAAATGTAGAGGTCGTGAGCCTGATCCCGAAAATTTCGCACCGCGGCGAGAAAGCCCTGGCAGCGCTGAAGATCTACCTGATCCTGCTCATCGTCAGACCCAACCATTCACGGGTATCACTCATCAACGTGGAGAACCTGCGCGACCGGGCTGCAGTGCAGTGGCACTCGATGCGCGATGCACTTTCGATCCTCGCCACTCATGGCCTGATCATCGTCGACAAAGCGCCCGGCGAGGAAGGACTCCAGGTGAAGAACCAGTACATCATGCGCGGAAAGCTCGTGCGAGAAAGTATGCCAGCTTGAGCTCAAGTAGCCCGTGACTTCTGGTGTAGGTGTGGTGCGAGTTGCTCTGGCCCCCTGCCGCCGGCTCGATAGCGGATCCAATTAGCGCGCCTTACATCTCAATTGCTGCAGCGAGCGCGCCAGCGCCATCCCACACGGGGTAAGGGAGCCCTTTCACCTTCTTGTCCTCGACGAGGAAGGCCAGGCTATAGCGCGCGCGGGTGATCGCGACGTATAGCTTGTTTCGCGACTCCTCCGTTTTATCCTTGTCGAACACCTTGGCATTCCCGCCAACGAACTTCAGATGTTTATCTGGCGGGATCACGAGCACTCGATCAAAGCCTAAGCCTTTGCAGGAACCGAACGTGTAACAGATAAGGTTGCCCGGGAGATATCCAGCGCCGGTAGTTGACGACCAGCGCAGTACTTGGGGCTGAAAGGCTGCTAGGTAATCGCTCACCTGAGACTGCTTCACGATGAAGGTGCCATGGTGGTGCGATATCTCGTCTGGCACTTTCTCGACGCCCGATACTGTTTTGTCATACAGCCCCGGGTGGATCGTGTCGGAGAGGTCGCAGATTTCCTGGACGCACCTGCGATTCTTCGGCATCGAATGCTTTTCGAACTTCATTTTCCCGACGAAGTAATCGACCTTCTGCTGAGGCGTCTGCGGAGCCTTATGGCCGAACGTCGTGGTGTAGATTGTCTGTCGAAAGTCGCCCACACAACAGATCGAGTCGACCATGACCTTGTTGAGTGATTTGATCACGTCGTAGTCCCAACCGACCAAATCCTGTACTTCATCAAAAAAGACCCTTTGATAAATTTCCTTTAACCGCTTGGCCGGGGCATTTTTGGATAGCTTCGCAATGAGGGCCGCAAGCTTTGCCAACAATCCGGAGTACGCCTTGGTTTTGCAGGACGTCAGGTAATGCAGCGGATTAATCGTGCCGTCTTCTGATTTTTCAGCTCTGCCATCAATGTAGTAGGTTGTACCTGGTATCAAGTGAGGGTTGTTCTCAGTGAACGAGATGGTCGTGATCCGATCTGGAAATACCTCGCTCTGATAGGGACGTACCATATCTTCCAGGTAAAAAGAGAACAGCCCCTTGACGACGAAGTGCTCACAGCTGGCACCGTACAGTTCGACAAAACGAGCGCGCAGCTCTGCCTGATTATTGGTCGTGTAGGTGACTACAAGCACCCGCCCACCACCCTTGATGACCTCAATGGCGTCAGTAATGATCTTGTGCGTTTTCCCTGACCCGGCGCCAGCAACCCAGAGTTCGTTAGGCAAAATCGAGCACCTCGTCCAGGAAGACTGGGTACTTGAAGTCCAGGGCGCCATCGAACAGTTTGACCGCCGAATCGACCTTTCGAGCGCCTTTACCGTTGCCCTTTACGCTTTTGAACCAACGGATCAGATTCTCCCTTCGATCCTCCAGAGTGACCTCTGTATTGTAAATATTGAAGGTTTCCGTCGACAAGACTTCCTTCGCGAAAGCGTCAAGGGTCTTGATGTCAATTGCGTTGGCATAAATCATCGCAGGCTCAAGCGAAAATTCGGCGTTGTTCATCGACGAGAACAGCTGGATGTTAGGGAACGCCGCGTATTCCAGACGTCCTTGCACAACGTTACCGTTATAGTCGCCATCATTATCCCTGAGCACATGGATCTTGGTGCCGATCTCCTTGCCCACCTCGATGAACGTCTTGAACCCCACACCTCGCACCACGATGATATCGATCCCGTCCTGCTCAGGCAGTCGGTTATGTTTTCGCTGGTAGATTTTCTTGAGCACCAGTTCATCCGACGGCCCCTCGACCAGGATGACCTTGCCCGACAGTGCCACCCGCAAGGTGTCGTAGCCAGGGAGACGCTTGAGGGTCTTTACCACTTTGGGGTCTAGCGTGTGCAGCCTTTTGTACCCTGACTGCACAAGGCAAATCTTGTCGATACTCAGCTTGTTCAACACATACGAGCTGTGGGTGGTCAGGAACAGCTGCTTGTCGCCCCGCTGGGTTTCGATGTAGTGCACCAGCTTGTTCAGATTGGTGTGAGACAGATGGTTTTCGGGCTCCTCCATCATCACCAGATCGATGTCGTGGGATTTGTTCTGAATGGCCAGTTTGATCTGCACATTGCTCTGTTCACCCTTGCCTATGAAGTGAAACGGCACATCATCGACCTCAAGCTGCAGGCCGGTCTGTATGGAACCTACTGGTAACGTACTTGCTGCAATGGTGAGCTTGCTATCAGTGATGAGGTGATCCGAATCAAGGCTGGCGTTAACCGTCTTGACCTCCCCGGAGTTGTTAAACACCTGCAGGTTTTCACGATAATTGAGGGTCAGCTTGACGAGCTCTTCCTTCGCCAACGCGGTGTTGAGGATGCTCGATATGTACTGGTTCTTCCCCATGGTGGGGTGGATGCGTGTGGGGTCGATGTACAGCGCCTTGAACTTCTTGGCTATCGGCTTTATCGGGTTCCAGCCGAAATCGAGCCATTCCACCTTATAGAACTCGATCGGAATGCTGGTGATGTTCGGCTTGGTCAGCAGGTGGCTCTCGTACACAGCCTCCAGCGACGGGTCGAAACAGGCTTGTACCACGACGCCCTGGGCGTCAGCCTTGAGGCTGTTGTTCGAGCCTCGGTACTCAGGCACACCGTCAATGTAGGCCTCAATGATCAGACTGGGCAGGTGCTTGGAGCTCAAGTCGGAGGCGAGAAACCGAGTGACTGCGTCTTGATTGAAAAGATCAGGGGAGAATTCGCCGTTGAAGGGCCGTCCGCGATGGTTGTAATTGAGCACAATTTCCATTGCTTCCAGGATTGTGCTTTTACCGGCATTGTTGTCGCCGACGAAAATATTGACGTCGTCGTTGAACTCTAGAAGTTCGTCGCGGAATTTTTTGAAGTTGATCAGCTTGATCGATTTAACGTGCACTCTAAATCCCTCTAGACATCGTCGTGATGGCGCATCGCCACGGCGATTGAACGGTACCTTGGGTAGCGCCGGCTGTCCATATGACGAATGGCAACGAATACTAACCTACGGAGAAGGTTGGCCCGAGTGCAAAGACCATAATCTCATCCCCTATTCAGAAGCTGCCTTAGTTGCATCGCCACCTTGCTTTTTTTCCATATATTGAACCAGACCTCATTGGTCTGCCCTGCCCCTAAGCTTTGAACGCATCCTCCGCCGCTGCGCCACCGCGCGGATGCGAAAGAGGCAGAAGAGGTCGCGCTCGATGAGGAAGAAAACGACTTCCGGGCGATCAACGGCCTTATTGACGCCATCAGGGGCTCCGGCTTCCTGCCTGCGCCTCTTTCACGTACCAATGGGGTGCCGGATGGCACCACCGTGGTATCGACCTACCTCGACGAGATACGCACCACAAGCACGGCAAAATTTCTTCCTATCATCACTCGGACACGCGTCGGCGAAAAGCACTTGGAAGTCTCCTGAGTGGATGCTCAGTATGGAAATGCTCCACGGTGGTTCGAGTACCGTGAGGGCCTGTGCAGGATCCAGACAACCGCGAAATTGCTGACGAAAGACGAGGCGCAGCAACGGGTCACACAAGTGCTACTCGCGCCCACGGCGGTAGCCGACACGCCGCTGATGATCTACATGCATTCGGGCCTGAAGAAGATCTATCCCGTCTCACTGAAGGGCCAGGCAATTGACTCCCCAACCTTCCAAAGAAGACCTAGGCCATCCGCGCGCCAAAGAACCTCTTACGAGAGGTGAGCTGATCTTAATTTGCAACCTTCAGGCACGAAGGTAGCGGACGCGACATGAAGTAAGTGGAGATGTAGGCTGCACTTCCCGCACACTTGGTTACTCCATGAGTACACTGACCTTCGAGTCCGCATCACCGCTTCCGACATGGACTACTCAGGTGATGGGTATCGCGTTCAGTTACACAGCTACTGCCCGCTGAAGGGGTACAAGCGGTGCCTCGCTCCATCCGACAGCATGTACTCCACGCGTAAGTCCTGCCGCCCAACAATCGCTGCCAACATAGGCCTCCCATCTCTCCGAGAGGCCGCAAGCTTCTGCCACTCGCTGATATCCAGGCCAGATGGCGTCGGATGATCTTCAGGGTGCGTGTGCCACTCCCCGACATACCTGACCAGCCCGTTGCTATCTCGCCACCGGCGTTCGGCGATGCCTTGATGGCCATCGAGCAAGCGCTCGAAAAAGTACTTCAGCCGACGATCCTTTGGCGTGGGTACCGTGGCCTCTAGGATCTCCAGGTGGATACCACGAACATGACCAAGCAGAATGCCGCCCGCCTCTGCGTCGTTCTCGCCTTGGATGTACCGCTCGAAGACTTCGATCACCTGTGGAGCGAAATACACAAGCCGTTCGCTGGCTGGATCTTTCCAGGCGTTTATGAACCGCATGCGGGGCACCCTGGTCGTGGAAGGATCGTGACATCCCCCGTGGCAGGATCATGCGCCCGGCTGATGACGCGAGTGGATAAGGGAGCCCACAACGTGGCCCCTACCCAAGCCAAAGCAGCATCCAGGCCTAACGCTGCTGCCTGAACAGACACCGATGCAGGGTACGCCACGTACTGTCCCTCACAGCCTCCTCCAGCGAGGATCGGACGCACACCTCCGGCTACTGAAAGGAACCGCTGCTCGGCTTCGTAATCGCATAAGCAGCGGTAACAGCCCTCAGACCGATGCTGCTTGAGAAGCGCCCGCACTGCCTCACCAGAACCTTCAATCCAGACATGAAGGAGCGGAGTCTGCCATCCGCCATTCGGCAGACTACCATTCGCTTGTTGACCAGCCAGCCAGTTCCCGAGGCCCTGCTCACCGGTCGCATCGATGATCAGGTCGAACCCTGCAAGGTTGACCGAAAAGGCGTCCTCCGGGAGGGCCCTGACGTTTGCTGAGGGCATCCCGATTTTCAACTCTGTGACTAACCCTTGCGCCTTGTTCAGTTCTAACCGATTGGCGCCGAGTCGGTGACGTCCGATATTCCCAGGAGCAAGCTTCTGATTGTCGATCAGTTGCAACTCACCACCGCCCGTGCCGGCACCCGCCTTAACCAGCAAGTCCGCAAGGTAGCCGCCAATGGTTCCGCAGCCAACCAACGCAATCTTCTTGCCTGCGAGCGTTTTCTGCCCAGGAATGTTGCGCCCTACAATATATCGATCGTCCATCCTGACCATCTGCATCAACTCAATAGGCGCTTCGAAGATAGGAGCACCCTGATCCGCCTTGGATGTGCGTTTGTATTTCTGAAGATCTGTCACGAGAAACCCATACTGGATCGTAGGTGCGTCAATAACTACGACAATGGCTTGCTTGTCAGCACGGTAGGCCTTGATGATTCGGGCCAGGATCTTCCGGCGACATGGAGGATCCAGTTTCGATTGCCAGTCTAGAAGTTCACCGACAGTCTTTGGCGGCCAGGCACCAATCAAAGGACGAGGAGGAACCTTCGTCGTGATTTTTGCCGTGACTCCAAGGAGCGCCTCGACGCGACCTGCTCGGTAAGCAAACTTTGATTCTGCGCGTGCCAGATCATCGGTGAAAACGAGCCCCTGCCCTTTACCCAGACTCAGCGCCGCGACTTCGCCAGATTCAGGCCTCTCGATGTCGGTATAGCAGTAGTCACCACGCCAGAACGCGAAGAATTCCTCCTCCAGATCATCCACCCGCTCTTTGGCCATGATCTGATCGAGAACGACCGCCGCCCGCTTCAGGGCAGCGATCGTTTGGCTGATAGGTCTGTACATGTCAAACACGACTGTCCCCTCCGCTACATAGCAAAGAAAACCATCCGGCCCAACATGCGGCGCAAAAGGAAGCAGAAGCTCCGACAACGGTTGCTGGAG
The DNA here is from genome assembly GCF_002236115.1 of Pseudomonas jessenii. Classification (GTDB taxonomy): domain Bacteria; phylum Pseudomonadota; class Gammaproteobacteria; order Pseudomonadales; family Pseudomonadaceae; genus Aquipseudomonas; species Aquipseudomonas jessenii. The sequence goes on along the minus strand of NZ_NIWT01000002.1, from coordinate 662,696 downwards.
AATGATCGTCGGGAACGAACGAAGCTCGCGGTCAATGAATACGTCGCACGGCACCAAACCAAAGCGCGTCTCCAGCGCGCCTTCCACTGCCAGGTAGCCCGAAACGTCCTGGGATTTCTTACGACGGAATCCCAGGGGCTTAATTGATTGCAGCAGCTGAGGGATCACCATTGACCATCAACCCGACTTCGAACGTTTCAGCATTTCCAGTTCGCCGGGCTCCGGATCAACAGCCGCCATCGCCGCTGGCAGCGCTGCCACAGGCTTGTCATCAATCAGATCCGGCCGGTTCGGGAAACGATCACCCAACATCTCCCGCATCCAGCGACAAGCTGACACCTTTGCCTCAGAGCTCGCGTTGATCGCAGCATCAAGGTACTTCTCGAACGTTTCAAACTTCTCCGCCGCCGCTTGGAGCTCATCCTCGGACATCGCGGCCGTGAGGTAAACCTTGGAATCAATCGGGCTTAGAACGCCATCTCGCAGGGCCTTTGGGATGCCCCTCACTACGTTGAGCAGTGCCTGGTCATCGCGCTTGCTCTCGAGTTCGAAGAGTGGGCAGGCGGCCGCCATCAGCAGAATTGAGCTAGGCCCTTTATCATCCCAGTGCTGATCACGGAATCCCTTAATGTAGCGGATCACCCGGCGCAACTGTTCGCCCTTGTCCTGCACCTCCAACTCGAACCACTCCTTCATCGCCAGAGGGTCGGACTTGATCCAGCCACGATCGCACGCGAGCAAGATCTTGTCGGACGGGAGCTTCTTCCAGCTCTGGGTGGCGGCAGTGGCATTGATACCGTCCATGACTGGAACGCCACGCGCTTCCATACCCGCCTTCAAGAGCATGTACTGCACATCAGGGATCGCATAGAGCGGCAGGTCGATATGTGCGTAAGTCGAGATCACGACCCGCATGCAGTTGGGTTTGCGCTCCAGCGACCAACCGTTGACGTCGCACAACGGCTTCAGCACCTCGCGCACCGCATCAAAGAAGTCATCAATCGCCAGGTGGGGCTTTTCCTCCTCCTTCATGATGCTCAGCGGTAGGTACACCCCGTCGTCAACATCAGACTGTTGCGGCGGAGTCTGGCACGGGCGATTCAGCGTCTTGTACGCCCAGGAGCCTTGGATGTAAAACTTCGGCTCACACGTCTCACCTTCGTAACCTTGGTCCCGCAAGGCTTGGGGTAGGCCATCACGTAGTGCTTGGCGAATGTCCTTCCGCGCCGCGTCGATCTTCTGCTTCTCGTCGGTCGTGAGATCCAGGGACTTCAGAAATGTCGGGTGATCGGCGACTGTTCCGTCGCCATCGGGACGGTCTTTGGTGGTGTACAGCAAGGGGCTCAGGTTGGGCATGAAACATCTCCAGTCGATGGCTAGTGAGCACCGTGCCTGTCTTCATGCTAACCCTCGCGATGGGAACCCTTTCCCAAGAACCAACCTCTTCCGTGCTGCCACAAACCGGCAATGGATTCGTAGCCAAATAGCGCGCAACTGTAGCGAAGCGGACACAAGCTGGATCCAATACTGCCAGACACCTACATCTTGTGCAATACATGGGGCAACATAGGCAAAAAACACCACATATTGTGTAATCGCCACACGTTGGCTGTACTAGGTTGTGGCTAAGACCCTGAGAGCAATGCGCTGGGAGCAGCACCTTGATTATGACGGCTTCAGGCGAAGTGCCGATAACCGAATGCTCCCGGCAACCCCACAGTTCGCTCCTGGAATCCGCCCCTGTTAAGGAGGGAGCTCCAGCCGAGCGCCTCCCCCTCGAAAAGTGCTTCGAATAGGCGCCAGAAAGAGAGGGGTAACCAAATTTTATGATCGGCCCATCCAAGCTGGCCTGGCGAAGGCGCCAAGGCAGCGACTAACTCACTTCAGTCGCTCAAAGAAAATCATACCCGCTGTATTCAAGCCCTTGTTCCAGTTCCGATTCGTCCAGTACTCCCCATCAAGAGTTACCCCCCCATTCTCGTCATGAACCTCCACTCGCGCCGAACCATGATGGCAGCCGCTATCCGTTACCTCCGGATTCCGGGTGACGTTAAGGTATGAGTAGTTGAGTTCAATGGTTCCGTGCTCTGGATCGCGCCGTACGCCCACGATCGTAGTGCTCGACTTTGAGTACTTATCATCAGACTGAAACTTCATCCGCACGCTGAACAGGCGGGATGTGATGGTGACCTTGCCCTGCTTGTCGAAAAGCGCATCGCCAGCCGGTTGCCCCGTTAACTGCCTGACCACATTCCAGTTCGACCGGATGGTTACCAGCCAGTCTCCATCAATGGGAGGGAAAAACTTCCGGACCAAGGGCAGCTTGCAGATCCAGGGGAACATAGGTGTCTGACCCACGCCAAGCAGGACAACCGTTGCAACACCTACCGCTACTTTGGCTACAGACCAAAAAGCTGAAAAGTCACTGAACACCTCAGGCAGGCGCCAGAAGCTCAGCACCCCGAAAACGATGAAGCACAATAGGGCGAAGTAACCGAGACATTTTTGAATACCAAGCACCTGATACATGAACACACCTCTGCAACAAGCCAGCAGCCACAGTACACCGTTATGCATAACTGGCGCACACTCTGGGGGGGGCATTATAGAGCGGTTTTTTTGTGTGCCAGCAGCCTTCCAATACCGCCACATTCCTGACTCGATCGGGAGGGCCGCAAGCGTCCTGCCAAGTCACCTTGCGTGACTCAGGCAAGCATCCGCCGATGCGGCAGCAACTGGCTCACTCCCCCGTTCCGTCGGCAGCCGCGTCAGCACATCTTTGAGGTAGGCATAAGGATCATGCCCATTCATGCGCGCCGTCTGGATCAAACTCATGTTCACTGCCGCACGTTTGCCGCTGCTTAACGAGCCAGCGAACAACCAGTTCGAACGTCGCCCACGGCCGGATCTGGTTGTCGGGTAGTCAGACGCGGTTGCCCGCGTCCAACCCCCTAAGAACCGTGCATGCGAGTTTCCCAGCACACGGCTCAAGCCTCTACTAAGGCGCTATTGGGCACCCGGTTGTACATCGTCGACGTTGGCAAATTGCACATCCCTCGGGCAGCGCAGGTGGTAAATCTCAAGATTGGCGGCCGCATCCGTCCCTCCGTGACTCAGCTTCACAACATGGCGACTGTGCCACGGTGTGTCTTTGGTCACCGGCTTGAAGCATGCGCAGCACCTGCCTCCCTGTTGCACCCATACCCGATACAGCTTGGCTCGACCTTTTACGGAAGTGAGCATCCTCTTGCCCCAGCGGGATTCGAAGTACTCATCCCATTCAGGGTCGTGAGGGTTGGCAGCAGCCTTGATCTTGATATGTCGCACAATTGGCGTGTCCGAGGCGTCCAATAACGTGTACCGACGCTTCCGACCATCGGCGGATTTTTCAACACACGAGAATACCCATCGACGCGCCCCTTGTACTTTGAAATACCGATCCTTCACCCATCGGCGTGTCTTGCGAGGGTGGCGGCGTACCGCCCATCGCCAGAGCATTTCCCACACTGCGCTGTCCACCTGGTTGAAGACCTTCTTGGCGACGACATGACTGTGATAGTTCGCCCAGCCCCGTAGAACCGGGTTGAGCAAACCTATCAAGTTAGCCTGCCGTATCGTTTTGTTGGTCTTGATCAACTCTCGCAGCTTGGCAAGTAGAGCCCCGATGTTCGCCTTGGACGGCTTGATCAGGAGCTTGCCGTTGTACTTGCGCAGGTTCCATCCGAGGAAGTCGAACCCGTCCCCTATGTGCGTTACTTTGGTTTTTTCCGGAGAGAGGACAAGTCCACGCTCTGCCAAGAAATCAACCACAGCGGGCCTGACTTCATTCTCCAGCCACTCTTTCGAACAGCCTGTGATGATGAAGTCATCTGCATAGCGCACCACGCGCATTTTTCGGGCTGTCCACTTCGCGTTGGGAAATTTCTTCGCCAGCATCGTTTCCAACCCATCCAGCGTCATGTTCGCCAACACCGGGGATATGATGCCTCCCTGCGGGGTTCCGGCGTGGCTGGGGAACAGTTGATTCTGGTAGACATAACCGGCCTGGAGCCATTTCTGCAAAATCGCCTTATCCATGGGAATGTTGGCGATCAACCAGTCATGGCTAATATTGTCGAAACAGCCTTGAATGTCGCCCTCTAACACCCACTCCGCGTTTGCTTTTCGTGACAGCACACCAAAGCACTGTGCGGCGGCATCCGCAGTTGAGCGTTCCGGCCTGAATCCATAAGAGTTCGGGTCGGCGGTGGTTTCCGCTATCGGTTCCAGCGCCAGCAAATGAAGCGCCTGCATGGCCCGGCATTTCATCGCGGGAATTCCGAGAGGTCTAGTCTTACCGTTTTTCTTCGGAATGAGGACTCTCCGAAGCGGAAGCGGCGAGTAGCCTCGCCGCTTCAACGACGCTATCGCAGCGATCTTGGCCCTAGGCGTATTCCAAGTGACCTTGTCCACTCCAGGGGTATTTTTGCCTTTGTTTTCAGACACACGTTTCACGGCTAAAGCTTTGCCGCTGAACGAGTGAGTCAGCAGCCATTGCAAGGCTCTCGCCTTGTTATGCCTGCCGTCTTGTACAGCCTTCACAATACGCGCTTGCAGCCCTTTGACACGACGTTGCACGGCGATCCAATCGATGCCGTCCCACGACGTGCCGGAAGGTGCACACGCCAATGCTGCTGCGTTCATTTGCTCTCCTTCCGTTGAAAGGGTTCTACCAACTCTCGTGTGAAGAGAGACCATGAGGACGTCTGCCCGCTTTCGCGTGAAGTGATGTTTCAACTTCTATCCAACCCATTACAGGATGGCGTTCGCTTTTTCCTCGTTCCTTCGCCCGCACCGCCATGGGCAGTTTTTACAAACGGCTTTCCCTGACGGGAGCGATACGGGATTTCCACGTTCCGCCTACTGAAGTGCGTCGGGTTAGGTGCCTGCTATCGACCGGGAGGCATGTGGGTCACGAGTGCGTAGTCGAAAGACGCAATTCCCACCTCCATTACCATTTTGGTTCGAGCGTGTAAGCCATTTCCGCTCGCTCAACTTAACGATCGTTGCGCAGATTCACATGCGTTCACCATACCGACTATCTAGCCCTTGTCCGGCTATGGCTGCCAGAAGGGTACGCCTCTCACGATTGGTACCCCGCACCTTGCGGTGCCTCGTTCCATTGTCGAAGGCGCTCTTGATTCAGCCTTCTAGATTCACCCGGTGACACGGGTGGTTCCCGCTGGGGGGAACAACTTCATTAAGCGACTTCGTGTCGCACTTCGACTGCGTTGTTATCTATGGGCACAGCGCCATCCTCGGCATAGCGAGTCAGTGCAGCCCAGCGCTTGAGGCTGTAATCCAGAGCTTTGGCGATAGCCGACCCTTCGGGCACAAGATCGCGCGGGGCCAACATCCAGGTATGCAGTGCGCTGAGGATGGGTGCCGCTTTTTCCTGGCGTATTCGCCAGCGATCTTCGTTGGTCATCCGCTCGTCGTTCTCAAACTAAAAGTCGCCCCTAACCGGCAGTCTGCCTGTAAGGCGGGCCCATGTAGTGGAAGGTATGGGCGCGATCGTATCGTTCGGCGCATTCAAGCCAGAATAAGTTTTCGACATAGGTGCCGGACTGGCGCTGCCAGGCAGCCGAGAGGTTTTCCTCGATACGCAATAGGTTAATGGCCAGGCCGGTGGTGGCGGTGCCGAATGTCTGCCCGGTGACCTTGGCCTGCGAAGGTATGATGCTGCAGGTAGAAAAATCGCGCGGCGCGTTGGATGTCGGTGAGGGTTTCGAGGCGGGTCATCTTCTTACTTACACCAAAACTCGCGCGAAGCAGTGCCAAAGATATCGCTAGCTCACACGAAGCTACCTAGATCCAGAATATCCGTGGGAGTAAATGTGGGAGTATTTTTTCAGACATGAAAAAGCCCAACCGGTGAAGATTGGGCCAAGTCATTGAAAAATATGGTCGGGACGGAGTGATTCGAACACTCGACCCCTAGCACCCCATGCTAGTGCGCTACCGGACTGCGCTACGCCCCGACTAGGCGTGAAACCCATCCCTCATCTCGAGGAACGCTCAAGAATATATCGCAAGCTTTTGAAAACTGGAAGTATTTAAAAGCGAGAATTTATTTCTTGAGTACCACCAGAACATCTTCGAGCTCGGCGATCATCTGGCGGATCATTTGCTTGTATTGGGTGGTGTCGTCTTTGGCTTCATCACCGGACAAACGCAGGCGCGCTCCGCCGATGGTGAACCCCTGATCGTAAAGGAGCGCGCGGATCTGCCGGATCATCAGCACGTCCTGGCGCTGATAATACCGGCGGTTTCCGCGGCGTTTGACAGGGTTGAGTTGAGGAAACTCCTGCTCCCAGTAGCGCAGCACGTGTGGTTTTACCGCACACAGCTCGCTGACTTCACCAATGGTGAAGTAGCGTTTGCCCGGGATGACGGGGAGCTCGTCGTTATGACTTGGTTCCAGCATAAGCCTCAACTCGGGCCTTCAACTTCTGCCCTGGACGAAAGGTGACCACACGGCGAGCCGTGATCGGGATTTCTTCCCCCGTTTTCGGATTGCGGCCAGGCCGCTGGCGTTTGTCCCGAAGGTCGAAATTGCCGAAACCGGACAATTTGACTTGTTCGTTGTCTTCGAGAGCGTGCCTGATTTCTTCAAAAAACAGTTCGACCAATTCCTTGGCCTCCCGTTTGTTCAGGCCCAGCTCTTCATACAGACGTTCCGCCATCTCAGCTTTCGTCAGAGCCCCCATACGTCACTTCCTTAACGTGGCGTTCAACCTTTGTTCGAGCGAGGTGAGGATGTTTTGCGTTGCGGTATTCACCTCATCGTCATTAAGAGTGCGCGATGGATGCTGCCAGGTCAAGCCGACTGCGAGGCTTTTTCTATCAGGATCAATGCCTTTACCCTGATACACGTCAAATAGCCTGAGGTCTGTCAGCCATTCGCCTGCATTTTCACGGATTACGTCCAGTACAGCCGTGGCTGCAACGTCTTTGTGAGCAATCAGCGCAAGGTCACGACGCACTTCAGGAAAGCGCGATAACTCGTGGAATTTTGGCATTTTGCCCGACGCCACTTCCGCCAGAACCAACTCGAAGACGAAGACCGGACGGTCGAGACCGAGGGTTTTCGACAATTCAGGGTGGATCGCGCCAATGAAGCCGACCAGACGACCGTCACGCTCGATGCGCGCGGTTTGACCCGGGTGCAGCGCTGGGTGCTTGCCTGGCACGAAAGTGAACGAATCCAGAGCACCGGCAAAACCCAGCACCGCTTCCACGTCTGCCTTGACGTCGAAGAAGTCGACGGTATCGCGACCCTGCGCCCAGCCTTCCGGCAGGCGACTACCGCAAACAACACCCGCCAACATCGGCTCTTGCTTCAGACCTTCAAGCTGGCCAACGAAACGCAGGCCGCTTTCGAACAGACGCACGCGATCCTGCTGACGGTTCAGGTTGTGTTGAAGCGCCTTGACCAGACCCGGCCACAGCGACGAGCGCATGGCAGCCATGTCATTGGAGATCGGATTGGCCAGCAGCAACGGCTCCACACCCGGATTAAACAGTTCGAACTGTTTCGGATCGATGAAGCTATAGGTAATTGCTTCCTGATATCCACGGGCAACCAGCAGGCGGCGCAGTTCAGGCAGGTCGCTACGGGCTTCTGCCTTGGCTTGCGGCGCCAGGCGCGCTTGCGGATAACGAACCGGCAAACGGTTGTAGCCATACAGGCGTGCCAGTTCTTCGATCAGGTCCACTTCCAGGCTGATATCGAAGCGATGGCTTGGAACTTCTACACGCCACTGCCCTGCCCCATCGGCAGTAATGGTCAGGCCCAAGGCGTTGAGCAGACGCTCCACCTCGGCCGAATCCATTTCCATACCCAGCATCTGGGTAATACGCTGGGCACGCAGGGTGATCGGAGCAATTTTCGGCAGGTGCTGTTCGCTGACGGTCTCGATGATCGGACCCGCTTCACCACCGGTGATTTCCAGCAGCAAACCAGTCGCGCGCTCCATGGCTTCGCGGGCCAGCTGCCAGTCTACGCCACGCTCATAGCGATGGGATGCATCGGTGTGCAGGCCATAGGAACGGGCCTTGCCTGCAACGGCGATCTGGTCGAAGAAGGCGCTTTCCAGGAACACATCACGTGTGGTCGCGGAAACACCGCTGTGCTCGCCACCCATGACGCCGGCAATTGCCAGTGCGCGGGAGTGGTCGGCAATCACCAGCGTATCGCTACGCAGGCTGACTTCCTGGCCGTCGAGCAGCACCAGCTTCTCGCCCTCTTCAGCCATGCGCACACGGATGCCACCGTTGATTTCGGCGAGATCGAAGGCGTGCAGCGGCTGACCCAGTTCCAGCATCACATAGTTGGTGATGTCGACGGCAGCGTCGATGCTGCGCACGTCGGCACGACGCAGACGCTCGACCATCCACAGAGGCGTTGCTTTGGACAGGTCGACGTTACGGATCACACGCCCCAGGTAACGCGGGCACGCGGCGGGCGCCAGCACTTCTACCGAGCGCACTTCGTCGTGGGCGGCAGGAACCGAAGCCACCACCGGACGGACCACCGCAGCGGCGTACAGGGCACCCACTTCACGGGCCAGACCGGCCAGGGACAGGCAGTCACCACGGTTCGGGGTCAGATCGACCTCGATGCTGGCGTCTTCCAGGTCCAGGTAAACGCGGAAATCCTCGCCCACCGGCGCATCGGCAGGCAGTTCCATCAGGCCGTCATTGCCTTCACCAACCTGCAGCTCGGTTTGCGAGCACAGCATGCCGTTGGACTCGACGCCACGCAGCTTGGCTTTCTTGATCTTGAAGTCGCCTGGCAGCTCGGCGCCGATCATGGCGAAAGGAATCTTCAGGCCCGGGCGCACGTTTGGCGCACCGCAAACAACCTGGAAGGTTTCCGAACCGTTGCTGACCTGGCACACGCGCAGTTTGTCGGCATCCGGGTGCTGCTCGGTACTCAGCACCTCGCCAACGACCACGCCACTGAAAACACCGGCGGCCGGCGTAACGCTATCGACCTCAAGACCGGCCATCGACAGACGAGCAACCAGCTCGTCGCGACTTACCTGCGGGCTAACCCAGCCACGCAGCCATTGTTCACTGAATTTCATCCTGCTCTCCTAAGAATTCGTTACGACTAGCGAAATTGCGCGAGGAACCGCAAGTCGTTGTCGAAGAACAGACGCAAGTCGTTCACGCCGTAACGCAGCATGGCCAGACGCTCTACGCCCATGCCGAAGGCAAAGCCCGAGAACTCTTCCGGGTCGATCCCGGACATGCGCAGCACGTTCGGGTGAACCATGCCGCAACCCATCACTTCCAGCCAGCCGGTCTGCTTGCAGACGCGGCAGCCTTTACCGCTGCACATCACGCATTCCATGTCGACTTCAGCGGACGGCTCGGTGAACGGGAAGTACGAAGGACGGAAACGCACCGCCAGTTCCTTTTCGAAGAACACCCGCAGGAACTCTTCGATGGTGCCTTTGAGGTCGGCGAAATTGATGTCGCGATCGATCAGCAGGCCTTCGACCTGGTGGAACATCGGCGAGTGGGTGATATCGGAGTCGCTGCGGTATACACGGCCTGGGCAGACGATGCGGATCGGCGGCTGTTTCGACTCCATGGTGCGGACCTGTACCGGCGAGGTATGGGTGCGCAACAACATGTTCGCGTTGAAATAGAAGGTGTCATGCATCGACCGGGCCGGGTGGTGGCCAGGGATGTTGAGCGCTTCGAAGTTGTGATAGTCGTCTTCGACCTCAGGGCCTTCGGCGATGCCGTAGCCAATACGGGTGAAGAACTGTTCGACGCGTTCCAGAGTACGGGTAACCGGATGCAGACCACCGGAGGTCTGACCACGGCCAGGCAGGGTCACGTCAATGGACTCGGCGGAGAGTTTGGCAGCCAGATCGGCTTCTTCAAACAATGCCTTGCGCGCATTAAGGACCTCTGTGACACGCTCCTTGGCAACGTTGATCAGCGCACCGACCTGCGGACGCTCTTCTGCCGGCAAATTCCCCAGGGTCTTCATCACCTGAGTCAATTCACCCTTCTTGCCAAGGTAGTGAACCCGGATTTGCTCCAGGGCATTGATATCTTCAGCGCTTTGCACAGCCTCTAGAGCTTGAGAGACGAGCGCATCCAGGTTTTCCATGTACAGACTCCAGATACAAAATAGGGGAAGAGCTTGAAGGCTCTTCCCCTATTTATGACGTTTAACACCTGACCCCACAGATGCGAGGCCGGGTGACTGTCGGGGGTACTTAAGCCAAGGTGGCTTTAGCTTTCTCGACAATCGCAGCAAACGCCGCTTTTTCGTTCACTGCCAGATCAGCCAGAACCTTACGGTCGATCTCGATGGACGCTTTTTTCAGGCCGGCGATGAAACGGCTGTAGGACAGACCGTTGATACGAGCACCAGCGTTGATACGAGCGATCCACAGAGCGCGGAACTGACGTTTTTTCTGACGACGGTCACGGTAGGCGTATTGGCCTGCCTTGATTACCGCTTGCTTGGCAACACGGAATACGCGGGAGCGTGCGCCGTAGTAGCCTTTAGCAAGTTTCAGAATTTTTTTGTGACGCTTACGGGCAATGACGCCACGCTTTACACGAGCCATGAGTTACTTCCTCTATTCTTGACTAAAATTAACGAAGGCGCAGCATGCGCTCGACTTTTGCCACGTCAGACGGATGCAGCAAGCTGCTACCGCGCAGTTGACGCTTACGCTTGGTCGACATTTTGGTCAGGATGTGGCTCTTGAAAGCGTGCTTGTGCTTGATACCGTTAGCAGTTTTCAGAAACCGCTTAGCAGCACCACTTTTGGTCTTCATTTTTGGCATGTTCGGATACTCCGCATTCAGTTGATAAACATAATCAGAAGGCCTGCCGTGCCCTGTTGATTACTTCTTCTTTTTCGGGGCGATGACCATGATCAGCTGGCGTCCTTCCATCTTAGGATGCTGTTCGACCGAACCGTACTCGAGCAAGTCACCTTCAACTCGCTTGAGGAGTTCCATCCCCAGCTCCTGGTGGGCCATCTCACGGCCGCGGAATCGCAAGGATACCTTGGCCCTGTCCCCGTCACTCAGGAAACGTACCAGGTTGCGCAGTTTTACCTGGTAATCCCCTTCCTCCGTCCCTGGACGAAACTTGATTTCTTTAACCTGAATCTGCTTCTGGTTTTTCTTGGCCGCAGCAATCTGCTTCTTCTTTTCGAAGATCGATTTGCCGTAGTCCATCAGTTTGCAAACAGGTGGTACTGCATCGGCGGAAATCTCCACCAGATCCAGCTTGGCCTCTTCAGCCTTAAGAAGCGCGTCTTCAATTGACACAATCCCGAGCTGTTCACCTTCAGCCCCAATTAACCGAACCTCGCGTGCCGAGATATTCTCGTTGATCGGGGCTTTCGGTGCAGTTCGTTTATCTTGTCTCATTTCACGCTTAATAATAATTACTCCGAATCTTGGCGACCACGCCGGGAAACCGCTTGCGCGAGGAACTCAGCGAACTGGGCGACGGGCATCGAGCCCAGGTCAGCACCTTCACGAGTACGCACAGCGACAGTCTGCATCTCGACTTCCCGATCTCCGATAACCAAGAGATAAGGAACCTTGAGCAAAGTATGCTCGCGGATTTTAAAGCCGATTTTTTCATTTCTCAAGTCAGACTTGGCACGAAATCCGCTTTCGTTGAGGGTTTTTTCAACCTCGGCGGCGAAATCAGCCTGTTTGTCAGTGATATTCATCACCACTGCCTGGGTCGGAGCAAGCCACGCCGGGAATGCACCCTCGTAGTGCTCGATCAGGATTCCGACGAAACGCTCGAAGGACCCCAGGATCGCCCGGTGCAACATCACCGGGTGCTTGCGACTGTTGTCTTCGGAGACGAATTCGGCTCCCAGACGGACCGGCAGGTTAAAATCGAGCTGCAGGGTACCACACTGCCAGACGCGACCGAGACAATCTTTCAACGAGAATTCGATCTTCGGACCGTAGAACGCACCCTCGCCCGGTTGCAGATCGTACGGCAGGCCCGCGCTATCAAGGGCTGCGGCCAGCGCAGCTTCGGCACGATCCCAAAGCTCGTCGGACCCGACGCGTTTTTCCGGACGAGTGGACAGCTTCATCTCGACATCTTTAAAGCCGAAATCGGCGTAGACATCCATGGTCAGCTTGATAAACGCGGCGGACTCGGCCTGCATCTGCTCTTCGGTGCAGAAGATGTGGGCGTCGTCCTGAGTGAATGCGCGCACGCGCATGATGCCGTGTAAGGCACCCGATGGCTCGTTACGGTGGCACGCACCAAACTCGGCCAGGCGCATTGGCAGCTCGCGGTAGCTTTTCAGGCCCTGGTTGAACACCTGCACGTGGCAAGGGCAGTTCATTGGCTTGATCGCGTAATCGCGGTTTTCCGACTGGGTGGTGAACATGTTGTCGGCGTAGTTGGCCCAGTGCCCGGATTTCTCCCACAGGCTGCGGTCAACGACTTGCGGCGTCTTGATTTCCAGGTAGCCATTGTCGCGCTGAACCTTGCGCATGTACTGCTCGAGCACCTGGTACAAAGTCCAGCCGTTCGGATGCCAGAACACCATGCCCGGCGACTCTTCCTGAGTGTGGAACAGGCCCAGGCGCTTGCCGATCTTGCGATGGTCGCGCTTTTCGGCTTCTTCGATGCGCTGGATGTAAGCCGCCAGCTGCTTCTTGTCCGCCCATGCGGTGCCGTAGACGCGCTGCAATTGCTCGTTCTTGGCGTCACCGCGCCAGTAGGCACCGGACAGTTTGGTCAGCTTGAAGGATTTCAGGAAGCGGGTGTTCGGCACGTGCGGACCGCGGCACATGTCGACGTATTCTTCGTGATAGTACAGGCCCATGGCCTGCTCGTTCGGCATGTCTTCGACCAGGCGCAACTTGTAGTCTTCGCCACGGGCCTTGAACACTTCGATCACTTCGGCGCGCGGAGTGACTTTCTTGATCACGTCGTAATCTTTCTCGATCAGCTGCTGCATGCGCTGTTCGATGGCCGCCAGGTCGTCCGGAGTGAAAGGACGCTCGAAGGCGATGTCGTAATAGAAACCTTCATCGATGACCGGACCGATGACCATTTTGGCGGTCGGGTACAACTGCTTGACCGCGTGGCCAACCAGGTGGGCGCAAGAGTGGCGAATGATCTCCAGCCCCTCTTCATCCTTTGGCGTGATGATTTGCAGCGACGCGTCGCTGTCGATGATGTCGCTGGCGTCGACCAGCTTGCCATCGACCTTGCCGGCAACGGTGGCCTTGGCCAGGCCTGCACCGATGGATGCGGCGACCTCGGCTACGGAAACCGGGTGATCGAATGAACGTTGACTGCCGTCGGGAAGAGTAATAGTTGGCATGGCGCCTCCTCTCCTAGTGGTGACCCCTACCAAAGGTCACGTGGGTTGGGATGAGCCAGTACAAGATCCGGTCCAGGCCGTTCAATGACGAACGCCTGCCTTACAGCGGCAGGAGCCTTGCGGCCAACCGGGAAACCGAACCAGAGTGACTGGGATTCAAATCAGGGTTAATCGTGCATCTGCCGCCACCGGGACTGAAGGTCCGTCGGAGCCTGCAAACGCCCGAGCCACGCATGCTAGCACAGATGAACGGTTGCCACGGTGCGCAGGTTTTGCAGCAGGGTAAATTGGCTGTTTTTATGCCAGAGTGCTGAACTTGAAGCGCACTATCGCCCTCAGATAACAAGATATCTGACCCACAAGGAGTATCTCAGCATGCGTCTGAATCGTTTATTCGCCGTAGTCGCCCCCGTCATTCTCCTCCTGCCACTGGCCGCCCATGCAGAATGGCCAAAAGGCGAACGACAGAAATACATGGATCAGTGCGTTCCTGCCGCTGCCGAGAAGATTGGTACGCCGGCAGCAAAATCCCACTGCGCCTGCGGTGCCGATGCCATCAAATCGTACCCTGCCGCCGACATTCAGGCCCTGATGAACAACACGGCCAGCGACACATTGAAGCAGCAGGCACTGAGCAAAATTGCAGCCTGCAAGGCCACCAAAACAGAGCAAAAATAAGCCCGCCCCCACGCTTTCAGCCCCTGAAATACTGTTAAAAAGCCGCTGAAACAGGACCTTTCGTACAATTTATTCAGGTTTTTCAGCTTTTTTTATTGCCTTAACTTTCGGCCGAAAGCCTTATAGAACGGGGCTTTCAGCCGCTAAAGGACACAAAGAAAAAACGTCTGATTGGCAAACAGTGCGTCCGGGGGGCTCCCAAACCGAACATTTCGACTATGATACTCGGGTGTGCCCAGTTGGCCTGAGCAGCACAGTACTACTGAAAATATATGTTTCTTGGAGATACACCATGTCTAATCGCCAAACCGGCACCGTTAAATGGTTCAACGATGAAAAAGGCTTCGGCTTCATCACTCCTCAAGGTGGCGGTGACGACCTGTTCGTACACTTCAAAGCTATCGAAAGCGACGGTTTCAAAAGCCTGAAAGAAGGCCAGACTGTTTCCTTCGTGGCTGAGAAAGGCCAAAAGGGTATGCAAGCTGCTCAAGTTCGCCCAGAGTAATTTCCAGGCGCACTAAAAAAACCCCGTCCATGTGACGGGGTTTTTTATGGGTGAAACAAAAGTCGAACGATCAGCCGCAGTTGACGCGGGTCACTACCCGGCTGGCATCGGTGTTCAGGTTCAGGCGATCGGAACGGTACTCCAGCGTCACCATATCGGTTGGCAGCAGGAACCGTGCACTTTGCGCCCCGGCACGGGTACGCGCCTGCTCGAGCAGCTGCGGCGATGCCTGTTTGCCGATGGTGAACTCGGCAGCCTTTGCCTCACAGCGACTGTGACCCGTGTCAGTCGTCGCAACATCCGTTGTTGCCGACTCCGTAGAGGGAGTGCTGCAACCGGCCAGCGTGGCAACGGCCAACAAAGTACCCAATGACGCGAGCTTCCAAGGCATGAAGCCTCCTTATTCAATGATTAAGCTGAGATCGTGCGACAACCAGACTGGCGTTTGGTTTCACAGGGAGCACTGGCACCCTGCCCATGATCCGGACGAGCCGCGATTCTGCCTGAGCGTCGCCCTGCCCTTAATCACTGAATCGTGACTGAATATGAACGACGCTCAATAGACGTCGATGTAGTCGTAAGGAGGATTGGGCCAGTTCTCTTTCAAGGCATTGAAGATTTGCATGACCCAGACTTCATCGCTGGCCGCGACCCGCCCGACATAACCGGAGCCCTTGGCCCAGGTTTCGAGCCGGAACAACAACCCGTCGATATCGGTACCGCCCACGACACCCGAGGAGATGTAGGCAATGCCCCCCTTGGTGACCCGCAACTGGGTGTGCTCATCGTCACTGGCGCCAGCCAGCAACTGACGCACCGCCTCGAGGGTCAGGCCATCCGGGGAGTTCAAATCGATCTGCACAGCGCGTTCCTTGAATATTCGTCAGAGACCAAGTGTCGCACAGCCCTCCCTTCATGCCTAAGTCGACGTGTCAAAAGCCTCGCAAAATGGTTAACTCGGTACTCAGACTTCCCCGACCTCCCGAGTGCCATCATGACCACCGTAAGCATCGACGCTGCCATCAAGGCCAAGTGGCAAGACGGCCACAGCTCCTACAGCCCAAGCAGCACGGAAGAGCTCGCCATTATCGGTATCGACCTTCTGGTCAGGGACCTTGGAACCGAAGCCGCCCAATCGTTCATCGAGCAAATTTTCGAGAAACATCTATCGGACCAAAAGACCGAAGCGGTTAGTACGAGGGAGTAAAACCCGCAGGCAAGCACCTGCGGGAGATGATGCTTACTTCAGGCGGGCCAGGCGCTCGGTCAGCAAATCGAAGAAGCCCTGGGCGTCGCCGCTTTCTACCCAGAAGGCGTTCTTTGGCGCCTTCAAGCCGTCATACCAGTCGACGATGGTTTGTCCAAAGGTCAGTCCTTCGCGGCTGTCGACCACCACGTTGACCGAACGACCGCTGAACAATTGCGGCTTGAGCAGATAAGCGACAACCGTGGCGTCATGCACCGGGCCGCCCGGAAGGCCGTAGTGTTCCATGTCGCCCTTGATGTACTCATTGAGAATACTGCCCACCAGACGACTGGCGTTGTTGTTCAGCGCGGCAATCTGGTTCAGGTGCGCTTCGCTGGTAAGGATCTTGTGGGTCACATCCAGCGGCAGGTAGGTCAGCTTCACGCCACTGTTGAGCACCACTTCGGCGGCTTGCGGATCGGCGAACAGGTTGAACTCGGCCACCGGCGTGATGTTGCCGCCGT
Organism: Pseudomonas jessenii; assembly: GCF_002236115.1. Lineage (GTDB taxonomy): Bacteria > Pseudomonadota > Gammaproteobacteria > Pseudomonadales > Pseudomonadaceae > Aquipseudomonas > Aquipseudomonas jessenii. Next base: position 646,406 of record NZ_NIWT01000002.1, on the reverse strand, counting down.
TGAAGTGCGCACCGCCCATGACCACCACTTCCTTGATGCCCTGAACGATACCCGGCTCCTGGATCAACGCCAGGGCCAGGTTGGTCTGCGGGCCAAGCATGGCGATGGTAATGCTGTGGGGCTCGGCAGATTTCAGGGTATCGATCAGATAGGTGATGGCGCTGCCCTTTGCCAGCCCCTTCCTGGGCTCATGCACGGCAATACCCGACAACCCTTCCTTGCCATGAATGTCCTCGGCGTAGATGGGTGTGCGCATCAGGGGTCTGGGCGCCCCCGCATAGACCGGCACCTCTTCGCGCCCCGCCCACTCCCGGGCCAGCCGCGCATTGCGTGAGGTCTTGTCCAGGCGAACGTTGCCGGCAACGGTGGTCAATGCCCGGACATTCAGTTCGTCCGGCGATGCCAGGGCGAACAACAGGGCAACGACGTCGTCAGCCCCCGGATCGGTGTCGATGATCAGGTCGATCTTTGGTGCCGCCTGGGCGTTGGTTGCGGTCGTCAGGGTCAAAAGCAGCAGGCTCCGGAGCAGTGGGTGCAGTTACTGAGCATAGCGATACGGGGCGCACGCCTTGTGCCAGGGACATCAAAACGCGGACAGCCAGTCAAAACGTAACCCCGGCGACCAGCACAATGTTGCAGTACGGCTGGCATTCGCCTGTACGAACAATCGCCCTGGCTTGTCGGCTCAGGACCTTGAATTGTTCATGGGTGAGCAACTCACGCCGACCCAACGCGCCTTCGCCATCCAGCGCTTCCAGCGTGACCAGGGCCGACGGCTTTTTATCGAAGATTTCCTGAGCCAGCACATGGCTTTCGACCTGCATTTCACTGAGCACGACCTTCAAGGTGCTGACAAAGTCCGGAATGCCATGGGTCAGGGCCAGGTCGATCAATTCAACGCCCGGAGGAACCGGCAGCCCCGCATCCCCGATGACGACCCTGTCGCCATGTCCCAATGAAGCGATCAGTCGCGACAGCGCAATGTTGAGCAGGGGTGTCTTTTTCATGGGGTTTTAAACGCCTGTACATCGCTCAAGGCGGGAATTGAAGGCTGCGCGCCGGCACGGGTGACCGACAGCGCCGCGGCCACCTGTCCGAAGCGGATCGCCTGCGCCTCATCGTTACCCGCCGCCAGTGCCGCAGCGAAACCGCCGACGAACGTATCGCCGGCCGCCGTGGTATCGACAGCCTTCACCACGGGCGCGGGGAAATGTTCGAAGCGTTGGCCATCGGCAAACAGCGAACCTTGCGCACCGAGAGTGATGATCACCTTGCCGGCGCCCAGGGCAATCAGGCGCGTTGCCGCGGCTTGTGCGGTGTCCAGGGAGTCCACTGACAGTCCGCTCAGGGCCGACGCTTCGCTTTCGTTGGGAATCAGGTAATCGATGGACGCGTACCAGTCCGATGGCAGCGGACGGCTGGCCGGAGCCGGGTTGAGGATGACTGTCTTGCCCAGCTCGCGGCCGCGCTTGAGCGCATGGCCAACAGACGCATCGGGCACTTCCAGCTGACAGATGAGCACGTCCGCCGCACGTATCACCGAATCAAAACGGTCAATGGTTTCTGCGGTCAATGCACCGTTGGCACCGGGGACGATCACGATGGAGTTCTGACTGCTGTCGTCGACCACAATCAACGCCACGCCGCTGGAACCGTCAACGGTGCTCACCGCCCGGCAATCGATCTGCTCGGCCAACAGCGCCCCGCGCAGTGCCTCACCATAAGCGTCATTGCCCACGCAGCCGATCATCGACACCTGGGCTCCCAGCCGCGCCGCAGCCACGGCCTGATTGGCACCCTTGCCACCGGAGACGGTGGTAAACGATTGACCAATCAGCGTTTCACCGCCCTTGGGCAAGCGCGAGGCCCGGGTCACCAGGTCCATGTTCAAACTGCCAATTACCACTACTTTTGCTGACATACATTGCTACTCATCGATTCTGTTTCGGCGGCGCTTTTGATTCAGCGGCTTTCTGTTTTCAACGGCTTTTTGTTTCAACGGAATTGGGCAAACACGCCGGCCAGCGGCGCCGTCGATTCACGCATGACGATACTCGGCGTCACGATCCGCTGACCGGTCGCCAGACCCGGCGTGGCGATTCGGCGCAAAAGCACTTCGGCAGCCATTTCGCCGAGCTGCAGGATCGATTGCCCGACCGTGGTCAGCGACGGGTAGACATACCGACTCATCTGGATATCGTCGAAGCCGATCACCGACAACTCGCTCGGTACGCGAATATTGCGCTCGGCGGCGGCCCTCAGCACACCGATGCCGATCATGTCGTTGGCCGCAAAAACGGCGGTAGGCGGATTGCTTTCCAGCAGAATCGCGGCAGCGCTGTAACCGCCGGTGCTGGTGAAATCGCTTTCCAGCATGCGCCCGGGAGAGACTTCGACGCCCGCCTCCTTCAAAGCCCTGCGATAACCCGCCAGACGCATCTGCGCCACACTGGTGCTTTGCGGCCCGCTGATCGTGGCGATATCCCGGTGCCCCAACTCCAACAGGTGCCGGGTCGCCAGATACGCTCCGTATTCATGGTCGATGCGCACCAGGTCCGCATCGACACCGTCCAGTCCGCGGTCGACGATCACCATTGGCGTGCGGACGCCTTTCAGGCCTTGTGCCAGGCCACTGTCGCCGCCGGCCGAGGCGACGATCAGGCCGTCGATGCGTTTTTCCAGCAGCACACGCAGGTAGCTGCGCTGCTTGTCCGGATTGTCGTCGGAGTTGCACAGGATGACGCAGTAGCCGTTTCGCTCGCAGTAATCCTCGATACCCCGGGCCAGTTCGGCGAAATACGGGTTGAGGCTGTTGGGGACCAACAGGCCGATGGTGGCCGTGGTCTTGGCCTTGAGCGAACGGGCCACGGCGCTGGGGACGTAGTCGAGGGTCTGGATCGCCGCTTCGACCTTGATCCGGACTTCTTCACTGACCGGCCGGGTCTTGTTCACCACATGGGAAACCGTGGTGTAGGAAATGCCGGCAAGGGCTGCTACATCTTTGATAGTCGCCATGACTCAGGTCCGCCGGCTTGCGCGCTGACTGCGATAAGTATCCAGCACCACCGCCACCACGATCACCGCACCGGTAATGATGCGCTTGGTCGGTTCGGTTGCCCCGATCTGCGCCAGCCCCGCGGCCAGCACGGAAATAATCAGGACGCCAAAAAACGTGCTGATCACCGAGCCGCGCCCGCCCATCAGGCTGGTCCCGCCGATCACGACGGCCGCGATCACCTGCAATTCAAGACCGGAGCCAGCATTCGGGTCGGCGGCTTCCAGGCGAGAAATCTGGAACAACGCGGCAACGCCGGCCAGCAACCCCATCAGGCTGAAGACCAGGACCTTGTAGGGCTTCGGGTTGATCCCCGCCAGCCGCACGGCCTCTTCGTTGGTACCAATACCGATCAGGTAGCGACCGAACACCGTCCGGGTCAACACGGCCTGAGCGACGAAAATGATCAGCAACGCAATGATGAACGACGGCGAAATGCCGAAGGCGATCGGATTGGACAACCAGGCGAACGCGTCGCCGATGTAGGCCGTACGCGAACCGGTCATCTGGTACGCCACACCGCGAGCCATTTCCAGCACGCCCAGGGACACGATGAATGATGGTATCCGCCACGCCACAGTGATCGAGCCGGTGATGGTACCGGCGAGCGCCGCGACGGCCATGCCCAGCAGCGCCGCCGGCAGAACGCCCCAGCCCCAGCCAAGAATCGCCACGCTCACGGTCGAAGCCGCCAGCGCCAGTACCGAGCCTACCGAAAGGTCGATGCCACCGATGATCAACACGAAGGTCATGCCGACCGCCAGCACCATCAGGTCCGGAATCTGGTTCGCCAGGGTGCTGAAAGTATCGTACGAGAGGAAATGACTGCTCAGCACCGAGAACAGCACGATCATCGCCAACAAGGCACCCGCCAGGCCCAGATAGGTGCCCAGGCCGTAGAAGTTGCCACTGCGTTTGCCGGCATAAGAAGCGGTATTCATGGAAGATCCCTAGGCGCGGCTTCAACGAGCTGCGCATCACGTTTTTGGTAGCCGGCGAAAGCAGCGGCGAGCAACTCATCCTGGGTCCAGCTGTCGCGATCGAAGGTATCGATCAGGCTTCCTGCCGACAGCACGCCGATCCGGTCGCAGATCAGCATCAGCTCGCGCAAGTCGCTGGAGACCACTACCAGCGCCTTGCCCTTGCGGGTCAATTCACCGAGCAGGTTGTAGATATCGAACTTGGCGCCGACGTCGATGCCGCGGGTCGGCTCGTCGAACAGCAACACCGAGCAATCGCGCTCCAGCCAACGGCCGATGACGACTTTCTGCTGATTGCCGCCGGACAACTCGGACACCAGTTGTGCCGAACCGGAACTGCGGATGCGCATGGCGTCAATCTGACGCTGGGCCAGGGCGCGCTCCTTATCGTTGTCGACAAAGCCCGCGCCGGAGATGCCGGGCATGTTGCCCAAGGCGATATTGGCGCCGATCGACTGCGTCAACAAAAGGCCTTCGCCCTTGCGATCTTCAGTGATCAACGCGATGCCATGCCCGACCGCATCCACTGGCGAACGCACATTGATGACCCGCGCCGGCGCCCCCAGGGCAATCGTGCCGCTGTCGGCGATATCCGCACCGAAGATCAGACGCAGCAATTCAGTGCGCCCCGCGCCGATCAAACCGGAAATCCCGAAAATCTCTCCGGCACGGACTTCGAACGACACGTCGCGAACCTTGTCGGACCGGCTCAGGCCCTTGACCGTCAACACCGGAGCGCCGATCTTGCGCGCCCCCATATCGATATGTTCGCCGAGCTCGCGGCCGACCATCAGCGTGACCAGTTGCTCGCTGTTGTAGTTGGCCATCGGCTCGACACAGACCAGGTTGCCGTCGCGCAGCACGGCAATGCGTTGCGCGACTCGCGCCAACTCTTCGAGGCGATGGGAGATGTAGATGATCGATACGCCGCGAGCCTGCAGGCGGGTGATCTGCTCGAACAGCATTTCGACTTCGCGGGCAGTGAGCATCGCGGTCGGCTCGTCGAGAATCAGCACATGACAATCGCCAATCAGGTTGCGGGCGATCTCCACCATTTGCTGGTGGCCGATGCCCAGTTCGCCGACCAGGGTGTCCGGGTCGATGGCGTCTAGCCCGACATGAGCCATGGCCTCGATGGCGGCCTTGCGCAACTGCTTGCGACTGATCCAGCCGCCTTTGCTGGGCAAGTTGTCGAGAAACAGGTTTTCCGCCACCGACAGGGTCGGCAGCAGATTGAGTTCCTGCATGACCATGCGGATACCCAGCGCTTCAGCCTGAGCCCGGCTACCCGGACGGTAGTCCTGCCCCTGATACTGCATCTGGCCGGTGGTCGGCGTGACCAACCCGCCAATAATCTTCGAAAGCGTGCTTTTGCCCGCACCGTTCTCACCGGTCAGCGCCAGCACCTCCCCGCGCATGAGCGTCAGGTCGATGCCGGCCAGGACCGGTTGGGCGTAAGTCTTGCCGATACCACTGACCGAAAGGACAGCGTTCGGAGCGCAAACTGACATAAAAACTCTCCATGCGCCCGTCCGGCTGGACGAGCGCCGTTACGTCGCCAGAAGGCTACTTGGTGACCAGTTCTACCGGCGTTTCGATCACGCCGTTGGCGCCGCCGTCGACCTTCTCGCCCTTGAGAATCTTCAATGCAGTCTCGATGCCGAACACCGCCTGTTTAGCCGCGAACTGGTCCGCAGTGGCCAGCACGCGACCATCCTTGAGCATAGGCTGGATGGCATTGATGTTGTCGTAGCCGACCACCTGCACCTTGCCGGCCTTGCCCGCGGCGCGCACCGCAGACACCGCACCGACCGCCATGCTGTCGTTGCCGGCCAACAGGGCCTTGGTTTGCGGGTATTCGCTGAGAATCGACGCGGCTACCTTGTTGCCCTTGTCGATCTCCCAGTCTCCGGATTGCAGGGACACGACCTTGATCTGCGCCGCCTCCATCGCATCCTTGAAACCTGCAGTCCGCTGCTGGGCATTGGTGGTGGTGGACACACCTTCGATGATGCCGACTTCGTCACCGGCCTTCAGCTGTTTGGCCAGGTAGTCCCCCACCAGCCGTGCGCCCTTGCGATTGTCCGGGCCTACGAACGGAACATTGATGTTTTTGCTTTTGACGACGGCGGGGTCCAGTTGGTTGTCGATGTTGATCACGGTGATACCGGCATCGATGGCTTTCTTGATCACCGGGACCATGGCCTTGGAGTCTGCCGGCGCAATCACCAGTGCATTGACCTTGGCCAGGATCATCTGCTCGACGATACGCGTCTGGCCTGCGGTGTCGGTTTCATCCTTGATGCCGTTGGAGATGAGGTCGAATTCGCCGGAGTGATCTTTCTGGTAGGCCTTGGCGCCGTCCTCCATTGTCAGGAAGAACTCGTTGGCCAGGGATTTCATGACCAGAGCGACTTTCGGTTTTTCAGTGGTTTCAGCAAAAGCCGAAGAGACAGGCAATGCAGCGGATGCAGCAGCCAACATAGCGACAGCGAGAAGACGTCCAGCGAATGGCAGCTTCATGGGTTCACTCCGATCTTATGATTATTGTGAGCAACGCTTGCGCTGGCGTAAGCTTCACGGCCCGCCGTGATGAAAAGCCATCATTGGAGCCGCGCAAACGTTTGCGTGAACCAAACTATGCGAACCCTGCCGGTATTTGTCAACGACCTGAAAAGCGCTTTCAGCTATGTTTGGCGAAAAACGGCATTCAGCTATGCCGTGGTATTGACCACCGATCCCGTGCCAGAACCCTTGGCCATTTCCTTGATCAGGCTCGCACTCACTTGCAGGATGGCGCCGTTGGTGTCGGCAACTTGCCCCTGTATGGCTGCTACTGCTGTGGTCTTGGCTTCCGGGGTTGGATAGGACGCTGCCTGGGCTTGTGCCAGTTGCTGCTGTTGCTCGCGCAATTGCTGCTGCAATTCCTTCAGACGCTTGAGCAAGACCTTCACCGCAACGCTGGTGTTATCGCTGGCTTCCGATTCGGCCTTTACGCCGGCACCCTCCCCCAGACCTACCGGGCCCGTCTTGACCTGGTTGCCATCGCTTTCCTTTGCACCCGGCGCTCGAGCAGCCGAATCAGCGGCTGCGTCGCTCAAGGCACGAAGGGTGGTGGCCGATTTTCCAGCGATGGTGATGCCGGCGGCATTGGGAATGCCAACAGATAACGACATGTGAACTCCTGAAGAAAAAGATCCCTTGAAGGAGCATCGACCGGCTCGGGCGTTTCTTTAGTCATGACGGATGATTTGACCCGTTTAAATCCTAAACAAGACCGCGATCCGTTTCGGAGAGCCGAACGCGAAAGTTAAACATGTTCGGCATTCCGGACGCCCAGCCTCGAAACCGCTCTGGACACAAACAGCAATACCGTTACAAATCATTAACTTAGATGTGTTTTTCGATTCAGCGTATTACTGGTACAGATCCTGCTCTTCCCCTCACACTCCCGGCGTTCAGATTCGCCCGGGGCGTATCTAGATGAACCTGCATCCGCACCGTCTCACAACTAGAAGAGAAAAATAATGACATCTGCACTCAAGACCTTTGTTCCGGGCGCCTTGGCCCTGCTGTTGCTTCTACCCACTGCCCTTCAGGCCAAAGAAGCCGAAACCCAACAAAAACTGGCCAACGTGGTGATCCTCGCCACCGGCGGTACCATTGCCGGCGCGGGGGCCAGCGCCGCCAACAGCGCAACCTATCAAGCGGCGAAAGTCGGCATTGAACAGTTGATCGCCGGCGTTCCTGAACTGAGCCAATTGGCTAACGTTCGCGGCGAACAGGTCATGCAAATCGCCTCCGAAAGCATCACCAACGAAAACCTGCTGCAACTGGGTCGCCGCGTAGCCGAGCTGGCCGATAGCAAAGACGTCGATGGCATCGTGATCACCCACGGCACCGACACCCTGGAAGAAACGGCGTACTTCCTCAACCTGGTGGAAAAAACCGAGAAGCCGATCATCGTCGTGGGCTCCATGCGCCCAGGCACCGCGATGTCCGCCGATGGCATGCTGAACCTGTATAACGCGGTGGCCGTGGCCAGCAGCAAAGACGCGCGAGGCAAAGGTGTACTGGTGACCATGAACGATGAAATCCAGTCGGGTCGCGACGTCAGCAAAATGATCAATATCAAGACCGAAGCGTTTAAAAGTGCCTGGGGTCCGCTGGGCATGGTGGTAGAAGGCAAATCCTACTGGTACCGCCTGCCGGCCAAGCGTCACACCATGGATTCCGAATTCGACATCAAGACCATCAAGAGCCTGCCTGACGTCGAGATCGCCTATTCCTATGGCAACGTCAGCGACACCGCCTACAAGGCCCTGGCTCAGTCCGGCGCCAAAGCCATCATCCACGCCGGCACCGGCAATGGCTCGGTATCGTCGCGAGTGGTGCCCGCCCTGCAAGCCCTGCGCAAGGATGGCGTGCAGATCATTCGTTCCTCCCATGTCAACGCCGGCGGTTTTGTACTGCGCAACGCCGAACAGCCTGACGATAAATACGACTGGGTCGTGGCCAACGACCTGAATCCACAAAAAGCCCGGGTCCTGGCGATGGTCGCGTTGACCAAAACCAATGACAGCAAAGAACTGCAACGGATGTTCTGGGAATACTGATTCGCCCTCGCCCTCGCCCGACCGGATCCGGTCGGGCACCCCGTGCGCCATTCGCCAGCCTTGGCGAGTGGCTGCCGCGGATCTTACAAAAAAAATCCCTTCGCCTTACGCCAAACGGAACAAATCGCTGTCAGAGGATTTTCTTGGTTTTTAAGCAGTTGCGAAATGGCCTACAGTTAAATACTGTATGCACGTACAGCTTAATAAGGATAATTCCGTGGACACCACCTCAGCCTCTCCCGACACCTATGTACGCATGGGCCTGCGCGTTCAGAAAATCATCAACTCCCCCACCGCACAAAAAGCCAGAGCAGCGTTGATCTTCCGCCTTCCCGACGAGCCGGTGGATGAATGGGAACGCTTGCTGGAAGAAATAGACGAAAACGACAACGTCACCCTCGCCTATCGCGACGATGGCGGTGTGCAGATTTTCTGGGTTGTGCCGAAGGAAGATTAAGTCGATGAGTGTCCGCTGGTTTGCTTTGCTGTTTCTGTTTTTTGTCATGGGGGCGCAGGCCGACGCGCCGCGCACTTTTACCGAAGCGAAAAAGGTCGCCTGGAAGCTCTACGCGCCCCAGTCCACCGAGTTTTACTGTGGCTGCAAGTACACCGGCAACCGGGTGAACCTTGAAGCCTGCGGTTATGTGCCACGTAAAAATGCCAAGCGCGCATCCCGCATCGAGTGGGAGCATATTGTTCCGGCCTGGCAAATCGGCCATCAACGCCAGTGCTGGCAAGAGGGCGGTCGCAAGAACTGCACCCGCTACGACCCGGTTTACCAGAAGGCCGAGGCTGATTTGCACAACCTGGTGCCCAGCATTGGCGAGGTCAATGGCGATCGCAGCAACTTCAGCTTTGGCTGGCTGCCCGAGCAGTCGGGGCAATATGGTTCCTGCCTGACCCAGGTCGACTTCAAGGCCAAGAAAGTTATGCCCCGCCCTTCCATTCGCGGCATGATCGCCCGGACCTACTTCTACATGAGCAAGCAGTATGGCTTGCGCCTGTCGAAACAGGATCGACAACTGTACGAAGCCTGGGACAAGACCTATCCGGTACAGGCCTGGGAACGCCAACGCAATCAGAGCGTGGGGTGCGTCATGGGGCGCGGCAACGAGTTCGTCGGCCCGGTAGACATGAAGGCCTGCGGCTGAATCCAGGACGGGACACTAAAACAAAAAAGGCCCCGGTGCTAAACGCCCGAGGCCTTTTTTGTTTCTTCAACGTCTGCGCTACGTTATTGAGCGGCTGGACGCTCAAGCACCAGCAATTCGATGTTCTGTTTCTTCGCGCGAGTGAGTGCCGCGCGAACTTCATCCTGTTTGGCTTCGGCTTCGGCTTTCGAATTGAATGGCCCCACCAGGATTCGGGTATTGCCATTCTCCTTGACGACACTGGACATGAAACTGTGCTCGATCAGCCAGCCACTCAGATCACTGACCGCCTGAGGGGTTTCACCTCGCACTTCAAGATCCCATTGCGGACCGGACACTGGCGCGGGTACGGCAGCCATGGCCGGCTTGGGCTTCGGCGCATCCACACGGCTGCCCTCGCCACATCCCGCCAGTGCCAATATCGCGATGATCAAAACCATTTTGCGCACGACGCTTCCCTCCAAATGCATAAAGCGGCGATTTTAACACCCATGAATACTTCACGAGTGCCGTAAAATGGGCTCAAAACAACGAGATTGATGATTGCGGCCTCTGTATAGTTACGCCTTGGGAATTAATGCCACATCTGCGCGTCAGAAAGAGGCACCCAAACCACGAGACTTCGCACTAATCTATACATACCACCGACCTCTGCACTGTCCGAATCAGGTGCCCCACAAAGCAATCAAGGAGAAGACCATGCTGATACTCACCCGCAAAGTCGGTGAAAGCATAAACATTGGTGATGACATTACGATCACCATCCTGGGCGTAAGCGGCCAGCAAGTCAGGATCGGCATCAACGCTCCGAAGGACGTTGCAGTGCATCGTGAAGAAATTTACCAGCGCATTCAGGCCGGCCTGACCGCCCCGGAAAAGCCGCAATCCTGAATCCTGTTGCAGTCAGTAGCCAGCCCGTTCAGTCCGGAATTACGGCTGGCTAAAGATTCAGCACCCCATCGCCCTGCGCTTTCGCCCCCACCCAACCCCCTGGGGCCGATACTAGCGGCAAGCTCCATCCTTTTGCTGTCAGACTTTTCTGGTTTACCCCAGGGAAGGATGCGTTCACTGCGCAGTCAACCAAGCATCACGCCTCGCGCCATGCCAGTCGCTGCCACCACCATCAGCAACACCAGCAGCGCCTCGATATGACTGATCCGTGCAAACAGCTTCGCACGGCCGGTATCGATCGCCACTTTACGGGCAAGCGCTATCCGCCATTTGATCAGCGTCACCATCGGCGCAATCTCCAGCAACAAGATCAGGACGAACAGCGTCATCTTCAGATGAAACAGCGGCTGATGCAGGTAATAGTCCGCGCCCTTCTCGTACCCGCCAAAGGCTCGCATCCCGCCACTGATCAATAAAACGACAGCTGAAATACCCCAGATATTGTCCGCCATCAAAACACTGCGCACCTCTGTGGCGCCATCGGCCAAACGCCGAAAAGCCGTGCCTCGAACCAATACCGCCCAGAATCCCAAGGCAAATGCCAGAAGATGAACCGCCGCCAGAAACCATTGAGTCAGCATCGAGAAACTCCTGCCAGGTCGAAGTTGTATGAGCCTGTCAGTAGTAGCCCATGAAATGGCTGCGTGCACGCCATCCGCAGACAATGCCCGGAACACAATATGACAGACCTACTAGACTCCACTGCGCCGGTATTGAGCGTCCGTGGCAGTACCCGCCCCAACAGCAACTCACTCTCACCCCATTGAACTGAGTAAACAAAATCATGTGTAAATCATGTGATTCAAGCTCTGCTTCAAATACAACAGGCCGTCGTCGTTTTCTTCAATTTGCCGGATTGAGCGCAGGCGCCCTGCTGCTGACCGGCACACTGCCCGGCAAGATCATCCAGGCAGCCGAAAAAGCGTCAGCCCCACCCAAACCTCAAAACGTAATCAGTCCCGACATGGCGTTGAAAAGACTGATGGAGGGCAATGCACGATATGTAGGCGGCACTTCCACGACGCACGATTTCAAGGCAGAGCGAGAGGCCTTGGTGTCCGGCCAAAATCCGTTCGTGGCCGTGCTGAGTTGCTCTGACTCGAGGATCGCCCCGGAATATGCGTTCGACACCGCGCGCGGCGATCTTTTCTCCATCCGCGTCGCGGGCAACTTCGTTACGCCGGAAGGCTTGGCCAGTCTTGAATACGGGGTTGCCGTACTGGGCGCCCCGCTGATTCTCGTACTCGGGCATGAGAGTTGCGGTGCCATCGAGGCCGGTATCAAGGCGGTCAAGGATCAGACAATTTTCCCCGGTCATATCCCGAAACTGACTGACGCACTCAAGTCGGCAGTCGAGGCAGTACTCAAGCAGCCGGGGAACCTGATGGAAAACGCCACCGCGCAAAACGTCAAGAATTCGGTCAACAGCCTGAAACAGGCCTCGCCATTGCTGACTGATGCGCAGAGCAAAGGCGCGCTCAAGATCGTGGGCGGTATCTATCGCCTGGCGAGCGGCAAGGTGGAGTTGATCGTCTGATCCGAAATGCGCACGCCCCCAGCATCGGTGCATGACCCCGCATGCAAAGAGCCCAGCGCGACGGCTGGGCTCTGGTTATCTTCGGTTTTGCATCATTTTATCCGCGAGGACTCTGGCCCTCTCGATCAACAGGTTCTGCCTGTCCTCGTGAGTAGCCTCGCCCACAATCGGGGCAGTCAGATTGCTTTCGGCAATCAATGCAGCGCAGAAATATCGATCCCAGACAGTCGTGTCCACAGGTGCCTGTTTGCTCATTTGATCGGCGTTCATAGGCGGCTCCTTTTGATAAGGTCGCCTTGCTAGTTTACGCCTGAATAACAAAAAATCCGGACCATCATTCACTGGTACCCGCCATTCGTCGCCTGCCGGAACACAACGAGGAATTCGCCCGTATCCGTGGCTTGAGGCTTGCTAAGATCGCCCGTAGCAGCGCCGGAATGACAGGATTCTGACGCCGCAGCCATTCAATCAATGCTTAAGGACGCCAGCGATACGCTTGGTCAGTCACCGGGAGATGTAACGTGTCAACGCTCAACGAAATCGCAATGAACCACGCGAGAATGGCCAAGGAAAAAGCAGGAAAGTCGACCGAACTGAGCGAGCGCCACCTCCAGATCGTAGGGAGCTTCGAAGTACCGTCCATTGAAGTACAACAGAACATCCCAATGCATCTGATCGCAGGAGCACAGGAAGGCCACCACGGCCTTGCAGCGACCTTTGCCCTCTGACGCCTATTGAGGCTGGCGACGATCTGAACGATTACCTGGCAATCACTGGTGGCCCGGTATCCGCTCAGCAATCGTCGCGCCCGCATCAACGTTCACATTGCCCAGCGTGAACGAGCCCGATACGTTGTGAACACCTGAAGAAATCCGGGACAACAAAAAGGGCCCACCTTTCGGTGAGCCCTTCCAGGCCGCCCAGCAGAGCGGACTTTATCTGGTACGCGCGATGGCCAATGGGTTGAAAGCTAAAAGTTATTTCGCGACATACTTCGCGCCGTGCGGGTCGTCAAGTTTTGCCTGCAATATCCCCCACTCGCGCTGAATGATCGAGTATGGAATAAAGATGCTGAGCCTCTCAGCCCCCTTTACGCCGGAGTGATTGCTCACATCGTTCAGGGTGGTTGAATAGAAACCAATATTGATGCCGACAATATGGCCGTCACTTGCAAGGACCGGCCCGCCCGACATGCCCTTGATCAGCGGGGCATCGTGGATGGCATAGAGATCACCGCTGTGTTCAGCGGCATTGACGAAAGGCGTTTCATACACCTTGCCCTTCCCGGTAGTGGTCATGAAGTAAGGACTCGCCCCAACGGCAGTTATGCTCTCGCCCACACGCGGTGCGCGCCATGACGGGTAGCGGCCGTTGGCCTTGTGCAGGATGAAGACGAGATCACAACCTGTGCTGCAGCTGTACTTCACGTTGGGGATGAACGGAGTGTGGCGAGTGGTTACGGCGTAGTCCTCGTTCCATTGCACGGCCGAGGCCATGTATAGATACGGTGCGGGAAAGCCCGAGTAGACTAAAAAATATGAATCATTCGCAGATCCCGAAAAGTCGGGTTTTACGATGCCGTTGCATCCTGCAGTTACAGCTCCTATTAAAAAGCAGGCCATGATCTTGATCATGATATATCACCGACTTAATAGGGAGAATGTGACTGTTTTTTGTTGTCAATATTTTGTCTTTTTTTGGGTTGCAGTACTCCTCGCCGCTTGTTCCAGTTTGACGCTTTCTTACTTATGGCTGAGATTGTAATGGGGCGTATGAATAAATCGCGCTAAGACCAATCGCTTTTCGATCAACTTAAAAAGTTCAAATATTTGGCGCCTGAAAAACGTTAAAGACGAGAATAAAAACCAAGAGTTTCTATGGACTCCCTCGTTAATTACGCCAACGGTCATGGGAAGTAGCACCTACCTGAATCATTCGCCACGCCCTTCACCCACAAAAGCAACAAGAAGCCTGAAGGCAATCCAGTTGTCCCGCACTACAGCGGCGCCGTAACTCACTAACGAAACTCAATATATGCTGACGGATCAGCACCCACCCTTTTTTTCTCACCCGTTAAGCCCGCCCATACGGGAGTTTTTCGCCTGCTACCTACAGTGTGCGCACCTCTTGGCTAAGATTTTTTTCATGGAGGAAGCGCGATGTCAGAATGTCTTACCGCCGCCCCGCTCAATCCTTCCGACGAAGACTTTATTGCACTGGATGAAGTTGCTGCCTGGATCGACCAGCGCAGCTCTAAGTGTGTATCTGATCGCATCAATAGGCCGACGTTACGGTGTTTAACAAACCCCAACGCCTATCTTCTAACAATCTGACGATTATCAAATTAACTCGCATGGAATGTGTAGTGCTTGATTTACTAACAAGCGGTGAGGAGCGTGTTATTGGCAACGAGGAAATCCTTATGAAGTTAAATAAGGACCCTTATAATTACAAAGGATTGCCCATGTGCCACAGTAGACTGCAAGCGAAATTCAAGAAGCTCACTAAAGGCAACAACTCCCTCCATTCAGTAAGAAGCCGTGGTGACTGCTTGATCATGTGCATCAATCATCACTTGAATGGCGTTTAGCACATGCGTCAAGGTGGTGAAGAGCATGCCGGACAACTGCATCGACAGGGTGCTGGCCGATCTGCGCAACTGCACTACCCAGTGCGCGCGGGGCATGATTATCCCCTTCGAACGGCTCTGGCGTGAGCACCTGCGGATCGCTAAACCGGAAGCGGCCATTGTGGCTACGTGACTTCAGCAAGCGGCAGCTCAAAGTCATGTTCTGTTTTTTTTGGGGGGGGGGAGGCGCGAATGCACCTTCGACGAGGCGAAGGATCATCTGCTTGAGGCTTTGGCCCAAGTAAAGAGGCCTTGCCGTTCGGATCGCCTTGCCAGGGCTTTGACTTCTCCGGCAGAGGCGGCCCCGACAAGGGGCGTGCGCTGAACGCCTGCAAGGTGCGAAAGCAGTGGCAGATCCGCCACGCTGAACTACTTGGTTTTTGTCGCCTGCACCTTGTCTCGAATTGGTGCCCACCCTGACCAGTTGCTGGCCATTCAGTAATCCATCTGAAACACACCAGGCCGGGCAAGCGGTAATGACTTTACCCAGCGCAACGCCAAGTGTCCCGAACACAACCCTGAAAAAAAATAACATTGAACCTGCAGGTGAACGGAGGGCGATGAAACGCTATGAGGGCCGCGCTACATGAGGTTGTCAGTGAATGCCGCGGTCGCCGCTGGCGTCACCGCGCCTGATCCACTACAGGCCCGAGGCCCGGGGGCGCCGCGCACACCTACGACCACGTACCGGCCGGCGAGCGCCCCACTTCTCATGAGATCCGAGCCTTGGGGACATGGCTGTACGAACGGTAGAAATTCCCACAGGAGTCCTTCCAAGCGCTGATGGGGCATGCAGACGAGAAGATGGCCGAGCACTACCAAGCGAGGCACGGTGATGAAGCGATGGTTTACATGAAGGTGAAAGCCGACCTGAAGATGTAGCGCGGTGGTCGTTTGCCCAAAATATTCCCAAAGTTTGCCCAAACACCAGACAACAAAAAAGGGCCCACCTTTCGGTGAGCCCTTCTAGACCGCCCAGCAGAGCGGATTTTGTTTGGTAGGCGCGATTGGACTCGAACCAACGACCCCCACCATGTCAAGGTGGTGCTCTAACCAACTGAGCTACGTGCCTGCTGTGAGGCGGCATTCTACGGAATTCCGGAGGGGTGTCAACACCTTTTTTCGCGCTAACCCTATGAATATGCAAAATATTTAATTTTGCCGGTACAAAGAAGATTTTCCGGGTGCTGGCGGGCGATTTTCAACTCGGGTAGGATCAACGCACTCGTAAAATATATTAAACAGAGGCTGCCGGATGGCTAACACTCCCTACCCAGAATCCTATTACGCCGCATCGGCCAATGCGGTTCCACCGCGCCCGGCGTTGCAGGATGATGTGGAGACCGATGTCTGTGTGATTGGCGCCGGTTATACGGGGCTGTCCGCTGCCCTGTTTCTGCTGGAGAACGGCTTCAAGGTCACGGTGCTCGAGGCTGCCAGGGTGGGTTTCGGGGCGTCCGGGCGTAATGGCGGCCAGATCGTTAACAGCTATAGCCGCGATATCGATGTCATCGAGCGCACGGTCGGTCCCAAGCAAGCCCAGTTGCTGGGGCAGATGGCGTTCGAGGGTGGGCGAATCATTCGTGATCGGGTCGCCAGGTACAACATTCAGTGCGACTTGAAGGACGGCGGCGTGTTCGCCGCGATGACCGCCAAGCAGATGGGTCATCTCGAATCCCAGAAGCGCCTGTGGGAGCGTTTCGGGCACACCCAGCTTGAGTTGATGGATCAACGCCGCATCCGCGAAGTGGTGGCTTGCGATCAATACGTCGGCGGGATGCTCGACATGAGTGGCGGTCATATCCATCCGCTTAACCTGGCGCTGGGTGAAGCGGCGGCGGTCGAGTCCCTGGGCGGGACAATTTATGAGCAGTCGCCGGCCATACGCATCGAGCGCGGCGCCAGCCCGGTGGTGCATACGCCGCAGGGTAAGGTCCGGGCCAAATTCATCATCGTCGCCGGCAACGCTTATCTGGGCAATCTGGTGCCGGAACTGGCCGCCAAGTCGATGCCTTGCGGCACGCAGGTGATTACTACCGAGCCACTGGGTGAAGAACTGGCCAAGACATTGCTGCCTCAGGATTACTGCGTCGAAGACTGCAATTACCTGCTCGACTACTACCGCCTCAGCGGCGACAAGCGTCTGATTTTCGGTGGTGGCGTGGTGTATGGCGCGCGGGATCCGGCGAACATCGAAGCGATCATCCGGCCGAAGATGCTCAAGGCATTCCCGCAGCTCAAGGACGTGAAGATCGATTACGCGTGGACGGGCAACTTCCTGCTGACCCTGTCGCGCCTGCCCCAGGTCGGACGCCTGGGCGACAACATCTACTATTCCCAGGGCTGCAGCGGCCATGGCGTGACCTACACGCACCTGGCGGGCAAGGTGCTGGCCGAAGCGCTGCGCGGCCAGGCCGAGCGTTTTGACGCCTTTGCCGACCTGCCCCACTACCCGTTCCCCGGCGGCCAATTGCTGCGCACACCGTTTGCGGCATTGGGTGCGTGGTATTACGGATTGCGGGATAAATTCGGGTACTAAGCGACACGCAATACATTGTGGGAGCGAGCCTGCTCGCGATATCGGTCTGGCAGCCAACGAATGTGTTGGATGTTACGACCTCATCGCGAGCAAGCTCGCTCCCACAGGTTTTGGGGGTTAGAGACGATCTCGTGGGATACCGCTTCGGATCCGCAAGATATCGGCCAGTACCGCCAGCGCGATCTCTGCCGGCGTCTTGCTGCCCAGGTTCAGCCCGATGGGAGCATGAATCCGCCCCAACTCGACATCCCCCAGACCACCGATGCGCCGCAACCGCTCGAAGCGCTTTTGCGAAGTCTGCAAGGAGCCCATCACTCCGATGTAAAACGCTTCGGTACGCACTGCCTCCATCATCGCCAAATCGTCGATACGTGGATCGTGGGTCAACGCCACCACCGCCGTGTCGCTGTGGCAACCGCCGTCAGCGATGAACACCGACGGCAGTTGACGGCGAATCTCCACGTTTTCCAGCACGACGCCTTCGAGCACTTCGTCCCGCGGGTCACACAGAATCACCTCGAACCCAAGCCCCACGGCAAACTCCGCACAGGCCTGGGCGACACTGGAATACCCCGCCAGCAGCAAGCGCTGGGCCGCGCCGACGCGTACACGCACCCGGTCGATTTCACGCTCGATACGCACACCCTGCTCACGATCATCGAACAAGCTGCGCGCACCGCTTTGCAGATCCACTTCGCGGATCAACCGACGTCGACCCAACAGCGCCGACTCCAGTTCCCGCAGATGCGCTTGCACCTCGCAATCGGCATCAAGCTTCTCGACCAGTACATCCAGAACCCCGCCACAGGGCAGGCTGACGCGTGAGCGTGGATCGTCGCCTTCGCCGTAACGAACAACGCTGACTGGCTCCAGAAACGCGCCCTCGGCGACCCGCTCGAGAAAGTCTTCCTCGACACAGCCACCGGACAGCGAGCCAATCCAGTGCCCCTGCGTGTTCACCGCCAGCAGCGAACCCGGTGCGCGCGGTGCCGAGCCGTAAGTGGCCAGCACCGTACACAGCCAGATGCGCTGACCAGCCGCCGACCACTCCAGCGCCCGACGCACCACTTGCAGATCCAGATGCTGCATATCAGTGGGCCTTGTGCTCGAGCGGCGGCGCATCGGCCCGCAACTTCTGCACGTCGTTCACTGCCAGATCATTCGGCTGACCACCCCAGCCCTGACGCAGGTAGTTCAGCAGGTCCGTGAGTTGTTCGTCATTCAGCTTATCGACAAACCCTGGCATCGGTTGCATGTGTTCGAATCCGGAGAACTTCTGCTCACCGATACCGTCGTCGATCACCCGCACCAGGTTGCGCGGATCTTCCAGGCGCAGCGTGGTGTTGCCGCGCATGGCGACGGCGATGTGCGGTTTGCCCTCACCGCCCGGCGCATGGCAACCGGCGCAGACATTCAAATATTCCTGACGGCCACGCTGGGCACTCGGGCTCAGTTTGTCCAACGGCACTTCGACGAGCACTTTCGCCGCAGGCGGCTGATCGCCGAGCAGGAAAGTCGCCATCGCCGCCAGATCCGGATCGCTGAGGCCCTGGGTGCTGTTGTGGAACACCGGGAACATCTCGTTGAACATCGTGCCCTGGGCGCTCATGCCGTGTTTGAGGAACGAGCTCAGGTCCTGATGATTCCAACCACGGGACGCCAGATCTGTCGCCAGCAGACTCGGCGCCAGATAACCATTGAGAATGCCGCCGGTCATGCGTTTGTCCATCTGCATAGCACCGGGCAGGCCGCGCGGGGTGTGGCACTCGCCACAGTGCCCCAGCACGTCGACCATGTACTGACCGCGCTTCCAGGCTTCGCTTTTGCCTTCAGCCGGTTCCAGCTTCACGTCCTTGCCGTACATCATGTTCCAGCCCATCAGGCCCAGGCGCACGTTGAACGGGAAGCTCAGGCTGGTGACCGGTGCCGCGCGTTCGATCGGCTCGACGGTTTTCAGGTAGGCATGAATCGCGTCGGAATCTGCACGCGGGATCAGGTGATACGAGGTGTAGGGCATCGCCGGATACAGGTTCGCGCCATCACGGCGCTTGCCTTCGGTCAGCGCGGCGAAGAACTCGTCATCGTTGTACAGACCGATACCGTGCTCTTTGCTCGGGGTGATGTTGGTGCCGTAGATCGTGCCGAACGGCGACACGATCGGCAGGCCACCCGCGTACGGCGCGCCACCCGGTGCGGTGTGGCACGCCATGCAGTCGGCGGCGCGGGCGAGGTACTCGCCTTGCTTGACCTGTGCATCATCGGCGTGAGCTGCCACCACAGGCGCAGCCAGACCAACCGCCAACGCCAGGCGGCTAAGTAGAAGCTTCATGCTTAACCCTCCTTGACCAGGCCGAGATCGGTCAGCACGTTGCGGGTGGCGCTGTAGTAGCGCACGTACCCGGTGCAACGGCAGATGTGATGACCGAGGCTGTCCTCGATGACTTTTTCCAGCTGGCTTTTGACGATGGGCTGACGCTGCAGCTTTTCCACCAGCACGGTCGCGGCATTCACGAAGCCTGGCGCGCAGTAGCTGCACTGGAAGGCGAACTCGTCGACGAAACGCTGCTGGATCGGGTTCAGCTCGGTGACCTTACCCTGCTCGTCGCAGGTCGCATGGCCTTCGATGGTCCGAACCTTCTTGCCTTCGAAATAGTGCGCGCCGGTGATGCAGGTGCGCACTTCTTCACTGGTGCCGTCCGGGTTGTCGACGATCACCACGCAGGCGTGGCAGATGCCCTGGCCGCAGCCCAGGCGCGAACCGGTGAGGTTCTTGTATTCGTGCAGGTAGTCGATCATCGGCAGGTCATCAGGGATGTCCACCGGGCCGACGGATTGACCGTTGAGGGTCAGTTGAAGCGGACGGTTAGCCATTGAGGGCCTCCTTGATGCGTGCAGAAGTGATAGGCAGGTCGCGGACACGTTTACCGATGGCATGGGCCACGGCGTTACCGATGGCACCGACCACCGGGATCATCACCACCTCGGCGATGCCCTTGGACGGGTCGCTCGGCGACAATGGCGGCAGGATTTCCGCGGTCTGTTTCCACACCGCGACGTGACGCGCCATCGGCAAGCGGTAACGGTTGAAGTTCCAGTCACCCTCCCCCGGCCCGCCTTCGTACAACGGCATCTCTTCCATCAGCGCATGGCCGATGCCCATGGCGATCCCGCCTTCGAGCTGACCCCTGACCAGTTCTTCCACCAGCACCCGACCGCACTCGACCCACGAGTGATGGTTGAGTACCGACACTTCGTTCGAACCCTTATTGACCTTCACTTCCACCAGCGTCGCGACCGGGCTGTAGTAAGTCACCGCCGCGTTGTTCAGCTGGGTTGCCGGGTAGGCGATGCCCTGCCGATCCAGCAGATGGAAACCGGCGCTGTTCATCTGCGCCTTCTTCGCCTTCGGTGCACCGTCGCCGTACTTCACGGCCAGACCGTCGAGCGGCAAGCGCTCACGCACGCCATCGATGCTGAACTCGGCCTCGGCCCAGCTCCAGCGGTTGAAACCGTGCACGGTGGCGCCGCTCACCAGGCCACGTTCGTGAACGCGCTTGGCCAGCATGGCGAAAGGCAGTGGCTCCATACCGTTGGCCGTGAGCTTGCCGTCGACCCAATGGGCGTCTTCGCGGCGCACCACGTAAGGGTTGGCCTGACCGCCGTAAGGGCCTTGTCGCCAGATTTCCAGCGCCGCCGGCCACAGGCCGTGGTTGAACAGCACGCGCGCCGCTTCACGGGTCGCGTGGCTGAAGTAGTACGCCGAGTTGGTGGCCGACGAAGCCGAAGCGACCTTGCCGACCCAGCGTGGATTGCGCAGGAAGTTGTCCTGCTCGGCCTGGCTCATGATGTACGGGTTGCCGCCACTGACCAGCTGCAACTCTTTCCATTCGGTTTCGCCGGTCTTCACTTCGTGCGCCGGAACACCGAGGAAATCGGCCACGACCATGGCCTGGGAGGTGGACATGCCGGTGCCGATTTCGATACCGATGTGGCGCAGGCTGATGCGACCTTCGGCGGTGAATTCAATGCTGGCCATCGGCGCTTCGGAACCGGTGCCGAAGTCTTTCTGGCAGATGGCGAAACCCACCCCGTACCAGTTGTCCGGATCGGCGGCTTCGCGTTGTTTCTTGATCGCGTCGCGGTTTTTCCAGGTGTCGTGGACCGCCGCCTTGTCGAGAATCTCGTGCAGGCGCAAGGCACCGGCCGGGATCGCGCCCTGGGTGTTTTTCATGCCCGAGCGCAGTGCGTTCTTGCGACGCAACTCAATGGCATCGACACCGAGGCGATCGGCGATTTCGTCGACCATCATCTCGGTCGCCGCCATGCTTTGCAGGGTGCCGTAGCCACGCATCGACCCGGCTTCAACGGCGCGGGAGTGATAAGCCGTGACCTGCAGATCGTTCTGCGGCATGTAGTAGATCGACTGTGCGGCCGTGGCGCCCACCGCAGCCACCGACGGGCTGTAGTTGATTCGTCCGCCACCGTCGACGCTCATCTCGGAGCGGAAAATCTTGAAGCTGTGGTCGTTCTTGTCCACCGCCAATTGGTAGCGAATGTCGAACGGGTGACGCTTGATGCCACTCTGGAACTGCTCGTAGCGGTCGTTGGCCAGGCGTACCGGTACACCGGCGCCGTACAACGCTGCGAGGGCTGCGTAGTAGACGAAAATGTTGTGGTCCTTGGAGCCGTAACCGACGGTGTAACCTGGGTGCATGTTCAGGTTGGCCAGGCCGAAACGCGACGGCGCGATCATCTTCGCGGTTTCGGTCGCGGCTTCCAGCGGACACTGGGTGGCGACGACGAAATGCAGGGTCTTGGTGGCCGGGTCGTACCAGCCGTTGCCGTTGTCAGGCTCCAGGGCGGCCGGTTCGATCGATGGGGTCTTGTAGCGTTCGTCGAACACCAGCCAGTTGTCCGGCGGCGTATCGATCTGCTGCTTCATGCGCTCGGCGTAGAACAACCCGCGCTCGGTCAAGTTGCCGTGCAGGTTCGGCTGGGAGTTCCACACCGGACGACGGTTTTTCAGCATCGGGAACAGAATCGAATCCTTGAGGCTGGCGAATTCGTCTTCGTCCGCCGAGGTCGCGCCGCCGACGCGCACGTAGCGGAAGCTGCCGTACGGATCGCCTTCGTAGAACGGCACCTGGGCACCGTAACGAATCGCCTTGTCATTGAATTTGAGTTGGTTCTTGGCCTGACGGAAGCGCTCGAAGTCGTTCCAGATCAGGATCGCCACCGGGTGGCCGATGAACATCGGCACCTTGCCGGCCGGCAACAGCGGATCCGGGGCGTGCTCCTCGGGGAACACGATACCGTCCTTGACCAGGTCTTCGGCGGTGACGATGCGGTCCGGTTGCAACTCGGCACCGAGCCACGACAGGTCGATGCCTGCAAAGATGTGGTCGGCCTTGATGGTTTTGAGCAGCATGGCGTGGCCTTGCTGCTGCGGCCAGCCCGGCATGTCCTTGGCGCGGATGTCGCGGGCAAAGACCTTGCTGCCGCAGACCTTGGACAAGGCATCGTTACGGGCGCGCGCCTTGCCATTGTTGCCAAGCCACTGCTCGGACGGCACGGTCACGCTGTTTTCCATCAAGGCGGCCAGCGCCTGGCTGCTCAATGGCGTGAGCGTCACGCTCACACCCGCTACCAGCCCGCCCTGAAGGAACGAGCGCCGGGATATATCACGGTTGGACATGGATCATCCTCTGGGCGGTTATGGGGTCCGCCCTTCTGGTTATGTTCTGGAAATCTCGAGTCTTGCAGAAGCCCTTTTCGACGATGCAAAGGGCTGTTGTTGACAGTGCAAAGCTGACCGAAAGGTTAAGTTTATAGGCTTATGCCTTCGCGGAAAACTAAAAACTGACCAAGAAATCAAAAAACCGCGGCTTTTCGTCGCAGCAGATCGATGAACAACCCCAACTCCCGGCTGATGTGCTCGCCCTTGCGCAACAACAACCCGAATGGCGCCATCTGCACATCCAGTTCCACCGGCAACGCCACCACCAGGCCCATTTTAAGATAGTCGCGCAATGCGGTTTCCGACAGCACCATGATCGCGTCGGTCAGCTGAATCAGTTGCTGCATGGAGTACACCGAACTGCATTCGATGATGTCTGCCGGCAACGGCAACGCCAGGCGCTGCAACGCCTGATCCAGACCGATGCGCGCCGGACTGGTTTCCGGTTGCAGGATCCACGGCCAACCGCTGACCAGCTCCGCCATCTCCAGTTTTTTGCGTCGCGCCAGCGGGTGGCCGGCGTGCACCACCACCAGCAAGCGTTCGTTACCCAGTTGCTCGAAGACGTAATGCTCACTGTCGGTGGCGGCATTGCGCCGGGCGATGGCCAGGTCGATGCGACCCTGTTCCAGCAACTGGATCACCTGATCGCTGGTGTCGCCCATGATGCGGATCCGCAGCTGCGGATTGAGCGACTTGATTTCAGCAATCGAATCCATCACCAGGCCCGGCGCCGCGCCCATGATGGTACCGATCGACAGATAGCCGTAGCCGCCCAGCTGCCGCGCCATCAGATCCTCGGCACAACGGTCGAGGCCACTGAGGGCCGACTCGGCAAAGCGAATCAGCTCCTGGCCCAACGCTGTCGGGCGCATCCCCCGCGGCAGGCGTTCGAACAGATCGCAGCCGAACATGTCTTCAATCTCATGGAGCATGCGGGTTGCCGCCGGTTGCGACATGTTCAGGCTTTGCGAAGCGCGGTGCAGGTTCTGGCTGCTGCTGAGCGTCACCAACATGTGCAGATGCTTGTAACGCAGGCGATTGAGCAGGCTGCGGGAGATGATCGGCGTGGTCATGACGGGCCTTTTTTATCGATACCCTGAAGGTATCAGTTGTGAGCTAGATTCGATTTGTAACGCATCGATCAGCGGCCGTACAGTCTTCCCCATAAGAACAAATGCCCTACCAAAGGAAAACTGCGATGAAGACTCTACCCGCGCCTCTGCTCGCCAAAATTTCCTGGCGGCTACTCCCGTTTCTCCTGCTGATGTACATCATGGCCTTCCTCGACCGCGCCAACGTCGGGTTCGCCAAACAAGCCTTTCAAGCCGACACCAATATCAGCGATGCCGCCTTCGCCTTCGGCGCCGGGGTGTTTTTCGTGGGTTACGCGTTGCTTGAAGTGCCGAGCAACCTGATCCTGCACCGCGTCGGCGCCCGCCTGTGGATGTGCCGGATCATGGTCACCTGGGGGCTGGTCTCCGCCGCCATGGTCTTCGCCCACACAGAAACCAGCTTCTACATCCTGCGCTTCCTGCTGGGCGTGGCCGAAGCCGGCTTCTTCCCCGGCGTGATCCTCTACCTCACCTACTGGTTCCCCAGCGCCGTGCGCGGCAAGGCCATGGGTTTCTTCTATTTCGGTGCACCGCTGGCGTTCATCTTCGGCAGCCCGCTGTCCGGCCTGCTGCTGGAGCTGGACGGCTTCGCCGGCTTCCACGGCTGGCAATGGCTGTTTGCCGTTGAAGGCCTGATGGCGACGGCTGTGGGCATCTGGGCCTACTGGTATCTGGACAACCGCCCGGCCGACGCCAAGTGGCTGACCGTCGAGGAACGCCAACAAGTGCAAAGCCTGCTCGATCAGGAAGACAGCCATAAACAGAACCACGGCCGCAGCCTGCTCAACGTGATCTGCCAACCCTCGGTGCTGTACCTGTGCCTGATTTACCTGCTGATCCAGGCCAGCGTCTATGGCGTGGTGTTTTATCTACCGAGCCAGGTCGGAGGGCTGCTGGGGACCAAGGTCGGGCTGATGGTCGGCCTGGTGACAGCGATCCCCTGGATCTGCGCATTGATCGCCGCCTACCTGATTCCCGGCTACAGCGACCGCACCGGCGAACGCCGCCGCACCGCGTGCCTGACCTTGCTCATGGCCGCCGCCGGGATCGCCTGCTCGGTGACCTTCAGCAACCCGCTGCTGGGGATCATCGCCCTGTGCTTTGCCGCCTCCGGCTTCATCGCCGTGCAACCAGTGTTCTGGACCTTCCCCTCCAGCTACCTCGCCGGCAGCGCCGCCGCGGCCGGGATCGCCCTGATCAACTCGTTCGGCGCTCTCGGTGGCTTCATCGCCCCGGTGCTGAAGAACTGGGCCGAAGGCGCCTTCCACTCACCGGCAGCAGGCTTGTACGTGCTGGCCGCTACCACCGTCATCGCCGCGTTGCTGGTGCTGGGCATACGCGCGCCCGGCCATAAAGCCTCGAACAAACCGGCCACCGTTTAAACCTGAGGAGTCACACCATGGGCATTCCAACCATCAAACACGTCCGCGCTTTCACTCTGCGAGGCGGCGGCGCGGATTATCACGACCAGGCCGACGGCCACTGGATCGACGATCACATCGCCACGCCGATGAGCAAATACCCGGAGTACCGCCAGAGCCGCCGCACCTTCGGCATCAACGTACTCGGCACCCTGGTGGTGGAAATCGAAGCCAGCGACGGCACCGTCGGTTTTGCCGTGACCACCGGTGGCGAACCTGCCGCGTACATCGTCGAGAAACACCTGGCGCGCTTCCTTGAAGGCGTCCGGGTCACCGACATCGAAAAAATCTGGGACCAGATGTACCAGTCGACCCTGTATTACGGGCGCAAGGGCATCGTCATCAACACCATCTCCGGCGTCGACCTGGCGCTGTGGGACTTGCTCGGCAAGATCCGCCAGGAGCCCGTGCATCAGTTGCTCGGCGGTGCGGTGCGCGACGAGTTGCAGTTCTACGCCACCGGCGCCCGTCCGGACCTGGCGCAGAAAATGGGTTTCATCGGCGGCAAGATGCCGCTGCACCACGGCCCGGCCGAGGGCGAGGAAGGCCTGCGCAAGAACCTCGAAGAACTGGCCACCATGCGCGAACGCGTCGGCCCTGACTTCTGGCTGATGCTCGACTGCTGGATGAGCCTGGACCTCAACTACGCCACCAAACTGGCGGTCGGCGCCCACGAATACGGCTTGAAATGGATCGAAGAAGCCCTGCCGCCGGATGATTACTGGGGCTACGCGGCTCTGCGCAATAACGTGCCCAAGGGCATGCTGGTGACCACCGGCGAACACGAAGCCACCCGCTGGGGTTTCCGCATGCTGTTGGAGATGGGCTGCTGCGACATCATCCAGCCGGATGTCGGCTGGTGCGGCGGCCTCACTGAACTGGTGAAGATCTCGGCCCTGGCCGATGCCCACAACGCGCTGGTCATCCCTCACGGCTCTTCGGTGTACAGCTACCACTTCGTCGCCACCAGGCATAACAGCCCCTTCGCCGAGTTCCTGATGATGGCGCCGAAGGCTGACGAAGTGGTGCCGATGTTCCACCCGCAATTGCTCGGCGAACCGGTGCCGGTCAATGGCCGCATGCGCCTGTCCGCGCTCGACCAGCCAGGTTTCGGCGTGACCCTCAACCCCGAATGCCAACTGCATCGGCCGTATAACCGCTGAGAAAGGAGTTCGACATGAACATGCCGCACAACGCGTTCAAGGCCGCGCTGAACAGCTCAGCGACCCAATATGGCATCTGGGCCGGGTTCGCCACCGGCTACGCCGCCGAGATCGTCGCCACCACCGGTTACGACTGGATGCTGATCGATGGCGAGCACGCGCCCAACACCGTGCCCGGGGTACTCGCTCAATTGCAGGCCGTGGCGCCTTACTCGACCGCGCCAGTGGTGCGCGCAGTGAATGGCGATGCCAACCTGATCAAGCAACTGCTGGACATCGGCGCACAGACGCTGATGATCCCGATGGTCGAAACCGCCGCGCAGGCACAGGCACTGGTGCGCGCCATGCGCTACCCGCCCCACGGCATTCGCGGTGTCGGCGGCGGCCTGACCCGCGCCACCCGCTGGGACGGTGTGCCGGACTACCTGAATACCGCCCACGAACAACTGTGCCTGATCGTGCAGGTGGAATCGCGCACCGGCGTGGAAAACGTCGCAGCGATTGCCGCCGTCGAGGGTGTGGATGCGGTGTTTATCGGCCCGGCGGATTTGTCGATCGGCCTGGGCCACGCCGGCAACCCCGGCCATCCGGAAGTCCAGGAGCGGATTCAATACGCCGTGAACGCCACGCTGGCAGCCGGCAAGGCCTGCGGCATCCTCGCCCCCAACGAAGAAGACGCCCGCCGCTACCAGCGCTGGGGCTGCCAGTTCATTGCAGTGGCCATCGACATCAGCCTGCTGCGCCAAGGTGCCATGGCCACCCTCGCCCACCACCGCGAACCCGCTGCCACTCAAGCGCCGTCACGCACTTACTGATCTGCCAAGGAGTCGCACCATGTCATCCGTGCCTGTTTACGAAAACTTCATCGACGGCCAGTTCGTGGCCAGCGCTGCCCACCTCGATGTGATCAACCCGGCCACCGGCGCCATGCTGTCGAAAGTCCCCGCCTCGACCGCCGAGGACGTCGAGCGCGCCCTCGCCGCCGCCCGTGCCGCCCAGAAAGGCTGGGCGCGCAAACCGGCCAATGATCGCGCCGGCCACTTGCGCCGGATCGCTGCCAAACTGCGGGAAAACGTCGCGCACCTGGCGCGCACCATCACTCTGGAACAAGGCAAGATCAGCGGGCTGGCGGAAGTCGAAGTCAATTTCACCGCCGACTACCTCGACTACATGGCCGAATGGGCCCGGCGCATCGAAGGTGAAATCATCACCAGCGACCGCCAGAACGAAAACATCTTCCTGTTCCGCAAACCACTGGGCGTGGTGGCCGGGATCCTGCCGTGGAATTTCCCCTTCTTCCTGATTGCCCGCAAGATGGCCCCGGCCCTGCTGACCGGCAACACCATCGTCATCAAGCCCAGTGAAGAAACCCCGAACAACTGCTTCGAGTTCGCCCGACTGGTCGCCGAAACCGACCTGCCGCCCGGCGTGTTCAACGTGGTCTGTGGCGACGGGAAGGTCGGCGCCGCCCTGAGTTCGCACAAGGGCGTGGACATGATCAGCTTCACCGGCAGCGTCGACACCGGCTCGCGGATCATGGCTGCCGCCGCACCGAACATCACCAAGCTCAACCTGGAACTGGGCGGCAAGGCACCGGCCATTGTGCTGGCGGATGCGGACCTCGACCTGGCGGTCAGGGCGATCCGCGATTCGCGCATCATAAACAGCGGGCAGGTGTGCAACTGTGCCGAGCGGGTGTACGTCGAACGCAAGGTGGCGGATCAATTTATCGAACGCATCGCAGCGGCCATGAGCGCGACCCGTTATGGCGACCCGATTGCCCAGCCCGACGTCGAGATGGGCCCACTGATCAACCGCCAGGGGCTGGACAGCGTCAACCGCAAAGTCCGCACCGCGCTGAGCCAGGGCGCAAGCCTGATCAGCGGCGGGCAGATGGCCGACCTGCCCAATGGCTTCCATTTCCAGCCAACGGTGCTGGCGGGTTGCCGCGCGGACATGGAGATCATGCGCGAAGAGATTTTCGGCCCAGTGCTGCCGATCCAGATAATCGACGACCTGGACGAAGCCATCGCCCTGGCCAACGACTGCGACTATGGCCTGACTTCATCTATCTACACCCGTGACCTGAGCAAAACCCTGCAGGCCATGCGTGAGCTGGATTTTGGCGAAACCTACGTCAATCGCGAGAATTTCGAAGCGATGCAGGGCTTCCACGCCGGCGTGCGTAAATCGGGTATTGGTGGCGCGGATGGCAAGCATGGGCTGTATGAGTACACCCATACTCATGCGGTGTATTTGCAAGGCTGATTGCCGAATACCAACAACCGAGCAGGAGCGTGCTTGCTCGCTCCTGCAGAATGGGTCGCAAAAACTTAAATCGCAGAAACAAAAAACCCCGGTCTTTCGACCAGGGTCTTTGCTATCGACTCGAAGTAACCAGTGGCTTCTTCGTAGCTCCAAGGCGTTCAGTGGGCCTCGGGGCAGATATGGCGCAGCGGACGGGACTCGAACCCGCGACCCCCGGCGTGACAGGCCGGTATTCTAACCGACTGAACTACCGCTGCGTATCGCTTTGAGCTGACGCTCAAGTAACTTGTCTGACTGAAAGCTCCGAGACTTTTCAATCTCTCTTTCAATCTCGAATCAAGGCATGCCTGACTCGGAAAATATGGCGCAGCGGACGGGACTCGAACCCGCGACCCCCGGCGTGACAGGCCGGTATTCTAACCGACTGAACTACCGCTGCGCGTCGGTGGAGGCATTTCAGCCTACCTCTTGCTTTCGCAAGTATCTCGGAAGTGGTGGGTGATGACGGGATCGAACCGCCGACATTCTGCTTGTAAGGCAGACGCTCTCCCAGCTGAGCTAATCACCCGTTTGCATCTCCGAGGCCGCGAAATTTACGCAGGTAGCGAACCTAAGTCAATAGCAGGATTGAAGTTTTTCTGAAAAAGACAAAATTATGTATGTGCAGCAAGTGCGCTTTCGCGAGCAAGCCCGCTCCCACAGGGGAATGCATTCCAAATGTGGGAGCGGCGGTGCGACGATTCGACTTGCTCGCGAAAGCAGCACATTCAACATCAATCCCGGAGCTTACTCGCTGTAAATCATCTTCTTGGTCATGCCGCCATCGACCACGAATTCCTGGCCGGTGACAAATCCGGCATTCCTCGACAGCAGCCAGGCCACCATCGCCGCGACATCCTCGACCTTCCCCACCCTGCCCGCCGGATGCTGGGCATGATCGGCCTCGGTCAAGGGTTCGGCACGTTGCACCGAGGGGTCGCGCGCATCGATCCAGCCAGGACTGACGGCATTGACCCGGATCTCCGGGCCAAGGCTGATGGCCAACGCATGCGTCAGGGCCAACAAACCGCCCTTGCTCGCCGCATAGGCCTCTGTGTCGGGCTCCGACTGCCCGGCGCGGGTCGAAGCCAGATTGACGATGGCGCCGCTGTGAGCGCGCAGGTACGGTGCACAGTGCTTGGCCAGCAACATCGGCCCACTGAGGTTCACCGCCAACACCCGATTCCAGTGAGCCAAATCGAGGCTTTCCAGGGTGATGTTGTGCGGATCGGCAACCGCTGCATTGCATACCAGCGCATCCAGGCGCCCGAACTGACCGAGCACCTCGGCTACGCCCAGCGCGACTTGCCCCTCGTTGGAGACATCCATGGCGATGAACCAGGCGTTGTCGCCCAGCACTTTCGCCACTTTCGAACCCCGCTCCCGATCCAGATCCGTCAGCACGACTTGCCAGCCTTCGCTGATCAGCCAGGCCGAAATCCCCAGGCCAATGCCCCGCGCCGCACCGGTCACCAGCGCTACGCGACCATTTGAGCCGGTGGTCGGCGCAGACAACTCGATCACAACGCAGCCAGGCCGCGTGCCAGATCGGCTTGCAGGTCCGCCACGTCTTCCAGGCCGACCGCAACGCGGATCAGGCTGTCACGAATGCCCGCCGCTTCACGCTCTTGCGGCGCCAGGCGACCATGGGAGGTGGTGCTCGGATGGGTGATGGTGGTTTTGCTGTCACCCAGGTTGGCGGTGATCGAAATCAGGCGCGTGGCGTCGATAAAGCGCCAGGCGCCCTCTTTGCCGCCCTTGACCTCAAAACTGACGACCGCACCGAAGCCCTTCTGCTGGCGCAGCGCCAATTCGTGCTGCGGATGGCTCTTGAGGCCGGCGTAATGGACTTTCTCGATACCGTCCTGCTGCTCCAGCCACTCGGCCAGTTGCTGGGCGTTGGCGCAATGGGCCTTCATCCGCAGGTTCAACGTTTCCAGGCCCTTGAGGAAGATCCAGGCGTTGAACGGGCTCAGGGTCGGCCCGGCGGTGCGCAAGAAACCAACCACCTCCTTCATCTGCTCGCCGCGACCGGCCACGACGCCGCCCATGCAACGACCCTGACCGTCGATGAATTTGGTGGCCGAGTGCACGACGATGTCCGCGCCCATTTTCAGCGGCTGTTGAAGCGCCGGGGTGCAGAAGCAGTTATCGACCACCAGCATCGCGCCTTTGGCGTGAGCGATTTTCGCCAGTTCGGCAATGTCCACCAGCTCGGCCAGCGGGTTGGACGGCGATTCGACGAACAGCAATTTGGTGTTGGCCTTGATTGCCGCGTCCCAGCCGGACAAGTCCGCCAAGGGCACGTAATCGACTTCGATACCGAAACGCTTGAAGTACTTCTCGAACAGGCTGATGGTCGAGCCAAATACGCTGCGCGACACCAGCACGTGATCGCCGGCGCTGCACAGGCTCATCACCACCGCCATGATCGCGGCCATGCCGGTCGCGGTGGCCACGGCCTGCTCGGCGCTTTCCAGCGCGGCAATGCGCTCTTCAAAGGCACGCACAGTCGGGTTGGTGTAGCGCGAGTAGACGTTGCCCGGCACTTCGCCGGCAAAACGCGCGGCGGCATCGGCGGCGGTACGGAATACATAGCTGGAAGTGAAGAACATCGGATCACCGTGCTCACCTTCCGGCGTACGGTGCTGACCGGCACGTACGGCCAGGGTATCGAACGCTACGCCTTCGAGGTCGCTGTCCAGCCGACCGGCATCCCAATCCTGACTCATGCTGTCACTCCTTGCCTTGCTCTTGATAGATAAAAGTCTTTTTGCCAGATACAAAACCGGCCCCTCAGGGCCGGTAGTTACTCAGTTGTTGTACAGATCGATGATCGCACTGACTGCCTGCGTCTTGACCTTGGAGGCATCGTTGCGTGCCTGCTCGATCTTGTTCAGATAAGCCTCGTCGACGTCGCCGGTGACGTACTGGCCGTCGAACACCGCGCAATCGAACTTGTCGATCTTGATCTTGCCGCCACCGACCGCTTCGATCAAGTCAGGCAAGTCCTGATAGATCAGCCAGTCGGCGCCGATCAGGTCTGCCACGTCCTGGGTCGAACGGTTGTGGGCGATCAGCTCGTGAGCGCTCGGCATGTCGATGCCGTAGACGTTCGGGTAGCGAACCGCTGGCGCCGCAGAGCAGAAGTAAACGTTCTTGGCGCCGGCTTCGCGGGCCATCTGGATGATCTGCTTGCAAGTGGTACCGCGAACGATGGAATCGTCCACCAGCATCACGTTCTTGCCGCGGAACTCCAGCTCGATGGCGTTGAGCTTCTGGCGTACGGATTTTTTCCGCGCGGCCTGGCCCGGCATGATGAAGGTCCGGCCGATGTAGCGGTTCTTCACGAAGCCTTCGCGGAACTTCACGCCCAGGTGGTTCGCCAGCTCCAGGGCCGCGGTGCGGCTGGTGTCCGGAATCGGGATGACCACGTCGATGTCGTGATCCGGACGCTCGCGCAGGATCTTCTCGGCGAGTTTCTCGCCCATGCGCAGACGGGCCTTGTAGACCGAAACGCCGTCGATGATCGAGTCCGGACGCGCCAGGTAGACGTGTTCGAAGATGCACGGGGTCAGGGACGGGTTGGTCGCGCACTGACGGGTGTACAGCTTGCCCTCTTCAGTGATGTAGACCGCTTCGCCCGGAGCCAGGTCGCGAATCAGGGTGAAGCCGAGTACGTCCAGGGAAACGCTTTCCGAGGCGATCATGTACTCGACGCCTTCGTCGGTGTGACGCTGGCCGAAAACGATCGGGCGGATGCCGTGCGGGTCGCGAAAGCCCACGATGCCGTAGCCGGTGATCATTGCTACGACGGCATAACCACCGACGCAACGGTTGTGCACGTCGGTGACGGCGGCGAAAACGTCTTCTTCGGTCGGCTGCAACTTGCCGCGCTGGGCCAGTTCGTGCGCGAACACGTTGAGCAGTACTTCCGAATCGGAACTGGTGTTGACGTGGCGCAGGTCAGATTCGTAAATCTCCTTGGCCAGTTGTTCAACATTGGTCAGGTTACCGTTGTGCGCCAGGGTGATGCCGTAAGGCGAGTTGACGTAAAACGGTTGAGCTTCAGCCGACGTCGAGCTGCCCGCGGTTGGATAACGCACATGGCCAATACCCATGTGACCGACCAGGCGCTGCATGTGACGTTGCTGGAACACGTCACGCACCAGGCCGTTGTCCTTGCGCAGGAATAACCGGCCATCATGGCTGGTCACGATACCGGCAGCGTCCTGGCCGCGGTGCTGGAGGACGGTTAGCGCGTCATACAGCGCCTGATTGACGTTCGACTTACCGACGATACCGACGATGCCACACATGCGACGCAACCCCTACTTAATGGATCTGAACTGAGCACTACTCACTGAGGCGTTTTGGCCATCGGCAAGAGTTGCTCCTTGAACGGAATATCAGCGGGTACGCTGATTCCGCTGGCAAGCCACTGACTGCTCCACCCGAGGATCAGGTTTTTGGACCAGTCTGCAACCAATAGAAATTTTGGCACGAGCTGTGACTCTTTCCACCACCCGTCCTGCTGTACCGGCCCCAGGCTCAACAGCCCGACGGCGATAACCACCAGCAACCCGCCACGGGCGGCGCCGAAGGCCATGCCGAGGAATCGGTCGGTCCCGGAGAGCCCGGTGACGCGAACCAGTTCGCCGATAAGATAATTGATCATTGCGCCTACGATTAAAGTGGCGACAAACATGATGGCACAGCCCGTTATTATACGTGCCGATGGCGTTTGAATGTACCCGCCGAGGTACTCGGACAGTGAGCCACCGAACATCCAGGCTACGACTCCTGCGATGATCCAGGTCAGCAGCGACAGTGCTTCCTTGACGAAGCCGCGGCTCAGACTGATCAATGCGGAGATGGCGACGATTGCAACGATCGCCCAGTCAACCCAGGTAAATGGCACAGTGCAGCCTACAGACGGATAAGGCGGCGCATTTTAGCAGAGCCCATGCTTATCGGTAAGCTGCGATTGTCAGTGCATTTCATATCGGGGAGATAGTTTTAGCCACGTTCCGGTTGAAAGCGCACCACAAACCCCTTGAGGTTCTGCTGGCGGTTGAGCAAGTCACGCAGCCGGTCGGCTTCGGCACGCTCGATCAGCGGCCCGACAAACACCCGGTTTTTGCCGTCGGCGGTACGGATGTAGGCGTTGTAACCCTGGCTGCGCAGGGTTTTCTGAAGTTTTTCCGCGCTTTCGCGGTTCGACAGGCTGGCCAGTTGCACCGACCAGCTGACAGACAAACCATTGGCATCGACACGGCTTTGCGTGGTGTCCGGCTTGCCCGGTGCCGCGGTGATCGGCTGGGCAGGCGCCGTTGCAGGCTTAGCCGCCAAAGCCGGGACCGGCGCGGGTGCAGCCGGCTTGGCTGCTGGCGCTGGAGCCGCAGGCGCTGGAGCCACCGGAACAGCTGGCACCGCCGATTCCTGCTGGGCGATTTCGTCATCGCTCGGCACGGGTTCCTGAGGCAGGGCTTGCGGCTCAGGCACCGCCACGGGCTCGACCTGTACCTGGGGCATCGCCGGCGCCTGCGGAGCCGCGGGCGCTTCGACCGTCACCTGGCGCTGTTCGTCCTGGCGGGAAAACAGCATCGGCAGAAAAATCACCGCCAGCGCGACCAACACCAGGGCGCCAACCATGCGCTGTTTGTATGCCTTATCCAGCAATGCCATTTGCCGCTTCCTCCGTGGAGCGCCGGGCCAGCCATTCAAGGGCCTCGGCGACACAATAAAATGATCCGAACAACAGGATTTCGTCGTCGCTCGTGGCCTGAGCGCACTGCCCTTCCAGGGCGGCCGCGACACTGTCGTATGACGTGACCGACGCACCAAGACCTTGCAACGCGGCGTGCAAATCCGCAACCGAACGCGCCCGAGGCGAATCCAGAGGTGCGACAGCCCAGTGCTGGACACTAGCATTCAATTCGCCGACAACACCACCCAGGTCTTTGTCCGCCAGCAACCCGAACACCGCCAGACGCTTGCCGACCGGCGGGCGGCTGGCCAGGCGGCGAGCCAGATACTCCGCCGCATGGGGGTTATGCCCCACATCCAGCAATAGATTCAAGCGCTTGCCTTGCCACTCGAACTCACGGCGATCCAGGCGACCGACCACCCGGGTGGCCCGTAGCGCCTCGATAATCTGCGCATCCGCCCAAGGCAAGCCGAGCAGCAGGTAAGCCTGCAACGCCAGCGCGGCGTTTTCCATCGGTAGATCGAGCAGTGGCAGGTCGCGCAGCTCCACCACGCGCCCTTGCCCATCGACACCGCGCCATTGCCAGTTGTGATCGGTCACACCGAGGTCAAAATCGCGCCCACGCAGGAAAAACGGACAATTAAGCTCGCGCGCCTTGTCCAGCAGAGGTTGTGGAGGATTCAGGTCGCCGCAGAGCGCAGGCGCGCCCTGACGGAAAATACCGGCCTTCTCGAAGGCCACGGACTCCCGGGTATCACCGAGGTAATCCGCATGATCGACACCGATACTGGTGACCAGCGCCATGTCGGCGTCCACCACGTTGACCGTGTCCAGGCGACCGCCCAGACCGACTTCCAGCACCACTGCATCGAGCCCGGAGCGCTGGAACAGCCAGAATGCCGCCAGGGTGCCCATTTCGAAGTAAGTCAGGGAAGTGTCGCCGCGCCCGGCCTCTACCGCGGCAAAGGCCTCGCACAGCTCGGCATCCGTGGCTTCGACGCCATTGACTGTTACCCGCTCGTTGTAACGCAGCAGGTGCGGGGAGTTGTAGACCCCCACTTTCAAGCCCTGGGCCCGCAGCAAGGACGCCACGAACGCACAGGTGGAACCCTTGCCGTTGGTCCCGGTGACCGTGATCACCCGAGGCGCCGGCTTGCCCAGTCCCATACGGGACGCTACCTGCTGCGACCGCTCCAGGCCCATGTCGATGGCTGAAGGGTGCAACTGTTCAAGGTAGGCGAGCCATTCGCCAAGGGTACGTTGGGTCATAGGCTGGCGGGTACCGGTGGAACCACGATCGGCTCGATAGGGGCAGCAACGAACTTCGGCGTCGGCAGGCCCATCATTTGCGCCAGCAGGTTGCCCAGACGCGGACGCAGCTCCTGACGGTCGATGATCATGTCGATGGCACCGTGCTCCAGCAGGAACTCGCTGCGCTGGAAGCCTTCCGGCAGTTTCTCGCGCACGGTTTGCTCGATCACACGCGGACCGGCAAAACCGATCAACGCCTTCGGCTCGCCGACAATCACGTCGCCCAGCATCGCCAGACTGGCGGAAACGCCGCCGTAGACCGGGTCGGTCAACACGGAGATGAACGGGATGCCTTCTTCACGCAGACGGGCCAGCACCGCGGAGGTCTTGGCCATTTGCATCAGGGAAATCAGCGCTTCCTGCATCCGCGCACCGCCGGAAGCGGCGAAGCAGATCATCGGGCAACGTTTTTCCAGGGCGTAGTTGGCGGCGCGAACGAAACGCTCACCGACGATGGCGCCCATCGAACCGCCCATGAAGGAAAATTCGAACGCCGAAACCACGACCGGCATGCCCAGCAAAGTGCCGCTCATGGAAACCAGTGCGTCTTTTTCGCCAGTCTGCTTTTGTGCAGCGGTCAGGCGGTCCTTGTACTTCTTGCCGTCGCGGAATTTCAGACGGTCAACCGGTTCCAGGTCTGCACCCAGCTCGGCACGGCCTTCAACATCGAGGAAGATGTCGATACGGGCGCGGGCGCCGATACGCATGTGATGGTTGCACTTGGGGCAAACGTCCAGGGTCTTTTCCAGCTCCGGACGATACAGCACAGCCTCGCAAGACGGGCATTTGTGCCAAAGACCTTCAGGCACCGAGCTCTTCTTGACCTCGGAACGCATGATCGAAGGGATCAGTTTGTCTACTAACCAGTTGCTCATGCTTTCTTTCTCCAGTACCGGCGGCCCGAACGCTCTGGTTCGCGGCCCCGTGTATGCCCTAGCGCTAAATTCATGTGTGCGGCGATGATCAGTGAATGGCCGGGTCAGCGAAACGTGACCTGCGTACCACCCCATGACCCTCAGCCGTTTTGTACAGTGCAGTGGACGGCGGCAGACTGCCAGCCGTCACATCAATGGGTGCTACCACGTACCGCTTTGATAAATGCCTGAATCCTTGCGTGATCCTTGATGCCCTTGCTCGCCTCAACCCCGCCGCTGACATCCACGGCATAAGGCCGAACGCGGGCAATCGCTTCGGCGACGTTATCCGGCGTCAGACCGCCCGCCAGAATGACCGGCTTGCTCAAGCCTTGCGGTATCAGTGACCAGTCAAACGCCTCCCCGGTTCCTCCGGGAACGCCTTCGACATAGGTATCGAGCAAGATTCCGCTGGCACTGGCATAAGCATCACAGGCCGCGGCGATGTCATCTCCCGCCTTGACCCGCAGCGCCTTGATGTACGGGCGGTGCCAACCCTCACACTCCGCCGCGCTTTCATCGCCGTGAAACTGCAGCAGGTCCAGGGGCACCGCGTCGAGGATTTCCCCCAGCTCGCAACGGCTGGCATTGACGAACAAGCCCACGGTGGTCACGAACGGCGGCAGCGCCTTGATGATCGAGCGCGCCTGCTGGACCGTCACCGCACGGGGGCTTTTGGCGTAGAACACGAATCCGATGGCATCCGCCCCGGCCTCGACGGCTGCCAACGCATCCTCTATGCGGGTAATCCCACAGATCTTGCTGCGAACGGCTGACATGTCGATACAACTCCAAGACAAATCCGGGAAAGTCCCGGATGGTAACAAAAGCGTTCGAGGGCGTCAGCCGCCAAGTTCCGAGAAGCCGGTCAGGAAGTGCGGACCGATGTAGCGCTCGGGCAACTCGAACTCGTCACGGTACTCGACCTGAACCAGATACAAGCCGAATGGATGCGCGGTCACGCCACCGGTCCGTCGAATCCGGCTCTCCAGCACCTCTTTCATCCACTCCACCGGACGCTCTCCGGCGCCAATGGTCATCAGCACACCGGCAATGTTGCGCACCATATGATGCAGGAAGGCGCTGGCGCGAATATCCAGCACGATCATCTTGCCGTGACGGGTAACGCGCAGGTGATGCAATTCCTTGATCGGCGACTTGGCCTGGCACTGACCGGCGCGAAAAGCACTGAAATCATGGGTGCCGAGCAGGTACTGGGCGGCCTCGGCCATGCGCTCGACGTCCAGCGGACGGTGGTTCCAGGTCACCTCTTCGTTCAAGTGCGCCGGGCGGATCTGATCGTTGTAGATCACGTAGCGATAACGCCGGGCAATGGCCTTGAACCGCGCATGGAAATGCGCCGGCATGACCTTGGCCCAACTGACACTGACGTCATGGGGCAAGTTGATGTTGGCGCCCATGGTCCAGGCCTTCATCGAGCGCTCGACCTGAGTGTCGAAATGCACCACCTGTCCGCAGGCATGCACCCCGGCGTCGGTACGCCCGGCGCACATCAGCGAAACGGGCGAGTCGGCGACTTTGGACAAGGCGTTTTCGAGGGTTTCCTGCACGGTGAGCACCCCGGACGCCTGGCGCTGCCAGCCGCGGTAGCGCGAGCCTTTGTATTCGACGCCCAGCGCGATCCGGAAAAAGCCGTCGGCTGCCATTTCGGCGGCCGGGTTATCTATATTTGCCAAGGAGGGACAGCCTGATGATGTACCAAAGGCGGGCATTATAAGGCCGCCGGGCGGGGATGCCAGAGAGTTCTCCATTGACTGTCCCGGCCTCATCGCGGGCAAGCCCGCTCCCACAGGTTTTGTGAACGACACAAATCTCTGTGGGAGCAGGCTTGCCCGCGATGAGGCCCAAGCAAACAACATCAATTAATGAGCCAAACAAAAACGGCAGCCTCAATGGGCTGCCGCTTTTTTTCAACCTGCCGATCAATCAAGCCAGGCGCGAAAGCATCTCCTCGGCTTCACTCTTCTGCTCGGCACTGCCTTCGCTTACCACCTCATTGAGGATGTCGCGAGCACCGTCGCTGTCGCCCATGTCGATATAGGCCTGAGCCAGATCGAGCTTGGTAGCGGCTTCGTCAGTGCCCGAGAGGAAGTCGAAGTCATCATCGCTATCCAGCGCGGCATCAGCTTCGGTAAAGGTCGGCTCGCCGATGCTGTTGGACAAGCTCTCCAGTTCGGCGTTGACATCATCCAGCTCTGCCGCGAACGCATCCGGCGCGTCCAGTTCCTCGGCCAGCGACAGATCGAAATCGGCCGGCAACTCCAGATCATCCAGCGCGACCTCAGGAACAGCCGGGGTTTCGGCAACCGGGAAATCCTTCACGCCCTCATCCAGATCCAGCAGGAAATCGTCTTCAGCCAGCATCGCCGGCGACGGTTGCGCACCGAGATCCAGGTCGAGGTCGAAGTCCGACAGATCGTCGAGGTTTTCCTTGATTTCAGTCTGCTGCTGCAACACCGACTCAAAGCTCAGATCGTCGTCCAGCGGGAACTCACCAAGATCCGGCAACGCCGCCACTTCAGGCTCCGGTGCAGGTGCAGGTGCAGGTGCAGGCGCCAAAGGCGTAATCGCGTCCAGATCATCCAGGCTCAGGTCGAAGGCGCTGTCGAGGTCATCCTCGAACGGTGCTGGTTCTGGTTCTGGCGCCGGTGCTTGCGGCTCATCGAGCAACAGCTCCTTGACGTATTGCGCGTCCAGCTCGGCAGCAACGGCGGCTGCGGCGATGCCACCGGCAGCCACCAGCGCCATGGCCGGGAAGCGACTTTTGAGTTTTTCAACCTGGGCGAAGTTGTCGCCATTGGCCACCAACTGACGCTCCTGGCCGACGAACGCATCGCGGTCGCCTTGCTGGCCGTAGACTTCCATCAGTTTCAAGCGCAGATCGCTGCGCTTGGGCTCTTGCTTGACGCCGTCCTCCAGCAACGCGGCGGCCTGATTCAGGCGACCGGCATTGATGTGCGACTGAGCCTGACCCAGCACGTCGTCGGAACGCTCGGCAGCCGGCGCCACCAATGGTGCGGCGATCGGCGTGGTCATCACCACCGGAGCAACCACCGGCGCTGGCGCGGGAGCAGGCGTCGGGGCGGTCGCCAGTTTCACGCTCGGCGGCGGAACTTCCAGGCCTTCGAAGCTGCTTTCCGGCAAGTCGAAATCGGCCGAGAACGGCTGATCTTCGGCCAAGGCACGGGCCATGCGCAGATGTTTCTCGGCTGCTTGCTGGGCTTTGCGTCGACGCGCCAGCAACAGCAGCAGGAGCAGGAGAATCACCGCACCGCCACCCACCAGGCCCAGCAGCACCGGGTTGGTCAGCAACTCATTGAATTTCTGATCGTCGGATGCCGCCGGTGTCGCCTCGACGGGCTTCTCGGCTGGCGCGGGCGTTGCCTCAGGGGCAGGCGCAGCGGCAACCAGTGCAGGCGCTGCCTCCGGGTTGGCAGCCAGCTCGGCCGACATTGCCGGCGCTGTCGCAGCCGCCGGTGCAGCTGCAGAGCCCTCGGTTTGCAACTTGGCCAGTTGATTGTTCTTCAACTCGAGCAGGCGCTGCAGCTTGTCCACCTGGCTTTGCAGATCGGCCATGCGGCTTTTCAGTTCGGCGTTATCACGACGACTGGTGTCGAGGCTTTCCTGGGTCACCGCCAGCTTGTTGCTGAGGGCCTTGGCATCTCCGGCAGCCCCTTTGCCAGGGCTCTTGCCGGACTCGGCAGACACCAGGCTCAACTTGTCGGAGGCCGCTTGCGCCGGAGCACCCTCGGTACGAGCGCGATTGGTGGCATCGAGCTGTTGCTGCCCTGCCCCGGGTTTTGCCACATAACGGCGACCCTGGCGCCAGGCCTTGTTCTGTGCGGCCACTTCGGCAATGGCCTTGGCTTGCGGCAGGCCAGTGCTCTGCGCCTGGTCCGGCATGCGCAGCACCTGGCCGGTTTTCAGGCGATTGATGTTGCCGTCGATAAAGGCATCCGGGTTCAACGCCTGGATGGCCAGCATGGTTTGCTGGATCGAACCGCCATTACGCGCCTTTGCGGCGATTTCCCACAGGGTATCGCGCGGTGTGGTGGTGTATTGGGACGGTTTGGTCGCACCGGTGACGGGCACGGCAACCGTCGAGGTCGGCTGCGCAGCCGCTTCAGCGGTTTGCGGCGAGAATTTGGACGGATCGAGCAGCACACTGTAGTCGCGCAGCAAGCGGCCGTTCGGCCACATGACCTGAACCAGGAACTTCACCATGGGTTCGGAAAGTGGCTTGCTGGAGGTCACGCGCAGGATGCTTTTGCCGCTGGCGTTGAGCACCGGGGTGAAGGTCAAGTCGTTGAGAAACGCCTGGCGGTCGACACCGGCCTTGGCGAAATCGTCTGGTGAGGCCAGGCTCGGTACCACTTCGGCGGCGGTGAGATCCTTGACATCGAGCAGCTCGATTTCCGCCACCAGCGGCTGGTTGAGCGTCGATTTCAGGGTCAACTCCCCGAGCCCGAGGGCATGCGCCATACCGGAGGACAGCGCCGAGGCGGCCGCTATTGCTAACACCAGTTTGCGAACTTGAACCATTAGCTCATCCTTAGTTTGAACATTCCTCGGCCAGCGAGAAGGTATTGATAGTCGCTGCCGTAAGGCATTGCACGCAACGGCGAGGGTCGTCGCGCGCGATCATTTCATTGATGCCCGGCAAAGCCCCGCAGAGTGGCTCTGCCTTCAGCACTCCGGCAAGCATAGGCTCGCGCGGAATCATTCGACAAATTGTTGCAAAGTATCTTTTACAGCAGGTCTTTTATCAACAACTCGGCCAGCTGCACAGCGTTGAGCGCCGCGCCTTTGCGTACGTTATCTGACGTCAGCCACAGATTAAGTTCCGACGTGTCGTCAATACCATGGCGAACCCGACCAACGTAGACCACATCCTGGCCTACCGCATCGCCCACCGGGGTCGGGTAGTCGCCGGCTTCCACCAGTTCGATGCCGGGAGCGTCTTCCAGGGCCGCATTGACTTTCCCCAGGTCGATTTCACTCGCGGACTGCAGGGTCACGCTATAGCTATCGCCAAAAAACACCGGGGCTTGAATGCAAGTGACGGAAATCTTCAATGAAGGCCGCGCCATGACCTGGCGCAGCTCACGCACCAGGCGTTTTTCCAGCAGCGTATGACCTTGCTCATCCGGTTTACCGACCTGGGCCAACAGGTTGAAGGCCATTTGCCGATCAAAGAATTTCGGCTCCAGCGGCCGCACATTCAGCAGTTCGGCGGTTTGCCGGGCGAGCTCGCTCACGGCTTCGCGGCCCTGGGCCGATACCGCCAGGCTGGCGGTCAGGCTGATGCGCTGCAAATCAAGCAAATCCATCAGTGGCGCGAGCACCACCGCCAGCGTGGTGGCCGACGGGCTTGGACTGCTGACCTGAAAGGGTTTGTTCAAGCCGGCCAACACCTGGGCATTGGCTTCAGGCACAACCTGTGGCGCCTTTTCGGCCGGCAGGGCACCGGAGAGATCGATAACCGAGCAACCGGCATCGGTCGCGCGGGAAGCGAAACTCAACGAAACCGCCGGGCCGGCGGCAAAGAATGCCAACTGCACCTTGCTGAAGTCGAACTGATCGACTTCCCGCACCCGCACGTTCTTGCCGCGAAA
Source organism: Pseudomonas jessenii (assembly GCF_002236115.1). Classification (GTDB taxonomy): domain Bacteria; phylum Pseudomonadota; class Gammaproteobacteria; order Pseudomonadales; family Pseudomonadaceae; genus Aquipseudomonas; species Aquipseudomonas jessenii. The sequence continues at coordinate 603,634 of NZ_NIWT01000002.1, read as the reverse complement.
CGGCACCGAACTGCCGGCCGACTCGCTGCTGGCCAACAGGTGCAGGTTGCCGATCGGGAAATCGCGCTCTTCGAGAATCTGCACGAGTGTTTCGCCGACAGTACCGGTGGCGCCGATCACGGCAATATCAATGGACTGGCTCATGGTTTGACCTCTGGCGAAACGGGGGGAGCGGCACTTTACCGGGTGGGTGGGATACAGGCAATTTCTGCCTGGGATTTGTAGTGTCTGTACCGGCCTCATCGCGAGCAAGCTCGCTCCCACAGGGGGTACGCATTCCAATGTGGGAGCAAGCTTGCTCGCGATGACGGAATATCAGGCAACCCATAAACATCAGGTTGCCGGGAATAAAAAACCCGCGCCTCTTGCAAGGCGCGGGTTCTTTCATTGCATCAACCGATCAACGCTCGAGCAGGATCCGCAGCATGCGACGCAGCGGTTCGGCCGCGCCCCACAGCAACTGGTCGCCGACGGTGAACGCGCCGACAAATTGCGAGCCCATGTTCAGCTTGCGCAGACGACCAACCGGGATGTTCAGGGTGCCGGTGACCTTGTTCGGGCTCAGCTCCTGAATGCTGGTTTCGCGGTTGTTCGGCACCAGCTTGACCCAAGGGTTGTGCTGGCTGATCAAACCTTCGATATCAGCGATCGGTACGTCTTTGTTCAGCTTGATGGTCAGCGCCTGGCTGTGGCAGCGCATGGCGCCGATGCGCACGCAGATGCCATCGACCGGGATCGGGCTCTTGAAGCGACCGAGGATCTTGTTGGTCTCGGCCTGGGCCTTCCACTCTTCGCGGCTCTGACCGTTCGGCAGTTCCTTGTCGATCCACGGGATCAGGCTGCCGGCCAACGGTACGCCGAAGTTTTCAGTCGGGTAAGCGTCGCTGCGCATGGCTTCAGCCACACGGCGGTCGATGTCGAGGATCGCGCTGGCCGGATCGGCCAGTTGATCGGCAACAGCGGCGTGGGTCGCGCCCATTTGCTTGATCAGTTCACGCATGTTCTGCGCGCCGGCACCGGAGGCCGCCTGATAGGTCATGGCGCTCATCCACTCCACCAGGCCAGCTTCGAACAGGCCACCGAGGCCCATCAGCATCAGGCTGACGGTGCAGTTGCCGCCGATGTAGTTCTTGGTGCCCGCGTCCAGTTGCTGGTCGATGACCTTGCGGTTGACCGGATCCAGAACGATCACCGCATCATCCTGCATACGCAGACTGGAAGCGGCGTCGATCCAGTAACCCTGCCAGCCGGCTTCACGCAGCTTGGGGAAGACTTCGCTGGTGTAGTCGCCACCCTGGCAGGTCAGAATCACGTCGAGGGTTTTCAGCTCTTCAATGCTGTAAGCGTCCTTGAGCGGAGCAATGTCCTTGCCCACGGACGGGCCTTGGCCACCGACATTGGAAGTGGTGAAAAACACCGGCTCGATAAGATCGAAATCCTGCTCTTCCAGCATCCGCTGCATGAGCACGGAACCGACCATGCCGCGCCAACCGATCAGACCTACACGTTTCATCGCAACTACACCTTCTTGAAATGTGGACCGCTGCCTTGTCTTGAATTTGGCAGCGGGCCCGAGAGATTACAGATTCCGCAGCGCGGCGACTACTGCGTCACCCATTTCCTGCGTACCGACTTTAGTGCAACCGGCCGACCAGATGTCACCGGTGCGCAAGCCCTGATCCAGCACCAGGCTGACGGCTTTCTCGATGGCATCGGCCGCGGCCTGCTGGTTGAAGCTGTAACGCAACATCATCGACACCGACAAAATGGTCGCCAGCGGGTTGGCGATGCCCTTGCCCGCGATGTCCGGGGCCGAACCGTGGCACGGCTCGTACATGCCCTTGTTGTTGGTGTCCAGGGACGCCGACGGCAGCATGCCGATGGAACCGGTGAGCATCGAGGCCTGGTCGGACAGGATGTCGCCGAACATGTTGTCGGTAACGATCACGTCGAACTGCTTCGGTGCGCGCACCAGCTGCATCGCGGCGTTGTCGACGTACATGTGGCTCAGTTCGACTTCAGGATAATCCTTGGCCACTTGTTCGACCACTTCACGCCACAGTTGGCTGGAGGCCAGTACGTTGGCCTTGTCCACCGAGCACAGCTTCTTGCCACGGACCATGGCCATGTCGAAACCGACACGGGCGATGCGGCGGATTTCGCTTTCGCTGTACGGCAGGGTGTCATAGGACTGACGCTCGCCGTTTTCCAGGGTACGGGTACCACGAGGCGCGCCGAAGTAGATGCCGCCGGTCAGCTCACGAACGATCAGGATGTCCAGGCCGGCCACGATTTCCGGCTTCAGGCTGGAAGCCTCGGCCAGTTGCGGGTACAGGATCGCCGGACGCAGGTTGCCGAACAGGCCCAGTTGCGCACGGATTTTCAGCAGACCGCGTTCAGGGCGGATGTCACGTTCGATGGCATCCCATTTCGGGCCGCCAACGGCGCCCAGCAACACGGCGTCGGCCGCGCGGGCACGCTCCAGGGTCTCGTCGGCCAACGGCACGCCGTGCTTGTCGATGGCAGCGCCACCGATCACGTCGTGGCTCAGTTCGAAACCCAAGGCGAACTTGTCGCTGGCCAATTCCAGCACCTTGACCGCTTCGGCCATGATTTCCGGGCCAATACCGTCACCTGGGAGAATCAGAATCTGCTTGCTCATGCTTTCCTCATGTCATCAGTCGGTGCGCCTTGGGCGCACCCGGAAAAATTCTATCGCTCGGCCATCAGTACCAGCACATCCGTACTGAACGAACCATCGGCCTCAATCTCAAAATATTCGCGTACTTCATTGCCCATCGACTGCTGCAACTCGCGGATCGCCGCGCGCATCACTTGCGGTGTGCGCATGCGCTCGACCCAGCTGTTGTATTCCAGGCGCAAGCGCTGACGGGTGGTACTGCGGGTGTGCAGCCCCGCCTCGCTGACCTGGCGCAACCACTCGCCAGCGGAATAATCGCGCACATGGCTGGTGTCGCGCAGCACTTCGACGCTTTGCAGGTAAGTGTCGAACAGCGGGCTACCCGGTGACAACACGTCGACGAACGCGGCCACACCGCCCGGCTTCAGGACTCGACGCACCTCCCGCAGGGCCACGCCCAGGTCGCTCCAATGGTGCGCCGAATAGCGGCTGAAGACGAAATCGAATTCGCCATCGGCGAACGGCAGGCGCTCGGCGGCACCGTTGACCGTGGTTACGTTGCTCAAGCCACGGTCGACAGCAGCGGCAGCGACCACGTCGAGCATTTGCTGCGACAGGTCGTAGGCCACCACCTCTTTCACCAATGAGGCTACGTGAAAACTCACGTGACCTGCGCCGCACCCCAGATCCAGGACCCTGGCCTCGCCCTGCCCCGCCAGTTCGGCCTGTAGCAGCGCGAATTCGGTGCCTTGAGCGTGTACGGCACTGCTCAGGTAGGCCGAGGCCTGTTCACCGAATTGCTTCTGGACTACCTGGCTGTGTCGGGCGGTGCTGGTCATGGGGACTTCCTTTTTGGGGTGAGTCTTGGGGTGTCTGTTCTGGCCTCATCGCGAGCAAGCTTGCTCCCACAGGTTTTGTTTACGCCGCAAATCCAATGTGGGAGCGAGCTTGCTCGCGATGGCGTCATTACGCCTTAAGCAAATTCAAGCGTCGCGAAACAACCAAGGCTGGCTCGCACGATGTTTGGCCTCAAATGCCGCAATCGCATCGCCGTCCTGCAAGGTCAGGCCGATATCGTCCAGGCCGTTCAACAGGCAATGCTTGCGAAACGCATCAATCTCAAAGCTCAACACCTTGCCATCCGGACGGGTCACGGTCTGGGCCTGCAGGTCAACCTGCAACTGATAGCCCGGATTAGCCTCGACCTGCTGGAACAGTTCGTCGACTTCGGCGTCGCTCAAGATGATCGGCAGCAAGCCGTTCTTGAAGCTGTTGTTGAAGAAGATGTCGGCATAGCTCGGCGCGATGATGCTGCGGAAACCGTACTCTTCCAGCGCCCACGGCGCGTGTTCACGGCTGGAGCCGCAACCGAAGTTCTCGCGGGCCAGCAACACGCTGGCGCCCTGGTAACGTTCGGCGTTGAGGACGAAGTCCTTGTTCAGCGGACGCTTGGAGTTGTCCTGGTAAGGCTGGCCCACATCCAGGTAACGCCATTCATCGAACAGGTTCGGGCCAAAGCCCGTGCGCTTGATCGACTTCAGGAACTGCTTCGGGATGATCTGGTCGGTGTCGACGTTGGCACGATCCAAAGGCGCGACAAGACCAGTGTGCTGGGTAAAAGCTTTCATGCTGCGCTCCTTCAGATCAATTCACGGACGTCGACGAAACGACCGTTTATAGCAGCGGCTGCGGCCATGGCCGGGCTGACGAGGTGAGTACGACCACCGGCACCCTGACGGCCTTCGAAGTTACGGTTGGAGGTCGAGGCGCAATGCTCACCAGACTCCAGGCGGTCCGGGTTCATCGCCAGGCACATCGAGCAACCCGGCTCACGCCATTCGAAACCGGCCTCGAGGAAAATCTTGTCCAGGCCTTCCGATTCAGCCTGGGCTTTAACCAGGCCCGAGCCCGGCACCACGATGGCCTGCTTGATGGTCGAGGCCACTTTACGGCCCTTGGCGATCACGGCCGCCGCACGCAGGTCTTCGATCCGCGAGTTGGTGCAGGAACCGATGAACACGCGGTCGAGCTGAATGTCGGTGATCGCCTGATTGGCGGTCAAACCCATGTACTTCAAGGCACGGACGATGGAGTCGCGCTTGACCAGGTCCATTTCCTTCGCAGGATCCGGCACGTTCTGGTCTACCGCCAGCACCATCTCAGGCGAAGTACCCCAGCTGACTTGCGGCTTGATCCGGGTCGCATCGAGCTCGACAACCGTATCAAACGTGGCATCGGCGTCAGACACCAGGTCTTTCCAGGCTTCAACGGCCAGGTCCCATTCCGCGCCTTTCGGGGCAAATGGACGGCCCTTGACGTAAGCCACGGTTTTTTCGTCCGCAGCCACCAGGCCTACGCGAGCGCCGGCCTCGATGGACATGTTGCAGATGGTCATGCGGCCTTCGACGGACAGGTCGCGAATCGCGCTGCCGGCGAACTCGATGGCGTGGCCGTTACCGCCGGCGGTGCCGATCTTGCCGATCACCGCGAGCACGATGTCCTTGGCGGTCACGCCGAACGGCAATTGGCCTTCGACGCGCACCAGCATGTTTTTCATTTTCTTGGCGACCAGGCACTGGGTGGCGAGCACATGCTCGACTTCGGAAGTGCCGATACCGTGGGCCAATGCGCCGAATGCGCCATGGGTCGAGGTATGGGAGTCGCCGCAGACCACGGTCATGCCGGGCAAGGTTGCGCCTTGCTCCGGGCCGATGACATGGACGATGCCCTGGCGAACGTCGTTCATCTTGAACTCGACAATGCCGTATTCATCGCAGTTGTCATCGAGGGTCTGGACTTGCAGGCGCGAAACCTGGTCAACGATGGCGTCGATGCCGCCCTTGCGCTCCGGCGTGGTCGGTACGTTGTGGTCCGGGGTCGCGATGTTGGCATCGATGCGCCATGGCTTGCGCCCGGCCAGACGCAGGCCTTCGAAGGCTTGCGGCGAGGTCACTTCGTGGATGATGTGACGATCGATGTAGATCAGCGCAGAGCCATCGTCGCGCTGCTTGACCAAATGCGAATCCCAGAGCTTGTCGTAGAGCGTTTTGCCGGCCATCAGACGGTTTCCTCATCAGCTTGTTTCTATGCCCTGGGTCTTGAGCGATTCAATAACCCCTTGGCTTGTGAGGCTGATCCTATGGGGTTACATTAAATAACTCAAATTCATATTTTTTATGCTTTGGATAACCAACTGGAATACTACTATGGACCTGGCCAACCTCAATGCCTTTATTGCCATCGCCGAGACCGGAAGCTTCTCCGGCGCCGGGGAACGGCTGCACCTGACCCAGCCGGCCATCAGCAAGCGCATCGCCGGGCTGGAGCAGCAATTGAAGGTGCGGTTGTTCGACCGTCTGGGTCGTGAAGTGGGCCTGACCGAGGCCGGGCGCGCCCTGCTGCCGCGGGCTTATCAGATTCTCAATGTCCTCGATGATACGCGCCGAGCCCTGACCAACCTCACCGGCGAAGTGACCGGCCGTCTGACCCTGGCCACCAGCCACCACATCGGCTTGCACCGTTTGCCGCCCTTGCTGAGGGAGTTCACCCGACTCTACCCACAAGTGGCTCTGGATATTCAGTTCCTCGATTCGGAAGTGGCCTACGAGGAAATTCTCCATGGCCGCGCCGAACTGGCGGTCATTACCCTGGCGCCAGAACCCCATGCGCTGGTCAAGGCCACCCCTGTATGGGACGACCCGCTGGATTTCGTGGTTGCCCCGGAGCATTCGTTGCTCAATAACGGCAAGGTCAGCCTGGCGGACATCGCCCGACACCCGGCGGTCTTCCCCGGTGGCAATACCTTTACCCACCACATTGTGCAGCGGCTGTTTGAAGCCCAGGGCCTGACGCCAAACATCGCCATGAGCACCAACTACCTGGAAACCATCAAGATGATGGTCTCGATCGGGCTGGCCTGGAGCGTTTTGCCGCGCACCATGCTCGATGACCAGGTGGCGCGCATACCTTTGCCGGGCATACAGCTCACTCGCCAGCTAGGCTATATCTTGCACACAGAAAGGACGCTGTCGAATGCTGCGCGGGCCTTCATGGCCTTGCTGGACGCTCAACTCGATCAGCCAGGGACTCAAGGCTAAGCTGTGCTAATCCTGTAGAGCCGCGAATTCCTGCCCCAAACGCCCATTCAGCCCAAGGCTTGCCAATGCCCAAATCTGTTGACCGTATTCCGCCAATGCCGCGTATACAGGCACTTGACCCGAAAAGCTCCGAACAGAGCTGGGAAAGTGCCCCGCAATTGTTGGCCGCGCTCAACGGCGCGCGCCTGGGTGCGTGGTATTGGGACATCGAGCGCGGGAAGATCAGTTGGTCCCGGGGCACGCAGGCGCTGTTCGGCTTCGATCCCCGCAAACCGTTGCCATCGGATCTGGAATACCTCGACTTGCTGCCTCCGGAGGATCGCGCGAAAACCGTTCGCGCGTTCCACGCAGTCATCGCTGGCGCACCGCTGGAGCAAGCGATGCATCACCGCATCCGCTGGCCCGATGGCAGCCTGCACTGGCTGGAAATCAGCGGCAGCCTGTTACCGGACAAGCACGGCCGGCCACGGATGATCGGTGTGATCCGCGAGATTACCCACCAGCGCCAGCGCGAACAGGCGTTGAGCAGCTCGGAAAAACGCTTCGCCACCCTGTTCCACCTGTGCCCCAACATGGTCCTGCTGACCCGCCAGGAAGACGGCCTGATCACCGAAGCCAACCAATATTTCGAAAGCCTGTTCGGCTGGCCGGTGCAAAACGCGATCGGCCGCACCACCCTGGAACTGGGCCTGTGGGTGCATCCCGAACAACGGGCCGAACTGGTCAAGGCCACCAAAGCCAAAGGCGACCTGGTCAGCATGGAAGTGCAGTTTCGCGCCAGCAATGGCCAGGTTCACGACGGCATCCTCAGTGCGCAAAAGGTCGAGCTCGAAGGCCAACCCTATCTACTGAGCACGTTCCTTGACACCACCGAGCGCAAAGTCGCCGAACAGGCCCTAAAGGACAGCCAGGAACGCCTCGACCTGGCACTGGACTCGGCGCAACTCGGCACCTGGGACTGGCACATTCCCAGCGGCATGCTCTACGGATCGGCACGGGCCGCCCAACTGCACGGTCTGGACGCCAAGCCCTTCCACGAGTCCTTCGACGAGTTCTTCGAAGGCGTGCCCGGCGAAGAACGCGACACCATGCGCGACGCTTACCGCAGTCTGCGTGAAGGCCCGGCCGGCAACTATCAATTGACCTACCGCGTGCAATTGCCCGACGGCACCTCGCGCTATCTGGAAAGCCGTGCCCGCCTCTACCGCGATGACAACGGTGTGCCGGTGCGTATGGCCGGCACCTTGCTCGACATCACTGATCAGGTGGAGCGCGAACAACGGCTGGTGGCCTCCGAAGAGAAATTCGCCACGCTGTTCCAGGTCAGCCCCGATCCGATCTGCGTCACCCGCCAGGACTCCGGCCAGTTCATTGAAATCAACTCCAGCTTCACCCAGACCTTCGGCTGGAGCACCGCCGATGTGATCGGCCGCAGCGCCGACGAAATCGGCCTGTGGGACGCTTCGGCGAAAAGCCTGCGACGAATCGAACAAGTGATCCGCGAACAAGGCCTGAACAACGTGGCCATTCTGGTCCAGCACAAGGAAGGACAGACCCTGACTTGTGTGATTTCCAGCCGCCAGATCAGCGTCGGCGACCAGCCCTGCATCGTCACCACCCTGCGCGATATCACCCAGCAACAGCGCTCGGAAGCGGCGCTCAAGGCCAGTGAAGAGAAATTCGCCAAGGCCTTCCACTCCAGCCCCGACGCCATCACCATCACGGAGCGCGACACCGGACGCTATCTGGAGGTCAACGACGGCTTCTGCCGCCTGACCGGCTACCGCGCCGAGGAAGTGGTGGGCCGCACGGTGTACCAGGTCGGGATCTGGGCTGAAGAAAAACAACGCTCGGCGCTGCTGGCCGAACTGCAGATCAAGGGGCGGGTTCATCACCAGGAAATGCTCGGGCGCAACAAGTGCGGCGAACTGCTGACCGTCGAAGTCTCGGTGGAACCGATCACCCTCAATGAAACCGCCTGCCTGCTGTTGACCGCGCGCGACGTCAGCCTGCTGAAAAACGCCGAAGCGCAGATTCGCCACCTGGCCTACCACGACCCACTGACCAATCTGCCCAATCGCGCCCTGCTGATGGACCGCCTGAGTCAGCAGATCGCTCTGCTCAAACGGCATAACCTGCGTGGCGCGCTGATGTTCCTCGACCTCGACCACTTCAAGCACATCAACGACTCCCTCGGGCACCCGGTGGGCGATACCGTGCTGAAAATCATCACCGCACGCCTGGAGGCCAGCGTGCGCATGGAAGATACCGTTGCGCGCCTGGGCGGTGACGAATTCGTGGTGCTGCTCAGCGGTCTCGAAGGCTCGCGCAGCGAGGTCAGCGATCAGGTTCGCCAACTGGCCGACACCATCCGCGAGCTGCTGTCCGAACCGATGTTCCTCGACGGCCAGCGACTGCAAGTGACACCCAGCATCGGCATTGCGCTGATCCCCGATCACGGCTCGACCCCGACCGACCTGCTCAAGCGCGCCGACATCGCGCTCTATCGCGCCAAGGACTCGGGTCGCAATACCACGCAGATGTACCACAACACCATGCAGAAGGCCGCGAGCGAACGCCTGCGCATGGAAACCGACTTGCGCCTGGCCCTTTCCCGGGGCGAGTTTCGCGTGCATTACCAACCCCAGGTCGACGCCCGGGGCGACCGCATCGTCGGCGCCGAAGCCTTGGTGCGCTGGAATCATCCAGAGCTCGGCGCGCAGTCACCCACCGAGTTCATCAAGGTGCTGGAAGACAGCGGACTGATTCTTGAGGTCGGCACCTGGATCCTCGACGAAGCCTGCCAAGCCTTCAAACGGTTGATCGACGACGGTCTGGTGAATCCGTATAAATTCAGCCTGTGCGTGAACATCAGCCCGCGCCAGTTCCGCCAGAACGATTTCGTCGAACGTGTCGAAAACAGCCTGAACACCTATGGCCTGCCCTGCTCCCTGTTGAAACTGGAAATCACCGAAGGCATCGTGATCCAGAACCTGGAAGACACTATCAGCAAAATGCGCCGCCTGAAAAAACTCGGTGTGAGCTTCGCCATGGACGACTTCGGCACTGGCTACTCCTCGCTGACCTACCTCAAGCGCTTGCCGGTCGACACCCTGAAAATCGACAAGTCTTTCATCCGCGACGCCACCAGCGACCCGAACGACGCCGAGATCATCCGCGCCATCGTCGCCATGGCCCACAGCCTGGATTTGAAAGTGATAGCCGAAGGGGTGGAAACGGCGGAGCAGCTTGAGTTCCTGCAGGGGCTGGAGTGTCACTTCTACCAAGGGTATTTGCACAGCCTGCCGTTGCCGGTGGAGGAGTTTCAAAAACTGCTGAAGTGACAGGCACAAAAAAGGGCGCCAATGGCGCCCTTCTTCTTGCTCCGACTCAGTGTTGCAGAGCCGGCTTTTGCGTCCCGTTGATCGGGATGCGCTTGGCTTTCGCCTCTTCCGGAATCACCCGTAGCAGGTCGATGCTCAACAGACCGTTGCTCAGGTCGGCAGCCTTGATCTCGATGTGGTCCGCCAGACGGAAGGACAGCTTGAACGCACGCTGGGCAATGCCCTGGTGCAGGAAGGTCACGCCCTCGTTGGCGTCACGTTTGCCACCACTGATGGTCAGCACACCCTTCTCGACTTGCAGCTCCAGGTCATCTTCCTGGAAGCCGGCGGCCGCTACGACGATGCGGTATTGATCGTCACCGTGTTTTTCCACGTTGTAGGGCGGGTAAGTGCTGCCTGGCTCATTGCGCAGGGCAGTTTCGAACAGGTCGTTGAAACGGTCGAAACCTACCGAGGAACGGAACAGTGGGGCCAGGGAAAATGCGGTACTCATGATTCAAATCTCCTGAAAACAATCAGCAAGGTTTTTTGTCTCCGCGACCCGAATTCGGCATCGCGTAACCCTTAGATAGGGACCGCTGATTGCATTTCAAGAGATTGTTTTCTGCTTTTTTTAAAAAGAGTTTCAGGCCGCTTCCGCCACCGGCAGACCCAGCAAGCGCGAGACGTTATCCAGCTCGGTCTCACGACGCAGCACGGTGAACAGCTCTACCGCCTCGGGATAATTGCGGGTCAGCATCGCCAGCCATTGCTTCAGGCGGCCCGGCGACTGGCGTGGTGTCATCTGCGCTTTGGCTTGCAGCCAGAAGTCCTGGATCAGCGGCAACAACTCGGCCCAGGTCATCTCGACCACCTCCTCGCCGGCCCGCGCCGCGGCGATCTGCCGGGCGAGATCCGGGCGCGAAACCAGGCCGCGACCGAGCATGATGTCCTCCACGCCGCTGATCTCGCGGCAACGACGCCAGTCTTCGACGCTCCAGATGTCGCCGTTGGCGAACACCGGCACCTTGACCACGTCCTGCACCCGCGGAATCCACTCCCAGTGTGCCGGTGGCTTGTAGCCGTCGACCTTGGTCCGCGCGTGCACCACGATGTGTTCGGCGCCGCCTTCGGCCAGGGCCGTGGCACACACCAGCGAGCCGTCCGGGCTGTCGAAGCCCAGGCGCATCTTGGCGGTGACTGGAATGTGCGCGGGGACGGCACGACGGACGTGCTCGACGATCTGGTTGAGCAGCTCGGGTTCCTTGAGCAATACCGCACCACCACGGGATTTGTTGACGGTCTTGGCCGGACAGCCGAAGTTCAGGTCGATCACTTCGGAACCCAGCTCACAAGCCAGCGCGGCATTTTCCGCCAGGCACACAGGATCGGAACCGAGCAGTTGCACACGCAGCGGCACACCGGAGGCCGTCCGGGCACCGTTGAGCAACTCCGGGCCGAACTTGTGGAAATAGGCAGGTGTGAGCAACTGGTCGTTGACCCGAATGAACTCGGTCACGCACCAGTCAATACCACCCACACGGGTCAGCACATCGCGCAGGATGTCGTCGACCAACCCCTCCATGGGCGCCAAAGCAATTTGCATGAAAAACACACTCGAGGAAAAACGTGCGGCAGTTTACTGGATAATCGAGCGAAAGACTTGCGCATACCCTTGTGGCGAGGGGGCTTGCCCCCGTTGGGTCGCGAAGCGGCCCCGGCATTTCGTCAGATAAATTGCATCGACAGGTTTTGCGACTGCTTCGCAGCCGAACGGGGGCAAGCCCCCTCGCCACAGGAACCAGTGTCAGGCCGGGGTTTGCAACGCCGGGCCATAACCATCGATGAACTCTGCCGGCATGCGCTTGGGCTTGCCGGTAGACAGCTCGATGCAGACGAAGGTGGTCTGCGCGCGCAATAGCGTGGTGTTGTCGCTGGGGCGCTTCAACTGGAAGTGCCGGGTCATTTTAAGGCGCTGATCCCAATCGACGATCCAGGTCGCCAATTGCAACTCATCGTCCTCATAGGCTGCCGCCAGGTAATCGATCTCGTGCCGCACCACCGCCATCGCCCGGTCCAGCCGCCGATACTCGACCAGGTCCAGGCCAAGACGCTGGGAGTGGCGCCAGGCACAGCGTTCGAGCCAGGTCACGTAGACCGCGTTGTTCGCGTGCCCCAACCCGTCAATGTCCTCGGCGCTCACTTGCAGATCAATGATGAATGGCGTTTCCCGATCCCAGCCCATGCCCGACTCCCTGGTCAGATAATTTCGACCGGGGCAGTGTAACGGAAGCTCAGGCGGATTGGCGTGATTGCAGACTGCGCCCGGCCAGCAGTGATAACACGCCATCAATCACCCGAGGGTCGGCCAACACTCGCTGATGACCACCGTCTTTCAAACGCAACAAGCGGCTGTCGAACCAGGCTTCATGGATCAGCTGGGATTCCTTCACAGAGACAAAGTTGTCGTCTTCGGCATGGACAATCAGGCCGGGCATGTCGAGTTGATAGTGCGCGACATCCAGCGTCGCGGCTCGCATGCCGACGTCTTGCTCGACCTGGCGAATGAACGCCGAGCGGGCCTTCGGTGGCAGCCCGACATAACGGGCAAAACCACGCAACACACCAAGAATCCTCGCCGGGGCCGCAATGCTGACCAGGGTTTCGGTGCGCAGGCCCAACTGGACCGCGAGCATCGCACTGGCGCCGCCCATGGAGTGGCCGATGACCGCTTGCAGGGGTGGCAGTTCGGCGGCCGCTTCCAGCATGGCGCGGGCGAACAGCACCACATTCGCTTCACTGCCCGGTGAGCGACCGTGGGCCGGACCATCCAGAGCCACGACCGAGTAACCGGCATCGACCAGCGCGGTGATGAGGCTGGCAAACTGCGTCGGCCGCCCTTCCCAGCCATGCATCAGCAATACTGCCGGGCCCTGACCCCAACGCAAGGCCGAGAGACCGAAACGCAGGGTGACCCGCTCGGACTTGGCCAACAGTGGCAGCTCCCAGTCACGCAGCGGCAGATCCCGTGGCGTCATGAACGCCTGTCGCATTTTGCTTGCGACCAGTTTCGGGGCAACCCAGCCCAAGGTGCCATTAACGCCACGAACCCACTTTAACGTGCTCATCGCATTCTCCTCAGGCCGCAGCCTTCAGGTCAACGCACCGCCGATTTGGCGGCGCGCAGTAATCGATCGGACAACTCTCCTGGCCCCAGCGCCCGCGCCAGAGCCAGCCCACCCACCATCAAGGCCATGTCGGCCAGGGCTTTTTCGGTTTCTTCAGGGCTGGCCGCCAACTGCGCGACCATCAATTCCACATGCTCATTGAGCGCGACACGAAACGCTTCCGGCAGCCGCCCCAGTTCGCCGACCGATGCCGGGATCGGACAGGCCGATTCGGAGGAATCACGGTGCTTGCGCGACAGATAGAACGCCGCCACCAGCGCGCGGCGCTCTTCGCCGGTCAACTCCGCGTCCATGTCGGCAATCAAGTCACGGCGGTGACCGAGCAATTGCCTGAACGCCTCCAGCATCATCGCGTCCTTGCTTTCGAAGTGGGCGTAGAAGCCGCCGACCGTCAGGCCCGCCGCGCCCATCACTTCGCCCACGCTTGGCTCGGCCGGGCCGCGCTGAATCAGCGCTGCGCTGGCAGCCTTGAGGATGCGTTCGCGGGTTTGGGCTTTTTTATCGTTCATCGTTGCCTCCGAATATTACGATTGAAATATTATTCTCATAATAAATTTTAGCAAGTCATGGGCGTGACCGCTGGTCTGAAGAACAGTTTTTTTGGAAATTTTGGAAATGGAGGAATTTGGCCAAACGCCAGACAAACAAAAGGGCCATTCAATAATTGAATGACCCTTATAAATCCCGCAGAGCGGGTAATCGTGGCGTCCCCTAGGGGACTCGAACCCCTGTTACCGCCGTGAAAGGGCGGTGTCCTAGGCCACTAGACGAAGGGGACACAAACCCTTCTATACAACTGATCAGTGCTGAGTGCTGATCGATTCAAGGCCGGTGTGGCCAGACCTTGAACTGTAAAATTGGTGGAGCTAAGCGGGATCGAACCGCTGACCTCCTGCATGCCATGCAGGCGCTCTCCCAGCTGAGCTATAGCCCCGGATTTTTCGCCTCGCGGCGGAGCGACATCTTGCAACATCGCTTCTGTAAAACTGGCGTCCCCTAGGGGACTCGAACCCCTGTTACCGCCGTGAAAGGGCGGTGTCCTAGGCCACTAGACGAAGGGGACGCAAACCCTTCTATACAACCGATCAACGCTGAGTGTTGATCGCTTCAAGGCCGGTGTGGCCAGACCTTGAAGTGTAAATTGGTGGAGCTAGACGGGATCGAACCGTCGACCTCTTGCATGCCATGCAAGCGCTCTCCCAGCTGAGCTATAGCCCCTCATCGTTGATGTCATCGCTGAGGACGGGGCGAATCTTAAGGGCGTATCGAAAGCCTGTCAAACTTATTTTTCAAAAAAATTAAAATTTTTTGCCGACATAACAATCACTTACCGCCCTCCCCCCCGAAAAATCGGGGTCTGAGGACCACTGCGCGCCCAACGACGGGCACACACAATGGCCATCAGCCCTTCATCAATCGCTTTAGGCAATCGCGCCCAACAGCTTTTCCCACTCCTTGTTTTCTTTCTTCGACACGCCGCCCAGCAGGTCAATGGCCTGGCGCAGACGGAAACGGGTCAGGTCCGGCCCGAGGATTTCCATCGCATCGAGCACCGACACCGAGCTGGCCTGGCCAGTGATCGCAGCGAACATCAGCGGCATGGCATCACGCAGCTTCAGCTCCAGGGATTCGACCACCGCCTGAATGGTCGCGGTGATGCTGTCCTTTTCCCACTGACGCAGGCTTTCGAGCTTCCACAGGATCAACTGCATCAACTGACGAACCTGATCACCCGACAGCTTCTTCGATTCGAACAACTTCGCATCCGGGTTCACGCCACCGGCAAAGAAGAACCCGGCCAGCGGTGCCACCTGGCTGAAGGTTTCGACCCGGCCCTGTACGTGCGGTGCGATCTTCATCATGTATTCGGAATTGAACGCCCACTTCTGCACGCGCGCGGCGAACTCTTCCACCGGCAGGTCGCGCAGCCACTGGCCGTTGAGCCACGACAGTTTCTCGATGTCGAAGATCGGCCCGCCGAGGGACACGCGCTTGAGGTCGAAGTTGTCGACCATTTCCTGCAGCGAGAACTTCTCGCGCTCGTCCGGCATCGACCAGCCCATGCGACCCAGGTAGTTGAGCATCGCTTCGGGCATGAAGCCCATGCGCTCGTAGAAGGTCACCGAGGTCGGGTTCTTGCGCTTGGACAGTTTGCTCTTGTCCGGGTTACGCAGCAGCGGCATGTAGCACAGCTCCGGTTGTTCCCAGCCGAAGTATTCGTAAAGCAGGATCAGCTTCGGTGCCGATGGCAGCCATTCTTCGCCACGCAATACGTGGGTGATGCCCATCAGGTGGTCGTCGACCACATTGGCCAGGAAGTAGGTCGGCAGGCCGTCGGTCTTCATCAGGACTTGCATGTCCATGCGGTCCCACGGAATTTCAACGTCACCACGGAGCATGTCCGGCACCACGCAGACGCCTTCGCTCGGTACTTTCATGCGGATAACGTGGGGCTCGCCAGCGGCAAGGCGACGGGCGACCTCTTCCTTGGACAGCAGCAGCGCGCGGCCGTCGTAACGCGGGGTTTCGCCGCGAGCCATCTGCTCGGCGCGCATCTGGTCAAGCTCTTCGGCGGTGCAGAAGCACGGGAAGGCATGGCCCATTTCGACCAGTTGCTGGCAATACTTCTGGTAAATGTCGCCGCGCTCGCTTTGACGGTACGGACCGTGCGGGCCGCCGACATCCGGGCCTTCGCTCCAGTCGATCCCGAGCCAGCGCAAGGCGTCGAAAATCTGCTGTTCGGACTCGCGGGTCGAACGCAGCTGGTCAGTGTCTTCGATCCGCAGGATGAACTCACCGCCGTGCTGCTTGGCAAAGCAGTAGTTGAACAAGGCGATATAGGCGGTACCTACGTGGGGATCCCCGGTAGGCGATGGCGCGATGCGAGTGCGGACGGTGGTCATGGCATGTCTCGAAAAGAATAAAAGCGAAGTTCAAACAAGGCGCGAATGGTAACAGGCGACACCCGCCCGGCTCCAGTGAACAGGGCATTTAAGCCAAGGTTGCGTCTGTAACGCCCGTACAGGGAGGTGAATGGCCGAAAATCAGCCGACAGCATTTACCGCTTATCGGCTGTATGCCAGATTTGCCCGCTGATAACTTCTCTTACAATTTCTCGACTACAGTTTGCCCCATGCCTGCCCAACTCAAGCGTCGCCTCTTCTCGTTCCTGCTGATTGTCCTGTTGGTTGCCGGGGGCCTGTTTGCCCATTGGCTCTTGAAGGGGCGCTTTTATGAAAGCACCGACAACGCTTATGTCCAGGGCGAGATCACCCGCGTGTCGAGCCAATTGGGCGCGCGTATCGATCAGGTGCTGGTGCAGGACAACCAGCATGTCGAGAAAGGCCAGTTGCTGGTCAGACTCGAAGGCGACGACTTCCGCCTCGCTGTCGACCGCGCCAATGCCGCCCTGGCCACCCGTCAGGCCGAACGCCTGCAAGCCCAGAGCAAACTGACCCAGCAGGCCAGCCTGATTGCCGCCAGCGAAGCGCAGGTCGCGTCCAGCCAGGCCAGCCTGGGTCGCTCGCAGATCGACCTGACCCGCGCCGAGACCTTGCGCAAACCCGGCTATATCTCGGAAGAACGGGTGACCACCCTCTCCGCCGACAACCACATCGCACGCTCGCAAGTGGCCAAGGCCCAGGCCGACGCGCAAAGCCAGCGCCAGCAGGTCAATGCGCTGAATGCAGAGATCAAACGCCTCGACGCGCAGATCGCCAACGCCAAAACCGACCTGGCCCAGGCCGAACTGAACCTGACCCGCAGCGAAATCCATGCCCCCATCAGCGGCCTGATCGGCCAGCGTGCAGCCCGCGAAGGCCAATATGTGCAGGCCGGCGCTTACCTGTTGTCGATCGTGCCGGACGAAGACATCTGGATTCAGGCCAATTTCAAGGAAACCCAGATTGGCCACATGCAGCCCGGCCAGGAAGCCGAACTGACCTTCGACGCCTACAGCGACACCCCGATCAAAGCCAGGGTCGACAGCCTGTTCGCCGCCTCGGGCGCGCAGTTCAGCCTGTTGCCGCCGGACAATGCCACGGGCAACTTCACCAAAGTCGTACAACGGATTCCGGTCAAACTGACCTTCGCCGCGGACAATCCGCTGCGCGGCAAGATCCGCCCGGGCATGTCGGTCACCGC
Source organism: Pseudomonas jessenii (assembly GCF_002236115.1). Classification (GTDB taxonomy): domain Bacteria; phylum Pseudomonadota; class Gammaproteobacteria; order Pseudomonadales; family Pseudomonadaceae; genus Aquipseudomonas; species Aquipseudomonas jessenii. The sequence continues at coordinate 586,242 of NZ_NIWT01000002.1, read as the reverse complement.
CAAGGTGAACATCAAGGACGCCCCTGAAGAAATCACCCCCAAAGTGAGCCACAAAGACGCCCCTGACGATGGCCGGTGATCAACTGATCCGCCCGGTCGGCGAACCGACCCGGCGGGACTGGATTGCGGTGATGAGCGTGATGCTCGGTGCGTTCATGGCGGTGCTGGACATCCAGATCACCAACTCCTCGCTCAAGGACATCCAGGGTGCACTGTCGGCGACTCTGGAAGAAGGTTCGTGGATTTCCACCTCGTACCTGGTGGCGGAAATCATCATGATCCCGCTCACGGCCTGGCTCGTGCAGCTGCTGTCAGCCCGGCGCCTGGCAGTGTGGGTGTCCCTCGGATTCCTGGTCGCGTCCCTGCTCTGCTCCATGGCGTGGAGCCTGGAAAGCATGATCGTGTTCCGCGCCCTGCAAGGCTTTACCGGTGGCGCGCTGATTCCGCTGGCGTTCACCCTGACCCTGATCAAGCTCCCGGAACACCACCGCGCCAAAGGCATGGCCATGTTCGCCATGACCGCCACCTTCGCGCCCTCCATCGGCCCGACCCTCGGCGGCTGGCTGACGGAAAACTGGGGCTGGGAATACATTTTCTACATCAACATCCCGCCCGGCCTGATCATGATCGCCGGCCTGATGTACGGCCTGGAGAAGAAAGAAGCCCACTGGGAATTGCTGAAAAGCACCGACTACGCCGGCATTCTCACCCTCGGCGTCGGGCTCGGTTGCTTGCAGGTGTTCCTGGAGGAAGGCCATCGCAAGGACTGGCTGGAATCGAGCCTGATCGTAACCCTGGGCAGCATCGCACTGGTCAGCCTGATCAGCTTTGTGATCGTGCAGACCTCCAAACCCAATCCGCTGATCAACCTCGGCATCCTGCGCAATCGCAACTTTGGCTTATCAAGCATTTCCAGTGTCGGGATGGGGGTCGGGCTGTACGGCTCGATCTACCTGTTGCCGCTGTACCTGGCGCAGATCCAGAACTACAACGCCTTGCAGATCGGCGAAGTGATCATGTGGATGGGCGTGCCGCAGCTGTTTCTGATTCCGCTGGTGCCCAAATTGATGAAATACGTCTCGCCCAAATGGCTGTGCACACTGGGCTTCGGGCTATTCGGGTTGGCGAGTTTCTCTTCGGGCGTGTTGAACCCGGACTTTGCCGGGCCGCAGTTCAATCAGATCCAGATCATCCGCGCCCTGGGCCAACCACTGATCATGGTCACCATCTCGCTGATCGCCACCGCTTACATCCTGCCCCAGGATGCGGGATCGGCCTCGAGCCTGTTCAACATCCTGCGCAACCTCGGCGGCGCCATCGGCATCGCCCTGCTCGCCACGCTGCTGGATGCGCGGACCAAGGTTTACTTTGATTACCTGCGTGAATCCATCGTGCCGAGCAATCCGCAGGTCGCTGAACGGATCGCCTCACTGGCTGACAGGCTGGGCAATGAAACGGCAGCCCTGGGCAAACTCAGCGAGATCGCCCACCAGCAGGCGTCGATCATGGCCTACAACGATGCGTTTCATTTTGTCGGGATTGCGTTGGGGATCAGCATGGTGGCGGTGTTGCTGACCAAAAAGTTGCCGGAGGGGTTGAAGGCTGGGGAAGCACACTAATTGATACTTGCAGCGCCCTGACCGGTCTCATCGCGAGCAAGCTCGCTCCCACAGGGATCACACCGAACCTTGTGGGAGCGAGCTTGCTCGCGATGAGGCCAGTTCAGACACTACAAATCAAACAGTAATCAACCGCTCGCGCAACTTGCCAATCTCATCACGCATCTGCGCCGCCGCTTCAAACTCCAGATCGCGCGCCAACGCATACATCTTCTCTTCCAGGGCCTTGATACGCTTGGCGATCTCGCCCGGCGAACGCAATTCCGCTTCGTATTTGGCGTTCTCTTCCGCCGCCTTGGCCATGCCCTTGCGCTTCTTGCTGCGCGAACCCGGCACGGTGGCGCCTTCCATGATGTCGGCGACGTCCTTGAACACACCTTTGGGGGTGATGCCGTTGGCCAGGTTGAAGGCGATCTGCTTGTCGCGACGGCGCTCGGTTTCGCCGATCGCGCGCTCCATGGAACCGGTAATCCGGTCGGCATACAGAATCGCCCGGCCATTGAGGTTACGTGCCGCGCGCCCGATGGTCTGGATCAGTGAGCGCTCGGAACGCAGGAAACCTTCCTTGTCGGCATCGAGGATCGCCACCAGCGACACTTCCGGCATATCCAGGCCTTCGCGCAGCAGGTTGATCCCCACCAGCACATCGAAAGTACCCAGGCGCAGATCACGGATGATCTCGACCCGCTCCACGGTGTCGATGTCCGAGTGCAAATAGCGCACGCGCACGCCGTGATCCGCCAGATAGTCAGTCAAGTCTTCGGCCATGCGCTTGGTCAGCGTCGTGACCAGCACTCGCTCTTCCAGAGCGACGCGCTTGGTGATTTCCGACAGCAAGTCGTCGACCTGGGTCAGTGCCGGGCGAATCTCGATTTGTGGGTCCACCAGCCCGGTCGGGCGCACCACCATGTCAATGACGCGGCCAGCGTGTTCGGCTTCGTAGTTGCCCGGGGTCGCCGAGACGAAAATCGTCTGCGGGCTGATGCTTTCCCATTCATCGAAACGCATCGGCCGGTTATCCAGCGCTGAAGGCAAGCGGAAACCGTATTCCACCAGTGTCTCTTTACGCGAACGGTCGCCTTTGTACATCGCACCGACCTGCGGAACGCTGACGTGGGACTCGTCGATCACCAGCAAAGCATCGGCAGGCAGGTAATCGTAAAGGGTTGGTGGTGCCGCGCCGGCTTCGCGGCCGGACAGATAGCGCGAGTAGTTTTCGATGCCGTTGCAGTAACCCAGCTCGAGGATCATCTCCAGGTCGAAACGGGTGCGCTGCTCCAGGCGCTGGGCTTCCACCAATTTGTTGTTGGAGCGCAGGTATTCCAGACGCTCCTGCAACTCGACCTTGATGCCCTCGACCGCGCCCATCAGGGTTTCCCGTGGCGTCACGTAGTGGCTCTTCGGGTAGAAGGTGAAGCGCGGCAGTTTGCGAATGACTTCGCCGGTGAGCGGATCGAACGCCGACAGGCTTTCCACTTCATCGTCGAACAGCTCGATGCGGATCGCCTCGAAGTCGGATTCCGCCGGGTGGATATCGATCACATCGCCACGCACGCGGAAGGTCGCACGGGCAAAATCCATGTCGTTGCGGGTGTATTGCAGGTCAGCCAGGCGTCGCAGCAATTCGCGCTGGTCGAGCCGGTCGCCGCGATCCACGTGCAACACCATCTTCAAATAGGTTTCCGGACTGCCCAGACCGTAGATGCACGACACCGTGGTGACGATGATCGCGTCTTTGCGCTCGAGCAATGCCTTGGTCGCCGACAAACGCATTTGCTCGATGTGGTCGTTGATCGACGCATCCTTCTCGATGAAGGTGTCCGAGGACGGCACATAGGCTTCCGGCTGGTAGTAGTCGTAGTAGGAAACGAAATATTCCACCGCGTTGTTCGGGAAGAACGCCTTGAACTCCCCGTACAACTGCGCCGCCAGGGTCTTGTTCGGCGCCAGTACCAGGGTCGGGCGCTGCACCTGGGCGATCACATTGGCGATGCTGAACGTCTTGCCCGAGCCGGTCACACCGAGCAGCGTCTGGTGCGCCAGCCCGGCTTCGATGCCCTCGACCATCAGGCGGATGGCTTCCGGCTGATCGCCGGCGGGCTCGAAACGGGTGACTAGCTGGAATTCAGACATGAAATACCTCTGGATCACTCTTGCCGGCAAAACCGGCACGAACGAGAAAGACCGCAAACGACCGATGTCGCCCGAAGAAAAAACTGGATTGTGCTCAATGTGGAGCCGATTGCCAGTGCTTTCAAGGCAAACGTCCTACATCGCGCAAAACCTTTGCCGACGCCTTTCGACTAACGGTCGCAAAATAATCGGAAAAACTTACCTTAAAAGCCGAATAGCCTGTCGCCATTGATCGCGGATGGCCTCTATACTAGCTCCCCGTTTGTGCACCGCTCTAGTGCATTCGGCTGGAGCGCGACACGTCCCTCCACACTCCATTCAGAGCCGCCGCAATAATGAGCCTGTTCTCCGCTGTCGAAATGGCACCACGCGATCCAATCCTGGGCCTCAACGAAGCATTCAACGCCGATACCCGGACCAACAAAGTCAACCTGGGGGTCGGTGTTTACTGCAACGAGGAGGGGCGAATTCCACTCCTGCGCGCCGTTGTCGAAGCCGAAACCATTCGCGCCGCTCAACACGTTTCCCGTGGCTACCTGCCAATCGACGGTATCGCCGCCTACGACCAGGCTGTGCAAAAGCTGCTGTTCGGCAATGATTCGCCACTGATCGCTGCCGGCCGTGTAATCACCACCCAGGCCGTTGGCGGTACTGGCGCACTGAAAATCGGTGCCGACTTCCTCAAGCAACTGCTGCCGAACGCCGTTGTGGCGATCAGCGACCCGAGCTGGGAAAACCACCGCGCGCTGTTCGAAACCGCCGGTTTCCCGGTGCAGAACTACCGTTACTACGACGCCGCGACCCACGACGTGAACCGTACCGGCATGCTGGAAGACCTGAACGCGCTGCCAAACGGCTCGATCATTGTGCTGCATGCCTGCTGCCATAACCCGACCGGCGTGGACCTGAGCCCGGCGGACTGGAAAAACGTCCTGGACGTGGTCAAAGCCAAAGGCCACGTGCCGTTCCTCGACATGGCCTACCAGGGCTTCGGCGATGGCATCGACGAAGACGCCGCTGCCGTACGCCTGTTTGCCGAGTCGGGCCTGACTTTCTTCGCCTCCAGCTCCTTCTCCAAGTCGTTCTCGCTGTACGGCGAGCGCGTGGGTGCCCTGTCGATCGTCAGCGAATCGAAAGAAGAAAGCGCGCGCGTGTTGTCGCAAGTCAAACGCGTGATCCGCACCAACTACTCCAACCCGCCGACCCACGGTGCCAGCGTTGTCGCTGCAGTGCTGAACAGCCCGGAACTGCGCGCCCAGTGGGAAGCCGAACTGGCCGAAATGCGCCTGCGCATTCGTGGCATGCGTACCCAGATGGTCGACCTGCTGGCACAAAAAGCGCCTCAGCGCGATTTCAGCTTCGTCGGTCGTCAGTGCGGCATGTTCTCCTACTCCGGCCTGACGGTTGAGCAAGTTCACCGCCTGCGCAACGAGTTCGGCATCTACGCCCTGGACACCGGCCGCATCTGCGTGGCCGCGTTGAACCAGAGCAACATCAAGGTTGTGACGGACGCTATCGTCCAAGTCATCTGATGACACCTTGAAATGAAAAACGGGAAGCCATGTGGCTTCCCGTTTTTTATTTGTCACAGATAATTTTCGGCAACTAGAGCGAGCCCTCTAAACTGCACACAACTATCCACTGTGGGAGCGAGCTTGCTCGCGATAGCGATTGTCCTGCCAACATCAATGTTGAATGTGATGCCCTCATCGCGAGCAAGCTCGCTCCCACAGGTTTGAATACACCCTGGAATTCCTGCGAGAACCCACATGAAAAACGATGACCTGCGCGCCGACCGCGATGACCTGGATGACCTGGATCACTTCACCCCCCGCGCCCCGGCAAAACGCGGCAACAACCTGGTGATGCAAGTGGCCGCCGGTGTGTTTCTCGGCGGCCTGGCCCTATGGCTGGTGCAATTGGGTGCCACGGCGCTCTACGCCAAACTGATGCTTGGCACGATTACCTTCGGCGGTTAAGCCAGTTCGGTCGCACGCTGGCTGGCAGCGTCGTCGTAGGCGACATACAGCGATTCAGCGACCTGGCTCTTGATCGCTTTAGTGCTTTCCAGGCCCAGGACAAAACCTTCGGCCTTGCCGCCAGCACGGTTCAATGCTTCAGCGGTGCCGGCCTGAGTGATGGCGTCGAACAACTTTTCGGCGTGGGGGCTGACACCTTTGGGCAGGCTGATCTGAGAGATGCTCATGGGTGCATCCCGTGGTGTCGAGGTGTGAGGGTCAAATGATTCATGGCGCGTACCTTTTCGGCGAATGGCCGGCAGCGCGTGTCACCACTTCCGGGCAGCCATGGTAGACCTCTGGGGCGATCCTGGTAACCGCCAATCGCCGCTAAACCACCGCCCGTCCCGATGATTCGCTCAAATTGTTATTCGGTGCTTGACTTCTCTTTTTGAATCAGTAAGATACGCGCCATTCCGCGATAGCTCAGTTGGTAGAGCAAGTGACTGTTAATCACTGGGTCCCTGGTTCGAGTCCAGGTCGTGGAGCCAGACAGCAACATCGAAAAGCCCCTGAATCGAAAGATCCAGGGGCTTTTTTGTGGTCGATTGAAAAGCCAACGCCTGAAAAGCAAAAAGCCGATCTGTCTATTCGACAGATCGGCTTTTTTCAGTTGCCGTGAACGTCAGACATGCTCACTGCTTTTCGTGTGGACCGCCCGTGGTTCTGCCACGCCATGTTCCGATTCCAGCACCGGAATCTCCTTGCCGTCGCAATCGTGCAGTTTACCGTCGCTGAAGTAGTCCCCTTCACGCAACGCCGCCAGATCCTGATAACGCAGCACCCGCTCGGTACCGGCCGCAAACACCGATTGCTGGTCGGAGTTACCGGCAGTCAGATGGTTGAAGGTCAGGTTCAGCACGATGGCCATGATTGCCGAAGAACTGATGCCCGAATGGAAAATGGTCGCGAACCAGCTCGGGAAGTGATCGTAGAAGCTAGGTGCCGCGATCGGGATCATGCCGAAGCCAATCGAGGTCGCGACGATGATCAGGTTGACGTTGTTGCGGTAGTCGACCTTGGACAAGGTCCGAATGCCGCTGGCCGCGACGGTACCGAACAGCACGATGCCAGCGCCACCCAATACGGAGGTCGGTACGGCGGCGATGACCCGGCCCATGAAGGGCAGCAGACCGAGGATCACCAGGAACAGACCGCCGGTTGCCACCACGTAGCGGCTCTTGATGCCGGTGACCGCCACCAGACCGACGTTCTGGGCGAAGGCGCTCTGGGTGAAGGAACCGAAGATCGGCGCGAACATGCTCGACAGCATGTCGGCGCGCAGACCGTTGCCCAGGCGCTTGGAGTCAACCTTGGTGCCGATGATCTCGCCGACGGCCAGAATGTCCGCCGAGGTCTCCACCAGCGTCACCATCACCACGATGCACATCGACAGGATCGCAGCAAAGTGAAAGGTCGGCATGCCGAAGTGGAACGGCGTCGGGAAGCCGAACATCGGGCCCTGGGTTACGGACGAGAAATCCGCCATGCCAAGGAACACCGCGATCACCGTACCAATGACCATGGCCAACAGAATCGACAGGCGAGAGATGGTCGCACTGCCGATTTTGCTCAGCAGCAGTACCAGCACCAGCGTTACCGCCGCCAGACCGATGTTCGCCGTGCTGCCGAAGTCCGGCGCATGGCTGTTGCCGCCCATTGCCCAGCGCGCGGCTACCGGCATCAGCGTCAGGCCAATGGTGGTAATCACAATGCCGGTCACCAGCGGCGGGAAGAACTTGGTGATACGCGAGAACACCGGGGTTATCAGCAACCCGATCAGGGACGCCGCTATCACCGCCCCCAGCACCGATTGAAACCCGCCCTCCCCGCCACTGCTGACAATCGCCACCATGGTCGCGACGCCGGAGAAGGATACGCCCTGCACCAGCGGCAATTGACAACCAAAAAACGGTAAACCCAGGGTTTGCAGCAGTGTTGCCAGCCCCCCCGCAAACAATGAAGCAGCAATCAACAAACCGATGTCCGCCGGCGAGAGCCCGGCCGCCTGGCCGATGATCAATGGCACCGCGACGATACCGCCATACATGGTCAGAACATGTTGCAGGCCATAAGCCATATTCGCGCCGATCCCAAGATTTTCGTCCTCGGGCCGTTGGTGTGAAACATGGGGCGTTTTCATGGAGGGGGTTCCCTGGTTTTTGTTATGCGCACACTGTATGCAAGACATAGGACAAATGTCTATAGAGTTGTATACAACTTATCAGTCACAAAATGGATACTTGTCCATTTCCGCCTGACACCCACCCTCCTGGCCACGCCAAAAACCTTGAAATACATCCCTCGCCGCCCACACCCGCGTGCTGACTAGTCTTTTGAATTCCTGGCGACCATCGGTAAGGCCCGCCTCTTCTATATACATATAAAGTATGCATAATGAAGTCATTCGAAATTCAGTTCCACAAGGCCAAGAACGCAGCCAACAAACTCAAGCACCAAGGCATCAGCCTCGCAGAGACTGAACCGGTATTCCATGACGAGCGAGCGCTGACCATCGAGGACAATCACCATGATGAACAACGCTGGATCACCATGGGGCTGGACGCCAAAGGCCGGTTGCTGGTTGTCGTGTACACCCACCGCGATCCGAATTTCGTTCGAATCATTTCCGCGCGCATCGCCACCAAAAGCGAGCGTCGTCAGTACCTGGAGGCATGACCGATGAAAGACGAATACGATTTCAGTAACGCCAGGCGGGGGGCCGTGGCGCCTGCCAAAGGCAAGACCCGCATTACCATCATGCTCGATGATGCAGTCATCGAAGCGGCCCGCGCACTGGCAGAACACGAGGGGTACGGCTACCAGACGGTGATCAACAATACCTTGCGCCGAGCCCTGCTCAACGAAGGCAAGAGCGCACACCTGAAACAAACCCTCACCCCTGCCGAACTCAAGGGGCTGGAGCAGAAACTCGCAGAGGCCTTGCGCGAAATCCAACGGGTGATGGAGCCGGGTGTTCGGCCCTGAAACACAAAGGGCCGATCAATCGGCTCAGCTCTGTGCGATGTCCAGGATCAGCCTGTTACTGCGGTGCTGCGATCAATCGTTTCAGAGTCCGTGCCAATTGCGCCTGTTCCGGTACGCGAATGCCGAACTCGCTGCCCAGCAGGCCAATCAGTTCCTGAACATCCGTCACCTCCCGCCGCTCGCTGTCATGGCCAATCCGGTGAATCGCGTAGCTGCCATTGTTGAGCGTGCGTCGCCACCCCTCCCCGGTGCGTGCCACCATCAACTGCTTGACGAAAGACGACTCGGGGTGGGTCGAGACGTACCAGTTGCCCACAGCAAAATCGATATCTTCCTGGCGTTGCAGGTCGAAGATGTACATCGCTCGCCATTCACCCGCAACGTTGGCGCGCAGGGTAAAGCCGTCGACGTGCAGATCGATGCGATACGACTCGTGCGGGGTTGGTTGTTCGGCGCGGGTATCAAGCAACAGGGGCGCGGTCGGTACCATGCCGCCGAAGCCGACGTCGGTGATGTAGCGCACGTCATTGATGATGACCAGGCTCAGGCGGTGGGTCCGGGCAGTCCAGGAGCCCTCCGGCTGACCCATCACCACCCGGCCGCTGATGGCACGGGCGTCGAAACCCAATTCCTGTAGCAAGGCCAGGAACAGGTTGTTGAGTTCGTAGCAGTAACCGCCACGACCATCGTGCAAGACCTTCTGCTCTATGGACGGCAAGTCGATCAGCACCGGCTCGCCGGATAATGTGGTGAGGTTTTCAAACGGGAAAACGCCGGTATGGCGCAGTTGCAGCTGGCGCAAGGTTTCCAGGGTCGGTGCTGGAGGTGTATCGAAGCCCAGGCGTTGCAGATACAAAGCACGGTCGGTCAGGCGTGGCTCGCTCATCGTTCAGTCCTTTTGCACGCAGCGGCGGATTGCTCCGCCAGTGGCCGCTATGTATACGGGATCAAGCATTGCCGCCGACAATTGATTTAGCCAATCACCCGGCATGAAAACACTCAACGCCGCTTGTGCGAGCCCAATTGAATCCAGGTGGGCGCGTGGTCGCTGGCATGGGGCTCGTTACGCACCCACGCATCCACCCCGGCATCTTGCAGATACGGACTCAGGGCCGGGTTGAGCAGCAGATGGTCAATGCGCAGCCCCGAGTTTTTCTGCCAGTGCTGACGGAAATAATCCCAGAACGTGTAGAGCCGATCCTGTGGATGCAAGTGCCGCAATGAATCGGTCCAGCCCTGGTCCAGCAACCGTTGGTAGCACTCGCGACTTTCCGGTTGCAGCAAGGCGTCCTTGAGCCAGGAGCGCGGGTTGTAGATGTCCAGGTCGGTGGGCACCACGTTGTAGTCCCCCGCCAGCACCACCGGATGTTCGCTTCCTTCAAGCGTCTGCGCGTAACGGATAAGCCGTTCGAACCACGCCAGCTTGTAATCGAATTTCGGCCCCGGTTGCGGGTTGCCGTTGGGCAAATACAGGCAACCCACCAGAACTCCGTGGACAGCGGCTTCCAGATACCGACTATGGTTGTCGCTGTCATCGCCGGGCAACCCGCGTCGGCTTTCCAGCGGCTGCGCATCCCGCGCCAGGATCGCCACGCCGTTCCAGGACGCCTGACCCTGCCAAATGGCACCGTAGCCGGCCGCTTCAAGCTCAGCCGCCGGGAATGCGCTGTCCACTGCCTTCAATTCCTGCAGGCAGGCGATATCCGGTTTTTCCCGCTCAAGCCAGGCCAACAGATTCGGCAGGCGTGCGCGCAGGCCATTGACGTTGAACGTGGCGATCCGCAACTTTTTCATGAACGGACACTCCTGAGGACGAGGTGCCTGACGTGTGACACCGGCAGGTTTCGCAGGTTGCGTCAGCGATCCCGGGGGCGCTAGCACCTTGAGCGCAAGCTGGTCGATCATAGGCCTTGCTGACGCTGAGAGCTGTGTGGGAGCGAGCTTGCTCGCGATGGCGCCGTATCAGTGGCCAACCATTTGCCTGACCTGTCGCTTTCGCGGGCAAGCCCGCTCCCACAGGGTTCTCGTTTGGCCATGGATCGGTGGCCCCCTGAGGCCCCGTGCCACTCGTCAACCGGGGCGGCACCAACCGCGTGACCCTTCACACTAACATCAGGTAACGACTCATCCCGGGAGACGACCATGGTGAACAGAAAAATGACTTCGCTGGTCATGGCCGGATGGTTGTCGGCGACGTCCCTGGCAACGCTTGCCGCGTCCGGCGATGGTCCTGGCGCGACCGGTGCGGCACCCGGCGCAACCCGCAATTCAACTCTGCTGCCAGACAACAACAGGCCCAGCGACCCCTCGAGTAATAACGGGCGCGGACAGAGCCCCGGTTCGTCAAGCGGCAGCACCGGCGTCAATGGCCCGGGCAGTGGCGCGGGCGGCGGCACCGGTGCGCCCGGTGGCGGAACCGGCGGTGCTGGCGGCGGAACGGGTAGCTGGACAGGCAAAAGCCGCCAATGACATGCCGTCATTGGCCGCTTTTTGTCACCTGAGGCCTACATCGGCTTGACCGCTGGCGGGTTCCACTTGCCATTCAGCACCTCGGCTTTCGGGCCGTACAGACGCATGGTCAGGTTGAACGGCCCTTTGGGTGCCGGCAGCCAGTTGGCCTCCAGGTCCTTGCCAGGGCTTTCGTTCTGGAAATAGAGATCCAGCGAGCCATCGGCGTTGTCCTTGAACGGCATCCAGCTACTGACCGCAAAGCGATTGAGTGAGTTGGCGACCTGGAACCCTTCCGGGTCATACAGGGTGATCGACCAGAAGGCATTCACTGGCGGCGCCTCGCCCTTGTTGAAATGCAGCACGTACTTGTTTGCGCCCTCGAGCGGCTTGCCATTGCTGTCGCCGATGTTCAACGGATAAATTGCGTCCTCGGGCAGGTTGGCACCGAGCCCCACCTGCGTAACGATGGCGCGCTTGAGGTAGTAGTTGCCGTAGACGCCCATGGTGTCAGTGTTCATCGACCAGCCATTGACCTCCCGCGCCAGGGTCGGCACTTTCCAGGTCATCAAGGCCTGCGCATCCTGGGGCACGCTTTGCAGCGCGGCCTGGATTTGCGGATCCAGCGTGTCCATGTCGAACGACTTGCCGGGTTCGATGCCGATCCGTTTGATCTGCGCCAGCATGGGCTGGTCGGTGCTGTGCGGCGGATTCACTTTCAGCAGTTCGGCAGCGTAAGTGAAGTAGTTGGCAGCCGACATGGAATCGACCTGAATCTTCGGTGGCGTTTTCATGTCCACCGCCGGGTCGACCTTCACGGTGACGGCTTCAGGCTCCTTGCCCAACCGGGACAACGGCGTAACCGTGTAACCGGCCTGGATCTTGTGCACCGCCGCGTAATCCGCCGCGCCATCAGTCTTGGTACGGCCGATGACCCAGACAAACGGAGTTGGCGCCGGCAGGTGGCTCATCCCGGCGGGCACCGTCCCGGTCCATCCCGGCGGCGTCACCAGAAATTGCCCGGCCTCAGTGCCCGTGGTGCGCCAGCCCGGCGAAGCGAATACGTCGGTCCACATATCCAGCATCGGTAACAGGTAGAAACGCCCATCGGTATCGGGCGCGGCGATCACCAGCGGTTCCTTGGTCAAGTCCAGCCAGGCAATCGAATACAACGTGTCGAAATTAGAGCGCACCACCCCTCTGAAATCGGCAGGCGGGTACTGCGGCACACTCACAAACATGTTCATCGGGCCTTTACCGAACTCCTTGCCCGGCTCGATGTTGGTGAACTGCTTGCGAGTGATGTCCATGCTCAGCAGCGGGTAAAAATAGATGTAGGCATCCACGCCGATCGAGTGAGCTTCTTCGGCGGTGATTTTCGATTGCGCGTGGCTGGCCAGCGGAAAGATGGCAGTGGCTGCGACGGTCAAAGCAACGGCTGTCAACGTTTGAGGTATCAACATGTTGGCGATCGTCCATGCGAGTGGATGTCTGCCGGGATCGACAGAACAATCGGAACTCTAGACGATCAATTCTGCCAGGCCAGGGAGACAGACCACCGGCAGCAACAGCACCTCAACGGTCGGAGCGCATCAACGCCTCGACGCCACCGGCCATCGACAACGTTGCCACGCGGTTTCTCCCCGAATGCTTGGCCTGATACAACGCCGCATCCGCCCGCTCGACAAACACATCCATGCTGTCACGCCCCGACGGCACGAACGAATAGCAACCAAGACTCACCGTCACGTAGCCATTGGGCGAGCCGGTGTGGCTGATGTTCTTGTCGATGACGCTGCGGCGGATCTGCTCGGCAATCGTCATGGCGCCGTGGATGTCGGTGTCCGGCAGCAGCACCGCAAACTCTTCGCCGCCGTAACGCACCGCCAGATCGGCCTTGCGGTGGCAGCAACTCTTCAGCGCGCGTGCCACTTCGGCCAGACAGTGATCCCCCACCACGTGGCCGTAGGTGTCGTTGTAGCGCTTGAAGTAATCGATATCGAGCATGATCAGGCTCAAAGGGCTCGCCTGCCGGGCGCCGCGCCCGAACTCGACGTCCAGCGCCCGCTCGAACAATCGGCGGTTGGCCAATCCGGTCAGGCTGTCGTGGGTGGCGATCAGCTCCAGCGCTTGCTGTGCCCTGCGCAAATCCGACTCGACCCGCTCGCCAACACGCACCTGATGCAGGAACACCCACCCGAACAGCCCCACGCCCAGCAATACCAGGGCAACAATGAGACTGGAGCGAAACGCCGTGTCGTACCAGCCCGCGAGAATGGATTCCGTGGACGACGCCGCCGTGACCACCAGCGGATACGCCTCCAGCTGTCGGTAACCGTAAAGGCGTGTCACACCATCGATGATGGATGTGAACATCGCATTGCCGGAGCTGGCCAGTGGCAGGGACTTCTGGAAAATCTCGCTCTGGGCCAGCGACGCGCCAATCTGCGCCTCCACAAAAGGTCGACGCGCCAACAGCGTGCCATCGGTCAAGCCGAGAAACATCGAGCCGTTGTCGTCGAGGCTGAAGCTTTTGAAGAACTGGTCGAAGTACGACATCTTGATCCCGGCCAGCAATACGCCCTGGAAACGGCCGTTCTTGTCGTTGACCCGTTTGGAAACCGGAATGATCCACTCACCGTTTTCCCGACTGCGAATGGCCGGGCCGATATGCGCCACCGACGATACGTTCTGCTGGTGATACTTGAAGTACTCGCGATCGGCGACGCCGGGCCCCCGAGGCAGATTTTCAAACGAGGTCACCACCCACTGGCCCTTCTGGTCGAACAGCAGGATGCCGTGCAACTGATCCAGCGCCAGCACGCGCCGAGCGAAGGTCTGCTGCAAGCGTGGCTGTTGGTCCGGGCCGAACCCGTCGACCTGAATCCAGTCCACCAGGCTGGTCAACACCAGGTCGGCCTTCATGAAAGTGTCTTCGGCTTGCTGCGCCATGGCCCGCGTCAGGTTCGAAGACGCCACTTGCGCCAGGCTCAGGTCGTGGCGACGGGACTGTTCCAATTGCAGGTAGAGCAAACCGCACAGGCACAGGCACACCGTGGCAATGAACAAGACCGCGGCCTTGCGCAGCGGTATGCGTTTCAATGCGATGCCAGGGGCGTGGTCCGGGTCGTTAAAGCGCGTGGGCAAAAGTTCATCCTGTCGGGGGCAAGGCATGGGCAACGACCCAAAGCCCTCAGTCTTCTTGGGGCCTAGTTTACGGGGTTATCCATGAAAAATGGGCGATCACTTGCCCAGTGGTCACACTTGCCCGGTGGTGCTGCAAACATGACCCAGGACAGCGCTGCCTGCTCGCCAACGAGCTACGATTAAATTGACCTCAATACAGGGAATCGACATGAGCAAGGCAGACGAGCTCGCGGCAAAATTGAAACAAACACGGCTTGCCAGCGCGGATCAGGCGATCGATACCTGGCCGGGCCAGGTCTACGAACTGTATCAACGGATAGAGACCTGGCTGCAGCCCTTGACCGAAGTTGGCCTGGTCCTGCGGCGCAACCCCACCCATGTGATCGAGATTTGCCCGATCCGGGGCACTTACCGCTATGCCATCGACCAGTTGGTAATCTCCGGCAACGCCCACAGCCTTACCTTTGACCCGGTTGCACGCTTCACAGCCGATGGCGAGGGACGGGTCGAAATTCACTCACAACCCAAAGAGTTCGCCCTGTTGCGCACCGTGGACGAACACGGTGAAACACACTGGTGGCTACAAACGATCGAGCAGGCCACAGTACAACTGGACGCGGTGGCGCTGACGGAAAGCGATCTGCTTTTAGCGGTGCAACAAGGGCTGGCGCTTTAGGGTGATTGCCGAACGGCTTGGTAATACCTGTAGGAGCGAGCTTGCTCGCGATGGACTCAAGGGCGCTGCGTTTAGCCAGTAAACACGCGGTATCGTTAACGACCATCGCGAGCAAGCTCGCTCCTACAGTATTAGCATTAGCCCATAGCGCCCGTTTCCAGTCTTTCGCTACAGCTTGTTCTGCCCCGTCACCACCAGCGGTATCTCTGCGCGACGCAAGTCCAGAGCTGGCAATTTCGTAGGCTGACTCAGGCCCTGCAGCACCCTGGCATCGTAATCATAAATGTCGGGCTTGAACGTCACCCGCCCGTCATTGCTCAGGTCCACGGTCCAGTAAGCCAACAACACCGGCACTTTCACCGGTAGCGGGATGTTCTCGGTCCTGCCATTGGCCAACTGTTTTTGAATCCCGGCGCTGTTCCAGCGTACCGGGTCGTTAAACAACAGCTCGACCAGTTGCAAGGGGTTTTCCACGCGGATGCAACCTGAACTGGTGGCCCGGACTGTCTTGGCAAACAGCTCGCGGTGTGGCGTGTCATGCAGGTAAATCGCATAGTCGTTGGGGAAGCGGATCACCACCTGCCCCAGCGAACTGTCGGGGCCGGCATCCT
Organism: Pseudomonas jessenii; assembly: GCF_002236115.1. Taxonomy (GTDB): domain Bacteria; phylum Pseudomonadota; class Gammaproteobacteria; order Pseudomonadales; family Pseudomonadaceae; genus Aquipseudomonas; species Aquipseudomonas jessenii. Next base: position 570,602 of record NZ_NIWT01000002.1, on the reverse strand, counting down.
GACGCAGGTGGATGCCTCGCGGGTTGCTCCAGTCAACACTCGACGGATCGAGCACATTGCCTTCGCGATCCAGCACGCGAATCCGGTTGGCCGCCAGATAACCCGGATCGTTCTGGACTTTCGGAATCACGTCCTGCTTGAGGATGGTCGGCGGTACGGTCCAGGTCGGGTTGAACGTGATGTAGGTGATTTCGGCCTGGAATACCGGCGTACTGCGCACCGGCTTGCCAACCTGCACTCGCGAACGCCAGATCGGCAGACCGTCACGGTACATCGCCACCTTGTATCCGGCGATATCGACGATCACAAACGTGCCCTGCAGTTTGTACAAAAGCCACCGGGCGCGCTCCATGTTGACCCGCACCTGATCGATCCGCGCCTCGACCGGCACGTTCAGCGCCGCCAACGTCACCGCCCCCGCCACGCCATCGGCCCCCAGGTATTGCTCGGCCTGATACTTCTTCACCGCGGCAATGACCTTGTCGTCGTAACCGGCTTTTTTCGACAGGTGCGCGTCCAGGTAACCGCCCGCCACCAGACGCGCACGCAATTGAGCCACCGCCACCCCGTCCATGCCGGGCTTGAGCGATTGCCCTTCAGTGACTTTCGGCCAGCCGCCCGCATCATGGACCTGGCGCAACCGGGCCAGGCCTTCACGCAAATTGCGGTAAATCTCTTCCTGAGGAGGCGCATCGGCGAATGAACGCGCAACGTCATGGGCATCGAGGGCGGCGAACAGGTTGTTCATGTCCTCGTGGGCATTGCCGCCGGCAGGATCGAAATTCCAGTGAATGTCCAGCCGCGACGGATCGACTTTACCCCGGCGCAGTTGCAGCAGCGCGGTGATGAACGTGCGGGTCGCCGCCATATCGAACATCGCCCGTTGCGCCGTGGAAGGCATGGCAGCCACCAGCGACTCATGGGCCTGAGCCAGTTCGGTGATGCGGAAATCCGCCGGATTCAGGCCGTCGATCCGGGTGGCTTCGAGGCTCTTGAGTAATTGCGCCACATCACGATCATCCGTCCACGCGGCGCGATAGTTGCGATGCATATAGAAATCCAGCACCACCCGACTGACATCCACACGCTGATGGCGCCTGGACGTGAGCAACGGCGGAAAGGCCGATCGCAGCGGTTCCAGGGTCGCTTGAATCGCTTGGCCGACCGCGTCGTCGGGCGCCGCGGCATCGATTGTGCTGCTCGCCGCAGATACCGGCTCAATCGGCGAAACTTGCCCAAACGCTGCACCGCTGATCAGAAAGCCCATAAAAAATATGCGGCTTATGACGAATGACCTTGTTAACTGCACCATGGATAATCCTTAATCCCCCGTTTCAAACGGCTAGTTTTCCGCTCGCTGCTAGACTCGAAATTATCATGATGAGACCCGACTATGGCGCTAATCCGCTTTGGCCTTTTATTTGCCATTTTACTGACGTGCCTTTCAGTAACGTCAGCCTACGCCGATTCGCTTGAAAACGCGCTGGTCAAAGCAGCACCCGGCGCCGACGCCAAAGTGATTGCCCTGGCCGTTCGTGCCACTCAATGCAGCCGTACCCAAGGTGTCGCCCCCGCCCAACGACTGGCGGTGATCGATTACTCCCTGCCCTCGACCGAACAACGCCTGTGGGTCTTCGACCTTAAACGGCGCAAGTTGCTGTTTCACGAACTGGTCGCCCATGGCCGCAACAGCGGTGAAAACATGGCCACGCTGTTCTCCAACCGCAACGAAAGCCACGCCACCAGCATCGGTCTGTTCCGCACCCAGCAAAGCTACCTCGGCCAGAACGGTTACTCGTTGCGCATGGAAGGCCTAGAGCCCGGCTTCAACGATAACGCCTTTGACCGGGCCATCGTCATTCACGGCGCGCCCTATGTCAGCCCGGTGCTGGCCCGCGCCAATGGCCGCATCGGCCGCAGCCTGGGTTGCCCGGCCGTCAGACCGGCGATTGCCCATCGGCTGATTGATTCGATGAAGGACGGGCAGTTGTTGTTTTCCTACTACCCGGACCAGCGCTGGTTGAAGTCGTCTTCCTACATCAACTGCGGCGACACCGTGGCCTCAAGGGAAAAGTCCACTTCAAGCCAGAAAGCGACGCCCAACCTGTCAAAACTGTAATCTTCGCCTCAGCCAGCTGAAAGGCACCGCCTGCTAGCCTCATCGACAAGTTCAACAGGCTGACGGGCGGAACAGACGGCATGCACTCCCACACTTCAAGACGCACCTTCGTCAAAGGCCTGGCCATCGGCGGGCTCTTCGGCGGCCTCGGGTTATGGCGCACGCCGGCCTGGGCAATCAGCAGTCCCGGCGAACCGCAGGTGTTGGCCGGTAATGATTTCGACCTGTTCATCGGCGAATCCCCGGTCAACTTCAGCGGCAACCCACGCACCGCGATGACCATCAACGGCGGCATCCCCGGCCCGCTGCTGCGCTGGCGTGAAGGCGATACGGTGACACTGCGGGTGCGCAACAGACTCAAGGACAGCACGTCCATTCACTGGCACGGCATCTTGCTGCCGGCCAACATGGACGGCGTGCCGGGGCTGAGCTTCAAGGGCATCGAGCCCGGCGGCATGTACGTCTACCAGTTCACGGTGCGCCAGAACGGCACCTACTGGTATCACAGCCATTCGGGGTTTCAGGAACAATCCGGCGTCTACGGCCCGCTGGTGATCGACGCCAAAGATCCGGAGCCGTTCCAGTACGACCGCGACTACGTCGTGATGCTCAGCGACTGGACCGACGAAGACCCGGTCGGCCTGATGAAGACGCTGAAAAAACAGTCCGATTACTACAACTTCAACAAACGCACCGTGGGCGACTTCATCCACGACGTCAGCGAAAAAGGCTGGGGGCCAGCCGTCGCCGATCGCAAAATGTGGGCCGAGATGAAGATGAACCCCACCGACCTGGCGGACGTCGGCGGCGCCACTTACACCTACCTGTTGAACGGCCAGGCGCCGGATTCGAACTGGACCGGGGTGTTCCGCCCCGGGGAAAAGCTGCGGCTGCGCTTCATCAACGGCTCGGCCATGACCTACTTCGACGTGCGCATCCCCGGCCTGAAAATGACTGTGGTCGCCGCCGATGGCCTGTACGTCAAACCCGTGAGCGTCGACGAGTTTCGCATCGCCGTGGCGGAAACCTTCGACGTTATCGTCGAACCGACCGAAGCGGCCTACACCCTGTTCGCCCAGGCGATGGATCGCACCGGATACGCACGGGGCACCCTGGCGGTGAAGACAGGACTGGTTGCGCCGCTGCCGCCACTGGACCCGCGCCCCCTGGTGACCATGGATGACATGGGCATGGGCGGCATGGACCACGGCAGCATGGCGGGCATGGATCACAGCAACATGGACATGGGCGATATGCCCGGCATGCAGTCCCACCCGGCCTCGGAAACCGACAACCCGCTGGTGGACATGCAAGCCATGTCCACCTCACCGAAACTCGACGACCCCGGCATGGGCCTGCGCAACAACGGGCGCCGCGTACTCACCTACTCCGACCTGCGCAGCACCTTCGAAGACCCGGACGGCCGCGAGCCTGGCCGTACCCTTGAGCTGCACCTGACCGGCCACATGGAAAAATTCGCCTGGTCGTTCAACGGCGTGAAGTTCTCTGATGCAGAGCCGTTGCGCCTCAAGTACGGCGAGCGGCTGCGGATCGTTCTGGTCAACGACACGATGATGATGCACCCCATCCACCTGCATGGCATGTGGAGCGACCTCGAAGACGAGAACGGCCAGTTCATGGTGCGCAAACACACCATCGACATGCCACCGGGCTCCCGGCGCAGCTATCGGGTCACGGCCGATGCGCTCGGCCGCTGGGCCTATCACTGCCATCTCCTGTACCACATGGAAATGGGCATGTTCCGTGAAGTTCGCGTGGAAGAATGAGGTGCGCCCCATGATTCGATTCACCCCGGTTTTTTTCGCACTCGTGACCTCGACGGCAATGGCCGCCAGCGATGACATGCAAGGCATGGATCACAGCCAGATGGACCACGGCCAGATGCAAGGCATGGATCATAGCCAGATGAACCACGACCAGATGCAAGGCATGGACGAGGGCCAGATGCAGCCCGCCGCCCCCAGCGAAAGCCGCACGCCGATCCCGGTGCTGACCGATGCCGATCGCGCTGCGGTGTATGCCGATCCCGCCGGCCACCACGTACATGACAGCACGCTCAACTCCTTTTTCCTCGCCGACAAACTGGAATGGCAGGACGCCGATGACGGCAGCACCCTGGCCTGGGACTTGTCCGGTTGGGTCGGCGGTGACATTGATCGCCTGTGGCTGCGCTCCGAAGGCGAGCGCACCAACGGCGTGACCGAGGACGCGGAAATCCAGGCCCTGTGGGGCCACGCCATATCCCCGTGGTGGGACGTCGTCAGCGGCGTGCGCCAGGACTTCAAACCCGGTGCCCCGCAAACCTGGGCCGCGTTCGGCGTGCAAGGCATGGCGCTGTACAACTTCGAGGCCGAAGCCACGGCCTTCATCGGCGAAGGCGGTCAGAGCGCCGTGCGGCTGGAGGGCGACTACGACATCCTGCTGACCAATCGGCTGATCCTGCAGCCGACCGTCGAGCTCAACGCCTACGGCAAAAACGATCCGCAACGGGGCATCGGCGCGGGGCTGTCCAACACCGAGGCTGGTTTGCGCCTGCGCTACGAAATCCGCCGGGAATTCGCGCCCTACCTCGGCGTGACCTGGAACCGCACCTACGGCAACACCGCCGACTACGCTAACGACGAAGGTGAGGACCGCAGCGAAACCCGCCTCGTGCTCGGTGTTCGGATGTGGTTCTGAACAGACTCACCCAAAACCAACAACAACCGCTTCGAGCGGTAAAGGACCTTGCATGCGCATCTTCAAACCCACCGCTATCGCAGTCGCGTTGCTCAGCGGCCTGCTTGTTAGCACCCTCGCTCAAGCGCACCCCAAACTACTCTCTTCCACCCCGGCGGAAGGCGTAGAAGGTGCATCACCCGACAAGATCGAACTGCACTTCTCCGAAAACCTCGTCACCCAGTTTTCCGGTGCAAAACTGCTGATGACCGAAATGTCCGGCATGGCCCACGCCCCAATGCCGGTCAAGGCCAAAGTCAGCGGCGGCAGCGATCCGAAGACCATGTTCATCATCCCGGCAGCGCCCCTGGCTGCCGGTACCTACAAGGTCGAATGGCGCGCGGTGTCGTCGGACACCCACCCGATCACCGGCAACGTCACCTTCAAAGTGAAATGATCGATGAGCGACTCGGCCAACGTCGTGCTGCGGTTTGTGTTGTATGTGGATTTGATGTTGTTGTTTGGTGTGGCGCTATTCGGGCTCTACAGCTTCAAGGGACAGGAACGGCAATCCGGGACAGTCTTGCCCTTTCGCCGGCTATTGACGGGAACAGCCGGGCTCGGCGCGCTGCTGTCCATCGCCGGCATGGTGCTGATGGTCCGCGTCATGAGCGGTGAATCAGACGTTACCGAGTTGCGCCCTCACCTCGAAATGATGCTGTTCGAGACGGACGTCGGGTTGGCCTGGGCCGTGCGGATGATTGCATTAGCGGTCGCGGGTTTGGCGTTGATGCTCAACCCACGCGCCCCCGGCATCAGCCTGGTGATCGCCGCCACGGCCGGCGGCATCGCCCTCGCCAGTCTGGCCTGGAGCGGGCATGGCGCCATGGACGAAGGCAGTCGCCGTTACTGGCATTTCGCTACGGACATCCTGCACCTGTTGGTGGCGGGTGTCTGGCTCGGCGCGTTGTTGGCGTTTGCGTTGATGGCGCAACCCCGGGCCCTGCAAACCGAAGCGCACATACGGTTGCTGGCTCACGCAGTCAGGCGATTTGAGCTTGTCGGTGCGCTGGTCGTTGTGATCATCACCGTGACGGGCGTGGTGAACTACCTCTTCATTGTCGGGCCGAAACTCGATGAGGTTTTACTCAGCCACTACGGAATTTTGCTGGCGATCAAAGTACTGCTGTTTGCCGGGATGCTGGTGTTGGCGGCGCTGAACCGCTTTTATCTTGGCCCCTTGCTGGAGCGGTCGTTGCGAGAGGGCCAGTATCGCGTGGCAGCCCATGCACTTCGGCGCAGTGTGTTGGTGGAAATGGCCGCGGCGATATTGATTGTGGGGTTGGTGGCGTGGCTGGGTACGTTGAGCCCGGAAGTGGAATGAGTCATCTTCAGGGGCGTTGATTTTTCACACCGGTGAAAGTTTCACTACACTCCCCTTTCAAAACCACTCCAGCACAAAAGCCCGATAACAATGACGAAAATCAAAAGAGCAATGATGCTCGGCGGCTTGCTCGCACTCTCCCTTGGCGCCCAGGCAGAACCTTCGCATCTGGACAGCGTCATGCAACAGGGACAGCTGCGCGTCTGTACCACCGGCGACTACAAGCCCTACACCCTCAAAGCCGAGGACGGCGAATACTCCGGCATCGACATTGCCATGGCCCGCGCCCTGGCCGACAGCCTTGGCGTCAAGGTCGAGTGGGTGCCCACCACCTGGAAAACCCTGATGCCCGACATGCTCGCCGGCAAGTGCGACATCGCCATGGGCGGCATCTCGGTCACCCTGGAACGGCAGAAAAAAGCCTTCTTCAGCAGCATCCTGGACGTCGACGGCAAAATCCCGCTGGTGCGCTGCGAAGACCAGGCGCTGTACCAGACCGTCGAACAGATCAATCAGCCAACGGTTCGCCTGGTCGAACCCGCCGGCGGTACCAACGAAGCCTTCGTCCACGCCTTCCTGCCCAAGGCGCAATTGAAGTTGCACGACAACGTGACCATCTTTCAGGAACTGCTGGATAAAAAAGCCGACGTGATGATCACCGACGCATCCGAGGCGCTGTATCAGCAGAAGCTGAAACCGGGCCTGTGCGCGGTCAACCCCACGCACTACATGCAATACGGCGAAAAAGCCTACCTGCTGCCCCGCGACGACATCACCTGGAAGCTGTACGTCGATCAGTGGCTGCACCTGGCCAAGGCGACAGGCAACTACCAGAAGATTCTGCGCCAATGGCTGGCGGTGCCTGACGCCAAGTAACGGATCGTTTTTTTCGCACAACAAAGGCCGCCCCCAAAGGAGCGCCCTTCTTCATTGCGGACCGCGTATCAATCATCGTGCAGCAAACCTGAACCGTATTCGCCGAAGCTATTGCCGAGCGCACTGCCATGGAAATTCATCTTGTCGGGATTGCTGCTGGTCGGCCCCGGGCCAAACCCGGCTGGCTGCACCGAGTCGGCGGAATAATCACGATGAGAACTCACACCCGAACAGGCGCTCAACAACAAAGCACCGGCAAGCAGCGAGACTTTGACGAGGTTTGCGATCATTTTTTGATTCCTGTGGGTTGAAGCGCGCGGCATGGCGTTTGGCGGTCATCCTATGCCTCGTCTGTGCCGGGCAACATGAAACTTTGGGGGGTGACAGCGTAGGTTCAGGAACCGTGCGCACCTGGCGATCTCTCACATCCACTACTTTGCGGATCGACATTATCCAAGGCTCGATTTACCAACAACTCCCCCACCACCGCCAGTTGCTGAATCGACAGCGCCAAACTGCGTGTTGAACCTTCGAGCGAACAAGCAAAGTCTGGGGTGGTAGCTGTGCACGGGTGTGGAAGACCAGGGATCCAGGAGCCCGGCGCACCCGAAAGTGCCCCGCGCACAGCCGCCATTGTTTTAACAGCAGACATGAAAAAAGCGCCTGCTTATATTCAGGTAGCGCACTGTGCGCCAAGATCTTGTGAAGGGTTTCCAACCCCTTGTCGCTGGATTTTCAGCGACGGAGGGAGGTTAGCTGGGTGATCAGAGTGAGGGCAATATGGGTAATGGGGACGCGATTTGAGGGAAATCTCCTACTTTTTCGTGATGTTATCAACGCAATACCCAGCACCGGCTCAATCGTCCTGAGGCATGCCCAAGTCCCACCGGCCCATTCCTGATAAACTCCCCACCTCCCAGCCTCACCGATTCCAGATCCCCCATGTCCGTAACCACCGCCACACCCGCCCCGCTCTCCCGCCGTTTCTCCGTCGCGCCGATGATGGATTGGACCGACCGCCACTGCCGCTTCTTCCTGCGCCTGCTGTCGAAAAACGCCCTGCTCTACACCGAGATGGTCACCACCGGTGCCCTGCTCAACGGTGATCACGAGCGTTTCCTGCGGCACAACGAAGCCGAGCACCCGCTCGCGCTGCAACTCGGTGGCAGTGTGCCGCTGGACCTGGCCGCGTGTGCGCGCATGGCGCAGGAGCATGGTTACGATGAGGTGAACCTGAATGTCGGCTGCCCGAGTGATCGGGTGCAGAACAATATGATCGGCGCGTGCCTGATGGGACATCCGCAGTTGGTGGCCGATTGTGTGAAGGCGATGCGTGATGCGGTGTCGATTCCGGTGACGGTCAAGCACCGTATCGGGATCAATGGCCGGGACAGTTACGAGGAGCTGTGTGATTTCGTCGGCACGGTGCGGGATGCCGGGTGCACCAGTTTTACCGTGCATGCGCGGATCGCGATTCTGGAGGGATTGTCGCCGAAGGAGAACCGTGACATCCCGCCCCTGCGTTATGACGTGGCAGCGCGGTTGAAGGCGGATTTTCCTGAGCTGGAGATTATCCTCAACGGCGGGATCAAGACGCTGGAGGCTTGCCACGAACATTTGCAGACGTTTGACGGAGTGATGTTGGGCCGCGAGGCGTATCACAACCCTTATGTGATGGCCGAGGTGGACCAGCAGCTGTTCGGCAGCGCGGCGCCGGTGATCAGCCGGGCTGATGCGCTGGCGCAGTTGCGTCCTTATATAGCGGCGCACATCGCGGCAGGTGGTTCGATGCACCACATCACTCGCCATGTGCTTGGACTGGGCACCGGGTTCCCGGGAGCACGCAAGTTTCGGCAGTTATTGTCGGTGGATATTCACAAGGCCAAAGAGCCTTTGGCGTTGCTGGATCAAGCGGCGGAGTTGCTTGAGGGGCGTTAACGGTTAGCCCCTGCGACCAGGCTGCATGTCCTGCAGCCTGGTGCAAGTGTCAGAGCGCTGCAGCCTCGGTCCAGTCAACCCAACCGAATACCCACGTTGCCAGAATCAGCAAACCGAATCCGATCCGGTACCAGGCGAACACGGCGTAACTGTGGCTGGCGATGAACTTGAGCAAACCACGCACGGCGATCATGGCGAAAAAGAACGCCGTCACGAAACCCAGCGCAAATACCGGCAGGTCGCCAGCCTGAAACAGATCCCGATACTTATAGCCTGAATACACGGCGGCACCGACCATGGTCGGCATCGCCAGAAAGAACGAAAACTCCGTAGCCGCCTTACGCGACAGGCCAAACAGCAACCCGCCGATAATCGTCGATCCGGAGCGCGAGGTGCCCGGGATCATCGCCAGGCATTGCGCGAAACCGACCTTGAGGGCGTCGGCCCAGCGCATATCGTCAACATGCTCGACAGACACCACATGTTCCCGCTGCTCGGCCCACAACATGATGATGCCACCCACCACTAATGCCACTGCTACAGTGATTGGATTAAACAGATACTCATGGATCTTATCGGCGAACAACACCCCCAGGACCACTGCCGGAAGAAAACCGATTAATAGATTCAAGGTGAAACGTTGTGCATTGCGTTGAGTCGGTAAGCCGGTAACGATCTCGAGAATCTTGCGACGGAACTCCCATACAACTGCCAGGATCGCGCCCAATTGAATGATGATGTTAAAAGCCATGGCTCGCTCGCCGCCGAAGCTGAGCAAGTCCGCGACAACAATCTGGTGCCCTGTACTTGATATCGGCAAAAACTCCGTCAGACCTTCGACCATCCCTAAAACCAACACTGATATGGTTGTCCAAAGATCCATTAATTCCTCCCTCAACGACAAATACCCATGCGTCGACTTCGCTCTGATTCAACGCCAACACGAAAGTAAAGCGCATTAGACAAATTAATAAAACTCAATGTTATGAAATGTCCATGGTCAACACCACCAACATGAACGTTATATAACGGTTAATATTGGATAGTTCCGAGCCAAACAAGAGCAATCACTCGCACTTGAATCAACAAAGCCCTACCGCCTCATGGCACCCAATGAAAAAAATCAAGCCGCGGGAACTTTAGCGACATGCACGGTCGTATTGATGCGAAAAACCGGGACGCCGGGACAAAAGATGGCACAATGACATGATCTGTCAGCCCGCGAGATTCCAATAGGCCATCAGGCCTCCTGAGCCATTGGCGAGCAAACGATCACGTGAGAATCACCTGCAACGTTAAAAAAGGTAGCGACCGCTTGAAAAACGAGTGAAATGTTACCAATTGTCAGTCACAACCGAGAATGAGTGCTTTAACATTCAAATGCCAGCACCCATCCGAGTCAAAGCATGATGCTTACAGGGAAAATAACGACTACAGACCACAGCTACGCGAAGGAGGAGAAAGGTATTCTCACCGTTGGGCGAACCCACACGCTAGCTGAGGGCTTTAGGGAATTAGTCGCAAGCCACGTAGGCAAGGATATTGCCGTTGATGCAATGTGCTATAGCAACTCATTCAAAAGAAACAAGAATACTGATTCATACCGTGCAATTTTTATCGTAATCGACAGCCCTCAAGCATTTGTTGAAAGCCTCACCACGGTAGAAAATATTCGCGCCGAAAATCTGGCGTCAATAATTTTCGTAGCCATCACCGGTAGAGGCACCTACAACAAGATGAAGTATTACTTTGCCGGGGCCGACTACTGTATTAATTGCGATACTTTTGCAGACAAAAAATGTGACGTACTGTCCGAATTTTTTAACAGTCCAGAATGGCAAAAAAAGCATAATCTGCTTTTGGACCCTACTCGCATGTGCCTGATTGGCGAGTATAAAAAACTGGATGTATCGTTTGCAGAAATGAAAATTCTTGAGGCTTTTTCTCAGACCAAAAACCAAATATTGAGCCATGATGAAATCGCCAGGATCATGGGGCTGAATATAAATTTTTATGACCCAAGAGCCTTGGAAAAGTCGATCAGTCGCCTTCGCGGCAAAATAAAAGGCATGTATGGAACCAACGCCATTCAAAGTATCCGTGGGCATGGATATCGTTTAATCAGGGGTCTGATCTCGACAACCTGATTCTTAATGTAAAAGGGAGTTTCTGTTTTATGAACGCAACAGGGAGCGTGCGATTCTACGATCACGCAGAGCATTACCTGTCTCGACAATTGATCCTCACTCGGGATGACTGCCCGTTTGCCAGCGAGATCAGAATACATTTTGACGATTCTGCTTCCGCGCCCTGCGCGCCAGAGGCGTATCAGATGAGTGGGATCTACAGTGAAGTACTGATGCAAACCAGGCTGATTGCGTTCTCACTAAAAGATCGCGACACCACTAACGGGAGCAAGTACTTAAGCCGTAGTTTTGTTTGCGTAAAACAGTCGGACCTCGCCAACTCTGCGCTCACGGAAGAGTTGATACAGTCCGGGGCTGCTCTGCGCGAATTTGGCCAGACACTGGTTATCGCGCTCAATGAACTACCCCTCTCGGCAGTCAGCTTCGCAGAAAAAAAGAAAATCCTTCATAACGTGTATCTATTGAAAGATCACGGCATAGAAATCGCGCTCGACGATTACAACATCGATGATGAAAGTATCGAAATCTTTACAACCCTGAATCTATTCGACTATATAAAGATTTCCACTTCCTCTCTAGACTTGAGTCTCAAGCTCAGCGGCAATCCAGAATTATTCAATCGCCTCCACGAACGCATGACCATGCTCACTCACAACACAAAAGTCTCCTTTATAGCGGACAGAGTCGAGCATGCTGCCAGCCATATACTGGCACGTGCGCTGCCCTTTGATTACTTCCAAGGGAGCCATTACTCCCCTGCCGACAACCTTTAAATCAACACCCAGATGTGCAAATCAGGAGAGAGCCATGGATAGCAGCACAAACCTCCCTAGAAAATACTTTGTCGTGGTTACTCACAACCCCGCACTACAACTAGAGCTTGAGGCATTACTGACCAGCAAGCGATATAACAGTTACGGCACGTCACAGGCAAAGATGTTTTATGAAGGCGTTGCCCCACCCACTTCTGCCCCCAAGCTTATGGAATTTATTTCCCCGCAGGTAGCCAAGATGGTTCCTCCGGTTATCAAGCATGATACCCAGCGCATCCTTTCGACGTTCAAGTCCGAATGGCAAGCAGTCCAATCCGTAACGAAATTTACTCACTTCACATCAACTGCGGACAACGCCAGAGATGACACCAGGGAATGCGTCTCCCAGGCGGCCAAACCGCACGCTCCACTGACTGAAACCTGGCGACTGAGCGATGCCAACGGCGCGCTGACCAAAGATGGCGTGGAGATTGCCTTGACTGGCCTGGAGGCCACGCTGCTCAAAAAAATGCTGCACCATGAAGATCGCGTGGTCAGCAAGGACGATCTTATCCGCAGTATCGGCAGAGAACCTGAACACTATCGGGGTCTCGAAATGTGCCTGAGCCGACTACAGGAAAAGTTTAAAAACGCCAGCAACGGCGAACGTCTTTTCCGTGCAGTAAGGAATCGTGGGTACTGCCTGATACAAAAAATCGTGCGCGTAAAAAAATCAGCCTGAACCATTCAGGCGTTCGCCCTGGCAGTGCAATACAACAATAAAAAAGCACGCCAATTTATCTCCCCCCCTCTCCACCCGCCCCCCTTCTAAAAAGCCGTGTTAATAAAGTTTAATCCAGACTATTTCTAACGCCGCTCTCGCCCAGACATATCAACCATATACACCGCCCACTCGTTAAAAGTCGTCAGACAGTGCTCCCCCTAATAACTTAATCTATCCATTGATGACGGCGCCGCCCTCTTGGCGTTTCGATCATCAATGCTCCGCCATCTAATATGAACAATAACTCTTATTTCATTAATTTTGGCTTTTGTCTGTCGAAACGCGAATGGACGTATTTTGGGGATAACGTATGGTTAACAATCTTCGTATCAATCGAAATACCACTCTCAAAGGACTGACCTTCTGGGGACAGTGGGCTCTTGGCCTGGGCTTTGTTGTTGCCCTATTGTTAATACTGGTTTATTACAAGACGGGTACGGTTGAGTTCTATTATCGAGTATGCGCAACCCTTACTGTACTTGCATCGGTTCCAGCCTATTCCTGGTGTGGCGTCTACGCCAAGAAGGACAACTACCTAGAGGGCCTGGTAAGACTTCTGATGGGTTGGTCAATGACACTGGCAGCGCTGGCTATTGTCGCCTTCCTCTGTAAGGCCAATGAACTGTTTTCTCGTCAAATCATTCTGATATGGGCTATCTGCAGCTACCTCGGGCAGGCGCTGTTGTACGTCCCACTGCATGGTTTTTCGAAGTACTACCAACGGGCGCTTCAAGTTGAGCGCAGAACGCTGATTGTGGGTACTGGCGAGCTGGCACTGGGATTGGCTAACAAGCTTCGTGCCCTCGAGCACTTCCCATTGGTCGGCCTGGTAAGCTCCGACACCACTCCTTTGCTGGAGACCGGCGCACCACCGGTTGTAGGCCCGCAAGAGGAACTGCTCGAACTGATCAAGACTCATGACATCCGACGTCTGTACATCACGCTCCCCCTGAGCGAAGCGGTACAAATCGAAGAAATGTATGTCGACTTGCTGGATGCCCACGTCGATGTTGTCTGGGTCCCGGACTTGAACAGCCTGACGCTGCTCAATCACTCGGTCAGTGATGTGGATGGCATGCCGGCAATCCACTTGATTGAATGCCCGCTTTCCAGCCAACCCACTGCCGCATTGAGTAAAAGCCTGTTCGATAAAAGCGTGGCTCTGATGGCCATTATCGCTCTAAGCCCGTTACTGTTGATCATTGGCCTGGCCGTCAAATTCACCTCCCATGGTCCGGTATTTTTCAAACAGGACCGCCACGGGTGGAACGGAAAGGTCATCAAAGTCTGGAAGTTTCGATCCATGCGCGTGCACGACGATCACGAGGTGAAGCAAGCCAGTCGTAACGACTCGCGAATTACCCCGATCGGGCGCTTTATCCGTCGCACTTCCATTGACGAGTTGCCGCAGCTGTTCAATGTATTGCAAGGTCATATGGCGCTGGTCGGACCTCGCCCTCATGCCGTTGCGCACAACAACTACTACTCCGGCAAGATTCTCGCCTACATGGCTCGCCATCGAATCAAACCGGGAATCACCGGGCTGGCTCAAATCAACGGTTGCCGCGGCGAGACCGACACCATCGACAAGATGCAGAAGCGCGTCGAGATCGACCTCAAGTACATCAATAACTGGTCGTTGTGGCTGGATGTGAAAATCCTGGTGAAGACGCCGTTCACCTTGCTGTCAAAAGACATTTATTGAGGGGACGCCTGCAGGCTAACCAGGGGACGCAAGCCATTTACCCAGTGCGCTTGCGCCGTCACTAGTGGCTGGGTTTTCCCAGCCATGCCTGCAACTGCACCAACACCGGCAGGTTGTTCTGCTGTCGACTCTCGTGACGATACTCATCGCCAACTTCTTTTAAGTCTCCGCTCGATACCGTACGGCTTTATGACCAGGTTCAGGGCGATATCGGCACGCCCGGGCTTACCTTCAGGCAGGCGCAACGGCAGCAGTTGACCGCTAAAAAGTGGATACCGGGTAATCGCGTGACGACAAACACCGTATTAGCGAACGGGAGCGTCAGCCATGCCGTAAAGCTGCGGCCCTGGCCGAGACCGCTGCTTTCCTGGTGCTGCGACAAAAGCTTAATGCCTACAGGGGGGAACTAAGACGACGGCAACTGACCTTGTTGCCAGGCGGTATCTGCTTGTTGATTGGCAGGCCGGGAGCAACGCTCCGTGTCAATGCTTACTGATACCAACCAAGGGCATGCTGATTCTTTGCTCACGTTGCAGCAATGTCATCAGGAGCAACACTCGCTGCTCGCCCTCCATCGCCAGGAAGATCGCTTCCACATCGACAAAAGGCCCCTCATTGATACGCACCCGCTCTCCACAGGCAAACCGAGCCTCCACAGGGGCTCCGCTATCGTGCTCATGAAGTTGTGCGATCAAGTCATCACCTACGGGTACCGGTTTGCCTCCAAAACTGACAATTCGCAATACACCGCGAGTAGAACGCAAAGGCGCCCAACTCTCACCTAAGCCGAGCTGGATAAACAGATAACCCGGAAACAGCGATTCGCGAACAACCCTCCTGCGCCCCTGCATATCACGCTCGCGCCGATGCGTAGGGCGAAAACAGGTATACCCCTGGTTAACCAGATTGATCTCTGCACGCTCGTCCTGGCTCGCCTTGCATTGCACCAAATACCATGCGCTAGAGGTGAGACCCTCAGGCAAGGTCATTTGAACAGCCGAAGCACTATGGATGGACACAATCAGCCCCTTCTGCACCTGTGTGGTCAAGTAGCTCCGTGGTTTTCTCATCGATCTTGCGACGATTTTCTCCCAAGGATGGAAATGCACCTGAAAAACGGAGTTGGCCGATCATGGAAACGTAACCCTTCAAAAACATACGAAACTTATTAGCAATACAGGAACGCTAGTGAACCCTTCGCCCAAGGCAAAACCCCGAACATCATTAGCATCAAATTACGTATCAAGACGTTTAACACACTCCAATACAGGACAACACAAAAAAGCCAAAAACGTTAAAAACCGTCAGGCAGAAACCAACAATGTTATTTAACTGTTATTTAATATCTGGCTTTATATATGGAATTTTTTTTGCCATATGCTTTCAATGCTCGCGTGGCATTTAATGGTTGATGTTGTCGTGGGTTGCCAGTTATGATTTTTAGCATAGCAACTGTCAAGCACATTCCAAGTCCGGATTCCAGCAGGCCAGAGTCTTCGCAGTCAAAAGCTTCATCCAGCACGGTAACTCCTCACGGAAAGAGGCACACACCCAATAGCTGCAAGCCGTCACAAAAGTGCCATTGAAGAAAAGCATAGTTTTAGTCTTTCCAATTGCACATCACCACAAGTGTGGAATTTCCAGGGAGGTTGCCTTGTTTAACAAGATTCTAATCGTTTGCATTGGCAACATTTGCCGAAGCCCCACTGCCGAACATTTGTTGCGAGCAGCACTGGGGCAGTCCGATATCGAAGTTAGCTCTGCCGGTCTTGGCGCACTACAAGATCACCCGATCGAACCCACCGCCCGGATCGTACTGGAAGAGCATGGCCATCTGCCAGAAGAGCACAAAGCCAATCAATTGACCCATGCAGCCATCAGCGAATCGGATCTGATTCTGGTGATGGAGCAGTCGCACATAGACCGTGTTCTCAAGATCGCACCTGAAGCGCGAGGCAAGGTCCTCTTGCTGGGCAAGTGGCAGAACAACCGCGAAATCAGCGACCCCTACCGTCAAGGCAAACCTGCTTTTGTGCATGCATACGCGTTGATTGAAGAAGCAGTAACCGCCTGGGCAAAGCGTCTCGCACGCTAAACCATTCCTCGATACCTGTTAAAAAAGAACTCACTTATGCAGCAAACTCCAGCATTAACCTCACATGACGATGATGAAATCGACTTGATGGGCCTACTCGGGACACTGGTCGATCATAAATGGTTGATTGCCGGGATCACTGCTGCCTCCATGGCCGTTGGCACGGCCTATGCGGTGTTGGCCAATCCTGTTTACCAGGCAACTGCCTTGATACAGGTGGAGGCAAAGAAAAATGACATGCTCGGCTTCTCCGATATCAACAGCATGTTGGGTAAAGAGTCACCTTCCGCCACAGAAATTGAATTAATCAAATCGCGCGCCATCATTGGTAAGGTTGTCGACAATCTATCGCTCGATATCACTGTCGAGCCGAACCGTTTTCCGGTGATCGGCGACTTTATTGCTCGTCGGTTCAAACCAGACGCTGTTAATACGGTCGCGACGCCATGGCTTGGCATGAACAGTTTTGCCTGGGGTGGCGAAACCCTGAAAATATTTCAGCTCGAGCTCCCACAAGAGCTTCTGGGTCAGGAATTAACTTTCATCACCGGTGAAAGTGGCCACTTCACTTTGCTGGATGAAGACGACAATGTCCTGATCGAAGGCCAAGCGGGCCAAGCCTATGACCAGGACGGCATTAAACTGCAAGTCGAAGTGTTGCAGGCTAATCCTGGTACAACGTTCAGCATTGTGCGTGACCCACGTCTGACCAGTATTTTGAAGTACCAAAAGGTACTTGATGTATCAGAGCGCGGTAAAGAATCCGGCATGATCGGGCTTGCTCTTGAAAGCGAGAAACCGGCTGAAGCCATTCAAATCCTCAATGAAATCGCCAAGCTCTACGTACGGCAAAATGTCGAGCGGACTTCGGCCGAAGCCGCTCAAAGCCTGGAGTTTCTAAAAGATCAACTGCCTCAGGTCCGAAAAGACTTGGAAAAAGCCGAAAACGCCCTGAACAAGTATCAAATTCGTAGTAAATCCATCGATATCAGCCTGGAAGCCAAAGCCATTCTCGATCAGATCGTGGCGCTTGATACCAGCATCTCCGAACTGAAATTGCAGCAAGCGGAAATGGATCGCAAGTTTACCCGTCAACACCCTGCCTATCGGGCTTTGCTCAGCCAATTAGGCGAACTGACAGCCAAGCAGGATGGCCTGGCCAAAAAAGTCGAGGGCCTGCCTTCAACACAGCAAGAACTCCTTAGCCTCACCCGCGACGTAAAAGTCAGCACCGAAATTTATACCCAGCTCCTGAATAAATCCCAGGAACTGGATGTAATGCGTGCCGGCACTGTGGGCAACGTGCGCTTGATCGATACCGCCGATGTGGATCTGAAAAAGCCCGTTAAACCCAAGAAGCCCCTGATCGTTCTCATCGCCACCCTGCTCGGGGCTTTCCTGGCGACTGCAGTGGTGCTTTTTCGCAAAGCCCTTAGCCGCGGCGTGGAAAATCCGGACCAAATTGAACAGCTGGGGTTGCCGGTGTACGCATCCATTCCTTTCAGCACGCTGCAAAAAACTGAAGAAAGCAAAACCTTCCGAAGTGGCCGAGGCCGTGCTAACAACACCGCCCCCATACTGGCAAGCAGTCACCCCACCGACCTGGCCATAGAAGGATTGCGCAGCCTGCGCACCAGCCTTCACTTCGCCATGCTCGAAGCCAGCAATAATCGTCTGATGATCTCCGGCCCGAGCCCCAAGGTAGGTAAAACGTTCGTTTCCGCCAACCTCGCCGCAGTCATCGCGCAGACCGGCCAGCGTGTATTGCTGATCGACGTGGATATGCGTAAAGGGTATTTGCATAAGGTATTTGGAACCCCCGCTGAAAACGGACTTTCTGATCTACTCGTCAAGCGCTGCGACCTGGCAACCGCGATCAATAAAACTGAATTCGAGCACCTTGACGTTATCGGTCGCGGACAAATACCGCCCAACCCTTCAGAACTGCTAATGCATGCGAACTTCAGTGCCTTTCTGGAGCAAGTCAGCACCCAGTACGACTTGGTTATTCTGGATACCCCACCTCTGCTCGCAGTAACGGACGCGGCGATTGTCGGCCGCCAGTCGGGCACAAGTTTGATTGTGACGCGTTTTGCGCTTAACCCGGTTCGTGAAATTGAATTGACCATGCGTCGCTTTGCTCAAAATGGCATTGATTTGAAAGGCGCTATTTTCAATGGCGTTGAAAAACGCGCCTCGGCCAAATATGGCTATGCCGATTATGGGTACTACAACTACGAATATAAGTCAGAGAGCGTTTAGTTAGCTAAATGTTATGAGTATCCCGCTACCGTCGAGCTGAAGTGCATGGCGGTAGCCGTATCAGCTCCACCTTGCTACCTGCAGCTGAAAAGAGATGCAGACACATTAATAAATAATGACGCTCTCAGGGACTGGCAATTAATCCTGGGGCGGTAGCGTGGCGAAAAACAAATTCGTGCTATCCCACGTCGATGGTTATCCGTTAATTCGGCGCACATCTCTGGATCAACAAAGGTTGGGCCACAGTTGTTTTATAAAGCATCGATCTGAAACGACATTTGTTATGTCAGTCCAAACTTCCCACTACCTTCAGCTACGAACATAGCAATGGATCGCCCTATGAAGACCCTATGCATTTTTGGTACCCGTCCTGAGGCCATTAAAATGGCTCCACTTGCATTGGCACTGGCGGCAGATGAACGCTTTGAGGCGAAAGTCTGCGTCACCGGCCAACACCGTGAAATGCTCGATCAAGTACTGGGGTTGTTTGCCATTGAGCCAGACTTCGACCTGAACATCATGAAACCCGGTCAGGACCTGACCGATGTGACCAGCGCGATCCTGCAAGGGCTGAAGAAAGTCCTGGCAGAATTCAAACCCGATATCGTGTTGGTTCACGGTGATACCGCCACCACCTTTGCTGCCAGCCTCGCGGCCTACTACCAGCAGATTCCGGTTGCGCACGTAGAAGCCGGTTTGCGCACGGGTAACCTCTACTCTCCGTGGCCGGAAGAAGGCAATCGTAAACTCACCGGGGCGTTGGCCAACCTGCACTTCGCGCCAACCGAAACGTCAAAAGCCAATCTGCTGCGCGAGGGCGTTGATCCAGACACGATCGTCGTCACTGGCAACACAGTGATCGATGCCCTGCTGGATGTCGTCAAACGTCTTGATCAGGACCAGGCACTGCTTGCCCAGGCCTCTGCACCGGCGGCCTTCCTGAACCCTGCTCGAAAATTGATTCTCGTGACAGGCCATCGCCGGGAAAGCTTCGGTGACGGCTTCGAGCGCATTTGTCAGGCATTAATGGAGGTTGCCCAGCAACATCCAGAGGTCGATATCGTCTATCCCGTGCACCTCAATCCCAATGTGCGCGAGCCCGTCAATCGTCTACTGACCGGCATTGACAACATCTACCTGATCGATCCCCTGGACTACCTGCCTTTCGTTCACATGATGAGCCGTGCGCATATCATTTTGACCGACTCCGGAGGCATCCAGGAGGAAGCGCCGTCACTGGGCAAACCTGTGCTGGTGATGCGCGATACCACGGAACGGCCAGAGGCTGTTGCCGCTGGCACCGTGAAACTGGTCGGCACCGAAACCGCCGATATCGCCCGCGAGTTGAACCGTTTGCTGACCGATACGGTCGCCTACCGCACCATGAGTTACGCCCATAACCCCTACGGCGACGGTAACGCCTGCCAGCGCATCATCGAGGCGCTGCTCGCTCGTTAACCCCCTCCCTTACTTAACAGCCGTTGCGTTGCGCGGCTGTTATCTCGCTTGAAAAACGTATCTACACAACACCATTCAAGGACGTCCCATGCCTTTCAAAACCATCTCCGTCGTTGGTCTCGGGTATATCGGCTTGCCCACTGCGGCTGTCTTCGCTTCGCGAAAAAAACAAGTGATTGGCGTCGACGTTAATCAAAATGCAGTCGATATCATCAACCGTGGACAGATTCATATCGTTGAGCCCGACCTGGACATGGTTGTGCATGCGGCCGTGACTGAAGGCTACCTGCGCGCCACCACCCGTCCGGAACCCGCCGATGCTTTTCTGATAGCGGTGCCCACGCCGTTCAAGGGCGACCATGAGCCCGACCTGAGCTACATCGAATCTGCCAGTAAAAACATCGCTCCGGTGTTGAAGAAAGGCGACCTTGTCATTCTTGAATCGACCTCCCCGGTCGGCGCTACCGAACAGATGGCCGCCTGGCTCGCCGAAGCCCGTCCAGACCTGAGTTTTCCGCAAACCCACGGTGAAAGCTCCGACATCCGCATTGCCCACTGCCCGGAACGGGTACTGCCCGGTCATGTGCTGCGCGAGCTGGTGCAGAACGATCGGGTTATTGGTGGCATGACACCGAAGTGCTCCGAATTGGCCATCAGCCTTTACAAGGTCTTTGTCCAGGGCGAATGCATCGTCACCAACGCCCGCACTGCGGAAATGTGCAAACTCACCGAGAACAGCTTTCGCGACGTGAACATCGCCTTCGCCAACGAACTCTCGATGATTTGCGACAAACTGGATATCAGCGTCTGGGAACTGATCCGCCTGGCCAACCGTCACCCAAGGGTTAATATCCTGCAACCCGGCCCAGGTGTCGGCGGCCACTGCATTGCTGTAGATCCTTGGTTTATCGTCAGTAAAACACCGGAACAGGCACACCTGATCCGTACCGCCCGGGAAGTGAATGACGGCAAGCCACAATGGGTGATCGACAAGGTCAAACTGGCGGTCGCCGAGTTTTTGCAAACCAATCGGGATAAGACTGCAAGGGAAGTGACCATTGCTTGCTTTGGTTTGGCGTTCAAGGCGGATATTGATGATTTGCGGGAAAGCCCGGCAATTGAAATCATTCAACGAATTATTGCTGCCCACCCCGGCCCGGTACTTGCGGTCGAACCAAACATCGTTGAACTACCAAGTAGTCTAAGTGAAAAAACCAGTCTCACCAGCATTCAAAGTGCCATAAATGAAGCGGACGTACTGGTACTACTAGTTGACCACAAAGAATTCAAAGACATGTCAAAAACGGCTGATAAAGCCCATGTCGATACCCGCGGCCTCTGGCAGTAACCAAAAACCTGTGACATCGCTCACGTCAAAGTAAAGCTCACTGATTCAACCTTCGGGCACCAGGCAAATGAAGTTCAAAGATTTACTATCACCCAACCAACTATTTGCTTTACTAGCCAAGGGGCTCGAAGGAACAAAAGTAATTGTAGCGAGCATAATAGTCGCAAGATTTTATGGTCCAGAAGATTTTGGACGGTTCGCCTTCATCATCGGCGTAACCTCTATCGTTGCAATCATTGCCGAATTTAGACTGCAGAATATTCTTGTAAAAGAGTTATCTTTGGGAGCGCTTCCCAAAGAAGCCATACTGGGATCTGCGCTTACTGCCAATTTCATTTTTGCGGCAGTCGGAATGCTAGGCATCTGGGCCTATACGTTATTTGAGTCCGATCAATTAATTGCAACTGGACTATTGATCTATTCGCTTATTTTTATCTACAAAATACCCAGGGCATTTAGATCTCAACTAATATCGAACGAAAACAATAAGTCGATCGCAAAATGCGAAGCGGTATCATCGATTATCAGCATCTCAGCAATGATCACAGTTTCTACTCTTCATTTGAATTTGTTATGGGTACTTTTTGCCCGCTCATTGGATTTCCTTTTTATCTCGATATTTTTTATCATTCTTTATAAAAAACAAAATCCAGAAAAACTAAAATCAAGCTTTAAAATAGTAAAAAAATTATCATACTCATCTGCTCCATTGGTTTTTTCTGGGGCAGCGATGATTTTGTTTCAGAGAGCTGACCTGATAATAATCAAAACAACTCTTGGAGAGTATGCAACTGGACTCTACAGTAGCGCGACGACGCTCATGCTGCTTTTTTCCCTTGCCCCAATGGTTATCTCTGAATCCCTCGCTCCTAAAATCTTTCGAAATGAAAAACTCATAAACTCCGACGAGGCGAGACAGAAGTTTTCGGACATTATTATTTTCATCGGATTAGCGATGTCCGCATTAATGTTCGTCTGCGTCGGATGGGGCCTACCCTATCTTTACGGTGCAGAATATCAGGAGGCAATTTATTCAGCATATATCTTGTCTGCGTGTCCTGCTCTGATCTCATTAGGCGCCGCGTCCGGCCAGTTGATTGTTGCCGATGACAAACAAGGAAAAACCTTTATTAAAAGCCTTGGCGCCTGCTTGATCAACTTAATAATGAACTTTTTGTTAATCCCGATTTTGGGTATAGAAGGAGCTGCAATATCTACAGTTTGTGGCTTGGCCCTTGCAAACTATATGGCCCATGGCGTGATGCCCACCTATCATTACATCTTTAAAATACAGAACAACAGCCTTGTCAACCTAACACTAAAAGGACTTCGTTTCTCGAGGAGCAAAAATGTTTAAGTTAAAATTTAGCCTTAGAAACCTAAATAAATTTCAAATTGAAAGCGTCACCGATAAATATTTCAGCTTTACTGAAAATGAAGAGTTATCACTACTTAAAAACTATGAACTAGGCAATAACTACTTAATACTTGGCGGAGGAAGTAATATTCTTCTACCTTGCGAATTCAATGGAGTTGTAATTCAACCAAAATCGCAAAAAATTCAAATTATAGAACAATCCAAACATCGCATAATCGTGCGCAGCGACGCGGGGTTGGACTGGGATGAGTTTGTAGCCATCACCATAAAGCGTGGCTGGCAAGGCCTGGAAATTTAACTTTAATTCCTGGTAATGTAGGAGCATCTCCGGTACAAAACATCGGTGCTTATGGAGCGGAAGTAAGCGAAGTCATAGAAAAAGTAAACTGTTATGACTTGAAAAATCATACTTTCCTCACACTCAACAACCAAGAGTGTGAGTTTTCATATCGTCAAAGCATTTTCAAACGTCGGCCTGAGCTTCTGGTCTTATCAGTAGATTTCATACTTCTACCAAAGCCATTTACTCAGCTTTACGCCAACAGAAGCTTACTATCATGTACACGAACGGTGATTAAAGAGGCTGCCCTGGCAGTACTGCTGATAATAAAATCAATTCGCATTGGAGCTTCTACATCATGGAAGCTTAAAATGAACTTTGATTACGTTAGACGATTCTTGGCGTTGAGCATAATAAGCCCTACAATCAAAAGAGCCATGGTTAAATACATTCGGCAAAAAACCATGCCCGACCCTAAACACATAGGCAATAATGGTTGTTTTTTTAAAAGCCCGGTAGTAGAGCGAAAAGAAGCGGCAAGAATACAATTGATAGACCCTGCAATAAAAACATATGAGGAGTCAGATTCTCACTTAAAGATTTCAGCAGGTGATTTAATTAAATCATGCGGCTGGGCCGGGCGCAGAATCGGCAACGTAAGCATTGATAAAAAACGACCACTTGTCATATTAAACCATGGTCAGGCTTCATCGGTGGACATCTTGAATTTTTCATTGCTAGTTCAATCTAGCGTAACTCAAAAATTTCAATTAAAAATTGAACCAGAAGTGGTAATTGTTGCGGAATAATTATGAAAAAAGTCTATGTCATCACATTCCAGAAAGCATTAAATTATGGTGCTGCTCTACAGGCTTATGCACTTGCGAAATATCTTCGCTCATCGAATTTTGAGGTGGAAATAATAAACTATGCACCGACATACTTTCTTCTTCAGACATATCGACCGGCAAAGGGGATAAAGAAAAGCTTCGACAAGCTCAAGAAAATTCTCGCTTTCAGTGCTTTTTCTTCAAAGCACTTACCGCTAACAAAAAACATATACTTTACATCAAAATCTATAACAAAAATAAGCGATGGCGATGCGTTCATATGTGGCAGCGATCAAATATGGAATTACCGTCTGACCGGTGGAAAATTCGATAAGGCTTTTTTCTTGGATTTTGTGCCAGCTGATTCTCGTAGGATTGCGTATGCCGCCAGCGCGGGTAGTATACGAGTCCATGACCATATCTCCGAGGTTAAAGAATTAACGTCAAAATTCCATGCAATAGGGGCACGTGAAGAAACGCTGGCCTCTGACTTAGAAGGCATGATCGATAAAACCCGCTTAACGGTTGTCGTTGACCCATCACTGTTGATCAAAGACTACGTCGACGTGTTTGATCAACGGCGCATACCAGTTACAAAATACATCTTGAGCTACGTTGTTGGCTCAGGAGAAATGTTGGCTAGATATGAGCAGGCGGTAACAGAACTCAAAAAGACTACGGACATCCCAGTCATTCACATTGGCGCCAAGCATGTAAACTCCGCAGACATTAATATATTAGATGTCTCCCCCGGCGAATGGGTATCCTTTATTAAAAATGCGGATTTTGTTATAACAAATTCATTTCACGGCACTGCATTTTCAATAAACTTCGAAAAACAATTTATATTTATCCCCCACATAGTTGAAAACCTGAATGCACGCCAAACAACCCTTCTTGCGAGGGTAGGCTTAATGAACCGATGTGCCCTTCACACGAAAGATATAAAATTCGACAAGCAAGCCATTAACTACAGCGAAGTAAGTCCAAAGCTAGAATCCGTTGTACATGCCTCTAAGCAATTTCTGCTTGAGTCACTAAGGTAAGTCAAGATGAAATTTGATTTAAAAACCTGGACACTAATAATATATTTATCTTTTGCTTTTGATTCCCTGCTGAAGCTGAATATGGGTGTACAACTCCATATAGGCATTTGCGCAATATTATTGACCAACGTCGTATTCCTCCTTACATCGCCCAACAAAACAATAGCCCCCCTGAAAAGAGACTATAGTTTTTCTATACTTATCGTCTATTGCTTTTTAAATGGAATCTACTTTAGTCAGCCAGGTTTTTTATCAATCCTTACCTACCTAATCATAGCAACCAATGTAATGATTTACTGCGCTAACACCTTTAGATTTTTAGACGGGAAAGTGCTCCACTATTTTCAAGTCATTATGATCATAACGGGGATTGGCCAATATCTCAGCTTTAAGCTTTTCGGAATTCAATTAAGCTTTATCAACGCAGAGCACTACGAAAAAGGTTCATCCGTTTCATATCGCCTGCGTGGCTTTTTTATTGAACCCAATTGGTTCGCCATATCCTTTGCATTCAACACGTTATTATTAATAAAAACCAACATTATTGCCTTTATAAAAGAAAACAAGGTGCTTTTTCTTGCCACTGTATTAACTATAATATTAAATGGATCACTTACAACCATTGCAATTTTAGTAGTCATATATACGCTACCTTTAATGAAGAAATCCCCTGCAAAAGGAGCACTCGTTTCTGTCCTTATGATTTCCGTTTTAGCCGGGGTATTTTCATTTAGAGGCGCAATAAATCAAAAAGACGATAATGATAGCATTCTCAACCAAGCTTCGCGATGGATTCCAATTACTCGAGTAATTGATTTTTATGCAGAAAAAAACTATGAAAATCTCTTGATCGGTCATGGGCTAGGGAGTTGGGGAACAGTAGCGGTGAAGAACCGACTTTCAGTACTGGTGTATGATATTGATGACGACGCTCGCGATGGTAGTGAAACACCCGTTATCCTCTTTGAACTTGGACTTATTGGACTGATAATTATAATCTGGGACTCCCTACGATTATTTTTAAAGTGTCCCCGCAGTGAGTTTCATATAAGAGGGGGTATTATTTTATTTATTGCCTGCCTAGCCTTCTATCCGACGCTTAAGTTTTGGATGTATATGCCTTACTATTTCTACATGAGAAGAATTGCCTACGAACCTAAACCTCTATCATCTTCTCAAGCAAGACCTCGAACTAATCCACTACCAAACAGCTGGAAAAATCAGACATCACAGTATTAAGAATATTCACAAGAGCGAAATCTTTGGTATTCGGATCCATTCAGCTAGATACCAGAGTCTTATACCAGCACAGATTGTTTGTTCAAAAAATCTTGAAAACTCATTAAAGTTCGACACAATCCAATCGCGAGTGGCTCTTCAGTAACATGAAAAAGAATTATATGAATTACAGCGTTTGGCATTTGATAAACGATCCGGACCCTACGCGAGGCGGGGCACAGCGTATTCTTGATCTGTTAAATAGGAACTCCGTTCAAATATTCAGCAAACTAAGCTCCGGAGGTGTGTTCACGAAATTTTTGCCCAAAAAAATCAGATGGGCTCTGCACCTTTCGTTACGCACACTAGCGAAACCGCCTCAGGTGGTTTATATACATAGCCGGTGTTTCTTACCATTCGTTTATTTGTTTAACATTCTTAATGTGCGTACTGTTTTTTATGGGCACGCACATTATCGGACTGGCAACTGGATGTTCAGAGTTTTCAAGTGCCGGGAATATATCGCAGTGTCAAAATCAGTAAGAGATTATTTCGTTGAGCTCGGCATCCCCGCCTCTAAAATCGAGGTCATTTATAATCCGTATATGGGAGGCGATTATATTCAACCTCCTCCCCCCGCCACGTCGCCGTTAAGAGTAGGATCCATTGGAGGTCTACATACATGGAAGGGTTTCGACAAAGCCATTAAGCTACTGGAGCGGTTTGCGAGAAACAATGAACTACCCCTTCAGTATAAAATAATCGGCCGAGGCCCCGAACTGGATAACCTTTCCAGGCAGGCTTCAGTATTACCACCTGAAATCAATGTCGCTTTTTTGGGTTACAAGCAAGCCCCTTACTCATGCCTTATAGATACGCCCATCATTATAATCCCGTCCCTTGAGGAGGGCTTTGGGCTCATAGCGATTGAAGCAATATATCAGGGTAAAATTTTATTATTCTCGGATATTCCCGCTCTCCGTGAAATATGTTCAAACGACCCAATTTCATTTGCTTTCAATGTGCACGCCCCAGAAAGCTTCTCTTTAGCTCTCAAGTCCGCCGTGACCTCGCTGCCTAAAATTCAGAACATTGAATTAATTGAAAATCGAAAAGCTTACATACTTGAAAAATTTGGTATGGAGCGTTTTCTTAATAGCCACCAGCTATTTCTAGAACGTCAACTCCAGACAAGCTCGACTTAATTGTATAATTTATAGCGCAGGCAACCAAAGTGAATCCACTGTTCGTTTTTGGCATGAAAGCTAACTCCATCTCAATGTCTGAATCTGTTAGCTATATAAAAAATCGGATTAAAGACGGAACATTTACGCAACATTGCGTGATAAACGTTGCAAAGGTCGTCAACGCCCAGTCGGATTTAGAGCTAAAGGAGTCTGTTAATAGCTGTCATATTGTAAATATTGATGGGATGGGTGTCGTTTTGGGTGCCCGCTTTCTCGGCCACTCAGTGCCCGAGCGCGTCGCGGGTGTCGACCTGTTTCATGAATTGCTGGAGATGAGCGCCACCAACCAATTTTCGGTGTTTTTGTTGGGCGCCAAGGACGAGGTCGTTTCCACCGCCGCCAGCAAGGTGAAAGCGCTTTACCCAGGGCTGAAAGTCGCCGGGTATCACCATGGCTATTTCTGGGACGACGAAGCCGCACTGGTCGAGAAGGTTCGGGCTTCAGGTGCGCAGTTGCTGTTCGTCGCCATCACCTCGCCGATGAAGGAAAACTTTATCAACCGCTGGCGCGATCAGTTGGGGGTCACCTTTGTGATGGGGGTGGGCGGAACGTTCGATGTGGTCGCGGGGAAGGTAAAACGTGCGCCGCAATGGATGCAGAATTACGGGCTGGAATGGCTGTACCGTGTTATCCAGGAACCCGGCAGGATGTGGAAGCGCTACTTGACCACCAACAGCAAGTTCGCCTGGTTGCTTATAAAAGAAAAGCTTAAGCGGTCTTGAATATCATCGCCGTACTCGTGGCGCGGACGGGTAATGTTAGAAACAGTGGGTGCGCGTTATAAAACGTCAGACCTGTCAGGCGTCCTACGCAGGTATTCTTAAGGCAATAATCGCAAGATAAACCTCATTGAGGATCGAACCAGAGGTCCACTCTCATCGAGTTCGAATCAATACTATCCTTAACGTTAATGGACGCTCAGCGTTTTTGGCCTTGCACGCTCGCTTCTTAGTTTCACCGCCAATACCGACGATGCATCAAAAAGGAATCTACCATGACCAAACTTCTTGCTTCCGCTCTATTGCTGTCTTTAAGTGCCTCCGCTTTAGCCGCTGAGCCCCCTGCAGCGTCTTCCGCTCCAGGCACACCTGCAAAAAACACTTCTTTGAATCAGTCCACCCCTCTCGTGGGCAGCCTGTCCACAGAGGCTGCTCTCGGCCTCGGCGCCGTGGTTGTCGCCGGAGCCGCTGCACTGTCATCCAGTGGTGGCAGCAGCAATGGCGGCGGCACTACCGGCACTACTGGTACTACCGGCACCACCGGTACACGCTAAGCGTACCGCGAGGTCGATAGCCTTCCACCACCCGGAGCAATCCGGGTGGTTCAGCTCTGATGTGTTCCCTCCACAAGTGTCCTCAATCATGATTCGTAGTTTGTCGCTCGCTGTGCTTGCAGGCGTAGCCCTGCAAGGCTGTATGTTCTCACCCGGTCAACACCTGGATACCAGTCAGGTCGGCCGTGATGGCTCACCGGAAAGCAGTCGGATCGAGTTGATTCCGATAACGCCCAAACTGATTGCCCAGAACGCGGCGACAAAAGTGCAAGCCTCGGTGCCAGCCGAGTTGTTGGCGTTCAAGCCGGGGGCTTACCGGATTGGCGCCAATGATGTGCTGTACATCACGGTGTGGGACCATCCTGAGTTGACTGCACCATCGGGTGCGCAACAGCAAATTGATGCGAACGGTCGCCTGGTACGCCCGGACGGCACCATGTTTTACCCCTATATCGGCAATATTCATGCCGCAGGTAAAACCATCGAGGAGCTACGCGGTTTTATTGCCGAGCGCCTGACACAATTCGTCGACAGCCCCCAGGTTGACTTGAGTGTTTTGCGGTTTGCCAGTCAAAAAGTCGTTATTTCCGGCGCCATTTTAAAAGCCGGTCAACAACCCATAACCACGTCGCCACTCACTGTCGTCGAAGCCATGGGTATTGCGACTGTCGATCCATTGAATGCCGACCTTGCAGGCCTGACACTGACCCGGGACGGACGTGAGTACCCTCTCGACCTGGACTCGCTAAACAGCAAAGGCTCGCTGTTGCATAGCGTCTATTTAAAAGACGGCGATCAGTTGTACCTGCCCTACAACGACCGGAAAAAGATCTACGTCATGGGTGAGGTCAACCAGCCACGGGCACTCACGTACAAAATCAACCGGATGAATCTGGCGGATGCGATCGGAACGGTCGGTGGACTGAACCAGACCACTTCCAACGGCAATGCACTGTATGTCATTCGAGGTGCGGAAAGCCTTGAAACCGAGCCGGCAAAAGTCTTTCAGCTGGACGCCGAATCGCCGACCGCGTTTGCTCTCGCCACCCGCTTCGATCTGCAACCCCAGGACATTGTCTACGTCGGCCCTGCAGGCGTGACCCGCTGGAACCGCTTGATCAGCCAGTTGCTGCCCTCGGCCGCTATCCTGGGTACCGGAGCGGCAGCTCAAAACAATCTCAGTGAAGCCAGCAGTCGATAAGGTTTGAGCCGCTTTGAAAACTTTGCGTAACAGTTCATGCCTGGCGGTGGGTTTACTGCTGTGTGGCTGCAATCCGTTGATGCAGGCGTCCCTGGATACCTTTAAAGCCGCCACACTGGGCGTCCAGCCGCTGCAAGTGACTGCAGCGCAAGTGGAGGCCGTGCCCTATGCGCAGATCAAGGTCACCACGGACGTCAGCGAAGGTGTGCTGGCGAAGCTTCGCCAGCAGGACGACCTGGAGTTCTGGGTCGCCTCCGGCAAGCAAGTGCTGTTGATGCGCGATGGTCTGGTCGTGCGCACTGTCGGCCTGAGCATCAATCTCGATGGCACGCGCTTCGACGGTGAGTCGCCGTTCAAGCGTGGCTTGCAGCAATTGCCCGACGGTTACAGCAGTACCCGCTGGATTGATGTCTATCAGGGTCCGCGGGTCGGACTGGCTGTTAACAGTCGTTTCAGTCGACAGGGCATCGAAACCGTCACCATCCTGGACAAGGACTATGCGTTGCAGCGCATAGATGAACGCGTCGACATCCCCGAGCTGGGATTCAAGGCCACCAACCGTTTTTGGGTCAGGCCTGACGATGGCTTGATCCTGCAGAGCGAACAATATCTCACGCCGGAACTTTTCTTGAAGATTGTGCAATTGCGCCCTGACCGGGAGACGGCTCGGTGAGATATTCGAAAACGCTGTCGGCTTGCCTGTTGCTGGCAAGTTCTACGATGACTCAGGCCGCTGTCACGGTCACGGGTGATGTACAAGACGCCGGATCCTTCACGTTCGTGCCAGGCACGCGCTTGCTCGATGCCGTCAGCGAGGCACGCCCGAACGCCGAAAGTTACTGGTTGGCCGCCGCCTGGCTGCACCAGCCACTGTTGGAGCAGCAAACCCGCCTTAAGGCCGGCGTGCTGTTCGATCTGAAGTTGCTTCAACGTGGGGCCTTGCTTGAAGAAAAAAGCAGCCTTGCGGCCCTGGCTGCGCGTCTGTTTGAAGAGGTCAGCCGACTGCCCGTTACCGGCCGCAAAGTCGCGGTGCTCGACCCCGTGGCGCTGGAGGTTGGGTTCGCCCGCAATTACTCGCTCAGTGACGGTGACCAGCTGATTTACCCCCTACGCCCGACGACGGTCACTGTCCTGGGTGCAGTTGAACAGCCCTGCACGCTGCCCTATCGCGCCCTGCTGCCAGCCCAGGAATATCTCAAAAGCTGTCTGCCGGTGACCGACGCAGATGCCGATTACCTGTGGTTGATTCAGCCCGATGGCCTGGTCAAGCGAGTCGGCAACGCCGCCTGGAACCGCGAAGATGGGGTGATTGCCGCCGCCGGCAGCACAATTCTGGTGCCCGTGCGCAACGATGATCTGGATTTGCCCACACCCGACTTGAACGAGCAGCTTGCTCAGTTTCTCGCCACCCAACCGCTGCCCGAGGTGGCCCCTTGAAGTTACGTTTTGCCGCCGTAGTGTTGTTGCCCTACAGCTTGGCTCATGGAGAGCCGCGTTTTACCCAGAATGATTTCGGTGGTGTGGGTTTGTTGCAAACCCCTACCGCACGGATGGCACCCGCCGGCGAATTCAGCCTGAACGCCAACCGGACAGACCCTTACTCGCGCTATAGCATTTCAATACAGCCCCTCGATTGGCTGGAAGGTAGTTTTCGTTATACCGCTATCAGCGACCGTAAATACGGGGCCGAATCATTCAGTGGCGACCAGAGCTATAAAGACAAGGCGGTCGATGTCAAAGCCCGCCTCTGGAAAGAAAGCCACTGGTTGCCCGAGGTCGCGCTCGGTTTTCGGGATGTCGGGGGCACCGGCCTGTTTTCCAGCGAATACTTTGTGGCGAACAAACGTTACTACGACCTGGATTTCAGCCTCGGCGTTGCCTGGGGTTACATCGGTAACCGTGCGGACCTCGAGAACCCGCTGGGGTACATCGACGAGCGCTTTGATACACGCCCGGTAAACACCGGCGCGGACGCGGGCAACGTCAATACCGGCTCGTATTTTCGCGGCTCGCCCGCGTTGTTTGGCGGTGTGTCCTATCAGACGCCCTGGGCGCCCTTGAGTTTGAAACTCGAGTTCGACGGTAACGACTACAAGCACGAGCCGCTGGATAATAGCCTGAAGCAGGACTCGCCCATCAACATCGGGGCGGTCTTCAAGCTAAGTGACTCTGTCGATCTGACCGCCGGTTGGGAGCGCGGCAACACCGCGTTGTTCGGCATCACTTTTCATACCAATTTCGCCAGCCGCAAGGCGCCGGCCAAGCGCTACGACCCCGCTGTCGAAGCGCTGCCGGCACACGCGCCAACTGCGCCGCTCGACCAGGTCGACTGGGCGGGGGTTTCCAAACGATTGGAAAACAACGCCGGTTATAAGGTCGAGCGTATTGCTCAGCGCGATTCCGAGCTGATTGTGTATGGCGAGCAGTCGCGCTATTTCTACTCAGCCAAAGGTGTGGGCCGGGCCAGCCGGATTCTGGACAACAGCGCGAATGACGAAATCGACTGGTTCACGCTGGTGAACAAGCGTTACGACATGCCCGTTGAAGAAACCAGTGTGCCCCGCGAAACCTTCCGGGAAGTGGTGAATAACCAGCAAGACCTTACTGACCTGCACCGCACCACCGAATTGAACCGGGCCACGCCACACATTGAAAACACGCTGTACAGCCAGCCCCTTGAGCGTTTTACCTATGGTATCGGCTTGGGTTACAAGCAAAACATTGGTGGTCCCGACGGTTTGCTGTACCAGTTGACCGCTGATTTGGACGCAGAATACCGCTTTACCCGCAACACGTGGACGAGCGGGGTCATAAGCACCAATCTCCTGAACAACTTTGATAAGTTCACGTACGACGCGCCGAGCAATCTGCCCCGAGTGCGGACCGATTTGCGCAAGTACGTCATCACCTCTGATGTAACAATGCCGACATTTCAACTCAACCATGCCAAGCAACTGGATCAAGACTTGTATGGCATGGTGTATGGCGGTTATCTGGAATCAATGTTCGCCGGGGTCGGTGGTGAATTGCTGTACCGCCCCATGGGCGAGCGTTGGGCCGTGGGTGCTGATTTGAACTTTGTACGCCAGCGTGACTTTGACCAGGGTTTTGGTCTGCGCGATTACAACACCACGACCGGTCACATCACCACCTATACCGAACTGCCGTTCGACTTGCAGGCTGCGGTCAGTGTTGGACGCTACCTGGCGCGCGATTGGGGTGCCACGATCGATCTGTCGCATGAGTTCACTAACGGCGTGAAGTTCGGTGGCTGGGTCACCCGCACCACGGCCTCGAAAGAAGAGTTCGGCGAGGGTAGCTTCGACAAAGGTATCTATATCTCGGTCCCCTTCGACGAGTTGATGAGCGTTTCCACGATGCGTCGCGCCAACCTGGTCTGGGCTCCGCTGACCCGCGATGGTGGCGCGCGTCTGAACCGCCAATATTCGCTGTACACAATGACCAATGGCCGCGACAAAGATGCGTTCTATAAGAACTTTGAGAAAATCACCGAATGAGTTCGTTGTTCCTGGGCATAACACAACTTCCCCAATGGATACGAACTCTGATTTTCATCAGCGTTGGCGTGGTCTTGCTGGCAGCCGGGTTGCGAGCGCAGCCCATTCCCGAAGCCTTTGTCCAGGAAGACAAGCTGCATCACTTGATAGGCTTTTTCGCTTTGTCGTTTAGTTGCCGGC
Organism: Pseudomonas jessenii; assembly: GCF_002236115.1. Taxonomy (GTDB): domain Bacteria; phylum Pseudomonadota; class Gammaproteobacteria; order Pseudomonadales; family Pseudomonadaceae; genus Aquipseudomonas; species Aquipseudomonas jessenii. The sequence goes on along the minus strand of NZ_NIWT01000002.1, from coordinate 536,884 downwards.
TGGCCTTCCTGCGGGTCAACGTGCGCTGGATCGCCTTGGGCTGTCTGGTGACGGGTATCCTGATCGAGTATGCACAAGGACTAATGCCGCTGCGCACAGCATCACCTTACGACGCCCTGGCGAATGCTGTCGGTGTGCTGATCGGCTTGATTGTGTGGCGTTGTAAGCACCCAATCAAACAGTCCGCAGAGCTCCCGGGCACTTAAGACCATGGCTTCGTCCGTGAGCATAGCGAGAATTGGGAGGCTCTGCCCATTGGCGGGGGCATCTGTGCTGTCCGCAGAAAATGACGGCTTCTCTTATACATTGGAAAAAAGGACGCTTCTATGATCCGTAAATGTCTATTCCCTGCTGCCGGCTATGGCACGCGCTTTCTGCCCGCCACCAAGTCGATGCCGAAGGAAATGCTGCCGATCGTCAACAAGCCGCTGATCCAGTACGGTGTTGAGGAAGCACGGGATGCCGGCCTGCAGCACATGGCGATCGTCACCGGGCGCGGCAAGCGGGCGCTGGAAGACCATTTCGATATCAGCTACGAGCTGGAGCATCAGATTCGTGGTACCGACAAGGAGAACTATCTCAACGGTACTCGCGAGTTGATGGATACCTGCACCTTCTCTTACACCCGTCAGGTGGAGATGAAGGGGCTTGGGCACGCCATTCTCTCTGGCCGTCCGTTGATTGGTGATGAGCCGTTTGCAGTGGTACTGGCGGACGACCTGTGCTTGAACCTGGAAGGCGATGGTGTGTTGTCGCAGATGATCGCGCTCTATAAGCAGTTCCGTTGCTCGATCGTGGCCATTCAGGAAGTACCCAACGACCAGACGCACAAGTACGGCATCATCGCCGGCGAGCAGATTCGCGAAGGTATTTACCGGGTTAACAGCATGGTTGAAAAGCCTAAACCGGAAGATGCCCCGTCCAATCTGGCCATTATTGGTCGTTACATTCTGACGGCCGATATCTTTGACTTGATTGCTGATACCGAGCCCGGCAAGGGCGGTGAGATCCAGATCACTGACGCGTTGATGAAGCAGGCACAAAGCGGTTGTGTCCTGGCATACAAGTTCGAAGGTCACCGCTTTGACTGCGGCGGAGCGGAAGGTTATATCGACGCGACCAATTTCTGTTATGAGAATTTGTATAAGAAAGGCCTGTAACCGGTAATTTTCAGCTCTTGGGTGCCGCGTTTCTGAGCGGCCATAAACCTTTTGCAAGGCAGACCACTATGAACGCTTCCAGATCACCGATCGACTCTGTCTATAAATCGCTGGACCCTTTTGCACCGGGCAATATGGTTTTGGGGCAGGAGTTCACCGAGGGCAACAGTGGATTGATGGCCTGGTTGCGGACGTACGAAAGAGCACCCTCCTCTACCTCCCCTCAACCCAGATTGCTGGTGGAACGCATCGGGCTTTTCCCCTCCTCCGGGGACATTCGATGTGCAGTCAGTAATCCGACTGCCGTACTGACGCATCTTCGTTCGTTGTACGCCAGTAAAGCGCTGGACGTAGACGAGAGCGACGGCCTAAGCCTGACGTTCACTGAATGGCGCTTCAAGATCCACCTCTCGCAGACCGAGCCAGAAATCGTGCTGAACGTTGAGAGTCGTGGTGATGTTGCGCTGATGCAGTTGAAAACTGCAGAGCTGCTGGCCCGGATTGATGAGAAAAGCAGTAGTGAGTCCTAGCTCCACCCTCTTGCCGGGACTCAACATCACGCCAATCGCTATAACCGTGACGGCCCGCCAGAACTGCGCCAATGAGGCTGCATAAAAGCCTTTTCTGCCCCCGACAGAGTCACTGCCAGCGAGTTCAAGACCCCCTCGGCGGTGTACTTGGGAATGCTCGTACTCAGTAGAATCCCCGCTAGCCCCAGCGCCAGGGCCGGCAAAGGAATCTTGCGGATTTCCCTTCTCTCCAGCCTGAAAAGAAAGACGCACGCCGCGGCTGATCCCACAACCGCCCCGGCAATCGCTTCCGGCAGAGGATGAATCGTCTGACCGACATACTGGATGCTGAACCACCAGGTCGACAGCAGCCCCGCTCCCAGCGCCAGCCATCGAAGGCGATGATCCAGTTGGCGCAACAGCAAACTCAGTACAACGGTCGACACCAGGCAAGCGTTCATTGCGTGGCCACTGATGACCGCGATATCCAGGCTTTCCAGGCCGATTCCCCAGCCCTTGAAAAGCACTTTACTGAAACCTACGACGAAATAGGCTACGAACAGTACGCCTAGCCATAAGAGGGCGAGTTTTCTGGATGCCGTGCACCATAACCAACCCGCGACGACCATGGCCGCTGGAAGCATGACTGTGATTCCGGCGTATTGTGCGATGTACAGTTTTGACTCCAATCTACTTCCTCACGCCTGATGCAATTTTCCAGTGTAATGGACACTGGGCGCGTGTTCAGTAGATACAGCGCTCATCGATCCGAAAAGCACTTCAGACGGTTCTCTACGACAAGCACCGAATAACTCGCGATGTGCATTGCCAGTCCGTCCTCTACCAGCGCGTCCAGCAAGGCAGCCTGTGCCGCGAAGCGCAGGTCGCGGTTGAGTTTTCGAGAGGCGTGCATCTGATCGATCAGAACATGCGTCACTTGATAAGGAGTGTTAACCCTCAGACGTCCCAGCCAGACAGGTAGTTTTTTTGCAGTTTTAGTCTGCTTGATATCCTGTACGCCTGTTGCCTTGTCCGAAGAGGGGCTTTTCGAAACTTCCACGATCTCTTCAAACACGTTGGTCAACTTTTTTAATGCGTAGCCGAGCATCAGATCATCAAACGCATCCAAAAACATATACCTCTTCACTTTGTGAAGTCATTTCCACCATGCAAACACTTGCTATTATCACACTACACTTTATTCGCTTTATATATTTGACGTATTCTAACGATCACACCTTATTAGATAACACCCCACCAACAACAAGATTACCTTTGCGGCAACTTAGTGGACTTTTTATAACAATCACTGAGGGCGCAACCAAACTATATAGAATTCAAAAATTTAGCGGCATTACACCCAGGGCACAGTGGGCGTTATCAGAAGATTCAGGTGTCAGGTGATCTGATTGCAAGGCGATAACCGTCAGCTGAGTTGAACCTGTGAGCCCGCCTGGCATCCTATTTATCGATACCGCCCCCCACCTTTCAAACACCTGTTTTCAGGTTGTTGCCATGGGGGGCATTGATACACGTACACGCCCTTGAGTGGCTGTCAGCGCTCGGGTAATGTCATCAGACCCATAGGACAGAGCACGCCCATGACTTCCAAGCTGGAACAACTCAAACAAATGACAACCGTGGTTGCCGACACCGGCGACTTCGAAGCTATCGCTCGCGTTAAACCCGTGGACGCCACCACCAACCCTTCCCTGCTGCTCAAGGCCGCGGCCATTCCTGCGTATGCCGAGCTGCTGAACGCCTGCGTCAATGACTGCAAGGGCGATGTGGGCCTGGCCAGCGACCGTTTTGGCGTGGCCGTGGGGCAAGAAATCCTGAAAGTGATTCCGGGCCGCATTTCCACCGAAGTGGATGCGCGCCTGTCGTTCGACACTGATGCCATGCTCAAGCGTGCGCATCGCCTGATCGAGCTGTACGACAAGGCCGGTATTGGCCGCGACCGCGTGCTGATCAAGATCGCGTCCACCTGGGAAGGCATCCGCGCTGCCGAGATCCTGGAAAAGGAAGGCATCCAGACCAACCTGACCCTGCTGTTCTCCTTTGCCCAGGCGGCCGCTTGTGCCGACGCCGGGGTGTTCCTGATTTCGCCGTTCGTGGGCCGTATCTACGACTGGTACAAGAAAGCCAACGGCAACGACTACACCGGCGCGGATGATCCGGGCGTGCAGTCGGTGACGCGTATCTACAACTACTACAAGGCCAATGACTACAAGACCGTGGTCATGGGGGCGAGCTTCCGCAACCTGGGCCAGATCGAGCAACTGGCCGGCTGTGACCGCCTGACCATCAGCCCGGACCTCATCGACAAGCTGGCCGCGGATACCGGCAAGCTGGAGCGCAAACTGGCGCCTGGCCATGCCGGTGAAGCGCGCCTGAGCCTAAACGAATCGCAGTTCCGCTGGCTGTCCAACGAAGATGCGATGGCGACCGAGAAACTCGCCGAAGGCATTCGTCAGTTCGCGCGGGATCAGGAGAAGCTCGAGGCGTTGTTGCAGGCCAAGCTGTGAGCTGAGCGGGTGTAATGCAAAAAGGGCGAACCTGTGAGGGTTCGCCCTTTTTTGTATGTGCTTGGTGACTGGCAGGACGCCATCGCGAGCAAGCTCGCTCCCACAGGAGTTCGCGGGATGACTGAGGTCGTGTGCTAAACGAGGACCTGTGGGAGCGAGCTTGCTCGCGATGGGGGTCTGGCTGACCCACATCAATTCAGGGGATCAATGGCGTTCGAGCGCATTCACCAGGTCATGGAAGGCTTCACGATTGGTGTCGTTCAGGCCCATGAGGATCTTGTGCGCTTCGAGCACCTTGATCCGCACCACTTCTTCGGACTGATCCTGGTCTGGCAGGTCGTCCAGGCATTCCGGGCACGGCACCGGCTTGTCAACGATGTTGAACACCTGCTCGAAGCCCATGGACTGCAGCAGCCGCGTGATGTCTTCGTGGGTGGTGACGACGGTCGGCAGCAGGCCAACCTTCTGCCGCGACAGGATCGACAGCTTGGCCAGCAGGCCAAGTGTGGTGCTGTCGATGCTGCGGGTTTCGGTCAGATCGATCACGATCGAATTGAAATTCAACGCGCTGAAGATCCGCTCAATAGTCGCATCCAACGCCGAACACAGGGTCAGGCGAACTTCACCGACGAACTTCAGGACGAAGGTGCCATCCTGCTCGGCGAACTGGATTCTACCGGTACTCATCAAAGATTCCTGCTCAACACCAACAGGGCGATATCATCCGGCATCTCCCCTAGCGTGGCCAATCCAAAAACCTGCCGCAGCCCATCCAGGGTGCCGCCCGCTGCCTTGACCCGTTGGGGCAACGCCGCTTCTTTCTCTTTGAGTGTGGGTTCTGGCAAAAGATCCAGAATGCCATCAGACATCAGCGTCAGGCTGAACGTCGGTGGCAGTTCCAGCACGTGGTCTTCGTAGGTGGCTTCGTTGAAGAGGCCCACCGGCAGACCACGCCCTTGCAGATAACGAACACTGTCTGGCGTGTACAACACTGGCAACGGCAAATGACCACCGATGCTATAGGTCAACAAACCGGTCTCCTCGTCGATGACTCCACCGACCATTGTGACGTGTTTACCCAGCTTACAACTGATCAGGCCCCGGTTGATATGACCAAGAACCTCTGAAGGCTTGAATTCCGGCAGGGTGCCGCTGCGCTTGGACTCGAACAGCAAGCGCGTGGTCATGAACTTCAACAGCACGGTGACGAAGGCTGAGGAGGCGCCGTGACCGGAAACGTCCGCCAGGTAAAAGGCGACCCGGCGCTCGTCGACCCGGAAGTAGTCGACGAAATCACCCGACAGGTACAGCGACGGGATGATCTGGTGAGCAAACTTGAACTCGTCGATGGTCCAAGGACTGACCGGCAGCATGTTCATCTGCACCTGGCGACCGGCGTTCTGGTCCTCCTGGAGCAGGTTCAGGCTGGCTTCGAGCTCGCGATTGGCCTTCTCCAGCTTCTCGCGGTAGCGCTGGTTCTCCAGCAGCAGGCGCGCACGATCCAGGGCCCGGCGCACAGAGTGCTCGAGCACCGCCAGATCTTCGAGAGGCTTGATCAGGTAGTCCGCCGCGCCCAGGCGCAGGGCTTCGACCGCGTCATTCATAACGCCGGCACCCGACACCACGATCACCGGGGTTTGCGGCGACAGTTCGGTGACCTGGCGAATGAGTTCGAGACCGCCCATCTGCGGCATGCGCAGATCGCAGATGACCAAGTCGGGCTTGTCTTGCTCGAATACCTGAAGACCCTGCTGACCATTGCTGGCCTGCAAGACGCTGAAACCACTGTCTTCCAAATAGGCGGCGAGGCTCGCGCGCACTACTTCGTCATCATCGATTATCAGCAGCGTGGCACTGGTTTTTGGCATGTGGGCAAACGGCGCCAGAATTAGGTTGGCGTAGCAGGCGGGGATTTTGGCCCGGCGCTGACTACTGGATTCGCTTTCTAGCCTCTCTGTAGCACCGCTTTCGGGCAATTGCCCTACACACGTGTTCACCAGAGGTGCCCTTCTAAGGCGCAGACGGTACTCCCATCCGCGGGGCGTTTCAAGCTCACGCCGATGGTCGCTTGACGTCTTTATTTGTCAAATCACCGAGAGTTATAAGAACAGGCAAATCCGTAACCCAATGGAAGGTTAGAACCCACGAGTCAAACCGGCCGGGACTACAGTGAAAACCGCGATTTCATCCGCATGCGGGTCTTCGCAGACAAAAAAGGCGGCCTTGATGGCCGCCTTTTTCAGTTTACCGGTCGAGATCAAAAATCGTCTTCGACCTGACCGTCTTTCACCTTGAATTCACGGTTCTGCAAGTACGCATTACGGATGAAGGTGTACTTGTCGCCGGTGATCAGCTTCTCGCTCGACAGCAGGTTGGCACGGGTATCGATGATGTCCAGGGCGTAGAACGAGTTACGCACCGGAACGTCGTTTATGTAACGATAAGCGCCGGTGTAGCTGTCGACGTACTTGGACGGCGCATCACGCAAGGTGCTTGGCCCCAGCAGCGGCAGCATCACGTAAGGGCCGCTGCCGACACCCCAGTAGCCCAGCGTCTGACCGAAGTCTTCGTCATTGCGCTGCAGGCCCATTTTCGTGCCGACATCAATGACGCCCAGCAAGCCGAAGGTGGTGTTGAAAATGATTCGCGCGGTATCAACGCCTGCGGCACGAGGTTTGGCCTGCAGGATATCGTTGGCCAAGTTGCGCACATCGCCGATATTACGGAAGAAGTTGTGAACGCCGTCTTCGACAAACTGCGGCGTCACGTACTCGTAGCCCTGGGCCAGGGGTTTGAGCGCGTAGGTGTCGATCACGTCGTTGAACTTGAAAATCGGGCGGTTGACGCTTTCCCAAGGATCCTCTTCCGTGGCGGCCTGGGCAGCGAACGGAACCAGCATCACACTGGCGCATACACAAATCCTGGCTAGATGATTGCTCCAGCGCATAGAAAAAAAACTCCTTGGTTTGTACTGGCTCGGGCACTTGGCCCAGGCAATAAGTTGGCAAGTATAAGACGTAAACGCCGTTTAACGCACTTTGTACGAGATCCACACGGAAGGAATCGTGCCAAATGTGAGCGTTTCACATCCATGTCATTCAACTGTCACCGTCGTCCACTAGCCTTCAGGCTATTTCAGGGACGTCCACATGCCGCTCGCCGAAGCCTTGCCCCAAACCGCACCCAGCCTGACCGCCGTACTGTTCGGCCTCAGTGGCTGCCTGGTGGATTTCGGCGCGCACACGCACCGGCACGGCAGCCACTCGGCCGAACACGCCGAGGCCACGCCCGGCGCACTGGATAGCCTGCGCAGCTTGCAGCGCCAGCAAATCCCCTGCGCCTGGCTCGATGAACTGCCCCCTGCCCTCAGCCAATCCCTGGCTGCGGCGCTGCCGGAATGGATCAAACCCTCGCAACATTCAGCTACAAACAACCCATGGCCCGCCCCGAATGCCTGCTGGCACGCCTTGATGACCCTGAACGTCGAGCGACTCGATGGCTGCGTACTGGTGAGCGGCGAACCCCGTTTGCTGCAAGCGGGGCTCAATGCCGGGTTGTGGACCATCGGTCTGGCGTCCTGCGGCTCGCTGTGCGGGCTGGCGCCCGAGCAATGGCAAGCGCTGCCCCCGCAGGAGCGCGACATCAAACGCGCCAAGGCGACGATGCAACTGTTTGGTCTGGGCGTGCATTCGGTGATCGATCACCTCGGTGAACTCGATACCTGCCTGGCCGATATCAGCTTGCGTCGGCTCAAGGGCGAAAAGCCCTGATCGAGATCATGCACGTTGGGCGCGAGTGGATTAATCTAAAGGTCAGACATCGACCTTTGGCCTGCCGCCATGGTCTATGCCAGTGCCTATCGATAAAAGAAGGAAGAACGCCATGCCTGCCCGCGAACTGCAAGAACAGCTCAATGCCCTGCGCGAGCAATTGGAACAGAATCCTCCATTGTCCGAAGCCGAACGCGCAGAGTTGAACGAACTGATGCAACAGATCGAGTTGAAGCTTGAACTCGAAACCAAAACCCAGGATTCCAGCCTCGCCGATGGCGTCAACCTGGCCGTGGAACGCTTTGAGCTCGAACACCCTACCCTTGCCGGCACCCTGCGCAACATCGGGCAGGCCTTGGCCAACATGGGGATCTGAAACCAACAATGCCTTTGCAGGAGCGAGCTTGCTCGCTCCTGCAGGGTTTCGTTACTGACGGACCAGGCGATGGTTCGGCAGCTGCACCTCTTCAGTGCTGCGATACGGGTTGATATCCAGCCCGCCACGACGCACATAACGCGCATACACCGTCAGTTTCTCTGGCTTGAGCAACCGCTGCAGGTCGAGAAAGATCCGCTCTACACACTGCTCATGGAAGTCCGAGTGCTGGCGGAAGCTGACGATGTACTCGAGCAGGCTCGCATGATCCAGCGCCGCGCCACGGTACTCCACCGCGACGCTGCCCCAGTCCGGCTGGCTGGTGACCGGGCAGTTGGACTTGAGCAAATGGCTGTGCACGCTCTCCTCGACAATGCGCGAATCATCGCAACGCAGCAGTTCCGGCCGTGGATGCTCGTAGTTGCTGACGCTGATATCCAGTTCATCGATGCACACGCCCGGCAAGGCCACGACGCCTTCGCTCTCGACCTCCTTGAGACTGCGAATGCGTACACCCACCGGCTTGCCCGCAGCCGCCGACAAGTCCTTGGCCAGCGTCGCCTCAAGGCTCGCGGTATCGGCAAACGGCGTCTGGTTCAGGGAGTTGAGGTAGAGCTTGAACGACTTCGACTCGATGATGTTCGGCGAATCCGCCGGAATGCTGAATTCGCCGATCGCCACCACCGGCTTGCCCGACGGCAGCAGCCAGGACAGCTCGAAGCAGTTCCAGAAGTCCACGCCTTTGTACGGCAGGGTTTGCGCCGTCAGGCCCAGCTCCGCCCACTTCGCGGTGCGCGGGATCGGGAACAGCAAGGACGGCGTGTAGGTGGCGATGTATTCGCTGGACTTGCCCAGCGGCGAGTGTTCGGCTGCGGGATGCATGGCGGAAACCTGACTGAAGAATCAGCGGATTCTATCAGCCTTTGCTCCCGCCTTTGAGTGCTTACTGACTGACAGTCAGTTTGCCGACCATGCCGGCCTGGTAATGACCGGGAATATTGCAGGCAAACTCAAGGCTGGTGGCCTTGCTGAAGGTCCAGGTCAGCTCGGCGGTCTTGCCCGGTTCCACCAGCACGCTGTTGGGGTCATCATGCTTCATGCCGTGGTCCATTTTGCTGTGATCCATGCCGGCCATTGCCTTCATTCCGGTTGGCGCCAGCATGCCGCTCTGTTGCATCTGCAACATTTCCTGCTGGTGCCTGGCGTGCAACGCCGCATCCCCCAAGTTGAACTCATGCAGCAACTGGCCTTTATTGACCAGCACGAAGCGCACGGTTTCCCCGGCCTTGATATCGAGGGACTTCGGCGCGAAGGACATGTCCCCCATCTCCATCTCGATGCTGCGGGTCGCCTTGGCCGCCGAGGCCGGTTGACCGAAATCGTAGGTATGCCCGGCGTCTGCCCACACCGGTGAACTCAGCGCCAGCAAACATAGGATTTGCGCCACGGATTTGCGTAAAAACATCGTCATACTCCAACAAGTTAAGGCTCAGCATGCGCAAAACTCTAAACTGCTGCCACTGCCCGTAACCTGACAGCCAGATTACAACTTTGTCAGGTTGCCCTGTGCGAATGCTGCCCACGGTATAAAGCCTTCGTTCCACTTGCCATGAGTCGCCCATGAAACTGCTGATCGTCGAAGACCAACCGAAAACCGGCCATTATCTGCGCCAGGGCCTGACCGAGGCTGGGTTCAACACCGAACTGGTGGCCGACGGCAACACCGGTCAGCAATTGGCCCTCAGCGGCGAATATGCCCTGCTGATTCTTGATGTGATGCTGCCGGGTCGTGATGGCTGGCAGATTCTGCAAGCGGTGCGCAGCGCCGGCCTGGACACGCCGGTACTTTTTCTGACCGCCCGTGACGCCGTGGAGGACAGGGTTCACGGCCTCGAACTGGGCGCCGATGACTATCTGGTCAAGCCGTTTGCCTTCTCCGAACTGCTGGCCCGGGTCCGCAGCCTGTTGCGTCGTGGCAGCGCCACGCCTCAGGAGACCAGCCTGCAACTGGCCGATCTGCGCCTGGACCTGATCCGGCGCCGGGTCGAACGCAGCGGCCAGCGTATCGACTTGACCGCCAAGGAATTCGCCCTGCTGGAAATGCTTCTGCGCCGCCAGGGCGAAGTCCTGCCCAAGTCGCTGATTGCGTCCCAGGTCTGGGACATGAATTTCGACAGCGACACCAATGTCATCGAGGTGGCGATCCGTCGCCTGCGCCTGAAGATCGACGATGAATTCCCCAACAAGCTGATCCATACCGTACGCGGCATGGGCTACGTCCTTGAAGAGCGTCCCGCCTGATGCGCCGTCTCTCCTTGAGCAGCCGCCTGGCCCTGCTGTTTGCCGCATGCACCGCTGTGGTCTCGTTGTTCGCCGGGGTGCTGTTCAGCCGCGCCAGCGAGGCGCACTTCGTTGAACTCGACCAGCAACTGCTGGACGGCAAGCTGATTGGCTTGCGTCGGGCCCTGCACGACTTACAGTCGAGTGACAGCGAAGTGAAACTGGCCGAGGAGTTGAGCCGGCAGGCTGACCTGTCCCTGCGAATCACCGGCAGTGACGGCCAGCGCTGGTATGACAGTTCGACCAACATTCCCCAGGCACTGCCGCGCCGGTCCGGATTGTCGACGGTGAGCCATGAAGGCACAGATTACCGCGTCCTCAATGCGCCGCTTTTCGCGGACAAACCCGAGTCACCGCAACTGACCCTGCTGTTGGACATCACCCATCACCAGCACTTTCTGCAACGCATGCAGCATTTGATCTGGCTGACCGTCGGCCTGTCAGCCCTGGCCACCGCACTGCTGGGCGCCTGGGCGGCACGCAGCGGTTTGCGCCCGTTAAGGCGGATCAGCGCGGTGGCCAGTGGTGTTTCCGCGCAATCGCTGAACTCGCGACTACCTGAAGAAAACATGCCGCCGGAACTGGCGGAAATGGCCCACAACTTCAACGCCATGCTCGGACGCCTCGACGACTCGTTTCAGCGCCTGTCGGCCTTCTCCGCCGACATTGCCCATGAACTGCGCACGCCATTGTCGAACCTGCTGACCCACACCCAGGTCACCCTCACCCGCCCTCGCCCCATCGAGGACTACCGCGAAGCCCTGCACAGCAACCTCGAAGAGCTGCAATGGATGGCGCAACTGGTCAACGACATGCTCTATCTGGCCAAGGCTGACCATGGACTGTTAATCCCCAAGCGCGAACCGCTGGAACTGGGACAGGAAACGGATCTGCTGCTGGAGTTTTTTGCGCCGCTGGCGGAAGACGCGCAGGTAAAACTGAGTCGCGACGGCAATGCCCGCATCGAAGGTGACCGCAGCATGTTGCGCAGGGCACTGTCGAACCTGCTGGACAACGCACTGCGGTTCACGCCGGTCGATGGCGAGGTTCGGGTGCGAATCGTCGATCAGCCCAAAGAGTTGCGCCTGACTGTTGAAAACACCGGCCAACAGATTTCCAAAGATCTATTGCCGCGCCTGTTTGACCGGTTCTACCGGGCCGATCCTGCGCGTCGTGAAGGCAGTAGCGAACATGCGGGACTGGGACTGGCGATCACCCAGTCGATCATCCGTGCCCATGGCGGGCAGATTCGTTGCGAATCGGAGAATGGGTGGACGCGGTTTGTGATCGAGTTGCCAAGGGGGGATTGAGGCCGGCAGGTACAGCCCCATCGCGAGCAAGCTCGCTCCCACAGTTGACCGAGTTGACTCAGATCTACTGTGGGAGCGAGCTTGCTCGCGATGGCGGTGTTACTGGTTACGAATATCTAAGTGCATGAGCCGGCTCGATCTTCGCCGCACGCCAGGCCGGGTAAACCGTGGCCAGGAAGCTCATGACAAACCCCGCCGTGCAGATCAGCGCCACATCCGCGCCTTGCAACTCAGACGGCAGGTTACTGACGAAGTACACGTCGGAACTGAAGATGTGCTGCCCGCTGACCCGCTCGATCCAGCCCACGATCTGGCTGACGTTCAGCGCGGCGATCACGCCCAATACACCGCCAATCAAGGTGCCGACGATGCCGATCACCGTGCCCTGCACCACGAAGATCGCCATGATCTGCCGTGGCGTGGCGCCGATGGTGCGCAGGATCGCGATGTCCGCACCCTTGTCGTTCACCACCATGATCAGGGTCGCGATGATGTTGAACGCCGCCACCGCGACGATCATCAGCAACAGCAGGCCGATCATGGTTTTTTCCATCTTCATCGCGCTGAACAGGCTGCCCTGGGTGTGGGTCCAGTCGTCAGCCTTGTAGGCGGCGCCCAGTCCCGTGGCGATGTCGTTCGACACTTGCGGCGCGGCATACAAGTCCTTCACCGCCAGGCGCACGCTCTGCACCTGATTCGGCTCCCAGTGCTGCATCTGCGCGGCATCGGCCATGTGGATCAGCGCCATGGTGCCGTCCAGTTCCGCACCGACCTTGAACACGCCGACCACATTCAGCCGCTGCATGCGCGGGGTAATGCCGCCCGGCGCATTGCTGACCTCAGGCACGATCAAGGTGATCTTGTCGCCCACGTTCAAGCGGAAGCGGCGCGCCGTGATCTGCCCGATCACCACGCCGAATTCGCCCGGCTTCAGGGCTTCCAGGCTCCCCTGAACGATGTGCTTGGCGACGATCGACACCTGGCCTTCCAGCGCCGGGTCGACACCGCTGACCTGGATCGGCTGCATCGTGCCCTTGTAGGACAGCATGCCCTCCATCTCGGTGAACGGCACCGCCGCCGTCACTTCCGGGTTTTTCATCGCGGCCGCCGCCACGGGCTTCCAGTCGTCAATCGGGTTCACGCCGACGATGGTGGCGTGCGGCACCATGCCAAGGATGCGCGAGCTCATTTCGCGCTGGAAGCCGTTCATCACCGACAGCACCACGATCATCGCCAGCACGCCGAGGGCGAGGCCGATCATCGAGGTCATCGAGATGAAGGAAACAAAGCGATTGCGGCGCTTGGCGCGGGTATAGCGCGTGCCGATAAAGATCGATAACGGTCTGAACATTCGCTGGGGCACCGTATAAAAATAAAAGACCCGACGCACCTTTCGGTCGCGTCGGGTTTCAATCCGTTAGATGGGAGTCAGGCAACCTTCCTGCAAGTGCAGGACGCGGTCCATCTGGCGGGCGAGGTTCATGTCGTGGGTCACCACCAGGAACGCCGTACGCATCGAGGTGCTGAGCTCCAGCATCAAGTCCTGGATCCCCTGGGCGGTGTGGGAATCGAGGTTGCCGGTCGGCTCGTCGAGCATCACAAGGCCCGGATTGTTCACAAGGGCGCGGGCGATGGCCACGCGCTGACGCTCACCACCGGACAGTTCGGCCGGCTTGTGCTCCAGGCGATGACCCAGCCCTACCCGCTCCAGCAACGCCTTGGCACGCTGACGCGCTTCGGGGATCGCGGTCTTGCCGATCAGCAACGGCATGCAGACGTTCTCCAGGGCGGTGAATTCCGGCAGCAGGTGGTGGAACTGATACACGAAGCCGAGGGCGCGATTACGCAGCAGGCCGCGTTTCTTCTCGCTCAGCGCCGACAGTTCTTCACCGTCGAGCCAGACGCTGCCCTTGGTCGGTGTATCGAGGCCACCCAGCAGGTTGAGCAAGGTACTTTTGCCCGAGCCCGACTTGCCGACAATCGCCACACGCTCGCCCGGGTGCAACTCCAGTTGCAGGCCGGCCAACACTTCCACCGATTCCGGGCCTTCCTCGTAGGATTTGCCCAGGCTGCGGCAGCTCAAGATTGCTTTATCACTCATGCCCGACTCACTCATAACGTAGCGCCTCCGCAGGCTGGGTGCGCGCGGCACGCCAGGCTGGATACAGGGTGGCGAGGAAACTCAGGACCAACGCCGCGGAGCAGACCATCACGACGTCCTGGCTCTGCACCTGCGACGGCAGGTAATCGATGAAATACACGTCGGCGTTGAGGAACTTGTGCCCGATCAGGCCTTCGAGGGCCGAGATCGCGGCGCTGACGTTCAGCGCGGCGAAGATCCCGACCACCGCGCCGATCGCGGTACCGACTACGCCAATGACAGTGCCTTGCACCATGAACGTGCGCATGATCGTGCCCGGTGTGGCGCCCAGCGTGCGCAGGATCGCGATGTCGCCCTTCTTGTCATTCACCACCATCACCAGCGTGGAAATGATGTTGAACGCAGCGACGGCAACGATCAGCAGCAGCAACAGGCCGATCATGGCTTTTTCCATGCGGATCGCCTGGTACAGGTTGCCGTGGGTGCGAGTCCAGTCGCGGGCGTAGTAGCGGTCTTCGCCGAGGTCGCGGGCGATGCTCCACGCGGTGCGCGGCGCCTGGAACAGATCGTCGAACTTCAGGCGCAGGCCCTGGACCTGATCCGGTTTCCAGCGGTGCAGCCGGGCCAGATCCTGCAGGTTGGTGACGCCAAGATAACCATCGAGCTCACCGGCGCCAACATGGAAGATGCCGACCACGGTAAAGCGTTTCATGCGCGGGAACATCCCGGCCGGGGTCACCGTGACTTCGGGCGCGACGAAGGTCAGCTTGTCGCCGATGGCCGCACCGAGCTTGGCCGCGGCCTTGTCGCCGATGACGATGCCGAACTCACCCGGCACCAGGTCGTCGAGTTTTCCCTGGGTCATGAATTGATCGATGATCGACACCTGGCGCTCTTGCGCCGGGTCAATGGCATTGAGCAGGACTTTCGAGACCTTGCCGTTATTGGTCAGCAAACCCTGCATTTGCGTAAACGGCGCCACGGCCGTCACCTGCGGGTTCTGCTTGATCTTCGCGGCCAGGCCTTGCCAATCGCTGATCGCCTCACCGGACTCGATGGTCGCGTGGGGCACCATGCCCAGCACGCGGGTGCGCATCTCATGATCGAAGCCGTTCATCACCGACAGCACCACGATCATCACGACCACGCCAAGGGCGAGCCCGATCATCGAAGTCAGGGAAATGAATGACACAAAATGATTGCGACGCTTTGCACGGGTGTAACGCGTGCCGATAAATACGAAGAGAGGTCTGAACATGTCGGGGCTTGTTCGGAGGGAAAAGGAACGTCCTTGTGGCGGGGGTCGATAACCAGCTTTACACTCAGACCACCGCCGCTACCATGGGTTCGCCATGTCGACATTAGATGAAGAAGATCGCCGCGAATACTACCGTATCGAGGATACGATCGCACTGGAAATTCGGCCCCTGTCCGCTACTGAAGCCACAGGCCAGGAAGTGTTGCAGGATGCTTCCCCGCTCTTCAACTTGCTCAGCGAACTGCACCTGAGCGAATTCGAGTCGCAACACCTGTTGCGCCAGATCAGCGAACGCGACCGGAACCTCGCGGCGTTCCTCAAATCCCAGAACAAACGCATCGACTTGCTGAGCCAGGTGATCGCCATCACCGTGCTCGGGCAGATCGGCGAACCGCAGCCGGTGATCATCTCCGAAGGCGGCATCGACTTTCAGCATCCATCGCCCATTGCCGCCGGCGCACTCCTGTCGGTCAAACTGGTGCTGATGCCGCAGGCCCTGGGCCTGCTGCTGCGCGCCCGCGTCACCCATTGCGACCGCAAGGGCGACGGCTATGACGTCGGCACCGAGTTCGAACACCTGACCGACGCCCAACGCCAACTGCTGGCCCGCCACATCTTGCAAAAGCAGGCCCAGGAACGACGCCTGGCCCGCGACCAACTCGAATCAGGCAATTAAATTAAGGAAGAACCGTGACCCTCATCTACGGCCATCGCGGCGCCAAGGGCGAAGCACCGGAAAACACCCTGACCAGCTTTCAGGAATGTCTCAAGCACGGCGTGCGTCGCTGCGAACTGGACCTGCACCTGTCCATGGACGGCGAGCTGATGGTCATCCACGACCCGAGCCTCAAGCGCACCACTGACCGTCGCGGCAAGGTCGTCGAACACACGGCGGCCGAGCTTGTGACGTATGACGCACGCAAGGGTGGCCCGGGCTGGATCAAGCCATGCCCGATTCCGACACTGGAAGAACTGTTCGAGAAATGCGACTTCGATCACTGGCAGCTGGAAGTCAAAAGCGCATCACGGATGCGTGCCGCGACCACCGTGCTGGCGATTCGCGAAATGGTGCAGCGTCATGGCCTGATGGACAAGGTGACCATCACCTCGAGCTCCCGTGAAGTGCTCAAGGCTGCGCTGGAGTTGGTGCCGGACGTATCCCGCGGGCTGGTGGCCGAGTATGCCTGGCTTGACCCACTGAAGGTCGCCGCCAGCTATGGCTGTGAGATTCTGGCGCTGAACTGGACCCTGTGCACGCCGGAACGTCTGCAAAGGGCGCAACGTCAGGGGCTGCATGTGTCGGTATGGACCGTCAACGAGCCCGCGCTGATGCGCAGACTCGCCGACTTCGGCGTTGACAGCCTGATTACAGACTTTCCCGGTTTGGCCACCGCCACGCTCGAGAATTGCTGAAATCGGTCTCCCCGGCCGGCTCAGGCCACCGGCCGGAGCCCGTCAAAAAAGCCGGTTGAGGCCGTCGTACGCGGCTACCCGATAGGCTTCGGCCATGGTCGGGTAGTTGAACGTGGTGTTGACGAAGTACTTCAACGTGTTGAGTTCGCCCGGCTGGTTCATGATCGCCTGACCGATGTGCACGATCTCCGACGCCTGATAACCGAAGCAGTGAACACCCAGCACTTCCAGGGTTTCACGGTGGAACAGGATCTTCAGCATGCCTTGCGGCTCGCCGGCGATCTGCGCCCGCGCCATGCTCTTGAAGAAGGCCTTGCCCACTTCGTACGGCACCTTGGCCTGGGTCAGCTCCTGCTCGTTCTTGCCGATCGAGCTGATCTCCGGAATGGTGTAGATGCCGGTCGGCACGTCATTCACAAAGCGCCAGCTACCGTTATCGACGATGCTGCCGGCGGCCGAGCGACCCTGGTCGTGGGCGGCACTGGCCAGGCTCGGCCAGCCGATCACGTCACCGGCGCCGTAGATGTTCGGCACGCAGGTGCGGTACGCCTCGTCGACTTCGATCTGGCCACGGCTGTTGACCTTCACGCCGATGTTTTCCAGACCCAACTGATCGGTGTTGCCGGTACGACCGTTACACCAGAGCAAGGCGTCGGCCTTGATCTTCTTGCCGGACTTGAGGTGCAGGATCACGCCGTTGTCCACGCCTTCGACGCGGTCGTAGTCTTCGTTGTGGCGAACCGTGATGTTGTTGTTGCTGAAGTGATAACTCAGGGCCTGGGAAATTTCCGAGTCGAGGAAACTCAGCAGTTGCCCACGGTTGTCCACCAATTCAACCAATACACCCAGACCGCTGAAGATCGAGGCGTATTCGCAACCGATCACGCCGGCGCCGTAAACGATGAGTTTACGCGGGGTGTGGCCGAGGCTGAGGATGGTGTCGCTATCGTAGATACGCGGGTGGTGGAAATCGATGTCCGCCGGGCGATAAGGACGCGAACCGGTGGCGATGATGATGTGCTTGGCCACCAGTTTCTCGACCACGCCGTTGGCGCAGACCACTTCGATGGTTTGCTCGTCGGCGAAGCTGCCGGTGCCGAAGAATACGTCGACGCGGTTACGGGCGTAGTAGCCGGTACGCGAAGCGACTTGCTTGGAGATGACTTTCTCGGCGCTTTTCAACACGTCCGGGAACGAGAACCAGCGCGGCTCACCAATGGCCCGGAACATCGGGTTGGTGTTGAATTGCATGATCTGCCGCACCGAGTGACGCAGTGCCTTGGACGGGATGGTGCCCAAGTGAGTGCAGTTGCCGCCGACCTGGCGACGGCTATCGACCATCGCCACCTTGCGCCCTGCCTTGGCGGCGTTCATTGCCGCGCCTTCCCCTGCCGGGCCGGAACCCAACACCACCACGTCGTAGTTGTAGACAGCCATGCGTACTCCTCAGAACAGGCCGCGGCACCCTCGGCACCTGCGGCTAAATCACGCCAATGCGTGGCATGAAGGAACAATTTGGGGCCAGTGCAGAACCCGGACACAGTCTATAGAAGCGTCAACGCCGCGCACATTAACCCTTGGTCGCGTCGTAGGCTACTTTTGCCTGCGCTACAACGCCAGTTTTCAATGCTCAAATCGCCGAAATCATTCGGTTTTTTTGCCACTGAGGCGTTCAAAAGCGGGACTGCTGCGTGTGACGAAACCTGTATCGGCACGAATCACAAAAAATGCGCCGATATCGTGTTTTTCTGCGTAGTCCCAACCGCGCTCCGGGCCGAGAATCAGCAACAGTGTCGATAAGCCATCGGCCATCAACGCAGAAGGATGAATCACTGTGACGGACGCCAGGGGGTGTGAGACCGGCGCACCGGTGTGGGCATCGAAGGTGTGGGAAAAACGCTGTCCGTCCTGCTTGAAATAATTCCGGTAGTCGCCGGAAGTGGACAGGCCGTAGCCGTCGACAACAATGACCCGCTCCGCCACCTGCCGGTCATCCCGCGGCTCTTCCAGGGCAATGCGCCACGGCGAGCCGTCAGCTTTCTTGCCGGACGCCTTGAGCTCACCCGTGGCCTCGGCGAGGTAGTCATGGATACCCATCGCCTCGAGTCTTGCGGCAATCGTGTCCACTGCATAACCGGCGGCGATGCTGTTGAAGTCGACCTCCACGGCGGCGTCCTTGCACAACCGGTCACCATCGATGCGCAAGTGTTCATGACCGACGCGCTTGCGGACTTCGGCGAGCGCGTCGGCGGTCGGGACTTTTTCCCCGCGGGCCTGCGGACCAAACCCCCAGAGGTTCAGCAACGGCTCCACCGTCAGGTCGTAGGAACCGTCGCTTTGCACTGACAGTTGCTCACCCACGCGGACCAATTCGAGGATCGACGCCGGCATTGCCTGACAGCCGTTGGCCGGCAATGCATTGAAGCGCTCGATGTCCGAGTCGCTGCGGTAGGTCGACATTTGCCGGTCAATATCAGCGAGGATCTGCTCGACCTGGACACGGACTTCGTCCGGCGCCGGAAGGCCGGCATGGCGCACATACTTGATCGAATAAGTGCTGCCCATGGTCGGGCCGCCGAAGCTCTCCAGAGTGTCGCCGTTGCCGCAGCCTGATAGTGCGCCGAGCAGCAAAAATGCCACCCCCTGCCACCTGATCATCAATTCCCGAGCTCCCCAATGCATCCCCTGACACACCGCCAGGGCCAGCCATTATGCGATAGAACCGTGGGAGCGGGCTTGCTCGCGAAGAGGCCATCACATTCAGCATTGATAGCTCTCTCAGACCGCTATCGCGAGCAAGCTCGCTCCCACATTGGATAGCTGGCGTGATCACTACCGTGCAAGCACCACCATACCCTGTGGGAGCGAGCTTGCTCGCGATGAGGCCAGCGCGAACAACACATCCCCCAACAGACAAAAGCAGCACAAACAAAAACGCCCCGACCAAGGCCGGGGCGTTTTCATGTGCAGCTAAGGCTTAGCGCGGGAATGCTGGCGGGTTTACACCGGCCATGTCTTCCATCACGCGAACCACCTGGCAGCTGTAACCGAACTCGTTGTCGTACCAGACGTACAGAACAACGCGGTTATCCTGGGTGATGGTCGCTTCAGCGTCCACTACGCCTGCGTGGCGCGAGCCAACGAAGTCGGTGGAAACCACTTCCTGGGAGCTGACGTAGTCGATCTGCTTGTGCAGATCCGAGTGCATGGCCATCTGGCGCAGGTACTCGTTGATCTCTTCGCGAGTGGTGGCCTTTTCCAGGTTCAGGTTCAGGATAGCCATCGACACGTTCGGCGTAGGAACGCGAATCGCGTTACCGGTCAGCTTGCCCTTGAGCACTGGCAGAGCCTTGGCGGCTGCAGTGGCGGCACCGGTCTCGGTGATTACCATGTTCAGCGGCGCGGCGCGGCCACGACGGCTGCCCTTGTGGAAGTTGTCGATCAGGTTCTGGTCGTTGGTGAACGAGTGAACGGTTTCGACGTGGCCGTTGACGATGCCGTACTTGTCATTCACAGCTTTGAGCACCGGCACGATGGCGTTGGTGGTGCACGAAGCGGCCGAGATGATCTTGTCGTCAGGGGTGATTTCGCCGTGGTTGATGCCGTGCACGATGTTCTTCAGCGCGCCCTTGCCAGGTGCGGTGAGGATTACGCGGGCAGCGCCCGGGCAAGCCAGGTGCTGGCCCAGACCATCGGCGTCACGCCATACACCGGTGTTGTCGACGATCAGAGCGTTTTCGATGCCGTACTGGGTGTAGTCGACTTCGGCCGGGCTCTTGGCGTAGATAACCTGGATCAGGTTGCCGTTGGCGGTGATGGTGTTGTTGGCTTCATCAATGGTGATGGTGCCATCGAACGGGCCATGAACCGAGTCGCGACGCAGCAGGCTGGCACGTTTGACCAGGTCGTTCTCGGCGCCCTTGCGGACCACGATGGCGCGCAGACGCAGGCCGTCGCCACCACCGGTTTTCTCGATCAGGATGCGCGCCAGCAGACGACCGATACGACCGAAGCCGTACAGGACAACGTCGGTGCCTTTGCGGGCGGAAGCGTTCTGCTGGCCAACCACGTCGGCCATCTCTTCACGGACGAACTGCTCGGCACTACGGCCATTGCCTTCGGCCTTGTATTTGGCCGCCAGCTTGCCCAGGTCTACCGAAGCGGCACCGAGCTTGAGCTCGCTCATCGCCTTGAGTAGCGGGAATGTTTCGTGGACGGAGAGTTCGGTTTCGTCGGTCTGGCGATGACGGGCAAAGCGGTGCGCTTTGAGGATCGAAATCACCGAGCGGTTGATCAGGCTGCGGCCATAAATCGAGCTCACCACGTTGTTATTGCGGTAGAGCTGACCGATAAGCGGAATCATCGCTTCTGCGAGTGCTTCACGGTCGATCCATTCACCAAGACACTGGTCGGGCTTCTGAGTCACGGGAACCTTCCACATGTAGGGGCAGAAAAAAGGGGCTACATTATGCCGCCGAGTGACGGCCGTAGCAATGCGCGCCCGTCGTGCTTTACGTAACAAATCGTCGTTCAAAAAAATTACGCCTCGCTCCAGCCCAGTAAAACCGGGGCTTTCAGCACAGTCAATTTTTTGGAGCCAAAGTCTCGTTATCCGTAACCCTCCGTAACACTCGTTGTTTTTGCCACTACATATTCATTAATTTTAGGTAAAAAAGCGCAGAATTTTGTCTTTACCACTACATTTCGCCAAACCCGTGCTTTAGACACAGTCAGCAACTGACAGGCGGCATCGTAGACCGCTACAATTACCGACTTTGTCGCAACGCTTGGAGCTCAACCTTCCGTGCCCGTTCTGCGTCTACCGCTTCTCCCTGCCGCGGCAGGTAAACAGCACTGGGGCAACCTGCCCGGTGCCGCCCTGAGCCTGGCCATTGCCGAGGCCGCCAGCGCTGCCAAGCGCTTTACCCTGCTGCTGACCGCCGACAGCCAAAGTGCCGAACGGCTGGAACAGGAGCTGGCTTTCTTCGCCCCGGATTTGCCCGTATTGCATTTTCCCGACTGGGAAACCCTGCCCTACGACCTGTTCTCACCGCACCAGGACATCATTTCCCAACGTATCTCGGCGCTCTATCGACTGCCGGAGTTGAGTCATGGCGTGCTGGTGGTGCCGATCACCACGGCCCTGCACCGCCTGGCGCCCACCAAATTCCTGCTCGGCAGCAGTTTGGTGTTGGATGTCGGCCAGAAGCTAGACGTCGAGCAAATGCGCACCCGGCTTGAAGCCACCGGTTATCGCTATGTCGATACCGTGTACGAGCATGGCGAGTTCACGGTCCGCGGCTCGTTGATCGACCTGTTCCCGATGGGCAGCAAACTTCCATACCGCATCGACCTGTTCGACGACGAAATCGAAACCCTGCGCACCTTCGACCCGGAGAATCAACGCTCCATCGACAAGGTCGACTCGGTCAAACTGCTGCCGGCCAAGGAGTTCCCGCTGGAGAAAGAAGCCGTGACCCGCTTCAAGGCGCGTTTTCGCGAGCGCTTCGATGTCGATTTCCGTCGCTGCCCTATCTTCCAGGACTTGAACAGCGGGATCACCCCGGCCGGTATCGAGTACTACCTGCCATTGTTCTTCGAAGAAACCTCGACGCTATTCGATTACCTGCCACAGGACACGCAAGTGTTTTCCCTGCCGGGCATCGAACAGGCCGCCGAGAATTTCTGGAACGATGTGCGCAATCGCTATGAAGAACGCCGTGTCGATCCTTCCCGTCCTTTATTACCGCCAGCCGAGTTGTTCCTTCCAGTGGAAGACTGCTTCGCGCGCCTGAAGAACTGGCCGCGCGTGGTGGCCAGTCAGCAGGATGTAGAAAGCGGTGGCGGTCGCGAGCGCTTCCCGGCTCGCGAGTTGCCCAACCTGGCGATCGAAGCCAAGGCCACTCAGCCAATGGCGGCACTGGCCGGCTTCCTCGACCAGTTCCCCGGTCGCGTGCTGTTTACCGCCGAATCGGCAGGCCGCCGCGAAGTGTTGCTGGAGCTGCTGGAACGCCTGAAGCTGCGACCGAAAACCGTCGACAGCTGGCCGGACTTTGTCGCCGGCAAGGAACGGCTGGCGATCACCATCGCCCCGCTCGACGAAGGCTTGCTGCTCGATGACCCGGCCCTGGCCCTCGTCGCCGAAAGCCCGCTGTTCGGCCAGCGCGTGATGCAGCGCCGTCGCCGCGAAAAACGCGCCGATGCCAACAACGATGCCGTCATCAAGAACCTCACCGAGCTGCGCGAAGGTGCGCCGGTGGTGCACATCGACCACGGTGTCGGCCGCTACCTGGGCCTGGCGACCCTGGAAATCGACAGCCAGACCGCTGAATTCCTCGCCCTGGAATACGCCGAAGGCGCCAAGCTTTATGTGCCGGTGGCCAACCTGCACCTGATCGCCCGCTACACCGGCAGCGACGATGCCCTGGCCCCGTTGCATCGCCTGGGCTCCGAGACCTGGCAGAAAGCCAAGCGCAAAGCCGCCGAACAGGTGCGTGACGTGGCCGCCGAGTTGCTCGACATCTATGCACGTCGCGCTGCCCGCGAAGGCTACGCTTTCGCCGATCCGAAGGCCGACTACGCCACCTTCAGCGCCGGTTTCCCGTTCGAAGAAACCCCGGACCAGCAAACCACCATCGAAGCGGTGCGCGAAGACATGCTTGCGCCCAAGCCGATGGATCGCCTGGTGTGCGGCGACGTCGGCTTCGGCAAGACCGAAGTGGCAATGCGCGCCGCGTTCATTGCGGTGCACGGCGGTCGCCAGGTGGCGATCCTGGTGCCGACCACCCTGCTCGCCCAGCAGCACTACAACAGCTTCCGCGACCGCTTTGCCGACTGGCCGGTGAGCGTGGAAGTGATGAGCCGCTTCAAGTCGGCCAAGGAAGTGAATGCGGCGGTCGCGGACCTGGCCGAAGGCAAGATCGACATCGTCATCGGCACGCACAAGCTGCTGCAGGACGACGTGAAGATCAAAAACCTCGGGCTGGTGATCATCGACGAAGAGCACCGTTTCGGTGTCCGTCAGAAAGAACAGCTCAAGGCCCTGCGCAGCGAAGTCGACATCCTGACCCTGACCGCCACGCCGATTCCGCGCACGCTGAACATGGCGGTGTCGGGCATGCGCGACCTGTCGATCATCGCCACGCCGCCGGCCCGTCGCCTGTCGGTACGCACCTTCGTCATGGAGCAGAACAAGAGCACGGTCAAAGAGGCCTTGCTGCGTGAGTTACTGCGTGGCGGCCAGGTCTACTACCTGCACAACGACGTGAAGACCATCGAGAAATGCGCTGCCGATCTGGCCGAACTGGTACCGGAAGCACGGATCGGCATCGGCCACGGGCAGATGCGCGAACGCGAACTCGAACAGGTGATGAGCGACTTCTACCACAAGCGCTTCAACGTGCTGATTGCCTCGACCATCATCGAGACCGGCATCGACGTACCGAGCGCCAACACCATTATCATCGAGCGTGCCGACAAGTTCGGCCTGGCACAGTTGCACCAGTTGCGCGGTCGGGTCGGACGCAGCCACCACCAGGCGTACGCCTACCTGCTGACGCCGCCACGCCAGCAAATCACCCCGGACGCGGAAAAGCGCCTGGAAGCAATTGCCAACACCCAGGACCTCGGCGCGGGCTTCGTGCTTGCCACCAACGACCTGGAAATCCGTGGCGCCGGCGAACTGCTCGGCGACGGCCAGAGCGGGCAGATTCAGGCCGTCGGCTTCACGCTGTACATGGAAATGCTCGAGCGCGCGGTGAAGTCGATCCGCAAGGGCGAGCAGCCAAACCTCGATCAACCGCTTGGCGGCGGTCCGGAAGTCAACTTGCGGGTACCGGCGTTGATCCCGGAAGACTACCTGCCGGATGTCCACGCTCGCCTGATTCTCTACAAGCGCATTGCCTCGGCCACCGACGAGGACGGCCTCAAGGATTTGCAAGTGGAGATGATCGACCGTTTCGGCCTATTGCCGGAACCGACCAAGAACCTGATCCGCATCACTGCATTGAAATTGCAGGCCGAGCAACTGGGCATCAAGAAAGTCGATGGCGGCCCCCAAGGCGGTCGCGTCGAGTTCGCCGCACAGACGCCGGTCGACCCGTTGACCCTGATCAAACTGATCCAGAGCCAGCCAAAACGCTACAAATTCGAAGGTGCCACGATGTTCAAATTCATGGTTCCGATGGAGCGCCCGGAAGAGCGCTTTAATACTGTAGAGGCGCTTTTCGAGCGCCTCGTTCCGAAAACTGCTTGAAGGACGCCGCATGCGCCTGTTTCGCTCACTGACCCTGTTGACCCTGCTGATGCCAGCGCTGGTCGCACCCACGGCATATGCCGATGACCTGTATCAGGTCGAAATGATTCTGGTCCGTCAAAACGCCGTACCGGCAATCGTCAGCCGCGCCGCGCCGGAAGACTGGGCCGCTGGCGCCCAACCGGTCAGCCCCGACAGCCTGCGCACGCCAAGCCTCAATGGCGAGGTGGAAAAACTCACCAGCAGCGCTGACTACACGGTGTTGCTGCACAAGGCCTGGCAACAGCCCCTCGGCGAAACCGCCAGCAAAGTGGCGATCAGCGACGGCAAGGAACAGTATGGTCAGTACCCGATCGAGGGCACACTGAACATGAAACTGGGGCGCTTTACCGACGTCGACGCCGATTTCTGGGTCAACCAGATCGATGCCAATGGCATGGTGACCGCCAGCGAGCGCTTGAAACAGGAAAGCCACACCAAAAACGGCCAATTGAACTTCCTCGACAACGGCCACCTCGGCCTGCTGATCAAGATCACCTCGCTGACCGCCCCCGCCCCCCGAGCAGCTCCCGAAGAAATTCCGGACTGATTCCCAATGTCCGCGACCCTGAGCAAACCCCTGGCACCGTCCTGGGTCAGCCGATTCAAGGAACAGAGCCTGGAGCGTGGCCGCCGCTACGCGCTGGAGAATCGTGTCAGGATCGTCGAAGCCGGCGACGCAACCATCGTCGCCGCGTGTGAAGGCTCGGGCGGTAACGTTTACCGTCAGACCATTCGCCTGCGCGAGTCAGCCAAGGGCACTTTGCTGATGGTCGACGCCACCTGCTCCTGCCCGGTCCACAGCAACTGCAAACATTGCGCGGCCGTGCTCCTGCAAGTGCAGGAAACCCTCGACTACCCCGCTGCCGCCAAAGATGCCGAACTCCTGGAAAAACTCCAGGCAGTCCTGGAAAACCGCAGTCCGAAAGCACCGCCGCAAGTACTGGTGGACAATGTGCAGCCCGTTCCGCGCCTGTGGCTGGCCAGCATCGAGTTCAGCGCGTTCGAACCGCGCAACGGTCGAATGCAGCGTTACATCCAGCATCGCGCGGCGCTGTCTTTCAGTTACCTGGACGAGTACGTTTCCGGGCAGAAAAACACCGACATCCTGATTCGTCAGGAAACCCAGACGCTGCGGATAAAACGCCACCCGGAAGTGGAACAGTCCTACCGAGAGCAACTGCGAATCCTCGGCTTCAAAATCGCCACCCGGCAAAGCAAGGCCCTGCCGGAAAGTGCCGGCGAGCTGTTCGAGATGGTCAATGACAGCGCCTGGCTGACCTTTACCCTCAATGAACTGCCGAAGTTGCGCACCCAGGGCTGGGAATTGCAGATCGACGAGGACTTCGGTTTCGACCTGACGGCGGTAGACGACTGGTACGCCACCGTCGAACAGGCACCGGAGCGCGACTGGTTCGACCTGGAACTGGGGATCATCGTCAACGGCGAACGCCTGAGCCTGTTGCCGATCCTGCTCAACCTGATGCGCTCCCACACCGAAATCCTCAACCCGGAGCGCCTTGCCCGACGCCGCGACGACGAGCTGATCCTGGTCAATATCCCCAATCGCCCGAACTCCGGACACGGCCCGCTGCAAGTCGCCCTGCCCTTCGGCCGCTTGAAACCGGTGCTGGCCACCCTCGGCGAGTTCTACCTGCAGGAGCCCGGCGACACCACGCTGCGCCTGAGCAAGGCCGATGCCACACGCCTGAACCCACTGGAAGACATGCCACTGCTCTGGGAGGGTGGCGAACAGATCCGCACCTTTGCCCAGCGCCTGCGCGACATCAAGGACCACACGGCCGTCGCCCCGGACGGCCTGAATGCGACGTTGCGTCCGTATCAGCTTGAGGGGTTGAGCTGGATGCAATCGCTGCGGCAGCTGGAAGTAGGTGGAATCCTTGCGGATGACATGGGTCTGGGCAAAACCCTGCAGACACTGGCGCACGTCCTGAGCGAGAAAAACGCCGGTCGTCTCGACCGGCCGTGCATGGTGGTGATGCCGACCAGCCTGATCCCCAACTGGCTCGACGAAGCTGCGCACTTTACGCCGCAGCTCAAGGTACTGGCGCTGTACGGTGCCAGCCGCAAAAAGCACTTCGACAAGCTGGCCGACTACGATCTGATCCTGACCACCTATGCGCTGCTGCCCAAGGATGTCGAACGCCTGGCGGCGCAGCCCTTGCACATACTGGTGCTGGACGAAGCGCAATACATCAAGAACCCGACCAGCAAGGCCGCCCAGGCTGCCCGCGAGCTCAATGCCCGGCAGCGCCTGTGCCTGAGTGGCACGCCGCTGGAAAACCATCTCGGTGAACTCTGGTCGCTGTTTCACTTCCTGTTGCCCGGCTGGCTGGGCGACGTCAAAAGCTTCAACCGCGATTACCGCGTGCCGATTGAAAAACGCACCAGCGAGGTCAGGCTCCAGCACCTCAACGGCCGGATCAAACCTTTCCTGCTGCGCCGCACCAAGGAACAGGTTGCCACCGAGTTGCCACCGAAAACCGAGATCATCCACTGGGTCGAACTCAATGAGGCCCAGCGCGACGTGTACGAAACCATGCGCCTGGCCATGGACAAGAAAGTCCGCGACGAGATCACCCGCAAAGGCGTGGCCCGCAGCCAGATCATCATTCTTGAAGCCCTGCTCAAGTTGCGACAGGTGTGCTGCGATTTGCGCCTGGTCAACGAGGCGACCCTGCCAAGCCGTGGCAGCACGTCAGGCAAGCTCGATAGCCTGATGGAAATGCTCGAGGAATTGTTCGAGGAAGGTCGGCGGATCCTGCTGTTCTCGCAGTTCACTTCAATGCTGTCACTGATCGAAGACGAACTGAACAAGCGCGGCGTGGCCTACGCTCTGTTGACCGGCCAGACCCGCGACCGCCGCACACCGGTGAAGGAATTCCAGAGCGGCAAGCGTCAGATTTTTCTGATCAGCCTGAAGGCCGGTGGCGTTGGCCTGAACCTGACCGAAGCGGACACGGTGATTCATTACGACCCGTGGTGGAACCCGGCGACGGAAAACCAGGCGACCGACCGTGCGTATCGCATCGGCCAGGAGAAGCCGGTGTTCGTCTACAAACTGATCGCGCGCGGAACGGTGGAAGAAAAGATTCAGCACCTGCAAAAGGAAAAATCCGACCTCGCGGCCGGCGTATTGGATGGGCGCAAGGCCGGGGACTGGAAACTGCAGAGCGATGATATCGAGGCGCTGTTTGCGCCGCTGCCGGAAAACCTCGAAAAACGCTGAAATCTGCAGCGCTTTTTAGTCCGCCATCGCGAGCAAGCTCGCTCCCACAGGTTCAGTGGTGTCCGCAAAAGTTGTGTTCGACGCGGACACTGTGGGAGCGAGCTTGCTCGCGATGAAGTCAACTCGGTATCAAGCAGGCCTCAGCCCTTGAGCACCCGCGCCAACGTCGACTTCACCTTGCCCATGCCGTCATGCAACGCCTGCTCGATCTCGGCCATGGTGATCACCGCCGTCGACTTGCCCGCCGCCGGGTTCACCACCAGCGCCAGACAGGCGTAATCGAGTTCCAGCTCGCGGGCCAAGGCGGCTTCCGGCATACCGGTCATGCCGACGATGTCGCAGCCATCGCGCTCCAGCCTGGCGATTTCAGCCACCGTCTCCAGGCGCGGCCCTTGAGTGCAGGCATACACGCCATGACTGCTGTAGCCCACGCCTTCCACCGCCAATGCCGCAATCAGTTGCTGACGCAACGGCTCGCTGTAGGGGTAGCTGAAGTCGATATGGGTGACGTGCTCCAGGTCATCGGCAAAGTAGGTGTGCTCACGACCGCTGGAGTAGTCGATCAACTGATGCGGCACGCAGAAATGCCCGGTGCCCATCGCGGCATGGATGCCGCCCACGGCGTTGACTGCCAGAATGGCTTCGGCACCGGCCTGCTTCAGCGCCCAGAGGTTGGCGCGGTAGTTGACCTGATGCGGTGGAAAACGATGGGGATGACCGTGACGCGCGAGGAACAGTACTTCCTTGCCGGCATACTCGCCGATCTGAACGTCGGCCGAAGGTGCGCCATAAGGCGTGTCCACTGCCAGTGACTGGCGAATGCTCAGGCCTTCGAGTTGAGTCAGGCCAGTGCCACCGATAATCGCGTAAACCGTCATAACGAACAGTCCTTAATCAATCAATTGAGCTTCTTTGAGCGCGCCGACAGCGGCCAGCCAGCGCGGGTCTTGACGGTATTCGGTGCTGGCAAACGACTGGCCGCGCATCCGCGCAATGCGCTCGGAAGGCTTGACCTTCAGACGCTGGGCAGCGCTCAGGGCCAGTTCGGCGGCCGCACGGTCGTTGCACACCAGGCCCATGTCGCAACCGGCAGTCAGCGCCGCTTCGATACGGCTGGCGGCATCGCCGACCACGTGAGCGCCCGCCATGGACAGGTCGTCACTGAAGATCACGCCATCGAACTGCAATTCGCCACGCAGGATGTCCTGCAACCAGCGGCGGGAGAAGCCGGCGGGCTGGGAATCGACTTGTGGATAAATGACATGGGCCGGCATGACCGCGGCCAGTTGCTTGCTCAGCTTGGCAAACGGCACCAGGTCATTGGCACGGATCTCGTCGAGGCTGCGTTCGTCGTTGGGAATCGCGACGTGAGAATCCGCTTCAGCCCAGCCGTGGCCGGGGAAGTGCTTGCCGGTGGCGGCCATCCCGGCGCTGTTCATCCCGCGGATGAATGCACCCGCGAGCAAGGCTGCGCGCTCGGGATCACCTTCGAACGAACGGGTGCCAACAACGGCGCTGCGCTGGTAATCCAGGTCCAGCACCGGGGCAAAGCTCAAGTCCAGGCCGACAGCCAACACTTCGGCGGCCATGATCCAGCCGCACTGCTCGGCCAGGTATTCAGCGTTCGGGTTGTCGGCAATGGCGCGCATGGCGGGCAATCGCACGAATCCCTGGCGCAGGCGCTGCACGCGGCCGCCCTCTTGATCCACCGCCAACAGCAGATCGGGACGAATGGCGCGAATGGCCGCACTCAGCTCGCGCACTTGACGCGGATGCTCGATGTTGCGGGCAAAGATGATCAGGCCACCCACTTCGGGCTGGCGCAACAATTGGCGATCTTCAGCCGTCAGCCAGGTACCGGCGACGTCCACCATCAACGAGCCTTGCAAGCCAGCAGTCATAGAAATTCCTTGATAACAGAAAACCCGGCCCACACGAATTCGCCGCCAGACGCTATGCCCGGCAGGTCGGCGATTTCAATGGGAAACGGGTTCAGAACGAGAGTCGGCATGGGCGGCTAGCTTAGCGGATGTCAGCTGCCGCGCCCACCCGTGTGCGGTTAAACCTTGGCGGCAACCGGTGTCGATTTACTACGCGGACGCAACTGGGCCGTAGCCATGGCCGTGTCGGTAACGCCGGATTCGGCGCGCATGCCGGCAGCCAGGAACGGCACCATCAGGCGCATGACCTGCTCGATCGAGGTGTTCACGCCGAAATCGGTTTCGGCAATCGCGCGCAAGGCCTTGATACCGGACATGCTGAACGCCGCCGCACCCAGCATGAAGTGCACGCGCCAGAACAGTTCGATAGGTGGAATACGTGGCGCCGCTTCGTTGACCAGCATCATGTAGCGGCGAAACACCTTGCCGTACATGTCTTCCAGATAACGACGCAAGTGCCCCTGGCTCTGACTGAACGCCAGTCCCAGCAAACGCATGAAGATAGACAGGTCGTTGCCACTACGCGGCTGCACCACCAGTGCCTGCTCGACGAGGATTTCCAGCAACTCTTCGAGAGTCGGCTTGTTTTCAGGCTTGGCCTGACGCCGCTCCAGCTCTTTATCGAGGCTGATGCAGAATGGCCCGAGGAACCGCGAGAAAACCGCTTGAATCAACGCCTTCTTCGAACCGAAGTGATAGTTCACCGCTGCCAGGTTGACACCCGCCTTGCTGGTGATCAGACGCAACGAGGTTTCGGCGAAACCTTTTTCCGCGAACAACTGCTCGGCGGCATCAAGAATGCGTTCAACGGTTTCCGACTGGGCCATGGCTACTCCGCCTGACAAACACTTGTTTGAAACATACGTTTCAGCCTGTGCATTGTCAAGTCTGGCAGTTCGTTTCGGGAATGGTCGGTCAGACATTTAACCACACAACGGCAAAGCTTCAATCCATCGGCTGTTTGACCGTCCGGCGGCGACTGAAAAATGGAGCATTGCCAAGACCGACTTACTGTATATAATCCCAGTCACTGTATAAAAAAACAGAGCGATCGATATGCTAAAGCTGACGCCACGACAAGCAGAGATTCTGGCCTTCATCAAGCGCTGCCTGGAAGACAACGGGTATCCACCCACCCGCGCGGAAATCGCTCAGGAACTGGGTTTCAAGTCACCCAATGCGGCGGAAGAACACCTCAAGGCACTGGCCCGCAAGGGTGCAATCGAGATGACGCCTGGCGCCTCCCGTGGCATCCGCATTCCCGGCTTCGAAGCCAAGGCCGACGATTCCACCCTGCCGATCATTGGCCGGGTAGCAGCCGGCGCCCCGATTCTTGCGCAGCAACACATCGAAGAGTCCTGCAACATCAATCCCGCCTTCTTCCATCCGCGCGCCGACTACCTGCTGCGCGTCCATGGGATGAGCATGAAGGATATCGGCATTTTCGACGGCGACCTGCTGGCGGTCCACACCACCCGCGAAGCCCGTAACGGCCAGATCGTCGTTGCGCGGATCGGCGACGAAGTGACCGTCAAGCGCTTCAAGCGTGACGGCAGCAAAGTCTGGCTGATCGCCGAGAACCCCGAGTTCGCCCCTATTGAAGTGAACCTTCAAGACCAGGAACTGGTGATCGAAGGCTTGAGTGTCGGCGTCATTCGCCGCTAAAGGAGGCACCATGCAGTTCCCACAGACATCACCACAGCAAACCCAACTGCCGTTGTTCGAAGCGTTCATGGCACAGCCATTGGCGCCGATCCTGAAAGACGTAGTCGAGTCCCCCTGGAGCGCCGAACCTGACGTTTTCAGCGAGCTGTCACTGCGTGGTGCAGCCGGGAACTGCCTGAGCCTTCTGGCACCGATCCTCAGGGAATTGAGCCAGGACCAGGACGCACGCTGGCTGACACTGATCGCGCCACCCGCCAGCCTGACTCAAGCCTGGCTGCGAGATGCCGGCCTTAACCGCGAGCGCATTCTGCTGCTGCAACCCCGGGGCACCCAGAGCGCCCAGCAACTGACTTGCGAAGCCCTGCGCCTGGGTCGTAGCCACACGGTGGTCAGCTGGATCAACCCGCTGAGCCCCCAATCGCGACAACAACTGATCAGCGCCGCCCGTACCGGGGACGCTCAGAGCCTGAATATTCGACTGGGTTAACCGGCGGACAAACGCGTGATTCACCGCGCAAGGCTTCTCCAGGGACAGAGAAGCCGATGAGTAACGACATCAGGAAAAACGACAGGCGGCGGTCAATGAAGAACCCGCGACCCCTCTTCCTTGTCGAATTCGCCTTCAACCAGGCGACCGGCCATCTGAACACCGACGCTCAACATCGCCTTGGCGACTTCCACGTGCTGCCCTTGCAGGAATGCCTTGGCGTCCTCGGAGAAATCCAAAGTAACCAGAGAACCCTCGTCCTCGGCCCTGCGCAGCTCGATACGGCCGTCTGGTAACTCGACAATTTCTAGAAAGGACGTTGGCATAAAGGACTGTTCTCCACGAAAGGCGGGGATTATATAGGCATCGGCCAGGCTTCGCTCGGGATCTTGACCAGATGCCATCCCAAAACTGTTTCTGTCAGCACTCGTTCAGGCCTTCGCGAAAGCGGATCGCCAACCCCTTCAGGTTCTGACGCCAACTCTCCAGCTCTTCCCGACTCAGCTCTTGCGGCGCCTCCTCTTCATCCAGATTGACAGCCTGAATCAGTGGCTGGGTTACGTCCCCTTTCGGCTTGTGGGGCGCGCGCGGCGGCTGAAACAACGCAGCATGGGCAGCCAACAACTTGGCCAGCCAGGTTTCCGGGTTATTGGCCAGCTCGACCAGCTCAGCCATTTCCGGAATGGCGATGGTGTCCAGCACCTCGCGAGTCAGCAACAACTCTGCACGGGGCGCATTGGCCTGAGGCAAGCGATAGAAACCGGCGATCTCGTGACACAGGCCCAGCAGCGCGCCGTACAGATGAAACAGCGCGGATTCGCGCCCAGCCTGGATCAGCGCCAGCGAATTCATCGCCCGCCCCTCTTCAGTGCGGGCCAGCGCTTCGAGCGACAATCCGGCGAAATAAATCTTCTGATTGGTGCGGGTATACAGTTCGTGGGCCATGACGGCAGCCTCCACAACGAAATAATTGCTTCACGCAGGTTTGACAGTGTCATGGATCAGCCGATCCGACCGCAAGCCCAAAACAAAAAAGCCGCATGAAAACCCGAGGGTTCTCATGCGGCCTTGCGCACTGTAGGAGCGAGCTTGCTCGCGATGGACCTGAGAGCAACGCGGGCATTCTGAAGGCCCGCGTCATCGTTGACGACCATCGCGAGCAAGCTCGCTCCTACAGGGGGCGCGGCTTTAAGCCTTGGCTGCCGGACGCTTGTCTTCAACCGTCCACTTGCCACCGTCGTAGTAAGCCTTCCAACCGGTTGGCTTACCGTCAACTTCGGTCTGCACGTACTGTTCCTTGGTCTTGCGGCTGTAACGGATCACGGCTGGCAGACCATCCGGATCTTTCTTCGGCGCTTCGCAGAGGAAGTGATACTTCGGATCGATCTCATCCTTGTGCGGGATGATTTCCATCACCAATGGAGCACGAGTCTCGCGGTTTTTCGGGAACTGGCTGGCCGCCAGGAACAGACCGGATGCACCGTCGCGCAGAATGTAGGTGTCGTTGACCTTTTCGCACTTCAGCTCAGGCATCTTCACCGGATCCATCTTCGGCGGCGCGGCATCACCACTCTTCAGCAGTTTGCGGGTGTTCTTGCAGGTGGCATTGGTGCAACCGAAGAACTTGCCGAAACGGCCGGTCTTGAGCTGCATCTCGCTACCGCACTTGTCGCACTCCAGGCTCGGACCTTCATAGCCCTTGATGCGATAGGTGCCCTCTTCGATTTCGTAGCCATCGCAATCCGGGTTGTTACCGCAGATGTGCAACTTGCGCTTTTCATCGAGCAGGTAGGCGTCCATCGCCGTGCTGCAGATCGGGCAGCGATGCTTGCCACGCAACACCAGCGACTCCGACTCACCCTCGTCGTCCGCTGCGATTTCATCGCCCGGCACCAGGTTGACGGTGGCCTTGCAGCGCTCTTTCGGCGGCAGGCTGTAGCCCGAGCAACCGAGGAACACGCCGGTCGACGCGGTACGGATCTGCATCGGCCGGCCGCAGGTGGTGCACGGAATGTCAGTCATGACGGGCTGATTGGCCCGCATGCCGTGTTCCGGGCTTTCGGCTACTTCGAGTTTCTTCTTGAAGTCGCCGTAGAACTCGTCGAGCACGTTTTTCCAGTCGCGTTCGCCCTGGGCCACGTCATCGAGATGCTCTTCCATGCCGGCGGTGAAGCCGTAGTCCATCAGGTTGGAGAAGCTTTCGGCCAGACGCTCGGTGACGATGTCGCCCATCTTTTCCGAGTAGAAACGACGGTTGTGCAGCGCCACGTAGCCGCGGTCCTGAATAGTCGAAATGATCGCCGCGTAGGTCGAAGGACGACCGATGCCGCGTTTTTCCATTTCTTTTACCAGGCTGGCTTCCGAGTAACGCGCCGGCGGCTTGGTGAAGTGCTGGGTCGGATCAAGCTTGATCAGCTTCATCGCGTCGCCCTGGGCCATGTCCGGCAGTACGTCGTCATCGCCTGGCTTGGCGATTTGCGGCATGACACGGGTGTAACCGTCGAACTTCAGGATGCGGCCCTTGGCGCGCAGCTCGAAGTCGCCGGCACCGACAGTGACCGTGGTCGACAGGTATTGCGCCGGCAGCATCTGGCAGGCGAGGAACTGGCGCCAGATGAGCTCGTAGAGGCGCTCAGCGTCACGCTCCATGCCCGACAGCTTGCTTGGCTCAGTATTGGCGTCGGACGGACGAATCGCTTCGTGAGCCTCTTGTGCGCCTTCCTTGCTGCTGTAGACGTTCGGGGTTTCCGGCAGGTATTTCTTGCCGAATTCGCCTTCAATATAGGCACGCGCCATCGCCACGGCATCAACCGAAAGGTTGGTGGAGTCGGTACGCATATAAGTGATGTAGCCAGCTTCGTAAAGACGCTGGGCCATCATCATGGTCTTCTTCACACCGAAGCCCAGGCGATTGCTTGCGGCTTGCTGCAAGGTGGACGTGATGAAGGGTGCCGACGGCTTGCTGCTGGTCGGCTTGTCTTCGCGCTTGACGATGCTGTAGCTGGAAGCCTTGAGCTTCTCCAGCGCGGCCATGGCCTGGGTTTCATTGAGCGGCTTGAAGGCTTCGCCTTTCTCGCGGGCCACGTCGAAGCGCACGGTCGCGCCTTTTGCGGTGCCGAGGTCGGCGTGAACTTCCCAGTACTCTTCCGGGTTGAACGCGCGGATTTCACGTTCGCGCTCGACCACCAGCTTCACGGCAACCGACTGCACGCGACCAGCGGACAGACCGCGAGCGATCTTGGCCCACAGCAGCGGCGAAACCATGTAACCCACCACGCGGTCGAGGAAACGACGCGCCTGCTGGGCGTTGACGCGATCGATATCCAGCTCGCCTGGTTTCGAGAAGGCTTCCTGAATCGCCTTCTTGGTGATTTCGTTGAACACCACGCGCTTGTAGCGGGTATCGTCACCACCAATGGCTTCGCGCAGGTGCCAGGCAATGGCTTCCCCCTCGCGGTCCAAGTCGGTTGCGAGATAGATGGTGTCAGCATCCTTGGCGAGCCGGCGCAGCTCTTCGATGACTTTTTCCTTGCCCGGGAGGATCTCGTACTTGGCTTTCCAGCCATGATCCGGATCGACACCCATGCGCGCGACCAGCTGCTTGCGCGCTTTTTCTTTCGGCGACAGTGCCGGCACTTCACCCGCAGCAGCCTTGCCGCGCTTGGCGGCTGGCTCTTTGCTGGCGCTAGCCGAACCGCTGGTGGGCAGGTCTCGGATATGGCCGATACTCGACTTCACCACGTATTCGTTGCCCAAATACTTGTTGATGGTCTTGGCCTTAGCCGGGGATTCCACAATGACCAGCGATTTGCCCATGGATCAGAAAATTCCTGAATTCGAGAAGTGAAAGGCGGTTGGCGCCTGACGCGGCACCGCTATATATAGTGGCTACAAGATGAGGTCAAGCGCAGGGCTCTGCGCGCACTCCCCTTATGGCTGCGGAAAAACGCTCGGTTCGGCCTGCACCAAAGCAAAGCGTGGCACCTGTTCGCCGTCAACCTCGACGGACTCCAGGAACATGCTCAAGGGACGCACCCAAAAGCCGTAATCGCCATACAGGGCTTGGTAGAAGACCACTTCTTCTTCGGTTTCCGAATGCCGCGCAACACTGAATACGCGGTACTGCGGACCTTTGTAATGTTGGTAGAGCCCAGGTTGTATCGGCATGCTTTGGCCCTCACTCAAATTTTTTCAAAATAAAAAATAAATCCGGAAAAACAAAAACCGGGGCACTTGGCCCCGGCTTCCATCAACGAGACGCTTAAACGCGTTCGAAGATGGTGGAGATGCCTTGGCCGAGACCAATGCACATGGTGGCTACCCCGAAGGTACCGCCATTCTGCTTCATCACATTGAGCAAAGTGCCGGAGATACGCGCACCGGAGCAACCGAACGGGTGGCCCAGGGCGATCGCGCCGCCGTGCAGGTTAACCTTCTCGTTCATCTTGTCGAGTACTTTCAGATCTTTCAGCACTGGCAGGGCCTGTGCGGCGAAAGCTTCGTTGAGCTCGAAGAAGTCGATGTCGGAAATGCCCAGACCCGCGCGCTTCAGTGCTTTTTGTGTGGCCGGTACTGGACCATAGCCCATGATTGCCGGATCCACACCTGCCACTGCCATCGAACGAATCACCGCCAGAGGCTGGATACCCAGATCCTGTGCACGCTGCGCCGACATCACGATCATGCACGAGGCACCATCGGTGATCTGCGACGAGGTACCGGCTGTCACGGTGCCGCCCTTCGGATTGAACGCCGGCTTCAGAGCCGCCAGGCTTTCCAGGGTGGTTTCCGGACGAATGGTTTCGTCGTAGTCGAAGGTTTTCAGGAAACCGTTCTCGTCGTAGCCCTGCATCGGGATGATTTCGTCTTTGAACTTGCCTTCCACGGTCGCCTTGTGGGCGAGTTGGTGGGAGCGCACGCCGAAAGCGTCCTGCTGCTCGCGAGTGATGCCGTGCATCTTGCCCAGCATTTCCGCGGTCAGGCCCATCATGCCCGAGGCTTTCGCCGCGTACAGCGACATGTGCGGGTTCGGATCGACACCGTGCATCATGCTCACGTGACCCATATGCTCGACGCCACCAACCACGAAAACGTCACCGTTGCCGGTCATGATTGCTTGCGCGGCAGTGTGCAGAGCGCTCATGGACGAGCCACACAGGCGGCTGACAGTCTGGCCGGCCGAAGTGTGCGGGATCTGGGTCATCAGCGACGCCATGCGCGCGATGTTCCAGCCCTGCTCCAGGGTCTGGTTCACACAGCCCCAGATCACGTCTTCGACTTCGTTCGGGTCGACCTTGACGTTACGTTCCAGCAGTTTGCTGATCAGGTGCGCCGACATGTCTTCGGCACGGGTGTTGCGGTGCATGCCGCCCTTGGAGCGGCCCATCGGAGTACGACCGAAGTCGACAATCACGACGTCTCTAGGATTCAAGCTCATAAGTTCACTCTCACTCTAGTTGGGGGCGCTTAACCGAAGAAGCTCTGGCCGTTTTTGGCCATTTCGCGCAGCTTCGCGGTCGGGTGGTACAGCGCGCCCAAATCAGCGTACTGGTCAGCCAGGGCAACGAACTCTGCCACACCGATCGAATCGATGTAACGCAGCGCACCGCCACGGAATGGAGGGAAACCAATACCGTAGACCAGACCCATGTCGGCTTCGGCAGCGGTTTCGACGATGCCGTCTTCCAGGCAACGCACGGTTTCCAGGCACAGCGGGATCATCATCCAGTTGATGATGTCTTCGTCGGTGACTTCGCGCTGCTCGTAAACGATCGGCTTGAGCACTTCCAGTACCGAAGGATCGGCAACCTTCTTCTGCTTGCCTTTCTTGTCGGTCTCGTAGGCGTAGAAGCCCTTGCCGTTCTTCTGGCCCAGGCGCTTGGCTTCGTAGAGCACGTCGACGGCCGAGCGACGGTCGTCCTTCATGCGGTCCGGGAAGCCTTCGGCCATTACGTCACGACCGTGGTGACCGGTGTCGATGCCGACCACGTCCATCAGGTAGGCCGGGCCCATAGGCCAGCCGAATTTTTCCATGATCTTGTCGATACGGACGAAGTCCACACCGGCGCTGACCAGCTTGGCGAAACCGCCGAAGTACGGGAACAGGACGCGGTTGACCAGGAAGCCCGGGCAGTCATTGACCACGATCGGGTTCTTGCCCATTTTCTTGGCGTAGGCAACGGTGGTGGCAACAGCCAGCTCGCTGGACTTCTCGCCACGGATCACTTCCACCAGCGGCATCATGTGCACCGGGTTGAAGAAGTGCATGCCGACGAAGTTTTCCGGACGCTTGAGGGCCTTGGCCAGCAAGGTGATGGAAATGGTCGAGGTGTTGGACGCCAGGATGGTGTCCTCCTTGACCTTGTCTTCAACTTCGGCCAGTACCGCTTGCTTGACCTTCGGGTTCTCGACGACCGCTTCGACCACCAGATCCACGTGACCGAAGTCGCCGTAAGACAGGGTTGGACGGATGCCGTTGAGCACTTCAGCCATTTTCGCGGCGGTCATGCGACCTTTATCAACGCGGCCGACCAGCAGTTTGGCGGCTTCGGCCAGACCCTGCTCGATACCGTGCTCGTTGATGTCCTTCATCAGGATCGGCGTGCCTTTGGAGGCCGACTGATAGGCGATACCGCCACCCATGATGCCGGCGCCCAGTACGGCGGCCTGCTTCACGTCCTTGGCGATTTCGTCGTAGGCCTTGGCCTTTTTCTTCAGTTCCTGATCGTTCAGGAACAAGCCGATCAGGCTCTGCGCAGCAGAGGTCTTGGCCAGTTTGACGAAACCTGCAGCTTCAATTTCCAGCGCCTTGTCGCGACCGAAGTTCGCGGCTTTCTGGATGGTCTTGATCGCTTCAACCGGCGCCGGGTAATTCGGACCAGCCTGGCCGGCCACGAAACCCTTGGCGGTTTCGAAAGCCATCATTTGTTCGATGGCGTTCAGCTTCAGCTTTTCCAGCTTCGGCTGGCGCTTGGCCTTGTAGTCGAACTCGCCGGAGATGGCGCGCTTGATCAGTTCCAGCGCGGCATCCTGCAGTTGCTCAGGAGCAACCACGGCGTCGACGGCGCCGACTTTCAGCGCGTCTTCAGGACGGTTTTCCTTGCCGGCGGCGATCCATTCGATGGCGTTGTCGGCACCGATCAGGCGCGGCAGGCGCACAGTACCGCCGAAGCCCGGGTAGATGCCCAGCTTGACTTCCGGCAGACCGATCTTGGCCTTGGTGGACATGACGCGGTAGTCCGCCGCCAGGCACATTTCCAGACCGCCACCCAACGCGATGCCATTGATCGCGGCGACGGTCGGGACGTTGAGGTCTTCGAAATCGCTGAAAATCTTGTTGGCTTCGAGGTTGCCAGCAACAAGTTCTGCATCCGGCAGCTTGAAGTTGTCGACAAATTCGGTGATGTCGGCGCCGACGATGAACACGTCCTTGCCACTGCTGACGATCACGCCCTTGATCGAAGCATCTGCCTTGATGGTGTCTACGGCCTGACGCAGTTCGTTCAGGGTTAGACGGTTGAACTTGTTGACGGACTCACCCTTGAGGTCGAACTTCAGTTCGACGATGCCACTTTCAAGAGCCTTAACCGTGATGGCTTTACCTTCGTAAATCATCAACTGATCTCCACGATATGGAAGCTGAACAGTACACGTCGGACGCAGGCGAACGGCTTGGCAGGGACGTTGATCGTCAATGCTACGCCCATTCCCCCGGCACACCCGCCAACGCGATAGTCGGGATTCTGTAGGAGCGGTCTGAAATACAAACGCTCAATTCATACGCCCGTTTGATTTGGGTACGTCACCTTCACGGAATTCCCGACAATTGTCAATCGCCCGAAACACGGGTTGAAACGCGACTTTCCGGTCATATCCGTACTGCGAAGACCTTAAACACGCTTGAGCATGCAAGGTCATTCATAGAATCAATTGTTAGAAAGTTCGCCCTAATTCGCTGCAGCCCGTGTTTAACAAGCTACGCTGGCGGAACCCAGGGGAAAATTTTGAACGCTTTTGGCGAATGCCCAGCGTAAGATCAGCCAACACCGTTTTTACCGGCCTGCCTGGCCAACTCCAGCCCGATGATGAATGTCGGGCTTTTTATTGCCTGCGAAAAACACCTGTAGGAGCGAGCTCGCTCGCGATGGACGTCAACGATGACGCGGGAAGCCTGGCACCCCGCGGCGCTCTCAGGTTCATCGCGAGCAGGCTCGCTCCTACAGGGGATCGGGTTTCAGGCGAGGGCTTTGAGGGTGGCGTCGATCTGCTGCAACACCTCGGCCTCGCCCTTCTCGCCCCAGTACAACGTGATCATTTGCTTGTCCGCCTCGACTTTGTAGACGTTGGCCGGCAATTTTTCGAAATGATCGAGCAGTGCCCTGTCTTCACAGATTTCCTGCCATTGATTGACCCAGACACCCGGTGATTTTTGCCAGTAACTCCAGCACGCCGGCTGATTGCCACGGCGAGGACGATGGTACTGGGCGCAGGGGCTCGGCGGCTCCTGGCTGAGCCAGTGCGGCCACTCCTGAGGCGCCAATTGCATGGCCAGCCCGATGCGCCGAGCCTCCATCCGCAAGGCGATGCGCCCGCTCTGAACTCGCGACGGCCGCAACCATGCCAGCGGACTCAGCACCACCAGCAGGATTGACACCACTATCCAGACCGTCATATCTGTACTCCCGAATTTGAATGAGCCCATTGTGTCACTTTGGAACCAATGCGCTTGAAACCAGCCATACTTACCAATATTGCATCCCCCAGGAGGAGCACCTCATGCCCTACAACCACATTCTGGTCGCTGTAGATCTGACCGAAGAGTGCGACCCTGTGATTCACCGCGCTCGCGAACTGTCGGTGAGCAACGGTGCGAAATTGTCGCTGGTGCACATTGTCGAGCCGATGGCGATGGCCTTCGGCGGCGACGTGCCGATGGACCTGTCACAACTGCAACAGCAGCAGTTCGATCAGGCCAAGGAGCGCCTTGACCGCTTGATCCTGAAATACCCGGAGCTCTCCAGGGAATACAGCCACCTGACCTACGGACAGCCACGCCAGGAGATCCACCACCTGGCCAAGGAGCAAACCTGCGACCTGATCGTGGTGGGCAGCCATGGCCGGCATGGTCTGGCACTGTTGCTGGGCTCCACCGCCAATGACGTGCTGCATGGCGCGCCTTGTGATGTGCTGGCGGTGCGTCTGCAAAACAAAAGCTGACAACACGCCCCTGTAGGAGCGAGCCTGCTCGCGATGAACCTGAGAGCGCCACGGGGTGTCAGGCTCCCCGCGTCATCGTTGACGACCATCGCGAGCAAGCTCGCTCCTACAGGGGGATTGCATTTCATATGAAAAGCCCGGCGTTCATCACTGAACGCCGGGCTTTTTTTGTTACCGGGTCAATCAGGCATCCAGCTCGGCCCAACGCTCGACCATGATGTCGAGTTCAGCCTGCAACTGCTCCAATTGAGCAATCACCGCAGCCGTTTCGGCCGCCGGACGCTGATAGAAGCCGGCATCCGCCATCTGTGCTTCAACGGCGGCAATCTGCTGCTCCATGGCCTCGATCTGCCCCGGCAACGCTTCCAGTTCGCGCTGTAATTTGTAGCTGAGCTTTTTCTTCGCCACTGGCGCTTCGACAGCTGCAGCAACCGGCGCAGGCTCGGCCTTCACCACTGCGGAGTTCAGGTCGGCCTTGCCGGACTTGCTCTCGGTCACACCCAGCAGACGCGGCGAGCCGCCCTGGCGCAGCCAGTCCTGGTAACCACCGACGTACTCGCGAACCTTGCCTTCACCTTCGAAGACCAGGGTACTGGTGACCACGTTGTCGAGGAATGCCCGGTCGTGGCTGACCATCAGTACGGTGCCGTTGAAGGTCAGCAAGACCTCTTCCAGCAGTTCGAGGGTTTCGACGTCGAGGTCGTTGGTCGGTTCGTCGAGTACCAGCAGGTTCGCCGGCTTGCTGAACAGCTTGGCCAGCAACAGACGGGCACGCTCACCACCCGACAGCGCCTTGACTGGCGTGCGGGCACGCTGCGGGCTGAACAGGAAGTCGCCGAGGTAGCTCAGCACGTGGCGGCTCTGGCCGTCGATATCGATGAAGTCGCGACCTTCGGCCACGTTGTCGATCACGGTTTTTTCCAGATCCAGCTGATGGCGCAACTGGTCGAAGTAGGCGACATCGATCCGGGTGCCCTCTTCCACTTTGCCGCTGGTCGGCTGCAAGCCGCTGAGCATCAGCTTCAGCAGGGTGGTCTTGCCGGTACCGTTGGCGCCGAGCAGACCGATACGGTCGCCGCGCTGCAGCACCATGGAGAAGTCCTTGATCAGGAACGGACCGTCCGGGTGAGCGAAACTCACGTTATCGAGGACCATTACCTGCTTGCCGGACTTGTCGGCGGTTTCCAGCTGGATATTGGCCTTGCCGGTACGCTCACGACGCTCGCTGCGCTCGACGCGCAAGGCTTTGAGCGCACGTACGCGACCTTCGTTACGGGTGCGACGGGCCTTGATGCCCTGGCGAATCCACACTTCTTCCTGGGCCAGGCGCTTGTCGAACAGCGCGTTGGCGGTCTCCTCGGCCGCCAGTGCGGCTTCCTTGTGCACGAGGAAACTGGCGTAGTCGCCGTTCCAGTCGATCAGGCCGCCGCGATCCAGTTCGAGGATGCGGGTTGCCAGGTTCTGCAGGAAAGAACGGTCGTGCGTGATGAACAGCACGGCGCCCTGGAAATCCTTCAGCGCTTCTTCAAGCCAGGCGATGGCACCGATGTCCAGGTGGTTGGTCGGTTCGTCGAGCAGCAGCAGGTCCGGCTCGGACACCAGGGCCTGGGCCAGCAGGACGCGACGACGCCAGCCGCCGGACAACTCGGCGAGGGTCTTGTCGGCCGGCAGTTGCAGGCGGCTCAGGGTGCTGTCGACGAGGGTCTGCAAGCGCCAGCCATCGCGGGCTTCGAGGTCGTGCTGGACGTGCATCAGCTTGTCCAGATCGGCGTCAGTGACGATGTTCTGGCTCAGGTGGTGATATTCGGCGAGCAAGGCGCCAACGCCGTCCAGGCCTTCGGCCACCACGTCGAACACTGTCCGCTCGTCGGCCACCGGCAATTCTTGCGGCAATTCGCCGATCTTGAGCCCGGGTGCGCGCCAAACGGAGCCGTCATCGGGCTTCTGGTCGCCCTTGACGAGCTTCATCATGCTGGACTTGCCAGTGCCGTTGCGGCCGATGATGCACACCCGCTCACCACGGGCGATCTGCCAGGACACCTTGTCCAACAACGGCATAGCGCCGAAAGCAAGGGACACATCGCTGAATTTGAGCAGGGTCATGAGCTTCTCCAAAAACCGGGCGCGCATTCTACCTGACTTGAGGCTTCAGAAGGCCGGCAATTTCACTCTCGTAGCACTCTGCATGACAAATGTTGCGAACTGATGCGGGAAGACCCGCAAAGCTTTCACCGGCTGCTGGCAAAAGGCTAAGCTACAGACAATTCAGCGCGGGCCTGGCCCGCGCTTGTCATGATTTTTCTCTGCCCGGACGTCTCATGCGCAGTCGCCTTTTCAATCTTTTATCTGCTTTTTTACTGTCTGCAGCTGCCGTTCAATCCGCCCAGGCGGTGGACCTGTCCACCCAACGCCAGTATTACGATGAAGCCAAGCGCGCCCTGGCCAAGGGCGATAGCGGACCGTATTTCCGTTACAGCCAGGCCCTCGCCGATTATCCGCTGGAACCCTACCTGGCGTACGACGAACTGACCGCGCGCCTGAAAACCGCGAGCAACGCCGAAATCGAGAAATTCCTCGCCGAACACGGCGACCTGCCCCAGGCCAACTGGATGAAGTTGCGTTGGTTGCGCTGGCTGGCGGAACGGGGCGACTGGGCGACCTTCGTCAAGTACTACGACCCGAAAATGAACTTCACCGAACTGGACTGCCTGAATGCGCAGTACCAGATCAGCCACAACCTCAAAGCCGAAGGTTACGCCAACACTGAAAAGCTCTGGCTGACCGGTAAATCCCAGCC
Organism: Pseudomonas jessenii; assembly: GCF_002236115.1. Lineage (GTDB taxonomy): Bacteria > Pseudomonadota > Gammaproteobacteria > Pseudomonadales > Pseudomonadaceae > Aquipseudomonas > Aquipseudomonas jessenii. The sequence goes on along the minus strand of NZ_NIWT01000002.1, from coordinate 492,471 downwards.
CGAAGCCTGCGATGCCCTGTTCGGCATGTGGGCCGCCGATGGCCAGTTGACCGAGCAAAAACGTTGGGAACGCGCCAAACTCGCCGCCCAGGCGCGCAACTATCCCCTGGCCAACAGCCTGATCAACGGCATGACCACCCTCGCCCCTCGCGGCCGCTTGCTGGTGGACGTGGCGCAGAAACCGGAACTGCTCAACCAGCCGTCACGCTTTACCCCGGCCGATGAAGCCATGTCCGATGTGGTCAGCCTCGGCCTGCGCCGCCTGGCTCGTCAGGACCCGGACAGGGCCATGAATCTGCTCGACGGTTACGCCAGCAGCATGCATTTCTCCCGGGATGAAAAAGTGGCGATCGCCCGGGAAATCGGGCTGACCCTCGCCAAACGTTTCGACAGTCGAGCCCTGGACGTCATGACCAAATACGATCCGGAACTGCGCGACAACACGGTTTCCGAATGGCGCTTGCGCCTGCTCCTGCGCCTGGCGCGCTGGGACGATGCCTATCAGTTGACCCGCCGCCTGCCCCAGGACCTGGCCACCACCAACCGCTGGCGTTACTGGCAGGCCCGCACCCTGGAGCTGGCGCAACCGCAGAACCCGGAAGCCCAGACCCTGTATCGAAGCGTGGCTCGTGAGCGCGACTTTTATGGGTTCCTCGCGGCGGATCGCTCGCAGTCACCCTATTCGCTGAATAACAAGCCGCTGGTGATGAGCCAGGCGCTGATCAACAAAGTGCGCAACACCCCCGGCATACGTCGCGCCCTGGAGTTCCACGCTCGCGGGCAAATCGTCGACGGGCGCCGCGAGTGGTACCACGTCAGCCGTCACTTCAGCCGCGACGAAATGGTCGCCCAGGCCAAACTGGCCTACGACCTGAAATGGTACTTCCCGGCCATTCGCACCATCAGCCAGGCGCAGTACTGGGACGATCTGGATATCCGTTTCCCGATGGCCCACCGCAACACGCTGGTGCGTGAAGCGAAGAATCGCGGCCTGCATCCGAGCTGGGCGTTTGCCATCACTCGCCAGGAAAGCGCCTTCATGGAAGATGCCCGCTCCGGGGTCGGCGCCTCGGGCCTGATGCAACTGATGCCCGCCACCGCCAAGGAAACCGCACGCAAGTTCAGCATTCCCTATAGCTCGCCACAGCAACTGTTCAACCCGGACAAGAACATCCAGCTCGGCGCCGCATACCTGAGCCAGGTGCACAGCCAGTTCAACGGCAACCGCGTCCTCGCCTCCGCCGCCTACAACGCCGGCCCGGGCCGAGTGCGCCAATGGCTGCGCGGTGCGGACCACCTGAGTTTCGACGTGTGGGTGGAAAGCATTCCGTTCGACGAAACCCGCCAGTACGTGCAAAACGTGCTGTCGTATTCGGTGATCTATGGCGAGAAGCTCAACTCGCCGCAGCCAATCGTGGATTGGCATGAGCGGTATTTCGACGATCAATGATCACTGCAGGAGCGAGCCTGCTCGCGATGGACATTAGAGTGCCGCTGGGTGTCAGGCATCCCGCGTCATCGTTGACGACCATCGCGAGCAGGCTCGCTCCTACAAGAGTTCCCCAGCGTTAATCAATCCATCACTGAACTGCAACGCCGCCAACCGCGCATACAACGCATTGCTGGCAATCAGTTCCAGATGCGTGCCCACCGCCACCAGTTTCCCCTGATCCATCACCGCGATTCGGTCGGCGTTTTTCACCGTGGCCAGGCGATGGGCGATCACCAGGGTGGTCCGGTTTTTCATCAGTGTCGGCAGCGCCTGCTGGATCAGGTGTTCGCTTTGGGCGTCGAGGGCGCTGGTGGCTTCGTCCAGGAGCAGGATCGGCGCATCCATGAGCAACGCACGGGCGATGGCCAGGCGTTGGCGCTGGCCGCCGGACAAGCCGAGGCCACCGTCTCCCAGATGAGTCTGGTAACCATTGGGCATGGCTTCGATAAAGTCATGGGCGTAAGCGATTTTTGCCGCTTCCTGTACCTCGGCCAACGTCGCGTGCGGATTGCCGTAGCGAATGTTTTCTTCAATGCTGCCGAAAAACAGCGCCGGGGTTTGCGACACCAGGGCAAAACAGCGACGCAGGTCCAGCGGGTCGAGTTGAGTCAACGGCACGCCATCAAGCAGGATGCGCCCCTCGGCCGGGTCGTAAAAACGCAGCAGCAAGTCATACACCGTGGATTTTCCGGCCCCCGATGGCCCGACCAGCGCCAGCGTCTCACCGGCATTGACGGTCAGGCTCAACCCGTCAACAGCATAATTTTCCGGCCGCGACGGGTAGGAAAAACGCACATTGTGCAGTTGTAGTTGGCCATTGACCCGCTCCGGCAGCTTCACCGCGCCCGCCATCGGCGGCAGGATGATGTTTTCCGAACGCAGCAACTCGGCAATCCGCTCGGCCGCGCCGGCTGCCCGCTGCAACTCGCCAATCACTTCGCTCAACGTGCCGAACGCGCTGCCGACAATCAGGCTGTAGAACACGAACGCCGCCAGCTCGCCAGCGGAAATTCGCCCGGCGATGACGTCCATGCCACCAACCCAGAGCATCACCCCGACCGCACCCAAGACCAACACGATCACCAGGGTAATCAGCCAGGCCCGCTGGAAGATGCGCTTGCGCGCGGTGTTGAACGCCTCTTCCACCGTCACGGCAAACCGTCGCTCGTCCTGGGCCTGATGGTTGTAGGCCTGCACGGTCTTGATCTGCCCCAGGGTTTCGGACACATAACTGCCGATATCGGCAATCCGGTCCTGACTCAGGCGTGAGAGGTTACGCACCCGGCGTCCGAAGATCAGGATCGGCGCGATCACCAGGGGCAAGGCAACCACCACGATGCTGGTGAGTTTGGGGTTAGTGATGAACAGCAGGACGATCCCACCGATCACCATCAGCAAATTGCGCAGGAACAATGACAGCGAAGAACCGATAACCGATTGCAGCAGCGTGGTGTCGGCGGTCAGGCGGGACTGGATTTCCGAGCTGCGATTGTCTTCGTAAAACCCCGGGTGCAGGTAAATCAGATGATTGAACACGTTGCGGCGGATATCGGCGACGCAGCGCTCGCCGATCCACGACACCAGGTAAAACCGTGCAAAGGTTCCTATCGCCAATCCCGCCACCAGTAACATGAACAGACCGATGGACTGATTGAGCAGATGCGGTGACTGGGTCATGAACCCCTCGTCCACCAGCAGGCGGATGCCTTGCCCCATGGACAAGGTGATGCCAGCGGTGACGATCAACGCCAGCAAAGCGCCAAAGGCCTGCCAGCGATATGGCGCGATGAAGCGACTGGCCAGGCGAATGGCACGGCGGTGACGGGCAGAGAGCATCGTAATCATCCTGGACAAGGCAATCATTAGGGTCAGCCTATACCGCTCAATGGGGTGGCTTGCTGCAAATCACAATGAGTCGGGTTAATTATGTCCGCCAACACTAGAGGCTAGACGCTATTGGTCTAAAGTTCGGGTAGCCACGTGGTGGCATTTCTGGTGGACTGGTTCTGCCCCCCAGGAAAGATCGCAGGGAGTTGTCATAGCCCGGTCACCTGGCGGTTCTACAGTAAGCACACAACCTGATGAGGAGACAGGCCATGTCCTTGCAACACAGCAGCGATGACAAGATTCAAGTGATCCGCACGCAACCAGACCAGTCTCTGGGTTGCTCGATTATTGACGAGCAGGGTCGCGAAGTACCGATCACTGAAGAAATGATCCAGAAAGCTTGCAGCGAACTGGATAAGCGATTGGTCAAACCTGCCAAACAAAAGTGATATAGCCACCGTCTTCTTGACCCGGCCCATTGTTGGCCGGGTTTTTTATGGGCGCCTGTCCGGACATTGTGGGGCGCCCTTCGCGGTCTATCAGACTGCCGTTGCCCCCAACGCCGCCACAATCCTCTGCAACTCAGGCGCATCCCCCTCGATCCGCACCTGCAATCCGTCGATCTCTCGACGCGAAGGATAATTCTTGCGCAACGCATCAAATGCCGTTCGCTGTTCGCTGACACTGCCGACAAGGCTGCGACGGAAGTCCGCATCGTCACGTCGCGGGTCATACACGCCACGGCACAGCATCGCCAACGCCCAGGCCGGGTCACTTTGCGCATTGAGGGTCACGTGCGACAGCCACGGCGCCGGCAGCAAATCGCCCAGGCTGACCCGGGCTGGCTGCCCAAGGAAATCGCAATAGGCCTGATAAATCTGCGCGGTGCCCCGCTGCTTGCCGTCGAGGCTGTAGCCGGCAATGTGTGGCGTTGCCAGCACGCAGAGTTCGGCCAGCGCCACGTCGACTTCAGGCTCGCCTTCCCAGACATCGAGCACCGCTTGCAGGTCTTCGCGCTCCAGCAGCACGTCGCGCAGTGCTGCATTGTTGACCACCGGCCCGCGACTGGCATTAATCAGCCAGGTGCCGGACCTGAGCTGGTTCAGGTGTTTTTCATCGAACAAATGCCAGGTCGATTGCTGACCCTGTTTAGTCAATGGCGTGTGCAGACTGATGACGTCGCACTCGTCGATGATCTGCTCGAGGCTGACGTAGTCTCCACCTTCCGCAGTTTGCCGTGGCGGATCGCACACCAGCACCTTCCAGCCCAGGCCTTGCAATACCTTGACCAGGCGTCCACCCACTTCGCCGGCACCGACCACGCCGTAGGTACGCCGGGTCAGGTCGACACCCTCGATTTCGGCAAGGGTCAGCAGACTGCCGAGCACATAGTCGACCACACCACGGGCATTGCAGCCCGGCGCGCTGGACCAGGTGATACCGGCCTGCTGAAAGTAATTCAGGTCCAGATGATCGGTGCCGATGGTGCACGTACCGACAAAGCGCACCTTGCTGCCCTCGAGCAGCGCGCGATTGACGTTGGTCACCGAGCGCACCAACAGCACATCGGCCTGCTCGACCGTGGCACGGTCGATGGCGCGACCCGGTACCCGGCGGATTTCACCGAAGCCTTCGAAGAAGGCATCGAGCAGAGGGATATTTTCGTCGGCAACAATCAGCATGGCAGGCTCCTTTGGCGGGTTGGCAGTGTAGGCGCAGAATTCATCTCTGTGTAGGAGCGAGCATGCTCGCCATGGGCGTTAACGATAACGAGGGCTGCCTGAATGAACGCGGCGCCCTCACATTCATCGCGAGCGAGCTCGCTCCTACAGGGAGAGCGGAGCGATTACAAATACCCAACACAGTCTTTTCCTGACCGAAGCGTCAACGCGTAGAATGCGCAGCCCTGCGCATCAAAACCTCTGGACGCTTCGCTTGTGAATTCCGTGACTGACACTACCGCCGCCCCACGCACGACCCCGGTTCGCCTGGAACTCAAGGGCCTGCTCGGCCTGGCCCTGCCGATCATGATCGCGCAACTGGCCACCACGGCCATGGGCTTCGTCGATGCGGTGATGGCCGGCCGCGTCAGCCCACGGGACCTGGCATCGGTGGCCCTGGGCAACTCGATCTGGATTCCGGTCTACCTGTTGATGTCCGGCGTCCTGCTGGCAACCACACCCAAGGTCGCGCAACGCTTTGGCGCCGGGCAGTTTGACGAAATCGGCCCGCTGGTACGCCAGGCGCTGTGGCTCGCATTGTGTGTCGGGTTGATCGGCAGCGGCCTGTTGCTCGGTGCCGAGCCGATCCTGCACTGGATGAAAGTCGATCCGCAATTGATCGAGCCGAGCATGGGTTACCTGCACGGGATCGCCTTCGGCTTGCCGGGCATGGCGTTCTATTACGTGCTGCGCTGCTACAGCGATGGCATGGGTCGGACCCGTCCGAGCATGGTCATCGGCTTGTGCGGCCTACTGCTGAACATCCCGCTGAACTACACGTTGATCTATGGCCATTTCGGCGCACCGGCCCTGGGCGGTGTTGGTTGCGGCTGGGCCAGCGGCATCGTGATGTGGTTCATGGCGTTGAGCATGGCCGGCTGGACCTTCTGGGCCCCGTTCTATGCCCGCACCCGTGTACTGGTGCGCTTCGACCGGCCGAAATGGGCCGTGATCAAGCGCCTGGTCAGCATTGGTCTGCCGATCGGTATCGCCGTCTTCGCCGAGTCCAGCATCTTCGCGGTCATCGCCCTGTTGATCGGCAGTCTCGGCTCCACCGTGGTGGCCGGGCATCAAATCGCCCTGAATATCAGCTCGTTGCTGTTCATGATTCCTTATTCGCTGGGCATGGCGGTGACCGTGCGGGTCGGCCAGGCACTGGGGGCCGGCAATCCTTGGCAGGCGCGCTTCGCGGCGAAGGTCGGGCTCGGCGCGGCACTGGTGTTCGCGGCGTTCTCGGCGGCACTGATCCTGCTCCTGCGCGAACCTATCGCCTCGATCTACACGCCTGACAAGGCCGTGATCCAGATTGCGTCGATGTTGATTGTGTATGCCGCGCTGTATCAGTTTTCCGATGCCATCCAGGTGATCTGCGCTGGCGCGCTGCGTGGGTACCAGGACACACGGGTGACGATGATCCTGACCTTGTTCGCCTATTGGGGCATCGGCCTGCCGGTCGGCTACGTGCTGGGACTGACCGATTGGTTCGGTCCGGCCAGCGGCCCGAGCGGGCTGTGGGAAGGGTTGATTGCCGGTTTGAGCTGTGCGGCGCTGATGCTGTCGATCCGACTGACGCTCAGTGCGCGCCGGCGGATTCGTAACAGCCAGGGTTGATCGCCACAACCCTGTAGGAGCGAGCTTGCTCGCGAAGGTCGTGAACGATAACGCGCGAAAACCAGATGCCCAACGGCGCCTTCGTTATTTTCGCGAGCAAGCTCGCTCCTACAGGGGGCTTGTTGGTTAAACAGACTTCTTGCGAATCCAGTAGAGGTAGGTGCCCTCATCTTCGTGCTGTGCCACCAGTTCATGGTCGAGAAACACACAGAACTTGGGAATGTCGCGACGGGTCGACGGGTCAGTGGCGATCACCTTGAGCAGGCCGCCGGGCACCAGATCACGGATGTGTTGATGCAGCATCATCACCGGCTCGGGGCAGTTGAGGCCGGTGGCGTCGAGGGTGCCGTCTACCGGCGTATCAAGCATTTCACTCATGATTCACTCCTGAAGCTGGCCGGCATTGTCGCGCATTGCCGGGTGTAACGTCATCTGTGGCATTACGCCGCCCCCTTGTAGGAGCGAGCCTGCTCGCGATGATCGTCAACGATGACGCGGGAGACCTGACACCCCGTGGTGCTCTCAGGTCCATCGCGAGCAGGCTCGCTCCTACAGGGGATTGCGGTGTTTCAGCGGGACTTGGGTTTCTTCACGTCCAGTCGACGCAAATGGCAAGTCACTTCCTCGCGGTCGTGGTACAGCTGCTTGCAGCCAATCTCGACCTTGATACCCCGGGCCTTGAAGCCATCGGCAATGCGCTCGAGCAAACGTTTCACTTCGGCATAGCGCTGTTTCATCGGCAGTTTGAGATTGACCACTGCCTCGCGGCAATGGCCGTCGCCGATCCACTCTTCCAGCATCGCGGCGTTGCGCGCCGGCTTCTCGACGATGTCGCAGACCATCCAGTCCACCGGTTGCTTGGGCTTGAAGGTGAAACCGTCAGCCATCAAGTGCTGCACCAGACCGGTGTCCATCAGGCTTTCGGCCATCGGGCCGTTGTCGATGGCCGTGACCAGCATGCCACGGTTGACCAGTTGCCAGGTCCACCCACCAGGGGCGGCCCCCAAGTCAACGCCGGTCATGTCGCCATGCAGGCGCTCGTCCCACTGGTCGCGCGGGATGAAGTGGTGCCAGGCCTCTTCCAGCTTGAGGGTCGAGCGGCTCGGCGCCTCGCGGGGGAACTTCAAACGGGGAATGCCCATCGGCCACATCGCCGAGTTGTTCGACTCCGCCAGGCCCATGAACACTTCACGACCGCTCTTGAACGTCAGCAGCAAACGCGGCTTGTGGGCATCTTCCACCAGCTTGCCGGCCGCCATCAGCGCCTTGCGCAGGTGCACTTCGAATTTCTTGCAGAAGTTCGACAGTTCCTTGCCGTCGTTGGTGTCGACCATTTCCAGCCACAGGCTGCCGCACAGCGGAAAGTCCGCCATATGGGCGAGGATCACGCTGATGCGGTCGGTTTCCGGCAGATCGATGAAAATCCCCCGGGCCCACTGGCGCGGGAAGATCAGCTCGGCAAAACGCTGCCCGCGCATCAGGCGCTCGGCGCCGTCTTCTTCGGTGCAGACAAACTCGGCGCAAGCAGTTGCCGCCTTGGCCTTGGCATAACCGGCCACGTTCAAGCGCGCGGCGAGGTCGGAAATCTCGGAACAGACTTCGCCTTCGAAGCCCGGCCGGCAATGCATAAAGAGGGTGTTCATTAATACTCCTGGACCCTGTAGGAGCGAGCTTGCTCCCACAAAGAGAGACCGCTTGCCCTGAAGCAAAGCCTGTCACGAAAACCGGCGCATGATAGCCGAGATCGGAAGCTGGAGCTTGTCGATAGAACCCGGTTATTAGCCAGCTACTGAAAACAGAGCTAGGTTTAATGTTCTGCCCATCCCCTCAGTCCGTAGCCGTGCGGACTCAAAGGAGTGATTGCAATGCCGTCCCTCGATAGCCTGAATACGCTCAAGACCCTGCAAGTCGGCAACAAGACCTACCACTACTTCAGCCTGCCCGATGCCGCCAAAAGCCTGGGTGATCTGGACAAGTTGCCGATGTCGTTGAAAGTCCTGCTGGAAAACCTGCTGCGCTGGGAGGACGAAAAAACCGTCACCGGTGCCGACCTCAAGGCATTGGCCGCGTGGCTCAAGGAGCGTCGTTCCGACCGCGAGATCCAGTACCGCCCCGCGCGGGTGCTGATGCAGGACTTCACCGGCGTACCAGCGGTGGTCGACCTGGCCGCGATGCGCGCGGCGATGGCCAAGGCCGGCGGCAATCCGCAACGGATCAACCCGCTGTCGCCGGTGGACCTGGTGATCGACCACTCGGTGATGGTCGACAAGTTCGCCAGCAGCAGCGCCTTCGAGCAGAACGTCGACATTGAAATGCAGCGCAATGGCGAGCGCTATGCGTTCCTGCGCTGGGGCCAGAGTGCCTTCGACAATTTCAGCGTGGTGCCGCCGGGCACCGGGATCTGCCACCAGGTGAATCTTGAATACCTCGGCCGCACGGTCTGGACCAAGGACGAGGACGGCCGCACTTACGCCTTCCCGGACACTCTGGTTGGCACCGATTCCCACACCACCATGATCAACGGCCTCGGCGTGCTTGGCTGGGGTGTCGGCGGTATCGAGGCGGAAGCGGCGATGCTCGGGCAACCGGTGTCGATGCTGATTCCCGAAGTCATCGGTTTCAAACTCACCGGCAAGCTCAAGGAAGGCATCACCGCCACCGACCTGGTGCTGACCGTGACCCAGATGCTGCGCAAGAAAGGCGTGGTGGGCAAATTCGTCGAATTCTACGGCGACGGCCTTGCCGACCTGCCCCTGGCCGACCGCGCGACCATCGCCAACATGGCCCCGGAATACGGCGCCACCTGCGGTTTCTTCCCGGTGGACGACATCACCCTGGATTACCTGCGCCTGTCCGGCCGGCCCCTGGAAACGGTGCAACTGGTCGAGGCCTACAGCAAGGCCCAGGGCCTGTGGCGCCTGCCCGGCCAGGAACCGTTGTTCACCGACAGCCTGGCGCTGGACATGGGCAGCGTCGAAGCCTGCCTCGCGGGGCCGAAACGCCCGCAGGACCGGGTGACGCTGCCGAATGTCGCGCAAGCGTTCAGCGACTTCACCGACCTGCAATTCAAGCCCACCAGCAAGGAAGAAGGCCGTCTGGAAAGTGAAGGCGGTGGCGGTGTTGCCGTCGGTAATGCCGATATGGCCGGCGAAGCGGATTACGATTACGAAGGCCAGACCTATCGCCTGAAAAACGGCGCCGTGGTCATCGCCGCGATAACCTCCTGCACCAACACCTCCAACCCCAGCGTGATGATGGCCGCCGGGCTGGTGGCGAAGAAGGCCGTGGAAAAAGGCCTGAAACGCAAACCCTGGGTGAAGAGCTCGCTGGCCCCCGGCTCGAAAGTGGTTACCGACTACTACAAGGCGGCCGGCCTGACCCAGTACCTCGATGAATTGGGCTTTGCCCTGGTCGGCTATGGCTGCACCACTTGCATCGGCAACTCCGGGCCGCTGTCGGAGCCCATCGAGAAAGCCATCCAGCAAGCCGACCTCACCGTGGCCTCCGTGCTCTCGGGCAATCGCAACTTCGAAGGCCGGGTGCATCCATTGGTGAAAACCAACTGGCTGGCCTCCCCGCCGTTGGTGGTGGCCTATGCGCTGGCCGGCACGGTGCGCACCGACCTCAGCCGCGAACCGCTGGGCGATGGCAAGGACGGCAAACCGGTGTACCTGCGGGACATCTGGCCAAGCAGCAAGGAAATTGCCGACGCCGTGAATCAGGTCAACACCGCCATGTTCCACAAGGAGTACGCCGAAGTGTTTGCCGGTGATGAACAATGGCAGGCGATCAAGGTTCCGCAGGCGGCGACCTATGTCTGGCAGGACGACTCGACTTACATCCAACACCCGCCGTTCTTCGACGACATCGGCGGCCCAGCGCCGGTGGTCAAGGATGTCAGCGGCGCCAGGATCCTCGCACTGCTCGGCGACTCGGTGACCACCGACCACATTTCCCCGGCCGGCAACATCAAGGTCGACAGCCCGGCAGGACAATACCTGCGCGACAAAGGCGTGGAACCGCGGGACTTCAACTCCTACGGCTCGCGGCGTGGCAACCATGAAGTAATGATGCGCGGCACCTTCGCCAACATTCGCATACGCAACGAAATGCTCGGCGGCGAAGAAGGCGGCAACACCCGCTACATTCCCACCGGGGAAAAAATGTCGATCTACGACGCCGCCATGCGCTATCAGGCTTCGGGCACGCCGCTGGTGGTGATCGCCGGCCAGGAATACGGCACCGGCTCGAGTCGCGACTGGGCGGCCAAGGGCACCAACCTGCTGGGGGTGAAAGCGGTCGTCGCCGAAAGCTTCGAACGGATTCACCGCTCCAACCTGGTGGGCATGGGCGTGCTGCCGTTGCAATTCAAGCTGGATCAGAACCGCAAGAGCCTGAAACTGGACGGCAGCGAAACCCTGGACATCCTCGGCTTGACCGGCGTCGAGCTGACGCCACGGATGAACCTGACGCTGGTCATCACCCGCGAAGACGGCAGCCGCGAGAAGATCGAGGTGTTGTGCCGCATCGATACGTTGAATGAGGTGGAGTACTTCAAGTCCGGCGGGATTCTGCACTACGTGTTGCGGCAGTTGATCGCGTCTTGACCGACCGCTGACAAAGACACCGCCTTCGGGCGGTGTCTTTGTTTGGGGCACGAAAGTCCATGTGGGAGCGAGCTTGCTCGCGATATGGACATAACATTCAACATTGTTGCCGACAGTCGGTAAGCTATCGCGAGCAAGCTCGGTCCCACAGGGGTTTGGCGGTGCATCGCAAATCCCGACAAAAGGACTTCAAATGATTGCCCTGCCATGGACGCTTCTGGCCCTGCTTTCCTTCGGCTACGGCCTGGCGCTGACCTACGGCCATCTCGGCTGGCTCTCGGCAATCTCGGTGTTCCTGTTGCTGGTCGCAGGTGTCGCCGTCCGCCAACGCGACATCCCTTTTGCCCGCAACCTCGGCCACGGCCTGTTCATCGTTCTGGCCCTGGCATTGGCGACGCATTGGCTACCCGGCTTCTATAACGGTCGCGCCATCGACCCCCAGCGTTTTACCGACAATGCCGTGTCATTCGCCATGCACCTGAACCTGGACAAACCGCTGATCGGCTTCTGGCTGTTACTGGTTTGCCCGTGGATTGTCGGCCGCCGTTCGCTTCGGTTGTCACTGTATGCCACCGTACTGGCCCTGACCTTGAGCGCCATGCTGGCATTGGGTGGCGCGCTGTTGCTGGGCGTAATCGCCTGGGCGCCGAAATGGCCGGATCAAGCCTGGCTGTGGTTGCTGAACAATCTGCTGCTGGTGACGCTGGTCGAGGAGGCGCTGTTCCGTGGCTACATCCAGGGCGGCCTGACCCGGTATCTCAAAGACCGGCCCTACGGTGAACACCTCGCCCTGCTGCTGGCGTCATTGGTCTTCGGCCTGGCCCATGCCGGCGCGGGATGGCAGTGGGTATTGCTGGCAACGCTGGCCGGGGTCGGCTATGGCCTGGCCTATCGGTTCGGGGGGCTGGGTGCCGCCATCGCCAGCCACTTTGGCCTGAACCTGCTGCACTTCGGTCTGTTCACCTATCCGATGCTCGCCGGCTGACGCAAGGGTCATTTTGCGACGCATTGCCGATTATCGAAAAATAATCTCAACAATCCGCCAGCCTTGCCGATACAGCACTTGAAAGCCTTGCGGATTAAAAAAGCCATGCGTAACAACCAGCCAATTACACAACGCGAGCGGACCTTCCCGGCTCAGCAACGGTTGATTTCCACCACCGATGCCAAGGGCATGATCACCTACTGTAACGACGCTTTCGTCGAGATCAGCGGGTTTTCCCGAGAGGAATTGATCCGTGCACCGCACAACCTGGTCCGTCACCCCGACGTCCCGGCGGCGGTGTTCGCACACATGTGGGACACGCTGAAACAAGGCTTGCCATGGATGGGCATTGTCAAGAATCGCTGCAAGACCGGTGATCATTACTGGGTGAACGCCTATGTGACACCGATCTTCGAAGGCAATCAGGTGATCGGTTATGAGTCGGTGCGTGTCAAGCCCACCGCCGAACAGATCCGCCGTGCCGAAGCGCTCTACCAGCGCATCAACCAGGGCAAGTCAGCCATTCCCTCCTCGGATAAATGGTTGCCGATCCTGCAGGACTGGCTGCCGTTCATTCTGGTCAGCCAATTGAGCTTCATGATCGGTGCCTCGTTGAACTCCCACTGGGGGTTTGCCCTGGCTGCCGGTCTTTCGGTGCCACTGGGCCTGATGGGCCTCCAGTGGCAACAGCGAGGCCTCAAGCGTTTGCTGCGCCTGGCGGAGCAGACCACCTCCGATCCGTTGATCGCACAGATGTACACCGACAGTCGCGGCGCCCAGGCGCGTCTGGAAATGTCCATCCTCAGTCAGGAAGCACGCCTGAAAACCTGCCTGACGCGTCTGCAGGACACGGCCGAACACCTGACCGATCAGGCCCGACAGTCCGACGCCCTGGCGCACAACAGCTCCAGCGGCCTGGAACGTCAACGGGTCGAAACCGAGCAAGTGGCCACAGCGGTCAACCAGATGGCCGCGACCACCCAGGAAGTCGCCAACCACGTGCAACGCACCGCCGACGCCACCCAGGAAGCCAACCGCCTGACCGGTCGTGGTCGTGACATCGCCGGGGAAACCCGCGAAGCCATCCAGCGCCTGTCGGTAGTCGTCGGTGAAACCGGCGTGACCGTGACCCAACTGGCCAAGGACAGCAACGAAATCGGCGGCGTGGTCGACGTGATCAAAGGCATCGCCGACCAGACCAACCTGCTGGCCCTGAACGCCGCCATCGAAGCGGCCCGTGCCGGCGAAATGGGTCGTGGTTTTGCGGTGGTGGCCGACGAAGTCCGTCAGCTGGCGCAACGCACCAGTGAGTCCACCGGGCAGATTCACGCACTGATCGCCAAGCTCCAGCACACCGCCGGCACTGCCGTGCAAACCATGGAAGCCGGGCATCGTCAGGCGGAAGAAGGCGTGGCGCGGGTACTGGAAGCGGACCAGGCCCTGGTGGGGATCAGCGAAGCGGTGGCCAACATCACCGACATGACCACCCAGATCGCCGCCGCGACTGAAGAGCAAAGTGCCGTGGCCGAAGAGATCAGCCGCAACATCAGCAACATTTCGGAACTGGCGGACCAGACCTCGGAACAGGCACAGAACTCGGCGTTGCTGAGTGAAGAGCTGACCAAGACTGCCAATACACAGTATTCGTTGGTGGAGCGGTTTAACCGCTGATTGCTGCTGGAATGATAAAAACCCGGACAGTGAGAGCTTCCGGGTTTTTTATTGAGCCGGTGACAGTGATGTTGTCTGGTAGTCCCCCATCGCGAGCAAGCTCGCTCCCACAGGGTTTTGAGCCACACCACAAATCACTGTGGGAGCGAGCTTGCTCGCGATGGGGGCCTTACAGCCCGCACAAAACCTCACTGAAGGAATGAAGCCACCTTCTGCGCCGCAGCCGCCAAATGCTGCTCATGGTTAAACCCCGAAGCCTTCAGCGGCTTCAAGTCATGATCCCCCGCCACCAGCCAGAACACCTCGATACCCGGCGATAGCGCGTAACCCTCAACCGCCTCCCGGTTGCCCAACGCATCGCGCTCACCTTGCACAATTAAGGTCCGCGCCTTCAGCGCCGCCAAATGCTCAACCCGTGGCTTCTCCGGTTTGCCCACCGCATAGAACGGATAACCCAGGCACACCAGCCCATCCGCGCCCAATTCGTCCGCCAGCAGACTGGCCATGCGCCCGCCCATGGACTTGCCGCCGATGGCCAGCGGCCCAGTGACATGGCGTCGCACCTGGGCATACACCTCACGCCAGCATTCCAGCAGTTTCGGTGCGGGGTTCGGCGGGCGTTTACCGCCATCGAGGCGCCGTTGCGCCATGTAGGGAAACTCGAAGCGCAACACGTTGACGCCTTGAGCGGCGAGGCGTGCAGCCATGTCGCTCATCCAGTCGCTGTCCATCGGTGCGCCGGCGCCATGGGCGAGGATCAGCGTCGCCGCAGCCTTGCCAGCGGCAGCATTCCACAACCATCCATGATCCCGCACGCACTGCGCCCATTGATCCCCGTCAATACCGGCCTTGTGCCCTTTGTCCATGCTTGCCTCGCTTTTAGTCTGCCTATAACTCCGGCCGAAGGGTGCACTGCCTTGCGCTGCGCGCTCACTTCGGCTGAACCGTGGATGGGGAACCATGAACACTTCTATCAGTACCGCCTACAACTACAAGGTGGTCCGCCAATTCGCCATTATGACGGTGGTGTGGGGCATCGTCGGCATGGGGCTCGGGGTTTTTCTCGCTGCCCAGTTGGTCTGGCCCGAACTCAACTTCAATTTGCCGTGGACCAGCTTCGGCCGCCTGCGCCCACTGCACACCAACGCCGTGATCTTCGCCTTTGGCGGCTGCGCGTTGTTTGCCAGTTCGTTCTATTCGGTGCAACGCACCTGCCAGACCCGGTTGTTTGCGCCGAAAATCGCCGCGTTCTGTTTCTGGGGCTGGCAGCTGGTGATCCTGCTGGCGGCCATCAGCCTGCCGCTGGGCTACACCAGCTCCAAGGAATACGCCGAGCTGGAATGGCCGATCGACATCCTGATCACCATTGTCTGGGTCGCCTACGCCATCGTGTTCTTCGGCACGATCATGCAGCGCAAGACCAAGCACATCTATGTCGGTAACTGGTTCTTCGGTGCGTTCATCGTCACCGTCGCGATCCTGCACATCGTCAACAACATGGAACTGCCGGTCAGCTTCACCAAGTCCTACTCGCTGTACTCCGGCGCCACCGATGCGATGGTGCAATGGTGGTACGGACACAACGCCGTAGGCTTCTTCCTCACCGCCGGTTTCCTCGGAATGATGTATTACTTCGTGCCGAAACAGGCCGAACGTCCGGTGTACTCCTATCGTTTGTCCATCGTGCACTTCTGGGCACTGATCACCCTTTACATCTGGGCCGGTCCGCACCACTTGCACTACACGGCGCTGCCGGACTGGGCGCAGTCGCTGGGCATGGTGATGTCGCTGATCCTGCTGGCGCCGAGCTGGGGCGGGATGATCAACGGCATGATGACCCTGTCCGGTGCCTGGCATAAGTTGCGCAGCGACCCCGTCCTGCGCTTCCTCGTGGTGTCGCTGGCGTTCTACGGCATGTCGACCTTCGAAGGGCCGATGATGGCGATCAAGACGGTCAACGCCCTCTCCCACTACACCGACTGGACCATCGGCCACGTACACGCAGGCGCCTTGGGCTGGGTGGCGATGATCTCCATCGGCGCGCTGTACCACATGATCCCGAAAGTCTTCGGCCGCGAGCAGATGCACAGCATCGGCCTGATCAACGCGCACTTCTGGCTCGCCACCATCGGCACCGTTCTGTACATCGCCTCGATGTGGGTCAACGGCATCGCCCAGGGCCTGATGTGGCGTGCGGTGAACGAGGACGGCACGCTGACCTACTCCTTCGTCGAAACCCTGGTGGCCAGCCACCCAGGCTTCGTCGTGCGGCTGGTGGGTGGCGCGATCTTCCTCAGCGGCATGTTCCTGATGGCCTACAACACCTGGCGCACCGTGCGGGCCTCGCAGCCTGCCGAAGTCGCCGCTGCCGCGCAGATGGCCTGAGGAGTCCGCCATGAAACACGAAACTATCGAGAAAAACGTCGGCCTGTTGCTGCTGCTGATGATCCTGGCCGTGAGCATCGGCGGCCTGACCCAGATCGTCCCGCTGTTCTTTCAGGACGTGACCAACAAACCGGTGGAAGGCATGAAGCCCTACACCGCGCTGCAACTGGAAGGTCGCGATATCTATATCCGCGAAGGCTGTGTCGGCTGTCACTCGCAGATGATCCGTCCGTTCCGCGCCGAGACCGAACGCTACGGGCACTACTCGGTGGCCGGTGAAAGCGTGTGGGATCACCCGTTCCTGTGGGGCTCGAAACGCACCGGGCCGGACTTGGCCCGTGTCGGTGCGCGCTACTCCGATGACTGGCACCGCGCGCACTTGTACAACCCGCGCAACGTCGTGCCGGAGTCGAAGATGCCGGCGTACCCGTGGCTGGTGGCCAACCCGGTCGACAGCAGTCATACCGAAACCAAGATCAAGGCCATGCGTACCCTGGGCGTGCCGTACACCGACGAAGACATCACCGGCGCCGTCGCTTCACTCAAGGGCAAGAGCGAAATGGATGCGTTGGTCGCCTACCTGCAAGTGCTCGGCACTGCCATCAAGAGCAAGAGGTGAGCCATGCCCCTGTCTTTTACAGAGATCGAATTGAGCACTGGAATGATCCGCGGCCTGGGCACCGTCTTGGTGTTCGTGGCCTTCGTCGGCCTGACACTGTGGGTATTCAACGGCAAGCGCAGCCCGGAATTCGCCGAAGCGCGCCTGCTGCCGTTCGCCGACGAGCCACAACCCGACATCACTGACGAATCAGCAACAAGGAGTACCCGGCCATGACCACCTTCTGGAGTACGTGGATCTGCGTACTGACCATCGGCAGCCTGATCGGCCTGACCTGGTTGCTGCTCAGCACCCGCAAGGGCGAAACCAAGGGCAGTGTCGACCAGACCATGGGCCACAGCTTCGACGGTATTGAGGAGTACGACAATCCGTTGCCGCAATGGTGGTTCATGCTGTTCGTTGGCACCTTGGTGTTTGCCGTCGGCTATCTGATCCTCTATCCGGGCCTGGGCAACTGGAAAGGCATCCTCCCCGGCTACGAAAACGGCTGGACCGGGGTGCACGAATGGGAAAAGGAAATGGCCAAGGCTGACACGAAGTTCGGGCCGATCTTCGCCAAATTCGCGGCAATGCCCGTGGAAGAAGTGGCCAAGGACCCGCAGGCTCTGAAAATGGGCGGCCGCCTGTTTGCCTCCAACTGCTCGGTGTGCCACGGCTCGGACGCCAAGGGTGCATTCGGCTTTCCCAACCTGACCGACAGCGACTGGCGCTGGGGCGGCAACCCGGAAACCATCAAGGCCACCGTCATGGGCGGCCGGATGGCGATGATGCCGGCCTGGGGTGAAGTCCTGGGGGAGGAAGGTGTGAAAAACGTCGCCGCTTATGTGCGCCATGATCTGGCCGGCCTGCCGTTGCCCGCCGACAGCAAAGCCGACCTGCAAGCTGGACAGCAAGCCTTCAGCACCACCTGCGTCGCCTGTCACGGAGCCAACGGCCAGGGCACTGAAGCCATGGGCGCACCGAACCTGACCCACCCGGCCGGCTTCATTTACGGTACAAGCCTGACGCAGCTTGAACAGACGATTCGGCATGGTCGCCAAGGCCATATGCCGGCGCAGAACGAACTGCTCGGCAACGATAAGGTGCAGTTGCTGGCTGCGTATGTGTACAGCCTGTCGCACGGTTTGAATACCGAGCGCCTGCAGGCTGAAGACAACCGCAAATAAATTTCGACCGCTCTGCTGCCGCATTCTCCCGGATGCGGCAGTTCCCTGCCCCTTTGCGACCCATTGTCGCACACTCGCACAGACTTTCTTTCGGAACCCCGGATTCGAGTCTAAGCTTCCCCCGATGCGGACTGGCCGGTGCCGGTTCCAGGTCGACCCTGAACGATGTGTTCGACGAATCTGCCCGATGACAGGCCGCAAAGGCTGGTAGATACCGGCTGTCGCGCCAGTTGCCTTCGGTCAGCCAAACGTTGCGTTTGAACACACCGCGTTACATCCGACCTGACCCCCTCGCCTGATCAGTCCGCCGGGACGTTTTGCCCACGGGCAATTTTGTCCCTACGCGGCGCATGGAAAGGCCGCAGAATCAGCTTTTGAAAGCATTGACCCAGGTCATGGCGCGTTGCAATGACCCCCTGCTTTCTCCATACTTGCGGCCGATTTTTAATCCTAATAAAACACCCAAACCGTGGAACCTTAGAATGAGCACAGCAATCAGTCCGACTGCTTATAACTATAAGGTAGTCCGCCAGTTCGCCATCATGACGGTGGTCTGGGGGATCCTTGGCATGGGGCTTGGTGTCTTCATCGCCTCGCAACTGGTCTGGCCGGAGTTGAACTTCGGTCTGGCATGGACGAGCTTTGGACGCCTGCGCCCGTTGCACACCAACCTGGTGATTTTCGCCTTCGGTGGATGTGCACTGTTTGCCACTTCTTATTACGTCGTGCAGCGAACCTGCCAAACGCGACTGATTTCCGACAGCCTCGCCGCCTTCACCTTCTGGGGATGGCAAGCGGTGATCGTCGGCGCGATCATTACCTTGCCGATGGGTTTCACCACCACCAAGGAATACGCGGAACTGGAATGGCCCCTGGCTATTCTGCTGGCCATTGTCTGGGTCACCTACGGTCTGGTGTTCTTCGGCACCATCGTCAAGCGCAAGACCAAGCACATCTATGTGGGTAACTGGTTCTACGGCGCGTTCATCGTCGTGACCGCGATGCTGCACATCGTCAACCACATGTCGCTGCCGGTCAGCCTGTTCAAGTCCTACTCGGCCTACTCGGGTGCGACGGACGCGATGATCCAGTGGTGGTACGGCCACAACGCCGTGGGCTTCTTCCTGACCACCGGCTTCCTGGGCATGATGTACTACTTCGTGCCGAAACAGGCCGAACGTCCGATCTACTCCTATCGCCTGTCGATCGTGCACTTCTGGGCGCTGATCACCCTGTACATCTGGGCCGGTCCGCACCACCTGCACTACACCGCGCTGCCGGACTGGGCTCAGTCCCTGGGCATGGCAATGTCGATCATCCTGCTGGCGCCAAGCTGGGGCGGCATGATCAACGGCATGATGACCCTGTCGGGCGCCTGGCATAAGCTGCGCACCGACCCGATCCTGCGCTTCCTGGTCGTCTCCCTGGCGTTCTACGGCATGTCGACCTTCGAAGGCCCGATGATGGCGATCAAGACCGTCAACTCCCTGTCGCACTACACCGACTGGACCATCGGCCACGTACACGCCGGCGCTCTGGGCTGGGTTGCGATGATCTCGATCGGCGCCATCTACCACATGATCCCGAAACTGTTCGGTCGTGCGCAGATGCACAGCACCGGCCTGATCAACACGCACTTCTGGCTCGCAACCATCGGTACCGTGCTCTACATCGCCTCGATGTGGGTCAACGGCATCACCCAGGGCCTGATGTGGCGTGCAATCAACGATGACGGCACCCTCACCTACTCGTTCGTCGAAGCGCTGCAAGCCAGTCACCCGGGCTTCATCGTCCGTGCCCTGGGCGGTGCGTTCTTCGCCACCGGCATGTTGTTCATGGCCTACAACGTATTCCGTACCGTACGCGCCTCGAACCCGGCTGAAGCCAAAGCCGCCGAACAGATTGCCGTAGTTGGAGCTCACTGATGAAGCATGAAGCAGTCGAGAAGAATATTGGCCTGCTGGCCTTCTTCATGGTCATCGCCGTCAGCATCGGCGGCCTGACCCAGATCGTTCCGCTGTTTTTCCAGGATGTCACCAACAAGCCGGTCGAGGGCATGAAGCCCCGCACCGCCCTTGAACTGGAAGGCCGGGACGTTTATATCGCCAACGGTTGTGTCGGCTGCCACTCGCAGATGATCCGCCCGTTCCGTGCTGAAACCGAACGCTATGGCCACTACTCCGTCGCCGGTGAAAGCGTCTGGGACCACCCGTTCCTGTGGGGTTCCAAGCGTACCGGTCCGGACCTGGCCCGCGTCGGCGGTCGTTACTCCGATGACTGGCAGCGTGCGCATTTGTACAACCCGCGCAACGTGGTGCCTGAGTCGAAAATGCCAGCCTACCCGTTCCTCGTGGAAAACAAGCTCGACGGCAAAGACACCGCCAAGAAAATGGAAGTCTTGCGCACGCTCGGCGTCCCTTACACCGACGAAGACATCGCCGGTGCCAAGGATGCTGTGAAGGGCAAAACCGAAATGGACGCGCTGGTGGCCTATCTGCAAGGCCTGGGCACCATCATCAAAAGCAAACGGTGATCTAAATGGATATCGGGATGATTCGTGGCCTGGGCACCGTCGTTGTGATGGTGGCCTTCATCGGTCTGGCGCTGTGGGTATTCAGCCCCAAGCGCAAGTCTGAGTTTGAAGACGCGACCTTGCTGCCTTTTGCGGATGATCCCGAAGCCATCAAGCACGTCGAGCAAGCTTCTAGGAGTAACAAAGAATGACTACATTCTGGAGTCTGTACGTCACAGTCCTCAGTCTCGGTACGATCTTTTCCCTGACCTGGCTGTTGCTGTCGACCCGCAAGGGCCAGCGCAGCGAGCAGACAGACGAGACCGTCGGGCACTCCTTCGATGGCATCGAGGAGTACGACAACCCGCTGCCGAAATGGTGGTTCATGCTGTTCGTGGGCACCATCATCTTCGCACTGGGTTACCTGGTGCTGTATCCGGGCCTGGGTAACTGGAAAGGCCTGCTGCCGGGTTATGGCTACCTCGACAACGAGAAGCAGACCCCGTTCGCCAACGGCCAGACCGGCTGGACCGGCGTTCACGAGTGGGAAAAGGAAATGGCCAGGTCGGACGCCAAGTTCGGTCCGATCTTCGCCAAGTTCGCGGCCATGCCAATCGAAGAAGTGGCCAAGGACCCGCAAGCCCTGAAGATGGGCGGCCGCCTGTTCGCCTCCAACTGCTCGGTTTGCCACGGTTCCGACGCCAAGGGCGCCTACGGCTTCCCTAACCTGACCGACGCCGACTGGCGCTGGGGCGGCGACGCGCAAGCCATCAAGACCACCATCATGGGCGGCCGTCACGCGGTGATGCCTGCGTGGGCTGAAGTGATCGGCGAGCAAGGCGTGGCCGACGTGGCCGCGTTTATCCTGACCAACCTCGATGGCCGCAAGCTGCCGGAAGGCGCCAAGGCCGACCCGGCTGCCGGGCAGAAACTGTTCGCCACCAACTGCGTGGCGTGCCACGGTCCGGAAGGCAAGGGTACGCCAGCGATGGGCGCACCTGACCTGACTCACCCGGCAGCGTTCATCTACGGCTCGAGCTTCGCTCAACTGCAGCAGACCATCCGTTACGGCCGTCAGGGCCAGATGCCTGCGCAAGAGGCAATGCAGGGTAACGACAAGGTTCACCTGCTGGCCGCTTACGTCTACAGCCTGTCTCACGGTGAGAAGGCAGCGGACGCCGAGTAAGGCAAACGCTTGAAGCAACAAAAAACGGCCCCGCCAATGTGAATTGGCGGGGCCGTTTTCATTTCAAGTCTACGCACGCTTATTTGCGCATAGTTCCATGGACTTGCTGGCGAGTCATCCGGGTTATTATTTTTCACGCACTCTTCGATCAACCAATGTAAAACGGCTTCGCCATTTTTAGTTGGCAAAACCGTTTTAGACGCTCATGAACACACTTCGCATTCATGCGTATTGGTTGTAATCAAGGAAGGTTACCGCCACCCAGACTATCCAGACCACCAGTCCCTTTCTTGTTGCCTGAAGAGCGATTTTCCTGAACTTTTTTCGCCGTCGGCGCCACCATATCCACAGTCGTGGCTGGTGCCGGAATCGTGCAGTCTGTACCAGGCTCATGAGCTTCGACAGTGACTGGTCCAACAGACTGAGTTGCCCAGGTGCAATCTTTATCATTAATAGACATTTTTACTTATCCTTAAGTAGATTTTTAAATATACGACACGCAATACCACAATCAAATCTTATTGCTGCCGCAGTGACAACTTATTAAAACAAGAACCAAACATCCATCGACCAACAATCACAAAGTATGACCAAAGTTAAAAACATATTCTTTATACAGCAGACTTTTGATATCTCTTTCCACCCAGGCACCCGTCGACGCTCGACGGAGAAAAAAGATAAATCGTCTATAGTCAATTGACCTGCATCATGTTTTGTTACATCTGCTACACCATTCATGATTTTTCCCCAACGCGACCAAAGGTCGCACCCGCAGGCTAGAGCGACAGGCGTATCATTGCGCCACTGCAACACCCCTTTTTGACCGCGGTCGGCACGTACTGACCGAGGCATTTTTCCACTGCCGTGGGATGCAATGATGAGCAACCAGATTCCGGTACACGACGTCACTCCACCCACCAAGAACGCGAACAACAGCGTCGACCTCTACGCCTCCAGGGAAAAAATCTACACCCGCGCCTTCACCGGCCTGTTTCGCAACCTGCGGATGACCGGCGGAGCCCTGTTGTTCCTGCTGTACTTCGGCACGGTGTGGCTGGATTGGGGCGGTCATCAGGCCGTGTGGTGGAACCTGCCGGAGCGCAAGTTCTTCATTTTCGGCGCCACCTTCTGGCCTCAGGATTTCATTCTGCTGTCCGGCATGTTGATCATCGCCGCCTTCGGCCTGTTCTTCATCACCGTGTACGCCGGACGGGTCTGGTGCGGCTATACCTGCCCGCAAAGCGTCTGGACCTGGATTTTCATGTGGTGCGAAAAAGTCACCGAAGGTGACCGCAACCAACGCATCAAGCTCGACAAGGCGCCGATGAGCGCCAACAAGTTCGTGCGCAAGTTCAGCAAACACAGCTTGTGGCTGTTGATCGGCTTCGTTACCGGCATGACCTTCGTCGGCTACTTCTCGCCGATCCGCGAGCTGGTATTCGAATTTTTCACCGGCCAGGCGGATGGCTGGTCGTACTTCTGGGTCGGTTTCTTCACCCTCGCCACTTACGGCAACGCCGGCTGGTTGCGCGAACAGGTGTGCATCTACATGTGCCCGTACGCACGCTTCCAGAGCGTGATGTTCGACAAGGACACCCTGATCGTTTCCTACGATCCGCGCCGTGGCGAAGGCCGTGGACCGCGTAAAAAAGGTATCGACTACAAGGCCCAGGGCCTGGGCGACTGCATCGACTGCACCATGTGCGTCCAGGTCTGCCCGACGGGCATCGACATCCGCGACGGCCTGCAGATCGAATGCATCGGTTGCGCCGCCTGCATCGATGCCTGCGACGCCATCATGGACAAGATGGACTACCCGCGCGGACTGATCAGCTACACCACCGAGCACAACCTGTCCGGACAGAAAACCCATAAACTGCGCCCGCGCCTGATTGGCTATGCCATTGTGCTGCTGGCGATGATCAGCCTGCTGGTAACGGCATTCTTCATGCGTGCGCTGGTGGGTTTCGATGTCAGCAAGGACCGCGTGCTGTACCGCGAGAACGCCGAAGGCCGGATCGAAAACGTCTACAGCCTGAAAATCATGAACAAGGACCAGCGCGACCATACCTACCTGCTCGAAGCATCCGGCCTGCCGGATCTCAAATTGCAGGGTCGACGCGAGATCAAGGTTGCGGCCGGCGAGATCGTCAGCCAGCCTGCCGAGCTGTCCGTTGCACCGGAAAAACTGCCGTCGAGCACCAACGAGGTGAAATTCATCCTCAAGGACGCCGATGACGACAGCGTCCACATTGAAGCCAAGAGCCGGTTCATCGGCCCACAGAATCGTTGAGAGAACTGAACATGCCCGCAGCAAATGCCGCAAGCCCCTGGTACAAGCACCTCTGGCCGTGGATCATCATCGGGATCCTGGCCTGCTCGGTGGCCCTGACCTTGTCCATGGTGACCATCGCGGTGAACAACCCGGACAACCTGGTCAACGACAACTACTACGAGGCTGGCAAAGGCATCAACCGCTCCCTCGACCGTGAGCTGCTGGCCCAGACCCTGAAAATGCGCGCCAGCGTTCATCTCGACGGCATGACTGGCGAGGTTGACCTGCGCCTGAGCGGCGACAGCCAGCCCAAGACCCTGGAGCTGAACCTGATCTCGCCGACCCAGCCGGAAAAGGATCGCAAGATCACCCTGACCCGCAGCGAAACCGAACAGGGCCGCTACATCGGCCAATTGAGTGACAAGATCGAAGGCCGGCGTTTTGTCGAGTTGCTTGGCACTCAGGACGAGCACATCTGGCGCATGTTCGAAGAGGAACCGGTCAGCCATGACAAGGATCTGCTGCTGGGTGACGAACCGCTGCAAGGTGCTGAAGACCTGAAAAAGTAAAGCCGCGCTTCGCGCATCGCGAGCAAGCTCGCTCCCACAGTTGATCCCTGTGGGAGCGAGCTTGCTCGCGATGAGGCCCTATCCGACGATAGAGATTCAGCAGTACTAGTGAATACTCCATGACCACCACCCCACTCCCCTGCTACCACTGCGCCCTGCCCGTCCCGGCCGGCAGCCGCTTCACCGCTGCGGTCCTGGGGCAAACCCGCGAATTCTGCTGCCCAGGCTGCCAGGCCGTGGCCGAGGCCATTGTCGCCGGTGGCCTGGAAAGCTATTACCAGCACCGCAGCGAAGCCTCGGCCAACCCTGAAGCGCTGCCGGTGCAACTGGTGGATGAACTGGCGCTGTACGACCGCGCCGATGTGCAGCAGCCCTTTGTCCGCCACGATGGCGAACTGGCCGAAACCACGCTGCTGATGGAAGGCATCAGCTGCGCGGCCTGCGGCTGGCTGATCGAAAAACACCTGCGCACGATGCCGGCGGTAGCCGAAGCGCGCCTGAACCTGTCCAACCATCGCCTGCACGTCCGCTGGGCCGATGGGCAGTTGCCGCTGAGCCAGGTCCTCAGCGAACTGCGTCACATCGGGTACGCCGCACACCCGTATCAGGCCGACCGGGCCAGCGAACAACTGGCCAGCGAAAACCGCCTGGCCCTGCGCCAGCTCGGCGTGGCCGGTCTGCTGTGGTTCCAGGCGATGATGGCAACCATGGCCACCTGGCCTGAATTCAACATCGACCTCAGCCCCGAACTGCACACCATCCTGCGCTGGGTCGCGCTGTTCCTCACCACCCCGATTGTGTTCTACAGCTGCGCGCCGTTCTTCAAAGGCGCCATGCGCGATCTGCGCACCCGCCATCTGACCATGGACGTTTCCGTGTCGCTGGCCATCGGCAGCGCCTACATCGCCGGGATCTGGACGTCCATCACCGGGGTCGGCGAGCTGTATTTCGATGCCGTCGGCATGTTTGCCCTGTTCCTGCTGGCCGGGCGTTATCTGGAACGCCGCGCCCGCGAGCGCACCGCCGCCGCCACCGCGCAGCTTGTGAATCTATTGCCCGCCTCGTGCCTGCGATTGACAGCCGACGGCCAGAGCGAACGCATTCTGCTCAGTGAACTGCGTGTCGGCGATCAGGTGCTGGTTCATCCGGGCGCCATTCTCCCGGCTGACGGCAAGATCCTCGACGGCCAGTCGAGTGTCGACGAGTCGCTGCTGACCGGCGAATACCTGCCGCAACCACGCACCCTCGGCGACGCGGTCACCGCCGGCACAATGAACGTCGAAGGCGCACTCACCGTCGAGGTCCAGGCCCTGGGCCAGGACACTCGCCTCTCGGCCATCGTTCGCCTGCTCGATCGTGCCCAGGCGGAAAAACCGCGCCTGGCGGAAATCGCCGACCGCGCCGCGCAATGGTTCCTGCTGTTGTCGCTGATCGCCGCCGCCGCGATTGGCCTGTTGTGGTGGCAGTTGGATGCCTCGCGAGCCTTCTGGATCGTGCTGGCGATGCTGGTGGCGACCTGCCCGTGCGCCTTGTCGCTGGCGACGCCGACCGCCCTCACCGCCGCCACCGGCACACTGCACAAACTCGGTCTGTTGCTGACCCGCGGCCATGTGCTGGAAGGCCTGAACCAGATCGACACGGTGATTTTCGACAAGACCGGCACCCTCACCGAAGGACGCCTGGCGCTGCGCTCGATCCGCCCCCTCGGCGCGCTCGACAGCGATCAATGCCTGAGCCTCGCCGCCGCCCTGGAAAACCGCTCCGAACATCCGATCGCCCGCGCTTTCGGTCGTGCGCCGACGGCTGCCGAAGAAGTCCACAGCACACCGGGCCTTGGCCTGGAGGGGCTGGTTGATGGGCGGCGTCTGCGTATCGGCCAACCGGGTTTTGTCTGCGAACTCAGCGGTGCCATGGTGCCATCGATGCCCGAAGAACCCGGCCAATGGCTGCTACTGGGCGACAGCGAGGGGCCGCTGGCCTGGCTCGTCCTCGATGATCGCTTGCGTGCCGATGCGCCCGCGCTGCTCGCCGCTTGCAAGGCCCGTGGCTGGCGCACGCTGCTGCTGTCCGGCGACAGCTCGCCGATGGTCGCCAGCGTGGCCGCGGAACTGGGTATCGATGAAGCCCGCGGCGGCTTGCGTCCGGACGATAAACTGCAGGTCCTGCAACAACTCCACAAGGAAGGCCGCAAGGTGTTGATGCTCGGTGACGGGGTCAATGACGTGCCGGTGCTGGCGGCTGCGGATATCAGCGTCGCCATGGGCTCGGCCACCGACCTGGCAAAAACCAGTGCCGACGCCGTGCTGCTGTCCAACCGCCTCGACGCGCTGGTGCAAGCCTTCAGCCTGGCGCGGCGCACCCGCCGGGTCATTATCGAGAACCTTCTGTGGGCCGGGTTGTACAATGGCCTCATGTTGCCCTTCGCCGCCCTCGGCTGGATCACTCCGGTATGGGCGGCGGTGGGCATGTCGATCAGTTCGTTGACCGTGGTGTTGAACGCGCTGCGCCTGACTCGCATGCCGAGCGCGCCCGCCCCCGGCACCACGCCAGAAACCCGCCCGCTGCCGGCCTGAGCCGCGCGGGCATGGAGTCCAGATGCCAGCTCTTTACGTGATGATTCCCGCTGCGCTGCTGATCGTGGCCATCGCCGTCTATATCTTCTTCTGGGCGGTGGACAGCGGTCAGTACGACGACCTTGACGGCCCGGCCCACAGCATCCTGTTCGACGACCAGGACCCGAACCACACCGCCGCCGTCGACGAGGCCAGCGGCCAACCGGCCAAAACGGACGACAAGGCCCCGCCCCATGCTTGAATTGACGCCACTGCTGGTGTCTGCGGTGATCCTCGGCTTGCTCGGCGGCGGCCATTGCCTGGGCATGTGCGGCGGCTTGATGGGCGCGCTGACCCTGGCGATTCCCAAGGAGCAACGCAGCCGCCGCTTTCGTCTGCTGCTGGCCTATAACCTGGGCCGGATTCTGAGCTATGCCTGTGCCGGACTGCTGATCGGCCTGGCCGGATGGGCCGTGGCCAGCAGCCCGGCGGCGATGTTCCTGCGCATCCTCGCCGGCTTGCTGCTGATTGCCATGGGCCTGTACCTGGCCGGCTGGTGGAGCGGCCTGACCCGTATCGAAAGCCTCGGTCGAGGCCTGTGGCGGCATATCCAGCCAGTCGCCAACCGGTTACTGCCGGTGTCGAACGTTCCGCGTGCGCTGCTGTTGGGCGCACTCTGGGGCTGGCTGCCGTGCGGTCTGGTCTACAGCACCTTGTTATGGTCGGCCAGCCAGGGCGACGCGCTGGACAGTGCGGTGTTGATGCTCGCGTTCGGGCTCGGCACCTGGCCGGTGCTGCTGGCGACAGGCCTTGCCGCCGAGCGCATCACCGCACTGTTGCGCAAGCGCAGCGTGCGGATGGCGGGTGGGATGCTGGTGATGCTGTTTGGCATCTGGACGTTGCCGGGGCCGCATCAGCATTGGTTGATGGGGCATTAAACCGGCGGCGCGCCCATCGCGAGCAAGCTCGCTCCCACAGGGGAGTCGCTGCGTACACAAAACCTGTGGGAGCGAGCTTGCTCGCGATGAGGCCCTCACAAACGACAAAGATTCTGACCTTGATGCAAATCAAGATGCCCCACCCCGCCCTCGCATAAAGTGGCCGACACTGCCAGCCTATCCGGGGGAATGCCCGCATGATGCTCGACGCCATTCGTTGGGACACCGATCTGATCCGCCGTTATGACCTGGCGGGACCACGCTACACCTCGTACCCGACCGCCGTGCAATTCAACAGCCAGGTCGGCACCTTCGACCTGTTTCATGCCCTGCGCGACAGCCGCAAGGCCCAACGCCCGTTGTCGCTGTACGTGCACGTGCCGTTCTGCGCGAACATTTGCTATTACTGCGCCTGCAACAAGGTCATCACCAAGGATCGCGGGCGGGCGCAGCCGTACTTGCAGCGTCTGGAACAGGAAATCCAGTTGATCGCCTGCCACCTCGACCCAACGCAGAAAGTCGAGCAACTGCACTTCGGTGGCGGCACACCGACCTTTCTCAGCCACGACGAACTGCGCCAGTTGATGGCGCATTTGCGCAAACACTTCAATTTGCTGGACGACGACTCCGGCGACTACGGCATCGAGATCGACCCGCGCGAGGCCGACTGGTCAACCATGGGCCTGCTGCGCGAACTGGGTTTCAATCGGGTCAGCATCGGCCTGCAAGACCTCGACCCGGCCGTGCAACGTGCAGTCAATCGCCTGCAAAGCCTGGAAGAAACCCGCGCGGTGATCGACGCCGCCCGCACCTTGCAGTTTCGCTCGATCAATATCGACCTGATCTACGGCCTGCCGAGACAGACACCGGAGAATTTCGCCCGCACCGTGGAAGAGGTCATCCGCCTGCAACCGGACAGATTATCGGTGTTCAACTACGCCCACCTGCCAGAACGCTTCATGCCGCAGCGGCGCATCAACAGCGATGAACTGCCGACACCGGCGCAGAAACTGGAAATGCTGCAGCGCACCATCGAGCAACTGATCGGCGCCGGTTACCGCTACATCGGCATGGACCACTTCGCCCTGCCCGACGACGAGCTGGCGATTGCCCAGGAAGAATCGACCCTGCAACGCAATTTCCAGGGCTACACCACCCACGGTCATTGCGACTTGATCGGCCTCGGCGTGTCGGCAATCAGCCAGATCGGCGACCTGTACTGCCAGAACAGCAGCGACCTGAACCAGTACCAGAACGCGCTCGCATCCATGCAACTGGCCACCAGCCGCGGCCTGCTGTGCAATGCCGATGACCGGCTGCGGCGTGCGGTCATCCAGCAATTGATCTGCAATTTCAGTCTCGAATACGCTGACATCGAGCAGGCCTTCAACATCGATTTCCAAGGCTATTTCGGCGATCTCTGGCCCCAGTTGCAATACATGGCCAAAGACGGGCTGATCGAACTCGATCGCGACAGGATCACCGTCCTGCCCGCCGGGCGACTGTTGGTGCGCTCGGTGTGCATGGTGTTCGACGCGTACCTGGAACAACACAGTCGCCAGCGATTTTCACGGGTAATCTAATTCTGCAAGCTAGCGCCCCAGACTGGCCTCGATATCCTATGGTGAGTTACCCTTACGTCTTATGTGTGAATTCCCACAAGGATTGAAGAAATGTCCGAGCCAGTAAAACTGCGCGCTCATAATCAAGCCCATTGCAAGGATTGCAGCCTGGCCCCTCTTTGCCTGCCACTTTCGCTGAATCTGGAAGACATGGATGCGCTGGACGAAATCGTCAAACGTGGCCGGCCGCTGAAAAAAGGCGAATTTCTGTTCCGTCAGGGCGATACCTTCGATTCTGTCTACGCGGTCCGTTCTGGCGCCCTCAAGACCTTCAGCCTGAGCGACACCGGTGAAGAACAGCTCACCGGCTTCCACCTGCCCAGCGAACTGGTCGGCCTGTCGGGCATGGACACGGAAAAGCACCCTGTGTCGGCACAAGCCCTGGAAACCACCTCGGTGTGTGAAATTCCTTTCGAGCGTCTCGACGAACTGGCCCTGCAATTGCCGCAGTTGCGCCGTCAGCTGATGCGGGTGATGAGTCGCGAAATCCGTGACGACCAGCAGATGATGCTGCTGCTGTCGAAAAAGACCGCCGACGAACGCATCGCCACCTTCCTGGTCAACCTTTCGGCACGTTTCCGCGCCCGGGGTTTTTCCGCCAATCAGTTCCGCCTGAGCATGTCGCGTAACGAAATCGGCAACTACCTGGGCCTGGCGGTGGAAACCGTGTCCCGCGTTTTTACCCGCTTCCAGCAAAACGAGCTGATTGCGGCAGAAGGCAAGGAAATCCGGATTATCGACCCGATCCAGCTGTGCGCCCTGGCCGGTGGCTCACTGGAAGGCTGAAACAAAACGTTGCGGCTGAGCGAAACGGTTCAGCCGCCGTTATACTGCGTCGTTTGCAGCCCTGCCAGGACACCACGACGATGGTCTTCGACTCCTTCGACATCAAATCCCTCATCCGCCCTGTCATCGACTTCCCGAAACCGGGTGTGATCTTTCGCGACATCACCCCGCTGTTCCAGTCGCCCACGGCCCTGCGCCTGGTGATGGACAGCTTCGCCCACCGTTATGTCGAGGCTGACTTCACCCACATCGGCGCGATGGACGCCCGTGGCTTCCTGATCGGTTCGGTACTGGCCTATCAGTTGAACAAGCCGCTGGTGCTGTTCCGCAAGCAAGGCAAGCTGCCAGCCGACGTGCTGGCCGAGGGCTATGCGACCGAATACGGCGAAGCCTTCCTGGAAGTGCACGCCGACAGCCTGTGCGAAGGGGATTCGGTGGTGATGTTCGATGACCTGATCGCCACCGGCGGCACCCTGATTGCCGCCGCCAACCTGATCCGCCGCATGGGCGCCCGGGTGCATGAAGCGGCGGCGATCATCGATCTGCCGGAGCTGGGTGGCTCGCAGCGTCTGGAAGACATGGGCATTCCTACGTTCTGCCTGACGCAGTTTGCGTTGAGCGACAAGTAAGCGGCGCCGGTCAGACCGCCATCGCGAGCAAGCTCGCTCCCACATTCGACCGCGTTCTGTCAGAAAGAATGCAATCCACTGTGGGAGCGAGCTTGCTCGCGATGGCGTCAGCGGCAACACCACTAAATTCAAGATCGGTTCAAAGCCCCATCTGCTTGCTGATGATCTCGTTCATCACTTCCCGCGTCCCGCCGCCAATCGACAGGATGCGGTTATCGCGATACAGCCGCTCCACCAGGCTCTCGCGCATGTAACCCAGCCCTCCGAGTATCTGCACCGCATCGTTCACGATCCGGTCCGCAGTATCTGTCGCAAAATTCTTGGCCATGGAAATCTCCTTGATCACGCTCTGCCCCGCCGCCATTTTCGCGGCCTGGCGGTAAGTGAATTCCCGGGACACCTCCAGCGCGGTCGCCATCTCGGCGAGGCGATGCTTGATCACCTGAAACTTGCCGATCGGTTTGCCAAAGGCTTCGCGCTGGCGCGCCCATTTCAGGCTCTCTTCCAGCGCCAGCTGTGCGGTCATGTTGGCCATCAATGCCAGGGCCAGACGCTCGCTCTGGAAGTTGCCCATGATGCAGGCAAAGCCCATGTTCTCGGCGCCGATCAGGTTTCCTGCGGGCACTGGGCAATCATCGAAGAACAGTTCAGCGGTGTCTGACGCCCACCAGCCCATTTTCTTCAGCTGCCGTCCTACGGTGAATCCCGGTGTGCCCTTCTCGATCAGTAACAGGCTGATGCCACCGAAACCCGGTTCGCCCGTTCGCACTGCGACGGTATAGAAATCCGCGCGCACGCCGCTGGTGATAAAGGTCTTGCTGCCACTGACCCGGTAAAAGTCACCGTCGCGCACGGCACGGGTTTGCAGGTTGGCGACGTCGGAACCGCCGCCGGGCTCGGTGATGGCCAGGGCGCTGATCTTCTCTCCCGACAGCACCTGGGGCAGCACTCGGTCCCGCACTTCGGGTCGGGCCCACTTGAGGATGGGCGGCAAGCCGATATCCAGCGACCCCAGGCCGGCAACCAACCCGCCTGAGCCACAACGCATCAACTCTTCACTGGCGGCAACCTTTGCGAACAGATCCCCTTCGTGGCTGCCTCCGTAGGCCTCCGGGTACCCGATGCCGAGAATCCCCGCCGCGCCGGCCTTGAGGTAGAGCTCGCGAGGAAAGCTTTCGGCTTCTTCCCACTGCGAGACGTCAGGAAGAATCTCGCGTTCGACGAAACGTCTGACGCTGTCGCGGACCAATTGGTGGCTGGGGTCGAAGTATTCCTGAAAGGCAGACATCGGCGAGCTCCACTGAAGGGGTCAGTGAAGTTAACCGAGCGCTTGCTTGGTTTTCAACAGGATTGTGTCATTCAGACGGACTGCGCCGCCTGCATCGCGAGCAAGCTTGCTCCCACAGGGGTTCTGCGGTGCACACAAAACCAATGTGGGAGCGAGCTTGCTCCGGGCGGCGATCCGACGATGGCGTCAGCATGGACGCCACATGAACTCAGAGCGAAATCGGCTTACGCCCGGCAAACGAATGCGCCAGCGTCCCGCCATCCACCAGCTCCAGCTCGCCACCCAGCGGTACGCCATGGGCGATGCGCGAGGCGATCAGGCCTTTGCTGCTGAGCAATTGGGCGATGTAGTGCGCCGTGGCTTCACCTTCCACGGTCGGGTTGGTGGCCAGAATGACTTCGGTGAAGGTGCCGGCCTCTTCGATCCGTGCCATCAACTGCGGAATGCCGATGGCTTCCGGCCCCAAGCCGTCGAGCGGCGACAGATGGCCCTTGAGCACGAAATAGCGCCCGCGGAAACCGGTCTGCTCCACCGCATAGACGTCCATCGGCCCTTCCACCACGCAGAGCAAGGTATCGTCGCGACGGGTATCGGCGCATTGCGGGCACAGATCATCTTCCGTCAGCGTACGGCACAAGCGGCAGTGACCGACCCCTTCCATGGCCTGGCTCAGGGCCAGCGCCAGGCGCGAGCCGCCGCTGCGGTCACGCTCGAGCAACTGCAACGCCATGCGCTGGGCGGTTTTCTGACCCACGCCTGGCAGAATTCGCAGGGCGTCGATCAGTTGGCGAATCAAAGGGCTGAAGCTCATGGTGGAAAAGTCCGACAAAACAACGAGACGCGGTTTATACCCGCGCCTCGGTTGAGCGTCAAATTGCAGCGTGAATTACTCAGTCCCGGGAAACCCGAACCACCAATTTACCGAAGTTACGCCCTTCCAGCAGGCCGATGAACGCATCGGGTGCCTGTTCCAGGCCATCGACCACGTCTTCGCGGAACTTCACCTTGCCATCGCGCACCCAGGGCGCCATGGCACTGAGGAATTCCGGCTGGCGATCACCATAGTCATCGAACACGATGAAGCCCTGGATGCGCACCCGCTTGGTCAACAGGGTGCGCTGCAACAGTGGCAGGCGATCCGGTCCGCTCGGCGCCTCATGGGCGTTATAGGACGCGATCAAGCCACACAGCGGAATCCGTGCCTTGGGATTGAGCAATGGCACCACGGCTTCGAATACCTTGCCGCCGACGTTTTCATAATAGATGTCGATGCCCTTGGGACAGGCTTGCGCCAGTTCGTCGGCAAAGTCCGGGCTCTTGTGGTCGATGCAGGCGTCGAAGCCCAACTCGTCGACCACATAACGGCACTTTTCCGCACCGCCTGCCACACCGACCACGCGCAACCCCTTGATCTTTGCCACCTGGCCGACCACCGAGCCCACCGCCCCGGACGCCGCTGCGACCACCAGGGTTTCGCCGGCTTTCGGCTGGCCGATGTCCATCAGGCCCATGTACGCGGTCATGCCGGGCATACCCAGCACCCCGAGGGCCATGGAAGGGCTTGGCAGCGCGGGAATCGGAATGATGCTGCGACCGTCATTGATGCTGTGGCTTTGCCAACCGGTGGCACCGACCACCAGGTCACCTTCCTGAAACTTCGGATTCAGCGAACGCTCGACCCGGCTGACAGCGCCCCCGGTCATGACTTCGCCGATTTCCACCGGTGCGGCGTAGGACGGTGCGTCACTCATGCGCCCGCGCATGTAGGGATCCAGCGACAGGAAAACGGTCTTGAGCAGCACCTGACCGTCGGCTAGGTCCGGCAGCGCCACCCGCTCCATACGGAAGTTTTCCGGCGTTGGCGCGCCCACCGGGCGAGAAGCCAGGACAATGCGTTGATTGAGGGTCATGGGGTCGGACATGGCAGCGTCTCCTGTGATCGATGAGGTTCAGTGATGTAGGGAGCAGACCTTTGTGGCGGTATGGCGTTCGATGTTTATTCAGCAAGACCGAGGCGACTTCTTCGCGGGCAAGTCGGATCGCCGCACCGCCGCTCCCACATTTGGAATGCCCCCCCCTGTGGGAGCGAGCTTGCTCGCGATGACGGCATTCCAGACACTACATCTCCAATGCCGAAAACAAAAATGCCAGGCGCTATGCCTGGCATTTTTGTAACTCATCTGCCGCCTGAAGGCGAATCAGAATGGCAGTTTCATGCCCGGCGGCAGTTGCATGCCGGCAGTCATGCTGCCCATTTTGTCCTGGCTGTTGGCTTCGATCTTGCGCACGGCATCGTTGACCGCGGATGCGATGACCGCTTCGAGCATTTCCTTGTCGTCTTCGCTCATGCCTTCGACCAGGCTTGGGTCAATGGTCACGCTCTTGACGTCATGACGACCGGTCATCACCACGGTGACCATATCGCCACCGGCCTTACCGGTGACTTCGGCGTTGGCCAGTTCTTCCTGCATCTTGGCCATTTTTTCCTGCATCTGCTGCGCCTGCTTCATCAGGCCGGCCATGCCACCTTTCATCATGGTAATCACCTCAAAAGTACTTGGATTAAAACAGCGCCCGGCCCATGCGGCCAGGTGCCTTCAGTTATTAGCCCTGAGTGACCAGGGCGTCGACAGGTTCAATAGTATCGTTACGGACCACCGCACCGAACTGCTGCATCATTTGCTGGATGAACGGATCACCGTGGATCGATTCCTCTGCCTCGCGCTGACGGTTGGCGCGGCGGCGCGAAGCCGCTTGTGCCGGGGTTTCCTGCTCGGGCTTGATCAGCTCGATGCTCAGGGTCAGCGTGCGCTGGTGATACTGGTTCAGCGCATCGTTGAGGCGACGCTGTTGAGTGGCGTTGAACAAGGCACTGTGGGCCGGGTCCAGGTGCATCAGCCAATTGTCGCCATCGACCGCGATCAGCGTGCAGTTGGCGGCGATACTGCCGGTCATGCCGGAGATCGGCAATTTCGGGAACAGCTCCAGCCATTGCAGGGCCAGACCGGTGGCCGGCATCGCCGCGGGCTCAGGCTCGGGCTCCGGAGCCGGGTCGGCGGCATGCTCGCTGGCCAGTTCGTCGAGGTAACTGTAGGCCGAATCCATGTCCGGCTCGATGTAATCCTCGTCCAGCGGCGGCTCGTCATCCAGGTCCATGCCCGGCGTCGCGGCATCGACGTCGGCCACCGAAGGTTCCGGGATCGGCGCGGCGGCCCACTCCGGGGCGTCCGGCACCACGCTGTCCGGCGTCGGCAACGGCATTGGCGGTAATTCGGGTTGTTCGCTGGCGGTTTCCAGCACCGGCTCTGCCGCCGGTTGCTGGACGGGCGCTGGCTCGACCGGGTCATTCCACGGCAGGTCGACAACCTCTTCGACCACGACCGCTTCAACCACAGGCACAGGCGCAGGTTCTGGCACAACGACCGGCGCAACCGGTTCCGGTGCAGGTGCTGGAGCTGCCACTGGCGCAGCCGCTATCGGCGCAACGGCCGCAGCGACTACCGGCGCAACAACCGGCGCGGCAGCCACTGAGTTTGCGGAATCAACTGTGGCCTGGCTGATCCCCACTGGCTTTAGCGGTTGCCTCGGGGCATCCGCGGTGTCTGCGGGCCGGAACGCCAGCATCCGCAGCAACACCATTTCAAAACCGCCCCGGGGATCCGGCGCCAGCGGCAGGTCGCGGCGCCCGATCAGGCCCATCTGGTAGTAGAACTGCACGTCTTCGGCCGGCAACGCCTGGGCCAGTGCCAGCACGCGATCACGGTCGCCGTGACCGTTGTCGACACCTTCCGGCAAGGCCTGGGCGATGGCAACGCGGTGCAGCACATTGAGAATTTCCGAAAGCACGCCGTTCCAGTCCGGGCCTTGTTCGGCCAGGTGGCGGACGGCTTCGAGCAACGCCTTGGCATCGCCTTCGATCAGGGCATGCAGGACGTCGTAGACCTGCCCGTGATCGAGGGTCCCGAGCATCGCCCGCACGTCGGCGGCCATGACCTTGCCTTCACCGAAGGCAATCGCCTGGTCGGTCAGGCTCATGGCATCACGCATCGACCCGTCGGCGGCACGGCCCAGCAGCCACAGCGCATCGTCTTCGAACGGCACGTTCTCGACACCCAGTACATGGGTCAGGTGCTCGACAACGCGTTCCGGCGTCATGTTCTTCAAGGAGAACTGCAGGCACCGCGACAGAATCGTTGCTGGAAGTTTCTGCGGGTCAGTGGTCGCCAGGATGAACTTGACGTAGGGTGGCGGCTCTTCGAGGGTTTTGAGCAGTGCGTTGAAGGAATGGCTGGAGAGCATGTGCACTTCGTCGATCAGGTAGACCTTGAAGCGCCCGCGGCTCGGGGCGTACTGCACGTTGTCGAGCAATTCGCGGGTATCTTCGACCTTGGTGCGGCTCGCGGCGTCGATCTCGATCAGGTCGACAAAGCGGCCTTCGTCGATTTCGCGACACACCGAGCATTCGCCACAGGGGGTCGAAGTGATACCTGTCTCGCAGTTAAGGCATTTGGCAATGATCCGCGCGATGGTGGTCTTGCCGACCCCACGGGTACCGGTAAAGAGGTAGGCGTGGTGCAGCCGCTGGCTGTCCAAGGCATTGATCAGAGCCTTGAGCACATGGGTCTGGCCGACCATTTCGCGGAACGAGCGCGGACGCCATTTACGTGCAAGAACCTGATAACTCATCGAAAACCGTCGCAGCGAAGGAAGCAGAAGCGGCTAATGCTAGCGGAGCAAGGGACAAATTGCATCCGGTGCGCTCGTGTATTGTGGCTAAGCTGCACATCGGGGGCTTTTAACGGAGTGTTTATGCGGCTGGCCTTGGGGGCATTGCTGTTGATCAGCCTGGACGGCGTGGCTGCGCAAGCACCGCTGCGCTTCGTGATATCCGACAGCTGGACCATGCCCATGGTGCAGCTTGAACGGGGCAAGCCGACCCAGGGCATCCTGTATGACGTGATGCTCAGCCTCGCGACTCAGGTCGGCGTGCCGGCCGAATTCCATGTATTGCCTCGCGGGCGGGTGGAAAACGCCATGGCGCAAGGCGAGGTCGATGTCCGCTGTTATGCCGCGCAATCGTGGCTGCCCGATCAGCCTGACGATTATCTCTGGAGCATCCCGCTCTTCATTCAACCTGACTTGTTGATCACCCGGCATGCGCCGCCCGGCGCAGTCAACCCCGCCGACTTGCCGGAACAGCCCATTGGCACCGTGCTCGGTTACAGCTACCCGACCCTGCAGCCGCTGTTCGACACCGGCCAACTGCAGCGCGACGACGCACGCAATCAGGAACAAGTGCTGGAAAAGCTCCTGGCCGGCCGCAATCGCTATGCCGTCAGCAATCAATGGAGCCTGGACTGGTTCAATCACCGCCTGCTGCCGGAGCAGCAACTGCAAGGCGTGGCAGTGCTGCAGGAAAACCAAATCGGTTGCTACGTTCGCAACGACCCGAAGATCCCGGTGCAGAGCATCCTGCGCACCCTGGCGCGGATGAAGATGTCCGGGGAGATCGATGAGGTTGTTCGGCTGTATATCGGTGGCGAGCCTGCGGCTGTGGATAAACCGCAAACGGCAAAAAACCGCCCCGGACAAGATCCTGGCAGCTAGCGAAAGTCTGATTTCAGAAGGATAACGCGAGAGAACACTCGCGTGGCGTTAAGGTGGTAACCCTACCAGCCACACCCCGGCACACAATGTCACCGCTGCGGCTGCTCCCTTCCAGGCCTGACCGGGTTCACGGCTGATCGTTGCGGGGGGACCGATAGGGTCACCATAACGACGCTCACCTGTCGGCGAGCCGCGCCATTGTACCTATCTGAGGCGAAGTTACAACCGTTGGTTTCGGATTAAAAACATGAGGGGCTTCAAGCACTTGCTATTGCGCCTCAAGCACCTCGTCCGCCCTGCCGCCCTCCTGCTGAATCACCAGGTGAATAAAGTGCAGCTTGGCAATGACCGCTGGCGGCAGGACGAACGGATAGAAATCCGGCTGCCCCATGCTGCGTGACAATTCGTTGAGCATTCCGGCCAGTTCGATCCAGGCATTGACGAACGACAGGAACGCCGCGCCGCCAGGATGCTGCGGATCGTAAAGGGTTTGAGGTGGAAACGGCTGATAGTCGAAGTCCATTTCCCGGGCACTCATGCCAAACCCCAGCGCGGTGTCCACCGCATCCATCATGTGCAGGTAATGCGCCCACGTTTCCGCCCAGTCTTCCCACGGGTGCATGGTGGCGTAGGCGCTGACGTAGTGCTGCTGCCAGTCGAGCGGTGCGCCCTGCTGATAATGCCGTTCGAGGGCTTCGGCATAGCTGGCGCGCTCATCGCCGAACAACCCGCGAAAAGGCTCAAGCCACTGGCCATGGGCAATCAATCGATCCCAGTAGTAGTGCCCGACTTCGTGACGAAAATGCCCGAGCAGCGTGCGATAGGGTTCGTGCATTTGCACTCGCACCTGCTCGCGGTGCGCATCGTCGGCTTCCTTGATGTCGAGGGTGACCAGGCCATTGGCGTGCCCGGTAGTGGGTGGTTTGCCTTCGAGGTCCACGCCGATGAAATCGAAGGCAAGGCCCGTGTCTTCATCGACGGCTTTGGGAATCACCTGTAACCCCAGGCTGAGCAGTTGCGCCACCAGACGCCGCTTGGCGGTTTCCACCTTGCGCCAGCGCTCGTGGTTGTCGGCTATCGATAGGTCAGGAATGGTGCGATTGAGGCTGCAGGCAATGCACAAGACGTCACGGTCATTGGCAGGCAGCAACCAATTACAGGCCGCCGGGGAGTCGAGATTGGCGCAGCGTCGAAACAGGCCCGCCCCGGGATCGGCATCCAGCCACCATGTGCCTGCCTGCACACCCGGTTGCAGCGCAGACAAGCGACTCTGCTCCGGCTGATAACCCAACGCCGCTGAACAGGCCAGGCACTGGCTGTTGCGAAAGAACAGCGACTGCCCGCAACGACAGGACCAGACCTTGCTGTTGCGCGAGCTTTCGCCCATGAACGGCGCGGCGATGCGCGAGCTGAGTTGCTCGAAGAAAGGGTACATGGCGATCTCTCCCTGGGGCTTGCCAAGACTAGATCATTTCCAAGAAATGATTGCTCCCATGGTGCGAATGGAATGCTTGCACCTGATAGCAAGTCGAGCGCAACACCTGTGGGAGCGAGCTTGCTCGCGATGGCGGCAGATCAGCCAATATTAATGTCGGCAGTAACGCCCTCATCGCGAGCAAGCTCGCTCCCACATTTAAATCGCGCCTTTAATCGGTCTTGCCATACTCGCGCAACGTTTTGATAAGTGCCTCTTCATCCAGCACTTTCAAGCCCAGCTCATTGGCCTTGGTCAACTTCGAACCGGCACCCGGCCCTGCCACTACGCAATGGGTCTTGGCAGACACCGAGCCGGCGACCTTGGCACCGAGGCTTTCGAGTTTGTCCTTGGCGATATCGCGGCTCATCAGCTCCAGGGAGCCGGTCAGCACCCAGGTCTGCCCGGCCAGCGGCAAGCCTTCGACGACCTTCTTCTCGCTCTGCCAGTGCATGCCGAAATCGGCCAGTTGCTTCTCCGCCGCTTCGGCCAATTGGCGATTGGCCTCGACCGCGAAGAACTCGCGCACCGAATTGGCCTGTTTTTCCGGCAGCGCCTGGCGCATATCCAGCCAGTCAGCATCGATCACCGCCTGCAGCGAGCCGAATTTGTCCGCCAGTTTCTGCGCCCCGCCCGGCCCTACCAAGGGGATATGCAGCTTGTCGAGGAAACCGCCCAGCGTGGTGCTCGCCGAAAACTCGGCACCCAACTCGCCCTGATCCTGAATCTGCAGGCCATGCCTGAGCAAATCAGCGATCACCTGCTGGTTATGCTCATCCTCGAAGAAACTGTGGATCTCGTGCGCGACTTCCAGGCCAACATCCGGCAAGTACGTCAGCACCTGCGGCAAGGCCTGTTGCACCCGCTCCAGCGAACCCAGGGAGCGGGCCAGGACCTTGGCTGTCTCCTCGCCGACATCAGGAATCCCCAGGGCGTAGATGAACCGCGCCAGCCCCGGCCTCTTGCTGTCTTCGATGGCGCCGAGCAGGTTCTTGCTCGACAGTTCGGCAAAACCTTCCAGATCGACGATCTGCTCGAAGGTCAAGGCGTACAGATCCGCAGGCGAGCTCACCAGGCCTTCGTCGACCAGTTGCTCAACACTCTTCTCACCCAGGCCTTCGATGTCCATGGCGCGCCGGGACACGAAGTGAATGATTGCCTGCTTGAGTTGCGCGCCACAGGCCAGGCGGCCGACGCAGCGGTACACCGCGCCTTCGCTGACCGTCTCGCGGCCCTTGCTGCGCTTGATCAGTTGCGTGCGCTCGACATGGGAACCGCACACTGGGCACTGCTCGGGAATCTGCACCGGCCGGGCGTTTTCCGGACGACGCTCGATGACTACCTGCACCACTTGCGGAATCACGTCACCGGCACGGCGGATGATCACCGTGTCGCCGATCATCAGGCCCAGGCGCGCGACTTCGTCCATGTTGTGCAACGTGGCGTTGGCCACCGTGACGCCCGCGACCTTGACCGGTTTCAGACGCGCCACCGGCGTCACCGCCCCGGTGCGGCCGACCTGGAATTCCACATCGAGCAGCTCGGTGAGCTCTTCCATCGCCGGGAATTTGTGGGCGATGGCCCAGCGCGGTTCGCGGGCGCGGAAACCCAGTTCGCGCTGGGAGGCAATGCTGTTGACCTTGAACACCACGCCATCGATTTCATACGGCAGCGCGCTGCGACGCTCACCGATGTCGCGGTAGTAATCCAGGCACTCGGCGATGCCGTGCGCCAGTTTCAACTCATGACTGATCGGCATGCCCCAGGCCTGGAGTTGCTGCAAATTGCCGACGTGCGTATCGGCGATGTCCGCCGACACCTGGCCGATGCCGTAGCAGCAGAACTCCAGCGGGCGATTGGCGGTGATCTTCGAGTCCAGCTGGCGCAAACTGCCCGCCGCCGCGTTGCGCGGGTTGGCGAAGGTCTTGCCGCCGACTTCCAGTTGCGTGGCGTTGAGACGCTCGAAACCGGCCTTGGACATGAACACTTCGCCGCGCACCTCCAAGGTCGCCGGCCAGCCGGTGCCGTGCAGCTTGAGCGGAATGTTGCGTACGGTGCGCACGTTGACGCTGATGTCTTCGCCGGTGGTGCCATCGCCGCGGGTCGCGCCGCGCACCAGCACACCATCCTGATACAGCAGGCTGACGGCCAGCCCATCAAGCTTCGGCTCACAGCTATATTCAACGGTTGCGCCGCCACCGAACAGGTCGCCCGCCGGCAGGTCCAGGCCTTCGGTCACCCGGCGGTCGAACTCACGCATGTCGGTTTCTTCGAAGGCGTTACCGAGACTGAGCATCGGCACTTCGTGACGCACCTGGGTAAACGCCGACAGCGCCGCGCTGCCCACTCGCTGGGTTGGCGAGTCACTGGTGATCAGTTCGGGATTGGCCGCTTCCAGAGCCTTGAGCTCGCTGAACAAGCGGTCGTATTCGGCGTCCGGAATGCTCGGTTCGTCGAGCACGTGGTAACGATAGTTGTGCTGAT
This sequence comes from Pseudomonas jessenii, assembly GCF_002236115.1. Lineage (GTDB taxonomy): Bacteria > Pseudomonadota > Gammaproteobacteria > Pseudomonadales > Pseudomonadaceae > Aquipseudomonas > Aquipseudomonas jessenii. The sequence continues at coordinate 450,465 of NZ_NIWT01000002.1, read as the reverse complement.
CCAGCTCAGCGCGCAGCTCTAAAATACGGTTCTTGGCGGCGGTCATGGGTGTTCTCTCATAAAGCAAAAGAGCAGCCGAGGCTGCTCAATCTGTTTTGCCGATCATCCCGCGCACCGCGCGGGAATAACCATTTCAATCAACGTTTCTGGGTCAGGGCGCGGCGTTCGAACTCGACAATGCGCTGACGGTAGTGCTCGATCGTCTGGGCGGTCAGCACGCTGCGCTGGTCGTCCTTGAGCTCACCGTTGAGCTCCTGGGACAGTTTACGCGCCGCTGCCACCATCACGTCGAAGGCTTGCTTCGGATGGCGAGGACCCGGCAGACCCAGGAAGAAACTCACCGCCGGGGTGCTGAAGTGGTCGATGTCGTCCAGGTCGAATACGCCAGGCTTGACGGCGTTGGCCATGGAGAACAGCACTTCACCGTTGCCGGCCATGCTTTCGTGGCGATGGAAAATATCCATCTCGCCGAAACGCAAACCGCTCTCCAGAATGTTCTGCAACAGCGCCGGGCCCTTGAAGCCGGCAGCGTCGCGGCAGATCACGCTGATCACCAGCACTTCTTCAGCTTGCGGCTGATCCTTGTCGTTGACCGCTGGCGCGGACTTGGTGTCGTCCGGGAAATCGTCGTCGCGGCTGCTGAAGCTCGGGCCGCCGTCCAGATCCAGGCTGAGGTTCATGTCGCCCTGGGAAGGCTCGCTGTGGCCACGCTTGCCACGTTTGGAGCCCGACTCGCGAGGCTCCCGGGCCGGCATGCTCACCGACGGCAGATCCTGCTCGTCCAGTTGCGGCTCTTTATGTGCGTCCAGCACGCGCGGCGGGCCCAGCAGCTCGGCGCTGCTGTCCTCGTCCGGCAGGTTGGACAGACTTCGATCAAGACGGAACTTCAGTTTTCCCTTGCCGCCGCGCATACGGCGCCAGCCATCGAAAAGAATACCGGCAATGACAATAATGCCGATGACGATCAGCCACTCGCGCAGACCGATTTCCATGTAATCCCGTGCCTCTATAAAAAATGCTGAAAAATAAGGGGTTTACAACCTGCAAACCGCTTTAAAACGTGGCGCCAACTCTATGTTCTGACAGGCGTTTTGCCCACGTATACGAAAAATTGACATTAAACTAGCACGACCAAAGGCAACTTTACACCGTCTACCACGTTGGCTAGCGCGAATATGTCGATTGGCCAGCAAGTCGAAGCCAGGAAAAGAGTCCTACAAACCGCAAACACTCTTCCTACAACCACGACTCAGGCATCCACCATCGCCATCGCCTCCTCGACATCCACCGCCACCAGACGTGAACAACCGGGTTCGTGCATCGTCACACCCATCAGTTGTTCGGCCATTTCCATGGCGATCTTGTTGTGGGTGATATAGATGAACTGCACTGTCTGTGACATCTCTTTTACCAATCGCGCGTAGCGTCCAACGTTAGCGTCATCCAGTGGCGCGTCAACCTCATCGAGCATGCAGAACGGCGCCGGGTTCAACTTGAAGATCGCAAAAACCAGAGCCAATGCGGTCAGGGCCTTTTCGCCGCCGGAGAGCAAATGGATGGTGCTGTTCTTCTTTCCTGGCGGCTGCGCCATGATTGTTACCCCTGTATCGAGTAGATCTTCGCCCGTCAGTTCCAAATACGCGCGGCCTCCACCGAAAACTTTTGGGAAAAGCGCCTGTAAACCGCCATTGATCTGATCAAAGGTATCCTTGAAACGGTTGCGGGTTTCCTTGTCGATCTTGCGAATCACGTTCTCAAGGGTTTCAAGGGCTTCCACCAGATCGTCGTTCTGCGCATCCAGATAACGCTTACGCTCCGATTGTTGCTGGTACTCATCGATGGCCGCCAGGTTGATCGCGCCCAGACGCTGGATCCTGGCGGCGATGCGCTCGAGCTCTTCCTCGGCTTCCTTCTCGCTGGCCTCGGCAGTCAGTGTCGCGAGTACGCCGTGGAGATCGTAGCCGTCTTCCAGCAATTGGTCCTGCAAAGTCTTGCGGCGTACGGTCAGGGCTTGCCATTCCATGCGCTGGGTTTCGAGCTGGCTGCGAATCAACTGGGATTGCTGTTCGGCCTGGCTGCGGCGCTTCTCGGCGTCACGCAGTTCGCGGTCGGCATCTTCGAGGGCGATCTGCGCGGTCTTGAGTTCTTCGTCGACGGTCATGCGCTTGTCGAGCAATTCCTCGAGTTTCAGGCGCAGCTCTTCCAGCGGCGCTTCGCCCTCCTCCAGATTGAGGCTCAGTTGCTCGCGTTTTTCGGTCAGGCGCTCGGACTGCATCTCCAGACGCTCCAGCGCCTGGCGCGTCGAATCATGCTGCGCCTTGAGCGAGCCCAGACGCACCGCCAGCTGATGGGCGTGATCCTTGTGCTGCCGCGCTTCCTGACGCACCCGGTCCAGACGCTCACGCAGGCTGTCGCGCTGGGCCAGCAGCAACTCACGCTGCTCGGTGTCCTGCGCCATGCTGTCGAGGGCTTCCTGCAATTGCAGGCGCGCTTCGCCGATGTTTTCGTGTTCCAGCGCTCGCTGCTCATCGAGTTCGATGAGCTCTTCGTCGAGGCGGGTACGGCGCAGGGTCAATTGTTCGGCCTTGGCCTTGCCGGCAGACAATTGAGCCTTCAACTCACCTTGCTGACGTGCTTCGTCCTGCAGCAAACGGCGCAGATGTTCGCGACCGTTCTCCTGCTGACGCTGCTGCGCCCTGAGATTCTGCAGTCGGGTTTCCAGGGTTTCGACAGCGGCTTCAAGCGCTTCGCGCTCCAGGCCCAGTTGCTGGATTTCCTGACCCCGGGCGAGCACGCCGCTTTCCGCTTCACTGGCCCGACGCACCCGCAGAAAATGCCGACCGACCCAGTAACCGTCGCGGCTGATCAGGCTCTGCCCGGCAGCCAATTGACTGCGCAAGGCCAAGGCCTGTTCGAGGCTGTCCACCGGCTTGACCTGCCCCAGCCATGGCGACAGATCGAGCTGCGCCTCGACCTTGTCCAGCAGGCTGCCCGGCACCCGTACGCCATCGCTGGACGGGCTGAGCAAGCGCAAGTCGCCCTGGGCAAACCCGGACAGATCGAAATCGTTGAAATCGTCCACCAGCACCGCTTGGAGGTCGGCACCCAGCACGGTTTCCACCGCCAGCTCCCAACCGGCCTCAACCTTCAGGCCTTCGGCCAGGCGCGGGCGATTCGCAAGATTCTGTTCACGCAGCCATTCGGCGGTACCGGTGCCCGGGTCAAGCGCGGCTTGCTGCAAAGCTTCGAGTGAAGCCAGTCGACCGTTGAGGCGCTGCAAATCGCCTTGCGCCTGCTGCTGCGCGGTCAGCGCTTGCTGCAATTCCTGACGCAACTGCTCAAGCTTTTCGACCTGGGCTTCTTCGCTGGTCTGCAAATCCTCGAGTGTTGCTTCGGATTCCGCGAGTTGCTCGCTGAGCGCCATGATCGCCGCGTCTTCCGGGTCCGCCGAGAGCAAGGCGCGTTCTTCGCCAAGACGCTTCTGGCGATCGGCCAGGCGCTCCAGGCTGGTTTCCAGTTGCTGGATCCGCGATTGCTGCACTTCGGCCTGACGGCGCGGCTCGGCGGCGGTGAGGTTGAACGTATCCCACTGCTCTTGCCAGCCGTGCATGGTGGTTTCGGATTCTTCCAGCGCGGCAGCGGCCTCTTCGGCGGCGGCGCTGGTGACTTCCTGCTCCGGGGTGAGCATGTCCAGCTCTTCGCCGAGGGTCAGTAGCAGCGTGCGGTCGTGACCCAGGTGCGATTCGGTTTCCAGGCGCGCGCGCTCGGCCTCTTTCAGGTCATCCTGCAACTGGCGCAAACGCTGCTGACCGTGCTGGATGCTCTGCTCGACCCGGGCAATGTCGCCGCCGACCGAGTAGAAGCGCCCCTGCACCAGGTTGAAGCGTTCCGACAGGTCGTGGTGCCCGTCACGCAGGCGCTCGATGCTTGCGTCGGCATTGCGCTGTTCGGCCACCAAGGCTTCGAAAGAAACTTCCTGGTTGCCGATGATCGCTTCACGCTGGCCGACCTGATCGTTCAGCGCCTGCCAGCGCAGGGCCGACAGCTGGGCCTTGAGCTGACGCTCCTCGCCCTTGAATTCCTGATACTTCTTGGCGGCCTCGGCCTGGCGGTGCAAGCGTTCGAGCTGACGCTCAAGCTCTTCGCGCAGGTCGGTCAGGCGCTCAAGGTTCTCGTGGGTGCGGCGGATGCGGTTTTCCGTCTCGCGCCGGCGCTCCTTGTACTTGGAGATACCCGCGGCTTCTTCGATGAAGTTGCGCAGGTCTTCGGGCTTGGACTCGATCAGCTTGGAGATCATCCCCTGCTCGATGATCGAGTAGCTGCGCGGGCCAAGGCCGGTGCCGAGGAAGATGTCGGTGATGTCACGGCGCCGGCATTTGGTGCCGTTGAGGTAATAGGTTGTCTGGCTGTCGCGGGTCACTTTGCGGCGAATGGAGATTTCCGCATAAGCGGCGTACTCCCCGAGCAAGGTGCCGTCGGAGTTGTCGAACACCAGTTCGATGCTCGCCTGGCTTACCGGCTTGCGGCTGGTGGAGCCGTTGAAGATGACGTCGGTCATCGATTCGCCGCGCAGGTTCTTCGCCGAACTCTCGCCCATCACCCAACGCACGGCGTCGATGATGTTCGATTTGCCGCAGCCATTGGGCCCGACCACCGCCGCCATGTTACTGGGGAAGTTCACCGTGGTCGGGTCGACGAAGGATTTGAACCCCGCCAGCTTGATGCACTTGAGCCGCAAGATCAGGCGTCCGTCAAGGCGGATATCACCAGATCGCAACTGCGCTGGGCGTAAGCCGTCAGCACTTCGCGAATCTGCACAAAGTCACGGGCCAGCACCGCAGCGAGCAAGCGTTCGAACAGTTCGAGGAATTCGCTCATCGACGCTTTGCGCTGCTCCAGCGCGAGAAAATACGCACGGCTCATGGCCGGCTGCAGATTCTCGACTGTCTCCTGCAAGTACGGGTTGTTGGCGAACGGGTACGCGGCGCGCATCACATTGAAGCTGTCGTCGACGAAAGTGCGGATGTCCTGACGCTCGTAGCTGGCAGTCAGGCGTTGCTGGATCTGCACGAACGGCGCCATGTCGGCCTGGGTTTTCCAGCCGCTGGCCACGGAGTTACCGAGCAGGATATAGAGTTCGCTCATCAGCGTGCACAGGCTCTGCACCTTGTGCGGCGTGAGCTCGGTGACGTGGGCGCCACGTCGCGGCAGGATCGCGATCAGGTGCCGACGCTCGAGGATCAGCAAGGCCTCGCGGACCGAACCGCGGCTGACGTTGAGGGCCAGCGTGACCTTCTGTTCCTGGATGCGCTCTCCGGGCTTCATTTCGCCGCGAATGATGCGTTCGGCGAGGTGGTGAGCGATTTGCTCGGCGAGGCTGTCCGGCGCCTTGAACGTCATGGTTGTCCTTCAAACTCTTTGATCTGTACAAGCGGCGCAGTGTAGCGCAATTGCTGCGTCAGGGCGGAGTGCCCGCCCGGAGGTTTTTGGCACGATTCAAGCAAATTCAAGCAAAAAAGCAGGCTATCGAACCAGCGACAATAATTAAGGAACAGGTGGTTAATCGACAAATTGCAATTTCCTGACCTTTAAGTCAGAAAATCATTGACCGAAAAGTCAGACCTGCTAAATTCAGTTCCTATCGGTTAACAACAATAATGAGTCTGTGAGGCCTTCCGTGATCCAGTTTTTACTAAACCAGGAACTCCGTAGCGAGCACGCCCTGGACCCGAACCTGACCGTGCTCAATTATCTGCGCGACCATGTGGGCAAACCCGGCACCAAAGAAGGCTGCGCCAGCGGTGACTGCGGCGCCTGCACCGTGGTGGTCGGCGAATTGCAGACCGATGATGACGGCCGCGAACACATTCGCTATCGCAGCCTCAACTCGTGCCTGACCTTCGTGTCGTCCCTGCACGGCAAACAACTGATCAGCGTCGAAGACCTCAAGCACAAAGGTGAACTGCACAGCGTGCAGAAAGCCATGGTCGAGTGCCACGGCTCGCAATGCGGCTTCTGCACCCCCGGTTTCGTGATGTCGCTGTTTGCCCTGCAAAAGAACAGCGATGCACCGGATCATGCCAAGGCCCACGAAGCACTGGCCGGCAACCTCTGCCGTTGCACCGGCTACCGGCCGATCCTGGAAGCAGCCGAGCAGTCCTGCTGCGCCAAGCAACCGGACCAGTTCGACGCCCGCGAGGCCGACACCATCGCACGCCTGAAAGCCATTGCCCCGACCGATATCGGCGAACTCAATAGCGGCGACAAGCGCTGCCTGGTGCCCCTGACCGTGGCCGACCTGGCCGACCTCTACGACGCTTATCCACAGGCCCGCCTGCTGGCCGGCGGTACTGACCTTGCGCTGGAAGTCACGCAGTTCCACCGCACCCTGCCGGTGATGATCTACGTCGGCAACGTCGCCGAGATGAAGCGCATCGACCGCTTTGACGATCGCCTGGAAATCGGCGCCGCCACGTCCCTGTCCGATTGCTACGAGGCCTTGAACGCCGAGTACCCGGACTTCGGTGAATTGCTGCACCGCTTCGCGTCCTTGCAGATCCGCAACCAGGGCACCCTGGGCGGCAACATCGGCAACGCCTCGCCGATTGGTGACTCGCCGCCCCTGCTGATCGCCCTCGGTGCGCAAATCGTGCTGTGCAAAGGCGAAACCCGCCGTACCCTGGCGCTGGAAGATTACTTCATCGATTACCGTGTCACTGCGCGCCAGGAAAGCGAGTTCATCGAGAAGATCATCGTGCCCCGCGCCAGCGTCGAAAAACTGTTCCGTGCCTATAAGGTTTCCAAGCGCCTGGACGATGACATCTCGGCAGTCTGCGCCGCCTTCAACATTCGCCTGGAAAACGGCGTCGTCGCTGAAGCCCGCGTCGCCTTCGGCGGCATGGCCGCCATCCCGAAACGCGCCGCAGCCTGCGAAGCCGCGTTGCTCGGTTCGCCATTCAACAACGCCACTATCGAACGCGCCTGCGCTGCCCTGGGCGAAGACTTCACACCGCTCTCAGACTTCCGCGCCAGCAAGGAATATCGCCTGCTCAGCGCACAGAACCTGCTGCGCAAATACTTCATCGAACTGCAAACACCGCACATCGAGACTCGGGTGACCGCTTATGTCTAATCATCACGCCGTAGAGAAGACCCAAGCCGAATTGGCTGAACTGTTCGCCAAGGACCTGACCACCGGTGTCGGCCGCAGCGTCAAGCACGACAGCGCCGCCAAGCATGTGGCCGGTGAAGCGCAGTACATCGACGACCGCCTGGAGTTTCCGAACCAGTTGCACGTTTATGCACGCATGTCGGACCGTGCCCACGCCCGGATCATCAGCATCGACACTTCGCCCTGCTACGCCTTTGAAGGCGTGCGCATCGCCATCACCCACGAAGACGTGCCGGGCCTGAAGGACATCGGTCCGTTGCTGCCGGGCGATCCGCTGCTGGCGATCGATACCGTGCAATTCGTCGGTCAACCGGTGATCGCCGTGGCGGCGAAAGACCTGGAAACCGCGCGCAAGGCGGCGATGGCCGCAATCATCGAATACGAAGACCTGGAGCCTGTGCTGGACGTGGTCGAAGCCCTGCGCAAGCGCCACTTCGTACTCGACAGCCACACCCACAAACGCGGCGATTCGGCCACTGCGCTGGCCACTGCCGAACATCGCATCCAGGGCACGCTGCACATTGGTGGCCAGGAACACTTCTACCTGGAAACCCAGATCTCTTCGGTGATGCCGACCGAAGACGGCGGCATGATCGTCTACTGCTCCACGCAAAACCCCACCGAAGTGCAGAAGCTGGTGGCCGAAGTGCTGGACGTGTCGATGAACAAGATCGTCGTCGACATGCGTCGCATGGGCGGTGGTTTCGGCGGCAAGGAAACCCAGGCGGCCAGCCCTGCATGCCTGTGCGCGGTGATCGCGCATCTCACCGGCCAGCCGACCAAAATGCGTCTGCCACGGGTCGAAGACATGCTGATGACCGGCAAGCGTCACCCGTTCTATGTCGAGTACGACGTGGGCTTCGACAGCACCGGGCGCCTGCACGGCATCAACCTGGAACTGGCCGGCAACTGCGGTTGTTCCCCTGACCTGTCGGCGTCGATCGTCGACCGCGCGATGTTCCACTCGGACAACTCGTACTACCTGGGCGATGCGACCATCAACGGTCACCGCTGCAAGACCAACACCGCGTCGAACACTGCCTACCGTGGTTTCGGCGGCCCGCAAGGCATGGTCGCCATCGAAGAAGTGATGGATGCCATCGCCCGTCACTTGGCCCTTGATCCGTTGGCGGTGCGCAAGGCCAACTACTACGGCAAGACCGAGCGCAACGTCACCCACTACTACCAGACCGTCGAGCACAACATGCTCGAGGAAATGACCGCGGAACTGGAAGAAAGCAGCCAATACGCCGAGCGCCGCGAAGCGATCCGTCGCTACAACGCCAACAGCCCGATCCTGAAAAAAGGCCTGGCACTGACCCCGGTGAAATTCGGTATTTCCTTCACCGCCAGCTTCCTCAACCAGGCCGGTGCCCTGGTGCACGTCTACACCGACGGCAGCATCCACCTGAACCACGGTGGCACCGAAATGGGCCAGGGCCTGAACACCAAGGTCGCGCAAGTCGTGGCCGAAGTGTTCCAGGTGGAAATGGACCGCGTGCAGATCACCGCGACCAACACCGACAAAGTACCGAACACCTCGCCGACCGCCGCTTCCAGTGGCGCCGACCTGAACGGCAAGGCCGCGCAGAACGCCGCCGAAACCATCAAGCAACGCCTGGTGGAATTTGCGGCGCGCCAGTACAAGGTCAGCGAAGAAGACGTGGAATTCCACAACGGCCACGTGCGGGTTCGCGATCACATCCTGACCTTCGAAGCGCTGATCCAGCAGGCGTATTTCGCCCAGGTGTCGCTGTCGAGCACCGGCTTCTACAAGACCCCGAAAATCTACTACGACCGCAGCCAGGCTCGCGGCCGTCCGTTCTACTACTTCGCCTTTGGCGCAGCGTGCTGCGAAGTGCTGGTCGACACCCTGACCGGCGAATACAAGATGCTGCGCACCGACATCCTCCACGACGTCGGCGCCTCGCTGAACCCGGCCATCGACATCGGTCAGGTCGAGGGCGGTTTCATCCAGGGCATGGGCTGGCTGACCATGGAAGAGCTGGTGTGGAACAACAAGGGCAAGCTGATGACCAACGGCCCGGCCAGCTACAAGATCCCGGCCGTGGCGGACATGCCGCTGGACCTGCGGGTGAAGCTGGTGGAAAACCGCAAGAACCCCGAAGACACGGTGTTCCATTCCAAGGCCGTGGGCGAGCCGCCGTTCATGCTCGGCATCGCCTCGTGGTGTGCGATCAAGGACGCCGTGGCGAGCCTGGGCGATTACCGGCATCAACCGAAAATCGACGCCCCGGCGACGCCGGAGCGAGTGTTGTGGGGCTGTGAGCAGATGCGCCAGTTGAAGATGGCGAAGGCTGTCGAGACTGAGACCGAGTTGGCTTCGCTCTAGGACCGAGGTGCGGCTATCGCGAGCAAGCTCGCTCCCACAGGGTTATGTGCTGACTGATGGACCTGTGCAAATCCAATGTGGGAGCGAGCTTGCTCGCGATGGCGGACTAACAGACACACAGATGTCGAGGTGAACATGTACAACTGGATCGACGCCCTCGCCGACCTGCAAAACCAGGGTGAGCCCTGCGTGCTGGTTACCATCATCGAAGAGCTCGGCTCGACGCCGCGCAACGCTGGCTCGAAGATGGTCATCAGCGCGAACCAGAGCTTCGACACCATCGGTGGCGGGCACCTGGAATACAAGGCCATGAAGATCGCTCGCGAGATGCTCGCCAGCGGCAAGCAGGACACCCATCTGGAGCGCTTCAGCCTCGGCGCCAGCCTCGGCCAGTGCTGCGGTGGCGCGACCGTTTTGCTGTTCGAACCGATGGGCCAGGTTCAAGCGCAGATCGCCGTGTTCGGTGCCGGCCACGTCGGCCGCGCCCTGGTGCCACTGCTGGCCAGCCTGCCTTGCCGGGTGCGCTGGATCGATTCGCGGGAAGATGAATTCCCCGAGCAGATCCCCCATGGCGTGCGCAAGATCGTCAGCGAAGAACCGGTGGATGAAATCGATGATCTGCCGGCCGGCAGCTACTACATCGTGATGACCCACAACCATCAACTCGACCTCGAACTGACCGCTGCGATCCTCAAGCGCAACGACTTCGCCTACTTCGGCCTGATCGGTTCGAAGACCAAACGGGTGAAGTTCGAACATCGCCTGCGCGACCGCGGTTTCGACAATAGCGTCGTGCAACGCATGCGCTGCCCGATGGGCATCGGCGAAGTCAAAGGCAAGCTGCCTGTGGAAATCGCCATCTCCATCGCCGGCGAAATCATCGCCACCTATAACGCGAACTTCGGCCAGCAAACCTCCAGCGCCGGATCGATTGCCAAACTGCTGCCTGCCTCACGCCGCAGCCAAGCCTCCAACTGAGAATTCTCATGCCTCTGACTCGCAAAGCCTACCGCGCCGCCATCCTGCACAGCATCGCCGACCCAGCCGTCGTTGGCATCGAAGCCTCCTACGAGTATTTCGAAGACGGCTTGCTGGTTGTGGATAACGGCCAGATCAGCGCCCTCGGTCACGCCAGCGAACTGCTGCCGACCCTGCCGGCGGACGTCGAAATTACCCACTACCAGGATGCACTGATCACCCCCGGCTTCATCGACACCCACATCCACCTGCCGCAAACCGGCATGGTCGGCGCCTATGGCGAGCAACTGCTGGACTGGCTCAACACCTACACCTTCCCGTGCGAAAGCCAGTTCGCCGACAAGGCCCACGCCGACCAGGTCGCGGACATTTTCATCAAGGAACTGCTGCGCAACGGCACCACCACTGCGCTGGTATTCGGCAGCGTGCACCCGCAATCGGTGAACTCGTTCTTCGAAGCGGCCCAGCAGCTCGACCTGCGGATGATCGCCGGCAAGGTGATGATGGACCGCAACGCCCCGGACTACCTGACCGACACCGCCGAATCCAGCTATGTCGAAAGCAAGGCGCTGATCGAGCGCTGGCACGGCAAGGGTCGCCTGCACTACGCGGTCACCCCACGCTTCGCACCGACCAGCACCCCGGAACAACTGACCCTGGCCGGCCAGTTGCTGACTGAATACCCGGATCTGTACATGCAGACCCACATCAGCGAAAACCTCAAGGAAATCGAGTGGGTCAAGGAGCTTTTCCCGGAGCGCAAGGGTTACCTGGACGTCTACGATCACTACCAGTTGCTCGGCGAGCGCTCAGTGTTCGCCCACGGTGTGCACCTGTGCGATGACGAGTGCGCGCGACTGGCAGAAACAGGTTCGGCCATTTCGTTCTGCCCGACCTCGAACTTCTTCCTCGGCAGCGGCCTGTTCAACCTGCCGATGGCCGAGAAGCACAAGCTCAATGTCGGCATCGGCACCGATGTGGGTGGCGGCACCAGTTTCTCGCTGCTGCAAACCCTCAACGAAGCCTACAAGGTCATGCAACTGCAAGGTGCACGCCTGAGCCCGTTCAAGTCGCTGTACCTGGCCACCCTCGGCGGCGCCCGCGCATTGCGCCTGGAAGACAAGATCGGCAACCTGCAACCGGGCACCGACGCCGACTTCCTGGTGCTGGACTACAACGCCACGCCGCTGCTGAGCTATCGCCTGAAGCAGGCCAATAACATCGCCGAGACATTGTTTGTGTTGATGACCCTGGGGGATGACCGGACTGTGCAGCAGACCTATGCAGCGGGGAATCTGGTGCATCAGCGGTAAATTTCTTCGGGCATAAAAAATCCCCCGCAATCGTCAGATTCCGGGGGATTTTTTATGTCCTGTAGGAGCGAGCTTGCTCGCGATGAACCTGAGGGCGCCACGGGATGTCAGGCTTCCCGCGTAATCGTTAACGACCATCGCGAGCAAGCTCGCTCCCACAGATCAGATTTTCGCGGGCGAACGCCCAGGCTTCTTGGTCTGCAGCAAATGCGAGAACACCGCATGCAGATCATCCGACGCACTTTCCTCATCGAGGTTGAGTTTGCTGTCGATGTGATCCATGTGATGCATCATCAGGTTCACCGCCAGTTCAGCGTCGCGCTTTTCGATGGCGTCGATCAACTGGGTGTGCTCGTCGTAGGAGCAATGGGAACGGTTGCCGCTTTCGTACTGGGCGATGATCAGCGACGTCTGGGACACCAGGCTGCGCTGGAAGCTGATCAACGGGGCGTTCTTCGCCGCTTCGGCCAGTTTCAGGTGAAACTCGCCCGACAGACGGATACCGGCACCGCGATCACCGCGCGAGAAGCTGTCGCGTTCATCGTTGACCATCTGGCGCAACTCGGCAATCTGCTCGGCGGTAGCGTGCTGAACCGCCAATTCGGTGATCGCACGCTCGACCAGACGGCGGGCCATGAACACCTGACGGGCTTCTTCGACGCTCGGGCTGGCGACCACGGCGCCGCGATTCGGACGCAGCAGCACCACGCCTTCATGGGCCAGGCGCGACAAGGCGCGGCGAATGATGGTGCGGCTGACCCCGAAAATTTCCCCCAGCGCTTCTTCGCTCAACTTGGTGCCGGGCGCCAGACGCTGCTCGAGGATGGCCTCGAAGATATGCGCGTAGACAATATCGTCCTGGGTACCGCTGCGGCCGGCTTTGCCTGCTCGCGGTTGTTTCTTTAGGGGTTGCAACTGTTCGTTCATGGGCACTCGAGTCGGAAGAACTGCGGCGAATTGACCGTGACTGTAATACGGCACAGTGGGTCGCTGGCAAGTATCGCGTAAAAAACACTGCGATTGTACACAATGGAGGGTGGCAACACGACTGTACGGCTGAATGTTGCCTCGGCTGTATCGCAACGTCTGGTTACTTTTGAGTTTAGGCTTGTTCACAGAATCCGCCCTTGTAACGCGATCCCTGTGGGAGCGAGCTTGCTCGCGATGGCGGCGTCACATTCAGCACTTCTGTTGGCTGATCCACCGTTATCGCGAGCAAGCTCGCTCCCACAGAGTTCGTGTTGCAGCGGACATCTTCATCTGTAAAAGGAACACCGCCGTCATGAACGACGCCACCCACACGCAAATCCGCCCGTTGGCCGACACCTCGCCCTCGGCCATCGTCGCCGGCTTCATCGCCATGATGACCGGCTACACCAGCTCCCTGGTGCTGATGTTCCAGGCCGGGCAAGCGGCGGGCCTGAGCAGCGGGCAGATTTCTTCGTGGATCTGGGCGATTTCCATCGGCATGGCGGTGTGCTCCATCGGCCTGTCCTTGCGTTATCGCACGCCGATCACCATTGCCTGGTCGACCCCGGGCGCAGCGCTGCTGATCACCAGCCTGGGCGGCGTGAGCTACGGCGAAGCCATTGGTGCCTATATTACCTGCGCGGTGCTGGTGACGATTTGCGGGCTGACCGGCAGCTTCGAACGACTGGTGAAAAAGATTCCGGCATCCCTGGCCGCCGCCCTGCTGGCGGGAATCCTGTTCAAGATCGGCAGCGAGGTTTTCGTCGCAGCGCAACACCGCACTGCCCTGGTACTGGGGATGTTCGTCACTTATCTGGTGGTCAAGCGCCTGTCGCCGCGCTATGCGGTGTTGGCGGCACTGCTGATCGGCACGGCATTGTCAGGCTTCATGGGGTTACTGGACTTCAGCGACTTCCACCTGGAAGTGGCCACGCCGGTCTGGACCACACCGCACTTCTCCCTGGCCGCGACCATCAGCATCGGCATCCCGCTGTTTGTCGTCGCCATGACCTCACAAAACATGCCCGGCATCGCCGTATTGCGCGCCGATGGTTACACGGTACCTGCCTCGCCGCTGATCACCACCACCGGCATCGCCAGTTTACTGTTGGCACCGTTCGGTTCCCACGGGATCAACCTGGCGGCGATCAGCGCAGCGATCTGCACCGGGCCCCACGCCCATGAGGATCGCAACAAGCGCTACACCGCGGCGGTCTGGTGCGGGATTTTCTACGGGATTGCCGGCGTGTTCGGCGCGACGCTCGCGGCATTGTTTGCCGCACTGCCCAAGGAACTGGTGCTGTCGATTGCGGCGCTGGCGCTGTTCGGCTCGATCATCAATGGCTTGAGCATCGCCATGAGCGAAGTGAAGGAACGTGAAGCGGCGCTGATCACCTTCATGGTCACGGCATCGGGGCTGACGCTGTTTTCCATCGGTTCGGCGTTCTGGGGGATTGTCGCGGGGGTGGTGACACTGCTGATTCTGAACTGGAGGAGCGAACCTGCTCGCGATGGTCGTCAACGATAACGCTGGAAACCTGAGACCCTGCGGCGCTCTCAGGTTCATCGCGAGCAAGCTCGCTCCTACAAAAAAAGCATAAAAAAACGGCGACCCTTGGGTCGCCGTTTTTTCTGGAACATCAAGCTACCGGATTGATCGGCTTTTCCGGGTACCAGACGTCCAGCAGCGGGCTGACTTCAACGCTGGTCAGCTCGGTGCGGCCTTTGAGCCAGGCTTCAACGGCAGCGCGCTGTTCAGCGCTGACCGAGCCACGCTTCTGCAGGCAAACCAGACCGTAGTCGTCGCCGCCAACATAGCCCAGACCGTTGGCTTCCATGGCTTCTTTGAGGAACGCGTCGAGGAAAGCATCAATGGCTTCATCAGCCAAATCTTCTTTGAAATCCAGGTTCAGTTCGAAACCCAGCTCTTGAAATTCATCGACGCACAGTTTTTTGCGCAGACGCTGGGAACGGTTAGTCGCCATTGGAACAATCCTCTTAAGTAATAACGGGCGGCACTTTAGCAGTTTAAGCCGCCGATTGCCTGACTCTCTGGGCCACCACGCCTACCGTCGGTAAAAAAATAGCCGATCAGGATGCTCGCGCACGGCACAAGCCGTGACACCTTGGGGCATAATGCCGACACTTTCATGACCATTGAGGGAATTTATCTCCATGCCCTCTTTATATTTCCCCCTCGGCTGTAGGGTTTTATTTCAGATGATCAAATCTTTGCGTCCTTTGCTGTTGGCCGGTTTTCTTCTCCCACTGGCCCTCGCCGTTTCCGCCGCTCCAATCAATACCGCGTTGTCGCCCAACGTTGAAAAAGCCCTGAAAGCCAGCAAGCTGCAGGACAACGCCCTGTCGCTGGTGATGATCCCGCTCACAGGCCCCGGCACCCCGACGGTGTTCAACGCTGACGTGTCGGTCAACCCGGCATCGACCATGAAACTGGTCACCACCTACGCGGCGCTGGAAATGCTCGGCCCGAACCACCAGTGGAAAACCGAGTTCTACACCGACGGCACCCTCAGTGGCGGCATTCTCAACGGCAACCTCTACCTCAAGGGTGGCGGCGATCCGAAGCTGAACATGGAAAAACTCTGGCTACTGATGCGCGACCTGCGCGCCAACGGCGTGACCCAGGTCACCGGCGACCTGGTGCTGGATAAAACCTTCTTCGTGCAACCGCAACTGCCGGAGTTCAATGACGACGGCAACGACGATAACAAGCCGTTCCTGGTCAAGCCCGACTCGCTGCTGGTCAACCTCAAGGCGCTGCGCTTCGTCGCGCGCAATGACTCGGGCAAGGTGCTGGTCTCGGTGGAGCCGCCGATTGCGAGCATCCGCATCGACAACCAGGTCAAGGCCCTCAACTCCAAGCAATGCACCGGTGGCGTGCGCTACAACCCGGTGGCTCAGGCCGACGGCAGCGTGACCGTGACGGTCGGCGGCCAACTGGGTGAAGGCTGCAGCTCACAGACTTACCTGTCGCTGCTCGACCACGCGACCTACACCGCCGGCGCCGTCCGCGCGATCTGGAAGGAGCTGGGTGGCAGCATTCAGGGCAGGGATGTGCTGGCGCCAACACCGAAAGACGCCAAGGTCCTGGCCCGGGCGTTCTCGCCAGACCTGGCGGAAATCATCCGCGACATCAACAAGTACAGTAACAACACCATGGCCCAGCAGTTGTTCCTGAGCCTGGGCCAACGTTTCCGCACCGATGCCGATGGTGACGACGCCAAGGCTGCCCAGCGTGTCGTGCGTCAGTGGCTGGCGAAAAAGGGCATCACCGCGCCGCACCTGGTGATGGAGAACGGCTCCGGCCTGTCCCGTGCCGAGCGTGTCAGCGCCCGAGAAATGGCCTCGATGCTGGAAGCTGCCTGGCACAGTCCGTATTCCGCCGAATACATCAGTTCGATGCCGATCGCCGGCACCGACGGCACCATGCGCAAACGCCTGAAGACCACTGCGATGCGCGGTGAAGCCCACGTCAAGACCGGCACCCTGAACACCGTGCGGGCGATTGCCGGTTTCAGTCGCGACGTCAACGGCAACACCTGGGCGGTGGTGGCGATCCTCAACGACAAGGCCCCGTTCGGTGCCTCGTCGGTGCTCGATCAGGTGCTGCTGGATCTGTACCGCCAACCGAAAACGCCGCAAACGGCGTCGGTGTTGTAACCGAATCTAGAAAGCTCCAGAGATCTACTGTGAGAGCGAGCTTGCTCGCGATGGCGGCATGACAGTCAGCATCAATGTTGAATGTAAAACCGCTATCGCGAGCAAGCTCGCTCCCACAGGGTCTGCGTACAACCCGGGTTAACTCATCTCCCCCTCTACCCGATCCCTTCCTGCCTGCTTCGCCGCGTAAACCCCCGAATCCGCGCGCAACAGCAAGGCATCGGCGCCCTCCCCGACCCGCCAACTGGCAATCCCGAAACTGGCAGTGACCGTACCGACACCTTCAATGGGTGAACTGCGCAGGCCTTGCCACAATTGCTGGGCCAACATATAGGCCTGTTCACCGCTGATATCCGGGCACAGCACCATGAACTCCTCACCGCCCAAGCGGCAGAACACATCGGTGCGACGCAGCCGGTGGCCGATCCGTTGGCACACGGCCTGCAACACCCGATCACCGATGGCATGACCATGCAGGTCATTGATGCGCTTGAAATGGTCGATATCGAGCATGATCACCGACAGATCCCCACCGCCACGCTCCACCCGGGCCATTTCGATGGTCAAGCGCTCCTGGAAATAACGCCGATTGTGGATACCGGTCAGGGAATCGGTGACCGACAACGCGCGCAACTCTTCTTCCACCCGCTTCCTATCGGAAATGTCCGAGATGTAGCCGTGCCACAGCACACCGCCACCGGGCAGTTCCTCTGGCGTGGCCTCGCCACGCACCCAACGCAGACCCCGTTGCGGCAATTGCACGCGGTATTCCTCGCGCCAGGGGCTGAGGGTGTCGGCCGAGGCACGGATCGAGGCACGGACACGGGTGCTGTCCTGGGGGTGAATCCGGGTGAAGATCGCTTCGGCATTGAGCAGCAGCACGTCAGGTTCCAGCTCGTAGATCTCGCGAATGCCGTCGCTGGCGTAGATCACGCTGAAACGCCCGTCGAACTCCATCTTGAACTGGTAGATGCCACCGGGCACGTGGGCGCTGAGTTTCTTCAACAACAGATCCCGCGCCGCGAGCGCCTCATGGACCCGCTTGCGTTCGGTGATGTCGATGCACACCGCCAGGTGCCCGACCCACAGGCCTTGCTCGTCGAGCACTGGCGTGGCGAGCATGTTGACTATCAAATGGCTGCCATCGCCACGTACCAGCGTCCACTCCCGCGCCTCGTGGCTGCCCTGCGCGTCGCCTTCGACCAGCATCGCCTGGCAAGTCGGCACCGGTTTACCATAGCGTGCGCTCAACTCTGCCGAGCGAGCGACCAGCTCCCGGGGCAGGTGCAGGCTCTCCAGGGTCATATGCCCCACCACCTCGGCACTGGTATAGCCAAGCATCTGCTCAGCACCGGCGTTGAAGGTACTGATGACTCCGCGCAGGTCGGTGGCGATGATCGCGACCTGGGTGGCGGCATTCAGCACACCACGCAACTGACCATGGGTGCCGCGCAGCTCCTGCTCTCGATCCCGTAGCTCCTGGGTACGTTGCTCGACCATTTTCAACGCCCGCTGCCGCTGGCTGACCAACACATACAGCAAGGCACTGAGCATCACGCTGAGCATTCCACCCAACACCACCACACTGGTCACGGAGGAATGATTGGCCTTCACGAACGCATCGCTGGGCTGGATATCGACTTGATAGTCATGGTCGGCCATGCGCAACAGGCGCGTGGCCGACAGCTCGCTGATGGCTGGCGGGTTGGGTGACTCGAACAGCACCTCGTGCTGGTCATCGATCGACAAATCGAGGATGCGCACCGAGAGATAGTCATGGCTGGCGTCCGGCAGTCCGTCCGCCAACAACTGGCGCATGCTGATCACGGCCATGACATAACCGTAGGGCTTCGTGGATTTGCGGTCCTGACTGTTGCGCTGCATGAGCGGCGCGACCAGCAGCACGCCGCGCGCATAAGCCGGTTCGATACTTACCAGATGCATCGGTTGCGATACCGCCATACCGCCACGCTGATCGGCCCGAGCGAGCGTGGCACGCCGCAGCGGCTGGGCCAGCAAGTCGTAACCGAAGGGAGCGCCGAGTTTGCTTTGCGTCTGGCTGTACAGCACCGCCACGTACTCATCTCGCTCGCCGGCCAGTTGCAATTGGCCGTCGGCGTTGAGCTCCCTCAGGGTGAAGTTGTTCAAGCCCTCGTCTCGCACCCGGCGCTCGAACGCCACCCGCTCGTCACGAGTGACCCGCTGAGCATAGGAATACGCTTGGGTTCGCAGCAGCAAAGGTAGGGTGTAGCCGTCGAATTCCGCTCGAGACACCGAATCGGAATTGGCGAAAAACCGGCGCAGGCCGTCGAGGCGCTGCTCCTGATCTTCGAAACGCTCTTCGATACGGCTGTAACGTTCACTGGCCAGCAGTTGGAAACGTTGCCGCAATTGATGGTGAAACAGATTCAGCGTCGACCACGCCAGCAACCCGGTGAGCACCCCGCCAACCAGCAATACCAGCAGCGCGACCAACCAGGCCGAGGCATCTTCGCTGATTATTCCCAGGATCCTGGGGCGCACGGCGTGCAACGACATAAAACGCAAACTCAAAACGCCAGGTGCGGAGAAGCCCTTTGGCCATGAACTGAGTTATAGCTATTAGCCACTAATTTGACCAGCACTGAAACCCTGTAGGAGCGAGCTTGCTCGCGATGGACTCAAGAACACCGCGTGCATTCAGAAAGCACGCGTTATCGTTATCGACCATCGCGAGCAAGCTCGCTCCTACAGGTGGATCCACGCTTCAACGAGCCGTGATTTTCCAGGCGCGATGGATCTTGGCGTTGCGGGCAAAATCCGGGTCGATGGTCTGGGCGGTGATCTCCTCGACTGCATAACGCTCGCCGAAGCACTGTAGGAGCGAGCTTGCTCGCGATGGACTCAAGAACACCGCGTGCATTCAGAAAGCACGCGTTATCGTTATCGACCATCGCGAGCAGGCTCGCTCCTACAGGTGGATCCACGCTTCAACGAGCCGTGATTTTCCAGGCGCGATGGATCTTGGCGTTGCGGGCAAAATCCGGGTCGATGGTCTGGGCGGTGATCTCCTCGACTGCATAACGCTCGCCGAAGCACTGTAGGAGCGAGCTTGCTCGCGATGGACTCAAGAACACCGCGTGCATTCAGAAAGCACGCGTTATCGTTATCGACCATCGCGAGCAGGCTCGCTCCTACAGGTGGATCCACGCTTCAACGAGCCGTGATTTTCCAGGCGCGATGGATCTTGGCGTTGCGGGCAAAATCCGGGTCGATGGTCTGGGCGGTGATCTCCTCGACTGCATAACGCTCGCCGAGGTTGGCTTCCAGTTCAAACTTGCGGAAGTTGTTGGAGAAGTACAACACGCCACCGGGCGCCAGTCGCGCCATGGCCAGGTCGATCAGTTGCACCTGGTCGCGTTGCACGTCGAAGACACCTTCCATGCGCTTGGAGTTGGAGAACGTCGGCGGGTCGATGAAGATCATGTCGTACTCGTCACGACTGGCTTCGAGCCACGCCATCACATCACCCTGCTCCAGACGGTTCTTGTCGGAGAAACCGTTCAACGACAGGTTGCGACGCGCCCAGTCCAGATAGGTTTTCGACAGGTCGACACTGGTGGTGCTGCGCGCGCCGCCCTTGGCCGCATGCACACTGGCCGTCGCGGTGTAGCAGAACAGATTGAGGAAGCGCTTGCCGGCCGCCTCTTTCTGGATACGCATGCGCATCGGCCGGTGGTCGAGGAACAGACCGGTGTCGAGGTAGTCGGTGAGGTTCACCAGCAGCTTCACGCCACCCTCATTGACCTCGACGAACTTGCCCTGTGCCGCCTGGCGCTCGTACTGCTTGGTGCCGCTCTGGCGCTCGCGGCGCTTGACCACCACACGGCTCTTGTCGATGTTCAACGCCTGCGGGATGGCTGCCAGGGCATCGAACATGCGGGCCGAAGCCTTTTCCGGATCGATTGATTTCGGCGCGACGTACTCCTGGACATGCACCCAATCGTGATACAGGTCGATGGCCATGGAGTATTCTGGCATGTCGGCATCGTACACGCGGTAGCAGTCGATGCCTTCACGCTTGACCCACTTGCCCAGGGCCTTGAGGTTCTTTTGCAGGCGGTTGGCGAACATCTGCCCGCCTTCGCTCAGGCGCGGCTGCTCGACCACTGGAGCCGGTGCCGGCGCCGGTTTGATCGGGTTGCCGTTTTTGTTGAACTTGCGTTCCTGCGGTTCGTTCGGCGCCTGATCGTAGGCGGCTTGCTCGCGCTCGACCTGGCGCTGCTCCGGAGTACGACGCTCGCCGGTGACGAATTGATCCGGCAACACCTTGATCAGCAACAGCTTGCACGGCAAGGCGCCGTTCCAGAACGAATACTGCTTGTGGCTGCGGATGCCCATGCGCTTGCCCAGGTCCGGGGCGCCGGTGAACACCGCGGCTTCCCAGTTGAGGCAAGCCTGACGCAGGCGTTCGCCAAGGTTCTGGTAGAGGTAGAGCAGGCTCGCCTCGTCGCCCAGACGCTCGCCGTATGGTGGGTTGCAGATCACCAGGCCTTTCTGGTTCTGGTCCGGACGCGGCTCGAAGGTCGCGACTTCGCCCTGGTAGATCTTGATCCACTCACTGAGGCCGGCACGTTCGACGTTGTTGCGGCCCGGTTGAATCAGGCGCGGGTCGGCTTCGTAACCGCGAATCCACAGCGGCGGCTTGGCCAGGCCGGCCGCGGCGCGTTCGGTGGCTTCTTCGTGGAGTTTTTTCCACAGCGCCGGTACGTGACCGAGCCAGGCGGTGAAGCCCCACTGCTCGCGACGCAGGTTCGGCGCCATGTCGGCGGCGATCATGGCGGCTTCCACCAGGAACGTGCCGACGCCGCACATCGGGTCGGCCAGAGCGCCGCCTTCGGCCGCGATACGGGGCCAGCCGGAACGGATCAGGATGGCGGCCGCGAGGTTTTCCTTGAGCGGCGCCGCACCTTGCTGCAAGCGATAGCCGCGCTGGTGCAGGCTGTGACCGGACAGGTCAAGAGACAGAATGGCTTCGCCACGATCCAGGCGCAGGTGAATGCGCAGGTCCGGGTTGAGCTTGTCGATGGACGGACGGTCGCCTTGCGGGGTGCGCAGTTTGTCGACGATGGCATCCTTGACCTTCAGCGCGCCGAAGTGGGTGTTGTCGATACCTGAGCCATGGCCGCTGAATTCGACGGCCAGGGTGCCGTCATTGAGCATGTGGTCTTGCCACTCGATGTCCAGCACGCCGTGGTACAGGTCTTCGGCGTCCTTCATTTGGAAACGCTTGAGCACCAGCAGCACGCGGTTGGCCAGGCGTGACCACAGGCACAGGCGATAAGCGGTTTCCATGGTGGCCATGCCGCGCACGGCAGAGGTGTGCTCCCGCGCTTCCTCAAGGCCAAGCCCGACGGCTTCCTCGATGAGCAGGCCTTCAAGGCCTTTTGGGCAAGTGAGGAAGAGTTCGAAACGATCGGACATGGGAATTCCAGAACCTTTAGCTAAGTGACCGGGCAACGCATTGCCGGTCCGGTTTTCAATCAGGCGCTTTTCTCGAAGAGCGCCCGCGTGGCACGAAGGTGTGCCGTTCCACCCCTGCTGCTCGGGTTAAATGAGCTTAGATGCAAGGACAGATAAAAAAGTTGATGCAACAAAATGTCATAAGTCGACCCTTCGTCGAATAGTGCTTCCCGGCAACGGGAGCCATTCTCACTAAAGGATTAGGCCCATCATCCAGCGCAGAGCCGATCATACCGGGGTTTGGCCAATAAATACGCTACAAACGCTCTGTTACTTATGGCGTTAGCACATGAACGGTTACGTCCTTATGACAAAACGATCATTCCCTCGATGTGACGCATTGGTTAGAACTCAATACAGGTTGGCGCCGCAATGACGCCAACACCTTGGCTCGTCACGCCGGCAACGAGCCCCCAACGGCAGAGTTTTTCTGCCAGACCTCAATAGAGGTCGACGCGATAAATACAGTCAACAAGTGAGGGCAACACCCTATGAGAAGACTTAAGCGTGATCCGTTGGAAAGAGCATTTTTGCGCGGATATCAATATGGCGTTGGTGGTAAATCCCGTGAGCTTTGCCCATTTACTCTACCGTCGGTACGTCAAGCCTGGATTAACGGCTGGCGAGAAGGACGCGGCGACAACTGGGACGGTATGACCGGCACTGCGGGAATCCACAGACTCAACGAACTTCACGCCGTCGGCTAATTACAGGGCAGAACACTCCGACACGACAATCTGATTTGTACTGAATTAACCATGCACGTCCCATCCGGACGGCGGGCTCCGGCCCAGGGGCTCCTTTAAAGGGGCCCTTTTTTATGCCTGCTTCAAATTCAGCGACGATACCTTTGTGGCGAGGGGGCTTGCCCCCGTTGGGTCGCGAAGCGGCCCCGAAACCAATCGACTCGGTGACACAGGTAAAACACAGTGGCCGGAATTGCGGCTGCTTCGCAGCCGAACGGGGGCAAGCCCCCTCGCCACAAAAGCTCGCTAGCGTAGTGCTGCGATGGCGTCTACCGACTCACGAATCAGCGCCGGGCCTTTGTAGATGAAGCCCGAGTAGATCTGCACCAGGCTCGCGCCCGCGGTGATTTTCTCCGCTGCGTGCTTGCCTTCGGTAATACCGCCGGCAGCGATGATCGGCAGCCGACCACCCAGCTCCGATGCCAGCACTTTCACGGTGTGGGTGCTCTTGTCGCGAACCGGCGCGCCGGACAGACCACCGGCTTCTTCGCCGTGCTCCATGCCTTCGACGCCTACACGGCTCAGGGTGGTGTTAGTCGCAATGACCGCATCCATCCCGGTTTCGATCAGCGCTTGCGCAACTTGTGCGGTTTCTTCGTCGCTCATGTCCGGCGCGATCTTGATCGCCAGCGGTACATGTTTGCCATGACGCAAGGCCAGTTCCGCGCGGCGCTCGGCCAGATCGGCCAGCAACTGCTTGAGCGAGTCACCGAATTGCAGGCTGCGCAGGCCCGGCGTGTTCGGCGAGCTGACGTTGACCGTCACATAGCTGGCGTGGGCGTAGACCTTGTCCAGGCAGATCAGGTAGTCGTCCACGGCACGCTCGACCGGCGTATCGAAGTTCTTGCCGATGTTGATGCCCAGCACGCCCTTGTACTTGGCCGCCGCCACGCGGGCCAGCAGGTGATCGACGCCGAGGTTGTTGAACCCCATGCGATTGATGATCGCCTCGGCTTCCGGCAGACGGAACAGGCGCGGCTTCGGGTTGCCCGGCTGCGGACGCGGCGTGATGGTGCCGATTTCGACAAAACCGAAACCCAGTTGGGCGAAACCGTCGATGGCCGCGCCGTTCTTGTCCAGGCCGGCGGCCAGCCCCACCGGATTCGGGAAGTCCAGGCCCATGACATTCACCGGCGTCTTCGCCGGGGCCTTGCACAGCAAGCCGTTGAGCCCAAGACGCCCGCCCGCTCCGATCAGGTCCAGGGACAGATCGTGGGAGGTTTCCGGGGAGAGTTTGAACAACAGCTGACGGGCCAGGGTGTACATGGGCGGATTTGACTCGATTGGCGGCGAATTGAGGCGGCGATTATAGCCGGGCAACGGGGTGGCAAGCGAGGCGCGTGATCAAATCAACGGATAATGGCATATGCCTTGCACCACTCTGGGTACCAGCACCCATGCCAACGACCGAATGTGTGCAAAGACAATGGCGTCGTCCCCGACCTGCTCATGCAAGAACTCGGGACGACGTTTTTTTTGCAAGGTGAACACGCGATGAACGAACCATCAGCCGGCCCTCTGGCCTGGGTCAATGGCAGCGATGCCCCGGAAAAAACCGAAATCAATCTCGGCTTCATGGCTCTGAGCGACTGCGCCTCGGTGGTTGTCGCCGCCACCCAGGGCTTCGCCCAACCCCATGGCTTGACCCTGAACCTCAAGCGTCAGTCGTCCTGGGCCAACCTGCGGGACAAACTGGTCAGCGGCGAACTCGATGCCGCCCACAGCCTCTACGGTCTGGTTTACGCCGTTCACCTGGGCATCGGTGGCGTGGCCGCGACCGACATGGCCGTGCTGATGGGCCTGAATCAGAACGGCCAGAGCATCAACCTGTCCCGTGGTTTGCAAGCGCTTGGAGTGACCAGTCCTGAAGCACTGGAACGGCACGTGCACCAAACTCGCTCAAAATTCACCTTCGCCCAGACGTTTCCAACCGGCACCCACGCCATGTGGCTGTATTACTGGCTCGCCAGTCAGGGCATTCACCCACTCCTGGATGTTGACAGCGTGGTGGTGCCGCCGCCGCAAATGGTCGCGCACCTGCGGGCCGGGCGTATCGACGGGCTCTGCGTCGGCGAACCCTGGTCCGCCAGCGCCGTGCAACAGGACCTCGGCTTCACCTTGGCGACGACCCAGACCATCTGGCCCGATCATCCGGAAAAGGTCCTGGGCTGCACCCGCGCCTTCGTCGAGCAATACCCCAACACTGCCCGCGCGTTGGTGATGGCGATTCTGGAGGCCAGTCGCTTCATCGAAGAAAGCAGCGAAAATAGTCGCAGCACCGCGCAATTGCTCAGTGCAGCGCAATACCTCGATGCGCCGCTGGAGTGCATCGAGCCGCGCCTGCTGGGCGACTATGTCGATGGTCTGGGCAATCGCTGGCAAGACCCACACGCCCTGCGCTTCCACGGTGAAGGCGAGGTCAATCTGCCGTACCTGTCCGATGGCATGTGGTTCATGACCCAGTTCCGTCGCTGGGGTTTGTTGCGCGACGACCCGGATTACCTCGCCGTGGCCCGTCAAGTCCAGCAACTAGACTTGTATCGTGAAGCGGCCAGCGCTGTAGGTGTCGCGGCACGGGGCAAGGAGATGCGCAGCAGTCAGTTGATCGACGGCAAGACCTGGGACGGTTCGGACCCGGCCGGTTATGCCCGCAGTTTCAAACTGCACGCCATGAGCGACAGCTCGCACCGATCCGCCAGCCGCTGACAGGAGACCATGAACATGCTGCGTATCCTGCTGATCAATGACACCGCTAAAAAAGTCGGGCGCCTGAGGGCCGCCCTGACCGAGGCCGGGTTCGAAGTGATCGATGAATCAGGCCTGACCATCGACCTGCCCGAACGCGTCGAAACGGTGCGTCCGGATGTGATTCTGATCGATACCGAGTCACCGGGCCGCGATGTCATGGAACAAGTGGTGCTGGTGACTCGCGACCAGCCACGACCGATTGTGATGTTCACAGACGAACACGACCCCGATGTGATGCGACAGGCGATCAAGTCCGGTGTCAGCGCCTACATCGTCGAAGGCATTCACGCACAACGCCTGCAGCCGATTCTCGATGTGGCCATGGCACGTTTCGAAAGCGATCAGGCCTTGCGTGCCCAACTGCATGCCCGCGACCAGCAATTGGCCGAGCGCAAGCGCATTGAACTGGCCAAGGGACTGCTGATGAAAATGAAGGACTGCAACGAGGAAGAGGCCTACACACTGATGCGCCGCCAGGCGATGAGCCGCCAGCAGAAGCTGATTCAAGTGGCGGAGCAGATTATTGCCATGAGCGAGTTGCTCGGCTGAAGTTCCGTGGCGAATGTTCTATCGCCTTCGCGAGCAAGCCCGCTCCCACAAGGGCGCTACGCCGAACACGAATCACCTGTGGGAGCGGGCTTGCTCGCGAATGGCTGCAACACGGTTTCGGTTGTTGGCACAGATCTCGCTAAGTAATCAACACAGGTAACCAACGGCGGTTGCCCCACCTACGACAAAGACGTCGCTCACCTCATTTGCCCTTGGCGGATCGGGTAGCGGCGTTTTTTCGTTTTGGCCCCACAGCACGGGGCCGGTGGTGCGGCCGTATCGGCGCCCCACCTGCAAGCTCATGACTCCTTTCGAGACTCTTCACAGCTGAGGTGCGCAATGAATTCAAGCTTCTGGAAATCCGGCCATACACCCACATTGTTCGCAGCTTTCCTCTATTTCGACCTGAGCTTCATGGTCTGGTACCTGCTCGGTCCTTTGGCGGTACAGATCGCCGCCGACCTGCACCTGACGACGCAGCAACGCGGGCTGGTGGTGGCCACGCCGATTCTGGCCGGGGCGGTGTTGCGTTTTGTCATGGGGATGCTGGCTGATCGCCTGTCGCCCAAAACCGCCGGCCTGATCGGTCAGGTCATCGTGATCTGCGCGCTGTTCGGCGCCTGGAAACTCGGGATCCACAGCTACGAGCAGGCGTTGCTGCTGGGCCTGTTCCTCGGCATGGCCGGCGCTTCGTTCGCCGTCGCCCTGCCCCTGGCCTCGCAGTGGTATCCGCCGCAGCATCAAGGCAAGGCCATGGGCATCGCTGGCGCGGGGAACTCGGGCACGGTGCTCGCCGCATTGATCGCCCCGGTGCTGGCGGCGGCGGTTGGCTGGAGCAACGTGTTCGGTTTCGCCCTGATTCCGCTGATTCTGACCCTGATCGTCTTCGCCTGGCTGGCCCGCAATGCCCCCGAGCGGCCAAAAGCCAAATCCATGGCCGACTACTTCAAGGCCTTGGGCGATCGTGACAGCTGGTGGTTCATGTTTTTCTACAGTGTGACATTCGGCGGCTTCATCGGTCTGGCCAGTGCCCTGCCCGGTTATTTCAACGACCAGTACGGCTTGAGCCCGGTGACCGCCGGCTACTACACCGCAGCCTGCGTGTTCGGCGGCAGCCTGATGCGCCCCTTGGGTGGCGCGCTGGCTGACCGGTTCGGCGGCATTCGGACTCTGCTGGCGATGTACACCGTCGCGGCGATCTGCATTGCCGTGGTCGGCTTCAATCTGCCGAGTTCTTACGCCGCACTGGCACTTTTCGTCTGCACCATGCTCGGTCTGGGCGCAGGCAATGGCGCGGTATTCCAATTGGTGCCCCAGCGTTTTCGCCGGGAAATCGGCGTGATGACCGGCCTGATCGGCATGGCCGGCGGTATCGGTGGCTTTGCCCTCGCGGCCGGCATGGGCGCGATCAAGCAAAGCACCGGCAGCTATCAACTGGCACTGTGGTTGTTCGCCAGCCTCGGCGTTCTGGCCTGGTTCGGTCTGCACGGCGTAAAACGTCGCTGGAGAACCACCTGGGGTTCGGCCGCCGTGACGGCAGCGCGAGTCTGACGCCCCGATGAGCCTGCAACTGAGTTTCGCCGAAGCCAGCGCCATCGGTCCTCGCGAGGAAAACCAGGATGCCCTGCGCCTGGTCACGCCGGCTCCGGCGCTGGCCGCGAGCAAGGGTTACCTGTTCGCGATTGCCGACGGTGTCAGCCAATGCGTCGATGGCGGTCTGGCTGCCCGTTCGACGCTGCAGGCCCTGGCGCTGGATTACTACGCCACGCCGGAAACCTGGAGCGCCGCACAGGCACTCGATCGCCTGCTGCTGGCGCAGAACCGCTGGTTGCAGGCCAATGGCGGCGGACAACCGCTGCTGACCACCCTTAGTGCGCTGGTCCTGCGCGGCCGGCGTTTTACCCTGGCTCATGTCGGCGATTGTCGGGTGTATCGCTGGCACGCCGACCAATTGCAGCGAATCAGCGAGGATCACGTCTGGGACCAGCCGGGCATGCAGCATGTGCTGAAACGGGCGCTGGGGCTCGATCAACACCTGGTGCTGGATTTTCTCGACGGTGAGTTGCGCCCCGATGAATGCTTCGTCCTGCTCAGCGACGGCGTCTGGGCCGTCCTGGGCGATACCGCCATTGCCGCGATCCTGCGCGATCAACCGGACTTGCACAGCGCTGCGAACACCCTGGTCAATGCTGCGCACCTGGCGGGCAGCCAAGACAACGCCAGCGCCCTGCTGGTGCGGGTCGATGCCCTCGGTGAAGCGAGCATTGGCGATGCGTTGATGCACTTACAGCAATGGCCACTGCCGCCTGCCCTGAAACCGGGTCAGGCGTTCGAGGGCTGGCAGGTCGAAGGGATCGTCGCACAGAGCCAGCAATCACTGCTTTATCGCGTTCGCGACAGCCAGCAACAACCCTGGCTGTTGAAAACCCTGCCCGGTCGCCTGCACGACGATCACCAGGCCGGGCAAGCGTTACTGTCGGAAGAATGGTTTCTCAAACGCGTGGCCGGTCGACATTTTCCTGAAGTCCACTCCGCCAGTCAGCGTCAGCATTTGTACTACGTGATGCGTGAATATTCGGGCGCTACCCTGGCCCAACGACATGAGCAAGGCGGACCGCTGCCGCTGCCCCAGTGGCAAGACATCGCCGAACGCTTGCTGCGAGCGGTCGGCCTGTTGCATCGACGGCAGATCCTGCATCGCGATATCAAACCGGAAAACCTGCTGCTGGGGGACGATGGTGAGTTGCGCCTGCTGGATTTCGGCCTCGCCTACTGCCCCGGGCTTTCGCAAGATCTGCCCTGGGCGCTGCCGGGTACACCCAGTTACATCGCGCCCGAAGCCTTTCGCGGCGAAGTACCGACGCCACAGCAGGACTTGTACGCCGTCGGAGTAACCCTGTATTTCCTGCTCACCGGGCATTACCCCTATGGCGAAATCGAAGCCTTCCAGCGCCCGAGGTTTGGCCTCCCGGTCAACGCCAGCCGCTACCGGCCCGACCTGCCGGACTGGATCGCCCATAGCCTGGAGCGCGCCGTGGCGGCGACCCCCGACCAGCGTTTCGAAACAGCGGAAGAATGGCTGCTGCTGATCGAACAGGGCGAGCGCCACAGCTTGAGCGTGCGCCCCCGGCCCTTGCTGGAGCGCGAACCGCTGAAAGTCTGGCGAACATTGGCGCTGGTATCGTTGCTGCTCAATCTGGTGCTGCTGATGGTTGCGCTCCATTAGCGGGCAAAGCGCCTTGAATCGGTGCACTCCCTCACGGTTCTGCCCTTGTGAACGGGGAAAATGCCAACAAACACGGGATTTGAGCGACTTGGCATAACCACTGCATTACCTCTTTCAACAGACATACAGCGCAGGCTTCAACGACGAAGGTTGCACTTCCCGAGAGAACGGGACCAGGACAAAGGCGTCCTCGCTAGGCAACTAGCGGGACGCCTTTTTTTGTTTGCGCAAAATTTGTCGAGCATGGCCTGCCACTGATGAGGCAGGCCCGAGCTCCCCGGAGAACCTGATGAAAAAACTAAAACTGGTGATGATCGGCAACGGCATGGCCGGGGTCCGGACCCTGGAAGAGCTGCTCAAACTGAGCACGGAGCTGTACGACATCACGGTCTTCGGTGCCGAACCGCACACCAACTACAACCGCATCCTGCTGTCGCCGGTGCTGGCGGGCGAACAGACCTTCGAAGAAATCGTGCTCAACGACCTGGACTGGTACCTGGAAAACAACATCAAGCTGCTGCTCAACCGCAAGGTGGTGGAGATCGACCGAGTCAAGCGCCGGGTCATCGCCGAAGACGGCAGCGAAGCCGAATACGATCGCCTGCTGATCGCCACCGGCTCGACGCCTTTCATCCTGCCCATTCCCGGCAATACCCTTGACGGCGTGATCGGCTACCGCGACATCGCCGACACCCAGGCCATGATCGACACCGCGAAAACCCACCGGCACGCCGTGGTGATCGGCGGCGGCCTGCTCGGCCTGGAGGCCGCCAACGGCCTGATGCTGCGGGGCATGCACGTCACCGTGGTGCATATCGGCGAGTGGTTGCTGGAGCGGCAACTGGACAAGACCAGCGGCCAGTTGCTGCAAACCGCGCTGGAATCTCGCGGCCTGCACTTTCGCGTGTGCGAGCAGACCCAGGCCTTGCACGACGCTGGCAACGGCCGGGTCGGTTCGGTGCAATTCAAGAACGGCGACATCATTCCCGCTGACCTGGTAGTGATGGCCGCCGGCATTCGCCCCAATACCGAACTGGCGGAGAAATCCGGCATTCCGTGCAGCCGCGGGATTCTGGTCAACGACACAATGCAAACTTACGACCCACGGATCTATGCCATCGGCGAGTGTGCCAGCCACCGCGGTATCGCCTATGGTTTGGTGGCGCCGCTGTTCGAACAGGCCAAAGTCTGCGCCAACCACCTGGCCCAACTGGGTTTTGCCACCTACAAGGGTTCGGTGACCTCGACCAAATTGAAGGTTACCGGTATCGACCTGTTTTCCGCCGGCGACTTCATGGGCGGTGAAGGCACCGAGACCATTACCCTCTCGGACCCGATTGGCGGCGTCTACAAGAAACTGGTGATCAAGGATGACGTGCTGGTTGGCGCCTGCCTGTACGGCGATACGGCAGATGGCGGCTGGTATTTCCGGCAGATCCGTGAGAATCACGCCATCGGCGAGATCCGCGATCATTTGATGTTTGGTGAAAATGCACTGGGCGACGTAGGACATCAAGGCCAGGACAAAGCCATGAGCATGGCCGACAACGCCGAAGTCTGCGGCTGCAACGGCGTGTGCAAAGGCACCATCGTCAAGGCGATCCAGGAGCACGGGCTGTTCAGTGTCGACGACGTCAAGAAACACACCAAGGCTGCCAGCTCCTGCGGCTCGTGCGCGGGTTTGGTGGAGCAGATCCTGATCAACACCGTGGGCGGCGCCGCCGACGTCAAGCCGAAAAGCGAAAAGGCCATCTGCGGCTGCAGCGATCTCAACCACGGGCAGATCCGCCAGGCCATCCGCGAGCAGCACCTGCTGACCATCGCCGGCACCATGAGCTACCTGAACTGGCGCACACCCAACGGCTGCGCCACCTGCCGCCCGGCGCTCAACTACTACCTGATTTCCACCTGGCCTGGGGAAGCCAAGGACGATCCGCAATCACGCCTGATCAATGAACGCGCCCACGCCAATATTCAGAAGGACGGCACCTACTCTGTAGTCCCGCGGATGTGGGGCGGTGTGACCAATCCTTCAGAGCTGCGGCGCATTGCCGACGTCGCCGACAAGTACAACGTGCCGATGGTCAAGGTCACCGGTGGCCAGCGCATCGACTTGCTGGGTATTCGCAAGCAAGACCTGCCGGGGGTGTGGAAAGACCTGGACATGCCGTCCGGCCACGCCTATGGCAAATCCATCCGCACAGTGAAAACCTGCGTCGGCAGCGAGTTCTGCCGCTTTGGCACCCAGAATTCAACACAGCTGGGCATTGAACTGGAACATGACCTGTTCAACATGTGGTCGCCGCACAAGGTGAAACTGGCTGTCTCCGGTTGCCCGCGCAACTGCTCGGAAGCCGGTATCAAGGATGTGGGAATTATCGGTGTGGACTCCGGCTGGGAGATGTACATCGGTGGCAACGGCGGGATCAAGACCGAAGTCGCGGAATTCTTCGTCAAACTGAAAACCGCCGAAGAAGTGCGCGAATACAACGGTGCATTCCTGCAGCTCTATCGCGAAGAAGCCTTCTACCTCGAACGCACCGTGCACTACCTGCAACGGGTCGGCATGGAACACATCAAGAAAGCCGTGCTGGAAGATCCGGAGCGGCGCAAGGCGCTCAACGATCGCCTGCAGTTCTCCCTGTCGTTCGAACAGGACCCGTGGAAGGAACGCCTGGAACAGCCCCAGCTGAAAAAAGAATTCGACGTCATCCCCGTGAAAAACCTGGAGGTGCTGGCATGAACTGGCTGGATATCTGTGCACTGGAAGAGATCAATGCCCTGGGCTCGCGGATCATCGCCGGGCCAAAGGGAGACATCGCGATTTTCCGTACCAGCGACGACGAAGTGTTCGCCCTCGACGACCGCTGCCCGCACAAGGGCGGCCCGTTGTCCCAAGGTCTGGTCTACGGCAAGCGTGTGGCCTGCCCGCTGCACAACTGGCAAATCGACCTGGAAAGCGGCGAAGCCCTGGCCCCGGACATCGGCTGTGCCCATCACCATCTCGCCCGGGTGGAAAATGGCCGGGTGATGCTGGCCCTGCGGGATGCAGGCTGATGGACCGCCAGATCACTGCGTCCACCTGCTGTTACTGCGGGGTCGGTTGCGGGGTGCTGATCGAGCACGACGGCGAGCACATCCTCGGCGTCAGCGGCGACCCGGCGCACCCGGCCAATTTCGGCAAACTGTGCAGCAAGGGTTCGACCCTGCACCTGACCGGCGACTTGACGGCGCGGGCGTTGTACCCCGAACTGCGCCTTGGTAAAAGCCTGGCCCGCCACCGCACCGATTGGGATACCGCCCTCGATCACGCGACCAGCGTGTTTGCCGCGACCATTGCCGAACATGGCCCGGACAGCGTGGCGTTCTACATTTCCGGGCAACTGTTGACCGAGGACTACTACGCCTTCAACAAGCTGGCGCGTGCCCTGGTAGGCACCAACAACATCGACAGCAATTCGCGCCTGTGCATGTCATCGGCGGTGGTCGGCTACAAGCGCAGCCTGGGTGCCGACGCCCCGCCCTGCAGCTACGAAGACCTGGAGCTGAGCGATTGCGTGATGATCGTCGGCAGCAACATGGCCTACGCCCACCCGGTGCTGTTTCGCCGCCTGGAAGCAGCCAAATCCCGCCGGCCGCAGATGAAGGTCATTGTCATAGACCCACGTCGTACAGATACCTGCGATCTGGCTGACCTGCACCTGGCGATCTTGCCGGGCACCGATGTCGCCTTGTTCCATGGGATTTTGCATCTGCTGCTGTGGGAAGACTGGATAGATCGTGACTTCATCAGGGACCACACCGAAGGCCTGGCCGAGCTGAAAAACCTGGTGCGTGACTACACGCCGCAAATGGTTTCGCAGCTCTGCGGTATCAGCCTCGGGCAATTGCAGCAATGTGCCGAGTGGATCGGCACATCACCGAGCTTTCTGTCGCTGTGGTGCATGGGGCTTAACCAGTCCACCGCCGGCAGCGCGAAAAACAGTGCATTGATCAATCTGCACCTGGCCACCGGGCAGATCGGTCGCCCCGGCGCCGGACCTTTCTCCCTCACCGGTCAGCCAAATGCCATGGGCGGGCGGGAAACCGGCAGTTTGTCCAACTTGCTGCCCGGTCACCGTGACGCCGCCAATGCACAACACCGTGCGCAAGTGGCGTCCTACTGGGGCGTCGAGCAACTGCCGGACAGCCCCGGGCTCTCTGCGATCGAATTGTTCGAGCAAGTGCGCAACGGCAAGATCAAGGCGTTGTGGATCGCCTGCACCAACCCCGCGCAATCCATGCCGGACCAGACGGCCGTGCGCGCAGCTCTGCAAGCCTGCCCGTTCGTGGTATTGCAGGAAGCCTTCAGCACCACTGAAACCGCGAAGTTCGCCGACCTTCTGCTGCCCGCCGCCAGTTGGGGGGAAAAGGAAGGTAGCGTGACCAACTCAGAGCGGCGCATTTCCCACGTACGCCAGGCAATCGTCGCACCGGGTGAGGCGCGGCCGGACTGGGCAATCACCGTAGATTTCGCACAACGCCTGGAAAAACACCTGCGTCCCGGCCAAGCCAGCCTGTTTGAATTTGATAATCCCGCTCAGGTCTTTGACGAATACAAACAACTGACTCAAGGTCGCGACCTGGATCTGTCCGGTATCAGCCATGCACTGATCGATCGTCTCGGCCCGCAGCAGTGGCCCTTCCCTGCGGGTGCCGTTGAAGGCACGGCCCGGCTGTACGTCGACGGGGTATTTGCCACTGCCAATGGGCGCGCGCAGTTCGTGGCCGATCCATACCGTGCCGCCAAAGAGCAACGCGATGCTCGCTTCCCGCTAACCCTGATCACCGGCCGGCTGCGCGATCAATGGCACGGCATGAGCCGCACCGGCACCGCTGCGCAGCTGTTTGGCCATGTCAGCGAAGCGGAGTTGAGCCTGCACCCGGACGAACTGCGCCGCCATCGCCTGCAGCCGGGGGATCTGGTCAGCCTGAAAAGCAGGCGCGGCGCAATCGTCGTCGCGGTTGCCAGCGATGACAGCGTGCGCCCGGGCCAGGCCTTTTTACCGATGCACTGGGGCGACCGTTTTCTCAAGGGCGGGGTGAACAGTCTCACTCTGCCCGCATTCGATCCTTTGTCGAAACAGCCCGAACTTAAACACAGCGGCGTTCGCCTGGATCCGGTGGATTTGCCCTGGAAACTATTCGCACTGATCGAGGGCGATGTTCAACGGCATTTTGAAACGCTACGACCGCTCTGTGAGGCGTTTTCCTACGTCAGTCTCAGTCTGGTTGGCCGTGAGCGCCCTGCCCTGCTTGTACGGGCTGCCAATACTTCAGCACCTTCGGCAGAGTTGCTAAGCGAAATCGATAAAAACCTGGCGCTCGATGACGGCCCGGTACTGGCTTACGACGACCCTCGACGGGCCATAGGCAAGCGCGTGCGGATCGAAAATGGCCGGATCACTGCCATTCGACTGGCCGGTGAAACCCTTGCCCAGCACTGGTTGCAGGGGCTGTGGCTCGAAGGTCGCGCGGACCAGCAACTGCGGCGCTGGCTGCTTGCGCCGCTGAGCGCACCACCGGGCAATCTCGACACGCCCTTCAACTCGAACAAGATCCTGTGCAATTGCAAGAACGTCGGCCAGAACGCGATCTGCGCCGGCATCAGCCGTGGCCTGGACTTGCAGGGGCTCAAGCAAGAACTGGGTTGCGGCACGCAATGCGGGTCCTGCGTTCCGGAAATCAAACGCCTGCTGGCTGCTACGGCGCAGCCAGCCACCGTCTTCTCGTGAGGAAAACACTATGAGTGCAAAAGTCTGGCTGGTAGGTGCGGGTCCAGGTGATCCGGAGTTGCTCACGTTGAAGGCGGTACGTGCCTTGCGCGAGGCAGATGTGGTGCTGATCGATGACCTGGTCAATGTCGCGGTACTCGAGCATTGCCCTGGGGTGCGGATCATTCCGGTGGGCAAGCGTGGCGGCTGCCGCTCTACCCCGCAAGCGTTCATCCATCGCCTGATGCTTCGTTATGCCCGGCAGGGTAAATGCGTAGCGCGGCTCAAGGGCGGCGATCCATGCATTTTCGGTCGCGGTGGTGAAGAGGCGCAGTGGCTGCGTGAGCGTGGGGTCGAAGCCGAGTTGGTCAACGGCATCACTGCCGGGCTGGCGGGGGCAACGCAATGCGATATTCCGCTGACTTTGCGCGGTGTAGCCCGTGGTGTCACGCTGGTCACCGCACACACCCAGGACGACAGCCAATTGAACTGGCAGGCACTGGCCCAAGGCGGAACGACGTTGGTGATTTACATGGGAGTGGCCAAGCTCGGTGAAATCCGTGAGCAGCTATTGGCCGGCGGCATGGCGACGGATACGCCCGTGGCCATGATTGAAAATGCCTCCTTGCCCCATCAACGGGAATGTCGGAGCACTCTCACAAACATGGATGAAGCGGCCTACAGATTCCAGCTGAAAAGCCCTGCCATACTGGTGATCGGTGCAGTGGCAGCCAGTGCAACTCAATCGCTGTGGGAGCGTGAATTGCCTGTGATGGCGGCAGATCAGTCAGCGTAGTTTCAACTATTTCACCAAATTGCAGACAAAGAAAAGCCCGGCCTGAGCCGGGCTTTTCAGAGCTGTGAGCTAATTACTTAGCTTGAGCTTCAACCTGCGCTTCTACGCGACGGTTAACTGCACGACCAGCGTCAGTTTTGTTGTCAGCAACTGGGCGGGATTCGCCGTAGCCAACAGACTGAACGCGGGACGATTCAACACCGTACTGGTTGGTCAGAACTTGTTTAACGGCGTTTGCACGACGCTCGGACAGTTTCTGGTTGTAAGCGTCAGGACCGACGGAGTCAGTGTGACCTTCAACAGTAGTGCTGGTGGATGGGTACTGCTTCATGAAGTCAGCCAGGTTCTTGATGTCGCCGTAGCTGTTTGGCTTGACTACCGACTTGTCGAAGTCGAACTTCACGTCCAGCTCAACACGAACAACTTCAGCAACTGCCGGGCAGCCGTCAGCGTCAACAGTTACGTTGGCTGGGGTGTCTGGGCACTTGTCAACGTTGTCGCAAACGCCATCGTTGTCGCTGTCAGAGCAAACTTCCGGAGCTGGAACTGGAGCAGCAGCTGGCTTGCTGCCGCCGCCGAAGTTCACACCGATACCGACGCTAGGAGCCCACTCGGTGTTGCCCTGGTCGATGTTGTACTGAGCTTCAACGCCAGCACGGGCGTAGAAGTTGTCGGTGAAGTACAGCTTGGCACCGCCGCCAACGTTGGCGAAGGTGGAACGGTTACGACCGTTCGAGCCGTTCTGGTCGATGCTCTGGTCGGAGAAACCGCCCGAGACGTAAGGACGCAGCATGTCGCCTGGGTTGTTGAAGTGGTACAGAGCGTCCAGAGCGGTGTTCGCGCCCTTAACGTTCTTGCCATCGTTTGCACGGGCATTGTGCACTTCGTCGTAGGCCAGACGCAGTTCAACGTCGTCTGTCAGGAAGTAACCGATCGAACCACCCGGCAGGATGCCGTCGTTCTTGAAGTTACGGTCGCTATCGAAATATTGCTTCTTTGCGTAGCCTTCGATTTCAACTGCGCCTTGGCCCTGTGCCAGAGCGCCGATGGAAGTGGCGGCAATAAGAGAACCAATGGCCAAGCCCAAGGTGTTTTTCAGTTTCATCCGTTAAATCCCCATCTGGTGATTGTGAAGCAGTCCCGCAAACCGGGGGACAACTCGGCGGCAAGTCTAACAGAACTTGCCTACACGTAAGAGATATTTGCGCTGAACTAAGTTTCAGCAATGCCTGCAAATTTCTCACGCAATTTATCTAGAGCGCGTTTGTACCGCATTTTTGTTGCGCTCAAACCCATATGCATGATGTCTGCGATTTCCTGAAACTCCAGCTCTGCGACAAATCGTAGCACCAGAATTTCACGATCAATCGGGTTCACATACACCAACCAGCGATCAAGTCCGCCTTTTTCCTCAGGTTTCGGCGTCTTTTCTTCGGACGCTTCCTCGAGGGGGTCAAGACTCAATGCGTCCATCAAGCGACGCTTTCGCCGTTCCTTCCGATACTGTGTGATGCACTCGTTGTACGTGATGCTATATAGCCACGTCTTGAACTTCGATTTACCTTCGAAGTTCTTCAGGCCATACAGCACCTTCAACATGACCTCCTGACAGACATCGTCTGCGTCGCGATCGTTCCCTAGATATCGTGCGCACACGTTAAATAATGTTCGCTGGTAACGCCGCATCAGTTCTTCATAGGCGCGTGTTACGTGAAACAGCTCGGTATGCGAGCGCGCGACCAACTCCTCATCAGAGAGCTCGCGGGGGTCGTAGCGCATGGATAACGATTGGGCTTTATTCAAAACAAGTCGGGCCGACAGTCAGGTCAATGTCCGCCGCAGCCAGCGTGAGCAGGCATTTTGCGGCGGCATACATTAGCAGGGTTTGCCGGGTTAGCGGCTACTCACATGCTGCTCAAGGAGGATCCGATTGGAAAGAGAGACTAGCTCACCCTCATCGGTCAGCAATGTGGTTTTAACCGTGCCGATCTCTTCGATCTGGCCTTCGACCTCGCCAACACGCACTTGTTGCCCAACCTGGTACAGCTCACGCACGTAGATTCCCGCAAGAATCTGGCCGGCAATTTCCCGGCTTCCCAACCCCATGGCCAGCGCTACTGCCAGACCAACGGTTATCAACACAATCACGATCACATGGTTCAGCAGGTCGGTCTTGACCTCCAACTGGCTGATCGCAACCGAAATACTGATGATGATCACCAGGCCCTGGGCAATCCGTCCAAGCCCTGAAGCATAGTCCAGCCCCACGCCTTCTGCCGCTCCGCGCACCAGCCCGTTGGCCAGTTGCGCCAGCAAGACACCGACCAGCAACACCAGCGCCGCGCCGAACACCTTCGGCAAATACAACGCAAGCATGTCCAGCGTAGCTGAAACTCGCTCAAGGCCAAGGGATTCTGCGGCAGAAACCAGAAAAATCAGCAGAACGAACCAATAGACGATTTTGCCGATCAGCGTCGAAATAGGAACTTGCAACCCTGCACGGGACAGCAATTTGGTCAGGCCGGTGCCACCCATCAAGCGATCAAGGCCCAGTTTGGCGAGCAACTTCGAGAGCAAGGTGTCCAGCAGTTTGGCCACGACAAAACCCAACAGCAGCACAACCAGTGCGCCGAACAGGTTCGGAATGAAGTTCGCAACCTTGGTCCACAACGCAGTCATTGCAGTGACGAGGCTCTGAGTCCAGAGATCAAGTTCCATATTCAATCAGCCTTATCAGCAGTGCGAGCAGTAGGTTTACGAAGACGGGATACCGGCGCGACATGGGCCGATCCGTTATTCAGGGCGATCATCAGTGCGGGCAACCAGCGCCCCAGCAGGCTGAACAGATCACCGGCGCCGACCTGGCGGTTGGCGGTTTTCAGCACACGCCCCAGGCACGCATCGTCGTCCCGGGTGGACGGTGAGGCGTTGAGCATGTCGCGTAAAGACTGTTCAAACGGATCGTGCATACGCACCTCTCGTGATGTCTGTGGGAGACGCGGTCAGTTTTGGTCGGGTCACATGGTTTCCCTCAGACCCAGCGCAAACGTCGGAACAACCACCACTGCCCCAGCGCCACCGAGACCATCATCAGGCAAGCGATCAGAAAGCCGTAAGGGCTGGCAGAGAATGGAATTCCACCGACGTTGATCCCCAAAAGCCCGGCCAGAAAACTCATCGGCAAAAAGATCCCGGTGATGATCCCGAAGCGATACATCGTGCGGTTCATGCGCACGCTCAAGCGACGGTCTTCAGCCTCCAGGACCAGCCCCACCCGCTCCCGGGTCAATTCCAGCTCTTCGAGGTAGCGGGTCAGGCTGTTGTTCAATTCGTTCCAGTAATCACCGTCATCCTCGACGAACCAGGGCAACTTGATTCGC
Source organism: Pseudomonas jessenii (assembly GCF_002236115.1). Taxonomy (GTDB): domain Bacteria; phylum Pseudomonadota; class Gammaproteobacteria; order Pseudomonadales; family Pseudomonadaceae; genus Aquipseudomonas; species Aquipseudomonas jessenii. Next base: position 411,300 of record NZ_NIWT01000002.1, on the reverse strand, counting down.
GTCAACTGCCCGAAAATGTCCCGCTGCGGAGCCAGAAAGCGCTTCAACGCAGCCGCCCGGCGACGAATCTGCAAAACCGCCCCGTGCTCAGGAGTATACCGTTCGTCGGCATCCAGCTTTTCTTCTTCCTCATCGACCACTTCCGAGAGACAGCTGACCAGATCCTGCACCTTGTTGGTGAGGTACTGCGCCATGCAAAGGATGAGTTCGGAGGCAGTTTTCGGCCCCTTGCCCTCGGACAGTTGCACCAGCAACTCGTCAGTGGCACGCAAAGGACGCAAACGCAGGGAAATGACACGCTGGGCAGAGCCGAAAATCCGCACCGACACCATGTCTTCCGGTTCGGCGCCAGGGTTCAGATTGACCCCGCGCAAAAATAGCAGCAGTTCGCTGTCCGAAAGCTGCAAAAGTCGCGGACGGGTGTTTTCTTCAAGTAACAGGTCACAGCTGAATTCGCTCAGACCGCTGGATTTGCGCAACCAGGTCCGGGTTTGCGGATGACTGCGATCCCAGTGCAGCCACAGGCTTTCATGGGCCTGCAGCTGCAAGTCATCGAGTTCAGTCCGGGCAATCGAACGCGCACCGCCTTTACCGTCCAGCACCAGGGCATGCACCAGCCCCCATTGCGCGTTTTCTTCCTCGAACATCCGCACTCCTTTGGTCAACCGGCGCTTTATTCAGGCATTTTCAGCGGGCTGGGCGAGATGATCACGCCGTTGTTGTCCGCATAAATGTATTCGCCTGGACGGAACGTCACGCCGGCAAACGTCACCACAACGTTGAGATCGCCGAGCCCGCGCCTGTCGGATTTCCTCGGGTGGCTGGCGAGGGCCTGAACGCCCAGATCGGTCTGCGCGATGATATCGACGTCGCGGATGCAACCGTAGATCACCAGCCCTTCCCAACCGTTTTTCGCGGCTTTCTCGGCCAGCATGTCACCGAGCAACGCATGTCGCAGGGAACCGCCACCGTCTACCACCAGCACTTTGCCATTCCCCTTGAGCTCGACCTGCTCCTTGACCCGCGAGTTGTCTTCAAAGCATTTGATGGTCACGATTTCGCCGCCGAAGGAATCACGGCCGCCGAAATTGCTGAACATCGGTTCCAGCACCTGCACCAGCTCCGGATAGGCGTCGCACAGGTCAGGCGTGATGTAATGGTTCATCGAGAAACTCCTGTAAGAGGAAGACAATCGAGGATGTCGGAAAGTGACCAGAACAGCTCAATGCGTCATATCTTAGCCGCAAGCCGACCGGAGCGAAATGCCCTTGTCAGAGCGTCAGGCTCAGATCGCCGCGACCAAATCCTGTTGCGCTCCCGGCAAAGGTGTCTGTTGATCGGCCAACCAGCGCGTCACCAAAGGCCAGACTTCAGCCTGGGCTGCCTTGCTGACGAGCATTTCCACGTGACCGAAATTGTCGCCGAAGCCCTGCTCGCGCCCCAGGTTGATGAATTGCTTGTGCTCGGAACCGAACTGCTCGAACAGCTTGCGACACGCCCACGCAGGATCCTGATGATCACCCGCAGCGCTCACGGCAAGCACCGGCAACTTGACCTCGGCCAAACCCGCCCACCAGTTTTTATCGGCATCGCCAAAGCGCCCGAACAGACCGTACCAGCGCATGCCTTCCAGGGCCAGGCCGATGGGCTCGTCCTCCGGACCACGCTTGAGCCTTGAGCCGGACAACTGGGCAAAACGCTTGAGAATGAAGCGACCGCTCCACTCTACCGGCGGAATCTTCAATGGCCAGTAGGTGCGACTGACTTGTGTACCGAAAAACGCCGCCGAGGCCACGACCGGCTCACCGATGTACTCGCCACCCAGCGCTGCGGCCAGTGTAATACCGCCCAGTGAGTGACCGATCCAGTGTGGCACCTGCCCGCTCTGTTCGCGCACGAACGCGCCAATGGCCGGCAGGTCATAGCGTGCGTAGTCGGCAACACGGTTCTTGCGGTAGTCGTGGTTACGCTGGGACAGGCCGTGACCGCGCATTTCCGGAATCCAGACATCGAACCCCAGACGGGCCAGGTAAGCGCCCAACCCCAGGCCTTTGGGAGAAAACCAGAACCGGCGATTGGAAAAGCTGCCGTGCAGCAGGATCACCGGCACGCCACGGGAGGACGACTCATCGGCCATGCCAAGGCGTGTCACAGCCAATTCGACGGTGAAGTCGGGACTGTTACCGGGTTTCAAACGATACACATCTTCGCTCAGATCACCGCGCCGTTCGGCACTGATCAGGGCGACAGGAAATAGGTTGCTGCTGCTTTGCATAATCTCTTGCACAAAAAAGGGCGGCATCCAGATGGAGCCCGCCCTGCTTGAATCTCATAAAGACCGCTCCCTGTAGGAGCGAGCTTGCTCGCGATGGACGTCAACGATAACGCGTTCATCCTGGATAAACGCGGTGTCCTGAGGTTTTTCGCGAGCAAGCTCGCTCCTACAGAGAGAGCGGCCCGTTTACACCGGATCAGGCCGAAGCTTGACCTTCCGCCAGGAAGAACCAGGTTTCCAGTACGGAGTCAGGGTTCAACGAAACGCTTTCAATGCCCTGCTCCATCAGCCACTTGGCCAGGTCCGGGTGGTCCGAAGGACCCTGACCGCAGATACCGATGTATTTGCCGGCCTTGTTGCACGCGGCAATCGCATTGGCCAGCAGCTTCTTGACCGCCGGATTACGCTCGTCGAACAGGTGGGCGATGATGCCGGAGTCACGGTCCAGGCCCAGGGTCAGCTGGGTCAGGTCGTTGGAGCCGATGGAGAAACCGTCGAAGAATTCGAGGAACTCTTCAGCCAGGATGGCGTTGGACGGCAGTTCGCACATCATGATCACGCGCAGGCCGTTCTGGCCACGAGCCAGACCATTTTCCGCCAGCAGATCCACCACCTGGCTCGCTTCGCCCAGGGTACGGACGAACGGCACCATGATTTCGACGTTGGTCAGGCCCATCTCGTTGCGCACGCGCTTGAGGGCGCGGCATTCGAGCTCGAAGCAGTCGCGGAACGATTCGCTGATGTAACGCGAGGCACCGCGGAAGCCCAACATCGGGTTCTCTTCTTCCGGCTCGTATAGCTTGCCGCCGATCAGGTTGGCGTATTCGTTGGACTTGAAGTCCGACAGACGCACGATGACCTTTTTCGGCCAGAACGCAGCCGCCAGGGTGCTGATGCCTTCGACCAGTTTCTCGACGTAGAAGCCGACCGGATCGTTGTAGCCGGCGATGCGCTTGTCGACGCTTTCCTTGATGTCCAGCGGCAGGCCGTCGTAGTTCAGCAGTGCCTTGGGGTGCACGCCGATCATGCGGTTGATGATGAACTCCAGGCGGGCCAGGCCCACACCGGCGTTCGGCAGCTGTGCGAAGTCGAAGGCGCGGTCCGGGTTACCGACGTTCATCATGATCTTGAACGGCAGCTCAGGCATGGCGTCCACGGAGTTCTTCTTGATGTCGAAGCCCAGTTCGCCTTCGAAGATGAAACCGGTGTCGCCTTCAGCGCAGGAAACAGTCACGCCCTGGCCATCTTTCAACAGCTGGGTGGCGTTGCCGCAACCTACTACCGCTGGAATACCCAGCTCACGGGCGATGATCGCCGCGTGGCAAGTACGGCCGCCACGGTTGGTGACGATCGCGCTCGCGCGCTTCATGACCGGCTCCCAGTCCGGGTCGGTCATGTCGGAAACCAGTACGTCGCCTGGCTGGACCTTGTCCATCTCGGACACGTCCTTGATGATGCGCACCTTGCCGGCGCCGATGCGCTGGCCGATGGCGCGACCTTCCACCAGCACGGTGCCGGTTTCTTTCAACAGGTAACGTTCCATGACGTTGGCCTGGGTGCGGCTCTTCACGGTTTCCGGACGGGCCTGCACGATGTACAGCTTGCCGTCGTCACCGTCCTTGGCCCACTCAATGTCCATCGGGCACTGGTAGTGCTTCTCGATGATCATCGCCTGCTTGGCCAGTTCGCTGACTTCGGCGTCGGTCAGGCAGAAACGTGCGCGCTCAGCCTTGTCCACGTCGACGGTCTTGACCGAACGACCGGCCTTGGCCTCGTCGCCGTAGATCATCTTGATGGCTTTGCTGCCCAGGTTGCGGCGCAGGATCGCCGGGCGACCCGCGGCCAGCGTGCCTTTATGGACGTAGAACTCATCCGGGTTCACCGCGCCTTGTACGACGGTTTCACCCAGGCCGTAGGCGCCGGTGATGAACACCACGTCACGGAAGCCCGACTCGGTATCGAGGGTGAACATCACGCCGGCGGTGCCGGTTTCGGAACGGACCATGCGCTGCACGCCAGCGGACAGGGCAACCAGCTTGTGGTCGAAGCCCTGGTGCACGCGATAGGAAATGGCACGGTCGTTGAACAGCGAGGCGAACACCTCTTTGGCGGCGCGAATGACGTTTTCGACACCACGGATGTTCAGGAAGGTTTCCTGCTGGCCGGCAAAGGATGCGTCGGGCAAGTCTTCGGCAGTGGCGGAAGAACGCACGGCCACGGCCACGTCAGGGTTGCCGGCGGACAGCGTGGCGAACGCGGTACGAATTTCGGCATTCAGTTTTTCAGGGAACTCGGCTTCCATGATCCATTGGCGGATCTGGGCACCGGTCTTGGCCAGCGCATTCACGTCATCGACGTCCAGGGCATCGAGCGCATCGTGAATCTGCTGATTCAGGCCGCTCAGTTCCAGGAAATCACGATAAGCCTGAGCGGTCGTGGCGAAGCCACCGGGCACCGATACACCGGCACCTGCAAGGTTGCTGATCATCTCGCCCAGGGATGCGTTCTTGCCCCCCACATGCTCAACATCGTGTTTGCCGAGCTTATCGAGGGAAACTACGTACTCTACCAAGGTGATCTCTCCACTAACTGTGTTGGAAAAGCTCAGAAACCGGCTGCTTAAGTGAGCATTTGCCGGTTATATGGCCTGGACCTGGAAAATAAGTGAGAATGCGGGCCAATGGCGGCCGGCAAATCGCGCCTATCATATCCAAGATTCGTCACTAGCTTAAGGCCCAAGGTGCAAATGAAACGATCTGCTTTCTTTATCTCCGATGGTACCGGCATTACCGCCGAAACCCTGGGTCAAAGCCTTCTGGCGCAGTTCGAAAACATTACCTTCAGCAAAGTCACGCGGCCGTACATCGACAACGTGGACAAAGCGCGGGCCATGGTACAACAAATCAACAAAGCCGCCGAAACCGACGGCTTCCGTCCGATTATCTTCGACACCATCGTCAATCAGGACATTCGTGAGATTCTCGCAACCTCGAATGGTTTCATGATCGACATTTTCTCGACGTTCCTGGCACCGCTTGAACAGGAACTGACCGAGCATTCTTCCTATACCGTGGGCAAGTCCCACTCCATCGGCGCCAACACCAACTACATGGAGCGTATCGAGGCCGTTAACTTCGCCCTCGACAACGACGACGGCGCCCGCACGCACTATTACGACAAGGCCGACCTGATACTAGTGGGCGTGTCGCGATGTGGTAAGACGCCGACGTGCCTGTACATGGCGATGCAGTTCGGTATCCGTGCAGCCAACTACCCGCTGACCGAAGACGACATGGAGCGCCTGCAACTGCCGTCCGCCCTGCGCGCCCACCAGCACAAGCTGTTCGGCCTGACCATCGACCCGGACCGCCTTACCGCGATCCGCAACGAGCGCAAGCCCAACAGCCGCTATTCGAGCTACGCCCAGTGCGAGTTCGAAGTTCGCGAGGTGGAAAACCTGTTCCGCCGCGAGAACATTCCGAACATCAACTCCACGCACTTTTCCGTAGAAGAAATCTCCGCGAAGATTCTCGTGGAGAAAGGTGTGGAGCGGCGTTTCAAGTAGTTCTTTATTGCCTGTTCGGCCCTCATCGCGAGCAAGCTCGCTCCCACAGTTGATTTGTGTTCACCGCAGATCTCCTGTGGGAGCGAGCCTGCTCGCGATGAACGATAACGCGGTCTCCTAGATAACAAACAAATCCACAAACCGGTTTACCGGTGTCGCCTCAAGTTTCTGCTGATCCCTGCACAGTGCAAAAATCTCCTCGCTACGCTGCCCGGTGAATCGTGTCAGCAAGTTCGCCCTGAACTTGTCCTCCAGCAACGGAATGCCTTCGACCCGACGTCGACGATGCCCAATCGGGTATTCCACCACCACGTTTTCAGTACTCGACCCGTCCTTGAAAAACACCTGCACCGCGTTGGCAATGGAGCGCTTGTCGGACTCCAGATACTCACGGGTGAAACGCGGCTCCTCAACTATCACCATCTTGTCGCGCAGCACATCGATGATCGGATGCGCCTTGTGGAAATCATCTTCGTAATACTCGGCAACCAGATTGCCAAAGGCCAGCGGCACGGCAGTCATGTACTGGATGCAGTGATCGCGATCAGCGGCATTGGCCAGCGGGCCGACCTTGGAAATGATGCGAATCGCCGACTCGTGAGTGGTGATGACGATCCGGTCGATTTCGTGCAGACGATTGCGCACTTGCGGATGCAGGGTTACCGCCGCCTCACAGGCCGTTTGCGCATGGAACTCGGCCGGAAAACTGATCTTGAACAACACGTTTTCCATCACATAACTGCCGTACGGTCGCGAGAAACTGAACGCACGCTTGTCTTCAGGCTTGAGCGCCAGATCGTTGTTGGTGTGGCTGAACAATACGTCGTAAAACCCCCACTGCCTGGCACTCAACACACCGGGAATACCCATTTCGCCGCGCATCGCCATGTCCGCCAAACGCACGCCACGACTGGACGCATCCCCCGCCGCCCAGGATTTACGCGAACCGGCATTCGGCGCATGCCGATACGTGCGCAATGCCTGACCGTCAGCAAAGGCGTGAGACAACGCCGACAACAACTGCTCGCGATTGGCACCCATCAGCTTGGCGGTGACTGCGGTCGAGGCCACTTTCACCAGAATGACGTGATCGAGGCCGACACGGTTGAACGAGTTTTCCAGGGCAATCACGCCTTGAATCTCATGGGCCATGATCATCGCTTCAAGCACTGTACGCACGGTCAGCGGTGCCACACCATTAGCCAGGTGCTTTTGTGATAAATGGTCGGCTACCGCGAGAATACCGCCGAGGTTGTCCGACGGATGCCCCCACTCCGCCGCGAGCCAGGTGTCGTTGTAGTCGAGCCAGCGCACGATGCAGCCGATGTCCCACGCCGCCTTCACAGGATCGAGTCGGTAACTGGTCCCCGGCACCCGGGCGCCGAACGGCACGACAGTGCCTTCTACCACTGGCCCCAAATGCTTGGTGCACTCGGGAAAACGCAGGGCCAGCAGGCCGCAACCCAAGGTATCGATCAGACAGTTACGCGCAGTATCCAGCGCCTCTTTTGACTCGATCTTGTAGTTGAGGACGTAATCGGCAATGTCCTGCAGGACCTTGTCGTAGTCGGGGCGGTTGTTCAGGTCGACGTTGGCACTCATGTTCGATTCACTCTGCGGTGTTCGTTGATGGGACCTCGGTTCAGGGCAATCTCAGTCAATGACAAATTCTTATGATTGAAATGCAGGCCACTGTGGGAGCGAGCTTGCTCGAGATGGCGGTGCATCAGCCAGCACACGTATTGAATGTGTTGGCCCCATCGCGAGCAAGCTCGCTCCCACAGGTGTTTGGATGATCTTAGAAAGAATCACCCGGCACACGGACAAACCCTTCCATCAACACCCGTGCACTGCGGCTCATGATCGCTTTGTTCACGGTCCACTCGCCATTGACCTGGCTGGCCTCGGCGCCGACGCGCAAGGTACCGGACGGGTGGCCGAAGCGCACCGCGTTGCGTTCGATACCGCCTGCCGCGAGGTTAACCAGCGTACCGGTGATCGCTGCCGCCGTGCCGATTGCCACCGCAGCAGTACCCATCATCGCGTGGTGCAACTTGCCCATGGACAGTGCACGCACCAGCAGGTCGACATCACCCGCCGCAATGGCCTTACCACTGGACGATACGTAATCCGCCGGTTTGGCGACGAAGGCCACCTTCGGCGTGTGCTGCCGCTTGGCCGCTTCGTCGACGTTCGAGATCAGGCCCATGCGCAATGCCCCGTAGGCGCGGATGGTTTCGAACATCAGCAAGGCTTTCGGGTCGCCGTTGATCGCGCCCTGCAACTCGGTGCCCTTGTAGCCGATGTCTTCGGCATTGACGAAAATCGTCGGGATGCCGGCATTGATCATGGTCGCCTTGAAGGTGCCGACGCCGGGCACTTCCAGGTCGTCCACCAGGTTGCCGGTAGGGAACATCGAACCGCCGCCGCCCTCTTCGTCCGCCGCCGGATCGAGGAACTCGATCTGCACTTCGGCCGCCGGGAAGGTCACGCCGTCGAGTTCGAAATCGCCGGTTTCCTGTACTTCACCATTGGTGATCGGCACGTGGGCGATGATGGTCTTGCCAATGTTGGCCTGCCACACGCGAACCACCGCCACGCCGTTGTGCGGGATGCGGCTGGCGTCCACCAGGCCATTGCTGACGGCGAACGAACCGACCGCCGCCGACAGGTTGCCGCAGTTGCCGCTCCAATCCACGAAGGGCTTGTCGATGGACACCTGACCGAACAGGTAATCGACATCGTGATCGGCCTTGATGCTTTTCGACAGGATCACGGTTTTGCTGGTGCTGGAAGTCGCGCCACCCATGCCGTCGATTTGTTTGTCATACGGGTCGGGGCTGCCGATCACCCGCAGCAGCAAAGCATCGCGGGCCTGGCCCGGGACCTGTGCAGCTTCAGGTAAATCCTTCAGGCTGAAAAACACGCCTTTGCTGGTGCCGCCGCGCATGTATGTCGCTGGAATTTTGATCTGCGGTGCATGAGCCATGGTGCTCGTTACTCCTAATCTGAAAGCAGATACGGGACTTGAAGTCCCGTATCTGTACTGCGCGTGTTAAACGGCAACCGCCGACTCTTCGAGGAAGTCCTGGGCGAAGCGTTGCAGCACGCCACCGGCTTCGTAGATCGACACTTCTTCAGCAGTGTCGAGGCGGCAGGTCACCGGCACATCGACGCGCTCGCCATTCTTGCGATGGATCACCAGGGTCAGCTCGGCACGCGGGGTGCGGTCGCCAATCACGTCGTAGGTTTCGCTGCCGTCGATGGCCAGGGTGTGGCGGTTGGTGCCCGGCTTGAATTCCAGCGGCAACACGCCCATGCCCACCAGGTTGGTGCGGTGAATGCGCTCGAAACCTTCGGCGGCAATCGCTTCCACACCCGCCAGGCGCACGCCCTTGGCCGCCCAGTCGCGGGACGAACCCTGACCGTAGTCGGCACCTGCGATGATGATCAGCGGCTGCTTGCGATCCATGTAGGTTTCGATGGCTTCCCACATGCGCATCACTTTGCCTTCCGGCTCGACGCGGGCCAGCGAGCCCTGCTTGACCTTGCCGTTTTCCAGAACCATTTCGTTGAACAGTTTCGGGTTGGCGAAGGTTGCGCGCTGCGCAGTCAAATGGTCGCCCCTATGAGTCGCGTAGGAGTTGAAGTCCTCTTCCGGCAGGCCCATTTTCGCCAGGTATTCGCCCGCGGCGCTGTCGAGCATGATGGCGTTGGACGGCGACAGGTGATCGGTGGTGATGTTGTCCGGCAGCACCGCCAGCGGGCGCATGCCCTTGAGCGGACGGGCGCCGGCCAGTGCGCCTTCCCAGTACGGCGGACGGCGGATGTAGGTGCTCATCTCGCGCCACTCGTACAGCGGCGCGACTTTGGGACCGGTGTCTTCGTGGATGGCGAACATCGGGATGTAGACCTGACGGAACTGCTCAGGCTTGACCGAGGCTTTCACCACAGCGTCGATTTCTTCGTCGCTCGGCCAGATGTCCTTCAGGCGGATTTCCTTGCCGTCGACAACGCCCAGCACATCTTTTTCGATGTCGAAACGGATGGTACCGGCGATGGCGTAAGCGACCACCAGTGGCGGCGACGCGAGGAACGCCTGCTTGGCGTACGGGTGAATCCGGCCGTCGAAGTTACGGTTACCGGACAACACAGCAGTGGCGTACAGGTCACGGTCGATGATCTCTTGCTGGATCACCGGGTCCAGTGCGCCGGACATGCCGTTGCAGGTGGTGCAGGCGAAGGCCACGACGCCGAAACCGAGCTGTTCCAGCTCATCGGTCAAACCGGCTTCATCGAGGTACAGCGCCACGGTTTTGGAGCCCGGTGCCAGGGACGACTTGACCCACGGCTTGCGGGTCAGGCCGAGCTTGTTGGCATTGCGCGCCAGCAGGCCGGCAGCGATCACGTTGCGCGGGTTGCTGGTGTTGGTGCAGCTGGTGATGGCGGCGATGATCACCGCGCCGTCCGGCATTTGCCCCGGCACATCGTCCCACTGACCGGAGATGCCTTTGGCGGCCAGATCCGAAACCGCCACACGGGCGTGCGGGTTGCTCGGGCCAGCCATGTTACGCACTACCGAGGACAGGTCGAACGTCAGGCCGCGCTCGTATTGCGCGCCTTTGAGGCTGTCAGCCCACAGGCCGACCTGCTTGGCGTAGTTCTCGACCAACTGCACCTGCTCGTCTTCACGGCCGGTGAGCTTGAGGTAGTCGATGGTCTGCTGGTCGATGTAGAACATCGCCGCGGTGGCGCCGTATTCCGGGGCCATGTTGGAGATGGTCGCGCGGTCGCCGAGGGTCAGCGCCGCAGCACCTTCACCGAAGAATTCCAGCCACGCGCCAACCACTTTTTGCTTGCGCAGGAACTCGGTCAGCGCCAGCACCATGTCGGTGGCGGTGATGCCCGGCTGCAGCTTGCCGGTCAGCTCGACGCCGACGCTTTCCGGCAGACGCATCCACGATGCGCGGCCGAGCATTACGCTTTCGGCTTCCAGACCACCGACACCGATGGCGATCACGCCCAACGCATCGACGTGCGGGGTGTGGCTGTCGGTGCCGACGCAGGTATCAGGGAAGGCCACGCCGTCACGCACCTGGATCACCGGAGACATTTTCTCCAGGTTGATCTGGTGCATGATGCCGTTGCCCGGCGGGATCACGTCGACGTTCTTGAACGCCTTCTTGGTCCAGTTGATGAAGTGGAAACGGTCTTCGTTGCGACGGTCTTCGATGGCGCGGTTCTTCTCGAACGCTTCCGGATCGAAGCCACCGCGCTCGACGGCCAGGGAGTGGTCGACGATCAGTTGGGTCGGCACCACCGGGTTCACTTGCGCCGGATCACCGCCCTGCAGGGCGATGGCGTCACGCAGGCCGGCGAGGTCGACCAGCGCGGTCTGGCCGAGAATGTCGTGGCACACCACGCGGGCCGGGAACCACGGGAAGTCGAGGTCGCGCTTGCGCTCGATGAATTGCTTCAGGGATTCGGTGAGCGTGGCCGGGTCGCAGCGACGCACAAGGTTTTCCGCCAGTACACGGGAGGTGTACGGCAGGGTGTCGTAGGCGCCAGGCTGGATCGCCTCGACCGCTGCGCGGACATCGAAGTAATCCAGGTGGCTGCCGGGCAGCGGTTTACGAAATTGTGTGTTCATCGTCAGGACTCGGTCACGGTAGTTACAAAAGGTGGGGCCTGGCACCAGACTTGAAGTGAACACAATCCACTGTGGGAGCGAGCTTGCTCGCGATGGCGTGTCAGTCGACACCAATGTGAATGACACTCCATCGCGAGCAAGCTCGCTCCTACAGGGATCTGCGTTGCATTCAGATCCCGGTGCCGGCCGCCACCATTCAGCGTTGTTCGATTGGTACGAACTTGCGCTGCTCAACGCCGGTGTATTCGGCGCTTGGACGGATGATGCGGTTGTTGGCACGTTGTTCGTACACGTGGGCGGCCCAGCCGGTCAGGCGCGAGCAGACGAAGATCGGTGTGAACAACTTGGTCGGGATGCCCATGAAGTGGTACGCCGAGGCATGGTAGAAGTCGGCGTTCGGGAACAGTTTCTTCTGCTCCCACATGGTCTTGTCGATGGCTTCGGACACCGGGAACAACACCTTGTCACCCACTTCGTCAGCAAGCTTTTTCGACCAGCCCTTGATCACCTCGTTACGCGGATCGTTGTCCTTATAGATCGCGTGGCCGAAGCCCATGATCTTGTCCTTGCGCTCGAGCATGCCGAGGGTGCCCTTGATCGCGTCTTCCGGCGACGAGAAACGCTCGATCATTTCCATCGCCGCTTCGTTGGCGCCACCGTGCAGCGGACCGCGCAGCGAGCCGATGGCCGCGGTGATGCACGAATACAGGTCGGACAGGGTCGAGGCGCAAACACGTGCGGTGAAGGTCGACGCGTTGAACTCGTGCTCCGCGTAGAGGATCAGCGAAACGTTCATCACCTTGACGTGCAGCTCGCTCGGCTTCTTGCCGTGCAGCAGGTGCAGGAAGTGGCCGCCGATGGACTGCTCGTCACTCACGCAATCGATGCGCTTGCCTTCGTGGCTGAAGCGATACCAGTAGGTCATGATCGCCGGGAACGCGGCCAGCAGGCGGTCGGTCTTGTCGTGTTGCTCGGAGAAGTTGCTCTCCGGCTCCAGGTTGCCCAGGAACGAGCAGCCAGTGCGCATCACGTCCATCGGGTGGGCGTCGGCGGGGATGCGTTCCAGCACTTCTTTGAGCGCTTGCGGCAGGTCGCGCAGCTTGCTCAGTTTGGCAACGTAGGCTGCCAGTTGCGCCTTGCTCGGCAGTTCGCCGTACAGCAGCAGGTAAGCAACTTCTTCGAACTGTGCGTCAGCCGCCAGTTCACGTACGTCATAACCACGATAGGTCAGACCGGCACCCGACTGGCCCACGGTGGACAGTGCGGTTTGCCCGGCTACCTGGCCACGGAGCCCGGCGCCACTGAGTACTTTTGCTTCGGCCATTGCTGTCTCCAATTCTTGAATTTTTTAGGGAAACCAATCTTTCATCTGTAGGAGCGAGCTTGCTCGCGATGGACGCCGATGATGACGCGGGAAAACTGATACCCCGCGGTGTATGGCCCACCATCGCGAGCGAACTCGCTCCTACAGGTACACGGTGTTCATTATTTTTTCGCGGCGAACAACGCATCGAGCTTCTGCTCGAAGGTGTGGTAGTCGATGCGATCGTAAAGTTCCATGCGAGTCTGCATGGTGTCGATGACGTTCTGTTGCGTGCCATCGCGACGGATCGCGGTGTAGACGTTTTCCGCAGCCTTGTTCATGGCACGGAACGCCGACAGCGGGTACAGCACCAGCGATACGTCGGCAGCGGCCAGCTGTTCGGTGGTGTACAGCGGCGTCGCGCCGAATTCGGTGATGTTGGCCAGGATCGGCGCTTTCACGCGATTGGCGAACAGCTTGTACATTTCCAGCTCAGTGATGGCTTCCGGGAACACCATGTCAGCGCCGGCCTCGATGCACGCGGCGGCGCGATCCAGGGCAGACTCCAGACCTTCCACCGCCAGGGCGTCGGTACGGGCCATGATCACGAAGCTGTCATCGGTACGGGCATCGACGGCCGCTTTGATGCGGTCGACCATTTCCTGCTGGGTCACGATTTCCTTGTTAGGACGGTGACCGCAGCGCTTGGCGCCGACCTGGTCTTCGATGTGAATCGCCGCCGCGCCGAACTTGATCATCGACTTCACGGTACGGGCGACGTTGAACGCCGAGGAACCGAAACCGGTGTCCACATCCACCAGCAGCGGCAGGTCGCAAACATCGGTGATGCGGCGCACGTCGGTCAGCACGTCATCCAGGCCGGTGATGCCCAGGTCCGGCACGCCGAGGGAGCCGGCAGCCACCCCGCCACCCGACAGGTAGATCGCCTTGAAACCGGCGCGCTTGGCCAGCAGCGCATGGTTGGCGTTGATCGCGCCGACCACTTGCAATGGATGCTCGCTGGCGACCGCATCGCGGAAACGCTGGCCTGGAGTGCTCTTGTTCAAACTCATGACTCACCTCGTTTGGCTGTCGGGTTAGCGCCGTCCTGGTAATGACGGGCGATGTTGCGTTTGGAGGCGCCGATGTGACGGCGCATCAACAACTCGGCCAGTTCACCGTCACGGTCGGCGATGGCATCGAGAATTCGGTGGTGCTCGGCAAACGCCTGGTGCGGGCGATTGGGCGTGGTGGAAAACTGGATGCGGTACATGCGCACCAGTTGATACAGCTCGCCGCAGAGCATTTGGGTCAGCGTACGGTTGCCGCTGCCCTGGATGATTCGGTAGTGGAAGTCGAAATCGCCTTCCTGCTGGTAGTAGCCTCTCCCGGCCTGAAACGCCTCATCGCGTTCGTGGGTTTCCAGGACCCGACGCAGCTCGTCGATTTCTTCGAGGCTCATGCGCTCGGCGGCCAGGCGACAGGCCATGCCTTCCAGGGATTCGCGGATTTCGTATAGCTCAATCAGTTCGGCGTGATTGAGCGACACCACCCGTGCGCCGACATGCGGCACGCGAACCAGCAGGCGCTGGCCTTCCAGACGGTGGATGGCCTCGCGCAACGGGCCACGGCTGATGCCGTAGGTGCGCGCCAGTTCCGGTTCGGAGATTTTGCTGCCCGGCGCGATATCGCCTTTGACGATAGCCGCCTGAATGCGTCGGAAGACGTTCTCGGAAAGCGTCTCCGTATCGTCTTGCGTAGAAACCGGGGGATCGAGTTGATCCAGCATATTGTCGACACCTTGTAAGCCAGTGCCGCAAAAACTATCGAATAGTGGCGACACAGTCAAAGTATAAATCGATATTGTCGACAATCTTCTGATAACCGGTTGCACCATTACGAAGCAACCGGCCTATTTATAGCCACCGGCCAGCGCTGGCGCCATCAAACCACCGTGCTAGAATGCCGCCCGCATTTGTTTGTCACATCTGCACTGCCTGTCATAAAAACCTGACAGGCATACGAGGGAGCTTGCGCAGCGATGCCAGGGCCTTGAATCAAGTCGGACCGCTGCGCATCAGGATTTATGAGACTCAAGCCCTTCCCCACCTTCCTTTATTTCCTTTGCCTGCCCGGTTTCGCAATGGCCGGGGAAAAGACCGTGTATGGCCTTAACGAGTACGCATCGCTCAATGGCATCGATCTGGAAGTGGCGGCCAAACTCGACACCGGGGCGAAAACCGCCTCCCTGAGTGCACGGGATATCAAACGTTTCAAACGCAACGGCGAGTCGTGGGTGCGCTTTTACCTGGCCATCGACGCCGCCCATTCGCACCCGATCGAACGCCCGCTGGCCCGTGTCAGCAAGATCAAGCGCCGGGCCGGCGACTACGATCCGGAGGAAGGCAAGAAGTACACCGCTCGCCCGGTGATCGAACTGGACATCTGCATGGGCTCGGCCCTGCGCAGCATCGAAGTGAACCTGACCGACCGCAGCGCTTTCCAATACCCGCTACTGATTGGCTCCGAAGCCCTCAAACGTTTCGATGCTCTGGTTGACCCCAGCCTTAAATATGCTGCCGGCAAACCTGCCTGCACCACCGACGCTCATACCGCCGAGTAATTCAAATGCGCTCTCTTACCCTTCACCTGAAACTGCTGATCGCCATCCTGGTGGTGCTGGGCATTTCAGTTACGGCCTATCAGATCTTCGTGCTGGGCATCCCGGTGACCGAAGACGCCACCGACGACCTGTGGAACATCGACGCCAAGGTCGAGTTCGTCGCCAGTGCCAAGGATCCGGTCAAGATCCAGATGTTCGTGCCTCCGCTGAGCCGCGACTTCGTGAGCCTCAACGAGAGCTTCATCTCCAACAACTACGGCGTGGCCGTGAACCGGGTCGACGGCAACCGCAAGGTCACTTGGTCGGCACGCCGGGCCAAAGGCAATCAGACGCTGTATTACCGCCTGGTGCTGACCAAGCGTTATTCCGGTGAGAAAGCCAAGATCAAAGGCCCGACCTTTCGCGACAGCATGACCATCGAAGGCCCGGAAAAAATCGCCGCCGAAGCCCTGCTCGCACCGATTCGCCAACACTCGGCCGATGTCGAAACTTTCGTCGGCGAAGCCATCAAGCGGGTCAACAACCTCAACGACGACAACGTGAAGCTGCTGCTGGCTGGTGACCCATCCGCGGCGCACAAGGCGAAAGTCGTCGAGCTGCTGCTGTCCATCGCCCATGTGCCGATCGAGAAGGTCCACACCATCCGCCTGGTGGCCGACCAGCCGCAAATGCCGGAACTGTGGCTGCGCAGTTTCAATGGCACCGACTGGCTGTACTTCAACCCGGAAACAGGTGAACAGGGCCTGCCGACCGACCGCCTGCTGTGGTGGACCGGCGACGAAAACCTAATCACCGTCGATGGTGGCAAGAAAGCCAACGTGACCTTCAGCCTGAACAACAGCGAAATGAACGCCATTCGCCTGGCCAAGCTGACCGACGAAAACACCGACGCCAATTTCCTCGAGTACTCGCTGTACGGCCTGCCGCTGCAAACCCAGCAGACCTTCATGATCATGGTGATGATCCCGATCGGCGTGCTGGTGATCCTGATCCTGCGCAACCTGATCGGCATCCAGACCCTGGGCACTTTCACCCCGGTGCTGATCGCCCTGGCCTTCCGCGAAACCCAGCTCGGCTTCGGTATCGTGCTGTTTACCATCATCACGGCGCTGGGCTTGTCGCTGCGCTCCTATCTCGAACACCTGAAACTGCAAATGCTGCCGCGGCTGTCGGTGGTGCTGACGTTCGTGGTGGTGCTGATTGCGGCCATCAGTCTGCTCAGCCATAAACTCGGCCTGGAACGCGGTTTGTCGGTGGCGCTGTTCCCGATGGTGATCCTGACCATGACCATCGAACGCCTGTCGATCACCTGGGAAGAGCGCGGCGGTGGCCATGCCATGAAAGTGGCCGTCGGCACGCTGTTCGCCGCGTCCCTGGCGCATCTGATCATGAGCGTGCCGGAACTGGTGTACTTCGTGTTCACTTTCCCGGCGATCCTGCTGATCCTGGTGGGCTTCATGCTGGCCATGGGTCGTTATCGCGGTTACCGCCTGACCGAACTGGTGCGCTTCAAGGCCTTCCTGAAAAAGGCTGACGCCTGATGTTCGGCCTCTGGAAGACCTGGAAGGCCCTGGAAGCCCGGGGCATCATGGGGATCAATCGGCGCAACGCAGACTACGTGCTCAAATACAACAAGCGCAGCCTGTACCCGATCGTCGATGACAAGATCATCACCAAGGAACGCGCCATCGCCGCCGGCATCCATGTGCCCGAACTGTATGGCGTGATCTCCACCGAGAAGGAAATCGACAATCTCGAAGAGATCATCGGCGCACGCAATGACTTCGTGATCAAACCGGCCCAGGGCGCTGGCGGAGATGGCATCCTGGTCATCGCCGACCGCTTTGAAGGGCGTTATCGCACGGTGTCCGGCCGGATCATCAGCCATGAAGAAATCGAACACCAGGTTTCCAGCATCCTGACCGGCCTGTATTCCCTGGGCGGTCACCGCGACCGGGCGCTGATCGAATACCGCGTGATTCCGGACCAGATCTTCAAGAGCATCAGTTACGAAGGCGTGCCGGACATTCGCATCATTGTTTTGATGGGCTACCCGGTGATGGCCATGTTGCGCCTGCCGACGCGCCAGTCCAACGGCAAGGCCAACCTGCACCAGGGCGCCATCGGCGTCGGTGTGGACCTGGCCACCGGCCTGACCCTGCGCGGCACCTGGCTGAACAACATCATCAACAAACACCCGGACACCACCAATGCAGTGGATGGCGTGCAACTGCCCTACTGGGACGGTTTCATGAAACTCGCCGCTGGTTGCTATGAGTTGTGCGGCCTGGGCTACATCGGTGTCGACATGGTTCTGGACCAGGAAAAAGGCCCGCTGATTCTGGAGCTCAACGCCCGGCCGGGGCTGAATATCCAGATTGCCAATGACTGCGGCCTGACGTTGCGCACTCATGCGGTCGAGGCGCGGCTGGAAGACCTGAAGGCGCGCGGCGTGAGTGAATCGGTCGAAGAACGCGTGGCGTTTGTGCAGGAGATGTTTGGGCATATTCCTGCGGTCGAGGGCTGAGGCCCTTCTCTTGCTCGCGATGAACTGAGGCCCATCGATTGTAGGAGCGAGCTTGCTCGCGATGAACCTGAAAACACTGTGGGGGGTCAGGCATACAGCGTTATCGTTGACGACCATCGCGAGCGAGCTCGCTCCTACAGCAATCAATCCCCTCTAGGAGCAATTCTCCGAGGGGACTACAATCGCCACCCCGCCTCGATGGCTGACTTCCCCCGCCCATGTTGACCTGTTCCGTACACCCGCTGCCCTATCGCGCCAACCCCGCCGAATATTTCGCGGCGATTCGCCATGCGCCCGGTGCCGTCCTGCTCGACAGTGGCCGCCCCAGCGCCGACCGCGGTCGCTATGACCTGCTCAGCGCCTGGCCACTGGAACAACTGACGGTGTCGCCCGACGAAAGTGGCGATGCTTTCCTGCAACGCCTGCGCGACAACCTGACACGCCTGGGCGAAGCCATTCTGCCGGCAGATTATGAGTTGCCGTTTGCCGGTGGGTTGATCGGTTACCTGAGTTACGACTTCGGCCGACATCTGGAGCGCCTGCCGAGCCAGGCCAGTGATGACCTGCATCTGCCTGATGCGCGCTTCGGCTTGTACGGCTGGGCCTTGATCAGCGATCACCTTTCGCAGACCAGTCAATTGGTGTTCCACCCGACCCTGCCCGACAGCGAGCGTCAGCGCCTGATCGAACTGTTCAGCCAGCCTGAGCCGCAAGCGAGCGCGCCCTTCAAGCTGCTCACCCCGATGACTGCCGACTTGAGCGCCGATGAGTATCAACAGGCCATCGAGCGCATCCAGCAGTACATTCAGGCCGGCGACTGCTATCAGGTCAATTTCGCCCAACGGTTTCGCGCACCCTGCCTGGGTGATCCGTGGGCCGCTTACTGTGCGCTACGCGCTGCTTGCCCGACGCCTTTTTCCGGTTTCCAGAACTTGCCTGATGGCGATGCCGTACTCAGCCTGTCGCCTGAACGCTTCGTCAAAGTCAGCCAGGGCCATGTGGAAACCCGCCCGATCAAGGGCACTCGCCCCCGGGGCCTGACGCCCGAGCAGGACGCCGCGAACGCCGCCGAATTGCTGGCCAGCCCCAAGGACCGCGCGGAAAACCTGATGATTGTCGACCTGCTGCGCAACGACCTCGGTCGCACCTGCCGCACAGGCTCGGTACGGGTGCCGGAATTGTTCAGCCTGGAAAGCTATCCGAACGTGCACCACCTGGTGAGCAGCGTCACCGGTGAACTGGCGGATGAGCGCGATGCCCTGGACCTGATCGCCGGCAGCTTCCCCGGCGGCTCGATTACCGGCGCGCCAAAGATTCGTGCCATGCAGATCATCGACGAACTGGAGCCGACCCGGCGCGGCCTGTATTGCGGTTCGTTGCTGTACCTGGACGTACGCGGCGAAATGGACAGCTCCATCGCCATCCGTAGTTTGCTGGTCAAGGACGGGCAGGTGTGTTGCTGGGGCGGTGGCGGGATTGTCGCGGACTCGCAGTGGCAGGCTGAGTATCAGGAGTCGATTACCAAGGTGAAGGTACTGCTCGATACGCTGCAGAACCTCTGACCACCCCCATCACTGTAGGAGCGAGCTTGCTCGCGATGAACCTGAAAACGCCGCGGGGTGTCAGTCTTGCCGCGTTATCGTTGACGACCATCGCGAGCAGGCTCGCTCCTACAGGGAATGTGATTACAAGCTCAGGGTCCGGTTTGATGCCTTGATGAACTCCTGCTTCAACGCTTCAAACGTGTGCACCGCCGGGAACTGCGGGAACTGCGCAATCACGTTATCCGGCGCATGGAACAGAATCCCGGCATCGGCCTCGCCCAGCATCGTGGTGTCGTTGTAGGAATCCCCCGCCGCGATCAACCGGTAGTAGAGGCTCTTGAAGGCCAGGACCGACTGACGCTTGGGATCTTTCTGACGCAGTTGATAGTCAGTGACTCGCCCAGTGTCGTCAGTAATCAGGCGATGGCAGAGCAAGGTGGGGAAGCCCAGCTGACGCATCAGCGGCTGGGAGAACTCATAGAAGGTGTCCGACAGGATCACCACCTGGAAGCGCTCGCGCAGCCAGTCGACGAACTCGATGGCGCCATCGAGCGGCTTGAGCGTGGCGATCACTTCCTGAATGTCGGAGAGCTTCAGGCCGTGCTCGTCGAGAATTCGCAGGCGCTGCTTCATCAGCACGTCGTAGTCGGGAATGTCCCGGGTAGTGGCCCTGAGGGATTCGATCCCGGTTTTTTCGGCGAAGGCGATCCAGATTTCCGGAACCAGCACACCTTCAAGATCCAGACAGGCAATTTCCACAAGACACTCCCATTTGTATTGATTATTGAGTCGAGCGAGCAAAAAGACTGCCGAACTCTAGCGATTCGGGCCTGCCCGCGCAACGCAGAGGATGCCCCGGCCCGTGCAGCTTTTTGTTACCATCGACCCCATATAGAGCGCCCAGCGCCACCGACCTGTAGGAAGCCGCCCTGATGAGCCCAACGTTCGACGTCGTGGAACTCGCCACGACCTATGCCAACAAATCCGCCCAGGACATTCTGAAACTCGCGTTTGCCGAGTTCGGCGATGACCTGTGGATATCTTTCAGCGGCGCCGAAGACGTGGTGCTGGTGGACATGGCCTGGAAGCTGAACAAGAACGTCAAAGTGTTCAGCCTCGACACCGGTCGCTTGCACCCCGAGACCTACCGCTTCATCGATCAGGTGCGCGAGCACTACAAGATCGACATCGAACTGGTGTCGCCGGACTACACGAAACTTGAGCCGTTCGTGAAGGAAAAAGGCCTGTTCAGCTTCTACAAGGACGGCCATGGCGAATGCTGCGGCATCCGCAAGATCGAACCGCTGCGCCGCAAGCTGTCAGGCGTGACGGCCTGGGCGACCGGCCAGCGTCGGGACCAGAGCCCCGGCACCCGCAGCGCCGTCGCGGTGATGGAAATCGACACCGCGTTCTCCACCCCGGAACGCACCCTGTACAAGTTCAACCCGCTGGCGCAAATGACCAGCGAAGAGATCTGGGGCTACATCCGCATGCTGGAGTTGCCGTACAACAGCCTGCACGAACGCGGTTTCATCAGCATCGGCTGCGAACCCTGCACCCGCCCGGTACTGCCGAACCAGCATGAGCGTGAAGGCCGTTGGTGGTGGGAAGAAGCGACGCAGAAGGAATGCGGGCTGCATGCGGGGAATATCATCAGCAAATCGAAAGCGTAAATGCCCCTGTAGGAGCGAGCTTGCTCGCGATAAACCCAAGAGCGCCATGGGGTGTCAGGAATACAGCGTTTTCATTGACGACCATCGCGAGCAAGCTCGCTCCCACAAAAATGTGTACACATAAATGTCACCATCGGTGCCATTTATGTGTGCACTTTTCGTTTCTGCGCCCCCAAAAGTTACATCCCCCCGCCTGACGTACACCGCCATGTCCTCCTGAATCCCCTTCGTAAAATAAATACCTGTTCAATCGGTCAATTTAAATTGCCTATTTTTCAGTAATTTGGCGAAACGCCATAACAAAACGAAATGAGCAGCGCGTTTCATAGAACTGCCAGCTGGCACAGTTCTGGCTTAAGTGCATACATGTTTTGTATACAATCAATTCAAAACATACACACACTTTAGATCCGCAAGCCTGAAGCGCCCTATCCCGTACAGGCTGCAGATGCCCCGTAACCAATGATATTCGCCATCCGCGACGAAGATTTGTCGAGCCAACGCTCATGCACAGTCATCGCGAGGTCGAGCATCAGGAGCCTGCCGGAATGCGTACTAGTCTCTCCAATAACAACATCGCGCTGGATCTACCCTCCTCCCATTCCATCCACACCCTCGACAATCAGGCGCATCACGCCCCCGTGGTGCTCAGCCCCCGATTGCACAACAAGGACCTGGCGCCAACCAAGTCCGAAGGTCGGCGCTGGGGCCGCTACAGCATCTTTGCCCTGTGGACCAACGACGTGCACAACATTGCCAACTACTCGTTTGCCATAGGCCTGTACGCCTTGGGTCTGGGTGGCTGGCAGATTCTCCTGTCCCTGGGGATCGGCGCCGCGCTGGTTTACTTTTTCATGAACCTGTCTGGCTACATGGGCCAGAAAACCGGGGTGCCGTTTCCGGTCATCAGCCGGATCAGTTTCGGCATTCACGGTGCGCAGATTCCTGCATTGATCCGCGCCGTTATCGCCATCGCCTGGTTCGGTATCCAGACGTATCTTGCGTCCGTGGTCTTTCGCGTGTTGTTAACGGCGGTCCATCCCGGGTTCGCCGACTACGACCACGACTCGATCCTCGGCCTGTCGACCCTGGGCTGGGTGTGTTTCGTCGCGATCTGGTTCGTGCAACTGGCGATCCTGGCCTATGGCATGGAGATGGTGCGGCGCTACGAGGCATTTGCCGGCCCGGTGATTCTGCTGACCGTCGCCGCCCTTGCCGCGTGGATGTACACCCAGGCCGATGCGACCATCGCCTGGTCTATCCGTGAGCCGCTGACTGGCGGTGAGATGTGGCGCAACATCTTTGCCGGTGGCGCACTGTGGCTGGCGATCTACGGCACCTTGATCCTCAACTTCTGCGACTTTGCCCGTTCTTCGCCGTGCCGAAAAACCATCAAGGTCGGAAATTTCTGGGGCTTGCCGGTGAACATCCTGGTATTCGCCAGCATTACCGTCCTGCTGTGCGGCGCGCAATTTCAGATCAATGGCCGGATCATCGAAAGCCCGACCGAAATCATCGCCTCGATCCCCAACACTTTCTTCCTGGTGCTCGGCTGCCTGGCGTTCCTGATCGTCACCGTGGCGGTGAACATCATGGCCAACTTCGTCGCCCCGGCGTTCGTACTCAGCAACCTGGCGCCCAAGTACCTGACCTTCCGCCGCGCCGGCTTGATCAGCGCGACCATCGCTGTACTGATCCTGCCGTGGAACCTCTACAACAGCCCGCTGGTGATCGTGTACTTCCTGTCCGGCCTCGGTGCCCTGCTCGGCCCGTTGTACGGGGTGATCATGGTCGACTACTGGCTGGTACGCAAAGGCCGGATCAACGTGCCGCAGTTGTACAGCGAAGACCCTGACGGCGCGTATTACTACAGCCGCGGTGTCAATTTACGCGCGGTGGCGGCGTTCATTCCTGCAGCGTTGATCGCCATCGTCCTGGCATTGGTACCGGGCTTCCACAGCGTATCGCCATTTTCCTGGCTGATTGGTGCCGGTATCGCCGGGATGCTCTACCTGATCATCGCCAAGCGCCAACCGCATTACGTCGATGTTAGCGGCGAAGCCATCGCGGTCGACAACGTCAGCCACTGATCCCGTCGCGGCCCGGCGTTGTCGGGCCGCAGAACCAACTGCAATAAGGACTCCCCATGCGCATTCTCGTGGTCAACGTCAACACCACCGAATCCATCACCCAGGCCATCGCCCGTTCGGCGCAGGCCGTCGCGTCACCCGGCACGGAAATCGTCGGCCTCACCCCGCATTTCGGCGCGGACTCCATTGAGGGCAATTTCGAGAGTTACCTGGCGGCCATCGCGGTCATGGACCGGGTGATGTCCTACGACCAGCCCTTCGATGCGGTGATCCAGGCCGGCTACGGCGAGCACGGCCGTGAAGGCTTGCAGGAACTGCTCAATGTGCCAGTGGTGGATATCACCGATGCCGCCGCCAGCACAGCCATGTTTCTCGGTCACGCCTATTCCGTGGTCACCACCCTCGACCGCACCGTGCCGCTGATCGAAGATCGCCTCAAGCTCTCGGGCCTCTGGGACCGTTGCGCCTCGGTACGGGCCAGTGGGCTGGCCGTACTGGAACTGGAACACGAACCGCAGCGCGCACTGGAGGCCATCGTCCATCAGGCCGAACTGGCGGTGACCCAGGACAAGGCCGAAGTGATTTGCCTGGGCTGCGGCGGCATGGCCGGGCTGGACGAGCAGATTCGCCGACGTACCGGGGTACCGGTGGTGGATGGGGTGACGGCGGCGGTGACTATTGCCGAATCATTGGTGCGACTGGGGCTGTCGACATCGAAGGTGCGGACTTATGCGACGCCACGGCCGAAAAACATCATTGGTTGGCCGGGGCGGTTTGCCCGGTAGACCGCGGTGCCCCAATCGCGAGCAAGCTCGCTCCCACAGGTTATGCATTGCACCTCAGTAGTGTATTCGACGCAAAACCTGTGGGAGCGTGGCTTGCCCGCGATGGCAACACCTCGGTCTTAAGCCAGGCTCAAACCGCACTGAACCTCTGCCCCAACCCCCGCTCGGCAAACTGCTCAATGACGAATTCGACAAACGCCCGGGTCTTGCCCGGCAGCAGTTTGTGTTCGGCGTAATAGATGGAGGTATAGCCGTCATCGATGTACCAGTCCGGCAACACCCGCTGCAGCCTGCCCGACTCCAGATAGCCCGCGGCAAACGGCATGCTCACCAGCGCAATGCCCAGACCCTGCGCGGCCGTGGCGCAGGCGGCCTCGGAATCGCTCATGGTCATCCGCGCCTTGAGCGTCAACGGGCTGTGTTGCTGATTGCGATGGGTCAACTGCCAGGAGCGTACCCGACCGGTCTGCGGTGAGCGGATCAGAATCCCGTCATGGTGCTTGAGGTCATCCGGCTCGCTGATCGCTGCATGTGTCTCCAGGTAGTCCTGCGTAGCCACCAACACCCGATGCGCCGGACTCAGCCGGCGTGCCACCACGCCCTGGGGCAATTCGAAGCCGCCGCCGATGGCCGCGTCGAAACCCTGCCCGATCAGATCGACCTGGCGGTTGTCGAAGTGCCAGTCCGGGTTGATCGCCGGGAATCGCCGCAGAAACTCGCCGAGCATCGGCACAATGTACAGGCACCCAAATACTGTCCCCATGCTGACTTTCAAGGTGCCCGCCGGCTGCCCTCCGGCGCTGGCGAGATTGGCCACGGCATTCTGGATCGTGTGCAGGCTGCCGCTGACTTCGCCTAGAAACAACTGACCGGCTTCCGTCAGGGTCAGGCTGCGAGTGCTGCGCTGGAACAATCTGACACCCAGGCGTGCCTCGAGCTTGGCAACGCTCTTGCCCACCGCCGCCGGTGTTAGGCTCAAGCGCCGCGCCGCCTCAGCAAAGCTGCCGACCTCGGCACTGCGCACAAAGCATTCGATACTGCTGAAGGTTTCCATAAGCGCCACTATAAACTTTTGGTTTACACAGACTATCGCAACTATGGTCTACACAGCACGTAATCCTGAATCGATACTAGCCTCCATCAACCGGGACATCTCGCCTCGGGACTTGGAGATCGATATGACTACTCAGAACCTCAGCGGCAAAGTGGCCTTGATTCAAGGTGGTTCCCGCGGCATCGGCGCAGCCATCGTCAAGCGCCTGGCCGCTGAAGGCGCCACCGTTGCCTTCACCTACGTCAGCTCCACGGCCAAAGCCGAAGAACTGCAAGGCAGCATCATCGCCAAGGGCGGCAAGGCCCTGGCCATTAAGGCCGACAGCGCCGACGCCGACGCCATCCGCGGCGCCGTGTCCGCCACGGTAGAAGCCTTCGGTCGCCTGGATATCCTGGTCAACAATGCTGGCGTACTGGCGGTTGCACCGCTGGACGAGTTCAAACTCGAAGACTTCGACCAGACCCTGGCCATCAACGTGCGTAGCGTGTTCATCGCCACCCAGGCCGCCGCCAGACACATGACCGAAGGCGGTCGCATCATCAATATCGGCAGCACCAACGCAGACCGCATGCCCTTCGCCGGTGGTGGCCCGTACGCCATGAGCAAGTCGGCGCTGGTCGGTCTGACCAAAGGCCTGGCCCGTGATCTCGGCCCGCAAGGCATCACCATCAATAACGTGCAACCGGGCCCGGTCGACACCGACATGAATCCGGCCGAGGGTGACTTTGCGGAAAGCCTGATCCCGTTGATGGCCGTGGGCCGTTACGGCAAGGCCGAAGAGATCGCCAGCTTCGTCGCCTACCTTGTCAGCCCTGAAGCGGGCTATATCACGGGGGCCAGCCTGACCATCGACGGTGGTTTCGGCGCCTGATGCGTTAAACGCAAACCCAATGTGGGAGCGGGCTTGCTCGCGAAAGCGGTGAATCAGACGACATCAATGTTGCCTGGTACACCGCCTTCGCGAGCAAGCCCGCTCCCACATTTGCCAGAGTCGACCCGTCTTTTTAGCTAGGTCCATTCCAGCGCCGGCAAACCAAAAGCACTCGGCACAAACGCCTTCAGCGTACGAAGAATGCCATCGGCGTGTGCGTACCTGGCGTCGGCCATTGCCGCATCCGGAATCGCAATCGCCGTCATCCCTGCCGCTTTCGCCGCAGTGACGCCGAAGGGCGAATCCTCGAACACCAGGCAGTCTTGCGGTGCAACACCCAGGCGCCGCGCCGCCGTCAGGAAAATATCCGGTGCTGGTTTGGCCGCGCCCACCTCGGCGTCATCGGCGGTGACGATAAAGTCGAACAAGGCGAACCAGTCGCGGTGCAATGTGGTTTTCTGGCCGAACGACTGGCTCGAAGAACTGGTGCCTACGGCAATGGGAATATTGTTGGCCTTCAGATGCCGTACCAGTTCCTGTGCTCCGGGCATTGCCTGCGCTGTAGGAAAACGCTCGCGCATCAGCGGCTCGCGGATCACCAGAAACTCTTGTGCCGTAATCGGCAAGTCCAGCGCTTCAACCACATAGCGCGCCAGATCGCCCGCGCCCCGGCCAATGATGTTCTGTTTGATGCTCCAGTCGAACGTCCGGCCGTAACGCGCGGCAATTATGGAGGTGACTTCGGTGTAGATGCCTTCCGTGTCCAGCAACAAGCCGTCCATATCGAAAATCACGGCCTTGATCGGGCCGAATGCTTTCAGTGGTGCATTCATCGCATCTGATCCGTTTTCTAAGGTATCCCGGGCAGCTCAGGTACGGCCGATGCCCCATGGATTAAAGGATTCAGCAGCATAGCGAGCGCCGCTGGTCTAGAGCAATGATGAAATTCCGATCGACGCCGAATGGCCCTCCGCGATTTAGCGAATAGCCCTACAGCAAGCGCCACCCTTTCCCGACTTCTTTCCTCGCCGATCCCCCGCAGAGTTTCGCGCTCCACATTCCGCCAAGCGAAAGACAGCAGATGTTCGATCCCCAAGAGGTATTGGCATGCCCCGCCAGCGGTCCCCTGATACTTTGCCCCGGCAGGCATGAACGCCACGAGGACGCCTCCAGACAGGCGAAAAACCCCAATGGTGTCAGTATCGACACCGCCGAGCGAACCGCCACCCACAACGGCCCGGTGTCGATGGTTACCGGTGAAGAACTGCTGACCCTGACCGATGGCACCCTCGACGGAATCCTGCCTTTCGACTTCACCCGCCTCTATCGCACCAGTGCCGTCGAAATCGACAGTGGCCTCGGTTTTGGCTGGAGCCATTCGCTGTCCCAGCACCTGGAACTCCACAGCGAGCGGGTGCTGTGGATCGACCCCGAAAACCGCCGCACGCCCTTTCCACGGCCGACGGCAGCGCGCCCGGTGATCCACAACAGCCTGTCGCGGGCGGCGATTTACCTCGGCGAAGAGCCGGACGAATTGATCCTCGCCCTGGCCGGCCACCGCGCGCGGTTCTACCACTTTCATGACGGCCGGCTCAGCACGATCAGCGATGCCTACGGCAACCGCCTGACGGTGCAGCGGGACCGCTGTGACCGGATCCAACGCCTGGACAACGGCGCCGACCGCGCCTTATTGCTGCGTTACGACGTCAAGCACCTGGTGGCCGTCGACTATCAGGTGTTTCAGCGCGGCGACTGCGAGGCAAACACCTGGCGCACCGAACAGACACTGGTCAGCTACCGCTACGACGCCCGCCGGCGCTTGATCGAGGCAACCAACGCCGCAGGTGAAAGCGAGCGCTATGACTACGACGAGCAGCACGTGATCCTGCAACGGCAACTGGCCGGCGGCGCGAGTTTCTTCTGGGCGTGGGAACGCTCTGGCAAGGCAGCCCGCTGCATCCATCATTGGGCCTCGTTTTCGCAAATGGAGGCACGTTACGCCTGGGACGATAAAGGCTGTGTGACAGTGAACAACGCCGACGGTAGCGAAGAGGTTTACGTTCATGACAACCGCGCACGCCTGGTACGCCAGGTCGGGCCCGACGGCGGTGAGTTGCACAAGGCCTACGACGATCAGGGTCGCCTGATCGCCGAGCAGGACGCCCTCGGCGCCGTCACCGAATACCATTATGACGAAGCCGGTCGGTTGATCGCGCGGCGTGCGCCCGATGAGGCGCCCATGACCTGCAACTATCGGCACGGTTTCCTGCGCACCCTCACCCGTGGTCAGGCGACCTGGACCTGTCAGCGCAATGCCCAGGGCGACATCACTGCTGTTTCCGATCCCGATGGACAGATCACCCGCTATTTCTACGACCCCAAAGGGCGCTTGCTGACAATCCGATTCCCCGATCAGAGCGGTCACCGGTTTGTCTGGAACGCCTTGGGGCAACTGTTGGAGGAGACCTTGCCGGACGGTGCCCAGCGCGCTTTTTCCTACGATGTGCTGGGCCGGCGGATTACCCGGCAGGACGAACACGATGCCGTCACCGGCTATGAGTGGGACGCCGTGGGTCGACTGACCAGGATCACGCTGCCCACCGGTGCCTGCCGTGCCTATCGCTACAACGCCTACGGCCAGGTCACCGCCGAAACCGACGAACTGGGACGGGTAACCCGTTACGAATACGCCGACGACCTGCACTTGGTCAGCCGTCGGATCAACCCCGACGGCAGCACGCTGAAGTACGGCTACGATCATGCGCAACTGTTGCTCACCGAGATCGAAAACGAGGTCGGCGACACCTATCGGCTGGACTACACGCCTGGCGGATTGATCCGACAGGAAACCGGCTTTGATGGCCGTCGTACCACCTATGCGTATGACGGTAATGGCCAGTTGCTGAAAAAAACCGAGTTCGGCGACGACGGTTCGCAACTCGTCACACAATACCAACGCGACAGCGCCGGGCGCTTGTTGCTCAAGACCCTGCCCGACGGGATCAAGGTCGAGTACCACTACGACAACTTAGGGCGATTGGTCCGCGTCGATGACGGTCAGGACCATCCGCTGGCGTTCGAATACGACCGCCAGGGCCGGCTGATCACCGAGCATCAGGGCTGGGGCACCCTGCGTTACGGCTACGATGCCTGCGGTCGGCTCAAGCGGCTGCACCTTCCGGACGACTGTGTCCTTGTCTACCACCATGCCAAGGGGGGCGCCCTCACTGCCATCGATCTCAATGGCACGCGCCTGACCTGCCACCGTTTTGTTGGCGGGCGCGAACAGCAACGCCAACAGGGCCTGCTGCTCAGCGACTACGCCTACGACGAGCAAGGCCGCTTGCAGCTCCATTGCGTCAGCCAAAAGCAACGAGCGCTGTATCGCCGCGAGTATGCCTACAGCGCCAAGGGCAATCTCCTGCAGATTGCCGACAGCCGTCACGGCCAGCGCCACTATCAATACGATGCGTTCGACCGCCTGACCGGCGTACGCCACGACCGCGATCCGTTCGCGGAGAACTTCACCCATGACCCGGCCGGCAATCTGCTGATCCGTGGCCGTCCAGGCCCGTTCGTGCTCCAGGGCAACCGTCTGCACCGCCATTGCAACAGCCACTACGACTACGACGCCTTCGGCAACCTGATCCGCGAACGCCGCGGCATGCCGCCCCAAGTCACCAAATACACCTATGACAGCCAGCACCGCCTGATCAGCGTCAGCACCCCGGACGGTAAAAGTGTCAGCTACCACTACGACGCCTTCGGCCGGCGCATCCGCAAAACCATCGACAGCCAGACCACGCAATTCTTCTGGCAAGGCGACCAGCTCATCGCCGAAAGCGCTCCCGAGCACTACCGCAGCTACGTTTACGAACCCGGCAGCTTCCGCCCGCTGGCGCTGCTTGACGGAAAAGGCCGGGCAGACGCCCGCCCGCTCTACTACCAACTCGACCACCTCGGTACTCCGCAGGAACTGACCAACTACGGCGGTGCTATCGTCTGGTCGGCCAAATACACCGCCCACGGCAAACTTCGTGAAGTGAGCCAGGGCGACGGCGAACGACTCAAACAGCCTCTACGGTTTCAGGGGCAATACTTCGACGCCGAGAGCGGCCTGCACTACAACCGTCATCGCTACTACCATCCCGACATTGGTCGTTATCTGACGCTGGATCCGGTCATGCTGGCCGGTGGGTTGAACCCGTATCGGTACACCCGGAACCCGACGGGGTGGGTGGCGCCATTGGGATTGGGCGGGAATTGCCCGCAGGAGAACAAGCCGGGATGCTCGGTGCCGTATGGGCAAGGAAGGGCAAGGGTTGATAAGGGAGAGCCTGATGCGCCCTCTCCAAAACCTTCGAATAAATACGGGTATTGCGGAGACTCACTAGAGCCCCGGGGAATTTTCTAACCGGATTCCCCCCTCGAACCGACGCTTTAAAGAAGCAATCGGGACCCAGGGTTCTTCACTGTCGCTTTGTAATAGCAGGCTCACCCGCGCCATCGTCCCAGTCTTCTGGATCGGCCTCTATATCATCGTCGTCGCTCGGAACCTGCTCCACACCTGCATCATCATCGTCCGGTGGTCGTTGGTCACGGCTCAAGGAATCGGTAGGCGACGGCAGCGGATACTCCGGTGTTTCATCAACGTCGGGGACTTTCCGATCAGTGTTCATATCGCACCTCTTGTGTGACCTGAAGTGCAGGCCACGACCTAGCGAGGATCGGGCGATGGACGCGTTCGATCAGCTGGACAACCGGTCAATCCGCCAGCACGATTCGATCAGTCCTCGTCCTCTTCCTCATCTTCAAACTCGATATTCCCCACATCGCCCGCATCATCAGCATCGTTAAGCGGTACCGTCGCATCATCCATCAGCGATCCCGGATCTTCATTGCCGGGATCGTTTATAGATGGCTGTGCGCTCGGCCCCTTTTCTTCCTTGTCTTCGCTTTTCGCAGTCATGGGATGCCTCGCTCAACTAGTGATGCTTATTGTGGTGCTTATTGTGGTGCTTGTTCGAATGTTTATGTCCGCCACCGGAATGGAAGTGGCCGCTATCACTCCCCAGATCATTGCCGACCGCACCGCCGGCTGCACCGCCAAGACCGGCACCGATGGCCGATCCGGTCGAACCGCCAAGACTGTTGCCGATCACTGATCCACCCGCCGCGCCCAAACCACCGCCTACCGCCGCCTCGGTGCGACTGCGCTTTGGCGCGGCAATGGCACTACCGGCCGCGCCGCCGACTCCGGCACCAACGGCCGCACCCGTGCTGCCACCCACCTGGCCACCGACAACATTGCCCAGGACCCCACCAAGACCACCGCCCACTGCGGCATCTCCATTACCTCCCGCCAGCGCCACCTGAGAGACCAGCAATCCAAAAACAATTGCAGGCACCATCAAGATTCGAGCATTCAGGCTTCCGTTTTTTTTGTCGTTGGTTTTCGGGTTCATGGCACGCCTCACATTCTTCCCAGGGTATGGAAGATTTGAGCTGCTGCGGCGTGAAACGTTCATAAATGAAAAAGCCCGGCATCAAGCCGGGCTCTTTTCAAATCTGGATCAGGATCAGTGACGCTTGTGACCATTGGCCAGGTTGCTGCCCACGCCGCCGCCCAATGCACCGCCCAGGCCCGCACCGATGGTGGCACCGGACTTGCCGCCGAGGCTATTGCCGATCACAGAACCACCGGCCGCGCCGACACCGCCACCGATAGCAGCGCTGGTGCGATGACCTTTTTTGGCGGCAACTGCGCTGCCTGCCGCGCCAGCGACGCCCGCGCCAATCGCGGCGCCAGTGCTGCCGCCCATCTTCTGGCCGACGACGTTACCCAATGCGCCGCCCAAGCCACCGCCCAGCGCGGCAGTGCCGTCACCAGCCATTGCACCTTGAGCAACCAGAAGCCCCAGAACCAGAGCGGGCAGTGTTAAACGCATGACAAAAACCTCAAAAATAGGGGGTACACAAAAGGGGGCGAGATTGAATGCTTTTGCGCGGATAAAGTCCAGCACACCGGTCCAACTTCGCGATTGGCGAGGGTTGGACAGCGTTTACCGAAAAGGTTTTATCGCGGACAAAAAAAAGCCCGCTGGGGAAACGGGCCAGGTGTTGCTTTCTAACGGATGAGTCGAGATTACGGAGGGTGTTGTGAAAAGTTTGTGAAAGATCTGCCCCTTCAAAAAAATTGTCATAAAATTTTTCAGGCATGAAAAACCCCGCTCTATGACGGGGTCTGCCTGACGTTCGATTACTTCCTGACCGGCGCTGTCACCTTGGGTAAAAATTTGCCCTTCAGTACCCGGCACGCCCTGGTCTTGATCTTGTCGACCTCAGTCTGGTCCTCGCCGAAACTGGCCACATATTGGGTCTGACCACACCGCACGGAGTTGTTGATCGGAAACTCTGCGCCATCGTCCTCGATATACGGATCAGCCATCTCTCCACCCCTTTCAAAAAGCGCGATCGACATCGGCAAGCCCTTTGCCTGAAAGAATATCGATCGCCAAGGTTTTTGAGACTAGCCGGTCACCAACGGACCTGCCGTTCGGATTTCCCCGTGACCGACGAATGGCTTCTCACCTTTTACCTCAACTTGACCGCAGTCCCGGTCACAAACACCACGACCATCCCTCCCTTTCCGGCCGGCATGCTGATCTCATAATCAAGCCCGACCACCGCGTCCGCCTGAAGCGCCAGCGCCCGCTCCTTGATCTCATCGGTGGCCTGAATGCGTGCTTCCTTCAACGCTCGCTCCAGTGTCTGGGAACGCCCGCCGAAAAAGTCGCGCATCCCGGCAAACACGTCGCGGACAACGTTGATCCCTTGCACCGACTCGGCGCTGACGATGTCCAGGTAGGCGGTAATTTGCCGGCCTTCGATGGACTGGGTCGTGGTGATGATCATGGGTGTTCCTTCCTGTTCAGATAGTCAGCCAACGCGTCAAACGCTGGCAAAGTAACGGGATCATTGGCCGAGTTGCTGGCCACCGGATGGGATGCGTAGCGGACGATGACCATCTCGGCCTTCGGGTCGACATAAATGCGCTGCCCATGGACCCCACGCGCCATGAATGCCCCGCCTGCCATTTAACTTTCAGTTGGATTTCGCAGGTACATCGCTGAAGTCATAGATGCCCTTAAAAAGATTCACGTGGATCCTGGAACAGGTATCCGGATTTTTTCGGATGTAGACAACGTCATTTTCCACTGGTCCGCAGGTCGTGACCTTGGACGCGTCAGCGAGAACCGCATACCGAATTAAAGGATCAACTTGTGATGAAGCGAGCATGCCGGCTCCCATCAGGGTCCCGATGAAGAAGATCTTCAGCCCTGGAACATGTTCTTCGACAGACGCGCCAATCCGCACACCAAACAACTCTTTCACCTGCCAACAGACGAGCATGCACATGCTGATCAAAAGCAGTGAAACGGGTACAGATAAAATGAAACCACCGATTGTCGAGGCGTACCTGATATTTTCGACTTCAATTCCAGTGGTAGCGTTGATGGTTTTCTCCGCTACGATTTTACAAATGTAAAAAACGATTGCTGTGTAGGCTAGGGAGCTTGGCCATTTCTTTGCAAAAGCACTGATGTTCTTTCGGTTGCGAAAAGCAAAATACGCACCACATGAAAGTACAGCCGTAAAAATTAAAGCGGTCAGAGTCTCATGCTCAAGAAACTGCGCAAGCCACACCGCAAAAATCAACACGGCAGCCTTGATCATGTTCTTTATTTCAATGCTCATTCTTGCGAAAAACCCTATTCAAAAACTGTGTTTTGCATGGGAAGCAGCATATCGAGGCACCCTCGCTCTGGCTGTAGGAGAGCTCCGCGAGTTGCGAAGGACGTTACGTTTGCTTCGTTTTCGCTTGGTTATCGGCAGGATGATGTATTTGGGGCCGGATTGCGGAGTAGATGGGGCATACGAACGGGAATATGATCCGGCAACATTCCCATATCGCCCTTTTTCAGACGCCAAAAACCACAAACCCCCGACTTTCTCTAGGAAAATCAGGGGTTTGTGTTTTCAGAATGTGGCGGTGAAGGAGAGATTCGAACTCTCGATACAGTTTCCTGTATACACACTTTCCAGGCGTGCTCCTTAAGCCACTCGGACACTTCACCGTATCTCTTCAAACATGTTCTGTCTGTCGAGGCGCGCTAATGTAGTCGAAAGCTTTTCCGATGGCAAACATTTTTTTCAGAATTTTCATGCGGTTAACGCGATTCAGCGTTTCCGGTCGTTCCCGGCCATGGCAAAACGGCCAATCTCCGGCTTCGAGCCCTCTTCTATATAGAGGGGAATGCGCAGCAGGCGCGGCGGGCTACGCCTGACAGGCGGGCAAAGGGTGACTGGCGGGTCAGTCACGGCGCTTTACCTGGCTTGCGGCGGTGGGTAACGTCAGCCCAACTTTATTGAAAGGAATAGCGTCATGAGTGAGTTGATTTCCTACCATCTCGAAGACGGTATCGCGACCCTGACCCTGAGCAATGGCAAGGTCAATGCCATCTCCCCGGATGTGATTGCCGAGTTCAACGCTGCGCTGGATCGGGCAGTGGCTGATCGTGCGGTGGTGATCATTACCGGCCAGCCGGGCATTCTCTCTGGCGGTTATGACCTGAAGGTGATGACGGCCGGTCCTAGAGAAGCCGTGGCGCTGGTGACCGCCGGCTCGACCCTGGCCCGCCGCCTGCTGTCGCACCCCTTCCCGGTGATCGTGGCGTGCCCGGGGCACGCGGTGGCCAAGGGCGCGTTCCTGCTGTTGTCGGCTGACTATCGCATCGGCGTTGAAGGTGCGTTCAGCATTGGCCTGAACGAAGTGCAGATCGGCATGACCATGCACCACGCGGGCATCGAGATTGCCCGTGACCGCCTGAACAAAGTGGCGTTGCAGCGTTCGGTGGTCAACGGCGAGATGTTCAATCCACAAGGCGCCGTGGCGGCCGGCTTCCTCGATGTCGTGGTCTCGCCTGAAGAACTGCAAGGCGCGGCACTGGCGGCGGCTCGTCAGTTGAAGAAGATCAACATGACCGCGCACAAGAACACCAAATTGAAAGTGCGCAAAGCGCTGCTGGAGGCCCTGGACAACGCGATCATCCAGGATCAGGAGCATTTGGGCTAAGCCCGGATCTGCTGCCACGAAAAGCCCGACCGTCGTGTCGGGCTTTTTCATACATGTCTGCGTTAAACGTCTGTGACCGCTCTAGGCTGCATCTGACCAAACAGTCGGAAACATCAGCTCAAACATCGACCATCTCCCACTTCCCTGGGAGCAATTGCCGAAAACAGTGCACATCCGTACACTGCGCCACCTTTTGTCCCGGTGGGGCCTGTAAATGCTGTTTTTGTGCCGTATGTCATTGATGGGCCTGCACTTTATCGTGGCGGGTGTGCTGGGGGTGATGCTCGGCCTGTGCCGGCCGTTCAATCCGGACAACAGCCGCCTGTGCGCACGCCTGTACGCATGGCCGGCCATGTGCATTTTGCGTTTGCGAGTGAAGGCCGAAGTCGGGCCGTTGATGGATAAACCCGACAGCTGCGTGATCATCGCCAATCACCAGTCCAACTATGACCTGTTTGTGTTTGGCAACGTGGTGCCCCGTCGTACCGTGTGCATCGGCAAAAAGAGCCTGAAGTGGGTGCCGCTGTTCGGGCAGTTGTTCTGGCTGGCCGGCAATGTGCTGATCGACCGTGGCAATGCACAAAAGGCACGCAAGTCGATGTTGACCACCACCCACACCCTGCAAAACAAAGACACCTCGATCTGGGTTTTTCCGGAAGGCACGCGCAACCTGGGTGAGGACTTGCTGCCCTTCAAGAAAGGCGCCTTTCAGATGGCCATTGCCGCCGGGGTGCCGATTGTCCCGGTGTGCGTCAGCAGTTACGTCAAACACATGCGGTTGAACCGCTGGCGCAGCGGGAAAATCCTGATTCGCTCGTTGCCGGCGATTCCCACCGCTGGATTGAGCCTGGACGACATGCCCCTGCTGATCGCCCAGTGCCGCGAGCAGATGCGTGAATGCATCGAATCGATGGACCGGCAACTGCAAGCCGCCTGAAAAAGAAACCCGCCTGGTGCGGGTTTTCTTTTGCCTGTGCGTCTTTGCCCAGAACTCGGCAGATTTAACTGACTCTCAAACACTGCAAGGCTAAGCTGAGCCACACTGCCAATGCATTCGTTGCCAATTGAAAGCTGCCAAAAGAAGTGAACCACCATCATGGGTAGAGTTGTTGCTGCTGCGGTTTATAGCGCCGGTAAGAGAGTCACTGATATCAGCCTTGACGAAGGCGCAGCCTGGGCTGCAAAGCCCGGGCACTTTGTCTGGATCGGCCTCGAAGAGCCGAACGCCGAGGAGCTCTACAACCTGCAACGCCAGTTCAACCTGCACGAACTGGCCATCGAAGACGCCCTGGAAAAGCACAGCCGACCGAAGCTGGAAACCTTCGGCGATGCGCTGTTCATCGTGACGTATTCGCCCATCCGCCATGAGGGCAAACTCGAGTTCATCGAGACGCATATCTTTGCCGGCAATGGCTACATCATTACTGCGCGCAACGGTCACTCCGCGTCCTACGCCCATGTCCGACAGCGCTGTGAGGCGCGTCCGCTATTGCTTGAGCACGGGGAAGATTTCGTACTCTATGCCATCCTCGATTTCGTGATCGAAAACTACCAGCCGATGGGCGAAGCCATTCACGGGGAAATCGATGAGCTGGAGCGCAACGTGTTGTGCGGCTCGCTGAATGACTACGACATCCAGAAGCTACATGGCCTGCGTCGTGATGTTTTGCGCTTGCGTCGTTATGTGGCACCGATGATTGAGATCGGGGAGGAATTGCAGAGACTGAGCTTCCCGTTCATCGACAAGAACATGCGCCCGTACTTTCGCGATGTGCAGATCCACGTCACTCGACAGATGGAAGACCTGACGACGCTGGCGGATATTGCCAGCCAGACGATTGAGGTCGGGGTGCTGTTGGAGGCCTCTCGCCAAAGCGTGGTGCAACGCAAGTTTGCGGCTTGGGCGGCGATTCTGGCCTTCCCGACGGCGGTGGCGGGGATCTACGGAATGAACTTCCAGAACATGCCGGAGTTGGGCTGGCACTACGGGTATTTCGGGGTGCTGGGGTTTATTACGGTGGGTTGTCTGGGGTTGTGGGCGAGCTTCAAGAAATCGGGGTGGCTGTAGGAGCGAGCCTGCTCGCGAAAAACCTGAGAGCACCGTGGGCTGTCAGGTTTGGCGCGTTATCGTTCACGACCATCGCGAGCAGGGCTAGCTCCTACAGGTTTTAAACAGCTGTTGGCTTGTGCGCGACAAACCGCATCATCCACTCGGCAACCGTGGTGCCGTGGTGTTCCTGTTCCAGGCTCGCGATCCCTTTGGAGTAGACCTGCTCGCCCAGTGCCTGCTGGCGAATTTCCAGCAGGGCACGGGAGTAATCGTGGATGAACTCCGGATGCCCCTGGAAGCACAGCACCTGATCGTTGATATGGTAGGCGGCAAACGGGCAGAAGTCGCTGGAAGCGATAACCGTGGCGTTCTCCGGCAGCGACGTGACCTGGTCCTGGTGGCTGATCAGTAGCGTCAATTCTTCGCGCACCGGGTTCATCCACGGCGCCTTGGCGGCCAATTTGTAGTTGTGGGTGCCGACGCCCCAGCCCTGGGTCGCACGCTCGCTCTTGCCACCGAGCAGCAACGCCAGCAACTGATGACCGAAGCAGACGCCCAGCAACTTGTCCCCGCGCTCGTAGCGGGTCAGCAGATATTTCTTGAGGGTTTCGATCCACGGGTCGGTGCCGAAAGAGTCGGCCTTGCTGCCCGTCACCAGGTAGGCGTCGAACGTCAGGTCGTCGCTTGGGTACTCACCCTGCACCACGTTGTAGACCGTGAACTCGGCGGCAATTGGCTGCTGCGAAAACAGGTGTTTGAACATCTGCCCGTAGCCCTGATATTGGTCAACCAATTCCGGACGCAGGTGGTCGGTTTCCAGAATGCAGATGCGTAACGACATAAAAAATACCTGACACGTGATGGGAATAATGCACACCCCAGAGCCTGCCTTGAAACGCTGTGACAAGGCAAGCCCCGAAATGCATCATCTCCCCCTTAGAACGCCTCCCCTTTGGCGGCCTTCTCCAGCAGCAAGGCGGGAGGCGCGAACCGCTCGCCATACTGTGTGGCCAGATACTGGGCTCGGGCCACAAAGTCCTGCACGCCGTACTGGTTGATGAACTGCAGCGCACCGCCGGTCCAAGCGGCGAAACCGATGCCGAAGATCGAGCCAATGTTGGCATCCGCCGTCGAGGTCAACACCCCCTCCTCCACACAGCGCACGGTTTCGATGGCTTGCACGAACAGCAGGCGATCACGCACGTCCTTGGGCGAAATCTGCCCGTCGGCTTTCTCGAAGCGCGTCTTCAATTCAGACCACAGGTGTTTCTGGCCGCCCGCCGGATACTCGTAGAAACCTCCACCGCCAGCCTTGCCCGGACGCTTGAACTCATTGAGCAACAAGTCAATCACGGCAAATGCCGGGTGTTCTGTCAGCGGTTTGCCTTCTGCTTGCAGGTCCTTGGCCGTTTGCAGGCGGATATGGTTCATCAGGCTGAGGGAAACTTCGTCAGAGATCGCCAGCGGTCCTACCGGCATGCCGGCCTTGCGCGCTTCAGTCTCGATCATCGCCGCGCTCACGCCCTCACCCAGCATGGCAATGCCTTCATTGGTGAAGGTGCCGAACACCCGCGACGTGAAGAAACCGCGGCTGTCATTGACCACAATCGGGGTTTTCTTGATTTGCAGGACGTAATCGAAGCCGCGGGCCAGGGTTTCATCGCTGGTGTTGGCGCCCTTGATGATTTCCACCAGCGGCATTTTTTCCACGGGGCTGAAAAAATGCAGGCCGATGAACTTGCTCTGATCGGGCACGGCACACGCCAGGCCGCTGATCGGCAAGGTCGAGGTGTTGGAGGCGATCACCGCGTCCGCGCCGACGACCTTCTGCGCCGCCAACGAGACTTTGGCCTTCAAATCCCGATCCTCGAACACCGCCTCGATGATCAGGTCGCAACCGGCCAGGTCGGCATCGCTTTCGCTGGTTTGAATGCGTGACAGAACGGTGTCGCGTTGCTCGATGCTCATTTGTCCGCGAGCAACCTTCTTGTCCAGCAGCGCCGCCGAATGCGCCTTGCCCTTCTGCGCCGCCGCGAGGTTGATGTCCTTGAGCACCACATCGATCCCCGCCGACGCACTGACAAACGCAATACCGGCGCCCATCATCCCGGCGCCGAGCACGCCGACCTTGCGGGTGACATAAGGCGCAAAGCCTTGAGGCCGCGAGCCGCCGGCATTGATTTCGTTGAGCTGGAACCAGAACGTGCCAATCAGGTTCTTCGAGACCTGGCCGGTGGTCAGTTCGGTGAAGTAGCGGGTTTCGATCAAGTGCGCCGTGTCGAAGTCCACTTGGGCGCCCTCGACCGCTGCGCAGAGGATTTTCTCTGGCGCGGGCATCGTGCCCTGGGTTTTGCTGCGCAGGATCGACGGCGCAATCGCCAGCATCTGCGCAACTTTCGGGTTTGACGGTGTGCCGCCCGGAATCTGGTAGCCCTTCACGTCCCAGCGCTGCACCGCCGCTGGATTGGCCAGAATCCACGTCCGCGCCTTGGCCAACATGTCTTCGTGATCGGTCGCCAGTGCGTCGATCAATCCTGCCTGCAATGCCTGTGGTGGTCGCACTTTCTTGCCTTCAAGCAAATAAGGCAGGGCTTTTTCCAGGCCGAGCATGCGCACCATGCGCACCACGCCTCCGCCGCCTGGCAGCAGGCCAAGGGTGACTTCCGGCAGGCCGAGTTGCACCGACGGGTGGTCCAGCGCCACGCGGTGATGGCAGGCCAGGCAGATTTCCCAGCCGCCGCCCAGTGCGGCGCCATTGATCGCCGCGACCACAGGCTTGCCGAGGGTTTCCAGGGCGCGCAACTGGCCCTTGAGGCTCAGCACCATGTCGTAGAAGGCCTTGGCCTGGGGTTTGCCAACCTTGATCAGCTCGTTGAGATCGCCGCCAGCGAAAAATGTCTTCTTCGCCGAGGTGATGATCACACCGGCGATGCTGTCCTTGTCGGCCACCAGGCGCGTAACGCAGTCCGCCATGGCTTCGCGGTACACCGCGTTCATGGTGTTGGCGCTCTGGCCCGGCATGTCGATGGTCAGGACGACGATCTGGTCCTGGTCTTTTTCGTAACGAATGGCTTCGCTCATAACTGGGTTCCTTGATGTCCGGGCTCAGAGGCGTTCGATGATGGTGGCAATGCCCATGCCGCCGCCGACACACAGGGTCGCGAGGCCATAACGCAGGCGCCGGGCTTCCAGCTCATCGAGCAGCGTGCCGAGAATGGCGCAGCCAGTGGCGCCCAGCGGGTGGCCCATGGCGATTGAGCCGCCGTTGACATTGACCTTGTCCGGATCGACGGCCATGTCCTTGATGAATTTCAACACCACCGACGCGAACGCCTCGTTGACCTCGAACAGGTCGATGTCTTCGACCCGCAGCCCGGCCTTGGCCAACGCCTTGCGGGTCGCCGGCGCGGGGCCGGTGAGCATGATAGTCGGATCGGTGCTGGTGACTGCCGTGGCGACAATCCGCGCCCGGGGCTGCAAGCCCAGCGCCCGGCCCTTGGCTTCGGAGCCGATGAGCATCAGCGCCGCGCCGTCGACAATCCCGGAGCTGTTGCCGGGGGTGTGCACATGGTTGATCCGCTCGACATGGCTGTAGACCCGCAGCGCGGTGGCATCGAAACCC
Source organism: Pseudomonas jessenii (assembly GCF_002236115.1). Taxonomy (GTDB): domain Bacteria; phylum Pseudomonadota; class Gammaproteobacteria; order Pseudomonadales; family Pseudomonadaceae; genus Aquipseudomonas; species Aquipseudomonas jessenii. The sequence continues at coordinate 370,532 of NZ_NIWT01000002.1, read as the reverse complement.
ATCTGCCCCATCATCTCGAAACTCGGCTTGAGCTTGCCCAGGCCTTCCAGGGTCGAGTCGGCGCGGATGAACTCATCGTGATCGAGCAGGATGATGCCGTTCTGGTCCTGCACCGGCACCAGCGACTTTTTGAACGAACCGTCGGCCCGCGCCCGTGCAGCCTTTTGCTGGGAATACAACGCGTAGGCATCGACGTCCTGACGGCTGAAGCCTTCAAGGGTGGCGATCAGGTCGGCACCCACGCCCTGTGGCGTGAAGTGACTGTGCAGGTTGGTCGCCGGGTCCAGCGCCCAGGCCCCGCCATCGCTGCCCATCGGCACCCTGGACATCGACTCGACACCACCGACCACCACCAGGTCTTCGAAACCGGAACGCACTTTCATCGCGCCGAGGTTCACGGCCTCCAGCCCCGAAGCACAGAACCGGTTGATCTGTACTCCCGCCACGCTGACATCCCAATCGGCCACCTGAGCGGCAGTCTTGGCGATGTCGGAACCTTGATCACCAATCGGGGTTACGCAGCCAAGCACCACATCATCGACCTGGCTGGTGTCCAGCGCTGTGCGCTGTTGCAGTGCGGTGAGCAAACCAGCCACCAGGTTCACCGGTTTGACGCTGTGCAAGGCGCCATCAGCCTTGCCTTTGCCACGGGGCGTGCGTAACGCGTCGAAAATCAATGCTTGGGTCATGACGTCCTCGAACCGCAGTGCAGGTGGGTAAATACCGAGTGCCCACTCTTGGCCCGAGCCGCGTTTGATTCAATGACCGCAGCGCTCACAGACATTGACGCTCACGCTCAGACGAACGGTAGTCAGCTACCGTTCAGGACACCAAGCTGTCTAGCCAACGGCTGCCAAAGAAGCTGGCACTAGGCCTCATGCCATTTTTAACGCGAATTTTAAGAACACCATACGAAATGGATCTAAGCCAAGCGTACCGCGGGCTCTAAGGTGAACATGTACGAAGTTGTCGTCGGGTTTTGCCGAGGCACTCGTCACTACAGGAAGTGCAACGCGCTGCCATCATGGATGCTATGCGGGCAGGCATCAGGAAATAACAAAAAAGGCGGTCAAGCCATGTTCAAACAATCGAAAGTACGTCAAGCCGGGCTCATCCTTTTCGCCACCACGCTGTTGTTGATATTGCCGAACCTGACCAAGGTCATCGGCTAGTCGCGTCTATAAAGCTACGGCGTCACAGTTTTTGAATTGCCACTCTCAAAATGTGACTGGCCCGCTACCCGGGCCAGCGTGGCTGTGCCAATCTTTGCGGCACTTGCACGACATGGACGGCGATCACTTGAAAATGCTCATTCTGCTCGGGGCCACGCTGTTCGGCTCGCCCCTGTATGCCGCACAGCTGAACCTGGAGCTGGGCGCGAACAGTCGCACCTGGCAGACCGAGCAATTGCTCAAGCATCCTCAGGTTCAAACCATCGACATCAGCAACGACGTTTCCTACAAGCGGGACATGAGCTACCGCGCCGTGCCGCTGTCCGCACTGCTGACCGGCATCAAACCTGAAGACCACCTGCAAGCCGTTGCGCTGGATGGTTTTGCCGCCGAAATGACCGCCGCGCCGTTGCTCAATACCCAGGGTGCACAGGCGTGGCTGGCGATTGAAGACCCGAGCAAACCCTGGCCACCGCTATCCGAAGGCAAGCCGGGCGCCGGGCCGTTCTATCTGGTCTGGAGCAATCCGCAGGCCGGCAACATCAGCCCAGAACAATGGCCGTTCCAGGTGGCGAGCATCAAACGCCTGGCACCCGTGGCCGAGCGCTTTCCCGCACTGCTGCCCGATCCGGCATTGAAGGCGGATGATCCGGTGAACAAGGGATTTGCGTTGTTCCAGAAGAACTGCCTGGCGTGTCATCGACTCAATGGAGCCGGGGACGCGCAATTCGGGCCGGACCTGAATATTCCGTACAACCCGACCGAGTATTTCGGTGCGGACTTCCTCAAGCGCTACATCCGCGATCCACAGAGTTTGCGCCAGTGGCCGCAAGCGAAGATGCCCGGGTTCTCGGCCGAGGTGTTGCCGGATGGGGATCTGCAGAGCCTGGTGGGGTATTTGCAGCATATGGTCGGGCGCAAGGTTAAGCCGTAACAACATCGTACCTGTGGGAGCGAGCTTGCTCGCGATAGCGGTGTATCAGTCACAAAAGTATTGACTGAAATGACGCCATCGCGAGCAAGCTCGCTCCCACAAGGTTCCTTGGTATCGCGCCTACTGCTGCTGCACTGAAATCACCGGCGCTGGCGTCGGTGACACCAGCACCTTGGCGTGCATCTGCTCACACCCGCCGCCCCGGCGCATCCCGCGCACCGGGCAGGCATCCAGGTAATCCAGGCCCACCGCCAGTTTCAGATGGCGTTCCGGCCGGGCCAGCTCATTGGTCACGTCGAAGCTGTACCAGGCGTCATCCAGCCAGGCTTCGGCCCAGGCGTGGCTGGCCAGGTGTTCGCTGTTTTCGCTGTACAGATAGCCCGACACATAACGCGCTGGAATACCCAGGCTGCGAGTGCAGGCAAGGAACGCATGGGTATGGTCCTGACACACACCGGAGCGCCCGGCAAAAGCCTGGGCCGCGCTGGTGTCCACTTCCGTGGAGCCCGGTGTGTAGGTCATATGCTGGTTGAGGCCATGCATCAGATCGATCAGCGCCGTGCGATCGCGGCGTTGCCTGCATTCCTTCTCGGCGAACGCACGCAGGGCGGCGTCGGCTTCGGTCAAACGGGTGAAGCGCAGAAACGGCAGTGCCGACTGGCTCTCGTGTTCGGCCTCACGCAATTCGTCGATATCGACCTGGCCACGGGCACCGATGATGATCGCCTCATGGGGCTCGTCCATGGTCAGCACATGCAGGATGTTGCCGAACGGATCGAGTTGCGCCCGCACTGGACGCGGCAGGTCGAGCTGCCAGCTGAGCACGTGCTGGCGCTCGCTGTCGTGGGGGGTCAGGCGCAGATACTGGATGCTCGCCCGCACCTTGTCTTCGTAGTGATAGGTGGTTTCGTGGCTAATGGAAAGTCTCATGCGGCCTCCAGATAAGAACTGTGAATCGCGTTACCCAACTGGCGCACCAGCGGGATGAACTCGGTCAGCCAGGCGTGCAGGCCTTCTTCGAGAATTTCATGGATGCCGGTGTAGCGCAGGCGTGCGTCCATTTCTGCCGCCAGTCGTTGTGCCGGGCGACCGTTGGCCCCCGGCAATTGCGAGAGAATCTGGTCGATTTCTTCGGTGCAGGCGCGCAAGGATCGCGGTACATCGGCCCGCAGCAACAGCAACTCCGCCACATGCCGGGCGCCGGGGGCGTCGCGGTAAATTTCCGTGTAGGCCTCGAACGACGACAACGCCCGCAACAACGCGCTCCACTGGTAATACGCGTGAGCGGTGCCATCGCTGACCGCTTCGGCCTGATCGCCGGCCATTTCGTAGCGGGCATCGAGCAGGCGCAAGGTGTTGTCCGCCCGTTCGATAAAGGTCCCCAGACGAATGAAGCGAAACGCATCGTTACGCATGATGGTGCCGTAGGACGCACCCCGGAACAGGTGGGAACGTTCCTTGATCCACTCGCAGAAACGGCTCATGCCGTAGCGACTGAGGCCCTGTTCGGCGATGCCGCGAATTTCCAGCCAGGTGGCGTTGATGTTTTCCCACATGTCGGCGGTGATGCGCCCACGCACCGCATGGGCGCTGGCCCGTGCGGCACCGAGGCAGCTGTAGATGCTCGCCGGGTTGGCCGCATCCAGGGCGAAGAAATGCAGCAGCCGTTCGGCATGCAGTTCGCCATGGCGCTCCAGGTAATCGTCCAGGGTGCCGGTGATCAACAGCGGCATGGCCAGTTCGTGCAAACCGTCGCCACGACCGTCCTGCGGCATCAGCGACAGCGAATAACTGATGTCGAGCATCCGTGCGAGGTTTTCCGCCCGCTCCAGGTAACGCGACATCCAATACAAATCCGAGGCAGTTCTACTTAACATGACAGGCTTCCTTTAATCCTCGACCACCCAGGTGTCCTTGGTTCCACCGCCCTGGGAGGAATTGACCACCAGTGAGCCTTCGCGCAGGGCGACGCGGGTCAAGCCGCCGGGCACGACCCGGGTTTCACGACCCGACAGAACAAACGGCCGCAAGTCGATGTGGCGTGGCGCAATGCCGTTTTCGACAAAGGTCGGACAGGTCGACAGCGACAGCGTCGGTTGCGCGATATACGCATGGGGCTTGGCGATGATCCGCGCACGGAAGGCTTCGATTTCCGCCGCCGTCGCCGCCGGCCCCACCAGCATTCCGTACCCGCCGGAGCCTTGGGTTTCCTTGACCACCAGTTCTGGAAGATTGGCCAGCACATGGGAAAGCTCAGACGGATTACGGCATTGCCAGGTCGGCACGTTCTTCAGGATCGGTTCTTCATCGAGGTAGAAACGGATCATGTCGGTAACGAACGGATACACCGATTTGTCGTCCGCTACCCCCGTGCCAATGGCATTGGCCAGCACCACGTTGCCGGAACGGTAGGACGACAGCAGCCCCGGCACACCGAGCATCGATTCCGGGTTGAAGGCCAGGGGATCGAGGAAGGCGTCGTCGAGGCGACGATAAATCACGTCGACCGCTTTCGGCCCGTCGGTGGTGCGCATGTAGACCTTGTCGTCCCGCACGAACAGGTCCGCGCCCTCCACCAGTTCCACGCCCATTTCCCGCGCCAGGAACGCATGTTCGAAGAACGCACTGTTGAAGCGCCCCGGCGTCAGCACCACCACGCTCGGGTTATCGATGGGGCTTGAACTTTTCAGGGTGTCGAGCAGCAAGTTCGGGTAGTGGTCGATGGGGGCAATGCGTTGCGCCGCGAACAGCTCGGGAAACAGGCGCATCATCATCTTGCGATCTTCGAGCATGTAGCTGACGCCGCTCGGCGTACGCAGATTGTCCTCGAGCACGTAGTAGGTACCGTCGCCGTCGCGCACCAGGTCGACGCCGGAGATGTGCGAATAGATATCGCGGTGCAGGTCCAGGCCCTGCATCGCCAACTGGTACTGCTCGTTGGCCAGCACCTGCTCGGCCGGAATGATGCCGGCCTTGATGATGCGCTGCTCGTGGTAGAGGTCGGCGAGGAACATGTTCAACGCCTTGACCCGCTGGATGCAGCCGCGTTCGACAATCCGCCACTCGCTGGCGGGGATGCTGCGTGGAATGGTGTCGAAGGGGATCAGGCGCTCTGTGCCCTGCTCGTCCCCGTAGAGCGTGAAGGTAATCCCGGCGCGATGAAACAACAGATCGGCCTCGCGTCGCCGTTGTGCCAGAAGCTCGTCAGGCGTCTCGGCCAGCCAACGGGCAAACTCCCGATAATGCGGGCGGACCAGGCCGCCGGCATCGTACATCTCATCAAAATAGGTGCGGATCATGCCGTACTCCTTGTCACTCGGACGTCCAGACCTTCGCAAGGCCCGTGCCATCGGCATAAACGCTTAAATTTCAATCGGTTGGATAATCAACGCGCACGTACCGCACCAATCCTGTGCGGTAAATGCCCCAACCTGATCGCCCCCGCTTCATTGCAAGGCGTGGTGGTCGCCTATCACCAGCATAGTCAGAGTTGATTTCACTGCCCGGCAATGGGTACGGATAATCCAGGCATTCGCTGAAAAGCTCACCGAACTTCCCTTTTAGCCGCCTGCCCTGGCGGCTTTTTTTTTGCTGTCCAACGCCCACAAATGAAAACGGCCAACCCGAAGGTCAGCCGTGATTGCTGATTGTCACTGTTCATAAGGTTATGCGAGTCGCCCTCGTACCTCCTGTTTCACACCCCAGCCTTCGATGATGCCGCCCAGAGGCTCGACCACTGCTTCGAAACCTTGTTCGAAGTCGCCGATATCGTCGTAGGTGGCATACATGACCTTGCACAGCTCCAGCGCCCAGGCGCCGTCGTCGCGCACACTGACTTGCGCATCCAGGGATTCACCACGGTGGAAATGACCTGCCGCCCTGCGTGCCCGCTCCTCATCCGGGAAAATGGCGTAGAACTCGATGGGATGAAACCGTGAAAAGTCAAAACCGCCTTCTTTCATGCGGCGCAGCACGCTGCTGCTGATGTCTTCTTGATAGGCTGTGCTCATGAAACGTCCTCCTCAAAACGATGGATAGACTTTCCGTACTCCCTCACCCGCAACCGAACAGCGCGAGCGACGGCAACCGATGTGCCGGCGGGAAACAAGCATGGAGCTACAAGACCAGACCTTAGCGATTCATTCGCTGATCTCGCTTGCAGAGTAGCCTCAAGACAGAGCCCGTGCCAAGGCCTGGATGTGAATGCGACAGGTGTTGTTCAGATTGGAGTAATGCCGAGGATTTGAATGCTGTTCTGGAGTTTCAGGCTTTTGACCGTCGGATTGTCGGTGCGCCCCTCCAGATCATTGAGGTCGAGTTCGGCAGCAACTGGCAGGCGACGCGCGCGGATGAGTTTGGCGGCTTGCTCGTTGTTCGGGCATTCCGCGCTTTCGAACACTTCGTCAACTTGTTCGCCGTGATCATCTACGAAGGTGACTTTCCACTTTTGCATTGGTGCCTCCTCGATAAAACCCATGGATGGGCCTACCTCTATCTCGACCTTGTTAGCTGGCTAATTGTTCCGCCGGAGCAAACATATCGACGGATGTGAAAATCTCTCCCGACACCCATGCACAAACCATGTGGGAGCGAGCAGGCTCGCTCCCACAGGTTTTGTGTTTCAGCCAATCAGTCGTTACTTGGCTTGTTCACTGCCTGCAACACGTATTGCGGCAAGGCGAAGGCGCCGATGTGGATTTCAGGATTGTAGTAGCGGGTGATGATGCCGCTGCCCGCGAAGCGCTGTTGCAGGGTTTCGCGGGACAACTTGCGATAAGCGGTATTGCTGGCGCCCCAGGCGAAGGTCATCGAACCACCGATGTAGGTCGGTACGGCGGCCTGGTAGAAGTGCCAGTCCGGGAACAGGCTGCGCAGGCGACCGGCGGTGGTCTTCACTTCTTCGATCTGCATGAACGGCGTGCCGTTCTGGGTCACCAGGATGCCGCCTTCGTTCAGGCAGCGGTGGCAAGCCTGGTAGAAGTTTTCCGAGAACAGCACTTCACCCGGTCCGATCGGGTCGGTGGAGTCGGAAATGATCACGTCGAATTTTTCAGTGGTGGTGGCGACGAAACGCATGCCGTCGTCGATCACCAGGTTCAGGCGTGGATCATCGAATGCACCCTTGGAGTGATTCGGCAGGAATTCCTTGCACATGTCGACCACGGTGCCGTCGATCTCGACCATGGTGATGTGCTCGACGCTGCGGTGCTTGGCCACTTCACGCAACATGCCGCCGTCACCGCCGCCGATGATCAGCACGCGCTTGGCAGCACCGTGCGCCAGGATCGGCACGTGGGTGAGCATTTCGTGGTAGATGAATTCGTCGGCTTCGGTGGTCTGGATCACGCCGTCCAGCGCCATCACCCGGCCCATGCGCGGGTTCTCGAAGATCACCAGGTGCTGGTGCTCGGTGCGCACTTCGTGCAGCAGTTTTTCCATGCGAAAACGCTGGCCGTAGCCTTCGTAGAGGGTTTCCAGGTAGTCGCTGGCAGGGATGTTGCTCATGGGAAGTGCTCCGATGAATGCGGGTGGCAACGGACGGTTACCCGCCCATGATGGCCAATCGAGCGTCTCGATTGGCCGGGAAAGGCGCGCATTCTACGTCGCGCAACATGACAGGTCGAACCTCACTTGTTCGGCGTGCCCCAATCCTGTGGGAGCGGGCTTGCCCGCGATGGGATCACCGAGGTGTAACTGACAGACCGAGGTGCCTGCATCGCGGGCAAGCCACGCTCCCACAGGTTCAGTGTCGCCGCTCAGAGTTTGACGTTGCCCCGCGGCCCGGCAATGGCCCAGATGATCAGTCCCAGCACCGGCAACAGCGCGATCAGCAGTACCCAGAGGATTTTCATCCCGGTCCCGACACTACTTTTGAAGACGTTGATGATGGCCCAGATGTCCAGGACAAAAATGATCAAGGCAACCAGGCTGTTGAACGTAGAACCCATGGTGACGCTCCCAAAAAGTGATATGCCCCCTCAGGATAGACGGTCGTCGCGAGGATCCCTTTTTATTGACAGTGTCTGGATCAGACGTGGATCGCCACTTTCAGGGCTTCCAGGGATGGCGCGGCTGTAATGCCCACTTCGGTGCACAATTCCAGCACCCGTGGCACGTCATTGCCGTAGACCAGGACCACCTGCAACTCGTCATCGAGCAACTGGCTGAAGTTCATCAGCGTGTAGCCACCGTTTTCCTTGTTCATGCTGCTCATCTGCACCTGGATGCGGTTGAGCGCGGTCAGAGCTTCGGTCCTGGCCAGTTGCTTGGGCTTGAGATTGAACTCCACACCCGGGCCGAACGAGGCGACGATCTGCGCGAACAGGTCCATGTAAGTGTCAGCCTGGAAAAGCACCGTTTCCGGCAGGCTGCCGACCACCACCCACTCACCCAGCGGGATCGGGAAGGTTTCGTCGTAGTTGATGTCCGGATTGGCCGTCAGAAAAGCCTCGGGATCGGCGTAGGCCTGGGCCGCTTCGTCCGCGACCTTGAGGATTTCGTCTTCGCCCATGCACCCGGAGCTGATTTTGCTGATGAGTTCGACGAGTGCGGCTTTCATGGGGAGGATCCTGTTGCGAGGTGAATTTTGAGGGCGCGAAGGATAGCGCATTAATGAGGGAAATGCGGACCTGTGGCGAGGGGGCTTGCCCCCGTTGGGTCGCGAAGCGGCCCCAAAACATTCAATTGGGGTACATCAGAAAGACCGCATATGCTGATTCTACGACTGCTTCGCAGCCGAACGGGGGCAAGCCCCCTCGCCACAATTGGGATTAACAGCCTCAAGTCATTCGATATCAGCCAATCAGCTTCTCAAGCTGCGCAACGGTATCGGAAGCCCCCATGGTCCTGGCAGCCTCCAGCGCGGTGATGCCATTGGCGTCCTTGGCTTTCGGGTCGGCGCCCTTGCTGATCAGGTAATCGACCACTTCGACGCGGTTGAACATCGCCGCCATCATCAGCGCCGTGCGGCCATCGAAGGACGAGCCTTCAACCTGGGCGCCGCCATCGACCAAGGCCTTGATCACCACCAGGTCACCCTTGAAGGCGGCACCGGCAATCGGGCTCTGGCCGTTGTCGTTGCGGATCTCCGGGTCGGCCTTGTGCTCCAGCAGGACTTTTACCGTGTCCACATGCCCGTGATACGCGGCCAGCATCAGCAAGGTATCGCCCTTGTGGTTACGCAGGTTCGGCGGCAAACCCTTGGTCAGCAGCGCGGCCATCATCGCCGCATCGCCCTCCCGTGCCTTGTTGAATACCTGTTCGGTAAATTCGGCGGCTTCTTCGGGGGTCATCTGGCGGCTTTTGTCTGACATTGGGCACTCCCTTTTCTGTCATTCGTAAAAGCCGACAGTTTCCCGAGCGCCCCCGGCACTGTCACTTGTTTTTTCTCATGGGCCGCCATAGTCAGATTCAATAGCGGTACTTGCCGCCGTGAATGTCGGACAACAACTGCTCCGTGACCTGTACATAAGTCTGTGTCCCCGGCAACCAGGCATAGATCGGGTCATCGCCGGTTTTACCCGGGTCGAAGGCCTCGTCCTTGAGTCGGGTCTTCTGATATTTGAACGTCCCGGTGGTTTCCATTTTCACTTTCACCCGCAGGAACAACGGCACTGCATAGGCCGGCATCTGCTCGCGGGCGAAGGCCAGCAGCTCACTGAAGTCCAGAGTTGCCAAGGATTCGGCGGGAGTGATCGCCGCCATCCCGGCCCGGCCATTGGTGTTGCGGATTTCCACGCCATAGGCCACGGCTTCGGAAATAAGCGGGTGTTGCAGGAGGATGTTTTCGACCTCCGTGGTCGAAACGTTTTCGCCCTTCCAGCGGTAGGTGTCGCCCAGGCGGTCGACAAACTGTGCATGCCCAAAGCCGATGTTGCGCAACAGGTCGCCGGTGTTGAAGTAGCGGTCTCCCTTTTCGAACACATCCTGAAGCACGACCTTGGCGGTTTTCTGCGGATCGGTGTAACCGTCCAGGGGGGCCTTGTCGTCGATTTTTGCCAGCAACAACCCCTGCTCACCCTTGGCGACCTTGCGCATCAGGCCATTGGCCTGTCGAATCGGCGCGCCGCTGTCATGGTCGTACGCGACCAACTCCCAGGACATCAGGGAAAAGCCGATGGTGTTGTCGAAATTGAGAATGTTGGTGAAACCGATATTGCCGTCGCTGGCAGCGTACAGCTCGCAGATGTGATTCACCGCAAAGCGGGTCTTGAACTCGCTCCAGGCGCCGGGGCGCAAGCCGTTGCCGATCATTTTCTTCACATCGTGCCGGCTGTCCTCGGAGCTGGGCGGTTGATCGACCAGGTAGCGGCACAGTTCACCGACATAACCGATGGTGGTCGCCCGGTACTTGCGCGCATCGTTCCAGAACTGACTGGCGCTGAATTTGCGGCGGATGGCGAACCCGCTGGCCCCACTGACGGCCGAACCCCAGCACACGCAAAGGCCCGTGGCGTGGTACAGCGGCAAGGTGCAATAGACGACATCCTCGGGGCGCATGTCCAGGGCGATCATGCCGAAGCTCGCAGAGCTGCGCATCCAGCGACCGTGCTTGAACACGCCGGCCTTGGGCAGCCCCGTGGTGCCCGAGGTGTAGATATAAAAGCAGGGATCGTCGAAGAAAATCTGCTGGCTGCTGGCCGGGTTGTCGCTGGCGTCGTCGAGGCTGACGGTCATCAGGTTGATGAGACCTTCAGGTGCGATACCGGGTTGGCGAGAGGTGTCCTGATCGGCAACGAACCAGGTTCGCGCAGCCTTGATCGACACCCGCTCACGCACCGCCAGGTACGCCGGGACCAACTCCTCACCGACAATGATCGCCACCGGCGCCACCAGGTTCACACTGTGCACCAGGGTGTCGCGGGTTTGCGAGGTATTGAGCAGTGCACTGATCGCGCCGACCTTGGCCACCGCCAGAATCGTCACCAGCAGTTCCGGGCGGTTCTCGATGAAGACAGCCACCACATCACCCTTGCCGATGCCTTGGCCGATCAGGTGATGAGCGATGCGATTGGCCCATTGGTTGACCTCGGAGTAACTGAGCGTTACGTCGCCTTGCAACAGCGCCGGGCCATCCGGGTTGCGCAGCGTGGCTTGCTCGAAACTCCAGCCCAAACCACACGCCTGGGTCGGGTCCTTGACGTTGGCTGCCTTCATGCCCCTCACCACCCGGGGGATGGCCTTGGCGATGGAAGGCAGCTTGCGGAGCATCATGCTCCAGGTAATCGTGTCGTTCGACGTGCGACTCATGATGCTCCCGTTCGATCTTTTTATTGTCGGGCTGCGATGACTGAACCCGAAAATACGTCAACGGTTCTTGAGCTGTACACGCGGTTTTTGAAATGTTTTGTATCTGCGATCTTGATCTGCGATTGATACAGGGCCAATCGTGAACCCCCGCACACGCAATGGTTCCATCGAATCGCCGAGCGACCTCGCAAAATGCAGGATGCACGATGGCCGTTCATGCAGAATGCACGAAAGCAAAAATCACCACAGATACTAACTTGTTGTTTTATAAGATAATTTACAAACAGCCCAGACTGGCACAATCACTGCAACCCTCTCCGTATGCTTGTCATTCAAGAGCCAACGGAGCTGAAAGAAATGAACCTGATTCAGGAAAAATTTTCGTCCCTGTTCTCCAACTTCGAAGTCACCACCCATGCCCGGCCTGACGGTGGGATCCTGCTGACCCTGAGCGGCGGCGAAGGCAAGGTGTTCAAGCGCTCGATTTCCTATCAGCAATTGCACAATGGCGACCAACTGACGTGGGTCATCAGTGCGATTCGCCGCGACCTCGCCGAACAAGCCAGTGAACTGCCGCAGATTTCCATGCTGCAGAGCCAGCAACGGTTTGCCCTGCCGACCTATCACTCGCTGTAAACAGTTGTGGGAAAAACACTGTGGGAGCGAGCCTGCTCGCGATAGCGGAGTGTCAGTCAACATCAATGTTGGATGACATATCGCTATCGCGAGCAAGCTCGCTCCCACAGGTTTTGCGGCGTTTAGAAATTGGCGGGATTTATCCGCGCAAAGCTGTCCACGGTGACATGCCCCGCCAGTTCCCCACCCTCGCGGGCCAGCCCGCAAGTGGCCATCCCCGCCGTGCGCGCCGCGTCGAGTTCTTCGACGATGTCCGACAGAAACAGAATCTGCCCCGCCTCAAGGTTGATCGCCAGGGTGATGTTGGCGTAGGACTGCGCCTCGCGCTTGGGGCCCGAAGTGGTATCGAAATAGCCGCTGAACAGTGGCGTCAGATCCCCCGCCTCTGAGCAGCCGAAGATCAACCGCTGGGCCTGGATCGAACCGGACGAATAAACAAACAGTTGAAAGCCGTCCCGATGCCAGCGCTTGAGCGCTTCAACGGCGTCCGGGTACACGTGCCCCTTCAACTGCCCGGCCTGATAGCCCTGCTCCCAGACCATGCCCTGCAACGCTTTCAGCGGCGTGGCCTTGCGGTCTTCAGCGATCCAGCCCAACAGGATCTCGATGACCCGCTCGACGTCGGCGTCCGGTTCGTTGCTGTCGCGGCGCACGGCAGCCAGTTGCTCCGCCACATCGGCGCGTTCGGCATGCTGACGGACAAACGCCGGCAAGTGTTTGGCGGCATAGGGGAACAGCACGTCGAACACAAAACTCACCGCGCTGGTGGTGCCTTCGATGTCGGTGAGAATCGCTTTGATCGGCATCGACTCAGTCCTCCAGGCGCGGGAATTGGCTGGCGATGTCTTCGCCGGTGAAATTGGCCACCCAACCTTCCGGGTTGTTGAACAGACGGATCGCGACGAAGTGTGGATGTTCGCCCATGTCGAACCAGTGTTTGGTTCCGGCCGGTACCGAGATCAGATCGTTTTTCTCGCACAGCACCGCGTAGACGTAATCGTCGATGTGCAGGGTAAACAGGCCACGGCCGGCAACGAAAAATCGTACTTCATCTTCGCCGTGGCGATGTTCGTCGAGGAACTTGGCACGCAGTTCGGCTTTTTGCGGGTGATCGCTGTTGAGGCTGATCACGTCGACAGTGACGTAACCGCGCTCGGTCATCAGCTTGTCGATTTGCTCCTGGTAGGCGGCAATCACTTCGTCCTGAGTGGCGCCCGGCTGGATCTTCGCCGCGGCTTGCCAGCGATCGAAGCGTACGCCCTGCTCGGCCAGGGTCGAGGCTATGTCTTCGAAATGGGTCAGCACCTTGTTGGGGATTTCAGGGCTGGAGACGTGATAGACGGACAGGCTGCTCATCAGGGCAACTCCTTAACGGTTCATGCTTTAAAGAGCGAGCGCATCTTCAACTCGCACTCGAACAAAAATTCAAAGGCCTCGATCTGCCGCAGGGCATCGCTCATGCGCGCGCCCCAGGTGTACAGGCCATGGCCACGGATCAGGTAGCCGACGCAATCGGGATGGGCGTCGAGCCAAGGCTGCACCTTGGCGGCCAGTCGCGCAATGTCCTGGTCGTTGTCGAAAATCGGCACCCGCACTCGGGATTCGTGGGTCGTCACACCGCTGAAGGCCTTTTGCAGTTCGTAGTCTTCGAACTCGATGAAGTCTTGCGGCGTCAGGCGCGACAGCACGGTGGCGTTCACGGAATGAGTGTGCAACACGGCACCGATCTCCGGGCGCCAGCTGTAGAGCTGGGTGTGCAACAGGGTTTCGGCGGACGGTTTCTTGCCCGGTTCCAGGCTATTGCCGGACAGGTCGGTGGCCAACACGTCGTCCATGCCCAGTTGCCCCTTGTGCTTGCCGGACACGGTCAGCAAGGCTTCGCTCGGCGACAGGCGGGTCGAGTAATTACTGCTGGTAGCCGGCGACCAGCCGCGGCCATACAGAAAACGCCCGGCGTCGATGATTTCCTGGGCGAGTTGTTCACGGGTAAGGCTCATGGCCTGTCCTCTTGCATACGTGTGGCAATGATAACGGCAGCCGCGACGGCTGCGAGACTGGCAATACTAAATGTCCATGCCGCGCCGAGGGCATTCCAGCTGTAGCCGGAATACAACGCGCCCAACGCACCGCCGGTGCCGGCCAATGCGGCGTACAGCGCCTGGCCCTGGCCTTGCTGGCGCGCACCGAAGCTACGTTGCACGAATGAAATGGCAGCGGCGTGAAAGCTGCCGAACGTCGCCGCGTGCAGGATCTGGGCAAACAACAGTACCCAAAGAAACTCTGCCAGCGAACCCAGCAACAGCCAACGCAACGCCGCCAGCAGAAAGCTGGCCATCAGCACCCGGCGCAGTGAAAAGCGCGCGAAGATCCGGCTCATGGCCAGAAACATCAGGACTTCGGCGACCACGCCGACCGCCCAGAGCATGCCGATCACACCCCGGCTGTAACCCAGGCGCTCAAGGTGCAAGGTCAAGAACGTGTAATACGGTCCGTGGCTCATTTGCATCAGCGCCACGCAGCCGTAAAACGCCAAAACGCCGGGGTTGCGCAGTTGCTTGAGGAATCCCTCCCCCGCCACCCGGTTGCCCGGGGCCGGTTGGGCATTGGGCACCCACAGGCTGCTGAGCACGATGCCCACCATGATCAGCACCAGCGCCGCCGGATAGATGTCCAGGCTCAGCCATTCAAACAAACGGCCCAGCGCGACCACGGTGATGATGAAACCGATCGAGCCCCACAGGCGAATCTGGCTGTAGCGCGAGGTCTGGCTCTGCAAATGCGCCAGGGTGATGACTTCGAACTGTGGCAACACCGCGTGCCAGAAGAACGCATGCAAGGCCATGACCATCGCCAGCCAGGCGTAGGTCTTGCTGACGAAGATCAGCGAAAAGGTCAGCAGCGTGCACACCGCGCCGAAGCGCACGATGGCCAGTCGCCGACCGGTGTAGTCGCCCAGCCAGCCCCAGATGTTCGGCGCCACACAGCGCATCAGCATCGGGATCGCCACCAGCTCGCCGATCCGCGCTGCGCTGAACCCCAGGTGATCGAAGTACAGCGCCAGAAACGGCGCTGTCGAACCGAGCAAGGCGAAATAGAACAGATAGAAACTGGAAAGCCGCCAGTACGGGAGCGCCGCAGTCGCCATCAGACGGCTGCGACCATGATGTCAGCCATTTACAGCTGACCCAGCACCGGCGTGCTCACACGCACGTCGGCGTTTTGCCCACGATGGCGCAGCAGGTGATCCATCAGCACGATGGCCATCATCGCCTCGGCAATCGGCGTGGCGCGGATGCCCACGCACGGGTCGTGACGGCCCTTGGTGATCACTTCCACCGGATTGCCATGGATGTCGATGGAACGGCCCGGCGTTGTGATGCTCGACGTCGGCTTCAGCGCCAGGTGCGCAACGATGGGCTGACCGGAGGAAATACCGCCGAGAATGCCGCCCGCGTTGTTGCTGAGGAAACCTTCCGGGGTCATTTCATCGCGATGCTCGGTGCCACGCTGGGCGACGCTGGCAAAACCGGCGCCGATTTCCACGCCCTTGACCGCGTTGATGCTCATCAGCGCATGGGCCAGCTCCGCGTCGAGGCGGTCGAAGATCGGCTCGCCCAGGCCCGGCATCACGCCTTCGGCGACCACGGTGATTTTCGCACCGACCGAATCCTGGTCGCGACGCAACTGGTCCATATAGGCCTCCAGCTCAGGCACTTTGTCCGGGTCCGGGCTGAAGAAGGCGTTCTGCTCGACCGAATCCCAGGTCTTGAACGGGATTTCAATCGGCCCCAACTGGCTCATGTAGCCGCGAATGACGATGCCCTGGCTGGCCAGGTATTTTTTTGCAATCGCACCGGCCGCGACGCGCATCGCGGTTTCACGGGCCGAGCTGCGACCGCCGCCGCGATAATCGCGCTCGCCGTACTTGTGGTGGTAGGTGTAATCGGCGTGGGCCGGGCGGAACAGGTCCTTGATCGCCGAGTAGTCCTTGGACTTCTGGTCGGTGTTGCGGATCAACAGGCCGATGGCGCAACCGGTGGTGCGGCCTTCGAACACGCCGGAGAGGATTTCGACTTCGTCGGCTTCCTGGCGCTGGGTGGTGTGGCGGCTGGTGCCGGGCTTGCGGCGGTCCAGGTCACGCTGCAGATCCTCCAGGGAAATCTCCAGCCCCGGCGGGCAGCCATCGACAATGGCGACCAACGCCGGGCCATGGCTTTCGCCCGCGGTGGTGACAGTGAACAGCTTGCCGTAGGTATTGCCGGACATGCAGGACGCTCCGTGAAATGAACCTGAATACGTAATGCGCGCCAGTATACGCAGGCTACCCAAGTAGTTCATCCTCGAACCTTATGGGTGCCCGTGAGTCCAACCGGCATCTTCTTGATAATGGCGCGATGATGCTGCGAGTTCTAGCCTTGAGCCTTACCCTGATTTCCGGCTTCGCCCAGGCGACTGTCCTGCAACGACCGATCACATTGGATACGGGCACCGGCGAGCTTTTCGGCTCGTTGTTGCTGCCAAAATCCGACAATCGAGTGCCGGTTGTCCTGATCATTTCAGGCTCCGGCCCTACGGATCGTGACGGAAACAACGCCGACGGCGGGCGCAATGACAGCCTCAAGCGCCTGGCCTGGGTGCTGGCCAAACACAACATCGCCAGCGTGCGTTACGACAAGCGTGGCGTGGCCGCGAGCCTGGCGGCGACCCCGGATGAACGCAATCTGACGGTGGAAGCTTATGTGGCCGATGCCCAAGCCTGGGGCCGGAAACTCAAGACCGATCCGCGTTTTGGCCAGTTGATCGTGCTGGGTCACAGCGAAGGCGCCCTGATCGCCAGCCTCGCTGCGCCGGATATCGATGCCGACGCGGTGATATCTGTCTCCGGCAGCGCAAGACCGGTGGATCAGGTCATTCGCGAGCAACTGGGCAATCGCCTGCCTCAACCGCTGATGCTGCGCAGCAATGAATTGCTCGACAGCCTCAAGGCCGGGAAAACCGACGACAATGTGCCGCCACCCTTGCAGGTGATTTTCCGTCCGAGCGTGCAGCCTTACCTGATTTCCCTGTTCCGCCAGGACCCGGCCGCGGCATTTGCGAAGTTGAAGATGCCAGCACTGATCATTCAGGGCAGCAACGACATCCAGGTCGGCGTCAATGACGCAAGGCTGCTCAAGGCGGCCAAACCGGACGCCGAACTGGCGCTGATCGAGGGCATGAACCACGTCATGCGCATCGTGCCTAACGACGTCAAACGCCAACTGGCCTCCTATAAGGACCCGCAGCTGCCCCTGGCGGCGGAACTGGGCACGCGAATCCTCGGTTTTATTGACGGACTTCGCGCCAGTTAACCTCCAGTCTTGAAAAAAACGGCCGATAAGCCTTTGTCGCCAACACATTGGTTGGCGACAAGCTGAGCTTGGACAGGATCTCGCCGTTATGACTGACACCCAGACTTCACCCGACACCAGCGCTGAAAAAGACGCACCGCCAGCGGTCGAGCTGCCCTGGGCGGACGTCCACGTCGAGCACCACAAGATGCTCCGTCTGGCGCCGCTGCAGACTGACCGCAACACAGGCGGACGCCCATTGCGCTTTGTCGAGTTAGGCTATGCCGAACGCAATGACAAGACGCACAGCCTGATGCGCATGAGCATCACCCTGCCCGGCCAGCGCGTACGCAAGGAACAGAATCATCTGGACGTGTGGGTCGATCACGCTGAAAAACGCGTGCATTTCGGACCGGAAAGCGGACTGCAGATTGAACCGCTGAACCGTGGCATTGGTCGCTACTTGGCGGCCCAGGGCATCAATTGGGCGAAAAAGCGCTGGCCGACCTACACCGTCGACGGCTTTGACCTGAACAACAAGGATGCACTGAACGAAGACACCCGCCTGCGCCGCGATCATTTTTTACGCGTGCACGGTTTCGACGTGGTGTATGCCGATGCCCAGCATTTGAAAGGCAGTGTCAAGCCGGTCAAGGTCGGCGACCTCTCTGGCGACTGGAACAGCGAAAAACTGCAGGTCGTGGAAATCCTCGAGGCGGCGCAGATGCTCCAGCAAGCCGAACAGAACCTGGCCGAGCAGGAAGTCAAACTCAAGAAACACGAAGAAAAAGTCAGCAAGTACAAACGCGAAGACGCCGGGCTGCGATTCACCATCACCTGCCTGGTGGCGTTTGCGGTGTTTCAGGCGGGGTTGTTGATCTGGATTGCCACGCATCGTTGAAGGCTTGAGACCGCGGCGCATTCATTGTAGGAGCGAGCTTGCTCGCGATGGACGTTAACGATGACGCGTGTATTCTGAATAAACACGTCGCCCTTACGTCCATCGCGAGCGAGCTCGCTCCTACAAGGTCAGACGCGAGAAGCGAACAACGCCTGATGCTCACGACACTGCTGCGCGCTGAGCATGAACACACCATGGCCGCCACGCTCGAACTCCAGCCAGGCGAAGTCGACTTCCGGGTACAACGCCTCGACGTGCACCTGGCTGTTGCCCACTTCGACAATCAGCAAGCCCTTCTCGGTCAGATGATCCGCCGCCTCGGCAAGCATGCGCCGCACCAGGTTCAAACCATCATCACCGCAGGCCAGGCCCAGTTCCGGTTCGTGCTGGTATTCGTCCGGCATGTCGGCGAAATCTTCCGCATCGACGTAGGGCGGGTTCGACACGATCAGGTCGAAACGTTGACCCGGCAAGCCCTCGAAACCGTCGCCCTGCACCGTGTACACACGCTCATCGACACCATGGCGCTCGATGTTCTGATTGGCCACTTCCAGCGCTTCGAACGACAGGTCCGCCAACACCACCTCGGCATGCTGGAACTCGTAGGCGCAGGCGATGCCGATGCAACCGGAACCGGTGCACAGGTCGAGAATCCGCGCCGGCTCGGTAGCCAGCCACGGAGTAAAACGGTTTTCGATCAACTCGCCGATGGGGGAGCGCGGGATCAGCACACGCTCATCGACGATGAACGACATGCCACAGAACCAGGCCTCGCCCAGCAGATACGCGGTAGGCACCCGATCTTCGATGCGGCGCTTGAGCAAAAGCTGCAGGTGAACCACTTCGTCTTCTTCCAGGTTGCAGTCGAGGTAGCTGTCGGATATTTCCCACGGCAGGTGCAACGCGCCCAACACCAATTGCCGGGCTTCGTCCCAGGCGTTGTCAGTGCCATGGCCGAAAAAAAGATCCTCCCCATGGAAGCGGCTGACGGCCCAACGGATATGGTCACGCAGGGTACGAAGGCGGGAAGTGATCACGACGGCAAACTCCAGAAAAATCGACGGGGGATTCTACCAGTCAAACGACTTCACGACGACGCGGGAAACTACCGATTCAAATGTAGGAGTTATCCATTTTTTCGCTAGGCTATTGAACAAAACGTGACTATTGACAAGGCTACAGGCCAGCAACGACGGCACCTACGATCGTAGCGATTCACAGAACCGCTCAGCCAGAGGACAATGGCGCAAAAGCCCCACTCCAAGGAGCCCCAGAATGTCTGTTCCAAAAACGATGTTTCAACTCAGCGGCCGCGGTTATGCAGCGGCCAATCTGAGCCATGCCACCCTGGTCATCATCGATGCCCAGAAAGAATACCTCAGTGGCCCACTGGCCCTGAGCGGCATGGATGAAGCTGTCGCGAACATCAAGCAACTGCTCGCCGCTGCCCGCGCCGCCGGCCGGCCGATCGTGCATGTCCGCCACCTCGGTACCCTCGGCGGGCTGTTCAACCCACAGGGCGTAGGTGGAGAGTTCATTCCGGGCCTGGAGCCGCAGAGCGATGAAACCGTCATCGGCAAATTGTTGCCAAGCGCTTTTCACGGCACCGAACTGGCACAACGCCTGGAAGACCTCGGCGCCCTTGACCTGATCGTCTGCGGTTTCATGAGCCACTCCAGCGTCAGCACCACGGTACGTGCCGCCAAGAACCTGGGCTTCCGCTGCACCCTGGTGGAAGACGCCTGCGCCACCCGCGACCTGCCTTACAAGGGCGGCGTGCTCAGTGCCGCACACGTCCATCAGACGGAAATGGCGATCATGGGCGACAACTTCGCCACCCTCGCGCTGACCCGTGAACTGATCTGATCGACGCTCAATGAGCGGCCTGGAACGCCGCTCATCCGCAAAAGCCTCCCATTTGCCGTAATTGTCTTAGCCTCAGGAACATCCCGGTCAACTCCCGGTCGAAGGGCCGATACCCATTGAGGAAGGTCGGAATGAAGTTATCCGATGGTTTTGACGCTCGCCGCTTGCGGCCCAAAGGCCAAAGCAACTGGCGTTTTCGAATCGGCGCGACGTTCGCGGCGTTGCTGGCGATGTGCGGCGTGTTGCTGGCCATGGCCGGTGCCGCCAGCCTGCTCGGCCACGCACCCGCCCTGGGTGAATTGAACACAAGCCGCACCGGTGCTGCCGTGATCCTGGCCATCGGCCTGTTCGTGCTGTACCTCGGTGTCTGGCTATGGCGCCGTTGCCGTCGTCGCTCGCGGCAGTCGCGGGAGCTGGCCATGTCCCCGCACCTGATGAAAAAACACGACTGAGCCTGGCATCGCGCGCGTTTTTGTCGCGCCCGATTCGCTTCGAGTTGGGTAAACTGGCCGCCCTTCGCGGAGGCTGACATGCAAGACGACGATTTTTCCCTGTTCAAAAGCGCGATCCAAGGCGTCAAGCCGATCAAGCACGATCGCGCCGAAACCGGCAAACCCAAGGCTGACCGCGCGCAGATTGCCAAGCTGCGTCAAGCGGCCACCGTGCGCACCGAATCCACCACCGTCGACGGGCTGTCCGATCAGTTCGTCATCGACGTCGGCCCTGAAGACGAGCTGATGTGGGCCCGCGATGGCGTGCAGGAAAGCCAGATGCGCAAGCTCAAGGTCGGGCAGATTCCTTTCGAAGGCAGCCTCGACCTGCACGGCATGAGCGTGGAAAAGGCCAGGGAAACCCTCTGGGCATTTTTGGCTGAAGCCACCAAATTCGAAATCCGCTGCGTGCGCGTCACCCATGGCAAGGCTGTTCGCCTGGACGGCAAGCGGCCGATGATCAAAAGCCACGTCAACACCTGGCTGCGCCAGCATCCACAGGTACTCGGCTTCACCTCGTGCCAGGCGAAACATGGTGGTGCTGGCGCGGTTTATGTGATGCTCAAACGCACCATGATGGAAGGTCGTGACGAGTAAAGCTGACGCGTCACGCTTGCAGCGTCGTGTCCGTCACCGTACCCTTGCCCTTTGCGTAAAATCCCACAGGTAGTTTCATGTCCCTGGAACAGAATTACACGGCGATCCTCGGCCAGCTCGGCGAGGACGTTTCCCGCGAAGGCCTGCTCGACACGCCAAAACGTGCCGCCAAAGCCATGCAGTACCTCTGCCGCGGCTATGAACAGACACTGGAAGAGGTCACCAACGGTGCCCTGTTCAGCTCCGACAACAGCGAAATGGTGCTGGTCAAGGACATCGAGTTGTACTCGTTGTGCGAACACCACTTGCTGCCGTTCATCGGCAAGGCTCACGTCGCCTACATCCCGAGCGGCAAGGTCCTGGGCCTGTCGAAAGTCGCGCGGATCGTCGACATGTACGCCCGCCGCCTGCAGATCCAGGAAAACCTCAGCCGCCAGATCGCTGATGCGGTCCAGCAGGTTACCGGCGCCCTGGGCGTTGCGGTGGTGATCGAGGCCAAGCACATGTGCATGATGATGCGCGGTGTGGAAAAGCAGAATTCGACGATGATCACCTCGGTGATGCTCGGTGAGTTCCGCGAGAACGCCGCCACCCGCAGCGAATTCCTCAGCCTCATCAAGTAATTTGCGGCACGAAGAAAACCGGCGTTCATCGCCGGTTTTTTTTCGCCCGCAAAAAATCAGGTAAGCTGCGCGCCCTTATTCGTTTGCACCGTGAGGCTTTCAACGTGTTCGTAAAAGCGCTTCGTGTCGGCCTTGGCCAACTGATCATCTTCATCGACTTCATCACCCGCCCAGGCAAGAAGCAGCGCCCGGCGGAAGTTCAGGCACAGGTCAATTCGGCTGCCAAGGGCCTGACGCTGTATCAATTCCACGCCTGCCCGTTCTGCGTGAAGACTCGCCGTACCCTGCGCCGCCTGAATGTGCCGGTGGCCCTTCGCGACGCGAAGAACAACGAACAGGATCGCCAGACCTTGCTGGAGCAAGGCGGCAAGATCAAGGTGCCGTGCCTGCGCATTGAAGAGAATGGCCAGACCACCTGGATGTATGAGTCCAAGATGATCATTGATTATCTGGACAAGCGTTTTGCGGCAGCCTGAAAAATTTGGGCGGGGCTGATGCCCCCATCGCGAGCAAGCTCGCTCCCACAGTGGACTTGTCTGTGGGAGCGAGCTTGCTCGCGATGAGGTCGGCACAGGCACCATAAATTTCAGACAAAAATAAACCGGCCCATTGGCCGGTTTATTTGTTTCTAGGCTGCTTTTGCGGCCTGGGCAGCACGCACCACCGCCGCCAACCGCTTGAGCCCCTCATCCAGCCGCGCCGGATCAATGTGGCTGAAGTTCAATCGCAGATACCCCGGATGGTTGTCCGGCTCGGGGAAGAACGGCTCCCCCGGCATGAACGCCACGTCGTTGGCCAGCGCGGCATTCAGCAAGGTGCGGGTGTCTTGCGGCTGCTTGAGTTTCAACCAGAAGAACAGCCCGCCCTGCGGCACGTTCCAGTCCGCCAGATCGGAGAAGTGCGTTTCCAGCGCAGCCTGAAACGCATCCCGACGCCCCCGATAAAAATCGCGCAACTCACTACGGTGTTGCTGATATTTCTCGGTGCCGATCCATTGCAGCGCCTGCCACTGGCCGACCCGATTGGTGTGCAAATCCGCCGATTGCTTGAGTTTCAACAGATGTGGATACAGGTCCGGGCTGGCGATCAAGTAGCCGACACGCAAACCCGGCAACAGGGTTTTCGACACGGTCCCGGTATAGATCCAGCTGGCCTTCTTCAAGCGACTGACAATCGGCGTGGCGCTGCCACCGTCGAAGGTCAGCTCGCGATAAGGCTCGTCCTCAATCAGCGTCACGCCAAACTCATCGAGCAATGCCGCCACCGCGTTGCGTTTGGCTTCGCTGTAACGCACTGCCGATGGATTCTGGAAGGTCGGGATCAGGTAGATGAAAGCCGGGCGGTGTTGTTCCAGGCGAGCACGTAGCGCCGTCAAGTTCGGTCCGTCAGCCTCCAGCGGCACGGTCAGGCATTCGGCGCCGAACAGCTGGAAAATCTGCAATGCCGCCAGATAAGTCGGCGCTTCGAGCAGGATTTCGGTGCCCTTGTCGATATACAGCTTGGCGGCCAGGTCGAGGGTCTGCTGTGAGCCGCTGACCACCAGTACCTGGCTTGCCTCACATGGCACTCCCAACGCTCGCGCCTCGGCGGCCAGCGCTTCGCGCAACGCCGGTTCGCCCTCGCTCATGCCGTATTGGCCCATGGAAACCGGCATCTCGGTCCACTCGACCTTCGGCAACATGGTTTCGGCCGGCAAGCCGCCGGCAAACGACATCACCTGCGGACGTTGGGCCGCAGCGAGGATTTCACGGATCAAAGAACTTTTAAGGCGTGAGACACGTTCGGAAAAAGCCATGGGGATCACCGGTAGCGAGGCATGTGAAAAATGAGTCAAACTTGTTGACCGAAATTACGCTTCCCCGAACGGATACGTCAATATGCTTGACCTTAAAAACCCGCTTTCCCAGCAGCAAGCCATGGAAGCGTTTTTCTTCGGCTACCAGGCCTTCACCGCCAAGGCCGATGAAATGCTCGAACGTCGCGGCCTGAGTCGGGTGCATCAGCGCATCGTGTTTTTCATCGCCCGCTATCCGAACCTCAGCGTCAAGGAGTTGCTGGCCTTGCTCGGGGTGAGCAAGCAGGCGTTGAACATGCCGTTGCGTCAGTTGGTCGAGATGCATCTGGTGGACAGCGTCGCGTCCGAGTCGGACAAGCGTAAGCGGTTGCTGGAACTGACCGATGACGGCGCTCGTTTCGAACAGTCGTTGCGCCGTGAGCAGGTGAAATTGCTGGAGCGGGTGTTTGCCGAGGCTGGGGAGACGGCGGTGAATGGCTGGCTGGCGGTGAATCTGGCGCTTGGGGAGAATCAACAAAAAACCTGAGCCCGAAAGTCCTTCGCGAGCAGGCTCGCTCCTACAGGGGTATGCGATCAACTGTGGGAGCGAGCTTGCCCGCGATGGCATCGGAACAGGCGATATATCCCTATTGCCAAACTTTTCGTCTACAAAATCAAAAACATTATTTGCATTCTTTGTATACAAAAGCATAATCCACTTCGTGCGAGTTCCTGACCAAGAGGTCAACAAATTCGCAAGTACCTCAAAGGGCCGCTGCCACCCCTCTCGGATCCGGCCCTGGAAATAACAATAAAACTCTTGAGGAGTACTCGCTGTGGAAAGCCGCAAATCCGAAGCATCGACGCTGGAAATCTCGCCGCCATTACGCAATGGCTTGCTGGAACGTCTGTTCAAACTCAGCTTGCACGGCACCACGGTGAAGACCGAGCTGATTGCCGGTCTGACAACCTTCATCACCATGGCTTACATCATTTTCGTCAACCCCAACATCATGGCCGACGCCGGGATCGATCACGGTGCGGCGTTCGTCGCCACCTGTATCGCCGCGGCACTCGGTTGCCTGTTGATGGGCCTGTACGCCAACTGGCCGGTCGGCCTGGCACCAGGCATGGGGCTGAACGCCTTCTTCACCTACACCGTGGTTGGCACCATGGGCTACAACTGGGAAACCGCCCTCGGCGCGGTGTTTGTGTCCGGTGTGTTGTTCATGATCCTGACCTTCTCGCGGATCCGCGAATGGCTGCTCAACAGCATCCCGGTCAGCCTGCGCTTCGCCATGGGCGCCGGCGTGGGTCTGTTCCTGGGGCTGATCGGCCTGAAAACCGCAGGTATCGTCGTCGATAGCCCGGCGACCCTGATCAAGCTCGGCTCCCTGCGCGAACCCGGTCCGCTGCTTGCCGCCGTGTGCTTCCTGATGATCGCCATCCTCAGCTATCACAAGGTGTTCGGCGCGATCCTCATCAGCATCATCACCGTGACCCTCGCCGGTTGGGGCCTTGGGCTGGTGCACTACGAGGGCATCATGTCCGCCCCACCGAGCCTGGCTCCGACCTGGATGGCCATGAACGTTGTGGGTGTATTCAACATCAGCATGGTCAGCGTGGTCCTGGCCTTCCTCTTCGTGCACATGTTCGACACCGCAGGCACCCTGATGGGCGTTGCCCAGCGTGCCAACCTGGTGGGCGCTGATGGCAGGATCGAAAACCTCTCCCGCGCCATGAAAGCCGACAGTGCTTCCAGCGTATTCGGTGCGGTAGTCGGCGTTCCTCCGGTCACCAGCTATGTGGAAAGTGCTGCCGGTGTTGCAGCGGGTGGTCGGACTGGTCTTACCGCAGTGACCGTAGGTGTGCTATTTATTGCAGCCATGTTCTTCGCACCGCTGGCCGGGATGATTCCTGCCTATGCAACCGCGGGCGCGCTGATTTATGTAGCGATGCTGATGATGGGCGGCATGGCCCACATCGAATGGGACGAAGCCACCGACAGCATTCCGGCGATTGTCACCGCCATCATGATGCCGCTGACTTTCTCGGTCGCCGACGGCATCGCACTGGGCTTCATCACCTACGTGGCGATGAAGGCCGGTACCGGCAAGTACAAGGAAATTTCGGTGAGCCTGTGGGTGCTCTGCGCGATCTTCATCGCCAAGTTCATCTTCTTGTAAGCCACACGCGGTACACGCTTGAAAACAGCCTCACCCCGTCGGGTGGGGCTTTTGTGCAAATGGAGGAAAGTGATGAGTCTGGAAACCTGGCTGCTGTTCAGCGGCGCTGCGCTGATAGTGATCCTGATCCCGGGGCCGCTGTCGTTGCTGATGATCAGCAACAGTCTGAATTACGGCCTGCGCCGCTCTTACCCGGCCTTTCTCGGCGGCGTGTCGGCATCGATCTGTCTGCTGAGTGCTTCGGCGCTGGGTCTGGGGGCGTTGTTGCTGGCGTCGGAACAGCTGTTCAGTGCCCTGAAGATTCTTGGCGCCCTTTACCTGTTCTACCTCGCCTGGCAGAGCTGGCAGCAATCGCGCCTGCCTTCCCATGGCGCTGAAGTGCCACAGGCCGCGCCGGTGCCACGCTTTCGCGCACTGTTCGGGCGTGCGTTCATGCTGGGCGCAAGCAACCCGAAAGACATCCTGTTCTTCGCCGCTTTCCTGCCGCAGTTCTTGAGTGCCGAACAGCCGTTCCTCCCACAACTGCTGGTGATGATCGTGACCTGGACCGTGCTCGACCTGTTGTGCAAATTGGCCTACGGCCTCGGCGCCCATGGTGCGGCACGGTATCTGCGCAGCGGCAAGGGACAGAGCTGGTTCAATCGGGTGAGTGCGGGGTTGTTCAGTGGTGCGGGGGCTGCATCGTTGTTGAGCCGATAACAGTTGTAGGAGCGAGCTTGCTCGCGATGGACGTTAACGATGACGCGGGCCATCTGAATGCCCGCGTTGTCTGGGCCTCCATCGCGAGCAATCGAGCGTCGACCGGCTGCTCCTACAGAAGACGAAAAAAAGCCCGCAGTGTGAGCGGGCGAAAGACCAAAGAAGCTATATGCGCAGTCGCTTCCAGGTTGCAGCAGCTGCCTGGGGGATCAGCTGCCGCGATAGGTGGAGTAGCTGTAAGGCGAAATCAACAACGGCACATGGTAGTGATCCTGCTCGGCGGAGATGCCAAAACGCAGCACCACCACATCAAGGAATGCAGGCTCCGGCAGCTGAACGCCACGGGCGCGGTAGTAATCGCCGGCATGAAACTGAACCTGATAGACCCCGGTGCGGTAGTCATCGCCTTGCAGCAGCGGTGCATCGACACGGCCATCGCTGTTGGTTATCGCGCTGGCGACCAATTCCAGGTGCGATCCTTCAACGCGGTACAACTCGACCTTGATCGAGCTGCCCGGGCAACCGTGTGCTGCGTCCAAAACGTGTGTAGTCAAACGTCCCATTGATTCTGCGCGCCTGCCTGCGTGGAGCAGTCAGACTTCGCGCCTCCCGAAGTCAGTTGAAAAGGAGACCGCACCGATTCGGAGCACGAAAAGCTGCGGCGAGCGACTGATTAAGACACTTTTCAAAAAAATTGTACACAATAAAAACGACATTTTTCGTATGACGTCCGCCATCTGCATATTTACCGCCGATTTCCCGCTAAACCGCACCATCTATGAACCCTTCAATCAATAATTGACCAGTCAGGCAGATTTCTTGCAGGCTCACGCCAATAGCAGTAAAAGATGACAGTCGGTGAAAAATGCGAAAAATCAGGCTTACAAAGTGAATATAAAGTTGTATACAATCAGCCCATCGCTGTGACGCAAGCCCGCCATCCCATTTTCAGCTGCGTCACACCAACCGTCATCATCGAATAAGAAGGAAGCCTGCAGTGAGCGCTGACTACCCACGCGACCTGGTCGGTTACGGCAGTAACCCTCCTCACCCCCACTGGCCGGGCAATGCCCGTATTGCCCTGTCGTTCGTACTCAATTACGAAGAAGGCGGCGAGCGCAACATCCTGCACGGCGACAAAGAATCCGAAGCGTTCCTCTCGGAGATGGTTTCAGCCCAGCCGCTGCAAGGCGCGCGCAACATGAGCATGGAATCCCTCTACGAATATGGCAGCCGTGCCGGCGTGTGGCGGATCCTGAAGCTGTTCAAGGAATTCGACATTCCACTGACCATCTTCGCCGTGGCCATGGCCGCCCAGCGTCACCCGGACGTGATCCGCGCCATGGTCGATGCCGGCCACGAGATCTGCAGCCATGGCTATCGCTGGATCGACTACCAGTACATGGACGAAGCCCAGGAACGCGAGCACATGCTCGAAGCGATCCGCATCCTTACCGAAATCACAGGCACTCGCCCGCTGGGCTGGTACACCGGCCGCACGGGTCCAAACACCCGTCGCCTGGTGATGGAAGAAGGTGGTTTCCTCTACGACTGCGACACCTACGACGACGACCTGCCCTACTGGGAACCGAACAACCCGACCGGCAAGCCGCACCTGGTGATCCCGTACACCCTGGACACCAACGACATGCGCTTCACCCAGGTCCAGGGTTTCAACAAGGGCGACGACTTCTTCGAATACCTGAAAGATGCGTTCGACGTGCTCTACGCCGAAGGCGCCGAGGCTCCGAAGATGCTGTCGATCGGCCTGCACTGCCGCTTGATCGGCCGTCCGGCGCGTCTAGCTTCGCTCAAGCGCTTTATCGAATACGCTAAAAGTCATGAACAGGTGTGGTTCAGCCGTCGCGTCGACATCGCGCGTCACTGGCAAGAAACCCACCCGTACACAGGGGCTGCCAAATGAGCACCTTTCAAACCGTCAAACCTTCGGCCCTGAGCCGCGACGCCTTCGTCGCCGCTTTCGCCGACATCTACGAACATTCGCCATGGGTGGCCGAGAAGGCCTACGACCTGGGCCAGGATGCCTCGATCGATGAGATCGAAACCCTGCACCAGCGCATGAGCGACATCCTGTTGAGCGCCGATCACACCAGTCAGCTGGCATTGATCAACGCTCACCCGGACCTGGCCGGCAAAGCCGCCGTCCAGGGCCAACTTACCGAAGCCAGCACCAATGAACAGGCTGGCGCCGGTATTCACCAATGCACGGCCGAAGAGTTTTCTCGCTTCACCGAGCTGAACGACGCCTACAAAGCCAAGTTCAAGTTTCCCTTCATCATGGCGGTAAAAGGCAGCAACCGGCATCAGATCCTCGCAGCGTTCGAAACGCGCATCCACAACCCGGTCGACACCGAGTTCAAGTGCGCGCTGGCGGAGATCAACAAGATCGCCCTGTTCCGATTACTGACCCTATAGCAAGCCTGGCCCCAGCGGATTCAAGAACGCCGAAACCGCCCGGGGGCCTGGCAAGTATCCCAAGCCACTTATTTAAAGGCAGACAAGAAGAATGAAAGCTTACGCCGTACCTTTCGAGAAGTTCGTCAACCTGGCCGATGCCCGCCTGGGCACCAAAATCATCTCGGTCACCGATGACTGGTTCGCAGACGCCAACCGTCTGTTCCAACCGACCCCGGCCGTATGGAAGGAGGGCGTGTTCGATGACAACGGCAAGTGGATGGACGGCTGGGAATCGCGCCGCAAGCGCTTCGAAGGCTTCGACAGCGCAGTGATCCGCCTGGGCGTACCGGGTTCGATCAAGGGCGTCGACATCGACACTTCATTCTTCACCGGCAACTTCCCGCCATCGGCGTCCCTGGAAGCCTGCTTCCTGACCGAAGGCGAGCCGAACGAAAACACCCAGTGGGTTGAAGTGCTGTCGGCCGTCGAGCTGCAAGGCAACAGCCACCACTACCACGAAATCAACAACGACCAGGCCTTCAGCCACCTGCGCTTCAACATCTACCCGGATGGCGGCGTGGCCCGTCTGCGCGTGTACGGCGTGCCGTTCCGTGACTGGTCGGCTACCGGCGACAACGAGCAAGTCGACCTGGCTGCGGCCCTTAACGGTGGTCGCGCCCTCGCCTGCTCCGATGAACACTTCGGTCGCATGAGCAACATCCTCAACCCGGGCCGTGGCATCAACATGGGCGATGGCTGGGAAACCGCGCGTCGTCGTACTCCGGGCAATGACTGGGTCATCGTCGCGCTGGGTCATGCCGGCGAAGTCGAGAAAGTCATCGTCGACACCCTGCACTTCAAGGGCAACTACCCGGACAGCTGCTCGATCCAGGGCGCGTTCGTGAAGGGCGGTACCGACAGCCAGATCGAAACCCAGTCGCTGTTCTGGCGCGAACTGCTGCCAAGCCAGAAGCTGGAAATGCACGCCGAGCACACCTTCGCCGAGCAGATCAAGGCACTGGGCCCGATCACCCACATCCGCCTGAACGTGTTCCCGGATGGTGGTGTGAGCCGCCTGCGTGTACTGGGCAAGGTCGCTAAATAAGCGGTGGGACCAATCGCGAGCAAGCTCGCTCCCACAGGTTTTGTGAACGCCACAGTCCACTGTGGGAGCGAGCTTGCTCGCGATGGCGATAGAACTAACAACACAGAATTCGGATAAGAACAGCATGCGCACACTGACGATTGAACCGCTGACCAAAGAAGCCTTCGCCCCTTTCGGTGACGTGATCGAAACCGACGGCAGCGATCACTTCATGATCAACAACGGTTCGACCATGCGCTTCCATAAACTGGCTGTGGTCGAAACCGCCACGCCAGAGGACAACGCGATCATCAGCATCTTCCGCGCCGATGCGCAGGACATGCCGCTGACCGTCAGCATGCTGGAGCGCCATCCGCTGGGCAGCCAGGCTTTCATTCCGCTGCTCGGCAACCCCTTTCTGATCGTGGTCGCGCCACTTGGCGATGAACCTGTATCAGGCTTGGTCCGCGCCTTCGTCACCAACGGCAGGCAGGGCATTAATTACCATCGCGGCGTCTGGCACCACCCGGTGCTGACGATCGAAAAGCGGGATGACTTCCTGGTGGTTGATCGCAGTGGCACAGGCAATAACTGCGATGAGCATTTTTTCAAAGAGGATGAGCGTTTGATCCTCGCCCCCCACCAATAAGAGAAGGTCTGATCACTCGACAACAGAGTGACAGGCGAGAGGTAAAGACTGTGGAAGCACATCTGTTGGAATGGCTGAACCTGAGCGTGCGCTGGGTTCACATGATTACTGGCGTGGCCTGGATCGGTGCGTCGTTCTACTTCGTCTGGCTGGAAAACAACCTCAATCGGGTCAATCCGAAAAGCGGTCTGGCCGGTGATTTGTGGGCGATCCACGGCGGCGGTATCTATCACCTGGAAAAATACAAACTGGCTCCACCGACCATGCCGGACAACCTGCACTGGTTCAAATGGGAAGCCTACTTCACCTGGATGTCGGGTATCGCGCTGCTGTGCGTGGTGTTCTACTCCAACCCGACGCTCTACCTGCTGGCTCCGGGCAGCACCCTGAGCGGTCCTGAAGGCGTGGCCATCGGCCTCGGCTCGCTGTTCATCGGTTGGTTCATCTACTCCTTCCTGTGCGACTCGGCCCTGGGCAAACGCCCTGCCCTGTTGGGTTTCATCCTGTTCGTCCTGATCATCGGCGCTGCCTACGGCTTCAGCAAAGTGTTCAGCGGTCGGGGTGCGTACCTGCACGTCGGCGCGATCATCGGCACCATCATGGTCGGCAACGTGTTCCGCATCATCATGCCGGCACAGCGCGCACTGGTTGCGGCGATTGCCGAGAACCGCACGCCGGATCCGGCGCTGCCGGCCAAAGGCCTGTTGCGTTCGCGTCACAACAACTACTTCACCTTGCCGGTGCTGTTCATCATGATCAGCAACCACTTCCCGAGCACCTACGGCAGCCAGTACAACTGGTTGATCCTGGCCGGGATCGCGGTACTGGCGGTGTTGGTGCGTCACTACTTCAACACCCGTCACGACAGCCACAAGTTTGCCTGGACCCTGCCAGTGGCAGCGGTGGGCATGATCTGCCTGGCTTATGTGTCCGGTCCGAAGCCGATGTCCAGCGCCCCAGAAGTGGCCAACGCTCCAGCGAAAATCGAATACCAGCCGCTGCCGGAAACCGCAGTGGGCGGTGGTTTGAAACCTGCTGAAGCCAAACCTGCACAAGCACCTGCTGCCGCTCCGGCTCAGGCATCCAATGCCGGCCCGGGTTTCGACAAGGTGCACAGCGTGATTCAGGAACGTTGCACGGTTTGCCACTCGGCCAAACCAACCAGCCCGTTGTTCAGCGCGGCCCCGGCCGGGGTGATGCTGGACACTCCCGAGCAAATCCGCCAGAACGCACCGCGGATTCAGGCGCAAGCCGTCACCAGCCAGATCATGCCACTGGGCAACATCACGCAGATGACTCAGCAGGAACGTGACCTGATCGGTGCCTGGATTGTGCAGGGAGCCCAGACCAATTAATCGCTAAAGCATCGCGGGCAAGCTCGCTCCCACAGGTTTTGCATGGCCTGTGTGGGAGCTGGCTTGCCTGCGATTGGCCGCAACGCGGTCCACCAGATTCGAATACAGCTGCCAGCAGCACTGCAGCTGTAAATCACAAGAATAAAAAGATCCGAGGTGTTGCATGTCCGAGCTATCCGAAGCGCGCATCCCCGACGCACCCGCCATTCAGCGTTTGCCCCTCTTGCAACTGATCCTGGTCGGTTTGCAACATGTTCTGCTGATGTACGGTGGTGCCATCGCGGTACCGCTGATCATCGGACAGGCCGCTGGCCTGAGTCGTGAAGAAATCGCCTTCCTGATCAACGCCGACCTGCTGGTGGCGGGTATCGCCACCATCGTCCAGTCCCTCGGCATCGGCCCCATGGGCATTCGCATGCCGGTGATGATGGGCGCCAGTTTCGCCGCCGTCGGCAGCATGGTCGCCATGGCCGGCATGCCCGGTATCGGCCTGCAAGGGATCTTCGGCGCGACCATCGCCGCCGGGTTCTTCGGCATGATCATCGCCCCGTTCATGTCCAAAGTCGTACGCTTCTTCCCGCCGCTGGTGACCGGCACAGTCATCACCTCGATCGGTTTGTCGCTGTTCCCCGTGGCTGTGAACTGGGCCGGCGGCGGTGCCAGCGCCACTCAATTCGGTTCGCCGATTTACCTGACCATTGCCGCGCTGGTGCTGGGTACCATTTTGCTGGTGCATCGCTTCATGCGCGGTTTCTGGGTCAATATTTCCGTGCTGATCGGCATGTGCCTGGGCTACGTGCTCTGCGGCCTGCTCGGCATGGTCGACCTCAGTGGCATGGCTCAGGCGCCATGGCTGCAATTCGTCACTCCGCTGCACTTCGGCATGCCGAAATTCGAACTGGCACCGATCCTGTCGATGTGTCTGGTGGTAGTGATCATCTTCGTCGAGTCCACCGGGATGTTCCTGGCGCTGGGCAAGATCACCGGCCAGGAAGTCTGTCCACGGATGCTGCGTCGAGGCTTGTTGTGCGATGCCGGCGCTTCGTTCTTCGCCGGGTTCTTCAACACCTTCACCCACTCCTCCTTCGCCCAGAACATCGGCCTGGTGCAGATGACCGGCGTGCGTTGCCGTTCGGTGACCATCGTTGCCGGCGGGTTGCTGATCGTCTTGAGCCTGCTGCCCAAAGCCGCGTTTTTGGTGGCGTCGATTCCTCCGGCAGTACTGGGCGGCGCAGCGATTGCGATGTTCGGCATGGTCGCCGCCACCGGAATCAAGATTCTCCAGGAGGCCGACATCGGTGACCGTCGCAACCAGTTGCTGGTGGCGGTGAGCATCGGCATGGGCCTGATCCCGGTTGTACGCCCGGAGTTTTTCGCCCACCTGCCCGTGTGGATGAGCCCGATCACCCACAGCGGCATCGCCATGGCCACCCTCAGCGCGCTGACGCTGAACCTGCTGTTCAACATCCTTGGTGGCGCCGAACGCGCGGCCATCAATGACTGCCACGCCCACTAACAGGTAAAGACACAACTCCTGTAGGAGCGAGCTCGCTCGCGATGGACCTGAGAGCATCACGGGTATTCAGACAACACGCGTAATCGTTGACGACCATCGCGAGCAAGCTCGCTCCTACAGGGTTTGGGGTTGCCTGCGCCTCGCAAAAATAAAAACAAGAGGGAGCAACAGATGATTCGGACACAAACCAACCTGCTGTTGGGTGCTGGCCTGCTGGCCGCGAGTCAGGCCATGGCCGGCGATCTGCTGCTGTGGCAGACCAACAGCCTGAGCTATCTGTATGGCAAGAACTTCGCGATCAACCCGGCGATCCAGCAGACGATAACCTTCGAACACGCCGACCGCTGGAAGTACGGCGACAACTTCATGTTTATCGACAGCACCTACTACAACGGCGAGAAAGACCGAAACAAAGGCGTTCATGCCTATTACGGCGAGTTCAGCCCACGCCTCTCCTTCGGCAAGATCCTCGACCGCCGTTTCGAATTCGGCCCGATCAAGGACGTGCTGCTGGCCATGACCTACGAGAACGGCGAAGACGACACCGAGGCCTACCTGATCGGTCCCGGTTTCGACCTAGCGGTACCGGGCTTCAACTTTTTCACCCTGAACTTCTATTACCGCCAGACCGAAGGCTCGCGCCCTGGCGATGATGTCTGGCAAATCAGCCCGGCCTGGTCCTACACCCTGCCACTGGGCAACTCGAACCTGTTGATCGACGGCTACATCGACTGGGTGGTGGATAACGACCAGAACGCCCGCGGCACCTATCACGCCAACCTGCACTTCAACCCGCAGATCAAATACGACCTGGGCAAAGCCCTGGGCTGGCGCGAGAAACAGGTGTATGTCGGCACCGAATACAGCTACTGGAAAGACAAATACGGCGTCCAGGACAGCTCCCGTTTCAACACCAATGAAAACACCGCCAGCCTGCTGGTAAAGGTGCACTTCTGATGCTGCTCCGCAACCGTGCCCAAAACCTGCCGTCGGTGCGCCGTTGCGGAGCACTTGAGACCTGGCCGAGGAGTCAGTATTCTCCGCGGCCGCCCGAATCCGGTTTAAAAAAAAGCCCGGATGTAAAACCTGACCAGAAAGCCAACTTATCCCGGCTCTGGCAGGCACCAAGGCACTCCAAAACCCCTCTCAATCGACCGCTCTTGAGCCGTCGAACGGGAGTTTTTTTGCTTTTTGAAAGCCTTGGCTCAGCTCTTGCTAACAGCATTAAAGCTGACCGAATGGATGATTTTTTACCGCTACAGAAAAAGGCGCCACACCAGAGCGCCGACCTTAAAAAAATAACGTGGAACCACCTACTTTTTGGGAGCAACCGAATGAAACGTACGTGCACTAGCCTGATGCTGGCGGGATCGATGCTGGCCGGGGGCCAGGCCATGGCCGGCGATTTGCTGCAGTGGCAAAACAACAGCCTGACCTATCTGTATGGCAAGGACTTCCAGGTCAACCCGCGCATCCAGCAGACGGTGACCTTCGAACACGCCGATGCCTGGAAGTACGGCGACAACTTCTTCTTCATCGACAAAATCTTCTACAACGGCAAGGAAGACCATTTCGCGGGTGAAAACACTCACTACGGCGAATTCCAGCCACGCCTGTCGTTCGGCAAGATCTTTGACCAGAAGCTGGAGTTCGGCCCGATCAAGGACGTGCTGCTGGCCATGACGTATGAGTTCGGCGAAGACGACACCGAGTCGTACCTGGTCGGTCCTGGTTTCGACCTGGCCATTCCTGGTTTCGATTACTTCCAGTTGAACTTCTATAATCGTCACACCGAGGGTGGCCGTCCGGGTGACGATGTCTGGCAGATCACTCCGGTCTGGTCCTACACCATTCCGGTGGGTGGCTCGGACGTCCTGATCGATGGCTTCATGGACTGGGTGGTAGACAACGACGTCAACAGCAAAGGCGAGTACCACGCCAACCTGCACTTCAACCCGCAAGTCAAATACGACCTGGGCAAGGCGTTGAATCTGGGTGCCAAGCAGCTGTACGTCGGTGTCGAGTATGACTACTGGAAAAACAAATACGGTATCGAAGACAGCCAGGGCTTCAAGACCGATCAGAGCGTGACCAGCTTCCTGGTCAAGGTTCACTTCTGATCTGAAAACCTCCTGTAGGAGCGAGCCCGCTCGCTATCGTCGTAAACGATAACGCTGGGGTCCTGATAC
The DNA here is from genome assembly GCF_002236115.1 of Pseudomonas jessenii. Classification (GTDB taxonomy): domain Bacteria; phylum Pseudomonadota; class Gammaproteobacteria; order Pseudomonadales; family Pseudomonadaceae; genus Aquipseudomonas; species Aquipseudomonas jessenii. The sequence continues at coordinate 334,866 of NZ_NIWT01000002.1, read as the reverse complement.
CCCGCGGTGTCCTTTCGTCCATCGCGAGCGGGCTCGCTTCTACATCTCAAGCCGAAACCAAAGACTCCCCAATTCCAAGAAACCGGCACAACTCCCCGCGCTTGGCCAACGCATCCCGCCGCCCCAGTTCAATCAATTCGCTGCAATACCCCGCCTCGAACAGCAGGTAGCTCAAAACCCCCGCCCCACTGGTCTTGGTCGCCCCCGGCCCGCGCAGAAACAGGCGCAATGCCGCCGGCAATTCCTGGCGATGACGCGCGGCAATCTCATCGATCGGCTGGCTCGGAGAAATCACCAACACGTCCACTGGCGCCACGCCCAAAGCGCGGGTGGGTGTACCGTCGGGCATCAGGTGACTGAACTGGTTCAGCCGCTGCAACAGCTCGATGTCGCTTTCCAGGCTGTCAATGAACGTACTGTTGAGCATGTGCCCGCCGATCTGCGCCAGTGACGGCTGCTGACCGGTGTAGCTACGCAACAAGGGTTGTCGCGGGTCAATCCCGCGGGGGTTGCCACTGACGCCCACCACCAGCACCCGACTGGCACCCAGATGCAACGCCGGACTGATCGGCGCCGACTGACGCACCGCGCCATCACCGAAATACTCTTCGCCGATTTTCACCGGGGCGAACAGCAGCGGGATGGCCGAACTGGCGAGCAGGTGTTCAACGGATAACCGGGTGGGAACACCGATACGCCGATGGCGCAACCAGGCATCGATCTTGCCGCCGCCCTCATAGAAGGTGACGGCCTGGCCGGACTCATAGCCGAACGCGGTAACCGCCACCGCATGCAATTGCTTCTGTGCGATCGCTTCGGCGATGCCACCCATATGCAGCTTGTCGTTGAGCAAATCCCGCAACGGAGAACTATTGAGCAGCGCCACCGGAACCTGGGCACCGATGCCGAGCAAACTGTGGCTGACAAAGCGGCTGGCCTGGCGGATCACCCCGGGCCAGTCGCTGCGCAACACCAGATGACTGCGAAAGCCCTGCCAGAATGCCGTCAGGCGCTCGATGGCGTTACGAAAGTCCATCGCCCCGCTGGCGAGGCTGACGGCGTTGATCGCGCCCGCCGAGGTGCCGACGATCACCGGAAACGGATTGCGGGCCCCCGGCGGCAGCAATTCGGCAATCGCCGCCAGCACCCCGACCTGATAGGCCGCCCGAGCCCCGCCACCGGAAAGAATCAACCCTGTAACCGGTTCGCCTGGACTCATGCACAACTCTCCATGGTGCTTGATGGGATTTCGTTGTTTCAACCTGTTCCCTTGCTCGCGATGGTTGTGAAAACGCCGCGGGGGTCAGGTGTCCCGCGTTATCGTTGGCCACCATCGCGAGCGAGCTCGCTCCTACACGCGTTTGGCGTACAGCTTGGGCTCGCCCGGTGGGCGGCTCTTGAAGCGGCGATGGGCCCACAGGTATTGCTCGGGATGCTCGCGCAGAACGCTTTCGATCCATTGGTTGATGCGCAGGCAGTCGGCCTCCTCGGTTTCGCCTGGGAAGCCTTCGAGCGGCGCATGGATCACCAGGCGATATCCGCTGCCGTCCGCCAGACGTTCCTGGGTGAACGGCACCACCAGCGCCTTGCCCAGTCGCGCAAACTTGCTCGTGGCGGTGACGGTCGCGGCCTGAATGCCGAACAGCGGCACGAAAATGCTTTGCTTGGCGCCGTAGTCCTGATCCGGTGCGTACCAGATCGCCCGGCCCGAGCGCAGCAGTTTGAGCATGCCGCGCACGTCTTCGCGTTCCACCGCCAACGAATCGAGGTTGTGCCGCTCGCGGCCCTGGCGCTGGATGTAGTCGAACAGCGGATTCTTGTGCTCGCGGTACATGCCGTCGATGGTGTGCTGTTGACCGAGCAACGCTGCGCCGATTTCCAGCGTCGTGAAGTGCAGGGCCATCAGGATCACGCCCTTGCCCTCACGCTGAGCCTGCTGCAAATGCTCCAGCCCTTCGATATGAGCAAGATTTGCCAGGCGCTTGCGCGACCACCACCAGCTCATCGCCATCTCAAAGAACGCGATGCCGGTGGAGGCGAAGTTTTCCTTGAGCAGGCGTTTGCGTTCGGCGGCGGTTTTTTCAGGAAAACACAGTTCCAGATTGCGCTTGGCAATGCGCCGTCTGTCGCCGGCCACGCGATACATCAATGCGCCCAGTGCGCGACCGATCCACAGCAGTGCCGGGTACGGCAGCTGGACGATCAGCCACAACAGCCCCAGGCCACACCACAGTGGCCAGAAACGTGGAGATAGAAATGCTTTTCGAAAACGCGGGCGGTCCATTAATGCTTCCGGAATGACAATGGCCGCGCATTCTACATCGTTCGACCCGGCTTGCGGCCCGCGGGCGTTCTCGTTATAAGTCTCGGCACTTTTAGTGACAAGTCGTTGTATGCCGACCATGAGCCAAACCGAACCGCTAGACCAAGATCCCGTGTTCCAGTTGAAGGGCAGCATGCTGGCCATTACGGTGCTGGAACTGGCCCGTAACGACCTCGAAAGCCTTGATCGGCAACTGGCCGCCAAGGTCGCCCAGGCGCCCAACTTCTTCAGCAACGCGCCACTGGTACTGGCCCTGGACAAACTCCCGGCCAACGGAGGCGCGGTCGATCTGCCAGGGCTGATGCGCGTCTGCCGCCAGCATGGCCTGCGTACCCTGGCGATCCGCGCCAGCCGCATCGAAGACATTGCCGCCGCCATCGCGGTCGACCTGCCGGTGCTGCCACCGTCCGGTGCCCGGGAGCGTCCACTGGACCTGACCGAAGGCGAACCGAAGAAAAAACCGGAAAAACCGCCCGAGCCGACCATCAAGCCGACGAAAATCATCACCTCGCCGGTACGCGGTGGCCAGCAGATTTATGCCCAGGGCAGCGATCTGGTGGTGATCTCCTCGGTAAGCCCGGGGGCGGAACTTCTCGCCGATGGCAACATCCATGTATACGGCCCGATGCGTGGTCGCGTGTTGGCCGGCGTCAAGGGCGACACCAAGGCGCGGATTTTCTGTCAGCAAATGAGTGCTGAACTGATTTCCATCGCCGGGCATTACAAGGTTTCCGAAGATCTGCGCCGCGACCCGCTATGGGGTTCGGGTGTGCAGGTCAGCCTGTCCGGCGACGTGTTGAACATCATTCGGCTTTAACGGATACTGCCGCATTTTCCAAGCATCTCTAAAACGTAGCGAAAACGGCTCAAACGAAGTAGGAAAAAGGCCGAAAGCAGTGTTTACCGGGGGTAAACGCCGCTCAAAACCGGATTCCAGCCAAGGCTGTCCGACTGCAGTAGTTTTTCAGGAGATGTTTTTCAGGGACTGAAAAGTCCTTTTTCCTTAGGGGTGAAACACCTTGGCCAAGATTCTCGTGGTTACATCCGGCAAGGGTGGTGTGGGTAAGACCACCACCAGCGCCGCTATCGGTACCGGCCTCGCTCTGCGCGGCCACAAAACAGTGATCGTCGACTTCGACGTGGGCTTGCGCAACCTCGACCTGATCATGGGTTGCGAGCGCCGCGTGGTGTATGACTTCGTCAACGTGGTCAACGGCGAAGCCAACCTGCAACAGGCTCTGATCAAAGACAAGCGCCTGGAAAACCTCTACGTGCTGGCCGCCAGCCAGACCCGCGACAAAGACGCGCTGACCGTCGAAGGCGTGGAAAAAGTCCTGATGCAACTCAAGGAAGACTTTGAGTTCGTGGTCTGCGACTCCCCGGCAGGCATCGAGAAAGGCGCCCACCTGGCCATGTACTTCGCCGATGAAGCGATCGTCGTGACCAACCCGGAAGTCTCCTCGGTACGTGACTCCGACCGCATGCTCGGCCTGCTGGCCAGCAAGTCCCGTCGTGCCGAACGCGGCGAAGACCCGATCAAGGAACACCTGCTGATTACCCGTTATCACCCGGAACGTGTGAGCAAAGGCGAAATGCTCGGCGTAGAAGACGTCAAGGACATCCTTTCGGTGACCCTGCTCGGCGTGATCCCTGAATCCCAGGCGGTGCTCAAGGCATCCAACCAGGGTGTTCCGGTGATTCTCGACGACCAGAGCGATGCCGGCCAGGCCTACAGCGATACCGTGGACCGCCTGCTGGGCAAGACCGTGGATCATCGATTCCTTGATGTACAGAAGAAGGGATTCTTCGAGCGCCTGTTTGGAGGCAACTAAGCAATGAACCTTTTTGACTTCTTTCGTGCCAACAAAAAGCAAAGCACCGCGTCGGTAGCGAAAGAGCGTCTACAGATCATCGTGGCGCACGAACGCGGCCAACGCAGTACCCCGGACTACCTGCCAGCCTTGCAGAAGGAACTGGTCGAGGTGATCCGCAAGTACGTCAATATCGGGTCCGATGACGTGCACGTCGCACTGGAAAGCCAGGGCAGCTGCTCGATTCTGGAGCTCAATATCACCCTGCCAGATCGCTGAGTCGATCCGGCTGGAGCCACGGCGGCTCAGGCCCCTTGCGCGACTGCAAGGGACCTGAGCCGCCGTTGGCGTTTGTTACGAGGCTGTTTTAATGCCGCTGTCCAACATCCACATCATCCATCAGGATGCCGCCGTACTGGTGGTGAACAAACCGACCCTGTTGCTCTCTGTCCCTGGCCGGGCCGACGACAACAAGGACTGCCTGATTACCCGCCTGCAGGAAAACGGCTACCCGGAAGCGCGAATTGTCCATCGCCTGGACTGGGAGACTTCCGGCATCATCCTGCTGGCCCGCGACCCGGACACCCATCGCGAACTGTCCCGACAATTTCACGACCGCGAAACCGAAAAGGCCTACACCGCCCTGTGCTGGGGTCAGCCGGAACTGGACAGCGGCAGCATCGACCTGCCCTTGCGCTACGACCCGCCGACCAAGCCGCGCCACGTGGTCGACCATGAATTCGGCAAACACGCACTGACCTTCTGGCGAGTGCTGGAGCGTTGCGGCGACTGGTGCCGCGTTGAGCTGACACCGATCACCGGCCGCTCCCACCAGTTGCGCGTGCACATGCTCTCGATTGGTCATCCGCTGCTGGGTGACGGGCTCTATGCCCATGAGCAGGCGCTGGCGGCCTGGCCGCGCCTGTGTCTGCACGCGAGCATGCTCAGCTTCACCCATCCGCAAAGTGGCGAACGCCTGCGCTTCGAGTGCCCGGCACCGTTCTGAACGCAACGCACTCCCCCCTGTAGGAGCGAGCTTGCTCGCGATGGTCGTCAACGATAACGCGGGAAGCCTGGCGCCCCGCGGCGTTCTTGGGATCATCGCGAGCAAGCTCGCTCCTACAGGGGGGGGGCGCCACTCCACCCGCACGCCACCGCCAATTCCCTGACCAATACGTTAAACTGGCGCCACTGCTGTCTGGAGCTACTTTATGCGCGAAGAGTTGAACCAAGGCCTGATCGATTTCCTCAAGGCCTCCCCTACCCCGTTCCATGCCACCGCCAGCCTTGTTCAGCGTCTGGAAGCGGCGGGCTACCAACGCCTCGACGAGCGCGAACCGTGGAATACCGAAACCAACGGTCGCTACTACGTCACCCGCAACGACTCTTCGATTGTCGCGATCAAGATGGGCCGCCATTCACCGCTGCACGGCGGCATTCGCCTGGTCGGCGCCCACACCGACAGCCCGTGCCTACGCGTCAAGCCGCAACCGGAACTGCAACGCCAGGGCTTCTGGCAACTGGGCGTTGAAGTCTATGGCGGCGCGCTGCTGGCGCCGTGGTTCGACCGCGACCTGTCCCTGGCGGGCCGCGTAACCTTCCGTCGTGATGGCAAGGTCGAGAGCCAGTTGATCGACTTCAAGGCACCGGTCGCGATCATTCCGAACCTGGCGATTCACCTCAACCGTGAAGCCAACATGGGTTGGGCAATCAACGCCCAGACCGAACTGCCGCCGATCCTCGCGCAATTTGCCGGTGACGAGCGCGTGGACTTCCGCGCGGTGCTCACCGACCAGCTCGCCCGCGAACACGGCCTGAATGCCGACGTGGTGCTCGATTACGAGTTGAGTTTCTACGACACCCAAAGCGCTGCGGTCATTGGCCTGCATGGCGACTTCATCGCTGGCGCGCGCCTGGACAACCTGCTGTCGTGCTACGCCGGCCTGCAAGCGCTGTTGACGGCCGACACCGACGAAACCTGCGTGCTGGTCTGCAACGACCACGAAGAAGTCGGTTCCTGCTCGGCCTGCGGTGCCGACGGCCCGATGCTTGAGCAAACCTTGCGTCGCTTGCTGCCTGAAGGTGATGAATTCGTACGCACCATTCAGAAATCCCTGCTGGTTTCGGCTGACAACGCCCACGGCGTGCATCCGAACTACGCTGACAAGCACGATGCCAACCACGGCCCGAAACTCAACGCCGGCCCGGTGATCAAGGTCAACAGCAACCAGCGCTACGCCACCAACAGTGAAACCGCCGGGTTCTTCCGTCACCTGTGCATGGCTGAAGAAGTGCCGGTGCAAAGCTTCGTAGTGCGCAGCGACATGGGCTGTGGTTCGACCATCGGCCCGATCACCGCCAGCCACCTGGGCGTGCGCACCGTGGATATCGGCTTGCCGACGTTCGCCATGCACTCGATCCGCGAACTGTGCGGCAGCCATGACCTGGCGCACCTGGTCAAGGTGCTGAACGCGTTCTACGCCTGCCGCGAATTGCCGTAAACCCCGCAATACCCTGTAGGAGCGAGCATGCTCGCGATGGACGTGAACGATTACGCGTGTTTTCTGGATAAACACGGCGCCCTGAAGTTCATCGCGAGCAAGCTCGCTCCTACAGACAACACGGTGCAAAAAAGCCGCCTAGACTTCCAGTATCCCTTCGACAAGGCCGTCTCCATGATTTCGATGTCTACCTTTCACGCCATGCTGATTCCGATTCTTGCCGGGATGCTCCTGCTGGCGGTCGGCTTCAACTTTCGCGACAAAAATGCCGGTGTGTTTGCCATGTGGATCGGCATGCTGACCATTCTCGCGACCGTTGTTCTCAAGATCCTCGCCAAACTCAACGAATAATTCCTCGCCCTTGGCTCGCATTGATTTTGACGGGCTCGTACACTCGGTCGATCCGCTCCCTGCGAGGTTGACCGCCTAGTGTTCGCTCGTCTTTTTTCCCTCCCGTGTATTGTCCTTGTCTGCCTGATGACGCTGCTGTCAGTGGCGCCTGCCCAGGCGGCCGGCCTGCCGGGCCTGCTCAACAACCAGGCCAAGGCGCAGCCCGAAGCACAGGAACCGCTGGGGCAATCTCTGGACGAAGTGATCAAGTCACTGGAGAACGACCAGCAACGCTCCAAGCTGCTGGCCGACCTGAAAAAGCTCCGCGACACCACCAAACAGGCCCAGCCGATTACCGAAGAGGGCGTACTGGGCCTGATTGGCGGAACCCTGGCCAATTTCGAGAAGAAATTTTCCGGCGTCGACAGTCCGCTCACGCTCTGGTCCAGTGAATTCGATCAGGCCAGGGAAGAACTGGTGGCGCTGGCGCTGCCGGCCAATGAATGGCTGCCCATGCTGTTCGCCTTTGCCATGATCCTGATGGTCTGGAGCCTGCTGGCCGCCGCCCTGATCTGGATCAGCCACCGCGTGCGGATGCGTTTCGGCCTGACCGAAGAACTGCCGCAGCATCCCAGGGCCCTGGACATGTTGCGTTTTGCGCTGCGCAAACTCGGGCCATGGCTGATCGCCCTGATGATCACGGTCTACATGAGCTACGCCCTGCCCTCGTCCCTGGGCAAAAGCCTGGCGATGGTGCTGGCCTATGCACTGGTGGTCGGCACCTGCTTCTCGGCCATCTGCGTGATTGCCTTTTCCCTGCTCGACGGCCCACACCGCCACCGCGCCTTGTACATCCTGCGGCACCAGGCGTTTCGGCCGCTATGGCTGATCGGCAGCTTCGCCGCGTTTGGCGAAGCGCTGAGCGATCCGCAACTGGTCAACAGCCTCGGCAGCCATCTGGCCCATACCGCCGCGACTGCCGCCAACGTCCTGGCCGCGCTCTCCACGGGGCGCTTCATCCTGCGTTTCCGCCGGCCGATCGCCCACCTGATCCGCAACCAGCCGCTGTCCCGGCGCCTGACCCGCCGCGCCCTCAACGACACCCTGTCGATTCTCGGCACCTTCTGGTACGTGCCGGCGTTGGTGCTGGTGGCCATTTCCCTGTTCGCGACGTTCATTTCCGCCGGCGACACCAGCACCGCCCTGCGCCAGTCGCTGATCTGCACCGTTTTGCTGGTGTTGTGCATGGTCATCAACGGCCTGGTACGCCGCCACGCCCTCAAACCGCAGCGCGGCATCCGGCGCTACGCGGTGTATTCGGAACGGCTGAAAAACTTCTTCTACACCATCGTTCACCTGTTGGTGTGGCTAGCCTTTATCGAACTCGGCCTGCGGGTCTGGGGCATGTCGTTAATCCGCTTTACCGAAGGCGACGGCCATGAAGTCAGCGTCAAACTGTTCAGCCTCGCCGGCACGCTGCTGTTTGCCTGGCTGATCTGGATTCTCAGCGATACCGCCGTGCATCACGCGCTGACCCGCTCGCGCAAAGGCCTGGCCAATGCCCGCGCACAGACGATGATGCCGCTGATCCGCAATGTGTTGTTCATAGCGATTTTCATCATCGCGCTGATCGTTGCCCTGGCGAACATGGGCATGAACGTCACGCCCCTGCTGGCCGGTGCCGGTGTGATCGGTCTGGCCATCGGTTTTGGTGCGCAGTCGCTGGTAGCCGACCTGATTACCGGGTTGTTCATCATCATCGAAGACTCCCTGGCCATTGACGACTACGTGGATGTCGGCGGCCACCTCGGCACGGTCGAAGGCCTGACCATCCGTACCGTGCGTCTGCGGGACATCGACGGCATCGTCCACACCATTCCGTTCAGCGAAATCAAAAGCATCAAGAACTACTCCCGGGAATTCGGCTACGCGATCTTCCGGGTAGCGGTGCCGGCCAACATGGACATCGACAACGCAATCAAACTGATGCGCGAAGTCGGCCAGAAAATGCGCACCGACCCGCTGCAGCGGCGCAATATCTGGTCGCCGCTGGAGTTCCAGGGGGTGGAAAGTTTCGAGTCGGGCAACGCGATCCTTCGCGCCCGGTTCAAGACGGCGCCGATCAAGCAGTGGGAGGTTTCGCGGGCGTTCAACCTGTCGCTCAAGCGGCACATGGATGAAGCCGGACTGGATCTGGCGACACCGCGGATGAGTATTCAGGTGATTACCGCGGGTGGTGCACCAGAACAGTCCGTGTAGGAGCGAGCTTGCTCCGGGCGGCGTTCCGACGATGAACTCAAGAACGCCGCGTTTAGCCAGTAAACACGCGTAATCGTTAACGAGCATCGCGAGTAAGCTCGCTCCTACAGGAAGGTCGGACGTTAGACCACATCCACCCCGACATGAATCGCATCATGCCGCCAGAACTCCAGGTCGCAGTCGATCAAGCGTTCATGCTGGTCATAGTTGACCCGGGCAATCTGCAAGCCCGGGCTACCCACCGACACTTTCAACGCCGCCGCCGCATCCACCGACAACGCCGTAGGTACAATCTCGAAGCGCACCCGCCCGTAGTGCAAATCGTAATGCCGCGCATACAACTCGGTAATCGACTGATTCAGATCGAACTCAAGAATCCCCGGGAAATACTGTGGGTTCAGATAGTGTTCCACATACAACACCAGTCGCCCGTCAATCCGCCGTGAACGGCAGATCTGAATCACGCTCGACAGCGCCGGCAATTGCAGCCAGGCACACACCGCCGCCGACGCCGGCTGCAATCGCGCCGAAATCACCTCGGTCGACGGCACCCGCCCCTGGGCGCTGACCATCGCGTGAAAGTGGCTACGCTGCATGAGGTTGTAGGCCAGGCGTGGCGGCGAGACGAACCAGCCGCGACGCTCCTCGCGATAAATCTGCCCCTGGGACTCCAACTGCAACAACGCTTCACGCAAAGTGATCCGTGTGGTGCCAAACAATTCACTGAGCTTGCGCTCGGCCGGCAATTTGCTGCCGGGGGTCAACAGTCCATGGTCGATCTGCTCCTGAAGCACCTGGCCGATGGCTGTTACCGCTTTTGTTGCCTCTTCACGCATCAACGTTTCCTTTCTGGACTAGACCAGCACCATTTCAGGGCAGAACCGCAGTGTAAACCGGCTCATTCAATAGTCTGCAAGCGTAGGCAGCGCAGATGAACCAGATGTGACAAAGCCGCCCAACGGTCGCCATTCCCTGCCTTCAACAACTTGCAATTCATCGGCCAAGTCCCTTGTCTTCCGGGGCCTTGACCATGGTCTACGCTTAGCAGGCCAGTCGCGATACCGATGAACAAAAAGTCATTCCGGGCGACGAACGACATCAAAGTGTCATCCAGCCTCCTTAAATTGGCTCAGGTATTGCTGACCTAGACCAACAAACCGTAATCGCAGCGTTGAACACGACCCAAGGAGCTTCGGAATGAAAAAGCTTTTCCTGGCATCACTGTTAGGCTCGACCATCGCAATGTGCACCGCCGCCATGGCGGCCGATGATCTGAAAACCCTGGAAGCCGCTGCGAAAGCGGAAGGCGCCGTCAACAGCGTTGGCATGCCCAATGACTGGGCCAACTGGGCCGGCACCTGGAAAGACCTGAGCGACAAGTACGGCCTCAAGCACATAGACACCGACATGAGCTCGGCCCAGGAGATCGCCAAGTTCGCCGCGGAAAAAGACAACGCCAGCGCCGACATCGGCGACGTCGGTGCAGCGTTCGGCCCGATCGCGGTCAAGCAAGGCGTGGTCCAGCCCTACAAGCCTTCGACCTGGGATCAGATTCCGGCCTGGGCCAAGGACAAAGACGGCAACTGGGCACTGGCCTACACCGGCACCATCGCTTTCATCGTCAACAAGAAATTGCTGCATGGCTCCGAGGCGCCAACCAAGTGGGCTGACCTCAAGGACGGCAAATACAAGGTCTCCATCGGCGACGTGAGCACCGCGGCCCAGGCAGCCAACGGCGTATTAGCCGCGGCACTGGCCAACGGTGGCGACGAGAAGAACCTGCAGCCTGCCCTGCTGCTGTTCGCCGACATCGCCAAGCAAGGTCGCCTGTCGATGTCCAACCCGACGATTGCCACCATGGAAAAAGGCGAAATCGAAGTCGGCGTGGTCTGGGACTTCAACGGCCTGAGCTACAAGGCCAAGATGGCCAACCCGGATGACTACGTGGTGCTGATCCCGTCCGACGGCTCGGTGATCTCCGGCTACACCACCATCATCAACAAGTACGCGAAAAACCCGAATGCGGCCAAGCTGACCCGCGAATACATCTTCAGTGACGCCGGCCAGATCAACCTGGCCAAGGGCAACGCCCGTCCGATCCGTGCCGAACACCTGACCCTGCCAGCCGAGGTGCAGGCCAAGCTGCTGCCTAACGAGCAGTACAAGAAGGTCACGCCGATCAAGGACGCGGACGCCTGGGAGAAGACTTCCAAGGCCCTTCCTCAGAAGTGGCAGGAAGAAGTCATCATCAATATGCAGTAAGCGGGTAGCCCACCAACGGGAGGCCTGATGGAGATCCCTGTGGGAGCGAGCTTGCTCGCGATAGCGACCTGACATTCAGCATTGATGTTGAATGGAAGTCCCTCATCGCGAGCAAGCTCGCTCCCACAAGGGATTGGTTGCGTACTTGAATCATCTGTTTCACGGAGTCATCGCCCCTATGAAGCACAACGTCATCCTTGTCGTGCTCGACGGCCTCAACTACGAGGTCGCCCGCCACGCCATGGGGCACCTGCAGGCCTACGTCGGCGCAGGACGCGCGGCACTCTACAAACTGCAGTGCGAGTTGCCGGCCCTGTCCCGCCCCCTGTACGAATGCATCCTGACCGGCGTCGCGCCGATCGACAGCGGCATCGTCCACAACAACGTCTCGCGCCTGTCCAACCAGCGCAGCATCTATCACTACGCCACTGACGCAGGTCTTGTCACCGCGGCGGCGGCCTATCACTGGGTCAGCGAGCTGTACAACCGTTCGCCCTTCGTGGCGGCCCGGGATCGTCACACCGATGACCCGCAACTGCCGATCCAGCATGGGCATTTTTACTGGAACGATCACTACCCGGATTCGCACCTGTTCGCCGATGCCGAAAACCTGCGCCTGCGCCATGCACCGAATTTTCTGCTGATCCACCCGATGAACATCGACGACGCCGGGCACAAGCACGGCCTCGACACCCCGCAGTACCGCAACAGTGCCCGCTCGGCCGACATCATCCTGGCCGACTACCTGCAAGGCTGGCTCGATGCCGGTTACCAAGTGCTGGTCACCGCCGACCACGGCATGAACAACGACCGCTCCCACAATGGGCTGCTTGCCGAAGAGCGCGAAGTACCGCTGTTCGTCCTCGGCGACGCATTCAGTTTCGATTCGGGCGCTGCGCCCGAACAGACTGACATTTGCGGCACCGTCTGCGAACTGCTGGGCGTGCCTCACGACAAGCCGGTGTGCCGGGAGCTTCTGAAGTGAATTCCATGACTCGCGGCAAATGGCTCGCGGCCTTGTGCCTGGTGCCATTTGCGCTGTTCTTCATCGTGTTCGAAATCGCACCGCTGACCTGGGTGATGATCAACAGCCTGCAATCGGAAGAGTTCGGCTGGGGCCTGGCCAACTTCACCAAGATCTTCAATTCGAAGTTCTACTTGCAGGCGATCCAGTACAGTCTCGAGATCAGTTTCTGGTCCAGCGTGTTCGGGATCGTCATCGCGGTACTCGGCGCCTATTCCCTGCGCCGGGTGGACTCGAAACTGCGCAATTTCGTCAACGCCTTCGCCAACATGACCAGTAACTTCGCCGGCGTGCCCCTGGCCTTCGCGTTCATCATTCTGCTCGGCTTCAACGGCAGCTTCACCATCCTGCTCAAGCAGGCCGGAATAATTCAGGACTTCAACCTGTACTCGAAAACCGGGCTGATCATTCTCTACACCTACTTCCAGATTCCCCTCGGCGTGCTGCTGCTGTATCCGGCCTTCGATGCACTGCGCGAAGACTGGCGTGAGTCCGCTGCGCTGCTCGGCGCCGACGGTTGGCAGTACTGGCGGCACATCGGCTTGCCTGTTTTGACGCCGGCACTGCTGGGCACCTTCGTGATCCTGCTGGCAAACGCCCTCGGTGCCTACGCCACGGTGTACGCCCTGACCACCGGCAACTTCAACGTGCTGCCGATCCGCATCGCGGCGATGGTGTCCGGTGACATTTCCCTGGACCCGAACCTGGCCAGCGCCCTGGCCGTGGTGCTGGTGGCCTTGATGACCCTGGTGACCATCGCGCATCAGTTGCTGTTGAAGAGGAGCTACCATGTCTCGCGCTGAACTGGGGCCCGCCGGTGTCTACCACCGCGTCGTGGTGTATCTGCTGTTTGCCATCCTGCTGTTGCCGCTGCTCGGCACGCTGATCTATTCGATCTCCAGCAGTTGGTCGGCGACCATTCTGCCCAGTGGCTTCACCCTCAAGTGGTACATCCAGCTGTGGAGCGATCCGCGCTTCCTGAATGCGTTCGGGCAGTCGCTGCTGGTCTGCGTCGGTTCGCTGATTCTTTCGGTAGTGCTGATTCTGCCGTTGCTGTTCGTGGTGCATTACCACTTCCCGAAACTCGACGCACTGATGAACATCCTGATCCTGCTGCCCTTCGCCGTGCCGCCGGTGGTGTCGTCGGTGGGGCTGTTGCAGCTTTATGGTTCCGGACCATTCGCCATGGTCGGCACGCCGTGGATCCTGATCGGTTGCTACTTCACCGTGGCGCTGCCGTTCATGTACCGGGCGATCACCAACAACCTGCAGGCGATCAACCTGCGCGACCTGATGGATGCCGCCCAGTTGCTCGGCGCCAGCACCTTTCAAGCCGCCTTCCTGGTGGTGCTGCCGAACTTGCGCAAGGGCCTGATGGTGGCGTTGCTGCTGTCGTTCTCGTTCCTGTTCGGTGAGTTCGTGTTCGCCAACATCCTTGTCGGTACCCGCTACGAAACCCTGCAGGTCTACCTCAACAACATGCGCAACAGCAGCGGTCATTTCACCAGTGCGCTGGTGATTTCCTACTTCTTCTTTGTGCTGGTTCTGACCTGGATTGCCAATATCTTGAACAGGGACAAAAGCGAATGAGCTATGTCAGCGTCCAACATCTTCAGAAAAGCTTCGCCGGCACCACGGTGTTCAGCGACATCAATTGCGAAATCCAGAAAGGTGAATTCGTCACCCTGCTCGGTCCGTCCGGTTGCGGCAAATCCACCCTGCTGCGCTGCATCGCCGGCCTGACTTCGGTGGATGGCGGCAAAATCCTGCTCGATGGTGCCGATATCGTGCCGGTGAGCCCGCAGAAGCGCGGGATCGGCATGGTGTTCCAAAGCTATGCGCTGTTCCCCAACATGACCGTGGAGCAAAACGTCGCCTTCGGCCTGCGCATGCAAAAGGTCAATGCCGATGACAGCCGCAAACGCGTCGCAGAAGTGCTCAAACTGGTGGAACTCAATGACTTTGCCGCGCGTTACCCGCATCAACTGTCGGGCGGTCAGTGCCAGCGCGTGGCCCTCGCCCGCTCCCTGGTGACCCGGCCACGCCTGTTGTTGCTGGACGAACCGTTATCGGCCCTGGACGCGCGGATTCGCAAGCACCTGCGCGAACAGATCCGTCAGATCCAGCGCGAACTGGGCTTGACCACGATTTTCGTCACACACGATCAGGAAGAAGCCCTGACCATGTCTGACCGGATTTTCCTGATGAATCAGGGAAAGATCGTACAAAGTGGCGACGCCGAAACCCTCTACACTGCGCCAGTCGATGTGTTCGCCGCCGGGTTCATCGGCAACTACAACCTGCTGGACGCCGACAGCGCCTCGAAGCTGTTGCAGCGACCGATCAACAAGCGCATTGCGATTCGCCCGGAAGCCATCGAACTGAGCCTCGACGGTGAACTGGACGCGCAAGTGCGCAGCCACAGCCTGCTGGGCAACGTGATTCGCTACCGGGTCGAAGCCCGGGGCGTGGAATTGGTGGTGGATGTGCTGAACCGCTCGGCGGCCGACCTGCATCCCGATGGTCAGCGCCTGGCGCTTTCCATCGATCCGACGGCCCTGTGTGAGGTAGCCTGATGCCTTTGCTGACGCTGAAGAGAGAACTGCACTGATGGCCCTGGCAATTTTTGATCTGGACGAAACCCTGATCCACGGCGACTGCGCCTCACTGTGGAGCGAGCAAATGGTCCGCCTCGGCTGGGTCGATGGCGAGTCGTTCCTGCGTCGCGACAAGGAGTTGATGGATGCCTACGGCAGGGGCCATCTGGCCATGGAGGATTACATGACCTTCAGCCTGGAACCGTTGATTGGTCGTACGCCTGAAGAAGTCGCGCACCTGGTTGGTCCGTGGGTAGAGGACTTCATCGAGCCGATCATTTTCAGCGATGCCACCAAAGCCATCGCCGCGCATCGCAAGGCCGGCGACCGGATCCTGGTGATCTCGGCCTCGGGCACCCACCTGGTCGGTCCCATCGCCGAGCGCCTGGGCATCGACGAGATTCTGGGCATCGAACTGGAAGTGGCCCATGGCGTCTACACCGGCCACACCGTTGGCACCCTGACCTACCGCGAAGGCAAGATCACCCGCTTGCTGGAGTGGCTGGATGCAGAGGAGGAAAACCTCGAAGGCGCGAGTTTCTATTCCGACTCCCGCAATGACCTGCCGCTGTTGCTGAAGGTGGATTTCCCCCACGTGGTCAACCCGGATCCGGTGTTGCGCGAGCAGGCTGAAAAGGCTGGCTGGCCGATCCATATCTGGAAGTAACCCGGATCCCCTGTGGGAGCGAGCTTGCTCGCGATAGCAGTGTGTCAGTCAACGTTAATGCCGACAGACAGGCCGCCATCGCGAGCAAGCTCGCTCCCACAGTTTTTTGTGTTGTCAGGTGAGGCTTTCGTCAATCACCAGCACCACTTTCCCCGCCACGGTATTACTCGCCAACTCGGCAAACGCCGCCTCGGCATCCTTGATCGGGAATGTCCCGGCCAGTTGCGGGCTCAAGCGCCCCTCGGCAAACAACGGCCACACATGCTGGCCCAAATCACTGAACAGATCGGCCTTGAACTGATCGTCGCGACTGCGCAAAGTCGAACCCAGCAACTGCACACGCTTTGCCAGCACCTGGGCCAGATCCAGCTTGGCCTCGCGGCCGCCCATCAGACCGATCAACACCCAGCGGCCATCCTGCGCCAGCAGCTTGAGGTTCAGGGCCGCGTAATTGCCGCCCACCGGATCGAGAATCACATCGAACGGCCCCAGATCCCGCAGACTCTCCAGATCGCCATTACGCACCACGCCGCCCTGGGCGCCCAGCGCTTCGCAGTACGCCAATCGCTCTGCGGAGCCGACGCTGACCCAGCACGGGTTACCGAAGGCTTTGCACAGCTGAATGGCAGCTGAACCGATTCCACTTGCCCCGGCATGCAGAAGAACTTTCTGACCCGGTTTGAGCGCAGCCAGTTGAAACAAATTCAGCCAGACTGTTGCATAAACTTCGGGCAATGCAGCCGCTTCGAACAGTGACATTCCATTGGGAACCGGCAGCACATGCCGCCCGTCGACAACCACCTCTTCGGCCATCCCGCCCCCGGCCAGCAAGGCGCAAACCCGATCGCCAACCTGCCAGGAGGACCCGGCGCCCACCTCGCTGATGACCCCCGAGCACTCTAGACCGAGCACTTGACTGGCCCCTGGCGGGGGCGGGTAAAGGCCGGCCTTCTGCAACAAATCGGCACGATTGAGGCCCGCTGCCGCCACTCGTATACGAACTTGTCCTACATCGCATGCAGGACTCGGCTCATCAACCCATACCACTTGACCGTCAACGCCTTGCAATGCTTTCACAGTGCCTCCATAGTGAGTCTGGACTGAGCCCGAAGCTATAGCGTCGGGTTTTTTGCATTATGCGACCGGCTCCCAAAGAACCGGCGACTTCAAAGACGGCCTAATATGCGTTATCAATTGTCCCCGCGTCGAATCAGCATGAAGCATCTGTTCCCCAGCACTGCCCTCGCTTTATTCATCGGTATCGGCTTGCTGCCGATGTCGAGCAATACATTCGCAGCCAATAGCTGGGACAAGCTTCAACCCGATCGTGACGAAGTGATCGCCAGTCTGAACGTCGTGGAGTTGCTCAAGCGTCACCACTACAGCAAGCCGCCGCTCGATGACGCACGCTCGGTAATCATCTACGACAGCTACCTCAAGCTGCTGGATCCGTCGCGCAGCTACTTCATGGCCAGCGACATTGCCGAATTCGACAAGTGGAAGACGCAGTTCGACGATTTCCTCAAGAGCGGCGACCTGAACGCCGGGTTCACCATCTACAAGCGCTACCTGGACCGCGTCAAGGCGCGTCTGGACTTCGCTATTGCCGAGCTGAACAAAGGCGTCGACAAGATCGACTTCACCACCAAGGAAACCTTGCTGATCGACCGCAAGGACGCCCCTTGGCTCAAATCCACCGCAGAACTCGACGACCTGTGGCGCAAACGCGTCAAGGACGAAGTCCTGCGTCAGAAGATCGCCGGCAAGGATTCCAAGCAGATCCAGGAAACCCTGACCAAGCGCTACAAGAACCAGCTGGCGCGCCTGGACCAGACCCGCGCGGAAGACATCTTCCAGGCGTACATCAACACCTTCGCCATGTCCTACGACCCGCACACCAACTATCTGTCGCCGGATAACGCGGAGAACTTCGACATCAACATGAGCCTGTCCCTCGAGGGCATCGGTGCCGTGTTGCAAAGCGATAACGACCAGGTGAAAGTCGTGCGCCTGGTGCCGGCAGGTCCGGCGGACAAGACCAAGCAGGTTGCACCGGCCGACAAGATCATCGGCGTTGCCCAGGGCAACAAGGAAATGGTCGACGTCGTGGGCTGGCGCCTGGACGAAGTGGTCAAGCTGATCCGTGGTCCGAAGGGCACCGTGGTGCGCCTGGAAGTTATCCCGGCCAGCAATGCGCCGAACGACCAGACCACCAAGATCGTGCCGATCACCCGTGAAGCGGTGAAACTCGAAGATCAGGCCGTGAAAAAGTCGGTCTTGAATCTGAAGCAGGACGGCAAGGACTACAAGCTCGGCGTCATCGAGATCCCGGCGTTCTATCTGGACTTCAAGGCCTTCCGTGCCGGCGATCCGGATTACAAGAGCACCACCCGCGACGTCAAGAAACTGCTGACCGAATTGCAGAAAGAGAAAGTCGACGGCGTGGTCATCGACCTGCGCAACAACGGCGGCGGCTCCTTGCAAGAGGCCACCGAGCTGACCAGCCTGTTCATCGACAAAGGCCCGACCGTGCTCGTGCGTAACGCCGATGGCCGGGTCGATGTCCTGGAGGATGAAAATCCGGGCGCGTTCTACAAAGGCCCGATGGCGTTGCTCGTCAACCGCCTGTCCGCCTCGGCTTCGGAGATTTTTGCCGGCGCCATGCAGGACTACCACCGCGCGCTGATCATCGGCGGCCAGACCTTCGGCAAAGGCACCGTGCAAACCATTCAGCCGCTCAATCATGGCGAGCTGAAACTGACCCTGGCCAAGTTCTACCGGGTTTCCGGGCAGAGCACCCAGCATCAGGGCGTCTTGCCGGACATCGATTACCCGTCGATCATCGACACCAAGGAAATCGGTGAAAGTGCCCTGCCGGAAGCCATGCCATGGGACACCATCAAGGCGGCGATCAAGCCTGCGGTCGACCCGTTCAAGCCGTACATTTCGCAGCTCCAGTCCGAGCATGACGTGCGTACGGCCAAAGATGCGGAGTTCGTGTTCATCCGTGACAAGCTGGCCCTGGCGCAGAAACTGATGGCCGAGAAAACCGTCAGCCTCAATGAAGTCGAGCGTCGTGCCCAGCACGCCGACATCGAAGCCAAACAGCTGGCCATGGAAAACATCCGTCGCAAGGCCAAGGGCGAAGAGCCGCTCAAAGAGCTGAAGAAAGAAGACGAGGACGCCATCGCGGCCGAGGATGACAAGACCAAACCGGAAGACGACGCCTACCTCAGCGAAACAGGGCGGATTCTGCTGGACTACCTGAAACTCAACACGGCAGTGGCCAAGCACTGAGTTTGTACAAACAACTGATGGCAATTTAATGCTGACGCCCCGGTAGCGTCATCAAACAGTCATCATTCTGTCGTGAAATAAAGGACCGGGCGTGCTCTTTTTACCAAGGGCACGCCCGGTCCTTTTTTTATTGCCAGAGATCGCCATGACCACAACCGAACAGCTGAGTGCCTTGAGCTCGATCCTGAGTCAAAGCGGTTTACACAGTCTGTTCCAACCGATCATCAGCCTCTCTGAACGACGCATCCTCGGTTACGAAGCCCTCAGTCGTGGCCCCTCCAACAGCCCTCTGCACTCCCCTGTCGCCCTGTTCGCCGTCGCCCGCCAGGCCGGACGCCTGAGCGAGCTGGAAATTGCCTGCCGCAAAAGCGCTTGCCGACGCTTCAATGAGCAACAACTGCCTGGCCTGTTGTTCCTTAACGTGTCCCCGGAGTCCCTGCTCGAAGCGGCCCATCAACCGGGGCGCACCCTGCAATTGCTGCAGGATTTCGGCATTGCGCCAAGCCAGGTGGTCATCGAGCTCACGGAACAGACGCCGACGGACGATTTCCAGCTGCTGCAAACCGCCCTGCATCACTATCGGGCGATGGGGTTTTCGATTGCGCTGGATGACCTGGGAGCGGGCTATTCGAGTTTGCGCTTGTGGTCCGAGCTACGGCCGGATTACGTGAAAATCGACCGGCATTTCATTGATGGCATTCATCAGGATGCACTCAAGCGCGAGTTCGTCGGCTCGATCCTGCAAATCGCCAAGGCCTCGCGGGCGCAAGTCATCGCCGAAGGTATCGAGCTCCCCGAAGAACTCACGGTGCTGACCGAAATGGGCGTGGACCTGGTACAGGGCTATCTGCTCTGCCGCCCCCAGGAACACCCGCCACGGGATGCCCGGACATTGATGCCCCGACAGGACAGCACCGCCGTTGCACTGAGCGAAGACGGCAGCGACCTCAGCGCCCTGCTCAACGAGCTGCCCGCGGTGAACCGCGACACGCCGACCGCCACGGTGCTCGAAGCCTTTCGCCGCCAGGCCAACCTGAACTCGCTGGCAGTCCTGGATGAACAGGGTCAACCCTGCGGCATTGTCCATCGTCATTCGCTCTCCGACGCCCTGCTCAAACCCTTTGCCACCGACCTGTTCGCCCGCAAGCCCATCAGCCGCCTGATGAACGATGACTTCCTCGCCGTCGAGCTGAGCCAGTCACTGCAACAAGTCAGCCGCCTGATCACCAGCCGTGCCCGCCAGCGCATCGAAGAAGATTTCATCATTACCCTCAACGGCGGTTACCTGGGGTTGGGCCGGGTGATCGACGTGCTCAAGCTGATCACGGAACTGAAGATCCAGCAGGCCCGCTACGCCAACCCGTTGACCTTGCTTCCGGGCAACGTGCCGATTCAGCAATGCCTGACGCGACTGCTGCAACAGCGAAGGGAATCGGTGATCTGCTACGTGGACATTGATAGCTTCAAACCTTTCAACGACATCTACGGCTATGGTCGCGGCGACGAAGTCCTGCTGTGCCTGGCGCAATGCCTGAACGATCGCGTCGACCCGTCCCGCGACTTCGTCGGCCACATCGGCGGCGATGATTTCCTGCTGGTGCTAGGCCCGGAAGACTGGCGCAAACGTTTGAACCAGTTGCTCGACGACTTCCAGAGCCAGTGCCGGCGCTTCTACCGCAGCGAGCACCTGGAAGCCGGCTGCTTCATCGCACCCAATCGCCAGGGGCAGCGCCAGGAGTTTGCGTTGTTGTCGCTGTCGATCGGCGTAGTGCATTTGCATCCACAGGCCTGTGGACAACTCGATGCGAGCCAGTTGGCCGAGATGGCATCACAGGCCAAGCACCATGCGAAGAATGTGCAGGGCTATAGCGTGCATGTGATTGATAGCCGGGTGGTTTCGACTGTTGAAGAGCTGCTCGTTTCCGGGCATCGATAAGGGCGCTTTCCGGCTTCACTCCCATCAACGAGGCGCCGAGGAAGACTTCAGCTCTTCGAGCTTGATCGGCGCCAATGGATGCCCGGCCTTCGCCGCCATCTCCCAGAATCGCGCCGCTTCGACCGGATCCGGAGCCTTGCTCGCCGTCCCGGCCAGTGTGATGACGCCCACCTGATACGCCGCCTTGCCATCGCCCGCCAACGCCGCCAGGCGCAACAAACGCACGCCCTCCTCACGAGCACCGAGGCCGACGCCGCGAAACGCCAGGATGTGCCCATAGAAGCTCTGGGCGCCGACATCGCCCAAGTTGGCCATGCGTGCGAACTGGCCTTCGAGCCAGCGCCAGCCACGTGGCTGACGGACAAACCATGACCAGTGAAACAATCGGCGCGCGAGCCAGTAACCAGCCCGCGCCTTGAGTTGTAAAAACACTCAGGCCTCGGCCGATTCCGGGTATTCGTACTCGAATACCCGCACCACTTCCGAAGCATGCCAGGATGCGGCGGCAACGCCGTCCGACGGCCCGGAAAAACGCCCGAGACGCTCGACACATTCAAAGAATCCAGTGCGCGGCAAGCGGCTGGCGCCCTGACTGATCACCAGTGAACTGCGCAATGGCTGCTCCGCCCTGGCGTCCAAAGCCGCCAGATGCTCAAGGGCCGCCGTTAGGGTCTGCATGGCCGGGGTCGGCAGCTGCAAACGCTCCAGCAATGCCCGGTACGTCAACAGATGGCGCTGGCGACGCGCCTGATCCAGTTCGCCGAGCAATCCGTCCCAATGTTGACGACTGATGCGTACGCTCACGATTCATCCCTCCACCCTGGCACCGTCAATTCCCAGGCCAGGCTACGGCGAATCGCGGCGTCGGGCAGACGCTCGCCACTTTCGATCATGGCCAGGTAAGACGGGCTGATGCCTACCGTGCGGGCCAACGCCTCGATGGCGATGCCCTTCCCCTCGCGCAAACTGCGTAGTTGATCCAGACCCGGAAGTATCGCGTCTGGTGTCGCCGCCTGAGGCTTCGTGGCTTGAGGCGACGCTTGCTCTTTGATGCCCGCTGCTTTCAATAACGCCTGATACTGAGCCCATGGCAGAACCGCATATTCGGGCTCGCCTTCGCGTGTAATTATCTGAATATCCATCACTACCCCGTAGGACAACAACACTTAGCGAGTCGGCACTTTTCCCTAGAAGTGTAATCCTAACAGCGGCCAAGGTCGCGGGGGGCATCAATCTATGAACTCGTCAAAATCGAATCAGTGTTTTTTCGGGCCTTGAAGTTGAAGTTGTTCGGGGGTATCAGGCAGACGCTCAACCACCGCGAGCTTCTCGGGCACCTGCCGTTTGCGCCAGGCGCGGAAGGCATTGAGCTCGTCGTCGAGCACTTTCATCAGCCATGCCAGTACCGCGATGTCATCGAGCATGCCAAATACTGGAATGAAATCCAGGATCGCATCCACCGGACTGAGGAAATACATCAGGCCCGCGACAACCGAAACCAGCGCCTTGGGGCTGATGGCGCGATACTCACCACGCCAGTAGGCCAGGCAGAGTGCCTGCAACAGCTTCAAGTCGTCCTTGATCTTGCCCAATCGATTACCCTGGCTTGCGCCTTTACTGGCGACCGCGAACAACAGGGTCGGCAATCGACCGCGTGCCAGCAGACGTCCGGCCAGCGGCAGGAAACGAGCGAAACTCCAAGGCGTTTTCATCATTCCTCCCGTTGAAATGTTATCCACACAAATTGTGGATAACCTTGTGAACAGAGCTGCTTTTCATCGCTGTAAGCCCCGTTTTACAAGGCCCGCGTTCAGATCGGGCGTTTTTTACTCATCAAAAAAAACCCATAATTTCATTGACTTGGCGGCCTTGTGCGTCTACCGCCAACACTACTATGCCTAAGACTCCAGCCTAGAGCGTCTGTTCGTTTTGTTTACCCGTACCGAACGCCAGATGCAACAACGCCCCGCATGAGCGAGGCGTTGTTATCGAAGCAGGCGCTGGTTACTTGGCAGCGGCGTCTTCTTTTGCCGGATCCTTGATGGCCAGCAGTTCCAGGTCGAATACCAGCACCGAGTTGGCTGGAATCGCCGGGCTTGGGCTTTGAGCACCGTAAGCCAGGTCAGCAGGGATGTACAGCTTGTACTTCTCGCCAACGTGCATCAGTTGCAGGCCTTCGACCCAACCCGGGATCACACCGCTGACCGGCAGATCAATCGGGCTGCCGCGCTCGACGGAGCTGTCGAATACGGTGCCATTGGTCAGCTTGCCGGTGTAGTGAACGGTCACTACGTCAGTCGGCTTTGGCTGAGGACCATCGGCTTTCTGCACGACTTCGTACTGCAAGCCCGAAGCGGTGGTGGTCACGCCAGCTTTCTTGGCGTTGTCTTCGAGGAATTTCTTGCCGGCAGCCGCCGACTCTTCGCTCATCTTGGCCATGCGCTCTTCGGCACGCTTTTGCAGTGCGGCGAA
Source organism: Pseudomonas jessenii (assembly GCF_002236115.1). Lineage (GTDB taxonomy): Bacteria > Pseudomonadota > Gammaproteobacteria > Pseudomonadales > Pseudomonadaceae > Aquipseudomonas > Aquipseudomonas jessenii. The sequence goes on along the minus strand of NZ_NIWT01000002.1, from coordinate 311,387 downwards.
CGCCTCGACCAGTTCTTCGTCTTTGAGCTTCTGCTCTTTCTTGCCGACGGCGTCTTCGATGCCCTGGGCTACAGCCTTGGAATCCAGGTCATCCATGCCTTCCTGAGCCAGGCTCTTGCCCATGTTCAGGCCAATGCCGTAGGAAGCTTTTTGCGCCGGAGTTTTCAGCTCTACGCTGGTCTGCGAATCACAACCCGCGAGTACCAGGCCAACCAGGGCTACCGCCGCCGCCAACCGATGCTGTTTCATGCTATTTCCTTGTTCATGCGCCTAAAGGGCAATCGAGTAAAGCCGCGAGCTTATCAGGCCGCCACGACCAATGGCTACCGGCATGAGAGCCGGAAACAATTGATAAGTTCAGGTGTTTAAACGCATTTCACAATTCCTGTCGATGAAGCTTCTTTCATCTTGTTCCGACGCAGGCTGATTCCTGAACCTACAATATCTGGCGTAATGGCCTCTTGCCCCACCCTGAGTGCTCGGGCATAACGGCATGATCATTCGACAAGGACGTTTATTTTGCACCTCTTCTTTCGCTTGCTGATTCTCATCGCACTACTGCTCGGGCTGGTCATCGCCGTGGTTCTTTATTACGTCGCCAACCCGAAATTGCCGGCCTGGTCGCCCGCACAACAGGTGCATTACCTGGAGCAATGGAGCGCCGCCGATCGAGATACTTATTACTTCACGCCCCAGGGCACTCAGGTCAAAGGCTTGCGCTATGACTGGTTCACTGCCCTCGAACTGCCCTTCTCGCAACAACGCTTCGCCACCCCCGAATACCTCGCCCGCTTCGGTTTCCTGGTGGACCCCGGCCAGGCACCAACACCGAACAACCCCGGCAACCTCCCGGCAGGCTTTACCCGGCACCAGAACGCGGGGAGCCCGGATGTGTTTCTGGATATCACCTGCGCGGCCTGCCACACCGGTGAACTGCGTTTCAAGGGTCAAGCCCTGCGTATCGACGGCGGCTCGGCGCAACATGTGCTGCCGTCCAGTGTTCCTACGCTCAAAGGCGGCAGTTTCGGACAGGCCCTGGTGGCCAGCCTCGCCTCCACTTACTACAACCCGTGGAAATTCGAGCGCTTCGCACGCAACGTGCTTGGCCAGGACTACGAGACGCGCCACCAACAGTTGCGCAAAGATTTCAAATCTTCACTGGATACATTCCTCAAAGTGGCCTGGAACGACACCCATCGCGGGCTCTATCCGACCGAGGAAGGCCCGGGTCGCACAGACGCCTTCGGGCGCATCGCCAACGCCAGCTTCGGTGATGCGATTTCCCCCGACAACTACCGCGTGGCCAATGCCCCGGTCGATTATCCACAGCTGTGGGACATGTGGACGTTCGAATGGGTGCAGTGGAATGGTTCGGCGAAACAACCCATGGCCCGCAACATCGGCGAGGCGTTGGGCGTCGGCGCCACGCTGAACTTCTTCGACAAGAACGGCCAGCCGCTGATGGGCGATGCCCGCTATCCGTCCAGTGTCCGCGTGCGCGATCTGCACCTGATCGAAGAAACCCTGCAACGACTCTCGCCTCCGGCCTGGCCGGAAGATCTGTTGGGCGCGGTCGACAAGCCTCTGGCAGCCCAGGGGCGCGCCTTGTTCGCCGAAAACTGCGCGGGTTGCCATGTACCGCGCACCACCCAGGGCGAGGGACGATACGTCCAGCACCTGAAAATGCTCCCGGTGGATTACATCGGCACCGACCCCGGCGCGGCCAACAACATCGCCGACCACCGCTTCGACCTGACAGCGCTGCAATGGAAGCAGGCCGAACTGGAAAAACTCGATGTCGAGCCAAAACCCGACGAGCCTCTGGACCTGAGCAAGATGTCCGTGGCCAAGGGACTGGCCTATGTCACCGCCTATGTCCAGGGCCGCGCGTATCAAGACGCCAATGTCACCCCTGCCGAGCGCCCTGAAATGGACGGTTTCGGTCTGCCAATCGGAGTGCGCGAATTGCGTTCGTACAAGGCCAGGCCATTGGCGGGTGTATGGGCGACACCACCGTTTCTGCACAACGGTTCGGTACCGAGTATTTATCAGCTGCTGTCGCCTCAGGATGAGCGTGCGACCACGTTCTATAAAGGCACTTTCGAATACGACCCGAGACACCTCGGTTACCGCACCGAAGCCTTTGCCAATGGCTTCCTGTTCGACACGCGTATCACCGGCAACCACAACAGTGGCCATGAATTCCGTGCCGGCAAACTCGGCAATGGCGTGATCGGCCGCGGGTTGCAACCGCAAGAACGCTGGGCATTGCTGGAGTATCTGAAAGTGCTGGGCGGCCCGCTGGAGGCGCAATTGCCATGACCACTGTCTCAGTCAGGAGAACGTTCCCATGCTGATAACGCTCTGGCTGCGCCTGGGCGCCTTCCTCGCCAGGCTGTTGCTGTGGTCACTGGTCCTCGGCGTGCTGGGCTGGGCCCTGGCCAGCGCCTGGTTTGCCTGGCAGCATCGCGGGCCAGTCTCGGCGCAGGAGTTGATTGCGGACGACGAAGCGGCGATGACCCAGGACATCATCCAGACCGCCGTGCGCATCGTCGATCAGCACCGTGAAAGCACCCGCTACCTGCGCGACGCCCATGCCAAGGCCCATGGCTGTGTGAAGGCCGAGGTTCAGGTGCTGCCGGAACTGCCAGGCGAACTGCGCCAGGGTGTGTTCAGCGAGCCGGGCAAAACCTGGCAAGCGACAATGCGCCTGTCCAACGGCAATGCCTACCCGCAGTTCGACAGCATCCGCGACGCCCGGGGCATGGCGATCAAACTGTTCGATGTGCCGGGCAAGCAACTGTTGAGCGACCGGCAGGGCCGAGGCGAACAGGACTTTGTGATGTTCAACCACCCGAACTTCTTTGTCAGTAATGTCGCCGAATACCGTCAGAACATCGCCGCCCAGGCCGACGGTAAAAAGATGATGGCCTTCTTCCCCGGCCGGGATCCTCGCACCTGGCAGGTTCGCCACCTGTTCATTGCCCTGGCGACACTGGCCCCTGCCCCGTCGAGCCCGACCCAGACGACGTACTTTTCGGTTTCCCCCTACAAATTCGGTGAAGCCAATGCGAAGTTCCGGGTCATGCCCGATCCCGATAGCTGCCCGACCTACAACCTGCCGGAACAGAATCGCAAGCTGCCAAACTTTCTGCGCAATGCGCTGAACCAACAGCTGTCGACCGACCGGGTGCCTGCGTGTTTCGCCTTGCAAATCCAGCGACAGGACGCCAACAGGTACATGCCGATTGAAGACACCAGCATTGAGTGGCGCGAGAGCGATGCGCCCTTCGAGACGGTGGCGCGGATCAAGGTTCCGGCGCAGGACTTCGATACACCGGCGCTGAACCTGCAATGCGACAACCAGTCGTTCAATCCCTGGTTCGGCGTCGAGGCGCACCGACCGATTGGCGGGATCAATCGCCTGCGCAAGGCCGTGTATGAAGCCGTCAGCGACTACCGGCACAGCCGTAACGCCGGACTGTAGGAGCGAGCTTGCTCGCGAAAAACCCATGGGCGCCGCTGGCTAATCTACGCGTTATCGTTAACGAGCATCGCGAGCGAGCTCGCTCCTACGGGGAGCGAGGAAAGCCAAATCCCGGACAGCAAAAAGCCCGCACAAGGCGGGCTTTCTGTGGTGACCTGGCGTTCAGTGTTCCAGGTTACCGAATATGGCGCAGCGGACGGGACTCGAACCCGCGACCCCCGGCGTGACAGGCCGGTATTCTAACCGACTGAACTACCGCTGCGCGTAGCGTTGAAAGTGGTGGGTGATGACGGGATCGAACCGCCGACATTCTGCTTGTAAGGCAGACGCTCTCCCAGCTGAGCTAATCACCCTTTACCTTCGTTGCGGGGCACATTATGCCACAGGTTTTTATAAAGTGTTGATTTATTTGAAGTTTTTTCAAAAAAATCTAAAAACCGGTGAAACGATGCAACCTGCAGGAACAACATACAAACTTGGAACAGAAAAAAACCCGCGTTAGCGGGCTTTTCGTGGTGACCTGGCGTTCAGTGTTCCAGGTTACCGAATATGGCGCAGCGGACGGGACTCGAACCCGCGACCCCCGGCGTGACAGGCCGGTATTCTAACCGACTGAACTACCGCTGCGCGTAACACTGAAAACGAATGGTGGGTGATGACGGGATCGAACCGCCGACATTCTGCTTGTAAGGCAGACGCTCTCCCAGCTGAGCTAATCACCCTTCGCTTCGGTGTGGCGCGCATTCTACGGAGCGACCCAACCTCTGGCAAGCACTTTTTAAAATAATTTTCTCAGCCCTTCCAAAGGCTTAGAGAAAGGTTGGCCTATGGCACGGCGAAGACAATAATGCCCCCCTTTGTATAAAGGAGAGACTCACCCCATGTGGTTCAAAAACCTGCTTATCTATCGCCTGACCCAAGATCTGCCTGTTGATGCCGAGGCGTTGGAAACTGCACTGGCCACCAAACTGGCGCGCCCATGTGCAAGCCAGGAGTTGACCACCTACGGTTTCGTCGCGCCATTCGGCAAAGGCGAAGATGCACCACTGGTACACGTCAGCGGTGACTTCCTGCTGGTGTCCGCACGCAAGGAAGAACGTATTTTGCCGGGCAGCGTCGTGCGTGACGCCGTCAAGGAAAAGGTCGAAGAGATCGAAGCCGAGCAAATGCGCAAGGTCTATAAGAAGGAGCGCGATCAGATCAAGGATGAAATCATCCAGGCCTTCCTGCCCCGCGCCTTTATCCGCCGCTCGTCGACCTTCGCCGCCATCGCGCCGAAACAGGGCCTGATCCTGGTCAACTCGGCCAGCCCGAAACGCGCCGAAGACTTGCTGTCGACCCTGCGCGAAGTGATCGGCACCCTGCCGGTGCGCCCGCTGACCGTGAAGATGTCCCCGACCGCGACCATGACCGAGTGGGTCACCACTCAGAAAGCCGCGGACGACTTCTTTGTGCTGGACGAGTGCGAACTGCGCGACACTCACGAAGACGGCGGCATCGTGCGTTGCAAGCGCCAGGACCTGACCAGCGAAGAAATCCAGCTGCACCTGAGCACCGGCAAAGTGGTCACTCAACTGTCCCTGGCCTGGCAGGACAAACTGTCCTTCGTCCTCGACGACAAAATGGTGGTCAAGCGCCTGAAGTTCGAAGACCTGCTGCAAGACCAGGCGGAACAGGACGGCGGCGACGAAGCCCTGGGCCAACTGGACGCCAGCTTCACCCTGATGATGCTGACCTTCGGCGATTTCCTGCCGGCGTTGGTTGAAGCGCTGGGTGGCGAAGAGACTCCTCAGGGGATCTAACGCCTTTTGATCTCTAATGTAGGAGCGAGCTCGCTCGCGCTGGAGTGTCAGTAGCCCCTCTTTGTCTGACACACCATCGCGAGCGAGCTCGCTCCTACAGGGGGGGGTTGTAGAGTCACTTAAAATAAGGATCAGGCCATGCGCGCACTGGCTGCATTAAGTCGTTTTGTCGGCAACACCTTCGCTTACTGGGTACTGATTTTCGCTGTCGTGGCGTTTCTGCAGCCGACATGGTTCATCGGCCTAAAAGGCGCCATCGTGCCCTTGCTGGGGCTGGTGATGTTCGGCATGGGCCTGACCCTCAAACTCGAAGACTTCGCCGAAGTCGCTCGCCATCCTTGGCGCGTGGCCCTGGGCGTGGTTGCGCATTTCGTGATCATGCCGGGCGTGGCGTGGTTGCTCTGCCAGATGTTCCACTTGCCGCCGGAAATCGCCGTCGGCGTGATTCTGGTCGGCTGCTGCCCAAGCGGCACCTCGTCGAACGTGATGACCTGGCTGGCCCGTGGCGACCTGGCGCTGTCGGTGGCCATCGCCGCCGTCACCACCCTTCTCGCCCCGCTGCTGACCCCAGCCCTGATCTGGCTGCTGGCCTCGGCCTGGTTGCCGGTGTCGTTCATGGAGTTGTTCTGGTCGATCCTGCAAGTGGTGCTGTTGCCGATCGTGCTGGGCGTGGTTGCCCAACGGGTGCTCGGCGACAAGGTTCGCCATGCCGTGGACGTGTTGCCGCTGGTGTCGGTGGTCAGCATCGTGATCATCGTCACCGCAGTCGTCGCCGCCAGCCAGGCGAAGATCGCAGAGTCCGGTCTGTTGATCATGGCCGTGGTCATGCTGCACAACAGCTTCGGCTACCTGCTGGGCTACTTCACCGGGCGCCTGTTCAAGCTGCCTCTGGCCCAGCGCAAGTCCCTGGCCCTGGAAGTCGGCATGCAGAACTCCGGATTGGGTGCCGCATTGGCGAGTGCACACTTCTCGCCACTGGCGGCGGTGCCGAGCGCCTTGTTCAGCGTGTGGCACAACATTTCCGGGGCATTGCTTTCGACGTATTTCCGCCGCATGAGCGAGAAACAGGATCGGGAAATGGCGGCGCAACAGGCCAGTAACTGAGTTGAAAACTTGATCCCCGGGTTAATGCTGGGCACTATATTGCGCAACGCGAGGACGACCTCGCGGCTCGATCGAGTCATTAATCAGGGGACGACCCCGTCAGACGATGGAGGTCTTCATGTCCTGGATCATTCTGTTTTTCGCCGGCCTGTTCGAAGTGGGCTGGGCCGTCGGCCTCAAATACACCGACGGCTTCACCCGCCCGCTCCCCACTGTGTTGACCGTTGCGGCCATGGCTATCAGCCTTGGTTTGCTCGGCCTTGCGATGAAGGAATTGCCGCTGGGTACGGCCTATGCGATCTGGACCGGTGTCGGCGCCGTAGGCACGGTGATCGCCGGGATCATTCTGTTTGGCGAGTCCATGGCGCTGGTGCGGTTGGCGAGTGTGGCGTTGATCATTTCCGGGTTGGTTGGCCTGAAGGTCAGCGCTTAACTTTCAGACCGCCATCGCGAGCAAGCTCGCTCCCACAGGAATCGAAGGTGTTGCGACAATCTGCGACACACCGTGGATCCCTTGTGGGAGCGAGCCTGCTCGCGAAGCGGCCCGCGCATACAACCGCTATCTGACGGCCCCACGCAAATCCCCCACCAACGCCTGCAACTTGACCGGCTCCGCCACCTCAACCGCCACCGCCGGCCCTGCCACCAACGTCACCCGCGACCACAACCGGCGAAACAGTCCTTTACCCGGATCGCGGCTGAAGAAACTCCCCCACAACCCCTGCAAAGCCAACGGAATCACCGGCACCGGGGTCTCTTCGAGAATCCGCGTCAAGCCGCCCTTGAACTCATTGATCTCGCCATCGGCGGTCAATTTACCCTCGGGGAAAATGCACACCAACTCACCGTCCTTCAGATACCGGGCAATGCGCGTGAAGGCTTGCTCATATATCTGGATGTCTTCCTGGCGCCCGGCAATCGGAATCGTCCCCGCGGTACGGAAGATGAAGTTCAACACCGGCAGGTTGTAGATCTTGTAGTACATGACAAAGCGAATCGGCCGACGTACCGCGCCGCCAATCAGCAAGGCGTCGACGAATGACACGTGATTGCACACCAGCAACGCCGCGCCCTCATCGGGAATCAAATCCAGATTGCGATGTTCGACGCGGTACATGGAATGGCTGAGCAGCCAGATCATGAAACGCATGGTGAACTCGGGGACGATCTTGAAGATGTAGGCGTTGACGCCGATGTTCAGCAACGACACCACCAGGAACAGTTGCGGGATCGACAGCTTGGCCACACTCAGCAAGACGATCGAGACAATCGCCGACACCACCATGAACAACGCATTGAGGATGTTGTTGGCGGCAATCACCCGCGCCCGCTCGTTCTCGGCGGTACGCGACTGGATCAGCGCGTAAAGCGGCACGATATAGAAACCGCCGAAGACACCCAGGCCGAGGATGTCGAGCAACACCAGCCAGGCGTGGCCAAAACCGAGGATCTCGATCCAGCCATGGCCGGCGGCGCTTTCCGGTATTGAGCCGGAATGCCACCACAGCAGCAGGCCGAAAACGGTCAGGCCGAACGATCCGAACGGCACCAGACCAATCTCGACTTTGCGCCCGGAGAGTTTCTCGCACAGCATCGAACCCAATGCGATGCCGACCGAGAACACCGTCAGAATCAGCGTCACAACGGTTTCGTCGCCGTGCATCCATTCCTTGGCATAGGCCGGGATCTGCGTCAGGTAAATCGCCCCGACAAACCAGAACCACGAGTTGCCGACAATCGAGCGTGACACCGCCGGTGTTTGCCCCAGGCCCAGCTTCAACGTGGCCCAGGACTGGCTGAAAATGTTCCAGTTCAGGCGCATTTGCGGCGTGGCCGCCGCCGCCCGGGGAATGCTGCGGCTGGCCAGGTAGCCGAGCACGGCAATGCCGATGATCGCCGTGGACACCACCGGCGCGTAATGCGCCGAAGACATCATGACCCCGGCGCCAATGGTACCGGCCAGGATCGCCAGGAAGGTGCCCATTTCCACCAGGCCGTTGCCGCCTACCAGCTCATCTTCCCGCAGGGCCTGCGGCAGGATCGAGTACTTCACCGGCCCGAACAGCGCCGAATGGGTGCCCATGGCGAACAGCGCCAGCAGCATCAACGACAGGTGATCGAACATGAAGCCGACGGCGCCGACCGCCATGATGGCGATTTCCCCAAGCTTGATCAGGCGGATCAACGCGTCCTTGGCGAACTTTTCCCCGAATTGCCCGGCCAGGGCCGAGAACAGGAAAAACGGCAGGATAAACAGCAGCGCACACAGATTGACCCAGACAGAGCGGTCACCTTCGATGGTCAGCTTGTACAGAATGGCCAGGATCAACGACTGCTTGAACACGTTGTCGTTGAACGCCCCGAGGGACTGGGTGATGAAGAACGGCAGGAAGCGCCGGGTGCGCAGCAAGGTGAACTGTGAGGGGTGACTCATCTTCCATGTGTCCCTGATGTTAGGTAGCGAGTGGCCTGGATTCTTATTGGATTATCAAAAGTCGATCCAGGCCACACCTTACCTAATCTTTGCCGGTTATTTCTTCAATCCGGCAATGCACGGCGAGACAAACAGCTCGCCACGCCAGGCGCCCAGCACCGTGCGCTTGCCGACGATCAGCCACATCACCGCCAGCAACGCCACCAGCACGCAGCCAAACACACTGAAGAACATCAGGCTCAAGATACTGGCCAGTTTCAACGTCGCCAGAGAATAGACGCCCAGCGGGAAAGTGAAGCCCCACCAGCCAAGATTGAAGGGAATGCCGGCACGCAGGTAGCGCACAGTGATCAGCAACGCCATCAGCATCCACCACAGGCCGAAGCCCCACAGGGTGATGCCGGCCACCAGACCCAGTCCTGCGGCAATCTCACCGACTCCCGGCATACCGTTGGCCGCGAAAATCAGCGGTGCATCGCCGCCCAGTACCAGCATGCCCAGGGCACCGGTGCCGATCGGGCCAAGGGCCAGCCAGCTCGAGGCGGCCATGTTTTCGTGGGGCAGTTTATGCAGGGCCATGCGCAGCAACAGAATGGTCAGGATGCTGAAGGCCACCGGCAGGGAAAACGCCCAGAGCACATAGCTGGTCACCAGCACTATCAGTTGCGAATGAGCGTCGGCCAAATGCGGCGCCAACAGGCCCCCGCTGGCGGCCGCCACTTCTGCCGCGACCACCGGTAACAGCCAGACCGCTGTCATCTGGTCAATGCTGTGCTCCTGACGGGTGAACATCATGTAGGGAATCAGCACGCCACAGGCCAGCGACATGGCCACATCCAGCCACCACAGCACCTCGGCGAGGTGAATCACACCGTCGCCCCAGCGCGGCAGGCCAAACACCAGGAAGCCATTGATGATGGTCGCCAGCCCCATGGGGATGGTGCCGAAAAACATCGAAACCGTGGAATGGCCGAAAATCCGCCGCGCCTCGTCGAAAAACAGCACCCAACGCGCCGTGTATACCGCCGTAAACAGCAGGAACAGAGCGATATTGAACAGCCAGAGGGCTTCGGCAAAGGCGTGCAAGGCAGGTGTGGCGACCGGCAACTGCGCCAGTGCCAACGCCAGCACACCGGTGCCCATGGTGGCCGCGAACCAGTTGGGGGTGAACTGGCGGATCACCTCGCGGGGATGCTGCAAATGACTGAAAGGTTTGATTCCGGGCTTGATGCTATTGGCGCATGTCATGGCGAACTCCTGTCCTCTCGTGAGGTAGAGCCCATGTTAGATCCGAATAGAATATCTATATAACGGGTAATATCTCTATATCTTATCGATATCACTTATATAGCGTCAGACACTCCCTTCCGATTCGATCACCAATATCCGAGCCGTTCCTACCGGTTGGCCTCGCAGACCCTGGCCGAGCGTGATCGCAGTAGACTCGCCATTGCGCTGAGAGCCAGCACAATCAGCATCGCACCATAACCATCGGTCGTTGCCACCAGACCAAAAGTGCGCTCCAGGTTCCCGGCCAATAGCGCCGGGAGGCAGAACGCCAGATAACTCAGCGCATAATATGCCGACATCAACCCGGCGCGCTCATGGGGCAAGGCCTGCGGCACCAGACTGCGCACCGCCCCGAGGAAACCGGCGCCGAAACCGCAACCGGCGACCAGCGTGCCGAGGAAAAACAGCGGCAAACTGGCGCTGTGCACGCCCAGTAGAATCAGGGCGACTCCCGCCGGCAGCGAACAGGCGCCCAGTTGCAGCGCCTTGGTCACAGCCTGATTGCGCAGGGTGTAAATCATCAGGGCGCCGGTCACCGTCAATGCGGCGACGGTCGCCCCGCCAATCAGATTCGAGGTCGAGCCAGTCGCCGTGCGCACCAGCGAAGGTGCCAGCGACGCGTAAAAACCGCCGAGTGCCCAGACCGCCGTGTTGAGCGGCAACACCCGCCACAAAGTGGAACGTGCCTGAGCCGGCACATGCAGGGTCGGTCGCAATGAGGCCCATACACCGGGCTGGCGCGAGACGCTTTCCCGCAATCGCCAGACATACACGGCCTGCATCGCGAACAGGGCCAGCAGCAGCCAGAAGGTCAAATGCAGCGGCGCGGGGGCAAACTCGGCCAACACACCACAACCCAGCGCCCCCAGAGCCATCCCGAGTAAAGGCGCGACGCTGTTGACCAGCGGCCCCTGCTCGCGGTCGGTGTCGAGCAGCGTTGCACTCAGAACCGCGGTTGCCATGCCGGTGGCGAACCCCTGCAGCACCCGGGCATTGATCAGCCAGGCGACGCTGTCGGCATGGATAAACAGCAACATCGCCAGGATGTTCAGCATCACCGCCGTAAAGATCACCGGTTTGCGCCCCAGGTAATCCGACAGCGAGCCGACCGTCAGCAACGCCGCCAACAGGCTGAGGGCGTACACGCCGAAAATCAGGGTCAGGGTCGCTGCCGAAAACTGCATCTGCTCCTGATACAGGTGATACAGCGGCGTCGGCGCAGTGGAGGCCGCCAGGAAACTGAGCAAGGTAACGGCCAAAAACCACAGGCTGGCACGATTTGAATGAGAACCGGGCATCGACACACTCCGCAAAAGCTAATTTTTTGCTTTTGCGGAGTGTGCTACTGGATCCCTCTTAAAGCAAATTCTTTGTGTTAAGGTCCGATGCATGGCTTTAGGGACCGGTTGCCAGCCGCAAGATCCGGTGCAATACAGGAAACACAAGATGACAGCTCCCACATTACGCCCCGGCGGCCGCAGCGCCCGGGTGCAAGAGTCGATTCATTCGGCCGTGCGCCAACTCCTTGAGGAGCAGGACCGCGCCAGCGTGACGGTGCCGCAAATTGCAGCGCGCGCGGGCGTCACGCCGTCCACCATCTATCGACGCTGGGGCGATGTGTCGGCGCTGCTGGCAGACGTCGCCCTCGCCCGCATGCAGCCCGACAACGAACCGGCCAACACCGGCAGCCTTCACGGCGACGTGCGGGCTTGGGCGGAGCAGTACCTGGACGAAATGAGTTCCGAGCCCGGCCGCAACATGCTGTGCGACGTGCAGGCGGCACTGAAGCCGAGTTATTGCGCGACAATCATCGGCGGGCAATTGCAGACGATTCTGGATCGCTATCCGGATGAGCCCAGGCCCAGTGTCGATCGGTTGATCAATCTGATCGCCGCGCCGACGGTGTTTCGCATCCTGTTTGCCGAGGCGCCGCTGGAGATCGAAGAGTTGCATCGGTTGATCGAGATCGCGTTCAGCCAGTAAGTCCCCTATCGCGAGCAAGCTCGCTCCCACAGGGGGGGGGGGGGCGAACACAGGGCAAATGTGGGAGCGAGCTTGCTCGCGATGGGGCCCGTCCAGACACTGCAAATCCCCCTGCGACACCCCGCCACGCCACGACCTTGGTCGACACTGACTAACGCTGGCGGTCGTGCGAGACTGTCTGTCCGGGCGGGAGGTCCGGATGTCTTTTGTCTGGAGTCCCCATGTCGCTGTCCACCGGGCTGATTGCCGTCGTCGCCCTGGCCTATATGGCCATCCTGTTCGCCATCGCCTTCTATGGCGACCGTCGCAGCGCGCCCTTGCCGCCGCGTGTGCGGGCGTGGGTGTATAGCCTGTCGCTGGCTGTCTACTGCACCAGCTGGACCTTTTTCGGCGCCGTGGGCCAGGCCGCCGAACAGCTCTGGTCGTTCCTGCCGATCTACCTCGGGCCGATCCTGTTGCTGGTCGGCGCGCCGTGGGTCCTGCAAAAAATGGTGATGATCAGCAAACAGGAGAACATCACATCGATCGCCGACTTCATCGCCGCACGCTATGGCAAATCCCAGTCGCTGGCGGTGGTGGTGGCGCTGATTTGCCTGGTCGGTGTGTTGCCCTACATTGCGCTACAGCTCAAAGGCATCGTGCTCGGCGTGAACCTGCTTATCGGCGCCGGTGCCGACGCCATGGGCACCCGTGCCCAGGACACCGCTCTGATTGTGTCGCTAGTGCTGGCGCTGTTCACCATCGTCTTCGGTACCCGCAACCTCGACGCCACGGAGCACCACCGCGGCATGGTGCTGGCCATCGCCTTCGAATCATTGGTGAAGCTGTTCGCGTTTCTCGCCGTCGGCGCCTTCGTGACCTATGGCCTGTACGACGGTTTCGACGACCTGTTCGACCAGGCCATGCTTGCGCCGCGCCTTGAACAGTACTGGAAGGAAACCATCAACTGGCCGTCGATGGTGGTGCAGACCGGTGTGGCGATGATGGCGATCATTTGCCTGCCACGGCAGTTCCACGTGACCGTTGTCGAGAACATCGATCCCCAGGATCTGCGCCTGGCCAAGTGGGTATTCCCGGCCTACCTCGCCCTCGCCGCCTTGTTTGTCGTGCCGATCGCCCTGGCCGGCCAGATGATGCTGCCCAGCTCGGTGTTGCCGGACTCGTTTGTCATCAGCCTGCCCCTGGCCCAGGCGCATCCGGCGTTGGCCCTGCTGGCGTTTATCGGTGGTGCATCGGCCGCCACCGGCATGGTGATCGTGGCCAGCGTGGCGCTGTCGACCATGGTGTCCAACGACATGCTGCTGCCTTGGCTGCTGCGTCGCAACAACGCCGAGCGCCCGTTCGAAGTGTTCCGCCAGTGGATGCTGTCGGTGCGCCGCGTCAGCATCGTGGTGATTCTGCTGCTGGCCTACGTCAGTTATCGCCTGCTGGGCTCGACCGCCAGCCTGGCGACAATCGGCCAGATCGCCTTCGCTGCCGTGACCCAGCTGGCCCCCGCCATGCTCGGCGCCCTGTACTGGAAACAGGCCAACCGCCGCGGTGTTTTCGCTGGCCTCGCCGCAGGCACCTTCCTGTGGTTCTACACCTTGATCCTGCCGATTGCCGCCCTCAGTCTCGGCCTGTCCTTGAACACGTTCCCGGGGCTGGCCTGGTTGCACAGCAATCCACTGAACCTGCCGATCACCCCGCTGACCCAGGGCGTGGTGCTGTCGCTGGCAGGCAACTTCACATTGTTCGCCTGGGTCTCGGTGCTGTCCCGCACCCGGGTTTCCGAGCACTGGCAGGCAGGTCGCTTCATCGGCCAGGAAATCAGCGCCCGCCCCAGCGCACGCTCGATGCTGGCAGTGCAGATCAATGACCTGCTGCAACTGGCGGCGCGCTTCGTCGGCGAAGAACGCGCCCGTCAAAGCTTCATCCGTTTTGCCTATCGCCAGGGCAAGGGCTTCAACCCTAACCAGAACGCCGACAGTGAATGGATCTCCCACACCGAACGCTTGCTGGCCGGTGTGCTGGGTGCCTCTTCGACCCGCGCGGTGGTAAAAGCCGCCATTGAAGGCCGGGAGATGCAACTGGAGGACGTCGTGCGCATCGCCGACGAAGCCTCGGAGGTGCTGCAATTCAACCGCGCCTTGCTGCAAGGCGCCATCGAGAACATCACCCAGGGCATCAGCGTGGTCGACCAGTCGCTGAAACTGGTGGCCTGGAACCGCCGCTATCTTGAACTGTTCAATTACCCGGACGGCTTGATCAGTATCGGCCGCCCCATTGCCGACATCATTCGCTACAACGCCGAGCGCGGATTGTGCGGCCCCGGCGAAGCCGAAGTGCACGTTGCCCGCCGCCTGCACTGGATGCGTCAGGGCCGCGCGCATACTTCCGAGCGGATGTTCCCCAATGGCCGGGTGATCGAACTGATCGGCAATCCGATGCCCGGCGGCGGCTTCGTCATGAGTTTCACCGACATCACCGCGTTCCGCGAAGCCGAACAGGCGCTGACCGAAGCCAACGAAGGCCTGGAGCAACGGGTCACCGAACGGACCCACGAATTATCGCAGCTCAACGTTGCCCTGACCGAAGCCAAAGGCACCGCCGAGGCGGCCAACCAGTCCAAGACCCGTTTCCTCGCGGCCGTCAGCCATGACTTGATGCAACCGTTGAACGCGGCGCGTCTGTTCTCCGCCGCCCTCTCCCATCAGGAAGATGGTTTGTCCGGCGAAGCGCAGAAACTGGTCGGACACCTGGACAGTTCGCTGCGCTCGGCCGAGGACTTGATCAGCGACTTGCTGGACATTTCCCGCCTGGAAAACGGCAAGATCAATCCGAATCGCCAGCCATTCGCCCTCAACGAACTGTTCGATACCCTCGGTACAGAGTTCAAGGTGCTGGCGCGAGAGCAAAAACTGGAGTTCCGGGTTCGCGCAAGCACGTTACGGGTCGACAGCGACATCAAATTGCTGCGACGGATTTTGCAGAACTTCCTGACCAACGCTTTCCGCTACGGCAAAGGGCCGGTACTACTGGGGGTTCGCCGGCACAAGGAGCAACTGTGCCTGGAAGTCTGGGACCGCGGGCCAGGTATTCCGGAAGATAAATTGCAGGTGATTTTCGAAGAGTTCAAGCGCCTCGACAGCCACCAGACCCGAGCCGAAAAAGGCCTCGGCCTGGGGCTGGCGATTGCCGACGGGCTATGTCGCGTGCTCGGTCATACCTTGCGCGTACGCTCCTGGCCGGGACGCGGTAGCGTGTTCAGCGTCAGTGTGCCGCTGGCCCGGGCGCAAACCGCAGCGCCGGTCAAGGTCGCCGAGTTCAATGGCAAATTGCTCAATGGCGCGCAGGTGCTCTGTATCGATAATGAAGACAGCATCCTGATCGGCATGAACAGCCTGCTCAGCCGCTGGGGTTGCCAGGTCTGGACCGCGCGCAATCGCGAGGAATGCGCCGCGTTGCTGGGCGAAGGCATGCGCCCGCAATTGGCGCTGGTGGACTACCACCTCGATCATGGCGAGACCGGAACCGATTTGATGGCCTGGTTGCGCACGCAAATGGGCGAGCCGGTCCCTGGCGTGGTGATCAGCGCCGATGGCCGGCCGGAGACGGTCGACCTGGTGCATGCCGCGGGGCTGGATTACTTGGCCAAACCGGTGAAACCGGCGGCGTTGCGGGCGTTGTTGAGCCGGTACATACCATTGTAACGAGGTTCAACACAGCCTCCTGTGGCGAGGGGGCTCGCCCCCGTTGGGCTGCGCAGCGGCCCCAAACCATTCAATGAGCCTCTTCAGATAAAACGCGTTGCCGGACTGACGACTGCTGCGCAGCCGAACGGGGGCAAGCCCCCTCGCCACAAGGTCCACGCTCGCCCGGGGCTACTCCGGTAACTCGACCAATCCATCCACATCGGTCATCGCCCGCTCCAGCAAGTCCGCCGGCAGACTCTTGCTTGCCCGCGCGCCCAGCAGCTTGAGTTGTTCACTGCGACTGACCAGGTTGCCGCGCCCCTCTGTCAGCTTGTTGCGTGCCGAACTGTAGGCCTTGTCCAGTTGCTGCAGGCGATTGCCGACCTCGTCCAGATCCTGGATGAACAGCACGAACTTGTCGTACAGCCACCCGGCCCGCTCGGCGATTTCCCGGGCATTCTGGCTCTGGCGCTCCTGTTTCCACAGGCTGTCGATGACCCGCAGGGTCGCCAGCAACGTGGTGGGGCTGACGATCACGATGTTGCGGTCGAATGCCTCCTGAAACAGCGTCGGCTCAGCTTGCAATGCGGCAGAAAACGCCGCCTCGATCGGCACGAAGAGCAACACGAAATCCAGGCTGTGCAAGCCATCGAGGCGCTTGTAATCCTTGCCGGCCAGGCCTTTGACGTGATTGCGCAACGACAGGACGTGCTGCTTGATGGCGATCTGGCCGATGGCCTCGTCCTCAGCCGCGACGTATTGCTGATAGGCCGTCAGGCTGACCTTGGAGTCGACCACCACCTGCTTGTCGCCCGGCAGATAAATGATCACGTCCGGCTGGAAGCGCTCGCCGTCCGGCCCCTTGAGATTGACCTGAGTCTGGTACTCGCGGCCCTTCTCCAGCCCCGCATGCTCGAGCACGCGCTCAAGAATCAGCTCGCCCCAATTGCCCTGGGTCTTCTGCCCTTTCAAGGCGCGGGTCAGGTTGGTGGCTTCATCGCTCAAGCGCAAATTCAGCTGTTGCAAGCGCTCCAACTCCTTGGCCAGGGAGAAACGCTCACGGGCCTCGTTCTGATAGCTTTCCTCGACACGTTTTTCGAAGGACTGGATGCGTTCCTTGAGTGGATCGAGCAACTGCCCCAGGCGCTGCTGGCTGGTTTCGGCAAAACGCTGCTCGCGCTCATCGAAAATTTTCCCCGCCAGCTCGGCAAACTGCGCGCGCAACTCGTCTCGCGAACCTTGCAGGTCGTTGAGGCGTTGCTGATGGCTGTCCTGTTGCTCGCGCAATTCGGCATTGAGCGACGCGGCCTGGGCATCCAGACGGCGCAATTCGGCTTCTTTGCCGGCGCGTTCGATATTCCACGCATGGGCGGCGTCCCGAGCGTCGTCGCGCTCGATCTGCAGCAACTCGACTTCACGACGCAGCGCAGCCAGATCAGCTTGTTTGGCGGCGTTGGCCTGGGTCAGATCAGCCGCTTCATCGCGGCTGGATTCGAGTTGTGCATTCAATCCGTCCTGCGCCAGTTGCGCCATGGCCAGGCGTTCTTGCAGCAGCGCGACATCGGCTTGCGTGGTGCTGGCCCGACGCTGAAGTTGCCAGGCCAATACCAGCAACGGCAACGCAGCCGCTGCCAGCCCCAGCAATACGCTGGTCAAGTCCATTGCCATAGCCACTCCTGCCATTCGGATAAAGCTTGAAGGTTAACCAAGGCGTCCGGTCTTGGACAGCTCAGTCTTCGATCAGCCCCAGTTCCTGTTGAGCGCGGTGATCGCCTGCCCGAGCGGCCTGACGCAGCAGGTCCTGACCGATCCGGCGGTCCCGGGCATTCCCGCATTCGCGGCACATCAACTGGCCAAGGCGACTTTGCGCAGCCACCACGCCTTCACGGGCCGGTTGCTTGAGCAGACGTCCGGCGATGTGTTTGACGTTACGGTTTTCGCCCAGATGCGGACTGTCCAACAGCCACTCCGCCACGCGCATGGAAAAGCGCTTGGTAGGGGCAACAGGGGGCGGTGTGGAGGAAGAGGAAACAGGGGCTGAGCGAAACTTCATAAAGCACTGTGGGGCAGATCAGAAGGCGCGCAACTTTACTCTCTTTTTCTTACAGGTAAAGCTGAAAATATCCCGGCACGCCCGTCCTAGAGCAAGCGCTCGGGACAATCCACAGAAGCTGTGGATAACTCAGTGGACAACCGCCCTTGAACTCGCTCAAAGCCCTGTGGAATGGGGCTCGCAGTCAAACTGACGATTTTTTCACCAGTAAAAAAAAGCGATGTTTTTCATTGACTTAAATTTTGGTTACAGGCAGCCATTACGCTTGAACGTGAGATGACAGCGGGGTGACAGACCGCGCAACTAATGTGCACAAGTGCCTTTACGATGGTTATATCCATGCACTTTTTCGGCGCATTTTTTTGTCATGCCTGGGGATAAGCCCTGGCAAACCCGGTGTCCAGACGGCTGCGCGGCTACAAACGTCGATGACCGATGGTCGGATTTTGTCCCGAAACAGGGCGCATGAATCCCAGGCCTTGCAGCTTTATGCGCGCCTCCACAAGACAAAACAGCCCGATCAGGCACCGGCCAGGAAACTTTTTTCGCTACCACACTTCCCTTGCCCAGTTCAATCCGTTAGTATCCGCGGCGTTAGTACCAAGCTGAAAGTCAATTCTGGTCGAACAAATCCCCCCGGTCAGCCTTCCCGACGGAAGCCTCCACCGAACAAGCGGGATCGACCACCTCGATGGTTTCCAGGTAAATCTTGCGCCAACACAACCTTTGAATCGAAAGCAAAGGATGTTGCTCCGCCTGCCTACTCTGCTCGAACCAACCTGCAAATTGATCAGGATCTTCACCCCGGGCCCAGAACCTTTGCCCTCGATGTGTTGCCTGCCCTCCTAAGTACCTACCTGCCAGCCCAAGCGCGCCAACTTATCAGCGCTTCAAACTGGCTGCTTTGTTCCAGTCGGGTTCTTCGTTCGATCAATGGTGATCGACGTTACTGGAACGTTTTAACGCTGCACGGTTCTTATCCGTGTCATTTGTAGGAACACCCAATAATGTCTACTCAAATCCAGACTCAGGATGCCATTCGCACCCTAACCAACGCTTTTGCACCAATGAACTGCCTGATCATGGCCGCTCGCAAAGGCTGCTTCAGCTTCACCCTGGTCAACGAACACGGCATCGCTCGTCACAGCGAACGCCTGTACCCCGATCAATACTCCAGCGCCGAGCCGCTGCAGGCCGTGATCGAGCGTACCCGTCAGGCACTGGTTGCCTGAAACGCCAGAAAGGCTGAAAAACCCAAAAGCCCTGCCCGAAAAGCGGGGCTTTTTATTGCCCGATATTTCCCTTTCCTCGAATCACGACTAAGCACGATCCGATATAACGGTTATAACTGATCGCTGGAAATATTTTAAAAACAGGCCTTTACAGCGCGAATATGACACTACACTTCAACTCAAGCGGCTTGACCCGCTTGCGGCGAGCCTGAGTCGATTCACTGCTGCCAAGCCCCCCCCTTCAGGTATCGCCGTCCATTTCAGGTTTCGAGGGTTTTATGGGTATCGCTGCCAGCGAACTGTGCCGTTATGTGATTCGTCCGACCTTGATCTACCTCGGACGCCATAGCGCTACGGCCGAATCCCTGCTGTTGGGCATTGCCGCCAGCCAGTCCGCCCTTGGTTCCGCCCTGCATGACCGCCGTGGGCACGGCCTGTACCGTATCGCCGAGCCCCGTCACCAGGCCCTTTGGGACCATTACCTGGCCCTTGATCCGGAGCGTGCGAGCCTGGTCCGCGGCCTGGCCAGTCAGCATGCGTTCCTGAGTGGCCCGCACCTCGAGTTGACCGTCAACCTGCGTTACGCCACTGCCATCGCCTGGCTGCTGGTGGAAGAACAGAACACCCCCCTCCCCGCCCCTGATGATTTGCTGGGTATGGCCAGAATCTGGCGCCAGACATTTCAGCCCCAGGGACGTCTGCGTGATTTCACCTGCGCCTGGCAAACCTGTGTTTCACCGTTGAATCAGGTAGCCTGCTGACACACCTGGATCCAAAGATCGCGCAACACGCCGCGATTTTGGTCGGATTGTCCTACAAAACCGCTCTAAATCAAGGCATACAGCCTATGGCGCCGGGACGAAAATGTTGGTAATTTTCGCCCCGGTGATCACCAGGAGTTCTAATAATGAAAAAAGTAATGCTCAAAACCACCATTAGTCTCGCCGTTGCCATGGCATCCACCCAGATCTTTGCAAGTGGCTTTGCCCTCAACGAACAAAGCATCAGCGGGATGGGGTCAGGTTTTGCCGGGCGATCTTCCTCTGCCGACGACGCATCCACCATTTTTGGCAACCCTGCCGGCATGTCGCGCATCAAGCGCGAACAAGTTACCGGCGGTGTTGCGATGATCGACGCACACACTGACATCAGCCACGCAAGCTCCTCCCCGAACAATCGTGGCAGCAATGACGGCGACATGGTTCCGTTCATCGCTGTGCCCATGGGTTACTACGTCAAGCCAATCGACGACCATTGGGCCTTCGGTATTGGCATATACGCCCCGTTCGGCCTGGTAACCGACTACGAAAACGGCTTTGAGGGTCGTTACTTCGGCAGCAAGAGCGAAGTCAAGATCGTCACCGTGCAACCGACTGTCAGCTACGCCTTCAACGACAAGGTTTCCATCGGTTTCGGCCCGACCATCAACCGCATCGACGGCAGCCTGGAATCGAACATAACGGCCTTGCCGACCTTAACGAATTTGCCCGATGGTCATGTCAAGATCAAGGGTGACGACACCGCCCTGGGCTACAACATCGGCGTGCTGGTCCAAGCCACCGACAGCACACGTGTCGGCCTGACCTACCACTCGAAAGTGAAGTACAAGCTCGAGGGTGACACCAAGGTCAACTACAACCTGCTGGGCCTGGTCGGCCAGAACCCGAGCCAGAAATACGACGCTTCGCTGGATGTGACTACACCTGAATCGGTGGACTTTTCGGTCACTCACCAGCTCGACGACAAGTGGACTCTTTACGCAGGCAGCACCTGGACCCGTTGGAGCCGCCTGAAAGAAATCACCGTTGAAAACACAGGTGTTCCGGCGGTTCTGAACGGCCAGTTCGGCACCATCACCGAAGAACAGAACTGGCACGATACCTGGGCTCACGCCATCGGTGCGTCCTACCAGTTGAACAAGCAATGGGTACTGCGTACCGGCCTGTCCGTTGACCAGGCACCGACCAACAACGTCGACCGTTCCCCACGCATCCCGACTGGCGATCGCACGATTTTCAGCGTGGGCGCCGGCTGGAGCCCGACCGACGACCTGACCATCGACTTGGCGTACTCGTACCTGCGCGAGGAATCGGTCAAGGTCAACGGCGACGACCATGGCCAGACCTACAACGCCAAGTATGACAACTACGCGAACGGCTTCGGTCTCGGCGCGACCTACCGCTTCTGATGATTCCCGGCGAGCCTGAACCGCTCGCCATCGGAATCACAAAAGCCCCGCTCTCCTCACGGAGGCGGGGCTTTTCATTTGTAGGAGCGAGCCTGCTGGCGATGAACGCGAACGATGACGCGTACTTTCAGGATTTACGAGGCGCCTTGAGATTTTCGCGAGCAAGCTCGCTCCTACAGGTCAGGGGGTCGAAACAAGTGGTGGCGAAGCCAGGGCCTTTTCCACCGCCGCAATGAACTCGGGATCGTCCGGCTTGGTCAGGCTGGAGAAATTGGCGACCACCTTGCCTTGGCGGTCCACCACATACTTGTAGAAATTCCACTTCGGCGCGCTGCTTTGACTGGCGAGGACCTTGAACAAGTGCGTCGCATCGTCGCCGCGAACCCTTTGCGGCTCGGTCATGGTGAAGGTCACACCATAGTTGACGTAGCAGACCTTGGCAGTCTCGGCGCCATCCTTTGACTCCTGCTTGAAGTCATTGGACGGAACGCCAATTACCTCCAGCCCTTGATCCTTGAAGCGCTGGTTCAGCGCCTCAAGGCCTTTGAACTGCGGAGCAAAGCCACAGAAGCTTGCGGTATTGACCACCACCAACGGTTTACCGGCGAAGCGCTGGCACAAATCGATGGATTCCTTGGCGCGCAGCTTTTGCAGTGATCCTTGCAACAGCTCCGGGCACTCGGCCGCGTAGGCCAGCCCGGTAAACGCCACCAGCAACGCGGGAACTGCAATCCAGCGCATCAGCATGTCGGTGCACCCTTGATAATTCGTCAAAAGCGACGTTACTCGCCCTCGCCGCTCGCTAGCAAGCACCCATGCCCAACTGCATCAGCGCCAGCCCGCCCTGATGCCAGCCCCACCACGACAACGCCAGCAATAAGGCGCAGACGGCGGCTACAGCGATCCGTGGCCAAAGGTTGTTCATATCGCACTCATTTGTGATTGCAGACGCTCTACCGGCCGCTCACGCACCGGCCAGTTGAGGGCAGCGGCCAACAGGCTCAAGAGAATCGCCACTTGCCAGATCAAGTCATAACTCCCGGTTCGGTCATACACCACGCCACCCAACCAGCCGCCCAGGAACGAACCGAGTTGGTGAAACAGGAAAACAATCCCACCGAGCATGGACAGGTTTCGCACACCAAACAAGGTCGCCACCGTACCGTTGGTCAATGGCACCGTCGACAACCACAGGAAGCCCATGGCCATGCCGAAAAGATAAGCCGTGGTGGTGGTCACCGGTGCCCACAGGAACAACGCAATGACCACCGCCCGCAGCAAGTACAACCCGGTGAGCAAACGCGGCTTGGACATGCGCCCGCCGAGCCATCCCGCGGTATAGGTGCCGAAGATGTTGAACAGGCCGATCAGTGCCAGCACCGTGGTGCCGACCGTCGCCGGAAGGTGTTGATCCACCAGATAGGCCGGCAGGTGCACACCGATGAACACCACCTGGAATCCGCACACGAAAAAGCCGAACGCCAGCAGCCAGAAGCCGGAATGGGAGCAGGCTTCGCGCAGCGCTTCGCCAAGGGTCTGTTCGTGGCCCAGGACGGGCAGCGGCTTGTCCTTGAGCATGCCCACCAGCGGCACGATCAACGCCACCAGCAAGCCCAGCGCCAGCAGCGCCGCGGACCAGCCAAGCCATCCGATCAAACCGAGCGTGCCGGGCAACATCGCGAACTGGCCGAACGAACCGGCCGCACTCGCGATCCCCATGCCCATGCTGCGTTTTTCCGGTGGCACCGCGCGGCCGACCACCCCCAGGATCACCGAGAACGACGTACCCGACAGTCCGATGCCGATCAGCAGGCCGGCGCTCAGGGACAGGGTCATCGCCGAGTCGGAGAGCCCCATGCAAATCAGCCCGGCCGCGTACAGGACGCCACCGATCAGCACCACTTTCGCTGCGCCGAAGCGGTCGGCCAGGGCACCAGTGAATGGCTGGGCGAGGCCCCAGATCAGGTTTTGCAGGGCGATGGCGAAGGCAAAGACTTCACGGCCCCAACCGAACTCGGCGCTCATCGGCGCCAGAAACAGCCCGAAGCCATGGCGAACACCCAGAGACAACGCAAGGATCAGCGCACTCCCAACAGAACCCAGCCGCAAGTACGCCACATCGATGTCATTGTTATTCTCCAATAGCGGGTATATACCCGCTTAAGATCGAAAAAACCGGCATCATGCCAGTTCGTCCAGCAGCTTCAATAAGGTTTCGCGCTTCTCGGCACCCAGGCGATCGATCAAACGCTGCTGCGCGGCTTCCCAGGCCGGCAAGGCAGCCTTGAGGCGCTCTGCCCCGGCCTCGGTCAGCAGGACGATGCGGTTGCGCATGTCCTCGCCCTCGACCAGCGTCACCAGGCCATCGCCCTCCAGCACACGCAAATTGCGCCCCAGGGTGCTGCGGTCCAGGCCCATGGCCTCGGCCAGGGTCGAGATGCTCGGCTGATCCAGACGCTGCAGATTGCACAGCAAAGAATACTGCGCAACGTTGATCCCGAAGCCGTCGAGAGCGCCGTCGTAGTGCCTGCTGACGCCACGGGCGGCGCGACGCAGGTTGATGCATAAACATTGGGAATCGAGCATGGTGCGTGTATATACCCGCGAGTCGGTTAAATCAAGTGGCATGGGGTTTGTTCAGTGATTGGGCGGTGTCCTGTAGATCGCCATCGCGAGCAAGCTCGCTCCCACAGTTGATCGCATTCCAATGTGGGAGCGGGCTTGCCCGCGAAGAGGCCGGAACATTCAACACAACCCGATCAGGCCAACGCCAAGCCTACCAGCACTGCAACTTCCAGCAACTCCAGCATCGCGCCCGCCGTGTCCCCTGTCGTGCCCCCCAGGCGCCGCAACATCACCTGGCGCAGCCAGACAAACCCCAGCGCCGCCAACACCACCGCCAGCGCTCCACTGACGCCGGCGATCAACACACAAGCCAATGCGCTGACCGCCAACACCTGCTTGCCCGGCGAACGCGGAAGATGATCGGCCAATGCCTGGCCCAGGCCACCGGCACGCACATAGGGCGTAGTCAGGAACAAGCCGAGCAATGCGCTGCGACCGATCAACGGCACAATGATCAAGGCCAGCGAATGCGGCTGCTCGATCAACGCCAGCAGTGCGGTGAATTTAAGCAACAACACCAGCACCAGCGTCACCACGGCGATCGGCCCGCTGCGCGGGTCTTTCATGATGGTCAGCGTGCGCTCACGGTCGCCAAAACCGCCGAGCCAGGCATCGGCGCTGTCCGCCAGGCCATCGAGATGCAAGCCGCCGCTGAGCAGCACCCAAAGGCTCAGCAACAACGCCGCGTGCAGCAAGGTTGGTGTACCCAGCAACAGCCAGTTGACTGCCCACAGAATCGCGCCAAAGAGCAATCCCACCAGCGGATAAAACAGCAGCGACCGCCCCATTTCCCGGGGCTCAGGCATTCCGGGCAGGCGAATCGGCAGGCTGCTGAGAAATTGCAGGGCAATCCAGAATGGCAGCATGGTCAGAGCACTTCCTTCAACACGCCCGCAGGCTCCACCGTCAGCGAAAACAGTGCACCATGCCCGACCTCAACGTTGAGCAGTTGCTCCCGTGGCAACCCGCGCGCCTGTGCCAGCAACAGACGCATCACACCACCATGGCTGATCAGTAGAATGCGCTCACCGGCACAGGTCGCGTGCAAACGCTCCAGCGCTGCCAGCACCCGTGCCGAAAAGTCTGCAACCGGCTCACCCTGAGGCGGCGTGAACGAATAGGGATCGGCCCAGAACAAACCCAGGGCCTGCGCGTCGGTTTCCATCAACGCCGCCGCGCTCTGCCCTTCCCAAGCACCGAAATGCAACTCTTGCAGGTCTTTGTCCAGTTGCACCGGAACACCCAGTTGCGCAGCGAGTTCCTCGGCAAACCGCGCACAACGCTGCAACGGCGAACTGACCAGCCGATCCCACGGACCTTGCCCGATCACGGCGGCGCGCATCTGCGCCCAGCCCGTGTCGGTCAACGTATCATCGATACTGCCGCGCAGGCCGCCGCCGAGTTCGGTTTCACCGTGACGCAACAGATCCACGCGCAAGGTCATGCCGGACGATCTGCCACGGCGGCTTCGGCAAAGGTCGCCATTTGCCCGTGCAGGTCGCAAGCCAGGCGCAGCAGCGGCACAGCCAACGCCGCACCACTGCCTTCACCAAGCCGCAGGCCGAGATCGAGCAAGGGTTGCGCATCCAGGGTTTCCAGCACATGACGATGCCCCGGCTCGGCGCCGCGATGACCGAACAACAGCCACTGACGACACTCTGGATTCAAGCGCACCGCTACTAGCGCCGCGACACTGCAAATGAAGCCATCCACCAGCACCGCGACACCTTCCTGGGCACACGCGAGATAGGCACCGACCAGCGCGGCGATCTCAAAGCCGCCGAGGTTGAACAGGGTCTGCAAGGCATCGCCACGCTGCGCGCCATGCAATGCCAGGGCGCGCTCGATGACCTGGGCCTTGTGGCTGACACCTTCGGCATTGAGCCCGGTGCCAGGCCCGGTCAAATGCACCACCGGGCAATCGAGTAGCGCACACGCCAATGCACTGGCAGCGGTGGTGTTACCGATGCCCATTTCGCCACCGATAAACAACTGCGCACCGGTGGCAATTGCCCGCTGCACGCTGTCACGACCGGCCTGCAAGGCGAGTTGCCCCTGGGCCTGGGTCATGGCCGGTCCCTGTACAAAATTCGCGGTGCCGGGGCCGACATTCAGATGGCGCACGCCCGGCAGGTTTAGCGACGGCGTCACCGTGCCAAGATCCACCACCTCAAGGGAAGCGCCCAGTTGCCGCGCCAGCACGCTGATCGCCGCGCCACCGCTGACGAAGTTGAGCAGCATCTGCCCGGTGACTTCCTGGGGAAACGCCGACACGCCCTCGGCGACGACGCCATGGTCGCCGGCAAAAATCGCGATCCACACCTGCTCCAGGCTTGGCTTGACCCGCCCCTGCAATCCCGCCAGCTGCACCGCCAGCGCTTCCAGCTGACCGAGGGAGCCGGCCGGCTTGGTCAGTTGCTGTTGCCGTGCCTGGGCCTGTTCGACCGCTTGGGTATCGACCGGCTTGCACGGGTTCAGCCACCAGGATTGAGTCATAACGCAGTTCCTTTCAGAGTCAGGGGCAGGCCGGCGACGGTCAGTACGACACGCTGACAACGCTCAGCCAGAGCTTGATGCAGCCAACCGGCTTCATCGACATAGCGGCGAGTCAATTCGCCCAGCGGCACGACACCCATTCCGGTCTCGTTGCTGACAAAAATGATTTCACCCGGCAGCGACGCCAGGCAGTCCAGCAAGGCATCACGCTCGGCGTGCAAGCGCTCGGCATCGTCGAGCATCAGCAGATTGGTCAGCCACAGGGTCAGGCAATCCACCAGTAGGCAACGGTCGACACGGGCGGACTCACGCAGCACCCGGGCCAGTTCCACCGGTTCTTCGATCAAGGCCCATTCGGCAGGACGACGGGCCCGGTGATGGGCCACCCGCTCGCTCATTTCTCCGTCCAGTGGCTGGCTGGTGGCGATGTAGGTCACGGCCAGGGCGCTGTCGATGGCGAGTTTTTCAGCCAGGCGACTCTTGCCGGAACGGGCGCCGCCGAGGATCAGTTGGAGCATTGCTTATTCCTTAAAATCTTCGGGGAGGCGACGGCCCTCATCGCGAGCAAGCTCGCTCCCACAATTGATCCAGGCTGAACATACATTTTGATTACACCTCATAACCTGTGGGAGCGAGCTTGCTCGCGATGGGGCCGCAACAGCCACCTCAGAACCCACAGAGCTGACGCAGCAGAGAAGTATCCAGATGCTTCTCCACCAGATCCGCCAGCCGCTCGATATCACGCTCGCGCAAGGCGTGGTAATCCACCGCCTGCACATCCTGCAACCCGGCCCAGCGCAGCAGTGCACTGCACGCCGCCGGCGATTCGAACAGCCCGTGCAGGTAGGTGCCGAAAATCTGCCCGTCGGCACTTTGCGCACCATCACAGCGGCCGTCATCCAGATGCACGGCGGCATGTTCCAGGGCCGGTCCGGTGGTCACGCCGGCATGAATTTCATAGCCCGCCACCGACGCATCTTCCAGCGCCAGGCGACCACGCACATTGCGCAACTGCTTCTCTTGTTCGAGCTGGGTCTGGAACGCCAGCAGCCCCAAACCGGCACTGGAACCCGGCGCACCTTCGAGGCCCAGCGGGTCATGTACCTGCTCACCGAGCATCTGCAGGCCGCCACAGATCCCCAGCAGTTTCCCGCCGTAACGCAGATGCCGGGCGATGGCGGTGTCCCAGCCGTTGGCTCGCAGGTACGCGAGGTCGCTGCGCACACTTTTCGAGCCGGGAAGGATAATCAGGTCGGCGGGCGGAATCGCCTGGCCGGGGCCGATGAATTGCAGGTCCACTTGCGGATGCAGGCGCAGCGGATCGAAATCGGTGTGATTGCTGATGCGCGGCAGCACCGGCACCACCACCTTGAGCACCTGTTCGGCTTTATCGGTCTGGCGTTGATCGATGCCGTCCTCGGCCTCCAGGTGCAGATCCATCACGTAGGGCAGCACGCCGATCACCGGTTTGCCGGTGCGCTCTTCAAGCCAGTCCAGACCGGGTTGCAGCAACGCGATATCACCACGAAAACGATTGATGATGAAGCCTTTGACCCGCGCCTGTTCGCTCGGCGACAGCAGTTCGAGGGTGCCTACGAGATGGGCAAAAACCCCGCCGCGATTGATATCGGCGATCAGCAGCACCGGGCAATCCACCGCTTCGGCGAAGCCCATGTTGGCGATGTCCCCGGCCCGCAGATTGATTTCCGCCGGCGAGCCCGCACCCTCGACCATCACCAGCGGATACGCCGCGCTCAAGCGCTCGTGGGAGGCCAGCACCGCTTGCATGGCGATGGTTTTGTAGTCGTGATAGGCGACCGCATTCATGGTCGTGACAGCGCGGCCATGGATGATCACCTGGGCACCGGTGTCACTGTTGGGCTTGAGCAACACCGGGTTCATGTCGGTGTGCGGTTCGAGGTGCGCGGCCTGGGCCTGTACCGCCTGGGCGCGGCCGATCTCGCCACCGTCGGCGGTCACCGCGCTGTTGAGGGCCATGTTCTGTGGCTTGAACGGCACCACCCTGACGCCCTGACGCGTGACCCAGCGGCACAACGCGGTTACCAGCGTGCTTTTACCGGCATCCGATGTGGTGCCCTGCACCATCAGCGTGGTCATTGGTTTTCCTTGGCGAAATCGTCGAACGCCAGCGCCAGTCGTACCCAGGCGATTTCGTCACCGGGCAAGCCGAATCGCAGGCTGCTGTTGTGCGTGAACAACCGCAGGAGAATGCCGCGCTGGGCCATGAATTCATGCAGCTCTTCGGCGCGCTCGGTGATCAGCCACTGGAACAGCGCACAACCGCCCTGGGGCTCGAAGCCGTGCTGTTCGAGCAACGACGCAAGGCGCTCGCTGGCCTCTTCGGTGCGCACCCGTTGCCGCGTTTGTCCCTCGGTATCGCGCAGACAGGCCTGGCCCACTACCCGGGTTGCCCCGCTCACGGCCCACGGCCCCACTTGTTCTGCCAGCAACTTGAGCAACTTGCGCTCGGCCAGCACAAACCCCAGGCGCACACCGGCCAGGCCGAAAAACTTGCCGAAGGAACGCAAGACGATCAATCCGACTTGATGGGCAAACGGCGCCAGGCTCAGTTGCGGCGTGTTATCCATGAACGCTTCGTCCACCACCAGCCAGCCACCGCGCTGCGCCAGTCGCGTGTGCCAGTCGAGCAGCCGACTGGGAGTGAGGCTCAGACCCGTGGGGTTATTCGGATTGACCACCACCAGCACGTCGAAACTGTCGATAAAGAAGTCGACTTCCTGCTCCAGCACTTCACGCACGATGTAGCCGTTGCGACGCCACGCTTCGGCGTGCTCGGCATAACACGGCGACAGTACGCCGACCTTGCCCGCCCGACGCAATCGCGGCAGCAGTTGAATCGCCATTTGCGAGCCGGCCACCGGCAATGCCTGCAAGGTGCCGTAGTAATCACAGGCGGCCTGCTCCAGACCGTCGTCCGTCTCCGGCAAACGGGCCCAGGCCCGCAGCGGAATATCCGGCACCGGAAACGGCCAGGGCGCAAGGCCGGTGGACAGGTCCAGCCAGTCGGCTTCATCTATGCCGTATTCGAGCGCCGCCTTGCGCAGTCGCCCACCGTGCTCAAGCATAAAATTCGGCCCCCAGGCAGAGAATCAGCAGCCATAACCATACCCCGCGCTGGACCAATTGCCAGCCCCGGTCAATCGAGTCGGCATCCGCCGGCACACCTTCGCCCAACTGCGGACGCTGATGCAGTTCGCCGTGATAAATCGCCGCCCCACCCAATTCGACACCAAGGGCACCCGCCCCTGCCGCCATCACCGGGCCGGCGTTCGGGCTATCCCAGGTCGGGGCCTGGGTGCGCCAGCATTTCAATGCCAGCCGGGTTTTGCCCAGCAGCGCGTATGTCAGTGCCACCAGGCGCGCAGGAATGTAATTGAGTACGTCGTCGACCTTCGCCGCCGCCCAGCCGAACCGTTCGAAGCGCTCATTGCGATAACCCCACATCGCATCCAGCGTATTGCTCAGGCGGTAGAGCACCACGCCCGGCGCGCCCGCCACGGCAAACCAGAACAACGCTGCGAACACCGCATCGCTTCCGTTTTCCAGTACCGACTCGGTAGCGGCACGGGCAACTTCGGTTTCATCCAGTTCGCTGGTCTGGCGGCTGACCAGATAGCTCACCCGCGTGCGCGCCGCTTCCAGGTCATTACTGCGCAGGGCCTTGGCCACAGGCGTGACGTGCTCACCGAGGCTGCGCATGCCGAGGGCGCAATAGAGCGCGAGAATCTCGACGATCCAGCCGACATAAGGCGCCCAGGAGAATGCCGTGGCCAGTAGCGTCAGTGGCAACACGGCAATCACCCACGCGGTGACGCCATGGCTGCGCCAGCCGCGACCGCCGCCGTTGAAACGTTGCTCGATGCGCTCGGCAAAACGGCCGAACGCCACCAGCGGATGCCAGCGTTTGGGTTCACCCAGCAGCGCATCCAGCGCAACCGCGGCGACACTCAACAACGCCACACTCATTGACTCACTCCCCAATAATTTTCATACAGCAATTCATGTAGCGGACGCGCCTGCGCCCAGCCTTCGAGCACCAGCATCGGCGCCGGATAGAACTCTTTGACCGGCCCCAGGCACAGCACGGCCAACGGCTTGGCACCCGGCGGCAATCTCAACAGGTCCGCCAGTGCCTGTGGTTCGAACAGCGACACCCACCCCATGCCCAGCCCTTCGGCACGGGACGCCAGCCACAGGTTCTGGATCGCGCAGGACAACGAAGCCATGTCCATTTCCGGCAGCGTGCGGCGGCCGAAGATATGCTGCTCGCGGTCATCCATCAGTGCGGCGACCAGCACCTCGGCGCAATCGTTGATGCCTTCCACCTTGAGCTTCATGAACTCATCGCTGCGCTCGCCAAGGGCTTCGGCGGTGCGGATGCGTTCTTCTTCTACCAGGGCCTGGATTTGCCCGCGCAAGGCGCGATCGCTGATGCGGATGAAGCGCCAGGGCTGCATCAGGCCGACACTGGGGGCCTGATGCGCGGCTTCGAGCAGACGACGGAGCAATTCGGGCTCGACGGTGCCGCCGCTGAAGTGGCGCATGTCGCGGCGCTCGGCGATGGCGCGGTACACCGCCGCGCGCTCGGCTTCGGAGAATGCGTTGTCGCTCATGGCCTCTTCGCGAGCAGGCTCGCTCCCACAGGGTTTTGGTCAGGCGCAAACAGCGCGGCAATCGCCGAGGGGTTCGACGGAAAATAAAAGTGCACGTAAGAGGCAGTCATCCGCCCCTCACGGTAGACCGCCTCCGCTCCGCGCCCGCCGTTAGGGCTCAAGCCACGGGCAATCGGCGCCAGTTCAGTGGTGGTCAGCGAATGGTGATAGGTGTGCCCGCGCAGCGAGCCTTCCGGCAGTTCCACCGCTTGCAAAGCCAGCGCTGCCAGGCGCTTTTGCATGACCGCATCACCAGCCAGCAAGCCAACCAGTTCGGCGCGAGTGCCTTCGACATCGGTCAGGGAGTCGAGCAGATACAGCATGCCGCCACACTCGGCGAGCAACGGTTTGCCTGCCCGGTGGTGGGCGCGGATCGCATCGAGCATCGCGGTGTTTTGCGCCAGCGCAACATGGTGCAGTTCCGGGTAGCCGCCCGGCAGATACAGGCTGTCCGCCTGCGGCAACGCACGGTCGCGGATCGGTGAGAAGAATGACAACTCGGCGCCCATCGCCCGCAGCAGATCCAGGCTCGCGCCGTAGGTGAACGCAAAGGCTTCATCGCGGGCGACGGCAATGCGTACACCGGCCAGCAGCGGTTCGGCCGCGATGACATCAGGGGCGGCGAATTCGACTGCCGGTGGCAGCGCGACCTCGCAACTGCTGGCCAGGGCATCGGCTGCCGCGTCGAGGCGCAGGTCGAGATCGTTCAACTCACTGGCCTGCACCAGCCCCAGGTGCCGGCTCGGCAATTCGATCCCGGTTTCCCGGGACAGCGCGCCGTACCAGCGCAACCCCTCAGTCAGGCTGCCTTCGAGCAGTTGCGCGTGGCGCTGCGTGCCGACACGATTGGCCAGCACGCCGGCAAACGGCAAGTCCGGCTGATAACGCGCCAGCCCCAGGGCCAATGCGCCAAAGGTCTGGGCCATGGCGGTGCCATCGATCACCCCCAGCACCGGTACACCGAAATGCCGCGCCAGATCGGCGCTCGACGGCGTACCGTCGAACAACCCCATGACGCCTTCGATCAGGATCAGGTCGGCTTCAGCGGCGGCTTCCCACAGCAACCGGCGACTCTCCTGCTCGCCGACCATCCACATGTCCAGCTGATACACCGGCGCACCGCTGGCGCGCTCGAGGATCATCGGATCGAGAAAGTCGGGCCCGCACTTGAACACTCGGACCTTACGCCCCTGATTGCGATGCAATCGGGCCAGTGCCGCGGTGACGGTGGTCTTGCCCTGGCCAGAGGCCGGCGCGGCAATCAGTACCGCCGGACAGTGCCGAGGCTGACTCACAATTCGACGCCTTTCTGCGCTTTGATCCCGGCTTGAAAGGCGTGCTTGATCACGCCCATTTCGGTGACGGTGTCAGCCATCTCGATCATCTCCGGCTTGGCGGCACGACCGGTGACCACCACGTGTTGCATCGGCGGCCGGGCCTGCAAGTCGCTGAGCACTTGATCGAGATCGAGGTAGCCGTGCTTGAGAGCGATGTTCAGCTCATCGAGCACCACCAGACCGATGGACGGATCGCGCAGCAGTTGCTGCGA
The DNA here is from genome assembly GCF_002236115.1 of Pseudomonas jessenii. GTDB lineage: Bacteria > Pseudomonadota > Gammaproteobacteria > Pseudomonadales > Pseudomonadaceae > Aquipseudomonas > Aquipseudomonas jessenii. The sequence goes on along the minus strand of NZ_NIWT01000002.1, from coordinate 278,776 downwards.
CACTGCCCAGGCCGCTTCGGCGGCGGCGATGTCGCGCTGGCGGTCCTGGGTTTCCCAGGTAAAGCCTTCGCCCATCACATGAAAACGCACCTGCTCGGGAAAGCGCCGGAAGAACAACTCCTCCCCCGTACTGTTGCGGCCCTTGATGAACTGCACCACGCCGCATTGCATGCCGTGCCCCATGGCGCGGGCAAGCATGCCGAAGGCCGAACTGCTCTTGCCCTTGCCGTTGCCGGTCAGCACCAGTAGCAGGCCACACTCGTTCGGGGAATTGGCGATGCGCTCGTCGATCACGGCTTTTTTGCGCTGCATGCGCGCCAGGTGGCGTTCGTCACGATCGGGGGTATCAGTCATGGGGGAGCTCTCCGTTGAGGCAGGAATAACGGCGGGCAGGCACAAGAATAGAAGGCAACAAGCCTGGCATCGCCCACCGTGATGCCGCTGGATGAATCAGGCCGGTCTCCGGGCTCATGAGTGGCCGCGGGGCCAGACCGTGCGCCTTCCCGCATCAAATCGACACAGTGGCATCACACACAGTTTTCACTCATTTACCGTTGCGGGGGCAGCGCCGGAATTGCGGGCCTTCGACCAACAGAAGGACTCACTCACCGGCTTCCCTGTTTCACTCTGTCGACCCAAGCCACAGAGCACCTGAAACAAGCCGCGAAGGTTAGAGGGTTGGGGGTGGAGCGTCAATTAAAGCCGGGAGGCCATCGACCGAATAACTGCCATCAATCAATAAACTGACGTCAATCTTGTGCCACGCTCCCAGCAGTGATATCAAAGAGCCACAAACTCACAACACAACAACAAGGGTGAGCCCATGCAAGGCATGATCATCAGCAATCCAAAGCTGGAATTCCTGCGCCCGGTGCTCGAACGCTGGTTCGAATGCATCGACCGTTACAACGCCGTCCGCGGTGATGGCGACACACCGTACTGGCACGACGAGAAGGCCAACCTCGGACTGCTGTCTGCCGCCGCCTGGATGGCCGAGATGGTCACGCTGCAACAGACGCCCACCCGCAAGCAGACCGAAGAAGGCGAACGCAACAGCCGCGCCGACCTGCTCCTGGCTTCACCCGAAACCCGCGCCTACATCCAGACCAGCCAGCGCTGGCCACGGGTCAACAGCCTCAATCTGACCCAGGCCCTGCTCGACATCGCCAGCGATGCCAAGCGCCTGAGCCACGCCAGCGACCTGAAACTCGGCTGCCTGTTCGTCGCCCCGCAAAAAGCTCAGCAGGGCGCCACACCGGAAGAACTCCAGGACATGGTCGACGACCTGCAAAAGGAACACACCTGCGCCGTTGCCTGGTATTTCCCTTATGCCTACCGCAAGTTGCGCAACGAAGCCGGCAACTATCACCCCGGCATAGCAGTGCTGTTCAAGGAGGCACGTGGCTAAGGGTTGAACCATCGGACGACAACGCGCCTCTATGATTAGAACAAGGCACTCATAGGGAAGACCCGCATGCGCACGCCCCCGCTCGTTCTCGTTATCGCGTTCTGCGGAGGGCTCGCCGCTTGTGGCGGGACCGCCCGCCTGCAAGTCTCCGACGGCACCGGTCCTTCGCCTCAACTGCCAGAACCCGACAAAACCCTGATCCCGATCGTGAACATCGCCCCGGCCATCGGCTGGCCGCAGGGTGCGAAGCCCATCGCCGCCAATGGCACCCAAGTGGCCGCTTTTGCCGAAGACCTGGATCACCCGCGCTGGCTTTATGTACTGCCCAATGGCGATGTGCTGGTGGCGGAAACCAATGCCCCTCCCAAACCCGAAGACGGCAAAGGCATTCGCGGCTGGATCATGAAGAAATTCATGGGGCGTGCCGGAGCCAGGGTGCCCAGCGCCAACCGCATCACCTTGCTGCGCGACAAGGACCACGATGGGGTCGCGGAAACCCGCACGGTGTTTCTGCAAAACCTCAACTCGCCCTTCGGCATGACCCTGGTCGGCAATGACCTGTATGTGGCCGACACTGATCGCCTGCTGCGCTTTCACTATGAAAGTGGCGATACGCAGATCAAGTCACCGCCGGCAAAAGTGGTCGACCTGCCGGGCGGCCTGCTGAATCACCACTGGACCAAAAACGTCATCGCCAGCAAGGACGGCAGCAAGCTGTACGTCACCGTGGGTTCCAACAGCAACGTTGCGGAACACGGCATGGACAAGGAAGAAGGTCGCGCGGCGATCTGGGAAGTGGATCGCGCCACCGGCCAGCAGCGGATCTTCGCGTCCGGCCTGCGCAACCCCAACGGCATGGCCTGGGAACCGCACAGTGGCGCGCTGTGGACCGCGGTCAACGAACGGGATGAAATCGGCAGCGACCTGGTACCGGACTACATCACCTCGGTGAAAGACGGCGCATTCTATGGCTGGCCGTACAGTTACTACGGCCAGCATGTCGATATTCGCGTCGAGCCGCAAAACCCGGACCTGGTGGCCAAGGCTATCGCTCCGGACTACGCCGTCGGCCCGCACACGGCATCACTGGGCCTGACCTTCGCTGAAAACAGCAAACTGCCGCCGCCCTTCACCCAAGGGGCATTCATCGGGCAGCACGGCTCGTGGAACCGCAAGCCGTACAGCGGCTACAAAGTGATTTTCGTGCCCTTCCGCGCCGGCAAGCCGGTCGGGAATCCGGTTGATGTGCTCAGCGGGTTTCTCAATGGCAAGGAAGAAGCCATGGGCCGCCCGGTGGGCGTGGTGATCGACCGACAGGGTGACCTGTTGGTGGCCGATGATGTGGGGAACAAGGTGTGGCGGGTGTCGGCTGCCAGATAACACCATCCCGGATGAACTCAGAACCCTGTGGGAGCGAGCTTGCTCGCGATGAGGCCGGCACATTCAACATCGATGCTGACTGACCTACCGCTATCGTCGGAACGCCGCCCGGAGCAAGCTCGCTCCCACAGGATTTCCAGCTCAGCGTTTGCGGCAGAGAGTCAACCCATCCCCCAACGGCAACAACGACAGATCCACCCGCGCATCGTCCTTCAACGCCCGGTTGAGCGCCTGGATCGCCCGGGTGTCCGCGCTCTCGGGACTGGTCTCGAGCACGCGCCCGCTCCATAGCGTGTTATCGAACACCGCCAGCCCGCCGACCCGCAGCAATCGCAGGGCGTGCTCCAGATAAGCCGGGTAGTTGGCCTTGTCGGCATCGACGAAAATCAGATCGAACTGGCCTGGCTGGTCCAGCTTGCCGAGGGTTTCCAGCGCAGGTGCCAGACGCAGATCGATGCGTCCGGCCAGCCCGGCTTCCTGCCAGTAACGCAGGGCCGTGGCGTTGTAGTCGCCGGGGATATCACAGCAAATCAGCGAACCCTCAGCGGGCAATGCCGCCGCCATGCACAGTGCGCTGTAACCGGTAAAGGTGCCGACTTCGAGCAAACGCCTGGCCCCCGTCAGTTTCACCAGCAAAGCAAGAAACTGCCCCTGCTCAGGAGCCACCTGCCAGCGTGCCATCGGCAGCGCCTGGGTCTCATCGCGCAAGCGCTTGAGCAGAGGCGTTTCGCGCAGGGAAACATCGAGCAGGTATTGGTACAGGGCGTCGTCGAGATTGAGCGTGCGAGCAGTCATGACCACCAGCTCCGGAGGTTATGGATTGCGCGCCAAATGTTCAGGCTGCAGAACACGCTTGGCGCTCAGGTAAGCTTTTTGCCAATACGCCTTGGACAGGCTGTCGAGCTTCACGGTGCCGCCGGTGGCCGGCGCATGGACGAAACGCCCCTCTCCCACATAGATGCCAGCATGACTGACCTGGGAACCGCCATTGGTGGCAAAGAAAAGCAGGTCGCCGGTCTGCAAGCCGTCCTTGCCCACATTCGCCGCTTGCATGGAGATCATCTCGCGCGTGGTACGCGGCAAGGCAATACCGGCGACATCGCGGTACACATAAGCGATCAGGCCGCTGCAATCAAATCCGGAATCCGGCGTATTGCCGCCCCAGCGATAAGGCGTGCCCACCAGACCGAGCGCGCGAAACAGCACGTCTTCCGCTTCGGGCGAAAAAGCTTGTGAGGAACCAAATACGATGGGAGCGCGAACCACCGGCGCAGGAGGCGGTGTGCGGCTGGCGCAGGCACTGAGCAGCGCTGCGAAGAACATGATTGCGAGGCGGGCCGACGTCGTCATAAGCAGAACATCCTGATCTGGCTGCGGCTTTTTCTGCGGGGAGCGCAGAAAAGAAAACCGCCTGCGTGGGACGCAGGCGGTTTGCCATCATTTGTAGATCAAGATTCTAGCGGCTACACGACAAACTTCAAGTAAGACTTTAAGTTCGCCTTACAAATTGTCCGCTTATTTGCGTGCAGTGACGATTGGCGACGCGTTAGGTGCCATTGCCAGGGCGCGCTTGGCTTCGATGAAGGTCTTGCTCCAGTAGCTGTCGCCCAGGCTATCGATGCGCACACCGCCGCTGCGGCGGCTGCTGGAGTGGATGAACTGATTGTCACCCAGGTAGATCCCGGCGTGACTGACGCGACCACGACGACCGTTGGTTGCGAAGAACAGCAGGTCGCCCGGCTCAAGCTTGCTGCGCGAGACCAGCGGAGCGTCCACGTTGATCATTTCGCGGGTGGAGCGCGGCAGGTTCATGCCCGCTTCTTCGCGGAACAGGTAACCGATGAAACCACTGCAATCGAAGCCGGCTTCAGAAGTACCGCCGAAACGGTAGCGGGTACCGATCAGGGACATGCCACGTTCGAGGATGCTGTCGGCCAGGACCGGAAGCTGGTAGGACTTGCCGCCAGCGAAGTCTGCGAGTTCTTTTTCGGTAGCCAGCTCTTCCTGAAAGAGAGCGGAAGACTGGGCGGTGACCGAGTTTTGAACCTGTTGTTGCGGAGCTTGCTGGGCCACTGGAGTGTGGGCAGCGCAACCGAACAACAGGGTAACGAGTGCGAGAGGCACGAGGGGTGCGAAGCGATTTAGCATGGGCACGACCGTGGCTGAAAGTTGTAAAGAAGCCGAGACTATGCCCGCTATCAACCTCATTTGCAAATTCAATCGATCTTTTTGTGACTTATCCGTTTCTCGTTTACATCTAAGCGCTTAAGCCCATTTTAAACACACACGCGGCCTGCAACCTTGCAGGAAAGCGGGATTTCTGGCGCCTGAAATATGCCGAAACGGCTAAACGCCCCGGTTTCAGCGGGTTTACCAGCCGAGGGTTTCTTTCAAAAACGGGATTGTCAGCTTGCGCTGAGCCTGGAGGGAGGCTTGGTCGAGGCGCTCGAGCAACTCGAACAGCGCACTCATGCTGCGGGTACCGCGAGTCAGAATGAAATGCCCGACTTCATCGGTCAGATGCAGACCGCGACGGGATGCGCGCAATTGCAGGGCACGCAGTTTGTCCTCATCGGACAGCGGACGCATCTGGAAGATCAAGGCCAGGGTCAGGCGGGATTTGAGATCCGCCAGCTTCACCGGCAGCTCCCGAGGGGATGTCGACGCGGCAATCAGCAAGCGCCGACCGCTGTCGCGCAAGCGATTGAACAGATGAAACAGCGCCTCTTCCCAATCTGCTCGTCCGGCGACCACCTGCAAATCATCCAGGCAGACCAGCTCGTACTGTTCGAGGTTGTCGAGGATTTCAATGCCGCGATCGAGCAGCTCGGCCAACGGCAGATACACCGCCGGCTCGCCCAATTGCTCGAAGCGCAGGCAGGCGGCCTGCAACAGGTGCGTACGCCCTACCCCGTCCTTGCCCCAAAGGTAGATCAGGCTTTCGGTCCAGCCGGCGTCGGCTTCGCACAGCCGCTCGACATAGCCGAGTGCAGCGGCATTGGCGCCTGGGTAGTAGTTGATAAAGGTGGCGTCGTCACGCAGACGCACACCTAGGGGCAGCTGAATCGGTTTCATGCTGACTGAACAGTTCCAAAGGAACCGTTAGTGGCCTCTGTGTAAAGTTTGCGAAGTTTATACCCGTGAAGCGGACCGCACAATGCGACAGACCACAAGCAAAATCAAAGGTTTGCGTTAATGCATTGGTTTTGTGACAGATTCTTTGGCGGTGCATGTGACAGTCGGGCGACGCCGGCAGGCTGATCCGGTACGAACCCGGGCAGCCCGCCATCGGCTATCGCCGGCCCTTACACCTGCGGCTCGTCGGCCCTCCCGTAGATATCAGAATCCTTATACAAATCATGCACATGGCGCACCAGCACCATGATCACCGCAGCGACCGGCAATGCCAGCAGCACACCGGTAAAGCCAAACAGTTCACCACCGGCCAGGATCGAGAAAATCACCGCCACCGGGTGCAGACCAATCCGGTCACCGACCAGCAACGGCGTCAGCACCATACCCTCCAGCGCCTGGCCGACCATGAACACCGCGACAATTCCGAGCATTGGATAAAGATCACCACCGAACTGGAACAGCCCCGCAAGCAGCGCCGCGCCAATGCCGATGATAAACCCCATGTACGGCACGATCGCCGCCAGACCGGCAATCAGGCCAATCAGCAGACCCAGTTCCAACCCGACCAGCATCAGGCCGGCTGCATAGATCACACCCAAGGCCACCATCACCAGCAACTGTCCGCGCACGAACGCTCCGAGCACTTCATGGCATTCACCCGCCAGCGACACCGCGCGCGCTTCACGATCACGGGGCAGCAGGCTGCGGACCTTGGCCATCATCAGGTCCCAATCCCGCAACAAGTAGAAGCTCACCACCGGAATCAACACCAGGTTCGCCAGCCAGCCGATCAACGCCAGTCCCGAGGCCGTGGCATGACTCAGCACCACACCGACAACATCAGTGGTCTGACTCATATGCTCGCTGATGGCGGCCTTGAGCTTGTCAAACTTCCAGAAACCGTCCGACAGGCCGAACTTCGATTGCGCCCAGGGCAACGCCGTGTGCTGCAGCCAGTCGAGCATTTGCGGGGCCAGCTCATACAAACGAAACAACTGCCTGGCGAGCAAGGGCACCAACACCAGCAGCAGCGCGGTGAAGATCAATGTAAACAGGGTAAACACCGCCACGACACCCCAGGTTCTGGACAGGCCTGCCTTCTCCAGCCGATCCACCAGCGGGTCGAACAGGTAGGCCAACAGCAGCGCCACCAGGAACGGCGTCAGGATCGGATGCAACAACCAGACAAACACACACAGCAGGACCACCCCGCCGAGCCAGAACCAACGCCGCGTATCGGCCATGAACCACTCCATTGCTTCTATATAAAGAAAGAAAAACTACCAGCGAAAACGTAGCTGCGGGATCGGGGCCGGCGCGGCGGCTGGCACCGGGCTGCCGGTGGTTGGCTGAACGGGCGCTACCGGGGCCGGGACCGGAGCCTGACCCGCCGGCGCCTCCTGCAGTCTCGCCAGCGACAGTTGCGCACGCAACTGATCGACGCTGCCATTGACCCGATAAAGAATCCGGTCACCGTCGACACTGCGCACACGCCCGCCAAACGGTTCCAGCAATCGTCCGAGCGACGCGTAGCGCTCAAGATTCATGCCTTGCACTTCCAGCAATTGCTCGCTCGAAGCACCCGGCCTGGCGACAAACCGCGGCGCCAGGCGCTCGTTGACCGCCAGCATTACCGCATCGGCCACGGCGGCCTGATCGGCGCCCTGCACACTGCCGGCCTCTTTTTTATCCCCCAGCCACAATTGCCACTTGGCTTGCCATTGCCCGCCCTCTTCCATGGCGTGTACGGCAAGCAGGGCGTCGGCATTGTAGCGTTCCGATGCCGCATGCAAAGGTGCGGGATCTGCGCCCTCCAGGTTCGGCGCGGTTGCGACGATCTGTTCGTTCAGATCCGCCAATGGCAAGCGCAATGGCAAGCCCCGATGCTGGGCAGCCCGACGCAGCGGCGCCGCGCTGGCCTGGCCGTCGCCCACCAGGCTTGAACCCTCGGTGGAATCATTCAACCACCAGCCGAGGATCGACGGCCGATTGGCCCCCCACATGGCCAGGCCGGCGCGGCGCAAGGCCTGCTCGGTGGTACCCGGATCGAAATCGACCTTCAGGACTTCCGGGGGCCCGGCCTCAAAGCCGTATTGGCTGATGATCTGTTGCGGGTCTTTGCGAATCGCTGCCAACCCCGGACTTTGGGCGGCCTTGGGGTCGCCGGTCAGGCGCAGTACCAACGTGTCCAACGCACGCTGAGTCGCCTGGTCGCGCTCCTCGGGCGACTGACCATTCACCGGCTCGCGCACCAGGTAAAGGCCTTTGACGGTTTCGGCTTGACTGACCAGGCTGACCACTGACAAACAACTCACAAGCAAGAATTTACAAAAACGCATGGAGGATTCCTGACGACAAGAGCGGCTGGAACAGACCGCATGAAGACGATCGAGCAAGACTGTGACCGTTGCCCGACGCAAAACATTCACACGTTCCGGGTAAGTTTTCGCACTGTCATAACGATAGACGGTTAATGCGATACCTTATACAGCCATGCAGGATGCCACCGACACCGCGCATTAACGGTTTTTTTGAACGGATATGGCCCTGCTGTCGGCCTGAGGATGGCCGCTGCGGCTCAAGCCTGATAAAATCGCGCGCCTTCGCAGACCGGCAACAGCCGGGCACCCTGAAATTCGTGCATGGCCCTCGCCTTCGCCTGTTTCGGCGGTCCCGATGGACTCGGTCGTTACCCAGAAATCCCCCCCCTAAAGGCCTGGATCATGAGCAAGCAACCCTCCCTGAGCTACAAGGACGCCGGTGTAGACATCGACGCCGGTGAAGCATTGGTCGAACGCATCAAGAGCGTCGCCAAGCGCACTGCGCGCCCGGAAGTCATGGGCGGCCTGGGCGGTTTCGGCGCCCTCTGCGAAATCCCGGCCGGCTACAAGCAGCCTGTGCTGGTTTCCGGTACTGACGGCGTCGGCACCAAGCTGCGCCTGGCACTGAATCTGAACAAGCACGACAGCATCGGCATCGACCTGGTTGCCATGTGCGTCAACGACCTGGTGGTGTGCGGCGCCGAGCCGCTGTTCTTCCTGGACTACTACGCTACCGGCAAACTGAACGTCGACACCGCTGCCCAGGTTGTGACCGGCATCGGCGCAGGCTGCGAACTGTCGGGCTGCTCGCTGGTTGGCGGCGAAACCGCTGAAATGCCGGGCATGTACGAAGGTGAAGACTACGACCTGGCCGGTTTCTGCGTCGGCGTCGTGGAAAAATCCGAAATCATCGACGGTTCCAAGGTTGCTGCCGGCGATGCCCTGCTCGCCCTGCCGTCTTCCGGCCCGCACTCCAACGGCTACTCGCTGATCCGCAAGATCATCGAAGTATCCGGCGCCGACATCGAGAACATCCAGCTCGACGGCAAGCCGCTGACCGACCTGCTGATGGCCCCGACCCGTATCTACGTGAAGCCGCTGCTCAAGCTGATCAAGGAAACCGGCGCTGTCAAAGCCATGGCCCACATCACTGGCGGCGGTCTGCTGGACAACATCCCGCGCGTTCTGCCAAAAGGCGCTCAAGCCGTGGTTGACGTGGCAAGCTGGAACCGCCCGGCAGTGTTCGACTGGCTGCAAGAGAAAGGCAACGTTGACGAGAACGAAATGCACCGCGTGCTGAACTGCGGCGTGGGCATGGTCATCTGCGTGGCTCAGGAGCACGTTGAAGCCGCCCTGAACGTTCTGCGCGAAGCGGGCGAGCAGCCTTGGGTCATCGGCCAGATCTCCACCGCTGCCGAAGGCGCAGCTCAGGTTGAACTGAAGAACCTCAAGGCTCACTGATGCCTAAGACCTGTGATGTCGTGGTGCTGTTGTCCGGCACCGGCAGTAACTTGCAGGCCCTGATCGACAGCACGCGGACCGGCGACAGCTCGGTCCGCATCGCTGCGGTGATTTCCAACCGCGCCGACGCCTACGGCCTGCAACGCGCCAGGGACGCGGGTATCGACACCCGCGCCCTGGATCACAAGGCTTTCGAAGGTCGCGAGGCCTTCGACGCCGCGCTGATCGAACTGATCGACGCCTTCAATCCCAAACTCGTGGTACTCGCCGGATTCATGCGCATTCTCAGCGCTGGTTTCGTACGCCACTATCAGGGGCGCCTGCTCAATATCCATCCCTCGCTGCTACCCAAACACAAAGGGTTACACACCCATGAGCGTGCGCTGGAGGCTGGCGACACCGAGCACGGCTGCTCCGTGCACTTCGTCACCGAGGAACTCGATGGCGGACCACTGGTCGTACAAGCTGTAATACCGGTAGAGTTACAGGATTCGCCGCAGAGTCTGGCGCAGCGGGTCCATGTTCAGGAACACCTGATCTACCCGATGGCCGTACGCTGGTTTGCCGAAGGTCGTCTAGCCCTCGGCGAGCAAGGTGCTTTACTGGATGGACAGTTACTCGCGGCCAGCGGCCACTTGATTCGAAACTAGGAGATTTTATGCGTCGCGCCCTGCTCTTCGCTTGCGCTCTGCTCGCCTTGCCCTTCGCCCAGGCGGCAGACCTTCAACCTTTCTCCGCCAGCTACACCGCCGACTGGAAACAGCTGCCCATGAGTGGCACTGCCGAGCGCAGCCTGACCAAGGAAGCCAACGGCGTCTGGAAGCTCAGCTTCAAGGCTTCGATGATGATCGCCAGCCTGTCCGAAGAAAGCACCCTGACCGTGGACAAGGATACCTTGCTGCCCCAGTCCTACCACTTCGAGCGTGGCGGCCTGGGCAAAGCCAAGAAAGCCGACCTGGATTTCGACTGGGCCGCGAAAAAGGTCACCGGCACCGATCGTGGTGACGCGGTCGATATTCCGCTGAACCGCGGCATGGTCGACAAATCCACCTATCAACTGGCGCTGCAACATGACGTGGCTGCCGGCAAAAAGAGCATGAGCTATCAGGTTGTCGATGATGGCGAAGTCGATACCTATGACTTCCGTGTGCTGGGCTCGGAAAAAGTCGACACCAAGGCTGGCCAGATCGATGCGATCAAGGTCGAGCGCGTACGCGATCCGACGCAAAGCAAGCGCATCACCGTGCTGTGGTTCGCCAAGGATTGGGACTACCTGCTGGTCCGCCTGCAACAGGTCGAAACCGACGGCAAGGAATACAACATCATGCTCCTGGACGGCACGGTCAACGGCAAGCCAGTCAAAGGCAGCTGATCCGGATCGAGACCAGTAGGAGCGAGCTTGCTCGCGATGGACTTTAACGATGACTCGCCCTGGCGGATACACACAGTGCCAGTGAGATCATCGCGAGCAAGCTCACTCCTACAGATTGGAACACCCGACAAACGCGATGGCTCTATACCCTCAAGGTCATTTTTTGATCGAATGAGTTTTCCTGTCGCCTGCGAGGTTTGCCATGACTGTTACCGTCAACACCGTTTCTGCCGAAGGTTTGCGCCACAGCGTCCAGATCGATGACCACGAACTCTTCGCCGACGCGCCCGCCACGGCTGGCGGAGAGGGTTCGGCGCCGGAGCCACACGATTATTTCGATGCCGCGCTGGGTGCCTGCAAAGCCCTGACCCTGAAGCTGTATGCCAGGAAGAAAGACATCCCGCTGACCGGTGTCGGCGTCGAGGTCAAGCGCGACAACAGCCTGGAACAGAAAGGCCAGTACGCCCTGCACGTCAAACTGACCCTCAAGGGCGTACTCACCGACGCCCAGCGCGATGAACTGCACCGTGTGGCCGATCGCTGCCCGATCCACAAGCTGATGACCACGTCTGAAGTCAGCATCGAAACGCATTTGTCCGAAGGCGCGTTCAGCCAATAGCGGCAAGGGCTGCCCAAGCGGGTTATGCTCGAACGCATTACCCGCTCAGCCTGGAACGCACCATGAACACTCCGCTCGTGATCCGCCCCCGCACCGAAGATGTCGAGGGCCAGCCGATTCTCCGCCCGCTGCCTTCGGCCAAGTGCCGCAGCGTCGGGCCATTCGTGTTTTTCGACCACATGCTGGAAACCCGTTATCCACCGGGCAAAGGCATGAACATTCGCCAGCATCCACACATTGGCCTGTCCACCCTCACCTATTTGTTCCAGGGGCAGATCCAGCACAAGGACAGCCTTGGTTCCGATCAAGTGGTCGGGACTGGCGACGTCAGCTGGATGACGGCCGGCAGCGCCATCGCCCACGTCGAACGCACGCCCGAGGCCCTGAAGGAAAGCGGCTTCACGATGCACGGCCTGCAGATCTGGCTGGCTTCACCCAAGGATAAAGAACAAGGTCCGGGGCATTACAGCCACCATCCAGCGTCCACATTGCCAGTCAGCGAAAACCTGGGGGTGAAGATTCGCATGATTGCCGGGTCAGGCTTTTGCCTGGAATCGCCAGTGCCAGTGCTTTCTCCTACGCTGTACGCGGAGTTACACCTGCAAACGGCGACGACATTGCTGATTCCCACCGAGCATGAAGAACGTGCCCTGTATGTGTTGAGCGGCGAAGTGCAACTCGATGGCGAGCCAATAGAGCCGTACTCGCTGGTGGTACTGCCTGCGGGGGAAGAGATGACACTGTTTGCCGAAAGCGACAGTCACGCCGTGTTGTTCGGCGGTGCTCCGCTGGACGGGCCACGGCGGATCAACTGGAATTTTGTCGCGAGCGATCCGGCGGCGATTGATGAAGCACGCCGGCGTTGGGCGGCCGGGGATTGGCCGACGGTGCCCGGGGAAGTTGAGCGAATCGAACTGCCCTGAAACTTTCAGCACCCGTTATGCCGCCATCGCGAGCAAGCTCGCTCCCACAGTTGACCGTGCCGGCCGCAAGAATTGTGTACGACACATTTCCCCTGTGGGAGTGAGAGGTTCGAATTGCCCTGAAAACTTCAGCGCCAGTTATGCCGCCATCGCGAGCAAGCTCGCTCCCACAGTTGACCGTGTCGGCCGCAAGAGTTGTGTACGACACCATTCCCCTGTGGGAGCGAGCTTGCTCGCGATGGGGCCGGCGAAGACACCGGCCCAATCCAGGCTGAAAACAGCTATCAGCCCTTGAACACTTCATCCAGCAAGTTATGCATCGACGTAAACGCCCGGGCAGCCACCTTGGCGTCATACATCATCATGCCCGGCACATTGGCGTGCGGGTCGGTGAACGAGTGGAACGCACCGCCGTAGCTCAGCAACTGCCAGTCCACACCCGCCGCGTTCATTTCGTCTTCGAACGCCGGCAACTGCTCCTTCGGCACCAATGGATCGGATGCGCCATGCAGCACCAGGACCTTACCCTTGATGTTTTTCGCATCAGCCGGATTCGGTGTGTCCAGCGTGCCGTGGAACGACACCGCGGCCTTCACCGGCGCGCCGGTACGGGCAAACTCCAGGGCACAGCAACCGCCGAAGCAGAAACCGAAAGTGGCCAGTTTCGAAGTATCGACAGCCACTTCACCCTGGCTTTGCAGCTGCTCGAACGCCACCTGCATGCGCTTGCACAACAATGCGCGATCATTCTTCAACGGCATCATGGCCGCGCCGGCCTCGTCATTGTTCGTCGGTCGAACCGATTGACCGTAAAGGTCTGCGATCAGTACCACATAGCCCTTGGATGCCACCGACTTGGCGATCTCCTCGGCACCGGCGCTGACGCCCATCCAGTTCGGCGCCATCAACAAGCCCGGGCGCGGGCCTTTATGGTCGGCATCGAAGGCCAGACGGCTTTCGTAAGCCTGGCCGTCAATCTGATAGGCAACGGAACGTACAGTGATTTGGCTCATTTCTGACTCCTGATGTTTTAGCACCGAAATGAAAAAACCCGCCGAAGCGGGTTTTTCTACAACACCGTCAGGCCGATAGCTCGACCAACAGCTTGTTCAGACGGCGCACATAGGCCGCCGGGTCTTTCAAGCTGTCGCCGGCCGCCAGGGCCGCCTGATCGAAGAGGATGTGCGACAGGTCGCCGAAGCGCTCGTCGCTCTGCTCGTTGTCGAGCTTCTCGATCAGCGGGTGAGCCGGGTTGAATTCGAAGATCGGCTTCGAATCCGGAACCTTCTGACCGCTGGCTTCCAGGATCTGGCGCATCTGCAAGCCCAGGTCCTGCTCACCGATGGCCAGGATTGCCGGGGAGTCGGTCAGGCGATGGGAAACCCGCACTTCAGCAACGGACTCGCCCAATGCGGTTTTCAGACGCTCGACCAGACCTTCTTTGGCCTTGGCGACTTCTTCCGCGGCCTTCTTGTCCTCTTCCGAGTCCAGGTTGCCCAGGTCCAGGTCACCGCGCGCTACGTCGACAAAGCTCTTGCCGTCGAAGTCGCTGAGGTAGCTCATCAGCCACTCGTCGATACGGTCGGTCAGCAGCAGCACTTCGATGCCTTTCTTGCGGAAGACTTCCAGGTGCGGGCTGTTCTTGACCTGGGCGTAGGTTTCGCCGGTCAGGTAGTAGATCTTTTCCTGACCTTCCTTGGCGCGCGCCAGGTACTCGGCCAGGCCGACAACCTGCTCGCCATCGTCGCCGTGGGTCGATGCGAAACGCAGCAGACCGGCGATTTTTTCCTTGTTGGCGAAATCTTCTGCCGGGCCTTCTTTCATGACCTGACCGAAGTTTTTCCAGAAGCCCTTGTATTGCTCAGGCTCGTTCTTCGCCAGTTTTTCCAGCATGTCCAAGACGCGCTTGGTCAGCGCCGACTTCATCGAGTCGATGATCGGGTCTTTCTGCAGGATTTCCCGCGACACGTTCAGCGACAGGTCGTTGGAGTCGACCACGCCCTTGATGAAGCGCAGGTACAGCGGCAGGAAGGACTCGGCCTGATCCATGACGAACACGCGCTGCACGTACAGCTTCAGGCCTTTCGGCGCCTCACGCTGGTACAGGTCGAACGGCGCACGGGTCGGCACGTACAGCAATGAGCTGTATTCGAGCTTGCCTTCGACCTTGTTGTGGCTCCAGCTCAGCGGATTTTCGAAATCGTGAGCGATGTGCTTGTAGAACTCCTGGTATTCCTCGTCCTTGATATCGGTACGCGGACGGGTCCACAGGGCGCTGGCGCGGTTGACGGTTTCCCACTCAACGGCCGGCTGCTCTTCACCTTCGGCAGCGGCCACTTCTTTCGGCAGCTCGATCGGCAAGGCGATGTGATCGGAGTACTTCTTGATGATGTTGCGCAGACGCCAGCCATCGGCGAACTCGTCTTCACCGGACTTCAGGTGCAGGACGATGCGAGTGCCGCGCTCAGCCTTGTCGACGGTTGCGACTTCGAAATCGCCTTCGCCTTTGGACGACCAATGCACGCCTTCGCTGGACGGGCTGCCGGCGCGACGGCTGAACACATCGACTTTGTCGGCGACGATGAAGGCGGAGTAGAAACCAACGCCAAACTGGCCGATCAGGTGCGAGTCTTTTTTCTGGTCGCCGGTCAGGTGCTTCATGAAATCGGCGGTGCCGGACTTGGCGATGGTACCCAGGTGGGTGATCGCGTCTTCGCGGCTCATGCCAATACCGTTGTCTTCGAGGGTGACGGTTTTAGCGTCCTTGTCGAAGCTCACGCGAATTTTCAGTTCGGCGCCACCTTCCAGCAGCTCTGGCTTGGCCAGGGCTTCGAAACGTAACTTGTCGACAGCGTCAGAGGCGTTCGAGATCAATTCGCGAAGGAAAATTTCCTTGTTGGAATACAGCGAATGGATCATGAGATGCAGCAGCTGCTTCACCTCGGTCTGGAAGCCCAGGGTTTCCTTTTGAGTTTCCACACTCATGGTCATCAAACTCCAATCAGATGGCATAAGCCGCGACCTTGAGGATCGACGGCGGGTTGTCCTCAGAGTTTGGGGCTGAGTTCAGGATTTCAAGGGCTCTTCGAGTTTGAAATGTGCACGGGCCGTGGCAATGGGCTCGGCTTCGGTGCTTTGCCAGGCGGTAATCGCCACATTGGCGACCCGGCGCCCCTGGCGCCAAACCTGGCATCGGGCCCAGGTATCGCGAAACTGCCCGGCCCGCAGGTAATCCAGGGAGAAGTCGATGATCTTCGGCACCCCGGGCGTTCCGGTAAACACCAACAGGTGCAGCGCCGCGGCCAATTCCATGAAACCGGCGATCACACCGCCATGAATCGCCGGCAACAAGGGGTTACCGATGTTGTCCTGGTTCGCTGGCAGCTTGAACAACAACTCATCTCCCACCCGGGAACATTCGACGCCGATCAGCCGGGCATAGGGAATCAAATCCAGCAACGAGGCGTAATCGCCCTGCTCATGGGCCTTTTGCAATTGCTCTTTCAGCGACTCGCTCATTGCGCACCTCCGGCAACCGCGCCACCAAAGCCCTTGGTGCCTTTGATGTTCTTTCCCATGCGCATGAAAGTGCCCATCACATGGGCAATGGGTTGCCCGGGGTCATCCTGATAGGCGAAGCCACGGGCAAAAATCACGTCGGTGGTGACCCGATAGCACTGGGCAAAGCCGTAGACATCCTTATGTGGTTCGGCGGCGTGCATGTAGTCGATGCGCAGGTCCAGGGTCGGGCAGACTTCGAATTCCGGGAGCACGCAGAGGGTCGCCATGCCACAGGCGGTGTCCATCAGCGAAGTCAGCGCTCCGCCATGAATCACGCCGGTTTCGGGATTGCCGACGATCTGCGGGCTGTACGGCAGCACAATCGTCAGCCCTTCGTTGCTGGCGCTGTGAACGCTTAGTCCAAGTACCTGGCAATGTCGCAGCGCCGACAGAAAGCGCGTTGCACGCTCAAAAACGGGGTTTTCAGTCATTTGATAAAAACTCTTGTTTATGTCTGTACAGTGCAGTGGCGGTCCGGGTAAAAGTTCCGCACTAGAACAAACTTATATATCTGAAAAAATTAAGGAACTTAACCCTGATGCGTGGGCTCTTAATGCCAGTAGATGCTTTTCATCAGGAGAAACACCCCATGCGTAAGACTTTAGCTATTGCCTTGATGTTGACCGCTTCCCTCGGTCTCGCTGCCTGCGATAAAAAATCCGAGGACAAAGCTCAAGATGCGACCAAACATGCCGAGCAAGCTCAGCAGGACATGAACAAAGCTCAGGATAAAGTGAACGACGCTGCGAAAGAAAACGCCGAAGCTGCCAAAGCTCAGGCCGAATCGAACGCAGAAGCGGCAAAAGAGGCCGCTCCAGCCGCTCCGGCCGCTCCAGAAGCACCTAAGAACTAATACGGTTTTTAGAGTGGCAAAAGAAAACCCGCCAAGTGCGGGTTTTCTTTTGCCTTGAAAAAAATGGTTAGAGCAAAATCGTTCGAAAAGTCGGACTAATCATCAACAACAGCGAACAGATCAATCCCACCAGCCAAACCAAACTGCGCTGCCAGGCCAGATCCTTCCAGTAACACACCAGGTAAATAACCCGCGTGATCACGAATATGATCGCCAGGCAGTCGATCAGCCAGCCCGCCGTCTGCGTGGTATGCGCCATCAGCACACCCACCGCGAACAATATGAACGCTTCGAAACTGTTCTGATGCGCCGCCACCGCCCGAGCTCCCAGACCTGTGAGTTGCATCTGCTGTTGGCGCGGCAGGTGGTTATCGTAACCACCCTGCTCTTTCATGGCCCTGGTCACGGGCATTCGCGCCAGATAAATCAACACCGCACTGATAAACACGCACCAGAATGGAATACTCATCAAGCTGCCTCTTTAATTGCCTCCGGCAACGGTGCCTCTGTAGGGGTATAGACCATCACGTCAAGAACGTCGGAATGAAACTCGCGGCGGTACAAAACAAACACGACGCCGGCACTCATCAACATGAACAGCCACGGGCTGACAAACCAGGCCAGCATGGTCATGCCGAAGTAGTAGGAACGCAGCCCGAAGTTGAACTGGTTGGCAGCCATGGAGATGACGCGAGCGGCGCGTGAAGCGAATGCTTTGCGCTCTTGCTCCGATACATGGCGCTCACCGACCATCGGCGCCGAACCCACCAGTACCGCCGCAAAGTTGTACTGGCGCATGCACCAGCTGAACGTAAAGAACGCATAGACAAACACCAGCGCCAGGCACAGCAACTTGATTTCCGACATGCCCTGGGACGCCTGTTGCACCATCGGAATATCCGCCAGCAAGGATACCGCCCGTTCCGAAGCCCCCAATACCGTGAGAATACCGGCCAGGATAATCAATGTACTGGAGGCGAAGAACGACGCATTGCGCTCCAGATTGCCGATCACGCTGGCATCGGCGATGCGGTTGTCGCGCAGCAGCATGCGGCGCATCCAGTCTTCACGATACAGGTGCAGCACACTGGCCAGGCACGCGGTGTCACGGCCTTTCCATGTGGCATAGCGGGTGTACCCGCCCCAGCAGATAACGAACCAGACGGCGGCAAGAATGTGGATCAGGTTGGCTTGGATGAACGACATGCAGGTCCTTGTGAAGTATTTGCGGTGTACATAAACCCTGTAGGAGCGAGCTTGCTCGCGAAGAACCTGAGAGCAACGCGTTTATCCAGAAATCACGCGCTATAGTTCACGACCTTCGCGAGCAAGCTCGCTCCTACAAGGGCCATGGCAGTATTTCGACGTTAGCGCAGAAGAAAAGACACCGCATCACCCCATAAAAAAATGCCCCGTATCGATTGATACGGGGCATTTCTGTTTTGTTCACAGGCCCGTTTGTGACGGGCCGGTAAAGCTTAAGCCAGCGCTTCTTCGCGCTTGCCCAGCATACGGTCACAGACCACGGCGACAACAAGAGTCATAACCGATGGCACCAGCCAGGCCAGGCCCTGCTCGCTAAGCGGCAGGTGGGCCATTTGTGTCGGCATCCAGTCCGCCAGGCCGGCCCCCTTCAGGGCATCGATCAGGCCGAAGATGAACGACACCAGCATCACCGGGCCGAGGATACGACCCTGCTCATGCCAGAAGTCCTTGCAGAAGCTCAACGCCACCAGAACGATGCACGGCGGGTAGATCGCGGTCAGTACCGGGATCGAGAAGGCGATCAGCTTGGTCAGGCCCAGGTTGGACACCAGCAGCGAGAACGCCGCCAGGATGATCACCAGTGTCTTGTAAGACAACGGCACCACACGGCTGAAGTACTCGGCGCAGGCACAGGTCAGGCCGACCGCGGTCACCAGGCACGCCAGGGAGATCAGCACGGCAAGGAAACCACTGCCCAGCGAACCGAAGGTGTGCTGCACGTAAGCGTGCAATACCGCCGCGCCATTGGTAGCGCCCGCGGCCACTTCATGGCTGCCCGAACCGAGACGGAACAGGCTGACATACACCAGCGCCAGACCCACGCCAGCGATGAGCCCGGCGATGATCGCATAACGGGTGATCAGTGCTGGCGACTCGACGCCGCGGGAACGGATGGCGTTGACGATGACGATGCCGAACACCAGGGCGCCCAGGGTATCCATGGTCAGGTAACCATTGATGAAGCCTTGGGAAAACGGTGCTGCAACGTATTCAGGGGTTGCATGGCCAATGTCACCGGCCGGCAAGGCGAATGCTGCAATGCCCAGCACGGCCAGGGCGATGATCTTCAACGGCGCGAGGAAGCGCCCTACGGTATCCAGCAAACGGCCCGGATACAGCGAGATGAAGAACACCAGCAGGAAGTAAACCGAGCTGTAGAGGAACAGTGCCAGCGGGCTCTCGCCGGTCAGGGGCGCCAGGCCCACCTCGAAGGATACCGTCGCGGTACGTGGCGTCGCGAACAGCGGGCCAACAGCGAGGTAGCAAGCCGCTGCCAGCAGGCCACCGGCCACTTTACCGATCGGGCTGCTCAAGGCATCCATTGCTCCGCCGACCTTGGCCAGCGCCACGACGGTGATCACCGGCAGACCAACTGCGGTGACCAGGAAACCCAGCGCCGCCATCCAGACATTGGGCCCGGACTGTAAACCGACGATAGGTGGGAAGATGATGTTGCCAGCCCCGACGAACAGGGCAAACGTCATAAAACCAAGTGCCAGGATGTCCTGGCCTTTCAACACTTTCATTAAGGAAATACCACACTACTGAATCGGAATTTAGAGAGGGATTTCCCTATGGGTGAGGGAAATGCTGTCAGTCCGTATAAGACCGACCCTTTTAGCGCGTTGCGCGCCTTGTGGGCCGCAGACGCAAAAATGGCGCATAGACTAACGAATTTGACCGATAAACGCACTGTTAGAGGGCGAACTATCCGATATACGACATCTTTGTGTCGCGTTTCTGCATGTTGATAGATGTCGCCTGTCAGTCCGCCATCGCGAGCAAGCTCGCTCCCACAGTTGACCGCGTTCCAATGTGGGAGCGAGCTTGCTCGCGATGGCGTCCGCACTGTCAACGCAAACCCCGGAAACGACAAAGGCCACCCGAAGGTGGCCTTTGTTTGGTGAAGCGTCAGCTAAGCGCGAGGCTTACTTGACAGCCCAACCAGTCAGCTCGGCCAGGGCCTTGCCGATGTCTGCCAGCGAACGCACGGTTTTAACGCCTGCGTCTTGCAGAGCAGCGAATTTCTCGTCTGCAGTGCCTTTGCCGCCAGAGATGATTGCGCCAGCATGGCCCATGCGCTTGCCCGGAGGAGCAGTCACACCAGCGATGTAGGATACAACCGGCTTGGTCACGTGTGCCTTGATGTAGGCAGCCGCTTCTTCTTCAGCCGAACCGCCGATCTCACCGATCATCACGATCGCTTCGGTCTTCGGGTCTTCCTGGAACAGCTTCAGGATGTCGATGAAGTTCGAACCCGGGATCGGGTCACCACCGATGCCGACGCAAGTCGACTGACCGAAACCGGCGTCAGTAGTCTGCTTCACAGCTTCGTAGGTCAGGGTGCCGGAACGGGAAACGATACCGACCTTGCCTGGCAAGTGAATGTGACCTGGCATGATGCCGATCTTGCATTCGCCTGGGGTGATCACGCCTGGGCAGTTAGGGCCGATCAGGACTACGCCCAGCTCGTCGCACTTAACTTTAGCGTCCAGCATGTCCAGGGTAGGAATGCCTTCGGTGATGCACACGATCAGCTTGATGCCGCCGAAAGCAGCTTCCAGGATCGAATCTTTGCAGAATGGAGCCGGAACGTAGATCACGCTGGCGGTGGCGCCAGTGGCAGCTACAGCGTCTTTAACGGTGTTGAACACTGGCAGGCCCAGGTGCTCGGTGCCGCCTTTGCCTGGAGTTACACCACCAACCATCTTGGTGCCGTACTCGATGGCTTGCTGGGTGTGGAAACTACCTTGCGAACCGGTAATACCCTGGCAGATAACTTTGGTGTCTTTATTGATCAGGACGCTCATTATTTGCCCTCCGCAGCTTTGACAACTTGTTGAGCAGCGTCGGTCAGGCTGGTAGCAGCGATGATGTTCAAACCGCTTTCTGCCAGTACTTTAGCGCCCAGCTCAGCGTTGTTGCCTTCAAGGCGAACAACAACCGGGATTTTCACGCCGACTTCTTTCACTGCACCGATGATGCCTTCGGCAATCATGTCGCAGCGAACGATGCCGCCGAAGATGTTGACCAGTACTGCAGCGACGTTGGTGTCGGACAGGATGATCTTGAACGCTTCGGTAACGCGTTCCTTGGTAGCACCACCGCCCACGTCGAGGAAGTTGGCTGGTTTGCCGCCATGCAGGTTGACGATGTCCATGGTACCCATGGCCAGGCCAGCACCGTTGACCATGCAACCGATGTTGCCTTCCAGCGCTACGTAGTTCAGTTCGAACTTGGCAGCGTGCGCTTCGCGCGGATCGTCTTGCGACGGATCGTGGAAAGTCTTCAGCTTAGGCTGACGGTACATGGCGTTGGCGTCGATGTTGATCTTGGCGTCCAGGCAGTGCAGATCGCCGTCAGCCTTGATCACCAGAGGGTTCACTTCCAGCAGGGCCAGGTCGTGATCCTTGAACAGCTTGGCCAGACCTACGAAGATCTTGGCGAACTGGGCAACTTGCTTGCCTTCCAGACCCAACTGGAATGCCAGCTCGCGACCCTGGAATGGCTGAGCACCAACCAGTGGATCGATAGTGGCTTTCAGAATTTTTTCTGGAGTGTCGTGAGCGATTTTCTCGATGTCCACGCCACCTTCGGTGGAAGCCATGAACACGATACGACGGCTCGAACGGTCAACGACAGCGCCCAGGTACAGCTCTTTAGCGATATCAGTGCACGATTCAACCAGGATCTTGGTGACTGGCTGACCATTGGCGTCAGTCTGGTAAGTCACCAGACGCTTGCCCAGCCACTGCTGTGCGAAGGCTTTGGCGTCTTCTTTGCTGCGAACCAGCTTTACGCCGCCCGCTTTACCGCGACCACCGGCGTGGACCTGGGCTTTGACAACCCACTCGCTGCCGCCGATTTTGTCGCAAGCTTCTGCTGCTGCTTCCGGGGTGTCTACCGCGTAACCGGTGGAAACTGGCAGGCCGTACTCAGCGAACAGCTGCTTACCCTGATACTCGTGAAGATTCATGCTTATTACCGTCTTCGTTAGGTACTGCGCATTCGGTGCTGCACTCATTCAAGTGCCGCACCACCTGTGACTGCTGCTTGCATAGCCTTTCCGGATACCCGGTGCAGCTATGCAAGACTGCGTCCAGCGGATATTCCGCGGTGAGTCTTGCATGCAAGGCTCACGACGGGCCATTCCGCCGTGGTTTCTTATTGTCTTAACGCTTCTTGCGGTTGGCGATGTGGATGGCGCCGCCATTCACTGCCAAAGCAGCTTCGTGCAAGGCTTCAGACAGGGTCGGATGGGAGAAAACCATCATGCCCAGGTCTTCAGCGCTGGTGCCGAATTCCATACCGATCGCGCCCTGCTGAACCAGTTCTGCAGCGCTCGGGCCAATCACGTGGACGCCCAATACGCGGTCTGTCTTGGCATCTGCGATGACCTTGACGAAACCACCGGTGTCGTTGGCAGCCATGGCACGGCCAGAGGCTGCGAACGGGAAGGTGCCGACGTTAACTTCAACGCCTTCAGCTTTCAAGGCCTGCTCGGTTTTACCGACCCACGCGATTTCCGGGTGAGTATAAATAACCGAAGGGATCAGATCATAGTTCATCTGGGCCTTGTGGCCCTTGATGCGCTCGACAACCATGATGCCCTCTTCCGAGGCCTTGTGCGCCAGCATCATGCCGCGAACCACGTCGCCGATGGCGTAAACGCCCGGTACGGTGGTGGCGCAGTGATCGTCAACGTGCACGAAACCGCGCTCGTCCAGGGTCACGCCGCAGTCGGCAGCCAACAGATCAGTGGTCACCGGACGGCGACCAACGGCTACGATCAGCTTGTCGAAAGTGATGTTCTGTTCGCCCTTGGCATCGGTGTAGTTCACCACGACTTCGTCGCCGTTCACTTTGGAACCGGTGACGCGAGCGCCCAGCTTGATGTCCAGACCCTGTTTGGTCAGGGTTTTCAGCGCTTCCTTGGAAACAGCGGTGTCCGCTGCCATCAGGAAGGTGTCCAGGGCTTCCAGGACAGTCACTTCTGCACCCAGACGCGACCAGACCGAACCCAGTTCCAGACCGATCACGCCAGCGCCGATCACGCCCAGACGCTTGGGTACGGATTGGAATTCCAGAGCGCCAGTCGAATCGACGATCACATTCTGGTCAACCGGAGCTGGCGGAATGTCGATCGGACGCGAACCTGGAGCCAGGATGACGTTTTCGGCTTCGATGATTTCTACCGAGCCATCAGGCTTGGTGACTTCAACTTTCTTGCCGGCCAGAAGCTTGCCGTGACCCTGGATCGAGGTCACACCGTTGGCTTTGAACAGGGTCGCAACGCCGGAGGTCAGGCCTTTGACGATGTTGGCTTTACGGCCGACCATCGCTGGCACGTCCATGGTCACGCCAGCGTGATTGATACCGTGGATCGCGAAACCGTCCTGGGCTTCGTGGAATTTCCACGAACTGTCCAGCAGGGCCTTGGATGGAATGCAGCCGACGTTCAGGCAGGTACCGCCCAGAGCCAGTTTGCCTTCCTTGTCGGTGTACTTCTCGATGCAGGCAGTCGAAAGACCAAGCTGAGCGGCCTTGATGGCAGCCACATAGCCGCCAGGGCCAGCGCCGATCACTACTACGTCAAATTTCTGCGACATTCAAAAAATCCTCTTTAGCGAAAAGCTTCAAGCCGCGAGCGGCAAGCCAGGCTGCGGGTTTTCCGACAGCCCGGGCTTGCAGTTCATGGCTGCTTCTATCAGATATCCAGCAACAGACGAGCCGGATCTTCCAGCAGGTTCTTGATGGTCACCAGGAAGGTCACAGCTTCTTTGCCATCGATCAGACGGTGATCGTAGGACAGTGCCAGGTACATCATCGGACGGATAACGACCTGGCCGTTGATGGCCATCGGACGCTGGATGATGTTGTGCATGCCCAGGATGGCTGCTTGTGGCGGGTTGACGATCGGGGTCGACATCATCGAACCGAAAGTACCACCGTTGGTGATGGTGAAAGTACCACCGGTCATTTCGTCCATCGACAGTTTGCCGTCGCGGGCTTTCTTGCCGAAGGTGGCGATGCCGCCTTCGATTTCAGCCAGGCTCATCAGTTCGGCGTTACGCAGAACCGGTACAACCAGGCCGCGATCGCTGGAAACTGCAACGCCGACGTCAGCGTAGCCGTGGTAAACGATGTCGCCGCCGTCGATCGACGCGTTGACAGCCGGGAAGCGTTTCAGCGCTTCGGTGGCTGCTTTCACGAAGAACGACATGAAGCCCAGGCGCACGCCGTTGTGGGACTTCTCGAACAGGTCCTTGTACTTCGAACGCAGCGCCATGACTTCGGTCATGTCGACTTCGTTGAAGGTGGTCAGCATCGCCATGTTCGATTGAGCTTCAACCAGACGCTTGGCCACGGTGGCACGTACGCGGGTCATCGGTACGCGCTTCTCGATGCGATCGCCAGCAGCGAATACCGGAGCGGCGGCGGCAGGTGCAGCAGCCTTGGCAGGCGCGGCAGCCGGAGCGGCTTTCTTGGCTTCGACAGCGGCAACCACGTCTTCCTTGGTTACACGACCATCTTTGCCGGTGCCTTTGACGGAAGCCAGGTTGATGCCGTTTTCTTCGGCCAGCTTGCGAGCAGCTGGAGCCGCGATAGCGTCTTCGTCAGCGCCGGCAGCTGGAGCAGCGGCAGCAGCGGCCGGAGCAGCAGCGGCAGCCGGAGCGGCAGCAGCAGCGCCGCCTTCAACGATGGAGCCCAGAACTTCGTCGGACAGAACGGTTTCGCCTTCGTTCTTGACGATAGCGCCCAGCACGCCGTCAGCGGTAGCCAGCACTTCCAGCACGACTTTGTCGGTTTCGATGTCGACGATCAGTTCGTCGCGCTTGACCGCGTCGCCCGGTTGTTTGTGCCAGGTGGCAACGGTGCCATCGGCAACCGATTCCGGGAAAGTGGGGGCTTTGATCTCGATAGCCATTGTCTGTGGTTCCTTAAATTCGGTTTCAGGTGCGCGAAGGCGTTAAACAGTAAAGGCGTCTTGCAGCAGTTGTTCCTGCTGTTCGGCGTGCATCGATGCGTAACCGCATGCAGGTGCAGCAGAAGCCTCACGGCCCGCGTACTCGAGTACGAGAGACTTGTTGAGGTTGCTGATGCTGCGACGCATGTGGTGTTGGCTGCAGTACCACGCACCCTGGTTCATCGGCTCTTCCTGACACCAGACGGCATGCTTGACGTTGGTATAAGGAGCCAGGACTTCTTTCAAGTCGTCCTCAGGGAATGGGTACAGCTGCTCGATACGCACGACAGCGATGTCGTCACGACCTTCGGCACGGCGTTTTTCCAGCAGGTCGTAGTAGACCTTGCCGCTACACAGAACAACGCGCTCGACCTTTTTCGGGTCTTGGGCATCGATTTCCGGGATAACGGTCTGGAACGAACCTTCGGCCAGATCTTCCAGCGTCGAGATGGCCAGCTTGTGGCGCAACAGCGACTTCGGAGTCAGGACTACCAGTGGCTTGCGCAGCGGGCGGATCACCTGACGGCGCAGCAAGTGGTAGATCTGAGCCGGCGTCGTCGGCATGCACACCTGAATGTTGTGCTCGGCGCACAACTGCAGGTAACGCTCCAGACGAGCCGAGGAGTGCTCCGGACCCTGACCTTCATAACCGTGCGGCAGCAGCATGGTCAGACCGCACAGGCGGCCCCACTTGTGCTCGCCACTGGTGATGAACTGGTCGATAACTACCTGGGCGCCGTTGGCGAAGTCGCCGAACTGGGCTTCCCAGATAACCAGGGCATTCGGCGTGGTGGTCGAGTAACCGTACTCGAACGCCAATACCGCTTCTTCGGACAGGAACGAGTCGTACAGGTCGAAGCGTGGCTGACCGTCGTACAGGTTCTGCAGCGGGATGTAGGTGCCCGCGTCCTTCTGGTTGTGCAGGACAGCATGGCGGTGCGAGAACGTGCCGCGGCCGATGTCCTGGCCAGTCATGCGAATCGGGTGACCTTCGAACGCCAGGGTCGCGTACGCCATGGTTTCGGCGTAACCCCAGTTGATCGGCAGGCCGCCGGCTTGCATCTTCTGGCGGTCTTCGTAGATCTTGGCAACCTGGCGCTGAACCACGAAGCCTTCCGGGATTTCCAGCAGCTTGGCGGACAGTTCCTGCAAGGTCTTGAGGTCGAAGCGAGTGTCGTGACGCGCGGTCCAGGCGTGGCCCAGATACGGACGCCAGTCCACGAACAACTCTTTGTTCGGCTCTTTGACCAGGCTTTTGACCACGTGCAGACCGTTGTCCAGCGCGTTGCGGTACTCGTCGACTTTCGCCTTGACACGCTCAGCATCCAGCACACCGGCCTGAGTCAGACGATCGGCATACAGCTCACGGGTGGTGCGCTGCTTGGTGATCTGCTGATACATCAGAGGCTGGGTGCCGCTTGGCTCGTCGGCCTCGTTGTGGCCGCGACGACGGTAGCAGACCAGGTCGATCACCACGTCACGCTTGAACTGCATGCGGTAGTCGATGGCCAGCTGGGTCACGAACAATACGGCTTCCGGATCATCACCATTCACATGGAGGATCGGCGCCTGGATCATTTTCGCAACGTCGGTCGCGTACTCGGTGGAACGCGAGTCCAGCGGGTTGCTGATGGTGAAACCGACCTGGTTGTTGATCACGATGTGCACGGTACCGCCGGTCTTGAAACCGCGGGTCTGCGACATCTGGAAGGTTTCCATGACCACGCCTTGACCTGCGAATGCAGCGTCACCGTGGATGGAGATCGGCAGAACCTTCTCACCGGTCGGGTCGTTGCGACGATCCTGACGGGCGCGAACCGAACCCTCGACCACCGGGGAAACGATTTCCAGGTGGGACGGGTTGAACGCCATGGCCAGGTGAACTTCACCGCCGGTGGTCATCACGTTGGACGAGAAGCCCTGGTGGTATTTCACGTCACCGGAACCCAGCTCGACCTTCTTCTTGCCTTCGAACTCGTCGAACAGCTCGCGCGGGTTCTTGCCGAAGGTGTTGACCAGCACGTTCAGACGGCCACGGTGGGCCATGCCGATGACGATTTCCTTGGTGCCGTAGGAACCGGAACGCTGGATCAGCTCGTCGAGCATCGGAATCAGGCTTTCGCCGCCTTCCAGACCGAAACGCTTGGTACCCGGGTATTTGGTGCCCAGGTATTTTTCCAGGCCTTCGCCGGCGGTCACGCGCTCGAGCAGGTGGCTCTTGATGTCGGCGGAGTACGTCGGACGACCGCGCACGCTTTCCAGACGCTGCTGGAACCACTGGCGCTGCTCGGAATCGGTGATGTGCGTGAATTCAGCGCCGATGGTGCGGCAATATGTCTGCTGCAACGCTTCGTGAATTTCGCGTAGGCTCGCTTCCTCTTTGCCGATGAACAGGTCGCCGGCACGGAAGGTCGTATCAAGATCGGCATTGGTCAAGCCGTAATGATTGATCGACAGGTCTGCAGGTGCAGGACGCTGCCACAGCCCCAGCGGGTCAAGCTGGGCTGCCTGGTGGCCACGCATACGGTAGGCCTGGATCAATCGCAGCACTTCAACTTGCTTCTTCTCGTGCTCACTGCTCACGCTGCCGGCGGAAACCGGTTGGGCGCGGCGCTGGTTCTTTGCCAGCAAGACGAAATGATCGCGAATTGTGGAGTGCGAAACATCGGTGGCAGAGTTGCCGTCAGCAGGCAACTTCTGGAAGTAGGTGCGCCACTCTTCTGGCACAGCGTTAGGGTCGTGCAGGTAGAGCTCGTAAAGCTCTTCCACATAGGCAGCGTTACTACCGGATAGGTAGGCGCTGTTCCACATGCGCTGCATCACGCTTTCTTGCATGCTTGGTCACCCTCGGTTAGGGGAACACCATCGATGTCGACACCGAGCAAACTTGCAGAAGTCCGAATGCAGCGACCAAAACAAGCCACTAGGATCACACTGATAGTCCGGGTACCAGCCCGGATGCCCCTGCTTGTCTCATTTCTTCAAAATAAGAGCCGCAGCCTTTTAAGCTGCTGCTCAGGTTAAAACTACGGCGCCGGTTGAAGCCTGCGCCGTAGCATCTACGGGTACAGCGGGTACAGCAGCTGAATCACACGCCGCTTGAGAGCAACATGTTACGGATGTGACCGATGGCCTTAGTCGGGTTCAGGCCTTTCGGACATACGTTGACGCAGTTCATGATCCCGCGGCAGCGGAATACGCTGAACGGGTCATCCAGCGAAGCCAGGCGCTCGGACGTCTTGGTGTCACGGCTGTCTGCCAGGAAGCGGTACGCTTGCAGCAGGGCAGCTGGACCCAGGAACTTGTCCGGGTTCCACCAGAAGGACGGGCAGGAAGTCGAGCAGCAAGCGCACAGGATGCACTCGTACAGACCGTCCAGCTTTTCACGTTCTTCAGGGGACTGCAGGCGCTCGATGGCCGGAGCCGGCGTGTCGTTCTGCAGGTATGGCTTAACCTTTTCGTATTGCTTGTAGAAGATGCTCATATCGACGACCAGGTCACGGATAACCGGCAAACCTGGCAGAGGACGAACGATCAACTTGTTACCTTTTACGACAGCAGACAGCGGCGTGACGCACGCCAGGCCGTTTTTGCCGTTGATGTTCATGCCGTCGGAACCGCAAACACCTTCACGGCAAGAGCGACGATAGGAGAAACCCTCGTCCTGCTCTTTGATCAGGGCCAGCACGTCCAGCACCATCAGGTCTTTACCACCGGTATCAACCTGGAATTCCTGCATGAACGGCGCGGCGTCCTGATCAGGGTTGTAACGATAAACGCTGACTTGCAACATGGCGGCCACCCTTAATAAGTCCGAATCTTAGGTTCAAAAGTCGGAACAGTCTTCGGCGAGAAGTTCACGGCACGCTTGGTCACGCGCTTGTCACCCGGGAAGTAAAGGGTGTGGCACAGCCAGTTTTCGTCGTCACGATCTTCGAAGTCTTCACGGGCGTGAGCACCACGGGACTCTTTACGTACTTCTGCAGCGATGGCGGTGGCTTCGGCCACTTCCAGCAGGTTCTGCAGTTCCAGAGCTTCGATACGTGCAGTGTTGAACGCCTGCGACTTATCGTTGATCTTCACGTTGGCGATGCGCTTGCGCAGGTCAGCCAGCTGGGCAATACCCTTCTGCATGTATTCGCCGGTACGGAATACACCGAAGTAGTTCTGCATGCAGTTTTGCAGCTCGCGACGCAGGGTTGCCACGTCTTCGCCTTCGGTACGCTCGTTCAGGGCGGACAGGCGCGCCAGGGCAGCCTGGATGTCGGCGTCGGTGGCTTCGTCGTATTCGATACCGTCGGTCAGCGCCTTTTCCAGGTGCAGGCCGGCAGCACGGCCGAATACCACCAGGTCGAGCAGCGAGTTGCCGCCCAGACGGTTGGCACCGTGAACCGATACGCAAGCCACTTCACCTACAGCGAACAGACCAGGAATGATCTCGTCCACGCCTTCGGCGTTCTGGGTGATTGCCTGGCCATGAATGTTGGTGGCAACGCCACCCATCATATAGTGGCAGGTCGGAACAACCGGAACCGGAGCAACAACCGGGTCAACGTGCGCAAAAGTCTTCGACAGTTCGCAGATGCCTGGCAGACGGCTGTGCAGCACTTCTTCGCCCAGGTGGTCGAGCTTGAGCATCACGTGGTCGCCGTTCGGACCGCAACCGTTGCCGGCGATGATCTCTTTAACCATCGAACGGGCAACAACGTCACGACCGGCAAGGTCTTTGGCGTTCGGAGCATAACGCTCCATGAAACGCTCGCCGTGCTTGTTGATCAGGTATCCACCTTCACCACGGCAACCTTCTGTAACCAGTACACCAGCGCCGGCGATACCGGTCGGGTGGAACTGCCACATTTCGATGTCTTGTACCGGTACGCCAGCACGCAGCGCCATGCCAACGCCGTCACCGGTGTTGATCAGGGCGTTGGTGGTCGAAGCGTAGATACGACCTGCACCGCCGGTAGCCAGTACGGTGGCCTTGGCGCGGATGTAGGTGGTTTCGCCGGTTTCGATGCAGATGGCGATCACGCCGACGAACTCGCCTTCGCCGTTCTTCACCAGATCGACAGCGTAGTACTCGTTCAGGAACACGGTACCGGCTTTCAGGTTGCCCTGATAAAGGGTGTGCAGCAGAGCGTGACCGGTACGGTCGGACGCAGCGCAAGTACGCGCAGCCTGGCCGCCTTTACCGTAGTCCTTGGACTGACCGCCGAATGGACGCTGGTAGATACGACCTTGCTCGGTACGCGAGAATGGCATACCCATGTGGTCCAGCTCGTAAACGGCAGCCGGGCCTTCCTGACACATGTATTCGATAGCGTCCTGGTCACCGATGTAGTCGGAACCCTTGACGGTATCGTACATGTGCCAGCGCCAGTCATCGTTCGGGTCAGCGGACGCGATCGCGCAGGTGATGCCGCCCTGGGCGGATACAGTGTGCGAACGGGTCGGGAAAACCTTGGTGATCACGGCAGTCTTGTGACCGCCCTGTGCCAGTTGCAGCGCTGCGCGCATGCCGGCACCGCCACCACCAATAATGATGGCGTCGAAAGAAATCGTTGGAATGTTAGCCATGACTCAGATACCCCAGAGAATCTGCACGCCCCAGACAAAGTAAGCGAACATCGCAACGCCGCAGACTGCCTGGAAAAGGAAACGTATAGCGGTCGCGGACTTGCCGAACGCCATTGGCGTCAGGTAGTCGGTCGCGATGGTCCACATGCCAACCCAGGCGTGAGCGCCGAGGGCAACAAGGGCCAGGAGGCTGAAAATACGCATTCCGTTATGGGCGAACAGTTCATGCCACTGGGCGTACTCGAGGCCAGGGTTGGCCACGATGTATCCGATCAGGAAGATGAAGTAAGCCGCGAGAACGACCGCAGACACACGTTGCGCCATCCAGTCATAGAGGCCCGAACGCGACAGGTTCGTGACGTTAGTTACCATATCCAAACTCCTGCCAGAACGATTACCACCACGGAAACGGCGATAACGATTTTCGAGCCCAGCTTGCCGCCTTCCAGCGTCTCACCGATGCCCATGTCCATCATCAAATGGCGCACACCGGCTACCAGGTGATAAAGCAGAGCGGACAGGATGCCCCATGTCACTAGCTTGGCTAGCGGACTGGTCAGACACGCTTTCACCTGACCGAAGCCTTCCTCGGAGCTCAGCGACTTGTCCAATGCGTAAAGCATGATGGCAAGGCACACGAAGAGGATGACACCGGAGATTCGGTGAAGGATGGACGTGTAAGCAGTGACTGGGAGTTTGATGGTCCTTAGGTCTAGGTTTACAGGTCGTTGGCTTTTCACGGCTTTTTTTTCACACTGAAGAGCCCCTAACAATCAGGGCAAAGTTGTTGGGGAGTGCACTGGTCAGGTAACCACCACCCAGGGATGCGACCCCCAATGAAAGCAAGCCCAAAAGCCCTTGGCGGTCGGTGGCCGAGTATAGACAGTTAGGCTACTAATGACAACGCAAACACCTAACCCAAACAGCTGATTGCGCAACTGACATAAAAGGCGTAAATGGCAGCCAATTTCGAGAAAAAAGTCCGGTTAAAGCCTTCTGGAGCAAGACTTTAGGCAAATTGACATTCGAATTTATCTCACTATAGTGGTGCGGGCCCTGCGTGGGGGGTCTGTCTGATGATTTCAAGCATAAATAGGAGGCCACATGGCTGACAAAAAAGCGCAGTTGATCATCGAGGGCGCAGCCCCCGTCGAGCTGCCCATTTTAACCGGCACCGTTGGTCCCGATGTTATCGATGTTCGGGGCCTGACGGCCACGGGCCGTTTCACCTTTGACCCTGGTTTCATGTCGACCGCCTCGTGCGAGTCGAAGATCACCTATATCGACGGCGACAACGGCATTCTGCTGCACCGCGGCTACCCGATCGAACAGCTGGCTGAAAAGTCGGACTACCTGGAAACCTGCTATCTGCTGCTCAACGGCGAACTGCCGACCGCAGAACAGAAGGCCCAGTTCGTCAGCACCGTGAAGAACCACACCATGGTTCACGAGCAGCTGAAGACCTTCTTCAACGGCTTCCGTCGCGACGCCCACCCGATGGCCGTCATGTGCGGCGTAGTCGGCGCCCTCTCGGCGTTCTACCACGACTCCCTGGACATCAATAACCCGCAGCATCGCGAAATCTCCGCGATCCGCCTGGTTGCCAAGATGCCGACCCTGGCCGCGATGGTTTACAAGTACTCCATGGGCCAACCCATGATGTACCCGCGCAACGACCTGTCGTACGCGGAAAACTTCCTGCACATGATGTTCAACACCCCGTGCGAGATCAAACCGATCAGCCCGGTACTCGCCAAGGCCATGGACCGGATCTTCATCCTCCATGCCGACCACGAGCAGAACGCCTCGACGTCCACCGTGCGCCTGGCGGGTTCTTCGGGCGCCAACCCGTTCGCCTGTATCGCCGCCGGTATCGCTGCACTGTGGGGCCCTGCCCACGGCGGTGCGAACGAAGCCGTACTGACCATGCTCGATGAAATCGGCGATGTTTCGAACATCGACAAGTTCATCGCCAAGGCCAAGGACAAGAACGATCCGTTCAAACTGATGGGCTTCGGTCACCGCGTTTACAAAAACCGCGACCCGCGCGCCACGGTCATGAAGCAGACCTGCGACGAAGTATTGAAGGAACTGGGCATCCAGAACGATCCGCAACTCGAACTGGCCATGCGCCTGGAAGAGATCGCCCTGACCGACCCGTACTTCATCGAACGCTCGCTGTACCCGAACGTCGATTTCTACTCGGGGATCATCCTCAAGGCGATTGGCATTCCAACCAGCATGTTCACCGTGATCTTCGCCCTGGCGCGGACCGTCGGCTGGATCTCCCACTGGAAAGAGATGCTCTCCAGCCCGTACAAGATCGGCCGTCCGCGCCAGTTGTACACCGGCTACGAGTCGCGTGACATCACCAAGCTGGAAGACCGCAAGTAAGATCTGTCTTGCTGTAGCGTGTTGAGTTGTACCGGGAACGGCCTCTGCTTTTTATATAAAGAGCAGGAGGCCGTTTTTGTTTGTGCGCTTTGGTCGGGTACGTATCCATTATTTAGGTAACGGCGGCTTATGGTTCCGCTCTTACAGCGGGTCACTTTGAAAAGCGCAAAGTAACCAAACGCTCTTGCCCCTGACATTCGGCCTCACGGGGGGCGTACACCGCAACAGCGGTAGGAGCGAGCTTGCTCGCGATGGACGTCAACAATAACGCGTGCTGCCTGATTGATCGTGTTGTCCAGACGTTTTTCGCGAGCAAGCTCGCTCCTACAGGGCCGAGCGTTAGCTCGCCTGCAGCTCTTGATCTTGATCCACCCGCCCCCTCGGGAGGCTGAGCGGAGGTGTTTATCCGGGGATTGGCGCGCAGCGCCGTTCGACGCAGTCGAACTCATTGCATGTAGGTCGAAGCGAAGCCGACCGGAGGGCAATGCCCCCGGATGAATGCCGGAGCGAAGGAACCCCGAGCCTTAGCGAGGGGCCGTACTGAAGGAATGGATATGTACACCCTCAAAAAACACTCCAACTGACACAAAGTCTTCGCGAGCAGGCTCGCTCCTACAGTAAAACGGGCAAATCCAAAAAAACCGGGTCGATTACCGCCCAATAAAAAAATGCCCCGATCTCTCGACCGGGGCATTTCCATTCAACACAACTTAAACAGTCAAACCCAAACGCTTAGTGCGAAACAGCACCACTTGCACCCAGGCCAGTCTGCGAACGAACAAACTGCGGGAAGAACAACGCCCGCTCATTGTCAGCCGCAGTGGACTTGTCGGTAACCGAGAAGAACCAGATCCCGACAAAGGCAATCATCATCGAGAACAGCGCCGGGTACTCATACGGGAAGATAGCTTTCTCGTGATGCAGGATCTGCACCCAGATGGTCGGACCAAGCACCATCAGGCCCACGGCACTGACCAGCCCCATCCAGCCACCGATCATCGCACCGCGAGTGGTCAGCTTTTTCCAGTACATGGAAAGCAACAGCACCGGGAAGTTACAGCTCGCTGCGATGGAGAACGCCAGGCCCACCATGAACGCGATGTTCTGGCTTTCGAACAGAATACCCAGACCGATCGCCAACACCGCCAGCGCGATGGTGGTGATTTTCGAGACGCGAATCTCGTCCTTCTCGTTGGCCTTACCCTTCTTGATCACGCTGGCATACAGGTCGTGGGACACCGCCGAAGCACCGGCCAGGGTCAGACCGGCAACCACTGCCAGAATGGTCGCAAACGCTACTGCCGAGATGAAGCCCAGGAAGACACTGCCGCCAACCGCGTTGGCCAGGTGCACCGCCGCCATGTTGTTACCGCCCAGCAAGGCGCCAGCAGCGTCTTTGAAGGCCGGGTTGGTGCTGACCAGCAGGATCGCGCCGAAGCCGATGATGAAGGTCAGGATGTAGAAGTAGCCAATGAAACCGGTTGCGTACAACACGCTCTTGCGAGCTTCCTTTGCGTCACTCACGGTGAAGAAGCGCATCAGGATGTGTGGCAGGCCAGCGGTACCGAACATCAGCGCCAGACCGAGGGAGAACGCCGAGATCGGATCTTTCACCAGGCCGCCAGGGCTCATGATCGCATCAGCTTTCGGGTGGACCTTGATCGCCTCGGAGAACAGCATGTTGAAGTCGAAGTTGACGTGCTTCATCACCATCAGCGCCATGAAGGAAGCGCCGGACAGCAGCAGGACAGCCTTGATGATTTGCACCCAGGTGGTCGCCAGCATGCCGCCGAACAACACGTAAAGGCACATCAGAATACCGACCAGGATCACCGCAACGTGGTAATCGAGACCGAACAGCAGTTGGATCAGCTTGCCGGCACCGACCATTTGCGCGATCAGGTAAAACGCCACCACCACCAGCGAACCGCAAGCGGACAGCGAGCGGATCTGGGTTTGCCCCAGGCGATAGGACGCCACGTCGGCAAAGGTGTATTTGCCCAGGTTACGCAGACGCTCGGCGATCAGGAACAGAATGATCGGCCAGCCCACCAGGAAGCCGATCGAGTAGATCAGGCCGTCGTAGCCAGAGGTGAACACCAGCGCGGAAATACCCAGGAAGGACGCAGCCGACATGTAGTCACCGGCAATCGCCAGACCGTTCTGGAAACCGGTGATCTTGCCGCCAGCGGCGTAGTAGTCGGCTGCCGAATTATTACGCTTGGAAGCCCAGTAGGTGATGCACAGGGTGGCACCGACGAAGGCGACAAACATCACGATCGCGGACACATTAAGCGGTTGCTTCTGCACGGCACCGGTCAGGGCGTCAGCCGCCCAGACGCCAGGTGCGAAAGCTGCGATGCTCAAAAGAGCCATTAGACGGCGGATCATTGCTGAGCCTCCTTGAGAATCGCATTGTTCAGGTCGTCGAACTCGCCGTTGGCGCGTCGTACGTAGATACCGGTCAGGATGAAAGCCGAAATGATCAGCCCGATACCGATCGGTATGCCCCAGGTAATCGAGGACTCAGGGCTGATTTTCGCCCCCAGCACCTGCGGCCCGTAGGCAATCAGAAGGATGAATCCGGAGTAAAGCCCTAGCATGATCGCCGAAAGAATCCAGGCGAATCGTTCCCTCTTGCTAACCAGCTCCTTGAAGCGCGGGCTGTTTTGAATCGAGAGGTAAATGCTGTCGTTCATTGTTTTTATCCTCGCAGCACAGATTTAGTTGGAACGGTATCCACTCTATGCGGCTGCGGGGTAGGTTCCAGACGACCTTAGTCTTAGAACCCCATGACGTATTCGCCAATTGCAGGAGCGAGCTTGCTCGCGATGAATTTGAAGGCGCCGCACTTTTTCAGACAGCACGCGTTAACGTTCACGCCCATCGTGAGCAAGCTCACTCCTACAGAAAAGCAAAGGGCCGCTTGGCATAAGTTTGCCAAGCGACCCTGGAAGATGCTGACCAGACGCGTCAGCTCAAATTACTTGGTCCAGTCAGCCACACGCTCAGGGTGTTTGGCGATCCAATCCTTCGCCGCGGCTTCAGGTTTGGCACCATCCTGAATCGCCAACATCACCTGGCCGATTTCATCCTTGGATTCCCACTGGAAGTTCTTCAGGAACTTGGCCACTTCCGGCGCCTTGGCTTCCAGGCCCTTGCTGCCGATGCTGTTCACGGTTTCAGCCGCGCCGTACACGCCTTTCGGGTCTTCGAGGAAGCGCAGTTTCCACTTGGCGAACATCCAGTGCGGTACCCAGCCGGTGACCGCGATGGATTCGTTCTTCTTCTCGGCACGGGTCAGCTCGGCGATCATGCCGGCGCCGGAACTGGCCTTGAGTTGATAACCGGTCAGGTCGTAGTCCTTGATCGCCTGATCGGTCTTGAGCATCACGCCTGAACCGGCGTCGATGCCGACGATGCGGTTCTTGAAGGTGTCGTCGGTCTTGAGGTCGTCAATGGACTTGGCCTTGACGTACTCCGGCACGATCAGGCCGATTTTCGCGTCCTTGAAGTTCGGGCCGTAGTCGACGACCTGATCCTTGTTCTTCGTCCAGTACTCACCGTGGGTCACCGGCAGCCAGGCCGACAGCATGGCGTCGAGTTTGCCGGTGGCCACGCCCTGCCACATGATCCCGGTAGCGACGGCTTGCAGCTTCACGTCATAACCGAGTTTCTGCCTGATCACTTCAGCCGCCACGTTGGTCGTGGCGACACTGTCCGACCAACCGTCGACATAACCGAGCGTCACGTCCTTGCCGGCGGCGCTCGCCACGGCCGAACTGATCGCCAGCACCAAAGCCGCACCTGCGCCCAAGAGTCGTCGCATCTTCATCGTTACTTCCCCGAAAGTGCTGCGCTCGACGGATGCCGAGTCGCTTAAACGTATTGTTATGGTGCACAGCGCCCCCATCACGCCCACCGCAAACTCGTTCGAACATCAGCGGAGTACTGACACTTGCGATAATCAACCTGACGCTCACGGCGACCTGCTCTGCCAGCGACCTCAAGGCATCGAGAAACGACATCAGAAAGCCATTAATCCTCAGCGCAACAGCCCCCCCTGCCAATCCGCTCGAACTTTGCATGTCAAAATCATGCAGGCCACCAAGCACGCGGTAAATGCAGGTAACATGCGCCGCTTTGCTCCCACACGGCCTGACCATGTCCGCGACATCCCGTTTTCCTTTTGCTGCTTATCTATTCGCTTGCCTGCTGGGGCTGTTTGCCCTCGGTGGCTTCTGGTACGGCCTCGGCAAACCGGTGGCTTTACCGGACGTCGCCAGCGCGACACACAAGCTGCAATGCGCCTCCTACACCCCGTTCGACAAGGATCAATCGCCGTTTGACGTGCCATTCAACTTGCGCCCCGAGCGCATGGATGCCGACCTCGCGCTGCTGTCCAAAAGCTTCGAATGCATCCGCACCTATTCCATGACCGGCCTCGAAGCCCTGCCGGATCTGGCGCGCAAGCATGGCTTGAAGCTGATGATCGGCGCCTGGGTCAACAGCAACCCGGTGGACACCGAGAAAGAAGTCGACCTGCTGATCGCCTCGGCCAATGCCAACCCGGATGTGGTGAGCGCAGTGATCGTCGGTAACGAAACCCTGCTGCGCAAGGAAATCACTGGCGCGCAATTGGCGAAGCTGATCAACAAGGTCAAGAGCCAGGTCAAACAACCTGTCACCTACGCCGACGTCTGGGAGTTCTGGCTCAAGCATCCGGAAATTGCCCCCGCCGTGGACTTCCTGACCATTCACTTGCTGCCCTACTGGGAAGATGATCCGTCGAACATCGACGCAGCCCTGCAGCATGTGGCCGATGTACGCCAGGTGTTCGGCAACAAATTCGCGCCCAAGGATGTGCTGATCGGCGAAACCGGCTGGCCAAGCGAAGGTCGCCAGCGCGAAACGGCCCTGCCGAGTCGGGTCAACGAAGCCAAGTTCATTCGCGGCTTTGTCGCCATGGCCGAGCAACAGGGTTGGCACTACAACCTGATCGAAGCCTTCGACCAGCCCTGGAAACGCGCCAGTGAAGGTGCGGTCGGTGGATATTGGGGCTTGTTCGACGCCGATCGCCAGGACAAGGGCGTGCTGGCGGGGCCCGTGACAAACGTACCGTACTGGTCGCAGTGGCTGGCGGTGGGCGGCTTGATCTTCATCGGCACCTTGCTGCTCGGCGGTCGGGTCCGCACGACGCGGTCGGCACTGGTGCTGCCCCTGCTCGGTGCCTTGGCTGCGTGTTCGATTGGCGCCTGGGGCGACCTGGCACGGGTGACCACGCGCTTTACCAGTGAATGGCTATGGGTCGGATTGCTGACCGCCCTGAATCTGCTGGTGCTGGCTCATGCTGCGCTGACATTGAGCCCTCGCAACGGTTGGCGCGGGCGGGCTTTCAACCTGCTTGAGCGCCGTGCTGGCTGGCTGGTTGCAACGACAGGTTTCGCGGCAGCCGTGATGATGCTGGAACTGGTGCTCGATCCGCGTTATCGCAGCTTCCCGAGTGTCGCGTTCATCGTGCCGGCACTGGTCTATCTGTGCCGCCCGGTGAACGTGCCGCGCCGCGAGATTGCGTTGCTGACCTTCATCATCGGTGCCGGCATTGCGCCGCAGCTGTACCGTGAAGGTTTGCAGAACCCGCAGGCCTGGGGTTGGGCGCTGGTGAGTGTGTTGATGGTGGCTGCGTTGTGGCGCTGCTTGCGGGTTCGCAAGGTTTAACTCTTTAGCGACCTGACTGACCTCATCGCGAGCAAGCTCGCTCCCACAGTAGATCCTCAGTGCACACAATGTTTGCGTGCGATAAAGATCAAATGTGGGAGCGGGCTTGCTCGCGAAGACGGACTTTTAAGCGCTACGGGAAGCCCTGACCAACCGCAACCCCGCAATCACCACCGCAAACACTGCCAGCGTGGTGTTGTACAACGCCAGTGCCGGAAAACCGAACACCAGCGCCAGCACCGCCAGCCACCAGCCTGCCCGCCCCGGCACGACAAAGCCGATGATCGCCGCACCCAGCGCAGCCCAGCCCAACACCCCGAAATGGATCATCAGCCCCAGGTTCGAACGTACCAGGCATTCCCAACGATTCGCTTCATCCACGCAAATGCCAACCCACTGCGCATCCTCCATGAAGCCATAGCGCGCGCCATAACTGGCGGCCAGCCATAAAGGCAGCAAAACAAGCAGCAGAATCACGGGCAAGCGGCGAGACATGAAACACTCCAATTGGCGAAAAGCGGCGGCCAGCTTAATCGCCCTTAAGCGTTTCGCAAGCGATAACAACTGTTAACTGGTCTTTCAATCGCTGCAAAGTGTATCGTCCAGCTACTATTACTTCGAAATTAAGCCTGTTTGGTGCCGAGGGTTGGCACTTTGGCGCAAATCTGGTGGTCATAGCCTGCGAAATTCATTCGGCACCTTCCTCTAAGGGATTTAGTCATGCTCCGTTCCTTGCGCTTCGCTGCCCTGTTTGGCGGCCTTATATTGAGTGCGTCCGCACTGGCGGCCGACATTGACGCCGCCAGCTATGGCTACCCCCTGACCAACCCGTTCGAGGCGACCATCGCGACCACACCGCCGGACCTGCGTCCGGAGTTACCTCTGGACGAAGACATCGATCAGACGGTGCGCAGTGTCACCTTGCGTCCG
Organism: Pseudomonas jessenii; assembly: GCF_002236115.1. Taxonomy (GTDB): domain Bacteria; phylum Pseudomonadota; class Gammaproteobacteria; order Pseudomonadales; family Pseudomonadaceae; genus Aquipseudomonas; species Aquipseudomonas jessenii. Next base: position 238,891 of record NZ_NIWT01000002.1, on the reverse strand, counting down.
GAACGGGCGTTCGAATTGCCGAACAACTTCTGGGCGGTCAAGACGCTCGACTACCGCATTGCCACACAGGATCACGCCGCACCGCTGATGTTCCTGATCGCCGGCACCGGCGCGCGCTATGACAGCACCCTGAACGAATACCTGAAGAAGCTCTATTACAAAGCCGGCTACCACGTGGTGCAGTTGTCATCGCCCACCAGCTATGACTTCATGAGCGCCGCCTCACGCTTCGCCACGCCGGGTGTTTCCAAGGAAGACGCCGAAGATCTGTACCGGGTGATGCAGGCCGTACGGGCACAGAATCCGAAAGTGCCGGTCACCGATTACTACCTGACCGGGTATAGCCTGGGTGCACTGGATGCAGCTTTCGTCTCTCACCTGGACGAAACCCGCCGCAGCTTCAACTTCAAGAAAGTCCTGCTGCTCAACCCGCCGGTCAACCTCTACACCTCGATCACCAACCTCGACAAGCTGGTCCAGACCGAGGTCAAGGGCATCAACACCAGCACCACATTCTATGAACTGGTACTGGACAAGCTGACCCGCTACTTCCAGCAAAAGGGCTACATCGACCTCAATGACGCCCTGCTCTACGACTTCCAGCAGTCCAAGCAGCACCTGACCAACGAGCAGATGGCCATGTTGATCGGCACCTCGTTCCGCTTTTCGGCGGCCGATATCGCCTTCACTTCGGACCTGGTCAACCGTCGTGGCCTGATCACCCCACCCAAGTTCCCGATCACCGAGGGCACCAGCCTCACGCCATTCCTCAAGCGTGCGCTGCAATGCGACTTCGACTGCTACATCACCGAACAAGTGATCCCGATGTGGCGCGCCCGCACCGACGGCGGCAGCCTGCTGCAACTGATCGACCAGGTGAGCCTGTATGCACTGAAGGACTACCTGCACGAAAGCCCGAAAATCGCGGTCATGCACAACGCCGATGACGTAATCCTCGGTCCTGGCGACCTGGGCTTCCTGCGCAAGACCTTCGGTGATCGCCTGACCGTTTACCCGTATGGCGGCCACTGCGGCAACATTAACTACCGCGTCAACAGCGACGCCATGCTGGAGTTTTTCCGTGGCTAAATATCTCCTGCTTTTCGCAGCGTTACTCTGTGCAGGCGTCGCCAATGCCGACAACAGCAAAGCCAATGCCCCCGTGGTCGTCGACAGCGATGGCTTCAAGGAGCCGCTGAGCAAACTCAAATTCAACCCGGGCCTGGATCAGCGCGAGTTCGAGCGTTCGACGCTCAACGCGCTGGCCGTCTACGATCCGCTGGAAGAGTGGAACCGGCGCGTCTATCACTTCAACTACCGCTTCGACCAATGGGTGTTCCTGCCGGTGGTCAATGGTTACCGCTACGTTACCCCGAGCTTCCTGCGCACCGGTGTCAGCAACTTCTTCAACAACCTCGGCGACGTGCCGAACCTGATGAACAGCCTGCTGCAACTCAAGGGCCAGCGCTCACTGGAAACCACCGGGCGACTGCTGCTCAACACCACCATCGGCATCGCCGGCCTGTGGGACCCGGCCACCGCCATGGGCCTGCCGCGTCAGAGCGAAGACTTCGGCCAGACTTTAGGCTTCTACGGCGTGCCGGGCGGCGCTTATTTCGTCCTGCCGATCCTCGGTCCGTCGAACCTGCGTGACACCGGCGGCCTGCTGGTGGATTACTCGGCCGAGAATGCGATCAACTTCCTCAACGTGGCCGAAGTCAGCTCCAACCATCCGGAAGTCGTGATCCTGCGCGGCATCGACAAGCGCCACCAGACCGGCTTCCGCTATGGTCAGATGAACTCGCCATTCGAGTACGAAAAAGTGCGTTACGTGTACACCGAAGCGCGTAAGTTGCAGGTTGCCGAGTAAACAAGCCCCCCAAAAAACACTGTGGGAGCGAGCTTGCTCGCGATGAGGCCGTTACATTCAACATTGATGTTGACTGTTACACCGCCATCGCGAGCAAGCTCGCTCCCACAGTTGTTATGTACTGCAGATAAATCCTCTATTCGCGCTTCAGCCTTTCAGGACTTTCCAGATCTTGCCGGCAGCCATCACCCCAACCAACACCACCGCCCCCGCCACAATCCCCGCTACCCCATTGAGCAACGTCGGTACAATAAACCCGGCACCACCCGCCCCCGCGCTGACACTTTCGATCCAGTGATGCACCACCGGCACGCCGTGGGTCAGGATGCCGCCGCCGACCAGGAACATCGCCGCGGTGCCGATCACCGACAGGCTTTTCATCATGTACGGAGCCGCACGCAAAATCCCGCCACCGATGCTCTTGGCCATCTGACCAGGCTTCTGGGTCAGCCAGAGCCCCAGATCATCGAGTTTGACGATACCCGCTACCAACCCGTAGACACCGACAGTCATGACGATGGCGATCCCCGACAGCACGACGACTTGCTGGGTCAGCGCCGACTCGGCGACGACGCCGAGGGTGATGGCGATGATTTCGGCCGAGAGAATGAAGTCGGTACGGATCGCGCCCTTGATCTTGTCCTTTTCAAACGCCACCAGATCCACCGCCGGGTCTGCCACAGCTTCGACCAATTCGGCATGTTCAGCCTGATCTTCAGCCTTGCTGTGCAGGAACTTGTGGGCGAGCTTCTCAAACCCTTCAAAGCACAGATAGGCACCGCCGACCATCAACAGCGGTGTGACCAGCCACGGAATGAACGCACTGATCGCCAGCGCCGACGGCACCAGGATCAGTTTATTGATGAACGAACCCTTGGCGACCGCCCAGACCACCGGGATTTCCCGTTCGGCACGCACGCCACTGACTTGCTGAGCATTGAGCGCCAGGTCGTCACCGAGTACGCCGGCCGTTTTCTTGGCGGCCATTTGGGTCATCAAGGACACGTCATCCAGCACGGTCGCGATGTCGTCGATCAGCACCAGCAAACTGCTTCCTGCCATGAATCAGGTTTCCTTCTGCAATGAATGCGCAGCAGCATAGCGCGACATAAGAGCCTACGGTGCATTCTTGAGCGCCGCGCGAGGCCGGTGATACCATGCGCAACCGCCAGAACAGGCAAGGAATCACCCGGTTTATGAGCACTATCCGCGAGCGCAACAAACAACTGATCCTGCGTGCCGCCAGTGAGGAATTCGCCGACAAAGGCTTCGCTGCGACCAAAACCAGCGACATCGCAGCCAAGGCGGGATTGCCAAAGCCCAACGTCTACTACTACTTCAAGTCCAAGGAAAACCTCTACCGCGAGGTTCTGGAAAGCATCATCGAGCCCATCCTGCAGGCCTCGACACCGTTCAATCCGGACGGCGAGCCCGGTGAAGTGCTCAGCGGCTACATTCGCTCGAAAATCCGCATCTCCCGCGACCTGCCTTTCGCCTCCAAAGTGTTCGCCAGCGAAATCATGCACGGCGCCCCCCACCTGAGCAGCGATCTGGTCGAGCAGCTCAATGGCCAGGCCAAACACAACATCGAGTGCATCCAGACCTGGATCGACCGCGGGCAAATCGCCCCCATCGATCCCAACCACCTGATGTTCAGCATCTGGGCCGCGACCCAGACCTACGCCGACTTCGACTGGCAAATCACCGCCATCACCGGCAAGACCAAGCTGGATGACGTGGACTATGAAGCGGCGGCGCAGACGATTATCCGGTTGGTGCTCAAAGGGTGTGAGCCGGACTGATAGCGGCCCTGGATCAATGCCGACTCGGCAGTCCATGAAAACTGCCGGTCGGGATTGCATGTTTGCGCCCTCTAAACCTTCGGCAGCGGATTCAACGCCACGGCTGCCTTGGGTTTTCTGAAGAAGATCCAGTAGACAACCGTGAGGATCAGCAGGAAAGGCACACCGAATACCAAGGTCATTTTGAATGCATCGGTGAAGTAGGTGGTGATCATCACCGCGCCCATCAGCAGCAGCCCCAACAGCGTGGTGTACGGGAACAGGCGCATGCGGAAGGACAGTTTCCGTTCGCCGTTGCGCTCGTGGTAGCGACGGAAGCAGTAATGGGTCAGGAAGATCATGAACCAGGTGAAGATCGCGCCGAACATCGAGATCGCCATCATCAAGGTGAAGGAGCTTTCCGGGTACAACACGTTGAGCAAGGTCGCCAGGGCAATGCCGGAGCTCGACAGCAACAAGGCATTCAGCGGGATTCCGGTCTTGCTCAACACCCCCATGGACTTGGGTGCATAACCGCCGCGGGACAGGCTGAACATCATGCGGGTGGTGATGTAGAGCTGACTGTTCATCGCCGACAACGCCGCAATCAGGATCACGAAGTTCATCACGCCGGTTGCGCCGGGAATACCAATGGTCTGCATGACGGTGACGAACGGGCTCTGCGCTTGACCGGCCTGGACCCACGGCACAATCGCCAGCATCAGGGCCAGGGTCAGCAGGTAGAACACCACCAGCCGCACGATGGTCGCGCGAAAGGCCTTCTTCACCGCCCGCTCCGGGTCCTGCGCCTCACCGGCGGCCACCGCGATCATTTCCACGCTCAGATAGCTGAAGATCGAGACGATCACCGCAATCCACATACCTTGCAGACCATTGGGAAAGAAGCCGCCGTGGGCCGTGTAGTTGTGCACGCCGTAATCCGGGTTGCCGGAACCGTACACCACATACACCGCGAGGATGATGAAGCCGACAATCGCACCGATCTTGATGGTCGAGAACCAGTACTCGAAGGTGCCGAAGGTTTTCACGCTGATGGCATTGAGCACGATCAGCATGCTCGAGAACGAAACAATCCAGATCCATTCAGGCACGTTGGCGAACCAGTACTTCATGTACATCGCCACCGCCGTCACTTCCGTGCCCACTGCCAGCACAATCGCCGCCCAATAGGCATAGCGCACCAGGAACCCGGCCAATGGGCTGACATAGAATTCGGCATAGGCGCCGAACGAGCCTGAGGTCGAATGGGCCACGGTCATTTCCGCCAGACAGCCCATCAACAGCAGGGTGATGATCGCGCCAATGGCGTAGCTGAGCAGCACGCTCGGCCCGGCATAACCGATGGCGTAGGCACTGCCCATGAACAGCCCGGTGCCAATCGCGCCGCCAATGGCGATCATGCTCATCTGACCCGAGGTGAGCTGGCGCCTGAGGCCCTGCTCACGCTTGGAGATGTTTTCAAAACCGGTGTTATCGGTCATTTATCTGTCCTCTGAATATTGTCTTTCTTGAAGAGAGCAAGTCGTTGGGATTGCCGTTGGGGATCAGCCACGAATCAGAAGATATTCAGCGGATACTCGACGATCACCCGGACTTCATTGTTGTCGGTGGTGTCCGCCCGGGCGACCTGGCCGGTGGAACGCACACTGGCCTGACGCACACGTATCGACAGGTCCCTGGCCTTGCCCTCCTGCACCACGTAGCGCGCTTCAAGGTCGCGCTCCCAGCGCTTGCCATCGCTGCCGTAACGTCCATAGGCACCATTGGGGCCGCCGTCATAGTGGCTGTCGTCGATATGGTCACCGCTCACATAGCGCGACACGAAACTCAGGCCCGGCACGCCGAAAGGCGCCATGTCCAGGTCATAACGCAGCTGCCAGGAACGTTCATTGGGCGCGTTGAAGTCGAGGATCTGTACCGAGTTGGCAAGGAATATCGAGGTGCCCGGCTGTTGATCGAAGCCGAGATAATCGAACGGCTCATCGCCATCGACCTGTTGGTAGGCCAGGGTCACGCGGTGCGCACCCACCTTGTAAGCGGCGGCCAGCGACCAGGTGGTGTTGTCGATCTTGCCGGCCAGGCTCTGGCCAGAGTCGTTGGTGCGATAGAGGTTGAAATCCAGGTTCAGCGACTGGTTTTCGCTCAGGGCATAGCTGTAGTTGGCATTGGCGTAGTACTGCCGCCAGATATCAGCGAACTGCGAACCGTACAGGCTGACGCTCAACTGATCGTTCAGGGCATAGCTGCCGCCCAGATAATCGACACTACGGGTTTCCACCCCGGCATACAGCGCCTTGAGGGCGCCATCGTCGTTGGTCGACGCACTGTCATTGCCCGAGGTGAAGTGCCCGGCATCGAGTTGCAGTCCTTTCAACTCGCTGCTGGTCAGCTGGAAACCATTGGCGTAGGTGGTGAACAGGCGCGCCGAGCCGGTGCCGAACACCGGGTTGAGCGGTGTCAGGTTGCCGTATTTGAGTTCGGTCTTCGAGATCCGCGCCTTGAGTGCACCACCCGCTTCGGAATACTCATCCTCGGCGCGTCCATCGGAATCGACCGGCAATAAACCGGTGCCGGTACGGCCCCTGCCGCTGTCGAGCTTGAGTCCCAACTGCGCGTAGGCGTCGACTCCGAAGCCCACAGTGCCCTGGGTATAGCCGGAACGGTAATCGAGCATGAGCCCGTGGGCCCACTCCTCCCGATAGTTCTGACCGCCGGGGTTGTTAAGGTTGTTTCGGTAAAAATAGAAATTGCGATTGGTCAGGGTCAGGCTGCTGTCTTCAACGAATCCATTGTCGGGTGCGGCATAGGCCACTTGGCCGAGACAGCTGGTAATGGCGAGCGGCAAGGCGGGCCAAAGGGACGGTTTCATTCTGCGTGCTCCTTATTATTGTGTTTTCACAGAACTGCTTATCGGAGGCGACCGAAGCCCTGCTGCCGGGAAATTCGCGGCAGCAAGACAAAGGCTTCGGGGGTATCAGGTGACGCTGTGGCGGATCTGGAATTGCTCTTGCGACCAGGTTTTCTGATCGAGTATTTCGCCGAGAATCTGCACCGCATCCCAGACCTCGGTAAAGCTGGTGTACAGCGGGGTGAAGCCGAACCGCATGATCCGCGGCTCGCGGTAATCGCCGATCACGCCACGGGCGATCAAGGCCTGGATCACCGCATAACCTTGAGGATGTTCGAAGCTGACATGGCTGCCACGTTTGGCGTGTTCGCGTGGAGTGACCAAGGTCAGTTCGTGAGCGGCGCAGCGCTGCTCGACCAACTGGATGAACAGGTCCGTCAGGGCCAAGGACTTGCTGCGCAGGCTGGCCATGTCGGTCTGGGCGAAAACATCCAGACCACACTCGACCATCGCCAATGAAGTGATGGGCTGGGTGCCGCACAAATAGCGGGCGATTCCGCTGCTCGGCTGGTAATGCGACTCCATGGCGAACTGCCGCGAATGACCGAACCAGCCGGACAGCGGTTGCGCCACCAGATCGCACAGCTCAGGGGAAACCCAGACGAAAGCTTGCGAGCCCGGACCGCCATTGAGGTACTTGTAGGTGCAACCGATGGCGTAGTCGGCGCGCGCCTGATGCAGATCGACCGGCACCGCCCCGGCGGAATGCGCCAGGTCCCAGATGGCCAGCGCGCCACACTCATGGGTCAGCGTGGTCAGGGCCTGCATGTCGTGCATGTAGCCGGTCTTGTAGTTGACGTGGGTGAGCATGACCACCGCAGTGTCCTGGTCAATCGCTTGCGGCAGCTCTTGCGGGCTGTCGACCAGACGCAGGGTGTAGCCCTGCTGCAGCATGTCCGCCAGACCTTCGGCGATATACAGGTCAGTCGGGAAGTTGCCGGTCTCGGTGACGATCACCCGCCGCGTCGGCGCCCGCGTGGCCTGCACGCGCAGGGCGGCGCTGAGCACCTTGAACAGGTTGATCGAGGTGGTGTCGGTCACCACCACTTCGCCGTCACCGGCGCCAATCAGCCCTCCCAGTCGATTGCCCAGACGTTCAGGCAGGTCGCGCCAGCCAGCGCTGTTCCAACTGCGGATCAGGCCATTGCCCCATTCATCGGCGATCACTGCCTGAGCACGCGCCAGCGCTGCGACCGGGCGCGCGCCCAGGGAGTTGCCGTCGAGATAGATCACCCCTTCAGGGAGCGCAAACTGCTGACGCAGAGGGGCCAGAGCGTCCTGCGCATCGAGCGCCAGACAATCGTTTCTTGTAGTCATTGGGTGTCCTGCTTTTTGAAAGAAGTGCCGTCCGGGCAAATCGCGATAGTCGGGTGTGAGTGTCGTGTTTCAGGCGTTGTTTGCGCCTTCACGATGAGGAAATAATGAACGAAGCATTAGAGAATTTTCGTGCAAAGTAAGCGGCCATCTTGTATTTATCTCGAAGAAAATTCGAATCCAACTCCAAATATCGCGGATTTATTCTAGCCATGACTCTCGACTCGACAGACCTGCGGATCCTGCATCTCTTGCAACGGGACGGCCGCATCAGCAATCACGAAATGGCAGAGAAGGTCGCACTGTCGCCGTCGGCCTGTTTGCGCCGTTTACGCTTGCTGGAAAGTGAAGGAATCATCACCGGCTATCGCGCGATGCTGAACGCCGAAAAGCTGGGAGTCGAACTGGAAGCCATCGTCCATGTGTCATTGCGACAGGACGTCGAGGATTGGCACGAGACCTTCATCAAGAAGGTCCAGTTGTGGCCGGAGGTGGTCACCGCCTACGTGATTACCGGGGCGAGCAACTATGTGCTGCGGGTCCAGGCGCGCAACATCAAACACTTCTCCGACTTCATCGTCAACCAACTGAACCGCACGGCGGGGGTGACTGATATCCGCTCGGAAATCGTGTTGCAGAAAATCAAGGAGCAGGAGACGTTGCTTGATTTGGTAGTGCGTAAGTGAGCGCCAGTTAATGGATATCGATGGTCAGGTGATGAATTGTGGCGAGGGCGCTTGCTCCCGCTGGTGCACGAAGCGGTCCTGAAATTCTGGGCGGCGGAATACTCAGACACCGCGCATGCGTCGGGCTTCGTTACGCTGCAAGGTCATGCTGGGGGACTCGTCGAACAACTTGCGGTATTCGGCACAAAAACGTCCGAGATGCGTAAAGCCCCAGCCCATGGCGATCGCGGAAATATTACGCGACGAGCCGTGTTCGAGGATTTCCTGGCGCACAGCGTTCAACCGGTACTTTTTCAGGTAGGCCATCGGCGACAGGGCGAAGTACTTCTTGAACGCCTCGAACAGCTTGAAACGCGAGACCCCGGCCGCGACCTCGATGTCCTCCAGGTGCAAAGCTTCGCGAGCATTGTCGTGAATGTATTGCTTGGCCTTGATCAGGTAGTGCGGCAGTTTCACGCCGAGCACGTTGCGCAATTCTTCGGAGTAGTTGTTCGGCTGGGCGAGGATCAAGCCTTTGATCAATGAGCTTTCGATGTCCCGAGTGAAGGCCACCTGTTCGTACAGTTCACTGCTGCGTTCCAGCTCCTCGATGAAATAACGCGCCATGCGCCACCACGAGGCCGACGCGCCGTCCACCGCATCCATCACCGGCTCGAAACACAGCGGCGTATCCAACGGTCGCTGCAGCATGCCTTCCAGCGACTCGCTCATGGCGACGCGGGTGATCACCACCTGAACTTTGCGACAGTCCCCGGAGATCGCCAGCATCTGGTTCTCATTCGGGGAAATGATCACCCCTTGATCGCGGTTCGATTTCAACACGCTGCCGTTCTTGCTCAGCTCCTGCTCGCCCACCAAAGGCAAACTCAGGCTGTAACTGCTGAAGTGCTCGGCGTCTTCGATATCGATGGTGACATCGGTACCGTATGAGAGAGTGCCCAGGGTCGTGGCCATCGACTTGAACACATTGGCGCTGTGATGAAAGCGGATCCGCTCGGGCGTCGAAGTCTGGAGGCGGTGCGGCCCGCAGATACCCGACATCCAGTTCCTCGCACCCTCGAGGTCATAGTGATCGATACGAATGTCGCGAAACTGCGGATCAACGTTGCTACTCATCACGGCGCCCCCACGGCAAAGGCTATTGAACCACCGGCAAGGCCCGATCCTTGGCCATACGCATCCGGTAAAAGCCGAAGATGATCAACACCCACACCGGTATGGCGAAGACTGAAGCGCGTATACCTGGAATCATCAGCATGACGCAGACGATCATGACCATGAAGGCCAGGCACAGGTAGTTGCTGAAGGGAAACCAGAACGACTTGAAGCCCGGAACGATGCCTTGCTGGCTCATGCTTTTGCGAAACTTCAGGTGCGTCAGGCTGATCATCGCCCAGTTGATCATCAGCGATGCGACCACCAGTGCAAAGAGCAACTCAAGCGCTTCATGCGGGGCGAGGTAGTTGACCAGCACGGACAGCAGGGTGATCAACGCCGATACGCCCAGCGCCAGCAGAGGCACGCCCTGCTTGTTCAGTTTCATCAGCGCCTTGGGTGCGTCGCCCTGTTCGGCCAGGCCATAGAGCATACGGCTGTTGCAGTAGACGCCACTGTTATAGACAGAGAGCGCAGCGGTGAGCACCACGAAATTGAGGATGTGCGCTGCTGTGTCGCTGCCGATCAAGGAGAAGATCTGCACGAACGGGCTGCCGCCATAGGCATCGCCCGAAGCGCCGAGTGTCTGTAGCAGTTGGTCCCACGGATACAACGACAGCAGCACGGTGAGCGCGCCGACGTAGAAGATCAGCACGCGATAAACCACCTGGTTGATCGCCTTGGGAATCACCTTTCCCGGCTCGCTGGCTTCAGCGGCGGTGATGCCGACCAGCTCCAGGCCGCCGAAGGAGAACATGATGAACGCCATCGCCATCAGCAGACCGCTGTAGCCGTTTGGGAAGAACCCGCCGTGGTCCCACAGATTGCTGACCGAGGCCTGCGGGCCGCCGGTGCCGCTGAACAGCATGTAGCAGCCCAGGGCGATCATGCCAATGATCGCTACGACCTTGATGATTGCGAACCAGAATTCCATCTCACCGAAGACTTTAACGTTCATCATATTGATCAAATTGACCAGGACGAAGAACACCGCCGCGCTGACCCAGGAGGGGACTTCCGGCCACCAGAACTGCACGTACTTGCCGACGGCCGTCAACTCGGCCATGCCCACCAGCACATACAGCACCCAGTAGTTCCAGCCGGACAGAAAGCCGGCATAGCCGCCCCAGTACTTGTGGGCAAAATGACTGAAGGAGCCGGCCACCGGTTCCTCGACAATCATCTCGCCCAGCTGGCGCATGATCAGAAAGGCGATGAATCCGGCAATCGCATAGCCGAGGATCATCGACGGCCCGGCCGACTTGAGCACGCCGGCAGAGCCGAGAAACAACCCGGTACCTATCGCGCCGCCCAATGCGATCAGCTGAATATGACGATTTTTCAGCCCTCGCTTGAGTTCGCCTTGTCGCAAGATTTCATCCGCCATCTGGTTACCTTCTAATTGTTATGGTCAGGCATGGTTTGAATGCGTCAATTTTTTCAATTGCCGCCCGGTTTAAGCGTTCAGACATGACTCTCGGTAAATCAGAGCGTTGAGCGCACTCGCCACAACTCCGGGAACAGCACGGTATCGAGCATCTTGCGCAGATAACCGACACCTTCTGTGCCACCGGTCCCTGGTTGGAAGCCGATGATCCGCTCGACCGTGGTCACATGCCGGAAGCGCCATTGCCGGAACGAATCCTCAAGGTCGATGAGTTTCTCCGCCAACTGATAGAGATCCCAATAACGCGAAGGGTCCGTGTAGACCACGCGCCACGCTGCTTCGACCGACGCGTCATGCGCCGTCGGACTGGTCGGATCACGCTCGAAACGCTGTGGGTCGATGGTCAAGCCAGCGCTGGCCATCAAGCGAATCGCCTCGTCATACAGCGACGGTGTGGCGATCGCCTTTTCAAGCGCCTGCAACAGTTCCGGCCGATGCGCATGGGGGCGCAACAGGGTCGCGCTTTTGTTGCCCAGAATGAATTCGATCTCGCGGTACTGGAACGACTGAAAGCCCGATGACTGCCCCAGAAAGGGCCGTATCGCGTGGTACTCGGTGGGAGTCATGGTGGCCAGCACCGTCCAGGCATGCACCAGCTGATCAAAAATCCGCGAGACCCGCGCCAGCATCTTGAACGCGGGCGGCAACTCTCCCAGTCGAACGTGCTCACGGGCGGCATTGAGCTCGTGCAGCATCAGCTTCATCCACAGCTCCGAGGTCTGATGCTGGATGATGAACAGCATCTCGTTATGGTCCGGAGACAGCGGGTGCTGTGCGCTGAGAATGCGCCCCAGATCCAGGTAGTCGCCGTAGCTCATGGAGTCGGAAAAATTCAGCTCGGCGTTATGCCATTCTTCCGTCTGGTTTGCAGGTGAATAGGGGCATTGGCTCATTGAGTCGGTTCCTCAAGTTGCGGTTTGTTCAGTGGACGCAAAATTGCCCTGACCGGACTGGCGTCCAGATGGGCAAAACGCAGCGGCAGCGCGATCAATTCATAGTCCCCTTCCGGGACGTCATCGAGCACGATGCCCTCGAGGATAGCCATGCCATGTCGGGCCACGGCATTGTGCGAATCCATGGTTTTGGATTGCTGAGGGTCCAGCGACGGCGTATCGATACCGATCAAGCGCACACCGAGGCTCGCCAGCAGGTCGACGGTTTCTTTGGCGACTGCAGAGAAATCAGGATCCCAGGCGCTCAACGGCGCTTGTCGCCAGGTGCGCAGCAGCACCCGTTCAGGCAGGTCTTGCAAGCGACCTTCAAGCTGTTCGGGGTGCACCAGCCGGCCGCTGTTCAGGCAATGCAGCACACGGCAAGGCCCCATATAGACATCGAGCGACACATCGCCAATAGCCGCGCCATCAGCGCTGTAATGCAGTGGTGCGTCGACATGGGCACCCGTATGAGGCGACAGGGTGATACGCCCGACATTCACCGGACACTCTGGTCCGAAGCTCCACACGCGCTCTTCCTGAAAAGGTGTGTCACCCGGCCAGGTAGGTGTAGTGGTGCTCAACGGCGGGCTGATATCCCACCACGACAGTGTTGTTTTCATTGCAAAGCTCTCGGACTGTTCCGAGAGAATGATACGAGTGATACCTGTGAATTTTCTTGCGAAAATCTTCGGTAACGCCCAAATGTTTCGCACAAAATTCTAAAAAAACGGAATTTACCGGATGGAAATCTCAACGAGAAAAGCAGACAGCTAGAAAGCTGTTTTCATCCGTAAGGCGCTTTCGCGAGCAAGCCCGCGAAAGCGGTAAATCAGACGCCGAAGATCAACCAGCCACCCCCGCATCCGCCCTCAGCCCCTGCCCCTCGATCGCGCGGATCGCACATTGCTCGTCAACATCTGACAGATCCCCGCTGATGCCCACCGCCCCCAGCACAGTCCCGTCCTGATCCCGAACCAGCACGCCGCCCGGCACCGGGACGACGCTGCCCTGCCCCAAGCTATTCAGCGCGGCGAAGAACGCCGGGCGTTGTTGCGCGTCCTGTGCCAGCAGGCGTGACCCCTTGCCCAGCGCGATCGCGCCCCAGGCCTTGCCGATGGCGACGTGCGGGCGCAGAAGGCTGGCGCCGTCTTCGCGTTGCAGGGTGATCAGATGCCCGCCGGCATCCAGTACTGCGATGGTCAATGGCGCGGCAGAGATTGCCCGCCCCGCGGTGATGGCCTGATCGACCAGGTTGACTGCGACTTTCAAGGTTAAAGCGCTCATGGTGCCGTCCTCATTTGTTTTTCGGAAAGTCGGTGGACTGCGCCGTTGTGCCGCAGCCCGATGCAACAAATAGAACACAATGAATTATTTTTTTGTATACAATAATCATCGAAAGGCGCCACATGCGACGAAAAGCCACAGCAGAACGGGCTTCCGACGAATGAAACAAGCGCTTGAGAAAATGGATTGACCTGCGCCGTCCGCCGTGAATACACTCTGCGCAAAGCCACTTGTATACAATTACAAAACGTAAAGAGGCACAAAACCATGAGCAAAATGAGAGCAATCGAAGCCGCCGTTCTGGTGATGCGCCGTGAAGGGGTCGATACCGCTTTTGGCATCCCGGGTGCCGCCATCAACCCGTTGTACTCCGCCCTGCAAAAGGTCGGCGGCATCGATCACGTACTCGCTCGCCACGTTGAAGGCGCCTCGCACATGGCCGAGGGCTACACCCGCACCAAGGCCGGCAACATCGGCGTGTGCATCGGCACTTCCGGCCCTGCCGGTACCGACATGGTCACCGGGCTCTACAGCGCCTCGGCCGACTCGATTCCAATCCTCTGCATCACAGGGCAAGCACCCCGCGCCCGTATGCACAAGGAAGACTTCCAGGCTGTCGATATCACCACCATCGTCAAGCCAGTCACCAAGTGGTCGACCACCGTCATGGAACCGGGCCAGGTGCCTTACGCGTTCCAGAAAGCTTTCTATGAAATGCGCTCCGGCCGTCCGGGCCCGGTGCTGATCGACCTGCCGTTCGACGTGCAGATGGCCGAAATCGAATTCGACATCGACGCCTACCAGCCACTGCCATTGGCCAAGCCGAGCGCTACCCGCGTCCAGGTTGAAAAGGCCCTGGCCATGCTGGATCAGGCCGAGCGTCCATTGCTGGTGGCCGGTGGCGGCATCATCAATGCCGATGCCGCCGATCTGCTGGTGGAGTTCGCCGAACTGACCGGTATTCCAGTGATCCCGACCCTGATGGGCTGGGGCGCCATCCCGGACGATCACCCGTTGATGGTGGGCATGGTTGGCCTGCAGACGTCGCACCGCTACGGCAACGCCACCATGCTCAAGTCCGATGTGGTTCTGGGCGTAGGCAACCGCTGGGCCAACCGTCACACCGGTTCCGTTGACGTGTACACCGAAGGCCGCAAGTTCATTCACGTTGATATCGAACCGACCCAGATCGGCCGCGTGTTCACCCCGGACCTGGGCATCGTTTCCGACGCTGCCGCCGCGCTGACCGTGTTCATCGAAGTCGCTCGCGAATGGCAAGCCGCCGGCAAGCTGAAGAACCGCAGCGCCTGGTTGCAAGACTGCCAGCAGCGTAAAGCCAGCCTGCAGCGCAAGACTCACTTCGACAACGTGCCGGTCAAGCCGCAACGCGTTTACGAAGAAATGAACCAGGTGTTCGGCAAAGACACCTGCTACGTCAGCACCATCGGTCTGTCGCAGATTGCCGGCGCTCAGTTCCTGCACGTCTACAAGCCGCGTCACTGGATCAACTGCGGTCAGGCAGGTCCTCTGGGCTGGACCATTCCGGCAGCACTGGGCGTGGTCAAGGCTGATCCGAACCGTAAAGTCGTGGCCCTGTCGGGGGACTATGACTTCCAGTTCATGATCGAAGAATTGGCAGTGGGCGCGCAGTTCAAGCTGCCGTACATTCATGTGGTGGTAAACAACTCGTACCTGGGTCTGATCCGTCAGGCGCAGCGCGGTTTCGACATGGATTACTGCGTACAGCTGTCGTTCGACAACCTGAACGCGCCGGAACTCAACGGCTACGGTGTGGACCACGTCGCAGTTGCCGAAGGCTTGGGCTGCAAGGCACTGCGTGTGTTCGAACCGGCTCAGATCCAGCCTGCCCTGCGCAAGGCCCAGGAGCTGATCGAAGAGTTCAAGGTTCCGGTGATCGTCGAGATCATCCTGGAGCGCGTGACCAACATTTCCATGGGTACCGAGATCAACGCCGTCAACGAATTCGAAGACCTGGCGCTGGTCGGCGACGACGCACCGACTGCGATTTCGTTGCTTGATTAACTTGTAGGATCGTTCCCACATCCTGTGGGAGCGAGCTTGCTCGCGATTGCGTACTGCCATTCAGCATCCATGTCGACTGACACACCGCTATCGCGAGCAAGCTCGCTCCCACAGGGATCCGGGAACGCTCACCATACATATTCAGGAGACCACCATGCCGCGTTTCGCAGCCAACCTGTCCATGCTGTTCACCGAACAGGACTTTCTTGCCCGTTTCGAAGCGGCCGCCAAGGCCGGTTTCAGTGGTGTTGAGTACCTGTTCCCGTACGACTTCAGCTCCGCCGAAATCAAGGCCCAGCTCGATGCCAACGGTCTGACCCAAGTGCTGTTCAACCTGCCGGCCGGCGACTGGGCCAAGGGCGAGCGCGGTATCGCCTGCCTGCCGGACCGGGTCGAAGAGTTCCGTGCCGGTGTCGACCTGGCCATCGCTTACGCGCAAGTGCTGGGCAACACCCAGGTCAACTGCCTGGCCGGTATTCGTCCGCAGGGCTTTGACGATGCCACCGTGGAGAAAACCTTCGTCGCCAACCTCAAGTACGCGGCCGACAAGCTGCAAGCGGCGGGCATCAAACTGGTGATGGAAGCGATCAACACCCGTGACATTCCAGGTTTCTACCTGAACAACACGGCGCAAGCCCTGTCGATTCGCGAGCAGGTCGGTAGCGCCAACCTGTTCCTGCAATACGACATCTATCACATGCAAATCATGGAAGGCGATCTGGCCCGCACCCTGCAATCGCACCTGGGCGAGATCAACCACGTGCAGCTCGCGGACAACCCGGGGCGCAACGAACCAGGCACCGGTGAAATCAACTACCGCTTCCTGTTCGAACACCTGGACCGCATCGGTTACCAGGGCTGGGTCGGTTGCGAATACAAGCCGCTGACCACCACTGAAGCGGGCTTGGGCTGGCTCAAGACCCATAACGCGATCTGATGTAGATCCCTGTGGGAGCGAGCTTGCTCGCGATAGCGGTGGGACAGTCGACATCGATGCTGAATGTTATGGCCCCATCGCGAGCAAGCTCGCTCCCACAAAGAGCAGTACTCCCCTATTTGCTTGAAGCAGCAATAAAAACAAGAGGATTTTCTCATGGCTAAAATCGGATTTATCGGCACCGGCATCATGGGCCACCCAATGGCGTTGAACCTGCAGAAAGCCGGTCACAGCCTGTTCCTGTCGGCTCACCACGACCCTGCGCCTGCCGACCTGGTCGCCGCTGGCGCCGTTGCCCTGGCGAACCCGAAGGAAGTCGCCCAGGAAGCCGAATTCATCATCGTCATGGTGCCGGATACCCCACAGGTCGATGACGTGCTGTTCCGCGCTGATGGCGTTGCCGCCGGTGTTGGCAAAGGCAAAGTGGTGATCGACATGAGCTCGATCTCGCCGACCGCCACCAAGGCTTTCGCAGCAAAGATCAACGAAAAAGGCGCGCAATACCTCGACGCCCCGGTCTCCGGCGGTGAAGTCGGCGCCAAGGCTGCGACCCTGAGCATCATGGTCGGCGGCGATGCCGACGCCTTCGAGCGCGCCCTGCCACTGTTCCAGGCCATGGGCAAGAACATCACCCTGGTCGGTGGCAACGGCGACGGTCAAACCGCCAAGGTGGCCAACCAGATCATCGTGGCCCTGAACATCCAGGCCGTGGCCGAAGCCCTGCTGTTCGCTTCGAAAAACGGTGCCGATCCGGCCAAGGTGCGTGAAGCACTGATGGGCGGTTTCGCGTCCTCCAAGATCCTCGAAGTGCACGGCGAGCGCATGATCAAGGGCACCTTCGATCCAGGCTTCCGCATCAGCCTGCACCAGAAGGACCTGAACCTGGCCCTGCAAGGCGCCAAGGAGCTGAACATCAACCTGCCGAACACCGCCAACACCCAGCAAGTGTTCAGCACCTGCGCGGCCATCGGTGGCAGCAACTGGGACCACTCGGCGCTGATCAAGGGCCTGGAACACATGGCGAATTTCTCGATTCGCGATAAGAAGTAAGCCCCTGCCCGAAACTGCATCAAACCTGTGGGAGCGAACTTGCTCGCGATGAGGCCCTGACTATCAACATCCATGTTGACTGACACACCGCTATCGCGAGCAAGCTCGCTCCCACAGGAACCCGAGTTGCCCTTCAAATAACAAGAATTCCGGGAGCCCGCCATGTCGGTCGATCCGCAACAATTGCTGCGCGAGCTGTTTGCCACAGCCATCGATGCGGCGCATCCGCAACAAGTCCTCGAAGCCCATTTGCCTGCTGACCGCAGCGGTCGCGTGATCGTCATCGGTGCTGGCAAAGCCGCAGCCGCCATGGCCCAGGTGGTCGAGCGCTGCTGGCAGGGTGAAGTGTCCGGCCTGGTGGTGACCCGCTACAGTCACGGCGCACCTTGCGAAAAAATCGAAGTGGTCGAAGCCGCACATCCGGTACCGGACGCGGCTGGTCTGGCGGTGGCCAAGCGTGTGCTGGAACTGGTCAGCGACCTGAACGAATCCGACCGCGTGATCTTCCTGCTCTCCGGCGGTGGCTCTGCCCTGCTGGCACTGCCGGCCGAAGGCATCACCCTGGCCGACAAGCAGTTGATCAACAAAGCCCTGCTCAAGTCCGGCGCCACCATCGGCGAGATGAACTGCGTGCGCAAGCACCTCTCGGCGATCAAGGGTGGGCGTCTGGGCAAAGCCTGCTGGCCTGCCACGGTTTATACCTATGCGATTTCCGATGTGCCGGGCGACCTCGCCACGGTCATCGCCTCCGGCCCTACCGTGGCCGACCCGAGCACGTCGGCCGAAGCGCTGGCGATCCTAAAACGCTACGCCATCGAGGTTCCGGCTTCGGTGCGCACCTGGCTGCAAAGCCCCGAATCGGAAACCGTCAAACCCGGCGACCCGAGCCTGGCACGCAGTCATTTCCAGTTGATCGCCCGCCCGCAGCAATCCCTTGAAGCGGCGGCGGTGAAATGCCGTCAGGCCGGGTTCAGTCCGCTGATCCTCGGCGACCTTGAAGGCGAATCCCGCGAGGTGGCGAAAGTCCACGCCGGCATCGCACGGCAGATCGTCCTGCACGGTCAGCCGCTGGCGGCGCCCTGCGTGATTCTCTCGGGCGGTGAGACCACCGTGACCGTGCGCGGCAATGGCCGTGGCGGGCGCAACGCCGAGTTCCTGCTCAGCCTGACCGACAGCCTCAAGGGCCTGCCCGGCGTCTACGCACTGGCCGGTGACACCGACGGCATCGACGGTTCCGAAGACAACGCCGGCGCGATCATGACCCCGGACAGCTACGCCCGCGCCGCGGCAAAGGGCCTGAGCGCCAGCGACGAGTTGGATAACAACAACGGTTACGGCTACTTCGAGGCGCTGGACGCCCTGATCGTCACCGAGCCGACCCGTACCAACGTCAACGACTTCCGCGCCATTCTGATCCTTGAGAGCACTAAACATGACGCCTGATAAAAAGGTCAAAATCCTCGCCACGCTCGGCCCGGCCATCGACGGCATCGATGCCATCCGTGAACTGGTGCTGGCCGGGGTCAACATCTTCCGTCTGAACTTCAGCCATGGCGATCATGCTGACCACGCCCAGCGTTTCCAGTGGATTCGTGAAGTCGAGCGTCAGCTCAATTATCCATTGGGCATCCTGATGGACCTGCAAGGCCCGAAACTGCGGGTCGGCAAGTTCGCCGAAGGCAAGGTGCAACTGGTTCGCGGCCAGGCCTTGCGTCTGGACCTCGATGCCACGCCGGGCGATGAGCGCCGGGTCAACCTGCCCCACCCGGAAATCATCGCCGCGCTGGAGCCGGGCATGGACCTGCTGCTGGACGATGGCAAGTTGCGTCTGCGGGTGGTGACCAAGTACGCCGACGCCATCGACACCACCGTGCTCAATGGCGGCGAACTGTCGGACCGCAAAGGCGTGAACGTACCGCAAGCGGTGCTCGACCTGAGCCCGCTGACCGCCAAGGATCGCCGCGACTTGGCCTTCGGGCTGGAGTTGGGTGTGGACTGGGTGGCGCTATCGTTCGTGCAACGTCCCGATGACATCCGCGAAGCCCGTACCCTGATCGGCGACAAGGCGTTCCTGATGGCCAAGATCGAGAAGCCCTCGGCCGTCGAGCAACTGCGCGAGATCGCCGAATTGAGCGACGCGATCATGGTCGCCCGGGGTGACCTGGGCGTGGAAGTGCCGGCCGAAAGCGTGCCGCAGATCCAGAAGAACATCATCAGCACCTGCCGCCAGCTCGGCAAACCGGTGGTGGTCGCCACTCAGATGCTGGAGTCGATGCGCTTCTCACCCGCGCCAACCCGCGCCGAAGTCACCGATGTGGCCAACGCCGTGGCCGAAGGTGCGGACGCGGTGATGCTGTCGGCGGAAACCGCATCCGGCGAATACCCGCTCGAAGCCGTGCAGATGATGAGCAAGATCATCCGCCAGGTGGAAAACGGTCCGGACTATCAGACTCAACTGGACGTCAGCCGGCCGAAAGCCGAGGCGACTGTTTCAGATGCGATCAGCTGCGCCATTCGCCGTATCAGCAACGTGTTGCCGGTGGCGGTGCTGGTCAACTACAGCGAGTCCGGTGCGTCGAGCCTGCGTGCGGCGCGGGAGCGGCCGACGGTGCCGATCCTCAACCTGACACCAAACCTGCAGACCGCCCGTCGCCTGAGCGTGGCGTGGGGTGTGCACTCGGTGGTCAACGACCGCCTGCGTCAGGTCGATGAAGTCTGCTCGACGGCACTGGAAATTGCCCAGGCCCAGGGCATGGCGCAGCGTGGCGACACACTGTTGATCACCGCAGGTGTGCCCTTTGGCCAGCCGGGGTCGACTAACTCTCTGCGTATCGAGACATTGATCTAGCGCCTGTACCGGCCTTATCGCGAGCAAGCTCGCTCCCACATTGGTTTTGTGTCGTTCACGGAACCAAGACTGAACAAAGATTCAGTGTGTGAGCGAGCTTGATCGCGATGCAGGCAACCCGGTCCCACTGACTTTCAGACCTGCCATGCCTGCCAACCATTTCAACACCCACTGCCCCGACTGGGCCGAAGCCTTGCTCAACGGCTTCAGCCAGATCTTTCTCCAGCGCAATCCGCTGTGCGGCCTGCTGTGCGTCCTGGCCATTTTGTTCACGGCGCCCGCCTTGCTCGGCGGCGCCTTGCTCGGTGGTGTCGCCGGGCTGCTCACCGCGCAACGCCGAAACTATGCCAAGGCTGATCGTCAGGCCGGGTTGTTCAGCTACAACGGCGTGCTGCTCGGACTGTTGCTGAGCCTGTATTTCCCCTGGTCGGCGATGATGCCGCCACTGATTCTGGCCGCCGGTGGCCTGAGCGCGATGGTCACCCAACAGTGGCTCAAGCGCGTCCGGTTCAGCCAATACCTGCCGGCTTACACCGCGCCCTTCGTTGGGCTGGGCTGGTTGCTGCTGTGCTTCGCCACGCCCTCGACAGAGCCGCATTTGATCGAAGTCAGCACCCTGAACATGCTCGCCGCGCCACTCAAAGGCCTCGGCCAAGTGATGTTCCTCGGTCATCCGCTGGCCGGTGCGATGATTGCCGCCGGTTTGCTGATCGCTGATCGCCGCGCATTCTGCTGGGCGTTGCTGGCCTCAGTCGCGGGCATGGGCTGGAGCCTGCTGAACCACGATTTCTATACCGCACTGCTCGGCCTCGGTGGCTATAACGCCGTGCTGGCCGCCCTCGCCTTCAGCTCGCAGCGTCGCCAACCGTGGCTGCCGCTGGTTGGCATCGGCCTGGCGCTGCTGCTGACGCCGCTGTTTGCCGCCATCGGTCTGCCCACCCTGACCGCGCCGTTCATTCTTGCCGGCTGGCTGATTCGCAGTGTTATTCAAATGCTCGGCAAAGCCACAGTCGAAAGCGCGCCTTGCGCTCCCGGGGAGAATCAACCTAGGCTGCGCTGATTTGCGGCCAAGGCGATGTGCATGATCAGCAACGACACGTGGCGAAATCGCCTGTACGTGATTATTTTCCAGACCGACACCGTCGCCGGTCGACGCTTCGACTCCACCCTGCTGCTGATCATCTTCGCCAGCCTGGTAGTCGTGATTCTGGACAGCATCGATGACGTTCACCAGCACTACGCCAGCCTGCTGGCGTACATCGAGTGGGGCTTCACGGCGATCTTCCTCGGCGAGTACATCCTGCGCCTGTACTGCTCGCCCAAGCCCCTGCGCTACGCCTTCAGTTTCTATGGGCTGGTGGACCTGCTGGCCATCGTGCCCGGCATCCTCGCGCTGTACTACAGCGATGCCCAGTACCTGCTGATCATCCGGGTGATCCGGATGCTGCGGATCTTCCGCGTGCTCAAGCTCGGCCCGTACCTCAAGCAAGCTCATTACCTGCTCGATGCCCTGCGTGGCAGCAAGCAAAAGATCCTTGTTTTCCTGCTCAGCGTCTGCACCCTGGTGACGGTGTTCGGCACCCTGATGTATGTGGTCGAAGGCCCGCAACATGGCTTCACCAGCATTCCCAAGGGCATTTACTGGGCTATCGTGACGTTGACCACCGTCGGTTACGGCGACATCGTGCCCAAGACCGCACTGGGCCAGGTCATCTCGTCGATGGTGATGATCACCGGTTACTCGATCATCGCCGTGCCCACCGGGATCTTCACCGCCGAACTGGCCACGGCCATGCGTGGCGGCCAGTTGCAGCACCACTGCCCGGTGTGCGCCAAGGACAGCCATGAGCCGGAGGCGTCGTTCTGCTCCCGTTGCGGTAATGCGCTGTTCAGGAAACGGGAATAAGCAAAGAGCTTTTTAATCTTTAAAGGACTATACGAGCCCAGTTATAGTCGCTGGCAAATTGCCCCACTTTTAATAGAACAAGGAATGCGCAGTGAAAAAACTCTTTGGCGCCTCGCTTATCGCCGCTGGCCTGGCCCTGGGCAACATCGCCCAGGCTGCACCGACCCTGCTCAACGTTTCCTACGACGTGATGCGCGATTTCTACAAGGACTACAACACTGCGTTCCAGAAAC
The DNA here is from genome assembly GCF_002236115.1 of Pseudomonas jessenii. GTDB lineage: Bacteria > Pseudomonadota > Gammaproteobacteria > Pseudomonadales > Pseudomonadaceae > Aquipseudomonas > Aquipseudomonas jessenii. The sequence continues at coordinate 216,473 of NZ_NIWT01000002.1, read as the reverse complement.
ACTGGCAAGCCGAGCATAACGAAAACATCACCCTGCAAATGTCCTTCGGCGGCTCCAGCAAACAGGCGCGTTCGGTCATCGACGGCTTGCCGGCCGACGTCATCACCATGAACATGGCCACCGACATCAACGCCCTGGCGGACAATGGCAAACTGGTCCCGGACAACTGGGTCACGCGCCTGCCGAACAACAGCGCGCCGTTCACCTCGGCCACCGTGTTCATCGTGCGCAAGGGCAACCCGAAAACCCTGAAAGACTGGCCTGACCTGCTCAAGGACGGCGTTCAGGTCATCGTGCCAAACCCGAAAACCTCCGGTAACGGTCGCTATACCTACCTCTCGGCCTGGGGCTACGTGCTGAAAAACGGCGGCGACGAGAACAAGGCCAAAGACTTCGTCGGCAAACTGTTCAAGCAAGCGCCGGTACTCGATACCGGTGGCCGTGCCGCCACCACCACCTTCATGACCAACCAGATCGGCGACGTGTTGGTGACGTTCGAGAATGAAGCGGAAATGATCGCCCGCGAGTTCGGCCGTGATCAGTTCGAAGTCATCTACCCAAGCGTTTCCGCCGAAGCCGAGCCACCGGTGTCGGTAGTCGACAAGACCGTCGACAAAAAAGGCACCCGTGCAGCGGCCGAGGAATACCTGAAATACTTGTGGTCGCCGGAAGGTCAGGAAATTGCCGCGGCAAACTACCTGCGCCCGCGTGACCCAGCCGTGCTGGCCAAGTACACCGACCGTTTCCCGAAAGTAGACTTCCTGTCGGTCGAGAAGACCTTCGGCGACTGGCGCACCGTGCAGAAGACCCACTTCAATGATGGCGGGGTTTTCGACCAGATCTACAGCGGCAAGTAATCGACTGAAACACTGCAACTTCTATGGGAGCGAGCTTGCTCGCGATGACAATTGAACAGTCAGCATCGTCGTTGACTGCCATTACGCTATCGCGAGCAAGCTCGCTCCCACAGGTTCTGCGACCTCCCGCTACATCGGCGGCGTCACGCCATCCTTGCCCGCCGAAATGGATTGGGCGGTGAGCGTGCCGTCAGCGCCCTGCGTCACAAAGGTCACGATCTTCACGAACAAGATGTAAGTGAATGTATCATTCACCCTCGATGCTCTGACGCAAGACACACACGTTCGTCAGTCATTCCGCAATGGAATGATTGCTATCACTCCAATCCCACTTCCGCCGTTTCAGTCAGCCCATTAGCCTGCGCGCATTCCTTTCCGTACAGCGAGACCCGTTATGAACCCAGCGACCCAGGTGCCCCACGGCACCACGACAATGACCCGAGGCATGGTGCTGCTGTTCGCCTTCTGCTGCGGCGCCATTGTCGCCAATATCTACTACGCCCAGCCGATCATCGGCCTGATCGCGCCGGACATTGGCCTGACCAACACCATGGCCAGCCTGATCGTTTCCTTGACTCAGATCGGCTATGCGCTGGGACTGTTTTTCCTGGTGCCGCTGGGGGATCTGCTGGAGAACCGCCGGTTGATGATCATCACCACGCTAGTGGCAATTGTCAGCCTGCTAGGTGCGGCGTTTACCGACCAGCCGAACGTGTTTTTGCTGATTTCGCTGTTGGTGGGCTTCAGTTCGGTTTCGGTGCAAATCCTGATTCCGTTGGCCGCGCACCTGGCACCGGAAGAAACCCGTGGTCGTGTGGTGGGCGGGATCATGGGTGGGTTGTTGCTCGGCATTCTGCTGGCCCGACCGGTGTCCAGCGTGGTGGCCGACCACTTTGGCTGGCGGGCGATGTTTGTGATTGCCGCAGTGTTGATGGCGGCCATCAGCATCGTGCTGGCCGTGACCATTCCCAAGCGTGAGCCTGATCACAGCGCGTCCTATGGCCAGTTGCTGGGCTCGCTTTGGACGCTTTTGCGCAAGCAACCGGTCCTGCGCCAGCGTGCGTTTTACCAAGGCTGCATGTTTGCCACCTTCAGCCTGTTCTGGACCGCCGTGCCGCTGGAACTGGCGCGCAATCACGGTTTGTCGCAAAGCGAGATCGCGATCTTCGCCCTGGTCGGGGCCATCGGCGCCATTGCTGCCCCGATCGCCGGTCGCCTGGCCGATGCCGGTCACACCCGCATCGCATCGTTGCTGGCCCTGCTGTTCGCCAGCCTGAGTTTCATGCCGGCGTTTATCCATCCGGCCTACAGCGTCATCGGCCTGGCGGTGACCGGCGTGGTGCTCGACTTCTGCGTGCAGATGAACATGGTCCTCGGCCAGCGCGCGGTCTACGCCCTCGACGGCAAAAGCCGCAGCCGCCTGAATGCGCTGTACATGACCAGCATCTTCATCGGCGGCGCCTTCGGCTCTTCGGTGGCCAGCGCGTTGTACGAACACGGCGGCTGGTTGTGGATCGTGATCGTCGGCAGCGCTTTTCCGCTGTTGGCGTTGTTGCGGTTCTTGAGTGTTTCGCAGAAGGCTTCGCTGGCGACGGCGTAAGCCTCAAAACCCGGTCGGATCGCCGCCCGGAGCAGGCTCGCTCCCACAGTGGATCGGCCGTTCAACAAGGCCGGCGAGGAGCAATCGGTCATCTTCAGTGGCCGGATCCGCGTCAATGCCGCCGAAGGCCTGCGAGAAGCCGTGCTGGCCCACCAAGGGCTGGCCATGGCCTCGCAATGGATGTTTGCGCCGGAACTGGCCGACGGTTCGGTTCGGGAAGTGATGAAGGACTGGACACTGCCGGACCTGGATTTGTGGACGGTTTTCCCTACGGGGAGAATGGCCAGCGCCAACGCTCGGGCATTCGTGGAGTATGTGCAGGGGTTGTTGGCCTGGAAGGCCTGAAAGGCAGCCGGGAGTTACTCGTCAATGCAGACCAGCAACCGTTCGACCGTTTGCTCAAGCGGCCCTGAGTTGTCGAGCAAGTGCACGGCCGGGTCCTCCGCCAGCAATTGCTCGCAGAATCGGGCATTGCGTGCCAACCGCTGATCGATCTCGATCGGCGATTCCCGCCCGCGTTCCAGCAAGCGCTGGCGCAGTACTGCCTGATCCACAGTCAACAACAGCACCAACGCGTTCGGATAGCGCTGGCGCGTGTTCTGCAAATGCCCTCGAGAGCCATTGATCAGCACGTCCTGCCCGGCGGCCAGCCAATCGTCGATTTCCCGCGGGATGCCATAGGACAACCCGTTGGCGTGCCAGCTCAGGGCAAACGCGCCCTGGGCCTCCATTTCGGCGAACTGCTGTTCACTGACGCCCAGCGCCGCTTCGCCCACGGCTTCTGCCGAACGCGTGATGACCCGCCGCACGACGCGGCAGCCTCGTTCGGCCAACCGTGTACGCGCGGCATCCAGCAGGCTGTCCTTGCCCGAACCTGAAGGCCCGATGAGATAGATCAACCTGCCCGCCATCAAACCACCCTCTTCATTTTTCGACCTGTTTGCCGGCCCCACGGCAGACCGTCCTGATTGCGCTTGCGCCAGATCAGCCCGCAGGCCCCGCGTATGATCCATCACCGACACCGGTTGCACCAGCGGGTTTTCCAGCGGGTCACGGTTACGCTGAGGGTGTCCTCGCAGCGCAGGTCAATCCGGCGTTGGAGGCTGTGGGTGCTTGGCTTGCCTGCGGTGGCGGAGTGTTTTTACCGGTGTACATATCCGTTTCTGCGGTCACGGCCATTTAGGGTTCCGCCCTTATGTATGGACTCATTCAGGCCGCCATCGCGAGCAAGCTCGCTCCCACAGAATTCAGCAGTGACCCACCCATCACATTCCGGCAGGCACAAAAAAGGCGACCCGAAGGTCGCCTTTTTTGCGTTACTGCCCGAATTTCCGTCCCAGGCCACCCGGTACACCCTGGATGTCAGTATCTTCCCACGGCCCTTGCGGACTAATCGACCGACTCCAACCATTATCCCAGCGGTAATAGGTACGTTGGCGATAAAAGGTATTGGGCTGGTCATCAAGCACATACACCCCAAGCTTCGGATCCCAATGGCTATTGCCCCCCGGTGGTGGCGCGAAGCTGGCAGAAGTGCGTGGCAACGGCTTGGAGGGTTTGGCCGGGATGGTCGGCTTGCTCGGTACAGGCGACGTCGATGGCGTGGGGCTAGGCTGCGACGGCGGGAACGGTGGTGGTGCCTGATGTTCCGTTGGTTGCTGGACCGCACAAGCGCTTAACCCCAAAACAGCGCTGAGCAGGGCAATACGAGCAATGGCGGTCATGGTGGCGTTTCCTGTTATTTATCCGGGCTGTCGATGGTCAGTGTCTGCGGCGCGGTGGTGCTGCTGGCCAGGGGCTGGCTGCGACCAATCCATTCGCCGGCGGTCGGTTTGCCGGCACGGGAAATGCGCGCAACCAGTTGGACTTCAGGGAAGTTCGACAGTTTCAATTGCGGCATCATTGCGTCGGCGTCGCCCAGTTCGACGGTCACCGGCAGGTCGGCCACGGTCATGCGCTTGACCGCCAGCGGGGCCGGAGGACCGGAGATCGCACGGGCGAAGATGAACACGCTGTCGCCAGGCTGGACCTTGGATTTGAGGTCCGCGGCCAGATCGACACTGACCTTGAGCAACGCCGAGGCCTTTGCCGCCGGTGCTTGTGCAACCTTGCCGCCACTGGCCACCAGCTTTTCCGTGGCCCGGGTAATTCCGCCTTGCAGCGCCTCGCGGGACTTGTCCTCCGGCGGCAGCTGCGCCAACAGGCGATTCCAGTAATCGATGGCGTCCTGATAACGCTCGCTTTCAAACGCGGCAATGCCAAGCAAGCCAAGGCTGGTGACTTCTTTCGGATCGGTCTTGAGCGCTTCGTCGGTCAGGGCCTGGACCTTGTCCGACCACTTCTTGCCATCGGCGAAGTACTGGGCCTGGGCCCATTGACCGAGCAACTCGGGCTGGCGACCGGCCAGACTCACGGTGCGTTCGAACATTTTCGCCGCGTCCGCCGGGCGATCCTGAGCCATGTAGGTGCGACCGAGGAAATACATGCCTTCAGCGGAATCCGGTTGAGCGGCGACCGCACGTTCCAGGCGCCGCGTCATCTCTTCCATCGACTGGGGTGCCTGGGAGAATTCGCGGGTCAGTTCGACCTTGTCGCTGGCACCGAAATGCAGATACAGGCCCAGGCCCAGCACCGGCACCAGAATGGCCGCCAGCAACGGCAAGGGTTTGCCCAGACGCGACACTCGTGGCGCTTCAGCGCCTTCGGTGTCCGCCAGCAACTCACGGGCAGCTTCGGCGCGACCGGCGTCCATTTGCGCGGCATCGAGCACGCCCTCTTCCTGCTGAGTCTGCAACTCAGTCACGCGCTCCTGATACAGCGCGACGTTCAGGGCGGTACGATCCTCTTCGCACTGGGCGCGACGGCTGCGCAGCACCGGGATCAACAGAAAACTCAGGGCAACCAGAAGCAGCAGACCTGCAGCGAGCCAGAAATCAATCATTCTTGGTTTTATCCAACAGGTGGTCGAGGCGCGAGCGCTCCTCGGCAGAAAGCGAGTCCGGGGTGCCGGCGCGTTGCACGCGACGACGGCGGACGATCACCGCGATGATCACGACACCGCCCAGCAGCAGGCCGGCGGGGCCAAACCAGAGCAAGGCGGTCTTGGCGTTCAGCGCAGGCTTGTAGCGGACGAAATCACCGTAGCGATCGACCATGAAGTCGATGATCTGCTGGTTGTCCTTGCCCTCGCCGAGCATGCGGTAAATCTCTTTGCGCAGGTCGGCGGCAATCGGTGCGTTGGAATCGGCGATGTCCTGATTCTGGCACTTGGGGCAACGCAGCTCCTTGGTCAACTCGCGGAAACGCTCGCGGTCTTCTTCCTTGGCGAACTCGTAGGTGTCGATGGCCGCGTGGGCCACGCCCGCCAGGCTCAAGCCCAGGACAACGGCAGCGAACCAGCGCTTCATGGCTTGACCTCATCGACCAGCGCCTGGTACTTGCCCGCCAGTTTTTCACGCCAGACCTGCTCGTCGATCACGCCGACGAACTTGTCACGGATGATGCCCTTGGCGTCGATGAAGAAGGTTTCCGGTGCGCCGTACACGCCGAGATTCAGGCCCAGCGAGCCTTCGTCGTCACGAATGTCCAGCGCATACGGGTTGTGGAAGTCCTTCAGCCACTTCAAGGCATCAGCGTTGACGTCCTTGTAGTTGATGCCGTAGATCACCACGCCCTGCTGGGCCAGTTTGTTCAACACCGGGTGCTCGACCCGGCAGGAAATGCACCAGGTGCCCCAGACGTTGACCAGCGCCGGTTTGCCCAGAATGTCAGCGCGGGTCAGGGTCTTGTCGCCCTGCACCGACGGCAGGGAAAACTCCGGGAACGGCTTGTTGATCATGGCCGAAGGCAGCTCGGCCGGATCCAGGTACAACCCACGGTAAAGGAATACCGCGACCACCAGAAAAATCGCCAGTGGCAGCAACATCAACCAACGCTTCATGCAGTGGCTCCCGACATGCCCAGTGCTTCGCGCACGCGGCTTTTGACCTTGACCCGATAACGCCGATCCAGCGCCGCCAGCAACCCGCCTGCACCTGTCAGCAAGCCGCCGAACCAGATCCAGCGCACGAACGGCTTGACGTGCACACGCACAGCCCAGGCGCCGTTACCCAGTGGTTCACCGAGGGCGACATAGAGGTCGCGGGTGAAACCGGCGTCGATACCCGCTTCGGTCATCACCGAGTTCTGCACGGTATAGAGGCGTTTTTCCGGGTGCAGCACGCTGATTTCCTTGCCGTTGCGGATCACCCGCACGGTGCCCTTGTCGGAGGTGAAGTTCGGGCCTTCGAAGTGTTTGGCGCCTTCGAAGACGAACTGATAGCCGCCCAGGTCCATGGATTCGCCGGGCGCCAGGCGCAGGTCGCGCTCGGCACTGTTCTGGCTCGACAGCACGACACCCAGCGCACACACGGCGATGCCCAGGTGCGCGATCTGCATGCCCCAGTAGCTGCGGGTCAGGGTTGGCAGTCCTTTGATCAGGCCCTTGTGGCGAGTCTTGTCGAAGATGTCACGCACGCCGGCCAGCAACACCCAGGCAGCGAGCATGAAGGTCGCGAGCACGGCCCAGTTGAAATCGCCGTAGGCGATGCCGGCCACTACGGCCAGCGCGGCACTGCCGAGCAGGACCGGGGTGAGCATGCTTACCAGCCATTTCACCGGAGTGTCTTTCCAGCGCACGATCACGCCGACCGCCATCACCACCATCAGCAATGCCATCAACGGAATGAACAGCGCGTTGAAGTATGGCGGGCCGACGGACAGCTTGGCGCCGGTCATGGCGTCCAGAATCAGCGGATACAAGGTGCCGAGCAGAATCATCGACGCGGCCACCACCAGCACCAGGTTGTTACCCAACAGCAGGGTTTCCCGGGACCAGAGGTTGAAGCCCACCTGGCTCTTGACCACCGGCGCGCGCAGGGCGAACAGCGTCAGCGAACCACCGACCACGAACAGCAGGAAAATCAGGATGAACACCCCGCGCTCCGGGTCGGACGCAAAGGCGTGCACCGAGGTCAGCACGCCGGAACGCACGAGGAAGGTGCCCAGCAGACTCAAGGAGAATGCGGCGATGGCCAGCAACACGGTCCAGCTTTTGAACACGCCACGTTTTTCCGTGACCGCCAACGAGTGAATCAGTGCGGTGCCCACCAGCCATGGCATGAACGAGGCGTTTTCCACCGGGTCCCAGAACCACCAGCCACCCCAGCCGAGTTCGTAGTACGCCCACCACGAACCGAGGGTGATGCCGATGCCGAGGAACGCCCAGGCCACGATGGTCCACGGACGCGACCAGCGCGCCCAGGCGGCGTCCAGGCGACCGCCCATCAGCGCGGCGATGGCGAAGGCGAAGGCCACCGAGAAACCGACGTAGCCCATGTACAGCATGGGCGGGTGAACGATCAGGCCGATGTCTTGCAGCAGCGGGTTGAGGTCGGCACCGTCGGTGGGCATTTGCGGCAGGATGCGCTTGAACGGGTTGGAGGTCATGATCAGGAACAGCAGGAAACCGGTGCTGATCATGCCCATCACCGCCAGCACGCGGGCCAGCATGACCTGCGGCAATTGCCGGGAAAACACCGATACCGCAAAGGTCCAGCCGCCGAGAATCAAGGCCCACAACAGCAGGGAACCTTCGTGGGCACCCCACACGGCGCTGAACTTGTAGTACCACGGCAAGGCACTGTTGGAGTTGTTGGCCACATAGGCCACGGAGAAATCGTCGACCATGAAGGCGTAGGTCAGGCAACCGAAGGCGAACAGCAAGAACGCGAACTGCCCCCACGCGGCCGGCTGGGCCAGGCTCATCCAGAAGCGGTCACCGCGCCAGGCACCGACCAATGGCACCACGGCCTGAACCAGCGCGAAACATAGCGCCAGGATCATGGCCAGGTGGCCCAATTCGGGAATGAAGATTCCAGCTGTCATCAGTTAGCCCTCTTTCGCGGGAGTGGGTGCCGACTGGCCGCTGTCTTTCAACGCCTTGGTCACTTCCGGCGGCATGTACTTTTCATCGTGCTTGGCCAGCACTTCATCGGCCACCACGACGCCGTCAGCGTTGAGTTTGCCCAGGGCAACAATGCCCTGCCCTTCGCGGAACAGGTCCGGCAGGATGCCGCGATAAGTGATGGTCACGGATTTGTTGAAGTCGGTGACGACAAACTTCACGTCCAGCGAGTCGCCGGAGCGCTGCAAGGAACCGGCTTCGACCATGCCGCCGGCACGGATACGCGTGTCCTGCGGGGCTTCGCCGTTGGCGATCTGGGTCGGTGTGTAAAACAGGTTGATGTTCTGCTGCAGGGCACTCAGGGCCAGGCCAACGGCAGCGCCGACCCCGACCAGGATCGCGAGAATGATGATAAGACGCTTTTTACGCAGCGGATTCACTTGCCGTTCTCCCGGCGCAGACGGCGCGCCTCTTGTTGCAGATACCGCTTGCGGGCCAGGATCGGCGCCGCCACGTTGAGGGCCAATACCGCCAGGCAGATGCCATAGGCTGACCAGACATACAGGCCATGATGACCCATGGCGATGAAGTCGCCGAATGAAGCAAAACTCATCGAGCGACCTCCAGGCTGTTTTCGACTTCGGTCTTGACCCAACTGGCCCGGGCTTCGCGCTTGAGCACTTCAAGACGCATGCGCAGCAGCAGGACCGCGCCGAAGAAACAGTAGAAACCCAGCGCCGTCAGCAGCAGTGGCAGCCACATCTCGGCTGGCATCGCCGGTTTTTCGGTGAGGGTGAAGGTCGCGCCCTGGTGCAGGGTGTTCCACCACTCCACCGAGTACTTGATGATCGGGATGTTGATCACACCAACGATCGCCAGCACCGCACAGGCCTTGGCCGCGCTGTCACGATTGCTGATGGCGTTGCCCAATGCAATGAGACCGAAGTACAGGAACAGCAGGATAAGCATGGACGTAAGGCGTGCATCCCAGACCCACCACGAGCCCCAGGTCGGCTTGCCCCAGATGGCCCCGGTGACCAGCGCCACGGCGGTCATCCAGGCGCCGATGGGCGCCGCGCATTGCAGGGCGACGTCGGCCAGTTTCATCTTCCACACAAGGCCGACGATGCCGCACACGGCCAGCATCACGTAGATGGACTGCGCCAGCATGGCGGCCGGAACGTGGATATAGATGATGCGGAAGCTGTTGCCCTGCTGGTAGTCCGGCGGCGCGAAGGCCAGGCCCCAGACCACGCCAACGCCGATCAGCAGCAACGCCGCGACGCTCAGCCAGGGCAGCATTCTGCCGCTGATACCGTAAAACCATTTGGGCGAGCCGAGTTTGTGAAACCACGTCCAGTTCATACTGTTTCCATCACGGTTGCTCTTTACTGTGAAGAGCCAGGGCCTTTACTGATCAATTTTTGACCAGACCTCATTATTCGCCGACGCTGATCTTCAAGCCAGCGGCTATTGCAAAAGGTGTCAGGGTTATCGCCAAGGCGGTCAGGCTGCCAAGCCATAGGAGATAACCGGTCGCCGGCATTCCCTGCAAGGCCGCCTGCAAGGCGCCACTGCCAAGGATCAATACCGGGATGTACAACGGCAGAATCAGCAGTGCCAGCAACAGGCCGCCGCGCTTCAAACCTACTGTCAGCGCCGCACCCACCGCACCGAGCAGGCTCAGTACCGGTGTACCGAGCAGCAACGAAAGCAGCAACACCGGCAGACAGGCGGCAGGCAAACCGAGCATCAGCGCCAGCAAGGGTGCGAGCAAAACCAGTGCCAGACCGGAAAAAGCCCAGTGTGCCAGCACTTTGGCCAAAACCAGAAGAGGCAGGGGGTGCGGCGAAAGGACCCACTGCTCAAGGGATCCGTCTTCGAAATCACTGCGGAAAAGCCCGTCCAGCGAGAGCAGAACCGATAAAAGTGCCGCGACCCAGACCAACCCCGGAGACAAGGTTTGCAACAATTGAGACTCGGGTCCGACCGCCAACGGGAACAAGGAAACGACGATGGCGAAAAACACCAGCGGATTGGCCAGCTCCGCGGGACGGCGAAACAGCAGACGGGCCTCACGGGCGACCAACAGGCCAAAAACACTCATACGGCCCAATTCCCCAGATCGATGTCGCGATAAGCGGCCGGCATCCGGCTCAGCGTGTGGTGGGTGGTCAACACCACCATGCCGCCACGTTCGCAGTGGCCGGCCAGGTGTTCTTCGAGTTGCGCCACGCCTTGCTTGTCGAGAGCGGTGAACGGCTCATCGAGAATCCACAACGGCGGGCTGTCCAGATACAAACGCGCCAGTGCGACGCGACGCCGCTGCCCAGCGGACAGAGTGTGGCAGGGAACATCTTCGAATCCGCGCAATCCGACCGCCGCCAAGGCTTGCCAGATCGCCTCACGGGAGGCCGGTTGATGCAAGGCGCACAGCCAGCTCAGGTTCTCTTCCGGCGTCAGCAGATCCTTGATCCCGGCCGCATGGCCGATCCACAGCAGGTTGCGCGCCAGCTCACCGCGTTGTTCATTCAGCGGCTGGCCGTTGAGCAACACTTGACCGGCGGTCGGCTGCATCAGCCCCGAGAGCAGGCGCAACAGGCTGGTCTTGCCGCTGCCGTTGGGGCCGCTGATTTGCATCATTTCGCCACTGGCCAGTCTCAAATCGAGATTTTCGAAGAGCAGCCGAAGGTCTCGCTCACAGGCAAGGGCAACGGTTTGCAGGACAGGACTGGTCAAGGGATCACGGGCCTTATACGGTTCAAGTCGGCTCTGGCGCGGCCGTTAAAGAGATGCAGCATAGTTGCAATGGCGTCTTGTTCTAGAGAGCTGCGTCAAACAATTGCAAAGTTTTCGCCATTATTGGATACAACGGCGCGGCATTATACATGCCATACCTTACTCTAAAGAGTGCATTTTCCTCAGGTTGTGACCGCGTATGACAGGCGAAATGAACATCCTCCCGCTACCTCAAACCCTCCCGGCGACTTCGCGCCCGCAGGTGGTCAGCGGTGAGTTGCTCAAGTTGCTGACGCCAGTGGAGGGGCTGATCAGCGTCGGTCAAACCGCCCAGGCCGAAGTGTTGTCGCTCAAGCAGGCGGACCAGACTTTCCAGCTGCTGCTCAAGGTCACCCTCGACAGCGGTCGCCAGACCACGGTCCAGACCACCAGCAATCAACCGCTGGCCCAGGGCACCACGCTGGTCGTCACCCAACCCTCTGCCGGCAACCTGGCCGTGACGGTGCAACAGGCCATTGCTTCGAACGTCGCCACCCTCACCCGCCTCGACACCGCGCAACTGCCCGTTGGCACCCTGCTGCAGGGCAAAGTGCTGACCTCGCAAGTGCTACCCCAGGTGCCCGGCCAGCCCATGGTGTTTCGCTCGATGGTGGGCCTGCTCAACACCGCACTGAGCGGCAGCACACTGAGTATCGACAGCCCGCAACCCTTGCGCATCGGCACCTTGTTGAGCGCACAGGTGCAGGACGCCCAGACCGTGAAGTTCGTGCCCCTGAGCAGCCGACAGGAACAACTGGCGGTGACCCAGCAACTGGTCGACCAGCAAAGCCGCCAGGGCTCGCTGGATAGCTTGCTCAAGCGCCTGCAGAACCTTCCGCCCTCGGACCAGACATCCGTTGAATTGCGCAGCGCTGCTGCCCGTTTGCTCGCCGGCTTGCCGGATGTTCAACAGTTGAGCACCCCCAAGGGCCTGGCCCAGGCCCTGGCCAGCAGCGGCATGTTTCTCGAAAGCAAACTGCTGACCGGGCAAAACCCGACGCTCGCGCCGGACATGAAAGGCGATTTGCTCAAACTGGTTGCGCAGTTGAGTCAGGGCTTGCCAGCCAACACCAGCCTCGGCGCGATCATCGCCGCCAATACCCTGGCCCAGGCCATGCCGAATTTTGTCCGCAATGCCCTGGGCATGCTCGGTCAGGTCAGTGCCAAGCCGTCGCCGACCGGTTTCCCGCTGCCCGAACGTCTGTTAAAAGGTGCCGACGGTGAAAACGACCTCGAACACCTGCTTCGCCTGGCCGCCGCCGCGGTTTCACGCCTGCAAAGCCATCAACTGTCGAGCCTGGAACAGACCGGCGTAACCGCCGACGGACGACTGATGAGCACCTGGCAGCTGGAAATCCCGATGCGCAATATGCAGGACATCGTGCCCTTGCAGGTCAAGTTCCAGCGCGAAGACGCCCCCGAAAAACAACAGCCAAAGGAGCGTCGCGAAGAACACGAACCCAAGCAACAGCTGTGGCGTGTGGAGCTGGCCTTCGCCATGGAGCCTTTGGGGCCGCTGCAAATCCAGGCGCAACTGGTCAAGGGCAGCCTCTGCGGCCAGCTCTGGGCCGAGCGGCCATACACCGCCAGCCTGATCGAAAGCAATTTGGCCGGGCTGCGTGATCGCCTGCTGTCCGCCGGCCTGAACGTCGGCGATCTGGACTGCCACCTCGGTACACCGCCCCAAGGCCCGCAAACCCGCCTCGAACAACGCTGGGTCGACGAAACCGCATGAAAAACCCCAACGCCCCACGCCAGGCCATCGCCCTCAAATACGACGGCACCCACGCCCCCACCCTCACCGCCAAGGGCGACGAAGAGCTGGCGGAAGAAATCCTGCGCATTGCCCGCGACTGCGAAGTGCCGATCTACGAAAACGCCGAACTGGTGAGACTGCTGGCGCGCATGGAACTGGGGGACAGCATTCCGCAGGAACTCTATCTGACGATTGCCGAGATCATTGCGTTTGCGTGGAGTTTGAAGGGGAAATTTCCGGCGGGGCAGGATACGGATGCGCTGATGGTCGAGAAGGATATTACCGAGCGCGGGGATGATTATTGAGTTTGCGAGTACGCCATCGCGAGCAGGCTCGCTCCCACAGATGAACTCATGTTCCATGTCCGACATGGAACCATTGTAGGAGCGAGCTTGCTCGCGATGGAGGCATGAGCGCCGCGTTTCTCCAGGAAGCCCGCGTCATCGTTGACGTCCATCGCGAGCAAGCTCACTCCTACAGATGATCTGCGGTGAACACATGTTCTGTGTCCGACATGGAACCATTGTAGGAGCGAGCCTGCTCGCGATGGAGGCATGAGCGCCGCGTTTCTTCAGGAGGTCCGCGTCATCGTTGACGTCCATCGCGAGCAAGCTCGCTCCCACAGATGATCTGCGGTGAACACATGTTCTGTGTCCGACATGGAACCACTGTAGGAGCGAGCTTGCTCGCGATGGAGGCATGAGCGCCGCGTTTCTCCAGGAAGCCCGCGTCATCGTTAACGTCCATCGCGAGCGGGCTCGCTCCTACAGGCTGTCAGTTCTTGTGCAACTTGCTCATCAACTCCGCCTCAGCCTGGGTCAAGCCGCAGGACTGGGTCAGTTCGCTGACGCTGGCGCCCATCCCGACCAGTCGCGCCGCCTGGGCGAACGACAGGCTTGAGGGGTCGCGTTGTTCCAGCTGGGCGAGTTTGTCCGGCAAGGGCGCAACGATCGCCCGCAGTTCATGCAGGTCCTCGCCCATGCGCACATTGCCGTTCTGGTAATCCTCGACGCGCCTGGCCAGGTCCTTGATGCGCTGATCGCGCAGCGCATCACCTTGGGCCTGTTGCGCGGCGATCTGCTTTTGACCGCGAATGTACGCCAGGAACATTGCCAGCGTGCCTGCCCAAAACAGGAACAGGACAATGACCGCAACCTCGAGAATCAATCAGATACTCTCCAGTTCCGACCATTCTTCTTCGCTCATCATCTTGTCGAGCTCGACCAGGATGAGCAATTCGTTGTTCTTGTTGCATACGCCTTGAATGAACTTGGCGGACTCTTCGTTACCCACGTTCGGCGCGGTTTCGATTTCCGACTGACGCAGGTAAACCACTTCGGCCACGCTGTCGACCATGATCCCGACCACCTGCTTGTCGGCTTCGATGATGACGATACGGGTGTTGTCGCTGATCTCGGCATTCATCAGGCCGAAGCGCTGGCGGGTGTCGATCACGGTCACGACGTTGCCGCGCAGGTTGATGATGCCCAGCACGTAGCTCGGGGCACCCGGGACCGGGGCGATTTCGGTGTAACGCAAGACTTCCTGGACGCGCATCACGTTGATGCCGTAGGTCTCGTTGTCCAGCTTGAAGGTGACCCATTGCAGGATCGGATCTTCGGAACCTTTTGCCGCCGTTGCCTTGTCATTCATACCCTGCCCCCTCAAGAAACCGCCCTGGCGGTGTGTGTTCTGTGCAACATCATCAGAGTGACGTCGCCTGTTTTGTTTATTTGACTGATGTCGGTTTGTGGCCCGGCTTGTCGCCGGACATGTGCCGGGCTCCGCCGCTGGCGATCAACTCGGCCAGTGAGGCGACATCGAGCAAGGCGCACATGTGTTCAATTACCGTGCCGGCGAGCCATGGCCGCTGACCTCGGTGACTTCTCCATTTGATTTCATTCGGGTTCAGGCGCAACGAGCGGCTGACCTGATGCACTGCCAGCCCCCACTCGTAGCCTTGCACCGAAATCACGTATTGAAGACCTTGCTTGAAATCGTCGCGGTATCGGTCGGGCATGACCCAACGCGCGGTATCGAGCACCTTGAGATTGCCGGCCTGGCTCGGCAGGATGCCCAGGAACCATTCGGGCTGGCCGAACAATGGGGTCAACTCGTGGCCGGCCAGGGAGTAAATCGACCCCAGGCACACCAGCGGCACCGCCAGGGTCAAGCCGGCGACATCGAACAGCAGGCATTCGAAGGGTTCGGCAGCCCAGGACGGACGACCGTCGGTTTCCACCGGTGGCGGCGTATTGCTTGGCGGCAGATGAACTTCGACGACTGGCGGCACCAGTGCCTGAGGCACTTCGACAACAGCTGGCTCCGGTGCTGGCTGCACCTCGACGGCCGGCGGCACCAACGCCTGGAGCAACGGTGCGATGGTCGATACCGGCGCCAGCATGGGTGTCGGTGCTTCGACCACAGCTACTGGAGCCTTCGCTACCGGCGTGACCACAGGAGCGGGAGCAACCACAATTTTCTGCGCATCGTGGGCCTGTTCTTCGAGCACTGCCGCCTGGAATTCGTCCAGCGCCGCTTCAACCTCGACCACCCGGGGAGGCGCTTCGATTTGTGGCGCAAATTCCTCGGTGATGTCCTGCAGCAAGCTGTCCAGATAAGACTGAAGCGCCAGTTGCGGGCGCGAGGTGGTCTTAAACGGCCGGTTCATGGCTGCCCCCCTGCAGGAGCGAGCTTGCTCGCGAAAAACTGTCGGGAAACGCGATCATCCAGACAGCGCACGTAATCGTTGTCGTCCATCGCGAGCAAGCTCGCTCCTACAGGGATTGGTTTCATCTCATGCCACCTGTGGCACAAGTTGCGCCGCCAGCAAATGCTTGAGCAACGCACGGTAAGCGAGAACGCCACGGCTCTTGCCGTCGAATTGTGAAGGCGTCAGACCGGCGCGGCTGGCGTCGCGCAGGCGCGTGTCCACCGGGATATAGCCTTGCCAGATTTCGTCGGGGAATTTGTCGCGCAGCACGCGCAACGTTCCGAGGGACGCCTGGGTGCGGCGGTCAAACAGGGTTGGCACGATGGTGAAGGGCAGCGCCTGTTTGCGAGAGCGATTGATCATCGCCAGGGTGTTGACCATGCGCTCAAGGCCTTTGACCGCCAGATGCTCGGTCTGCACCGGGATCACCAGTTGCTGGCTCGCCGCCAAGGCATTGACCATCAGCACGCCGAGCAATGGCGGGCTGTCGATCACGGCGTAATCGAAGTCCTGCCACAGTTGCGCCAGGCTCTTGGCAATCACCAGGCCCAAACCGCTCTGCCCCGGCGACTGGCGCTCAAGGGTGGCCAGTGCGGTGCTGGAGGGCAACAGGGAGATGCGCTCGTCACTGGTCGACAGCAGCAGTTGACCCGGCAGGCCTTGGGGCACGTTGCCTTTGTGCAGGAACAAATCGTAGCTGCTGTGCTCCAGGGCGTCGGGATCGTAGCCGAAGTAGCTGGTCATGGAGCCGTGGGGGTCGAGATCGACCACGACCACGCGCTTGCCCGCCTCCGCCAGTAAACCGGCTAAAGCGATGGAGGAAGTGGTTTTACCGACACCACCCTTTTGATTGGCGACTGCCCAGACTCTCATTCGGATTGTTCCTCCCGGCCGAACGGATCGACCGAGAAATAGCTCAACGTGTTAATGCGGGTGACGGAGAATTGACGGCGTTCTCTCGTACCGGCGACTTGACCGGGGTCGGTGCAGTTTGTGTGCCAGCACGCTTCAATGCGGCATCCGGTTGCGCATGGGCGGTTCCGGTGCCGGTCAGGCTGCGGCGAACATCGAGGTTGCGCGACACCACCAGCACCACGCGACGGTTTCGGGCGCGGCCTTCGGCGGTGGCGTTGTTGGCCACCGGCTGAAACTCGCCGTAGCCCACTGAAGCCAGGCGACCGGGGTTCACCCCCTGCATCGCCAGCATGCGCACGATGCTGGCCGAGCGGGCCGAGGACAGCTCCCAGTTGGTCGGGTACTGCGCGGTGCGGATCGGCTGATCGTCAGTGAAACCTTCGACATGGATCGGGTTGTCGAACGGCTTCAGGATCGCCGCGACCTTGTCGATGATGTTGAACGCGATGTCGCTGGGCATGGCGTCGCCACTGCCGAACAGCAGGCTGGAATTGAGCTCGATCTCAACCCACAACTCGTTGCCGCGCACGGTCATCTGGTTGGAGCTGATCAGGTCACCGAACGCCGCACTGATGTCGTCGGCGATGCTCTTGAGCGGATCGCTGGCGCCGGAGACGCCGGCATCGACCTGGTCACTGTCCTTGACCAGCGGCTTGGCCGGGGTCACGGTCTTCGGTCGCTCGTCACCGATCGGGATCGGCTTGAGCGAACGATCGGAATCGGTAAAGACCCCGATCAGCGCCTCGGAAATGACCTTGTACTTGCCTTCGTTGATCGACGAGATGGAGTACATCACCACGAAAAAGGCGAACAGCAAGGTGATGAAGTCCGCGTAGGACACCAGCCAGCGCTCGTGGTTAACGTGTTCTTCCTGATGTCGACGACGGGCCATGAGCTTATTCCCTTAATCCATGAAGCCCTGAAGCTTCAACTCAATGGAGCGAGGGTTTTCACCTTCGGCGATCGACAGGAGCCCTTCCAGCAACATCTCGCGATAACGCGACTGACGTAACGCGATGGATTTGAGTTTGGCGGCAATCGGCAGCAGCACCAGGTTGGCACTGGCCACGCCGTAGATAGTGGCGACGAACGCCACGGCAATACCGCTGCCCAGTTGCGATGGATCAGCGAGGTTGCCCATGACATGAATCAGGCCCATGACCGCACCGATGATGCCGATGGTCGGCGCGTAACCGCCCATGCTTTCGAAGACTTTGGCCGCTTCGATGTCGCGGCTTTCCTGGGTGTAGAAGTCCACTTCCAGAATGCTGCGGATCGCTTCCGGCTCGGCGCCGTCAACCAGCAGTTGCAGGCCTTTGCGTGCGTAGTTGTCCGGCTCGGCGTCGGCGATGCCTTCAAGGCCCAGCAGGCCTTCCTTGCGGGCGGTCAGGCTCCAGTTCACCACGCGGTCGATGCCACCGGCCAGATCGACACGGGGCGGGAACAGGATCCAGGCGAGGATCTGCATGGCACGCTTGAAGGCACTCATCGGCGATTGCAGTAGCGCGGCGCCAATGGTGCCGCCGAGCACGATCAGCGCTGCCGGGCCGTTGGCCAGGGCGCCGAGGTGACCGCCTTCAAGGTAGTTGCCGCCGATGATCGCGACAAAGGCCATGATGATGCCAATCAGGCTTAGGACATCCATCAGATACAGGCCTCGACCAGGTGCCTGCCAATGTCGTCCAGGCTGTACACCGCGTCGGCAAGCTCGGCTTTGACGATGGCCATCGGCATGCCGTAGATCACGCAACTGGCTTCGTCCTGGGCCCAGATCGAACTGCCGCCCTGCTTGAGCAGGCGCGCGCCTTCGCGGCCGTCGGCACCCATGCCGGTCAGGACCACCGCCAGAACTTTGTCACCGTAGGTCTTGGCTGCCGAACCGAAGGTGATGTCCACGCACGGCTTGTAATTGAGACGTTCGTCACCCGGGAGGATTTTCACCGCGCCGCGGCCGTCGATCATCATCTGCTTGCCACCCGGCGCCAGCAGCGCCAGGCCCGGACGCAGGATATCGCCATCCTCGGCCTCCTTGACGCTGATGCGGCAGAGCTTGTCCAGGCGTTCGGCGAAGGCCTTGGTGAAGGCCGCCGGCATGTGTTGAACCAGCACGATCGGGGCCGGGAAGTTGGCCGGCAATTGAGTCAACACTCGCTGCAGGGCGACCGGGCCGCCGGTGGACGTACCGATGGCCACCAGTTTGAAGGCTTTGCGTTTCGGCGCGGGCGACGACGCAGTGGCCGCATGCGTACGCGCAGGGATCGGTGCCGGACGCGCGGGCGCGCTGCTTCCGTAACTGCCGACGCTCGAAGGCGCAGCTGTTGGAGCAGGTGCGGCCACAGGGGCCGGAGCGCTGTAAGTGCTGACGCGACGATTGCTGCGCGAGATGCTCAGGATCTTCTCGCACAACAGTTGTTTGACCTTCTCGGGGTTGCGCGAGATGTCTTCGAAATTCTTCGGCAGGAAGTCCACCGCGCCGGCATCCAGCGCATCGAGGGTGACCCGGGCGCCTTCATGGGTCAGCGAAGAGAACATCAGGACCGGGGTCGGGCAGCGTTGCATGATGTGCCGCACGGCGGTGATGCCGTCCATCATCGGCATCTCGTAGTCCATGGTGATCACATCCGGCTTGAGGGCCAGCGCCTGATCGATCGCCTCTTTGCCGTTGGTCGCCGTGCCGACGACCTGGATATTGGAATCCGCTGAAAGAATTTCCGAGACGCGGCGGCGGAAAAACCCCGAATCGTCCACCACCAGGACTTTGACTGCCATAAACACTCCATTAGATGGAGCGAGGCCAGGCGCCTCGCTCCACCAGAATCAAATACGCCGTGTGGCGTAACGCTTGAGCATGCTCGGAACATCGAGAATCAGCGCGATGCGGCCGTCACCGGTGATGGTGGCGCCGGACATGCCCGGGGTTCCCTGGAGCATTTTGCCCAATGGCTTGATGACTACTTCTTCCTGGCCCACCAGTTGATCGACGACAAAGCCGATCCGCTGCGTGCCCACCGAAAGGATCACCACATGGCCCTCGCGCTGCTCTTCGTGAGCGGCGGAGCTGACCAGCCAGCGTTTGAGATAGAACAATGGCAGCGCCTTGTCCCGCACGATCACCACTTCCTGGCCGTCCACGACGTTGGTGGTCGACAGGTCGAGGTGGAAGATCTCGTTGACGTTCACCAGCGGGAACGCGAACGCCTGGTTACCGAGCATGACCATCAGCGTCGGCATGATCGCCAGGGTCAGCGGCACCTTGATGACGATCTTCGAACCCTGGCCCTTGGCCGAGTAGATGTTGATCGAGCCGTTGAGCTGGGAAATCTTGGTTTTCACCACGTCCATGCCCACGCCACGACCCGATACGTCGGAAATCTCGGTCTTGGTCGAGAAACCCGGGGCGAAGATCAGGTTGTAGCATTCGGTGTCGCTCAGGCGATCGGCGGCGTCCTTGTCCATCACACCGCGTTTTACCGCGATGGAACGCAGCACGTTCGGGTCCATGCCCTTGCCGTCGTCGGAGATCGACAGCAGGATGTGGTCGCCTTCCTGCTCCGCCGCCAGGATCACCTTGCCACCCCGGGCCTTGCCCGAGGCTTCGCGTTCTTCCGGCGACTCGATGCCGTGGTCAACCGCGTTGCGCACCAAGTGGACCAGCGGGTCGGCCAGGGCCTCGACGAGGTTCTTGTCGAGGTCGGTTTCTTCGCCGACCAGCTCCAGGTTGATCTCTTTCTTGAGCTGGCGGGCCAAGTCGCGAACCAGGCGCGGGAAGCGCCCGAAGACTTTCTTGATCGGTTGCATCCGGGTCTTCATGACTGCGGTTTGCAAGTCGGCGGTGACCACGTCGAGGTTCGACACGGCCTTGGACATGGCTTCGTCGCCGCTGTTGAGGCCCAGGCGGACCAGGCGGTTACGCACCAGCACCAACTCGCCGACCATGTTCATGATCTCGTCCAGACGCGCGGTATCGACACGTACCGTGGTCTCGGCTTCGCTCGCCGGCTTTTCCGCCGGTGGCGCGGCCGGGGCACGGGACGATGCCGGTGCAGCAGTTGCCGGGGCCGGCGCTTCGGTTTTTGGCTCGGGGGCCCTGGCCACCGGTTTCGGCGCGGCTGCCTTGGCGGCAGGTGCCGCAACCGAGGCGTTGGCGCCGGTTGCCGTTCCAACCGTCGCGCCCACTTCAGTGAACTTGCCTTTGCCGTGCAATTCGTCGAGCAGCGCTTCGAACTCGTGATCGGAAATCAGATCGCTGCCGGCCGCCACCGCGCTTGGTGCCGCGGGTGCAGGCACAGAAGCAATGGCCGACTCCAGCGCCTCGACAGCAAAATTACCCTTGCCGTGCAGCTGGTCGAGCAGTGCTTCGAATTCGTCGTCAGTAATATCGGAACTGTCGCCAGCCGCTTTCGGGGCTTCTGGCGCAGCCGGTGCCTGGACCACCGCGTCAACGGCGAACTGGCCTTTACCGTGCAGTTGATCGAGCAACGACTCGAACTCGGCATCGGTGATTTCGTCGCTGCCAGCGGCATTGCCGGCAGGCGCTGGAACAGCCGCCGGGGCCTCGGCCTGGGCCTTGACGGCGTTCAGTGAGTCCAGCAGTTGTTCGAATTCATTGTCGGTGATATCGCCCGATTCGCTTTCAGCCACAGGCGCTTCGACCACGGCGACGACAGGTGCGGCAGCCGCCTCGTCAGCCGATTGCGGCTCGGCCAGACGGGCCAGTGCCGCGAGCAGTTCCGGTGTCGCGGCCGTGATCGGGCTGCGTTCGCGGACTTCGCTGAACATGCTGTTCACCGCGTCCAGCGCTTCGAGAACCACGTCCATCAGTTCCGAGTCGACGCGACGCTCACCCTTGCGCAGGATGTCGAACACGTTCTCGGCGATGTGGCAGCACTCCACCAGCTCGTTGAGCTGGAGGAAGCCGGCGCCCCCTTTTACAGTGTGAAAACCGCGAAAAATTGCATTGAGCAAATCCGCATCATCCGGGCGGCTTTCCAGCTCGACCAGTTGCTCGGACAGTTGCTCTAGAATCTCGCCGGCCTCAACCAGGAAATCCTGAAGGATCTCTTCATCGGCGCCGAAGCTCATTAAGGGGGTGCTCCTAAAGGTCTAAAAACCTAAAATGCCTAAAATTCTAAAACCCTAGGCTGGATAGCAAATCGTCCACATCGTCCTGACCGGACACAACGTCTTCTCTTTTATCGGCATGAATCTGCGGACCTTCACCCTGAGAGAGATGTTTTTGTGGATCTTTTTCAGCAAGCATCGCTTCACGGTCATGTTCGATGCCCGCAAAGCGGTCCACCTGACTGGCCATCAGCACGAGCTTGAGCAGGTTGCTTTCAACTTCGGTGACCAACTGGGTCACACGCTTGATCACCTGGCCTGTGAGGTCCTGGTAATCCTGGGCGAGCAGGATGTCGTTCAGGTTGCCCGACACCGCGCGATTGTCCGTGCCGCTGCGCGTCAGGAACCCGTCGACCCGCCGGGCCAGTTCACGAAACTCTTCGGCGCCGACTTCGCGACGCATGAAGCGCCCCCAGTCCGCGCTCAACACCTTGGCTTCATCGGCCAGGCCATTGACCAGTGGTGTGGCACTTTCCACCAGATCCATGGTGCGGTTGGCCGCAGCCTCG
The DNA here is from genome assembly GCF_002236115.1 of Pseudomonas jessenii. Classification (GTDB taxonomy): domain Bacteria; phylum Pseudomonadota; class Gammaproteobacteria; order Pseudomonadales; family Pseudomonadaceae; genus Aquipseudomonas; species Aquipseudomonas jessenii. The sequence continues at coordinate 194,280 of NZ_NIWT01000002.1, read as the reverse complement.
GTCAGCTTGACCACATACCCCAGGCGCTCGGTGGCGTCGGTGATCTGCGACACTTCTTCGGCCTGCGGCATGTGCGGGTCAATCTGGAAATTGACGATCGCGCTATGCAGTTCGCGGGTGAGCTTGCCCACTTCCTGATACAGGCCGCGGTCACGGGTCTGGTTGAGCTCATGGATCAATTGCACCGCGTCGCCGAACTTGCCTTTTTCAAGGCTCTCGACCAATTCGACGGCGTGTTTTTTCAGGGTCGATTCAAAATCGCCCAATGAAGTTTCGTTATTGCCCATAGCTCCCCCGTGGCGCACTCATCAACCGATGCGTTCGAAAATCTTCTCGATTTTTTCTTTCAACGCCTGGGCCGTGAAGGGCTTGACCACATAGCCGTTAACGCCGGCCTGGGCCGCTTCGATGATCTGTTCGCGCTTGGCTTCAGCGGTCACCATCAGCACCGGCAGGTGCTTGAGCTTTTCATCGGCACGCACGTGGCGCAGCAGATCGATACCGGTCATGCCAGGCATGTTCCAGTCCGTTACCAGAAAGTCGATGCTTCCGCTGTTGAGCACCGGGATGGCGGTAGTGCCATCGTCGGCCTCGACGGTGTTGGTGAACCCAAGGTCACGCAGCAGGTTCTTGATGATCCGCCGCATCGTTGAGAAGTCATCAACGATGAGGATTTTCATGTTCTTGTCCAATTCGACCTCCAAGCAGTCTTAAACGCGCCCAGCACCTGGACACGCCATTTCAATCAATCCGGCAAAGCACTCAATGACTGTCTGGAGCACAACAGATCGCGACCGGCGCAGTTCAACACCACACCAGCCTCGTTCGCAGTGTCCCCCACACTGCCTTCAGCGCGCTCGCCACTCCCCCAAACGCCCCCGCAAACGGGCCGCGCACTGGCTGTGTAACTGGCTGACCCGCGATTCGCTGACCCCCAGGACCTCACCGATTTCCTTGAGATTCAACTCTTCGTCGTAGTACAGCGCCAACACCAGTCGCTCACGCTCCGGCAAATTGGCAATCGCATCCGCCAGCGCAGCCTGGAAGCGTTCATCCTCCAGGTCGCGTGACGGCTCGACATGAGCACTCGCGCCATCCTCGTGCAGCCCTTCGTGTTCGCCGTCCTGCAACAGGTCGTCGAAACTGAACAGCCGGCTGCCCAGGGTGTCGTTCAAAATCCCGTAGTAATCGTCGAGACTCAATTGGAGTTCGGCCGCAACTTCGTGATCTTTAGCGTCACGGCCGGTTTTAGCTTCAATCGAGCGAATGGCATCGCTGACCATGCGCGTATTGCGGTGGACCGAACGTGGCGCCCAGTCCCCCTTGCGCACTTCATCGAGCATGGCGCCGCGGATTCGTATGCCCGCGTACGTCTCGAAACTGGCGCCTTTGCCGGCGTCATATTTGGTCGACACTTCAAGCAGGCCAATCATCCCGGCCTGGATCAGGTCTTCGACCTGGACACTGGCCGGTAAACGCGCCAGCAAGTGGTAGGCAATGCGTTTAACCAGCGGCGCGTAACGCTCGATCAGCTCGTACTGCGCATCACGTGCCGACTTCTTGTAGAGGTTGTAGCCGCTGGCTGTCATAGAACAGGTCCTGCTGTCTGCTGCACGAGGCGCTCGACGAAAAACTCCAGGTGCCCGCGCGGGTTGGCAGGCAGCGGCCAGGTATCAACCTTCTGCGCGATGGCCTTGAACGCCAGCGAGCACTTGGAACGAGGGAAGGCCTCGTAGACGGCGCGCTGCTTCTGCACGGCCTTGCGCACGCTTTCGTCGTAAGGCACCGCACCGACGTATTGCAGGGCGACGTCGAGGAAGCGATCCGTGACCTTGGTCAACTTGGCGAACAGGTTGCGTCCTTCCTGCGGGCTCTGGGCCATGTTGGCCAGGACGCGGAAGCGGTTCATGCCGTAGTCGCGATTGAGCAACTTAATCAAGGCGTAGGCATCGGTGATCGAGGTCGGCTCGTCGCACACCACCAGCAGCACTTCCTGGGCTGCGCGGACGAAACTGACTACCGAGTCACCAATGCCCGCAGCGGTGTCGATCACCAGTACGTCGAGGTTATCGCCGATATCACTGAAAGCCTGGATCAGGCCGGCGTGTTGCGCGGGGCTCAGATGCACCATGCTCTGAGTGCCGGATGCGGCCGGAACGATACGGATGCCGCCGGGTCCCTGCAGCAATACATCGCGCAGTTCGCAGCGGCCCTCGATCACGTCGGCCAGGGTACGTTTGGGTGTCAGGCCCAGCAGAACGTCGACGTTCGCCAGTCCCAGGTCGGCGTCCAACAGCATGACGCGCCGGCCAAGTTCGGCCAAAGCCAGGGACAAGTTCACTGACACATTAGTTTTCCCGACGCCACCTTTGCCGCCGGTCACCGCGATCACCTGTACGGGATGCATGCTGCCCATGTTATTTCTTTACCTTGTCTTGCATAGACGGAGGCCACATTACTGGCTGCGCGTTCACAAACGGAACAATGCATGGCAGACCATCGATGTAGGTACAAAAACTGTTCATTATTACCTCAGCCAACCTGCTTGGTCGGGCTGTGGTAGATGTCAGCGAACATGTCAGCCATGGCTTCTTCGCTGGGTTCTTCCTGCATTTGCACGCTCACGGCGCGGCTGACCAATTGATGACGGCGCGGCAGATGCAAATCATCCGGGATCCGCGGGCCATCGGTCAGGTAAGCCACCGGCAGTTCATGGCTGATGGCAAGGCTCAACACCTCACCCAGACTAGCCGTTTCATCCAGTTTAGTCAGAATGCAGCCGGAGAGCCCGCAGCGCTTGTAACTGTGATACGCGGCCGTTAGAACCTGTTTCTGGCTGGTGGTTGCCAGGACCAGATAATTTTTTGATTTGATGCCGCGACCGGCCAGGCTTTCGAGCTGCATGCGCAGCGCCGGATCGCTGGCCTGCAGGCCCGCGGTATCGATCAGCACCACGCGTTTGCGCAGCAACGGCTCCAGGGCCTGCACCAGGGACTGGCCGGGATCGACGTGGGTCACCGACACATTGAGAATGCGCCCCAGGGTCTTGAGCTGTTCCTGGGCGCCGATGCGGAAGCTGTCCATGCTCACCAGCGCAATGTTCTGCGCGCCGTACTTGAGTACGTAACGGGCGGCCAGCTTGGCCAGGGTGGTGGTCTTGCCCATGCCGGCAGGGCCGACCATGGCGATCACTCCGCCCTCTTCCAGCGGCTCGACGTCCGGAGTGACGATCATGCGCGCCAGGTGCGCCAGCAACATACGCCAGGCCTGACGAGGCTCTTCGATTTCGGTGATCATTGCCAGCAGGTCGCGCGACAGCGGGCCAGACAGGCCGATACGTTGCAGGCGACGCCAGAGGTTGGCCTGGTCCGGACGGCTGCCTTGCAGCTGATTCCAGGCCAGGGAGCCGAGTTGTACTTCCATGAGTTCGCGCAGGCTGTTGAGCTCGAAACGCATCGAGTCGAACGCGCGCGGGTCCACGCCACCGGACGCTGGCGCAGCGGCCGGCGCGGGGCGACGGGGTTCGGCGTAGGTCGGCTCGATCAGAGGCTCGGCGGCAGTCAACGGCAATCCGGCGAACAGTTGGCGATTGGTTGCATTGTCGCTCTCGCCATCGCCACGCAGGCTCAATTCGGCCTGGGCGGTGACGATCCGCGACTGAGTCTTGCGCAATTCGTCTTCGAGTTCCATGTTCGGAACCCGCGGCGCCAGCGCCGACAACTTGTAATCCAGCGCAGCTGTCAGTTCGACCCCCCCGGCGATCCGGCGGTTGCCAATGATGGCGGCATCAGCGCCCAACTCATCGCGAACCAGCTTCATGGCCTGACGCATATCGGCGGCGAAAAAACGCTTAACTTGCATAAACCACTACCTCAGCCGTTGGGCCCTACTGTCGCAACGATGGTCACTTGCTTGTTGTCAGGGATTTCCTGGTAAGCCAACACATGCAAACCCGGGACTGCGAGCCGGCCAAATCGCGAGAGCATCGCGCGAACCGGACCGGCCACCAGCAGAATCACCGGCTGACCTTGCATCTCCTGACGCTGCGCCGCGTCGATCAACGAACGTTGCAGCTTCTCAGCCATGCTTGGCTCCAGCAGAACGCCCTCTTCCGAGCCTTGTCCTGCCTTTTGCAGACTATTGAGCAATATCTGTTCCAACCTTGGCTCCAGCGTGATAACTGGCAGCTCCGACTCAGTACCTACAATGCTTTGGACGATTGCGCGGGATACGCCAACCCGCACGGCAGCCACCAGCGCGGCGGTATCTTGACTCTTGGCGGCATTGTTGGCGATCGCCTCGGCAATACTGCGGATATCGCGAACAGGCACTTGTTCGGCCAACAGCGCTTGCAGCACCTTGAGCAACTGCGACAGCGAAACCACGCCCGGCACCAGCTCCTCGGCCAGTTTCGGCGAGCTTTTGGCCAGCAATTGCATGAGTTGCTGCACTTCTTCGTGACCGATCAGCTCACTGGAATGCTTGTAGAGTATCTGGTTCAAGTGAGTAGCCACTACTGTACTGGCATCGACCACCGTATAACCGAGGGATTGCGCCTGAGCGCGCTGGCTGATTTCGATCCAGACCGCCTCCAGGCCGAAAGCCGGATCTTTGGCGGTAATGCCGTTGAGCGTGCCGTAGACCTGCCCCGGGTTGATCGCCAGCTCGCGATCCGGGTAAATCTCCGCTTCGGCCAGGATCACTCCCATGAGGGTCAGGCGATAGGCACTCGGCGCCAGGTCGAGGTTGTCGCGGATATGCACCGTGGGCATCAGGAAGCCCAGATCCTGGGACAGCTTCTTGCGCACGCCCTTGATTCGCGCCAGCAACTGGCCGCCCTGGTTGCGGTCCACCAGCGGAATCAGGCGATAACCCACCTCCAGGCCGATCATGTCGATCGGTGTCACGTCATCCCAGCCAAGCTCCTTGGTTTCCTGTGCGCGGGCCGGCGACGGCAGCAACTCCTGCTGGCGCTTGACCTCTTGCAGGGCGTGAACCTTGGCGACGTTCTGCTTCTTCCAGAACAGGTAAGCGCCACCGGCCGCCAGGGCCGCCATGCTCAGGAACGAGAAGTGCGGCATGCCGGGCACCAGGCCCATGACCGCCATCAAACCGGCCGCCACCGCCAGCGCCTTGGGCGAAGCGAACATCTGGCGATTGATTTGCTTGCCCATGTCTTCCGAACCGGACGCACGGGTCACCATGATTGCCGCTGCTGTCGATAACAACAGTGATGGCAATTGCGCCACCAAACCGTCACCGATGGTCAGCAGCGCATACACCTTACCGGCGTCACCGAAGGTCATGCCGTGCTGGAAGATACCGACCGCCATGCCGCCGATCAGGTTGATGAACAGGATCAACAGACCGGCGATGGCGTCACCGCGGACGAATTTGCTGGCGCCGTCCATGGAACCGTAGAACTCAGCTTCCTGGGCCACTTCCGAACGACGGGCCTTGGCCTGGGCCTGATCGATCAGACCGGCGTTGAGGTCGGCGTCGATCGCCATTTGCTTGCCGGGCATCGCATCGAGGGTGAAACGCGCGCTCACCTCGGAAATCCGCCCCGCGCCCTTGGTCACCACGACGAAGTTGATGATCATCAAAATCGCGAAGACCACGATACCGACCACGTAGTTACCGCCGATCACCACCTCACCGAAGGCCTGGATCACCTTGCCGGCCGCCGCATGACCGTCCTGGCCGTGGAGCATCACCACCCGCGTCGAAGCCACGTTCAACGCCAGGCGCAACAACGTCGCCACCAGCAGAATGGTCGGAAACACCGCGAAATCCAGCGGGCGCAGAGCATAGACGCACACCAGCAGCACGACGATGGACAGGGCAATGTTGAAGGTGAAGAACACGTCCAGCAGGAACGGCGGCACCGGCAACATCATCATCGCCAGCATGACCAGCAGCAACAGCGGCACGCCCAGATTGCCGCGACTCAAATCGGCAACGTTTGTGCGAGCAGTGTTGAATAACTGAGAGCGATCCACCGGTTTTCCCCGTTCCTTTAAAGCAAACTTTTGACGCCTGAAGCGGGCGCAGGGCGGCTACTGCAAGAAGCTTTCCAACTTTTGCGTGGAGGGAAATTGAGGTTGTGGAGTAAGCCTGTGCGGCTTCAGAAAAAGGCTAAATTTCAGAACAGCGGAGAACCCAGTGGGAGCGAGCTTGCTCGCGATGACGTCGGCACAACAAACATACTTGCTGGCTGACCCACCGCTATCGCGAGCAAGCTCACTCCCACAGGAATTGCGGCGCTCCGAACTGCCCACCCGCCGCAAAGACTACTGAACCTATCAGTTCTGCTAGTACCCACCTGCGACTGACCGACCGATACTCAATCGCCCTCCCTTTGAGAATCTGGAGCGACCTCCATGGAATCCACACAACCCATCCTGCGTTGCCGCTACAGCTATGACCCTCTGGATCGCCTGATCAGCCAGCTTCAACCGGATGTACCCGCTCACCAGCGTTTTTACTGCAAAAGCCGCTTGGCGACCGAAATTCAGGGCGCGACGAGGCATTCAATTTTTCAAAACGACGACCTTTTATTGGCTCAGCAGCAACGCGAGGGCGACGCACTCGATACCACGTTGCTGGCTACCGACTTGCAACGCTCGGTATTACACACCGTCAACAAGGGCCTCCAACCGCCCCCCATCGCTTACTCCCCTTATGGCCATCGCCCGGCACTCAACGGCTTGCTCAGCCTGCTGGGTTTTAACGGCGAACGGCTGGACCCGGTGACCGGGCATTATTTGTTGGGAAATGGCTATCGGGCGTTTAATCCGCATTTGATGCGGTTTAATAGTCCGGATAATTTAAGCCCATTTGGGAAGGGAGGGCTGAATACCTATGCTTATTGTTTAGGCGATCCAATAAATCGTTACGATCCAAATGGACATTTTTCTATAACAAAATTGTTTCGCACGTTTTTTTCACGCTTTGGAACCAATCCTGTTCGACCCGCCTATAAAAACGGACCTGAAACGCTATTCACAACAGCTAAAAATGTGAAAACACTTAAACCTGATAACTCTTGGCAAGAATTGACTACCTGGAAATGGAGCGACGATGATTATCGAACTAAAGTCGTGATAGCTGACGAAACAACAATATCAACAAAAACCGAGCATAGCATATGGACAACTACAAAGCGCAACCCCACTCTTCAAGAACTAATCTACTCAACACTAAATCATGAACAAATGAGTCAACTTCCTCCACCGCTCCCTTACCGCATAGATAGGTACGTGGATTTATACAACATGAAAAATGCAGCAGAAAATATAAGACCTGCACTTAGAGAAAATAACCTTTCAGGCAGAAATATTGTTCACGAAAGCCTTAACGTAACAGCCGTAAAAGCAACAGAAGGCGTATTAACCGGAGTTCATCCAGAAAAAGCCCGTTTACTAATCAGGGATGGAATCTATCCAATTTATTAACTCGCACGTGCAGCATCCAATCTAGGAGTCACGCCTCAAATCCGGCGGAATCGGCAAATCATCCTTAAGCGGATCAGGCCGCTTGCCCTTGCCCGCCCGATACTGTCGAATCTGATAAACGTAAGCCAGCACCTGCGCGACCGCCAGGTAGAGACCGCCGGGAATCTCCTGCTCCAGTTCCGTGGAGTAGTAGATCGACCGCGCCAGCGCCGGAGACTCCAGCAACAGAATCTCGTTGGCCGCAGCGATCTCACGGATCTTCAGGGCCAGGAAGTCGCTACCCTTGGCCAGCAATACCGGCGCATTACCCTTTTCCGGGTCGTACTTGAGCGCCACGGCGTAGTGCGTCGGGTTGGTGATGACCACGTCGGCCTCGGGAATGGCGGCCATCATCCGTCGCTGGGACATCTCGCGCTGCAGCTGACGGATCCGTTGTTTGACCTCCGGCCGCCCTTCCTGGTCCTTGTGTTCATCGCGCACTTCCTGCTTGGTCATCAGCAGCTTCTTGTGGCTTTCCCAGAGCTGCACCGGTACATCCACCGCAGCGATGAGGATCAATCCGCAGGCCATCCACAAGGTGCTCCAGCCCACGACTTGCAGACTGTGAATAATGGCCATATCCAAGGGCTCATGGGCGATGCGCAGCAGGTCGTCGATGTCCGACGACAGCACCGCCAGCGCCACGAACAGGATGATGATGAACTTGGCCAGAGCCTTGAGCAGTTCGACCAGCGACTTGGTCGAGAACATGCGCTTGAGGCCGGGACCGGGGTTCAAGCGGCTGAATTTGGGCGCCATGGAACTTGGCGCGAACAGCCAGCCACCCAAGGAAATCGGACCGATGATGGCGGCCAGCACCAACGTGATCATCACTGGCTGGATCGACCACAGGGCAATCTGCCCCGAGCGCATCAGGTAGGTGGCCATGGAGCGCTGATCCAGAATCACCTCCCGCGGCAGCGAGAAGTTGATGCGCATCAGCTCCATCATGTCCTGCGCCATGGCGCCGCCAAAAATCAGCAGCGCCGAGGCACCGACCAGCATGATCGCCAGGGTGTTGAGCTCCTTGGACCGCGCAATCTCACCCTTTTCACGGGAGTCCTGCTTGCGCTTCTCCGTGGGGTCTTCTGTTTTATCCTGACCGCTTTCGCTCTCGGCCATGACTCAGCTCGCCCGTGCCATTTCGCGTAACAACTGCAAGGCCTCGGAGGCCAGCGGTTGATACTGGTTGAGAATGTCCGCCAGCCCGACCCAGACGATAAACAGCCCAAGCACCAGGATCAGCGGGAAGCCGACAGAGAAAATATTGAGTTGCGGCGCCGCCCGGGTCATGACGCCAAACGCGATGTTGACCACCAGCAACGCGGTGATCGCCGGCAGTACCAGCAACAGCGCCGCACCGAGCACCCAGCCGAGCTTGCCGGCCAGTTCCCAGTAGTGGTTGACCATCAGGCCGCCCCCCACCGGCAACGTGGTGAAACTCTCGGTGAGGATCTCGAACACCACCAGATGACCGTTCATGGACAGGAACAGCAGCGTCACCAGCATGGTGAAGAACTGCCCGATCACCGCCGTCGATACGCCGTTGGCCGGGTCGATCATGGAGGCGAAGCCCATGCCCATCTGGATGGCGACGATTTGCCCGGCCACCACAAAGGCCTGGAAGAACAGCTGCAAGGAAAAACCCATCACCGCACCGATGAGAATCTGCTCGGCAATCAGCAATAGCCCGCTCAAATCCAGAGCATTGACCGGAGGCATCGGCGGCAGGCCCGGCGCGATGACCACGGTGATGGCCAACGCGAAATACAGGCGGATGCGCCGGGGCAGCAAGGTCGTGCCAAACACCGGCATGACCATCAGCAAGGCGCCGACGCGAAACAGCGGCAACATGAACGTCGCCACCCAGGTGCTGATCTGGGTATCGGTCAGTGCAAGCAGTGACATGGCTTAGCCGATGACCTGCGGAATACTGCCGTACAACTGCAGGATGTACTCCATGAAAGTCTGCACCAGCCATGGACCGCCAACGATCAGCGTCACCAGCATCACCAACAGGCGCGGCAAAAAGCTCAGGGTCTGTTCGTTGATCTGCGTGGCGGCCTGAAACATCGCCACCAACAGGCCCACCAGCAAACTCGGAATCACCAGCACGGCGACCATCATGGTGGTCAGCCACAGCGCTTCGCGAAAGATGTCGACCGCAACTTCCGGGGTCATGGCGAGACACCGCCAAAGCTGCTGGCCAGCGTGCCGATGATCAGCGCCCAGCCATCCACCAGCACGAACAACATGATCTTGAACGGCAGGGAAATGATCAGCGGCGACAGCATCATCATACCCATGGCCATCAACACACTGGCCACGACCAGGTCGATGATCAGGAACGGAATGAAGATCATGAAGCCGATCTGGAATGCCGTTTTCAGCTCGGAGGTCACGAAGGCCGGCACCAGGATGGTCAATGGCGCCTGATCCGGCGTCGCGATGTCAGTGCGCTTGGACAGGCGCATGAACAGTTCCAGATCGCTGGTGCGGGTCTGGGCGAGCATGAAGTTCTTGATCGGCACCTGGGCCTTGGCGACCGCATCCTGGGCCGTCAGTTTTTCCGCCAGATACGGCTGCAAGGCGTCCTGGTTCACCCGGTCGAACACCGGCGCCATGATGAACAGGGTCAGGAACAGCGCCATGCCGGTGAGGATCTGGTTCGACGGTGTCTGCTGCAGGCCCAGGGCCTGGCGCAGGATCGAGAAGACAATGATGATCCGGGTGAAACTGGTCATCAGCATGACAAACGCCGGGATAAAACTCAGCGCGGTCATGATCAGCAGGATTTGCAGGCTGACCGAGTATTCCTGCGCACCCTGCGCATTGGTGCCCAGGGTGATGGCCGGGATCGACAACGGATCGGCGGCGAATGCCAGCGGCGCGGCCAGCATCAGGGTCAGCATCAAGGCGATGCGCAGCGCACCCATTACTTCTTATCCTTCTGATCTTTACCCAGCATCTCCAACAGGCGCTGGGCAAATTCCGGCGTCGGCTTCTCGGTACTCGGCACTTGCACCGGCTCCTTGAGCACATGCAATGCAGTGATGTTGCCGGGGCTCAGGCCCAACAGGATCTGCTCGTTGCCGACCTGCACCAGCATCAGGCGGTCGCGAGGCCCCAGCGCGCGGGAACCGACAATCTCGATCACCTGCCCCTTGCCAGCCGGACCTGCCTGCTGGACCCGACGCAGCAACCAGGCGAGGAGGAAGATCAGCCCCAGCACCAGCAACAAGCCGAACACCAGCTGCGTCAGTTGCCCAGCCACACCGCTGCTCACCGCCGGCGCGGCAGCCGTGGTCGCCGTAGCGACAGGCTCAGCCGCCAGCACGTTGAACGGCATCGCCAATACAAACCCGAGAACCCTTTTCACTCAGCGCAGCTTCTTGATGCGTTCGCTCGGGCTGATCACGTCCGTCAGGCGGATGCCGAACTTCTCGTTGACCACCACCACTTCGCCGTGGGCGATGAGCGTGCCATTGACCAGCACGTCCAGCGGCTCGCCGGCCAGGCGATCAAGCTCGATCACCGAACCCTGGTTCAGTTGCAGCAGGTTGCGGATGTTGATGTCGGTGCTGCCCACTTCCATGGAAATCGACACCGGGATATCGAGGATCACGTCCAGGTTCGGGCCTTCGAGGCTCACCGGATCGTTGTTTTTCGGCACGCTGCCGAACTCTTCCATGGGCAGGCGGTTGGACGCGGAGCTGCCGGAGTCGGCGGCCAGCAAGGCATCGATATCGGCCTGCCCGGCATCACCGGTTTCTTCCAGGGCTGCTGCCCACTCATCGGCCAGAGCCTGGTCGTCTTGCGTGTTCATTTGTCAGTGTCCTCGGCGAGCAAAAATTCAGAATTCGTTTAATCGCGAATGGGTACGAGCGCCGGTCAACGGCGCTCGATCGGCTCGATCACTTGCAACGCCAGATTGCCCTTGTGCGAGCCCATCTTGACCTTGAAGGCCGGCACGCCGTTGGCGCGCATGATCATTTCTTCCGGCATGTCGACCGGGATCACATCCCCCGGCTGCATGTGCAGGATGTCGCGCAGGCGCAACTGACGACGAGCCACCGTCGCACCGATCGGCACGTCGACGTCCAGCACGTCCTGGCGCAGGGCGTTGACCCAGCGCTCGTCCTGATCGTCGAGATCCGACTGGAAGCCGGCGTCGAGCATTTCGCGCACTGGCTCGATCATCGAGTACGGCATGGTCACGTGCAGGTCGCCGCCACCGCCATCGAGTTCGATGTGGAAGGTCGACACCACAATGGCCTCGCTCGGGCCGACGATGTTGGCCATGGCCGGGTTCACTTCCGAGTTGATGTACTCGAAGTTGACTTCCATGATCGCCTGCCAGGCTTCCTTCAAATCGACGAACGCCTGCTCCAGCACCATGCGTACCACGCGCAGTTCGGTCGGCGTGAATTCACGCCCTTCGATCTTGGCGTGGCGGCCGTCGCCGCCGAAGAAGTTGTCCACCAGCTTGAACACCAGCTTGGCGTCGAGGATGAACAGCGCGGTGCCGCGCAGGGGTTTGATCTTGACCAGGTTGAGACTGGTCGGCACGTACAGCGAGTGCACGTATTCGCCGAACTTCATCACCTGCACGCCGCCGACCGCCACGTCCGCCGAGCGACGCAGCATGTTGAACATGCTGATGCGTGTGTAGCGGGCGAAACGCTCGTTGATCATTTCCAGGGTCGGCATGCGTCCACGGACGATGCGATCCTGGCTGGTCAGGTCATAGCTTTTGACGCTGCCGGGTTCGGCAGCGTTTTCGGTCTGTACCAGACCATCGTCGACGCCATGCAACAGCGCGTCGATCTCATCCTGGGACAGCAGGTCCTGCACGGCCATGTCGTGTTCCTACTGCAGTACGAAATTAGTGAAAAGCAACTGTTCGATCACCACTTTACCGAGCTCTTTCTGCGCCACTTCCTGGACACTGGCGGTAGCTTTCTGCCGCAGCATTTCCTGGCCGACCGGCGAGGCGAGGGTCGCGAAGTCCTGCCCGGAGAACAGCATCACCAGGTTATTGCGGATCACCGGCATGTGGACCTTGAGCGCCTCCAGATCCGCCTGGTTGCGCGCGAGCATGGTGATGCTCACTTGCATGTAGCGCTGGCGACCGTTCTGGTTGAAGTTGGCCACGAAAGCTGGCGCCATCGCCTCGAAAATCGCTGGCTGCTTGCCGACAGGAGCGGTTTGTTCCACTGCGGCGGCAGGCTTGCTCTGAGCGCTGTGCATGAAGTACCAGGTCGCCCCCACGGACACACCGATCGCCAGCAGCAGGGCCAGCACGATCACGATAATCAGCTTGAGTTTGCCTTTCGTTGCGGGGTCTTTTACTGCTGCGTCGCTCTTCGCCATGCCAATAATCCGTCACTATTCGGGTTTTCACAGTCGCACGGCAAGGCAAGAGCAAGTGTTATGCCAGAAGTATCGGGAAGAGCTGGGCGGACCGGCTTCGATCGGAAGATCACCACGAAGCCACTGTGGGAGCGAGCTTGCTCGCGATGGCATTTTAACAGTCAACAGTTTCATCGACTGTTACACCGCTATCGCGAGCAAGCTCGCTCCCACAGGGTTAGGTGTTCGTTTGGTCAGGCGTAGTAATCGACCGCGCTGGAGCCGATCACGCTGGTGGTATTGACCGCCGCTTCAGCGACGCTTGGGGTGATGTCATCATCCATTGAATCGAGGCGACCGCCGCTGGCACTGGTCCGCCCGCTCTGACCTTGCCGGGCTTGTTCCTGCCCCTGCTGCGAACCACGGGACTGGTCCGAAACGTTGACATCGACCTGCCCCATGCCCTGCTGCGCGAACATGTCGCGCAAGCGATGGACCTGCCCATCCAGCGCCTCACGGACGCCCGGATGCGCACTCATGAACGTGACCTGGGTCTGTTGATCGGGAACCATGTTCACCCGAATGTCCAGACGCCCGAGCTCAGCGGGCTGCAACTGGATGTCCGCCGCCTTGAGATTGGCGCTGGACAGGTACATGACCCGGTTCACCACCTCTTCGGTCCACCCGCTCTGGTGCATGGCGATCGGCTGGTTCACCGGCAAGGCATTGGCTGTCTTCGGTGTGGCCGCCTGGGTCAGCGCTGCCAGACGGTTGGCGAAATCATCGACACGGGTGTCGCTGCTGGCGGACTTGAGATCCTTCAGGCCATCATCGATCAAGCCGCTGAAAGCCTTGTCTTCACCCGGGCTGGTGTCGCTCTTGTCGCCCTTAACACCCAACAGGGTCGCCATGCCGGCGGCAAAGTTTTGCTCTGGCGTCAGCTCTGCGTCAGCCTGGGCTTGCGCCTGTGTCGGTGCAGCCTTGGGCTGCGCCTGGCTGGAAGCCGATACGTGACCGCCCTGCTCCATCGCCAGGCGCACCGCCGGCAATGCGTCGAGCGGATCGGTCGAGGGATCGAAATCGCCCTCGGCAGTGGCCAGCGCTGGAGCGAGTACAGCCGTAGCCATTGCCGTAGCGGCAACCGGCGCATCAACGACAGGTTGCACCGTGTCGACCACGGCGGGGGCTACCGGTGCCGATACGATGGATTGCAATGTAGGATCAAGCGCCGGATCCAGCAGTGCGGCGTCAACGACCGGAGCCGGGTCGGCATCTGACGCATCATCGCCAGCGACCTTGTCGCCAGCCTGCACCGAACTCTCGGCAGGCAAGGATTTGCCGCCATCGGCAACCACCGGTTCCTCGGCGGCAGACTTGTCGTCACCAGCGTCTTTGGTTCCGGCAACATCGCTGGTTTTGTCGCGACCCGGCTTGAGCGACGCATCCGCCAACGCAGTGGGCTTGCTTTGCGCCTGATCGGCGTAGACATCAGCGAAGCTTGCGGCCTTGCCCCCGGGCTCAGAGGTCTGCGCCGGAGGATTGGCGGAGCCAGCTTGAGTCTTGGCCTGCCTGGAGGCCTGAAACAGAATATCGGGGGTAACGGGCATGAAACGGTCTCCGCTGCACGGGGCTCGTAAGTACAGTTGGATGAGTTGATTGCAAAGGTCGAGCCAGTTTCACTCGAAGAGGACCAAATGCAGCGTGTGCTCAGATTTTCGCCGGGCAACGCTGTCGTTCAGCTTCGTACAGAGGCCGGATACCGGCGAACTCGCGATCGATTTCGCCGACCAGTTCCTGAACGGCGGTGCATGGCAAACTTCTGGCCTGCAGCTCAAGTTGATGGCACAGCTCGGTCAGCCTCAGGGCGCCCATATTGCTGCTGCTGCCCTTGAAGCTATGGGCGGTTTCAACCAGCAGTGCAGCACTGTCAGCCGTTCTCAAGACTTTCAGGCGCTCTTCGGAGTCCGCAAGAAAGATATCCAGCAGATCCGGATAGCCCCCTTCCATCACTTCCTGCAATACGCTCAGCACGTCGCGATCCACATGTGTGTCGTCCACTTGCTCACTCCTTGATCAAGAATGCGCGGATTATGCCAGAGCCTCCCAGATAAACTCCACGCGTGCACTTCGACCATTGTCGCTCCAGCGGGCATTACGCCCCAACTGGCGGATCAGACTGACCCCTCGCCCCGACAGGCGGACGTCTTCCAAAGGTCTTGCGATCACCCGCTCGACATCGAAACCCTTGCCGCTGTCTTCGATGTGAATGGTCAGGCAACCGCCATCGTCCGTTGGCGTCACCTGCAAATGCAACCGTACATAACCATCCAGCAGCTCGTCCAGCCGGGCATTGCGCTCTTGATAATATCGCGCAAAACCCGAGGCATCGCGCTTGAGACTCGAATCCAGCCCCAGCACGCCATGCTCCAGCGCATTGGAGTAGAGCTCCGCCAGCACGCTGTAGAGCGCACCGCTCTGAGCCCGAAGACCATGGACCTCAAGCAACAACTGCAACAGATAGGGTAACGGATTGAAGCGCTTGAGCGTGGCGGCGCGAAACTCGAAACTTACCGACCAGTCCAGCGGGCAGGACTGGCCGCTGTCGGAGTAGACCAACGCCGGCGGAGTGATTTGCGTCGACTCCAGCAGGCTGACTTCGACCATACTGACATCGTCACGCGCTTCACCGCCGAAATGACGCAGCGCCTGCTCGATCTCTTCGAACAGCGCATTCGGATGCCGATTGGCGGCAAACACTTGCTGCAATCGCTGCGCGCCAAACAGTTGATCATTGGCGTCGCAGGTATCGATCACCCCATCGGACAGCAGAAACACCCGATCCCCGAGGGCCATGGGATACACGTCGGTACGCTCATCGAAGGATTCCGGGCTCAGCACACCCAAAGGCAGGTTCCGCGCAGGCAGAGGCGTTCGCTCGCCACTGGCAACGCGATGCAGGTAACCGTCCGGCATGCCGCCATTCCAGACTTCCACCGAACGACGCTGAAAACTCAGGCACAGCAACGTGGCACAGCAGAACATGTCCACCGGCAGGATGCGCTTGAGCTTGGCATTCATCTCGCGCAGGATTTCCGCCAGGCCATAGCCCTTGGCGGTCATGCCGTAGAAGACCTCGGCCAAGGGCATCGCACCCACTGCCGCTGGCAAACCGTGGCCGGTGAAATCGCCCAGCAGCACGTGCATGTCTCCAGCCGGGGTGAACGCGGCCAGCAACAGGTCGCCGTTGAACAGCGCATAGGGCGATTGCAGATAACGGATATTCGGAGCGGCATTCAGGCAGCCGGAGTGCGCCACCTTGTCGAAAACGGCCTTGGCCACACGCTGTTCGTTGAGCAGGTAGTCGTGGTGCCGGGCGATCTGGTCACGCTGTTGCAGCACGGTGTCCTGCAAGCGCCGCAAGCGATCCATCGCCTTGATCTTGGCAGCGAGAATCACCTGGTTGTAGGGCTTGGCCAGAAAGTCGTCACCGCCGACTTCCAGGCAACGGGCCAGGGCTTCGCTTTCGGACAACGACGTGAGGAAGATGATCGGCACCAGGGTTTCCCCGGCCAGAGCCTTGATCTGCCGGGCCGCCTCGAAGCCGTCCATCACCGGCATCAGCGCATCCATCAACACCAGGTGCGGTGATTGCTGGCGAAACACCTCGACCGCTTCGGCACCGTTGGCCGCCGTCAGCACTTCGTGCCCCTGGCGGCGCAGAATGCTCGACAACAGCAGGCGATCGGCGGCGCTATCCTCGGCAATCAGGATCGTCAGCGGCTCCAGTGGCTGCATGGCAATCAACTGATGTCGAACAGCTTGTCGAAGTTGGAGATGGCGAGGATCTTGCGCACGTCGGTACTGCTGTTGACGACGCGGACATCGGATTCGTCGCCACCGGCGTGATCACGCAGCAAAAGCAGCATGCCCAGCGCCGAGCTGTCGAGGTAAGTGGCGTCTTTCAGGTCGACCACAACCGCCGATATCTCTTTATTTTCGTAGGACTGACGAAACTCCTGATGCTTGGCGAAATCGAATCGTCCCTTGACCGATATCGTCAGTTTTTGCCCATCCGGAGAGAGTTCTGTAACGACTGACATTTCATGGCTTCCTTGTCATTGGTAAACCCGCTTGCACAAGGTTTAGCATTTGGTAGAGGTTGGAGCAAGGCGGTAGGTTGTGGTGACTGTCGAATCGTTATCGCTGTAAACCTGACACCCCCGTGCGCTCACAGGTTCATCGCGAGCGAGTTCGCTCCTACAGGTGATCCTGCCGTGGCAGGCGCTGGGACAATTCATCCAACAGTTTCTGTTCGCGCCGGTCTTCAAGCGCCCGCGCCTCATCGGCATAGCGCTGAACCAGCTTGCGCAAACCCTCGACCCGGGCAAACGCCTGCTGCCAGGTTTCCCGGGCCTTGTTCAGGTTGTTCTGATGCCAGGCCAGGCTTTGCCGCTGCTGGTCGATGGCCGTGCCCAGTTGCGCGAGAAAGCCCTGATAGCCCAGCAACCATTGGCCCGAGACGCCGCCGCTGCCGCGCACGATCCATTGTTCCTGATAGTCGAGACGGAAGGCTTCGAGGTCGGCGAGTTTGCTTTCGGCCAAACGCACTTGCCCCTGAAAGTGCCCCAGGCGCTGGACTGCGGTTTTCTCGGCCTTTTCGGCCATTTCCACCACGGGGGCCAGGCGCCCTGCCCGAGTCTGGGCCATGGCCGGTTAGCCGCCTGCCGCGGGCGCGAAGATCGACGCGAGGTAAGCTTCGCTTTCGCCCAGGCTGATGCTGTCGTTGAGCCCCTGGCGCAGGTATTTGACCAGCTGCGGTTGCAAGGAAATCGCCAGGTCGGTCTCGCGGTCGCCGCCAGCGACGTAGGCGCCGACGCTGATCAGGTCGCGACTCTGCTGATAGCGCGACCACAATTGCTTGAAATACTGCGCTCGCATCATGTGCTCCGGCGACACCACCGCCGGCATCACCCGGCTGATGGATGCCTCGATATCAATGGCCGGGTAATGACCTTCCTCGGCCAGTCGCCGGGACAGCACGATGTGCCCGTCGAGCACGCCCCGCGCCGAGTCGGCAATCGGGTCCTGCTGGTCATCGCCTTCGGACAGCACGGTGTAGAACGCGGTGATCGAACCACCACCCTTCTCGGCATTACCGGCCCGCTCCACCAGTTTCGGCAGCTTGGCGAATACCGACGGCGGATAGCCTTTGGTCGCCGGCGGCTCGCCGATGGCCAAGGCGATTTCCCGCTGGGCCTGGGCGAAACGGGTCAGCGAATCCATGAGCAACAGGACGTTCTTGCCCTTGTCGCGGAAATATTCGGCGATGCGCGTGCAGTACATGGCGGCGCGCAGTCGCATCAGCGGCGCATCGTCCGCCGGGGACGCCACCACTACCGAACGCTTGAGCCCTTCTTCACCGAGGATGTGCTCGATGAATTCTTTAACTTCACGCCCCCGCTCACCGATCAGCCCGACGACGATAATGTCGGCCTCGGTAAAGCGCGTCATCATCCCCAACAGCACGGATTTACCGACACCGGTACCGGCGAACAGGCCGAGCCGCTGGCCGCGGCCGACCGTCAGCATGCCATTGATGCAACGGATGCCCACGTCCAGCGGTTCGCTGATCGGTTCGCGCTTGAGCGGGTTGATGGTCGGGCCGTCCATTGGCACCCAGTCTTCGGCCTTCATCCCGCCCTTGCCGTCCAGCGCACGACCGGCGCCATCCAGCACCCGCCCGAGCATGCTCATGCCCATGGGCAGGCGACCGGTATCGGCCAAGGGCACCACTCGGGCACCGGGCGCGATGCCGGCGACACTGCCGACTGGCATCAGGAAGACTTTACTGCCGGAGAAGCCCATCACCTCGGCTTCGACCTGCATCGGGTGATAGCTGTCGTCGTTGATGACCATGCAGCGGCTGCCCATGGCGGCGCGCAGGCCTTCGGCTTCAAGGGTCAGGCCGACCATGCGTAGCAGGCGGCCTTCGAGGATCGGTGCGCCCTCCAGTCCCGTGGCCTCGGCATAGCTGCCCAGGCGCTTGGCGAAACTGGTGCGTTCAAGGCGCATCGGGAACATCCTGAGCCGGTGCGACCGCAGGCTTACTTTCGATCGGCAGTTCCAGGCTCAGGTCCGGCGCGGCCGGGTGCAAGGCCTGCTCGTGCAACTGATCGAACAGCTTGTCCATCACCCGCGCGACACGGGTTTCGACCGTGGCGTCGATGCGGCTGTGTTCTGTCTCGACCCGGCAACCGCCAGGCAACAACGCTTCGTCCTCGACGATGCGCCAGGTTTCTTCATGACGTTCGCGCAGGGCTTTGACCTGTTCGAAATCCTGCGGATTGATGTACAGCCGTACATTGCCCACGCCCAGCGGCAAGAGCTTGAGCGCCTCGCGCATGACGTGTTCGATCTGCGTCGAGTCGATGGCCAGTTCGCGCTGAATCACCTGTCTGGTGATGTGCTGCACGAGGTCGACCAGGGACTTTTCAATCTCGGTGTCCTGTTCGGCAATGGGCTCGAACAGGTGCGTCATCAGTTGCTCCAACGCCGCAATCTTGGCGGTCAGGGCCATTTCGGCTTCCTGACGGACCTTGAGCGTGGTGCTGTGGAAACCTTCCTTCTCACCCACCGCGAAGCCTTCGTTATAGGCTTCCTGGCGAATGCTTTCGAGCTCTTCGAGGGTCAGTGGCTGGACTTCCTCCAGCGGCACTTCTTCCATTTCCGGCGGTTCGGGTTCAGGCTCAGGTTCCGGCTCGGGCTCCGGCGGGTCGAAACTGGGTAGCGCCCAGGTATCGAAACCACTGACATCCCTGGCCCGGATCAGGTCAGTGGGTGCATCATCATTCTTGACCATGGTGTTAGATCATTTCCTCGCCGCCCTTGCCGCCGAGAACGATTTCCCCGGCTTCGGCCATACGGCGGGCGATGGTGAGGATTTCCTTCTGCGCGGTTTCCACGTCGCTGACGCGCACCGGGCCCTTGGCTTCCAGGTCGTCGCGCAACAGTTCGGCGGCACGCTTGGACATGTTCTTGAAGATCTTCTCCTTGACGCCTTCGTCCGACCCTTTGAGGGCCAGCACCAGCACATCGGAGGACACCTCGCGCAGCAGCGCCTGAATCCCGCGGTCGTCGACATCGGCCAGGTTGTTGAACACGAACATGAGGTCTTCGATCTGACCGGACAGGTCTTCGTCGACTTCGCGGATCGAGTCCATGAGCTGGCCTTCGATCGAGCTGTCGAGGAAGTTCATGATGTCCGCCGCGCGTTTGATGCCACCCAGGGTGGTGCGCGAGGCATTCGAGTTGCCGGAGAACTGCTTCTCGAGAATCTGGTTGAGCTCTTTCAGGGCCGCTGGCTGTACGGTGTTCAGCGAAGAGACCCGCAGGATGATGTCGAGCCGCACCTTGTGGTCGAAGTTGCCGAGCACTTCACCGGCCTGGTCCGGATCGAGATACGCCACCACGATCGCCTGGATCTGCGGGTGTTCATAACGGATCACGTCGGCGACGGCGCGCGGCTCCATCCACTTCAGGCTGTCGAGGCCGCTGGTGTTGCCACCGAGCAGGATGCGGTCGATCAGGCCGTTGGCCTTGTCTTCGCCAAGAGCCTGGGTGAGCATCTTGCGCACATAGTCGTCGGAGCCGACGCCCAGGCTGGTCTGGTCGCCGACGATATCGACGAACTCGCTCATCACCTGTTCGACCTGCTCGCGGTGCA
This sequence comes from Pseudomonas jessenii, assembly GCF_002236115.1. Classification (GTDB taxonomy): domain Bacteria; phylum Pseudomonadota; class Gammaproteobacteria; order Pseudomonadales; family Pseudomonadaceae; genus Aquipseudomonas; species Aquipseudomonas jessenii. The sequence goes on along the minus strand of NZ_NIWT01000002.1, from coordinate 173,709 downwards.
CATTACCCATCTGGGCCATGGCCACACCCACGCGCTGAACCTCTTTGGGGCCCATGTGGCGCAGCACCTGGGCAGCGTCGGTGGACCCCAGGGACAGCAACAGGATTGCGGCTTTGTCGACCTTGGACAGTTTGGCGGCAACGGCTCGGTTATCACTCATCTGCGTTAATCCACTCTTTCACGACCTGGGCCACACGACCCGGGTCTTCTGCCACCAGACTCTTGATTGCGTTCAACTGAGCGTCATAGCCTTCGCTCGGGCTCGGCAACAGGATGCTGGTCGGGCCACCGAGGCTGACACGGTCGTTGGCCAGTTCGCCATCCAGACCGCCCATGCCACCCAACTCGACGTCGCTGCCGATACCGGCCAACTGCTTGCCCTTGCCACCACCGGTAATATTGTTGAGCACCGGACGCAGCACACCGAATACCAGCACCAGAATGAACAGCACACCCAGCACTTGCTTGACGATGTCCCAGAACCACGGCTGGGAGTAGAACGGAATTTCGGCAATCGCTTCACCGCGCTCGGCGGAGAACGGCATGTTGATCACACTGACGCTGTCACCACGGCTGGCATCGAAGCCGACCGCGTCCTGAACCAGGCGAGTGAAGCGCGCCAATTCATCGGCGCTCCATGGCGCACGGGTGGTTTCGCCGCTGGCCGGATTGATCTTGACCTGATCATCGACCACCACCGACACCGACAGGCGATTCAACCGGCCCTGCTGCTGCTTGGTGTGGCTGATGGATCGGTCGAGTTCGAAGTTCTTGGTCGATTGTTGACGCTTGTCTGCCGGGTACGGAGCGAGCATCGGCTGACCGGTGGCCGGGTCCATGATTTGCTGGCCATTGGCATCAACCAGCGGCTGGCCCGGCTGCACCATGCCGGCTGCCCCCGGAGTGCCGCCGGTGGTTTGCGGTGCGGAGGCCGGCGCTGGAGGCTGGTTGCTCAAGGCACCCGGCACGCCTTGCGGGCCATTGCTGGCGGTACGTTGTTCGTTGACCGACTGCTCGCTGCGCAACGCCGGTTGATCCGGGTTGAATTGCTCGGAAGTCGATTCGACCGCACTGAAATCCACGTCGGCCGAGACTTCGGCCTTGTAACGGTCGTTGCCCAGCACCGGCTGCAGGATGTTGTGCACGCGCTGAGTGAGCATGCTTTCCATGCGACGGCTGTAGTCGAACTGCTTGCCAGCCATGGTCAGTTCGGAGTTTTCCGCCTGATCGGAGAGCAGGTTGCCCTTCTGGTCGACCACGGTGATCTGCGATTTGCTGAGTTCGGGAACGCTGGTCGCTACCAGATTGATGATGGCAACGACCTGGCCTGGCTCGAGGGAGCGACCGGAATAGAGTTCAACCAGAACCGAAGCGCTTGGCTTGCGTTCGTCGCGCACGAACACCGAACTTTTCGGGATCGCCAGGTGTACGCGGGCACCCTTGACGTTGTTCAGGCTGGAAATGGTGCGGGCCAGTTCGCCTTCGAGGCCGCGACGGTAGCGGGTCGCTTCCATGAACTGGCTGGTGCCAAGCCCCTGCTCCTTGTCGAGGATTTCAAAACCGATGTTGCCGTCGCTGGGAGTGACACCAGCGGCCGCGAGCTTGAGCCGCGCTCGGGACAGGTCATCGGCCTTGACCAGCAAGGCACCGGAATTGGGTTCGACGGTGTACGGGATATCGGCGGAGGCCAGGGTATCCATGACCTGCTTGGCGTCCATGCCGGCAAGGCTGCCGTACAGAGGCCGGTAGTCCGGTTGCTGGGACCACAACACCACGGCAAAACCAATCGCCACGCTCGCCGCCAGGCCGACCAACAGGCCCACCTGACGCAACATGGTCATCTCGGAGAGGTTTTCCAGGAAGGACAACCCGAACAGCGGCGGTTTGCCGTCTATTGGAGTGGCCTTGGCCGGAACGTTATCGGCGACTGCTTCTGCCATGACTCAATCTCGTCCTTTAAACCGGCATCTGCATGATGTCTTGGTAGGCCTGAACCAGTTTGTTGCGCACCTGGGTCAATGCCTGGAAGGACACGCTGGCTTTCTGCGATGAGATCATCACGTCTGTAAGATCGACGCCGCTTTTGCCGATTTCGAACGCACTGGCCAACTGCGTGGAAGCCTGTTGGGTGTCGTTCACTTTATTGACGGCCTGACCGAGCATGTCGGAAAAGCTGCTGCCCGACACTTCAGGAACGGCAGTCGATTTCGGCGCAGACATGGCATCCATTTGCATGGCGCGCATATCCAGCATCAACCGATTGAATTCAATACCTTGGCTCATGGTTTCTCTCTTTGACGACCCGCAATTTTTTGACACTCACTCGGCGGGTCATGAGGTGTTAGCAACAAGGGTGCCAGCTCCATGGCCTTGTTTCACAAAAGCCCTTCTCATCGCCGCTAGCCGCTGTAGGAGCGAGCTTGCTCGCGATGAACTGAAGAACGCCGCGTTTATCCTGACGCCCCGCATTATCGTTAACGACCATCGCGAGCAGAGCTCGCTCCTACAGGAACAGGATCAGGTGGCGAACAGATAGGCTTCCACATCCATACCGGCATCGCGCATTTGCGCCAGCTTGTAGCGCAGGGTCCGCGGGCTGATACCCAGGCGCTCGGCCGCCTCTTTGCGACGACCGCGCTCGGCGCGCAGGGTATCGATGATCATCTGGAATTCTCGGCGACGCAGATCATCGCCCAGCGCACCGGCCGACTCGGCCTCGACTTCCACTGGACGCACCGGCGCCTGCGCCAACGCAGGCAATGGAGCGCAAGCCACCGGCCCGGCCAGGCAGAAATCCTGCGGCTGGATCAAGCCACCCTGCTGCAGAATCAACGCTCGCTGAATCGCGTTGTCCAGCTCACGCACGTTACCCGGCCACGGATAAGCGATCAGACACGCCTGGGCCTCGGGGGACAATCTGGCCGGTGAATGCTTCATTTTATTGACGTGCCTGGCCAGCAGACGCTCGGCCAGCGGCAGGATGTCGGCGGTACGCTCGCGCAACGGACGCCAGGCCAGGGGAAACACTGACAGGCGATAGTAAAGATCTTCACGGAAGCGCCCCGCTGCCACTTCACCCGCCAGGTCGCGATTGGTGGTGGCGACTACACGAATGTCCAGCGTGATCGGCTTGCGCGCCCCAACCCTTTCGACCTCACGTTCTTGCAGTACGCGCAGCAATTTGGCCTGGAGCCCCAGGGGCATTTCGGAAATTTCGTCGAGCAGAATGGTGCCGCCGTCGGCCTGCTCGAACTTGCCGGCTTGCGCGGCAATGGCACCGGTGAAGGAGCCCTTCTCGTGCCCGAACAAGGTCGCTTCGAGCATGTTGTCCGGGATCGCCGCACAGTTGATCGCAATGAATGGCTGATTGGCGCGATGAGAATGCTGATGGATGTAGCGCGCCAGCACTTCCTTGCCCGTGCCCGACTCACCCGAGATCAACACCGTGGAATCGCTGCGTGCGACCCGCGCTGCCAATTCGAGCAACTGCGCGCTCGCCGGCTCGAATGCTATCGGCCCTTCACCCTCAGCCAGACCGAGACTGCCCAGGGCATGACACCCCACCAGATCGAGCAACGCCTTGGGCTCGAATGGTTTGACCAGATAGTCCACCGCACCTTGGCGCATCGCATCGACCGCACGCTCGACCGCGCCGTGAGCCGTCATCAGCAACACCGGCAATTGCGGCTGCCGCGCTCGCAACAGGCCCAGCAACTGGTGGCCGTCCATACCCGGCATGTTGACGTCGCTGATCACCAGGCTGAAGGACTCGCCGCCGACGGCAAGCAACGCCTCCTCTGCCGAACCCACCGCCTTGTAATCGTGCCCCGCGAGCAATAGCGTATCGGCCAGCGCCTCGCGCAACGCGCGGTCGTCCTCGACCAGCAGAACCTTGATACCCATCTGTGTCACTCCGCTCCTTGAGCGCTGCTGAACAACGGCAGGATAACTTGCGCGCAAGTGCCGCGACCGAGTCGCGAGCGCAACTGCAATTGTCCCTGATGAGCACGCGCCACTGCCTTGACCACGGTCAGGCCAAGACCTGTGCCAGTGGCCTTGGTGGTAAAAAAGGGTTCGCCCAATCGCGCCAGAACGGCGGCATCGATACCGGAGCCACTGTCGCTGACGCACAGGTGCAGGTAATTGCCGCGGGTATAGAGGTGAATCTTGAGGCGCAATGGACCGGCACTGGACTGGATGGCGTTCTCGATCAGATTGAGGATCGCACCGACCAGGGTGTCGCGATTGCACAGCAATTCCCCCGAATGACTGTCGCACTGCCAGCGGATCGGCAGATCCTGTACGTGGGTCAGCGCTGCCGCTTGCAACGATTGCATCAACTGAGCGGGCGTCACGCGATCGGTCAGCGGCAACTCGCCCCGGGCGAAAACCAGCATGTCGCGCACCTGGTGCTCCAGCTCGTGCAGGCGCTCCTTGAGGCGCCCGGCAAAGCGCTGCTGGGTAGCGACCGGCAGCTCTTGCTCGGTCAAATGACTGGCATACAGCAACGCGGCGGACAACGGCGTGCGTATCTGATGAGCCAACGAAGCGACCATGCGCCCCAACGACGACAGCCGCTCATGACGGGCCAGTTGATCCTGCAGGTGACGGGTTTCAGTCAGGTCGTTGAGCAACACCAACTGGCCAGGCTCGGCGTCCAGCGAGCGCGTGGCGATCGACAGGCGCCGACCATCCTTGAGGGAGACTTCATGACCATCGTCTTCGCGCGGCGCAAAACAGCGGGCAATGACGTGGCGCCACAATTCACCTTCCAGCGGCAACCCCAGCAACTCGCACGCCGCCGGATTGGCTTCGCGCACGATGCCCTGGGCGTCAATGACGATGACGCCGCCGGGTAAGAGATCAAGGAGGTTTTGCAGGCGGTTGGCCAGGCGTTCTTTTTCCGCCAGCTCCTGCATGCGCTGGGCACTGACCACTGCCAATTCACCCTTGAGCTCGGTTACCCGGGCTTCAAGCATGCTGTAGGAATCGGTCAACTGACTGGACATCTGGTTGAACAGCGAAAATGCCTGCTCAAGGCCAAGCCGGCTCGCCAGCTCTACGGACGACGGTTGTCCCGAAGCATCAAGGACAGGAGACATCTGGGCGGCTTGGGGCATCGTGCTCTCTCGCTTGGCTGACCGTCAGTGAAACGGAACGTTGCGAGGGACGTAGCAATACCCGTGCCTAAAAAAAACTTCTTATAAATGAACGAGTTGAAAAACAGGCGTCAATCATCCGCCTGCTCGTCTCCATCACGACGGCTCATGCCGTACTTGCGCATCTTTTCCACCAGCGTGGTACGACGAATACGCAGGCGCTCGGCCGCGCGCGCCACAATGCCGTTGGCATCATCCAGCGCCTGCTGGATCAGCCCCTGCTCCAGACCACCGAGGTAGTCCTTCAGGTCCAGACCTTCCGGAGGCAACATGGCATTGGCGGTAAAGTCCTGGGTATGGCCGTTGATAGCCACGCGCTCTTCCAGATCGCTGCGCAGGCTGTCGACCATTTGCTCGTCTTCATCGTCGACGTAGCGGAATTTCTTCGGCAACTCGACCACGCCGATCACGCCGTATGGGTGCATGATCGCCATGCGCTCCACCAGGTTGGCCAATTCGCGGACGTTGCCCGGCCAGCCATGACGACACAGCGACATGATGGCCGCCGAGTTGAAACGGATCGAACCGCGCTTCTCGTGCTCCATGCGCGAGATCAGCTCGTTCATCAGCAGCGGAATGTCTTCGACGCGCTCACGCAGCGGCGCCATCTCGATCGGGAACACATTCAGGCGGTAGTACAAATCTTCGCGGAAGGTGCCGATCTCGATCATGCTTTCGAGATTCTTGTGGGTCGCCGCAATGATGCGCACGTCGACGCTCTGGGTCTTGTTGCTGCCCACGCGCTCGAAGGTGCGCTCCTGCAACACACGCAGCAACTTGACCTGCATCGGCAGCGGCATGTCGCCGATTTCATCGAGGAACAGGGTGCCGCCGTTGGCCAGCTCGAATCGACCGGCGCGGCTGGTGATCGCCCCGGTGAAGGCGCCCTTCTCATGGCCGAACAATTCGCTTTCCAGCAACTCGGCCGGAATCGCCCCGCAGTTGACCGGCACGAACGGCGCTTCGCGGCGCTTGGAATGGTAATGCAGGTTGCGCGCAACCACTTCCTTGCCGGTGCCGGACTCACCGAGGATCAGCACGCTGGCATCGGTGTCGGCGACCTGCTGCATCATCTGGCGGACGTGTTGAATCGCCCGGCTGGTGCCGACAAGGCTGCGGAAAAGATTGGGTTCGCGATGACGACCGCGCTCGCGGGCCTGGTCGTACATCTCGCGATAGACCTGGGCACGGTGCAGCGAATCGAGCAATTTGCTGTAGCTGGGCGGCATTTCGAGGGTCGAAAGCACTCGCCGACGCTGGTCTTCCGGCAAGTCAATGGAAGAATTATCGCCCATTAACAAAACCGGAAGGAACTCATCCCATGTCGACAGTGTCTTAAGCAAGCCCAGAAGTGCACCAGGAGCATTGACCGTCCCGATGAGGACACAGATCACTTCACGACTTGACGACAAAGAGCCGACAGCCTGCTGCCAGTCATGGCTTCCGCAGGGTAAATTTTCTTCGCCGAGAAAATTCAAAATCACCGCCAGGTCGCGGCGGCGGACGCTATCGTCATCAATCAGCAGAATTTTGGTTTCACGCCACATGCAATAGCAACTTCCCTAGTCAACTCAATGCCCAAAATGCTGGGGCAAGCTAAACGCTTGCAGGCCTTGTATGCCTGAAGACGACTGAAATCTGGAACCAGCCACTAGTTAAGTCAAAAATCCGTGCACAGTCAAATTTATGGCGCACTTGTTTGGATTAACCGGGTTTTATTATCCAAACAGATGGTAAACCTTTGCCGCGTTCCGCGCTTGCTGGATCTGAGACATTTCATCGACTATCGCCTGCCTTTCACCCATCGCGACTTCAAGCAACTGCTTGTAGACATACAGCAACTCCTCAAGATTGCTGCGCAAAACCTCTTCATCCAGCGAAGCCTCGCTCATGACATCTTCCATGCAGGAACGGCAATCCAGGTCCAATTGACCGATGGCCTCCCAGTCACGCTCGGCCAAAGCACCGACCAGCGCTTCACGAGTTTGCTCTATCCGCTGCAATACAAGACTCATGGCGATCTCCCTTAGAACTGCGGACCTGGCTCAGCAATGCCGTCCCAGCCTTCTTTCACCGTGCGCAACAAGCTCGCGACCTCATCGAGAATCTCCGGATCGCTGCTGATGTTCGCCTCGGCCAGGCGCTTCATCATGTAGAGGTAAAGGCTGTCGAGTTCACCCACGGCATCGGCGCAGTTTTCAAGATCCAGGCCTTCACGCAAACCACCGATGATGCCGATCGCCTTGCTGATCGACACACACTTGCCGGGAATGTCCTTGCGCTCCAGGGCGCCTTTGGCCTGGGCAATACGGTCCAGGCCACCCCCCATGAGCATCTGCACCAAACGATGCGGACTTGCTTCTGACGTCTGGGCGTGCGCACCCACTTTCTGATACTGCCGAAGGGCTAACATTGGATTCATGTTCTACCTCATTACCACAAAGACTCGTATGACCAGTGTATCGTCCGCGAGCCAGAGAACTTTAGATCAAAAGACAAAAACCCGGCACACGCGAAAATGCGTAGCCGGGTTTTTATCGTCAGTTCATGACTAGCTGTTGGACTTCTGGGCGTTCAAGGAAGTGAAGAACGAGGTGATGTTACTCGCCGTCGCTTTCATCTGCCCGACCAAAAGGTCCATTGCGTTGTACTTGGCGGTCAACGTCTTGGTCATGTTGGCGACACGCAAGTCCAGCGCAGTCTGCTGATTTGAAAGGTTCTTGCTCACGGTCTGCAGGCTGGTATTGCGCTGGTCAAGCAACCCGCCCGTCTGCACATAAGGCTTGATTACAGTGCCCATGCGCGCCAGGAGGCCGTTGGTAGCATTGCTACCGTTGAACAACTGCTGCACCTGGCCGCTCATGCCGTTGATGGCCATCGTCTTGTTGAACGCCGTTGTATCGAACGCCAGGTTGCCAGTTTTCTCATTCGTCAGCACGCCGATCTGCGACAGCACGGCCAATGGACCGCCCGCCCCGGGAGCGGTCAGCACGCTGCGGATATCGGAGATCAGTGTGCGCGACATCGAATCACCGGTAAACGCCGCCTGAACAGTCAGGTTGCCATCGGCATCCGCTGTCGCCTTGGACAGGGAGTTGATGGTGTTCATCAGGGTGTTGTAGGAATCAACGAACGACTGGATCGACGTCTGCAAACCGGCGGTGTTGTTCGCGACGGTGACGGTCGCCGCAGCCGGCGGCGTACCCGGGCTCACGGATGTCAGGTTCAGGGTCAGGCCACTGACCGCGCCGGTAACCGTATTGCTCTTGCTGGTCACTGCCAGTCCATCGATGGTCAGCGATGCATCCACCGCAATCCCGTTGACAGCTCCTGAACTGGAGGCCGAAGGGTTGGTGCCCATCGGTTGGGTGCCGTCGATTTCAAGGCCGGCGATACCGCTGACCGTCAGGTCGGAACCCGCGCCAGTCTTGGTGGAGCTGATCACCAGACGCGACGCACCCGTGCTGTCGGTCACGATGTTGGCAGAAATACCATTACTCGCCTGTGCAGAGTTGATGGCGTCCCGGGTGCTCTGCAAGGTCGCATTGGCTGGAATCGTGACATCGTAATCAGTGCCATTCTGACTGATTTTCAAAGTACCACTCGGAATGGCACTGGCGGCACCGCCAGCAAAAGAAGCACTGGCTACTTTCGAGCTGGTGGCCAGGTTATTCACAACAACGCTGTAAGTACCGGCAACGGCGGTATTGTCAGAAGTTGCACCCAGGATCGACGGGGTACCCGAAGTTGCGGTATAGCCCGCAAACGCAGGATTGGTCTTGCTACCGAGATTGGTCAGCGCCGTCTGAAAGGCCGTCAGTGCGCTTTTCAAGGAACCGACACCGGAGATCTTCAGCGTGTTGGTTTTGGTCTGAGTATCGATCTGCGTCTGTTTCGCCGATTTGTCGGCATTGACCAGCGCAGTAACGATCGCACCGATATCCAGGCCAGAGCCCAGGCCCGTACCCGGTAAAATTGGACTTGCCATTTTTCGTCTCCCTTCAGGTTGCTGCCACTCTTTTGACCTTTATCAGCGCCCAAAGAACGTACAAACACTATTCATGCCAGCTATCAAACTTTGGCATCGAACAATACATGGCTCGCATTGCTCAGGCTTTCCGCCAATTTGAGGGCCTCGGCGGAGGGGATCTGTCGCACGACTTCGCCCGTTTCGCTTGCAATCACTTTGACGACGACTTTTCCGGATTGCTCGTCTATCGAGAACTCCAGATTGCGCTTGATCGACTGTACAAACTTTTCGATCTGCTGCACCGCCTGCTTCAAGTGGGTGTCATCCGTATCCAGCTTCTTTTGCGCCACGGGAGTCTCGCTGGCGACTTTAGGCTTTTCCGGCGCTTTATCCGAAACGGTGCTCGCTGGCTGGGGAGCCGGATAAGACACGCCAAGCTTTACGCTCATCTCCATGCCCATCACCTCTTAACGTAAAAAGCGAGAGAGCGTGACAGCACACTCCCCCGCCCAAACTCTTGCCGAAATTACTGAAGCAGCTTCAGTACAGCGGAAGGCAGTTGGTTGGCTTGAGCCAGAACCGAGGTAGAAGCCTGTTGCAGGGTTTGCTGCTTGGTCAGGTTCGCGGTTTCTGCGGCGAAGTCGGTGTCTTGTACACGGCCTTGTGCAGCAGTGGTGTTTTCCACGATGTTCTGCAGGTTGGAGATGGTGCTGGTCAGACGGTTCTGCGAAGCACCCAGGTTTGCGCGGGTGGCGTTGATCGATGCCAGAGCAGCGTCGATCGCGGTGATCGCGTTGTCGATGTTGGCAGACAGGGTAGCGGAAGTTGCACCAGTCAGAACAACAGTACCGCTGCCTACGGACAGGGATACGGCGTCGAACTTGGAGCTCAGTACCAGGTCGATGCGGTTAGCCGAACCAGTGTTGGCGCCAACTTGCAGTTGCATGGTACCAGCGGTACCGTCCAGCAGGTTTTTGCCGTTCAGATTGGTGGAAGCAGAGATACGAGTGATCTCGTCAGACATCTGAGCGAATTCGGAGTTGGTAGCGGTCTGGTCAGCAGTGCTGTTGGTGCCGTTACGTGCTTTAACAGCCAGTTCACGCATACGCTGCAGAATGTCGGTCGAAGCTTGCAGCGCGCCTTCAGCGGTCTGGGCAACGGAGATACCGTCGTTGGCGTTCTGCACTGCCTGATTGCCACCACGAATCTGCGCAGCCATGCGAGTTGCGATCTGCAGGCCAGCGGCGTCGTCTTTAGCGCTGTTGATTTTCAGGCCGGAAGACAGGCGAGCCATCGAAGTCGACAGAGCGTCGGTAGCACGGTTCAGGTTTTTCTGAACGTTCAGCGACGTGGTGTTGGTGTTTACTGTTAAAGCCATGACGAATTCCTCGTTGGTTGGGTACTGCGGCTTCCGGCCCTGGCAACCGCCGGGTATGGCCTAGAGAACCTTCGTATTAGTTATCGTCGGGTTGGCAGGTTGCTTGAGGGCTTTTTTTAAAAAAAATGCCATCACCCTGCCACCCCCGAGAAAACAAGGGCTTAGCGCCCCTCAACCGCGAAAAAATGACGCCATAAAACTGTCCAGCCCGAAAACGCCCGTGCCAAAGCTGTTGTTGCCCTCAGGCCGGCATGTTTTCGAGCAATTCGATCAACTCATATTCCATGAAATCGGCGAGCCCCAGCCAATCCTGGCGCTCCTGGCAGGCGAGCATTTGCCTGAGCAACGATGCCCACGCCTGTTGCACGTCCTGAGGCGCCTGCAAAAACAGGCGCTGCGCCTCATCGAACAGATCGACCATGTTCAACGCCGCTTCGACATCACGCCCCAAGCGAAACAAACCGGCGCATTGCCGGTATTCCTCGATACCTATCGCCTGATGCTTCATCGCACGAAATCCTGATTGAACTGTGTCCCGGCAATCATTGCCCCCGCCCGACTGCTGTTGAGGAAAAGGACCTGGGGATGCCTGGCAATGTAACGCTCCAGCTCGCACAGATAGCCGCGAAAATTCAACTGCGTCTTGACCTTCTGGCCATGACCATCGTGCACCCAGTATCTGGCCTGACTCACCGGCGGCCCCAGGTCACCATCGTTCCAGCCGGTGTGGGTCCGGTTCATTGGAAAGGCAAAGTCGGCACCGAAAAGCGTGATGCGCTGCGCGCCCATCTTCACCGCCAGATCCACGGCCGGGTGAATCACGCTGCCGCCCACGTTCAGTTGCGCACGGGGATGCTGTTCGCGCAACGTGGCGTAGATCGGGCTTGCGGAGTAACCACCGTAACGCTTGCCTTTCCAGGCATTGAGCATTTGTGGATCGCTCAATGGCAAGTACACCAGCGCAATATCCTCGGACGCATCACCGGGCAAGTGCAGCACGCTGATGCGCTGGTCGATGCTCACGACCAGGTCAGGCTTGATTCCGTGCTCGCGAAGGGGCTTGTAGGCCGTGTCCACACAGATGAACAGAGGTCGCGGGGATTGGTTGCGCACCGCTGCCAAACGCTCGAAATTCCCTTCCAGGCTCGGCCCGGTGGCAATCACATAAACCTCACGCCCGGGACAAGTGCCAAAGAGCCGAGCCACATCGTCATCGGCAAGCAGTAGTCCAAGGGTGTCCTGCAAGCGCTGCAGAATGACCGGCGACTGCGGGTCGAAATCACGATTGTTGAAACTCAAGTGCACTTCGCTGACCAGCCGATCACGAATCTTCGCACTGTGGTCATCGGCCAGCAGCATTTCGGCGGGCAAGGCAAAAAACGGCGTGAAGATGTCGGACAGATCGCCGGCGTAGAGCAATTGCACGCGCGGATCGCCCAGCCATTGGCGTTGATCGATCAGCTCCAGCACCAACAGGAAAAGCGCGCCGTTGAGAATGTGGACATAGAGTTTTTCAAGCCCGGCGCGTTCCAGCAAAACCGCAGGCAAATCGCCGAAGCCGGTGCCGTAAACGTGCAGCTGTGGCTTGTCGAGCGGGAGGCTGGCGGCCTGCAGGCGGGCCTCGCGCAGACGACCATGACGGCTGGTGAGCTGGATGCCACCCACACACAGCGTCGAGTCCCGCCCCTCGATCAGGTCGACCTCGACGGCCAGGCGGTCTTCCGTTTTCAATCGCGCATACAGCGACGGCCAGCGACGCTGGATAACCTGAGCATTGTCTTCAAAGCATTCGCTCATGCTACCTCGCATTCCTTACAAGCAAAAAAGCGCTCAAGGTTAACCCTTGAGCGCTTTTTTGTACCGGCCTTTTTATTAAAAGACGTTCACTCAAGGACGATAGATAATCGCCGAACCCCATGACAGCCCCACTCCGAAACCGCTGAGCGCAACGCGCTTCCATTCGGAATCGAGAATATGCTTTTCCAGCAGCAATGGAATGCTCGACGACACCGTGTTACCGGTCTCGACCATGTCCTTGATGAACTTCTGCGGGCACTCTTCGAAGCGCCTCGCAACTGCGTCGACAATCGCCGCGCTGCCTTGGTGAATGCAGAACGCATCGATGTCGTCAGCGCTCAATTGCGATTCGCCCAGCAACTCATGCAAATGCGCCGGCACCTTGAGCAGTGCGAAATTGAACACCTGGCGACCGTTCATGAAGAACACGCCGTCGGTGACTTTCAAATGTGGGGCGCCGGAACCATCGGTGCCGAACTTGGCCTTGCCCAGTGCCCAGGTCGGGTTCTCACCCATCCAGGTAGCCGTGGCCGCATCGCCGAACAGCATGGTGGTGTTGCGGTCTTCCGGGTCGACGATCTTCGAATACGGGTCGGCAGTGATCAGCAGGCCGTTCTTCAGGCCAGCGGCCTCCATGAAGCCCTTGATCGCATAAATGCCGTAGACGTAACCGGAACAACCCAGGGAAATATCGAACGCAGCGACGTTGGTCGGCAGGCCGAGTTTGTCCTGCACGATGGCCGCGGTATGCGGCAGGCCCTCTTCGTCACCGTTCTGGGTGACGACGATCAACGCATCGATGGACTCGCGTTTCAAATCGGGGTTGCTGGCAAACAGCGCATTGGCCGCTTCAACGCACAGATCGGAAGTTTCCTGATCAACGCCCTTGCGCGGCAGGAAAGCCGAACCAATCTTGCCCAGGATGAATTCTTCATCCTTCTCGAATTTTGCACCTTGTGCGTAATTGTCCACGCCGGCTACAGGAACGTAGCTCGCAATGCTCTTTATGCCAATCATTACGGCTTCCCAATAATAAACAGCCCAATACCACCACTCGCAGGAATCGAGGGGCGCCGACAAACCTGGATTTGCGTCGCCCCAAGGCGACGGCCGGGAAGCGTAGAGGGCCATCACTGAACCCGATAAAGGGTCAGGCGCCATCTTCCCGGTCAATACAATACAGTGAAGATGCCCGTTATGACTCGCAGGTCACGCTATTTTGCCGAATCAGCCCGGCAACGGGTCATTCGACCAACGACCAATCCAGTGCTGTTCCACGCTTGATGGCCTGACGGGCACGGCGTCCCAGGAGACTTTGCGCGTGTTTGGGCGCCAGCCCGAGACCCGGACGGATGGCTCTCAGATTTGTCCCATCGAAGGGCTCGCCGGCCGCCATATCCCGGGTTACATACAACGATCTACGGTACACCAGGGATTGGCGCTCAGACTCGGTGACACCGTAATGCACCTGCCCCATGGCTTGCCAGGCGCGCTCGGTTTCAATCACCAGGCTGGCCAGTTCGGAAGGCTCCAGCGAGAAACTGGCGTCGACGCCACCGGCCGCACGGTCGAGGGTGAAATGCTTTTCCACCACCGTTGCCCCCAATGCCACCGCCGCCACGGACACACCGACCCCCATGGAGTGATCGGACAGCCCCACCTGGCAATCGAACAACTCGCGCAAATGCGCGATCGTGCGCAGGTTGCTGTTCGCGGGTGATGCCGGATAGGTGCTGGTGCATTTGAGCAGCACCAGATCCTTGCACCCGGCCTCGCGGGCGGCGCGCACGGTTTCATCGAGCTCGGCGATGCTGGCCATGCCGGTGGAAATGATCAGCGGCTTGCCCGTCGCGGCCACCCGGCGTATCAGCGGCAGGTCGGTATTTTCGAAACTGGCGATCTTGTAGGCCGGCACGTCGAGGCTTTCGAGGAAGTCCACGGCGCTCTCATCGAATGGCGTGGAGAACGCCAGCAGGCCCAACTCCCTGGCGCGAGCGAAAATCGGCGCATGCCATTCCCAGGGCGTGTATGCCTTCTCGTACAGCGCGTACAACGAACTACCGGCCCACAGGCTGTTGGGGTCCTTGATGAAAAACTCACCCTCGGCCAGGTCCAGGGTCATGGTGTCGGCGGTGTAGGTCTGCAGTTTCAACGCATGGGCACCGGCCTTGGCCGCGGCCTCGACGATTTGCAGCGCCACGTCCAGGGACTGGTTATGGTTGCCGCTCATCTCGGCAATAATCAATGGCGGCGCATCGGCACCGATCAGGCGCTCGCCAATCTTGAAGCTAGTCATCTGCGTGATCCTTCAATACGCGCGTGAACGCGCAGGCACTCTGGGTAAAACCGGCTTCGCGAAAGACATTCAGCGACGGCTGGTTAGCGGGCAATACCTGGGCGGTGAGCGACTCAAGTTCTGGCCAGCGGGCCTTCACAAAGGCTTCTCCACGGTCCAGCAGCGCCCTGCCCCAGCCCAGGCCGAACCGGCCTTCGAACAGATAAATCGACACTTCGGCGGTAAAGCCACGCACGTCATAACGCAGCACACCGACCGGACCGTCATCGGCCTCGGCTATCAGCAGCAGCCGCCGGGGATTGCTCAGGGTCGCCGTCAGCCAGTTTTGATGCGCGGGCCACTCGATCACTCCGGTCTCCAGCGACCAGTGGCGCACGGCCTCGGTGTTGCGCCCGTCGAACAACAGCTGCGCATCACCCAGGGTCGCCGGACGCACCCTCAGCACCGCGCCGGCCAGCGCAGCCGCCACTCGCTGCGCCCCCCGGCCATCGACCAGTTGTCGCGATTGCCGCGCCAGGCTCTGGCGCAGCCCCTGGTTACCCGCGACAAAGCCGATGGCCAGGCGCAATTGCTCGACACTGACCTGCTCGCGCGCCCCCATGAACACATGGGCGCCCGCGACCGCCATGACCTCGCCGTTGACCTGCTGGTTGTTCGATACGGCAATGCAAATCGTCGGCAGCCCCATGGCCGCCCGCTCCCAACTGGTGCCGCCACCCGCCCCGACAAACAGGTCGGCCTCGGTCATCAATCGATAAAAGTCACTGACAAAACTGTGCAGGCGCCAATGCGGGCGACTCACCGCCAACGCCTGCATCTGCGCCCAGGCCGGATTATCTGCTCCGGCGACAAAATCGACTTCCAGCTCAGCAAAGTCTGCCAGCGCCAGCATCGCATGATGGGTCTGCATTGCCGCGTCGAAACCGCCGAAATTTACCAGCACACGCCGGGCCTGAGGCTTGATTTCGATGGCCGGGCAACGGAACTCGTCGCGCAGCATGGCAAACCTTGGGCCGAACAAGGTCCGGCAGCCTGGCGCCAGCAGCGACGCATAAGCCTCTGGCGTTCCCGAGAGATTCTGGTTCAGCAGCAAGTCGGCGCTGTAGGTCCGCGTGGCGAGGTCATCGACCACGGCGATCCGTGGTGCAAAGCGCCGGGCGGCCGTCTGCCAGTGATGATCGAGGCCGTAGTGGTCGACAATGATCCAGTCAAACGCCGGCTGGTGCTCCAGCAGCGGCTCGAGCGCGGCGATGTCCGTCTGCCATGGCAGCATGGACTCGATGGCTTGCTGCGGGTCTTCATCGCTGTAGCGCTCGGGCAGCGCGAAGGTTTCGAAGCCTTCGGCCCGCAGTGCCTCCAGTCGATGCCCCGGTAACAGGCGACAGGCGAACGCCACATGACTGCCCTGCCTGCGCAACACCCGGGCCAGGCACAGGCAGCGCGCAATGTGGCCGCTGCCGATGGTTGGCGAGGCGTCAGAGCGAATCAGCACTCTCATTGCAGCTCACCCCCGGCCTTCAGCGCGGCATACAGGTATTCGGCGCGTTTCCAGTCCTGCGGTGTGTCGATGTCCTGCACCAGATAACGCGGCAGGATGACCGGCAGGCTGTACGGCGAATACAACACCTCGCCACGCAGCCAGGCATCGCTGCGGCCCCAGTAGAACTGCCCGGCATCCTGATAGGCGATCGACAGATCCTGGGAGCGGGTATCACGATACTGCGGATACAGCGCCGTTAATGCCCCCTGATCATCAAGGGTCAGGGCTCGCTGGACCGGGAATCCGAAGTCGCACACCGAAAAAGCGTATGACTTGTCGGGATGCTGTTCCAGCAGGCTCAGCCCCTGGACAAGAAATCGCGATTGCAACAAAGGCGCGGTCGCGTAGATACAACAGGCGCGATCAAACTCGCCCCCTTGTTCGCGCAAGGCTTGCAGGGCATGGGCGATCACCGCCGCAGTGCCCGTGAAGTCGTCGGCTAGTGCCGCCGGGCGCATGAAGGGCACCTGGGCGCCGCAGTCCCGCGCCAGCCCGGCAATTTCCTCGTCGTCGGTGCTGACCACCACCCGGGAAAACAACCCGGATTCCAAAGCGACCTGAATCGATCGGGCAATCATCGGCACACCGGCAAACGGCTTGAGATTCTTGCGGGGTATGCGTTTGCTGCCACCGCGGGCCGGAATAATGGCGACGTTGTTCAACGGCATTTTTCCAGGACAAACCAGGTGATGTCATCCACCGGGAATTGCCGATCGCGGTGGTAACCAAAACCGTAATCAACCAGTTGCAGGTCGTCATAGCGATCGAGCATTTCACCGGCGAAATCGCGTTTGAACAACTTGCCGCTGTTACCGCGATACGGGACCTCGACCGGCACCGGGTTGTAGTACTCGGCGATCAGTATGTAGCGCTGGCTCAGCTCATACAGTTGCGCGTACGCGACCGGCAGCAACTCCGGCGCCAGGTGAATCAGCACACCTTTGCTCAGGGTCAGGTCGAAGGTGCGTTCCCGTGGGAAGTCGAACAGCGAACCCTGCCAGATGTGTGCGATACCCAATGCCCGGGCCGCGGCACAAGCGCTGGCATTGATTTCCACGCCGAACAACTCGCAGCGCGGCAACAGCTGGTGCAGTGCCTGCAGGTTGTTGCCGGCATTGGTGCCCAGTTCTACCAGGCTGTCGATGTGCCCGACCCGTGTCAGTGCCTTGGCGAACAACGCCAGGTTGGCCGCCACCAGCGGCTGCCCGACATTGCGCTCAACGTACTGGTTACCGAATTCACCCTGCCAGAAGGTTTCCTGCTCGGTCAGTTCATGCATCACACATTTCCCACCCGCCGCAATGGCTGGATTATTTCGATCAGCTGCCGCATCTGCTCGACCACGTAGTCCTGTTGTTCATCACTGAGCAACGGATATAACGGCAGGCTGATGGCTTCGGCGTAGTAACGTTCTGCCTGCGGAAAATCACCTTCGACGAACCCTAGATCACGATAGTAAGGCTGCAAATGCACGGGAATGTAGTGCAGGTTCACACCGACCCCGGCCTCTCGCAACCCCTCGAACACCTCACGATGAGTGAGACCGATCTGATCGAGTTGCAGCCGCACCACATACAGATGCCATGACGACTCGGCCTCGGGTTGCGCACCAGGCAAGGTCAGCGGCAAATACGCCAGCAAGCGGTCATAACGAGCCGCCAGTTCACGCCGGCGCTCGATGAACTCATCCAGTTTGTTCAACTGCGACAAACCAAGGGCCGCTTGCAGGTCGGTAATGCGGTAATTGAAGCCCAGCTCCACCTGCTCGTAGTACCAGGGGCCGTGGCTGGGCCCGGTCATCTGCTGCGGATCCCGGGTCATGCCGTGGCTGCGCAAGCGTTGCAGACGCTCGGCCAGTTCCGGGCTGTTGGTCATCACCATGCCACCTTCGGCGCTGGTGATGATCTTCACCGGATGAAAACTGAACACGGTCATCGCGGCAAACTCGCCACAACCCACCGGCCGCCCGGCGTAGGACGCACCAGCGGCATGGGCCGCGTCTTCGATCACAGTAACGCCATATCGCCTGGCCAGTGCGGCAATCCTGCGCATGTCGCAGCTCTGCCCGGAGAACGCCACCGCCACCAGCACTTTCGGCAGCCGGCCTTCACGCTCGGCCCGCTCCAGCTTGACGGCCAGCGCAGCGGCATCGAGATTCCAGGTCAGCGGGTCGATGTCGACAAAATCCACCTCGGCACCGCAGTAGCGACCACAGTTGGCCGAGGCGAGAAAGGTGTTCGGTGTCGTCCACAGCCAATCGCCCGGGCCGAGCCCTGCCGCCAGGCAAGCGATGTGCAGGGCCGCCGTGGCATTGCACACCGCCACGGCAAAACCTGCCTCGCAGCGTTCGGCCATCGCTCGCTCAAAGCGCTCGATGGTCGGCCCCTGGGTCAGCCAGTCAGACTGCAATACACCGACCACGGCATCGATGTCCGCCTGATCAAGGCTTTGCCTAGCGTAAGGAATCATGCTGGCAACCAGACACGCACCAGCGCGTCCCGAATGATCCGACACCCGAACGAACCGGTCCCGCCTGCGATGAAAATCGATTTTCCGTTGAACATGCCTTGAATCCTTATACCTGTTCGCCAGGCCTAGCCGAGCATCTGCGCCCAGTTCACCGAAGCACTTTCGCCCAGGGCAAAGCCTTTGCCGCTCAAGGCCAGATTGGCGTTATAGGCCTGGTCCTGAGCAAAGGCCGGGGCCCACTTGTCACGCAGTGCATCGAGGGCTTGCGGCGCTTGTGGTATTTCACCCGAATGAATCACCTGTACCAGCGGCGTCCACACGGTGAGGTAACCGGCCTGACCGGCCCGCAGGCACAGGTCGACGTCGCTCAAGCCGTCGGCGAAGGTCACGCTGTCCAGACCGTCCAGCTCGTCGAACAACGCTTTACGCACCATCAGGCATACCATCGACACCGCCGAGTAGTTCTGCTCCAGCGCCAACCGGTGCAAGTAACCTTCGGCGTCGTGTTTTTCACCAACAAAGGCTGAACCCACACCACCGTTCATGCCGAGAATCAGACCGGCCTGAGTGACCTTGCCGTCGCGGTCGATCAACTTGGGACCGACCACGCCGACTTCCGGACGCTGGGCGTGATTGAGCAGCGACTCAAGCCAGTTCGGGTTGACCACTTCACTGTCGGCGGCCAACAGTATCAGGTACTCGCCCTGCGCCTGCTGGCTGGCCGCGTTGTACAACGCCGCATCGCTCATACGCTGATCGGTGCGCAGGACGCTGACTTTCGGATGCTGATAAGTACCGAGCCAGTCATTGACCTCGGCCGACTGATGCTGATTGATCGCAACCAACACTTCGTACTGGATGTAGCGGGTTCGCAGCAAGACCGCTTGCAGGCACTGCTGCAGGGCCGAAAGATTGTCCCCGGCCGGCACGATGATCGATACCAGCGGGCGTTCGGTGTGGCGGTAATCGATCTGCCAGGTGCCAGGTACCGTCGAAGTGATCTTGGCCTTGTAGCCGCGATTGCCCAGGTGGCGCAACAACGCCAGGCGCTCATCGGCGTTTTCTTCCAGTACCGGCGCCCGGGCAATCACCAGCGGCTCATCCAGGTGGGCCAGCCCGTTGAGGCCACCCTGCTCGATGATGCGCAGCAGCAGGTCGAACTCAAGGGCCTTGCTGAAGTCAGGCTGGTACCCACCGACTTCAAGGAACACTTCCCGACGGATCAGCCAGTGACGCGCCATCAAGGCCGGCAGGCTTTGCAGCAGATCAAGATTGAAGCCAGGACGGAATACGTCCACCAGTGCGCCTTCGCTGGTGCGCTGGATTTCGTCGGTGGCGACGGCGCGGCAATCCGCGGCAGACAACAGTTCCAGACTGGCGCGCAACAGCCCGCCGGTAGTGAACTCGTCGCCGGCTTCGGCCAGCATCAACCAGTCGCAAGGCGACTGACGAGCACCCTGGTTCAGCTTGTCGACGTAGTTGCTTTGGGTAACCCGGACAAAGTGCAGAGTGTTCTGCGCCGTGGTCGCGGCCGGTGCTTCACCGGTGGTGAAGACCACAATCCTGAACGCCTTGCTGTGACCTTCGAGCAGGCTGTCGAGAGAGACTTGCAGCTTGTCGATATCGTTATCCAGGTCGAGCAGGAAAATCCCGAACTGAGGACCACCGTCGTTGGCCGCAAGGTGTTGGGCGATCGTCTCAGCCTCTTGTTCATCAGGCTGGCGGGGGGAGAGCCATTTGAGCAGTCGACCGGAGAGCATCTTGTCGAACGTCGCACGATTACCCTCAACCGACACCGCCTCCAGACGTGCAGCCCAATCGCCCAGGGCCTGCGCTTCTTCGTCTTCACCCAGCAGTTCCAGCTGGGCCACCAGACGCTTGACCACCGCGCGGTTGAAGATGTTGCTGTCGTGGGCTTGCCACAAACGGTCGACCACACTTTCCGGCGTGTCATTGTTGCGCGCCAGCATCAGGCTCTGCTGACGGGTCCAGATACCCTCCAGGCCTGCCAACTGAACGCGACCGGCCGGCATGGCGTGCAACAGGAACTCGAACTGGGTCAACTGATCGAAAAACGCCTGGTTGTAGAACGGCATTTCGACGTATTGCTTGGGGCCGAAACGGCGCACAGGGCCTTTCTCGACGCTCGTCCAGGCGGACTCGATAATCAGCTCGGTGGTCAGTGCGCGACCGGTGCGCAAGCTATCGGCCAAGGCCTCAAAGCTTTGCAGCGCGAACTGCCGGCCTTGCTCCGGGTCCTCGCTTTGAACTTGAGTCGGCAAGCCGAAGAGGAAAGCGGCAAAGGCTTCACGCTCGGCGACCGTCCTGGCATCCGTATGAGCCAGCGTGTGGAAGATTTCAGTGTTGTGATCCGAGTACCCGTAGTTCATTTCACGCACGACATACGGGATCGGCAGAATCCGCGCCTTGCCCCGCGCCAGCATGTAATAGGTGTGACCGATTTCCTGCCATTGGAAGGACGTATCCTGAGGCATCACCTGATACCAGTCACGTACCAGGTCGGTGCGCTGTACGGCATAGAAAGGCGGCAGGTACTGGTGCATGTAATCGAGCACACGCTCCTCGGCGTGCTCGGACGAATAGTCTTCGCAGACCTTCTTGTCCCGCCGGAAGTAGCTGACGCTGTTGGGTTGCGACAGGTACATCATGCTGTAGCCGTGGCACAGGCCGTAATCGGGATTGGCCTGCATGAATGCCACGGCTGCGCGCAGGGCGTCGTGCACATGGAAGTCATCGTCGGCGGCGAACACCATGAACGGCGTGGTCACTTGTTCCACGCCAAAGGCCAGCTTGGCACGGACTCCCCAGTAGCCAAACTGCGGAACATGCTGGTAATCCACATTTTCAAACTGCCCGGCCAGGCTTGGCTGACCTTCAGTCGAAGAATCCAGCACCAGAATCCTGCAAGGCAAGCTGCTGTAGAAACGTGCGGCCCGGCGCAAAAATGCCGGCCGCTCGTGAGACATCAGCACCACGGTCAACTGTTCGTTGAGTGCCAACCCGTGTTCAGAATTGTTCTTGCCTTGCATACATTTCCCCACAACGGCGAATCGCCGAAAAAACCCAACGATGTCTTGTCGATTACCGCACGCGACGCAGATAGCCATCCGGCGCGACGGTGATCAGCAGCTTGCTGTGAATGGCCTGATCGATTTCAAAACCGCCGTTTTCTTCCAGGTAAGCCCATACCGCGGTCTTCGGGTTGTCACCCTTGCCCCACGGACGGTCCGGGAACGCGTCTTCGGGCATGTCTTCAACCACGGTATCCATCACCACGCAGTAGCTGCCCACCGAGGTCATCGGCGCATAGGCCCGCAGCTCTTCCAGGACGTGCTCGTGGGTATGGTTGGAGTCCAGCACCACCAGCACTTTCTTGCCTTCGACGCGCTGACGGACCTGCTCGACGATTGCCGGATCAATGCTCGAACCCTGGATCATCTGGATCCGCTTGCTCATCGGGTGCGCTTCGATCGCCTCACGGTTGTGCTGGCGGATATCGATGTCGACGCCCAGCACTTCGCCATGGCCGATCAGTTCGAGCATCGAGGCGTAAAACACCAGCGAGCCGCCGTGGGCAATACCGGTCTCGACAATGATGTCCGGCCGCAGCGCCCAGATGATCTCCTGCATGGCGACCATGTCCTGGGGAAACTGAATGATCGGGCGGCCCATCCAGCTGAAGTTGTAGGTGTACTTATGTTTGGCGGTCGTGCCAACCCAGTCCAGCGACGTGGCTTGCAACGCTTTGTCCTGTTGCAGGCCTTCGATGTTCTCTTTTACTTCTTCACGAAACTGCTCATGAGGATTCATTACAGACTCTCCGGAAATTGGTGCGGTGGTTAATTGAAAACCCGACCGTCTTGAAAGGAAGCAGGATTGGTCTTGATGGTCCTGGCGGGACTGCCCACCACAACCGCATAGTCTGGAACGTCTTTGGTCACCACGGCGCCTGCACCGATGGTGACCCAACGACCGATGCGCAATCGCGGCAGGATCGTGGCGTTGGTGCCGATGAAGGTGCCATCGCCGATCTCGACGCAACCGGCAATGCAGACACCCGGCGCCATGAATACCGAATGGCCGATCTGTCCCTCATGCCCGACGACGCTGCCGGCGCTGATGCTGGTGTTATCACCGAGGCTGACTTGCGCCTGCATGATCACGCCCTCTTGCAGATAGGTGCCGACGCCCATGGTGATCATCGTCAGATCGATGCCCGGGTGGATGAAGTTGCCCAGGGTGCCACCGGCCTCGACGATTTCGCAGGTGGTCCGGTAACGCAGCGCCGTGGTGCCAGTGATCAGATTGACAAAGCGTGTATCGGGGCCTTTCAGCTCGGCCACCTTGTCGGTACCACCCACCACCGGTACGCCATAAAACAGCGTGCCTTGCTTCGCCGGATCGTTATCGAGAAAGGCGAACTGCACGTCCGGCTGGCTGCGTTGCAGGGTGAGGATCATCCGTACCGCTTCAGGATTGGCCGCCCCCAGCAGGTAAACCTTCATAGCTGCGTCCTTTTGAGTACCAGCGCGCGCAGCACCTCGATGACCCGTTGCTGATCGTCATCAGTCATGTCGTGATAACTCGGCAGATTGATCGCGCGCTCCGGCAGCGCATGCGCCACGGGCGAGTCAGCCGTCAGTTCGCTGAACATCGGCAAGGACGACAGCGGCCAGAAGAACACCCGCGCATCGATATCGGCGGCCTGGAAGGCTGCAATCAACATGTCCCGCGTGATCCCCAGCTCGCGGTCAAAGACGACGGTGGGCATCCAGTAACCGTTGCGTGCGTGTTCGGACTCAGGGTTCATGGACAGGCCCGGCAGCAGGGCCAGCGCCTGGGCATAGTTGGCGAAGATCGCGCGCTTGCGTTCGATCAGCTCGTCGATCCGTTCAACCTGAGCGCAACCGACGGCCGCTTGCAGGTTGCTCATTTTGTATTTGAAGCCCAGGAAATCCGGCCAGAACTGTTTGCTGCCGCCCGCTACCCGGCCATGGTTGGACAGGGTCAATACCCGGTCATACAGGGCCTTGTCCGACGTCACGAAGATCCCGCCTTCGCCGGTGGTCATGGTCTTGGTGCCGTGAAAGGAAAACGCACCGAACGCGCCCAGTGAACCCGCCGCCTGACCGCGCCACTGCGAGCCGATCGCCTCGGCGGCGTCTTCGATGACCGGCAGGCCAAACTCGCGACCGATGGCCAGCAGCGCATCCATGTCGCAGAGATTGCCGTAGAGGTGCACCGCCAGAATCGCCTTGGTCCGTGGGGTAATTGCCCGGCGAACCTGCTGCGGGTCAAGGCACCAACTGTCGGCCAGCACGTCGACGAACACCGGTGTCGCACCCAGATAGGTGATGGGCGCAGCCGAGGCGATCCAGTTGGTATCGGCGAGGATCACCTCATCGCCGGCACCGATGCCCAGCGCCGCCATGCCCATGTGCAGCGCGCCGGTGCAACTGGACGTTGCAATCGCGTAGGTCGCACCCACGTGCTCGGCAAAGGACTTTTCGAAGCGTGTCAGGTACTCGTAGCAGCGCTCTCCCCAACCATGGCGGACGGCATCGAGTACGTAGTCAGCTTCCAGCTCACCGACACTGGGCTTGGTGTAATGAATTCGGCTCATCGAATGATCAACTCGGGAATGGCAATGACAAAACGGCCGTCCCATGCACGAATGCCGGCAAAGGCCTGGGTGATCTCATCCAGCAGGTTCCACGGCAGCACCAGCACGTAGTCCGGTTTTTCGATGTCGATCTGTGCTGGCGACACGATCGGAATGCGGCTCCCGGGCAGGTACTTGCCTTGCTTGTGCGGGTTGGCATCGGCCACCCAGGCCAGCAGGTCCGGCTTGACCCCGGCGTAGTTGAGCAAGGTGTTGCCCTTGGCGGCGGCGCCGTAGCCGACCACGCGCTTGCCATCGGCCTTGGCCTGCAACAGGAAGCGCAGCAGGTCATGCTTGATGCGCTCGGCGGCGGGCGCCAGGGTCGCGTAGTACTCAGGGGTTTTCACCCCGGCGGCGAGTTCAGCCTGCAGCTGTTGCCGAACCGTCGGTTGCACTTCGCGACGCTCGCCGTCCAGCCGCTGGACGAAGACCCGCAGCGAGCCGCCATGGGTGGGGAGCTGACTGACGTCGAACACTTGCAGGCCATTGCGCTCGCACAAGGTCTGCACAGCGGTCAGCGAGAGGTAGGAATAATGCTCGTGGTACAGCGTGTCGAACTGCTGGCCGGCCATCAGGGTCAGCAACTGCGGGAATTCGAAAGTCGCCACACCCGCCGGCTTGAGCAAGGTCGCAAAGCCGCCGAGGAAATCGTTGATATCCGGGACGTGGGCCAACACGTTGTTGGCGGCCATCAGGTCGGCGCCCCAGCCTTCGTTTTTCAATTGCGCGGCGGTGTCGCGACCGAAAAACAGCTCACGAATCTCCAAGCCTTTTTCCCGCGCCGCTTGCGCGGTGCTGCGGGTCGGCTCGACGCCCAGGCAAGGGATGCCGCGCCCGGCCACGTACTGCAACAGGTAACCGTCGTTGGCCGCGACTTCCACCACACGGCTGTCGGCGCTCAGGCCGAAGCGTTCGACCATCTCGGCCACATAACGCTCGGCATGGGCCAGCCAGGTGCTGGAGAACGAACTGAAATAGGCGTACTCGGCATCGAACAGGCTGTCGGCGCTGGTGTAATCCTCGGTTTGCACCAGCCAGCACTGCTGGCACACGGCAACCTTCAACGGCACCCATTGTTCGGCCTGCTCCAGCTGATCGGCACGCACGTAAGCGTTGGACGGCGGCGAGGTGCCCAGGTCAATCAGCGGCAGGGCCAGCGCAGCGGCGCAACCACGGCAGTTCATAGACGCACTCCGGCAAAGTGTTCATCGAGCGCCGGATGGCTCGCATCGCGCACCGACAGATTATTGACAGGCAACGGCCAGGCAATCGCCAGCCGTGGATCGAGCACCGACAACCCGCCTTCATGTTCCGGCGTGTAGTCGTTGCTGTGCAGGTAAAGCAGCTCGGCATCGGCACTCAGGGTCTGGAAGCCATGAGCGAACCCGGCAGGAATCAACAGGCTGCGGCCATCGCCGGCACGCAGGTGTTCGGCGTGCCAGTGCAGGAAAGTCTCGGAGTCGGGACGCAGATCCACCGCGACATCCCAGACTTCACCGCGCAGGCAAGTGATCAATTTGGCTTCCGGTGCACGGGCACTCTGGTAATGCAGGCCACGCACGCTGCCGCGTTCGCGGGTGCAGGAGTGATTGATCTGGCGAATATGAAACGCCTGGCCAAACGCACCGAGGCTGCCTTCGCAAAACAACCGGGAAAAGTGCCCGCGCTCGTCCTCGAAACGTTTGTGCTGCACGCTGAACAATCCGTTCAGCGGCAACGTCTTCAGCAGAAATTCACTCACAGCGTGCCTCGGTACAGGTTCAATTGCGCCAGGCTGACGGCGCGCATGTCATCGCCGTTCTGCCACGCCAAATGCCAATCCAGGGTCTGGGTCAGGCACTGCTGCAACGACCAGCGCGGTTGCCAGCCCAGCAATTGACGGGCGCGGCTGCTGTCCAGGCGCAACAGGCCGGCCTCATGCATATCGCTCGGTTCGATGCGTAGCCCGCGTGCTTGCGGCCAGCGGCTGGCGAGCAGTTCGACCACTTCACCGACGCTGCGCATGTCCGCCTCACCGGGGCCGAAATTCCACGCCCCGGCGAATTGCGGGCCCTGCTCAAACAGGCCGGCCGCCAGTTGCAGATAGCCGGCCAGCGGTTCCAGCGCGTGCTGCCATGGGCGCACCGCCTGGGGATAGCGCAAGGTCACGGGCTCATCCGCCGACCACGCCCGCAGCACGTCGGGAATCAGCCGCTCCGGGGCGAAATCGCCACCGCCGAGCACATTGCCGGCGCGGGCCGTGGCCAACGCCAGACCATGCTCGCCATGCTTTTGCGGCGCAAAGAACGAGGCGGCATAGGATTGCGCCAGCAATTCGCAGCACGCCTTGCTGCTGCTGTAGGGATCATGACCGCCCAACGCTTCGTTTTCGCGGTACGGCCACAGCCATTCCTGATTGGCGTAGACCTTGTCGGTGGTCACCAGCACGCAGGCGCGCACGCCGCCCACCTGACGGATCGCCTCGAGCAGGTTGAGCGTGCCCATGACGTTACTGGAGTACGTGCCCAACGGGTCGCGATAACCTTCGCGCACCAGCGGCTGGGCCGCCAGGTGCAGAACGATCTGCGGCTGGGTTTCGGCGATCAGTTCCAGCAAGGCCCCCAGATCACGCAGGTCGCCGCGCTGATCATTGATGCCTTCGTGAACCCGGGCCAGTTCGAACAGGCTCGGCTCGGTGGACGGGTCGAGGGAAAACCCGCTGACCTCGGCACCCAGGCTTTGCAGCCACAACGTCAGCCAACTGCCCTTGAACCCGGTGTGGCCGGTGACCAGCACGCGCTTGCCACGCCAGAATTGCGGGCTCAATCCCATTGCTTCCATGGGGCCTCCCCGCTCTGCCACAGCGCTTCGAGGTGATTCTTGTCGCGCAGGGTATCCATCGGTTGCCAGAAACCGTCGTGCTGGAACGCCATGAGTTCGCCGCGCTCGGCCAGGCCGTCCAGCGGGCCGGACTCCCACGAGGTTTCATCGCCGTCAATCAACGGCAGCACTTTGGGCGACAGGACAAAGAACCCGCCATTGATCCAGCCACCGTCGCCGCGAGGTTTTTCAGTGAAGCCCAAGACCTTGTCGCCATCGCGATTGAGCGCACCGTAGCGACCTGGTGGCTGTACTGCGGTGACGGTCGCGAGCTTTCCGTGCTTGAGATGAAAATCCACCAACGCACCGATATTGAGGTCCGACACGCCGTCGCCATAGGTAAAACAGAAGGCCTTTTCGTCTTCGAGGTAGCGTCGGGCGCGGCGCAAACGGCCGCCGGTCATGGTCTCTTCGCCGGTATCGATCAGCGTGACGCGCCATGGCTCGCTGTAGTTCTGGTGAACATCCATGCGGTTATTGCGCATGTCGAACGTGACGTCGGAGGTGTGCAGGAAGTAGTTGGCGAAGAAGTCCTTGATCGCATAGCCCTTGTAGCCAAGACAGATCACGAAATCGTGGATTCCGTGAGCGGAGTACTGCTTCATGATGTGCCAGAGAATTGGCTTGCCGCCGACCTCGATCATCGGCTTGGGCTTGAGGTGCGACTCCTCGCTGATCCGCGTACCCAGGCCACCCGCCAAAATAACTGCCTTCATCCCCTTCCCTCTTGTTCGTCACAGGGCTCAGCCAAGCTGTATCAAGCTTTTGCGGGGCCATCTGGGTTAAACCTGCCGCCGTTCAGGACACGTCCGGACTCCCCGGAAGTGCTCGTTTTATGGCGATATAAGGGGGACTTGCAGGAAACGCGCCAGCTCTTTCAATCCGCTACCGGGCAATGCCTGGCGGGCATCTTCAACGCTGATTGGAAAACCTGGCGGCAAAAAAAAGGCAGGCGACTCAACGTCGCCTGCCTGGACGGGATGGATGCGCGAACGGTCAGTCCGCCAGCCAGCCATTTTCCCAGTAGCGCAAATTGTCGCCGCGCAGCACGTAGTCACGCAGCACGATCTCGCGCAACTCATCGCCCATGCGATAGCTGGCGTCCGGATCGGCCAGGTGCATGCGGATCGCCTGCAGCCATTCATCCGTGGAGTTGGTCTTGATCCGGGTGCACGGCAAGTAGCCGCGATAGGCTTCGGTGTCGGTGCAGATCACCGGGTAACCGCACGCGCCATACTCCAGCAGCCGCAGGTTGCTCTTGCAGTCGTTGAAGATGTGGAACTCCAACGGCGCCAATGCCAGATCCAGGTTCAGGCTGGCCAGCTTGGCCGGGTACACATCCAGCCCGATCACCCCATGAAACTCATGCATGTACGGGCGCAAATCGTCCGGGCACATGCCGAAGAAGACCCAGTCGACTTCATTGGCCAATTCGCGGACCACATCGGCGATGACCGCCAGGTCACCGTGGTGGCTGGTGCCGCCACCCCAGCCGACCCGAGGCTTTTTCGAAGTGCGGCGCTGACTGCGCAGATCGGCCCACAAGTGCGACGCCAACATGTTGGGTACCACGCGGATGTCGTGATGCATGTCCGACAGTGCGTTACCCAGCGGTTCGGTGGAGACCACCACGCGATCGCACATGCCGATGGCGCGCCGGACCAGCGACTCCATTTCATCCTTGCCCGGCATATTGCGAATATGCGCATTACGGTGCGGGACGTTGATCACAAAGTCATCCAGCTCATAGATACGTCGCGCGCTGGAATATTTTTGCAGGCTCGGGATTTCGTTGATCGGACCTTCGGAATAGCGCCCCTGCAAGATGATCACGTCAGGCGAATGGCGCTCGACTTCGATGATGGTCGGCAGGTTGTAATGAATGCGCCCATGCGCCCTGCCGGCGGCCTCCAGTTCGATCAGCGGTTGCGTGACCCGATAATGGCCAATGGCGGATGCGTTGACCGGCAACGCGAGAATCTTCGGTAATTGCGCCTTGGAAAACGGACTCCAACCGGATCGCAAGCCGGGCTCGAGACTGAAGCTTGCCCCGCCCAACCCCTGCAACGCCAGGTTGGTGTTGTAGGCCGGATCACGGGCCACGATCGGCAGCCAGCGCTTATAGAAAACCTCCTGTTCCTGTTCGCTCCGGGCCTGGTCACCCTCTTGCGCAACCACCGCCGGCTGCGCGCCCAAGGCCAGTTGCGCGTGGGGCGTCCACACCACCAGATAACCTTCCTGGCCGACCCGCAGGCACAGGTCCACCTCGTTGAGGGAGTGCGCCAGGCCCTGCTCATCCAGGCCGCCGACCGCATCGAAGACCGCCTTGCGCACCATCAGGCAGTCGCCGCCGACGGCACTGAAATTGTGGGCGACCTGCAAGCGGTACATGTAGCCTGCCGCGTGCAGCATCTCGCCATGGAACGGCACGCCGGCGGGCCCTTGAAGCCCGAGAATCAGGCCGGCATGCAGCACGCGGCCATCGGGGTTGAACAGCTTGGCCCCCACCACACCGACTTCCGGACGTTGTGCATGATTGAGCAGTTCACCCAGCCATTGCGCCTGGGTGATCACCGTGTAGGGGTTGAGCATCAGGACATACTCGCCAGCGGCCTGCTGCACGGCGAAGTTGCGCACCGCCGCTGCATTGCCCTGCAACTCGTAACGCAACACCCGGACCCGGTCGCTGCCCAGTTGCGCCATGCCGGCGAACCAGTCAAGCGCCTCGGCGCTCTCGCTGCCATTGTCCACCAACAGCAACTCGTATTCACCGTACGCGGTTTTCTCCAGCAGGCTCTCGACACAGCGTTGCAACGCCAGGGTCTGGTCCTTGCTGACGATAACGATCGACACCAGCGGCCGATCTTCATGGTGATAGTCGACCCGATTGAGCAGTGCCGAACTGCCCTGGCGAATGCCGTGGGCGACACCCAGGCGCTGCAAGTGCGCCTCGAGTAACCGCGGATTGGTGTCCACCACTTGCGGCAGCGACAGCCATTTGGTCAGGTCGAACGCCGACTCCAGCAGAACCTCCGAAACGTGTCCGACCACCTGCGTACCGCCGCTCTCGACCATTCGCCACAACACATCGTGTGGCGCCAATTCGCCGTACACCGAATCGAAACCGCCCAGCGCCAGGAACTGCTCGCGCTCGAATGCCAGCGCTCGCCCCACGTAGGGATAACTGCGCATCAGGTCCAGGTTGAAGTCCGGCTTGAATGCAGGCTCGGCCGACTCCCCCTGATGCAACCCACCTTCGTCGCTGTACAGACAGGTAAGCGCGCGCGACAGCGCAATGCGTTCAGCCATGACCAGCAAGGCCGGCGCCACCAGCCGATCACCGGCACGCAGCAGATAGAACCAGCCAGTGCCTTCCAGTTGCGGTAACAAGGCGTTGATCTGCTGCTGCCAGTCGTCCTGCAACGGCAAACGGAACACACGCTCGTCCAGCACGGCTTCTGTGCACGATGCCGACAGCACCAGCGTCAGCTCAGGGGCGTAATCCTGATCCGCCAGCGATTGCAGGGTGAGCTCCAACGCCGAACGGCTGCCGTGCTCATCGATGATGATCGGAACGATTTTGGGCTTTGTTGGCCACGCCTCCAACGTGTCCGCCAGCAGCTCGCGCTGACCGTCGGAGAGACGGCGGCACGCCAGCCACTGGGCATACAGTTGCGCGAAACTGACACTGGCGATGCCGACATGCCAGTCCTGGGTGGTCTGCTTGGTGCCCAGGGTCCGGCTCAGCGGCAACTCCTCCCAAACCCGCGGCGACTCGTCCACCCGGGTCAATGGCAGATAGCGCACCCAGCCCTGGGCCGGCGCTGATTCGCCGCTACGTGCCTTGAGCATCTGCGACAGCCACTGCCGCTCGATTTCGGCTGCGTCCCTCATCGACTGTTGGCCGCTCAATCGTTCGGGGTACAGGCGTTCGACGCCGAGCACGTGATTGGACACCGCCAGGTTGCCGCGCCGCATCAGGCAGACATACAAGGCGAAGTCGAGGGTCGCGACGAAGCAATGGCCTGGCTGAGTCAGTACCGGGAACAGTTCGAGCACGTCAGCCCGACGGAACATCGCGTTGCTGAAACCACCGAGGATGTTGACCGGGAAGTTTTCGAAGATCGCCAGCAGGTCCTCCCCCTTGAACACCCCGCCCACCGGGGACAGCGGGGTATTTTCCAGGCGCGAAGGCAGAGGCATGTCGTCGGCATCCCAAAGCAGTCGCTGGGCGACGACCAGATTGACGTCGGCACAATCGATGAGCATCTGCGCCTGACGCTCGATGCAGGCCGAGAACAACTGGTCGTCATCACAAAGAAACTTGATGTACTCGCCCCGCGCCTGCTCCAGGCAAGCCTGCAGGTTACCCACCAGCCCCAGGGTTCGCGGGTTACGCACATAACGTACGCTCGCCCCCTCCTCAACCAGCGAAGCCACGATGTCTTCGATTTCCTGGCCGCGACTGTCATCGCAAACGATGATCTCCAGATTGCCGTAGCTCTGGCTCACAGCCGTGTGCAAGGCACGACCGAAAAAGCGCGGATTGAAGGCGGGAATGACCAGGCTGACAAGCGGGAGTGAATTCACGGCGGGCTCACAGGCGGCGCGAGCCCGCCCTGAAAAGCGAGCCCTTTGTTACCGCAAAAAAAGACGATAAATACTGAAGGGACAAGGCCATCGGGCGCCTGCGCGCCCGACCACCGTCAGATCTTGTTGAACAGGCCCAACTGGGAAATCTTGCTGAACGCCAGCTGCGCAGCCTGCAACATGGTTTGCTGCAAGGTCAGGCGAGTCATGACTTCGGCCGGGTCCGAATCGCGAATTGACTTCTGGCTCTCGCTGTTCGCAAGGGTCAGGCTCTCGTTGGTCGCGGTCTGGTTATCCAGCGCCTGGCCGCGAGCACCGATCGTGGTGATGGCCGAACCGATCTGGTTGGCCGCACTGTCGATGTTGCCCATTCCCGACTCCATGGCCCCCAGAAACTTCTGCTTGGCCACTGCGTCGCCGTCGACTGGCGTGTTCAGCGCGGTGATCATCTGGCCCAGGGTGTCGAGCACGTTCTGGGTCTGATGGTTGTTGTTCTGGATCACGAACTGGTCGCCGGACGCTGGAGTGCCTCCGCCCAGGGCAAAGGTCACGCCCGCCGCAGTGGCGTTGCCGCCCGAAACCGTGCCCGACGAGACCGGCTTGCTGTCAGCGGTGATCGGGGCTGCATACAGGTCGAAATTGGTGGTGCTGGTGAACTTGAGGATCGCCCCGCCCGCCGGGAAGGCGTTGGTGTAAGCCGTCGGGTCGGTCACGCTGGAACCGGTGATGACCGCGGTCGACGGGTTACCGGCGCTGCGCGAGGTGTTGAAGGTATCCGACGTGGAAGACAGATTGAAACTGTGGCCGGCGATCACCGCATCCGGGTTGGTATCACCGGATTTGAGGTTGATGTTCAGCTTGAGGTCGACGCCACGGAAACTGACCGTCTGGTTGGCGCCGTTGGCATTGCTGATCAGACCGTTCTGGCTGGCTTCGGCGGTCACGTCGTTGCCCAGCGAGTCGGTGATCTTCAACTGGGTGCTGCTGAGGAAACTGACGGTGTAGGGCTGGCCGCCAGTGAACTTCGCGTTGTAGGTGGAGCTGGTGCCAACCGTACCGTTGGACAGCACCACGCGACCGTCATCCACCACCGGAGCAGTCATGGTGGTCTGGGTGCGACTGGTATTGATGGTCTGCTGGAACGCATCCCAGCCAGTGGTGTTGGTCCCGACCGTCATGCCATCGCCAATGCCAAGGTCGATGGTGGTCTGGTCACCGTTGTAGCTGTAGGTGCCGTCGGCGTTCTGCGAGTAAGGCGCGGTGTCGGTTTTCGAACCGGAGAACAGGTAGTTGCCGCTCGCGTCCTTGGAGTTCATCAGGCCCAGCACTTGTTGCTGGATCTGGCCCAGTTCCGACGCATAAGCCTTGCGGTCCGCGTCGGTGGCAATGCCGTTGCTGGCAGCGAGGGCCAGTTCCTTGACGCGCTGCAAAGCGGTACCGATGGAACTGAGCGTGGTTTCCTGCAGGCTCAACGCATTCTTGGTGCTGCCGATGTTGGTTTTGTACTGCTCAAGCATCGCGCTCTGCTGGCCCAGTTGCAGCAAACGACCGGCGCCGATCGGATCATCGGCGGCAGTATTGATGCGGGTCAGGCTGCTGGCTTCGTTGCTGGTCGCGATGGCCTTGTTGAAGTTGCGCTGGTAGTTGGCAGCGGTGATTTCGTAATACTGGGCGGTGGAAATGCGCATGAATTACGACTCCTTAAAGGCTATTGATCAGCGTGGTGAAAATTTCCTGCGCAGCCTTGATGATCTGCGAAGACGCGGTGTAGTACTGCTGGTACTTGACCAGGTTGCCGGTTTCCTCATCCAGGTCGACCCCGGAGTTCGAATCCCGCGCCCCCTTGGCATTGGCCAGGATTGCCGTGGTGGCGTCGCTGTCGGACTTGCCCTGGGCAGCCTTGGCGCCGACGTTGGTCACCAGCTTGTTGTAGGCATCGGTCAGGCTGATGCCCTTGCTCGCGGTGCCGGTGTCTACGGTCTGCTTGGTTTGCAAACCCACCAGCGCTTGAGCATTGCGGTTGTCCGAAGACGCCGCGCCGGTCAGGTTGATGGTGAAGCTTTCGCCGCTCGCTGGCGTGGCGCCGACCGTGGTCTGCACAGTGAAGGTCTTCTGCACGGCTGGCGTGACGCTGTTGTCCATCACCGGCGCACCGCTGGCATCGACCATGCCCACTTTCAGGTTCAGGGTGTTGCTCTGGCCGGGAACGATGGTGCCGGTGCCGATCGAGTTGCCCTTGGCATCGACCATGTTGTAGGTCTGGCTACCGCCGCTGGCCGCCCCGAACACCAGTTTGACCGGCGTCGAGTTCTTGAGCGCGGTCTGCATTTCCGCCTGGGCCGCCGGGTTGTAGATATCTATGGTGCTGGTCAGCGTCGGCTGGGTGTAGGTGCCGGTGTTGTTGGCGCTGGTCACACCGGTCAAGGGTGCGGCCGCGGCGATTTTTTTCGGGTCGCTGAGCACGGTCTGGATACCGGCCGCCGCGCCACGGGTCGGTGTCACCTTGAACGAGTCGCCGGCGCTCAACGCACCGCCGTTGAGGTTCAGGCTGAAGCCATCGATCACCGGAGCCGGCGTCGTCGTGGTGCTGAACGAGCCCATGTCGGTGCCGTCCGAGCGCTTGACGCTGTAGTTGGTCGCGCTGGTGAACGTCACCTGATAGTCGCTGGCGGTCAGCTTGCCGGTATCCTTGATGGTGACATCCAGGTTGCCGGAGCCGGCACTGTTGCCCGCTGCCGCAATGCTGCGCTGACTGATCAGGGCGGCACTGTTGATGTTGTTGAAGATCGCCGCGCCGAAGTCACCGTTCTTGTCGATGCCTTGCGCCTGCTGGCTGTTGATCTGGTCGGCCACCACCAGCGCCACGCGCCCCAGCTCATTGAGCGAAGGGTCGAGCACTTCCTTGCGGTAAGTCAGCAGACCACCGATTTCACCACCGCTGATCACCGAGGTCACGTCGATGGTGCTGGAGCCACGGTTCAGCTGCAGCGCCATGCGCGACGGATCGTTCTGGCTCGGCACGGTTTGCAGTGAATTGGTGGTGTTGCCGACCACCAGGGGCTGGCCGCTGCCGATGTAGATGTCGTAGCTGCTGCCACGCTCGACCACTTGGGTACCGACCAGCTCGGACAGTTGCCGCACGGCTTCGTTGCGTGAGTCCAGCAGGTCGTTTGGCTGATTGGTGCCGGTGGAGAGCTCGGAAATCTTCTGGTTGAGCGTGGCAATAGTGGTAGACAGCTTGTTCACCTGATCCGCCATGTCGCCCAGGCTGCCGTTCAGGTTGGTGTTCTGGTCGTTCAACTGCTTGGCAATCGAATTGAAGCGGGCGGACAGGGCCTGGGCACCGGTCAGCACCGACTGGCGGGACGTGTCGTCGGTGGCCGAGGTCGAAACGCCCTGCATCGAGGTGAAGAACTTTTGCAGCACGCCGGTCAGCCCGGTGTTGGTATCGGAAAGCGTGGCGTCCAGCGGAGTGGCCTGAGCGTTGTACGACGCCGCTTCGCTGTTGAGCGAGGTGGCGGTACGCAACTGCGAATCGAGGTAGGCGTTGTACACGCGACGCACATCGGCCAGCGTTGTGCCGGTGCCGATGAACACATTGCCGTACTGAATCGAGCCTTTGGTGCTCTGCACAGATTGCTGGCGCGAGTACCCGGCGGTGTCGACGTTGGCAATGTTGTTGCCGGTCGTCACCAACGAGTTATGGCCAGCACTCAGCCCCGACATCCCGATATTGAGCAAACTCATGGTTCAGACCTTATACCTTGTGCCTATAAAGGCGTAGTTGAAACGCCCGCCGCAGCGTAGTTCTGGTAACTCGTCATCTGCTTGGCTATCTGCGAAATCTTGCTCGCGTAGTTCGGATCGGTTGCGTAACCGGCCTTCTGCAACTCGCGTACAAACTGTTCTGGGTTATCGGCCGACTTCACGACATCTTGATAGCGATTGTTGGTCTGCAGCAAAGTTACAAGGTCGTGGAAACTGTCCTCGTAGGAGTCGTAGGAGCGGAACTGCGCCGTCTCCTTGACCATCTGCCCGTTCCTGAATTCGCTGGTGATCGCCCGCGCCGAATTGCCCTGCCAACTATTGCCGGCCTTGATGCCGAACAGGTTGTGGCTGCTGCTGCCGTCCTGAGCACGCATGACCGACTTGCCCCAGCCGGTTTCCAGGGCCGCCTGCGCCACCAGGTAACGCGGATCGACACCAATGCGGGCCGCCGCTTCCTTGGCCATCGGCAACATGGTGTTGACGAACTGGTCGGCGGAACCGAAGGCTTTCTTCGCCGGCGCCAGCGGAATCTGCGCCATGGCGCGACCGTAGATCTGCATGCCGCCACTGGAGGTTTGCTGCGCGCTGGCCAGCCAGTCGCCGTTATACAAAGGACCGGTGCCAGTGCTTGTCGCGCGCTCAGGCAACGGTGTCTTGTTGATCGTCGTGGCTGCGGCCGTCGCCGAAGGCACCAACCCGGCCAACAGACGATCAGCCAGCTTCGGCGGCAACGCCAGGCGTCGCTGATTGATCAGAGCCATGTCATTGCGATGACCACCCTCGCCCGCCTCTTGCGGCGCATGGACCGATCGCGAAGCCCACAATGGACGCTGGCCATTGACCCGCGACAGCGGCCCATTGACCGCAACCGTGCCCGCCGCCACCGGCGTTTGCACGGCGGCCTTGGCAGCCTCTTGCCTGGCCAGCGATGCAGCAGCGGCCTCGCCCGGCGCCAATGGCTTGTTCTTCGACATCTGGCGCATCAGCACGTCCGCCAGGCCGATACCACCGCCCTCGCGGGACATGGAAACGGCCAGTTGCTGGTCGTACATTTCCTGGTACTGCTTGGCCGCCGGCGTGTTCATCGGATTGTCCTGCCCCAGCGCTTCGGTTGCCGAGCGCATGGACTTGAGCATCTCACCGAGGAACAGCGATTCGAACTCCTGCGCCACCTTGCGCATGTTGCCGTCGCTGTTCTTGTCGCCGACCTTGAGCTGATTCAGACGATTGAGGTCCGAATAGGAGCCCGAATCGCTGCTGCTGACCAGACCGCTCTTGCGCATATCCACGATGGCCGTCCTCAGATCACGATCAGATCGGCTTGCAGGGCGCCGGCCTGCTTCAGCGCTTCGAGGATGGCCATCAAGTCACCCGGTGCCGCGCCGACCTGGTTCACCGCCCGCACGATCTCGTCGAGGGTGGTACCAGGGCCGAACTTGAACATCGGCTTGGCTTCCTGCTGGGCGTTGACCTTCGAACGCGGCACCACCGCCGTCGTGCCATTGGACAGAGGGCCGGGCTGGCTGACGATCGGGTCTTCGGTAATGGTCACGGTCAGGCTGCCGTGGGTCACGGCGGCCGGGGAAACCTTGACATTCTGGCCGATCACGATGGTGCCGGTACGGGAGTTGATGATGACTTTCGCGACTGCCTGGCCCGGATCGACTTCGAGGTTTTCCAGGATCGACAGGTAGTCGACGCGCTGGCTCGGATCGAGCGGCGCGGTGACGCGAATCGACCCGCCGTCGATGGCCTGGGCCACGCCAGGACCGAGCATGTTGTTGATCTTGTCGACGATGCGCTTGGCGGTGGTGAAGTCGGAACGGTTGAGGTTCAGCGTCAGGCTGTTGCCCTGGTTGAAACCGCTCGGCACCGCACGTTCCACCGACGCACCACCGGGGATGCGACCGGCCGACGGAACGTTGACGGTGATCTTCGAGCCGTCTCGCCCTTCCGCGTCGAAACCGCCGACCACCAGGTTGCCCTGGGCCACCGCATAGACGTTGCCATCGATACCCTTGAGTGGCGTCAGCAGCAAGGTGCCGCCACGCAGGCTCTTGGAGTTACCGATGGACGAAACGGTGATATCGACCTGCTGACCCGGCTTGGCGAACGCCGGCAAATCGGCACTGATCGACACCGCCGCGACGTTCTTCAACTGCACGTTGCCCGAACCCGGCGGCACCTTGATGCCGAACTGCGAGAGCATGTTGTTGAAGGTCTGCAGGGTGAACGGGGTCTGCGTCGTCTGGTCGCCGGTGCCGTTTAGCCCGACCACCAGGCCGTAGCCGATCAATTGGTTGGAACGCACGCCGGAAATGCTGGCGATGTCCTTCAGGCGCTCGGCTTGAACGTTGAACGCTGCGGACATCAGGAACGCAGCCATCATGAGACTTCTGAAAT
Source organism: Pseudomonas jessenii (assembly GCF_002236115.1). Lineage (GTDB taxonomy): Bacteria > Pseudomonadota > Gammaproteobacteria > Pseudomonadales > Pseudomonadaceae > Aquipseudomonas > Aquipseudomonas jessenii. The sequence continues at coordinate 135,797 of NZ_NIWT01000002.1, read as the reverse complement.
TCAACGTAGCCACCTAGAAAGGGAACAGCGGGCTGAGGAAGAAACGGTCGAACCAGCCTGGCTGACTCGCATCGGCAAACGAACCGGTGCCCGAGTAGGTGATGCGCGCATCGGCGACACGGGTCGACGGCACGGTGTTGTCGGTGGCGATGTCATCGGCGCGAACCAGGCCGGCAATCCGCACCAGCTCGTCGCCGGTGTTGAGGGTCATCCACTTCTCGCCGCGTACCGCGATAATGCCGTTGGGCAACACATCGGCGACGGTGACAGTGATCGAACCGGTCAAGGTGTTGCCCTGAGCCGCCTTGCTGTCCCCCTTGGTCGCGCGGTCACCTTCGTAGCTGGCACTCAGGCTCAGGTCGCCATCGCTGAACGGGTTGTTGGTGGTGGCGCTGCTGCCGAACAGCGAACTCAGGCCGATGTTGGCCTTGCTGTTCTTGCCAATTTGCGAGTTGGCGTTTTTGCTGGCCTGGGTCCTTTCGTTCAGGGTGATGGTGATGATGTCACCGACCCGGAACGCCTTGCGGTCGCTGTAGAGGTTCTGTTCGAAACCGGCCTGATAGATCGAGCCATTGTTCGCGGCCGCCGGCAACGGCGTGCGCGGCAACACCGGAGCGTAGTAAGGGTCATTGGGCTTGGGCGTCGCAGGCACGCAACCTGCGAGCGCGGTGATCCCACTCAGTGCCAGAACAGATACATAGCGATTCATGACCCTACCTCACGGTGTTGCAGGCGACCCAATGGCCGCCACATAGACTTGATTACAGATTCTGCGTTACGAACGAGAGCATCTGGTCGGCGGTGGAGATCACCTTGGAGTTCATCTCGTAGGCGCGCTGGGTGGTGATCATGTTGACCATCTCCTCAACGGTGCTGACGTTGGACGTTTCCAGGGTGTTCTGCAGCGTGGAGCCGAAACCGTTCAGGCCCGGAGTGCCGACTTGCGGCGCGCCACTGGCGGCGGTTTCCAGGAACAGGTTGTTGCCCACCGCCTGCAGGCCGGCCGGGTTGATGAAGTCGGCGGTTTGCAGGTTGCCGATCACCTGGGCTGCCGGGTTGCCGGCAACGGTGATGGACACGGTGCCGTCGCGGCCGACCGTGAAGGTCTGCGCGTCGTTCGGAATGACAATGGCCGGCTCCAGGGCAAAGCCGCTGGCGTTGACGATCTGGCCGTTGGAGTCCAGGTGGAACGTACCGTCACGGGTGTAGGACGTGGTGCCGTCCGGTTGCAGGATCTGGAAGAAACCACGGCCGTCGATGGCCATGTCCAGCGGCTGCTCGGTAGTTTGCAGGCTGCCGGCGGTGAAGTTTTTCTGGGTGCCAACGATGCGCACACCGGTACCCAGTTGCAGACCCGACGGCAGTTCGCTGTCCTGGGTCGACTGGGCGCCTGGCTGGCGCTTGATCTGGTAGAGCAGGTCCTGGAACTCGGCGCGGTCACGTTTGAAACCCGTGGTCGACACGTTGGCCAGGTTGTTGGAAATGGTGGTCAGGTTGGTGTCCTGGGCGGACAGACCTGTTTTGGCAACCCATAGAGCCGGAAGCATTCGATTCTCCTCGTGCGCCTGTTTTACGGCGCGACGTTCTGGTAATTAGCTGATCTGCAAGACCCGAGCCATGGCCTGGTCATCGTCTTTGGCGGTGTTCATCATCTTGATGTGCAGCTCGAACTGCTTGGCCAGGGCCAGAACGGAGGTCATCTCCTCCACGGCATTGACGTTGCTCGATTCGAGGAACCCGGACACCAGCTTGACGTTGGCATCGGCCTGCGCAGGCGCGCCGTCTTTGGTGTGGATCGAACCATCCAGGCCCTTGGTCATGTTCTTGAAGTCCGGGTTGACCAGCTTGATGCGGTCGACTTCCGCCATCACCCGGGGACCTTCGCCCATCGCGCGGATGCTGATGGTGCCGTCCTCGCCGACTTCGATCTGCTGCTCCGGCGGCACGGAAATCGGCCCGCCATTGCCCATGACCGGCATGCCGTTGCCGGCGCGCAGCACACCCAGGGCGTCAACGTTCAGGCTGCCGGTGCGCACGTAGCTTTCACCGCCATCGGGATTCTGTACGGCAATCCAGCCGTTGCCTTGCACGGCAACGTCGAGGTCGCGGCCGGTTTCCACCAGTGAGCCGGGGGAAAAATCCGTGGCCGGGCGTTCGGACATGGCAAACGCACGCGCCGGAAAGCTGTCACCGAACACCGGCATCGAACGGGCCTGCTCCAGGTCTTTCTGGAAGCCGTTGGTGGAGATGTTCGCGAGGTTGTTGGCATGAGCCTTTTGCGCCAGTGCATTCTGGCTGGCGCCGGTCATTGCCACATAAAGGTACTTGTCCACACTCTTTCCTCTGCCTGCCGGACGTTTGCCGCCCACTGCTGTGTTGCGCAGGCTGTAGCAATTTGCAGACCAACTTGCGCGCAGCGGCTCCAACCCCCTTTAAACAGGGGCTGAAGGCTAATCAGAAGGGAATCGAACGATGTATCGAAGACGAAAAACCGGCGCGGTTATGCCGCTTGGCGGCAACGCCTTGAAAAGCCGGCTACCAACCTTTCACGCCGCTCATGTCGGGCAATTTGTGGGCAATGCCTTTATGGCAATCGATACAGGTCGCCTGGCCGCTGGCCAATGAGGTGGAGTGCATGTTGGCGGCGCGTTTACCCTGGCGTGTGAAGTCCATGAACTCGAAGTTATGGCAGTTGCGACACTCCCGGGAATCGTTGGCCTTGAGCCGTGCCCACTCATGTTCGGCCAGCTCCCGGCGCATGCCCAGAAACTTGTCCCGGGTACTGATCGTGCCGAACAGCTTGCCCCAGACCTCCTTGGAAGCCTGCATCTTGCGGGCGATCTTGTGCGTCCACTCGTGGGGGACGTGACAGTCCGGGCACGTGGCGCGCACGCCCGAGCGGTTGGTGTAGTGAATGGTTTCCTGCAACTCGACAAAAACGTTGTCACGCATTTCATGGCAAGACGTGCAGAACTTCTCGGTGTTGGTCGCTTCCAGCGCGGTGTTGAACCCACCCCAGAAAATCACCCCGGCGATAAACCCGCCGAGGGTCAGGAAACCCAGGCTGTAATGCACACTGGGCCGACGCAGCACACCCCAATAATCCTTGAGCAAGGCAAGCAAAGATTTCATGGCCTTTCCTCAAGGTTTCGGCTGGTGGTTGATTTCGTCTTGCAAGACCTGGTCGATGTTCTTGAAGCTGTTGCTCACCAGTGGCTTCACATCCTTTTGCGGCACGTGACACTGGTTGCAGAAGTATCGGCGCGGCGACACCGCCGCCAATGCCTGGCCGTCGCGGTCCATGTAGTGAGTGATGCTGATCATCGGCGCCTGGGTACGCGCACTGTTGGCGCGACTGTGGCAGGTCAGGCACTTGTTGCTGTTCATGTCGATGGCATACCCGCGAATGCTGTGGGGTATGGTGGGCGGTTGATCGGGGTAATTGCGCTCACGCTTGAGGTCCTTGTTCTCGTCTTCGGCAATGGGCGGTGCCGGCAGCTCCTGGGTCAGGGTCCCGCCGACTCGCCGCCCATCCGGTGCCGGCGCATCCAGTGGGTAACCGGGTTCTGCCGCAAATGTCGCGGGCAGCCACATCAGCAGCATGACAAGCAAGGACAGCGAACGATAATTCATGAAAGCTCTCCTTATGCCGTCTTGATCAACTCAATCCTGATCGCGCATTTCTTGTAATCGGTCTGTTTGGAGATCGGGTCCGTCGCATCAAGCGTGACTTTGTTGATCAGCTTGTTGGCATCGAAAAACGGCACGAACACCAGGCCTTGGGGCGGCTTGTTGCGCCCCCGGGTTTCAATCCGTGCACGCATCTCGCCGCGCCGACTGATCAGTTTTACTTCGCTGCCACGCCGGGCATTCAAGGCCTTGGCATCGGCCGGGTGCATGTAGACCAGCGCATCGGGGACCGCTTTATAAAGTTCTTCGACACGCTGGGTCATAGTCCCGGTGTGCCAATGCTCAAGCACCCGACCGGTGCTCAACCAGAACGGGAAGTCCGCGTCCGGGGCTTCCGCTGGAGGCTCGTAAGGCAGCGCGAAGATGATTGCCTTCTTATCGGGGTAGCCGTAGAACTGCACGCCACTGCCCTTCTCGACATACGGGTCGTAACCTTCGCGGAAGCGCCAAAGCGTTTCCTTGCCTTCGACGACAGGCCAGCGCAACCCGCGCTCGGAGTGATAACGATCAAAGGGTGCCAAGTCATGACCATGTCCACGGCCGAACTGGGCATATTCTTCGAACAGGCCTTTTTGCAGGTAGAAACCGAAATCCCGGGCTTCGTCGTTCTGATAGCCCGCCGCCATTTGTTCAACAGGGAACTGATCGACCTGGCCATTCTTGAACAGCACCTCATACAGGGTCTTGCCCTTGTATTGCGGTGAGCCGTCCAACAGTTCCTGCGGCCAGACCTCGTCGGTTTTAAAGCGCTTGGAAAACTCGACCAATTGCCAAAGGTCCGACTTGGCGTCACCCGGCGCCGAGACCAGTTGATGCCAGAACTGCGTACGCCGCTCCGCGTTGCCGTAAGCGCCTTCTTTCTCGACCCACATCGCCGTCGGCAAAATCAGATCGGCCGCCTGTGCCGAGACGGTGGGATACACATCCGACACCACCACGAAGTTCTCGGGGTTGCGCCACCCCGGCAGCACTTCCTGCATGATGTTGGGCCCGGCCTGCATGTTGTTGCTGGCCATCGTCCAATACACATTGAGCACGCCGTCCTTGAGCATGCGACTCTGCTGCACGGCATGGAACCCGACCTTTTCCTTGATAGTGCCCGCCGGGAGCTTCCAGATTTTTTCCGCGGTGGCGCGGTGCGCCGGATTGGTGACCACCAGGTCGGCCGGCAAACGATGGGAGAACGTGCCCACTTCACGTGCCGTCCCGCAGGCCGAAGGCTGGCCCGTCAGGGAGAACGGACTGTTGCCCGGCTCGCTGATTTTCCCGGTCAGCAGGTGAATGTTGTAGATCAGGTTGTTGGCCCACACACCCCGGGTGTGCTGGTTGAAGCCCATGGTCCAGAACGAAACCACCTTGCGCTTGGGGTCGGCGTACAGTTCGGCCAATGCCTTGAGGCGCTCGGCCGGCACACCGGTTTCTTTCGCCGTGCGCTCAAGGGTGTAGGGTTTTACAAAAGCGGCGAATTGCTCGAAGTCGATGTCGGTCCAGGTGTTCGCCTTGTCGGCATTTTTGGCTTTCATCTCCAGCGGATTATCGGCACGCAAACCGTAGCCGATGTCATCCGTGCCTTTGGCGAACTTGGTGTGTTTGCTGACGAAGTCTTTGTTGACCGAACCGCTTTCAATGATGTGATTGGCGATGTAGTTGAGAATGAGCAGGTCAGTCTGCGGCTTGAACACCATCGGAATGTCGGCCAGTTCAAAACTGCGATGTTCGAAAGTAGAGAGCACGGCCACTTTCACATTCGGCTGGCTTAGACGGCGATCAGTGACCCGACTCCACAGAATCGGATGCATTTCCGCCATGTTCGAACCCCACAAGACGAATGCATCGGTGACTTCGATATCGTCATAACAGCCCATTGGCTCATCGATACCGAACGTGCGCATAAAGCCCATGACCGCCGAGGCCATGCAATGGCGTGCATTGGGATCGATGTTGTTCGAGCGAAACCCCGCCTTCATCAATTTGTTGGCCGCGTACCCTTCCCAGATCGTCCACTGTCCGGAACCGAACATGGCGATAGACTCCCCGCCCTTGTTCTTCAGCGCCTCCTTGTACTTCAACTCCATCACATCGAACGCCTGTTTCCAGGACACCGGGTGAAACTCGCCTTGTTTGTCATATTGCCCATTGGTCATGCGCAACAGTGGCTGAGTCAGCCGATCAACGCCGTACATGATCTTGGATAGAAAGTAGCCTTTGACGCAGTTCAACCCGCGATTGACCTCGGCTTTTACGTCGCCGTGGGTTGCAACAACCCTGTTGTCCTTGGTCGCCACCATGACGCTGCAACCGGTGCCGCAAAAACGACAGGGCGCCTTGTTCCAGTCCAGGGCGACCATGTCTTGTTCGGTAATCAGGTTGCTGGCAGAGGTAAAGACCGGGAGGCCCGCAGCCGCTGCCGCGATCCCGGCAGCCTGGGCTTTGACAAACTCTCGCCGCGTCATAGGCATGTGCTTTCTCCCGTTACATCGAGAATCTCGTGATAAACCAGGGCGGCATTGAGCACGCCTGGCAAGCGATTGATCTGATCGATTCGCTGAAGAATCTGGCTTTCGTGATCGGTTTCCAGCACAACCACCAGTTTGCCGGCAGGGCTTTCCTGATGAAGTTCAACACCCTTGAGCAAACGCAGGTTGGCTTTCACCGCCTCGAACAGGGCCGGACGGGCATGTACCACCAGACTGGCAATGTGCAGCGTCTTTCCCATGTCCCGTACTCCCCGCTGAAATAGAGATAGATGGCGATCAGTTGGGGGGGCCTGGCGGACCGAGGAGCATTTGCAGGAACCAGACAAAAAAACCGTAACCACCGACTATCGCCACCGATAACAGTGGAAACAGAACAATGATCAGGAAATAGAAGAGGCGAGTTTCTTTGCGAACTCGCTGGGTAGAGTCATCCATTGATGGCATGGTCAGCACTCCTGCCAAACTTTGAGAGGAGCCTAGATGGCTTCCTCTATAAGTTCCATGATTCAGATCAATAGCAGAAGCTTTAGCGCCTTAAATGCGAACTGACAGCACTGGATAAATATTGACACTCGAGAAGAGATTTTATTTGAGTGAGTTTTTAACGCTCCAGTTTGCCTATTTCATATTCACGCAACTTGTTGGCAATCGTTGTGTGGGAAACACCCAGTCGCTTGCCGAGCAATCGGCTGCTGGCATGTTCCGAATAAAGCCGTTCCAGCACCGCCTTCTCGAAACGCCCGACGATCTCGTCCAACCCACCCTCCAGCGAAAAATCGCCAAGGGGCTGACGCACGCCATAATCCGGCAGACGAATATGCTCGGCCTTGACCGTGCCGCCGTCGCATAGGGAAACCGCCTGGAATAGCACATTCTCCAGTTGCCGCACGTTACCCGGCCAATGGTAATGGCTGAGCCGCTCCATGGCCGCCGGCGCCAGCTTTGGCAACGAGCAGCCGATCTGCCGACTGGCCTGATCGAGGAAGTGCTCCACCAGCGGCGTCAAGCCGTCGAGGCATTCGCGCAACGGCGGGATGTGCAGCGACAACACATTCAAGCGGTGGTAGAGGTCCTGGCGGAACTCACCGCGAGCGCACAATTCGGACAGGTCGACCTGGGTCGCGCAGATCACTCGCACGTCGAGGTAGACCTCTTCATCACTGCCCACACGACGGAAGCAACCGTCCTGCAAAAAACGCAGCAATTTCACCTGCAAGCGCGGGCTCATTTCCCCGACGCCATCGAGAAACAGCGTGCCGCCCGCCGTCAGTTCCAGCAGCCCGAGCTTGCCTTCGGCCCGCGCCCCTTCAAAGGCACCCGGGCCGTAACCGAACAATTCCGTCTCGGCCATGGACTCCGGCAGACCGGCGCAATTGAGCGCCATCAACGGCGACTGCCCTCGAGGACTGGCCAAGTGGCAGGCCCGCGCCAGCAACTCTTTGCCGGTGCCGGTTTCCCCTTCTATCAACAGCGGTGCATCCAATGGCGCCATGCGCCGCGCTTCGCGCACCACGGCGGCCATGACTTTCGAGCTTTGGAAGATGCTGTCGAAGCCGCGCAATTCCTGCTTGCGCACGTTGTAGATGCGCTCGCCCACCCGGTCGGCGCGGTGCAATGTCAGCACCGCACCGGCCATGGCCTCGCTGTCGTCATGCTCCGATTGCAGCGGCGCGATGTCGGCCAGGAACACATCCCCCTTGACCTTGACCCGCAGCCCGTTGATCCGCGACTTGTTGGCGCGCACCAGTTCCGGCAAATCGAAATCCTCGGCATACCGCGACAGGGGAATCCCCGGCACCTCGTCGACGCGCACCCCGAGCAACTGCGCCGCCGCACGGTTGGCCGCGACAATGGAACCGCCCATGTCGATCGACAGCACCGGAAACTCCAGCGCACCGAGCAGTGCATTGAGTTCCATGTGCCGACGCTCGCTGGGCATCAGCCCTACACGCTTGACGCCAAAGACCCCGGCAATCGCTTCGAATTTCGGACGCAAGGCCTGGAACTGAATGTTGATCAGGTTTGGGCAATGCAGGTAGATGGCATTGCCATGCTCACCGCCCACCTCACCGCGGGCCACGTTGATCCCGTACTCCACCAACAGGTTGAGAATGTCGCGCAGGATGCCGATGCGGTTCTGGCAGTGGACTTTGATACGCATATAAAAGGCCCGAAAAAACGATGAATGGGGTGCGTAACCTGTAGGAGCGAGCCTGCTCGCGATGGAGTCGAGCGCAACGCGTTTATTCAGGATGAACGCGTTTTCGTTTACGTCCATCGCGAGCAGGCTCGCTCCTACGGGGATTATTTTTCTGCTGAGGTGCTCAGATAGTCGTCAAGATTATGTGACAGGTACGATGTTTTTCAAACCCGAAAAACTCAACATCTGCGCCACAGCAGTTAATCCGTAACGAAAAATTTACGAAAAACGGTAAATCTTCCTGCGAATTACCAGAGTCACCTGCTGCAACAGCGCAATTCTTGAGGTATTTCTAGGTCCATAGCAGTACATAACAAGAACGAATCCCCCTAGCAGGAGAGCAGCATGAAGCAGACGCAATACGTGGCTCGCGAGCCCGATGCGCAAGGTTTTATCGACTACCCCGCCGAAGAACACGCGGTGTGGAACACGCTGATCACTCGTCAACTGAAAGTGATCGAAGGGCGTGCGTGCCAGGAGTACCTGGACGGTATCGAAAAACTCGGTCTGCCCCACGACCGCATTCCTCAACTCGGCGAAATCAACAAGGTCCTCGCTGAAACCACCGGCTGGCAGGTTGCCCGGGTTCCCGCACTGATTCCCTTCCAGACCTTTTTCGAATTGCTGGCCAGCAAGCAGTTTCCGGTGGCGACCTTTATTCGTACCCGCGAAGAACTGGACTACCTGCAAGAGCCGGACATTTTCCACGAGATCTTCGGTCACTGCCCGCTGCTGACCAACCCGTGGTTCGCCGAATTCACCCACACCTACGGCAAGCTCGGCCTCAAGGCGTCCAAGGAAGAACGCGTGTACCTGGCGCGCCTGTACTGGATGACCATCGAGTTCGGCCTGCTCGACACCCCGCAAGGCCAGCGCATCTACGGCGGTGGCATCCTGTCCTCGCCGAAAGAGACCGTCTACAGCCTGTCGAACGAGCCTGAACACCAAGCCTTCGACCCGCTGGAATGCATGCGCACGCCTTACCGCATCGACATCCTGCAACCCCTGTATTTCGTTCTGCCGAACCTCAAGCGCCTGTTCGACCTGGCCCACGAAGACATCATGGGCATGGTCAAGCAAGCGATGCAGATGGGTCTGCACACGCCGAAATTTCCGCCAAAGGCCGCGTGAACCGCGACTTTTACTGACAAGTGAGTCTGTCAGTCACCGTCGCTTTGGTTTAGCGTGACGGCACTGTCGACCGATATAAAAACACTCGATTACAGGAAACACACCATGTCCACTTTGAACCAAGCCCATTGCGAAGCCTGCCGCGCCGACGCCCCACAAGTCAGCGACGAAGAACTGCCGATCCTGATCAAGCAGATCCCGGACTGGAACATCGAAGTACGTGACAGCGTCATGCAGCTGGAAAAGGTCTTCCTGTTCAAGAACTTCAAGCACGCCCTGGCGTTCACCAACGCCGTCGGCGAAATCTCCGAGGCCGAAGGCCATCACCCGGGCCTGCTGACCGAGTGGGGCAAAGTGACCGTGACCTGGTGGAGCCACTCGATCAAGGGCCTGCACCGCAACGATTTCATCATGGCCGCGCGCACTGACGAAGTGGCGAAGGACGCTGAGGGGCGCAAGTAATGCATTTCGACGCCATCGGTCGAGTGCCTGGCGACCCGATTCTGGGCCTGATGGAGGCCTACGCGCAGGACCCGAACCCGCGCAAATTCGATTTGGGCGTGGGTGTCTACAAGGACGCCCAGGGCCTGACGCCGATTCTCGAGTCGGTGAAACTTGCCGAGCAGCGCCTGGTGGATCACCAGTCCACCAAGACCTACATCGGTGGTCACGGCGAACCGGCGTTCGGCAAAGCGATCAATGAGCTGGTGCTGGGTGCCGACTCGAAGCTGATCAGCGCACAACGCGCCGGCGCCACCCAGACTCCGGGCGGCACTGGGGCTTTGCGCCTGAGCGCGGACTTTATCGCCCAATGCCTGCCAGGGCGTGGCGTGTGGTTGAGCAACCCGACCTGGCCGATCCACGAAACGATTTTTGCGGCAGCCAAGGTCAAGGTCAGCCACTACCCGTACGTGGGCAGTGACAACCGTCTCGACATCGACGGCATGCTGGCGGCGCTCAATGAAGCGCCCAAGGGTGACGTGGTCTTGCTGCACGCCTGCTGCCACAACCCGACCGGTTTCGACCTGTCCCAGGAAGACTGGCAACGGGTGCTGGACGTGGTGCGCCGTCGCGAACTGCTGCCGCTGATCGACTTCGCGTATCAAGGATTCGGCGATGGGCTGGAACAGGATGCCTGGTCGACCCGGCTGTTCGCCGCCGAGTTGCCGGAACTGCTGATCACCAGTTCCTGCTCAAAGAACTTCGGCCTCTACCGCGACCGCACCGGCGCGCTGATTGTCTGCGCGAAAACCGCCGACAAGCTGGTGGATATCCGCAGCCAACTGGCCAACATCGCCCGCAACCTTTGGTCGACGCCGCCGGATCATGGCGCTGCCGTTGTAGCGACCATCCTCGGTGATCCAGAGCTGAAACGCCTGTGGGCCGACGAAGTTGAAGCGATGCGCCTGCGTATCGCCCAACTGCGCAGCGGTTTGGTAGAAGCTCTGGAGCCTCACGGTTTGCGCGAGCGCTTTGCCCATATTGGCGTGCAACGCGGAATGTTCTCCTACACCGGCCTGTCGCCTGAGCAAGTGAAGAACCTGCGCGATCATCACAGCGTGTACATGGTCAGCTCGGGCCGGGCCAACGTGGCCGGCATTGATGCCACGCGCCTGGATTTGCTGGCCGAGGCGATTGCCAGCGTCTGCAAGTAATCCTCGGGCACTGCAATCCCCCTGTGGGAGCGAGCTTGCTCGCGATAGCGGTCTATCAGTCAACATCATCGTTGAATGACACTCCGCAATCGCGAGCAAGCTCGCTCCCACATTTGCTTCTGCGTAATTGTTACTTATCTGTCTATACAACCCCATCCGTCGAAACAAATGGATATAAAAGTCCGTTTGTCATTTTCAGTGCTGTATCCTGCCCAGGCTTTTTTAAAGCGCGGATCTACCAGATCTATCAACAGACTTAGCGAGGAGCGCAACCATGCACGAGATTCCTAATCTCCCCTTCCCAAGCCTGCACGTACCTGAGCAGACGCCCACGCAGCAAGCCGGAGCCCAACAGCCCGAGCCGAAAGAAGCCACTGACAGCCGCCAGGCTGACAGAGAAGACTGAAACACCCGCCGTACAGACCGTGTGGAAAGCGCTACCATGCGCTTTCCACACTGCCTGAAACGAGAACTTTCCATGACCGATGAATTCAGCGAAGCGCAGGCCAGCGTCCTGATCGGCACCGCCGAGAAAATGATCGAGATCTGGAATCGCCTCTCTCCCGAGAAACAAGCCGCTTTGCTCGCCCGCTTCGGCACCCAGGAAAATGCGCTGGCCGCCCTGGTCACCACGCAACTGGTCGCTCCCGTCAAAGCTGAATGACCACCGCCCGGTAAATAGTTTTACTTTTTCACAACCGACGACCGTCCACACCGCTATCATAAGCAGCCTATCTATCCTGCTTTACCGTGGACCTTTACCCATGCCTGAAAACCAGCGCCCCCTGGCGGTCACGCTGCAAGTCGTTTCCATCGTCCTTTTCACCTTCATTGGCTACCTGAACATCGGCATCCCCCTGGCCGTATTGCCCGGTTACGTCCACAGCGACCTGGGCTTCGGCGCGGTGATCGCGGGTCTGGTGATCAGCGTGCAATACCTGGCCACCCTGCTCAGCCGCCCCTATGCCGGGAAGATCATCGACAATAAGGGCAGCAAACTGGCTGTAATGTATGGCCTGGCCGGTTGCGGCTTGAGCGGTGTGTTCATGTTGATCTCGGCCTGGACCCAGAGCCTGCCGACCTTGAGCCTGATCAGCCTGTTGATCGGCCGCCTGGTTCTCGGCAGCGCGGAAAGCCTGGTGGGCTCGGGCTCGATTGGCTGGGGTATCGGCCGGGTCGGTGCAGCGAACACCGCCAAGGTCATCTCCTGGAACGGTATCGCCAGCTACGGCGCACTGGCCGTCGGCGCGCCCCTGGGCGTGTTGATCGTCCATCAACTGGGCTTGTGGAGCATGGGCGTCAGTATTGTGTTGCTGGCCGTGCTCGGTCTGCTGCTGGCCTGGCCGAAAACCGCCGCGCCGATCGTTGCCGGTGAGCGCCTGCCGTTCATGCATGTGCTGGGGCGAGTCTTCCCCCACGGTTGCGGCCTGGCCCTGGGCTCCATCGGCTTCGGCACCATCGCCACCTTCATCACCTTGTATTACGCCACGCAACACTGGGACAACGCGGTGCTGTGCCTAAGCCTGTTCGGCGCCAGCTTCATCGGCGCGCGCTTACTGTTCGGCAACCTGATCAACCGCCTCGGCGGCTTTCGCGTGGCCATTGCCTGCCTGTCAGTGGAAACCCTGGGATTGCTCCTGCTGTGGCTGGCACCGGATGCCCATTGGGCACTGGCGGGTGCGGCGCTGAGCGGCTTCGGCTTTTCGCTGGTGTTTCCGGCACTGGGCGTGGAGGCGGTCAACCTGGTCCCGGCCTCCAGCCGTGGTGCAGCGGTCGGCGCCTATTCGCTGTTCATCGACTTGTCACTGGGGATCACCGGGCCGCTGGCCGGGGCGATTGCCGCCGGGTTCGGGTTCGCTTCGATCTTCCTGTTCGCCGCCCTCGCCGCGCTCAGCGGTTTGATGCTGAGCCTATACCTGTACCGGCAGGCGCCGAAGCAACGCGAAGCGCGGGACGCCCGTTAGAAGTCGACCTTGCCGCGCCCGGCCTTGATGTTGCCGCGCTTGCTCTTGGATTCGAGGCGACGGGTCTTCGAGCCGAGGGTCGGCTTGGTCGGACGGCGCTTTTTCTCGACCTTGGTGGCACTGAGGATCAACTCGGTCAGCCGCAACAGCGCATCGGCGCGGTTCTGCTCCTGCGTCCGGTACTGCTGGGCCTTGATGATCAACACACCGTCGCTGGTGATGCGACTGTCGCGCAGCGCCAGCAGCCGCTCCTTGTAGAACTCGGGCAAGGACGACGCCGGAATGTCGAAGCGCAGGTGCACGGCGCTGGAAACCTTGTTGACGTTCTGCCCACCCGCGCCCTGGGCGCGAATGGCCGTCAACTCGATCTCGGCATCCGGCAGCTGCACGTTGTTGGAAATCACCAGCATGGAAAAGCGTCCGTATTCAGAACGTGCAGGATACCGCGAATAGATGGGAGGAATCCGGACCTTGTGGGAGCAAGCCCGCTCCCAGAAAGGGATTTATGTGAACCCCGAAAACAACAAACCCGGCACATGGCCGGGTTCGTTGTTTCTGCGTTCTGCGTTTACTTCGCCGCAGAGCCGGCAACCTGCAGTGCATGTTGCGCACTGCGCTTGTTCTTGATGCCGTAGCAGACCCACATGAACACGAGCCACACCGGAATCGCGTACACCGATGTCTGGATCCCCGGAATCAACAACATCACACCAAGGATGAACAACACGAACGCCAGGCAGATGTAGTTGCCGTACGGATACCACAAGGCCTTGAACAGCGGCGTCTGTTTTGTCTTGTTCATGTGCTGGCGGAACTTGAAGTGCGAGTAGCTGATCATCGCCCAGTTGATCACCAGGGTGGCCACCACCAGCGACATCAGCAGTTCCAGCGCGCTGTGCGGAATCAGGTAGTTCAGCAGTACCGCGATCAGAGTCACGGCGGCCGAGGCCAGGATCGAGCGCACCGGCACACCGCGCTTGTCGATCTTCGCCAATGCCTTTGGCGCATCGCCTTGCTCGGCCATGCCCAGCAGCATGCGGCTGTTGCAGTAGGTGCCGCTGTTGTACACCGACAGCGCAGCGGTCAGGACCACGAAGTTGAGGATGTGCGCGGCGGTATTGCTGCCCAGCATCGAGAACACTTGCACGAACGGGCTGCCGCTATAGGAATCACCGGAAGCGTTCAGGGTGGTCAGCAAGCTGTCCCACGGCGTCAACGACAGCAGGATCACCAATGCACCGATGTAGAAAATCAGGATCCGGTAGATCACCTGGTTGATCGCTTTCGGAATCACGGTTTTTGGCTTGTCGGCTTCGGCAGCGGTGAAACCGAGCATTTCCAGGCCACCGAAGGAAAACATGATGAAAGCCATGGCCATCACCAGACCCGTGACACCGTTCGGGAAGAAGCCACCGTGGGACCACAGGTTGCTGACCGCAGCTTGCGGGCCGCCATTGCCACTGACCAGCAGGTAGCTGCCCAGAGCGATCATGCCGACGATCGCCACGACCTTGATGATCGCAAACCAGAACTCGGCCTCGCCAAAGACTTTGACGTTGGCCAGGTTGATGGCGTTGATCAGCACGAAGAAGGCAGCTGCGGAGGCCCAGGTCGGGATGTCCGGCGCCCAGTAGTGGATGTATTTGCCGACCGCGGTCAGCTCGGACATACCCACCAGAATGTACAGAATCCAGCAGTTCCAGCCCGACAGGAAGCCGGCAAAGCCGCCCCAGTACTTGTGCGCGAAGTGGCTGAAGGAGCCGGCCACCGGATCTTCGACGATCATTTCGCCCAGTTGGCGCATGATCATGAAGGCGATGAAGCCGCAGATGGCGTAGCCGAGGATCATCGACGGGCCGGCGGATTTCAGCACCCCGGCCGAGCCGAGGAACAAGCCGGTACCGATCGCGCCACCGAGGGCGATCAATTGAATGTGGCGATTTTTCAGGCCGCGTTTCAGCTCGCCTGATTGCGGGTTTTGTCCACTCATGAAAAGGGTCTCACGCAAGGTTTGATGATGTTCAGTAGACGTTGCTGCTCAAGAAAGGCGTTAAGCGGCACCGATCAAACCCCAGCGCAGGCACCAGGAGTTCAGCGTAATTACAACGGTCATGCGTCACCTGTTTGTTTTTATCTGTGACGAAATCGAACCCGACACGCTCGTGACGCGACGGAGTGAACAAGGCGGATAGCCTTGAGGTTTGCGCAGATGCGCAGGAGGTCACAGGTAAAACGCGGCGCATTGTACACCTGTAACCCCCTGCTGCCAGACCCGCTGGACAAGCGTGTCTATGGCCGGGATTGCCTGTGTCCGCCCCGAGAGGCTCGGGCGGCTGCAAAAAATGGGTCAGATCCTTGCGGATCATCGACGCAGACGGCGCCAAACACGCCACTCGCGGAGAGATGAAAACGGATTGCGGCGTTCATTGCGCCTCCTTTTTGTTATGCACCTGCACGACAGGCATGGCGCGCATAACACCCTGCATGGAGCGGTGAAACAAGCGGGCCAGAGGGTCGGAAGGAGGAAGGAAGACGCTGAAGCGTAAGCGTTTTCTTACGGTATCCAGGGAGTGGCGAATCCACGGGGTTAATCCGTGGTTTTTGTCAGGATTTCTTTACATCGCGTAAACCATGATTTCCATATTGGAGGTCTCAGCGCGATGGCGCCCTCAAAAACAATACGGACATAAAGCCAGACGAAAAAAACGCCAACCCGAAGGTTGGCGTTTTTGAATTGTCGCTAACAGCTTACCGCTGCCTCACTCCGGCTTGCGACGACCGAAGCCTGGACGCTGACCGGAACCGGCCGGTGCGCCACGGCGCTTGCCCGATGGCGTGTCACCGTCGACCAGTTTGATCCCCGGACGCTTCGGCGCAGGCTTGGCCGGGCGCTTGGTGTCCGCCGGGCGATCGGCTACCGGCGTACCACGACCTTCGCCACGCTCGGTACGACCGTTGGCCGGACGTGGTGTACGTGGACCGCGTTCGCCGTCCTGACGGGCAGCAGGCTTGCGCCCTGGACGCTCGCCTTCGATCTGCGGCTCGCGGCTGGCACGAGGCGCGGCAGGTGCGGCGGCTGCACCAGTGGCTGGACGCAGGGTACGAACGCGTTCGGTCTTGGCCATCGGACGCGACGACTTGCGCTGCATCCGGTCAAGCTTGTCCTTGCTCTTGGCGTTCATCTGCGGCATCGCGACCGGCGTCAGGCCGACCTCGGCACTCAGGATGTCGACTTCGTACTGGCTCATTTCGCGCCAGCGGCCCATCGGCAGATCGGAGTTGAGGAACACCGGGCCGAAACGCACGCGCTTCAGACGGCTGACCACCAGGCCCTGGGATTCCCACAGGCGACGAACTTCGCGGTTACGACCTTCCATCACCACGCAGTGATACCAGTGGTTGAAACCTTCACCGCCTGGCGCCTGCTTGATGTCGGTGAACTTGGCCGGGCCGTCTTCAAGGACAACACCAGCCTTCAGACGCTCGATCATCTCGTCATCGACTTCACCACGCACACGTACCGCATATTCACGGTCCATTTCGTAGGAAGGGTGCATCAGGCGGTTGGCCAGTTCACCGTCGGTGGTGAACATCAGCAAACCGGTGGTGTTGATGTCCAGGCGACCGATGTTGATCCAGCGGCCTTCTTTCGGGCGCGGCATCTTGTCGAACACGGTCGGACGGCCTTCCGGGTCAACGCGGGTGCAGATCTCGCCGTCGGGCTTGTTGTACATGATCACGCGGCGGACCGACTCGGCAGCCTCTTCGCGCTTGATCACCTTGCCATCGATGGTGATGGCGTCGTGCATGTCGACACGCTGGCCGAGGGTGGCGTCTTTGCCGTTGACCTTGATGCGACCGTGGCTGATCCAGGCTTCCACGTCACGGCGCGAGCCGACGCCGATACGGGCGAGGACTTTCTGCAGTTTTTCGCCTGCTGGGCCGATTGGCTGATCGTCTTGCTGGTCTTTGATACTCATCTGGGCACCTCCCGGTGTGGTCTGAAAACTGGGTACTTGGGCGAAGGGATCGCCGAAGGGTCGCGAATCATACGCGCATGAGGGCGTTTGCGCATCAGAGACTAGCTGATCAAGGCAAGGTTATTTGCTTTTCCGCCGACCGGTGACACGCAACTTGATCATTCGGCGATCACAACCCCCTGTAGGAGCGAGCTTGCTCGCGAAAAACCCAATGGCGCCACGGGCATCCGGATGTGCGCGTCATCGTTCACGACCATCGCGAGCAAGCTCGCTCCTACAGGATCGGTGTCAGTCCTCGAACTGGCGCCGTTCGGCCTCGATGGCTTCGGCCAGGGCCTGGGCTTCGGCTTCTTCGTCCGACAGTTCGGGCTCGGGTTTCGGCTGTTCGAGGGCAGCCACGGCGGCCAGGAGCTTTTCCCGGGCTTCGGCGACACCGAGGATGTCGTCTTCTTGCTCCGGTTCAATTTCCGGTTCAGGCTCGGGCTGTGCCGCTTCGACTTCTGGCTCGATGACCGACTGTTCCGGATCGAATTCAGGCGACGCCCCATCACGCAGCAAATCGTCGAAATCGGTCTTGATCCCCTCCTCCATGCTGTCCAGCTCCAGCAGCAGCGTGTGGAAACTGGTTTCTTCCTTGGGCTCTTCCGGTTCGGCACTGGCGTCGGCCAGTTCCTGCAGGGCTGCCGGTACCGGGGCATCATCGAAGTCGAGCACCGGATCCGGTTCCAGCTCGCGCAGTTCCGCCAGCGGTGGCAGGTCGTCGAGGTTCTTCAGGTTGAAGTGATCGAGGAACGCCTTGGTGGTGGCGAACATCGCCGGCTTACCGGGCACATCGCGGTAGCCAACGATGCGGATCCACTCGCGCTCCATCAAGGTCTTGACGATATTGCTGTTGACCGCCACGCCCCGCACGTCTTCGATTTCACCGCGGGTGATGGGCTGGCGATAGGCAATCAGTGCCATGGTTTCCAGCATGGCCCGGGAGTAACGCTGCGGGCGCTCCTCCCACAGACGCCCGACCCAAGGCGCAAATTTCTCGCGAATTTGCAGGCGATACCCCGAGGCCACTTCCTTGAGTTCAAACGCGCGGCCATCGCAGGACTTGGCGAGAATCGTCAGGGCCTTCTTGAAGACCGGTGGTTCCGGGCGTTCGCCTTCTTCGAAGAGTTCGAACAGGCTTTCCAAAGATTGCGGCTTTCCCGAGGCCAACAGAAAGGCTTCAAGCAAGGGTGCCAGATCACGGGGTTCAGTCAGGTTCATGTTTCGACTCGTTACTCGGCTCGGGCTCGCACGTGGATCGCGGCAAATGGCTCATTCTGCACCAGCTCGACCAGGGATTCCTTGACCAATTCAAGGATCGCCATAAAGGTCACCACCACCCCCAGGCGCCCTTCTTCAGCGGTGAACAGCTCGACAAACGGTACGAAACCGCCGCCCTTGAGGCGCTCCAGCACATCGCTCATGCGTTCGCGGGTCGACAGCGCTTCGCGGCTGACCTGATGGCTTTCGAACATGTCGCCACGGCGCAACACCTCGGCCATGGACAACAGCAGCTCTGACAAGCGCACATCCGGCAACAGCTTGCGTGCCCGGGCCTCCGGGGCGTCAAGCTTGGGCACCACCACATCACGGCCGACGCGGCTCAAGCCATCGATGCCTTCGGCGGCAGCCTTGAAACGCTCGTACTCCTGCAAGCGGCGGATCAGTTCGGCGCGCGGGTCTTCCTCTTCGTCTTCGACGGTTTCGGCCCGTGGCAACAGCATCCGCGACTTGATCTCGGCCAGCATCGCGGCCATCACCAGGTATTCGGCGGCCAGCTCCAGGCGCACCGACTGCATCAATTCGACGTAGCCCATGTACTGGCGAGTGATTTCCGCCACCGGGATGTCGAGGATGTTGATGTTCTGTTTGCGGATCAGGTACAGCAGCAGGTCGAGCGGGCCTTCGAACGCCTCGAGAAAGACTTCGAGGGCATCCGGCGGGATGTACAGGTCCAGCGGCATTTCCATGACCGCCTGGCCATAGACCATGGCGAAGGGCAGTTCCTGCTGGGCTCCGGCCTGACTGTCGACGGGTTCTACTGCGGACATCTAGGCCTCGACCATGAACGGCGCAGGGTCGCCGCAACCAACGCGAATGACTTCCGGCTCGCCGTCGGCGAGGCTGATCACGGTGGACGCCTTGATCCCGCCGAAACCGCCGTCGATGATCAGATCGACCTGATGTTCGAGCAACTGGCGCATTTCGTGGGGATCGCTCAACGGATCTTCATCGCCTGGCATGATCAGGGTTACGCTCATCAACGGCTCGCCCAGTTCAGCCAGCAGCGCCAGGGCAATCGGGTGGCTAGGCACACGCAGTCCGATGGTGCGCTTCTTCGGGTGCAACAACAGCCGCGGCACTTCGCGGGTGGCATTGAGAATGAAGGTATACGGCCCCGGCAGATGGGCCTTGAGAATGCGGAAAGTGCCGGTGTCGATCTTGGCGAACAGCCCCAGTTGCGACAGGTCGCTGCAAATCAGCGCGAAGTTGTGCTTTTCATCCAGCTGCCGCAGACGCCGAACGCGCTCCACGGCTACCTTGTCGCCGATCTGGCAACCTATGGCGTAGGAAGAGTCCGTGGGATAAATCACCACCCCGCCCTTGCGGATGATCTCGACTGCCTGTTTGATCAGGCGCGCTTGCGGGTTTTCCGGATGAATCTGGAAAAATTGACTCACATTCTCTACCTGTTCAGACGGCGGCAATAACTGGGTCATGTTTGAATCGACACCATAGCGGTGGCAGATCCTCCGGGAGTGGCCGGTATTCACCGATCTCCGACCAGCCTCCGGGGCCATGAAAATCACTGCCGGCACTGACCAGCAGACCGAACTCGCGGGCCAGAATGGCCAAGCTGCCCACTTGCTCGGCAGGCTGGTAACCATTGACCACTTCGATGGCGTGGCCCCCTGCTTGAATATAGTCGGCAATCAGGCGACGTCGCTTGCTGCGCGTGAATTCATAGTGCCATGGGTGTGCCAGACTGACCCAGGCCTTGGCCGCGCGCAGGGTTTCGACGGTTTCCTCCAGGGTCGGCCAGTGTTGCTTGACGTCGCCCAGCTTGCCGGCGCCCAGCCATTTGCGGAACGCCTCGGCGCGATCCTTGACGAATCCTTCACGCACCATCCAGTCGGCGAAATGCGGGCGAGCCGGCGCGTTACCGCTGTCGCCCAGCTCCTGCTGGATCTCCCGGGCGCCTTCAAGCGCCCCCGGCATGCCTTTGAGCGCCAGTTTGCGGCTGATTTCCTCGGAGCGTAGCCAGCGGCCATCATGCAATCTGGCGATGGCCTCGACCAACGGAGCGGCGTTGACGTCAAAACCGTAGCCCAGGATATGAATGGTCGCGCCGCCCCAGGTGCAGGACAATTCGACGCCGTTGACCAGTTGCATCCCCAGCGCGGTAGCCGCGTGCCGGGCCTCGTCGAGGCCCTCGAGGGTGTCGTGATCGGTCAAGGCCAGGACTCGCACGCCTTTCTCGAACGCCCGCGCCACCAGAACCGCAGGCGCCAGGGCGCCATCGGAGGCCGTGCTATGGCAGTGCAAATCAACATTCACAGGGCTTTGTAACCTCAAATCAGCTGGCGCTATCGCGCGCCCATATGTTTGTTATTATGCCGCCACATCCTGCTTCTGGCTGCCACTGTGAAACAATTCATCGATTTCATCCCGCTACTGCTGTTTTTCATCGTCTTCAAAATCGACCCACAGGTCGTCGACATCGCCGGTCATGAGATCACTGTAGGCGGTATTTACAGCGCCACCGCGATGCTGATCGTCAGTTCACTGGTGGTCTACGGCACACTGTTCATCAAGCAGCGCAAGCTGGAGAAGAGCCAGTGGCTGACCCTGATCGCCTGCCTGGTCTTCGGCAGTCTGACGCTCGCGTTCCACAGCGAGACGTTCCTTAAGTGGAAAGCACCGGTGGTCAACTGGCTGTTCGCCCTTGCGTTCATCGGCAGCCACTTCGTCGGTGACAGCCTGCTGATCAAACGCATCATGGGCCACGCGCTGAGCTTGCCGGAGCCGGTCTGGACGCGCCTGAACATCGCCTGGATCGCCTTCTTCCTGTTTTGCGGTGCCGCCAACCTGTTTGTCGCGTTCACCTTCCAGAGCTACTGGGTCGACTTCAAGGTCTTCGGCAGCCTGGGCATGACTTTGCTGTTCCTGATCGGCCAGGGCATCTACCTGTCCCGTCATCTGCACGATGCCGACACCACAACGCCAAAAACCGAGGACTGACATGCTTTACGCAATCATTGCCACAGACGTCGCCAATTCCCTGGAAGCCCGCCTGGCCGCTCGGCCTGCACACCTCGAGCGCCTGCAAGTGCTCAAGGGCGAAGGTCGCATCGTACTGGCCGGCCCACATCCGGCGATCGACAGCAATGATCCGGGCGCGGCGGGTTTCACCGGCAGCCTGATCGTCGCCGAATTCGATTCCCTGAGCGCCGCCCAGGCCTGGGCCGACGCTGATCCGTACATCGCCGCAGGCGTCTACGCCAACGTTCTGGTGAAGCCGTTCAAGCAAGTCCTGCCGTAACTTTCTTCTCGCAATGCCCCCACGCGGTGAACCATATCGGTTCATCGCGCTCTCAATCGCTCATTATTCTCGTTTGCCGGCCGACAACTTTCCCAATACTCGTATTGGAACCAGGAGTCGCCATGCGCAAGGGTCCGTTGTGCCTGATGTTGGTCACGTTGTCGATCGTGGCGCCCGCCCACGGTGAAGAAAACGCCGAGGGGGGCAACTCGACGCCGCTTTCCTTGAGCGCCGGAAGCCAGATCACCGAGCTGCAGCAACGCTTGAAAGAAAGCGAACGGCAACGGGAAGAACTGAACAAACAATTGCAAACTGCCGATGGCGAACGCGAAAGCCCGCTCCTGGCCCGGTTGCGCCAGGAGAACCAGCGTTTGAAGCTGCAACTCAAGGAAGCCCAGGCCAGCAGTCCGCTGCCGCGCCTGCTGACCGACCAGCAACAATGGTTCGTCATTGGCGCCGGGGTAGCGCTATTGGCTCTGCTCTGCGGTATCTTCGCCAGTGGAGCAAGTCGAAAACGTCGACAATGGCTAAATTGAGTGAGTCATGAGCGAGCTGTTACTTATTGATGATGACCAGGAGCTGTGTGAGCTCCTGAGCAGTTGGCTGAGCCAGGAAGGGTTTCAGGTTCGGGCCTGTCACGACGGCCAGAGCGCACGCCGCGCGCTGGCTGAAACCGCCCCGGCGGCCGTGGTGCTGGATGTGATGTTGCCCGATGGCAGCGGCCTGGAACTGCTCAAGCAGTTGCGCAGCGATCACCCGGACTTGCCCGTACTGATGCTCTCGGCCCGGGGCGAACCGCTGGACCGTATCCTCGGCCTGGAACTCGGCGCCGACGATTACCTGGCCAAGCCCTGCGACCCACGGGAACTGACCGCCCGCTTGCGCGCAGTCCTGCGCCGTAGCCACCCGGCGGCGGTGTCCAGCCAGATGGAACTGGGCGACCTGTGTTTCAGCCCGGTGCGCGGCGTGGTCAGCATCGACGAACAGGAATTCACCCTCACCGTCTCCGAAAGCCGCCTGCTGGAAGCCTTGCTCAAGCAACCGGGCGAGCCCCTGGACAAACAGGAACTGGCGCAGATCGCCCTCGGCCGCAAGCTGACCCTGTACGACCGCAGCCTGGACATGCACGTCAGCAACCTGCGCAAGAAGATCGGCCCACACCCCGATGGTCGACCCCGCATCGTGGCCCTGCGCAGCCGCGGTTACTACTACAGCCTGTAGGAGCAGCCGGTCGACGCTCGATTGCTCGCGATGGTCTCACAGTCAACGCGCTTTTCCAGACAGCACGCGTAATCGTTCAACTCCATCGCGAGCGAGCTCGCTCCTACAGTCAGGCACCTGGACGTTTTGTCAGGTCGGCGCAAAATCATCTTTACCCAAGCTTTACGTACCGCTGACCGCCGCTGACCTTGATCTGCGTAATCTGTACTCATCCGGAACGTACCGGGAACGAGACAAGGAGATACACCATGCGCAAGACTCTTATCGCTCTGATGTTCGCTGCTGCCCTGCCGACCGTTGCCATGGCCATGCCTGAAGGCACGGGCCCCATGGGTGGGTCGATGGACGGTTCGCGCCACGGCGGTCAGATGCACGGCATGCACGGCAAAGGCCCGTACAGTGAACTGGACCTGAGCCGCGAACAGCGCGAGCAGATCCGCAAGATCATGGGCGAGCAGATGCACGAGCGTAAGCAACTGGTCGATAAGTACCTGGAGAAACTCTCGCCAGCCGACCAGAAAGCCATGAAGGACGAGATGGCCGCCAACCACAAGAAAGCGGAAGCGGATGTGCGCGCCTTGCTGAAACCGGATCAACAGAAGAAATTCGACGAGATCCAGAAAAAACAGGCTGAACGTCGCGCCGAGTGGGCCGAGTTCAAGGCCTGGAAAGCGCAACAACCGCAAAAGGCGCAATAATGCGCTGACCCCGGACCCGACGGCTGAACACCGTTGGTGTCTGACACCACACAATTCACTGTGGGAGCGAGCTTGCTCGCGATAGCGTCAGCACGTTCAACATCAACGTGACTGAAAGACCGCCATCGCGAGCAAGCTCGCTCCCACATGGACTTGTGATCGTTTGAGGATTTTCCGTGCGTTCATTGTTCTGGCGTATCCTGGCCAGCTTCTGGCTGGCCATCGCCCTGGTTGCAGGGCTTTCCATCCTGCTCGGGCACATGCTCAACCAGGACGCATGGATTCTCAGCCGCCACCCGGGCCTCAACACGCTGGCCGAAGAGTGGACGCAAACCTACGAAAGCCAGGGTGAAGACGCCGCCCAGGACATTCTCCAGCAACGCAAACGCCAGTATCACATCGACGTTCAGGTGCTTAACGAAAGCGGCGATCCGCTGGTGCGCGGCACTTTCCCCAAACGTGCGGCGGCCTTTGAGGCGCGCCAGAACAATGAGGACCGGCGCCTGCCGTGGCGGCGTCTGACCGATGAGTTCACCAGCGAAAAAACCGGTGACACCTACCTGTTCATCTACCGCATTGCGCACCCGGAACTGGACGCTTGGCACCGCGAGAGCCTGCTCTGGCCGCTCAGTGCGCTGGGGATCGCCCTGGTGGTGCTGACCCTGTTCAGCCTGCTGGTGACCTTCTCCATCACTCGCCCGCTCAGCCGTCTGCGCGGCGCGGTGCATGACCTGGGACAAACCACGTATCAACAGAACAGCCTGGTCAAGCTGGCCAACCGTCGCGATGAGTTCGGCGTCCTTGCCAACGACTTCAACCGCATGGGCGCGCGCCTGCAAAGCCTGATTGGCAGTCAGCGGCAACTGCTGCGGGATGTGTCCCATGAACTGCGCTCGCCCCTCGCCCGCCTGCGTATCGCGCTGGCACTGGCCGAACGGGCCACCCCGCAGGAACGGGAACAGCTGTGGCCGCGCCTGACCCGCGAGTGCGACCGACTGGAAGCGCTGATCAGCGAAATCCTGGTACTGGCGCGGGTCGACTCCGATAACGCCAGTGCGGAAGAGGTGGACCTGAACGCCTTGCTCAATACCCTGCAAAAGGATGCGCAACTCGGTTCACCCGAGCAACTGGTCCACCTCGAAGCCGAATCGCAACTGAATCTGAAGGGCTGGCCGACCATGATCGAACGGGCCGTCGACAATCTGCTGCGCAATGCACAGCGTTTCAATCCGGTGGGTGGCCTACCGATCGAAATGCAGGCGCTGCGTCAGGGTGAGCGGATCGTCGTGACTGTGCGCGATCATGGGCCCGGAGTCAGTGCCGAATACATGAGCCAGCTCGGTGAGCCGTTCTATCGGGCGCCGGGGCAGACTGCGGCCGGACACGGCCTGGGCCTGGCTATCGCCCGGCGCGCGGCGGAGCGACATGGCGGCAGCCTGGTGCTGGCCAATCACCCGGAAGGCGGGTTCATTGCCAGCCTGGAATTGCCGTTGGTGCCGGGGGCTGTCGTACAGCCCTGAAACGGACACCCTTTGATGTGAGCTACCTGGATCTACTGTGGGAGTGAGCTTGCTCGCGATGACGGCGGCACTCTCAACAATCAAATTGACTGACCGGCCGCTATCGCGAGCAAGCTCGCTCCCACAGGTTTTGCGGTGTCAGACTTTGCCCGGCCAGGCGCTGACGAATTCGGCCAGGTCGACTTTCTCGGCCACACGCGGTTCTTTCTGCGGTGTGCCCAGATACAGGAAAGCAATCACCTCCTCCCCTTCCGCCAGGCCCAAACCCTTGGCCACATGGGGCGAGTAAGCCAGGTCACCGGTACGCCACACCGCGCCAATGCCCTGCGCATACGCTGCGAGCAAAATCCCGTGGGCCGCACAGCCTGCCGCCAGCAATTGCTCGGACTTCGGATACTTGACGTGATCCTGCAACCGCGCAATCACCACCACCACCAGTGGTGCACGCAGTGGATTATTGCGCGCCTTGTCGATGGCCGCTTCGCCGACTTCGCTGTCTTGCAGTTTCGCCGCCTCGGCCAGCAACTCGCCCATCTGCTCACGCGCCGCGCCTTCCACCGTCAGGAAACGCCAAGGCTGCAAGTGACCGTGATCCGGAGCGCGCATGGCGGCGCCAAACAGCACCTCGCGCTGCTCGGCAGTGGGTGCAGGGTCAATCAGTCGTGGAACGGAAACACGGTTGAGCAAAGCGTCGAGAGCCTGCATCGGCCACCTCCTGAAAAATTTGTGCGGCTATTCTAGCTGTAACTGTCGCAGCAGTGCCGGTTTACATGCCCTGCCCCGCAGGTAGAATGGCGCCCTTTCCACTATCAGCCGAGCGGACCTCATGGCGTTGCCGACCTTACGGATCATTGGTTTCATCATCGGCATCTTCCTGATCACGCTGGCGATCTCCATGGTCGTGCCCATGGCCACGCTGGTCATTTTCGAGCGCACCAGCGATCTGCCGTCGTTCCTCTGGGCCAGCATGATCACCTTTGTCGCCGGTTTGGCGCTGGTGATTCCAGGGCGCCCCGAACATGTTCACCTGCGCCCCCGGGACATGTACCTGCTGACCGTCAGCAGTTGGCTGGTGGTGTGCATCTTCGCCGCGCTGCCATTCCTGCTGACCCAGCACATCAGCTACACCGATTCATTCTTCGAAAGCATGTCCGGCATCACCGCCACTGGCGCAACCGTGCTCAACGGCCTGGACAACATGTCCCCCGGCATCCTGATGTGGCGCTCGTTGCTGCACTGGATCGGCGGCATCGGCTTCATCGGCATGGCGGTGGCGATCCTGCCGCTGTTGCGCATCGGTGGCATGCGGCTGTTCCAGACCGAGTCGTCGGACCGCTCGGAAAAGGTCATGCCCCGCTCACACATGGTGGCGCGGCTGATCGTGGCGGCCTACGTCGGCATTACCATTGTCGGCAGCCTGGCGTTCTGGTGGGCCGGGATGAGCCCGTTCGACGCCATCAACCATGCGATGTCGGCCATTTCCACCGGCGGCTTCTCGACCTCCGACCAGTCTTTGGCCAAGTGGCCGCAACCGGCGGTGCATTGGGTAGCGATCGTCATCATGATTCTCGGTGCCCTGCCGTTCACCCTGTATGTGGCCACGTTGCGTGGAAACCGTCGGGCACTGATCAAGGACGAACAGGTTCAAGGCCTGCTCGGCATGCTGCTGGTGACTTGGCTGGTGCTCGGCACCTGGTATTGGTGGACTACCCAGCTGCATTGGCTGGAGGCGTTGCGGCATGTGGCGCTGAACGTGACATCGGTGGTGACGACGACCGGTTTCGCGCTGGGGGACTACAGCCTCTGGGGCAATTTCTCGCTGATGCTGTTTTTCTACCTGGGGTTTATCGGCGGTTGTTCCGGCTCGACCGCGGGCGGGATCAAGATTTTCCGCTTCCAGGTGGCCTATATCCTGCTCAAGGCCAACCTTAACCAGCTGATTCACCCGCGGGCGGTGATCAAGCAGAAGTACAACGGTCACCGCCTCGACGAAGAAATCGTACGGTCGATTCTGACCTTTTCGTTCTTCTTTGCAATCACCATCTGTGTGATCGCGCTGCTGCTGTCGCTGCTTGGCGTGGACTGGATGACCGCGCTCACCGGCGCGGCCAGCACCGTGTCCGGTGTCGGCCCGGGGCTCGGCGAAACCATCGGCCCGGCGGGCAACTTCGCCACCCTGCCGGATGCCGCCAAGTGGATTCTCTCGTTCGGCATGCTGCTGGGCCGACTGGAGATCATTACGGTGTTTGTGCTGTGTATTCCGGCATTTTGGCGTCATTGACCGCATCAGGTGCTTGCATCAGCCGCATCCGGTACTCGCCGGGTGTGGCATCGAACCAGCGCCGGAAAGCACGGAAGAAGTTGCTCGGATCGGCAAACCCCAGCAAGTAGGCAATTTCCAGCAAGGTCATGTTCGGTCGTGCCAGGTACTGTTCGGCCAGTTCGCGCCGGGTATCGTCCAGCAGCGCCTGAAAACTCGTACCCTCTTCCTGCAAGCGCCGCTGCAAGGTGCGCTGGGACAGATGCAGCGTCTGCGCCACGGTATCGCGCTTGGGTTCGCCTTGGGGCAACAGGCGGCACAACACCTGCCGCGCCTTGTGGGTCACGCGGCTTTCGGAAAAACGCGCCAGGTACTCGCCGGCAAAGCGGTCATGCAGCAACGCCATGGCCTCGTTGGCCGTCGGCAGCGGCGCTTCCATATCGGCGGGTTCGAAAATCAGCGCATCGTAAGGTGCGTTGAACACCAGCGGTGCATGGAAAGCTTGTTTATAGGGTTCCAGATTGACCGGCTCGGTACCTTGCAACAACACTTTGCGCGGTTGCAACGTACGCCCGGTCAACCAGCCACACAGCGCCAAGGCACAGGCCATTGAAGCTTCGGCGCTTTGCCGGGTCGGCGGCAGGTGATCGCCATGCACTGTCAGAATCAGCCCGTAGCCTTCTTCCAGCAGCTGGAAACTCAGGTCGGCACTTTCGGCGATGATCCGCTGATAGCGCACCAGACGCTGAAAGCCTTCGGCCAGGGTCCGGCTGGACATCAAGGCGTAACCGGCCACATGAAACTGCGCCGGTCGCAGCACCTTGCCCATGTTCAGGCCGATGGCCGGGTTCCCGGACAGCTCGACCGCGCGTTGCCACAACCGGGTCATGGAATCTTGGGGGAAGCGTGCGTCCGGATCATCCAGTGCCGCGTAGTCGAGCCCCAACTGCTTGAACAGAGCCCGGCAATCCAGGCCGTCCATCTCCAGCGCTTTGACAATCCCCATCGCCCAGCTTGCAGAAGTCGTTCGTTCGCTCATGGCGTTTTCTTACATGGTGGCCGCATGCTACGGCTATTGACCGAAGGATACTAAAGTGGCGCCTATTGTCAGTGGCTGATGCCATTGATCACTCTAGACTCAAATAAGCTACCCACAGAACAACTTGCAGCAAGAACAATAACCACAGAGATCGCTGTCGTGGAAAACGTCAAACGATTCAACAGCTTCGCTGAGTTCTATCCTTACTACCTCAGTGAGCACAGCAACAGTACCTGCCGCCGTTTACACTTTATCGGCACGACCCTGGTTATCTTGATTCTGACGCTGACCATTGGTCGCGGAGCCTGGATGCTGTTGTGGGCCCTGCCACTGGCAGGCTACAGCTTTGCCTGGGTCGGGCATTTCTTCTTCGAGAAAAACCGCCCGGCAACGTTCCAACACCCCTTCTATAGCCTGCTCGGCGATTTTGTCATGTACCGGGACATGGTCCTGGGGCGCGTTCCGTTCTAGCTGACTTGCGTCACAAGAGAGTTACCGATGAATGCCAATGCCCGCTTCACCCACATGAAGGACGGCACACAGGAAGACTGGGCGATCATCGCCGCGGACTTCAGTGCCTATGCGCGACAATTGCCGACAAGGATCGTGGCGCACCTGAAGTTGCTGGAGGGGGATTTTGGCGGCTTCCCGGTGGATCGCCTGACCCACTCCCTGCAAACCGCCACCCGCGCCTGGCGCGATGGTCGCGACGAGGAGTACGTGGTCTGCGCCCTGCTCCACGATATCGGCGACACCCTGGGCACCTACAATCACCCGGACATCGCGGCGGCGATCCTCAAGCCGTTCGTCAGCGCCGAGAACTTGTGGATGGTGGAAAAGCACGGGATTTTCCAGGGCTACTATTTCTTCCATCACTTGGGTATGGATCGGCACTTGCGCGAGCAATTCAAGGACCATCCGCAGTTCCAGGCGACCGTCGAGTTCTGCGCCAAATACGATGCGGCGGCGTTTGATCCGGCGTACGACACGCTGCCGTTGAGCTTTTTCGAGCCGATGATGGAGCGCCTGTTTGCGCACCCCAGGAATTCGATCTACAAGGCGGCGATGGAAGAACAGGCTCCAGCGTGATGACCTATGGCGACCATTGTGGCGAGGGGGCTTGCCCCCGTTGGGCTGCGCAGCAGCCCTAAAGCCATTCACCGCAGATCACCAGATAGATCGCGCTCACAGGTTCACGGCGGCTTCGCCACCGAACGGGGCGGTGCGGCGTTCCGACAAGCCCC
Source organism: Pseudomonas jessenii (assembly GCF_002236115.1). Lineage (GTDB taxonomy): Bacteria > Pseudomonadota > Gammaproteobacteria > Pseudomonadales > Pseudomonadaceae > Aquipseudomonas > Aquipseudomonas jessenii. The sequence goes on along the minus strand of NZ_NIWT01000002.1, from coordinate 106,136 downwards.
CTCGCCACAAAAATCAAATCAATCAGGCCAACTCCGCAACCCTGGCCGCCTTCATCTGTTCCTCGCGCGCCTGGGCATCCGCCAGTCGATACAACTCGATCGAGCCATCCCAGTGCTCGATCAGCGCGGTGCACGATTCCACCCAGTCGCCGCAATTGAGGTAGTCCACCTCGCCGACCTTGCGAATCTCGGCATGGTGAATGTGCCCGCACACCACTCCGTGCAACTCGCGCTTGACGCATTCATGGGCGATGGCTTCTTCGAAGTCGCTGATGAAGCTGACCGCGGTTTTCACCTTGTGCTTGAGGTAGGCCGACAGCGACCAGTAGCCGTAGCCATATCGCGCGCGCCAATGATTGAGCCAGCGGTTGAGGGTCAGGGTGAATTCGTAGGCCGAGTCACCGAGAAACGCCAGCCAGCGATGGTAACGGGTGATCACATCGAACTGGTCGCCGTGTATCACCAGCAGGTGTCGGCCGTCGGCGGTGACGTGCACGGCTTCGTCGACCAACTGGATGTTGCCCAGGATCAGCTTCGAATAGCGGCGCAGGAATTCGTCGTGGTTGCCGGTGACGTAGATCACCTCGGTACCACGCTTGCTCATGGTCAGCAGGCGGCGGATGACGTTGGTGTGTGCTTGCGGCCAGTACATGCCGCCGCGCAGTTTCCAACCGTCGATGATGTCGCCGACCAGGTAGATCTTGTCTGCGTGGTAGCTCTTGAGAAACTGCGACAGGTGTTCAGCCTGGCAATCCCGGGTGCCCAAATGCACGTCGGAAATCCATAAAGTCCGTACGCGTTGCTTACGGGTGGGTTTGGCGAGCTCGGCGCTGGTCATGGGCAACCCTCTGACAAGTTTTGCCAAGTCTGCCCCGGCCCGGTTAATGGTCCATGACAGCGTCAAGTCAGTCCTGTGACAGCGCTTGTTGGCCCGCTCGGTGTAGACTGACGCCCTGAACCGGGAGACCCGCGATGAGACCGATCCTCACGCTTCGCCAATACAGCCACGACCTGATCGTCCATAGCCACGAACACGCGCAACTGGTGTTCGGGCTCTCGGGCGCCCTGGATTTCGAGGTCGACGGCCGTGGCAGCCAGGTGGTCCAGCAGAGTTTCGTGGTGGTGCCCTCCGGAGCGCATCACGCGTGTGGCAGCACCAATGGCAGCCGTTGCCTGGTGCTGGATGTCCCCAGCGAACAATGGGTTGCCCAGTCGTTGGGCGATCACGCCGACTCCAGCCGACGCCTGCTCGACAACGCCGGGCGCCTGCCTCTGGACGCCGGGCAAAGCCAATTGGTCAGTTGGCTGGCGAACAGTCCGGTCGATGATCCGCTGATCGCTCAACAAGGCGCGGTGCTTTTGCTGGCCAGTCTCAACAACGCCAGGCCCGAGGCCGTCGGCGGTCGGCGCCTGCCCTATGCGGCGCTGAACGCACACATCGATCAGTACGCGGCGTACCCGTTGCAAGTGGCCGACCTGGCCCGGGTCGCCGGCCTTTCCAGTGCCCGTTTGCATGCGCGGTTCGTGGCCGAATGCGGGCAGACGCCGATGGACTACATCCGCAGCCGACGCCTGCACATCGCGGTGGGCTTGCTGCGCAATTCGGCGTTGCCCATCGGCGAGATTGCCAGCCGCGTCGGCTACAGCTCCCAGAGTGCCTTTGCGGCGGCGGTGCTGCGCGAGTTCGGGGCATCCCCCGGAAAACTGCGGCGCGAGGCTGGCGACAAATAACGCGAGTTTGCCGACAGACTTGATGGGCCATTACGCGCTTCAATGAGGCCTCTGTTCGTTTGTCGTTAAGGATTGCAATGACTCCCCGTACCGCCCTTGGCGCCTTGCATATAGGCGCATTGATGTTCGGCCTGACCGGTGTGTTCGGCAAACTGGCCGCTGCGTCCCCGGCGATCATCGTTTTCGGCCGTGCCGCTTTCGCCGTGCTCGCGCTGGCGTTTTTTGCACGGTTCGCCAGCCAGACGCGCTGGCAGAAACTCGAGGCCATGGACTGGCGTCGGTTGTTGCTCAGCGGCTTGTTGCTGGCCGGACACTGGGTGAGCTTCTTCATTGCGGTAAAAGTCGCAGGCGTGGCGATTGCGACGCTCGGTTTCGCCAGTTTCCCGGCCTTTACCGTGATCCTCGAAGGGTTGATCTTTCGCGAGCGCATTCGCGCCAATGAGATCGTGTTGGTGCTGCTGGTGAGTGTCGGCCTGGTGCTGGTCACGCCCGATTTTGACCTCGCCAGCGGCGCCACCACCGGCCTGCTGTGGGCCGTGGGTTCCGGATTGCTGTTCGCCCTGCTGTCACTGACCAACCGTGCCAGCTCCGGGCGAGTTCCGCCGGTACAGGCGGCACTGTGCCAGAACGTGGTGGTTGCCCTGTGCCTGCTGCCGGTGGCGGCGCCTCAATTGAGCGAAGTGCGCGCCATCGACTGGCTGTGGATCGGCCTGCTCGGTGTGTTCTGTACCGGTGTCGCCCACAGCCTGTTCGTCGCCAGCCTCGCGGTGATCAAGGCCCGCACTGCCGCCGTGGTGTTCGCCCTGGAGCCGGTCTACGGCATCACCGTCGCCTGGCTGCTGTTCAACGAAAACCCGACCCTGCGCATGTTGCTGGGGGGTGCGCTGATCATTGTGGCGATTGTGGTCTCCAGCCGCTTCTCAAGTGGCACAAGCAAGAAAGCCATTGCAGCCGAGGCCACATCTCACTGAGTGCGGTCGTTGTGCCCCAGGTCGCGGTCCGGGTCGATCTGGTCGCGGACCCGCTGCTTGAGCACTTTGGCCTCGGGGAAGCCACCGTCCGCCTTGCGCTCCCAGATCTGCACGGCGTCACAGTAGATATGAAAGACCCCGCCGGTGCCTGGCACCAGGGAGACTTTGCCCAGGTCATCACCAAAGGTGCTGAGCAGTTCCTGGGCCAGCCAGGCCGCACGCAACAGCCATTGGCATTGCGTGCAGTAGGTGATGATGATTTCCGGTTTGTTGACGGTCATGGTGGGACCTGACTCCAGAGTTTGACGACGCCGCTATGATAGCCCGACCGGAGGCTGTCGAGACGGCGCAACGGGTTGCATCTCCAACTCGAACTCAGGCTCGATCATGGCCAGAGCCGCCGGCTGCGGGTTCTCGGTCAGACTGATCACGTCCCAACTCGACGCCATGGACAGCTCCTCCAGGTTGAGCCGGTACTCATCGTCAGTAGCGGATTCGCCGGATATCGCCAAACCCGGAACCACCGCCATGGCAACAGCAACCGGGACGGAATGATGGCTATCGACCCGTTCAAGCTCGTCGTTGGCCGGCACCCCGTCGCGATGCCCAGTGGATGGTTGCATGACGGAGGGCCACATCACTGGCTCGGTAAAGAGCTCAGCCAGCGGTTCATGCTGCGACGGCAGCGCCTCTGACGCTGTGGCTTGAAGCTGCCGGCGGCGAACAAACCAACCCAGCGCCAGCAACGCTATCAGCGCCGACAAACCGGCAATCGGCAGCCAGCCAATCCCGGGGGTTTCAGCAACAACAGGGGCTGGCGTCGCCACGTCGGAAGCAACCGGTTGGGCCTTTACCTTCTGGAGCTCCGCGAGTTGGGTTTGCAGCTCGGCCAAATGTTTTTTCTGGCCGGCGATCAGCTCATCCTGGCCTTGAAGCTTCGCGTTGAGCTCATCGACAGTGGTTTGCAACTGGTGGTTTTGCAGGGCGCTGGCGGCCAGTTGTTCGACAGCGGGATCAACCACTGCGGCGTCCGTTTCTGGCGTCGTCCTGGTCACGGGTGACGGCGCCACGACCGGTTTAACACGGGGGAATGCGGACGCCGGAGAACCGGATGCCGCTTCATCAGCGGCGGGAGCAACCCCAGGCGCACCCGGCGGATCGATCAGTAACGTGTACTCACGCAGCAATCGCCCATTAGGCTGATTGAGCTGCACGAGGAAATTCAGGAACGGCTCACTCACCGGTTTGTTGGAGGTCACCTGGATCACGCTGCGATTACCGCGCAACACCGGGGTGAACTTCAGGTTGCTGAGGAAAAACGCCCGGTCGACCCCGGCACGGCTGAACTCGTCTGCCGTTGCCAGGCTCACCGACAGCTGGTTTTCCTCCACGCCAGCAGCATCCACCAGTGCGATATCGGCACGCAGCGGTTGATTCAGCGCCGAATGCAGGGTGATTTCACCCAGGCCCAGCGCAGGTGCCCATGCCGAATAAGTGACCGCGGCCCCGGTCAGCAACCACAGAGAACCACCGCGTAAAACCAATCGCCAACACTTGAGCATGAGCATCCTTGAGATCTACAGAAACCATCCGCACGGGTTCGTACATCCGTTACGAACACGATATTGCCGAGTAGTTCTTATAGTCTGTCCAATGCGGTCTCTCAAAAATCTGGCGTTCGGTTATGCCTCAAGACTTTTCAAGGTTGCCCAGGATGTGCCCGTGAACCCGCATGCACACCTTCAAATCCGCCTCATCGACGCCTTCGAACAGTTCGTGACGCAGTTGCGTGGCAATGGTTTCAATTTGTTCGATCAGGGGACGCGCTGGCGCGCAGAGCACGATTTTCTTCGCCCGACGGTCTTCCAGCACTGCCTGGCGTTGCACCAGGCCCTGGCTTTCCAGGCTGTCGAGTAAACGGGCCAGGGTCGGACCTTCGACGCCGACGCTTTGTGCCAGCTCACGCTGGGTCGGTGCTTCTTCGAAACGGGCCAGGTGCAGCAGCACCAGCCAGCGCGCCTGGGACAAGCCCATGCCCGCCAGTCGGCGGTCCAGTTCGGCACGCCAGCCACGGGACATCTGGGCCAATTGCATGCCAAAGCGGTGTTGATCGGTTAACGGCATAAAACACTCATGATTAGACTGAAATAAATAAAAACTAATTATTAGTCAGCTAAGCATGAGCCTCGACTTGAGGCAAGGCTTGATCTGTAGTGAATCGTTACATCAGCACTACGGATGTCTCAAATCTCAAACTCCGACTGCAAGGCAGCGCGAACGCAGTACAACACCCCTTCCGGCACCCGGCCCGCGAACAGCGCGGCGATCTCGGAAACCGGCGGCAACTCGCCTTCGCCGTCGAGGAAGGCGTCCTGGACTTCACCCATCAGGTCTTCAGGCAGATCCAGCGCCTGTTCCAACGACAACTGCTGCTTGCCGATCGCTTCGGCCAGCATGGTGTAGACGTTCTTTTCCGAGCACTGCAACTGACCGGCGATCTGCACCGGCGTCATCCCGGCCCGCGCCAGCGTGATCAGTTCGTGACGTACGTCGGCCACCGGTTTCGGCGCCTCGACCTGGCCGCCGAGCACTTCGAGGAAGGCCTCGCCGTAACGCTCCAGCTTGCGCGCGCCGACGCCGCTGACCGTGGCCATTTCCGCCAGCGAGGTCGGCTGGCTGCGCAGCATCTCCAGCAAGGTCGAGTCGGGGAAGATGACATACGGCGGCACGCCATGTTCTTCGGCGAGCTTGCGACGCAGGGCGCGCAAGGCTTCCCATTGTTCGCGCTCCTCGCCACGGACCAGCTGGCTCGCCTGGCTCTTGCTGCTTTTCGCCACGGTTTGCGCCTTGAGATCGCGGCGCAGTTCCAGGGTCACTTCACCCTTGAGCAGCGGCCGGCAGCTGTCGCTCAGGCGCAGGCCACCGTAGCCTTCGAGGTCGATGTCCGCCAGACCACGGGCCACCAGTTGGCGGAACAACGAGCGCCATTCGCCCTCCGCCATCGTCTTGCCAACACCATACACCGACAGGTGCTGATGGCCGAAGCTGCGGACCTTCTCGTTGTCCTTGCCCAGCAATACATCCACCAGGTGCCCGACGCCGTAGCGCTGACCGGTGCGGTAGATCGCCGACAGCGCCTGACGCGCAGGCTCCGTGGCATCCCAGGTCTGCACGCCGTCGACGCAGTTGTCGCAATGACCGCAGGGCTCGGGCATGTCTTCGTCGAAGTAGGCCAGCAGCGTTTGCCGACGGCAGCGGGTTTCTTCACAGAGCGAGAGCATGGCGTCGAGCTTGTGCTGCTCCAGACGCTTGTGGCGTTCGTCGCCTTCGGAGTTCTGCAGCATCTGCTTGAGCATCACCACGTCTTGCAGGCCGTAGGCCATCCAGGCATCCGCCGGCAGACCGTCACGGCCACCACGACCGGTTTCCTGGTAATAGGCCTCAAGGGATTTCGGCAAATCGAGGTGCGCGACAAAACGCACGTTGGGCTTGTCGATGCCCATGCCGAACGCCACCGTCGCGACCATGATCAGGCCTTCCTCATTGAGGAAGCGCTTCTGATGGTAGGCCCGCAGATCATTGGGTAGCCCGGCGTGGTACGGCAGCGCCGGGAAGCCTTGCTCGCTGAGGAACGCGGCGACTTCCTCGACTTTCTTGCGCGACAGGCAATACACGATGCCCGCATCGCTACGGCGCTCGGCGAGGAACGCCAGCAACTGCTTGCGCGGCTGTTCCTTGGGCACGATGCGATAAAAGATGTTCGGTCGGTCGAAGCTCGACAGGAAGCGCTCGGCGTCTTGCAGGTGCAGCCGGGTGACGATTTCTTCCCGGGTGCGCTTGTCGGCCGTGGCGGTCAGGGCGATGCGCGGCACGTCGGGGAACATTTCCGCCAACTGGCCCAGTTGCAGGTATTCCGGGCGGAAATCGTGGCCCCATTGCGACACGCAATGCGCTTCGTCGATGGCGAACAGGGAGATGTCCAGGCCCTGCAGGAAGGACAACATACGCGGCTGGACCAGGCGTTCCGGCGCCAGATAGAGCATTTTCACTTCACCGCGGCGGATACGGGCGGCGAGGTCGCGTTGCTGCTCGGCACTGAGGGTGGAGTTCAACGCGGCGGCGGCCACGCCCAGTTCTTCGAGGGTAGCGACCTGATCGTCCATCAGTGCGATCAGCGGCGAGACCACCACGGCCAGGCCTTCGCGCAACAGCGCCGGAACCTGGAAGCACAGGGACTTGCCGCCGCCGGTAGGCATCAGGACCAGGGCATCGCCGCCGCTGGCCACGCGCTCAATGATTGCACCCTGGCGGCCACGGAAACTGTCGTAGCCGAAGATGTCCTTGAGGACGCGTTGAGCCTGTTCGAGCATAAAAACTCCAAAAATCACCGAAACATCCCTGCAAGGCTGGTTCAGAACCCGCGACGCTGCACCGATAAATCGTAAGTGCGCATTGCATGACGCTTCACATTTCAGCCGTGACGCCAGCAGGGCATCACAAAACGCGCGAGTATACCCGAGCCCCGTCCGGCAAAGGGCACCGCTGATAAGACACCGGCAAACCCGATGTGCATAAAAAACTGTGGGAGCGAGCTCGCTCGCGATGAGGCCATCACAGTCAACATTGATTTCGCCTGAACCACCGCTATCGCGAGCAAGCTCGCTCCCACAGGGGTAGCGCTTGACCGAACTGTAAGGGGAGCAGCTCCCACAAACGGGCAAATATGCCGTGCGGCTGGCCCAAGTGCTCAAGAAGGCCTAGAATTCCCGCATCGAACATTCCCCAAGGTAGTCCTTTAATGTCCTTCGCTGAGCAACTAACCCGCCTGCAAGTCTTCCTCGACGCTGATGAACTGCATGACGAGGCGCTGGACTACGTGGCCGCCCACGGCTACCTCACCGCGCTGTCGATCTGTTCCGAAGTCGTTCCTGATCGTGAGTGGATCGACGCACTTTTCGCCGAGGAGCCGCATTACAGCAGCGAAGCCCAGCGCGAAGAGATCGAAGCCACCCTGATCGGCCTCAAGGCCCACATCGCTCGCCAGCTGGCCTCCGATGAAGAATTCGAACTGCCATGCGACCTGGACCTGGGCGACGAGCCGGACGATTCCGACCTGCGCGGCTGGTGCATCGGCTTCATGGAAGGCGTATTCCTGCGCGAAGCGGCCTGGTTCGAAAGCGCCGAAGACGAAGTCAGCGAAATGCTGCTGCCGATCATGGTCGGTTCGGGCCTGTTCGACGAGCAGCCGGAGTTCGAAGACATCGCCAAAGATGCCAACCTGATGGACGACATGATCGTACAGATCCCGGAGGCCCTGACCGCGCTGTACCTGCTGTGCAACGCGCCAGACGAAAAACCGGCGATTCTCAAGCCCCGCCACCACTAAGGTTCTGCCTATGGACAACCCCATAGGCAACCGCCCCCTGATGTTGCGCTACGTGCTGCTGGCCATCGGCTGGCTGAGCGTGGCGCTGGGGGTGATCGGGATTTTCCTGCCGGTATTGCCCACCACCCCTTTCCTGCTGCTGGCGGCCGCCTGCTTCGCCCGCAGTTCGCCGCGCTTTTATCAATGGCTGGTCGAGCATCCACGGCTTGGCCCGTGGATTCGCGATTACCTCAACGGCAACGGCATTCCGCTCAAGGGCAAGGTCTACGCCATTGGCCTGATGTGGCCGAGTATCCTGTTCTCCTGCTACCTGGTGCCGCTGTACTGGGCACGGTGTTTCATGCTGACTAGCGCGGTGCTGGTGACGATTTACATCCTCAAGCAGAAAACCCTGCGCAAATCCTGAAATTTCCCGCGACCATTGTGGCGAGGGGGCTTGCCCCCGTTGGGTTGCGCAGCAGCCCTAAAGCCATTCACCGCAGATCACCAGATAGATCGCGCTCACAGGTTCACGGCGGCTTCGCCACCGAACGGGGCGGTGCGGCGTTCCGACAAGCCCCCTCGCCACAAAAAACTCAGTGAGCGTCCTTCGGCCGACGACCTGCCCTGCCCCGGCAAAAACACCACCTAAACTTCACAAACCTACACTCGAGCAGCCAGACATGGCCCGCAGTCTGCGTAGTCCAGGATGGTCAACGCTCCGACTTCGGCTCGGCGGCTGGTTGCTGCTGGCTGGTTTGGTACTGATTGTATGCAACGGGGTCCGGGCCGACTGGGATTTTGCGCAGATCCTGCAAACCGTTGAAAAACGCTACGGCCCCCTTGGACCGGCGAGAGGCCGGATCGAGGCCTGGAGTCAAATGCTGCAAAGTGCACGCGGCGCCCCCGAACGCGAGCAGCTCAACGCGGTGAACCGCTTCTTCGATCAACAGCTGAACTTCCAGGACGACACGCGCATCTGGCAACAGACCGATTACTGGGCCACACCCGTCGAAGCCCTGATCAAGGGCGCCGCCGATTGCGAGGACTATGCTCTGGCGAAGTATTTCAGCCTGCGCCGGCTTGGTATTCCCAGCGAAAAACTGCGCATCACCTACGTCAAGGCCTTGAGCCAGAACCAGGCGCACATGGTGTTGACGTTCTACAGCACTCCCACAAGCGAACCACTGGTGCTGGACAACCTGATCGGCGATATCCGCCCCGCCTCCCAACGCAAAGACTTGCTGCCGGTGTACGCCTTCAATGCCGAAGGCCTGTACCTGCCGGGTAAAAACGGCGGCCAGCGCAGCAGCGACTCGAAAAAGCTGTCGCGCTGGCAGGACGTGTTGAAAAAGATGCAGGCCGAAGGGTTCGACATCGGCGACGGCTAACCGCCTTGGCAAGGAGCGAAGCATGACACTGCGTAAACAGTTGTTCCTGGCAATCTGCCTGTTCCTGCTGGTGGCGTTCAGTGGCAGTTTTTTTGCCAGCCTGGAAAGCTCCCGCGAACAAACGCTCAGCCAACTGCGCGCCCACGCCCAGGACGCGGCCACCGCGCTGGGGCTGTCGCTGACGGCACAGGTCGATGACCCGGCAATGATGGAACTGATGGTCAGTTCGATTTTCGACAGCGGCTATTTCAGCAGCATCCGCGTCATCAGGCTCAAGGATCAGCAAACCCTGGTGCAACGCTCCGCACCGACAAAAATCGACGGTGTGCCTGACTGGTTCGTCAACCTGGTCGACCTGCGCCCGGAAGGCGGCGATGCCCTGATCATGCGCGGCTGGGAACAACTGGCACGGGTCGAAGTGCTGAGCAATCCGCAATTCGCCCTGGCCAAGCTCTGGGAAAGCACCCTTGGTAGCCTGATCTGGCTGCTACTGTGCGGGCTGTTCAGCGCCGTGATTGGAGGATGGATGCTGCGCCGGCAATTTCGCCCACTCGACAGCATGGTCCGACAAGCCGAGGCCATCAGCAAACGCGAATTTCTCAGTCTGCCCAAACTGCCGCGCACACCGGAATTGAAACGGGTCGTGCTGGCGATGAACCAGATGGTCGAGAAGCTCAAGGCGCTGTTCGTCGAGGAGGCTGCACGCAGCGAAAAACTGCGGGCCGAATCCTATCTGGACAGCCTCACCGGCCTGGCCAACCGACGCCTGCTCGACGAGCAACTGGCAGACCATTTACGCGTGTGCGAACAGAGCCGTGACGGCCATTTGCTGATGTTGCGAATCAACGACCTGAACGGCCTCAACCAGCGCCTGGGTGGCCAACGGACTGATGCGCTGATCACTGCCGTCGGCGAATTGCTCAAGCGCCTGACTCAACTGCCGGAGCGTCGAACCTGGCTGGCGGCGCGTAACCGTGGCGGCGAATTCAGCCTGCTGACACCGGGTCTGGATGCTGAAAGTGCCGCGCGCCTGGCCGCCGATGTCAGCGTCAGCCTGGAGAACCTGCGCCTGACCGGCGCCAGCGATTGCATGCCGGTCGCCCATCTGGGCGTTGTCGCCTACCGCCCCGGTGAGCCGATCAGCACCGTTCTCCTGCGCCTTGATCAGGCGCTGACAGAGTCCCGCCAGCATCCCGAACGCCCCTGGGTTCATTTGAGCCATCGTGACACGGCACCCAATCACTCCCAGCACGACTGGCGCACCTGGATCGACGACGCCCTGACCCATGGCAAAGTGCAGCTGTACTTTCAGCCCGTCGTGCAATGCGCCGACACCCGCCAGATGCTGCATCACAAAGTACTCGCACGCCTGCTCGACCCGCAGGGCGAAGCGATTGCCGCAGGGCATTTCCTGCCGTGGATCGAGCGTCTCGGCTGGTCGGGACGGTTCGACCTGGCGATGCTCGAAGCCACGCTGGACGAGCTGGTGGTCAACCGCAGCCCCTTGGCATTGAGCCTGTCCGGGAGCACCCTGCGCGACCCGGTGCAATGGCGAACAATTCTCGACCTGCTCGAATCCCTTCCCGAACTGGCGCCGCTGTTGACCCTGGAAATCGACGAGCGCCAGTTGCCATCCCCCGAAGTGCTGCAGAACCTTTGCAGCACATTGCTCAAGACCGGTTATCGAGTCGGCCTGCAACACTTTGGCGGGCGCTTCAGCCAGATCGGCAACCTGACCCAATTGGGCTTGGCGTACCTGAAAATCGATGGAGCCTACATTCGCAACATCGACGAGCAGCCTGACAAACGGCTGTTCATCGACGCGATCTTTCGCGCGACCCACAGCATAGATTTGCCGCTGATTGCGGAAATGGTCGAGACGCGTGGGGAACTGGAGGTCATCAGTGAGTTGGGAATATTCGGGGCCATGGGTCGATTGATCGGGGCGCCCAGGTTTTCTAACCACTGACCGGGCATCGACCATTGTCCCGGGCAACAAAAAACCCGCCTCCCCTTCACAGGGATGGCGGGTTCTTTAGCGGGTTTTCAGGTCACACGGTATCCACCTTCAATGAATGATCGTTGAGCATGCCGTTGATAATGGTCCCCGTGTCATGCCCACCCGCGACCACCCCACCCGCGCCTGGCGTTACACCGTATTGACTGGCGAGGTCGACGCCGGCCAAGTCGATGGTCTGGTTCGGCGCGGCACCGGCCATGGCGCTGACGTCGATGCTGGTCACTGTCGACGGCCCGCTGCCGGTGACGGTGAAGTGCAGGTAATCATCCAGCGAAGCCGTGGTGCCGCTTTCCCCTTGCAGCAGTTGCGACAGGTCGAGTTTGTCGGTGCCGGGCGTGAAGTCAGTGATCACGTCATGGCCACTGTTGCCCTTGAACCACTGGAAGGTATCGCCCCCCGCCCCCCCGGTCAGGGTGTTATTGCCCAGGCCACCAATCAGCAAGTCATCGCCGCCCCCACCGCTGAGGATGTCGTTGCCAAGACCGCCATTGATCGTGTTGTTAGTGTTGTCGCCGGTCAGGGTGTCGTGGAAGTTCGAGCCGATGAGGTTTTCGATACCGGTCAGGGTGTCAGTGCCGGCACCGAGAGTATTTTGCCCACCCGGCAGGCTGAGGCCGACCGTCACTCCAGCCGTGGCGTGGGCGTAACTGGCCGTGTCGATACCCGTGCCGCCATCAAGGATGTCATTGCCCTGGCCGCTGAAGAGCAGATCATTGCCGGCGCCACCATGCAGCTCGTTGTTGCCGGAACCGGCAGTGAGCACATCGTTGCCGTCGCCGGCATTGATGATGTTGTTGCCCGTGCCCGCCACCAGTACGTCATCCCCGCTGGTACCGGTGAGGGTATGGCCGTCCTGATAGCTGATGGTCAGGTTGGCCGAGTCGCTGCCGCCGTGGTTGTCGTTGGCGGTGTAGGTGCCATGGTAGTCCGTAGTGACTTCGTGTGCTCCGGCGTAGTTGACGGTCATGGTCAGTTCGTAGTTTTCTGCCCCATTCTTATTGCCGCCACTGGAGTTGGCGATGTTGGTCACGTGGATCTGGTAAGTGCCATCGGCGCCTGCGGTGATGGTGTCACCATCGGCGATGCTTACGAACGCCCCACCGTTGAGCGAATACTCCATCGTGATGTGCCCGGCATCCAGGTTGTGATTGAGGTTGAGCGTCTCACCTTGATTCAGCTTGACCGTGATGAAGTCTTCATTGTTGCCATTGGAGTTGTTCGCTGCGCCAAGATAGCCACTGACCACCAGCAGCGCCGTCATGGTCGCCGCGTTGGCCGCAAAGGCGTTGCGCACGTTGGCCAGATTCTGGTTGCCGGGGTTGTTGTTTTCGCCGGCGAAGCTGATCGCGCCGGTGCCGGCGAAGTCCGCGCCTTTCACGACCCAGCCGGTGTTGAACGAGGTCGGTGTCGCCGAAAGTTGGTCGCCATTGGGGTCGGTGTCGTTGGCCAGCAACAGTTCGCCCGGCACCACGATGGTGCCCGAGAGCACGTTGGTGATGACGTGGTCGTCCACCGCCACCGGAGGCGCGTTGGGGATCACTTTCACGGTCAGCGTCGAGCTGGCGAGGTCGCCATCGTTGTCGCTGGCGGTGAAACCGATGTTCTCGGTGATCACCACCGCAGTGGTTTTCTGCGAGGTGTAGTTGTAATCGCCAGTGTCGAGGTTGATCACCAACGTGCCGCCGTTGTTGGTGGCGATGCTCACCGTGTTGTTCACGGTGTTGAAGGTGCCGTGGTTGGTGCCGCCGCTTGATGTCAACGAACCCTGGCCGCTGAGGGCGTTTGGATCGTAAGTGTAGGTAGTGCCGTCGACCACGATGGATTTGATGAAACCGCCATCAGCGCCGAACGTGCCGCCCTCACCCAGCAACGAACCGGTGACCGGTGAGCCGACCACGGTGCCGGACAGCACCGAGTTGAGTTGGTTGAGGTCAGTGACCACCACCGCATTGGTGTTGGTGTGGCTGATGCCGTCGTAGGCCAGCGGATCGAGGTTGGCGTTGCTCACGCCACTGCCCAGGCCGATCGCGTAGTTCTTGATGTTGTTGGCATCGAGGAAGGCTTTCAGCGCGGTTTCGTCGGCGGTGCCGATTTCCTGGCCGGTGGTGGGCTTGCCGTCGGAGAAGAAGTAGCCGACGTTTTGCGCACCGGTCAGTTTGCCCGAGGTGTTGAACGCGGCCTGCATGGTCACCACGGCCGCGTCGTAGTTGGTCCCGCCGTTCGCGGTGAGGCCGGCCAGCAGTGTCTTGGCGGTCGCGACATCGACCCACACAGAGGTCATGTCGGTAGCGCTGCTGCTGAAGGTGACGAGCTGCACTTTCACATCGCCGAGATCATCGTATTTATCCAGCAAGGCACTGATGGCCTGCTTGGCCAGGGCCAGGCGCGACAGGCCCGACACGCCGGATGGGTCGGCCATGCTGCCGGAGACGTCGAGCACGATCAGCAGGTTGGAATCGATCTCCACCGCCGCCACCGAGCGATCCGTTGCCACCGCCTTGGGCACGTCATCGACAATGTTGACCACGATGGTGCTGGTGCTGCTGTTGCCCAGCGCATCGGTCGCTTTGTAGGTGAAGCTTTCACTCAGGCTGTTCGGCCCGTCGTTGGCATTCGGCAAGGTTTTCGGAGCCGAGGTCAGGGTGTAGGTATAGCTGCCGTCGGGGTTGATCAGGATCTTTCCGTAGGTGCCTGTCGCGCTGCCGACCAGGGTGTAGGTGAGCGCGCCGCTGGCACCCGAGACCGAACCGACCAGGGTCCCAGACGCGGTTTCGCCAGTGTTGTCCGGGTCGCTACCGGTGACCGTACCGGCGACCAGGTCCAGCCCGTCCTTGCTCAGGTCGAGGGCTTTTTCGTAGACCGTCACGTCGCTATCGGGGTTGGCCTTGATCGTGCTGCTGGCGACGTCGATGGTGATGGTGGTGGTGCTTTCATCGCCATCGGCATCACGCACGGTGTAGGTGAACGTGTCAGTGGCACCCGGATCGCCGACGGAATCCTGGTTGCTGTGATACACCGCGTTGCCGTTGGCATCGAGGGTCAGGTAGCCATAGGTGCCGTTGATCTGGTTACCCAGTCCGCCGATGGCCGAGGTCGAGGTGTTGCCGCCGGCACGCACGCCGACCACCGTCGCCGGACCATCGGCGCCGCTGGCGTCATTGCCCAGCACACTGATGTTGACGGTGCCGCCCTCCACTACCGACGACGAGTCAGGTTTGGCGTTCGGCAAGTCATCGATGATGTTGACGTTGATCTGCCCGGTCGCCGTGTCGCCATTGCTGTCGGTAGCGACGACGTTGAAGTTCTCGGTCAGGCTGTTGGTGCCGTTGGCGGTTGGATGGGCTTCGTTATCGTTGAGGGTGTAGCTGTAGCTGATTACCCCGGTCGCCGGGTTGTAATCGGTGATGGTCAGGGTGCTGCCCAGTAGCGTAACGGCCGTTTGCGGGAAGCCGACGGCCACACCTCCGCTGACGACAGTGATGCCGCCCACGGTCAGGGTCGTCACGCCGTCCAGTGCGGTGACGGTGAAGGTGCCGCTCTGGGTCAGGGCCGATGCGTTGGGGTTGCTGCCGTCGCTGAGATTTTTTTCGTAGACCGTCAGCTCACCGCCATACACGTTGAGGCCGTCGAGGGTCACCGGATCGTCGTTGTTGTAGACGTTGAGCACCAGGTTGGCGGTGCTGCTGTCGCCGTCCGAATCGGTGATTGTGTAGGTGAAGGTTTCGGTGCCGTCGCCACCGCCGTGCAATGCCTGGAAGTCGGCATCGCTGGTGTTCAGGGTGTAGGTGTAAGTGCCGTTGGCATTCAGCACCAGAGTGCCGTAGGTGCCGGTGAAGGTGCCGGGGGTGATAGGGCCGGCGTTTTCGCCGATCGTTACCCGGTCAGCACCTTGCACGTCGTTGCTCAGCACGTTGCCGTTGAGGGTCAGCAGGGTTTCCGAAGCCGTTGATGCATTGCTGTCGTACACGCCTTTCGGCAGGTCGTCGACGATGTTCACGTCGAGAGAACCGGTGGCAGTCGTGCCGTTGTCGTCGACCACAGTCACCGCGAACTGCTCAGGCAGGGTGTTGGCACCGTTGGCGGTTGGATGGGCTTCGTTATCGTTGAGGGTGTAGCTGTAACTGACCACGCCGCTCGCCGCGTTGAACCCGGTGATGGTCAGGGTGCTGCCCAGCGGGGTGGTGATCGATTGCGGGAAGCCGGCGGCCACGCCAGCGGTGACCACGGCGATGCCGCCGACAGTCAGGGTCGTTACACCGTCGAGTGCAGTGACGGTGAAGGTGCCGCTCTGGGTCAGGGCCGATGCGTTGGGGTTGCTGCCGTCACCGAGATTTTTTTCGTAGACCGTCAGCTCACCGCCATACACGTTGAGGCCGTCGAGGGTCACCGGATTGTCGTTGTTGGAGACGTTGAGCACCAGGTAGGCGGTACGGCTGTCGCCGTCCGAATCGGTGATTGTGTAGGTGAAGGTTTCGGTGCCGTCGCCACCACCGTGCAACGCCTTGAAGTCGGCATCGCTGGTGTTGAGGGTGTAGGTGTAAGTGCCGTTGGCATTCAGCACCAGGGTGCCGTAGGTGCCGGTGAAGGTGCCGGGGGTGATCGGCCCGCTGTTTTCACCGAGCGTCACCCGGTCCGCGCCTTGCACGTCGTTGCTCAGCACGTTTCCGTTGAGGGTCAGCTGGGTTTCCGAAGCCGTTGATGCATTGCTGTCGTACACGCCCTTCGGCAGGTCGTCGACGATATTCACGTCGAGGCTGCCCGTGGCGGTCGTGCCGTTATCATCGACCACGGTCACGGCAAACTGCTCAGGCAGGGTGTTGGCGCCGTTAGCGGTCGGGTGCGCTTCATTGTCGTTGAGGGTGTAGCTGTAACTCACCACGCCGGTCGCCGCGTTGAACCCGGTAATGGTCAGGGTGCTGCCCAGTGGGGTGGTGATCGATTGCGGGAAGCCGGCGGCCACGCCAGCGGTGACCACGGCGATGCCGCCGACAGTCAAGGTCGTTACACCGTCGAGTGCAGTGACGGTGAAGGTGCCGCTCTGGGTCAGGGCCGATGCGTTGGGGTTGCTGCCGTCGCCGAGATTTTTTTCGTAGACCGTCAGCTCACCGCCATACACGTTGAGGCCGTCGAGGGTCACCGGATTGTCGTTGTTGGAGACGTTGAGCACCAGGTAGGCGGTACGGCTGTCGCCGTCCGAATCGGTGATTGTGTAGGTGAAGGTTTCGGTGCCGTCGCCACCACCGTGCAGGGCTTTGAAGTCGGCATCGCTGGTGTTGAGGGTGTAGGTGTAAGTGCCGTTGGCATTCAGCACCAGGGTGCCGTAGGTGCCGGTGAAGGTACCGGGAGTAATCGGGCCGGCGTTTTCGCCTAGCGGCACGCGGTCGGCGCCTTGCACGTCGTTGGTCAGCACGTTGCCGTTGAGGGTCAGCAGGGTTTCCGAAGCCGTTGATGCATTGCTGTCGTCCACGCCCTTCGGCAAGTCATCGACGATGTTGACGTTGATCTGCCCGGTTGCACTGTCGCCATCGCTGTCGGTAGCGACGACGTTGAAGTTCTCGGTCAGGCTGTTGGCGCCGTTGGCGGTCGGGTGCGCTTCATTGTCGTTGAGGGTGTAGCTGTAACTCACCACGCCAGTGGCGGCGTTGAACCCGGTAATGGTCAAGGTGCTGCCCAACGGCGTGACGGCGGTTTGCGGGAAGCCTGCGGCCACACCACCGCTGACGACAGTGATGCCGCCGACGGTCAGGGTTTGCAAGCCATCGAGGGCGGTGACGGTAAACGTCCCGCTCTGGGTCAGGGCCGATGCGTTGGGGTTGCTGCCGTCGCCGAGATTTTTTTCGTAGACCGTCAGCTCACCGCCATACACGTTGAGGCCGTTGAGGGTCACCGGATCGTCGTTGTTGTAGACGTTGAGCACCAGGTTGGCGGTGCTGCTGTCGCCGTCCGAATCGGTGATTGTGTAGGTGAAGGTTTCGGTGCCGTCGCCACCGCCGTGCAACGCCTTGAAGTCGGCATCGCTGGTGTTGAGGGTGTAGGTGTAAGTGCCGTTGGCATTCAGCACCAGGGTGCCGTAGGTGCCGGTGAAGGTGCCGGGGGTGATGGGTCCGGCGTTTTCGCCGAGCGTCACCCGGTCGGCGCCTTGCACGTCGTTGGTCAGCACGTTGCCGTTGAGGGTCAGCTGGGTTTCCGAAGCCGTTGATGCATTGCTGTCGTACACGCCTTTCGGCAGGTCGTCGACGATATTCACGTCGAGGCTGCCCGTGGCGGTCGTGCCGTTGTCATCGACCACGGTCACGGCGAACTGCTCAGGCAGGGTGTTGGCGCCGTTGGCGGTTGGGTGGGCTTCGTTATCGTTGAGGGTGTAGCTGTAGCTCACCACGCCGGTCGCCGCGTTGAACCCGGTGATGGTCAGGGTGCTGCCCAGCGGCGTAGTGATCGATTGCGGGAAGCCGGCGGCCACGCCAGCGGTGACCACGGCAATGCCGCCGACGGTCAGGGTGGTTACACCGTCGAGGGCGGCGACGGTGAAGATGCCGTTCTGGGTCAGGGCAGTGGTATCCGGTGCACTGCCGTCGCTGAGGTTTTTCTCGAAGACGGTCAACTCGCCGCCCCCGGTATTCAACCCGCCAATCGTGATCGGGTCATCGTTGTTGTGGATCTGCAGCACCAGGTTGGCGGTGCTGCTGTCGCCGTCTGAATCGGTGATTGTGTAGGTGAAGGTTTCGGTGCCGTCACCACCGCCGTGCAGGGCTTTGAAATCCGCATCGCTGGTGTTGAGGGTGTAGGTGTATGTGCCGTTGGCATTCAGCACCAGGGTGCCGTAGGTGCCGGTGAAGGTACCGGGGGTGATCGGGCCGCTACTCTCCCCAACCGTTACCCGATCGGCGCCTTGCACGTCGTTGCTCAGCACATTGCCGTTGAGCGTCAGCAGGGTTTCCGAGGCGGTGCCATTGCTGTCGCCCACGGCGTTGGGCAGGTCGTCGACGATGTTCACGTCGAGAGAACCGGTGGCAGTGGTGCCGTTGTCGTCGACCACGGTCACGGAGAACTGCTCGGGCAATGTATTGGCGCCGGCGGCGGTTGGGTGGGCTTCGTTATCGACCAGCGTGTAGCTGTAGCTGACCACGCCGGTCGCCGCGTTGAACCCGGTGATGGTCAGGGTGCTGCCCAGCGGGGTGGTGATCGATTGCGGGAAGCCGGCGGCCACGCCAGCGGTGACCACGGCGATACCGCCGACAGTCAGGGTCGTCACGCCGTCGAGGGCGGCGACGGTGAAGGTGCCGTTCTGGGTCAGGGCAGTGGCATCCGGTGCACTGCCGTCGCTGAGGTTTTTCTCAAAGACGGTTAACTCGCCGCCCTCAGTATTCAAACCGCCAATCGTGATCGGGTCATCGTTGTTGTGGATCTGCAGTACCAGGTTGGCGGTGCTGCTGTCGCCGTCCGAATCGGTGATTGTGTAGGTGAAGGTTTCGGTGCCGTCACCACCGCCGTGCAGGGCTTTGAAATCCGCATCGCTGGTGTTGAGGGTGTAGGTGTAAGTGCCGTTGGCATTCAGCACCAGGGTGCCGTAGGTGCCGGTGAAGGTACCGGGGGTGATCGGGCCGGCGTTTTCGCCGAGCGGCACGCGGTCTGCGCCTTGTACGTCGTTGCTCAGCACGTTGCCGTTGAGCGTCAGCAGGGTTTCCGAGGCGGTGCCATTGTTGTCGCCCACGGCGCTGGGCAGGTCGTCAACGATGTTCACGTCCAGTGAACCGGTGGCAGTGGTGCCGTTGTCGTCGACCACGGTCACGGAGAACTGCTCGGGCAATGTATTGGCGCCGTTGGCAGTTGGGTGGGCTTCGTTATCAACCAGCGTGTAACTGTAGCTGACCATGCCGGTCGCCGCGTTGAACCCGGTGATGGTCAGGGTGCTGCCCAGCGGGGTGGTGATCGATTGCGGGAAGCCGGCGGCCACGCCAGCGGTGACCACGGCGATACCGCCGACAGTCAGGGTCGTCACGCCGTCGAGGGCGGCGACGGTGAAGGTGCCGTTCTGGGTCAGGGCAGTGGCATCCGGTGCACTGCCGTCGCTGAGGTTTTTCTCAAAGACGGTTAACTCGCCGCCCTCAGTATTCAAACCGCCAATCGTGATCGGGTCATCGTTGTTGTGGATCTGCAGTACCAGGTTGGCGGTGCTGCTGTCGCCGTCCGAATCGGTGATTGTGTAGGTGAAGGTTTCGGTGCCGTCACCACCACCGTGCAGGGCTTTGAAATCCGCATCGCTGGTGTTGAGGGTGTAGGTGTATGTGCCATTGGCATTTAGTACCAGGGTGCCGTAGGTGCCGGTGAAGGTGCCGGGGGTGATCGGGCCGCTACTCTCCCCAACCGTTACCCGATCGGCGCCTTGCACGTCGTTGCTCAGCACATTGCCGTTGAGCGTCAGCAGGGTTTCCGAGGCGGTGCCATTGATGTCGCCCACGGCGCTGGGCAGGTCGTCAACGATGTTCACGTCCAGTGAACCGGTGGCAGTGGTGCCGTTGTCGTCGACCACGGTCACGGCGAACTGCTCGGGCAATGTGTTGGCGCCGTTGGCAGTTGGGTGGGCTTCGTTATCGACCAGGGTGTAGCTGTAGCCGACTACGCCGGTCGCCGCGTTGAACCCGGTGATGGTCAGGGTGCTGCCCAGCGGGGTGGTGATCGATTGTGGGAAGCCGGCGGCCACGCCAGCGGTGACCACGGCAATGCCGCCGACAGTCAGGGTGGTTACACCGTCGAGGGCGGCGACGGTGAAGGTGCCGTTCTGGGTCAGGGCAGTGGCATCCGGTGCACTGCCGTCGCTGAGGTTTTTCTCGAAGACGGTCAACTCACCGCCCCCGGCATTCAAACCGCCAATCGTGATCGGGTCATCGTTGTTGTGGATTTGCAGTAACAGGTTGGCGGTGCTGGTGTCGCCATCGGCGTCTGTCAGCGTATAGGCGAAGGTTTCCGTGCCATTGCCGCCGCCGTGCAATGCCTGGAAGTCGGCATCGCTGGTGTTGAGGGTGTAGGTGTAAGTGCCGTTGGCATTCAGCACCAGGGTGCCGTAGGTGCCAGTGAAGGTACCGGGGGTGATCGGCCCGCTGTTTTCACCGAGCGTCACCCGGTCCGCGCCCTGCACGTCGTTGCTCAGCACGTTGCCGTTGAGGCTCAGCAGGGTTTCCGAGGCGGTGCCATTGTTGTCATCGACTGCTTGCGGCACGTCGTCGATGATGCTGATATCCAGCGTACCGGTAACGCTGTCGCCATTGCTGTCGCTGGCCACCACGGTGACGTGTTCGGCAAGACTATTGGCACCCTCGCCGCTTGCGTGGGTTTCGGCACGGTTGAGGGTGTAGCTGTAACTGACCACGCCCGTGGCCGGGTCGTAACCGGTGATGGTCAAGGTACTGCCCAGAGGTGAGGTGATCGACTGCGGAAAACCTGCCGCCACACCGCCGCTGATCAAGTTGATTGCGCCGATGCTGAGGTTGGTCAGCCCGTCTGGCGCATTGATGGTGAAGGTGCCGCTTCGCGTCAGCGAAACTTCGTTCCTCGCCGAACCGTCGGCCAGGTTGGCTTCATTGACAGTCCGCTCGCCGTTCTGCTCCGACAGGCCGACGAAGGTGACCGGATTGTTCGGCACCTGCGGCGGCACCACAGGGGCTTCGTCCGCTACAGCGATGTCCGGATTAACGTTAAGGCGCTCTTCGGGAAATTCGGGAATGCCATTGAACCCGGCAGTGGGGAAGCCGATGACCGGATCGACTCGCCCGCCCACTTCTTCGAGCATGACAAAACTATGGCCACTGCCCGGGATGCCGCCCGGTACTCCGGTAGTCATGGCAGGCCCGGCAGCGGTGGCTTCAGCGGTTTGGGTCGGGTCGTCGCCCGCCGCAATGGCTTTTTGCAGCTGTTCGACATCGGTCAGTTGCGCTTCGCTCGGAGTCACCGCTTCGGGTGAGTCGATATGGGGAATCTGATTGGCGAGCATCTGCGGCGTCATCTGCATGCTGCTGTCGCGCCCGAGGGTCAGTTCCTGGCCATTTTGCAGATGTACCGCCACCGCGCCTTCAGCGCCGGTGCTCAGTCGGTCGCCAGCGAACAGTCGGTCCCCCTCGACCAAAGCACGCCGGGTGCCGTCGCTCGCAACCGCGAACACCTGACCGATGACCTTACTGACGATTCCGATGAGCGTTGCCATGTGCACTTCCTCCGCCGCCAACCGCTGTCGGCACCTTGATTGCGCGAAGAACGTGCTCATGGCCCGAGCGGGTTGTCTGGCGGATCGTGTTCCGGGTGCCGGTTTACTTGAGTAAGCCGTGGCCCCGGCAACGATCTCGCCCAGCCAGTCGCTCACGGCGCTGTTTACGATTTCGGGAAAATCCCTCTGCAATCAATGGCATCGGATCCCTGTTCGCAACAACGTTGCCTGTGAGCGATGCGTAACGATCTCGAAGCACTCAAGTGACAAAAAACCGTCGCCACAAGATCGCTCGCATCCCTCCCCTCCAGCACTTCTCCGCTCTATTTCGATAAGTGGATTGGAACTTTCCTAAAACCCTGATGAGCGCCCTAGAGCCCATAAAACAAGGGCTTTCTAATTGAACAATGTGCTGGATTTTGCAGAGCGCATAAGTTTTTTTTGGCATATCCGTTATGAAAAAAATTTCTTGGCTACGCTCCAGAATGTTCTTAGCTCTTTTGTTAAAGATGTGAAACAACTTTACCGGTAAATTTCGTCAAATAATTGGCGACAGACAAGCACCATCAGGAATCAGGGAGATGTACATGCGCCTATTAACCCCCGTCTGCAGCGCGGTTCTTTTGGCCATGGCCTGCTCGTCCCAAGCGCAGGCCATAACGCTGACCGAAGCGATCCAGAGCACCATTGCGACCCACCCGGAACTGGCATCCCGGGTGGACAGCCGACTGTCGGCGGATGAGGACGTGAAGGTCGCCAAAGGGGGCTTTTATCCATCGGTTGATTTGAACGCCGCCTACGGGCGCGGGTACAGCGATAACACCAATACCCGGGCGTTCGGCAATCACCACACCGAAATTCTCAACTACACCCAGTCGGAATTGCGCCTGCGGCAAATGCTCTTCGACGGGTTCAACACTTCCAATGAGGTCGAACGCACCAAAGGCGTGGTCAACTCGCGAGCCTATTACGCTCAGGGTACGGCTCAGGATCTGGCCCTGCGCACCACCGAGGTTTACCTCGAAGTCCTCAAGCGCCGCGAACTGGTGACCCTGGCCAAGAACAACCTGCAAGCGCACTTGCGGGTCAACGACCAGATCGGCCTGCGCACCCAGCGCGGCGTGGGCAGCAACGCCGATGCCGACCAGTCCAGCGCTCGCCGGGCACTGGCGGAAAACAACCTCGACACCGCCGAAGTCGATTTGGCCGATGCCGAGTCGAACTTCTATGCCGTTGTGGGGCGCATGCCCGATGAACTCGAAACCCCGCCGTCGATTCGCGGTGAAGTCCCCACTACCCTGCCCGAAGCCCAGCAGAGCATGGTGGAAAACAACCCTTACCTGAAATCCGCCCAGGCCGACGTGCAATCGGCCGAAAGCCAGTACGAAGTCGCCAAGTCGCCGTTCTACCCTCGCTTCGACGCCGAAGCGGCGGTGGGCGCGAACAACAACCTGCAGGGTGAGGAAGGTCACGACAACGAATGGCGGGTCGGCGTGGTGATGAACTACAACCTGTTCCGCGGCGGCAGCGACAAGGCGCGCCTGGCCTCCGACTCGCACAAGATCAACCAGGCCATGGACATCCGCAACAATGCCCTGCGCCAGCTCAACGAGAACATTCACCTGGCCTGGAACGCCATGGTCAACGCCAAGAAACAAACCCCGACCGCCCGTGAATACGCCGACACCAGTAAGCGCGTGCGCGTCGCCTACCAGGATCAGTTCGGCCTCGGCCAACGGACCCTGCTGGACCTGCTCGACAGCGAAAACGAGCTCTACAACGCCAACCGTCGCTACACCGAAGTGCGCTACACCGAAGAGTTCTCGATGTACCGTGTCCTGGCGAACATGGGCCAGTTGCTGAGCAAGCAACGGGTCGTACTGCCCGCCGACGCGATCGCCCAGACCGAAGTGAAAAACGAAGCTCGTCTACCTGACATGAAGTAGTGCACGGGAGGGTTCAATGACCAGCATGGAACCCGGCAACACCGGTGTCGATCCGCGCCTGAGCTTCGATGACCCGCTTCTGGACGGTCTGTTGATCCTCTGCAAACTCCACGGCGCGACGGTCAGTCGCGCCAGCCTCAGTGCCGGGCTCCCCATGGCACACCAACGCCTGAGCCTGGACCTGCTGCCCCGTGCAGCGGCCCGGGCCGGTTTACAGGCGCGCTTGTTGCGCCGAGACCTCAAAGACATCTCCTCGCTCAATCTGCCCGTGCTCCTGCTGCTCAACAACGGCCGCACGGCTGTGCTGCGTCGTTATGGCGAGGACGGCAAGGTGCTGATCCTGCCCAGCGAAGCCGACGGTGGCGAACAATGGCTCAGCCCAGAGGAGTTGGCCGAACACTACAGTGGCCAGGCATTGTTTGCCCGGCCGCGTCACGAACTCGAAGACTTGCGATCGCCGCTGGTGCCTCGGGTCCAGGCCTGGTTTCGCGATACGCTGAAGCTGTCGAAATGGCTGTACAGCGATGCGATCCTGGCGAGCTTCCTGATCAACCTGCTGGGACTGATGGTGCCGCTGTTCGTGATGCAGACCTACGATCGCGTGGTGCCGAACCAGGCCACTTCGACCTTGTGGGTGCTGGCGATCGGTTTGCTGATCGGCACGGCTTTCGAACTGGTGCTGCGAGTTGTGCGCGCGCACTTGCTGGATACCGCCGGCAAGAAAACCGATGTGATCCTGTCGGCCACCCTGTTCGAGCGCATCACCGGCATGGCGATGAAAGCACGGCCGGCGACCATCGGTGGCTTCGCCCAAAGCATTCACGACTTTCAGGGCCTGCGGGAATTTCTCACCGCCGTGACCCTCACCAGCCTGATCGACCTGCCCTTCTGCCTGCTGATGCTGCTGGTGATCGGCCTGCTCGGTGGCTGGCTGGTGGTGATCCCGATGCTGGCGTTTCCCATCACCATCATCTTCGCCATGGTGATCCAGATGCGCCTGCGCGATACCGTGCAAAAAAGCCTCAGCCTGGGCGCCGAACGCCAGGCACTGCTGATCGAAACCCTCAGCGGCCTGGAAACCCTCAAGGCCTGCAGCGCCGAAAGCGAACGCCAGCACAAATGGGAAAGCACCCACGGCGCCCTCACCCGCCTCGACAGCCACGCGCGCAACCTCTCGGCCCTGGCCACTAACGGCACGTTGTTCATCCAGCAACTGTCCGGCATGGCAATCATCGTCGCCGGGGTCTACAGCATCATCGCCGGCAACCTCAGCGTCGGAGCCCTGGTGGCCAGTTACATGCTCGGTAGCCGGGTACTTGCACCACTGGGTCAGATCGCCGGCCTGATCACCCGCTACCAGCAAGCGCAACTGACCATGAAAAGCACCGATGCGCTGATGGGGCTGCCCCAGGAGCGCGACGCCAGACAACGGCCACTGGAGCGCACCCAACTGCAAGGCGCACTGGATGTTGTCGGCGTAACCTTCCACTACAACGGCCAAAGTGCGCCTGCCCTGGCCAATGCCAGCTTCAGTGTGAAACCCGGCGAGCGCATCGGCATCATCGGCCGCAGCGGCTCAGGCAAAAGTACCCTGGCGCGACTGGTGATGGGCTTCTACGAACCGGATGAAGGCCAGTTGCTGCTCGATGGTCTGGACCTGCGGCAACTGGACGTCGCCGACCTGCGCCATCAAATCGGTTACGTCGCCCACGACCTGCCGCTTTTGGCCGGCAGCCTGCGCGACAACCTGACCCTCGGCGCGCGCTATATCAGCGACTCACGCATGCTCGAAGTGGCAGAGATGACCGGCGTTACCGAACTGGCCCGGCAACACCCGCAAGGCTTCGACCGGCCCGTGGGTGAACGCGGGCAACTGTTGTCCGGCGGCCAGCGCCAGGCCGTATTGATGGCCCGGGCGATGTTGCTCGACCCGCCCATCATGCTGCTCGACGAACCCACCAGCGCCATGGACAACAGCAGCGAAGACGTCCTGCGGCAAAAACTTCACGGATGGGTCCAGGGCAAAACCATCCTGCTGGTGACCCACCGCACCTCGATGCTGAGCCTGGTGGACCGGCTGGTGGTACTGGACAACGGACGGATCGTCGCCGACGGTCCGAAAGACGCGGTCATCGATGCACTGCGCAAGGGCCGTGTCGGCTCTGCGGCCGTCTAGGAGTCGCCCATGTCTGTCGATCAAGGTTCCCGTGGCTACTTCGACAGTTTCAACAAAAGTGCCGAAACCGAGTACATGCCGGAAACCGCCGGCGCCTCCTTGCAGGACTCACCGCGCTGGTCGCGGATCACCGTGTGGCTGGCGGCCGCGCTGTTGGTCAGTGCACTGGTCTGGGCCAAATTCGCCGTGTTGCAGGAAGTGACCATGGGCGAAGGCAAGGCGATTCCGTCAAGCAAGGTCCAGGTGATCCAGAACCTGGAGGGCGGCATCGTCACTGAAATTTTCGTCCGTGAAGGACAGATGGTGAACAAGGGCGACACCTTGCTGCGCCTGGATGACACCCGCTACCTGTCGAACAAGGGCGAAAGCGAAGCCGATCGCTTTGCCTTGACCGCGCAGGTCGAACGGCTTTCGGCCGAAGCCGAAGGCCGGCCGTTCAAGCTGTCGGAAGAAGTGATCGCCAAAGCACCGCAAGTGGCTGAAGACGAGCGTTCGTTGTACGAACAGCGGCAACGGCGACTGGCCAGCGAGCAGCGCACCCTGAGCGAACAACTACGGCAAAAAACCCAGGAGTTAGCGGAGTTCCGCTCGAAACAGGGTCAATTCAGTTCAAGCCTGGCGTTGTTGCAACAAGAGATGAACATGTCCGCGCCGCTGGTGGGCACGGGGGCGGTGTCACCGGTGGAAATCCTGCGGCTCAAACGCAGCGCGGTGGAGATTCGCGGCTCATTGAACGCCACCACACTGGCGATTCCCCGGGCGGAATCGGCGATCAACGAAATCAAAAGCAAGATCGACGAGTCGGAGCAAACCTTCCGCTCGGAGGCCGCCAAAGAGCTGAACGAGAAACGCACTGACCTGTCGAAAATCACGGCCTCGAGCATCGCCATCGACGACCGCGTGACCCGCACCACCGTGGTCTCGCCAGTGCACGGTATCATCAAGGTGTTGAAGGTCAACACCATAGGCGGCGTGGTCCAGCCCGGCAGTGACATGGTGGAAATCGTGCCGCTGGAAGACAATCTGCTGATCGAAGCCAAGGTACGGCCACAGGACGTTGCGTTCCTGCATCCGGGCCAGAAAGCCATGGTCAAGTTCAGTGCCTACGACTACACCATTTACGGCGGCCTGAGCGCCAAGTTGGAGTTGATCGGCGCTGACACCATCACCGACGATAAGGGCAACAGCTTCTATCTGATTCAGGTGCGTACCGACAAAAACCATTTGGGCGGGGATGTGAAACCACTGCTGATCATCCCGGGGATGGTGGCGACGGTGGACATTATTACCGGGGAGAAAACGGTGCTGGATTATCTGCTCAAGCCGGTGTTGAAGGCGCGGACCGAGGCGATGCGGGAGCGGTAGGCAGTATCTGCAGTAACTGATCTGCCGCCATCGCGAGCAAGCTCGCTCCCACAGTGTCCGTGTCGTACACAAATCTGCGAACGCCACTGAACCTGTGGGAGCGAGCTTGCTCGCGATGAGGCCGGCAAGACCACCAATCATTTTTCAGAATGATTGCGCTGGTAAACCTCCTCCCCCATCGCCGCAATCTGCCCCTCGATCAACGCTTCGAACGGTTTGAGCAATGGCGCAAACGAAGTCGGCGCCTCAAGAGTTTCCAGCGCCTGCACAATCGCCTCCACCGTCGACAACGCCCCCGGTCCCGGTGCCTTGCGCAACCGATAGCGGGACACACCGCCCTCGGCCAGCGTCACCCTTGGCAACGCCGCCAGCAGCGGATTGAGGTGCAACATCTTGCGTGCCTTGCGCCAGGTACCGTCCGGGACCACCAGCAGCAAGGGTTCGTCTGTCGCGGCACAAGCCTGCATCGGTTGGGCATCTTCGCCGGGAAACAGCAACCGCGCCCGATACCCCGGCTGATTCAACAGCGCTGGCAAATCCTCAAACACCTCGCCGACGATCAACTCGGCATTCGTCAACCCAAGCGCCGCCAGACGCGCGGTGTTCAACGCATGATTCACTTCGCTCGGATGCTGCAACAACAGTACCCGGGTGCGGCTGTCGAGGCTGGGAATCAGCGGGCACAGGCAATGAGTTTGCGGGCGCAGACAACGCTGACATTGAATTCTGGACATCGTCTCTACGCCTGATTCAGTTGAGCTTTAAGCAAGTCGCGGAATGTCTGGATCAGCGGCTCGCGGCTACGGCCCCGTCGCACGATCATCGAGAACGGCGCTTGATAACCGAAGGTCGCCGGCAGCAGCACCCGCAAGTCACCCTTGTCGGCCCAGGCCTGGGCGTAATGCTCCGGCAGGTAACCGATGTAGGCGCCGGACAGCACCAGGATCAACTGGGCCTCCATACTTTCTACCGTCGCGGCACTGTGCTTGAAACCGTGGCGCGCCAGTTCGGCCTGGCTCCAGTAGCCACGACCGACCATGCGCTGCTGGGTGATGACTTGCTCGGGAATGCGCCGCTCGTTGAACAGCGGATGCCGCGTGCTGCAATACAACCAGTGTTGTTCACGGTACAGCGGCATGTACACCAGGCCGCTCATGCGCGTGGAAAACGCACCGATGGCCAGGTCGAGACGGTTGTCCTGCACGCCGAGTTGCAATTCGTAAGGGCTCATCACCGACAGGTGCAAGTGCACGGCCGGGTGTTCCTGGCTGTAGGCGCCGATGGCTTCGGCGAACGGCAGGGCCTTGTCGCTGACGGTGGAGTCGATCACCCCCAGGTTCAAGGTACCGCGCAACTCGCCCTTGAGGGCGGCGGCGTACTGCTCGAAGCCTTCGAGTTCGCCCAACAGACGCAGGGTTTCCTGATGGAACAGTTCGCCCTTGCTGGTCAGGCTGAAACCGCCACGGCCGCGATGGCACAGCACCAGGCCAAGGGCTGCTTCGAGCTGGCTCATGTAGGTGCTGATGGCCGACGTCGAGAGATTGAGCTCCTGCTGGGCGTTGGCGAACCCCTGATGGCGCACCACGCTGACGAAGATGCGCAATAGTTTCAGGTCGGGTAAAGCGTTGGCCATGGAAATGCTCCGATCTCGGGGTGACGCGCAATGCTCGATTCAATGCAAATCCTGGTGGGAGCGAGCTTGCTCGCGATGAGGGCGTAACAGCCAACATCAATGTTGACTGACCCACCGCTATCGCGAGCAAGCTCGCTCCCACCAGGTTTGTTCCCGGCATTGGGTTTTGCGTATGGGGTGAAGTCTAACGCCGCCACTTCCATTAGTTTAGAAAAATCTGAACTAAGTATTTGCCCGTAGCGATTCTTCCCGGCCACTACATTTCGCAGAATCGGCCCACAACGGTGCCCTTCCTTCCGTGAACGGCGCAACCGACATAAATAAAACAACGACGATGAGGCCCTACCCGTGGACAAGATTCTTCACCAACCACTGGGCGGCAACGAAATGCCGCGCTTCGGCGGCATCGCCACCATGATGCGACTCCCCCATTTGAATACCGCTGCCGGCCTGGACGCTGCCTTCGTAGGCGTGCCCCTGGACATCGGTACCTCCCTGCGCCCCGGCACCCGCTTCGGGCCTCGCGAAATCCGCGCTGAATCGGTAATGATTCGCCCGTACAACATGGCCACCGGTGCTGCGCCGTTCGACTCGCTGTCGGTTGCCGACATTGGCGACATCGCGATCAACACCTTCAACCTGTTGGATGCCGTACGGATCATTGAAGAGTCCTACGACAACATCCTCGAACACGACGTGATCCCGCTGACCCTGGGCGGCGACCACACCATCACCCTGCCGATCCTGCGTGCCATCCATAAAAAGCACGGCAAGGTCGGCCTGGTGCACATCGATGCCCACGCCGATGTGAACGATCACATGTTCGGCGAGAAAATCGCCCACGGCACCACCTTCCGTCGCGCCGTTGAAGAAGGCCTGCTGGACCCGGACCGTGTCGTGCAGATCGGCCTGCGCGCCCAGGGCTACACCGCTGACGACTTCAACTGGAGCCGCAACCAGGGCTTCCGTGTGGTTCAGGCTGAAGAGTGCTGGCACAAATCGCTGGAGCCCTTGATGGCTGAAGTCCGCGAAAAAGTCGGCGGCGGTCCTGTTTACCTGAGCTTCGACATCGACGGCATCGACCCGGCCTGGGCACCTGGTACCGGTACCCCGGAAATCGGCGGTCTGACGACCATTCAGGCGATCGAGATCGTTCGTGGCTGCCAAGGCCTCGACCTGGTCGGTTGCGATCTGGTAGAAGTCTCGCCCGCTTACGACACCACCGGCAACACCTCGCTGCTGGCCGCCAACCTGCTGTACGAAATGCTCTGCGTACTGCCTGGCGTAGTCCACCGCTGAGGATCGGTCATGAGCGAACGTGATCAGGTTCTCAAGGCCGCCGCCGATCTGGTGTCCGCTTTTGCCCGTAACGATCGCGAAGCCTACTTCGGCGCGTTCAGCGCCGATGCCAGCTTCGTCTTCTACACCCTCGAACAGCCCCTGCTGTCGCGCGACGCCTATCAGGCGTTGTGGGACGGCTGGCGCTCTGAGGATGGCTTCGAGGTGCTCTCGTGCACTTCAAGCAACGCTTTCGTCAGCCTGCAGGGGGACGTGGCGATTTTCATCCATGACGTGGCCACCGAGTTGCGCATGCAAGGGGAGCAACACTTCAGCCAGGAGCGCGAGACGATTGTTTTCAAGAAACAAGCGTCTGGCCAAGAACAACAAGGCCTATGGCTGGCCTGCCACGAACATTTATCCGCGATGCCGGAAGGGCTGCCACCCCCTTAGCCAACACAGGTGACGCTCACGCACGATGAGCGCGCCTTTATGATCGGAGCTGATCATGAATAACAAAAACAACGAAAAAAGCCTTAGCAGCATCGAAACAAACGGGGTCGAACAGATCCCGGACAATGAGCGTGACGCCAAGCCCAGCGATCTGTTTCGCCTGATCTTCGGCGGCGCCAACACCTTTGCCACCGCCGTGCTCGGCAGTTTCCCGGTGCTGTTCGGCCTGTCCTTTCAGGCTGGCGTCTGGGCGATTGTGCTGGGCGTGGTACTCGGTGCGCTGATCCTGGCGCCGATGGGCCTGTTCGGCCCCATCAACGGCACCAACAACGCCGTCTCTTCCGGTGCGCACTTCGGCGTGCACGGGCGAATCGTCGGTTCGTTCCTGTCGCTGCTGACCGCTATCGCGTTTTTCTCGCTCTCCGTCTGGAGTTCGGGCGATGCGCTGGTGGGCGGTGCCAAACGCCTGATCGATCTACCGGAAACCGATCTGACCCTGGGCCTGGCCTACGGTCTGTTCGCGCTGCTGGTATTGACCGTGTGCATCTATGGTTTCCGCTTCATGCTGTGGGTCAACCGCATTGCGGTGTGGGCGGCCAGCCTGCTGTTCCTGCTGGGCGTTTTCGCTTTCGCCCCTGCATTCGACAGTCAGTACGCCGGCACCGTAGCCATGGGCCAGGCCGGATTCTGGGCTGCGTTCATCGGGGCAGCATTGGTGGCCATGAGCAACCCGATCTCCTTCGGTGCGTTCCTCGGTGACTGGTCGCGCTACATCCCCCGTGATACGCCCAAAGGCCGGATCATGGTGTCGGTGATCGCTGCGCAACTGGCCACGCTGATTCCGTTTCTGTTCGGCCTCGTCACCGCCACTATCGTAGCGGTCAAGGCACCGGACTACATCGCGGCCAACAACTATGTCGGCGGCCTGCTGGCGGTATCGCCGAGCTGGTTCTTCCTGCCGGTGTGCCTGATCGCGGTCATCGGCGGCATGTCCACCGGCACCACTTCGCTGTACGGCACCGGCCTGGACATGTCCAGCGTGTTCCCTCGGGTGCTGTCGCGAGTCAAGGCCACGTTGCTGATCGGTGTGATGTCGATTGCCTTCATCTTCATCGGGCGCTTCGCGGCCAACCTGGTGCAGAGCGTGTCGACCTTCGCCGTGCTGATCATCACCTGCACCACCCCGTGGATGGTGATCATGATCATCGGCCTGCTGGTGCGTCGCGGCTTCTACTGCCCGGATGACCTGCAAGTGTTCACCCGCGGCGAGAAAGGTGGCCGCTACTGGTTCACCCACGGCTGGAACTGGCGTGGCATGGGTGCCTGGATCCCGAGCGCGGCCGTTGGCCTGTGCTTCGTGAACCTGCCGGGTCAGTTTGTCGGGCCGCTGGGCGAAATGGCCGGTGGTATCGACATCAGCCTGCCGGTGACCCTGGGCCTGGCATCGTTGGTGTACCTGGTTCTGCTGAGCCTGTTCCCGGAATCGAGCGCAGTGTTCGGTCCAAACGACCCTCGCAGCAAGAGCACGGATTCGCTCGCTAAACCGGCGATGCGTCAAGCCGCCTGATTCAACGCACTACCTGCGGTCAACACATTACCTGTGGGAGCGTGGCTTGCCCGCGATGAACGATAACGCGGTCTGCCTGGCGGACCGCGGCGCTCCCTTCGCGGGCAAGCAACGCTCCCACAGGGATTGATTTTCAGCCTCACATAAAAAAGACAATCGGAGACACGCCACAATGGCTTTGGATTTATTCGTCGTACTCATCTACGCCGCCGCGATGCTGATACTCGGCTACTACGGCATGCGCAAGGCCAAGACCAACGAAGACTTTTTGGTCGCCGGTCGTAACCTCGGCCCAAGTCTGTACATGGGCACCATGGCTGCCACCGTTCTGGGCGGCGCGTCCACCGTGGGCACCGTGCGTCTGGGCTACGTGCATGGCATCTCCGGCTTCTGGCTGTGTGCCGCACTGGGTTGCGGGATCGTGGCGCTGAACCTGTTCCTCGCCAAACCGCTGCTGAAACTGAAGATCTACACCGTTACCCAGGTCCTGGAAAAACGTTACAACCCGATGGCCCGCTCCGCGAGCGCGGTGATCATGCTGGCCTACGCGCTGATGATCGGCGTGACCTCGATCCTGGCAATCGGCACCGTGCTGCAAGTGCTGTTCGGCCTGCCGTTCTGGATCTCGGTCCTGCTCGGCGGCGGCGTCGTGGTGATCTACTCGGCCATTGGCGGCATGTGGTCCCTGACCCTGACCGACATCGTTCAGTTCGTGATCAAGACTGTCGGCCTGATGTTCATCCTGTTGCCGATCTGCCTGTACCGCGTTGGCGGTTGGGATGAGTTGGTAATGAAACTGCCGGCGGCGAGCTTCAGCTTCACCACCATCGGCTGGGACACCATCATCACCTACTTCATGATCTACTTCTTCGGCATCCTGATCGGTCAGGACATCTGGCAACGGGTGTTCACTGTCAAGACCGCCAAAGTGGCTCAGGTTGCCGGTACCGCTGCCGGTATCTACTGCATCCTCTACGGCCTGGCCTGCGCCTTGATCGGCATGGCTGCACACGTACTGATCCCGGATCTCGACAACGTCAACAACGCCTTCGCTGCGATCGTGAAACTGTCCCTGCCGGACGGTATCCGTGGTCTGGTGATCGCTGCCGCACTGGCCGCCATGATGTCCACCGCCAGCGCCGGCCTGCTGGCCGCCGCCACCACCCTGACCGAAGACCTGCTGCCGAAACTGCGTGGCGGTAAACAGTCGAGCCTGGCGATCAACCGCCTGTTCACCCTGTTGACCGGCATCGTGGTACTGGGCATCGCTCTGATCGTGAACGACGTGATCAGCGCCCTGACCCTGGCCTACAACCTGTTGGTAGGCGGCATGCTGATCCCGCTGATGGGTGCGATCTTCTGGAAACGCGCTACCACCGCCGGCGCTATCGCCAGCATGGGCATGGGCTTTGCCACCGCGCTGCTGTTCATGTTCAAGGACGGTCTGGACGCCAACACCCCGATCTACTACAGCCTCGGTGTAGGCCTGGTGAGTTTCGTGGTGGTGAGCTTGATGTCCCGCCGCACGGCAGCAGTGGCCAGCGCTGCCTAAGCTGAACATAACGACTTGATGCTTTCTTCGACGAGTGTGGCGTCGGTTGCCACACTCGTTTTTTTTCGCCTGGAGAAAACGTTCATGAAGATTGTTTCTCGTGACCAGTGGTTCGAGGTGAAACCGCTCAGTGACGGCATCCGCCTGATCCACGAGCCGTACATCCGCCCCTTCTACCGCTGCAACCTCTGGCATATCCAGGGACGTGACAAAGACCTGCTGCTGGACAGCGGCTCGGGCCTGGTCAGCCTGCGCGAGCAACTGCCGTGGATCACCGAGCGGCCGCTGGTGGCCGTGGCCAGCCACTGCCATTTCGATCACATCGCCGGTCATCACGAATTCGCTGAACGGCTGGTGCATCCGGCCGAGGCGGACATTCTCGCGGCACCCGATGGCAACAACGACCTGAGCAAAGCCTTTGTCGGCGACGACATGTTCGAGGCGCACCCCGATTGCCCGCTGTGCTACGCCGAATACCGGGTGAAGGCCGCACCGGCCACGGGGTTTGTCGAAGATGGCGATGTGCTGGACCTGGGCAATCGGGTGTTGCAGGTCGTGCACACACCGGGACACTCGCCCGGTGGCATCTGCCTGTACGAAGCCGCCACAGAGATCTTGTTCAGCGGCGACATCATCTACGACGGCCCGCTAATCGAAGACGCCTACCACTCCAATCTCGATGACTACGCCCGCAGCCTGCAACGTTTGCGCACGCTATCGATCCGCACGGTGCATGGCGGGCACTTCGGCAGTTTTTCCGGGGAGCATTTGCGTAGCATGATCGACCAATGGCAGCGCTCACACGGCTAAAGCCTGCTGTACTCAACGGCAGGAACTGCACCGGCAGGGAGAACTGAACCCACCTCCTCGAAGAACGATCATGAAAGAAGCTGCCCTTCGTGCTGTCGTACATCGCTACATCAGCCGCCTGCTGGAAGGTCGGGATGACTTCGACGACAACGCCAGCCTGGCGCAGTTGGGATTGGATAAAAATGATATCGAAGAACTGATCTTCCATCTGGAAGATGAGCTGGGTGTCACGGCGTTTACCGTGGAAGAAGACCGGATGCTCAAGACCGCCAGGACGGCGAATGATTTGAGCCGGTTCTTGCTGGAGATCGAACGGTACTAAGTCTGGTAATCAAACGTACACGAAGCGGCAAGGGAGCTTGCTCCCTCGCCACGGGAAAACCTTTCACCTGTCAGATGTTATCTGCCATTACCGGCGCCGCTGCTGGCGCCGACGTTGTTCGTCGTCAGTACGAACAGGCACGGGTTGCAGAGGCGGCTCGATCAAACCGAGAGCAACGCCCAAGTCATGCAGCCAGTTTTGGATTTTCTCTTTCATGATGCCCCCTTCAGGGTAGTGCCGAGCGGCCAAAGTACTGTAGCCCCTTCGTACAGATAATAGTCCGAAGTCCTACGCAATGCTCGCGCAAAGTCACAATGATCTGTTACTGAATCCATCAAAATCAGCCTGCGTTCAGGCAATGTCCTGCGCCCGTACATGTGCCGGTGGAAAAACCACCTGTTGCTGCTCGATCCAGGCATTCAGGTTGGCCCCGACCATGCCCTTGCGCCACATCAGCCAGGTGGTAGCACTGGCGAACGGTTCGGCCAAAGGATGTACGGCCACACTCTCACGGCCCGGCAGACTGGCGAGCATCGACTCCGACATCAGCGCCACACCGGAACCGGCAATTACACACGCCAACATTCCCGGATAGGACTCGATCTCCATCGCCCGGCCCATGGCCGCATGATCATGGGCGAACCAGGCTTCCAGGCGCATGCGGTAGGAGCAGCCCTGGCGAAAGGTGAACACCGAGCGACCTTGCACATCCAGCGCGCTGCGCACGGGCGGATGGTCGGCCTCGCTGATCAGCACCAGGCGCTCGTCGCACAAGGGCACCCCGTCGAGTCCGGCCAGTTCCAGCGGGCCATCCACCAGCGCCGCATCGAGTCGACCGGTGAGCAGGCCTTCGAGCAGTTCACCGCTGGGGCCGGATTGTACTTGCAGGTTCACCGCCGGATACAAACGGTGGTAATGCGCCAATAGCCCCGGAAGGTGAATCGCCGCCGTGCTGTACATGGTGCCGAGCACGAAGTCTCCCGCCGGTTGCCCGCCCTGCACCGCCGCGCTGGCTTCATCGCGCAAGGCCAACAGCCTGGCGGTGTAGTCCAGCAGGACTTTTCCCGCAGGCGACAACTGCAAGCGCTGACGTTCGCGCAGGAACAGTTCGACACCCAATTGCTCTTCCAGCTGTTTGAGCCGGGTCGACAGGTTCGACGGAACTCGATGTAGCCGTTCGGCGGCACGGGTTATGGATCCTTCCTCTGCCACCGCCTGGAAGATGCGCAATTGGCTGAACTCCACGACATTCTCCAAAAAAGAACAAGTTACTCACTATTATTCATTTTTAAAGAAAGTCAATCAGTCCTAGCCTGACGGTCATTGATCCTCCAGACGGACTCCAGACCATGTCTCCCCTGATCCGCTTATCCGCCAGCTTCGTTGCCCTGATGATGGCCATGGGCATCGGCCGCTTTGCCCTGACACCACAATTGCCGCACCTGCTCAGCGAAGGCCAGATCGACCTGACTGCCGCCGGGCTGATCGCCGCCGCCAACTACCTCGGTTATTTCATCGGTGCAGTGGATGCCATGTTTTCCCGGCGTCCGGCACAAGTGCGCCGACGCTTGTTCGGCGGATTGTGGCTGTGCGTGCTGCTGACCCTGGCGTCGTTCTGGGCCAATGGTTTCTGGTCGCACCTGTTGCTGCGCTTCGGCACCGGCGTGGCCAGCGCCTGGGTGTTGGTGATGATTACCGCCCTGAGCCAACCCCTCGCGGCAGCGGCCGGTCGTCCTCGGCTCGGAGCCCTGGTCTTCGCCGGACCCGGTTTGGGAATTTTTCTGACAGGTCTGTTGGCCCTGGGCTCGAATCTGCTGGGCCAGACATCCGCCACCTTGTGGCTGGTGTACGCCGCCACGGGGCTGGCGATGCTGCTGGGGATCCTGCCGTTCCTGCCACAACCGAGTGTCACCGCGACTGCTGCACCCAGCGCCAGCGCCTCGGGCAATCAAGGCATCGCTCGCCTGGGCTGGATCTATGCCTTGTACGGATTGGGCTACATCATTCCCGCGACCTTTTTGTCGCAAATGGCCAACGCGCAATTCCATGGCCAATGGCAGGCCGACCTGTTCTGGCCATGCTTTGGCCTCGCTGCGGCAACCGGTGTGGTGCTGGTGAGTCTGCGTCGGCAAAAACCTGGCGCCACGGGTCACTGGCTGATGGCGACGTTATGGCTGCAAGCCGCTGGCGTGTTCGCCTGCCTGCTGGGCAACGGTCCAGGCTTGGCGTTGGGTGTGATCCTGTGCGGCACGCCGTTCCTGGCCTGCATGCAACTGGTGATGCAACGCTCCCGGGAACTGGCGCCCCATGCCACCCAGCGCAATGCCGGCCTGCTGACAGCCTGCTTTGCCGTGGGCCAGCTCAGCGGGCCATTGCTGGCGGCGCTGAGTAGTCATTTCAGTGGCGGTTTACAGCCGGCACTGGTGGTCGCCGGCTGCGGCTTGTTGATCGCCGGCGGTCTATTGCTCGCGCCGGTCAATGCTGCCCGAGGGCTTTGCGCAAACGACGGCGCAACCACTGCTCGGCGCTGACAAACGTGATGCCCGCCAATACCAGAACGGCACCGATGACGAAGTTCAGGCTCAGTTCCTCGCCGAGCAGTACCACACCGAAGGTGACGCCGAACAACGGCGTCATGAACGAAAACACCGCAAGGTTGGCCGCCAGGTAACGGCGCAGCAGCCAGAACCAGACCAGGTAACTGAAGAACGACACGACCACGCCCTGAAACAGCACACTGGCCACCGCCACATGGGTCAGGCTGACATGGGTGATCTGGCCGCTGAGCAGCGCAATCAACAACAAGCCGAAGAAGCCGACAATCAACTGATAGAACAGCGTCAGGGTCACCGGCGCTTCCGACAGGCGCGAGGCGCGCACCACCACCGTGGTCGCGCCCCAGGCGGCACCCGCCAGCACACCCAAGGCATCGCCCATCAACATGCGGTAATCAAGGTTGTCCCAGGACACCCCGCCGGCAAACGCGATGGCAATCCCAATAAACGCCAGGACAATCCCCAGCCATTGCAAGGGCCGCAATCGCTCACTGGGCAGCAACCAGTGCACTCCCAATGCGGTGAAGATCGGCGCGGTGTAGAGGAACACCGACATGTGCGCCGCCGTGGTCAGTTGCAGGCCTTCGGAAATGAAGAAGAACTCCAGGCCGAACAAGGCACCGGCCAACAGACCGCCGCGCCAGGTCGTACCCACCTGGTTCCAGCCGCCCTTCCAGCAGATCAGCAGCCCGACCAGCAACGCCGACATACCGGAACGTCCGGCCGCCTGCATCACCGGCGCGATATCGGCCGCCGCCCACTTGATCATCACCTGCTGCACGCCCCAGATCAGGCACAACCCGACCATCACTTGCAGGGCAAACCCGTCGGCGCTGCGCCGGGTGGCGCTCACCGGAACACCTCGAAGACACTATCCATGGCAAAGACTCGGCAGAAAAAAACAAAGCCCCGGCCTTCTCGTTAAAAAGAAAACACCGGGGCGAAGAATCATGTTGTCGATTATTAACCAGAAGGCCAGAAAATGCCGCCTGCCAGAGACCTCTACTTCTCTGCTTGCGCCATCCTGGCCCTCTGTCTTGTCAGCGCATCAACTGAGTTCGATGCGATCGGCATGAATGACAATCTGGCCATTCTTGTACAACGCACCGATGGCCTTCTTGAAGTTGCCCTTGCTGACACCGAACAGACTGCTGATCAACGCCGGATCGCTCTTGTCGCTCACCGCCAGGCTGCCGTTGTTTTCGCGCAACTTGGCGAGGATCTTCGAGTTCAGGCTGGTGGCCGCTTCCTGGCCGACCGGTTGCAGGCTCAGGCTGATCTTGCCGTCGGCGCGAACTTCCTTGATGAAGCCCTTTTCTTCTTTACCGGCGCGCATGAACTTGAAGATTTCGTTCTTGTGGATCAGGCCCCAATGCTTGTTGTTGATGATGGCCTTGAAGCCCATGTCCGTGGCTTCGGCCACCAGCAGATCCACTTCCTGGCCCGCGGTGTAGTTGGCCGGGGTCTTGTCCAGATAGCGGTCCAGGCGCGCGGTCGCGGTGATGCGACGGGTGTGCTTGTCGAGATAGACGTGCACCACCACATACTCGCCCGCCGTCATCTGGCGCTTCTCTTCGGAGAACGGCAGCAACAGGTCTTTCGGCAACCCCCAGTCCAGGAATACGCCGATGCTGTTGACTTCAACAACTTTCAAACTGGCGAATTCACCGACTTGAACTTTCGGCTTTTCAGTAGTTGCGATGAGTTTGTCATCGCTGTCCAGATAAACAAAAACGTTGAGCCAGTCTTCATCTTCGGTAGGAATATCTTTTGGAATATAACGATTAGGCAGAAGGATTTCGCCATCCGCGCCACCGTCCAGATATAAACCGAAGTTAGTGTGTTTAACCACTTGCAAACTGTTGTAACGCCCGACTAAAGCCATGTCCAATACCCTCATTGCGTGGGCGGCATTCTACCCGGTTTTAAGCGCCGCGTTCGGCAGCCGGCCCGGTGGCGCGAGAAAATCTCCCTGAAGCCCTTAATTTTCCCGGGTTTTCATCGCACCCCGTCCGCTCGTCAGGCCGTTCCGGGCATTTACGCCATGCCCAGGCAAGCGTGATGCGGTATTTTTCCAGGCAATGTTATTAGTTAAAACAGCGGCTTAGGTGCATATTTCGAATATTGGCCGGGGACTAATTACCCCGACCTCACGAATATGCCGAGGGGATATTTGCCAAGCAATTATCAGGCAACTCCTGTACGATGCCTG
This sequence comes from Pseudomonas jessenii, assembly GCF_002236115.1. Taxonomy (GTDB): domain Bacteria; phylum Pseudomonadota; class Gammaproteobacteria; order Pseudomonadales; family Pseudomonadaceae; genus Aquipseudomonas; species Aquipseudomonas jessenii. Next base: position 66,591 of record NZ_NIWT01000002.1, on the reverse strand, counting down.
GCCAAGTTAATTTTCTACAGGTTAATGGCCGCCATGCGCGTAAAAGCATCCACCAGCAAAGCAAAGCCAGCTCCAGCCGTCGAAACCAGCGAATCGATCAACAGCCAGATCGCTGCGTTCCTCAAGTCCGGCGGTGAAATCCAGCAAATTGCCAAAGGCGTCAGCGGCCAGACGTTCGGCCCGTCCAAGCAGATCACCCTGGGCAAAAAGTAATCCCCCTCGCGTCACCTGGTCCCAAAGCGCTTTGAGCTTCGAAGCGCTTGGACTGGAACCCTCGTTACTCCTCCGGCACTCCCTCAAATCCCGTAGAAATCGACGAACGGCCTTTATTGCCGATTATTCGCCGGTATCCTTGCACACGTCTGGATCAAGCGTTTCAGCGGGTTCACCAGCCTGCCCTCGCAGTTCATGGAGTGACGCATGCTCAAATCTTTCTACCTTTCGGCATTGCTCGGCAGCCTGCTGGCATGCTCCGTAGCACAGGCACAAATCTTTCAGCGTGAGCTGGGGGGCTTCGACCTCAAGCTTGGCACCACCCCCACCCGCAGCATGGCCCAGGGCCTGGTCAAACCCTCGGCCGTCGGCTCGTTTCACGGTGGTCTGGACCTGAGCCACGACAGCGGTTTCTACGTGGGCCAATGGTCGCCCAGCATGGGCATCAGCCCGGGGAAAGACCTCGAGATCGACTCCTACATGGGTTTTAAACAACCCTTCGACCAAACCCTCGGCTACGAAGTGGGCTTGATCCGCTACAGCTACCCCGAAGTCACGACCCCTGACAGCCAGGAACTGTTCGGCGGCCTGACCTTGCTAGGCAGCCGTTTCGGCATCGCCTTCAGCAATGACCCGGACAAACAGAACAACACCCTGTTCGCTGACTTGAGCGGCAATCAACCGTTCGGTGTCGGCATCAGCCTGAAATACACCACCCACCAATTCAATACGCCAGTGGCGGTGGATGGCGGGTATGTAGGCAGTTTTACCGATTGGTCGCTGAAATTGTCCCGCCCGTTCATGGGCATCGACCTTGACCTGATCTACAGTGACTCCAGCCTGAGCGGCAGCGGTTGCTCGGCCTATGCCGGACACAACAGCCAGTGCGACGGGCTGGTGACGCTCAAGGCCGAACACGCGTTCTATTGATCGGCTGAACTGCCGGGCTCCTCCCGGGTTCACATGAGAATCAGACCCCGAAGACTGGCTTTCGCAAGGAATCGCCCATGTCCCGCTGGTTCAGACATTTCGCCGTTGTGTTGACCGTTACCCTCGCCCTCGGCGCGTGCAGCCGGGTGGGCCTGGCCTACCGCAATCTCGATGTGATCATCCCCTGGACGCTCAGCGACTACCTGGACATGAACGGCGAGCAGAAAATCTGGCTGGATGAACGCCTGAAGGAACACCTGAGCTGGCACTGCACCACCCAACTGCCCGGCTATCTCGACTGGCTGGACCGCCTGCAGACCATGGTCGCTACCAACCAGGTCACCGATGCCGCCTTGCAGGCCCGCGCCCACGAAGCCGAGCAGGCGATCGCCGAGACCGCGCGGGTAATCACCCCGTCGGCCATCGAGTTGCTGCAAAGGCTGGATGACAAGCAAGTCGCCGAAATGAACGACGCCTTCGCCAAGGATCGGCGCAAACGCCAGGAGGAATACCTCAAACCCTCCCTCGACCAGCAGATCAAGGAGCGCGGCGCGCGCATGGAGAAGCGCCTGAATGACTGGCTCGGGCCACTGAGCACCACCCAGCAACAGCGGGTAGCCACATGGTCCAGCGCCCTGGGCGAGCAGAACACCCAGTGGCTTGCCAACCGGGTCCATTGGCAGAAGCAGTTCAGCGCGGCCGTTGCCCAACGCCAGAGTCCACAATTCCCACAACGGATCGAAACACTTCTGGTCAATCGTGAGAAGTTGTGGACACCCGCCTATCGTCAGGCCTTTGCCAACACCGAAGCCCAGGCGCGTTCACTGTTCGTGGATCTGATGGCTGAAAGTACGCCGAGCCAGCGGGCACGTTTGCTGAAGAAAATTGAAGGTGTGAGGAAGGACTTCAACGACTTGAAGTGCCTGAAAGCGGCGAAACAAGACTGACTGCAACACAAGACGCATGTGGGAGCGAGCCTGCTCGCTCCCCCAGGGGATCACACAACATCAGGCAATCTGCGCTTTCGACGCTACCTCATCAAACGTCATCTCATCCAGCGCATCCTCCTGCTCGTCCAGCACCTGCCGCGGGTGATCATTGCCGGGAATACTGCTGTCGATCAGGCTCAACAAACGCGAACCCCGCGCCGTCAGAATGTAGTTGGTGCCCGTGCCACCTTCGTCTTCAGGTCGCGGCGCGATATAGCCACGCGCCAACAGTAACTTTTCGTACTCTCCAGCCACCGTTTTCAAGTGATCAAGATTTTCAATCGGCTCGCCTTCCGCGGCCTTCTGCGCGGCATGCTGTTCGGCGTAAGGCCGCGGCGTGAAGCTGTGGCCCGCGCTGTTTTGCACTTCATGCAGCAAGCGCTCAATCAAGTCCCAGTTGTAAGTCGTCATCCTGAACCTCCGGTGTCCGTTCGATTGATGCCCGTGCAATTGAACGGGCCTTACAGGTTGTGACCGGTACGCCCGGCCACCGTTCAGCCGGGCGTTTGCAGACGACCGACCGGCGGCATGTCGAAATCCATGCAAGCCAAACGACTAGGCTGTGTAAGTCACCTCCCCGCCCCACGCAGGAGAAAACAACATGAACATTCAGAACCATCCCGTCGTATCGCGGGAAGAATGGGTCGCCGCCCGCAAAGAGCACCTGGCCCACGAAAAAGCCTTCACCAGGGAAAGGGACAGACTCAGCGCCGAACGCCGCGCCCTGCCCTGGGTGAAAATCGACAAGGACTACCACTTCCAGGGACCCGACGGCGAACTGAAACTGGCGGACCTGTTCGGGGGGCGCAGCCAGTTGGTCATCTACCACTTCATGTTCGCCGAGGGCTGGGATGAGGGCTGCCCCGGTTGCTCGTACCTGAGCGATCACATCGACGGCGCCAACCAGCACCTGGCCCACCATGACGTGGCCGTGGTAGCGGTTTCCCACGCACCGTTCGCCGAATTCCAGGCGTTCAAACGGCGCATGGGCTGGAAGTTCGACTGGGTATCGTCCGAAGGCTGCGATTTCAACTACGACTTTGGCGTCACCGCCCGAGCCGAAGACGTCGCCGCCGGAAAGGCTACATACAACTACGAAAAAACCGACGGCGCCGAGGAGGAACTCCCCGGTCTCAGCGTGTTTTATCGCAATGACGCCGGCGAAATTTTCCATACCTACTCCACCTATGCCCGGGGCCTGGACATGCTGGTCGGCGCCTACAACTACCTCGACCTGACGCCCAAGGGTCGCAACGAGGAGGAAATCATGGAGTGGGTGCGGCATCACGACCGGTACGAAGAACAGGCGACCCCCAGTTGCTGCCATGGGGGTTAGCCTTGAAACGGAATCGAGGCCCTCGTCGGAGCGCCGCCCGGAGCCGGCTCGCGCCCACATTGGACTTGTGCTCGCCACGGTCCCCCTGTGGGAGCGAGCCCGCTCGCGAAGAGGCCCAACCCACCCGAAAATAAATAGCGCTCAACCGAAGAAATGACCGGAGAACTGTCATTTTTTTAAGCTACGCTCAAGGCTGTCCGACTGTTACAACACTAAAACAATAATTGGAGAGAATTGTGTCAGGACGACAAGACCAGAATAAAGTGACTGACGAAAGCTATTGGGACAGTGTGTGGTCCCCTGCACAGTCCTCGCTGTCCACCTTGAGCGGTTCAGACTTCTACTACGGGAAAAATGGCCTCTTCGCCAGGTTGATTCATGAGAGGCTTGGCTCGATCAAGGGCTCTCGTATTCTGGAACTGGGAGGTGGCGGCGAAAACAAACGCCTCTTGTCCATGAAAAAATGGATGGACGCAGACGTCACCGCTCTCGATTTCTCCGATGAAGGTCTGAAAGTCGTCAAGGAGCTCTTTGATATCAATCAATGTTCAGGCCACTTCCTCAACGCAGACATATGCAACTGGATACCCGATCAGCAATACGACACCGTCGTTCACTGGGGTGTCCTGGAACATTTCATTGATCCAAGGCCTATGCTTGAGAAGTCATTTTCCGCCTTGAAAAATAACGGCAGATTACTTTTTTCGATGCCGAACATGGAAGCTGTTGGCGCACAACTGTGGAAAAACTGGTGCCCTGAAAACTGGTCAAAACACGTATTCCACTCCAAAGAACTCATCGAAAAAACATTACATGAGATCGGCTTCTCAACAATTGGAAGCTTCCATTACGGTGTGCCTTTCTTGAAAGGTGCTGAGTGGGAGATTGCTGCCATGGGCCAGCGCCCCATCGATCTGTTACAGAAAGTCTGCAGTGCCTCGGCTCGTGTAGTGCCGATTTTTCATAAATATGGAAACAAGCATATTTCAATGGAAAGAGGATTCATTGCGGTCAAGTGATCGAGGCTTGAGTAAACGGGATCGACTCTCTCACCGTTTAGTCGAGTGCAGAAAACCGGACATTGTCCGGTTTTTTGTTGGGTACCCTATACGGGATGCATCCGCCACCTCGGCTGAACTTTTCTTGCCGTTGTCCCCTCAACCGGATATCTGCCGTTACCGGAACAGAGGACACTTATGAAAGTCCTGAGCAAGCTGACCCTCGCCATCACCCTCGCTTGCGCCCTGCCCGCCTGGGCCTGCACCCTCGAGGAAGCCACCGCCAAACGCGAGCAACTGGCCCGGGAAGTGGCCAGGCTCACCGAGCAGAACCCGACCAAGGCCAAGGAGATCAACGACGAGTTGCAGAAAATGGACCTGGGCACTGCCGCCAAGGACCTGCCGGACAAGTGTCAGTTAATCGATCAGCGCTTGAAGGAGTTGGACTCGGCAGAAAAGAAAACCGAGAGTTGATAATCATCAGACATAAAAAACCCGGACAGTGTCCGGGTTTTTTATGGGTCGCTTGCAACGACTTACTCAGCCGCCGGCGCTTCCGGCTTGCGGCGCTTGAGCGGGGCCATGCCGTCCTTGCTGACCAGGGAATCGCTCTTCGGCCGGTTCGCGCTCTTGCGCTTGGTCGGGGTCTTGGCGGCAGTTTTCTTCTTGTCACCCTTGGCGTCGGTCTTTTTCTTCTTCACGCCGACGGCCTTGCCCGAGGCCTTGACCTTTTTCGGTCCGCCGTAGGTGCCTTTGACTTCCTTGATGGTGCGGCGCTCGAAGCTCTGCTTGAGGTAGCGTTCGATGCTCGACATCAGGTTCCAGTCGCCATGGCAGATCAGCGAGATGGCCAGGCCATCGTTACCGGCGCGACCAGTACGACCGATACGGTGCACGTATTCGTCGCCGCTGCGCGGCATGTCGAAGTTGATCACCAGGTCCAGGCCATCTACGTCCAGACCGCGAGCGGCGACGTCGGTAGCCACGAGGATTTTCACGCCGCCCTGCTTAAGGCGGTCGATCGCCAGTTTGCGATCCTTCTGGTCTTTCTCGCCGTGCAGCACGAACGCTTTGTATTCCTGCGCCACCAGGCGGCCGTAGATACGGTCGGCCATGGCCCGGGTGTTGGTGAAGACGATGGCCTTCTGGTAGGTCTCGTTGGCCAGCAGCCAGTTGACGATCTGTTCTTTGTGCTGGTTGTGGTCAGCGGTGATGATCTGCTGGCGGGTGGTGTCGTTCAGCTGGCTGACCGCATTGAGCTGCAAGTGCTCAGGGTTGTTCAGGACTTTGGCGATCATCTCGCGCAGGCCAGAACCACCGGTGGTGGCAGAGAACAGCATGGTCTGCTGACGGTTGGTGCACTCGTCCACCAGACGCTGAACGTCTTCGGCGAAGCCCATGTCGAGCATGCGGTCGGCTTCGTCGAGCACCAGGACTTCAACTTCTTTCAAGTCGAGGTTGCCGGCGTTCAACTGCTCGATCATCCGGCCCGGCGTACCGATCAGGATGTCCGGCACCTTGCGCAGCATCGCGGCCTGGACCTTGAAGTCTTCACCGCCAGTGATCAGGCCGGACTTGATGAAGGTGAACTGCGAGAAGCGTTCAACTTCTTTCAAGGTCTGCTGGGCCAGTTCGCGGGTCGGCAGCAGGATCAGGGTCTTGATGCTGACGCGGATTTTCGCCGGGCCGATCAGACGGTTGAGGATGGGCAAAACGAATGCAGCGGTTTTGCCGCTACCGGTTTGCGCCGTCACCCGCAGGTCACGCCCTTGGAGCGCCAGCGGAATGGCCGCTGCTTGCACAGGCGTTGGCTCGACAAATTTCAGCTCGGCCACGGCTTTGAGCAGGCGTTCGTGCAGGGCGAATTGGGAAAACACGGGTGCTACCTCGAAGAAATGCAAAAAAACAGCTGCATAGGGTAACGGTTTCGAGCGCTCAGGCCGAGTTTCTTTATACAAATGGCGGTAAACAGTTGGTTTTTTGTTGCCTGATTTTTCCCGAAACGTAATACAAAGCGTCTTAAATGCTCTAATCCCCTCTCGCGCCTTACAGAAGAATCGTTTTCGACCATGGATATCAAACAGCTCTGGACCAACGTCCTGGACCTTTGGGGTGCCCTCGACCAGCACCCGCTCGTGCACTCCAGCCTGTCGCTGTTGCTGCTGCTGGCAATTGCGCTGTTCCTCGGACGGGTGGCGCGCTACCTCATTCTGCACGCGGCAAAAATGCTCAGTCGCCAGCCGGCCCTGCACTGGGTCAATGATTTTCTACAGAACAAGGTGTTCCATCGCCTGGCCCAGATCACGCCTTCGCTGGTGATCCAGTTCGGTCTCAATCTGGTGCCGGACCTGAGCAAAACCGGCCTGAATTTCCTCGGCAATGTCGCGCTGTCCTTCACCTTCCTGTTTCTGCTGCTGGCGGTCAGCGCCCTGCTCAATGCCCTGCTGGATATCTACGCCCGCACCGAACACGCCCGCACCCGTTCGATCAAGGGCTATGTGCAACTGGCGAATTTGGTGTTGTACGTGTTTGGCGCGATCATCATCGTCGCTACGCTGATCGACCGCTCGCCGCTGTTGCTGCTGTCGGGCCTGGGTGCCATGTCGGCGGTGATTCTGCTGGTCTACAAGGACACGCTGCTATCGTTCGTCGCCAGCGTGCAATTGACCAGCAACGACATGCTGCGGGTCGGCGACTGGATCGAGATGCCCCAGGTGGGCGCCGACGGCGATGTGGTGGACATCACCTTGCACACGGTCAAGGTGCAGAACTTCGACAAGACCATCGTCTCGATCCCGACCTGGCGCCTGATGTCCGAGTCGTTCAAGAACTGGCGCGGCATGCAGGCTTCCGGCGGCCGCCGGATCAAGCGCAGCCTGTTCATCGATGCCAGCGGCGTACGCTTTCTGCGTGACGACGAAGAGCTGAAGCTGTCCCAGGTGCACTTGCTCACCGACTACATGACCCGCAAACAGGCCGAACTCAAGGCCTGGAACGAAGCCCAGGGCAACGTCGCGGCCATGTCGGCCAACCGCCGGCGGATGACCAACATCGGCACGTTCCGCGCCTATGCGCTGGCCTACCTGAAGAGTCACCCGGAGATCCAGCCGAACATGACCTGCATGGTGCGCCAGATGCAGACCACGGCCCAGGGTATTCCGCTGGAAATCTATTGCTTTACCCGCACCACGGCGTGGGCCGACTACGAGCGGATTCAGGGGGATATTTTCGACTACCTGCTGGCGGTGCTGCCGGAGTTTGGCTTGAGCCTGTACCAGCAGCCGAGCGGTACGGATTTACGGGCCGGGCTGCTGCCGGCGGTGTTGGGTGCGAGTCACATTCCCGAAGCCGAAAAACGCATGATGTAACACTACAAAAAACCTGTAGGAGCGAGCTTGCTCGCGATGAGGGCGTGTCAGTCAACATATGTGTCGTCTGACAGTCCGCAATCGCGAGCAAGCTCGCACCTACAAGGGCAGGGGTACATCCATTTCAGCGTTTGCGGGTTACTTGACCTGCCGCTGCGGCGCCTTGTGCACCATGGTGTAGGCGTAATCCACGCCCATGCCGTACGCGCCGCTGTGTTCCAGCACCAGTTCCATGACCGCCTCGTAAGTGTCCTTGTGCGCCCAGTCACGCTGGTATTCGAGCAACACTTGCTGCCAGGTCACCGGTACCGCGCCGGCCTGAATCATCCGTTGCACCGACATGTCATGGGCCTCTTTGCTGGTGCCACCGGAAGCGTCGGTGACAATGTAGACCTCGTAGCCTTCGGCAAGGGCTTCCAATGCCGGGAACGTCAGGCAGACCTCAGTCCACAGTGCCGCGATGATCAGTTTTTTGCGCCCCGTGGCTTTCACCGCGTCAACCAGTGCCTTGTCTTCCCAGGAGTTCATCGAAGTGCGTTCGATCGGCTTTTGATCCGGGTGCACAGCCAACAATTCCGGCCAGATGTAACCGCTGAAACTTTCGGTTTCGACCGAGGTGTAGATGGTCGGTACGTTGAAGATCTTCGCCGCCTTGGCGAGGCCAACGGTGTTGTTCTTCAGGGTCTGACGGTCGATGGACTGAACGCCGAATGCCATTTGCGGCTGGTGATCGATCAGGATCAGGGCGGAGTTGGTTGGGTTGAGCAGTTCACGAATAGACATGGCGCGTTCCTTTTGATGTCGATACTTTCGAATGAGTTCAGGGTTAGTCGACGTTGCCGCAAGAGGCTTTGCTGTCGGCTTGGATGTCACTTTAGGGGCTAGCCATAAAAGGGACAATCACCTAAAATCGAGAATCATTGATTCCAAAACAGGGACAATATGGATCGCATCGAATGCATGCGTGCCTTCGTCGTCACGGTCGGCGAGAATGGCTTCGCCGCAGCCGCCAGGGCTATGGACGTGCCGCGCTCGAAAGTCAGTAAACAGATTCAGGCGCTGGAAGAAGCCATCGGCGTGCAATTGCTGCAACGCACCACCCGCAGCCTGCACCTTACGGAAGCCGGGGCCGAGTATTTCGAAGCGGCACGGGAGGTATTGGCGGCGCTAGACGAAGCCGAGCAACGCGCCCGTGACGGCATCGGCGAGTTACGCGGTGTATTGCGGGTCAATGCGCCGATGTCATTCGGTCTTCGGCGATTGGGGCCGTTGATTCCGCTGTTTCATGAATTGCACCCGAACATCGAGTTGCAACTGGTGCTCAGCGACCAGCAAGTCGACCCGGTGCGGGGTGGGTTTGACGTAACCATCCGCATCGCCAGCATGCCGGACTCGACGATGATCGCCCGGCAACTGGCGCCCGCACCGCGCATCATGGTGGCATCCCCTGCTTATCTCGAGCGCGCGGGCGTTCCGCAGACTCCACAGGATCTGCGCGCCCATCAATGCCTGAACTACGGCTATCTACAGAGTGGAGTCAGCCTGCAACTGTGCAATGGCAAGGAAACCCAGCGGGTAAACGTCACCGGCCCACTGCACGCCAACAACGGCGACTTGCTCGCCCAGGCCGCCGAAGCCGGCATGGGCATCGCCCTGCTGCCCGACTTCATCGTCGAGGATGCGCTGGCAGCCGGGCGCCTGGTGCCGGTGCTGTGCGAATGGCAGGCCCCGGCGATCACCATCAACGCGGTGTATTCGTCGGCACGGCGGGTGCCGCAGAAGACCCGGGCGTTTATCGAGTTTCTGGTGGATCAATTGGCGCCCAAATGACTTTTGGGCATCCCACAAGGTTGGCGTGTTGCGACGTGACTCAGAAATGGCGCCGTTCCGATCAAAAATGATCAAGCACCCATTCTTGAACTGCAGGTGTATCGTTTATATCGCCATTAAAAACAAATGGCGGATCATAACTTTGATTGTTTCCTCGAGCTCGGCCTCTCCATACCTTTAACGGCAGCCAGAACTGAGCACCACTCGGCAGTGTTTGAGAGCCTATGTCGATATAAAGTGTATCGCCGCTCGTTGGTAAACCTAAATGGACAACCCCCGGAACTGCAAGAACAACGTCCGCAAAGTCTAGACAGGCACTCGCGCAAAAAGAGTCAGTAACCAGTGCAAGCTTGCCTTTAAAACCTTGGGTATTGGATCCTCTCGCGCCTTCTTGAAGGACCGAGGATTCGTTCGGCTGTCGTAACCAGTCTTTCTTCTCGTGAAGCGCGAACTCCATCGACCCGGTCAGACCAAGAACAAACTTGTAAGCTTCGCTGTCTTTTCCATAATCACTCCCCATGGTAGTTAGAGCATTATTGAGCGTTGAGAGTGCAAAGGGAGAAACACGCCACATCGCATACGCACGAGATGGCTCACTCAGGTTTTTTACCCTTTGCGAGCCTAACAGCGCAGAAAGTATTTCAGCACCAACCAAGCTATTACCGCCGCGATTACCTCTTGTATCAAGCACAACCAGCTTGGCATCGTTAATACGCTTGATGGCCTCGAGCATTTTATCCAGGGAAGCATTCTCGGCTGCTGACGGCATGAAATTCGATACATGTATCCAATATCGCCCTTCTCCCAAACTCTGGAGCGATTGAGGTGGTTGGGGTTGGCGCAGGAAAGTCTTCAGCTGCCCGGAATCCTCTTGCCACAGCAACGCAAAGCTTTGTCTTTCCCCATTTGGAAGAGCAACCAGACAGTTTTTTGACAAATCTCTCGCCAGTACGGGATAACTGGCATCATCGACAGTTAACTGCTGAGCCAAATGCAACCATGTGGACTGTAGATCAAGCCTGCGATCAATATATGGAGATATTTCACTCTCTATTTTTTCTCGGACCGATTTGTTATCACACGATATAACCTCGGAGCCTATCGGCGGCAGCGGCACAGGCCAATTTTCAGCGACGCGCCTTACAAAAAAACTCTGACCTCGCCTATCCAGAATAAAACCTGCCCAGGACGAACTTCCTTTATCCGGTTGACTCAGCCCTACGTGCCCGTCCTTAAAGCCTGCGATGTAGAAATTAAGCACAGCCAGGGAGTCTTTCCTTGAGTTGACGCGTCTGGACAGCTGACTGGCATCCACATAACCCCGTTCAACCCAGCCTGAAAAAGACTCATTTTCACGGTCTATAGCGCCCGGATGAGAAGTAACTACCAGTTGTCGAATGACAGAAAGATCATTAACAGTAATCGCTCTCCAGTCTTTTGCATGCACCTCATCAGCCAACACAAAAGATGGTAAATCAATAAGCAAAAGAAGCATTAAACATAAACGATTCAAGAGAAATACATTACACGTCATTTAAATAACCAGACAAATTATGCTCAGATAGAGGTCATCCGAGCATTGCGCACCAGTATGCCAACGCTCGCTGCTCACCGAATGCGAGCAGCTCTTCGTCAAAAATCGCAGCCTGCGGCAACGCCTACACGAAGCTGGTTGCGCGCCGTATACCCAACCGACTGATCCACACCGCCAGCAAAATCACGGAACCACCGAGCAACAACCGCCCCAGTTCTTCGTGCTGGTTCCAGATCAGCAGGTTGATCAGCAACCCCACCGGCACATGCAGGTTGTTCATCACCGCCAGGGTACCGCCGTTGACCAGGCACGCACCTTTGTTCCACCAGTAGAGTCCCAAAGCGGTCGAGACCAGGCCGAGGAACAGCAGCACGCCCCATTGCAACGGCGCTTCGGGCAGGAAGTTCTGTTTGCCGAACAACAGAAACGCCGGCAATGCCACCGCCAGTGCGCCGAGGTAGAAGAAGCCGAAACGCCGGTAATGCGGCAGATCGCTCGGGTGGCGCGCGACCAGATGTTTATAGAGCACCTGCCCGGCGGCGTAGGTAAAGTTGGCCAGTTGCAGCAACATGAACCCCATGAAGAAGTCCGGGTTGATCCGGTCAAGGCGAATCACCGCAGCCCCCGCCACCGCCACCAGCGCCGCGACCAGGGCCCAGGGGTTGAAGCGACGATTGAGCGCATCTTCAATCAGGGTCACGTGCAGCGGCGTGAGGATGGTGAACAGCAACACTTCCGGCACCGTCAGTACGCGAAAGCTCAGGTACAGGCAGACGTAGGTCACGCCGAACTGCAACGCGCCGATCAATAGCATGCCACGCATGAATGCCGGCTCTACCGAGCGCCAGCGGGTCAGCGGGATGAACACCAGCCCTGCCAGTAGCACGCGTACCAGCACGGCGAAGTAACTGTCGACATGACCGGCCAGGTATTCGCCGATCAAACTGAAGGAAAACGCCTGGATCAGCGTGACAAAAAGTAGATAGCCCATGCTCGCCTCATTTCGAATGGCGGCGACGATAGCGGGTTTTGCTGCTGATCGCGAACACCCAAATAATACAAATTCCTTGTGGGAGCGAGCTTGCTCGCGATAGCGGTGGATCATTCAACATCATTGTCGACTGACACTCCGTCATCGCGAGCAAGCTCGCTCCCACAGGGTTTTGTCGGTGTTGGTTAAATCGCAGGCAAAAAAAAAGCCCGATCTCGCTAAAGCGTTCAATCGGGCCAGGGCACTCAGGAGCAACAAGTGCGAAGGGAGGTTCGATGCGCGTACAGGCTTGAAGGGTTGCGCCAGGTCACTAAACCATCCAGCGATTATCTGGCGATTAACCGGTCAGGCCACTTGCGAAAGCTTGGCGTTCGCCTGGTTCAGGCCTTTCTCCTGGAAGTCACCGCCCAGGTTCATGCCTTCGGCGTGGATGAACGTCACGTCGTGGATGCCGATGAAACCCATGACCTGACGCAGGTACGGTTCCTGGTGATCGGCGGTGCTGCCGGCATAGATGCCGCCGCGAGCCGTCAACACATACGCACGCTTGCCGCTGAGCAGGCCTTGGGGACCGGTTTCGGTGTACTTGAAGGTCACGCCGGCACGCAGTACATGGTCGAGCCAGGCTTTCAGGGTGCTGGGGATCGCAAAGTTGTACATGGGCGCGGCCATGACCAGTACATCGGCGGCAAGCAATTCGTCGGTCAACTGGTTGGAACGTTCCAGGGATGCCTGTTCGATGTCGCTGCGCTGTTCGGCGGGTTTCATCCAGCCACCCAGCAGGTTGATGTCCAGGTGCGGCACCGGCTTGACGGCCAGGTCCCGGACGGTGATCTGGTCATTCGGGTGAGCGGCTTTCCACTGGCTGATGAACGTCTGGGTCAGTTGGCGGGAAACCGAGTCTTGCTGACGGGCACTGCTTTCGATGATCAGAACGCGGGACATGGGATGTAGCCTCCATCTGAGAATGCTGTAGGTCGATGGAGTGAAGGTTAAACAGAGTCATATCGATGAAAAAGCGCAAATAACTGCTATAACCCATCAATAAATTCGTTTATAAGCTCAGCATGCACTACCCCCTGTAGGAGCGAGCTTGCTCGCGAGGCGTCATGTCATTCAATTTTTCTGTTGCCTGACACACCGCTATCGCGAGCAAGCTCGCTCCCACAGGGGGATTGATTTCATTTCGGAGTGCAGGTCAGTTCGATGCGCAGCTTGATGATGCTGCGGGTGAACTTGGCGGTGGCATTTTTGTGCTTGCCGGCCGGTACGTCGATCTTGCGGGTACGCGGGGCTTCCGGGCCATTGATGAAAACAACCTTGCAGCTGGCATCGACGTCGCCGTAGTTGGCCACCTGGATGGATCCGATGTCGTTATCCGTGTCGTAGGTCTGGTAATCGATCTTCATGCCGTTGAGGTCTTTTTTCACATCGATCGGGTAAGCCATCGCCGTCAGCGGCAGCAGCGCCAGCAGCACACAACAGAATTTTTTCATTCAGCAGCCTCCAATTAGGGCTGCCAGCTTAGGACAAGAGGAGTTCAACATGAAAGCGCCCCGCGTGACCCTCGATCAATGGCGAACGCTGCAAGCCGTGGTCGATCACGGTGGTTTCGCCCAGGCCGCCGAGGCGCTGCATCGCTCGCAATCGTCAGTCAGCTACACCGTGGCCCGCATGCAGGATCAACTCGGCGTGCCGTTGCTGCGTATCGACGGACGCAAAGCCGTGCTGACCGAAGCCGGCGGGGTGCTGTTGCGCCGTTCCCGGCAACTGGTGAAACAGGCCAGTCAACTCGAAGACCTGGCCCATCACATGGAGCAGGGCTGGGAAGCCGAAGTGCGCCTGGTGGTCGATGCCGCTTACCCAAGCGCCCGCCTCGTCCGCGCCTTGACCGCGTTCATGCCGCAAAGCCGTGGCTGCCGGGTGCGCCTGCGCGAGGAAGTGCTGTCTGGCGTGGAGGAAGTCCTGCTCGAAGGCGTGGCCGACCTGGCCATCACGGGTTTCAGTATTCCCGGTTACCTGGGCGCGGAGTTGAGCGATGTCGAGTTCGTTGCGGTTGCCCATCCGGAGCATCCCCTGCACCGCCTCAACCGCGAACTGAGCTTCCAGGACCTGGAAAGCCAGATGCAAGTGGTGATCCGCGACTCGGGCCGCCAGCAACCACGGGACGTCGGCTGGCTCGGTGCCGAACAGCGCTGGACCGTCGGCAGCCTGGCCACCGCCGCGACCTTCGTCGGCAGCGGCCTGGGTTTTGCCTGGCTGCCCAGGCACATGATCGAACGGGAACTCAAGGAAGGTACGCTCAAGCTGCTACCGTTGGATCAGGGCGGCAGCCGTAACCCGAGCTTTTACCTGTATTCGAACAAGGACAAACCGCTGGGGCCGGCCACGCAGATTCTCATCGAACTGCTGCGTACGTTTGACACCGCACCACTGGACGCACCGTTCGCCGCCCCCGAACAAGCCTGACACGGAGTGTATGCATGGCCTATTTCGAACACGAAGGTTGTAACCTGCACTATGAGGAATATGGTCACGGCACTCCGCTGCTGCTGGTCCACGGCCTCGGCTCCAGCACCCTGGACTGGGAAAAACAGATCCCGGCACTTGCTACCCGCTACCGGGTGATCGTCCCGGATGTGCGTGGTCATGGCCGTTCGGACAAGCCCCAAGAGCGCTACAGCATCGCCGGATTCAGCGCTGACCTGATTGCACTGATCGAACACCTCAATCTCGGTCCGGCACACTATGTCGGCCTGTCCATGGGCGGCATGATCGGCTTCCAGCTGGGCGTGGATCAGCCGCAACTGCTCAAGAGCCTGTGCATCGTCAACAGCGCGCCCGAGGTCAAGCTGCGCAGCCGCGATGACTACTGGCAGTGGTTCAAGCGCTGGAGCCTGATGCACGCACTCAGCCTGCGCACCATTGGCAAGGCACTGGGCGGCAAGCTGTTCCCCAAACCCGAGCAGGCCGATTTGCGACAAAAAATGGCCGAACGCTGGGCAAAAAACGACAAACATGCTTATCTCGCCAGCTTCAATGCCATTGTCGGCTGGGGAGTCCAGGAACGACTTTCGAAGGTCACCTGTCCAACCCTCATCGTCAGCGCCGACCGTGACTACACACCGGTGGCGCTGAAGGAAAACTACGTAAAACTGCTGCCCGACGCGCGGCTGGTGGTGATCGCCGATTCACGCCACGCCACGCCGCTGGACCAGCCGGAACACTTCAACCAGACGCTGCTGGAGTTTCTGACCGCAGTCGACACCACCACTCAGGATCACTGACCCATGCTGAAAAAAATCGCCCTCGCCGCAGGCACCGTCCTGTTTGCCGCCAACCTGATGGCCGCGACGCCGGAAAAGGCACCGCATGTGCTGCTGGACACCACCAACGGCCAGATCGAAATCGAACTGGACCCGGTCAAGGCCCCGATCAGTACCAAGAACTTCCTTGCGTACGTCGACAGTGGCTTCTACAACAACACGATTTTCCACCGGGTGATCCCGGGGTTCATGGCCCAGGGCGGTGGTTTCACCTCCTCGATGCAGCAGAAACCGACCAAGGACCCGATCAAGAACGAAGCCAGCAACGGCCTGCATAACGTGCGTGGCACGCTGTCGATGGCACGCACCTCCGATCCTGACTCGGCCACCAGCCAGTTCTTCATCAACGTCAAGGACAACGATTTCCTTGATCCGGGCCGCGACGCCGGCTACGCCGTGTTCGCCAAAGTGGTCAAGGGCATGGACGTGGTCGATATCATCGTCAACACGCCTACCACCAGCAAAAACGGTATGCGCGACGTGCCGGCCGATCCGGTGTTCATCAA
Source organism: Pseudomonas jessenii (assembly GCF_002236115.1). Classification (GTDB taxonomy): domain Bacteria; phylum Pseudomonadota; class Gammaproteobacteria; order Pseudomonadales; family Pseudomonadaceae; genus Aquipseudomonas; species Aquipseudomonas jessenii. Next base: position 50,570 of record NZ_NIWT01000002.1, on the reverse strand, counting down.
GTCAGCCAAGCGCATCGACTGAGACTAAGCTGGACAAGGATGTCCGAGCCGTTGCCGGTGTTTGCCGGCAACGCTCAAAACGTTAAAAGGAGAGCCCGCTCGCGGGCGAACAACCAATGCTTTATCGCCGTTTTGAAAAACTGATCGATGTTTTCCGCGAAGCACCGACGGCGTCTCCGCCGGACCGGGTTTTCCCTTTCTACACTTATTACCTCAAGCAGGTCTGGCCGAGCTTCGCCGCCCTGCTGATCGTCGGCCTGATTGGTGCGTTGATCGAGGTGGCGTTGTTCAGCTACCTGAGCCGTATCATCGACCTGGCCCAAGGCACGCCGAACATCAATCTGTTCCAGGATCACGCCCTCGAACTGACCTGGATGGTGGTGGTTGCGCTGGTGCTGCGCCCCATATTCGTGGGCCTGCATGACCTGCTGGTACACCAGACCCTGAGCCCCAGCATGACCAGCATGATCCGCTGGCAGAACCACAGCTACGTGCTCAAGCAGAGCCTGAATTTCTTCCAGAACGACTTCGCCGGGCGCATCGCCCAACGCATCATGCAAACCGGCAACTCACTGCGCGATTCCGCCGTGCAGGCCGTGGATGCGTTGTGGCATGTGCTGATCTACGCCATCAGTTCCCTGGTGCTGTTCGCCGAAGCCGACTGGCGCCTGATGATCCCGCTGCTGACCTGGATCTTCGCCTTCATCGGCGCCCTCTGTTACTTCGTGCCACGGGTCAAGGATCGCTCGGTGGTGGCGTCCGATGCGCGCTCCAAACTCATGGGGCGGATTGTCGACGGCTACACCAACATCACCACCCTGAAATTGTTCGCCCACACCAACTTCGAGCAGCAATACGCCCGCGAAGCGATCAAGGAACAGACCGAAAAGGCGCAACTGGCTGGCCGTGTCGTCACCAGCATGGACGTGGTCATCACCAGCATGAACGGCTTGCTGATCGTCTGCACCACCGGCCTGGCCCTGTGGTTGTGGACGCAGTCGTTGATCAGCGTCGGGGCGATTGCCCTGGCCACCGGCCTGGTGATCCGCATCGTCAACATGTCCGGCTGGATCATGTGGGTGGTGACCGGCATTTTCGAAAACATCGGCATGGTGCAGGACGGTCTGCAGACCATCTCGCAACCGGTCAGCGTCACCGACCGCGACCAGGCCAAACCCCTGGCGGTGGCCCGCGGCGAAGTACGCTTCGAACAGGTGGATTTCCACTATGGCAAGCAGAGCGGGATCATCGGCGACCTCAACCTGAGCATCAAGGCTGGCGAGAAAATCGGCCTGATCGGCCCTTCCGGCGCCGGCAAGTCAACCCTGGTGAACCTGCTGCTGCGCCTGTACGACGTCGAAGGCGGACGCATCCTGATCGACGGCCAGAACATCGCCGACGTCAGCCAGGAAAGCCTGCGCGAACGCATCGGCATGATTACCCAGGACACCTCGCTGCTGCACCGCTCGATCCGTGACAACCTGCTGTATGGCAAACCCGACGCCACCGACGCCCAACTTTGGGAAGCGGTGCACAAGGCCCGGGCTGACGGTTTCATTCCTTCGTTGTCGGACGCTGAAGGCCGTACCGGTTTCGATGCCCACGTCGGTGAGCGCGGGGTGAAACTCTCCGGCGGCCAGCGCCAGCGCATTGCCATCGCCCGGGTACTGCTCAAGGACGCGCCGATCCTGATCATGGATGAGGCCACGTCGGCACTGGACTCGGAAGTCGAAGCGGCGATCCAGGAAAGCCTCGAGACCCTGATGCAGGGCAAAACCGTGATCGCCATCGCTCACCGGCTCTCGACCATCGCCCGGATGGACCGGCTGGTGGTGCTGGAAAACGGCAAGATCGCCGAAACCGGAACCCACGCCGAGCTGCTCGCCCATGGCGGTTTGTATGCGCGGTTGTGGCAACACCAGACCGGTGGGTTTGTCGGGATCGATTGATCCATTGGATCAACACACCAATCCCTGTGGGAGCGCCATACCGAAGATCGAAATAACCGCCAGGGCCCGCCAACAACGGGCCCTGGCGGTTTTTTGTGCCTGCTGGAATTCTGAAAAAACCGTGCTGTACTGACTTCAACGTTCTGGAGATGGTTCTGCAGTCCATCGGCTGGATGCTCAAGGCAGCATAATCTCGAAAGGGCACTCTCCTATGTCTCTGTTAAAACGTTCGGCGACTGAGTTGGTAGGTACGTTCTGGCTGGTGTTGGGTGGTTGCGGCAGCGCAGTGTTGGCGGCGGCTTTTCCGGAGGTGGGGATCGGTCTGCTCGGGGTGTCCTTCGCGTTTGGCCTGACAGTGCTGACCATGGCTTTTGCCATTGGCCATATTTCCGGCTGTCATCTCAATCCCGCGGTATCCCTCGGCCTGGTGGTGGGTGGGCGGTTTCCGGCCAAGGAATTGCCGGCCTACATCATTGCCCAGGTCATTGGCGGTGTGATTGCCGCCGCGCTGCTGTACTTCATTGCCAGCGGCAAACCCGGCTTCGAACTGGCGGGAGGCCTGGCGTCCAACGGCTACGGCGAACACTCGCCTGGCGGCTATTCGATGGCGGCAGGGTTTGTCTGTGAACTGGTGATGACCGCGATGTTCATCCTGATCATCCTCGGCGCCACCGACAAACGTGCACCGGCAGGACTGGCACCCATTGCCATCGGCCTGGGGCTGACGCTGATCCACCTGATCTCGATCCCGGTCACCAACACTTCAGTCAACCCGGCGCGCAGCACCGGCCCGGCGCTGATCGTCGGCGGCTGGGCGATTCAACAACTGTGGATGTTCTGGGTCGCGCCGCTACTGGGTGCAGTGGTCGGTGGCGTGCTGTATCGCTGGCTGGGCAAGGAAGAAAGCTGACACGCTGAAGTTCAGCCTTGTCGATAAGGCAAGGCTGACTTCGCATCCTCCGCATAAGCCAGCACCCCCAACCGCTCCTGCTCCAGGAAGTCTTTCACCGCAGCTTTCAATCCCGAATGCCGCAAGTAGTGCCAGGAATGCGTAATGACTGGCTCGAATCCGCGAATCAGTTTGTGCTCGCCCTGGGCTCCGGCATCGAAACGCTGGAAACCGTTGGCAATGGCATAGTCCATGCCCTGGTAGAAACAGGTCTCGAAATGCAGGCGGTCGAACTCTGCCAGGCATCCCCAGTAACGGCCATAAAAGCTGTCGCCCCCCACCAGACTGAACGCCATCGCCACCGGCCTTGAATCCTGTTTGGCCAGTACCACGCGAATCGACTCCGGCATGCGCTCGGCCAGCAGGCTGAAAAACTCCCGCGTCAGGTACGGCGCTTGCCGGCGCACCGCGTACGTATTGGCGTAGCAGGCATAGACGAAATCCCATTGCGCCTGGCTCAGTTCCCGCCCCTCCAGCCATTCGAATTCGAAGCCCTGGCCGGCCACCTGCTCGCGCTCCTTGCGCATCTGTTTGCGCTTGCGCGAACTGAGCACGTCGAGGAAGTCCTGGAAATCCCGGTAGCCGCGATTCTGCCAGTGGTATTGACAGCCAACGCGCTGCAGCCAGCCCGGTTGCTCGCTCAGTGCCGCGTCGGTGAACGGATCGGTGAAATTGATGTGGGCACTGGAGAGCCCTTCAAGCTCCAGGTAGCCCGGCAGGCTTTTCAACAACTCGAAGCCGTCATCGACCGTGGCCGCCAACAACCGCGGCCCGGTGACCGGACTGAACGGCACCGCGCCCAACAGCTTGGGGTAGTAGTCGATGCCGGCACGTTCACAGGCATCGGCCCAGGCGTGATCGAACACGTACTCGCCATAGGAATGCCACTTGCGATAACCGGGCAGCGCGGCGATCAGTCGATCCCCTTCGACGTGCAATAAATGCTCGGGCTGCCAGCCGGTATGGGGTCCGACGCTGCCGCTGTCTTCCAGTGCGCTCAAAAAGGCGTGACGCAGAAAAGGCTGAGTCTCGGGCACCAGTGCGTCCCACGTCTGCGGGGCGATTTCTGACAGTTTTTGCAGGCGTTGCAACGGCATCACCATCCTCACTCTTCATGGCGTGAAAGCCCCGCGAGTATCGCCTATCGCTCTGCAATGCACACGGGCAAAACGACGACAGCGCTCTAACTCAATAGTTCACGGCAGCTTTGTATCGTCATCGACATGACATCACATTGCCACCGCCCTGTAATAAACCATCGCGATACTGGCGCCTGTTTTTAGAGCGCCGGGTTATACCCGGCCACTGTTTTCCGCCCCCTTATGGTCGGTTGTGTCCCGGATGGCTCTGTCATCCCCTCTCATCTTCGGAGATTGATATGCGTCTTGCTTCCACGAAAACTGCGGCGGCCTTGTGCGGTGGCCTGTTGCTGGCCATGAGTGTTCCGGCCAGTGCCGCAGTCGACGCCAAACTGCTCGACATGCTCAAGGCTAACGGCTCGATCACCAGCGCGCAGTACAGCGAACTGCAAGCCGAGCTGGCCAGGGATCAGAAAGAACAGCAGATCGCCCGTCAGGCTCAGCAAGAGACCAACGAGCAAATTGCGGCCACCGCGAAGAAAACCGACACACTGAGCGCTTTCGACCAGAAACTGGCCTGGGCTGCCAAGACCCAGTTCAAGGGCGACGTGCGCTTCCGTCAGGAAACCGTCCACAACGATGGCGTATCCAACAACAAAGACCAGGACCGTCAGCGCATTCGTGCCCGCCTGGGTGCCTACACCGAAATCAACCCGCAAGTCGACACCGGTATCCGTATCGCCACCGGCAACAACGACGACGCTCGATCCACCAACCAGAGCCTGGACAACTACTTCGACAAGAAGCAGATCTGGCTGGACCAGGGTTACGTCGACTACCACCCGGACGCGATCAAGAACCTGCACCTGGTTGGCGGCAAGATGCCGCAACAATGGGTGAGCATGGGCGACATCATCTGGGATAGCGACATCAGCCCGGAAGGTCTGGCCGTTACCTACAAGTACCCGCTGAGCGGCAGCACCGAGCTGTTCGGTAGCGCCGGTCACTACACCCTCAAGGACAACGTCGACGGTGAAGGCGTGCAGTTCAAACACGACCTGCGCCTGTATGCCGGCCAGTTGGGTGGTCGCTTCGCCATCACCGACAGCATGAAAATGACCTTGGGCGGCAGTCTCTACGCCTACGACAACGATGACAGCAGCGCCTGCCCTACCAGCGGCACCGTCACCACGCCGTGCGCATTGGCCGTCAACGGCAACAGCCCGGGCGAACAGTTCAAACTGTACGAAGGCTTTGGCCAGCTGGACTTCTCCAACCTGCCAGTACCGCTGTCGCTGTACGGTCAGTACGTCAACAACGCCGATGCCAGCAACGACCAGGACACTGGCTGGTTGGCCGGTGTCAAGACCAAGCTCTACGGCTTCGGCGTGGACTACAACTACCGCGACGTACAGCGTAACGCTGTGGTGGGCGCCTTCACCGACTCCGACTTCGCCAACGGCTTCACCGGTTCGCGAGGAAGCAAGCTGAAAGTGAGCTACGAACTGGACAAGAACTTCACCCTGGGCGCGACCTACTACATGGCGACCTCGGACCAGACCAACGCCAACATCAAGAAAACCGATTCGGACATCAACACCCTGCAACTGGATGCCGAAGCCAAGTTCTGATTCACCCCGCTACACGACTCGGGCAAGGAAGCCCGGGACGCTTTTACAGCCTGTCGTTGTTATCTCGGTCCCCATCATCCTCCGATATAACAACGCCAGGCTGTTTTCATATCCCCGCCTGCACATATTCATTGTGGCGAGGGGGCTTGCCCCCGTTGGATCGCGAAGCGATCCCAAACCCGGACACTGCAATTAGACAGACATACCGTATCAGCCTGTTCTACGTCGACTTCGTCGCCGAACGGGGGCAAGCCCCCTCGCCACAAAAGCCCTGCCAAAAAAATCGCAGCTGCGACAGTTAAAAAACTCAGCGCTTGCGCAGCAACACGCTACCAATCGAATAACCGGCACCGAACGAGCTGAGCACGGCCAGCGAACCTGCAGCCAGATCGTCCTGGTTCTTGTGGAACGCAATCACGGAACCGGCGGAACTGGTGTTGGCGTAGGTGTCGAGAATCACCGGCGCTTCCTGTTCGGTGGCATCGCGACCCAGCAGTTTCTTGACGATCAGGTGGTTCATGCTGAGGTTGGCCTGATGCAGCCAGAAGCGCTTCACGTCGCTGACGTTGAGCTGGTTCTCCTGCAGATGCTCACCGATCAGCTCGGCAACCAACGGGCAGACTTCCTTGAATACCTTGCGGCCTTCCTGCACGAACAGTTTGTCCTTGGCACCGATGCCCTCTTCCGCCGCGCGGTTGAGGAAGCCGAAGTTGTTGCGGATGTTGTTGGAGAACTTGGTCAGCAGCTTGGTGCTGACGATGTCGAACTGGTACTTGGACGTCGCCAGGTCAGCACGCTCGATGATCACCGCGGTGGCAGCGTCACCGAAGATGAAGTGGCTGTCGCGGTCACGGAAGTTCAGGTGACCGGTGCAGACCTCCGGGTTGACCATCAGGACCGCCCGGGCCTGGCCCAGCTGCACGCTGTTGGCGGCGGTCTGGATACCGAAGGTCGCCGAGGAGCACGCCACGTTCATGTCGAAACCGAAACCCTGGATGCCCAACGCTTCCTGGACTTCGATGGCAATGGCTGGATAGGCGCGCTGCAGGTTGGAACAGGCGACGATCACGCCGTCGATGTCCGCGGCGGTCTTGCCGGCGCGCTGCAAGGCTTGTTCGGCCGCGCCGATGGCCATCTGGCACAGCACCGACCACTCGTCGTTGGAGCGCTCCGGCAGGCGTGGGGCCATGCGCTGCGGGTCGAGGATGCCATCCTTGTCCATGACAAAGCGGCTTTTGATGCCCGAGGCCTTTTCGATGAACGCGGCGCTGGATTCGGTCAATGCCTCCACTTCACCGCGCGCAATGGCATCGGCGTTGTCGGCGTTGAATTGCGCGACGTAAGTATTGAAAGACTGCACCAGCTCTTCGTTGGAAATGCTATTGGCCGGGGTGTACAGGCCGGTGCCGCTGATGACGACGTTATGCATGGTCGTGTCTCTAATCTGTTCAGGCAGAAAGCATTGGCACCGTCGTACCAATACACAAAGGGTCTATTCCCATCCGGGGGACGCAAACCTGGCATCGCTTTATTCCGACCTGCCCGAGACCGTGAAGGCTCAAAACCGCGGGGCCGGCGTTTATAGGCGCGAAGTTTGCCATAAACCGTGGGTTTTGGCCCCTTTTTGCTGGACAACCCACCTGTTATAGACACCACAGCAACCTGTGGGAGCGAGCTTGCTCGCGATGGGGCCATCAAATTCAACATCTATGCTGCATGACAGGCCGCTATCGCGAGCAAGCTCGCTCCCACAGGGGTTGCACCGCCTTCGAGCCTACGGCTCTACTTGCGACCACTGCTTGTTCAGGCGCTTGTCGGAGATAGGCACCTTGGTTCCCAACTGTTGCGCAAACAACGAAACCCGGTATTCCTCCAGCCACCAGCGATACAACTCAAGCTGCGGATCGCGCTTGCCTTCCTGGGCGTGTTTGCTGGCGCGGGTCTGGTATTGCGTCCACAGGCCGCTCAATTCGCCGCTCCAGACCCGGTCGCGCTGCACCTGGGCACCGATTTTTTCAAAGCGCTGTTCGATCGCCTTGAGGTAACGCGGTAACTCCTTGAGCCACTGCATCGGCGTTTCCCGGACAAATCCCGGATAGACCAGGTAGCTGAGCTGCTGCTTGATGTCGTTCAGGGCCACGGCTTGGGCGAGATCGATCTTGCCCTTGAAGCGCTTTTGCAGGCCATGCCAGAGCTTGAGGATTTCCAGGGTCAGCTTCGCCACACGTTCGGCGTGCTCGGTCCAGGCGCCACGCTTGCGCTCGGCCAGGGACGCCAGACCGGCGCCGTCACGGGGCAGCGGGTCTTCACCTTCGAGAATGCAGCTGTCGAGGCTGGCCAGCAGAATGTCTTCCACCAGCGCATCGACCCGTCCCATGTCGCGGTACAGCAGGCCCAGCTCGGTCAGGCCCGGCAACTTGCCGCGCAGGAACTTCGCAGGCTCAGCCAGTTGCTGCATCAGCAAGCGTTGCAGGGCACGACGATGCTGGAACTCGGCTTCGGCCGGGGTGGAGAAACGCCCTTCCTTGACCGTCCCGGCTTCCTCCACCAGCGCCGGGTAGACCGTCATCGACAGCCCGGCGATCTTCTGTTGGGTTTTCTCGGCCACGGCGGCAAACACTTTCGGCTCCACCGGTTGCTGGCTCTTCGCGGTTTGCGGCACCGCCAATGCTGCCTGGCTGGCTTCGGCGAAACGCGCGGTGAGTTCGGCCAGATCGCGACCTTCGCCGAGGAACTTGCCCTGGGCGTCGACGATTTCCAGGTTCATCCGCAGATGACTTTCGACCTGCTGCGCGGCCTCGCTCCAAGCTTCATCGCTGACGCGGGCACCGGTCATGCGCAGCAGTTCGCGACCCAAGGCCTGAGGCAGCGAGCCCTCGGCAAAGGTCATGCGCTGCAAGGCCGCCTTGACGAAGTCCGGCACCGGTACGAAATTCTTGCGCAAGGCCTTGGGCAGGTTGCGCACCAGGGCAATGCATTTGGCTTCGATGACGCCCGGCACCAGCCATTCCAGGCGTTCCGGTGGCAGCATCGGCAACAGCGGTGCCGGCACGCGCAGGGTCACGCCGTCGCGCGGGTGATTCGGTTCGAAGTGGTAGCTGAGGGCTAATTCCAGATCGCCGATATGCAGCGTATCCGGGTAATGCTGGGCGGTGACTTCACTGGCTTCGCGGGCCAGCACGTCTTCTTCGCGCATGATCAGCAGCTGCGGGTCTTTCTGGCTGTTGATGCGGTACCAGCTGTCGAAGGTCGCGGTCTGATGGATCTCCCCCGGCAGCCGTGCGTCGTAGAAGGCGTACAGGGTTTCTTCGTCGGCGAGGATATCGCGACGGCGGGCCTTGGCTTCCAGTTCGTCGAGTTGTTCCAGCAGCTGTTTGTTGGCGGTCAGGCACTTGGCTTTCGACTGGATCTCGCCGCGCACCAGTGCTTCGCGGATAAACAACTCGCGTGAAACCACCGGATCCACTGGGCCGTAATGCACCGGCCGGCGCCCGACCACGATCAACCCGAACAGGGTGATCTGCTCGAACGCCACGACCTGGCCGCGCTTCTTCTCCCAGTGGGGCTCGAAGTGGTTCTTCTTGATCATGTGCCCGGCCAGCGGCTCGATCCAGTCGGCATCGATCTTGGCGACCATACGCGCGTAGAGCTTGGTGGTTTCCACCAGTTCGGCGGTCATCAACCATTGCGGGCGTTTTTTGCCGATTCCCGACGACGGGTGAATCCAGAAGCGCCGCTGACGGGCGCCAAGGTAATCGCCCTCTTCGGTTTTCTGGCCGATCTGGCTCAGCAACCCCACCAGCACCGCTTTGTGCAGTTTCGGATAGTCCGCCGGCTCTTTATTGAGGCTCAGCTGCATGTCGCGGCAGATCAGGCTCAATTGGCGATGGGAGTCGCGCCACTCGCGCAGGCGCAGGTAATTGAGGAAATTCTTGCGGCACCAGTTACGCAGCGGACTGGCCGTCAACGCCTGGCGCTGCTCTTCGAAACCACGCCACAGATTGACCAGCCCGGCGAAGTCCGAGTCGGCGTCCTTCCACTGGGCGTGGGCCTGATCCGCCGCTTGCTGACGCTCCGGCGGACGCTCGCGCGGGTCCTGGATCGACATGGCGCTGGCGACGATCAGCACTTCCTGCAGGCTGCCGAGCTTCGCCGCTTCCAGCAGCATGCGGCCCATGCGCGGGTCCACCGGCAGCCGCGCCAGTTGCCGACCGAGCGGAGTCAGCTGGCTGTTGCGGTCCACCGCCGAAAGTTCTTGCAGCAGGTTGTAACCGTCGCTGATCGCTTTGCCGTCCGGTGGCTCGATGAACGGGAATGCGGTGACCTCGCCAAGGCGCAGATGCAGCATCTGCAAAATAACGGCGGCGAGGTTGGTGCGCAGGATTTCCGGATCGGTAAACTCCGGGCGACCGAGGAAATCCTCTTCGCTGTACAGGCGCACGCAGATGCCCGGCTCGACCCGTCCGCACCGGCCTTTACGCTGGTTGGCGCTGGCCTGGGAAATGGCTTCGATGGGCAGGCGCTGGACCTTGGCCCGGTAGCTGTAGCGGCTGATGCGCGCCGTTCCGCTGTCGATCACGTAGCGAATGCCCGGCACGGTCAGCGAGGTTTCCGCGACGTTGGTCGCCAGAACCACGCGACGGCCTGGGTGAGATTGGAAAATCCGCTGTTGCTCGGCCGGCGACAACCGCGCGTACAACGGCAGGATTTCGGTGTGCTTGAGCTGAGCCTTGCGCAGCATGTCGGCGGCGTCGCGAATCTCGCGTTCACCGGGCAGGAACACCAGCACGTCACCGGGGCTACGGCGTTCGCTGCGCTCGTAGGCGGCGATTTCGTCGAGGGTGGCGAGGATCGCCTGATCCACCGTCAGGTCGTCCTCGACGCGGTTGCCCTCTTCGTCCTGCTCAAGCGTCAGCGGGCGATACCAGGTCTCCACCGGGTAGGTGCGGCCGGATACCTCGACAATCGGCGCGTCATCGAAGTGCCTGGAGAAACGCTCCAGGTCAATGGTTGCCGAAGTGATGATGACTTTCAGGTCGGGACGGCGCGGCAGCAGGGTTTTCAGGTAGCCGAGCAGGAAGTCGATGTTGAGGCTGCGTTCGTGGGCCTCGTCGACGATGATTGTGTCGTAGCGTTCCAGATAACGATCATTCTGGGTTTCCGCCAGCAGGATGCCGTCGGTCATCAGTTTGATAAGGGTGCTGGAATCGCTCTGATCCTCGAATCGCACCTGATAGCCGACCAACGCGCCCAGCGGTGTACCGAGTTCTTCGGCGACCCGGCTGGCGACGCTGCGGGCAGCGATCCGGCGGGGCTGGGTGTGGCCGATCAGGCCGTGCTGGCCGCGGCCGATTTCCAGGCAGATCTTCGGCAACTGGGTGGTTTTACCCGAGCCGGTCTCACCGGCGATGATCAGCACCTGATGCTTTTCCAGCGCCTTTTTGATTTCGTCGCGCTTGGCGGCGATCGGCAGGCTGTCGTCGTAACGGATCACCGGCAGGCTGGCCTTGCGCGCCAGTACCTGCTCACAGGACGCCTGCATCCGCGTCACCCACTGGCCCAGCCTGGCCTCGTCGGGTTTCTTGCGCAACTCAAGCAACTGCCGCCGCAGCCGGTGGCGGTCGGCGAGCATGGCGTGATCGAGGTTTTTCAGCAGTTTGTCGATGGAGGGCGATTCGTCGGTCATCGGGTACGCAATTCAGTCGTCTAGTGGCGCAGGGTGGCGATTGTCGCAGATTTTACGACCGCTGCGCGGCCGATCGCGAGCAAGCTCGCTCCCACACGGGATGTATAGCGACCACAAAATCAGGGCACACTGCAGTCAAATGTGGGAGCGAGCTTGCTCGCGATGGCGTCAGTGAGAACTACTCGTTGTCCAAGCCTTTACGCCGATACGGAAACACATCAATCACCTTCCCCGCCCGAATCGCTTCCTGAAGGCTCTTCCAGTAATCGGCGTTGTACAACTCGCCATGCAACTGATCGAACAACTTGCGCTGCCCCGAATCGGCAAACAGGAACGGTGGAAACTCTTCCGGGAACACGTCCAGTGGCCCGATCGAGTACCACGGTTCGGACGCCATTTCATCTTCGGGTGTACGTGGCAACGGGATGTGGCGGAAATTAGCCTCGGTGAGGAAGCAGATCTCGTCGTAGTCGTAGAACACCACCCGACCGTGACGGGTCACCCCGAAGTTCTTCAGCAGCATGTCGCCGGGAAAGATGTTGGCCGCCGCCAGTTGCTTGATCGCCAGCCCATAGTCTTCCAAGGCCTCGCGCACCTGCGCCTCGTTGGCGTTTTCCAGGTAGAGGTTCAGCGGGGTCATGCGGCGCTCGGTCCAGCAGTGGCGGATCAGCACCGTATCGTCTTCCACCGACACTGTGGATGGTGCGACTTCCAGCAGTTCCTCCAGGCACGCCGGATCGAACTTGCTCAGGGGGAAACGGAAGTCGGCGAACTCCTGGGTATCGGCCATGCGCCCGACCCGGTCGACGCTTTTCACCAGGCGGTACTTTTCGATCACCGTGGCGCGGTCGACGTTTTTCGACGGCGAGAAACGGTCCTTGATGATTTTGAACACGGTGTTGAAACCCGGCAGGGTGAACACGCTCATGACCATGCCGCGCACGCCGGGGGCCATGATGAACTGGTCGTCGGTATTGGCCAGGTGATTGATCAGTGCCCGGTAGAATTCCGACTTGCCGTGCTTGTAGAAGCCGATCGAGGTGTACAGCTCGGCGATGTGCTTGCCCGGCAGGATGCGCCGCAGAAAGCCGATGAACTCCGCCGGCACCGGCACATCCACCATGAAATACGAGCGGGTGAACGAGAAGATGATCGACACGTCTGCTTCATCGGTGATCAGCGCATCGATCTGGATGCCGCGACCCTCCAGGTGCAGCAATGGAATTGCCAGCGGCCATTGCTCGTCGGCGGTGTAGATGCGCCCCACCAGGTACGCGCCTTTATTGCGGTACAGCACCGAGGAAAACAGCTCGACGCTCAGCTCCGGATCCTTGCACACCCAATCCGGCAGGTTCTCGCGCAACTGCGCTTCGAGGCGCTTCAGGTCACCGGCCAGGTCGGCGTAATCCTCACTGAAACGGTAGTCGGCGAAGATGCTGGCGAGCATCGCCGACAATTGGCCTTGCGGCTTGTAGGTACGGGTTTGCGCGGCCCGGGCGCGGCGCAGGCTTGGCCGGGTGGTGTGGATGAACATGCAGCCGTCGCTGATCAGGTCATGGCTGAACAGTCCGCAGAAGATCGAGTTGTACCAGGTCTCGGACAGTTCATCGTCGAAGCGCAGGTCGATCAGGCTGATGTAGGCGTTTTTGACCAGCGGCCAGCAGCTGACGTCCAGGGTGTCGGCGTCAAACGCGGTGCGCAGTCGCTCCACCGTTTCACCGACCTTGTCTTCATACAGATTGATCCGTGCCGCCGACGCCGTCTGCGTTTCCTGCCACTTGGCCTGTTCGAAGCGGGCCCGGGCGCCGTCGGTGATCTGGCGAAAATGCTCGCGGTAATCGTCAAAGCCATCGAGGATCAAGCGGGCGATGTCGGCGGCTGGCCATTGCTGCGGCATGGTGAGACCTCTGCGGGAATTCGGGAGGCTTGAGCTTAGCCAGTGAACCGGGTGCAGGAGAAGCGTAATTTTGCGGGTGAATTAAATGCCCGGTTTTCGGTTGCCATCGATCACACACTCAGCAACACTTTCGCCCCTCCCCCAAGGAAGGACCGCGCTGTGAACCCCGTCGATATTTTCCGTTTACTGTCCCTGGCGGCCATTTGGGGGGCCAGTTTTCTGTTCATGCGCATCATCGCCCCGGTGATCGGCAGCATTCCTACCGCTTTTTTCCGTGTATCGATCGCCGCTGCCGGACTGCTGGTGATTCTCGGCCTGATGCGCATCAGTTGGGACTTCAAGGGCAAACTCAAGACCGTGATGCTGCTCGGGGTGATCAACTCCGGGATTCCGGCGACGCTCTATTCGGTGGCTGCGCAGGTGCTACCAGCCGGTTACTCGTCGATTTTCAATGCCACGACACCCTTGATGGGCGTGCTGATCGGCGGCCTGTTTTTCCATGAAAGGCTCACTGGCGCCAAACTCGGCGGCGTGTTCCTGGGGCTGTTCGGCGTGGGCGTGCTGACCCGTGCCGGTCCGGTGGCGTTCGATTTGGAACTGCTGATGGGTGCCGTCGCCTGCCTGCTCGCGACCACCTGCTATGGATTTGCGGGGTTTCTGGCCCGCCGCTGGCTCGATCAGGCCGGTGGTCTCGACAGCCGTTTGTCGGCAGTGGGCAGCATGCTTGGCGCGACATTGTTCCTGCTGCCGCTGTTCGGCTACAGCGTGATCAGCCAACCACCCTCGACCTGGGGCGGCTGGAGTGTATGGCTCTCGTTGCTGGGGTTGGGTCTTGGATGCACGGCGTTTGCGTACATTATTTACTTCCGCCTCCTGAGCTCGATTGGTCCGGTGAAATCGATGACTACGACCTTTTTGATCCCGCTGTTCGGTGTGCTGTGGGGGGCGTTGTTTCTCGATGAGCCACTGTCGATGGCGCATATCTATGGCGGGTTGTTGATTGCACTGGCGTTGTGGTTGGTGTTGAAGCCGGCGGCGGTGAAACCGGGTTTGGTGGCTGGCCGGTAGTGTTGTGGCGTTTCAGATGACGCCAAAAATCACAAAGGCCCGGAGCATGGCTCCAGGCCCTTGCGGGTTTGCACGCAATTACGCGGTTTTACGGAACACAAACACCAGACCGACGATGATCAGCAGCATACCGAACAGGCTCAACATCGCCAGTCGGTTACCGAAAATCAGATAGTCCATCACCGCCGTTACCGCCGGCACCAGATAAAACAGGCTGGTGACATTCACCAGATTGCCCTTGGCGATCAAGCGGTACAGCAATAGCGTCGCCAGCACCGACACCACCAGCCCCATCCATAGCACCGGCAGGATGAATCCACTGCTGTGTTCGAAGTGAAACGGCTGGAAGGGTACGAAAATCCCGCACAACAGCAGTCCGGCCAGATACTGCACCGGCAGTGTGCCGAGGGGATTGTCGGTGATGCGTTTCTGCATGATCGAACCGAACGTCATGCTCGCCAGCGCCAGCAGACCGAAGAGCATGCCCGCCAAAGACATGCCGGCCAAACCGATGCCCTGGTAAACCACCATGATCAACCCGGCCAAGCCTAGCGCCAGACCGAACATCCGGCTTATTGATCGGTGCCGCTCCATGATCACTACGGTGAGAATCGGCTGCACGCCCATGATGGTCGCCATCACCCCGGGCGTGACTTTAAGGTCCAGGGCCAGCAGATAGAAAATCTGGTAGGCCCCCAACAACACCACGCCGGTGACCATCGCATACAGCATCGGTTTGCCGCCCTTGGGCAACTTCAGCTTGAGCAACGGCACCAGCAACACCAGGCCGCCCAGGGCGATGACGAAACGGAACATCAGGAAGGCAAAGGGCGACGCGTGGGCCAGCCCCCATTTGGAGAAGATCGCCCCGCTGCTCCACAGCAGAACGAACAGGCTCGTGGACGCCGCCGCGAGCGCGGAGTTTTTCGAAAGGACAAACATGAATACCACCTGTAGTCAGGCAAAAAGCCAACTCAGCCGAAGCTGAAATTCAGTCGTTTTTTTCAGGCGGGCGCTTTTTCAGACGTGCTTGGCAGCAGCAGAAAGCAGCTGATCAGCCCGAAATGCCAACGCCTGGCGGTGAGACCACCGCGCACACTGGCGTGCGACTGACAGGAGGGGGGTAATGACTGATCTGCCCCGGCTGCTGATTCCCGCACGGCACGACGCCAGCGTTGACCGCTGAATCGACTACCGCGTTGAAGTGGGGTGCAGGCATTGGGCTGATCTTTATTCGAGGGATAAAAAAGTGAGTCCGAAACTCACCGTGCGCCGACTATAACCAGCGTTCGACATGGATTGCAACGACTCGACCAAAAGGCCAGCTACGACAGTCGGTACAAAGTCTGCATTGTGCGGTTGGAGGGGTATTCAGGGATTGCGCGAAAACCTGTAAAAAACCGCTCACAACGAACGATTCTTTTATTCTGTATCCGGCGTTAGCCAAACAACCAATACCCCAGCAACATCAGCACCAGCACCGCCAGTACCGGACGCAGTACACGGTAGGCCTCGGGATTGCGCCGCTTCCATTGCTTGACCACACCACTGAATTTATCGCTGGAGTTCTTGCTCCAGGCATAGACCCGGTTGATGCCCCCTACTCGCTCGTCATCAAGGTTCTGCGGTGCAGTCGCACGACCTAGCCAGGCGCTGATACTGCGATTGATGCGGGTCATGAAGCGATTGCTCAGCGGACGTTCGATATCGCAGAACAGTATGACACGGGTCTTTTGCGTTTCATTCTTGACCCAGTGCACGTAGGTTTCGTCGAACATCACGTCTTCACCATCGCGCCAGGCGTAAACCTGACCGTCGACAAAGATGCGGCAATCATCGGAATTGGGGGTGGACAGGCCCAAGTGATAACGCAGGGAACCGGCAAACGGATCGCGATGCGGATTGAGGTGGCTGCCGCCCGGCAGTAGCGCGAACATGGCGCCTTTGACGCTGGGAATGCTGTTGACCAGTTGCACGGTTTTCGGGCACAAGGCTTCGGCGGAAGTCAGCGGTTTGTCGTACCACTTGAGATAGAAGCGCTTCCAGCCCTTCTTGAAGAACGAGCCAAAGCCAGCGTCGTTGTTCTTTGCCGCCGCGCGGATATACCCCTCGTCGAACAAGTGCATCGCTTCGTCGCGAATCACCTCCCAGTTGTCCTTGAGCACATCAAGTTCCGGGAACTTGCTGCGATCCAGATACGGTTTCGAAGGTATGCCGGAAAACAGGTACATCAGGGCGTTATAGGGGGCGAACAGTGCCGAATGGTTAACGAACTGGCGCAAAACCGGCAGGCGCGCCTTGCCGCGCAAATGCACATAGAGGGTGCTACCGAGAAACAGCAACAACAACGAGGCTTTCGCGGCAAACGACGGGATCATCGACAACTCCTTTGAAGATAAACGGCACCGCACCACGTCCATTGCCCGACGTGGCTACCAGCATGATAAACACTACCGCCCCGGTGAAAACCTGCACTTTTCAACATTCAATGTTAATGAATGTGCAACAAAGCACTTATTAACATAAGGTGCCTGAACGCTGGCTGATGCAATCCATCATCAACCGGAACAGATCAATGGATCGCAACCAGCGATAACGCCTCAACCGTCAGCGCCAGCCACGATCCGCCAATATCTGGCACTTACTGGCGATTCTCCTGTTCGGTAAACAGATCACTGAACAGCATGCTCGACAGGTAACGCTCACCGGAATCCGGCAAGATCACGACAATGGTCTTGCCCTGCATTTCCGGGGTCTCCGCCAGTCTTACGGCCACCGCCATGGCGGCGCCGCTGGAAATCCCGCACAAGATTCCCTCTTCCTGCATCAAGCGCAAGGCCATGGCCTTGGACTCTTCGTCACTGACCAGTTCCACCCGATCGACAATCGACAAATCGAGGTTCTTCGGCACAAAACCGGCACCGATGCCCTGGATCTTGTGCGGGCTCGGCTTGATTTCTTCACCGGCCAGGGCCTGGGTGATCACCGGCGACACCACTGGCTCCACCGCCACCGAGAGTATCGGTTTGCCCTGGGTATTCTTGATATACCGTGAAACCCCGGTGATGGTTCCACCGGTTCCGACGCCAGCCACCAGCACGTCGACCGCGCCGTCCGTATCGTTCCAGATCTCCGGGCCGGTGGTTTTTTCGTGGATGGCCGGGTTGGCCGGGTTATCGAATTGCGCCGGCATGAAGTACTTCGACGGGTCGCCGGCAACGATTTCACCGGCTTTCTCGATGGCGCCTTTCATGCCTTTGGCCGGCTCGGTCAACACCAGTTCGGCGCCCAGTGCCTTGAGTACCTTGCGGCGTTCGATACTCATGGACGCCGGCATGGTCAGCATCAGCTTGTAGCCACGGGCGGCGGCCACGAAGGCCAGGCCGATGCCGGTATTGCCGGAGGTGGGTTCTACGATGGTCATCCCCGGCTTGAGTTTGCCGCTGCCCTCGGCATCCCAGATCATGTTCGCACCGATCCGGCACTTGACCGAGTAGCCGGGGTTGCGCCCTTCGATCTTGACCAGGATGGTCACACCACGCGGCGCAATGCGATTGATCTGCACCAGCGGCGTATTACCGATGGAGTGGGCGTTGTCAGCGAAAATGCGGCTCATGGCTGGGTCCTTAACGACAGCATTGAAATAGGGCATCAAGGTAAGCCTCTTGCCCGCAGGCGTCCAGTCGGGTCGAACGTCCGCTTATCAGTGCAGTCAATGGCTTTAGACAGCCAGAGATTTGCCGCCATGAAACGTCGATACAGCTGGCCCCTGTGGACCCTCGCCGGCCTCGTTCTGCTGCTGGTTGCCTTGCACATTGCCCTGCCCTACATCGTGCGCGATTACCTCAACGAGAGATTGGCGAACATGGGTGACTACCACGGCCAGATTACCGACGTGGACCTGGCCCTGTGGCGCGGCGCCTACAAAATCAATGGACTGAAAATCGTCAAGGTCAATGGCAAGGTCCCCGTGCCTTTCGTCAATGCGCCATTGATTGACCTCTCCGTCAGCTGGCACTCGCTCTGGCATGACCACGCAGTGGTGGCCGAGGCGCAGTTCGACAAACCCGAGGTCAACTTCGTCGATGGCGCCAACAAGCAAAATTCCCAGACCGGCGAGGGTACCGACTGGCGAGCACAATTAGGCAAGCTGCTGCCCATTACCCTGAACGAAGTGCGGATCAACGACGGCAAGATCAGCTTTCGCAACTTCAACTCCAAGCCACCCGTGAACATGAATGCCACAAAAGTGGATGCCAACATCTACAACCTGACCAACGTGGTCGACACCAAAGGCAAGCGTGATGCGCGCTTCGAAGGCAAAGCCCTGCTGCTGGGGCACGCACCACTGGAAACCACAGCCACTTTCGATCCCTTGAGCGACTTCGAAGACTTCGAGTTTCGCTTGCGCACCACGGATATCGAGCTCAAGCGCTTGAACGACTTCGCCGCGGCCTACGGCAAGTTCGACTTCAATGCCGGCCATGGCGACGTGGTGATCGAAGCCACAGCCAACAAGGGGCGACTGACCGGCTATATCAAGCCATTGCTGCGCGATGTCGATGTGTTCAACTGGCAGCAGGATGTGCAAAGCGAGGACAAAGGGCTATTCCGCTCGATTTGGGAAGCCCTCGTCGGCGGTACCGAGACCGTCTTGAAAAACCAGGGCAAAAACCAGTTTGCGACACGGGTCGAGCTCAAGGGTAATGTGCATCAGCAAGATGTCAGCGCATTCCAGGCTTTTTTACAGATTTTGCGCAATGGTTTCATCCAGGCATTCAATGCGCGGTATGAACGGCCAAAGCCGGATGCAGGCTGAGTCACCAAGTGACGCCCCATTCAGAGACTGAATAAGCCGTCTGCGTTCACAGTCGACCGGACACCGCGTTATAGTCGGGGCTGACTCTTTTATTGCCCCCCGCCCTGCCTCGTACAGGTCGGCGTTACCGTTCGAGGATTAGCAGATGAAGTTCGAAGGCACCCAGGCCTACGTCGCCACCGATGACCTGAAGCTGGCGGTCAACGCCGCCATCACCCTGGAGCGGCCGTTGCTGGTCAAGGGCGAACCGGGCACCGGCAAGACCATGCTCGCCGAGCAACTGGCCGAATCCTTTGGCGCCAAGCTGATCACCTGGCACATCAAATCCACCACCAAGGCCCACCAGGGCCTGTACGAGTACGACGCGGTCAGCCGCCTGCGCGATTCGCAGCTCGGCACGGAAAAGGTCCACGACGTTCGCAACTACCTGAAAAAGGGCAAGCTCTGGGAAGCCTTCGAATCCGAAGAGCGGGTGATCCTGCTGATCGACGAAATCGACAAGGCCGACATCGAATTCCCGAACGACCTGCTGCAAGAACTCGACAAGATGGAGTTCTACGTTTACGAGATCGACGAGACCATCAAGGCGAAAAAACGCCCGATCATCATCATTACCTCCAACAACGAAAAAGAGCTGCCGGATGCGTTCCTGCGCCGCTGCTTCTTCCACTACATCGCTTTCCCGGATCGCGTGACGATGCAGCGGATCGTCGACGTGCACTACCCGGACATCAAGAAGGACCTGGTCAGCGAAGCGCTGGACGTGTTCTTCGACGTGCGCAAGGTGCCCGGCCTGAAGAAGAAGCCTTCGACCTCCGAGCTGGTGGACTGGCTGAAGCTGCTGATGGCCGACAACATCGGCGAAGCGGTGCTGCGCGAGCGCGATCCGACCAAGGCCATCCCGCCGCTGGCCGGTGCGCTAGTGAAAAACGAACAGGACGTGCAACTGCTGGAGCGTCTGGCGTTCATGAGCCGGCGCGGCACCCGCTAAGAGGCTGATGCCATGCTGCTCAACCTGTTCAATGAAATGCGCGCAGCCAAGGTACCGGTCTCGGTGCGTGAGCTGCTGGACCTGATCAACGCGCTGAAACAGCGCGTGACCTTCGCCGACATGGACGAGTTCTATTACCTGTCCCGGGCGATCCTGGTGAAGGACGAACGGCATTTCGACAAGTTCGACCGGGCCTTCGGAGCCTATTTCAATGGCCTGGAAAAACTCGACGACCACCTGCAGGCGCTGATTCCCGAAGACTGGTTGCGCAAGGAGTTCGAACGCTCGCTGACCGATGAAGAGCGGGCAGCGATCCAGTCCCTCGGCGGCCTGGACAAGCTGATCGAAGAGTTCAAGAAACGCCTCGAAGAACAGAAGGAACGCCACGCCGGTGGCAACAAGTGGATCGGCACCGGTGGTACCAGCCCGTTCGGTTCCGGGGGCTTCAACCCGGAAGGCATCCGGGTCGGCGACGCCGGCAAGCGTCAGGGCAAGGCGGCCAAGGTCTGGGACCAGCGCGAATACAAGAACCTCGACGATTCGGTCGAGCTGGGCACCCGCAACATCAAGGTCGCCCTGCGCCGCCTGCGCAAGTTCGCCCGTCAGGGCGCGGCGGAAGAGCTGGACATCGATGGCACCATCGATCACACCGCCAAGGATGCGGGGTTGCTGAACATCCAGATGCGGCCGGAGCGGCGTAACACCGTCAAGCTGTTGCTGCTGTTCGACATCGGCGGTTCGATGGACGCCCACGTAAAGATCTGCGAAGAGTTGTTCTCGGCCTGCAAGACCGAGTTCAAGCATCTGGAGTACTTCTACTTCCACAACTTCATTTATGAATCGGTGTGGAAGAACAACATGCGCCGCACCTCCGAGCGCACGTCGACCATGGACCTGCTGCACAAGTACGGTGCCGACTACAAGGTGATCTTCATCGGCGACGCCGCCATGGCGCCCTACGAAATCACCCAGCCGGGCGGCAGCGTCGAGCACTGGAACGAAGAAGCCGGTTACGTGTGGATGCAGCGGTTCAAGGAGAAGTACAAGAAACTCATCTGGATCAACCCGTATCCGAAGGACACGTGGGGCTATACCTCTTCGACCAACATCGTGCGGGATTTGATTGAGGACCAGATGTATCCGCTGACCCTTCGCGGGCTGGAGGAAGGGATGCGGTTTCTGTCCAAGTAGTTCTGTTGTCTGGACTGACGCCATCGCGAGCAAGCTCGCTCCCACAGGGTCTTATGTACAGCAAAGATCCAATGTGGGAGCGAGCTTGCTCGCGATGCTTTTAAAGGCTAACAAACTGACGCAGATACTGAATCTGTTCTCGATGCGCCACATCCTGCACCACCGGCCGCAACCGCACCCGCGCCCCCGGCAGGCACTGCGCAAGCCGTGCCAGTGCCAACGGTGTCAACGCCCCCAATCGCGGATAACCACCGATGGTCTGTCGATCATTGAGCAACACAATCGGCTGCCCGTCAGGCGGCACTTGCACCGCCCCCAACGGAATACCTTCGGAAATCATCGGTTTGCCCTGGTACTGCAGCGCCGTGCCCAACAGGCGAATGCCCATCCGGTCGGCTCGGCTGTCAAGACTCCACACGCTGTTGAACGCATCGAACAGACTCTGCCCGCTGAACTCGCCAATCTGCGCACCAAGCACCAGATCCAGCAATGGCTCGCCGGTGAAATCCGGCACGCATTGGCTTGGCAACTCCCGCAGCAATACCAGCGAGTTCCCCGAGTAGCTCAAGGACGCGCCTTTACCCAGCGCATGGCCCATTCCGTCCAGGCCACCCAGTTCTTCACGGGCCACCGTCGCGCTGCTGCCCAGAACTTTCGGTGCATCAAACCCACCCGGCGCCGCCAGATAAGCCCGGGCGCCGAGTAGCGGCCGGGTGAATTGCAAACGCTGACCTTTGTGCAACCTGAAACTGCGCCATGGCGCCAGCGCTTCGCCGTCCACCTGCGCGCCAAGATCCGCGCCGGCCAAGGCCAGCACGCAATCTTCCTCGGCCACGAGGGTGAATCCGCCAAGGGTGATTTCGATTACCGGCGCATCCAGCCCGTTGCCCAATAGCCAGTTGGCCCAGGACATCGAACGCCAATCGGCGGCTCCGCCCTGGGTCACGCCCAGATGCCGCACGCCGAATCGACCGGCATCCTGCAACAGGCACAGCGCCGTACTCGCTTCAATGGTCAGACGGCTCATGCCTGGGCCTCCAGTGGCGTATCGTCACCGCCCAGGTTAATGAATTCGGCGTGGCCGATTGCTTCAAACCGTACGGTGTCACCGGGTTTCATCAGGCTGTAGCCGTCACGGTTGCGATCGAACAATTTTGCCGGTGTGCGGCCGATCAGGTTCCAGCCCCCAGGCGACACCACCGGGTAGGCCGCCGTTTGCCGTTCGGCGATGCCGACACTGCCGGCGGCGACTTTCTTGCGGGGCGTGTTCAGACGCGGAGCGGCGAGCACCTCTTCCACCAGCCCCATGAAGGCGAAGCCCGGCGCAAAGCCCAGGGCAAACACCTGATATTCACGCTCGCAGTGACGACGGATCACCTCCTCCACCGCCAACCCGCTACGTTGCGACAACAGGCTCAATTCCGGACCGACGCTCAAGTCGTACCACACCGGCAACACATGGCAGGTACCGCGCGTACGCGCATTGGGCGACAGATCGATCAGTGCCTGGGCAATCAACTCCCTGGCCTGGGCGGGACTCAGCGCGGTCAAGTCGTAATGCACCATCAAGGTGGTGTAGGACGGCACCAGATCGATCAGATGCCCGGCAAATGCCGTGCGCAGACTTTCACTGGCCGCCAGCATCCACGGCATGTTGGTTTCGGCAATTTCATCGAACAGGCGCACCATCAGGCAATCCAGCGCCACCACTTCCACCCGCAGCTTCATGACGCGCTCTGCCGGTTCAAGGCTTCACGGATGCGTTGCACGGCAGCGACCGAACTGGCGTTGTCGCCGTGCACGCAAAGAGTGTTGGCCTGCAAATGCAGGGCGCTGCCATCGCTGGCGGTGAGCGGATCGCCACGGGCAATGGTCAGTGCCTGTTCGATGATTGTTTCCGGATCGTGATGCACCGCTCCCGGCAGTTGTCGCGACACCAGTCTGCCGGCGCTGTCATAAGCACGGTCGGCAAAAGCCTCGAACCACAGGGTCACGCCGTATTCATCGCCCAGTTGTTGGGCGGCGCTGTTGTCGCGGGTGGCCATCAACATCAACGGCAGGTTGCGATCATAGGACGCTACCGCTTGCAGCACCGCGCGCAGTTGTGCCGGGTTGGCCATCATGTCGTTGTACATCGCGCCATGGGGTTTGACGTAACTGACACGACCGCCCTGGGCCCGGCAGATGCCGTCGAGGGCGCCGATCTGGTAATGCAGAATGTCTTGAAGTTCCTGGGGGGCATAGGCCATGGAACGACGGCCGAACCCCACCAGATCCTGATAGGCCGGATGCGCGCCAACTTGCACACCGTGGCTGAGGGCCAGGCTGACGGTCTTGCGCATGATGCTCGGGTCGCCGGCGTGAAAACCGCAGGCAACGTTGGCGCAATCGATGAAGGGCATGATTTTCGCGTCCAGACCCATGGTCCAGCTGCCGAAACTCTCGCCGATGTCGCAGTTCAATAGCAGGCGGCTCACACTGAACACTCCTGTAGGCTTTATTCTTTTCAGCTGCGGGACATATCTGTAAGACAGCCCCGCAGATTATCAGTTACTGGGCGTCGAGTTGCTTGCCACGGGTTTCCGGCAAACTCAAGGCCGCGAGGATCACCACGCCGTAGGAAACCGCCGCAAAGGCACCGATGCCTACACTCAGCGGCACGGTCTGGCTGAGCAGGCCAATCAACAGTGGAAACAACGCCGCCAGCGCCCGTCCGATGTTGTAGCAAAAACCCTGGCCCGAACCGCGAATGCGCGTGGGGAACAACTCGGTCAGGAATGCACCCATGCCACTGAAGATCCCGGAGGCAAAGAAGCCCAGCGGAAAGCCCAGCCACAGCATCACGCCGTTGCTGACCGGCAGTTGCGTGTACAGCAACACAATGGTGAACGAGCCGACGGCGAACAGGATGAAGTTCTTTTTACGTCCGAGGATGTCGGTCAAATAGGCGCTGATGACATAACCCACGTAGGACCCGATGATCACCATCGCCAGATAACCGCTGGTATTGAGCACGCTCAAACCGCGTTCGTTCTTCAGGAAAGTCGGCAACCAGGACGTGATCGCGTAGTAGCCGCCCAGGGCGCCGGTGGTCAGCAACGAAGCGCGAATCGTGGTGAAGAGCATGCCGGGGGCGAAAATCTCGTAGAACTTCGACGGGTTGCTCGGCTCCTGCCTGGCTTTGGCTTCACGATAGATTTCCGGGTCCTTGACCAGGCGGCGGACGAATATCACGAATATTGCCGGCACGATGCCGAGGATGAACAGCGCACGCCAGGCGTCTTCCGGTGGCAATACCGAGAACAGCAGCGCATACAGAATCGCCGTCAGCCCCCAACCCAGCGCCCAGCCGGACTGCACCATGCCCACGGCCTTGCCACGGTCCTTGGCTCGAATGACTTCACCGATCAGCACCGCGCCGGCCGTCCACTCGCCGCCGAAACCGAAGCCCATCAGGGTCCGTGCAATCAGCAGTTGCTCGTAGCTCTGGGCAAAGCCGCAGAGGAAGGTGAAGAAGGCAAACCACAACACCGTCAGCTGCAAGGTGCGAACACGACCGATGCGATCGGAGAGAATCCCCGCTACCCAGCCGCCGATGGCCGAAGCGATCAGCGTACTGGTATGAATCAGCCCGGCTTGACCGGTGGTGATGCCCCACATGGCAATCAGGGTTGGCACAACGAAGCTGAGCATCTGGGTGTCCATGCCGTCCAGGCCATAGCCGATTTTGCAGCTCCAGAAGGTGCGGCGTTCCTGCTGATTGATGTTGCGATACCAGTCGAAAGGTCCCGGACGGGCCGAGGCTTTCGGAATGGCGGTGGTGTCGGGCGCACTCATGGCAAATCTCCGCGCTGATTTTATTGGTATTGTTCTGAGCCCCGACGACGCCTATCGTGGGAACCGGATGCGCCGATTTTTGGACGCGCGCCCCTGCTGCGTCCAACTAATAAAAACCCGCCTTAGACATAAGAAATCTTTATCCCATGAACCTGAAGTTTCTCGAGACCTTTGTCTGGGTCGCCCGACTCAAGAGTTTCCGCCTGACCGCCGACAAACTCTTCACCACTCAGGCCTCGATTTCCAGCCGCATCGCAGTGCTTGAAAGCGAGCTGGGGGTAAAGCTGTTTCTGCGGGATTCGCGCGGCGTGAGCCTGACGCCCGAAGGCCTCAAGGTGCTCGATTACGCCGAGCAGATGATGGACACCATGCAGGCGCTCAAGCAGTCGATCGAGACCCGCTCGAGCAAGGCCGGACGGGTGCGCATCGGCGTGATGGACACGGTGATCCATACTTGGCTCAGCCCGTTGGTGGCGCAGATGACCGATCACTACCCGCTGGTGGAAATCGAACTGGTGGCCGATACCTCGCTCAACCTCTGCGATCAGCTGCAAAAAGGTTTTCTCGACGTGATCCTGCAAACCGACCTGCTGCGCCAGGAAAGCGTGCGCAGCCTGGAACTGGCCAGCCACCCCATGGGCTGGATTGTCGCCAGCAACTCGATCTACAACCGCAATTACACAAACGTCGCCGAACTGGCGCGTGAGCGGATCATCACTTATTCGAAAAACTCCCATCCGCATCAGGAAGTGCTGGCGCTGATGCAGGCCAATGGCGTCATGACACCGCGACTGAACTGCGTGAATTCGGTGTCGGCCATCACCCGTTTGTTGCGCGACGGCTTCGGCATCGGCGCATTGCCACCGGTGCTGGTGGCCGAGGAACTGGAGCGGGGGGAATTGACCTTGCTGGCCATCGACCAACGCCCGCCCAACCTGCAAGTGGTGGTGTCATGGCGGGTCGGCGCGGAGTGGGTCGAAGAGATCGTGACGTTGTGTCAGCACGTGGTGGAGAACTATGCGCAGAAGGTGGGCGAGCACTACATGGTCTTGAGCAAACCCCTGGCCAGCCTCTGAAAAGGAGCGCCCCACAGCACAACAAGCAATTACTATCATTTGCATTAATATTTTGAAAATGTATTCTCTGCGCGCATTCAGCTAAACCACTGTCCAGAAGGAATCGGACTTGATGCGCGCTTTCACGCAAAGACAGCAGCAACTGCTCTCACACTGGAGCGAAGCCTTCGGCACTCAGGCCTTCCAGTCTCGCCGCATCACCCCCGACCATTTGAGCTATGCACCGGCGCCCGCCGCGCTGCGCCGCTTCCAGCGTCTGATCCCGCTTACATCTTGCGTCTCATCGAGAGCGTTGCCTGGCTCTGCGCCTTGACACTGGCGGCCACGGCGCTGGCTTACGAATGGCTGGGGGTTCTCGTCTCCGGGGCATCTGGCAAGGCGCACTGTTCCCCATCACCTAGGCACTGATCGCCAACACCGTGTTTTCAAGCCAGCAGGGTTTTGCCCTCGGGATCCGCCGGGGGCGCTCATTCACCTCCACATCCGGCCCCGCAAAGTTACCTAGCCACACTTATCACGACTAAAAAAAGACCACCTCATGACCCGAACCAAACTTACCTTGCTGATTCCGCTGCTCGGCTCCGTCAGCGTCCAGACCTGGGCCGAGGACACCGACCAGCAACCCGGCACATTGAACATGCAAGCCACCGTCGTTTCCGCGACTCGCAGCGAAGCGAGCATTGCCTCGATTCCTGGCTCGGTCCAGGTGATCGACGAACAACAGGTCCGCGAACAGAGTGGTGCCGGGCGTCGGGTCTCCGACATTCTGGGGCAACTGGTTCCCGGCCTGGCGCCGTCCAGCGGCGGGATGAGCAACTTCGGCCAGACCCTGCGCGGGCGCAACATGCTGGTGTTGATCGACGGCGTGTCGCAGAACGCCACGCGTGACAACTTCCGTCAGCTCAACAGCATCGCACCGGCCAGTATCGAACGCATCGAGGTGGTTTCCGGCGCCAGCAGCATTTACGGTGCCGGCGCCTCAGGCGGCATCATCAACATCATCACCAAACGCAATCAGGGTCAGGACCTTGCCTACAGCAGCAAACTGGGCCTGACCAGCGGCAACAACCTCAACAGCAAGGGTTTCGCCTACGAGGCCTTTCAGAGTGCGACCGGGCGCAAGGATGCCCTGGACTGGTACGTGTCCGCCGACCTGACCCAGCGTAACGATCAGTACGACGGCAACGGCAACCGCATCCCTCAGGACACGTCCCAGGGCAGCAACATGGACACCGAAACCTATGACCTGCAAGGTCGTTTCGGTTACGAACTGGATGCCGACAAAAAACTCAGCCTGTCGCTGCAGGACTACAAGGACCAGCAAGACACCGGCTACACCAAAGACCCGAAAAACTCGCTGCAAGCCGTGGCGGTCCAAGGGCTGAAACTTGATGACCAACCCTATACCCATAACCAGGCGGCCAACCTCAACTACACCGACAACGACTTCTACGGCCAGGGCCTGCAACTGGAAAGTTACTGGCGCCGGGCCGACGCGTTGTTCTTCCCGGACCTGTCGCGGGGCAAGGCCGGGATCGCCGACAACAACAGCGTGCAGGATGTCTACGGCCTGCGTGCGGCCATCGACACGCCGTTGCCGGCCATTGGCAGCGCCACAGGCAACCTGGTCTGGGGCGCCGACTATGATCACGAACGCTCCCGCCAGCGTGGTGACCAATACACCCTCAAAGGGCTGACCTACACCAAGACCGGCACCACTTACGAGATGGGCCCGGATATCGAAACCACCACCAAGGCGCTGTTCGGGCAGATGTCCTGGGACATCGGGGACTGGACCTTGCGTGGCGGTGTGCGCCGCGAATGGATCGAAAGCGAGGTCTCCGACAGCATCGCCTACGGTCAGATCGTGCAGACCGGCGTACGCGCCATCCTGCCCGGTGACACCCTCAAATACGACGCCACGCTCTATAACCTGGGCGCGGTCTATCACCTGAGTGAGCATCAGGACGTCTTCGCCAATTACAGCCAGGGCTTTTCGCTGCCGGACATCCAGCGCTTCTTGCGTGACGTGAGCAGCACCTTCGACATCCAGAGCCTCAACGCCCAGGCCATCAAGGTCGACAGCTATGAGCTGGGCTGGCGCGGTGACTGGGACCGGTGGCAGGCCGACGTCACCGTCTATGAAAACACCTCGGACGTGACCCAGTTCTACGATGCCAATAGCCGTGTCTTGCGTCTGATCAATCAGAAGGAGCGGGTTCGCGGCATCGAAAACAGCCTGACCTACCGCGCAACCGATCACTGGTCGGTGGGTGGTACCTATGCCTGGGCCAAGGGCGAGACCCAGCAGAACGGGAAATGGATCGATCTGCCGGCAACACGCATTTCACCGGCCAAGACCACGCTGTTCGTCGGCTACACCGAAGACGACTACAGCCTGCGTCTGCAAGGCATGCACCTGTCCAGTTACGACGCTGCGGCCAAGGACAACAACGGGCGCGACATCGAAGGCTATACGCTGGTGGACCTGCTCGGCTCCGTGTACTTGCCGGTCGGTCGCCTGGAAGGCGGGGTGTACAACCTGACCAACCGCACGTACGTCAATCTGTTCGCCCAGGCCAACGCCAAAGCACCGTACCCCAATGCCGAAGGCCGTACCTTGAGCATGAGCTATTCGATAGATTGGTAATCAACCGAGGAGCCGGCTTGCCGGCTCCTTGACGTTCGACGGGGTTACAACCCGCGCAAATCCCGCTCTTCGATCGGCCGGCTCTGGCGCAGACGCTTGCCGCCCAGCACCACCCAGTCGATCAGTCGGAACAGGCACTCGATCCCGAACGACAGCAGCAAGGCGCCGCTCATGCCCCAGACCATCGCTTCGGGCGTCAACAGGATCTGGTAGCTGTAGCCATTCCAGGTTTCCTTGCGGATATCCGGATCGGCGGCCAGCACCACTTGCAGGAAGCGGATGTACCACGGGCCCTGCATCGCCTGGAATTGCTTGTCCAGCGCCACCTGACGGGTCAGCAGGTTGCCCAGGCTGTCGGCGTCGCTGCGAAAGATCGGGTCTTCGCTGGCGCGGTAATGCGCGACCAGAGCCTGCATGTCACCCTTGAAGAACTGATTGGCGGTGTTCTGGAAGCCGCTCAGACTGGCCTGCGCCTCGATCAGGTGCGCCTCGACCCGTTTGGTGTAATCGCTGATGAAGCCCGGTACCTGGACACCGATCAACAGGCCCGCCGCAAACAACACCAGCCGTAGATAACTGAGCAACATGCAAGGAGTCCTTATTCGGTCTGGCCCTGGCTGACGCATTCGCCGCGTCGCCACAGGCTCCATTGACCCGGTTCGTAACGGGTCCAGGTTTCGTTTTCGGTCAGGGGTTCGGTGGCAATGACGGTCACCACATCGTTAGGCGTGGTTTCGGCCTGAAAGTCGACGATCACGTCGACATCCTTCAAGCGTGCCGGGCCAAACGGTGCACGACGGGTGATTTGCGCCAGCTTGGTCGAGCAATAGCAGAACAGCCAGTCACCGTCGCTGAGCAGGCAGTTGAACACGCCTTTGCTGCGGTATTCGGCGCACGCTGCCACCAGGTCAGGCAGCAGCTCTTCGACCTCGACCGGCTCGGGGAACGCCGCACGCACACGGTTGAGCAAATCGCAAAACGCTGCTTCGCTGTCGGTATCACCGACCGGGCGATAGAAACTGGCCACTGGCTGGAAATCCGCCAACTGGCCGTTATGGGCGAAACACCAGTTGCGCCCCCACAGCTCACGGACGAACGGATGCGTGTTGGACAGGGAGACCTTGCCGACGTTGGCCTGGCGGATGTGCCCGATCACCACTTCGCTCTTGATCGGATAGCGCTGCACCAGGTTCGCGACCTCCGACTCGCAGCTCGCCGCCGGGTCCTGGAACAGCCGCAGTCCACGGCCTTCATAGAAGGCAATGCCCCAGCCATCGCGGTGCGGGCCGGTGCGTCCGCCGCGCTGCATCAGCCCGGTGAAGCTGAACACGATATCGGTCGGGACATTGGCGCTCATGCCCAATAACTCACACATGCTCGGACTCTCGCTCAATCGCAGGGGCAAGGTTACAGACGGGGTTCGACTCGCATCCGCTGAGGAGTGCTCGGCACGGGCGGACGACCATAACGATCATCGCCGGCACCGCCGAACGGTTGATCGTCCTCGGGCTCGTCGGCACGGACGGCGGCTTTGGCGGCGGCAGCCTGTTCCCTGCGGGCATTGGAGGCGCGCTCGATGGGGAAACGGATCGCCACCAGCACCAGATAGAGGCCGAACGCGATCATGCCGTACATGAACAGATCGGAAATCGCCCGCCAGGCGTTGTTGCCGACCTTGAACAGCAGGTCGAGCGCGGTAATGGCGAGAGCCGGTGCGATTTTGTCCTTGACCGGGTCGATGATGGTCGGGCTGAACAGCAGCACGACCATCGCCAGCCGTAGCGGCTCACGCAGCCAACGCCACATCCAGCGGGTCAAGCGCATCCACACCAACAGGCAGCCTAAAGCGGCGAAGGCGTAGAGGCCCCAAGCGATCAGATAGTCGTTCTCGGTCATGGTGTCCATGGCAAGGCAGGCAAAGAGGCGCTTATGATAACGGCTTTTCGCCCATCAGGCTGCATCAATGCCTTCGGTCAAGACATAGAACCCTGTGGGAGCGAGCTTGCTCGCGATGGCGGACTGACAGTCAACATTGATGTTGGATGTACTGGCCTCATCGCGAGCAAGCTCGCTCCCACAGGTTCCAAACCTATTCCGTACACTGCTCGAGAACCCTTCATGCCCCTATCCGCCAACATTCACGACGCTCCGATTGCCCACAAGGCTGAAGGCTCCGACCCGTATGCCTGGCTGCAAGAGCGCGACACCGAGGCAGTGCTCGACTACCTGAAAGCCGAAAACAGCTATCAGCAAGCGCAAACCGCCGACCAGGCCGCATTGCGCGAAACCCTGTTCCAAGAGATCAAGGGGCGGATTCTCGAGACCGATCTGTCCCTGCCCTCGCCATGGGGCCCCTATCTGTATTACACCCGCACCACGGCAGGCGATGAGTACGCCAGGCACTACCGCTGCCCGCGTCCGATCGATGACAGCCTGACCCTCGACGAAAGCCGCGAACAACTGCTGCTGGACCCCAACGAACTGGCCAAGGGTGGTTTCTTTTCGCTCGGGGCGTTCAGCATCAGCCCGGACCACCAGCGTCTGGCCTACAGCATCGACTCCAGCGGCGAGGAGATTTACACGCTGTTCGTGAAGGAATTATCCGACGGCCGTGTCAGCGAGCTGGAATTCCAGGACTGCGATGGCAGCATGACCTGGGCCAACGATAGCCTGACGCTATTCTTTGGCGAACTGGATGACACCCATCGTCCGCACAAGCTGTATCGCTATCGACTGGACGGCACGGCGGCCGAAGAAGTGTTCCATGAGCCGGACGGGCGCTTCTTCATGCATTGCTACCGCTCAAGCTCCGAGCAGCAATTGCTGCTGTCCGTGGGCAGCAAGACCACCAGCGAAGCCTGGGTGCTTGACGCCAACCAACCGCAGCACGCCTTTACCTGCATCGCGCCACGGGTCGAGGAGCATGAGTACGACGTCGATCACGGCGTACTCAATGGTCAATGGACCTGGTTCATTCGCAGCAACCGTGACGGCATCAATTTCGCCTTGTACACGGCCGTCGATACCGGCGTCGCGCCCACCGAAGCCGACTGGCAGAACCTGATCCCCCACAGCGACACCGTGATGATCGACGGCATCAGCCTTAACACCGGGGCCATGACCCTGAGCCTGCGGGTTGGCGGCTTGCCGGTCATTGAAGTTCACCCACAAAGCCTGGCGCCTTATCGTGTGCAACTGCCGGATGCGGCCTACAGCCTGCACGTGCAAAACAGCCTGGAGTTCGAAAGCAACCGGATTCGCCTGCGCTACGAAGCGTTGAACCGTCCGGCGCAAATCCGCCAGCTTGAACTGGCGACCGGCGAGCAGAAAGTCCTCAAGCAAACCCCGGTGCTCGGCCCGTTCGATGCCGACGCCTACGTCAGCCAACGCCTGTGGGCCAGTGCGCCGGACGGCACGCAAGTGCCCATCAGCCTGGTGATCAAGCGCGCAGACCTGGGCAAACCCGTGCCGCTGTACCTCTACGGCTATGGTGCCTACGGCGAAAGCCTCGACCCATGGTTTTCCCACGCGCGCCTGAGTCTGCTGGATCGCGGCATGGCGTTTGCCATTGCCCACGTGCGTGGCGGCGGCGAACTGGGGGAAGCCTGGTATCGCGCCGGCAAGCAGGAGCACAAGCACAACACCTTCAGCGACTTTATCGCCTGCGCCGAACACCTGATCGCCCAAGGCTTCACCACTGCACCGCAGTTGGCTATCAGTGGCGGCAGCGCCGGTGGCTTGCTGATCGGCGCGGTGCTCAACCAACGGCCGGAGCTGTTTGGCGCCGCCATCGCCGAAGTGCCGTTCGTCGACGTACTCAACACCATGCTCGACCCTGATCTGCCATTGACCGTGACGGAGTACGACGAGTGGGGCAACCCTGAAGAGCCGGACGTCCATGATCGGATCAAGGCCTACGCCCCGTATGAAAATGTCACCGCGCAAGCTTATCCGGCAACCCTGGTGATCGCCGGTTACAACGACAGCCGCGTGCAGTATTGGGAAGCAGCCAAGTGGGTGGCGAAATTGCGCGAGACCAAGACCGACAGCAATCCCCTGCTACTCAAGACTGAATTGGGTGCCGGGCATGGCGGGATGAGCGGTCGATATCAGGGATTGCGTGACGTAGCACTCGAATATGCATTTTTGTTCAAGGTTTTGGGCATGGCCTGAGGAACCTGGCGCGGTGTGCCGGTCTTAATTGCGTACACCGGCAGCCGATACAACACCTGTACCCTGTGGGAGCGAGCTTGCTCGCGATGGCGTCAGCACAATCAACATTACCGTTGCCTGTGAAGCCGCAATCGCGAGCAAGCTCGCTCCCACAAGGGGTTTTCGGTGACTTCAAATTCGAGCCAGTAACAGACACAACAATAAAGACCGTGACGACATGTCTGAACCAACCTTTCTGAACAACGAAATTCGCGACTGGCTGATGGATTGCGGCCTGTTCAATCAACTGCAGCCAGCCGACTTCGCCGCGGCTTCGGGCTACTTCAGTATCAGCACCATTGCCCAGGGCGAGGAAATCTTCCAGGAGGGCGATGCCGGCAGTTTCATGTGCATCATCCATAACGGTCAGGTGGCGGTGCAGAAAACCAACGCTGACGGGCAGCGAGTTACCATCGCCACGTTGCGCAGCGGCCGCTCGTTCGGTGAAATGGCCGTGCTCGACGGCGAACGGCGCTCGGCCAGTTGCGTGGCCGCAAGCAACTGCCAGTTGCTCAACCTGGGCAAGGACTCGCTGGAAAAGATGCTCAACGACGCACCGAAAATCGCCGCCAAGATCATCCGCGCCCTCGCCGTGTCCCTCTCCAAACGCTTGCGCATGGCCGACGGTCAACTGCTTTCGCAGCAGGTCTAGCCGCCCGGCGATTTGGTTTTCGGCGGATTGGGCTCCAGGCCCGGTATAGGCTGGTCCTTGATCGGCGGGCTGGGCATTTCAATCGGCACCAACGGCGGACCGCTACTGCCGGGGCCGACTTTAGGTAAAGGCGCCGGGCTGATTTGCGGGTACGGCGTGGGCGTCGCGGTGCCGGGCGAACCGGGTATCGGCGCGGGGCTGACGGGAATCGATTGCAGCTGTTGCGCCTGCACTGCAGTTATCGAGAGCGCGGCCAGGGCAATGACCGTTAGAATGGTGCGCTTCATCAATGGCTCCGTTGGCCTTGTCGTCATAAACAGGCTACTCCCAACTGCGTCTGTTTGCCCTCCCGAGTTCTGCCAATTTTCTTCAAGTGAGCCCCATGAAACGTTTCGTTCTGCTGGACACCACCCCCATCCCTGAAAACGGCGGCGCCCTGTGCCTGTTCGAATACGGCGAGGATTTTGTCATCAAGATCCAGGGCGGCGACGGCGGACAATTGATGAACACGCGCATGCACGGCTCCGAAGATGCCCTGGCCGAGATCCCGTGTCGCAAGGTCGCCGGCCGACCGGGTTCACGGGTGCTCATCGGCGGCCTGGGCATGGGTTTCACCCTCGCTTCGGCGCTCAGGCACCTGGGCAAGACTGCCGAAGTGGTGGTCGCTGAATTAGTGCCTGGCGTTGTGGAGTGGAATCGCGGGCCACTCGGCGAGAAAGCCGGAAACCCGCTTCAAGACCCGCGGACCGTGATTCGCATGGAAGACGTGGCCAAAGTCCTGCAGGCCGAACCCCAGGGTTTCGATGCCATCATGCTCGACGTCGACAACGGTCCCGAAGGCCTGACCCAGAAAGCCAACAGCTGGCTCTACTCCGCCGCAGGCCTCAGTGCCTGCGCCAAGGCCCTGAGACCAAAAGGCGTGTTGGCCGTCTGGTCGGCCAGCGCTGACCGGCAGTTTTCCGACAAACTGAAGAAGGCGGGTTTCAAGGCCGAGGAAGTGCAGGTCTTCGCCCACGGCAACAAGGGCACCCGCCACACCATCTGGATTGCCGAGAAGCTCAAGGGCTAGGCTAAACTTCACCCTATAACCGTCATTAGTCTTTCTACAAAGGTGAACCCATGAGTTCGTCCACCCCGACCAACACTTCGAAGCTGGATCGCATCCTCGCCGACAACCAGCGCGACAAGGAAATGGGCTACCGCGACAAGGCCCTGAAGATGTACCCGCACGTCTGTGGCCGCTGCGCCCGTGAGTTCTCCGGCAAGCGCCTGAGCGAACTGACCGTGCATCACCGCGACCACAACCACGACAACAACCCGCAGGACGGCTCGAACTGGGAGTTGTTGTGCCTGTACT
Organism: Pseudomonas jessenii; assembly: GCF_002236115.1. Classification (GTDB taxonomy): domain Bacteria; phylum Pseudomonadota; class Gammaproteobacteria; order Pseudomonadales; family Pseudomonadaceae; genus Aquipseudomonas; species Aquipseudomonas jessenii. Next base: position 15,526 of record NZ_NIWT01000002.1, on the reverse strand, counting down.
GCCACGATAACGAACACTCGCGGTATACCGACCAGCAGTATTTCGACGAAGGCTCGCTGAGCACGCCGAAAATCGCCAAGGCCACGCACAACCCGTTTGCGGCGTTGGCGGGGTTGATGAAGAAAGAAGACTGAAGATTTTCAGCGCCTGATCCGGCCTCATCGCGAGCAAGCTCGCTCCTACAGTTGACTTTGTGAACGACACAGATCAAATGTGGGAGCGAGCTTGCTCGCGATGGCAATAGCCCTGCCACCGCCAATCTCCAAACTGACCGCTGCCGCCCAATCCCCGTATAATCCCGCTTTTTTCCCGAAAGGCACCCCGCTCGTGGCAGACAAACGGTACAGCTGCATTGGTTTGTATAACCCCAAATCACCGGAGAACGTCGGTTCGGTGATGCGCGCCGCTGGCTGTTATGGCGTGGCGTCAGTGTTCTACACCGGCAAGCGCTATGAGCGCGCCGCCGACTTCGTCACCGATACCAAGCGCGTGCACTACGACATCCCGCTGATCGGCATCGACGACCTGAAGAAAATCCTGCCCCTCAATTGTGTGCCCGTCGCCGTGGAACTGGTCGAGGGCGCCCGCCCGTTGCCGGAATACACCCACCCGGATCGCGCGCTCTACATCTTCGGCCCGGAAGACGGATCGCTGGATAAAGAGATTCGCGACTGGTGCGAAGACGTGGTCTACATTCCGACCACCGGTTGCATGAACCTGGCCGCCACGGTCAACGTCGTGCTCTACGACCGCATGTCCAAGGGTCTCAATACCCGCTCCGGGCCAAAATTCCGCTGAATCGCCACACATCCGATTGAACGAGCTGCCCGCCCAGGCTGTCAGTTTGACTATCGATCACTGAAGCCTGGAGACAGACCATGAGCGAACTCAAACCCGTCGAGCGTATCGAATCCACCCCGTTCCAGAGCCCTTCCGAGCAAAACGTGCAGGGTTGGGAACGCATTGGCTCCCTGGCCGGTGGCGTGGTGATGGTGGGCAAGGGACTGCGGCGTGGCGGGATCTTTGGCCTGATCCAGGTGGCCATCGGCGGCGTGGCCCTGGCGCGTGGAATTACCGGCCACAGCTCGGCGAAAAGCCTGCTGGAGAAAAGCCGTCAGGACATGAACAACGTGCGGGCGAAAATTCAGCGGGCGGGTGAAGAGTTGAAGACGCTGAAGGCCAATGCCGAGGCGGCGACCAAAACCGCAACCGTTACCGGCAATGATTCCTTGAAGTCGCCGAAAGCCGGGGTTTGAATCGGGATTTGCGCTGAAGCCACTGGCCTCATCGCGAGCAAGCTCGCTCCCACAGGGTTATGTGGCGCTCAAAACATTTGTGTTCACCCCCAATCACTGTGGGAGCGAGCTTGCTCGCGATGACGGACTCACTGAAGTAAACCGGTATCAAGGACTTTGGAAGAGTCGCCAATAACACTCTCCGACAGCTGCACAAAGTCCTTGGTATCAACGTTATCCAGCCGCATCGCCCCGCGCAGCACATCATCGAGCGAACGCTTGTTGTGGGTTTTCAGGCGAATCTCGCGGTCCAGTTCCTGCAGCAACACCACCGCCCTGGCCACCTGCGTCGAGCTGATCCGCTCACCGCGCAGCGTGGTGACTTTCTGGCTGATCTTGACCAATTTGCGATGCAGGCTCTCGTAGCGTTCATCGCTCATGCCGCCAGCCCGGCGCACCAGTTCGATGGCGTAATACTCAGCAAAGCCCTCACTGATCCAGTCACTGCGCCGGGTGCCTTTGACACGCCCGAACACCAGGGCCAACTCACGGACCAGGGCACTGGTGCCGCTTTCGCTGACCACCGGCAGACGACTGTTGAGGTAGATCGACTCGTGCGCCGACTGGCTGCCGCGCCACATTGGATCATTGGCCCCGACGATCAGCAGTTTGCCCGGGTGTCGCGGATACAGCGCCTGCACTTGCGGCCAGACGAAGGTCAGCAGCGTCAGCACATCCATACGGCGCATGCCCTGCCCCAGCGGTGAGGCGACTGTGACTTCGGTCTCGCCCAGACGAGTGCGGCGACTGCCGAGCTCACCTGCGAGCATCCAGCCGGTAGGCCGGTCGAACAGTCGGGAAGGGTTATCGATACGGAATTTATTCGGGCCGATTCGTGGCCAAGCGGTTTCAACGCTTTTCCAGCCACCGGGCAGCTCGAACTCAAGACGTGAAACCAGTTCGATGCCGTCCTGTTGATCGAGTCTGGCAGCCGGCACCAGATTGTCGCCGCGCATCAACGCCCAGCCTGGCGTCATGCGCGTGTCGAAGCTGCCGCTCTTGCGCCCGTGGCTGATACTCACGCGGTAGGTCAGGCTGGCCTTGTCCGCAGCCGGACGCCAGACACCGCGCGCCGCTTTGCCGGGGGTCAGTTGCCATTGGCCGTCAGCCTTGAAATCGCTGTAATGGCTGCCGTCGCCAAGATCGAAATCCAGGCTGCGTACCGCCGAGCCCTGGGCGAGCGTCAGGCGCACTTCGGCCTGATCGCTCTGCGGCAACAGGCGCACGTGATAATCCAGATTGACCTTGTTCGCAGCCCATGCCGGCGAATTCACGGCCAGTAATCCAAGGATCCACGCCTGCCGCCATCCCACAGCCATACACACTCCCTCGTGAAACGTTGAACCTCAGGCAATCAGCCTGCGCGGAAAATCAGATGATCTTCCCAATCATCTTCCGGCACGCTGCCTTCGGCGAGCATGCGCCCGGACTGGGAAATCCGCTCGTGATGAACGGCATCGCGATCACCGCACACCAGGTGATGCCACAACGGCAGGTCCTTGCCTTCGCTGACCAGGCGATAGCCGCAGGTCGGTGGCAGCCATTTGAATTCGTCGGCCTTGCCTGGCGTGAGCTGGATACAGTCCGGCACCGAGTCACGGCGGTTGGGATAGTCCGTGCACTGGCAGGTTTTCAGGTCCAGCAACTTGCAGGCGATGCGTGTGTAATAGACGCTGTTGTCGTCTTCGTCTTCAAGCTTTTGCAGGCAGCACAATCCACAGCCGTCGCACAGCGACTCCCATTCCTCCTGATCGAGTTGATCAAGGGTCTTGCGTATCCAGAACGGTTCTACTTTGGCGGCCATGGTTCGAGTATCGACATCAGGTGGTGAAAAGGCCGCCAGTCTAGTGCCCGCAGCTCCGCGGGCCAAGCATTGGCGACTGTCGGTACACCGGGCTTGTCAGTTTTTGCGCTGCCAAGTAGGGTTTTGTGTTGCTCCCACTTTTAAACGTAGCCAGGAATCTCTTGATGAGTGCCAACCCACGCGTTGCCGATTACGCCATTCACCCTCAGTTCACCGATCGCTGGTCGCCCCGCGCCTTCACTGGCGAAACGATTCCGGAGGAAACCCTGCTGAGCTTCTTCGAAGCCGCCCGCTGGGCACCCTCGGCCTACAACTCGCAACCCTGGCGCTTTCTCTACGCACGTCGCGACACGCCGAACTGGGAGCGTTACCTGGGCCTGCTGAACGAATTCAACCGCAGCTGGGCGCAACATGCTTCGGCCCTGGTGATCGTGATTTCGAAAACCACCTTCGCCGTGCCTGGCGCCGCCGAAGAAACCCCGGCCCTGTGGCACACCTTCGACACCGGTTCCGCCTGGGGCCACCTGGCCTTGCAGGCGAGCCTGAGCGGCTGGCACACCCACGGCATGGCCGGCTTCGACCAGGAGCTGACCCGCAAGGCGCTGAACATTCCTGAAGGCTACGCCCTGCACGCCGCCGTCGCGGTGGGCAAGCTGGGGGACAAGGCGAGCCTGACGGATTATCTGCAAGCCCGTGAAGAACCCAGCCCGCGTCGTCCGTTGAGCGAACTGGCGGCTGAAGGTGACTTCACCCTCTGAGCCATACTGAAAATCCCTGTGGGAGCGAGCTTGCTCGCGATAGCGGTAGGACAGTCAATATTGATGTTGAATGTACCAGCCTCATCGCGAGCAAGCTCGCTCCCACAGTTTTTGAGGGTGTGTTCAATACCCGCGATCGAAATCCACTTCCCCGCGCAACGCCTCTCCCGCCTCATAAGCCCGCAGGTTCTCGACAAACAGCTTCACCATCATCGAAGGCGAAGTCGGTGCCGAGCTGTGGCCGGTCAGCAGCAGGCCCCAGGCCGTCCAGAACGGATGACGCTGGGGCAAGGGTTCCTGACGGCACACATCGATCACTGCACCCGCCAGATGCCCTTCCTTCAAGGCATCCACCAGATCCGCATCGACCACCGCCACTCCGCGCCCGGCGTTGATGAACAACCCGGTCGGCTTGAATTGCTTGAACAGCGCCGTGTCGTAGACATCGTGGGTGTCCGGCGTGTTCGGCAGCAGATTGACCACGTAATCGACTTCACCGACCAGCCGCGGCAAATCCGCCATCGAACCAACTTCGATAAACGGTGCCTGCTCCCGTGCGCTGCTGGCAACGCCATACAGTTCGACGCCAAACGGCACGAGGAACTGCGCGACACTTTGACCGATATCACCGGTGCCGACGATCAACACCCTGCGCCCCGCCAGGCTCTGGACCTGGCGACTGTCCCACTTGCGCTCGACCTGGCTGACCAGTCGCGCCAGCACTTCACGCTCGTGACCGAGCATGTACGTGAGCACGTACTCGGCCATGACCTGGCCAAAGATTCCGACTGCACGGGTCAGCCGATAGTGCCGCGGCAAGCCATCGGCCAGCAGCGGCGTGATGCCGGCCCAGGTCGATTGCAGCCATTGCGGTTGATGACCCTGGCGTAACAGGGTCGCCAGCAAATCAGGCTGGCCGAGCCACACCGGGCAATCGGCGGCCTGGCTGGCCAGTTCGGCGGAATCACCGCTGGTCAGTACCTCCAGGTCCGGTGCCGCCTCGCGCAACAGTTGGGCGTACACGGGGTGGTCGTGTTCAGCAATCAGGACGCGCATGCTTCAAACCTTTCAAAAACAGTGCAGACGGCCGCCGACAGAGCAGTGCTCCGTCGATGCTGCCATCGCTAAAATCAATCAGTGTTTCATAACCACTCTGAACAGAGTCTGTCTGCCGCTCACATCGGATCGTTGCGACGCAACAATTCTTCCGGCAAGTGCTCGATGTACTCGTCTTCGGCAGGCGGCATTTGCAGGTGATAACCCTGTTTCTCGAGGTTTTCCAGCACGACCGTGATGTCCTCGCGCGACAGCTTGCGCTCGGGGCTCAGCACCAGGTCGAACGCGTGGATGGCCTTGCCGAAGGCTGCCATCAGGGTATCCGGCACGCGCTCCAGAGCATCGCTCTTGAGCACATACAGGTACATTTCGTTTCTTTTCGAGCTGCGGTAGATGGAGCAAATACGTTTCAAGGCTGTTCTCCGGCGGTGGCCAGGCTGTCGAGCAGCGCCTGGCCCATCAATTCGCGGCGCCAGCCACGCAGCGAATCAGGCAATTGGTAGGGACCATTGGGGAAGCCGCTCTTGAGCAGCGCTTCCAGGGTTTTCTTGCGCAGCATCAGTTCCGGCGCGATGTTCAGGCGCTCGGCTTCGGCCTGGCCTATGGCCTTCATTTGTTTGAGCAGCGCAGCAGCATCCACCGGCAACGGCTCCGGCACGGCTGGCGGCCACTGATCAGGCGACACACTGCCAGAGCGCTTGATCAGATCAAGCAGAAACTCGCCGTCCTGACGCACGGTACGTGGGTGCATGTCTTCGATTTTCGCCAGCGCGCCGAGGTTATCCGGTTGCGTACGCGCCAGTGGCCACAACGAATGCTCGCGGATGATCCGGTTGCGCGGCAGGTCGCGGGCCCGGGCTTCCTTTTCACGCCAGGCGCAGAGCTCACGCAAAACGGCAAGTTGGGCGCGAGACAGCTTCCAGGCCAGCTTGGCATCGCGATAGACCTCGTACGGATCGATCTCGCGGCGCAGGTTGGCCACCAGTTCGGCGCCATCCTCCAGGACCCAGGCGTATTTCTCGTCGGAAAGCTTTGGACGCAGTTTTACGAAAACTTCAGCCAAATGCACGGCATCTTCGGCGGCATAGCTGATCTGGGTTTCGGAAAGCGGGCGTTGCAGCCAGTCGGAACGGGTTTCCCCCTTGGGCAGGTCGATGCCGAGCACTTCCTGCACCAGCCGCGAATAGCCCATGGAAAAACCAAGGTTCAGGTAAGCGGCAGCCAGTTGCGTATCAAACAGTGGCGCCGGCAGGCTGCCGGTCAGGCGTAGCAGGACTTCGAGGTCTTCGCTGCACGCGTGGACAACTTTGACCACCGCAGGGTTTTCCAGCAAAGCGGCCAATGGCTGCCAGTTGTCGATGGTCAGCGGGTCGATCAGATAGGCGCGAACGCCATCACCGATCTGCAGCAGGCCGGCGATTGGGTAGAAGGTGTCGACCCGCATGAATTCGGTGTCGAGGGCAACGAATGGCAACTGTTGCCACTCGGCACACAACCGTCCGAGGCTATCGTTGTCGCGAATCCAGTGAATATCGATGGCCACACGGCTCTCCCTTGAAGAATGGCGCGCAGTATATATCGCCCCCGGCGATTTCCGCGCATCCACTGAACAAGAGCATTAGCGAAAATTACTGCGTGACATAAAGAATAGTCCTACAAAGCCGAGCTAGCTGGTCTTACCCAGCACCTGGAACCGTCGCGAGAATCACCGTGTTAGGCCAACACCGATCAAAAACCAGGTCGACGGCCGCCGCGTGAAACAGAGTCAGAGGCGATCAATCCTTGGCCAACACGCCGTCTGTCACTGGACCACGACATCCGGCAAACATGTCCAGATCCTGGTGGTAGACCTTGCTGTCGACCTCCAGCAGCCCAAGCATCGAATGGAACAGGTTGTCCTGGCTGAGGGACTTTTCACGGCTCTGTTGCAAGCAGCGGGTATCTAACGCAAACGACTTTTTATAGCTGTCGGAGAACCAGGCAAACATGGCGACATGCTTTTGCTGCTCCGGTGCCAGCATGTAGGGCGTGCCGTGGAGGAACAAGTTGTATTCACCCAGGGACTCGCCGTGATCCGACAGATACAGCATCGCGGTATCCACTTTGTCCTGGTTGCTGCGCAGCAGATCGATCAAGGTCGACAGTACATGGTCGGTATAGACCAGGGTGTTGTCGTAGCCATTGACGATACTTTCGCGGCTGCAATTGTTCAGGGCATTACTCTCGCAAACCGGGGTGAAGCGCTCGAACTCTTTCGGATAACGCTTGAAGTACTCAGGACCGTGGCTGCCCATCTGGTGCAATACCAATACCGTGTCCTTGTCCAGGGTATCGATGAAATGCTGCAGCCCTTGCAGCAGGATTTCATCGCGGCATTCACTGTTGGCGCACAGCGCCGGGTCCTTCAGATTGCTGACGTCCTGAAGGGTGACGCGATCGCACGTACCTTTGCAGCCTGACTGGTTGTCACGCCAGATCACGTCGATACCCGCATGCTTGAGCACGTCCAACAGGCCTTCTTCGTTCTTTGCCTTGCCGGCGTTGTAGTCCTTGCGCCCCATGTTGGAGAACATGCAAGGCACCGATACGGCGGTTTCAGTACCGCAGGAGTGCACATCGGTGAAAGCGATCAGGCCATCTTCCTTACTCAGCTTCGGAGTGGTGTCGCGGCTATAGCCAAGGATGCCGAAGTTCTCCGCCCGGGCACTTTCACCCACGACAAGTACCGTCAGGGATTTGCGCCCGTGAGTTTGCCAGGCTGGATTGCGCCGGGCATCTTCACCGAGCTTCACAAAAGGTTGATGTGCAGACGCAACCTGCTCGCGCAAGAAGCCAGCCGAGGCACCAATGTAGTTACTTGGCACCACCATCAGGCGTAACTCGTGGTGATTGCGAAACAGCGAAGACAGGCCTTGATAGTTAACCAGTGCAACTCCACCAATGACTGCTGCCGAGGCAAAAGTCACCAAAACCTTACTGAGCAGTTCACGGTGCCAACGACGATAATTAATCGGTGTCCTCCACAACAGCCAGGACGGCAAAACGCCGAGCAGTAAAATATAAACAAACAACTTGAGCGATAGTAAGTCACGCACTTCCGTTGCATTTGTCTCGGCGAAGTTACGCAACATGCCGGTATCGATCAAAACACCATACTGGCTCATGAAATAAACCACGCCCGCGCTGGTCATGAACAGCAGGGTCAGGAGCGGCTTGAGCACTGGCCGGAATGCCAGCAGGGTCAGCACAATGTTGAAGGCCGCGAAGATCATCACCCCGAAAGCCGCGCGCATGACGATGCCTTTGCCATCGGATGCGGTGATTTCGAACAGGTGTTGCCAAAGTACGTAATTGAAGCCGACTAACAAAAACGTGCTGGCAATCAGTGTCACCCATTCAGGGCGCACGGCTTTAATCTTAAGCATGATATTTGGCGGATCCTGAAAGTAAGTATCTCCGGCAAATGTGAAAATTTCATTTACCGAGACAGCTGTAATTTTAGGTAGCCAACAATCAATTTTTTGTGAAAAATAAGCCAACAATTAGTTGGCTTATTAAGTCCGCCTGACACTTTCAGACTATTTGAGAATGGTTCAGCCCCGATTCAGATTCGACTCAAGCCTGATGCAAATACCAGCGCCAGTCCTGTTCACCGACCTCCCCCATGAATTGACGATACTCAGCGCGTTTCACCGCCAGATAGACGCCGAGGAATTCACCGCCGAAGGCTTCCCTGGCCCAACTCGAACCTTCCAGTGATCGCAAGGTGGTCAGCCAGTCTGTCGGCAACAGTTTCGTGGCCTGGGCGTAGCCATTGCCTTCCACCGGCGCACCAGGATCGAGTTGTTCGCGGATGCCGCGATGAATACCGGCCAGAATCGCCGCAGCCGCCAGATAGGGGTTGGCATCTGCGCCACAAATTCGATGCTCGATGTGCCGGGAATACGCAGGCCCACCTGGGACACGCAAACTCACGGTGCGATTGTCTACGCCCCAGGTGGCCGCCAGGGGCGCATAGCTGTTGGCCTGGAATCGACGGTAGGAGTTGGCGTTGGGGCAGAACAGCAACAGCGAATCGAGCAAGGTACTGAGCATGCCGGCGACGGCCTGCTTGAGCAGCGGCGTTCCATCCGCAGCTTCGCTGGCGAAGAGGTTGTTGCCGTCCTTGTCCGCCAGGCTCACGTGCATGTGCATCCCGGTGCCGGCGAGGTCATCGAAAGGCTTGGCCATGAAACAGGCTGTCATGCCGTGCTTGTGCGCCACGCCTTTGACCAGACGCTTGTAGCGCACCGCTTCATCCATCGCCTGTAGTGCGTCGGTGCGGTGTTCGAGGGTGATCTCCACTTGCCCCGGCGCGTATTCGGAAATGGCCGTGCGCGCCGGAATCCCCTGGAGTTTGCAGGCACTGTAGAGATCGGCCAGGAACGGCTCGATCTGTTCAAGCTCGCGTAAACCATAGACCTGGGTGCCGTACGGACGCCCGCCATCGACATCCCGTGCCGGTTGCGGCCGGCCATTGCTGTCGCGTTGCTGATCCAGCAGGTAGAACTCCAATTCCGCCGCCATGACCGGGTAATAACCGTCGGCCTGCAAACCCTCGATGACTTTCGCCAGCAAATGACGGGGATCGGCAATAGTGGCGGGCATTCCCTCCGTTGGGTGCATGCTGACCTGCACGGCCGCGGTCGGTATCAGACGCCACGGCATACGCGTGAGGCTGCCGCTGATCGGGTAGGCCCGGCAGTCGATATCACCGACATCCCAGACCAGCCCGGAGTTTTCCACGTCATCACCGTTGATGGTCAGGCCGAGGATGGTGCTCGGCAATGGTCGCCCGCTTTCATACACCGCCAGCAACTCGTCACGATGCAGCAACTTGCCCCGCGGCACACCGTTGTTGTCGAGGATGAACAGCTCGAACATTTCAATATCCGGGTTCTGCTCCAGAAAGGTCAGGGCTTCTTGCCGGGTGGCAAACGAGGTCGTGGCACAACTCATGGGAACTCTCTTTTTCCGTGTCAGACGGGTACGCAAAAGCACCCGCACTTTAATCCCGCCATCAAGCGGAACAGGTAGGAACAATCAGCGGAAAAAGCAGGAATCCGGCGGGCGCGCATGGCGGCAATGCCACAGCGCCCAAAAAGCCAGTTCAGAAGGAAGTGCGGAGAGGTTTGGCGCGGTGGCAGGCGTGAATCGACGGCCAAGGCTCGACGCTCGAACGCCGTTGGATGCCTTGCAGTGGATTGCGACTGGCCAACCGTCCATAGAGAGAACCGCAGAAAACAGATGACCCGCAGCGTCACACGATGGCTTAAGTCGTTAAATCAGGATTTGAAGAACCTTGGATGTCGTTTGGCTAAACATTTGGCTGTTTTGTGCTGCCTTCAGTGGGGAGAAGGCCTGTATTTGATTTCTAAATACCACCCCGGACTTTCTGATTTGCGCCCTTCGGGGCTCGCGCGCCTTAATCGCCCGCCTATTCATCAAGGTCCGATCATGGAAAACACCCGAGCCACTTCCCGCCCTGCCCTCTGGCTCATGTTCAGCATTGTCCTGGTTGCCCTGAACCTGCGCCCTTCCATGGCCGCTGTCGGGCCGCTGCTCTCAGCGATTCGCGACGACATTGCGCTGAGCTTCAGCCAGGCTTCACTGCTGACAATGTTACCGGTGACGGCCATGGGGCTGGCGATGTTTGTCGGCCTGCGCGTCAGTCAGCGATTCGGCGATCAACGCACGGTAGTCTTCTCGTTGCTGATCATCGGCGTGGCCACGCTTTCGCGGTTGTTCCTTGATTCAGCCGCGCAGTTGCTCCTCAGCGCGGTGCTGGCCGGTGTCGGGATCGCCCTGATCCAGGCCCTGATGCCAGCGTTGATCAAATCCCGCTTCAGCGACCACGTAGCCCTGTGCATGGGGCTCTACGTCACATCGATCATGGGCGGTGCGGCCATGGGTGCCTCCTTTGCGCCGCTGGTCATGGAACGTACCGGCAGCTGGCGTATGGGCCTGGCGATCTGGGCCGTTCTCGCCGTGCTGGCATTGCTCTTCTGGCGCAGCCAAAGCGCGGGGATGCCAACACTGGATTCGAGGGCATCCGGCAAAGGTTCGTACTTTGCCAATTCCCGCGCGTGGTTACTCGCGATTTTCTTTGGCCTGGGCACTGCGTCCTACACCTGTGTTCTGGCCTGGCTGGCGCCTTACTACGTGGAAAAGGGCTGGAGCGAGCAACACGCCGGATTGCTGCTCGGGTTTCTGACCGCCATGGAAGTGTTGTCGGGTCTGTTGACGCCCGTCATTGCCAATCGCAGCCGCGACCGCCGCGTCGTGCTGATGGTATTGCTGACACTGATCATCGCCGGTTTCTGCGGACTGATTCTGAGCCCACGGCATTTGAGCCTGCTGTGGCCATGCCTGCTGGGGCTGGGCATTGGCGGCCTGTTTCCGATGAGCCTGATCGTATCGCTGGATCACCTGGACAATCCATTGCGTGCTGGCGGCCTGACCGCATTCGTGCAAGGCATCGGCTACTTGATCGCCGGCCTGTCGCCGCTGCTGGCGGGGATCATCCGCGACCAGCTCGGCAGCTTTGAATGGGCCTGGTGGTCGCTCACGGCGGTCATGGCGCTGATGATGCTGATGGTTTTGCGCTTCAACCCAAGGCACTACGCCCGCCACATCCATTGACCCGGAGCCTGTCATGAAAACCACCGTTTTCGCCGTCGCTCACGCCAGCATGCTGCTTTGGGCCTTGTTGATCGCCGCATCGTTTTCCGCGGCGGCGCAAGTCAGTCAGGCCATCGACCCGATCCTGCTGACGGGTTTACGCCTGCTGTTTTGCGCTTTGGTGTTTCTGCCGTTGTTGCTGCTCAAAGGCGATGCCGTGATGACCGCCCGCGCACTGTTTGGTCACGCGGTGCTCGGCCTGCTGCTGGCGTTGTACTTCGGTTCGCTGTTCGAAGCGTTGCGCTACACCTCGGCCGTCAACACCGGGACGATGTTCACGCTGGTGCCACTGATGACCTTGGGTTTCGAAGCCGTGCTCACACCTGACAGCCGTCTGAAACAACGGATTATGCCGATGCTGCTCGCCGCTGCCGGGGCAGTGTTGTTGATCATGAAAGGCATCGGCCCCGGCGAGTTGCCATCGCCCTATGCATTGACGGTGTACGGCATCGGTTGCTTGGCGATGGCGCTCTACGCCCCCCTCAGCCAGCGTCTGAAAGCCAATAGCCTCAAGGGACGCGGACCGGTGTCCATGACGTTCTGGAACATGCTGTTCGGTGCGCTGTTTCTACTGGTGTTCTGTGGATTCAGTGGCGGTTGGCGTTCGGCATCATTACTAACGCTCAACGACTTCTATTGGCTGATGTACCTGGCAGTGTTCGCCACCCTGGCGACGTTCTGGCTGCTGCACCGGGCCATCGGCGTGATCGCGCCGTCCTCGGTGATTTCCTACATCTATATGAGCACGCTGTTCATCACCTTGTTCCACTGGCTATGGGGACACCAGACGCCGCTGCCGCTGGAAATGACCGGCGCGGTGCTGGTGGGCCTCGGCAGGTTCGCGCTATTGATGTCCAGCCGCCGCGCCGTGTCGGCGATGGTCCAGGGCTGACACGGCCTTGGGCGAAACGTCCTGCAAGGCATTCTCCCTGCTCGCCCATTCCGCTAGGATAATTCACCCCCCTTGCACACGGTCAGCGCAAGGGACGCAGCGAGATGGAATGGATGCTGAACAGTAATTCGCTTAGAAAGCTCGACATGCAGGACCTCATGGTATTCGTCGCCGTGCATGAGCAGAACAGTGTCACCGACGTATCCGAGACGCTTTGCGTCAGCCAGTCCACCGTGAGTTACTGCCTGAAGAAATTGCGCACCAGTTTCGAGGACGAACTGTTCATCAATACTCGCACCGGCGGCATGCAGCCCACCGGCAAGGCCAGCGCGATGTACCCTCACGTGCTGAAAATCCTCGAAAGCATCAACCTGTGTCACGCCGGCTTACCCACGTTCGACCCAGGCCTGCAACCCGTGACCTTCAACATCTGCGCCCCGGAGTATTTCGAGCAACTGATCCTGCCGCGCTTGTTGAAAACCTTCGACCTCGCCGATCTTCCGGTGATGGTCAATGTGTTCAAACTCCAGGCCGATATCCCTGCCCAAGCGTTGCGCGAAGGCAGCCTCGACCTGGTGATGTGCTTCGGCCCGAACTTTCATCGCAGTCACGTCGATTTCAAATCGCAGACGCTGCTCGAAGATGACCTGGTGTGTGTTTTCGACAAACGCGCCACGCCGGCAGTACCACGCTTGAGCCTGCAAACCTATGTCGAACGTCGACACGTGTTCCCGACACCCTGGACGTCCGCCACCAACATGGTCGACGGCTGGCTTGCGCAGCAGGCACAACAGCGCCATATCGTCGCACGCGCCAACAGCTACAGCGCAGCGCTGAAGCTGATTACCGGCACCGACTATGTTCTGACCCTGCCCCGGCGCATCCAGCGACTACTGGCCAATGCAGACACCTTCAATCACTGTGAAGCGCCCGCTGGTTTGCCGGGTTTCACCCTCGACATGCAGTGGAACCAGGCTGTTGATCAGGACAGCGCCAACACCTGGCTGCGAGCGCAAGTGATCCAGGCCTGCTTCGAGCAGGAAACGGCCTGATGCTCAGTTGCTGATGGCGGTCTTGCTGTAGGAATCGCGATCGATGTCGAGAATTTCCACGCACAACTGGACCTCAACGCCGCTCGGCCACTCACACACGTCCTGCACCACCGCCAGCAGGCTTTCAGACAGCTGTTTCTTGATCTGTGCGGAACGACCACTCAACAGTGCCAGTTTCACATGCACGAACGCCCGTTCAGCCAATGCAGTACCGACCTTGAACGCCTCGACCCTGATCGCACGGCTCTTGATGTCGAATTCGGCAGCAAACTGACCGGAAGCCACCAGCGTATTGTTCAACCGCATCAATGCCACTTCGGCATTCAGATCAGTCAGGTTGGCGGTGTATTCCATGTGCAGGTGAGGCATGAGTGGGTTCCTGTAAGTGGGGTGGAAAGGTCGTACATATAACACAGCGCCACCCTGTTCATTCGGGCAGCGGCAATACGGCACGCTCACTCATGAACGCCTCCAGGCGCGAACGTAACCAGCGCTCGGCAGGGTCGCTATCGACATGGCTGAGCCAGACCATGGATAGATCCAGGGTCGGTGTCTTGAAGGGAAAGGGTTCCTTGAACAGCATTCCCGATGCAGCCATCGCCGCAGCGGTGTAGTCCGGCAGACTGGCAATCAGGTCGGTGCCGGCAAGCAGGGCCGGCAATGCACTGTACTGCGGCACCGAAAGCACCACCTGGCGTGTGCGACCGATATCCGCCAGCCACTCGTCGGCATAGCCACTGACGTTGGCGGTATGGGACACCAGCACGTGCGGTCGCGCGCAATATTCATCGAGGGTCAGCGGTGTATCAGAGGCATCGGCGCGCAAAATGCTGGGCTGGATGTGTCGCAACAACTTGCGCTTGGCATTGGCCGGCAAGCCACGGGTCTGGCTGATACCCACCGTGATATCGCCGGCTGCCAGCAAGTCGGGAATCCGCCAGTAATCGACATGCTGCACCACAAACACCACGTTGGGCGCTTCCTGGCGCAGCGCTCGCAGCAATGGCGGCAACAGCCCGAACTCGACATCGTCGGACAACCCGATGCGGAACGACATCGTACTGCTGGCCGGGTCAAAATCATGGGTCAGGCTCAAGGCCACGGACAAAGAATCCAGCGCCGGCGACAGGTGCCTGATGATCTCCTCGGCCCGTGCCGTCGGCTCCATGCGATGGCCAACGCGTATGAACAGCGGATCATTGAACATCGCACGCAAGCGGTTGAGCGCCGAACTGATGGTCGGCTGACCGAGAAACAGCTTCTCCGCCACCCGAGTGACATTGCGTTCGAGCATCAGCGTTTCGAATACCACCATCAGGTTGATATCCGCCTTGCGAAGTTCATTGCGATTCATCCACTGCCCCGATCCAAAAAATCTGCTGACAGTTTAGGTAGCTGGTGCGACTGCCGTCTATCCAACACAGGTCCAACAGCCTGATGCGGGCTGTCAGGGGATATTTCGCACTGAGGCCCATCGCGAGCAAGCTCGCGCCTACAGGGACGCCAAAAACAAAACCCCTACCTGCATACGCAGATAGGGGTTTCGGAATTTAATCTTGACGATGACCTACTCTCACATGGGGAAACCCCACACTACCATCGGCGATGCATCGTTTCACTGCTGAGTTCGGGATGGGATCAGGTGGTTCCAACGCTCTATGGTCGTCAAGAAATTCGGGTACTGAGTCGTGGCCGGTTGGCCTCGCTTCAGCAAATTGGGTATGTGATAAAAATCGGTGTTTTGTGAGCGTCGAACTTTCGGTTCTTTCGTCTTCACACACCGCAATCTGATGCTTCTTTCGGCTTTTTAGCCAAGAGCAGGCAAATTGCTTGGGTGTTATATGGTCAAGCCTCACGGGCAATTAGTATTGGTTAGCTCAACGCCTCACAGCGCTTACACACCCAACCTATCAACGTCGTAGTCTTCGACGGCCCTTCAGGGGACTCAA
>NZ_NIWT01000012.1 GCF_002236115.1 Pseudomonas jessenii | reverse complement strand
TCGTTCTTTAAAAATTTGGGTATGTGATAGAAAGATAGACTGAACGTTACTTTCACTGGTAACGGATCAGGCTAAGGTAAAATTTGTGAGTTCTCTTAGTTGAGAAATTCGAATTTTCGGCGAATGTCGTCTTCACAGTATAACCAGATTGCTTGGGGTTATATGGTCAAGTGAAGAAGCGCATACGGTGGATGCCTTGGCAGTCAGAGGCGATGAAAGACGTGGTAGCCTGCGAAAAGCTTCGGGGAGTCGGCAAACAGACTTTGATCCGGAGATGTCTGAATGGGGGAACCCAGCCATCATAAGATGGTTATCTTGTACTGAATACATAGGTGCAAGAGGCGAACCAGGGGAACTGAAACATCTAAGTACCCTGAGGAAAAGAAATCAACCGAGATTCCCTTAGTAGTGGCGAGCGAACGGGGACTAGCCCTTAAGTGGCTTTGAGATTAGCGGAACGCTCTGGAAAGTGCGGCCATAGTGGGTGATAGCCCTGTACGCGAAAATCTCTTAGTCATGAAATCGAGTAGGACGGAGCACGAGAAACTTTGTCTGAATATGGGGGGACCATCCTCCAAGGCTAAATACTACTGACTGACCGATAGTGAACTAGTACCGTGAGGGAAAGGCGAAAAGAACCCCGGAGAGGGGAGTGAAATAGATCCTGAAACCGTATGCGTACAAGCAGTGGGAGCCCACTTTGTTGGGTGACTGCGTACCTTTTGTATAATGGGTCAGCGACTTATTTTCAGTGGCGAGCTTAACCGAATAGGGGAGGCGTAGCGAAAGCGAGTCTTAATAGGGCGTCTAGTCGCTGGGAATAGACCCGAAACCGGGCGATCTATCCATGGGCAGGTTGAAGGTTAGGTAACACTGACTGGAGGACCGAACCGACTACCGTTGAAAAGTTAGCGGATGACCTGTGGATCGGAGTGAAAGGCTAATCAAGCTCGGAGATAGCTGGTTCTCCTCGAAAGCTATTTAGGTAGCGCCTCATGTATCACTGTAGGGGGTAGAGCACTGTTTCGGCTAGGGGGTCATCCCGACTTACCAAACCGATGCAAACTCCGAATACCTACAAGTGCCGAGCATGGGAGACACACGGCGGGTGCTAACGTCCGTCGTGAAAAGGGAAACAACCCAGACCGTCAGCTAAGGTCCCAAAGTTATGGTTAAGTGGGAAACGATGTGGGAAGGCTTAGACAGCTAGGAGGTTGGCTTAGAAGCAGCCACCCTTTAAAGAAAGCGTAATAGCTCACTAGTCGAGTCGGCCTGCGCGGAAGATGTAACGGGGCTCAAACCATACACCGAAGCTACGGGTATCATCTTCGGATGATGCGGTAGAGGAGCGTTCTGTAAGCCTGTGAAGGTGAGTTGAGAAGCTTGCTGGAGGTATCAGAAGTGCGAATGCTGACATGAGTAACGACAATGGGTGTGAAAAACACCCACGCCGAAAGACCAAGGTTTCCTGCGCAACGTTAATCGACGCAGGGTTAGTCGGTCCCTAAGGCGAGGCTGAAAAGCGTAGTCGATGGAAAACAGGTTAATATTCCTGTACTTCTGGTTATTGCGATGGAGGGACGGAGAAGGCTAGGCCAGCTTGGCGTTGGTTGTCCAAGTTTAAGGTGGTAGGCTGAGATCTTAGGTAAATCCGGGATCTTAAGGCCGAGAGCTGATGACGAGTGTTCCTTTGGAACACGAAGTGGTTGATGCCATGCTTCCAAGAAAAGCTTCTAAGCTTCAGGTAACCAGGAACCGTACCCCAAACCGACACAGGTGGTTGGGTAGAGAATACCAAGGCGCTTGAGAGAACTCGGGTGAAGGAACTAGGCAAAATGGCACCGTAACTTCGGGAGAAGGTGCGCCGGTGAGGGTGAAGCATTTACTGCGTAAGCCCACGCCGGTCGAAGATACCAGGCCGCTGCGACTGTTTATTAAAAACACAGCACTCTGCAAACACGAAAGTGGACGTATAGGGTGTGACGCCTGCCCGGTGCCGGAAGGTTAATTGATGGGGTTAGCTAACGCGAAGCTCTTGATCGAAGCCCCGGTAAACGGCGGCCGTAACTATAACGGTCCTAAGGTAGCGAAATTCCTTGTCGGGTAAGTTCCGACCTGCACGAATGGCGTAACGATGGCGGCGCTGTCTCCACCCGAGACTCAGTGAAATTGAAATCGCTGTGAAGATGCAGTGTATCCGCGGCTAGACGGAAAGACCCCGTGAACCTTTACTATAGCTTTGCACTGGACTTTGAATTTGCTTGTGTAGGATAGGTGGGAGGCTTTGAAGCGTGGACGCCAGTTCGCGTGGAGCCATCCTTGAAATACCACCCTGGCAACTTTGAGGTTCTAACTCAGGTCCGTTATCCGGATCGAGGACAGTGTATGGTGGGTAGTTTGACTGGGGCGGTCTCCTCCTAAAGAGTAACGGAGGAGTACGAAGGTGCGCTCAGACCGGTCGGAAATCGGTCGTAGAGTATAAAGGCAAAAGCGCGCTTGACTGCGAGACAGACACGTCGAGCAGGTACGAAAGTAGGTCTTAGTGATCCGGTGGTTCTGTATGGAAGGGCCATCGCTCAACGGATAAAAGGTACTCCGGGGATAACAGGCTGATACCGCCCAAGAGTTCATATCGACGGCGGTGTTTGGCACCTCGATGTCGGCTCATCACATCCTGGGGCTGAAGCCGGTCCCAAGGGTATGGCTGTTCGCCATTTAAAGTGGTACGCGAGCTGGGTTTAGAACGTCGTGAGACAGTTCGGTCCCTATCTGCCGTGGACGTTTGAGATTTGAGAGGGGCTGCTCCTAGTACGAGAGGACCGGAGTGGACGAACCTCTGGTGTTCCGGTTGTCACGCCAGTGGCATTGCCGGGTAGCTATGTTCGGAAAAGATAACCGCTGAAAGCATCTAAGCGGGAAACTTGCCTCAAGATGAGATCTCACTGGGACCTTGAGTCCCCTGAAGGGCCGTCGAAGACTACGACGTTGATAGGTTGGGTGTGTAAGCGCTGTGAGGCGTTGAGCTAACCAATACTAATTGCCCGTGAGGCTTGACCATATAACACCCAAGCAATTTG
>NZ_NIWT01000011.1 GCF_002236115.1 Pseudomonas jessenii | reverse complement strand
CAGCTTCTTGATGGTTTCCGGGGTTGCAGCAACCCGTGTTTCACCGGTCTGGGTTTCGAGAGGAACACCAATGTGCACGTCAAATCTCCTGCGTGATCTTATTGAGTAAACCCATGCACTACGGATGGTGCGGCTGGGGCGGCCGATCAGCACGATCCCGCCAAATCAGGGCGGGGCGCGGCATTTTGCAGGCGAACTTTGTGCCCTTCAAGGGATTATGACGGGTGACGGAAAATTAACTACAAGTCACCCCGTGACCGAATGTCGCAACCAACCGGCTCAATCCCTTGCAGACCGTGCTTTTCAAGGATTCTGGCCGAAATTGAAGAATTTACACATCGGCCGTATGAATGATGCGGCATTGCCTCGAAATAGTGGCGCAAAGCCGCGTCATCAGGCGCTTGTGGGACGTTTGTACGACTTGTCGATACAGTTTGCTGCTATGCGACAAATACGTATATCTGTAGGGCTTTTGTTTTGCTGACTACGGGGTCAAGTAACCTTGTAGAGCCTTTATCCCTCTAGGCTGTAGCTGTACGCCTGATTTACCAGCCAGTCACGAAATGCCCTTAAAGACGCGGATTCGACCTTTCGTTCAGGAATCATCAGGTAGTAAGCCTTGATACTGGACAGTGCTTGGGGGTTGGCGATCACCAGGCGTTTCTCTTTCAGCTCCCTTTGAATCAGGAACGGTGGAATCAGGGCAATGCCCATGTCGTGCATGGCTGCCTGGGCGAGCATGGAGAATAGCTCGTAGCGGGGGCCCGTCATGTCTCGCGGGACATTCAGGTGTTGGGAGTCGAACCATTGGCGCCAGGCATAGGGGCGAGTGGTTTGTTGCAGAAGAGGCAAGTCGGCGATTTCCCCGGGCGTCAGACTGGTCTTGTTTCCGAGCAGGTTGGGGCTGCAAACGGGCATCGGATTTTCACCCATCAGCCTGTGGGATTCTGTACCCGACCAATCCGCGTCGCCGAAGTAGATGGCGGCATCAAAATCCGTGTCGGCGAACAGGAACGGCCGCGTGCGGTTGGTCAGGTTGACCGTCACTTCCGGGTGTTTCTGCTGGAAATCCTTGAGTCGCGGCAGCAGCCATTGGGTGCCGAAGGTCGGAACTACGGCCAGTTCGATCACGTTGGTGCCCTGCTGGCCCATCACGGACAAGGTGTCGCGCTCAACGGCATCGAGCTGAGTGGCCACCCGACGGCTGTAGGAGAGTCCGGCTTCCGTCAGCTTGACCCCGCGCCGCGAGCGTCGGAACAGTTCCACACTGAGGAACTCTTCAAGGCTGGCAATCTGTCGGCAAATCGCTCCCTGGGTCAGCGAAAGCTCCTGGGCGGCCTTGGTGAAGCTCTCGTGGCGCGCCGCGGCCTCGAAGCTGATCAGGGCGGTGGTGCTGGGTATCTTTCTGCGCATGTACGTCAACCTCACTAATACATCGCATAAAAGCTCTTTTGCGACGTTTCGGAGTGAGAAATTAGCACAACAGTATGCAAAATCCTCGTTTGCCGTCGCGCCGATCCGGGCCTAGGATCAGCCTACGTTATTTGACCCGATTCGAGAGGACACACTCATGGGCGGTAAAGCTAGCTTCAACTGGATCGATCCCCTGCTGCTGGATCAACAGCTCACTGAAGAAGAACGAATGATTCGCGACACGGCTGCGCAATTCGCTCAGCAAAGCCTTGCGCCGCGCATCCTCGAAGCTTTCCGTCATGAGAAGACCGATCCGGCGATCTTCCGCGAAATGGGCGAGGTCGGCCTGTTGGGCGCAACCATCCCCGAGCAATACGGTGGCAGCGGCCTGAACTATGTCAGCTATGGCCTGATCGCCCGTGAAGTCGAGCGCATCGACTCCGGCTATCGCTCGATGATGAGCGTGCAGTCCTCGCTGGTGATGGTGCCAATCAATGAATTCGGTACCGAAGCGCAAAAGCAGAAGTACCTGCCGAAACTGGCGTCGGGCGAGTGGATCGGCTGCTTCGGCCTGACCGAGCCTAACCACGGCTCCGACCCGGGCGCGATGATCAGTCGTGCGCGCAAAGTGGAAGGCGGCTACAGCCTTACCGGCAGCAAGATGTGGATCACCAACAGCCCGATCGCCGATGTGTTCGTGGTCTGGGCCAAGGACGATGCCGGTGACATTCGCGGCTTCGTTCTGGAGAAAGGCTGGAAAGGTCTGAGCGCTCCAGCGATTCATGGCAAGGTGGGCCTGCGGGCATCGATCACCGGTGAAATCGTGATGGACAACGTGTTCGTTCCGGAAGAGAACATCTTCCCGGACGTCCGTGGTCTGAAAGGTCCTTTCACTTGCCTCAACTCGGCACGTTACGGCATCTCCTGGGGTGCGCTGGGTGCAGCCGAGTTCTGCTGGCACACCGCTCGCCAGTACACCCTGGATCGTCAACAGTTCGGTCGCCCACTGGCCGCTACCCAGTTGATCCAGAAGAAGCTGGCCGACATGCAGACTGAAATCACTATGGCGCTGCAAGGCTGCCTGCGTCTGGGTCGTATGAAGGACGAAGGTACCGCGGCGGTCGAAATTACCTCGATGATGAAGCGCAACTCTTGCGGCAAGTCCCTGGACATCGCGCGCATGGCTCGCGATATGTTGGGCGGCAACGGCATCTCCGATGAATTCGGTGTGGCGCGTCACCTGGTCAACCTGGAAGTGGTGAACACCTATGAAGGTACTCACGACGTCCATGCACTGATCCTCGGTCGTGCGCAAACCGGCCTCCAGGCGTTCTATTAAGGAGAACGTCCATGGGCGCGCTATCGCATCTACGGGTACTGGATTTATCGCGGGTGCTGGCCGGGCCTTGGGCCGGGCAGATCCTGGCCGACCTTGGCGCTGAAGTGATCAAGGTCGAGCGTCCGGGTAACGGCGATGACACGCGCGCCTGGGGACCGCCGTTCCTTAAAGACGCTTATGGCGAGAATACCAGCGAGGCTGCTTATTACTTGTCGGCCAATCGCAACAAGCAATCTGTCACCATCGACTTCACTCGCCCTGAAGGGCAGAAGCTGGTGCGTGAACTGGCGGCCAAGTCGGACATCCTGATCGAGAACTTCAAGGTCGGCGGTCTGGCGGCTTATGGCCTGGACTATGAAACGCTGAAGACGATCAATCCGGATCTGATCTATTGCTCGATCACCGGGTTCGGCCAGACCGGTCCTTATGCCAAGCGTGCGGGTTATGACTTCATGATCCAGGGGCTCGGCGGCCTCATGAGTCTGACGGGGCGACCTGAGGGCGAAGAGGGTGCGGGGCCGGTGAAGGTTGGCGTGGCGCTGACGGACATCCTCACCGGGCTGTATTCGACTGTCGCGATCCTGGCTGCGCTTGCGCATCGGGATCACGACGGCGGTGGTCAGCATATCGATATGGCACTGTTGGACGTACAGGTGGCTTGTCTGGCCAATCAGGCAATGAACTACCTGACGACAGGCAACGCGCCTAAGCGCTTGGGTAATGCTCACCCGAACATCGTGCCTTATCAGGATTTTCCTACGGCGGATGGCGATTTCATCCTTACCGTCGGGAACGATGGTCAGTTCCGCAAGTTTGCGGAAGTGGCCGGGCAGCCGCAGTGGGCGGACGATCCGCGTTTTGCCACTAACAAGCTGCGGGTGGCAAACAGGGCAATACTGATTCCGCTGATCCGCCAGGCGACGGTGTTCAAGACTACCGCTGAATGGGTGGCGCAACTGGAACAGGCTGGCGTGCCATGCGGGCCTATCAATGACGTGGCCCAGATGTTTGCCGATCCTCAGGTCAAGGCACGTGGGTTGGCTATCGAACTGCCGCATGCGCTGGCCGGGATGGTGCCTCAGGTGGCGAGCCCGATTCGATTGTCGGAGACGCCGGTTGAGTATCGTTTTGCACCTCCTCTGCTGGGTGAGCACACGCTTGAAGTTTTGCAGCGTGTGTTGGGTCTGGATGCCGGGGCGGTGTCCGCATTCAAGGCTTCTGGCGTTCTCTGATAGGTCTCTTCTATATAGAGGGTGTTTCGGCTCCTCTATATAGGCGCCCTTTAGGGCGTTTTGCTGCTTTCTGCAGCTTATTGATAGAAAACCTAAATCAGTGCTTGACGGCAGATTCCAGGTGTCTATAATTCGCCCCACTTCCGGCGCAGTCGAAACGGAAAACTCCTTGGTAAACAAAGAGTTACGCAGTTTTCGGCAGCAGGTTGCTTCAGTTCATCGAAGCACAAAGGGAGTTGAAAAAG
>NZ_NIWT01000010.1 GCF_002236115.1 Pseudomonas jessenii | reverse complement strand
GAACTCAGCAGTGAAACGATGCATCGCCGATGGTAGTGTGGGGTTTCCCCATGTGAGAGTAGGTCATCGTCAAGATTAAATTCCGAAACCCCTATCTGCGTATGCAGGTAGGGGTTTTGTTTTTGTCCGCGGGAAAGTCACGGCTACTGGATTTCTATGCAATCGCTCGGTGCGTGGCTATCATGCGGGCCTCATTGTGAGGCGAGACCTGCATGCTGACGTTGTTAAAGCTTCTTAAAGATGGCCGATTCCATTCGGGTCAAGCATTGGGTGCTGCCCTGGGCGTCAGCCGTAGTGCTGTGTGGAAGCAGCTTCAGCATTTGGAAGCTGAGCTGGGTTTGTCTATTCATAAGGTTCGTGGACGCGGCTATCAATTGTCCGCGCCATTGGCGCTGCTCGATCCTGCCGAGATAAGCGCTCAGGCGCTTTCTTGCAACTGGCCCGTCCGGGTTTACGATTCAATCGACTCCACTAATGCCGAGGCGCTGCGCGCTATTGAGCGTGGGCAAGCGGCGCCGTTTGTGGTGCTTTCGGAGCGGCAGACAGCCGGGCGTGGGCGACGTGGTCGCAAGTGGGTTAGTCCATTCGCAGAAAACGTCTATTACAGCCTGGTGCTACGCATTGATGGTGGGATGCGTCAGTTGGAGGGCTTGAGTCTCGTCGTTGGGCTCGCTGTCTTGCAGACGTTGCGTGAACTCGGTATTGCAGCCGCTGGATTGAAATGGCCTAACGATGTCCTTGTAGGTCAGAAAAAAATCGCGGGGATACTGCTCGAGTTGGTTGGTGATCCTGCAGATGTGTGTCACGTGGTCCTGGGAGTGGGAATCAATGTGAACATGCAGTCCGCTGACGAAGTGGACCAGCAATGGACATCCCTGCGGCTCGAGTCAGGCAAATTGTTTGATCGCAACCAATTGGTCGCGGTGTTGGGGGAGATGCTGCAGCGATACCTGGCTCGTCACCAGGCTGGTGGTTTTTTGGCCATCCAGTCGGAGTGGGAGCAAAATCATCTGTGGCAGGGGCGAAGCGTGTCGTTGATTGCCGGTGTCAATCAAATTGATGGTGAGGTACTTGGTATCGATGGCCAAGGCGCCTTGCGCCTGAAGGTGGATGGTGTGGAGAAAGTCTTCAGTGGTGGTGAGTTGAGCTTGAGGTTGCGTGATGATTCTTGAGCTCGATTGTGGGAATAGTTTCATCAAGTGGCGTGTGCTTGCCGTTGATGCCGGGCATGTGCTTGGTGAGGGAGTCGTCGATTCCAATCTCGCATTGCTGGAGGGGTTGGGGGGGCTCAAAGGGCTTACCCTCACGTTTTGCCGGCTGGTGAGCGTCAGGACCGCGGAGGAAACCGCTGCGCTTACGTCTTTGCTCAGGGATACCTTTGATGTGCCGGTTGTGTGCGCAACGCCAGCGCGCGAAATGTCAGGTGTGCGCAATGGGTATGAGGAGTTTGAGCGGCTGGGTCTGGACCGGTGGCTTGCAATGCTCGGAGGCTTTCATCTGGCTTCGGGTGCGTGCCTGGTGCTCGACTTTGGTACGGCGGTGACTGCTGACTTTATTGCGGCGGATGGAGAGCACCTGGGTGGTTTCATCTGTCCGGGGATGCCGTTGATGCGAAACCAATTGCGCACCCACACTCGCAAAATTCGTTATGGGGATCTGGCGGCCGAGCAGGCTCTGGAAAGTCTTGTCCCGGGGCGCGCGACTGTCGAGGCTGTAGAGCGTGGCTGTCTGTTGATGTTGCGCGGCTTCGTAATGACTCAGCTCGAGTTGGCGCGCAGCTATTGGGGTGAGGACTTTGTCGTATTCCTCACCGGGGGGGATGCGAGCCTGGTTACTGAGGCCGTGCCTCAGGCCA
This sequence comes from Pseudomonas jessenii, assembly GCF_002236115.1. Taxonomy (GTDB): domain Bacteria; phylum Pseudomonadota; class Gammaproteobacteria; order Pseudomonadales; family Pseudomonadaceae; genus Aquipseudomonas; species Aquipseudomonas jessenii. The sequence continues at coordinate 331,323 of NZ_NIWT01000010.1, read as the reverse complement.
GGGTTGTTCCGGACTTGGTGTTTGTCGGATTGGCCATGGCCTGTCCCTTGTCCTGAGGTTTTTATGCGTTGGTTGTTTCTGCTGCTGCTTGTCCTCAATGGCTTCTACTACATCTGGCATCAACAAGAGGCTCCTCTGCGCGCGAAGGATGTCACGCCTTTGAGTCTGTATCGCGGGTCTCAACAAGATATCCGCTTGTTGAGCGAAGCAGGTGACGTCTCCAAGGATAAGGGTAAGGCTGTCTCGACAGACAATGGCTGCCTTTATCTGGGCGGCTATACGCGCCAGGAGGCCGCGCAGGCGGTTGAGCGTCGTTTGAGCGGGATGGAGGTCAAGTATCAGTCCCTGCCGAAAGCTGCGACCGAAGGGGCAGGGTATTGGGTGCGTATCGCGCCGGAAAGCCGGCGTTGGCTGGACGATTTGCAGCTGATAAACCTTTCTAAAGAATTCAATGAGTTAAAACATAAAATAATGCCGTGCGAGGGGGTTGCACCCATCGAATAGTTTGCATAGAATGGCGCCCGCTCCACAGCGAACACCGGAAACGGTTAACGGTGTGAGGCGAGGTCAACGCAGCTAAGCTCAGGTTTTTAATGAGAAAAATGCTTGACAGAAGGCTGGCATGATGTAGAATGCCGGCTCGCTTAGGAGGGGTTCCCGAGCGGCCAAAGGGATCAGACTGTAAATCTGACGTCTACGACTTCGAAGGTTCGAATCCTTCCCCCTCCACCATTTTTAGCGAGAGCTGTAAGCCTCGCGGGTATAGTTTAGTGGTAGAACCTCAGCCTTCCAAGCTGATGATGCGGGTTCGATTCCCGCTACCCGCTCCAAGTTTACAGGTTTTGCACAGTGTTACGCTCTTGTAGCTCAGTTGGTAGAGCACACCCTTGGTAAGGGTGAGGTCAGCGGTTCAAATCCGCTCAAGAGCTCCATATAACAAGGCAGATATGAAAATATCTGCCTTTGTTTTAGGTGGTAGTGGTTGCGCCTGATTGTGTTTCTGAAGGTTGCCGGTGTCGAGAATGCCGGTGTTGCAGCCAGGATTGCCTGGTAAGTGTTGTAAAGTCTTTTTCGGGTCGGCATAATGGTCGGCCTGATTTTGTTTTAGGTCAGTAGCTCAATTGGCAGAGCGACGGTCTCCAAAACCGTAGGTTGGGGGTTCGATTCCCTCCTGACCTGCCAGATTCACTCGGTGTGTCTGGCTTTCTTTTCACAGGATCTTCATAGATGACTCCTAAAGCTGAAGCTCAAGGCTCTCGTTTCGACCTCCTCAAGTGGCTTGTAGTAGTCGCTCTGGTGGTTGTTGGTGTTGTTGGCAATCAGTACTTTTCTGCTTCGCCGATCCTGTACCGCGTACTCGCATTGCTTGCTATTGCTGCTGTAGCTGCCTTTGTAGGCCTGCAGACGGTCAAGGGCAAGTCTTTCTTTGTACTGGTTAAGGAAGCGCGCACCGAAATTCGTAAAGTCGTTTGGCCAACTCGCCAAGAAACCACGCAGACCACGTTGATCGTTGTGGCTGTTGTCCTGGTTATGGCGTTGCTGTTGTGGGGGCTTGATTCCCTGCTCGGCTGGCTTGTTTCCTTGATCGTCGGCTAAGGGTGTCCCGTGGCTAAGCGTTGGTATGTTGTGCATGCTTACTCCGGTTACGAGAAGCATGTAATGCGCTCGCTGATCGAGCGCGTAAAGCTGGCCGGTATGGAAGATGGCTTCGGCGAGATTCTGGTTCCCACTGAAGAAGTGGTTGAAATGCGCAATGGCCAGAAGCGCAAAAGCGAGCGCAAATTCTTCCCTGGCTATGTGCTGGTGCAGATGGATATGAACGAGGGTACTTGGCACTTGGTCAAGGATACTCCTCGGGTGATGGGTTTCATCGGCGGTACTGCTGATAAGCCTGCGCCAATCACCGATAAAGAAGCAGAAGCCATTCTGCGTCGCGTTGCCGATGGTAGCGACAAGCCGAAGCCGAAGACGTTGTTCGAGCCGGGTGAGTCGGTGCGCGTCAACGACGGTCCGTTTGCGGACTTTACCGGTGTTGTTGAAGAAGTTAACTACGAAAAGAGCCGGATTCAGGTCGCAGTGCTCATTTTCGGTCGCTCTACTCCGGTGGAGCTCGAGTTCAGCCAGGTCGAAAAGGTCTAGTTGAACAAAAATCCCAACCCCGCAGCCGTAGGCTGTGGGGTTTTGTCGTCACTGGGATAAACGCGCAAGTAACCGGGGAGCCTCTCGAGGCGTTCGAACCCGTAATTGGAGTGCCTCATGGCCAAGAAGATTACCGCTTACATCAAGCTGCAAGTGAAGGCCGCTCAGGCTAACCCAAGCCCACCTGTTGGTCCTGCTCTGGGTCAGCACGGCGTGAACATCATGGAATTCTGCAAGGCTTTCAACGCCCGTACTCAGGGTCTTGAGCCAGGTCTGCCGACTCCAGTGATCATCACTGTCTACAGCGACCGTAGCTTCACTTTCGAAACCAAATCCACCCCTGCTTCGGTTCTGCTGAAGAAGGCGGCCGGTCTGACCAGCGGTTCCGCTCGTCCGAACACCGTTAAGGTTGGCACCGTGACCCGTGCTCAGCTGGAAGAAATCGCGAAAACCAAAAACGCGGATCTGACTGCAGCTGATATGGAAGCAGCCGTGCGTACCATCGCCGGTTCTGCTCGTAGCATGGGCCTTAACGTGGAGGGTGTGTAATGGCTAAGCTGACCAAGCGTCAAAAGGCTATCGCCGGCAAAATCGAAGCAGGCAAGGCCTACAACTTTGTAGACGCTGCTGCCCTGCTGGCCGAGCTGTCGACTGTCAAGTTCAGCGAGTCGTTCGACGTAGCTGTAAACCTGGGTGTTGACCCGCGTAAATCCGACCAGGTCGTTCGTAGCGCTACTGTGCTGCCGCACGGCACTGGCAAGACCGTTCGCGTTGCTGTGTTCACCCAGGGTCCAGCTGCTGAAGCCGCTCTGGCTGCCGGCGCTGACCGCGTAGGCATGGACGACCTGGCTGCCGAAATGAAAGGCGGCGACCTGAACTATGACGTAGTGATCGCATCCCCGGATGCAATGCGCGTTGTAGGTCAGTTGGGTCAGATCCTCGGTCCACGTGGCCTGATGCCTAACCCTAAAGTCGGCACCGTAACCCCAGACGTAGCTACCGCGGTTAAAAACGCCAAGGCTGGTCAGGTTCGTTATCGCACCGACAAAAACGGCATCATCCACACTTCCGTTGGCAAGATCGGCTTCGACGCCGTCAAGCTGAAGGAAAACGTTGAAGCCCTGATCGCTGATCTGAAGCGTATCAAGCCAGCTTCCTCGAAAGGCATTTACGTCAAGCGCGTTACCCTGAGCACCACTATGGGCCCAGGTCTGGTCATCGACCAAAGCTCGCTCGACGCGTAAGACACAGATTGGTGCAAGCGATTGCGCCAATTGAAAAATTGGGGTCCCTGCCTGGCGGGGGCTATCCAAGACCGTAGGCGACGCAAGTCTTAAACCACAAGCCTACGCAGATGGTGCTCCCGGTTCCTTACCGAATCAGACACCAAAACGACATCCGGTTTCGACCAGATGAAACGGTAACAAGCAGGAGTTAAACCCGTGGCAATTAAACTCGAAGACAAGAAGGCCATCGTCGCTGAAGTCAACGAGGCTGCCAAAGTCGCTCTGTCCGCTGTCGTGGCTGATGCCCGTGGCGTAACAGTAGGCGCGATGACCGGACTCCGTAAAGAGGCTCGTGAAGCTGGCGTTTACGTACGTGTTGTACGTAACACCCTGCTCAAGCGCGCTGTTGCTGACACTGAATTCAGTGTCCTCAACGACGTGTTCACTGGCCCTACCCTGATTGCGTTCTCCAAAGAACATCCAGGCGCTGCTGCCCGGATCTTCAAGGAATTCGCAAAGGGTCAGGACAAGTTCGAGATCAAGGCAGCTGCGTTCGAGGGCAAGTTCCTCGCAGCTAACCAAATCGACGTACTGGCAACTCTGCCGACCCGTGACGAAGCAATTTCTCAGCTGATGAGCGTGATTCAAGGCGCTACCAGCAAGTTGGCTCGTACTCTGGCGGCAATTCGCGACCAGAAAGAAGCTGCTGCAGCCTAAGGCTCGTCAACTTCTCGCGTTTTTTGTTTTTTTCGATGGTCGCGTAGGCCGTCCCCAATATCAGGAATTAGATTCATGTCTATCTCTCAGAACGATATCCTTGAAGCAGTTGGCAACATGTCCGTAATGGAAGTTGTTGAGCTGATCAAAGCTTTCGAAGAAAAATTCGGCGTTACCGCTGCTGCTGCATCGGCTGGTCCAGCTGTTGCTGCTGCCGTTGCTGAAGAGCAAACCGAATTCAACGTCATGCTGACCGAAGCTGGCGAGAAGAAAGTTAACGTGATCAAGGCTGTACGTGAACTGACCGGTCTGGGCTTGAAAGAAGCCAAGGCTGTAGTTGACGGCGCACCTGCCATGGTTCTGGAAGCTGTTGCCAAAGACGCAGCTGACAAAGCCAAAGCAGCTCTGGAAGAAGCAGGCGCTAAAGTCGAGCTGAAGTAAGCATCGACTTTGCTCCTCCAGCCCGAGCGTTAAGCGACAGGCTGATGGCTGGTGGCTCTTGCCACCGGCCTTTTTCCGTTATTGGCAGCCGACTGGGTCGGCGCTGATAACGTGCTGTAACCACCCGATGCGGTGGCGCAAACCATGGGGTTTGCACGATTTTCTGGCTGCTCCCGTCGGGAGGGGCCAAACAAGCAGGTGACCAAGCTGGGGAACGCTGATGGCTTACTCATATACTGAGAAAAAACGTATCCGCAAGGACTTTAGCAAGTTGCCGGACGTCATGGATGTGCCGTACCTCCTGGCCATCCAGCTGGATTCGTATCGTGAATTCTTGCAAGCGGGAGCGACTAAAGATCAGTTCCGCGACGTGGGCCTGCATGCGGCCTTCAAATCCGTTTTCCCGATCATCAGCTACTCCGGCAATGCTGCGCTGGAGTACGTCGGTTATCGCCTGGGCGAACCGGCATTTGATGTCAAAGAATGCGTATTGCGCGGTGTAACTTACGCCGTACCTTTGCGGGTAAAAGTGCGCCTGATCATTTTCGACAAAGAGTCGTCGAACAAAGCGATCAAGGACATCAAAGAGCAAGAAGTCTACATGGGTGAAATCCCCCTGATGACTGAGAACGGTACCTTCGTAATCAACGGTACCGAGCGTGTAATCGTTTCCCAGCTGCACCGTTCGCCAGGCGTGTTCTTCGACCACGACCGTGGCAAGACGCACAGCTCCGGCAAACTGCTGTACTCCGCGCGCATCATCCCTTACCGCGGTTCGTGGCTGGACTTCGAGTTCGACCCGAAAGACTGCGTATTCGTGCGTATCGACCGTCGTCGCAAGCTGCCTGCCTCGGTACTGCTGCGCGCGCTGGGCTATACCACTGAAGAAGTGCTGGACGCGTTCTATACCACCAACGTATTCCACGTGAAGGGCGAGACCCTGAGCCTGGAGCTGGTGCCTCAGCGCCTGCGCGGTGAAATCGCTGTCCTCGATATTCAGGATGACAAAGGCAAGGTTATTGTCGAGCAGGGTCGTCGTATCACCGCTCGCCACATCAACCAGCTGGAAAAAGCCGGGATCAAAGAGCTGGATGTGCCTCTGGACTACGTCCTGGGTCGTACAACCGCCAAGGTCATCGTGCACCCGGCAACCGGCGAAATCCTGGCAGAGTGCAACACCGAGCTGAACACCGAGATCCTGGCCAAAATCGCCAAGGCTCAGGTTGTTCGCATCGAAACTCTGTACACCAACGATATCGACTGCGGTCCGTTCGTCTCCGACACCCTGAAGATCGACTCCACCAGCAACCAACTGGAAGCGCTGGTCGAGATCTATCGCATGATGCGTCCTGGCGAGCCGCCAACCAAGGACGCTGCCGAGACCCTGTTCAACAACCTGTTCTTCAGCCCTGAGCGCTATGACCTGTCTGCGGTCGGCCGGATGAAGTTCAACCGTCGTATCGGTCGTACCGAGATCGAAGGTTCGGGCGTGCTGTGCAAGGAAGACATCGTCGCGGTACTGAAGACCCTGGTCGACATCCGTAACGGTAAAGGCATCGTCGATGACATCGACCACCTGGGTAACCGTCGTGTTCGCTGCGTAGGCGAAATGGCCGAGAACCAGTTCCGCGTTGGCCTGGTACGTGTTGAGCGTGCGGTCAAAGAGCGTCTGTCGATGGCTGAAAGCGAAGGCCTGATGCCGCAAGACCTGATCAACGCCAAGCCAGTGGCTGCGGCGGTGAAAGAGTTCTTCGGTTCCAGCCAGCTGTCCCAGTTCATGGACCAGAACAACCCGCTGTCCGAGATCACCCACAAGCGTCGTGTTTCTGCACTCGGCCCTGGCGGTCTGACTCGTGAGCGTGCCGGCTTTGAAGTGCGTGACGTACACCCGACTCACTACGGTCGTGTATGCCCGATTGAAACGCCGGAAGGTCCGAACATCGGTCTGATCAACTCCCTGGCCGCTTATGCGCGCACCAACCAGTACGGCTTCCTCGAGAGCCCGTATCGTGTGGTGAAAGACGCTCTGGTCACCGACGAGATCGTGTTCCTGTCCGCCATCGAAGAAGCCGATCACGTGATCGCTCAGGCCTCGGCCACGATGAACGACAAGAAAGTCCTGATCGACGAGCTGGTAGCTGTTCGTCACTTGAACGAATTCACCGTCAAGGCGCCGGAAGACGTCACCTTGATGGACGTATCGCCGAAGCAGGTAGTTTCGGTTGCTGCGTCGCTGATTCCGTTCCTCGAGCACGACGACGCCAACCGTGCGTTGATGGGTTCGAACATGCAGCGTCAAGCTGTACCAACCCTGCGCGCTGACAAGCCGCTGGTAGGTACCGGCATGGAGCGTAACGTAGCCCGTGACTCCGGCGTTTGCGTCGTGGCTCGTCGTGGCGGCGTGATCGACTCCGTCGACGCCAGCCGTATCGTGGTTCGTGTTGCCGATGACGAAGTTGAAACCGGTGAAGCCGGTGTCGACATCTACAACCTGACCAAGTACACCCGCTCCAACCAGAACACCTGCATCAACCAGCGTCCGCTGGTGCGTAAGGGTGATCGGGTTCAGCGTAGCGACATCATGGCCGACGGCCCGTCCACCGACATGGGTGAACTGGCACTGGGTCAGAACATGCGCATCGCGTTCATGGCATGGAACGGCTTCAACTTCGAAGACTCCATCTGCCTGTCCGAGCGTGTTGTTCAGGAAGACCGTTTCACCACGATCCACATCCAGGAACTGACCTGTGTGGCCCGTGACACCAAGCTTGGCCCAGAGGAAATCACTGCCGACATCCCGAACGTGGGTGAAGCGGCTCTGAACAAGCTGGACGAAGCCGGTATCGTTTACGTAGGTGCTGAAGTTGGCGCAGGCGACATCCTGGTCGGTAAGGTCACTCCGAAAGGCGAGACCCAGCTGACTCCGGAAGAAAAACTGCTGCGTGCGATCTTCGGTGAAAAAGCCAGCGACGTTAAAGACACTTCCCTGCGTGTACCTACCGGTACCAAAGGTACTGTCATCGACGTACAGGTCTTCACCCGCGACGGCGTTGAGCGTGATGCTCGTGCCCTGTCGATCGAGAAGTCCCAGCTGGACGAGATCCGCAAGGACCTGAACGAAGAGTTCCGCATCGTTGAAGGTGCTACTTTCGAACGTCTGCGTTCCGCTCTGGTCGGCCACAAAGCCGAAGGCGGCGCCGGTCTGAAGAAAGGCCAGGACATCACCGACGAAGTTCTCGACGGTCTTGAGCACGGCCAGTGGTTCAAACTGCGCATGGCTGAAGATGCTCTGAACGAGCAGCTCGAGAAGGCCCAGGCCTACATCGTTGATCGTCGCCGTCTGCTGGACGACAAGTTCGAAGACAAGAAGCGCAAACTGCAGCAGGGCGATGACCTGGCTCCAGGCGTGCTGAAAATCGTCAAGGTTTACCTGGCAATCCGTCGTCGCATCCAGCCGGGCGACAAGATGGCCGGTCGTCACGGTAACAAGGGTGTGGTCTCCGTGATCATGCCGGTTGAAGACATGCCGCACGATGCCAATGGCACCCCGGTCGACGTTGTCCTCAACCCGTTGGGCGTACCTTCGCGTATGAACGTTGGTCAGATCCTTGAAACCCACCTGGGCCTCGCGGCCAAAGGTCTGGGCGAGAAGATCAACCGCATGGTTGAAGAGCAGCGCAAGGTCGCCGAGCTTCGCAAGTTCCTGCACGAGATCTATAACGAGATCGGCGGTCGTCAGGAAAGCCTCGATGACTTCTCGGACCAGGAAATCCTGGATCTGGCTCAAAACCTGCGTGGCGGCGTTCCAATGGCCACTCCAGTGTTCGACGGTGCCAAGGAAAGCGAAATCAAGGCCATGCTGAAACTGGCGGACCTGCCAGAAAGCGGCCAGATGCAGCTGACCGACGGCCGTACCGGCAACAAGTTCGAGCGCCCGGTTACCGTTGGCTACATGTACATGCTGAAGCTGAACCACTTGGTAGACGACAAGATGCACGCTCGTTCTACCGGTTCGTACAGCCTGGTTACCCAGCAGCCGCTGGGTGGTAAGGCGCAGTTCGGTGGTCAGCGTTTCGGGGAGATGGAGGTCTGGGCACTGGAAGCATACGGTGCCGCTTACACTCTGCAAGAAATGCTCACAGTGAAGTCGGACGATGTGAACGGCCGTACCAAGATGTACAAGAACATCGTGGATGGCGATCACCGTATGGAGCCGGGCATGCCCGAGTCCTTCAACGTGTTGATCAAGGAAATTCGTTCCCTCGGCATCGATATCGATCTGGAAACCGAATAACACGTGACGCGAATCGAGAGCGGGGCAGGATTGCCCGCTCTCTGCTCCGCCAGGAGGAAAGGCCTTGAAAGACCTACTGAATTTGCTGAAAAACCAGGGTCAAGTCGAAGAGTTCGACGCCATCCGTATCGGATTGGCATCGCCTGAGATGATCCGTTCGTGGTCGTTCGGTGAAGTTAAAAAGCCGGAAACCATCAACTACCGTACGTTCAAACCTGAGCGTGACGGCCTGTTCTGCGCCAAGATCTTTGGCCCGGTAAAGGATTACGAGTGCCTGTGCGGTAAGTACAAGCGCTTGAAGCACCGTGGTGTGATCTGCGAGAAGTGCGGCGTTGAAGTCGCGCTGGCAAAAGTTCGTCGTGAGCGCATGGCGCACATCGAACTGGCCTCGCCAGTTGCCCACATCTGGTTCCTGAAATCGCTGCCGTCCCGTATCGGCTTGCTGATGGACATGACCCTGCGTGATATCGAACGCGTTCTCTACTTCGAGAGCTATGTCGTTATCGATCCAGGCATGACCACCCTTGAAAAAGGTCAGCTGCTCAACGACGAGCAGTACTTCGAAGCGCTGGAAGAGTTCGGCGACGATTTCGATGCCCGCATGGGTGCCGAAGCTGTCCGCGAACTGCTGCACGCTATCGACCTGGAGCACGAGATTGGCCGTCTGCGTGAAGAGATTCCGCAAACCAACTCCGAAACCAAGATCAAGAAGCTGTCCAAGCGTCTGAAGTTGATGGAAGCCTTCCAGGGTTCCGGCAACCTGCCAGAGTGGATGGTGCTGACCGTTCTGCCGGTTCTGCCGCCAGATCTGCGTCCACTGGTCCCGCTGGATGGCGGTCGCTTCGCGACTTCCGACCTCAACGATCTGTATCGTCGAGTGATCAACCGTAACAACCGCTTGAAGCGCCTGCTGGATCTGTCCGCTCCGGACATCATCGTGCGCAACGAAAAGCGTATGTTGCAGGAAGCCGTCGACGCACTGCTCGACAACGGTCGTCGTGGCCGCGCTATCACCGGTTCCAACAAGCGTCCTCTGAAATCCCTGGCTGACATGATCAAGGGTAAGCAGGGTCGTTTCCGTCAGAACTTGCTCGGTAAGCGTGTTGACTACTCCGGCCGTTCGGTAATTACCGTAGGTCCGACCCTGCGTCTGCACCAGTGCGGTCTGCCGAAGAAAATGGCTCTCGAGCTGTTCAAGCCGTTCATTTTCGGCAAGCTTGAAATGCGTGGTCTCGCTACCACCATCAAGGCTGCCAAGAAGATGGTCGAGCGCGAACTGCCAGAGGTTTGGGACGTTCTCGCTGAAGTGATTCGCGAACACCCGGTTCTTCTCAACCGTGCACCGACCCTTCACCGTCTGGGTATCCAGGCGTTTGAACCGGTACTGATCGAAGGTAAGGCTATCCAGCTGCACCCTCTGGTCTGCGCCGCGTACAACGCCGACTTCGACGGCGACCAAATGGCCGTGCACGTACCGCTGACGCTGGAAGCCCAGCTCGAAGCGCGTGCGTTGATGATGTCGACCAACAACATTCTGTCGCCAGCCAACGGTGAGCCAATCATCGTTCCGTCGCAGGACGTTGTATTGGGTCTGTACTACATGACTCGTGAAGCGATCAACGCCAAGGGCGAAGGTCGTGTGTTCGCGGATCTGCAGGAAGTTGACCGTGTGTTCCGTGCCGGCGAAGCCGCACTGCACGCCAAGGTCAAGGTGCGGATCAACGAAACCGTCAACGACCGTGATGGCGGCAGCGTGACCAACACCCGTATCGTCGACACCACTGTCGGCCGTGCGCTGTTGTTCCAGGTTGTACCAAAAGGTCTGTCGTACGACGTCGTCAACCTGCCGATGAAGAAAAAGGCGATCTCCAAGCTGATCAACCAGTGCTACCGCGTGGTTGGTCTGAAAGAGACCGTGATCTTCGCTGACCAGTTGATGTACACCGGTTTTGCCTATTCGACCATTTCCGGCGTTTCCATCGGTGTTAACGACTTCGTTATCCCGGATGAAAAAGCCCGCATCATCGGTGCAGCCACCGACGAAGTGAAAGAGATCGAAAGTCAGTACGCCTCCGGCCTGGTAACCCAGGGCGAGAAGTACAACAAAGTGATCGACCTTTGGTCCAAGGCGAACGACGAAGTTTCCAAGGCGATGATGGCCAACCTCTCGAAAGAGAAAGTCATCGACCGTCATGGCGTCGAAGTCGACCAAGAGTCTTTCAACTCGATGTACATGATGGCCGACTCGGGTGCGCGGGGTTCCGCAGCACAGATTCGTCAGCTGGCCGGTATGCGTGGTCTGATGGCCAAGCCGGACGGTTCCATCATTGAAACGCCGATTACCGCGAACTTCCGTGAAGGTTTGAGCGTACTCCAGTACTTCATCTCCACTCACGGTGCTCGTAAAGGTCTGGCGGATACCGCGTTGAAAACGGCGAACTCGGGTTATCTGACCCGTCGTCTGGTAGACGTGGCGCAGGATCTGGTTGTAACCGAGATCGATTGCGGCACCGAACACGGTCTGCTGATGACTCCGCACATTGAAGGCGGTGACGTTGTAGAGCCGCTGGGTGAGCGCGTATTGGGTCGAGTTATCGCCCGTGACGTATTCAAGCCAGGTACCGAGGACGTCATCGTTCCTGCCGGCACCCTGGTAGACGAGAAGTGGGTCGAGTTCATCGAGCTGAACAGCATCGACGAAGTGATCGTGCGTTCGCCGATCAGCTGCGAAACCCGTTTCGGTATTTGCGCCAAGTGCTACGGTCGCGATCTGGCTCGTGGTCACCAGGTGAACATCGGTGAAGCGGTCGGCGTTATCGCTGCCCAGTCCATTGGTGAGCCGGGTACCCAGCTGACGATGCGTACGTTCCACATCGGTGGTGCGGCAAGCCGGACCTCCGCAGCCGACAGCGTTCAGGTGAAGAATGGCGGTACCGTCCGTCTGCACAACCTGAAGCATGTTGAGCGAGTGGATGGTCACCTGGTTGCCGTGTCCCGTTCCGGTGAGCTGGCTATCGCTGATGACTTCGGTCGTGAGCGTGAGCGTTACAAGCTGCCGTACGGTGCCGTGATTTCGGTTAAAGAAGGTGACAAGGTCGAAGCTGGCGCCATCGTGGCCAAGTGGGATCCGCACACTCACCCGATCGTTACCGAAATGAAAGGTACCGTGACCTACGTGGGCATGGAAGAAGGCATCACGATCAAGCGTCAGACTGACGAATTGACCGGTATGACCAACATTGAAGTACTCGACGCCAAAGATCGCCCAGCTGCCGGTAAAGACATCCGTCCTGCCGTGAAGATGGTCGACGACAACGGCAAGGATCTGTTGCTGCCAGGCACTGACGTTATCGCTCAGTACTTCCTGCCAGCCAACGCCCTGGTCGGTGTAGCGGATGGTGCGAAGATCGCGATCGGTGATGTTATCGCTCGTATCCCGCAAGAGACTTCGAAAACTCGAGACATCACCGGTGGTCTGCCGCGTGTTGCCGACTTGTTCGAAGCACGTCGTCCGAAAGAAGCGTCGATTCTGGCTGAAGTCAGCGGCACCATCGCGTTCGGTAAAGAGACCAAGGGCAAGCGCCGTCTGGTTATCACCCCGAACGACGGTAGCGATCCGTACGAAGAGCTGATTCCGAAGTGGCGTCACCTGAACGTGTTCGAAGGCGAACAGGTAAACCGCGGCGAAGTTATCTCCGACGGTCCGAGCGATCCACACGACATCCTGCGTCTGCTGGGTGTGAGTGCGCTGGCCAAGTACATCGTCAACGAGATCCAGGACGTTTACCGTCTGCAAGGCGTGAAGATCAACGACAAGCACATCGAGACCATCCTGCGTCAGATGCTGCGTAAAGTTGAGATCGCTGAATCCGGCGATTCCAGTTTCATCAAGGGCGACCAGATGGAATTGACTCACGTACTGGTAGAGAACGAGCGTCTGAGCGGCGAAGACAAGTTTGTCTCCAAGTTCACTCGTGTTCTGCTGGGTATCACCAAGGCGTCGTTGTCCACCGAATCGTTCATCTCGGCGGCTTCCTTCCAGGAAACCACTCGCGTACTGACCGAAGCGGCGGTAACCGGCAAGCGCGATTACCTGCGCGGCCTGAAAGAAAACGTGGTCGTGGGTCGTCTGATCCCGGCTGGTACCGGCCTGGCTTATCACAGCGAGCGTAAGCGCCGCCGTGATGCAGACAAGCCGTTGCGCGTCAGCGCCAGTGAAGTGGAAGCTGCACTGACCGAAGCGCTGAACTCGAGCGGTAACTGAGTTCTGCGGTAAATGAGTGTGAGGCCCTGGTCACTCCGTTCATCGAATCGAGACAAATTGTCGAGATTGGATGAGCGGGGAGGGCGGGGCCTTGCCTTGACTGGGGACAAGATCCTCTTTAGACTCTTGTACCCCTAAATTTGGCGGGAACTCGTTCCTGCCATTTTGCTTTTCTTGCAAGACAATAGCGTCGCAAGACAACAGTGGAGCTAGTAGATGGCAACTATCAACCAGCTGGTACGTCAGCCGCGTAAGCGTATCGTCGAGAAATCCGACGTGCCTGCGCTGCAGAACTGCCCGCAACGCCGTGGCGTGTGCACCCGTGTGTACACCACCACGCCGAAAAAACCTAACTCGGCACTGCGTAAAGTATGCCGTGTGCGCCTGACCAACGGTTTCGAGGTTTCCTCGTACATCGGTGGTGAAGGCCACAACCTGCAAGAGCACAGCGTGGTACTGATCCGCGGCGGTCGTGTAAAAGACTTGCCAGGTGTTCGTTACCACACCGTTCGCGGTTCGTTGGATACTTCCGGTGTTAAAGGTCGTAACCAGGGTCGTTCGAAGTACGGTACCAAGCGTCCGAAGTAATCGGCCGTTTTGCAGTTTTTCATTTTATTGAGTCGATAAGAGTAAGGTCGGGCACGCATCCATAGGAGCTGTCCCGGGCTAACCTGAAGACCGTTTGAGGGCTTATCAATGCCAAGACGTCGCGTAGCAGCCAAGCGTGAGATTCTGGACGATCCGAAATACGGAAGCCAAATCCTCGCCAAATTCATGAACCACGTAATGGAAAGCGGCAAGAAAGCCGTTGCCGAGCGTATCGTTTATGGTGCCCTGGATACCGTGAAGGCTCGTAAGGCCGGCACCGATCCCCTGGAACTCTTCGAAAAAGCACTCGACGCCATCGCTCCGCTGGTCGAAGTGAAGTCGCGCCGCGTTGGTGGTGCTACTTACCAGGTTCCGGTCGAGGTTCGTCCTTCCCGTCGTAACGCTCTGGCAATGCGCTGGTTGGTAGACTACGCCCGCAAGCGCGGCGAGAAGTCTATGGCTCTGCGTTTGGCTGGCGAACTGTTGGACGCTGCCGAAGGTAAAGGTGCTGCAGTTAAGAAGCGTGAAGACGTTCACCGTATGGCTGAAGCCAACAAGGCTTTCTCGCACTACCGCTTCTAATTTTAGCGTCACTAATTTTGCGAGGGCTTTATGGCTCGTACAACACCGATTAATCGCTACCGTAACATTGGTATCGTTGCACACGTGGATGCTGGTAAAACCACCACCACTGAGCGCGTCCTTTTTTACACTGGCAAAAGTCACAAAATGGGCGAGGTGCATGACGGCGCCGCGACCACAGACTGGATGGTGCAGGAGCAGGAGCGTGGTATTACCATTACTTCTGCTGCCATTACCGCCTTCTGGCAGGGTTCCGCCAAGCAGCACAAAGACCAGTACCGTTTCAACGTCATCGATACCCCGGGCCACGTAGACTTCACCATTGAAGTTGAACGTTCCCTGCGTGTACTCGACGGCGCGGTCGTTGTGTTCTGCGGTACTTCCGGCGTTGAGCCTCAGTCCGAAACCGTATGGCGTCAAGCCAACAAGTACGGTGTTCCACGTATCGTTTACGTGAACAAGATGGACCGTGCCGGTGCGAACTTCCTGCGCGTGATCGCTCAGATCAAGCAGCGTCTGGGTCACACTCCGGTGCCTATCCAGCTGGCTATCGGTTCCGAGGACAACTTCCAGGGTCAGATCGATCTGATGACCATGGAAGCCGTTTACTGGAACGATGCCGACAAGGGTATGACCCCTCGTCGTGAAGCCATCCCTGCTGAATTGCAGGAACTGGCTGAAGAGTGGCGCAACAACATGGTTGAGGCTGCGGCCGAGGCCAGCGAAGAGCTGATGAACAAGTACCTTGAGGGTGAAGAACTCACCGTCGAGGAAATCAAGGGTGCTCTGCGTCAGCGTACTATCGCTGGTGAGATCGTTCTGGCTGTTTGCGGTTCTTCCTTCAAGAACAAGGGTGTTCCCCTGGTTCTCGACGCCGTTATCGACTACCTGCCGGCTCCAACCGACATTCCTGCCATCAAGGGTACTGACCCGGATGACGAGGAAAAGCAGATGGAGCGTCATGCAGACGACAACGAGCCGTTCTCGGCTCTGGCGTTCAAGATCGCTACCGACCCATTCGTGGGTACCTTGACTTTCGTCCGTGTTTACTCGGGCGTGTTGGCCTCCGGCGACGGCGTGATCAACTCGGTCAAAGGCAAGAAAGAGCGCGTGGGTCGTATGGTGCAAATGCACGCAAACGCCCGTGAAGAGATCAAGGAAGTACGCGCTGGTGACATCGCGGCCCTGATCGGCATGAAGGACGTCACCACTGGTGAAACCTTGTGCAACGCTGACAAGCCAATCATCCTGGTTCGCATGGACTTCCCGGAGCCGGTTATTTCGGTTGCCGTAGAGCCTAAGACCAAGGATGACCAGGAAAAAATGGGTATCGCTCTGGGCAAACTTGCTCAGGAAGACCCGTCTTTCCGCGTCAAGACTGATGAAGAGACTGGTCAAACGATCATCTCTGGCATGGGCGAGTTGCACCTGGACATCCTGGTTGACCGGATGCGCCGTGAGTTCAACGTCGAAGCCAACATCGGTAAGCCTCAGGTTTCGTATCGTGAGCGCATCACGAAGAATTGCGAAATCGAAGGCAAGTTCGTTCGTCAGTCCGGCGGTCGTGGCCAGTTCGGCCATTGCTGGATCCGTTTTGCTCCTGCTGACGAAGGTCAGGAAGGTCTGCAATTCGTGAACGAAGTAGTGGGTGGTGTGGTTCCTAAGGAATACATCCCGGCTATCCAGAAGGGTATCGAAGAGCAGATGAAGAACGGCGTAGTTGCCGGCTATCCGCTGATCGGCCTGAAGGCTACCGTGTTTGATGGTTCTTACCACGACGTCGACTCGAACGAGATGGCGTTTAAGGTGGCTGCTTCCATGGCGACCAAGCAACTGGCCCAGAAGGGCGGTGGTGAGTTGCTCGAGCCGATCATGGCGGTAGAGGTTGTTACGCCTGAAGACTATATGGGTGACGTGATGGGCGACCTTAACCGTCGTCGCGGCATGATTCTGGGTATGGAAGACACGGTCTCCGGTAAGGTGATCCGTGCTGAAGTTCCGTTGGGCGAGATGTTCGGTTATGCGACCGACGTTCGTTCGATGTCCCAGGGTCGCGCAAGCTACTCTATGGAATTCAAAAAATACAATACAGCTCCGTCGCACATCGTCGAAACTGTAACCAAAAAACAAGGCTGATTCAGTCCTTTAGGCAAGGAGTTAATTGTCGTGGCTAAAGAAAAATTTGATCGTTCCCTACCGCACGTCAACGTTGGCACCATCGGTCACGTTGACCACGGTAAAACCACTCTGACCGCAGCTCTGACTCGCGTTTGCTCCGAAGTTTTCGGTTCCGCAATCGTTGATTTCGATAAAATCGACAGCGCGCCAGAAGAAAAAGCTCGTGGTATCACCATCAACACCGCGCACGTCGAGTACAACTCGAAGATCCGTCACTACGCTCACGTTGACTGCCCAGGTCACGCTGACTATGTGAAGAACATGATCACCGGTGCTGCCCAGATGGACGGCGCGATCCTGGTTTGCTCGGCCGCTGATGGTCCGATGCCACAAACCCGTGAGCACATCCTGCTGTCCCGTCAGGTAGGCGTTCCGTACATCGTGGTTTTCCTGAACAAGGCTGACCTGGTAGACGACGCTGAGCTGCTGGAACTGGTCGAGATGGAAGTTCGCGACCTGCTGTCCACCTACGACTTCCCGGGCGATGACACTCCAATCATCATCGGTTCGGCTCGTATGGCGCTGGAAGGCAAAGACGACAACGAAATGGGCACCACTGCCGTTCGTAAACTGGTTGAAACCCTGGACAGCTACATCCCAGAACCAGAGCGTGCTATCGACAAGCCATTCCTGATGCCAATCGAAGACGTATTCTCGATCTCGGGTCGTGGTACTGTTGTGACTGGTCGTATCGAGCGCGGTATCGTTCGCGTTCAAGATGCACTGGAAATCGTTGGTCTGCGTGACACCACCACCACCACCTGCACCGGTGTTGAAATGTTCCGCAAGCTGCTCGACGAAGGTCGTGCTGGCGAGAACTGCGGCGTTCTGCTGCGTGGTACCAAGCGTGACGACGTTGAGCGTGGCCAGGTTCTGGTTAAGCCAGGTTCGGTTAAGCCGCACACCAAGTTCACCGCAGAAGTTTACGTTCTGAGCAAGGAAGAGGGCGGTCGTCACACTCCGTTCTTCAAAGGCTACCGTCCACAGTTCTACTTCCGTACTACTGACGTGACTGGTAACTGCCAGCTGCCAGAAGGCGTTGAAATGGTAATGCCAGGTGACAACATCCAGATGGAAGTTACCCTGATCAAGACCATCGCAATGGAAGACGGCCTGCGTTTCGCTATCCGTGAAGGCGGTCGTACCGTCGGCGCTGGCGTCGTAGCCAAAATCATCGAGTAAGCATCTCTTTTGAGATAGCTTCGATGCTTTGAAAGGCCCCCGCTCAGCGGGGGCTTTTTTATTGGGTTGACACCCATCTGGGGCGTCTATAGAATTGCGCCTCCTTTTAACGGGCGTATTGCGCCCGGTGGGAATAGCAGCCGGAGTCTGAAATCCAATGCAAAATCAGCAAATCCGTATCAGGTTGAAGGCTTTCGACCATCGCCTGATCGACCAATCAACCCAGGAAATCGTGGAAACCGCGAAACGTACTGGTGCTCAAGTGCGTGGTCCAATTCCACTGCCTACCCGTAAAGAGCGGTTCACCGTTCTGGTCTCCCCGCACGTCAACAAAGACGCGCGTGACCAGTACGAGATCCGTACTCATAAGCGCGTTCTGGACATCGTCCAGCCAACGGATAAAACCGTTGATGCTCTTATGAAGCTTGATCTTGCGGCCGGTGTGGAAGTGCAGATCAGCCTCGGCTAAGACTCGGTCTTAGTCGTGTAACGCTCTGAAATGGGCGGCCATAGCGGGTGAAAGCCCCGTACACTCATGAGGTTTACAACATGACTATTGGTGTAGTCGGTCGTAAAGCGGGTATGACCCGTATTTTCACCGAAGAAGGTGTCTCCATTCCGGTCACGGTCATTGAGATCGAACCGAATCGCGTCACCCAGTTCAAAACTGAAGAGACCGATGGCTATCGTGCAGTGCAAGTCACTGTCGGCGAGCGTCGTGCTTCGCGTGTAACAGCAGCTCAGGCTGGCCACTTCGCTAAAGCGAACGTTGCCGCTGGTCGTACCGTAATGGAATTCCGCCTTGAAGAAGGCGAGTACCAGGCCGGCGATCTGATCAACGCTGAAATCTTCGCCGCTGGTCAACTGGTTGATGTAACCGGTCAGTCCAAGGGTAAAGGCTTCCAGGGTACGATCAAGCGTTGGAATTTCCGCGGGCAAGATAACACCCACGGTAACTCCGTATCCCACCGCGTTCCAGGCTCTATCGGCCAGTGCCAGACTCCTGGTCGTGTATTCAAGGGCAAAAAAATGTCCGGTCATATGGGCGCTGAGCGCGTGACCGTGCAGTCCCTCGAAGTAGTGCGCGTGGACGCTGAACGCAATCTGTTGTTGGTCAAGGGCGCTGTTCCTGGCGCTACTGGCGGCAACTTGGTTGTACGTCCAGCAGCCAAGGCTCGCGGTTAAGGGGAAGCTGACATGCAATTAAATGTAAATGACGCTCAAGCGATCGAAGTTTCCGAACTGACATTTGGCGGCGAATTCAACGAGACGCTGGTTCACCAAGCAGTCGTAGCCTACATGGCTGGCGGTCGTCAGGGTTCCAAGCAGCAAAAGACCCGTTCCGACGTTCGTGGTGGCGGTAAGCGCCCATGGCGTCAGAAAGGTACTGGCCGTGCTCGTGCCGGTACTATCCGTAGCCCAATCTGGCGTGGCGGCGGTACCACTTTCGCAGCTCGTCCTCAGGATCACTCCCAGAAGCTGAACAAGAAGATGTACCGCGCAGCAATGCGTTCCATCCTTGCTGAGCTGGTGCGTACTGATCGTCTGGTCGTGGTTCAGGATTTCGCCGTTGAAACGCCGAAAACCAAAGACCTGCTGGGCAAACTGAACAACATGAGCCTGACCGACGTTCTGATCGTGTCCGACGCTGTTGATCAGAACCTGTACCTGGCTGCTCGTAACCTGCCACACGTAGATGTACGTGACGTGCAAGGTTCCGATCCAGTTAGTCTGATCGCATACGACAAGGTGTTGATCACCGTGTCGGCCGTGAAGAAATTCGAGGAGCTGCTGGGATGAACCAGGAACGCGTATTTAAAGTTCTGCTTGGCCCGCACGTTTCCGAGAAGGCTACGGTTCTGGCAGACAAGAAAGGCCAGTTCGTTTTCAAGGTTGCTACCGACGCAACCAAGCTGGAAATCAAGAAGGCCGTCGAAAGCCTGTTCAGCGTGAAAGTAGAGCGTGTTACTACCCTGAATGTTCTGGGTAAGAGCAAGCGCACTGCTCGCGGTCTGGGCAAGCGTAATGACTGGAAGAAGGCAGTTATCTCCCTTCAGCCAGGCCAAGATCTCGATTTCAGCAGCAGTGCTGAGTAAGGAAGGGGTGCATCATGGCAATCGTTAAATGCAAACCGACTTCCCCTGGCCGCCGTTTTGTGGTCAAGGTGGTCAACCAGGAGCTGCATAAAGGCGCTCCTCACGCACCGCTGCTCGAGAAGAAATCGAAGACTGGTGGTCGTAACAACAATGGCCGTATTACCACTCGTCACATCGGTGGTGGTCATAAGCAGCATTACCGTATGGTCGATTTCCGTCGCAACGACAAAGATGGCATCGTCGCCACTGTCGAGCGTATCGAATACGATCCAAACCGTACTGCTCACATCGCACTGCTCTGCTACGCAGACGGCGAGCGCCGCTACATCATCGCCCCTAAAGGCGTGAGTGCTGGCGACACGCTGATCGCAGGCGCTCTGGCTCCAATCAAGCCAGGTAACGCTCTGCAACTGCGCAACATTCCAGTCGGTTCTACCGTACACGGCATCGAACTGAAGCCAGGTAAAGGCGCACAGATCGCTCGTTCCGCTGGTGCTTCGGCTCAGCTGATCGCTCGTGAAGGCGTGTACGTTACCCTGCGTCTGCGTTCCGGTGAAATGCGTAAAGTCCTGGCTGAATGCCGTGCGACCCTGGGCGAAGTCTCGAACTCCGAGCACAGCCTGCGTTCGCTGGGTAAAGCTGGTGCCAAACGCTGGCGTGGCGTTCGCCCAACCGTTCGTGGTGTTGCCATGAACCCGGTTGACCACCCACATGGTGGTGGTGAAGGTCGTACCTCTGGTGGTCGTCATCCGGTATCGCCATGGGGCTTCCCGACTAAGGGCGCGAAGACTCGTGGTAATAAGCGTACCGACAAAATGATCGTCCGTCGTCGCAAGTAAATAGAGGGATACGACAGTGCCACGTTCTCTGAAAAAAGGTCCTTTTATCGATCTTCACCTACTGAAGAAGATCGAAGTGGCGGCGGAAAAGAACGATCGCAAACCGGTGAAAACCTGGTCGCGTCGTTCGATGATCCTGCCACAAATGGTCGGTCTGACCATCGCAGTACACAACGGTCGTCAGCACGTCCCAGTTCTCGTGAACGAAGACATGGTCGGCCACAAACTGGGCGAGTTCGCCGGTACCCGCACTTATCGCGGGCACGTGGCAGACAAGAAAGCCAAGCGTTAAGGGGTTAGGAAATGGAAGTAGCCGCTAAGTTGTCGGGCGCTCGAATCTCCGCCCAGAAAGCCCGCTTGGTCGCCGACCAGATCCGCGGGAAGAAGGTGGGCGAAGCGCTCAACCTGTTGGCTTTCAGCAGTAAGAAAGCCGCCGAGATCATGAAGAAAGTGCTGGAGTCGGCCGTAGCCAACGCCGAGCATAACGAAGGCGCAGACGTTGATGACCTGAAGGTCAGCACTGTTTTCGTCAACGAAGGGCGTTCGCTGAAGCGCATCATGCCACGTGCCAAAGGCCGTGCTGATCGCATCGTCAAGCGGTCTTGCCATATCACTGTCAAGGTTGCTGACAAGTAACGGAGTCGAAGAGATGGGTCAGAAAGTACATCCCATTGGCATTCGCCTGGGAATCGTCAAGGAGCACACCTCCGTCTGGTACGCAGACGGTCGGACTTATGCGGACTATTTGCTCGCAGATCTGAATGTGCGTGAGTACCTCCAAGACAAACTAAAAAGCGCGTCCGTAAGCCGTATCGATATCCATCGTCCGGCCCAAACTGCACGCATCACCATCCACACCGCTCGTCCAGGTATCGTTATCGGGAAGAAAGGTGAAGATGTTGAGAAACTGCGTCAGGACCTGACCAAGCAAATGGGTGTGCCTGTGCACATCAATATCGAAGAGATCCGCAAGCCGGAGCTCGACGGTATGCTGGTTGCGCAGAGCGTAGCTCAGCAGCTGGAGCGTCGCGTAATGTTCCGTCGCGCTATGAAGCGCGCAGTACAGAACGCCATGCGCATTGGTGCCAAAGGCATCAAAATCCAAGTGAGCGGTCGTCTCGGCGGTGCTGAAATCGCACGTACTGAATGGTATCGCGAAGGTCGTGTGCCATTGCACACCCTGCGTGCCGACATCGACTATGCCAACTACGAAGCTCACACCACTTACGGTGTGATCGGTGTAAAGGTTTGGATCTTCAAAGGCGAAGTAATTGGTGGTCGCCAAGAAGAACTGAAACCACAAGCACCAGCGCCTCGTAAAAAAGCTGCTAAGTAAGGGGTACGCCAAATGTTGCAACCAAAGCGTACGAAGTTCCGCAAGCAGATGACTGGTCACAACCGTGGCCTGGCATTGCGCGGTAGCAAAGTCAGCTTCGGCGAGTTCGCGCTGAAGTCTGTTGCTCGTGGTCGTCTCACCGCTCGTCAGATCGAGTCAGCGCGTCGTGCTCTGACCCGTCACGTAAAACGTGGCGGCAAGATCTGGATCCGTGTATTCCCGGACAAGCCGATCTCCAAAAAACCTCTCGAGGTTCGGATGGGTAAAGGTAAGGGTAACGTGGAATACTGGGTTGCCCAGATTCAGCCAGGCAAAGTCCTGTATGAAATCGAGGGTGTTTCTGAAGAGCTGGCGCGTGAGGCTTTCGCCCTGGCTGCTGCAAAGCTGCCGCTCGCCACCTCCTTTGTTAAACGGACGGTGATGTGATGAAAGCGAATGAACTTCGTGAAAAATCCGCACAGCAGCTGAACGAGCAACTGCTCGGCCTGCTGCGCGACCAGTTCAATCTGCGTATGCAGAAAGCAACTGGCCAGTTGGGGCAGTCTCATCTGCTCTCGCAAGTTAAGCGTGACATCGCTCGCGTGAAGACTGTGCTCAACCAGCAGGCAGGTAAGTAATCATGGCTGAAGCCGAAAAAACTGTCCGTACGCTGACTGGCCGTGTTGTCAGCGACAAGATGGACAAAACCATCACCGTTCTGATCGAGCGTCGCGTTAAGCACCCGATCTACGGTAAATACGTTAAGCGTTCGACTAAGCTGCACGCGCACGACGAAACCAATCAGTGCCACATCGGCGACAAAGTCACTATTCGTGAAACTCGTCCTTTGGCCAAGACCAAGTCTTGGGCGCTGGTTGATGTTCTCGAACGCGCTGTGGAAGTCTAAGGACTAGGGGTCGGAGAAATTATATGATTCAGACTCAATCCATGCTCGATGTGGCCGATAACAGCGGCGCTCGCCGCGTTATGTGCATCAAGGTGCTGGGTGGCTCCCATCGTCGTTACGCTGGTATCGGTGACATCATCAAAGTTACCGTGAAGGAAGCAATTCCTCGCGGTAAAGTGAAAAAAGGCCAAGTGATGACTGCTGTTGTAGTCCGCACTCGTCACGGCGTACGTCGTGCTGATGGCTCCATTATCCGCTTTGATGGCAACGCTGCTGTTCTTCTGAACAACAAGCAAGAGCCGATCGGCACCCGTATCTTTGGGCCAGTGACCCGTGAACTTCGTACTGAGAAGTTCATGAAGATCGTCTCGCTCGCCCCAGAAGTGCTGTAAGGAGATCCGACATGCAAAAGATTCGTCGTGACGACGAGATCATCGTGATCGCCGGCAAAGACAAAGGTAAGCGCGGTAAGGTGCTTAAGGTTCTCGCTAACAACCGTTTGGTTATTGGTGGTCTGAACCTGGTCAAGCGTCATACCAAGCCTAACCCGATGTCGGGCGTGCAGGGCGGTATCGTCGAAAAAGAAGCTCCACTGGATGCTTCTAACGTCGCCATTTTCAACGGCGAAACCAACAAGGCTGACCGCGTTGGTTTCAAAGTAGAAGATGGCAAGAAAATTCGTGTCTTCAAGTCGACCCAAAAAGCGGTTGATGCTTGAACACTGCTAGGTAGATGAGACCATGGCACGACTAAAAGAGATTTACCGGAAGGAAATTGCTCCGAAACTTAAGGAAGAACTTAAGCTTTCGAACGTGATGGAAGTTCCGCGCGTTACCAAAATCACCCTGAACATGGGTCTGGGCGAAGCGATCGGCGACAAAAAAGTCATCGAGCACGCTGTTGCTGACCTGGAAAAGATCACCGGCCAGAAAGTCGTTGTGACCTACGCTCGCAAATCCATCGCTGGCTTTAAAGTCCGTGAAGGTTGGCCGATCGGCGTCAAAGTGACCCTGCGCCGTGAGCGTATGTACGAGTTCCTGGATCGTCTGCTGTCGATCTCCCTGCCTCGGGTTCGCGACTTCCGCGGCCTGAATGCCAAGTCCTTCGATGGTCGTGGCAACTACAGCATGGGCGTGAAAGAGCAGATCATCTTCCCGGAAATCGACTACGACAAAATCGATGCTCTCCGCGGTCTGGACATCACCCTGACCACCACTGCCAAGAACGATGATGAAGGCCGCGCTCTGCTGCGTGCGTTCAAATTCCCGTTCCGCAACTGATTGGAGTAGGACCATGGCCAAGATGAGCATGAAAAACCGCGAGCTGAAGCGTCAGCTCACGGTTGCCAAGTACGCCAAGAAGCGTGCAGCACTGAAAGCTATCATCGTTGATCTGAACGCAAGTCCAGAAGCGCGTTGGGAAGCTACAGTAGCCCTGCAGAAGCAGCCACGTGACGCAAGCGCTTCGCGCATGCGTAACCGCTGCCGCCTGACCGGTCGTCCACACGGCGTTTACCGCAAGTTCGGCCTCGGCCGTAACAAGCTGCGTGAAGCTGCCATGCGTGGTGACGTACCGGGTCTGGTTAAAGCCAGCTGGTAAGTACTGTCAAAGTCTCGGTGTCCAGGATCGCAAGATCCTGACCACCGGTGGCCTTGAATCTGGATCAAGCCCCTTTTGGGGCTTGATTCATTTCCGGGGTGTGTCTAGAATACCCGGCTCGCCTGAGCCCGTGTTTTTCATGCTCGGAGATTCTCGGCGACACGTAATAGCCGCAAGGCTAATTTTTTTGTATTAGGAGCGTCTAGCCCATGAGTATGCAGGACCCGTTAGCGGACATGCTAACTCGTATCCGTAATGCCCAGATGGCTGAAAAGTCCGTCGTAAGCATGCCATCTTCCACGTTGAAGGTAGCTGTTGCCAAAGTCCTGAAGGACGAAGGTTACATTGCGGGTTATCAGATCAGCAGCGAAATCAAACCACTGCTGTCCATCGAGCTGAAGTACTTCGAAGGCCGTCCGGTTATCGAAGAAGTGAAGCGCGTTAGCCGTCCAGGCCTGCGTCAGTACAAGTCCGTCGATGATCTGCCAAAAGTTCGTGGCGGTCTCGGTGTGTCTATCGTCTCCACCAACAAGGGTGTGATGACTGATCGTGCTGCGCGCGCTGCCGGTGTCGGCGGCGAAGTTCTTTGCACTGTGTTCTAAGGGGGGATAAGCATGTCTCGCGTCGCTAAGAACCCCGTTAAGCTGCCAGCCGGTGTCGAAGTAAAATTCGCAGGCCAACAGCTTTCGGTGAAGGGTGCCAAGGGCACTCTCGAACTGAACATCCACTCGTCCGTTGAGATCGTTGAAGAAGCTGGTGAGCTGC
This sequence comes from Pseudomonas jessenii, assembly GCF_002236115.1. Lineage (GTDB taxonomy): Bacteria > Pseudomonadota > Gammaproteobacteria > Pseudomonadales > Pseudomonadaceae > Aquipseudomonas > Aquipseudomonas jessenii. The sequence continues at coordinate 306,191 of NZ_NIWT01000010.1, read as the reverse complement.
GTTTCGCTGCTCGCAATGGCGATCAACAGACTCGCGCGATGGCTGGTACCACTCGTGCGTTGGTAAACAACATGGTCCAGGGCGTAAGCCAAGGCTTCGAGCGCAAGCTCCAGCTGGTCGGTGTTGGTTACAAAGCGCAAGCAAAAGGCACAGTGCTGAACCTGGCTCTTGGCTTCTCGCACCCAGTGGATTACGAACTGCCGGAAGGCATCACCGCTGAGACTCCTAGCCAGACCGATATCCTGATCAAGGGCATCGACAAGCAGCTGGTAGGTCAAGTGGCCGCCGAGATCCGCGACTTCCGTCCACCAGAGCCGTACAAAGGCAAAGGTGTGCGCTACGCGGACGAAGTCGTCCGTCGTAAAGAAGCCAAGAAGAAGTAGGGCATAGCAAATGACCGACAAAAAAGTTACTCGACTGCGTCGCGCTCGCAAAGCACGCCTGAAAATGCACGAACTCGAAGTCGTGCGTCTCTGCGTGTTCCGCTCTTCGCAGCACATCTACGCCCAGGTCATTTCGGCCGACGGCAACAAAGTCCTGGCAAGCGCCTCGACTTTGGATAAAGAACTGCGTGATGGTGCCACCGGCAACATCGACGCGGCCACTAAGGTTGGCCAGCTGGTCGCTACGCGTGCTAAGGCCGCTGGCGTCTCGCAAGTGGCTTTCGACCGCTCTGGCTTCAAGTACCACGGCCGCGTTAAAGCGCTGGCTGATGCTGCTCGTGAAGCTGGGCTGGAGTTCTAAGTTATGTCAAATAACGACCAAAAGCGCGACGAAGGCTACATCGAGAAGCTGGTTCAAGTTAACCGCGTAGCCAAAACCGTTAAAGGCGGCCGTATCTTCACCTTCACCGCGTTGACCGTGGTTGGTGATGGTAAGGGCCGTGTTGGCTTCGGCCGTGGCAAGTCGCGTGAAGTGCCTGCTGCGATCCAGAAGGCAATGGAAGCTGCTCGCCGCAACATGATCCAGGTTGATCTGAACGGCACCACCCTGCAGTACGCAATGAAGTCCGCTCACGGCGCTTCGAAGGTGTACATGCAGCCTGCTTCTGAAGGTACCGGTATCATCGCTGGCGGCGCTATGCGTGCTGTCCTCGAAGTTGCTGGCGTTCAGAACGTTCTGGCCAAGTGCTACGGCTCGACTAACCCTGTAAACGTGGTTCACGCCACTTTCAAGGGTTTGAAAGCAATGCAGTCTCCTGAATCCATTGCCGCCAAGCGTGGCAAAAGCGTCAAGGAGATCTTCTGATCATGGCTACCGTAAAAGTAACGCTGATCAAAAGCATGACCGGCCGCATCCCTAACCACAAACTGTGCGTTAAGGGTCTGGGTCTGCGTCGCATCGGTCACACTGTAGAAGTCCAGGATACTCCCGAGAATCGCGGGATGATCAACAAGGCTTACTACATGCTGCGTGTCGAGGGTTAATCGATGAAACTCAATGATCTGAGTCCAGCGCCGGGTTCCCGTCGCGAAAAGCATCGTCCGGGCCGTGGTATCGGTAGCGGTTTGGGTAAGACTGGTGGCCGTGGTCACAAAGGTCAGACCTCCCGCTCCGGTGGCACCATTGCTCCAGGCTTTGAAGGCGGTCAACAGCCGCTGCATCGTCGCCTGCCGAAGTTCGGTTTCGTTTCCCTGAAAGCCATGGATCGCGCAGAAGTGCGTTTGTCCGAGCTGGCTAAAGTGGAAGGCGACATCGTCACCGTGCAGTCCCTGAAAGATGCCAACGTGATCAATGTCAACGTACAGCGTGTGAAAATCATGCTGTCCGGTGAAGTGACTCGCGCTGTCACTATCGGCAAGGGAATCGGCGCCACCAAGGGTGCGCGTGCGGCTATCGAAGCAGCTGGCGGCAAGTTCGAGGAATAAATGGCTAAGCAAGGTGCTCTCTCTGCGCTCGGCAAAGGCGGTATGTCTGAACTCTGGGCTCGTCTGCGTTTTCTGTTCCTGGCGATTATCGTCTACCGAATAGGCGCACACATCCCGGTTCCAGGTATCAACCCGGACCGACTCGCGGACCTGTTTCGACAGAATGAGGGGACCATTCTTAGCTTGTTCAACATGTTTTCCGGCGGCGCGCTGGAGCGGATGAGCATCTTTGCACTGGGGATCATGCCGTACATCTCGGCATCGATCATCATGCAACTGATGACCGCCGTCAGCCCGCAGCTGGAGCAGTTGAAGAAGGAAGGTGAAGCTGGCCGTCGCAAGATCAGCCAGTACACCCGCTACGGCACTGTCATCCTCGCCCTGGTTCAGGCTATCGGCATGTCCGTTGGCCTGGCGGGGCAGGGTGTTGCGTTCACTGGTGACTTTGGCTTCCATTTCGTCGCGGTATCCACGTTTGTGGCTGGTGCGATGTTCATGATGTGGCTGGGTGAGCAGATTACTGAGCGTGGTGTTGGCAACGGTATCTCGATGTTGATTTTCGCAGGTATCGTCGCCGGTCTTCCGAGAGCGATCGGGCAGTCTTTCGAGTCTGCACGTCAGGGTGATATCAACATCTTCGCCCTGGTTGCCATCGGTTTGCTGGCAGTAGCGATTATCGGTTTTGTGGTGTTCATTGAGCGTGGTCAGCGTCGTATTGCTGTTCACTACGCCAAGCGTCAGCAGGGCCGCAAGGTCTTCGCTGCGCAGACCAGCCACTTGCCGCTGAAGGTGAACATGGCCGGTGTTATTCCGGCTATTTTCGCGAGCAGCATTTTGCTGTTCCCGGCTTCGTTGGGTGCCTGGTTCGGTCAGTCTGAAGGTATGGGCTGGTTGCAGGACATCTCGCAGTCGATCGCTCCTGGTCAGCCGTTGAATATTCTGCTGTTTAGTGCAGGGATTATTTTCTTCTGCTTCTTCTATACGGCGTTGATGTTCAATCCGAAAGACGTAGCGGAAAACCTGAAGAAGTCCGGTGCCTTTATTCCGGGCATCCGTCCAGGTGAGCAGTCTGCGCGCTACATTGATGGCGTTCTGACTCGCTTGACCATGTTCGGTGCTCTTTACATGACGGCCGTCTGCCTGTTGCCCCAGTTCCTGGTGGTTGCAGCCAACGTACCGTTCTACCTTGGCGGGACCTCGTTGCTGATCGTCGTCGTGGTTGTGATGGACTTCATGTCCCAAGTACAATCGCACCTCGTTTCGCACCAGTACGAATCCCTGATGAAGAAAGCCAACCTGAAGGGTTACGGCAGCGGCATGCTGCGCTGACCCATAAGGTTCGAGGAGTTGGTGATGAAAGTTCGTGCATCGGTGAAAAAGCTGTGCCGTAACTGCAAGATTATTCGCCGCGAAGGTGTTGTTCGAGTAATTTGCAGCGCGGAACCGCGTCACAAACAGCGCCAAGGCTGAGTGTGATTGTGCTTCAAGCCCGGCAGCTAGTGCGCTGCCGGGTTGATTATTTGTTATTACAGCGATATTATCTCGCGCCCTATTTCTTGGCTTCCGGGGCGTAGGTAGCTGTCAATTGGAGTCCCACTGAATGGCCCGTATTGCAGGCGTTAACATTCCAGATAACAAGCATACTGTTATCTCGCTGACCTACATCTATGGTGTTGGTCGCACTACTGCACAGAAAATTTGTGCAGAGACTGGGGTAAACCCAGCAGCAAAGATCAAAGATCTGAGCGACGAGCAAATTGAACAGCTGCGTGGCGAAGTGGCGAAGTTCACCACTGAAGGTGACCTGCGTCGCGAAATCAACATGAAAATCAAGCGCTTGATGGACCTCGGTTGCTATCGCGGTCTGCGTCATCGTCGCGGTCTTCCAGTACGCGGTCAGCGTACCAAGACCAACGCGCGTACCCGTAAAGGTCCGCGTAAGCCGATCCGCAAGTAATCGCCCCAGCGAATCGACAGGAATTTAATCATGGCAAAACCTGCTGCTCGTCCTCGTAAAAAAGTTAAAAAGACAGTGGTTGATGGCATCGCCCACATCCATGCATCTTTTAACAACACCATCGTGACCATCACCGACCGTCAAGGTAACGCTCTTTCCTGGGCTACCTCCGGTGGTTCGGGTTTCCGCGGTTCCCGCAAGTCCACCCCGTTTGCTGCTCAAGTAGCTGCTGAACGTGCTGGTCAAGCTGCGCTGGAATACGGCCTGAAAAACCTCGACGTCAACGTCAAAGGTCCAGGTCCAGGTCGTGAATCCGCAGTCCGCGCTTTGAACGGCTGTGGCTACAAGATCGCCAGCATCACCGACGTGACGCCAATCCCGCACAACGGGTGCCGTCCGCCGAAGAAGCGCCGCGTGTAATCCAGGAGATTGTAAAGAATGGCTCGTTACATTGGTCCAAAATGCAAACTCGCTCGTCGCGAAGGCACCGATCTCTTCCTGAAGAGCGGCGTGCGCGCGATCGAATCGAAGTGCAACATTGAAGCAGCACCTGGTATCCACGGCCAACGCCGCGGTCGCCAGTCCGACTACGGCACCCAACTGCGTGAAAAGCAGAAGGTCCGTCGTATCTACGGCGTTCTCGAGCGTCAATTCAGCGGCTACTACAAAGAAGCTGCTGGCAAGAAAGGTGCAACCGGTGAAAACCTGCTGCAACTGCTCGAATGCCGTCTGGACAACGTTGTATACCGTATGGGCTTTGGTTCGACTCGTGCCGAATCCCGTCAGCTGGTATCGCACAAGTCGATCAGCGTAAACGGTCAGACCGTTAACGTTCCGTCCTACCAGGTTCGTGCTGGTGACGTGGTCGCTGTTCGCGAGAAAGCAAAAAATCAACTTCGCATTGTCCAAGCTCTCGATCTGTGTGCCCAACGTGGCCGCGTAGAATGGGTAGAAGTAGACACTGAGAAGAAGTCGGGCGTTTTCAAGAACGTTCCAGCTCGCAGTGATCTGTCCGCCGACATCAACGAAAGCCTGATTGTCGAGCTCTACTCCAAGTAAGGGCTAGAAAATAGGTGCATCCATGCAGATTTCGGTAAATGAGTTCCTGACACCCCGCCACATTGATGTGCAGGTTGTCAGTCCAACCCGCGCCAAGATCACTCTCGAGCCTCTCGAGCGTGGCTTTGGCCATACCCTGGGCAACGCGCTGCGCCGCATCCTGTTGTCCTCAATGCCCGGCTGTGCAGTAGTCGAGGCCGAGATTGACGGTGTGCTCCACGAGTACAGCGCCATCGAAGGTGTACAGGAAGACGTAATTGAAATCCTGTTGAACCTTAAAGGTCTGGCTATCAAGCTGCACGGTCGTGACGAAGTTACGCTGACCTTGTCGAAGAAGGGTTCGGGGGTGGTTACCGCTGCCGATATTCAGCTGGATCATGATGTCGAGATCGTTAATCCCGATCACGTAATCGCTAACCTGGCGTCTAACGGCGCCCTGAACATGAAGCTCGTAGTAGCTCGTGGTCGTGGTTATGAACCGGCAGACTCGCGTCAGAGCGATGAAGACGAAAGCCGCAGCATCGGTCGCTTGCAGCTTGACTCTTCGTTCAGCCCGGTTCGCCGTATCGCATACGTGGTGGAAAACGCCCGTGTCGAGCAGCGTACTAACCTGGACAAGCTGGTTATTGATCTGGAAACCAACGGTACTCTGGATCCTGAAGAGGCAATTCGCCGCGCTGCAACCATCCTGCAACAGCAGTTGGCTGCGTTCGTCGACCTCAAGGGTGACAGTGAGCCAGTGGTTGTCGAGCAGGAAGACGAGATCGATCCGATCCTGCTTCGCCCGGTTGACGATCTGGAACTGACTGTACGTTCGGCTAACTGCCTTAAGGCGGAAAACATCTACTACATCGGTGACCTGATTCAGCGTACCGAAGTAGAGCTGTTGAAGACTCCGAACCTGGGCAAGAAATCCTTGACTGAAATCAAGGACGTTCTGGCCTCCCGCGGTCTGTCCCTCGGCATGCGCCTCGACAACTGGCCGCCTGCAAGTCTTAAGAAGGACGACAAGGCGACTGCCTGATCGTCGTAATCACCGAACGTAGTGTTTGGTAAGGAATGAACCATGCGTCATCGTAAAAGTGGTCGTCACCTGAGCCGCACCAGCTCGCACCGCAAGGCCATGTTCCAAAACATGGCGGTGTCGCTGTTCGAGCACGAGCTGATCAAAACTACTCTGCCAAAAGCTAAAGAACTGCGCCGCGTTGCCGAGCCGCTGATCACTTTGGCCAAGACAGATAGCGTTGCTAACCGCCGTCTGGCTTTCGACCGTACTCGTTCGAAAGCTATCGTTGGTAAGCTCTTCAACGACCTGGGCAAGCGTTACGCTACCCGTGAGGGTGGCTACCTGCGCATCCTCAAGTGCGGTTTCCGCGCTGGCGACAACGCGCCTATGGCGTACGTCGAGTTGGTTGATCGTGCTACTGCTGGCGAAGCTGTATCTGCCGAGTAAGACGTCAGTCTGAAACAAAGAACCGGGCCTAGTGCCCGGTTTTTTGTGCCTGTAAGAAACGCGCCCTCTGTACAAGCGTTTCCCGCGTCCTCGTCGTCATTATGTGATGGGGATGATCATTAGTTTTTATCTATCGATGTCTGCAAGTTAATGAATTTGTAGCTGTCATATTGATGATCAATACTCCCTCTCAGCCGATAGCCGGCAGTTCAAGACCGACAGAGGAAGGAAGATCGCATGAGCCAAAACAAAACGCTTACCACCGCCAGTGGCGCTCCTGTTGCCGATAACCAGAATTCCCGTTCCGCCGGCCCTCGTGGCCCGCTGCTGCTCGACGACTTTCACCTGATCGAGAAGCTTGCCCACTTCAACCGTGAAAACATCCCTGAGCGCCGTGTACACGCCAAAGGCTCGGGTGCCTACGGTACGTTCACCGTGACGCGCGATATCACTCAATACACCAGCGCGAAGCTGTTTGAGACAGTCGGCAAGCAAACCCCGACTTTCCTGCGGTTTTCCACCGTGGGCGGTGAGCGGGGTTCGGCTGATACCGAGCGTGATCCGCGTGGGTTCGCCTTGAAGTTTTATACCGAGGAAGGCAACTGGGACATCGTCGGCAACAACACCCCCGTGTTCTTCATTCGCGATCCACTGAAGTTCCCGGACTTTATCCACACCCAGAAGCGTTTGCCGCAAAGCAACCTGAAGAGTGCCCAGGCGATGTGGGACTTCTGGTCGCATTCGCCCGAGGCGCTGCACCAGGTCACCATCCTGTTCTCCGACCGGGGTATCCCTGATGGATACCGTCACATGCATGGCTTCGGCAGCCACACTTACAGCCTCATCAACGCTCAAGGTGAGCGTCACTGGGTGAAGTGGCACTACAAGACCAGGCAGGGGATCAAGAACCTTGCTCCAGCGGAGGCAGCGCGCCTGGCGGGCACTGATCCGGATTACGCCCAGCGCGACCTGTTCAATGCCATCGAGCAGGGTGATTTCCCGAAATGGCGCGTATGCATCCAGATCATGAGCGAAGCTCAGGCAGCGGCGCACTACGAGAACCCCTTTGATGTCACCAAGACCTGGTCGCAGAAAGAGTTTCCACTGATTGAGGTCGGAGAGCTGGAGCTCAATCGCAATCCGCTGAACTACTTTGCTGAAGTCGAGCAAGCGGCATTCGGTCCCAGCAACATGGTCCCAGGTGTTGGCTTATCGCCTGACCGCATGCTGCAAGGTCGAGTATTCGCTTACGCGGATGCTCACCGCTACCGTGTTGGCACCAATCACCAGCAATTGCCGGTTAATGCGCCTCGCAGTCCGGTGAACAGCTACCAGCGTGATGGTTCGATGGCGTTTGGCAGTAACGGCGGTGCGGCACCAAACTACGAGCCGAACAGCTACGTTGAGTCGCCGAAGCAAGCGCCTCGCTATGCAGAGCCGCCATTGGCACTGAGCGGTGCGGCTGATCGTTACGATCACCGCGAGGATACCGACTACTACAGCCACGCCGGCGCGTTGTTTCGCTTGATGACTGGGGAGCAGCAATCATTGCTGGTTAGCAGCATCGCCGGTGCGATGGCGGGTGTATCGAGTGATGTGGTTGATCGCCAGTTGCAGCATTTCTACAAGGCTGACCCGGCGTATGGAGAAGCAATCGCAAAGCTGCTCAACGTACAGCTTAACGAAGTCTAAATGAGAAGCAGAACCGCCCTTGTTTGGGCGGTTTTTGCGTTATTTCAGCCAGTTTTCTCAGAATATCTTCGCTTTTATTGCGTCTTGCGAGTGACGATAAGGGCATGTTGGTTCAAACTACAATTTTAAAGCAGGGAGATGTAGGGCGATGCAAGGCCACCCAGATGTGATCGATTACCTCAACACGTTGCTGACCGGCGAACTGGCCGCGCGTGATCAATATTTCGTCCACTCGCGGATGTATGAGGACTGGGGTTTCACCAAGCTCTACGAAAGAATCAACCACGAGATGGAAGAGGAAGCAGGGCACGCTGATGCCCTGATGCGCCGGATTCTGATGCTCGAAGGCACGCCGCGCATGCGTCCGGACGATCTCGACGTCGGCACCACGGTGACAGAGATGCTCGAAGCGGATTTGCGCTTGGAATACAAGGTACGGGCTGCGTTGTGCAAGGGCATCAAGCTCTGCGAACAACACAAGGACTACGTCAGCCGCGAAATGCTGCGGGTTCAATTGCATGACACCGAAGAAGATCACACCTACTGGCTCGAGAAGCAGTTGGGTCTGATCAAGTTGATCGGGCTAGAGAACTACCTGCAATCCCACACCTGATTGCTGCGAATACAAAAAAGCCCCTGTCACTGATGAAGTGACAGGGGCTTTTTCATGGGGGCCGGTCAAGCCCGATCGCGCTCCAGCAGCGGTTTGAGGTAGTAACCGGTATGGGATTGCTTCATCTCTGACACTTCTTCCGGGGTGCCGACGGCAATGATCTGCCCGCCCTTGGAACCACCCTCCGGCCCCAGGTCCACCAGCCAGTCAGCGGTCTTGATCACGTCCAGGTTGTGTTCGATCACCACCACGGTGTTGCCGTGGTCGCGCAGGCGATGCAACACGTCCAGCAGTTGCTGGATATCCGCGAAGTGCAGACCGGTGGTGGGTTCGTCGAGGATGTACAGGGTCTTGCCGGTATCGCGCTTGGACAGCTCGCGGGACAGTTTCACCCGTTGGGCTTCACCGCCGGACAGCGTGGTCGCCGATTGCCCCAGCTTGATGTACGACAGGCCGACGTCCATCAATGTTTGCAGCTTGCGCGCCAGGGCCGGTACGGCATCGAAGAACACCCGTGCTTCCTCGATCGTCATCTCGAGGGTTTCGTGGATGCTCTTGCCCTTGTACTTGATCTCAAGGGTTTCGCGGTTGTATCGCTTGCTCTTGCACACGTCGCAGGGCACGTAGATGTCCGGCAGGAAGTGCATCTCGACCTTGATCAGGCCGTCGCCCTGACAAGCTTCGCAGCGGCCACCCTTGACGTTGAAGGAGAAACGCCCCGGACCGTAGCCCCGGGAGCGGGACTCCGGTACGCCGGCGAACAACTCGCGGATCGGCGTGAACAAACCGGTGTAGGTCGCCGGGTTGGAGCGCGGTGTACGGCCGATCGGGCTCTGGTCGATGTCGACGACCTTGTCCAGGTGCTCCAGGCCCTTGATGCTGTCGTGTACGGCCGCTTCGAGGGTAGTGGCGCCATTCAGCGCCGTGGCGCTCAAAGGGAACAGGGTGTTGTTGATCAGCGTCGACTTGCCGGAGCCGGACACGCCGGTCACACAGGTCAGCAGGCCGATCGGAATCTCCAGGTCGACATTGCGCAGGTTGTTGCCACGCGCGCCCTTGAGCGACAGCGTCAGCTTCTTGTTGCGCGGTGTACGTTTGGCCGGGACTTCGATCTTCACTCGGCCCGACAGGTATTTACCCGTCAGCGAGTCCGGGTGAGCCATGACCTCGGCCGGTGTGCCTTCGGCGACGATATGCCCGCCGTGCACGCCAGCGCCCGGGCCGATGTCCACCACGTAGTCGGCCAGGCGGATCGCGTCTTCGTCGTGCTCGACCACGATCACCGTGTTACCGATATCGCGCAGGTGCTTGAGGGTGCCCAGCAGCCGGTCGTTATCGCGCTGATGCAGACCGATGGAGGGTTCGTCGAGGATGTACAGGACGCCCACCAGGCCGGCGCCAATCTGGCTCGCGAGACGAATACGCTGGGCCTCGCCACCGGACAAGGTGTCCGCGCTGCGATCCAGCGACAGGTAGTCGAGGCCGACGTTGACCAGGAACTGCAGGCGCTCGCGGATTTCCTTGAGGATCTTGTCGGCAATTTCGCCACGTCGTCCGGTGAGCTTGAGCCCGCCAAAATAATCGGACGCATCGCCGATCGGCAGGTTGGTCACTGCCGGCAGGGTTTTCTCGCCGACCCACACATGCCGCGCTTCACGCCGCAGGCGGGTACCACGGCAATCCGGGCACGACTGGGTGCTGAGGAACTTGGCCAGTTCTTCGCGCACCGATGCCGATTCGGTTTCGCGGTAACGGCGTTCCAGGTTCGGCACGATGCCTTCGAACGGGTGCGAGCGTTTGACGATATCGCCACGGTCGTTCAGGTATTTGAAGTCGACGTTTTGCGAACCACTGCCGTGCAGGATGAATTTCTGCTGATCGGCCGGCAATTCGTTGAACGGAACTTCCAGGCTGAATTTGTAGTGCGAGGCCAGCGAGCCGAGCATCTGGAAGTAATAGACGTTACGCCTGTCCCAGCCACGAATCGCCCCTTCGGCCAGGGTCAGTTCGCCATTGACCAGGCGCTTGATGTCGAAGAACTGCTTCACCCCCAGACCATCGCAGGTCGGGCAAGCGCCGGCCGGGTTGTTGAAGGAGAACAGCTTGGGTTCCAGTTCGCTGATCGCGTGGCCGCAGATCGGGCAGGCGAAGCGTGCGGAGAAGATCATCTCTTCACCCGGCTCGTCGTCCATCGGCGCCACCAGGGCGATGCCGTCCGCCAGTTTCAGCGCGGTCTCGAAGGATTCGGCCAGGCGTTGTTGCAGGTCGGCGCGAACCTTGAAGCGGTCGACCACGACATCGATGGTATGTTTTTTCTGCTTGTCGAGCTTGGGAGCTTCGTCCAGCTCATAGAGCTTTCCATTGATTCTGGCGCGGACAAAACCCTGCGCGCGCAGCTCTTCGAAAACCGACAGGTGCTCGCCTTTGCGCTCGCGGATGACCGGCGCCAACAGCATCAGCTTGCTGCCCTCCGGTTCGGCGAGGACCAGGTCGACCATCTGGCTGACGGTCTGCGCTTCAAGCGGGATGTCGTGATCCGGGCAACGGGGAATACCCACACGTGCATAAAGCAGGCGCAGGTAGTCGTAGATTTCGGTGATAGTGCCGACCGTCGAGCGCGGGTTGTGCGAGGTCGACTTCTGTTCGATGGAGATCGCCGGCGACAGGCCTTCGATGGTGTCGACGTCGGGCTTTTCCATCATCGACAGGAACTGCCGGGCGTAGGCCGATAGCGATTCGACGTAGCGGCGCTGACCTTCGGCGTACAGGGTATCGAAAGCCAGGGACGACTTGCCGGAGCCGGACAGGCCGGTGATGACGATCAGCTTGTCCCGTGGCAGGGTCAGGTCGATGTTCTTCAGGTTGTGGGTTCGAGCCCCACGAATCAGGATCTTGTCCAAGGTGGCCTCGCTCGGCGGGCGTCGAAAACGTAGGAGTATACGGCCAAATACTGGATGGATGCACACTATCGAATGCTGCTATTGCTGCCTTGCATGAAAGCTCTGTCATCTACACGCGTCAAAGCGTCGCGATATACCCTGCCAATCGATGGGACTGGTAGAATCGCCGCCGGTTCACATGAGGTTTTTCCATGCACGATCCCCACAGCGAGCGCATGAGCGGCAGCGAGACCCGCGCGGCAAGCGGTCTGGCCCTGGTGTTCGCCTTCCGTATGCTTGGCATGTTCATGGTGTTGCCGGTTTTGGCGACCTATGGGATGGACCTGGCCGGAGCCACGCCGGCCCTGATCGGTCTGGCGATTGGCGCTTATGGCCTGACCCAGGCAGTTTTCCAGATTCCTTTCGGTTTCATTTCCGACAGGATCGGTCGCCGCCCGGTGATTTACCTGGGCCTGATCGTGTTTGCCCTCGGCAGTCTGCTGGCGGCCAATGCCGATTCGATCTGGGGCGTGATCGCCGGGCGAATCCTGCAAGGTGCCGGGGCGATTTCAGCCGCGGTCATGGCCTTGTTGTCAGACCTGACCCGGGAGCAGCATCGGACCAAAGCCATGGCCATGATCGGCATGACCATCGGTCTGTCGTTCGCCGTCGCCATGGTGGTCGGCCCGTTGCTGACCCGCGCTTTTGGTCTGTCCGGGTTGTTCCTCGCCACGGGCGGCATGGCGCTGCTCGGCATTGTGATCGTCATGTTCATGGTGCCGCGCTCTACCGGGACATTGCAGCATCGCGAGTCCGGTGTTGCGCGCCAGGCATTGATGCCGACGCTCAAGCACCCGGACCTGCTACGGCTGGACCTGGGTATTTTTGTGTTGCACGCGATGTTGATGTCCAGCTTCGTCGCCTTGCCGCTGGCGCTGGTCGAGAAAGCCGGGCTGCCCAAAGAGCAGCACTGGTGGGTGTACCTGACCGCGTTGCTGATTTCTTTCTTCGCCATGATCCCGTTCATTATCTACGGCGAGAAGAAACGCAAAATGAAACGAGTTTTACTCGGCGCCGTCGTGACGCTGATGTTCACTGAGCTATTCTTCTGGCAGTTCGGCGACAGCTTGCGGGCTCTGGTGATCGGTACGGTGGTGTTCTTCACCGCGTTCAATCTGCTGGAAGCTTCGTTGCCATCGCTGATCAGCAAGGTTTCACCGGCCGGCGGCAAGGGCACGGCGATGGGGGTTTATTCCACCAGCCAGTTCCTCGGGTCGGCATTGGGCGGCATTCTTGGCGGTTGGCTGTTCCAGCATGGCGGTCTGTCGGTTGTGTTCCTCGGATGCGCCGGTCTGGCTGCCCTCTGGCTGGCCTTTGCTGTTACCATGCGCGAACCTCCCTACGTCACGAGCCTGCGCTTGCCGTTGTCGCCCGAGGCGATCCGCGAAGCGGGTCTGGTCGAGCGCCTGAAGGCGGTCGTAGGGGTAACAGATGCAGTCATCGTCGCGGAAGAGGCGGCGATTTACATCAAACTGGACACCGAACTATTGGATCGCACCACCCTTGAGCGCCTGGTGAACAACCCGGCCGGGGCAGCGTGCGTAGCCTAGGAGAACGTTATGGCCCGTGGGGTTAACAAAGTCATATTGGTCGGCACTTGCGGCCAGGATCCCGAAGTTCGCTACTTGCCTAACGGTAACGCCGTGACCAACCTGAGTCTGGCGACCAGCGAACAGTGGACCGACAAGCAAACCGGTCAGAAAGTTGAAAAGACCGAATGGCACCGTGTGTCGATGTTCGGCAAGGTTGCAGAAATCGCTGGCGAATACCTGCGTAAAGGTTCTCAGGTCTACATCGAAGGCAAGCTGCAGACCCGCGAGTGGGAAAAAGACGGTATCAAGCGTTACACCACCGAAATCGTGGTCGACATGCAAGGCACCATGCAACTGCTGGGCGGCCGTCCACAGGGCGACCAGCAAGGCCAGGGCGGTGGTAACAACTACCAGCAGTCCGCGCCACGCCAGCAGGCTCCACGTCCACAGCAGTCGGCGCCGCAACAGTCGCGCCCGGCTCCACAGCAGGCCGCTCCTCAGCCGGCTCCGGATTTCGACAGCTTTGATGACGATATCCCGTTCTGATTCTTTCACCAAAGAATAGAGCCTGAAAAAGCCCGGCCTCCCTATGAATGCCGGGCTTTTTGCATTTTACCTGGGCATTCCTCGCCGGGATCGAGGATCGTCCAGCCGTCAGCGCGCAGTGATACTCTGCTATGGGTCCAGACCCTGTGCAGAGTTGCCCTATGGATCGCCTGTCTACGTTGTTGTCACAGTTCGGCGTGCGCGCGAACCTGTTCTACAGCGGCATGCTTTGCGGCGTGGCGTCCTACGATGGCGCCGACCAGCGCGGTCATATTCACTTGTTGCAGGCCGGCTCTGTCACTTTGAAAGGCCCAGGGAGGAGTGAGTTGTTGATCACTCGCCCCAGCCTGATTTTCCTGCCGCGCCCCAGTCGACATCAGCTCATCGCCAGTGAGACTGAAGGTGCTCAGCTGTTATGTGCGTCGATGCTGTTCGATGGCGGCGCCAGCAATCCGATATCTGCTTCGCTCCCCGATCTTCTGGTGTTGCCCCTGGATGAGCTGCCGTTGCTGGCCGACACCCTGAGATGGCTGTTCGGTGAAGCTGGCGCTGGCCATTGCGGCAGGGAGGCCGTGCTTGATCGTTTGTTCGAACTGTTGATCATCCTGCTGTTCCGGCATTTGCTCGACCACCATCAGTTGAGCACCGGCATGATGGCCGGGTTGGCCGATGTGCGGCTGTCGCGCTCGCTGATACAGATGCACAACCAACCTCAGCGGGCCTGGTCAGTGGCCGAGTTGGCAAATGAATCGAACATGTCCCGCGCCGCTTTTGCGGTGCATTTCCGCGCGGTCCTGGGGCAAACACCGTTGGATTATCTTCTGAGCTGGCGGATCAGTCTGGCGCAGAAGCGCCTGCGGGAGGGGCGGCCGATTACGCTGATCGCCGATGAGGTGGGCTATGAAAGTCCGTCGGCCCTTGCCCGTGCGTTTCGCCGCAAGACCGGCTGCAGTCCACGGGACTGGATGAAATCCCTGGCCCTTGAGGGCCGCGTACTGGCGGGTGATGGCGATGACCTGAATGCATCGAGCTGATTCAGGCCATCGGCGGGTGAAGTTGTCAGCTCAAGGGGTTTCCAGTCGGGTCAGCGAATGGCCCGCCACGAACAGGGAGGCGGCAAGCAAGCCGATGTCCTTGAGCAGGAACTGGCCTGGCGCGACCGAAATGGCCGGGAAACCAAGGCCGGGCTCAATCACGCCGGGGGTCGAGAACATAAAGCTCAAGGTGGTGAAAAACAGCCCGGCCGACAAGGCGCCCCCGATCAAGGAAAGCTTTGGCGACAGCAGGCGACCCGCAATCAGTACACCGATGGAGATCTCCAGAACGCCAAGCAAACTGGAAAACAGATCGACACTGAAAATGTTATAGACCCATCCCAGGAAGGGACTGTTGCTCACCAGCGGCACCAGCCCCTCTGCTTCATAGTGGGTGAATTTCATTCCCCCGAACCAGAAGTAGATAACGGCGAGGGCGAAGTAAATGCCGTAGGTCCCTAGCGCCATGGTGGTGAGTCCGAGGGATGTTTTTTTCGACAGGCTGTCAGTGCTGATATTCATGCTGTTCATTGTTCAGGCTTCCAGTGAGTTATCCAGAAAGTGGCATGGGTGAAAGCAACATCCCCCGCGTATGCGTTGGGAGTGGAGTGATTGTTGGCTTCTGCATGACTTTTCAGGATTCTGGCGGTATTGCGTTTGATGCAGATCGTCCAGACTCACCGGCAATTAAAAGCCCATGGCAGGTGAGGCCATGGGCTTTTTCATTTTTGCTGTCTTGTCCCGAATAAGGTTTACAGCTTCCGGCTTCTTGTCAGGTACTCGTTGGTCGAGACCACGCTGGCATAGGCAAACGCCAGGGCCGCCATGAACGCCGCATGAACTTGCGCCGCCGGAACCGTCACGCCATTGAACTCCAGGTCACGGGTGGCGCAGGCGTCGTGGATCACGGTGACCGTATAACCAAAATCCGCCGCCGCCCGGGTGATGCCGTCGACGCACATGTGGCTCATGCTGCCCACGACCACCAGTTCCTTGATGCCTTGTTCGTCGAGGATCGATTTCAGTTCGGTTTCGCGGAACGAGTTGACGAAGTGTTTGAGCACCACCGGTTCGTCGGCACGGTTGAGCACTTTCGGGTGCAACTTCGCGCCCTCGGAGTTCGGGGTGAAAAACGGCGCATCTTCAGAGGTGAATTCGTGGCGAATGTGCACCACTGAATCCCCTGCGTCGCGGAAGGCCTTGATCAGGCGTACGGCGTTGTCGGCGGCGGCGTCGGCACCGACCAGCGGCCACTTGCCTTGGGGGAAGTAGTCGTTCTGGATATCGACTACGATGAGCGCTTGCTTGGCCATGACTGTTTCCTCGAAGTGTGTGTTGGTGTGGAATGAAGTATTGGCTCTGGCAGGCGATCCGAGGATTGGCCGCACCGACAATAGAAGGGGGAAAACTGACAATGGACGCAGAAAGGGCAATCGCCGAACTCGGTGTACTGATCTATCCCGGCGCGCAGATGGCGGCGGTGCATGGTTTGACGGATTTGTTCGGGGTGGCCAACCGGATCGCCGCCGAACATCAGTCTGTGCAGTTGCCGCTGTTGCGGGTCAGCCATTGGCAGGTCGAGAGTGATCAGGCGCCGGTTCGGGTCTTCGACAGCCATCCTGGCCTGGAGCGCGCCCTGGTGGCCGTGTTGATTCCGCCGTCGATCGGCGGTTTTTCCGAAGGCCAGGCGCCAAAGGGATTGATTCGCTGGTTGCGTGAGCAACATGCCAGCGGCGCGACACTGGGCGGGGTTTGCGTGGGCTCTATCCTGTTGGCCGAAAGCGGTCTGCTCGACGGTCGTAGCGCCACCACTCACTGGACCTCGGCCAAAGCTTTCGCCGAACGTTATCCGGCGATCCGGCTCAAGGCCGATACGCCGATTGTCGATGACGGCGACCTGATTACCACCGCCGGGCTGATGGCCTGGTCGGAACTGGGTCTGCGCCTGGTCAACCGGTTGCTGGGGCCGAGCATCGCCACCAACACCGCGCGTTTTCTGGTGGTGGAACACAGCGATAGCGCCAGTGAGTGCGGCAGCAACTTTGCGCCGATCCTCAGTCATGGCGATGCGACGATCCTCAAGGTGCAACACTGGCTGCAAAGTACCGGAGCGACCGATGTGTCGCTGGCGGCGATGGCCGAAAAGGCAGGGCTGGAAGAACGCACCTTCCTGCGACGCTTTCGCGCGGCCACCGGGCTCAAACCCACCGAATACTGCCAGCACCTGCGAGTTGGCAAGGCCCGGGAAATGCTTGAGTTCACCAACGGCACCATCGACCACATCGCCTGGACCGTGGGTTATCAGGACCCCGGGGCGTTTCGCGCAACGTTCAGGAAAATCACCGGGTTGGCGCCGAGTGATTATCGGACACGGTTTGGGGTGAACTCTGGATCGGTCCCACGGTAGTCGCATCACCTCGATTCCCTGTGGGAGCGAGCTTGCTCGCGATAGCTGTGTGTCTGCTACATAAATGTTGAATGTCATTCCCTCATCGCGAGCAAGCTCGCTCCCACAGGGTCGGGCGTGCGGGCTGGAATCGTGCAAAATGCCGGAGTATCAAAGGGCGTCGTGCAGAATAAAACAGGCCACATGCCATCACTTCCTGCGCAACGGGCTGATTTAAAACCCCTTTTCCCTCAACGGGCCTTGGCCTGATCTCTGCACCCCTTCAGCTACATTCATCAAACGTCGATTGAAGGGGGATGCATGACCCCGGCAAACCGCAGGAAACTGGTGGTCGCCCATTCGGTGCTCGCCGACGCGCCAGTGCATGAAGTTGAAACCAACCGCGCACTGGCCCGCTGGCTGGCGCAGATACTGGGGCTCAACTACGGCGGCAGCTACGACCCGCAACTGCATGCAGGGCGAGACCTCTACCTGTTGCCGACCCAGACCCTTGTGGGCGCTGCGGCTGCCCGGCAACTGGGGGTCAAGGGCCCGGAGGATTTGTGGGGCGGTTATGTCGACCACGACTTCATCTGCACCAAAGCCATCAGTCACGGATTGCTCAACCACCATGCCCATGCGCCGCGAGGCTGGGCTCCGTTGTTTTCCGAGCGGGTGCGCAGCGTGGTGCTCGACGGTCTCAGCGTGTTCTCCCTGAAGGATGCGCGCCCGGCGGCGGAGCATTTGCTGTACACCGGGCCGATCCGCCTGAAACCGATTCATGCCTGTGCCGGACGTGGTCAGGAAGTGATCAAAAGCCTCGAAGAGTTCGATGAGCTGCTTGCCCAGCCCGAGGCCGAGGCGATGTTCACCGAAGGCGTGGTGCTCGAACAGGACCTGGACCAGGTGATTACCCACAGCGTCGGCCAGAGTTTTATCGGCGCAAAGGTACTCAGTTACTGCGGTGATCAATACTTGACCGAGGACGCTCAGGGTGAACAGGTGTATGGCGGGTCCAACCTGCTGGTGGTGCCAGGCGGCTATGACGAATTGTTGAAGCTGGATCTGCCGGAAGACGTGCAACTGGCGATCCGCCAGGCACAGGTGTTCGACAGCGCGGCGGATGAAGCCTACCCAGGTTTCTATGCCTCGCGGCGCAACTACGACATCGCCCAGGGCGTCGGCAGCGATGGCCGGCCACGCAGCGGTGTGCTCGAACAGTCCTGGCGCATGGGCGGTGCCAGCAGCGCCGAGGTCGCGGCCTTGCAGAATTTCGTCAACGATCCGGGGATATGCGCGATTCGTGTGTCTTCGGTGGAAACCTACATCGACCAGCCGCTGCCGGCGGACGCCATCGAGGTGTACCGCGGGCCGGCGCAGGCCAGTGACTTTCTCCTCAAGTACGTGACGGTTAAACCCTATGACGGCTAGAAGCGAATCCATTCAGATCGACATCGACGACGAACAGATGAGCGGGACCTTCCTGAGTCCCAAATCGAAAGTCCCCGGCGTGCTCTTTGTGCACGGTTGGGGCGGCAGCCAGGAGCGGGATCTGGAACGCGCCAAAGGTATCGCCGGGTTGGGGTGCGTGTGCCTGACCTTTGACCTGCGCGGGCACACCGGTGGCACCGGCATTCCATTGTCCCGGGTGACCCGGGAAGACAATTTGCGCGACCTGCTGGCGGCCTATGACCGCTTGCTCGCGCACCCGGCCCTCGATACCTCGGCGATTGCCGTGGTCGGCACCAGTTACGGGGGTTATCTGGCCTCGATTCTGACCTCGCTGAGGCCCGTGCGCTGGCTGGCGCTGCGGGTGCCGGCGCTGTATCGAGACGAGCAATGGCACGCGCCGAAACGCGACCTGGACAAGCTGGATCTGCGTGATTACCGAAGCACCCTGGTGCGTGCCGACAGCAATCGTGCCTTGCACGCCTGCTCGCAATTCACCGGGGATGTCCTGTTGGTGCAGTCCGAGACCGACGACTACGTGCCCCATTCGACGATCATGAGTTACCGCGCGGCGTGCCAGCAGACTCACTCGCTGACCCATCGCATTATCGATGGCGCCGACCATGCGCTGAGCGACCCGGTTTCGCAGCAGGCCTACACCTCGATCCTTGTCGGCTGGATTACCGAGATGGTAGTGGGGGAGCGTTTGAGCATTATTCAATCATCCTGATATTGGGGTGTTCTTGCGGGCCCCTTCGCGGGCAAGCCCGCTCCCACAAGGATCGAGGGTGTACATGGAATCTGCATCCACCAACAGGCACTGTGGGAGCGGGCTTGCCCGCGAAGGCGTCCTCACAACCAGCACAAAATCACTTGGGTTTCTTCGCAATCCGCAATGACTTGGCCTTGGCTTCCACCAGCAGGTACATCACCAGGGCAATCAACAACGGCAGGATGAAATATATCGCTCGATAGGCCAGCAGTCCCGCCACCAGGCTGCCCCGCGAAGCCTCGTGTTGCAGCAGCGCCACAAACACGGCTTCCAGCACGCCGAGCCCGGCCGGGATGTGAGTGATGACCCCGGCGATGGCGCTGATCAACAGCACACCCAGCACCAGTGGATAGTCCAGTTTGTTCGGTAGCAAGGTGAAGATCACCGCTGCCATCAGCGACCAGTTCAGGGCACCGAGGGCCAGTTGCAGCACGGCCATGCGCGGCGACGGCAGGTCAATCTCCACACCACGAATCACCCACTCCCGACGTTTGGCAAACCGGCACGCCACCAGGTATCCGGCGCTCAGCAGCAATAACAAAACCCCCACGCCTTGCAGCGCGCTACTGCTGAGCTTCCACCCCGGCGGCATGCGCACCAGCCCGCTGCTGAACATGGCGCCGGCAATGACCATGTAACCGAACCAGTTGGTCGCCAGGCTCAGACCGAGGATTTTCGCGATGTTGCTCTTGCTGACCCCGAGCCGCGAATACAACCGGTATCGCATGGCGATGCCACCGACCCAGGCGCTCAGGTTCAGGTTGAAGGCGTAGCTGATGATCCCCACGGGCAGAATCTGCTTCCAGGTCAGGTTCTGGCGGATGTAGGTGCGGCCGATCAGGTCGAAGCAGGCGTACACCAGAAAACTCACCAGGGTCAGCCCCGAGGCAATGATCAGTGTGCGCACCTTGAAATCGGCCAGGGTATCGAACACTTCGTACCATTCGATGCGCTGGGCGAGCATCGTGAAGAGCACGATCAGCATCAGGAAAAACAGCATCGTCAGCGGTCGTTTCCAGCGGTTCCAGTGCGCCTTTCCAGGGCTTTTGGCGTGAGTTGCCGTGTGGGGCTCAGTGCGGTTCATGGTCAGCGGCCCCGGTCGGAGGAGGAATGTGTTTCAGGCGAGGTTTATGCGCCGGCAACCAACCGGCCCACGCCGGGAAATGCCGCAAGCAGTGAAACACCAGAAAACCGACGGTCATGTGCCAGACACGCCCGCGTGGCGCGATGTCGTGAGACATGACCTTGCAATGGTTGTCGCTGAGGTCTTCCAGGCGATCGAACAGAACTCGATTGAAGCCACGGTCGCGGATCAGTACGTTGGCCTCCAGGTTCATCGACAGGCTCAACGGGTCTAGGTTGCTGGAGCCTACGGTGCTCCAGTCTTCATCCACCAGTGCGACCTTGCCGTGCAGCGGACGGTCGCAATATTCGTAGATCTTCACCCCGGACTTGAGCAGGTAATCGTAGGTCATGCGCGCCGCAAGCCTGGCCACCCGCATGTCTGGCTGGCCCTGCAGGATCAGCCGCACATCCACCCCTCGGCGGGCCGCGTTGCGGATCTCGCGCAACAAGCGGAACCCTGGAAAGAAGTAGGCGTTGGCGATCACCACCCGGCGCTGCGCCTGGCGCAATACCTGGCGGTAAACCTCCTCGATGTCGGTCTGGTGTTCCCCGTTGTCGCGGTACACCAGCCGCACCTGACCATCGTGATCGCTGAAGGCCAGTTCCGAACGCCGCTGCCGACGGCGGTGCCACCAGTATTTGGCGCGCGCCGGGCGACCGCATTGCAGCAGGGCAAAGTGATGGATGTCGGCAACGGCCGGACCCTGAACTTCTACGGAATAATCCTGTTTGGCCTCGGGGCCGAAGTCGGCCAGATGATCGGCGGAAAAATTGATCCCGCCGACGAACGCGACGGTGCCATCGACCACCACGATCTTGCGGTGCAGGCGCCGGAACCAGTTGGTGCGGATGCCCAGGCGTTTCGGTGCCGGATCGAATATTTGCAGGTGCACGCCGGCCGCGGTCAGGGCGTTCAGGAACCCGGTACTCAGTTCGCCGCAGCCGAAGCCGTCGAGGCTCACGGTGATGCGCACGCCACGCTGGGCGGCTTCGATCAGAATCTGTTGCAGCTCATTGCCGACCTTGTCCTCGAACAGAATGAAGGTCTCCAACAGGATTTCATTTTGCGCCCGGCGCAGGGCTTCAAACACCCGGGGAAAATACGCCTCGCCATTTTCCAGCAACTCGACCCGATTGCTGCCTTGCCAGCCGTATTCGACATCGACCGCTGTCGGCTCGCGGGTGGGCGGAGCGGGGATGTGTTCCAGCGTGTTTTTTTCCATCAACTGGCTGCTCATAGCTCGATCTCCACCGACAGCGGGGCGTGGTCGGAAAGGTGCGACCAGGGCCGGGAGGTCAGCACTTGCGGATGGCTGGCCTTGAGGTTGCGTACGTAGATGCGGTCCAGGCGCAATGCCGGCAAGCGCGCGGGGAAACTGCGCGCCGGTTTGCCATGGTGCTCGGCGAAGACTTCGCGCAAACCGCTGGGTGTGAGCAATGCATCGGCGCGCTGGCGCCAATCGTTGAAGTCCCCGGCGACAATCACCGGGGCGTCGCCGGGCAGGGCGTCCAGGCGCTGGGCGAGCAGCTTCAGTTGCGCGGTGCGATGGGTTTCGCGCAGCCCCAGATGCACGCAAATCGCATGTACCTCCTGGCCGTCACCGGGCAAGCGCAATACGCAATGCAAAAGCCCGCGGTTCTCGTGGCCGCTGATGGACACGTCGAGGTTGTCGTGGCGGATGATCTGGAACTTCGACAGCAGCGCATTGCCGTGATCGCCCGCCGGATACACCGCATTGCGGCCATAGGCGAACTGCGGCCACAGGCTGTCGGCAAGGAATTCGTATTGCGGCATCGCCGGCCAGTTGGTGTAGCGCCTGGGATGCTGTTCGTGGGTGCCGTGGACTTCCTGCAAAAACACCACATCGGCAGACACGCTGCGCACCGCTTCACGCAGTTCCGGCAGGATGAAGCGCCGGTTGAGTGCGGTGAAACCTTTATGGGTGTTGACCGTCAGCACGGTGAAGCGTTGCACTGTCGTGTTGATGGGGGTCTGCTCGTCCGTGACGCCGACCGGCTCTGGAATGCTCATGGCAACACGCCCTCGGCCGCTGGCTCACCGGGGACGGTGGCGAGGTTTTTTTCGAGGTGCAGGCGTTGCAGCAAGTGGCGTGCATCAAAGGGGGCGCGGACTTTGATGTCGTTATCGAAATAGCAGAACACCTCCCGGGATTTGCACGCCTTTGGCTTCTGCCGGGGTGCGATCAATTGTGGATTATCCGGTTGTTGGCCGTGATGCCAGGCTTCGATTCGTTCGCCCCAGCGTTTTAGTGCCTGCGGGGTGTAACCGCTGGCATAGAGTGCTTCGGCGCCATGCAGACGCAGGTAGACGAAATCGCTGGTGATGTCTTCGCGATACGGCCATTTACCTGCGGTGTCGGCGATGACCAGGGCCGTGTTGTAGCGCTTGAGCAAGCGGACGAACAGCGGATCGACAAAGCTGTCATGGCGGATTTCCACGGCATAGCGTTCGGGGCGCTGCAGTGCGTAGAACGATCCATTGATTTCGATGCTGTTGACCGCCCGCGAGGCGAATTGCAATTCGCGCTTGTGGGTCAGGCCAATGGGGTAGAAGTCTCCCCGCCAGGGCGTGTAGCGCCAGCCTGAAATACCGATATGAATCGCCGCCATGTCGCCTCCGGACTACCTACCCATGTCTTTGGGTGACTGCGCTGCGGCGGCAAAAGTTTCGATGGGGCTACGGACGGTAAATTTTCTACGGAACAACACCGAACAAGTGTGGGAGCGAGCTTGCTCGCGATGGCGGTTTATCAGTCACATCCATGTTGAATGGACCGCCGTCATCGCGAGCAAGCTCGCTCCCACAGGGGTTATCAGTGGGCAGTAATAACGCGGGCAGAGTCCTCAGCTGGTTCGGCGAACACTGGGCCGAGGCGATCAAGACGTCCACTCCACGCGGTCAATGCCAGCGCCACCAACACCACCAGGCCACCGATCCATGCAGTGTGAATCAACCCCATGTGGGCGACGATCAGGCCACCGCCCCACGCGCCACCGGCAATGCCGAGGTTGAACGCCGCGATGTTCAGGCCGGACGCCACGTCCACCGCCTGCGGGGTGTGATGCTCAGCCTGACGCACCACATACACCTGCAACCCCGGCACGTTGCCGAATGCCACGGCGCCCCAGACCAGCACGGTGGCCAGCGCGAGCCAAGGATTACCGGCGGTGAAAGTCAGCAGGAACAACACGGCGGCGAGCAGGGCAAAGATGATTTTCAGGGCGCTGATCGGGCCGCGCTTGTCCGCCAGTTTGCCGCCCCAGATGTTGCCGACGGCCACGGAGATGCCGTAGACCAGCAACACCAGGCTGACGGTGCTGGCGCTGAAGCCGGAGAGGTCCTGAAGAATCGGCGCGAGGAAGGTAAAGGCAATGAACGAGCCGCCGTAGCCGACGGCCGTCATCGCATACACCAGCAGCAGGCGTGGTTGCTTGAGCACCTGCAATTGCTGCAACAGTGATGCGGGTTTGCTGTGGGCGATGTTTTTCGGCACGTAGATCAAGCTGCCGATGAAGGCGATCACGCCCAAGGCCGAAACGGCGAGGAAGGTTTCACGCCAGCCGAAATGCTGGCCGATGAATGTCCCCAGCGGCACGCCGGTGACCAGCGCCACGGTCAGGCCGGTGAACATGATGGCAATCGCGCTGGCGGCTTTTTCCTTCGGCACTAGACTGGTGGCGATGGTCGAGCCGATCGAGAAAAACACCCCGTGGGCCAGGCCGGTGACGATCCGTGCGAGGATCAACGACTCGTAACTCGGTGCTTGCCACGCCAGCAGGTTACCGAGGGTGAACAGCACCATCAGCGACAACAGCAGCAATTTGCGCGGAACCTTGCCGGTGAGGGCGGTCAGCACCGGGGCGCCGACGGCAACGCCAAGGGCATACAGGCTGACCAGCAGGCCGGCGGATGGCAGACTGACGCCGAGGTCGGCGCCAATGGTGGGTAACAGGCCAACGATGACGAACTCGGTCGTCCCGATGGCAAAGGCGCTGAGGGTCAGCGCGAGCAAGGCAATGGGCATGGCTGCAACTCCGGTGGATTCATTCGATGGAGCGCAGTGTCGTGGTTCGGGTCGTGCGGAAAAATACAGGGACGAGCATTTGATATTTGCCTTGGGCGCAAAGATCGCGAGCGCGAGTGTTAGTCTGTGGCACAGGAAGGCATCGCCGTCCTGCTATCTGCGGGCAATATCCGAACTTGCCCGACATTTCTCGATCAGTTCCTTACCGACACAGCCAAAGGAGCGGGTGTTTTGATCAGGCTCAAGACCGCGATACTGCTGGGAGCGTTGCTGTTTGTGGGTAGCGAGCAACTGGAAGCCGCCGCGATACCGGGGCTGCCGACCACCGCGACCGCCGCGACTCCGCCGGCCCATCCCGAACCGCTGGTGCAAGGCGGATTACTGGGGGCCATCAGTTCAAGCATCGACGAGGTCCAGACCAAACTCGATCTCAACGAAAACTTCCTCGACGTCTGGCGCCTGCGTGCCGACCTCGCGGCCGATGAAGTGGATCAGTTGGTCAATAAGCCATCGGCCCGTTCGCCCTGGCGCGTCGCCGGCGATTTCCTGCTGCTGACCTGCGTGTGGGCGGCCGTGTTTGCCTGTCTTTGGCTGCTTGGGCGGATGGTCGCCAGGCGCCTGTGCGAGCACCGTCTGCTGCTCAGTCGCGAACGGGGCCAGGCGTTGCTCGGTTACGTGTTGCCCTACACCCTTCCGGCGGTGATCAGTCTGCCGTTGACGATTTATGCCAGCCAGCTTTTGCCGATATCGGCGGGACGGGCGCTGGCGTTGTGTTTTGCCTATGCCACCAGTGCCGGGATCTTTGCCGCGTCATTGGTGCTGTCGCTGGTGGTGATGTTCAATGCCGGACACAAGCGGCGGGCGGTGCAGATTATTCGACAACACAGCCCACGACCGCTGTTCGGCATCGGTTTTCTGGTGGCCCTGAGCGATGCCCTGACCAGCCCGCAGATCGCCCATCAACTGGGCAGTAATCTCACCAGCAGCATCGCCGTGTTCACTGGATTGGCAGCGTCGATTTCCTTCGGCTTGCTGGTGATCCGCATGCGTCGCCCGGTCGCCCATGTGATCCGTATCCTGCCGCTGGCCCAGCGCCTCAGCCAGCCGGCGTTGCGTGAAACCCTGCGGATATTTTCCGGGCTCTGGTATTGGCCGATTCTGTTGATGGTACTGGTTTCGATCATCAACCTGATCGGCGCCGGGGTGGACAACCAGAGAGTGCTGCGCAGCGCCTTGTTCACCACGGTGCTGCTGATCGCCACGGTGTTTCTCAGCACCACGCTGCATCATCTGTTCAAGACGCGCAGCGAAGCGGACCTGCGCCGCGGCAGCGCCTACAAGGAGCGCTTTCTCAATTTGTCACATGCCTTGTTGCGCATCGCCATGGCCATCGTGTTCATCGATATCCTCGGGCGGATCTGGGGCGTGTCGCTGTTCGAATTCGCGGTGACCAATGCCGTGGGCCGGGCGATCAGTGATTCCCTGGGCCACATCGGTCTGATCCTGCTGGTGACCTGGATGGTCTGGGTGGTGCTCGACACGGCGATTCAGGAAGCCCTGAAACCGCCAACCAACAAGCGCTCGGCGCGCCAGCCGAGTACGCGGGTGAAAACCATCCTGCCGCTGCTGCGCAACGCGATCAAAATCATCCTGGTGGTGATTTGCGCGATCACCACCATGGCCAACCTGGGGATCAACGTCGCGCCATTCCTGGCAGGTGCCGGGGTCATCGGCCTGGCGATCGGTTTCGGCTCCCAGCAACTGGTGCAGGACGTGATCACCGGGCTGTTCATCATCATCGAAGACACCCTGTCCATCGGTGACTGGGTGGTGCTCGATTCCGGGCATGCCGGCACCGTCGAAGGCCTGACCATCCGTACCTTGCGCCTGCGCGATGGCAAGGGCTTCGTGCACTCGGTGCCGTTCGGGCAGATCAAGGCCGTGACCAACCAATCGCGGCAATTCGCCTATGCGTTTTTCTCGGTGCAGTTCACCTACGAAACCGATGTCGACAAGGCCATCGAGCTGATCCGCGAGGCCGGGCACTCCATCAGCAACGACCCGTTCCTGCGCTACAACCTGCAAGGGCCGCTGGATGTGTTTGGCGTCGACAAGATGGACCTCAACGGTGTGGTGCTGACCGCGCAATTCCGTACGGTGTCCGGTGGTCAATATGCGGTGAGCCGGGCTTTCAACCAACGTTTGAAAAAGCTTGTGGATAACTGTCCGTGGGTGAACTTCGCGCAAACTTATCCACAGCAGGCATTGGTGCCCAGGCATGCTGTCGAGCCACTGAAGGAGGGAGATACCGCACCGGAGCATTCGGCGGTGTTGATGCCGGAGCGGCCGCGGTCTCAATAGTCAGTTTTGTACTTGAGGCTTTCAGTGGCTGGTCTGGCCCCATCGCGAGCAAGCTCGCTCCCACAGGGGATCTTCTGTGATTACAAATTTTCGGCACAACAGAGATCACTGTGGGAGCGAGCTTGCTCGCGATGGGGCCGGTCCAGACGACATTAATGCCGGATAAGCTTACTACGCACTTCAGCCATCGCCCGTTCATCCAGCTCCAACCAGAACTGCTGCTTGCCGGCAATCTCGGCAGCAACCGCCAACCCGTCGCGATACACCAGCCGATTGCTCGCCAGTGCCGGGACTTTCGCGCCGGGCAATAGCGTGCCGGCGAGGTTCAGCGGATCGACCCCGCACACCGCGACCAGGCCCCCGTCATGAGGCCGACGCCGTACCTCCCGCAACAATGGAATCGCCTCAGGCAAGGCGAATTGCTCGCCCGCCAGGCCACTGACAAAACGCCCGCCACGAATCTCGCCGCGAGCCTCCAGGCGATGGAAAGTACGCAGCAGTTCGCGCCAGCTCGGCAGCCAGTCCGCCTCACGCTCCAGCAAACGCCAGAACACCACGCCGTAACGGCGCAGCAAGGTCATGGCGATGTGTTCCAGCGTTTCGGCCGGTGCTGGCGCGGGACGCTGGTTTTCCACTACCGGCGCGGCAGGCACGCGTCGCAACAGAGCCCAACGCCCGGCATCGTCCATGCCTCCGATGAATGCTCCGCGCCCACGCCGGCTGTTGCGTGGCTGGCGCTTGCTGGCCGGGGTGATCAGTGCACGCAACCCGGCGAAGCTGTCGGCGTTCACCAGCCCCGCGCCCACCAGTTCCTGCAGGGCGATTTCCAGTTCCGAACGCAGCAGATGGGCCTCATGGATCAGCTCATCGAAAAACAGCGCGCCGTGCTGGCTGAGGGCGGCGTGGACCTTTTGTGTTTTCGGCGACAGTTCGCTGACCGGCGTCTGTTCGGTCAAGCCGCTCCAGAGGCCGACCCGGTTGCGCGGCAGCAACAAAATCGGCGTGCTGCGCAGCGCGGTGCTGGCGCTTTTGTTGTGCGCAGTCAGGCGCGTCCACACCAGTCTGCCGCTGCGGCACAGCTCATCGAGCCAGGTCGGCGAGTAGTCCTTGATCCGCGCCGGCAGGATGTCGCTGTCCCAGGCTGAAGCGGCAGCAGGGTAGCCTTCCAATTGCGCGACGACGGCTGGCAGTACCGCGGCGCCCTGACCCTGGCTTGCGCTCGACACATGCTGCCAGTCGAACAGGAATCGCATGAAATCCTGCAACGCCACCGGTTCGATTTCCCGGCGCAGGCGCTTGACCGTATAGCGGTGAATCCGCGCCAGCAAATGCCGCTCGCACCATTCTTCCCGGGTGGCACCCGGGGTAAAGCGACCGCGCAGCACGTAGCCTTCGCGTTCCAGTTGCGCCAGGGCCTGGTTGACCTGCGCAGCGGGCAAGCCGAGTGGTTCGGCAATGCGATCGAGCGCCAGCGGCCCGAATGCACTGAGCCGCGCGCGGATCAGTTCGAGGATGGCGTCGTCGGCTTCCCAGACCTCGTCGAAGTCCGGCAGCGCTTGCAGCGACGGCGTCAGTTCGGCCTGTGGATAAATCGCCCGCAGGCAGGTCAGACGCTCCAGCGCCAGCCACAGCGATTGCCCGGCGTTGATCTGCAAACGGCTCGCGCGGCCGCTGTCGGCCAGGGTGTTGAGCCAGTCGAACCACTGCGGATTGGCGCCGGCCTCGGTATCGGTGATGCACGCCAGGCTCATCAAGGCCTCGTGCATTTCGTCGACCCCGCAAGGCACTGGCCAGGCTTCGTCGCGCACGGCGGCAATCGCCTCGGCGTCCAGGGCGCCGAGGTCGTCGGTGGATTGCGGGTCGCTCCAGCGCCGATTGAGCACTGCCTGGGTTCTACGTTCCTCCAGCGGCGCATCGTCGAGAAAGGTATAGGGCCGGGCGCTGAGAATCTCCGCCGCCAGCGGCGAGGGCGCAGGCAAGTCGCGGCTGATCAGGCGAATGTCGCCGCGTTCCATGCGCCGCAACAAGGCCAGCCAGCCTTGGCTGTCCATGGCATCGTGCAGGCAGTCGTCGAGGGTTTGCTCTACCAGCGGATGGTCGGGAATTTCCCGTTCGCCGGCGAGGTTTTCCACGCAGGCGATCTGATCGGGAAACACGCTGGCGATCAGGTCTTCGCTTTTCATCCGCTGGATTTGCGGCGGGACTTTACGCCCGCCGCTGTAGCGCGGCAGCGCCAGGGCCACGCCGGCATTCCAGCGCCAGCGCACGCCGAACAGCGGCGCGTCGAGCACGGCTTGAATCAGGATGTGTTCGGCACTGTTGCTGTGCAAGTAGCGCCAGACGTCGTCCAGTTCAAAACTGTGGCTGGTGGACAGCGACAGCACGATGGCGTCTTCGCTGGCGGCGGCCTGCAATTCGAAATTGAAGGTGCGACAGAAACGCTTGCGCAGGGCCAGGCCCCAGGCGCGGTTGATGCGGCTGCCGAACGGCGTGTGAATGACCAGTTGCGTGCCGCCGGACTCGTCGAAAAAGCGCTCCATCAGCAATGTGTCTTGGGATGGCAGGGCACCCAGCGTTTGCCGCGCACGGGCCAGGTAATCCACCAGTTGTTCGGCGCTGGCGATGTTCAAACCCAGGGTCTCGGTCAGCCAGTCGAGCGCTGGCTGCAAGTTACCTGGCGCAGCCCCCAGCAGGTCATCGAGTTGTGCCTGCAAGCGCGCCACCGCCGAGGACAATTCGGCACTGCGCCCCGGTGCTTCACCGAGCCAGAACGGAATGGTCGGCGGTTGGCCTTGGGCATCCTCGACCCGGACTTTGCCGGTTTCCACCCGCAGGATCCGATAGGACGTGTTGCCTAACTGGAAGATATCCCCGGCAATGCTTTCCACGGCGAAGTCTTCGTTGATGGTGCCGATGTTCAGCCCTTGAGGCTCCAGCAGCACGCTGTAGTCGGCGTTGTCCGGAATGGTCCCGCCACTGGTCACCGCCGTCAGTTTCGCGCCCCGGCGGCCGCGCAGGGTGCGGCTCACAGCGTCGCGATGCAGGTAGGCGCTACGGATGCCCTGACGACCGTTGTAACCCTCGGCGAGCATGTTCAGCAGCGCCTGGTAGTGTTTGTCGTCGAGTCCGGCGTAGGGCGAGGCGCGGCGCAGCATCTCCAGTAGCGCTTGTTCCGGCCACTCCTGGCAACTGACCTCGGCGATGATCTGCTGCGCCAGCACGTCCAGCGGCGCTTGCGGGATCAGCAAGGTATCGAGTTCGCCCCGGCGCACGCAGTCGAGCAGCGCGGCGCATTCGATCAGGTCGTCCCGGGTGGTGGCGAACAAACGGCCCTTGGGCGTGCCGCCGACCTGGTGCCCGGAACGGCCGACCCGCTGCAGAAACCCGGCAATCGAACGCGGCGAGGCGATCTGGCACACCAGGTCGACGTCGCCGATGTCGATCCCCAGTTCCAGCGACGCCGTGGCGATCAGCACTTGCAGGTCACCGCGCTTGAGTCGCTGCTCGGCGTCCAGGCGAAATTCCTTGGCCAGGCTGCCGTGGTGGGCGGCGACGGCATCCTTGCCCAGGCGCTCGCTCAGGTGCCGGCTCAGGCGTTCGGCCAGACGTCGAGTGTTGACGAAGATCAGCGTGGTCCGGTGTTCCCGGGCGAGGGCGGCGAGGCGGTCGTAGACCAACTCCCAGACATCGTTGGCCATCACGGCCGATAGCGGCACGGGCGGTACTTCGATGTCCAGGTCGCGGGGGCGGGCGTGGCCGATGTCGACGATCTCGCACGGGCGGTCGCGACCGACAAGGAAGCGCGAGACCGCTTCGATGGGCTTTTGCGTGGCCGACAGCCCGATGCGCAGCAGTGGCTCCGGGCAGAGGGCTTGCAGGCGTTCAAGGCTCAGTGCCAGGTGGCTGCCACGTTTGCTGGCAGCCATGGCGTGGATCTCGTCGACGATCACTGTTTGTGCGGTGCCGAGCATCTGCCGGCCAGAGTCGGAACCGAGCAGCACATACAGGGATTCCGGCGTGGTCACCAGAATGTGCGGTGCGGTCTTGCGCATTGCCGAACGATCTTTTTGCGGTGTGTCGCCGGTGCGCACGGCGGTGCTGATCTGCAGTTCGGGCAGGCCCATCACGCGCAATTGCTCGGTAATGCCGGCCAGCGGGTTTTGCAGGTTGATCTGGATGTCGTTGGACAGTGCCTTGAGGGGCGAGACGTAGACCACCAGGGTTGCGTCGGGCAAGCCTTCGGGGCTTTCCAGGCCGCGGTGCACCAGGTCATCGATGACGGCGAGAAAGGCGGTGAGGGTCTTGCCGGAACCGGTGGGCGCGGCGACCAGGGTCGAGCGGCGCTGGCGGATCAACGGCCACGCCCGGGCCTGGGCGGCGGTGACCGCCGGGAACGTGTGGCTGAACCAGGCGCTGACGGCAGGGTGGAAGCCGCTCAGGGCACTGTCTGCGGGAATGGGCAGGTTCATGCAGCAAGTTATGCGGGTGGGTGGGCCAAGATGCAAGTACCGCTTGGGGATCTCTGTTGACTGACAGGACCCCATCGCGAGCAAGCTCGCTCCCACAGAGGGGCGGCTTACACAAAACCATTGTGGGAGCTAGCTTGCTCCCACAGGGGGGCGGTTTACACAAAACCATTGTGGGGGCGAGCTTGCTCGCGATGAGGCCAGTGACAGCACCACAAATCCCCCGGATCTACACTTTACGGGTGACGGTTGCGCACTAAACCCGCAAAATGCAACGATTCCGGCAATTATCAACGACATCGCCTGGGCGCGATGTCGATAAAGCCATCGTTTCAATCAGACTGGGCCTGCTGACTCTATGCGAATGCGCCTTATGTTACTGGGCGGCGGAAATGCCCTTGGGCAGGCGCTGATTCGCCTCGGTGCGGAGGAAGACATCGGTTTCCTCGCCCCCCGCCCGCCCGAAGACGGCTGGGATGCCGCGAGCCTGACACAACTGCTCGACGACACCCGTCCCGATGCATTGATCAACCTTGCCTACTACTTCGACTGGTTTCAGGCCGAGGCGGTGAGCGAATCGCGCCTGGCCGGCCAGGAGCGCGCGATCGAGCGTCTGGCGGAACTGTGCCAGCACCACAACATCGTCCTGCTGCAACCCTCCAGCTATCGCGTGTTCGACGGCTCCCGTGCCACCGCCTACAGCGAAAAAGACGAACCGGTGCCCCTGGGCCTGCGGGGTCAGGCGTTGTGGCGGATCGAGCAAAGCGTGCGCGCCACCTGCCCGCAACACGTGCTGCTGCGTTTCGGCTGGCTGCTGGACGACAGCCCGGACGGTGCCCTTGGCCGCTTCCTCGCCCGTGCAGAACAACCCGAAGAGCTGCTGATGGCCGACGACCGACGGGGCAATCCGACGCCGGTCGACGATGCCGCCCGCGTGATCATTTCAGTGCTCAAGCAACTCGATTGCGCCGCGCCGCTGTGGGGCACCTACCACTACGCCGGGCATGAGGCGACCACGCCGCTGGCGCTGGGGCAGGCGATTCTGACCGAAGCCCGCAGCCTGCATCCGCTGGCCATCGAAGCCCCGACCGCCCAGGCCCACGCCGCGCGTCCGGATGCCGCCGAAGAACCGCAACACGCGGTACTGGCCTGCAAAAAAATTCTGCACACCTTTGGAATCAAACCACGCGCCTGGCGTGCGGCGCTTCCCGGTCTACTGGACAGGTTCTATCGCCATGGCTGACAGCCCCGTTTTGATCACCGGTGGTGCCGGTTTCATTGGTTCACACCTGACTGACGCCCTGCTTGCCAGGGGCCATGCGGTGCGGATTCTCGATGACCTGTCCACCGGCAAGCACAGCAATCTGCCGCTGGATAATCCCAGGGTCGAACTGATCGTCGGCGACGTGGCCAATGCGGCTTTGGTTGCCCAGGCGATGGCCGGATGCAGCGCTGTGGCGCACCTGGCCGCCGTGGCTTCGGTGCAGGCCTCGGTGGACGATCCAGTGCGCACACACCAGAGCAACTTCATCGGCACGCTGAACGTCTGCGAAGCCATGCGCCAGACCGGGGTCAAACGCGTGCTGTTTGCCTCCAGTGCGGCGGTATATGGCAACAATGGCGAAGGTGAGTCGATCGACGAAGACACGCCCAAGGCGCCGTTGACGCCTTATGCGGTGGACAAGCTGGCCAGCGAGCAATACTTCGACTTCTACCATCGCCAGCATGGGCTGGAACCGGTGATTTTCCGCTTCTTCAACATCTACGGCCCACGCCAGGATCCGTCCTCGCCATACTCCGGGGTGATCAGCATTTTCAGCGAGCGTGCACTGAAGGGCTTGCCGATCACGGTGTTCGGCGATGGCGAGCAGACCCGGGATTTTGTCTACGTCGAAGACCTGGTCGACTTGCTGGTGCAGGCCATCGAAATGCCCCGGGTCGAAGTCGGTGCGGTCAACGTTGGCTGGAACCAGGCGACGACCCTCAAGCAAATGCTCGAAGCGCTCGAAGCCGTGGTCGGCAATTTGCCACCGGTGAGCTACGGCCCGGCACGCTCCGGTGACATTCGTCATTCCCGGGCGAACAACCGGCGTCTGTTGGAACGCTTCAGTACCACAGAGCAGACACCGATGCGTGTGGGGCTGGCGCGGTTGCTGGGGCGATAGATCTCTTCCATGCGGACATGAAAAAGGCGCCTTTTTACAGGCGCCTTTTTCACGGCCGGAATTTACTTACAGCTTGTGTAATTCCTGTGGCGAGGGGGCTCGTCGGATCGCCGCATCGCCCCGTTCGACTGCGCAGCAGTCGCCGTCATTTTTAAGTCTGCTCACCACCAAGCCTCATTCACCACCACGTGAACGTTCTTTAGAACTTGTAACCCAGACCCACCATGTAGATGAACGGGTCTACATCGACGTCCACCCGTGCCCGGGTGCCTGGTGCGATCGAGTTGTTCTCGACGGTGGCGCGGGTATCGATGTCGATGTAGCGCACCTGGGCGTTGATCATGATGTTATCGGTCAGCATGTAGTCAGCACCGACCTGCCACGCCAGACCCCAGGAGTTTTCCGCCTTGAAGTTGCTGAAACCGGCGGACTGGGCCTGGCTGCCAACGTGTTCGTCGTAGATATAGGTGTAGTTGATGCCGCCGCCGACGTACGGCTGGAAGGCCGACTTCGGGTCCAGCGGGTAGTACACCAGGCTCAAGGTCGGTGGCAGGTGCTTGAGGGTGCCGAGTTTGCCGTTGGCCGCGCTCAGGGCCGTGCCCTTGAGTTTCACGTCATGCTCGAACGGTGTGGCCGCCAGCAGCTCGATACCCAGGTGGTTGGTGAGCATGTAGGCGAAGTTCAAGCCCAGTTGCGTGTCGCTGCTCATGGTCGCCTTGCCGCCCAGGTCGGCGCCCGCCAGCGGGCCTTGATCGACCTTGACGCTGGAGCTGTCGGCTTCCGGGTTGACGGTGATGGCGCCGGCACGAAGGAGGATGTCACCGGCTTCGAAGGCATTGGCGAGCGGGGCTGCGAGCGCAAGGGCAACCAGCGAAGCGCTGAGCATGGACTTGTTCATGGGGGCTCCAGAGGACGTTAAAAATGTTCGATGTCCAATGGTAAGCCGGCTAACTATTCGGTCTTTTGATGCAGCTCAATGAAAGTGGCAAGGACTGGAATTTGTGATGTTTCTGATGGCCTCATCGCGAGCAAGCTCGCTCCCACAGGAGGCATGTTGAACTGGTCAAGTAATCCCGGACACCGGTTACGGTGTTTATGCCGCTTTTTGCTCCATGGCTATTGGCGACAGATAGTTGTTGTAGCTGTGGAGCCTGGTGCGGTTGTAGTACATGAAGAAGCGCACCATATCGGTTTTGGCTTCCTCGATCTTGCTGTAGCCACTACGAGGCACCCATTCTGATTTCAGCGTGCCGAAAAATCGCTCTGTTGGAGCGTTGTCCCAGCACTGCCCGCGATGGCTCATGCTTTGCAATATGTCACGACGCTTCAGTTCTTCTTGAAACTTGCGGCTGGTGTACTGACAACCCTGATCCGAGTGAAACATCAGCCCCGCAGGGCACGTTCGAACCTCTGCCGCCATGCGTAGCGCCTTGCTGACCAAGTTGGCGTCATTGACCAGCGAAAATGCCCAACCGATGACCCGGCGAGCAAACAAATCGATGACGATGGCCAGATGAACCCAGCGCTCGCCCACCATCAAGCTGGTCACGTCGCCACACCAGACCTGATCGACTGCAGCCGGTTTGAAGTTGCGCTTGAGCCGATTGGGCGCGACAAACGCTTCCACTCCTTTGGATCTGAATGGGTGAGGCTGGCGTTGTTTACTGACAATGTTGGCCTCCCTCATCAGCGCTCGGACAAGGCCTCTTCCAACTGCAATGTTTTGGGACTTCAGGCCCTTGCTGATCATTCTGGAGCCCATGGCTTCGCGGCTTTCGCTGTGCAGTTCAACCACTTTGAGCTTGAGCTCTTCGCGCCTGATCCGCGGTTGGGCTCGCCGCTGAAGCCACTCGTAAAAGCTGCTGCGCTTCACATCGAAAACACGACACACGACAGCTGTCGGGAACGACTCTCTTAGTTCCGCAATCATCGAAAACGATCGGGATCCGACATCAAGAGAGCGGTAGCCTTTTTTAAGATCTCGGCTTCCATTTCCATGCGCTTGATCTTGGCCTTTAGTTCCTGGATCTGGCGCTGATCTTCGGTAATCGCCTTGGTGCCTTTGACTGGCTGCCCCTCGCGCTCCTTGCGAACCTGATCGACCCAACGCCGTAAAGCGGTGGGCCCGATATCCAGCGATGCACAAACGTCTGGAACCGGGCAGTTATCATCAAGCACCATGCTGGCAGCATGCAGCTTGAACTCGCGGGTATAGACCTTTCTTTCGTTCATGGAACCTCCAAGTTGGCGAAATCATATCGCCCTTAAGAGGTGTCCGGAATTATTAGGCCAGTTCATGTGATCCCCTGTGGGAGCAAGCTTGCTCGCGATGGCGGACTGACAGTCGACACAAAACGACCTGATTCACTCCGGCAGTTCATACAGATAAATCTTGTCCGCCTCCATCTGATACCCGGCATCCGCCAACTCGCTGGTGGACGCCTTGACCTGCAACGCGCCTTCGATCCAGTAAGGCTGATACAACTCGTCCAGCTTCACGCCGACTTCGCTCTTGACGTGCACGATCTGGTTCGACGGCGGTGGCGGCACATGGATGCAGGCGCCGAAATACGGCACCAGCAGAAACTCCGTGGTACGGCCTTCCTCGCTCACTTCCAGCGGCACGATGTAACCCGGCAGGCGAATGTTCTGGCCGTCGAGGGTCTTGACCACCGGTGCGTTGGGCATGTCCTGCTTGGCTGCTGGCGCCGACTCTGCCGAGAGCGTGCTGCTCATCTGCGACAGATCATGCAACGGTGTCATGTTCGGCACTTCTTTCGGCGCGTCGGGCGGGATCATCTCCGACCAGGTCAGGTCTTTTGGCTGGGCCGCCCACAGGGGCAGGGCGACCAGCATCAACAGCGCAAGTACAGCGCGGGGCATTTTCAACGTCCTCATAAACGGATCGACAAGCCATCGGCCAGGGATTGGCGATAGGCGCGCCAGGCCGGCACGCTGCCCATCAGCAACGCGGCGATCAGGATGCCACCGAGCAGCGTCCATTCATACTCGCTCGGCCAGGACAGCGGCAGGAACAGGCCGTAGTTGGCTTGCACATAACCTTGGGCCGCCGCGATGCACACATACAGCAACGCCAGGCCGGCGATCACGCCCGAGAGCGCCAGGGCAAAGGCTTCGAGTACCAACAGCGTCGCGATGTGCCAGGGGCGTGCGCCCACCGAGCGCAGGATTGCCATTTCCCGACGGCGCTCGTTGAGGCTGGTGAGAATCGCTGTGAGCATACCGATCAATCCGGTCAGCACCACAAACAGCGAGACCACGAACAAGGCTTTTTCCGCAGTGCCCATCAGACTCCACAGCTCTTGCAACGCCACGCCTGGCAGGATCGCCAGCATCGGCTCGCCACGGAACTCGTTGATTTCCCGTTGCAGGGCAAAGGTCGAAATCTTGTTGTTGAGGCCGAGCATGAACGCGGTGATCGCTTGCGGCGTGAGGTCCATGTTGCGCGCCTGATCAGCCGTGATGCGGCCCTCGCCCCGGGCCGGCACGCCGTTATGCCAGTCGATGTGAATCGCTTCCATGCCACCGAGGCTGATGTGCAGCGTGCGGTCCACCGGTGTGCCGGTGCGCTTGAGAATGCCGACCACAGTGAACGGTTTGTCGTCGTGCTTGACCAGGCTGATCGCCGCCACGCCGTGGGCCAGCACCAGTTTGTCACCGAGTTTGTAGTGCAGTGCATCGGCCACTTCGGCACCGAGCACCACTTCGAACGGGTCAGTGGCAAAGGCGCGGCCATCGCTCAGTTGCAGGTGTTGCTGGCGCCCGTACTGGTAATGCTCGAAGTAGGCTTCGGTGGTGCCCATCACCCGGTAGCCGCGATGGGAGTCGCCGAGGGACATCGGGATCGCCCACTTCACTTTCGGGTTGCTGGCGAAGTGTTCGAAGCTGTCCCAGCGGATGTTGTTGGTGGCGTTGCCGATGCGGAACACCGAGTACAGCAGCAGGTTCACCGAGCCTGAGCGGGCGCCGACGATCAGGTCGGTGCCGCTTATTGTGCTGGCGAAACTGGCCTTGGCTTCGGTGCGCACGCGCTCCACTGCCAGCAACAGGCACACCGACAGGGCGATGGCGAACGCGGTGAGGATCGCAGTGAAACGACGGTTAGCCAGGCTGGCCATGGCTAGACGAAACAGATACATCTCAGACCTCGGACAGGGTAGCGGCGCGATTGAGTTCGGCCAGCGACAGGTTGTGGTCGAACAGCGGCGCCAGGCTCTGGTCGTGGCTGACGAACAACAGGCTTGAGCCGGCTTCGCGGCACTCGGCGAACAGCAGGCGAATGAAGTTCTCGCGGGCGTCGTAATCGAGGGCCGAGGTTGGCTCGTCGGCGATCACCAGTTCCGGTTGACCGATCAGTGCGCGGGCGGCGGCGACCCGTTGCTGCTGGCCGATGGACAACGAATCGGCGCGGCGACCGAGGATGTTTTCATCCTTCAAACCCAGATGGGCGAGCAGTGTGGCGGCGGCTTTGTCGACGCTGCCGTGACGTTGTTTCGCCCGTTCGGCGCGCAGTTTCGAGAAGTGGCAGGGCAGTTCGACGTTTTCACGTACCGACAGAAACGGCAACAGGTTGAACTGCTGAAAGATGTAGCCGGTGTGATCGACGCGGAAGTGGTCGCGGGCGCCGGCCGAGAGTTGCGTCAGCTCCTGGCCGAGCAGGCGGATGCTGCCGCGATCAGGCTTTTGCACGCCGCCGAGCAGACCGAGCAGGGTGGTCTTGCCGCTGCCGCTGGGGCCTTTGAGGAACAGGGTTTCGCCGCGCTCCAGGCGAAACGCCGGGATGTCCAGCAGCGGCGGGTGACCGGGCCAACTGAAGCCCAGGTCGGACAGTTCGATGAGTGCTTGGGTCATGTGAAACCGGTCAGGTTGGTGGTGAACCCTTGTAGGAGCGAGCCTGCTCGCGAAAAACCTGAGAGCACCGAGGTGAATCAGGTTGCCCGCGTTATCGTTGGCGTCCATCGCGAGCAAGCTCGCTCCTACAGTGGGTCAGAATTTAAGGGCAGCAGCCTTGGCCGTCACTTCAACCCCTTGCTGCCCGCTCGGGCCGATCAGTTGTACCTGAATTTTTTGGGTGGCCGGGAAGCGGGTGAAAATATTCGCCAGGTCCAGTGATTTCAGTGCCGCTGGCGTGGCGCAAGTGAACTGATAGTGAGCGTGGATTTCGCTGTGATCATGGTGATGTTCGTGGCCGTCTTCGTCCTTGGCGTCTTCATCGTGATCATCGTCGGCATCGGGCTTGTCGCCGAACAGCGGGCTTTCCAGTTCCTGGTTCTCCACCACGCAACCAGCGGCTGTTGGAAGGTTGAACAGCGCCAGTGGTTTTTCGAGCTGAGCGCGGACAGCGGCGACTTTGGCTTTGTCTGCGTCGCTGGTGGCGACGTGCTCGAAACCCACAAGGTTCATCGCCGGGCTTTCCAGTTCCAACTCCAGGGTCTTGCCGTCCAGCACCGCATTCAGGCGTCCCACGCCATGTTCGTGGGCACCCAGGCTGCCATGCTCATGATCGTGTTCGTCGGCGGCATGGGCGACAGCCAGCGGCAACATGGCAAACGGCAGGGCGAGAAGCAGACGACGCATGACGAGTCTCCGAAAAGTAAAATGAAGAAAATGTTATGTAATCTTATAACGTGATTGCGGAGAGTTTGACTGTCTGCTTGGCGTTGCACAAGTCCCATGGGAGCATGCCGGGAAGAAATGTGCGGGAGCAGACCTATGTTGCGAATTCGCGGAAGCATCGGCGACTGGCCGGTGGATTTGACCCTGGAGATGGACGACGCGGACTGGGCGCGACTAGGGGCGCAGTTGCAGGTGGAAAAACCCCCGGTCAGCGTGCCAGCGGCGAAACCGTTGAACCAGGATGATGCGCTGTGGCAGATCGCTCGGGATTTGCTGCGCAAGGCTGGGCAGCTCAGCGGGCCGGACCTGCTCGATCAACTGGAAGGATTGACTGGCAGCGCGGCGGCGGGCAAGCGTCTGTTGGTGCGCTTGCGCCATAGTTCGGACGTGAAGGTGGAAAGCGGCGGGGATACACCGCTGTATCGCTGGTTGGTGTAGGAGCGAGCTTGCTCGCGATGGGCGTCAACGATAACGCGGGAAACCTGATTCACCTCGGCGCTCTCAGGTTTTTCGCGAGCAAGCTCGCTCCTACAGGGTCGGCTTAGTACATCGCAGCAAACAACTTGCGGCGGTACGTGCTGACCAACGGATGATCGTTGCCCAGCAATTCGAACACCTGCAACAAGGTCTTGTGCGGCAAGCCTTCGCTGTAGCTGCGGTTGCGGGTGAACAACTTCAGCAATGCATCCAGCGCGGCGTCGTACTGCTGACGGGCCAGTTGCTGGATCGCCAGTTGATAGACCGCCTCA
This sequence comes from Pseudomonas jessenii, assembly GCF_002236115.1. Lineage (GTDB taxonomy): Bacteria > Pseudomonadota > Gammaproteobacteria > Pseudomonadales > Pseudomonadaceae > Aquipseudomonas > Aquipseudomonas jessenii. The sequence goes on along the minus strand of NZ_NIWT01000010.1, from coordinate 266,342 downwards.
TCGTCCAGCGGGTCTTTCGCCAGTCGGGCCTTCAGGTCGGCGGCATCCGGCAAGTCCCTGGCCAGACCGAGAAACTTGATCTGTGCCTTGGCGCCGGCCAGCGCGGCTTTGTGCTCATAGCTCTTGACCGCATCCAGCACGGTTTGCGCTTCGCCCAGTTCACCGCGCTCGGTCAGGCAGCGGGCGTACAGGATCAGTGCCTTGGCGTTGGTGTTGTCTTCACCCAGGATCACTTTGAGCTGCGCTTCGGCATCGGCAAAACGGCTGTCGTCGAACAGCGCCTGGGCCTGTTCGAACGGATCGGCGGCGGCCGGTGGCGGCATCTGCACATGGGGTTCGAGCAGGGCACGCACGGCCGACTCCGGCTGCGCACCGGCAAAGCCATCGACAGGCTGGCCGTCCTTGAACAGCACCACGGTCGGCAGGCTGCGGATGCCGAAGCGGGCGACGATGTCTTGTTCGATGTCACAGTTGACCTTGGCCAGCAGCAACTCACCCTGATAGCTCTCGGCAATGCTCTGCAGCATCGGCATCAGCACTTTGCAGGGCGCGCACCATTCGGCCCAGAAATCCACCAGCACTGGTTTGTGGAAAGAGTTCTCGATCACCGACTGGTCGAAATCGGCAGTCGTGGCGTCGAAGATGTACGGCGTTTCCTGACTCATGGGCAATCTCGTAAAAGCGTGAATGGGGCAACTATACGACTTGGTGGGGGCGCGCCGGAAGCGGGGTGGCCGTTAGAGATGTTTCGTCTGACAGGACGTCATCGCGAGCAAGCTCGCTCCCACAGGGGATTTGTGGACGACGCGGGTCCAGTGCAGGAGCGAGCTTGCTCGCGATGCTTTTAGCTAGCGCTGCGCGTGGTACAGGCTCACATGCCGAAACTCGTGGGGCTCGGCCAGATCCGGCAGGGTCATGGCTTCGAGCATTTCGATGCGCCGGTACAACGGATGACGGAAATCCCTGACGCGTGAATCCGCCACCAGCGCCTCTCGGCCGCGACTGAGGAACTGGTCGAGCAGCGGCAGGTTGGCCCGGTCGTACAGCACATCCGCCACCAGGATCAGATCGAAGCGATCGGCCTCGGCGAAAAAGTCCGTCGAGTAATTGAGCTGTACGTTATTGAGCTCGGCATTGGCCCGACACGCGGCAATCGCCAGCGGGTCAAGGTCGCAGGCCAGTACTTCGAGTGCCCCGGCCTTCGCCGCCGCAATCCCCGCCACCCCGGAGCCGGCACCGAAATCCAGTACCCGCTTGCCTTCGACCCAATGGGGGTTTTCGGCCAGATAGCGGGCCACGGCCAGGCCGCTGGCCCAGCAGAAACTCCAGTACGGCGGCTCATGCAGGATGCGCCGGGTCTCTTCCGGGCTGAAGGCGCGGTCCATGTTGTCGCCGTCGATCAGCCACAGCTGCAAGTCGGTCCCTGGTAACTCACAGGCGACCAATTGCGCATCACCGAGCAGTTCACCCAACGCCTTTTGCAGGTCGAGCGGTGCACTCATGGGGCTTTGACGAATTGCAGTTGGCCCAGGGCCTGGGTGGTCGGCTGGGTAATCAGTTGCGACGGCAGGTGCAGGATCAACTGCCCGGACTGACTGGCGCGACCTCGCAGTTCAACGCGGGCCCCGGCCGGGAAGGATTCCGGATTGAAGCGCAGGTGAAACGGCAGAACCTGGTTGTTGCCGATCAGGCTGGAACTGGCGAGCAATTGTTGCGGGCGGTCCTTGTCGTCGATCACCAGCAATGCCAGTTCGACTTCAGCGCCAGCTGGAACGCCTTGCAAGGTGCCGCTCAGTTCACGCTGATGGGCGGGCAGAGGGCCGAGTGCGGCGGCCTCCCGGGCTTTCTTCTGCGCTTGCTGCGGCACCGGGCCAGGCGTTGGCGGCTGGGGCTTGGGTGCATCGCTGCTGCAGGCCACCAGCAGGCTGAAAACACTGAGCAATATGAGCGGACGTAACGACATTGGTGGCTCCATAACGCTGAATTCCATGGATCAAGTGATCATCCCGTCTGTATACCGCAAACCCTATGGCTTGTCTTGCCACGGGGATGCGCTACCATGGCCCTCCCTTTTTTTGTTGCCTGCCACCATGCACTGTCCCTTCTGCGGTGCCAACGACACCAAGGTCATCGACTCGCGTCTGGTCGCCGAGGGCGAACAGGTGCGCCGCCGGCGTGAATGCCTGGCCTGCGGCGAGCGTTTCACGACGTTCGAGACGGCTGAACTGGTGTTGCCGCGCCTGATCAAAACCGACGGCAGTCGCCAGCCGTTCGATGAAGAAAAACTCCGCGCCGGTATGCAGCGCGCGCTGGAAAAGCGCCCGGTGAGTGTCGAGCGCCTCGAGTCGTCGCTGGTGCACATCAAACACAAACTGCGCGCCACCGGCGAACGCGAGGTCAAATCCCTCGTGGTCGGCGAACTGGTGATGGCCGAGCTGCAGAAGCTCGACGAAGTCGCCTACATCCGCTTCGCTTCGGTGTATCGCCGCTTCCAGGACCTCAACGAGTTCCGCGAAGAGATCGATCGCCTGGCCCGTGAACCGGTGAAAGAATGACCACTTGCGCCGAACAAGCCATCCTCGACGCCCATTTCATGGCCCGTGCCCTGGAACTGGCGCGCAAGGGGCATTACACGACGCACCCCAATCCGCGGGTCGGTTGCGTGATCGTGCAGGGCGGGCAGATTGTCGGCGAAGGCTGGCACGAGCGCGCCGGCGAGCCCCACGCTGAAGTCCACGCCCTGCGCGCGGCTGGTGAGCAGGCTCGTGGCGCCACCGCTTACGTGACGCTTGAACCTTGCAGTCATCACGGCCGTACGCCGCCCTGTGCCGATGCACTGGTCAATGCCGGTGTGGCCCGCGTGGTCGCGGCGATGCAGGACCCGAACCCGGAAGTCGCCGGTCGCGGTCTGCAACGCCTGACACAGGCCGGTATCGCCACCGAAAGCGGCGTGCTGGAAGGCGAGGCGCGCAAGCTTAATCAAGGCTTTCTGAAACGCATGGAACACGGCTTGCCGTTCGTGCGGGTCAAGTTGGCCATGAGCCTCGACGGGCGAACCGCCATGGAAAGCGGCGAAAGCCAGTGGATCACCGGCCCGGCGGCGCGCTCGGCAGTGCAGCGTCTGCGCGCGCAAGCCAGTGTGGTACTGACCGGCGCCGATACGGTGCTGGCGGACAACGCACGGTTGACCGTGCGCGCCGATGAGTTGGGGCTGGATGCAGAGCAAACAGCCTTGGCCATGAGCCGTCCGCCGCTGCGGGTGTTGGTCGACGGCCGCCTGCGGGTGCCGCTGGATGCACCGTTCTTCAAGGCAGGCCCGGCGCTGGTCGCCACCTGCGTGGCGGTTGAAGAGCAATATGCCAACGGTCCGGAGTGCCTGATCGTGCCGGGCTACGACGGTCAGGTCGATCTGCGTCAGCTATTGGTTGAACTCGCAACCCGTGGCGTCAATGAAGTGCTGGTCGAAGCCGGCCCGCGCATGGCAGGTGCCTTTGCCCAACTCGGTCTGGTGGACGAGTTCCAGATTTTCATTGCCGGCAAGTTCCTGGGTTCCTCGGCGCGGCCGCTGCTGGACTGGCCGCTCGTGCAAATGAAGGATGCGCCCGAGCTCAAAATCATCGAAATTCGTGCCGTTGGCGATGACTGGCGAGTCATCGCCATTCCTTTGCCAGCAGCAAGCGTATAATTTCCGGCCATCGCGCAAGCTTTGGCTTTGTTCTCGAGGAGAACCTCATGTTTACCGGCATCATCGAATCCATCGGCAGTATTCGTGCATTGACCCCAAAGGGCGGTGATGTGCGGGTTCACGTCGAAACCGGCAAGCTCGACCTGAGCGATGTCAAACTGGGCGACAGCATCGCGGTCAACGGCGTGTGCCTGACTGCCGTTGAATTGCCGGGCAATGGCTTTGCGGCGGACGTCAGTCGTGAAACCCTCGACTGCACCGCCATGAACGACCTGAAAAGCGGCAGCCCGGTCAATCTGGAAAAAGCCCTGACCCCGACCACTCGCCTCGGCGGGCATCTGGTCAGCGGTCACGTCGACGGCGTGGGCGAAGTGGTTGCCCGTACCGAAAATGCGCGCGCCGTGGAATTCCGCATCCGCGCGCCAAAGGACCTGGCCAAGTACATCGCCCATAAAGGCTCGATCACCGTCGACGGCACCAGCCTCACCGTGAACGCAGTCGATGGCGCCGAGTTCCTGCTGACCATCATTCCCCACACCCTGAGCGAAACCATCATGGCGTCGTACCAGCCAGGCCGCCGGGTGAACCTGGAAGTGGACTTGCTGGCCCGTTACCTGGAGCGTCTGCTACTGGGCGACAAGGCTGCGGAGCCAACTTCCAGTAACATCACTGAAAGCTTTCTGGCCGCCAACGGCTACCTCAAATCCTGACCCAAGGGGGTGCCTTGTGGCGCTCAATAGCATCGAAGAACTGGTTGAAGACATCCGCCAAGGCAAGATGGTCATCCTCATGGATGACGAAGACCGCGAGAACGAAGGCGACCTGATCATGGCCGCCGAGTGCTGCAAGCCCGAGCACATCAACTTCATGGCCAAGCACGCCCGTGGCCTGATCTGCATGCCGATGAGCCGCGAGCGCTGCGAACTGCTCAAGCTGCCGTTGATGGCGCCGCGCAACGGGTCCGGTTTCGGCACCAAGTTCACCGTATCGATCGAAGCGGCCACCGGCGTGACCACCGGCATCTCCGCCGCAGACCGTGCGCGCACCGTGCAGGCCGCCGCCGCCCGTGATGCCAAGGCTGAAGACATCGTCAGCCCGGGCCACATCTTCCCGCTGATGGCTCAGGCCGGCGGCACCCTGGCCCGTGCCGGCCACACCGAAGCGGCGTGCGACCTGGCGCGCATGGCCGGTTACGAGCCTAGCGGGGTGATCTGCGAAGTGATGAACGACGACGGCACCATGTCCCGTCGCGCCGAGCTGGAAGCCTTTGCCGCCGAACACGACATCAAGATCGGCACCATCGCCGACCTGATTCACTACCGGATGATCCACGAACGTACCGTTCAGCGGATTGCCGAGCAGCCACTGGACAGCGAACTGGGCCAATTCAACCTGGTGACCTATCGTGATTCCGTGGAAGGCGACGTGCACATGGCACTGACCCTGGGCAACGTGTGTGCCGAAGAGCCGACCCTGGTTCGCGTGCACAACATGGACCCGCTGCGTGACCTGTTGATGGTCAAGCAACCGGGCCGCTGGAGCCTGCGCGCCGCCATGTCCGCGGTTGCCGAGGCCGGTAGCGGCGTGGTGCTGTTGCTCGGTCACCCGCTCGATGGCGACGTGTTGCTGGCGCATATTCGCGAAACCGCCGATCACGCCGCAGTGAAAAAACCGACCACCTACAGCACTGTCGGTGCCGGTTCGCAGATCCTGCGCGACCTTGGCGTACGCAAAATGCGCCTGATGTCGGCACCGATGAAATTTAATGCGATATCCGGTTTCGATCTGGAAGTTGTAGAATACGTGCCCTCCGAATAATGACCGGTTGTTCCCGGCCTTGAATTCGCGGCAAATAAATCACTGAGGGGCGCGTAGAAGACGCGTCCCGGCTCTTTAAGAGATCTAACGAATGACCCTGAAGACCATCGAAGGTACCTTCATCGCCCCTAAAGGCCGCTACGCTCTGGTAGTGGGCCGTTTCAACAGCTTCGTCGTTGAAAGCCTGGTCAGCGGTGCAGTTGATGCCCTGGTTCGCCACGGCGTGAGCGAAAGCGACATCACCATCATCCGCGCACCTGGCGCCTTCGAAATTCCGCTGGTTGCGCAGAAAGTCGCCCAGAAAGGCGAATTCGCGGCAATCATCGCCCTGGGCGCGGTCATTCGTGGCGGCACTCCGCACTTCGAATACGTGGCTGGCGAGTGCACCAAGGGTCTGGCCCAGGTGTCCATGGAGTTCGGCGTTCCGGTCGCTTTCGGCGTCCTGACCGTTGATTCCATCGAGCAAGCCATCGAACGTTCCGGCACCAAGGCCGGCAACAAAGGTGCTGAAGCTGCCCTGTCCGCTCTGGAAATGGTCAGCCTGCTGGCGCAGTTGGAGGCCAAGTGATTAGCGACGAAAGCGATCGTTTCAACCCGCGCGATCCAAAGCCTGCGGATGCCGGCAAGCCATCGAAAAGCGCCAAGCGCCGCGAAGCCCGTCAGCTCGCGACCCAGGCGCTGTACCAATGGCACATGGCCAAGCAGTCGCTGAACGAGATCGAAGCGCAGTTCCGGGTCGATAACGATTTCAGCGATGTCGACGGCGCGTACTTCCGCGAAATCCTGCACGGGGTTCCGCAGTTCAAGACCGAAATCGACACCGCGCTCACGCCATGCCTGGACTTGACCATCGAAGAGCTGGACCCGGTTGAACTGGCTGTTCTGCGCCTGTCGACCTGGGAACTGCTCAAGCGCGTCGACGTGCCGTACCGCGTTGTGATCAACGAGGGTATCGAACTGGCCAAGGTCTTCGGTTCCACCGACGGCCACAAGTTCGTCAACGGTGTGCTCGACAAGCTGGCCCCGCGTCTGCGTGAAGCTGAAGTGAAGGCGTTCAAGCGCTGATTGGCGTTTGGACAGTGTCCTGTCTCGCCGATACGTTCGTTTTTTAGCGAGTGGCTGGTGTTGCCAGACAAGGCGCCGCGACGAGTCATAGCGTGCTATGGCGAGGAGCGGCAACGCAGTATGGCGACACCAGACGCCGCTAAAAAATGAACAGTATTGGTGAGACAGGATACCTGATGGGCGAGTTTGAGCTGATCCGCAATTTCTTCGCCGCCGCGCCTTGTGCGCAGGGCGGCGAAGGCGTTGCCCTCGGGATTGGCGATGACTGCGCCTTGCTGGCTGTTCCCTCCGGGGAGCAGATGGCGATTTCTACCGATACGTTGGTGGCCGGCGTGCATTTCGCCGATCCCTGCGATCCGTTTCTGCTCGGTCAGCGCTCGCTGGCCGTGGCCGTCAGCGACCTGGCCGCCATGGGCGCCACCCCGATTGCCTTTACCCTTGCCCTGACCTTGCCGACGGTGACCGCCGATTGGCTGCAAGCCTATGCCCGTGGTTTGAACCAGATGGCGCAAAGCTGCGGCGTGGCGCTGGTGGGCGGTGACACGACCCGTGGGCCGCTGAGCCTGACCATGACCGTGTTCGGGCACGTGCCGGCCGGTCAGGCGCTGACCCGCAGCGGTGCGCAACCGGGCGACCTGCTGTGTGTCGGCGGCAACCTGGGCAATGCCGCCGGTGCCTTGCCCTTGGTGCTCGGCCAGCGCACGGCCGAAGCACGCATTGCCGAGCCGTTGCTGGCGCATTACTGGTCGCCGCAACCGCAGCTCGGTTTGGGGCAGGCGCTACGGGGCAAGGCGACTTCGGCGATGGATATCTCCGACGGCCTGCTCGCTGACTGCGGGCATATCGCGCTGGCGTCGAAGGTTGGTATCGAAGTCGAGCGGGATCGTTTGCCACTGTCGCAGAGCCTGGTCGACTTTCTCGGCCAATCGGACGCACAGGTTGCGGCCCTGAGCGGCGGCGACGACTACGTCCTGGCCTTCACCTTGCCGTCCGTCGAGTTGCCGCTATTGCTGGCCGATGGCTGGCCAATCCATGTGATTGGTCAAGTGGTGACGGGGCAGGGCGTGAAGCTGCTGGACGCCGATGGCAAAGACATCACCCCGCAAACCCGGGGTTATCAACATTTTCGGGAGTCACCGTGACAGATCATCCCAAACAGGTCCCGGCGGAATTCGTACCGCCGTCGGTCTGGCGTAATCCATGGCATTTCCTGGCGTTCGGCTTCGGCTCGGGCACCTTGCCAAAGGCGCCCGGCACTTGGGGGTCGTTGGTTGCGCTGCCCTTTATTCCGTTGTGGCAGATGCTGCCCGACTGGGGTTACTGGCTGATGCTGGGCATCACCATGCTGTTCGGCTTCTGGCTGTGCGGCAAAGTGGCCGACGATTTGCGGGTACACGATCATGAAGGCATCGTCTGGGACGAAATGGTCGGGATGTGGATCACCCTGTGGCTGGTGCCGGAAGGCTGGCAGTGGTTGCTGGCGGGTTTCCTGATGTTCCGCTTCTTCGACATTCTCAAGCCATGGCCGATTCGCTGGATTGACCGGCACGTACATGGCGGCGTCGGCATCATGCTCGATGATGTCCTGGCCGGGGTGTTCGCCTGGTTGGCGATGCAGGGACTGGTGTGGTTTTTCGCCTGACCGGGGATTTCCAGGCGTTGATCATGAGAGCTGTTTATCGGGGGAAGCGGGGGATGACTGTACGCGGATTGATGGTGATGGCGTTCGCGATGTTTTGCTCTTTTGTCCAGGCGGGAGGAGGGGGTGCTACGCCGCCGTCGGTGATTCATCTGGCCAGCGAAGAGTGGGAAGGCTACACCGCCGCTGACGGTCATGGACTGGGTTGGGACGTGCTACGGCAAGTGTTCGAGCCGGCGGGCGTCAAGGTCGACATCCGCACCGAGCCCTACGTACGTTCGCTGGGCCTGGCCGAACGTGGCGAGGTCGATGCCTGCGTCGGCTCCTATCGTGACGATTCTGAGGGTGTGCTCTATCCCCATTGGAACTTCGACACCGATCACATCTATGCCCTGGGCCTGGCCAGCAGTCCGGTACCCACCCCGCAAACCCTGGGCAATTATCGACTGGCCTGGGTTCGTGGCTACGACTACCAGGATTACTTGCCCAATGTGCGCCACTTCGACGAAGTGCAGCGGCGTACCGGCATCGAGTCGATGCTGATCCACAATCGTGCCGACTTTTACATCGATGCCCTGACCGAAGTCGATGAGGTCATCAAGCGCGCCAAGGATCCGTCCCAACTGCGGCGCACCCATATCGCCGAGTTGCCGCTGTACCTGTGCTTTGCCAAAACCTCGAAGGCGCGCGCGTTAATGGCCCTGTTCGACCAGCGCATGGAGCAACTGGTGAAAAGCGGCGAGTTGAAACCGATTTTTGAACGCTGGAAACAGCCTTATCCGTTTGAAGATAATTGACCCCGATTCAAGGACTGATACTGAACCTTGTGGGAGTGTCTTCAGGGCGTATATCAAACATTTTGATAGTTATCGCCGATAATTCAGCCTAAGCGTCCTCCGGAACCTGCTGTTACAATGCCGGCTCTGCGAATCTTCAGACTTTTAGATCAGGAGCACACCGGTGCCTGTCGTTTTTGTCGCCGCTTCCAAGCTGCCAACGCCTTTTGCGCAATTCACCATGCATGGCTTTCTCGATGAAGCCACCGGCCGCGAGCACGTTGTGCTGAGCCTGGGTGAATTCGACGACGGTGCCCCGGTACTCGGCCGGTTGCACTCCGAATGCCTGACGGGCGATGCCCTGTTCAGCCAGCGTTGCGACTGCGGCTCGCAACTGGAGGCCGCCTTGCAGGCCATCGCCCGCGAAGGTCGTGGCGTATTGCTCTACCTGCGTCAGGAAGGCCGGGGCATTGGTCTGCTGAACAAGATCCGCGCCTATGAGCTGCAGGACGGTGGCGCCGACACCGTTGAAGCCAACGAGCGCCTGGGCTTTGCCGCCGACCAGCGTGACTACGCCATGTGCCTGCCGATGCTGGAGCACCTGGGCGTGAAGTCACTGCGCCTGATGACCAACAACCCGCGCAAGGTCAAAGCCTTGACCGACATGGGTATCGTGGTCGCCGAGCGCGTGCCGCTGCACACCGGCCACAACCCGCATAACCGACTCTACCTGGCGACCAAGGCCAGCAAGCTCGATCACATGATGGGCAATGAGCATCAGGGCGAGGTAGACCGGGCGTGACCCGCGGTCAGGTGCGGCGGCGACTGTCCGTCAACTGGTGGCAATACCTGGCACTGGCCTTGTTGCCGCTGTTTGTGATCAACGCGGTGTTCGGCCAGAGCGAAGCCATTCTGCCGGTGCTGGCGATGCCGTTGTTCATCGCCGGAGTTGCCTCGATGTTTGTCAGCCTGAAGCTTTTCGGCGCCTACAAACACGCACTGATCGCCACCCAGAAAGCCCTCGACACCCCTGAAGAACCTGCTGCCTGGATCAGTCTGGCGGCCAAGCGGCGCACGGCATTCCTGGCTGCCGGGCTGCCGGCCTGGATCGCTGCCCTGGCGGTGTTCGTCGGTCTCGAAGCCGTGCCGCTGATGCTGCTGGCACTGTCGACCGCCGTGTTGTTCTACCTCTACCGTATTCCGCGTCAACTCGGTTGATGCGCGCGCTCTGGCTGGCGGTGTTGCTGCTGGCCGCCAGTGGCTCGGCCGTCGCGGTCGAACGGGTTGTCAGCCTCGCACCGTCGCTCTCTGAAATCGTCGTTGAACTGGGCTCCGCCGACCTCCTGGTCGGTGTGCTGGACGCCGGTGAGCGACCTGCCGAACTCAAGGACCTGCCCTCCGTTGGCCGCTATGGCCAGCTGGACATGGAGCGCTTGCTCAGCCTGAAGCCCGATCTGTTGCTGCTATGGCCCGGTAGTGTCGGCCCGGCCCAGCGTGACCAGCTCAAGCGACTGAATATTCCCACCTACGTCGCCGAACCCCGCAGCCTGGACCAGCTCACGGTGCAGATCGAAGCCATTGCTGCTCGGCTCGATCGGCCTGAACGCGGAATTTCATTGGCCAGCGATCTACGCCAGCGGCTGGATGAATTGCGCCAGCGTTATCGCCGGGACAAGCCGTTACGAGTGTTCTATCAGGTCTGGGATCGGCCGCTGTATACGATTGGCGGCGAGCAGATCATCAGCGATGCGCTGGAGGCCTGCGGTGCGCAAAACGTGTTTGCCGACCTGAAGCTGCCGGCACCGCAAGTCAGTGTGGAGGCGGTGTTGCAGCGTAATCCCGAGGTGATTCTGGCCAGCGATCAGGCGCAGCTTGATGCGTGGAAAGCCTGGCCACAGGTGGCGGCGGTATCACAAGGGCAATTGCGCCTGGTGACGGACAAGGGCCTTGAGCGGCCGAGTGGGCAGATGATCGAGGCAACGGCAAAGCTTTGTCATTTGATTGCGTCAGACCGCTGAGACCGAGGTGCTTTCATCGCGAGCAAGCTCGCTCCCACAGGGATCCGGTTTGATCGAAAAACTGTAATTCAACCGCAAAACCTGTGGGAGCGAGCTTGCTCGCGATGAGGCCGGTCCACACACCTCTTATTTTGGATCAGATCTCTGGTGTCCACGTCACCCCGAACATCCACGCCCGACCTTCCTCGCGATACCCATACTGGCTACCTTGGTAGCTGTACAGCGCCCGGCTGTAACCCTTGTCCAGCAAGTTATCGACCTTCAGCTCCAGCTGGATTTCACGATTGAGCTCCCAACTGCTGCGCAACCCCAACAGGGCATAACCACCCAACGGCTGTTGATTGTTCAAGTCGTCATAGCTGCTGCTGACCGCTTGCCAGCTGGCGCCGAGGCCCAGGCGATCGAACTGTCGGTCCAGGTCCAGGCTCAAGGTGCGCCGCGCACGGCGGGCCAGGGTGTGGCCCGTATCACGGTCGCGTGGGTCGATGATCGCCACGCCAAGGTGGCTCTGCCAGCCGAACAGTTCCTGCTTCAGCGCTGCTTCGAAGCCGTTGATCCGTGCCGAGGCGACGTTTTCGGGGCGTGAGTTGCTGCCGAAAATGATCGCGTCTTCAAGGTCGGTGCGATACAGCGACGTCTCCAGGCGACTGCTCTCGGTCAATTGGCTGCGCCATTGCAGCTCATAGCTCTTGGATGTTTCGGGTTTCAAATCCGGGTTGCTGAAATCCGGGTAATACAGATCATTGAACGTCGGCGCGCGGAAGCCTTCGCTATAGGTCAGCAGCACTTCGTTGTCCGGGTTCAGCGGCACGGTGAAGGTGCCGCTCCAGGTGTTCTGGCTGCCGAACTGCTGGTTATCGTCGTGACGCAGACCCAACTCCGTAGAGAAACTGTCGGCCTGAAAGCGATGCTGGATAAACACGGCGCGGTTCCAGCGGCTGTCTTCGTCGAACGCTGTGGTGCTGTTGATCCGGTCTTCGTACCAGTCGCCACCGAGCATCAGGCTGTTGCGCTCGTTGAGCGTCAGATCGTTCTGCCAGTTGACCGAGTCGCGGTAAGTATTGAAAACACTGCGCTCATCGCTGAGCTTGTCGAGGGTTGTCTCGCGGTTTTCGCTGTGACCGAGTTCGACGCGGGTTTTCCATACCTCATTGATCTGTGCATCAATGTAGCTGCTGACGCTGCTCACATTGAAGTCGTTGTAGGGCTGCTGTTGATAGGACTTGTCCGTCACGTAATCGTAACGGCCGAACGGACTATCAAACTCGCTCTTGCCACGGTTATCCAGCACGTTGGCGCCGACTTCGACGTCTTCCGTCAGGGTGTGACTCAGGCTCAGGCTGAGGGATTTGTTGCGGTAGGCGTCGTGATCGCCATCACTGGGATACGACTCGTGGGTGCGATTGATCCCGGCGGTTTCATCGAGGCTGGCGCCGAGGTTGAAGCGGGTTCGCTCATCACCACCGGACAGGCCAAGGCTGCGCTCCCAGGTCTGATTACTGCCAAAACCGGTGTGCATGCGCGGTTGCAGGCCTTGTTCACCGCCGCGGCGGGTGAAGATCTGGATCACCCCGCCAATCGCATCGCTGCCGTAAATCACCGAGCGGGAGCCGCGCAGCACCTCCACGCGTTCGACCTGTTCGATATTGATGTGTTGCAGGTTGCTGTCGCCGGAGGTCGAACTGCCGATGCGTTGGCCATCCACCAACACCAGGCTCTGGGCCGACTGGGTGCCGCGGATATAGACCCCCGGAATGCTGCCGCGCCCGCCGGACTGCGAGACTTGCACACCCGGTACTCGACGCAACAGGTCAGTGACGCTATCGGGTTGCAGGCGATCGATGTCGTCGCGGGTGAACACGGTGTTGGCGGCGCTGCTGTCATTGCGCGCTTCGACCTGGCGGTTGGCGCTGATCAACACGTCGGGCAGCTTCAGGGCCTGGTCGCGTTCGAAGGTGTCGGCCAGCAATTGACCGGCCGGCAGCAGGGTCAGCGTCAGGGCGAAGGGAGAGAGTTTCATGGGTAGTCCGTTGGTGCTTTGAGGCGAATACAGTTTTGATAGGCGCTGAAAACCACTGTGGGAGCGAGCTTGCTCGCGATAGCGGTGTATCAGTCAGCATCTGAGTTGACTGACAGTCCGCCATCGCGAGCAAGCTCGCTCCCACAGGGTTTTGCGTTTAGATGTTCAGCAGTTGCAGGCGCTCGCGGATCGAAGCCTCGATCCCGGCTTCATCCAGCCCGCACTCAGCCAGCATTTGCGCAGGCTTGGCGTGTTCGACGTAAATGTCCGGCAAGCCCAGGTGCAGCATCGACTTGAGGATGTTTTCGCGGGCGAGGAATTCGCTGACCGCGCCACCGGCGCCGCCCATGATCGCGTTTTCTTCGACAGTGACCAGTAGCTCGTGGCTGCCAGCGATTTCGCGAACCAGTTCTTCATCCAGCGGCTTGACGAAACGCATGTCGACCACGGTCGCGTCCAGCGTCTCGGCGACTTTCAGGGCTTCGGCCAGTTGCACACCGAACACCAGCAGGGCGACTTTGCTGCCCTGGCGGCGGACTACGCCCTTGCCGATCTCGATCGGTTCGAGGTCTTTCTCGATGGTCGCGTTCGGGCCGTTGCCGCGTGGGTAACGCACCGCTGCCGGGCCTTCGTACAGGTGGCCGGTGGTGAGCATCTTGCGCAGCTCGTTTTCATCGCTCGGGGTCATCACCAGCATGCCGGGGATGCAGCGCAGGAACGACAAATCGAAGCTGCCGGCGTGGGTTGGGCCGTCTTCGCCGACCAGGCCTGCGCGGTCGATGGCGAACAGCACGTCGAGGTTCTGCACCGCGACGTCATGCACCAACTGGTCGTAGCCGCGTTGCAGGAAGGTCGAGTAGATGGCCACCACGGGTTTGGCCCCTTCACAGGCCATGCCGGCCGCAAGAGTGACGGCGTGCTGCTCGGCAATGGCGACGTCGAAGTAGCGCAGCGGGAAGCGTTCGCTGAAAGCGACCAGGTCCGAGCCTTCCTTCATCGCCGGGGTAATCCCGACCAGACGCGGATCGGCCGCCGCCATGTCGCACAGCCACTCGCCGAACACACCGGAGTACTTGGGCCCGCTGGCCTTTTTCGGCGCGGCGGCCGGGGCGTCCAGCGGTTCGAGTTTGGTGATGGCGTGGTAACCGATCGGGTCGACTTCCGCCGGGGCGAAGCCTTTGCCTTTCTTGGTGACGACGTGCAGGAACTGCGGACCTTTCAGATCGCGCATGTTGCGCAGGGTAGCGATCAGAGTCGGCAGGTCGTGGCCATCGATGGGGCCGATGTAGTTCCAGCCCAGTTCTTCGAACAGCGTGCCGGGAACCAGCATGCCTTTGGCATATTCTTCGGTCCGACGGGCGATTTCCCAGGCACCGGGCAGGCGCGACAGCACTTTTTTGCTGCCTTCGCGCATGCTCGCGTAGGTGCGGCTGGAAAGGATCTTCGCCAGGTAGTTCGACAAGCCACCGACGTTGCGCGAGATCGACATGTCGTTGTCGTTGAGGATCACCAGCATGTTGGCGTCCACTTCCGGCGCATGGTTCAGCGCCTCGAACGCCATGCCCGCGGTCAACGCGCCGTCGCCGATCACAGCAATCGCCTTGCGCTCGCTGTTTTGCAGGCGGGCGGCAATCGCCATACCCAGCGCGGCACTGATCGAGGTGCTGGAGTGGCCGACGCCAAAGGTGTCGTACTCGCTCTCGGAGCGGCGCGGGAAGGCGGCGACGCCGTCCTTCTGGCGCAGGGTGCCCATGCGCTCGCGACGACCGGTGAGGATCTTGTGTGGATAAGCCTGATGACCCACGTCCCACACCAGCCGGTCGTCCGGGGTATCGAAGACGTAATGCAGCGCGATGGTCAGCTCGATCACGCCCAGGCCGGCACCGAAATGTCCACCGGTCTGGCCGACCGTGTAGAGCAATTCCAGGCGCAACTCATCGGCCAGGGTTTCCAGCTCGGCTTCGCCTAACCGGCGCAGGCCGTCCGGCGTGTTCGCGCGGTCGAGCAGGGGCGTGGTCGGGCGCTTGCGGGGAATCTCATGAAACGTCGTGGGCATCAGGCGAATCGTTATAGGTATAAAAGATGCGGCAGTTTACCTGATGCATCGTCCCCTGCCCACGCGTTGGTCTTTTTTGGCGGATTCGCCGTCAGCTGCGGCGATCGACGATATACCGGGCCAGATCACGCAACGGCTCGGCCGCTGCGTCAAACGGTCGCAGTGCGTGCAGGGCCTGGTCGCGCAGCTCCAGGGCATAGGCCTTGGCGGCGTCGAGGCCGAGCAGGGACGGGTAGGTCGGTTTGTCCCGGGCAATGTCGGCGCCCTGGCGTTTGCCGAGGGTTTCGGTATCGCTTTCGACGTCGAGAATGTCGTCTTGCACCTGGAATGCCAGACCGATGGCCTGTGCATAAGTCTGCAGGGACTTGAGTTCGTCTTTCTCGGCACGGCCGCTGGCCAGGGCGCCGAGTTTGACGCTGGCCTCGATCAGCGCGCCGGTCTTGTGCCGGTGCATGTACTCCAGGGCTTTCTGGTCGAGCTTCAGACCGACCGAGCCGAGGTCGATGGCCTGACCGCCAACCATGCCCGCCGGGCCTGCCGCCAACGCCAGGGCACTGACCATTTGCAGGCGGATTTCGGCATCCGACGCGCTCAGGCGTGGATCGAGCAGGGCGCTGAAAGCCAGGCTCTGCAAGCCGTCGCCGGCGAGGATCGCGCAGGCTTCATCGAATTTCTTGTGGGTGGTTGGCTGGCCGCGGCGCAGATCGTCATCGTCCATTGCTGGCAAATCGTCATGCACCAGCGAGTAAGCGTGGATCAATTCCACCGCACAGGCCGCACCGTTGGCTTGCTCGGCCTTACCGCCCAACGCCTCGCATGCGGCGTAGGCCAACAGTGGACGCACGCGTTTGCCGCCATTCATCACGCTGTAGCGCATGGCTTCGTACAGCCGCGCCAGCTCGGGGCTCGGTGCGGTGAACAGGGTTTCCAGCGCTGCATTGACGCGGGCCTGGCTGGTGGCCGAGTACGCTGCAATCATTCTGGCTGATCCGCGTCGAAGGGTTCCTCGGCCAACTCGCCATCACGCTCGAGCAGCACCTGAACCTTTTGCTCGGCCTGGGCCAGCGCCGCCTGGCAATCGCGGGTCAGGCCAATGCCTTGCTCGAAAGCGGCCAGCGAGTCCTCCAGCGACAATTCGCCATTCTCCAGGCGCTCCACCAGCGTTTGCAGGTCGGCGAGGGATTGTTCGAAATCCAGTGCAGCTTTTTTGCGGGCCATGGCGGCGATTTCCGGTTGACGTTAAACCGGCGCGACACTAGCAGATAGGGGGGGTATGGGCAAATGAGCGGGGGATTTGGTGCTGCCCATTCCTGTAGGAGCGAGCTTGCTCGCGATGGTCGTTAACGATGACGCGTACTGTCTGATTTGACGCGGTGTCCTTGCGTTCATCGCGAGCAAGCTCGCTCCTACAGGGTGGAAGATGCTTTTCGGCTCACCGTCCACCCAGCGCTGTGATTCCTCCCGCAAATCCAGATGCGCCCGATTGTTAAAAAACACCTGCACGTCTAACCTTCGCGTCATATTCGACTCGGCAATCACGGGTCTTTCAGACGAAACGCAGTATCCACATCTGTAATGCGCTCAGGATCAGGCGCAAGGTTTCGTCATGCATGGCAGGAGGCGTCACATGCGCTCATTTCTTTTGCTGCTGATCGGGTTGGTCTGTGTGCCGGTTCTGGCCGCGCCAAGTGCCGAGGTGTCGGAGCCGGTGGGCGGCTGGCGCTTCAACGGGTTGCTGGACCGCACGGAAAACCCGCAAGTCGCCTATCCCACGCCACCCATCGACCGGGGCGTTCAGCGCAATCGCACGATGATCGAAGGCCGGCTCAAGGCCCTCGGCACTCAGCGCGGGCCGCACACGTTGGCGGTCAACGGCAATCCGCTGAACCTCTATACCGACGAACAAGGGCGTTTCGCCCGACCTTATGCGTTTGGCGCCGGTTCCAACAGCGTCGAAGTGCGCAGCGCCGAAGGCCAGTCTCTCAAGCGTGTTCAATTCTATGAAGCCAACAACCTTCGCACCCCGGCGCGGATTCGCGTGGTGCTGGGTTGGGACGATCCGAAAGCCGAACTCGACCTGCATATTGTCACGCCTGATGGCCAGCATGCCTTCTGGGCGCATTCGGCCTTGACCAATGGCGGCGGCCTCGACCCCGACGGCGTCGATGGCCCGGGTCCGGAAATGTTCACCATGACCGCACCGCTGCGTGGCACCTATCTGGTTTACGTGAACTATTGGGGCAACTTCGGCAGCGGCGGCTATAACTTCGATGAGACCAGCAACCAGAACGAGGTGATTACCTCGCAGATCAACCTGGTGCTCAACGAAAACACCGTCGATGAAAAACGCGAGACGTTCATCGTGCCCCTGCGTGCGATCGGCGATCTGCTGCTGGTCAAGACTTTCAACTACTAAGCATCCCCGCTCCACGGATGAAATTCGGGTTTTGTGAACATGAGTGATAGCACTGTTACTCCGGCCGCTGGCGCACCCGCGGCCAAACCTCCCCTGCATTGGCCGACGCTGCTGATCGGAATATGCCTGGTCGTTGTCGTGGCCGGTGGGTTGGGGTGGTTCATGCACAAGCCCAAGGCCCCGGCCCCCGTGTTGGCCAGTGACAAGCTGGGCATGAGCCGCCCGGATGGCCTATTGGAAACCCACTCCCTGAGCCAGTTGCCCAAGGACTTGCTGGCGGTGCCGTTCCTCAAGGAAACCCTGACCGAAGATTTCGTCTTCTATTACGAAACCCATGCCGATCGCTTGGGCTTGATCGGCAGCTTGCGGCGGATCATCTACGAACACGACCTGAAACTGCAGGACACCTTGATCGAGCAGTTGTTCGATCAGCCTGCCGATGTAGCGTTGTGGCGCGGGGCGGATGGGCGGCTCAAGGAGTTCCTGCTGGTGATGGATCGCGGCGGGCTGGCCAAGGTGCTGGAGCCGCTGGCCAAAGTGGCGCTGGGCGACTCGCAGCTGAGCAAGGTCGCTGACGTGAAGGTCGGTACCGACGACGTGGCGCTCTATCAACTCAACTACAACGCGAGCAAGGCGCTGCTGTTCGCGTCCCATGGCGACAAACTGGTGGTGTTGTCCAATCCGGCGAAACTCTACGACCCGCAAAGTGGCGCAACGGAAGAATCGGGCAGCGTGTCGACCACGGCCATTGCTGCGCTGCTCAATGGCGACAAACTGTTTCCCGAAGCCTTCGGCCTGGCACCTCGTGAGCCGCAAGTGAAACAACGCCTGTCGGTGAATGCCAGCGTGCTGGCCATGGGTTACCAGCGTTTCATCCCTAACTTCGCCGGCCTGCGTTTTGACATGGACGACAAGGGCTGGCACAGCTTCCTGGCCATGGATGAACTGGAGAATCAGCCAGACTTCGATTTCAAACCGATCTGGCAAGCCATGCCCATGGGCGCCAGCGCTTGCGTGGCGTTGCCGCTGGCGGCCGAACAACAGAAACCGCTGCTGGTGAAGCTCGGTGCGCAAGAGTCAGTGGCCCAGGCGCTGACCGAACACATGGCCGGCGTGGCGGGCTTGTGCTGGTATGCCGATTCGCGGTTGTACACACCCTTGCTGGTGGCCAGCCTCAACGATGATGACAGCGGCAAACTCGATGGAGATCTGGGCAGCCTGTTCGACACGATGGTCGGTGCCTACGAGAGCAAGGTCGAGGACGGCGCCTTCCCGGTGGTGGAAAAACAGGAAGGCCAGAGCCACCAGTGGCAACGCCAGGTCAGCTCCAGTTTCGGTCCCTATGCGGCCAAAGAGGCCGAAAACCCCGACGCGATCACCGGCAAGACGTTCATGAAAGTCAGCCTGGCGCGGCATGGTTCGACGTTGCTTTTTTCCCTCGATGACAAGTTGGTGGACAAGGCTCTTGGCACCCTCGACAAACGCTTCCCGCCGATGGCCGACGTGGTACCTAAAGACCTGCTGATGCCGGTCTATTTCGGCCCGGATTCCATGGCGCAACTGATGCAGCAGGAAACCCTCGACAGCCTGCCCCAGGACATGGAACCGGTGTTCTATAACGCCGCGCAAACCTACCTGATCCCGAAGCTGCGCAAGCTCGGCGGCTACGGTAAATACGCCCTGACCTTGCCCGAAGGCAGCGAGCCAGACGGCCACTGGCAGTGGCTGCCGCTGGAGTGGAAAGCCCTGTGACGGCATTGATCCGAAGTCTCGGCCTGCTGGCGTTGTTGCTGAGCGCGGGTGCCCGCGCTGTCGAGGCACCGTCGCTCGACCCACAGCAATCCCAGGTGTTTCGTGCCTGGTTCGTGCGCATTGCCCAGGAGCAACTGAGCCAGGGCCCGAGCCCGCGCTGGTATCAACAAGACTGTGCCGGGCTGGTGCGCTTCGCCGCTAACGAAGCGCTGAAAGTCCATGACGACAAATGGCTGCGCAGCAATGGCCTGTCCAATCGTTACCTGCCGCCGGAACTGCAATTGAGCGACGCCCAGCGCGGTCTTGCCCAGCAATGGCAGCAGGGCGGCGGCAAGGTCGGGCCATACGTCAATGCGATCAAATTGATCCAGTTCAACAGCCATCTGGTCAGCCGCGATGTGTCTCAAGCGCGCCCTGGCGACCTGATGTTTTTCGACCAGGGCGACGACCAGCACCTGATGATCTGGATGGGCCGTTACATCGCCTATCACACCGGCACCAGCACCCCCACCGACAACGGCATGCGTTCGGCAAGCCTGCAGCAACTCATGACATGGAAGGACACCCGATGGATACCCGACGCAGCCAACCCCAACTTCATCGGCGTCTATCGACTGAATTTTCTTTCCCAATGACCGGTGCCCGCATGCTGCGTTTTCTGTCTCTGATGTTGGTATTGGTGCTGCCGTTCTCGGCGGTAAACGCCGAAGACTCGGTCCCGGCCAGCGGCTATGCGCCAGTGGCCGGCGAGAGTTTTTTCCTGCTGGCCGACAGCAGCTTTGCCAGCGATGAACAGGCGATGGTGCGCCTTGAAGCGCCGGGTCGCGACTATCGTCGGTTTCGCATGGAGCCCTACGGCGGCGCCGATATTCGGGTGTATCGCATCGACAAACCGCTGGATTTCCTCAAGCGCCAGAAGAACCTGCATCGAGTGGTCAGCGATGGCCAGTTCAAGGGCGAAGGGTTGTCCAACACCCTCGCTTACCTGTGGGACAACTGGTATCGCAAATCCCGTCGGGTGATGCAGCGGGCGTTTTCCTACGAGTCGCGTAAACAAGTCACCGAGGAAGTGCCGGAACTGAAGATGGGCAACGCGATGGCCGCGCCAACGCCCTACGATGCGCAGCCGCAATTTGCACTGATACCGGGTTTGCCCGTGGTCAGCCAGTTCCGTTATCCGTTGTGGCAGGCCAAGCCGATCCAGCCACCTGCCGGGGTGAACCTGGCCGGTTCTTCCAGCGAGTTCGTCAGCGTCGCGCCGGGCAACGTGTACATCCCGTTGGGCAATCTCAAGCCGGGTCTTTATCTGGTGGAAGCGCTGATCGGCAAGTACCGCGCCACCACCATGGTGTTCGTCTCCAACACCGTGGCGGTGAGCAAGATCGCCGGTGACGAATTGCTGGTGTGGGCCGCGCGCAAACACGAAGGCAGCTCGGTGCCGAAGGTCAATGTGCTGTGGACCGATGGCCTGGGCGTAATGAGCAGCGGCGCCACCGATACCGATGGCTTGCTGCGCTTGAAACACGTCAGCCCCGAGCGTTCGTTCGTGATCGGCGAAGACGAAGAGGGCGGGGTGTTCGTCTCCGAGAATTTCTACTACGACAGCGAAATCTACGACACCAAACTCTATGCCTTCACCGACCGGCCGCTGTATCGACCGGGGGATTGGGTGTCGCTGAAAATCGTCGGGCGGGAGTTCAAGAACGCGCGGGACTCGGTGCAGCCAAGCGCGGCCGACGTCAATGTGACCGTGCTGGATGCGACCGGCACGGCGCTGCAATCCCTCGATCTGAAGCTCGATTCCAAGGCTGGCACCCAGGGCCGATTCCAGTTGCCCGATAACGCTGTGGCCGGTGGCTATGAACTGCGTTTCAACTACAAGGATCAGGCTTACAGCAGCGCCTTCCGCGTGGCTGAATACATCAAGCCGCACTTCGAGATTTCGCTCAACCTGGCCAAGCAGGATTACCGCACAGGCGAACCGGTCAAGGGCAGCCTGGTGCTGCTGTACCCGGATGGAAAACCGGTGGCCAATGCGAAACTGAGCCTGAGCCTGCGCGCCCAACAGCTGTCGATGGTCGACAACGAACTGCAATACCTCGGGCAATTTCCGGTGGAGCTGACCAGCGCCGAATTGACCACCGACGCCAAGGGCAGCGCGTCCCTTGACTTGCCGGCAGCGGACAAGCCCAGTCGCTACATGCTCACGGTGTTTGCCAGCGACGGTGCGGCGTATCGGGTCAAGACCACCAAGGAAATCCTCATCGACCGTGGCGCGGCGAATTTTCGCTTGAGCGCGCCTCAACGCTTCAGCGCGGTGGGTGACAAGGTTGCCTTCAGCTACGCCCGCGAAGGCGAGCAAGCCGATGCGGTTACGCCAGGCAGCTATGGCTGGGTGCGTTTGGAGGACCAGAGCACCGGCGAAGGCAAGCTCGCGGCAATCGACAAAGGTTTCACCCTGGCCTTTGACCGGCCAGGCACCTACAACCTGACGCTCAAGGATGATCATGGCCGGGCGGTCGGCGCCACCGGCCATTCGGTGACCGGCGAAGGTGTCAAAGCCGTACCCGGCACCGTGGAAATCGTCCTCGACAAGCCCGAGTACATCGCAGGCGATGAAGCGCTGGCGCTGATCACTTTCCCCGAGCCAGTGAGTGATGCGCTGTTATCTCTGGAACGCGACAAGGTCGAAGCCACTGCGCTACTTTCCAAGGGCGGCGACTGGCTGACGATGGAAAAACTCAGCGATACCCAATACCGCGCGCGCATCCCGGTGAAAGACGGTTTCGCGCCGAACCTGACCTTCTCGGTGTTGTACACCAAGGGCGGCCAATACAGTTTCCAGAACGCCGGCATCAAGGTGGTAACGCCACAGATCGACGTGGCCATCGCCACCGACAAAGAAACCTACCTACCGGGTGAAACCGTCTCGGTGGACCTGACCACCGGGTTCGCCGGCAAAGCGATCCCCGCGCACCTGACGGTCAGCGTGGTCGATGAAATGGTCTACGCCCTGCAACCGGAAGTCGCGCCGAGCATCGACCAGTTCTTCTATCACCCACGGCGCAACAACGTGCGCACCAGCGCCAGTTTGTCGTTCATCAGTTATGACGTCGCCTTGCCGGGCAGCCCCGGCGCACCGGGCAAGGCCAATCGCAGTGAGCGCGGCGTGAAAGTGCTGGAGCGGCCGCGTCGCGAGGACGTTGACACGGCGGCGTGGCAACCTGAATTGCTGACCGATGCCAACGGCAAAACCCGCTTCACCTTCAAGATGCCCGACTCCCTGACCCGCTGGCGCATCACCGCCAGGGCCATCGCCGATGGCGGTCAGGTCGGGCAGAAGAAGCAGTTCGTACGCTCGGAAAAACCGCTGTACCTGAAGTGGAGCGGGCCGACCCGATTCCGCGCCGGTGACAAACCGGACCTCGGTGTGTTCGCCTTCAGTCAGGCCGAGAAACCGGTCAAGGCCGAACTGGTGACCCGTTACGCCGGCAACGAACAGCGCGTGCCTGTAACTCTGAACAGTGGCATCAACTACATCCCGTTGCCGACCTTTGAACTGGTCAATGGCGAGTGGAGCGCCGAGCTGATGCAGGATGGCAAAATCGCTGATGCCCTGGCGGTGCGCCTGAGTGCGACCGGTGAAGGCTGGCAGGTGACTCAAACCCAGAGCCTTGATGTGGGTGAGGGCGATACGCCGCTGACGTTGCCGACAGACGCCAGTGATATCCGCCTGCGTCTGGACGACAGTCCGCAAACGTTGTTCCGTTCTGCACTCGACGATCTGTTGAGCTACCCCTACGGTGGCGTCGAGCAGACCGCCAGCGGCCTGCTGCCATTGAGCATCGCCTACCCGACGCTGGCGGCGAATCCGCAGATCCGCGATCGCCTGCGTCTGATCATGCAAAACAGTCGCTTGCGTCTGGTACAAATGGCCGGCCCTTCGGCGAGCTTCACCTGGTGGGGCATGGATGGCGAGCCGGATGCATTCCTCACCGCCTATGCCTACTACGCCGACTGGCACGCCAGCCAGGTGCTGGAACTGAGCCTGCCGCCGGAGCATTGGCAGCGGGTGCTGGAGGTCTACGCCAAACAGGCGAAGAACACGCCGTTGTTGCAGCGGGCGCTGATCCTGTCGTTCGCCAAACAGATGCAGTTGCCGGTCAACACCTTGCTCAGTGGCTTGATGGACGACCTGGCGAAAGCGGGCGAGGGCACCGCGGCGAACCTGATGGAGAACGGCGAAGACAGCCTCGTCATGAGTGATCCGGATTCAGCCTTGGGGCTGGCGGCTGCACGCGTGCTGACGGCATCGTTGGCCAGGCAAGCGAAGGTCGCTTTACCGGACGCGTTCAATCGGCAACTGGCCGACGCGCAGCAACGTCTGGCGGTCAGTTCCCAGCCGTTTGCCGAAGCGCTGAACCTGTCGCTGCAACCCTTCGATCAGGCTCACGCCCAGGCCTTGCTGCAACGTTTGCTGCCTCAGCAATCGACCCTGGAACGTGCGTTGGCGTTGACCTGGCTGCAACGCAGCATCGAGCAGGCATCGCCCACCATTGCATTGGCGCCGGGTGAGGGCTGGAAGAAGCAGTACGGGGCTTCTGGGGAGATGTATTGGACGTGGCAGGGGGCTGCGCCAGTGCCGACGGTATTGACGCTGACCGGCGCGCAAGAGCGTCCGCTGCGCGCTGCATTGAGTTACCGCAGCCAACAGCCGGCGGTCGATCCGATGGCCGTGACCATCACCCGTCGCCTGTCGCGATTGGTGCCGGGGGATGAGGCTTTCACCTTCAAACTTGAAGCGGTCGGCAACGCGCCACTGTCCAGCGACAACCTCTATCTCGATGAGGTGATCGTCACCAGCCAAGCCGCCAGACCGTTGCGTTACGGGATGCTGGAAGTGCCGCTGCCACCGGGCGCCGATGTCGAGCGCACGACCTGGGGCATCAAACTCATGGGCAAGGCCGGCACCGAGCCGACATCGCTGGAGAAGGCGCGTTTCGAACCGGGGCAAATGGCTTACGCCATTCCGGTCGATGCCTTGAGTGGTGAATTGCGCCTGAGGCATTTGGTGCGTTTCTCGCAGAAAGGGCAGTTCAACTTGCCGCCGGTGCGTTTCACTCAGGTTTATGCGCCGCAGCATCAGGCGATGGAACAAAAGGCAGCCCTTGGCCAGGTCACGGTTCACTGACGTGCACAGGCGGCTGACAGCTTGGTTGTTGTGTTTGATCCCTGTGCTGGCAACGGCGCAGGACGAACCTTTGCGCCTGGCCTTCAAGGGCGATTTGTTGTCGCTGAGTCGAACGCAGGTGATCACCCGCGAGCCGTTGCCGCAGACGTTGCAGTCGCCATTGGGCAGTGTGTGGAAGTTGTTCGTCTACGCCTGGCTGGTGGACACCGGCGCACGTGAGCCGGCTTATGAATGCCGGGGCCAGTCGAAGGAAGAGGTTTATTGCTGCACGGCGGGCGGCAGGATCGAGCGTGATCAGGCGTTGGTGAAGTCATGCGGTCTGTATTTCGAACCCGCACGGTTGGGCATCAGCGATGCCGACTGGCGAGCCTATTGGCAGACGCGGCAGGCGCCGCAATGGTTGCTGGATTTGCCTTCGTTGCAACCGGCTACCCGGGTTTCGGTGGCGGAACTGTTGAAGATGTTGGCCGTGCTGCCGGCGCAGGATCAAGCCCGGCGTGTGTTGCTCGATGTGATGCTCAATGCCGCCGATGGCCAGGTCGTCGGCGAACTCGGAAGCCGTCTGCGGGTGAAGACCTGGAGCTGGCTGGCGGATCAGGATGCAACATCGCGACAGGGCGGGTTTGCCGGTTGGACGGCGGACGGTACACCGGTCTGGGCCGGCGGGCGCGGTACCAGTCAACGGGTACTGCGTGATTACGCGCAGGCACTGTCTACCGTGATTCCTGTTGCATGGCCTGTGGATGCAGGGCAGTGCGTAGAGGTCGACCTGTTCTCTCGCTATCCACTTCGGCGCGTGCTGTCAGGGGGCACCGCAGTGACTTCCGGGGCATTGCAGGGTGACTACCGCGTCGAATTCGCCAACGGTAATGCGCTGGATATCCACAGCGACGGTGAACTGTTTCTGCTGAGCGACAAGCTCGTGGCTCGTCTGAATCGCGAAGAGTACGTTGCCCGTGTGCTCCAGCGCGAAGCCAGTACCGAACCGGTCGAAGCCGCCAAAGCCCTGGCCGTGGCCATCCGCACTTACCTGCTGCAAAACGCCACGCGCAGCGGTGACTGCCTGAGCATCGACGACAGCAGCAGTCGTCAGCGGGTCGCACCGCGTCCGGCGTCGTCCGAGTCTCGCGACATCGCCGCCTGGACCAGCGACCTGGTGCTGGCCGGCAGCACCATCACCTACCATTCCGATCAACCCGGCCCGGACAAACTGTCCTGGCAGCAAGCCGTCGAACAGGCCCGTGCCGGCCAGCGCTACGACGCCATCCTGCTGCACGCCTACCCACGCGCCAGTCTCAGTCGCTGGGACAACCCGGTCGCGTCCTGCGAAGCGTTACCTGCCGCACAAGAATGGCTGCAGAAACAACGGCGCGGCTGGCGCCAAAAACTTGAAAGCGAAACCGGCTACAACGAAGTCAGCACCTTCGCCGTATGCCGTCTGGCATTCGGCCGCCCCTATGTCGACCGCGAACGCCAGCGTATCTACGTGCGTGGCGCGCAGACACTGCAAGACCGCCTCGACCTGACCCACGAATACCTGCACCTGGCCTTCGAAGCACACCCCAATGGCCAGGATGAAACCTACATCGAAGGGCTCGCCCGCCACCTCTTGCTGGAATAGACCATGAAACTCCGTTATCCACAGGTCTTGCTGTTGCTCTGTTCGCTGGTGGCGTTGCCATCGGTGATGGCGGCTGACAGCGTCAAACTCGACACCCCCGCAGGCGGCTGGCGCACCGGCGCGCATGAGGGCGAAGGGGAAAACTTCCGGCAGACTGTCAACTACCCGGCCTCATCGGTGAATACCCCGACAGGGCAGGCCAACACGGCTCGCATCAGCGGGCAGATCAAAGCTACAGCCAAATCCACAGAGCCCGGCCGTCTGATCGTCAACGGAGTCAGCATGCCGCTGAAAATCGACCCGGCGGGGCGCTTCGATCGCCCGTTCTCATTCCCCAACGGCAGCAACAGCGTCGAGGTTCGCAGCCCTGATGGCCAACAACGTCAGCGCACGCAATTTCTCAACAGCAGCGGCGGCGCGACCCCGGCCAAATTGCGCGTATTGCTGGCCTGGGACAGCGACGGCACCGACCTTGACCTGCACCTGATCACCCCCGACGGCGCGCACATCTGGTACGGCGACCGCGTCGTCCCCAACGGCGCAGCGCTCGACGTCGACGTCACCACCGGCTACGGCCCGGAAATCTTCGCCATGCCTGCGCCGATCAAGGGGCAATATCTGGTGTATGTGAACTACTTCGGTGGCGGGTACAGCAGTGATGAGGAGGGGCAGGAAGATGCGGTGCAAGCGCTGACTACCGCGCAGGTAACGGTGATTACCGAGGAAGGCACGCCGAGCGAGAAGATGGAGACGTTCCTGGTGCCGATGCGTGCGGTGGGGGAGTTGACATTGGTGAAAGGGTTTAGTTATCCGTGAGGGGGAAGTGACAGCGCTGCTGAGACAAATGCAGGTTCTGGGCAGTTAACTTTTTTCAGGCATTAAAAAGCCGGCTTGTGGCCGGCATTCTTCTCTTCCGCAGCTTTTCGCAGATTTCCTCGAAGCCTAGATTTTACAAGGCTTTAAGCCTACTATCAGATCGTAAATGTCCGTTCTAAATCGCAGCATGCCGCGATTTAGGTGTGGGTCAGGGTGTGGGTCGGAATGGCGGGGGCTTTATGGGCAAGCTGACAATCAAGGCAATCGAATCACTTGTCCGGTCTGGAGACGCAGGTAAAACCAACGACGGTGATGGTCTGTATTTCCAGATAAGCAAAGCTGGGGTGTCCAGTTGGATTTTCCGTTACAAGCATGAAGGCAAAGCCCGTGAAATGGGCCTCGGCCCGTATCCAACCGTGACTCTTGCGAAGGCCCGCGAACTGGCTGCAGATCAACGCAAGGTCTTGGCTGCTGGTAATGATCCTCTGGCCGCCCGTGATTTCGAACGAGAAGTGAAGCGCGAAGCGGAGCGACAAGCGCAATCGCGCCGTGTGACTTTTGAGTCGCTCGCGACCGAATACCGGAACGCTCATGGTTCCACATGGTCGGAAAAGTGGCGTAAAGGCTGGCTGCGAAAACTGGAGCTGTATGCCTTCCCTATCATCGGCAAGCTGCCTGCTGCTGAGGTTCAGACCGAGCAGGTCCTGAAGGTACTTCGCCCAATCTGGGTAACCAAGACCCGCACCGCCGACGAGGTGCGTGGACAAATCGAGCAGATTCTAGATGCCGCCAAGGCGCACAAGCTGCGTGATGGCGACAACCCGGCACGCTGGCGCGGGCATCTGGACAGCCTGCTGAGCAAAGTGGAAAAGAAGAAAGCCCGCCAGCGCCAGCATTTCCCCGCAATGAAGTGGAAGGATGTGCCGACGCTTATGGTCAGGCTGGCGGTGGACCAATCTCGAGCCTCTGTGGCGGCCCGCCTGCTGATCCTAACTGGTGCGCGCGCGCTCATGGTTCGCTTTGCAAAATGGTCGGAGTTCGACTTGAAGGCCGGTATCTGGTCGCTGCCTGCCGAGCGGATGAAAATGCGCCAAGCCTTCAATATTCCCCTGGCTCCCGAGGTTGTCGAGCTGCTGGAAGGCCTGCCGCGCGACGAGGACAACTCGCACCTATTCCCTGGTCAAGGCAAGACAGGCGTTATGCATGCCAACGCCATCCGCAATCTGTTGCACGGCCTCGGGCATGATGACGTCACTCGTCATGGTTTTCGGTCGAGCTTCCGTGACTGGGCAAGCGAATACACTCAGTATCCTCGTGAAGTCTGCGAACTGGCCTTGGCCCACGACGAGCGTGACCAGACCGAGGCCGCCTATTCTCGATCTGATTTCATCGACAAGCGCCGCGCCTTGATGGCTGATTGGGCGAAATTCATTACCACTCCGCCAGCGTCAAACGTCATTCAAGGCGACTTCAAACGCGCCTAACCGAGTTATGACCAGTCTAGCCCGACGGGGCGAAAAGCGAGATTACCTACCTCGTTGGCTGGTCGCTTTTTTGTGTAGGTTGCCTGTGGAGGCGCAGCAGTGGCCAAAATTACAAGACTGCAAAATCTGCCAAGGTGGTTCGACCTAAAGAAATACAAGGGAGCTGAATCGTTCAGGGCGTTTGAGTGGATGAAACAACTTGAGCGACGCAGTGATCTTCTGAGGCACTACCCTGGGGGTGACTACTCTCAAGATGTACCGGAATTCCTTCAAGACACTCTCTGCATGACGTGGCAGCGGGGCATGGAAGAAGGGGCAAGTCAGATTTGGGAGACTCCTATCGAGGATCAACCAGAAAGCATGCCAAACCAATGGATTTCAGATAGTCCGTGTCTACCTGTCAAACCAGTCAGTGTGAATGATCTCGCCAAGCAAATGGCCCGAGACAAGCAGGCTGTGAGAGACGGCAAGGTGAAAAAGAGCCAGTACCATAAGTGGGCGGCAATCAATTCTGAGATTCAACCTCTGCCAGAGCGGTCGCCAGTAATTCCGCTCCTGCACGGAGTCCTTCCCAGTGGCCAAACAACCCCTTTGTCCATCGACTATTACAAAGGTGCCCCTGCGTCGCCTGTTATACAAGTTGATCTAAGCGTACCAGACAGTGTACTGAAAAAAGCATTCGCGGCATTGCTAAAAGAGGCTAGGGCCTTGCAGTCCTGCGGGCCGAAGGGGAAAAATAAGATGTATGAACGATGGGTTCGCTACGGCTTGTTGCCGTATCTTGACCTTCGGATTTGGGAGCTTTTGACCGGCAACCGCATCAATCGTGTTGTGATGGCCGATGCGGTCGGTTATGTCAAAGGCGACAGCTCGTTCAACAATACAGTCGTTCCGCTGGCTAATGGTCTGATGCGCGACCTGTCAGAACTTAGAGCGCTAGCCGCCGTCGAGGCTGTGACTCAAGCCCAGGCTGATTCGGTAGTTTTCGCGGACTGAAATTTTCCGTAAGTTTTTGATCGATAAAACTTGGATCGAAATCGCCCGCTTGGGTCTATTCAATGCATAGCCATCCGCAGCGCGAGCTGCAAAGTCGAGAGAAAGACGAAGATGGCCGCAACCAACCAAGCACACGCCGCACAAGTAGTCACACAACGTGCAGATCGCGCCCAGCGCCGCATCCTGCGCTTGCCGACAGTGAAAGAAGTCACGGGCCTGGGCCGCACCAAAATCTATGACCTGATGAAAGAGGGCCGTTTTCCTAAGGCCCGGCGCATCGCTGGCGCCCATGCGGTAGGCTGGGACTCGCTGGAGGTAGATGCCTGGATTTCCGAGCAACTGGGGGAGGGCCAGTAATGAAGAATGGCCACCCCCTTTGCTGGCAGAGCGGCCGCACTCGCGGCCGGATTGTCAGTCCGATCAAGCGCCTGTTCCTTTGTGGCTCCGTCTCCAGCCTGCTGATTACAACGGCGCAGTTCGCCCTGTATTGGCTGGTTCTGGGGGCGATGATGACCAATACCGACTGCCGTATCGAGGATGATGAGAACTTTATCTTCGATGAGGTTCTCTCGCTGTTTGATGGCTACGCCTGCAGCAGCATTTCGTCCGAATCCGTGGTGTTCGGCAACTTCCTGACCCCGCAGGAGGCGTAACCCATGCACATCAAACAACCCGCGAATAAACGCGGGCCGGCAGCGTTCGGCCTGAAGAAAGTCAGCGCTGGCCAGCCTGCACTGGCATCTATCCATGTTGAAATTCAGCGCATCGCCGGTGCGGCTCTGCCCGCTGCCGACAATCTGCTGGCCGACTGGCTGCCGGATGGCACTCGCAAGGGCAAAGAGTACTGGCCGACCAACCCGGTACGCGGTGACCGTAAGCCCGGGTCGTTCAGCATCAACTTGCACACCGGCAAATGGAACGACTTCGCCAGCGACGACAAAGGCGGCGACCTTGTGTCGCTGCTGGCCTACCTGCGCGGCTGCTCGCAGATCGAGGCTGCCCGCATCCTTGCCGGGCAACTCGGGCTGCACTTCGGTGGTGACCACAAGCGTGACCTTGTTGACGAGGAGGTCGCGCGCCAGCGTATGGCCCGCCGGCGTGAACAGCTTCAGCAGCAAGACGATGAAGAAGCGCGGGCCAAGTGGGAGCAGGCCTCCGGTCGTGCGCGTCGCGACTGGGCGCTCGCCGGCAAGGCTGATCCAAACCATCCTTACCTGGCCAGCAAGCGCATCAAGCCTCACCATCTGCGTCAGCGCGGCGGCGAGCTGCTTGCTCCGATCTTCTGGCGCGGCGAATTGGTAAGCCTTCAGCGTATCAAGGCCGATGGCGGCAAGCTTTTCCTTCGCGGAGGTCGTTTCAAAGGCTGCTATTGCCTGTTCGGGTATATCGAGCCCGGCGTCGAGCTGTTCATCGTCGAGGGCATTGCCACGGCTGCCACGCTTCATGAGCTAACCGGCAAGCCGGTCGCCGCTGCAATGAGCGCCGGTAACTTGCTGCCGGCTGGTTTGGAACTGAAGCGCCGCTATCCCGATGTCGTGCTGATTGTCGGCGGCGATGACGACCGTGCCAAGGAGGTGGGCAAGCCCAACGCGGGCAAACTGGCGGCCATCCATGCGGCTTCGATGCTCAACTGCGGGTATGTCCTGCCGGCCTGGCCGGCGGATGCGCCGCTGCATCTGTCCGACTTCAACGATTTGGCCGTCTGGCTCGGGGGCCGGAAATGAATGCGCCCCTGATGACCGAAATTCAGACCCCGACAGGACTGGCGCCTAAGCCACTGCTACCGGACACCGCGCTGCCGACGTCTTATCCCTGGGACGCCCTGCCCTACGTGCTGCGCGGCGCAGTCGAAGCCATTGTCGAGCATGCAATGGTGCCTGCCGCCATCGCCGGGCAATGCGTTATTGGTGGGGCCACCCATCTGGCGCAGACCCGGGTCAACGCTTGGCACCCAAAGGGCAAGCCTGAAGGCGCGCTCTGCTCGCTGTTCATGCTGTCGCTGTTCGATTCGGGGGAGGGCAAGTCGAGCGCGCGTGAATTGGCCTTCAAGACGATTGACGAAGCGGAGAAGGATGCGCGCGCACGCCACCGCCAAGCCTGCGCGGAGATTGAGACAATGGCTGCTGGCCTGAAGGGCAAGGCGCGTGAAGAGTTCTTGGCTGCTCACCCACTGCCGCCCGATCCGAAAACCCAATACAGCGATGCGACTTTCGAGCCGCTGGTTGGTGATTTCATCCGGGGCAAGGCGGCTGCAAGCTGGGACACGGACGAAGGCGGACAAATGCTCGGCGGTCACTCGCTCAAGGCTGACACTGTGGCCGCGACCCTTGGCGGCCTGACGACAGCCTTCAGTTCGGGGAAGTTCGAGCGCACCCGCTCGCGCGGCAACCTGGAAGGCTCCGGCGTAGCCTACAACCGCCGCCTGAGCATTCACTTGATGGCGCAAGCTGTAACCGTGGCGGAGGCATTAAGCAATCCGTTGTTGGTCGGGCAGGGCTTCCTTGCTCGCTTCCTGCTCGCGGCGCCGGATAGTCTGGCCGGCACCTGCTTCATCTCTGTTGAGTCACTGCAGCGCAAGGCCTACGCAGACCCGCGTCTGCAAGCGTATTGGTCGCGCTGCAAAGAGATCGCCGCCAGCCCGGAACATATCGACCCGGAAACCGGTGAGGTTGCCCCACCCGTTTTGGAGCCTGATGCAGAGGCTAAACAGGTATGGGTGGACTTCCGAAACGAGATCGAAAGCGAGCGCGGGCCGCTCGGGATGTTCGCTGGCCTGAAGCCGTTCGCCGCCCGAAGCGCCGAACAGGGTTTGCGCCTGGCTGCGGTGCTCGGCTGCTATGAGGGTGTCAAGCAGATCGATGCCGACTGCATGCGTCGCGCCTGCATGCTGGCGCGCTATTCCCTCGATGAGTGGCTGCGCTACATCGACGCAGGCGCGAATGGTCCCGAGATGAAGCTCGCCGCCGAGCTGATGAGCTGGTTGCGCGGTCACAAGCACAAGGCAGACTGGCAAGAGTTTCACGTTAATGATCTGGGCAAGTCGGGGCCGCCTGCGGTTCGTTCGGCCAAGGTGCGTGACAAGGTTCTGGCCGTTTTGCTGAAGCACCACCACCTGCTGAGCAGCGACGGCAAGCAATTCAAGATCAACCCCCTTGCGGAAGTTGCGGATTCTGCGGAAGCCCAGCAATTGCGTGGTTTTGCGATTGCGGAAGATCTGCGGAACGTTGCGGAAGTTGCACCGTTTACCCGCGCTGTCCATCCAGCATCCGCAGCGCTTCCGCAAACTTCCGCAGAGCTTCCGCACGCTGAAGCCAAGCATTTGCTCGGCCTTCCGCAGAATCCGCAGAATCCGCAGTTCCCTGCATCCGCAAATGCGAAAAGCGCACAGATGTGGGAGATGAAGCTTTGAGCGCCGCCGAGCTGATGCACCGCGCGAGTGCGGCCGGCGTCGAGATGGTGGTCAGCCAGGATGGCTGCCTGCAACTGCGTGCGGTTCATCCGCCGTCTGACGATCTTCTGGTCGAGTTGGCCGCGCACAAGATCGAGATCATCATCGCTCTGAATGCGGCCAACGACTCGATGCCGTGGAGTCCCTGGCTTTCGCGTGTCGCACACCTGCTCGAGACCCGTTCAGCCGTACTGCTGGAAGAGCGGCATTTGGAGTCGCACGACCTTGTCGAACTGGCCGATGCGGATGTCGTACTGGTGGCCAACATCATCCGCACTAGCCCGGCGTGGATCGACCGGCCGCGGCGGGTCGAGCAATCGGTCGAGGTCCACGCCGTGGAGGAGGTTAAGCCGCAGCACATCATCCTCACCGCTGTTACGGCGTCACAGGCATGGCGAGAGGCTGACGTGGCACACACCAACCACTTGATGGGCTGCGACGAATGTTATTCGGCAACGGGCCGTTACTGCGCGGCTGGTGTTGATCTGCGCCAGCGTTATAACAACACCCCGATGGAGACGAGCGAATGAGTAATATCCCGGCAAAGAAGTTCGCTATGGCGGAGACGGAGGAGCAGGCCCTCGCCATTAATTATCTGACTCCGGAGTGCCTGAGCGCCGCATTGCTTGTCAGCAGCAACCTGATCGGCGAGACGCCGTTTACCGAGGTCATCCTCGAATTGAGCCGGCAGACGGCTGCAATCAACAACGGTGACATGACTCAAGCAGAAAACATGCTAGTGGCGCAGGCGCACACTCTGAACGTTCTTTTTACGCAGCTCACGACTCGTGCACTGTCGGCTAAACAAATGAGCGGGCTGGAGTCCTACATGCGTCTCGCACTAAAGGCTCAGAACCAGGCCCGGGCCACCTTGCAGACCTTGGGCGAACTCAAAAACCCCAAGCAGGTTGCTTTCGTGAAGCAGGCGAATATCGGCAATCAGGTCCAGGTCAACAACGGTATTCAAGAGAAGCCCGCGCGCACGCGGAAAACCAAAAAAGCGCAGAACGAACTATTGGAGGTTGAGCATGGCGAACGGCTGGACACCCGAGCGACGGGCAAGGCAGGCGGAGCTGATCCGGCAATGGCGACCTTGGGAGCAAAGCACCGGACCACGTAGCGTCGAGGGTAAGACGGCTTCATCGCGCAATGCCTGGACGGGTGGGATGAGGCCGATGCTGCGAGAGCTGGCCGAGGAATTGCGAGAGCAGGACAAGATTCGTCGTGAGATCCTGGATTGAGCGAAACATTACTCACGAGTGCCTGAGCGACGCCTCATCGCTCGATGATCTCCTCTGCAAGCACCGACCTGTGATCAGGTCGATCTCGTCACTTCACTCGCGTCATTCTCAACCGGTGGCGGCATTGACCATGGCCTCGAGCAATGCAGTCTGAACCGCCTGAACCTTGTCAATGGCAGCCTCGTCATGACTGACGATAAAGTTTTGAATGGTGTTCACGTCCCCATAAAACTTTGACTTGGGCGATAAAAGGGTCATTTCGAGCGCGGCCGCGTGAAGGAATTGCGAGCAAAGATTTCGACCATGGACGGTCCGTCCGGCATACAACGGAATATTGACCCCATTCTGAACAATGGCGGTGTATTTGATGTGCACATCATAATCATGCAACCTTGGATGATACTGAGACACGAAATCCGCAAGGTCTGGGTAACTGGAGAGCACACGCGCAAAAGTCTCGGACTGTGTCTTGCCCTTGAGCCGGTTGCAGCGCTCGCAACTGACTGCAAGATTCCAGAAATGCAAGGTGAATCTTGGATGCTCGGACCGGGGGAGGACGTGTTCAATGGGGCGGGAGTAACCGCCTTTAAGGAGAGGTTCCCGACAATAGCAACACTGCTCGTCCTGCAACTCAGCCAAATGATCGCGAAGGGCAGCCATCAGCTCCGCTCCCTTTATTAGACCTGCGGGTGTCTGCCACTCAGTCGCGTAGAATTCGCCCCAGACATCGCGGCTTTCCCTGCGTGAAGCATCGAAGAAATTCTCGCTCTTCATGATTTTCGCCGCATGGGGCCGACGCTTCACCCTCTTGTGGCTCTTCGCCAGATACTCCGCTTCTTCTGCTTGCCGGTCACGACCTGCGGGTAACAGACTCACCGCCCACCCTCCCCAGTCTCCTGAGCCCAGGTTTGCAACTGACCCAATGCCTCGAGAGTTTTTTCGATGAGCACAAGTTCGCTATCAAGGGATGAACTGCGCAATTGCCCAGTTGCCGAGTGGACGGTACGGCGCATCGCAACCAGCTCCTCCTTTAAGCGGGTGACGGCCTGTAGATTTTGATTCTCCGCGTTCACGGCTTTGATGGCCTCCGAGACAATCGCAGCACAGCGTTCGTGTACTTGTCGGTTATTTTCAGTATGGGTGCCAAAGCCAGTGAACAGCACCCGCTCAACAGAGCCGCGATCATGGACTCGCATTGGGATCAACTGCTGATCTCGGGCAACAAAGCAACGATTGCTGGCGGTCAACGCACTCGTTACCAGGAGAGGAGAGTGTGTCGCTACCACCATGTCGCACTCGAAGTGCTCACACATCCTACTCAGCATGACGGGCAGCAAGCGCTGCCAACTCACATGCAGGCTAATCTCTGGTTCATCGATCAATATAAGTGCGTTTGGCGTCGCCGAAACCGCCAGTTTCACCAGCAAAGCCAGCATTTGCTGTTCTCCCGAACTCAGCTCAGAGAACGGCGCGACCTCACTGCGCGCGCTCATGCGCCCCAGCGCAGGCTGCATACTCGCCAACGCGCTCGGTTCAACTAAACCTATATTATCCTTGGCAAGATCGCTCAGCAGAACGGTCGAGCTGACCAGCAAATCGGTATCCTGGCTGTCCCATTCAGATGTAAAAGGCACCAAATACCGCCGCGCCCTAAAATCCAACAGTTCCAATCCCATACTGAACGCCGCCAGTCGATGAGGATCGCAATGAATGTCAAACATCTTCTTACCCATGTCCAATGCGAGCTTTTTGCCTGACGCTGTCGAATTGGCGTTGCGGGTACCCTCATAACGGAAAAAAACGTCCTCTTTATTCTTCTGAGCGCGATGGGCAAACCGATCACTAAAGCCAAAAGCCACCCCAATCGTGACGCGCCCTTGGTCTACAGACTGTTCTGCAATTTCACGCAGTAGCAGGCTTTTACCCTCACCATTGTTTCCAATCACATAGATTGGCTCACGGGGCGCTCGCTTTGCTGCTAGTAGTTGGGCGATAGCGGCGCTATCCAGTCCGGAAGCCCAGATGCGGGGCGTCTGAGAAGCCAGGTAGTCACGGGCTTGTAGGCGAGAATGATTTTCCAACAGCTGTTGCCTTGACACGCGAGCGCACACACCAGTCACGTCACGATAGCCGTCACCGAATTCTCGCAGGTATATATTGTGCAGGCGTTTGTCGCTGCTGTTGGTCCTTTCGGGCAGCGACCAGTCGGCATGATGTAGATCCCCTTCCCACGCAAGGACCAGACGAGCCGCAAACTCGGCCAGCGCGGTCCAGCCATCACGATGATTGGCAGGTAGCAGCGCTCGCATGTCCGCCATCAGTACCGCTTCTCGCGGCGAGGCCGGATGGGCGCGAAGCACCCACGCACTATGTGAAATAGTCGGATTACGGCTACCCGAGGGAAAGTCGATCACTGCAACCAGCATCTTCGACTCCACTAGCCACTCTCGCACTCTTTGAATCTCGTGCTTGATAGCGATCCGTTCTGATCCGCGAACCATCACCACGCCTTCGAAAAAAAGATTGTGGTTCAGCAGCCCTTCCACCATCTGCACAGAGCTGTCGGCATTGAATACTGATCGCTGCTGCTGAAAAGCGCCTGAAGCACGATTTGACAGCTTCCGAGGAGCGTCAATCAGGAAAAAATCCCCGGACAGGGGCCTGATGAAGCCAAAGTCCTTCTCAGTGAGTTGTTTCGTACCGGCATGAAGAAAAGCCATGCGAAGCCGCAACTCAAACTCCCACCCCTTGATGAATCGCACAATGGCTGTGTCCCATCTAGGTGGGATGGCAGGCGTTCCGTCGGGATTCAATGACAGGAACTCACCCGTCAAGGCGAATGCCTCGATTAGTCTGTCAGCTCGCCTAGCCAGCATGCTAGAAAATCTGGCGACCATGCTCATGTAGCGTGGACTGGCCCCAAGATCAGCGGCCGCACTGGCGAAGAACAGATAATCGAACAGTCTCAACACCTCGTCCGGCGAACGAGGTAGTTCTCGGTCAATGGCTTCGAATGCTTCCTTGAAGAAGGATCTGTCGATGATCGATCCAAAAAACTCAGCCTGCGGTGGCAAGTCCAGAATGCCGATTAACTCATCACAGATGCCCCGCCACTGCTGGTCAAATTCCTGATCGTGCCGCTCGCTCAACAGATGCCTGAAGTTGATAGGCTTCTGAGCAGAAATCGATAACAGCCCCCGATCGAGAGCTACGATAAATAGCATCTGTAGCAGGGCCTTATCCACCTGGCGATCGTCGCTTCGTTCGTGTGAGGCGATACGTTTCTTCAACATCTTCCAGAATTGGGCGACGGCAAAATCCTTTTCGTCAAACATCGTGCATTACCTTTGCATAGCCTTATAGATGGATAGTGGCCTGCGCCGCGGGTGGCCCCACAAGCCCGGGTTGGTTGCTGCAGGAACCGCTATATCCAGGGATAAGATCGTCGGTAAAAATGAGGCTGGGGACAGTCACGTGATGAGCCGCAGCGCCTTACAAATGCCGGGGCGGAGGCAAAGCGGCATGAAAAATAGCCGGTTATGGCTGTCGAAACAACCACCACCGTCGCGTTTGGACAAGGCAACAGGCCAAGGCTCGCCAGTCGAGGTCTTTATGCACTATCTAGTTCCAGATATGCCAAATGGCCGTGAGCTTATTGATGAGCTTTAGCTGCTGCGCAGATGATGGCCCTTTCGGTAGAGCTAATCGCATTGGTAAGCCTTTCGATAACAAGCACCCGCCAAGGGGAATCGTTCGGAGTTCGTGCGTCTGGCTATCGAAGAGAAGCTGGAGCGTGACGTGGTTCGGTCCCAGAACCATTTTTCAGTAGTTCCCTCGACGCATCTGAAACAGTTGGAGGATTTTCGTCAGCCCTAAAGCGTGCGAATTTTGATGATTTTCAGACCAGTACGCGCGCACGCGCGTAGGGGGGTAGTAGATGGGCCAAGGTACTGGAACAGTCCATGGGCATAGGCAACCTCTTTAGCCTGATGCACGCCGACCTGAAAGCTCGCAGTCAGTTGACCGGCGTCGAGCTGGATGAAGTCACTGGCGCGATTGCGCAACAGCTCTTCCCGAACGCCAGCGTGCGTGTTGTGGGCTGACGGTCAATCACCGGCAACTCTGCCCCTGTCCGTTGATGCACTTCGGTGCTCAGACTGCTCAGGGGTTTTTTGTTGCCTGCGATTTGTCAGTCTCTGGCCTTTCACCATCATCAACGCCCATCCGCTCCAGTCCAGAGCCAAGTGCAGAGGTTAGCTTTTGTCGTACTGCGGAAAACGCTCTTTCAACCGTTCAATCGTCCAGCGCCATTTCGGCGTGGTCGGGCGGCAGACGGTGTTCTGGTTACCAAACATTCCGACCTCCTTGACAGCTTGCTCGACCGGGACCGTTTGTAGCCATTCAATCGGTACGAAGTACTCGGACTTGTCAGGGTCATTGATGTGCTCGGCATGGTAGTTGCCGTGTATGTCAGCTTGCATGACCGGCACATCGATACCGTCTTGTTTCACGGTGAAGTCCGCTGCAGCGGTGGCCAAACCGGTGACTCGGCCGACACCTACGTAGCCTTGCTGCGGGATGTTCACCCATACCCGGTCGCCAGGCGCGAGCATCTTCAGGCTTTTGCTGTACCAAGTACCGCCGCCCCCGCAGATAAAGCCAAATGCCTGCGCATCTTGCCAGGTACGCCTGGCGCTGTGGCCGAAGGAGCAGTAGTACTCGCCATTCCAGGGTTCGCTTTGCCCGCCTGCAGTGCCACTGCTGGCGTTGACCTGGGTTTCTGCCGGGTCGATTAGCCAGGAGCGACTGATCAGTTGCTGCTCTCCAAGCTGGAACACCTGAAAACACAGCACGTTGATCGCAATATTCCGCTCGCTGAGGTAAGCCACGATGCGTTCGGTGCTGGCGTCTAGCCCGGAGGCGGCGATGATGATCTGATGGCGCTGGTTGAGCGCATCCTCATCCAGCGGCTGGCCGAAGTACTTGCGGAAATCAGCAGCCAGATCTGCATCCTGTTTGAAGCGTTTGTAGATGGCAGCGATATCCTCGGCCGCCAGACGCTCCACCCAAGAGGCATAATCCAGTGCCTGTGCGACCACATCACGAGGTGTGCGGTCACGCTTAAGTTCGATCAGTACCAGCGAGGCATCCGGGGCGATGGCTAGCAGGTCGATCCGCCCACCCAGCCCGGTGCTTTCCTGGCGACCGATCAGCATCCACTCATCCGACAGCACGCGTGGCGCGCTGACGATCATGTCCTCCAGCAACTGCTCGCTGGGCAGAATGCATTCTTTGAGCTGGTGAGGCTGGCCGTTTACTGTCCAAATCTGCGTTTTGATGGGCATTGGGGTGTCCTTACCTGAAGTCCTTGATAGCCTTGCTTTAGGCGACAGCCTGCTCGACCAAGGTGCTGGCCAGTTGTTCGTTGAGTTGGCGGGCTTGGGTCAGGCGAGTTTTGAGTTGGTCGCAGAGGGCCATGAGTTGATCTATTTTGGTGACGATTCGGTGTTGCTCAGCCACTGGCGGAATAGGAATAGGGAACAGCCGTAAAGCGCCTAGGTTAAGGCCCTTATAGGCAATTCCTCGAAGCTGCTGATTTATTCTTCGCCAAAAATAACTCGACTGCATTGCTATCGACAGGTATTGGGCATTCAATTCTGGATTAAGTGGAACAACAGCAACCTCTCTTGCAACGTTGTAGCCCACAAGCTTTTTGTCCACGACCGCCACACCTCCCAATGTTCCTCGGATATTAATAAGTATCTCGCCGCCCCGAAGGCGTGTCCGGACATAATCTTGCTCGATATCATGCGCCACTCTTCTGACGCCTCGTAAATCTATATATCCAGGCTTGACGTCGCTGCATCTAAGGGTAGGGACTCCACCTTGCTTCGGCTCAGTTCCAAGCTTAATAACACCGTATGAGATATCCCGTCCCTCTTCGAGAAGATCACAGAGTTTTATCCAGCGCCATTGGGATGGAATTGAATACAGTGCGATTTTTTCATCGGCTAATTTTGGTGCTTCAGTCCCAAAGCTATGAAAGTTTGGTGAGTCCTCACTGATATCTTGCGGTGCCAGCTTGCCCATCACGGCCAATTGCAGCAGGGTTTGTTTGAGGGTGTCGATACTGTGCTCGGTGGTGAACAGGGTGTGGAAGTGTTCGGCCAGGCGCTGCCAACTGGTGGCGAAGTCGGTGGCGTCGCTGGCCTGGTTCAGGCTGTCGAGCAGCTCCTGAACCAGCCGGGCGTGGGCGCTTTCGGCGTTGGCCTGCTGGGCCTCCAGGCGGTCGCAGAGTGCCATAAGTTCAACGACTTTTGCGACTATGCGGAGTTGTTCTCTCTCAGGCGGTAGAGGAAGGGGAATTCCATTCATTTTTGCCTGATTCATCTTTGGTTGAGCCGTCCCGGTTACATACGGCTTGAGATCAATTGCGTTGAAGTAAAGCTCTACGTAACGGAGGAACTGCTCATTTATACCGTCAAGTACGTGCGCATGGTTATTGACCCAATAACTACCACGGGCAATGAAAGCTATCGGAGTGCTGCGATTGATGAGGTTAGCGCCGTCCTCGCCGACTAACAGAAGGGGTTTATCGAATAGATAGCCGTCAATTTTGTCGATGACTCCCGATGCCCCGTAGTAGTCGTATATTTTTTCTCGGCCTTCCCGCTCAGCTTGAGAAACGGGAATTCTTTCACCATCACGACAAATCATTGCCTCACCGATAGTGGTAACTGCCCATCCCTGCGGTACTGGAAAATTAATGAGCGGTCCAGCAATATCACCCAAGTCCTTTTGCTTTCTGATCTTGCCCTCGGACAGCAATATGGCCTTTTCTTCGGATATTCGCTTAAGCAAGACACTGGCCGGTTCATCACTGAGATCCTGCGGCAGCAACTTTCCGCGCACAGCCAGTTCCAGAATCAACTCGCGTAATTTCTTGATGCCATTGGGTGCACCAGCCAGCAGTGGCAGATTTTCGGTTAGCAACACCGTCATGCCTGACGCTCCAAGGCTTCGGCCAGCACGGCCTTGAGCTGGTCACGCAGACTGCTGATCTCGCCTTGCAGTTTGGTGTAGTCACGTAGCAGCTCATCCGGGTTATGGCTGATCAGCTCACCTATATGCGGGTTCTTGCAGTCCAGGTTCCAGTTTCGAGCTTGCAGTTCCTCGACGCTGACCTTCCAAGCGAATTCATTTTCCACCCGTGCAGTAAAACCATCGGCCTCGCTGCCCCACCAAGCTTCTTCCACGGCAAATTCTTCAACCCGCATAGGGCGAGTCTTGGAGTAGTTCTTCACCCCAGCCGGGTACTGATGTTCGTAAAACCACACGTGCTTAGTCGGTGTGCCTTTGGTGAAGAACAGCAGGTTAGTCTTGATGCCGGTGTAGGGGTTGAACACTCCATTGGGCAAGCGAACGATGGTGTGCAGGTTGCACTCGGTCAGCAGCTTTTCTTTGATACGGCTTTTGATGCCTTCACCGAAGAAGAAGCCATCGGGCAACACCACAGCGGCACGACCACCATCCTTGAGCAGCTGCATGATGAGCACCAGGAACAGGTCGGCGGTTTCGCGGGTACGGAAGGCGGCGGGGAAGTTAGTTTCGATGCCGTCTTCTTCCATTCCACCGAACGGCGGGTTGGCGACGATGCAATGTACGCGCTCACTCGGCCCCCAGCTGATCAGCGGTTTACTCAGGGTGTTGTCGTGGCGGATCTGGCTGGGCACCTCGATGCCGTGGAGGATCATGTTGGTGGTGGCCAACAAGTGCGGCAGCGGCTTTTTCTCTATGCCAAAAATGCTGGCCTGCAGGGTGCGCTCGTCTTCGGCGGTTTTTACATAGCGGCTGCGTTTGTGCTCAATGGCGCAGGTAAGAAATCCGCCGGTGCCGCAGGCCGGGTCCATGACCTTTTCGTCCAGTTTGGGGTCGACCATGCGTACCATGAATTCGGTGACCGGGCGCGGGGTGTAGAACTCGCCGGCATTGCCAGCGTTCTGCAGATCGCGCAATAGTTGCTCGTAGAGGTTGCCGAATTCGTGGCGTTCCTGGGCCTTGTTGAAATCTACTCCTTCCTGAATCTTGTTGATCACCTGGCGC
The DNA here is from genome assembly GCF_002236115.1 of Pseudomonas jessenii. Lineage (GTDB taxonomy): Bacteria > Pseudomonadota > Gammaproteobacteria > Pseudomonadales > Pseudomonadaceae > Aquipseudomonas > Aquipseudomonas jessenii. The sequence goes on along the minus strand of NZ_NIWT01000010.1, from coordinate 224,197 downwards.
AGCAACTGGCCCGACTTCATGTAGTTGTAGGCATCCTCGAACACGCTACGCACCACGAAGGCGGATGGCGTGGTGCTGTATTCGTGGAGACTTTGCAGCTGCGGGAACAGGTTGTTGTCGACGAAATCCTTCAACGTGTCACCAGTCATGCCTTCCGGATCGGCGGCCCAGGTGCGCCAGCGGCAGCTATCGGGGATCGGCGAGCGATAGTGGTCGTCCATCAACTCCCATTCCATCTCGCGGTCATCGAAGATTTTCAGGAACAGCAGCCAGACCAACTGGCCGATGCGCTGGGCGTCGCCATCGACACCCACGTCTTTGCGCATAATGTCCTGGATGGATTTGATGATGCTGCTGATGGACATAAGAATCTCGCTGGCTTACTGCAAAACAGAGGGTTCAAGGCGCAGGCAGTAGGTTGCTACCTGCGCCGAAAATGCAGGGGTGGGCAGCTTAACTGGCGTAAAGCTCATCTTCCAGTTCATGAATGGCTTTGTTGTAACCGGCCTTGCCACCAAACGCCTTGACCAATTCGATTGGCGCACCGATCTGGCTGAAGGGGTCGAGCTGGAGGATCTTGATGTCTTCGATATGCACGATGCCGGTGTCGGCATATTTATCGAGCAAGGCCTCAATCACTTGGCGTGCGGCGCCTGAATACTTGCCGAAGTAGTTTCGTTTTATCACTTGCTCGGCGCGTTCCTTACGGGACAGCGCTGGCTGGTCGAAGGCCACATGGCAGACGAGGTCGAACGGGTCGAGGGCCTTGCCCTGTTTCTTTTCCACTTCCTCTGCCAAGGCTTCCCACATCACACCTTGGGCGGCCATTTCCTCAATGATGACCTTCTTCTGATCGGCATCGTTCCAGCGCCGCAGAAAGTCGTCCAGTGAACCGAACTGCTTTTGCACGCAGGCACGGGTGTAGTCGTGCAGGGATTCAGTAATCAGCCGGCCATCCGGGCCGTAGTACTGCACACGTTCGGCGATGACGTATATCGGGATATTGTCGATGACGTATTTGATGCGCTTTTTTTCATCATCACCGGTGAACTCCAGGTCGTCGGTCTCTGCCGTGCTGCCAGCGGTGATGCCATCTTCATCCGTCGCTAGGCCATCAGGTGGCACGGGAGAGTCTTCACCTTCCGGGGCATAGATCACCACAGGGTCGCCATCGAAAGCCGGGTCGGCAAACAACTCGGTGGCCTTCTTGAAGTCCATGATGGTGAACCAGTACTTGCCGAAGTCTTCGTTAATGCGGGTGCCACGCCCGATGATCTGCTTGAACTCGGTCATCGACTTGATGTGTTGGTCGAGCACGATTAGCTTGCAGGTCTGGGCATCGACGCCGGTGGTCATCAATTTACTGGTGGTGGCAATGACTGGGTAACGCTCTTCCGGGTTGATGAAGTTGTCTAGTTCGGCTTTGCCTTCCTGATCATCCCCTGTAATGCGCATGACGTACTTGCGGTTCTCTGCAATGCGTTCCGGATTGAGGTTGACCAGCGCCTGGCGCATGCGCTCGGCGTGGTTGATGTCGTCGCAGAAGACGATGGTCTTCTGGAATGGATCGGTGGCCTTGAGAAATTCGGTGACCTTTTGCGCTACCAGTTGGGTGCGCGCCTCGATGACCAGGGTGCGGTCCATGTCCTTGAGGTTGTAGATGCGGTCTTCGATCAGCTCGCCATTTTTGTCGAGCATGCCCTTGGGTGGCCGCCAGCCTTGGAGGTCCTTGTCGAAGTCGATGCGCACCACTTTATAGGGGGCGAGGAAGCCGTCTTCGATGCCCTGCTTGAGGGTGTAGCTGTACACCGGCTCACCGAAGTAGGTGATGCTGGACACTTCTTTGGTTTCCTTCGGTGTGGCGGTGAGGCCGACATGGGTGGCACTGGAGAAGTAGTCGAGAATCTCGCGCCAGGCGGAGTCCTCGGCGGCACTGCCACGGTGGCATTCGTCGATCACGATCAGGTCGAAGAAGTCGCGGGAGAACTGCTTGTAGACGTTCATTTCCTCTTCAGTGCCCGTCACGGCCTGATAGAGCGACAGGTAAATCTCGTAAGAGGTATCTATCTGGCGTTTGGCAATCTTAGTCATCGCCTGGCCGAAGGGTTTGAAGTCGTTGTTCTTGGTCTGGTCGACCAGGATGTTGCGGTCGGCCAGAAAGAGGATTCTTTTTTTCTGCTTGGACTTCCACAGCCGCCAGATGATCTGAAAGGCGGTGTAGGTCTTGCCGGTGCCAGTGGCCATCACTAGCAGGATACGTGACTGCCCCTTGGCCACGGCCTCGACGGTACGGTTGATCGCATTGGTCTGGTAATAACGAGGCATGCGCCCGGAGCCGTCATCGTAGTAGGGCGACTCGACCTTATGGCGGGCCTCACCGTTCAAGCCTTTCCATTGGCAGTAGCGCTGCCATAGCTCATCGGGGCTAGGGAACTGCTCGAGGCTCAGTTCGGTTTCAACTTGATCGCCAGTACCGCTGTGATCATGGAACAGAAAACCATCACCATTACTGGAGAACACGAAAGGCACGTCCAGCGCTTCGGCATAACCAAGGGCCTGCTGCATGCCAGAGCCGACGGAGTGCTTGTTGTCTTTCGCCTCGATGACTGCAATTGGTAGATTGGCCTGGTGATAAAGGATGAAGTCGGCGCGACGGGACTCGCCACGGCTATGCAGCTTGCCACGGACGATGATGCGGCCCTTGGTGAAGCTGACCTCTTCACGCACTTGCTTCTGGATGTCCCAGCCGGCCTGCTGGATGGCCGGAGTGATGAACTTGGTGCAGATGTCCCGTTCGGTAAGCGATTTCTTGTCCATGGCCCATAGTCCCTGATTCTGCATGCGGTGACTTTATCAGACGTCGCAGCCGTTCTCACGACCTGAGACTCAGAAGGAGACTGGAGTTTCTGCCATTTCCCAGACGCCCCAGTTCTTCCAGTCGACTCCCTTTTTTGTCGATTATCTTTTAGCGTGGCGATCAGCTAGACATTTTTCGATTGAGGTTTCGAATGCGTTTTATCAAGCGCGCGATATCACTGGGCTCTACATTGTCTTTGTAGAGACTCAGCGGCGGAGCGGAGCTGTATCAATTTGCTTTGAAATTTAGTGCTCAAGCTATCAACGTGACCCTTGCTCGCGAGGGCACGTTTTACAGGCCGCGATTTGTCAGGAGGACGAAAGGTTCACGCTGCCTGGCTGCGGCTAACCCTGCGTCTGGGTGTGGGTCAAAGTGTGGGTCAAAGATGGATTGTTGCATAAAGCCCGCATTCTACGTGGCTTTCAGGCATTAAAAAGCCGGCTTGTGGCCGGCTTCTCGGGGACTGGCTTGGATCATTTTTGGTAAACCGCGCCAGCCTTCAAAACGTACACCCGGATCTTGCGTCCGGCTGTGGGACCTGGTGAGAAAGTCATCTGCCAGGCCAGTGCATCTGAGCCGCAGGGCGGGTCGATGCACAAATGTGGGGCGCAGCATACGCAGGTTTGACGGAAATTCCCAGCGGGAAGTGCCGGGCAGAGCCTTTGGCCACCCGGGTGGGTGGCCGATGGGCGTTCCGGAGCGCTTAAAGAAAGGGCACCGTCGGCCGTCGTTTGTTCAGGGTCGACCACCAGAACACCCAGCCCAGCACCCTGATGTTCTGCTCTTCGATCTGTGCGGCCCTGAAGATTTCATCCGGGTATTCGGCGCGGTTGTGGCTGCGCAGTCGCAGGGAGTTGCCCGGTAGTCGGTGCAGGTACTTGATGCGCAGCATGCCGTCGTGTTCGATGGCGTAGATCTCGCCATCGACAATTTGGGTCAGGCCACGGTCAATCGCCAGGGTCGAACCATCCTCGATTTTCTCACCCATGCTATTGCCGCTCATCAGGGTGCAGATGGCGTCGGCGTGGTTGATTTCCAGGGAGTCGAGGTGGCTGCGGGGCAGGCGGATGGATTTCTCGGGGTCTTCTATGACATGGGTTTTGTTGGATCCCGGGGCGGTGACAGCTTCTTTGAGGAATGGCAGTTCGACGTCGACAGGCTCTATGACCGTGTAGACACCGCGGATGGTCTGGGCGTCGAAGGTGTTGCCGGACTCGTCGAGCAGGCGCAGGTGTTGGGCGTCTTTCGAGCCTTCGCCGGTTTTCAGCCAGTCGCTGCTGACGGAGAGTTTTCTGGCGACTTCTTCCATGCAATGGGCAGGCACACCGCGGGTGTACCAGTTATGTACATTTTGCGGAGCCGTATCCAGGAATTCGGCAAATCCGGTGGTCGTGATGTTCGCTGCTTCGAGGAGCGCTTTGAAGCGTGGGCCGCTAGTGTTCTTTTTCATGAACGCGAGTCTACTGGCGGCTAACAAGGGATTGAATAAACGCCTCGTTCAAATTTCGCGGGAAATTTACGACCGGATGTAAGACGCACTTGGGGAATTTTAAACAGACAAAAACCATGGGAATGCCTGTTTAAACGTAGTGTTTGGTGTGCTTATCTGGCACCCACAAAAAACCCCGGATCATCCGGGGTTTTTCTTGCCACTTGCAGCTAAAAGCCTGCAGCCGGGCTTAGCCTTTGTAGGCAGCAACCGACTTGGTGATCGCTTCGCGGGCGGCGTCTGCGCCGGCCCAGCCTTCGATCTTCACCCATTTGCCTTTTTCGAGATCTTTGTAGTTCGCGAAGAAGTGCTCGATCTGCTGGATCAGCAGCGCTGGCAGGTCGGTGTATTCCTTCACGTCGACGTACAGCTGGGACAGCTTGTCGTGTGGGACTGCGATGACTTTGGCATCGCCGCCGCCGTCGTCGGTCATGTTCAGGATGCCGACCGGACGGGCGCGGATTACCGAACCTGGAGCAACCGGGTAAGGGGTTACGACCAGCACGTCGAGGGGATCACCGTCGTCAGCCAGGGTGTTCGGGATGTAACCGTAGTTGGCCGGGTAGAACATTGGGGTGGCCATGAAACGGTCAACGAACAGGCAATCGCTGTCTTTGTCGATTTCGTATTTGATCGGCGCGTGGTTGGCCGGGATCTCGATCGCGACGTAGATGTCGTTCGGCAGGTCTTTGCCAGCCGGAATCTTGCTGTAGCTCATTGGGCGTTGCCCCCGTTAGTTGACCAAAAACACTTGGCCGGATTGACCAAAAAGTGGCGGCGATTATAGGCATATTCCTGTGTCGACGCCATGGACCAGAAGTCGTATGGCGCTCACTGGTGTGCCTGATAGACAGGGTCATGCGCCTGAAGTTGCTTCAACCTCGCCAGCGGATCCTGGCGATAGAACAGCTTCAACTGCTGGTACACCTGTGGATAAGCCTCGTGCAGCAAATCCGGGGCGCTGAAGAAGTATTCGCTGGTGACGGCGAAGAACTCGGCAGGATTTTCGGCGGCATACGGATCGATGGCGGTTTCGGCATCGGGATTACGTTCCAGTTGCCGGTCGAGGTCGTCGTAGGCCTCTTGCATGACGTTGGCCCAGTCGCTGACGCGCATGTCGGCATGCAGCGGCGGCAGGCCGTTGGCGACGCCGTTGAGCATGTCGAGCTTGTGCGCCAGTTCGTGGATCACCAGGTTGTAGCCTTCCCAGCCTCCGCTGGCCATTACGCCGGGCCAGGCGAGGATGATCGGGCCTTGCTGCCAGGCTTCACCACTGTGCTCACCGTCCCATTCGTGTTCGACACCGCTGGCATCGCGATGGCGCTGGGGGCTGAGGAAGTCGTCTGGGTAGAGGATGATTTCGTGGAAGCCCTGATACCAGTTCAGGTCGCCGAGGTGCAGCAGCGGCAATTGCGCCTGGGCGGCGAGCAGCAGGCGTTGTTCCTGATGCAGTTCGACGCCGGGCAGGGCGCTCAGGTGCTTGTCTTCGAGGAACAGTACGCAGGCTTCGCGCAGCCATTGGTCTTCGGCGGCGCTGATGCCGTCGAGAAAACTCAAGTGATGGCGCACCCGTTGCCACATGTCGTCGGCAATCGGGTGTTTTGCCAGGGTGCGCCTGCGACGCCAGGCGCTCAGGGACCACATCGTGTCAGCGCGATTCGGCTTTGGAATTCGAACCGGCAAGGCGGTTACGCACCATGCCAATGATCATCGGCACCAGCGAGAGCAAGATGATGCCGACTACCAGTAGCGACAGGTTCTTCTTGATGAACGGCACGTTGCCGAAGAAGTAACCGAGCGTCACCAGGCCGCCGACCCATAGGATGGTGCCCAGCACGCTGAAGGCAAAGAAACGCGGATAAGGCATTCTCCCCACGCCGGCGACGAACGGTGCAAAAGTACGGATGATCGGCAGGAAGCGCGCCAGGGTCACGGTTTTGCCGCCGTGCTTGTCGTAGAAGTCGTGGGTTTGTTGCAGGTAGTCACGACGGAAGATCTTCGAGTCCGGATTGCTGAACAGCTTTTCACCTGCCGTTCGTCCGATGATGTAGTTGGTGCTGTCGCCCAGGATCGCCGCCAGCATCAGCAGGCCGGCGAGCAGTACCGGATCCATGCCGCCACCGGCCGCCACGGCGCCAGCGATGAACAGCAGGGAGTCGCCCGGCAGGAAGGGCATGACCACAAGGCCGGTTTCACAGAAGATCACCATGAACAGAATGGCGTAGATCCATGCCCCGTAGTTGGTTACAAGCATGTCGAGGTAGACGTCGAGATGCAGGACAATGTCGATCGGGTTGAAATCCATGGAAAGCACCTGTGGTGACGGCCCGACTCAGCAGACCTGTGCGGATGACTTCGCGTAAGACTACGGATAGGGGTAGTTTTTCTTACAAGCCGGGAATATCGGGATTATACGAGGCGAGTGGTGAAAATCGCGTCGAGATTGTAGCGGGGAATGTCATGACAGGGCTGATGTTTGATAACGAACAGGTGGGAGCGAGCCTGCTCACGATGCCGTTACTTCGTTGGACCAGTGTAATCCAGTCGATGCCATCGCGAGCAGGGTGCAGGTGATTCAGAGTTCGTCGCTGATCGGCAGCACGTAGTTCTTGAATTCGGTGTCTTCCTTGAATCCGATGGACTCGTAGGTTTTCTGCGCGACTTCGTTGTTGCTGCTGGTGGAAACACGCATGCGCACGGCATTGGTTTCCTTGGCCATTTTTTTTGCGGTGCGGATCAGGTTGTCGGCCACCAGCTGGCGGCGGGCGTCTTCGGCGACATAAATATCGTTGAGGATCCATACACGCTTGAGCGAAAGCGAAGAGAAGCTCGGGTACAGCTGGCAGAAACCCATCAGTTTGTTGCTGTCATCATCGGACAGCGCCAGGTAGATCACCGACTCCTTGCGACGCAGGCGTTTCTCGAGGAACGCCCGGGACGAGTCCGGATACGGCAGGGAACCATAAAACTCGCGATATTTGACGAACAAGGGTGTCAGCAGGTCCAGGTGTTCGAGGGTCGCTTGAATAATCCGCATGGTAGGTCTCGTCTTCAAGTGGCTGTCTTACGTCTCTGACGGCGATGGGAAACCCTTGGCGGCCGCGCAACGATCCTGCCTGAAACTGGTACGAATGTGCAATGCGCAAGCGGTTCAGGCATTCGGCGGTCCGAGCAGGAAATTTCCTTTCATGTCGCCTCCCGTGTCCGAGTCCAGTGTCTGAACCTGCGCTTCGTCCTTCAGATTGACCCCTGACAACTGCCGCCGGCAGGCTTCGCGCATCAAATACAGCAATCGGTGTGCCGCCATGCCGTAGCTCAGGCCTTCGAGCCGGACATTGGAGATGCAATTACGGTAGGCATCGGTAAGGCCGACCTTGGGATTGTAGGTGAAATATAATCCCAGGCTGTCCGGGGAGCTGAGGCCAGGGCGTTCGCCGATGAGGATCACGGTCATTTTTGCGCCAAGCAACTCACCGATCTCATCGGCGACGGCCACCCGGCCCTGTTCTACGAGTACGACTGGCGCAACAGTCCAGCCGTCGCCGGTCATTTGCTCTTCGAAGCGCGCCAGAAACGGCAGGGTATGGCGATGAACGGCCAATGCCGACAGGCCGTCGGCGACCACGATCACCAGGTCCACGCCTCCCGGATGAGCCACCGCGTAATCACGCAGGGCCTGCGCCGAGGCATCACTGAGTTTTCGCCCAAGGTCGGGGCGTTGCAGGTACGTGTTGCGATCCGTCGCCGCACTGTGCAGCAAAAGGCACTCGCGATCACGTTCGGCCAATTGCGCGCTGAGGGAGGCATGGTCAAACGGCAAGTGCACTGCATCCCGCGCTTGAGCGTGGGCGTATTGGAAGTCCAGTTGTGCGCGGGTGGGAATGCTGGTGCCGGTGCGGCCCAGGGCAATTCGCGCCGGCGTCAGGCGTCGTAGCTCCAGCCAAGGGTTGTGTGGATCGAAGGGTAATTTATCCATGTCAATGCTCATCCCAGTTGCGCCAAGGCCTGCCGGAAGGCTGGCGGCAGGCTGTCGCCGAAGAGAACCCTGCCATCGGCTTGAGTGAAGATGCCCATTCTCGCCAGCCACTGTTCGAATTCCGGTGCGGGCTTCAACCCCAGGGTCTGTCGGGTGTAGAGCGCATCGTGGAACGAAGTGGTCTGGTAGTTGAGCATGATGTCGTCGGAGCCGGGGATGCCCATGATGAAGTTGATCCCGGCGACGCCCAGCAGGGTCAGCAGGGTGTCCATGTCGTCCTGGTCGGCTTCGGCGTGGTTGGTGTAGCAGATGTCGCAACCCATGGGCACACCGAGCAATTTGCCGCAGAAGTGGTCTTCGAGGCCGGCGCGGATGATCTGTTTGCCGTTGTACAGGTATTCCGGGCCGATGAAGCCGACGACGGTGTTCACCAGAAACGGTTTGAAATGCCGCGCCACGGCGTAGGCCCGGGTTTCGCAGGTTTGCTGATCAACGCCGTGATGGGCGTTGGCCGACAGGGCACTGCCCTGGCCGGTTTCGAAGTACATCAGGTTCTGGCCCAGCGTGCCGCGATTGAGGCTCAAACCTGCGTCGTAACCTTCCTGCAATATACTGAGGTTGATGCCGAAACTGGCGTTGGCCGCTTCGGTGCCGGCGATCGACTGGAACACCAGGTCCAATGGGACGCCGCGATTGATCGCTTCGATCGACGTGGTGACATGGGTCAGCACGCACGCCTGGGTCGGGATTTCGTAGCGCTGGATGATCGCGTCGAGCATTTCCAGCATGGCGCAAATCGAGGCGATGCTGTCGGTGGCCGGGTTGATGCCGATCATGGCATCGCCGTTGCCGTGCAGCAGGCCGTCGAGAATGCTTGCGGCGATACCGGCCGGTTCGTCGGTGGGGTGGTTCGGTTGCAGGCGCGTGGACAGTCGCCCACGCAGGCCGAGGGTGCCGCGGAATTTCGTGACCACACGGATTTTCTGCGCCACCAGCACCAGATCCTGCACGCGCATGATCTTCGACACGGCGGCAACCATTTCCGGGGTCAGGCCGGGGGCGAGGGCGCGCAGAACCTGCTCGTCGGCGGCATCGCTGAGCAGCCAATCGCGAAAGCCGCCGACGGTAAGGTGGCTGACGACCGAGAAGGCTTGTTTGTCGTGGGTGTCGATGATCAGGCGGGTGACTTCATCGGACTCATAGGGAATCAAAACATCTTGCAGGAAGTGGGATAGCGGAATATCGGCCAAAGTCATCTGTGCCGCGACGCGCTCGCCGTCATTGAGGGCCGCGACACCGGCCAGAAAATCCCCGGAACGCGCTGGGCTGGCCTTGGCCATCACATCCTTGAGGCTGTCGAAGCGATAGGTCTGGGCGCCGACGGAATGGGCATATACGGCCATGGGGCGGAGTCCTCCTGTTCTCTAGCTAACACTGTCAATCCCTGTGGGAGCGAGCTTGCTCGCGATGACGGTTTTAAATCCAACGCATGTGTCGAATGAATATCCGCTATCGCGAGCAAGCTCGCTCCCACATGGAGCCTCTGTGCACTTTGATAAGGCAGGCACCGGCAAAAATCCCGGTGCCGGTGCATTCAGATACCTTCGAGCATAGCGTCTGCCGGTGCCTCGGAACGTTGCTTGGCAGTCAACTGGAAGTACAGGTACCCGGCAACCATAAAGCCGAGGAAAACCAGGCCGATCAAGGTGTTGAACCAGGCCATCGCCACCAGGCACACCACCGCCAGGAACAGCGCGATCCCCGGCACGATCGGATAGCCCGGCGCGCGGAAGGTGCGCTCCAGGTTCGGTTCGGTCTTACGCAGCTTGAACAGGCTCAGCATACTGATGATGTACATCACGATGGCGCCGAATACCGACATGGTGATCATCGCAGCCGTCAGGCTCATGCCTTGCAGGTTGACCAGACCGTCGCTGTAGATCGCCGCGATGCCGATCACGCCGCCGGCCAGAATCGCCCGATGCGGCGTCTGGAAGCGCGAGAGTTTGGCCAGCCCCTTGGGCAAGTAACCGGCGCGAGCCAGGGCGAAGAACTGCCGGGAATAGCCAAGAATGATCCCGTGGAAACTTGCCACCAGACCGAACAGACCGATCCATACCAGCATGTGCATCCAGGTCGAATTATCGCCGACCACGGCTTTCATCGCCTGGGGCAGCGGATCGTTGATGTTCGACAGTTGACGCCAGTCGCCGACGCCGCCGGCCATCACCATCACGCCGATGGCCAGGAACACCAGGGTCAGAATGCCGCTGACATAGGCTCTGGGGATCGTGCGTTTCGGGTCCTTGGCTTCCTCGGCGGCCATGGCCGCGCCTTCGATGGCGAGGAAGAACCAGATCGCAAAGGGGATCGCCGCAAAAATCCCGGGAATCGAGCCCATCGTGAACTCGTTCGAACCCGACCAGCCATTGAGCACGAAGTTGCTGAAGCTGAAGCCTGGGGCGACCACGCCCATGAATACAAGCAACTCAGCGACTGCCAGCACGGTGACCACCAACTCGAAGGTGGCCGCGATGCTGACACCTAGGATATTCAGGCCCATGAACACGAAATAGGCGCCAACGGCGGCGATCTTCGGGTCCAGTTCCGGGTATTGCACATTGAGGTAGGCACCGATGGCCATGGCGATGGCCGGTGGCGCAAAGACGAATTCGATCAGGGTGGCGATGCCGGCGATCAACCCGCCTTTCTCACCAAAGGCCCGGCGGCTGTAGGCAAACGGTCCGCCAGCGTGGGGAATCGCCGTCGTCAGTTCGGTAAAACTGAAGATGAAGCAGGTGTACATCGTCGCCACCATCAACGCGGTGACGAGAAAACCCAATGTGCCTGCGGTGCCCCAGCCGTAACTCCAGCCGAAGTACTCGCCGGAAATCACCAGGCCGACGGCAATGCCCCATAAATGCAGGGTGCCGAGTGTGGGTTTGAGCTGTGTGGAAGAAATAGTCATAAGTCCTCTCTAATTTTTATTGTTCGATCTTTTGGACTTTCGGGTGCGACGGGTTGGGTGCAATTCCTGAATGACGGGTACGCAAGGCCCGTGCCAGAGCGGCCAGCCTTTTGTGTTGTGTCATTTAAGTCGCTATCGCGAGCAAGCTCGCTCCCACAGGGTTCTGTGTCAGGTCTCAACAGCTGGATTCACCACAAAAACCTGTGGGAGCGGGCTTGCTCGCGAAGGCGGTAGAAAGGGCGACACAGAGTTAACTGTGTCGCCCCCGGTTTTAGAAGAAGCCCAGCGGATTGATGTCGTAGCTCACCAGCAGGTTTTTGGTCTGCTGATAGTGGTCGAGCATCATCTTGTGGGTTTCACGACCGACACCGGACTTCTTGTACCCGCCGAACGCGGCGTGCGCCGGGTACAGGTGGTAGCAGTTGGTCCACACCCGACCGGCCTTGATGGCGCGGCCCATGCGGTAGGCGCGGTTGATGTCGCGGGTCCAGAGGCCGGCACCCAGGCCGAACTCGGTGTCGTTGGCGATGGCCAGGGCTTCGGCTTCGTCCTTGAAGGTGGTGATGCTCACCACCGGACCGAAGATTTCTTCCTGGAACACGCGCATTTTGTTGGTGCCCTTGAGCAGCGTCGGCTGGATGTAATACCCGCTCGCCAGGTTGCCCTCGAGTTTTTCCACCTTGCCGCCGGTCAGCAACTCGGCGCCTTCGCCCTTGGCGATTTCCAGGTACGAAAGGATTTTGTCGAATTGCTGTTCGGACGCCTGGGCGCCGACCATGGTGTCGGTGTCCAGCGGGTCGCCACGTTTGATTTGCAGGACTTTTTTCATCACGACGGCCATGAACTCGTCGTAGATCGACTCTTGCACCAGCGCCCGGGAAGGGCAGGTGCAGACTTCGCCCTGGTTGAAGAATGCCAGCACCAAGCCTTCGGCGGCCTTCTCGATGAAGGACGGTTCGGCTTTCATGATGTCTTCGAAGAAGATGTTCGGCGACTTGCCACCCAGCTCCACGGTGGACGGAATGATGTTTTCGGCCGCGCATTTCATGATGTGCGAGCCGACCGGGGTCGAGCCGGTGAAGGCAATCTTGGCGATGCGTTTGCTGGTGGCCAGGGCTTCGCCGGCTTCTTTGCCGAAGCCTTGCACGATGTTCAGCACGCCCGGTGGCAGCAGGTCGCCGATCAGTTCGACCAGCACGGTGATGCCCAGCGGGGTTTGCTCGGCGGGTTTGAGCACCACGCAGTTGCCGGCAGCCAGCGCCGGGGCGAGTTTCCAGGCGGCCATCAGGATCGGGAAGTTCCACGGAATGATCTGCCCGACCACGCCCAGCGGTTCATGGATGTGATAGGCCACGGTGTTGCCGTCGATTTCGGCGGCGCTGCCTTCCTGGGCGCGGATGCAACCGGCGAAGTAGCGGAAGTGGTCGGCGGCCAGAGGGATGTCGGCGTTGAGGGTTTCGCGAACGGCTTTGCCGTTATCCCAGGATTCGGTGATTGCCAGCAGTTCGAGGTTCTGTTCGATGCGGTCGGCGATTTTCAGCAGCACCAGCGAGCGTGCCTGGGCGGACGTGGCGCCCCAGGCATCGGCCGCCGCGTGGGCAGCGTCCAGGGCCTTGTCGATGTCTTCGGCCGTGGAGCGGGGGAATTCGGCAATCGGTTGGCCATTCACTGGCGAGGTATTGGTGAAGTACTGACCTTTGACAGGCGCGACGAACTCGCCGCCGATGTAGTTACCGTATTTGGCTTTGAACGAAACGATAGCGCCTTCAGTACCGGGGTGAGCGTAACGCATGGTGGTCTCTCCTTGCTTTTGTGCTTATAGGGAGTCGCGCATGTGCGCTTGCTTTAAGCGTAGAGCAAGGGGCGGGCCAGTGCCTTGCATGTCAGGTAAATCAAGGCCTTGCGAGGTTTTTGTCGGACGGGCGGGTAGCGCCTGTGACGCTTTCGGTACAGCCTGGGTGACACTTTGTACCCTTTGTGGCACAGCTTGTGACCAACCGGTCTTGCAGGCATTGCAATGCGGGCCGGGCTGGAGGATGCTCGGCATCACCTCATGCACGGGTCGCCGAGCCCCGGGGAGAATAATAAGAAATGCACGACAACCATTTGAGTCGCCATGCCCAGCAAGTATTGACGGTGACCCAGGGCAAGACCCACCTGCACGGTCCGGGTAGCGATCCGTCCATCGCCCGTTCCTGGCTGCGCTGCCTTGAGGACTATCACCTCGATCCGGCCCTGAGCATCGCGCCGACGGTGCTGGAACATGGCCGTGTCCTGGAAAGCCGGGAGCGCTTGCAGCAAGTGCTGCACATCGCCGGCAATGAAATGACCAGCCTGCATCAACAGCTCTCCGGCGCCGGCCATGCAGTGCTGCTGACCGACGCCCGCGGTGTGATCCTCAACTGCGTCACCGCGCCCGCCGAACGACAGATCTTCGAGCGCGCCGGCCTTTGGCTCGGGGCCGACTGGAGCGAGGCCTGCGAAGGCACTAACGGTATCGGCACCTGTCTGGTGGAGCGTCAGTCGCTGACCATCCATCAGGACGAACACTTTCGCGGCCGCCACACCGGCCTGACCTGCTCGGCGAGCCCGGTCTTCGATCCCCATGGCGAATTGCTGGCGGTGCTCGACGTGTCGTCGGCGCGGCGCGATGTGTCGCGGCAAAGCCAGTTCCACACCATGGCACTGGTCAACCTGTCGGCGAAGATGATCGAGAGCTGCTACTTCCTGCGCTGCTTCGACAACCAATGGTTGTTGCGTTTTCACTTGCAAGCCGAGTCCGTCGGTTTGTTCAGCGAAGGGCTGCTGGCGTTCGACGGGGAAGGGCGCATTTGCGCGGTCAACCAGAGTGCGCTGAACCTGCTGGGACATATTCGCGGCGGCTTGCTGGGTAAGCCGGTGGAGGCGTTTTTCGATTGCTCGCTCGATGAGTTGCTCGGTCGCGCGAGCACCAATGCCGCCGCCAGTTGGCCGTTGCGCACCCGTGATGGTCGCAAGCTGTTTGCGGTATTGCGCGGTGAGGCACGGCGGCCGCTGCCAACTCCGTTGGTGCCAGCGGCCAAGGTTGCACAAGCACCGCGCCTGTCGGGCATTTGCCTGGATGACGCAACGTTGCAGGCGGACTTCCGCAAAGCCTTGCGCGTCTACGAGCGCGACGTACCGCTGCTGATCAACGGTGAAACCGGGTCCGGCAAGGAGGCCTTTGCCAAAGCGGTGCACCACGCCAGCCAGCGGGCGGAGAAAGCCTTTGTCGCCCTCAATTGCGCGGCCATTCCCGAAAGCCTGATCGAAAGCGAGCTGTTCGGATATCGCGGCGGCAGCTTTACCGGTGCACGCAAGGAGGGGATGCGCGGCAAGTTGCAACAAGCCGATGGCGGGACCTTGTTCCTCGATGAAATCGGTGACATGCCACTGGCCTTGCAGACGCGCTTGCTGAGGGTGCTCGAAGACCGGCAAGTGGTGCCGATCGGCGGCGAGCCGGAATCGGTGAATGTGCGGATCATCAGTGCCACTCACCGTAAGTTGCTGGATCGTGTGCAGGACGGCAGCTTCCGTGAGGATTTGTATTACCGGCTCAACGGGCTGGAAGTCGCGTTGCCAGCCTTGCGTGATCGTAGCGACAAATCCCGGTTGCTCGACTTTTTGCTGGCCGAGGAGGCGGGCGGAGAAACCGTATTGATCGACGGGCCGGCGCGGGAGGCCTTATTGGGGTTCGCCTGGCCGGGTAACGTGCGGCAGTTGCGAAATGTGCTGCGTACGTTGGCAGCACTGTGTGAGGACGGGCGGATCGGCCTGGAGGATTTGCCGGCGATGATTCGCCAGGCGCGGCCGGTAGTGTCGACGATTGAAGAAGCTTCGGAGCATCCGCTGGAAGATGCCGAGCGGCTGGCGCTACTCACGGCGCTGGAGCAGACGCGCTGGCATATGACGCACACAGCGGAGCAGTTGGGGGTCAGTCGCAATACCCTTTATCGCAAGCTGCGCAAGCACGGTATCGCCCGGTAAACCGCGTTGAACCATTCGCGAGCAAGCCCGCTCCCACAGGGTACACGCGGTCCCTGTGGGAGAGGGCTTGCTCGCGAAGGCGCCCTCAACTCTGAAACATCAGGTGCGATTTTCCCCTCCCTAAGCTAACCTGCGACCAAGTTTTACGAGGTCGACTATGCACATTCATATTCTTGGTATCTGCGGCACTTTCATGGGGTCAATGGCGGTTCTGGCCAAAGAGCTGGGCCATCACGTGACGGGCTCCGATGCCAACGTCTATCCGCCGATGAGCACTCAGCTGGAAGCCCAGGGCATTGAATTGACCCAAGGCTACGACCCGGCGCAACTCGATCCGGCCCCTGATCTGGTGGTGATCGGCAACGCCATGTCCCGGGGCAACCCGGCTGTGGAGTACGTGCTGAACAAAGGCCTGCCCTACGTCTCCGGCCCACAATGGCTGGCCGATCACGTGCTGCAAGGTCGCTGGGTACTGGCGGTTGCCGGTACGCACGGCAAGACCACCACCAGCAGCATGTTGGCCTGGGTGCTGGAACACGCGGGCATGAGTCCGGGCTTCCTGATCGGTGGCGTGCCGCAGAATTTCTCGGTGTCGGCGCGCCTGGGTGGCACGCCGTTCTTCGTCATCGAAGCCGACGAATACGACAGCGCCTTTTTCGACAAGCGCTCCAAGTTCGTGCACTACCGCCCGCGCACGGCAATCCTGAACAATCTCGAATTCGATCACGCGGACATCTTCCCGGACCTGCCGGCCATCGAGCGGCAGTTCCATCACTTGGTGCGGACCATTCCGAGCGAAGGCCTGGTGATTCATCCGACCACCGAGCCGGCGCTGCAGCGTGTCATCGAGATGGGCTGCTGGACTCCGGTGCAGACCACGGGTGCCGGCGGCCAGTGGCAGGTCAAGTTGCTCAGCGAAGACGGCTCGGCCTTCGAGGTGATGTTTGAAGGTGTTTCCCAAGGCGTGGTCGAGTGGGACATGACCGGTCAGCACAACGTCGCCAACGCACTGGCTACCCTGGCCGCGGCGCGCCACGTCGGCGTCGTGCCGTCCATGGGCATCGCCGCGTTGAGCGCCTTCAAAAGCGTGAAGCGCCGGATGGAAAAAGTCGCGGAAGTGGGTGGCGTCACCATTTATGACGACTTCGCTCACCACCCGACCGCCATTGCCACCACGCTGGATGGCCTGCGCAAACGCATCGGCGATGCGCCGTTGATCGCGATCATCGAGCCGCGTTCCAACTCCATGAAGCTTGGCGCGCACCGCGACGGATTGCCGGAAAGCGTGGTCGATGCCGATCAGGTGATCTGGTACGCCCCGGCCAACCTCGGCTGGGACTTGGCGGCCACGGCGGCGCTGTGCACCGTGCCGTCGATTGTCAGCGACTCCCTGGAAGGCATCATCGAACGCGTGAAGAGTCAGGCGCAACCAGGCACTCACGTGGTGATCATGAGCAACGGCGGCTTCGGCGGCCTGCACGGCAAACTCGCCGAGGCGCTCAAATGAACAACGGCCCGGACCGCATCACCCTGGCGATGACCGGCGCTTCCGGTGCTCAGTACGGTTTGCGCCTGCTCGACTGCCTGGTGCGGGAAGATCGTGAAGTGCACTTCCTGATTTCCAAGGCGGCGCAATTGGTGATGGCCACCGAAACCGACGTCACGCTGCCGGCCAAGCCGCAGATGATGCAGGCGTTCCTCACCGAATACACGGGGGCTGCCGCCGGGCAGATTCGCGTGTATGGCAAGGAAGACTGGATGTCGCCGGTGGCTTCGGGCTCCGGTTCGCCGGCGGCGATGGTGGTGGTGCCGTGTTCCACCGGCACTCTGTCGGCTATTGCCACCGGTGCCTGCAACAACCTGATCGAGCGTGCCGCCGACGTGACGCTCAAAGAACGTCGGCAGTTGATCCTGGTGCCCCGTGAAGCGCCGTATTCGAGCATCCATCTGGAGAACATGCTCAAGTTGTCGAACATGGGCGTGACGATTCTGCCGGCCTCGCCGGGCTTCTATCATCAACCGCAAACCATCGATGACCTGATCGACTTTGTCGTGGCGCGGATCCTTAACGTGCTCAATATTCCTCAGGACATGTTGCCGCGCTGGGGCGAGCATCATCTGACCAGCGATGAATAAGCTACTGGTGATGGTGCTGGCGCTGCAATTGGCCGGGTGCGCCACGGCGCGCACCCTCGATGCGGCCAAGCCGGGGGCGCCGGTGGTGTACGCCGGGACTCGCCTGGATTTGTACGCAATGAACGGTGGGTGCTGTGCGATGGACCGGTTCGGCGCCGAAGCACCGAGCTATCCGGGTGTTGATCTGCCGGCCAGTGCGTTGCTCGACACGCTGCTGTTGCCGCTGTCGTTGCTGACGGTGATAGGGGTGAGTTTTCAGGCGACGGGTGGATTGTAAGAGAGCGTTGTGGCGAGGGGGGCAAGCCCCATCGCCACAGGTTCGCGGTTTACTTGCCCAACTTCCTCAGCTCATCCGACTCGACAATCCTGATCCCGTCCTGCTCTTCCAGCGCCAGGCGCCACATCGCGCGAGCCAGTTGGCAGGCTTCGATACCATGGTATTTGCCAGGAATCAGCCGAGATAACGGGCCGGCGACTTTCTCGCCCAGTCGCGGCTCGGTGCGATCACCCAGCAACAGCGAAGGGCGGCAGATGGTCAGCTGCGGCCAGTCCTGCGCGCGCAGTGCGTACTCCATCTCGCCTTTGACCCGGTTGTAGAGAATCGAGGATCTGCGATCGGCTCCCAAGGCACTGATCACGATCAGGTGTCGTGCGCCCATCTCCCGTGCGCGTTTGGCAAAGGCCACGACCATGTCCAGGTCCACCGCGCGGAACGCCTGTTCCGAGCCTGCCTGTTTGATGGTGGTGCCCAGGCAGCAGTAGGCGATGTCGACACGGCCGTTCAGCTGCGGCAGAAACTCCGCCGGGTCGCCGACGGGGTTTTCAAGGTGCGGGTGCTCGGCCAATGGCCTGCGTGAGGGGGCCAATACCCGTGTAATCGTCGGCTCGTTAAGCAGGCGATCAAGCAGATGTTCACCGGTCAGGCCGGTGGCTCCGGCAAGCAATACGTGCTGAGGCGTCAAGTACATAGTGTTTCTCCCTTGATACTATTCAGCTTAGTTGCTGTTTGCATCCTTGCTTTCGATGGACGCACTTTGCAGCGCTTTTCGTGCCTGCTGTTTGCGCAGGAGTTGCCAATGCGAGAGGACGGTTTTCGGTGCCCAGATCTGTGGTTCGGACGCTTCGAAACCGTCCGCCAGCTCACGTTCGGCGACGTTGGCCTTGGCCAGTTTGAAGGCTTGTTCCAGGTCATCGGTCTGGTTCAGGGCCTGGGCGAACAGGGCATCTCCGAAATAAGTGAAGTTGGCTTCCTCCGAGCAACCGAAGGACACTCGGTCGGCCCGCGAGGCCGTCATGATCAGGGTCCGCTCATCCTTGAGGGCGGGAATGAAACCGCCGGAGTAGCAGGACGAAATCACGATGATCTTGTCGCGGTTTTTCAGGGGGGCGAGAACAGCGGCCAATTCGTCGGCTGGCAGATCGGCCAATTCCATGCGTGGCTGGTCAAGCACCAGTTCGTGTTCGCTGGTGCCGTGGCTGGTCAGGTAGATGAAAATCAGGTCTTCCGGACCGCTGCGTTCGGCCAGCGTCAGGGCAGCCCGGCGCAGGTTTTCCCGGGTAGCCATCGGGCGGTCGGCGAGGTGGTCACGATGGTTCACCAGGCGGATCTGACCAAGGGTGCGAAAACGGGTGGTGAGCATGTTGGCGACGTAGTCGGATTCGCGCAGAAACACGCTTTGCTTGCCATCACCCCCCAGGGTCAACGAATACAGCTCCACCGCCGGCGTCGAGTGTGGAACGTTGGCCAGCGCTGCGTCGAGCAGGCGGCCCTGAGCCAGCAGGCCGAGTTCCAGGGTGTCGGGCAATAATTTGCCCTCGGTGTCGCGTACGCGCTGGCCGTTGATCCAGGTGCCGCTAAGTACGGTGCCATCGGTCAACACCAATGTGCCGCGCCCTTGGTAACTGTCGTTGTCGAACTGGCCGGTGTAAAAGCTGCCGTCGGACAGGTTCAGGCGGCCCTGGCCGGAAAAACGCCAGTCATTGAACTGGCCGATGTAGTGGCTGCCGTCAGTGCCGATCAACTCGCCCTTGCCGTTCAGCGAGCCTTCCTTGAACTGTCCCAGCCAGACATCGCCGTCGGCGTTTTCGTAGCGGCCCTTGCCGTGCAGTTGATTGTTCTTGAAGCTGCCGACATAGATGTCGCCGTCGGCGCTGTTGAAAGTCCCGTTGCCTTCCAGCTGGCCGTCGACGAAGTGCCCGGTGAACTGATTGCCGTTACCGTCGCCGCGCTGGCCTTCGCCATTGGGTTTACCGTGGGCGAACTGGCCCTGATAGGAACTGCCGTCTTCGAGTTCGAGGCGACCCAGGCCAGCGTATTGATCGGCCTTGAACTCTCCGCGATAGCTCATGCCGTTTTCTTTGAGGGTACCTTCGCCGTTGCGCCGGCCGGCCTTGAAGCCGCCGCTGTAGCTGCTGGCGTTGGTGGTCAATGCCCCCTGGCCGTCGAACAGTCCCTGATTGAACTGACCGCGATAGACTTCGCCATTGCTGCCATGCCATTCGCCCTGGCCCTGCCACTGGCCCTTGTCGAATTCGCCGGCGTACCAGCTGCCGTTCGGGTAGTCGATACGCCCCTTGCCTTGCAGCAAGCCATTGACCAGGTCACCGCGATAACGTCCGCCGTCCGGCAGGCGGGCGTCAGGAGGAAATGGCGATTCGCCGTCGCCGCAAGCGGTGAGCATCAAGGTCAAGGCAAGGAGTGCAAGTGGGCGCATAGCGGATTCCGGGCAATTAGGCGAGGGAGTATGCCGCAGCTATGTGTCCTTAATATAGGGTGAGGTACCGCGTGAGGGCGCGAAACAGCATGAGCTGCTTCGCATCCGGCAAGGTTTATACGAAGCACAGAGACAGGGGTTCGGCGATGTACGCCGGTTTGTCCGAACCTTCGATTTCCAGGGTGGTGGTGGCCTTGAGCAGCCATTGGCCGGGTTTCTTCTCGATGACTTCGGTCAGGTCGACTTTCAGGCGCACTTTCGAGTTGACCTTGACCGGCTGGATGAAGCGCACGCTGTCGAGTCCGTAGTTGACCACCATCTTCAAGCCTTCGGGCATGACGAGGATGTCTTCCATCAGTTTCGGGATCAGCGACAACGACAGGAAGCCGTGAGCGATGGTGCTGCCAAATGGCGTTTGCGCGGCCTTGACCGGGTCGACGTGGATGAACTGAAAATCCCCTGTGGCTTCGGCGAACAGGTTGATGCGGTCCTGATCGATAGTGAGCCATTCGGAACGTCCAAGTTCCTTGCCGACATAATCTTTGAGCTCCGCAACTGGAACATAGGGCATTGAGACTCTCCTTGGGTTCATCGGTTTTATAGTTTTGGCTTGCGGGGATCTGACCTCCCGGCTTACTACTTTAGATCAACATGGCCAAACGCAGCGGTCAACTGACAATGCTTTTGGCGAATGCCGGTCTATAGCGCGAGCATGCTTATAATGCCCGGCCAATGCGGGTGATGGATTTTGCGGGAGAACTTTGATGTTGTTACGGGGCCTGACGTGGCTGGTGCTGTTCCAATTGCTCGGCACTGCGCTCAATCATTTGTTCTTGCCGGTGCTGCCGGGGCCGATTGTGGGGTTGCTGCTGTTGCTGGTGTACCTCATCTGTCGCGGGCAGGTTGGCGAGCCGCTGAACCTGGCGGCCAGTAGCCTGTTGCGTTACCTGCCCCTGTTGCTGGTGCCGCCGGCTGTGGGCGTGATGGTCTACGCCGCTGACATCGCGGCGGATTTCTGGGCCATTGTCGGTGCGCTGGTATTGTCGCTGCTGCTTTCCATGGCTTTCGCCGGGGTGCTGATGCATCGTATGGTCAAGGGGCACGCTCACTCCGAGGACAGCCAATGATCTTCGACTGGCACGGCGCCTGGACGTCGGTGATTCATCATCCCCTGTTTGGTATCGGCATTACTCTTGGCGCCTATCAACTCGTCCTGGCGGCATTCGAGAAAACCCGCTGGATCTTTTTGCAGCCGGTGTTGGTCTCCATGTTGTTGGTGATCGGCGTGCTGGTGGGCTGCGGCCTGACCTATGCCGAGTACCGCAAGAGCACCGAGATTCTCAGCATCCTGCTCGGCCCGGCCACTGTCGCACTGGCGGTGCCGCTTTATCTCAACCTGCGACGGATTCGGCAGTTGTTCTGGCCGATATTTACTACGCTGGTGATAGGCGGGGTGGTGGCCACGGGGATGGGCGTGTTGCTGGGCTGGTCGTTCGGTGCCGAGCACATGATCCTGATGACCATGGCGCCGAAATCGGTGACTTCGCCTATCGCTATGTTGGTGGCCGAGCAGATCGGTGGTGTCGCGGCGCTGGCAGCAGTGTTCGTCTTGATTACGGGTGTGATCGGCGCGATTTTCGGCCCGGCGTTGTTGACCCGGCTGGGCGTGCATAGCCCGGAAGCCAGGGGTATGGCACTGGGCATGACGGCCCACGCGGTCGGCACGGCAGTGGCGATGCAGGAAAGTGAAGAGTGCGGCGCCTTCGCGGCGCTGGCGATGAGCCTGATGGGTGTGGCCACGGCGGTGCTCCTGCCGTTGGCGGTGTCGATGGTGGTGTAAGGAAATGTCTATGAGTCTGCCGCTTTTTCCGCTCAATACAGTGCTGTTTCCAGGCTGCATCCTCGACTTGCAGATCTTCGAGGCGCGCTATCTGGACATGATCGGCCGCTGCATGAAGCAGGGCGGCGGTTTCGGCGTGGTGTGCATCCTCGAGGGTGAGGAAGTCGGGATCGCCCCGGCGGGTTACGCCTTGGTCGGGTGTGAGGCGCTGATCACCGATTTCAAGCAACAGGACAACGGCCTGCTGGGGATTCGGGTTCAGGGCGGACGGCGTTTCCATGTATTACGAACGGAAGTCCAGCGCGATCAGTTGACCGTCGCCGAGGTCGAGTGGCTGGAAGACGAACCCGAGCAACCCTTGCAGGACGAAGATGCCGACCTGGTTGCGTTGCTCAAGGCCTTGGCTGAGCACCCGATGGTCGAAGCGTTGAACATGGGCACTGAGGCGACCGGGCAACAATCACTGGCCAATCAATTGGCGTACCTGTTGCCTTTCGCGGAACTGGACAAGATCGACCTGCTGCAACTTGATGATCCGCAGCAACGACTGGATGCGATTCAGGCGTTGCTGGATGAGTTGCAGGGGGAGTTGTTTGCCTGAGTGATTTTGGCGAACTTCCGATGGCTTGGCTGTATGTTATTTTTAATGGCATTGTTTTTGAGGTTTATTTTAGGTTCAGTCGGCTGAGTCTGTATTTATTTCTAATAACTAAAAGTGATGGTTTGTATTGAGTGTTCACGCGGTGGTGATTATATTTGCTGCGTCTGCATGAGGCGGGCGTTACATATATAAGGAGCTGTTATTGTGAAGAATTTTACTGGTGCCGAGCGTGCTTTGTGGGAGTTGTGCTTTTCTCGAATTATGGTCAACTATGTTTCTGCGCAATCACCGCAGGGCGAAGTTCAGTTTGCCGCGGACTCTGCAGCCAATGCGGCCAATGCGTTGATCCTGGTGCGTCGTTCGGGCCTGAATGGTGATCGTGATAATTATGAGCAGCGGCTTTGGGATAGTTATGTAGGGGACGCTATGATCAAGTTTTCGACTGAGGTTCATTGGAAACTTGAAGACTATGTTGTCATTGCCGGCCGCGTTGCCAAAAATGCCGATTCAGCCGTTGCGAAGTATCGCGGCACGGAAGGTTCGGAACTGCCAAGCTTTCCATTCGGAAGCTAAGTCGTAATATGGTTGTTTGGTAGTTGATGGTAAAGCGATTCCTTGAATGACGTTTTGTGGGCTGATGTTCCATTTGCGCCAAGGGATGAACGCAGGCTTCAAGAACTCCATAACACCCTGTGGGAGCGGCTTGCCCGCGAAGAGGCTCTTTCAGTCGATACTGATATCGCCTGACTCTCCGCCTTCGCGGGCAGGCCCGCCCCACAGGATTCGATTTACTTCAGGTCCGACTCAGTCAGCTCAACACAAAGTAATCGCGATCTTCGAGCGGGCTAGTTCGACCTGCTGCAATTAGATGATCCGCAGCAGCGACTGAGTGCGATTCAGGCGTTACTGGATGAGTTGCAGGGGGAGCTGTTTACCTGAGCAGCATTTGGCAAACATTGCACTCGATTGCCAGCATTGCTGGGTACCGGTGTTTTGATTAGTTTGGGGTTGCCCGCATAAAGCGGGTCACTTCAAAATATCAAAAGGATTTCAATGATGACTATTTTCACCAATGAGTGGGCGGCATGGGAAGCGGCCGCTGTAGGTTACCTGCTCAAACATGCAAGTTTTGGTCAGCCCTTCGAGGATACTGCAATTGCAGCAAGCCGGCTCGCTGATGCACTGATTCTGGAAATGCGTAAACGTCAACGTGCCTGATTGCAATTAGCTGAACGCATTCAAAAAGAACCCCGTCATATTGGTCGGGGTTCTTTTTTTATGAGAGACCGAGATAAAACTGCACTCTTTTTAGTAGGCATACCGCAACATCGTATGGGGCAAGTGCCGCAATACGAAGAAACCGAACAGGGCCACTAACGCCGGTAGCAGCAGCCACCAGACCTTGGGCGGCATTGCGTTCAGTGGTGCCTGACGTTGATTCAGCCAGAGGCTGGCTGCGCAGACACAGGCCGCCAGCATTGCACCTGCCAATACATCCGTCGGCCAATGTGCGCCGAGGTAAACCCTGGAGAGGGCAATCGCCAAGGCTGGAATGCAACCCAGTAGTAACCAGGTCAATCGCATCCGTGGCGGTTGTCCACGCCCGGCAAGTACGGCGAGGGTTAGAAACAGCGCGAAAGAACCCGAGGCGTGACCACTTGGCATGCTGTAACTGGTCAGTGGATCGCTCAGGACTTCCGGACGTACGCGAGCGAAGAAGTGTTTGGTCGCGGTGTTGGCCAGTGCCGTGCAGAGCAGGGTGCTGCAGGCGAAGATCGCTTGCGGCCATTGCCTGGCGATTACCAATAGCGCTACGAGCAAAGCACTGAACACCAGCATGTTGCGGAATTCGCCGATCAGTGTGAAGACTACGGCTACTTCATCGAGCATCGGATTGCGATGCTCTTGCACCAGTGTCATCACGCCCTGATCGAGCGCGCTCAGATGCGAATAGCCGATAAACAACCCTGCCAGAATCAGAAAACTCATGCCGGTGATGAACATCGTGGCATTGCGATGCCGGCGCAGGCTACTGGTTGCGCTCAAGCCGACCATCACAGCAATGCTGCCGACAACAACTCCGGCCTGGAGCCAGAAGCCTTCGGGCAATGGCAAGCGGATTGCCGCGCCCGTGGCCCAGCCAGGCATCAGATAAGCCAACGACCAACCCGCGCCGGCCAACAGGCTGACAGCGAAGAAGCGCGGGAAAGGCATGTCGCACATTCCGGCCACCATCGGCAGCATTGGCCGCAAGGGGCCGATAAAGCGCCCAACCAGCAGGCTGGCGATGCCGTAGCGCTGGAAGTATGACTCGGCTCCGGCGATCCATTCCGGATGATGGCGCAAGCCCGGCAGGCGCCGGATGTTCTGATGGAAGTGCCGTCCCAGAAAATACGAAATGACGTCACCCAGCACCCCAGCGACGAAACCCAGCAAGAGCGTCTCACTGAGCGTCAGTGCGCCACTGCCTGCCAGTACCGCCACGGCGAACAGCAGCACCGTGCCGGGAACGATCAGCCCGGCAATCGCCAGGCATTCCACAAAGGCCACGATGAATACCGCTGCCGCCAGCCATTGCGGGTTGGCCGCCAACCATCCGGTCACGCTATCGAGCCATGGGCCCATAAAAACCACTCCATCAAATGTTCAATTTTCTACTTGTAGGCGCGAGCCTGCTCGCGATAGCGCACTTTGAGTCAACGGTGATGTTGATTGTGCTGACCTCATCGCGAGCAGGCTCGCTCCTACAGAAGATTCCTTCAGTTTCAAAATCCGGATCGGTCTCAGGACAGTACAAAATAATCGCGACCTTCGACCTGTCCCCGTCGTAGCGGGTTGCGCGTGCAATAAGCCGCGTAGGCCGCATCGACGAAGCGGTACATCAGGTGTTCATCGCGCCCGTGGGGAATGCCCAGACGCGTGGTCTGGATGATGTGGGCAGGCGTCTGCCCGACGTGTTCTACCAGCAGCACTTCATGGTCGAAGCGTTTGGCGTCCCATACCGGCACTTTCAGGCCCAGCGCCTTGCAGAGCAGGGTTTGCCCGGCACAGAGTTTTTGTGACGGGCGAGGGTGGCCCTGGGAATCGGGATTGTTCAGTAGCATCTGCGCCAGGCTGGCCGGCCCGCTCAATTGATCGACCCACGGGTAGGCGGATTTGATCAGTACCGCGTTTCCCGGCCCCTGAGCACTGAAGTTCAGTGAGTCGCCGCCCCGAGCGTAATACATATAGATGTGGCCACCATCCAGAAACAAAGCCTTACGCTTTTCTGTATAGCCGAGGGATGCGTGGCTGCCTTTTTCCGCGCAGTAGTAGGCCTCGGTCTCGATAATTCGGGCGCTGAGCCACAGGTCGCCCACTCGATGGCGAATGACTTTGCCCAGTAAATCCCGGGCCAGAATTTGCGCGTCACGGTCGAAAAACGCGTCCGGGAGACCCGTGGGCAGGCTCGCGGCGGACGCTCGAACAGTCAGATTGGACATGATGACCGGCATTTGTCAGGGCTGAATGAGTCGTGATGATAACAATTTGCAGCTTAATCCCGGCTGAACATCGGCAATTTGCCCTCCATTTCGACCATCCGCCCGTCACCGCTGTTAGTCGGTGGGCGCGACAGCTATAATCTGTCGCTTTACTCTTTACCAAGACCTAATCAAAGACCACGCCAGACCATGACTGAGTCCGTTCTTGACTACATGACCCGCCTGGGTCGCGCCGCCCGCGAAGCTTCCCGCGTGATCGGCCGTGCCAGTACCGCGCAGAAAAACCGCGCCCTGCAGGCCGCCGCCAACGCGCTGGACGCTGCCCGCGCCGAGCTGACGGCGGCCAATGAACAGGATTTGGCTGCCGGTCGCGCCAATGGTCTTGAGCCGGCCCTGCTTGAGCGCCTGGCACTGACCCCGGCGCGTATCGACGGCATGATCGTCGGCCTGCGTCAGGTGGCGGCCCTGCCGGACCCGGTCGGCGCTATCCGTGACATGAGTTTCCGCCCCTCCGGTATTCAGGTCGGCAAGATGCGCGTGCCACTGGGCGTGATCGGAATCATCTACGAGTCGCGACCGAACGTGACCATCGATGCGGCCAGTCTGTGCCTGAAGTCCGGTAACGCGACCATCCTGCGTGGCGGTTCCGAGGCCATTCATTCCAATCGCGCCATCGCCGCCTGCATTCAGCGTGGCCTGGCCGAGGCCGATCTGCCGGCCGCGGTGGTGCAAGTGGTCGAAACCACCGATCGTGCTGCCGTCGGCGCGCTGATCACCATGCCTGAATACGTTGATGTCATCGTGCCGCGCGGCGGTCGTGGCCTGATCGAGCGCGTCAGCCGTGATGCCCGTGTCCCGGTGATCAAGCACCTGGACGGCATCTGCCACGTTTACGTGAGTGAACACGCCGATCTGGCCAAGGCCCAGCGCATCGCGTTCAATGCCAAGACTTACCGTTATGGCATCTGCGGTGCCATGGAAACGCTGCTGGTCGATCAAACCGTCGCCAGGGAGTTCCTGCCGGCGATGGCGGTACAGTTCCGCGAAAAAGGCGTCGAACTGCGCGGCTGCGAGCGTACCCGGGCAATCATCGACGCCGTGGCCGCTACCGAAGAAGACTGGAGCACCGAGTACCTGGCGGCGATTTTGTCGATCCGCGTGGTCGACGGACTGGGACAGGCCATCGAGCACATCAATCATTACGGTTCCCATCACACCGATTCGATTGTCAGCGAACACCAGGGCGACACCCGGCGTTTCGTGGCTGAGGTCGACTCCTCGTCGGTGATGATCAATACCCCGACATGCTTCGCCGATGGCTTCGAATACGGATTGGGTGCCGAGATCGGCATTTCTACTGATAAGCTGCACGCCCGCGGCCCGGTGGGCCTCGAGGGACTGACCTGCGAGAAGTACATCGTGGTCGGCGACGGGCAGTTGCGCGGACAGGAGCCGGTCTGACTTGGGCGACTTCGACCCGTCAGCCCCGGTCACCGTCAGCGAGCCAGCCCCTCGCCGCATTGGCGTGCTGGGCGGAACGTTCGACCCGGTGCACATCGGCCATTTGCGCGGTGCGCTGGAAGTCGCCGAAACACTTGCGCTCGATGAGTTGCGCCTGACACCCAGTGCCAGGCCGCCCCATCGGGACAAGCCGCAGGTGTCGGCAAAAGACCGTCTGGCGATGGTCGAGTGCGCGGTGGCCGGTGTGGCGCCGTTGGTGGTGGACGCCCGCGAATTGCAGCGGGACAAACCGTCCTACACCATTGATACCCTGGAACTGATGCGCGCCGAACTGGCCGTATCCGACCAGGTTTTTCTGCTTTTGGGCTGGGACGCTTTTTGCGGCCTGCCCACTTGGCACCGCTGGGAAGAGTTGCTCCAGCATTGCCATATCCTGGTGTTGCAACGCCCGGATGCCGACAGCGAACCGCCGGATGCCTTGCGCAACCTGCTGGCAGCGCGCTCGGTGAGCGACCCGCTGGCCCTCAAAGGGCCGAGCGGACAGATTGCATTCGTCTGGCAGACACCGCTCGCGGTATCCGCCACCCAGATCCGTCAACTGCTGGCCAGCGGTAAGTCGGTACGTTTCCTGGTGCCCGACGCGGTCCTGGCCTACATCGATGCGCACGGACTCTACCGTGCGTCGAACTGAATGGGAGTGCCTCAAGGCACGTGGCAACAACGTGTATTGAAGCGCCCGAACAAACGAGCAAAACGAGTTTTATATGACGAGCAACAACGAAAGCAAAGTAAAACGCAAAGGCACATTCAAGAGTGCCCCGCTGCCGGAAAAGGTCCTCGCCGCCGAGCCGCCTAAAGGCGACGAGCTGGTCAAGATCGCCGTAGCCGCCCTTGAAGATGTCAAGGCCCAGGACGTGCTGGTGATTGATGTTCGCGACAAGCAGAGCATCACTGACTACATGATCATCGCCACCGGTACCTCCAACCGCCAGATCGGCGCGATGCTGGACAAGGTTCGCGAGGCCGTCAAAGCCCTGGGTATCAAGCCGCTGGGTGAAGAAGGCAAGGGCGACAGCGACTGGGTGCTGTTGGACATGGACGACGTGATCGTTCACATGATGACCTCCAACGCCCGTCAGTTCTACGACCTGGAGCGCCTGTGGAAAGGTGCCGAGCAGAGCCGTGCGGCCGATGGCAAGCACCACAGCCCTGAAGTTGGTCACGAGCACTTCAACAAGCTCAACAAAGACCAGGAATAAGGGACCGCTGTGCGACTGCGACTGATCGCCGTCGGTTCACGCATGCCCAAGTGGGTGGAAGAGGGCTGGCATGAATATGCCAAGCGTCTTCCGTCCGAGCTGGCGCTGGAACTGGTGGAAATTCCGCTCAATACCCGTGGCAAGAACGCCGACGTGGCCCGTTTCATCCGTCAGGAAGGCGAAGCCATGCTGGCCAAGGTCGGGCCGAACGAGCGGATTGTCACTCTCGAAGTCCATGGCAAGCCCTGGAGTACCGAGCAACTGGCGGTCGAGCTCGATCGCTGGCGGCTGGACTCGCGCACTGTCAACTTCATGGTCGGTGGCCCCGAAGGGCTGGCGCCGGAAGTCTGTGCCCGGGCCGACCAGCGCTGGTCGTTGTCGCCGCTGACCTTGCCGCACCCGCTGGTGCGGATCCTGATCGGCGAACAGATGTACCGTGCCTGGACCGTGTTGTCCGGTCACCCTTACCACAAGTAGTTCTGCCCTCATGTCCCAGCCGATCCGCATCAAGGACCACGAAAAAGACGCCCGTCTGGTGCGTGGTCGCGTCGTGTTCGGGGCCATTGCAGTGGTGGCGCTGATTGCGGTGCTGATCGCGCGTCTGTATTTCCTGCAGGTGATCCAGTACGAGTACCACTCGACCCTGTCGGAAAACAACCGCGTCCACGTGCAGCCGATTCCACCGACTCGCGGGCTGATTTTCGACCGCAACGGCGTGGTTATTGCCGATAACCGGCCGAGTTTCAGCCTGAGCATGACCCGCGAGCGTTCCGGCGACTGGCAGCAGGTGCTCGACGTGATCGTCGAAGTGCTGGAACTGACGCCCGAGGACCGGGTGATCTTCGAGAAGCGCATGCGTCAGGGGCGCCGGCCGTTCGAGCCGGTGCCGATCCTGTTTGAGCTGAGCGAAGAGCAGATCGCCCGGATCGCCGTTAACCAGTTCCGCCTGCCGGGCGTGGAAGTGGTCGCGCAGTTGGTTCGTCACTATCCCCAAGGGGCGCACTTTGCTCACTCGGTGGGCTACATGGGGCGGATCAACGAGAAAGAGCTCAAGTCGCTGGACCCGGTCAATTACAGCGGCACCCACCACATCGGCAAAACCGGCATCGAGCGTTTCTACGAGCCTGAATTGCACGGCCAGGTGGGTTACGAGGAAGTCGAGACCAACGCCAGGGGCCGCGTACTGCGCGTGCTCAAGCGTACCGATCCGATTCCCGGCAAGGACATCGTCCTGAGCCTGGACATCAAATTGCAGGAAGCCGCCGAAGCTGCGCTCGGTGGTCGTCGTGGCGCGGTAGTAGCGCTGGACCCGAAAACCGGCGAAGTGCTGGCGATGGTCAGCCAACCGAGTTTCGACCCGAACCTGTTCGTCACCGGCATCAGCTTCAAGGCCTATTCCGAGCTGCGCGACTCCATCGACCGGCCGCTGTTCAACCGCGTGCTGCGTGGCCTGTACCCGCCGGGTTCGACCATCAAGCCCGCGGTGGCGATTGCCGGTCTGGACGCGGGCGTGGTGACGGCGTCGTCGCGAGTGTTCGACCCGGGTTACTACATGCTGCCCAACTACGATCACAAATACCGTAACTGGAATCGCACCGGTGACGGTTTCGTCGACCTCGATACGGCGATCATGCGTTCCAACGACACCTACTTCTATGACCTGGCCCACAAGCTGGGGATCGATCGGCTGTCGGCATACATGACCAAGTTCGGCATCGGCCAGAAAGTCTCCCTGGACATGTTCGAAGAGTCGCCGGGGCTGATGCCGTCCCGCGAATGGAAACGTGCGACCCGCCGGCAGGCGTGGTTCCCGGGCGAAACGCTGATTCTGGGGATCGGCCAGGGCTATATGCAGTCGACCCCGTTGCAACTGGCCCAGGCCACCGCTCTGGTCGCCAACAAAGGCGTCTGGAACCGTCCGCACCTGGCCAAGACCATCGAGGGCGTGAAGCCGGTGGATGAGAATCCGATGCCGGACATCATCCTGCGCGACCCCTCGGACTGGACCAGGGTCAACCACGGCATGCAGCAGGTTATGCATGGTGCCCGTGGTACGGCGCGCAAAGCCTCGATCGGCGCGCAATACCGGATCGCCGGCAAGTCGGGTACGGCCCAGGTGGTCGCGATCAAACAGGGTGAGAAGTATGACCGTTCCAAGGTTCAGGAGCGCCATCGCGACCACGCCCTGTTCGTCGGTTTCGCGCCGGCCGACGACCCGAAAATCGTGGTGTCGGTGATGGTCGAGAACGGCGAGTCCGGCTCCGGCGTCGCCGCGCCAGTGGTGCGCCAAATCATGGATGCCTGGCTCCTGGACCAGGACGGTCGGTTGAAGCCCGAATACGCCAGCCCTATCAGTGCAGAGGCTACCGCCCGTGATGAATAACTTCGATCGCATGCTCTCCAGTGAGGATGTGATGCGTCGCCGTGCGACGCTGCTGCAACGCCTGCACATCGACGGCCCGTTGCTGATCCTGCTGCTGACCCTGGCGGCCGGCAGCCTGTTCGTACTCTATTCGGCCAGTGGCAAAAGCTGGGATCTGCTGGCCAAACAAGCCACTTCTTTCGGCATTGGCCTGGTGTCGATGATCGTCATCGCCCAGTTCGAGCCACGCTTCATGGCCCGCTGGGTCCCGGTGGGTTATGTGATCGGCGTGCTGTTGCTGGTAGTCGTCGACGTCATGGGTCACAACGCCATGGGCGCTACTCGCTGGATCAACATTCCCGGGGTGATCCGCTTCCAGCCTTCGGAGTTCATGAAGATCCTGATGCCGGCGACCATCGCCTGGTACCTGTCCAAGCGCACCTTGCCGCCACAACTCAAGCATGTGGGGGTGAGCCTGTTCCTGATCGGCTTGCCATTCATCCTGATCGTGCGTCAGCCCGACCTTGGCACTTCATTGCTGATTCTGGCGGGGGGCGCCTTCGTGCTGTTCATGGGTGGCCTGCGCTGGCGCTGGATCCTCAGCGTGCTCGCTGCCGCCGTGCCGGTGTCCGTGGCCATGTGGTATTTCGTTATGCACGATTACCAGAAGCAGCGCGTCCTCACGTTCCTCGACCCGGAAAGTGACCCGCTAGGCACCGGTTGGAACATCATCCAGTCCAAGGCCGCCATCGGCTCCGGTGGGGTGTTCGGCAAGGGCTGGTTGCTGGGCACCCAGTCGCACCTGGACTTCCTGCCGGAAAGCCATACCGACTTCATCATTGCCGTATTGGGTGAAGAGTTCGGCCTGGTGGGGATCTGCGCGCTGTTGCTGATCTACCTGCTGTTGATCGGCCGCGGCCTGGTGATTACCGCCCAGGCGCAGACATTGTTCGGCAAGTTGCTCGCGGGCAGCCTGACCATGACGTTTTTTGTTTATGTTTTCGTCAACATCGGTATGGTCAGTGGCCTGTTGCCGGTGGTGGGGGTGCCGTTGCCGTTCATTAGCTACGGAGGAACTTCGCTGGTGACGCTACTGTCAGCGTTTGGGGTTTTGATGTCGATCCATACCCATCGCAAGTGGATCGCGCAGGTTTGAATAAGGTGAAATTTTCAATGCAAGTAATGCGTGGCTGGGCGACTCGATACGCGCCATGGGTCAGCCTGGTAAGCATCCTTGGCACCATGCCGGACGCGTTGGCCGGCGACTACGAAGGCTCACCCCAGGTGGCCGAATTCGTCGGTGAAATGACCCGCGACTACGGTTTCGCCGGTGAACAATTGATGGGTGTGTTCCGCGAAGCCGAGCGCAAGCAGTCGATTCTGGACGCCATCTCCAAACCTGCCGAACGGGTCAAGCAGTGGAGCGAGTATCGCCCGATGTTCATCACCGATGCGCGCATAGCCCGGGGTGTGGATTTCTGGCGTCAGCACGAAGCGGTGTTGGCTCGTGCCGAGCAGGAATACGGCGTGCCGGCCCAGGTGATTGTCTCGATCATCGGTGTTGAAACCTTTTTCGGCCGTAATACCGGAAATTTCCGGGTGATCGATGCCTTGTCGACCCTGGGTTTCGACTATCCTCCCCGTGCCGAGTTTTTCCGCAAGGAGTTGCGTGAGTTCCTGCTACTGGCCCGCGAAGAGCAGGTCGATCCGCTGACGCTCAAAGGCTCCTACGCTGGCGCAATGGGATTGCCGCAGTTCATGCCGAGCAGTTTCCGCGCTTATGCAGTGGATTTCGACGGTGATGGCCATATCAACATCTGGACCAATCCGGATGATGCCATTGGCAGTGTTGCCAGTTACTTCAAGCGCCATGGCTGGGTCGCCGGCGAACCGGTAGTCAGTCGCGGCGATGTCCGTGGCGATCAGGTCGACGAAGGTTTGACCACCGGTATCGAACCGACGAAAACCGTCGGGGAGTTGCGAGCCCTGGGGTGGTCAAGTCATGATGCGCTGCGCGATGATATGCCGGTTACTGCTTTCCGCCTGGAAGGCGACAATGGCTCCGAGTACTGGATGGGCCTGAAGAATTTTTACGCGATCACGCGATATAACCGCAGCGTGATGTACGCCATGGCCGTACATCAACTGTCTGAGCAGCTGGTCCAAGCACGGGGCGTCAAGTAATGCGGGCATTGCCTATCAATAAACCCCTGAAGCTGATGGCATTCGCCGCGTTGGCAATGCTGGTCGCCAGTTGTTCGACCAGCCGTGCGCCGGCCCAGAAGACCAGCAGCACCGCTGTGCGCACGACGCCGGGGCTGGACATAAACCGCGCCCACAAGGATGGCGCGCCATGGTGGGATGTCGATGTTTCGCGTATCCCGGACGCCACGCCGACCCTGCACACCGGCCCGTACAAGGCCGCTCCCTACTCGGTACTGGGCAAAACCTACTTTCCGCTGCAGGAGTCAAAGACCTACGTGCAGTCGGGCACGGCGTCCTGGTACGGCACCAAGTTTCACGGTCAGAACACCGCCAACGGCGAAGTGTATGACCTGTACGGCATGAGCGCTGCCCACAAGACTCTGCCACTGCCAAGTTACGTTCGGGTGACCAATCTGGATAACAACAAGTCGGTGATCCTGCGCGTCAACGATCGCGGGCCGTTCTATTCGGACCGGATCATCGACTTGTCCTACGCGGCCGCCAAGAAACTCGGTTACGCCGAAACCGGCACCGCGCGGGTCAAGGTCGAAGGCATCGATCCGCAGCAATGGTGGGCTGCCAAGGGCCGTCCGGCACCATTAATGCTCAACGAACCGAAAGTCGCGCAGAATAGCGCCCCGGTGATCACGGCTTCGGCCGGCACCGTCGAGCAATGGACGCCTCCGCCGCAGCAACACGCCGCCGCGGTGGTGCCCGTGCAGCTCGATGCAAAAAAAAACGCTTCTGTAGCAGCCTCTGGCCAGTATCTGCAGGTGGGCGCGTTCGCCAACCCGGACGCTGCAGAACTCCTGAGATCGAAGCTCAGCGGGATGGTGAGCGCTCCGGTGTTCATCAGCTCGATCGTGCGCAATCAGCAGACCCTGCATCGGGTGCGCATGGGGCCAATCGGTTCGCCGGGTGAAATCCAGCAGGTGCAGAACAGTGTGCGCCTGGCCAATCTCGGTTCGCCGAGTGTGGTCACGGAGTAATACGTAGAGCTTGATTGACGGTTCGTCTGCGGTATTGGGGGGCGAACCAGGTTGTTGACTCGTTGAAGAACAAAAGCCCGGCAAGGGTGACTGAGTGAGCAACTGAACACGCGATGACTCGTTAGAAAGTCATTTGATTAGTTTTGCCCTTGGGCAAGTTTCCATTAGCGATTTCGAGAGACGGATGAACATCACCACCTTTGCCAAACGCCTGTTCCTGCTAGTCCCGCTGCTTCTCTCACCCGCCGCGTTCGCGGTCGAGATGATGCCTTCGCCACCACAACTGGCCGCCAAGGCCTATGTGCTCATGGATGCCAGCAGCGGCAACGTGCTGGTCGAGAACAACGGTGACCAGCGTCTGCCGCCGGCCAGCCTGACCAAGCTGATGACCGCGTACATCGCGACTCTGGAAATCCGTCGTGGCCAGATCGGCGAAAACGATCCGGTGACCGTCAGCGAAAACGCCTGGCGTACCGGCGGTTCGCGGATGTTCATCAAGGTCGGCTCGCAGGTGACTGTCAGCGACCTGTTGCACGGCATCATCATCCAGTCGGGCAACGACGCCAGCGTTGCGCTCTCCGAGCACATCGCCGGTAGCGAAGACGCGTTCGCCGACATGATGAACAAAACCGTTGGCGACCTGGGCATGACCAACAGCCACTTCATGAACCCGACCGGTCTGCCGAACCCTGAGCACTACTCGTCGGCTCACGACATGGCCGTACTGGCTCGCGCGATCATCCACGAAGACCCGGCTCACTACGCGATCTACTCGCAGAAAGAGTTCTTCTGGAACGGCATCAAGCAACCGAACCGCAACCTGCTGCTGTGGCGCGACAAGACCGTCGACGGCCTGAAAACCGGTCATACCGACGAAGCCGGCTATTGCATGGTGTCTTCGGCCGTACGTGATGGCATGCGTCTGATCGCCGTGGTCTTCGGCACCAACAGCGAAGTGGCCCGTGCCGCCGAAACCCAGAAGCTGCTGACCTACGGTTTCCGTTTCTTCGAAACCCAGACCTTCTATCAGAAGGGCACCGAGCTGGCTCAGGCTCCAGTCTGGAAAGGCTCCACCAACCAGATCAAGGCTGGCCTGGCGCAAGACCTGACCATGACCCTGCCAAAAGGCCAGCTGAAAAAGCTCGCTGCCAGCATGACCATGAACCCGCAACTGATCGCGCCAATCGCCAAGGGCGACGTGATCGGTAAAGTCGAAGTGAAACTGGACGACAAGGTGGTGCACAGCGCCGATCTGATCGCTCTGGACGCTGTCGAGGAAGGTGGTATCTTCCGCCGCATGTGGGATAGCATCCGTCTATTCTTCTACGGCTTGTTCAACTGAATTTAGTGTGCACCTGCATGGCTCCGCGCTGATCTGGCGCGCAGCCATGCCCGTCGCCACGGCTTACGCTTACGAGGCCGTTACGCCATGACCGATACCGAAGTAAAGGCGCCAAAGATCGAGTTCCCTGCCAATGATTACCCGGTTAAGGTGATCAGCGACACCGGCGTGGGCAACAAGGACAGAATCATCGACATCGTCCGCAAATATGCAACGATCAACGATGAGCGTGTTGATGAGCGCCAGAGCAGCAACGGCAAATACACCACCATTCAGTTGCACATCGTTGCGACCGACCAGGACCAGCTGTACAACATCAACAGCGAACTGCGGGCAACCGGTTTCGTGCACATGGTGCTGTGATGTCCGGTGTGCTGGGCTTTCGCGAACTCGGCCAGATGGCTTACGAGCCGGTCTGGCATGCCATGCAACGCTTCACCAACGAACGCGGCAACGATGCCGCCGACGAGATCTGGCTGGTCGAACACCCTGCGGTGTTCACCCAGGGCCAGGCCGGCAAGGCCGAGCATCTGCTGCTTCCCGGTGATATTCCGGTGGTGCAGGTCGACCGTGGTGGTCAGGTGACCTACCACGGCCCCGGCCAACTGGTGGCTTATCTGCTGCTGGACGTGCGCAAGCTCGGGTTTGGCGTGCGCGATCTGGTCAGCCGGATGGAGCAATGCCTGATCGAGCTGCTGGCCAGTTACGGTGTCACCGCCGTGGCCAAGCCCGATGCGCCGGGTGTCTACGTCGACGGGGCGAAAATCGCCTCCCTGGGTCTTCGGATCCGCCACGGCTGTTCCTTTCATGGCCTGGCCTTGAACGTGGACATGAACCTGGAACCGTTTCGACGGATTAATCCCTGCGGCTACGCCGGGCTGGCGATGACCCAGCTGAGCGATCACGCAGGATCGATTGAATTTGCCGAGGTAAGTGCCCGGCTGCGCGCGCAGCTCGTCAAACACCTCGACTATGCTGAGCAGACGACCCTGACGGGCGGAATCGACTGATATGACTACTGATGCAGTGCAAACCATGATCCCGACGCTCGATGTCACCGAGCGCCCGGCCCCGCGTCCCAAGGTTGAAGCCGGCGTCAAGCTGCGCGGCGCCGAAAAGGTTGCACGCATCCCGGTGAAGATCATTCCGACCACCGAACTGCCGAAGAAGCCGGACTGGATTCGCGTCCGCATCCCGGTTTCGCCGGAAGTCGACCGCATCAAGGCCCTGTTGCGCAAACACAAGTTGCACAGCGTGTGCGAAGAGGCGTCCTGCCCGAACCTGGGCGAGTGCTTCTCCGGCGGCACCGCGACCTTCATGATCATGGGTGACATCTGCACCCGTCGCTGCCCGTTCTGCGACGTCGGCCACGGCCGTCCAAAGCCGCTGGACGTCAACGAGCCGGAAAGCCTGGCCATTGCCATCGCCGACCTGCGCCTGAAGTACGTGGTGATCACTTCGGTGGACCGCGACGACCTGCGTGACGGCGGTGCCCAGCACTTTGCCGACTGCATCCGCGAAATCCGCAAGCTGTCGCCGAACGTGCAGCTCGAAACCCTGGTCCCGGACTACCGTGGCCGCATGGACATCGCGCTGGAAATCACCGCCGCCGAGCCGCCGGATGTGTTCAACCACAACCTGGAAACCGTGCCACGTCTGTACAAGGCTGCACGTCCAGGTTCGGACTATCAGTGGTCGCTGACCCTGCTGCAACGCTTCAAGCAGATGATGCCGCACATTCCGACCAAGTCCGGCCTGATGCTGGGTCTGGGCGAGACCGACGAAGAAGTCATCGAAGTCATGAAGCGCATGCGCGAGCACGACATCGACATGCTGACCCTGGGCCAGTACCTGCAACCGTCGCGAAGCCACTTGCCAGTCCAGCGCTTCGTGCACCCGGACACCTTCGCCTGGTTCGCCGAGGAAGGTTACAAGATGGGCTTCAAGAACGTCGCTTCCGGTCCATTGGTTCGCTCCTCGTACCACGCCGACGAGCAGGCGAAGCTGGTCAAGGCCGAGCTGATGTCGTCCTGATCGACTGTGAAGCATAAAACGCCCGCAAGGTTTCAAAGCCTTGCGGGCGTTTTTTTGCCTGACCTACGACAACGGCTGCCTTTTCCTGCAACCTGCGGGGCAACGGTTCCTCTTCTGTTTGTCCCCGTTCCTGACTACTGTGTGCTGATGTTTTCACGCAGGGAGATTCACGGATGACCGCTCGACCGACCCTCACCCTTTGCCCTCATGCTCCCGTCCCGGCACTGCCGTCGGAAGGCATGATCGGCGTTATCGCACCCGCCGGTCCCGCGCCGCTGGACACCGACAAGGCGGTGCAATGGATGCGTGCCCGGGGTTATTCACTGAAAGTGTTTCCCGGGGTCTACGAAAAAAACGGCTACCTGGCCGGCAGTGACGAGGTGCGACTCGACGATCTGCATGCAGCGTTCGCCGACAGCGAGGTGGATGCGATCATCTGCCTGCGCGGTGGTTATGGCACGCCCCGGCTGCTCGACCGCATCGATTTTGATTTGCTGCGTGACAACGCCAAGCCGTTCGTCGGCTACAGCGATATCACTGCGCTGCATTTGGCGATCAGTCGTTATGCCGGCTTCGTGACCTTTCATGGTCCGTTGCTCAATGCCGACCTGCTGGGTGAGAAGCAAATACCTACCGAGTCTTCGTTCTTCAACATGCTGCGAGGGAAGGTGAGGGCGGGAACAGTGCTGGCGCATCCGGTGGCCTACCCGCTGACCACGATCGAGCCCGGCGTGGCTCACGGGCGCTTGCTCGGTGGCAATCTGGCCATGATCGCCGCGACCATGGGCACGCCCTACGAGATTGACGCCGAGGGCGTCATTCTGTTGATCGAGGATATCAACGAGCCGCTGTATCGCATCGACCGGTTGCTCACCCATCTGCGGCTGGCAGGCACGTTGCACAAGCTGCGCGGCGTGTTGGTCGGGGATGTGGCGGGGGTTGAGGTGGCGGCGCTGGACAGGTTGCTCAAGCAGATCTTCGAGCCATTGAAGATTCCGGTGCTGTCCGGGTGGCGCAGCGGCCATTGCGACCCGAACCTGACGTTACCCATGGGGGCGCTGGTCAGGCTGGATGCCGGAAACAAGGAATTGATGCTGGAGCAGGATGTGGTGGCCAGGCGCTAGATTTTTATCGCCTGTCAGTCAGTCTTCGCGGGCAAGCCCGCTCCCACAGTGTCCGCGTCGTACACAAATCATGTGAACGCCCCTGAACCTGTGGGAGCGGGCTTGCCCGCGATGCTTTTAGCGGTTACGCAGTCCTTCGAGCAACTTGTGCGTCGGATACCCATCTGCCGGCCAGCCAAACGACTGTTGGGCGCTGCGGATAGCCTTGCGGGTGTTGGCGCCGATGATCCCGTCGGCGGTGCCGGCGTCATAGTTTTGCGCGCTCAATAGGCTTTGCAGCTCGATCCGCTCGGTACGGCTCAGAGGCAGGTCATCCTTTGGCCACGTACCGCTGATCAAGCCTGCGCCATTGAAGCGTTCGGACAACAGGCTCACCCCCAGGGCATAGGACGACGAATTGTTGTACTTGAGAATCGCACGAAAGTTGTCGAGCACAAGGAACGCCGGGCCGCGGTAGCCAGCCGGCAATAGCAGTGCCGCAGACAGTTGCTCCGAGCCTGCCGGGACCTGGCCACCGTTGGGCAGCGTAACGCCCAGTTGGCGCCACTCGGCAACACTCTTGCGAATCGTGCCATCGGCCAGTACGTAGTTGAAGCCGCTCGGCAGCTGGACTTCAAAGCCCCACGGCTGACCTCTCTGCCAGCCGGAGCTTTGCAGGTAATGCGCGGTCGAGGCCAGGGCATCAGCCGAACTGCTCCAGATATCGCGACGGCCGTCGCCGTCGAAATCGACGGCGTGGGTGTTGTAGGTGGTCGGGATGAACTGGGTCTGGCCCATGGCGCCGGCCCAGGAACCGAGCATCTTTTCGGGTTCGATGTCGCCTTGTTGCAGGATTTGCAGGGCCGCGATCAATTGCGCGTGGGCGAAGCCGGGACGGCGGCCTTCGTAGGCCAGGGTCGCCAGCGAGTTGATCACCGACTTGCTGCCCTGGAACTGGCCAAAATTGCTTTCCATGCCCCACACGGCCACCAGCGCCTGACGATCAACGCCATAACGCTGCTCGATGCCTTGCAGGATGTCGGCGTACTGGTCGATCAGTGACTGGCCTTTGCGTACCCGCAGCGGCGACAACGCGCCATCGAGGTATTCCCACACCGGTTTTGCGAATTCCGGTTGGCTGCGATCGGCACGAATCACACTGGGGTCGAAGCTGACATTGGCGAAAGCGCGATCAAACAGATCGGCGCGGATACCGGCGGCCAGGGCATCCTTGCGGAAACCCGCCTGCCATTCGGCAAATGTCTGGGTAGGCTGGATGTCGAGGTTCTCACCCGTCGGAACCACCGGCGGAACAACCGCCGGGGCGGTAGCGACAGGAAGTGTCTGAAGCGGCTGAGCGTCGGCTGCGGTCGGTTTTTCCGCACAGGCGACAAGCAAAACAAGGCTGGAGGCAGCGATCAATTGGCGTAAGTGCCAACGATGGGGAAGACAAAAAGGCATGCACGGGTCCAGGGAATACGAATCAGGTACAGACCTTAACATGTTGAAGGGGGGTTCTGCTTTACGCAGCCAGAAAGTAAGAAGCCTCCCAGCTGTCAGACTGGAAGGCTTCGCGGCGGTAGCTGCCTTTGCCCTTGGTGGGGCGCTCCTGGCGGCTGCGGAACAATGGCTGGGCGATGATGGATTTGGCCTTGTTGGGGCCATGCTTTGATGGCTTTTTGCTCATGATGGTGCCTCGCAAGTGAGTGGTTTTTGCGGGGCAAATCATCGGCCGAAGTTGAGGGGCTGTCTAGTCCCGGTGGCTGTCGGAAAAAGCGCCGTTCTTTGTAGGAGCGAGCTTGCTCGCGAAGCACTTGAGGGCGCTGCGTTAAATCAGAAAGTCTGCGTTATCGTTAACGACCATCGCGAGCAAGCTCGCTCGTACAGGGGGGGGTTACTCAGCGGGTAGGGTTAAGCGTTGCCCGGCCATCAACAACGTCAGCCGGCTCAGGCTCATCCACGGCGAACCGGCCGCCTGGCCCTTGATCTGCGCGTCGATGCGCTGTGCTTCGAGCAGCAATTGCGCCCAGCGTTGCGCCGAGTAGCGTTGCAGGGCTTTGTTCATCAAGGGTTTTCGTTTGTCCCAGACCGGAGGTTTGGCCTGGCTGAAAGCCTTGTCCAGTGGCGTGCCCTGACTGTATTGCAGCGAAATATTGGCCAGCAGGCGCAACTCTCGGGCCAGGGCCCAGAGAATCACCGGCGGCTCGACGCCTTCGCCGCGCAACCCTTCGAGCATGCGCAAGGCATGGGCTGCTTCACCATTGAGAACCGCATCGGTCAGGCCAAAGACGTCGAAGCGCGCACTGTCGGCCACCGCAGCCTGCACGGTTTCAACGGTGATCTGACCCCCTTCGGCCATCAGTTTGAGCTTTTCGATTTCCTGGGCGGCGGCCAGCAAGTTGCCCTCGACCCGTGCCGCGATCAGCTCAACGGCGTCCTGGCTGGCGGAAAGCCCGACCTGGGACAAACGTTGGCGGATCCAGTTTGGCAGTTGGGCGACATCGACCGGCCAGATCTGCACGAACTGGGTCTGTTGTCCTTCGACCAGCGCCTTGCCCCACTTGGTTTTCTGTGCGCTGCCATCGAGTTTCGGCAAGCTGATCAGCAGCACGGTG
Organism: Pseudomonas jessenii; assembly: GCF_002236115.1. Classification (GTDB taxonomy): domain Bacteria; phylum Pseudomonadota; class Gammaproteobacteria; order Pseudomonadales; family Pseudomonadaceae; genus Aquipseudomonas; species Aquipseudomonas jessenii. Next base: position 182,759 of record NZ_NIWT01000010.1, on the reverse strand, counting down.
TCGTCGGCCGGGCGCGAGCAGTACTCGATCAGCGCGGCAGCGCCCTTGTCGCCGGGTTTGCCGGACGGCAGGCGCAGTTCCAGCAGGCGCTTTTCGGCGAACAGCGACATGCTGGCACCGGCTTGCAGCAGCGTCCCCCAGTCGAAACTGGCGTCGGCGGCAAACACCTGGCGTTCATCGAATCCCTGCTGGCGGGCGGCAGTGCGAACAGCATCGGCCGCCTCCTGGCACAACAACGGGTCATCGCCGCTGATGATATAGACCGGCGCAAGGGCGCCTTGCAGGTGTTTGGCGAGTTGGGCGGGGGCGAGCTTCATAAGAGATGGCGAACGGGGCGCACAGGCGCCCCGTAAGTCTTACTGCTGTGGCAGTTCGACAGGCGACTGACGCGGGGTATCCGCTTCAGCCTTCTTTGCCGCTTCCAGCGCCGCGGCGTCAGCCTTGGCCCTGGCTTCGGCAGTCTGCTGCAACTGGTCCAGTTGGGTGGGGCTCAGTTGTTCCAGGCGCAGCATCATGCGTTGAACCAACTCCCGGCGGCCTTCTGTCCGGGCCGTTTCAGCTTCTTGGTCAGAGCCCACCAAGTTGTTGCCGTCGTGCATATAGATCTTCTGCACTTCAAGCTTGTCGCTCAACAGGGGCAGATCGCCGCGACCACGGATGTCGTAGCTCAACACGGTGGTGACTTGGTACTCGCCGGCACGACCGGCACCTGCGTAGGTGAGGATGCGCTGGCTTTCCTGTTCATTGGTCAGTACCAGCTTGTAAGGAGCGCCGGTATAGACCTTGACGCCGCTGCCAATCAGTACCTGACGCAACTGGGTAACGGTTGGGCCATAAGCGTTACGGGCGCTCAGGTCGAGTTCCTTGATCGCCAGTTCATTGGTGCCGGTGCCGCGCAGCTGGAAACCGCAGGCGCTCAGCAGAACCGCGAGGCCCATCACCAGCAGATTGCGTTTGATCATCTTGTTGCTCCCCTTGAAACCATGTGGGCCGATCAAGCGGCCCGAAAGGTTTTACTCGGCGCCAGGCTCACCTGGCGCCTGATCCAATTAGCTGGCGACGATATTGACCAGTTTCCCGGGCACTACGATCACTTTACGAATGGTCAGACCGTCGACGAAGCGCAGCACGTTCTCGTTGGCACGGGCGGCGGCTTCGACTTCTTCACGGCTGGCGCTGGCCGGCATTTCGATGTGGCCACGCAGCTTGCCGTTGACCTGAATCACCAGTTGCAGGCTGTCCTGTACCAACGCACTGTCATCCACCACCGGCCAACCGGCGTCGATCACAGGATCGGCGTGACCCAGTTGATTCCACAGCTCGTGGCTGATGTGCGGCGTGATCGGAGCCAGCAACAGAGTCACGGTTTCCAGGCCTTCGTGAATCAGTGCGCGATCCTGGTCGGTGGCTTGTGCGGCTTTTTCCAGTACGTTCATCAGCGTCATCACCTGAGCGATGGCGGTGTTGAACTTGTGGTTCTGGCCGACGTCCTGGCTGGCCTGCTTGATGGCCAGGTGGATCGAGCGACGAACGGCTTTCTGCTCGTCATTCAGGCTGGCGACGTCCAGTTTGCCCGGCAGGCCCTGAGTGACGTGGGCTTGAGCCAGGCGCCAGACGCGCTTGAGGAAACGGTGCGAACCTTCGACGCCGGAGTCGGACCATTCCGCGCTCATGTCAGGTGGCGAGGCGAACATCATGAACAGGCGGCAGGTGTCTGCGCCGAACTGGTCGATCATCGACTGTGGGTCGACGCCGTTGTTTTTCGACTTGGCCATCTTCTCGGTGCCACCGATTTCCACCGGCAAGCCGTCTGCTTTCAACTTGGCGCTGATGACCTTGGCCTTGCTGTCACGCTCAAGCTCGACGTCCGCCGGGTTGAACCAGGTGTAAGCGCCATTGGCTTCGCGGCGATAGTAAGTCTCGGCGATCACCATGCCTTGGGTCAGCAGGTTCTTGAACGGCTCGTTGGAGCTCACCAGGCCTTCGTCGCGCATCAGCTTGTGGAAGAAGCGCGCATAGAGCAGGTGAAGAATCGCGTGTTCGATACCGCCGATGTACTGATCCACCGGCAGCCAGTGGTCGGCCGCCGATTTTTCCACCAGGCCGCCTTCAAAGTGCGGCGAGGCGTAGCGGGCGTAGTACCACGAGGACTCGACGAAGGTGTCCATGGTGTCGGTTTCACGCTTGGCAGGCTGGCCGCATTTAGGGCAGCTGCACTCGTAGAACTCGGGCATGCGCGCCAGTGGCGAACCGGCGCCATCGGGTACGACGTCTTCCGGCAGCACGACAGGCAGTTGATCTTCCGGTACCGGCACGTCACCGCAGGTGCCGCAGTGGATGATCGGGATCGGGCAGCCCCAGTAGCGCTGGCGGCTGATGCCCCAGTCGCGCAGACGGAACTGGGTACGCGAGGCGCCCAGTTCTTTCTTGATCAGCGCGACTTCGATAGCGTCGAAGGCGCCCGCGAAGTCCAGGCCGTCGAACTCGCCGGAATTGATCAGCGTGCCGTACTCGCCGTAGGCGTCTTGCCATGGCGCCGGGTTGCTGTCACCGGAGCTGGTGCGCACCACGGATTTGACCGGCAGGTTGTATTTGTGGGCGAATTCGAAATCGCGCTCGTCGTGGGCAGGAACAGCCATGACCGCGCCGTCGCCGTAATGCATCAGCACGTAGTTGGCGACCCATACCGGTAGCTTTTCACCGGTCAGTGGGTGCTCAACGAACAGGCCGGTCGGCAGGCCTTTTTTCTCTTGAGTCGCAACGTCGGCTTCCGCAACGCTGCCGCCCTTGCATTCAGCGATGAACGCTTGCAGCTCAGGGTTGTTCTGTGCGGCCAGGGTAGCCAGGTGGTGCTCGGCGGCGACGGCGACGTAGGTCGCGCCCATCAGGGTGTCCGGACGGGTGGTGAAGACTTTCAGCGCGCCCGCTTCGCCGATGGAATCGACGTTGTACGGGAACTGCACTTCCATGCCGCGGGACTTGCCGATCCAGTTGCGCTGCATGGTCTTGACCTGTTCAGGCCAGCCAGTCAGTTCGTCCAGGCTCTCCAGCAGTTCATCCGCGTAGGCGGTGATCTTGAAGTAGTACATCGGGATTTCGCGCTTTTCGATCAGCGCGCCGGAACGCCAGCCGCGACCGTCGATCACCTGTTCGTTGGCCAGGACGGTCTGGTCGACCGGGTCCCAGTTCACGGTGCCGCTTTTTTTGTAGATCACGCCTTTTTCGAACAGGCGGGTGAACAGCCATTGTTCCCAGCGGTAGTAATCGGGCTTGCAGGTGGTCACTTCACGCGACCAGTCCACCGCCAGGCCCAGGCTGCGCAGCTGGGATTTCATGTAGGCAATGTTTTCGTAGGTCCACTTGGCGGGCGCTACGTTGTTCTTCATCGCGGCGTTTTCCGCCGGCATGCCGAAGGCGTCCCAACCCATGGGTTGCAGAACGTTCTTGCCTTGCATGCGCTGGTAGCGGGAGATCACGTCGCCGATGGTGTAGTTGCGCACGTGCCCCATGTGTAGCTTGCCGCTGGGGTAAGGGAACATCGACAGGCAGTAGTAAGTCTCCTTGCCTGGCTGTTCGCTGACTTCAAAGGACTTTTGCTCGTTCCAGAACGACTGGGCGGCGGCTTCGATTTCACGGGGCTGATATTGTTCGTGCATGGCTACTTTTGAACTGAATAGGGGTGGCCTAATCCTCTTCAATGCAACGCTGGACGCTGATCACGCCGCATTGGCGTTTTCGATGTCCAGCCGAGCTGGAAGTGGAGTTACAGGAAGCGCCGTAGCATACATGACCGCGCTCTACCGAGGGAAACCCTGATTGCTGCCGCGCGTCCCGCAAAAACCGCCGCGAGGGCCGTTGGTCGCGGCGCTCAGCCGGTTTGTTCATGGAAGCTAAGCTCTAACTGGGGAGTAGGTCTTATCTTCCAATGAGGTGAGGGATGGTTGAGTCACAGCAAAAAGCTACAAAACCGGAGCTGTACGAAAGGCTGATCGATCGTTTGGCCCTGGCCTTGGAAGCGGCAAGAACTGCTGGCCGGTTGCGCGACGTACGCCCTCTGGAACTGGAACTGCGTGGCCTGAGCTCCGCAGAGTTTGCATTGATCAAGGCGTATCTGGATCGCAGTGAGCGTGAGACGCACGGATGCTTGTCAGAGGCGATAAAGCAACTCGACGCACCACGTTCGGCCAAGATCATCTGGCTCAAGGACAAGGTTCCCGGCAGAGACGCGGTAAAGGTCCGGTCTTTGCAGTTCAAATAAGACGCAGAGCCGTGCTCAATGGTTTTTTGAAGCATAGTTCTTCTGTATTGATTGTCGCATTGCGCTAACCCACTTAGGCTTCGGGCATCTCCAGGAGATGCTCGATGCCTTTTCGTTACTTTGTAAAACAACTTCTTTTGCCCCCCGGCATTCTATTGCTGCTGCTTTTGCTTGCCTGGTGGTTGCGCCGCTCAAGGCCAAGGCTCGCCGGTGTGTGCTTTGCACTGGGGCTGGGTGGTCTTTGGCTGATGAGCCTGCCGGTGGTGGTGCAGTGGAGTGCCCGCCTGCTCGAGCGCGAGCCACCGCTGGCCCGCGACGAATGGGCAGTGCTGGGGCAGCGCGCGGACGCCATCGTCGTCCTTGGTTCCGGGCGCGAGCGCGGTGACGTGGCCTGGGGTGCCGACCAGCCCACGGGTGTAGGCCTGGAGCGCCAGCGCTTTGCCGCGCGACTGACCAAGGCTTCCGGCCTGCCGGTACTGACCAGCGGCGGCTTGCATTACGGCACTCCGCCAAGCGAAGCGCAGATGATGGCTGATTCCTTGCGCGACGATTTTGGCGTGACCGTGCGCTGGCAGGAAGGGCACAGCCGCACGACCTGGGAAAATGCGCAGTTCAGCGCCCAGGTGTTGCTACCACAGGGCATCAAACGTGTGGTGCTCGTGACTCATGCCGGGCATATGCCACGAGCGGTCTGGAGCTTCCGCAAGGCCGGGTTTGAGGTGGTGCCGGCGCCGGTAGGGTTTCTGAGCGGCGACAATGCGCGGCCACTGGGAGGCTGGATGCCGGAGTACAAGGCGATCTGGCAGAACGGGCAGTTGATGAACGAGGCGGTGGGGCAGATCGGTTATTCGTTGTTCTATCGTTGAGCGCTAATCCCTGTGGCGAGGGAGCAAGCTCCCTCGCCACAAATGATTTCAGACAGTCTTCGCCATCCGGCTCGCAACCAGCGCCCAGCCAAACAACAACACGCAGAGAATGAGCAATGGCCACGAACGCCATTCCAGGTACGGCGTGAGGTTGTGCATCGGCACCACTTCGCCATACAGGATGCCGCGTTCGAACTGCGGGATCTGATCGGTAATCTGACCGAACGGGTTGATCAGGCCGGAGACGCCGTTGTTGGTGGCGCGGATCATCCAGCGGCCGGCCTCCAGCGCACGCATCTGCGCCATCTGCAGGTGTTGCAGCGGACCGATGGAGGTGCCGAACCAGGTGTCGTTGCTGATGGTCAGCAACAGGTCGCTGCGGGCGGCGAGGCTGGCGGCGAATTCCGGGTACACCACTTCATAACAGATGTACGGCGCGATCTGATAACCCTTGGCTTGCAGCAGCGGCTGGTCAGATGGTCCGCGGGCGAAGTCCGACATCGGCAGATCGAAGAAGGCGATCAGCCCGCGCAACAGATCCTCCAGCGGAACATATTCACCAAACGGCACCAGTTTTTGCTTGAGGTAGGTGCCGTCGCCTTCGCCGACAACGGTGATGCCATTGAAGAAGCGCTTCTCGTGGTGGACCTCCATGCGGACCGGGACGCCGGTAATCAGCGCCGATTTACGCTCGGCCGCGAAGCTGCCCATCATGTTCAGGTAGCCCTCGGCGGACTCCTTGAGCACCGGGATCGCCGTTTCCGGCCAGATGAGAAGGTCGACTCGCCTGGAGCTGAAACTCATGTCGCGATACAGCGCCAGTTGCGCGTTGAGCTGCGTCGGGTCCCACTTCATGCTTTGTTCGATGTTGCCCTGAACGGCGGCGACGCTCAGTGGCGGGCCTGAAGGGCTGGTCCAGGCATGATGTTTGAGGGCCATGCCGAGCAGCCATGGCCCGACCAGCAGCAATGCACCGGCTGCGATGAAGCCTTTGCGCCCCGTGCGAACCAGGCGAAAGCCGTTGTAGATCAATGCAGCTGTCAGGGCCAGGGTGAAGGAAATCAGCCACATCCCGCCGACAGGCGCGAGCCCGGCCAGTGGGCCATCGAGCTGGCTGTACCCGGAATACAGCCACGGGAAGCCTGTCAGGAACCAGCCGCGGAAGGCTTCCTGGCCGACCCACAGCGCTGCGAAGGCCAGGGCGTCGGCCAGCGGCGCTTCATTTCGGCGTAGCCAGCGCGCCCATATCCAGGCGGGCAGGGCAAAGAACCAGGCAATTGCCGCCGTGAAGAGCAGCATCAGGAAACCGGCCAGCAATACCGACGCGCCGCCGAAGTGGTGAATGCTGTAGTAGATCCAGCTGGTGCCGGCACCGAACAGGCCGAAACCGAAAAACCAGCCGCGCCCTAGTGCCTGACGTGGGCTCAGCTCGCGCAGGCCTGCATAGAACAGGCCGACGGCGAGCAGTGCCAGGGGCCAGATATCGAACGGCGCCAGGGCCAGTGTGGTGATTGCACCGGCCGCCACGGCCAGCAGGTTACCGGGCCAGCCGGGGCGGGTTGTCCAGCGCATTTCAATCCTTAGCGAGCAATGGGCGTCAGGCGAAGCAAGTGAATCCGACGGCTGTCGGCGTTCAGGATGCGGAAGCGGTACGGGCCGATTTCAGTGATTTCGTTACGTTTTGGCAAATGCCCGAACGCGCTCATCACCAGGCCGCCAACGGTGTCGAATTCGTCGTCGGAGAACTCGCTGTCGAAAAACTCGTTGAAGTTCTCGATCGGTGTCAGGGCCTTGATCAGGAAATCACCGCTGGGCAGCGGCTTGATGTAGCTGTCTTCTTCGACGTCGTGTTCGTCTTCGATGTCGCCGACGATCTGTTCCAGCACGTCTTCGATGGTCACCAGGCCTGCCACGCCACCGTACTCGTCAATGACGATGGCCATGTGGTTGTGGTTGGCGCGAAACTCGCGCAGCAGCACGTTAAGGCGCTTGGACTCCGGCACGAAGGTGGCTGGGCGCAGGAGGTCCTTGATGTTGAAGCTGTCGCCGTTCTCCCTGAGGATCAACGGCAGCAAGTCCTTGGCCAGCAACACGCCCATCACGTCATCATGGCTTTCGCCGATCACCGGGTAGCGGGAGTGGGCCGAGTCGACCACGGCAGGCAGGAACTCGCGGGGTGTCTGGGTCGCCTTGATGCTGACCATCTGCGAGCGCGGGACCATGATGTCCCGGACCTGCAAGTCAGCCACCTGGATGGCGCCTTCGACGATGGCCAGCGCTTCACTGTCCAGCAGTTTGTTCTGGTGTGCATCGCGCAGCAGCTCCAGCAGCTCCTGGCGGTTTTTCGGCTCGTGGGCAAAAGCCTGGGTGAGTTTACCCAGCCATGACTTCTGCCCGTTGCTCGATCGATCTTCGCTCATAGCGATTACTCTGAATCCTTTGTTGTTTCGGTAGGGAATGCGTCGGTTTCGTCGTCCGCGTACGGATCGGGAAAGCCCAGTTCTGCAAGCAACGTTCGTTCCAGTGCTTCCATTTCTTCGGCTTCTTCGTCATCAATATGGTCGTAACCAAGCAGATGCAAGCAGCCGTGAATCACCAGATGCGCCCAATGGGCCTTGAGCTCCTTGCCCTGTTCAGCGGCTTCGCGCTCGACCACGGCCACGCAGATCACCAGATCGCCCAGCAGCGGGATGTCGAGGAACTCATCCGGCACGTCGGCCGGGAATGACAAGACGTTAGTTGCGTAGTCCTTTTGCCGCCAGGTGTGGTTCAGCTCGCGTCCTTCGGCTTCGTCGACCAGACGAATGGTCATCTCCGAGTCGGCGGTGCGCTGGCGCAGGGCCAGTTCGCACCACTGGCGGAACTCGGCCTCGCTGGGGGCGCAGGCTTCGGTAGCGATTTGCAGGTCAAGCTCAAGCATCGCGGCGGCTATCCTTGGCGGCGGCATCATCGGCCGCTTTGGTTTCGAAGCGCTCGTAGGCTTCGACGATGCGCTGTACCAGTGGGTGGCGCACGACGTCCTTGGGCTGGAAGTGGGTGAAGCTGATCCCCGGCACATCCTTGAGCACTTCAATCACGTGGTGCAGGCCGGACTTGGTGCCGCGTGGCAGGTCGACCTGGGTGATGTCCCCGGTGATGACGGCCGTGGAGCCGAAGCCGATCCGGGTCAGGAACATCTTCATTTGCTCGACCGTGGTGTTCTGGCTTTCGTCGAGAATGATGAAGCTGTTGTTCAGCGTGCGGCCGCGCATGTAGGCCAGCGGCGCGACTTCGATCACCTGGCGCTCGATCAGCTTGGCGACGTATTCGAAGCCGAGCATTTCGTAGAGCGCGTCGTAGAGCGGGCGCAGGTACGGGTCGATTTTTTGCGACAGGTCGCCGGGCAGGAAGCCGAGTTTTTCACCCGCCTCGACCGCCGGACGAACCAGCAGGATGCGGCGAATCTGCTCGCGCTCCAGTGCGTCCACCGCGCAGGCGACAGCCAGGTAGGTCTTGCCGGTACCGGCCGGGCCGATGCCGAAGTTGATATCGTTACCGAGGATTTCCTTCACGTAGCGCAGCTGATTCAAGCCGCGGGGGCGAATCATGCCTTTCTTGGTGCGCAGGGCCACGGACGGTTCGGCGGGGGAGTGGTTGTCCAGCTGCTCGACGGCCGATTCCTGCAGGAACAGGTGCACCATGTCCGGCGACAGCTCGGTACCCTTGGTTTCCCGGTACAGGCGGCGCAGGAGGTTTTCCGCGGAGGTGGTGTGTTTGGGTTCGCCGATCAGCTCGAACTGGTTTCCGCGATTGCGGATCTCGATGGTCAGGCGCTGTTCGATCAAGCGCAAATGCTCGTCGAATTGCCCGCACAGATTGGCGAAGCGGCGAGCTTCAAAAGGCTCGAGGATGAAACGATGTGGTTCTATGGGTGCGTTCAAGGTCGTATTTAGCCGCCCTGGGGCAATGGTGATGAGTTCAAGGATAGCGCCAGTGGCGTGGGTGCGAAAGCTCTTAAATAACCAACGTCGTACGCAGTCCCTGTGGGAGCGAGCTTGCTCGCGATGACGGCCTGACATTCAACATATGAGTTGTCTGGCCTGACGCTATCGCGAGCAAGCTCGCTCCCACAGTGGAATGCAGTGTTACTGGATCAGCGAGCCCCGCAGCGAGTGCGGCTGCGCGGCATCGATGTGCACGTCCGCGAACTGGCCGATCAGGGTCGGATTGTCGCAGCGGAAGTTGACGATACGATTATTCTCGGTCCGGCCTTGGAGCTCGCCCGGGTCTTTTTTCGAGTAATCGGTCACCAGGATTCGCTGGATCGAGCCGACCATTTGTCGGCTGATCTCGAAACCTTGCTGGTTCAAGCGATGCTGCAGGGCATTCAGGCGTTCTTTCTTCAGCTCTTCCGGAGTGTCGTCGGCCAGATCGGCGGCCGGTGTGCCCGGGCGCTGGCTGTAGACGAACGAGTAGGAAAAGTCGAAGCCGACGTCGGCAATCAGCTTCATGGTTTGCTCGAAGTCTTTTTCGGTCTCGCCGGGGAAGCCGACGATGAAGTCCGAGCTGATGCAGATTCCTGGCACGGCGGCGCGCAGTTTGCGCAGTTTGGATTTGTATTCAAGCGCGGTGTGGTTGCGTTTCATCGCCGCGAGGATGCGGTCCGAACCCGATTGCACCGGCAAGTGCAGGTGCTTGACCAGCTCCGGCACGTCGGCGTGGGCCTGGATCAGGCTGTCGGAGAACTCCAGCGGGTGCGACGTGGTGTAGCGGATGCGGTCGATGCCATCGACCGCGGCGACCACGCGGATCAGCTCGGCCAGGTCGGCCAGGCGCCCGTCATGGGTGAGGCCGCGATAGCCGTTGACGTTCTGCCCCAGCAGCGTCACTTCCCGCACGCCGTTTTCGGCCAGGTGAATGATCTCGGCAATCACGTCGTCGAACGGCCGGCTGACCTCTTCACCGCGGGTGTAGGGCACCACGCAGAACGTGCAGTACTTGCTGCAACCTTCCATCACCGACACGTAAGCGCTCGGGCCGTCGATGCGGGGCTCGGGCAAGTGGTCGAACTTTTCGATTTCCGGGAACGAGACGTCGACTTGCGGCAGCTTGCTGATGCGCGCGGCGTCGATCATTTCCGGCAGGCGGTGCAGGGTCTGCGGGCCGAAGACAACGTCGACGTACGGTGCGCGATCGCGAATGGCCGCGCCTTCCTGGCTGGCCACGCAACCGCCGACGGCGATCACCATGTCCGGGTTGGCCAGCTTCAGTTCGCGCCAGCGGCCGAGCTGGGAGTAGACACGATCCTGGGCACGTTCACGAATCGAGCAGGTGTTGAGCAGGATCACGTCGGCGTCTTCAGCGCGAGCGGTGACTTCCAGGGCCTGATGTTCGCCCAGCAGATCGACCATGCGCGAGCTGTCGTACTCGTTCATCTGGCAACCGTGGGTTTCGATGTAAAGCTTCTTGGCCATGGAATAGAGTCATCACGTGATTCAAAGAACCGCGCATTATAGGGAACATGTACCCAGGTTCCTACCGCTGCGCGTCCGATGGCTATGCTATAGTTCGCGCCCTCATTTTTATCCCCCGATGTGTTTCGCCCACCATGACCAAACGTGAAGCTCCAATCTACAAGGTGATTTTCCTCAATCAGGGCCAGGTGTTCGAAATGTACGCCAAGCAGATCTATCAAAGTGATCTGTGGGGCTTTCTGGAAGTGGAAGAGTTCGTCTTTGGCGAGCGCACGCAAGTGGTCGTCGATCCGAGCGAAGAAAAGCTCAAGGCTCAGTTCGAAGGCGTAGTGCGCAGTTTTGTGCCGATGCATTCGATCGTGCGTATCGATGAAGTCGAGCGAATGGGAACACCGAAAATCAGCGAAGCCCGTGGCGCGGTCGGCAATGTCATGCCGTTTCCGATGCCGATGCCTGAGAAGTAAGGCTCAAGACCGGGTCGCCCCCAATCGCGAGCAAGCTCGCTCCCACAGTTGACCGAGTTCTCATATGGGAATGCAGTCGGATGTGGGAGCGAGCTTGCTCGCGATTGGGCCAGTCAGAACAACACGGAAGTCAGGGCAGTGGCGCGAACGGCGTACGCCCATCGGCGCTCTGCAATTCCATCAAGTATTTACGGAAGATTTGCCCGAGCACCTGGGTAGCAAGCTCCAGTTCTTCGCGGGGCATCTTTTCGGTGACTTCGTCGGCGGTGTCCAGGGCCTCTTCGGCGCCGTTGACCGCCGCCATCTTCAGCAGGATGTACGCCTGAACGTTATTGGCCGGCACGCCTTCGCCGTGGAAGAACATGGTGCCGAGTTTGAATTGTGCCTGGGCGTGGCCTTGCAGCGAGGCTTTTTCGAAATAGCTCAGGGCTTGATTGAGGTCGCGCGGCGTGTTTTTGCCTTCGTAGTAGAACTCACCCAACTCGTATTGCGCTTGCGCATCCCCTTCTTCCGACGCTTTCTGGCAGGCGGCGAGCGCCTGTTCCAGGTCTTGCGGCTGGGTATTGAGGGTGCAGCGACCCATCGCTGGGATTAACAACGAGTTGCCGCCTGCTTGTGCGTGCGCGAGCAGGGGCTGAAGAAGCAACAGGCAGCCCAGTGCAAGGGTGCGGCCGGTGCGGTTCATGGGAATCGACTTACCTCTGAAGGGCGCGCGGACCCATCGAGGGATCCAATAAGCGCGCATTATGAAATAAGCAGGGCCAACCTTACAAAGTCTTTACTCGTTTTTCTGCTGCACGGGAAATTTATCGCCCACTTTGCGGGGGATTATTAGCAGATGAGTAGGAAAAATCGTGGGAACGTAGGCGAAAGCTGACGCTGGCAAGGGCCAGCGTCAGCATTTGAACGTTACTTCAAGGCCGCGAAGGCGCGCTCAGCGGCGTCCAGGGTCAGCTTCAGTTCAGCTTCGCCGTGGGCGATCGAAGTGAAACCGGCTTCGAATGCGCTCGGTGCCAGATACACGCCACCTTCGAGCATCAGGTGGAAGAAGCGGCCGAACAGGGCTGCGTCGCTGGCCATGACGTCATCGAAGGTGACGATGTCGTCGGCACCGCTGAAGTACAGGCCGAACATGCCGCCGGCCTGGGTGGTCACGAACGGAATGCCGGCCGCATCGGCGCGCTGTTGCAGGCCGTCGAGCAGGCGAGTGGTGTAGTCGGTCAGCTCGGCGTGGAAGCCCGGGCGGCTGATCAGGCGCAGGGTGGTCAGGCCGGCGGCCATCGCCAGCGGGTTACCGGACAGCGTACCGGCCTGGTACACCGGGCCCAGCGGGGCGATGCGCTGCATGATTTCGCGCTTGCCGCCGAAGCAGCCAACCGGCATGCCGCCACCGATGATCTTGCCGAAGGTGGTCAGGTCCGGCGTCACGCCGTAGTACGCCTGGGCACCGCCGAGGGCGACACGGAAACCGGTCATCACTTCGTCGAAAATCAGCACCACGCCGTGCTTGTCGCACAGGGTCCGCAGGCCTTCGAGGAAACCCGGTGCCGGCGGCACGCAGTTCATGTTGCCGGCAACTGGCTCGACGATGATGCAGGCCACGTCCTGGCCGACTTCGGCGAGCATGGTTTCTACCGCGTCGATGTCGTTGAACGGCAGGGTCAGGGTGTGTTTGGCGAATGCCGCCGGTACACCGGCCGAGCTCGGTACGCCTTGGGTCAGTGCGCCGGAACCGGCCTTGACCAGCAGGCTGTCGGAGTGACCGTGGTAGCAGCCTTCGAACTTGATGATGCTGTCGCGGCCGGTGAAGCCACGGGCCAGGCGAATGGCGCTCATGGTCGCTTCGGTGCCGGAGCTGACCATGCGCACCATTTCCATCGATGGCACGAGGGAGCAGACCAGGTCGGCCATCTGCGTTTCCATCTCGGTCGGGGCGCCGTAGGACAGGCCGTGCTCAAGCTGTTTGCGCACGGCGTCCAGTACGTCCGGGTGGCTGTGGCCGAGAATCATCGGACCCCAGGAGCCGACGTAATCCACATAGCGCTTGTCATCTTCGTCGGTGACGTAGGCGCCTTCGGCGTGTTTGAAGAACAGCGGTGTGCCGCCGACGCTCTTGAACGCGCGAACCGGCGAGTTCACGCCACCGGGAATGTGTTTCTGGGCATTGGCAAACAGCGTTTCGGAACGAGACATGATCGGGCTCTCAGACTTTTAGTAATTCATTGAATGCGCGGGCGCGGCGGGTTACTTCAGCCGTGCTCTCGGCGCCAAACAGGCCATGCACCACGGCCAGCAGGTCGACACCATGGGCCACCAGCGGCGCGGCGTTTTCCAGGGTGATGCCGCCGATCGCGCAGATCGGCAGGTGCAGTTTGCTGCGTGCCTGGTCGAGCAGGTCGAGACTGCAGGTCGGGGCGCCGGGTTTGGTGTTGGAATTGAAGAAGCGGCCGAACGCGACGTAGCTGGCGCCTTCTTTGACGGCCTGTTCGGCGAGGTCGAGTTGCGCATGGCAGGTCGAACCGATGATTGCATCGCGACCCAGCAGGGCGCGGGTCGGAGACAATGGACCATCAGTTTGACCCAAGTGCACGCCGACATTCAGGCGTGCGGCCAACTCAGCGTCATCATTGATGATCAACCGGGTGTTGTAGCGTTCGCATAAATCACGCAAGGCTTCGGCTTCGCGCAGACGACGGGCTTCGTCACTGCTCTTGTCGCGGTATTGCAGCAAGGTGACGCCGCCTTCCAGCGCCGCCTCCACGTACTTGAGCAGCTTACCGTCCAGCAAATGGCTGTCGGTAATGGCGTACAGGCCACGTAGTTTCATCGGACAAGCCTCACCGCATTACAAATAGAAGTTACGAGCAGAAATCCAGTGGCAAGCGGCGCGGCACGAACTGGCCTTTGCCTAGTTGCTCGGCATCACGCAGGGTGCGCCATGTGTAGTTAAGCGCGGTCTGCACGGCACTGGCGAGGTTTTCGCCCTGGGCCAGACGACCGGCCAGCGCACTGGCCAGGGTGCAACCGGAACCGTGATAACTGCCCGGCAAACGCTGGCAGGTAAAGGTTTCGCGCAGACCGTCGCGGCTGTACAGGCGATTGTGGATTTCGGTTTCGTCGCCATGGCCGCCGGTGATCAGCAGGTGTTTGACGAACGGCAGGAGTTTTTCTGCGCACTCGTCCGCGGTGCCTTCGGGCAGTTCGGCGAGGATGCGGGCTTCGGGTAGGTTGGGGGTCGCAATGATCGAAAGGGGCAGCAAGCGTTCCCGCATGGCGTAGCCGACCTCGTCCTTGCCCAGGCGTCCGCCGCCGCCAGCGCGCAGCACCGGGTCGCAGACCACCGGCAAGTGCGGGTGCGCCGAAAGCAGTTCGACCACGGTGTCGACCATTTCCAGGGAACCGAGCATGCCCAGTTTGACGGCGGCGACTTCGGAGTCGTTGAGCACGGCATTGGCCTGGGCCAGTACCCACTCACGGTCCAGGACGCGGAAGTCAGTGACATTGACGGTGTCTTGCACGGTCAGGGCGGTGACGGCCGGAGCCGCATGGCAACCCTGTGCGAGCAGGGCTTCGATATCTGCCTGCAAGCCGGCGCCACCACTTGGGTCGTGGCCGGAGAGACAGAGGACAACGGGGCGAGAGCTGTAGATATTCATGGTGCGCGAGCTTACCACCAAACCTGTTTTTCGGGTGTTGTGGCAGTGTGTTTGGTCGATACATTGTGGCGAGGGGGCTTGCCCCCGTTGGGCAGCGAAGCGGCCCCAGTGACCCGTCAGGTTCATCGAGTCGGCTGGTTTTACGACTGCTTCGCAGCCGAACGGGGGCAAGCCCCCTCGCCACATTGATATTCCTGTCATTGATAATCGTTCGTTGGTGTTGCTGGAACGCCCGTTCTAGAGCCTTTGTAGGAAAAATTTCTGTGGTTCTCATTGGCCATCAACGGCTATGCTAGAGTGGATCCAAACCAATAACAGGTGATACCGGTTTTACGTCTGCTCAAAAGGAATGGGGGGCTTCCTGACAGAACCGGACAGGCCACGCTGGGGCTTCAATGCGCTATTTGCTGATGTTGCTGTTGTGTTTGCCCCTCCTGGCAAACGCCGTCGAGTTCGATGAGTTCACTCAAAGCCTCCCCTTGGGCCGAACCCTGCAGGTCTATGAGGACGCAGGTGGTCAGGCGACCATCGCGGATATCCGTGCGCAAGCGGCGGCCGGCAACTTCAAGCCGCACCACAAAGATACGCTTAACGCCGGGTACTCGCGTTCGGTGTTCTGGCTGAAAATCGACCTGCATTACCGTCCAGCCAATCCGGCGGCGCAAAGGACCTGGCTGCTGGAACTGGCCTATCCGCCCCTCGATCATCTCGATCTCTATTTGCCTGATGCGGCCGGTAACTATCAGTTGGTCAGGCAGACCGGCGATGCCTTGCCCTTCGCCAGCCGCGAGATTCGTCAGAACAACTATCTGTTCGACCTGACGTTCAAGCCGGACCAGGCCGAAACCGTATTCATGCGCTTGCAAAGCGAAGGCTCGATCCAGGCGCCGGTAACCTTGTGGTCGAGCACCGCCTACCTCGAAGAGCAGCCCGTGCGCCTCTACGTACTGGGGCTGATCTACGGCGTACTGCTGGGGATGCTGGTCTACAACCTGTTCATCTACCTCAGCGTGCGCGACACCAGTTACCTCTACTACATCTTTTATATCGCCTCGTTCGGCTTGTATCAGCTGTCGGTAAACGGTGCGGCCGTGCAGTATTTCTGGCCGGACAATCCGTGGTGGGCTAACGCTGCGACGCCGTTTTTCATCGGCTGTGCGGGGCTGTTCGGCAGTCAGTTCGCCCGCAGTTTCCTGCAGATGGCTACCCACAGTCGCTGGCTTGACCGCTTGTTGCTGGCGCTGGTTGCCTTCAGTGCGCTGGTGATCGGCCTGTCATTGATGACCAGCTATGCCCTGGCCTTGCGCCTGGCCACGGCCCTGGCGCTGACATTCACCGTGGTGATTTTTGCCGCCGGGATCTTTGCCTGGCTGCGGGGCCTGCGGGTGGCGCGGTATTTCATCATTGCCTGGTCGGCGTTTTTACTCGGTGGCATCGTCAATACGCTGATGGTGCTTGGATACCTGCCGAACGTGTTCCTGACCATGTATTCCAGTCAGATCGGCTCGGCCATCGAAGTGGCGTTGCTGTCCCTGGCGCTGGCCGACCGCATCAACGCCATGCGCGAGCAGCAGGCTCAAACCCTGTTCGACGCCAGCCAGAAGCTTGAAGTCCTCAACCAGCAACTGGCTCACAGTAACAAGCTCAAGGACGAGTTCCTTGCCACCCTGACCCACGAGTTGCGCACGCCCATGAATGGTGTGATCGGTTCACTGGAGCTGATGCAGACGGTCGAGATGGACCCGGAACTCGAGTACTACCAGCAGACGGCTTCGGGGTCGGCGCGGGACATGATGCGCATGGTCAACGGCATCCTCACCCTCACCGAATTGCAGGCCGGCAAACTCAAGGCCTCGGCCGACACCTTCAGCTTGCGTGGCGTGGTCGAGGCACTGCGCACGCAGTTCGAGGGCAACGCATCGAGCAAGTCGCTGGACTTCAAGGTCGATGTCGCGCCAGGTGTGCCGGATCGCTTGCTCGGCGACAACGTCAAGATCGCGCAGTGCCTGGAATGCCTGCTGGATAACGCCATCAAATTCACAAAGGTCGGCGGTCTGGCGCTGCGGGTGACCGGCAAGACCATCGAGCCCGACCGGCTGGCGTTGACCTTTGCGGTGATCGACACGGGCATTGGTTTCACCGATCTAGGGGAGGCCACGATGTATCAACGGTTCTTCCAGCTCGATGGCTCGATGACCCGTGAATACGGTGGCCTGGGGGTTGGCCTGGCGATTTGCCGACAGTTGGTCGAATTGCTCGGTGGGCGACTGACTCATCGCTCCGAGCCAGGGCGCGGCAGCCGGTTTCAGCTGGATGTGGAAGTCGGGTTGCCGGCGGCCGAACGTCCGGTGACGCCGTTGATGACCCGGGATTTTCCGCGCCTGCGCTTGCCCCAGGATTGTGCCGTGCTGTTGGTGGATGACAACAGCATCAGCCAGTTGGTGATGCGCGGCATGTTGCTCAAGCTGGGCTTTCGCGTACGTACAGCCAACAGCGTCGATGTCGCGCTCGATCTGTTGCAGCGCGAAGTGATTGACGCGGTGCTGGTCGATTGTCAGTTGCCGCTGCCGGACGGTGAGTCGGTGTGCTGCCGGATCCGCGCGTTACCCGGTTATGCCGAGCTGCCGTTGTTCATGATCGCCCTGAGCGGTGACCGTGAGCGCTGCCCGACCGGCGCAGTGATTGATCACTTGAGCAAACCGGTGAAATTCGAAGACTTGCAGGCCGCGCTCTACCGCCGTGTGCTCTGCCCGCAACAGGGCGAAAGCGCCGACAGTTAGGCGTATATGACACTTTGATCGGCCGAGGGGCGGTGCTTAACTGAAGTCCCTTGGCCGACCAAAGGAGCCCTGTCATGAACCTGCATCAGTTCGCCGAAACCCACGAAGTCACCAACCAGCCACCGTCACTGGACGGCGCCAACCTGTACCGCATTGACTTGCCGTTGCAGGAATGGTCGCGGCGCTTCGGGGCCGGTTGGGCCGAATCGCGGATCGACGCCTATGGCGCGCTGGCCGGTGGCCCGTTGATGGAGGCCGGGTTCCTGGCCAATCAGAACAAGCCGGTGTTCAACAGCCATGACCGGTTTGGTCATCGCATTGATCTGGTGGAGTTTCATCCGGCCTATCATCAATTAATGCGCACGGCGGTCGAACACGGCCTGACCTCGCTGCCCTGGGCGCACCCGCAGGACGGCGCCCATGTCGCCCGCGCGTCCATGACCTATTTGCACAGCCAGGCCGAGGCCGGCAGTGGATGCCCGCTGACCATGACCTTCGCCAGCGTTCCGGCCATGCGCCTGCAACCGGACCTGGCGCAAAAGTGGCTGCCGAAAATCCTCGCCACCGAATACGACCCGCGCAATGTCGGCATGGTCCACAAGGCCGGAGTCACCATCGGCATGGCCATGACCGAGAAGCAGGGTGGTACCGACGTGCGGGCCAATACCACCAAGGCCTATCCGGTCGGCGCCAGCGGTCCGGGCCAGGCCTATGAACTTGTGGGGCACAAGTGGTTTTGCTCGGCGCCGATGTGCGACGCCTTCCTGACACTGGCGCAGACCGACAAGGGCCTGACCTGTTTCCTGTTGCCGCGCCATCGTCCGGACGACACGCGCAATCAGTTCTATATCCAGCGCCTGAAGAACAAGCTCGGCAACTGCTCCAACGCTTCCAGCGAAGTGGAGTTCCGTGGAGCATTGGCGTGGATGGTCGGTGAAGAGGGCCGTGGCGTTCCGACAATCATCGAGATGGTCGCCATGACCCGCTTCGATTGCATGGTCGGTTCCAGTTCGCTGATGCGTCAGGCGCTGACCCAGGCCAGCCATCACTGCGCTCACCGATCGGTTGGCGGCAAACTGCTCAGCGAACAGCCGTTGATGCAGAACGTACTGGCGGATCTGGCGCTTGAAAGCGAAGCGGCCCTGGCGTTGAGCCTGCGCATGGGCCGGGCGCTGGATCATCTGGATGATTCGCAGGAAGCCAAATTCGCCCGCCTGGTGACGGCGGTGGGCAAGTACTGGATCTGCAAACGGGCGCCGGCGATGATCAACGAAGCGGCCGAATGCATGGGCGGCGCGGGTTATGTCGAAGACAGCATCCTGCCGCGGCTTTACCGCGAGGCGCCGGTGAATTCGACCTGGGAAGGCTCCGGTAACGTGCAGTGCCTCGACGTGCTGCGTGCCCTGTCGAAAGAACCAGGCGTGCTCGATGCGCTGTTCAGCGAGTTGGGCGATGGCCATGGCGACAAGCGCCTGGCTGCGCACATCCATCAATTGCAGGCGGCCTTCAAGGACACCAGCGACATCCAGTACCGCGCCCGGCAACTGACTGAAGACATTGCCCTGGGGCTGCAGGCCAAGCTGTTGCTGGAAGCCGGTAATGCGGTGGTCAGTGATGCCTTCATCGCCAGTCGCCTGAATGGCGGCGGCCGAGTGTACGGCGCGTTACCACGAGGCCTGGACGTGGAAGCGATTGTCGCCCGTTCGACTCCTCAAGGCTTCTGATCAGCGCCGTAAACTCCTGTGGGAGAGAGCTTGCTCGCGATGACGGATCAACATTCAACAGTGATGTTGACTGATGCGCCGCTATCGCGAGCAAGCTCGCTCCCACAGTTGTTCTCTGTACTCAGTCAATGCCACTGTTCCCGTGAAGCGACGATGCAGGCAAGATGAAGGTCTGCAAGTCAGAACACAGGATGCTGATCGTGACCGAAGCTTTTATTGTCGTTCAAACCGCCGAGCAAGCCGTGGATCGGCTTGCACTCTTGCACAATCGTGCAACCACCGCGCTGAGCCAGGCGCTCAAGCGCTACCTCAAGGATCGCGTCGAGCCCGATGCAGAACAGCGCTCGATGTTCCGCTATCCCGAATTGCGCCTGACCTATCACTGCCAGGGCGAAGTCCCGCAGACCACCCGTGCCTACGCCAAGGTTCAGCTGCCGGGCACCTACAGCGTCACCGTCACCCATCCCTCGGCTTTCCGTAAGTACCTGCTGGAACAGCTCGTTCCGCTGATGCACGACTTCACCGTGACCGTGGAAGTCGGTGTCAGCCAGCAGAACATCCCGTATCCGTATGTGGTCGAGCAGGGTGATGAGCTGGCGGGTTCCGGTGTCACTGCCCCCGTGCTGGCGCGGGTGTTCCCGAGTACCGACCTGTCGGCGGCGACCGACGGCATTGCCGACGGTCTGTACGATTGGGAAAACACCGATCCGCTGCCGTTGGCGCTGTTCGATGCCGCGCGAGTGGATTTCTCCCTGCGCCGACTGGTGCATTACACCGGCAGCGACTGGCGGCATGTGCAGCCGTGGATTCTGCTGACCAACTATCACCGCTACGTCGATCAGTTCATCGTCCATGGTCTGGAGCAACTGCGCAACGACCCGCGTTTCGTGCGCATGGTGCTGCCGGGCAACGTGATCATCGAAAAGAGCATGGATCACGGCGAAGCCTCGGCGATTGCCGCCGGGGTGGTCTGGCACCGCTACCAGATGCCGGCCTATCACCTGATCGCCAGCGATGGCCACGGCGTGACCCTGGTCAACATCGGTGTCGGCCCGTCCAACGCCAAGAACATCACCGACCACCTGGCCGTGCTGCGCCCGCACTGCTGGCTGATGATCGGTCACTGCGGCGGCCTGCGTCAGTCGCAGACCATTGGCGACTACGTGCTGGCCCACGCCTACATGCGTCGCGACGGGATTCTCGACCGGGTGGTACCACCGAACATTCCGATTCCGGCGTTGGCCGAAGTGCAGCTCGCGCTTCAGCAAGCGGCGGCCAACGTCACCGGCGAGAAGGGCGACGAACTGAAGAAACGCCTGCGTACCGGCACCGTGCTGACCTACGACGACCGTAACTGGGAGCTGCGCTGGGCGCAGGAACGGCCGCTGATCAACCTGTCCCGCGCCGTGGCGGTGGACATGGAAAGCGGCACCATTGCCGCGCAGGGTTATCGCTTGCGAGTGCCGTACGGCACGTTGCTGTGCGTCTCGGACAAGCCGCTGCACAGCGAAATCAAGTTGCCGGGCTCGGCCAACGCTTTCTATGAGCGCGCGGTCAGCCAGCACCTGAAGATCGGTATCGAGGCGGTGGATCTGTTGCGCACCGAACTCAACTCGCTGCACTCGCGCAAACTGCGCAGCTTCGACGAGCCGCCGTTCCGCTAACGGTTTGTCATGGTCATTTGGCGGTCAGGGCACTAGCATTAGCAGCCCTGACCGTTAGATGTTGTTTTGCCCATGTCGCGTCCATCTCGTCCACCTTCCCGTCGCCCCGGCGCGAAGCCATCCCCATCAGCCCCGCGTCGTGTCGCCAAGGCACCACCAGCCGAGCCGAAGCTGATCCTGTTCAACAAACCTTTCGATGTGCTGACGCAATTCAGCGACGGCGAAGGGCGCGCGACCCTCAAGGATTACATCGATGTAGCGGGAATCTATCCGGCCGGACGGCTGGACCGCGACAGCGAAGGCTTGTTGCTGCTGACCAACGACGGCCAGCTACAGGCGCGGATCGCCGACCCGAAACACAAGCTGGCCAAGACCTATTGGGTGCAGGTCGAGGGCGAGCCGAACACCGAACAGTTGCAGCGCTTGCGCGACGGCGTCGAATTGAATGACGGCATGACCTTGCCCGCCGAGGCACGGCAACTGGACGAGCCTGAGCTGTGGCCACGCAATCCACCGGTTCGCTTTCGTAAAAGCGTGCCGACCAGCTGGCTGGAGTTGGTGATTCGCGAAGGACGCAACCGGCAGGTGCGGCGCATGACCGCTGCGGTCGGGTTGCCGACCTTGCGCCTGGTGCGAGTCAGGATCGGCGACTGGACGATCGAAGGGCTCGATCAGGGACAGTGGAAAGAAGTACCGGCGCGCTTATAAAGTGCCGGATTCGATCAGGCCGATCACCACGCTCTTGATGATGAACGCCGCCACGCCCAAGCCCAGCACGAAAAACAGAATGAACGAGCCAAAGCGCCCGGCCTTGGACTTTTTCGCCAGATCCCAGACGATGAAACCCATGAAAATGATCAGGATCGTGACCAGACCGGTCATCATCCATTCTTCGAAAACGGCAGGATCCATCGAATATCTCCAGCACAGGCGAGGCTAAAAGGGCGCGGCGAGTATACGCCGCACTGGCTTCGTGCAGTATTGACCTGCGTCGGTGTGTCGCAGTCATTCGTCGCCTGTGCCGGCCCCATCGCGAGCAAGCTCGCTCCCACAAAGTTTTGTGTTGACCGCAGTATCGTGATCCATACAAAACCTGTGGGAGCGAGCTTGCTCGCGATGGCGTCCTCAGCTGCGCAGATGAGTCAAAGGCAGTTCGGTGCTATTCAACACCTGATTCAACACAAAACTCGAGCGCACGCTGGTCACGCCTTCAATCCGCGTCAGATGCCCCAGCAGCAGTTTCTGGTAGTGATCCATGTCCGGCACCACGACCTTGAGCTGATAGTCGGCATCCATCCCGGTCACCAGGCTGCATTCGAGCACTTGGGGCAGGGTGCGGATGGCCGCTTCGAAATTCTCGAAACGCTCCGGCGTGTGACGGTCCATGCCGATCAGCACGTAAGCGGTCAGGCTCAGGCCCAGCATCTTGCGGTCGAGCAGGGCGACCTGGCGGGAAATGTAGCCGTCGTCTTCCAGTTGCTTGACCCGCCGCGAGCACGGCGAAGGCGACAGGCCGATGCGCTCGGCCAGCTCCTGGTTGGAGATGCGTGCGTCGCGCTGCAATTCCGCCAGAATACTCAGGTCGTAACGGTCGAGCTTGCTCATCAATCGGTCCTTTGTCGTAACTATTGCGGAGGATTATGTATCTAGGGTTAAAAATTGCGCAAGTGATGTTTAATTCAGCAATCTTCGCAATCCTCTGCCGGCGCTCCCGGCCTATTCTTATCACCAGAATCACTGCTCGGACAAACAGTCCAGTGCGGCTCGCCGAATCAGGCCCGCCGCGGTCGCCACCCCCACCGGGGATGTGCCGGCCCCCGAGCTACACACTGTCCAGAAGACGGCGTGAGGTGAGCCGACGCCACAAGTGTCGAGCCAGGACGAAGTTCTCTAAAGGGAGGCCGACGGGTCTCCCTTTTTTCTTGCGTGGAATTTG
Organism: Pseudomonas jessenii; assembly: GCF_002236115.1. Taxonomy (GTDB): domain Bacteria; phylum Pseudomonadota; class Gammaproteobacteria; order Pseudomonadales; family Pseudomonadaceae; genus Aquipseudomonas; species Aquipseudomonas jessenii. Next base: position 159,958 of record NZ_NIWT01000010.1, on the reverse strand, counting down.
ACCCGCTGGCCTCAATAAATAAGTTGCGTGACAGATAACCTGTCGCAGAACCGGCCAGCGCTTTCCCAGTCTTAAGTACAGGCCCTTACCCGCAATGAGGTAAAGCATGAAATCGCGCATCTGGCGTTTGGCCGGTGTTGGTTTGTTGTGTGTCAGTGTCTCGGTGCAAGCGATGGCCGATGAGCCGCAAAACCGTGGCCATGATGGCGGGCAACGCGGCCAGGGTGGGCATCAGGGCGATAACCAGGGCCGTGGTGGCGGTGACCAGCCGCATCCGCAAAACGACCAGCAGCAGAATCAGCCCCGGGCGCAGAACAAGGACAACCGCCAGAAAGAGCACGGCGGCCAGAATCAACGTCAGGACAATGACCAGAGGCAGAGCCGTCCAGCGCCGGATTTCAACAACCAGGTGCGCTCGCCGCCGCCACCGCCGCAGATGCCGGCCACTGACATGCCAATCCAGCCCCGGCCCGACACCGTGCGCCAGACCCAGGAGCCGCAGCGCGGTTACTACAAGGACCAGCCACGTCGCAACGATGACAAACAGCGCTGGAGTGGTTACACCGTCGCACCGTCCTATGACAATCACGGGCAGGGGCACCCGAGTGGACGCGGCAACGGCTGGGGGCCTGGCCCCAGGTATCGTCCCGGTCAAGTGATCGACCGCTTTCCCGAGCGCGACTACCGCGTGCCTTACCGTGGCATGGATTACTTCTATTCCGGTGGCTACTGGTATCGCCCGCTGGGCCCGCGTTACGTGGTGGTGCAGCCACCGCGCGGGATTCGTGTCAGGTACCTGCCCGATTACGCCGAGCAGGTATGGATCGGCGGGGCGCTGCTGTTCCTGGCGGCCGGTTCCTATTACGCCTATCAGCAAAGCACTCAGGACTACGTCGTGGTCGAACCGCCGGTTGGCCAACCGCAACCACCCGCTGGCAACAGCGGTTATGACGTGGAGGCGTATCCAGCCAACGGTCAGTCGCCGGAGCAGGTCAGTCGGGACGGTTACGAGTGTTATCAATACGCGGTGCAGCAGAGTGGTTTCGATCCACGAACCGCCACCTACCAGCCAGACCCGTCGGTGGTGCAAGCCTACCGACAGGCCCAGGGCAACTGCCTGAGCAGTCGCGGTTATCAGGTGACTTACTGATCCCGCGCGGCTTTCACCACTTCCTGAGGGTCGGCGTGCACCAGCACTTCGGCCCGCGGGTAGGCGGTGTGAATGGCGGCGGCAGCCTGATCGCTGATGCCATGGGCAACGGATAGCGTCAGCTCCCCCGGCAGCTCCAGATGCAACTGCACAAACCACTGGTTGCCGGAGATCCGCGTGCGCAGGTCATGGGCACCCAATACTCCGGGGACGCTGCACGCCAATTCCAGCATGTGCTGGCTGACCTCCGGCGGCAGTTCTTCATCCATCAACACGGCGAAGCTCTCCCGGGCGATCTGCACCGCGCTCCACAGAATGTAGACGGCGATTCCCAGGCCGAACCAGGGGTCGACCTGATGCAGTCCAAACCCGGCCAACACCAGCGCGATCAGAATGCTGCCGTTGAGCAGCATGTCCGAGCGGTAGTGCAGGGAGTCGGCGCGCACCGCGTTGGAGCCGGTGGCCTTGACCACCCGATGTTGAAACATCAACAACGCCAGGGTCAGCACGAGGGAAAACACAATCACGCCGATACTGATCCACGGCGCGCCCACGGGCTCGGGATGCTTCAACCGATCGTAGGCCTGCAACGCGATCAGTACCGCACTGCCGCCGATGAACAACGCCTGGGCCATGCCCGCCAATGACTCGGCCTTGCCGTGCCCGTAGCGATGATCATTGTCGGCGGGGCGCAGGGCGTAATGCACCGCCAGCAGGTTGAGCAATGACGTGACGCCGTCGAGTGTCGAGTCGGTGAGCCCGGCGAGCATGCTCACCGAGCCGCTCAACCACCAGGCGATGGCTTTGGCGACGATCAGGATGCATGCCACCGCCACCGAGGCACGGGTCGCCAGCCGCAGCAGGCGGGCGTGTTCGGAGCTGGAGGTCATAGGGGCCATCGTTCCTTGAAGAGTCCTTTCGCGCGTAGGGATTTACGCGGCGGGTTGCAGGCCGAACATCGCCAGTTGCTGGGCATTGCCTTTGCTCTGGATCAGGCGTGGATCGTCCAGCGGGAAGCTGCGACCCAGTTCGCTTTCCAGAATAGTCTGCAACTTGCGGTTATCGACTTTGCCGTCGGCGCCGATGGCTTCCTTGAGTTTTTCCGGTGCAACTTGTGCGGTCTCTCCCGGCGCGTAGTAAATCGCGCCGGTGGCGAAGTCCACGGCAAACGCAATCAGGCCGGGAATGATGTAGAACAGCAGGCCCACGGCGTCGAGCGCGGCGATGGCCGGGTCGATCTTGCCTTCGATCTGGCCACGGCGATCCGGGTAGAAGATCGAACCGCAGGCGGTCACCTGAGTCAGCAAGGTTGCGACCAGAACACCGCCAATCAGGCGAAAGGGAGCACGCATATGAAATCTCCTGAGTAATCTCGAAACGAAACGTCGTCGGTATGAATTAAGACCCTGACGAACGCCTTGCAGTTCGCCGTTATACTCGCCGCTCTGTTTGGGAGCCAGCATGATTTCTTTGCCGATCGATGAAGTTTTACCCGCCTTGCGTGAAGCCCTCGCTACACGCCACGAAGCCGTGCTCGAAGCGCCGCCCGGCGCCGGTAAAACCACCCGCGTGCCTTTGGCCTTGCTCAACGAACCGTGGCTGGCCGGGCAGACCATCCTGATGCTCGAACCCCGCCGGTTGGCGGCGCGGGCGGCGGCGGAGCGGCTGGCCAGTGAACTGGGGGAGAAGGTCGGCGAAACCGTGGGCTATCGCATTCGGCTCGACAGCAAGGTCGGTCCCAACACCCGCATTGAAGTGGTCACCGAAGGCATCCTCACCCGGCGTTTGCAGGACGACCCGGCGCTTGAGGGCGTGGGCCTGCTGATCTTCGACGAATTTCATGAACGCAGTCTCGACTCGGATCTGGCCCTGGCCCTGAGCCTCAATGGCCGGGAACTGTTCCGTGACGATCAGCCGCTGAAAATCCTCTTGATGTCCGCCACGCTCGAAGGCGAACGCTTGGCCGGGTTGCTCGACGACGCGCCGATCCTGCGCAGCGAAGGGCGCATGTTCCCGGTGGCGATGCGCTGGGGCCGACCGTTCCAGTCCGGTGAATTCATCGAGCCGCGCTTGGTACAAACCATTCTTGAAGCCTTGAACGACGAAACCGGCAGTGTGTTGGTGTTCCTGCCGGGACAGGCGGAAATCCGACGTGTGCATCAGCAACTGGCCGATGCCTTGGGCGAAAACACTCAGGTTCTACTGTGCCCATTGCACGGTGAACTGGACCTCGCCGCGCAACGGGCAGCCATCGATCCGGCACCGGCGGGCAAGCGCAAAGTGGTGCTGGCCACCAACATCGCCGAAACCAGCCTGACCATCAATGGCGTGCGCGTGGTGATCGATGCCGGGCTGGCTAGGGTGCCGCGTTTCGACCCCGGCAGCGGCATGACCCGTCTCGACACCCAGCGCATTTCCAAGGCCAGCGCCACCCAGCGCGCGGGCCGGGCCGGGCGCCTGGAGCCGGGCGTGTGTTATCGCTTGTGGTCCCAGGATCAGCACGAGCAACTGGCGGCCTATGGCAGTGCGGAAATCCTTTCGGCGGACCTCGCCGGGCTGGCCTTGCAACTGGGACGTTGGGGCGTAAAACCCGAACAGTTGGTGTGGCTCGACGTGCCGCCTGCCGCCGCCTATGCACAGGCTCAAGATTTGCTGGAACGCCTCGGAGCGTTGGATGGCGAAACGCTGACCCGTCACGGTCAGGCCATGGCCGAACTGCCGGCGCATCCGCGCATCGCGCATTTGCTGTTGCGCGGCCAGGCGCTGGGACTGGCGGACATGGCCTGCGACGTCGCGGCACTGCTCGGCGAGCGCGATATCTTGCGCGGCGCCGGGGCGGACTTGCACAGCCGACTGGTATTGCTGTCTGGCGAAGAACGCGCCGCACGGGGTGCCCAGGGTGGGGTGCAGCGCGCACGGCAACTGGCGCGGCAGTATCGTGGTTACCTACGGGGCAAAGCAGCGGAGCCGGTCAGCGATCCAGATCACCCGCGCTGGCTCGGCGCGTTGCTGGCGCTGGCCTATCCCGACCGGGTCGCTCAGCAACGGCGCGCCGGTGGTGCGGAATATCGCTTGGCCAACGGACGTGCCGCACTGTTCGCCGAGGCCGATAGCCTGATGAAGCAGCCGTGGCTGGTGATCGCCGATCTGGGCAGTCGCCAGGGTCAGCGTGAGGAGCGGATTTATCTGGCGACGGACTTCGATCCGGCACTCTTCGATTCAGTGCTGGCCGAGCAGGTTCGCTGCGTCGATCAACTGGATTGGGATGAACGTGAAGGCGTACTGCGGGCCGAGCGTCAGCGCAAGGTTGGTGAGCTGATCCTCAGTCGTGAACCGCTGACCGGTCTCGATGAAACCGCCCGCAGCCAGGCGCTGGTGAACCTGGTGCGGCGCAAAGGCCTGGAGCTGTTGCCGTGGACCCCGGAGCTGCGTCAGTGGCAGGCGCGGGTCGCCTTGTTGCGGCAACTGGACTTGGCCAGCAAGGGCGAGAGCGAGTGGCCGGATGTCAGCGACGTGGCATTGCTCAAGAGTTTGGAGCACTGGCTGATGCCGTATCTGGGCAAGGTTTCGCGGCTCAGTCACTTCGCCAACCTGGATCTGTCGAGCATCGTCCACAACCTGCTGCCGTGGCCGCTGCCACAACGCTTGGACGAGCTGGCGCCCCATCATTTGAGCGTGCCGTCAGGCTCGTCGATTCGTCTGGATTACAGCGAACAGCCGCCGATTCTCGCGGTGCGCTTGCAGGAACTGTTCGGACTGGCCGAGACCCCGCGCATTGCCGGGGGGCGGCAGGTGGTCAAGCTGCACCTGTTGTCCCCGGCGCGGCGACCAGTGCAGGTGACTCAGGACCTGGCCAACTTCTGGCGCAGCACCTACGCCGAAGTGAAGAAGGATTTGAAGGGGCGTTATCCGAAGCATTATTGGCCGGATGATCCGCTGGTGGCCGAAGCAACTGCGCGGATCAAACCCCGTAAATAACGGTTAACACCGGACTCTGTGGCGAGGGGGCTTGCCCCCGTTGGACTGCGCAGCAGGCCCTGCTTTTCAGATGAAGAGTTAGGGCCGCTGCGCGACCCAGCGGGGGCAAGCCCCCTCGCCACATGAAGTTACTGCGATCTTTCGGATTTGGCGGTGAGTTGTTCGCGGCAGTAGTCCGCAAACAACTGCGCCGGTTTGGTCAGTTGCCCACGCTTGAGCCATGCCGCCACGAGCCCTGAACCGGTGACGTCTTCGGCGATGTCCACGCACACCACTTTCTGCCCGTCGTAGGTGCACTCCGAATGCGGTTTGGTCACCAGGATCGAGAACCCGAACCCCTGGCCAACCATGCCCCGCACCATCTCGATCGATGGCGAGCTGAAGGCGATGCGTGGCGTCAGGCCTAGCTCATCGAACAGGCTGACGAAGTAGGTCCGACTCGGCTGCACGTCCAGAAGAATCATTGGCTCCAGGCACAGGTCCCGCAGCGACACCTGTGCCTGCTGGGCAAAACGGTGATCGGCTGGCAGCAGCGCGTAAGGTCGTTGCGCCGGCATCAGCGGTTCGGTCTCGATGGTGCCGTCCAGATCGTGCTCGTAAAGGATCGCCAGGTCGAAAGCGCCGGAGGTCAGGCCCTGCACCAGCTCTTGTTGCTCGCCGTCGCGGATGCGGATTTCCACCCCCGGATACAACGCCGAAAATCCGGCGATCAATTGCGGCAGGTACAGCGGTGCGACGGTTTCGAAGCAGCCGATATCGATCTGCCCGGAGACCACATCGTTGTCGGCCAGGGCGTTCTGTTCGAACTCCTTGGCCATGCGCAGCAGTTCCTGGGCCTTGCGGTAGAAGCGTGCACCACTGGGGGTCAATGACACGCCCTGTGCATGGTGACGAATCAGCAGCTGCACGCCGAAGCTGTCTTCCAGCCCTTTGATGGCCGTGGAGATCGAGGGCTGGGCGATGTACAGCTTGCGCGAGGCCTCGGCCACGCTGCCGCACTCGACGGTGGTGATGAAGTATTTCAGTTGACGCAGATTGTAGGCAGCCACAGCGAACCTCGGGGGGAGAACGGATCAGGCATCCTGGCAATTTGCGCGCCACCCCTATCCGCTCGGGTAGCGATTTGTTGTGGTTGAACAATAACCACATGCTGCGCCAGAAGGGAGATTGGCTACGTAGTTTTTTCTTGGCCTGCGAACACATTTTTACTGGTTTTCCACCGCTTGGGCCTGAGCGACTATCCAATACACAAGAATGTCCTCTGGAGCATCTGAACGTGTTCGAGCTTGAGTATTGGCAACGCAAGGCCGCTTCCCTGCGGTTTCCCGACCAGGCCGTGATCGACGGCCAGTGCCGCCCGGCGCAGTCGGGGCAGACTTTCGCCGCGATCAACCCCGCCACCGGCCAATGCCTGGCCAACGTTGCCGCCTGCGGCGAAGAAGACGTGAACGCGGCGGTACACAATGCGCGGCAGGTTTTCGAGGAAGGCACCTGGGCTGCGCGCTCACCGACCGAACGCAAGCAAGTACTGTTGCGCCTGGCCGATTTGATCCTCGAAAACCGTGAAGAACTGGCGCTGCTCGACTCGCTGAACATGGGCAAGCCCGTCGCGGATGCCTACAACATCGACGTGTCGGGTGCCGCGGGAGTATTCCGCTGGTACGCCGAAAGCCTCGACAAACTCTACGATCAGGTCGCGCCGAGTGCGCAGAACGTGCTGGCAACCATTACTCGCGAAGCCCTGGGCGTGGTGGCTGCGGTGGTGCCGTGGAATTTCCCTCTGGACATGGCGGCGTGGAAACTCGCCCCAGCCCTGGCCGCCGGTAACTCGGTGATCCTCAAGCCTGCCGAACAGTCGCCGTTTTCTGCCCTGCGCCTGGCTGAGCTGGCGCTGGAAGCCGGTGTACCTGCGGGTGTGCTGAACGTGCTGCCGGGGCTCGGCGAGCAGACCGGCAAGGCCCTCGGCCTGCACCCGGACGTCGATTGCCTGGTGTTCACCGGCTCCACCGAGGTCGGCAAATATTTCATGCAGTACTCGGCGCAATCGAACCTCAAGCAGGTGTGGCTTGAGTGCGGCGGCAAGAGCGCCAACCTGGTGTTTGCCGATTGTCAGGATCTGGACCTGGCGGCCGAGAAAGCCGCGTTCGGTATCTTCTTCAATCAGGGCGAAGTCTGCTCGGCCAACTCGCGGTTGCTGGTGCAGCGCTCGATCCATGACGAGTTTGTCGAACGCCTCAAAGCCCAGGCCGAACGCTGGTTGCCGGGCGATCCGCTGGACCCGTCGAGCGCCGCCGGGGCCATCGTCGACAGCCGTCAGACCGCGCGCATCATGAAGTTCATCCAGCAAGCCGAACAGCAAGGCGCGACCAGGATCTGTGGCGGTCGGCAGTCGATCATCAACGGCTCGGACAACTTCATCCAGCCGACGATTTTCACCGGCGTGACGCCGGACATGCCGCTGTTTCGCGATGAAGTATTCGGCCCGGTTCTGGCCGTCACGGCGTTCGACGACGAGGCCCACGCCTTGCAATTGGCCAACGACAGTGTCTACGGTCTGGCGGCTTCGCTGTGGACCGACGACCTCAACCGCGCCCACCGTGTGGCGCGACAATTGCGGGCCGGTACGGTGTCGGTCAACAGCGTCGATGCGCTGGACGTGACCGTGCCTTTTGGCGGTGGCAAGCAGTCGGGTTTCGGCCGCGACCTGTCCCTGCATTCATTCGATAAATACACCCAGTTGAAGACCACCTGGTTTCAATTGCGCTGATAACAAAACGGAGAACTGGCGATGACCACACCACGTGATACCCGCGACTACCAGGCCGCCGACGCTGCGCACCACATCCATGCGTTCGTCGATCAGAAAGCCCTCAATGACGAGGGGCCACGGGTGATGGTCCGTGGCGAGCGCCTGCACCTGTGGGACAACGATGGCCGGCGTTACCTCGACGGCATGTCCGGGTTGTGGTGCACCAACCTCGGTTACGGGCGCAAGGACCTGGCCGCCGCGGCGAGCCGGCAGCTGGAACAGCTGCCGTACTACAACATGTTTTTCCACACCACCCACCCGCAGGTGATCGAGCTGTCCGAGCTGCTGTTCAGCCTGCTGCCGGCTCACTACAGCCACGCGATCTACACCAACTCAGGCTCTGAAGCCAACGAGGTGTTGATCCGCACGGTGCGTCGTTACTGGCAGGTGCTCGGCAAGCCCGAGAAGAAAATCATGATCGGCCGCTGGAACGGTTACCACGGTTCGACCCTGGCCGCGACGGCGCTGGGCGGCATGAAGTTCATGCACGAAATGGGCGGCATGATTCCGGACATCGAGCATATCGACGAGCCGTACTTCTTCGCCCACGAAGGCAACCTGACTCCGGCCGAATTCGGTCTGCGCGCGGCGCAGCAACTGGAAGCGAAGATCCTCGAACTGGGTGCTGACAAGGTCGCGGGCTTTATCGCCGAACCGTTCCAGGGCGCCGGCGGCATGATCTTCCCGCCGGAAAGCTACTGGCCGGAAATCCAGCGCATCTGCCGCAAGTACGATGTGCTGCTGTGCGCCGATGAGGTGATCGGCGGCTTCGGTCGCACCGGCGAATGGTTCGCCCACGAGTACTTCGGTTTCGAGCCGGACACCCTGTCCATCGCCAAGGGCCTGACCTCGGGCTACATCCCCATGGGCGGCTTGATCCTGTCGAAGAAAATGGCCTCGGTGCTGGTGGATCAGGGCGGTGTGTTTGCCCACGGCCTGACCTATTCCGGACACCCGGTGGCGGCGGCTGTGGCGATTGCCAACCTCAAGGCCCTGCGCGATGAAGGCGTGGTGACGCGGGTCAAGGATGACATCGGCCCGTACCTGCAACAGTGCCTGCGCGAAGTGTTCGGTAAGCACCCGCTGGTGGGTGACATCCAGGGCACCGGCATGGTTGCGGCGCTGCAACTGGCCGAAGACAAAACCAGCCGCAAGCGTTTTGCCAATGAGAACGACATTGCGTGGCGTTGCCGTACGATCGGTTTTGAAGAGGGCGTGATCATTCGCTCGACCTTGGGCCGGATGATCATGGCGCCGGCGTTGATTGCCAGCCGTGAAGAGATTGATGAGCTGATCGCCAAGACCTTGAAAGCGGTGGATCGTACGGCGCAGGAGTACGGCTGGCTCTGACATTTGTAGCGTTCTTGCGGGCCTCTTCGCGGGCAAGCCCGCTCCCACAGGTTATGTGTAATGCCCAAATATTGTGGCTGGCACAAACCCTGTGGGAGCGAGCTTGCTCGCGATAGCTATTGCTCAAACAACACATTTCCCAAGTCTTGCTCTCACCCTGTGCATCCCCGCCCACAGCGCCCTTTCGCGGTGCGCGCTAACGAGTTTTTTCATCGTTCGCATCCACATATTTCCTCATTTTCCTAATCCCGCCCTTGGGCCAACATCGATCTCGCCAGCCCACCGAACGCTGCCCGCCGAAGGGTCCCCGAGAGACCACAGGTTGCAGCCGATTCAGGGCTCGCCGTACTGCCCATGACAAAACTAAATCAACAGCTTTGGGAGTGCTCCATGATCAAGTCCTTGCTTACCCGCGTTGCCCATCCACTGGCGGTCACCGCCATCGCCGCGACGGTCGCCACCAGCGCCCAGGCCGGCACCCTGTCCATCGGTCATACCACCTGGGTCGGCTACGGCACCCTGTACCTGGCCAAGGACCTTGGCTACTTCAAGGAAAACGGTTTGACCGTCGAATTGCCGGTGGTCGAGGAAGCGGCGATGTACATGGCCGCACAAGCTTCCGGCGAGTTGTCCGGCTCGGCGTCGACCATCGATGAGGTGCTCAAGTACCGTCCGCAATTCTGCTTCAAGGCCGTGGCCGCGCTGGACGACAGCCATGGTGGCGACGGTGTGCTGGTGGGCAAGGACGTCAAGAGCCTGCAGGAACTCAAGGGCAAGGCCGTTGCGGTCAACGAAGGTTCAACCTCGCAGTTCTGGCTGTCCTATCTGCTGAAAAAACACGGCATGAGCATGAGCGACATCACCGTGCAGAACATGACGGCCGACGACGCCGCCACCGCGTTCATCGCCGGTCGCGTACCGGCCGCCGTGACCTGGGAGCCGCACCTGTCGATGGTTCGCGACAAGAAGCAGGGCAAGGTGCTGATCGACAGCAGCAGCACACCGGGGGTGATTGTCGATGTGGTCGCACTGAACTGCAGCGTGATCGAAAAACAGCCTGAAGACGTCAAGGCCCTGGTGGCCGGTTTGTACAAAGCTGTGCAGTACACCAAGGATCATCCACAGGAAGCCTACAAAATCATGGCCAAGGGTGTCGGCGGTTACCTGGCCGATCCGAAGGAAATGGAAGCGGCCGCACAGGGCGTGCGTTTCTACGATCAGGCCATGAGCGAAAAACTGCTGGGCTCGCCGGGTAAACCGGGTGACAGCGCACCGCTGATCAAGCTGGCCAACGAGACCGCCAGCGAGCTGCAAGGCAAGCCCTACAACGTCAGCAATGACGACCTGATCGACAACCACTTCGTCACCCCGCTCTAGGAGGCTGCATGTTCAAGCGCAATTCATGGCTGAGCCGCTGCATCACGCCCAAGACCGGATTACCGGTCTCGGTGATCTGGAGCGCGAGTGGCCTGGCCTGGGTGCTGTTGGTCGGCCTGTGGGCCGGGTTGTCCTACGGTGGCGTGGTGCCGGGCATGTTCCTGCCGACGCCGGGCGCGGTGGTCGAGGCCGCCGTGCGGTTAGGCCGCGACGGCACCCTTGGCCAACATGTGTGGGCCAGTGTCGAAGTGGTGATGGTCGGTTTCATCGTGTCGTCCCTGGTGGCGGTGCCCCTGGGCTTGTTGATGGGCAGCTTTCGCATCGTCCAGGCCTTCCTTGAGCCGCTGGTGAATTTCATTCGCTACCTGCCGGTGACCTCGTTCGTGCCGCTGTTCATCCTGTGGATCGGCATCGGTCTGGAGCAACGGGTGTCGGTGATCATTTTCGGCGTGTTCTTCCAGCAACTGGTGATGATCGCGGACGTGTCCAAAGGCATCTCCAAGGACCTGATCAACGCCTCCTACACCCTTGGCTCGAACCGTCGTGACGCGGTGCTGCATGTGATTGCCCCGGCGTCCTTGCCGGGCGTGCTCGACACCCTGCGGGTGACCATGGGCTGGGCCTGGACTTACCTGGTGGTGGCTGAACTGGTGGCCGCATCCAGTGGCCTGGGTTACCTGAGCCTCAAGGCCATGCGTGGCTTCCAGGTGGATGTGATTTTCCTCGCCATCGCGATCATCGGCCTGCTGGGCCTGGTCACCGATCAACTGTTCCGTTTCCTACGTCTGAGGATCACCGCATGGGCTCAGTAACCGCCGCCACTCATCGTTTTGTCGCCCCTCAGGCTGCCCCGGTGAACGCCCCCCGGCTGAAGGTGGACAAGGTCAGCCTGAGTTACAAGAAACCCGATGGCGGTACCTTTACCGCGTTAGAGGAAGTGTCGTTCGAAGTGCCGGACCAGCAATTTGCCGTACTGGTGGGGCCTTCCGGTTGCGGCAAGTCGAGCCTGCTGTATCTCACCGCCGGCCTGGCCGAACCGACCTCGGGCGAGATTTACGTTGGCGGCCAGCAGGTCGAAGGCCCCGGCGCGGACCGCGGCATGGTGTTCCAGAGCTACACGCTGTTCCCGTGGCTGACAGTGCGCCAGAACGTCGAGTTCGGCCTCAAGCGGCGTGGCATGCCGGCGGCGCAACGCAAGGACATCGTCGATTACTACGTGAACGAAGTGGGCCTGAGCGGCTTTGCCGACAACTACGCCAAACAGTTGTCCGGCGGGATGATGCAACGTGTCGCCATTGCCCGCGCACTGGCCAATGACCCGCAGATCCTGCTGATGGACGAACCCTTCGGCGCTCTCGACAGCCAGACGCGCCTGCAAATGCAGCAGCTGTTGCTGCGGGTGTGGGGCAACAGCAAGAAGACTGTGTTGTTCGTGACCCACGACATCGACGAGGCGATTCTGCTGGGCGACCGGGTGTATGTGATGGGTGCCAGGCCGGGGCGGATCAAGCAGATTCTGGATGTGCCGATCGAGCGTCCACGCAACCTGGACATGGTCATGGAGCGCTCGTTCATCGAGATGAAGCGCGAGATCTTCGGGCTGCTGCATGATGATCTGGAAGAGGTGCATTAAACCCGATTCCAGCCCGTGCACCATCCCTGTGGGAGCGAGCTTGCTCGCGATTGCGATTTGTCATTCAGCATTGATGTCGACTGACACGACGCCATCGCGAGCAAGCTCGCTCCCACAGGTTTTGTGTTTGGCTGGAGTGAGGTGTCAGGGCACAGCTGGCAACAGAAACCGCGCAATCACCGGCAGGTGATCGGAGATGCGCAATGTATCGTCCTGCCGCACCATCGCCTCCACCCGTTTGATCCGTGGGCTGTAGAACAGGTAGTCGACGGTCCGGTCCGGGCCGTTCAGTCCGGGATCGTTCGGGTAGTGGGTCAGCCAGCGCTCGCGGTCGATACCACTGGCTTCGTTGTTGGTCGGGATCATCGGGTACTTGTCCCACAGCAGGTGTAACAGGCTGTCGGCGGAGTAGGGCGCGCGTTGTGCATCGGGCAGGCGCTGATACTGGCCCAGCGGCAGCAGGTTGAAATCCCCACCGATCAACCACGGCGTGCCACGGCTTTCGAGTTTATCGAGGGCCCTGGCCACGGCGTTCACCTGTTTTTGCAAGGTGTTGTCGGCTCGATTGGCGCGCTCCAGATGGGTATTGAGCACCGCTATTTGCCCGCCATCACTCAATGGCAGGTAGCTCACCAGCAAGGCGTCTCTGGGTTTGAATTGGCGGCTGACCGGATTGCCCGAGGCGACTGGCAGTTGCAGCCGTTCGGCATGTTCGATCCGGTAACGGCTCAGGGTTGCCAGTTGCCGGCCGACACTGCCGAAGATGTACGGATTCGGCACGAAGTCGGCCTTCCAGTCGAACGCGCTGGTGCCACACGGATACAAGTCGGCGAGCCGCTCCTGCAGCAGCTTGAACTGGTGCTGGTAATCGCTGGCCTTGGCGCCGTCGTCCAGTTCCTGCAACAACACGATGTCCGGTTGTTCGTCGCGAATCACCCGCGACACTTCGTCAAGGCTGAAAGCCATGTCTTCCGCTGTGGGACGTTCGTCGGTGCCCGCGGCCAGGTCATTCCAGAATACGTAGCGCTTGCCGGCCAGGTACTGGACGTTCCAGGTCATCACCTTCAACGCCTGCCCGGGGACCAGGGAGGGGGCCTGGGCACTGCAACTGACGGGCAACAATTCTTTGGCATCGGGGCGCCAGGTCAGGCTGTAGATCATCGCGGCGATCAGGCCGATCACGATCAGCAGGCCCGGCAGGATGTAGCGCAGTAGACGGGTCATGGCTCGGCTTATTAGCGTTACAGGATTGTTCCCGAGCATACCCGAGAGCGAGGGTCGCGCCTAAGGTCAGAGCGAGTTGTCATTTCTTTCAGGCAACGGGTTGATCAGCATGAACAGTCGGAACAGCACCACGCTGGTAAACAGCTGCAGGAAACTGTGTGCGCTGTCGATCAGCATGGATACCACCGGGTTCTGAGGTTCGGGGTACGCCGCCAGCGTCACGCCTTTGAGCAGCCACAACGGCCCCATCACACACAGAATGCACAGCAGGATGCGCAAGAAATGCCCTTGGGTCATGCGCAGGCTTTCCTTCATGGCCGCCAGTGGCGCCAGGCCGCGCAACACCAGCAGGTATTCGCCAAACGCCAGGGTCACCATCAGGTAGATACCCGGCAGGAAATACAGCGACAGGCCCAGCAGAATCAGCACGGTATTGAGCGCGGTCAGCAGGGCGAAGCGCGGCCACAGGCTCGCCGCCATCGCCAGCAGGTCGCGGTTGCGCGGCGACTCGCCGCGGCTGCGGGCGTCGAGAAACAGGATCAGCGCGGCGGTGTACAGCGGGTACACCAGCAAGCCGACTATCACGCTGATGCCGGGGAAACTGTCCGGCTCGGTGGAGTGGTCGACCACTTGTTGCAGCAGCGCCTCAAGCATCACCAGCGGCAGGCACAGCTGCACGATCTGGCCCAGATTGCGCTTGAAGAAATACAGCGAGTCACGCAGGACATCTAACGGATTCATCAGTGGGTATCGCAGGTTGGAAGCAGTGGCTCACTTTAACCGATCAAGCGCTCGTAGACGCAAACGTAAACGTTCGGTAAATGTCATTGAAACATCTTGTTTCAGCCTCCATTAAGGTCGGGCACCTTATCCTCATTGGATAAAGGCAACGATTTTCCCGGCAATCTACGAGGTCGCCATGAACAGCGAAGAACAAACCCTGATCGATGGACTGTTTTCCCGGCTGCAGCAGGCCGAAACGGACTCAGCCCCGCGCGACGCCCAGGCCGAGGCGCGGATCAAGGAACACCTGACGCGCCAGCCCGCAGCAGGTTATTTCATGACCCAGGCGATTCTGGTGCAAGAGGCGGCGATCAAGAGCCTCGATGAACAGAACAGGCAACTGACCCAGCAAGTCCAGCAGTTGCAGGCCGAACTGCAACAGGCCAAGGCCCAGGCGACCCCGGCTCCAGCGCCGAGCAGCGGTGGCTTTTTGTCGAGCATCTTTGGCGGCAACTCTCGTGAGCCACAGCCTGCACCCATCCAGAGCTCACCACCCTCGAGCGGTGGCTGGCGCGAGCCGGGACGCTCGTCGTTCGGTTCGCAACCGCCACAGCAGAGCTTCGGCGCGCCGCCGCAGAACTTTCCCCAGCAGGGCTATGCACCACAGCAACAGGCTCCGGCAGCGGCCGGCAGCAGTTTCCTCGGTGGTGCGCTGAAAACCGCCGCAGGCGTGGCGGGTGGCGTGATGCTGGCACAAGGCATCAGCAGCCTGTTCCATCACAATCAGCAACCGGAAGTCGTCGAAGTCATCAAGGAAGAGCCGGCCCAGGTCAACGACCAGGGCAACAATGGCTGGGGCGATGACCAGCGCATGGCCGGTAACGACTCCTACAGCAACGATCAGGGCGGGTTCAGCGACGCTGACTACAGCGATGACTCGTTATTCGGCGACGACGATTCCTTCGTCTGATACGCCATTCGTCCGGAGCGCAACCGCGCCCCGGGCCGATTATTCGCGGAACAATCCTCAGGGCTGGCATACTGGGCGACTTTTCGGGCCTGGTGCCTGATTCAGCCCTGAGGAAAGCCGGTGAAAAAAATCGCAGTGTTCGCCGATGTCCAGAACCTCTACTACACCGTGCGTCAGGCTTATGGTTGTCACTTCAACTACGCCGCACTGTGGGCTGACATCAGCAAGCAGGGCGAGATCGTCGAAGCCTACGCCTATGCCATCGACCGTGGCGACAGCAAACAGCAGCAGTTCCAACAGATCCTGCGCAACCTCGGTTTCACCGTGAAGCTCAAACCCTATATCCAGCGCAGCGATGGCTCAGCCAAGGGCGATTGGGACGTGGGCATCACCCTCGACATCATGGATGCCGCCGACCATGTCGATGAAATCGTCCTGGCCTCCGGCGACGGTGATTTCGACATGCTGCTCGAACGCATTATCAGCAAACACGGCGTACAAGCAGTGGCTTACGGCGTGCCGGGCCTGACCGCCAACTCGCTGATACGCGCCGCCAGCCGCTACGTGCCGATCGAAGGCGCGTTGCTGCTCAAGAATTGATTTTTACGGAGTTGAACCAGGTTTGGAACGCATCGCAGTCATCGACTTTGAAACCACCGGGATCTCACCGAGCAGCAGTTGCCGGGCCACGGAAATCGCCGTGGTGATCCTTGAACAGGGGCGCATCGTCGAGCGTTACCAAAGCCTGATGAATGCCGGCGTGCGCGTCCCGGCCTTCATCGAACAACTCACCGGCATCAGCAACTCCATGCTGCGCACCGCGCCGTCGGCGGAGCAGGTGATGAACGAAGTGAATGAATTCGTCGGCTGCACGCCGTTGCTCGCGCACAACGCCGCGTTCGACCAGAAGTTCTGGGACTTCGAACTGGGGCGAATCAAACGCACCCGCCTGCAGAACTTTGCCTGCTCGCTGCTGCTGGCTCGCCGCCTGATGCCCGCCGCGCCGAACCACAAACTCGGCACCCTCACCACGTTCGCCAACCTGCCCCACACCGGCAAGGCCCACCGGGCCATGGCCGACGCCGAGATGGCGGCCAACCTTACGGCACATCTGGCCGAAGAGTTGCGCCAGAAACACGGCTTGCGCGAGCTGTCCCATGACTTGCTGTGCAAGTTGCAGAAAGTGCCGGCGGCGAAGGTAAACGAACACCTCAAGCGCTATCGCTGATCCCGAAAACACCGCAAGTCCCCTGTAGGAGCGAGCCCGCTCGCGATGAACCCGAGAACAACACGGGGTGTCAGGTTTCCCGCGTTATCGTTGGCGACCATCGCGAGCAAGCTCGCTCCTACAGAAAAGTTATTTGCCGTTCGCCTCCAACTGCCCCAGCGGCACCCGCTTCTCTATCGCACTCGACAACACAATCGACGTCTTGCTGAACCCGAACGTGGCGATCCGGTTGATCAGCTCTTCCAGCTCCGGCATCGAGCCCACCGCCGCTTGCATGATCACGCAGGGATCGCCGGTCACCCGATGGCATTCGGTCAATTGCGGGATTTTGATCAGGTCGTTGTAGGCTTTCTGGTTGCCGTGCTGGTTCAGGCGCAGTTCGATCACGCACTGGATCGGCAGGCCGAGCTTGGCCATGTCGACTTTTGCCTGATAGCCGGTGATCACGCCGCTGGCTTCGAGCTTGGCCACGCGCTCGGCCACAGCCGGGGCGGACAGGTTGACCTTGCGCGCCAGGTCCGCGTAGGACGCGCGACCATTTTCCAGCAGGGCGCTGAGCAGCATGCGGTCGTACTTATCCATCGGGGTGACTCCTGAAAATAGCCAACTTTCGAAATCACGGTTTATAGCGCTGAACTCCGTGTTTTGAAAAGTGTACCGGCGCTTTAAACAGGTTTTGTAACTTATTTTCCGGCGCTAGCCTTTCTAGAATAGCCGTTCACTTGTACTTGCCTGTGAGCTGCCTCCATGTCCGGCTTTCGTCGCTTTCCTTTACCCTTGATCGCTGCCTTCTTCGCCTTGTATGTGATTTGGGGCTCGACCTACCTGGTGATCCGCATCGGCGTGGAGTACTGGCCGCCGTTGTTGCTCGCCGGTATCCGTTTCGTCATTGCCGGGACTTTGATGTACGCCTTTCTGCGCTGGCGCGGGGCGCCGGCGCCGACCTGGGCACAGTGGAAGGCTGCCGGGATCATTGGCGTATTGCTGCTGGCGTGCGGTAACGGAGCGGTCAGCGTGGCCGAACACACCGGCGTGGCTTCTGGAGTGGCCGCTTTGGCGGTGGCAACGGTGCCGCTGTTTACCTTGCTCTGTGGCTATTTCTGGGGCGCGCGTAATACCCGTCTCGAATGGGCTGGCGTTGCGCTCGGAATGATCGGCATCGTCATGCTCAACCTCGGCTCCAACCTGCAATCGAGCCCGTTGGGTGCAGCCCTGCTGATTTTTGCGGCGGCCACCTGGGCCTTCGGCTCGGTGTGGAGCAAGCATTTACCGTTGCCTCAAGGGGCGATGGCCAGTGCCGTGGAAATGCTGGTGGGTGGCGTGGTGTTGCTGATCGGCAGTGCGGTCAGCGGTGAGCATCTGGACAAGGTTCCGCCGATTGAAGGCTGGGCTGCGCTGGCGTACCTGACTGTGTTCGGTTCGATCATCGCCTTCAACGCCTACATGTACCTGTTGAAGCACGTGCGTCCGGCCGCTGCCACCAGTTATGCCTACGTCAACCCGGCGGTGGCGGTGTTGCTGGGGATCGTGTTTGTCGGTGAGACCATTGGAGTCGAGGAAGCACTGGCCATGCTGGTGATTATCAGTGCCGTGGTGCTGATTGGCTTGCCGCAGTGGCGTCGTAAGCCGCAGCAGCCGGTGGAGAAGGTCGTGCCGACGGTAGTGCCGACAGAATCCCGTGTGAATTAGGGTAAACTGCGCGCCATTGCACTCTTGTTTCGCACAACCGCGCTGAATTTTCCTACGGTACTCCCATGACTTTCGCCACCCTTGGCCTGATCGAACCCTTGCTGCGCTCTCTCGAGAAGCTCGGCTACCAGACTCCGACGCCGGTTCAGGCGCAAGCCATTCCGGCAGTGCTGGCCGGTCGTGACCTGATGGCCGCGGCCCAGACCGGTACCGGCAAGACCGCCGGTTTCGCCCTGCCGCTGCTGCAACTGCTGGCCATGGAAGGGCCGAAAGTCACCGCCAACTCGGTTCGCGCACTGATCCTGGTGCCGACCCGCGAGCTGGCCGAGCAGGTTCACGAAGCCGTGCGCCAGTACGCCGAAAACCTGCCATTGCGCACTTACGCGGTGTACGGCGGCGTCAGCATCAACCCGCAAATGATGAAGCTGCGCAGTGGCGTCGACTTGCTGGTAGCGACTCCGGGCCGCTTGCTCGACCTGTTCCGCCAGAACGCGCTGAAGTTCAACCAGCTGCAAACCCTGGTGCTGGACGAAGCCGACCGCATGCTCGACCTGGGCTTTTCCGAGGAGCTGGCGAACATTTACCGTGCGCTGCCGAAGAAACGTCAGACGTTGCTGTTCTCCGCAACCTTCTCCGATGACATCCGCCTGCTGGCCGGGCAGATGCTCAACGATCCGCTGACTATCGAAGTCAGCCCGCGCAACGTCGCAGCCAATACGGTCAAGCAATGGATCGTGACGGTGGACAAGAAGCGCAAGCCGGAACTGTTCGTGCACCTGATGCGCAAGGGCAAGTGGAAGCAGGTGCTGGTGTTCGCCAAGACCCGCAACGGCGTGGACGCGCTGGTGGAGAAACTTCAGGGTCTGGGCATCAACGCCGACGGCATCCACGGCGACAAACCCCAGGCGACCCGCCAGCGTGCGCTGGACCGCTTCAAGGCGAGTGAAGTGCAGATCCTGGTCGCTACCGACGTGGCAGCCCGTGGCCTGGACATCGAAGACCTGCCGTTGGTGGTCAACTTCGACTTGCCGATCGTCGCTGAGGATTACATCCACCGCATCGGTCGTACCGGTCGCGCGGGTTCGACCGGCGAGGCGATTTCCCTGGTCTGCGCCGATGAAGTGAATCTGCTGTCGGCCATCGAGATGCTGACCCGCCAGACTTTGAAGCGGCAGAACGAGCCGGACTTCGAACCCGAGCACCGCGTGCCGGACACCGATGCCAGTGGCCAGGTCGTCAAAAAGCCGAAAAAACCGAAGAAGCCCAAGGCTTCCGGTGGTGGCGGTGGTAAACGCAATCTGGGTCGGTGGGTTGATAGCGGTGAGGTTGCGCCGGCGGAGCCTTCGATCAAGCCTGTGCGCAAGGTGCCGGTGTTCAATACCGGGCCGCGTAAGCGTAAGCCTTGATTAACTTCGGCGTCTGTTAAGCCGCCATCGCGAGCAAGCTCGCTCCCACAGGGGATTTGTGATCGACACAATTCCAATGTGGGAGCGAGCTTGCTCGCGATGGGCGCGCTGCGGTCTTCAATCTTTGCGCTGTAACCACTCCACCATCCCCAACCCCGCCGCTCGTCCACTGGCGAAACACGCGGTCAGCAGATAGCCACCGGTCGGCGCTTCCCAATCGAGCATTTCCCCGGCGCAGAACACGCCAGGCAGTTGCTTGAGCATCAATTGTTCATCCATCGCCTCGAACAACACCCCGCCAGCGCTGCTGATCGCCTCGTCCAGTGGACGGGTTTTCACCAGTGTCAGTGGCAATGCCTTGATCGCGTTGGCCAGCAAGGCCATGTCGGCAAAGCAGTCGGCGCTGGTCAGTTCTCGCAATAGCGCCGCTTTGACCCCATCGATGCCCAACTGACTGTGCAGGTGCTTGGCCATGGAGCGCGATCCCCGGGGTTTGCTCAACGCCGCTGCAACTTTATCCACAGGCCGGCCCGGCAACAGGTCCAGATGAATGGTTGCCGAGCCGTGCCGGTTGATTGCCTCGCGGATGGGTGCCGACAGGGCGTAGATCAGACTGCCTTCAATTCCGGTGGCGGTAATCACACATTCGCCGAGTCGCGGCACGTCATCGTTAAGGCCGATGGCGATGTTTTTCAGCGGCGCGCCAGCGAATTTGCTGACCATCAATTCGCTCCAGGCCTGCACCTCGAAGCCGCAATTACTGGGTTGCAACGGCGCCAGTCCTACGCCGCGTTGCTCCAGTGGCAGCATCCACGCGCCGTCCGAACCCAGGCGCGACCAACTGCCGCCACCGAGGGCGAGCAGGGTGGCATCGGCTTGCACGGTTGTTTCGCCTTCCGGGCTGTCGATACGCAATCCGCCACGCTCGTCCCATCCGAGCCAGCGGTGGCGGGTGTGGATAACTACGCCACTGTCGCGCAGGCGTTTGAGCCAGG
The DNA here is from genome assembly GCF_002236115.1 of Pseudomonas jessenii. GTDB lineage: Bacteria > Pseudomonadota > Gammaproteobacteria > Pseudomonadales > Pseudomonadaceae > Aquipseudomonas > Aquipseudomonas jessenii. Next base: position 139,426 of record NZ_NIWT01000010.1, on the reverse strand, counting down.
CGCGCAGTAGCGGTGCGGCCTTCATGTCGGTGGGGAATACCCGGCCGGAGCTGCCGACGAAGGTCTCGATGCCCAGTTCATGAATCCACTGACACAACGCTTCGGCGCCGAAGCCGCGCAGCAGCGGGGCGATCTGCGGGGCGCGTTCGGCGTAGCGTGAGAGAAATGCCGGGTAGGCTTCGGAGTGCGTGATGTTCATGCCGCCGACGCCGGCCAGGAGGAATTTTCGCCCCACTGAAGGCATACCGTCGTACAGGTCGACCTTGATCCCGGCCTGGCTCAACACTTCGGCCGCCATCAGACCGGCGGGGCCGCCGCCGATGATGGCGACGCGGGAAGGGGAGGAGGTCGAAGATCGGGTCATGGAGTGCGCTGCGGTTTTGGCGAATGAAGCCGGGCATTCTATCAGCCCAGACCTCTGTAGGAGCGAGCCTGCTCGCGATGCTCTTGAACGATTACGCGGGAAACCGGATGCCCGGCGGCGACGTTGCGTTTTTCGCGAGCAGGCTCGCTCCTACAGGGATCTTTGGTGAATTCGAGGGTTGGTTAAAAAACAATCAGCGCTCTGTAGCTCAAGCTCCGCATGGGCTGCAGGCCCTTTCACTCAGGTTATCCACAGGCAGCTCCACAGGCATTGTGGGTAAAGCATCCACAGCTCAGTGACAACCTGATGACTGCCAGACGCGCTGCGCGCTGTGATGGAGGATGCCGTGTCGGCGGGCCAGGGCCTGGCGGTCCTTGCTGTAGCCGCCGCCGATTACCCCGACCACCGGAATGTCACGGCCCAGGCAATGGCGCATCACGCTTTCATCGCGGGCGGCGACGCCTTCGTCTGTCAGCTTCAGATAACCCAGGGCGTCGTCCTTATGCACATCGACCCCGGCGTCATACAGCACCAGATCCGGTTGGTAGAGCGGCAGCAGGTAGTTGAGTGCATCGTCCACCACCTTCAGGTAGTCGGCATCGCCCATGCCTTTGGGCAGTGGAATGTCCCAATCACTTTCGGCCTTGCGTGCGGGAAAGTTCTTCTCGCAGTGCAGGGAAACGGTCACCGCTTCCGGGGTGTTATGAAGTATTCGTGCAGTCCCGTCGCCCTGATGCACGTCGCAATCGAAGATCAGCACGCGGTTCACCCGACCACTTTCCAGCAGGTAATGGCTGATCACCGCCAGGTCATTGAAGATGCAGAACCCGGCCGGGTAATCGTAGTGCGCATGGTGGGTGCCGCCCGCGAGGTGGCAGGCCAGACCATGCTCCAGCGCCTGCTCGGCCGCCAGCAACGAGCCGCCCACCGCCCGTACCGTGCGTCGGGCCAGGGCTTCGTTCCAGGGCAGGCCGAGGCGGCGCTGGTCTTCGCGGGATAATTCGCCACTCATGTAACGCTCGATATACGAAGGGTCATGGGCGAGGGCGAGAATCTCTGCGGGACACAGGTCCGGGCGCAGCAGATCGGCGTCGCGGGTCAGGCCGCTGCCCACCAGGTGATCGCGCAACAGGCGGAACTTGTCCATGGGGAAGCGGTGATCCGCCGGAAACTCTGGACTGTAGTCTTCGTGATAAATCAGCGGCAGTGGCATGGTCATTTCATGTAGGAATGAGAGACGGATCCTACCAGCGTTGTAGACTGGCGACATTGAAATGGAGGGGCGGGGCACGATGGAGCCAATACTGGAACTTGAAAGCGCTCGGCTGCTGTTGCGCCAGTGGCGCGATGAAGATTTACCTGACTTTGCGGCGATGTGCGCCGATCTGCAGGTGATGCGCTATTTCCCGGCAGCCTTGAGTCGGCTGGAGAGCGCCTCATTGATCGGGCGAATCCGTGGTCATTTCGCCGAGCATGGTTTCGGCCTATGGGCTCTGGAACGCAAGGACACCGGCCAATTCATCGGTTTTACCGGGCTCGGTGTGGTCGGTTTCGACGCGCCTTTCACCCCAGCCACGGAAATCGGCTGGCGCCTGGCCCGCGAGCACTGGGGGTTGGGTTACGCCAGTGAAGCGGCGTGGACCGCTCTGCGCTGCGGGTTTGACCGTTTGCTGCTGAGCGAAGTCGTGTCCTTTACCGCTGACAGTAACCTGCCGTCGCAGAAAGTCATGCAGGCGATTGGCATGCATCACGATCCGGCCGATGACTTCGATCATCCCAAGCTCTCCGTCGATCATCCCCTGCATCACCACGTGTTGTACCGCATCAGCCGTGAACAATGGCTGCAAACCTTGCATGGATAACCTGACACGGACGTTTACAATGGACCACATGTTGGCCCGGGCCAGAAACTGAATCGACCGCCGCAGCCAAGACTGCGCGGTATTGCGTTGTGTGAGGAGAGTCTGAATGAGCCAAGTGTTGGAAGATCTGGTCGACCTGCTGACGCTGGAGCCGATCGAAGAAAACCTGTTCCGTGGCCGTAGCCAGGACCTGGGTTTTCGTCAGCTGTTCGGTGGTCAGGTGCTCGGTCAGTCGCTGTCGGCGGCCAGTCAGACGGTTGAAGAGGCGCGCCATGTGCATTCGATGCACGGCTATTTCCTGCGCCCGGGCGATGCCGGGTTGCCGGTGGTGTATCAGGTTGACCGGGTGCGTGACGGTGGCAGTTTCAGCACGCGTCGGGTGACGGCGATCCAGAAGGGCCACCCGATATTCACGTGCAGTGCGTCGTTCCAGTACGACGAAGAAGGCTTTCAGCACCAGACCGAAATGCCGCAAGTGGTCGGTCCGGAAAACCTGCCATCGGAACTGGAAATCACCCAGCAGCGCGCGCACCTGATTCCCGAGAAAATGCGCGAAAAACTGCTGTGCCCGAAGCCGATCGAATTTCGCCCGGTGACCGAGAAAGATCCCTACAACCCGCTGCCCTCCGATCCGGTCAAGTACGTCTGGTTCCGCGCCGACGGGGCGCTGGCCGATTCGCCGGCGCTGCATAAATATCTGCTGGCCTATGCATCGGACTTCGGTCTGCTGGTTACCTCGATGCAGCCCCACGGCAAGTCGGTGTGGCACAAGGACATGCAGGTCGCCAGCCTCGATCACGCGCTGTGGTTCCACCAGGATCTGCGTGCCGATGACTGGTTGCTCTATGCGATGGACAGTCCGTGGGCGGGCAATTCCCGTGGCTTCTCCCGTGGCAGCGTGTTCAACCGCGCCGGGCAACTGGTGGCCTCGGTCACCCAGGAAGGCTTGATCCGTCACCGCAAGGATTGGGCATGAGCCTGGCCGACGTGCGTCACTGGGTGTTCGACATGGACGGCACCCTGACGGTGGCCGTGCACGACTTCGCGGCGATTCGCGTGGCGTTGGCGATTCCTGCCGAACACGACATCCTGACCCACCTCGCCGCACTGCCGGCCGATGAAGCCGCAGCCAAACATGCATGGCTGCTGGAGCACGAGCGGGACCTGGCCCTTGGTTCGCAACCGGCGCCGGGCGCGGTGGAACTGGTGCGCGAACTGGCCGGGCGTGGTTATCGCCTGGGCATTCTCACGCGCAACGCCCGGGAGCTGGCGCATGTCACGCTGGAGGCCATTGGCCTGGCCGACTGCTTTGCGCTGGAGGATGTGTTGGGCCGCGATGATGCTCCGCCCAAGCCGCATCCGGGCGGGTTGCTGAAACTGGCCGAAGCATGGAAGGTGCCGGCGAGCGAGATGGTGATGGTCGGTGATTACCGCTTCGATCTCGATTGTGGGCGGGCGGCGGGAGCGCGGACTGTGTTGGTGAATCTGCCGGATAATCCATGGCCGGAATTGACCGATTGGCATGCGGCGGATTGTGTCGAGTTACGGCAGATGCTTTCAGCCTGATCAGGTGGTTGCCTGGTAAATCGCCATCGCGAGCAGGCTCGCTCCCACAATGATTCCCTGGTGTTCACAAATCATGTGTTCACATTGATTCCAATGTGGGAGCGAGCTTGCTCGCGATGGCGTCAGATGCGGCACTGCAAAACTTACTGACTGAACAACGCCCTTTGTCCCTCTGGCGAGGTAAACATCCCATCCCCGTTATGCCCGACCCCGGGCACTTCAACCAATTGCTGCTTCAACCCTTGCGGTTGCAGCCGCTTCAGATAATCGAAGTAAAAACGCCCGCGGGCCAATCGAGACGGCCCTTGCGCCCTGGCTTCACAGCTTTTATCCAGCGCCGGATGATTCGGGTCGGTGTCCTGCTGCCCCAGCAGATAAACGACCTCACGCTTGAGGTAACTTTCCTGCAACTGTGCTGCGGTTTGTCCTTCGGCGTAAGCCGGTAAATCCGCCAGCCCGTACTTCCAGCGATGGAAATTCGGGCAACCGGCGTGGCTGAACGCCACGGGCCTGCGCTCATCGAAATAAGCGTAGGAGGACGGATTGGCGATCACGTAGCGCACCTGCACGCCGGCTGCATCGAGGTCGGATTGCGCGTGACCGAGCAACGCATAGCGCTGAACCACCTGCGCGCCGCCGGAGTGCCCGGCGATGACAATTTGCTTCACATCCGGAAACTGCTGACGGTCACCCAAGCGGGCGATGATTTCGTCGAGCGCCGCGTAGGAACTCAGCCGAAAGGGTGCCGTGGATTCGCCACCAGCCATCCATTCATTGCCTTGCCAGCGCAAAACGGTGTCGGCCACCGGATGGACCGCAACGTCGGTTTCATTGAGGAATTGCGGGGCGATCACCAGGGTCGTTGCGCTTTGCCCCGCCAGTTCGGCCGCGTGCTCACCACTCTGCAGATAGGTTTGCGCATTGCGCAAGCGACCGTGGAGGATGATCAGCACCCGTTCGATTTTTGCCGGGGCGGGGCTGATGCCCACCGCGATTTCACCTGACTTCAACAGCAGGCGCCCTGAGCTGAGTTCCTTGACCCCATGCTCGGCGGCTTGGGACGTTGCGCAAGTAAACAGAACAACCAACAACCACTTCTTCATTTACAGATTTTTCGCCGCAAAGGTATCGCACTGGCCAACCTGGCCTTGGGCGAAACCGGTTTTGAACCAGCGCACCCGTTGCGCCGACGTACCATGGGTGAAGGAGTCCGGGACTACACGGCCCTGACCCTGTTGCTGCAAACGATCGTCGCCGATGGCGTTCGCGGCGTTCAGTGCTTCTTCGATGTCGCCCGGTTCCAGCCAGTTCAGGCGCTTCTGCGCATTGTTGGCCCAGACGCCGGCCAGGCAATCGGCCTGAAGTTCCTGGCGAACCAGCAAACCACCGTCGCCTTCCATTTGCCGGCCTTGTTGGCGCGCTGCCTGAATTTTCGTGGACACCCCAAGCAGGGTCTGCACGTGGTGTCCGACTTCGTGAGCGATCACGTAGGCCTGGGCGAAGTCGCCCGCGGCGGAAAAGCGTTGGGACATCTCCTGGAAGAATGCCATGTCCAGGTAGACCTTCTGGTCGGCCGGGCAATAGAAGGGGCCGGTCGCCGAGGTGGCCAGACCGCAGGCCGAATTCACGCGGTTGCTGAACAGCACCAGGGTCGGGTCCTTATATTGGCGACCGGCCTGCTGAAATATCGCGCCCCAGGTGTCTTCGGTATCGCCGAGGATCGAGCGCACGAATTCCGCGCTCTCATCATTGGCCGGAGGTGCCTGGCGACTCTGGTTGGTGGCGGGCGCCGATTGCTGCTCCATTTGCCCGGTCAGTTGTCCGAGGATCTGCAGTGGATCCTGGCCGGTGATCCAGCCGATGCCGACAATCAGGAGGATCGCCGTCAGGCTCAAACCCTTGCCACCGCCAAAACGCATGCCGCCGCCACCACCGCCGACATCATCGCCACGGGCGTCGACCACGTTGTCGCTGCGTCGGCCTTTTTTCCATAGCATGTGGGAATCCTCTTCTGTTCCGGGTAAAGCTCCGTGCGATGAGTGTTGCTGCCAAGTGGGAGCGGCGCCAGTCCGATCGTCCGTCTTTTTTTCGCGCACAGGTTGATTCCCGGCCACCCGTGAAGGGTTGCCGAAAAGGTTTCAGGCTTGTATTGAACACGGATAACCCATCGAATTCCCTCGGGCGATGGGTTTTTATCGTGAGAGCGATCGCCGGTCCTGCGGATTATTCGTCGAATGCATCCCACACCGGCGCAAAGTCAGGGCTGACCTGGCGCTCGCGTTTGGACAGGCTGGCGATCAAGGCACGGTCTTCATCATCCAGTCGCACATCCAGCGCCGCGAGATTGGCCAGTTGATTGGGCTCGCTGCTGGCCTTGGGGATCGCGGCCACGTTGGGTTGATCGAGCAGCCATTTGAGCGCGACCTGCGTCGGCAGTACGCCGTGTTTCGCGGCGATCCGCCGGATGGCCGGAATGTCGGATACCTTGTTGCGTGCCAGTGGCGTGTAGGCTGTCAGCGCAAGATCCTGTTGACGGGCGTAGTCGAGCAGGGCGTTTTGTCCGAGCAGCACGTGGTACTCGACCTGGATCGCCGACAGCGGCGCCCCCAGTTCTTCGACGACTTTGCGTAGCAGGGGTAGTGGAAAATTCGCCACGCCAATGTTGCGCGCCAGGCCTTGCTCCTTGAACGACACCAGGGTTTCTATGGTGCGCGGCAAATCCCAATCGGTGGTTGGCCAATGGAGCATGAACAGGTCGACGTATTCGCTGCGCAGGGCTTCGAGGCTACGGTCCATGGAGTGGCGCATGGCATCGGGTTGCAGTTGGTCCCACCAGACTTTGGTCGTGACGTGGATCTGTTCGCGGGGTGTCGGACTGTTCGCCAGCGCCTGACCGACAGCGTCTTCGTTGTTGTAGGCCGCTGCCGTGTCGATGTGCCGGTAACCCAGGGCCAGAGCCTGCTCCACTGCTCGGGTGCATTCCTCGCCGAGCATTGGCCAGGTGCCGAGGCCGAGTTTCGGCATGTTCAAACCCTGAGCGTTAATGATGTGCTGCATGGTCGATCTCCTTTTCATAAGCAGTGACACCTGCGATATGGCGCGCGGCGATGTAGCCGAAGGTCAGCGCCGGGCCGAGATTGATGCCGCCAGCGGGGTAGTGACCGCCCATGATGCTGGCCATGTCGCCGCCCGCCGCGTACAGCCCAGCGATGGGTTGCGCCGCGCCATCCAGGACTTGGGCATGTTGGTTGACCTTGAGCCCGGCGAAGGTACCGAAGCAGCCCGGCTGGACTTTCACGGCATAGAAGGGGCCTTGTTCGATCGGTGCGACGCATGGGTTGGGCTGTTGCAGTGCGTCACCCTGCTTGCGGTTGTAGGGTGTGGAACCACGGCCGAATTGCGGGTCCTCGCCGTTGCGCGCGTGGCGGTTGTAGTCCGACACGGTGGTGCGCAAGCCAACCGGGTCGATGCCGCAGGCTGCAGCCAATTCCTCAAGGGTGTTGCCGGTTTTCAGATAGCCGCTGCGGATGAAGGATGACAGCGGCACCGGAAATGGCCGAGAGATGCCCAGGCCATATCGACGCTGAAAACCATGGGTGCAGATCAACCACGACGCCACTTCCTCACCCGGCGGGGCGGCGGCGACCATGGCCGTGACGTAGTCGTAGTAGCCGTTGGCTTCATTGACGAAGCGCTGGCCGTTGCTCAGCACACCGATGATGCCCGGTTTGCCGCGCTCGATGATGTGCGGGAAGTGTCCCGTGCTGCCGTCGCTGTGCGGCACCTGCGAAACCGGTGCCCAGGCGACGGCGGACGCCATGTCGGTATTCACCCTGGCACCGGCACTTTCGCCCAGGCGCAGGCCATCGCCGCAAACGCCGAGGGGTGGCAAGGCCAGATGCTCATGCCCGGTCGGTGTGCGGGGGAACAGGGCCTTGCGGCGGTCGATGTCATTGGCGAAACCACCCGCAGCGAGCACCACGGCCTTGCGTGCATGGATGCGCACCGAGCCTTTGCCGGTGTTGACCACCGCACCTCGTACCTGGTCATTCTCGCGCAGCAATCGACTCACGGGCGCTGATTCCCAGAGCAACACACCGAGGTCATCGGCGGATTTCGCCAGGCGCGCCACCAAGGCCACGCCGTTGACCAGTTGCATCGCCCGGCCATGTACGACGAGATCGAACAGGTGGCGGCTGAAGCGCCGCGTAACGTGCCAGGCCGCCGACAGTGAACGGGTCAGGTTGAGGAATGCCGTGAGGTCCGCCCCCGCCATGATCGGCATGCCCATGAACGATGTTTCCCGCATGGTTTTGCGCAGACGCTTGAGCAGTGTGCCGACTTTTCGTGCGTCGTACGGGGCGGCGATCACCGAGCGTCCACCGGTGCCGGCCCCCGGCGTGTCGCCATGAATGTCGGCAATGGCGTTGCCGTCGGCGAATTGCAGCGAGGTGTGCTGCTCGAAGAACGACACCATCCGCGGGCCGGCTTCCAGGAAAGCGTCGATCATTGCCGGATCAAAGCGCTCGCCCAGTTCGTGTTTCAGGTAAGTGCGCGGCAGTTCAACGTCTTCGACGATGCCTGCGCGCCGGGCCAGCGGGTTGCAAGGCACCCAGGCCCAGCCACCGGACCAGGCCGTGGCACCGCCGAACACAGGGTCCTTTTCTACCACTATGACTTTCAGTCCATGCCACGCGGCGGTCACGGCCGCCGACAGTCCCGCCGCACCGGAACCAACGATCAGCACATCGCAGTCGATGTCGGGAAGAAAGTACGCTTGGGCAGGCATTGTTTGAACTCCGGTGTTTTATTGTTTTGGAATCTTGTTCCAGAAAATATAAGAATCAGGTGAAGCCGAACAAGTCTTGAGGGTGTAAAACGGGCGGTTATCGAACGTTCAGTTCCAGATTTCGCATTCGTTCAGATGTCTTCTAGAATCGAGCAAATTTTGCGTGGAAGCGACCATGGCCGGCAGTCAGATCGAACGTGTTTTCAGTGTGCTCGAAAGCCTCACCAGCGATCCCCGTGGCCTGCCGATGCAGACCCTGGCAGAGCAACTGGATATCCCCAAGAGCGCGACCCATCGCCTGCTGGCCGAGCTGATCCGCCTCGGTTACGTGCGGCAGAATCCGGATAATCTGCGTTATCACCTCTCGACCAAACTGGTGGCGATGGGCTTCCGTTACCTGTCGAGCAGCGGTGCCGACATCGTGCAGCCAGTGCTTGACCGCTTGGCGCAGGAAACCGGCGAACTGGTGCGTCTCGGGGTGATCGACGGTGAGCGTCAGACCTGGATCGCCAAGTCCCAGGGCGCGCGCTCCGGTCTGCGTTACGACCCGGACATGGGCCGCGATGCGCCGTTGTTTTACACAGCCTCTGGGCATGCGTGGCTGGCCTGCATGAGCGATGCCGAAGCCTTGTCGCTGGTGGAGCGACAGGGCGCACAAGTGCCGGAACATGTGGGGCCGAACGCGCCGCGCTCGAACATCGAATTGCTCGAACGCCTGCGTCTGGCGCGGGACCAGGGCTACGCCTGGGTCGAGGAGAGCTCGGCGATCGGCACTTCGGCGATTGCGGCAGTGGTGCGCCATCCCGCCGATGGGCGGGTGATCGGCGTGCTCAGCATCGCCGGGCCGAGTGCACGGATGCCGGGGGCGCGGCTGCATGAGCTGGCGCCGTTGTTGCTCGCGTACACCGAGGAGTTGAGTGCAGCGAGCCTGGCGTCGGAGTTGTTCAACTAAGGCCTGTGCAAATCGACTGTGGGAGCGAGCAAGCCCGCTCCCACATTTTGAACAGTGTCCAGCTTGAGAAGCTGTGCGCTGTTCGAACACTTTCAGGATAGGTCTGTGTAAGAATCTGGAACCAGGTTCTAAATTATTGGAGTTCATCGCTCCAATAACACTCACAAGAGGACCGTATCTTGAATTCGCCACTTCGCATCGCCCTGATCGGTGCTGGCAACATGGGCCAGCAGCACTACCAGCATCTGCAATCCCTGACTGAAGCGACGTTGTGCGCCGTGGCCGATCCGGGACCGCAGGCGGCCAGTCTTGCGGCGCAATGGGGCGTAGCCTGTTTCGCCGATCATTGTCAGATGCTGGAGCAGGCGAAGCCAGACGCCGTGATAGTTGCCAACCCGAACACGCTGCACGTCAGCACGGCCCTCGATTGCCTCGCGGCCGGCGTGCCGGTATTGCTGGAAAAACCGGTGGGCGTGCACCTGGATGAAGCCAGGGAGCTGGTGACTGCCTCGAAGGCCAGTGGCGTTCCGATACTGGTCGGACATCATCGTCGCCACAATCCGCTGATCGTCCGCGCCCACGAGCTTGTCCACAGCGGCGCATTGGGTCGGTTGACCACGGTCACGGCGCTCTGGCAATTGCGCAAGCCCGACAGCTATTTTGAAACACCCTGGCGCCGCGAGGCCGGCGCGGGGATGCTGTTGACCAACCTGATCCACGACCTCGATCTGCTGCGGCATTTGTGCGGTGAAGTGCGCCAGGTTCAGGCCATCACCAGCAACGCCATTCGCGGGTTTGCCAACGAAGATTGCGCGGCGGTACTGCTGCAATTCGACAACGGTGCACTGGGCAGCCTGACCGGCTCCGATGCGGTGGCTGCGCCCTGGAGCTGGGAGCTGGATTCGGGGGAGAACCCGGTGTATCCGCGTCATCCTGATCAACCGTGCTACTTGCTGGCCGGGACAGGTGGGGCGCTGAGCATTCCGCAGCTTAAACGCTGGCACTACAACGATGTCGATGGCGGCTGGCATCAACCGTTGCTGGCAACCCAGGAAAGCTTCAGTGCCGATGAAGCCCTACGCTTGCAGTTGCAGCACTTCGTGCGAGTTGCGCGCCGGGAGGTCGAGCCGCTGGTGAGTGCCGCCGATGCCGCGCGTACGTTGGCGCTGATCGAAGCCATCCGCGAAGCCGCCGAAACCGGGCGTGCCTGCACGCCATCCATGATCGAGGGGTGAGCATGAGCGAGCGTATCTTCTCCCTGGCCAGCCTGACCGTGCTGGAGTTGTCACCGCCCGATATGGTCGAGGTCGCCGCGCGGGCCGGTTACAGCCATGTCGGCTTGCGTCTGGTACCGGCAACCCCGGAGGAGCACCATTTTGCCCTGGTGGCCGACCACGAACTGCGGCGCCAGACCTTGGCGCGTCTGCGCGATACCGGTATTCGGGTGCTGGACGTCGAAATCCTGCGGCTCAAACCGGAAACCGTCGTCGCCGATTTCGAAAAAGTCCTGGCGGTGGGTGCCGAGTTCGGCGCAAGTGAGTTGCTGGTGGCCGGTAACGACCCTGATGAACAACGGCTGACGGAACATTTTGCCGAACTCTGTGATCTGGCGGCACTCTATGGGCTGCACCCGCATCTGGAGTTCATGCCCTGGACCGATGCGCGCAATCTTCAACAAGCCGTGCGTATTGTAGAAAACGCCGGGCGGGGAAACGGCGGAGTGCTGGTGGACGCCTTCCACTTCGATCGTTCGGGATCGCGCCTGGAAGATCTGGCCAAAGTTGCTCCCTCACGGTTACGGTATGCACAGTTGTGTGACGTCGCAGGACTACGGCCGACCGAAATGGCGGAGATCTTGCGCCAGGCGCGTAACGAACGGCGTTTTCCCGGCGATGGCGATTGTGATCTGCAGGGATTGTTGGGGATTTTGCCGGCTGACATTCCATTGAGCCTGGAGATTCCCACCGTGCAGTTGCTGGAGCAGGGCGTGAGTGGGTTGGAGCGGGCGCAGATGGCGCTGGATAAAACCCGGGAATTGTTTGCGCGGCTGTAATCGGTGCTGCGCACCTATCGCTGGTAGGAGCGAGCTTGCTCGCGATGGTCGTCAACGATAATGAAGGCTGCCTGGAAAAACATGGCGCCCTCAGGTTCATCGCGAGCAAGCTCGCTCCTACAAAATAAGGATGTAATAAAGGAAACCCAATGACCGTCAGCACCCCGCTTTCCGGCGTCAATCAGCCCTTCAAAGGGATCCTGCTGATCGTTGTCGCGACCTTCCTGTTTTCCACCCACGACGCCTTTTCCAAATACCTCTCCGGTTTTTATCCCATTGTCATGGTGGTCTGGGCGCGCTACGTGGTTCACACCTTGTTGATGGCCGGGATTTTCCTGCCGCAGTCCGGGCTGCGGGTGCTGCGTACCAAACGGCCATTGCTGCAGGTGATCCGGGCGCTTTGCTTGCTGGGCACCAGTCTGTTTTTCACCACGGGGCTGATGTACATCCCGCTGGCCGAGGCCACGTCGGTCAACTTCCTCGCACCGGTATTGGTCACCGCGCTGTCGGTACCGCTGCTTGGCGAGCGGGTGACCCGGGGGCAATGGCTGGCAGTGATTTTCGGTTTTAGCGGAGTGCTGATCATCGTTCACCCCGGGGGCGATCTGTTTACCCCGGCGGTGTTGCTGCCGTTCTGCTCGGCGCTGTTTTTCTGCTTCTACCAACTGCTGACCCGCAAGCTCAGCGAGATCGACAGCCCGACCACCAGTAACTTCTTCGCAGGCTTGTGCAACACGCTGGTGATGAGTGCGCTGGTGCCGTTCTTCTGGCAGACGCCGAACCTGGTGCATGGTGCGATGATGCTGGCGCTGGGGGCCTGCGGGATGACGGCTCACCTGTTCCTGACCCAGGCTTTCCGCCTCGCGGCACCGGCACTGCTGGCACCGTTCAGCTATTGCCAGATCATCTTCGCCGGCCTGCTGGGCTGGCTGCTGTTTTCCCATACGCCGACACTGACCACCGTGCTCGGCATCGCCGTGATCTGCTGCAGCGGGTTGGCGGCGGCCTGGCAGCAAAGCCGCCGGTAAAAAAACCTGTGGGAGCGAGCCTGCTCGCGAAGGCGATGTATCAGACAACATCAATGTTGAATGACAGTCCGCTTTCGCGAGCAGGCTCGCTCCCACAGAGGGTGACGATGTTTTATTCGGTGACGGTCGGAATCTTGCGCGGTGCCATGAAGTACATCCAGATCAGCGCAATGAAGTACATCGCCGGAATCATGGTGAACAGCACGGTGTAGTTGTTGTTGGTGATGGTCAGGATGTGGCCGACCAGTTGGGTCATGAACATCCCGCCAATCGCCGCACACATGCCACCGAAGCCGAACACCGTACTCATCATGTGCTTGGGCGTGTAGTCCATCACCAGGCTCCAGATGTTCGCGGTCCAGGCCTGGTGCGCGCCGATGGCCAGGGAGATGGCGGCCACCGCGACCCACAGGTTGCTGGAACCGGCCGCCATGATCACGCCGATGATGCAGCAGGCGAACAGGAACATGGACATCAGTCGCGCCTTGATCGGGTTGACGCCGCGACCGATCAGGAACGAGGAGAGGATGCCGCCGCCAACGCTACCGAAGTCGGCAGTGAGGTAGATGATGATCAGCGGGATACCCATCTGGGTGACGTTGATGCCCAGGTTGTATTGCTGGTTGAGGAACGGCGGCAGCCAGTACAGGTAGAACCAGAACACCGGTGCGGTGATCGAGTAGGCGAGGGCGAAGGCCCAGGTGCCGCGCATGCGCAGGATTTTCGAGAACGGCACGCGGGTTTGTTCCGGCTCGACTTCTTTCTGGATGTAGTCCAGCTCCGACTGTTTCACGCTCGGGTGGTCTTCCGGGTTGAAGTACTTCAAACCCCAGAACAACAGCCAGATCCCGCCCAGTGATGCCATGCACAGGAACGCGGCCTGCCAACCCCAGACGTGCAGGATCAGTGGCAGCAGCATCGGCGTGAACATCGCGCCGACGTTGGTCCCGGCATTGAAAATACCGGTGGCTACCGCACGTTCACCGGCCGGGAACCACAGGCGCGTGGTTTTCACGCAGGCCGGGTAGTTGGCCGCTTCGGTCAGGCCGAGGATGAATCGGCAGACCATGAAGCCGACCGCCGAAGTGGCCAGGCCGTGGGCACCGGTCGCCAGGCTCCAGAGCAGCACGGCGCAGAAGAACACGCGCTTGACGCCGACCCGGTCGATCAAACGGCCTTGCAGCACGAAACCGATGGCGTAACCGACCTGGAACCAGAAGTTGATGTTGGCGTAGTCCATCGCCGTCCAGCTCATTTCCTTGGCCAGGATAGGCTGCATCACGCCTAGGGCGGCGCGGTCGATGTAGTTCAGGGTGGTGGCGAAAAACACCAGTGCCAGCATGCCCCAACGGGTTTTGCCGACTGCCATGGCGCCGCGGATTTTGTCGCCGATGCCACCTGTGGCGGTGCTCATGGCAGGTGCCATGCGAGAACTTTGAGAAGGAATCATGTGTGCCATCCGTTCAATGACTGACAAGCGGGGCTCGTCGTGACTTCAAGGGCGCGTGATCAATCGGTCTGTCGCGGCGTGCGCGAAAGGGCTGATCGGCTGTGTTCGTCGGCTGACGGGTTATTCAGCGAGCGGCACGGTTGTGCCGGCGGAGCGCGGGGTTCGGATGGACGCCAGGCAAGGCGTAATGACGGTAGAGCGAGTGAGCAAGGCGTTGAATGAGCGCATGAGCGTATACCCGTTTTTTGAAATTTTTATGTGGTGTTCTGGGTCTTGTTGACCGGGGCCGACGATTTCAAGACCGGACCCAATGTGGTGTTGATGTTGCGCAGTGAACAAAAAATCGTCAATTCGCTATCGGCCATTGTGTTCGATAATCGCACGCAAAACTAACTGGGTAGTACACTTTAAATTGCTCAATGCATCGACCAGCTCAATAATCCGTCCACTCTTTCAAAAGCGGCGCAAATTCCCTGTAGCCGAAGCCTCCATCGGGAGCCGAAACATGCAGCGTTCCATTGCCACCGTATCCTTGAGCGGTACCCTGCCGGAAAAACTCGAAGCCATTGCCGCCGCCGGGTTCGACGGCGTCGAGATTTTCGAGAACGACCTTCTCTACTACGACGGTAGTCCACGGGAAATTAAACAGATGTGCGCCGATCTCGGGATCGCCATCACCCTGTTTCAACCGTTCCGTGATTTCGAAGGCTGCCGCCGCGATCGCCTGTCGCGCAACCTGGAACGCGCCGAGCGCAAATTCGACCTGATGCAGGAGCTGGGCACTGACCTGGTGCTGGTGTGCAGCAATGCCTCGGCCGAGTCCATCGGTGATGAACAGGTTCTGGTCGACGACTTGCGACTTCTGGCCGAGCACGCCGGGGCACGTGGCCTGCGCATCGGTTACGAAGCGCTGGCCTGGGGCCGGCATGTGAACACCTGGCAACAGGTGTGGAACATCGTGCGTCAGGCCGATCACCCAAGCCTCGGCGTGTTGCTGGACAGCTTTCACACCCTGTCGCTCAAGGGCGATCCAAGTGCTATCGCCGAGATTCCTGGCGACAAGATTTTCTTCGTGCAAATGGCTGACGCGCCGATCCTGGCCATGGACGTGCTGGAGTGGAGCCGGCATTTTCGCTGCTTCCCGGGCCAGGGTGAATTCGACTTGCCGGGGTTCCTCGCGCCGATCATCAAGAGTGGCTACACCGGGCCTCTGTCGCTGGAAATCTTCAACGATGGCTTCCGCGCCGCGCCGCCACGAGCCAACGCCGCCGACGGCTTGCGTTCGTTGCTGTATCTGGAAGAGAAAACCCGCGAGCGTCTGGCCCAGGAAGCCAGGCCTGCGGCCAACTCTGAAATTCTGTTCGAAACGCCCAAGGCCAGTGAGTACAACGGCATCGAGTTTCTCGAGTTCGCCGTGGACGAAAGCCTCGGCGCCAAGCTCTCGCATTGGCTTGAGCGACTGGGTTTCGTCAAGGCCGGGCAGCATCGTTCCAAGAGCGTCAGCCTGATGCGCCAGGGCGATATCAATTTGATCCTCAACTCCGAACCTTACTCCTTCGGCCACAGCTTTTTCGAAGCCCACGGCCCTTCGTTGTGCGCTACCGCCGTGCGGGTCAAGGACAGCGCCAGTGCGCTGGCCCGAGCCGTGGCCTACAAGGGTCAACCCTATCGCGGGCTGGTGGGCCCCAATGAACTGGAACTGGCGGCGGTGCGTGCGCCGGATGGCAGCCTGATTTATCTGGTGGACCAGGATGCCGACGTCTACGGTACCGACTTCAATCTGCTGGCGGATGCACCGGTCAGCGGTGGCCTCAAGCGCATCGACCACATGGCCATGGCGCTGCCGGCCGACAGCCTCGACAGCTGGGTGCTGTTCTATAAGAGCCTGCTGGATTTCGAGGCAGACGATGAAGTCGTGCTGCCGGATCCTTATGGTCTGGTGAAGAGCCGTGCCTTGCGTAGCCGGGACAGTTCGATCCGCCTGCCACTGAACATTTCCGAGAACCGCAACACCGCGATCTCACACGCGCTGTCGAGTTATCGCGGCTCCGGCGTGCACCACATCGCGTTTGATTGTGATGACATCTTTGCCCAGGTCAGCCGTGCAAAAGAGGCGGGCGTGCCGCTGTTGGATATTCCGCTCAACTACTACGATGACCTGGCGGCGCGGTTCGATTTCGACGACGAGTTCCTCAGTGAACTGGCCTACTACAATGTGTTGTACGACCGCGACGCCCAGGGCGGTGAACTGTTTCATGTGTATACCGAGCCGTTCGAGGGGCGGTTCTTCTTCGAGATCATCCAGCGTAAAAACGGTTATGCCGGCTACGGCGCGGCCAACGTCGCGGTGCGCCTGGCGGCCATGGCCAAATCCCGTAGCGGTGCATTGCGCCAGGCGAAGTTGTAGGTAATTCGTAAACGCGGGATTAAACGTGGGCCGCGCGGCTTCCTTCACTGTGCCGCGCAGCCCATAATCGCCAGCCTGTGCAGTGATGGCCGTGAGCCCGCAATGACAATGACTTCAGAACTCCCCGCAGCCTCCGTAGAACCTGGTGCCGAGCCGCGCAAGAGTCGCAAGAACAACCCGGAAAAGACCCGCGAAAACATCCTGCAGGAGGCGATTGTCGAATTCGTCCAGCAGGGGCTTTCCGGTGCCCGCGTCGATGCCATCGCCGAGCGCATCCACACCTCCAAGCGCATGATCTATTACTACTTCGGCAGTAAGGAGCAGCTCTACGTCGAGGTGCTGGAGAAACTCTACGGCGATATCCGCAACACCGAAAATCGCCTGCACCTGGCAGAGCTGGCGCCGGTCGAAGCCATTCGGCGGCTGGTGGAGTTCACCTTCGATCACCATGATCGCAACGTCGATTTCGTGCGCATCGTCAGTATCGAGAACATTCACAACGCCGAGTACGTGAAGCGCTCCGATGCGATCAAGGCGATGAACAACACTATCCTCGATTCACTGGGCGAGATTCTGCGTCGCGGCGCCGAGCAGGGGCTTTTCCGTACCGGGCTTGATCCGCTGGACGTGCATTTGCTGATCAGTTCGTTCTGCTTCTATCGCGTCTCGAACCGCCACACCTTTGGTGAGATTTTTCAGATCGACCTGCCGGACGAACGTATCAAGCAGCGTCATCGGGAGATGATTTGCGAGTCGGTTCTGCGGTACCTGCAAGCCTGAGGCGAGGTGAGGGGGTTGCCCCCTCACTTCACTCATTCAGTCATTCAGTCATTCATGCTCTGGAAGTGCTCAAGCATCCGCTGGGCATCCGGGACTACGCCGCTGAACAGCTCGAATGCTTTGACCGCCTGAAACACCGCCATGTTGCCGCCGTCCAGTGTCCGGCAACCGAGGGCGCGGGCGTTGCGCAGCAGTTCGGTTTCCAGTGGGAAGTAAACGATCTCCGCCACCCACAATTCGGCCCGCAGCAGCTCCACTGGCACCGGCATGCCCGGCAGTTTTTTCATGCCCATCGGCGTGGTGTTCACCAGGCCGTCAGCCTGTGCCATGGCATCGGGCAGGTCATACCCGGCCACCGCCCGACTGACGCCGAAATGCTGATTGAGGTTGTCAGCCAGATCCTGGGCGCGGCGGATGTCCACGTCAAAAATGCTCAGCTGTTGTACGCCTTCGCTCAA
Source organism: Pseudomonas jessenii (assembly GCF_002236115.1). GTDB lineage: Bacteria > Pseudomonadota > Gammaproteobacteria > Pseudomonadales > Pseudomonadaceae > Aquipseudomonas > Aquipseudomonas jessenii. The sequence continues at coordinate 121,717 of NZ_NIWT01000010.1, read as the reverse complement.
CAACGCGTGGGCCACCGCTGCACCTGCGCCACCAGCGCCCATCTGTACGACACGTTCAACGGCAACGCCTTTCAAACCTCGGCGAAACCCCTCGGCAAAGCCCAGGCAATCGGTGTTGTGGCCGATGCGTTTGCCATCCTTGAGCACCACCGTGTTGACCGCACCGATACCGCGGGCCTCCGGCGAGAGTTCGTCGAGCAGCGGGATGATCGCCTGCTTGCATGGAAAGGTGATGTTCAGCCCGGTGTAGTTCATGCGCTCGGCAGCCATCAACAGGTCGGGCAGGGCGTTGCTGTCGAGCTTCAACTGATCAAGATCGATCAGGCGATACAGATAGCGCAGCCCCTGGGCATCGCCTTCATGCTCGTGCATGGCCGGTGTGCGGGACGCCTGGATGCCGGCGCCAATCAGCCCGGCCAGTATCACGTGGTTCTGAGTCACGGCGATCACCCCTTCAAACGATGACTGAAGTGTTCCAGCGCCAGGCGATAGCCATGACTGCCAAAACCGGCCATCACCGCCGTTGCAATGGCGGATACGAACGAATGGTGGCGGAAGGGCTCGCGGGCGTGCACGTTGGACAGGTGGACTTCGATCACCGGCAGTTCGCTGGCGACCAGGGCGTCGCGGATGGCGACCGAGGTGTGGGTCCACGCGGCAGGATTGATGACGATCCCGGCGCAGCGACCGCGGGCGGCGTGAATCCAGTCGAGCAATTCGCCTTCATGGTTGGTCTGGCGAAACTCCACCGCCAGGCCGAACTCTTCGGCGGCGCGTGCGCACAGGGCCGAAATGTCTGCCAGGGTTTCGTGGCCGTAAGTCGCCGGTTCACGGGTGCCGAGCAGGTTCAGGTTCGGGCCGTTGAGCACCAGAACGATAGGGGGCATCGGAATCTCTCCACTTGTTATTTTTGGAATCGGCCGAGGGCTTCAGCCTGTGGAGATAAATTGTACTAACTGGTTAATTTGGTCAATTGAAGTGAAGGTATGCCGGCTGTTTGTGGGCGGTGATCGGACACTTTCGCAGGTCAGCGCGGCAGGTGCTCCACGAGGAAATCGATAAACGCCCTCAAGCGCAGCGGTACATGGCGACTTTGCGGATACAGCAAGGTAAACGGCCGCGAGCGCCCGCCATAGGGCTTGAGCACTTCCACCAGCGAGCCGTCGGCCAGTTCCTTTTCCACGATAAACCGGTAGGTCTGAAACAACCCCGCCCCGTGTTTGGCCAAGGTCACACCGCCCAGCACATCGTCGGAGCAACTGAGGTTGCCCTCGGCCAGAATCTCCCGGGGCACGCCTTCATCGTTGAACAGCCAGGCAATGCGTCGGCCGCTGCTGGGCAATTCGTACTGGATGCATTCGTGGTTTTCGAGGTCGTCGAGGGTTTGCGGAGTGCCGGCCCGTTTCAGGTAATCAGGACTGGCGATCATCACCAGGGCGGCATCTTCCAACGGTCGGGCGATCAGGCCGGAATCCGGGATGGCTCGCACGCGAATCGCCATGTCGTAGCCTTCGCCGACGAAATCGATGTTGCGATTACTGATGTGCGACTCGACCTTCACCGCCGGATAACGCGCCCGAAATTCGGGCAACAGCGGCAGAATTCGATGATGCGCGTAGGTGGTCGGAATACTGATGCGCAACGTACCGGACGGCACTTGCTGCTGGCCCATCACCTCGCGCTGGGCCTCGACCAGTTGAGCAAGGGCCTGGCGACATTCTTCGTAATAACGGCGACCACTGTCGGTCAGCTTCACACTACGCGTGGTGCGCGCGAACAGGCGCACACCAAGGCGTTCTTCCATGCGCGACACCGAACGGCTCACGGCAGCGGGGGTGACACCGGCCACCAGCGCCGCGGCAGTAAAACTGCCGGCCTCGGCGGCCAGGCAAAACAGCTCGATGCTGCCCAACTGAAGATCGTCGAATTGTCGCTGCATGATTGATTACACCGGGGATCAGATGAAGAAACTGGACCAGTATTTATCAGGTGCCAGCGTCGTAATGAAAGGATTTCTTACCATTGCGCGCGGTGTTCCTCAGGGCCGGGTAACGCCAGGACGCTAGTCTGAGGACGCAAGAATTGATTCGACGGCCAATACCAGCGGTCGGATTCTCCAGGGAATGTCGAATCCTCGGACTCATAAACCTAACGGATGGGTTAGCATGAAGGTATGTAATCACAAGGGACTGTCGGTGGTGATCATGTTGCGAGACGAGCATTGTCCGCCTCATGCGCATGTGGAGGCGGGTACATGGAGTGCGAGGTTCAGGTTCAGCTTTTGGCACAACGGTGTCGAGCTCTGGGATGTAGTTCCGCTTTCGCGTCGGCCATCGTTGGCAGTGCTTGAGGGATTGCGCCAATCGCTCCAGCAGCCTGCCCATTTGCGGCGCGCCCGGGGCATCTGGTGGCGAAAATTGCAAACGGCTTGTCTTGATAATCAATTATGGGACTGGCAAAGCAACGAAGTCGTTGTGGTGAAAAGGGTTGTCAGTACGACCAACATGATTGGGTCGGCTTGCTACGAACCTGAATCGAACAAGACGTTGCTGTCCCTGATAGGCACACAGGAAAGTGTAGAGATCGAGTTATGAAAACGATAAAAGCCAAGGTTCAGGCCGATAATCCCGTAACGGAAAGCAGCCTGGACAAAGCCATTGAACGTGGCGAGTTACGTAGAAAAAATAGCCTGCAAGCGACGGCGGTTACCTACCTGCCCCCCTGTCTGGCCGTCAGCTTCGAAGACGGCAGCGGCGTATTGTTGCCCGTAGCCAACTATCCGGAGTTCGATGATTTTGAGGGCGAGGAACTTGCCAGTCTGACTGTCGGCTACGCGGGTACTGCCCTGTGCCATGAAGGCAAGGACCTGCATGTATCTATTGCCGGGTTGATTTCTGCGAGCAAGCCCCTGATGGCCATGGCGGCGTCGGTCGTTGCTTCGCGCAATGGTCGCCAGAGCAGCGCCGCAAAGTCTGAAGCTGCGCGGGCCAATGGCAAGAAGGGCGGGCGCCCGCGCAAGGTCGATGTTGTCTTGCCGGTACCCACAAAAAAGCCGTCGTGAAGACGGCTTTTTTGTGCCTGGCAGGTGTCATCAACGCCGGGTCAGCATCACCCCGGATTCCATGTGGTGGGTCCACGGGAACTGGTCGAACATCGCGCATCGGCTGATGCGGTGGGTGTCGTGCAGTTGGGTGATGTTGGCTGCCAGGGTCTCCGGGTTGCAGGAGATGTACAGGATGTTGTCGAAGCGCCGGGTCAGCTCGCAGGTGTCCGGGTCCATGCCGGCGCGGGGCGGGTCGACGAAGACGCTACCGAACTCGTAGCTCTTGAGGTCGATACCGTGCAGGCGGCGGAACGGACGGACTTCGTTCAGGGCTTCGGTCAGCTCTTCGGCGGACAAACGCACCAAGGTGACGTTATCTACCGCGTTTTCGCTGAGATTGCTCAAGGCCGCGTTGACCGAGGTCTTGCTGATTTCGGTGGCCAGCACCTTGCGCACGCGGGTGGCGAGGGGCAGGGTGAAGTTGCCGTTGCCGCAGTACAGCTCCAGCAAATCATCGGAGCGATCGCCGAGCGCATCGTATGCCCAGTTGAGCATCTTCTGGTTCACCGTGCCGTTGGGCTGGGTGAACGCGCCTTCAGGCTGGCGATAGCTGAAGGTGCGGCCGCCGACTTCCAGCTTCTCGACCACGTAATCGTGACCGATGACTTCGCGCTTGCCCTTGGAGCGACCGATGATGCTGACGTTCAGGTCCGTCGCCAGTTTCGACGCCGCTGCATGCCAGTGCTCGTCCAGCGGGCGGTGATAGCACAGGGTGATCATCGCGTCGCCGGCCAGAGTGGTCAGGAACTCCACCTGGAACAGCTTGTGGCTCAGGGGCGCGCTGGCTTGCCACGCTGCCTTCAGCTGCGGCATCAACTGGTTGATGCGCAGGCTGGCAATCGGGAACTCTTCGATCAGGATTGGCGTGCGTTTGTCTTCCTGGGAAAACATCGCGTAGTGACGCTCGCCGGCCTCGCGCCACAGGCGGAACTCGGCGCGCAGGCGGAAGTTTTTCAGCGGCGAATCGAAAACGGCTGGCTCCGGTGCATCGAACGGGGCCAGCAGGTCACGCAGACGCGTGACCTTTTCTTCGAGCTGAACGGCGTAGGCCTGGGAATCAAAAGTCATGCGTTGAACCAACCCAGCTTGATCACGAACAGAATCGACAGGATCACCAGCGCCGGGTTGAGCTCACGGCCACGACCGGACATCAGCTTGATGGCGGTCCAGGAAATGAAACCGAAGGCGATGCCATTGGCGATGGAGTAAGTGAACGGCATTGCCAGCGCGGTGATCACCACCGGCGCGGCGACGGTAATGTCGTCCCAGTCTATTTCGGCCAGGCCGGATGTCATCAACACGGCGACGAACAGCAGTGCCGGCGCGGTGGCGAAGGCCGGAACGCTGGCGGCCAGTGGCGAGAAGAACAGCGCCAGCAGGAACAGGAACGCCACCACGATGGCGGTCAAGCCGGTGCGGCCGCCGGCACTCACGCCAGCTGCGGATTCGATGTAACTGGTGGTGGTCGAGGTGCCCAGCAGGGAACCGGCCATGGCGGCGGTGCTGTCGGCGATCAGGGCACGGCCCATTTTCGGCATGTGACCGTCCTTGCGCATCAGACCGGCGCGCTTGGCCACACCGATCAGGGTGCCGGAGTTGTCGAACAGATCGACGAACAGGAAGGCGAAGATCACGCTGACCAGACCGATGTCCAGTGCACCCTTGATGTCCAGTTGCAGGAAGGTCGGGGCCAGCGATGGCGGCATCGACATCACGCCGCCGAACGGGGTGAAGCCCATCACGATGGAAATGATGGTCACCACCAGAATGCCGATCAGCACTGCGCCGCGCACGGCAAGGGCTTCGAGGGCGACGATCAGGGCAAAACCGAGGGTGGCGAGGATCGGGGCCGGTTGTTTCAGGTCACCGAGGCCGACCATGGTCGCCGGGTTGCTGACCACGATGCCGGCGTTGTGCAGGGCGATCAGCGCCAGGAACAGGCCGATGCCGGCGGCAATCGCCGAGCGCAGCGGCAACGGGATGCTGTTGATGATCCATTCACGGATGCGGAAGATCGACAGCAGGAAGAAGCACACCGCCGAGATGAACACCGCGCCCAGCGCCACTTGCCAGGTATGGCCCATGTGCAGGACCACGGTGTAGGTAAAAAAGGCGTTCAGTCCCATGCCCGGTGCGAGGGCGATCGGGTAGTTGGCGATCAGGCCCATGGTCGTCGAGCCGATGGCCGCTGCCAGACAGGTGGCGACAAACACTGCGCCCTTGTCCATGCCGGTCTCGCCGAGGATGCTCGGGTTGACGAACAGAATGTAGGCCATGGCCAAAAAGGTCGTGACGCCCGCCAGAATCTCGGTCCGCACGTTGGTGTTGTGTGCCTTGAGTTGAAACAGCCTTTCCAGCATGTCTGCTCCCCGTGGCGCGCCGGGCGCCGTGAATGTATCGACCTCAACAGCAAAGCACAGGCAGCAGAACGCGCCTGGAAATTACTGTGGGCCGGAAAAAGCCGCGCATCATACCAGTAGCTTGGGAATATGGCTGCTTTGGCGGTGATCGTCGTCGATGTTTTGCGACAAAGCCAAGTGCGCCATACTGCGCGCTGGTTTTTTGGGGTGGATGGGTCCTGCATGAAAAAGCGTCTGGTTGCCGCCCTCGGAATAGGGGGGGCGTTGTTTCTCGGGGCGCAAACGGCCGTGGCGGCCTCGGCTCCACCTCTGACGCAATTGAAAGTGCTCAAGGTCGCGTCGCCGTCCTGTGGTGTCGAGAGCATCGACGAAGGGCAAACCCGAACTCGCTGCGATCACATTGGCCCGAACATCATGGTCTACTTGCTGGAAGTGGGTTATGGGCGTGAGGCCCATGTCGCCCTGGACGGTTTCGAGGTGAATGGCACCCGCACACCAGTTTGTGCGTTCAAGAACGGCAACCTGACCAGCTGCACTCCCGGGGAAAAAACCGTCGGCTATTTGTATGCCCTCGATCTGGCGGGCAAGCAGGAAGGCACGCTGACCTTCAGCAATACCTCGATCAACGCGCCCGGCAATACGATGTCGACGCAGCTTTATATCCAGTAACCGCACGTATCGAACAAGGGTCAGAAAGCTGACTACGCTTAAAAGATCATTCCGTGGACAGTACCCGATGACCTTTAGAGCCTTGATTGCCCTTGCCGAGGGCACCGACGACCTGCAAACCGTGACCCTGATCGACGTACTGCGCCGCGCCAAAATAGAAGTGGTGGTGGCCAGTATCGAAGGACGGCGCATGCTCACCTGCGCCCGCGGCACTCGCCTGACGTCCGATGCGATGCTGGTGGACTTGCTGGCGCAACCCTTCGACCTGATCGCCTTGCCCGGTGGGGCGGTGGGTTCGCAGCACCTGGCTGCCCACCAACCCCTGCAACAATTGGTCAAGGATCAGGCGGCGGCCGGTCGCCTGTTCGCCGGCATCGCCGAAGCGCCCGCCGTGGCACTGCAGGCCTTTGGCGTATTGCGTCAGCGGCGCATGACCTGCCTGCCCTCGGCCAGCCATCAACTGCTGGGCTGTACCTTCGTCGATCAACCGGTGGTGGTCGACGGCAACTGCATCACCGCCCAGGGCTCGGCTGGCGCATTGGCATTTGCCCTGGCGCTGGTGGAGCAACTCTGCGGTAAAGCCACTCGTATGGCAGTGGCGGGGGAGTTGCTCGTTTAGAGAGTGTCAGACCTTCGCCTCTTCCTTCTCTTCATCTTTAGCCACGTGCATGCGATCGCGGCTGGCCAGGGTCGGGAACAGTTTGACCCACACCCCGGTCACCACCAGCGTGCCGATCCCGCCCATGACCACCGCTGGCACGGTGCCGAACCAGTGGGCAGTCAGTCCCGATTCGAATTCGCCCAACTGGTTCGAGGCACCGATGAACAGTCCATTGACGGCGCTGACCCGACCGCGCATTTCGTCCGGTGTTTCCAGTTGAACGAACGAGGCGCGGATCACCATGCTGATCATGTCTGCCGCGCCCAACACCACCAACACCGCCAGGGAAAACCAGAACGATGTCGACAGGCCGAAGGCGATGGTTGCCACGCCGAAGATGCCCACGGCCGTGAACATCACCCGTCCGACGTTGCGTTCCACGGCAAACCGCGCCAGGAACAGCGACATCAGCAGCGCGCCTACCGCCGGCGCCGAGCGCAGCAGGCCAAGCCCCCACGGGCCGGTCAGCAGAATGTCCTTGGCGAACACCGGCAGCAGCGCTGTGGCGCCACCCAATAGCACCGCAAACAGATCGAGGGAGATCGCCCCGAGAATGTCCGGACGACTGCGGATGAAGCGAATGCCCGCCAGCAGTGAGTCCAGCGTGGCCTTGCCCTTGTTCAGCGGGGTTTGTCGGGCCGACAGGTTGAGCATCAGCGAACAGGCGATGACATACAAAAGCACCGTCGGGCCATACACCCAGACGCTGCCGAAGGCGTAGAGCAAGCCGCCGAGGGCTGGAGCGACGATGGTTGCCGATTGCTGGGCCGATTGTGCGGCGGCCACTGCACGGGGAAACAACGCGCTGGGCACGATACTGGGCAACAGGGCCTGGGTGGTCGGCATTTCAAAGGAGCGAGCGGCACCGAGCAGGAAGGCCAGGATAAAGATCATTTCCCGGGTGACATGGTCGGTGGCGCTGCCGATGGCCAGCGACAGGGCGATCAATGCCTGGAGGGACTGGCAGATCGCCGCGACCTTGCGCCGGTCATAACGGTCGGCGACGTGCCCTGTGTGCAGCATGAACAGTACGCGCGGGGCGAACTCGACCAGGCCGACCAGACCCAGGTCGAGCACGTTGCCGGTCAATTGATACAGGTTCCAGCCGATGGCCACGGTGAGCATCTGGAAGCCGCTGGCGGTAAATACCCGGGCCAGCCAGAACGCGAGAAAAGGGCGATGGTGACGTAACAGCAAGGGCTCTTGGCTGGGCATCTGCGGGAAGATCTGGGGAGAGGGGAGTAGCGAGATTATCACCAGCCTGTAACAAAAAGTTGCTGTGACAAAAGATTTAGTTAGCCAGATATCGATTTTCATGTGGGAGCGGGCTTGCTCGCGAAGGCTGAGTGTCAGTCGACATTGATGTTGAAGCTGATGCCCCCTTCGCGAGCAAGCTCGCTCCCACAAGGAGATATGTTTCTGCCTGTTACCCCGGCCGTGAGGCAACTTGTCACGCGGCAAAAGACCACGCGGTTCATCCCCGAAATTGGGACTACTCTTTCAACGTTGATTGATCCAGATCAAAACCCACAAAAGGAATTGATCCGGCGGCCGCAAGGCCAGACTCCCTGCGTTGTGATGCGTGCAAAAAAAAGAACAAACAGAGATTCGCCACACTCCATATCCGTGGGGGCCGTGGGTGCAGGCTTCCAGCCCGCAGCCGTACTACCTGACAGAGGAAGACTTATGTTCGGTTTAGAGGCACTTGATCTCGCCCGAATTCAGTTCGCGTTCACCATCTCGTTCCACATCCTGTTTCCGGCCATCACCATCGGCCTGGCGAGTTACCTGGCGGTACTCGAAGGCCTGTGGCTGAAAACCCATAACGACACCTACCGCGACCTCTACCATTTCTGGTCGAAGATCTTTGCCGTCAACTTCGGCATGGGGGTGGTTTCCGGGCTGGTAATGGCCTATCAGTTCGGCACCAACTGGAGCCGCTTCTCGGACTTCGCCGGTTCCGTGACCGGGCCGTTGCTGACCTATGAAGTGCTCACTGCATTCTTCCTCGAGGCCGGGTTCCTCGGTGTCATGCTGTTTGGCTGGAACAAGGTCGGGCGTGGCCTGCACTTCTTCGCCACCGTGATGGTGGCCATCGGTACGTTGATCTCGACTTTCTGGATTCTTGCCTCCAATAGCTGGATGCAGACCCCGCAGGGCTTCGAGATCGTCAACGGTCAGGTCATCCCCACCGACTGGCTGGCGATTATCTTCAACCCTTCGTTCCCGTATCGCCTGATGCACATGGCCACGGCAGCCTTCGTCGCCACGGCCTTCTTCGTCGGCTCCTCCGCGGCCTGGCATTTGCTGCGCGGCAAGGACAATCCGGCGATCCGCAAAATGCTCTCGATGGCCATGTGGATGGCATTGATCGTCGCGCCGATACAGGCGGTCATCGGCGACTTCCACGGTCTCAATACGCTCAAGCATCAGCCGGCGAAAATCGCCGCCATCGAAGGCCACTGGGAAAACAAGGGCGACGAGGCGACGCCGCTGATCCTGTTCGGCTGGCCGGACATGAAGGAGGAGAAGACCAAATTCGCTGTCGAAATCCCGTACCTGGGTAGCCTGATTCTCACGCACTCCCTGGATAAACAGGTGCCGGCGCTCAAGGAGTTCCCGCCTGAAGACCGGCCGAATTCGACCATCGTGTTCTGGTCGTTCCGGATCATGGTGGGGCTGGGCTTGCTGATGATCTTCACCGGATTGTGGAGCCTGTGGCTGCGCAAGCGCGACACCCTCTACACCTCGCGGCCGTTCCTGTACCTGGCGCTGTGGATGGGGCCGTCCGGCCTGATCGCGATCCTTGCTGGCTGGTTCACCACGGAAATCGGCCGTCAGCCTTGGGTGGTCTATGGTCTGATGCGTACGGCGGATGCGTCGTCCAACCACAGCTTCATGCAGATGAGCATCACCCTGATCCTGTTTGTCGTGGTTTATTTCGCGCTGTTTGGCGCCGGTCTTGGCTACATGATGCGCCTGGTGCGCAAGGGGCCGAAGATCGACGAAGGCAAGGAAACCAACGACGGTGGCCCCGGCCAGAAGCGCACACCGGCCCGGCCGCTGTCCGCCGCCGACGACGATCACGCCGATGCCGGCCACAGCCTGACCAAGGAGATTTGAATCATGGGTATTGATCTTCCGCTGATCTGGGCCGTGATCATCATTTTCGGCATCATGATGTACGTGGTCATGGACGGTTTCGACCTGGGCATCGGGATTCTCTTCCCGTTCATTCCGGGCAAGACCGATCGCGATGTGATGATGAACACCGTCGCCCCGGTCTGGGACGGCAACGAGACCTGGCTGGTGTTGGGTGGGGCGGCGTTGTTCGGCGCGTTTCCGCTGGCCTATTCGGTGGTGCTCTCGGCGTTGTACCTGCCGCTGATCCTGATGTTGATCGGGTTGATCTTCCGCGGCGTGGCCTTCGAGTTCCGCTTCAAGGCCAGGGACGACAAGCGCCATCTGTGGGACAAGGCGTTCATCGGTGGCTCGGTCACTGCGACGTTCTTCCAGGGCGTTGCGCTTGGCGCGTTCATCGACGGGCTGCCTGTGGTCAATCGGCAGTTCGCCGGTGGTTCACTGGACTGGCTGACACCGTTCACGATGTTCTGTGGTGCGGCGCTGGTGGTGGCCTATGCGTTGCTCGGTTGCACCTGGCTGATCATGAAGACCGAAGGCAAGTTGCAGGAGCAGATGCATGACCTGGCACGGCCATTGGCCTTCGTGCTGCTGGCGGTGATCGGCATTGTCAGCATCTGGACCCCGTTGGCCCACACGGATATCGCCGCACGCTGGTTCACCATGCCGAATCTGTTCTGGTTCATGCCGGTTCCGATCCTGGTGCTGGTGACGATGTACGGACTGATCCGCGCCGTGGCCCGCAACGCGCATTACACGCCGTTCCTGCTGACTCTGGTGCTGATCTTCCTCGGTTACAGCGGGTTGGGCATCAGTCTGTGGCCGAACATCATCCCGCCGTCGATCTCGATCTGGGACGCCGCCGCGCCGCCGCAAAGCCAGGGCTTCATGCTGGTGGGCACGCTGTTCATCATCCCGTTCATCCTGGGCTACACCTTCTGGAGCTACTACGTGTTCCGCGGCAAGGTCACCCATGAAGATGGTTACCACTAGTCTGCTGCACAACGAATCTGTGGGAGCGAGCTTGCTCGCGATGGCGTCCTGACAGACGCCATTGATCTACATCGGAGGATTTATCAATGAACGGCAAACATTCCCTGCACGACATTGAAGAAGCCGAAAAAAAGCCGCTGTGGCAGCGGCTCGGCTGGTTGGCCCTGATCTGGGTCGGCAGCGTGGGCGCCTTGTTCATCGTCGCCAGCCTGATGCGTCTGTTCATGAGCGCAGCCGGCCTGACCACGCACTGAATATCTCTCCCGTGGCCTCGAGGCACGGATTTACGACCCTCCTACCGGAGGGTTTTTTTTTGCCTGTTACTTGCGCGCCTTGAGGATCACGAATTTCGGATTGGCCGCCACTTGCTCCACACCCCGGAACAATCGCGCCAGCTTGCTGTGGTAGCCCAGGTGACGATTGCCGACGATATACAGCGCGCCGCCCACCACCAGCGCTTCGCGCGCCTGCTGGAACATCCGCCAGGCCAGGAAGTCGCCCACCACCTGTTGCTGGTGAAACGGTGGATTGCACAGCACGACGTCAAGCGATTGCGGTTCCTGGCCGGCCAGGCCATCACCGGCGCGCACGATCACTTCCCGTTCACCCAGCGCTGCGCGCCAGTTTTCGGAGGCCGATTGCACGGCCATGTACGACTCGTCCACCAGTGTGTAGTGGGCCTCGGGGTTTTGCAGGGCACTGGCGATGGCCAGGACGCCGTTGCCGCAACCGAGATCGGCGACCCGCGCCGAACCGAGGTTTTTCGGCAGGTGTGGCAAAAACGCCCGGGTACCGATGTCCAGGCCTTCGCGGCAAAACACATTGGCGTGGTTGAGCAGTTCGATGGCCGGTTCGTCGAGTCTGTATCGCGTTGGGTAGGGCGACACCGCCGGAGTTTTGTCTTCAGCGGTGGCAATCAATAGCCGCGCCTTCTTCACCGCCAACGAGGCTTGCACGGGGCCGATGTAACGCTCCAGCAAGTCGCCCGCCGCCCGGGGCAGATGCTTGATCATGGCTGCGGCAACCACTTGGGCGCCAGGTGCCAGTTGACCTTGCAGGCGGATCAGTTGTTCTTCCAGCAGGGCCAGGGTTTTCGGTACACGGATCAGCGCGCAGTCGAACGGCCCGGCAGGGGTTTCGCTGGCGGGTACGCTCGGCACGGCATCAAAGGCCAGGCCGTTGCGCACCAGGTTCTTTTCCAGACCCTGGAAAGCCAGGAACGAATCACCGCTGCTGACCACCCGCACCTTGCCCACCAGGCTGGCCGCCAACGCGCCGAAACTGTCATTGAGCACCAATACCCGGGTGTCCGAAGCCGGCTGCTGTTCGGCCAGATGATTGAGCAGGTATTCATCGGCCGCATCGAAAGCTTGCAGCGGTTCATTCTGCTGTTCGGGCTGGCGGATCAGGTCGAGGCTGGCGAAGGGTGTTTCGAGCAAAGGCATGGGGCGGGGCTCTGGGTAATCAACGGATGTCCCGCTGCCCGAAGGCGGTGGAGCGGGCGGAGCCGTCCGAGTGTAATGCGACGTGAAGGTCTACACGCCATCACTCAGGAGGGATCGCAAATGGTACGTTTTTTTTGCCTGGATTACTCGCAGGTTTTCCCGCAGCCGGGCGCTTTCAGATGGCTCCGGACCGGGCCGCGGCGATGACGGCCGCCATCTTGTTGTTGACGCCGAGCTTCTCGATAGCCCTGTGCACATGAAAGTTGATTGTGCGCTCACTCAAACTGAGGATCCTGGCAATTTCATAGGCCGTCTTGCCATCGGCCGACAGTTTCAATACTTCGAGTTCCCGCCGTGACAAGGGGGGAGCCTGGGGGCGAGCCGGTTTTCTCGGTTGCCTTGCGATCGCCAGCGCGTGCAAATGGCGAGTGATGAACACCGAGAATCCAAGATGCTCGTACAGCTCATAGGCTGAAATCGGGCAGTGGCTTCTGGCCAGGCTGAGAATACTGCGCTGACCGGTTTCCTCATCAAAGATCGCCTGGGACCAGCCATGCTGCAAACCTTGTTGCTGCAGCAAGTGCCATAGCCATGGCGTCTTGGAAAAAAGCTCTTCGCTCCAGAGAACAGGCAGCGTTGAACGATTGCAATGCGCCACTATCGGATCTATTTGCGTGGCGTTGTTTTTTTCATATTGAGTGTTCCACTCATGGGGGAAATTATTCAGGTTCACCGCACTGCTATCGACTCCGACTGAGTTCGAAGTAATTGAAAAGCCACAAAATTTATATCCAAGGTTTCTAGCGAAGTTGAGCGCGATTCGATAGGCGGTTTTGATCTCTTGCGTGTGTGACAATTGCTTGAGCTGTGACTCCTTCCAGATTTCCATACAAGGGTCTCTCCATCACCGTTTCTTCTGGGCGCGATCTTGGATCCAAGATTCGGCACGTCACGAAGTGTAGGATAATTCCTACGCTGATGCTGCGACAATTTTGCTCTTTTGACTGTTGGAAAAGTGTATTTCAGGTTCTTAGGCAATCGATGGGATATAAAATGCCATATGTCATTTTATAATGATGGGTGTGCGCCACATTTGGTAAACAGTCACTAGTGCAGATTAATGTCACTACAAACTGTCGGTGGTTACGCTGCTTTCTTTGCGGGACACTGGGGTGTCTTTCGATTGGAGCCTTCCATGTCCGTCAGTGAAGAAAAATTTACCCGTCAGACCTTGCTTGAGGTTCATCCGCTGACCCAGAGCCTGTTTACCTTGCGTGCCACCCGGGATGCAGGGTTTCGTTTTCGGGCGGGGCAGTTTGCCCGGTTGGGCGTCACCAAGGCTGACGGCAGCACGGTATGGCGCGCCTACTCCATGGTGTCCTCGCCTTTTGACGAGTTCCTCGAGTACTTTTCCATTGTCGTACCGGGCGGTGAGTTCACCAGCGAGCTGAGCCGACTGGGTGTTGGCGATGCATTGCTGGTCGACCGCCAGGCCTTCGGTTATCTGACGCTGGACCGGTTTGTCGATGGGCGTGATCTGTGGTTGTTATCCACAGGCACGGGCATCGCGCCGTTCCTGTCGATACTCCAGGATTTCGAAGTCTGGGAGCGATTCGAGCGGATCATTCTGGTCTACAGCGTTCGCGAAGCCCGGGAACTGGCGTATCAGGAGCTGATCGCAGGGCTGGCGAAGCGTGATTATCTGGCGGAGTACGCCCATAAACTGCAATTGATCACCACGGTCACTCGTGAACAGCATCCCGGCTCATTGAACGGGCGGATCACCGCGCTGATTGAAAACGGCGAACTGGAGCGGGTCGCGGGTGTTGCGCTGACGCCTGAGCATTCACGGGTCATGCTGTGCGGCAATCCGCAGATGATCGATGATACGCGCAAGCTGCTTAAACAGCGGGACATGCACTTGAGCCTCAGCCGGCGACCTGGTCAGGTGGCGGTGGAAAATTTCTGGTAAAAAAAAGGCGCCTCGAAGGCGCCGTTTTTTTGCTAATGCCGTCAAGGCCGGTTGTTCTGGGCCTTGAGCAAGTCGCGGATCTCGCCCAGCAACTCTTCTTCCTTGCTTGGAACCGGCGGCAGGCTAGGGGCCACGGCCTCTTCGCGCTTCAGGCGGTTGATGACCTTGACGCCCATGAAGATCGCGAGAGCGACGATGACGAAGTCGATGATGGTCTGGATGAATTTGCCATAGGCGAGCACCACCGCCGGAATCTCGCCGTCCGCTGCCTTGAGCGTTATGACCAGATCACTGAAGTCCACGCCACCGATCAGCATCCCGATTGGCGGCATGACCAGGTCACCGACAAACGAGGTAACGATCTTGCCGAAGGCCGCACCGATGATGATGCCGACGGCCATGTCGACCACGTTGCCTTTGACCGCGAAGGCCTTGAACTCATTTAGCACGCCCATAGGTTATTTCCTTGTTACAGATGAGGTTGATGAACGCAGTGTAAATCAGCAAATCGCATTCTGCTTGAATCAACTGCCTGCCGTGCTTGCCAGCAATCGACACCGGGTGGTGTTAAAAAATTCACCGATTGATCTCGTCTGTGGAGCGACCAGGCCTTGCGCGGTGTTTTGCATGCGATGTTTTTTCAACGATATGGCTTCGTTTGTGTGAGCAAACCAAGGTTGAGGGAGGCCACCCCTGAAACGGGACGTTAAAGTTGATCGGGTAGTTAGTGGTCAGGGGCGGTATTGAAATTGATTGCAGTTGTAGCGATATTAACTGTTTCGTTAGTTTTGGGAGGCTAACAAGTAGCGTGCTTCCCTGAATTAATCACTGTGCTCTGTGTAAGTGATTCAGAGTTGTACATTAAGTGTGTAAGTGAATAAAGTTTGTATAAGTTTTCAGGTTGTTCAGACAGGCATGCCCTTAGAGTTTGTTGAGTATGTTGAACGAAAAACCTATACAAGGTTTTGTTTGGCGGGTGTTTATCAATATACCTGATTTTTTATGGGGGTATTTGTAATCATCAAAAGGGTTGCGAAGTATCCGGTCGCACTCGCGCGCTTGAGCTGAGCTATCATCGCGTTTTTTTCTGGGAGTTCCGATGGCCAAGGCCAAGCGCATGTACGGCTGCACCGAGTGCGGCTCAACCTTCCCCAAATGGGCCGGCCAGTGCGGTGAGTGCGGAGCCTGGAACACGCTCACCGAAACCATGGTGGAAAGCGGCGGGGCAGCCGCCCCCAGCGGTCGTACCGGCTGGGCAGGCCAGCAGGCGCAAATCAAGACCCTGGCCGAAGTCAGTGTCGAAGAAATTCCGCGCTTCTCCACCGCTTCCAGCGAGCTCGACCGGGTTCTGGGTGGTGGTCTGGTGGATGGCTCGGTGGTGCTGATCGGTGGTGACCCCGGTATCGGCAAGTCGACCATTCTGTTGCAAACCTTGTGCAACCTCGCCAAGAGCATGCCGGCGCTGTACGTCACCGGTGAAGAATCCCAGCAGCAAGTGGCCATGCGTGCGCGGCGCCTGGGGTTGCCTCAGGATCAACTGCGGGTCATGACCGAAACCTGCATCGAAGCCATCATTGCCACGGCCCGTCAGGAAAAGCCCAAGGTGATGGTGATCGACTCGATCCAGACGATCTTTACCGAGCAACTGCAATCGGCACCGGGCGGTGTGTCCCAGGTGCGTGAGAGCGCAGCCTTGCTGGTGCGTTATGCCAAACAGAGCGGTACGGCGATTTTCCTGGTGGGCCACGTCACCAAGGAAGGTGCTCTGGCTGGCCCTCGGGTGCTGGAACACATGGTCGACACCGTGCTGTATTTCGAAGGCGAGTCCGACGGGCGCCTGCGTCTGCTGCGGGCGGTGAAGAACCGTTTCGGTGCAGTCAATGAGCTGGGTGTGTTCGGCATGACCGACAAGGGCCTGAAAGAAGTCTCCAACCCCTCGGCGATTTTTCTGACCCGTGCCCAGGAGGAAGTTCCGGGTAGCGTGGTGATGGCAACCTGGGAAGGCACGCGGCCGATGCTGGTGGAGGTACAGGCGCTGGTGGACGACAGTCACCTGGCCAATCCGCGTCGGGTCACGCTGGGGCTGGACCAGAACCGGCTGGCGATGTTGCTGGCGGTGCTGCACCGTCACGGTGGCATTCCGACTCACGATCAGGACGTGTTTCTCAACGTGGTCGGCGGGGTCAAGGTGCTGGAAACGGCGTCCGACCTGGCGTTGATGGCGGCGGTGATGTCCAGTTTGCGTAACCGACCGTTGCCCCACGATCTGCTGGTGTTCGGTGAGGTCGGGCTTTCCGGTGAGGTGCGTCCGGTGCCGAGCGGTCAGGAGCGATTGAAGGAAGCCGCCAAGCACGGGTTCAAGCGGGCCATCGTGCCCAAGGGCAATGCGCCGAAAGAGGCGCCGGCCGGGTTGCAGATCATTGCCGTCACTCGGCTGGAGCAAGCGTTGGACGCGTTGTTCGAGTAACTCACAGACGAAACTCAAAACCTGTCGGAGCGAGCCTGCTCGCGATAGCGGTGTGTCAGCCAGCAGCAATGTCGGCTGTCAGATCGTAATCGCGAGCAAGCTCGCTCCCACAAGGGCATCCGGTGGCGGCTAGATCTCGATCAGCGCACCCAATTCGCGCTCCAGTTCCTGCGGATCAGCGAGGTTGAGCTCGATCAATCGCCGAAGGCGCTCGATGGACTCCAGACTGATGTGCAGGCAGACAAAGCCGAGCTGACCATGGTCGTCGTGGGCCAGTTGCACATCCATGGTGATGTCGGCTTCTTCGCTCAGATGAATGTCGACCAGAAAATCCTGCTGCGGATTGCCCTGCCAGTGTTGGGGGCGTTCAATCAGCAAGCCCTTGAGCGACAGGTCAATCAACTTCACCGGCCAAGTGGACTCCCCCTGACTCAGCTCGGTTCGGGCATCGAACGCAATACGTTTGAAGCGGCGACGTTCGGCAGGGTACTCGCTCATGGCGCGATCCTCGGAAATGTACGCTGACTATAGACCCGCATGATCAAAGGCTGCCAGCGCGTGCAGGTGTCCAGACCAATGTCGGGCTATGGTCATTGCCGTCAGGAGAGCTAAACTCGGGATTGCTGTCTTTCTTGTCCACTCTGGCTGGAATAATAAAATGAAAAATAATAATAGCCCGCTACGCCATTTGCCTTGGCTGGTGCTGGCAATCGTAGGTGCGTGTGCGCTGGGTGTCGTGGCATTACGCCGAGGCGAGGCAATCAACGCCTTGTGGATTGTGGTCGCAGCCGTCGCCATCTATCTGGTCGCCTACCGCTACTACAGTCTGTTCATCGCTAACAATGTCATGCAACTCGATGCGCGACGGGCCACTCCCGCTGTGCTCAACAATGACGGTCTGGACTACGTGCCGACCAACAAGCACATTCTTTTTGGTCACCACTTCGCGGCCATTGCCGGCGCGGGGCCTTTGGTCGGTCCGGTGTTGGCGGCGCAGATGGGCTACCTGCCCGGCACGCTGTGGCTGATCGCCGGCGTGGTGCTGGCCGGTGCGGTGCAGGACTTCATGGTCCTGTTCATGTCCACCCGCCGCAACGGTCGTTCCCTGGGCGACATGGTCCGCGAAGAAATGGGCCGCATCCCCGGCACCATCGCGCTGTTCGGCTGCTTCCTGATCATGATCATCATCCTCGCGGTGCTGGCGCTGATCGTGGTGAAGGCCTTGGCCGAAAGCCCTTGGGGCATTTTCACGGTGATGGCGACCATCCCGATCGCGATGTTCATGGGCATCTACATGCGCTACATCCGCCCGGGTCGCATTGGTGAAATCTCGGTGATCGGCGTATTGCTGCTGCTGGGCTCGATCTGGCTCGGGGGGCAGATCGCCGCGGATCCGGTGTGGGCCAAGGCCTTCAGCTTTACCGGTATCCAGATCACCTGGATGCTGATCGGCTACGGTTTTGTCGCGGCGGTATTGCCGGTGTGGCTGATCCTGGCGCCCCGTGACTATCTGTCCACCTTCCTGAAAATCGGCACCATCGTTGCCCTGGCCATCGGCATCCTGGTGACCATGCCCGAGCTGAAAATGCCGGCCCTGACCCAGTTCGTCGACGGCACCGGCCCGGTATGGAAGGGCGGTCTGTTCCCGTTCCTGTTCATCACCATTGCCTGTGGCGCGGTGTCGGGTTTCCACGCGCTGATTTCCTCCGGCACCACGCCGAAGCTGCTGGATAACGAAACCAACGCTCGCTACATCGGTTACGGCGGCATGCTGATGGAATCGTTCGTGGCGATCATGGCCATGGTTGCCGCTTCCGTGATCGAGCCTGGCGTGTACTTCGCCATGAACAGCCCGGCGGCCGTGGTCGGCGGTGATGTGGTGGCCGTTGCGACAGCCGTCAGCAACTGGGGCTTTGCGATTACCCCGGAAGCACTGCAAGCGGTGGCCCACGACATTGGTGAAACCACCATCCTGGCCCGTGCCGGTGGTGCGCCGACCCTGGCGGTCGGGATCGCGCAGATCCTGCACAGTGTTCTGCCGGGCGAGAACACCATGGCGTTCTGGTACCACTTCGCGATCCTGTTCGAAGCGCTGTTCATCCTCACCGCAGTCGACGCTGGTACCCGTGCCGGGCGCTTCATGCTCCAGGACTTGCTCGGCTCCTTCGTCCCGGCGCTCAAACGCACCGAATCCTGGACCGCCAACCTGATCGCCACCGCAGGCTGCGTGGCGATGTGGGGCTGGTTGCTGTACCAGGGGGTGATCGATCCGTTGGGTGGCATCAATACCCTGTGGCCACTGTTCGGTATCTCCAACCAGATGCTGGCCGGTATCGCCCTGATGCTCGGCACCGTGGTACTGATCAAGATGAAACGCCAGCGTTATGTCTGGGTCACCATGTTGCCGGCGGTATGGCTGTTGATCTGCACCACGACGGCGGGCTTCATCAAGCTGTTCGACGCCAACCCGGCGATCGGGTTTCTGGCCCTGGCGAAGAAATACAGCGATGCCTTGGCCAACGGCCAGATCCTCGCCCCGGCCAAGGACATCACCCAGATGCAGCACGTGATCTTCAACGCCTACACCAACGCAACGCTGACTGCGCTGTTCCTGTTCGTGGTATTCAGCATCCTGTTCTATGCACTCAAGGTCGGCATTGCCGCCTGGGGTAAAAAGGAACGTACGGACAAAGAATCGCCATTCCAGGCGCTGCCGGATGCGTAACCAGAGGATTGCAGCATGTTCAATGACTTGAGTCGCCTCGGTAAATACCTCGGTCAGGCCGCGCGCCTGATGGTCGGCATGCCCGACTACGACAACTACGTCGAGCATATGCAGACCAAGCACCCGGACAAACCGGTGATGAGCTATGAGATGTTCTTTCGGGAGCGTCAGGAAGCCCGTTACGGTGGCAAGGGTGGGCCGAAATGCTGTTGATCCGGTTGTCGGATTAACAGCCATACCTGTGGGAGCGAGCTTGCTCGCGATGGCGGACTGTCAATCAACAGTGATGTTGAATGTTAAGCCTCTATCGCGAGTAAGCTCGCTCCCACATTTGTTTTGTGTTGTTTTTTCACTGTGTGAAAAAGGAGATCCAGTTTGTCCTCTCCCATCCCGGTCACGATCCTCAGCGGCTTCCTCGGCGCCGGCAAGACCACTTTGTTGCGTCACCTGCTCAAGGCCGAGCACGGCCTGAAAATCGCCGTGATCGAGAATGAATTCAGCGATGCCGGTATCGATACCCAGTTGTTGGGCGATGAGCCGGTACAAGTGATGACACTGTCCAACGGCTGCGTTTGCTGCACCATCCACACGGACCTGACCAAAGCGCTTTATCTATTGCTCGAGCGTCTGGACCAGGGCGACATCGCCTTCGACCGCCTGGTGATCGAATGCACCGGCCTGGCCGACCCGGCGCCCGTGGCACAAACCTTTTTCATCGACGAAGAGTTGCGCGAGCGCTATATCCTCGACGGCATCATCACCCTGGTCGACGCGGCACATGCCGACTTGCACCTGACCCAGACCATCGCCCAGGCGCAGATCGGTTTCGCCGACCGCTTGCTGGTGAGCAAGCGTGACCTGGTGGACGAAGCAAAATTCACCGCGTTGAGCGAGCGCCTGACCCGTATCAACCGACGCGCCCCGATCCGGGTGGTTGACCATGGAAAGATCGACCTGGCCGAATTGCTCGACGTGCGCGGCTTCAACCTCAATGCCGACCTCGGCGGCGGGGTGAGTTTGCGCCCGGTCAGCCAGGCCCCGTCCATCGACCGCATTTCCAGCCTGGTGCTGCGCACTGAAAAAGCGCTGGATATCGACAAGCTCAGCGAGTTCATGAACGAGTTGCTGGAGGAGCATGGCAAGCAGTTGCTGCGCTACAAAGGCGTGTTGAACATCCTCGGCGAATCGCGTCGCATGGTGTTTCAGGGGGTACTGAAACTTTATGGTTTCGACTGGGATACCGAGTGGGCTGAAGACGAAGTGCGCGAGAGCGTGATCGTGTTCATTGCCGATGACTTGCCGGAGGAAAAGATTCGCGAGGGATTTGCGCGGGTGGCGGCGGTCTGAAGTTTTATGGCGTCTGTGAGGACGCCATCGCGGGCAAGCCCGGCTCCCACAGGTTTCTGGTTGAACACAAAGTCTGTGCTTGGCCTTGAACACTGTGGGAGCGGGCTTGCCCGCGATGCGATCTAGCCGGCAACACAATGTTCACGGGGTGTATTGAGCAGTGTCTGCTCCAGATGATCCAGATGCCGGTTTATCAGCATGACCGCTGTCGCAGCATTTCCACGTTCAACAGCATCAACAATCGCCAAATGCTCCTGCCACGCGCAAAAACTGTGCGTCTGCTCCTCACACTGCGCAATCGCCAATGACGTCAGCGGCACCAGACTGCCAAGAAAATGCGCCAACGGTGCATTTCCAGCCATTTCGGCCAACTGCAAATGAAACTCTCCCGACAAACGAATTGCCCGGCCACGCTCAGCGCATTCACGCTCGCTATCGACTTGCGCCCGCAGTTGCTTCAGGTCTTGCGCGTCGGGTCGCTGACACGCCAGCCGTACCAGCATGATCTCGGCCAAACGCCGGGCATGCAGTGTCTGCCGGGTCTGCTCGGCATCAAGTTCGGCGACGCGGGGGCGGTGGTTGGCTCGAAGGATGATGATTTGCTGGTGGGACAGTCGCGTCAGCACATCACGCATGTCGCTGCGCCTTGCACCGAACATCTGCGCCAGGCTTTCTTCGGTAAAGCGACTGGCTGAATGGATGCGCTGCTCGAAAATGGCATCGAGGACCCGCGAATACAGATCATCCACCGAAGGGCGGACGGGCAGGGTAGCGAGCGTTTGTGGCGAAGCGAAGCTGTTCATGGCCAATCTCCAGATCGAAGAGGTTTCAACTGCCGAGGTTGTCTTCCGGGATGTTCAGTTCGATGCCCATGCGCTGGCCTTCGCGCAAAATGTGCCGACGCATCTCGGCGCTGGCCTGGGCGCTGTTCTTGCTGCGGATCGCCCGCACCACGGCTTCGTTTTCTTCAAGGCGTTCAGCCAGATGCTCCGGGGAGTTGCGCAACACTTCGGCGCTTTGCTTGAGGGCATTGCTGGTTTGCTGGACCACGCTCTGGAAGATCGGGTTTGACGTCAGCGTGAACAGCTCTTCGTGGAACGCGATGTAGGCGCTTACGCCGGCTTCACTGTCATTGGCCTCCAGGGCTTCACGCATGTCCATCAGGGTCAGGCGCAGTTGCCCGACTTCCTTGCTGCTGATCGACTGCGCCACGAGGCCGACGATGAATGGCTCCAGGGTGTAGCGCAGTTGCAGCACGTCTTCCAGGCTCGCGGCGGCCACCGCGCTGTCGTAGGGCTGGTCATCGCTGAGACTGGCCTCGAGTACGACGACGCCTTTGCCCGGCATCGAACGAACCAGGCCAAGGGTTTCCAGGACGATGACCGCTTCACGCAGGCTTGGGCGACTGATACCCAGTTGTTCGGCCAGCTCGCGTTGCCCCGGCAGCATTTCGCCGGAGCGCCACTGACCACGGGCCAGTGCGGCCCGAAGTTTTTCTACGACTGAATTGACGACCGTTGAGGTGGTAATCACTGTGTGCTCCATGGATAAAGGCAGGGGAACCCGCCATCTGGCGGGCTCCCACATGATTCAAAACTCCTGCTGATGCGCCGGCGCGACCGGTTTTTTCGGCTGGAAGGTATAACCCATCTGGCCGGAAAGCACCTTGTTCGCACGCTGGATATCGATGTCCTTCTCCCAGCGGGCGATGGCCACGGTGGCGACACAATTGCCGATCAGGTTGGTCAGCGCGCGGCCGATGCCCATGAACCAGTCCACCGCGAGCACCAACACCAGGCCGACC
Organism: Pseudomonas jessenii; assembly: GCF_002236115.1. GTDB lineage: Bacteria > Pseudomonadota > Gammaproteobacteria > Pseudomonadales > Pseudomonadaceae > Aquipseudomonas > Aquipseudomonas jessenii. The sequence goes on along the minus strand of NZ_NIWT01000010.1, from coordinate 99,030 downwards.
ACCGGAATCGCCGGGATCGCCGTCAAGGTTGCCGCCAGAATCACCAGTGCCGAGCCGGGAATCCCGTGGGCACCTTTGGAGGTGATCAGCGACACCAGCAAAATGGTCAGCAGGTCAGTCATGGCCAACGGCGTGCCGGTGGCGTTGGCGATGAACACGATGGCCAGGGTCAGGTAGATCGAGAAACCGTCGAGGTTGAACGAGTAACCCGTTGGAATCACCAGCCCCACCGTCGAACTGCCGATGCCCAGATGTTCAAGCTTGCGCATGATTTGTGGCAGCACGGCGTCGGACGAAGCGGTGCCCATGACGATCAGCAACTCTTCGCGCAGGTACTTGAGCAATGGCCACATCTTCAAGCCGGAGAGGCGCATCACCAGGCCGAGAATCAGGGCCACGAAGGCCACACAGGTCAGGTAGAAGAGGCCGACCAGGTTGCCCAGGTGTTGCAGCGAGTCCAGGCCATATTTACTGGTGGTGAAGGCGATCGCGCCGAATACGCCGATCGGTGCCAGTCGCACGATCATGCCCATGATGCGGAAAATCACGTGGCTGAGTTCATTGATCAGCCGCGAAATACCCGATGCCGCCTCGCCCACCAGATTCAGTGCACTGCCGAACAGCACGGAGAACAGCAGGACCTGCAGGATGTTGTTATCGGCAAAGGCACCGATCACCGACGTCGGAATCAGGTCCATCAGGAACTGTGTGGTGGTGTGCATGTGCTGGCCGCGCTGGGCAATGTCGCCCATGTCGGCTGCGGAAAGCTGCTCCAGGTGAATGTTCGCGCCGCTGCCGATGCCGGTGCTGAAGGCGAACACCAGACCGATCACCAGGGCGATGGTGGTCAGCACTTCAAAGTAGATCACCGATTTGAGGCCGATACGGCCGACCTTCTTCAGGTCGCCGGCACCGCTGATGCCGCTGACCACTACGCAAAACACAATCAAGCCAATGAGCATTTTGATCAGCTTGATAAAACCGTCACCGAGCGGTTTGAGCTGAGCGGAGTATTCGGGAAGGGTCAGCCCACAGACGATGCCGAGCACCAGTCCGAGAACCACTTGGAGGAAGATTGAACGCGAGCACCATCTGAGCATGGGAGGAATCCTGGTCGGCGTCCTGGCTGCCGTGTGCGGAGCACATCAGATTCAGGACTTAATTATTGTGGTCTTACCGGTATGTCCAGTGCAGGCTCAGTCTAGGCGCTATTTTTAGGTGTTCGCAAGTAAAAATTAGAAAATTGGCATGACCGGTCTTACCAGTTGCTAGGCGAGTCCGGTTTAGAGCCTTTCACACGGCTGAATAAAAAACCGGGCAAAAAAAACCGGCCATCTCTGGCCGGTTTCTTATGACTGCGGTTTAGCGGGGCTGATTAAGCGCCGTATACCGGCAGCTTCTTGCAGATAGCCTTGACCTTCTCACGAACCGCATCGATCACCGCTTCGTTGTTCAGGTCAGCCAGGATGTCGCAGATCCAGCCAGCCAGTTCCTTGCACTCTGCTTCCTTGAAGCCACGAGTGGTCACAGCCGGGGTGCCGAAGCGCAGGCCGGAGGTGACGAACGGGGAGCGTGGGTCGTTTGGTACGGAGTTCTTGTTCACGGTGATGAACGCTTTGCCCAGAGCGGCATCGGCGTCTTTACCGGAGATTTCCTGCTTGATCAGCGACAGCAGGAACAGGTGGTTCTGAGTACCGCCCGACACTACGTCGAAGCCGCGCTCGATGAACACGCCGGCCATGGCCTGGGCGTTCTTCACCACTTGTTGCTGGTAAGCCTTGAACTCAGGCTGCAGCGCTTCCTTGAAGCAGATCGCCTTGGCCGCGATCACGTGCTCCAGTGGGCCGCCCTGGGCGCCCGGGAATACCGCGGAGTTCAGCTTCTTCTCGATGTCGGCGTTGGCGCGAGCCAGGATCAGGCCGCCACGTGGACCACGCAGGGTCTTGTGGGTGGTGGTGGTCACCACGTCAGCGAATGGAACCGGGTTCGGGTAGACGCCAGCGGCAACCAGGCCGGCCACGTGGGCCATGTCGACGAACAGGTAGGCACCTACCTTGTCGGCGATTGCACGGAAGCGCGGGAAGTCGAGGATCTGCGAGTAGGCAGAGAAACCGGCCACGATCATTTTCGGCTTGTGCTCAACGGCCAGGCGTTCGACTTCGTCGTAGTCGATCAGACCGTTGGCGTCGATGCCGTACTGGATGGCGTTGTACAGCTTGCCGGAGGACGAAACGCTGGCACCGTGAGTCAGGTGACCACCGTGGGCCAGGCTCATGCCCAGGATGGTGTCGCCGGCCGACAGCAGGGCCAGGTAAACGGCGCTGTTGGCTTGCGAGCCTGCGTGCGGCTGAACGTTGGCGTAGTCGGCGCCGAACAGCTCTTTGGCGCGGTCGATAGCCAGCTGCTCGACGATGTCTACGTACTCGCAACCACCGTAGTAGCGCTTGCCCGGGTAACCTTCGGCGTACTTGTTGGTCAGTACCGAGCCTTGAGCTTCCATCACCGCAGGGCTGGTGTAGTTTTCCGAAGCGATCAGCTCAATGTGCTCTTCCTGGCGCTGAGCTTCTTGCTCCATGGCGGCAAAGAGATCGGCGTCGTACTTGGCAATAGTCAAATCACGGCTGAACATGGCGGTCCTCAAGGATCGGGGGCGGAAAAGGGGGGCATTCTAACCTAATGGGTTTTAGATGGCATATGAAACGGCATCATGTCGCAGACAAGCGGGCTTCATGACGGGGTCAGCGGTGATCGTGCCGGTCTCATCGCGAGCAAGCTCGCTCCCACAGGGCTCTCGGGTGTACACAAATTGTGCGAACACTGTAGATCCACTGTGGGAGCGTGCTTGCTCGCGATGAGGCCAATTGCCGCGCCGCAAATCTCAATCGAGCATGAACAGGGCATCATTGCTGAACTGCCCTTCGAACCGCCCCGCCGGCATCGGCCGACCGAACAGATAACCCTGTACCTCGTCGCAACCGTGCTCCCTCAGGAAATCCAGCTGCTCATGGGTTTCCACGCCTTCGGCGATCACCGCCAGGTTGAGGCTGTGGGCCATGGCAATGATTGCCCGGGCGATTTGTGCATCCTGCTCGCCGCTGGGCAGGCCATCGACAAAGGTGCGGTCGATCTTCAGAACGTCGATCGGGAACTGCTTGAGGTAGTTGAGCGATGAGTAACCGGTACCGAAATCGTCGACCGCAATGCTCAGGCCGAGGTTTTTCAGGCCGTCGAGGATCTGCATCGCCTCGTTGACTTCGCGCATCAGGATACTTTCGGTCAGTTCCAGTTCCAGGCACGCCGGCGGCAGGCCGGTTTCCTTGAGGATGGTGGCGATACGCGTACCGAGCTGGCCGTCGGAGAACTGTCGCGCCGAGATGTTCACCGACACCTTCGGCACCCGTACCCTGGCCTGATGCCAGGCCTTGAGTTGACGGCAGGCTTCGCTGATCACCCAGTCGCCGACATCCACCACCAGCCCGAGCTCTTCGAGCACCGGAATGAAATCCCCCGGCGGCACCAGCCCGCGGCGTGGATGACGCCAGCGCAACAGTGCCTCGGCACCGGTCAGACGCTTGCCATCACCGCTGAACTGCGGCTGGTAATACAGCACGAATTCGTTCTGTTCCAGGGCATGGCGCAAGTCGCTTTCCAGCTCCAGACGTTCCAGCGCACTGGCGTTCATGTCCGCCTGATAGAACTGGAAGTTGTTCTTGCCACGCTCCTTGGCGTGGTACATCGCAGTGTCGGCATTCTTCATCAACTGGCTGAGTTCGTTGCCGTCCTGCGGACTCAGGGCGATGCCGATACTGGCGGTGACGAAGAACTCGCGGCCTTCGAGCACGAATGGTTTCACCAGGCTGGCGAGAATCTGTTCGGCCACATGGATCGCCCGGTTCAGGGCGATTTCACGGTTGGCTCGCGGTTGCAGGAGCAAGGTGAATTCGTCACCGCCCATGCGCGCCACGGTGTCGTCATCGTCGACGCAACCGAGCAGGCGCGTGGCCATTTCCTTGAGCATGCGGTCGCCGGCGGCGTGGCCCAGGGAGTCGTTGATCGGCTTGAAACGGTCGAGGTCGAGGAACATCAGCACCACCCACGACTTCTGCCGTTCGGCCGATTGCAGTGCCGTGTGCAGTCGATCCTGGAACAGTGAACGGTTGGGCAGGTGGGTCAGGGCGTCGTAGTAGGCGAGGCGGTGAATCCGTTGCTCGCTGGCCTTGCGCTCGCTGATGTCGCTGAAGAAACACACATAACTGGCCAGGTCGCCTTCGTCGTCGAGTACGGCGGTGATCCCGACCCAGGCCGGGTAGTGCTCGCCGTTGCGACGCTTGAGCCAGACTTCGCCTTCCCAGGTGCTGTGCTGGCCCAATTGCTTGAGCACGTAACGCAGATGGGCTTCTTGCTGGTCGTCGACGGTCAGCATGTTCGGCAGTTGGTCGAGGACCTGCTCCACGGCGTAACCGCTGACACGACTGAAGGCTTCGTTGGCCTGGACGATGTAGCCGGCCGGGTCGGTGATCAGGATCGCCGAGGTCGAGTGTTCGAATACCGTGGCGGCCATGCGCAGATCTTTTTCGGCCCGGCGTTGCTGGCTGATGTCGCGGCCGACGCCGAGCACGCCTTCGAACGTACCGTATTCGTCCCAGACCAATACCAGGCGCAGTTCGATCGGGATCTTGCGCCCGTCGGCCCGCAGGCAGTCGAACAGGAACAGTTGGGTTTGCACCTGGCTGCGCAACAGCGCCAGTTGGTCCGGTTGATCCAGCGCTTTGCTGACCCGGTCCATCAGGTGGTAGATGCCGGTCAGCTGTTGCGGGTTGGCGATGGTCGATTGCCAGCCGTTCTGGAAAATCCACTCGGCGTCGTAGCCCAGCACTGCTAGCACCGAAGGGCTGACGTAATTGAGGTTAAGGCGGCTGTCGGTGGAGAAGATCACGTCGCTGATGCTTTCGGCAAGCATGCGGTAGCGCTGCTCGCTGTCGCGCAGCGATTCGCTGGCTTCGATCTGGTCGGTGATGTCCTTGGCCACGCCGATGATCCGCGTGACCTGGTCGTCCTTGTCCCGCGCCAGTGCCTGCTCGCGAATCTCGAAGCGTCGCCACTGGCCGTCCCGATGGCGGAAGCGCAACTGGCACTGCATTAACTGGCGATAACCGGCCTGGCGCTGGATCTGGCGAGAGCGGTGGTAATAGTCGGCGTCTTCGGGATGCAGGAGGATTTCCCAGAAGTATTCGCCCATCTGGTGCAGTTCGTTGCGGTTGTAACCCAGGGTCTGGCCCAGATGGTGGTTGCTGTAGATCATGCGCTGGCTGATCACATCCTGCACATACAGATGATCCGGCACGGTGCGCACCACGTCCGACCAGAACCCTTCGCGCTCCTGCAGCGACAGCTCGATGAGCTTGCGACTGGTGATGTCAGTGATGCTCAGGATCACCGCATTGTAGTCGTCCGGGGTTTGCGGCAGACACAGCACCAGCCACAGGTGCTGGATGCGGCCGCTGGCGTCCTGCAGCTTGATTTCCAGCTCAAGCTGTTGCTGCTGGTTGAGCATCGCGTCGAGCACCTGGTTGCCGATGGCGGTGCCATCCTGCGGATTACCGTCGATCAGCAATTTCCAGGCTTGGTCGGCGCTATCGACATTAAGCAGTTGCAACGCTACCTGGTTGACCTCGGTGATCCGCAGTTCCTTGAGCAATGGTCGGCGTTGCTCCGGGATCGCCAGCCACGCTTGCAGTTGCTCACTGCCCTGCAGTTGTGCCTTGTCGAAAAAGACCTTGAGCCCGGACATATCGAGGACGCACAAGGCCACGCCGGTGCCTTCGAAAATGTCCTGGTAACGCCGGCGGCCTTCCTTCAACTGGCGCTGACGCCGGCGCGTGTTCAGCAAGGCGAGGAACGGCAGCATGGAGAACGCCAGGCCCAGCAGACATTTGCCGATGAACGCCGGCAGCAGCTCTTCCAGCACGCGCTGACGGTCGAACAGGCCGCGCAATTGCCAATCGCTGCTGCTCAGCGGAACCGTCAGCACGCTGTTGGCGACATCGTCCTCGGTCAGCGTGCCCGGATTGACCGAGGGCAGCGCTTCGTCGCGGCTGATGATCTGATGACTGATGCGGTTCTCCACCAGCCACAACGGGCGGCCACCGGCCTCGCGTTGCTTGGTCAGGGACGAAAAGAAGGTGGGCGTCAGGCGCAGGACCCAATAGCCTCGGGAACTGCCGCTGGCCTGATGCAACAATAAATGCACCACGGAACCGTCGGTGGCATTGCTGAAGTAGTGCGCCTGGGCGTGGCTGCGCCGTACCAGTTCACTCAGGTAGTTGTTGTCATCGCTGTCGGGAGCGCTGTCACTGATGACTCTTCCCGAGGGACTGAGCAACGCCAGGCTGCGCAGATCAGGCAGCGACTGTTGCAGCTTGCGCAACAGGGCCTGCAGTTCATCGGCGCCCTGCGGTTGCTCGACGATCGGCAACAGGTTGAGGGCGATCTGCGCGTTGAGCGCCATGTTCAGGCTGACCTGCGCGGCCAGATCGGCGGTGTAGTCGATGGTGTACTGACGCTGGTTCTTCTGGGTTTCGCGCAACTGGTCGAGCAACTGCCAGAACAGCAGGGCCAGCAGCAATAATACGAGTGTCGCCAAGGTGCCCTTCAAAGTTCCGCGCAGGGGGGAGCCGGGCGCTGTGGCCGGCGCACTGGAAGTCGGAGGCGGAGGGACAATGGACAAGCTGTAATCCTGCGGTTTGGCTGGACTGGCGCGACGTGCACTATAAGCCGGACGCCCGAAGGGCGGCTAGCATGCCTTGAGTTGTGGCGAAGTGCCATCCCCTGTCCGTCGGCTGGACTGCCACCGGTCATTAAGGTAGCTTTGCGGGTTACGCGGGAGCGTTCCAGCTCCTAGACTCAGACTTTTTTCAGCGCGCACGTCTTGATCTCCTCAAGCGGGCGACGCGCACAGTCTGGCCGGGCATTGCCTGCGCTCCAATCATTCATCAGTCACTGACCCTAGGTTCTCCATGGCTCAATACGTATTCACCATGCATCGGCTGGGCAAAGTTGTTCCGCCGAAGCGGGAAATCCTGAAAAACATTTCTCTGTCGTTCTTCCCCGGCGCCAAGATCGGCGTGCTCGGCCTCAACGGTTCGGGTAAATCCACGCTGCTGAAAATCATGGCTGGCGTCGACACCGAGTTCGAGGGCGAAGCCCGTCCGATGCCGGAGCTGAACATCGGCTACCTGCCCCAGGAACCACAACTGGATCCGACCAAGACCGTGCGTGAAGTGGTCGAGGAAGCGGTCAGCGTGATCAAGGACGCCCAGGCACGCCTGGACGAGGTCTACGCCGCCTACGCCGATCCGGATGCCGACTTCGACAAGCTGGCTGCCGAACAGGCCAAGCTCGAAGCGATCCTGCAGGCCAGCGACGGCCATAACCTGGAGCGTCAGCTGGAAGTCGCCGCCGATGCACTGCGTCTGCCGGCGTGGGATGCCAAGGTTGAAGTCCTCTCCGGTGGTGAAAAACGCCGTGTGGCCCTGTGCCGTCTGCTGCTGTCGGCACCGGACATGCTGCTGCTCGACGAACCGACCAACCACCTGGACGCCGATTCCGTCGCCTGGCTGGAGCACTTCCTGCACGACTTCCCGGGCACCGTGGTCGCGATCACGCACGACCGTTACTTCCTGGACAACGTTGCCGGCTGGATTCTGGAACTCGACCGCGGCGCGGGCATTCCTTACGAGGGTAACTATTCGGGTTGGCTGGAAGCCAAGTCCGATCGTCTGGCTGCCGAATCCAAGCAGCAGTCGGCTCACGAAAAAGCCATGAAGGAAGAACTGGAGTGGGTGCGCAAAGGCGCCAAGGCCCGCCAGTCGAAATCCAAGGCTCGTCTGCAACGCTTCGAAGAAATGCAGTCGCAGGAATTCCAGAAGCGCAGCGAAACCAACGAGATTTACATCCCGGCCGGTCCACGCCTGGGCGACAAGGTCATCGAATTCAAGAACGTCACCAAGGGCTATGGCGACCGCGTGCTGATCGACAACCTGTCGTTCTCCATGCCTAAAGGTGCCATCGTCGGCGTGATCGGTGGTAACGGCGCCGGTAAGTCGACCCTGTTCCGCATGCTGATGGGCAAGGAAACGCCGGATTCGGGCAGCATCGAAGTCGGTGAAACCGTGCAGCTGGCTTGTGTGGATCAGAGCCGTGAGGACCTGGACGGCAGCAAGACCGTGTTCCAGCAGATCTCCGACGGTTCCGACCAGATCCGCATCGGCAACTACGAGATCCCGTCGCGTACCTATGTCGGTCGCTTCAACTTCAAGGGCGGCGATCAGCAGAAGTTCGTCAAGGACCTGTCCGGTGGTGAGCGCGGTCGCTTGCACCTGGCCCTGACCCTGAAAGAGGGCGGCAACGTCCTGCTGCTCGACGAACCGTCCAACGACCTCGACGTCGAAACCCTGCGCTCCCTGGAAGAGGCCTTGCTGGACTTCCCGGGCGCCGCCATTGTGATCTCTCACGATCGGTGGTTCCTTGACCGCGTCGCGACGCACATCCTGGCGTACGAGGACGACTCGCAAGCGGTGTTCTTCGAAGGTAACTACAGCGAATACGAAGCTGATCGCAAAAAGCGTCTCGGCGAAGCAGCTGCCCAGCCGCATCGTGTACGCCACAAGAAACTGGCCTGATTTCAGGATGGTTGCATAAAGAGCGGAGCCTTCGGGCTCCGTTTTTTTTGCGCGTTTTTTCAGTGATACCGCGGCGCATTCATCGCGAGCAAGCTCGCTCCCACAGGGGAATGCATTTCAAACTGTGGGAGCGAGCTTGCTCGCGATAGCGATCTCCCTTGTGGTGCAAAAGCCAGATCTTGAATCCCTGTTCGGGTGCAAAAAAGGCCAGAAAGCCGGAATAATTTATATCCTGTGCACCATTTAATTTCATGAATGCGACATTCTGCTCTGTTCCTGTGCGCGAATCGTTTGTTACAGTCCGGCTCAATCTCCTCCAACGACAATAAATTTGCCGAGACTTTTCCATGATCGAATCCGTCGAATCCTTCCTTGCGCGCCTGAAAAAACGCGACCCGGACCAACCCGAATTTCACCAGGCTGTCGAAGAAGTCCTGCGTACCCTGTGGCCGTTTCTTGAAGCCAATCCGCATTACCTGACCTCCGGCATCCTGGAGCGCATCTGCGAGCCGGAGCGGGCGGTGGTGTTTCGCGTGTCGTGGGTCGACGATCAGGGCAAGGTCCAGGTCAATCGTGGTTTCCGCATCCAGATGAACAGCGCGATCGGCCCGTACAAGGGTGGCCTGCGTTTCCACCCGTCGGTGAACATGGGCGTCCTGAAATTCCTCGCGTTCGAGCAAACCTTCAAAAACTCCCTGACCTCGCTGCCCATGGGCGGCGGCAAGGGCGGGTCGGACTTTGATCCGAAAGGTAAAAGTGATGCGGAAGTCATGCGCTTCTGCCAGGCCTTCATGAGCGAGCTGTACCGCCACATCGGCGCCGACGTTGACGTACCGGCCGGTGATATCGGTGTCGGCGCGCGGGAAATCGGTTTCCTGTTCGGCCAGTACAAGCGCCTGAGCAACCAGTTCACCAGCGTGCTGACCGGCAAAGGCCCAAGTTACGGCGGCAGCCTGATTCGCCCGGAAGCCACCGGTTTCGGTTGCGTGTACTTCGCCGAAGAAATGCTCAAGCGTCGCGGCCTGGCCGTGGAAGGTAAGCGCGTAGCGATCTCCGGTTCCGGCAACGTCGCGCAATACGCGGCGCGCAAGGTCATGGACCTGGGCGGCAAAGTGATTTCGCTGTCCGACTCCGAAGGCACGCTGTATTGCGAAAGCGGTTTGACCGAGGAGCAATGGCTGGCGGTGCTGGAGCTGAAGAACGTACAGCGCGGGCGTATTCGTGAACTGGCCGACCGTTTTGGCCTGGAGTTCCGCGCAGGTGAGCTTCCGTGGAGCCTGAGTTGCGACATCGCGCTGCCGTGCGCGACGCAAAACGAACTGGATGCCGAAGCCGCTCGCACCTTGCTGCGCAACGGCTGCATCTGCGTGGCCGAAGGCGCGAACATGCCGACCACCCTTGAGGCGGTGGACCTGTTCATCGAGGCGAACATTCTGTTTGCGCCGGGCAAGGCATCCAATGCCGGCGGCGTGGCGGTGAGCGGGCTGGAAATGTCGCAGAACGCCATGCGCCTGGCGTGGACCGGTGGCGAGGTGGATAGCAAACTGCACGCGATCATGCAGTCGATTCACCACGCTTGCGTGCATTACGGCGAAGAGAATGGCCGGGTCAACTACGTCAAGGGCGCGAACATCGCCGGCTTCGTCAAAGTCGCCGATGCCATGCTGGCCCAAGGCGTCGTCTAAGTCGGTTCGATACGGATCACTTCAATCAGTTGATCCCCGGCGGGGCGCTGCCACAGCACTTCGTCGTTGAGTCGTGCGCCGAGCAGCGCCCGACCCAGCGGTGAACTCCAATTGATCAGGCCGTGGGCGGCATCGGCCTGATCTTCGCCCACCAATTGTACCCGGCGTTCGGTGGCGTGTTCATCGGCGTAGGTCACCCAACTGCCGATCTGCACTTTCTCGGTCGAAGTCGCGGCGGGTACCACCTGAGCGCTGCCCAGGCGCTGCTTGAAGTAACGCAAATCACGTTCGAGATCCGCCAGGCGCTGCTTGTCGGCCTGTTCGCCTTTTGCCGATTGTTCGGCGTGCAGGGATTGCAGTTCGGCGACTTTTCCCTGCAACAGGTTCAGGCCTTGCGGCGTGACGTAATTGGTCTGCGCGCTGACCTGCCGTTCGACTGGCTGATCGGCTTGCGCGGCGGCACTATCTTCATTGACGAAGGCACGGCTCATGGAATTCTCCCGGTATAGGATTTGGGCCATGGTCGCAGGCATTTGGTTTCACTGGATGTCTGAAAGCGACTTACGGCGAGTGATAGCCTGTCTGCAACCGACGATTCTCAGTGGGAGCGAGCTTGCTCGCGATGAGGGACTGACATTCAACAAGTGTGCTGGCTGAAAGGCCGCCATCGCGAGCAAGCTCGCTCCCACAGGGTGGGAGGTGTGTCAGGTCAGTAGTGATACCACTTCAGCTCAAGCATCACTTCGTTCTCGGCCGTCGCCAAATGGCTGAATTCGCGCTGGGCGCTCAAGCGCAGTCCGAGATTGCGGGATATTTCCCATTGCTGATTCAGGCTCAGGCTACGGCGCACTTCACCATTGGTGAAAAAGTCGCCCTTGGCTTCCAGGCTCAAATTGCCCAGCGGGTTTTTCCACAGCACACCACTGTTGAACCCGGCGGCCGGGGCAATGAAAGCGGCGAAATCGTTGTTGTGCTCGATGCGCACAGTGCCCAGGGCAAATCCGAGCAGGTCATCGCCCAGTTGCCAGGTGCCACCGCCACCGCCGTTGACGTGGCTGACCAGGGTTTGGTCATCGTGCTTACCCGGCACTCGCTCCAGACCACCGGTGACTTGCCATGACAGCGGTTGCAGCAGCTCGTTACGCGGGGTCAGGGAGCGAATCGTTGCCAGGTCCAGTTGTTGCACTTGCCATTCATTGCTTTCGTACTGGCGCAGTTTCAATTGCAGGATTTCGATCTGCGCGCCAAGGGGAAAGCTTTCGTTGTTGTCGTTGAGGTCGTGATAAGCCATGCGCAAGCCGTACTCGCCAAAGGCTTTATCTCCACGGCTGCCGAGGCCGAGCTGCCAGGTGCGGGACTCATGACCGTCTTCAGGCAGGCCCGGTTGCGGGATATCCAGTTCCGGCGCCGGGTTCTGGTTGATGGCCCGCAGCAGTTCGAAGCTGCGCTGGGCGCGTGCCGGGTCGCGTTCCTGGCCATTGGCGCGGTAACGCTCCAGACGATAGGCCGCATCGATGATCATTGCCTGACGGTCGCGGGCTTGCGCCTTGAACGCCGGGTCCTGCAATTGTTTCTGATCGGCGCTGACTTTCAGCACCCACTGTTGCTCTTCAGGGTCCAACGGCTCGGCGCGGCTGAGCAACTCGCGCTCCCGGGACGGACGATACTGGATCGATTCCACCAATCCGGCATCTTTCACGGCTTTGACGGTGTCGGTCGGGATGGCGGTGAGTGGGAATTGCTCGGTCAGGCGCAGGCCCGGTCGGGCCACTTGCAGCAGTTCCAGCAAGCGGTATGAGCAGTTTTCGTCGAAGAAGAAATAGTCGAACTTGATCTGCTTCAGCTCCCAGACGTGCTCGACCATGCGCGCGGTTTCCTGTTGGGTCAGGTTCAGGCGGTACTCCCACAGGTCGCGGTTTTCCAGGCTGCGGTATTCCGAGAGCTTTTCCTGATAGGGCACCATCGCGAACAGGCCGGGATAGCCGCCCATCAGGCCTTTCCAGGCATAGATGATGCTGTTGTCCGAGCCCTCGATGTAAGCGCCGAAGTTGATCGCGTAACTGAGTAGCGAAGTCTTGTCGCTCTTCACCTCGGCCTGGTCGATGCGCAACAGGGTATGGCCGAACATCGAGGACGGGCTGTTCAGGTAAGCCGCCGGGAAGATCATCACCGCGCTGTCGGGCGAGACGTCCTTGAACCATTGCTTGAACCCGGCGCAGTCCGGCGTCGGCAGTCCGGCCAGGCCGAGTTGGTCTTTCAGCCAGCGGGTGCGGGCCGGGTAGACGCATTGAGCGTGTGTTTCACCGGCACTGGCCGGGGCGTACAAGGCTTGTACAGTCGCCGCCAGTTCATGGTCCGGATGTTCATTGCCGTCAGCGGCGAGGAAGAACTTGCGGTCACTGACATAGCTGCGCCAGCCGCCGAGCTTGGCGGTTTCGTAATGGCCCAGGGATATCCAGAAAGGGTCGTTGGCCAGTTGCTGCAAACGTTGTGGTTCGATGTGAGGCGCGGCGGATAGCGGGGCGCAGACACACAGCGCCAGCCAGGCAAGGCGTTTGAGCATAGAAGGCAACTTAAACAGGAAAAAATAAAGACCCAACGAGGTGGATGCCGTTTGCCTGTAGGAGCTGGCTTGCCAGCGATGGTTTCAAAGGCGCTGTGTTTATCCAGTAAACACGCGTGATCGTTAACGACCATCGCTGGCAAGCCAGCTCCTACAGTCAGCGACATTACCCAAAGAGGGGCAGGTCCAAAAAACAAAACCCGCTTCCCGAAAGAAGCGGGGCGGGTCGAGCTTAAGCCTGAGTCGCGTACTTGGCCAGACGAGGGTCGGCTTTGAGCACGGCCAGGGTATTGGTATGCACGTCTTCTGCGGTCACGTCAGCCTTGCTGAAGATCTGCTGGAAGTGCTCGTGAGTGACGGCGGCGAAGTGCGCACGGTCTTCCGGCGCCACGCCCAGTACCACGGCATAGGTGGTCAGCGCTTCGCCCTGACCCTTGGCCATGTCTTCGGACAGCTCGTTCATCATGCCATTCATGGCAAACCAGGATTTGCCGCCATAGGTCAGCGACGCATTGGTTGCGCAACCGTTGGTGCCGGAGGTCATGCCGAAGGTTGCGTTGCCGGAGGTTCCGTTGGTGGTGGATGCCAGGAAGTGAGCTGGAGTACCACGCTGGCCTTCGAACAGCATGTTGCCCCAACCGCAATCCGGACCGCCAGGCGCTTGCGCCATGGCATTGATGGATACAGCGGTGAAGAGAGTACCAAGAAGAATCCGTTTCATAGCTTTGTTCTCTTTGTGTGCGTACCAATAGACAAGGGAGTCTGGCCCCGGCTCTGCATGCAAACTGCCTGCGCGACAATCATGCTGCGTTGAAAGCAGGCTCGGAATGCTCATGTAGGCCCCTACACTCCGCTTCCTTGCCTGCTTTCGCCTTGCCTGATCGCCGCTCGGCGAGTTTTCCTGCAGACCCTTCCGGTGCCAGTGGGCCGGTCATTAGTCCAGCCGCGCAGTTTGGAGTTTAGGCACGATCACAGGGTTCCGTGATTTTTTGCAAAACATTCATGGAAAACGGCCGCGCAAGCCCGGCCCGCCTGGGGTTGGCCGGTTGACGGTGATCAGGCCTGCGGCGCTCCTTGCCAGTCGGGCATGGGCGGCGCCAGAATGCTGCCATCTGCCCCGCCTGATTGTTAAGGAAGCCCGATGCCTGATCCTGTTGCTGCCAGCTTGCGTCTAGCGCCCGAAGCGCTGACCCGTCCGTTTTCCGCTGAACAGTTCAGCTTCTCTACCACCAATGATCTGGAGCCCTTTCGCGGTGTGCTTGGCCAGGAACGTGCGGTCGAAGCCTTGCAGTTCGGTGTGGCCATGCCACGCCCCGGTTACAACGTATTCGTCATGGGCGAGCCCGGTACTGGTCGGTTCTCGTTCGTCAAACGCTACCTCAAGGCCGAAGGCAAGCGCCTGCAGACCCCGGCGGACTGGGTCTACGTCAACAACTTCGATGAACCGCGCGAACCACGTGCCCTGGAGTTGCCGTCGGGCACTGCCGGTAACTTCATTGGTGATATCAACGGTTTGATCGACAACCTGCTGGCGACATTTCCGGCAGTATTCGAGCATCCGTCCTACCAGCAGAAGAAAAGCAGTATCGACCGCGCCTTCAACCAGCGCTACGACAAGGCCCTGGACGTCATCGAGCGTCTGGCGCTGGAAAAGGAAGTTGCGCTGTACCGCGACGCCAGCAACATCGCCTTCACCCCGATGAGCGACGGCAAGGCGTTGGACGAAGCTGAGTTCGCCCAGTTGCCGGAAGCCGAGCGTGAGCGCTTTCACGAGGATATTTCGGCACTGGAGGAGCGCCTGAACGAAGAGCTCGCCAGCCTTCCGCAGTGGAAACGCGAGTCGAGCAACCAGCTGCGTCATCTGAACGAAGAAACCATTACCCTGGCCTTGCAGCCATTGTTGTCGCCATTGTCGGAGAAGTACGCCGAGAACGCGGCGGTATGCGGTTATCTGCAGGCGATGCAGGTGTACTTGCTCAAGTCCGTGGTCGAGCAGCTGGTAGACGATAGCAAGACCGACGCTGTCGCCCGCAAGTTGCTGGAAGAACAATACGCGCCGAGCCTGGTGGTCGGTCACTCGGCCAGCGGCGGTGCGCCGGTGGTGTTCGAGCCGCACCCGACCTACGAAAACCTTTTTGGCCGGATCGAATACAGCACCGATCAGGGTGCGCTTTACACCACCTACCGCCAACTGCGGCCGGGTGCCTTGCACCGGGCCAATGGCGGTTTCCTGATCCTTGAAGCGGACAAAATGCTCAGCGAGCCGTTCGTGTGGGATGCACTGAAACGCGCCCTGCAATCACGCAAACTGAAAATGGAATCACCGCTGGGTGAACTGGGCCGCCTGGCCACCGTGACCCTGACTCCGCAACACATTCCGTTGCAGGTCAAAGTCGTCATCATCGGTGCCCGTCAGCTGTATTACACGCTGCAAGACCTCGATCCGGACTTCCAGGAGATGTTCCGCGTCCTGGTGGATTTCGACGAAGACATCCCGATGGTCGACGAGAGCCTGGAGCAGTTCGCCCAGTTGCTCAAGACCCGTACTTCCGAAGAAGGCATGGCACCGCTGACCGCTGATGCGGTGGCACGTCTGGCGACCTACAGTGCACGTCTGGCCGAGCACCAGGGGCGCTTGTCGGCGCGTATCGGTGACTTGTTCCAACTGGTCAGCGAGGCGGACTTCATCCGCCATCTGGCCGGCGATGAACGGACCGACGCGGGGCATATCGAGCGCGCGCTCAAGGCCAAGGCCACACGGACCGGTCGTGTGTCGGCGCGGATTCTCGATGACATGCTGGCCGGGATCATCCTGATCGACACCGCGGGCGCGGCGGTCGGCAAGTGCAATGGTTTGACGGTGCTGGAAGTCGGCGACTCGGCCTTTGGTATACCGGCGCGGATTTCCGCCACCGTGTACCCGGGCGGCAGCGGTATCGTCGACATCGAGCGCGAGGTCAACCTCGGTCAGCCGATCCACTCCAAAGGCGTGATGATCCTTACCGGTTATCTGGGCAGCCGTTACGCCCAGGAGTTTCCGCTGGCGATTTCCGCGAGCATCGCCCTGGAGCAATCCTACGGTTATGTCGATGGCGACAGTGCTTCCCTGGGCGAGGCCTGCACCCTCATTTCGGCCTTGTCGAAAACCCCGCTCAAGCAGTGCTTTGCCATCACCGGTTCGATCAACCAGTTCGGCGAAGTGCAGGCGGTCGGCGGAGTCAACGAGAAGATCGAGGGCTTCTTCCGTTTGTGCGAAGCCCGCGGGTTGACCGGCGAGCAGGGGGCAATCATTCCTCACGCCAACGTCGCCACCCTGATGCTCGATGAGAAGGTGCTGGCGGCGGTGCGTGCGGGTCAGTTCCATGTCTACGCGGTCCGTCAGGCCGATGAAGCATTGAGTCTGCTGGTCGGCGAGCCGGCCGGCGAACCGGACGAGAATGGCGAGTTCCCTGAAGGCAGCGTGAACGCGCGGGTCGTGGAGCGCCTGAGGGTTATCGCGGAAATGATCAGCGAAGATGATCTCAAGGAAGCCGAGAAGGAGTTGGCGCAAGAGGCTTTGGCGGAAACCAAGCCGGCCTGATGCAGTAACTCATGTGGGAGCGAGCAAGCCCGCTCCCACATTTGTTTGTGTGAACCCTGGAAAAGCGTCGTCGAACTGACGTCAATATTCACACTATGACCATTCGGCGCCTTTCGGTCTTGCCTCGGCCTGCAAGGCAGACTTTTCTTCTATTCTCTGCTCAGGGATATCGACGTAATCACAGGATCGAAACAGCCTTCCCATGGGGGCTGAACACCGGATCTACCGAGGGTCGCCGCCATGTCGCGCAACCTCTGCCTCACCCGTCAATGCCTGGGCCTTGTGACCCGTATCGAATGTGCCATCCGTCCATTGGCGGGAGATACGGGCATGTGGACTCTGCTGTTCGCCGCCGGAATGGCCGGTGAACAACCTTCGGCCATCAAGGCCCAGGGCCCGTTTCACGGTCCGTTCGTCGCTGAATCAATCCTCGACACCATCGTTGAAAGCCTGACCCTGCACGGCTACGAGTTGGCCGACGATCCGCAAATCTGGTGCCTGCACCTGCAAGCCCAACTGCGGGAAATCAACGGTGGTCGCTGCCGGAACATGGGCGGCTTCGAGTTTCACCCCGAGCACTGAGTGGCACTATTGATCAAGGCGCGTCATGTCGGCCTTGTCGAGTTTGACTTCGAAACCATATTGCACGGTGGTGAGATCAGTGCGCTGATAGGTTTCCAGGCGCGTAGGCTGCCCGTAGAAGTAATGCACGGCAAACTGCGCCGGCCCCTGTGCGCTCGCGCCATGACTGACCGATAGAATCTCCTTCAAGTAACTACCGCTGTCGTCCTTGGCGAAAAAGCGCCAGTCCTGGGCGGGAAATACCTTCAGGTCCACTACCAGTGCATTGTCTTTGAGCGCGAGGCCCTTGGGCAGTTGACGGGCTTCGACGGTTTGCTTGTCGACCGTGGCCAGGAACATCGGCATCGAGCCCACCGCATAGGCCGGGGTTTGTGGAAACAGATTCATATCGTAAGTGATGGTGCCGCGCAGGGGATCGATCTGGTACGCCTCTGACGGCAGTTCGATCGGCTCGTCGCGATTGCCACGAGTGTCTTCGGTAAAGAAGCTCACCGGACTTTCACCGGGGTTGAACGATGTACCGAGCAGCTCATCGTTGAAGGTACGCAGGTGAGTGAATTCGATTCGCGCAGCGCTGGGGTCGTCGACCGACTGACTGATGCTGACGTTCTTTTTCAGCTGATCCTCACTCAGCGTTGCCCCTTTCAGCCAGCCCGCCGCCTGGTCGTCATAGACCACCACGGACAGGTTCAAGGGCTGGATGGACTTGTCCGTGGTATAGGCATCGAAGCGCCGGATCGGCAGGTCGAGGTCCTTTCGGGTGACCGTGACGGCGGAAAAATCCAGCATGCTGACTTCGAGAGTTTCGATCGTCCCGTTGAAGTACACCTTCGAATAATGTCGAGCCTGCTGTTTCTCAAAGTTGCGTTGTTCTTCATCGAGCTGTTTTTCCAGGGACTCGCTCCAGCTCTTTTGCTGCTGCATCTTGGCCAGTTGCTGCTGATAGAAGGCAATTTGTACCGAGGTTTCGTTGATTGAACCGGCGCGCGCGATGAATTGCCCGGTGCTGTCCCTGGCCTGGACGATCAGCGGGTTGAGCGGTGTTTCACTGACTTCGGAGGCCAGCGGCGTGCTGTTGTTGTATTCGATTTCCGCGTAGTTGTTCGTCAATGTGAGGAGGGTGACGCTCAGGTTGTCATTGGTGCGGGTCTGGCCTACGTCCTTTTTCGTCAGGTCGAAGCTGTAGAGGCGGCGTGGCGCGATGACTTCGACTTTACCTTGCAGGCTCACCGGTTGCGGTTGCTGCTTTCTGTCAATGTCGAGGCCTTCGATGAAGGGGTAGGCCACGGTCAGGTCATCGGGGTTGGTCAGGTTGGAGCTCGATGGGCTGAGCTGAATGCCGGGGTCGGTTTCCGACCATTCCGGCTGGAATGGAATCACCCGTTTGTTGCTTAGCGTGACCGACTGCCATTCCAGGCCATGGGGAAACAAAAACGCGGCAGGAGCGCTGAAGGTGAAGGGGAACACTGGCTGCAGATCGATCAGATAGTCGGAACTGGAGTCCTTTTGCAGCACGAACAACCCGTTGATGTAGGTGTCGACCAGGGCCTGCGGGCTCGGGTAGTGCTTGAGCATGGCGAGGGCGTCTTCGCCGTATTCGGTTTCCACCGGCTTGCTGTCGAGCTTGAGTTGCGCGCGTTCGAGCAGCAGCAGTGAGCCGCCCAGCTCCGACACGGCATCCTTGAGCTTCGGATCCTGGATGGCGTCCAGCGACTTTTCGAACTGCGCGGTTTTTTCTTCGAGGCTGACCTGGCGTTTTTCTTCGCTGGGTGAGCAGCCGCTCAGCAGCAGCGCCAGGCAAATTCCGGCACTCGTCAAAGGCAATTGCACATCCATTTCCAGTCTTCCTGTCCGACATCACTGAGCAGTCAATGATTTGGACACTAGCAGAAAAACTTTGATACACAGGCGCAGGTGGCGGATTTCTCGACGGTTTCTGGCTGCTTCTGGGTATGGACGGGGGGCTGGTATACTCGCCGCCATTTCCAGTCCAACGTGTGAGATTCAATGGAACGCTTTATCGAAAATACAATGTACGCCTCGCGCTGGCTGCTGGCGCCGATCTATTTCGGCCTGTCCCTCGGACTGCTGGCGCTGGCACTGAAATTCTTCCAGGAAGTCTTCCACGTCATCCCGAACGTGTTTTCGATGGCCGAATCGGACTTGATCCTGGTGCTGCTGTCGCTGATCGACATGGCCCTGGTGGGCGGTTTGCTGGTGATGGTGATGATCTCCGGCTACGAGAACTTCGTCTCGCAACTGGACATCGACGACAGCAAGGAAAAGCTCAACTGGCTGGGCACCATGGACTCTTCGTCGCTGAAGATGAAGGTGGCCGCATCGATCGTGGCGATCTCGTCCATTCACCTGCTGCGCATCTTCATGGACGCCAAGAACGTCGATCCCGAGCATTTGCAGTGGTACGTGATTATCCACATGACCTTCGTGGTCTCCGCATTTGCCATGGGTTACCTGGATAAAGTCACCAAGCACTGATTTCAACTTCCATTGTGGGAGCGTGGCTTGCCCGCGATGGCATCACTGCGGTTCATCGTTAGACCGAGGTGATGCCATCGCGGGCAAGCCACGCTCCCACAGGGTTGCAAAACAGACGGGCGGCGTCGTTTGTGGCTTGTGCTTTGATGCGCCGAGGCCTATCCCTGTAAGTATGTTGGTTCGCCACTGCGTGAGGTGCGTTCATGACCCTGCATGAGTTGAATGCGTATGCCGTCGCCGGGAAGGTCGATGAGCTGAACCTGATCTCGATGGAGGGGGGCATCTACCTGCTGGAGGCGCGGATGCATGGCGCGGCGTATCCATTGAGCGATACCCACGGACACATGATGAGCCTGCGTTCGGTGGAGCATGCCCGTGATGTGCTGCGCTCCTTTCCCAAGTTGCACTTCAACCTTGTGCACACGGTCGTGCACGACGAAATGTGCGGTCTGGTTGCCGATGTTGAGGAAAACCTGAAGGTGCCGATCGCCTGAGGTCCCTCATCAAAGGCATGACATCTGTGCTAGTCTGCTGGCCCTTTTGGTTCCGGGCGCTCCGGGACGCGCTGTGCACGCATGGCAAGTTCCCGAGCCGTCCGCACAGCGGAGCAGTGTCATGTCCGAAGTAAATCTGTCCACCGACGAAACCCGCGTCAGCTACGGTATTGGCCGTCAGCTGGGCGACCAACTGCGCGACAACCCGCCACCGGGCGTAAGCCTGGACGCGATCCTGGCAGGTCTGACCGACGCATTCGCCGGCAAGCCAAGCCGTGTGGGTCAGGAAGAAATGTCCGCCAGCTTCAAAGTCATCCGCGAAATCATGCAGGCCGAAGCTGCAGCCAAGGCTGAAGCGGCTGCTGGCGAAGGCCTGGCCTTCCTGGCTGAAAACGCCAAGCGTGAAGGCATCACCACTCTGGCTTCCGGCCTGCAGTTCGAAGTCCTGACCGCTGGCGAAGGCGCCAAGCCATCCCGTGAAGACTCCGTGCGTACTCATTACCACGGCACCCTGATCGACGGCACTGTGTTCGACAGCTCCTACGAGCGCGGCCAGCCAGCAGAGTTCCCGGTTGGCGGCGTGATCGCCGGCTGGACCGAAGCCCTGCAACTGATGAACGCCGGTAGCAAATGGCGCCTGTACGTGCCGAGCGAGCTGGCATACGGCGCTCAAGGCGTTGGCAGCATTCCGCCGCACAGCGTACTGGTATTCGACGTCGAACTGCTCGACGTTCTGTAAGACCCGCTGATTACCTGTACCTGTAGGAGCGAGCTTGCTCGCGATGGGCGTTAACGATAACGCGGCCATCCTGAATGAACGCGGTGTGTTTGAGTTCTTCGCGAGCAAGCTCGCTCCTACAAAATTTTGCAGCGTTTTTCATATTTCAATCTTGTGGTGCAGTTCACTGTGCGGGCGCAACGCCCGGGCATAGCAGAACAGAAACAGATTACGCACCAGTTCCTTGAGCACCACCGGCTCGCTGGAACTCAGGCCATTGAGGTCAAGATCACCTTGGTCCTGCAGTTCGCTCAAGGCTTCTTCTTCAAGCACTGCACAGACTTCCCCGGTTTCCCGATGCAGGATCCTGAGGTAAGGGTGTGGGCGGTCCAGCCAGGCATCGATCAGATAAGTCATGGTTCTCATCTCCATTGAAGGTTTGATGAGAATAATTCTTATTCATTAAATAGCAAGAGCCTATTGGCGGTTTGCGCTTTTTTCCGGGCAAAAATTGCGTCAGGTCAAACCGATGGGCGTTTGGCTATTGCGAGGATTTATTGGGTGAAGCGGGGGAGGGAGGGCATCCCGCGCCAGGCGCGGGATGGATAACAGCAGGCTCAGACTTTTCTGACGAACTCGGACTTGAGTTTCATCGGGCCGATGCCGTCGATCTTGCAGTCGATGTCGTGATCGCCATCGCACAGGCGGATATTCTTGACCTTGGTGCCGACCTTGACCACCAAAGACGTACCCTTGACCTTGAGGTCCTTGATCACGGTGATGGTGTCGCCGTCTTGCAGGACGTTGCCGACCGAATCCTTTTTCACTGTGTCATCGGACACAGCTTCGGCTTCACCGCTGGCGGACCATTCGTGGGCGCACTCGGGGCAGATCAGCTGGGCGCCGTCTTCATAGGTGTATTCGGAATTGCATTTTGGGCAGGGTGGCAACGTGCTCACTAAGGCTCCTTGGATTCAGGATCGCTAAAAAGCGCACATTGTATAGGGTTTTAGCAGGGAGGGGTGCAGCGCAGGAAAACCTGTGGGGAACAAACCTGTGGGAGCGAGCTTGCTCGCGATGGCGTCCTTTCAGTCAACAACAATGTTGAATGTAAGTGCCTAATCGCGAGCAAGCTCGCTCCCACAGGGGGCTTGCAGTGTTGTCAGTGCGTACGCGCGACCGCGAACTCGCTCAGTTCAACCAGTGCATCGCGGTACTCGCTGGCAGGCAGCGCTTCGAGACACTTGATTGCGCGTGCCACATAGTCGCGTGCCAGTTGCGCGGTGTACTCCAGCGAGCCCGAGGCTTCCACGGCTTCGCGGATGCTTTCCAGGTCTTCGATTCCGCCTTTCTGGATCGCCTTGCGCACCAGGGCGGCCTGTTCCGGCGTACCTTCGCGCATGGTGTAGATCAGTGGCAGGGTCGGCTTGCCTTCGGCCAGATCGTCACCGACGTTCTTGCCCAGGGTTTCGGCGTCGCCTTTGTAGTCGAGCAGGTCGTCGACCAGTTGGAAGGCCACGCCCAGATGATCACCGAATGTACGCAGGGCTTCGGCCTGTTCCGGCGTGGCCTGGCACAGGGCGGCGGCGCTGTGGGTCGAGGCTTCGAAAAGCATCGCGGTCTTGCCGCGGATGACTTCCATGTAGGTTTCTTCGGTGGTGCTGGCGTCCCGCACCTTCGACAGCTGCAATACTTCGCCTTCGGCGATGATGCGCGTGGCTTGCGAAAGGATCTTCATCACCGGCATCGAGCCAAGTTCGACCATCATTTCGAATGAGCGCGAATACAGGAAGTCACCGACCAGTACGCTTGGCGCGTTGCCCCACATGGCGTTGGCGGTCGAGCGGCCACGGCGCATGCCGGACATGTCGACCACATCGTCATGCAGCAGGGTGGCGGTGTGCAGGAACTCGATGGTCGCGGCCAGCAGACGCAGTTCGTCGCCCTCCCGGCCAAGAGCCTTGCCACACAGCAACACCAATAAAGGGCGCAGGCGTTTGCCGCCGGCCGAGGTAATGTAATCGCCGATTTTCGATACCAGCGGCACTCGGGAAGTCAGCTGCTTCTTGATGATGCCGTCGACGGCGCTAAAATCGTCCGCCACCGCGCGGTAGAAAGCTTGGGGTTGCATCAGCGACAGTCGCTCCAGAAGGGTTGCGCGGCATGCTAGGACCCACGCTTGCAGGTGTCAAGGCGCGATGGACGGCCTCTTGCAAGGCTAGCGTGGCTTGCGTACAATCGCGCACCCTGAACTTCCTGGGCAGCACCTGCCTTACGCAATTGCAAGCGGGCCTCCAGCCCCATGCAGCCATGCCAGCCAATACCTCTTCTTATAAAGAGCTGGGTGAGCAGGATTATCGGAGAAATACCATGTCTTATGCAGTAATCGTTACTGGCGGCAAGCAGTACAAAGTCGCCCCAGGTGAATACCTGAAGATCGAAAAACTGGAAATCGCTACCGGCGAATCCGTTACCTTTGATCGCGTTCTGTTGGTTGCCAACGGTGACGACGTGAATATCGGCGCTCCAGTTGTTGCTGGCGCTACCGTTGTGGCTGAAGTGATCTCCCAAGGTCGTCACGATAAAGTCCGCATCATCAAGTTCCGTCGCCGTAAGCACCACATGAAGCGTATGGGCCACCGCCAGTGGTACACCGAGATCAAAATCACCGGTATTCAGGCTTAATTACAGCCTAATTCCTCACTAGGAGAATTGAACTCATGGCACACAAAAAAGCTGGTGGTAGTACCCGTAACGGTCGCGACTCAGAAGCCAAACGCCTTGGCGTGAAGATGTATGGCGGCCAGGCTATCAAAGCAGGCAACATCATCGTGCGTCAGCGCGGCACCCAATTCCACGCTGGCTACGGCGTTGGCATGGGTAAAGATCACACCCTCTTCGCTAAAGTCGAAGGCGTGATCAAGTTCGAAGTAAAAGGCGCCTTCGGTCGTCGTTACGTGAGCGTAGTCGCAGCTTAATTGCGCGATCGCTGGAAAAGCCCTGTCTCGCGACGGGGCTTTTTCGTTTGTGGGGTGAGTCTCTTGCAAAGCTGTTTGTATGGGCTGTCGGCGTACGATGTAGGTATCGTGGTTCAGGGTCGCTGCGCTCATTTTTGCAAGAGTCTTATGTCTTGATTGTTTTTCGGCTCGTCCGTATGGCGAGAGGCGTTTGTTATGAAGTTTGTTGATGAAGTATCGATTCGCGTAAAGGCTGGTGATGGCGGCAATGGCGCCATGAGTTTCCGTCGGGAAAAATTTATCGAGAACGGTGGCCCGAACGGCGGTGATGGCGGTGACGGCGGTTCCATCTACATGATGGCCGACGAAAACCTCAACACCCTGGTGGACTACCGTTACACCCGGCACTTCGATGCCGAGCGTGGCTCCAACGGCGGCAGCACCGACTGCACCGGCAAGAAGGGTGAGGACCTGATCCTGCGCGTTCCGGTCGGCACCACGGTGATCGACTCCGCGACTCAGGAAGTCATCGGCGACCTGACCAAGGCCGGTCAGAAATTGATGGTGGTGCAGGGCGGCTGGCACGGTCTGGGCAACACCCGTTTCAAATCCAGTACCAACCGTGCGCCGCGCCAGACCACTCCGGGCAAGCCGGGCGAGCAGCGCGACCTGAAGCTGGAAATGAAAGTACTGGCTGACGTAGGTCTGCTGGGTTTGCCGAACGCCGGTAAAAGTACCTTTATCCGTTCGGTTTCGGCTGCCAAGCCGAAAGTTGCCGACTACCCGTTCACCACGCTGGTGCCGAACCTGGGTGTGGTCAGCGTCGATCGCTGGAAGAGCTTCGTCATTGCCGATATTCCGGGTTTGATCGAAGGCGCTTCCGAAGGTGCTGGTCTGGGCATTCGCTTCCTCAAGCACTTGGCGCGTACGCGTCTGCTGCTGCACCTCGTGGACATGGCGCCGCTGGATGATGCCAGCGCACCGGATGCCGCGGAAGTGATCGTCAACGAGCTGATCAAGTTCAGCCCGTCCCTGGCGGAGCGTGATCGCTGGCTGGTCCTGAACAAGTGCGACCAGATCCTTGATGAAGAGCATGATGCTCGCGTCAAGGAAATCGTTGATCGCCTGGAATGGACTGGTCCGGTCTACGTTATCTCGGCCATCTCCAAACTCGGTACCGAGCGTCTGTGTCACGACATCATGCGTTACATGGAAGACCGTGCCGATCGCCTGGCCAATGACCCGGCCTACAAGGAAGAGCTGGCCGATCTCGATCAGCGCATCGAAGACGAAGCTCGCGCGCAACTGCAGGCGCTGGATGACAAGCGTGCCCTGCGTCGCAGCGGCGTGAAGTCGGTCCACGACATCGGCGACGATGACTGGGACGAAGAAGATGTGGATGACGAAGACGGTCCGGAAATCATTTACGTGCGTGACTGATTCGTTGCGATAAACTTAAGCGCCGCTCAATCGAGCGGCGTTTTGGTATCTGGAAATCGATTGTTGGCCACGAGTAACCACGAATAACGTCACGGGCAGTGCTAGGTCGCGCTGCCCTCAAGCTAAGGTTGAAGATGATGCGGAGCAAGGTGACAGGTGCGCAGCGTTGGGTCGTGAAGATCGGCAGCGCTTTGCTGACGGCGGACGGCAAAGGCCTGGATCGCGCGGCAATGGGTGTCTGGGTTGAGCAGATGGTGGCCTTGCATGAGGCGGGTGTCGAGCTGGTGCTGGTGTCCTCTGGGGCGGTGGCGGCCGGTATGAGCCGTTTGGGCTGGACCTCGCGACCCAGTGCGATGCACGAACTTCAGGCTGCCGCCGCAATCGGCCAGATGGGGTTGGTGCAGGCCTGGGAGTCGAGCTTCGCCAAGCATGGCCGGCATACCGCGCAGATTCTCCTGACTCACGACGACTTGTCCGACCGCAAGCGCTACCTGAACGCCCGCAGCACCTTGCGTGCGCTGGTCGAGCTGAAGGTTATCCCGGTGATCAACGAGAATGACACCGTGGTCACCGACGAAATCCGTTTTGGCGACAACGACACCCTGGCGGCGCTGGTGGCGAACCTGGTCGAGGCGGACTTGCTGGTGATCCTGACGGATCGCGACGGCATGTTCGATGCTGATCCGCGCAACAATCCGGATGCCCAGCTGATTTACGAGGCGCGCGCTGATGATCCGGCACTCGACGCGGTGGCGGGTGGCACCGGTGGTGCGCTGGGGCGTGGTGGTATGCAGACCAAATTGCGTGCTGCGCGTCTGGCGGCCCGTTCCGGTGCTCACACCATCATCGTTGGCGGGCGGCTTGAGCGTGTGCTGGATCGCCTCAAGGCGGGCGAGCGCATCGGCACCCTGCTGTCGCCGGAGCGCGGCATGTTGGCGGCGCGCAAGCAGTGGCTGGCCGGTCATCTGCAAACCCGTGGCACCCTGGTGCTGGATGCGGGTGCGGTGACTGCGTTGTCTCAGGGCAACAAGAGCTTGCTGCCGGTTGGGGTCAAATTGGTGCAGGGCAGCTTCCGTCGCGGCGAGATGGTGGTTTGCGTGGCGCCGGACGGTCGCGAGATTGCCCGTGGCCTGGCCAACTACAGTGCGCTGGAGGCGCAAAAAATCATCGGTCAGTCGTCTGAGGCGATTGTCGGTCTGTTGGGTTACATGGCGGAACCGGAGCTGGTTCACCGCGATAACCTGATCCTGGTTTGAAGGAATACCTGAATGCGCGTGGCAAAAGGATTGTTGGGATTGCTGTTGGCGATGCCGCTGCTGGCGTCGGCCGAAGAGATCGGTCAGGTGTCGACCGTGTTCAAGTTCGTCGGGCCGAATGACCGGATCGTGGTCGAGGCCTTTGATGATCCCAAGGTCGACGGCGTGACCTGCTATCTGTCGCGCGCCAAGACCGGCGGGGTGAAGGGTGGTCTTGGTTTGGCCGAGGACCGTGCCGAAGCGTCTATCGCTTGTCGGCAGGTCGGGCCGATCAGCTTCAGGGGTGAGCTCAAGGATGGTGACGAGGTGTTCAAGGAGCGCACGTCTCTGGTGTTCAAGACCATGCAGGTGGTGCGCTTCCTCGACAAAAAGCGCAATACGCTGGTGTACCTGGTGTACAGCGATCGCCTGATCGAGGGCAGTCCGCAGAATGCGGTGACGGCGATTCCGATTTTGCCTTGGGCGCACGCTCAGTAATTTCACGCAAGTCAAACTGTGGGAGCGAGCCTGCTCGCGATGACGGATTAACATTCAGCATCTACATTGGCTGGATATCCGCTATCGCTAGCAGGCCCGCTCCCACATTTTTTTGTGTCGCGCTCATCAAATCGCAGGCAATAAAAAACCGACCCTGAGGTCGGTTTTTTAATGAACGAGTCGCTTAGGCAGCAGCGGCAACGTTCAGGGCCTTCACGTGGCCATTCAGGCGGCTCTTATGACGAGCGGCCTTGTTCTTGTGGATGATGCCTTTATCGGCCATACGGTCGATAACTGGCACAGCCAGAACGTAAGCAGCTTGAGCTTTGGCAGCGTCTTTTGCGTCGATGGCCTTAACTACATTCTTGATGTAGGTACGAACCATGGAACGCAGGCTGGCGTTGTGGCTGCGACGCTTCTCAGCCTGTTTTGCACGTTTTTTGGCGGAAGGTGAGTTGGCCACCGTCGAGCTCCTCGAAAGACTTTTTAGGAAATAGCAAACAAAATAGGCCGCGAATCATGCCGATGAGTTGAGGTCTTGTCAAGGGCGGTTGAGACGTTCCGCTAAGTGGTAGGTGCTACACCTCTGGATATTTCTTTCCAGCGTGCGACCTGTAAACTCGCGAGCTTTGGCTCTGTGCTGTTGCGGCGCGGAGTATCGCATAAGTGGGCGCGTAGTTCGCCTGCTGTTTATCGACAGGCACAAACTCTTTCAATGAATCTGCTCAAATCGTTGGCCGCCGTCAGCTCTATCACGATGCTTTCCCGGGTTTTGGGATTTGTTCGTGACACCCTAATTGCGCGTGCATTCGGCGCGGGAATGGCGACCGACGCCTTCTTCATCGCCTTCAAACTGCCCAATCTGTTGCGGCGGATTTTTGCCGAAGGGGCGTTTTCCCAGGCATTCGTACCGATTCTTGCCGAATATAAAAGTCAGAAAGGGGATGAGGCGACGCGAACCTTCATTGCCTATGTTTCCGGCCTGCTGACGCTGGTGCTGGCACTCGTCACGGCATTGGGCATGATTGCCGCCCCGTGGGTCATCTGGGTGACCGCGCCGGGTTTCATAGATACGCCCGAGAAGTTCGAGCTGACCACGAGCCTGTTGCGGGTGACCTTTCCTTACATATTGCTGATTTCCCTGTCGTCGCTGGCGGGTGCGATCCTCAACACCTGGAACCGTTTTTCGGTCCCGGCATTCGTGCCGACGCTGCTCAACGTCAGCATGATTATTTTTGCGTTGTTCCTGACACCGTACTTCGATCCTCCCGTAATGGCGCTCGGTTGGGCGGTGCTGGTGGGTGGACTGGCACAGTTGCTCTATCAACTGCCGCACCTGAAAAAGATCGGCATGCTGGTGTTGCCGCGCCTGAACCTGCGCGACAGCGGCGTCTGGCGGGTGATGAAGCAGATGTTGCCGGCGATTCTCGGGGTATCGGTGAGCCAGATCTCGCTGATCATCAATACGATTTTCGCTTCGTTCCTGGTCGCAGGTTCCGTGTCCTGGATGTACTACGCCGACCGTTTGATGGAGTTGCCATCCGGCGTGTTGGGCGTGGCGCTGGGGACGATTCTGCTGCCGACTCTGGCCAAGACTTACGCCAGCAAGGATCGCCACGAATACTCGCGCATCCTCGATTGGGGCCTGCGTCTATGCTTCGTGCTGGTATTGCCTTGCGCCTTCGCGCTGGGGATTCTGGCCGAGCCGTTGACGGTTTCGCTGTTCCAGTACGGCCAGTTTGATGCCCATGATGCGGCCATGACTCAGCGCGCGTTGATCGCCTACTCCGTCGGTTTGCTCGGAATTATCGTGATCAAAGTGCTCGCGCCGGGCTTTTATGCGCAACAAAACATCCGCACGCCGGTAAAAATCGCAATTTTCACGTTGGTCGTCACTCAGTTGTTCAACCTGTTGCTGATCGGTCCGCTGGCTCACGCGGGCCTGGCGCTCGCCATCAGCGCTGGCGCCTGCCTCAATGCAGGGCTGCTCTTCTATCAGCTGCGTAAACAGCAGATGTACCAGCCGCAACCGGGCTGGGCAAAGTTCGGCTTCAAGCTGGTGGTTGCGGTAGCGGTGATGTCAGGCGTGTTGTTGGCAGGGATGCATTTCATGCCGGCCTGGGGCGAGGGGCAGATGCTTGAGCGTTTCCTGCGTCTGGGTGCCTTGGTCGTTGCCGGTGTGGTGGCTTATTTCGGCATGTTAGTGTTGATGGGCTTCCGTTTGCGCGACTTCAATCGCAAGGCGCTGGGCTGAGGTTCTGGCCTTGATAAACACGGGCGAGCCGGCGGTTTTGTCGGCTCGATCACTTTGGGTTACGGTGTTGCCTGTCGTCGGCCGCCGGGTGTGGTTATAATCGACCACTTTATGAGCAAGAAGCGCGTTATGCAGCTGGTTCGAGGCCTCCACAATCTGCGCCCCCGGCATCGGGGCTGTGTCGCCACTATTGGCAACTTTGACGGTGTACACCGCGGCCACCAGGCTATCCTGGCGCGACTGCGTGAGCGTGCGCTCGAGTTGGGCGTGCCCAGCTGCGTGGTGATTTTCGAGCCGCAACCGCGAGAGTTCTTCGCTCCGGACACCGCGCCGGCCCGTCTGGCCCGCCTGCGGGACAAGCTGCAATTGCTGGCTGCCGAAGGCGTCGACCGTGTTCTGTGCCTGGCTTTCAACCAGCGCCTGAGCAAGCTCAGTGCCAGTGAGTTCGTCGATACCATTCTGGTCGACGGTCTTGGCGTCCAGCACCTGGAGGTCGGGGATGACTTCCGTTTCGGCTGTGACCGCGCGGGAGATTTCGATTTCCTGCAACAGGCCGGCATCGTTCAGGGTTTTACCGTCGAGGCGGCGCAAACCGTTGAGCTGGATGGTCTTCGCGTCAGCAGCACTCAGGTCCGCAATGCCCTGGCCGCAGCTGATTTTGCCTTGGCCGAGCGACTGCTAGGTCGCCCGTTCCAGATTACCGGGCGGGTACTCCACGGCCAGAAGCTGGCTCGCCAGTTGGGTACGCCCACGGCCAACATACAACTCAAGCGCCGTCGCGTTCCGCTTTCCGGGGTTTACCTGGTCAACGTCGACATCGACGGCAAGACCTGGCCAGGCGTCGCCAATATCGGCGTGCGGCCAACGGTACAAGGTGATGGCAAGGCCCACCTCGAAATACATCTTTTAGATTTTGCCGGCGATCTGTATGACCGGCGTTTAACGGTGGTTTTCCACCACAAGCTGCGTGAAGAGCAGCGTTTCGCCTCTCTGGAGGCGTTGAAAACGGCGATCAACGCGGATGTCGCCGCCGCCCGTGCACTAGCCGCACCTAGCGCCCATCGCTAATGAAGAGCCTTAAATGACCGACTATAAAGCCACGCTAAACCTTCCGGACACCGCCTTCCCAATGAAGGCCGGCCTGCCACAGCGCGAACCGCAGATCCTGCAGCGCTGGGACAGTATTGGCCTGTACGGAAAGTTGCGCGAGATTGGCAAGGATCGTCCGAAGTTCGTATTGCACGACGGCCCTCCGTACGCCAACGGCTCGATTCACATCGGTCATGCGCTGAACAAGATTCTCAAGGACATGATCATCCGCTCGAAGACCCTGTCGGGCTTCGACGCGCCTTATGTTCCGGGCTGGGACTGCCACGGCCTGCCGATCGAGCACAAGGTCGAAGTGACCCACGGCAAGAACCTGGGCGCGGACAAGACCCGCGAACTGTGCCGGGCCTACGCCACCGAACAGATCGAAGGGCAGAAGTCCGAGTTCATCCGCCTGGGTGTGCTGGGTGACTTCGCCAACCCGTACAAGACCATGGACTTCAAGAACGAGGCCGGTGAAATCCGTGCCTTGGCCGAAATCGTCAAGGGCGGTTTCGTGTTCAAGGGCTTGAAGCCTGTGAACTGGTGCTTCGACTGTGGTTCGGCCCTGGCCGAAGCGGAAGTCGAGTACGAAAATAAGAAGTCCTCGACCATCGACGTGGCCTTCCCGATTGCCGATGAAGCCAAGCTGGCTGCCGCTTTCGGTCTGCCGTCGCTGGGCAAGCCTGCCTCGATCGTGATCTGGACCACCACCCCGTGGACCATCCCGGCCAACCAGGCGCTGAACGTTCACCCGGAATTCAACTACGCCCTGGTCGACGTCGGCGACAAACTGCTGGTGCTGGCTGAAGAGCTGGTCGAGTCGTGCCTGGCGCGCTACTCGGTGGAAGGCTCGGTCGTTGCGACCACCACCGGTAAAGCGCTGGAACTGATCAACTTCCGTCACCCGTTCTACGACCGTCTGTCGCCGGTATACCTGGCCGACTACGTTGAACTGGGCGCCGGCACCGGTGTGGTTCACTCATCTCCGGCCTACGGCGTGGACGACTTCGTGACCTGCAAGAAGTACGGCATGGTCAACGATGACATCCTCAACCCGGTACAAAGCAACGGCGTTTACGTGCCGTCGCTGGAGTTCTTCGGCGGCCAGTTCATCTGGAAGGCCAACCCGGCCATCGTCGACAAGCTGACTGAAGTCGGTGCGCTGCTGCACACCACCGTCATCGAACACAGCTACATGCACTGCTGGCGCCACAAGACCCCGCTGATCTATCGCGCTACCGCGCAGTGGTTCATCGGCATGGACAAGCAGCCGACCACCGGCGACACCCTGCGTCAGCGCTCGCTCAAAGCGATCGAAGAGACCCAGTTCGTTCCGGCCTGGGGCCAGGCGCGCCTGCACTCGATGATCGCCAACCGTCCGGACTGGTGCATTTCCCGTCAGCGCAACTGGGGCGTGCCGATCCCGTTCTTCCTGAACAAGGAAAGCGGCGAACTGCACCCACGTACCGTCGAGCTGATGGAAGTCGTGGCCAAGCGCGTTGAAGTCGAAGGCATCGAGGCCTGGTTCAAGCTGGACGCCGCCGAACTGCTGGGCGATGAAGCGCCGCAGTACGACAAGATCAGCGACACCCTCGACGTCTGGTTCGACTCGGGTACTACGCACTGGCACGTTCTGCGCGGTTCGCACCCGATGGGTCACGAAACCGGCCCGCGCGCCGACCTGTACCTGGAAGGTTCGGACCAACACCGTGGCTGGTTCCACTCGTCGCTGCTGACCGGTTGCGCCATCGACAACCACGCACCGTATCGCGAACTGCTGACTCACGGCTTCACGGTCGACGAGTCCGGCCGCAAGATGTCCAAGTCCCTGGGCAACGTGATCGCGCCACAGAAAGTCAACGACACCCTGGGCGCCGACATCATGCGTCTGTGGGTCGCTTCGACCGACTATTCGGGTGAAATGGCGGTTTCCGAGCAGATCCTGCAACGCAGTGCGGACGCCTACCGGCGTATCCGTAACACCGCGCGTTTCCTGCTTTCGAACCTGACCGGCTTCAACCCGGCCACCGACCTGCTGCCGGCCGAAGAAATGCTGGCTCTGGACCGTTGGGCCGTGGACCGTACCCTGCTGTTGCAACGCGAACTGCAAGAGCACTACGGCGAATACCGCTTCTGGAACGTGTACTCGAAGATCCACAAC
The DNA here is from genome assembly GCF_002236115.1 of Pseudomonas jessenii. Classification (GTDB taxonomy): domain Bacteria; phylum Pseudomonadota; class Gammaproteobacteria; order Pseudomonadales; family Pseudomonadaceae; genus Aquipseudomonas; species Aquipseudomonas jessenii. The sequence continues at coordinate 66,597 of NZ_NIWT01000010.1, read as the reverse complement.
TTCTGCGTGCAGGAACTGGGCGGCTTCTACCTCGATATCATCAAGGACCGTCAGTACACCACTGGCGCCGATAGCAAGGCCCGCCGCTCGTGCCAGACCGCGCTATTCCACATCTCCGAGGCGCTGGTGCGCTGGATCGCGCCGATCCTGGCGTTCACCGCCGACGAACTGTGGCAGTACCTGCCGGGCGAGCGTAACGAGTCTGTCATGCTCAACACCTGGTACGAAGGCCTGAGCGAACTGCCGGAAGGCATCGAGCTGGATCGCGCTTACTGGGACCGGATCATGGCGGTCAAGGTCGCGGTCAACAAGGAAATGGAAATCCAGCGTGCAGCCAAGGCTGTCGGTGGCAACCTGCAGGCCGAAGTGACGCTGTTCGCCGAAGACGCGCTCACCGCCGACCTGGCCAAGTTGAGCAACGAACTGCGCTTTGTACTGATCACTTCGACCGCCAGTGTTGCGCCATTGGTGCAAGCACCGGCCGATGCCGTGGTCACTGAAGTCAGCGGCCTGAAGCTGAAAATCGTCAAGTCGGGCCACGCCAAGTGCGCTCGTTGCTGGCACTGCCGTGAAGACGTCGGTGTGAACCCGGAGCATCCGGAAATCTGCGGCCGTTGCGTCGACAACATCAGCGGCGCTGGCGAGGTCCGTCACTATGCCTAATGCCGTTGGCCGTTTCGGACGGCTGAGCTGGCTCTGGTTGAGTTTGCTGGTCCTGGTCATCGACCAGGCCAGCAAGTTCTACTTCGAAGGCAAGCTCCAGATGTACCAGCAGATCGTGATCATCCCCGATTACTTCAGCTGGACCCTGGCCTACAACACGGGTGCGGCGTTCAGCTTCCTGGCTGACAGCTCCGGCTGGCAGCGCTGGCTGTTCGCGTTGATCGCTGTCGTGGTCAGTGCGGTGCTGGTGGTGTGGCTCAAGCGTCTGGGGCGCAACGAGACCTGGCTGGCGGTTGCGCTGGCACTGGTGCTCGGCGGCGCGCTGGGTAATCTGTATGACCGCATTGCCCTGGGCCATGTGATCGATTTCATTCTGGTGCATTGGCAGAATCGCTGGTATTTCCCGGCGTTCAACTTTGCCGACAGCGCAATCACGGTTGGTGCTGTCATGCTGGCACTGGATATGTTCAAAAGTAAAAAGACCGGAGAAACCGTTCATGACTGAACAGGTATTGGCTGAGCAACGCATCGGCCAGAACACGGAAGTCACCTTGCATTTCGCATTGCGCCTGGAGAACGGCGACACGGTGGACAGCACCTTCGATAAAGCCCCGGCGACCTTCAAGGTCGGTGACGGCAACCTGTTGCCAGGTTTCGAAGCGGCGCTGTTCGGTTTCAAGGCCGGTGACAAGCGCACGCTGAGCATCGAGCCGGAAAACGCTTTCGGCCAGCCCAACCCGCAAAACCTGCAGATCATCCCGCGTTCACAGTTCCAGGACATGGAGCTGTCGCCAGGTTTGCTGGTGATCTTCAACGATGCGGCCAATACTGAATTGCCGGGCGTGGTCAAAGAGTTCGATGACGCGCAAGTGACCATCGACTTCAACCACCCGCTGGCGGGCAAGACGTTGACCTTTGACGTAGAGATCATCTCCGTCAAAGCGCTGTAAGGCATTACGGGGCAGCTTCTGTTGCCACCGGACCCTGTGGGAGCGAGCTTGCTCGCGATGAGTGCCTGACATTCAATATTGATATTGACTGACACTCCGCCATCGCGAGCAAGCTCGCTCCCACAATTTGTTTTTCATTGTTTTCGCGCGCAAGACACGAGGCACAGCATGCAAATCAAACTCGCCAACCCCCGTGGCTTCTGCGCCGGTGTGGACCGGGCGATCGAAATCGTCAACCGCGCCCTGGAAGTCTTCGGGCCACCGATCTATGTGCGCCACGAAGTGGTCCACAACAAATTTGTCGTCGAGGACCTGCGCTCCCGTGGTGCGATCTTCGTCGAAGAGCTGGATCAGGTGCCGGACGACGTCATCGTGATCTTCAGTGCCCACGGCGTTTCCCAGGCCGTGCGCAGCGAAGCGGCTGGCCGTGGGTTGAAAGTGTTCGACGCCACGTGCCCGCTGGTGACCAAAGTCCACATCGAAGTCGCGCGCTACAGCCGTGACGGCCGAGAGTGCATTCTCATCGGCCACGCCGGTCACCCGGAAGTCGAAGGCACCATGGGCCAGTACGATGCTGGCAATGGCGGCGCGATCTACCTGGTCGAAGACGAGAAGGATGTCGCGGCTTTGCAGGTGAAAAACCCTGAAGCGCTCGCCTTCGTGACCCAGACCACATTGTCGATGGACGATACCAGTCGCGTTATCGACGCTCTGCGTGCGCGCTTCCCGGCCATCGGTGGACCGCGCAAGGACGACATTTGCTACGCCACGCAAAACCGTCAGGACGCGGTCAAGCAACTGGCCGACGAATGTGATGTGGTGCTGGTGGTCGGCAGTCCGAACAGCTCGAACTCCAATCGCTTGCGCGAATTGGCAGAGCGGATGTCCACTCCGGCCTACCTGATCGACGGTGCCGAAGACCTGCAAAAGAGCTGGTTCGACGGCGTCGAGCGTATCGGCATCACCGCTGGCGCATCCGCCCCGGAAGTCCTGGTGCGCGGCGTGATCCAGCAGTTGCAGGCCTGGGGTGCCACCGGTGCCGATGAATTGGCAGGTCGCGAGGAGAACATCACGTTCTCTATGCCTAAAGAACTGCGCGTTCGTTCGTTGCTCTGAATTGATTCCTTTTTTCGCATAACGGCTGCCCAACCTTGTCGTTGCGCAGGCTGACGCGACCGGTCCGTGCCAACACCACTTGATGTTGGCTTACCGGTTCGCGAACGGTGCAAATGTATAACGTCCCTCCAATCAGTGACTCGCCCTGACCTCTGAATCGTATGGAGCTTTCGACCGGACCGTTCCCCACAATCGACACGCGTGCGCCGCTCTGGCGTTCGGCCAGCAGTGGATTGTCGCTGTCCATCTCCCCGTTGCCGCTGATATCCAGAATCATCCGCCAGCCTTGGCTCCAGTCGCCATTGATGCCGTGAATCACCACGGCCTGGTTGCGGACGATGGCTTCGCTCCGGGCAGTGCGAATACTGCTGAAAAGGGCCTGCGCCGCTTGCTGTCTTTGGTTCGACTCGATCAGCGTTGCGAACGCCGGGCTGACCAACTGCAGAACAATTCCTGTAATTACCAGTCCCATGAGCAGTTCGATCAGACTGAAGCCTTGTTGCCGCATGACATCTCCCTCCGTGGTGTGCTGTAGCCCGCGCAATCCCTGCACGAGAAATGGCAACGCAAACGCACCGCATCGCTCGAATGTTGTGCTGCGCAAGAGCAGGTATAGCCGAAGGAAGCAGAAGGCCCCGATGGATCATCCTACAAAAGGTTTCACGCTGATCGAGTTGCTGGTCGCGATCGCGATCCTTCTGATTCTATTGACTCTGGCTGTCCCGGCGTTTACCCGCTCAATGCAAACAACGAAGGCGGATACTGAAATCGCTGACCTGCGACGAGCCCTGAATTTTGCCCGGCTCGAAGCCATCGATCGGGGCAATGCCACACGGGTGCGACCGACGGCCGGTGGGGTTGCCTGGAGTGGGGAACTGACGGTTTACGACGGTACTGGCGCTTTGGCCAATGTATTGCGGGTTGTTCCGGCGATGAGCGGCGGTGCAACTCTGGCACTAACCTCTGACGTCACTGCCATCGATTTCAACAGCATGGGCGGATTGTCATCACCGTCCTCAGAGGTGGTGATCAGCTATGGGCGGGGAGCACAAAGCAGGACGCTGACGGTGTGTTTGAACGGACGAATTCTATTGGGTGGGAGTTGCGGATGAGGGCAGGGAGGCAAGGCGCGCAGGAGGGCATGACGCTGGTCGAAGTCCTGGTGGCGTTAGTCATTCTGGGAGTGGGCCTGCTGGGGGCGGCGGCGGTTCAGCTCAATGCGCTGAAGTACACGGACAGTGCGCGCATGACCAGTCAGGCCAGTTTTATCGCCTACGACCTGATGGACCGCATTCGCGCCAACGCCGCAGCGGATTACACCATTGCGCCGCCGGCCTCGGGCAATCCGGACGTTACCCGGGATCAGGACCTGTTTGATTTCAACGCCAACATCGTCAGTTCACTCGGAGCCTCCGCGACGGGCAGTGTGACCGTCAACCGGCAGGTGTACACCATCACTATTACCTGGGACGACTCACGGGCCGCGAATACTGCCGATTCGCGACGCAGCTTCATCCTGAGCAGCCGCGCGGCCATTGATCCGATGGTGATCCCGTGAGGCGCCGCAGCAAGGGTTTTAGCCTGGTCGAGTTGCTGATCGCCATGGCGTTGAGCCTGATCGTGGTGCTGGGCGTGGTGCAGGTTTTCATCGCGGCCAAGAACACCTATCTCAGCCAGAATGCGGCCGCGAACATGCAGGAGGACGCACGTTTCGTTTTGAGCAAAATGATTCAGGAGATTCGCATGGTCGGCATGTTCGGTTGCCTGGAAAGGATCACTGATTCCAGCAAGAAAGGTGATTTCCATGCCAATCGTATAACGCCGATCCGTTGGGACAATGGCAGTCGCAGTTTGACGCTGGTTACGGCGGATGTCGGCAGCAATGGCGACAAGCCGGACTGGACCGTGCTTTCCGATTGTAGAACCAATTCGACGGCCTACAGTGAAGGTCGGACACCAGTGGCAGGGCAACTGGCATTTCCGATCCGGCGGCTGATTTACAGCTTCAACAACAACCAACTGCTCATGAAGGGCGGGGCCGCAGCAGGCCAGGTATTGGTGGATAACGTCGGCGCTTTCGACGTGAGCTTCGGCCTGGCCAGCACGGCCACTGATCTGGCTGCTTCGCGCTACAGCAGCAACCCGCCGAACCCCGCGCTGATTCGTAGCGTTCGACTGAGCCTGACCCTCACCGATCCGAATCACCGCGTGAGCGATCAAACCTTCAACGTGGTTGCCGCTCTGCGCAACCGCTTGCCATGAGAGGGTGCCAATGAATCGGTCTCCCATGACGTGTTACACCCAGCGCGGCATGGCCCTATTGGTCAGCCTGGTGTTCTTGCTCTTGCTGACGTTGATTGGCCTTTCATCGATGCAAAGCGCCACCCTGCAGGAAAAAATGGCCGGTAGTGTCGCCTTGCGCAACCAGTCGTTTCAGCGTGCCGAAGCCGCATTGCGGGTGGGCGAGAGTACAGTGCAACGGGACAGTTATGCGCTACCTGTTTGTAGCGGCACCGTTCAATGTGCGCCACCGTCCGAGTCTTCGACTATTACCGCTGCCGGTTTCAACGCTTCTTCCGGAGTGACCTGGATTGCATCGGGCAACGGCTTTTATGGTGTGCAAAATATTGGTGACAGCCAAGATGCGGTGAATGTGCCAATCAAAACCCGGGCGATGTTGTATCGGGTAACGGCGGTCGGCATCGCGGGGCATTCGCGCAGTGTGGTGGAGAGCATCTATGCGAAGTACTGAGCGAGCTGTCAGGTTATGGCCACAACTGTTTGGTGCCGTCGTCGCGCTTAACCTGTCGGTGTCGGCGCACGCTGCCACATCAGCGGATTCGCCAGCGCTGAACCGGCCCACCTGTCTGGCCAATGGCAATTGGTACGGTTTTTACCATGGCAATCAGGGGTTGAAGGCCGTCTGCCTGAAGCTGCCCGAAGCGATCAGCGTTAAGATGCTCGACAGCAACGCCGATGGAGTGGTCGACAACAGCGACACGCTATCCGATGGCGTGATCTTTATCGGGGAGCATTCGACCCAGGACGCCAGCGACAATGGCGGGGCCGTGAACGATTCCACTGGCGACGGTACTGCGGGGATGGAAAAATCCGGCGGCAGCCGTCGCATCATGTGGCGACAAATACAGTGAGTGAGAATTGAGGCATGCGTAGTTCCAACCGCGGTTTTACCCTGATCGAAATCATGATCGTGATTGCGATCATCGGTATTGTCATGACCATTGCTGCCCCGAGTTTCACCGAATACCTGAACAAGGGCCGTCGCGCAGAAGTAGCCGGTCTGCTCTCGGAGCAGGCGCAGCTCCTGGAGCGCTTCTACTCGCAGAAAAATGCCTACACCGATGCGACGGGCCTCAGTGCCGGCAATGATTACTACAGCATCACACCGACCCTGACCGACCAGACCTTTCTGCTGACGGCGGTGCGCAAGGCTGACTCGAGCATGGCCTTTGACAAGTGCGGTGATCTGACCATCACCAACACCGGTGTGCTCGGTATGGTCAACGCGAAATCCGGCCTGACCAGCAAAGACTGCTGGGGGCGCTGAGTTTCTATTTCGGGTGCCCTTTGTACCCTCTGTCTATTCAACGATTGGATCAGAACATGACCAGGCAACAGCAAGTGGTGATTGTCGGCGGTGGGGTGATTGGTTTGCTGACGGCCTTCAATCTCGCCTCCGAAGTGCAAAGCGTTGTGCTGCTGGATCGCTCGAGTGTCGGCCAGGAATCGTCCTGGGCCGGCGGCGGCATCGTGTCGCCGCTTTACCCGTGGCGCTACAGCCCGGCGGTCACCGCGTTGGCTCACTGGTCCCAGGACTTTTATCCACAGCTGGGCGAGCGCTTGTTTGCCGCCACTGGCGTTGATCCTGAAGTGCACACCACCGGTCTGTACTGGCTGGATCTGGATGACGAGGCTGAAGCGCTGGCTTGGGCTGTCCGGGAAAATCGCCCGCTTAGCGCGGTGGATATTTCGGCAGCACACGACGCCGTGCCGGTGCTGGGCAGCGGTTTTTCCCGGGCGATCTACATGGCCGACGTCGCCAATGTGCGTAATCCGCGTCTGGTGAAGTCACTCAAGGCTGCATTGCTGGCGTTGCCGAACGTGACGATCCATGAGCAGTGCGAAGTCAGCGGGTTTGTTCGTGAGGGCAATAAAGTGGTCGGCGTGCAGACCTCCACAGGTACTGTTCCGGGCGATCAAGTCGTCCTGACGGCGGGGGCCTGGAGCGGTGATTTGCTCAAGCTTCTTGATCTGACGCTGCCGGTCGAGCCTGTGAAAGGGCAGATGATTCTCTACAAGTGTGCGGCGGATTTCCTGCCGAGCATGGTCCTGGCCAAGGGCCGCTATGCGATTCCCCGGCGCGACGGGCACATACTGATCGGCAGTACGCTGGAGCATGAAGGCTTTGACAAGACGCCGACCGGGTCGGCACTGGAAAGCCTGAAGGCGTCCGCGGTGGAATTGATCCCGGCGCTGGCCGATGCCGAAGTGGTGGGGCATTGGGCCGGATTGCGCCCGGGATCACCCGAGGGCATTCCCTACATCGGCCCGGTGCCGGGTTTTGATGGGCTCTGGCTCAACTGCGGACATTACCGAAACGGGCTGGTGCTGGCGCCAGCGTCATGCCAGCTGTTTGCCGATGTAATGCTGGGCCGTGCGCCGATTATCGATCCGGCGCCTTATGCGCCTGCCGGGCGGCTCTGACTGCTGGATCGCAGTCGTTTACCCGGTCGTTATCGCGAGCAAGTTCGCTCCTGCAATGGTTCTGAGGTGTTCGCAGTTGTTGTGTTCACCAATGACCCTGTGGGAGCGGCTTGCTCGCGATAAGGGCCTCAATCCAATCCAAATTTCTTGAGCCTATAGCGCATCGACCTGAATGACAGGTTCAACCGCTGAGCCGCCGCCGTGCGGTTCCAGCGGGTTTCCTCCAGGGCCTGGAGCAGTAGTTGGCGTTCGATGTTTTCCAGGTAGGCTTCCAGATTGTCGATCCGGGTCAGGTCCGGCACGCCACCCTCAGCCCCACAGTTGCCTTCAGCCAGGCGCAGGTCACCGGCTTCGATCTGTTTGTTCTCACACAAGGTGTGCGCCCGTTCGAGCATGTTTTCCAGTTCCCGCACATTGCCCGGGAAGCGATAGCTCTTCAGCGCATCGAGGGCTAGGGGGTGGAGTCTCGCCGCAGGTTGACCGGTATCGGCGGCCAGACGCTTGAGAATGTGGCTGGCTAGCATTTCGATGTCATCACGGCGCTCGCGCAAGGGCGGCACCCGGAGTTCGATCACGTTCAAACGGTAGTAAAGATCATGACGAAATCGTCCGGCGGCGACTTCGGTACCAAGGTCCTTGTGCGTGGCGCAGAGAATGCGCACATCCACCGCCACTTCCTGCTGCCCGCCAACGCAGCGTACGGATTTCTCCTGAATCGCGCGCAGCAATTTGACTTGCATGGACAGCGGCAGGTCGGCGACTTCGTCGAGCAGCAGGGTGCCGCCGTGAGCTGTCTGGAACAGGCCGGGTTTGTCTTCGATGGCGCCGCTGAAACTGCCTTTGCGATGGCCGAAAAACTCGCTCTCCAACAGTTCCGAGGGAATCGCCGCGCAGTTGATCGCAATGAACGGCTGATTGGCGCGAGGGCTTTGATCGTGGATCAGGCGCGCGACCAACTCCTTGCCGCTGCCGGACTCGCCGCTGATGTATACCGTCGCATGGCTGCCGGCCAGTTTGGTGATGTGTTTGCGCAGGTTGCGCATGGGCAATGAGTCGCCCAGCAAGCGACGATCGATGCCGACCCCGCGGGCAGGAACCAGCAGGGCGCTGGTGACCAGCTCACGCAGACGCGTAAGGTCCACCGGTTTGGTCAGGAAGTCGAATGCCCCGGCCTTGAGCACACTGATCGCGTTTTCGAGACTGTCATAGGCGGTGATCATCGCCACCTGGACCCGGGGGTGGCGTTGCTGGATGTGCTGCACCAGCTCCAGGCCGGTACCGTCCGGCAACTGCATGTCGGTCAGGCATAGATCGAAGGTTTCGCGTTTGAGCAGGGATTGCGCTTCGCCGACGTTGCGGGCGTTGAACGTCTCCAGCTTCATCCTTCCCAGGGTGATTTCCAGGAGTTCGCGAATGTCCGGTTCGTCATCGACAATCAAGACTTTTTGTCGTGGTCTGGTGTTCAACGTGGGTTCCGTCCGAGAGCAAAGGTCATGCAAACGCAGCCGCTTTCCTGGCGTGCCTTGAAGTCTAGGCGGGACAGAATGCTTTCGCCCGGCTGGCCGGACAGATAAAGCCCCAGGCCCTTGATATGGCGGGCTGGGGCTTCATTTTCGAGTATTTCCAGTGATTTCAGCTCGAGCCGTAGCGGCGACATTTGCTCGCGGCGCTGCAGGTGCAGGACGTTTTCGATTACCCGGTTCATTCGCAGAGAGAGGTCTTGAATAATCTGTGTCAGACGTCGATCTGCGCCTTTCAGTTCCTTGGGTACGCGCGATAGTCCTTAATCGGCCGCTAGGTGACGTGTCAGCGGCCGCTGGAATCCTTGTCTTGCTCGAGGTGAGCCTGGCTGCAATACCAACGTTGGTCGAGGCTCAGCGCGCGGTCGCGGGGCAGGTGGACGCCACAATGGGCGCAACGGACCATGGGCGCCGCGTCCCGCTCGGCAGGGGGCCTGGGGGTGGAAGCCTGACCCTTGAACTTGCGCCAGAACCACACTGCAGCGGCAATCAGGGCAATCCAGAACAATAAACGAAGCATGGTGAGCTGCTTTTTGATTGATGAAGCGGCAGTTTAGCCAAGGACCTGACAGGCGCACAGTGTAATAAAGCGCCGAAATAAAAAAGGGAGACTCGAAAGTCTCCCTTTTTGCACAACCCGGGGTGTCAGTCGAACACGCCGAAGGTCATGTAGCTGAACCACGAGCGGTCACTGTTGTTGCCTTCCGCTTCGTGATTTTCTTCTTCGATCGCGTCGCCATTGTCGTCTTTAGGCTTGAGCTCGCTCGGGATGGCGTCCTTGGCGTCCTGGAACTGCCTCTGTACGTCCTGGTTGGCGCGGGTTTCGCCTGGTGGCAGCGGCGGACGGGACTCGATCAGGCCCAGGGTCGCCTTGCTCAGCCATGAACGGTTGTCCGCTTCGGCGACGGTCGGTACGAACTGGCCGTCCACCAGCGTCGGGTGGTTCGGGTAGTTGAGCTTCAGGGTTTCCAGGCTGGTGGCAGCCAGTTCGTCCAGGTGCAGGCGCTGGTAGGCCTCGGTCATCACCGCCAGGCCGTCGCCGACCGAAGGGGTTTCCTGGAAGTTTTCCACCACGTAACGACCGCGGTTCGCGGCGGCGACATAGGCCTGACGGGTCAGGTAGTAGTCGGCCACGTGAATTTCGTAGGCCGCCAGCAGGTTGCGCAGATAGATCATGCGCTGCTTGGCATCCGGTGCGTAACGGCTGTTCGGGAAGCGGCTGGTCAGCTGGGCGAACTCGTTATAGGAGTCGCGGGCGGCGCCCGGGTCACGCTTGGTCATGTCCAGCGGCAGGAAACGCGCCAGCAGGCCGACGTCCTGGTCGAAAGAAGTCAGGCCTTTGAGGTAGTAGGCATAATCGACGTTCGGATGCTGTGGGTGCAGACGAATGAAGCGTTCCGCAGCGGACTTGGCCGCTTCTGGCTCGGTGTTCTTGTAGTTGGCGTAGATGAGTTCGAGTTGCGCCTGATCGGCATAGCGACCGAACGGATAACGCGATTCCAGAGCCTTCAGCTTGGCGATGGCACTGGTGTAGCTACTGTTGTCCAGGTCATTTTGAGCCTGTTGGTACAGCTCGACTTCACTGAGGTTTTCGTCTACGACTTCCTTCGATGAGCAAGCAGCGGTCAATGCGAGGATGGCGATCAGCAGCAGGTGTTTCACTTGCATGGCGGCTTGCGTCCCTATGACGGCCGCTGTCTTGGGCGTGGCCGTCCTGTTATGATGAGCGCCCCGTTGAATAGCCTCGGGGCAAAAGACGCCGTATTTAACCACAAGCGCGCAGCCGAAACCAAAGGCTGTGCCGACGCCTAGTCTGAGCATGTCCGATAAAATTGAACTTCGCGCAGAGGTGCCGTCCGAATTGGGCGGCCAACGCCTCGATCAAGTCGCCGCACAATTATTCGCTGAGCACTCGCGCTCGCGCCTTTCCGCCTGGATCAAAGACGGCCGCCTGACTGTGGATGGGGCGGTTATCCGCCCGCGAGACATCGTCCACGGCGGCGCCATCCTTGAGTTGACTGCCGAGCAGGAAGCTCAGGGCGAATGGGTCGCTCAAGACATAGCCCTGGATATCGTCTATGAAGACGACGACATCCTGGTGATCAACAAGCCTGCGGGCCTGGTGGTGCACCCGGCTGCCGGTCATGCCGACGGCACCTTGCTCAATGCCTTGCTGCACCACGTGCCGGACATCATCAATGTGCCCCGCGCCGGTATCGTGCATCGCCTGGACAAGGACACCACCGGTCTGATGGTGGTGGCCAAGACCATTCAAGCGCAGACGCAACTGGTTACACAGTTGCAGAGCCGCAGCGTCAGCCGGATCTACGAGTGCATCGTGATCGGTGTGGTGACAGCCGGTGGCAAGATCAACGCGCCGATCGGTCGTCACGGCCAGCAACGCCAGCGCATGGCCGTGATGGAGGGTGGCAAGCAAGCCGTCAGCCATTACCGCGTGCTCGAACGCTTCCGCTCCCACACCCATGTGCGGGTGAAGCTGGAAACCGGTCGTACGCACCAGATTCGCGTGCACATGGCGCACATCAACTATCCGTTGGTCGGAGATCCTGCCTATGGCGGTCGTTTCCGTATTCCGCCGGCCGCCAACCCAACCATGGTCGAGTCGCTGAAAAACTTCCCGCGTCAGGCGCTGCATGCGCGTTTCCTGGAACTGGATCATCCGACCACCGGTCAGCGCATGAGCTGGGAATCGCCATTGCCGGAAGATTTCGTCTGGTTGCTGACCCTGCTCAAGCAAGACCGTGAGGCGTTCATCGGATGAGTGACTGGCTGATTCCTGACTGGCCCGCGCCGGCCGGGGTGAAAGCCTGTGTGACCACCCGTGCGGGCGGCGTCAGTGTGGCGCCGTTCGACAGCCTCAATCTCGGCGATCACGTCGACGACAGCCCTGAAGCTGTTGCCGAGAATCGCCGTCGTCTGACCGATCATTTCTCCATTCAACCGGCCTGGCTGCAGCAGGTCCACGGGATTGTCGTGGCCCATGCCAATCCAGGCCGGGTGGACACTGCCGATGCCAGTTGGACATCAACGCCGGGCGTCGCCTGCGCGGCGATGACCGCCGATTGCCTGCCTGCGCTGTTTTGCGACCGTGCCGGTACTCGCGTCGCGGCAGCTCATGCCGGTTGGCGCGGGTTGGCGGCGGGTGTGCTGGAAGCTACGCTCGACAGTCTGGCGGTACCGCCTGCCGAGGTATTGGTGTGGCTCGGTCCGGCCATTGGTCCACAAGCGTTTGAAGTTGGCTCCGAAGTGCGCGAAACCTTCGTGCAGCAACTGCCTCAAGCCGCAGAAGCCTTCGTGCCAAGTCAAAACCCCGGCAAGTTCATGGCTGACATCTATATGCTGGCGCGTTTGCGTCTGGCGGCTCGCGGTGTAACGGCTGTCTATGGTGGCGGTTTCTGCACCGTGACCGATCCTCGCTTCTTTTCTTACCGCCGTGCGCCCCGCACTGGCCGATTCGCCTCCCTGATCTGGCTGTAGCGCCCTGTCTCACGAATACTGTTCCTCTTTGACGGCGTCTGTTGCCGTCATGCTGCGTTGCCGCTCCTCGCCATAGCGGGCTATGACTCGTCGCGGCGCCTTGCCTGACGACAACAGCCACTCGCCAAAGAGGAACGTATTCGTAAGGCAGGGCGCGACCGCTAGACTTGCCTGACCTGCATCAACGTCCCGACGCTTGAAACTCCCAGAATCGACCACATCTATTGTGGTATCTGGCAGGTTTCTTCATTCAGGATGTTTTATAGGTCCGGCCTGCTCAAAAGGAAGGTGACCCATGCGTATAGACCGTTTAACCAGCAAATTGCAGTTAGCGTTGTCCGATGCCCAATCCCTGGCAGTCGGCCTCGATCATCCGGCCATCGAGCCGGCGCACTTGATGCAAGCCTTGCTCGAACAGCAGGGCGGTTCGATCAAGCCCCTGTTGATGCAGGTGGGCTTCGACGTCAACAGCCTGCGTAAAGAGCTGACCAAAGAGCTCGACCAGCTACCGAAAATCCAGAACCCGACCGGCGACGTGAACATGTCGCAGGATCTGGCGCGCCTGCTCAACCAGGCCGACCGTCTGGCCCAGCAGAAGGGGGACCAGTTCATCTCCAGCGAGCTGGTGCTGCTCGCCGCCATGGACGAGAACAGCAAGCTCGGCAAGCTGTTGCTCGGCCAGGGCGTGAGCAAGAAAGCCCTGGAAAATGCGATCAACAACCTGCGTGGCGGCGAAGCGGTAAACGACGCCAACCACGAAGAGTCGCGTCAGGCGCTGGATAAATACACCGTCGACCTGACCAAGCGCGCCGAAGACGGCAAGCTCGACCCGGTGATCGGCCGTGACGATGAAATTCGCCGGACCATCCAGGTGCTGCAACGTCGTACCAAGAACAACCCGGTGCTGATCGGTGAGCCTGGCGTGGGTAAAACCGCCATCGCCGAAGGCCTGGCCCAGCGCATCATCAATGGCGAAGTGCCGGATGGCCTCAAGGGCAAGCGCTTGTTGTCCCTGGACATGGGGGCGCTGATCGCCGGTGCCAAGTATCGCGGTGAGTTCGAAGAACGCCTGAAATCCCTGCTCAATGAGCTGTCGAAGCAGGAAGGGCAGATCATCCTGTTCATCGACGAACTGCACACCATGGTCGGCGCCGGCAAGGGCGAAGGCTCGATGGATGCGGGCAACATGCTCAAGCCGGCCCTGGCCCGCGGTGAGCTGCACTGTGTGGGCGCCACCACGCTCAACGAGTACCGCCAATACATTGAGAAGGACGCCGCTCTCGAGCGACGTTTCCAGAAAGTGCTGGTGGATGAGCCGAGCGAAGAAGACACCATCGCCATCCTGCGTGGTCTCAAGGAGCGTTATGAGGTTCACCACAAGGTGGCGATTACCGACGGTGCGATCATTGCCGCGGCCAAGCTCAGCCATCGCTACATCACTGACCGGCAGTTGCCGGACAAGGCCATCGACCTGATCGATGAAGCCGCCAGCCGCATCCGCATGGAGATCGACTCCAAGCCGGAAGTGCTGGATCGTCTGGAGCGTCGCCTGATTCAGTTGAAGGTGGAATCCCAGGCGCTGAAGAAAGAAAGCGACGACGCGGCGAAGAAGCGTCTGGAAAAATTGCAGGAAGAAATCGCACGTCTAGAGCGTGAGTACTCGGATCTCGAAGAAATCTGGAACTCGGAAAAAGCCGAAGTCCAGGGTTCTGCGCAGATCCAACAGAAAATCGAGCAGTCCCGTCAGGAGCTGGAAACGGCCCGCCGCAAAGGCGACCTGAACCGCATGGCGGAGTTGCAGTACGGGGTGATCCCGGACCTGGAACGCAGCCTGCAAATGGTCGACCAGCATGGCAAACCCGAAAACCAGCTGCTGCGCAGCAAGGTGACTGAGGAAGAGATCGCCGAAGTCGTTTCGAAGTGGACCGGTATTCCAGTGTCGAAAATGCTCGAAGGCGAGCGCGAAAAACTGATGAAGATGGAAAGCCTGTTGCACCAGCGTGTGATCGGCCAGGACGAAGCGGTCGTTGCGGTTTCCAATGCGGTGCGGCGTTCCCGCGCCGGGTTGTCCGACCCGAACCGGCCAAGCGGCTCGTTCATGTTCCTCGGCCCGACCGGTGTCGGTAAAACCGAGCTGTGCAAGGCCCTGGCCGAATTCCTCTTTGATACTGAAGAGGCGATGGTGCGGATCGACATGTCCGAGTTCATGGAGAAACATTCCGTGGCTCGCTTGATCGGTGCGCCACCAGGCTATGTGGGCTACGAAGAGGGCGGTTACCTGACCGAGGCCGTTCGTCGCAAGCCGTATTCGGTGATCCTCATGGACGAAGTCGAGAAGGCGCACCCGGATGTGTTCAACATCTTGCTGCAAGTGCTCGAGGATGGTCGTCTGACCGACAGCCATGGCCGCACGGTGGACTTCAAGAATACCGTGATTGTCATGACCTCCAACCTGGGGTCGGTACAGATCCAGGAACTGGTCGGTGACCGTGAGGCGCAGCGCGCGGCGGTGATGGATGCGATTTCCAGCCACTTCCGGCCGGAGTTCATCAACCGGGTCGACGAAGTGGTGATCTTCGAGCCGTTGGCGCGGGATCAGATCGCCGGCATTACCGAGATCCAGCTGGGCCGTCTGCGCAGCCGCCTGACCGAGCGTGAGCTGAAGCTTGAACTCAGCCCTGAAGCCATGGACAAGCTGATCGCGGTCGGTTACGACCCGGTATATGGCGCACGGCCGCTCAAGCGCGCTATCCAGCGCTGGATCGAGAACCCGCTGGCGCAGCTGATCCTGTCTGGTCGATTCATGCCGGGCGATACCGCTCATGGCGTGGTGGAAAACGACGAAATCGTCTTCGTCTGATCCAGATCGGCAACAAAATTGAAAAGGCCTCGCATTGCGAGGCCTTTTTTTCGTTAGGCTGTTGAACTCAAAGGAAAAGGCTTGTAAAGTGCGCCCCGCAGTAAGTCACCCGCCAGGGTTTCCGCTCCCCAAGCAGGAATCCAAAATAAGTTGCAAATCATTAACTTGAAAGCAATTTAGGGGGTTGACAGAGGTGCTGAAGATTGTAGAATAGCGCGCCTCAGACACACGAACGCAGCGATGCGAACGGGTTGAAGAGAACGCAGTAAAGCTTCAAAGTTGTAAATTGAAATGTGTAGTTCCGTGATAGCTCAGTCGGTAGAGCAAATGACTGTTAATCATTGGGTCCCAGGTTCGAGTCCTGGTCACGGAGCCAATTTCAAACCGGGGTATAGCGCAGTCCGGTAGCGCGCCTGCTTTGGGAGCAGGATGTCAGGAGTTCGAATCCCCTTACCCCGACCATTTTTGGGTCGTTAGCTCAGTTGGTAGAGCAGTTGGCTTTTAACCAATTGGTCGTAGGTTCGAATCCCACACGACCCACCATTTTTGAAACCAGTTAGCGCTGGAATCGAATCTTAAGATCAGAGGCCAAAAGCGCTGATCGAAGAAGGCGCCTTTCAAAGGTGCCTTTTTTTTACCGGGGTATAGCGCAGTCCGGTAGCGCGCCTGCTTTGGGAGCAGGATGTCAGGAGTTCGAATCCCCTTACCCCGACCATATTAAAAATCCTCGTATCGAAAGATACGGGGATTTTTTTTGTCCGCAGGAAACTCAAGAACGCCGCAAAATCAGTGTGGGAACGAGCTTGCTCGCGATGACGGCCTGACATTCAACACATGTACTGAATGCCAGACCGCTATCGCGAGCAAGCTCGCTCCCACAGTGGTTGAGGTGTTAGTGCAACTTGAGGCGCGGCTCGGTGCCGCGACCGATCTTGCTGCCCAGCATCAGCATCGCTGTGCGGAACGGCCCGTACAGCGCCATCTGGTGCATGCGGTACAGCGACACGTAGAACATCCGCGCCAGCCAGCCTTCGAGCATCACGCTGCCGGTGAGGTTGCCCATCAAGTTACCCACAGCCGAAAAACGCGACAGCGAGATCAGCGAGCCGTAGTCGGTGTACTTGTACTCCGGCAACGCCTTGCCTTCGATGCGCAGTTTCAACGATTTGGCCAGTAGCGAAGCCTGTTGGTGAGCGGCCTGGGCGCGTGGCGGCACATTGCGGTCGCTACCCGGTTGCGGGCAGGCGGCGCAATCACCGAACGCGAAGATGTTTTCGTCACGGGTGGTTTGCAGGGTCGGCAGCACTTGCAGCTGATTGATGCGGTTGGTTTCCAGGCCATCGATGTCCTTGAGGAAACCCGGTGCGCGAATCCCTGCGGCCCAGACTTTCAGGCTGGCCTTGATTTCGTTGCCGTCGGCGGTGATCAGGCTGTCGGCCGTCACTTCGCTGACAGCGGCATTGGTCATGACATTGACCCCGAGTTTCTCCAGGGTTTTATGCACAGGCCCACCAATGCGCTCCGGCAGCGCCGGCAGCACCCGTGGACCGGCTTCGATCAGGGTGATGTGCATGTTTTCCGGTTTGATCCGGTCCAGACCATAGGCTGCCAATTCGTGGGCGGCGTTGTGCAGTTCTGCGGCCAGTTCGACCCCGGTGGCACCGGCGCCGACGATGGCCACGCTGATTTGCTCGATCGTGTCGGTCTGACCGGCGTGCGCGCGCAAATAGTGATTGAGTAGTTGCTGGTGGAAACGCTCGGCCTGTTTGCGGGTGTCGAGGAACAGGCAGTGTTGCGCCGCTCCCTGGGTGCCGAAATCGTTGGTGGTACTGCCGACGGAGATCACCAGCGAGTCGTAAGGCACTTCGCGGGCCGGCACCAGCTCCAGACCGGCTTCGTCGTAGGTGGCGGCCAGCTGGATTTTTTTCTTCGCGCGATCGAGCCCGCTCATACGCCCCAGCTGGAACTCGAAGTGGTTCCATTTGGCCTGGGCGACATAGTTGAGTTCGTCTTCGGAAGAGTTCAGGGAACCGGCCGCCACTTCGTGCAACAACGGTTTCCAGATGTGGGTCAGGTTCGCGTCGACCAGCATCACGCTGGCCGTACCGCGCTTGCCCAGAGTCTTACCCAGACGGGTAGCCAACTCCAGACCGCCGGCGCCGCCGCCGACAATGACAATACGATGGGACATGGGGATAACTCGCAAGGCTAAAGGAAATCGGTGCAATTACCCGAGCGAGCGCAAGGCAGCTCATAGCGTCAGGTAACTGATAAGTCGGCTCAACAGGCCCAGACCAATGGTCACTGCCAATACCAGTACAAGGAGCATCCACGGCCGGAAAGGCCGGCGCTCGACTTGGTGCTGGGACAACTGCAGGTACTCTTCGACATGCTTTTGGTCGTCGGGGTTCAGGCGGCTGGTCATATCGGGCCTCGTCAGGAGTAGACGTTGCTGAATGTGTAGAAGCTACAGTGTTTTTACCCAGGGTTGAACGCAGCATAGCCGCTGTCCGCAATGGGTTCGACGCTAACGATGTCGTCCAGGCGAATGATGCCGCTTTGTAACACCCGGGCAGTGATTCCGCCATGTCCGCGCACGGCCTGAAAGGTGCCGATGCCCAGGTTGCTTTCCAGGCGCGCGCAGGGCTGGCACCAGCCGGTGGTCTCGAACGTTGCCTGGCCGATCCGGAAGCGGCGGCCCTTGAGGCTGAACAGGTTGATGCCACTGATAACGAGATTGCGCCGAAGATCTTCAGGCCGGACCGGATGATCCTGTGCTCGCCCCATCAGTGAACTGATCACCGCCAGGTGCTCCCACTGAATCAGCGTTACCTGCCGCGCATTGCGCACGCCGGGGCGGGCGTGGTCGCCGGTCAGGCCGGCCTCCAGGCGTGCTTCCACGGCATCGAGTGCAAGCATCGCCGAACGTGATTGCGGGCGCACGCCGATCCAGCGTACACGGCCTTGTTGCGGCACCTCGGCGATCAGCTCCTGCAGCGGGCTCACAGACTGATCCCGACGTCGAACACAATGCTGCGCCCCAGGTTGCTGCGCAAGAAGTCCGGCGCATCCGGGTGAGCGAACAGCACGCGGGCGAATGTCGGCCCAACCAATGACAGTGAGCGCCAGCCCTGGCGCAGGTATTCGGTCGGCGGCGGGAAATGGCTGTTGAGGTCCAGCACTTCGCGTTTGAGGCTGGCGAAGGCAATGATGTCCAATTCACCCAGATCCATGCCGCGCTCTTTGTAGTTGTGCGCTTTTTTGCGCAAGGTCGGCGCCAATCGCAGCAAGAACTCGTTGGCGGGGATGCGTCGTGGCTTGGCCTCGCGGCGCACCAGTTGGCTCAGGGAAAACGCGCTGCGTCGGCGTTGCAATTCGTCGCGCCATTCATCGTTGAGGCGCCGGCCCTCGTCGAGCACGAAGAACACCTCGAAACTGGCATCGCGAAACAACACATCCGGCGGCTCCCCGGCGGGGGCGAACTCATCGGCGCGATAGGGAATGTTCAAGCCTTGCAGCAGGCGCTGGCAGACCCAACGCTCACGCTCCCACTTGCGGGCATTGGACAGGAACGCGTTGGCTTGCTCGGCCGCGATGGTCAGCAGGCGTAAGTAATCTGAGTCATCCATAGGCCCAAGCTTAGCGTTCAAATGTGATCGCAAAGAAGACAATTTGTCGGAGAGGGTCAATGCCTCCCGCTCCCATGCCCGTTTCAGGGCTCTGCACAAAATGGATAGTGATCTGCGCGCACTGGATATTGCCACGTATCGGGCGGCTCTACCCTCGGCTGTACGGACGTAAGCCGTGTTACCGCCGCTCTAAAAAAACAACAACAAGAGATATATGCCATGCGCAAGATCGACGTACATGAGGTTATCGACAACGCTCGTTTCAACCGCTTTCACTGGATGGTGCTGTTCTGGTGTGCCCTGATCATCATCTTCGACGGTTACGATCTGGTGATCTACGGCGTGGTCTTGCCGATGCTGATGAAAGAGTGGGGGCTCAGTCCTCTGCAAGCCGGTGCACTGGGCAGTTATGCACTGTTCGGCATGATGTTCGGTGCGCTGTTCTTCGGTCCGCTGTCGGACAGGATCGGTCGCAAAAAAGCCATCACGATCTGCGTGATGCTCTTCAGTGGCTTCACCGTACTCAATGGTTTCGCCCGAAACCCCACCGAGTTCGGCCTCTGTCGCTTCATTGCCGGGCTCGGCATTGGCGGCGTGATGCCTAACGTCGTGGCACTGATGAACGAGTACGCGCCGAAAAAAATCCGCAGCACTCTGGTCGCGATCATGTTCAGCGGTTACTCGGTGGGCGGCATGCTGTCCGCCGGACTGGGCATTGTGCTGATCCCGAGTTTCGGCTGGCAGTCGGTGTTTTACGTGGCGGTCCTGCCGTTGCTGTTGTTGCCGCTGATCATGTATTTCCTGCCCGAATCGGTGGGCTTCATGTTGCGTCAGGGGCGTAATGAAGAGGCGCGCAATATTCTTCAGCGCATCGATCCGGCCTACGTCGCGCAAACCTCTGATCAATTGCACATGACCGAAGTGAAAGGCACGGGCACCCCGGTGTTGCAGTTGTTCCGTGAAGGCCGTGCGCTGCGCACGCTGATGCTGTGGCTGGCGTTTTTCTGCTGCCTGTTGATGGTGTACGCGCTGAGTTCCTGGCTGCCGAAACTGATGGCCAACGCCGGTTACAGCCTGGGTTCGAGCCTGTCGTTCCTGCTGGTGTTGAACTTCGGGGCGATCTTCGGCGCGGTCGGTGGCGGGGTGCTGGGCGACAAACTCAATCTGCCGAGAGTGCTGGCGGTGTTTTTCGCCATGGCGGCGGTGTCGATCACGCTGTTGGGCTTCAACAGCCCGATGCCGGTGTTGTACTTGCTGATCGCCATTGCGGGTGCCACCACCATTGGCTCGCAGATTCTTTTGTACGCCTGTGCCGCGCAGTTTTACTCCATGACGATTCGGTCTACCGGTCTGGGCTGGGCGTCGGGCATTGGGCGCAACGGGGCCATCGTCGGTCCGCTGCTGGGTGGTGCCTTGCTCGGGATCAGCTTGCCCCTGCAACTGAACTTCATGGCGTTTGCCTTGCCCGGTGCGGTGGCGACCCTGGCCATGACCGTGTTCGCCATCAGCAGCCGACGCAGCGCCGCTGGCGTCAACCCAGCGTTGTCAGCGACCGGTGCCTGAATCATGAAAGCGTTTTTCCAGGACTTCTCGTTGTCAGCCGCCGTGGCTGGATTCATTGCCACGGTAATTTCCTACGCCGGCCCGTTGGTGATCATCTTTCAGGCGGCAGAAGCGGCACATCTTTCGCGGGAAGTGTTGTCGTCCTGGATCTGGGCGATCTCCATCGGCAGCGCCGTGCTCGGCATCGGTTTGAGCCTGCGCTACCGCGTTCCGGTGATCATCGCCTGGTCGGCGCCGGGCTCGGCGTTGCTGGTGACGCTGTTGCCGGACATCTCCATGGCAGAGGCGGTGGGGGCGTATCTGGTCAGCAGCCTGATCATTTTCGTGGTTGGCATCTCAGGCGCGTTCGACCGGATCATCAGCAAGCTGCCCGCCGCCATCGCGGCGGCGATGCTGGCGGGGATCCTGTTCAGTTTCGGCACTGGCTTGTTCGTGTCGATGCAGCGCAAGCCGTTGCTGGTCCTGGCGATGTTTGCCTGCTACCTGATCTGCAAGCGTGTGATGCCGCGTTATGCGGTGATGATGGTGCTGCTGATGGGCTGTTCGATTGCCGCGTTCACCGGTGATTTACATCGTGAAGCGCTGGTGATCGGCCTGGCCACGCCGGTGTGGATCACGCCCGAGTTCAGTCTGGGCGCGATCCTGAACATTGCCTTGCCGCTGGTGATGGTGGCGCTGACCGGTCAGTTCGTGCCCGGCATGGCGGTGCTGCGCGCCAGTGGCTATCCGACGCCAGCGAGCCCGATCATCGCCAGTAGCGCGCTGGGCACCGCATTGCTGGCGCCGTTTGGTTGCCATGGGCTGAATCTGGCGGCGATCACCGCGGCGATCTGCACCGGTCGCGAAGCTCACGAAGATCCTCGCAAACGCTACGTGGCCGGGGTCGTCGGCGGCCTGTGCTACCTGCTGCTGGGGATCTTCGGCGCCACACTGGTCTCGCTGTTTTCAGCGTTCCCCAAAGAGTTGATCGCGGCGCTGGCCGGGCTGGCCTTGTTCGCTGCCATTGCCGGAGCGTTGACCGGCGCGATGGCGGTACCGAGCGATCGCGAAGCCGCGCTGGTGACCTTCCTGGTCACGGCTTCGGGCATGTCGTTGTTCGGTTTGTCCGCGGCGTTTTGGGGGCTGATTTTCGGCATGGTCACCCATGTGCTGTTGAGCGCCCGTCGTCCCGTTCCCCTACGCAAATCCACTGCAACTGAAGTTCTTCAACCAGTCGATCAAAAACAATAAGAGAAAAACGATGAAACAGATTCTCCCAACAACCGGTTCTGCGTTGTCCCTGGCTGTCGTCTCGGGTTTTTCCACAGGGGCGATGGCAGCTGAAACCGGCTTTATCGAAGACACCAGCGCGACGTTGCAGGCGCGCAATTACTACTTCAGCCGCGACTATTCCGACATCGTCGGCGCCAACCAGCAATCGAAGGCTGAAGAGTGGGCCCAGGGTTTCATCCTCAATGTGAAGTCCGGATACACCCAGGGCACCGTCGGGTTTGGGGTGGACGTTATCGGCTTGCTCGGTCTCAAGCTCGACAGCGCTCCGGACCGGACCAATACCGGTTTGTTGCCGGTGCAGGACGACGGCCGCGCGGCAGACAACTACAGCCGTCTGGAAGGCGCGTTGAAGATGCGCTACTCCAAAACCGAGCTGAAAGTCGGTGAGTTGCAACCCAACCTGCCGGTGTTGGCATTCAGCGATATTCGCCTGCTGCCACCCAGTTATCAGGGCGCAAGCATCACCTCCAACGAGATCAATGGCCTGACGCTGCAGGGTGGTCACTTGAGTTCAACCAGCCTGCGCAACGAGGCTGGCGACGAAAAGATGCAGGCGATGCTGGGTCACGTGCCGCAGCGTCAGGTCAGCAGTGACGGTTTCAATTTTGCCGGCGCTGATTATGCGTTCAATGACAAGCGCAGCTTGGTCAGCGCCTGGTACGGGCAACTGGAAGATATCTACAACCAGCGTTTTCTGGGCTTAAAGCACAGTGAGCCAGTGGGCAACTGGATCCTCGGCGCCAACCTCGGTTACTACGATTCGCGCGAAGACGGCAAAAAACTGCTGGGCAATATCGACAACCAGGCGTTCTTCTCGTTGCTGTCGGCCAAGCGTGGCGGCCATACGTTTTACGTCGGCTATCAGGGCATGTTCGGCGACAGCGCATTTCCACGGGTATTTGCCAACATCTCGCCGCTGGGCAACGAAGTGCCGACCTATGAGTTCGCCTTCACCGATGAACGTTCCTGGCAGGCGCGCTACGACTACGACTTCGCAGCGCTAGGCGTACCGGGGCTGACCAGTACCGTGCGCTACATCAGCGGCAACAATGTCGATACCGGCAAGGGCTATGAGGGCAAGGATCGCGAACGTGACCTGGACATCGGCTATGTGTTGCAGAGCGGCAGCCTCAAAGGTTTGGGCATTCGCGTGCGCAATGCGATGGCGCGTTCAAACTACCGCAGTGATATCGACGAGAACCGCTTGATCCTCAGCTACACGTGGACCTTGCTGTGAGCCCGGTGATCACAGGTTGCTGGTGCAATCACCCATGACGTTGTAGGTCACACGGTGGGTCTGGCCTTGATGATCGACATACTCCATGGTCGCCGGTACAACCCCGCACGCGGTCGCGGTGTCGGACACTGAAACCACCTTGGCGATGTCCAGTGGCTGCGCCGGGTTGTAAAGGACTGCGAGGGGCTCGTTGTCAGCGGCCATGGCCGAGGTGGCGATGACGGTCAGCAACAAGCTGATCAACGTTTTCATGTTGGCGTGCTCCGTGTCGGTTTTGATGTCTGAATTTTAGTCTTTGCCACCGACGGATAAAGAGGCGAACGGCGGATGCAGCCTTACATAAAACGTAACAGTCATCGCCCGAGGGGGGCTTATGGATGTGCTTAACAACTTGCGCGTATTCATCCGGGTGGTGGACTGCGCCAGTTTCACCGGGGCTGCCGATGCGCTGGATCTGTCGACCGCGCAGGTATCCCGATTGGTGGCGGATCTGGAGGAACATGTACAGGCGCGGCTGCTGCAACGCACCACGCGGCGCTTGAGCCTGACCGACGCCGGCGAACGCTTCCTGCTGCGCAGCCGGCAAATCGTCGAAGCCATGGATGAGGCGACGGCCGAGGCCCGTGGCGCTCATATCAATCCGGCCGGACGCCTGCGGGTGCACAGCATGAACGGCCTGGGTGTGCTGCTCACGCCGTTGATCGCCCGCTACAGCGAGCTCTATCCCGATGTGGTGTTCGAGCTGACCTTGTCGCAGCGTAATCCCGATCCGCTGGAGGAGGGGCACGATGTGGTGATTTCGATCGCTCCGGAACTTGCCGATTCGCAAATGGTTGCGCAAGCCATCGGGCAGATCTACAGCGTGCCCTGTGCCTCCCCGGCCTATCTGCGACGCCGGGGTGTGCCGCAGCAGCCGCTGGCGCTGAGCGATCATCAATGCCTGCGCATGCTCGACCCGCTGTACGGCGATCAATGGCTTTTCCAGGACCAGGACGGCGAGCACGCCGTCAGCCCGGCCAAGACCTTTCAGTGCAATGTTGCCGAGTCGATGGTCAAGGCCTCGGAGGCGGGCATGGGCATCAGCCTGCTGCCGTTCTACACCGCGACGGGGCCCTTGAGCGACGGTACTTTGCTGCGTGTGTTACCTGCATGGCGCCTGCGCGAACGCCATGTGTATGCGCTGTATCCTTCGCGGCGTTTTCTCGATGCCAAGGTGCGCACCTGGGTGGACTTTCTCAAGTCTGAACTGCCGAAGCTGTTCGCCGAACATGACGCGGTGATGAACGATCCGCGGCATTGGGCTTGAAGTCGAAGGGCATGCGGGCGGCAGTGTAGACTGAGTGCCTGTTGTTCTTCGCCTGGGAGGCGCACGTAGCCATGATCGGTGCAGAGTTGCTGTCATCGCAAACCCTTGCGGTCGGCTGGCTGATCTATGTGCCGGTGTTGATCTGGGCGATCTGTCGCGCGCCGTGGGTTGAACTGTTCACCGACAGCCGTCGTCAGCATCTGCTGTTTGGAACGGTGTTTGCGCTGTTTCTGTTGTGGCTGGTGCGGCGCGACTTTGATACCGGCGTGTCTTACCACTTCATCGGCATGACCGCAGTGACGCTACTGCTGGACTGGCCGCTGGCGCTGGTAGGTGGCCTGGTGGCGCAAACGGGGCTGGTGTTGCTCGGCCGACAGGACCTGGCGGCGGTCGGGGTCAACGGCGCGCTGTTGATTGCGTTGCCGGTGCTGGTCACCGAGTGCTGCGCCATTCTGGTGGAGAGGGCGCAGCCACGAAATCCCTTCGTGTATATCTTCGTTTCCGGATTTTTTGCCGCAGCGCTGTCGGCGTTGCTGTGTCTGCTGCTGGCGCTTTGG
Source organism: Pseudomonas jessenii (assembly GCF_002236115.1). Classification (GTDB taxonomy): domain Bacteria; phylum Pseudomonadota; class Gammaproteobacteria; order Pseudomonadales; family Pseudomonadaceae; genus Aquipseudomonas; species Aquipseudomonas jessenii. Next base: position 41,701 of record NZ_NIWT01000010.1, on the reverse strand, counting down.
TTGTTATGGTTCGACGAGCGTTTTGCCATGCCGTACTGGCTGGAAGATTTTGTCGGATATCTATGGCTGATCATTTTTCCCGAAGCGTTTATCAACGGCATGATCGTCAGTGCGCTGGTCGTGTTTTGTCCGGAGTGGCTTGAGACGTTCAACCGCACGCGCTACCTCTCGGCTCCCTGGAAGGACGACGATCCCAAGTCCTGATCTGCATCAAAACCTGGAATCGCCCACTCGATGGATCAATGGCGCGGGTCGAAGTCACCGCTGAACATCTCGTCCTCGGCATCGGGAGCCACTGGAATCTTGTGTTCTTCGGACGCCCAGGCACCCAGGTCGATCAGTTTGCAGCGGTCGGAACAGAATGGCCGGAATTTGCTCTCGGCGGTCCATTCCACGGGGGCGCCACAGGTTGGGCATTCGACGGTTGTTGGTTGGCTCATGACTGGCCTCCACGCAAAGAAAGGTAAAAATGATGCAGGCGTTCGACCTCGCTGTGCAGCCAGGCAAGGTCGCGGTCGTTGACCACGACGTCGTCGGCATGGCTCACGCGATCCTGGCGACTGGACTGGGCCTTGAGGATCGCCTGGACCTGCTGCTCGCTGGTCTGGTCACGTTGCAGGGTACGTTCGATCTGCAATTGTTCGGGGGCATCGATCACCAGCACCCGTTGGGTCATGGCGTATTGCCCGGACTCGATCAGCAGCGGCGAAACCAGAATCGCATAAGGCGATTTTGCCAGCGCCAGGTGGTGAGCGATTTCTTCGCCGATCAGCGGATGCAGGAGGGCCTCCAGCCAGCGGCGTTCCTCTGGCACTTCGAAGATCAATTTGCGTAGCGCGGCGCGGTCCAGTTGCCCGTCGGCCTGCAACACGCCGGGGCCGAAGTGTTCGGCGATTTGTGCCAGTGCCGGGCGGCCGGGTTCAACGACCCAGCGAGCGGCATGATCGGCGTCGACCACATGCACGCCCAGATCGATGAAGTGTTGGGCGGCCGCACTTTTGCCGCTACCGATGCCACCGGTCAGGCCGAGAATCCAGGGTTTTTCCACAGGGCTATTCATTTCAAACCGACAAACTGCCAATAGAGGTCGGTTATTTGACCACCCCAGAGCAACGCAATCCAGCCGGCAATGGCCAGATAGGGACCGAAAGGGATCGGCGTCGAGGTTTTTGCATTGCGCCAGCGCAGCAGCATCAGCCCGATAATGGCCCCCACCAGCGAGGACAGCAGGATGGTCAGCGGCAAAATCTGCCAGCCACCCCAGGCGCCCAGCATCGCCAGCAACTTGAAATCACCGTAGCCCATGCCGTCCTTGCCCGTGATCAGCTTGAACAGCCAGAACACCGACCACAGCAGGCTGTAGCCGGCTATCGCCCCCCAAAGCGCCTCGTGCAACGACACGAACAGGCCGAAACTGTTGACGATCAACCCCAGCCATATCAACGGCAGCACCAGCACGTCCGGCAATATCTGATGTTCGGCGTCGATCAGGCTCATCGCCAGCAAACCCCAGCTCAGGACCAGCATCAGGCAGGCGGGCCAGCCGAAGCCGAAGTGCCAGGCAACAAACGCCGACAACAGGCCGCAGGCCAGTTCGGTCAACGGATAGCGCGGGCTGATCGCTGCCGCACAGGCTGAACAGCGGCCGCGTAAAAACACATAACTGAGCAGCGGGATGTTTTCCCAGGCGCGGATGCGGTGACCGCAGTGCGGGCACTGGGAGTGGGGCAGCAACAGGTTGTAGGTCGGCAGCGGCGTTTCGCCTGGCAGCCCGAGAATGTCATGGGCCTGCTCACGCCAGTCGCGTTCGAGCATTTTCGGCAGGCGCCAGATCACGACATTGAGGAAACTGCCGACCAGCAGGCCGGTGATGCCTGCGAGAAGGACAAAGGCCAGCGCGGAGTGAATCAGAATGTCATTCAAGGGCATGTCAGATCGCTGAGCCAAGTTGGAAGATGGGCAGGTACATGGCAACTACCAGTCCACCGACGATAACACCCAGCACCACCATGATGAACGGCTCCATCAGGCTGGTGAGGTTATCGACCATGTTATCGACGTTGTCTTCGTAGAACCCCGCGACTTTGTCGAGCATAGCGTCCAGGGTGCCGGACTCTTCGCCGATTGCAGTCATTTGTATCGCCATGTTCGGAAAGACGCCGCAGGTGCGCATGGCGAAATGCAATTGCATGCCGGTCGAGATGTCCTGCCGGATGCGCAATACCGCGCGCTTGAACACGCTATTGCCGGTCGCACCGGCCACTGATTCCAGAGCCTCCACCAGCGGCACGCCGGCAGCGAAAGTGGTCGACAAAGTACGGGCGAACCGGGCCACGGCGGACTTGTGCATCAGGGTGCCCACCAGCGGCAGTTTCAGCAGCCAGGTGTCCATCCGGTCACGCAAGGCCGGGGATGTCCTGAGGGCGTGGCGTACGCCGAAGGTCATCGTGATCAGCGCGCCAAGGACCACCCACCACCAGGCCTGCATGAATTGCGACAGGCCGATGACCATCACGGTGAAGGCCGGCAGTTCGGCGCCAAAGCCTTTGAACACCGATTCGAACTGCGGCACGACATTGACCAGCAGGATCCCGGTGACAATCGCTGCGACGAACACCACCACCAGCGGGTAGGTCATGGCTTTCCTGATCCTGGCCTTGAGGCTTTCGCTTTTTTCCTTGTAGGTCGCGACCCGCTCCAATAGGGTGTCGAGGGCACCGGCCTGCTCGCCGGCATCCACCAGGTTGCAATACAGCTCATCGAAATACCGGGGCTTCTTGCGCAGGGCGGCGGCGAAACTGCTGCCTGCCGCAACTTCCTGTTTCAGTTCGTCCACCAGCTTGCGCATGGCCGGATTGTCGAAGCCCTCGCCGATGATGTCGAAGGACTGCAACAACGGCACGCCGGCCTTCATCATCGTCGCCATTTGCCGGGTGAACAGGGCAATGTCCTGGGCCTTGATACGCTTGCCCATGCTGAAAACCGAATGGTTTTTTTTGCGAACCTTGCCCGGACTGATGCCTTGCTTGCGCAGTTTCGCCTTGATCAGCGCCGGGTTTTGAGCGCTGAGTTCGCCGGTCACTTTTGTGCCTTTGCGGTCGATGCCTTCCCACGCATACACGCTGATTTTCGCTGCCTTGACCGCCATGTTCAGTCCTGGGTATTCCGATTGAATTGCTCTTATAGCCTAGTCAAAGGATGGGGCCAAACCCGCAAGGGTGATGTGACAAAAAACGTCAGATAGTACTGATCTTGGTAGTAAGTAAGGGCTTTGCGAACACCACGCCCCCGGCCAACAGGGGCTTCTGGCCTTGGCACAGGCTGTGCTGCCATGGGGCAGGTCATGAGCCTTCGACTCATGCATGGAGCTTGTACATGAACTATCAGAAAGGTTTTACCCTGATCGAGTTGCTCGTCGTGGTAGCGATCATCGGGATCTTGGCAACACTGGGCCTGCCGATGTATTCCAAGTACCAGGCGCGGGCCAAGGTCACGGCGGCGATGGCCGAGCTGACTGCAATGAAGGTGCCGTTCGAGGATGTGATCAGTCAGGGGGAAACGCCGACAATTGCCAACGTGGCACCCGCTGGCAAGACATCGACCAACCATTGCGCCCTGTCTGTGACGGCTACAACGCCGGGGGCGGGATCAATCGTTTGTACGTTGCACAATGCCCCGGGGGTGGTCCAGGGCAAAACCGTCACCCTGACACGGGACGAAGCCAAAGGCTGGTCCTGCAAGAGCAGCGTTACCGAGGACTACTTGCCTAAAGGGTGTTCCGGTTCTGCGGCATGAATTGCTGAATCAAGTCCCCGCTTTTGCGGGGATTTTCCTGTTTGTCGACCCGTCGTCAAATGTTGCAGATAAAGCTCAGAAATTTCAGCATCTTAGGAACTTTCCATAAACCCGCAACTTGCATGCAGTGTTTGTGCTTCTCGTGCATTTTGCATGATTCCGAAAGTTGGCTGGTTTTGTAACTTATTGATTAATAAGGTTTTAGTTCCTTCTCCAAAGTTGGCACAGCGTTCGCAATATCCTTGGTAACCCTGCCGACAAGACATCCGGCAGACTTTCCGAAAAACAGGAGTTACTCGTATGAAGAAGTTCGCTATCACTGCCGCTGCTGCTACCGCGCTGACCCTGACCATGGCCAACGCCGCGTTTGCCCAAACCACCCAGGCAACCCAGTCGCCAATGGTGCTGGCTGCCGGTGAAATGACCGAAGTGAAAGAAGATACTTCCGATACCTGGATCACCACCAAAGTCAAGGCTGACCTGATGACTGAAAAAGGCATTCCAGGTAGCGACATCAAAGTTGAAACCAACAAAGGCGTGGTATCGCTGTCGTCGACCACCGCCGTGACCGATTCGCAAAAAGAAGCGGCTGTGGCCATCACCAAGAAAATCAAAGGCGTCAAGGCGGTCTCCGCTGACGGCCTCAAAGCCGAGTAAGGCAAGGCTTCTCGCCTGGACCGGGAGAAGGCGCGACAGACGGGCAGAGTCATACGTCTGTTGCAACCTGAGTGTTCATGCGAAGGGCCATAAGGATGTGGCCGTCACAGGCTCCGCGCTTTTTTCCGGGGCCTGTTTTATGTGTAGTGCTGAAAATCAATTGTGGGAGCAAGCCCGCTACCACATTGGATAGTGGCTAATTAATTTCCGCGTTTGCTGGAGATCTGCTTCAGCCGATTACCTTCGAACCGCAAGTATTGATACATCCCGCCATTCGGTCCGTAGGTCCACTCCTCGACCTGAAACTCCTCGCGTCTATCGGCACTGCGCTTGTACCCCAGCAAGTCGCGGCTGACCGGCTCACCGCATTTCTGCACGACCTCACTCGAGCGATCGCCGACGCTGATCAACTGGCTGCCACAGCGCAGGGTATCGGCCGCCCAGGCCTGACTGACGGAGAGCGCCAGAGCCAGGCCTGCCAGCCACCGATGCATCACTCGGCATCCAGATGCATCGGCGTCACCACGCGGCCGTCACTTTGCGCCTCGCCCAGATTGGCATCGATGAAGTACACCCGGTCATCTTCCAACTGGGCCTTGTCGACCAGATAATCTTTGATGCTGCTGGCGCGTTCCTGGCCCAGTTGACGCAACAGTACGTCGCTGGCACTCCAGAACTTGATCACCTCGGCACGCATTTTCGCGGTGCGTTCTTCCTTGCCCAGGTCCTTCCATTCGGCAGGGGGCTGGGTTTTCAGGCGGGTGCGGTAGATACCTTCGAGCAGCGGGCCCTTTTCTCCGTCCGGCACTTCCAGCAACGAAGCCTGGGCCGGGACCTTGTCACCGCGGCGCTGGAGCATTTTGTAGTAGTTGTACTGGTATTCACGCTCCAGGCGTTGTTCGGCGATCAGCGGGCCATCGCTGCTCTGGGCGGCGGTGCCTTCGATTTCCAGGCGCAGGGCCGGGCGTTCCTTGAGCGCCTTGGACAGTTTGTCGAGGGCGCCTTCGGCGTCCTTGCTCAATTCGCTGGAACCGGCTGCGAATGAAACGCTGCCCAGGTCTTCCGAACCACCACCGTTGACCAAGCCGCCAATGAGTTTGAACGGTGCTGCCGCGGCCTTGACGATCAGGTTGCGCAGGGTCTGCCAGATAATCGGCATGACGCTGAACTGAGGGTTGTTCAGGTCGCCAGTGACCGGCAGTTCGATGGAGATCTTGCCGTCGACGTCCTTGAGCAAGGCAATGGCCAGTTTCAGTGGCAGGCTCACGGCATCCGGGCTGTCGACTTTTTCACCCAGTTGCAGTTGTTCGACCACCACTTTGTTTTCAGCTTTGAGCTGACCCTTGGTGATCTGGTAGTGCAGGTCGAGATTGAGCCGGCCCTTGCGGATACGGTAGCCGGCGAACTTGCCGGAGTAGGGCGTCAGCGTGGTCAGTTCCACGCGTTTGAAGCTGGTGGCGATGTCGAGGCTGGCCATCGGGTCGAACGGATTGACCGAACCCTTGATGGTCACCGGTGCGTAGCGATCGACCTTGCCCTTGACGTCGACACTGGCCGGTTTCGGCCGGCGGCTGTCGATGGTGCCGATCTGCCCGTTGAGTTGCTGGATGGCGGTGGCGAAGTTCGGGGTCAGGCTGAAGTCGGCGAAGTTGGCCGAACCGTCATTGATGAAAATGCCGCCGATGTGGATGCCCAACGGTTTTTCGTTGCTGGCCGGTTTGTTCGCCGCCGGTTTTGCCCCGGAATCCGCTGGCTGTGGAATCAGCAGGTCATCGATGTTGGTGGTGCGATCATCGTTGATCATGAAACGCGCATAGGGCTGGAACAGGTTGATCTTGTCGATCGACAGGCTGTCCCCATGCTGATAGTTCAGGCCTTCGACCACGACCTGCTGCCACTTGAGGAAGTCGCGGGTTTTCAAGGTGTCCAGGGTATGCAACTGATCGACCTGGGCACGGCCGGTGACGCCGAAGGCCAAGGGCTCGGTGCTTTTCAGGTCGACCGCCAGATCGCTGCCGAGCATGCCGCTGCGCAGTTCCAGGCGAATGAACGGCGTGATGTAGGACTGGGCAACCCGCAGGTCGATGTCCTTGGTCTGTACCTTCAGCCTGGCGCTGACCGGGGCCAGGTTGACCTCGCCGTCGGCCATGATCTTGCCTTGCTTGCCTACACCGGTATCGAGCTTGAGGGTAAAGGGGGAACCGTTGAGGCTGTCGAAATTTTGCAGGTCGAGGTTCAGCGGACTCAGTTCCAGGGCGACGGCGGGTTGTGCCTTGCGGTCAGCCAGATGCACCTTGTAGTCGCGCAGTTGCACATCCTTGAGCAGCACTTGCCAGGGTTTGTCTGGTGCGGCCGGTTCAGGTTTCGGTGAGTCTGCCGCCGCCGGAGTGCCGGTCGGTTCGGCATCCGCCTTGGCTTTGGCAGCGGGTTTGGCCGGCTGGCTGGCGAACAGTTTCTGCCAGTCGAGTTGGCCGTCCGATTCCAGCGCGGCCCAAGTTTCCAGTTTGTGGCTGCGGATCTTGCCCACCGCCACTTGCTGCTTGGCCAGGTCCACGGTGGTTTCGCTGACGTCCAGGCGCTCGAGCTTTACCAGCGGCCGGCCATCCGGAGCCTTGATCGCGAAGGGGGCGATGCTGACCGCTACATTGCTCAGTAGCAGCTCGGTTTCCTTGGCCAGGTTGAGTTTGTAGTCGGTGCTGATGCTCATGACGCCGTTTTCGAGATCCAGTGGCACGGCATCGCGCACATAGGGCCAAAAGGCTTTCATCTTGCCGTCAGTGATTTTCAGCTTACCTTCGGAGGCGATCGGAATCAGGCTGAAGTTGCCGGTCCAGTCGATCTGTCCGCCATTGGGGCCGATGGCCACCAGGGTCATGTCTGCGCTGTCATCGGGCAGGGTACTGAGGTTCTTCAGTTCGAAATCGAGTGTGTCGTAGAGAAACTCGATGGGCTCGCTGGGCCGGGCATCTTCAAAATGCACGGCACCGCCCGCCAGTTTGATCCGCTCGATGCGCAGTGGAAACGGCTTGGCATCCGGGTCGGCCGGCGTGGGTTCGCTCTCTGGCAGTTTGAACAGCCCGAGCAGATTGAGTTTGCCGTCCTTGCTGAACAGGATTTCGGTCTTGGGCTTGGTCAGTTCGACATCAGACAGGTGCACCGCCTTGGTCCACAGGCTGTCGAATTGCAGATTGGCGTACAGGCGCTCGAAACCGACCTGCTCCTTGCCGGGTTCGCCGATGTTCAAGCCCCAAAGGGTCAGTTCAAGGCTGAACGGATTGAATTCGATCCGCTGGATGGTGGCGGGTGTGGTGGCGTAGTTGGCCAGTTGCTGGTTGGCAACGCGCAACGCGACACCCGGTAAAATCAGAAAACCCAGCAAGCTGTAGAGGGCCAGAGCAGTCAACAAGGCGCCGATGGCGCGAATCAATCCTTTGTGCATGTGCGGCTTCATCTGTTTGAATCGGAGTGCCTTGGAGTATGGCATGCGTTTCCGGTTCCGAAGTGATTGGCCTGTTCATGAATTTTCAGATTTCTCCGACGACGGTCAGAGCTGCAGGATCAGGGTTTTCAGCGGTGGCTGTTGATCCATTGACGGAAAATCGGCGCCCGGTTTCATCACGGTCCATTCACGCACCGGCCGCCCGGCCTTCTCTGCACAACGCAAAACCTGTTCACGCCAGTCGTCCATGCTGACTTTCGCCAGGTTGTTGCAGCAGATCAGCACGCCGTTGTCGGCGGTGGTCAGCAAGGCCGGTTTGAGCAGGCTCTGGTAGTCGCGCAACAGGTCGACGGTGCCGAATGCACTCTTGGCCCAGGCTGGAGGGTCCAGCAGCACCAGATCGTACTGGCGCTGTTCCAGGCGCTGATAGCTCGGCAGCTTTTGCCCGCGGCGCTGGCTGATCGGCAGGCCGGCCAGTTGGCGAATGGCCGGGAAGTAGTCGGACTGGATAAATTCCATGGTCGGCAACTGCGGGTTGAGCTGCCCGTTCTCCCGACCGACCGCCAGGTTGCCTTCGGCGAAGTCCAGGTTGCACACCTCGCGTGCGCCACCGGCGGCGGCACTGAGGCCGACACCACAGGTGTAGGCAAACAGGTTCAGCACGCTTTTGTTCTTGCTGTGCTCCTTGACCCAGCCGCGGGTGTTGCGCAGGTCGAGGAACAGCAGCGGGTCCTGTCCGGCGTGGCGACCGCGCACCCGATAGTTCAGGCCCCATTCGTGGCCGACCAGGTCTTGCAGGGCGGCTTCGTCGGCGCGGTAGACGATGTCATCGCGATCGATGCGCGAGTTGCCACGGGAGCGGTCGTTGTAGACCAGCAGGGTTTCAAAACCCAGGTGTTGATTGATCGCTTCGTGCAGTTGCAGCAGCGTCTCGCGCTCCAGCGCCTGGTGGAAACTTTGCACCAGCAGCTGCGGGCCGTAGCGGTCGATGGTCAGGCCAGCGGCGCCTTCCTGGCTACCGTGGAAGAGGCGATAGCAATCGGTGCCTTGCAGGTGCAGTTCGGCGAGCAGGTCCTGGCGTTGATCGAGGGCGGCGCGCAGCGCCTGATTCAAGGAAGACATGCTGGGCGCCTTGCAGGAGAGAATTGGGCGCGGGAGTTTAACACTGTGGCGAGGGGGCTTGCCCCCGTTCCAGTGCGTAGCACTGGCAAAATTTCGGAAATGCTCGAGAGCTTGGGGCCGCTTCGCAGCCCAACGGGGCGGTGCGGCGATCCGACAAGCCCCCTCGCCACAGAAAAAATCGCAGCAATACCTGTTAGGTCAATAACCCCATCCGCCGTTTAGCCCGCTGCACCGAACCGTTACGCACCGCCCAGCGCAGCATCGGCGCACTGCGATTGACGCTGGCGCGGATCAGCTTGCGTTGCAGCGGGTTCTGGCTGACGCCGAGCATGTCGCTGGCCCAGTCCGGCAGCAGGTCGATCCCGGCCTGCATCATCAGACCGCCGAAAGGTTTGGCCAAGCGACTGGGGGAGGGGGCGCTCAGCAACAGGCGCAGGACTTCTCGACTGCGTTCGTCGCACAGCAACTGAGGGCGGATACGCTCAAGATAGTCGGCAATTTCCTGCCGCGTACGGGGTACATCCCTGGCTCCGAGCCGCTCGGCAACCAAGGCGATTTCAGCGTAGTAGCGATCCTGATCGACCGGGGACAGGTGCGGGTTGCGATAGCGCAAATGCGCGGCGAGGAAGTTGCTGACTTCCGCCACATGCACCCACGTCAGCAGTTCGGGATCGCTGGCGGCGTAGGCACGTCCGTCCGGCGCTGTACCGGTGATCTGCAAATGGATGGTGCGGACTTTTTCGATCAGCCAGTCGGCATCCTGTCGAGAGCCGAAGGTGGTGCCGGAGATGAACTGCCCGGTGCGGCGCAGGCGGCCGAGCATGTCTTCACGAAAGTTCGAATGGTCCCAGACCCCGGCCAATGCCAGCGGGTGCAGGGCCTGCAGCATCAGGGCACTGATGCCACCGATCAGCATGCTGCTGAAATCGCCATGGACTTGCCAGCTCACCGAGTCTGGCCCGAACAGCCCGGGGTCGCCCTTGGGGTTTTCCAGGTCGAGTTTGCCCAAAGACAAACCGGTCAGGCTCATGATCTGGGTTTCGATGCGGGTGCGGATGAATTCCATGGCCACTCTGTAATTTTCTGTAGGAGCGAGCCTGCTCGCGATGGACTTCAACGGTAACGCGTTTCTCCTGAATGTACGCGGCGCGCTTGAGTTCATCGCGAGCGAGCTCGCTCCTACAAAGGCCAGAACGTTATTGATTCAGGCGTTTATCGATCAAGCCTTGTACCACGCTTGGATCGGCCAAGGTCGAAGTGTCGCCCAGATTGTCCAGTTCGTTGCAGGCGATCTTGCGCAGAATGCGCCGCATGATCTTGCCTGAGCGGGTTTTCGGCAAGGCCGGCGCCCACTGGATCAAGTCCGGTTTGGCGAAACTGCCGATTTCATTGCTGACCAGGGCCAGCAATTCTTTCTTCAGTTCATCGTTGGTTTCGACGCCGTTCATGGGTGTGACGAAGACATAGATGCCTTGGCCCTTGATGTCGTGGGGATAACCGACCGCAGCGGCCTCGGCGATGCTCTCGTGCAGCACCAGGGCGCTTTCCACTTCGGCGGTGCCGATACGGTGGCCGGACACGTTGATCACATCGTCGACGCGCCCGGTGATCCAGTAGTCGCCATCTTCATCGCGCCGCGCGCCGTCACCGGTGAAGTAGTAGCCGGGGTAGGGCTTGAAGTAGGTGTCGACCATGCGTTGCGGGTCGCGATAGACACTGCGGATCTGTGCAGGCCAGCTGGACTTTATGGCCAGTACGCCGCTGCCGGCGCCCTTGATTTCCTTGCCTTGCTCGTCGAGCAGCACCGGTTGCACGCCGAACATCGGTTGTGTCGCACAACCGGGCTTGATCCGCTGGGCACTGACCAGCGGGCTGAGCATGATGCCGCCGGTTTCGGTCTGCCACCAAGTGTCGACGATCGGGCAACGCTCTTCGCCGACCTCATGGAAATACCATTCCCAGGCTTCCGGGTTGATCGGTTCGCCAACCGTGCCGAGTAGCCTGACGCTGGCGCGGGATGTTTGCTTCAACGGTTCCGGGCCTTCGCGCATCAGTGCGCGCAAGGCCGTCGGGGCAGTGTAGAAAATGTTCACCTTGTGCTTGTCGATCACCTGCCAGAAGCGCGAGGTACTCGGGTAGTTCGGCACGCCTTCGAAAATCAGCGTGGTCGCGCCGTTGGCCAGCGGACCGTAGACGATGTAGCTGTGGCCAGTGACCCAGCCGACGTCGGCGGTGCACCAGAAGACTTCGCCGTCGCGGTAGTCCAGCACGTACTTGAAGGTCATCGCTGCTTGCAGCAGGTAGCCACCGGTGGTGTGCAGCACGCCTTTGGGTTTGCCGGTGCTGCCGGAGGTGTAGAGGATGAACAGCGGGTCTTCGGCGTCCATCGGCTCGGGCGGGCAATCGGCGCTGGCTTCGCGCAGGGCCTGCTGGTACTTGATGTCCCGTCCTTCGACCCAGTTCACCAGCCCCTTGGTGCGCTCGACCACCAGCACGCTGCTCACGTCCGGGCAGCTTTGCAGCGCCTTGTCGACGTTCTGCTTGAGTGGCACGACCTTGCCACCGCGCACGCCTTCGTCGGCAGTGATCACGGTGCGGCAGTCGGCGTCGAGAATGCGGTCGCGCAACGAGTCCGGGGAGAAGCCGCCGAACACCACCGAGTGCACCGCACCGATGCGGGTACAGGCCAGCATGGCGTAGGCCGCCTCGGGAATCATCGGCATGTAGATGCACACGCGGTCGCCTTTTTTCACGCCACGGTTTTTCAGCACATTGGCCAGGCGGCAGACGTTTTCATGCAGTTTTTTGTAGGTGATCGATGTCGAGTCGGCAGGGTCGTCGCCTTCCCAGATGATGGCGACCTGATCGCCGCGTTTCTCCAGGTGTCGGTCGATGCAGTTGTAGCTGACGTTCAATTGCGCACCGGCAAACCAGCTGGCTTCACCGGTTTTCAGGTTGTAGCGCTGGACGGTTTCCCAGGGCGCGCTCCAGTCGAGAAAACGCGTGGCCTGTTCGGCCCAGAAGGTGCTGGGGTGTTCGACGGATTGGCGGTACAGGCGCTGATAGTCGTCTTGACTCAATTGTGCGGCCCGGCGGACGGCATCGGCTTTGGGGAACGTGCTGATATCGAACATGACGGTTCCTTATGCTTGTTTTGCGACAAGGATAAAGATGCGCCGAGAGGTCAATGGGTTCAAGTCAGATACAAAACAACTGTGGGAGCGAGCTTGCTCGCGATGAGGGCATGGCGGTCAACATGGTTGTCGACTGACAGTCCGTCATCGCGAGCAAGCTCGCTCCCACAGGGAATTGTTTTTGCCCACAGGATTCGGGTTGATCCAAAGCCCGTGGGTTGTGCTATCAAATCACCCGCGGTGACGACCACGGAAGTAATTGATCAGCCCTTGGGTCGAGGCGTCCTCGGCCGGGGTTTCTTCGCTGCCGACCAGGCGGTTGTAGACGCCTTTGCCCAGCTCCTTGCCCAGTTCCACGCCCCACTGGTCGAAGGCGTTGATGCCCCAGATCACGCTTTGCACGAAGACTTTGTGTTCGTACATCGCCACCAGAGCGCCGAGGCGACGCGGGCTGATGCGCTCGACCACCAGGGTGTTGCTCGGACGATTGCCCGGGATCACCTTGTGCGGCGCGAGTTTCTGCACTTCGGCGTCACTCATGCCTTTGTCGCGCAGCTCGGTTTCGGCCTCGGCAAGGGTCTTGCCGAGCATCAGCGCCTGGCTCTGGGACAGGCAGTTGGCGTACAGCCACTGGTGGTGGTCGGACACTGGGTTGAAGCTGACGATCGGCACGATGAAGTCGGCCGGGATCAATTGGGTGCCCTGGTGCAGCAACTGGTGGTAGGCGTGCTGACCGTTGCAGCCGACGCCACCCCAGATTACCGGCCCGGTGTCTGTGGACACTGGCTTGCCGTCCTGGCGCACGCTCTTGCCGTTGGATTCCATGTCCAGCTGTTGCAGGTGCTTGGTGATGTTACGCAGGTAGTGATCGTACGGCAGGATCGCGTGGCTTTGCGCGCCCCAGAAGTTGCCGTACCACACGCCGAGCAAGGCCAGCAGCACCGGCATGTTCTGTTCGAAGGGCGCGGTCAGGAAGTGCTGGTCCATGGTGTAGGCACCGGACAGCAATTCCTTGAAGTTGGACATGCCGATGGCCAGGGCAATCGGTAGACCAATGGCCGACCACAGCGAGTAGCGCCCGCCGACCCAGTCCCACATCGGGAAGATGTTCTCTTCGCGGATGCCGAACGCTACCGCGGCGGCGTTGTTGCTCGATACCGCGATGAAGTGGCGATACAGCTCGGCTTCCGAACCACCCTGGGCCAGATACCACGCACGGGCAGCCTGGGCGTTCTTCAGGGTTTCAAGGGTGTTGAAGGATTTCGACGAGACGATGAACAGCGTGGTCTCGGCGCGCAGCTTCATGGTCAGTTCGTGGAACTCGCTGCCGTCGATGTTCGCCAGGTAATGGCAACGCACGCCTTTCTGGGCGTAGGACAACAAGGCTTCGGACACCAGCTCAGGGCCGAGGAAGGAGCCGCCGATGCCGATGTTCACCACGTCAGTGATCGGCTTCTCGGTGTAACCGCGCCACAGACCGTCGTGGATACGGCCGACGAGGTCGGTGATCTGGTTCAGCACCTTGTGCACTTCGGGCATCACGTTGACGCCATTAACCGACAGCTTGTCGCCGACCGGGCGGCGCAGGGCCGTGTGCAGGGCCGGGCGACCTTCGGAAGAGTTGACGATTTCGCCATCGAACAGCGACTTGATCGCGCCCTTGAGGTCGACTTCGTTGGCCAGGCCCACCAGCAGATTGCGGGTCTCGGCGTTGATCAGGTTTTTCGAATAGTCGAGAAACAGGCCGCAGCTGCTGAGGGTGAATTGAGTAAAACGCTGCGGATCGGCATTGAAGGCTTCGCGCATGCTGAAATCCTGCATGGCTTGGCGGTGGTCATTCAACGCTTGCCAGGCGGGCAGAGCGGTAACGTCGTGAGGAGTGCGGTAATACGCCATCGCTGCGGGTTTCCTTATTACTTGAACGGCCTTTTGAACACTAAAAATCCCGGAGCGCTGTGGGTGGGCGTTCCGGTCAACTGCGTCGACACGATTTCATGGCGCAGGGCGAATACAGTAAACCCCGCGCAATGATCTGTCTTGACTTTGTCTGACCTGTTTCCGGTACTTTTTTAACATCGAAGTTAGGAACGGCCCGACAAACGGAAGAGACAAGACTCGTATCAGGCAACCTGGACCGGAATGGCATTGCTGGTGTGGCTCAGTTCATTGCCCGGTGCCATGTAGAGCATGCGTGGCTTGAAGTTGAGCAGTTCGGCTTCGCTGTAATGAGCGTAAGCGCAGATGATCACGCGATCACCGACCTTGGCCTTGTGGGCAGCGGCGCCGTTGACCGAGATCATGCGCGAACCTTCTTCGCCACGGATGGCGTAGGTGGTGAAGCGCTCGCCGTTGTCGACGTTGTAGATCTGGATCTGCTCGTACTCACGAATGCCGGACAGGTCCAGCCATTCACCGTCGATGGCGCAGGAGCCTTCGTAATCGAGTACAGCGTGGGTGACTTCGGCGCGATGCAGCTTGGCTTTGAGCATGATGGCGTGCATGAGTATTTCCCAGGTCGGAATCGAACGGCGGGCAGTTTGCCCGAAGGGGTTGTGGGCGGCAATACGAATGAAGCGAAGGGTTTGAAGTGTACTTTTGTGGCGAGGGGGCTTGCCCCCGTTCCAGTGCGTAGCACTGGCAAAATTTCGGAAACGCTCGAAAGTTTGGGGCCGCTTCGCAGCCCAACGGGGGCAAGCCCCCTCGCCACAGACTCACTCCACAGAATTCGAGAGTGTTTAGATTGGCGCGTCGAGGTTCAGGTGCAGGTTGTCGATCAACCGCGTCGTACCGAGGAACGCCGCCACCAGAATCACCAGGTCACGATCCTGCGCCGTCGCCGGGCGCAAGGTCAGTGCATGGCGGATTTCCAGATAGTCAGGACGCAGGCCGGCTGCTTCAAGCTGTTTGATCTGGGTGCCGATCAGCGCCGGGTAGTCGCGTTCGCCCTGCTTGATCGCTTCGCCGATCGCATTCAGCGTGCGATAAACCACCGGTGCCACAGCGCGTTGCTCTTCGCTGAGGAAACCGTTGCGCGACGACAGCGCCAGGCCATCGGTTGCGCGAACAGTCGGCTCACCGATGATCTGGATCGGCATGTTCAGGTCATGAACCAGCGCGCGAATCACCGCCAGTTGCTGAAAGTCTTTCTCGCCGAAAATCGCCAGGTCCGGCTGGACCATGTTGAACAGCTTGCTGACCACCGTCGCCACGCCTTCGAAATGCCCCGGACGGCTGGCGCCGCACAGACCTTCGGACAATTGCGGGACACTGACGCGGGTCTGGCCGGCCATGCCGTCGGGATACATTTCTTCAACGGTGGGGGCAAACAGCAAATGGCAACCGGCCTGGAGCAGTTTTTCCTGGTCGGCGACGAGGGTGCGCGGGTACTTGTCGAGGTCTTCGCCAGCACCGAATTGCAGCGGGTTGACGAAAACGCTCGCAACCACGAAGTCCGCCCGTTGGGAGGCTTTGGTCACCAGTGCCACGTGGCCGCTGTGCAGGTTGCCCATGGTTGGCACAAAGGCGATGCGTTTGCCTTCGCCACGGGCTCGGGCCACGGCGGCCCGCAGTTCGCGTACGGTTTTTACGGTGTTCATGCAGAGAATCCGTGTTCGATCCCAGGGAAAGTTGCCGCTTTGACTTCAGTCACGTAGGCATTCAATGCAGCGTCAATGCTGGTCTGGCCAGTCATGAAGTTTTTCACGAATTTCGGCACGCGACCGGTAATGGACAGGCCCAGCATGTCGTGCAGAACCAGCACCTGGCCGTCGGTGCGATTGCCGGCGCCAATACCGATCACCGGAATCTTCACCGCCTGGGTGATTTCTTCCGCCAGTTCGCTCGGGACGCACTCGAGCAGCAGCATTGCCGCGCCAGCCTGTTCCAGGGCGATCGCGTCGGCGCGCATCTGCCGCGCCTGGTTTTCATTGCGACCCTGGACCTTGTAGCCGCCAAGGATGTTCACCGACTGTGGCGTCAGGCCCATGTGCGCGCAGACAGGGATGCCGCGCTCGGCCAGCAGGCGGATCGAGTCGGCCAGCCACAACGCTCCTTCGACCTTGACCATGTGCGCGCCGGCCTGCATCAACAGGGCGCTGTTGGTCATGGCTTGCTCGGTGGTGGCGTAGGCCATGAAAGGCAGGTCGGCGAGGATCAGGGCATCGCTGTTACCGCGTTTGACGGCGGCCACGTGGTAAGCCATTTCCGAGGTGGTGACAGGCAAGGTGCTGTCGTGGCCCTGCAGAACCATGCCGAGGGAGTCGCCCACCAACAGCACTTCGACGCCGGCCTGATTGCAGGCGTGGGCGAAGGTCGCGTCGTAGCAGGTCAGCATGGTGATTTTTTCACCTTTTTGCTTCAGACCTTGCAGGGTGGTCAGGGTGATGGCTGGCATGAAAAGTTCCTCATTCAGGCGCTGTGGAAACTACTGCGAGTAACGCGCGTGATTCTTCGTTGAATACAGGCGCACGCTCTTTCGTCGTGCTTTTAAGGCCTGGATTGCGCCCTTGAACGCCGTGTAGGCGGCAGCGGGACGCCTATAGTCGTGAGGAGAACGAGGGAAGTCAATTGCGTGTGTTACCGCATTGTTACGGGTGGGGTGTTACCGGGGTAACTGATGCGATTCAGCAGGTTTGCTCGACTCGGCGGTCAGCTGCACTTTTGTGTTCGCCACAAACCAATGTAGGAGCGAGCCTGCTCGCGATGGCGGTGTGTCAGTCCATATCGATGTTGAATGTACTACCGCTATCGCGAGCAGGCTCGCTCCCACAGGGGATCTTGGTCAATTCAGGAGGAGGCGTTCCAGGCCGACGAACGGGCATGCCTTGAGCAGTTCGGCCAAGTTCCGGCCATCGGCCAAGTGCAGATCCGCAGGGGCCAGTTCCGCCAGCGGGTACAACACGAAGGCCCGTTCCTGCATGTGGTAATGGGGAACCTTGAGGCGCGGTTCGTCGATCAGGCGATCACCGAACAGCAGGATGTCGAGGTCCAGCGTGCGTGGCCCCCAGCGCTCAAGACGCTCGCGACCCTGGCCGTTTTCGATAGCCTGCAAGGCATCCAGAAGATCCAGCGGCGCCAGTGTGCTGTCGAGAGCGGCGACTGCATTGGTGTAACGCGGTTGGCCGGGCAGAAGCGAGTCACTTTGGTAAAACGCAGAAACCCCGACCAGTTGCGATTGCGGCAACTGCGCCAGCGCTTCGACGGCGCTGCGCAATTGTTCGGCGGGGTCAGCCAGATTGCTGCCCATGCCGATGTAGATGCGTTCCATGGATTACTCGCCCGTGGTGCTCGAAGCGCCGGCAGCGCGTTTGCGCTTGGAGCCACCGCTGCGGCGACGCTTGCGCGGGGCGCCGGTGCCTTCGTCCTTGCCGCTGAGGTCGCGAATCATGTCGCGACGCTCGCTTTCGTTGGCGTCCTGATAGTCCGTCCACCATTCGCCCAGGCCATCGGTCTGCTCGCCGGCGCTTTCACGTAGCAGCAGGAAGTCGTAGCCGGCGCGGAAGCGCGGATTGTCCAGCAACAGATCGGCACGCTTGCCGCTGCGGCGGGGCAGGCGTTCCTGCATGTCCCAGATTTCGCGGATCGGCATGGTGAAGCGTTTCGGAATCGCAATGCGCTGGCACTGCTCGGCAATGAGTTCGTGCGCCGCTTCCTGCATCGCCGGAATCGGCGGCATGCCACGCTCCTGCAGGCGCAGGACGCGGGCCGGCAGGGCAGGCCAGAGCAGGGCTGCAAACAGGAATGCCGGGGTCACCGGTTTGTTCTGCTTGATCCGCAGGTCGGTATTGATCAGGGCTTCGCTGATCAGGGTGTGGGTGTACGTCGGGTTGTATTCCAGTGCTTCGGCGCTGGCCGGGAACAGTGGATCGAACAACTGCAGGTCGACCAGCATTTCAAACGTGTCGGCGGCATGACCGGAGAGGAACAGCTTGAGCACCTCTTCGAACAGACGAGCCGACGGGATCTCGCGCAGCATCGGCGCCAGGCCGCGGATAGGCAGGGCGCTGTGTTTTTCGATGCCGAAGTTCAGCTTGGCGGCGAAACGCACGGCCCTCAGCATCCGTACCGGGTCTTCCTGGTAGCGTTGCGTCGGATCGCCGATCAGGCGGATCAGGTGATTGCGGATGTCGTGTACGCCGTTGGCGTAGTCGAGGATGCGTTCGCTGACCGGATCGTAATACAAGGCATTGATGGTGAAGTCGCGACGTTGCGCGTCCTCTTCCAGGGTGCCGTAAACGTTATCGCGCAAGATGCGCCCGCTTTCGTTGCGCGAAGACTGGTTGCTGTCTTCCTCGTCTTCGTTTTGCGGGTGATTGGCGCGGAAGGTCGCGACTTCGATGATTTCGCGGCCGAAGTGGATGTGCACCAGTTTGAACCGGCGCCCGATGATTCGCGCGTTACGGAATTCGGCCCGTACCTGCTCGGGTGTGGCGCTGGTGGCAACGTCGAAATCTTTCGGGGTGATACCCAGCAGCATGTCGCGCACGCAACCGCCAACCAGATAAGCCTGATAACCGGCGTTCTGCAGGCGTTCAACGATATTCACCGCGTAACGGCTGAATTGCGCCTTCTGCAGCGAGTGTTGGCCGCTGTTGAGCACTTCAGGCGTGCTGCGAATGTGTTGCGTAGGACGCTTGGGAGAACGGAATGACTGGAACAGCTTCTTCAGCATGGGATGCACTGTTTGAAGGAATATTCGGCCATAACAGAAGAATGACCGCATGATGGGCGGGGATTCTAGCATTTAGTCGGGGGATGGTGTAGGAGACAGCAGATATGAGATGTAGGAGCGGGTTATGGGGGGGGGGGAATCGCAGAAACCACAAGGGGAGCCGAAGCTCCCCAAGAAGTAGTTGCATGCTCTATTTTTATTTTTGGTTTCGGGCTTCTTGTTTTTGTTGAGTGCCCTCGCCATGAAGCTTTCCTTCATGACCCTCCCAATCGGGAGCCAAGAGCAAACGGATTGCTTTGGTCGCTGAATTGCAGTGATCTTTCGATCCAACCAGTACAGGCTCTGTCTTAAGACAGTTTTTTGTTGTTCTCGGCCTGGTCGTGGGGCAAGCCCCAAATACAACGCCTCTCCAAAAGAATCAGTTAGCTGCGCCTCTCGCCGTCTTGTTTTTATTGTGCGTGAGTCGATTCGTCTTATTTTTATTGTCTTGTGCATTGCTTGTTATTGTTCTTGTACCAAACATATAGCAGGGTGCGTGCCAACTTTTTCGAAACCCAATAAAACAAGGGGTTAGGCCGGTCGGCAGGCATTTCGAGGGCCAAAAAAAGCCGGGGCTTCGTTACCGTAAGCCCCGGCTTCTGTTACGTGAAAAAACTGAGGTAACAGTTTTTTCACCAAAGTCATGTGTTACCCGCACATGAGACAGGTACGGTTCAGCTTTCGCTGGTCACCCCGGTCTTGCGACGTGGGATTCCCAGGCGCTGACGGCGCTCCCACAGGCATTTGCGACTGACCCCGAGCTTGCGGGCCAGCTCGGTTTCGGTCATGTGGTCCTGATGTTCGAGGACGAAATGCTGGAAGTAGTCTTCCAGGGAGAGATCTTCGGTCGGTTCGTGGTTGCTGTTACTGGCGTTGCCCTGTTGTGGCGCCAGGCCAATGAATTCGTCGTCTTCCAGGTCACCCAGTTCGATGTCGATACCCAGCAGCTCGGCGGAGATTTCCGGGCTTTCGCACAGGATAACGGCGCGCTCGACGGCGTTTTCCAGTTCACGAACGTTGCCCGGCCAGGAGTAGTGACGAATGGCTTGCTCGGCATCCGCGGCGAATTTCAGGTCGGTGCGGTTGATCCGCGCACTTTGCCGCGCCAGGAACGCATTGGCGATTTCGTTGACGTCCGCACCGCGTTCGCGCAGGGCTGGCAACTTCAGCGCGATAACGTGGAGGCGGTAATACAGGTCTTCACGGAACTGGCCGATCTTCGCCAGGCTCTTGAGGTCGCGGTGAGTCGCGGCGATCAGGCGCACGTCGACTTTTTGCGACTGCACCGAGCCCACGCGACGAATCTCGCCTTCCTGCAATACGCGCAGCAGGCGAGCCTGGGCTTCCAGTGGCAGTTCGCCGATTTCGTCGAGGAACAAGGTGCCGCCGTCCGCCGCTTCCACCAGACCGGCGCGCCCGGCGCTGGCGCCGGTGAATGCGCCTTTTTCATGGCCGAACAGTTCGGACTCGATCAGGCTTTCCGGAATGGCCGCGCAGTTCACCGAAATCATCGGCGCCTTGGCACGTTTGGACAGGTTGTGCAGGGCGCGCGCCACCAGTTCCTTACCGGTACCCGATTCGCCCTGGATCAGAACGTTGGAGTCGGTCGGTGCCACTTTGCGGATCTTGCCGTACAGGTCCTGCATCGGTGGGCACGAGCCGATAATGCCGATCTCACCGTTGCTGTTGTCGGTACCGGATTTCGCCGCACCGTTGGCGGCTTTGCCGGCAACCGCTTCACCGCCGGCTTGTACCGTTTGTCGGTCACGCAGGATTCGTGCGGCCGCTTGCAGCATTTCGTCATGGTCGAATGGCTTGGCAATGTAGTCCACCGCGCCCATTTTCATCGAGTCGACCGCCGAGCGCAGGCTGGCATAGCTGGTCATGATCAGCACCGGCGTGCCCTGGGCGAGCTTGATCAACTCCGTGCCAGGCGCGCCCGGCAGGCGCAGGTCACTGATGATCAGGTCGAACGAGGGAATGGTGAAGCGTTCTTGTGCTTCCTGCACTGATCCGGCTTCGCTGACCTGGTACTGGTTACGTTCCAGCAGGCGGCGCAAGGCGGAGCGGATAATGGTTTCGTCTTCGACGATCAAAATGTGCGGCATTGATTCGATACTCTCGACGGTCTCAGTTCACAGCGGACGTCGCTTCGACATGACGCGGCAAGGTAACCCTGATTCGGGTACCGCGTTGGCTTTGAACATCAGCCGGGCTGTCGATGGTGATTTGTCCATAATGCTCTTCAACGATGGAATAGACCAGTGCAAGGCCCAGACCGGTGCCTTCGCCAGGATCCTTGGTGGTGAAGAAAGGTTCGAACAATCGGTCCATGATGCTCGACGGAATACCGCTGCCTTCGTCCTCCACGATCAGATCGACCGTGTGTTCGCCGGCTTCGCTCTTGACCCGTACCGCACTGCCGGGAGGCGAGGCGTCACGGGCGTTTGAAAGCAGGTTGATCAATACCTGGGCCAACCGTTGCGGGTCGCCTTCGACCCAGTGTTCGGGGTCGCACAGGTTGTAGAACTGCACTTCGAAATTGCGTCGGTTCAGGGCCAGCAGGCCGATGGCATCCTGAGCCACTTCGGCCAGACAGACGGGCTCGTCGTTGTGCTGATGGCTGCCGGCATGGGCAAAGCTCATCAGCGACTGGACGATGCGCGACACGCGTTTGGTCTGCTCGAGGATCTGGCCGCTGATTTCCTTCAGCTCGCCGTCTTCTTCGCGTTCTTCGCGCAGGTTCTGCGCCAGGCACGCAATGCCGGTGATCGGGTTGCCGATTTCATGGGCCACGCCGGCCGCCAGTCGACCGATGCTGGCCAGGCGCTCGGAATGCACCAGTTTGTCCTCGAGCATCTGGGTTTCGGTCAAGTCTTCCACCAGCAACACCAGGCCACTGTTGCCCGGCGCGAGGGGTTCGTCGATCGCCGCTTTGTGCAGGTTCAACCAGCGTGTCTGGCCGTCGAGGGCCAGGTGCTGTTTGTGCAAGTGCTCGTCCGGCAGATTGATGAAGCCTTGCAGCAGGTCTTTCCATGGGTCGGCAATGGTACTCAGGCGCGAACCGACCACGCGCTGCGCGGCGATGCCGGTGAGTTCCTCCATGGCCTTGTTCCACATGAGGATCTCCTGATCCTTGGCCAGTGAGCAAACGCCCATCGGCAATTCCTGAAGGGTCTGGCGGTGATAGCGGCGCAAGGCATCGAGCTCGGCGGCCAGGCCGGTCAGGCGTGAGTGGTAATCCTCGAGGCGGCTTTCGATGAAGTGAATGTCTTCGGTGACGTAGTTTTCGCCGCCAGCCTTGTACGGCAGGAACGTCTCGACCATGTCCTGGGCCACGCTCGGGCCCATCAGGCCGGAGAGATTGGCTTCGATGCGGTCACGCAAGCGACGCAGGGCATAGGGGCGGCGCTCGTCGAAAGGCAGATAGAGGTCGCGCAGTGCCTGTTCCACTTCTTTCTGCGCCGCTTTTGCACCCAGTGGCTTGGCCAGTTGCGTGGCGAACTCCTGGGGCGAGGCGGCGTGCAGTTCCCGACGTTGCGGGCGGCGAACGTTATCCACAGCGCAGGCTTCGGCAGCGCTGGCCTCTTCGGTGCTGGCGTTGGTGAACAGCGAGATCAGCGTGAACATCAGTACGTTGGCCGCCAGCGAGGCAATCGCCGCCATGTGCCAGCTGGTGTCGTCCAGCACGTAGATCATGTTCAGCAGTGGAATGTAGAAGCCTTGCAGGTTGCCAACCAGCGGTAACAGCATGGTCACCAGCCACACCAGGATCCCCGCCAGCAAGCCGGCGATGAAGCCGCGACGGTTGGCGGTCGGCCAATACAGGACCGAGAGCACGCCCGGCAGGAACTGCAACGTGGCGACGAAAGCGACAATGCCGAGGTTGGCCAGGTCCTGCTCGGCTCCGAGCATCAGGTAGAAGCCGTAGCCGGCCATGATGATCGCGACGATCAGCGCCCGGCGAGTCCACTTCAGCCAGCGGTAGATGTTGCCTTCGGCCGGTGGTTGATACAGCGGCAGGACCAGGTGGTTCAAGGCCATCCCGGACAGTGCCAGCGTGGTGACGATGATCAGGCCACTGGCGGCGGACAGCCCGCCGACATAGGCCAGCAACGCCAAAGCCTTGCTGTTGGCGGCGATGCCGATTCCCAGGGTGAAGTATTCCGGGTTGGTGGTGGCGCCCAGTTTCAGGCCGGCCCAGAGAATCAGCGGCACCGCCAGGCTCATCAGCAACAGGAACAGCGGCAGGCCCCAGCTCGCACTGACCAGCGAACGCGGGTTGAGGTTCTCGGTAAAGGTCATGTGATACATGTGCGGCATCACGATCGCCGAGGCGAAGAACACCAGCAGCAGCGTACGCCACGGGCCTTCCTGCAACGGCGTGTGCAGGGCGGCGAGCGCGGTCTGGTTTTGCAGCAGCCACAGTTCAAGCTGTTGCGGGCCGTCGAACACGCCGTAAAGCGCATACAGCCCGACACCGCCGAGGGCGATCAGCTTGATCACCGACTCGAAGGCAATCGCGAATACCAGGCCTTCATGCTTTTCGCGGGTGGCGATGTGACGGGAGCCGAAGAAAATCGTGAACAGCGTAATCAGTGCGCAGAAGCTCAGGGCCACGCGATGCTGTACCGGCTCTCGGGTGAGGATGCTGATGGAGTCGGCGACCGCCTGAATTTGCAAGGCCAGCAGCGGCAGTACGCCGACCAGCATGAAAATCGTGGTCAGCGCACCGGCCCAGGTACTGCGGAAGCGGAAGGCAAACAGGTCCGCCAGCGACGACAGTTGATAGGTGCGGGTGATCTTCAGGATCGGGTAGAGCAGCACCGGCGCCAGCAGGAATGCCCCGGAAACGCCCAGGTAGCTGGACAGAAAACCGTAGCCGTATTGATAGGCCAGGCCCACGGTGCCGTAAAACGCCCAGGCACTGGCGTAGACGCCCAGTGACAGGGTGTAGGTCAGCGGGTGGCGAATGATCGCCCGGGGAATCATGCCCCGTTCGCTGATCCAGGCCACACCGAACAGCACCGCCAGGTATGCGGCGCTGATCAGGATCATCTGGGTCAGGCTAAAGCTCATCGGCATCTTTTTGGCTCTGCAGGATGAAAGTCACGACGATCAGAATCAGCCAGAGCAGATAAGGGCGATACCAGGCGCCAGTGGCGTCGATCCACCAATCCATGATGGCCGGGGAAAACAGGTAAATCCCCACTACCAAAAGCAGGACCAAGCGATAGATGTACATCCCGGCCTCTCTTTTTTATGCGCGTGCCCGAAAACGTGCGGCGATGGTAACGGATGGGTGCGCCACTGCAAGTGCGATCACAATAGCTGTGCCTCGGGCAGGCTCAGTGTGCGCGGGATCAGCGAGGCATCCCAGTGGGCAATGCCCCAATTGAGCACTTCCCGTGGCGTGGCGTACGTCAGTTCGATTCCCGGGTTCTGTCCCAGCGCCCGTAGCGCCCGCAGCAGCAGGGGCGTTGCCTGATCCTCGGTCAACGGCGGCGAACGGTAGGATTTACCGAGTTTGTTGCCATCAGGCTGGGTAATCAGCGGGATATGCAGATAACGCGGTTGAGGTAGGCCGAGCAGTTCTTGCAGGTAGAGCTGGCGGGGCGTGGAGTCCAGCAAGTCGGCACCGCGAACGATATCGGTGATGCCCTGCCAAGCGTCGTCCAGGATCACCGCCAATTGATAAGCGTAGAGCCCGTCACGGCGGCGGATCACGAAATCGCCGACTTCCCGCCCCAGATGCTGTCGGTATTGGCCCTGCACCCGGTCAATGAAATGGTATTCCAGTTCGGGTACGCGCAGGCGGATGGCCGCATCGTCGGTGCCGTGGCCGGCATTGCGGCACAAGCCCGGATAAATTCCGTGATACGGCTCCAGCTGTTTGCGCGAGCAGGTGCAGGCGTAGGCCAGGCCTTGATTGAGCAGGCGATCGATCACCTCGGCGTAGGCATCGTGCCGCTCGCTTTGGCGAACCAGGCCGCCATCCCACTCAAAGCCATAGCTTTCCAGTGCCTTGAGTATGGCCGCCTGGGCGCCGGGTACTTCACGGGGCGGATCAAGGTCTTCCATACGCATCAGCCAGCGTCCGCCCACCGAGCGCGCGTCAAGGTAGGAGGCCAGCGCGGCGACCAGCGAGCCGAAGTGCAGATGGCCGCTGGGCGTCGGGGCGAAACGCCCGATGTAGGTGGGGGAGGTGGTGGCGGTCATCAGGGCAAGGCTACTTATTCCAGGCTGTCGTCAGATTCCTGCAGGAGCGAGCTTGCTCGCGATTGCCGTCAACGATAACGCTGGGAGCCTGGTACCCCGCGGCGTTCTCAGGTTCATCGCGAGCAAGCTCGCTCCTACAGTGATGGCGATTTTAATCGCAACGGGCATCAGCGAATTTTGGAAACAAAAACGGAGCGTTCGCACGCTCCGTTCTTCGTTCAAGTCGCAATTATTTGCCGACTTGCTTTTCCTTGATTTCCGCCAGGGTCTTGCAGTCGATGCACAGGTCGGCGGTAGGGCGCGCCTCGAGGCGCTTGACGCCAATCTCGATGCCGCAGGACTCACACCAGCCGTACTCTTCGTCTTCGATCAACTGAAGCGTCTTGTCGATCTTCTTGATCAACTTGCGTTCACGATCGCGGGCACGCAGTTCGAGGGCGAATTCCTCTTCCTGGCTGGCACGGTCTGCCGGATCAGGAAAGTTGGCCGCTTCGTCCTTCATGTGGTCCACGGTCTTGTCGACACCTTCCATCAGCTCTTTCTTCCACTGATTCAGGACCTTGGTGAAGTGCTTGCGCATGGGCTCGCCCATGTACTCTTCGCCGGTTTTCTGAACATAGGGCTCGAAGCCGCTGATCGTCTGGTTTTGCTGCTTTGCTTGGGTGGACATGAAATAGACCGCCTCTACTCTTGTAATCCATCTGCGCAGGATTGCTCCATCACCGACACCTGCCGGCCCTGCGGCTGCAAGCGGGCGAACTTACCAGATCAACTCGGGCCGCGCTACTCCCGGATGTCGAGCTCGCGGCACAGGGTGCTTGCAAATGATGACAAACCGTTGTCTGGTGGCTCTGGAACCCTGCTCAATTATTGATTTTAGTCAAACCTTGCGCGCGCGCCTGAGTCGTTTGTGATCGGCCTTACAAGGCCTCTGACCGCTTTAGGTTCTCGCTCGTTCCTGCGCTTGGGTAGAATCGGTTTTTTTCCGTTGAAGGAAGGCCAATGGCTCAGCCCTACAGTGCCCGCAGTCGCGCGATCGAACCTTTCCATGTCATGGCGCTGTTGGCGCGGGCCAATGAATTGCAGGCCGCCGGCCACGATGTGATCCACCTGGAAATCGGCGAGCCGGACTTCACCACCGCCGAACCGATCATCCGGGCCGGCCAGGCTGCGCTGACAGCGGGAAAGACCCGTTACACCGCCGCACGCGGCATTCCCGAGCTGCGCGAGGCCATTTCGGGCTTTTATCAGCAGCGTTATGGTTTGAACATCGATCCGCGGCGCATCCTCATCACGCCTGGCGGCTCCGGCGCGTTGCTGCTGGCCAGCGCTTTGCTGGTCGACCCCGGTAAACACTGGTTGCTGGCGGATCCGGGCTACCCGTGTAACCGGCATTTCCTGCGGCTGGTCGAAGGCGCGGCACAGCTGGTGCCGGTCGGTCCGGAGGTGCGCTATCAATTGACGCCCGGCCTGATCGAGCGTCATTGGGACCACGACAGCGTCGGCGCATTGGTGGCGTCGCCTGCCAATCCGACCGGCACGATCCTGACCCGCGACGAGCTGGCGAAGCTGTCTGTCTCGATCAAGGAGCGCCACGGTCATCTGGTGGTCGACGAGATTTATCACGGACTGACCTACGGCACCGATGCGGCCAGCGTGCTGGAAGTCGACGACAGTGCATTCGTTCTGAACAGCTTTTCGAAGTACTTCGGGATGACTGGTTGGCGGCTCGGATGGCTGGTGGCCCCCGACGCAGCCGTCGGTGAGCTGGAAAAGCTCGCCCAGAATCTCTACATCAGTGCTCCAAGCATGGCGCAGCACGCTGCGCTGGCCTGTTTCGAGCCGGCAACCATCAGCATTCTCGAAGAGCGTCGCGCCGAATTTGGCCGGCGTCGGGATTACCTGCTGCCGGCCTTGCGTGAACTGGGCTTCGGTATTGCCGTGGAGCCGGAAGGGGCTTTCTATTTGTACGCCGATATCAGCAAGTTCGGCGGCGATGCCTTCGCGTTCTGCAAACATTTTCTTGAAACCGAACATGTGGCATTTACTCCGGGGCTGGATTTCGGCCGTTATCAGGCCGGGCATCATGTGCGGTTCGCCTATACGCAAAATCTCGAGCGTTTGCAGGAGGCGGTCGAGCGCATTGCCCGTGGGTTGCGGAGCTGGCAAGGCTGATGCGTTTTAATCCTCCCCTCGAAGAAGGGCGCCTGATCCGACGTTACAAGCGATTTCTCGCCGATATCGAAACCGTTGGCGGCGAATTGCTCACCATTCACTGCCCGAACACTGGCTCGATGCTCAATTGTCAGGTCGAAGGCGGGCAGGTCTGGTTCAGTCGCTCCAACGACCCGAAACGCAAGTTGCCTGGCACCTGGGAGATTGGTGAAACCCCACAAGGGCGGCTGTTTTGCGTGAATACCGCCCGAGCCAATGGTTTGATCGAAGAGGCGCTGCGGGCGGGCGTCATCACCGAGCTGAACGGTTTTACCGGGCTCAAGCGTGAAGTGGCTTATGGTCAGGAAAACAGTCGTATCGATTTCCGCCTTGATTACCCCGAAGGGCCGGCCTACGTCGAAGTCAAAAGCGTGACCCTGGGCTTCGACGGTACGGCGGTGGCGGCGTTTCCCGATGCGGTCACCCAGCGTGGCGCCAAGCACTTGCGGGAGCTGGCCCACCTGGCCAGGGACGGTATTCGCGCGGTGCAGTTGTACTGTGTTTGCCTGACCGACATCGAGGCTGTGCGCCCGGCGCAGGAAATCGATGCCGCTTATGCGCAAGCCTTGCGTGAGGCGATTGCCTGTGGTGTCGAGGTGTTGGCTTACGGTGTGCGGTTGAGCCACGAAGAAATGCTGGTCGACCGACGTCTGGACGTGTTGCCTGGTAGCTAAAGGCTGATCCAGATCCCTTGTTCATCCTCGCGGCAGACCACGCTGGTCAAGGCTTGCCCTGCGCAAGGGCCGGCGACGCATTCACCGTCTTCGATCAGGAACAGTGCGCCATGGGTGGCGCACTGGATCAGGCTGTTGCTGGGGTCGAGAAACTGGTCGGGATGCCACTCCAGGGCAACGCCCCGGTGCGGGCAGCGATTGATGTAGACGTAAACCTGTCCGCTGCGGCGCACTGCAAAAAACTTTTGGTCATCGATGTCGAACCCGCGGCTGCTGTCATTGACCAACTCGGCGCCTGCGCAAAGCAACTTCATGTCTATCCTCGGTCCCGCAACTCGTGACCGGATATGTCCGAGCTGGGCGGTTAAATGCTGTCAAATGGCGGTCTTGCCCGCCGGGGACAAGTGCCTGTCGTCGAGGATACTTGGCCTGATCATCCGATGTCCGGGAAACCTTCAAAGAAAGCTGTTTATGCGCTTGACCACCCGCGTCAGCGTGATCTGCATGGAGCAACCATCGCCGCATCCTGCCAGTACTTTTCCACAGGCAAAAAAAGACCCGGCAAGAGCCGGGTCAAATAACCGTGATTAGCCTGATGAGGAGATAATCCGAGAGTCCGAACCAAGGGCTTTTCAGAATATCGACCAGTCTCGCGACCAGTTGTGATAATCATATCGATTCTCATTACCAAGTCAACCGCTGTTTTTCGATTTCCTTGCGATTTGCCGGATTTGTGTCTGCAGGCCCCGCAATCATTGGGTTCCAGGTTGCAAAACTTTAGAAATAGTTGTCGGATCAATTCTTGTTGCGTGTAGAGATGGCTTCCAGTTGTTTGTTCAGGGCTTCCTTGCGCTCGGCAGGAATATCATTCCAGTGAACGTCCATCAGGGCGCCTTCAATTGCGTACAACAACACCTTGGACGCCCGAAAACCGCGCGTGCGCACGGCTCGATAAGCATCCACCGCCCCGAGGCGACGCAAGTCCGAAGCGCTATGGATGCCCACGGCATGCAGCCATTGCGCTGACGTCTTGCCAAGATTCTTCAGGTGTTGCAGTTCATCATTCATCAAGCCTCCTTGCGATGGCCGAATGGAGAGCGTGGGCAATCTTCTGAGGAGTGTAGCCATCAGTAGGAAAAGCGTGATTGTTTGCTCGTTTACGACGCAAATGCTTCTAAGAAAGGAGCATTGGCAGTGCATGAACAAGTCTATGAGCGCAGTGGAGAGAGAGGCGGGGAAGAATCTGGAAACAAAGGGCGAACATCCCCACCGTCCAGCGCAACGAGAGGCGCCGGACGTGTCAGTCAGCGACGATGATCAGTGGGTGCGATAGCGCAATCGCGTGCCGAAGTTCATCGACATCAGGATTTCGTCGGCACTGAGTTCCACTGGAAAGTACGTACCGGAGATCTGCGCGTGGGCCAGGCTCGCGCCTTCCAGGTTCGCGTTGCGAAAATCGATGCCACGCAAGTCGGCGGAACGGAAGTAGGCGTCGCTGAAATCCACGCCGTCGGCATTCAGTTCGCGCAGGTCCAGCCCCCGGAAATCTCCACCCACCATGTCGATGGGGCCATCCTTGGGGCGTTCACTGTTGAAGCCTTTGATGTCGTCTTTGTGCAGCAGGGCATATAGCGGTGTGTCGAGAAGTTTTGGCTGGCTCATGTCGCATCACCTGATGTTTTTATGACGCCAGTATAGTGCCACTATTTGACGGTCGTGAAGCCAGCGAGGGCCTCACGACTGAAATAGTTCTTACAGCCCTGGCAGGCGCTGGCGAATTTGCTCCACAACGGTATCGAGCGTCCCGCTTTCATTGGTCTGGACGCGCTTGCTGCAGAGGATTTCCGCGGGTGTCAGCGCTTCACGGCTGTCTTGCTGGGCGGCGATAACAGCCAGGGTGGCGTCGGACGGGTCTTTCTTGTCTGCCTGGCGCATGGCCAGCCAGCTTTCGATTACAGCCTGTGGCGCATTGCAGTCGAGGATCAGGAAGGGTGCACCCGTGGCCTCGGCCACCTTCGCTGCACTGTCACGCTGATCACGCTTGAGGTAAGTGGCGTCGACCACCACCGGGAACCCCGCACGCAGAATGACGTCGGCGATTTCGTGGAGGCGGGCATAGGTCGCCGCGCTGGCGTCGGCGCTATAGATGCCGGCCTGCACGTCATTCTCGACGGTTTGCTCGCCGAACAGGCGCTTGCGCTCGACATCGGAACGCAGGCGAATCGCGCCCAGGGCTTCGACCAGGCGCATGGCGACATGGCTCTTGCCGACAGCGGAAACACCGTGGGTAATGGCCATGAAGCGTGAAGGAATGGTGCTGTAGCTTTCGGCCAGGTTGGCGTAGTTGCGGTACTGGCGCAAGGTCGTGGCGCGCTGCACCGCAGTGGCGTCGGCCGGCATGCTGAACAGGGCAACCTTGGCGCGAACCAGTGCGCGGTAGGCTTTATAGAAGTTCAGCAGTTCGAGACCGCGATAGTCGCCGGTCAGCTCCAGGTACTGGCTGATGAAGCGACGTGCCAGGCACTTCAGGCCGCGATCTTCCAGGTCCATCGCCAGGAAACCGGTGTCGGCATAAACGTCGGTAAAGCGAAACGGTTCGTTGAATTCGATGCAGTCGAAGATCACGACCTTGCCGTCGATCACGGTTGCATTGCCCAGATGGATATCACCGTGGCATTCACGAATGAAACCTTCGGCCTTGCGTTGGGCGAGCAGCGGTTTGAGGCGCTCGAAGCTGCTTTCGGCCCAGGCTTGCAGGGCGTCGAGTTGCAACAGGTCGGCTTTGTCGCTGAGGAACGGACGAATCTGTTCGAAGTTCTGCCGCACCGGCGCCATGACGCTGTCCGGGGTGCCGGCTTCGTGCCCGGCCGGCACTTTCGGCGCGCTGAGGTGGAAGCGGGCGATTTGCTCGGCCATCTCGTCGATGTGCGCGGTGGTCAGTTCGCCATTGGCTTGCAGGGTGCTGAGCAAGCCGTTTTGCGGGAACTGACGCATCTTCAGTACATATTCGATGGCCGGGCCTTCACCGCCCAGTTGCGGAGCCTCGGCGCTGCCGGTGACGGGCAGCACTTCGAGGTACAAATCGTCGGTCAGACGCTGGTTCAGGCGCAGTTCTTCAGCGCAAAAGTGTCCGCGAGCCTCAAGGCTGGTGAAGTCGAGAAAACCGAAATTGACCGGCTTCTTCACTTTATAGGCATAGGGGCCGGTAAGCAGTACCCAGGAAATATGGGTCTCGATGACCTGGAATCCCTCTACAGGATGCGGGTAGAGGGCAGGGTTTTGCAGGGCAGCGATCAGGGACTGGCTCACAGGCGATCCTTCAGAGTCTGGGAAATTCAAGGCCGTCATTATGGCCGCAAGTCCGCTTGACGCAAACCTCGGAGCGCTCCTGTTGAGGATGAATAAAGTGCGTATAATCCGCCGCCATGACTCGTACTCGAACTCCCCGTACCCCGAAAAAACCACCCTCCAGGGGCCTGCGCCCGTGGCTGGGCTGGGCCATTAAACTCAGTCTGGTCGCCCTTGTGGTGCTGGCCGGATTCGCCGTTTACCTTGATGCGATCGTCCAGGAGAAGTTTTCCGGCAAGCGCTGGACCATCCCGGCCAAGGTTTACGCGCGCCCGCTCGAGCTGTTCGTCGGACAGAAGCTGAGCCGGGATGATTTCCTGACCGAGCTCGATGCCTTGGGCTATCGCCGCGAAAGCGTGGCCAACGGTCCGGGGGCGGCGTCGGTCAACGGCAATACCGTTGATCTGAATACCCGTGGCTTCCAGTTCTATGAAGGCATGGAGCAGGCGCAACCGGTGCGGGTGCGTTTCTCCGGCGATTACGTGGCCGAGTTGGCGGGGGCAAAAGGCTCGAAGCTGTCGGTGGTGCGCCTGGAGCCGCTGCTGATCGGCGGCCTGTACCCGAAAAACCTCGAAGACCGGATTCTGATCAAGATCGATCAGGTGCCACCGTACCTGCTTGAAACGCTGGTGGCGGTCGAGGATCGCGATTTTTATCATCACTTTGGTGTTTCGCCGAAGTCGATCGCCCGTGCAATCTGGGTCAATGGTTCATCCGGGCGCATGCGTCAGGGCGGCAGTACCCTGACGCAGCAGTTGGTCAAGAACTTCTACCTGACCAACGAGCGCAGCCTGAGCCGCAAACTCACCGAAGCGATGATGGCGCTGCTGCTTGAACTGCACTACGACAAGCGCGAAATCCTTGAGGCTTACCTCAACGAAGTGTTTGTCGGGCAGGACGGTCAGCGTGCAGTGCACGGTTTCGGTCTGGCCAGCCAGTTCTTCTTCAGCCAGCCGCTGGCCGAGCTCAAGCTGCATCAGGTCGCGCTGCTGGTGGGCATGGTCAAGGGGCCTTCTTCCTATAACCCCCGTCGTAATCCGGAGCGTGCCCTCGAGCGGCGCAACCTGGTACTCGATGTGCTGCAAGAGCAGGGCGTCGCGACCGCCGAGCAGGTTGAGGCAGCGAAGAAAATGCCGCTGGGCGTGACCAAGCGCGGCAGTCTGGCGGACAGCTCGTTCCCCGGCTTCCTCGATCTGGTCAAGCGTCAGTTGCGCGAAGACTATCGCGACGAAGACTTGACCGAAGAAGGGCTGCGCATCTTCACCAGTTTCGACCCGATCCTGCAGATGAAGGCTGAGGCCTCGGTCAACGACACCTTCAAGCGTCTGGCAGGACGCAAGGGTTCCGATGACGTCGAAGCGGCAATGGTCGTGACCAACCCGGAGACCGGGGAAGTGCAGGCCATGATCGGCAGTCGCCAGGCCAGTTTTGCCGGGTTCAACCGGGCGCTGGATGCTGTACGGCCGATCGGCTCGCTGATCAAGCCGGCTGTTTATCTGACCGCACTGGAGAAACCGAGCCAGTACACATTGACCAGTTGGCTGTCGGACGAGTCCTTCTCGGTCAAAGGCGCGGATGGTCAGGTCTGGAAGCCGCAGAACTACGATCGTCGTTCTCACGGTACGGTGTTCCTCTATCAAGGCCTGGCGCATTCCTACAACCTGTCGACCGCGCGTCTTGGTTTGGCGGTCGGTGTGCCGAACGTATTGAAGACGGTGGCGCGCCTGGGTGTGACGCGTGAATTCCCGGCCTTCCCGTCGATGTTGCTCGGGGCCGGCGGCATGACGCCAATCGAAGTGGCGACCATGTACCAGACCTTGGCCAACGGCGGCTTCAATACGCCGATGCGCGGGATTCGTAGCGTGCTGACTGCCGAGGGCGAGCCACTCAAGCGTTATCCGTTCCAGATACAGCAGCGTTTTGATCCGGCCTCCATTTACCTGATCCAGAGCGCCATGCAGCGGGTGATGCGTGAGGGTACCGGCAGCTCGGTTTATAACGCGTTGCCAAGGACCCTGACCCTGGCGGGCAAGACCGGTACCAGTAACGATTCGCGAGACAGTTGGTTTGCCGGTTTCAGCCAGGACTTGCTGGCGGTGGTCTGGCTGGGTCGCGACGACAACGGCAAGACGCCATTCACCGGCGCAACCGGGGCCTTGCAGGTCTGGACCAGCTTTATGCGCAAGGCCGACCCGTTGCCGCTGGACATGCCGCAGCCGGATAATATCGTTCAGGCCTGGGTGGACTCGCGAACCGGGCAAGGTTCTGACGCCGGTTGCCCGGGTGCCGTCCAGATGCCGTATATTCGCGGCAGCGAACCGCCTCCCGGTGCCGCTTGCGGTGGTGAAAACCCTGCCGAGACGGTGATGGACTGGGTCAAGGGCTGGATGAATTAAGCAAAGAGGGTTTCAAGTGAACAAGTGGTTGATTCCAGCGGTTGCCGCCGTAGCTTTGCTCAGCGGTTGCTCTAGCGTACAACGTGGCTCGATTCCGGTTGTGGATTCCGGCACCGCCGTGTCCAACAGTGAGCGGATCTCGGCCAATGGCGGTTTCCGCCAGACGACCGTCAAGCGCCCTGCGCAGGGGCAGTCGCAGACCCAGGCGATTCCGCAAGGTGACAGCGGCGTAGTGGTGATGGTGCCAGGCGCGGCAACGACTTCGACGCCGATCAGCACCACGCCGATTACCCCGGGTCCGATCACGCCGGGGCCGATTGACACGTCGCCGGTCCAATCGGCGCCGATCAATCAGGGCAGCTACAGCATGCCGTCGTCGCCAAGCGGGATTCCATCGGCCAGTTCGGGCGGACTTTCTGCCGACGAGCAACTGGACGGCCCGGTATTGGCGTTGCTGACTACCGCTCAACAGCAACAGGCGAGCGGTGATCTCAATGGTGCCTCCTCCAGCCTCGAACGCGCCCAGCGCGTTGCTCCGCGTGAGCCGCAGGTGCTTTTCCGTCTGGCCCAGGTACGCATGGCTCAGGGCGATGCGGCCCAAGCCGAGCAGTTCGCTCGCCGTGGACTGACCTTTGCCAATGGCCGTCCAGCCCTTCAGGCCAACTTGTGGGAGCTGATTGCCCAGGCGCGTGAAAAGCAGGGTGACTCCCAGGGCGCGACATTGGCTCGACAGAAGGCCAAGGTAACGCTGTGATGGATGTGCGCTTTCTGAAAATCGCCGATCAACTGTTGTTGATCGAGCGCGAGTTGCGGGTGCAAGGGTGGTGGGATGAAGTCCCGCCCTCTGCCGAAGCGCTTTCCAGTGTCGAGCCGTTTTCGGTCGACACACTGGATTTCGAGCAATGGCTGCAATGGATCTTCCTGCCACGCATGAAGATGATCCTCGAGCAGGATTTGCCGCTACCCAATGCTTCGGGCATTCAGGAAATGGCTGAAATGGTCTTTGCCGGGCGCAATGTCCAGGGTAGGGATCGGCAGTTACAGGTGCTGCTCAAAGAATTCGATCAACTGATCACCGCGTCCCGCTGAGCCCGAAGCTGCCAGTGTCCGCTGGCAGTTGTTCACAATATCTCTCTATTTTGTCGGCCGTTTCAGGGTAAGTGCATTCGCGTGCCAATTTTTTGCCAAAAGTTGCGCAATCAAAGCTAACACGGGGTGGATTTACGGGTTTTTTCTTGCGTTCTCATGTGCTTAGTAGAATAAAGCACATAGACGACTTGACTTGCGAAGGCCGAAACAGAAGAATCCAAAGTCCGCTGTACAGGGACTGCCAGAAGCAGACCCTCTCAGCAGATCATGAGGCGCATATCCGCGTCGACCTGTTACACCCGCAACGCGTTACCTCGCGCTGGGTGGGAAAGCCCCGCAACACTTGGGACGATCCCAATACTTGCTCAGTCAGTGCTGACGTAGTCGGCGACCACCGTCGCTCATGCTCTGCCGAGAAGTAAACCTATTAAGACCCGTCCCATTTTTCGTGGGCGGTATTCTGGCGTTTTAGAGGTGAGCAACGTGGAGCTTTTATCTGGCGGTGAGATGCTCGTCCGCTTCTTGCGTGACGAAGGCGTCAAATATATCTACGGGTACCCGGGTGGTGCTCTTCTTCATGTCTACGATGCCCTGTTCAAAGAACCGGAAGTGACCCACATCCTGGTTCGTCACGAGCAAGCGGCTACCCATATGGCTGACGGCTACGCCCGTGCCACCGGTAAAGCCGGCGTGGTACTGGTGACTTCCGGTCCTGGCGCAACAAACGCCATCACCGGTATCGCCACCGCCTACATGGACTCCATTCCGATGGTGATCATTTCCGGCCAGGTGCCTAGCACCATGGTTGGCACCGATGCGTTCCAGGAAACCGACATGATCGGTATCTCCCGGCCGATCGTGAAGCACAGCTTCATGATCAAGCACGCGTCGGAAATCCCGGAAGTCATGAAGAAGGCGTTCTACCTGGCGCAATCCGGTCGTCCTGGCCCGGTCGTTGTCGATATCCCGAAAGACATGACCAACCCGGCCGAGAAGTTCGAATACGTCTTCCCGAAAAAAGCCAAGCTGCGTTCCTACAGCCCGGCTGTTCGCGGTCACTCCGGTCAAATCCGCAAGGCGGCAGAAATGCTCCTGGCGGCCAAGCGTCCTGTGTTGTACTCGGGCGGCGGCGTGATCCTGGGCGGTGGTTCCGCACCACTGACCGAACTGGCGAAGATGCTCAACCTGCCAGTGACCAATACCCTGATGGGCCTCGGTGGCTACCCTGGCACCGACCGTCAGTTCATCGGCATGCTCGGCATGCACGGCAGCTACACCGCCAACCTGGCGATGCACCATGCTGACGTGATCCTCGCTGTCGGCGCACGTTTCGACGACCGTGTCATCAACGGCGCGTCGAAGTTCTGCCCGAACGCCAAGATCATTCACATCGACATCGACCCGGCTTCGATCTCCAAGACCATCAAGGCCGACGTGCCTATCGTGGGGCCGGTTGAGAGTGTCCTGACCGAAATGGTCGCGATCCTCAAGGAAATCGGCGAGACCCCGAACAAGGAGTCCGTTGCCAGCTGGTGGAAGCAGGTTGACGAGTGGCGCGGTGATCGCGGCCTGTTCCCGTATGACAAGGGCGACGGCAGCAAGATCAAGCCTCAGACCGTGATCGAAACCCTGTGCGAAGTGACCAATGGCGATGCCTTTGTGACCTCCGACGTGGGTCAGCACCAGATGTTTGCTGCGCAGTACTACAAGTTCAACAAGCCGAACCGCTGGATCAACTCCGGTGGCCTGGGCACCATGGGCTTCGGTTTCCCGGCGGCCATGGGCATTCAGTTGAGCTATCCGGATGCCGACGTCGCCTGTGTGACGGGCGAAGGCAGTATCCAGATGAACATCCAGGAGCTGTCCACCTGTCTGCAATACGGTTTGCCGGTAAAAATCGTCATTCTGAACAACGGCGTTCTGGGTATGGTTCGTCAGTGGCAGGACATGAGCTATGGCAGCCGTCACTCGCACTCCTACATGGAGTCGTTGCCTGACTTCGTCAAGCTGGCTGAAGCCTATGGTCACGTTGGCGTGCGCATCACTGAATCGAAAGATTTGAAGTCGAAGATGGAAGAAGCGTTCGCCATGAAAGATCGCCTGGTGGTGATCGATATTTCGGTCGATACCAGCGAGCACGTCTACCCGATGCAGATCAAAGACGGCTCCATGCGCGATATGTGGCTGAGCAAGACGGAGCGTACCTAATCATGCGGCACATTATTTCCTTGCTTCTGGAAAACGAACCCGGTGCTCTGTCTCGTGTGGTTGGCCTGTTCTCGCAGCGCAACTACAACATCGAAAGCCTGACTGTGGCACCAACCGAAGACCCGACCCTGTCGCGTCTGACGCTGACCACGGTCGGTCACGATGAAATCATCGAGCAGATCACCAAGAACCTGAACAAGCTGATCGAAGTGGTAAAACTGGTCGACCTGTCGGAGAGTGCTCACATCGAGCGCGAACTGATGCTGGTCAAGGTCAAGGCCACCGGCGCCCAGCGTGCCGAGATCAAGCGCACTACCGATATTTACCGTGGACAGATCGTCGATGTCAGCGCCAGCGTGTATACCGTTCAACTGACCGGTACCAGCGACAAGCTCGACAGCTTCATTCAGTCCATTGGCACCGCCTCGATTCTGGAGACCGTCCGTAGTGGCGTGACCGGCATTGCCCGCGGCGACAAAGTACTCAGCATCTAAACCAAATTAGCGAACGGCCTGAACGGCCTGATATAGGGGAAATTCATGAAAGTTTTCTACGATAAAGACTGCGACCTGTCGATCATCCAGGGCAAGAAAGTTGCCATCATCGGTTACGGTTCCCAGGGCCACGCTCAAGCGTGCAACCTGAAAGACTCCGGCGTTGACGTGACTGTCGGCCTGCGTAAAGGTTCGGCTACCGTTGCCAAGGCTGAAGCCCACGGCCTGAAAGTGACCGACGTTGCTTCTGCTGTTGCAGCTGCCGACCTGGTCATGATCCTGACCCCGGACGAATTCCAGTCCTCCCTGTACAAGAACGAAATCGAGCCGAACATCAAGAAAGGCGCCACCCTGGCCTTCTCCCACGGCTTCGCGATCCACTACAACCAGGTTGTGCCGCGCGCTGACCTCGACGTGATCATGATCGCGCCGAAGGCTCCAGGCCACACCGTACGTTCCGAGTTCGTGAAGGGTGGCGGTATCCCTGACCTGATCGCTATCTACCAGGACGCCTCGGGCAACGCCAAGAACGTCGCCCTGTCCTACGCTGCCGGCGTTGGCGGCGGTCGTACCGGCATCATCGAAACCACCTTCAAGGACGAGACTGAAACCGACCTGTTCGGCGAACAAGCCGTTCTGTGCGGCGGTACCGTTGAGCTGGTCAAGGCCGGTTTCGAAACCCTGGTTGAAGCTGGCTACGCGCCGGAAATGGCCTACTTCGAGTGCCTGCACGAACTGAAGCTGATCGTTGACCTCATGTACGAAGGCGGTATCGCCAACATGAACTACTCGATCTCCAACAACGCCGAATACGGCGAGTACGTGACCGGCCCTGAAGTCATCAACGCCGAATCCCGTCAGGCCATGCGCAACGCCCTGAAACGTATTCAGGACGGCGAATACGCCAAGATGTTCATCAGCGAAGGCGCTACCGGCTATCCTTCGATGACCGCCAAGCGTCGTAACAACGCCGCTCACGGTATCGAAATCATCGGTGAGCAACTGCGCTCCATGATGCCGTGGATCGGTGCCAACAAGATCGTCGACAAAGCTAAAAACTAAGTCACGCGCTTGTACGAAAAACGCGGCTTAGGCCGCGTTTTTTCGTTTGGGGGGCCGGTTCTGGTATAAAGCTGCATCGTTTGCGGCCGAACCGTCGTCCCAGACACCTGTCCAAACTTTCCACCCGTTGCAAGGTAATGTCCATGAGCGAACGCCCCGAAGAGCCAAACCAGGCTTCTGACGCCGAAAGCCTGCTGCCCATCGATGAACATGTCGAGGAAGGGCATGACGCCGAAGGTCGTAAAGTCCGGCATCGTGGTATCTATCTTCTGCCGAATCTGTTCACCACTGCGAATCTGTTCGCAGGGTTCTATTCCATCATCAACTCAATGAGCGCCCAGGCGGCCTTGAGTGCCGGTGACTCGGCCAATGCGAGCAAGTATTTCGCGTTCGCGGCCATCGCGATCTTCGTCGCAATGGTGCTCGATGGTCTTGATGGGCGCGTGGCCCGCATGACCAATACCCAGAGCGCCTTCGGTGCCGAGTACGACTCGCTGTCGGACATGGTTGCCTTTGGTGTTGCCCCGGCATTGCTGGCCTTCGGTTGGGCCTTGGGTGACATGGGCAAGGTTGGCTGGATGGTCGCCTTCATCTATGTGGCGGGCGCGGCCTTGCGCCTTGCGCGCTTCAACACTCAGGTCGGTACGGCGGACAAGCGCTACTTCATCGGTCTGGCCAGTCCTGCCGCTGCGGGTGTGGTTGCAGGTATCGTCTGGGCGTTCAGTGACTACGGCATTCAGGGTTCCAAGATGTCCTTCCTGGTTGCGCTGATGGTTGCGGCGGCCGGCATGCTGATGGTCAGCAACATCAAGTACAACAGCTTCAAGGAGCTGGACCTGAAGGGGCGAGTGCCTTTCGTGGCGATTCTCGCCGTGGTGCTGGTGTTCGCAGTGGTGTTCAGTGACCCTCCGCGCATCCTGCTGCTGGTGTTTCTCGCCTATGCAGCCTCCGGCCCGGTTCAATATCTGTTACGTCTTCGCCGTAACAAGAGCGCGTAATTTCCCTCATACTCCGCAGTCTATGGGTGCATCTGTCCTCCAAAGCTGCGGAGTAACCATGCTGATCAAAGTCCCCAGAACGTCCGACTGCCACGAGTCGGACGTTACGCCTGAATCCCTCTATCTTTCTCGACGCAAAGTGCTCGGCGCCACGGTTGCGGGCTTCGCTCTGGGCAGCCTGCCGCAATGGGCCAGCGCTGGCGATGCTGTGCGTTATCCGGATGTAGAGCCCGGCAAGGCGCCTTCCTGGTTCAGCGAAAAACTTCCGGCTACCCAGTGGGGAGCGATCAGCGTCAAGGATGAGGCGATCACGCCGTTCAAGGATGCGACCCACTACAACAACTTCTACGAGTTCGGCACAGACAAAGGTGATCCGGCCGCCAATGCCGGCACGCTGAAGACGGAACCGTGGTCGGTAGTGGTGGACGGGGAGGTGGGCAAGCCTGGGCGGTATGCGCTGGAGGACCTCATGAAGCCGTATCGGTTGGAGGAGCGAATCTACCGGCTACGTTGCGTGGAAGCCTGGTCGATGGTCATTCCCTGGATCGGTTTTCCGCTCTCGGCCTTGCTCAAAGAAGTCGAGCCGACCTCGAAAGCCAGATTCATCCGCTTCGAAACCTTGCAGGATCCCCAAAGCATGCCGGGTCAGCGCTCCGGTTTTGCCTTGATCGACTGGCCCTATGTGGAAGGGTTGCGACTGGATGAGGCCATGAATCCGTTGGCGATTCTCGCAGTGGGGATGTACGGGCGTGAATTGCCTAATCAAAACGGCGCGCCGTTGCGTTTGGTGGTGCCTTGGAAATATGGCTTCAAGAGCATCAAGTCAATCGTGCGCATCAGTCTGGTCAGCGAGCAGCCGAAAACCACTTGGCAGAGTATTGCTGCGGATGAATATGGCTTTTATGCGAACGTGAATCCCACCGTTGATCATCCTCGTTGGACTCAGGCGCGTGAACGCCGCCTGCCCAGTGGCTTGTTCAAGCCCAATGTGCGCGACACGCAAATGTTCAACGGCTATTCAGAGGAAGTCTCCTCTCTATATACGGGGCTCGACCTGAGGAAGAATTACTGATGCGCTATCCGTTTTGGCGTATCGGTGTCTTTGTCGTGGTGCTGGTGTGGCCGCTGCTGTGGCTGTACCAGGCCTGGGAGGATGTCCTCGGGCCGGATCCGGGCAAGGTGCTGGTCGATCGATTGGGTTTGGGGGCGCTTGTTCTGCTGCTTGTAACCTTGAGCATGGCGCCTTTGCAGAGACTCACCGGTTGGGCGGGGTGGAATGCCGTGCGGCGACAGTTGGGATTGTGGTGCTTTGCCTATGTGCTGCTCCACCTCGGTAGCTACTGCGCATTCATTCTTGGTTTTGACTGGTCGCAGCTGGGTGTCGAGTTGCGCAAGCGGCCTTACATTATTGTCGGGGCGTTGGGTTTTCTTGGTTTGCTGGCATTGGCGGTGACTTCCAATCGATACAGTCAGCGACGATTGGGTGCCCGCTGGAAGAAGTTGCATCGCCTGGCTTATGTCATTCTCGGGCTTGGATTACTGCATATGCTCTGGATTGTGCGCGCCGACCTGAAAGAGTGGGTGATCTATGCATCTATAGGTGCGTTGCTGTTAATGCTGCGGCTACCGCCTGTGGCTCGTCGAATCCCGCGTCTAATGGCTAAAAAGGCCTCTTCTGCCAAAAAGGCGTAAATAGTGGTTGACGGCAGATTTCAGGTGTCTATAATTCGCCCCACTTCCGGCGCAGTCGAAACGGAAAACTCCTTGGTAAACAAAGAGTTACGCAGTTTTCGGCAGCGGGTTGCTTCAGTTCATCGAAGCACAAAGGGAGTTGAAAAAGAGGTGTTGACAGCAGCGTGTAACGCTGTAGAATTCGCCTCCCGCTGACGAGAGATCTGAAGCGCAAGTGGTTGAAGTTACAAAGGAAACTTTGAAAGCTTCTGAAAATAATCACTTGACAGCAAATGAGGCTGCTGTAGAATGCGCGCCTCGGTTGAGACGAAAGATCTTAACCAACCGCTCTTTAACAACTGAATCAAGCAATTCGTGTGGGTGCTTGTGGGGTCAGACTGCTAGTCAACAGATTATCAGCATCACAAGTTACTCCGCGAGAAATCAAAGATGTAACCAACGATTGCTGAGC
>NZ_NIWT01000001.1 GCF_002236115.1 Pseudomonas jessenii | reverse complement strand
GCGAGCCGACCGGATGGCGGTTGAGGAAGGCTTCGATCTGCGCTTTCCACGGGTTGCGGTCCAGCACGTTGGAATACTGCGCCGGAAACGGGTACAGCCCCGGCTGGCGCATGAAGGCTTCCAGCGCCGCGGCCGAAGGGCCGCTACGGGCGATGTTGTTCGGGTCCTGCGTGGGCGCCGGGCCGACGATCGGAACCGGGAAGGTCAGGGTGGGCGGCGGCAGTGTCGGGTCGAGTTTTTCCGTGCCGAATTCTTCGAACAGCAGCAGTTGCTGCGTATACGGCTGGGCCCCGAACAACGGGCTGGGCTTGCCGTTGGTGGGGATTTTGAAGGATGTCTGCAGGGCTGGCGGTAGTACGTTGTCGGTCGTTGGCGTGGTGCGGGTGCCGAACACGCCATTGGGCAAGGCGATGGAACCCTGGTTGGCGGGTGGCATGGCCTTTAGGGCATCCAGCGCGGCCTTGAAGTCGGTCGGCGGGTTGGTATACGCCGAAGGATCTGTTGGCGGCGGCGGGCTGACATCGTCAAGCGGTGCTGCGTTGACCGGGGACAGACTGAAGGTGATCAACAGTACACAGCCTGCGCCCGAAACCCTTAAGAAACGGAACGAATTGAACGACGATGCAATGATTTTCATGAGGTTCCCCTCGCGACATAGCGCAACGGCGAAACCCGCCATCCCCGGTTGGTGACAGCATCTGCCTGCGTTGCAAGGGGCTATGCAACCGTCGGGCCATGGATGAGGAAGATACTGAGTAATAAGTAAGTTGTTTCAAAATGTGTCTTTTTGGTGAAGTGTAGGGTGGGGATATTCCTCAAATTAGGTGGTAAACACCCGGTTGAG
Source organism: Pseudomonas jessenii (assembly GCF_002236115.1). Classification (GTDB taxonomy): domain Bacteria; phylum Pseudomonadota; class Gammaproteobacteria; order Pseudomonadales; family Pseudomonadaceae; genus Aquipseudomonas; species Aquipseudomonas jessenii. The sequence goes on along the minus strand of NZ_NIWT01000001.1, from coordinate 1,015,406 downwards.
TGGGTGTAGTCCCCCATTTATGGGAGTAGCGGCCCTGTTTCGCCAACCGGTAGGGACTGCTTGCTCTGGGGCGACATGGATTCACAAAGGACCCGGCGCACGGTTCTTGTTGGGGCGGATAGTGGAGCAGGGGCATCGAGAGGTTAATTGCATTGTTGGTATGCATTGATGCGCAATGCATTCAAGGACGAAGCGCTATTCGCTGTGTGCCCGCACCAGGCTCTCGGTGCCCAACCGATACTGATTGTTCCCGCTGCGCTTGGCCTCATACATCGCCAGGTCGGCAATGTGCAGCAAGCGATCGATGCTCGGCGCATGATCGGGGAACACGGCGACGCCGAGGCTGGTGCCGATGTGGCGCTGGTCGTTGCCGAGGGTGACGGGCGGGGAGAGTTCGACGAAGATTTTCTGGCAGATCGTGCGCGCTTCGTCTTGCAGGCTTTTGCCTTGGGGCAGGTCCTGGAGGATGACCACGAATTCGTCGCCGCCGATCCTGGCGACGGTGTCGGTGCCGTGCAGGATGCGCTTTAGCCGCGTGGCGGTCGTGACCAGCACGCGGTCGCCGGCCGCATGCCCATAGCGGTCGTTGATGGCCTTGAAGCCATTGAGGTCGACAAATACCAGCGCCACCCGCGTGGCACTGGTGCGCGCCAACTCCAGCGCTTCGGACAGGCGCTCTTCGAGCACCAGGCGATTGGGCAGGCCGGTCAACGGGTCGTAATGGGCCAGGTGCTTGAGGTAGTTGGCCGAAGCCTTTTCTTCGGTGATGTCGCGTACCACACCCATCATCTTGATCGTTTCGTCGTGGTCGTTCTTGACCACGTTGCCGGTTTCCCGCAGCCAGCGGATCGTTCCGTCGGGCCACACCACGCGGTATTCCTCATCATGGTTTTCACCGGTTTCCAGGCAACGCAGTTCGCCGGCCCGAACCCTGAGCCGGTCTTCCGGATGCACGCAGGAACAGAACAGGGCGTAAGAGGGCGTCACTTCGCCGATCTTGAAGCCGAACATGCCGAAAATGGCATCTGACCAATACAACCGGTCGGTGTCGACATCCCAGTCCCAGGTGCCGATACGAGCGAAATACTGGCTGCGCTTGAAGCGCTCGGCGTCGTCATCCTTGTGGATGTTCTGGCCTTCGGACAGGCTATTGATGATCGCGCGATACTCCGCCAGTTGCTTTTGCAGATAGCGTTCGCGCCAAGCCAGCACGACGATCAGGCTGAGCGTCATTGAACCAAGGATGACGCTGGTCCAGAGCAGGATCATTCGGGGATGGCCATCAGGGCGGAGAACCGTACGGGTAATTGTTGATTATTTTAGTTCAGCAAACAGCTTTAAACGTCGCGCGCGGAGGCGGCAATGGTTGCCAATCGAGGACAAATCTGGGAAAACGGCGCGCATCAGGCCCTAGAGGGCGAGTGAGCATACGAGTGAAATCAATGAATGACGAGCTTCAGGTAATCGATCTTCAGGTGGGTGACGGAAAAGCCGCCGTAAAAGGCGCACTGATCACCACCCAGTACCGTGGCTGGCTGGAGGACGGGACCGAATTCGACTCTTCATACAGTCGTGGCAAACCCTTCCAGTGCGTGATCGGCACCGGGCGGGTCATCAAGGGCTGGGACCAGGGCATCATGGGCATGCAGGTCGGCGGCAAGCGCAAGTTGCTGGTGCCGGCGCACCTGGCCTATGGCGAACGCACCATGGGCAAGATCACGCCGAACTCGAACCTGATCTTCGAAATCGAATTGCTGGAAGTGCTGACGCGGGATGATTGACCGTCAGGCCTGAAACGTTTCCCGGTACGCATACAGGCCGGGTGTTCCGCCGGTCATGATGAACAGCACATTGTCCCCGGGGACGAAGCGCCCTTGCTGCAGGTCGGCCAGCAACCCGGCAAACGCCTTGCCGGAGTACACCGGGTCGACCAACAGGCCTTCGGCACGCGCCATCAGGCGTACCGCGTCCTGCATGGCGGCGGTTGGCAGCCCATAGCCGGTACCCAGCTGGCTGCCGTCAATCGCCATCTCGTCAGCGCGCACCTCGGCGCTACTGCCCAATAGCGCCAATGTTTCGCGGGTCAGTTGCAGGGTTCTCGCCACTGACGAGTCCTGGTCGGACAACACCGAGAACGACTTGACCACGGACGTACCCCGGCCCAGCAACCGGAAACCCGCCGCGAGCCCGGCATGTGTGCCGGCGCTGCCATTGGGTACCACCACTTGATTGAACCTGAGTTGCAGTTCGGCCTCTTGTTGGGCGATCTCCGCTGCGCAGCGGGCATAGCCGAGGCTGCCCAGGGGCGTCGAGCCACCGGTTGGCAGCACCATGACCTTGTGCCCGGAGTCTCGAAGCAGCGCCGCCCTGGCCTCGGCTTTGGCCAGTGAGTCGGTACCGCCGGCAAACACCTGCATCTGCGCGCCGAACAACTGGTCGAGCAGCACATTGCCGTTGAGCTCGTAATCCACCTCGGCCTTGGCCACGGCCCGGGTCAGGAGCAGCTCGCAGGCGATGCCCAGCCGGGCGCATACCGCGGCGGTCAGGCGGGCATGATTGGACTGGATGCCGCCCACGGTAATGATCGTATCGATTCCGGCTTGCAGTGCTGCGCCGATGTGGAATTCAAGCTTGCGCAGCTTGTTGCCGCCCGCGCCGATCAACATATGGTCGTCGCGTTTGAGAAACAGGCCGATACCCTGCTTGTCGAGGCCCAGCAGCTGTTCGAGTCGCGCAGCCCGCTGAATGGGCGTGGGACCTTGCAGCAGGTCTGCCCGCGCAAAAACACTCAGTGACTTGTCCAGTTGGGTTTGCATCGATCGAACCTCGTTGTTCACCATGATCCTGGTGACTCTATGGAGAAAGGCCGGCGGGATAAACGCACTGCCCGTCATGACTGTTTTAACCCGGTGTAACTAATCCAGCCGGGCAGCAGGGGGGGTTGAACCCAAACGCTCAGCGGCCAACCGGCCGGCGAAAATCGATGTCACGCCAAACCGACCGTCATCGGGTTGTGCCTTGCCAGGCTCCGCACTATCGGCGACCATAGGTGCCATATAGGGGTAGGGGGTATAGGTATGGCGCACATTCACGAACACAAGGATGACTTGATCAAGCGGGTGCGGCGGATTGCCGGGCAGGTGGAAGCCGTGGAGCGAGCGCTTGAGTCCGATGCCGATTGCGCCAAGACCCTGCATCTGGTGGCCGCCATCCGGGGCGCGGTCAATGGTCTGCTGGAGCAGTTCATCGACGCCCATGCCCGCGAGCACGTGGCCCATCCGGACCTGAGCGATGAAGATCGCGCCCAGGGCGTGGAAGACCTGCTGCTGGCCATCCGTCGTTATGCCAAATAGAGGCCTGAATTCCATGACACTGACACCACAGGCTTCGCGCTTTTCTCACGACCATGTCTTTCTCGGCGCATCCCATGATGAAAACGCCCGACGCACCTTATGGGTGGTGGCGCTGACGTTTGTGATGATGATTGGCGAAATTGCCGCCGGTTACATCACCGGTTCCATGGCGCTGCTGGCCGATGGTTTTCACATGGCCACCCATGCCGGGGCCTTGGGCATCGCGGCGGCGGCCTATGGGTTTGCACGGCGCAATGCCAACAACGCGCGTTACAGCTTCGGCACCGGCAAGGTCGGGGATCTCGCGGGTTTTGCCTCGGCCATGGTGCTGGGGCTGGTGGCTCTCGGCATTGCCGGTGAATCCGTTTATCGCCTGTTTCAGCCAACGACCGTGGCATTCACCGAAGCGACGGTGATTGCGGTGGTGGGGCTGGCGGTGAACATCGCCAGTGCCTTTTTGCTGGCGGGCGACCACGGCCATCATGGCCACGATCATGGCCACAGCCATGAGCACGGCCATCATCACCATCACGACAACAACCTGCGCTCGGCCTATGTCCATGTGCTGGCCGATGCCTTGACTTCAGTGCTGGCGATCGCCGCATTGCTGGCGGGGCGCTATCTGGGATGGGTGTGGCTGGACCCGGTGATGGGCATTGTGGGCGCCATCGTGATCGCGAAATGGGCCGTTGGACTGATGCGTGACAGCGCAGCGGTGTTGCTCGATGTCACGGATACACACGTCGCCGACGAGATTCGTGAACTGCTGGAGTCGTCGGACGATGTGCGCATCAGCGATCTGCATGTCTGGCAGGTCGGCCCCCAGGCACGGGCCGCGATTGTCAGCGTTGTGGCGGCGGCCAATGTCAGTGCCGACACCATTCGCGAACGCCTGGCGCCGGTCCATGAACTGTCTCACCTGACCGTCGAACACCGCGTTGCTTGAGCGGCTTTCGGTCATTCACGGAACAGTGGAATCCGTCCATTCGTGGAGGGGCGGTATTCCCGCTTCAGATGGTCCAGTGCCGGCCTCATCGCCAGAAGCTGCTTGAGCGTAGCGCTGGCAATGCTCAACGCCAGGCGTTGCCCCGGACATTGATGGCGCCCCGCGCCGAAGGTGAAGCTGCGCCGGTTCGGGCGGTCGAGCAGGAAGGTGTCGGGGCTGTCGTTGAGCTGGGGGTCGCGATTGGCCGAGGCCAGCAGCACCAGGATCACGTCTGCGGCGTTCAGCCTCACGCCGTCAATTTCGCAGGGGGCGGCGACGAAGCGGCGGGTGTTCTGTACCGGCGGGTCGAAGCGCTGTACTTCGGCCAGCAGGTCTTCGACCGGGGGAGATTCGCTGCGCAACGACGGATGTTGAATCAATGCCAGCACGGCGTTGCCGATCAGCCCGGCAGTGGCCTCGAAGGTCTGGGAGAACAGGCCGATCAGGTTGGCGATCAGGGTTTGCGGCGCGCCGCAGGCGAAGCGCTGGCCGATACCTGCAAGCAAAGGGCTGTGGTTGTACGGATCGTCGAGCAATTCGATGAAATAACCGCTCAATTGTTCGGCGGCAGCGTGGGCGGCGGTCAATTGTGCCGCGTCACTCAAGGGTGACAGACAGGCGACGAAATCCGCCGTCAACTCACTGATGGCGCGGCCCTGAGCCGGGGTGAACCCCAACAACGCCGCCACCACGCAAACCGGTCCGCGAAACATGGCGTTGTACAGACCAGCGGCATCGGCGGTCATCAATCGGGCGCTGACCAGGGCCTCGACTTCCCGCGCATCGATCAACTCCAGCCCCGGCGCAATCGCCGACCGTGGGCAACGCTGGCGTTCACCTTCATTCATGCGCATCAATTGGCCGAACACCTGGCCGGCCATGCCGTCGGCGATCGCCTTGGGGACTGGCTCCTGCGCGGGGCGAACGTGGCAATCGGGATGCGCCAGCACGGCGGCCACCGCCCGGGCGCTGCTGGCCACCCACATGTTCAGCCCCGGATGAAAAGCCAGCCCACCTTCGGCACGAAGTTGTGCGTAGTAGGGATAAGGATCGGCATGGGTCGCAGCGATGATCGGGTCCATGGGCACAGCCTTTGGTTGTTGGAAAGTGTTGCTACTATCTCCAGTCCGAAAGGGCATTGATTCGTCCGGGAGCGAAATATGAGCGCAGAACAACACGACATCGGCGTCTCGCAGGTGGCGGCAGCCATCGCTGAGCCGGCGCGGACGAAAATCCTTTGTTCGCTGATGGACGGCCATGCCCGCACCAGCACCGAACTGGCGGCGGTGGCCGAAGTCAGCGCGTCGACCGCCAGTGCCCACCTGGCCAAGCTCAAGGAGCTGGCGCTGGTGCGGCTGCACGTTCAGGGGCGTCATCGCTATTACAGCCTGGCGGACAAACGCGTGGCCCAGGCCCTGGAGGCCCTGATGGTGATCGGCCAGAACACCGCGCCGAGCTTTCGGGCACGGACCCCGGATCGCCTGCAATTTGCCCGCACCTGCTACGACCATATGGCGGGAACCCTGGCCGTGCTGCTGCATGACCGGATGCTTGAAGCGGGCTGGCTTGAGGAAACCGACGAACAGGCCTATCGCTTGAGCGACAGCGGTACGGCAATGTTTCAAGGGCTCGGGATCGAGACGCAGGACTTGAGCACCTTGCGCCGTCGTTTCGCCTGCCCGTGCCTGGACTGGAGCATGCGTCGGCCACATCTGGGCGGGTCGCTGGGCGCGGCGTTGCTGCAAACGGCACTCAAGCGCAAGTGGGTGACCCAGGATCTGGACAGTCGGGCGTTGGTGTTGACGGCGTTGGGGCGCAAGGAGTTTGGAAGGCGGTTTGGAATCGGGTTGCCGTTGGTGGTTGAGGGTAATGTCAAAGTTTCGAAAATTGCGGCAGGTTCGGCGGAGTTCGGGAACATTCGCTGACTGACGAACGTGTATTCCGGTTGTTTCTGTGTTGAATGCAATGCCGTCATCGCGAGCAAGCTCGCTCCCACTGGGGAGTGGTGGGTTCGTCAGTACTATGCAAACAAAAAGCCCCCCATCGGTCACCCGATGGGGGGCTTTTGTGCATCTGGCGTCAGGTCAAACCTTGACGATCCAGCCCGCTGGCGCTTCGATGTCGCCGGTTTGCACGCCGGTCAGCTCTTTGTAGAGCTTCTGGGTGATCGGGCCGACTTCGGTTTCGCTGTGGAACACGTGCAGGTGGTCGTTGTAGTTGATGCCGCCGATCGGCGTGATCACCGCCGCAGTACCGCAAGCACCGGCTTCCTTGAAGTCCGCCAGCTTGTCGATGAACACGTCGCCTTCGACCACGTCCAGACCCAGGCGGGACCTGGCCAGTTCGATCAGCGACAGACGGGTGATGCCCGGCAGTACCGATGGCGAGTTCGGGGTCACGAACTTGTTATCGTGGGTGATCCCGAAGAAGTTGGCCGAACCGACTTCCTCGATCTTGGTATGAGTCAGTGGGTCCAGGTAGATGCAGTCGGCGAAATGCGCCTTCTTGGCCTGGGAGCCCGGCATCAGGCTGGCGGCGTAGTTGCCACCGACCTTGGCGGCGCCGGTGCCTTGTGGCGCGGCGCGGTCGTAGCTGGAGATCAGGAAGTTGTGCGGGGTCAGACCGCCCTTGAAGTAGGCGCCGACCGGGATCGCAAACACCGAGAAGATGAACTCCGGCGCGGTACGCACGCCGATGTTGTCACCCACGCCGATCACGAACGGACGCAGGTACAGCGCGCCGCCGGTGCCGTACGGCGGAATGAAACGTTCGTTGGCACGCACCACTTCCTTGCACGCTTCGATGAACTGCTCGGTGGACACGTGCGGCATCAGCAGGCGGGCGCAGCTGCGCTGCATGCGCGCGGCGTTCTGGTCCGGACGGAACAGGTTGATCGAGCCGTCCTTGCAACGATAGGCCTTCAGGCCTTCGAAGCATTGCTGGCCATAGTGAAGGGCAGTGGAGCCTTCGCTGATGTGCAGCACGTTATCTTCGGTCAGGGTGCCTTTGTCCCACTCGCCATTGCGAAAGTACGACAGATAGCGCTTGTCGGTCTTGATGTAGTCAAAACCCAGCTTGTCCCAATTGATGCTTTCGTTACCCATGACACCCTCTATCACTGAACAACCGTCGAAACGGTTCAAGGCTTCTGACGTTTTTTGGATGGGGACAACAATACTTCATTCTTGGGCTAAATCGCAGCCCAGACTATCGGCTGATCGGCAGAAATCGCGTCGTTCTCAAGAATCGCGAGCAAGCTCGCTCCCACATTTGATCTTTGTAGGCCATCAGGTCCTGCAAACACCACAAATCCCCTGTGGGAGCGAGCTTGCTCGCGAAGAGGCCATCACGGACACCACCGATCGCCCTGATTCACAGGTGCAATGCGTGGCCAAGGGCCCGCAACGCCGCTTCCTGCACCGCCTCACCCAGGGTCGGGTGTGCATGGATGGTGCCGCCGATGTCTTCCAGCCGCGCGCCCATCTCCAGGCTCTGGGCAAACGCCGTGGACAGCTCCGACACGCCGACGCCCACCGCCTGCCAGCCGACAATCACGTGATTATCCCGACGGGCGACCACCCGCACGAAGCCGCTTTTCGACTCCAGGGTCATCGCCCGGCCATTGGCGGCGAACGGAAAGCTCGACACGATGCAGTCCCAACCTGCGGCCTTGGCCTCGTCCGGGGTCTTGCCGACCACCACCAGTTCCGGGTCGGTGAAGCACACGGCGGCGATGGCGGTCGGGTTGAACTCGCGGGTTTTACCGCTGATCAGCTCGGCGACCATCTCGCCCTGGGCCATGGCCCGGTGGGCGAGCATCGGTTCGCCGCTCAGGTCACCGATGGCATACACGTTGCGCATGCTGGTCTGGCAGCGGTTGTCGATCTTGATCGAGGAACCGTTCATGTCCAGGTTCAGCGCTTCGAGGTTCCAGCCCTGGGTGTTCGGCTTGCGACCGACGGCCACCAGTACCTGGTCGGTTTCCAGGTTCAGGGTCTCGCCGTTCGGTTCCAACACCTGCAAGGTATTGTTAGAAGAATCAAAGCCTTGCACGCTGTGTTTCAAGTAAAGCTTCACGCCGAGTTTTTTCAGTTCGTCGTGCACCGGCTGAGTCAGTTCGGCGTCGTAGGCCGGCAGGATGCGTTCCTGCGCTTCCACCACGCTGACCTCGGCGCCGAGCTTGCGATAGGCAATGCCCAACTCCAGGCCGATGTAACCACCGCCGACCACAATCAAGCGCTTGGGCACGGATGTCGGCGCCAGGGCCTCGGTGGACGAGATGATCGGCCCGCCAATCGGCAGCATTGGCAGGTTCACGCTTTTGGAACCGGTGGCCAGCACCAGGTGTTCACACTGGATACGTGTGTCGCCAACTTCCACGGTTTTGCCGTCAACCACTTTGGCCCAGCCTTGAACGACCTGGACCTTGTTCTTTTTCAGCAGCGCCGCGACGCCGGTGGTCAGGCGATCGACGATGCCGTCTTTCCATTCCACGCTCTTGCCGATGTCCAGGGTGGGCGTCGAAACACTGATGCCCAGGGCCGAATGCTGACTGTGGTGTTGCGTTTGATGGAACTGCTCAGCGACGTGAATCAGTGCCTTGGACGGAATGCAGCCAATGTTCAGGCAAGTGCCGCCCAGGGATTGGCCTTCCACCAGGATGGTCGGGATGCCCAGTTGGCCGGCACGGATCGCCGTCACATAACCGCCGGGGCCGCCGCCGATGATCAGCAGCGTGGTATTGAGGGTCTGCATGACTTACTCCACAAACAAGGTCGCGGGTTGTTCGAGCAGGCCACGGATGGCCTGGATGAAGAGCGCCGCGTCCATGCCGTCGACCACGCGGTGATCGAAGGAGCTGGAGAGGTTCATCATCTTGCGGATCACGATCTGGCCTTTGATGACCATTGGCCGTTCGACGATCTTGTTCACGCCGACTATCGCCACTTCCGGCAGATTCAGCACCGGGGTGCTGACGATGCCGCCCAAGGCCCCGAGGCTGGTCAGGGTGATGGTCGAGCCGGACAACTCGTCGCGGCTGGCCTTGCCGTTACGGGCGGCAGTGGCCAAGCGGGAGATTTCAGCGGCGCTGTCCCACAGGCTGCGGGCTTCGGCATGACGCACCACCGGCACCATCAAACCGATATCCGCCTGGGTGGCGATACCGACATGCACCGCGCCGAGGCGGGTGATGACCTGGGCTTCGTCGTCGTAGCGGGCGTTGATCTGCGGGAAATCACGCAGGGCGACGACCAGGGCGCGGACCAGGAACGGCAGCAAAGTCAGCTTGCCGCGAGTCGCGCCATGTTTTTCGTTGAGGTGCGCGCGCAGCTCTTCCACGGCGGTGACGTCGATTTCTTCGACATAACTGAAGTGGGCGGCGCGCTGGGTGGCGTCCTGCATGCGCTGGGCAATCTTGCGACGCATGCCGATCACCGGGATCTGCTGTTCATCGGTACGTTGGGCGTAAGCAGCCGCCACCGGTGCCGAAGCGTTCGACTGACCCTGGGCCAGGTAGGCGTCGAGGTCTTCATGCAGCACGCGGCCGGCGGGGCCGGTGCCACGCACCAGGCGCAATTGAATGCCGAGGTCCAGCGCATGCTTGCGCACGGCCGGGGAGGCCAGCGGACGCTCGTCGGCCTCGCGAGCAACCATCGGGCCCTGGCATACGGCAGCTTTCGGTGCCGGGGCAGCGACCGGTTTGCTTTCAACCACGGTTTCGACTTTCGTTGCTGCAACCGGTGCTTCTTTAACAACAGCTGCCGGTTGCGCCGATTCCTTAACGTTGCCCGCGCCTTCGACTTCAATGCTGATCAGCACACTGCCAACCGCCATGACTTCGCCCGGCTGGCCACCAAGAGCAATGACCTTGCCATGCACCGGCGACGGGATATCGACCATCGCCTTGTCGGTCATCACATCGGCCAGCACCTGATCTTCGACGACCATGTCACCGACCTTGACGTGCCATACCGACAATTCAACTTCTGCAATGCCTTCACCAATGTCCGGCATTTTAATGACGTGCGTGCCCATTCAGACCTCCATGACCCGTTTCAACGCCGCGCCCACTCGGGACGGCCCTGGGAAATACGCCCACTCTTGCGCGTGCGGGTAAGGGGTATCCCAACCGGTGACGCGTTCGATCGGCGCTTCCAGGTAGTGGAAGCAGTGCTCTTGCACCAGCGCCGTCAGTTCGGCGCCGAAGCCGCAAGTGCGGGTGGCTTCGTGAACGATCACGCAGCGCCCGGTTTTTTTCACCGATTTGGTGATGGTTTCCAGGTCCAGCGGCCACAGGCTGCGCAGGTCGATGACTTCGGCATCCACGCCGCTTTCTTCAGCGGCCACTTGCGACACGTAGACGGTGGTGCCGTAGGTCAGCACCGTGACGTCCTTGCCCGGACGGGCGATAGCGGCAACGTCCAGCGGTACGGTGTAGTAACCGTCCGGAACCTGTGCGGCGGGGTGTTTCGACCACGGGGTAACCGGGCGTTCGTGGTGGCCGTCGAAAGGACCGTTGTACAGTCGTTTCGGCTCCAGGAAGATCACCGGGTCATCGTTTTCGATGGAGGCGATCAGCAGGCCTTTGGCGTCGTAGGGGTTGGACGGCATGACGGTGCGCAGACCGCATACCTGAGTGAAGAGTGCCTCGATGCTCTGGCTGTGGGTCTGGCCGCCGTAGATGCCACCGCCGCAGGGCATGCGCAGGGTCATCGGCGCGGTGAACTCGCCGGCCGAGCGATAACGCAGGCGCGCGGCTTCGGAAATGATCTGATCGTAGGCCGGGTAGACGTAGTCGGCGAACTGGATCTCCACCACCGGGCGCAGACCGTAGGCGCCCATGCCCACGGCGGTGCCGACGATACCGCTTTCAGAGATCGGCGCGTCGAACACTCGGGAGGTGCCGTACTTGGCTTGCAGGCCTTCGGTGCAGCGGAACACGCCGCCGAAGTAGCCCACGTCCTGGCCGAAGACCACGACGTTGTCGTCACGTTCAAGCATCACATCCATGGCCGAGCGCAGGGCCTGGATCATGGTCATGGTGGTTGTGGTCATGGCGGTTTCCAGCTCGATATTGTTGTTGTGATCGTTCATGTCAGATCCCCAACTCTTGACGCTGGCGCTTCAAGTGCTCCGGCATCTCTTTGTAGACGTCTTCGAACATGGTCGCGGCGCTCGGAATCTGGCCGCCGGCGAGAGTGCCGTACTGTTCGGCTTCTTTCTGTGCGGCGATCACTTGGGCTTCCAGTTCGGCGCTGACGGCGGCGTGTTCCTCTTCGGACCACTGGCCGATCTTGATCAGGTGCTGCTTGAGGCGCGCAATCGGATCGCCCAGCGGGAAGTGGCTCCAGTCATCGGCCGGACGGTATTTGGACGGATCATCGGAGGTCGAGTGCGGGCCGGCGCGGTAGGTGACCCACTCGATCATGGTCGGACCGAGATTGCGGCGCGCACGTTCGGCAGCCCAGGCGGAGGCGGCGTAGACCGCGTAGAAATCGTTGCCGTCGACCCGCAGGGAGGCAATGCCGCAACCGACGCCACGACCGGCGAAGGTGGTGGCTTCACCACCGGCAATCGCCTGGAAGGTGGAGATCGCCCACTGGTTGTTGACCACGTTGAGGATCACCGGCGCGCGGTACACGTGGGCGAACGTCAGGGCGGTGTGGAAGTCCGACTCGGCGGTGGCGCCGTCGCCGATCCACGCCGAAGCGATTTTGGTGTCGCCCTTGATCGCCGAGGCCATGCCCCAGCCCACGGCTTGCACGAACTGGGTGGCGAGGTTGCCGGAGATGGTGAAGAAACCGGAATCCTTGACCGAGTACATGATGGGCAACTGACGGCCCTTGAGCGGATCGCGCTCGTTGGACAGCAGCTGGCAGATCAGGTCGACCAGCGGCACGTCGCGGGCCATCAGGATGCTTTGCTGGCGGTAGGTCGGGAAGCACATGTCGTCGATGTTCAGGGCCAGGGCCTGGGCGCTGCCGATGGCTTCTTCGCCAAGGCTCTGCATGTAGAACGACATCTTTTTCTGACGCTGGGCGACCACCATGCGGTTGTCGTAGATGCGGGTCTTGAGCATGGCGCGCATGCCCTTGCGCAGGATCTCCACCGGTACGTTTTCGGCCCATGGGCCGAGGGCATTGCCCTGGTCGTCGAGCACGCGGATCAGGCCACGGGCCAGGTCAGCCGTGTCAGCCGGTTCAACGTCGATTGGGGGTTTGCGCACCGTGCCGGCATCGGTCAGATGCAGGTAGGAGAAGTCGGTTTTACAGCCGGGACGGCCCGAGGGTTCGGGGACGTGCAGGCGCAGCGGTTCATACGCTTGGGTCATGGCTTCTACGCTCGATCTTGTGAATTTCTTGTAGTGAGCTGACAGATTTCGTTCGGTAGAAGAAATCTTGTCCTACAACAATCATAGGCCCGACCAAGAAGAATATTTCTCTCTGTTTCGTTGCGCTAAAGATCATTTGCAGATAAAAAACCTGCATAAACATAAAAAACAGGTGGTTTTGTCTCATGCGCAAACTGGACCGTACCGATATCGGCATTCTCAACAGCCTTCAGGAGAACGCGCGCATCACCAACGCCGACCTGGCGCGTTCGGTGAACCTGTCACCCACGCCGTGTTTCAACCGGGTCAAGGCCATGGAAGAACTGGGGGTGATTCGCGAGCAAGTGACGCTGCTGGATGCCGACCTGCTGGGGCTGCATGTGAATGTGTTCATTCACGTCAGCCTGGAGAAGCAGGTGGAGGAGGCGTTGCAGCATTTCGAAGAAGCGATTTCCGATCGCCCCGAGGTGATGGAGTGCTACCTGATGGCCGGCGACCCGGACTACCTGATCCGGGTGCTGGTGCCGACCATCCAGTCGCTGGAGCGCTTCATGATGGACTTTCTGACCAAGGTGCCGGGGGTGGCGAACATCCGTTCGAGCTTTGCGCTCAAGCAGGTGCGGTACAAGACCGCGCTGCCGTTGCCAGCCAATGGCCTGACTTTGGGCAACTGACACGATTACTCTGTAGGAGCGAGCTTGCTCGCGATGGACGTTAACGATAACGCGAGTCTTCTGGATAAACGCGTTGCCCTCAAGTCCATCGCGAGCAAGCTCGCTCCTACAGGGTCAGAATTTGTTAAGCGGGATTTTCAGGTAGGTCACGCCGTTGTCCTCGGCCGGCGGCAAATTCCCCGCCCGCACATTCACCTGGATCGCCGGCAGCAACAGTGTCGGCATGCCCAGCCCTGCATCACGTCGTGTACGCATTTCCACGAACGCGGCTTCATCGATCCCGTCATGTACATGAATGTTGTTTTTGCGTTGTTCACCGACGGTGGTCATGCATTGGGGCGCGCGGCCATTGGGCGGGTAGTCGTGGCAGACGAACAGCCGCACGCTGGCGGGGAAGGCCAGCAGTTTGTGGATCGAGGCGAACATCTGATTGGCATTGCCGCCCGGGAAATCGCAGCGGGCGGTGCCGACGTCGGGCATGAACATCGTGTCGCCCACCAGAATCACATCGCTGTCGACCAGGTAAGCCATGTCCGCCGGAGTATGGCCGGGCACGTGCAGGGCGGTCGCCTTGAGGTTGCCGATCATGAACGATTCGTTGGGGGCGAACAGGTGATCGAACTGGGAGCCGTCGACGCGAAAGGATGGCTCCAGATTGAACAGCGTCTTGAACACGTCCTGGACCTTGCTGATCGACTCGCCAATGGCGACTTTGCCGCCAAGCTCCCTGCGCAGATACGGCGCGGCGGACAGGTGATCGGCATGGGCGTGGGTTTCCAGCAGCCATTGCACTTGCAAGTGACGGGCGCGGACGAAGGCGATGATGTTGTCGGCCTGGGTGGTTGCGGTACGCCCGGAGGCTGCGTCGTAGTCGAGCACCGGATCGACAATCGCACACTGCCCGCCATCAGCCTCATAGACCACGTAGCTGTAGGTCGAGGAGGCGGGGTCGAGGAAAGCTTCAATCAGTGCGGGCATGGACACGAACCTGTGCAGGGTTAGAAAAGTCAGACGGCGAAATTTCAGTCATGGGTTGCAACATTATATGTTTAAACATAATGTTTACAGCTTAAGTGACGTTGAAGGCATCCTGCAAATGCAATCCGGTCTGACCGAATGTGAAGTCTCCCAACTGCGCGCCTCGGCCTCCAAGGCGTGTGCGCTGCTCAAGGCCCTGGCCAATGAGGATCGCCTGTTGATCCTGTGTCAGCTGACCCAGGGCGAACGCAACGTAGGCGAGCTGGAAAAAATGACCGGCGTGCGCCAACCGACCCTGTCCCAGCAATTGGGGATCCTGCGCGATGAAGGACTGGTCGCCACCCGTCGTGAAGGCAAGTACATTTTTTACGGTCTCGCCAGTCACGAAGTGATCCAGGTGATGAAAACCCTCTCCGGGCTGTACTGCGGGGCGGTGCTCAAAAGCTGGGTTCAACCTTGATCTTATTCAACACACCGAACCTGTGGGAGCGAGCTTGCTCGCGATGGGGCCGGCACATCCAACATTAATGGCGACTGACCTGACGCCATCGCGGGCAAGCCCGCTCCCACAGGTTTTTGGTTTGACTCGTAACAATCCTTGCGTGCAGCAAAAGGAACAAGCAATGAACGATCAACACTGGGGCCCATCCATCAGTGCAGATATCGTGGTCATCGGCGGCGGCACGGCAGGCATCGGCTTTGTCGCCAGCCTGCTCAAGCGTAGCCCGCATCTGAACATCACCGTGATCGAACCCGACTCCCGGCACTACTATCAACCGGCCTGGACGCTGGTCGGCGGTGGAGCCTACAACGTGGAAAACACCGTGCGGTCCATGGCGTCGGTGATGCCGCGCGGGGCCCACTGGCTGCAGGCTGCCGTGACGGGCATCGATCCCGACAAGCGCCAACTCACCCTCGGTGACGGGCGTACGGTCGGCTATCAAAACCTGGTGGTCTGCCCCGGCCTGCGCCTGGCCTGGGAGAAAATCGAAGGCCTGGAGGACACCCTCGGCCAGCACGGCGTGACCTCCAACTACAGCTATCGGTACGCGACCTACACCTGGGACCAGGTGCAGACATTGCGCGGCGGCAAGGTGCTGTTCACCCAGCCGGCCATGCCGATCAAATGTGCCGGAGCGCCACAAAAGGCGCTGTACCTGTCCTGCGATCACTGGACCAAGAGCGGTGTGCTGAACGACATCGACGTCGAGTTCAATCTTGCGGGCGCGGCACTGTTCGGAGTGCCGACCTTTGTCCCGCCACTGATGAAGTACATCGAAAAGTACAAAGCCCGGTTGGCGTTCAACTCGAATCTGGTCAAGGTCGACGGCCCGGCGAAAACCGCGTGGTTCGACGTCAAGGATGCCGATGGCAATGTTACCCGCCAGGCAAAAACCTTTGACCTGCTGCATGTCGTGCCACCACAAGTCTCCCCGGACTTCATCGCCCAAAGTCCGCTGGCCGACGCCGCCGGCTGGTGCGAGGTCGATCCCCACACCCTTCAACATCCGCGCTATCCAGGTGTGTTCGCGCTGGGTGATATCTGCGGCACCACGAATGCAAAAACTGCTGCGGCGGTGCGCAAGCAGATCGTGGTGGTGGCCGAAAACCTGCTGGCTTTGCGCAAGCAGCAACCGCTGCCGCTGAAGTACGACGGCTATGGCTCCTGTCCGCTGACGGTGGAGAAGGGCAAGGTGATCCTTGCCGAGTTCGGGTACGCGGGCAAGTTGCTGCCGACCTTTCCCCTTGACCCGACGATCCCGCGCCGCTCGGCGTGGTGGCTGAAGGCGACACTGCTACCGTGGTTCTACTGGAACGGTATGCTCAAGGGCCGCGAGTGGCTGACACGTGTGTCCAGGGTCGACTGAGAACTCCGTATGTTGCTGGCAAGTCTGTTTGGTGTAGTGATGGGGTTGGTGCTCGGCTTGACGGGCGCCGGTGGCGGTATCCTTGCGGTCCCGGCCCTGGTGTTGGGGTTGGGGTGGAGCATGACCCAGGCCGCTCCGGTGGCGTTGTTCGCGGTAGGCAGTGCGGCAGCGGTCGGTGCCATCGACGGCTTGCGCCATGGCCTGGTGCGTTATCGCGCAGCGCTGCTGATCGCGGCATTGGGTGCGGTGTTTTCGCCGATAGGCATCTACTTTGCCCATCAGTTGCCGGAAAAAATCCTGATGATCCTGTTCAGCCTGCTGATGGTCATGGTGGCCGGGCGGATGTTGCGCCGCGAGCGCAAGGACGAGGGTCCCAGCGACCATGGTCAGGCCAACTGGGGCCAGAAGAACTGCATGCTCGATCAACAGACCGGGCGCTTTTCCTGGACCGCCAAATGCACCGCGACCCTCGCCGCGCTCGGGGCAGTAACCGGCGTGGTCTCTGGATTGCTGGGGGTGGGCGGCGGCTTTCTGATTGTCCCGGCCTTCAAGCAACTGACCGACGTGCAGATGCGCGGGATCATCGCCACGTCGCTGATGGTGATCAGCCTGATTTCCGGCATCGGCGTGATCGGCGCGTTCCATGCCGGGGTGCGCATCGACGATTCGGGTATTGCCTTCATCGTCTCCAGCATCGTCGGCATGATCATCGGCCGCAAGCTCTGCGCCCGGGTGCCGGCGAGGGCGTTGCAGGTCGGATTCGCCAGCATCTGCGTCGTGGTCGCCGCCTACATGCTGTTCAGGGCCAACGCCTGACCGGTACCGGTTCCTGTGGATGCCAGTGGGGTCCACAGGCCTACACCCTTAGTGGCGAGCCTCACCGACACGCGGTCTTACGCCATAGTGGTCACACACCGCCAGCCAATCCAAAGCACCTGAAAACCAGCCCCAAGGCAGCGTATGGCGCCGCCCGTCAGGTTTCGATAATCGCCTCCGACACTCAGTCCCCCGTTTCGGAGCGCGCCATGCACAACAATAAGAACGTCACGCATCGTTTTCTGCCTGCCTTCATCGCCAGCCTGTCCGCCCTTGGCCTGAGCCCGCTGGTCGAGGCGGATATCATGCTGTACGACAAGGACCAGACCACGTTCTCCACCGACGGCTACATCAACGCCTTCTACGTGAACAGCGATGTCGATCGCGCCGGCGATCAGTTCGACCGTCGACAGTCGCGGGTCAAGATGGGGTTCCTGCCCAACTACCTGGGGTTCAACATGGGCAAGCAGGTAGACGACCTCAAGCTCGGCGCCCGTGCCTCGTTCTGGGTCACCATCAACGACAGCGAAACCAACGGCACCGACACCGCCATCGATGTGCGGCAGTTCTTCGGCACCGTGGCCAACCCGGAGTGGGGCGAGGTGCTGATCGGCAAGGACTTCGGGCTGTTCGCCCGTTCCAACATCCTGCTCGACGAAATGCTCGCCGGTTATGGTCAGGTCAGCGATACGCTGGGGCTGGTGGATGGCGGCGGGGTGTCGTTCGGCAACATCGGCACCGGTTATCCGTATCCGTTCCCGACCTCGCAGATAACCTATCGCACCCCGGTGATGGACGGTCTGCGCGTGGCGGTCGGCATCATGGACCCGGTGGACACCAATGACAGCAGCCCGACGGGCAAGGCCTATCAGGAAAACCCGCGTACCGAGAGCGAAGTCACCTATCAATTCGACCTGGCGGGGGCAAAGATCTACAGCTGGGTCAACGGCAGCTACCAGACCTCGGACAACACTGATTCCACGGTCGAGACCGTCACCTCCAAGGGTGTCGGTTATGGCGTGCAGGCGAAGATGGGCGGTTTGTCCCTCACCGGCTCCGGTTTCCAGGCCAAGGGCATCAACCCGTTTTTCACCAACAATGCCGGCGAGCCGACCCTGCGCAATGTCGACAGCGACGGCTACCTGATGCAGGGCTCCTACAAACTGGGCAAGAACCGCCTGGCCTTGTCCTATGGCAAGACCAATGACGATGGCAACGGCGTGGTCGGCAGCGGCGCGGACTACGAGACCCGCGGCATCGCGTTGTTCCATGACGTGAACGACAACCTCAAGCTGGTGGCCGAGTACAACCAGTTCGAAATCAATGGCCACGACACCGACGAGCAGAACGAAGACACCGACACCTTTGCCGTGGGTGCGGTGCTGACCTGGTAACCCCGGGAGGTGGCCCTGGCCGTGCGCATCGCGGCGAGGGTCGCCAACCGTCTCATCCCATCGAAGCGGCTACCCGCTACCCAAGTAGCATTCGTCGCACCTCACAGACTTCGTACACTCGTGCCTCATACACACGCACCTGCCGGAGGTGACGATGCAGTCGGTCCAGAACGAAGGAATCGTCAGTGCGATGTCCCAGGCCACCGATGCCCGGCAGGTCGCGCAGGAACTGGCACGACAGTTGTTGCATCCGCACCTGGGGTTCGTGCTGTTCTTCTGTTCCGCCGAGTACGACTTGCAGGCGCTGGGCCAGGCCTTGCAGCAAAGCTTCGGCGGCATTCGCCTGGCGGGCTGCACCAGCGCCGGGGAAATCACCCCGCTGGGCTACGGACGCAATTGCGTGACGGCGGTGGGTTTCGATCATCGGCACTTTTCCATCGCGATCGAGCTGATCGACCAGATGGAGCACTTCAGCCTGATCGACGCCCAGCAAATGGTCGAGCGCCTGGTCAGTGGCTGTCGCAGCAACACCCTGGCCCCGATCAAGGGCAACAGCTTTGCCCTGACCTTGCTCGATGGCCTGTCCAGCCGTGAAGAAATGGTCCTGGCGGCCTTGAGCGCGGCATTGGGCGACATTCCGCATTTCGGCGGCTCGGCCGGCGACGATAACTACCTGACCCATACCCATGTGTACTTCGATGGCGAGTTCCACAGCGGCGCGGCCGTGGTGGTGCTGGTCAATACCTGGCTGGATTTCGAAGTGTTCACCACCCACCACGTGCTGCCCCGCGCCGAAAAGCTGGTGGTCACCGGGGCCGACAGCACTTTGCGCCGGGTCTTCGAACTCAATGCCGAGCCGGCCGCCGCCGAGTACGCCCGGCACATCGGCGTGCCGGTGGCGCAACTCGATCACCGGGTCTTCGCCGCGCACCCGTTGGCAGTGCGGATCAATCAGCAGTACTACGTGCGGGCCATCCAGCAGGTGCATCCGGACCTGAGCCTGAGCTTCTACTGCGCCGTGGAAAACGGCATCGTCCTCACCGCCATGACTCCGGGGCCGATGCTGCCGAACCTGCAAAGCCTGTTCGAGGGTTTGCAGGAGCGCCTGGGTGATTTGCTGCTGACCATCGGTTGCGACTGTTTCCTGCGGCGTCTGGAACTCGAAGACGACGGCAGTCTTGATCAGATCGGCACGTTTTTGCGTGAGCAACGGGTGATGGGTTTCAACACCTACGGAGAACAGTTCAATGGCATGCACATCAACCAGACCTTCACCGGCGTTGCCATTGCCCGTGGCCGCGCCCCAGGACATCGCTGAGCTGCAGGCCGAGCTGGCCAGGCTGCGCCTGGAAAACCATAAACTGCAGCGCATCAATGGTGCGCTGATCGAACGGGTCGAGTCCGGGGTGACCCGCGGCAACGATCCGTACGCGGCATTCCAGCATTCGGTGGTGCTGGCCGAGCAGGTGCGCGAACGCACCGATGCCCTGAACCAGGCCATGGCCGAACTCAAGGCCGGTAATCATTTGCTCAGCGAAGCCCGCCTGCGCGCGGAAACGGCGCATCAACACCTGATCGATGCCATCGAAAGCATTTCCGACGCCTTCGTCCTGTTCGACGCCGAGCAGCGCATCGTGCTGTTCAACAGTCGGTTCAAGGCGTTCTGGAGCAACAGCCGGGTGCGGATCAATGCCGGCATGCGCCTGACCGAGGTCAAGCGGCTGATGATGAACAACGGCCTGTTCACCGAAGAGCCACGCGGGCATGCCGACGAAAACCTGCTTTACCGCCTGCAGAACGGGCGCTGGCTGCAAGTCAGCGAGCGGCCGACCCAGGAAGGGGGGCGGGTGATTCTGTTCACCGACATTACCGACGTCAAACTCAGCGAAACCGTACGCCGGGAGCAGGCGGTGGCGCAGAAGTCGCATCTGCTTCAACGGGCGGTCGACAACCTGTCCCAAGGGGTGGCGATGGTCAGCGCCGAGGGCATTCTGGAGTTGTGGAACCGGCGTTTCCTGGAGTTGAGCGGCCTGGCGCCCGTGGCGGCCCATCGCCCGTTTGCCGAAGTAATCGCCGACAGCGAGTTGAACCTGCTGACCCCGGCCAGTCGCGATGGCAACGGACGACCGGTACGCGAATGCGAGCAGCGTCTGTACGATGGCCGGGTCCTGGAAATCCGCACCCATGCATTGCCCGCCGGCGGTTTCGTCAACACCTTCACCGACATTACCGAACGCTACCAGCACGCCGAGGCGCTGAGTGAAAGCGAACACTGGATTCGCCTGATCACCGATCACGTACCTGCATTGATTGCCTACCTCAATGCCGACCTGGTCTACGAGTTCACCAACAAGGTCTACGAAGAATGGTACTGCTGGCCCCGCGGCGTGATGCTCGGCCAGAGCCTGCGCGAAGTGCACAGCGAACAGCATTACCAGCGGCTGGAGTCCTACGTGGCCAGGGCGCTGGCCGGCGAGAGCGTGACGTTCGAGTTCGCCGAAACCAACGTCAACAATCAGGAGCGCTACATGCTGCGCTCCTATGTGCCCAACCGACTGGCCAGTGGCGAGGTGGTGGGGATTTTCGTGCTGATCCGCGACATTACCGAACGCCGGCGCACCGCCGAGGCGTTGCATCAGGCTTATCAGAACCTTGAGCTGCGGGTACGCGAGCGCACGGCGGAATTGACTACCCTCAATGACCAACTGCTGCGCGAGATCGATGAGCGTCGCCTGGTCGAGTCACGCTTGCGCGAGGCCAAGCAGGAAGCTGAGCAGGCCAACCTGTCGAAGACCAAGTTCCTCGCCGCCGTCAGCCATGACCTGCTGCAACCGTTGAATGCCGCTCGGCTGTTTACCAGTGCCTTGCTGGAGCGGCGCGAGCCGATGTCCAGCGAAGTTCTGGTGCGCAACGTGAGCAATTCCCTGGAAGACGTGGAGAACCTGCTCGGCACCCTGGTGGATATTTCCAAGCTCGATGCGGGGGTGATCAAAGCCGACATTGCGCCGTTCGCCCTCAGTGAACTGCTGGACAACCTGGCCGCCGAATACACCCAGGTGGCGCGCAGTGAAGGCCTGCAACTGCACTTCATCGGCTGTTCGGCGCTGGTGCGCAGTGACATCCAGCTGCTCGCCCGGATTCTGCGCAACCTGCTGAGCAATGCGATCCGCTATACCTACAGGGGTCGCGTGGTGCTCGGTTGCCGGCGGCATCATCAGTGCCTGACGATCGAAGTCTGGGACAGCGGCATGGGCATTGCCGAGCATCGCCTGGAGGAGATTTTCCAGGAGTTCAAGCGCGGTGATGTGCAGCGACCCGATCAGGATCGCGGCCTGGGCCTGGGCCTGGCGATTGTCGAGAAGATTGCCGGCATCCTCGGGCATCGCATTCATGTGCGCTCGTGGCCGGGCCGGGGCTCGATGTTCTCGGTCGAAGTACCGCTGAGCGCCACCGCGCCGAAACCGCCGCCGACGTTGCAGATGAGCGAGCCAATGCTTGAGCGCCTGCGCGGTGCGCGGATATGGGTGCTGGACAATGACGCGACCATCTGTGCCGGCATGCGCACCTTGCTGGAGGGGTGGGGGTGTCGGGTGGTGACGGCGCTGTCGGAGGAGGACCTGGCGCGGCAAGTGGACAATTACCACGCCGAGGCCGACCTGCTGATTGCCGATTACCACCTGGACAACGATCGCAACGGTGTCGACGCCGTGGCCCGGATCAATGCCCGGCGCGCGTCACCGGTCCCGGCGATGATGATCACGGCCAACTACAGCAATGAACTCAAGCAGCAGATCCGCGAACTGGGTCACACCCTGATGCACAAGCCGGTGCGGCCGATGAAGCTGAAGACGGCGATGAGTCATTTGCTCGGCAGGCCTTGAGATCCCGGCGTTTTTGCCACCGCTATCGCGAGCAAGCTCGCTCCCACAGGGACAGCATCGTACCTGTGGGAGCGAGCTTGCTCGCGATGAGAGCGACGCGCTCTTGACTCAGCGCCGCAGATAAGACCCGAAATCAATATCCCCGGCACTCAGGATCGCCTGCACCCGGTTGTGCACGTTGAGCTTGCGCAGGATCGCCGAGACATGGGCCTTGACCGTGGTCTCGGCAATTTCCAGGGTGTAGGCGATCTGCTTGTTCGATTCGCCCTTGGTCATGCGTTCCAGCACCTGCAGTTGTTTGCGGGTCAGGGCCTGGAGCAGTTCAGGCGGGAAGCCCGGGGTGTCGTTCATCCGCCGGTGGGTGCTGCTTTTGGCGGTGCGGATGATGTCCGGAGGCAGGTAGACATTGCCATTGAGAATCTGCTGGATGGCATCGGTCATCTGGGTACGGGGTGAAGACTTGGTGATGAAACCCACCGCACCGTAGGTGATGGCTTGCAGCACGATCTGTTTGTCCTGCTCGGCGGAGACAATCACCACCGGAATGGTCGGCGCTTCGTTACGCAGGTTGATCAGGCCATTGAGCCCGTGCATGCCGGGCATGTTCAGGTCGAGCAGGATCAGGTCCAGGTCATCGTGTTCCTGAGTCAGCGCCAGGGCGCTGTCCAGGTCGGCGGTTTCCATCACTTCGGTGCCGGCAAAACCGTCGCTGATGACGTTGTGAATGGCTTCGCGAAACAGCGGGTGATCGTCGGCAATCAGGATTTTGTACATGGCCTTTCACCTCATTATTTTGATTATGGTGTGGCAACTACACGCACGCGTAAAGCTCAGGGAAAGGGTTCGGGGCTGGCTGGCGAAACCGGCAGATTGGCCGCTTGCCAGGCGTCCAGGCCATCGCGATACCAATACAGAGTCTTATAGCCCATGGTGGCTGCGCGTTTGACTGCATTCCAGCTCAACCAGCAGTCGGAGCGGCAGTAGAAGACCAGCGGTCGCGTCGGGTCGCCGCCAGTCAGTGATTTCAGGTTGCGGGAAAAGTAATCCTGCCAGGCTGGCGTCAGGTCACCGTCACCGGTATTGGCCAGCCAATGGCTGCCGGGCAGGTTTTCATGGGGCTGGTCTTCGATGAACTGCCCTTGCAGCCACTGACGGCGGTAGACATCGATCAGCACCGGGCGCGGGGTTTGGCCGAGCAGGGTTTGCAGGGCGGGGGTGTCGATGATGGTTGCGCCTTGCAGTTGCTCCGGCGTCGGGCTGCGGTACAGGCCGATGCGATAGCCGTCGGTGGAGAACAGCGCCGTGTCGGCCTGCGCGGTGCTCAGCAGCAGGCCCAGCGACAGGGCGGCGAGAGTAGGGCGCAACAGGCAACGTCGGGCTCGCGGCATGGGTTCGGTCCTTATAGTTATGGACCTATTACATGCCAGTCGGGGGGCGTTGGGAATGCGACGATAGACAGGAAAACCAGTACTAAAGTAGTAATTTCACGCTGTTCAATGAAGATCCCCCCTGTGGGAGCGGGCTTGCTCGCGAAAGCGTTGTGTCAGTCAACTTATTTATTGAATTTGCCGCAGCCTTCGCGAGCAAGCCCGCTCCCACAGTTGACCTGTGTAGTCAGTTGGTTTTGCGCAAGGCCGCATGCTGCGGGTTGAAGGTCAGCACGGCGAGCAGCGCGAACAGCAGCGTCAAACCCGCACACACCGCCAGCGCCAGCGGATTGAAGCGTTCATACAGGGCGAAGCGCACCAGTTCCACCGCATGGGTAAAGGGATTCACCGCGCACAGCCAATACAGCCACTGGCTGGCCTCGCGCATCTTCCATAGCGGATACAGCGCCGATGACAGGAAAAACAGCGGGAAGATCACGAAGTTCATCACCCCGGCAAAGTTCTCCAGCTGGCGGATCGCGTTCGACAGCAACAGGCCCAGTGCGCTGAGCATCAACGCCACCAGCAACAGGGCCGGCAACGCCAGCAACAGGCCCATGGCCGGTGGCCGCACGCCGTAGACCCAGGCAATCGCCAGGAACGCATACACCTGCAACAACGAAATCAGCGACGTGGCCACCAGTTTGCTGCACAGCAGAAAGGTTCGGGGCAGGGGGCTGGTCAGCAGCACGCGCATGCTGCCCATCTCGCGGTCGTAGACCATCGACAGTGACCCCTGCATGCCGTTGAACAGCAGGATCATGCAGGCCAGCCCGGGAATGATGTAGACCTCGTACGGTATGTAGGTGTCGTAGGGCTCGATGATCGCGATCCCCAGCGCCGCGCGAAAGCCGGCGGCGAACACCAGCAGCCACAGCAGCGGCCGCACCAGGGCGCTCAGAAATCGGGTGCGTTGCAGCACAAAGCGCAGCCATTCGCGCAGCACGATACCGCGCAAGCATTGCCAGTAAGCGTTCATTGGACAACCCCTGATGTCGTAAGGCGAGTGAAGGCCGAACCGAGATCGCCGCCGTGCTCCAGGCTCAGGGTGTCGGCCTGCCCACTGGCCACCAACCGGCCTTGATGCAGGATCAGCAAGTCATCGCTGGGCTGTACTTCGTCGAGCAGGTGGGTGGTCCAGAGCACGCTGATGTGCTCGTCGCGACACAGGCTGCGGATGTGCCGGTTGAGCGCCAGGCGACTCGCCGGGTCGAGGCCGGCACTGGCTTCATCGAGCAGCAGCAGGCGCGGCTCATGCAGCAGGGCGCGGGCAATTTCCACCCGGCGACGATGGCCGCCATTGAGTTCGCGCACCCGTTCGCGGCGACGGTCGGTCAGGGCCTGACGGGCCAGTTCGGCGTCGACCCGAAGGTCGGTCTGACGCCGGGACAGGCCATGCAATGTCGCGTGATAACGCAGGTTCTGCTCGACGCTGAGGTCCAGGTCCAGGGTGCTTTGTTGGAACACCACGCCCAATTGCCTGAGTGCAGGGCGTGCCGCGCTGCGCAATGAACAGCCACCGACGCGGATCTCGCCGTGCTGCAGATCATAGAGCCGGGTAAGCAGGGCAATCAGGGTCGACTTGCCGGCGCCGTTGGGCCCCAGCAGCGCGGCGAAACGCCCGGGTTCCAGGCTGAAACTCACCTTGCGCAAGGCCTCCCGGGAGCCGTAGGCAAAGCTCAGGTCGCTGACTTCAAGGGCGTTCATGGCGTCACCACCACGCCCCAGGGATAGCGCCCGACCTTCACCGATTTGCTGACCTTGAGGCTGTCGACATCGATCACCGAGACATCGCCGCTGACGCCGTTGGTGGCCAGCAGTTGCTTCTGATCCGGGGTGAACGCCATCTGCCAGACCCGTCGACCCACCAGCAGGTAATCGAGAATCTCGAAAGTCTTGGCATCGATCACCGCCACATGATTGGCCGGGCCCAGTGCGACGAAACCGTACTTGCCATCGGCGCTGAGCTTGATGCCGACCGGCTGGACCTTGTCCGGGTGCACGCCCTTGATCTGGAAGTTAAGGGTCTTGAGCACGGTGCGGCTGGCCACATCGAGAATGGTCACGGTGCCGCCGATTTCCGCCGAGGCCCAAAGCTTCGCGCCATCGGGGGAGAACTCGACGAAGCGCGGGCGCTGGTCCACCAGGGTGCTGTCGGCCAGGGTCTGGGTGCTGGTGTCGATCCAGTGCAGCATGTTGGTGGTTTCGCTGGTGTTGACCGCCCACTTGCCGTCGGGGCTGACGGCCATACCCTCGGGCTCGACGCCGACGTTGATCTGGCCGAGTACCTTGGAGGTCTCCGTGTCGATCACCGTGACCAGCGCATCGTCTTCGTTGGAGACGTACAACCAGCGATTGTTGGGGTGCAGGGCGAATTGTTCAGGGTCTTTGCCCGAGGGCAGCTCCTTGATGATCTTGCGCGTGGCCACGTCCATCACTTGGACCCGGTCCGAGTCGCTGGCGCAGATGTACAACAACTTGTTGTCATGGGACAGCAGCAGGCCGCGAGGGCGCTGGCCGACGGGCAGGGTGTCGGTGACTTGCAGGGTCTGCATGTCGATCAGGCTCAGGTTGTTGTCCTTTTCGTTGGAGACCCAGGCAGTGCTGGCAACGGCATTGCCAGCGGCGAGCAGCAAGGTGCAAGAGAGCAGGGTGCGGCGCATGGCGGATTCCTTATTGTTGTGATGTTCGGATCAGGGAAAGCGGCAGCTGACCTCGGGCTTGTCGTAACCCAGGCTGTCCATCTCGTTGAACGGGTGCAAAAAGCCGTCCTGGGGTGAGGTGCTGACCAGCGCCCGGGGCTGGACAATGGGAATCGGCTGGCGCAACTGGCCGTTCCACGACCGGTAGCTGAGCTTGCGACCCTTGAAACCGTCGAGCGGCAACTGATCGCTGATTTCAAGCGTACGGATCGCCATCGGCTCGGCCTGGCGCAGTTTGCTCACAGCGCTGGCGATACTGCGCACGGCCATCCATGCCGCGAAATCGCGGTCATTCATCCAGCGTCCGGTCAGGGCTTCAAAGCGTTTTTGCAGCTGCGCGGCGCCGTAGGTTTCCACGGTCTTGTGCCAGCCCACCGGGGTCAGGCCCTGGGTGCCGGCGACCGGGCGCGGGTACCAGGTCTGGTAGGGCACGTATTCACCGAAGTCGCCGCGTTCATCGGCCACCAGCACCACGTCGTACTCGGCGGTCTGGGTGAACAGCGGCATGTCAGCCTGGGCGCTGCGGCGTTGGTCGTTATCAAAGCTCCAGGGTTTTTCCGCCACCAGTTGCAAGCCGAAGCGCTTGGCGGCGCGGCGCAGGGCGGCGGCATAGGCTTGATCGTCCGCCGTCGGGCCGACAATCAGCAGCGCCCGCTGCCATTTGCGCAACACCAGAAACTGCGCCAGCGCATCGGCGAGCATCGCCCGGCTCGGCAAGGTGTGCAGCACGTTCGGCAGGCAATCGCTGGTGCGCAGGCTGTCGTCGGGGCTGCCGGCGTTGAACAGTAGGCTATCGGGCAGTGCCGCACTCAATTGGCGCAGGCTGGTCGCGGGGGCATTCACCACAAACAGGCGCAGGCCCTGTTCATGCTGCATCATTGCCGCTTCGAGCAAGGCCTCGGGGCTGTCGACACTGGCGCTGACCAGGCTGTAGCCGTGATTGAGAAAACGCCCGGTGCTGTTGCTGTCGGTGATCGCCAGTTCGGCGCCGCGCAGCCCGGCATCGGTGGGCTCGGGGATGACGTTCGACAGCAACGGGCCGGCGTCGGGGCGATAACCCAGGTAGCCGATCCGCACCTGCAAGGGCGCATCGGCGGCCTGACTCTGGGTGGCCAGGCCGGCGGCGCAGGCAATCGCCAGCAGGTAGATCAGGGCGTAAGGGATGAGCTGGCGCATAGGGCACTCCTTTACAGGTAGCGCCAGCATAGGTAGCCCGTGAAGCTGAGGAAATATGCAGAAAGTACCGGTGGTGTCCATCCAGCGCCTTACTACCAAGGGACTAGGTAGCGACCACCAAAGCAGCATGGGGTGAGCGCGATGCCGTTTCTAAGATGGCTGCCATAGCCTCTGCCAAGAGGTTTTGCGTGCAATCCAGAGGGCATAACAATGACAACAAAACGCAACGCCTTGCTCGTGACCGGGCTATTGGCCAGTTTGATCAGTGCAGGTTCCGTCTGGGCCCACGGCAATGTGGTGCCACAGGCTGTCGCCACCCAGGGCTTGACCCCGATCAAGGACGCCGGGGTGCAGCTCGATGCCGATGGCTGGGCCGCGGTGAACCCGTATCGCACCGCCCCGGAACACGACAAGGCAGTGGAAATCGGCGCCTCTGCCTATACCCAGAACTGCGCGGCCTGTCATGGCCTGGAAGCCAAGTCCGGCGGTATCGCCCCCGACTTGCGCATGCTCGATGTCGGCGAGGCGGGCGATGAATGGTTCGCCGAACGGGTGCGCCATGGCGCGGTGCGCGACGGTCGGGTGTACATGCCGAAGATGGCCGACTACCTGAGCCAGGAAGCCCTGTGGGCGGTGCGTACCTATCTGGACACTGTGCGCGTCGAGGAGTGACCCATGCGCCTGCTCGCGGTGTTGATCAGCGCTCTGTGGCTGTGCTGCCAGGCGGCGCAGGCGCAGGTTCGCAACTACGACGAAATGATCGCCGCCGGGGAGCTGAAGGTGGCGGTCTACAAGGACTTCGCCCCCTACAGTTTCGAAAGCGCTGGAAAGCCCCAGGGTGTCGATGTTGAACTCGCCGAGGCCTTGGCCAAGGCACTCGGTGTGCGCCTGTCGCTGATCTGGGCACCGGCCGGGGAAAAACTCGATGACGACCTGCGCGACTACATCTGGCGTGCCAGTGCCTTGCACAGCCAGCAACTGGCCGACCTGATGATGCGCGTGCCCTACGACCGTGACTACGCGCAGAAGCGCAACGAGTTCGGCGAACTGGTCAACGGCCAAGTGGTGATGTTCGGTCCGTACCAGAACGAACAATGGCAGGTGGCCTATGACCGCCGAAGGCTGGACAAGGTCGCCAGCGTCGCGGTGTTCGAGCATCACCCGATTGGTGTCGAAGTCGACAGCGTGCCGTCGTTCTACCTGACCTCGGTGTTCAACGGCATGCTCGCCGGCAAGACGCATCACTATTCGGGCGTACCCCAGGCGTTTGCCGCGATGAAGGCCGGTGAGGTCGACGCGGTGATGGCCATGCGCGGCGAAATCGACTGGCAGGTGCACGAAGCGGCCGACCCGCAGGTGGCGCTGGCAGAAAATGCCTACCCGAACATGGGCAAGCAGCTCTGGGAAATCGGCATGGCGGTGCACGAAAGCAATCGTCAACTGGCCTATGCCGTGGAAGAGGCGTTGGAAGCGCTGATCCGCGACGGTTCGGTGAAGACCATCTACGGCCATTACGGCCTGCGTTACGACGTGCCCGAGATGTATCAATAAGGAGCAGGCGATGAAATGGCGAGGGAGTTGTCTGTTGGCCTGCTGGTTGAGCCTGGCGGCACAGGCCGGCGCTATCGATCCCGGCAAGGATCCGGTGCCATCGGTGATGTGGGCCTTCTACCATCAGCGGTTTCTGGGTAATGCGCCGTTCGTGTTCGATGAGCGGGTCAAGCTGCTGGCGCCGCCGTTTGCCGAAGATGCCCGGCAGGTGCCGCTGGAAATCGATGCCCGGGCGTTCAATGGTGAGGTGGTGAAAATCCTCGCCTGGGCAGAGCTGAATCCGTTGCCGAAAATCGTCGACTTCCAGCCGCTGAATTCGGTTTTGCCGTGGCTGTCTTTGCGCATACGCATCGAACAGGCGACGCCCTTGCGCGCGGCGGTGTTGACCCGCGACGGCGTGTGGCATGTCGGCTCGACCCTGATTGACGCCGCGGGTGGCGGTTGCACCGCGCCGAGCGTGGTGCGGACTCAACCGGGCTGGGAGGAGCGCATCGGCGAAGTGCTCGGCGGCCGTTATCCCCGGGACGGGTTCAGCCGTTTGCGTATGCAGGTGGCCCATCCCATGGACAACGGCATGGTCAGCGGCATTCCGGAATTCTTCATCAACCATGCCGAACTGCGCGACCGCAACGAGCAAGTGCTGGCCCGGCTGGAGCTGTTCCCCGCGGTCAGCGAAAACCCCAACCTGGCCTTCGACATCGAAGGGGCAGGGCAAACGCGCCTGCTGCTACGGGACAACAGCGGCAATGAGTTCGATGCGTCGATCCCCTGACCCTAAGGAGCGTGGCATGCGCTGGATCCTGTTGATGGTGTTAAGCGTCAGTCTGCCGGCCCTGGCCGATCTCGAGTACTCGCTCAAGCCCCGGCGGATCGCCCAGGACACCTGGTTACTGGAAGGCAGCACCGATAATTTCGCCAAGGCCAACGGCGGCAACATCGTCAACACCGCGTTTATCGTCACTGAGCGCGGTGTGGTGGTGATCGACACCGGGCCGTCCAGGCGTTACGGCGAAGCGATGCGCAAGGCCATTGCCGCCACCACCGACAAGCCGGTGATCGAGGTCTTGCTGACCCATCACCACCCGGACCATGTGCTGGGTAATCAAGCCTTCACCGACGTGCCAATCGGCGCCTTGGCCGGCACCAGCGAGCTGTTGCACCAGCAAGGCGATGCCATGGCGGAGAATATGTACCGGATGGTCGGCGACTGGATGCGTGGCACCGAAGTGGTGCTGGCGACTCAGACGCTGACACCCGGCGTGAAAAGTTTTGGGAATCACGATTTGCGCTTGCTGAGCCTGGGTGGGCATACCGGCGCGGATCTGGCTATTCTCGACCAGCAAACTGGTGTGCTGTTTGCCGGGGACCTGGTGTTTTATCAGCGGGCGCTGACAACGCCCAACAGTCCCGGGCTGTCGGTGTGGCTGGCGGACATCGCGACCCTGCGAGGCTTGCCCTGGACACAGGTCGTGCCGGGCCATGGGCCGGTGTCGAGCGATCCACAACCCTTCGAGCAGATGCGCGATTACCTGACCTGGCTCGATCAGCTCATGCGCGACGGCGCGGCCAATGGCAGTGATATGGCCGAGATGATCCGCAGCCCCATCCCCGAACGCTTCGCCGGGATCAACCTGAGTCGTTATGAACTGATCCGCAGCGTCAGTCATCTGTACCCGCGCTACGAGCGAGGGCAGATGACGCGGGTGGATTCTGCCGCGCAAAAGTGAGCAAACACAGCCCCCCCTGTGGGAGCGAGCTTGCTCGCGATGAGGTCCTGACAGTCAACATTGATGTCGGCTGATACGACGCCATCGCGAGCAAGCTCGCTCCCACAGAGGATCTATGTCTGGCACAAAGTTCGCTGCTCCTCTCCTCCGACCCTGTACCAAGGAACTAGCAATCTCCTCATTGCGGGCAATTGTTGCCAAGGCAGCGGCGCCCAAGAATCTGCACCAGACCGGGAAAATTTTCCGGACATAACAAAAATCCGCAGAGGAAGCCGTCATGACCCAACCCGCACGTCGCCAGTCCTTCGTCCTGAGCCTGCTGCTCAGTGCCATGCTGTTGTCCGGCCAGGCATTGGCCGGGGTTTCCGACCAGGACATTCTTCAGGACCCGAAGAACCCGGAACAGGTCGTGACCAACGGCCTCGGCGTTCAAGGGCAGCGCTACAGCCCGCTGGATATTCTCAACGTCGACAACGTCAAGGAGCTGCGCCCGGCGTGGGCGTTTTCCTTCGGCGGAGAAAAACAGCGTGGCCAGCAAGCGCAGCCGATGGTCAAGGACGGCGTGATGTATATGACCGGTTCCTACTCCCGGGTATTCGCCGTGGATGCGCGCACCGGCAAGAAACTCTGGCAATACGATGCGCGCCTGCCCGATGACATCCGCCCTTGCTGCGACGTGATCAACCGTGGCGTCGCGCTGTATGGCGACCTGGTGATTTTCGGCACCCTCGACGCCAAGCTCGTGGCGCTGAACAAGGACACCGGCAAGGTGGTGTGGAGCAAGAAAGTCGCCGACCACAAGGAAGGCTACTCGATCAGCGCAGCGCCGCTGGTGATCAACGGCAAGCTGATTACCGGCGTGGCCGGTGGCGAGTTTGGCGTGGTGGGCAAGATCGAGGCCTACGACCCGAAAAACGGTGATCTGCTGTGGACCCGGCCAACGGTCGAAGGCCATATGGGCTACGTCTACAAGGACGGCAAAGCGGTTGAAAACGGCATCTCCGGCGGCGAGGCGGGCAAGACCTGGCCGGGCGATCTGTGGAAAACCGGTGGCGCCGCCCCTTGGCTTGGCGGTTACTACGACCCCGAAACCAACCTGCTGTTGTTCGGTACCGGCAACCCGGCGCCGTGGAACTCGCACCTGCGCCCTGGCGACAACCTCTACTCCTCGTCGCGCCTGGCGCTCAACCCGGACGACGGCACCATCAAGTGGCACTTCCAGAGCACGCCCCACGATGGTTGGGACTACGACGGCGTGAACGAGCTGGTGTCCTTCAACTACAGCGAAGGTGGTAAGGAGATCAAGGCGGCGGCCACTGCCGACCGTAACGGTTTCTTCTACGTGCTGGACCGCACCAACGGCAAATTCATCCGTGGTTTCCCGTTCGTGGACAAGATCACCTGGGCCACCGGCCTGGATAAGAACGGCCGGCCGATCTACAACGAAGCCAGCCGTCCCGGTGCCCCGGGTTCCGAAGCCAAGGGCAGCTCGGTCTTCGTAGCGCCGGCGTTCCTCGGCGCGAAAAACTGGATGCCGATGGCCTACAACAAAGACACCGGGCTGTTCTATGTGCCGTCCAACGAATGGGGCATGGACATCTGGAACGAAGGCATCGCCTACAAGAAAGGCGCGGCGTTCCTCGGCGCCGGCTTCACCATCAAGCCGTTGAACGAAGACTACATCGGCGTGCTGCGGGCCATCGATCCGAAAACCGGCAAGGAAGTCTGGCGCCACAAGAACTACGCGCCGCTGTGGGGCGGGGTGCTGACCACCAAGGGCAACCTGGTGTTCACCGGCACGCCTGAAGGCTTCCTGCAGGCCTTCAACGCCAAGACCGGCGAAAAGGTCTGGGAATTCCAGACCGGCTCCGGCGTGCTTGGCTCGCCCGTGACCTGGGAAATGGACGGCGAACAGTACGTCTCGGTGCTCTCCGGCTGGGGCGGCGCGGTACCGCTGTGGGGCGGCGAAGTGGCCAAGCGGGTGAAGGACTTCAACCAGGGCGGCATGCTCTGGACCTTCAAGCTGCCCAAGGACCTCGTCGCCAAGCATTAAACCTGTAGGAGCGAGCCTGCTCGCGATGGTCGTCAACGATAACGCTGGAAGCCTGATACCCCGCGGCGTTCTCGGGTTCATCGCGAGCAAGCTCGCTCCCACAGTGTTTTGTGTGAAACCTACGACCAAATAACGAGAGTCCCTCCTGCCAACGATGCATTCGTCTGGCACGCGGGGCTCTCTAGTATCGGCTCATCGCCTGTCAGCACGACAGGCATCGACCCAGACAGAGGCCCACCATGATCTACGCACAACCCGGAACCCCAGGCGCCGTCATTACCTTCAAGCCGCGCTACGGCAACTTCATCGGTGGCGAGTTCGTTGCCCCGATCAATGGCGAGTACTTCACCAACACCTCGCCGGTCAACGGTGAAGTGATCGCCGAATTCCCGCGCTCCAGCGCCGCCGACATCGACAAGGCCCTGGACGCCGCCCATGCCGCTGCCGACGCCTGGGGCAAGACCTCGGCCCAGGACCGCTCCCTGGTGCTGCTGAAAATCGCCGACCGCATCGAGCAGAACCTTGAGGTCCTGGCCGTCACCGAAACCTGGGACAACGGCAAGGCCGTGCGCGAAACCCTGAACGCCGACGTGCCGCTGGCGGCCGACCACTTCCGTTACTTCGCTGGCTGCATCCGCGCCCAGGAAGGCGGGGCTGCCGAGATCAATGAGCTGACCACGGCCTATCACTTCCATGAGCCCCTGGGCGTGGTCGGGCAGATCATTCCGTGGAACTTCCCGCTGCTGATGGCCGCCTGGAAACTCGCCCCGGCCCTGGCCGCCGGCAACTGCATCGTGCTCAAGCCTGCCGAACAAACGCCGCTGTCGATCATGGTCTTCGCCGAGCTGATCGCCGACCTGCTGCCGGCGGGTGTGTTGAACATCGTCCAGGGCTTCGGGCGCGAAGCCGGCGAGGCCCTGGCCACCAGCAAGCGCATCGCCAAGATCGCCTTCACCGGCTCGACCCCGGTGGGCGCGCACATCATGCATTGCGCCGCCGAGAACATCATCCCGTGTACCGTCGAACTGGGCGGCAAGTCGCCGAACATCTTCTTCGAAGACATCATGAACGCTGAACCGGCGTTCATCGAAAAAGCCGCCGAAGGCCTGGTGCTGGCGTTCTTCAACCAGGGTGAAGTCTGCACCTGCCCGTCCCGGGCGCTGGTCCAGGAGTCGATCTACGAGCCGTTCATGGCCGAGGTGATGAAGAAGATCGTCAAGATCAAGCGCGGCAACCCGCTGGACACCGAGACCATGGTCGGCGCCCAGGCGTCCGAGCAGCAATACGACAAGATCCTCTCGTACCTGACCATTGCCCAGGAGGAGGGCGCCGAGCTGCTCACCGGTGGCGCGGCCGAACGTCTGGAGGGTGACCTGTCCAGCGGCTATTACATCCAGCCGACCCTGCTCAAGGGGCACAACAAGATGCGCGTGTTCCAGGAAGAAATCTTCGGCCCGGTGGTGGGCGTCACCACCTTCAAGGACGAAGCCGAAGCGCTGGCGATTGCCAACGACAGCGAGTTCGGCCTCGGCGCCGGCCTGTGGACCCGCGACATCAACCGCGCCTACCGCATGGGCCGGGCGATCAAGGCCGGGCGGGTGTGGACCAACTGCTACCACCTGTACCCGGCGCACGCGGCGTTCGGTGGCTACAAGAAGTCCGGCGTTGGTCGCGAAAACCACAAGATGATGCTCGACCACTATCAGCAGACCAAAAACCTGCTGGTGAGCTACGACATCAATCCGCTGGGGTTCTTCTAACTTCGCAAGAACACTGAAAAACCTGTGGGAGCGAGCTTGCTCGCGATGAGGTCGGCACATTCAACATCTCGGTTGACTGTTGCTCCGTCATCGCGAGCAAGCTCGCTCCCACATGGGTTTTGTGTTGCCAATGACTGCGCAACACCCCCTACCAAATCACCCCCAAAACTCCTTCGAAAGTAGCATTCGGGCACTCGGCGCCCCGTGCATTAATGGCTCTACCGGAATCACCCGGGCACAAGAAGAGGAATGACCCATGTGGACTAAACCCGCGTTTACCGATCTGCGCATTGGCTTCGAAGTGACGATGTATTTCGCCAACCGTTGATTGATCACCCGGCCAGCCGATGCGTTGGCCGGGCCTGCCTTCTGGAGCATCCGCCATGCACATCCGCGTTCTCGGTTCCGCCGCTGGCGGTGGTTTCCCGCAGTGGAACTGCAACTGCCGCCAGTGCGCCGGTGTGCGCAATGGCAGCCTGCGGGCCCAGCGCCGTACGCAGTCGTCGATTGCCCTGAGTGACGACGGTGTGGAGTGGGTGCTGTGCAATGCTTCACCGGACATTCGCGCGCAACTCGAGAGTTTTGCGCCGCTGCAACCGGCGCGCCGATTGCGTGACACTGCCATCGCTGGCGTCGTACTGCTCGACAGCCAGATCGATCATTGCACCGGTTTGCTTAGCCTGCGCGAAGGCTGTCCGCATGACGTTTGGTGCACCGCGCGTGTGCATCAGGACCTGAGCAGCGGTTTCCCGTTGTTCACCATGCTTGAGCACTGGAACGGCGGATTGCAATGGCAACCGGTCGGCCTCGATCGCCAGCCGTTCGGCATCCCGGCCTGCGAGCATTTGCAATTTCGCGCGATTCCCCTGGTGAGCAACGCGCCGCCGTATTCACCCAATCGCGGCAACCCGCAACCGGGCGACACCATTGGCCTGTTCATAGAAGACCTGCGCAGCGGTGCCTCGCTGTTCTATGCGCCTGGCCTTGGCCGAATCGACGATGAAGTGCTGGGCTGGATGCAGCGTGCCGATTGCCTGCTGCTGGACGGCACCCTGTGGCGCGACGACGAGATGCGTATCTGCGAAGTCGGCCAGAGCCTGGGCAGCGAAATGGGGCACCTCCCACAAAGCGGCCCCGGCGGGATGCTTGAAGTGCTGGAGGGTTTCAATCGCCAGCGCAAGGTGCTGATCCACATCAACAACACCAATCCCATTCTCGATGAAGACTCGGCCGAGCGGGCTTTGCTGGAGCGGCGGGGGATCGAAGTGGCTTATGACGGCATGAGTATTGAGCTGTAGCCAAAGGCTCTATCGCGAGCAAGCTCGCTCCCACAATGGATTTCTGCAGTACATGAAATTTGTGTTCCCACCGAACACCTGTGGGAGCGAGCTTGCTCGCGATAGGGCCAGCGCAGGCACCGCAAAAATTCCCGGAGAACAAAATGACTGACACCCCCATGTCCCCCACAGAATTCGAAGCCGCCCTGCGCGCCAAGGGCGCCTACTACCATATCCACCATCCCTTCCACCAAGCGATGTACGCCGGATGCGCCAGCCGCGAGCAGATCCAGGGCTGGGTCGCCAATCGCTTCTACTATCAGATCAACATTCCCCTGAAGGACGCCGCGATCCTGGCTAACTGCCCGGACCGCGACGTGCGCCGGGAGTGGCTGCAACGGATTCTCGACCACGACGGCGTCCCCGGCAGCGAGGGCGGAATCGAAGCCTGGCTGCGCCTGGGCGAAGCCGTGGGCCTGGATCGCGAGCAGATCCTCTCCCAGGAACTGGTGCTGCCCGGGGTGCGGTTTGCGGTGGATGCCTATGTCAATTTCGCCCGTCGCGCCTGCTGGCAGGAAGCGGCCAGCAGTTCGCTGACCGAACTCTTTGCCCCACAGATCCATCAGTCGCGACTCGACGCCTGGCCGACCCATTACCCGTGGATCGACGTCGCCGGCTACGACTATTTCCGCACGCGCCTGAGTCAGGCGCGGCGCGATGTCGAGCATGGCTTGCGCATTACCCTGGCGCACTACGTGACGGCCGAGGGGCAACAACGCATGCTGGAGATCCTGCAATTCAAGCTCGACGTGCTGTGGAGCATGCTCGATGCCATGAGCATGGCCTACGAACTTGCGCGCCCGCCTTATCACACGGTCACCGGCGACAACGTCTGGCACCGGGGGATAGCCCTGTGAGCCTGATCAATCGCCAGCAGTCACCGGCCTTGCGTCGTGGTTTTCGTCTGCAATGGGAGCCCCGTCAGGATTGCCACGTGCTGCTGTACCCCGAAGGCATGATCAAGCTCAACAGCAGCGCCGGGCAGATTCTCGACCTGGTGGATGGCCAGCGCAGCGTGGCAGCGATCATTGATCGATTGAGCGCGAATTTCCCCGGCGTACCCGGGATCGACGAAGACGTGCTGGCGTTTCTGGAGGTGGCCCATGCGCAATTCTGGATCGAGTGAGACGCTGCCCGGACCGCCGTTGTGGCTGCTCGCCGAGTTGACCTACCGCTGTCCGTTGCAATGCCCGTATTGCTCCAATCCGTTGGACTTTGCCCGGCACGGTGAGGAACTGGGCACGGAAGAATGGATCCGCGTATTCCGCGAAGCGCGGGACATGGGCGCCGCGCAATTGGGCTTTTCCGGTGGCGAGCCGCTGGTACGTCAGGACCTCGCCGAGTTGATCAAGGCCGCGCGAGACATGGGTTACTACACCAATTTGATCACTTCGGGCATCGGTTTGACCGAGCAGAAGGTGCGCGACTTCAAGGTGGCCGGGCTGGACCATATCCAGATCAGCTTCCAGGCCGCCGACGAAGCGGTGAATAACATGCTGGCCGGCTCGCGCAAGGCCTTTGCCCAGAAACTCGCCATGGCCCGTGCGGTGAAAGCCCAGGGCTATCCGATGGTGCTGAACTTCGTCACCCATCGGCACAACATCGACCGGATCGCGCAGATCATCGAGTTGTGCCTGGAGCTGGAAGCGGATTTCGTCGAATTGGCCACGTGCCAGTTCTATGGCTGGGCTGAACTCAACCGCGTCGGCCTGTTGCCCACACGGGAGCAATTGCAACGTGCCGAGCGCATCACCAACGAGTATCGCCAGCGGCTTGAAGCTCAGGGCCACCCGTGCAAGTTGATCTTCGTCACCCCGGACTACTACGAGGAACGCCCCAAGACCTGCATGAACGGCTGGGCCAACCTGTTTCTTGACATCACCCCCGACGGCACGGCCTTGCCTTGCCACAGCGCCCGGCAGTTGCCGGTAGCGTTTCCCAACGTGCGCGAGCACAGCCTCTCGCACATCTGGAACGACTCGTTCGGCTTCAATCGTTTTCGCGGTGATGAGTGGATGAAGGAGCCGTGCCGCTCCTGCGATGAAAAGCACAAGGACCTGGGCGGGTGCCGCTGCCAGGCTTTCATGCTGACTGGCGATGCCAGCAATGCCGACCCGGTGTGCAGCAAGTCGCCGCACCACGGCGTGATCCTCAAGGCCCGCGAAGAAGCCGAGGTGCCAGGGATGGGGATCGAACACCTGACGCTGCGCAATGCGAAGACTTCGCAGCTGATCTATCGCGGTTAGTCTGGCGACATAAATCCCCTGTGGGAGCGAGCTTGCTCGCGATGAGGTCGGCACAATCAACATTGATGTCGACTGTGATGCAGCTATCGCGAGCAAGCTCGCTCCCACAGGGGGCTGCGGCGTTCGCAGAATAGGGCGGATGACCTTGGTCTGATTGCATTCGCAGCTGGATGGTTTAGTGTGGTTTCTACCTTCCAAAACAATAAAAACAGGCTTTCCAATGAGCCAGAGTCTCAACCAGCTGCGCAAGTTCGTTTCCCCTGAAATCATCTTCGGTGCCGGTAGCCGGCACAGTGTCGGCAATTACGCCAAGACCTTTGGCGCACGCAAGGTGCTGGTGGTCAGCGATCCCGGCGTGATCGCCGCCGGCTGGGTCGCCGATGTCGAGGCCAGCCTGCAAGCGCTGGGCATCGAATACTGCCTGTACAGCGATGTCTCGCCCAACCCACGGGTCGAAGAGGTGATGCTCGGTGCCGAGATGTACCGGGAAAACCACTGCGACGTGATCGTCGCCGTCGGTGGTGGCAGCCCGATGGACTGCGGCAAAGGCATCGGCATCGTCGTCGCCCACGGCCGCAGCATTCTCGATTTCGAGGGCGTGGACACCATCCGTGTGCCCAGCCCGCCGCTGATCCTGATTCCGACCACCGCCGGCACCTCGGCCGATGTCTCGCAATTCGTGATCATTTCCAATCAGCAGGAGCGCATGAAGTTCTCCATCGTCAGCAAGGCCGTGGTGCCGGACGTTTCGCTGATCGATCCGGAAACCACCCTGAGCATGGACCCGTTCCTGTCGGCCTGTACCGGCATCGACGCGTTGGTGCATGCCATCGAAGCCTTCGTGTCCACCGGCCACGGGCCGTTGACCGACCCCCATGCGCTGGAGGCGATGCGCCTGATCAATGGCAATCTGGTGCAAATGATCGCCAACCCGACCGACATCGCCCTGCGCGAGAAGATCATGCTCGGCAGCATGCAGGCCGGGCTGGCGTTTTCCAACGCCATCCTGGGCGCCGTGCATGCCATGTCCCACAGCCTCGGCGGCTTTCTGGACCTGCCCCACGGCCTGTGCAACGCGGTGCTCGTCGAGCATGTGGTGGCCTTCAATTACAACTCGGCACCGGAGCGCTTCAAGGTGATCGCCGAGACCTTCGGCATCGACTGCCGAGGCCTGAATCACCGGCAGATCTGTGGGCGCCTGGTCGAACACCTGATCGCCCTCAAGCACGCCATCGGCTTTCACGAAACCCTCGGTTTGCATGGCGTCAGGACCTCGGATATTCCGTTCCTGTCGCAGCATGCGATGCACGATCCGTGCATCCTGACCAACCCGCGCGAATCCAGCCAGCGTGATGTCGAGGTCGTCTATGGCGAAGCCCTCTGACGAGCAACAACGCGCCCTGGCCGGGCTGCTGGGGCTGGGCAGCCATTCGGCGCGCAAGAGTCATTACCCGGAACTGGCCGCGCGCCTGGATGATCTGGAAGCCGAGCGTAACCGCTACAAGTGGCTGTTCGAAAACGCGGTGCACGGTATCTTCCAGGCCAGCCTGCACGATGGCATGCGTGCCGCCAACCCGGCGCTGGCACGCATGCTTGGCTATCAGGACCCGCAGGAGGTGCTGTTCTCCCTGACCGACCTGGCCGGCGCCCTGTTTGTCGACGGCGCGCAGGAGCTGGAAAACATCGGCGAGATCCTCAGGCACCAGCGCAGCCTGCACGGCTATGAAACCCGCTTGCGGCGCAAGGACGGCAGCCATCTCGATGTGTTGATGAACCTGCTGCTCAAACCTGGCCAGGAAGGCCTGGTGGAGGGGTTCGTTTCCGATATCACCGAGCGCAAACAGGCCCAGCAACGCCTGCAGCAACTCAATGACGAACTGGAGCTGCGCGTCGTCGCGCGCACCAATGAACTGCTCGAAGCCAACCGTAACCTTCAGCAGCAGATTACCCAGCGTAAACAGATCGCCAAGGCCTTGCGCGATGCCCGCGATGCCGCCGAGGCCGCCAATCACAGCAAGGACAAATACCTCGCCGCCGCCAGCCACGACCTGCTGCAACCGCTGAACGCCGCGCGGTTGCTGGTTTCGACCTTGCGCGAACGCCAATTGCCGGAAGCCGAACAGGTGCTGGTGGAGCGCACTCACCAGGCCCTGGAAGGGGCCGAAGACCTATTGACGGATCTGCTCGACATTTCCCGGCTCGATCAGGCCGCGGTCAAGCCGGACATCGCGTCGTACCGACTCGATGAACTGCTGGGGCCGCTGGTGTCGGAGTTCCAGTCCGTCGCCCAGGCGGCCGGCTTGAACCTGCGGGTGCGCATGGCCGATTACGCCATCAGCACCGACTTGCGCCTGATGACGCGGATCCTGCGCAACTTTCTCAGCAATGCCTGCCGCTACACCGATGAAGGCAGCATCCTGCTGGCGGTAAGGCGTCGGGGCGAGATGTTGCGCCTGGAGGTCTGGGACACCGGGCGTGGCATCGCCGCCGACCGGCTCGATTCGATCTTCCTCGAGTTCAACCAACTGGATGTCGGTCGCGCCGCCGACCGCAAGGGCGTGGGCCTGGGGCTGGCGATTGTCGAGCGCATCGCCAAGATCCTTGGCTATAAAGTCGGCGTGTACTCGTTGCCGGGGCGGGGTTCGATGTTCAGCATCGAGGTGCCGATATCCGACGAGGTTCCGTTGCCCGTGAGCCAGGCGGTACCACAACCGGGTACCGGCAATCCGCTGCCGGGCCGCCGTCTGCTGGTGATCGACAACGAAGTGAGCATTCTCGAAAGCATGGGCGCGTTGCTCGGGCAGTGGGGCTGCGACGTTCTGGTCGCCACCGATGAAGCGGCCGCACTGGCAGCGTTACGCGGACAGGCGCCGGAGCTGATTCTCGCGGACTACCACCTCGATCACGGGGTGGTCGGCTGTGATGTGGTGCGACATTTACGCGAGCATTTCCACCAGGACATTCCCGCGGTGATCATTACCGCCGACCGCACCGACCAATGTCGGCGTGCGTTGCAGCGGCTCAACGCACCCTTGCTGAACAAACCGGTGAAGCCTGGCAAGTTGCGAGCGGTATTGAGTCAACTGTTGGGAGCATCTGCCTGAAGCGGTCGATACTGCAGGGTGAAACCCAGTTCGGTGGATTGGCCCTGTTCCAGCAAACGCAACCCCGGCCGACCGGGCAGGTGGTGCGCGTTGATCGGATGGCTCACCGGTTCGATGCAGAAAAACTCCAGGCCCACGGGGCAGTACAGCAGGTAGTAATCGCTGCCGGTGGCCTGGCAGTCGAGCGTGTAACCAAGATCCGCTTGCTCGATCAGGCAGTGACCGTTCCATTCGCAGAAGCCGTTGTCCACCAGCGATTCGGGCAATGCCTTCAGATGCTGGAAATCCCACTCGAGCGGCAATGCGCTGAGTTCTGTCGGCAGTTTTGCCCTGTCGCACAACCACACATGCCGGGCGGGTGCCTGTAGTCGGGTGTTCGCGGTGCGTGGCAGATACGGATGTAATCCCAGGCCATGCCACGCAGCGTGCTCGGCCAGGTGGGTGACGTGCAGTTCGATGCTCAGCTTGCCCGCGCTCAAATGGAAACGTTGCCGGGCGCGATAAGCGAAGAGGGCTGTACTGTCGAGTTGCAGGATCACTTCATTTTCCGACCGGGAAACCATGTCCCACGCCTGCTGCCAGGCGCTGCCGTGAATCGGCAGGGGATCGGTGAGGCTGTTGGGCGCCAGTGCCAGCCAGCCATCGGGGCAATCGAAACCGCCATCGGCGATGCGGTTGGACCAGGGGATCAAGGGAAAGCAGCCGAGTTTGCCGGGCAGGCCGGTGTTCAGGGCATGGGCATCACTGTGGCGCAACAAGGGCTGTCCGGTGCTGCGCACCGTCCAGTTGACGATGCTGGCGCCAAGCTCGGGCGCGAGGATGAGGCGGGTGAATTCGTCTTCGAGTTCGATCAGTGTTAGCGACATGTTGACCTGCTGTGTGATTTTCAAGGCTTGCACCGTTCCCTGTGGCGAGGGGGCTTGCCCCCGTTGGGTCGCGAAGCGGCCCCTACGACTTTCAGGCATATCGAGGAGTTTATATTTACGACTGCTGCGCAGCCTAACGGGGGCAAGCCCCCTCGCCACAAAAGCTCGCTCCCACAAGGGATTGGATTGTCAGCTGGAAATCATCGGCGGCAGCGTGCCGAGCAGGGCCGCGACGGTCAGGGTTTTCTTGAGCAACATCGTGGGTACCTCAGGCAGTTTCCAAGTGCGCAGAGTTTAGCTTTACGACAGTGGCTGCACGAAGTTTCGTTTTCCCCTGTCGCCGCGATCCAGAGCGGATGCTAGTCTTGCTCAACGTTGTTGTCGGGGATCCGCATGGGCAATCACAAGATCGAGATTCGTCGCAGTAACGTCGAAAAAATCCTGCTGGGGGCGGAAAAAGTCTTCGCTGAAAAGGGCTTTGGCAGCACCGCCATGGCCGACATCGCCGCTGAAGTACAACTGCCGCGCTCCAACCTGCACTACTACTTCAGCACCAAGACCGAGTTGTACAGCGCCGTGCTGTTCGACTTGCTGGAAGTCTGGAAGCAGGATGCGCTGTGCTTCGAGATGTTCGATGACCCGCGTGTGGTGCTCAGCAGCTACATCCGCGCCAAGATGAACCATTCCCGCAGCCGGCCCTATGGCTCGAAAGTCTGGGCCAACGAAATCATCCATGGCGCGCCGACCCTCGGCGAAGCGCTGGATGCGAGCCTGTACGACTGGGCCAAGATGAAGGAAGCGAAAATCCGCCAGTGGGTGGACGACAAACGCATCCTGCCGGTGGAGCCCTCGAGCCTGCTGTACATGATCTGGGCCTCGACCCAGCACTACGCCGACTTCGATCACCAGGTGAACATTCTCAACGACCATCAGCCGCTGTCGGACATGCAGTTCGAGAAAGCGGTGCAGACGGTGACCAGTGTGATTTTGCGGGGGATCGGGTTGGAGCCTTGAGATTTGTGCTGCAGTGGCCGGCCTCATCGCGAGCAAGCTCGCTCCCACAGGGATCATTGGTGTACTCAGGTTTGATGTACGACACAAATCCACTGTGGGAGCGAGCTTGCTCGCGATGGCGCCGGTTCAGACGCCGCAGATTTCAAGGACCGACGTGATACGGATTCCTCGGATCATGATTCCAGTCCAGGAACGGCTTGCCAGTCTCCACCGGCACCATCTCGATGCAGTCCTGCACCGGGCAGGTGATCTGGCACAGGTTGCAGCCCACGCACTCCTCATCGATCACTTGATACTTGTGAGTGCCATCCGCCTGCTTGAGGCTGGCCACGGCCTGGTGCGAGGTGTCCTCACAAGCGATATGGCAGCGACCGCAACCGATACAAGCCTCCTGATCGATTTTCGCGATCACCTTGTAGTTGATGTCCAGGTACTTCCAGTCCGTGGTGTTGCCCACCGCGCGGCCGGAAAACTCCGAAATGCTGGCATAGCCCTGACTGTCCATCCAGCGTGACAAGCCGTCCTTCATGTCTTCGACTATCCGGAAGCCATGCAGCATCGCCGCCGTGCAGACCTGCACCGAGCCACTGCCGAGCGCGATGAATTCCGCCGCATCGCGCCAGTTGCCAATGCCGCCGATCCCGCTGATCGGCAGGCCTTGGGTCTGCGGGTCGCGGGCGATTTCGGCGACCATGTTCAAGGCTATCGGCTTGACGGCCGAGCCGCAGTAACCGCCGTGGGTGCTTTGGCTGCCGACCATGGGATTGGCGACCATGCGTTCGAGGTTAACGCTGGTGATCGAGTTGATGGTGTTGATCAACGACACCGCATCGGCACCACCACGGTGGGCGGCGCGGGCGGCGACACGGATGTCGGTGATGTTCGGCGTGAGCTTGACGATCACCGGCAGCGAGCAATAGGTCTTGCACCAGCGGGTGACCTGTTCCACGTATTCCGGCACCTGGCCGACCGCCGCGCCCATGCCGCGTTCCGGCATGCCGTGGGGGCAACCGAAGTTCAGCTCGATGCCGTCGGCGCCAGTGGCTTCCACCAGCGGCAGGATGTGTTTCCAGGATTCTTCGACGCAGGGCACCATCAAGGACACGATCAGCGCACGGTCCGGCCAGTCCTTTTTGACCTGGGTGATTTCCCGCAGGTTGATCTCCAGCGAGCGGTCGGTGATCAGCTCGATGTTGTTAAAGCCCAGTACCTCCCGGTTAGCCCCGAAGTGCGCCGAGTAGCGCGACGACACGTTCACCGCCGCCGGGTCTTCACCCAGGGTTTTCCAGACCACGCCGCCCCAGCCGGCCTCGAAGGCGCGGACCACGTTGTAGGCC
Source organism: Pseudomonas jessenii (assembly GCF_002236115.1). GTDB lineage: Bacteria > Pseudomonadota > Gammaproteobacteria > Pseudomonadales > Pseudomonadaceae > Aquipseudomonas > Aquipseudomonas jessenii. The sequence continues at coordinate 970,825 of NZ_NIWT01000001.1, read as the reverse complement.
TTGTCGGTCGGCGGCGCGGAGGCCAGCCAGAATGGATTGGGTGCTTTGATGCCGGCGAAGACAATCGACAGATCGGCCATTTACGCAGCCTCCACGTTGAGCATCAGTTGAGCGTTGATCGCCTCGGCGGCGCGCTTGCCATGCTGCACGGCTTGCACGGTAAGGTCTTGATCGAGGCTGGTGCAGTCGCCGCCGGCATACACGCCGGGGATGCTGGTGCGCAGTTGCTCATCGACTTCGATGCGTTCGCCCTGACGCTTGAGTTCTCGGGCCAGTGGATCGCTGAGGGCGCTGCCGTCGAAGGTCTGGCCGATGGCCTTGAAGATCGCGTCGGCGGCCAGTTCGAAGGTTTCACCGGTGGTTTGCAGGCGGTCTTCCACCAGACGGGTGCGGGCGAAACGCATGCCGCGCACGCGGCCATGGTCATCGAGCAGCACTTCTTCGGGTTGAGCCCAGGTCATCAGCCGCACCTGATTGGCCTTGGCAATCTCCTGTTCGTGATGGGTGGCCCCCATGTCCTCGATGCCACGGCGGTACACCAGATTCACATCGTGAGCGCCGAGGCGGGCCATTTGCACCGCCATGTCGATGGCAGTGTTGCCTGCGCCGAGGACAATGCAGTGGTCGGCCAGGGGCAGTTGGCTCAGGTCATCGGCCTGGCGCAGTTCGCGGATGTAGTCGGTGGCGGCGAGCAGGCCGGGCGCGTCTTCGTGGGCCAGCCCTAGCTGTTTGCTGGCATTGAGCCCGAGGCCGAGGAACACCGCATCGAACTGTTGATGCAGTTCACTGAGGGTCAGGTTCTCCCCGAGTTTCTGCCCGTTGCGGATTTCGATGCCGCCAATCTCCAACAGGAACTCAAGCTCCTTTTGCGCGTAGTCATCCACCAGTTTGTATTTGGCGATTCCGTATTCGTTGAGGCCGCCAGCCTTTTCCCGCGCCTCGAAAATCACCACGTCATGCCCGTGCATGGCACTGCGGTGGGCGCAGGACAAACCGGCCGGACCGGCACCCACCACGGCGATGCGTTTGCCGGTGGCGGCAGCACGCTGGAAGGGGTGCGTGCTGAAGTGGGCGTTGTCCACGGCGTAACGTTGCAACAGGCCGATCATGACCGGCGCGCATTCGTGAGTGTTGTTGCGCACGCAGGCTTGCTGGCAAAGAATCTCCGTCGGGCACACCCGGGCGCAACTGCCGCCGAGGATGTTGGCCGAGAGGATTTTCTGCGCGGCGCCTTGCACGTTGTCCTGCGCAATGTTGCGGATGAACGAGGGAATGTCGATCTCGCTCGGACAGGCATTCACGCAGGGCGCGTCGTAGCAATACAGGCAGCGCGAGGCTTCCAGGTGCGCCTGGCGCTCGTTGAGCGGCGGCGCCAGATCGGTGAAGTGGCCGGCGAGGGCGGCCGCATTCTCAACGGGATGCGGGAGGTGGTCCAGGGTCTTGATCACGGTTTTGGCCTCACGGTTATTTGAGGTGCTGCCTCTGAATGGGCATTGTTTTTTGTGTTGTCTGTGCGGGCCTCATCGCGAGCAAGCTCGCTCCCACAGGGATCTCGGGTGTTCACAAAACCTGTGGGAGCGAGCTTGCTCGCGATAGGCCGAAGGCCGCTCTCAGCGTTTCACGGCAACCGGCTGATTCAACTCGGCCCGCTTGCTCAGCAAATCAAACACCGCCGGGTACGCCGGCCGCTCGATGTAGCGCCCGGCCCCACGTTCGGCCCGCAGGTCGCCGTCGGCCCAGACCACGCGGCCCTGGCTGATGGTGTGGCTGGGCACGCCGCGCACGGTCTTGCCTTCGAAGATGTTGAAGTCCACCTGCTGATGGTGGGTCTTGGCGGAAATGGTCCGCGTGCCTTGCGGGTCCCACAGCACCAGGTCGGCATCGGCACCCACACGAATCGCGCCTTTGCGTGGGTAGAGGTTGAAGATCTTCGCCGTGTTGGTGGACGTCAGCGCGACGAATTGCTGCATCGAAAAGCGTCCGCTGTTCACACCTTCATCCCACAACACCGCCATGCGGTCTTCGATGCCGGCGGTGCCGTTGGGGATCTTGCTGAAGTCGTCGCGGCCAGCGGCTTTTTGCTCGGCGCAGAAGCAGCAGTGGTCGGTGGCGGTGGTGTGCAGGTTGCCCGATTGCAAGCCATGCCAGAGCGCCTCTTGATGGCCGCGGGGGCGGAACGGCGGGCTCATCACGTAACCGGCGGCGGTTTGCCAGTCCGGATCGCGGTAGACGCTGTCGTCCAGCAGCAGGTGCCCGGCCAGTACTTCGCCGTAGACCGGCTGGCCCTTGCCCCGGGCGTAGGTGATTTCGTCCAGGGCTTCCTTGGTCGAGACATGCACCAGATACAGTGGCGTACCCAGGGTTTCGGCGATGCGGATCGCCCGGCTCGCGGCCTCGCCCTCAACCTGTGAAGGCCGCGACAGCGGATGCGCTTCCGGTCCGGTGATGCCCTGGGCCATCAGCTTGCGTTGCAGGTGATACACCAGTTCACCGTTTTCCGCGTGAACGGTCGGCACCGCGCCCAGTTCCAGGCAGCGTTCGAAACTCGCCACCAGGGTGTCATCGGCGGCCATGATCGCGTTCTTGTAGGCCATGAAATGCTTGAAGCTGTTGACGCCGTGCTGGCTGACCAGTTCGGCCATTTCCTCGCGGACCTGTTCGCTCCACCAGGTGATGGCGACGTGAAAGCCATAGTCCGACGCCGACTTCTCGGCCCAGCCGCGCCACTGATGGAAGGCTTCGAGCAAGGATTGCTGCGGGTTGGGAATCACGAAGTCGATGATCGACGTGGTGCCGCCGGCCAGTCCGGCCGCCGTGCCGCTGTAGAAGTCTTCGCTGGCCACGGTGCCCATGAAGGGCAGTTGCATGTGGGTGTGCGGGTCGATGCCGCCGGGCATCAGGTATTGGCCGCTGCCGTCGAGCACTTCGGCGCCTGCAGGTACATCGAGATTTTCGCCGATGGCCTTGATCACGCCGTCTGCGCAATACACATCGGCGCGATAACTTTCATCATGGGTAATAAGGGTGGCGCCACGGATCAACAGAGACATTCCGAGTTCCTCGCAGGCAATGACCGGTTTATGCCGGTTCTAGATGTTCTATATAAAAACAGCCCGGTCAGATTTATTCCTGTCAGTGCTGTCAGGATTAAACGCTAGCTGCAGTTATCCGAATCGGCAAGAATATTTTTTATAAGCTTATTCAGGTATTAACTAATTGATATTTAAAGATTAATTACAAGAATCACCAAAATGGTGAGGCCGTTCACCATTTTGACGCACTTGACAGGATCGAAAAATAGTCAAGATTTCTTATGTGAAATCAGCTGTTTGAGTATGGTCTATGGTTGATGCGCAGCCATTGAAAAAAAGATCAACGCACCAGATTGAGTCCTGACTGTCAGGACAACTTGTCTGGCATTCGGCCTGAGTGGCATGACATGCAACTGAGGACTGCATCGTTGACTGCATAAAACTGATAAACATCAGTTGCTTACAGAGTGTTTATGGAACTGCCCGATGCGTAATCGGGGCACCCGGCACGTTTATTGATGCCGCCAGCCCCCGATGAGCAAAAAATAATTCAAAGAACAGTGGAGCGGCCATGCAACAGATCAGATCGCAAGTGACCGAGCGCGACGGCTTGTTCGAGCTTGAAGCCAGCAGCGATGTCCTCGACAGTCCCCGTTACAACCACGACATTGCACCGACCAAGGTGCGCGAACGCACCTGGAACAAATGGCACATCACCGCGCTGTGGGTAGGCATGGCGATCTGCGTGCCGACCTACACCCTTGGTGGCGTGCTGACCGCGTACTTCGGCCTGACCGTCGGTGAAGCGCTGCTGGCGATTCTGTTTGCCAACATCATCGTGCTGATTCCCCTGACGCTTAACGCCTTTCCCGGCACCAAGTACGGTATTCCCTTTCCGGTGTTGCTGCGCTCGTCCTTCGGCGTGCTCGGCTCCAACATTCCGTGCCTGATCCGCGCCCTGGTGGCGTGTGGCTGGTTCGGCATCCAGACCATGTTCGGCGGGCTGGCGATTCACCTGTTCCTCGGCTCGGTGTTCGAGGGCTGGAAGTCCCTGGGCGGCACCGGTGAGGTCATCGGCTTCATGGTGTTCTGGGCGCTGAACCTGTGGGTGGTGATTCGCGGTGCCGAGTCGATCAAATGGCTGGAAACGCTCTCGGCACCGCTGCTGGTGCTGGTGGGGGTAGGGTTGTTGGTGTGGGCCATGCCCAACGTGTCGATGACCGAGTTGCTGGCGATCCCGGCCAAGCGCCCTGAAGGCGCGGGCGTGGCCAGTTACTTTGCGGCCGGGCTGACCGCGATGGTCGGGTTCTGGGCCACGCTGTCGCTGAACATCCCCGACTTCAGCCGCTATGCGAAAAGCCAGAAGGACCAGATCGTCGGGCAGATCATCGGCTTGCCGCTGACCATGTTCCTGTTTGCCTCCCTGGGCGTGGTGATGACCGCCGCCTCGGTGAAGCTGGTGGGGGTGACGGTGTCCGACCCGGTGACCCTGATCGGCCATATCCAGAGTCCGGTCTGGGTGGCGCTGGCCATGGCGCTGATCATCATCGCCACGCTGTCGACCAACACCGCAGCCAACATCGTGTCGCCCACCAACGATTTCCAGAACATCGCACCCAAGGCGATCAACCGGACCAAAGCGGTAATCCTCACCGGGCTGGTCGGACTTGCGCTGATGGCCCATGAACTGCTGAAAAAGCTCGGCCTGATCGTTTCCGATCTCAGCCTGGAAACGGTCTATTCCAACTGGTTGCTCGGCTATTCCAGCCTGTTGGGGCCGATCGCCGGGATCATGGTGGTGGACTATTTTCTGATCAAGAAGCAGCAACTGGACCTCGCCGGCCTGTACCGCGATGACGTGTATCCGGCGTGGAACTGGAGCGGGTTCATCGCGTTTGGTGTGCCGGTGGTGCTGACGCTGCTGTCCCTGGGCAGCGATGCGTTCAGCTGGTTCTACAGCTATGGCTGGTTCACTGGCTCGGCGCTGGGTGGGGTTATTTATTACGGGTTGAGTGTGATGCGGCCCAACCCATCTGTAGCGAAATCTGCGGTGTGATGACTGGCCTCTTCGCGAGCAAGCCCGCTCCCACAGGGGGAATGCATTCCAAAGGTGGGAGCGGGCTTGCTCGCGAAGAGGGCCTCAAACACACCAAAAAATGCTTGAGAGAAACCGATAAGAACAGCCTGATAAGAACAGCCTGAGGAAATCATCATGAACGCGGCCGTAGACGTTCTGCAGTCCAGCCATCAGCACATCAACCGCGACCGCCTGTGGCAATCGCTCATGGAACTGGCCAGGCTCGGCGCCACGGTCAAGGGCGGCGTGTGTCGCCTGGCCCTGACCGATCTGGATCGCCAGGCCCGGGACATCTTCGTCAAATGGTGTATCGATGCCGGCTGCACCGTCAGCATCGACGCCGTCGGCAACATCTTCGCCCGTCGCCCCGGGCGCAATCCCGATCTGCCACCGGTGATGACCGGCAGCCACATCGACACCCAGCCCACCGGCGGCAAGTTCGATGGCTGCTTCGGTGTGCTGGCCGGCGTCGAAGTGCTGCGTACCCTCAACGACCTCAATATCGAAACCGAAGCGCCGCTGGAAGTGGTGGTCTGGACCAACGAAGAAGGCTCGCGCTTCGCCCCGTGCATGATGGGTTCCGGCGTGTTCGCGGAAAAATTCACCCTCGAGGAAACCCTGGTCAAGGTCGATGCCGAGGGCGTGACGGTGGGGCAGGCACTGAATGCCATTGGTTATGCCGGGCCGCGCAAAGTCAGCGGCCACAAAGTCGGTGCCTACTTTGAAGCCCACATCGAGCAAGGCCCGATACTGGAAGACGAACGCAAGACCATAGGCGTGGTCATGGGCGCCCTCGGGCAGAAATGGTTTGACCTCAAACTGCGCGGCGTCGAAGCCCACGCCGGCCCGACCCCGATGCACCTGCGCAAGGACGCCCTGGTCGGCGCCGCGGTGATCGTCGGTGCGCTCAACCGCGCCGCCCTCAGCCATCAACCCCATGCCTGCGGCACCGTCGGTTGCCTGCAAGCCTATCCCGGCTCGCGCAACGTCATCCCTGGCGAAGTGCGCATGACCCTGGACTTCCGGCACCTGGAACCGGCGCGCCTGGACTCGATGATTGCCGAAGTGCGTGAAGTCATCGAAACCACCTGCGACGAACACGGCCTGACCTTCGAACTCACGCCAACGGCCGACTTCCCACCGTTGTACTTCGACAAGGGCTGCGTCGAAGCGGTACGCGGCGCCGCCCAAAGCCTGGGCCTGTCGCACATGGACATTGTCAGCGGCGCGGGCCACGACGCGATTTTCCTCGCCGAACTCGGCCCGGCCGGGATGATTTTCGTGCCGTGCGAAGGCGGCATCAGCCACAACGAAATCGAAAATGCCGCGCCGGAAGACCTGGCGGCCGGGTGTGCGGTGCTGTTGCGGGCAATGCTGGCGGCTTCGGCGGCGATTGCGAAGGGAGAGTTGGCTGCTTGAACCGAGTGACGTGCGCTGAATGAATCAGCGCACGTCACAAACCCCAACGCTCAATCGTCATCCTGTTGAACCTCTCAAACAGTGGAGCAACCCGATGTCGTCCAACACCCAAGCGGTCAACCTGCTGCAATCGATTCCACAGGTTTTCGAAAGCCTGACCCAGGTTCATGTCGCGCTCGATCAGCATGATCTTGATCCAGGCCTCAAGCACTTGATCCACCTGCGCGCCTCGCAGATCAACCAATGCGGTTTTTGCGTGAAGATGCACACCCGCGAAGCCCGGGAAGCCAATGAAACCAACGAGCGTCTGGATCGCCTGATCGTCTGGCGTCACGTCAGTGATTTCAGTGCTGCGGAGCGCGCTGCGCTGGCGTGGACCGAAGCCTTGACGATACTGGATGAAAAAACCGATTACGCCAGCCTGCGCGGTGAACTGAGGGCGTATTTCAATGACGAACAGATCGGCGCCTTGACAGCCGAGATCGGCATGATCAACCTGTGGAACCGCTTGCAGGTGTCGAGGCACTGATTGATGAACTGCGCTGAAAACGCCGCCACTGTGTTCGAGCAGCGCCGGCCCTTTTTGCTTGGTCTGGCCTATCGCATTCTCGGTTCGCGCGTCGAAGCCGAGGATGCGGTGCAAGAGTTGTTCATCAAGTGGCTGGAGGCCGACCGGGCCTCCATCGCCACGCCGGCCGCCTGGCTTACCACCGCCTGCACCCGCCATTGCATTGACCTGCTACGGTCGGCGCACAAGTCCCGGGTAGTTTACATCGGTACCTGGCTGCCGGAGCCGATCCACACGGCGCATCAGGACTCACCCGAGCACGTGCATGAACTGGCTTCGTCGCTGTCCACCGCGTTCGTGTTGTTGCTGGAGCGGTTGACACCCAAGGAGCGTGCCGCGTACCTGCTGTACGAAATCTTCGACATGGATTACCCGCAGGTTGCCGATGCGGTCGGTGTGCAGGAAGCCGCTTGCCGCAAACTGGTGTCTCGGGCCAAGGCGAGTCTTGGCAGTGCCCAGACCCGCTATCAACCGGAACCTGTGCGCCAAAACCAGTTGCTCAGTGCCTTCCACAACGCCATCACCAGTGGTTCCACGGCAAACTTGAGCGTGATGCTGAGCGAAGACGTCGAACTCTGCGCCGACAGCGGCGGCAAGGCTTCGGCGATCCGTGAAACGCTGTTTGGCATCGAAAGCGTGCTGGATTTCATTGGCCAGTCGTTGCACGCCTATTGGCAAACCTGTGAATGGCTGCCCGTTGAAATCAATGGGGCCCGAGGCGCCATCATCAAGGCCGACGGTGTTATCACCGCGTCGATGACGTTTGCTTTCGATGAAACCGGGCGGGTGAATCGGGTTTTCATCATGCGTAATCCGGACAAGTTGGTGGGGCTTGACGCGTCCTTTAACGTGCAATAGTCAAAGGACCACCGGCCCTCCAGGCTTTTCGCTGACCAACTCCACCGCTTTCGCGAGCAAGCCCGCTCCCGCAAGGTTCGTTGCACTAACCAAAACTCCGGCGGTCGTATTCTTCACAGGGGCACCATACTTGTGGAGTCGAAATGAGCCAGCACGTCCTTTCCACGGAGGCCAATCGTCGCCAGTTGCAGCAAATCATCGCCTGCTTGTCCGACGGGGTGATTCTGCTCGATCCCGACCAGAGCATCCTGTGGGCCAACGAGGCGGCGCTGGCCATGCACGGTGCCTCGCAGATCAGCGACCTGGGCGCCAATGCCAAGGCCTACACCCAACGCTTTGCCTTGCGCTATCGCAATAATCATGTAGTGCCAGTCGACAGCTACCCGATCAGCCGGCTGGCGCGCGGCGAGACGTTCAGCGATGTGCTGGTGGACGTGGCGTCGGCAGCGGACGACGAGCGGTCCTGGGTCCATCGCGTGCGCAGCCTGGTGCTGGCCGACAGCCGTGGCGAGCCGGAATCGCTGGTGCTGATCATGGACGATGTCACCGACTGGGCCAGCGCCGAGCAACGTTTCGAGAAAACCTTCGCCGCCAACCCGGCACCGGCAGTGATCTGTCGACTCAGTGATCTGCGCTACATCAAGGTCAACCCAGGTTTCCTCGAAATGACCGGTTATGCCCGTGACCAGGTGATCGGTACTTCGACCTACGAGCTGGATGTGCTGGACCTGGCCGAAAACAAGGAGCTGGCCAGGCAGCGTCTTTGCGAAGGGGTGACCATCGCGCAGATGCAGGCCCAGTTGCGGCTAGCGGATGGCGGCAGTAAACAGGTCATCGTGGCCGGCCAGCCGCTGGAGCTCAACGACGAAGCCTGCATGTTGTTTTCCTTCGTCGACATGGAGCCACGGCACAAGGCCGAAATCGCCCTGCGCCAGAGCGAAGAACGCTTTGCCAAGGCGTTTCGCCTGTCTCCGGTGCCGATTCTGCTGTGCGGCGCGGCCGATCAACGGGTGCTGGACGTTAACGACGCGTTCCTCGATACCTTGGGTTATCGCGGTGAGGACGTGCTTGGGAGCAGCATTGCGCAGATCGACTTCATCGATGACAAAAACGCGCGCATCTGGCTGTTCGCCACGCTGGAGAAAACCGGTAGCCTGGATCGCATCGACGTACGTCTGCGCAGGAAAGACGCCGGGCTGATCGATTGCGCGGTGTCGGCGGACACCGTGAACATTCAGGACATCCCCTGTTATCTGCTGGTGCTGATGGACATTACCGAGCGCAGGCGCACCGAGTTGGAACTGGTGTCGGCCATCGAGGAAGTGATGAAGGACGCCTCATGGTTCAGCCGCACGCTGATCGAAAAACTGGCCAATGTGAAGAGCGTCAACTCACCGAAATTGCCCAGTGTGTCCTTCACCGACCTGACCGCCCGTGAGCGCGATGTGCTGGGCCTGATCTGCGAAGGCCTGGCCGACAAGGAAATCGCCGCGCGCCTGAAACTGGCTCCGAACACAGTGCGCAACCATGTGGCGATGGCGTACTCCAAGCTCAATGTGCACAGCCGCAGCGAGGCGATCGTCTGGGCGCGGGAGCGGGGACTGTTCTCCAGTGAATGGCGGACCAAGGGGCAGGGGTAAAGGTGTAAATGCACTAGATTGCAGGGTGCAAATTCATGTGTCGATCCGGTGAGGCGGCTCTTAGGCTGAGGACGTGCGGCAGGTGACTTCAAGTCCCGCGCGCTTCCGCTTCGGAAACCGCCAAAAGGAACCGCCCCATGAGCCATTTGCACGATGCTTCAACCCGCCAGGCCCCATCGCAATGATCACGCTGGCGCAGCTGCGGATGCTGATCGAACGCAGTTTTTCACCCCTGGCTTGCGAATGCAGTGTCAGCGGCGACCATTCGCTGACCGTGAAGCTCTATCACCCGCTGTCGGGTCAGGTGGACCTGGTGGTCAGTGGCCTGACCATGAGCACGTTGCAGACTGCGGAGTCGGTCACCGCATTGATCGAAGAACTGCGTTACGAACTGGACAGCAATTCCTTGCAGCGCCCTGATTCGGTGATGTAAGAACTGTCAGCTTTTACGGGTACTGGTCACGGATTGGGCTATAAATGATTCGCAGATATTTATTTTTTTGACAGGTGCATGGATTTTGCGCGCCGGTTTTGTTGTCACAAAAATGTGTCTATCACTTATCGCGGGTCAACCTATGAAAACTCTTGGGAAACGCGTTATCTCACCCTTGTCGCTGGCATTCTGCGTGGCGATCCTCGGCGGCTGTGCCAGTCCGCCACCCCCTCCAGCGGTCACTCCACCCCCTCCTGAACGCACCTGCCAGGCCATGGATAAAACCGATGTCCTGGGCGATGTACGGGCTGAAGACGGGCAGGTGACCCGAGTCACCACCACGACTCGTTGCGTCACGCAGTAAGCCCGGACGCTGCGATGTGCAACAACCCCGACTGTGGGAGCGAGCTTGCTCGCGATAGCGGCGTATCAGTCGACATCGATGTTGAATCTGATAACGCCATCGCGAGCAAGCTCGCTCCCACAGGGATTTGTACTGTTCAGACAATCAGGACAGGAAGCCGCCATCCACATTCAGCGAAACGCCGGTGGTGTAGCTGGAAGCATCGCTGGCCAGGTACAACACTGCGCCGGCCATTTCGCTTGGGTCAGCCACGCGCTTGAGCGGGATCTGTTGCAAAGCGGTGTTCAGGATGGCTTCGTTTTTCACCAGTGCAGAGGCGAACTTGGTGTCGGTCAGACCCGGCAGCAAGGCATTGCAGCGAATCCCGAATTGCGCACATTCCTTGGCGAAGACTTTGGTCATGTTGATCACCGCCGCCTTGGTCACCGAGTAGATGCCCTGGAAGATGCCCGGTGAAACACCGTTGATCGACGCCACGTTGATGATGCTGCCGCCGCCGTTTTCGCGCATCAGCTTGCCGGCTTCGACCGACATGAAGAAGTAGCCGCGGATGTTCACGTCGACGGTTTTCTGGAAGGCGCTGAGGTCGGTGTCCAGCACGTTGCAGAACTGCGGGTTGGTCGCGGCGTTGTTGACCAGGATGTCCAGGCGCCCGAACTGTTCCTTGATGCCGGCGAAGACCTGGCTGATCTGTTCCATCTCGCCGATGTGGCAGGCAATGGCGGTGGCCTTGCCGCCGGCGGCGATGATGGCGTCGGCGACGTGCTGGCAGCCTTCAAGCTTGCGGCTCGACACGATCACGTGGGCGCCTTGCTGGGCCAGTAGTTTGGCAATGGCCTCACCGATGCCACGGCTGGCGCCGGAGACGAAAGCGATCTTGCCGTCGAGGTCGAACAACTGAGTCTTGGACATGGGATTCCCTTATGAAAAGTCTTGTTATCGAGTCAAATGCCGTGTTGCGGCTAATGCTGTTCAGTTGAGGCCAGTCAGTGCGCGTTATCGTTCACGGTCTTCGCGAGCGGGCTCGCTCCTACAGGGATCGCATACGGTCAGAGGCTGGATTTCGAAATGACCTGCAAGCTCATCTGCTCCAGCAGCTTGTTCATGTGAATGAACTGCGCGAAGCGTTTGTCCTGGGTCTGGCCATGGTAGAAGCGGTAGTAGATCTGCTGCACGATGCCGGCCAGGCGGAACAGGCCGTAGGTGTAGTAGAAGTCGAAATTGTCGATGCGTATGCCCGAGCGTTCGGCATAGTAATCGACGAACTCGCGGCGGGTGAGCATGCCCGGCGCGTGGCTCGGCTGGCGGCGCATCATCTGCACCGGCGCCGGATCATCGGCTTCGATCCAGTAGGCGAGAGTGTTGCCCAGGTCCATCAGCGGATCGCCCAAGGTGGTCAGTTCCCAGTCGAGCACGCCGATGATCTGCATCGGGTTGTTCGGGTCGAGGATCACGTTGTCGAAGCGGTAGTCGTTGTGCACGATGCTGGAGGTCGGATGGTCGGCCGGCATCTTGTCGTTGAGCCAGGCCTTGACCGCTTCCCATTGTGGCGCATCGGGGGTCAGGGCCTTTTCGTAGCGATCGCTCCAGCCTTTGATTTGTCGCGCCACGTAGCCTTCGGGTTTACCCAGGTCACCCAGGCCGTAGGCGTTGTAGTCGACGCGATGCAGTTCCACGAACTTGTCGATGAAACTCTTGCACAGTGCTTCGGTTTTCGCCGAATCCAGGCCCAGCTCCGGCGGCAGGTCCGAGCGCAGGATGATGCCGTTGACCCGTTCCATGACATAGAACTCGGCACCGATCACCGATTCGTCGGTGCAGTGCACGTAGGCTTTCGGGCAGTACGGAAAACCGTCGCGCAGTTGATTGAGGATGCGGAATTCACGGCCCATGTCGTGGGCCGACTTGGCCTTGTGGCCGAAGGGCGGGCGACGCAGGACGAATTCCTGTTCGGGGTATTCCAGCAAGTAAGTGAGGTTTGAAGCGCCGCCCGGAAACTGGCTGATCCGTGGCAAGCCGCTGAGCCCCGGAATATGGGCCTTGAGGTACGGATCGATCAGGCCGGCATCGAGCTCTTCGCCGGTGCGGGTACGGGTGGACTGGTCAGTAAGCGCCATGCTTATCCCTTCTGCTTATTCTGGAGGCCTGAAACTATTGGCTAATCTAATGCGCACACTGCACACCTACAACCGCGAACGGCTCTTATAGGTGAGCGTGTTGCCGGCCAATCATTGTTTTTGATACAGCTGTATGAATCGCCATCAATGGGCGAGCCGGCTCTCGGCCGACGGCAGTTCGATCGGCGTGAGCACCGGTTGGCCGGAGAAAAACGCCACGAGGTTCTTGCCCACCATTTCGACGGTGCCCTGGGTGGCTTCCGGGGACAGCCCGGCGACATGAGGGGTGAGGATCACGTTGCTCAGGGTCTTGAGTGCATCCGGCACCTTCGGTTCGGCGTCGAACACGTCGAGTGCGGCGCCGGCGATCCGGCGTTGTTCAAGGGCGCTGATCAGGTCGGTGGTGACGATCACGCTGGCGCGGGCGATGTTGACGATGAACCCGTTAGGACCCAGGGCATCAAGGACCGCTTTGTTGATCAGGTGTCTGGTCCCGAGACCACCGGGGGTCGCGACGATCAAAAAGTCTGAAGCACGGGCCAGTTCAGTGGGGGTGGAGCAGAAGGTGTAGGGCACATCGCTGCGATGCTGGCGATTGTGGTAACTCACCGCCATGTCGAAGCCATTGGCCGCGCGTTTGGCGATGGCCATGCCGACGGCACCGAGGCCGAGGATGCCCAGGCGTTTGCCAGCGAGGGAAGGGCGCATGATTTTCGGCCACTCACCGCGCCGAACGGCGGCATCACAGCGGGGTATGTCGCGCACCAGCGACAGCAGCAGCGCCATCGCATGGTCGGCGACGGACGAGGCATTGACCCCGGCGCCATTGGTGACGGTGATGCCCCGGTTCGCTGCGGCCTGCAGGTCGACGTGTTCATACCCGGCGCCAATCACGCAGATGATCTTGAGGTTGGGCAGGGCGGCGATTTCATCGGCATACAGCCCCAACGGGCCACGGGTGAGGACGGCGTCGATCTGCCCGGCGTGGTGGGCAATGGCTTCGGCGCGCTCGGCGGGCGTCGGGGCCAGGATCAGGTGAAAGCCCTGATGTTCGAGGATAGGCAGGTACTCATTGATGGTTTCAACCAGTACCAGAACGGTTACAGGCATGCTTGGCTCCCTGTGGGCATCGAAAAATCGGCTCGAACGTCACTTGAGATTGCTGATTTCAGGGCGGCTTGGCAACCACCAGCGATCGCAGTCCGTGGCAGCTCCTGCGCCATTGTGGACACTGCGCTGAGTGTAGGAGCTGGTAATGCCTGCGATCTTTTTATTGCGTGGGGGCGGGCGATTTACTTCGACGGCGTGAGGGCGGCCCGGGCAGCTTCGAGAATTTCATCCGATAGCGGGTCGCCTCGGGTGGCCCGGGACAGCATCAGCGCACCGAACATCAGCGAATACTGCACCAGCGCCTGCTGCCGTTTACCGGCTTCGTCCTCTGCGTCCAGCAGCGAGCCAAGGGAATCGAGCAGGTTGTTCAGGCCCTGCAGATAGGTTTGGCGCAATCCGCTCTCGGCGGCCTCATGGCACATGTCCCCGGCAAAGGCCACCACCGGGCAGCTGTCGCCCGGATTGTCCCGGCTTTCGTTGGACAGGTAGGTTTCGACCACGGCACAGCGGGCGGCGTCCTTGCCGTCATGCTCGGCCACCCGTCCTGACCAGCGTTGCGCGGCCTGCTCGAAAGCCCGGCCGCTGGCCTCTTGCGCCAGGGCTTCCCTGGATTCGAAGTGCCCGTAGAAGCCACCGTGGGTCAGGCCCGCGGCGGCCATCACATCGACCACGCTGATCCCGTGCAAGCCGCGTTCACGAAACAGCCGGGTGGCGGCATCGACGATAGTCTCGCGGTTGAGGTCGGCTTGTTTGCGGGAAACTCGGGGCATGGGTCATTCTCGTTTTTCAGGTGGACTATCAGAGGGCGTATTGGGCAATCCCGTTGCCGAACGACCAGTTCTCTTTTTTCACTTCCACCAGATTGATGAAAACGTCCTCCAGGCGCACCGCCAGCTCTGCATTAAGGCTTTCGGCGATGGTTTTGTAGAGGTTTTTTTTCTGCTCCAGGGTTCGCCCTTCGTTGAGGGTGATCTGGATGACGACCAGGTTATCGGTGCGGTTGATGCCCAGATACCCGGGATCAAAGATGAAATGCTGCTCGTCGTGTTCGGCCAGGATCTGGAAGTTGTCGTGTTCAGGCACGCCAATGGTCTGGCGCATGGCGGCATAGATCAGTTGCCCGATGCGTCTGGCGTGGGTGGGGTCCCGGTGTTTTTGGATGTCGACGCGAACCAGTGGCATGGGCAGACTCCAGAAGGAATGCAGGTCGGTTAAAAATACATGATGGTAGACCTTTATCAAGCGGTGGATGCTGTCTGGCGATGAAACGTAGCCTCGAAAACACTGCAATTCCTTGTGGGAGCGAGCTTGCTCGCGATAGCGGTGTGTCTGGCAAGTAGATGTTGGATGTGCCGCAGCTATCGCGAGCAAGCTCGCTCCCACAGGGGACTTTCGTCTATCTGGTACCACCGTTCCTCACCTAAGTCTTTGCTTCTGCTCACTAATCCTCCAGAATCGCGCCCCTGTTTCGGCCGGGCGCCGCCTGTCGGGTATTCCGACGCGTCCTGGCCGGGTGGCAAGTGACCGGAATGTGGAGATCCCACCGGATGAATGATCAGGCCAATAGCGTTAACGAACGCTATGTAGACGCGACACCCGCGACGCTTACGAGCTGGAATCGCCAAGACACCACCTGGATGCTGGGGCTGTTTGGCACGGCGATTGGTGCCGGAACCCTGTTTTTGCCGATCAACGCAGGCCTGGGCGGTTTCTGGCCGCTGCTGATCCTGGCGTTGCTGGCGTTTCCGATGACGTTCTACGCACACCGCGGACTGACCCGTTTCGTGTTGTCCGGTCGCGAAGGCGCCGACATCACTGAAGTGGTGGAAGAACATTTCGGCATCAAGGCCGGCGCGCTGATCACGCTGTTGTACTTCTTCGCGATCTTCCCGATCCTGCTGATCTACAGCGTGGCGCTGACCAACACCGTGGGCAGTTTCCTTGAGCATCAATTGCACATCACGCCGCCACCGCGCGCCGTGTTGTCGCTGGTGCTGATCCTTGGCCTGCTGGCCGTGGTGCGCTGCGGCGAGCAAATGATCGTCAAGGCCATGAGCCTGATGGTTTACCCGTTCATCGTGGCGCTGCTGTTTCTGGCGGTGTACCTGATTCCGCACTGGAACGGCGGCATTCTCGCCACCGCGAGCCAAGTGCCTGCGCCGTCGGCGCTGCTGCATACCCTGTGGCTGGCGATTCCGGTGATGGTGTTCTCGTTCAACCACTCGCCGATCATCTCGGCGTTTGCGGTCGACCAGAAGCGTCGTTATGGCGAACACGCCGAGGAACGCAGCTCGCAGATCCTGTCCCGTGCCCATCTGTTGATGGTAGTGATGGTGCTGTTCTTCGTCTTCAGTTGCGTGCTGACCCTGTCGCCAGCGCAACTGGCTGAAGCCAAGGCGCAGAACCTGTCGATCCTGTCGTACCTGGCCAACCACTTCAGCAATCCGACCATTGCCTTCGCGGCGCCGTTGATTGCCTTCGTGGCCATTTCCAAGTCGTTCCTGGGGCACTACATCGGCGCCAGCGAAGGCCTCAAGGGCCTGATCGTCAAGAGCGGCAAGCGTCCGTCCGCCAAGGCCCTGGACCGTATGACCGCCGCGTTCATGCTGGTGGTGTGCTGGATCGTCGCTACGCTGAACCCGAGCATCCTCGGCATGATCGAAACCCTCGGTGGCCCGGTGATCGCGGCGATCCTGTTCCTGATGCCGATGTACGCCATCCGCAAGGTGCCGGCGATGGCACGCTATCGCGGTCAGGCGTCCAATGTCTTCGTGACGGCGGTGGGCCTGGTGGCGATTTCGGCGTTGGTCTATTCGCTGAGTGCGTGATTGCTGTTTGATTTGATGAGTGAATGACGGCTGATCCGGTTTTCGGGTTGGCCGTTTTTTTTGGGGGGGCGGGGGTATTCGGTCTGCCGCGGTCGGCTGTAGGAGCGAGCCTGCTCGCGAAAAACGCCGGGACACCGCGGGGATTCAGACAGCCTGCGTTATCGTTGACGACCATCGCGAGCAGGCTCGCTCCTACAGAGGTTCGGGGACCTCAGCCAGAGCCAGGTCGGCTCGCTTTGTCTGTTTGCCGTAATGGCGGAACAAATAGCAGCCATTACTCCAGAAACGGATATGTACACAAAAAACAGCCATAAAAAAACGCCGCTCATCTCACGATGGGCGGCGTTTTTCATTGCGTTGCAACGTTAGGCTTGAACGACCGGGATGTTGGCGTTCGCAGCAGCTTCACGGAACTCGGCGATCTGGTCGAAGGACAGGTAGCGGTAGACATCGGCCGCCATGCTGTCGATCTTGCCAGCGTATTCCATGTACTCCTCGACGGTCGGCAGGCGACCCAGGATGGAAGCCACGGACGCCAGCTCGGCCGAAGCCAGGTAGACGTTCGCGCCGTCACCCAGACGGTTCGGGAAGTTACGGGTCGAAGTCGACACGACAGTCGAGTTCGGCTCTACACGTGCCTGGTTACCCATGCACAGCGAGCAGCCTGGCATTTCCATGCGAGCGCCGGCCTTGCCGTAGATGCCGTAGTAGCCTTCTTCGGTCAGCTGGTGAGCGTCCATCTTGGTCGGCGGCGACAGCCACAGACGGGTTGGCAGCTGACCCTTGACCTGTTCCAGCAACTTGCCGGCGGCGCGGAAGTGACCGATGTTGGTCATGCACGAACCGATGAACACTTCGTCGATCTTCTCGCCAGCAACGCTGGAGAGCAGGCGGGCGTCGTCCGGGTCGTTCGGCGCGCAGAGCACAGGCTCCTTGATGTCGGCCAGGTCGATCTCGATGACTTCGGCGTATTCGGCGTCTTTGTCCGCTTCCAGCAGCTCAGGGTTGGCCAGCCAGGCTTCCATTGCTTGGGCGCGACGTTCCAGAGTACGTGCATCGCCGTAGCCTTCGCCGATCATCCAGCGCAGCAGGGTGATGTTGGACTGCAGGTATTCGGCAATCGACTCTTTGGACAGCTGGATGGTGCAACCGGCAGCCGAACGTTCAGCCGAGGCGTCAGACAGTTCGAACGCTTGCTCTACGGTCAGTTTAGGCAGGCCTTCGATCTCCAGGATGCGACCGGAGAAGGCGTTCTTCTTGCCTTTCTTCTCTACGGTCAGCAGGCCAGCCTGGATCGCGTAGTAAGGAATGGCGTGAACCAGGTCACGCAGGGTGACGCCTGGCTGCAGTTCGCCTTTGAAGCGAACCAGGATCGACTCAGGCATGTCCAGCGGCATGACGCCAGTGGCTGCGGCGAACGCAACCAGGCCGGAACCGGCCGGGAACGAGATGCCGATCGGGAAACGGGTGTGGGAGTCACCACCGGTACCGACGGTGTCTGGCAGCAGCATGCGGTTCAGCCACGAGTGGATGATGCCGTCGCCCGGACGCAGGGAAACGCCGCCGCGGGTCATGATGAAGTCAGGCAGGGTGTGGTGGGTGGTCACGTCGATCGGCTTAGGGTAAGCCGCGGTGTGGCAGAAGGACTGCATCACCAGGTCGGTCGAGAAGCCCAGGCACGCCAGGTCTTTGAGTTCGTCACGGGTCATTGGACCGGTGGTGTCCTGGGAACCCACGGTGGTCATCTTCGGTTCGCAGTAGGTGCCCGGACGAACGCCGGTCACGCCGCAAGCCTTGCCGACCATTTTCTGCGCCAGGGTGAAACCCTTGGTGCTTTCAGCCGGAGCTTCAGGCTTCTTGAACAGGTTCGAAGGTGGCAGACCCAGTTCGGCGCGAGCCTTTTCGGTCAGGCCACGGCCGATGATCAGCGGGATACGGCCGCCAGCGCGAACTTCGTCCAACAGCACCGGAGTCTTCATTTCGAAGGTGGTCAGGACTTCGTCGGTGCCGTGCTTGCAGACTTTGCCAGCATGCGGGTACAGGTCGATCACGTCGCCCATGTGCATGTTGGAAACATCGAATTCGATTGGCAGTGCGCCGGCATCTTCCATGGTGTTGTAGAAGATCGGAGCGATTTTGCTGCCGAAGCAGAAACCGCCGGCACGCTTGTTCGGTACATAAGGAACGTCGTCGCCGAAGAACCACAGTACGGAGTTGGTGGCCGATTTACGCGAAGAACCGGTACCGACCACGTCACCGACGTAGGCGATAGGGAAACCGGCGTTGCGCATTTCTTCGATCTGCTTCATCGGACCGGTGACGCCTTGTGCGTCAGGCACGATGCCGTCGCGAGCCATTTTCAGCATGGCCAGGGCGTGCAGCGGGATGTCTGGACGGGACCAGGCATCAGGAGCAGGGGACAGGTCGTCGGTGTTGGTTTCGCCAGTGACCTTGAATACGCGCAGGCTGATCTTGTCGGCCAGGGTCGGGCGCTTCACGAACCACTCGCCGTCAGCCCAGGATTGCAGCACGCCTTGGGCGTGAACGTTACCGTTCTTGGCTTTTTCAGCGACGTCGTGGAAGGCGTCGAACATCAGCAGGGTGTGCTTGAGTTCTTCGGCCGCTACTGGAGCCAGTTCGGCGTCGTCCAGCAGGTTAACCAGAGTCACGATGTTGTAGCCGCCCTGCATGGTGCCGAGCAGTTCAACAGCGCGCTTCTTGTCGATCAGGGGGGATTTGGCTTCGCCTTTGGCGATGGCGGACAGGAAGCCGGCCTTTACATAGGCTGCTTCGTCCACTCCAGGCGGAACGCGATTGGTGATCAGGTCAACGAGGAATGCTTCTTCGCCAGCCGGGGGATTTTTCAGCAGCTCGACCAGGCCTGCAGTTTGTTCGGCGTTTAGCGGCTGGGGAACGATACCCAGTGCTGCGCGCTCTTCGATATGTTTGCGGTAGGCTTCAAGCACAGTTATTACCCTCATCAGTGGTCCCAAATGGGTGTCCGGGACGCTCATCCCGAAATTGCCGTACTCATGCGCTGCATGGCGTTGTGAGCCACTTAGCCAGAATTACCGACAATTCCTTACAGAAGCTGCTTTCAAAGTTTTACGCCTGCAGAACGGGAGCTGATGAGGGTTGGCGTTGGGCTTTTCCCCGCTGGAAAAACCCCTCGCCAACACCGCTCTGAAGGAACGACTGTGCTCGTGACGCTTTGAAAACAGCTTCTAACGGACATTGGCGCCTAAAAAGGCAGGCTGATTCTACGGCAAAAAAAAATTAAAGGTAAGTCAGTGTTTATTGGACTTTGGTGGTGGCGGTCACCAGAGCCCGATTCTCCACAGGCCCTGAACTTTGAGGGGTGATCAATGGCCGACAAAGGGCTAACATGCCGGCCTGTTCTGCTTTTTCGCGTTTTTGCCTATCTATGCCCAATCAGACCATCAAGACTCCCTGCGTCGGCCTCTGCTCCACTGTTTACGGTGACCTGGTGTGCCGTGGCTGCAAGCGTTTCCACCACGAAGTGATCCACTGGAACGGTTACAACGAGGAAGAAAAGCGCGCGGTATGGCTGCGTCTTGAGCAGTTGCTGTCACAGGTGATGGCCGCCAAGGTGGAAATTTTCGATCCGGCACTGCTCCGAATGCAGCTGGAGCAGCGCAAGATCCGCTTCGTGCCCCATCAGTCGGAATATTGCTGGGCCTACCAGTTGATCGCGCGCGGTGCGCGGGTGATCAACAACCTGGAAGCCTACGGGATGGTGCTGCTGCCGGAGTTTCGCGAGTGGAACCTGCCGGAATTGCGCGACGCCATTGATCGGGAATTTTTCCTGCTCTCCGAAGCCCATTACCAGCGCTATATTGCGCCGGGGTTCCTGCAAGACGCCTTTGGCGGCTGACCCGCTGATATGTGGCGAGGGGGCTTGCCCCCGTTCGGCGGCGTAGCCGTCGCAAATTGAGCTGGCACAGTACATCTGCCGGAATGCAGGGGGCCGCTTCGCGACCCAACGGGGGCGAGCCCCCTCGCCACAAAAGCATGTTCGGCTTCAATGCTTGTCCGCAATCTCCTCGAGATGATCCGCCACTTCCATCGGCTTGAGCACCAGCACATCGCTCTCGACCGCATCGAGCACCACTTCCGCCGTATTGCCGATCAACGCCCCTGACAACCCGCTGCGCGCTACGGTGCCGATCACCGTCACCGCTGCCTGCAGTTTGTGCACCATGAACGGAATCAGCACATCCGCCGGGCCTTCCTCGATGTGCAGGTGGTCATCGTCGATGTCGAATTCCGCCTGGAACGCCTTGCACTGTTCGCGATAGCGCGCCTGGATGGTTTCGCTCAGTTGAAACGTCGGGTCGGCCGCCGACAGCATCGGCGACGGGTGGGCGCTGATCACGTGCAGGCGGGCCTTGGCCAGGGTTGCGATGTCATAGCCATGATCGATGATGGTGTTGTGCAGGTGGCGATGTTCCTGGTCGGTGTTACCGACGTCGATGGCTGCCAGGATCACTTTGTCTTTCCATGAATCGGCGGTTTTCACCAGCAGCACCGGAGTCGGGCAGGACCGCAACAGCTTCCAGTCCTGCGGGGTCAGCAGGGCTTTTTTCAACGGGCTGTCGGGGAAGTGCTGCTTGACCACCAGGCCGCAACCTTCGGCTTGCTGCACATCGACGATGGTTTGGTGTTGGCTGTCGTTCCAGGCCTGCTCGGTGGTGACGCTGTAGCCGTCCTCCGTCAAAGCGGCCTTGAGCACACCCAACATGCCACTGTGATCATGCTTGGGGTCGCACACCAGCAGATGCAACTGCGCCTGGGTCACACCGGCGATCAACTTCGCCCGTTTGAGCGCCAGGCTTTCCGAGTGCTCGGGTTCGATGACCACCAGAATGCTGCGAATGGCTTGCATGAGCGGGATCTCCTGAAAATGAAAAAGCACGGCGTTGCACAACTATAGTTGCTGTCGGCGATTCGGGGACTTGATGCATATCAACGGTCGGCGACTGGTGGTCTGCGGGCAGGCCGGTATAATCGGCGCCCTTCGTTTTGAACCTATTTTTCCGTGAGCCCCATGATTCTTCCCGAAATTCACGAGTTCCTTGGCTGCCGCACCCCCGACGGCTGGATCCAGGCCGCGCTGGCCGATCAGGAAACCCTGCTGATCGACCACAAGAACTGCGAATTCAAGGCCGCCAGCACCGCGTTGAGCCTGATCGCCAAGTATCACTCCCACGTCGATCTGATCAACATGATGTCGCGCCTGGCCCGGGAAGAACTGGTGCACCACGAACAGGTCATGCGCCTGATGAAACGGCGCAAGATCGAACTGCGCCAGCTGTCCGCCGGGCGCTATGCGTCGGGGCTGCGCAAGGTGGTGCGCAGTCACGAGCCGGTGAAACTGGTGGACACCCTGGTGGTCGGCGCCTTCATCGAAGCCCGCAGTTGCGAGCGTTTCGAAGCGCTGGTGCCGCACCTGGACGAAGAACTGGGCAAGTTCTATTTCGGTCTGCTCAAGAGCGAGGCCAGGCATTTCCAGGGTTACCTGAAGCTGGCCTACCAATATGGGGACGCCAAGGACATCGCCCAGGTGATCGACAGGGTCCGTGCCGCCGAGCAGGAACTGATCGAATCCCCGGATGTGGAATTTCGCTTCCATAGCGGCATACCGGCTGCGGCATAAACACCGCAACCCATTGTGGGAGCGAGCTTGCTCGCGATGACGGACCAGGCAGCCACACCTGAGGTGGCTGACAGTCCGCTATCGCGAGCAAGCTCGCTCCCACAGGTTCCGGTGTTAACTGACAGGTATCAGTTTTCTGGCGGGCGCTCAGCTTAGAAATCCCACTTGGTGGTCAACATCACGTTGCGTGGTTCGCCGTAGTACGTGGTGTCGAAGTTGCCCAGGCCCGTCAGGTAGCGTTTGTCGAACACGTTGTTGGCGTTGACGGTGAAGCTCAGGTTTTCGTTGAACTGGTAGCGGCTCATCAGGTCGACGAGGGTGTAGCCACCTTGCTTGATGCGGGTGTCGCCGCCCGTTGTCGGGCTGTAGATCTTGCCGTAGAACGCGCTCTGCCAGCTGATACCGCCACCGATGGTCACCTGATCCAGTGCGCCGGGCAGGCGGTAGGTGGTGAACGTACGCACGACATGTTCCGGTTTGGAGGTCGCCAGCGGGAAGCCAAAGATGCGCTGTTCATCAGCGTCACGGGTGCGGGCGTAGGTATAGCCGGCCGACAGGTTCCAACCTTCGGCCGCTTCACCGGCCAGTTCCAGTTCCACACCCTTGGTGGTTGCGCCGTCGATGGCTTTGTAGATGCCTTCGTTGGTGACCGGGTTGGTTCCGATCGATTCGGCGAGGTTGTCTTGCTCGATGCGGAAGAAGGCCAGGCTGGCGTTCAGTCGCCCGTCGAAGTAAGCGGCTTTCAGGCCGGCTTCGTAACTGGCGCCCTCGACCGGTGCCAGGGTCGAACCGTTGGCGTCCTTGTAGGTTTGTGGCTGGTAGATGCTGGTGTAGCTGGCGTATGCAGAATAGGTGTCGTCCAGGTCATAAACCACACCGGCATAGGGCGTGACCACGCCATGTTCCTTGTAGCTGGCATGGGTGTCATCGAGTCCCGCACCCGGATAGTACGAATAATCCTCGTTGTACTTGAAGGTGCTCAGGCGGCTGCCGAGGATGATCGACAGATCGTCGGTCGCGTGCAGGCGCGTGGCCAGGTACAGGCCATTCTGGCTTTGGATGCGTTCGTACTTGCCGTTTTTCGGGAAGTTCTGTTCCGGCAGATTGCCGTTCCAGTCGTAGATGCTGCCCGGGACCAATTCGAAGGCGCTGGTGTCGTAGGTCGCGCCGGTCTGGCGCGAGTGGGAAGCCATGAAGCCAGCCACCAGTTCATGCTCGCGGCCTCCCAGGGTGAAGGGGCCAGTGACGTTCACGTCAGCGGTGTTTTGCACGCGATGACCTTCCCAGCGACCCCAGTACAGGAACATGCCTTCACCAGTGGCGCGGTCCGGGTTGCCGCCGCTGGCCGAGGCCAGGCGAGTGTCGTGGTCGGTGGTTTTCTGGTCGACGCTAGCCTTGAACTTCCAATCGTTGGCCAGGGCCTGTTCCAGGGAGGCGAAGTAGGTGATGTCGTCGAAGTCACGTCGGCTCCAGTCGGCGCCCGGGTTGAAGTGACGGGGGAAGTCGGTACGGCCGCCGTCCGAGAAGTACACCGGGTTGCCGGTCCAGGACGAGCCGCGCGGGGTGGTGCTTGACTTGTCGACGCCGAAGGTCAGCAGGGTGTCGGGTGTCAGATCGGCTTCGAGGATGCCGTAGAACAGGTCTTTCTTCTGGCTGTAATGATCCTGGTAGGAGTTCTTGTCGGAATAAGCGCCGACAAAGCGGCCACGCACGCTGCCGGAATCGTTCAGCGAACCGGAAATATCGCCGACGCTGCGATACGCGTCCCAGTAACCGACGGTGCCGCTGATCGACGCCTTGAATTCCTTGGTCGGCTTCTTGCGGATCAGGTTGACGGTGGCGGACGGGTCGCCCGAACCGGTCATCAGGCCGGTCGCACCCTTGACGATTTCGATGCGGTCCAGGCTGGACGCGTCGTCGCCGTTGTTAGGGTTTTCACCGTAGACACCGTCATACGGAATGTTCACGCCGTCGTACTGGAAGTTGGTGATGGCAAAGCCGCGGGCGGAAAACTCGGTGCGGTCACTGTCGTACTTCTGCGTCGAAATGCCGGGGGTGTTGCGTAGCGCGTCGCCGATGCTCTGCACACCGCGGTCGTCCATCTGCTGACGGGTAATGACGGTCACCGATTGCGGCGTTTCGCGGATCGACAGGGGCAGGCCGGTGGCCGTGGATGTTGAGCCGGTGGTGTAGGAGTGGGTGCCTTCGGTGGTAGCGCCCAGCGCCTGGCCGGAAATGGTCGTTGCGCCCAGTTGCAGTACGCCGTCGTCCCGGGCCGAGTTCTTTTCGGCATCGGTTTCAGCGGCGTGGACAACGGGTACAAGGCTCAGCAGGGCGGCAGGCAAGGCCAGCGCGAGAGGGCACAAGGCAAAACGGAAACGGGCGACAAGCGGGTGCGACATGGGGATCCCTTTGCATCGAATCGATCGGTAGTTGAAGTGCTTCTGAGGGGTTGACCGAACGAAAAACGCAAAGGGGAACTGCCGTATGAAAAAAACTGATAATTATTCTCGGCAGACCAGGCCGAGACGCTCATGCCACTGGGCGATGGATTCCTCGGGGTACAGATCGAACTGTTGATCCCCGGGCTGCGTCTGCACCTCCACCCACGGCGCTTTTGAACCGAGCATCAGGTGCGTGTGCTCCGGCGGCACCGGCAGCGGCGTGTCGATGGCCGAGGCGAAGGGGTGAATCAACTCAGGCCACTCCGGGCTGAATAGCCACAGAGCCGTTGCGCAGACCGAGCAGAAATGCCGCTCGGCCGTGCTGCTGTGGGCGCGCTTGTCGTCTTGTTCCTTGAGCCGCGCATGGTAAATCGCGATGTGTTTGCGCCCGCGAACCTTGAGGCTGGCGGCATCGCCACCGAGGTTGATCGCATAGCCGCCACCGCCCTGTGTCTTGCGGCAGATCGAGCAGTAACAACGCTGGTAAGGGTAGGGGTGGGCGCTGGTCAAACTGAACGACACCGCGCCGCAATGGCAGGAACCTTCGAGATGCATGGGAGCCTCCGGCTGACTTGAGCGTACCCTGAACAGCCTAGACCGTAAGGGCTACTCGACCGGCACCAGAATCGCGTCGCCGGTCGCCACCAGTTTCAATTGACCGCCTGTTTGCGCGAACAGTTCGGCGCGGGCAAATACCTGTTTCTTGCCGGCCTTCACCACTCGGCCCCGGGCGATGAACACTTCACCGATCGCAGGTGCCAGGCAGTTCACTGAAAAGTGCGAGGCCAGCACGTTGCCCGCCACAGTCCCGGCGGCAAATCCGCAGGCGGTGTCGAGCATCGCGCCAATCAGGCCGGCATGCAGGAAACCGGCGTATTGCGCCATGTCGTTTTCACGAAAGGCCATGGTGAGCTCGGCTTCGCCAGTTTCGGCGCGGGTGACTTCAAAGCCGGCCCAGCGGTTGAAGGCCGAGGTTGAGTTGATCTGTTTGAGTGTGTTGAGCATGGCGAGTCCCTCCGGTTGAGGGTTCAACATGCGCCGGGTGCGGGGGCATGTCATCGTTGATCAGCCAGCGTGATAGGGCGGTGGATTTATGGTGAATATACTGGCCCCATCGCGAGCAAGCTCGCTCCCACATTTGGAATGCAATCCCCTGTGGGAGCGAGCTTGCTCGCGATGAACGATAACGCGGTCCCACTGGACGCCCACTCAAGGCCAAGTCAGCATGTCCCCCTCGAAACCGGGACATAACCCCCATGCGACGCTTACCCTCCCTGGCAGCCCTGCGAACCTTCGAATGCGCCGCCCGTCACGCCCATTTCGGTCGGGCGGCGGCCGAGTTGTGTGTCACCGACAGCGCGGTCAGCCACCAGATTCGCCAACTCGAAGAACAACTCGGTGTGCCGCTGTTCGTGCGCGAGGGCCGGCAGATTCGCCCGACCCTGGCTGCCGGGCGCCTGATGCAAAGTTTGCAGCAGGCTTTCGAACTGATTGGCGATGCCTGCGATGAACTGCGCGACCCTTCATCCCTGGCGGTATTGCGTCTGGCGGTTACCGCCGAGCTGGCGCAAAAGTGGCTGATGAGTCGTCTCACGGATTTCTACGCGCGTTACCCACACATCACCTTGCATCTGTACGAACAGCCGATCGACGCCACGGCACCCGGGGAAGACATCGACCTGGCGATCACCTACGGCACCGGCCCGGTGGACAGCACCGCGTATTTCGTCCGGCCGCTGCCTGCGTTGCAGTTCTTCCCGGTGTGCAGCCCCGGCCTGTTCAACCAGGGCACCCTGAAAACCCCGAAGGACCTGGCCCGCCACTGTCTGCTGCACGACGACCAGGACGGCAAGACCTGGACCGCGTGGCTTACCAGCCATGCCGGTGACCAGCGCCCTGATCGTCAATTGTATTTCGCCCACGCCGGGCTGGCACTGGAGGCCGCGGCCCAAGGGCAGGGCGTGGC
Organism: Pseudomonas jessenii; assembly: GCF_002236115.1. Classification (GTDB taxonomy): domain Bacteria; phylum Pseudomonadota; class Gammaproteobacteria; order Pseudomonadales; family Pseudomonadaceae; genus Aquipseudomonas; species Aquipseudomonas jessenii. The sequence continues at coordinate 944,292 of NZ_NIWT01000001.1, read as the reverse complement.
CATGGGCGACAACTTGACGGCCCAGGAAGATTTGCTCAGCGGGCGGCTGGTACGGCCGTTCACCTCGAGCATGACCGCGCTGGGCCAATATGCGCTGGTGTGCGAGCGGCTGCGGCTGGAGCGCCCGGCGGTGGCGCAAATGCTGGAATGGTTCAACGATCAGTTGCTCGATTGATGAGTTGAATTCAAGTATTCCGAAATAATCATCGTTGGCGAGCCAGTCGCTGTCGCCCTTAGCCTGTGGTCATTCCAATCCCAGTTGAAGAGGTTTGACCATGGCCCGTTTGCTCGACACCACTCCCAAACAGGACGGTTTCCGCCTGCCTGGCGAATTCGAAGCCAAGTCCGGTTGCTGGCTCGGCTGGCCGGAGCGTACCGACGTCTGGCGCAACGGTGCCAAGCCGGCGCAGAAAGTCTGGGTGCAGATCGTCACCGCCATTTCCATGAGCGAACCGGTCACCGTGTGCGCCTCGGCGGCACAGTTCGCCACCGCGCGTCGCCAGTTGCCGCCGCAAGTACGCGTGGTCGAAATGACCTGCAACGACACCTGGTTCCGCGACAGCGGCCCGTGTTTTGTGGTCAATGACCAGAGTGGCGAAGTGCGCGGCGTCGACTTCGAATTCAACGCCTACGGCGGCCTCGACGGCGGCTTGTACTATCCGTGGGACAAGGACGACCAGATCGCCGGCAAGATCCTCGAAATCGAACGCTTCGACCGCTATCGCGCACCGTTGATCGCCGAACTGGGCGGTATCCAGAGCGACGGCCAGGGCAGCATCCTGACCACTGAGCAATGCCTGCTCAACCGCAATCGCAACCAGCACCTGGGCAAGGACGAAGTCACCCGCCGCCTGACCGATTACCTCGGCGCCGAGCAGGTGATCTGGCTGCCGCGGGGCTGCAAGTTCGATGAAACCGACGGCCACGTCGACGACCTCGCGTGCTTCGTGCGCCCCGGTGAAGTGGTGCTGCAATGGACCGACAACCGCGACGACCCGCAATGGGAAATCTATCAGGAGGCCTACGACATCCTGCGCAGCACCCGCGACAGTCGTGGCCGCGAGTTGATCGTGCACAAGCTGCCGCAGCCGGATGTGCTGGAGTGGACCGCCGAAGAAGCCGAAGGCCTGGACCGGCAGGACAGCACCCATACCCGCCAGGCCGGGACGAAAATCTGCGCGTCGTACATCAACTACTACGCCGGTAACAGCTCCATCGTGGTGCCGCTGTTTGGTGATCGCAACGACAAAGTGGCGCTGGCGACCCTGGCCGAGCTGTTCCCGCAACACAGCATCGTCGGCATCGAAAACTCCCGGGAAATCCTCCTCGGTGGCGGCAACGTCGCGTGCATCACCATGCCGCAGTACGCCGTCACCACCTCCAACAAAAAGGGAGCGTGATCGTGGGCCTGCACAAACTGACTCAAGCAATACTGCTGGTGCTTGCACCCCTGTGTGTGCAGGCTGCCGACACCGCCAAACCGGTGGTCAACCTGTACATCTGGGGCGAGTACCTGGCCCCGGACACCTTGAAGAATTTTGAAGCGAAAACCGGCATCCATGTGGTGGTCGACCACTTCGACTCCCTGGAAACCGTCGAGACCAAGCTGCTCACCGGCCGCAGTGGCTACGATCTGGTGCTGACGGCGGGGCAGCACCTGTCCCGGGCCATCGAGAGTGGCGCGGTGCAGACGGTCGACAAGCAGCAACTGCCGCACTTTGCCGGCGTCGGCGAGGAGTTCCGCCAGCACATGGCGGTGTTCGATCCGGGCAACCGCTATGCCGGGATCTACGCCTGGGGCACCACGGGTGTGGGGTATCAGGAACAGGCTGTCAAACAGCGCCTGCCCGATGCGCCGACCGACAGTTGGGCGATGCTGTTCGATCCGGCCGTGGTCTCGAAATTCGCCGATTGCGGGGTCAGCTTGCTCAACGATCCCAACGAAGTGTTTGCAGCGGTCATGAAGTACCTGGGCCTGGACATCAACCGCCAGAACCTCGATGACTTGAAGTTGGCCGAGCAGCAACTGGCGAAGATTCGTCCGTACATCCGCTACTTCGACAACGACCTGAACATCAGCGACCTGGCCAACGGCAACACCTGCGTGGCGATGTCGTGGAACGGCAACGTGGCCATCGCGGCGGGCCAGGCCGAGGCGGCGGGCAAGCCGTACTCGCTGAAATACCGGATTCCGAAGGAGGGCACGTTGATCTGGTTCGATGCCATGGTCATTCCCAAGGACGCGCCGCATCCGCAGGCCGGCCTGGCGTTGATGGATTACCTGATGACTCCGCAAGTGATCGCGCCGATCACCGACACCATCCACTACGCCAATGCGATTACGGCGGCGGACGGCTTGATCGACCCGGCGATTCGCAACGATCCGGGGACGTATCCGCCGGCCGCGGTCCGGGCTTCGCTGTACAGCAAGAATGACAATGGCAAGGAGTTCAACCGGGCGTTGATCAGGGCGTTCAGCCGGTTGAAGTCGGGGTTGTGACTGGTTTTGGATGATGTGGTGTCGCTACTGACGCCATCGTCGGATCGCCGCCCGGAGCAAGCTCGCTCCCACAGGTTTTGTGTCTGCCAAAGATTTTATGTACACAGAGTCCATGTGGGAGCGAGCTTGCTCGCGATGAACGATAACGCGGTCTACCGGCCAGGCACCCGCCACAAATACCAGGAGGCCACCGTCCGGTACGGGCTCCACCCCAATCCGATCTCGATCATCTGCTTGCGTGTCGGCTGCACCTCCAGGCCCTTGAGTCGCCTATAGCCCTCACGCACGCCAAAGTCATCGGCCGGCAGGATATCCGGCCGCTCCAGGCTGTAGATCAGCAGCATCTCCACGGTCCAGCGGCCCACGCCGCGCAACGTGATCAGGCGCTCGATCAGTGCTTCATCGTCCATGGCCAACGCCGTGGCGTAATCGGGCACCACGCCGTCCAGCGCCGCCTGGGCGATGCCCTGAATGGTCGCGATCTTGCTCGCGGAAAATCCGCAACTGCGCAGTCGGTCGAAATCGGTCGCGACGATCTGTTCAGGCTTGGGAAACGCACCCGAACCGAACAGTGCCAGCAGCCGGCCGACAATCGCATCGCCGGCCTTGGCGTGCAGTTGCTGATAGGCAATCGCCCGCACCAGCGACTCATAGGGATCACGGGCCGCATGCGGCTGGTGCAGGCACGGGCCGACGGCGTCGATGTGGCGGCGCCAGTCGTCATCGATGGTCGCCAGGAACGCACTGGCCGCCTGATAGCCGTCGGCCATGGGCTCAGGCTTTCCCGGACGGTTTCAGCAGAGCGTTCACTTCGCCATAGGTGAGGGCCTTCAGGTCGTGGGTATCGAACTTGCCGGTTTGCAGAAAGCTTTTGGCGATGCCGGCCATGGCACCGTAGAGGAATTCGGCGATGCCTGAACCTGCGGACAGGCGGCGCACACCAATTTCTTTGAGCACTTCGGGTGACGGCAGGCCCGGGAAGCCAAGCACATTCAGCGGCAGCGAGGTGCCGTGGCACAGCGCCTTGATCTCGTACTCCGCGGTAACGCCCGCCGCAAACAGGCCATTGGCACCGGCCGCCTGATACAGCTTGGCGCGCTCGAGGGTTTCGGCGACGCGATCTTCGGCAGGCACCAGACCCCGAAGATAAACATCGGTGCGCGCATTGATGAACAGGTTCACGTTACGTCGATCGGCCACCTGGCGCGCGGTTTCAATCTTGCGTACCAGTAATTCCGGCGGCGAGGAGCCGTCCTCGATATTGATTCCGACAGCGCCGGCGGCAATCACGGCGTCAACCACTGTTGCCACCCGTTCCAGGTCATCGGAATAACCGGCTTCGATGTCCACGGTCAGTGGCACCGAAATGACCCGGGCAATCGACTCGACCGTCGAGACCAGGCGCTCAAGGGGCAGGGTGTTGCCGTCCGGATAGCCATGTACCCAGGCCACCGCCGCACTGCTGGTGGCGACGGCCTTGTTGCCCAGTTGCTCCACCAGCCGCGCACCGGCGGCATCGGCGACGTTGGTGAGGATCAGCAAACCCTCGTGATGCAGTTGGTGCAGTTGATTGTCGAGCCTGTCCATCGAGTTTCCTTCCTTATGAAAAAACTGTGGGGGGATCAGAACGCCAGCTGCTCCGTGAGCTGCACCGCTGCGTTTTCCAGCCTGAGCAGAAACGCCTTGCGCGGCTGGCCTCCAGCGTAGCCGGTCAACGAGCCGTCGGCGCCGATCACCCGGTGGCAGGGCACGACAATCGATAAGCGGTTATGCCCGTTGGCCAGGCCCACCGCCCGACTGGCACCGGGCTTGCCCAGAATCGCCGCAATGGCGCCGTAGGTGGTGGTCCGGCCGTAAGGGATCTTCGCCAGTTCAGCCCAGACCCGGCGGGAGAACTCGCTACCGGGCATGTGCAAGGCCACGCTGAACTCAGTGAGCGTACCGGCGAAATACGCGGACAACTGCTCTTCGATCTGCTGCAAATGCGCGTTGTGCCCCGGTGCCACGGCATAACCGAAACGGTTTTGCAGCGCCTGGACCGAAGGGTTCAGCGAGGCCTGATCGAGAAACTCCAGCAGCACCAGCCCACGCCGTTCGGCCATGGCGATCATCGGCCCCAGGGGGGTGGTCAGGCGCGTGAACAGCAGCGGCTCGCTGTTGGCCGCCCGGCCCGGGGTGATGTGAAAGGATTTTTGAAAGGCATCGCGAAAACCGCTCAGGGACTCGTAGCCGGAATCGAAGGCGACGTCATCGATGGAGTCGCCCTGTTTGATCCCGCCCAGCGCCATGCCCAGGCGCCGGGTGCGCAGCCAGGCGTGGAAGGTCATGCCGAAGTGCTGCTTGAACCAGCGACGCAGTTTCAGTGGTTCGATGCCTTCAGCCAGTAGCCGGGCGTCGGTCCAGCGCTGCTCCGGGTCGGCGTCTACCGACTTGAACAGTTTCTGCACCCAGTCCGGCGCGCTGGCGGCGGTGTCCAGCGGTTTGCAGCGCTTGCAGGCGCGATAGCCCGCCGCCAGGCATTGTTCGGCGCTGGCAAAGAACTCGACGTTCGCAGGCTTCGGGCTGCGGGCGGTGCAACCGGGACGGCAGAAGATGCCTGTGGTCTTGACCGCCGTGAAAAACACCCCCTCGTAGGAGGTGTCTCGTTCGAGCATGGCGCGAACCATCTCGGCACGGGGCGGTAGAAGCGTTTTTTGTAGGTTCATGGGCCCAGCATAGATCGCGTCATGGGCGACCTCCACCGGAAAATCGACAGCGAATTTCGCTCCTTTGAACACTGCGAGTCAATGTGGGAGCGAGCTTGCTCGCGATGGCGGTGTATCAGGCAGCATCAATGTTGAATGTGAGACAGCAATCGCGAGCAAGCCCGCTCCCACATGGGAAAAATATCTACTTCAGGCGCGTCTGGCCATCAGAAGTACCGAAGCCGCCGCCGACAGCAACCCGGCGCAGCAGCGGTTGAACATCCGCTTGCCCGATGGCCTGGCGAACCAGCGGCGCATGTGCAGGCCCATGTAGGCGTAAGCGCCGATGGCGACCCATTCCAGCACCAGAAACAGCGCGCCCAACACCACGAACTGCGGCGCAATGGCGTGGGTCGAGTCGACGAATTGCGGCAGGAACGCGGTGAAAATCAGGATGGCCTTGGGGTTGCCGGCCGCGACCAGGAATTCCTGCCGGGCCAGCGCCAGCGTGCCCACGGGCCCTGAGGTGACTACGTTTTCCACACCCGGATCTGCGCGCCACAATTGCCAGGCGAGGTAGAACAGGTAAGCCGCGCCGAGGATCTTGATGGCGTAGAACAGCAGCTCAGAGGTTTGCAACACCACCGCCAGCCCCGCCGAGGCCAGGGCAATCATCCCGGCGAACGCCAGCAACCGGCCGATGCCGGCCACACACGCGGTGCGGTAGCCATAGCGGGTCGAATTGCTGACCGACAACAGGTTGTTGGGGCCTGGCGCCATGTTGAGGGCAAAACAGGCCGGCAGAAACAGGGTGAGGGTGGCGAGGTCCATGGTGGGCTCCTGTAGCAAGAGCGCTATTTTTATCACGGCTCACCCTTGGCCAGACCCATACAGTCATGGGCGCAAACCACCGTACACGGGGTTATCTGGCGAACTTTTTCGCCCCGGTGACGCAGAGGATCACGGCGACGGTGACACCCAGCATGCCGAGGCTGACATGCTCATGCAGCAGGGTGGCGGCCAGGGTCAGCCCGAAAAACGGCTGAAGCAGCTGCAATTGCCCGACGGCGGCGATGCCCCCTTGGGCCAGGCCGCGATACCAGAACACGAAACCGATCAGCATGCTGAACAGCGAGACGTAAGCCAGGCTGAACCAGGCTGGCGTGCTGATGCCGGTGAACGAAGCCGGCATGCGCATCCAGCTGAGCACGGCCACGACCGGCAGTGACAGCACCAGCGCCCAGCTAATCACCTGCCAGCCACCGAGGGTGCGCGACAGTTTCGCGCCTTCGGCATAACCCAGGCCGCAGGCGAGGATGGCCAGCAGCATCAGGATGTCGCCTTGGGGGGAGGCGGTCAGCCCTTGGGACAGGGCAAACCCGACCACCAGCAGGCTGCCCAGCACCGAGAAAATCCAGAACGCCGCCCTTGGCCGCTCGCCGCCGCGCAGAACGCCAAACACCGCTGTTGCCAGGGGCAACAGGCCGACGAAGACAATGGAGTGCGCGGAAGTCACGTATTGCAGCGCCAGCGCGGTCAACAGGGGAAAGCCGATGACCACGCCCAGGGCGACGATCATCAACGGAATCAGTTGCTGGCGCGCCGGGCGTTTTTCCTTGAATAACCACAGCAGGCACAACGCCAGGACCGCCGCGATGGTCGCGCGCGCAACCGTCAGGAACACGGGGTCAAACTCCAGCACCGCCACCCGTGTCGCCGGCAGCGAGCCGCTGAAAATCACCACGCCGATCAGGCCGTTGATCCAGCCGCTGGTGCTGTTTTCCAGCGTCCGGGGTTGCAGGTTCGAGGTCCGTTCCATTTGGCTCACGCTCATTGTCTGATTGCACGAAACTCATCCTATGAGCGAGTATCGATACAATCAAAAAATTGTCATGGATACATCTCGACATGCCTCGATCCCGCTACAAGACTCTGGTAGATGCCTTTGCCGCCGACATCCGCTCCGGGCATCTGCCGCCCGGTACGCGCCTGCCGACTCACCGGCAACTGGCAACCGAGCACGGTCTGGCGCTGGTCACCGCCAGCCGGGTGTATGCCGAGCTGGAGGGTATGGGCCTGGTCAGCGGCGAAACCGGACGCGGGACCTTTGTCAGGGAGACCTCGCTGCCGCCGGGGCAGGGCATCTCGCAGCACGTGGTGGCGGCGGGGATGATCGACCTGAATTTCAACTACCCGTCATTGCCCGGTCAGGCCGACCTGTTGCGCACTGCCTTGCGTCAACTGGCGTTGTCCGGGGACCTTGAATCTCTCCTGCGCTATCAGCCTCACGCAGGACGCCTGCACGAGCGGGCCTCGGTCGCGCGCCATCTGCTTGATCGGGGGCTGAGCGTGCCGGCTGAACAGGTGTTGATCGTCAGCGGCGCCCAGCATGGCCTGGCGGTGGCGATGATGACGCTGCTCAAACCAGGTGATGTGATCGCCGCCGATGCGCTGACCTATCCCGGTTTCAAGACGCTGGCCGAAACCCTGCATCTGGAAGTCTTGCCCATTCCGGTCACGGATACCGGGCCTGATCTGCCCGCACTGGAAAAACTCTGTCGCAGCCGATCGGTACGGGCGCTGTACTCGATGCCGACCCTGCACAACCCTTTGGGCTGGGTGATGGACCTGGAACAGCGCAAGCAGTTGGTGGCGATTGCGCGCCGGCATGACCTGACGATCATCGAGGACGCCGCCTACGCGTTCCTGGCTGAAAACGTACCGCCACCGTTGGCCGAGCTGGCGCCGGAGAGGACGGTGTATGTGTCCGGTCTGTCGAAGAATGTCGCCACCGGGCTGCGCGTCGGTTTCATCGCCGCACCGGCGCAATGGGTCGCAGCGTTCGAGCGCACGATCATGGCGACCACCTGGAACACTCCCGGCGTTGTGACCGCCATCGCCACGGCCTGGCTCGACGATGGCACCGTCAGCCAACTGGAATCGCAAAAGCGTGCAGACGCCCGGGCCCGGCAAGCCCTGGCCCGCGAGATGCTGGCAGGGCTCAGGACCATCAGTCACCCCAATTCCTACTTCATCTGGCTGCCGTTGGCGGAGGACGCCCGGGCCGACCAGATCGCCATGGCGCTGATGCGCGAGCAGGTGTCGGTGTCGCCGGCCGAGCCTTTTGCGATTTCGGCCCACGTGCCACACGCGATACGCCTGGCGTTGGGTTCGGTGGACATGGACTCGTTGCGCACTGCCTTGAGCAAAGTGAAAAGCATCGTCAGCTATTACTCGTAGCGAGGCCGGGAAGGGTAGTTTTCTTCAATACGCGAACCGGTGGGGTCTTTACCTTGAGGGCCTTGTTCAACTCGATGGAAGAAGGTGTGCAATGAGTCTGATGATGTCCATGGCAGCGTTTGCGCTGGTCGCGTCCATCACGCCGGGGCCGGTCAACATTGTGGCGTTGAGTTCCGGCGCGCGGTTTGGCTTCCGGGCCAGCCAGCGTCACGTGGCCGGGGCCACCCTGGGGTTTGTTTTGCTGTTGGTGCTGATGGGGTTGGGGCTGCATGAGTTGTTGCAACGATGGCCGGCACTGACGCAGGGGGTGCAATGGGCAGGCGTGGCGTTTCTGTTGTACATGGCCTTCAAGCTGGCGGCCGACAATGGGCAGGTGCAAACCAGCGAATCGGCGCAGGCGCCGTCGATGCTGTATGGCGCCATCATGCAATGGCTCAACCCGAAAGCCTGGCTGGCCTGCGTGGCCGGCATGGGCGCGTTTGTCGCCGATGGCGAGGCACGCCTGGTTTGGCAATTCGCCGCGATCTACCTGGTGATCTGCTATGCGTCGGTCGGTTGCTGGGCTTATGCCGGGACGTTTCTGCGCGGCTTTTTGCACAACCCGGCCGGCATGCGCCTGTTCAATCGCACCATGGCGTTGCTGCTGGTGGTGAGCGCGGTGTACCTGTTGCTGCCGTAACGGCAGTCACTGCAGGTTTTGTTGCGAGAGAGCACTTTGTGGCGAGGGGGCTTGCCCCCGTTGGGCTGCGAAGCGGCCCCCGACGTTCTTTCAGACATACATTGCATGCAGGATTTACGACGGCTGCGCCGCCCAACGGGGGCAAGCCCCCTCGCCACAGGGGAGAGTCAGGCTCAAGAGCCTCTTTGTGTTGCCTCAGCCCCGATACTGCCCCGGTGTCGCCGCCAGGTGCTGTTTGAATGCCCGTTGAAAATGCGCCTGATCGGCGAACCCCGCTTCCAGTGCCACGTCCGCAATCAGCTTGCCGCTGCGCAATTGATCCTGGGCGAACTGGATGCGCCGGTTCACCAGGAACGCGTGGGGCGTCATGCCGTAATGCTGTTTGAAGGCGCGGATCAGGTAGGACGGTGACAGTTGCGCCGCCTCGCATATGTCTTCGAGTTTGAGGGTTTGCGTGCAGTGGTCGCGGATGTAATCGGCAGCACGCTCCAGCTTGAAATTGGGTTCGCGCAGCGGCTGATCGATCGGGTTCAATCGCTGCTGCACATCAGTGAAAAACTCCACCGCCACGCTGTGTTTACGCAGCACGTCTTGCTGTGGATCGACCAGTACCTCATACAAGCCCGCGAGGCCGGCAAACAGGTTGGCGTCCCGGGTATGGGTCACTGAAAAGCGGCGAAACGCCGCGTCATCGCAGAACCCGAGCTGATGCTGCAAATCGGTCAGCCACGGCGTATCGACGTACAGCATCAGGTACGACCAGGGTTGGTCTTCGATCGGGTTGCAGGCGTGGACGTCACCGGGGTTCATCAGCACGACAGTGCCGACGCTGACCTCGAACGCCGACTGCTCATGGAGATAGGTGCTGCGCCCGGCGGTGATCGCCCCGATGGAAAAGTGCTCGTGGGCGTGCCGTGTGTAGCAGACTTCACGCCCGTCGGCGATGGCGCGGGCTTCGATGAAGGGCAGGGCGTCATCGCGCCAGAAGCGCGGGGCCTTGTCGGCGTTCTTGGCAACGGCGTGCTTCATGCTCGCTCCTCGGCAGGTCAGTGCCCGAGTGTATTAGCTCTCGCCGTCAAAGGCTCGTTGCAGTTCGGCGATATCGAGTTTTTTCATCTGCATCATCGCCTGCATGGCTCGTTGGGATTTTTTCGTGTCGGGGTCTTTGATCATGTCCATCATCGCAACGGGGACGATCTGCCACGACAGCCCGAACTTGTCCTTGAGCCAGCCGCATTGCTGGGCCTCGGGCGCGCCGCCGGCCGACAGGCGGCCCCAGTAATGGTCGACTTCTTCCTGGCTCTGGCAATTGACCTGAAACGAAACCGCTTCACTGAACGTGAACATCGGCCCGCCGTTGAGACCGGTGAAGCTCTGCCCGTCGAGTTCGAAGCTGACGGTCATGACCGAACCTTCGGGCCGGCCGTGGAATTCGAATCCGGCGTGGCCGTAATGGGTGATGGCGGTGATTTTCGAATGGTCGAAGATCGAGCAATAGAACTTTGCCGCCTCTTCGGCCTGATTGTCGAACCACAGGCAGGGCGTGAGTTTTTGTACACGTTGCATGGCGGGCACTCCTCGGCAGGTTATGCATGCTGGATTACAGCGTAGCCAGCCTGAGTTCGTTCGGCAGTACCGTAGATCGCCAAACACCCGTTTCAGGCCACGATCAGAACGCCCATCGGGTGGTCAGTTGTACGGCGCGCGGTTCGCCATAAAACCCGGTGCCAAAGTTGCCAAGCCCGGTGTAGTAGGTTTTATCGAACAGGTTCTTCACGTTCAGTGTGGTGCTCAGGTGCTCGTTGAAGCGATAGCGCGCCATCGCGTCCACCAGGGCGTAACCGGGCTGGGTGATCGTCGTGTACTGACCGAAGTTCACCGTATCGGCGGGGTCGGGACGGAACACATTGCCAAAGAATTCGCTTTGCCAGTTCACGCCTGCACCGACGGTGAGCCTGTCCCAGGGTCCAGGCAGGCGGTAGGTGCTGAATACTCGCGCCACCTGTTCCGGTGCAGTGGTTTGCAGCACCGAACCGTAGACGTAATCACCCTTGGCATCGCGGGTGTGGTTATAGGTGTAGCCGGCCGACAGGTTCCAGCCGTCCCGCAACTCGCCGGCCAGTTCGATCTCGAAGCCTTTGGTGGTGGCACCCTGGACGGCGCGGTACACCGACTCGGTATCAACGCCGCTGACATACTCGGCGATGTTGTCCTGTTCGATGCGGTACAGGGCGAACCTGGCGTTCAGGCGCCCGTCGAAGTATTCAGCCTTGATGCCCGCTTCAAGACTTTTGCCTTGTACCGGATCGAGCAGTCGCCGGTTGGCGTCCTTGCTCATTTGCGGCTGATAGATGCTGGTGTAGCTGGTGTACACCGACCAGGTGTCGTCGAAATCATAGACAAGCCCGGCATAAGGCGTGACGACACCGCTCTGGCGATAGCTGTCGCGCAGGTCGGCGGTGTGCGGGTCGCTGTAATCCAGGTCGTCGTGCCCCGAGAAGTCGCTGACACGCGTGCCGAGGATCAGCGCCAGGTCATCGACGGGCTTGAGCCGGGTGGCCAGGTAGGCACCGGTCTGGCGCTGGACAATGTCGTCGGTGCCCACCCGTGGGATCCCGGGTTTCGCAAACTCGCCGCGCCAGTCGAAGATGCTGCCGTCCACTGGCGGGTACACCGAACCGTATACCGGTATGTCCTGGCGCGTGCTCATTGACATGAAACCGACGATCAGTTCGTGATCGCCACCCCATAGGGTGAATGGACCGGTCAGGTTGACGTCGATGTTGTCCTGAACCTGATCACCCTCGAACTTGCCCATGTACATGAACATGCCGTTACCGCTGACCGGGTCCGGGTTGCCGCCACTGGCGGAGGCGAGGAAGGTATCGTGCTGGCGGTGTTTGCGGTCGTAACTGACCTTGAGTGCCCAATCGTTGACCAGTTGCTGCTGCACGGAGGCGAACACCGTCTGGTTGGTGAAGTCGCGACGGCTCCAGTCGGTGGCCGGGTTGAAGGACCGGGAGAAATCGGTGCGCGAGCCGTCGCTGTAGTACATCGGGAAACCGGTCCAGCTGGCGCCCCGGGAACGGGTGTCTTGCTGGTCGATACCGACGGTGACAAGGGTGTCCGGGGTCAAGTCGGCTTCGACAATGCCGTAGGCGATGTCCTTGGTGCTGCGGTAGTGATCGGTGTAGGCGCTGCGGTCCTGGTGGACCCCGACCAGACGCCCGCGGACATTTGCGCTGGCGCTCAGCGGGCCGGAAATATCGCCTTCGCTGCGATAGTTGTCCCAGGAGCCGACGGTGCCGGTGACCGAGGCTTTGAATACCGGGGTCGGGCGCTTGCGAATCAGATTGACGGTTGCCGAGGGATCACCCGCCCCGGTCATCAGGCCGGTCGCGCCTTTGATGATCTCAACGCGGTCGTAGGGTGCCATGTCGGTGCTCGAGGTGCCGTAGTCGTAGACACCGTCGTAGTCGGTATTGACGCCGTCGTACTGGAAATTGGTGATCGGCAAGCCACGACTGGAAAACTCCCAGCGTTCGCTGTCGTAGTTTTGCACGCTGATGCCAGGAGTGCGGCGCAGGACATCGACAATGCTGGTGGCCCCCTGATCGTCCATGAGTTGGCGGGTGATGACCGTGACCGATTGCGGCGTTTCGCGCAGGGACAGCGGCAGACCAGTGGCTGAAGACGTCGAGCCGACGGTGTAGGCGCGGGAGTCTTCGCTGATCGTCCCGGGTGCCTGCCCGGAAATGTTCGTCGCCCCCAGTTCCAGTGCATCTTGTGTCACGGCTGTGGCCTGCAGCACGTAGCTGCCGGTGCCCTGGCGTTGCGCTTGCAGGCCACTGCCTTGCAGCAGTCGTTGCAACGCTTGCTGCTGGCTGTAGACACCGTCAAGACCAGGGCTGCGTTTGCCGGCCGCGAGGTCATTGTGTCCGGCGAGAAAAATCCCGGCCTGTTCGGCAAAGCGGTTGAGGACGCTCACCAGCGATCCGGCAGCGATGGTGTAATGGCGTGCCTGGCTGCCGGGTTGTTCGCTGTTGACGAGGGGGGCGGCTTGAGTCCGCGACACGTCCAGGCCCGGCAAGACAACCGCCAGAGCCAGCATCAGCGGATGCAAGGCGAAGCGGGTGCGGGTAACGGTGGCGCGCGGCATGGGGTTCCCGGGAGTCGGATCAATCGGCAATCGAGGTACTTGAAGGGTTAACCGGACGAAAAAGGCAAAAGGGAACCGGCGCGACAGAAAAAACCTTCATCAGGCTTTTGGGCCGACGTTGACCCACCAGTCCAGCGGCTTCTGCACCCGTACCGGCAATGCCGCTTCCAGCAGGCGCAAGGCCTGATCGGTGTCCTTGAGCGGGAACGAACCCATGACCGCCAGCCCGGCCACCGTCGGGTCGCAGCCCAGATGCCCGTGACGGTATTGGCTCAACTCCTGGAGCAATTGGCCCAACGGCAGGTTGTCTGCCAGCAGCAGGCCACGGCGCCAGGCTTCACGAGTCGCCGTGGCGGCGGTCGGTGTCGGAATGTGGTTTTCGCTGAATGCCACTTGGCGTCCCGCTTCCACCACCTGAACCTGGCCTTGGGCAGTCCGGACTTCGACGGCGCCTTCGTAGACGTTGAGCAATGTCTGCCGATCCTCCTGGCGCACACTGAAGTGCGTGCCCAGCGCGCGCATCCGGCCCTGGGCGGTGTGCACCAGCAGCGGGCGGTGGCTGTCTTTGGCGGTGTCGATCAACACCTCCCCAAGCCGCAACAGCAGCAGTCGTTGTGTGCTGTCGAACCGAACATTCAGCGCGCTCAACGCATTGAGCCAGATCTGGCTGCCATCGCTGAGCCGGGTTTCGCGGGTTTCGCCGGTGCCGGTGGAGAGGTCGGCGCGCCAGCGAACCAGGGTGGGCGCCAGGGCGGTTTCCTCCCAGGCACTCCACCCCAGCAAACCTCCCGACACCAGAACCAGCAGACCCTTCACGGTGTGGCGGCGACTGATGGCGGCACGTTCGGTGTTGCGCAGTACATGGCTGACCGCTTGCGGATGATCGTTCTGCAAGGCGGCAAAGCGCTGGCCAACCCGCTCGACATAATGCCAGGCAGCCTGATGCTCGCTACTTTGCGTCAGCCAGGCTTGCCAATACTGGCGGTCTTGTTCCCCGGCCTGTTGGTCGTTGAGTTGGACATACCATTGCGCAGCTTGTTCGAGACTGGCATGGCTGATGGCGTTCGATGCGGTCTGTGTCATTGAATCAGCAGGCCATCGAGTTCTGCTTCGAGCATGGCGCAATGCATCAGTGCCTGGGCCAGGTACTTCTTCACCATGCGCTCACACACGCCGATTTCTTCGGCGATGGCGCGGTAGGGCAACCCCTGCAACTGGGCCAACACGAACGCATCACGTACCCGTTGGGGCAAGCGTTGCAACATGGCGTCCACTTCATACAGGGTTTCGACGATGATCGCCCGCTGCTCTGGCGAAGGGTGAACGGCTTGGGACTGCGCCGCGAGGGTGTCCAGCCAGGCCTGTTCAAGTTGCCGACGACGCCAGTGATCGATACACAAGCCTCGGGCGATGGTCGCCAGATACGAACGTTCGTGGGTTTCGCCGTCGAACACCTGAGGGCGCTTGAGCACACGGATGAAGGTGTCATGGGCCAGGTCGGCAGCATCAAACGCGTTGTTCAGACGCCGGCGCAGCAGCGCGTGCAACCAGCGGTGATGCGTGGCGTAGAGGGTCTGGACGCAGGAGGAATCGGCAACCGTCATCGTGAGCGCATGTCCATGGGCGGTTCGCGTCCTTGTGTAAATAAGAATTGATCGCGATTAAAGCAAATGGCCCATGTCTGTGCAAATGATATTGGTTTGCTTTTAGGTTGATTGAATCGTGTCTGGAGGACGTTGTTGTCGTAATGACTCTTGATGTTGTCATAAGGACAATGTCGGGGTTGAGTCAAATTGACTTCGTTGATCTGGAGGTGCCGGTTTACAAGGGCTCATGAGCTGGCACGGAACATGAAACATCAAACGTACAACTGAGCGGCTACAGGCGTACGGAAAATGTCCCATTTCTTCAGCAACCCTCAAAACGTTCTGCATCTCTCCAGTCGTGTACTCGGCGTTGGCCTGGTCATGTTTTTCGCCGGAGTCTACGGCGCCTATCTCTACGCAGGCCACCTGTCGATTGGCGCCCTGGTGTCGATGCACGCCATGACCATCCTCGGCCCGACCCTGCTGAAAATCGGCTATGTCATGCGGCTGCTGTCGCAGTACGGGCTGAGCCAAACTCCGGCCAGGGTGGTGGCGTGATGCGTGGAATCGCTGCTGCACCTGTTTTCTCCCTCGGCTTTCGCCCGTTTTTTCTGGCGGGTGCCGGGTTCGCGGCCATCGCGGTGGCGGTCTGGGCGTTGTGGTTGTACGGTCGACTCCCCGGCGCACAACCAATGGGTGGCATGCTCGCCTGGCATCGCCATGAAATGCCGTTCGGTTTTACCGCGGCCATTATTGCCGGGTTTCTGTTGACGGCGGTACCTAACTGGACCGGCCGGCCAGGGCTCAATGGGTGGCCGCTGATCGGGCTGGTGCTGGTATGGCTGATCGCTCGGCTGGCCTGGTTGATGCCGATGCCCGCCATCCTGTTGCTGGCCTTGCAAGTGCCCTTTCTGCCGCTGCTGGCGTGTGTGCTGGGACGGGATTTGATCGCCGCCGGCAAGCGGGAAAATTATCCGGTTTTACTGATGGTCACGTTGTTGGCAGGCTGTCAGGCGCTGACGTTGCTGGGTATTTTCAATGAAGACGTGAATCTGCAGCGGCATGGCGTGCTGGCCGCTTTGTGGCTGGTGGGCGCGCTGATGAGCGTGATCGGCGGGCGGGTGATTCCGTTCTTCATCCAGCGCGGCTTGAACCGTCCCGCAACGCCTGCGGCTCATCCGTTGCCGGGCAAGGTGTTGCTGATCAGCGCGATGCTGGCGGCGGTGTCTTTTGCCGCCGGTTTGAATGACGCCCCACGTGTGTGGCTGGCGCTGTTGTTTGCGTTGATCAGCGGTTTGCATCTGCTGCGATTGTGGCGCTGGCATGATCGCGGTCTGTGGCGCGTGCCGCTGCTGTGGTCGCTGTACCTGGCTTACACCTGGCTCGCGGTGGCGACGCTGGCCATGGCGCTGTGGCACCTGGGCTGGATGCCGCAGCAAAGCCTGGCCACCCATTCGCTGGCCGTCGGCGGCATCGGCGGGTTGGTTCTGGCGATGATCGCGCGGGTCAGCCTGGGGCACACCGGGCGCTTGTTGCAGCCGTCAAAGGCGATCGTTGCGGGGTTTACCCTGTTGTTGCTGGCGGGTGTGTCACGGGTGTTGCTGGTGCCTTATTCTGGGTGGGGATT
Source organism: Pseudomonas jessenii (assembly GCF_002236115.1). Lineage (GTDB taxonomy): Bacteria > Pseudomonadota > Gammaproteobacteria > Pseudomonadales > Pseudomonadaceae > Aquipseudomonas > Aquipseudomonas jessenii. Next base: position 927,817 of record NZ_NIWT01000001.1, on the reverse strand, counting down.
GGGAATGTCGGCGCTGCTTTGGTGTATGGCATTCGGGCTGTTTCTGTCGCGTTACACCGGTATTTTGTTCAAATCGAGGGTGTAGGAGCGAAGCTTGCTCGCGACGGACGTCAACGATAACGCGCCCTGTCTGAATGACCGCGTTGTACTGACGTTTTTCGCGAGCAAGCTCGCTCCTACAGGTGACCGGTGGTCGATGCGCCTCGGCCTGCCGGCAAATTTGCGCTTAGCTGAAGGGTAACCCGAGGCGCGCGCAGGTTTTACAAGGCCGCAGCGACGCCCCTTCAGATCCCCCTGAGTCTGAGGAACCGCGCCATGCTGACCCTGAACATCAATGGCCAGGATCAGGAGCTGGATGTCCCCGCCGACATGCCGCTGCTCTGGGTCTTGCGCGATGTCGCCCACCTCACCGGCACCAAATTCGGCTGCGGCATCGCCCAATGCGGGGCCTGCACCGTGCACGTCGATGGCGCACCGCTGCGCTCGTGCATCACACCGGCCACGGCCGTGGCCCATGGGCAAAAGATTCTCACCATCGAAGGCCTTTCCGCGGATGGTTCGCACCCGGTCCAACAGGCCTGGGCGGAACTTGACGTGGTCCAGTGTGGCTACTGTCAGTCCGGGCAGATCATGTCGGCGGCCGCATTGCTGGCGAAAATTCCGAAACCGACCGACAGCGACATCGATCAGGCGCTGTCCGGGAACATCTGCCGTTGCGGCACTTACCCGAGGATCCGCGCGGCGGTCAAGCGCGCCGCCGAGCTGGGTTGAGGCCGGGTTGAAGGGAGCTTGCGCCATGAACAGCATCAACGCGTTATCGCGCCGTGGTTTTCTCAAGGGCAGTGCCATGCTGGGCGGCGGGCTGGTGGTCGCGTTCGCCATGCCCGGTGCCCACCGTTTCGCCATGGGCGCGGAAAACCAGGGCAACGTGTTTGCGCCCAATGCCTTCCTGCGTATTGGCAACGACAACAGTGTCACCGTATTGCTGGGGCACTCGGAAATGGGCCAGGGCATCTGGACTGGCCTGACCATGCTGATCGCCGAAGAACTGGACGCCGACTGGACGAAAATCCGCGTCGAGCATGCACCGGCTTCGGCCGCCGATTACGGCCTGCCTGGTTTTGGCGGGATGCAAATCACCGGCGGCTCGACCTCGACCTGGATGGAGTTCGACCGCTATCGCCAGGCCGGCGCGGCGGCGCGTTTGATGTTGATCGACGCAGCGGCCAAGCGTTTCAACGTCGCGCCGTCCGAGATTCATACCGAATCGGGGGTGGTCATGGCCGGTGAGCACCGTGCCACCTACGGCGAACTGGCCGATGAGGCCGGGCAATTGCCACGGCCAGACCCGGCCTCGATCAAACTCAAGGACGCAAAGGACTGGAAGCTGATCGGCAAACCCACCCAACGTCTGGACACTCCGGAAAAAATCACCGGCCGGGCGAAGTTCGGCATGGACGTGCAGTTTGACGGGCTGATGACTGCGATGGTTGCCCGTTCGCCCACCTTCGGCGGCAGCGTCAAATCCTTTGAAGGCGCCGAAGCGCTGGCGATTCCGGGTGTGCACAAAGTGGTGCAAGTGCCGACCGGAATCGCGGTGATTGCCGATCATTTTTGGGCGGCGAAGCTGGGGCGCGATGCGCTGAAAATCGAGTGGAATCCGGGGCCGAACGCCGGGCTCGACAGCCAGGCGTTGCTGGAGAACTTCCGCAAACTCGCCACCACCCAGGGCCTGAACGCAGGCCAGGCGGGGGATACCCAGGCTGCGCTGGCGAAAGCGGCCAAGAAGATCGACGTTGAATACAGTGTGCCTTATCTGGCCCACGCGCCGATGGAGCCACTGAACTGCACGGTGAGCATCACCAAGGACAAATGCGAAATCTGGACCGGCACCCAGTTCCAGACCCTGGACCAAATGGTCGCCGGGAAAATCACCGGGCTCAAACCCGAACAGGTGGTGATCCATACCGAGTTTCTCGGTGGCGGCTTTGGGCGTCGGGCCAATCCGACGTCGGATTTCGTCAGCGAAGCGGTGTATGTCGCCAAGGCTGCCGGTGCACCGGTGAAAACCGTGTGGGCGCGGGAGGACGACATCCGCGGCGGCTATTACCGCTCGGCGTTCCTGCACCATGCGCGTATCGGGCTCGGCGCTGACGGCCTGCCACTGGCCTGGAAGCATGTGATGGTCGGGCAGTCGATCATGGCCGGGACCTCGCTTGAAGCGAGCATGGTCAAGGACGGGATCGACAAGACCTCCGTCGAAGGCGTGGCGGACAGCCCCTACCTCGAAGGGTTGGCCAATCACCAGATTGAACTGCATTCACCGCAGACCGGCATCAGCGTGTTGTGGCTGCGTTCGGTGGGGCACACCCACACCGCGTTTGTCATGGAGTCGCTGATCGATGAACTGGCCACGGCGGCCGGCAAGGATCCGGTGGAATATCGGCGCACCTTGCTCAAGGACCATCCGCGCCATCTCGGTGTGCTGAACCTCGCGGTGCAGAAGGCCAACTGGACGGCGCCACTGGCGGACGGCCATGCCCTGGGTGTGGCGGTGCATGAGTCGTTCGGCAGCTACGTGGCCCAGGTGGCCGAGGTGTCCCAGGACAACCTTGCCATCCGCGTGCACCGGGTGGTGTGCGCGGTGGATTGCGGCATTGCGGTAAACCCCCAGAGCATCGCAGCGCAGATGGAGTCGTGCATTACCTTTGGCCTCAGCTTCGCCTTGCACAGCAAGCTGACACTCAAGGACGGGCAGGTGGTGCAGTCCAACTATCACGACTATCGGGTGCTGCGGCTCAACGAAATGCCGGTGGTCGAAGTGCATATCGTGCCCAGCCGCGACAAACCCGGTGGTATCGGCGAAGCCGGTGTGCCACCCATGGCGCCAGCGGTGGCCAACGCGGTGTTTGCCCTGACCGGGCAGCGCCTGCGGGAGCTGCCCTTGCAGCTGGCGGGGGTGTGAGATGAAACGACATCACTGGTTGCTTGGGGCGGTGATCCTGGTCTGTCTCATTGCCTACGCATCGCACGTGTTCGCCGATGACCGCGAGGCCTTGCAGGCGTTCGACACCGTGCAGAAGGTCTTCCAGAGCCCCCGTTGCCAGAACTGCCATATTCCTGGGGATTCGCCGCTGCAATTTGATGCCGGCGTGCCCCACGCCATGAATGTCGTGCGTGGCATGGACGGCAAGGGTTCGGCCGGGTTGCCCTGTGCAACCTGCCATGCGCAAAGCAATCCGCCGGCCAGTTACGGCCCCCACGCACCACCGGGTGCGCCGCACTGGAGTTTGCCACCGGCCGCGCACCGCATGGCCTGGATCGGCCTGCCAGCCGACCGGCTGTGCGCGATGATCAAGGATCGCTCCAGCAACGGCGATCGGGATTTTGCCGCGCTGATCAAGCACGTCAGCGACGACAAGCTGGTGCTGTGGGGCTGGAACCCAGGCGGCAATCGCGCGCCGGTGCCGGTGCCCCACGATACTTTCGTCGCCCAGTTCAAGCGCTGGGCCGATGCGGGAGGACCGTGCCCGGTGGCAGGTAGCTGACCAGCGGCACGCTTACAGGGAGTCAATGTGGGTACGGGCGACTCTAACGTACATACCCGCCAAGGGAGTGAACGATGTTGATCTCAGGCAAAACAGGTAAACCGGGCCAATCAGCCAACCCGTTGCTCACGCCACAGCAAGAACGTGAACGGTTGCGCGAACTGGCTCGCCAGGCCGAACAAGAACTGGCAGGGGTGCAGATGGCGAGCATGGACGAGCTGACGCTGCTGTCCAATCGCCATGGTTTCACCGCATTGGCCCAACTCGGGCTGGACGCCTGCCGACAACTGGAGACGCCGGCGACACTGCTGTACTTCAGCCTCGATGAATTCAAGCTCATCTGCTATCTGTATGGCCGGGCCAAAGGTGACGATGCGCTCAAGACGTTCGCCGATGTCCTGCGTATCGGCTTTCGTGAAAACGATGTGGTCGGCCGACTCGACGGCGACCGGTTTGTGGCGCTGCTGACCGGATCCAGTGCCGTTGAGATCGAGGCGATCAAGGTGCGACTCAATGAGATACTCGATGAGCGCAACGCCACGGCGCATCGCAGTTATGACATTCGGTTCAGCGTTACCCAGGTCGAATATAACCCCACTGTTCATGACTCAATCGAGGAACTGCTGGAGGAGGCCGAGCGTGTGATGAGCCGTTAGGGCGGTGTTGTATTAGCGGGCCTCTTCGCGAGCAGGCTCGCTCCCACAGGATTTATGAACGCCACAAATCGACTGTGGGAGCGAGCTTGCTCGCGATGGCGTCCCGACAGGCAACGCCTACTTGGCAAACAACTGCCCAATATCCTTGAACGCCTTGAACTCCAGCGCATTCCCGCAAGGATCAAACAGAAACATCGTCGCCTGCTCACCCACCAGCCCCTGAAAACGAATCCCCGGTTCGATCACGAAGCGTGTCTCCAGCGACTTCAGCCGCTCGGCCAGCGCCTCCCACTCGGCCATCCCGAGCACCACGCCAAAATGCGGCACCGGCACATCGTGACCATCCACGGCATTGGTGTGCGCGGCTTCTTGCGTGGGGTTTTTCGGTGCCAGGTGAATCACCAGTTGATGGCCGAAAAAATTGAAATCCACCCATTGATCGCTTGAGCGGCCTTCTTCCAGGCCAAACACTGAACCATAGAAATGTCGGGCGGCCGGCAAGTCGTAGACCGGAATGGCCAGGTGAAAAGGGGACAGTTGCATCAGGCGAACCTCGGTGTGGGTGGGAATGTGTCGAGTTTAGCCCTGTGCTTTTTGATTGAAAGACGATAATTTTTGCATCGAGCTCAAATTATTTCGATCAATCGAGGCCGCCATGCTGCGCGAACTGAAAACCTTTATCGCGGTGGCGCGTTACGGCACGTTCGCGGCAGCGGGCATGCACATCGGCCTGACGCAGTCGGCGGTCAGCGCGCAGATTCGCAACCTGGAACAAGCCCTTGGCATCCGTCTGTTCGACCGCACCGGCCGCCAGGCGCTGCTCAACGCGGCGGGGCAACGTGCGTTGCCGATGGCCAGGGAAATGCTCGAGACCTTCAGCCGCATGGCCGTCAGCGACGATGTCAGTGAGTACCGTGGCGAACTGAGAATCGGCGCAGTGGCGACTGCTCAGACCGGGCTGCTGCCCCAGGCGCTGCTGCGCTTGCGCCAACTGGCGCCCTTGCTGGAGCCCAAGCTGGTGCCCGGTGTGTCACTGAACCTGCTGAGTCAGGTCGACACAGGAGAAGTGGACCTGGCGATCCTGATCAAGCCGCCGTTTGAGTTGCCCAAGGAATTGTCTGCGCAGGTCATTCGCCGGGAACCGTTCGTGTTGATCGTACCGGCGGACCTGGACGGCGATGATCCGCTGCAACTGCTCGCCGAGCACCCTCATGTACGCTACGACCGCAATTCGTTTGGCGGGCGGCTGGTGACGCGGTTTCTGCGCGAACAGAAGATCGAGGTGCACGTGGCGCTGGAGCTGGATGAACTGGAGGCCATTGTCAAAATGGTCGAGTGTGGGTTGGGGGTTTCGTTGTTGCCGGAGGCGGGGCTGTGGCTGGAGCAAGGGGCGGGGGTGCGGATCGTCCCGCTGGGCGAACTGACCTTCCATCGGGAGATCGTGCTGTTGCAGCGCTATAGCCAGCGGATGCAGCCGATTCAGCAGTTGTTTGCCAAATGCCTGACGCCGATAGCTGACTGAACATGATCCCCTGTGGGAGCGAGCTTGCTCGCGATATCGGACTGACATTCACCATTGATGTCGACTGACAGGCCGTAATCGCGAGCAAGCTCGCTCCCACGGGGGGGCTGTGTTTGTCCGGGAAATCGCAGGCATAAAAAACCCGCCAAAAGCGGCGGGTTTTTTTGGCTGAGCGAAGATTACTCTTCGATGCTGCCCATGGCCGTGGTGTTGAAGCCACCGTCCACGTACATGATTTCACCGCTGATGCCGGACGCCAGGTCCGAGCACAGGAAGGCGCCGGCGTTGCCGACTTCTTCGATGGTGACGTTGCGGCGCAGCGGGGTTTGCGCTTCGTTGGCGGCCAGCATCTTGCGGAAGTTCTTGATGCCGGAAGCGGCGAGGGTGCGGATCGGACCTGCCGATACACAGTTGACGCGAGTACCGTCCGGGCCCAGGGAGCCGGCCAGGTAACGTACGCCAGCTTCCAGGGAAGCCTTGGCCATGCCCATGACGTTGTAGTTCGGCATGGTGCGCTCGGCGCCCAGGTACGACAGGGTCAGCAGGCTGCCGTTGCGGCCTTTCATCATTTCGCGGCCAGCCTTGGCCAGGGCCACGAAGCTGTAGGCGCTGATGTCGTGGGAGATGCGGAAACCTTCGCGGGTGGTGGCTTCGGTGAAGTCGCCGTCCAGTTGGTCGCCCGGGGCGAAGCCGACGGAGTGCACGATGCAGTCCAGGCCGTCCCACTTCTTGCTCAGCTCTTCGAAGACCTTGGCGATTTCTTCATCGCTGGCCACATCGCACGGGAAGCACAGCTCAGGGCTCGAACCCCAGCCTTGTGCGAACTCTTCGACACGACCCTTGAGTTTGTCGTTCTGATAAGTGAAGGCAAGCTCAGCGCCCTCGCGATGCATGGCGGCAGCGATGCCGGATGCGATGGACAGCTTGCTGGCGACACCGACGATCAGTACGCGCTTACCGGCGAGAAAACCCATGTGTTGCTCCTCTTTCAGGTTATTGCGCAGTGGCCGGAGCCAAAAAAGCGGCTTCCAGCAACTGCTGTGTATACGGATGTTGGGGGGCGGCAAAAATGCTTTGCGCGTCTCCCTGTTCGACCACTTGGCCATGCTTGACCACCATCAACTGGTGGCTCAGCGCTTTCACCACAGCCAGGTCATGGCTGATAAACAGATACGTCAGGTTGTACTTGGTTTGCAGTGAACGCAAAAGCTCCACTACCTGGCGTTGTACCGTGCGGTCGAGGGCCGAAGTCGGCTCGTCCAGCAAAATCAACGCCGGTTTTAACACCAATGCCCGGGCAATGGCGATTCTCTGCCGTTGCCCGCCGGAAAATTCGTGGGGGTAGCGGTGCCGGGTTTCCGGATCCAGACCTACCTCCTTGAGTGCTGCAATGATCGCTTGTTCCTGTTCCGCCTCAGTGCCCATCTTGTGGATCCGCAGGCCTTCGCCAACGATCTGGCTCACGCACATCCGCGGGCTCAGGCTGCCGAACGGGTCCTGAAACACCACTTGCATCTCCCGTCGCAGCGGCCTGACCTGTTGCTGCGTCAGGCAGTCTAGCTGCTGGCCTTCAAAGCGGATGGCGCCCTTGCTGGCGATCAACCGCAAAATTGCCAGGCCCAGGGTCGATTTGCCGGAACCGCTTTCTCCCACTATCCCCAGGGTCTGGCCCTGGGGCAGGCTGAAATTGATGCCGTCGACCGCCTTGACGTAATCCACCGTGCGCTTGAGCAGGCCTTTCTTGATCGGAAACCAGACTTTGAGGTCCTCGACCGCCAGCAACGGCGGGCCGATCACGTTGCTTGCAGGCTTGCCGCCGGGCTCCGCTGCCAGCAGTTCCCGAGTGTACGGATGCTGCGGCGCGCGGAACAGTTCTTCGCACGATGCCTGTTCGACGATGCAACCTTGCTGCATGACACATACGCGATGCGCAATTCTTCGCACAAGGTTCAAATCATGGCTGATCAGCAGCAGGGCCATGCCCAATCGGGCCTGCAATTCCTTGAGCAATTCGAGGATTTTCAGCTGAACGGTCACGTCCAGCGCGGTGGTCGGCTCGTCGGCGATCAGCAGTTCCGGCTCGTTGGCCAGGGCCATGGCGATCATCACCCGCTGACGCTGGCCGCCGGACAATTCGTGGGGCAGGGCCTTGAGTCGCTTGTGCGGCTCGGGGATGCCGACCATCTCCAGCAGCTCCAGGGTGCGTTTGGTCGCGACCTTGCCGGTCAGGCCCTTGTGGATGCCCAGCACTTCGTTGATCTGCTTCTCGATCGAGTGCAGGGGATTGAGCGAGGTCATCGGCTCCTGGAAGATCATCGCAATCCGGTTGCCGCGAATGTGGCGGATGGTTTTTTCTTTCAGGTCCAGCAGGTTCTGCCCGGAATACAAGATGGTGCCGGACGGATGCCGGGCGAGCGGGTAGGGCAGCAGGCGCAGGATCGAGTGTGCGGTGACCGACTTGCCGGAACCGCTCTCGCCGACCAACGCCAGGGTTTCACCGCGCTTGATGTCGAAGCTGACGCCTTCGACCGCTCGCTGGCAGCGATTGCCGACGACAAAATTGACGGACAGGTCGCGCACTTCGATCAGATTGTGCTGATTCATTTCACTTCCTCGGGTCGAAGGCATCGCGAGCGGACTCGCCGATGAACACCAGCAGACTCAACATCAAGGCCAGCACCGCAAAGGCGCTGATGCCCAGCCACGGCGCCTGCAGGTTGGATTTGCCCTGGGCCACCAGTTCACCCAGGGACGGGCTGCCCGCCGGCAAGCCGAAGCCGAGGAAGTCCAGGGCGGTCAGCGTACCGATGGCGCCGGTGAGGATGAACGGCATGAAGGTCATGGTCGAGACCATCGCGTTGGGCAGGATGTGACGGAACATGATCGCGCCGTTCTGCATGCCCAGGGCGCGGGCGGCGCGTACGTATTCCAGATTGCGCCCGCGCAGGAACTCAGCGCGCACCACGTCGACCAGGCTCATCCAGGAGAACAGCAGCATGATCCCCAGCAACCACCAGAAGTTGGGCTGCACGAAACTGGCAAGGATGATCAGCAGGTACAGCACCGGCAATCCGGACCAGATTTCCAGGAACCGCTGCCCGGCCAGATCCACCCAGCCGCCGTAGAAACCCTGCAAGGCCCCGGCGATCACGCCGATGATCGAGCTGAGCACGGTCAGGGTCAGGGCGAACAGCACGGAAATGCGGAAACCGTAGATCACCCGGGCCAGCACGTCGCGGCCCTGATCGTCGGTGCCCAGCAGGTTGTCCGTCGAGGGCGGGGCCGGGGCCGGGACTTTCAGGTCGTAGTTGATGCTCTGGTAGCTGTAGGGAATCGGCGCCCACAGCACCCAGGCGTCTTTGGCCTTGAGCAGTTCACGGATGTACGGACTCTTGTAGTTGGCTTCCAGCGGAAATTCGCCGCCGAAGGTGGTTTCCGGGTAGCGTTTGAGCGCCGGGAAGTACCAGTTGTTGTCGTAGTGCACCACCAGCGGCTTGTCGTTGGCGATCAACTCGGCACCCAGGCTTGCGCCGAACAGGATCAGGAACAGCCACAGCGACCACCAGCCACGCTTGTTGGCCTTGAACAGTTCGAAGCGGCGGCGATTGAGAGGGGACAGGTTCATCTCAATGCTCCCGGCTTTCGAAGTCGATGCGTGGATCGACAAAGGTGTAGGTGAGGTCGCCGATCAGTTTCACCACCAGCCCGAGCAGGGTGAAGATGAACAGCGTGCCGAACACCACCGGGTAATCGCGGTTGATCGCCGCCTCGAAACTCATCAGGCCGAGGCCGTCGAGGGAGAAGATCACCTCCACCAGCAACGAGCCGGTGAAGAAGATGCCGATGAAGGCCGAAGGAAACCCGGCGATCACCAGCAGCATGGCGTTGCGGAACACGTGGCCGTACAGCACGCGGTGGTTGGTCAGGCCCTTGGCCCTGGCGGTGATCACGTATTGCTTGTTGATCTCGTCGAGGAAGCTGTTTTTGGTCAGCAGGGTCATGGTTGCGAAGTTGCCGATGACCAGCGCGGTCACCGGCAGCGCCAGGTGCCAGAAGTAGTCGAGGATCTTGCCGCCCATGCTCAGTTCATCGAAGTTGTTCGAGGTCAGCCCGCGCAAGGGGAACCAGTCAAGGTAACTGCCGCCGGCGAACACCACGATCAACAGGATGGCGAACAGGAACGCCGGGATCGCGTAGCCGACAATGATCGCCGAACTGGTCCAGACGTCGAAGTGGCTGCCGTGCCGCTTGGCCTTGGCGATCCCCAGCGGGATCGACACCAGGTACATGATCAGCGTGCTCCACAGCCCGAGGGAGATCGACACCGGCATCTTTTCCTTGATCAGGTCGATGACCTTGGCGTCGCGGAAGAAGCTGTCGCCGAAATCCAGGGATGCATAGTTCTTGACCATGATCCACAAGCGTTCCGGCGCCGATTTGTCGAAGCCGTACATGTGCTCGATTTCCTTGATCAGCGCCGGGTCCAGGCCCTGGGCGCCGCGATAGGCCGAGCCTGCCACCGAGACTTCGGCACCACCGCCGGCGATGCGGCTGGTGGCGCCCTCGAAGCCTTCGAGCTTGGCGATCATCTGCTCCACCGGCCCACCGGGAGCCGCCTGGATGATCACGAAGTTGATCAGCAGAATGCCGAACAGGGTCGGAATGATGAGCAACAGTCGCCGAAAAATGTACGCCAGCATCTGATTACTCCGTGCCCGCAGGATCGGCCTGCAGTGTGGTTTCGACTTCTATTGCCGGCTTGATGTCCGGCTTGACCCACCAGGTGGCCGTGCCGATATCGTATTTAGGCGAGACCTTGGGATGGCCGATGTGGTTCCAGTACGCCACGCGCCAGGTCTTGATGTGCCAGTTGGGTATTACGTAATAGCCCCATTGCAGAACTCGGTCCAGCGCGCGGGCGTGGGCCACCAGGCTGTTGCGCGAATCGGCGTTGATCAGTTGCTCGACCAGTTGATCGACCACCGGATCCTTCAGGCCCATGGAGTTGCGGCTGCCGGGCTTGTCGGCGGCGTCCGACATCCAGAATTCCCGTTGTTCGTTGCCCGGCGAGTTGGACTGCGGGAAGCTGCCGACGATCATGTCGAAGTCCCGGGAACGCACGCGGTTGATGTACTGCGAGACGTCGACCCGGCGGATCACCAGGTCGATGCCCAGGTCGCTCAGGTTGCGTTTGAACGGCAGCAGCACCCGTTCGAATTCGGTCTGGGCCAACAGGAACTCGATGACCACCGGCTTGCCGGTGGCGTCGACCATCTTGTCATCGACGATGCGCCAGCCGGCCTCCTGCAGCAATTGATAGGCTTGCCGTTGCTGGGCGCGGATCATGCCGCTGCCGTCGGTGGTCGGGTTCTGGAAGGCTTCGTTGAACACCTGCGGCGCCAGCTTGCTACGGAACGGTTCGAGGATCGCCACCTGATCGGTGTCAGGCAGGCCGGTGGCGGCCATTTCCGAGTTCTCGAAATAACTGCGGGTACGCGCGTAGGCACCGTTGAACAGTTGCTTGTTGGTCCATTCGAAATCCAGCAACAGCGACAGGGCCTGGCGCACCCGCACATCCTGGAACACCGGGCGGCGCATATTGAATACGAACCCTTGCATGCCGGTGGGATTGCCGTTGGGAATCTGTTCCTTGACCAGTCGACCTTCGGTGACCGCCGCAATGTTGTAGGCGTTGGCCCAGTTCTTCGCGGTCATTTCCAGCCAGTAGTCGAACTGCCCGGCCTTGAGCGCTTCCAGGGCCACGGTGTTGTCGCGGTAGTAGTCGGTGGTCATCACGTCGAAGTTGTAGAAACCGCGATTGACCGGCAGGTCCTTGCCCCAGTAGTCCTTGACCCGCTCGTATCGCACCGAGCGTCCGGCTTTCACTTCGCTGACCTTGTACGGGCCACTGCCCAGCGGGATTTCCAGGTTGCCCTTGTTGAAGTCGCGGTCGGCCCACCAGTGCTTGGGCAGCACCGGCAACTGGCCGAGGATCAGCGGCAACTCGCGGTTGTTGGTGTGCTTGAACTTGAACAGTACGGTGAGCGGGTCTTCGGCGATCACTTCGGCCACATCGCTGTAGTAGCCGCGGTACATCGGCGCGCCGTCCTTGGTCAGCATCTGGAAGCTGAACACCACGTCCTCGGCGCGAATCGGATGGCCGTCATGGAAGCGTGCCTCCGGGCGCAGGTAGAAGCGCACCCAGGCGTTGTCCGGGGCTTTCTCGATCAGGCGGGCGATCAAGCCGTACTCGGTGAACGGCTCGTCCAGGCCTTGCTTGGCCAGGGTGTCGTAGATCATGCCGATATCGTCCGCCGGCACGCCTTTGCTGATGAAGGGGTTAAGGCTGTCGAAGCCGCCGAAACCGGCCTGGCGGAAAATCCCGCCCTTGGGCGCGTCCGGGTTGACGTAGTCGAAGTGTTTGAAATCGGCCGGGTATTTCGGCGGTTCGTTATACAAGGTCACGGCATGTTGCGGGGCGGCGCAGGCCAGCCCGGCGAACAGCAGACCGCTGGCCTGCAGGAGCAGGGCACGGATGGGTTTCATTGATCTTTCTCCGAAGATTTCAGCCACCACGCGTTCAGGCCCAGGGTGTAGGGCGGCGTGGTGACGAAGGCGAGCCGGTTGCGGTACCCCAGGCGGTGATAATTGAGGTACCAGTTGGGAACGATGTAGTGCTGCCACAGCAGCACGCGGTCGAGGGCCTTGCCGGCGGCGACCTGTTCATCGCGGGTCCGGGCGGCCAGCAACTGTTCGAGCAAATGGTCGACCACCGGGTTGGCAATGCCGGCGTAGTTCTTGCTGCCCTTGACCCCGGCCTGGCTGGAGTGAAAGTACTGCCATTGTTCCAGACCCGGGCTGAGCGTCTGGTTGAGGGTCATCAGAATCATGTCGAAATCGAACTGGTCGAGGCGCTGCTTGTATTGCGCGCGATCGACCGTGCGCAGCCGCGCGTCGATGCCGATGCTGGCCAGGTTCTCGACGTAAGGTTGGAGGATGCGTTCCAGGTTCGGGTTGACCAGTAGCAGTTCCAGGCGCAGCGGCTGCCCGGCGGTGTTTTGCAGGCGCTGGCCATTGAGCTTCCAGCCGGCTTCGGCGAGCAGGCCGAGGGCTTTGCGCAGGGTCTCCCGGGGGATGCCACGGCCATCGGTCTGCGGCAGGCTGAACGGCTCGGTAAAGAGCCTGGCCGGCAGTTGCTCGCGATAGGGCTTGAGCAGCAGCCATTCATGTCCGACCGGCAAACCGCTGGCCGAGAACTCGCTGTTGGGGTAATAGCTCATGGCGCGTTGGTAGGCGCCGCCGAACAGCGAGCGGTTGGTCCATTCAAAGTTGAACATCAGCCCCAGCGCTTCACGGACCTTGGTGTCCGAGAAAGCCGGACGGCGGCTGTTCATGAACAGGCCCTGGGTCTGGGTCGGGATCTGATGGGGAATCTGCGTCTTGATCACCTCGCCGCGGCGTACGGCGGGGAAGTTGTAGCCGGTGTCCCAGTTCTTCGCCTGGTGCTCGATATAGATGTCGAATTCACCGGCCTTGAACGCCTCGAACGCCACGACGCTGTCGCGGTAGAACTCGACTTCCATGCGGTCGAAGTTGTACTTGCCGCGATTGACCGGCAGGTCCTTGCCCCAGTAATCCTTGACCCGTTCGAAGACGATCTGTCGTCCTGGCGTGACCGAGGTGATGCGATACGGCCCGCTGCCCAGCGGCGGCTCGAAAGTGGTGGCCTTGAAGTCGCGGCCTTTCCAGTAGTGCTGCGCCAGCACCGGCATTTCACCCAGGCGCAGAATCAGCAGCGGATTGCCGGCACGCTTGAACACGAAACGGATGCGCTGCGGGTTGAGGATGTCGACCCGCGACACTTCCTGAAGACTGGTGCGGTACAACGGATGGCCTTCCTTGAGCAGCACGCGATAGGAGAACGCGACGTCGTAGGCGGTGATCGGCGTGCCGTCATGGAAGCGTGCTTCGGGACGCAGGTTGAACACCACCCAGCTGCGGTTCTCGTTGTACTCCACCGACTGGGCAATCAGGCCGTAGCTGGACGCGGGCTCGTCACCTGAAGGTGCGTACTGCCCCGTGCCGACCATCAGCGGTTCGTTTAGCTCGTTGATGCCGTATTGCAGGAAACTCGGCGTGGTGACCGGGCTGGTGCCCTTGAAGGTGTAGGGGTTGAGCGTGTCGAAGGTGCCAAACGCCATCACCCGCAAAGTACCGCCCTTGGGCGCTTGCGGGTTGACCCAGTCGAAGTGGGTAAATCGGGCCGGGTACTTGAGCGTGCCGAACTGCGCATAACCATGGCTTTCGCTGATCGTCGCGCTTGCGGTGGAGCTCAAGGCCAGGCTGATCAGGAGCAGGGGCAGGGGACGCTTCAAATAGGGGATCCGATCCAGGCGGCTTGGGCTTTGTGGACCGTACAGTAACAGCTTGTATGGACAGGAAAAAGACGGGGGATCCGGGCGATCGCATTCCTGTAGGAGCGAGCTTGCTCGCGATGGTGGTCAATGATGACGCGGGGCACCTGAATCAACTCGGTGCCCTTGGGTTTTTCGCGAGCAGGCTCGCTCCTACAGTTAGTGCGGATTAGCCACCGTCAACATCTGACCAGGCTTGAGCGCCTGGCCGACACGCGGATTCCAGCGCTTGAGGTGCTGCATCTCTACGTTGAAGCGCTTGGCCACGATGTACAGCGAGTCGCCTTGCTGGACCTTGTACTTGGCCTGCTGCTTCTTGGTATTGGCCGCAATCACGGTGTTGACGCGCCCGGAGTTGCGTTTGCTGTTGTCCTGCATGACCAGGGTCTGGCCCGGCTTGAGGTTCTTGCCGCTCAGTTTGTTCCAGCGTTGCAGGTCCTTCACGTCAACGTTGTTGGCCTTGGCGATGGAACCGAGGTTGTCACCCCGCTTGACCCGATAGGAACGCTTGACGCTGGCGACCTGGCTGTCGTCGGCACCTTCGAAGACCGGCTTGAGCGATTTCTTGCTGATCAGTTCTTCAGGACGCATGGTCTGCAGGCTGCTGGTCAGCAATTGCGCCTTGGAGGTCGGCACCAGCAGATGTTGCGGGCCATCCAGGGTGGTGCGCTGCTTGAAGGCCGGGTTGAGCTGGAACAGTTCGTCTTCGTCGATATTGGCAACTTCAGCAACCTTGGACAGGTCCATGCGCTGGTTGATTTCGACGACCTGGAAGTAGGGCTCGTTGGCGATCGGATTGAGGTTCACGCCGTAGGCTTCCGGCGCCATCACCACCTGTGACAGTGCCAGCAACTTTGGCACATAGGCCTGGGTTTCAGAGGGCAGCGGCAGGTTCCAGTAGTCGGTCGGCAGGCCGAGGCGTTCATTGCGCTCAATGGCCCGGCTGACGGTGCCTTCGCCGGCGTTGTAGGCCGCCAGGGCCAGCATCCAGTCGCCGTTGAACATGTCGTGCAGGCGGGTCAGGTAATCCAGGGCGGCGGTGGTCGACGCGGTGATGTCGCGACGGCCATCATAGAAGCGGGTTTGACGCAGGTTGAAGTAACGCCCGGTGGACGGGATGAACTGCCAAAGACCCACCGCGTTGGCCCGGGAATAGGCCATCGGGTTGTAGGCGCTTTCGATCACTGGCAGCAGGGCCAGTTCCAGCGGCATGTTGCGTTCTTCAAGGCGTTCGACGATGTAGTGAATGTAGAGGCTGCCACGTTCGCCGGCGTTTTCGAGGAAAGATGGATTGCTGGCGAACCACAGGCGCTGTTGCTCGATGCGCGGGTTGACGCCCAGCCCGTCTTGCAGCTGGAAGCCCTGGCGCATGCGCTCCCAGACGTCCTGGGGAATTTGCGGGCTGGGTTTTTCGCTGAGCCAGATCGGCTTCTGCTTGGCGCGCGCGGCGATGTTCTGCGTGTGCGCCGCATCGGTCTGCGGCGCATGGCTGGAACAGCCCGCCAGGGTGGCGGACACAGCCACCGCAATGGCTTGAGCCAAGCGGGTCAATGCGTCTGAACTGATGGCTTTGCGAATAGGTGACGACATTGGCTGGAAGTAAGTTCCGGGCAAAAATGTCGGGCGATTCTAGGAAGCGCACCCTGCGCGGTCAACCTTTCAGAATTGTTGCAATCTTGATAGGCCTCTTTAGAACCTGTCTTTCCACGCTCGAAGCGCCGCAAAAACCATATCGGGCGCCGAGTTATCGGTGCCGGTCCGTTCGTCCGCTTTTTCTTTAACGGATGTTTCGCCGGAGCGCAAAAACGGGTTTGTGAGCTTTTCCAGCGCCAGTGTCGACGGCAGCGTCATGATCCCGGATTCCCGTTGGCGGGTGACTTTGGCCAGGCGCTCGGCAGTGTGCGGGTTGTTCGGTTCGACGGCCGCGGCAAACTTCAGGTTGCCGAGGGTGTATTCGTGGGTGCAGTACACCAGCGTGTCTTCCGGCAACCCGCCCAGGCGTGTCAGCGAACTGTACATTTGCTGTGGCGTGCCTTCGAACAAGCGTCCGCAGCCGGCGGCAAACAGTGTGTCGCCGCAGAACAGCAAGCCGTGATGGTAATAGGCGATGTGCCCCAGGGTGTGGCCGGGGACCGCGAGGACGTCGAAGTCCCAGCCGAGCACGCAGACCTTGTCGTTGTCCTTTAGCGCAACGTCCCGCGCCGGGATCGTTTCGCTGGCCGGACCATAGACTTTCGCGTCCGTCGCTTTTTTCAGCTGTTCGACGCCGCCGACGTGGTCATGATGGTGATGAGTGATCAAAATATCACTCAGTACCCAGCCCGGATTGGCCGCAAGCCAGGCTTGTACGGGGCCGGCATCACCCGGGTCGACGACCGCGCAGCGCTTGCTGCCGTGGTCTTGTAACAACCAGATGTAGTTGTCGGTGAAGGCGGGCAGGGCAGTGATCTGTATCATCGTCGGATTCGCCAAGCGGAAAACATTGGCGCATCTTAGAACTTCCTGGCGCGTTGGAGAATGCAATGACTGATAAAGCGTTCGCACAAGCCGATCCTGACTGGCTGGCGTTGATCAGCGCCGCCCGCGAGTGGCTTGCCGGTCCCCTCGGGCAATTTCTGCTGGACGAAGAGCGGCGCATGCTCGAAGACGAGCTCGGGCGGTTCTTTGGTGGCTATCTGGTGCATTACGGTCCCTCGGCCCAGACTCCGCCGTCTGCCCCTCAGGTACAGCGCAATGTACGCCTTGGTGCGCCGTTGCCGGGGGTCGAGATCGTTTGTGAGGAGCAGGCCTGGCCGCTGAGCGAGCATGCTGCCGATGTGGTGGTGCTGCAGCATGGCCTGGATTTCTGCCTGTCGCCCCACGGTCTGCTTCGCGAGGCGGCAAGCAGCGTACGTCCCGGCGGGCATTTGCTGATCATTGGCATCAACCCCTGGAGCAGTTGGGGCCTGCGGCATGTGTTTGCCCAGGATGCGCTGCGCAAGGCGCGCTGCATTTCGCCGTCACGGGTCGCCGACTGGCTGAACCTGCTGGGTTTCGCGCTGGAGAAACGCCGCTTCGGGTGCTATCGTCCGCCGCTTGCGTCACCGGCGTGGCAGACCCGCCTGGCCGGTTGGGAGCGCAAGGCCGGTGACTGGCAACTGTCGGGCGGCGGCTTCTATTTATTGGTGGCGCGCAAGATCGTGGTGGGCTTGCGACCGGTCCGTCAGGAGCGGCGCGAACCGATGGGCAAGCTGATCCCGTTGCCGATGGCCAAGGTCAACCGACGCAACATCGAACCGTAATACACACTTTTCATTTGTGGCCGGGCATGTCCCGGCTTCGGGCGTCGTCGATCAGCGATCGGCGGGCCAGCGCATTTTCTGGATAGATTGGCATGAGCGATAGCGTAGAACTGTTCACCGACGGCGCCTGCAAAGGCAACCCTGGTCCTGGCGGCTGGGGCGCACTGCTGGTGTGCAAGGGCGTCGAAAAGGAACTCTGGGGCGGCGAAGCCAATACCACCAACAACCGCATGGAGCTGATGGGCGCGATTCGTGGCCTGGAAGAGCTCAAGCGTCCCTGCGAGGTGTTGTTGGTGACCGACTCGCAGTATGTGATGAAAGGCATCAACGAGTGGATGGACAACTGGAAGAAGCGCGGCTGGAAAACCGCGGCGAAGGAACCGGTGAAAAACGCTGACCTGTGGAAGTTGCTCGACGAGCAGGTCAACCGTCACAAGGTCACCTGGAAATGGGTGCGCGGACACATTGGCCATCACGGCAACGAACGGGCCGACCAGTTGGCCAACCGTGGTGTGGATGAAGTGCGTGGGTACAAGCAGGGCTGATTTCGGTACTGCCGATGCATCGCGCCGTGGCCTTCGCGAGCAAGCTCGCTCCCACACTGGATTCGTGTCGTCCACAAAGTTGTGAGCCGGCGCCAATTCAATGTGGGAGCGGGCTTGCTCGCGAAGGCGGCGACTCGGTGTACCTGAAAGACCCCGGCGAGCGTGTTAACATCGCCGCTTTTGCACGATTGACCGATTGAGAGCTGAGCACTGATGGCCACCAGATCCGTTGTACTCGACACCGAAACCACCGGCATGCCGGTGACCGACGGCCACCGGATTATCGAAATCGGTTGTGTCGAGTTGATCGGCCGACGCCTGACGGGCCGGCACTTCCATGTGTACCTGCAACCCGATCGCGAAAGTGACGAGGGCGCGATCGGCGTCCACGGCATCACCAACGAATTCCTCGTGGGCAAGCCGCGTTTTGCCGAGGTGGCCGAAGAGTTCTTCGAGTTCATCAAGGGCGCGCAGCTGATCATCCATAACGCGGCGTTCGACGTTGGCTTCATCAACAACGAATTCGCCCTGATGGGCCAACAGGACCGCGCGGACATCACGCAGCACTGCTCGATCCTCGACACCCTGATGATGGCCCGGGAGCGTCACCCGGGGCAGCGCAACAGCCTCGACGCCCTGTGCAAACGCTATGGCGTCGACAACTCCGGCCGTGAACTGCACGGCGCCTTGCTCGACTCCGAGATTCTTGCCGACGTCTACCTGACCATGACCGGGGGGCAGACCAGTCTGTCCCTGGCCGGCAATGCCTCCGATGGCAATGGCTCGGGTGAAGGTGCGGACAATTCGGCCACCGAGATTCGCCGTTTGCCGGCGGACCGTCAGCCGACGCGCATCATCCGCGCCAGTGAAGACGACCTGGCCCGCCACGCGGCGCGCCTGGAAATCATCGGCAAATCCGCTGGTGCCCCGGCGTTGTGGGTGCAGTTGGCCGAGGCTGAAGCGCAGGCATAACACCCTGTTTGGCAGATGCTCGCCACAGGGAAACTCCCTCGTCGCCACAAGTTGGTGCATCCCGCTCGCCACATCCGCTGCAACACTCTACCCTGAGGTGATTGGCAGGCTCTGGTCTGCCGCCTCAGGACGCTGAGCCTCATGTACAAAGACTTGAAATTCCCGGTCCTGATCGTTCATCGCGACATCAAGGCCGACAGCGTTGCCGGTGACCGCGTGCGGGGGATTGCCCGGGAGCTGGAGCAGGAAGGGTTCAGCGTCGTTTCGGCGGTGGACTACACCGAAGGACGACTGGTGGCGTCGACTTACCACGGCCTGTCCTGCATGTTGATTGCCTCTGAAGACGCCAGCACCCATTCTCATTTGTTGCAAAACATGGCCGAACTGATCGGTCTGGCGCGGGTGCGTGCACCGGATCTGCCGATCTTCGCCCTGGGCGAAAAAGTGACCCTGGAAAACGCACCCGCCGACGCCATGGCCGAGCTCAATCAGTTGCGCGGCATTCTTTATCTGTTTGAGGACACCGTGCCCTTTCTCGCCCGGCAGGTGGCCCGCGCCGCGCGCAAGTACCTCGATGGCCTGCTGCCGCCGTTTTTCAAGGCGTTGGTGCAGCACACGGCGGATTCCAACTACTCTTGGCACACCCCCGGTCACGGCGGTGGCGTGGCGTACCACAAGAGCCCGGTCGGGCAGGCGTTTCACCAGTTTTTCGGGGAAAACACCCTGCGCTCGGATCTTTCAGTGTCGGTGCCGGAGCTCGGCTCCTTGCTCGATCATACCGGCCCCCTGGCTGAAGCCGAGGCCCGTGCAGCACGCAATTTCGGCGCCGATCACACCTTTTTCGTGATCAATGGCACGTCCACGGCCAACAAGATTGTCTGGCACTCGGTGGTCGCCCGCGATGACCTGGTGCTGGTGGACCGCAATTGCCACAAGTCGGTGCTGCATTCGATCATCATGACTGGCGCCATCCCTCTGTACTTGTGTCCGGAGCGTAATGAACTGGGGATCATCGGCCCGATTCCCCTGAGTGAGTTCAGTCGAGAATCGATCCAGGCCAAGATCGACGCCAGTCCGCTGACCAAGGGGCGTTCACCGAAGGTCAAGCTTGCCGTGGTGACCAATTCAACCTATGACGGCCTCTGCTACAACGCCGAACTGATCAGACAGCAGTTGGGCAATAGCGTTGAGGTGTTGCACTTCGACGAGGCCTGGTACGCCTATGCAGCGTTTCATGAGTTTTTTGCCGGGCGCTACGGCATGGGCACCTCCCGTGATGAAGACAGCCCGTTGGTGTTCACCACCCATTCGACCCACAAGTTGCTGGCGGCCTTCAGTCAGGCATCGATGATTCATGTGCGCGATGGCGGTGCGCGGCAACTGGATCGGGATCGCTTCAACGAAGCATTCATGATGCACATCTCGACCTCGCCGCAGTACGGCATCATCGCCTCGCTGGATGTGGCTTCGGCGATGATGGAAGGGCCGGCCGGGCGTTCGCTGCTGCAGGAAATGTTCGACGAAGCCCTGAGTTTTCGCCGTGCGCTGGCCAATTTGCGCCAGCACATTGCCGCCGATGACTGGTGGTTCTCGATCTGGCAACCGCCGTCGGCGGAAGGCATCGAGCGGGTCGTCACCGAGGACTGGTTGCTGCAACCCGATGCCGACTGGCACGGCTTTGGCGGCGTGACCGACGACTATGTGCTGCTCGACCCGATCAAGGTCACGCTGGTGATGCCGGGATTGACCGCCGGTGGCGCCCTCAGCGAGCGCGGGATTCCGGCGGCGGTGGTCAGCAAGTTCCTGTGGGAGCGCGGCCTGGTGGTCGAGAAGACTGGGCTGTACTCGTTCCTGGTGTTGTTCTCCATGGGTATCACCAAGGGCAAGTGGAGCACGCTGCTCACCGAACTGCTGGAGTTCAAGCGCAGCTACGACGCCAACGTCAGTCTGGCCAGTTGCCTGCCCTGTGTGGCGCAAGAGAATGTCGCACGCTATCAGGGCATGGGGTTGCGTGATCTGTGCGATCAGTTGCATGCCTGTTATCGCAGCAATGCCACCGCCAGGCACCTCAAGCGCATGTACACCGTTCTGCCGGAAGTCGCGATGAAGCCGGCGGACGCCTATGATCAATTGGTGCGGGGTGAAGTCGAAGCCGTGTCGATCGATGCGCTGGACGGGCGGATCGCTGCGGTGATGCTGGTGCCGTACCCACCCGGCATTCCGCTGATCATGCCGGGTGAGCGCTTTACCGAGTCGACCCGCTCGATCATCGATTACCTGGCGTTTGCCCGCACGTTCGATAGCAGTTTTCCGGGGTTCGTTGCTGATGTGCACGGATTGCAACATGAAGATCAGGGCAGTGGACGGTGCTACACCGTCGATTGCATCAAGGAATGAGGACATTTCCCAGTATGCAGCCGGTTATAAATCCGAATTATCCAGGGTTGTCGGTACGGGTTGCCGACGAGGGTTTTGCCGCCTATATCTGGGGCAGTGATTTCAGTTTTGAAGTCGCGGCCTACGGTGCGGCACAAATAGGAGCGCCGGTGGCACAGTGGCCTGTCACCCCGATCACGCCTTATCGCAAGTGCTACGGCATCGATCCCGAGGAATTCAGCAGTTTTCGCGATTCCGCCGACAGCGCGATTTTCATGGCTTATCTGGATGACCAGCCCGTGGGGCACCTGGTGGTCAGCACCAACTGGAACGGCTTTGCCCATATCGACGAGCTGGCGGTGCACGCACCGGCCCGGCGGCATGGCGTGGCCAAGGCCCTGCTGGATGTGGCGCAGTTCTGGAGCCGCAAGAAAAAGCTGCCAGGCATCATGCTCGAAACCCAGAACAACAACCTGGGGGCCTGCAGGCTCTACGAACGCTGCGGTTACGTGATTGGTGGGATCGACCACCTGCGCTATCGCGGCATCGATCCGAACACCGCCGAAGTGGCGCTGTTCTGGTATCGATTGTTCGAAAACCCGCTGGAAAATCCGTTCAGTTCGTCAGCATCGCCGCGGCTTGTTCCGTGACGATGGTTAACAGTGTCTGAACCGCCGGTGAGGGTTCGGCGTTTTTCAGGGTCAGGGCGTAGAGGCTGATCGGGACCGCTGGCGCCAGCGGGCAGGTGTCCAGCCCCGAGGCTTTGGCGCCGAGGGCGGTGAAGGGGTCGACGATGGCCAGGCCTTCGCCGGCCTCGACCATGCTGCGCATCATCTGATGCGTCTGGACCCGGGTCTGAATCACCGGGGCAGGGCGCAAACCGTGCAGTTTGTTTTCCAGCGCCGGGCTCAACGGGTCCTGCCCCTCCAGGCCGATCATCGATTGGCCGGCCAGATCCTGCAGTGAAATGTATTTCTGTTTCGGTTGCAGCCAGCCATGGGGGGCGAGCAACTGAAGTTTGCCCTGGGCGATCACATGGCAGTCGAGGTCGGCGTGATCGGGGTCATGCAGGCTCAGGCCCAGATCGCTTTCACGCAGCAGCAGGTTTCTGACGATGTCGCGGGTGGGCTGGCTCAGCAGCGTGCAAGGCGCATCGGGCAGGCGTCGGCGCAGGGCCGCGATACTGTGTGGCAACAATTGGTTGGCCAGGGGAGGGGTGCAGATGATGCGCAGCGGCGGCGCCAGGTATTGCCTGAGGCTGTTGGCCAAGCGCTGCACCGGTTCGAGCGCATCGTAGACCCGGGCAATTTCCACCTGCAATTCCCGCGCTTCGCGGGTGGCCTGCAATCGTCCGCGTACGCTGGCGAACAGCATGAAACCCAACTGATCCTCGGCGTCGCGCAGCAAGCGCTCGACTTCGGCCACCGGCAACTGCAGCCATTCGGCGGCGGTGCCCAGGTGACCGGTCTGCAAGAGTGCCTGGATCACTTCGATATGGCGTAAGCGCATGCGTGAAGTCCATGTTCAGCAGGTGGAGGAGTCAGTGGCTGAATCCTACCCCAAGTCCGTGCATATGACTTCTGCTCATAACGACGGGTTATGAAGCGCTGGCGATTTGCGGTTCGCGGGTAATGGTCACGCCGGTTTGCACCAGCATGAATTCATTGTCGTCGACCTTGTTGACGCGGTCGCCAATGGCCAGTTTGTAGGTGGTGACAGGCCCTGAACCTTCTGCCGCCGGGGTGGAGTCCTGAAACTCGTGCACCGAATAAATGCGGCCTTGCGCGTCTCTTGCATGGAACTGACCGACGAGTACTGCTGCCATCTGCTTAGAACCTCTGGAGATAAATCACTCAATTTGCGGCACTGTAGACCGTGCTTGGGCGAGGTAAGTTTTCCTACGGGAAAAAAATAGTCAGGGACGGGGTTTTCGGTCGCCCGCTGTTTGAATCGTCATCTATAACTACAAGCTCTTCCTATCGGACAGTCGAGAAATCTTATGAGCAACGTCTATACGATCGCCGTCGTGGTCGGCAGCTTGAGAAAGGAATCGATCAACCGCAAGGTCGCACGGGCCCTGATAGAACTGGCGCCGGCCAATCTCAAGCTCAACATCGTCGAAATTGGCGATCTGCCGCTCTATAACGAAGATATCGATGGCGCTTCACCGCCGGCAGCCTACAGCACTTTCCGACAACAGGTGAGCTCATCCGACGCGGTGTTGTTCGTGACCCCGGAATACAACCGGTCGGTGCCGGCACCGTTGAAAAACGCGATTGACGTGGGCTCGCGTCCATATGGCAAAAGCGCCTGGAGCGGTAAGCCGGGAGCCGTTATCAGTGCGTCGCCGGGGGCCGTCGGCGGGTTTGGTGCCAATCACAACCTGCGTCAATCCATGGTGTTTCTCAATGTGCCGATGATGCAGCAACCGGAGGCCTATCTGGGGAACGCCGGTTCGGCGTTCGACGAATCGGGCAAGTTGTCCGAGTCGGTAAAGCCGTTCCTGCAAAGTTTCATCAATGCCTATGGGCAATGGGTCGAGCAGCACAAGAAAGACTGATGGTCATTGGCCGGCGCTTTGTCCTGCGAAGCGCTGGATTACCGGCGGCGCGGTTATTTCCTTAGACCCGGTTGGCCCCATCGCGAGCAAGCTCGCTCCCACAGGGTTCTTCAGTGGATTCAAAAACGACTCAGACCCAGGGTGGGAGCGAGCCTGCTCGCGATGGGGCCGGCCCGGACGCAGCAAAGCTCAGGCATTACCCGGCACATTCGGCCAAAGATCCGCCACCAGAAACAATCGCTCGGCCTCTTCCCAGTCGCCGCTGGCATTTTCCGCCAGGCGCACCAGCAGTTGTGCTGGCGCCAGCGGGTCCAGGTCATCCAGCCACGCCTGCATCTGTCCGGGGTTCCAGGTGTGCTCCGCCGAATAATGCGCCGGCGCCAGCCAGGCGTGACGGGGCAGGGGTTGCCAGCGACCGGGTGGGCTTTGGGCCAACAACGCCGGCCAATCCTTTTGATGCAACCAGCGACCCCGCAAATGCTGCGGATGGGCACCCAATGGCGGGGCGGCTTGTCCGGGCCACGGGTACAGCAAGTAACCCCCCAGCCATAAATGTGCGCTGAACGCCTGGATATCCAGCGCCGCCAGCACTTCACGGCTCTCGGGGCGTGTGGAAATCGGCAATTGATGCTGGCTCAGGTGCGCCAGTTTGCGGTCGAGCCGGTCGTGGCAGCCCGGGCCCAGCCACTGGGCGGTGTCGTGTCCGTCGCCGGATTGCGGGCCGAGGTAGAGCTTGATCGCCAGTTCCAGGTGATGCACGCCGTCGCGGTCGCGCAGCAGCATGTCCAGTTCACCGAGGGTGTGCCCTTCGCGGCGAATCGGCATGTTGGCGGCAATCAGTTCAATGCCCGGTGCATGCTGCACGGCGAATTGCCAGAGGCGTTCGTAGTACAAACCCAGGCGCCGGGTCCGGGCCTGCGCCAGCCAGTGCAGCAGGCCATAACTGTCCCGATCCAGCTGCCGCAGCCAATGCTCCAGCCGATCCGGTGCCTGCACCCAGTCGCTGCCGGCCAGCGGGTGACGCTGCGGCCACGGGGTATTGTCCAGCATGGGCGGCGCGAGGATGACCCACGCCAGGTCACGCACTTCGGGATGGCGTAACTGATGGGGCAGGTGGAGCAAATCCGGAAATAGCATCATCTTGCGAGCATAGCCCGAAACCCGGGCACACCCCTGAAACTGAAAGGATTTTGTCTACGGGCGGCTTTCGCCCATAATCGTGGTTTTCGCCGCCACGCAGATCCCCGCAGGAGCCCCATGGAGCAATTTCGCAATATCGGCATCATCGGTCGCCTGGGCAGTTCCCAGGTGCTGGATACCGTCCGCCGACTGAAACGGTTTCTGCTCGATCGTCACCTGCACGTGATCCTCGAAGACACCATCGCCGAAGTGCTGCCAGGGCACGGCTTGCAAACCTCGTCGCGCAAGATGCTCGGCGAAGTCTGCGACATGGTCATAGTGGTCGGTGGTGACGGCAGCCTGCTCGGTGCCGCCCGGGCGCTGGCCAAACACAATATTCCGGTGCTCGGCATCAACCGGGGCAGCCTGGGTTTCCTCACCGACATCCGTCCCGACGAGCTGGAAACCAAGGTCGCCGAAGTGCTGGATGGCCACTATCTGGTGGAAAACCGCTTTTTGTTGCAGGCCGAAGTCCGCCGCCACGGCGAGGCCATCGGCCAGGGCGATGCACTGAACGACGTCGTGCTGCACCCCGGCAAATCCACGCGAATGATCGAGTTCGAGCTGTACATCGACGGCCAGTTCGTCTGCAGCCAGAAGGCCGACGGCCTGATCGTCGCGACGCCGACCGGTTCCACCGCCTATGCGTTGTCCGCCGGCGGGCCGATCATGCATCCCAAGCTCGACGCCATTGTGATTGTGCCGATGTACCCCCATACCTTGTCGGGTAGACCGATTGTGGTCGATGGCAACAGTGAGCTGAAAATCGTCGTGTCCAAGGATATGCAGATTTACCCGCAAGTCTCGTGCGACGGGCAGAACCACTTCACCTGTGCGCCGGGCGACACCATTACCGTCAGCAAGAAAGCCCAGAAACTGCGGCTGATCCATCCGTTGGACCACAATTACTATGAAGTCTGCCGGACCAAGCTTGGCTGGGGCAGCAAGTTGGGGGGTGGAGGCGACTGATGCTCGATCCCGCGCGTAGCTACGACCTGATCGGTGACGTGCACGGTTGCGCTCTGACCCTGGAGCACTTGCTCGACCGACTCGGTTATCACAAACAGGGCGGCGTCTGGCGACACGATTCGCGCATGGCGGTGTTCGTCGGCGATATCATCG
The DNA here is from genome assembly GCF_002236115.1 of Pseudomonas jessenii. Taxonomy (GTDB): domain Bacteria; phylum Pseudomonadota; class Gammaproteobacteria; order Pseudomonadales; family Pseudomonadaceae; genus Aquipseudomonas; species Aquipseudomonas jessenii. Next base: position 901,642 of record NZ_NIWT01000001.1, on the reverse strand, counting down.
ACCGCGGCCCGCGGATTCGCGAGGCACTGCATATCGTCCACGACATGGTCGAGGCCGGTCAGGCGCTGTGCATCATGGGCAACCACGAGTTCAATGCGCTGGGCTGGAGCACGCCGGCACTGCCCGGCAGCGGCAAGCAGTTCGTGCGTGAGCATACGCCGCGCCATGCCCGCCTGCTGCACGAAACCCTGACCCAGTTCGAACACCATCCGGGTGACTGGCACGACTTCCAGCAATGGTTCTACCAGTTGCCATTGTTCGTCGATGCCGGGCGTTTTCGCGTGGTCCACGCCTGCTGGGACGCCGGGCTGATCGAGCCGCTGCGGGCGTTGTTCCCCAACGGCTGCGTCGACGAGCATTTTCTCCAGGCGTCGGCGGAGTCGGGCTCTTTTGCCTGCACCGTATTCGACCGGCTGCTGCGCGGCACGGACATGCGTTTGCCCCATGGCCTGACCATGACCAGCGGCGACGGCCTGGTGCGTTCGTTCTTCCGCACCAAGTTCTGGGAAGACGATCCGAAAACCTACGGCGACATCGTGTTCCAACCGGATGCACTGCCGGAACCCGTGGCCCGGACGCCGCTGTCGTCCACCGAAAAGAACAGTTTGCTGCGCTATGGCATCGATGAGCCGCTGTTGTTCGTCGGCCATTACTGGCGCAGCGGCAAGCCGGCACCGATCCGGCCGAACCTGGCCTGTCTGGATTACAGCGCGGTGCTGTACGGCAAACTGGTTGCCTACCGACTGGATCAGGAAACCCGCCTGGATCCGCAAAAATTCGTCTGGGTCGATGTCGAGCGGCCGGAGGTGCTGCAATGAGTGCTGTAGCGGTATTGCGTCTGCCCCTGGCGGTGGACTTGAGCGGGTTCGTCACCCTGCTCAAGCGCATGCAAGTGCCCCATCGGGTCAGCGAGGAAGCTGGCGAGCAGGTGCTGTGGGTGCCGGACAACATCAGTGAAGACGTGCGTGCGCTGTACGAGCGATTTCCCGCGGGCGATCCCGACCAGCAACTGGACATTCCGGTGGCGCAGACCGTCAAGCGCCCGGGGTTCGTCGAGCAGTTGAAATACGCCAGGGCCACCGCGCTGGTGCTGCTGCTGAGCCTGGTTGTCGGCGCGGTGACCATGCTGGGCGACAACCTTGAAACGATGCGCTGGCTGACCTTCCTCGAGTTCCGCGTGGTCGGTGAATACATCCACTTCACGCCACTGGCCGACAGCCTGGCGGCGGGGCAGTGGTGGCGCCTGGTCACGCCGATGCTGATCCACTTCGGCATCCTGCACCTGGCGATGAACGGCATGTGGTACTGGGAGCTGGGGCGGCGCATCGAGTCGCGCCAGGGCAGTATCAACCTGATCGGCCTGACCTTGCTGTTCAGCCTGGTGTCGAACTTTGCCCAGTATTTCTTCAGCGGCCCGACCTTGTTCGGCGGTTTGTCCGGCGTTCTGTACGGCCTGCTCGGGCATTGCTGGATCTTCCAGTTGCTGGCGCCGAACCCGGCCTATCGCCTGCCGCGAGGCGTGTTGGTGATGATGCTGGTGTGGTTGCTGCTGTGCCTGTCCGGGCTGGTCTCGATGATCGGCTTCGGTGAGATCGCCAACGCGGCCCACGTCAGCGGGTTACTCATCGGATGCTTCACCGGTTTGTTGGGCGGTTTGTATAACCGCCGTAAACTGGCCGCCTAATTCAGAACATGCAATAAAGAGACGGAGACCCAATGTCCTCTTTTAACGAAATGATCAAGAACATCACCCCCGATATCTACGAGAGCCTGAAACTGGCCGTGGAAATCGGCAAATGGTCGGACGGTGGCAAGCTCACCGCCGAACAACGCGAGCTGTCGCTGCAGGCGATGATCGCCTGGGAAATCCAGAACCTGCCAGAGGACCAGCGCACCGGCTACATGGGCCCGCAGGAATGCAGCTCCAAGTCGATTCAAGTGCCGAATATTCTGTTCAAGTCGGATGCCATCCATTGATCGAGATTGGCCGCGGTGCAATCAGCAAAATGTCGGCGCGCCTGGACGGGCCGAACGTGCAATACGCATTTCGTCTGGGCGAAACCGAGGTCCCGGTCAATCCGTTGATCGGTACCACGGTGCGCCTGGAATACCTGGGCGCGATCCACTGCACCCATTGCGGACGCAAGACCAAGACCAGTTTCAGCCAAGGTTACTGCTACCCGTGCATGACCAAACTGGCCCAGTGCGACGTGTGCATCATGAGCCCGGAACGCTGCCACTTCGAGGCCGGCACCTGCCGGGAGCCTGAGTGGGGCGAGAAGTTCTGCATGACCGATCACGTGGTGTACCTGGCCAATTCGTCGGGGGTCAAAGTCGGGATTACCCGCGCCACCCAGTTGCCGACCCGCTGGCTCGACCAGGGGGCGAGCCAGGCCTTGCCGATCATGCGCGTATCGACTCGCCAGCAGTCCGGTTTCGTCGAGGATCTGTTGCGCAGCCAGGTGGCCGACAAGACCAACTGGCGCGCTTTGCTCAAGGGCGATGCGGCGGCGGTGAACCTGGCCGAGGTCCGCGACCAACTGTTCGACAGCTGTGCCGAAGGCTTGCTCGGGTTGCAGCAGCGATTTGGCTTGCAGGCGATCCAGCCGGTGACCGACGTCGAACCGCTGGAAATCCGCTACCCGGTCGAGCAGTACCCGGCGAAGATCGTCAGCTTCAACCTGGACAAGAACCCGATTGCCGAAGGCACGCTGATGGGGATCAAGGGTCAATACCTGATCTTCGACACCGGCGTGATCAACATTCGTAAATACACGGCTTACCAGCTCGCCGTGCATCAGTAAGGACTCCAGCATGCGCACCGAACAACCGAAGATGATCTACCTCAAGGACTATCAGGCGCCCGAGTACCTGATCGACGAAACGCACCTGACCTTCGAGTTGTACGAGGACCACAGCCTGGTCCATGCGCAACTGGTGATGCGCCGCAACCCCGAGCGTGGCCCGGGCCTGCCGCCGCTGGTGCTGGACGGCCAGCAGCTGGAACTGCTGTCGGTCACTCTTGCCGACCAGGAGCTTTCCGAGGCGCAGTATCAGCTGACCGAGAATCACCTGACCCTGCACCCGACCAGCACCACCTTCACGGTCGATACCAGCGTCCGGATCCACCCGGAAACCAATACCGCGCTGGAAGGCTTGTACAAGTCCGGCACGATGTTCTGCACCCAGTGCGAGGCCGAAGGTTTTCGCAAGATCACCTATTACCTCGACCGCCCGGACGTGATGAGCACCTTCACCACCACGGTCGTCGCCGAACAACACAGTTATCCGGTGCTGCTGTCCAACGGCAACCCGATCGCTTCCGGTCTCGGTGAAGAGGGCCGGCACTGGGCGACCTGGGAAGACCCGTTCAAGAAACCGGCGTACCTGTTTGCGCTGGTGGCCGGCGATCTGTGGTGCGTCGAAGACAGCTTCACCACCATGAGCGAGCGCAACGTGGCGCTGCGCATTTACGTCGAGCCGGAAAACATCGACAAGTGCCAGCACGCGATGAACAGCCTGAAGAAATCCATGCGCTGGGACGAAGAGGTCTACGGTCGCGAGTACGACCTGGACATCTTCATGATCGTCGCCGTGAATGACTTCAACATGGGCGCCATGGAAAACAAGGGCCTCAACATTTTCAACTCCAGCGCCGTGCTGGCCAAGGCCGAAACCGCCACCGATGCCGCGCACCAGCGGGTCGAGGCGATCGTCGCCCACGAGTACTTCCACAACTGGTCGGGTAACCGCGTGACCTGCCGCGACTGGTTCCAGCTGTCGCTCAAGGAAGGCTTCACCGTGTTCCGCGATGCCGGTTTCTCCTCGGACATGAACTCGGCCACGGTCAAGCGCATCCAGGATGTGGCGTACCTGCGCACCCACCAGTTCGCCGAAGACGCCGGCCCCATGGCCCACGCCGTGCGCCCGGACAGCTTCATCGAGATTTCCAACTTCTACACCCTGACCGTGTACGAAAAGGGCTCGGAAGTGGTCGGCATGATCCACACCTTGCTCGGCGCCGAAGGCTTCCGCAAAGGCAGCGACCTGTACTTCGAACGCCACGACGGCCAGGCCGTGACCTGCGATGACTTCATCAAGGCCATGGAAGATGCCAATGGCGTTGACCTGACCCAGTTCAAGCGCTGGTACAGCCAGGCCGGTACACCGCGCCTGGCGGTGAGCGAGTCTTATGACGCGGCGGCGAAAACCTACAGCCTGACCTTCCGTCAGAGCTGCCCGGAAACCCCGGACAAGGTGCAAAAACTGCCGTTCGTGATCCCGGTCGAACTGGGGCTGCTGGATTCCAAAGGGGCAGCGATTGCCCTGCGTCTGTCCGGTGAAGCCACCGCGCAAGGCACCTCGCGGGTCATTTCGGTGACCGAAGCCGAGCAGACTTTCACCTTCGTCGACATCGCCGAACAACCGTTGCCGTCGTTGCTGCGCGGCTTCTCGGCGCCGGTGAAATTGAGCTTCCCGTACAACCGTGATCAGCTGATGTTCCTGATGCAGCATGACAGCGACGGCTTCAACCGCTGGGATGCCGGCCAGCAGCTGTCGGTGCAGGTGCTGCAAGAGCTGATCGCCCAGCAGCAGAAGGGCGAAGCGCTGGTACTCGATCAGCGTCTGGTGTCAGCGTTGCGCACGGTGCTTTCGGATGAGTCGCTGGATCAGGCGATGGTCGCGGAAATGCTCTCTCTGCCAAGCGAGGCGTACCTGACCGAGATCAGCGAAGTGGCGGATGTCGAAGCGATTCACACGGCGCGTGAATTTGCCCGTAAGCAACTGGCTGACGCGTTGTTCGAAGGTTTGTGGCTGCGTTATCAGGCCAATCGCGAGTTGTCGAAGCAGACGCCGTACGTGGCCGAAGCCGAGCACTTCGCTCGCCGCGCGTTGCAGAACATTGCGCTGTCGTACCTGATGCTCAGCGGCAAGCCGGAAGTTGTGGCTGCGACTCTGGAGCAGTTCGATTCGTGCGACAACATGACCGAGCGCCTGACCGCACTTGCCGTGTTGGTCAATTCACCGTTCGAAGCCGAGAAGGCCAAGGCACTGGCCAGCTTCGCCGAGCACTTCAAGGACAACCCGCTGGTCATGGACCAGTGGTTCAGCGTCCAGGCCGGCAGCGTGTTGCCTGGTGGTCTGGAGCGGGTTCGTCAGTTGATGCAGCATCCTGCGTTCAACATCAAGAATCCGAACAAGGTGCGGGCATTGGTCGGTGCGTTTGCCGGGCAGAACCTGGTCAACTTCCATGCCGCTGACGGTTCCGGGTATCGCTTCCTGGCGGATTTGGTGATCGAGTTGAATGGCTTCAATCCGCAGATTGCTTCTCGGCAGTTGGCGCCTTTGACTCGCTGGCGCAAGTACGACAGTGCTCGTCAGGCTTTGATGAAGGCGGAGCTGGAGCGGATTCGGGCTTCGGGGCAGTTGTCCAGTGATGTGTTTGAAGTGGTCAGCAAGAGTTTGGCTTGATCTTGGCTTTTGAACTTGGCGGCCTTTGGGCCGACCAGGTTCATGGTTGATTGAGTACATATCCGTTTCTTCGGTAACGGCGGCTGGCGGTTTCGCCCTTACGGCGAGTCCCTTTTGGCAAACGCCCCAAAAGGAACCAAAAGGTCTCGCCCCTTACGTACGGCCCCTCGCTTAGGCTCGGGGTTCCTTCGCTGCGGCATTCATCCGGGGGCATCGCCCTCCGGTTGGCTTCGCTGGCACCTACATGCGATGTGTTCGACTGCGTCGAACGGCGCTGCGCGCCAATCCCCGGATGAACACCTCCGCTCAGCCTGCCGAGGGGGCGGGTGGATCAAGATCAAGAGCTGCAGGCGAGCTAACGCTCGGCCTGATGAGTGGTGAGAAGCGACGCGGTGGTGCGGGATGCTCTGCTTTTTGCTCTTCTGTGGGAGCGAGCTTGCTCGCGATGGCGGCCTGCCAGTCGCTTGAATCCTATCTGGTTGCACAACATTTTCAGAACCCCCATCTACGGCTTTGGCTTTGGCTTTGGCTTTGGCTTTGGCTTTGGCTTTGGCTTTGGCTTTGGCTTTGGCTTTGGCTTTGGCTTTGGCTTTGGCTTTGGCTTTGGCTTTGGCTTTGGCTTTGGCTTTGGCTTTGGCTTTTGATCTTGATCTGGCTTTTGATCTTTCGCCCCTTCGGCAGGCCGAGCGTAGGTGTTCATCAGGGGGTTAGGCGCGTAGCGCCGTTCGACGAAGTCGAACACATCGAGAGGAGGTCGTCGCGAAGCAGACCGTAGGCGATGCCCCCTGATGGACACCGTAGCGAGGGAACACCGAGCCTTGGCGAGGTGCCGTACGCCGGGGCGAAGCCTTTTGGTTCCTTTTTGGCGTTTGAAAAAGGGACTCGCTGTAAGAGCGAAACCGCCAGCAGCCGTTACCGCAGAAATGGATATGTACGCCGATTGGAAAAGCAGCCGTTACCGCAGCAACGGATATGTACACCAAACACCAAACACCAAACACCAAACACCAAAACCGCAATCACCCCACCTGATACCCAACCATTCAGAACCCCACCCCCATCCCCCCGGTTAACAAAAGATAACGTGGCGTCGATTGTCAGACATTAAAAAACACCGATAGGATAGGCCAGCTTCCGAAGGGGCTCTGGATTGCGGGTTTCAGGACTATGCTCTGAAACAGCCGGTCCGGACACGCACCCTTGCGGCGCCCAGTAAGGTTGAACGACCTAACAATAATAATGGGAGAAGGTCTATGAGTGAGCCTGTCATGGGTGTGGGTATCTGCCGCCCGCCGGCATTACGCAAATTCGCGTTGCTGGCCACAGCGCTCTCGCTGTTGGGCTCTGCCATGCTGTCGGCGCCTGCGCTGGCCGCGGCGGCGCCAGCATCCGATGTTGTCTATTCCATTGAATCGGCCAAGGCCGCCAAAAGCCTGATGCTCGATGTCGTCCACGCCGGCAAGCGCCTGGTGGCGGTCGGGGATCGTGGGCACATCCTGTATTCCGATGACCAGGGCGCTACCTGGACCCAGGCCAAGGTCCCGACCCGGGCCCTGCTGACGTCGGTGTTCTTCGTCGATGACATGCACGGCTGGGCCGTCGGCCATGACGCGCAGATCCTCGCCAGCGAGGACGGCGGCGCGACCTGGACCAAGCAATTCGAAGATCTGAAACGCGAATCGCCGCTGCTCGATGTCTGGTTCAAGGACGTCGACAGCGGATTTGCCGTGGGCGCCTACGGCTCGCTGATGGAAACCACCGACGGTGGCAAGCATTGGGAAGACGCCAGCGACCGCCTGGACAACGAAGACCAGTACCACCTGAACGCGATCGCCGCGGTCAAGGACGCCGGGCTGTTCATCGTCGGTGAGCAGGGCAGCATGTTCCGCTCCGCGGACTGGGGCCAGACCTGGGAGAAACTCGAAGGCCCGTACGAAGGCTCGCTGTTCGGCGTGATCGGTACGGCGCAGTCCAATACGTTGCTGGCCTACGGCCTGCGCGGCAATCTTTACCGTTCCACGGATTTCGGCACCACCTGGGACCAGGTCGAGCTCAAGGCTGAACGTGGCGACCTGGAGTTCGGGCTGTCCGGCGGTACGCTGCTCGACGATGGTTCCATCGTGATTGTCGGCAACGGCGGTTCGGTCATTCGCAGCAGTGACAATGGCGAAACCTTCAAGGTGGTCAACCGTCCGGACCGTATTTCCGTCTCGGCAGTGACTGCGGCAGGCAATGGCAATCTGGTTCTGGCCGGGCAGGGCGGCGTTCGCGTCACTTCGCCAAGCGGCACCGAGTCGGGCAAATGAGCCGGGTTAATAATAAGAAGGCGGAGCTATGACTTCCTTGAGTACTCATCACCAGGACAAGGCGACGTTCCTCGAGCGCCTGATCTTCAACAACCGCCCGGCAGTGATCACGATCTGCCTGCTGGTCAGTATTTTTCTGTTCTGGCAGGCGACGCTGATCCGTCCGTCCACCAGCTTCGAAAAAATGATCCCGCTGGAGCACCCCTTCATCCAGAAGATGATGGAGCACCGCAACGATCTGGCGAACCTGGGCAACACCGTGCGGATCTCGGTGGAAGCCACCGATGGCGACATCTTCTCCAAGGAGTACATGGAGACCCTGCGTCAGATCAACGACGAGGTGTTCTACATCTCCGGCGTCGACCGTTCCGGCCTCAAGTCGCTGTGGAGCCCCAGCGTTCGCTGGACCGAAGTGACTGAAGAGGGCTTCGCCGGCGGTGAAGTGATTCCGCAAAGCTACAACGGCTCCCAGGCCAGCCTCGATCTGTTGCGCAACAACGTGCTCAAGTCGGGTCAGGTCGGGCGGTTGGTGTCCAACGATTTCAAATCGAGCATCGTCGACATTCCGTTGCTGGAGTCCTATCCGGACCCGCAGGACCAGGGCAAGCTGCTGGCGCTGGACTATCGCCAGTTCTCCCACGAGCTTGAGGACAAGATCCGCACCAAGTTCGAAGCACAGAACCCGAACGTGAAGATCCACATCGTCGGTTTCGCCAAGAAAGTCGGTGACCTCATCGATGGCCTGGTGATGGTGGTGATGTTCTTCGGCGTTGCCTTCGTCATCACCCTGATCCTCTTGCTGTGGTTCACCAACTGCCTGCGCAGTACCGTCGCCGTGTTGAGCACGACGCTGGTGGCAGTGATCTGGCAACTGGGCTTGATGCACTTCTTCGGCTTCGGGCTCGACCCCTATTCGATGTTGGTACCGTTCCTGATCTTCGCCATCGGTATTTCCCACGGCGTGCAGAAGATCAACGGGATCGCCCTGCAATCGAGTGAGGCGGACAACGCCCTGACGGCGGCGCGTCGCACCTTCCGTCAATTGTTCCTGCCGGGGATGATCGCGATCCTCGCCGATGCCGTGGGTTTCATCACGCTGCTGATCATCGATATCGGTGTGATCCGTGAGCTGGCCATCGGCGCATCCATCGGTGTGGCGGTGATCGTGTTCACCAACCTGATCCTGTTGCCAGTGGCGATTTCCTATGTCGGCATCAGCAAGCGTGCCGTCGACCGCAGCAAAAAGGACGCGACTCGCGAGCATCCGTTCTGGCGCCTGTTGTCGAACTTTGCCAGCGCGAAAGTGGCCCCGGTTTCCATTCTGCTGGCACTGATCGCCTTTGGCGGCGGCCTTTGGTACAGCCAGAACCTGAAAATCGGCGACCTCGACCAGGGTGCCCCGGAGCTGCGTCCGGACTCGCGCTACAACAAGGACAACAACTTCATCATCAACAACTACTCCACCAGCTCCGACGTGTTGGTGGTGATGGTCAAGACCAAGTCCGAAGGCTGTTCGCGCTACGAAGCCATGGCGCCGATCGACGAGCTGATGTGGAAGATGCAGAACACCGAGGGCGTGCAGTCGGCGATTTCCCTGGTGACCGTGTCCAAGCAAATGATCAAGGGCATGAACGAGGGCAACCTGAAATGGGAAACCCTGTCGCGTAACCCTGATGTGCTGAACAACTCCATTGCCCGCGCTGACGGCCTGTACAACAACAGCTGTTCCGTGGCGCCGGTGCTGGTGTTCCTCAACGATCACAAGGCAGAGACCCTGGATCGCGCGGTACATGCGGTGCAGGAGTTCGCCAAGGAAAACAACAAGGAAGGCCTGGAGTTCATCCTCGCTGCCGGTAACGCCGGGATCGAGGCGGCCACCAACGAGGTGATCAAGAAGTCCGAACTGACCATCCTGGTCCTGGTGTACATCTGCGTCGCGGTCATGTGCATGATCACCTTCCGTTCGTGGGCGGCGACCTTGTGCATCGTGCTGCCGCTGGTGCTGACCTCGGTACTCGGCAATGCCCTGATGGCCTTCATGGGTATCGGCGTGAAAGTGGCGACCCTGCCGGTCGTGGCGCTCGGGGTGGGGATTGGCGTGGACTACGGCATCTACATCTACAGCCGCCTGGAAAGCTTCCTGCGTGCCGGCCTGCCGCTGCAAGAGGCGTACTACCAGACACTGAAGTCCACCGGTAAGGCGGTGCTGTTCACCGGTCTGTGCCTGGCCATCGGCGTGTGCACCTGGATCTTCTCGGCCATCAAGTTCCAGGCCGACATGGGCCTGATGCTGACCTTCATGTTGCTGTGGAACATGTTCGGTGCGCTGTGGCTGTTGCCGGCACTGGCGCGGTTCCTGATCAAGCCGGAGAAACTGGCGGGGCAGAAGGGCAATTCGTTGTTCGCCCACTGATCGACAGCTGAAACAAAAAAGCCGCAACCTCAGGGTTGCGGCTTTTTTATGCCCGATGGTTTCGCCCTGGAACCTGTGGGAGCGAGCTTGCTCGCGATAGCGGAGTGTCAGCCGCATTGATATCGAACATTCGGCCGCCATCGCGAGCAAGCTCGCTCCCACAGGGTTCTTCGGTGATCAGGCGGGATCGCTGCCGAGCACCACATTCAGCGCGCTGCGGGCATCGTCCAGTTGCACCAACGTCGCATGCCGCGCGCCGAGGGCGTCGCGGTTTTCGATGGCGGTCAGGATCGCCTTGTGCCGGGGCAGCGCCAGTTCATGCAGGTTCGGCCGCTGGTTCGAATGCTTCAAGGCTTCGGCGATGGCCACCGAGAGCATGTTGCACAGGTTGGCCAGCAAGTCGTTGTGCGTGGCATCGGCGATGCGACTGTGGAAGTCCAGGTCCGGCTGCAACAGAGCCTCCGGCGTCGGTGCGGCTTCCATGCGTTGGTAGGCCTCACCGATGGAGGCGATATCCGCTTCCGTGGCGAATTGCGCGGCGAGGGCGGCAGCGGCCGGTTCGATGATGCTGCGCACGCTGGTCAGCAGGTCGAAAAACTGATTCTGCGGACTGCTCTGCATCAACCAGTGCAGCACGTCCGGATCGAGCATGTGCCAGTCCTTGCGCGGCTTGACCACGGTGCCGACCCGCGGGCGGGAATACACCAGGCCCTTGGCGACCAGTACCCGGGTGGCTTCACGCAGCACCGGCCGGCTGACCGCATATTCTTCGCACAACAGCGCTTCGGCGGGCAGTTTGTCGTCGGGCAGGAAACGTCCCGAGACGATCTGCATGCCCAGTTCCTGGACGATGCGCGAGTGCATGCTTTTGCGGTCGGAGGGTTTGCGGTAATCCATGGGAAACGGCACGGTCCTGTGCGGAGAGGTGTCGCGCATGATAGCAGGCGCGGCGATTCGACTGTAGGAGCGAGCTCGCGATGGACGTCAACGATAACGTGGGGAACCTGACACCCCGCGGCGGTCTCGGGTCCATCGCGAGCAAGCTCGCTCCTACAGGGGGGGGAGGCGGTGTCAGTGGGAGTGACGCGGCACCTCGGCCCCACGGCAGCCGACCAGGAAGTCGAAGTCGCAACCCTGGTCCGCTTGCAGCACGTGGTCGATGTACAACTGACGATACCCACCGACGATCAGGTTCTGTGGCGGTTGCAGATCGGCCATGCGCGCGGCCAGTTCGGTGTCCGCAATATCCAGGTGCAAGCGGCCGCTGGCGCAATCGAGTTCGATCCAGTCGCCTTCCTTCACTGCGGCCAGCGGACCGCCGGCAGCGGCCTCCGGGGCGACGTGCAGCACAACCGTGCCGTACGCCGTGCCACTCATGCGCGCATCGGAAATACGCACCATGTCCGTCACACCCTGGGCCAGCAGCTTGGCCGGCAGACCCATGTTGCCCACTTCGGCCATGCCCGGATAACCCTTCGGCCCGCAGTTCTTCATCACCAGGATCGAGTTGGCATCCACGTCCAGTTCCGGATCGTTGATCCGTGCCTTGTACATGTCGAAGTTCTCGAACACCACCGCACGGCCGCGATGCTGCATCAGTTCGGGCGTGGCGGCGGACGGCTTGAGCACGGCGCCCAGCGGTGCCAGGTTGCCGCGCAATACACAGATGCCGCCATCGGCGCGGATCGGGTTGTCGAGGGTGCGGATCACTTCGTCCTCGCCATAGATCGGCGCGTCCCTGGTGTTCTCGCCGATGGACTTGCCGTTGACGGTCAAGGCGTTCGGGTTCGGGATCAGGTTGGCTTCGCCGAGGCGACGCAGCACCGCCGGCAAGCCACCGGCGTAATAGAACTCTTCCATCAGGAAGCGCCCGGACGGTTGCAGGTCGACGATGGTCGGCATGCCGCGACCGATACGGGTCCAGTCATCCAGGTCCAGTTCGACGCCGATGCGCCCGGCGATGGCTTTCAGGTGGATCACTGCGTTGGTCGAACCGCCGATGGCGGCATTGACGCGGATGGCGTTTTCGAAGGCTTCCTTGGTGAGGATCTTCGACAGCTTCAAGTCTTCGCGCACCATCTCCACGGCACGCATGCCGGACATGTGCGCCAGCACATAACGGCGCGCGTCCACGGCCGGAATCGCCGCGTTGTGGGGCAGGGAGGTGCCGAGCGCTTCGGCCATGCAGGCCATGGTGGAGGCGGTGCCCATGGTGTTGCAGGTACCGGCCGAGCGGGACATGCCGCCCTCGGCCGCGAGGAAATCGTCGATGCTGATGGTGCCTGCCTTGACCTGTTCGCTGAGCTGCCAGACCACGGTGCCGGAGCCAATGTCCTTGCCCTTGTGCTTGCCGTTGAGCATCGGCCCGCCGGTGACGACGATGGCCGGCACGTCGCAACTGGCGGCGCCCATCAGCAGGGCCGGGGTGGTCTTGTCGCAACCGGTCAGCAGTACGACGCCGTCAATCGGGTTGCCGCGAATAGCTTCTTCCACGTCCATGCTCGCCAGGTTGCGGGTGAGCATGGCGGTAGGGCGCAGGTTCGATTCGCCGTTGGAGAACACCGGAAACTCCACCGGGAAGCCCCCGGCCTCGATCACGCCGCGTTTGACGTGCTCGGCGATCTGGCGGAAATGCGCGTTGCACGGGGTCAGTTCCGACCAGGTGTTGCAGATGCCGATGATCGGCTTGCCATGGAACTGGTGGTCGGCGATGCCCTGATTCTTCATCCAGCTGCGGTACATGAAGCCGTTCTTGTCGGCGGTGCCAAACCATTGGGCGGAGCGCAGGGTGGGTTTCTTATCAGACATGATCGATTCTCTTATTGTATGACTATATTGTTCGAGCTGAAGCGTAACATAGGCGCAAATTGTGCGCTTTGGAAGTGTTGTTGAGTAAATAGTATTACTATATAGTCCGCTCAAACGGAGGGATGGCCCTGGCGAATTCTTCGCGAGAGGCGTCCCCCGAGGTTCTATAACAACAACAATCGGAGACCGTTCTCATGAGCCAGGAACTGCGGCTTATCCGCCGCATCACGCTGAAACTGATTCCCTTCCTCATCCTGCTGTACCTGATCGCCTATGTGGACCGCTCCGCGGTGGGCTTCGCCAAATTGCACATGGGCGCAGACATCGGCCTGGGCGATGCCGCCTACGGTCTTGGCGCCGGGTTGTTCTTCATCGGCTACTTCCTGCTGGAAATCCCCAGCAACCTGATGCTCGACCGCTTCGGCGCACGGCGCTGGTTCGCGCGGATCATGGTCACCTGGGGCGCCATCACCATCGGCATGGCCTTCGTCCAGGGGCCGAACAGCTTCTATGTGATGCGCTTTTTGCTCGGCGCTGCCGAAGCCGGGTTCTTCCCGGGCGTTCTGTACTACATCACCCAATGGTTCCCGGTGCGCCATCGCGGCAAGATCCTCGGGCTGTTCATCCTGTCGCAACCCATCGCAATGATGATCACCGGCCCGGTGTCCGGTGGCTTGCTGGGCATGGACGGCGTGTTGGGGCTGCACGGCTGGCAGTGGCTGTTCATCGTCATTGGCGCCCCCGCGATCCTGTTGACCTGGCCGGTGCTGCGTTACCTGCCGGACGGCCCGCAGCAAGTGAAGTGGATGGACCAGGCAGAAAAGGACTGGCTCAGTGGCGAGCTGAAAAAGGATCTGGATGCCTACGGCCAGACCCGTCACGGCAACCCGTTGCACGCCCTCAAGGACAAGCGCGTCCTGCTGCTGGCGCTGTTCTACCTGCCGGTGACCCTGAGCATCTATGGCCTGGGTTTGTGGCTGCCGACCCTGATCAAGCAGTTCGGCGGCAGCGACCTGGTGACCGGATTCGTCTCGGCGGTGCCGTACATCTTTGGCATCGTCGGTTTGCTGATCATCCCGCGCAGTTCCGACCGCTTGAACGACCGCTACGGCCACCTCGCCGTGCTTTACGTGCTGGGTGCGATTGGCCTGTTTCTCAGCGCCTGGCTGTCGGTGCCTGTGTTGCAACTGGCGGCGCTGTGCCTGGTGGCGTTCGCACTGTTCTCCTGCACGGCGGTGTTCTGGACCTTGCCGGGCCGCTTCTTCGCCGGTGCCAGTGCGGCGGCGGGGATTGCGTTGATCAATTCGGTGGGCAACCTCGGCGGTTACCTCGGTCCGTTCGTGATCGGCGCACTCAAGGAATACACCGGCAACCTGGCTTCGGGCCTGTACTTCCTGTCGGGGGTGATGGTGTTCGGGCTGGTGTTGACCGGTGTGGTGTATCGCTTGCTGGAACGCAAACACGTCCTGCCAGCCGATCAATTTGCAGCAAGTGCACGTGGGGCTTCGCGCACCTGACAGGAAACAACAAATCATCACGGACCCTGTGGGAGCGGGCTTGCCCGCGATAGCAATCTGTCTGGCACATCAATGTTGAATGTGCCGCCGTCATCGCGGGCAAGCCCGCTCCCACAGGGAGTCGTGTTTGCCCAGGTTCTGGGTTAACAGGAGAAAATTCATGCGTTTGGTTCAGTTCGAATTGAGTAACGGCGAACGTCGTGTCGGCGTGGTCGAGGCGGGCCTGGTCCGAGAAGTACAGGACACGCGCACCGTTCGCGATCTGGCATTGGCGGCGATCGAGGCGAGCGCAAGCCTTGAGCAACAGGTACAGAGCCTGGGGCTGGGCATCAGCCACGACTATGCCGAGTTGCTGACACAACGGCGCATCCTGCCGCCCCTGGACCATGCGGACCTGGCGCACATGCTGATCAGCGGCACGGGCCTGACGCATCTGGGCAGCGCCTCGGCCCGGGACAAGATGCACCAGCAAAGTGGCGATGAAACCGCGATGACCGACACCATGCGCATCTTCAAATGGGGCGTGGAGGGCGGTAAGCCGGCGGTGGATGAAGCCGGTGTGCAGCCGGAGTGGTTCTACAAAGGCGATGGCGGCATCGTCGTCAGGCCGGGCCAGCCGTTTCCCTTGCCGCCGTTTGCCGAAGATGCCGGCGAAGAGCCGGAGATCGCTGGCCTGTACGTGATCGGTCACGACGGCAAGCCGTATCGCCTGGGTTTTGCCGTGGGCAACGAGTTCTCCGACCACGTCATGGAGCGCAAGAACTACCTGTACCTGGCCCACTCGAAACTGCGCAGCTGCAGCTATGGTCCGGAACTGCGGGTTGGCGAACTGCCGCAGCATCTGGCGGGGACCAGCCGCATCCTGCGTGACGGCGAAGTGCTGTGGCAGAACGAGTTTCTCAGCGGCGAGGCGAACATGTGCCACAGCCTCGCCAACCTCGAATTCCATCATTTCAAGTACAGCCAGTTCCTGCGCCCGGGGGACGTGCACATTCACTTCTTCGGCACGGCGACCCTGTCCTTTGCCGATGGCATTCGCACCCAGCCGGGTGATGTGTTCGAGATCACCCAGGCTGAATTCGGCGCGCCATTGATCAACGGCATCGCACCCGTCGCAGCGTCTTTCGAACCCGGCAGCGTCGGTACACTTTGAGGAATTACCCATGATCCGGATTCTTGGTCACAACTACATCGGCGGTCAGCGTAGCGCCGCCGGCAGCATCAAGTTGCAGAGTGTCGATGCGACGACGGGGGAGGCCTTGCCCCACGATTTTTCCCAGGCGACAGTGCAGGAAGTCGATGCGGCGGCCGGCGCGGCGGCGGCCGCGTATCCGGTCTATCGCAGCCTGAGCGCGGAGCGGCGGGCGCAGTTTCTCGAGGCCATTGCCGATGAACTGGATGCCCTCGGTGATGATTTTGTCGCTGTGGTCTGCCGCGAAACGGCGTTGCCCGCAGGGCGGATTCAAGGCGAGCGTGGACGCACCAGCGGGCAGATGCGCCTGTTTGCCAAAGTCTTGCGGCGCGGTGATTTCTACGGCGCGCGAATCGACCGGGCATTGCCGGAGCGTCAACCGTTGCCGCGTCCGGACCTGCGTCAATACCGCATCGGCCTGGGACCTGTGGCGGTGTTCGGTGCCAGTAATTTTCCGCTGGCGTTCTCTACCGCCGGCGGCGATACCGCCTCGGCGCTGGCCGCCGGGTGCCCGGTGGTGTTCAAGGCCCACAGCGGTCACATGGCCACGGCTGAATGGGTGGCTGACGCGATCATTCGTGCTGCCGAGAAAACCGGGATGCCGGCCGGCGTGTTCAACATGATCTACGGCGGTGGCGTCGGCGAGGCGCTGGTCAAGCATCCGGCGATTCAGGCCGTTGGTTTCACCGGTTCGCTCAAGGGCGGTCGAGCCTTGTGTGACATGGCAGCGGCCCGTGCACAACCGATTCCGGTGTTTGCCGAGATGTCGAGCATCAACCCGGTGATCGTCTTGCCCGAGGCGTTGCAGGCGCGGGCCGACACGGTCGCCCGGGATCTAACGGCGTCGGTGGTTCAGGGCTGCGGCCAGTTCTGCACCAATCCGGGCCTGGTGATCGGCATTCGCTCAGCGCCGTTCAGTGCCTTTGTGCAGCAAGTGGCCGGGTTGATGGGCGATCAGCCGGCGCAAACCATGCTCAATGCCGGAACCCTGAGCAGCTACGGTCAGGGCTTGCAAAAACTGCTCGCGCATCCGGGGATTGAGCACCTGGCCGGCAATCCGCAACAGGGCAATCAGGCACAGCCGCAGCTGTTCAAGGCTGACGTCAGCCTGCTGCTCGATGGCGACGAAGTGCTGCAGGAGGAAGTGTTCGGTCCGACCACGGTGGTGGTTGAAGTGGCCGATCATGCGCAACTGATGGCCGCCCTGAATGGTCTGCACGGCCAGTTGACCGCCACCGTCATTGGCGAGCCGGAAGACTTCGAACAGTTCGCCGGGCTGACGGCGTTGCTGGAGCAGAAGGTCGGACGCATCCTGCTCAATGGCTATCCGACGGGCGTGGAAGTCTGCGATTCGATGGTCCACGGCGGGCCTTACCCGGCAACGTCCGATGCGCGCGGTACCTCGGTGGGCACACTGGCCATCGATCGTTTCCTGCGCCCGGTGTGCTTCCAGAACTACCCGGACAGCTTGCTGCCGGATGCGCTGAAGAACGGCAATCCGCTGCGCATCCAGCGACTGGTGGATGGACAGTCGTCCCGCGAGGCACTCTAGCGGCTGACCACAACCCCTGTGGGAGCGGGCTTGCTCGCGAATGCAGTTTATCGTTCAACATCTCTGTTGGCTGACACTGCGCTTTCGCGAGCAAGCCCGCTCCCACAGGTTTGTGTGAAACTTTGGTCGGGTGCATGAGCTATCATTGCGTCTTTCTCATTCAAAGATTGATTGCCATGACTTCCCCAACCGACACCTTGCTCAATGCCCTCGAACACTGCGGAATGGTGGAGATCGACGGGCTGCATGCCTTCGAATTCGCCCTCGACGAGTTCGATAACCTGCACATTGAATGCATGGATGGCCGTGCGGCCAAACACTGGGAGTTCACTCCGGCGCAGGTCCAGGCCGCGACCTTCGACTCTACGCTGCAAAGCTGGTTGATCACCGGTGACTCGGGTGAACACCGTTTGGTGTGCCTGGGCGATGTCGTCAGCGGTGACAACGAAGAAGACGACCAAGACGATGCGTAACCTCTGGCCACTATTGATGGCCGGCAGCATCGGCGCCATGGGCGTCCAGGTCGCATCCGCCGAGGACTATCAACTGCTGGTGGGCTCTTACACCGCCGGTCAAAGCCAGGGCATCTACCGCCTGGCGTTCGACAGCCGCACCGGGCAGATCGATGCCAGCCCCCTGCAAGTGCTCAAGTGCGAAAACCCGTCGTGGCTGACCCTGTCGAAGGATCAGCGACAGCTGTTCGTGGTCAACGAAAACGGCCCGGGTCAGACCGATCCGGTAGGGCGCGTCAGCAGTTTCGCGATTGATCCCAAGACCCACGCGCTGAGCCTGGTCAGCCAGGTGCAAAGCCTGGGCAACGAGCCGACCCATTCCAGCCTCAGCATCGATGGCAGCCATTTGTTTGTCAGCAATTACTCGGTGGCCGAAGACCCGGGCGGCACCCTGGCGGTATTGCCGGTGGCGGCCGATGGCAAGCTCAAACCGGTGGTGCAGATGAGCAGCCACCCGGCGAGCCGGGTCAATCCCGAGCGCCAGGCATCGGCCCATGTGCACTCGACGATCCCGTCGCCGGACGGCAAATACGTGTTCGCCAATGACCTGGGCGCCGACAAGGTGTTTGCCTACCGCTTCGACCCCAAGGCCAACCCGGAACTGCCGTTGACCCCGGCCACCCCGGCATTCGTGCAACTGCCGCCGGGCAGCGGGCCGCGCCACCTGCTGTTCAGCGCCGATGGCAAACATGCCTGGCTGACCATGGAAATGAGCGCGCAAGTGGCGGTGTTCGATTACCACGACGGCCAACTCGAACAGACGCAGATGGTAGATCTGGCTGCCGGGCAACCGGTATCGGACAAGGCTGCGGCGGCGTTGCATGCCTCGGCTGATGGCAAGTTCCTCTACGTCAGCAACCGTGGCACGGCCAATCAACTGCTGGTGTTTGCCATCGATCCGGCGACCGGCCACCTCAGTGAGCTGCAACGGCGGGCGGTGGAGGGCGATCATCCGCGGGAATTCAGCCTCGATCCGAGCGGCAAATTCCTGTTGATCGCCAACCAGAAGAGCAACCAGATTGTCGTCGTCGAACGCGACGTCAGGACCGGTCTGCTGGGCAAGACTGTGCAAAAACTGCCGATGGATGCCCCGAGCGACCTCAG
The DNA here is from genome assembly GCF_002236115.1 of Pseudomonas jessenii. GTDB lineage: Bacteria > Pseudomonadota > Gammaproteobacteria > Pseudomonadales > Pseudomonadaceae > Aquipseudomonas > Aquipseudomonas jessenii. The sequence continues at coordinate 882,766 of NZ_NIWT01000001.1, read as the reverse complement.
GTTTCTACTGCGTCAATAAGCCGCAGGCCCCGGTTGATGGGGCCTGCCTGCTTTTATCAATGACGCTGATATCTGGTACTGCTACAAAGCATTTCAAGGCACGAACCCTCGAGGGTTAAGTTTGCTTCACAGCCCCACCGGGCAAGCAAGCCAACTGAATCCGAGGAATACCGCCATGAACTTCAACATCTTCTCTGTCATCGCCGCTTCCGCCATTTCCGCCACCGTTGCGCTGCCAGCCAGTGCCAACGTTGAAATCAGCGACAAAAAAGCCCACACCCAGAGCTACACCCCGAAGTACCTGCAACAGAGCGCCAACTTCTACGCCGCGCTGGATCACAAAACCCAAGCCTGAACGTCAGCCCTGCCTTTATGCAGGAGCGAAGTCACTGATGATCGAAGAGCCTGATGTTGAAAAACAGGTGTTGAAAACGATCGGAGTGATGTCGCTCCTGCATAACGCATTTGCGACAGCATCACTTTGCCATCAATGTCGCGCTTGATATCACATTGCCATGAGTTTAAATTGACGCTGATTTTTTGACTCCTCCTCACGGCAAGGATCGACAGCATGGTGACGCGTCTGGCATTGGTTCTACTTTTTCTCTATTCCACCCCCATTCTGTCGGCAGCCGACCCTGTTCCGAGTGAGCCGGATGCTGCGCGCGAGCGCTTGATGAGTTTTATTGAAGACTGAAATAGTCTGGCTTAATGATCAATGAAGTTGATGGTCACTATGGATAACCCTGAGTGGTTAACCAGGCTTTTTTGATCGATTCTGTGGGCATTGAAACATGCCTGCGGAGAACATCATGGCCAGCGCAATTCTCACTTCTGCCAAACACGGCGCCTATGTGGCAATCGGTCTTTACCTTGCCATGGTGCTGCTGGTCAGCCTTTCAGCACAGGCGCAATCCTCTTTCGAAGCACCGATACAGGTCGCTCATCCCGGCATCCAGTTTGAACACCGTGCGCAAAACGCCAGCGTTGATCAGGCTGAACTCGCAGGAGTCGTCGGCGCATGAAAGGACACAGACTCTGGGTCATTGCTTTCCTGGCGTTCATGACCAATGGATCCTCTCTGTTGGGGATCGGACAGGGCTCGGCAGGTTCGGTGGCTCGGGCCATCGAAGCCAATCACAACATTGCCCGCAGCATCGAAAACGCCAATGCCCAGGGCATGCTGGCCGGCAATCCACCGATCAGGAGTGAAGGTGTGGTTTTCGGCCCGTTCCAGGTCGATTGCTCGGCCATCGGGATGTGTCAGGTTCTGGCCTGAGTCTTCGACGCACCACGGACCTTTGTAGGAGCCAGCCTGCTGGCGATGGTGTATCAGGCACCACAGCGTCAACTGACACACCTTCGCCAGCAAGCTGGCTCCTACAGGGGACGGTTATTTCTTCATGATCGATGTGAACAGGACAGACTCCAAAAGCCGCTGTAGCCATGCCTGCAAGCGCAGGTAAGGCGTCTGCCCGAACCACACGCGGTCGACGTGGGCGAACTGGCGCACGAAGGGCATCAACGCCACATCCGCCAGGCTCGGATGGTCCGCCAGCAAATAGTCGCGCCCTTCCAGCAACTGATCCAGCCTGCGCAGGAACACCTCACCCTCAGTGCGATAAACCTCCATCGGCTGCTCGGGATAACGTTCCGCGTACTTGTAGCGATTCAAGTGCACCTTGAACACCTGATCGTTCTGTTCAATCAAAGGAGCGATTTGCTCCGCTGCGACAGGATCATCCTTGAGCAACCAGTCCTGCGGATCGTTCTGTGCCAGGGCCCAGCGCATGATGTCGAGGCTTTCGTCGATCACCCGGCCATCGGCGCTCAGTACCGGGACCGTGCCTTTGCCCGACAGCGCGAGCATCTCGGCGGGCTTGGCCTTCAGGCTGACTTCGACGATGTCCACGGCCACTCCCGAATAACGCAGGGCCATGCGTGCGCGCATGGCATACGGGCAGCGGCGGAAGGAATACAGCGTGTTCATTTCACCTCCAGGGTACTCAGGCCGTTGCCCTGGCGCTGGACCTGAATCTGCACCGGAATCCGTTCATGCATTTCCTGTACGTGGGAAATCACCGCGACCTTGCGGCCCTGGGCCTGCAAGCCGTCGAGGGCATCCATGGCCAGTTGCAGGGATTCGGGATCGAGGCTGCCGAAGCCTTCGTCGATGAACAGCGACTCGATTTTCAACGTGCTCGACGCCATCGACGCCAAACCGAGGGCCAGCGCCAGCGACACCAGGAAGGTCTCGCCACCGGACAGTGAGTGCACCGAGCGCAGTTCGTCGCCCATTTCCGTGTCCATCACCAGCAACCCGAGCATGCTGCCGCCGCGCTTGAGGCGATAGCGGCGCACCAGTTGGCGCAATTGCACGTTGGCGTGATGCACCAGCAGGTCGAGGTTGTAGGCCTGGGCGATCTTGCGGAAGGTGTCGCCGGTGGCGGAGCCGATCAACGCATTCAGGCGTGCCCAGCGTTGATACTCGTTGTAGGCGTCGGCAATTTGCTGCGCCAGGGCCTGATTGGCGTTCTGCCGGCGCTGGTCCTCGGCCTGCTCGGCGCGCAGTTCGGCGCAGTGTTGCTCGCTGGCGGCAGCGAGGTTTTGCAGGTCGATCAGCGCACTGGCCAATTGCTCGGCATCGAGGTTGCCGCTCTGTTGTGCCTGATGATTGAGCAGGTGTTTGTTGCGCTCCTGTACCAGGACGTTGGCCTGTTCGATGGCTTTTTCGCTGTGCTGCAAGCGCTGGCGCAGTTCGCTGACCTGGGTGTCGTCGATGCTCAACAGGTTTTCGAGGCCGCCGTCATCCAGCTCGGGATGACGGGCGCGCCAGTCGCCGATCTTGCCGGCGAGCTCAAGTTCTTCGCCTTCCAGTGCATGCAAGCGTTCCCGCTGGGCCTTGAGCTCGGCGGCGATTTGCACTGACTGCGTGACGACGCTTTGCAACGTCTGCGCAGTGCTGGCTTCGGCGCTGCGCGCCTGTTCCACGGTCTGTTCCAGTTGCTGCTGCCAATGCTCGGCGCTGCTGTGTTCGCCGAGTAATTGCCCGAGTGTGTGCTGGCTCGCCTGTTGCTGCTCGGCCAGTCCATTGAATTGCTGTTCGGCGGCCTGCAATTGCTGCACGCGGCTTTGCTGGCGATCCTGTTCCTTCTCCAGGTGTTGCTGGCGCTGTTGCTGCTCGGCCAATTCTTCCTTTTGTTGTTCGAGTTGCGCCAGGCGCTCGGCGATCTGCCGGTCGAGCTGCATGAAGGTCGCCGCCGGTTCGACGCGCAGCGCTTGCAGGGTCTCGGCCGGCAGCAGGTTGGCGAATGCCTTGAGTTCTTCGTCCAGACGCTGGCGGTCGTTGTTCAATTCGCGCTGTTGATTGCTCAGGTGCTGGGCCGCTTGCTGGTGCGCGGTTTCGGCATGGCGCAGTTGCTGGGTCAGGCGTGCGGCATCCTGTTGCAGGGTGAGCAGCGCGCTCTGCCGTTGCTCGTCCTGGTTGATGCTTTGGTTGAGCTGACTGTTTTGCTGGACGAGCCAGGCATCGCGTTTGGCGGCATCCTGATTCAGCAGTTGGGCCGCCAGCGGGTGCGCTTCCAGGCTCGGTGCGAGGGCTTGCTGCTGGGTCGCCAGTTGCTCCTGCTGTTGCAGCAGTTCCTTTTGCTGGGCGATCAGCCCGCCGACTTCGGCACGCAGGTCAGTGAGTTTTTCCTTGAGCAGGTCGACGGCCTTTTGCGCGTTGGCCTGTTCGCTTTCATCAAAACGACCGAGGCTTTGCAGCAGGGCTTCGGGCTGATGATAGGGATGCTCGTTGCTGCCGCAGACCGGGCATGGCTGATCGTCCTGCAACTGCGCGCGCAGCTCTTCGACACTGGCACTGCGCGCTAAACGCTGACGCTCCAGCAGTTCGCGAGTGACGTTGAGGGTCTGTTCGGCAACGCTCAGATCAGCCTTGGCCTTGACCCCGTCCTGGGTCAGGCGTTCACGTTCCTGCTGCGCGGTGAGCTGGCGCTGTTGCAGCTCGGCGCTGCGTTTGTCCAGGTCCTGCTGGCTGGCCCACAGGCGCGCAAGGTCTTCGACGGCGCGCAGTTGCTTGCGGTTGTCCTGCAACAGGCTACCCAGGATGCCGATCTGTTCGGCGACGGCATCCGGTTCGGCACCGGCCTCCTTGAACAGCACCTCCAGTTGCTGCTTCTGTGCGGTGAGCGCCTGGTCGGTGCTCGCGGCGTTTTGTTCGAGGCTGGCCAGTTCGGCCTGGCCCTGATTCAGTCGATTGCCGATCAGCATCAACTGTTGCAGGCGATCACGGTAGGCATTCCAGGCATCGCTCAGCGGTGCCAGATGCGTGCTTTGCTCAAGCCCGGTGGCGATGCGCTGCAAGTCCCCGGCGCCTCGGGCTTGCTGATCGAGCAAGGTCTGAATCGTGCCCTGGCCCTGGGTGCAGGCTTGTTGCGCCTGCTGCCTGGCTTCGGCGCTGAGGGCGGTGTCCTTGGCCAGGCGGGCGAGGGTGCTTTGGGCTTCGAAGGCCTGGCGCAGCAACGGTGCGCTGTCGGCTTGTCGCTGTTGGGTTTCGCTCAAGGCGATCCGGGCGCTGCCGAGCTGTTGCTCAAGCAGCGTCTGGCGCTCACCGAGTTCGCCATGTTGCTGCGTCTGCAAGGCAATTTGCGCCGCCAAGGGTGTCAGCAGCGCGTCGACCTCGGCTTTACGGGCGAACTGGTGCCGTTGCGGGGCCAGCTGTTCGAGACGGGTGAGCCTCAACCGCTCGCTGGCCAAGGCCTCCCAGTGGGTCTGCGCCGATTGCAGTTGTTCGCTGGCGGCCAGATGCTCGTCCTGCAATCGACGCAGGTCCTTGAGCCAGGTGTCCTGCAGTTCAAGCTGTTTGAGCTGCGCCTGTTGGGTCTTGAGTTGTTGCTGCGCCTGGCTGAAGCGCTCATCCAGTTCCGCGCGGGCTTCGGGTGACAGCGGCGTTACCCCGCTGGCCTGATCCTGCAGCAGCTTGTGCGCCTCGCGGGCCTCCTTGGTCTTGTCGAAGGCCCGACGACCGAGGCGAGTGTAGAGCGCGGTGTCGGTGAGTTTTTCCAGCAGTTCGCTGCGGTCGTTGTCGTCGGCCTTGAGGAACGCGCTGAACTCGCTTTGCGCCAACATCACCGCGCGGGTGAATTGTTCGAAATTCAGCCCCAGCGCGGCTTCGAGCTGAGTCTTGTATTCGCCTTTCTGGCTGGCGAGCAATTGATCCTGATCGATGTCACGCAAGCTCTGGCGGCTGGCCTGCAGCTTGCCAGCGGCCTTGTCCCGGGCGCGATTGGCCTCCCAGCGGGCGCGGTAGCGGCGGCCGTCGACGCCGACGAAATCCACTTCCGCATAGCCTTCACCCGTGCCGCGACGCAGCAGGGTGCGCGGGTCGCCGGTAGCGATTTCGCCGTCGGCGTCCGGCACCTTGGCGTCGCGGCCGGTGTTGTTCAGGCGCGGTACGGCGCCAAACAGCGCCAGGCACAGGGCATCGAGCAAGGTGCTTTTACCAGCGCCGGTGGGGCCGGTGATGGCGAACAGTCCGGCACTGGCCAGGGGTTCGGCGGTGAAGTCGATTTCAAATGGCCCGGCCAGGGAGGCGAGGTTTTTCAGGCGGATCGCGAGGATTTTCATGGTTGTTCGCTCTCCACCTGCACGTCCTGCAACAGCTCGGCAAAGTCCTTGAGGGTCTGCTCGTCGACCTCGCTGCCGTAGTTGTCCTGCCAGGCGCGGCTGAACAGTTCCTGAGGCGTGAGTTGGTCCAGTTCGATCAGCGTGCTGCCTTCGTCGGCACCGTCACGACCGCCGTTGCCGGCGTACTCGGCGGCGATGCGCACCAGGCGCACGGCCTTGCCTTGCAGGGCGGTTTCCACTTGATTGCGCAGGTCGGGCTGCGGTTCATCGAGGCGTACCCGCACCTCCAGCCATGGCTGGCGCTGGATGTCGGCCAACAGGTCGATGTTCGGCAGGTCTGCCAGTTGCACCAGGATCTCGCTCAATGGTGCCGGGCCGATGCGTTGCAGGTTGACCGCGCGGGGGATCAGTTTCGGCTCGACGCTGACCAGGGTTTCGCCATCGAGTTTGATGTCGAGGATCTGGTGCTGATAGCTGATCTCGGAGAACGACAACGGAATCGGCGAGCCGCTGTAGCGGATGCGCTCCTCGCCGTTGACCTTCTGCGGCTTGTGCAAGTGGCCGAGGGCAACGTAACTGATGCTCGGTCCGAACAGGCTGGCGGGCAGGGCTTCGGCATTGCCGATGATCAGGCTGCGCTCCGAGTCTTCCGACACCGAACCGCCCGCCATGTGCGCGTGACTGATGGCGATCAGTGCCTGGCCTTTCTTGCGCTTTGCGTTCGCCGCCTCGATCAGCCATTCATGGACCTGGCCAATGCCACGCAGGTAGTTGTCGCCCAGATGCGCGCCGGTGACTTCGGCAGGGCGCAGGAACGGCAGCGCCAGGCACCAGGCGACGGTTTTGCCTTTGGCATCCGGCAGCGGCAACAGCAAACGCTCGGCATCCAGTTGCCCGTCATCCAGCCACAACACACGACCGAGCGCGTGAGTGCGCAAGCGGCGCATCAACGGCGCGGGCAGTTCGATCCGCGAGCCGGAATCGTGGTTGCCGGCAATCATCACGATGGTCAGCAACGGCTGCTGTTCGTGGGCGCTGACGATGAAGTCGTAGAGACGCTCCTGGGCTTTGACCGGCGGATTGACCGTGTCGAAGATATCGCCGGCGATCAACAGCACATCCGGCTGGTCGAGCTTCAATTGACGCAACAGCCACTCGAGAAAACAGCCGTGTTCGAAATCGCGATCCTGGCCGTGCAGGTTCTGCCCGAGGTGCCAGTCGGAGGTGTGAAACAAGCGCAAGGCGAACTCCGCTACAAATTAGGTAATGGCCGCGTGAAAAATGAAGGCGGCGAAAGGGGGAAGAGTTTACTGGTAAACCGGTCGGGAGTGGTTGCACACCAAACTTCTTATGGCAGGGAGTTCTGTGGCGAGGGGGCTTGCCCCCGTTGGGCTGCGGAGCGGCCCCAGGTTTTTCCTGGTACACCGAGCCGCCCGGATTTACGGCCGCTTCGCGCCCGAACGGGGGCAAGCCCCCTCGCCACAAATGCATCTTTGTCGCCAGGTCGGTGTTTACTTGGGATAAAGCGGCGGCAACCCACTGTCACCGGCAGGGTCCTGAACCCGTTCGGCCATCGGGATCGCCTTGATCGCCCGCCACAGTTCGTCACCTTGCCAGTACTGGCCGGTTTCGCTGTACAACGCGCCGTTCAGGCCGTCGAGGGAGTCGGACAGAGGTACGAAGCGGGCGGCCATGTCGGCCAGGGTTTCCGGCTGCTGGCGGGCCCAGGCGTCGAGGGCCTGGCGGGTGGCGTGGGAGTCGTTGGCCTGGCAGGCGCGCTTGAGGTCGTCGAGCACGGTGCGCGGGCTCGGGCCGGTTTGCGCGACACGCGCCACCGCCGGTTGCCAGCGGGCACGCCACCAGAGGCCAAAGCCGAGCAGGGTGGTGCAGGCCAGGATCAAGGTACTGAGCTTCCAGCGCCAGAGTGCTTCGCTGTCGACGCTGGCATCGACCGGTGAGGCGCCGGCCGGGGTGTCGGCCAGCAGGCTCGGATTGGCCACCACGTGCAGCGTGCGAGCAGGCAGGCTGCTGTGTTCCAGATGATCTTCGAAGGTGTTCCACCAGACCACGTCGACGGTGGGCAGTTCGATGGCGCCGGTCCTTGTCGGCACCAGGGCCTCGCGGTCTTCACGACTGCCGACCAGGCCGCGTTCGCTGTTCTGGTTGCCGAGCACCGGTTGATCCGGGTAGCGGCGCAGGCCGCCGACGTCGGTGCCGGGCAGCGGTGGCAGTTGGGTGCTGGACAAGCCTTCGGCCTTCACCGTCAGGCTGCGGGTCAGCGAATCGCCGACCTGAGTGTGATCCGGCTCCGGGTTCCAGATTTCGCTCAGGGTCAGGCTGCGGGCAGGCAGCCAGGGCGCGTCGGCCGGATAGGTGAGGGGCTTGGCCTTGACCGTCAACAGCAGTTCGGCCGAGGTGACGCGCATCAGCTTGCCGGCTTTTGGCCCCTGGGCTGCATCCTGTACCGGTTGTGGGTCGACCAGTGCGGCGTTGAAGACCTGTGCCGGAATGATCAGTTCGCCGCTGTGTTGCGGGTAGATCGCGTAGCGCATTTCGATCACGCCATGGCGCAGGCCGTCGATGTCCTTTTCGTAGGTGCGTGAGTCGCCCAATTGTTCGATGCGTGCGTCAGGTATCTGCAAGGGTGGCAGGCTGCTGTCGTCGTACAGCGACACCGAATGGTAGATGCGCAGGGTCAGGACCGCCTGGGCCTGCACGTACACGCTGGTTTGATCGAGGCTGGCATCGATGAACACCGCGGCCCGCTGGTTCGGGTTGTCCGGTGTTGCGCTCTCGACCACTTGCAGGGTGATCGGCTGGCTCTGCAGTTCCCCCAGTTGCAATGACGGAATCACCACGCTGCCGTTTTGCCGGGGCAGGAGGGTGACGATCCAGCGGGTGGTGGCCTGGTTTTCTCCGCTCAGGGTGTTCAGCTGGTTGACCTGGCGTGTGCCGCGCACTTCGAACAACGGCTCCAGCGCCGCCAGGTCCGGTTTGCCGAACTGAGTGACATCGCTGGATTCCAGGGTCAGCTCGACCGTCTCGCCTGAGCTCAGGCGACTGCGATCAACACTGGCGACCAGTTCTGCTGCCTGTGCCTGTACGGTGCAGAACAACAGGCCATGCAGCAGCGCGAGCAATAAAACGGTGAAGCGGGTCATCGAGTTTCTTCCTGATCCTGATGTTGTTGCTGTTCGTACCAGAATTTGCGCCTGAGCAGTTCGCCGGGGTCATCCGGGATCTGTCGCAGCCATTGCTCCAGTGCCTGGCGCTGCTCACCTTCGATGCTGTCGGTGGCCGGGCGCAAGGGCGGTGTGGTGTGTTGTTCGTCACCCAGTTCGCTGCCCGGAACCTCGTTGCCACCCGGTTTCGGCGGTGTGGTGGGTGGTTGTTCCTCACCCGGGCGGCTCGGTTGCCCCTCGGTTTTCGATTCGCCGCTGCTCGAGGGTTGTGCGGCGGCACCTGGCGGTGGCTCCGGCGATTCGGCTTCGGGCCGGGCGTTGCTGGCGGTGTCTGGTTCAGGAGGAGTATTTTTCTCCTTGAGCAGGCGTTCGACCAACGCCTTGTTGGTCAGTGCCGGACGCAAATCCGGTTGACGTTCCAGTGCCTGTTCGTAAGCGTCCAGGGCTGCCTCCAGCTCACCGCTTTTGGCCAGGGCATTGCCTCGATTGTAGTGGGAGTGGGCATCGTCGCCTTCGGCAAACCGCTCGGCGGCGCCTGCGTAGTCGCCGGCCTCATAGAGCGCCACGCCTTGCCACTGATGATTTTCGAAGCGTCGGGAGGCCTCCGCAGGGCGCTTTTGCTTGAGTAAATGCAAGCCTTGTTGATCCGGACGTAGCCAAAGGTCCGCTAGGTCGAAGGCGTAGCTCGGTTGAGGCAGCGCCAATAGCAGCGGCAGGCACAGCAGCCAACCGCGACGTCCCGCGCAGGCCGCGAGCAGCAGCAGTGGCAGCAGCAGCCAGTACCCCTGATCGGCCCATGTGTCCAGGCGCAAGGTCTGACCGTCGTTGCGCAAGTGGCGTGGACCGTCGAGCAGGCCAAGGGCTTGCAGGTCGCTATCGTCCAGGCGCGCCTGGCGATAGCGCCCATCCAGGTCGTTGGCAAAATTTTTCAAGCCGGGCTCGTCCAGGCGCGGCACGAGAATGGCGCCTTGTTCATCCTTGAGGAAGCTGCCGTCTTCCTGGGTGATCGGCGAGCCTTCGGCGGTGCCGATGCCGAGCATCAAAAATTGAGTCGATTTGCCGTTCAGCGCGCGACGGATGCCCAGTCGCTCCTGGTCGGTCAGGGACGATCCAATCAGCAGGATCCGGCCATCGCCCAAAGCAGCCTGTTCGAGCAACGCCAGGGCCTTGAGCACCGCCAGATCGGCGCGATGACCGGCCGCGGGCATCAACGACGGTTTCAGTGCATCCAACAGATTGCGGCTGGTGGAAAGATCATCTGACAGCGGCACCAGCGTGTGGGCACTGCCGGCGTAGACGACGATGGCGGTTTGCGCGTCGCTGCGAATCTGCAGCAGATCAAGCACCTTGCGTCGTGCCTGTTCGAGTCGGTTGGGTGTGACGTCGGTGGCGAGCATTTCCGGGGTCAGTTCGAGAATCACCACCAGCGGATCGGCGGGCTTTTGACTGGTCTGCTCGACACGCTGCCAGCCCGGACCCAGCAGGGCGAGCACGGTCAACAGCCACGCGAGACCGAGGGCGATCCAGGGCAATTTACTGTCACGTCCACTGCCACCGCTGAGCAATGTCGTGTGAAAGGCTGCAGGCAGGATCATTTGCCAGCGCCCGGCGCGCTTCTTGCGGTGCCAGAGTTGCCAGAGCAACCAGCCAAGCACCGGCAGCAACAGCAGCCACCAGGGGCGGAACCAGTACGGCCACAGCGCACTCATCGGCGCCTCCGTAGGCGCAGGCGTTTGAGACGCTGGCGCCAGTCAGGCAGCAATTGCGTTTGCAAAAACAGATCCCTGGTAAACAGGCGTTGCAAGGGGTTGTCCGGCCAGAGTACGGGGGCCAGCAGCAGCATGCTCAACCACAGCGCCAGGGCCAGCGGCCAGTGATACAACGCTTGGGCCGGGCGGGCCTGGGTCGGTTGCTGGGCCACGGGCTCCAGTTGGTCAAGGGTGTCCTTGATCGATTGCAGTTCCTTGCCATCGTGGGCGCGGAAATACTGGCCGCCGGTGACTTCGGCGATGGCCTTGAGGGACGGCTCGTCGAGGTCCAGGCTCGGGTTGACGCCGAGGAAACCCACGGAGCCGCTTTGCTCTGGATCGGCGCCAATGCCGATCGGATAGATTTTCACGCCCTCCTTGGCCGCCAGCCGGGCTGCGGTGAGCGGGTCGATTTCACCGCCATTGTTGGCGCCGTCGGTGACCAGAATCAGTACGCGACTTGTTGCCGGACGCGAGCGCAGGCGCTTGAGGGCCAGGCCGATAGCATCGCCGATGGCGGTGTTTTTGCCGGCAATGCCGATACGCGCTTCATCGAGCCAGACGCGCACGGTGTGGCGGTCGAAGGTCAGCGGCGCCTGCAGGTAGGCCTGGCTACCGAACAGGATCAGGCCGACCCGGTCACCTTCGCGGCTTTCGAGGAAATCGCCGAGCAGGTGCTGGACCAACGCCAGTCGGCTCACTTCTTCGTCCTGCCACTGCATGTCAGGGAAGTCCATGGAGCCGGAAACGTCCACCGCCACCAGCAAGTCACGGCCACTGGCGGCAATCGGCAAGGGTTCGCCGAGCCATTGCGGGCGTGCCGCCGCAACCAGCAGCAACAGCCACAGCACTATGAACGGTGCCTGCTGGCGCCATGCTGGCAGGTTGGCCCGGGCGCGACGCCCGGCGAGGCCTTCCAGGTCGCTGAGGAAGCTGACCTTGAGCGCCGGTTCGCCACTGTCGGCCACCGGCAATACGATGCGCATCAGCCACGGCAGCGGCAGAAGGGCAAAAATCCACGGCCAGGCGAACTCAAACATGCTTGCGAATCCATGTGTCGACGGCCTGGGTCAGGCCGGCGATGGCCTTGTCGTCGAGTTTGCATTCGGGTTTGTAGGCGCCTTCGACCAGCACCATCCAGCGAGTCAGGCCGGCGGCCGGGCAGCGATTGTCGAGGAACGCCAGCCATTTTCGCCCGTTGAGGGTGTGGCTCTGGCTGTAGGGGTAGTGGTTGCGGCACAGGCGTTTGAGCAAACCGTTGAGTTGCTGCAGCCAGGCACCGGCCGGCGCACCGTCGTAGGGTTTGGGCATCAAGGCCAGCTCCGCCAGGGCGGCAAGACGCACCGGGTCAAGCGGCTGTTCTGCACGCACCACGGGGCGCCTGTCCGGAATAAAACGACGCAGCTTCCACAGGCCCAAACCGATCAGCGGCACCAACAGAAGCAGCAACCACCAACCTGGTGCCGGAGGCCAGAATTCCACCGGTGGCGGGGATATCAGTGGTTGCAGTTGATCAAGGCTGCTCATCGACCTTTCCCCGGTTTCTGTGGGTTCAGGTATTCGCGCAGTTGCTCGACCATCTCGCTCTGAGTGCTCAACGGCATCATCAGCACCCGCAGTTTTTGCGCGAGCAGCTCCCAGCGCGCGATACGCGCTTCAGCCTGGGCCCGGTAAGCCTGGCGCAGGTCGAAATTCAGCGTATCGAGTTCCAATTGCGCTCCGCGCTCGGCGAAACGTAAAAGGCCGGCGGCGGGCAGGGCATGATCCAGCGGATCGGACACCGGCAGCAGCAACAGGTCGCAATGACGCGATAACAGGCTCAGCTGTTGCTCGGCGCTTTCCGATAGCGCGCGTTCGTCGCAAATCACAATGACAAGGCTGCCCGGACGTGACACCTCACGCGCTCGGCGCAAGGCAATGCCAAAGGCGTCGCGGTCCGGCTCGCCCTCGGTGGTCAGCGACCGGTTGACCCGCACCAGCCGGTTGAGCAACTGCAGCAGGCTTTGCTTGCTGCGCCGAGGCTTGATTTCATAGTGCTCATTGTCGCCATACACCAGCCCGCCGACCCGGTCGTTGTGGCCCAGGGCTGCCCAACCGATCAGGCTCGCGGCCTGGGCGGCGAGCACCGACTTGAACATCAGGCCCGACCCGAAAAACAGCCGGTGGCTTTGTTCGACCATGATGAAAATCGGTCGCTCACGTTCTTCGTGGAAAAGTTTGGTGTGAGGCTCCTGGGTGCGCGCGGTCACACGCCAGTCAATGGTGCGCACATCGTCGCCGGCCTGATAGACCCGCACCTGATCGAAGTCGACGCCACGCCCGCGCAATTTGGAATGGTGCAGGCCGATCAGCGGGCTGCGTTGGCCAGGCGTGGAAAACAGCTGCACTTCGCGCACGCGATGGCGCATCTCGATCAGGTCGGCGAGGCTGACACGGATGCCCGGCTCGGGCGGCAGGCTGGCGTTCATCGGGGTCAAGCGACGGCTACGACGTCGAGAATCCGCTGGACCACACGGTCCTGATCGATGCCAGCGGCTTCGGCTTCAAAGGAAAGAATGATGCGATGGCGCAGCACGTCGAACAGCACGGCCTGGATGTCTTCCGGGCTGACGAAATCACGCCCGGCCAGCCAGGCGTGGGCGCGGGCGCAGCGGTCCAGGGCAATCGAACCTCGGGGACTGGCGCCGTAGGCGATCCACTCGGCCATCTCCGGATCGAATTTGGCCGGGGTGCGGGTGGCCATGACCAGTTGTACCAGGTACTCCTCCACGGCGTCGGCCATGTACAGACCGAGGATTTCCTTGCGCGCGACAAAAATCGTCTGTTGAGTAACCCGACGCTCAGGCTTCGCTTCGCCGTTCAGGGCTTCTCCACGGGCTTGCTGCAGAATCCGGCGCTCGACAGTGGCATCGGGAAAGCCGATTTTCACGTGCATCAGGAACCGGTCAAGCTGGGCTTCCGGCAACGGGTAGGTGCCTTCCTGCTCGATCGGGTTCTGCGTGGCCATCACCAGGAACAGCGGCGACAGCTCGTAGGTGCTGCGCCCGACACTGACTTGCCGCTCGCCCATGGCTTCGAGCAAGGCCGACTGGACCTTGGCCGGGGCGCGGTTGATTTCGTCCGCCAATACCAGGTTGTGGAAGATCGGGCCTTGCTGGAACACGAAGCTGCCGGTTTCCGGGCGGTAGATTTCCGTACCGGTAATGTCGGCCGGCAACAGGTCAGGGGTGAACTGGATGCGGTGGAACTGCGCTTCGATGCCTTCGGCAAGTTCTTTGATGGCTTTGGTCTTGGCCAGGCCAGGAGCACCCTCGACCAGCATATGGCCGTCGGCGAGCAGGGCGATGAGCAATCGCTCGATGAGTTTTTCCTGGCCGAGAATCTGCGTTGAAAGAAAGGTTCGCAGCGCTAGCAGCGCTTCACGATGTTCCATCGATGACTGTTCCTGCAAAAGGGTGGCCGAGGACGTTCGAAATGCGCCAGGGCTGGGGGCGTTACTTTAATCCATCGCGGGGGGTGGCGACTAACGGCATTTTGCGCAAAGTGCGGGAAAAGATGGGTGAAATTGTTGGAGGTTCGTTCCATTTCAGTATTGTGGCGGGCTTACTGACGCCATCGCGAGCAAGCTCGCTCCCACAGGGGACCACGCCGTCACTGAGGCATGCAATCAAATGTGGGAGCGAGCTTGCTCGCGATGAGGTCGGAACAGGCGCTGATATTCAGAGCTGGCTAATGAAGGTGCCAGTGCCTTCAAGAATGTTCTGCAAGGTTTCTTCCACTTCGGCCAGATCCACCATGTCGGCATCAAAGGTGATTTCCAGTACATCGTCGCCGTTGAGCGCATCGGCATCAGCCGCGGCAATTTCGATCTTCAGCAGGGAAGGGCTTAGGGTGACTTTCACGCCATCCAGGGTCGAAGGCTCGCCGTCGAGGGTGATTTCCAGCTCGTCTTCATCCGGGTAGCGGCTCATCAGGAACATTTCGCCCTGGTCGCTGTGGCAGCAGAGCATGGCCATGTTGTCTTCTTCGTCGTCGCAAGGGTTGACGATCAAGAGGGCAGTTTTCATTTTCATGGGAAATTCCTGGTTCGACGAGCGTGGTAAACGCAATAACGGGCGATTCTGCCAGCCCGCGCACATTTCTGCTTGTCCGAGTGTCAATGACCGGGTCGTGGACGGCCAGAGTGTTACTGGTCATTTCTGGTACGCATGTCCCGTAAAACCGGACAGAAAACCGTCATTTTCCTGTGCGAATGCTAGTGTTGTTCGATGCGCATGCGTTGAGCAGCGTACCGTTGACCGAATATGTCGCAGCACCGCAAGCACGGGCCTTGCCGCACTCGTTAAGCTGCGCAACGGATGAGCACCCGTAAAGACATTGCGCTGCACGCAGTCCAGTCGTTTTTGCAGATGCCCATTCACGGAAGGTGAATGTGACCTGAGTGTCTCGTCCAGCTTCACCCACCTGTCACCCTGTTTCCTCTGCCCGAGAATCAGGAACCGGGTGACGGACCACCCCGAAAGGGGTTTTGCACGCGACGCTTTCATCAATAACAAGCCCAAGCGGAGTACCACAGATGGCGTTCTTCACCGCAGCCAGCAAAGCCGACTTCCAGCACCAACTGCAAGCGGCACTGGCGCAGCACATCAGTGAACAGGCACTGCCACAAGTGGCGCTGTTTTCTGAACAATTCTTCGGCATCATTTCCCTTGACGAGCTGACCCAGCGTCGGTTGTCCGACCTTGCTGGCTGCACCCTTTCTGCATGGCGCATGCTTGAGCGCTTTGATCACGCGCAGCCGCAAGTGCGCGTTTACAACCCTGATTACGAACGCCACGGCTGGCAGTCGACCCATACCGCGGTCGAAGTGCTGCACCACGACCTGCCTTTCCTGGTGGACTCGGTGCGTACCGAGCTGAACCGCCGCGGCTACAGCATCCATACCCTGCAAACCACCGTGCTGAGCGTGCGTCGTGGCAGCAAGGGCGAGTTGCTGGAAATCCTGCCTAAAGGCACCCAGGGCGACGACATTCAGCAAGAATCGCTGATGTACCTGGAGATCGACCGCTGCGCCAACACCGCCGAGCTCAATGTGCTGAGCAAAGAGCTGGAGCAGGTGCTCGGTGAAGTCCGCGTGGCCGTCGGCGATTTCGAGCCGATGAAGGCCAAGGTCCAGGACATCCTGACCAAGCTGGACAACAGCCAGTTCGCCGTCGATGGCGACGAGAAGAACGAAATCAAGAGCTTCCTGGAATGGCTGGTGGGCAACCACTTCACCTTCCTCGGTTATGAAGAGTTCGTGGTCAGCGACGAAGCCGATGGCGGCCATATCGTCTACGACAAGGACTCCTTCCTCGGCCTGACCAAGCTGCTGCGTGCCGGCCTGACCTACGATGACCTGCGCATCGAAGACTACGCCGTGAACTACCTGCGCGAACCGACCCTGCTGTCGTTCGCCAAGGCCGCGCACCCAAGCCGTGTACACCGTCCGGCTTACCCGGACTACGTGTCGATCCGCGAAATCGACGCCGACGGCAAGGTCATCAAGGAATGCCGTTTCATGGGCCTGTACACCTCGTCGGTGTATGGCGAGAGCGTGCGGGTGATCCCGTACATCCGCCGCAAGGTCGAGGAAATCGAACGCCGTTCCGGCTTCCAGGCCAAGGCTCACCTGGGCAAGGAACTGGCGCAGGTGCTCGAAGTGCTGCCGCGCGACGATCTGTTCCAGACCCCGGTGGACGAGCTGTTCAGCACCGTGATGTCGATCGTGCAGATCCAGGAACGCAACAAGATTCGCGTGTTCCTGCGCAAAGACCCGTACGGCCGTTTCTGCTACTGCCTGGCCTACGTGCCGCGTGACATCTATTCCACCGAAGTGCGCCAGAAGATCCAGCAGGTGCTGATGGATCGCCTGAAAGCCTCGGACTGCGAGTTCTGGACCTTCTTCTCCGAGTCCGTGCTGGCCCGCGTGCAGTTGATTCTGCGCGTCGACCCGAAGAACCGCCTCGATATCGACCCGCTGTTGCTCGAAAAAGAAGTGGTGCAGGCCTGCCGCAGCTGGCAGGACGACTACGCCGCCCTGACCGTTGAAAGCTTCGGTGAAGCCCATGGCACCAACGTGCTGGCCGACTTCCCGAAAGGCTTCCCGGCCGGTTACCGCGAGCGTTTCGCAGCCCACTCGGCTGTGGTCGACATGCAACACCTGCTGAGCCTCAACGAAAAAAATCCGCTGGTGATGAGCTTCTACCAGCCGCTGGGTCAGGTTTCCGGCCAGCGCATGCTGCACTGCAAGCTGTACCACGCCGATACCCCGCTGGCGCTGTCCGACGTGCTGCCGATCCTGGAAAACCTCGGCCTGCGCGTGCTGGGTGAGTTCCCGTATCGCCTGCGCCACAACAGTGGCCGCGAGTTCTGGATTCACGATTTCGCGTTCACCGCCGCCGAAGGCCTGGAACTCGACATCCAGCAGTTGAACGACACGCTGCAGGACGCATTCGTCCACATCGTGCGTGGCGATGCCGAGAACGACGGGTTCAACCGTCTGGTACTGACCGCCGGCCTGCCATGGCGCGACGTGGCGCTGCTGCGTGCCTACGCCCGCTACATGAAGCAGATCCGTCTGGGCTTCGACCTGGGCTATATCGCCAGCACCCTGAACAACCACACCGATATCGCTCACGAGCTGACCCGGTTGTTCAAGACCCGTTTCTACCTGGCGCGCAAGCTGACCGGCGAAGATCTGGGAGACAAGCAGCAACGCCTGGAACACGCGATCCTCAGCGCCCTGGACGATGTCCAGGTACTGAACGAAGACCGCATCCTGCGTCGCTACCTGGACCTGATCAAGGCCACCCTGCGCACCAACTTCTACCAGACTGACGCCAACGGCCATAACAAGTCGTACTTCAGCTTCAAGTTCAACCCGCACTTGATTCCCGAGCTGCCCAAGCCTGTACCGAAGTTCGAAATCTTCGTTTACTCGCCGCGCGTCGAAGGCGTGCACCTGCGCTTCGGCAACGTGGCCCGTGGTGGCCTGCGCTGGTCCGACCGTGAAGAAGACTTCCGTACTGAAGTCCTGGGCCTGGTAAAAGCCCAGCAAGTGAAGAACTCGGTGATCGTGCCGGTGGGTGCGAAGGGCGGCTTCCTGCCGCGTCGCCTGCCACTGGGCGGCAGCCGTGACGAGATCGCGGCCGAGGGCATCGCCTGCTACCGCATCTTCATTTCGGGTCTGTTGGACATCACCGACAACCTGAAGGACGGCGCCCTGGTGCCGCCGGCCAACGTCGTGCGTCATGACGACGATGACCCGTACCTGGTCGTAGCGGCGGACAAGGGCACTGCGACCTTCTCCGACATCGCCAACGGCATCGCCATCGACTACGGTTTCTGGTTGGGTGACGCGTTTGCGTCCGGCGGTTCGGCCGGTTACGACCACAAGAAAATGGGCATCACCGCCAAGGGCGCGTGGGTCGGCGTACAGCGCCACTTCCGCGAGCGCGGCATCAATGTCCAGGAAGACAGCATCACCGTGGTCGGTGTCGGCGACATGGCCGGTGACGTGTTCGGTAACGGCTTGCTGATGTCCGACAAGCTGCAACTGGTCGCAGCGTTCAACCACCTGCACATTTTCATCGATCCGAACCCTGAGCCGGCGTCGAGTTTCGCCGAGCGTCAGCGCCTGTTCGACCTGCCACGTTCGGCTTGGTCGGACTACGACACCAGCCTCATGTCCGAAGGCGGCGGCATCTTCTCCCGTAGCGCGAAGAGCATTGCGATTTCCCCGCAAATGCAGGAACGCTTCGATATCCAGGCCGACAAGCTGACCCCGACCGAGCTGCTCAACGCCTTGCTCAAGGCTCCAGTGGATCTGTTGTGGAACGGCGGTATCGGTACTTACGTCAAGGCCAGCAGCGAAAGCCACGCCGATGTCGGCGACAAGGCCAACGATGCACTGCGGGTGAACGGCAACGAACTGCGCTGCAAAGTCGTGGGCGAGGGCGGTAACCTGGGCATGACCCAACTGGGTCGCGTCGAGTTCGGCCTCAATGGCGGCGGTTCCAACACCGACTTCATCGACAACGCCGGTGGCGTGGACTGCTCCGACCACGAAGTGAACATCAAGATCCTGCTCAACGAAGTGGTTCAGGCCGGCGACATGACCGACAAGCAACGTAATGAGTTGCTGGCGAGCATGACCGACGAAGTCGGTGGTCTGGTGCTGGGTAACAACTACAAGCAGACTCAGGCCCTGTCGTTGGCAGCCCGCCGTGCATTGCCGCGGATCGCCGAATACAAGCGCCTGATGAACGACCTGGAAGGTCGCGGCAAGCTGGATCGCGCCATCGAGTTCCTGCCGGCCGAAGAAGCGATCAACGAGCGCATCGCAGAAGGCCATGGCCTGACCCGTGCCGAGCTGTCGGTGCTGATCTCGTACAGCAAGATCGACCTCAAGGAGCAGTTGCTGGGCTCCCTGGTGCCGGACGACGACTACCTGACCCGCGACATGGAAACCGCTTTCCCGCCAACACTGGTGAGCAAGTTCTCCGCGGCGATGCGTCGTCACCGTCTGAAGCGCGAAATCGTCAGCACCCAGATTGCCAACGATCTGGTCAACCACATGGGCATCACCTTCGTTCAACGACTCAAAGAGTCGACCGGCATGAGCCCGGCGAACGTGGCCGGTGCTTATGTGATCGTGCGTGACATTTTCCACCTCCCGCACTGGTTCCGTCAGATTGAAAACCTGGACTACAAGGTTTCCGCCGACGTACAACTGGAGCTGATGGACGAGCTGATGCGCCTGGGCCGTCGCGCCACGCGCTGGTTCTTGCGTGCCCGCCGCAACGAGCAGAACGCTGCCCGTGACGTCGCGCACTTCGGTCCGCATCTGGCGGCGTTGGGCCTCAAACTCGACGAATTGCTCAGTGGCGAGATCCGCGAAACCTGGCAGACCCGTTATCAGGCGTATGTCGAAGCCGGTGTGCCGGAGTTGCTGGCGCGCATGGTGGCTGGCACCACGCACCTGTATACGCTGCTGCCGATCATCGAGGCTTCCGACGTGACCGGCCAGGATCCTGCCGACGTGGCCAAGGCCTACTTCGCCGTGGGCAGTGCACTGGACATCACCTGGTACCTGCAACAGATCAGTGCTCTGCCGGTTGAAAACAACTGGCAGGCCCTGGCCCGTGAAGCCTTCCGTGATGACGTCGACTGGCAGCAACGTGCGATCACCATCTCGGTCCTGCAACAGGGCGACGGTTCCCAGGAGGTGGAAACACGCCTGGACCTGTGGATGCAGCAGCATGAAGGCATGATCGAACGCTGGCGTGCCATGCTGGTGGAAATCCGTGCCGCCAGCGGCACCGACTACGCCATGTACGCGGTGGCCAACCGCGAATTGCTGGACCTGGCGTTGAGCGGTCAAGCGGTGGTGCCTGCCGCCGTCGCCGCCGCCGAGCTGGAACCGGCTGCCTGATCAGGCGTTGAATGAAAAAGCCCCGCATCGAGAGATGCGGGGCTTTTTTCATTCCAGGGGCAAGACAACACGCCGGCCCATGTTTGGAACTCAGCTGTAGGGTGTAGAGCTTGCGGGCGAAGAGACCTGCCTTTCCAGAATTTTCAGCTCGAACGTGGCAATGTCGCCGGACTTGTCGGTGAAGCACCTGCTGTACGCCGGATCACGCCAGATTTCTTTTTTGATAATGGCGGCGTTGCGTGCTTTCAAGTGAACGGTGGCTGTGTCACCGCTCAAATCATCAAGCGTGATGATTTGCTGATTGCTGTCCAGCAAATTGAAGGAGGTGGTATCACCGCCGGCGGCCGGGAAGGCGCCCAGGACGCCATGTTCGTTCTTGCTAAAATATTTTTGATAGTAGGCTTCGCTCAAAATCTGCATGTTGTAGTAGTCGTCATAACACCAGAAGTGGATGACCATGGCCGGCCTTTTTCTGCCACCTACAGGGAGCAGTTCTCGGCTTACAGGATCATAGGCTTCGAAGGTAGACACTATATTTGGCGGGATCGGCGATTTGAGTCTCTGAGGTTCAAAATGCCTCGAGTTCAATATCTGGTCAAAAAATGTCATGTTGACACCATTGCACTTGATGCGGGCAATGAAGGATCTTTCCTGGTCTTTAGTCATTGAGACTTCCCTGTCTGTAGAAAACGGTTGGTCGCGCTTTAACGCGGATCTAAAGATAGCGCTAATCGAAAGTCATGGTTTTGATTAATTGTGAGCAAACCCTTCCTGTCCTGGTCAGGGTTTACTCACATTATCTGCCTTAGTCTTAATACAATTTCCGCTCTGAGGTCTGGTGGATCATCGAGACGTTACTTGTCGGGCTAGTCAATAAATTGCTGAGCGACTGGTCAAACTTCTGCAATGCCCTTACTTGCACATTTTGTTGCTCGTTGATATCGGCAACAATCTCTTCACTGCGTTTATAGTCCGCCCATACCGGGCTGAGCGCTCTGGCGTCATAACCTTGTGCGGTGCCAATGTAGTTGAAGTGCCTGTCATAGAAATCGGCACTGACTTTGGACTCGACGTCCGAACTGCGCGAGGTGATCAATTGGCTGCGGCTGTCGACAATGGCTACCACATCCGGTTTCGCCGCTTTGAGGCTCTGCATGTCCGGGTACACGGTGACCGATCCGAATTGCCGTTGAAGCGAGGCTTTGACCCATTCCACCGCGAGGTCGGGTCTGGAGGTGGCGACATAGGCGTCGTGGATCTCCCGTACCAGCAGACTCTGGCCGAAACCCGTGCCGGCATTGGCCTGGTAATTCTGTAGATAGGCACGGTTAGCGTGGGTGTTTTGGCTGTACACCACGCCCAGGGCCACATTGCTGCCGTTGGGAATACGAGTCGCGTTGCTGCGGCCGACCGGTTCGGTGAACACACTTTCCAGCGAAGGCCCCGCAGAGGGTGCGGTGGGAACCGAGCAGCCAGCCAAAAGCGCAGCTGATAGGGTAAGCGTACTGACAAATGCAAGTTTCATTGTGTTACTCCAGTGAAACAACATCAGTAAGGAAGTTGGAAATGCCGCAAGTGTTCGGCAGTTGCTCCAGACTAAACCGCAAAGTGAAGAATGAAATAGCCGATTGCGTGGATATCAGTCGACCTATAGTTTTGTTTGATTTAAATAAGTCGGGTTAATTGCCCCGGGAAATAAAAACGCCCGAATAGCAAATTTGGGCGTGTTTGTTTATGGCTATTCGATCAGCGATCAGTTTTTCAGGGGGACCAGCACCTGTTCGTCCGGCGACAACACCATGAACACCAGCAACTTGGCAGGCTCGGTAACGCTGGCGTTTTTCGATACCAGATGCTCGGAGCCGGCTGCTTCGTACCAGTATTCGCCCGCCTTGTACGTCACGGATTTCTCGCCTTTCACGTGAGAGGTGACAGACCCTGAAAGGACGTAGGCCATGGCTGTACCGTCGTGCTTGTGGGCAATGGACGATTGGCCGGGCTTGTAGTCGACTTCGATCATCAGCGCTTTTTTGCCCGGCACGTTTTTCAGCATGTGGTCCTGCAATACCGTGACTTTTTCCGAGGGGGCACCGGTTTCATGGGCGAATGCCGGGGCACCGATGGTCAGGGTCAGGGCAACAAGGGGAGCGGCACAGAAGCGCAAAACGTTCATGGATCATTACCTGCGTTGGATAAGTGGTCAGGAACCAATCTAGTCCGCCGCGAGGGGCAATCAAACAGCCAATATTCGGGAAGGCCAGGGGACCAATGTCTGGGCAGCTCGCTCCAGCGGGGGGTAATTCTGTAGGAGCGAGCTTGCTCGCGATGGATTCAGATTCGCCGCGTTTAACCAGGAAGCACGCGTTATCGTTGACGACCATCGCGAGCGAGCTCGCTCCTACAAGGGGGGGCCTAGCGGATCGGAAAGCTGTTGAAGTCGACGGAGTTGGCCAGTTGGCAATCGATCAGGTCGATGAAACCCTGGACTTGCGGGCTGTTGAAATGCGATCGCATGGCCTCTTCCGATTGCCAGTGGGCGCTGACGGTCCAGCGATTGCTGTCCTCGGGGCAGCGGTCGACCATATAGGATTCGCACCCGGGAAGTTCACGCAGGGTTTCGACAATCTTTTGCAGTTGCTTACCCAGTTCATCCGAGCGCCCGGCGGCGGCTTGTACCTGTACGGTATTGATCACTTCATGGGACATTGCTCACACTCCTGAATCAGGCCGGACGAATCCTGCTCATTGAGGGATAACGCCTATGCAGGATAGGCCCGGCCCCCGGGACCGCCAATAGCCAATCCCCGGATAAAACCGCAGGCCAATCCGTCAGGCCACTTGCTGCAGGATGTCGCGCAAACGGTCCAGGGCGATGTCGATGTCGAGGGTTTCGATGGCGCCAAAACCGAAAAAAAGCCCGGCCCTGGGCGTTTCCTGATAGAAAAAGCTGTCGATGGCATATAGCCCGACTTCGACTTTTTTCGCCAGTTCGATCACCAATGGAATATCCATCGGCACTTTGCACATCACCACCATGTGGAAGCCGGCAGTGGACGGTACCGCCTCCAGCCAGGGCGAAAGATCGCCGGCCATGCGCGCCAGGATCCGCTCGCGGCGCCCGGCATAGATCGTATGGCAGCGCCGGATGTGCTTGAGCAGGCAACCTTCGGCGATGAACTTGGCCAGCGCCCATTGGGGCAGGGTCGAGGTGTGCAGGTCGGTGAGCTGCTTGGCGCGCACCACGGCCTCGAGGATCGCCGGCGGCAGGATCCCGTAGCCGAGCCGCAGTTCCGGTAACAGGGTTTTGGAGAACGTCCCGACGTACGCGACGATTCCCCGTTCATCCATGCTTTGCAGGGAATCGGTGGGGCGGCCTTCATAGCGGAACTCGCTGTCGTAGTCGTCCTCGATGATGATCGCACCCAACTCATGGGCCTTGGCCAGCAGTGCTTCCCGGCGCGCCTGACTCATCGGCATGCCCAGCGGGAACTGGTGCGACGGGGTGACGTAGATCAGGCGCGTACCGCGAGGAATCTGGTCCACCACAATGCCTTCGGCGTCCACCGGTACGCCAATGACCGTGGCGCCATGGGTGCCGAACAGCAGGCGCGCTGGCGGGTAGCCGGGGTCTTCCATGGCGACCAGGCTGCCCGGACTGATCAGCACCCGGGCAATCAGGTCCAGCGCCTGCTGCGCGCCGTTGCACACCACCACATCCTCATCCTGACAATTGACCCCGCGGGAGAACGCGATGTGCTGCGCAATGGCGTTACGTAGCGCCGGCAAGCCCTCGGGCTGGCTGTATAAGCCCTTGGAACCGGCAATCTGGCGCATTGCATGAGAGGTGCAGCGCCGCCAGTCATCCTGGGGAAACTGGCCCTTGCTGGTGGCGCCACCAATGAAGTCGTAGCGCAGCGAGCCTTCCAGGGTCGGATGACGCAGAAACACCGGCAGGTTGCGCCAGTACTCGATCACCTCGAAGCCGCCGAGTTCGGTGTGGTTCTGTTTACGCTGCACCTTCGACGAGCGCGCGTTGACATAGGTGCCTTTGCCGACCACCCCGGTGAGGAAGTTTTCGTAAGTCAGTTGGGCGTAGGTGTCGGAAATGGTCTTGCGCGAAATACCCAGTTGTTCGGCCAGCAAGCGGCTGGGGGGCAGTTGTGTCCCGGCGGTCAGGCGACCGGACTCGATAGCGCTGCGCAGTTGGTTGTACAGCTGGCCGGCCAGGTCCTTGCGACCGTTGATGACAACATGTAGTTCCATACCGGCGAGGCTCCGGGGCTGTTGGGCGCGTGTGCGTCGCGCAAGATTACTCTTATCCGCTTGTGGTACAGAAGTTGTGCAGTGGAAAAACCGTCAATTGGTCTGGCGACGGTGGTCCCCGGGGAAATCGCCTGATTGGAACTGTCATGCCCCCGCGCCAGCGACTACCGTGAAGATCACATCACGCCTGCACGAGATCGCCCCATGAACCCCCGCCTGGATTACTACAGCGCGTCGCCCAAAGCGATGAAAGCCATGATCGCCATGGAGGCCCTGGCCAGCAGCCTGAGTATCGAGCAGGGCCTGCTGCACCTGATCAAGATTCGTGCTTCGCAGCTCAA
The DNA here is from genome assembly GCF_002236115.1 of Pseudomonas jessenii. Lineage (GTDB taxonomy): Bacteria > Pseudomonadota > Gammaproteobacteria > Pseudomonadales > Pseudomonadaceae > Aquipseudomonas > Aquipseudomonas jessenii. Next base: position 858,129 of record NZ_NIWT01000001.1, on the reverse strand, counting down.
TGGCTGTGCCTTTTGCACCGATATGCACTCGGTGGATGCACGGCGCCTGGGCGAAAGCGACCGGCGTCTGTATTCCATTGTGGTCTGGCGCGACAGCAACTTTTTCAATCCTCGGGAAAGAGCCGCGCTGGCCTGGACCGAGGCGGTCACCTTGCTCTCCGAAAGCCATGTGCCGGACGATGTCTACGCGCAAGCCAGGGAGCAGTTCAGTGAAAGCGAAATGGTCGACCTGACCATTGCCGTTACCACCATCAACAGCTGGAATCGCCTGGCCGTGAGCTTTCGGCAGACACCCAGCGCCTGAGTCATTGTCACAGCAGGTTCATGAACGATCCGCAGGATGCACCTGTCAGTGTCAGATCGACAGGGAGTCCTCGATGTCATTCATGGAAGCCAGCGCCCACCAGGGGGCTGCGGAATATCGTGTAGCTATTGATAAAAATGCGTCCTGGCGCCAGTTGGCGGCGGCTATCGACCCCGAACTGGCGCTGTGTTTCACCGTCAGCGCCCGTTGCGGTTGCTTCATGCAGGCCGCCCGCAGTCTCAACATCAAGACCACCCGCCTGCGCAGGCAACTGGTGCTGCTGGAAACGCAGCTCCAATGTTCGCTGTTCAACCATAGCGACAATGGTTTGAGCCTCAGCCGCGATGGCTTGCGCTTGCACGCACAATTGATCGCCCTGGCCCATGAGCGCGGTTTGCCGGTGGTCGAGCAGCCGTTGATTCGCCTGGCCGTGGCGGATTCGATCCTGCATGACATTCTCGGGCGCGACCTGGTTGCACTGCTGCGGCGCAACGCCAGCGTTCGGCTGGAGATCATGACGCTCGACAGCGAGTTGGCTTTGCAGGCGGTCAGCGCCGACGTGGTGGTGTGGCTGGGCGAGACCGGATCGCCGTTGCCGGGACCGAGCTTTGCCACCACCGAACCCCGGCGCCTGGCGCAACTCGATTACCTGCCGCACATAGCCAAGCGCTACTCGCGGGTTGCCTCCAGGCCGGAATGCCTGGATGACCTGGCCGATTTTCTCCTGGTGCAATGGCGGCAGGACGGCCAGGTTGAGAGCTTCCGGCCATGGAATACGCTGGTGGATCAGCGCCCGGTCGGGGTGGTGCAACTGCAATCCCGGGAGCTGATGCTGGAGATGATCCGTTGCAGTGCCGGCATCGGCCTGCTGCCGCACTACATGAGCCACTTCGACCGCGGGCTGATTGCCTTGCCGGGCCTGTTTGACCAGCCTATGCGGCGTCAGGTGTGGATGGCGGTCAATGCTGATTCCGGGGACGACGAGCAGGTACGGATGATCGTCGAATTGATCGAAAACACCTTCAGCGAGCGCCGGGAGTGGTTCGAAAGCTGAGCATGATTAAAATGTGGGAGCGGGCTTGCTCGCGAAGGCGCCATCACATCCGACATTGAAGACGACTGGTCAACCGCCTTCGCGAGCAAGCCCGCTCCCACATTGGTTCTCGCCACACGCGAAGGTCGCGTTGTAGAGTGAACGGCCATGTCTGCTTCAAGGATGATTCACCCATGCCAGCCACCGAACCCGTCATTACCCTCGAACGCTTCAACGAGTCCCATATCGAAGGCGTTGCGGCGTTGTACAACGACCCGGCCATCGCCCGTCAAACCCTGCAAATGCCGTTTCAGTCCACCGAACTCTGGCGCAGTCGCCTGGCGCTGGATAACGAACGCTTGGTGAAAGTGGTGGCCCTGCATCAAGGCACGGTCATCGGCAACATTGGCCTGGAGCAGTTCTCACGCATTCGTCGCAGCCATGCCGGCAGTTTCGGCATGGGCGTTGCGGTGGCGTGGCAGGGCAAGGGGGTGGGCTCGAAGCTGATCGCGACGGCGCTGGATATCGCCGACAACTGGATGAATCTGCAGCGCATCGAGCTTTCGGTGTATGCGGACAACGAAGCGGCCATTTCCCTGTACCGCAAGTTCGGCTTCGAAACCGAGGGCCTGTACCGCGACTACGCCGTGCGTGACGGCGTGCTGGTGGACACCTTGAGCATGGCGCGCCTGCGCCGCACGCCCAAGGCCGGTTGAGTCAGCCACCGCCTCCTGCGCATTCAGTCCGGCGGTGGCAGTACCGCTCACGCTTTTACTCGTACGCCCGCCACGCGCATCTGCCATGCTTGATATCCGCAACACCGCTTCAACCAAAGGAACACCGCTATGGACGATGTACAGCAACTGGGCGAAATGCTTCGCCACTACGCCGAAAGCGAAGCGCACAAAAAGCAAGTGTTCGAGTCGCAATCGGCCGAGTGGGCGAAGCGCATTGGTGCGCTGTTCGATCAGATCCAGCAGTGGTTGGAACCGGTCAAGGCACCTGACCTGCTCGTAGTGAACCGCGAAGTGTACGTCGCGTCGGGGCCGAGTGTTCCGGTGGAGAGCTCTCCGTTCAAGACCGAAAAGCTGAGCATCCTGATCACTGGCAAACCGGTGGAATTCGTGCCGGAGGTAATGGGTGTCGGCGGGCAGATTTCCGTGGCGGTGATGGGCTTTACAGCAGCACGTTATGGCAGCGTGTCACTGGTGTGCCTGCCGCCATCCACTGGCTGGCAGTGGCGCAAGACCAATGGCTTGAAAGACCCGGACACTTTTGAGTTCGATGCAAACTTCCTGGCGCAACAACTGCAAAGCCTGATTCCCAGGGAGCGTGCCTGAAATCTCGACATACAACCCTGTGGGAGCGAGCTTGCTCCCACAGTAATCGGTGCTACATCAGATATCGAGGGTTTCCCAATCCGGGTTCGCCTCTTCCGGCGGCAGTGTTCTAACGGTTTTTCCGGTCGCCAATTCCACCCGCCGCGCCACTTCCGGGTCATCCGCAAACGGGATCAGGCTTGCATCGTCCAGGCTCTCGGCGGTCTGGTGGCGCAGACAATACTCGACGGCGAACCACAAAAATGCCACAGCCAGAATGTTCAATATGACTTCAATCATCAGGCAAACCGCGCCTCGCGTTCGGCCATCGCCACGTCCGTTACCCGCACCGTGCGCCACACGTTGTAGGCCATCAGCAGCATACCGCTGAGGAAGAACACCCCGCCGGCAAAGCGCACGACGAATCCCGGATGGCTTGCCTGCAAGGCTTCGACGAAGGAGTAGGTCAGCGTGCCGTCATCGTTGATCGCGCGCCACATCAGGCCCTGGGTGATGCCGTTGACCCACATCGAGGCGATGTACAGCACGGTGCCGATGGTCGCCAGCCAAAAGTGCAGGTTGATTAGCGGCGTGCTGTGCATCTGATCGCGCCCGAATACCTTCGGCACCATGTGATAGGTCGCACCGAAGGTAATCATCGCCACCCAGCCCAGCGCCCCGGCGTGCACGTGGCCGATGGTCCAGTCGGTGTAGTGGGAGAGGGCGTTGACCGTCTTGATCGCCATCATCGGCCCCTCGAAGGTCGACATGCCGTAGAACGCCAGGGACAACACCAGGAAACGCAGGATCGGGTCGGTGCGCAACTTATGCCAGGCACCGGACAGGGTCATCATGCCGTTGATCATTCCGCCCCAACTCGGCGCCAGCAGGATCAGCGACATGGCCATGCCCAGCGACTGCGCCCAGTCCGGCAGCGCGGTGTAGTGCAAGTGGTGCGGGCCGGCCCAGATGTACAGGGTGATCAGCGCCCAGAAGTGCACAATCGACAGGCGATAGGAATACACCGGCCGGCCCGCCTGTTTCGGCACGAAGTAATACATCATCCCCAGGAAACCGGTGGTCAGGAAAAAGCCCACGGCGTTGTGCCCGTACCACCATTGCACCATGGCGTCGGTAGCCCCGGAATACACCGGATAGGACTTGAACCAGTCGACTGGAATCGATAGGTGATTGACCACGTGCAGCATGGCGATGACCACGATGAATGCACCGAAGAACCAGTTGCCGACGTAGATGTGTCTGGTCTTGCGTTGCACTACGGTAGTGAAGAACACCACGGCGTATGCAACCCAGACCACGGTCATCCACACCGCGCCGGTGAATTCGATTTCGGCGTATTCCTTGGTGGTGGTGTAGCCCAACGGCAGGGTGATCAGCATCACCACAATCACCGACTGCCAGCCCCAGAACGTGAAGGCAGCGAGTGTGTCCGAGAACAGCCGCACCTGGCAGGTACGTTGCACCGCGTAATAGCTGGCGGCGAATTGCGCGCTGCCGGCGAAACCGAAAATCACCAGGCTGGTGTGCAGCGGGCGCAAGCGGCCGAAGGTGGTCCACGGCAGGTCCAGGTTCATCTGCGGCCACACCAGTTGCGAGGCGATCCACACGCCCATCGCCATCCCCACGATGCCCCAGATTACGGTCGCCACGATGAATTGGCGGACGACCTTGTAGTTATAGGCCTGTCCGATGGTTGTTGTGCTCATGGTCAATGCTTCCTCGGTTGCAATGCCGTGCACTGTAAAAACACCGGTAAAAACAAAACAGGCTCAGGGAAAATTCATTTGTGCGGATCAGATTTTTCGGCGCTCCTGCGGCGGTCCACCGTGATCTGATACGGTTTTTTAGAGTTCAAGTGAATCTGTAACGTACTGCGCCGCAAGCTCATAGTCATTACCTCGAAACGAGCCGCAGAGCCCGACTTGCGCCCCCTGTAGGAGCGAGCTTGCTCGCGATGGACGTCAACGAAAACGCGAACCTCCTGGATAAACGCGTCGCCTTTGACTCCATCGCGAGCAAGCTCGCTCCTACAGGGTTCTGTGCCTAATTCTGATGAGGTAGCCAGATGTATCAGTACGACGACTACGACCGGGCATTGGTGCTCGAACGAGTTGCGCAGTTTCGTGATCAGGTCGAGCGCTTTCTGGCCGGTGAGCTGAACGAAGAAGAGTTCCTGCCATTGCGCCTGCAGAACGGCCTGTACATGCAAAAGCATGCCTACATGCTGCGAGTGGCGATTCCCTACGGCACGCTGAGTGCCCGGCAGATGCGTACGTTGGCGAGCATCGCCAGGGATTACGATCGCGGTTACGGCCATTTCACCACCCGGCAGAACATGCAGTTCAACTGGATCGAACTGGCCCAGGTGCCGTCGATCCTCGAACGCCTGGCCGAGGTGGAAATGCATGCGATCCAGACCTCCGGCAACTGTGTGCGCAACATCACCACCGAAGCCTTTGCCGGGGTTGCGGCCGACGAAATGATTGACCCGCGACCGTTGGCGGAAATTCTGCGGCAGTGGTCGACCATCAACCCGGAATTCCTGTTCCTGCCGCGCAAGTTCAAGATCGCCATCTGCTCGGCCGAGCAGGACCGCGCGGCGATCATGATGCATGACATCGGCCTTTATCTTTACCCAGGCTCCGAAGGGCACATGCTCCTGCGAGTCATGGTAGGCGGCGGTCTGGGGCGCACGCCGATCCTCGGCGTGCAGATCCGCGAAGGCTTGCCGTGGCAGCACCTGCTGTCTTACGTAGAGGCGGTGCTGCGGGTGTATAACCGCCATGGCCGGCGGGACAACAAGTACAAGGCGCGAATCAAGATTCTGGTCAAAGCCCTGGGCATCGAGGCCTTCGCCCGGGAAGTGGAAGAAGAGTGGCAGTTCCTCAAGGACGGCCCGGCGCAACTGACCCTTGACGAGTTCGAGCGGGTGGCCAGTGCGTTCGTCGCACCGCCCTATCGTGATCTGTCCGACACCAATCTCGATTTCGGCACGCACCTGGCCGAAAACCCGGCGTTCGCTCGCTGGGTGCAGCGTAACGTGCAGCCGCACAAAATATCGGGCTATGCCAGCGTGGTGTTGTCGACCAAGCCCGGCAGCGCTGCGCCACCGGGCGATGTCACCACCGAACAGATGGAGGCGGTGGCCGAGTGGTCTGAGCGCTTTGGCTTCGGTGAAATCCGCATTGCCCATGAGCAGAATATCGTCCTTCCGGACGTGTCCAAGGCCGATCTGTTCACCCTGTGGCGCCTGGCCTGCGGACACAATCTGGGCAGCGCCAACGCCGGATTGCTCACCGACATCATCGCCTGCCCCGGTGGCGACTTCTGCGCGCTGGCCAACGCCAAGTCGATCCCCATCGCCAAGGCTATTGCCGCACGCTTCGAAGACCTCGACTACCTGCACGACCTGGGCGATATCAGCCTCAATATTTCCGGCTGCATGAATGCCTGCGGTCACCATCACATCGGCAACATCGGCATTCTGGGGGTCGATAAGAACGGCACCGAGTGGTACCAGATCACCCTCGGCGGCGCCCAGGGCAAGAACAGTGCGTTGGGCAAGGTCATTGGCCCGTCCTTCAGCTCCGCCGAAGTGCCCGAGGTGATCGAGCGCATCATCGACACCTTCGTGCGTTATCGCGAGAGCGAAGAACTGTTCGTCGACGCCTTCCAACGGATCGGGCTAGAGCCGTTCAAGGAGGCGGTCTATGCGAAAGTGCTGGAGGTGTCGGCATGAACAATCTGTTGCGGCTGGAAGAGGGCGTGGCGCGGATTGTCGCGGATGATCAATGGAAGCTCGTGCGCGACCCGCAAGCACCGCTGCCCGTGGGAGCAACGATTCTGCCGCTGAGCCGTTGGCTGGAAAACCCGTTGCAAAACGGCGTGTGGCTGGGGCCGGACGATGAAGTGGAAAGCCTTCAGCCATGGTTTACCCAACTGCCCTTGATCGCCCTGGATTTTCCGAGCTTTCGCGATGGCCGCGGGTACAGCCAGGCGTATCTGCTGCGTGCGCGATTGGGTTGGGCCGGCGAGTTGCGCGCCATCGGCGATGTCTTGCGCGATCAACTCAGCCACATGCGCCAATGCGGTTTCGACAGCTTTGCCGTGCGTGAAGACAAATCCGCAGAAGATGCATTGAAGGGATTGGCGGGGATGAGCGTGTTGTACGGGCGTTCGGTGATTGAGCCGCGGCCGTTGTTCAGGCGGCGCTGAATTCGGTCCCTGCAGGAGCGAGCTTGCTCGCGATGGACGTCAACGAAAACGCGATTTTTTTGGATGAACGCGTCGCCTGTAACGCCATCGCGAGCAAGCTCGCTCCTACAAGAATCTCCCGTCATTTCAACGCCGGATCCCCCATGTTCATTTTCTTCCAGCCCTGCAACAGCACTTGCGCCTTGGGCTCCTGCCCGTTGTCCAGGTAATACTGGATCAACGACAACCGGGCATTGCGATTGGCCGGCTGCACCTTCAACAGCCGTTCCAGTTCGGCGCACGCCTGGTCAATCTTGCCGCTGTCATGCAGGGCCACTGCCAGCACATAGCCGAACTGCCCGCTCTGGGGATCCAGTTGCGCGGCCTTGCGCAGGTACGGCATGGCTTGAGCGGCCTGGCCCGCACGAATCAGCGCCAGGCCCTGAGTGTGTTGCAGCAGGCCAGAGTCGGGGTGGTCCTTGAGGCTTTGCCCCAGCAGGGCATGGGCTTCCTGACTGCGACCGTTGGCCTCCAGCCATTGCACCAGGGTGACCAGCGCCGGGTAGAAGTCCGGATCGCGCTGCAGGGCGGTACGCAGCAAAGCTTCGACTTCTGCGCTGCGGCCATCGGCCTGATAGAGCATGGCCAGGTTCAGGTTGGCCTCGGCGCGCTCGGCCAGACTCTTTTGCACCGCTTCGTACTCGGCAATGGCGGCATTCCAGGCGTCCTGGGCGCTGCCCAAGCCATTGCGTGCGACGCTGAGCAGGTCCCGGGCGACGGCGATGCGTACAGCCCGCACCGGGTCGCTCAGCAACGGTGTCAGCAATGGCGCGCGCTCCGCAGGCGGCAGGAAGGCACTGACCGCCCGCACCGCGCTCTCGCGGACTTGCGGCGCCGGGTTGCCCAGGTCCCTGGTAGCCAGTTTCAACGCCTGTTCGCTCGGGTACGCCGGCAGTTCGGCCAGCAGCGTCGCGCGCTGAATCGCCGGCAGGTTGCTGCGTTGCAGTTGCTCGAACAACGCCTGCGCGGCGCCGGGCTGGCCGTTGCGAATCAGCCACAGGCTTTCGTCGTAGCGAGGGGCTTGTACCGCGCTGGCGTTGGCGGTGTTCCACAGCTTGAACTGCTCGGTGACCTTGTCGCCGGCCTTGCCTTTGTGGCAGGTCAGGCAGGCGTCAGGTGTACCGAGTTTCTTAGCTCGCTCAGGATTGGGAATGCTGAAGCTGTGGTCATGCCGCAAGTCGTTGCCCATGTAGAACTTGCCGGGCATGTGGCAATCCACGCACTGCGAACCCGGCTGGCCCATGGTGTGGCGAGTGTGTTCGATGGAATCGTAGTTTTTCGCTTGCAGGCCATTGCCGTCGACGCCTTCCACGGTGGTTTTGCCAGCGGTGTTGTGGCATTGCAGGCAAACGCCGTTGCCGGGTGCCTTCAACTGTGTGCTGTGGGGGTTGTGGCAGTTGCTGCAACGCACGCCCTTGTCGAACATTTTGCTCTGGGCAAAGGAGCCGTGCTCGAACACTTCGTCCTTGATCTTGCCGTCCAGCGCGTACAACTCGCGGGTCAGGACGCTCGGCAGGTAGTCGTCCATCAGCCGTTTGCCGACCGTGTAGCCATCGTCCAGGGGCGCGCGGCGAGAGTGGCAGCGGGCGCAGGTTTCGATTTCGACGGTGGCGTTCTTGTCCTTGAGGTCGACGGCAAAGCCTACGTGGATCAGGTCGGTTTTCTTCGCGGTCCATTCCAGGTGATTGGACGCCGGGCCATGGCAGGCCTGGCAGCCGACACCGAGGCTGTTCCAGTGACTGTCGAAGGTGTTTTTCGCCGCATCGAAATTGCGCTTGTAACCGGTGGTGTGGCACTCGACGCACATGAAATTGGCGTTCTGGCTCGGCTTGCTCCAGTGCAACGGGTTCTTGAAGGTCACGCCCTGACCCGGATAGAGGTGAAACCAGCGCTGCTTCTCGGTATCCCAGGCCACGCCGAGGGCCTGGAGCCGGCCTTCGCCGACCTCGATCAGGTATTGCTGCAAGGGGGCGATGCCAAAGGTGTAGGCGACTTTGAAATCGGCATTCTTGCCATCGATACCCGGCGTGTTGACCCAGAATTCGTCGCCTTTGCGCGAGAACACCGTGGTCTCTTTTTCGGCCTTGAAGGTGACGTTGTTGAAGTCGCCGAGCAGGGTGTCCGCGTTGGCTTGCTGCATCGCCAGTTGGTGATGGGAGCCTTGCCAGTCCTTGACCTGCTCGCCGTGGCAGCCCTGGCATTGTTGCTCATCGACCATTTTCGCAGGCTTGACAGCGACCGGTTGCGGTTTGGCCGGTTGTACGGCAGGCGCGCTGACGGGGACTGGTTTGAGCGGCGTCGGTGTACTGCCCAGCAAAAACCAGCCAATACCCGCCACAGCCAGCAGCAGGATGCCGATGGTGACAGGGAACAGATAACGGTTGATCAGGGTCGGTTGCGAATCAGGGTTTGGGGTTGCAGCTTTATTTTTATGTTTCGGCATTACGACTTCCATGGTCCAGGTGCGATTGCCTTGCGGCGCGCGATGACGCTCGATGCAGCTTTGCCGGATGGTCGGCGTGTGTCAAATGGCATTGTTTTGAGACTGATGGCCCCATCGCGAGCAAGCTCGCTCCCACAGGTCTTGTGTCGTGCACAAATGTTGTGATCGACACCGAACCTGTGGGAGCGGGCTTGCCCGCGAAGGCGATCTGTCAGGCGCCACGTCACTCCCCGACAAACCACCGGTAATACGGATTCCCGGAATCCCCACGCATCACCTCGCGCATATCCCTGGCCCAAGCGTCACGGTTTCCGTCGTACGCATGCAGGCTCGCCCGATAGAACTGCATCAGGCGTTGTTGCTGGGTGTTCATGCGCTCGATGAACCCGGCGTCGGCGTTCAACACGGCTGGCGACTGGTGCAGGGCGAGCAGGGCGGGCAACACGCGGCTGATCTCTTTCGAGCGAACCCAGGGTGCGTACTCGATGTGCGGTTGATCGTCCGTCACCGGTTGCGCATCGCCAGCGAAGCGTTCAAGCCCCTCACGATCAGTCACCCATGTCGCGAGCAATGCTGCGGCCGAACCGACGCCGACATCCTGCAAGGTGCTGCGAACGCTGTCCTGCTGGAAGCGCGCGTTGATCTTCGCCGCATCCAGTTCAATCGGCTCCATCGAACCCACCAGCAGCATCTCGTGGAACTCGCTGGTCCACAGGGTCGCGTACGGGAACACGTCGAGGAAGCTGCGCACCAGTGAGCGCGAGTCGTCGATGTTCTGCGTCGGCAGCGGCAGCCATTGGGCGACCAGGCCTTGTTTGTGCAAACGGCTGGCGGCCAGTTGGTAGAAGTCCCGGGAATACAGGTTGACCACGCCGGCAGCGGAGGGCGGTGGCGGCTCGAGAGTGATCAGGTCGTAGCGCTGCGGATTGCGCAGCAGTTCCTGGCGACCGTCACGCAAGCGCACATCGACCCCCGGATCGGCCGCGGCGTTGAAATTACCCTTGAACAAGGGGGCTGACTTGACCACCGAAGGCAGCAGTTCGGCGACCACGCGATGTTCCAGGCCGGGATAGCGGGTCAGGGCGCCCGCGGTGATGCCGGTACCGAACCCGATCACCAGTGCCGAGCGCGGCTCACCGTTGTGGATCAGCAGGGGCAGCAGCGCCTGGATCCGCATGTAGCGCAGGGACGGCATGGCGTCACCGGTATTGGATACGCCCTGAATGTACAAACGCTGGAATGCCCTTTCTCCCTTGCCCTGAGTGACCACGGCGACGGTGCCGCCACGGCCTTCTTCGTAGAACGTCAGCGTGCCGTTGCGCGCGCCCGGCAGCAGGCTGGCGAGCTTGTTGACCGGCGTGAACACGGCGAGCGCCAGGGACACCAGGCCAATGGCAACCACCGCCTGACGCCGGCCTTTCTTCACACCATGGCCCTTGCGCACGGCGAGGTACGCGATACCGGCGGCAATCAGCGCCAGCAGGCCCAGGGTCCGTACCAGACCCAGCATCGGGATCAGGACAAAGCCGCAGAGCATCACACCGACAATCCCGCCAAGGGTATTGAACGCGACGACTTCGCCGACATGGCGCCCCACCTGTTCGCCGCCGACGCTCAAGCGCAGGGCCAAGGGGAACGCAGCCCCCAACAACAGGGTCGGCACAAACACGATGCTCAAGGCAGCCACCGCAAACCGCGTGCTCATGCCAGCCAGTTCACTGCCGCCCAATGACAATACCCAGGATTCGGCCAGGGTCTGGGCGAGCACCAGCCAGCGTCCGAGCAACGCCACTTCCAGCAAGGCAATCGCGCCGGCTGCGGCAATCAGCACGCCGAACACCCCCCAGGGATCGCGCAGGCGATCGACCCGACGGGCCAACAGCATGCTGCCCAGGAACAAGCCGGTGAGGTAAGTCGCCAGCACCACGGCAAAGGCGTAGGTGCGGGTGCTCATGAATTGCACGATCGATTGCGACCACACCACTTCGTAGCCCAGGGCTACACCACCGGCAATAGAATACAGCCACAGGGCCAGGCGGTCGGGGGCTTTTTCAGTGTGATGTTTCACCGGGGCATCGACGGGTGCCAAGCGCTGGCGCTGGAACCACAAGGCCCCTGCGGCGGCCAGCAGGTTCAGCATGGCAGCGGCCAGCGCGCTGCCGCGCACACCGAGGGTGGCAATCAGCACGAACGCGGCGAGCAGGGTGCCGGCGATGGCCCCGGCGGTGTTCGCCGCATACAGCTGCCCGCCGGCCTTGCCCAGGTGTTGCGGGTCAGTGGCCAGGGAGCGAACCAGCACCGGCAGGGTGCCGCCCATCAACAGGGCGGGAATACCCACCAGCGCGAACGGCAGCACCCAGGCCAGCAAGCCCAAGTGTGCCTCCAGCCAGGCAAACGGGCTGGCCGCCAGGCTCATGGCAAAGGTTGCAGAGACACCGAGCACGGCCACCAGCACTTCCAGCCCGGCGTACAGCACAACCGGTTGCTGCATCCGGTCCGCCCAGCGCCCGAACAGCAAGCCACCCAGGGCCAACCCGGCAAAGAACGCGCTGATCCCGGTGGTGATGGCATAGACCTCGACGCCTACGACCAACGACAACTGCTTGATCCACAGCACTTGATACACCAGCGCCGCGGCGCCGGAGACAAACAGCAGCAGGGCGGGGATCAACAGCGCCGGGGAGGCGACTTGCGGGGAAGGTATGGCCGACGATTTGCTGGCGACACGTGAGGTCATTGCGGATTGCCTTTGCAATTCAAGAAAACTGCGACTGTACGGGCCTCATCTCGGGCAAGCCCGCTCCCACACTGGATCTTCGGTACGACAAAATCCATGTGGGAGCGGGCTTGCCCGCGATTGGGGCCAATACGGTCCCAACTCGGAAACAGTACCGCTCGCCAATGAAGGCGAGCGGCGGTCCAGCGGTCTTACTGTGCAGCTTTCATTTTTTCAGCGATCTTGGCGTCTACCGCAGCACGGATCTGGTCGATGCTGAAGCTGGCCGGTCTCTGGCTGGGTGGATACTCGATGAAGGTCTGCAGGAACGTTGCCGATTTTTCGACGGCTACAGCCGCCAGGTAGACGTTCTTGGTTTGCCAGTCGTAATACTGGTCGGAAACCACGTCGGCACGTTCATACGGGTCCATGCGCAGGTTGAAGATCTTCGGTACGCGCAAGCATACGAACGGTTCGCTCCAGACCTTGAAGCCGCCCGGTGCGCGCTGTTCGCAGAACACGGCTTTCCAGTTGTCGAAGCGCATCGACACCAGCACGCCGTCATCGTTGAAGTAGTAAAACTCCTTGCGCTCACCTTTGGGCGCCTGGCCGGTCAGGTAGGGCAGTTGGTTGTAACCGTCCAGATGCACCTTGAAGTTGGTGCCGCCCGAAGTCGGTGCCCACCCCTTGAGCAGCTTGGTTTTCACGTCGGCATCGCCAGCGGCGGCCAGCAAGGTCGGGAACCAATCCATGCCCGAGAACATCTCGTTGGACACTTCGCCCGGCTTGATCTTGCCTGGCCAGCGGACCATCGCCGGAACGCGGTACGCACCTTCCCAGTTGGAGTTCTTCTCGTTACGGAACGGCGTGGTTGCCGCGTCCGGCCAGGAGAACTGGTTCGGGCCGTTGTCGGTGGTGTAGACGACGATGGTGTTGTCGGTGATTTTCAGGTCATCGAGGGTTTTCAGCAGTTTGCCGACGTCGCCATCGTGCTCGATCATGCCATCGGCATAATCGTTGCCGGGCATGCCGCTCTGGCCCTTCATCGATTCACGCACGTGAGTGAACAAGTGCATGCGGGTGGTGTTCATCCAGACGAAGAACGGCTTGTCCGCCTTGGCCTGTTTCTCGATGAACGCCTGCGCGGCGGCGGTGGTTTCGTCGTCGATGGTTTCCATGCGCTTGGTGTTCAGCGGGCCGGTGTCTTCGATCTTGCCATCGGCGAAGCTGTGGATCACGCCGCGCGGCGAGTAGGCCTTGACGAACGCGGGGTCGTCCTTGGGCCAGTACGGACGCTCGGGTTCTTCTTCGGCGTTGAGGTGATACAGGTTGCCGAAGAATTCGTCGAATCCGTGGTTGGTCGGCAGGTATTCATCTTTGTCGCCCAGGTGGTTCTTGCCAAACTGACCGGTGGCGTAGCCTTGGGACTTGAGGGCCTGGGCGATGGTGATGTCGCGTTTTTGCAGGCCGACCGGGGCACCCGGCATCCCGACTTTCGACAGCCCGGTACGTAGCGCCGACTGTCCGGTGATGAATGTCGACCGGCCGGCGGTGCAGCTGTTCTCCGCATAGTAGTCGGTGAACATCATGCCTTCTTTGGCAATCCGGTCGATGTTCGGAGTCTTGTAGCCGACCACGCCCATGGAGTAGGCGCTGATGTTGGTCTGGCCAATATCGTCGCCGAAGATCACGAGAATGTTGGGTTTCTCAGCGGCCCCGGCGGTTGCCGAAAACGCCATGACCGTAGTCGCCACCAGGGCGAGTTTCGGTATCCACTTACGTATGCGAGTCATCTGACTGGCTCCTTATGCTCACTTGCGTCGCGTGCTGCGACAAACGTTTATTGCGGTCCTGCGTAACGTCTTTTTATTGCACTTGCTCGGAAGTGGCGGCATCGAACGGGTAGATACGACGCCATTCGGACGCCATGTCGACGACCGTCCAGCCACGCTTGTTTGCTTCGTCCAGGGCCTTGTCCAGACGACCGATCTGCGACTGCCGGTCGTATGCCCATTCGCGTTTGGCGTCGGTGTGATGCACCAGGCCCATGAATCGTTTGCCGGGACCGTCGGCGGTCCACTGGAGCATTTGCAGGTCGCCGTCGGAGTTGCCGAAGGCGAGGATTGGCCGACGACCGATCACCGCGTCGATGCTTTCCGGTTTGCCCGGGCCATCGTCGTTGTGGGCCAGTTTCGGCGTGCGCAGGATCGACGCCTTGCCATCCTTGTATTCAAAGCTGGTAACGAAGGTCGTGCCGATAACCTGCTCGGGCGGTACCCCATAGACCTTCTCGGCGAAGGCTCTCATGAACCCGGTGTCGCCACCGGAGACGATGTAGGTCTTGAAGTCTTTGCCGCGCAGGTAGTCGAGCATCTCCAGCATCGGCTGGAAGATCATTTCGGTGTACGGCTTGCCGGTTTTCGGATGCCTGGCCTGACTCAGCCAGGTCTTGGCATAGTCATCGAACGCTTCGGTGGTCATGCCGGTGTGGGTCGCACCGAAGATCTTCAGCAGGCCCTCCATGCCGGTGGCGGCCAGTGCCTTGTGATCGTTTTCCAGCACGGCCTGGAACGGCTGGGTGGTTTTCCATTCCGGGTGCTGCGGCGCGGTGCGTTTGACTTCTTCCAGGGCGAACAGCAACTCGAAGTACATCGGTTGCTCGCTCCACAAGGTGCCGTCGTTGTCGAACACGGCAATGCGGTCCTCGGGTTTGACGAAGTCCTTGCTGTTTTGATCGGTGACCGTCTGCACGAACTCGATGATCTGCTTTTTCGACGGACCGTCGTTCCAGGAGGGCAGTGGCTCGGCTGCCTGGACCAGCAGCGGCAGGCTCAAGGCCAGGGTCAGCAAAAACTTGAAGCCCGGGTGGCGAAACGTCATCGGATTTGTCATGGGAATTCCTTCTCGTGAACCGGGTTGAGTGGGCGCAGGGCAGGTGCGACTGATTCCCTGTTACGCTCGGCCTGACTATGCAGCGTAGACAAGGATTCCCTGATTTGGCGCAGCGCCTGGTCTTTGTCCGGTTCGCGGCCATAACAGGCGCGCAGGAAGGTTTGCAGGCGCGGGCCGAGGCCGGTCAGTTTCAGGCCCCGGCGGCTGCGTCGGGTCCACAGGTACAGGGCGCTGAGTTGCGCCGGTTTGCCTTCGATCTGCGGCGGGATCTGCCGCCACGCGTAGTCGGCGGACTCCAGCCAGGCGGCATGTCGGGCGCGGCGTCGGGCTTGCCACTTGAGGTGCGTGCGGTGTACGAGCGGGCGACTGAACCAGCCGAGTGCCATTACCGCCAACACCAGTGTCAATAGTCCGAACCAGTGCCCGGAAAGGTGCAGGCGATTCTGCTGGCCGAGTTTTTTCAGATCTTCGGTGATGGAAAACACCGGCTTGTAGGCGCTGTTGGCCACCGCGTCGAAGGTCACGGCAGGCACCGTGGCCGTGCGGGTTTGCTGGCTGCTGGCATCCCACCATTTGATTTCGACGGAAGGCAGGCTGTAATGGCCTTCGGTGTCGATTCGATAAGTCACGCTGTCGATGCGCTGGCCGCCATTGAAGTTGCCGCGACCGTCATCCAGATTGCGGATCTGCGGTGCTTTCGGGTAGCGGCTCAGGCCCTTGATGTCATCCTGCGTCGGTGTCGGCAGTGACATGGCCAGGGCACCGTCGGCCTGCAAGGTCAGTTCCCGGGTGATGCTGTCGCCGACCTTCAGCGGCGTGGCCGAATTGACGGTCTTCTGGGTAAACCGCAGCCCTTGAGCCACCAGCACCGCCTCACCGGGTTGGAACCCCGGTGGTTGCGCGGCATTGAAATGCAAAGGCTGGCTTTGGGCGCTGAGTTCGTGGCTGGCCTGACCCGGTGTGGCTTGTACCGTCAGCGCCGGAATGTCGTAGCCTTGGGCCAGGTTCGGGGTGATCAGGTAGCTGTAGCGCATTCCGCTGAAGGACTGGCCGTCGAAGGTCTGGTTGATGTGCTGGGCATGGCCGTCCGGTGGCATCACCAATGCGCCGGGCAGCTTCAGGTCGGGCAGGGTGGGGGCGCTGGTGAACCAGGAGTCGGTGAAGACATCGAGTTGCAACTTGACCAGGCTGCCGACCATGACGGGGTCGGCGGGTTGCAGGGTGGCCTGGACTTTCAACTGAGGGTCGGCGGCGAATGTGTTGAGGCTGATCAGGCTAATGAGCAGGGCGCAGAGTGTTGTGGTGATTGATCTGGCGCCATCGCGAGCAGGCTCGCTCCTACAGTGGATTTGTGGGGTGCTTGGATCAAATGTGGGAGCGGGCTTGCCCGCGATGGCAGCGACTCGGTCCTGAAGGTAGGTCATGGCTTGACCCCCGCCTGATCCTGCAAGCTGAATTTCTGCTTGAGGAATTTCGCCGGCGATGTGGTGAGATTCTGCAACCATTGCTCATCCGAGGCCGCTTGCTGGGTTTCCACCTTTTTGCTTTGGCCTTTACCCGGCGCCTTGTCCATCTTGATTTCGTCGGGTTTGACCTCTGGCGTGTTTTTCTCGGCGCTTTCGGTGTCTTTCTGCAAGGCAATGGCCAGGGCCAGGTTGGCCGTGGCTTCCGGAAACTGCGGTTGCAACTTCAGCGACTGGGTATAGGACGCGATGGCCTGATCGAACTTGAAGCGGCGCACGTAGATGTTGCCCAGGTAGAAATACGCCTGCGGTGTATCGAGCCGAGCGAAGCTGGCCAGTGCCAGGTCGAAATCGGCGGCGTTGTAGGCGGCCACGCCTTTCCAGTACGGATCGACAAACAGTGCCGCCGCCTGAGGGTAGTGCTCATGTTCGAAGGCCCAGCGACCTTGCTGGTCGCGGGTGAAAAAGGCATCGGTCAGCGCGTTGGCCTGTGCCGGCGCCGGTTGCAGGCCCAAACCCACCGTCAGCAGTAGTGCAGCCATCCAGTTCAGGCTCCAGCCCTTGCGTACGCTGAAGAAGGCGAGCAACAACAGCGGCCAGCACAGCCAGTAACCGGCGTCTTTCCAGTGCAATTCGCGCTGCTCGTCACTGGCTGCCTGGAAGTGCTGCTCGGCGTGCAGTTCGATCCAGTCCAGATCGTCATCGTTGAGGGTCAGGCTGCCCAGCGGGGCGTCCAGCGTTGAGGCAAGCTGCTTGAGGGCGTCCTGATCGAAGCTGCCGAGTTGCGGGCGACCGTCGCTGTCGGTGCGTGGCTGGCCGCTGGCATCGCGGATGATCCCGCCGTCGCTGCTGCCGGCCGCCAATATCAGCACTTGCAGCGCACTGTCTGCCAGTTGCTTGTCCAGCCCGGCCAGTGCCGAGATGTCGGCGCCATCGGTGATCAGCAGCAGGGTGCCGGGCGTTTTCTCGGCGGCGAGCAGGCGCTTGGCCTGATCGATGACCGCGCTGACATTTTTCCCCGGTTTGCTGATCAGGTCGGCGCTCAGGGCCTGAATGAACGTATCGAGCAGCGCCGGGTCGTCGGTGGCGGGCAACACCAGATGCGCGCTGCCGGCGTAGGCAATCAAGGCATTGCGCGAACCGGCGCGGCGCTGGATCAAGTCGTGGAGCTTGTGCTTGACCGCTTCCAGGCGACTGGGGGGAACGTCGCTGGCGTCCATGGAGGGCGACAGGTCGATGGCAATGATCAGCGGCGCACGGTTTTCCAGAAAGTCCGGCCGATCCTGCTCCCAGGTCGGTCCGGCGGCGGCGATGGCGCCCAGTACCAGCAGCGCACACACCAGATGCACGGGACGCAGACGTTGCCGGTCCTGCGGGGTGATCAGCAGATGCGGCAGCAGGTGCGCGGCAATGTTGCTGCGCAAGCGCCGTTGCAGGTCCTGGTTGCGCCGCCACAGCAATGGCAGCAATGCGCCGAACACCGCGAGCAACAGCCACAGTGGGCGCAGGAAATGGAAGTCGCTGAGGTTGATGTCCATGTCAGGCTTCCTGCCGTTGACGGGCGAGCATCAGCCGTGGAAGCAGCAGGGCGCCCAGGTGATAAAGCGCCAGCAGGGCAATGGCAGCGCCCAGTGGCCACCAGAACAGATCGCGTTTGGGCTGGTGGCTGAGGGTTTTCACCTGATGCGGGGTGAGTTTGTCCAGAGTGCTGTAGACCTGATCCAGGGCGTTGCGGTCTTCGGCGCGGAAGAAACGCCCGCCCGTGGCTTGGGCAATGTCCTGCAAGCCTTGCAGGTTGACCCTGGCTTCGCCCTCGGCAGTCGGGTCGCCGATGCCGATGGTGTGAATCACCACGCCTTTGGCCGCGGCTATGGCGGCCGCGTGATCCGGGGTGATGGCGCTGCTGGTGTCATTGCCGTCAGTGAGCAGGATCAGCACTTTTTCCTGCTCTTGGGCCTGAGTCAGCAGTTTCAGGCTCAGGCCGATGGCGTCGCCGATGGCGGTGTTGGGGCCGGCCATGCCGATGCCGGTGTCGTCCAGAAGTAGCGACAGGCTGGCGTGGTCGAGGGTCAGCGGTGCCTGCGGATAGGCACCTGTGCCGAACACGATCAGTCCGATTCGATCGTCTTTACGTTTGTCGATGAACCCGTGTACCACTTCCTTGACTGCGGCCAGGCGATTGATTTTCTGGCCGTTGGCGTCGGTGAAATCGGTGGTTTCCATCGACTGGGAAATGTCGATGGCCAGCATCAGGTCCCGCACCGGCTGCTGGCGCTCGATGGGTTTTTCCACCAACACCGGCCGACTTGCCGCCACCAGCAACAGCGTCCAGACCAGCAGATTCAGGAGCAATTGCCAGCCGTTGCTGCGGGTGCCGGCCTGGCTCGGTGCCTGGCCGACGGCGCGGCTCATCGCCCCGAAAAACGGTACACGCACGGCGCTGCGCGCTTCGCGGTAGTCGGACAGGTAGCGATAGCCGAACCACGGCAGCGGCAGCAGGATCAGCAGCCAAGGGTAATCAAGCTGCCACATGATGGCGCTCCACCCAGGTTTTGCAGGTGCTGAACAGCTGTTGGCGCTGTTCATTGGGCATGGCCCGCAATGTTGCGTCGGGGGCGTAGGCCAGCAGCGACAGTTGTTGGCTGAAGTCGACGGGTAGCGGCTGTTTACTGTGCCGCTGCAAAAATGCCTGCCAGTCCTCTTTCCCCAACCCCGCTGGAGAGTCCTGTGGGAGCGAGCTTGCAATCAAAGGTGGTGGTGACTGACCGGACGCCATCGCGAGCAAGCTCGCTCCCACAGGTTTTGCGTAAGGCATAGAGATCGCGACCCGTTTGAGCAGCTCCGGAAGCTCACGCAACGCACTCAGGTCATTGCTGCGCTGCTGCAATTCCTCCAGCCGCACCAACGCCTCGCGCCGATAGCGATCGCGCCGCCATTGCCGGTAGCGCCGCGCACCGGTCACCACCAACGTAACGATCAACAACGTCAGCAACGCCCACCACCCCCAGGTTTGCGGTGCATAACTGACCGGCACCGGCAGCGCCATTTCCTTGAGCTGGTCGATGCTCGGGATAGCGGGATTCATCGGCGCCCTCCGGTAAGCTTGCCCAGTTCGGCGCGCAGTTGTTCGTGGGCTTCTGTTGCGGTGCTGAACATCATCAGTGGCACCTGGCTGCGGCGCAGCAAAGTCGCGACATCCTTGAGCCGCCCGCTGAGAAAATCCCCAAGCGGCTGGTGCACCTGTTGCCGATCCACCGCCAGCTCCACCTGCAATTGCCCCTGGGTGACCAGCACGCGGCCGTTTTTCGGCAGGTTAAGCGCCAGCGGGTCATACACCTGCATGGCAATTACATCGTTGTGCGCCGCCAGTTGCCGCATCAGTTGCAAGGTGCGTTCGCCGGCCCCGGCGAAGTCGCTGACGATGCAGATCAGGTGATCGTGACCGGCCACGGCCAGGCAATGCTGCAGGACCTTGTCGAGCTGGTCTTCGCCCTCGGCGTCCGGGTTGGCGGCATTGAGCGCCTGGTTCTGCTGGGCGATGCGGCTGCACAGCGCTTCGATCCGTTTGCGGCTGCGCAGCGGGGCGATGCTGTCGATGCGTTGATCGTTGAAGACCAGTCCACCGACGCGGTCGCCGGCGTTGAACACCATCCACGCCGCCAGGGCGCCGAGCTCGGCGGCGACCGCGGATTTGAAGCTGCGTTGCGAACCAAAGAACATCGACATGCGCTGGTCGACGAGGATCAGCGCCGGGCGGTCGCGTTCTTCGGTGAATGTCCGTACCACCGGTTTGCCGGTGCGCAGGGATGCGCGCCAATCGAGGTGGCGCAGGTCATCGCCGGGCTGGTATCGACGCAGCTCATCGAAGTTCAAGCCCCGGCCACGCAAGCGTGAAGCGTGGTTGCCGGCCAGGATGCTGCCCTGGGGCTGACGCGCCAGAAAGCTCAGGTCACGGGCCTTGAACTCCAGGGCCATCAACTGGGCCAGAGAGACATACACCAGGCCGTCGGTGTTCACGCAGGAATCGCCACTTTATCGAGCAGACGGTCGAGCACTTGATCGGCGCTCACACCATCGGCCACCGCGTCGTAGCTCAGTTGCAGACGATGGCGCAGCACCGGGTGCACCACGGCGCGGACATTGTCCGGAGAAACGAAATCCTGGCCCTGCAACCAGGCGTCCGCCCGGGCGCAGCGGTCCAGACCGATGCCGCCGCGAGGGCTGGCGCCGATGCTGATCCAGCGCCCGAGGTCGGCGTCGTAATCGACAGGGTGGCGAGTGGCGTTGATCAGGTCGATCAGGTAACGGTCGATGGCCGGGGAGACGTGCACGGCACTGACTTCTCGGCGCGCGGCGAACACCACGTCCTGAGACAACGAGAATCCCTGCACCGCAGCGGTCCTGGCGCCGAGGGCCTGTTCTTCTTCGCGCAGCAGACGCAGCACCTGGCTTTCGTTTTCCGCGCTCGGGTAATCGAGCAACACTTTCATCAGGAAGCGGTCCATCTGCGCTTCCGGCAGCGGGTACGTGCCTTCCTGTTCGATCGGGTTCTGAGTCGCTACCACAATGAACAGTTCCGGCAGCGCATGGCTGTTGCCGGCCACGGTGATCTGGCGTTCTTCCATGGCTTCGAGCAACGCCGCCTGGACCTTGGCCGGTGCACGGTTGATTTCGTCGGCGAGAATCAGGTTGCCGAACAGCGGGCCGGGCTGGAAGCGGATTTCGTTCTTGCCCTCGACCTGATGCAGCACCTCGGCGCCAGTGATGTCCGACGGCAGCAAATCCGGGGTGAACTGAATGCGGCTCATCTTCGCGTCCAGGTGTTTGGCCAATGCTTTCACCGTGCGGGTCTTGGCCAGGCCGGGCAGGCTTTCCAGCAGCAGATGACCGTTGGCCAGCAGGCCCACAAGGATTTGTCGAATGACCTGATCCTGGCCGAGCACGGCTTCGGCGATGCTGGCTTGCAGGGCATTGAGGTCGTTGAGTGCGGTCATGGGGTCTCCTAGAAAAACGCCAGGGTCATGTTGACGCTGAAACCATTGCCTTCAGGCCGGTTCTTGGTATCGAACTCCGGGACCCAGCGAGCACTGATATTGGCCTGGGCGTCGGCGAACTTGCCGGTCCAGCCCACTGTCGGGCCAGCGCCGACGGAGCGCCCGCGAAAGCCACTGGTTGCGCCGGATCCGGAGTCATCGGTGACCTGCTGGATATAGCCTGCCACCATGCCGGCGTTCCAGCCGTTGCCGAATCCGTGGGTCCACAGTGCATCGAGGGTGAAAATGTTGCCGTTGCGATAATCCGTGGCGTCGTTCTCGGTGTAGAACTCCAGGCCGCTCGACAGGGTGAATTCGCCGCCCTTGCCATCCAGGTGGGTGAACGCCACGGTAGGCATGAAGGTGTAATTGTTCTGCCCGGGGTTGGCCAGGCGATCGACGTTGTAGGCGCCTGTCGGCACGTAGATCGGCAGCGAGAGCGAGATGTGGTTGAGTTCGTCGAAGTGGTAGCCGGCCGCAATCGGGGTCACCAGCATGTCGGCGAACTGGGTGCCGGTGTCCGAGGTGCCCAGGGTACGGCCACGGGGACCGGTCACGTTGGCGGTGATGTCGGTGTACTGCACTGGCACGCCTATGGCCGATGCATAGTTCCAGGGACCCTTGCCGGTGTCCCAGACATGGGTGAAGTTGGCCATGGTGTAGGAAACCTTCATGTCCAGCCCGGTACTGATGGCACCCACGATCGGCACTTGAGCGCTGCCCTTGAGTTCGCCGTCGTACCAGATGCTGGTCAGGGACATGACCCAACCCGGCTCCGGGGGCACGATCCCGGCGTTGGAAAACACTTGCTGCCCGGTGATGGGGCGACCGACACCGCCCTCGGCCGCCAGTACCAATGGACTACCGCTGACCATGCACAGCGCCAACAAGGGGCGCACTACGAGAGGCCTGAACATGCCTGACTCCGTTTATTGTTTTGGGGTGACAGGAGTCAGCAACGGCATGTGCCATTGGCCGTTGGTGACTTCCGGTTTTGGCAGATACAAACGCAAAATCCCGTAGAACGGACCACCCGGGGCTGGTAGCCAGTTGCTTTGCAGGTCTTTGGCCGGTGCCTTGTGCTGCACGTACAGGGTCAGGCCGCCATCGGCATCGAGCTTGAGGTCGGGCAGCATGCGCGAGTTGATCAGGTAGCGATTGAGCGGGTTGGCCACCAGCAATTTGTTCTTGCCGTCGTACATGGTCAGCGACCAGAACGCATCGGCCGGGGGCAGGGCGCCCTTGTCGAAGTGCAGGGTGTAGTCGGTTTTCGACGCATCGACCGGCTTGCCGTCCTTGTCGACGAAATAACCGATGTAGTTGGCCTCTTCGGCGGAGTTGCCGAAGATCCCCATGTTGGCGCCAGCATAGCGGTACAGATAATTACCCTTGAGGTGATCGCGGGTGCCGAACAGATCGTCGCTGCTGACCTCGTGGGTATCGACTTTGGTGTTCTTGAACTCGGCAAACTCAGCCTTGGCATCGCTGATGCCGTCTTCCAGCGCTTTGCGTTGCTCGGCGCTGAGGTCGGTCAGCTTGAACGGCTTGCCGGCTTCGACACCGATTTTGGCGAAGCGCGCAAGCAGGTCCTTCTCGACATCCTGGGCCGGAGCGAACGACAGCATGAAGTTCAGGTAACGGAACAGGTCCGGGGTTTCGCTCATGGTCGGCGTGGGTTTTGGCCAGTCGATCTTCGGCGCGGCAGGCGGGGTTTTGCGTTTATCGTAATGGCTCAGGCTTTCAACCTTGTAACCCTTCTGGATCTGCCTGACCTTGGCCAAATCCTTTTCATCGAATAGCTGGGTGCGATACAGCGCATAGGCAATGTTGCTTTCACTGCGTAGCAAACGGTCGATGTTCAGCGGTTGCTGGCCCTGCCAGTTCGGCCCGGCGACCATGAAGTGGCCGCCGTTGTTGCCGGTGCTGCGGGTGCCCAGGTACGCAAAGTTCTGCGTGTAGGCATCAATCAGCTGCACCGAGTAGTAGCGGTGTTCTTCGATGGCCGGCAGGGTCAGTACCACCGGCTCGGCGCGCAAATCCATCCAGACGAAGGAGTAGGGCGTGTCGGCATTCGGCGTGACGAACGCGGTGTCCCTGGCGGTGAAAGCCTTGGCCGTGTTGCCGATCTGGTTGAACGGCGCCTTGAAGTTCGGGCTCTTCCTGTCCACGGCCTGGGTGTAGAGCGTCTTGTACATCTCTACCACCGGGAAGCCGTACAGATAGGCTTCCCTGGCAATGCCCCGGGCTTCTTCCGGGGTGGCGGTGAAGTCGGCCCAGGCACTGGTACTCAGGGCAAGGGTCAGGCCGGTCAGCAGCAAATTGCGGTTATTCATCGTACTTCCTTGGTGAATGTCCGGGCGTCATTCAACGGCCGTGATGTCGTCGAGTTTCCAGCTCTTGTCGAAATAGGCTTCGGTCGGGGCATACAGGCGGAAGTAGCTGAACCAGTGTTTGCCCGGCAGGGTTTGCACCCAATTGCTCTCGAAGCCTTGTGGCGCGGTCGGACCGAAGTACAGGTCCGCCGAGCCATCGGCGTACTTTTTCAGATCTTGACGGGACGACAAATCGGCCTTGCGCTGCGGGTTGTCGATCAGGCAGCGGCTGGCGATGTCGTATACGGTCATCGACCAGAACTGCTTGGCCGGCGGGTTGGCGCCGACGTGCAGGCGATAGCTCTTGCCGCCGTCGAGCCAGTTGCCCTTGGCGTCGGTGTAGGCACCGAGGTAGGTCTGGCCCAACCCCGGGGTCTTCGAAACCATGCCTTTAGTGTTGGTCACTGCCTCGTAAAACCAGGCACTGCGTTCCCACAGCTGGTCATAGTAGGCGACGCGCTGTGATGGCTCGGCGATGTTCAGCACGGTGTCCCACTGCCGGTCCGGCCAGTACTGGGCACCGGGGAAACGCTTGGCGAAGGTATTGGCCTTGGCGATCAGCTCACCGACCTCCGCGCCTTGTTCCAGGGCATTGCGCTGGGCTTCGGTGGGATTGAACGGCTTGTCCTTCTCGATCCCAAGGCTGGCGAGCATGGCCATGTAGAAACGGTCGCGTTCGTTGACCGGTTCCTTCTGAATGATCTGGTGCAAGCGTTCCCAGTATGCGAGGCCCCGCGGCTGGGTGCCGGACCAGGCTTTGCCTGCGGGGGAGAGCAGTTTGGTCTTGGTCGGCTCGGCGCCTTTGGCGTACGGGTACATCTTGAATTGCTCGACCAGTGCCTTGCCTTTGGCCGGGTCCGGGTCGAGCACACGAAAACCTACCAGCACGTTCATGGTTTCCGACTTGGCCAGGTAATATTTACCGGCATCGGCCGGCGGCTCGGCGCCCGGTGGCAGTACCAGGTACTTGCCGCCCTTGCCTTTGTCCGGACCGGTCTGGCCCATGTCGATGATCGCCCGTTGCCAGAAATCACCAATACCGCCCGCAGTCGGGCCGGGTGGCAGTTCGATCACCAGCGGCCCGGTTTCGTTGAGGTCGACGAAGCCGAGGATGTATGGCGTGGTGGCATTGGCGGTGATCACGCCGAGCTTGTCTTCGTAACTGTTGAGCACCATCAGGTCGCCGCTGCGGGCGCCCAGCTTGTCGCGGAACTCTTCCTGCCATTGCGCGTAAGACACCAGCGGCAACGCCCAGAGGTAACTCTGAGTCGCTTGCTGGAAATCCAGTTCGGCATACAGTCTGGCAATGGATTCATGGGCCGGCATTTCGCCCTCCATGGCGATTTTGCCGATACGGGTGTCCAGGTCCTGGGCACCGACCCCGCAACTGACGAACATGGTCATCAGGCTGAAACCGGCTGCGCGAATGGCACCGTGCATAGAGAGAATCCTTATTTGCCGAAGGTCACGTTGATCCCTGCGTACAGCGTGAACTGCGGCAGGCCTTTGCCTTTGTGATCCACGGTCCATTGCGGTTCAACAAAGGCGTTAATGATATTGCTGCCGGATTTCCACGCTTTGCCGCCACCCAAACCGATGGGGATGTAGTGCGTGTCGTTCTTCAGATCGAATGTCCAGGTGCCGGTGGAACGCAGGTACCAGCCCTTTTCCAGGTTGTGGATGATGAACGGCTGGAAGGTCGCAGATTCCACGTGAGGGCGGTCGTGATCACCGGCGAACGAACTCTGGTATTGCACCAGTGCGCCGAGGAGTCCGCGCGGCGAGGAGTCGATGGCGATGGCGGACAGGCCGGCCTGCCATTTGCCAGTTCCCAGTTCATCCTGCTCGGCGGTCGGCGCAGTGATTTGCGGGCCGATGCCCAGCTGCACGCCTTCGGTCTTGAGCAGGAAAATGTCGAACACGTTCAGGTCGCCGATGCCGGTGCTGTAGCCGTTGTGCGGATCGGGTCGGGTGCTGACGGGGAGCGTGACGCGCAGCAACTGCGGGACGCCTATGACGTCATTGGCTGCCATCGGAAGGGCGCCGCGCAGCAGCGCATCATTGGTGTGAGCGTTGGTATCGAACAGCTTGGGTGTGTAGTAATCCTGCAGGTTTATACCGGGTGCCAGGTTCAGCGGGTTGTTGCTTTTGTTGGCGGTCTCGGCGTTATCCGCGTGAGCACAAAAAGCAGGTGCGAATGAAGTCACCCATACAAAGGCGTACTTCCGCAAATTCTTAGACATTAATCCCCCCGTTCCCTGGTGGCTGATTGGGCAGACGGCCCCTGAATCTGGCCGTAACTGCGTAATCCCTTTCCGATCAAGCCTGTAGGACTCGTCAGATGAACTTAGCAGTTAACTGCGGGTTAACCAGTAGGAAGGATTAATTCTTTCGTTTTATGGGCAGTTTCTCGTTAATTTCGTGTACTAAAAAGTTAATACGGATCAAGCGTTTGCCCAAACAAGTTAAGTAGCTGTCTAGCCGATGCAGGAGCGATCCTGCTCGCGAAGGCGGCCTGTCAGTCAATATATGCGTTGGATATGACGACCTCTTCGCGAGCAGGCTCGCTCCCACAGGAAACTCAAGCAATAGCCGGTTCAGTCAACCTCAGTTCTTCTTCGCCTGTTCCCAAACCAGCTGTTCCTGCTCGCGCAGTTCCGGTGTGAACTCTGCACCAAAATCTTCCGCTTCAAACACCTGGCGAATCTCGATCTCGGCCTCGGTGCCCGGCATCGGGTTGGGGCAGCGCTTGACCCATTCGATGGCTTCTTCCTTGGACTTCACTTTCCACAACCAGAAACCGGCAATCAGTTCCTTGGTTTCGATGAAGGGGCCGTCGATCACCGTGCGTTTGTCACCTGAAAACTTTATACGAGCGCCTTTGCTGCTCGGGTGCAGGCCTTCGCCCGCGAGCATGATGCCGGCCTTGACCAGTTCTTCGTTGTAGTTACCCATGGCGGTCAGCAGTTCCTGGCTGGGCATCACGCCGGCTTCGGAATCCTGGCTGGCCTTGATGATGATCATAAATCGCATGGTGATGTCTCCGTTGTATTTGAGTGACTCGCTTAATGGTCGAATGGCTGCGTTGCAAATCGACAGCCCCTCGAAAAATTGTCGTAGCAGACACTTTGGCAGGTTTCATTTCGACCGCCATTTCGCTACACCGTATTTCTGGCGCGCCTGTCCAACGATCAAAGGAATGTTTCCTGTATGCCAATTCTGGAACTCACCACACTCATCCCAGGTCGCACGCCCGAACAGGTCCTCGATTTCTGCCTGGAAGGCGTCAATTTCCCAAGGATTTTTCCCGAACGCATTACCCCGCTGGGCGATATCGATCTGAACAACTTGCGGATTGAAGCCGGGCGGCAATTCCGCTTTCGCCACTGGATGTTCAATGTGATTCCGTCGGACTGGACGGTGGTGATCCGTGAAGTCGGTGAAATGCATTTCATCGACGAGATGCTAAAGGGACCGATGCGTGCCTTTCGTCATGAACATCGGGTCGAGGCGGGAGAGGGCGGTACGCTATATACCGACCGGGTGACGTATTCGGCGATGGGGGGGCGCCATTGGAGTGGTTGCTGGTCAATGGCTACATGCGGAGGATTTTCGAGGCGCGACATCGCAATATGCTGCAGTTACTCAAGTAGCACCGCTCCCACAGGATTGTGGGTTGTATCCAGTTTTGTGCTCTGATACATGACAATTTATGTTTGACCATAGGTCGTCGGACAATTTCGTGGTTAACTTCGGCCTCGTCAAAATTCTCCACCACAACGTTCAGAAGGACTCCGTTCATGGCTCAAGTCACTCTCAAAGGCAACCCGGTTCAAGTCAACGGCCAACTGCCACAAGCCGGTTCCAAGGCGCCAGCCTTTTCCCTGGTTGCCGGCAATCTGTCCGACGTCACCCTGAAGAACTTTGCCGGCAAGCGCAAAGTGCTGAACATCTTCCCAAGCGTTGATACCCCGACCTGCGCCACCTCCGTGCGCCAGTTCAACGCCAAGGCCAGCAGCGTCGACAACACTGTCGTGCTGTGCATCTCCGCTGACCTGCCGTTCGCCCAGGCCCGTTTCTGCGGTGCCGAAGGCCTGGAAAACGTACAGAACCTGTCGACCCTGCGTGGTGCCGAGTTCATCCAGAACTACGGCGTGGCCATCGCCGACGGCCCGCTCAAAGGCTTGACCGCTCGTGCCGTCGTGGTTCTGGACGAAAACGACAACGTGCTGCACAGCGAACTGGTTGGCGAAATCGCTGACGAGCCGAACTATGACGCGGCACTTGCTGTTCTGAAATAAGCCGGGCTTTACAATGTTTAACGGCCTGGCCCTGTCCAGGCCGTTTTCATTTGTGTTTCAGTGTCTTGGATAATTCTCCTGTTACGTAAGCCGAAGGTAAATTGCCGGTAAAGGCGCTTTGCTTAAGACCCGCCAGTGCTTATCGTTCAGCCTCATGTAAAAAAGCCCACGCGCCCAATGGTTGATCACTCAATGCAATCCTCCGCTTCCCGTAGTCCTCGTCGCTGGCTGTTCGGCCTGCTTGTCCTGTTGGTCATCGCTGGCCTGTGCTGGAAATTCTGGCCCGGCAGCGCTGCACCCAAAGAGGCTACGGGGCAGAAAGCCGTCGCCGGGCATACCGGCAGGTCGGGCGGGATGCGCCCGGGATTCGGTGGCGCGTCCGGGCCGGTGCCGGTGCGAGTGGCTCCGGCAGTCACCGGTGACTTCCCGCTGTATTTCAAGGCGTTGGGCACGGTCACGGCGCTCAACACCATCAATGTCCGCAGTCGCGTTGGCGGTGAGTTGGTCAAGATCTATTTCGAAGAAGGGCAGATGGTCAAGGCCGGCGACATGCTCGTCGAAATCGACCCGCGCCCTTACCAGAATGCCTTGCTTCAGGCCGAGGGCACCTTGCTACAGAATCAGGCGCAGCTGAAAAACGCCCAGGTCGACGTCGAGCGCTATCGCGGCCTGTACCGCGAAGACAGTATTGCCAAGCAGACCCTGGACACCGCCGAAGCGCTGGTCGGTCAGTTCCAGGGCACGGTCAAGACCAATCAGGCGGCGGTCAACGACGCCAGGCTCAACCTCGAATTCACCAGGATCCGCGCCCCGATCACCGGTCGCGTCGGCCTGCGTCAACTGGACGTCGGCAACCTGGTAGCGGCCAACGACACCACCGCATTGGCGATCATCACCCAGACCCAACCGATCAGCGTGGCCTTCACCCTGCCGGAAAACAGCCTCGACACCGTGCTGGCCCGTTATCGCAGCGGCGCCAAATTGCCGGCTGAAGCCTGGGACCGCGGCGATACCAAACTGCAAGCCACTGGCGTGCTGCAGAGCCTGGACAACCAGATTGACGTCACCACCGGCACCCTGAAATTCAAGGCCCGTTACGAGAACCGCGATCAGTCGCTGTTCCCCAACCAGTTCGTCAATGTGCGCCTGTTGGCCGACACCCTCAAAGACGTGGTACTGGCGCCTTCCGCCGCGATCCAGTTCGGCACCAACGGCACGTTCGCCTATGTTCTGGACGGTGACAAGAAGGTCAAGATCCGTCAGTTGAAGGTCGGCGCCAGTGACGGCCTGAACACTGTGGTCACCGAAGGACTGTCGGCGGGCGATCGGGTCGTACTGGAAGGCACTGACCGCCTGAAAGACGGCAGCGATGTAGAGGTGGTCAACGACAGCCAGGACGTGCCGACCACGCCGACCGAACACCTGCAAGGCAAATCGGCGGTCAACGCGGCTGAGCCTGCGACCACCGACAAGGCGAAAAAGGGCGGCGCATGAATCTCTCGCGGCTGTTCATCCTTCGCCCGGTAGCCACCACGCTGAGCATGCTGGCGATTATCCTGGCCGGCGTCATCGCCTACCGGTTGCTGCCGGTGTCGGCGTTGCCCCAGGTCGATTACCCGACCATTCGCGTCATGACCTTGTACCCCGGCGCCAGTCCGGATGTCATGACCAGCGCGGTGACCGCACCACTTGAGCGGCAGTTCGGGCAGATGCCCGGCCTGACGCAAATGGCGTCCACCAGTTCCGGCGGCGCGTCGGTGCTGACCCTGCGGTTCAGCCTCGACATCAACATGGACGTGGCCGAGCAGCAAGTGCAGGCGGCGATCAACGCCGCGACCAACCTGTTGCCCAAGGACCTGCCGGCACCGCCGGTGTACAACAAGGTCAACCCGGCCGATACGCCGGTGCTGACCCTGGCCATCACTTCCAAGACCATGTTGTTGCCCAAGCTCAACGATCTGGTCGATACGCGCATGGCGCAGAAGATTGCCCAGATCAGTGGCGTCGGCATGGTCAGCATTGCCGGTGGTCAACGCCAGGCCGTGCGGATCAAGGTCAATCCCGAGGCTTTGGCGGCCAACGGCCTGAACCTGTCGGATGTGCGCACGCTGATCGGCGCCTCCAACGTCAACCAGCCCAAAGGCAACTTCGACGGCCCGACCCGGGTCTCGATGCTCGATGCCAACGATCAACTGACGTCGCCCAAGGACTACGCCAACCTGATCCTGGCCTACGCCAACGGCGCGCCGTTGCGGCTCAAGGACGTGGCGGAGATTGTCGACGGCGCCGAGAACGAGCGGCTCGCCGCGTGGGCCAACGAGAACCAGGCCGTGCTGCTGAACATCCAGCGTCAGCCCGGCGCCAACGTGATCGAGGTGGTGGACCGGATCAAGGCCCTGCTGCCGAGCATCACCGACAACCTGCCGGCCGGCCTCGACGTAGTGGTGCTGACCGACCGTACCCAGACCATCCGCGCCTCGGTCAAGGACGTGCAGCACGAATTGCTGATCGCCATCGCCCTGGTGGTCATGGTCACCTTCCTGTTCCTGCGTCGCGCCAGTGCCACGATCATTCCGTCGGTGGCCGTGCCGCTGTCGCTGATCGGTACGTTCGGCGTGATGTACCTGGCTGGGTTCTCGGTCAATAACCTGACCCTGATGGCCCTGACCATCGCCACCGGTTTCGTGGTGGACGATGCGATCGTCATGCTGGAGAACATTTCGCGTTTTATCGAAGAGGGCGACAGCCCGCTGAACGCGGCGCTCAAGGGCGCCAAGCAGATCGGTTTCACCCTGATCTCCCTGACGTTGTCGCTGATCGCCGTGCTGATTCCGCTGCTGTTCATGGCGGACGTGGTCGGTCGCTTGTTCCGCGAATTTGCCATTACGCTGGCGGTAGCGATCCTGATTTCCCTGGTCGTTTCCCTGACCCTGACGCCGATGATGTGCGCGCGGTTGCTCAAGCGTGAACCCAAGGAAGCAGAGCAGGGCCGTTTTTACCGTGCCAGTGGTGCGTTCATCGACTGGATGATCGCCGCCTACGGGCGCAAGTTGCAGTGGGTGCTCAAGCACCAGCCGCTGACCTTGATGGTGGCCATTGGCACCTTGGCGCTGACGGTATTGCTGTACATGGTGGTGCCCAAGGGCTTCTTCCCGGTGCAGGACACCGGCGTCATCCAGGGCATTTCCGAGGCGCCGCAATCGATTTCCTTCGCCGCCATGAGCGAGCGCCAGCAGGAACTGGCCAAGGTCATCCTGGCCGACCCGGCGGTCGAGAGCCTGTCCTCCTACATTGGCGTGGACGGCGACAACTCGACCCTCAACAGCGGCCGGTTGCTGATCAACC
This sequence comes from Pseudomonas jessenii, assembly GCF_002236115.1. Classification (GTDB taxonomy): domain Bacteria; phylum Pseudomonadota; class Gammaproteobacteria; order Pseudomonadales; family Pseudomonadaceae; genus Aquipseudomonas; species Aquipseudomonas jessenii. Next base: position 826,633 of record NZ_NIWT01000001.1, on the reverse strand, counting down.
TCAAGTCGCACAACGACCGCGACCTGAGCGCCATGCAAGTGATTGCCCGCCTGCAACCGGAACTGGACAAACTGGTCGGCATCCGCCTGTTCATGCAGCCGGTGCAGGACCTGACCATCGAAGACCGGGTCAGCCGCACGCAGTATCAGTTCAGCATGTCGTCGCCGGACTCGGAGCTGCTGAGCCTGTGGAGCGGGCGTCTGGTCGAGGCTTTGGCCGACCGGCCGGAATTGACCGACGTCGCCAGCGATTTGCAGGACAAGGGCTTGCAGGTCTATCTGGTGATTGACCGCGATGCGGCGTCGCGGGTCGGTGTGTCGGTGTCGAACATCACCGATGCGCTGTACGACGCCTTTGGTCAGCGGCAGATTTCCACGATCTACACCCAGGCCAGTCAGTACCGCGTGGTGCTGCAATCGCAGTCCGGCGAGAAGATCGGCCCGCAGGCGCTGGAGCAGATTCACGTCAAGACCACCGATGGCGGTCAGGTGCGCCTGTCCAGCCTGGCGCATGTCGAGGAGCGTCAGGCGCAACTGGCGATCACCCACATCGGCCAGTTCCCGGCGGTGATGATGTCCTTCAACCTCGCGCCCGGCGTGGCGCTGGGGCATGCGGTCGAGATCATCGAGCAGGTGCAGAAGGACATCGGCATGCCGATTGGCGTGCAGACCCAGTTCCAGGGCGCGGCGCAGGCGTTCCAGGCTTCGTTGTCGAGCACCTTGCTGCTGATTCTGGCGGCGGTGGTGACCATGTACATCGTGCTGGGTGTGCTCTACGAGAGCTACATCCACCCGATCACCATTCTCTCGACCTTGCCTTCGGCGGCGGTGGGCGCCTTGCTGGCGTTGATCCTCAGCGGCAACGACCTGGGCATGATCGCGATCATCGGCATCATCCTGTTGATCGGCATCGTGAAGAAGAACGCGATCATGATGATCGACTTCGCCCTTGACGCCGAACGCAACCAGGGCATGGACCCGCAAACGGCGATCTATCAGGCGGCATTGCTGCGTTTCCGGCCGATCCTGATGACCACCCTGGCGGCTTTGTTCGGCGCCGTGCCGTTGATGCTGGCCACCGGTTCCGGCGCGGAACTGCGCCAACCGCTGGGTCTGGTGATGGTCGGCGGCCTGTTGCTGAGCCAGATTCTGACGCTGTTCACCACGCCTGTGATCTACCTGTACTTCGACCGTCTCGGTCGGCGCTGGGGCCGCAAGCCTGAATCCGTGGAAGCGGTAGAGCAGCCATGAACCTTTCCGGCCCTTTCATCAAGCGCCCGGTCGCGACCATGCTGCTGAGCCTGGCGATCATGCTGCTGGGCGGCGTGAGCTTCGGTTTGCTGCCCGTGTCGCCCCTGCCGCAAATGGACTTTCCGGTGATCGTGGTCCAGGCCAGCCTGCCCGGGGCCAGCCCCGAGGTGATGGCGTCGACCGTGGCCACGCCTTTGGAGCGTTCTTTCGGCAGCATTGCCGGGGTCAACACCATGAGCAGCCGGTCCAGCCAGGGTTCGACCCGGGTGATCCTGCAATTCGACCTGGACCGCGACATCAACGGCGCGGCGCGGGAAGTGCAGGCAGCGATCAACGCCTCGCGCACCCTGCTGCCGAGCGGGATGCGCAGCATGCCGACCTACAAGAAGGTCAACCCGTCCCAGGCGCCGATCATGGTGCTGTCGCTGACGTCGGACGTGCTGGAAAAAGGCCAGCTCTATGACCTGGCATCGACCATCCTGTCTCAGAGCCTGTCCCAGGTTCAGGGTGTCGGCGAGGTGCAGATCGGCGGCAGTTCGTTGCCGGCGGTACGTATCGAGCTTGAACCGCAGTCATTGAACCAGTACGGCGTGGCCCTGGACGATGTGCGCAACACCATCGCCAATGCCAACGTGCGCCGGCCCAAGGGCTCGGTGGAAGACGATCAGCGGCTGTGGCAGGTCCAGGCCAACGATCAGCTGGAAAAAGCCAAGGACTACGAGTCGCTGATCATCCACTACAACGGTGGCGCGGCCCTGCGCCTGAAGGATGTGGCCAAGGTCAGCGATGGCGTCGAGGACCGTTACAACAGCGGTTTCTTCAACGACGACGCGGCGGTGCTGCTGGTGATCAACCGCCAGGCCGGTGCGAACATCATCGAGACGGTCAACGAGATCAAGGCCCAGCTGCCGGCGTTGCAGGCGGTGCTGCCGGCCAGCGTCAAGCTGAACCTGGCCATGGATCGCTCGCCGGTGATCAAGGCCACGCTGCACGAGGCGGAAATGACCCTGCTGATCGCCGTGGCGCTGGTGATCCTGGTGGTGTTCCTGTTCCTCGGTAACTTCCGTGCCTCGCTGATCCCGACCCTGGCGGTGCCGGTGTCGCTGGTCGGTACTTTTGCCGTGATGTACCTCTACGGTTTTTCGCTGAACAACCTGTCGCTGATGGCGCTGATCCTGGCCACCGGGCTGGTGGTGGACGATGCCATCGTGGTGCTGGAGAACATTTCCCGGCACATCGACGAAGGCGTGCGGCCGATGAGGGCCGCGTACCTCGGCGCCCAGGAAGTCGGTTTTACCTTGCTGTCGATGAACGTGTCGCTGGTGGCGGTGTTCCTGTCGATCCTGTTCATGGGCGGGATCATCGAAAGCCTGTTCCGCGAATTCTCCATCACCCTGGCGGCGGCCATCGTGGTCTCGCTGGTGGTGTCGTTGACCCTGACCCCGATGCTCTGCGCTCGCTGGCTCAAGCCGCACACGCCGGGGCAGGAGAACCGCCTGCAACGCTGGAGCCGGCGGACCAACGACTGGATGGTCGGCAAATACGCTACCAGCCTCGACTGGGTGCTGCGCCACAAGCGCCTGACCTTGCTCAGTCTGTTCGTGACAATTGGTGTGAACATTGCGTTGTATGTGGTTGTTCCTAAAACGTTTCTACCTCAGCAGGATACCGGTCAGCTGATCGGTTTCGTGCGCGGCGACGACGGCCTGTCGTTCAGCGTGATGCAGCCGAAGATGGAGATTTTCCGTCGGGCGGTGTTGAAGGATGAGGCGGTAGAAAGCGTCGCCGGGTTCATTGGCGGCAATAACGGCACCAACAACGCCTTCATGCTGGTGCGCCTCAAGCCGATCAAGGAGCGCAGCATTTCCGCGCAGAAAGTCATCGAACGCCTGCGCAAGGAAATGCCCAAGGTTCCCGGGGCACAACTGATGCTCATGGCGGACCAGGACCTGCAATTCGGTGGTGGCCGTGAGCAGACCACCTCGCAATACTCGTACATCCTGCAGAGCGGGGATCTGGGGGCATTGCGCGAGTGGTATCCGAAAGTCGTCACCGCGCTCAGGGCCTTGCCGGAGCTGACGGCGATCGATGCGCGGGAAGGCCGGGGCGCCCGCCAAGTAACCCTGATCGTCGACCGAGACCAGGCCAAGCGTCTGGGTGTCGACATGGACATGGTCACGGCGGTGCTGAACAACGCCTACAGTCAGCGGCAGATTTCGACCATCTACGACAGTCTTAACCAGTATCAGGTGGTGATGGAGGTCAATCCGAAATACGCCCAGGACCCGATCACCCTCACGCAAGTCCAGGTGATCACCGCTGACGGCGCGCGAATCCCGCTGTCGACCATCGCCCATTACGAAAACAGCCTGGAAAACGACCGGGTCAGCCACGAAGGCCAGTTTGCTTCGGAGAGCATTGCCTTCGACATGGCCGAAGGCGTGACCGTGGAGCAGGGCGGTGCCGCCATCGAGCGGGCGATTGCCAAGGTCGGCCTGCCGGAAGACGTGATCGCGAAAATGGCCGGCACAGCCAACGCTTTCGCGGCGACCCAAAAAAGTCAGCCGTGGATGATTCTGGGGGCGCTGGTGGCGGTGTATCTGGTCTTGGGTGTGCTGTACGAAAGCTACATTCACCCGCTGACGATTCTCTCGACCCTGCCGTCGGCCGGGGTCGGCGCGTTGCTGTCGATCTATGCGCTGGGTGGCGAGTTCAGCCTGATTTCGTTGCTGGGGCTGTTTCTGCTGATCGGCGTGGTGAAGAAAAACGCGATCCTGATGATCGACCTGGCGTTGCAACTGGAACGAAACCAGGGCATGGCACCGCTGGAATCGATCCGCAGCGCCTGCCTGCAACGTTTGCGACCTATCCTGATGACCACCCTGGCGGCGATCCTCGGTGCCTTGCCGTTGCTGCTGAGCCGCGCCGAAGGGGCGGAAATGCGCCAGCCGCTGGGCCTGACCATCATCGGCGGGCTGATCTTCAGCCAGGTACTGACGCTTTACACCACCCCGGTGGTTTACCTCTATCTCGACAACCTGCGCCATCGCTTCAATAAATGGCGCGGGGTGCGCACTGATGTTGCTCTGGAAACTCCGCTATGACTGACCGTTCGCTTTTCAACCTGGCTGCACCGCTGATCACGGCTCGAGGCTCGCGCCTGTTGAGCCTGTCACTGTGCGTGGCGATGCTCAGTGCCTGCGCCGTCGGCCCGGATTACCAGCGCCCGCAAACCGCCGAGCCTGCGCAGTACAAGGCAGCGGAGGGCTGGCGTCAGGCCAACCCGAGCGATGCCCTGGCGCGTGGCGCGTGGTGGGAGTTGTATGGCGACCGTCAGCTCAACGACCTGATCGAAAAACTCAACAGCGCCAACCAGACCGTCGCCCAGTCCGAAGCGCAGTACCGCCAGGCCCAGGCCTTGGTGCGCAGTGCACGCGGGGCGTTTTTCCCGACGGTGGACCTGAACGTCAGCAAGAACCGTTCAAGCCAGGGCACCGGCAGCAGCAGTTCCAGCCTGAGCAGTTCGTCCAGCGGTATTCGCGACACGTACTCGGCCCAGGCGGGCGTCAGTTGGGAAGCGGACGTATGGGGCAAGCTGCGCCGAGGCCTCGAAGCCGACACTGCCAATGCCCAGGCAAGCTTTGCCGATCTGGCGGCCATGCGCCTGAGTCAACAGTCGGAGCTGGTGCAGAATTACCTGCAACTGCGCGTGATCGATGGCCAGAAACGCTTGCTCCAGGACACGGTCGAGGCATATCAGCGTTCGTTGAAGATGACCGAAAACCAGTACCGCGCAGGCGTATCGGGCAAGGACGCGGTGGCCCAGGCCCAGACACAGCTCAAAAGCACCGAAGCCGATATGATCGACCTGATCTGGCAACGCGCCCAGTTCGAGAACGCCATCGCTGTGCTGATCGGCCTGCCGCCGGCCGAGTTCAGCCTGGCGCAAAGCCAGGACATCCCGCAATTGCCGCAAGTACCGCTGGCGCTGCCTTCGCAGTTGCTGGAGCGTCGCCCGGACATCGCTTCGGCCGAGCGCTCGGTGATGGCCGCCAACGCCAACATCGGTGTGGCCAAGGCTGCCTATTACCCGGACCTGACCCTGAGCTTGAACGGTGGTTACAGCAGCAGTACCTCGAAAGACTTGTTCAGCCTGCCGAACCGCTTCTGGTCGGTCGGACCGCAATTGGCCATGACCCTGTTCGACGGTGGTCAGCGCTCGGCGGAAGTCGACCGCAGTGAAGCGGCCTATGACGAAACGGTGGCCAAGTACCGCCAGACCGTACTGGACGGATTCCGCGAAGTGGAAAACTACCTGGTGCAGCTCAAGGTGCTTGAGGATGAAGCCGTCGTGCGCCAACAGGCACTGGATGCCGCCCGTGAATCGTTGCGCCTGACCCAGAACCAGTACAAGGCCGGTTTGATCGCGTACATCGATGTGGTGGTGACCCAGGCGGCGGCGCTGAACAATGAACGCAGCAACCTGGACCTGTTGCAAAGCCGCCTGATAGCCAGTGTGCAGTTGATTGCCGCGTTGGGGGGTGGCTGGGGCGGGCAGCTTGAGGTGAGCGAAAACCGATAGCGTAGCTGCAATCCCTGTGGGAGCGAGCTTGCTCGCGATAGCAGTGGGTCAGGCAACATCCATGCTGAATGTGACGCAGCCATCGCGAGCAAGCTCGCTCCCACAGGTTTTGTGCTCTCGACTCCTTCCTTGTGGCAGGTGCCAGCAGCTTGAAGCAAGTTAATGTAAAACCTTAAAACAAGCGTTTCATCGGACTGATGGCCCTTTGCTCATTTTGTGAGTGCGTTCTCATTTGGAATCAGTACAATCGCCGCATTTGCCCCCACCCGAGAATGAAAGCCATTAACAAGGGGGCTTTCGCGAGAAGTCTCCATGCTCATCGGCAGCTATTCCCCCACCCTGGTCATCATTTCGCTCTGTGTAGCGATTCTCGCCTCATACACCGCACTCGACCTGACCGGACGCATTGCCACCGCCAAAGGCCGCGCAGTGCATTTATGGACTGCGGGCGGGGCCGTTGCCATGGGCATCGGCATCTGGTCGATGCACTTTATCGGCATGCTCGCGTTCAAGTTGCCGATCGACCTAGGGTACGACGGGACCATCACCCTGTTGTCGTTGCTGATCGGCGTGCTCTCCAGCGGCTTTGCGCTGTGGCTGGTCAGCCAGCCGCAATTGCCGGCCTGGCAACTGGCCTTTGGCGCGTTGGTCATGGGCGCCGGCATCAGCGCGATGCACTACACCGGCATGGCTGCCATGCGCATGCAACCGGGCATCGACTATGACCCGACGCTGTTCGGCGCCTCGCTGCTGATCGCTGTCGGTGCTTCGGGCGCAGCATTGTGGATCGCTTTCCATCTGCGCCAGCACACGCCTTATGTCCGTCTGATCCGTGGTGGCGCCGCCGTGATCATGGGCATCGCCATCGTCGGCATGCACTACACCGGGATGGCCGCCGCACGCTTTGCCGACGGCAGTTTTTGTGGCGCGGCGGTCAATGGATTGAGCGGCAATGGCCTGGACAACCTGGTGCTGATCACCACGTTGGCGGTGCTGAGCATTGCCCTGCTGACCTCGATCCTCGATGCACGCCTGGAGGCTCGCACCGCGAGCCTGGCCCAGTCGCTGACCGAGGCCAACCGTGAGCTGACCCAATTGGCCCTGCACGACACCCTCACCGGGTTGCCGAACCGGACCTTGCTCGCCGATCGAATCGATCAGGCCATGTCGCGGGTCCGGGAAGAAGGGGGGTGCTTTGCCCTGATGTTCATCGACCTGGACGGCTTCAAACCGGTCAACGATGCCTTCGGCCACCACATGGGTGATCTGTTGTTGCGCGAAGTGGCCCTGCGCCTGCGCGAAGACTTGCGCAGCCAGGACACCCTGGCACGGATCGGCGGCGATGAGTTCGTGTTGCTGGTGCAATTGAGCGAACAGAACGACGCCTTGAACCTGGCGGCCCGTCAGGTCGGGTTGATCGCGCGTGCGTTCCGGGTTGCCGAACATGATTTGCACATTTCCGCCAGCGTCGGCATCGCGCTCTACCCGGGTAACGGGCAGTCCGCCCACGAACTGCTGATGAACGCCGACGCGGCGATGTACCACGCCAAGGGCGCGGGTAAAAACGGCTACAGCTTTTTCGATGTCTCGATGAACAACAACGCCCGCAAACAGCTGCAATTGCTGCAGGATCTGCGCAATGCCGTGGAACAGCAGGAATTCAGCCTGCATTACCAACCCAAGTTCGACGCCGCCAATGGCCGACCAGTGGGCGCCGAGGCCTTGTTGCGCTGGGAACACCCGACTCAAGGAATGCTGTTGCCGGACAAATTCATCGAACTGGCGGAAAAAACCGGGCTGATCATTCCGATCGGCGAGTGGGTGCTCAACGAAGCCTGCCGTCAGATGCGCGAGTGGTACGTGTTGGGCTACACCGACTGGCGCATCGCGGTGAACCTTTCGGCCATTCAGTTTTGCCATGCCGGGCTGGTCCAGAGCGTCGCCAGGGCGCTGGCGACGCACCATCTGCCACCCAACAGCCTGACCCTGGAAATCACCGAAACCACCGCCATGAGCGATGCCGATGCGAGCATGACGGTGCTGCAGGAACTGTCGGAAATGGGTGTCGACCTGTCCATCGACGATTTTGGTACCGGCTATTCGAGCTTGATGTACCTCAAACGCCTGCCGGCCAACGAGCTGAAGATCGATCGCGGTTTTGTCCGGGACCTGGAGCGCGACAGCGATGACGCCGCCATCGTTTCGGCCATCGTTGCCCTCGGTCAGGCGCTGGGGTTGCGCATCGTCGCCGAAGGCGTGGAAACCGGTGTGCAGCAGGACTTCCTGACTCAGCTCGGCTGCGATTCGTTGCAGGGTTACCTGCTGGGGCATCCGCTGCCGGCCGCAGGCTTCATGGTGGAAATCCATCGCGGGGAGCAGTTGGTCGAGCAGTTGAAAGCCAGTGCCAGGCGCGAGATGTCGATGACATGACAGCTGATGTGAAGCCATGCAAAAACCGCCAATGGCGGTTATTCTTGCCCCCGACCGCTTAAGCTTTGATTGGGGGAAAGCTCGCATGGACAAAGTCATCGTCATCACCGGCGGTAGCCGCGGCATCGGTGCCGCCACCGCTCTGTTGGCCGCCGCGCAGGGCTATCGGATCTGCATCAACTATCAGGCGGACGAACAGTCTGCATTCGGCGTGCTGGAGCAAGTCCGCGCCCTCGGTGCGCAAGCCATTGCGGTACGGGCCGACGTCAGCATCGAAGACGAAGTGATCGCGCTGTTCAATCGGGTGGACAGTGAGCTGGGGCGGGTTACCGCGCTGGTGAATAACGCCGGCACCGTCGGGCAGAAGTCCCGGGTCGACGAGATGTCCGAGTTCCGCATTCTCAAAATCATGAAAACCAACGTCCTGGCGCCGATGCTCTGTGCCAAGCACGCGATCCTGCGCATGTCGCCCAGGCACGGCGGGCAGGGTGGCAGCATCGTCAACGTGTCGTCGGTCGCCTCGCGTTTGGGATCGCCCAACGAGTACGTGGATTACGCAGCGTCCAAAGGCGCGCTGGACACCTTCACCATCGGCCTGTCCAAGGAAGTGGCGGGTGAGGGGATTCGGGTCAACGCCGTGCGTCCGGGTTACATCTACACCGATTTCCATGCCTTGAGCGGCGATCCGGATCGGGTCAGCAAGCTGGAATCGGCGATTCCGATGGCGCGGGGCGGCCGTCCGGATGAAGTGGCGGAGGCGATTGTCTGGTTGTTGTCGGACAAGGCTTCTTATGCGACGGGGACTTTTGTTGATCTTGGTGGTGGGCGTTAGTTCCTGAGACAAGCGTTGTCTGCGCTGGCCTCATCGCGAGCAAGCTCGCTCCCACAGTGGATCTCAAGTGCTCACAAATCTTGTGTGTACAGAGAAACCTGTGGGAGCGAGCTTGCTCGCGATAGCAATTTATAAAACGACATGGCGCTGTCAGAACGACCGCACAATCCGCCCCAACGTCTCCATCGCCTTCTCCGAGTCCTCGGTCCACGGGCTGCCGTAATTCAACCGAATACAATTCCTGAAGCGCTGGGTCGGTGAAAAGATCGGCCCCGGTGCAATGCTGATGCCTTGCGCCAATGCCATCTGGAACAATTTCAACGAATCCATCTGCTGCGGCAATTCCAGCCACAGAAAGTACCCGCCGGCCGGTTGGCTGACCCGCGTCTGCGCCGGGAAATAGCGGGCGATGGCGGCGAGCATGGCGCTTTGCTGGTCTTCCAGGGCGTGGCGCAATTTACGCAGGTGCCGGTCGTAGCCGCCGTGTTGCAGGTAATCGGCGATTGCCGCCTGGGCCGGCATCGAGGCGCACAGCGAGGTCATGAGTTTCAGCCGTTCGATCTTTTGCGCAAAACGCCCGGCAGCCACCCAGCCGATGCGGTAGCCAGGGGCCAGGCTCTTGGCGAATGAACCACAGTGCATCACCAGGCCTTCGGTATCAAAGGCCTTGGCCGGTTTCGGGGCTTGCTGGCCGTAATAGAGTTCGGCGTAGACATCGTCTTCGATCAGCGGCACCTGGTGGCGCCGCAACAATTCCACAAGCTGCTGTTTCTTGGCCTCGGGCAGGGTCGCGCCCATGGGGTTCTGGAAACTGGTCATGCACCAGCAGGCCTTGATCGGATGCCGTTCCAGGGTTTGCTCGAGTACGCCGAGGTCGATGCCATCGCGCGGGTGCACGGGAATTTCCACGGCCTTGAGTTTCAGGCGTTCGAGTACTTGCAGACAGGCGTAGAACGCCGGGGCTTCGATGGCCACCAGATCGCCAGGTTCGGTCACCGCTTGCAGGCAAAGGTTCAGGGCTTCGAGGGCGCCGTTGGTGATCAGCAGTTCCTCCATGGGCAACATCAGCCCGCCGACCATATAGCGCAGGGCGATTTGCCGGCGCAGTTGCGGGTTGCCCGGCGACATGTCGGTGACCACCATGCGCGGATCCATGTCGCGGCTGGCGCTGGCCAGAGAGCGGGACAAACGTTGCAGGGGAAACAGCGTCGGGCTGGGGAACGCCGAGCCGAAGGGCACGGTGTTCGGGTCCTTGATCGAGTCGAGCACCGAAAACACCAGTTCGCTGACGTCTACTTCCGTCGACTCGTTGACCTCATTGCTGATCACCGGCTCGGAAAACGGCCGGGGTGCGTGGGCGTTGACGAAATAGCCGGAGCGCGGCCGAGCGCGGATCAGGCCGCGACGCTCCAGCAGGTAATAGGCCTGGAACACCGTCGACGGGCTGACCCCGTAGGTCTGGCTGGCGTAGCGCACCGACGGCACCCGCTGGCCGGGACCCAGGACGCCGGAGCGGATCAGTTCTGCGATGTCGTCGGCGAATTTTTCGTAGCGTTTCATCGGTGTCCCGCAATGGAGTCTGTTCGATTAATTGTGGCGAGGGGCCACAACTTACAAAGGTCAGCATCTTAAAGGCTCAGCGATTCATTGGCGCCACAAACCGGCTCTTCGCCACGCTGTAGACGCCAGGCTCATCGCTGTCGACCACCTTGAAGCCGATGCTCTGTGAACTGCTGGCCGGACGCTCCGTGAGCATCGCCACCGACACCGGCACATCGACAATCTCGCCCGGCGCCAGGCTGAATTCGGTCCTGCCCTGCAACTGGAAATCATCGGCATCCACCAGGCTCAATTGATAGTCCTGACGCTGCTGGGTTTTGTTGATCACCTTCAGACTGTAGATGTTTTCGATCTGCCCCTGGCTGTTCTCGCGGAACAGGCCCCGGTCCTTGCTGACATCAAGAGACACCATCGGTCGTTCCACCAGCGCCATCACCAGAGCTGCGATCATCACCAGCAGTACGGCGGTGTAGCCGATCAGGCGCGGACGCAGCAGGTGTGTCTTGCCACCCTGCAACTGATGCTCGGAGGTGTAGCTGATCAACCCTGGGGCGTAGCCCATTTTGTCCATGATCGAGTCACAGGCGTCGATGCACGCCGCACAACCGATACATTCCATCTGCAAGCCGTCGCGGATATCGATGCCGGTGGGACAGACCTGTACGCACAGCTGGCAGTCGATGCAATCACCCAGCCCGACCTCGGCCGGTTTGACTTCGCGCTTGCGTGGGCCACGACTCTCGCCACGGGCCGCGTCGTAGGAAATGGTCAGGGTGTCCTTGTCGAACATCACGCTCTGGAACCGCGCGTAGGGACACATGTGCATGCACACCGCTTCACGCAGCCAACCGGCATTGATGTACGTGGCGCCGGTAAAAAACAGCACCCAGAACAGGCTGACGCCACTCATCTGGAAGGTCAGCAGCTCTTCGGCCAACGGCCGGATAGGCGTGAAGTAGCCGACGAAGGTCAGGCCGGTCAGCAGGCTGATGGCCAGCCACAAGGTGTGCTTGGCCGCGCGACGCATCAGCTTGTTCAGGCCCCACGGCGCGGCTTGCAACTTGATCCGCTGGTTGCGTTCGCCTTCGGTGATCTTCTCGCACCACATGAAGATCCAGGTCCATGAACTTTGTGGGCAGGTGTAGCCGCACCAGACCCGGCCCGCGAACACGGTGATCGCAAACAGGCCGAACGCGGCAATGATCAACAACGCCGAGAGCAGGATGAAATCCTGCGGCCAGAAGGTCGCGCCGAAGATATGGAACTTGCTTTGCGAAAGATCCCAGAGCACCGCCTGGCGGCCGCCCCAGTTCAGCCACACGGTGCCGAAAAACAGCACAAACAGAAAACCGGCGCCGCTGATGCGCAGGTTGCGGTATAGCCCGGTGAAGCTGCGGGTGTGGATCAGGTTGTCGCTGGATTTGGCCTTCATCTTGGGGCGCGAAGGCTCGAATGTTTCTACGGTTCGGACGGGGATTCTTTCGCTCATGGTCATTCGCTCATCAGCCTCCATCAGGCATGAGCACTATGAGCGGCGATCTGTTTGCATAACAGACTCAGGTATTGCATTAAAAAGCGGATCAGATGGCCATGTTTGCACGGACTGCGACAACTTGAAGCAGCCACCGCTGCAGGGTCCATGGAGCTTTGCAAAACAGCGGCGGTAAGTGCGGATCAATCCCGGTCAAATCACCGAACCACTGTCGGTAGCTTTCAGGTGCCGGCGTCCATCCACCGCGCCTGCGACGGTCAAGGCGTCGGCCTCGGCTTCCGTGATGTAGATGCGCTCGCCTTCGATGTCCACTGCCGACATGGCCATGGCACCGTCGGTGATGATGGTGACGTCGGGACACAGACGAATGAGTTCGCCATTTTCAGTGGTGAAAAAGCAGGTCTGGTTCTCGATGCGTACGGTCATGGCGGGATCCTTTTTTCAGTGGAAACTAAAGTTTCAGGCCGCAACCGCCGGTCATCGTTCTGTGCAACCGATTAATGGTCGCTGCGGTCCACCGTCCATGGCCCCTCACAAGGACAATCCCATGAACACTTGGTGGCACGAAGTCTGGGTGACGCTGCAAGGCGAGTTCGCCGACATTGGCGATGCCTCGCAATTGACGCGAGTGACCGTGCGCCTGTTGATGGCCGCGGTGCTGGGCGGAATTCTCGGGTTCGAGCGTGAACACCAGGGCAAGGCCGCCGGCGTGCGCACCCACATGCTGGTGGCAATGGGGGCGGCGCTGTTCGTGTTGGTGCCGCAGATGTCCGGCTCACAGGCCGATGCCATGAGCCGGGTGGTGCAGGGCGTGATTGCCGGGATCGGCTTCCTGGGGGCTGGCACTATCCTGAAAAACCGCGACGGCGATGAGGGGCACGTCAAGGGCCTGACCACCGCCGCCGGCCTGTGGATGACCGCCGCCATCGGCGTCGCGGCCGGGCTGGGCCGGGAGGCGACGGCGGTGTTCAGTACGTTGTTGGCGCTGGGAGTGTTCAGTGTGATGCCGGGGATTGTGAAACTGATCGACAAGGATCACCAATGAGATCGTTCCCCGGCAGTATGGGTGCGATCAACTGTCGTCATTCAGGGGGCACAATCACCGGCGGCATCGTCGTTGGCGGTTCTTCCCTTGGTGGCGGGTTCGTGCCGGGCGGATCCTGTTCGGGCACCGGTTGCGGATCGCTGGGTGGGATCACCGGGTTGTCGATGTTAGGGTCGGGGGTTTCAGCCGGGAATGGATTGTTCATTGTTCAAGCCTCCGGTGGCACATGGCGTGAGTCGTGCTTAAGTAGGTGGACTGATGGGTTGACCGCAGCGCGAAGGACTTGATTCCGGGAATTGCCGATGAAACTTTCCCGGCGGCTGTCGCTCGGAACCTAAGTGAGTGCATCCCGGGGCGGATTGCCCGGCGGGGTGGCGACCAGACACAAGCGCGTCCATGGGGCGTAAGGAGAGAGGCTCGATGACGGCTGAAAAACCGACTGAGTTGAGCTACAACCCGCACATGCCGCTGTCGCAGGCGTTGTTGCTGCCGCGTATCGTCATTGAAAACATCATGCCGATCCTTGTAGGCGGACAATTCGCCGTCAAGGCCGTGGTGGGGCAGGACGTGGTGGTGACGGCCAAGGTCTTCGCCGACGGGCATGACAAGCTGGCGGTGCGCGTGCGCTGGCGGGCCGAGGACGAGGACGCCTGGCAAAGCGCGGCCATGAACGACCTGGGCAATAACAGCTGGCAGGGGCAGTTCCGGGTCGACAGCCAGGGCCGTTATCTGTTCTGTATCGAAGCCTGGATCGATCAGTTCGCCAGTTTTTGCCATGAGCTGGAAAAGAAGCATGCGGCGGCAGTGCCCGTCAGTCTGGAATTGCAGGAAGGGCGGATTCATGTCCAGCAGGCCGCCGAACGTAGCGAAGGGCTACTCAGCGAGCAACTGGCGGCCTTGCACCATGAACTGTCAGGACTGCTCGAAACCGAGCAGGTCGCACTGTTTTTGCACCCGCGTAGCGCCGACCTCATGGCCCGCGTCAATCATCGCGCCTACCTGAGCCTGAGCCCGGAGTACCCGGTGGATGTCGAGCGCGAACTGGCGCAGTTCGCCAGTTGGTATGAATTGTTCCCGCGCTCGATCACCGACAGCCCGACTCGCCATGGCACCTTCAATGACGTGCATACGCGGCTGGCGATGATCCAGGACATGGGTTTCGATGTGCTGTATTTCCCGCCGATCCACCCGATCGGGCGCAGCTACCGCAAAGGCCCGAACAACTCGCTGACGGCGGGTCCCGATGATCCGGGCAGCCCCTATGCGATTGGTAGCGAGGAAGGCGGGCACGAGGCGATTCACTCGCAATTGGGTACCCGCGAAGACTTTCGCCGACTGGTGGCGGCCGCCGCGGCCCATGGTCTGGAAATCGCCCTGGATTTTGCCATCCAGTGTTCCCAGGACCATCCATGGCTCAAGCAACACCCCGGCTGGTTCAACTGGCGGCCGGACGGCACGATCAAATATGCGGAGAACCCACCGAAGAAATACCAGGACATCGTCAACGTCGACTTCTATGCCCCCGAGGCGATTCCGAGCCTGTGGGTGGAACTGCGCGACATTGTGGTGGGCTGGGTCGAGGAGGGCGTGAAGATCTTTCGCGTCGATAATCCGCACACCAAGCCGTTGCCGTTCTGGCAATGGCTGATCGCCGATGTACGGGCGCTGTACCCCGAGGTGATCTTCCTCGCCGAAGCCTTTACCACCCCGGCAATGATGGCGCGCCTGGGCAAGGTCGGTTACTCCCAGAGCTACACCTATTTCACCTGGCGCAACACCAAGGCCGAACTGGCGACCTACTTCACCGAACTCAACGAGTCGCCGTGGCGAGAATGCTACCGGCCGAATTTTTTCGTCAATACACCGGACATCAACCCGGCGTTCCTCCACGAATCCGGGCGTCCCGGGTTTCTCATTCGCGCCGTGCTGGCGACCATGGGCTCGGGCCTTTGGGGCATGTATTCGGGTTTCGAGTTGTGCGAGTCGGCTCCGGTACCGGGTAAGGAGGAATACCTCGATTCCGAGAAGTATGAGATCCGCCCGCGGGACTTCAACGCGCCGGGCAACATCATTGCCGAGATCGCCCAGCTCAACCGCATCCGACGGCAGAACCTGGCGTTGCACACGCATCTGGGCCTGAAGGTCTACAACGCCTGGAACGACAACATCCTGTACTTCGGCAAGCGCAGCGCCGATGGAGGCAATTTCATTCTGGTGGCGGTCAGTCTCGATCCGCACAACGTGCAGGAAGCGAACTTCGAGTTGCCGTTGTGGGACATGGGCTTGCCTGACTACGCCAGCACCCAGGGCGAAGATTTGATGAATGGTCATCGCTGGACCTGGCACGGCAAGCAGCAGTTCATGCGGATCGACCCGGCGTATCAGCCGTTCGGGATTTGGCGCATTACCGCGTAGACGCTGAACTTGTGGGAGCGAGCTTGCCGGTGGCGAGGGGGCTGCCTGTGGCGAGGGGGCTTGCCCCCGTTGGGTCGCGAAGCGGCCCCGCTCTTTCTTTCCAACACACCAAGTCGCTGTATTGACGACTGCTTCGCAGCCGAACGGGGGCAAGCCCCCTCGCCACAGGTAAGCATCCTCACCACAGGGGATTCTCAGCCTGTGGCCAAGTCGAATTCACCAGGAGTTGCACATGGCGAAGAAACCCAAGGCAGCCACGTTCATCAAGGACCCGCTCTGGTACAAGGACGCGGTGATCTATCAAGTCCACGTCAAATCGTATTTCGACTCCAACAACGACGGGATTGGCGACTTTCCCGGCCTCATCGCCAAGCTCGATTACATCGCCGACCTGGGCGTCAACACCATCTGGCTGTTGCCGTTCTATCCCTCGCCACGGCGCGATGACGGCTACGACATCGCCGAATACCGTGGCGTACACAGCGACTACGGCACCATGGCCGATGCCAGGCGCTTCATTGCCGAGGCGCACAAGCGCGGCCTGCGGGTGATCACCGAACTGGTCATCAACCACACATCCGACCAGCACCCGTGGTTCCAGCGGGCGCGCAAGGCCAAACCCGGATCGGCGGCGCGGGACTTCTACGTGTGGTCCGATGACGATCAAAAATACGATGGCACCCGCATCATCTTTCTCGATACAGAGAAGTCCAACTGGACCTGGGACCCGGTCGCCGGCCAATACTTCTGGCACCGTTTCTACTCCCACCAGCCGGACCTGAATTTCGATAACCCGCAGGTCATGAAAGCGGTGCTGTCGGTGATGCGTTACTGGCTCGACATGGGCATCGACGGCTTGCGTCTGGACGCGATTCCCTACCTGATCGAGCGCGACGGCACCAACAATGAGAACTTGCCGGAAACCCACGACGTCCTGAAAAAGATCCGTGCGGAAATCGACGCCAACTACCCCGACCGCATGTTGCTGGCCGAGGCCAATCAGTGGCCGGAAGATACTCAGTTGTACTTCGGCGACACCGACAAGAAAGGCCTGAACGGCGATGAATGCCACATGGCCTTCCACTTCCCGTTGATGCCGCGCATGTATATGGCGCTGGCCCAGGAAGATCGTTTCCCGATTACCGACATTCTGCGCCAGACCCCGGATATACCCGCCAACTGCCAATGGGCGATCTTCCTGCGCAACCACGATGAGCTGACCCTGGAGATGGTCACCGACAAGGAACGCGACTACCTGTGGAATTATTACGCCGCCGACCGTCGCGCCCGGATCAACCTGGGGATTCGCCGCCGCCTGGCGCCGCTGATGGAACGCGACCGCCGTCGGGTCGAGCTGCTCAACAGCCTGCTGCTGTCCATGCCCGGCACGCCGACCCTGTATTACGGCGATGAGATCGGCATGGGCGACAACATCTACCTCGGCGACCGCGACGGTGTGCGCACGCCCATGCAATGGTCCATCGATCGCAACGGCGGTTTCTCCCGAGCCGACCCGGCGAGTCTGGTGCTGCCGCCGATCATGGACCCGCAATACGGCTACCTGTCGGTCAACGTCGAAACCCAGGCTGGCGACCCGCATTCGCTATTGAACTGGACCCGGCGCATGCTTGCCGTGCGCAAGCATTCCAAGGCCTTCGGGCGTGGTACGTTGAAGATGCTGTCGCCGAGCAACCGGCGGATTCTGGCCTACACCCGTGAATACACCGGGGCGGACGGTAAGCACGAAATCATCCTGTGCGTGGCCAACGTGTCGCGCAGCGCCCAGGCCGCCGAGCTCGATCTGTCGGCCTACGTCGGCATGGTGCCGGTGGAAATGCTCGGGGGTAACGCATTTCCGCCCATTGGCCAGCTGAATTTCCTTCTCACGCTGGCGCCTTACGGCTTTTACTGGTTCGGCCTCGCCGCGGAAAATCAGATGCCGAGCTGGCACGTGGAACCCGCACAGAGCCTGCCGGACTTCACCACGCTGGTACTGAAAAAACGCATGGAGGAACTGCTCGAAGCGCCGTCACGCAACACGCTGGTGCAAGGCATCCTGCCCAACTGGTTGCAGAACCGCCGCTGGTTCGCAGGTAAGGACGCCGCCATCGAACAGGTCGAACTGGCCTATGGCGTGCGATTCGGCGATCCGCAGCACCCGGTGCTGTTCAGCGAGATCAATGTCACCAGCGGTGGCCAGAGCAGCCGCTACCAGTTGCCGTTCGGTTTTATCTCGGAAGATCAGGTCGGTACTCCCTTGCCGCAGCAATTGGCATTGTCGCGGGTACGGCGTGGGCGCCAGGTCGGCCTGATCACCGATGCCTTCAGCCTGGACACCTTTGTGCATGCCGTATTGCAGGGCATTCAGGCCGGCACCGTATTGGCCTCCAGCGATGGCGACATTCGCTTCGAGTCCACCGCCGAACTGGAAAAACTCGGCCTCAATGCCGACTCGCCGGTGCGTTACCTGTCCGCCGAACAGTCCAACAGCTCGGTGGTGATCGGCAACAGCCTGGTGCTGAAGCTGATCCGCAAGGTCGCCTGCGGCGTGCACCCTGAGCTGGAAATGAGCGCGTACCTGACGCAAGCCGGGTTCAGCAATATTTCACCATTGCTGGGGGCCGTGGTGCGCCGGGACGGGGCGGGTGAAGATAATTTGCTGATGATCGCCCAAGGCTACCTGAGCAATCAGGGCGACGCCTGGGAATGGACCCAGAACAACCTCGAACGGGCGCTTCGTGATGAACTGGCCGACGCCGTGTCCGAGCAGGAACAGCATTACAACGCGCTCGGCGAACTGAAAGATTTCGCCGCTATGCTTGGTCAGCGTCTGGGGGAAATGCACCAGGTGCTGGCGGCGCCGAGTGCCAACCCGGACTTCTTGCCCCAGGTCACTACGCAGAAGGAGGCGCTGGCCTCGGCCAAGGATGTCGCGGCGCAAATCGAGCGCGCGCTGAACTTGCTCAAGCAGCATAAAAATCAACTTGACCCGGCGGACCAGACCCTGGTCGGCCGTTTACTGGAAAACAAGAAAGCCATCCTCGGCCATGTACAGGCGTTGGGCAAAAAGACCGCGGGCGGCTTGCGCATTCGTGTACACGGCGACCTGCACCTGGGGCAGGTGCTGGTGATCAAGGGCGATGCCTACCTGATCGACTTCGAAGGCGAACCGGCCCGGCCATTGCATGAACGACGGGGCAAACACAGCCCGTACAAGGATGTCAGCGGCGTGCTGCGGTCCTTCGACTATGCGGCGGCGATGGCGATCAACGTGCAGAGCGTCGATAACACCGCAGCGGCCGATGCCGCGCGCTTGCGGGTCACCGATCGCTACTTGAGCGAGGCGCGGCAAGCATTTGTCGACGCTTATCGGCTGGCGGCAGCTAGTCTTGCCCATGCATGGCAAGATCCCGAAGGCGAGGATGCCGCGCTGGCGTTGTTCGGTCTGGAGAAGGCGGCGTATGAAGTGGCTTATGAGGCGGAAAATCGCCCCGCCTGGTTGCCCGTGCCGTTGCACGGTTTATATGGATTATTGAGTGGGCTTAAACCCTTTTCCGATCTTGATGGAGAGTAGTCATGAGTGTCTCGAACAAGGAACAGGGTCATCACAAAGAAGCGCTGCTGCCCAAGGCGCGGGATATCGACGCATTGGTGCGCGCCGAGCATATCGATCCTTTTGCGATTCTTGGCCCCCACGCTGATGGCGCTGGCGGGCAATTCATTCGCGCGTATCTGCCGGGTGCCTTGAGTGTGCAGGTGCTGGCCAGGGATACCGGACAAGAGCTCGGCCAACTTGAAGCCACAGAGACGCCGGGATTGTTTGTCGGGCATTTCGAACGTGCGCAAGCGTATCTGCTGCGTACCCGTTGGGCCGGCGGCGAGCAAACGGCAGAAGATCCTTACAGCTTCGGTCCGTTGTTGGGCGAAATGGATTTGTATCTGTTTGCCGAAGGCAATCACCGCGACCTCAGCGGGTGCCTGGGCGCGCAACTGAAAACCGTGGACGGCATCTCCGGCGTGCGTTTCGCCGTGTGGGCGCCGAATGCCCGGCGGGTGTCGGTGGTCGGTGATTTCAACGTCTGGGATGGGCGCCGGCACCCGATGCGACTGCGTCACCCCACAGGCGTCTGGGAATTGTTCATCCCGCGCCTGCAAGCCGGGGACACCTACAAATACGAGATTCTCGGCGCCCACGGCATCCTGCCGTTGAAGGCCGATCCCGTGGCGTTGGCCACCAGCCTGCCACCGGACACCGCCTCGAAAGTCGCTTCACCCTTGAACATCGACTGGCAGGATCAGGACTGGATGATGACCCGTGGTGACCGCCAGCGGGTGACGGCGCCGTTGTCGATCTACGAATTGCACGCCGGCTCGTGGCAATGCGAGCTGGACGATTTGGGCGAAGTGGCCCGCCAGTACACTTGGCCCGAGTTGACCGAGCGGCTGATTCCCTATGTCAAAGACCTCGGTTTCACCCACATCGAACTGATGCCGATCATGGAGCACCCGTTCGGCGGCTCGTGGGGTTATCAGTTGTTGTCGCAATTCGCGCCGAGTGCGCGGTATGGCACGCCGGACGAGTTCGCCGCGTTCATCAACGCCTGCCACCAGGCCGAACTCGGGGTGATTCTCGATTGGGTGCCGGCGCATTTCCCCACCGATACCCACGGCCTGGCCCAGTTCGACGGCACGGCGCTGTACGAGTACGGCAACCCGCAGGAAGGTTTCCATCAGGACTGGGACACGCTGATCTACAACCTGGGTCGCACCGAAGTGCATGGTTACATGCTGGCGTCGGCGCTGCACTGGCTCAAGCATTTCCACGTCGACGGCCTGCGGGTCGATGCGGTGGCCTCGATGCTCTACCGCGACTACTCGCGCAAGGCCGGCGAGTGGGTGCCGAACCGCCATGGCGGGCGGGAGAACCTGGAAGCCATCGACTTCCTGCGTCACCTCAATGACGTGGTGGCCCTCGAAGCGCCCGGTGCGCTGGTGATCGCCGAGGAATCCACCGCATGGCCCGGTGTAAGCCAGGGCACGCAACAGGGCGGCCTGGGCTTTGCCTACAAATGGAACATGGGCTGGATGCACGACTCGCTGCATTACATCCAGCAGGACCCGGTGTACCGCGCCCATCACCACAACGAACTGAGTTTCGGCCTGGTGTATGCGTGGTCCGAGCGCTTCATCCTGCCGATCTCCCACGATGAAGTGGTGCACGGCAAACACTCGCTGATCGACAAGATGCCCGGCGACCGCTGGCAGAAATTCGCCAACCTGCGGGCCTACCTGAGTTTCATGTGGGCGCATCCGGGCAAGAAACTGCTGTTCATGGGCTGCGAGTTCGGCCAGTGGCGCGAGTGGAACCATGACCAGCAACTGGACTGGTACCTGTTGCAATACCCAGAGCACCAGGGGGTGCAGAAACTGGTGGCCGACCTCAACCGCTTGTACCGCGAAGAGCCGGCGCTGCATGAGCAGGACGACGTGCCGCAGGGTTTCCAATGGCTGATCGGCGATGACGCGATCAACAGCGTTTATGCGTGGTTGCGCTGGAGCAAGGACGGCGAACCGGTGCTGGTGGTGGCCAACTTCACGCCAGTGCCACGCGAGGCTTATCGCGTCGGGGTGCCGTTTGCCGGGCAGTGGAACGAGGTGCTCAACAGCGACTCGTCCATCTATGCCGGTTCCAACTACGGCAACAGTGGCGGGGCGGTTGCCGAGGAAACGCCGAGCCATGGCCAGGCGTTGTCGCTGGTGCTGAATTTGCCGCCGTTGGCGGTGTTGATGTTGCGGCCGCAGGGCTGATCCAGATCCGCGTTGCTGCCTTTCGCGAGCAGGCTCGCTCCCACATTGGATGACTGTGGGAGCTGGTTTGCTCGCGAAGGGGCCAGCCTGGTCAAAACATCTTTTGAAGTATTCCCTCACCAGCGCAACCGTACACCCAGGCTGCCAATCAACCCGTTAGCGTGGTTGTCTTTCATCACCACTCCACCCGGACCCCCAGGTTACCGAACGTTTTCCGTTGTTGGTTGCTGTCGATATTGCTGGTGTAGTCGAGTCCGGCGTACATGCTGACCGAGGCCGCAACGCTCAGCACCATGCCGATACCGAGGTCGGCGGACGAGGTGCGTTGTTGGGTTTCGATCTGATCGAGATGGTCAAAGGTGACCGTATCCGTACCCGTAAAGGTGTGCCAGATGTTGGCCCGCAGATAGGGTTCCACCGGCCGCCCGCCGACCTCGTAGAGACCCTTCAGGCGTGCGCCGACGCGGCCAGTCCACGCACTGTCGGAATCGAACGAGACATGGGAAACGCCGTCGTCCTGGCTGTCGAGTTTGACCTTCTGGTAAATCGCCTGGGCCTGGGGTTCGACCACCCAGTTTCCGGCCACCGGGATCGGGTAGCCGACTTCTGCCGATAACGTCGTTACGTGCCCGTCATTGTCGATCTTCAGTCCACTTTCGGAACGGTTGTCGCCATTGAGCCAGGTGTACATGGCCACGGTATCGAGATACGCGCCGGTGGGGTCGGTCAGGGTCCAGTAAACGCCAAGGCTGTCGCCTTTCAACTCGACGTTGCCGGAGCGCTTGCCTTCGAAGCCCTGATTGAAACCGTCGACATCGCCTTGCAAGCGGCTATGGCCGATGAAGAAACCGCTGCGCTGGGTTTGCCCACCCGCCAACGCTGAGCCGAACAGATCATTGCCGACCTGAAAGCCATTGAGCGAGCCGTCCAGTCTTGGCGTAACGGTGCCGGCCCAGGTCTGCTCGAGGTTCTTGCCGTAGACCCGGCCCCAACCGGTACTGAGCGCACCGGTTTGCGTCAGCAGGCGCTGATCGCCCTGACGGTCATGGAAGGTGCCCAAAGCGGTAAGGCCCAACTGTGCTGCCGCCGGCGGCACCACCGACCAGGTTGGCACCGCCTCGCGATACAGGGGGATTGGTGCGGCGCCGGGTACGGCAGCCGGCAACACCGGGACTTCGACCGTTGCCACCCCTTCAGCTGTTGTGGCCACAACCACTGGTGCAGCCACCGGCACTGCCACGATAGGCACCAGCGTCGGCGGCAAGGCGGGATCAGGGTTGGCGACGGCAACCACTGGCGGTGCCACCACAGAGGAGCGCAAATACCAGCTGTTTTCGCTGCCCGGTGTGATACCGCCTTTGAACAGGCGGTAATCGAAGGCGCCAACCGACACCGGGGCTTTGAGGGCGAACGCGGTGTTGCCGCTGACTGCCGTGCCTTGGGCCTGTACCAACTGGATACCGTTTTGCCGGGTCAGGGCACCCGCGCCGCCAACATTGGTGACGCTGATCAGGGTGCTGCCGGTCAATGTCCCGTTGTTGACCACCAGCTTGTCGCTGGGAGAACTGTCATCGCCCACGGCGCTTTGCAACAGCAATTGGCCGCCATTACCTACGTAATTGCCTTCAACCGTCAGGCTGTCATTGGTGCGCGAGTTGCCACGAGTGAGGTCGATGACCCCGCTGTTGTTCAAGGTCGCGAGCCGGCCCGCGGTCAATGGCGTGATGCTGCCCTGCACCGACGTCAGCGTACTGCTGCCATCAACATTGAACACGCCGGTGCCCGTGGTGCTGTCCCCCAGTTGAAAAGTGCCATCGAGATCAAAGCGCGAGCCGTTGCCGAGGTTGACCGTTTCCCAGTGGATATACCGGGCGGCGCCGGACGAGGTGGTGTGATCGAAGGTCAGCAGGTCATTGCCGACACCGCCATCGATGCTCGGGGTGAGGGCCAGGGTGCTTTCGCTGAGGTTGCGCAGGGTGGCGCTGTCGTTGCCGGCCTCCAGCAGGATTTGCGAGCGGATGATCCCGTCGCCGTCCCACACCAGGGTGTCATCGCCATTGCCGGCGCGGATCTCGCCGACGATTTCGCCACCGGTGACTGTGATGCTGTCGTTGCCGTTGCTGACACTGATGTTGCCGCCGATACGGCCCCCGGAAACGATGATGGTATCGGTGCCTAGACCGGTCACCAGGTTGGCGCGGATCTCCCCGCCGGATATATCGAAAATATTTTTATCGAGCTTCATGTCGACCCGGCCGATGGTGCCGCCTGTCATCCTGGCGATGTCGCCGTCCTCGAAGGCGCGAACGATGGTGCCGCCGGTCATCAGGAAGGTGTCGCGGCCGTCGCCCTGGGCCAGGGACTCAAGGGTCCCGCCAGACATGCTGAAGTTATCGATGCCATTGCCCTGGCTGACCGCGCCGGTGACTTGCCCGGCGCTGATCGTGAAACTATCCGCCCCGTCGCCCTGATCCACAGCGCCGGCCACGGTACCGGACGCCATGTTCACCGTGTCGGCGCCGGCGCCGAAGGTCAGGTTGCCGTTGATCCTGCCGGTGCTGTTGGCAGGAAAGGTCAGGGAGTTATTACCGGACAAGTCGGTCAACGGCCCACTGGTGGCGCTGTCGCAGACGAAGTTGTCGTTACCGGCGGTGGGGGTGAGTGTGCAGGCGGCGTCGGCAGCCTGGGGCCAGTTCGCGCATAACCAGATCGAGAACAGGCAGGCGCTGAAACGGTATTTGGGCAGATCTGTCGAAAACTCCATGGTTGCCTCCGCGATGGGATCAACGTCCGTTCCTTTGGCCGCCAGGAATGGCCAGGACCGACTTCCCCTGTCGGCATCGGCAGGGCATCACCAACGTAGCAGGCACCGCTTGAATGTGGCTACTGTCAGAAATAACAGGTGGGGGGCGGTTTCACAGGAGCAGACGCCTGATGGCCGTGATTCAGAGATGCACTTCCACCGCCAGCGGCAAATGGTCGGACAGGTGCGTCCACGGCTTGTTTCCCAGTATTTGCGGCTCATGGCTGCTGGCGTTGCGCAGGTAGACACGGTCCAGGCGCAGCAAGGGAAACCGCGCGGGGTAGGTTTTGGCAGGACGACCCAGGTGGCGTTCGAAGGCTTCGTGCAAGTAATCGTGGCGGGCAAGGGTGGCATTGCCCTGCATCTGCCAGTCGTTGAAGTCGCCGGCAATGATCACCGGCGCATCATCCGGCAGGGACTCGAGGAGCTGACAGAGCAACTGCAATTGCAGCTGACGATGGCTTTCCAGCAGGCTGAGGTGAACGCAGATCGCATGCACTTCGCGATGACCCGGTACGTCCAGCACGCAGTGCAGCAAGCCACGGCGTTCCGGGCCGGTAATGGAAACATCCAGGTTTCGATACTCGCGGATCGGATATTTCGACAGCAGGGCATTGCCATGGTGACCGTCGGGGTAGACGGCATTGCGCCCATAGGCGAAGTCGCTCCACATGCTGTCGGCGAGGAATTCATATTGCGAGGTTTGTGGCCAATCGTTGTAGCGGGAGGAGTGGCGGTCGTGCTCGCCGACGACCTCCTGCAGGAACACCAGGTCTGCCGACGTACTGCGCACCGCTTCACGCAATTCAGGAAGGATGAAGCGCCGGTTGAGTGCGGTAAAACCCTTATGGGTGTTGACCGTCAGCACGCGAAGCCGATGAATCGCCGGGGGCGTGTTCAATGGCATTGATTCGGTTACCTGCGGTTTTGAATGACTGGCCACATGCACTCCTCTGACTCAGGGCTGCTTATGTATGCGACTGATGCGATGGCAGGCAGTTCAGTCCAATGGGCTGCGTTTTCAAACCAGCACAATTTCATAAGGCAAACGGATACGCTCCAGCAGCGGCCGGGGCAGCAACGGCGCGAGGCCGATGGCCGGTTCGCCGTCCAGTTGGCTGGCGTAGGCATGGGTGGCGTGACTCTTGCGGGCGACGGTCCAGGTATCGAGGCGCACCTTGCGGGCACGGTGCCAGGGAATCAGCTCCCGGTCCCGTGCCGGCCAGTGCCAGGCCCAGAACGGTACGTCGTTGTAGGTGGCCCCGATATTGGCCGCCGCCCTGGCGCTCGCGCGGCCAACAGTGTCGTGGTCGACATTGCCGTCCTGGCGCCAGGTGCTGAACACCACATCACCTGGGCGCAGGTAGCGCGTGATGAATCGGGCGATCTGATCTTCCTGCTCCGCCAGCGCGTTATCGGTAAACCCGCCACGAATCCACTTCAGGCTGTGCATCGGCAACCCGAGTCGACGTATGGCTTCCACGCTTTCCTGGGGACGAAACACGCTGAGGCGTTTTTCCGACCACTGCTGTGACCCCGGATGGCTGGCGCTGCCGTCGGTGATCGAGATCAATTGCAGCGGGTGGCCCAGGTTACTGAGCAATTGCAGCAGGCCGCCGCAGGTCACGACTTCATCGCCAGGGTGCGGGGCAATGAGCACCACGCGTGCGCCGGTGGGTACCAGGGATTGGGTGTTGATGACCGGAATGCTGTCCAGTTGCGGGGCGCTGTTCCAGATCTGTGAGGGCAGGCTGACTTCGCTCAGGGAAACGGGTTTCATGGTGGATACGTCCTTGTTCTGCGTCGCCTTCAGTCGTGCATGGGACAAGCCCGGCAGACCCTTGAGGGCTGGTGGATAGCGGCGCGACAAGCCAAACCCTGGATTGCCGCAAATCGAGTATTGCTCATGTAACGCTATTCGTCGCGTCGTGAAGTTGTCCGCAATGATATTTCCGCCCTGCGGTGTCACGGCTATGAATACCTGGCGTCTCTTTTACTCTTCTTCCTCATGCTGCAATTCGAACAGCAGCAACGAACGGCCGGTGACCGAGTACTCGTGGCCAAACTCAAAGCGCTCCTGGCCGCGGATCGACGGTTGGTTGGTGTCGATCATGCATGTCCAGAAACCACCGTCAGGCACTTCAGGCAGCCGGAAATTGACGATGTCGTGATGTGCGTTGACCACCAGCATCAATGTCGCGTCGACGCCTTTGCGGCGAATGCCGGTTTCCTGGGCGCGGCCATCGAGCAGCATGCCCAGGCATCGATTGTGCGCATCGTGCCAATGCTCGGTGGTCATTTCCGCACCGTCCGGCGCCAGCCAGGTCACGTCCTTGACGCCGATGTCCTCGTTGTAATTACCCACCAGGAAACGCCCGCGCCGCAGGACCGGGTAGGTCAGGCGCAACTTGATCAGGCGTTTGACGAACTTGAGCAGGGCCTTGCCGTCGTCGCTGAGATCCCAGTTGACCCAGCCGGTCTGGCTGTCCTGGCAGTACGCATTGTTGTTGCCGTCCTGGGTGCGGGCGAACTCGTCGCCGGCCACCAGCATTGGCGTGCCTTGGGCCAGCAGCAGGGTGGCGAAGAAATTGCGCATCTGCCGATGGCGCAGCGCGTTGATCTCGGGATCGTCGGTGGGGCCTTCGACGCCGTGGTTCCAGGACAGGTTGTTGTTGCTGCCGTCTTGATTGTTTTCGTCGTTGGCTTCGTTGTGCTTGTCGTTGTAGGACACCAGGTCGTTGAGGGTGAAACCGTCGTGGGCGGTGACGAAATTGACCGATGAGTAAGGCCGCCGGCCACGCTGGTTGAACATTTCGCCCGAAGCGGTCAGGCGGTTGGCAAAGTCCGCCAGTTGCCCGTCGTCGCCTTTCCAGAAGGCGCGCACGGTGTCGCGGAACTTGTCGTTCCACTCGACCCAGCCCGGCGGAAAATTGCCGACCTGATAACCGCCGGGGCCGCAGTCCCATGACTCGGCGATCAGTTTGACCTGGCGCAGCACCGGGTCCTGGCGGCAGGCCACCAGGAAACTGTGGCGTTCGTCGAAACCGTCGTGATAGCGCCCAAGGATGGTTGCGAGGTCAAAGCGAAAGCCGTCCACGTGCATTTCCGTAGCCCAGTAGCGCAGGGAGTCGGTGACCATTTGCAGCACGCACGGGTGGCTCAGGTCCAGGGTGTTGCCGGTGCCGGAATCGTTGATATAGAAGCGTTTGTCATCGGGCATCAGGCGGTAGTAGGACGCATTGTCGATGCCGCGCATGGACAGGGTCGGGCCTTGTTCGTTGCCCTCGGCGGTGTGGTTGTAGACCACGTCGAGGATCACCTCCAGATTGGCTTCGTGCAGGTGCGCGACCATTTCCTTGAATTCGGCAATCTTGCCACTGGCCAGGTACCGCGGGTCGGGGGCGAAGAACGCAATGCTGTTGTAGCCCCAATAGTTGGTCATGCCCTTGTGCAGCAAATGCTGGTCGTTGACGAACGCATGGATCGGCAGCAGCTCCACGGTCGACACACCGAGTTTGCGGATGTGCTCGACCACTTCATCGACCATCAACCCGGCAAAGGTGCCGCGCAGGTTTTCGGGGACGGCAGGGTGACGCATGCTGAAGCCGCGCACATGGGTTTCATAGATGATCGTCCTGTCCCACGGCACGCTGACACGATGATCGTGGCCCCAGGTGTGCGCCGGGTCGATGACCTTGCATTTGGGCACGAAGGGCGCGCTGTCGCGCTCATCGAAGCTGAGGTCGGCGTCGGGGTGGCCGATGGTGTAGCCGAACAGCGCTTCGGACCATTTCAACTTGCCCACCAGTTGTTTGGCGTAGGGGTCGATCAGCAGTTTGTTGGGGTTGAAGCGATGGCCGTTGGCCGGGTCGTACGGACCGTAGACGCGATAGCCATAAACCAACCCCGGATGGGCGTCGGGCAGGTAGCCGTGGTAAATCTCGTCGGTGTATTCGGGCAGTTCGATGCGTTCGAGTTCCACTTCGCCGGCGTCGTCGAACAGGCACAGTTCAACCTTGGTGGCGTGGGCGGAAAACAGAGCGAAGTTGACTCCCAGTCCATCCCAGGTGGCACCCAGCGGAAAGGGCAGGCCTTCGCGGATTCGTGTGGTTTCGGCACGAGGGGCTGGCGCGGCGGCTTTCTTCGGACTGGTCATAGGTACTCCTGTAAACGGGGGTTACCTGTAGGAGCGAGCTTGCTCCGGGCGGCGCTCCGACGAAAACGGTGTGTCAGGCAACATCAATGCTGGAAGTGATGGCCTCTTCGCGGGCAAGCCCGCTCCCACAGGTATTGTGAGTTGCCACAGATTGCAGCCACACCTTCAAACACTGTGGGAGCGGCGGTGCGGCGGTCCGACTTGCCCGCGAAGGGGCCTCAAGACATATTCAAACCGCTGGCGGTTTTCGCGCAGCCCGGGGCTTTTTCTGGACGGCCTTTTCCCCCGGCGGGATCACTTTTGAAGCCGCTGCCGGTTTGGCCTTGGTTTTTGGCGCGGCGACCTTGGCATCGCCAGCCTTGCCATTGGCCGTTTTGCTGACCGGGGTTTTCGGGGCAGCCTTGGCCGGTTTTTTCGGGGCCAGGGCTTCGGCGTCCGCCAGTTTGCACGCCATCTCCCAGTGGCGGGCTTCCTGGCCTTCGGGTTTTCCTTCGGATTCCCAGATCTGATAGGCAAATTCGCGGATGCGTTTTTCGTCGGTACTCATCGCAATGCTCCTGAACTGAACTCAAGTGTGGGTAGTTTGAATAATGAGATTGACCGGGAAATCCCCCAGCGCGGCGCTGATCAACAGCTCCCTGTGTTTTGTGACTGTGATGCCGGAAAAAAGTCCCTGCAGATGTTCGTCAGGGTCGGCGAACGGCAGTTTGACCCGGGTTTCGCCCCACCGCGGCGCGTGGACCTGTGGTTCGGCACCGTTTTCCAGCAGATCGGCACAACGTATCGGCACAATCACAATGGCGCGTTTCCCCTCCCGTTCACGGACAAATCCCAGCACTCGATGGGCCTCGCTGCCCACCACTTCCAGGGCCTGGTAGGTGCCACGCCGAAACAGCTCGGCATGCTCGGCGCGCAGGCTCAGGGTGCGCGCAATCAAGGTTTGCTTGATGCGTCCGTCACGCCAGTTCTGCAACAAGTCCGGCAGGTCCACCGCTTGCTGCAACGCCTGCTGGCGGCTGGCGTAATCCACGGGACGACGGTTGTCCGGGTCGACCAGGCTGAAGTCCCAGAAATCGTTGCCCTGATACAAATCCGGCACGCCGGGCACGGTCATGCGCAGCAAGGTTTGCGCCAAACCATTGAGTGCGCCGGGGGCGGCAATCGAACGGGCAGCCTTGGCCAGGGCCGTACGCAACAGCTCACCTTCGGGGCTGAGCAACAGGCGCTGGATGAAGTCCTCTGTCGCTTGCTCGTAAGGGTCATTGGGCGCGCTCCAGCTGCTTTGCAGTTTGGCTTCACGCAGGGCCTTGCGTTGCCACTGCCAGATACGTTTTGCGTAGTCCTCGAGGGACGGCGGATGATCGATCCCCAACTCCAGCGGCCAACTGCCAAGAATCGTCTGGTACAGAATCATTTCATCGCCCGACGATGGCATTTGATCGTCGTTGCGCAAGGGCCGGGCAAGGGCGCGCCACAGGCCGATCTGGTCGACGTACCAGCCGCTGCGCTCGCTCAGTACCGCCAGCCGCGCCCGTGAATCTTCGCCGCGCTTGTGGTCGTGGGTGGCGCTGGCCAGCAGATTGTCCGGGAAGGTGTCGAGGCGCTCGATGCAGGCCTGATGAAAGTCGGCGGCCGGTGCGCTGAACTGTTCGGTGTTGAAGCCAACGTCATTGCGCGAGAGCAGGACGGCCGACCGATAGAGCGCGGTGTCTTCCACCGATTTCGCCGCCGCCGGCGAGGTCAGTTGCTGGAAACGTACGCAGGCGTGCTTCAGACGCTTGCGTTCACGCCCGGCCGGGCGCGAACGCCAGGGTTCACCGCCGAGCCAGCCGGCCAGGCAGTCGAGCACCGGCCAGTCCGCTTCGCCCAGGGTTTGGCGGGCACCGTCCATGGCCTGGCGGAAAAACGCCTCGTCCCGGGCTGAACGGCCAAGGGGGCCTATGTAGGTGCGGTACACCGGGAAATGCACGATCAGCGCCTGCAAGGCCCGGCGAATGGCGCCGAGGGTCAGGTCGCGGGTCATGAGGTTGTCCCGGGCCACTTGCAGCAGGGCCTGGGCGACGCTTTCGAAATCTCCGGCCAGGGAACCACCGAGGATTTGTTGACGGGCCAGTTGTGCTTCCTGGCAGAAGTCGGCGGGCCGCTCGCTGTGACGGTGCCAGAGTTCGGCCAGTGTCTGCGCGCCCCGTGGATCCTGTTGCAACAGTGACAACTGGTTCATGAATTCGTAGCCGGTGGTGCCGTCCACCGACCAGTCGCGATGCAGGGTTTCCCCTTCGCCGAGGATCTTTTCCACATAGATGGGCAGGTGGCGGCCCGCTGACAGGCTGTCGACCCGGCGGCGCAGTTTTCGGCAGTAGCCCCGCGGGTCGGCGAGGCCGTCGATGTGGTCGATGCGCAACCCGTCGATCAGCCCTTGAGCCACCAGTTGGAAGATCTTCGCGTGGGTGGCTTCGAACACGGCGGGACGCTCGACGCGCAGTCCGCCCAACTCATTGATATCGAAGAAGCGCCGCCAGTTGATGTCATCGGCGGCGGTGCGCCAACTGGCAAGGCGATAGCTCTGGCGTTCCAGCAGGTTGTGCAGGCGCTGGAAGCCTTCGCCGGTCAGTGAGACGTAGTTGTTCAGGTGCTGCTCAATGGCTTGGGCAATGGCCGGATCGCTGACCAGATCGCGAAGTTCTGCTTTCAATGGCAGGGCCAGGCTGTGGGCGTCGGTCTGGTAGCTCAGGGTGCTGAAGCGATCGGCCAGGTTTTTAAGTTGTTCGGCCTGTTGCGTATCGAGCGGTGCATCGGTCCTGAGCAGCTCCCCGTAATCGCTGGGGCAAATGGGAAAGCGGTGTTCGTAGTGCTCGACATGGAAGGTGCCGTGCCAGGCATCGAATCGCAGGGGCAGGGTGCCGTCCTGCAACGCGACGCCGTAGTCGCTGCCCAGAAACGGCAGGAGCAACTGGCCTTCCATCAACGGGTCGGATGAGTGCCACTGGATATCGAAAAACTCTCCGTAAGGACTCAGGCGTCCCCACTCCAGCAAATCCAGCCACCAGGGATTATCGTTGCCGCCGACCGCCATATGGTTGGAGACAACGTCGAGGATCAACCCCATGTTGTGCCCATGCAGGGCGCTGACCAGGCTGTTCAGCGCTGCCTCACCACCCAGTTCCGGATTGACCCTGGTCGGATCCACCACGTCGTAGCCATGCATCGACCCGGCGCGGGCGCGCAACAGTGGGGAGGCGTAGACATGGCTGATGCCGAGGCGGGCGAAATACGGCACCAGTGGCACCGCATCTTCGAGCGTGAAGCCTTTGTGAAATTGCAGGCGCAAGGTGGCGCGCAGTGGTCGGGTCGGCACCTGGGTCATCGATCACGCTCGGCCGCCTGGAGCCGCGCGCAGGCGAGCAGTTCCAGGCGTCGTGCGGCATCCGCTCCGTCGAGCAAGGCTTCGCTGTATCCGGGCAAGCGCCGCGACCAGTTGGGGTGGGTGTCGGTGGTGCCGGGCAGGTTGGCTTGCTGTTCGACGCCAAGGGCATCTTCCAGGGGCAGCAGCACCAAGGGTGCCCGGGTATGACCGAGGAAGCGCACGCTGGCATCGAGCACCTGGTCGGTTTCGTGGGACTCTTCGCGAAAGTTCTGCGGGTCCTGGCTCAACGCCCGGCGCAGGCCTTCGCGCTCGCGTTCGCGGTGCTGGCGCCATTCGATTTCACCGCTGGCATCGACCATGCCGAGCCGGGCATTCCAGTCGATATCGCGACCATGCCACCAACCGTTGAGGGTCGGCAGGTCATGGGTGCTGGTGGTGGCCAGGGCGTTGTCGGGCCAGTCGAGGATCGGCTTGAAGTGCGTGTTGTCCTGTTCGAACAGCAATACCCGCATGCCCAGCATCGAACGGGCGATGAGTTTTTCCCGCAGGCCGTCCGGCACAGTGCCGAGATCTTCGCCGAGGACGATGGCCTGGTGACGATGGGATTCCAGGGTCAGCAAACGCAGCAGATCGTCCACCGGGTAGTACAGGTAAGCGCCGTCGGCTGGCGGCGATCCGTTGGGGATTACCCATAGACGCTGCAAGCCCATGACGTGATCGATGCGCAAGCCGCCGCAGTGGGCGAAGTTGGCCCGCAACATTTCGATGAAGGCCCGGAAACCATTGCGCACCAGGCCTTCAGGGGAGAACGCGGAAATCCCCCAGCCCTGGCCGGTGCGGTTGAGAATATCCGGTGGCGCGCCGACGGTGAGGGACGCGAGCAGTTCGTCCTGACGGCTCCAGGCCTGACTGCCGCCGCCATCGGCGCCAACGGCCAGGTCGGCGATCAGGCCGATACTCATGCCGCTGGCGAGGGCGGCGGTTTGCGCGCGCTCCAGGCAGCGCGTGATCAGCCACTGGCAGAAGGCGAAGAAGCCGATGCGCCCGGCATTCTCTTCGGCGAATGCCGCCAGTTCGGCGCTGCGCGGGTTGCGCCAGGGTTCGGGCCACTGCCGCCAGTCGAGGTGTTCACCCCGGGCGGCGCGTGCCTCCTGGATGGCTTCGAAGCGGCAGTGGTTTTCCAGCGCTTCGCCAGCGGCGTGACGAAAGCTGCTGAAGTCTTCGTGCAAGGGGTGTTCACCCTGGACGAAACCTTCGTACAGCGACTGCAACAGCCGATGCTTGGCTTCGGCGGCGGCCGGCCAGTCAATCAGCGGACGCTCCTCCAGCGCCTTGAGTTCAATGGCCAGCCCGGTTGCATCGATGGCGGTACGCAGCGCGCGTTCGCCGAGAATGGTGCCGGGGGCGCAGTAAAGGCTGTTGAGAAACAAACGGCTGGACGGTGAATACGGGCTGTAGCGTTGGGTGTCACTGGAAAACATCGCATGCAGCGGGCTGATCGCCAGCGCCTCGGCACCACGCTCGCCGGCTACCCGGGCGAGGTCCTCCAGCGCCTGGGTGTCACCAAACCCGCCGTCGCCGGGGCGGCGCAGTCCATACAACTGCACGCTCAGGCCCCAGGCTCGAGGGATCGGGTTGTCCACGGCATCGGCCACGCTGTAGCAACGGGCCGGGGCCACGGCGAGAGTGAAGTTTTGTCCGTCCATGCTGATCTGTTGATAGCCGACCGGTACCAGCCCCGGCAGCACTGCGTTGGCGTCCAGTTTCAGGTTGAGCCGCGAACCGTCCTCCAGGTGGATTTCGCATGGGGTCCCGGGCTCGAAAAAGCGCGCCAGGTCCAGGCCCATCCCCGCATCGGCGGTGATCAATGGCGGCAAGTGATGGGTCTGTTGCGCCTCTTGCAGTTCCAGCAGGCTGGCGTCGATTTCCTGGGCACTGCCGGCCGGGTGGCCCAGGCCGGCCAGCACGTTGCGCAACACGGACGGCGCGACTTTTTGCGGGCGGCCGTTGGCGTCGATCCAGTCGACGGCGAGGCCGGCACGGCTGGCCAGGATTTCCAGTTGCGCATCACTCATGGACGCTCTCCAAACGAGGTAGCAAAGGGGACTGCGGCGGCGAGGCTGACGAGCGCGCAATACGGGGCAAGAGTGTTTGTAGCCGGCAGGTCGGGGTTCTGTGGCGGGTATTCGAACAAGCGCATGGCATCGGTCTGTGAGGTATGGACTACAGGCCTGGCGCTGAGGTTCAGGTCAATGCGCAGCTGGCTGCCATCGCCCAAGCGCCAGGATGCACTGACCGCGCCTTCGCCCAGCACATCGGTTCCCAGTGCCTGGGCGCCCGGCAGGCGCGGGATGATGTGCCGGTGACGGATCTGCAACAGGCGGCAATACAGGTCGTGCATCTCGCAATGGCCGGTCGATGGCAGGACCGGGCGGGACGCTGCAAACGTCTGCGGATCATTCGGGTCCGGAATGTGTTCGCGCAGGATCGGGTCGGCAAAGGCGCTGAGCGACGCGAACTCGCTGCGCCGGCCGTCGCGAACCTGCTTGGCCAATTCACCATGATGGCTGGTGAAAAACAGGAAGGGTTGCTCGACCGCAAATTCGTCGCCCATGAACAGCAGCGGAATCATCGGCGATAACAGCAGCAGCACCGTGGCGGCCCGCAACGCTTGCGGGTGGGCGAGTTGATGCAGGCGCTCGCCGAAGGCCCGGTTGCCGATCTGGTCATGGTTCTGCAAAAACAGAATGAATGCACTGGGCGGCAGATGCCCGCTGGGTTCACCCCGCGCCACACCATGGCGGTTGAGATGGCCCTGGAACACGAAACCCTGGCTCAGGCAGCGCGCCAGTTGCTCGGTGGGGTTTTGCGCGTAATCGGCGTAATAGGCGTCGGTTTCCCCGGTCAGCAACACATGCAGGGCGTTGTGGCCGTCATCGTTCCACTGCGCGTCGTAACCCTGTTCGAGCAGGCTGGCCTGGTTGTGTTCGTTCTCCACCATCAGCCACACATACCGCGTCGGGCCCGTCTGCTGGCGCACCCGTCGTGCCAGTTCCTGGAGGAAATCCGGGTCTTCGATGGCGTGCACCGCGTCCAGGCGCAAACCGTCGAAACGGTATTCCAGCAGCCACATCAAGGCGTTTTCGATGAAGAAGTCTCGTACTTCGCGACGGCGCAAGTCGATGGCCGCGCCCCACGGCGTGTGTTTGTCTTCGCGAAAAAAGCCCTTGGCATAACGATGCAGGTAATTGCCATCCGGGCCGAAGTGGTTGTAGACCACGTCGAGAATCACCGCCAGGCCGTGGCCGTGGGCGGTGTCGATCAAGTGCTTGAGCTGCTCGGGGGAGCCGTATGACGCCTGGGGCGCGTAGGGCAGGACGCCGTCATAACCCCAATTGCGCTCACCGGGAAACTGCGCGACGGGCATCAGTTCGATCGCGGTGACACCCAGTTCGACCAGCCGCGCCAGATGCTGCTCGACGGCGCTGAAGCCGCCGAGCGCACCGACATGCAGTTCGTAGATCACCGCTTCGTTCCATGGCCGTCCCAGCCAGGCACTGTGTTGCCAGGCATAGACCAGCGGATCGACCACCACACTGTGCCGGTCGATATCGCCGGCCTGAGCGCGGGAGGCCGGGTCGGGCACTTCCAGTTCGCCGTCGATGCTGTAGCGGTAACGCGTGCCCGCCGCGCATCGGATGTTGCTCACGAACCAGCCGTCGGCCTGGGGCAGCAACGGCAAGGACTGTCCATTTTCCAGTTCGACACTGACGTAGAACGCATCTGGCGCCCACAACGCGAATCGCGTGTGCTCTGCGTCCAGCATGATTGCGCCGTGGGGCCAGGTCTCAAGGGTCCGTAACGGCATCTTGAAAGCCTCTTACTGTTTGTGCGATTTCCCCAATGCCTTGGCCACAAGCTGTTCGTAGAGCTCGGCGTAGGGTTCGACCGCCTTGCACCAGTTGAACGGCGCCGCCATGGCCCGGCAGCGCATGGCGTGCAGCAGGTCGGGAAAGGCGAACACCTTGAACGCGCGGCTCAGGGCTTCCTGGTAGCTCTGCACCGTGGATTCATCGAACAGGAAACCGGTCACGCCGTTTTCGATGGTGTCGGCCAGGCCACCGGTGTTGCGCGCCACCGGCAACGAACCGAAGCGCTGGGCGTACATCTGGCTTAGGCCGCATGGCTCGTAACGCGAAGGCATCAGCAGGAAGTCGCTGCCGGCGAACATGCGCCGGGCGTCGGTTTCGTTGAAGCCGATGCGCACGCCGATCTGCCCGGGGAAACGCAGGGCAAGCTGGCGCATCGACTGTTCTTCTTCCGGCTCGCCACGGCCGATGATCGCGATCTGGCCGCCGGACTTGACGATGTACTCGGACACCGCTTCGGTCAGGTCCAGGCCTTTCTGGTAGACCAGGCGCGAAACCACGGCGAACAGCGGCCCTTGGGAATCTTCCAGACCGAACAGTTCGCGGACATGGGCGGCGTTCACGGCCTTGCCATCCCAGTCGCCGATGTTGAACGGGCAGAACAGGTGCGGATCGGTCGCCGCATCCCAGCTTTCATCGATGCCGTTGGGAATCCCGCTGAGCAGGCCTTGCTGGGTCTTGGCGGCGAGGAAACCGTCCAGGCCGCAGCCGAAATCCGGGGTGGTGATTTCCTGGGCGTAGGTCGCGCTGACGGTGGTGATGTGGCTCGAATAGGCCATGCCGGCCTTGAGGAACGACATCTTGCCGTAGAATTCCATGCCTTCCTGTTGCAGCGCGTGATGGGGAATGCCCAGTTCGGGGCACGAGCCCAGGCTGGTCACGCCTTGATAGGCCAGGTTGTGAATGGTGAACAGCGTCGGCGTACGCTGCCCACGCCAGTGCATGTAGGCCGGGGCCAGGCCGGCCGGCCAGTCGTGGGCGTGCACCAGATCCGGGCACCAATGGATCTGCGCGAGGTTGGCGGCAATATCGGCCGCCGCCAGGCCCAGACGGGCGAAACGGATATGGTTGTCCGGCCAGTCGCGGCCGTTGTTGGCGCCATAGGGCGAACCTTCGCGCTCGTAGAGTTCGGGGCAGATCAGTACGTAAATGACCAGACCGTCGGGCATGTCCATGCGCCCGATCTTGCACGGTGGCAGCGCAGCATGACCGCCAAGCTCGCCAATGATATGGATCGGATTTTCGCTGTTCAGCACCTGCGGGTAACCCGGGATCAGTACCCGCACATCGTGCAGATGGGCCATGGCCCGTGGCAGCGCTGCAGAAACGTCGCCCAGGCCACCGGTCTTCACCAGGTCGGCAATTTCCGAAGTGACGAACAACACTTTTTTACGGTTCGGATTCTGGTTGGCTGCCGGAGTCAGCGTCCTGGTGCCAGGAACGCCGACGGGTTGGGTGTTTGCGGCAGTTACGGCGCTCGATTCGCCGACCTGATGAGCACGCTCTCCCTGTATTTCCAAAGCCGTACTGATCATATGAATCTCCCGTGTTGTTGATCTAATTCTTAGGTCTGGCAAACGGTGTTTCATGGCCAATTGCTGTGGCCGGGCGCAATCGCGCTACGCATCAGTGAGCAAGCGCTGCCCAATGCGTCGAAGCAAAAGGGGTGAATGAGCCATTGCAAGGATTGCACCAGTCGCAACGCACCTTCTTGTCAGAGGACCGATCGGGATTGGAAAAAGTTTCGACTATTTTTCCACTTTGTGACCGACCGGTTTCGCCTCAAGAAAATGAGTCTAGGCCAGAACTTAGAGCGGTAAAGGCCAGATGGCAAAATTGTTCGACAATCGGTTTGTAGCGGTACGGACGTGCCTGATAGAGGTGCAAACGCCCCGACGAAGTGCAGGTTTTTTTGCGTTTTGGCATCGAAAAGTCACTGGGCAGTCACATAAATGTGCGACGTGATTTATCAGGAGCGCACTGTTCTGGTGCGCCGGTTTGAGTCCCGCATTTGGCCGAACCGCTGCCTTACTGCCCACCTTGATGCCTTGTTATAGTTCGGGCCTCATTTTTGCCCGCAAAAGGATCATTGGCATGTCTCAATACAGCGCGTTCAACGTCGAGCTGGTCGATAAAATCGCCCACGTACAGATCAACCGACCGGAGAAGATCAACTCGATGAACGCGGCGTTCTGGAGCGAGATCGTCGAGATCTTCCAGTGGATCGACGACACCGATGAAGTGCGCGTGGTGGTTCTCAGCGGGGCAGGCAAGCATTTCTCCTCGGGGATCGACCTGATGATGCTGGCCGGTGTGGCCAATGAGCTGGGCAAGGACGTCGGACGCAATGCGCGCCTGTTGCGGCGCAAGATCCTCACCCTGCAAGCGTCCTTCAATGCAGTCGATAACTGCCGCAAACCGGTGCTTGCGGCCATTCAGGGTTACTGCCTGGGGGGCGCCATCGACCTGATTGCCGCCTGCGACATGCGATATGCCGCCGAGGACGCACAGTTTTCGATCAAGGAAATCGACATCGGCATGGCCGCCGACGTTGGCACGCTGCAACGCTTGCCGCGGATCATCGGTGACGGCATGCTGCGCGAACTGGCTTACACTGGTCGCACCTTCGGCGCCGACGAAGCGCGAGGCATGGGCTTGGTCAATCGCGTCTACAGCGACAACGCCAGCCTGCTCGACGGCGTCATGGGCATTGCCTACGCAATCGCCAGCAAGTCGCCGATCGCCGTCACCGGCACCAAGGAAATGATCAGCTACATGCGCGACCATCGCATCGATGACGGCCTCGAATACATCGCCACCTGGAACGCCGCCATGCTGCAATCCACCGATCTGCGCGTGGCCATGGCCGCCCATATGAGCAAACAGAAACCCGAATTTCTGGATTGATTAACCATGATTCCTCGCTGGACCACCGCAGTACTGGACACCGATCAACCCGGCGGCTGGGCCATCGCGCGCAGCCCCGAAGGCTTTCTGTTCGATGACAACGGCGCACTGTTCGCTCGCGAATGGCTCAAGCGCCAGGACCTGTCGATTCTTGCCGAGCATGGCATCGGTCATCTCGATGGCGAGCCGGTCTATCTGCTGGAGTTGCGCAGTCACAGCGAAGTGTCGGGTTGCAACTGGAAAGGCCTGCGGGCGTTCATGCTCGAAGGCGATCACACGCTCTACAAGGTGCTCGGTTACGCCGCACAGATCGGCACCTGGGCCCGTGAACACCGCTATTGCGGTAACTGCGGTCAGGCCATGACCCAGGTGCCACGCGAGCGGGCGATGTATTGTCAGCCGTGCGATCTGCGCAGCTACCCACGGATTTCGCCGAGCATGATCGTACTGGTGACCCGAGGCGATGAAGTGCTGTTGGCGCGCTCACCGCGTTTTGTCAGCGGTGTCTACAGCACCCTGGCCGGGTTTGCCGAGCCGGGCGAATCGGCCGAGGACTGCCTGATTCGCGAAGTTCGCGAAGAGGTGAGCATCGAGGTCAGGAACATCCAGTACATGGGCAGCCAGTGCTGGCCGTTCCCGCACTCGATGATGCTCGGCTTTCACGCCGAATATGCCGGTGGCGAGATCGTCTGTCAGGAAGACGAGATCGAGGACGCCCAGTGGTTCAACGTGCACGAGCTGCCGCCGTTGCCGGCGTCACGCTCGATTGCCCGTTACCTGATCGACGTCTACGTGGCGCGGCGCTTAGGCCACGCTGAACCAGTGCTGCCAGGCTAGGCGCACGGTCAGGCCCAGCACCACGGTGATGAACACCGGACGAATGAATTTCGCGCCGCCGCTGATGGCGGTGCGGGCGCCGAAGAAGGCGCCGACCATCAACGACAAGCCCATGCACAGGCCGATGATCCAGTCCACCTGACCGGAAAAGATGAAGATCGACAGCGCCGCCGCGTTGCTGACGAAGTTCATGCTGCGTGCCACACCGCTGGCTTTCACCAGATCGATGGGGTAGAGCAGCAGGCTGCTCACGGTCCAGAACGCGCCCGTGCCGGGACCCGCCACACCGTCATAGAAGCCGAGGCTGAAGCCTTGGGTCGACTGCCACTTTTTCTTGATCGGTGCCTCGCTGTCCAGTGGCGCTTTTGGCGTGCCGCCAAACAATAGATAGACACCGCAAGCGAAGACGATCACCGGCAGCATCTTGTTCAGCCATTCCGCCGGCAGGTAATGCGCGACCACGGCACCGGTCAGCGCACCGACCAGGGTGCCGACGATGGCATGAATCCATTGCGCGGGGTGGAACAGCTTGCGGCGGTAGAAGGTGAAGCTGGCGATGGCCGAGCCGAAGGTCGAGCTGAGTTTGTTGGTGCCCAGCACCAGATGCGGCGGCAGGCCGGCGGTCAACAAGGCCGGGGTGGTCAACAGCCCACCGCCACCGGCAATGGCGTCGATGAAACCGGCAACAAAAGCGACTAAGGCCAGGATGGCCAGGGTGGAGAGGTCAACGCTGAGTTCGAAAGGCATGGGATCGGCTTATTCGGCGGGTGCAGAAAGAGGCTGCGGGGAAGGGCAGCATCTTACTCATCTGTACAACACAAAACCAATGTGGGAGCGAGCTTGCTCGCGATGGCGGTGTGACAGGCAACAGATCTGTTGAATGTACAACCGCTATCGCGAGCAAGCTCGCTCCCACAGGGTTTAGCGTGAAGCTGAATTACAAGCCCAGATCCGACAAACTCGGATGATCGTCAGGTCGACGCCCCAGCGGCCAGTGGAACTTGCGCTCGCTTTCCTTGATCGGCATGTCGTTGATGCAGGCGAAGCGGCGGGCCATCAGGCCGTCCTCGTTGAACTCCCAGTTTTCGTTGCCGTAGGAGCGGAACCAGTTGCCCGAGTCGTCATGCCATTCATAGGCATAACGCACGGCAATTCGGTTGTCGGTGAACGCCCACAGCTCCTTGATCAACCGATAATCAAGCTCCTTGGCCCACTTGCGGGTCAGGAAGCCTTTGGCTTCTTCGCGGTTATAGGCGAACTCGGCGCGATTGCGCCACTTAGTGTCCAGGGTATAGGCCAGGGACACCCGCTCCGGGTCCCGGGAGTTCCAGCCGTCTTCGGCCAGGCGAACTTTTTCAATGGCCGATTCACGGGTGAAAGGGGGTAATGGCGGACGAACTTCGGCATTAGACATTTAAAGTCTCCGTATCAAGTTAAAGTTAAAACAACAGTCGAGCTTGATCAGGTTGCTACAGGTCCAATAACTTTCGCGCCATGCATTGCGCATTATCGGCGGCACTGTGATCACCCATGACAAGCGCCACGGTAATGGCACCGTCGATCAGGATCAGCAGCTGTTTGGCCAGCAACTGCGGATCCTCGGCGCCATGTTCGGTACACAGCTCGCACACGTAGTCGAGCAGCTTCTGTTTATGCTCTTTGGCGAGCAGGCGCACCGGGTCTTGCGGGTCGCCGGTTTCGCCACTGGTGTTGATGAACGCGCAGCCGCGGAAACCGTCGGAGGCGAACCACGATTTGAGTACGGTAAACAGGTTGAGCAGTCGCTCGGCCGGGGTTTGTGCCTGGCCGACTGCGCCTCTGTACCAGTGCATCCAGCGCTGGTCCCGGCGTTGCAGGGCGGCCACCACCAGTTCGTCCTTGTTGGCGAAGTAGCGGTAGATGCTTTTTCTGGAGACGCCGGCGGTTTTCACCAGAAGATCCATGCCAGTGGCGGCTATGCCGCTTTTGTAGATCAACTTTTCGGTGACATCCAGAATGATGTCGCGTGTGTCGTTGCTAGTGATTTCGTTCATGCTGCAAACAGTAGAACGATCGTTCTCCTTGGTCAATCGGTTTTTTGTGGCGTTTGACAAATGGTCTTCGCGAGCAAGCCCGCTCCCACACTTTGACGCGCGCTTTTCCGTGGGAGCGAGCTTGCTCGCGATGGCGTCATTACAGACAGTAACAAGACCCGAACCCATCGATGGTGTAAGCTCTCTGGTTCTTCGGATTCGACCCATTGCGAGCCCTATGCCGTCGCTTTTCAAACGCTCCCTGCTGCCCAAGTTGCGCAGTTTTCCGCTGACGGCCGATGCCGTTGGCGTCCTTTGCGGCGCTGCCGAATTCCGTCGTTGCCTGCTGGAGAAAATCGCCAGCGCGACCCGGCGCATCTACATCGTTGCGCTGTACCTGCAACAGGATGAAGCCGGCCAGGAAATTCTCGATGCCTTGCACGCCGCCAAACTGGCGCGTCCGGAACTGGACGTGGTGGTGGTCGTCGACTGGCTGCGCGCCCAGCGCGGCCTGATCGGTGCCGGCAAGCAACCGGGCAACTCCGCCTGGTATCAGGAAATGACCCGCACCCATGCCAGCGAAGTGCCGATCTACGGCGTCCCGGTACAAACCCGCGAACTGTTCGGTGTGTTGCACCTTAAAGGCTTCGTGATCGATGACTGCGTGATCTACAGCGGTGCGAGCCTGAACAACGTGTATCTGCACAAGTTCGACAAGTACCGCTACGACCGCTATCACCTGCTGCACAATCGTGAACTGGCCGATTCGATGCAGCACCTGGTGCAGCACGGCCTGGTGGCTTCCAAAGCGGTGCACCGCCTCGACCTGCCAAACCTGCCGACCACCCGCAGCCTGCGCAATGACATCGGTGACCTGCGCAGCCGCCTCAAGCACGCGGCGTACGACACCACGCAGGGCACCACCGACAGGACCGGTTTGTCCGTCAGCCCGCTGCTCGGCGTCGGCAAGAACAATCCGCTGAACCGGGTGATCTGCGAACTGATCGCCAGCGCCCAGCAGCAACTGACCATTTGCACACCGTACTTCAACCTGCCGCTGGCGATCATCCGCGAGATCAACCGCGCGCTGGCCCGCGGGGTGAAGATCGACATCGTGGTCGGCGACAAGACGGCCAACGACTTCTACATTCCGCCGAGCGAACCGTTCCGGGTCATTTCGGCGCTGCCGTACCTGTACGAAATCAGCTTGCGCCGGTTTGCCAAACGTCATCAGCGCAACATCGACAGCGGGCAGTTGAACCTGCACCTGTGGCGTGACGGTGACAACACCTACCACCTCAAGGGCATGTGGATCGACCGGCGCTATACCTTGCTGACCGGTAACAACCTCAACCCGCGGGCGTTTCGACTCGATCTGGAAAACGCCTTGTTGCTCGATGATCCCCATGGCGAACTGCTGGAACCGCGTGGCAAAGAGCTGGCGGAGATCTTCCAGCACACCCGGCGAATCGAGCACTTCCAGAACCTGGAAACCCTGGCCGAATACCCGGCGGGCGTAGCCAAGTTCCTCAAGCGCGTGAGTCGTGTGCGGATCGAACGGTTGCTCTACCGCATTCTGTGAATTCAGAAAAGCCATCGCGAGCAAGCTCGCTCCCACAGGAATACGGGTGTTCACAGCATTTGTGAACAACGCAGATCCAGTGTGGGAGCGAGCTTGCTCGCGATAGCGGTGGATCAATCAACAGGGATACTGTTTCAGCTAAGATGCCCCCCACTCAAACAAGAACAGGGCTTGCCGCGATCCATGTCGGAAAAAGACACCATCTCCATTCAACTGGTGCGTGAAGCGCTGTTGCAAAGCTGCGCGCCAGGAATCGCCACGGATGAGGTGTTGATCAAGGTCGGCATCGACCCGCAATTGTTGGGCAGCACCGACGCCCGCGTTCCGGCCACGGCTTATGCGCGCCTGTGGCGGTTGCTGGCACGGCGCGGGGATGATGAGTTCTTTGGCATGGACCCACGCAAACTCAAGTCCGGCAGCTTTGCGTTCCTGTGCCGCAGCGCCATGCTCCAGCCCAACGTGGCGGCGGGAGTGGCCAGCGGCCTGGCGTTTCTGTCGTTGATCCTCGAGTACTTGCCGGCGCAGTTGGTGCGTCAGCAAAGCCTGGCGGAAATCGTCCTGCTGGAGGATGACAAGGACCCGCGCCGGGCCTTCACTTATTTCACTTACTGGATGATCGTGCACGGCGTTGCCTGCTGGCTGGCAGGACGGCGGATTCCGATCCTTGCCATCGAGCTGCGCTGTTCCAGGCCGGATTTTTGCGATGACTATCAGGTGATGTTTTCCGAGAACCTGCGCTTCGACCGCCCACGCACCCGGATGATTTTCTCCGCCGATTGCCTGGACCTGCCCATCAAGCGCAGCCCTGAAGAACTCGAGCGATTCCTGGCCCGTGCGCCGGCGAACATTCTGGTGAAGTACCGCGATCCGCAGAGCCTGGCCAGCCGCATCAAACACGACCTGCGCCACCTGCCGGCCGAACACTGGCCGGAAACCGAAGCCCTGGCGCAACGCCTGTGCATGTCGGCTTCAACCTTGCGCCGCCGACTGGCCGAAGAAGGGCAAACCTACCAAGGCCTCAAGGACGGCGTACGCAAGGAGTTGGCGATTGTCTGGCTGGCGGAACCCACGATCAGCTTCAGCGAAATCGCCACGCGGCTCGGGTTCGCTGACGTCAGTTCGTTCTACAAGGCGTTTCGCAAATGGTC
Organism: Pseudomonas jessenii; assembly: GCF_002236115.1. Classification (GTDB taxonomy): domain Bacteria; phylum Pseudomonadota; class Gammaproteobacteria; order Pseudomonadales; family Pseudomonadaceae; genus Aquipseudomonas; species Aquipseudomonas jessenii. Next base: position 782,481 of record NZ_NIWT01000001.1, on the reverse strand, counting down.
GGGGTCAAATCCGGGGCATTACCGCAGCCTGATTCTCAATGACACCGAGTGAATTCAGCGGCGCAACAGCCAATTCATCCAAGGCGTTTAACGGCTGCCAGTGGTCGGTCCAGGCAGATTGAGCGTGCCACTGTCCACGAAACGCTTCGTGTTGAACACCCCACCCGAGAGCTTGCCGCGCAGGACATAAGGCATGTTGTTGAGGGTTTCCATCTGGCTGATGCCATAGGTCTGGCGGATCATCGAAAACGCCGAAACGCTGACCGGTACGCTGACGATGGTGTCGGAAAAGCGCCCGATCGTACCCCTCTCATCGGTGACGCCAGAGGCGAAGGGCTGGCCGTTGATGTCCAGGTCCAAGGCAACGCCGCTGTAGGTGAGGGTGTAGTCATTGGGGTTCTGCACGCGGATTCTCACGGCAAAGCGCACTTCCATGCCTTCGCCTTGCAGGGGTTCGACATCCACGACGTTGATTTTCAACGGGTCTCGATTGGGCAGCGAGGAACAGGCGCTCAGGCAGAGCAGGAGGGAAATCAGGACCGCGTGGAGGCTGCGCATGGACGTGTTCTCATCTGAAAAAGGCTGAACCGCCAGCGGCTCAGCCCTTGAGCCCGACTAGTGGTTCGACTGTGCAACCACCGCAGCCTTTGCGGGTTCATCCCTGGCGGTCACATCGGGGTTCTGCATCACCTGAAGCACGGAGGCTTCCGGATCGAATTCGTCCTCCTCCAGCTCGATGAACTCCTCGGGCAGGAAGATATTAAGAACGATAGCGCACAGCGCGCCGACGGTGATGGGCGATTCGAAAATGTTGTGCAGGGCCTTGGGCAGTTCACGCAAGACTTCCGGCACGGCGGCCACGCCCAGGCCCATGCCGATGGAAATCGCCACGATCAGCATGTTGCGCCGATGCAGGCCGGCCTCGGCGAGAATCTTGATCCCGGCCACGGCGACGGTGCCGAACATCACCAGTTCCGCGCCACCGAGCACCGGTTTCGGCATCAGTTGCAGTACCGCGCCGATCATCGGGAACAGGCCAAGCACCACCAGCAATCCGGCAATGAAAAACGCCACGTAGCGGCTGGCCACGCCGGTGAGCTGGATCACTCCGTTGTTCTGGGCGAAGGTCACCATCGGCATGCTGTTGAACACCGCGGCCATGGCCGAGTTGAGGCCATCGGCGAGCAGGCCGGACTTGATCCGGCGAATGTACACCGGGCCTTTGACCGGTTGCCGGGAGATCATCGAGTTGGCCGTAAGGTCACCGGCGGCCTCCAGCGGCGACACGAGGAAAATCACCGCCACCGGAATGAACGCCACCCAATCGAAGGAGAACCCGTACTTGAACGGCACCGGTACGCTCATCAGCGGCACTTCGGGCAGGCTGTTGAAATCCACCTGGCCCATGAGCCATGCCACCCCGTAGCCCAGGGTCAGGCCGATGACAATCGCCCCCAGGCGCAGAAACGGCACATCCACCCGGTTCAACACTACGATGGTTCCCAGCACCAGCGCCGCCAGGGCCAGGTGACTGGCCGCCCCCAGGTCCGGGGCGCCGAAGCCGCCGGCGATGTCGGTCATCGCCACCTTGATCAGCGACAAGCCCATCAGCGTGATGATGGTGCCGGTCACCACCGGGGTGATCAGCATGCGCAATTTGCCAATGAACTGGCTCAACACCACCTCGATGAACGCGGCAAAAAAGCACACGCCGAAAATGGTCGAGAGAATCTCATCGGTACCGCCACCACGAGCCTTGACCATGAGGCCGGCGCTGAGAATCACACTGATGAACGAGAAACTGGTGCCTTGCAGGCACAACAGGCCAGAGCCCACCGGGCCGAAGCGCCGCGCCTGCACGAAGGTGCCCAGGCCGGAAACGAACAGCGCCATGCTGATCAAGTAAGGAATTTCACTTTGCAGGCCCAGGGCGCTGCCCATGATCAGCGTCGGGGTGATGATGCCGACGAAACTTGCCAGCACGTGTTGCAGGGCGGCGAAGACGGTGGCGGTCAGATGCGGGCGGTCATCGAGGCCGTAGATCAGGTCGCTGTGGCGTGGAGCGGGGGCTTTTTCGGAGGCGGTCATGGTGGTTTGCGTGCCAGAAGGCGGGCCGGGTCAGAAAATGGAGGCGCAGGATGCCAGAACCGCCCGGCCACGGCAAAAGAACCTCCAGAACAGCGACTTACAGTCGTGGGGCGAGCACTTCGCCAACGCTGCGGCGTTTGGCGTGCAGTTCGCTGGCCTGGATCAACTGTTCGAGGTCTTCGGGGGTCACGTCATAGAACGCTTCCATGTCGGCCAACGCCAGTTTCAGGTCTTCGGCGGTGATGGCCTGACGGTCGACCGGCGGGTGATCGGCAGGAATCCTGGCCGCGGGCTCGCTGGCGCTCTTGGGGTAACGAACGCGGGTCAGGTTGTTGTAGGCCAGGGCGCACAGCAGCATCGTCGCCGCGCTGAGCATCACCGGTCCAATGGCTTTCCAGTCCATGGCAATGGTTGCCGGATCGGCCAGCACCAGGGTCAGGGCCAACGCACCGGCCGGTGGATGCAGGCACCGCAGCCAGCACATCAGGATCAACGCCATGCCCGCCGCCAGGCAAGCGCTACCCAGGGTCCGGCCCAACACATGGGCCACCAGCAGGGCAATCACACCGGCGCTCAAGTAACCACCGAGAATCGACCAGGGCTGGGCGAGCGCGCCCGAAGACACGGCAAACAACAGCACCGCCGACGCCCCCAGCGGGCCGATCAGGTGCTGGGCCACCTCAATGCCGAACACCTGGCTACAGAGCCACACGCTCATCAGTGTCCCCATGGCCATGCCGATGGCGGCGCGGCTCCATTCGGTGGGGCGGGTGTTGATGGCGGCGGGCAACCAGCGAGCAAGCATTTCGAAAAGACTCCGGCAGAAAATCCAGGCAAAAAAAAGGGCTTGGCTGGGGAACCCAGAAAGCCCTTGAAGTTGTTCCAACTGTTGGGGGAGGAACGCGCACAGTGTGCCGTCCAATCCTGCTACTGACAAATTCATATTAATGAGCTTTCAGTGCATTAATTTTGCTGTAATTTGCTCCGTCGACCGCTTGTGTAGCACAGCAAACCACCCAGGGCCGCGAGTGCACTCAAGGCATAAAACATCGTCGGCGCCGGGGTGTGCATCAGCATGAAGCCGCAAATCACCGGGCTCAACGCACCGCCAAGGGCAGCAAGGTTTTGCGCGCCGTAGTAGCTGCCCCGCAGTTCTTCCGGCGCCAGGGTGTCGACGAAGAGAAACTCGGCCGGGTAAATGATGATTTCACCGAGGGTGAAGATGAACATCGCCACGCACCAGCTCACCAGGCTGTCCGCCAGGCTGAAACCGATCAGCCCGAGGATGAACAGGCCGGTGCCGGCCACGATCCATTGGCGCAGTTGCTCGCGCTTGAGAAAACGCCCGATCTGGTATTGCAGCAAGATCACACAGATGGCGTTGCAGGCGAGCAGGGCGGCCATGATTTCCATGGTGTGTTGGGGATTGCTGGTCACCAGCAGGTACTGCGACAGGTAAAAGGTAAATCGCCCGTGCACCACGGTGCTGAGCAGGCAGCCGGCGGTGAACAGGATCAGGGTGCGGTCGTTTTTCAGGGTGATCAGGGTTTTGAGGAAACTCTGCCCCTGGCCGCCGACAGGCGAGCGCGCCGGGTCCTTCGCGATCCCGGTCATCAGGAAAATACTGAAAAAAGCGATGGCCGCAGCGATCAGGAAGGGGGCACTGGCAAAGGCCCCGGCAATCAGCACACCGAGCATCGGCCCGACAGCGTAGCCAATGTTGGTCAGCGTATAGCTCAGGGAAAACGCCTTGGCGCGTTGACCCACTGGGAGGTTGTCGCTGAGGATCGCTTTCGAACCGATGAGGAACAGCGATGAAGCGGTTTCGGTGACGATCAGGGTGATGGTCGTCAGGTAGAGGTTTTCAGCAAAGGTCAGCAGCACCAGGCCGACAGCGCTGGACGCCATCGAGAGAATCAGCAACCGGCGCTTTTCGAAGCGATCGATGATGTAGCCGCCATACAGGGAGAGCAGGGTGGCGACGAACACCGCAATGCCGAGCAGCAAGCCAACGTCCTGCTGGTTGAGGCCCAGCTTGTCGCTGACGAACAGCGTGAGCAAAGGGCTGGTGATGGCGCGGCTGACGACGATGGTCAGCGAACAGATCAACAGGCGGCGGATGAGGGGGGAGTAGCTGGTCACGGCGCGAATATCCTTATTCGATCGGGCCGGCATCAGCCCGATCGTGAGCGCTACTCTAGCAGTCAGACACGCGGTCGTTGCTACGGGATTTGCTTGAGGTGCCGCAGTACAAAATAATTCTTGTCGAACCGCCCGCCCAGCACTGGCGGCAATGCACCGACGGCCGTGCAGACCCAGCGCGGGAGACTGTTGGCGGATGTGAGGGAACGTGGTGTTCAGGCGACCACTGACTCGGCAAACCATTGCTGGTACGGAATCGGCAATTTGCTCGACTCGCCCCGACCGATCGGGAAGTAGGTGAAACCGATGCGTGCCAGACGGTCTGTGTCGTAAAGGTTGCGGCCGTCGAAGATCAGCGGTGCGTTGAGCCGCTGCCGGATCAGCTGAAAGTCCGGCGCCTTGAACTGTTGCCATTCGGTGCAGATGATCAGTGCATCGGCACCGGACAAGACCGACTCGGGTGTACCCATGAGCATCAGCTTCGATTCATCGGGATACAGCTTCTGGGTTTCCTGCATGGCTTCCGGATCGAACGCACGGACATGCGCTCCGGCGGCCCACAAGGATTCGAGCAACACCCGGCTCGGCGCATCGCGCATGTCGTCGGTGTTTGGCTTGAATGCCAGGCCCCACACAGCAAAGGTCCTGCCACGCAAGTCGCCCTTGTAGAACGCGTTGATGCGCTCGAACAGCTTGTATTTCTGCCGCTCGTTGATGGCTTCCACCGCTTGCAGCAGGTCACTGGAGCAATGGGCCTGTTCAGCGCTGTGGATCAGGGCGCGCATGTCCTTGGGGAAACATGAGCCACCGTAGCCGCAACCGGGGTAGATGAAGTGGTAGCCGATGCGGGAGTCGGCGCCGATGCCCAGGCGTATCGATTCGATGTCGGCACCCAGGTGTTCGGCCAGTTCTGCGATCTGGTTGATGAAGCTGATCTTGGTCGCCAGCATGCAGTTGGCGGCGTACTTGGTCAGCTCGGCGCTGCGCAGGTCCATGAACATGATGCGCTCATGGTTGCGGTTGAAGGGCGAGTACAGATCACGCATCACCTCACGCACTTCTTCGCGTTCACAGCCGATGACGATACGGTCCGGGCGTCGGCAGTCGGCCACGGCCGAACCTTCTTTCAAGAATTCCGGATTGGAGACAATATCGAACTGCAATACGCGCCCGACGCTGATCAGGCATTTGTCGATGTGTGCTCGCAAGGCATCGCCGGTGCCGACCGGGACGGTGGATTTCTCCACCAGGATCGCCGGTTGCTCGCGATGACGGGCCACGGCGTCGCCCACCGACATCACGTAGCGCAAGTCCGCCGAGCCGTCGTCCCGGGACGGAGTGCCAACGGCGATGAACAGCACCTGCCCGTGCTGGACGGCGAACTTTTCGTCGCTGGTGAACTGCAACCGCCTGGCGTCAAGGCCTTCGCGTACCAGGCTGGCCAGCCCGGGTTCGAATATGCTCACGTGGCCCTGTTGGAGCAGTTCGACTTTACTCTCGTCAACGTCCATGCAGACCACGTCGTGGCCGACTTCCGCCAATACCGCTGCCTGCACCAGGCCGACATATCCGCTACCGAATACACTGATTTTCATGGGTCACTCCTTGATTCAGGCGCACGAGCAGGTCGGGATACTGATGGTTATGACGCCGAGGAAGAGCAATGCCACGCCAAGGCTTTTCCAGACAGGTCAGCAGACAGGCGACCAGTAGCAATACCAGGCTCATGGTGCCGCCTGAGGAATAATCAAAACCGAGTCAGGATAGGCAAGGTCATGTTTCAATTTGTCTATCGTGTTGAAAAAAGCCACATCCGGCCGTTTCAACCGTCAGGACAATGTCGACGCTGCCCAGTACTGCAACGGGCGCAAGGCCTGAAGAACAGCGGCATGCTCTACGGCAGCGATTTCCTCGTCGCCGATACCGTGCCGGGAAAAAGGGAGAAATGCCTGACTCTTGGGCAGCCTTGGGGCTGTAAACGTAAATAGCCTTTACATCATTGTTTTTTTACTTATTAGTTGTTTCACTTAACTGTTTTAATTCAAGGCCGTTTCGTTTGATTGACTTACCTGTATCTGATTCACGCACACCCCTCACCAATCCACTGACCCTGTATCTGGCGCGACTGGCGCCGTCCAGCCAACTGACCATGCGTTATGTGCTGCAGGATGCCGCCGACCGCCTGGGCTTCGAAGACCACGATATCGAGGAAATTCCCTGGCACAATCTGCAGCCAGAGGACGTCATTGCGTTAGTGGCCACCTTGCGTTCGGACGGCTATGCGCCGAACACGTCTTCGCTCTATGTCAACGCGGTGCGCGGGGTGATGAACGAAGCGTGGCGCATGAGCCTGATCTCTCAGGAGCATCTGTTGAAGATGCGTACGGTGAAGGGCATGGCCGGTACACGGCTGTCCCAGGGGCGCAATCTCAGGCGTACGCTGATCCAGGAACTGATGGCGGTCTGCGCTGCCGATCCGCGGCCGCAAGGCCTGCGGGATGCCGCGATCATCGGGATTTTGTACGGTTCCGGGATGCGCAAATCCGAATCGGTGAACCTGGAGCTGAACCAGGTCGATTTCACCGAGCGCAGCCTGCGGGTGACGGCCAAGGGCAACAAGCAATTGATCAAGTACGCACCGGCCTGGGCCTTCGCCAAGCTTGAAGCCTGGCTCGAGCTGCGCCGTTCGATGCTCAAGGACGGCGAGTCGGACGACCCGTTCCTGTTCAACCGCATCCGCCGTGGCAGCCACATCACCCGGGAGCGCATCACCAAACACGCGATTTACTACATCGCCCGGCAACGGGGCGCGCAGGTCGGGGTGAAAATCATGCCCCACGACTTCCGGCGTTCATTCATCACCCGGGTGATCGAAGAGCATGACTTGTCGATTGCGCAGAAGCTGGCGCACCACAGCAATATCCAAACCACGGCCAACTACGATGTGCGCGATGACAACGAGCGGCGTCGAGCGGTGGATCGATTCGATCTGTGAACGATCACACCTCGCTCAGTACATGGGCATGGCCGATGGTCGAGACCTGAACCGAGCTGCCGGCGGGTGGTGCATACATGCCTGAACTGCGCACCAGCAGTGATCGGCCCGACTGCGCGTTACGGGTCAATGGCTGCAGTTCCACCGTCAGCGTGCAGGTGTTGCCGCTGAAATCCCGATCGGTGACCACGGCCCGGCAACCGCTGGCTTCCGGGTCGCTGGGGAGGATGCTGGCCAGTTGCAGTTGTTCGGGGCGCAGCATGATCTGCGCCGAACTGTTGTTGCGGTGGTTGTTGACGGGGATCCGGCCCAGGTCGCAATGGGCCCAACCGGCCTCGATGCGTGCGGGCATCACCACGGCATCCCCCAGGAACAGCGCGGTTTGCTCGTCTTCGGGATAGCGGTAAAGGTCCAGCGGATGCCCTGACTGGACCAGTCGGCCATGACGCATCACCGCCAACTGGTCGGCGAACGACAGGGCTTCACTCTGGTCATGGGTGACCAGAATGGTGGTGACGCCCGCGTCCTCCAGCAGCCGTGCAACCATCTTGCGCATGGCGGCGCGCAATCCGGTATCGAGCGCCGAGAACGGCTCGTCCAGCAGCATCAGTCGTGGCTGTTGCGCCAAGGCTCGGGCCAGGGCCACGCGCTGTTGCTGGCCACCGGACAATTCATGGGGCCAGCGCTCGGCCATCTTCGCGTCCAGCGCAACGCTGTCCATCAGTTCGGCAACGCGCTGCTGTTTTTCAGTGCCCTTGGTCGCCAGGCCGAAGCCGATGTTCGCTGCCACGGTCATGTGCGGGAACAGTGCGCCGTCCTGTGGCACGTAGCCGATCAGGCGTTGATGGGCCGGCACTTCGTGGGTGCCGTCGACCAGGGTCTGGCCATTGAGCGACAGGCGTCCGGAATCGGGGAACTCGAAACCGGCAATCATCCGCAGCAACGTGGTCTTGCCCGAGCCGGAGGGGCCTACGATGACCGTGCGACTGCCGCTGGGCACCGAGAGGCTGACGTTGTCCAGGGCGCAATGGGCGCCATAGGACTTGTAGAGGGCATTCAATTCAAGAGTGTTCATCGGCCAGCCGTTTTTTTCGATTGGTGATAAAGAAGTCCGGTCAACGGAAGCGACAGCACAACCATCAATAAGGCGTAGGGCGCGGCGGCTGCGTAATCGATTTCGCTGGTCAAGGCCCAGAACCCGGTCGCCAGGGTGCGCGTGCCGTTCGGGGCCAGCAGCAGGGTGGCGGTCAATTCGTTGGTGATCGCCAGGAACACCAGCGCCGCGCCGGCGGCCGCCCCCGGGGCAGCCAGGCGCAAGGTGATCAGCCACAGTGCCCGGGCTGGCGAGCGGCCAAGGCTGCGGGCAATGTTTTCCAGTTCCACCGGGGCCTGGGCAATGCCCGCGCGCAGGCTCACCAGGGCACGGGGCAAGAACATCAACAGGTACGCCAGCAGCACGGTGAAGGTGGTCTGGTATATCGGCCGGGCAAAGTGGATCGTGACGGTCACCAGTGCCAGCGCCACGATAATGCCGGGCAAGGAACTGGTGATGTAGTTGCAGCTTTCCAGCACCCGCTGCAGTCGACCGGGGTAGCGGATCGACAGCCAGGCAATCGGGATCGCCGCGCAGGTGGTCAGCGCCGCGCCCCCGATGCCCAGCAGCAGGGTTTGCTCAAGTGCGGGCAACAATTCGGCCATGTCCCAGACTTCCACGCCTCCGGCGATGAGCCACTTGCCCAGGGTGATCAAGGGCACGCCAAGGGCCAGGGCGCAGGTCATGATCTGCAGCGTCAGCGAGAGCAGGGTGGATACCGGTTTCAGGCGTACGACCCGTTGCTCCCGGGCGCTTCCCGAACCGACGCGGGCGTAACGCGCAGAACCCCGGGCGGCGGATTCGGCCGTCAACATCGCCAGGCAACACAGCGCCAGCACACTGGCCAGCATGTGCGCCGCTGCGCCGTTGAAGGTCGATTTGAACTGATCGAAGATCGCGGTGGTAAAGGTGTCGAAGCGGATCATGGCGTACAGGCCATATTCGGCCAGCAGGTGCAGGCCGACCAGCAAGGCGCCGCCGCAGATCGCCAGGCGCAATTGCGGCAACACAACGCGGAAAAACACTTTCCAGGGTTTGAGTCCCATGGACTCGGCGACGTCTTCGATGGCCGGATCGAGTCGGCGCAAAGTGGCCGCTACCGGCAAATACAGGAACGGGAAGTAAGCGATGACCGAGACCAGGACACCGGCAAACAAGCCGTGAATCGGAGGCACCAGGCTGACCCAGGCGTAGCTGTGAACGAACGCAGGCACTGCCAGCGGCGCGGTGGCCAGCAACGACCACCAGCGCCGCCCCGGCAGATTCGTGCGTTCCGTGAGCCACGCCAGCGTCACCCCCAGCGCGACGCACAAGGGAATCGTCAGCAGCACCAGCAGCACGGTGTTGACCAGCAGTTCACCGACCCGAGGGCGGAACACCAGGGTCACAACGGTTGACCAGCCGGTCTGCAGGGACACACCAATAACGTAGGCGATCGGTAGCAGTGCCAGTAATGAAACCAGCACCGACAAACCGATCACCCATACACCGCCCCGCCCCGCAAAGACTCCGCGGGAGCGTCGGCGCAAATGTGCGGGTGTCGCCTCAGCGACCTCCGCAGGCAGGGTTTCTGGCATCAATTAGAGCAGTCCGGCCTGTGTCATCAGCTCCACGGCTTTTTTACTGTCGAGTTTTGACGCATCGACAGTCGGCGCATCGAGTTGATTCAGAGGCACCAGTTTAGGGTTGGATTCAGCGCCTTTGCCCACGGCGTATTCAAACGACTTGCCGTTCTTCAGGACAGCCTGGCCATCCTTGCCGGTAATGTACTTGAGGAACGCCTGGGCTTGGTCCTGGTGTTTACTGGAAGCGAGGACGCCGCCGCCGGAGATGCTAACAAAAGCGCCCGGGTCTTTGTGCCTGAAATAGTGCAGGGCGGTGTTCTTGCTGTTTTCGCCGGTCTTGGACTGATCCACCAGGCTGTAATAGTGGTAAATCACGCCGCTGTCGATCTGCCCGGCATTCACGGCCTTGAGTACCGAGCTGTTGCCACGGTAGTTGGCATAGTTGGTTTTCATCGCCTTGAGCCAATCCAGCGTGGCGGCTTCACCCTTTTGTTGGAGGATGGCAGCGACGATGGCCTGGAAGTCAGCACCACCGGGCGATGCACCCCAGCGACCCTTCCAGCTCGGTGAAGCCAGGTCCATGATCGATTTCGGCAGGTCGGCTTCTGGCAGTTTGCTCGGGTTGTAGACGAACACCGTGGAGCGCGCGGCGATGCCTACCCATTTGCCGTGGGCCGGACGGTAGGCGGAGTCAATCTGCTCCAGCGAGGCCTTATCGACAGGCGCAAACAGCCCGGCGTTGTCGACCAGGACCATGGCCGGGGAGTTCTCGGTCAGGAATACGTCCGCCGGCGAAGCCGCGCCTTCCTGCACGATCTGGTTGCCCATTTCGGTGTCATCGCCGTTGCGCAAGGTGACGGGAATACCGGTCTCCTGGGTAAAGCCCTCGACCCAGGCCTTGGTCAGGCCTGCGTGTTGCGCGTTGTACACCACGATGCCGACGGAGTCGGCTGCATAGGCCTGGCCAGCGCTCAGCAAAGCGGTGGCCAGCAGGGCCTTTTTCAAGAACGAAGGGATTTTTGGAATCATTCTGCGGGCTGCTCCTGGTACATTTTTTTGAAAGTCATGGGCATTGAAACGCCAGCTAACCAATGCGAATCATTTGCATGTTTTTGAAGTGCGGGAAATGTAGAGATCCAAATGAGAAAATAACGTCAAAAAAACCGTTAATACATGTAATTTTCATTCAGATTAGCAGCACTGTGCCCGCTGTGTTTCGACTCGTCGATCAAACGATGCCGCCGATCAGAATATGACGCTGCCCCGGCTGCCTTTTTGTCGTGTGCCTCGGCGTATTTGACGTTGCCAGTTGCTGCGGGCCGCCTGTCGCGGGGAATGACAGCAGGAAACAGGAAGGACGGATTAACGGCGAACTTGTCGCCGTTAATCCTGGGGATGAATACATTCAGGGCGCAGGGCAGGTTGCCTGTGGTCTGACGGCAGCCTGGCTGATCAGCGCGGCCAGGCGTTTGACGTTGTTTTGCTGGGCAAGCACCAGGTCATCGATGCTCGCACCCGAGGGCGTTTGCAGGGTGCTGCGGCAAATCAACCGTGCCGTGTCGCCGGTGCTGGCGCTGCGCAGGCGCCATTCCACGTCCATCAAGGCGTACTGGCCGGGTACCGAGTCGAAACGCTGCACATCGACCCGCACCGAGTGTCGGCCTTGTACAGGACTGTTGCTCAGTTGATCGACCAACGCACTGCGCAGTTCGTCCACCAGGGTCGCGCCCCACCATTGGGTTTCCAGGATCGCCAGGCCACTGTTGCCCTCGCGAATGACGATCTGCGCACGATCGACCTGGGGCGGCACGCTGATCGACTCGATCTGGATCACGCCGACGGTGGTCCTTGAGTGATTGCCCTCCTGGGCCGGGGTCAGGGTATGGAATTGAATCGGGTCACTGCGGCAGGCGGCGAGCAGCAACATCGCGGTGACCAGGGTGAACTTCAGCGGTAAAGCCATGGGTGTTGCTCCTGTGTTCAATTGCGCGGTGGCCCTTGCAGATCCATGGGGGCGGCATTATTCGGACGACCGCGAAGCAGCGATTCCGGATGCCGTCCCAGGTAATCCGAAAGATCACGCAAGGATCTGGACGTGCGTCCCAGTTCATCCAGGGTTAGCCCCAGTTTTTCCCGTTGCGGCGAATCCTCGGCCAAGGTCGAACTGGCCGACTGCAGGGTCGAATTGGCCGTTTCCAGCGTCTTGCTGACATCCGACAAAGTGGTTTGCACGCCAGGCAAGATCTTTCCGTTGAATTGCATCATGCCTTTGCGCAGTTCGACGAGATTGCCATCGAGATTGCCGGCAATACGCTCGATCGGCAGTTTGTTGATCTTGTCGACCATGGATTCGAGTTTTTCCTGCAATTGCTCGAGGCTGCCGGGAAGGGTCGGAATCATGACCGGGCGTGCGTTTACATCGAAGGCGACCTTGTCGGTCTTGGGGTAGAAGTCCAGGGCAATGTACAACTGGCCGGTCAGGAAGTTGCCGGTGCGGGCCTGGGCACGCAGGCCGTTTTCGATAAAGGTACCGATCAAGCGTACGCCAGCGGCTTCGTTATCAGGGTCATGATTGAGCGCCTTGAGCATTTTGACATGGGCCTGGCCCAGGCGCTGCGGGTAGATCACGATACCGACGTTGACCGGAAAGGAGCGCTTTTTCTCGTCGTAATCCAGATTGACCGCCACTACCTTGCCGATTTCCACACCGAGGAACTCCACCGGGGCATCGACCTTGAGCCCGCGCAGTGCCTGGTCGAAGCGCATGGCCAGGTATTGCGGCTTGCCGTTCGGCGGGGCCAGGGCGGTTTGTTGGTCCTCGAACAATTCGTAGGCGTACTCTGCGGCAGCCGGCTTGTCGTTGGGGCTGTAGTCGGGCGCGCGGAAGGCTATGCCGCCCACCAGCAAGGAAGACAGCGACTCGGTTTTGACCGCAAAGCCATTGGCGCCGACGTTCACGTCAATGCCGCTTGCGTTCCAGAAACGGGTGTTTTCGGTGACGTACTTGTCATTGGGTGCATGGATGAACAGTTCAATGTTCACGCCCTTGCCATCCGGGTCCAGCGCGTAGGCCACCACCTGGCCCACGGGGATCTTGCGGTAGTAGACCGGAGAGCCGATGTCCAGCGACCCCAGGTCCTGGGTGAACAGCGTAAAACGCTTGCCCGGTTCGCCGTAGGTGATGGGAGGCGGATTCTCCAGTCCGATGAAGTTTTTTGCCCGGCCGTTGGCCTGGCCGATATCGGCCCCGATGTAATCGCCCGACAGCAGCGTATCGATCCCCGACACACCGCCCGCGCCAATGCGCGGCCGCACGACCCAGAACTGCGAATCTTCGCGGGTAAAGCTTTCGGCCTGCTTTTCCAGTTTGATGGTGGCGTTGACGCTTTTCTGGTCACTGCTGAGCTCCACATCGGAGACATGACCAATCACGACATTGCGGTATTTGACCTCGGTCTTGTTCGCGGTCAGGCCGTTACCGGTCTTGAACGTGACAACGATGGTCGGGCCCTGCTGCAAAATGCTGTGGACCACCAGCGAAATACCCACCAGCACCGCGACGATCGGGACGATCCAGACCAGCGAAACGCTGAAACGGCGGGTCTTGATCGGCGCCTGCCCGGGGGCTTGTGGCCCGTCAGTGGCTTGTGACTTCATCAGTGACCTCCTCATTGTGTGGGTTTTCCCGTTCTTTATCCCAGATCATGCGGGGATCGAAACTCATTGCCGAAAGCATGGTGAACACCACTACCAGACCAAAGAACAGAATGCCCGGGCGCGGTTCGATGTCGGCCAGGGCCTGGAATTTCACCAGCGAGGCCACCAGGGCGACCACGATCACATCGAGCATCGACCAGTAACCGATGACTTCGACGAAGCGGTACAGCGTCGACCGCTCCTTGCGTGCCCACTCGCTGTCGCGTTGCACGGTGACCAGCAGCAATGTGATGGCGACGAACTTGATTCCCGGCACCGCGATACTGGCAATGAATATGATCAGGGCGATATCCCAGGCCCCGGCTTCCCAGAACTCCAGCACGCCGCTCATGATCGTGCTGTCGGCACCGTTGCCGACCATCTCGGTGTTCATCACCGGCAACAGGTTGGCCGGGATGTAGAACACCAGGGCCGCGATCATGTAGGCCCAGGTGCGGGCCAGAGAATTGGCTTTGCGCCGGTGCAGCGGTGCACCGCAACGCTCGCATTCGTGGGGCTCGCAAGTCATGTCGCAGGCCAGGCCGCAGGTGTGGCACAGGCACAGGTTGAGCTCGTCGGCGTAAGGAGGCGTGCTCATACAATGTCCCATAGTTCGCGAATGTCGCGCCCGGCGATGCGGATCATCATCAGGCTCAGCGCCGCCAGGGCAAACAACCCTATGCCGGGCAGCACATCGAGCAGTCCGGCGAGCTTGATCACCGCGACCATGGCGCCCAGCAGGCAGACTTCGAGCATGCTCCAGGGCCTGAGGGTTTCCAGCCAGCGCATGCAGAATTTGAATCCGGGCGAGCGTCGCCCGCCGAGTGCGAAGCCCAGCACCCAGATCAGCAGCAGCAACTGGAAAATCGGCGCGATGATCATGGCGATTGCCGCCACCATGGCAATGAAGGTGATAGGCCCCAGGCTCAGGGCCAGCACCGAGTCCCAGAGCGTTGCGCTGTTCTTCACGCCTTTGAGGTTGATGCTCATTACCGGATAGAAATTGGCGAATATCCAGAGCATCAACGCGGTGAAGGTCAACGCAAGACGCTGCTCCACAGTGAGGCCGTTATAGCGCTGAAGCACGCCGCCGCAGCGTGTACACAGGGTTTTTTGATGTTTGGCGAGCGTCACTTTTTGGTACACGCTGTCGCAGTGCTCGCAGATGATCAGCTGATCAGTAGTTGCCATGGGTCAAGCTCGACAGAAGGCAGGAAGTTCAGAGCACTCCCTCAATATAGAAGTGACTCGCAATTGAGCAAATCGAAAGTCGAAACAAGGGGATGGTAGAAGAGGGAATACGTAAAACAGTGTGGGAGCGAGCTTGCTCGCGATAGCGGTGTGCCAGACAACCCAATCATTGGATTTCAGGTCGCTATCGCGAGCAAGCTCGCTCCCACAGTGGTTAGCAGGCGCCCGGCGGGACTACGTCAGCCCAGCATTTCCCGCATCCGATACCAGAACATGCCAAGGGCCAGCAAGGGTGAACGCAGTGCGCGTCCGCCGGGGAAGGTCATGTGCGGCACGGCGCTGAACACGTCGAAGCCTTTGCTGTGGCCGGCATGGATCGCTTCGCCCAACAACTTCGCGCACCAGTGGGTCACGTTCAGGCCATGGCCTGAGTAGCCCTGGGCGTAGAACACGTTCGGGTGCTGGCTCAGGCGCCCGACCTGGGGGAAGCGGTTGGCCGAGATGCCGATCTTGCCGCCCCACTGATAGTCGATGCGCACATCGGCCAGTTGCGGGAACACCTTGAGCATCTGCGGGCGCATGTAGGCGCTGATGTCCGAAGGATCGCGCCCGGAGTAATGGCAGGCACCACCGAACAACAAGCGCCTGTCAGCCGAGAGCCGGTAGTAATCCAGGCCGACCTTCTGGTCGCACAACGCAACATTGTGCGGGATCAGTTTTGCAGCGGCCTCTTGCGACAAGGGTTCGGTGGCGATGATGTAGCTGCCTGCCGGGAGTACTTTGCCGCTGAGCTTCGGTTCGAGCTCTTCCAGATGGGCATTGCAAGCAAGCACCAACGTGCCTGCACTCACAGTGCCACCGGCGCAGCGCACTTGCACCGTGCTGCCATGGGTCAACTCCAGCACCGGGCTCTGCTCGAAAATCCGCACCCCAAGGGACTCGGCGACTTGGGCTTCGCCAAGGACCAGGTTCAGCGGATGCAAATGCCCAGAGCCCATGTCCACCAGGCCGCCGGCGTACACACCGGAGTTCACCACCTGTTCACGGATTTGTTCTGGCGCCACCAGTCGGGTTTCAAAGGCGTAGCCGGATTCAATCAGTTGCACCTGCTCGGCCTTGAGCGCCTTGAACTGGGCCGGGGTATTGGCCAGTTCGCAGAAGCCCCAGCTCAGGTCGCAATCGATGCCGTGCTCGCGGATGCGATTGGCCACGACTTGCACCGACTCGTTCCCGGCGTGTTCCAGGTATTGCACGCCATCGGCGCCGATGTGCTTGGCGAAACCGCTGACGTCATGGCCGATACCACGAATCAACTGGCCGCCGTTGCGCCCGCTGGCGCCCCAGCCGATCCGTCGGGCCTCCAGCAGGACCACCGAGAGCCCACGCTGGGCCAGCTCGATGGCGGTGTTGATGCCGGTGAAACCCGCGCCGACCACACAGACATCGGCCACCAGGTCCGAGGCCAGCGCGGGGCGCTGCCTCATGCCCTTGGCGGACGCTGCGTAATAGGAGTGGGTGTGTTCCTTGGTGTACTGATTCATTTGTTGGACTTCACTTTGCTCCACGAACGGGTCATCAGGCGCATGATCGACTGCGGCGGCGTGGTGGAGATGTAGAGTTTGTCGAGGACTTCCTGGGACGGATAAACCTCGGGGTTGCTGACCAGCTCAGGGTCCATGTACTGCTTGGCGGCCGGGTTCGGGTTGGCGTAGCCGACCGACTCACTGACCTTGGCGATCACTTGCGGGTCCAGCAGGTAGTTGATGAAGGCATGAGCTTCCTTCGGGTTGCTGGCGTCGGCGGGGATGGCCAGCAGGTCGAACCACAGGTTGGCGCCTTCCTTGGGAATGGCGTAGGCGATGTTCACGCCGTTGCCGGCTTCCTTGGCGCGGTTGGCGGCCTGGAACACATCACCCGAGTATCCGAACGCTACGCAGATATCGCCGTTGGCCAGGTCCGACACGTACTTGGAGGAGTGGAAGTAGGTGATGTAGGGGCGGATCTGCAGCAGCTTGGCTTCGGCCTTCTTGAAGTCCTCGGGGTTTTCGCTGCGCGGGTCCATGCCCATGTAGTTGAGCATCGCCGGGAACACTTCGTCCGCCGAGTCCATCATCGACACGCCGCAGGCGCTGAGCTTCTTGATGTTCTCCGGTTCGAACAGCACGGCCCAGGAGTCGATCTTGTCGATGCCCAGCACAGCCTTGACCTTGTCGACGTTATAGCCGATGCCGTTGGTGCCCCACAGGTACGGCACCGAGTGCGCGTTGCCCGGATCGTTTTTCTCCAGCAGCGCCAGCAATTTCGGGTCGAGGTTCTTGAAGTTCGGCAGTTGCTCGCGATCGAGCTTGAGGAACGCGCCGGCCTTCACCTGGCGGGCGAGGAAGTGGTTGGACGGCACCACCACGTCATACCCGGTACGACCGGCAAGCAGTTTGCCTTCCAGGGTTTCGTTGGAATCGAATACGTCGTAGATCACCTTGATCCCGGTCTTGGCCTGAAAGTCGGCGAGGGTGGTTTCGCCGATGTAGTCGGTCCAGTTGTAGACGCTGACCTGTGGCTGAGCCTGGGCAACGGCGCTGAACAAGACCGCGAGTGCGGCCGGGACCATGGATTTCAATAAGCGCATATCGATACCTTCTTGGAATTATTGGATTCTTCAGGTGATCACCTACCTGTGGGAGCGAGCTTGCTCGCGATGGCGGCCTGTCAGTCAACGAAGATATTGGATTCACTGGCCTCATCGCGAGCAAGCTCGCTCCCACAAGGGATGTGTGATCCCATGCGAGAGCGGGTTTTTTAGACGCTGAGCATCAGGAACTCACGCTCCCAGGAGCTGATCACCCGTTTGAAGTTCTCGTGCTCGGCGCGTTTGACCGCGACATAGCCCCGCACGAACTTGCTGCCCAGGTAGCGGCTGATGGTGTCGCATTCTTCCATCTGGGTCAGGGCGTCCTCGATGGTGATCGGCAGGCGCAGGTTGCGACGCTCATAGGCGCGGCCCTGTACTGCAGCGCTTGGCTCGATGCGTTCGACCATGCCCAGGTAACCACACAGCAGGCTGGCGGCGATGGCCAGGTACGGGTTGGCGTCAGCGCCCGGCAGACGGTTCTCGACGCGCATGGCGTCGGGGCTGGAGGTTGGCACGCGCAGGCCGACGGTGCGGTTTTCTTCGCCCCACTCGACGTTCACCGGTGCCGAGGTGTCCGGCAGGAAGCGGCGGAACGAGTTGACGTTCGGCGCGAACATCGGCAGCACTTTCGGGATGTACTTCTGCAGGCCGCCAATGTGATGCAGGAACAGCTCGCTCATGTTGCCATCGGCATCGGCGAAGATCGGCTGGCCGGTGGCAATGTCCACCACGCTCTGGTGAAGGTGCATGGCGCTGCCAGGCTCGTCGCCGACCGGTTTGGCCATGAAGGTCGCCGCCACGTTGTGCTTGAGCGCCGCTTCACGCATGGTGCGCTTGAACACGGTGATCTGGTCGGCCAGGTCCAGGGCGTTGCCATGACGGAAGTTGATTTCCATCTGCGCCGGGCCGTCTTCGTGGATCAGCGTGTCGAGGTCCAGACCTTGCAGTTCGCACCAGTCGTAGACGTCTTCGAACAGCGGGTCGAATTCGTTGGCCGCGTCGATGGAGAACGACTGACGACCGCTTTCGGCGCGGCCCGAACGGCCCATCGGCGCCTTGAGCGGCAGGTCCGGGTCTTCGCAGCGCTGGGTCAGGTAGAACTCCATTTCCGGCGCGACAATCGGCCGCCAGCCTTTATCGGTGTACAACTGCAGGACTTTCTTCAGCACATTGCGCGGCGACAGTTCGATCGGGTTGCCGAACTTGTCGAAGGTGTCGTGGATCACGATGGCGGTCGGCTCGATGGCCCATGGCACCACGTAGACGGCGTCGGCGTCCGGCTTGCAGACCATGTCGATATCCGCCGGGTCGAGCAGGTCGTAGTAGATGTCGTCGTCGACAAAGTCCCCGGTTACCGTTTGCAAAAGGACACTTTCCGGCAGGCGCATGCCTCGCTCATGCAGGAACTTGTTGGTCGGTGCAATTTTGCCGCGTGCAATGCCGGTCAGATCGCTGACGACGCACTCGACTTCGGTAATCTTGTGATCTTTCAGCCAAGTGAACAGCTGATCGAAAGGGACATTCATAAAGACCTCGTTATTGGTTTTATTAACGCCAGGAGAGACCGGTTTCATCCGCCGGACACTTCCCCTGTAGCGCGTTGACGACTATCTTGTGCGAGCCTTGCGGTTCCATCTATCCACTTTAAGCAGCACAAAACGCACCAAAAGAGTGCGTAAGGTCGCCCCATGACAGGTTCCAGTTCCCTCCAGGTCCAAGCGTTCAACACCGCCGATGTCGCCGAGCAAATCCGCGCCACGCCGGGCTGGGTGCAGCAATACCAGCAGATGTCGCCGGGGCACTTCGCGGGTAGGGTGCGTTATCTGGATCTGCAGGGCGTGGAGATTTACGAAGAGTCGATGAACACCCGGGTCGAGCAGAATTTCAGCGCGCCCCAGGGTTCGTTATCGTTCTGTTTCGATCGCGGTGACAACGCGCTGTACGTGTTGAATGGTGAAAGCCGCAACATCTGGATCACCCCGGAGAACTACCAGGAAATCGCCGTGGTGTTCGGGCCGGAGTTTGTAAAGCGCCACAGCCTGGACATCGCCAGGCTTGAAGGGTTGTTCATGGCACCGCTCAACGCCCAGCAGAACGCGCTGTTTTGTCGTTGGCTCAGCGGAACCTTGACGCGGCTGTCGCAGACCTTCGATCCACCGAGCCGCGAAGCGCTGACCCAGCAACTGCTGGAAGATTGCCTGTTCATCCTCGACAACGCGTGTGTCGGCCTCGACCAGGGCGCCTTGCAGCGTCGGGCCGGGGAGCGCTCGATCATGAAACGGGTAGGGGAATGGGCCGCTGACACCCCGGAAGAACATCTCAATCTGCTGGAATTGTCCCAGATCGCGGGGTTTTCACTGCGTCAGTTGCAGCATGCGTTCAAGACCTACACCGGCATGTCGCCGACCCAGTGGCTGCGCCTGCGCCGACTCAACAGTGCCCACCGCGAATTGCTGAGTCGCACGCCGACGCAAACCACCGTGGCTGAAGTGGCGATGCGTTGGTCGTTCTGGCATCTGGGGCGGTTTTCCAGCAGCTATCGTGCGCTGTTCAAGGAGTTGCCGAGCGACACCCTCAAGCGTGCGAGTGTCACGCCGTCCCCTGGTCGCGGCCGACGTTAGAACGTCGGCGGTGTAATCACCCAGATCACCACCGCATCGACATCGCCGGGGTTGCCATAGCGGTGCGGTTCCTGGCTGGAAAAGCTGAAGCTGTCGCCTTCATTGAGCTGGAAATGGCGCTCGCCCACCCACAACTCGAAACTCCCCGAGAGCAAGTAGCCGGCTTCTTCACCGTCGTGGCTGTAGCTTTGCTGGCTGTAGGTGCCGGGCGGGAAACGCGAGTGGAGCATTTCCAGTTGGCGGTTGGCTTGCGGTGTCAGCAACTGGTCGACGATGCCGTCTTCGTAATGCACGTTCAGGCGGCTGTTCTTGCGCACCACGATGCCATCGTCTTCGGGCGCGGTGACCGCTTCACTGGCGAAGAACCACTGGATGGTGACGCCGAGGCTGCGGGCAATGTTGAACAGCGCCGGAATCGACGGGTAGGCGAGGTTGCGTTCCAGCTGGCTGATGTAGCCGGCGGTGAGTTCGCTCTGTTGCGCCAGTTCCGTCAGGGTCATGCCCCGACGCTTGCGCAGGCCGCGAATGCGCGTGCCGAGAAAATGCGGTTCGGCGTTGCCGGGTGCGGGCTGTGTGGTGCTGCTGTTGCTCATGGTCAAATCCGAACCGGGAGGAGTGGCGCAAATCCCCGTAGGAGCGAGCTTGCTCGCGATGGTCGCCAACGATAACGCTGGAAGCCTGACACCCAGCGGTGTTCTCGGGTTCATCGCGAGCAGAGCTCGCTCCTACAGGGTTGGTGTTAGCCGTCTAAGCCCCGGAGTATAAACAGCCTTAAAGCTCCCACGCGACTTTAAGGCCTTCATAAATTGCTTCTTCGGCGGTGCGCGGCGCCAGGCAGTCACCGATCCGGCGAAACGCCACCAGCCCTTGCAACTCCGCGCCCAGGGTATCGACCGGCTGATGCCCCTGGCACAGCACCAGCGTGTCGATGTTCTCCATCAGCATCGGTTCGCCACTGGCGGTGTGTTGCAGGTAAACCGTGTTGTCATCGCAGCCATACAACCGCGCATATGGCGTGATCGGCACCCCCAGTTTATGCAGCTCGCCGGCCAGTTGATCGCGCACGTACAGCGGCAGGTTTTCCCCGCAATGGGTGCCATTGACCGCGAGTTGCACCTGATGCCCGGCGCGAACCAGGCGTTCGGCGATGCCGGGGCCGATCCAGTCGCAGCGCCAGTCCACGACCACCACGGAGCGACCAATCTTTACTTCATCGCGCAATACCTGCCAGGCGTCCACCACCTGCAACTCACCACCGCGCTCGAAGGGCGGCCAGTAGGGCTCGGCACCGGTAGCGACGATCACCATGTCCGGTTTTTCCTGTTCCACCAGTGCCCGGTCGACTCGGGTATTGCGCACTACGCGCACGCCGGCCAGTTCCATTTCCCGCTGCAGGTTGGTGCTGGCACCGCCGAACTCGCTGCGCCGGGGCAGCAATTGCGCGAGCAACACCTGACCGCCCAGTTGCGAACTGGATTCGTACAACGTCACCTCATGGCCGCGCTGGGCCGCGACGGTGGCGGCTTTCATCCCGGCCGGGCCACCGCCGGCGATCATGATGCGTTTGCGCTGTGGCGCTTGTCGCCGTTCGCCGAAGATCAGTTCGCGTCCGGTTTCCGGGTGCTGGATACAGGAAATCGGCAAGCCCTTGTGGAAGTGGCCGATGCACGCCTGATTGCAGGCAATGCACGCCCGCACGTCTTCGACGCGGCCGGTGTCGGTCTTGTTGGGCATTTGCGGATCGCAGATCAGTGCCCGGGTCATGCCGCACACATCGGCCTGGCCACGAGCCAGGATCAGCTCGGCTTCCTGGGGCTGGTTGATGCGCCCGGTGACGAACAACGGAATGTTCAAACTGGCCTTGAACGTCCCGGCTTCCTTGGCCAGGTACGCGGCTTCGATCGCCATGGGCGGCACGATATGTACCGCGCCCCCAAGGGAAGCCGAGGTGCCGGCGACGATATGCACGTAATCGAGCTGCGCTTGCAGTGACTGCACGGCGGCCAGGGATTCGTCCTCGGTCAGGCCTTCCGGGTCGCGCTCGTCGGCGGAAATGCGCAGGCCGATGATGAACTGCGGGTCGGTCGCCGCGCGCACGGCGGCGATGACCTCGCGCAGAAAACGCAAACGCTGGTCCAGCTCACCGTTGTAGCCATCGGTACGCCGGTTGACCCGCGGATTGATGAACTGTGCCGGCAGGTAACCGTGGCTGGCCACGACCTCGACGCCATCAATGCCTGCCTGATGCAGGCGGCGGGCGGCAGCGGCATAACCGGCGACGATCTCGTCGATCATTGCCTGGTCCAGCGCGCGGGGCATCACCCGGAAACGTTCGTTGGGCACCGACGATGCGGAATAGGCCACCGCCAGCAGGCCATCGCTGGACTCCATGATCTCCCGCCCCGGATGGAACACTTGGGACAACACCAGGGTGCCGTGGGCATGGCAGGTTTGCGCCAGTTTGCGGTAGCCCTCGATGCACGCATCGTCGGTGGCCATCAGCACGTGGGAGGTGTAGCGCGCACTGTCATGTACCCCGGCCACTTGCAGCACGATCAGCCCGGCTCCGCCTTCGGCCCGTGCCCGGTGATAGGCGATCAATTGTTCGTTGACCAGGTTGTCGGTGGGCATCGACGTGTCGTGACCGCTGGACATGATGCGGTTCTTCAGGCGCTTGCCACGGATCTCCAGGGGTTCGAACAGGTGCGCGAAGGCGGGTGCAGAGGTCGGCATGGTGCGGGTACTCCTGGCAGGCTACCTCTGTAGGAGCGAGCTTGCTCGCGATGGACGTTAACGATAACGCGTGTTGTCTGGATGAACGCGTCGCCCTCAGGTCCATCGCGAGCAAGCTCGCTCCTACAGAGGCATAAGGTTTTCGGTGTTGTTATTTTTATCTATAGAAATTTACCTTCAGTAAAAAATCAACTTGTTTTTTTACTATGCCTTGCAGTAGTTTCGTCTCGAGCCCGCTCCAGGGCCAAACCTCACAACAATAAAAAAGGGCTGCGCGGGCCTTGGGTCCCGTGGCACCTGCAAGAGGAACCACTGATGAAATCGCACACGCTCAAGCACGGTTTTTATCCCTTGGTGTTGTCCGTGGCCATGGGCCTGGGCAGCGCTCAGGCAGCATCGGACATGGTGGTGGTCGGATACGGCGGAGCCGGACAAAAAGCCCAGGACGTGGCGTTCTTTCAACCCTTCGCCGCCGTGGATCAAAGCAAAGTGATCCAGAGCGAATACAACGGCGAAATGGCCAAAATCAAAGTGATGGTCGATACCGGAAACGTCGACTGGGACGTAGTGCAGATCGAAGGCCCGGACCTGATGCGCGGTTGCGAGGAAGGCATGTACGAGCGCCTGGACTGGACCCGTCTGGGCCATGCCGACCAGTTGATCCCCGAAGCGGCACAGGAATGCGGCTCCGCTGCGCTGGTGTGGAGCGTGGCCATTGCCTACGACACCGACAAACTGGCCCAGGCCCCGACCTCGTGGGCAGACTTTTGGGACGTGAAGAAAACCCCCGGCAAGCGTGGGCTGCGTAAACGCGCGGTGTACAACCTGGAATTCGCCTTGCTGGCGGACGGGGTCAAGACCGAAGACGTCTACAAGGTACTCAGCACCCCGCAGGGCGTGGACCGGGCATTCGCCAAACTCACTGAGCTCAAGCCTTACATCCAGTGGTGGGAGGCGGGCGCGCAACCGCCGCAATGGCTGACCGCCGGCGATGTGGTAATGACCTCGACCTACAGCGGGCGCATCGCCGACGCCGCGCAGAAAGGCAGCCACCTGGGGCTGGTCTGGCCCGGCAGCCTGTACGGCATGGATTACTGGGCGATCATCAAAGGGTCCAAACATGTGGATCAGGCCAAGCGATTCATTGCCTTCGCCAATCAACCGGACGCCCAGGTCAACTACGTGCAACAGATCCCCTACGGCCCGACCAACACCCAGGCCGCCGCACGGCTGGACGACAAACTGGCGCAATGGGTGCCCACCGCGCCGCAGAACCTCAAGGGCGCACTGTCGATGAACGTCGGTTTCTGGGTCGATCATGGCGAAGAGCTCGAAGAGCGCTTCAACGCCTGGGCCAGCAAATAACTGCCGATGGCTGGACGTGTCCGAGCGTCCAGCCTTACTGTCTGCCCCAGCCGATCAGCCTGGAGAACCACAAGAATGAACAACATCGCCACCCACCTGGCACCCGAATGCAGCGCCACCGAGCAGCGCCTGCGTGAGGAACTGGCGGCCTGTTACCGCTTGATTGCGCACTTTCGCATGACCGATTTGATCTTCACCCACATCTCGGTGCGCATTCCGGGGCCGGAGCATCACTTTCTGATCAACCCTTACGGGCTGATGTTCGATGAAATAACCGCGTCCAATCTGGTGAAGATCGACCTTGATGGTCACGCTGTGGAACCGTCGCCGTACCCGGTCAATCCGGCTGGCTTCGTGATCCACAGCGCTATTCATGGCGCCCGCGAAGACGCGCAATGCGTGCTGCACACCCACACCAAATCCGGTTGCGCGGTGGCGGCGTTGAAGTGCGGGCTGTTGCCGGTGAACCAGATTTCCATGGAGTTCTATGGCCGTGTTGCCTACCACGACTACGAGGGCGTGGCGCTGGATTTGAGCGAGCAAAAAAGGCTGGTGGCGGACCTGGGCGACAAATCGGTACTGATGCTGCGCAACCATGGTTTGCTGACTGTTGGCGAAACCGTGAGCCAGGCATTCCTGCGCATGTATTACCTGGAAAAGGCCTGTGAAATCCAGTTGGCCGCCCAGGCCGCCGGTGAAGTCGTACTGCCGTCTGACGAGGTCTGCGCGCATACCGAGCGGCAGTTCAATGATCCGGGGCGGCCGTTGGAGGAAGGGGAGCTGAGTGATCCGGATGCCATGCAACTTGCCTGGGCGGCGTTGTTGAGAATGCTGGATCGAGTGGCGCCGGGTTACCGCGACTGATCCAGATCCTGTGTTGTATGGACTGACGCCATCGCGAGCAAGCTCGCTCCCACAGGGCAAACCACTGTGGGAGCGAGCTTGCTCGCGATGGGCGCGCCACGGTCCCCCTGGCTTACACCCGACTAGAGAAACTGCCCGCTCTTGCTGTACATTCGTTCAGCCCGCCGCTACCCCGCGCGGGCCTAAACGATTGAACCAAGGAGCGTGTCGCCCATGAATCAGGAAGCCCGTTTTTCCCGCATGGAACCGGAGTTGCGCAAAGCCAACCTGATCGAGGCGACGCTGGTGTGCCTCAAGCGTCATGGCTTCCAGGGCGCGTCGATCCGCAAGATTTCCGCCGAGGCCGGGGTCTCGGTGGGGCTGATCAGCCATCACTATTCCGGCAAGGATGAACTGGTGGCCGAGGCTTACATGGCGATCACCGGGCGGGTCATGACCTTGCTGCGTGACGCCATGGAGCAAGCCGCGCCGAATGCCCGGGAACGCTTGTCGGCGTTTTTCCGCGGATCGTTCTCCGCCGAGCTGCTGGATCCGCAACTGATCGATGCGTGGCTGGCGTTCTGGGGCGCAGTGAAAACCGCCGAGGCCATCAACCAGGCCCACGATCATTCCTATGGCGAGTATCGCGGCATCCTGCGCAAGGTGCTGGCGGAACTGGCTCAGGAGGAGGGCTGGGAAAGCTTCGACGCCGACCTCGCCGCCATCAGCCTCAGCGCCTTGCTCGACGGCTTGTGGCTGGAGTCCGGGCTGAACCCCGGCACCTTCACCCCGGAGCAGGGCATCCAGATTTGCGAGGCCTGGGTCGATGGTTTGCAGGCCGGCGGACGACAGCGCTTCTGCGTGCAGACGAGCGACTGTTGATCAGTCGTTCAGCAATCGATACTCTCTGGCGCCGACGCAGGAAAACACTCTAATAAGAAACTGGCCCTCGGGCCTATGCCGGATACCAAGCGATGACTCCTCGGGTATTGATCGTCGATGACGATCCGCTGATTCGCGATCTGCTACACGCCTACCTGTCCCAGGAAGGTTACGACGTCCATTGCGCCGCCACGGCGGAACTGGCGGAAACCTTCCTAGCCAGCCAGAGCGTCGACCTGGTGATGCTCGACATCCGCCTGCCGGGCAAGGACGGCCTGACCCTGACCCGCGAGTTGCGGGTACGTTCGGAGGTCGGGATCATCCTGATCACCGGGCGCAACGATGAAATCGACCGCATCGTCGGCCTCGAATGCGGCGCCGATGACTACGTGATCAAACCCCTCAATCCAAGGGAGCTGGTGTCCCGGGCGAAAAACCTGATTCGCCGGGTACGTCATGCGCAAACGCCTGCGCCCGCCATCGCGGCGGCCAAACCGGTCAAGCAGTTTGCCGACTGGGCGCTGGACACCGACCGCCGTCGCCTGATCGATCCGTCCGGCAGCGAAACCCTGCTGACCCACGGCGAATACCAGTTGCTCAGCGTGTTCCTGCGCAACAGCGGCCACACCCTCAGCCGCGATCAATTGATGGACCAGATCCGCAACCGCGAATGGGTGCCCAACGACCGCTCCATCGACGTGCTGGTCGGGCGCCTGCGCCGCAAGTTGCATGACGATCCGGCCGAACCCCAGTTGATCATCACCATTCACGGCGCCGGTTACCTGTTCACCGCCAGCGTGGCGGCCTGAAGCCGATGGCGCGATGGCTTTGCCTGCTGGCGATACTGGTGGCCGGCCATGCCGTCGCGGCGGACAAGGTTCGCTATTGCGATTACCCGGTGTACCCGCCGATCTCCTGGAGTGATGGCAAGCAGGTGCGTGGCCTGGCGCCCAGCGTGGTGAAGCACTTGTTCGGTCAACTGGGGTATGAAGTCGAGATGGTCGTGCTGGGCAACTGGAAACGCTGCCTGCTGGACGCCGCCGAAGGCCGGGTCGATGTGGTACTGGCCTACAGCACCGCGCAACGGGAGCAGAGCATGCTGTTCTCGACGGTGCCGGTATTGCGTGAAGAAGTGGCGTTGTTCGTCAACCGCCAGCATCCGGTGAAATTCGAACAACTGGACGACCTGGCCCGTTACCGCGGTGGCCTGTTGTTCGGTGAGAGCTACGGCGTGGAGTTCGATCGTATGGTCGCGCGCAACAACAATATCGAATGGGTTTCCGACAGCCACCAGAACTTCGGCAAGCTGATTCGCGGGCGCATCGACTTCATCACTCAGGAGCGGCGCACCGGCCAGCTGTACGTGGAAAACCTGCCCGGCGGCCAGGACATCGTCGCCTTGCCCAAGGCGTTGAACGTGGACTACCTGCGGGTTGCCGTGTCGCGGCGCTCGCCCTTGGCCACTCGCATGCCCGAGATCAATGCGCAGTTGCAGCGCATGGTCGATGCCGGTGACATCGAGCGCTGGCTCAACGAAAGCGAAGTGACCTACCGCGACATGATCAACCTGCCGGCGGATGCGCAATGATTCGCGCCCGTCCCGGTGGACTGTTGCGACGCCTGTTGCTGTTCATTCTGTTGTTCAGCCTGTGCTTCACCGTGCTGGCCAGCAGTGTGCAACTGTATATCGAGTATCGACGGGAAATGCGCGACATCGATTCGCGCATGGAACTGATCCGCGCCGGGTACCTGGCCAGCCTGGAACGCAGCCTCTGGGACTTGAACCAGGAACAGTTGAATGTGCAGTTGCGCGGGCTGGTGGACTTCTCCGACGTCGCGCGGGTGCACTTGACCAGCGCCGATTTCGACCTGGTACAGGGCAATCCGGCCCCTGCGGGACCGCTGCGCATCGAGCGCTTTGCCCTGGACTATCAGCCGCCATCCGGCCCTTTGCGCAACTTGGGTGAACTGGAAGTCAGCACCGATCTGGGGGCGGTGTACCAGCGACTCTACGCCACCGGTTTGACCAGCCTGTTGTGGATGGCGGTGTTTCTCTGCGGTCTGGCCGTTGCCTTGTCGGGCTTGTTTTATCGACTGGTGACCCGGCACCTGAAAGTCATGGCCGAGTTTGCCCGGCGTATCGCCGCCGGTGAATGGCAGGAACCCTTGCACCTGGACAAACGCCGCGGCAGTGACGAAATCGACACCGTGGCCCATGCGCTGGACGACATGCGCCGGGCGATCCTGCGGGACATCGAGCGCCGGGAAACCGATCGGCTGGCCTTGCAGGACAACCGTGACGAACTGCTGAAAATGGTCGAGCGCCGTACCGCCAGCCTGATGCGCGCCAAGGACGAAGCGGAAGCGGCCAACCTTGCCAAGTCGCGGTTCCTGGCGACCATGAGCCACGAACTGCGCACACCCCTCAATGGCATTCTCGGCATGGCCGAATTGCTGCGCGGTGCTCGGCTGGATGCCCAGGACGGCAAACGCCTGGATGCCTTGCACAAGGCCGGCGAAGGCTTGCTGACAATCCTCAACGAAGTGCTGTATTTCGCCAAGCTGGAGGAGGGCGTCAGCCATCCCGAACCGGTGGATTTCTCGCTGCGCCAGTTGCTCGACGAAGTACTGACTCTGTTGGAACCGCGAGCGCTGAACAACGACACGATCCTCAGTTGCCGCGTCGATCAGCGGATTGCCGAGCATCACCACGGCGCCGAGCAGTTCCTGCGCCAAGTGCTGAGCAACCTGCTGGCCAACGCGATCAAGTTCACCGAAGGCGGCGAAGTCAGCGTCGAGGTGGCGCTGCTCAGCGAAACCGGCGAACAGTTGGGACAGCGGCTGCGGGTCTGTGTCACGGACGACGGCATCGGCATTGCCCCGCAGATGCAGGAAAAGATTTTCGAGCGCTTCACCCAGGCCAGCGAAGAAGTCGCGCAACGTTTTGGGGGCACGGGGTTGGGGTTGGCGATCTGCAAACACCTGGTGGAGCAGATGGGGGGCTGCATCGGCGTGGACAGTGAAGAGGGGCGCGGCAGTTGCTTCTGGTTCGAGTTGTCCTTGCAGCCGGCCAGCGGCGTGGCTGAGGCCCCGCCGGTTCGGGCGGCGGGGCCGGCACTGAACATCCTGGTGGTCGAAGACGTGGCGCTCAACCGCGAAGTGGTCAAGGGCTTGCTGCAACGGGACGGCCACCGGGTGTGGCTCGCCGAAGAAGCGGATCAGGCGCTGCAACACTGCGCGGCGCAGGTGTTCGACCTGATACTGCTGGACGTGCATCTGCCGGGCATTAGTGGTGTCGAGTTATGCCGCCAGATCCGCCACAGCGACGGGGCGAACCGCCATACCCGCATTTTCGCCCTGACCGCCAGCGTGCAACCGGCACTGGTGCGCGGTTATCTGGAGGCCGGCATGGACGGTGTCCTGGCCAAGCCCCTGAAACTGGAAAACCTGCGCCAGGTGCTGGAAGGGCATGTGCCTGTGGCCGAATCGCTGCTCAGCGATGAGGCAATGGACTGGCCGCTGTTACAGACCCATCGCAGCCTGCTCGGTGCGCAAAAGGTCCAGGGTCTGCTGGCGGTTCTGCGCGACTCGATCCTGCAGCACCGCGACGCGCTGAATGAAGCCATGGCCGCCGATGACTGCACAGAGGTCGCGCAACTGGCTCACCGCCTGGCCGGTAGCTGTGATTCCCTGGGTTTTCGGGGCTTGGCCAGCACGTTAAGGGCGCTGGAGACCTTGGCGCTGGCAAACGATGAATCGGCGATCCGCCGCATGAGCCTCACGCTCGATGAGCAATTGCAGCATTCGCTCGATACTCTCAAAGGCCTATTGCAGAGCTGACGTACAGGTTTGTTACGACTTCGAACAACTTCGATCTTAACGGTCAACGCGAACTTACATGGCTTTCCAATAATCGACGCAACCGCCGCAGCGCGGTCTTCGAAGCTTATTGGAGATAATAATAATGAATTGCCGTAAAGCTGATCCCTCCCTGCGCCGTGACGTCCTGTCGCGCGCTGCGCACCTCTCTGACTGCTGAGGTGCCGACATGAACGAAAACACTGATCGCAGCACTGATCACAGCACTGATCGTAAAGGCATCCAGCTGACCCGGGCCCTCAAGAGCCGGCACATCTTCATGCTGTCGTTGGGCGGCGTCATCGGCACCGGGTTGTTCATGGGCTCTGGCGTGACCATCAACCAGGGCGGCCCGGTGGGGGCGATCCTGGCTTACCTGGTCGCGGGTTTCCTGATGTACCTGGTGATGGTCTGCCTGGGTGAACTGTCGGTGCAGATGCCGGTGTCCGGTTCGTTCCAGACCCACGCCACAAAATACATCGGCCCGGCCACCGGGTTCATGATCGGCTGGGTGTACTGGATGAGCTGGGCCACCACCGTGGGTCTGGAGTTCACCGCCGCCGGCATGCTGATGACCCGTTGGTTCCCGGAGGTGCCAATCTGGTACTGGTCGGCGCTGTTCGTGGTGGTGCTGTTCGGTATCAATGCCATGGCGACCCGCGCCTTTGGTGAAGCCGAATACTGGTTTTCGGGGATCAAGGTGGCGGCGATTCTCGGTTTCATCGTGGTCGGCGTGCTGGTGATCTTCGGCGTGATGCCCCTGAGCAGCGGCGCACCCGCGCCGATGGCGACCAACCTGATCGGCGATTCGCTGTTCCCCAACGGCCTGTCAGCCGTGTTCGCGGTGATGATGACCGTGGTCTACGCGTTCCAGGGTTGCGAGATCATGGGCGTGGCTGCCGGTGAAACCGATCAGCCGGAAAAGAGCATTCCCCGCGCCGTGCGTAACGTGGTGTTCCGTGTGCTGATCTTCTACGTGCTGGCGATCATCGTGCTGTCGGCCATCGTGCCGTGGCAGCAGGCGGGCCTGATGGAAAGCCCGTTCGTGCAGGTGTTCGACATGGTCGGCATTCCCTATGCGGCCGACCTGATGAACTTCGTGATCCTTACCGCGATCCTGTCGGTGGGCAACTCCGGCCTGTATGCCTCGACGCGCATCCTGTGGGCGATGTCGAAAACCGGCATGGCGCCCAAGAGCCTGTCGCCTTTGAGCAAGCGTGGCGTGCCATTGCGCGCCTTGAGCATCACCCTGTGCTTCGCGCTGGTGTCGCTGATGACCAGCTTCGTCGCCGCCGACACCTTGTTCATGGTGCTGATGGCGGTGAGCGGCATGTCCGGCACCGTGACCTGGATTGTCATCGCGCTGGCGCAGTACAAGTTCCGCAAGGCGTATTTGCGTGACGGCGGCAAACTCAGCGACCTGAAATACCGCGCGCCGTGGTTCCCGGTGCTTCCGCTGATGTGCATCACATTGTGCTGCTCGCTGTTCGTGTTCCTGGCCCTGGATGAAACCCAGCGTCCGTCGCTGTATTGGGGCTTTGGATTCATTGCGCTGTGTTATGGCGCGTACTTCCTGATTCATCGCAAGCGCGGGGCGGTGCTGGCGCCGAGCTTGCCGGCTGCATAACACCTCCAGATAACCACTTCCCCCTGTGGGAGCGAGCTTGCTCGCGATGGCGGCATCAGGTCCAACATCACTGTTGACTGGTCTACCGCTATCGCGAGCAAGCTCGCTCCCACAGTTGATTCAAGCGATTAGCCGCTGGTCGCGACTGTCAGATCTGACAGTAGATTACATGCAGCCTCCACAGCCTAATGAAGCAGTACCCACCGCTCGGTAATGCGAGCTTCAAACCGGCCAGAAAGGAGCGTCCTCATGAAACGTAATCTGATCAGCAACGGAAACTTTGAATCCGGAAACTTCGAACATTGGGCAGTGACCGAGTCCGGTGGAAGAGCAAAAGTCGTCATACACAAAGATAGCTACAGGGCTCAAATCAGAGTGGGTAAGCATGAGACATTAAGGCTCGATACGGGCCGTTTCCGAGCCGGCCCGGGAGAGTTCGATCTTTCCCTTCAGGCCTCCATGCCTGAGTTCAAAGCTGAGGACACGGCTGTCAAACGGCAAGATCCACCAATAATGTTTTGCACACTGCTCGGATGGAGCCTTGCCGAGCCGTTTCCGGTCTTCATCATGCCTATCTTTTTTTGGTTGTCTCAGCCCCAGAAACTCTATGAACACCACGACGTCATACCGTTGGGCGTGGAGAACGTCCAATTGATCATTGCGTTTCAATCTGTATTGGAACCAGCGCTAGTGGGGCCGATCTACCTCGACAACGTGAAGTTCAAGGCGGACCTTCCGGGGTAATGACGCGGTCGAAATGGTTCCACTGCCTCTACCAGTCGTGATGAATAAAGCAAGTACACAACATTTTCCTGTGGGAGCGAGCTTGCTCGCGATTGCGGTAAGTCAGTCAACTGTGATGTTGAATTTGACGCCGTCATCGCGAGCAAGCTCGCTCCCACATTGGTTTGTGGTGGGCAAAAGATCTGCGACTGACGTCCTGTCGCCAGTTGTTCGAAGTTGTAACAGTACCAACGGCTCACGCTCGCCAATCAACAAATAACTCAATAAAAACAATAATTTAACTATCTATTGAGCTTGTTACAGCCCATTTCCCCGCCGATTGCCGCCTTACTGAACACTCGTTTAGTATGGCCTCAAGTCGCATCACCTCAGACCCATTACAATAATTCGAGGATTCCCATGACCACTCAATCGTCGCTGCTCAGTCAGGTCAAAGCAGGCGTTGCCTGGATCACCCTCAATCGCACTGCCCAGCGCAATGCGCTGGACATTCCGACGCTGAAAAACCTGCACGGCTTGCTCGACGGTTTCAACGCCGATCCAGCGGTGCGCGTGGTGGTGCTCACCGGTAGCGGCCGCAGCTTCTGCGCCGGCGCGGACCTTGATGAATGGGCCGATGCCGAAGCCCGGGGTGCGTTGGAAACCTACGGCTGGACCGAAACCGCCCACGCCCTGATGACTCGCCTGCACAGCCTGGAAAAACCGACCATCGCCGCCATCAACGGCACCGCCGTCGGCGCCGGGATGGACCTGACCCTGTGCTGCGACCTGCGCATCGCCGGGCAATCGGCACGTTTCAAGGCCGGCTACACCAGCATGGCGTACTCGCCGGACGCCGGCGCCAGTTGGCACTTGCCGCGCCTGATCGGCAGCGAACAGGCCAAGCGTCTGCTGTTTCTGGACGAATTGTGGGGCGCCGACCGTGCCCTCGACGCCGGTCTGGTCGGCGATGTCTGTGCCGACGATCAATTGCTGACGGTTACCAGCGAACTGGCCGCACGCCTGGCCGCTGGCCCGACCTTTGCCTTCGCCCAGACGAAGAAACTCATGCGTGAAGGCGCCGAACGCAGCCTGGCCGAACAACTGCAGGCCGAACTGGCCGCCGGCCTGTTGTGCGGTCGCAGCGAAGACGGCAACGAAGCCCTGCGTGCCGCCATGGAAAAACGCCCGGCACGCTTCATCGGTCGTTGATTCCTCTCCATCTCCCAGAACACGAACAACAGGTAGCACCATGAATTTCCAACTGACCCAAGAACAAGAAATGTTGGTGGACTCGGTACGCAGCTTCGTCGAGAAGGAACTGCTGCCCTATGAAGAGCAAGTCGACCGCGCCGACGAGGTTTCCCCGGAACTGGCAGCGCAGATTCGCGGCAAGGCCATCGCGGCAGGTTTCTACGCCTTCAACATGCCCGAAGAAGTGGGTGGTGGCGGTCTGGACTACCTGTCCCAGGCGCTGATCGAGCGAGAGCTGTCCAAGGTGTCCTGGGCGCTGCACGTGTTTGTCGCACGGCCGTCGAAAATCCTCATGGCTTGCAAGGGCGAGCAGATCAACGACTACCTGTTGCCGTGCATCCAGGGCGAAAAAATCGACTGCTTCGCCTTGACCGAGCCGGGTGCCGGCTCCGACGCCAATGCGATCAAGACCCGCGCCGTGCGTGAAGGCGACGACTTCATTCTCAACGGCAGCAAGCACTTCATCAGCCACGCCGGCCATGCCGATTTCGCCATCGTCTTCGCCGTGACCGACACCTACGAGCACAACGGCAAGAAGCGCAACGCCGTGACTTCGTTCCTGGTCGACCGCAAC
Organism: Pseudomonas jessenii; assembly: GCF_002236115.1. Classification (GTDB taxonomy): domain Bacteria; phylum Pseudomonadota; class Gammaproteobacteria; order Pseudomonadales; family Pseudomonadaceae; genus Aquipseudomonas; species Aquipseudomonas jessenii. The sequence continues at coordinate 748,602 of NZ_NIWT01000001.1, read as the reverse complement.
ACTCCGGGCATGACCATCCGCCGTGGGCCGAAGTGCGTGAGCAACCGCGGCTATCACACCTTCGAAATGTTCTTCGACGATTGCCGCGTACCGGCCAGCAAAGTGCTGGGCGAAGTCGGCAAGGGTTGGGACGTGGCCAACGCCTGGCTGACCGCCGGGCGCGTGATGGTCGCGGCCAACTGTGTCGGTCAGGCCCAGCGCGCACTGGACGTGTCCTTGCAATGGGCGGCGGACCGCAAGCAATTCGGCCAGCCGATCGGCACCTATCAAGGCGTGTCTTTCAAGCTGGCGGACATGGCCACGCAAATCCGCGCCGCGGAACTGCTGACCCTGCACACCGCCTGGAAAATGGACCAGGGCACCATGACCGATGGCGAGGCCGGCATGGCCAAGCTGTTCGCCAGTGAAGTGCTGGGTCGCGCGGCCGACGAGGCAGTGCAGATCTTTGGTGGCATGGGCCTGATGGACGAAGGTCCGGTGGAGCGCATCTGGCGCAACGCGCGGATCGAACGGATCTGGGAAGGCACTTCGGAAATCCAGCGCCACATCATTTCCCGCGAGCTGCTGCGGCCGCTGCTGCGCTGATCGGCCCGGAGAACTCCCATGTCCCAAACCATTCGTGACAACCTCAAACGCATGCTCGCGCCGCAACACGTGGCGTTCGTCGGCGGCCGCAGCATGGCGCGCGCCCTCAAGCGCTGTGCCGAAGGCGGCTACCAAGGGCAAATGTGGCTGGTCAATCCGCAGCACGACAGCCTCGAAGGCGTTCCTTGCGTGCGCAGCGTTGCCGAGCTGCCTTGCGGCCCGGACGCGGTATTTATTGCGACCAACCGTGAGTTGACCCTGACTTGCGTGGCCGAACTGGCCGCCATCGGCGCAGGCGGCGCGATCTGCTACGCCTCCGGCTTCGCCGAGACCGGTGCCGAAGGCCAGGCCCTGCAACAGCAACTGCTCAAGGCCGCTGGCGACATGGCCTTGCTCGGCCCCAACTGCTACGGCCTGCTCGACTACCTGCACAGCTCCGCTCTGTGGCCGGTGGCCCACGGCGGCAAGGCAGTTGAGAAGGGTGTGGCGGTGCTGACTCAGAGCGGCAATTTCGCCTACAACCTGTCCATGAGCGACCGCTCGTTGCCGGTGGCCTACATGGCCTCGGTGGGCAATCAGGCGCAACTGGGCGTGGCTGAACTGATGGACGTGTTGCTCGACGAACCTCGAGTCACCGCCATCGGCCTGCATCTGGAAGGCCTGAAGAATGTGCCGGGTTTTGCCCGCGCTGCGCACAAGGCGCTGGAGAAGGGCATTCCGATCATCGCCCTGAAAACCGGCGTGTCGCAGATCGGTGCCGAACTGGCCTTGAGTCACACCAGTTCGCTGTCCGGCTCCGATGCGCTGTATGACGCGCTGTTCGACCGTCTCGGGGTGATTCGCGTCAGCGGCCCGGTGAGTTTTGTCGAAACCCTCAAAGCCGCGGCCTGCGGCAATCTGCCTGCGGGCAACAGCCTGATTGCGCTGGCCTGTTCCGGTGGCGACGCCGGGTTGATTGCCGACTACGCCGAACGCAACGACCTGGGCCTGCCGAAACTCGACCAAGGGCAGGTCGGCGAACTCGCGCAAGTGCTGCCGACCTACGCCAACCTGGTCAACCCGCTGGATTTCACCACGGCGATCTGGGGCGACGGCGAAGCCTTGAACCGCATGCTCGACAGCGCGCTGCGCACCGAAGCCGACGCGGCGATGCTGGTGCTCGACTATCCGTCGGAGTTCACCGGCGAGCGCAAGGAATGCGACCTGCTGCTGGAGTTGTACTGCGCGGCACTGCAACGTCACGGCAAGACCGGCTTTGTCACCTCGGCCTTCCCTGAATTGCTGCCGGCCCATGCCCGTGAACGTCTGCACGCCCAAGGCGTCGCAGCCTTGCAGGGCGTTGAAGACGGGTTGGCCGCGTGGGGCCGCATCGCCGGTTATCAGCGCAATCGCCATGCCTTGCTGGCGCTGGGGGAATCGGCGCTGGTGCCGTTGTGCCCGCAGGCGCTGGAAGGCGAGGGACGCTTGCTCAATGAATGGGATTCCAAACAGGCGTTAAAAGCCTTTGGCCTGCCGACGCCCAACGGCAAATTGAGCACGCCGGACAAGGCGCTGAGGGACGCAGAAACCCTGGGTTATCCGCTGGTACTCAAAGCGGTCAGCGCTCAACTGCCACACAAGACCGAGGCCGGTGCCGTGGCGCTGAACCTCAAGGATGGCGCGGCATTGAGCGCTGCCCTGGAGAAGATGCGCACCAGCATTGCCGCTTACGCCCCGGGCGTCGTGTTCGATCAGCTGTTGCTCGAACCCATGGCCAAGCCGCCACTGGCTGAGCTGATTGTCGGCATCAAGCGCGAAAACGATTTCGGCCTCGCCCTGGTGATCGGTGCCGGCGGCATTCTGGTGGAGTTGCTCAAGGACAGTCGCAGTCTGTTGCTGCCGACCACCGACGGCGCGATCCGCAATGCCTTGCTCAGTCTGCGCAGCGCACCGCTACTGCAAGGTTTCCGTGGTCGTGAGTCCGCAGATCTCGACGCCCTGGTGGCCGCGATCCGCGCCGTGGCCGATTACGCCTGCGAAAACGCCGCGCAGTTGCTGGAACTCGATGTGAACCCATTGTTGGTCAGTGCCCAAGGCACGACTGCGGTCGATGCGTTGATTCGCTTCGGCCACGAGTGAGGACATGAACATGCAAAGCAAAACATTGACCGGTGGCCAGGCCCTGGTGCGCCTGTTGGCCAACTACGGCGTCGATACCGTGTTCGGCATTCCCGGCGTACACACCCTGGAGCTGTATCGCGGCTTGCCCGGCAGCGGCATCCGTCATGTGCTGACTCGTCATGAGCAGGGCGCCAGTTTCATGGCCGACGGCTACGCCCGGGTCAGCGGCAAACCCGGCGTGTGCTTCGTCATCACCGGCCCCGGCGTGACCAACGCCGCCACCGGCATCGGCCAGGCCTACGCCGACTCGATTCCGATGCTGGTGATTTCCAGCGTCAACCACAGCGCCAGCCTGGGCAAGGGTTGGGGCAGTCTGCACGAGTGCCAGGACCAGCGCGCAATGACCGCGCCGATCACTGCGTTCTCGGCCGTGGCACTGACTGCCGAAGACCTGCCGGAACTGATCGCCCGTGCCTACGCAGTGTTCGACAGCGAGCGCCCGCGCCCGGTGCACATCTCGGTGCCGCTGGACGTGTTGTCGGCGCCGATTGCCCGTGACTGGAGCAATGAGGTGGTGCGTCGTCCAGGTCGTGGCCCGGCATCGACCACCGCAATTGATCAAGCCGTGGCGAAACTCAACGCTGCCAAGCGACCAATGATCATTGCCGGTGGTGGCGCCTTGAATGCCACCTCTGAGCTGCAAGAAATCAGCACCCGACTGGCCTCGCCACTGTTCACCAGCGTCGCCGGTAAAGGCCTGCTGCCGCCGGACGCGCCGCTCAACGCCGGCTCATCCCTGTGTGTGGAGCCGGGCTGGAACCTGATCGCCGAGGCCGACGTGGTGCTGGCGGTCGGCACCGAAATGGCCGACACCGACTTCTGGCGCGAACGCCTGTCACTCAATGGCGAACTGCTGCGCGTCGACATCGACCCACGCAAATTCAACGACTTCTACCCCTGCGCGGTGGCGTTGCATGGCGATGCGCAACAAACCCTCAGTGGCTTGCTTGAGCGCCTGCCAACCGACGTGCGCGAGGCCAGCGCTGCGATTGCCTCGGTCGCCGCACTGCGTGAAGCGGTCAAGGCCAGCCATGGCCCGTTGCAGTCGATCCATCAGGCGATTCTGGATCGCATTGCGGCGGAGCTGCCGGAAAACGCCTTCATCAGCACCGACATGACCCAACTGGCCTATACCGGCAACTATGCCTTCGACAGCCTCGCCATTCGCAGTTGGTTGCACCCGACCGGCTACGGCACCTTGGGATATGGCCTGCCGGCCGGGATCGGCGCCAAATTCGGTGCGCCGCAGCGGCCTGGGCTGGTGCTGGTGGGCGACGGTGGTTTCCTCTACACCGCCCAGGAACTGGCCACCGCCGTGGAAGAACTGGACAGCCCGCTGGTGGTGCTGCTGTGGAACAACGATGCGCTGGGGCAGATCCGCGACGACATGCTCGGCCTGGACATCGAGCCCATCGGCGTATTGCCGCGCAACCCGGATTTCGCCGCCCTCGCGCGTGCGTTCGGCTGCACCGTGACCCAGCCGCAAAGCCTCGCCGAGTTGCAGACCGACTTGCGCCATGGCTTCAAGCGCAGCGGCGTGACCCTGATCGAACTCAAGCATGCCTGTGCGCATTGATCTGCATTTTAAGGGGATGAAGCCATGCGCTTTTCCGATCTGACTCAACGTATCGCCGGTGACGGCGCCGCCGCGTGGGACATTCACTACCGCGCCCTGGCACTGCGCGAACAGGGTGAAGACATTCTGCTGTTGTCCGTGGGCGACCCGGATTTCGACACGCCACAGCCCATCGTGCAGGGTGCCATCGATAGCCTGCTAAACGGCAACACGCACTATGCCGAGGTGCGCGGCAAGCGTGCCCTGCGCGAGGCCATTGCCAGGCGTCATCAACAACGCAGCGGCCAAAGCGTTTCGGCCGATCAGGTCACCGTACTGGCCGGGGCGCAATGTGCGCTGTTCAGCGTGGCCCAATGCGTACTCAATCCGGGTGACGAAGTGATCGTCGCCGAGCCCATGTACGTCACCTACGAAGCGGTATTCGGTGCTTGCGGTGCCGTGGTGGTGCCGGTGCCCGTACGCTCGGAAAACGGCTTTCGCGTGTTGCCCGAAGATGTCGCCGCGCGCATCACGCCACGCACCCGGGCACTGGCACTGAACAGCCCGCACAACCCGTCCGGCGCCAGTTTGCCGCGCAGTACATGGACGGCTTTGGCTGAATTGTGCATCGCCCACGACCTGTGGCTGATTTCCGATGAGGTCTACAGCGAACTGCTGTTCGAAGGCGAACACGTCAGCCCGGCGAGTCTGCCGGGCATGGCCGAGCGCACCGCGACCCTCAACAGCCTGTCGAAATCCCACGCCATGACCGGTTGGCGCGTCGGCTGGGTGGTGGCGCCGCCATCTTTGGCCGCGCACCTGGAAAACCTCGCGTTGTGCATGCTCTACGGCTCGCCGGATTTCATTCAGGACGCCGCCGTGGTGGCCCTGGAAAGCAACCTGCCGGAACTCGAAGCCATGCGCGAAGCCTATCGCCAGCGTCGCGATCTGGTGTGCGACAGCCTGGCCGATTGCCCCGGCGTGCGGGCGTTGAAACCCGATGGCGGAATGTTCGTGATGCTCGATATCCGTCAGACCGGGCTCAGCGCCCAGGCGTTTGCCGACCGTCTGCTGGATCGCCACGGCGTGTCGGTCCTGGCGGGCGAGGCCTTTGGTCCGAGCGCGGCGGGGCACATTCGCCTCGGTCTGGTGGTCGGTGCCGAACCGCTGCGCGATGCCTGCCAGCGCATTGCCCGTTGTGCCCAGGAATTGATGGAGGCCCAGGTTCATGCTTAATCACAAGACACTGTTCATTGATGGCCGCTGGCAAACCCCGTCGGGGCGGGGCATCGCCGAGGTGATCAACCCGGCCACCGAGGAAGTCTGCGGCAGCGTTCCGCTGGGTGATGAACTCGATGTTGAAAACGCCGTGGCGTCGGCTCGCCGGGCCTTCGCTTCATGGTCGCGCACGCCGTCCAGCGTGCGTGCCGGTTATATCCGTGCACTGGCCGATCAACTGCGCAATCGTGCCGATGAGATGGCCGCGGTCATCACAACGGAACTGGGCATGCCGGTGCAATGGTGCCGCTCGGTGCAGGTCGACGGGCCGATCACTGGCCTTGAGCAGTACGTCGAACTGGCGCATCTCATGGACGAGGTGCGCGAAGTCGGCAACTCACTGGTGATCCGCGAGGCCGTGGGTGTCTGCGCGTTCATCAATCCGTGGAATTACCCGCTGCACCAGTTGATCGGCAAACTCGCCCCGGCACTGGCCGCCGGTTGCACGGTGGTGGTCAAGCCGAGTCAGGAAACCCCGCTGCATGCCTTCCTGCTGGCGCAGATGATCGAGGACATCGGCCTGCCTGCCGGGGTGTTCAACCTGGTCAGCGGTCCGGGCTCGAAAGTCGGCGAAGCGCTGGCCAAACACCCGGACGTGGACATGGTGTCGTTTACCGGCTCCACCGGTGCCGGGGTGCGGGTCGCGCAAGCGGCGGCACCTTCAGTCAAGCGCGTGTGCCTGGAACTGGGCGGCAAGTCGCCGTTGCTGATCGCCGAGGATGCCGATCTGGCAGCGGCGGTGCGCTACGGCGTGCAAGACGTGATGATCAACTCCGGCCAAACCTGCACCGCGCTGACCCGCATGCTGCTGCCGGCCAGCCGCTACGCGGAGGCCGTCGAACTGGCGCTGGCGGAAACGTTGAGCCTGCGCATGGGCGATCCCCTCGACCCGCAAAGCTTCCTCGGCCCGATGTGCTCGGCCGGGCAAAAACGCACTGTGCTCGATTACATCAAGGTCGGCCAACAGGAAGGCGCACGACTGCTGTGCGGCGGTGACACGCCAACGACGTTCGAGCGCGGGTTCTATGTCAGCCCGACACTGTTCGCCGATGTCGACAACCGCATGCGCATTGCCCAGGAAGAAATCTTCGGCCCGGTGCTATGCCTGATTCCCTACGCCGATGAGGCGCAAGCGATCCAGATCGCCAACGACTCGCCGTTCGGCCTGTCCAGCGGCGTCTGGGCCGGCAGTGCCGAGCGTGCCTTGCAACTGGGGCGTCAGCTACGCGCCGGTCAGTGCTTCCTCAACGGTGCCGCATTCAATTATCAGGCGCCGTTCGGTGGCTACAAACAGTCGGGTAACGGTCGCGAATGGGGTGAGGAGGGGCTGAACGAGTTCGTCGAAGTGAAGGCGATCCAGGTGTGACGGTTGGCGATTCAAACGTTGTATGCACCGGGCCATGGCCCGGTGTCTTGCGTGGTTTTGAACCGGTAATTCATTAGCTTTTTGATCAGGGGCAATGCAATGAGCGATAACAAAAACAAGATTACTCAAGCGAACCATGAATTCAGTTTTCCGCGTAGAGACTTCCTCAAGTACAGCGCCGCTGCCGCAGCGGTGGCCGGGGCGTTCTCCATGGGGCTGCCGTTTGGCGCCCTTGCCGGGGAGGCCACGCCAAAACCCGGCGGTGTACTGCGTCTGGGCCTGGCCGGAGGCAGCACCACGGACTCCAAGGATCCGGGCTCCTGGGCGGACACCTTCACCTTCGTCGGCTTCTCGGCGGTCTATAACACCCTGACCGAAATTGCCGTCGACGGCACGGCCATCCCCGAGCTGGCAGAAAGCTGGACCTCGACCCCGGACGCGCGCATCTGGACCTTCAAAATCCGTCAGGGCGTGACCTTCCACAACGGCAAGACCCTGACCGCCGACGACGTGGTCGCTTCGATCCAGCACCACCTCGGCGAGAAATCCACCTCGGCGGCCAAGACCGTGCTGGGTGACGTGGCCAAGGTCAGCGCCAACGGCAGCGACAGCGTGGTGTTCGAACTGCACTCGGGCAACGCCGACTTCTCGTATGTGGTCGCCGATTACCACCTGGCGATCATGCCGAGCAAGGATGGCGCGGCGGACTGGCAGGCCGGCGCCGGCACCGGTGGCTATCGCCTCAAGGACTTCGAGCCGGGCGTGCGCATGACCCTGGAACGCAGCCCCGATTACTGGAAACCGGGTCGGGCACACTTCGCCAGTGCCGAATTGATCGCCATCGCCGACGGCGCGGCGCGGGTCAATGCGCTGGTCACCGGGCAAGTGGATGTGATCAACAAGGTCGATCTGAAAACCGTCGCGCTGCTCAAGCGCAACCCGAACCTGGTCATCGAAGAAACCAAAGGCGCCCAGCACTACACCTTCCCGATGCTCACCGACAGCCAGGTGTTCCAGAACAACGACGTGCGCCTGGCGATGAAGCACGCGATCAACCGCGAAACCCTGCTGGCTTCGGTGCTGCATGGCTATGGCCTGGTGGGCAACGACCATCCGATCCAGCCTGGCAGCCGCTTCATCAACACTGCGCTGGAGCAGCGCACCTACGACCCGGACAAGTCGCGCTTCTACCTGAAAAAGGCCGGTCTGGATTCGCTCAAGGTTCGCCTGCAAGCCTCCGACGCTGCCTATACCGGCGCCGTAGATGCTTCGGTGCTGTTCAAGGAACAGGCTCGCGCCGCCGGGATCGACATCGACGTGGTGCGCGAACCGGCGGACGGCTTCTTCTCCAACGTATGGATGAAGCAACCGTTCACCACTTCGTTCTGGTACAGCAGCCTGACCGCCGACCGCATGTTCAGCATCGGTTACGCCAAGGGCGCGGCGTGGAACGAAACCCACTGGGACAACCCGCGCTTCAATCAACTGCTCAACGCCGCTCGCGGCGAAATGAACGACCCGCTGCGCCGCGAGATGTACAACGAAATGCAGGCGCTGTGCCGGGACGAGGGCGGGGCGATCGTGCCGTTGTTCGCCAGTTCCGTGGCGGCGCGTTCCAACCGTGTGGTTCACGGCGGGCAGACCGCGCCCTATGGCGAGCTGGATGGCCTGCGGGTGATCGAGCGGTGGTGGCAGGCGTAGGCACTGTAGGAGCGAGCTTGCTCGCGATGGAGGCCAACGGTAATGCGGGAAACCTGATTCACCTCGGTGTCTTCGGGTTTTTCGCGAGCAAGCTCGCTCCTACAGGGGCTGCTATCTGTATTGAGGAACTGCACGATGAGAAGTATTTTCAAGCTGTTGGGGCAGCGTCTGGCGCTAGGCCTGCTCTCGCTGTTCGCCGTCTCAGTGATTATTTTCCTGGCCGTCGGCATGCTCCCGGGCGATATCGCCCAGGCCATGCTGGGCCAGTCGGCCACTCCGGAAACCGTGGCCGCCTACCGCGCGCAACTGGGGCTGGACCTGCCGCCATTGTCCCGCTTTGGCCATTGGATCTGGCAGTTGCTGCACGGTGATCTCGGTGTGTCGCTGGCCAACCAGCGGCCGATCGCCGAACTGGTGGGTACGCGTTTGGGCAACACCTTCAGCCTCGCATTGCTGGCAGCGCTGGTGTCGGTGCCGCTGGCTTTGCTGCTGGGGATGCTCGCGGCGTTGTACCGCAACAGCTGGTTCGACCGTTTGCTCAACACCTCGGCGCTGAGCGCGGTGTCGTTCCCCGAGTTTTTCGTCGCCTACATCCTGATCCTGGTGTTCGCGGTGAAGCTCAACTGGTTCCCGAGCATTTCCAACCTCGCGCCGGACGCCTCATTGGGCACGGTACTGGAGCGTTCGGTGTTGCCGGTGGCGACCCTGAGCCTGGTGGTCATCGCGCAGATGATGCGCATGACCCGCGCATCCTTGATCAACCTGCTGGCCAGCCCCTACATCGAAATGGCCCGGCTCAAGGGCATCAGCCAGTCGCGGATCATCTTCCGTCACGCCTTGCCAAATGCCCTGGCCCCCATCGTCAACGTGGTGGCGCTGAACCTCGCGTACCTGGTGGTTGGCGTGGTGGTGGTCGAAGTGGTGTTTGTCTATCCGGGGCTCGGCCAGTTGCTGGTGGACTCGGTGGCCAAGCGTGACATCCCGGTGGTGCAGGCCTGCAGCCTGATCTTCGCCGCGACCTACATCCTGCTCAACACCAGTGCCGATGTGCTGTCGATTGCCAGCAACCCACGCCTGATGCATCCGAAGGGGTAGACCATGAGCCTGTTAAAACAAGTGTGGCAGGCGCCCCTGAGCGCCAAGTTCGGTTTGTTGATGATCCTGCTGTACGTGCTGGTGGCGGTGTTCGCGCCGGTATTGGCACCGTTCGGCGAAACCCAGGTGGTGGGCGAGGGCTTCGCCCCCTGGGGCGGGCAGTTCCTGTTGGGCACCGATAACCTGGGGCGCGACATGTTCAGTCGCCTGGTCTATGGCGCGCGCAACACCCTGGGCATAGCCTTCCTCACCACCGTCCTGGCGTTTCTGCTCGGCGGCTTGAGCGGCTTGATCGCGGCGATCAAGGGTGGTTGGGTCGACCAGGGATTGTCCCGGGTGGTGGACATCCTGATGGCCATTCCGCAACTGATCTTTGCCTTGCTGATTCTCAGCGTGGTCGGCACCACGGCGACGTCGCTGGTGCTGGTGATTGCGCTGCTGGATGCGACCCGGGTGTTTCGGCTGTCTCGTGCTGTGGCGATGAACGTGGTGGTCCAGGATTTCGTCGAAGCCGCACGCCTGCGCGGTGAAGGCCTGTGGTGGCTGGTGACCCGCGAGGTGTTGCCGAACGCGGCGGCACCGCTGATTGCCGAGTTCGGCCTGCGTTTCTGCTTCGTGTTCCTGTTCATCAGTGCGCTGTCGTTCCTCGGCCTGGGCATCCAGCCGCCCACCGCCGACTGGGGCAGCATGGTGCGCGACAACGCGGTGCTGATCACCTTTGGCGACATCAGCCCGTTGCTGCCCGCCCTGGCCGTGGCCTTGATCACAATCAGCGTCAATTTCGTCGTCGACTGGATGCTGCACAAATCCAGCGGCCTCAAGGAATGCTGAACATGACGACCTCAAAACCTCTGCTGGAAATCCGCAACCTGCACATCGAAGGGCATTACGAAGATGCCTGGCATCCGCTGATCAAGGGCATCGACCTGACCCTGCAACGGGGCGAGGTGCTGGGGCTGATCGGCGAGTCCGGCGCGGGCAAGTCGACCCTCGGCCTGTCGGCCATGGGCTACACCCGCGACGGCTGCCGGATCACCGGTGGCTCGGTGCACTTCGACGGCATCGACTTGCTCTCCGCCAAGCCTGAAGCCTTGCGTAAACTGCGGGGGCTGCGTATTGCCTATGTGGCACAGAGCGCGGCAGCCTCGTTCAACCCGGCCCATCGCCTGATCGACCAGCACGTCGAAACCGCTGTGAAAAACGGCGGCATGAGCCGCGAGCAGGCCATGCGCGAGGCGGTGGAGTTGTACCGGGTACTGCGCTTGCCCAATCCCGAAACCATCGGCCAGCGCTATCCGCATCAGGTCTCCGGCGGCCAGTTGCAGCGGGTCATGACCGCCATGGCGATGGCCTGCCATCCGGACCTGATCATCTTCGACGAACCGACCACCGCGCTGGACGTCACCACCCAGATCGAGGTGCTGGCAGCCATTCGTGACGCGGTTGCGACCTATGGCAGCGCGGCGATCTACATCAGCCACGACCTGGCGGTGGTGGCGCAGATGGCCGACCGCATCATGGTGCTGCGTCACGGCAAGCTGGTGGAAGAGGCCGAAACCCGGCAGATGCTCGGTGACCCGCAGGAGGACTACACCAAGTCGTTGTGGGCGGTGCGCAGTTTTCGCACCGAACCCAAGGCCTGTCCGCAGCAGGAACAACCGCTGTTGGAACTGCGCAACAGTTGCGCCAGTTATGGCCAGCAACCGGTGCTGCACGACGTTTCCCTCAAGCTCTACCGTGGTCAGACCCTGGCGGTGATCGGCGAGTCTGGCAGTGGCAAAAGCTCCACCGCGCGGTTGATCACCGGATTGCTGCCACCAACTTACGGCCAGGTGCTGTACGACGGCGAACCCTTGCCGGCGGACTTTCGCCAGCGCAGCAAGGAGCAACTGCGGCGCATCCAGATGATCTACCAGATCCCCGACACCGCGTTGAATCCGCGTCAGCGCATCGTCGACATCATCGGCCGGCCGCTGACGTTTTATCTGGGCCTCAAGGGTAAAGCCATGCGCGCCCGGGTTGCCGAACTGCTGGAGATGATCGAACTCGACCCCGCGACATTCATGGATCGTCAGCCCCGGGAGCTGTCCGGCGGGCAGAAGCAACGCATCTGCATCGCCAGGGCCCTGGCGGCCGAACCGCAACTGATCATCTGCGATGAAGTGACCTCGGCCCTCGACCAACTGGTGGCTGAAGGCGTACTGAAATTGCTCAACCGCATCCAGCAGCAACTGGGTGTCGGCTATCTGTTCATCACCCACGATGTTGCTACTGTGCGGGCGATCGCCGATGAGGTATTGGTGATGCAACGGGGCAGGGTGGTGGACCACGGCTCGCGCAGCCAGATCTTCACCCCGCCGCATCAGGACTACACCGGGCTGCTGTTTTCTTCCGAACCGCAAATGGACCCCGACTGGCTCGACCGGTTGCTGGCCACGCGCGCTTCCACACCTTCAACCGATACGCTGGAACAAGTCTAAGGAACCACCATGAAAGTACTGATCGTCCACGCTCACCCGGAGCCGCAATCCTTCACCGCCGCCCTGCGGGACCAGGCTGTCGCCACGCTTGAAGCCCAGGGCCACGAAGTGCAGGTCAGCGACCTGTACAAAATGAACTGGAACCCGGTGGCCAGCGACGCGGACTTCTCGAATCGGGAAAACCCCGAATACCTGGTCTACGCCCTGGAGCAACGCCTGGGCGTGAAGAGCCAGTCGCTGGCGGCGGATATCCAGGCTGAGCTGGACAAACTGCTGTGGGCCGACCTGCTGATCCTCAACTTCCCGATCTTCTGGTTCTCCACCCCGGCCATGCTCAAGGGCTGGATCGACCGGGTGCTGGTGTCGGGCATCTGCTATGGCGGCAAGCGTTTCTACGATCAGGGCGGCCTGGCCGGCAAGAAAGCGCTGGTGACCGTGACCCTGGGCGGGCGTGAACACATGTTCGGCGAAGGTGCGATTCACGGTCCGCTGGAGGACATGCTGCGGCCGATCCTGCGTGGCACCCTGGCTTATGTTGGTTTTGATGTGCTGGAGCCGTTCGTGGCCTGGCATGTGCCGTACATCAGTGACGAGGCGCGCCAGCAGTTTCTGGTGGATTACGGGCAGCGACTGCAGCATCTGAGCGATGATCAGCCGCTGGTGTTTCCGAAACTGTCGCAGTTCGATGAACAACTCCATCCGCTGACAACCAATGCCTGATTAACACCCTAAACCCTGTGGGAGCGAGCTTGCTCGCGATGAGGACATCAGCTTCAACATCTATGTTGACTGAGCCACCGCCATCGCGAGCAAGCTCGCTCCCACAGGTTTTTGGTGTGTGCCAGGTATTCTGCAGCCTGCTGTTCCGGATCTGTTTAACGGCTGTCAGCGTTACTTCCAGCAAGCTACGACGGCTTGCGTCATTGCCTACAGCTACGCCAGAATCCGCCGGCTTGTGCGTCTTGGAGCCGGGTTCTATCATTTGCCGGTCGCTGGAAAACAACAGCGATGGGGTTTGGTAGCCCGGTTATCCAGGCGCAGAGCACCACGCTTTGCAGAGTATTTTGTCTCTGCTTAATGGTGGTCATGCGTAGGGCGTCTTCGGATGCGCCGGGTTCCTGGGCCGGTCTACCAACCTGCGTATCGCCACCACCCCTCGTTTGGTATTGGCAGTGAATCGGGCGCTGGATCGGCTCGATCCGGCTGAGTAACCGCACATCCGCAGATCACCAATAGACCTGCAGGAGCGAGCCTGCTCGCGATATCGGCCGTACATTCGACATTTATGTGCCTGATACACCGCCATCGCGAGCAGGCTCGCTCCTACACAACGTCCACCGTTTGTTCGGAAGTCCTTCTGTGCGGGGCCGTTGAACTACACTTTTCAGTTACTCCACCCGATCGGCAGGCGACGCATGGCGCCGCTTGCCGCCCGCCAGTCGACCCAAAGGCTTGCCCGTTGTGGCAAGCCTGTCGGAGGTCATCATGAAACGATTTTCATCGGTCAGCCTATGTATCGCATTGTCGATTTTGAGTGCCCCGGGATGGGCGCAATCGGTGGTGCCGATGAAAGGGCAAAGTTCGCAACAAACCCAGGCCGACATCAACGAATGCAACAGCATCGCCGCCAGCCAGAGCGCCTCGACGGCTTCCACGCCTTCCGGCGGGAGGATCAAGGGTGCTGCTGCCGGGGCCGCCGCTGGCGCGGTCGGGGCCCAGGTGCGCGGCAATCAGCATGACGAAGCTTATGATCGTGTCGACGATGACAGGAAACAGGACTATCGCCAGAACCGCGCCAAGGAGACGGCGGCGGCCGGCGCCGTGGTCGGTGCTTCACGTCAGCGCCAGGAACGCCGGGAGCAATCGAAAACCACGCAGGCGAACACCACGACGGCTTACACCAGCTGTTTGCAAGGCAAGGGTTATCAGGTCAATCCTTGAATCAGGTATGGAACAAACTGTGGGAGCGAGCTTGCTCGCGATGGCGGCGGCACATTCAACATCCCGGTGTCTGACCCATCGCTATCGCGAGCAGGCTCGCTCCCACAGGGATCTTCAGTGTTTCAAGAATTCGGTCGAGAGCACAAATTCCGGGGCTTGAGCTCGCTGTTTCAAGAAAACAGACGGATAAGGAAACGGCCTGTAGCTCAAATCTGACAACCGTTCATCGGTGAACTACGCTGCGATACGTACTCTGGATTTGAATTTCGTGACGTAAGGATCTGACACATGCGGAGCAGGCTGCTCGCTGTATTGTTTACTGTTTTCGGGATGTTTTGGTCGGTGCAACTGTGGGCTGAAGACGCCCCGAAAGTGGTCGATGCTCCCGTTGAATTGAAAGTGGCCAACCGCAGCATCATGGTGTTTCGCGCGACCATCCTCGGTGAAGCCCCGGCCTCGCGGGTCAAACGGGCGAAAGCGGTGATCGGTGAGGCGCTGGATGACGCCGACGACCTCAAAGTCACCCTCGACCCGATCATGAAAAGCTACATGGTGCTGTTGGGTTCTCGCCGTGCTTTTATCGTTTCGCCCAAGGATTTCGACGAGACCGAATTCGACTCGGTGCAACTGGCCGCCGAAGCCGCGGCCGACAGGCTGCGCCAGGTCGTGGCCGAAACCCGGGAAGCCCGTAGCCTGCAGTTGATCCTGCGTTCCGTCGTCGCTGCGTTGCTGGCCACCGGCATTTACATCGCGCTGCTGTTCGGCATGTCGTACCTGCGGCGCAGAGTGCTGCAGAAACTGCCTGAACTGATGCATCGGCACACCCAGGCGCTGAAAGTCGGAAAGGTTCCGCTGATCGACGCCAACTTCCTGTATCCATTGGTCAGCCGCGTGCTGGAGTTGCTGCGCTGGGTCATCGTGCTGCTGCTCTCTTACGAGTGGTTGGGGTTTGTCCTGTCGCGGTTTCCCTATACCCGGCCTTGGGGTGAAAGCCTTAACAACTATCTGCTGGAAGTCGCCGACTATTTGCTGCAAGGGATTCTAGGGGCCATCCCCGGGCTCGGCGTGGCGCTGGCGATCTTTTTCATTGCCCGTGGCGCGACAGCGTTCTCTCGCCGGATACTGCGGCGCATGGCCACGCCCGGCACCTTCAACTGGCTGAACCACGAAACCCTGAAACCGACTCAGCGCCTGACTTCGCTGGCGATCTGGTTGTTTGCCCTGGCCATGGCTTATCCCTACTTGCCGGGTGCGGGTACCGATGCGTTCAAAGGCTTGTCGGTGCTGGTCGGCCTGATGATCTCCCTGGGTGCTTCCAGCGTCGTCGGGCAGGCGGCGGCCGGATTGATCCTGACGTACACCCGAACCCTGCGTCCCGGTGAGTTCGTGCGCATCGGCGAGCACGAAGGGACGGTCACTGAGCTGGGCATGTTCACCACGAGCATTCGTACCGGCCTGGGCGAAGTGCTGACCCTGCCCAACTCGATGATCACCGGTACGGTCACCAAGAACTACTCACGGGTTGTACAAGGCCCCGGTTATGTGGTCGACACCGTGGTCACCATTGGCTATGACACCCCCTGGCGGCAGGTCGAAGGGATGTTGCTGGAAGCCGCCAGACGCACGCCCGGCGTCCTCGAAACCCCACCGCCGCAGGTGTTCCAGACGGCATTGTCGGACTTCTACCCGGAATACCGGCTGGTGGCCCAGGCCATACCCAGCCAGCCTCGACCGCGCGCCGTGCTGTTAAGCATGCTGCACGCCAACATCCAGGACGTGTTCAACGAGTACGGTGTGCAGATCATGTCGCCGCACTATCTGGGCGATCCGCAACAAGAGAAATGGGTGCCCAGGGACAAGTGGTACATGGCGCCTGCGCAGGAGTCGAAGGAAACGTTGAAGTAATGGCAGGGTGGGATAGGTAGAGCGAGGACGAGCATTGTGCAGGGGGCGATGAGCGACCCGGGGGAGGCCGCTCAGTTGTAGCGGTGTCAGAAAAGCATATAGGCGGATGCAGTCGTCTGATTCAGGTCGATCTCTCCGACCTCCAGAACTTCGTATTCAGCGCGCAGGCCGATGTTGCGAAAGACATCGAACTCGACGCCGACGCCGTAGGTCAGGTCAACCCCGGTATCGTCGTCGGTGGCATTGCCGTCGGCGTCCCAGGCGTGAGCACCGACACTGCCGAATACCCGCAACCGATCGCCCAGCGGAAAGCCGACATGGGCCGCAGCCTGAGCCGATTTACCATCGAAATCGACATTCTTGTCCTTGAATTGACCCAGGTCGACGTAGGCCCCCTCGAAGGCCAGGTAGCTATTGACGCGATACCCGGCATAAACCTTGTAGCTGGTGTCGTCGTCGTCCAATCTGGATTCGTCGGTCTGTATGCTGCTTACGCCAGCTCCAAGATATAAACCTTTGTCATCAGCGAGCGCCTGAAAAGACAGCAGCGATAGCAGTGAAGCGAAGCCAAGGTTTCGAAGTAGCATGGGTGGTGGAGTCCTTGTTCAGGTTTGTCTGGTGTTAGGGTTCGGCGAGCATTTGAGGGGCCATGAAGGGTTAATAAAAATCATTGATTGATATTTTTGAGTCGTAAGGCGGGATGTTTTCCGGACATTGAAAGTAGCGTCTTGCCAATGCTTGAATTGGCAGCGCTTTGGAGAACAACCAGCCTTGTGCCAATAGAACCCCCTCCGAGACCAGATGCGGCAGTTGCTCCTGAGTCTCGACACCTTCGGCCACGACCTTGAGTCTCAGCGACCTGGCCAACTGGGCAATGTGGCGCCACAAGGCATCCTTGGCCGCGATCTTGTCGTCGGCGATGAATGAGCGATCTAATTTCAGAATGTCGAAAGGCACTGAATCGAGGAGCGAGAGGTTGGAATAGCCGATACCGAAGTCGTCCACGGCAATGCGATGTCCGCACGCACGAAGCCGTCGCAATTGCAGGGCGGCAGGCTTCTGATCGATCAGGGTCCTTTCGGTGATTTCAAAAGCCATGGCGGACACTGGCATGTTGTAGGTTGCCAGCACGCTGGCCACATAGTCTGGAAAACTTGGGTCCTGAATATCCTGGGCGCAAAGATTGACCGTAATGTAGAAGTCCTTGCACGCCCAAAGGTAGGTGCTGTAATCCTCCGCCACTTGTCGAATCACTGAACGCGTAAGTATGCGGATCAAGTCGGATTTTTCCGCCACCGCAATGAAAACATCCGCAGGCACTTGGGTGCCGTTGTCGTTCCAGCGAGAAAGTGATTCAGCGCCCACCAGATAGCCCGTCGTCAGGTTGACGATAGGCTGGTAGTGAACATCCAGCCTGTTGGCTTTCAGGGCATTGCGAAGCCGTACGGCGGTAGAGGTGTAATGCCGTTTGACACACCATGCGAGCAAAAACAGCGCTGCGAACACGCACACAAGGCCAATGAATAATTTGAATTTGAGACTCGTCAGGTAGCTCAACGGAAGAGAAATGACCGAGATCAGTTCATTTCGGTTGCCCGCAAAGGCGATGAGGACCTTGTCTGCCGAGGTAACCAGTTCTTCCAGGTGGAACGGTTTCTGCATCGCCAGCGGTTTGTGGCCCGTAGAGGCAATGGGCACTGCGCCGCCGGGGCCGATGAGGTCCAGTTGCAGGTCCTTGGGAAACTTCAAGTTGTCGAGCAGGAGCTTCTTGTTTGCCCAGACGTAGGTTGACTGTTCCGACACAATGATAAAATCGGTGTCCGCGGAAACCGTGTGGCCAGCATCCACCCAGTAGGTTCGCTTTCCAACGGAAAACTTGCGCTTGTCGCTATCGGCCAGTATCGAGGGAGGTGCTTGTCCGTTGGAGGAACAGATCTTGCCATTGGGCAACTGGATTGCCGCTTGATCAACAAATCGCAGGTTCTTGACCAGGTCAGCCAGTTGTGAGTATTGCTCTACGGAGCATTCCTGACCCGAGCGATCGAGATCGCCGAGGGTTTCCAGTACTTTGTCGATCTGCGCATTGGGCTCCACTTGAGCAGCACGCAGATCGGCATAAACATTATTCAACTTCCGTGCAACGAATTGATCCGCCAGCCCTCCAGCACAGAACCATGCGGCCCAACCTGTTGCAGCAATCAGACATACAGTGACTGCGTGCCTTCCAAGTAACGCTTTATATGCGGCAACCATCGAAAAACTCCGAGGTATCATTAATTCGCTGTGCTTTCTGTAGTCACGGATTAAGCGACTTCAGTACCAGTCAATTACCCAAGCCAACAAGATGCCGCTGGCATAGACGGTAAGACACAGTGCGATTTTCTGCTTGAGTGGCAGTGTGTTTATTCGATGTTGCATGCTTATCTCCTTGAGTAGGCAAATAAGCAATTGTGGAAACTTGTGGTTAATCAAGGGAAATCATTAATCATCATTTTCGGGGCTTTGATAAACGCCTGTTAACGATAATTTCTATCCCCGACGACCTGGTTGTAAACAGATGAGGTCGTGTTCCTTGGCCTGGCCGAGTTGCGCTTGGCCGTTTCCGACGGCGTCTCTCCGTAAGCCAGTTGATAGGCCTTGGAAAACCGGCCCAGATGGTGAAAATTCCAAAACATCGCGGTTTCTGTGACGGTAGGCCACGTTTTATTGATCAGATCGCGACGGGCGCTTGCGAGCCTCAAGTTTCTGATATAAGCGATTGGCGATATCCCGAACGTTTCAATAAAGCCAAAATGCAAAGTGCGAGTGGTGGTTTCCAGTTGCCTTACCAGCGATTTTATAGTGAGCGTTTTTTTTGTGTTTTCATGGATGTACTGTATGGCTTGTATCGCCACCTTTCTTCTTGTCGGGACTTTGCGGATGAAGCGGCCAGCGGGCGTCAACGATTGCAACAGAGAAGCGAGTACCGCACTTTCAATCGTCGAACCTTCTGTTTCGCTGCGCTGTGCTGAAGCAGCGTCGTTGATGTCGACACAGCACGCGCTGATGGCTTGAATGGCCGATTGTATGAATTGAAAGTTTTCAGCCTGGAAGCGGTGTTGTGTTCTGTTTGCAAGGATATCTATGACAGAGTGATGTTGGCGGCACCGCTCATAGTTTTCCAGTGTCGTGGTGATGGTGAAAAGTGTTTCATTCGGTTCGCAGGTGTAATGCACCGATTCATCACTGTGCAGTACGATGACTTCGTCAGGCCGTAGTTTTTGATTGTTTACGACGGGTCGGCCAATCGGTGCCTGGGAGATGGCGAATGTCACGAATCCGGCAGGGACAGAACTGACCAGCGTCACGGATGAGTCGAACTCAAGGCGACTGCACTGCAGTTGCGGACTGTGAAAGAGTTTGTGTTGCCGAATGCGCGCTTCATGCTCGGTCGGAATAAGGCTCATTTCCCATTTGCCTATTGTTCTATTCAGTTGGCTCGGCAAGGCAGAGGACAAATGAAAGATCTCGTCGGGCGGTGCGATACTCATGAAATTGAAGGCTCATCTGTTAAATGATAAGGGTCAAGCCTGACGGGCAGTCATGGAGAAGATGCGCGATTGGGCGTTCTCGCTGTCGGTGAGATCGACCCCATTGTCATTGGCTTTGAACGGGTTTTCAGAGTCCCCGGATCAGTTCCAGTTCCGCCGAAAATGCGTACTTGCTGTCCAACGGTGAGTCGTCCATGTGTTGAACGCTGCGCGGATCGATTTTCGAACTGAAGATCTGCGATTGGGGTTTCATCGGATCAATGGCTGCTGCTGTAAAGGCGTAAAAGTCGTCAATACGATAACCGTTTTTTACCTGATAGCCAGTTTTCACAGTAGTTGGGGCCTTTTTGTTGGTTTCGACACTCGTCAATTTTGCACTGTAGACACCCTTGTCGTCGGCCATGGCCTTGAGAGAAAGCAATAAACCAAACGACACGGTGACGAAGTTTTTCAGTAGCATCGAGGCGATTCCTTATTAACAGTTTATTCAGGCAGCGCAGAATGTCAGCTGCATCTCTGCCACGACTTGGGCTGCAAATAATCTCACTTCGATGGTGCCTGCCAAAGTCAATAACTCATATTTGTCAGGTCGTCAGAAGAGGCCAGTCAGCGTTTGCCCGCCCCTCATAGAAGTATGAGCGAACTGGCGTAGCTCATGCCTGTGTCACTTTGTGGTGGGGCGGGGAGAGTAGAATCACTGCTCTGCTCGTCTGTATGATACTCATTCTCACTGTAAATCTTCAGATGCGATAGTTTCTGGCTGTCATCCGGGCTTGTTTCAACTTCATAATATTCAATGGTCGTGCTTTCGACGGAGTGCTCGTCGTGCGCCAACGAATAAAGTGGAATGGCAGACAGAAACAAGACCCCCAGGAATCTGAAAGTCGTCGATTTATGGGCTCGCAGGAAATGCATGGCGTTCACTTGATTCCCTCTGTAGGGCATTGTCCCGGACGAGAATCAAGCAGGCTCGATTCCAAGGATTATCGAGGAGGGATTTTTGGCGGGGGAGACGTTTGATTCAAATCAATAAGTATTATTTTTGTTTGAAAATTCTTTGATGTGAACCTTTGCCAGACGGGTGTCGAGCCCGTTCGGGAGGCCGATTAATGGTTCATGCAGCGCAAACGGCCAAGTTCATGGATGTAAAAACACACCGCGTTTTTATCCTGGGTCGGGATCAACTCGTAGTTCAGAATGGCGCCTTCTTGCAAGACGTATTGACGTCTAAAGAACAAGTCAGGGGTCTTTTCAATGGCAAAAAGTTCATTGTCCTGGCTGAGCTTGATGTTGCTGACTTTGATCTCGACGTGTTTATTGCTTTCTCCGATTATGTTCGCTGAGATGGTCGCGTTGCGGATTTTCCCATTCAGGCTTTCCAGCGTGGTCCCCGTGAGCCTGCCATGCCCGATAGTGAGGTACTCTTCGGTGTTGAGTTGATTGAGATCTTCCAGCCATTGTCGGGATTTTGTCTGGTAACTGATATTTTCCATGTAGTGCGAAGGTGAGTAAACGAAAGAGAAAATGCACAGTGCATTGATCAAGCCTATAAGAGGCCAGTGAACCGCTTGCGAAATTTCAAATTTCATAAAGTGACTTCCAGACATTGACGAATCATCAAGGCGAGGTCCCTTTCGCTGCTGTTCAATTGTAGATTTGCAGTGCTTAGATCCTGGCGGATGCACGAAACGGAATAATTGGCTTTATACAGGTTGATCCAGACCTGGCCCTTCAGGTTTGGTGGCAGCTGTTCGGTTTGTTTGGCGGACAACTCCATCAGCGCTTGCGCCTCGGCAAGATCGCTGCCCACGGCGTGTATGACCAGCCCATTCTTGTCGGTACTGGAAATTTCAATTTTTGGCGCGTCGAAGTCGAATTGAAAAACAGTAAAGGCAACGACTGCCAGCGTAACGATATAAGCGATCAGCTGGGCTTTTGTAATGCGCGCGGATTCATTGGTTTTACCTGAGGGTGCCAGCAGCCCGTCACTACCAGCCGGCGGTAGTTGCTCAGGGATGGGGGCGGGGGGCTGCGTTGTTTCCTCCCGGGGTGCCGGTACATGTGCTTCTGCATCGACGACACATTGCCGGTTGAAGCAATATCCTCGTCGAGGAACAGTCATCAAGATCTCGTGATCCCGGCTGTCATTGAGAATATTGCGTAGTGAGAAAACCGTTTGATTCAAACTGCCGGAGGCAACCACGCGGTCATTCCAGGTGTAGTCGATGATTTCATCGCGGCTTTTAGTGACACCTGGCTCCATGAGGAGCAGGTCCAACAGGCGCGACTCAGCTCTACCTAGCGTGGAATTCTGTACATCTCCATGGGGTGTTGTAATGGAAAGCATGGCGCTGTCCGGGTCGAACACCGCGACGGCGCCATTTTTCAACTTGAAGGTGTAACTCATAGAAATCTTCCGTTCAGGCGGTGCTGGCCTGAGTATAGGGGCCGGATTTGGCTCGGTACATTCTGGTCTGGGAAGTGAACGAAGATGAGGGCCCAGCGGAAGGTGCACTGTGTGTTGCATTTACGATGCTGGATTGGCTCGTTTCAGAGGCGTGCAGTTCGGCAAACAGCCCTGTCTGTCAGAGGTATCCGTTCAATCATACAAAGGAAAAGCATTGCTGGATGACCCATGGTTTTCGATTTGGACACCATGAATAATGCTTGGAATGGATTAACTGCGCTATCCGAAAACTGCAAGCTCGGGCAGGAGGGGGGACGCGCGGCTACACCTCAATGAACTAACCTCGCTGTTGCGCCAGGTTTCTGTATCAGCCTGAACTATCAGGATACAAATCAATGATGGTGTTCTTGTGCACTTGGCTTGTGAAAGATTATTTTTGATTCTTATTAGCTTTTAACCAGGGACGTTACCGATTTAAATGGATCTCGAGGAACGTTGCGTGTCCACGGTTTGTTTCTCGCGGCGTCAACGATCCTCACCTCTCGTTCTACGACTTTGCCCCGAGTCCTTTCATGAAGGGCCCGGGGCTTTTTTTTGGTTCTTCACGCCGTTGTCGTCATCGATCAAGGCAAAACATCGTAGCCACGTTGTTGCAGGCAGCTGCTGTAGACGGAGTTGTTGGCGGTGATGCTTTGTTCGCTCTCACTCAGATTCTCCCGGCGCGCCTGGCGTTGCCTGGCGCCCCCCACGACGACGCCGGCAGCCGCGGCACTGCGTGCGTGGTTCTGGCGATAGTCTTGGCGGGTATCGTCGTCGATCTGATCATAGACGTTTTCATGTTGGCGGCCCCGAACTTCCGCCGCCGTCGCACCGGCTACCGCGGCGGTTGCGGCGCCCTTGGCCCGACCACCGGAGGGCACGGTGCTTTGTACCGGATGCTGCGCGTTGGCTTGGGATTGGCAGGCACTGGTGTCCTGCTGGATGGCCTGGGAGGTCTGACCTTTGAGGGGAATCACGGTTGCCGCCAGGGCGCTGGTGCTCATCAACAGCATCAGGATCGCCAGGGTATGGGCCAGAATTTTCATCATCGAGTCTCGCGTCAGGCGTCGGCACGGCTAACGGTTTGTCAGAGGGAAAACGCGGCGTGGCGCCACGTTGAAACCCCATGCCGGTTTGCTTGCAATGCCATCCAATGCCGGTGGACGGCAGGCACTTTCACGCTTGCGATGGGGTTTGCTTGAACGTCAATGCTTGAGGAGCAGGGCCTGCATATCGTCTGACATGCCTTTGAGTGCAACCTTGAAGTCATTGGCAACAATCGGCTGCTTGGCATTCTTGATGGTCTCGCCGAACACCTTGCGCACGATCTTCGCTACCGGCAAACCGGTTTTGGCGTCGATCAGGTTGGCTTCGATGTACATCTCGGCGGTCTGGTCCCGGTGCCCGGTGGCTGCTTGTGTCGCCCCGACAATGGCCCCGATTGGTACGACCTCATACCAGTGCATGCCTTCGTTGTTGGCGCTGACGTGAGTGATCGCCGCCTGCAGGATCAGCGACCGTGAATTGGTCGGCGCCAATTGTGGATAAGGGACGATCGCGTAGCGGCGGGCAAAGGCGGTCTTGACGCTGTTGCTGGCCATCAATTGCAGGTCTTGCAGGGTTTTCAGGCTGACGCGCGCGGTCGGCTGCGGCGATGGATACAGTTCCATCTGCCTGAACACCACAGTGGAATACGCGCGTGGATCGAACCCTGGCGATACCCAGCGCAATACTTTCTGCTCACTCGGCGTAGTTTGCTCCTCCAGGCCCTGGTAATTGCCCAGGAAGCCCGAGTATTGCTCTTGCTGCGCGACTTGCGAGACACAGCCGACCTGAAATACACAGCTCAAAGCAATACCCGCAATCCATTTATTCGACATGCCCATATGTTTGGTTCTCAAGTGATGAAAGTTGTCATTCGGGTTCCGACCTGGCCCCGGCATTGGTCCGGGCGCCTTGTTTTCAGGCACTGGTATTTGCCGGTCGGTTACGCAAAGCAGGTGCTTGCACGCCGGTCAATGCGGGCCGAATGCTGCCCGTAGCGGCGGGATAATCCGAATCAATAACTCTCAAAAACTGTTAAACACACGGTCAGGACAAATTGCACATCGATCACAGTTGCCTACGCTAACCCTTTGCAGCGCCGGTTTTGGCGCCGCCGTGACGTTCCTGTTCCCACGCTGATACGCCGTTTCGGACGGCCTGAAGGAGGCACCGCATGGACCGATTCACCGGCGGTTGTTTGTGCGGCAAAGTGCGTCTTGTCGCGTCGGGGCGCCCGTTCCGGGTTGGTGTTTGTCACTGTCTCGACTGCCGCAAGCACCATGGGGCGCTGTTCCACGCGTCCGCGATATTTCATCAGGATGCCGTGACAATCGAGGGCGAAACACGTGACTACGCCGGGCGGCACTTCTGTCCGCAGTGCGGTTCGTCGGTGTTCTCACGCAGCGCAGACGAAGTCGAGGTGAACCTTGGATCTCTGGATGCCCCTGACCAGTTGACGCCAACCTACGAGAGCTGGACTGTGCGGCGCGAGGCCTGGTTGCCGGCGTTTGCACTCACCCGACACTACGAGCGCGATCGAGACGGCACGGGGCGATTTGAGGATTAGCGGGCACCTGTTCATATGCCATAACAAGCGGCTATGACAATGAGCGCGAGAAAACACACCAACTGAACGCTAAAGAAGGCAAACCGAACTGCCACGAACGCATTGGTTTGCTCATGGGAGACGTGAACCAATGACTGGCACACGCGAGCGATCAGGACGAGTGTGGACAAGTAGTTCACTACGGCGCCGCTGACATCAAGGGCTGTAATCACAAACACGATGACGCCAAACACAGGCAGGTTTTCCACACAGTTGGCATGGGCCCTTGTCCCGCGGCGATACCAATCTTCGCCTTCGAGCCGATCGCTTCGGAAAGAGGCGATCGGAACACTCGAGAACAGGATTGCGACCCAGCGATAAACCCCGACGGTTGCCATCAATAGCAGCAAGGTCCAGGTCGCAAACCCAAGCAGCATCCACATCGGTATCGTCATGGCCGCCATCCTCGATGGTTCATTGTCAGCACGTCGTCCCGCAGCGCGACCGACGAGCAGTCAGTCGCGCGCTGTCGGTCAATTGCTCATGATGGGGGCCAGAGCGGTCTGAATCCTGGACATCTGTGCTGGCGTTGTCATCTGCGTCAGCAGTCGACCGAAGTGTGGATGCCGTACGCCCGAGATAATGTATTGCCAGCGGTAGGCACTCAGCACGCAGGCCTTGATTTGCGCGGTCTCATCGACACTGAACGATCGTGAAGCATGACTGATGAAGTAGTCGGCATCGGCTGCCGATTGTGCCTGCAGGATCGCGTCGACGGCCGCTACCAGCGTAATCAGGTCATTCACTGCCTGGTCGTGCTCGGCCGACGAGAGTTTCGCGTGCTCGTCCTGCCATTCCAGCTCATCGAGTACGACGTGCCGGCTTTCATCCTTCCAGTGGAATTTGAAGACATCCTTGAACAACGGGCACAGTTCCTCGCGCGGGGCGATGCTTTGCACGTAGTGCGCCTGAACAAACAGCTCGATGTGACAGGTCAGCGCCAGCACCGACCAGGTACTGGCCGCCAGTACCGCGCGCGCCACCTCGTTTGGATCGGCAACCTGACGATATCCCGCTGGCAATTTCGAACTCATCATCGTCTCCATGCGCCGAAACAACTCCTGGTGCTTGATCTCGTCATTGGAAAAACGCACCAGTGCTTCAAGGGCCAGTTGATTGTCAAATACATGGGCCCGACCCTGATCGAGCATCTTGGCACTGATAAAACGCTCAACCAGGCCAAAGATGTACGCATAGGTCCGGCCCTGGATCTGACTGAGCAGGCGCGCCTGGGCCGCATCGAGAAAGGTCAGGCGGTCGACCTGCGACAGTCCGTCGGGGAGGAATTTGCGCGAGAAGTCGAAACTGCGGTCCTGGAGCAGATCGCGATCGATCTGCCATTCGGACTTTTTCGATGACCTGACCATTTGCGCATAACGGGCGGTGTTGCCTGACGCTGAGCCGGGTAGGGTAACGACGCTGTTCATATGGATCTCCTGCTGCCCTGGTGCCGTTGGAATGGGGCAATTTCGGTTGACGTCGGAGCCAATGACCCTGGGTGAAGCCTCTGGGGACAGTTTCGATCGCTGATTCCGCGTTGGTGCTAATCTAGGCGTCGCAGTTCAGGCGGTGAATGACCGGTGCGCCTGAAAACCTGCTCCGGACTCCGGAAAGGAGGGCGGTCAAGTGTTGGATGCGCTTTCTGATGTGTTGCGTGTGATTCGGCTGTCTGGAGGGGTCTTCCTCGAGGCGGAGCTCACTGCGCCCTGGTGCATCAACGGCAGAATCTCGGCAGATGATTGCAAGCCGTTCCTGGCGGCACCTCGACACATCATTGCGTCGCACTTTGTCGCCGCTGGGCGCATGCAAATTCAAATCGACGGTGGTGCCGCCATCGAGGTAGGGGCAGGCGAACTCGTTTTGCTTCCTCGCAACGACGCACATTCTTTTGGCAGCGACCTGAGCATTGCGCCCATGCCAGCCAGAGAAGTCATCCAGCCGCCAGAAGTCGGCGGCATATCACGGATCAAGTACGGAGGGGGCGGCGAGGCCACGCAGTTGCTGTGCGGGTTCCTCGGTTCAGAAACACCCTTCAGTCCGTTGCTTTCGTCGTTGCCTTCCTTATTGAAACTGGATTTGCGTGCGACGGCTTCGGGCACCTGGATCGAAAGCTCCTTTCGTTTTGCTGTCAGTGAAATCGCGGCGGGCCGCGTCGGCTCGACAACGGTCATCGCCAAGCTATCGGAGCTGCTATTCGTCGAAGCCGTCGGCCAGTATGTCGCCAGCCTTCCCGCTGAGCGGCGTGGGTGGCTGGCGGGGTTGCGGGATCCGCATATCGGGCGCGCACTGGCGCTATTGCATGCCCGTCCAACCGAAGGCTGGACGGCAGAAGCCCTGGCGCTTGAGGTGGGCATGTCGCGCTCGGTGTTCGCCGAGCGCTTCACGGCATTGGTCGGACAGCCACCGATGCAATACCTGACGCTGTGGCGCATGCACGTGGCGGCTCAACAGTTGCGCGAAGGTCGCGGCAATGTGGCGCAAATCGGCTTTGCCGTTGGCTACGACTCCGAAGCCGCGTTCAGTCGCGCATTCAAACGCCAATTCGGCACATCCCCCGGCACCTGGCGCAGACAATCCGCATGAGAAGGGGCGGTACCACCTCTTGATGGTTACCTGACCAGGCTTGACCCTTGCTCAAGGATATCGAGGCGATTCTGCCCGAGCCTGACTGGTTCGTAGCGCTCTGGCTACCTGGGCTTGAATCTCGTAGGCAGGCGCCTCGACGGCTTCGTAATCACGGGTATAACGAGTGGCGAACTCGCGATCGCCCCATTGCTGGTACTGCTGCACGTGCTTCAACTCATGCGCCCACAGCGCGACATCGTTAAGTGCATCTTCGGGATTTCGAAAGACGATGATGTCGATAAGGGTGACCGCACGTACATCAGGATTCTGCAGCATGGTGTGTGCGGCGTTCAGCTCCACATCATCGCCTACCTTGTAGCGAACCGAATCGAGCACTTGAATGTCATAGTAGGGTTCGAGCTGGGCCCGGATATTCAGCGGGATTGGCTGGATATCGCCGGTTGCCGCGGTGTTGCGCGATTGCACAATCCAGTTCTGCAATCCAGAGGCCGCCATCTGGTTCATGTCGTCGAAGATCGTTCCAGCTTCCTCTTCGGAACCTGGAGCACAAAAACAAGCGACCATGCAGACCTGATACTGCCCGGCCGGGCAGGCGAAAACCGAGGACGAGGTGCCAGCGCAAAAGAGCACGATCGCTAACCGGAAAACTTGACGCAAAAAAATAGCTGGCAATGGGTTCTCCCATGGGCAATGGCGGTCGGCAGGCAATACGTTGGGCGTCTCGCGCCCATTGTGCTGCCGCGTGTTGGACCGCTGCGACACCGTTCGATTCCCTGGGTTCCTCAGTTTCTTTTGGCCACGCCGAGCAGGTCAGCCTTGGCGTGGGATTCGCTGTCAATCTGCTCTAGCCCCAAAGACTGACGCAACTGCGCCGGACTCACTCCAAGACGTTGCTTGAAGGTGGTCGCCATGTGCGCCTGGGAGTTGAAACCGCAGGCGTAGGCGATTTCCGTCAGGGTGGCGGTCGAATCGCGCATCAGGGCACGGGCCTTGGCGAGGCGTCGGTCGATCAGGTAGCTGTGCGGGCTTTTGCCGGTGGCGTTTTTGAAGGCCCGCATGAAATACCCTTCGGACAATCCAAGCAGGCCCGCCATCGCCGGTACGCTCAACGGGTCTTCGAGGCCTGCATCAATGAACTCATCGAGCAAGCGCATCCGGCTGCCGGTTATCGAGCCATGGGGTGTTGTCGACACCGCTTCGCTACCCGTCGCCCGTTCGGACAATGCCAGTGCCCAGGCCTCCCAATCGTCCTCCACAGAGGACAGCAACAGCGCGGCACGCATACGCCACGCGAGAGCCGTGGCCTGCCGGTCGATGCGATTGTTGAAGGCACGATCCCCCATCAACGCCATGGCATCGGTGCGAATCACCCGCAAGTATTCACCGCCCTGGGGGGATTCGGACAACACGTCACACCCGGCGGGGACGAACGCCAGGCCGTTGGGCACGGCATCGAAGGGGCGTATTCGGTCGCTGCCGATGGCGTGCAGGCCTCGCTGGCTGTCGAAGGCGAAGCCGATTCCCGCCTGGGTCGCGACATAGCGGGTCGCGTAGGCGCAGCCGGGGAGCAATTCGATTGCCCAAGGGCCGGCCTCGATACGACGGACCGGTTCGGACAAGCGTGGTGGCGGCGGGCGATTTCGATGACTCATGGACACCATAGTAGTGAAGAGGAGGGACAAAAGTCAGGTCAGTTTTTTGAAAGCCGGAGTACTGCGCCGTTGTTCAGACTGGGCAAAACCTCAGGGGGACCTCTCATGCACACACTGACTCGCGACGATATCGAACAAGCTGCTCGCCACGTTTACCAGGTCATGCCCGCCACAGCCCAGTACCCTTGGCCCTTGCTGGCTCAGCGGTTGGGTTGCACGGTGTGGGTCAAGCACGAAAATCACACGCCTACCGGTGCCTTCAAAGTGCGCGGCGGTATCACGTTCATGCACTGGCTCAAGCGCGAGCACCCGGGCGCGAAGGGCATTGTCAGCGCTACCCGCGGCAACCATGGCCAGAGCCTGGCACTGGCGGCTCGCACACTGGGTTTGCAGGCGTTGATCGTCGTGCCGGAAGGTAACTCGGTAGAAAAGAACAACGCCATGCGCGGCTTTGGCGCTGAAGTGGTCGAGTATGGCCGCGACTTCGATGATGCCCGTGAAGAGGCTGCCCGTCTGGCGCACGCGCAGGACCTGTTCCTGGTTCCGCCGTTTCACACCGAGCTGGTCAAAGGCGTCGCCACTTATGCGCTGGAGCTGTTCAACGCAGCACCGGACCTGGATACCGTTTATGTACCGATTGGCTGTGGATCGGGGATTTGCGGGGTGATCGCCGCCCGCGATGCGCTGGGTCTGGAAACCGAAGTGGTTGGCGTGGTTTCCACGCAGGCGGCGGCTGCACAGCTATCGTTTGACGCTGGCGCAATTCGCGAAACCGCCTCGGCCAACACCTTTGCCGACGGCCTTGCCGTGCGCAAGCCGATTCCTGAAGCCTTTGCCGTCTACGCGGCAGGTGCTGCGCGGATCGTATCGGTCAGCGATGACCAGATCGCCGAAGCCATGCGCGTGTATTACACCGATACCCATAACCTTGCCGAAGGGGCCGGTGCGTCGGCGTTGGCAGCGCTCATCTCGGAGCGTGAAGCCATGTCGGGAAGAAGGGTGGGGGTGATTCTCTCCGGTGGCAACGTCGACAGATCGGTGTATGCGCAAGTGATTGCGTGAAAAGGGCCATGACCCTGGTCACATAAATTTGAAATGCACGGCATTGCTCGACAGAATCACGCCCGATCCGGCCCAAGTCGCCGGACGTTAGTGGTGAAAAGGGGCCGCAGTTGAACGAACAGACATTGTCCATGCGCCTGGAGCGCGTTGCCGCCTATGTGCCAGCCGGTGCGCGCCTGGCCGATATCGGCTCGGATCACGGCTACCTGCCGGTGGCCTTGATGCGCCGTGGCGCCATTGCGGCGGCGGTGGCCGGCGAGGTGGCGTTGACTCCGTTCCACGCTGCCAACCGCACCGTGCGCGAGAACGGCCTGGACTCGCAAATCACCGTGCGCCTGGCCAACGGCCTGGCGGCGATCGAGCCGGGAGACGGGATTACAGCGGTCAGCATCTGCGGCATGGGCGGCGAAACCATCCGTGACATCCTCGACAGTGGCAAGGCGTACCTGAGCGGTCAGGAGCGCCTGATCCTGCAGCCCAACGGCGGCGAGCAGCCACTGCGCCAATGGCTGATGGACAATGGCTATCGCATCCTCTGCGAGGAAGTGCTGCGGGAAAATCGTTTCGACTACGAAATTATCGTCGCTGAACGCGCAGGGCCGGTGATCTACACCGCCCGGGAGCTGTACTTCGGCCCGTTGCAGATGCAGACCCGCAGCCCGGCGTTCCTGGTCAAGTGGCAGCGCAAGTTGCGCCAGAAACAGAAGACCCTGAGCCACTTTGCCCAGGCGCCGCAGGCCGTGCCGGAGGAGACGGTGCAGGACATCGCTCGGCAGGCCCGGTGGATCACCCAATTGCTGGCTTGAGCAAGCCTGGGGCACCGCTCAAAAAGAACCTCGATTCAGCGTGGGTGTGGCTGAGTCGAACGAGACGCGTCGACGGCCCCTTCAGGTGACTCGAATTTGCCGGTGACCAGTAGGCAATTTTCGCCATTGGTCGGGGCTGGCGACGAAAGTTCAGCGCAATAGCGGGTTTTTTTTCGGTATGCATGGTGAAGCGATTCAGCACCGTAGCTATGCAGGTTTCCGCCAGGAAAACAGGTACCTCCAGGTGTTGGATTTAGTACCGTTTGTCGAGCGTGCTGCTCAAAAAGTGAACGATTTTGATATGCTTCGCTCTGATTTACCGGCAGGCGGATCCTTTGACAGTTCGCGCTGCACTCACTAATAAAATGGACGTATACCTCATCTGCATTGAATGGAATGCGCATGGGGATTTTTTTTACCTGAGACCTGGAGTGATAGTATGTCGTCATCACTGACTTGCTGGGCGAGTCGCTCTCTCTTGTAATACCAAATTATTTAGTCGATTCAATCAATGCGAACTTGATCGTGCAGGCGCAATTAATTAATTAATTAATTCGCATGCCTGGGGCATGGTCAATTTGCACTGCCGCAATAAGTGGAGATGTAATCTTGGATATTAGTACAATTATCGGCCTGATCGGCCAGAAAGAATCCATGGAGTTTTTGCGTTTAGGCGTTGTGTACGTTCACCTGTTGGCTTGCTGCGTAGCTATTGGCCTGGTGTTTGCCAGCGACGCGGCAATGGTAAAGGACTTATTGAAAGGTCGCGTGTCGTCGGGGCACGATAATGAACATATGGCCAGTCTTCAGAAGTCTGTTTCCAATGCGTTGATCTTCTTGTGGGTCACCGGAGCTGCGATTATAGGTATTGATTACCTTGAAAAAGGCATGACCTATTTTGCCAATCCGAAACTTCAAGCAAAAGTTATTATTGTATTGTTGCTGACGTTCAACGGCATGCTGTTGCACCGCTATGTATTGCCGGCAATGCTGAAGGCCGGTTCGCTGCTTGATCTACAGATCAATGTGCGAATGTTTGCCCTGTTCTCTGGCGCACTGTCGGGCGTGTCCTGGTTGTATGCCGCCATGCTCGGTGTCGGTCGACCGCTGGCCTGGAAGTATTCGCTCACCGAGTTGCTGATGGCCTATCCGGTGTTGATCGTGCTCGGCTTTGCGATGATGGTGGCGCTGACCCAGTGGGCGCGTAAGCGCAACGAAGCAACTCCGGTTCAAGAAACTTCGTGGTTGTTTGCGGGTATTCCTGCGCTGCGCTGAACTGACGAGACTCCAGGAAAAGACGGGGGAACCTGTCTGAACCTTTCAAACATCAGACCCCCTCCTTGTGAGGGGGTTTTTTGTGTGTGGGGCTCAGGAAATCAAAGAACCGGCTCGAATGGCCGGTTTTTTTTCGAATGAAAAACGTCCATTTCACTTCAGCGCCAAAGCGTTGATCGTCATGGGTGAAAGCGATCCGATGCGCGTAACCGGGGGCTCCGGAGGGCCGGACGGTGAGAAGCCCATCATCCTTTCCGCAAGGGAGAGGGTAGCGAGGTTGATCTCGCGTCTACCGCTCATCGGCAAGGCACAAAATAAACTTTGACATCATTGGGGCTTTGGTTGAATATTCATCCATCGCATACGATTTAATTGATAGCGATTAAAGATAACGACAACCCCTGCCGTTTGGAGACTCAGCCATGAACACCGGAAGCCGCCGCACAATGTTTATCTCAACCGCTCACGCTTCCCATGGCCAAAACGGCAACAACTGGATCATTGCACACGCCAATTGATGAACGTTGTCTTTTTAAATGTCATAAATATCGCATGCGATACAATCGCACGAAAGATCAAATCCTGAGGAAGTCCCCATGAGCAAGATCGAAAAAGTACTGGCAACCGGCAAAACCCACACCACCCACAGCGGTGTCGGCGGTCACAACGGCAACCTCGATATCGAACTGTCGTCACCGGGTTCCGCCCAGCCGGCCCACGTCTTTACCGCTACACAGCCGCACCCGAAAGCCGAGCAACTGTTTGCCGGTGCCTGGTCTGCCTGCTACACCGCGGCAGTGGGGCTGGTGGCCCAGGAGCGCAATATCGTGTTGCCGGCGGATATGGCCGTCGACATCGAAGTGGACCTGGGCCAGACTGGTCTGGCCTATTTCCTTCAGGCCCGACTGACCCTGCGAGTGCCAGGGCTGGCACAGAATGTCGCGACCGAACTGGCGCACATTGCCGATTCCATCTGCCCTTACTCCAAAGCCACACGCGGCAATATCGACGTTGCCCTGAACGTTATTACGGCGTGATGCCTGGATGCGTCACTAATATCGCATGCGATAAAAGCGTGCACGAACATAACTCACTGTAATCCTGAGGGAATCATCATGAGCAAGATCGAAAAAGTACTGGCCAGCGGCAAAACCCACACCACTCATAACAGCGCGGGCAACACCTCGCGCGGTCACAACGGCAACCTCGATATCGTGCTGTCGTCCCCCGGCAGCGATACACCGGCACACGTGCTCACCGCCGTCCAGCCGCACCCGAAAGCCGAGCAACTGTTCGCCGGAGCCTGGTCGGCCTGCTACATCGCAGCGGTGGGGCTGGCCGCCCAACAGATGAAGGTGACACTGCCGACCGACACCGCCGTCGACATTGAAGTGGACCTGGGCCAGACCGGCGCGGCTTACTTCCTCCAGGCCCGACTGACCTTGCGGGTGCCGGGGCTGGACCAGGGGGTGGCGACCGAGTTGGCCCACAACGCCGATGCAATCTGCCCTTACTCCAAGGCCACACGCGGCAACATTGATGTCGACATCAACGTCCTGACGGCATAACCCACTGCACGGCCAGCTCACCGGGGATTTCTCCGGTGAGCTGGCCGTCGGCGTTTATACGCACTTCCGATACCATCGCGTACGACGTATAGTTTCGGTCTCGCAAGATTGAGCCAGGAGAACGCCCATGAAAAACACCGACAAGACATCCGCCCTGGATCTCAAACTCACCGACTTCCTGTGTTTTGCGGTCTATTCCACCAACCTGGCCTTCGGCAAGGCCTACAAGCCGATGCTCGAGCGGCTCGGCCTGACCTATACGCAATACATCACCCTCGTTGCGCTGTGGGAGGAAGACAACCAGACCGTTGGCAGCCTCGGCGAAAAGCTGTTTCTCGAATCCAATACCCTCACGCCGATTCTGAAGAAGTTGGAAGCGATGGGTTATTTAATGCGCCAGCGCGACCCGGAAGACGAACGCCAGGTGCGGATCAGTCTGACCAAAGAGGGGCGAAAACTGCGCGAAGGTCTCACCGAAGACGGCTTCCCGCAAACCGGTCTTGATCCCGACGACTTCGTGCAGATGCAGAAGGCCATTGTGAAGTTACGGGGCAATCTCATTCGGTCGACCAAGGACAGAGAGTAAGTCGTATCGAGTAAAGTGAGTGGCCCCGGATTTGCGAGGCGCACCCCGCAGAGAAACCCTGGCCCTCCCGTCTGACACCCCCCGATTCGGAGTGAGCCCCCCACTAATGGGGGCTTTTGCTCAGCGGTATTCGCATGTTCATTAACCGGTTACTTCAATCGCTGGCCAATGTTTGCGGATCTTTCAGGTCACCACGCCTATTTAATACAACGCTGGCAGAGTAATTGCTGAGTGAGCTTGTCCCGTTCATGCAAGGTGCAGGGCCGGGATGCTGTGGAGCTGTCAGTACTCCATTGAGTGATTGCCTGTAGCCATCGGTTTGCATCACGAAGTAGCCCTGGCTTCTCAATACCGGGCTTACTCAATAGAAGTACTGCAGTCATCCTCTGCAACCGTCCAGGGGAAATGCTTATGAGCCACTCCAGACATACGTGTGCGCAGGTAGCACTGCACCGGTTGTGCTTTCTAACCTGCCTGCTGACGGTAACGCTGGTGGCGGCTGACGAACTTCAGGGCGATGACAATCAAAACAATGAGAAGTGGCTGGAGCCGGCACGCTCCAGGCTCATGCATGTGATTGGCGCGATGCCGTTCTTTCCGCATCGGGCCAATACCACCGGCAACCTGGTCTTGAATGTGAAGGACTTCGACAATGCCCAGGTCTGTGGCGCTTGCCATACGGAGATCTACAGGCAGTGGCGCTCGTCGATGATGTCCCAGGCCTGGGATGAGCCCATCTATCGGGCCTTGCTCAAGCGTGCGAGCGCGGCCACCGAGGGCAAGGTCGATAACTTCTGCACCGGCTGCCATACCCCGATCGGTCTCACCACCGGGCAGATCACTTCGCAAGTCAACCGCTCCTCGATTGAAGACAGTGCGAAGAATCATCCGATGCCCGGGGTCGATTGCGAGACCTGCCACAACATCAGTGCCCGCACGGGCCTCGATAACGGCGCCTATGTTCTGAGCCCGCGAGCGCACGGCAAACCGACCAAGTTCGGCCCGCGCAAGGATGCCGTTTCGCCTTATCACGACACCGTGTATTCCGCTCTGCACACGCGCTCGGACTTTTGCGGCACCTGCCACAACGTCACGCACCCGTTCAGCAGCGTGGCGGTGGAGCGCACTTATGACGAATGGCAGGAGAGCACCTACAGCCTTAACAATGTGACCTGCCAGAGTTGCCACATGCCGGGCTTTGCGGGCAAGGCCGCGATCATGGGGCCAGACCGTAAGGAGGTGGCCTCGCATTGGTTCAGCGGAGCCAACGCGACGATGCTCAAGCATCTTGGTCAGGAGGAGGGCGCGCAACGCGCACGCGACATGCTCGCGCGCGCGGCGCAAATAACGTTCCAGCAACTGCCGGCCGCCATCATTCCCGGACAATACGCCTCGGTAGCCGTCAAAGTGACCAACGTCGGCGCCGGGCACAAGCTGCCAACCGGTTTTCCGGAGGGGCGGGAGATGTGGATCGATTTTCGGGTGCAGGATGCCAGTGGTCGCGAGCTCTATCGCCTGGGTTCGATCAAGGACGGCAAGACCGAAGTCAACACGCGAAATTTCAAAGTGCACATAGGCGACAAGAACGGCAATCCGTTGGACGTCGAGGTCTGGAATGCCACGCAGATACTCTCGGACAATCGCATTCTGCCCAAGGGCTACAATATCGGGGAGTTCTCCTTCCTGGTGCCGGCCGACGCTGTCGGACCGCTGACCCTGACAGCCGATCTGAACTACTGGCCGTTTTCCCAGAAGCTGGCCGACTATCTGCTCGGCAAGGATAAGCTGCAGGTGGAAATCACCCGGATGGCCAATGTCACGCAGAGCGTACCCCTGTCGACCGGATCCGATACGGCGAAGCGGGCGATACCCGCGAAGTTGAAACTCGACGACGCTAGCGCTTACTACAAAGAATGAACATGTCATTACCATCGTCGAACAGGTAACGCGTCACGGACAGCCACTGCATCCAGTAACTCGCGCTATAGCAAATGGGTCTTGTGGGGCTGGTAACTGCGCAGCAAATCAACATGCAGACTGTGGTGGCCCAGTCCCCGTCGAAGTCTGCCAACCATGTCCGCACCGTCGACTTTCAAGCCGGCCTGGCGCAGGCACACCTCAACCAGGATGTGCCCACGCTCGGTCAACTTCACCGCATTGCTCAGATAGTTGAGCAGAGACGCCGCTAGCCTTTGCCTCCGCTAACACCGCTGCCGCTACTACCGCTACCGCTACCGCTGCCACTGCCACTGCCACTGCTATCTTCCTGGTTATTGTCGACCTCGACCTGTGGTCCCACACCATCTCCCGTACGGAATGTCGGTAACGCAACCGAGGCCACGAATCTCACGCCGTCCC
The DNA here is from genome assembly GCF_002236115.1 of Pseudomonas jessenii. GTDB lineage: Bacteria > Pseudomonadota > Gammaproteobacteria > Pseudomonadales > Pseudomonadaceae > Aquipseudomonas > Aquipseudomonas jessenii. Next base: position 712,017 of record NZ_NIWT01000001.1, on the reverse strand, counting down.
AGCTTGGCAATGGAGTGGGCATCAATTGGAACTGGCCCGGGTGCTCAGAGTCCCAGCGCAGCAGCATCGACGTGTCCTCATGCTGTGTGTTGTGGCAGTGCTCCATGTAGGTACCGGCAAACTCACGGATGCGGATGGCCATTTCGACATTGTCGAGGCTCTCAGGATGACGGCCTATATTGTAGATATCTTTGCGCGCCCCTTTTTCCCATTCGGGTGGTGTCTTGCCACCTCGAGTGAGAATGATCCCTTCCTCGAAGTGCACATGCACCGGGTGACTCCAGCCATTGCCGCCGTTCTCGATCTTCCAGATTTCCAGCGTGCCTTCACCCTTGAACCATGCCGGTGTCGGGCCAGTGGCCAGTTGTGGCGCGGCTGAAATCCGGCGCGGGTCCATGTTGAAGCCTTCGCCGCCATCGGTCTTGATCGTCCAGGGCTTGAAATCCGTGCCGTTGGAGCGGCCAAAGATAAAGGTGCGGTGCCGCGCCTGGGCAAGCCGGGCGATATCGGCAGGGTCATCACGGTGCAAGGGCAGGGGGATCATGAACTTGCCCTCGGGCTTGCCAGGCTTGGCGGGCTCGAAGTCGACCGGATTCATGCTGACATCCTGGCCGGTGTAAGGCTGGACGTTCAGTTGCATGAACACGCCCACGCCCGGGTCACCGTTGACCCACTGTGGCCCGTGGCTGGTTTGCCTGACAACGGGCAGGTACTTCCCGGAGAGTACATCCGCCAATGGAATGTCACGTTCGGGACGCTTGCCGTTTTCATGCTCCTCGATGTTGACGAAGAAAATCCTGTCGCCCGGCTTGATGCCGTTTTTCGCGAAGTCGACGACGATGTCATAGCGTTCGGCAATGCCCTGTATCGGCAAAATGGCATTGTGGTCCTGTGTGTCGCCGTCGCCATCGAGGTCCAGGCTGCCATCGAACGGCACTGCGTGCTCCATGATATTGCCGTCGTTGGCAATCATGTGGAACGGCACCCGGTTGTATGAAACCCCGGAGCTTTTCGGGCCAGGAAACTCGCCACCATTACCATTGACCTGACGCACCAACGCCAGCTTGAAGTAGCGAGAAACCGATCCGTTGAGAATGCGCAAACGGTAGCGGCGGGCACGCACGTCCAGGAAGGGCTTGTACTCCCAGTTGGTCAGGACCTGATCACCGAGAAAACCGTCGGTATTGAAGGGGTTGAACCACAACTGGCCGGCCTTGTCCCAGGCCTTGTCGGCGATCGTCAGGTTGACGTCATAGTCGCGGTTACCCCACCCCAGCCCCGAACCGCTGGGCAGGCGCAGGTTGACCCCGTCGTCGACCGACTCGTTGCCACGATCCACGGCGCTGTAGTAGTTCATCATCGTGGCGTTGCCCTTGTAGACATTCTGCGCGGTGAAATCGAGCATGTGGTCGTGGAACCAGTGGGTGCTCATGGTTTCGCGCCAGTCGCCACGGATCTTGATGGTGCCGCGGTCGCAGGTCTTGAAGCCGGGGTTGGCGTCGTTGACGAAAAGCTTTTCACCGGGGTCGCACGGGAACGCCGCACGCGGATCCTGAGCGCTGGTATTGATGCTGTCGTAACCGGCCAACTGGATCGGCCAGCGGTAGTCGTAGTACTGGCCCGGGAAGAAGAACGCGTTGGCAAAGCCATCGCTTTCCGCGGGCGAGTGGCCGTTATGCTCGTGGGTGGAGATGGTGTGCAGGCCAAAGCCCCGGTTGGCCGATGGGTCAATGGGCAAGGCATCGTAATGACGCATCAGCATCGCCTGGCCATAGCGTACTTGCAGCAGTTTGGGCGGAAAGGTGCCGTCGAATGTCCACAGCGCATTATGGTCCTGGACAGGGAAGTTGTCGTGAAATTGCACTTGTATGCCCTTGGTTGTGCCCTCGTTGGCCGGGTTGCCGCTGGTGTTGTGATAGAGCCCGCCTGGCGCAAATTCCCCCACGGCGTAGTTATGCCGCTGCATACGATCACGCAAGCCGCTGTTGACGTGCGCGCCTGCTTGCACAGTCTTGAAGGCGTTGCGCGGGAAAAACTCATTGAAACGCTGGTGCGACCAACCTTTTCCCGGTGGCCGGCCTTCTGCGGGCGAATCGACTCGGCGATTGAGGAAATCCTCGATCTGCGCCTTCCACGGGTTGCGGTCCAGTACATTGGAGAACTCTGTCGGGAAGGGCGTCAAAGCTGGCTGCCTGAGAAAGGCATCCAGCGCAGCCGGCGACGGGCCGCTACGCGCCACCTTCAAGGGATCCTGCGCCGGTGCGGGGCCCAGCGTCGGAACCGGAAACGGAACAGGTGATGGAGGGTCGGCCGCATCCAGTTTGTTCGAGCCGAACTCCTCGAAAAGCTCGAGCTTCTGTGTGAACGGTTGAACCCCGAACACCGGGCTGGCATTACCGTTAGTGGGGATATTGAAGCTGGGTTGCAGATCGGGTGGCAGCACATTGTCGACCAAGGGGGTCTGGCGGTTACCGGCCACACCATTGGGTAAGTCGAAGGCGCCGACGTTTGCGGGAGGCTGCTTGAGCAAGTCCCTCAATGCGGCATTGGGGTCGGCGGGCGGATTGGTGAACGCCGATGGGTCGGTAGGAGGCGGGGGATCGGTGTTGTCGAGGGGGACTGCCTGGGTCTGGGACAAGCCCAGCCCCAACATGATCGCGGCAGCAGAGATACTCAGCGCCAGCCTGGTTTTGGACAAAAGACTAGGATTCAACCTTCCGGTATCCAGTTTCATCGCAAACACCTCTGACGGGTTCCTCGGAGCGTGGCAATAGATGAGCAACGAGCCACGGCTCCTGGCCCGGCTGGCGAAATGTTTGATTTCGAGCCGGGATGGGAACGATGCAAATTTCCCGCCGAAAGTGACAGGAGGTGACTAATGGCTCTACGCCACGCCCCCCTTGTCCGCGGGCTTCAAACTGGCGTATGAGCAGCCAGGATGAATACCCCGATGACGGGGAATATCCCCCAATAAAGGGTGCGATTGTGCGGGGTGTCTGGGCCAGGAGAAGTGGCTGTTTTCTGAATGTATCGATGACCGGTTGCTTTCATTCGTCCCGACTTCATCGGTGCCCGCTGTTGGCCGAAGTGACTAGTGCGTGAGGGCAGGGATACTGACCACTGGACCTGGGTATCGTTTTGCTGCCCGAGGGCATCGCTGAGCAAGACCTGATCAATGGAAAGCTGCTTAAGGTCTTGCCTCAATGGCACGCCACTTCAGTTTCAGTGTATGCGCTGACCGAGACGCGCCTGTTGCCGGCGAAAACCCAGCGCTTCATCGAGTTTTTGCGCGATCAACTGGAGGGCGCATAAGCGTCCGTGCCATGAGTAACTGTGGAGAGACAGTCGGGGGCTCCGGTTAAACCCCCGTATTTGTTGGCCTAAGTCCGTTCCTGAAGCAGGCCATGGCATGTCATTACGGACTGTCACCAAGGCGACAATCGTTTTTTCACCTTCAGACTTCGTTAAGAAATGCCTTTGATACTTCTCCCCAATTGATCCGGGGGAGATGTTTTCAATGTCCGATTTCAACTGGAACGTTCAGTTGCCGCTGCACTTTGGCCTGACCGAAGCGCAGCAGATGTATCTCGTCAGGGCCTTGCCGGACGCCCCGCAACGAAGCGCCTTCGAAGCCTTTATCCAGCAACGCTTTCGTAAGGCCCACGGTGCCGATATTCGCCACTTCATGCCGGAGCTGTTTGGCATGAGCGAGGCGTCCGGCGCGCTTTGCGCGGTGATTGGCGTGCGTCTGGCGCGCAGCGGACCGCTGTTCCTGGAAGGTTACCTGGACGATGCGATCGATCCGCTGATCAGTGCCGCGGCCGACCAGACCGTAAGTCGCTCAGCCATCGTAGAGGTAGGCAATCTGGCTGCCAGCGACACCGGCAGCGCACGGATGAGCATCATCGCGATGACCTACCTGCTGGCCATGGGGGGGCTGGAATGGGTTGCCTTCACCGGGAACCTGGGGCTGGTCAATAGCTTTCACCGCCTTGGCTTGAAGCCCGTGACCCTGTGTGCTGCCGACCCGGCGCGTCTGGGCGATGACCGCCACGCATGGGGCAGTTACTACGAAAGCAAACCGTGGGTTCATTTCGGCAATGTTCGCTCCGGTTTCATTCATTTGCGCAACATTGGCCTGTTCAGTCGCCTGGGCTTGCCGACCTCTATTGAAGGGGCCTGCCATGTCGCCTGAAATGGAGCGCTTCAAACAGACCCTGCGTAATCATGCTGAGCAAAAAACCAACGCCATTGCGTTGTGGGGCGATCATCTGAAGCTGGACTACGCCACGCTGTATGCCGAGGTCATTTTTCGTCAGCAGCGCCTGCGCGATGAACGGGTCAGGGTGGTCGCCCTGGCGCTGGACAATGGCGTCGAAGCTCTGCTTTGGGACCTGGCCGCGTTGTTCGAGGGTTTGACCTGTGTAGCCTTGCCGCCTTTTTTCAGTCCGGCGCAACGCAGGCATTGCCTGGAGCAAAGCCAGGCCGAGCTCGTCATTGCCGAGCCGCAATTGCACGACGAACTGCTGGCGACCGGGTATCAGAAGTGCGGCGAGTTCTGGCACCGCACGTTCAATGGCCCGAACCGGATGCTTGAAGGCACTGCCAAGTTGACCTTCACCTCGGGCACCACAGGCACACCCAAGGGCGTGTGCTTGAGTGCCGACAGCATTCTGCGGGTCGCTCATGAGCTGCACCTGGCCAGCAAACCCACCGATCCGCAACACCACTTGGCGCTGCTGCCGCTGGCCATTTTGTTGGAGAACATCGGTTGTTACGCTGCACTGTATGCCGGCGCCACCTTGAGCCTGCCCGGCCCGAAAACCCTGGGAATTGAAGGCGCCAGCGGTGTGGATGTGCCGACATTGTTGAGTTGCCTGGCCAGCCGATCGCCCCAGAGTCTGGTTCTGGTACCGCAGTTGTTGCTGATGCTGGTCAACGCTGCCGAGCAAAAGGCTTTCGACCCACAGCACCTGCGTTTTGCCGCCGTGGGCGGCGCCCGGGTCAGCGAAGATTTACTGCATCGCGCTCAACGCGTGCGCATCCCCGTCCATGAAGGTTATGGGCTGTCGGAATGCGCGTCGGTCGTGTGCCTCAATCGCCCACAAGCACGGCGCCCCGGCAGTGTCGGACGGCCATTGCCCCATGTGGAGATTCGCCTGGCGGAGGACGGCGAAGTGCTGATCAAGGGTTCAACCTTGCTGGGCTATCTGGGAGAGGCACCGCACACCGCCCAGTGGTGGCCCAGCGGCGATCTCGGCGAGTTCGACGCCGAGGGTTTTCTTTACCTCAAGGGACGCAAGAAACATCAGTTCGTTACCAGTTTCGGGCGCAACGTAAACCCCGAGTGGGTGGAAGCCGAATTGACCCAGCGCGGGCCTGTCGCCCAGGCCTTCGTCTATGGCGAGGCCATGCCTCACAACCATGCGCTGCTCTGGCCCCATCGCCCGGACTGCACCGACGAACAACTGGCCGCCGCCGTGGCCCAGGCCAACGAGGCTTTGCCCGAGTACGCCCAGGTCCACCACTGGAGCCGGCTCGACCAACCCTTCACTGCCACCAACGGCTTGCTCACCGCCAATGGCCGGCCCCGCCGTGACGCCATCGTCGAACGCTACCGGGGGCAATTGAGCGAATCTGCATTTTCCGAGGAATCCGCACCATGAGTTTTTTTGACACGTTGCAAAAAGCCACTGAGCAAGAACGCATTGAGTTGTTCAACCTGCCGATCATCCGTGATGCGCTGGAGGGCGACGTCAGCCTGGAAAGTTACCGGGCCTTTCTGGCTCAGGCCTATTACCACGTGCGCCATACCGTGCCGTTGATGATGGCCTGTGGTGCGCGGTTGGCATCACGTCTGGAATGGCTGCGCGAAGCGGTATGTGAATACATCGAGGACGAATACGGCCACGAACAATGGGTACTCAATGATATTGAAGCCTGCGGCGGTGACAGAGCCGCTGTACGGGACGGACGCCCGTCATTGCCGATCGAATTGATGGTCAGCTTCCTCTACGACCTGATTGCCAGGGACAATCCGGTGGGACTGTTCGGCATGGTCAACGTACTTGAAGGCACGAGCATCGCCTTGGCCACACACGCCGCCGGCAGCATTCGCCGGCGCCTGGACTTGCCGGAAAGCGCCTTCAGCTACCTCAGTTCCCACGGCTCACTGGATATCGAACATATGCAGACCTACCGTCGACTGATGAACCGTCTGGATGACCCGGGCGACCAGGCCGCCGTCATTCACGCCTCCAAAGTGGTGTACCGGCTCTACACCGATATGTTTCGTGGCTTGCCGCGTAACGGGGAGAATCTGCATGCGCCTGTCTGAAGCTCGCGTCGTGTTGACCGGTGCCAGCGGCGGCATCGGCCTGGCCATTGCCACCGCACTGTGCGCCAGTGGTGCCCAGGTGCTGGCCGTGGCTCGGCATCGGGAACCGTTGGTGCCGCTGCTTGAGCGTTATCCCGGTAACCTGAGTTGGGTCCGTGCGGACCTGACGTTGCTCTCCGACCGCCGTCAGGTGTTGGCGCAGGCCCAGGGCACCGGTGGCATCAACCTGCTGATCAATGCCGCCGGGGTCAATCATTTCGCCATGCTCGAACAGCTGGACGACAGCGAGATCAATTCGATGCTCGCGGTGAACATCAGTGCGCCCATGTGCCTGACAAAACTTTTGTTGCCGCAGCTAAAGCAAGCCGCCAGTGCCATGGTGGTAAACGTCGGTTCGACCTATGGCTCCATCGGGTACCCCGGCTACGCCAGTTACTGCGCCACCAAGTTTGCCCTGCGCGGGTTCTCTGAGGCCCTGCGCCGGGAGCTGGCCGACACTCGGGTCAGTGTGCTTTACGTCGCCCCGCGAGCGACCCGTACCAGCATGAACAGCCCGGCGGCCCAGGCGCTGAACGATGCGCTCAAGACCAATGTCGACGATCCGCAAGCCGTGGCGGCCTCAGTGATTCACGCCATTGCCGGTGACCGTCGCGACTTGTACCTGGGCTGGCCCGAACGTTTTTTTGTACGCCTGAACAGCTTTTTGCCCCATCTGGTGGACCGTGGGTTGCGCAAACAATTGCCCCTGATCCGCCGCCTGAGCCAGAAACCCGACCAGGAGAATGTCAAACCATGAGAAAGATCATCGCTTGCCTACTGCTTGGCGCAATGAGCCAGAGCGTCTGGGCGCTGGACCCCGCCGACCAGCAACGCCTCAACGGTATCCAGCAAAGCTGGGCGCACATTCAATACGAGTTGCCCGAGGGGCAACGGACCGCGGCTTTTGAAAAGCTGGCCGCTCAGGCTTCGAGTTTCAAGCAGGAGCGCCAAACGGTGGCTGAGGCCTGGATCTGGTCTGGCATCGTCACCAGTAGCTGGGCGGGCGCACAGGGTGGGCTGGGTGCGCTGAGCAAGGTCAAGGATGCGAAAGCCGATCTGGAAACAGCCTTGACCCTGGACCCCAAGGCCCTGCAAGGCTCAGCCTATACCAGTCTGGGGGCCCTCTATGACCGCGTACCGGGCTGGCCCATCGGTTTCGGCGATTCGGACAAGGCCGAACAGTTGCTCAAGCTGGCATTGCAAATGAACCCCAACGGCATCGACAGCCTGTACTTCTGGGGCGATCACCTCTACCGTCAGAAGCGTTATGTTGAAGCCAGGGCAGCGCTGCAAAAAGCCTTGCAGGCTGCGCCTCGACCTGGCCGCGAGAGCGCTGACGTCGGGCGCCGCAAGGAGATCGAGACGCTGTTGGTGGATGTGAACAAGAAACTCGGCTGACAGGAGACCCTGTGCGCTTATTACTCATAGAGGATGACGTGGCGCTCGGCGAGGGTATTCATCAGGCCCTCAGCCGGGAAGGTTATACCGTCGACTGGTTGCAGGACGGCAACAGCGCCTTGCACTCGCTGCGCAGTGAAATCTTCGATCTGGCGGTGCTCGACCTTGGCCTGCCACGCATGGACGGTCTCGAAGTGCTCAGGCGCTTGCGTGACAGCGGTTCCAATCTGCCGGTGTTGATCCTGACCGCGCGCGATGCCACCGAAGACCGTATCGCCGGTCTGGATGCCGGCGCCGATGACTACCTGATCAAGCCTTTCGACCTGGCAGAATTGAAGGCGCGCATACGTGCGTTGCTTCGTCGCAGTGCCGGGCGTGGACAATCGCTGATCGAGCACGCAGGTATCAGCCTGAACCCCGGCACCCAGCAAGTCAGCTACAAAGGCGAGCCAGTAGCCCTGACACCTAAGGAATACCAGTTGCTCCACGAACTGCTCTCGCCACCGGGTCGGGTAATGACTCGCGATCATCTGATGCAGTTGCTGTACGGCTGGAACGAGGAGGCCGAAAGCAACACCCTGGAAGTGCACATCCATCACCTGCGCAAGAAGTTCTCCACCGATCTGATCCGCACCGTCCGTGGTATCGGCTACTTGGTGGAGGAGCGTCGATGAGCTCTATCCGGCGTCGGACCCTGGTCCTGATCATCGGCCTGATGCTCGCTGGCCTGGCCGTGATCAGTGTGTTGAATCTGCACGACAGCAACCACGAAATCGCCGAAGTCTATGATGCCCATCTGGCCCAGAACGCTCGCCTGCTACAAGGCGTCATGCGTATGCCCATGGTGAGCAAGGAACACGCGGATCTGTACAAGGCTTTCAACCAGGCCCTGAACGAGGCGACGCCCGGGGGCGAGGGGCATCCGTATGAAACGAAAATTGCGTTTCAGGTCTGGAACGCCAGGAACGAAGTGCTGGTACATACGGCCAGTTCTCCGTCCTTCAGCACACCCGCGGTCACACCAGGTTTCAGCGATGTAGTCGACCTGAACAACCGGCATTGGCGTGCCTTCCTGCTTGTAGACAAGCAGAACAACCTGCGCATCTGGGTGGGCGAACGGGAAGACGTGCGAATGGACTTGGTGGACCGCATCGTACGCCACACACTGTGGCCCAATATCCTGGGGAGCTTGTTGCTGGCCGCCATGATCTGGCTGGCCATCGGCTGGGGACTCAAGCCACTGGTCAATATGGCTGCAACGCTGCGGGCCCGGCATCCCGGTTCACTCGAACCCTTGCAATTGACGCCGCTACCCACTGAGCTTGAGCCCATGCAGGCCGCCCTCAATCGTATGCTCGCGCAAATTCAGGACGTCATGGGGCGCGAGCGACGCTTTATCGCCGACGCCGCCCACGAAATGCGTACACCACTGGCCGTGCTCAGGATCCACGCTGAAAACCTGATGGCGGCGGGGAGTGAAGCGGATCGTCGCGCATCGCTCGAATTCTTGATTGCCGGCGTGGACCGTACCAGCCGACTGGTTAACCAATTGCTGACGATGGCTCGTATAGAGCCTACAGCAGGGACTAAAGCGCCTGTGCCTATTGATCTGGCCAGCACCGTTCGCGATAGCCTGGTTCAGTTGACGCCCTGGCTACTGAGCAAGGGGCTCGAGCTGGTTTTTGATGTCAGGGACGACATCAGTCTTGCCAGAGTCGACCCCGCTGCGATCGATATTGCCTTGAACAACCTGGTGACCAATGCGGCGAATTTCTCTCCCCGGCACGGAGTGATCACCGTCAGGCTCGTCGAAAAGGAAAATAGCTACGAACTGACTGTCGAAGATGAGGGGCCGGGCATCAATGAGCAGGATCGTGAACGGCTTTTCGAGCGTTTCTACAGCAGCGGAAATCATCAGGGTGCAGGGTTGGGGCTGACTATCGTCAAGGCCATTGCCGATCGCTTTGGCGGGCAGATCAAACTGGAGAACCGCAGCCCTGGAGGGTTACGCGCCACGTTAGAAATTCGTCGCTCTTGACGTTGTTCCTGGTGTTGTCTGGCGCAACCGAAAAATCACTTCGGCAAACCCCTGGCGTTGGCTCAGGCAAGCGTCATACCGGGCGTCCGTTCAAGCCGGCCGCACCGCCAGGATTTGCTCGATCAGCCACGCCAGCGCCGGCTCATGTTGGCGTTGCGCCAGATACACCAGTTCGAGGTGGAACGAGCCGACGTCGAAGGGCAGTTCGAACACCTGTAGCGGTAGCAACTGCGCGAATTGATTGGCCAATTGGGTCGGCAGGACGACGCTCAAGTCCGAATGGGCGACCAGGTGCGCCGCCTGCAGGTAGTTGGGCGTGGTGTAGACGATTTTGCGCGACAGGCCTTGCTTGCCCAGCCATTGGTCGACCATGCCCCGCGACTGGCCGCCACTCACCCAGAGATGGCGCAGCCCCAGAAAGTCATCCAGTGTGAGTGTGTCGTGTGCTAGCGGATGCTGCTTGCGCACGGCCAGCCGCAGGGTTTCGCTGTGCCAGGCCCGGCGGGTGAAACGCGCCGGCACTTCTTCGAAGCGTCCCAGAACCATGTCCAGTTCACCCCGATCCAGCAGCTCGGCAGGAAGGCTGGGGGCCAGGTGAGCAACGTCGATACGCAGGTTTGGCGCCAGCTCTCCCAGGCGTGCCAGCAAGGGCGGCATGCACAGCTGCTCGACAAAGTCGGTCAGGGCGATGCGCACCTGCTGCTGGCTCAGGCGTGGGTCGAAGGTTTCCCCGGCATTGAGTGTCTGTTCGATCTGTTGCAAGGCCGCGCGAATCGGCCCCTCAAGCGCCAGCGCCCGGGAGGTGGGTTGCATGTGGCGGCCAACCCGCACCAGCAAGGGGTCGTCGAACAGTGAACGCAGGCGGGCGAGGGCGTTGCTGACGGTGGGCTGGCTGAGGGCCAGGCGCTCGGCCGCTCGCGACACGTTCTGTTCGCGCAGCAGCATATCGAGGACGCGGAGCAAATTCAGATCGAAGCTTTTTAAATTCAAATTACAAATACCAGGCATATGAAAATGAAATTTCAAAAATAGTAGGCGCCTGCTTAGGGTGACGGCAATCTTTTCCGCTGCGCCAACCCATGAGGTCGACATGAAGTATCAAGCTCCCCTGCGCGACATGCGTTTTGTGCTGCACGAAGTGTTCGATGTCAGCGGCCATTGCGCGCGGTTGAACAATGGGCTGGACCGGGAAACCATCGACGGCGTCCTCGAAGAAGCCGCCCGCTTCGCCGCCGAAGTGGTCGCGCCGCTGAACCGCAACAGTGACGAGCAGGGCTGTCAGTTGATCGACGGCCACGTCACAACGCCCCAGGGATTTCGCGACGCCTACCGGCAGTACGTTGATAACGGCTGGGCGAGCATGACCGGACCGCTGGAGTTCGCCGGCCAGGGTTTCCCGCAGCTGATTTCGGCCAGCTTCCACGAAATGCTGATGGCCGCCTCATTGTCGTTTCGCATTTATTCCGGCCTCACCGAAGGCGCGGTACTGGCTCTGCATCGCCATGGCAGCGAGGTGCTGAAGCAGGCTTACCTGGAGAAAATGGTCAGCGGTGAATGGTCCGGTACCATGTGCCTCACCGAGCCCCAGGCCGGTACCGACCTTGCCCTGCTGCGAACCCGTGCCCAACCTCAAGCCGACGGCAGCTATCAGGTCAGCGGCAGCAAGATTTTCATCAGTGGTGGCGAGCAGGACCTGACCGCCAACATCGTTCATCTGGTCCTTGCCCGTTTGCCGGATGCACCGGCCGGGGTGAAGGGCATCAGCCTGTTCCTGGTTCCCAAGTTCATTGCCGCTGCCGATGGAACTCCGGGGCCGCGCAATTCGCTGAGCTGTGGCGCACTGGAACACAAGATGGGCATCAAGGGCGCGTCCACCTGCGTGATGAACTTCGACGGCGCACAAGGCTGGTTGATCGGTGAAGCGAATCAGGGGCTGGCCTGTATGTTCACCATGATGAACGATGCACGCTTCCAGGTTGGCTTGCAGGGACTGGGCATCGCCGAGGCCGCCTTCCAGGGTGGCCTCGCTTATGCCCGTGAGCGCCTGCAATCGCGGGCCATCAGCGGCCCGGTGGCGCCGGACAAGAGCGCCGACCCGATCATCGTGCACCCCGATGTTCGGCGCATGCTGCTGACGCAAAAAACCTTGAGCGAAGGCTGCCGCTTGCTCGCGGCCTACACCGCACTGCAACTGGACCTCGAACACGGCGACCCACAACCCGAGGCTCGCCAGAAGGCGAGTCGTCGGGCAGCGCTGCTGATTCCGATCGTCAAGGCCTTCTTTACCGACGTCGGCCAGGAAGTCGCCAGCCTGGGCGTTCAGTTGTACGGCGGCCACGGTTACATCCGCGAGTGGGGCATGGAGCAGTTGATGCGTGACAGCCGCATCACTCAGCTATACGAAGGTACCAACGGTATCCAGGCGCTGGATCTGCTGCGGCGCAAGGTGCTGGGCGACGGCGCAACGGAACTGGGCGCCTTGATCGATGAGCTGGCCGTGCATGTCGACGCGGCCGGCTCGCAAGCAGCGCTGAGGCAAATGGTCGAGGCAATGCAGCAGCGTCTCGCCGAGTGGCGTGAACTGGGTACCGAGGTGGTCGAGGCGTGTCGGCGTGATGTGCAGGAAATCGGCGCCATGTCGGTGGACTTCCTGGCGTACAGCGCTTACGTGCTGGTGGGCGGGCTGTGGTTGCAGGCGGCTGTGCGTGCCCAAGCGGCACTGGATGCTGGTACCGACGAACCCGGGTTCTATCGGGCCAAGCTGCAAGCGGCGGATTTCTACTGGCGCCGGGTGCTGCCCCGTGCCAGTGGCCACCGCGAAAGCCTGCGGGGCGGAGCCCATTGCCTGATGGCCATGGACGAGGCCGATTTCGCCTTTTGATGGCAGCACAGTGCGGCGGTAACCGAGAGACCCCGGTTACCGCCGCACTGCATGCACCGTCTATGTTCAGGCTTGCGCGGCGCTGACCTTGCCAGTGATCGTGGCATTCTTGCGGACCGCTTGATACAGCAGGCTGGACACCATGAACCCGACAATGGCCAATACGCTCATCAACGAGAACACGTAGTTGTAGCCCTGCTGACCCGGGAAGTGATCAAGGATGGCGCCATAGATGACGTAGGCGAACATGCCGGGCGCATAGCCGATCAGGCAACCGATCCCGAATGCTGAACCGGTGATGTGCTGGGGAATGCCGACTTCACCCATGGGTGCCCAGAACACGCCGCGCATGGAAAAGACAATCAGCGCGAAGGAGAGGGTGGCCGCCATGCCTGCGTAGATGAAGTCCGGGCTTTTCGGGATGAGCATGATGACACCCATCAGCGGCAACAACGCCAGGAATGCCCACTTCAGATAGCGGCTGGAACTCTTGAACTGTTTGTCGGCAATGAAGCCACCGGCAGGGCCGCCCAGGATCTTGAGGAAGTACTGGTTGATGATGCCGTAGGCGCCCACCAGGGCCACGGGCAGCTCGTACATTTCCTTGAGGTAGGGAATGAAATAGGTCAGGCCGCAGTACACGATGTAGACCATGAACACGTTGAGGCTGACCAGCCAGATGCCCGGCACCTTGATGGCCTCGAACAGGTTCGACAACCCGTTCTTCGGCTTGACGGTCGACTGGGTTTTGCCGCTCTTGAGCAGCAGCCAGGTCAGGGTACCGGCAAGAATGTCGATGACCGAGTAGAACAGGATCGCCGATTTCAGACCGTTTTCACCGGAGCCCATGGCGACAAAGACGCCCAGCGCAGAGAAGGCGACCAGGGTATCGATGACGCCACGCCCGCCTTCGAGCAGGCCGAACAGGCGACCCTGTTCCTTATCGTCGCCAAGGTTGCGGATGGCTTTGAGCAGCGAAGGCCAAAAGAGGCAGTCGGCACACACGGCCAGCAGGCAGAACACCACCAGCAGATTGCTGAAGGGCGGGAAGGTCGCCAGGTAAAGTCCGAGGCCGCCGGTACCGATCAAGCCAAGGGGGATCAGCTTGCGCGTGTCGTACCGGTCGGCAAGCATGCCGCCCACCACGAACAGCGCAGTGGCGATGATGGCGTTGGCGCTCAGCAGCACGCCGATTTCAGTGTGGGACAGCCCCATGAATTCTTGCATGGGGATGTAGAAGGCGTCTTTGAGATTCGCCAGCTTGTAGATGGTGCCACCACCGAGGATGAGAATCAGGAATCTGAGCCATTTGGCCTTGTCTTGGGATGTCATTATTGTTCTCCAGGCGTTATTGGGTAGGCAGTGCCGGTCGGCACGTCAGGTTCAGGCGTTAGCGCAATGGGCCAAGGTCAACTCGGCCAGGGTGCGGAACTCGGCCAGCAGACCTCGTACGTAGGCGACCTGGTTGTTTGCCCAACGGTGCTCATCGACCAGCATTCGCTCCAGCGAGAAGCCTTCCGGCAGCGCTGTTTCACTCATTTCCCGGTACGCAATGAACGGGTCCGCGGCTTCGTCGAGCTGGCGGAACGCCGGGGCGACGTAGTGGTTTTCCTGCTCCAGGATGAAGGCGATCACTTGCGGGGATGATTCGCCGAGCATCAGCAATTCGAACAACATGCGTGCGTTGGGCAGGTCGTCTTCGTCACAGCCTTGCAGCACACCGTAATGCCCGAAGCCGTTTTGTTCAGGCACGATGCGCACACCCTTGAGGTGGGTCTGGCGTATGTGCGGCGCCAGGGTGCGCAGTGCCGCCAGGGGCTGCTCGCAGGCATTGATCATGTTGCCGAAGTCGAACAGCGCGTGCAGGCGAGGGTGGTTCAGCCGGTTCAGCAGTTGCGCGATTTCGGCGCTCTTGAGTTCTTCATGCTGTTCGAAGTCGAAGAACAGGTCGTGCTCGTCTGCCTGTTGCGCGAGGTAGTGCAGGTCTGACTCGATCACGTCCATGACCCGGGACAACGCCCCTTCGTAGCGTGAGTAGACACGGATGTTGCGGGTGCCCAGCGCCTTGGCAATGGCGATCACTTGATCGACATCTTTTTTCAGCGTGCTGCTGATTTCCAGATGCACATCCAGCCCCAGCGCATTGGCCTTGTCTGCAAACGCCTGAAGTTGCGCGGCGGTCATTTGACTGAGGCTGTTTTCCTCACCGTCGAGCAGGTGCAGGCTCAGGCCCTGCAGTTCGTGGCGATAGGCGAAGTCCAACAGGTCGCCAGGGGTGACACGGCCGTGGGTCAGGTTGGTCAGCAAGGGGTAGGCATGGGCAAACAGGCGCAACTGTGCCAGTCGGTCGAGCAACCGGCGGGCCAGTGCCTCGGTCAGTACGGGGGGAGCTCCGGCCTCGACAGCCTTATGGCTGAGCAAGGCGTTGAATCGTTCCTGGATCTTATTGTTCATTCGAGTCGTTCCTGGTTCAGACACCGGGTCTACCGGCGCAGCCTTTATCGCGCCAGTCAGGAACTCTCGATAGATCCATTATCAGTTAAATCATAAGACCACTTGCCTTGGGTCAGGTGGCCGGTTGCAGGTAGCCCATTTTGTCCAGGGCCTGGGCCAGTGCTTCGACGCGCGCTTGGGCCTGGTCCTCGGGGGTGCTGGCAAAACCGATCAACAGCGCCGGTGGCAAGACATGTTCGACGCAGTAGTCACTCAGGGGATAGGTATGAATGTCATGCTGGCCGAGTTCCCTGGCCAGGGCGTCGTCATCGAGATGCGCGGGTAACCAGGCGATCAGGTGCATGCCGGCTTCCACTGGCGTGATCCTGAAGAAAGAGCCCAGTCGTTTCTGCAGTTGTTCGACCAGTGCCTGCTGGCGAGCCTGGTACAGGGCGCGCATTCGACGAATATGGCCGAGAAAGTGGCCTTCGCGCATGAAGTCCGCCGTGGCGGCCTGTAGCAGCGTGGGCGGGCTGCGATCCATGACCGCCCGCAGGGTGCAGAAGGGTTCGATCAAGGCGTTCGGCAGTATCACGTAACCCAGTCGCAGCGAGGGGAAGAGCACTTTGCTGAAGGTTCCGGCGTAGATGACCCGGGCCCATTGGTCCATGGCATAGAGTGCCGGCAGGGGGCGACCGTTGTAGCGAAATTCACTGTCGCAGTCGTCCTCGATGATCCAGCTTTGATTCTGGGCGGCCCAGTCGATGAGTTCCTGGCGTCGCCCATAACTCATGGTGACGCCCAAGGGATGCTGACGGGAAGGTGTGGTAAACACCAGGCGGGCGTCAGGACACAAAGCCAGGCCTTGCCGGACATCGATCCCCTGTTCGTCGATACGCAACGGCACGACCTGACCACCTTGGGCCTGGAGCGCAATTCGCGCCGCGATATGCCCCGGATCTTCCATCCAGAAACTGTCCTGCGGATTGAGCAACAGCATGCCCAGCAGGTTGAAGGCTTGCTGGGCGCCGGACACGATGACCACCTGATCGGCAGTGCAATCGATGCCACGGGCATCGAAGACGTACTCGGCAATCGCCTCGCGCAGGGCCAGCAATCCCTGCAGTTCGCCATAACCGAGCATGGCTTTGGTCGGCTTGTGCAGGTGACGGTTCAACAGCCGCTTCCAGACCGATTGCGGGAATGCATCGTAGGCGCTGTGGCTGGGCAGGAACGAGGTCGGGCTGCCGGTCGCCCAGTCGGCATAGGAAACGCCGCGAAAATGATCGCTGCGCAACGACAGCATGGACTGGCTCAAGTCGGACAGGCGAGGGGGCTGGCGCTTGTATTCATCGTCTTCAATACCGCGGCTTTCCCATTCATGGCCGACATAGGTCCCGGCCCCGGTCCTCGACGTCAGAAAACCTTCGGCAATCAGTTGATCGAACGCATTGAGAATGCTGATTCGCGACAGCTGCAGTTCCTTGCTCAGGGTCCGGGTGGAGGGCAGGCGCACGCCACCCTGAATCCTGCCACTGAGGATCTGTTTGCGAATCTGCAAGTAGAGTTGGCGGTACAAGGGGATGGAACTGGCACGGTCCAGCTCGATACCTGACAACAGCAAACCTGCGGAGGATTTCATTTTTGGTTCGTCTGGATGAAGTGTGGTTTGACCTGAATTGCCGTCAGGCACCCGGGGGCGAAAGGGTATCGAGGGGGGCTGGATAAGTCATCCACCACAGCGTCAGCGTCACAATAATATGGCTGCCGAGTACGGCAGTGCACTAACGCTTCTGTCGACCGCCCATGAAATTGAGACGATCGTTCTGAGTTGCATATAGGAATGATATGTATTTACTTACAAAAGATAATCGTTATTATTCGCGCGATAATTCAAACAAAGGTGTCCATGGTGGCTCGATCGCGCATTTACCCAGCCTCTCTGTCGTTGCTGGGTGTTCTGGTTGTACCTGAATTACAGGCAGAAACGGAGTCTGCTCTAACCCTACCGGCAACCGCTGTGAACAGTGAGTACAGCGAGCAGAGCTACATGTCGACCGAGAGCAGGAGCGCGCTGAAGATCGACGCCCCTCTACGAGATATCCCGCAAACCGTCACTGTGATTCCCCAGAGCGTCATCAAGGATCAGGGGGCGCGGTCGATGGAGGACGTGCTGAAGAACGTCCCTGGTATCGGCCTGTCCAATGGTGACGGTCAGCGCGATCAGGTCACCATCCGTGGTTTCAGTGCCATTGGCGACATGTATGTCGACGGCATTCGCGACGATGCGCTGTACTTCCGGGATCTGTCCAACGTCGAGCGGGTGGAAGTGATCAAGGGGCCGGCTGCGGTGCTCTATGGCCGAGGCTCTTCGGGGGGGCTGATCAACAGCATCAGCAAGACACCCAACTTCGCACCCAAGCAGGAGGTCGGCGTCAGCGTCGACAGCGAGGGCGAAAAACGCACTCAGTTCGATGCCGGCTGGGCCGATCAGCAGCAGGGCAATAAAGCCTTTCGTGTGACAGGCGCGCTGGAGAACAGTGACACCTTCCGGGATGACGGCTACACCGACCGCAAGGCCATCGCGCCTTCGGCCTACTTCAAGCTCTCGGATGATCTGGAACTGGACCTGGGTGCTACCTATCTGTATGACAAGCGCCTGATTGACTTCGGCATCCCGGCACGAGGCGACCGACCGGTCGATGTGGACCGCGACAAGCGCTTCGGTGCCGCCGACCCGGATGATGACTACACCCGTAGCGAAGTGTTCTCGTTCACGGCGGGTGTCGACTACCGGATCAACGACGATTTCAGCCTGAGCAATACCAGTCGTTACTACCACTACGACCTGGATCGCAACAACACACTCGCTGACTCCAGCCCGACACGTTTCGTCACTGCTCCCAATGGTGAACTGCTGGTAAAACTCAACCGCGGCAACGTGCAGCGCAAGGAGGACGGGTGGTTCAACCAGACCGAACTCAAGCAGCGCGCCGTGCTTGCCGGGATGAACCATAACCTGCTCTATGGTGTGGAGTTGGGGCGCCAGGTGAAGGACCAGTCCGTATTCAGCCAATCCAATGTGGCCCGGGTGCCGGTGTACCGCGATGCCTTGGTCGACGTGCCGTTCCAGGCCAACCGGCAAACCGCCAAGGGTACCAACACCCAGGACACCGCCGGCTTCTACGTACAGGACCTGATCGAACTGGCGCCACAGTGGAAGGCACTGCTGGGTGTGCGTTACGACGTGTTCGACCAGGAGTACGCCGATGACCTGACGCACAGCGAGCTGTCCCGCACCGATACGACCTGGAGTCCGCGAGTCGGTCTGGTCTACCAGCCTGATCAAGTGCAGTCCTATTACGTCTCGGTGAGCCGCTCCTACCAACCCTCCGCCGAGATGTTCGCCCTGAGCACGACGAACCAGGATCTTGAACCAGAGGAAACCACCAACTTCGAGATCGGCGGCAAGTGGGACCTGCTCGACAATCGCTTGGCGTTGACCGCGGCGCTGTTCCGTCTGGAACGCACCAATATGAAAACCAGCGATCCGGCGAACCCGACCAAACTGGTGCTTGCGGGTGAGCAGCGCACCGACGGTCTTGAGCTGACCGCCAGCGGGCAGTTGAGTGACAAATGGCAGGTCTATGCCGGTTACGCCTTTCTGGATGCCGAAATCACCAAGTCCAACAGCTTTACCAACGGGGTCGCCAACGAAGGGCAGGTGCCCACTCTGACGCCGCGCCACAGCGCCAACCTGTGGTTGGTGCGTTCACTGACGCAAACCTGGCGTGTGGGCATGGGGGCCAACTATGTCGATGATCGCTATACCGCGCTGGATAACAATGTGGTCATGCCGGCTTACACAACCGTGGACGCCGCGCTGCTGTACAACGAGCCGAAATGGGACATGGCCCTGCGTCTGCGCAACGTTTTCGACAAGGACTATTACGCTTCGGCGCATGGCTCAGTGGATCTGATCACACCCGGTGCCCCGCGGACGCTGGAGCTGAGCACCAACTATCGCTTCTGAGTACAGACCTGAAGAACGGGCGCCCGGCATTGTCGGGCGTTTGTTTGAGGGGATTGTCTCCTGAAGCGATAGCCGGTTCCTCAGGGCGATCCGGTTAATGCGCATGAGGGCGTTCACAGGGGGGCTTTCAAAAAGCGCTGTTCATGATCAGGGTCCGGCAACAGGCATGTGTCGTATTTCCCGAAGAGCCGATAACGATTAAGCGCAATGCGGTCGTATGCCCAATCCAGAAGCGTGCGAGGAAAAATGCGCAACAGAAGCACGGGGTGCCAGCGTGCGGGCAACTGGGCAATGACTTCGAAATATGCTTGCGAACGCTCCCAGTAGTGTCGGTCGCGGATCACCGCCATGGTGTGGAACTGATCCAGGGGCAAACCTGCCCATGCGAGCAGCGCCTGCCCCTCGGGTGACTGAACCGCCGCCAACCGCACGCGCCGCTGGCGGTCATGGCGAATCAAGAATCTCACCCAGCCATTGCATAGCTTGCAGACACCGTCGAACAAAACCACCGTCTCTCCCGGTTTGAGCAACGGCGCGGGTGAGGGGCGGGTTTGCGAGGCTGGCATAGGCGTGGGTCCAAGGGATCTCGGTTAAACCGGCGCTAGCAGCACCTTGGATGCTGCTAGCGAGGCTTGAGGCTGCACATTTCTGTCAGCCGGGGGGCAGGCTACATCGATCAGCTGTTGGTGTGATTGGCAGCCTTGGCTTTGCTTTCAGCGACAGCGGCTTCAGCCTTCTGTTTCTGTGCAACCTGGAAGGCCTCCATCGAGACTTTCCGGGCCGACTCCATGCGATTGAACGTCTTGTCACCACCACCTGTGGCCATCGCCAGAGAAGACGCGGTCAGAGCGGCGATTACGAAAAGGGTTTTCATGGATTTCATTTGGGTATCCTCAAGTGACATTTTACGAACTGCTAAAAATGGGTTTTTTGGCTAAAGCTGAACTTCCTTGTCTCACCATCCAGCCAGGGCGGCGTTTCCTGGTGACCAGGTGCCTTGGTCCCTACGTGCTTCGGTGTCTCTGCTTTTTGCCCAGGTAGTGAGCAGTACCATCGCTCCGAAACCACCGACGATGAGTACCGGATAGGCTGCCAGCAACTCCACCAGCGAATACTTCCAGGCCAGCGGACGACCAACACCCAGCATGGCGGCATAGAACCACGACACGCCAGAGAGGGCGCCGGAGAACAGCGCCAGCATGCGCAAGCTGAAGGAGAGTTTGAGTAACGAACCGGCTTTTTTCAGCGCCGGCAATACCGCGCTATGCAACAGGAAACCGTTAAAGGTCAACAGCACAACTATGCCGATTTTGGCTTGCAATTTTGGATTGAGGAAATATTCCATCCCCTTGCCGGCATAATCGATCCCGACAATACCAATGCCCGTAATCCAAAGCGCTACAAGTGCAAGCACTACGGTTTTTTGAAGGCTTTCCATGTGCGCGTCATCGTGGTGGCCTGACGCATCTCCCTTCAGGAGTTGCTTGACCATTGCAATGTCACTGGTCAAGACCAGCCCGATTGCTACGCAGCAGGCGATAAGATGAAAATATACAACGCCTAAACGCACATATTCCACGGTGGACGAAGAGAACATACTAAGTTCCATGGTGACCTCTTGGTTTCAATAGTGAATCAACTTGGCTCTATGCACGGTTTGATTGGAATTTACCGTTGCTGACTGCCATTTAGATCCAGCAATTGTTATCAATTAATCTTGCGACATTAAGCCACCAAGATAAAAGTGAGTTTCTCGAATGAACTTTTTAGTCATTCGATCATGTCCATTTTCAAGTAACAAAAACCTCAATCGCACTCAGTGCATGGGAGGTTTAACTTCCGCTTCTGGGGGGGCGGTGAGGCCCGGAATCCGATCGACGAGCGGATCAGGCAATGCTGGTGGGGTTGGCAGGGCTTGCACCCCATTCGAGGAAACGGATCTTGTGAAGCTCACCCTGGCTGTCCAGGTAGACCACAGTCACTGGTACTACGCCGGTCTTGTCGGATGTATCGGTGCGCTGCAGTACCTGTTTCACATCGATGTCCATACCGTAGTGATAATCGACGGCTGAAACATGTGCGCCGGGTTCTTGCAGGTTGTTCTGGTCAAAGACACTGGGTGCGAGACTGGAAATCACGGCACTGACAATTGTGGTCATGCTCATAAGGCTATACCTCCACTGAAGTTCGCTTGACGGGGACCTAATGTGACACGTTGAGTAAGTGAAGTTCACCTTGCCGCGACGAACGCGCCTGCCTGAAAAGCCTGTAGTGGCTGCAAACTCCCGGCAATTCCCCACGCTTGACGCCTTTCGACCATTCGTCCTTTTAACCCCGTATTTGTTGACCAAAGTCCGTTTTTGAATGATGTCATAACATGTCATGATGGATTTTCATGCAGGGTGAATCAGTGATTTGTTGCCTGATGCCAAAGGCAAAAAAGCCCGCTCAATGGCGGGCTTCGTAATCGGTTTTTCCTATAGTGCGTCGCCAAAACCCTTACGGAATTCGTCTTCAAGCTTCTGACAAGTTTCTACGATTATGCTTTTCCCGACTGCAGGGCCGGAGTAGCTGTTTACTTCCTGGCGGCATAGTTCGACGGCATCTCGGGCCTGCATCATTTCCTTGTCTTGCGACCTGTTACTGACAGCAGAGCCGAAAGCCAGGTACAAGGTGATGGCGATAATGGCTCCGATGAGGACCTTGCTGACAGGGCCCATTCTCTTTACTGACGGTAGTGGCCGCCCAGGCGGGATTTGTATTTTCTGCCTGAGGTCGGATTGGTAGTGCTTGCATAGAATGGCTTCAGCCATGATGACTTCCGCGCAATATGGGCAACTCATTTTTCCAGCCTCCACAGATGAAACTCCTTTTTCAAAACAGGATTCTATCATTGGGACTGGGGGCGTTGAGGGACGCGTCGCTGTTTTCCACTGAGGCTGCCTGTTGTCCGGATGCAAGATGGTCAACAGGCACTAAAGGCTATCGGCTGAAACGTTCGGCCAGGCTGTGCAGATAATCGGCCATGACTTCCAGATCCTGGCTGATCGCGGCGCCTTGCTTGGCCTGCCCGGCACTGTGGTCGCACAGTTGGGCAATCCGGGTGATCTGCTGATTGATATCTTCAGCCACGTGACTTTGTTCTTCAGACGCCGAGGCCATCTGCTGGCTCATGCCGGTTATCCGGGTGACGGCCTGGCTGATGCCGACCAACGCCGACTGCACCGCCTCGACACTTTGCATGCTTTCGCGGGAAATCTGCTCGCCACGATTGGCCGTTGATACGGCGCGATCGGCACCGACATACAGTGAAGCGATGATGCCGTGGATCTGTTCGGTGGAGGTGCGGGTGCGTTGTGCAAGGGAGCGCACCTCGTCGGCAACCACGGCAAATCCGCGACCTTGCTCACCTGCCCGGGCCGCCTCGATGGCCGCATTGAGCGCCAGCAGGTTGGTCTGTTCGGCAATGGAGGTGATGACATCCACGACACTGCCGATCGATTGCGTTTCGCTCGCCAATGCATCGACCGCCTGGCCAATCTCGTTGACCGCCTCATGCATGGTTTTCATGGCGCTCAGGCTTTGCCGGGCCAACTCACTACCGTCACGGGTCAACTGGTCAGCCTCCGACGCGGCATGTGCGGTGCTGATGACGTTCTGCGTGACTTCCTGAATGGTGGCGGCCATCTGTGAAATGGCGGCGGCAGACTGATCGGTTTCACTGCGCTGACGATCAAGCGACTGCGCCTGGGAACCTGAGAGCTCGGATGATTGCGCCGCCTTGGCCTTGACATTGACCCCGGCATCGACGAGCCGGCTCAGGGCTGTCTGCAGGCGCGCTTCCTCACTGACCATGGCCATGTCCAGTTGCCCCTGGGGGCCGTAGTTATCGCTGTAGGTGAGGGCGACCAACGGATCGGAAAAGGCTTTCGGATGCTCGACCAGGGTACGTTCGATGGCCTTGCGATTTCGGGACTCGATCAGGTACCAGGCAACTCCAAGGCTCGCGATCAGGACCCCTTGTGCCGCGGTTGTCGATAGCCACTGACGACCGAGCAGTGAAACCCCGCCAGCCATCAATAATGGCCACCCCTGTCGCAGTGGCCGGAAAATCCGCGCGCTGCGCGCAACGATCGGCTTGCCGGCCCGCATCCTGGAATAGAGCGCTGATGCCCGGCGGACCTGGTCGCGGCTGGGCACCGAGCGGACCGACTCGTAGCCACTCATGCGTCCGTTTTCATAGATGGGCGTGACGTAGGCACTGACCCAATAGAAATCACCATTCTTCGAGCGGTTTTTCACAATACCCATCCAGGGTTTGCCTTGCTTGATGGTGTGCCACATATGCACGAATACCCCGGGTGGCATATCGGGGTGTCGAACCAGGTTATGGGTCTGACCCACCAGTTCGTCGTAGGTGAAACCGCTGATGGCAACAAAGGCGTCGTTGCAGTATGTGATTCGGCTATCCAGATCGGTGGTGGAGATCAATCGCTGTTCGGTGGGGAAAACACTTTCATGCTCGGTTACGGGTAAATTCACACGCATACAATGCGACCCCTCGGATTATTATTATGTTGAGCATATAAATCAGAAATGCGCCCAGGCATTGCGCCAGCCGGGCCAGGTGTCAGATCGGGGGATTCAACGCGCGGGCCCGAAGAGGAATTTATGGACGGGGGAGGCTATCGACCATTCATTCGACGACAATTTCTTGTCATTTCATGACAAATCGGCGATATCAATGTGAAATCATGCGCCCTCTATACAGGGCAGGTGCCTGGCATTGCGGGCAAGCCATGGAGAAAGGCGGCAATCTGCTGGCTATTGCACAAATGCACCACAGGAATCCGCGGGCCTGTGGTCAGGCGCACCGCCTCGATACCGGGGCGATAACCCTGATCGAAATTCCACACAAAGTTCAGAAAGGTCAGGAACGCCCGGTCGAGCTTCTCTGGGCAACCGGCTGCAAGGTCAGGGCGAGGGCGCTTGCTGACGCTGCGCATGATCACTCGGGCGAAGCAGGTCAGTCGCGGCGTATCGAGCCAGATGATCAGGTCGGCCCGGGGCAGGCGAAGGTCAAAGGTGCGCCGGGCATAGTTGCCTTCACAAATCCAGGTATCCGCTGCGATCGCGGCGCTGACCCGCGCGCGGAATTGCTCCGCGTCGGGTTCTATCCAGCCGGGCTCCCAGAACAAGGTATCGAGGTGCACCACGGGCAGGCCCAGACGCTTGCCAAGGGCGCGGGCGAGGGTGGATTTGCCGCTACCGGCATTGCCTAGAATTACAATCCGTTGCATGAGTGACGTCCTGTCGCGAAAAAAGCCGGCAATTGTGCAGGGTTTTGACGGCCAGTCAACGGCCGCTGAGGGAAACCTAGCTCACGTGACGCCTGGCCGGCTCGTTTCGTGTTTTCAGGCGGATGCGCCCACGCCCTCGGTTTTCTCCTGCACCGCAACGTCGTGCAGGGAAATCCTTGAAGTCTCCGGTAATGCCAGCCCGCCCGCCAATGCGAGCAATGCAATCGCAATCAGGTAGAACGCTGGCGACAGGTTGCTGCCGGTGGTGCTGATCAGCCACGTTGCCACCAGCGGCGCGGTGCCACCGAAAAGGGTGTACGCCATGTTGTAGGTGATCGCCGAGGCGGTGTACCGAGTGCGGGTAGGGAAGGTTTCCGAGAGCAAGGCCGCCGTTACCACGCCACACAACACCGCGCCAATCGCCAGGAGCATGACGCCGACGATGGACGCGGCGAACGAGCCGGAGCTGGCCATCAGGAACGATGGATACACGACCAGGATCAACAGCGCGCATGCGGTCATCACCGTGACACGACGCCCAACCCGGTCCGAATACAGCCCGGCCAGCGGGCAGATCGCCGCAGCGAACAGCAATGCAATCAGTGACACCAGCAAGGCTGTTGCGCGACTCAGGCCACCGGCCACTTGCAGGTAGGTCGCGAAGTAGGTGGTGAACATATAAAACGAAAGTGCCGTGAGTGACACAAAAGCGCCCAGGCAACAGATCGCCGCACCATGGTTGCGCAAGGTTTCCTTGAGTGGAGAATGTGCGACAGCATGTTCCTGAGTCACCGCCTGGAATGCCGGTGTCTCATCGAGCTTCCAGCGCAGGTAAAGACCCACCAGGCCCAAGGGGGCGGCAATCAGGAACGGCAGGCGCCAACCCCAGCTCCCCATTGCTTCGGCCGACAATGATGCCTCGAGCGCGTAGGCCACCACGGCGGCCGCGGCGAAGGCGGAAAATGTCGATACCGGAATGAAGCTGCCGTACCAGGCGCGCTTGTCACTCGGCGCATGTTCCATCAAGTAGGCACAGGCACCTGCGTATTCTCCCCCGGCGGAAAAGCCTTGGGCGCAACGGATCAGGGACAGAAGAATCGGCGCCATGACCCCGATTGCCGCATAAGTGGGCAGCAGGCCGATCAAGGTCGTGGCACCGGCCATCAGCAGGATGGTCATCGCAAGGGTGCGCTTGCGGCCGATCCTGTCGCCCAGCATGCCGAAGAAAATCCCTCCAAGGGGCCGAAACGCAAAGGCCACGGCGAATACCGCAAAGGTCTTGAGCAGCGCGGCACTGGCATCGCCGCTGGGGAAGAATTGCTGGGCGATGGTCGTGGCCAAAAAGCCATACACCGCAAAGTCGAACCACTCGACGAAATTGCCGATGCCGGCAGCCACAATCACTCTTCTCAGTGTTTGTGGGCTGACTTGTTCCGTAGTTGCGTTCGTCATGCTTGACCTCGACAGATCGTCAGTAAGCTATCGATTATCGTGGCAGGCACTGAGGTGGTTCACTTCAAAAGTGTCACCCACATAGTCAGTACCGACTTCAGGCCATTGAATCAGGCATGATTCGCGCCAGATTGGCCGAGGGAGAGAAAAGGGCGACTTTTTTGCAAACTTGAACGGCGTTGAGGGTATTGTCGGTCGCCGGGATTAGATCAATCAGAAGGGATGAAGATGACATTGACTGTCGAAAGCCTGGTCAGGGTCGCAATGACCAATCCGGTAAACGCAGAAATTTCCACTCGCTTGCCTGAACTCGGTTTGAACCAATGCATGCTAACGGCCGGCTGCCTGTTCCAGGCCGTCTGGAATCAACAGGCACAGCGACCGCCAGAGTGGGGCGTGAAGGATTACGACGTCTTTTACTTCGATGATGACTTGTCATGGGAAGCTGAGAATGAGGTCATCGAATCAGGTCAGCGTCTGTTCCAGGACCTCGACGTGAACATTGAGATCAAGAATCAGGCCCGCGTCCACCTGTGGTACCGCCAGCGCTTTGGCGGGGATTATCCAAGGCTTCAGTCGGCTAAAGACGGGATAGATCGCTACCTGATTGCCGGCACCTGCATTGGTCTGGATATCGAAACGGGTGAGGTCTATGCGCCCAACGGCCTGGCCGACACCGAGCACGGGCTACTTCGAATCAACCCAAAGAATCTCAAGCCAGAGCTGTTCGATCAGAAGGCGAGAAGTTATCAGGCTCGCTGGCCCTGGCTCAGGATCGTGGAGCCGCAAAGTTGAATCGGCTAAATGTCTCAAGCTGATATCATTCAAGAATTACAGGCTGAGTAGAACAACATGAACCGTCAAAAGAAACTAAAGCAACTGTTCAAGGCTAAGGCCAAAAAGGCCAGTGCCAAACTGGCACCGAAGAGCAAGCCTAAATACATTTGTAAAGCGGACCGATTGAAGCTGGCGGCAGAAACCACTGACGAGTCAACGATCGCCTCTGAGAGCTGATTCACGTCGGACCGCGTAGAC
Source organism: Pseudomonas jessenii (assembly GCF_002236115.1). Lineage (GTDB taxonomy): Bacteria > Pseudomonadota > Gammaproteobacteria > Pseudomonadales > Pseudomonadaceae > Aquipseudomonas > Aquipseudomonas jessenii. Next base: position 685,071 of record NZ_NIWT01000001.1, on the reverse strand, counting down.
GTGGTCGACCCCTTCCTTCAAGTCGAAGCCGCTTCGCGGCTTTGAATGACCAGATCCCCCTCGCTACATTTCTCGAACATTGCCCTGTTTGTCATATCGGCAGCATGTCGTTTGCGGTCTTGAAAATGGCGCCGTCGGACATCCGACCCGGCCAGGTGCCCGATCCCGAGGCCGAAGGGCCGTTCAATTTGCGACAGGTTACATTTCTGTTAACGACCCTATGATTTCGGTTTGAAATTTTATCTATTTGATTTGTAAGGAAATAATCTATTTCACATGTGTGTTCTTACAGTATTTTCTGTGTATACATAAAAAATACAAATCATTGACGACACCCGAAACCCGTGCGAATCTGAATTCAACAACAAGCCGTAACCGCTGATTTGACTGCCTCGGGAGGTCATTGTGAAAAACGGCAAGAGCACTCTTTATGACGACCTCAAGCGTCAGATCCTCACGATGGAGCTCGATCCTGACGAGGCGCTGGATGAGGTTGCCATCAGCGAACGGTACGGGCTTTCGAGAACCCCGGTACGGGAAGTATTTCGACGTCTTGCCGGTGAGGGGTACATCGATATCAGGGAGAACCGCGGTGCCCGGGTGATTCCCATGAACCACTCGACACTGCGAAATTTTTTCCTGGTGGCTCCCATGGTGTACGCCGCGATAGGTCGCCTGGCCGTTCAGAATTTCAAGGCTCAGCAGCTGGTTGACCTGAAGGAAACGCAACGCCGTTTCCGTGCTGCGACGGTGTCCCGTGATGCCCTGATGATGGTGGTGGAAAACAATCGATTCCACGCAATCATGGGTGAAATGTCGGGCAATCAGTACCTTGAGCCCAGCCTCGAAAGACTGCTGATTGATCACGCACGGATTGGTCATACATTTTTCCGCCCTCGCGATGAGGACATGGAACAACGGCTACAGCTTTCCGCAGAGCACCACGATTCTTTTATTGAAGCCATTGAGCGTCGTGACGAGAGCGCTGTAGTTGACCTGGTCTTTGAGCATTGGGAGCTCTCCCGCGAGAACATGGAAATGTTTATCGCGCCCAATGGAATGAAGGCAGACCTGCCAACTCCATTTAAATAATACCGGTCCTCGCTTAATTGGCATGAGGATCGATACGAGTTGATGTCGCAGAAACGGCGGCATTGAATATCAATCCGGATACGGATTGATAGGCAACAACAACTGAAACAGATGGTGAGCTTATAGCTGTGCGCCACGGGCCTCTATTGTTTAGAGACTAATATAAAAAGTATTAACGTAGATCGAGGAACGCCATGAAGAAGATTTGGAAGGCAGTCTGCGCGGTCGCGATGATGGGCATGGTAATGCTGCCTGTTCACGCGGAAGAAAAAACAATCACCATGGGCACGTTGACCTGGGAAGACTTGACACCCATTACCGGTATTACCAAAAAGGTGCTTGAGGATTCCGGTTATAGCGTAAAAGTCATCGAGTTTTCCGAGTGGGGTATTGCTTATGCCGCTCTGACCAAAGGTGATATCCAGGTACTTGCCTCACAAACCGACTACGCGGCGAATGACTACTGGAACAAAAACAAGAACCGCCTGGAAAAACTATCCCCGGTTTCCTATGGCCTTTACCAGGCGATCGCCGTACCTAAATACGTCGACATCGACTCAATCGAACAACTCAATGACAACGCCGAGAAATTCGGCAACAAGATCATCGGTATCGAACCAGGTTCGGGCTTGATGAATGACGCGAGCAAGGCGGTCAAGGACTACGGCATCAAGTTGCAACTGCTCGAAGGCAGTACCGCTGCCATGACAGCCGCATTGAAATCGGCAGTCGATCGTAAAGAGTGGGTTGCCGTCACTGTGTGGGAGCCTTCATGGATGGCGCAGAAGTTCGACCTGAAGTTCCTCAAGGATCCAAAGGGTGTGTTCCCACCGCCACAAGGTTACTACTGGATTGGCCACAAGGATTTCTCAACGGAAAACCCACGTGCACGTGAAGTAATGGCCAGCGTATACGTGCCGATTTCAGATATCACGGCAATAAACGGTGAAGTAAAGGACGGCAAGACCATGGAGCAAGCCATTCAAGGCTGGACTGATGGGCACGCTGACCTGTTGAAGCGCTGGGAAAACATAAAGAAATAACGAGCATCTTTTTAAACGCCACTGCCGCCCTTTGATTCATTAGAAAAACCAGAAAAACTGGTTCGACGGGTACGAAAAATGACAACGCCCAACATTGATACCAACGAAGTGCTGATAGATTGCCAGTCAGTCTGGAAAATCTTCGGGAAAGCCGCACCTGCTGCGATGAATGCCGTCGTTCAGCAGGGGCTCACCAAGACTCAGATCCTGCAAAACTACGGCTGCGTGGTCGGGGTCTCGGATGTCAGTCTCCAGGTTCGCCGGGGAGAGATCTTCTGCATCATGGGATTGTCAGGCAGTGGCAAATCTACGCTGATAAGGCTGTTGAACAAACTCATCACACCCAGCGCCGGCAAGATCGTAGTCAAGGGCAAAGAACTCTCGTCGTTGAATGCCGCACAACTGCGTGAGGTGAGAGCACGTCATATCGGGATGGTTTTTCAGAGCGTTGCGTTGCTGCCTAACCGTACGGTTCTGGAGAACACGGCGTTTGGACTGGAAGTACAAGGCGTGGGCAAGGCCGAGCGCTACAAGGTTGCCGAGCAGGCCTTGGCCAAAGTCGGGTTGAGCGACTGGATGTCGCGCTACCCCAGCGAATTGTCCGGGGGCATGCAACAACGGGTAGGGCTTGCCAGGGCAATCACCGCAGACCCGGAAGTGATCCTGATGGATGAGCCTTTCAGTGCACTCGACCCGTTGATTCGCCGGCAGTTGCAGGATGAGTTCCGCCAACTGACCAAGGAACTGGGCAAGTCTGCTGTATTCATCACTCACGATCTGGACGAAGCGATTCGTATCGGCGACCGGATCGCGATCATGAAGGACGGCGCGATCATTCAGGTGGGAACTGCCGAGGAGATCGTCCTCAACCCCGCGGACGATTACGTCGCGGAATTTGTCGCCGGTATCTCCAGGTTGCATCTGGTCAGGGCAAATTCCGTCATGACGCCCGTGGAGTCATTCAAGGTAGCAAACCCCGGCTGCGACATCGCCAGGCTCATCAAAACCTCAGTCGATGCGGATATCAACGAGCTTATCGGCTTGACGATGAAGTCCGAGCGCGACGCACTCGCTGTGGTTGATAACGGAGTGGTAGTGGGGATCATTACGCCGCGTGATTTGCTGCGTGGCGTCCAAGGTATTCCAAACGAGTTCGCGGTATCGAAGGCCGCCACTGCACTGGAGGCCTCAACATGAGCACGCCTGACTTTTCCAACCAATTCGATTCGGTCGTCGACTCGAGCCTTGAATGGCTAATGGACAATGGAGAGTCCGTGTTCGACACGACCAATGCGTTTTTGAAGGGCGTTTACGAAGGCGTGCAGTGGTGCATCGCCTACCCACCTTACTACTTCATTGCGATAGCCATTGCCCTGATCGGCTGGCGGGCTGTCGGTTTGCGTTTCGCGATCCTTACCGGGCTGGCCTTGTTGTTTTGTGATGTCATTGGTTTATGGTCAGAAACAGTCAGCACGCTTGCCCTGGTGCTGACATCTACCGTGCTTGCCTTGGTGGTGGCGATTCCACTGGGCGTGCTGGCGGGGCTCGCGCCTTCATTTGATCGGGTCGTGGACCCGTTCCTGGATCTGATCCAGACCATGCCGCCCTACATCTACTTGCTGCCGGCCATTGCGTTGCTGGGCTATGGCACGGCCACGGCACTGTTGGCGACCTTCATTGTTGCTGTGCCACCTGCCATGCGCCTGACCTCCCTGGGAATTCGCATGACGCCAAAAGAGTTCATCGAGCTGGGGGACGCCAGCGGCGTCACCGGATGGCAGATGTTCTTCAAGATCCGCCTGCCGTTTGCCATGCCAAGCATCATGGCCGGGGTCAATCAAAGTCTGATGATGGCCTTCGGCATGGTGGTCATCGCCGGCATCGTCGGTTCCGGCGGCCTGGGTGAATCGATCTATGGCGCTGTTCGCACGCTGGACATCGCCAAGTCGATCAATGCCGCCATTGCCATCGTGATCCTGACCATGATTCTGGATCGATTGGCGCAGAGCGCCGCACGTTCCCGGATGGGAGAATCGAAATGAGTTCAGCAGAAATCCATTTTTCACCAGGCGCATTTCTCGCACCCGCCGTCGATTGGCTCAACGCCAATTTGCATGGTCTGTTCAAAGTCATCAGTCAGGTGATCGAGGCGGTGCTGGGCGGCGTTGAGGGTGCATTGCTTGCGCCGCATCCCTATGCCCTGATCGGTGGGGTAGTGGTGTTGGCATTGTTTTTTGCCAACAAGAAAGTGGCCCTGTTTGCCGGGTTGATGTTGGCATTCTGCCTGTTCTCCGGGCTGTGGGTCGCGTCCATGCAGACCATTGCCCTGGTCTCGGTTGCGGTGCTGATTTCGGTATCCATCGCCTTTCCGCTCGGCGTTCTGGCAGCACGGGTGAAGCGGGTCGACGAGGCGTTCTTGCCGATCCTCAACATCATGCAAACCGTACCGCCTTGGGTTTACCTGATCCCGGCCGTGATGCTGTTTAGCCTGGGACGGGTGCCCGCGATCATTGCGACCATCGTCTACGGCATTCCACCGATGCTCAGATTGACGACCCTTGCCTTCAAGCAACTGCCCAAGGAGTTCCTTGAACTGGGCCAGGCCATCGGTGCTTCGCCAAGGGCGATACTGTTCAAGATCGAATTGCCGACTGCCGCGCCGACGCTGTTGGTGGGGCTGAACCAATGCATCCTCCTGTCGCTGGCAATGGTGGTGTTGGCAGGCCTGGTGGGGGCGGGTGGACTGGGTGCTGAAGTCACCCGAGGCCTTACAAGGATGGAGATGGGGTTGGGCCTGCGTGCCGGCCTGGCGATCGTCGCTGTCGCACTCCTTCTGGATCGGCTGTCTCGCGGCGCGTTGCAGCGTCACTCCCCGCGCAAACTCGTGTAAGAGATTTTCAGAATGAGACGTAGCTTTTTTTGTGTTGATTCCCATGCGTGCGGGAACCCGGTTCGCGTCGTCACGGGTGGCGGGCCATTGCTGCCATCCGTCTCGATGGCGGAGCGACGCGAAATATTCGTTCGCGATCATGACTGGGTGCGCACGGCGTTGATGTTTGAGCCGCGAGGGCACGACATCATGTCCGGCGTGATCATCTATCCATCCTCCCGTGAGGATTGCGACTTCGGCGCCTTGTTTATCGAGGTTAGCGGGTGCCTGCCCATGTGCGGGGCGGGCACCATCGGATTATCTACCGTCGTCATCGAAGAAGGCCTGGTCACGCCTCGCGAACCTGGTCGGCTGGCCATCGAGACACCGGCAGGTCGCGTGGATGTCGACTACACCATGAACGGTGAATATGTTGACTCCATCCGCCTGTTCAACGTCGCCAGTTATCTGCACAGCGCCGATGTGGTGGTGGATGTGCCTGGTGTTGGCGAGCTTGTCGTAGACATTGCCTACGGCGGCAATTTTTATGCGGTGGTCGAGCCGCAGGAAAACTGGCCGGGTTTGAACGGATTGACCACGGCAGACATCGTCAGCCTGAGTCAGAAGCTGCGCGCCGCCTTGGCTGAAGTCAGTGACCCCGTGCATCCAGAGAACAGCAGGATCAGTGGCGTTCACCATGTCATCTGGTGTGACGAGGAACACTCGACGGCAGCAGACGGGCGCGGTGCAGTATTCTACGGTGACAAGGCGATTGATCGCTCGCCCGGTGGCACAGGTACTTCGGCACGAATGGCGCAACTGTTTGGCAAAGGACGGTTGAAGGTCGGGGACACGTACCGCAACGAAAGCCTGATCGGTACGATCTTCGAAGGAAAAGTCGAAGCGTCGGTGAAAGTGGGAACCTTTGACGCAATCACGCCGAGTATCGGTGGCTGGGCGCAAATCACCGGACACAACACCATTTTTGTGGATGACAAAGATCCCCTTCGTCATGGCTTTCAGCTTGCTTGACGCGGCAGGAGTGGCGTCAGGATGATGGGCTTCTCAGCACTACAAATGACGCATTCTCGAACGTAATAGAGTGGATTGAAGATTGATCGAAAGACGCCAGTTTAGCGGAGGCATGAAGGGGAAGAATCTTCGCTATGTGAATGACAACCCCAACCAGCCGACGCAAATGGTTCGAGCCGGATTCCTGTTGCTCGAACATTTCTCTTTACCTGCGTTCACCCAGGCGCTGGATACGATTGTCACCGCGAATCTACTGCGTCCCAAGCTGTTCTCGTCCCAGACGTTCGGCTTGAACGACGGGGAGGTCATCAGTGACCTGGGCCTGGTCATCCGGCCAGATGCCCGTATCAATTGTTCGGTACTTCAAGACCTGGACATGCTGGTCATTTGTGGCGGTTACCGGACAGAGCTCAGGGCTACCGATGAGTTCATACAGTTACTCAAGACAGCTGCGGGCCTGGGCATCACGCTCGCCGGATTGTGGAATGGCGCATGGTTCCTGGGGCGCGCCGGATTGCTCGCCGGCTACCGGTGCGCCATTCACCCCGAGCACCGCCCCGCACTGGCCGAGTTCTGCAAGGCGACACAGGTCAGCAGTGAGCCCTATGTGATTGATCGAGACCGGCTTACAGCCTCCAGTCCCTCCGGGGCGTTCCATATGGCACTGGACTGGATCAAGGGGCTGCACGACAAAGCGCTGGTCGAAGGCATCGAGGACATTCTTGCTTTTGAAGAGTCTCGTTACCGGCGCATCAAGCCGACAGAAAACATCTGTTTGAGTGCGCCGCTACGGGAGGTGGTCAAGCTGATGGATGCCAACCTCGAAGAGCCCCTGGAACTGGAGCAACTGGCAACCTACGCCGGCCGCTCACGCCGGCAACTCGAACGCCTGTTCAGGGAGCAGTTGGGCACTACACCGCAACGCTATTACCTGGAGTTGCGCATCACCGAAGCGCGTCGGCTCCTGCAGCATACCGAGCTCTCGCAAGTCGACGTGCTGGTTGCCTGTGGCTTTGTTTCACCCAGCCATTTCAGCAAGTGCTACAGCTCTTATTTTGGCTATCGCCCGTCGAAGGAAGTTCGTCTGGTCAAGTAAAGAAGCCCCATTGATTTGATGCTCACGGCGCTCTCCATCCGCCATTTATGAGTCGAGTGCGCTCAGGGTATGCCTGGGCGTGCCAATGCCTGTTTTTGCCAAAATCCGGCGCCCTGACGCCACCCTATATCCGCCTCCCAAAAACCACCCGTCGATTCGGGATGAGGGCTGTTTTGAATGTGTATTTTAATTGTAGACACAAAGAATAACGTTGTTTTATAGTGAGAATACAGGTAGTAGACAGCGTTCACTCACCCGTACAAAGGTTTCTAATAAATGGCTACCAAAGAACTCGATCTGCAAGCCACCGCGGATCTGCCCGTTGACCGTAAAGCTGTGCTGGGAGAGGCGTTGCGTCGCCGGATCCTGAGCATGGAGCTGGCACCTGGCGCAGTCGTTGACGAACTGGCCTTGTGCGACGAGTTCGGTCTTTCCCGACCACCTGTACGCGAGCTCATGCGGCAGATGGCGGCCGAGGGATACATCGATCTTGAAGCGAACCGTGCCGCCCGCGTGTCGTCGATGAGCTACCAGTCGCTCAGAAGCTTTTTCCTGGCAGCCCCGTTGATTTACATCGCCACCACCCAATTGGCGGCCGCCCATGCAACCCCATCCGAGATTGCAGAGCTCAAGCGCATCCAGGCGTTCTTCCGCACGGCCATCGAAGAGAAAGATGTAGAGAAGCGAGTGCTCTACAACGACGAGTTCCATCTGCAGATCGGCAAGATGGCTCACAACGCTTACTTGATGCCAAGCCTGCAACGCTTGCTGATCGACCATGCGCGGCTGGGGAAGATCTTCTATCGCCATCCCACGACAGTGGACATGCAAGAAGACCTGGAAGTGGCGGCGCAACAACATGACGAAATGATCAGTGCCATTGAAAACCATGATCAGGTTCTGGCGGGAGATATCGTGCGCGCGCATCTGGAATTGTCGCGACGTCGTATGTCCGAGTACGCCGCGCCGGAAGGGTTGGATGTGGCACTTACCTACTAAAAAGCAGTACCGATGCCACTTGCATGAACCGTGTGACGAGAACGTGCAGAAGGGACGCTTTTAGTAACTACAAATACAAAAGAGCCCAGGTCGCGAAAAATGGCAAAAATCAGATACACACCTGCAGATGACTCTACATGCGGCTGGTTCCACCTTAGCCAGCCGAGAGTGGCCCGTGCGCCCCACTCGGGCATCCGCTCGGCCCGTTGGGTCGTGCTGGGTGCCGGGTTTACCGGGCTTGCGGCAGCTCGGCAACTGGCGCTGAATTTTCCGGATGACGAGATTGTCCTGATCGAGGCCCAGGAGGTCGGTTACGGGGCCTCCGGCAGAAATGCCGGCTTCGCCATCGACCTGCCACACGATATCGGTGCCGATGACTATATCGGCGATATCGAGACGGCAAAAATCAGTATGGCGTTGAACCTGACAGGGCAACACATTCTGAAGAGCCTCGTGGAAAAACACCGGATCGACTGTCAGTTGCGCATGTGCGGGAAGTATCAGGCGGCTATTGAAGACCGGGGTATCTCTGTTCTGGATGCTTATCGCCGTGGGCTGGACAAACTCGGTCAAGAATACGAAATGATCGAAGAGAAGGACTTGCCGGATCACATCGGCACGCCTTTCTATCGCAAGGCACTGTTCACCCCGGGCACAGCACTCATCCAGCCGGCCGCCTTGGTAAAGGGCTTGGCCGACAGCCTGCCGGCCAACGTGACGCTTTATGAAAATACGCCGATTACCGACGTGGAGTACGGAGACAAAACCATCCTCACCCATAAGAACGGTCGTATTGTTGCGGACAAGTTACTGCTGACCAATAACGCGTTCGCCATGAGCTTCGGTTTTTTGAAAGGGCGCATGCTGCCGATCTTTACGTACGCAAGCCTGACCCGGCAGCTCACGGAAGATGAGCAGGCACGCTTGGGAGGTCGGCCTTATTGGGGTGTTATTCCTGCCGATCCTTTCGGCACTACATTGCGCCGGACAACGGATAACCGCCTGTTGGTGCGCAACAGCTTCAGCTTCAATGCCGACGGACGCAGCCATCAGAAATACCTGGAGCGGTTTATCCAGCGACACAAGGATTCGTTTGATCGCAGATTCCCCATGCTCCCCGATGTCAATTTCGAATACACCTGGGGCGGGTCGCTAGCGTTGTCGCGCAACCACATGGCGCACTTCGGGCAACTGGCCAACAACGTCTATGGTGCACTGTGCTGCAATGGACTGGGCGTGACCCGTGGCACGGTGACAGGCACCTTGCTGGCAGACTGGCTGGCAGGCAAGAAGGACCCACTGATCGATTTTCTGTTGTCGTCCCCAGGACCTAACAGAAACCCACCGGAACCCTTACTTTCAGCAGGCGTGAATATGAACTTGCTATGGGGACAGTGCCGGGCAGGGAAAGAAAGCTGATTTCGCAACACTCTGACAGGCAAGTTAAACGTTAAGTAATTGGTTAGAAGTTTTTAGCTTATTGGTTAGTCCATTAAGGCTGATGGTTTCTTATCGAGGCGGCTTTGATTCGCCCGGATTTTGGGTTTGCGCTTCAGCCCTTTGAATGACCGAAGCGGAATAGGAGACAATAATGACAAGTCCTAATACCTCTATTGAGGATGTTCCTCTCAATAATTTCCATCGTTTACTGACCGCCCGCTCCGGGGGCGGGTCATTTGTAGACGGTTATGTACTGAGCATTATCGGTATAGCGATGATGCAAATAACATCCGCCCTGAACTTGTCGGAGTTCTGGCAAGGAATGATTGCCGCATCGGCACTCATGGGGGTGTTTTTTGGCGGTTTCATCGGTGGCTGGTTGACCGACAGGCTGGGTCGCAAAAAGGTTTATTTCGTTGGGCCTACGCTGTTCATTGTTTGCTCGTTGGCACAGTTCTGGGTTGAGTCAGCACCGGTATTGTTCGCCCTCAGATTTATCATCGGTCTGGCGGTGGGCATTGAATATCCAGTGGCCACGTCGTTGTTGGTCGAGTTCCTGCCGAAGAAACAACGCGGCCCCAGGCTCGCGGCGCTGACCATCCTGTGGTTTGCCGGTGCGGCATTTGCCTACGTTGTCGGTACTTCAATCCTCAATGTGGGCGGAGATGACGCCTGGCGTTATGCGCTGGCGAGTGCCTCCGTCATCGGGCTGTTGCTGCTATTGCTGCGTGTCGGCACCCCGGAGTCCGCGCGCTGGCTCTTGAGCAAGGGGCGCGAGGCTGATGCAGAGCGCGTGATCAAGCATGTGTACGGTCAGCACTATTCGCTTCGCGATCTCCCTGAGGAGCCAGACCAGAAGAAAACGTCATTCCTGGATTTGCTTCATTCCGGATATGGGAAACGGTTGTTCTTTGTTTCCGTCTTTTGGTCATGCTCGATCATTCCTGTTTTTGCAGTCTATGCGTTCGCCCCCAAGGTTCTCCTGGCGTTGAATTTGAAAGGGGAGTGGGCCTCATACGGTTCCATGATCATCACGATGCTGTTTGTGGTCGGTTGTGTGCTCGCGACAAGGCTGATCAACACGATTGGCCGGCGCTGCATGCTTATTCACAGCTTTCTATGGTCGGGCCTGGCGCTGTTGGGCTTGGCGACTTTTTCACACAGCAATGAAGTACTGGTGCTCTTCCTGTTCGGTGCCTACGCGGTATTTATCGGTGGAGCACAAGTTCTGCAGCTTGTTTATCCGAACGAGTTGTTCCCTACAGAGATTCGCGCATTTGCGGTAGGCATCGGAACTTCCCTTTCCCGAGTGGGAGCAGCGGTTGGCACTTACCTGGTACCTGTTTCGCTACAGACCCTGGGTATCGGCAACACGATGTATGTGGCCGCCGTGGTCACCTTTATCGGGCTGATGGCAGCTTGGGCCATGGCACCTGAAACACGTTCGTTGAACTTGCGCGACGCAGCGGCGCTGAGCAGTTGAGCAGCTGCAACTGAGCCGTAAGCGATGAGTTGTCCCTGATAAATGGCGGTGGACGCCAGGTTGAATAACATTCCCTTAGTAATGGAGAGGCAATCATGAAATTCGAAGGCATTTATACCCCGGCAATTACTCCTTTGACCGCGAGCGGTGAAATCGACAAGGCCGCTTTCGCCGACGTGCTGGAGTATCTGATCGAGTCGAAAGTGCACGGCATTATCATTGGCGGTTCGACCGGCGAGTACTACGCCCACACCTCTCAAGAGCGTATCGAACTGGCGACCCAGGCTAAAGATGTGATCGGTGCACGACTGCCACTGGTGATTGGTACCGGTGCAATCCGCACTGAAGACTCCGTCGAATATGCCAAGGCCGCTCGCGAGATCAAGGCCGATGCGATTCTGGTGGGCTCTCCGCCTTATGCATTGCCTACCGAGAAAGAAAACGCCATCCATGCGCTGACCGTGGATCGTGCCGCCGGCTTGCCGATCATGCTCTACAACTACCCGGCACGCATGGGCGTCAGCATGGGCCCGGAGTATTTCGCGGCCGTTGCCGAAAGCAAAAACATCGTGGCCATCAAGGAAAGCTCCGGCGACATGGCGCAAGTCCATCGCCTGGCACGGCAATACCCGAACATCAGCCTGTCCTGCGGCTGGGATGATCAGGCGCTGGAGTTCTTCGCCTGGGGCGCACGCAGCTGGGTTTGCGCCGGATCGAACTTCATTCCCCGTGAGCACGTTGCGCTCTACGAAGCCTGTGTCGTGGAAAAAGACTTCGATAAAGGCCGCAAGATCATGAGCGCCTTCATGCCGCTGATGGACTTCCTGGAAAGCGGAAAATTCGTGCAGTCGATCAAGGTTGGCTGCGAGTTGAACGGCCTTCGCACTGGCGGTGTACGTTCGCCTCTGCAACCTCTGTACGAACACGAGAAACAGGCCTTGCAGGACATCATCACCACTCTGAAACGTGACGTCGCCCAGGTGACCGGGAGCGCAAAATGACTGGCCTTCTCAGCGCGGCAGAATATGCCGCCATCGCTCGGGACCTGAAGTTCCCGACTCAGTCGTTCGTCAACGGTGAGTCCTACACATCGGTGTCGGGCAACACCTTTACGACAACCAACCCGGCGACCAATGACGTGCTGGCCGAGATCACGGCCTGCAACGCTCAAGACGTTGACTTCGCGGTGGCCAAGGCCAAGGAAGCCTTCGAAGATGGTCGCTGGCATAAACTGAGCCCTGGCGAGCGCAAGAAGATGTTGCTGCGCTTTGCCGATCTGCTGGAGCAGAACTCCCACGAGCTTTCTGTCCTGGAAAGTCTGGATAGTGGAAAACCCGTTCGCGAGTGCCAACTCACGGACGTTCCGGAAACCATTCACATGATCCGCTGGCATGCGGAGTTGATCGACAAGATCTACGACAGCACCGCACCGGTCGGTTCCGGCGCGTTGAGCCTGGTGGTGCGTGAAGCCATCGGGGTCGTCGGTCTGGTGCTGCCCTGGAACTTCCCGCTGCTGATGCTGGCGTGGAAAATCGGCCCATCGCTGGCCGCGGGCTGCTCCATCATCGTCAAGCCGGCCAAGGAAACCACCTTGACGGCTCTGCGTGTCGCCGAACTGGCTCATGAAGCAGGCGTGCCCGCCGGTGTTTTCAACGTGCTGTCCGGCGGGGGCGGTGAAGTGGGCGAGCCGCTTGGCCGCCACATGGACGTGTCCATGGTCAGCTTCACCGGCTCGACAGCCACCGGGCGCCGGTTCCTTAACTACGCGGCGGATTCGAACCTCAAGCGCATTGTGCTGGAGTGTGGCGGCAAGAATCCTGCAGTGGTGATGAATGACGTTGAAGACCTGGATCTGGTCGCCAGCCACGTCGTCAATGGCGCATTCTGGAACATGGGCGAAAACTGCTCGGCTTCCTCGCGCTTGATCGTGCATGCGGACATCAAGGACGAGTTGTTGAAGCTTATCGGCGTGCAGATGCGCGAATGGAAAATGGGCAATCCACTGGATCCGGACAATCGCCTTGGCGCCATGGTCAGCAAAGCGCATTTCGAGAAGGTTCGTTCCTACCTCGAGCAAGCGGCCGTTGAAAAACTCGACGTCGTTTATGGCGGCAACACCGAGAGTGACATCTTTGTCGAGCCTACCGTTGTCGATGGCGTAGGTGTCGACAGCCGACTGTTCCAGGAAGAGATCTTTGGCCCTGTATTGGCGGTCACCACGTTCAACACCGTTGACGAAGCCATCGCTCTGGCCAATGACTCGGTGTATGGCCTGGCGGCATCGGTGTACACCGACAACCTGCGCAACGCCATCAAGCTCTCGCGCGAAATTCGCGCGGGGATTGTGACGGTCAACTGCTTCGGTGAGGGTGATGCTTCCACGCCGTTTGGTGGATACAAGGAGTCCGGGTTTGGCGGGCGCGACAAGTCAATCTGGGCCCACGATCAGTACACCGAAATCAAGACCATCTGGATCGACGTCTCTGAGCGGTAATCTACCGAACGGATGACAGCAGTATGCACACTCATCCCGAATACCACGAATGTCGGGATGAGTGCTGCATCAAGCAATGGCAAAAAAACTGATAATGGCGACACTTGGATTTTCCAGCTTTCCAGCTTTCCAGCATTCATTGCCTTATTGGATGTTGCAATATTTCGCGATCGCATCCGTTTTTCAGAATCGTTTTTGCTGATTCTCGTCACATTGGGTTTAATCCTTGTAACGCATTCATTCGGTCTCGGCAATCAGGGCACCCTAGCGCTTCTATGGGGATTAGGGGCCGGTCTTGTCTTTGCTTTGCTAGCCCTGTTTGGTGGAGAAGATCGCCGGCATCTGGAGATGCTTGTAGATGGCGAGAAACCTCAAGCCGAAGGTAAAAATCAACGCAATCCAGCCGGCGATCCAGATCGAGGGGAATACGTTGCGCAGCAGAACATAGAGCGTGCATCCCAGCAAAATTGGCGTGGCATAAATGTCACGTGACATCAGCAGTGAGACTCTTCCGGCCAGGACATCCCGCGCGATGCCGCCTCCAATACTGGTCAGCACTCCCATCATCACTGCCAATGGCGCTGCGAGATGTAATGCCAGGACTTTCTCGGTAGCGGCCAGTCCGAACAGCGCTGCAGCTAACCCATCGAGATAAAGCAACAGACGGTAACGCTGTTGTAGTCTTTGGGTCAGAAAAAACGCCAGGAGTGCTGCAAGCAAAGCGGCCCAAATGTAATTGAAGTCGGCAATCCAGAAGATCGGAAGATCCAGTAACAGATCGCGCAGGGTACCGCCGCCAATAGCCGTGATGATTCCGAGCACCACAGCACCAAACAAATCGACATCGGCTTTCTTGATGGCCAGCACACCTGTGATGGAAAACACCGCAATACCCAGCATTTCTTGAAGATAAAGCATCTTTTATTCCCTTCTCAGGTGACCCGGCAGTAGAACCGCGTTGATGAGTAAGACAATGCGAATTTCGACTTCGTTACATATAACAATAACTGAACTTTTAAAGGGCGTCTTTCTAAACTAGTGCCTTAGTGCAGGAAGTTTCTTATTGATGCGCTGGCGAGGCGTTGTGTCGCAAACAGATAAGCGAATGACGTACCCAGTCGATTCGGCGACTCAGGGCAAGCCGTAGCATCGTGGCCGTCATAAGGATTTGCATTGTGATGATTCTTAAAATTACAAGAGGTGCATTATGCATGACTATAAAACCCCAGATTTTTAAATCTCGTTCTTTCCAGCCTGACCCTCACGTTCCACAGCATTAGAAATACGCTGTTCTCAAAGTTCAGAGTTGATACTTGCAAACATATTTGCAAGTCACTGAATTACGGCAGCTCGCCTCCAAAAAAATAACAAGGGCTCACTAATGTCAACTAACAGCAAACTAACAACGGATGACAATCTGGCCGCTGGCTTCAAACAGCGGCATGTCACCATGCTTTCCATTGCCGGCATCATCGGCGCGGGGCTTTTTATCGGCTCGGGCCACGCCATCGCGGCAGCCGGGCCATCAGCGATCGTCGCCTACGCCTTGGCGGGGCTGCTGGTGGTACTGGTGATGCGAATGCTCGGCGAGATGGCGGTCGCCAGTCCCGATACGGGCTCGTTTTCCACCTATGCCGACCGCGCCATCGGACCTTGGGCCGGCTTTACCATTGGTTGGTTGTATTGGTGGTTCTGGGTGTTGGTGATTCCGCTTGAAGCCATTGCCGCTGGCGTTGTGCTCAACAGCTGGTTCCCTCAGGTCGAAACATGGGTGTTCGCGGTAGGCGTAACCGCTTTGCTCACCCTGACGAACCTCTTCAGCGTCGCCAAATACGGCGAATTCGAGTTCTGGTTCGCCATGGTCAAGGTGATAGCCATCGTCTCCTTCATTGCGCTTGGAGCCTGTGCCATTGCTGGGGTTTTACCCGGTCGGGAAGTCAGCGGTGTCAGTCGTCTAGTGACTGAGTTCGGCGGCTTCATGCCCAACGGTTGGGAAGCCATCATCGGCGCGTTGCTGACCACCATGTTCAGTTTCGTCGGCACGGAAGCGGTCACTATCGCAGCGGCGGAATCGAAGGATCCGGCTAAAAATATCGCCCGGGCGACCAAGTCGGTCATCTGGCGAATCTGCATTTTCTACCTGCTCTCGATTTTTGTGATCATTTCCGTGGTGCCATGGAATGACCCGTTGCTGCCAGTGCAAGGGTCGTATCAGCGAGCGTTGGAGATCATGAATGTACCCTTCGCGAAAACCATCGTTGATATTGTGGTGTTGTTTGCCGTTGCCAGTTGCTTGAACTCCGCGATCTACATCTCCTCCCGAATGGTCTATTCGCTGAGCAAGCGTAATGAAGCGCCTGGCTTTCTACAGCGCACGTCATCGGCCGGCGTACCGCGGGGTGCCGTGATCGCCAGTACGGTAATCGGTATCGCCACAACAGCATTGAATTTCTTTGCACCGTCGCAGGTGTTCGCGTTCCTGCTCGCCAGTTCCGGTGCCATTGCCCTGCTGGTGTATCTGGTGATTGCGTTCTCACAATTGCGCATGCGAGCGAAGCTGGAAAAATCCAGTGCCCGGATCGAATTCAAGATGTGGTTGTTCCCTTGGCTGACGTGGCTGGTCATCGGTTTTATCGTTTTCGCCTTGGGCGTCATGGTCGCGATGCCCGCGCACCGTAGCGAGGTGCTTTCTACCGGGGCCTTGACGATCGTGATCATCGCATTGGGGCTGATGAATACTCGTCGTCACGCCCAAAAGACGGCCTGGTCGTCCGCTTGAGCAAAGTCGTAATTCATTAGAGATTGAACCCCCCTGATCGAGCAGCGACGGCAAGCCAGTCGTCGCTGCTCGATATCTTTCAGTACTAAAAAACAAGTAAAAACAATAGGTTGAAGTCTTGTATATCGGTCGATATATGGACGTGTCCTGTCGCTGGCACTTAGCTTGAAATCGCAAACTTCACTTCGATTTCAATAAGGAAAACCAAAAATGGGTCGACTGGTAGGCAAAGTAGCGTTGATCAGTGGTGGGGCAGGGGGTTGTGGCCTGGCCGTTTCGGAATTGTTTGCCAGGGAGGGCGCGAAGGTCGCGATCCTGGATCTGCCAACCAGCCAGGGCGAAGCGGTCGCCGCGCGGATTAACGCGGCTGGCGGCGTAGCCTGTTTCCTGCCTGCGGATGTGTCGGTGGCCGATCAGGTCAATCGCGCTGTCAGGCAAGCCGAGGAGCGCTTTGGCGCCATTACGGTGTTGATGAACCATGCCGGGACGATTTCCGCCGGGCCGTTCCTGGAAACCAGCGAGGCCGACTGGGATCGCCTGATGAGCATCAACGTCAAGAGCATGTTCCTCGTCACCAAGGCTGTCCTGCCGGGGATGATCGAGTCGGGCGGTGGCAGCATCATCTGCACCTCTTCTATCTCCGGTGTGGTCGGTACGCCCATGGAAGTCTTGTACTGCACCACCAAAGGGGCCTGCCATATGTTCTCGCGGGCCATCTCGGTCGAGTACCGCGATCGAAACATTCGCAGCAATGCCATTTGCCCTGGGTTTATCAGTACCGCCCATGGCCAGCGCGAGCTTGATCTGCTTCGCCGGTTTGGCGTGGACGCTAGCGACGAGGCAATCGGGGCGATGCAGGGGCGTCTGTGTGAGCCCGGCGAGGTGGCATCTGCGGCTCTGTTCCTGGCCAGCGATGATTCAAGCTTCGTCAACGGCACGCATCTTTTCGTCGATAACGGATACACCGCGCTCTGAGCCGGAACACTGACCACCAATAATAAATTCGTTTGCACCTGAATTCTGCCAAACAAAAACTCTTAAATAGCAGAGGCAGCAATGGAACATATAGGTACGTATGTCATTTATATCATCATGGTGTGCGCCGTTGTTGGCGGCATAGCCTCCATCGTCAATGCAGAGTCCGAACTCGGAAAGGAATTCAACGCAGGTATCCACAGCATTGGACCGATCTTCCTGCCTGTGGCAGGGATCATGGCCGCCATCCCCTTCATCTCCAGTTTCATAAGCCAGGTCCTGGCTCCGATGTTTCTCTCCATGGGCGCGGATGCGGGTATCGCCGGGCCGATATTCATTGCCTCTGATCTGGGTGGGTATCAATTGGCTCATGCCCTGTCACAAAGCCCCGAAGGCTGGATCCTGGGGCTGATAACCGGGTTCCAGTCCGGCTCGACCGTGATCTTCGTCATCCCCGTTGGCCTTGCGATGCTCAACAAGGCCGATCACAAGTACATGGCGCTGGGCATCATGGCGGGCCTGCTGAGCATTCCGATCAGCATCATCATTATTGCAATGGGCATGCAGTTTCTTGGACTGGGTGTAAGGCCGGACATTGCCACGGCGGGCGAGGCCACTCAGGCATTGCATTTCAATCTTGGCATGCTGGTTCAGAACCTGATGCCGTTGATTCTGTTCTGCGGTGCACTGGCCGCCGCATTGCGCTACTTCCCGAACCTGATGGTGCTGTTGTTCTTGAGGCTTGGTCAGGTCGTATACGGTGTCGTGACCCTGGTATTGGTGGCCTCGATCGTCGAGTACTTCACCTCGTTCTTCAGTTCGGTATTCGGCACTTGGGGTTTCGCCCCCATCATTGCCGACAAGGAAGATCAATTCCGGGCGCTCGAAATCGCAGGTTATGTCGGCATCATGTTGTGCGGTGCCTTCCCGATGGTCTACCTGATCAAGCGTTTCCTTTCAAAGCCCATAGAGAAAGTGGCCGCTGTATTGGGGCTTTCTCCTATGGGCGCGGCAGGTCTGCTCGCGGCTTCGGCTAACATACTGGCGATGTTCCGCTTGGTGGCCGATATGCCGCCAAAGGACAAAGTACTGGTGATTGCCTTTTCCGTTTGTGCAGCGTTCACCTTTGGCGACCATCTGGCTTACTCCGCCAACTTCCAGCCTTCGCTCATTCTTCCCCTGATCATCGGCAAACTCAGCGGCGGCCTGATCGGCATGATGCTTGCCTATTGGCTTGCGGTGCCCAAGGCGCTGGAACTGGGCGAGAAGGACATCAAGGAGAGTGGACTCGGCGCTGCCCCTGAGTTGACCTGAGACCTGCGGTTCCCGGGTTGAGCTCGAAGTCACGCACGATGGCCTGGCATGCTGTCGTGCGTTTACATTTGCGCCATTGGGAAGTTCCATTTTTGCAGAACAAGTGTGGTCAATATGAAAGTCAGTGACGCGAAAATGCTCTCAACCCTGATCAGTGCCGTGGGCTCGGAGCGGATGGGCGCGTCCATTGATTCAGCGCTGAGAAGTATCCTGGGCTTCGATATGAGCTGCGGCTATCTGTTCCGCTTCAATCACCCGCCCATCCTGATACACAACGGGTACAACAAGTCGGTGCCGGAGAAAACGCTGAATGCCTACATTCGAGGCGGCTACCTGCTAGACCCGTTCTATGTCGCTTGCATCAATAATCATCCAGCCGGCCTCTGGCGGATGAGGGATTTGGCACCCGACAGTTTCTTTTCTTCGGGGTTTTCAATCTCCAAGGATCTGCATCCCTGCGTGTCGTCCGAGCATGGCACGCTGATAGAAGAAATTGGCTTCATCATTCCCGTCCAGGCACGAGTCGCCATCGTTTATTCGATGATGAGGAACCTCAGGAATGGAGCCTTCCTGACCGGGGAAATGAATGCGCTGGAAACACTGGCACCGGTTATCAATTCGTTGCTGGAACTGCATTGCCGGCTCAAGCACAGCGATTTTTACATGGGCTCGGTAAGTACCGAGGCGAGATCCGAAGATGCGTTCGTTCACATCCTCCAGGGACAGCTTACGGAGACCCAGCGCTATATCGCGAAACTGATCCTGCAAGGCCATAGCAATACGTCGATTGCCGCCGTGCTGAACATATCGGAAGGCACCGTGAAGGTTCACAAGCACAATATTTACCAGCGCCTCGATATTTCCACGAACGCCGAGCTTTTTCGGCGGTTCATCAACTATCTGACGGGGCCACTCTGAAAAAACAGTGGTTGTTTCCCGATTGCGGACAAGGAGCTTTCAATGTGCATCCTGTACATGGCAGACCCGGCCGATGCGCAGAAGTGGCGTGATTGCCTGTCATCGATGGCGCCTGAACTGGAGTTCCGCGAATGGCCTGATGCAGGTAACCCGGCAGAGGTGCGTTACCTCCTGGCCTGGGAGCCTCTCCCCAAATTTGCTGATCAGTTTTGCAATCTTCGAGTCCTTTACGCTGCGGGGGCTGGCGTCGATCAGTTCGATCTGGCCGGTTTGGCGGCAGGGGTCTCGCTCGTCCGACTGGTTGATGATTCGATGGCCGGCATCATGGCCGAGTATGTTTTGTTTGCCGTCCTTGCCCTGCATCGAGACATCCTCGCGTATCAGCAGGATCAACGCGAAGGACGCTGGCAACCCAGGCCAATCGTGCTTGGTTCGCAGCGGCGAGTTGGCGTCATGGGGCTTGGTAATCTGGGGCGAGCTGCGCTTGGTCGTCTTCAACCATTGGGATTTCAACTCAGTGGCTGGAATCGCTCCTTGAAGGATGTTCCTGGAGGGCGTTGTTATGTCGGACCTGGGCAACTGGATGAGTTTTTAGCTCAGTGCGACATCGTTGTGAACATGTTGCCGCTGACCCCCGAAACAAAGGGCATACTCAATGCTGCAACGCTAGCTCGACTGCCTCAGGGAGCGGGGCTGATCAACGTGGGGCGTGGTGCCCACCTGGTTGAGCAAGATCTGCTTGCAGCGCTCAATGAAGGTCGCGTGGGAGGCGCAGTGCTGGACGTCCTGGCACAGGAACCTGCGTCCCCGGGCAACCCTTTTTGGAAACACCCTCGAGTACTGTTGACCCCGCACATCGCGAGTGATGTGCAGATTGAAGGGGGTGTGGCAGTGATCGTCGAGAACCTTCAGAGAGAGCGAGAGGGTAGACCATTCTTGAATGAGGTTGATCGTTTCAAGGGTTATTAGAGTCCCGTTTTTCAAGGACAAACGCTACGGTTGGCCTGTTGCAATCGCTCCATATCTGCACGAAAACATTCACCCGAAGTCTCAAACCCCCTGGTTCTTTTGAACCTGGGGGCTTTGTTATTCATCGGTCATGGATGATCGGGAGTTGCTTCGCCGCGGACCTAACGGATACCGGCACCCGCCATGGATTCTGGCACCCACTGCGCCGTCGATAGCGGCTCGATGTAGCGGATGCCGCCATGGGGGCCCACCACGCCATTGATGTTGTAGGTGCCTTTGGACAGGTCGTAAGTCATGAAAGGGGTGGCGTCCGGGACCTGCTGGTCGTAGCTCTGGCTGAAGAACGCGAAGGAGCCTCGGTATAGCTGGCCACTGGTGTCGTACTGATCGGAGGCCACCGCGGCCCAGGTGTCTTCATCCAGGTAGAAGCGGCGCTTCTGGTAGATGTGCTTCGCCCCCGGCTTGAGGTTGCCCTCCACGACGTAGACACGGTGCTTTTCCCAGCGTACGAAGTCCGGGGAAATGAAGTCAGGCGTGGTCAGCGACTTGGCAGCGCGAGCGTAGGTGAGTTTGTAAGTGTTGTAGGGCACGATCATTTCCTGCTTGCCCACCAGCGTCCAGTCGTACAGCTCGAGCGCACGAGCGGTACCGGGGTTGGGGGTGTCGTAGGCCAGGATCGAGATCTGTTTGACGCGGCGCTGGGCAGGCATGTACTGCCAGGCGCGGCCAGGGAACTCCGCCGGGTTGGTCGCGTTCTTGAGCATGATCGACTCGCCGGCTCGGCGCGCAGGTCCGGTATAGGACAGCTTCAACTGATAGTAGATGTCGGAGCTGTTGAACGGTTTCGACAGGTTCTCGTAGATCGGGAAGGAGACGAATGCCTCGCCGGTGACCGCCAGGCTCGGTACACCCGCCGTGTCGACGCTCCAGGAGTCGTACTTGGAGTGGATGTTGACGCCCTGGTAGCGCAGCAGGAAATTCCACATCGCTTCGGCACCGGATTGCGGGATCGGGAAAGGCACCCCGGGCATCACATTGTCGATGGCGATCCCGCCGTTGAGGGACCTGGCGTTGGTGGCATTTCTGCGGCTGTTGTCCAGTACCGCCTGTGGGAGCGATGCCGTGCGGTGGGTCGGATAGACGTCGACGCGAAAGGCGGGGTAGCGCTTGGCCAACGCTACAGTGGTGGCGGTCAGCATGCCTTTGTAAGCTTCGACGTTCTTGCTGTTGATCACCAGCAACGGTCTTTCGCCCGCGAAGGGGTCCGGGCGCATGCTGTCGCCGGTCTTGAAACCGGGCGGCGCAGTGGTCAGGCCACCGTTGTAGGGCGGAATGGAACCGTCGGCATTACCGGCCTTTTCGGCTCCCACCCACGTCAGGCTGGTGCCCAGCCGGGCGGCTTCCTGGCTCGATACATAGGCGCGGGCATCGATGGCCAGTGCCATGAGGGGTACGGCAGCCAGAAGACTTTTCACGAATGTCATATTGTTATTCTCCTGCCTGGCGTACCAGGCAACTCGTGACTCAGGCGCAGCAGTCGCTTACGTCGACTCATCACCAGAGACTTTTTCAGTACTGCCATTAGATAGCCGCCTTATCAGGGGCGCTTTTCATTCGACGACAGCCCCTTGGCTATTGATGACAGGCCCGGGCTGTCTCGTCGGGCATTCGATGGGAGAGTGACTGTCACTTGTTTGTATTTTTCAGCGGAATCATTGGGTTACCGAATGGTCATAGCTATGTCTGAACACTGCCCGGACGAAGGTTTCGAGCAGCCATGACCCTTCCATACTTCCGACGTTTAGGACGTTCATATGAATCGCGCAGTAATCTTGATCGTGGCCATTTCCAGCGCCGTCTTGTTGGGAGGGTGCGGCCCGCACTGGGATGACGGAGAGCGGTACGGGCGATATCACGATCATGACCATCGACGTGGTTACGACCAGAGAGGGGACGATGATCGAGGTTATGACCGTGACTATGATCGCAGGGACTATGATCGCGATCACCGTCGCTACCGTGATCGCGATGACAACGACGACTGATAGGTTCAACGTCATTGAAATGCAGGGGGGCTAGTGGGGAGCTGCGTAAAATAGGGGCAGGAAAAGCCCAAGGTTATCATTTTGCCAAGCCGACGTGGCAACAGGGGGCCAGTAACAGGACAGTCCCCCTTTTCCAGTACCAACCCACTAACCGGCAAATACGGATGAAGCATTTTTCAAGGGAGATACTCATGGCATCAGGGCAATGTCTTTGCGGGGCGGTACGTTTTTCCCTGGCGGTTGAACCCCGATTTTTCTATCGCTGCCATTGCACCCTGTGCCGCAAGCAAACCGGGGTTGGCCATAATCTTGCCACGCTGGTCAACGCTCGCGACTTCCGGTGGGAGCAAGGGCAAGGGATGATCACGGGGTGGCTCAAACCCAGCGGGTACAGAAATGACTTTTGCTCACGATGTGGCTCGACCGTGCCTAATGTTCTTCGCGAAACGCCTTACTACTGGATTCCGCTTGGACTTCTCGATGGCGAGTTGAGCATGGAGTGTGCTGGAGATTTCTGCACCGATGATGCGATGTCGTGGGATGAACAACGCTCGGCAAAAAGTCATTGCGCAGCCCCGGATTCACTGGGGTTTCTTCTGCATGAGTTGCAGGTCAATGCTTGATTCAGGCGCGTGGTCGGCTTTGGGACCCGTTGACAGTTGGAAGGTGAACAACCACAGCACCAGGGCCGTCACACTGATCGAAGCGCCCAGCAAGCTGACGGCAATCCACCCCCATAGCGCATAAACCTGCGTCGCGGCGGCGGCACCCAGCGCGCTGCCCACCGAGTAAAAGCACATGTAGGCGCCGACCATGCGGCTATGGGCGTCGGGCCGTGCCGCGAAAATCAGGCTCTGGTTGGTGACGTGTACGGCCTGCACGGCGAAGTCGAGCAAGACCACTCCACAAACCAGCGCGATCAGTGACGACTGTGCAAAGGCGATGGGCAGCCAGGACAGCGTCAGGATCGCCAACGAAATGCCGGTGACGCGTTGCCCCAAACCCTGGTCGGCCCAGCGCCCGGATCTTCTGGCCGCAAGGGCGCCGGCGACGCCCGCCAGGCCAAACAGGCCGATGACCGTGTGCGAAAGCGACAGTGGTGGGGCGCTCAACGGCAGCACCATGGATGTCCAAAGCACGGAAAAAGCGGCGAAGATCAGCAAGGCCAGCAGGCCCCTGATGCGCAACACCGGTTCGGTCATGAACAGCGTGAGGAGCGAGCGGATGAGTGTCGGATAGGTGTATCGACTGCGTGGCGTCACTGCCGCAGGCAACACTTTCCAGAACACCGCCGCGAGGGTCAGCATCAATCCCGATGAAACGAAATACACGGCGCGCCAGCCCGCCAGATCGGCGATCAGACCGGAGGTGAAGCGCGCCAGAAGAATGCCCAGGACAATACCGCTGGTGACGGTTCCCACGGCCTGGCCACGTTGTGACGGCGTTGCCAGCGCGGCGGTGCAGGCCACCAGCACTTGAACCATCACTGCCAGCAAACCCACGGCGATCATGGCCCCCAATAGGGTCAGCCATTGCTGTGCGGCGCCGACTCCCGCCAGCGCAATCGCAGACAGCAGCATTTGCGTCAGAATCAGCCCTTTTCGGTTTAACAAGTCGCCCAGAGGGACGATGAACAACAACCCCAGCGCGTAACCGACTTGAGTCGCCGTCACCACAAACCCGATCATTGATGGGGCAACATCAAGGCTGCGGGCCATTGAATCGAGTAAGGGTTGTGCGAAGTAGACGTTGGCGACGGCAAGCGCGCAGGTGACAGAAAATAGAAACGTGAGTTGCGCAGACAGCCCCGAAGCCTGCGCGAGGAAAGGATGGGTGGCTGAATCGGTATCTGCTTTCACGTGAGCCTCCGTGGCGCTAAACTGGTTTCAATTAGCAACTGGATTCATTGTTGTCGAATCAGGTTTCATATTGCAACCACATTGCTCAAGACCGGTCGACGGACTTGGCAGTCGTTATCCAAAAGGTAAACACGATGGTCGTAGACCCTTCATCGCCAAGCAGCGAATGCCCGGTAGCACGAACACTGGAAGCCATCGGGGATCGTTGGTCGCTCATGATCATTCGCGACGCGTTTGACGACATTCGCCGATTCAGCGAATTTCAAAAAAGCCTGGGGGTGGCCAGGAACATTCTGGCATTGCGCCTGAAGACTTTGGTTGAGGTCGGTGTATTCGACGTTCAACCGGCGTCGGATGGAAGTGCCTACAAGGAATACGTCCTGACGGAGAAAGGGCGTGAGATCTTTCCTGTGGTGGTCAGTATGAGGCAGTGGGGCGAACGGTTTCTGTTCACGGGGGACGAGACGCGTTCAGTGCTGTTGGACAATGAGTACGGCCAGTCCCTGATGCCAATTGAAGTTCGCTCCTCGAGCGGCCAAAAACTTGGACCGTCCGACTGCCACAGAGTGAGGGTGGTTGCCGGCGAGTCTTGAATCGAACGGTTGAAGGCGATTCAGTCGAGCAGCGACACCAGCCGCGGTTCGATTGACTGGTCAACCACTTCAAGCAACGCCAGGGTGACAGGCAACTTGAAGCGTCGGCGCCCGGCACTGCCAGGATTCAGGAATAGCCGTTCACCGCGCCAGTCGATGCACGGTTTGTGCGAATGACCGGTGATCACCAGCTTGATGCGGCTATCAAGATCGGCCGCCACGTCGGCGATGTCATGCACCAGCAGCACCGTCCAGCCGTTGAACTCCAGGTGCAGACAATCGGGCAACTCCCGCGCCCAGGATGCGTCCAGGTCATTGTTGCCCCGCACCGCATCCACCGGCGCGATTGCGGCCAATTGGTCGAGGATCGCCTCGCTACCGATGTCACCCGCGTGTAGGATGCGATCACAGCCTTGCAGGGCGGCAATGGCTTCGGGGCGGAGCAAACCGTGGGTGTCGGAGATGACGCCAACTTTCATCGCGGGCGGCTCGAGATGCATTCTGGTTCCAGGTTCAAGCGGATGTCTCCTGCGCGGAGCATTGTTGAACGAAGCGGTCAATCAACCACCTCGCAGCCGGCCCCGGCGGCAAATCCGTGCGGTAGATGACGTCGAAGGTATAAATCCCACTTTTATATTCCGGTATGTTCAGTTGCACGAGTCGGCCACTCTCCAGGTCTTCCCGGACCATCGGGGCTGGCATGTTCCCCCAACCGATGCCTTCACGCAGCAGCATGTGCTTGGCGCCCAGGTCCGCCAGGCGCCAGGTGCGGTTACTGAGCACGGCGAAGTCCTTGTCCTTGGTCAGCACCGAACGGTCGGACAGCACCAGTTGCGTGTGCTCTCGTCCGGCACCCGGAACATTCGCGTCGCTTGAAGCCAGCGGATGATTCGGGGCCGCCACTGGTATCAACTCGACGCTGCCGACCCCCATCCTTTCGATACCGTCGATGCCCTCGTTCATGGGGCCACTGACGCCGATGATCGCGCCACGGTTGATCACCAGTTCAGTGACGGCGCCGAGGGCTTCCATGTGCAAGTGCAGGGCAACGGTCGGGAACTCTTCGCGAAAGGACTTGAGTGCATCGACTACGCGCTCGGGGGGTAGCATGACATCGAGTACCACATGAACTTCGGCTTCAAGCCCCTGGAGCAGGCCCTTCACTTTGGCGCGTAATCCATGAACACCGTTGGCGATGGTCCTGGCTTCGGCCAACACCGTGCGGCCGGCATCGGTGAGCTGGGGTTTGCGGGTCGTCTGGCGATCGAACAGCGACACGCCGAGCTGCATTTCAAGGTTGGCGATCGAGTAACTGACAACCGAAGTGGCGCGATGAAGTTTTCTGGCGGCCGCCGCGAAGCTGCCGACTTCCACAACCGTCAGGAACACCCGCAGTTGGTCCAGAGTCGGTGTTCCCGGGTCAGAGATCATGCCTGTTTCCTTGATCCAGACGTCACTCGGAATAATTGCACGATTGATCTCTCCTTTACCGGTTGGATGGGTATACATTTCTAAAAAATCGAATCTAATAATCTAAATTAGTCGGCTATTCAGATTAGCTGATGCAGGGCAACATTTCCTCACCAAGGCGGTTCCTGTCGAATCGAAGCCAACTGAAGGAAATACCCCATGACGACCTCTGCAAACATCGCTCAAACAAGCACCTCTGAACAGAGCCGTTCCGATGTGACCCAAGCCTCGGCCTCGTTGATCGGCCGCGTACTGCTCAGCGCAATCTTCATCCTTTCCGGTTTTTCGAAACTCGCCGCTCCGGCCATGATGGTCGGCTACATCGGTTCGGTCGGGCTTCCCTTTCCACAATTGGCACTGGCGGTGGCGATCATTGTAGAGATCGGCGGCGGCCTGGCATTGATCGCCGGTTACCGTACCCGCACCGTCGCCGCTGTACTGGCCGTGTTCAGCGTGTTCACTGCACTGGCGTTCCATAACGCACTGGGCGATCAGAACCAGTTCATCCACTTCTTCAAGAACATCGCGATGGCCGGTGGCCTGTTGCAGATCGTGGCCTTCGGTGCCGGTCGCTTCAGCCTCGACGCTCGCCGTCGTTGATCCCCCATGCTGCGCAGGGCCCGCGCCCTCGCAGCGCAAATGTTTTGTCCCTTCTTTTCGATTATCGAGGCCTCCATGAAAGCCCTGCGCGTGTACGAATACGGCAGTCCTGAAGTTTTACGCCTGGAAGAGATTGCAGACCCTGTCGCCGGTGTTGGTGAGGTGTTGATCGATGTCGCTGGCGCCGGGGTCAACCCGATTGACTGGAAGATCCTGTCCGGCGCCATGAAAGCGTTCATCCCGTTGCCGCTGCCTTTTACCCCGGGCGTTGAGGTGGCCGGCACCGTCGCCGCGCTGGGGGAGGGCGTCACTGAATTCAACATCGGTGATGAGGTGTTCGGCTTCATCAATATCGTCGGTGGTTATGCGACCAAAGCGGTTGCCCAGGTTTCCAAGCTGGCGATCAAACCAAAATCCCTCAGTGCCTTGCAGGCTGGCGCTGTCCCGGCAACGGCCCTGACGGCCTGGCAGGCGCTGACCGAACACGCTGGCGTGCAACGTCGCCAGAAAGTGTTGATCCATGCCGCGGCCGGAGGCGTGGGCAGCATGGCCGTGCAGATTGCCAAGTACCTGGGCGCTGAAGTCTACGCAACGGCCTCGGCACACCATCATGCCTACCTGAAGGAAATCGGTGCGGATTACACCATTGACTACAGGACCCAGGTTTTCGAGGAGTTGGTGTCCGGCCTCGATGTGGTACTGGACCTGGTGGGCGGCGAAACGCAAACCCGTTCGTTTGCGGTATTGAAAAAACACGGCGTGCTGGTATCGCCGGTGAGCGCCCCAAACATGTCGCTGGCCAACGACTATGGCGTGACCCCCGCGAACTTTGCCACCCGTTCGGATGGCCGGCAGCTCTCGCTCATCGCCGAACTGTTCGACAAGGGACACCTTACCGTCGATGTAGAAACCTACCCGTTGAGCGAGGCGAAAGTCGCGATCGAGAAAAGCATGGGCCGCCACTTACGGGGCAGGCTTGTCCTCGATACAGCGAAGTAAGTTGTCGCCAGTCATCCCCGACAGGATCAGGCAAGTTGTCAGAAGGATCTGACTAACTGGCCGCCCGGCGTTATCCCTACTCTGGACTGGCAGCGAGACACCGCTCTCGCGTCACCAGGCACTCAAGTGAGGAAACAGGGTCATGTCGAACATCTCGAAAAAAGTCGTTCTGATCACCGGCGCGAGCAGCGGTATAGGCGAAGCGACGGCGCGTCTGCTAGCCAGCAAGGGCGCGCATGTCGTGCTCGGCGCACGTCGTACGGAGCGTCTCGAAATACTTTGCGCCGAGATCAACGCCAGGGGGGGAAGCGCCCATTTCCAGGCATTGGATGTCACCCGGCGAGCCGATGTTCAAGGGTTTGTCGATTTTGCCCTGGACCTGCATGGCCGGGTCGATGTGATGGTCAATAACGCCGGGGTGATGCCACTGTCGAAACTCGAGGCACTGAAAGCCTGCGAATGGGATCAGATGATTGACGTCAATATTCGCGGCGTCTTGCATGGTATCGCGGCCGGTTTACCGCTGATGCAAAAACAGCAATCAGGCCAGTTCATCAATATCGCATCGATTGGCGCCTACACCGTGAGCCCCACGGCATCGGTCTATTGCGCGACCAAGTTTGCAGTGCGCGCCATCTCGGAAGGATTGCGTCAGGAAGTCGGTGGGGACATTCGTGTCACGGTGATTTCACCCGGCGTGACCGAGTCTGAATTGGCCGAGAGCATTTCCGATGAAGGCGGGCGGGCCGAGATGCGCGAGTTCCGCAAGATCGCCATCCCTGCAATGGCCGTTGCTCGTGCTATCGCTTACGCCATCGAGCAGCCTGCTGATGTGGATGTCAGTGAACTGATTGTCCGTCCAACGGCCAGCCCGTTCTGAATCGAGGACTTGAACATGACAGCTAAAAAATCCGCAGATCAGGACAAGTACGTCGGTATGTGGGTCACGGCTGACGGGCTCATTCGCCATGAGCTTTTGCCGGGTGGTCGATACGATGAGGCCCGGGGCCGGCAGGCGAGTGCCTATCAGGGCCGATATTGGCTGGAAGGTGACCACATCGAGTACGTCGATGACACCGGCTTCACGGCTGATGGGGAGTTCCGTGACGGGATTCTCTATCACGCCGGCATGATTCTTTTTCGCCAGATGTAGAAGCCGAGCGCTGTAGTGGCGGCTGCTCATTGAAACCAGAGCGAGCACAGCCGCCACCCGCCATCGACTATCGTTCTTGTGTGCGGTCAGCAGCTAGCCTTACCTGGTTCAACAGGTGATCGACATCCTCGGCGGTGGTCGCGAACGAGGTGACAAAGCGAACGACATTCGGTCCCCAGCGATCATGGTAGAACCCGAAGCCGGCCTTCAGCAGCGCATCGATCATTGCCGAGTCCAGCCGGCAGAACAGGATGTTCGCCTCGGTGCCGCCGAGCACCTCGACGCCACCCAGGCCCTCAAGCCCTTGCGCCAGGCGCTGGGCGGCAGCGTTGGCCTTGCGTGCGTTGCGCAGCCAGAGATCGTCGGTCAGGTACGCATCGATCTGCGCCGACAGAAAACGCATCTTGGAAGAGAGGTGACCTGCACGCTTGCGGCGGTAACTCAACTCGGTGGCAAGGGAGGTGTTGAACAGGACGATGGCTTCCGCCGCCAGCACGCCGTTCTTGGTGGCACCGAACGACAGGGCATCCACGCCGGCCTTCCACGTCATCTCGGCCGGGGAGCAGCCAAGCGACACCAGGGCGTTGGCAAAGCGCGATCCATCCATATGCAATCCCAGGGAAGAGGACTTGCAGACGTCACCAATGGCTGCGATTTCATCCAGGGTGTAGATGCTGCCGACTTCAGTGGCCTGAGTGATGCTGACGCAGGCGGGCTGGGTCGTGTGTACGTCGCCGACTTTTTCGCGAGTCCGCTCGCGCAATCGGACGATATCCAGTTTGGCCGCCGGGCCGTCGACGGTCATCAACTTCGCGCCGTTGGAAAAGAACTCGGGCGCGCCGCATTCATCGTTGTTGATATGGCTGGCCGGGTGGCAGTAGATGTTGCCCCAGGGTGGTGTCATCGCACTCAGGCACAGGGCGTTGGCGGCGGTGCCGGTGGGCACGAGAAGGACCTCCACGTCGCGCTCGAAGATCTCGCAGAACTTGCGCTTGACCTGTGCCGTCAACTCGTCGGTGCCATAGGGACCCGCCTGGCCCGAACTGTGTTTGACGAGGGCCTGTGCCACCTCCGGCGATGCACCGGCGATGTTGTCACTTGAAAAACCCAGCGCGGGCGGTCTGCTTGTTTCACCGTTCATCATCCAGTTCTCGGCTGCGCAGGCGAAGGTGTTTCGCCCGGATTGGCGCATCCTATGGAGGGGGACGGTTGTTGCGCTTGTAAAAAATTGACGCTCGCCGATGGTCGACGGCCTAAGTCCTGTAGCGTGATGGCGCGACGCCGAATGCCTGTCGAAAGGCGCGGTTGAAATGGCTTTGATCGTAGAAGCCGACGGCGTGGGCGACATCGATGATCGGTTGCGCACTGCCAGACAGCAGGCCACACGCCCGTTCGAGACGCAGGCGAAGCAGCCATGCGTGGGGCGTCATGCCGATGGTCCGCTTGAACTGCTTGAGAAACGGGAAACGCCCCAGCCCACATAGTCCGGCGAGATCATCGAGGGTGATTCGCTCATCGATGTGGCTGAAACAATAGTCCCTGACGCGAGACCATTGCAGGGGGGATAGCGAGCCGGTAATCGTTTCGGGCTTGATCGCCCGTGACTGGCTCAACAGGTGTTCAAGGAGGTTGAACCATTGCGTCTGCACCGCGAGGCTGCCGGGGCCAACGGCCTGCTGCATTGCATCGTGCAACCCGCGCAGCTTGCCGGCAAGCCCCGTGTCTTCGAGCAACACACCGGTCAATTCAAGCTCTTTCGGTTGACCGCTGATTTCCTCGGCCAGGCTCGCGACCAACGCCTGGGATAGACGGAATGTCTTGAGCGTATAAGCGCCGCCACCCTCGGATACACCGTCGTGGATTTCACCCGGCGGCATCAGGGCAACACTTCCCGGCCCCAAAAGAAACGACTCGCCTTTCGCTCGATGACGCTGGATGCCTTCGGTGACAAAACCAATGTGGAAATCGAGGTGGTAATGGCGATCGAAGCCGACATCCGCAAAACGTGCGGACCCCAGCACCAGGCCTGGTACTTCGGACACGTGATGGTACTTGGCTTGCTCAGTCATGAAACCCGTTCAACAATCGGCGAGGAGGGCGATAGACTCAAAGTTTAAGTGCGCAAGAGGTATAGATCCATGGGTTGCCAGCAATTGGCCTGAGGTCGTGCATGAGTCATTGAGTGTCAACCGAACTCGCTCGCCATGAGAATGTTGCGCAGCAAGTGACGACGACTCATTTGTCCGCTGCGCAACGTCCGGTAGCCATCCTAGCTTTGTGGTACCACCCGAGCTTCGTTTCCGGCACCCTCGACGTACACGTTCATGCCTTTTCTCAGCGTCGGGTTGATCGGCTGCGTTACCGAAACCAGTACGCCGCTCTGGGTGCGAACGATGATCTGCTGTGCGTCCACGGGCTGATCATATTTTTTCTTTTCGACGTAGTTGCCGCCTGCCGCCCCCGCGAGGGCTCCGGCGACCATCGCTACATCCCGGCCGGTACCCTGGCCGATCAGGCTACCCAGGCCCAGACCGCCAATACCGCCCAAGATGGCACCGACGCCGCTATCGTGATTGGTCTGCATCTGGGTCTGTGTGATCTGCTCGATTTTCCCCGAGCGAATCTCCATCTCGCCAGCGCCTCCGCTCCCGGCACCCACCGCGGCACAGCCGCCAAGCACCAGACCAAAAAGCGAAATCGTCAGCCAGGAAAAGATTGTTTTCATCGTCAAACTCCATTTTCAGAGGAAGTGGGTCATGCAAACGCATCCAATGACGTTAGACGAAAAAGTCCGGTTCATGCGCTTGTCTGGCTGTGCAAGGCTTTTGAGGTCGAGAAAGCGCGCCAGCGCCAGCGCACGACCAGGATGGCCACTGATCCGCCCATGCTCACGCAAAAGGCGGCAGGTGTTCTGGTTGACTCCAGTCGCTCAGGACTCTTGCGCCAAACCTGCTACGGCCTGCAGGAGCCTGGGCATATTTTCCAGGGCCTTTTTCCTGGCTTCAGTAAATCGGTTCAACACGGCGAGCTTTTCAGGATCCCCCTCCTGCAGGCTTCTCAGCACTGTCGGCAAAAGGTGCAGATGGCACTGCGCAAGCCAGTTGGACAACCCCGCGTGGTTCTTCCATTGCCGCTGATTGCCCAGATAAGCGGCCCACATCCTGACCCAGTCCACCGGTGAGCGTGGCAGCGGGACAAACCCACATAGTTGATTCATCTGCATCTGATCGTCGAGGTGGCTTTCCACGTATGCGATGACTGCGGCGCTGAACAGAATCTGATAACTGCTGACTGTCACCAGGTTGATGCGATTGCCATCAAACGCTTTCACGCTTCCCTCAGGAATAATCGGGACAGCGCTTGCGCTGCAGTCGATGTAAAGGGCGTCGGGATCTCCAGC
Organism: Pseudomonas jessenii; assembly: GCF_002236115.1. Classification (GTDB taxonomy): domain Bacteria; phylum Pseudomonadota; class Gammaproteobacteria; order Pseudomonadales; family Pseudomonadaceae; genus Aquipseudomonas; species Aquipseudomonas jessenii. Next base: position 652,449 of record NZ_NIWT01000001.1, on the reverse strand, counting down.
GATGCTGCCCCTTTCGAGGGAGATACGGCTGGCGTCTATCGCGCACACCCGCCCCAGGCGCACTACATTGGTTATGCGCCGTAGCGCACGCAACTCAGCCTGTGAAATGGTCGCAGCACGGAAGGCGGTGGGTTCGACGGCTTGATCGATGCGCAGCAGTTCGCCGACACTTTCGAGCCTGAGGAACAGGTCCGGGATCGAATCAGCCGCACCTATTGCTTCGAACTGGTTCGCGAGGCTACCGATCGTTCGTACAACATTCTCCTGGCCGGGTTGAAAGTTGGCGCGATCCAACAGCCAGGGGGCGTTTGGAACGATCCATTGAATCCTGCCTGGTGCCACGCCATTCTGCAGCAGCCACAGACAGGCATCGATGCCGGTCTTTCCTCCCCCCACCACCGCGTAACGCAAGTAAGGCTGTCCGATCTTTGGCAAGTCGTTGAGCGGTACGCACCGTATACCGGGCTCTATCCGGTAATGCGGAGGATGGGTCGAAGGAACGGCTGCCTGTGCAATAGTCGCATCCACCAGCTTCCTTCGTACCTGGACAGTATTACGTTCGCCGGTGAGCAGGGAAGTGATGCAATGACTATCGGTGCGATCACCTTCGTAGTTGTGCATCGGAAAATATCGCACCCGACCTGACGGCAAGAATCGATGATGCATAAGCTGATCGAAGTAACTGACAATCTCGGCGCCTGAGGCCAATTCATACAAGCCACCGCCCCATTCGGATTCGTCCTTCTGGCCGGAGCCCAACTCGCAGGAGTTAACGCCATAGAAGGCAGACGGCTGGTGCAAGCGGACGAACGAGTAGGCATCGTTCCAGTGTCCACCAGGTTGAGCGTGTCGATCCACCATCAGCACACTCGCATCCGACTGATCGAGCAATGTATCGACGAAGGCCATGGCTGTTGCCCCCGCGCCGATGACCAGATAATCCGTTGCCATGGTGGATGTGTTCATAGGTACGCCCTGATGAAAGTTGAAAATACTCCTCCATCGAATCAGGCTAGTTGTTTTCGCTTGTCGCAAAAGAACAGTTGTTCCTTGCCGACATAGCCAACAGATTTAAAGACTCTCTAAATACCATGGCGACTCTGGAAAGCGGTCAGCTGGTCACTGTGCTGGACGATTACATTGACCGCCAGGTCGTCCTCTGGATGCTGTGGCCAGCCAGCCGTTATGCCTCGCCCAAGTTGCGCGTGTTCATTGACTACATGAGTGCGCACTAGCGCATCTGATCGTTTACGCCTGCAGGTTCAGTATCACCCTCGTCTGACCGGCATCAGGGCGAACCCGCTCCCGCAGGATGTGGGCTTAACCCAAGGCTGTGAAATTGCTGGCGTGCAGCTCCTGGACGCCCACCAGTTGGATTTCGAACTCGGGGGTGGCGTCGGCGTTGACACTGCCCTGGAGAATGCCATTGGCAAAGCGCAGTTGACCGGTGGCGTTGGCAGGGTCGAAGGCATTGCTGCCGATGAAGGTGAAGGTGTCGACAGCGGTGGTCAGCGGGTTGGCGTCCAGGCCGGTGAAATCCAGAAGATCGCCCTCGGTGCTCTTGAAACCGTTGATCACATCGCGCAAAGCCCCGACGCCCATGTCCGACAGCGCACTGAACGCGAAGGTATCCGCGCCAGTGCCACCGATGAGGTTGTCGGTGCCTGTACCGCCAATCAGCCGGTCATCGCCCGAACCACCCACCAGCGTATCGTTGCCCGCACCACCGTTCAGAACGTTCGCGGCGCTGTTGCCCGAGAGACTGTCGGCGTAGGCGCTTCCCGTCAGATTTTCACAGAATTTCAAGGTGTCGAGCCCGGAACCCGTGGTGTTTTGTTGCGCTGACGTCGAGAGGTTTACGGTAACGCCGGACGGGGCGCGCTCAAAGGACACCGTGTCAATGCCATCGCGTCCGTCCAGCACGTTGTTGCCGGTTCCGGCGAACAGCGTGTTGTCCAGCGCGTTGCCCGTGCCATTGGCGGCGCCAGTGCTATCGACATACAGATGTTCAACGTTATTGCTGAGGGTAAAGGCCGCCAGGCTGCTGTGCACACTGTCGACTCCTCCAGGCGCCGCACTGCTGTTGGTCTCGATCACGGTGTCATCGGCGTTGTCGACATAATAGGTGTCGTTGCCATCGCCGCCGCTCATGCTGTCGGCCCCTGCGGCACCGTCGAGCACGTTATTGGCGGCATTGCCGGTGATGAAATTGTGCCGCTCATTGCCGGTGCCGTTGATGTCCGACACACCGGTGAGCACCAGGTTCTCGAGATTGGCGCCCAGGGTCCAGCTGACGGAAGCCTGCACTGTATCGATCTGCGAGGTCGAGGTGCTGGTTTCCACCACGCGGTCGAACGCGTTGTCGACCACATAGATATCGTTGCCATTGCCACCGGTCATGGTGTCGGCGCCCAGGTCGCCATCCAGCGTGTCGTTGCCCGAACTGCCCACCAAGGTGTCTGCCTGGTCGGTACCGGAAATCATGTTCCGGGCGTTGTCGAAAATGTCCTGCACGCTGTTGTTGTCGTTGGGGTTGCCCTGGAAGCCAAGGTCATTGGCAATGTAGTCGGCCAGGCGCTGGCCGACGATCTCAGCCGACTCTTCGTGCAGGTGCCAGACGTCGTCGGGATACGCCAGCGGATCGACTTCGTAGCGCAAGGGGAGGTCGGTGTAGTCCACCGCCAGCTTGACGTCGGCGCGCTCGGCGGCGATGGCTTCCTGGGCCGCGCGGACATAGGCCCCCCCTTCGACGATGGAGGCAATTTTCTCCTCCGAATAACCACGGGCACGCGCTGCGTCCTGTTCGTAGTGACCGGTTTCCATCATGTACACGCTGAAGTTGCCGAACTGGGCATGCAGGTAATCAAACACCTTCAGGGTCGCGGCCTTGTACGCCGCTGCTGCCGCTGCTTTGTCCGTGGCTCGGGCGATCTCCTGGGCTGCTTCCTCGCCCTGGCCCCAAATGATGCCCATGGTGACGTTACTGATCGATTGCAGTTCGCTGAGCTGACCCCGCAGCAGCGTCACGGCGCGCAACAACGCGGCCCCGGGCTGGTTGGTGTCGGTCAGCCACCAGCACAACTCGAGTTCCCCGGCGCTCAGCGTCGACAGGCCGGTGACCGTGCTGCCGCCCACCGCGATGTCGATGCCGTTGCCATCGGCATCGGTGAACTGGCTACGCACGTCATAGGGGGTGTAGCGGTCCAGGTCGTTGACCAGCATCGAGGTGCCGGACTGACCGTCGTCCTCCGTCATGCGCAGCAGGCGCGCATTGGATTGGCCGAGGGTGGGCAGATAGAGGATGTCCTGCTGGGTGCTCTCGCCGAACACGAAGTCGCTGGCGGTCAGGGTGTTGAGGTAGTTGCCGAAGAGCGCGATTTCAAAACGATTGCCATCGGCATCCGTTTCGGCGGACTTGATGTAGGTCTTGTCGCCAGCCGCGTTGAGGGTGATGTACAACGTGCCATTGCTGCCATCGCCGAGGCCGAGAAAGCCCAGGCCCGAAACATCGATCTTGTCGACGCCGGCGGTGAAGTCATAAATCGTGTCGGTGGCCGTGACACCGCCGGTGTCGTAGTCGCGGTAGCTGTCGAGCACGTTGCTGTAGCGGAAGGTGTCGGCACCGTCGCCGCCGTACAGCGAATCGCGCCCGGCGCCGCCGTCGACGGTGTCGGCGCCAGTGCCAGCCTTGATCGTGTCGTTGCCACCGAGGCCAAGGATCAGGTCGGCACCCGCCGTGCCGTTGAGGGTTTCGGCATTGTTGGTGCCGGTGACGGTGTTGGCGGGCGCATCGGCCACCGCCAGGGCGAAGCTATCGCTGACCGATGCACCGGCCGGGTCCGTGGCTCTGACCAGCACATTGTAATTACCGGACGCGGTGCTGATCGGCGTGCCGGTGAAGGTCAGGTTGCTGGCATTGAAGCTCAGCCACGCGGGCAGGGCGCTGCCATCGGCCAGGGTGGCGGTGTAGCTGAGGCTGTCATTGTCCGGATCGGTGAAGCTGGTGGCCGGCACCACGTAGCTGAACACGGTGTTTTCGGTGGCGTTCTGATCCAGCAGCGGCGTGGTCAGCACCGGCGCCTGGTTGGTCGGTGACGATGTGGCGAAGATGAAATTGGCGCTGGTCAGTTTGTCGAGGTGGTTGCCGTCCAGTGCCACTTCGAAGCGGTTGCCATTGGCGTCGGCGGTCAGGGACTTGATGTAAGTCTTGGTGCCGGCACTGTTGAGCACCAGGTATACGGTGTTGTTCTTGCCATCCCCCAGGCCGGTGAAACCCAGGGCCGAGAGGTCGATCTTGTCGGCGGTGACATCGAAATCGGTGATCAGGTCGCCAAGGTTGGCACCGCCAGTGTTGTAGTTGCGGTAACTGTCCAGGCGATTGGAAAACACGAACGTGTCCGACCCGGCACCGCCGGTGAGGGTGTCCATGCCGGCGCCGCCGTCGAGTTTGTCGTCGCCCGCGCCGCCACTGAGGCTGTCGTTGCCCGCCAGGCCGAACAGGGTGTCGGCCGAATCGCTGCCCAACAACGAGTCGCTGCCGCTGGTGCCGGTGATCACCCGATTAAAGATGAAGTTATTGGCCGTCAGGGTGCTGGTCAGGTTGCCCGAGAGGATCAGCTCGAAACGATTGCCACTGGCGTCGGCGTCGTAGTCCTTGATGTAGGTGCGGTCGCTGCTGGCGCTGTAGCTGACCTGCAGGGTGCCGCCACGGCCATTGCCTATGCCTGTGAAGCCGAGGCCGGCGAGGTCGATCTTGTCCTGGGTGACGTCGAAGTCGGTGATGGTGTCATCAAAGCTTGTGGTCGCGTTGCGGTAACTGTCGGACTGAGCGGCGAAACGGAACGTATCGGCGCCGGTACCGCCGGTGAGTTTGTCGATGCCTGCACCACCCACCAGAATGTCGCCACCGGCCCCGCCATTGAGGGTGTCGTTGCCGGCAACGCCGTAGAAAATCTCGCTGGCGGCGCTGCCCAGCAGGGTGTCGTTGCCAGCCGTACCTTGCACGGTGGTCATCGGCACCGTGGCGCTGACGTAGCTGCCGTCGCCATAGACCAGCGTGGCACCGTTGCTGGTGTGGCTGATGGTGTTGCCGATGATGGCGTTGCGATCAGTGCCGTCTTCATTGCGCTCTGCAACGCCATAGGTCGACAGGTTGCTGCCGGTGATGAGGTTCCCCTGGATGGTGTTATCGCTGCCGTTGAAGTACTTGCCGGACACGCCCAGGGTGTCGTCGTAGGACTGGATGATGATCTCCGGTACGGGGCTGCCCAGGGAATTGTTGTTGAGCGTGTTGTCGATGATCTCGACGTGGTTGCTGCCGTAGATGCGGATCCCGGCACTGGCGTTGTCGTGAATGTCGACGCCACTGACGGTCACCTCGCTGGACAGTTTGATCAGCACCCCTTCGGCGCCGTTGCCGTACACCTCGCCACCGGTGATGGTTATGTTGCTGGGGGAGGGGATGTCCTCGCTGCCGCGCTGCACGACGATGCCAGTGCCGCCGTTGTTGTAGGCAACGTTATTGGTGAGTGTGAAGTCGTGGGTGCTGGTGACGATGTTGAAACCGTGCCGGTCGTTGTCGTAGGCGACGTTGTTTTCGAAGGTGCTGTCGCTGAGGAAGTCGGCAACGAAACCGTCCAGGCCGTTGCCGTGGGACACGCTGTTCCTGATGACCATGTTCACGGTCTGCTCGTGGGGGTCGAAACCGTACCCGGAGCAATCCTTGATCTCGACGCTGTCGAGGGTGACGTTGGAGTCGTAGCCCGCTTCGCCTGGAATGTAGCCGTTGAACCAACCGTCGATCTTGCCCGTGGTGTTGTCACGGTTGCCGTCGATGGTGAGGTTGCTGACACCGAAGTCGTGGGTTTGCTCGCCATAGGCGGAGCGGATGACTCCGGTGATCTTGGTGTCGGAGCCGTCAGCCACCTTGACGGTGGTTGCGCCCATGCCGTCGCCGTAAAGGTAGACGTTACTCTTGAGCATCAGGCAGCCGTCGGAGGGTTCCTCACCTCCCGAAACGATATAAGTTCCGGTCGGCATGTACACCTGCCCCCCGCCTGCAGCGGCCGCCGCATCAATTGCATTTTGTATCGCAGCCGTATCGTCAGTGATGCCATCTCCTTTGGCGCCAAAATTTTGGACATTGAAAATCATGAGTTTATCTCCGTATCAGGCGAAAACCTCGGCAGATGCCAATACTCCATCGGCAGCTACCGTGTTATGACCCACCGGAGCGCAAAAGTTGTGACCGCATATCGGGGAAGCGTCAAAAAACAGATAAAGCTGATTAGCGGTTATGAGATGTTTTGGAGAAATAACGGTTTGTTGACGATCATTCAGGTGGCGAGTCCGCAATGGACCGGGTGGCTCGCGCAGGATCTGCCTGGCAGCCGAAGGGGCCGCCAGGTAAACGCTTTGAAGTGTCGAGTGCAGTTAAGCCCGAAGCCTTACATCGTCAGTTGCTGAAGGCTGCAGCAACGAGAACAGGTTCTTGGGATCTTGCAGCTCTGGCACCAGATGGATGTCGCTGCCAATGTTGAGCGTTCTTGCAACATCCAGCACATAGCGCAAGGCGGAGTAGTCCTCGATGGCGAAGCCGACCGAGTCGAACAAGGTGACTTCCTTGGCATGCTGGCGACCTTGGGTCTGACCATTGATGACTTTCCAGAATTCGATAACCGGTGAGTCGGCGGGCATCTGCTGAATTTCGCCTTCAATGCGGCTTTGTGGTTCGTACTCAACCATGACTCGCGCACGCTCTACGATGTCTCGGTGCAGTTCGGTCTTGCCGGGGCAGTCGCCGCCCACTGCGTTGAGGTGCATCCCGGGCTCGATCATCTCAGGGGTTAGAATCGTTGCGTAGGCCTTGTCGGCCGTGACCGTGGTCACGATATCGGCCCCACGTACGGCTTCCGCGACGGTTTTGGCAACGGTCACCTGCATGGCGGGGTAGGCACGCAGGTTGGCTACCAACTTCGCTGTCGCGGCAGGATCGATGTCGTAGAGGCTGATTTCAGTAATGCCTAGCAGTGTATGAAATGCCAGGGCCTGGAATTCGCTCTGTGAACCGTTGCCGATGAGTGCCATTCGGCGACTTTCCGGTCGGGCGAGGTAGCGGGCGGCGAGTGCAGAAGTGGCAGCGGTGCGAATGGCGGTAGTCAGGGTCATTTCACTCAGCAAGACAGGCTTGCCGGTATCGACGTCTCCCAGTGCACCAAACGCCATGACCGTCAGCATGCCATTGTGCGTGTTCTTCGGATGCCCGTTGACATACTTGAAGGCGTAGAGCGAGGCATCAGACACAGGCATAAGCTCGATGACGCCCTCGGGGGAGTGGTTCGCCAGGCGCGCGCATTTTTCGAAATCCGGCCAGCGTACGTAGTCTTGACGGATGTACTCGGCCATTTCGATCAGGCAACGAGGCAAGCCTTTTTCCTGGACGAGACGGCTCAGATCATTGACGTCAATGTAACGGGTCATATTGGGTTCCTTTGGGCGTTTTATGGTGTGCCGGTCTGGACTGCCTTTCGCTTTGGCGGCTGAGACTCAGGAGGCGGTCCATGTGCTTGCAACGGATCTATTGTCGAGGCAACGGAGAGAAGATTTCGGCCAATACTGACCCTGTACACAGCGAGAGAAGTCGAAAAACACAGAGCGCACAGCGGAATCGGCCGGGTGACAGTGACCACTCGCATCTCGCTCTCACGACTCAAGCGCGATGTACTTCACGAAGCATCGTCATGCAGGTAAAGAAGGCCTCAAAGACAAGCACATGTCTTGTGGCGCTCCCTTTTATGTGGGGACACAGTGGACGACAGAATCGGCTGTGAAAGCCCTTCGTTCAGCACAGGCACGCTGTTTGAACGTGGGGTTACGACACCAGCACCCTCCCGGCAATTGGCATTCTGACGGTCCATTTCAAGCGCTTGTCGATCGTCGCTTGAGATGGAGTGCAACTCCGACGGCTGGCACCTTCCAGTCGAAAACAACAACAAAAACGGCTGCGGTGAAGACCGCATCGACTCTCTGCCCCTGTCAAAAAAGTGTGGTCCGACGCAAGCGCCGGATCGCTATAAATCCAAATAATCCGGGACTCTAGAAAATGAACATCAAATGGCTGACTTTGCCGGCACTCGCGTTGCTTTGCTGCACCACGGGCGCCAGTGCCAAGGAATGGAAGGAGCTGCGATTTGGCGTCAACCCAAGCTACCCACCCTTTGAATCCACCACGGCCGATGGCGGGGTTCAGGGCTTCGGCGTGGACCTGGGCAATGCAATATGTGCCGAGCTGAAGCTGACCTGCGTGTGGGTCAGCAATGATTTCGACGGGCTGATTCCGGGGCTCAAGGCCGGTAAGTTCGATGCCATCGAATCTTCGATGACCGTTACCGACGCGCGCAAAAAACAGATCGACTTTACCGATCGCCTGTACGCAGGACCGACCGCCATCGTCACCCGCAAAGACTCCGGACTGCTGCCTACCGCCGAATCGCTGCGTGGAAAAACCATCGGTTACATGCAGGGCACGATTCAGGAAACCTACGCCAAGGCCAAACTGGGGCCGGGCGGGGTAAAGCTGCGGGCCTATCAGAATCAGGATCAGGTCTATGCCGACCTGGTATTTGGCCGTCTCGATGCGTCGATCCAGGACAAGCTGCAAGCGCAGATGAGTTTCCTGACCTCGCCACAAGGGGCGGACTTCCAAAACAGTGAAGGCATCAGCGACCCGTTGGTGCCGTCGGAAATCGCCATTGGTGTGCGCAAGGACAACGAAGAACTCAAAGGCATGCTCAACGCCGCCATCAAGGCCCTGCACGACAAGGGCATCTACGCGCAGATCCAGCAGAAACACTTCGGTGATCTGGACCTCTACAACAACTGATCCTCGTGCCCCGGTCGTTGTATCGCTGCGACCGGGGCGCATCAAGACAGGTGACTGGCGTGAACTCCTTCCTGAATATTCTGGGGCTCGATCTTTCGGCCCTGCAAGGCTATGGCCCTTTGTTGCTGCACGGCACCTGGGTCACCCTCAAATTGTCGGCACTCGCGCTTTTGGTGAGCATGGCGCTGGGGCTGCTCGGCGCGGCGGCCAAACTGTCGCCGTTGAAGCTGTTGAATCTCCCGGCGACCTTTTACACGACACTGATCCGTGGCGTGCCCGACCTGGTGTTGATGCTGCTGATTTTCTACAGCCTGCAAGGCTGGCTCAGCGCCCTGACCGAGGCCATGGGCTGGCCCTACATGGAAATCGACCCGTTTGTGGCCGGCATCGTCACCCTTGGTTTTATCTACGGGGCGTACTTCACCGAGACCTTTCGCGGGGCGATTCTGAGTGTGCCACGCGGTCAACAGGAAGCCGCGGCGTGCTTTGGCCTGAGCCGTTGGCAGCGCTTTCGTTTCGTGGTGTTCCCGCAAATGATGCGCTTCGCCTTGCCGAGCCTTGGCAACAATTGGCTGGTGCTGCTCAAGGCCACGGCTCTGGTATCGATCATCGGTTTGTCGGACCTGGTCAAAGTCGCGCAGGAGGCCGGTAAAAGTACGTTCAATATGCTTGATTTCCTGCTGCTGGCCGCCGCGCTTTACCTGCTGATCACCAGCGCTTCGAACTACGTTTTGCGTGTGCTGGAACGGCGCTACAACCAGGGTGTACGGGGGATGGCGCGATGATCGAGTTGATTGCCGAATACTGGAAACCCTTTCTGTTCAGCGATGGCGAGACCCTCACCGGGTTGGCGATGACCCTGTGGCTGCTGGTGGCGAGTATTGCCATGGGGTTTTTCCTGTCATTGCCCCTGGCGATCTTGCGCGTCTCGCGCTGGGGCGTCTTGCGTTGGCCGGTTCAGCTGTTCACCTACATCTTTCGCGGCACGCCGTTGTATATCCAGTTGCTGATTTGCTACAGCGGGATCTACGGCATTGCGGTGGTCCGTTCGCAGCCATTGCTCGAAGCGTTTTTCCGCGACGCCATGAATTGCACCTTGCTGGCGTTCACGCTCAACACCTGCGCCTACACCGTGGAAATTTTCGCCGGAGCGATCCGCAGCATTCCCTACGGTGAAATCGAAGCGGCCCATGCCTATGGCCTCAGTGGCTGGCGCCTGTATCTGCAATTGATCCTGCCTTCGGCGCTGCGCCGCGCGCTGCCGTACTACAGCAACGAAGTGATCCTGATGCTGCACGCGACTTCGGTGGCGTTCACCGCAACCATCCCGGACATCCTGAAAATCGCCCGGGACGCCAACGCCGCGACTTTCATGACGTTTCAGGCTTTCGGTATCGCCGGTCTGCTGTACCTCGTGCTGTCGTTCGGGCTGGTCGGTGCGTTCCGCCTGGCTGAGAAACGCTGGCTGAGCTTTCTAGGCCCGACCCACTGACTTCCATTCTTTATCCAGAGCGGCGCCGACAAGTGTGCCGCTTCAGGAGTATTCGCATGTACAAACTCACGGTTGAAAATCTGTATAAACGTTTTGGTGACAACGAAGTACTCAAGGGCGTCTCGTTAAACGCGAGGGCAGGGGACGTGGTGAGCATGATCGGCGCCAGCGGTTCGGGCAAAAGCACCATGCTGCGCTGCATCAACTTTCTGGAGCGGGCGGACGAAGGCGCCATTGCTCTGGATGGCGAGCGAGTCCTCACCCGCCAGGGCGTCGGCGGCATGCGCGTTGCCAATCCGAAGCAGTTGCAGCGTTTGCGCACGCGACTGGCGATGGTGTTCCAGCATTTCAACCTTTGGAGCCACCTGACCGTGCTGGAGAACATCGTGCTGGCGCCGTGTCGAGTCCTGGGCATGAGTCGCAAGGCCGCCGAAGAGAGCGCTCGGGCGTATCTGGACAAAGTCGGCCTGCCGCAACGGGTGGCCGATCAGTACCCGGCGTTTCTGTCCGGCGGGCAGCAACAGCGGGTGGCGATTGCCCGTGCCCTGGCGGTGGAACCGGAAATCCTGTTGTTCGACGAGCCAACCTCGGCGCTTGACCCGGAGCTGGTGGGTGAAGTCCTGAAGGTCATTCAGGCACTGGCCGAAGAGGGCCGGACCATGTTGATGGTGACCCACGAAATGGGCTTTGCCCGGCAGGTCTCCAGCCAGGTGTTGTTCCTGCATCAGGGGCGGGTCGAAGAGCAGGGGGATGCTACGATACTCGACCGGCCAAACAGTGAACGTTTGCAGCAATTTCTATCGGGTCGTTTGAAGTGAGGCAAGGCGTACATGGCGGATATCCGCGATCTGTCGATCGTGCTTGATCGTATCGATCAGGCAATCATTGAAGTGTTGCGCCACGAAGGGCGCATCACCTATCAAAAGCTGTCCGAGCGCGTACACCTGACCCCCAGGCCGTGTCTGGAACGGGTGCGCAAGCTGGAACAGCTCGGGGTCATTCGCGGTTATGGTGCGATTCTCGATGAGAAGAAACTGACGCCGGGCTTGTCGTTGCTGGTGCTGGTGGCGTTGTCGAACCAGAGCGGACGCGCGGCGCAAAAGGCCTTCGAGGCCAAGGTCCGTGCCTGTCCGCAGGTGCTGGAATGTCGCCTGATCAGCGGTGCGTTCGACTACAGCCTGCGCATGCGCTGCCGTGATATGGAACATTACCGGGTGTTGACCGAAGTCTGGTTTGACGACCCGGATTTGCACATCGACAAACTGGTCAGCCACCCGGAACTGGCGATGGTCAAGACCACGATGGAGTAAGCATCAAACGGATAAAAACGGTGGGAGCGGGCTTGCTCGCGAAGGTGGTGTGTCTGTCGACATTGATGTTGGATGACCCTGCGCCTTCGCGAGCAAGCCCGCTCCCACATTTGCTTTGTGTTGTTCACCTAATCGGCTGAAGGGGTCAGAATCTTCAGCCGTTTTCATCAGCGCAACAGCTGTTATCAACCGGGTTTTTCCCACCTCGAAACAGACAATGAGCCTCTCTCGACCCTCATTGAGTCTGTGCCCATGCAAACCACCAATACAGTTTTAATGATTCGCCCGACACGTTTCTCCTTCAATCAGGACACGGCGGCGAACAACCGCTTCCAGCGTCCGGCAACCGTTGCTGAAGACGTTCAACTCAAGGCCCTTGCCGAGTTCGATGGCTATGTCGCCGCGTTGCGTCGGCACGGCGTTGAAGTCCTGGTGCATAACGATCGAGAGGCGCCCCATACCCCGGACTCGATCTTCCCCAACAACTGGTGGAGCAGCCACCCGGATGGAACCTTGGTGCTGTATCCGATGCAGGGCCACAACCGGCGACTGGAGCGGGACAAAGGTGTACTCGACGGGCTGCTGGGCGAATACCGGGTCGAGCAGTTGCTAGACCTGTCCAGCCTCGAAGAGCAGGAGGTTTTCCTGGAGGGCACCGGCAGCATGGTCCTGGATCGGCAACAGCGGATTTGCTACGCCGGGTATTCCACGCGAACCCACGCCCAGGCCCTGGATAAGTTGGTCACCCATTTGGGCTATGAACTCTGTGCGTTCAACGCGGTGGATCGCCAGGGCGTGGCGATTTATCACACCAATGTGATGATGAGTGTCGGCACCCGCCTGGCGGTGGCTTGCCTGGCGTCCTTGCCCCATTCGGGCGAACGTACGGCGCTGCGTGAACGACTCGAAACCAGCGGCAAACAGGTCATCGCCTTGAACTGGGAACAGTTGGAGTCCTTTGCCGGCAACATGCTGGAAGTGCACAGCGCAGCGGGCGAGCCGCTGCTGGTGATGTCGCGCACAGCCTGGCAATCACTGGACGCCAATCAGCGTCGCTTGATCGAAGCTCACACCACGCCGTTGCCAGTGAACATCGACACCATCGAGCGCATCGGTGGCGGCAGCGCGCGCTGCATGTTGGCCGAGGTGTTCCTGCCCAGGCAGGGTGGCAGTGCCTGCCTTGCAACCATCAGCGGCTTGGATCGCTGACCGAAAAAGATCGCAGCTGGCGGCAGCCCCTGTATGTCCGCATTCATCTCATTTGTAGAGATGAGCACGGCAAATGCAGCCGCCTCGGCTGCGATTTCGCAGCCGAGGCGCTAATCAAACCAACAACCGCAGCGTTTCAAACAGTTGCCGATCTTCCTTCTTCCCCGAACGTGCATGGCGCCGAATCACCTGCAACAGGCAATCGGTGAAGCACAGCGCAGGGTTGCTCAGCGCACCATTGCGGCGTGTAACGATGCTCAGATGTCTGGGCTCGAACTGCTCGGCCAGGTCCAGGGACACCACTCGGCCGAGGAAGGGTGGGGCAATACTGACGATGGACGGCCCCCAGGTGCACATGTCGGCCTGCTCGACCATCATCTGCAGGATCGCCAGTGAGTGGGCGCGAACGATACGGTTTTCATTGATTTGTGCGCCATGTTGCCAGAACAGCTCCTGCATCAGCCCGTCGTGTCCGTCGGGTGCGTAGTTCAGCGTCCAGTTTTCCTCCAGCAGTTCATGGATCGATCGAGCGCTCTGCCGGGCATGGCCCTGGCGCACCAACACCGAGGTCTGGTAATCGAGCAGCGTTTCGCAGGCGAACTCCTGCGTTGATTGCGCAGGGTGAAGCTGGCCGATCGCAAAATCCATGCTGCCGTCGCGCAATAGCGGCTGGGCCACGGCCATCAGGCTTTCGAACAACTCCAGGCGGATTTGCGGCATGCGCTCACGAAAGGCCAGGACCACTTCGGGCAGGAAGGTCAGGGCTATCCAGGGCGTGATCCCTACACAGAGCCGCCCCTGAGCCTTGCCACGCATGTGATCGAGTTCGGTTTGCGCATGTTCGAGTTGCTTGATCACGAGGCGGGCGTGAGTCAGCAATACTTTTCCGTATTCGGTGAAATTCAGGCCGCTGGGCGTTCGGGTGAACAGCGGTAACTGCTGAGCGGTTTCCAATTCGCGCAGCGCTTTGGTCACGGCCGCCTGGGAAATCTCCAGTGAACGCGCCGCCGCCCGGATACTGCCGGTTTCAGCGCTGGCAATCAGTGCTTGTAATTGATGCAGTTTCATCTGCTCACCCTGATGACAACTTGTGGTTGTCATCATAACCAAACTGGGCCTCCCCAGCCCAGACTCCGTTCCCTAAGATCCAGCTCAGCGACCGCTCAGGTCTTTTCGAGGGAATACAATAATGAACGCCGGCCATGTCTTGCCTGGTATTGCAGCGATGCAGGATGAAATGATCGCGTTGCGTCACAGCCTTCACGCACATCCCGAACTGGGTTTTGAAGAGTTCGCTACCAGCGAGCGGGTGGCCGCATGTTTGATTCAGTGGGGTTTCCAGGTCAGCACCGGTGTCGGCAAGACCGGCGTCGTCGGCACCTTGAAAAATGGTGAGGGCCGGTCCATCGGTCTGCGCGCCGACATGGACGCACTGCCGATTCAGGAGACCACCGGTTTACCCTACGCCAGCCGGATCGACGGCGTCATGCATGCTTGCGGCCATGACGGTCATACGGCCACCCTGTTGACGGCCGCCAGGCACCTGGCGCAGACCCGGGCGTTCAAGGGTACTTTGCAACTGATTTTCCAACCGGCCGAAGAAGGGCTGGGCGGCGCCAGGAAAATGCTGGAAGAAGGCCTGCTCGAACGGTTCCCCTGTGACGCGATCTTCGCCATGCATAACGTGCCGGGCTACCCCGCCGGACACCTGGGGTTTTACAGCGGACCGTTCATGGCGTCTGCCGACACCGTGACGATCGACATCATCGGTAACGGCGGCCATGGCGCGGTGCCGCACAAAGCGATCGATCCGGTGGTGGTTTGCTCGTCGATCGTGATCGCATTGCAAAGCATCGTCTCGCGCAACGTCAACCCGCAGGACGTGGCGATCATCACGGTGGGTTCCATTCATGCCGGAACTGCCTCGAATGTCATCCCGTCCAGCGCACGGATGAGCCTGAGCGTGCGCGCATTGACCCCCGAGATTCGCCAGTTGCTCGAAGTCAGAATCACCGAGTTGGTGAACGGTCAGGCCGCCAGTTTCGGTGCCCGGGCCGAAATCGATTATCAGCATTGTCATCCCGTGTTGATCAACCATGCCGAGTCCACCGCATTTGCCCGAGAGGTCGCACGGGAGTGGCTGGGGGAAGGGCAACTGATCGATAACCTGCGGCCCTTTACTGCCAGTGAAGACTTCGCCTTCATCCTGGAGAAATGCCCCGGCAGCTATCTGGTGATCGGCAACGGCGACGGGGAGAGCGGGTGCCTGCTGCACAACCCTGGCTATGACTTCAATGATGCCTGCCTGCCGATCGGGGCGAGTTACTGGGTCAAGCTAGTCGAACGTTTTCTGAGTTGAGACGCCGTATTGCCGAGCGTCAGTCTGTACAAAGAACGTCTGCGGTCTGAAGAGGAAAATGACAATGAACAAGATGATTGCTGCTGTTTCACTGGTTTGCTTGACGGCATCCAGCCTGGTCGGCGCGGCCGACTGGTCTGGCAAAGTCTTGAGACTGGGGGTCGACCCTACGTACCCGCCGCTGGAATACAAAAATCAGGACGGCACCCTGACTGGCTTCGGGGTCGACATCGCCGAAGCGCTGTGCGCGGAACTGAAAGCCCGTTGTGTCTGGGTTGAAAGCAGCTGGGACGGGATGATCCCGGCGCTGCTGGCGCGCAAGTTCGACGCAGTGGCGTCGTCGATGACCGTGACGCCCAAGCGTCTCGAGCAGATTGCGTTTACCGACAAGGTCTCCAATGCGCCGGCACGGCTGGTGGTCAAGCGTGGGTCGGGCCTGTTGCCGACCTTTGAATCGCTCAAGGGCAAACGCATTGGTGTGGAGCAGGGCTCGACCCAGGAAGCGTATGCCAAAGCCGTCTGGGGGAAGAAAGGAGTGGAGGTGTTGTCCTATCAGAATCAGGACCAGGTGTACGCCGACCTGGTGGTAGGCCGACTTGATGCCTCCCTGCAGGGCGCTATTCAAGCCAGTTACGGCTTTCTGGGCACAGCGGCGGGCAAGGATTTTGAGTTTGCCGGCGCGACCCTGGATGACCCGCACTTTTTCGGCGTCGGTGATGGCATTGGCTTGCGCAAGAGCGATGTCGAGTTGCGTGAAGACTTGAACAAGGCACTGGCGACCATTCTGGCCAACGGCATTTACGCGCGAATCAACAAAAAGTACTTCGATTTCGACGTCTACGGCGCGAAATAACGCCCCCTCACAACGTTGGGCAGGGTGGTCGACCAGACCGCTCTGCTTGAGCCACCCCTTCACCTCAACCTAATAAGAACAAGGAGAGTGAAATGCTTCTGGAAGGCTTTGGCCCGCAAATCCTGCTGGGCACTCTGGCCACAATCAAACTGGCGCTGTGGTCATTGTTGATCGCGGTCCTGGCGGGCCTGCTTGGCGCCAGTTCCAAATTGTCCTCCAACCGTTTACTGCGGGCTCTGGCCACGGGTTACACCACGGTGATCCGCAGCATGCCGGACCTTGTGATCATGTTGCTGCTGTTCTTCAGTCTGCAGATGCTGCTCAACCGAATGACCGATTGGCTGGGGTTCAGTCAGATCGACATCGACCCGTTTCTGGCCGGTGTCGTGACCTTGTCCTTCATTTTCGGGGCGTACTTTACCGAGACGTTTCGCGGTGCCTTCCAGGCCGTTCCGGCCGGCCAGCTCGAAGCGGCACGGGCCTACGGCATGAGCCGGGGGAAAACCTTTCGCAAGGTGTTGTTCCCGCAAATGCTGCGACATGCGTTGCCGGGTATTGGCAATAACTGGCAGGTGTTGATCAAGTCCACGGCGCTGGTCTCGATTATCGGCCTGACCGACGTGGTCAAGGCCACCCAGGATGCGGGCAAGGGTTCGATGCAGTTCTTTTATTTCACGCTGGTGGGCGGCCTGATCTACCTGGCTATCACCACGGTGTCCAACGGGGTGTTGCTGTGGCTTGAACACCGTTATTCGGTGGGTGTCAGGAAGGTTGCGCCATGACCAGCATTTTCGAAGACTACTGGCAGGCCTACCTGTGGAGTGATGGACCGCATTTTTCCGGGTTGGCAGTGACCTTGTGGCTGTTGATTCTGTCGGTGGTGATCGGCTTCCTGCTCGCGGTGCCGTTGTCGATTGCCCGCGTCAGCCGCAATCCGCTGCTCCGTTTACCGGTCTGGTGTTACACCTATGTGTTTCGCGGAACCCCGTTGTACATCCAGCTGCTGTTCTTCTACACCGGGGTATACAGCCTGCACGTGGTTCGGTCCCAGGACTTTCTCAATGCATTTTTCCGCGACGGCTTCAACTGCACGGTGCTTGCGTTCGGCCTCAATACCTGTGCCTACATGACCGAGATTTTTGCCGGCTCGATCAGGGCGACGCCCTACGGCGAAATCGAGGCTGCCCGCGCCTATGGGATGAGTCGGTTCACGCTCTATCGCCGGATTGTCTTGCCGTCGGCGTTGCGCCGGGCACTGCCGTTTTTCAGCAATGAAGTGATTCTGATGTTGCACTCCACCTCGGTGGCGTTTACCGCCACGGTGCCCGATTTATTGAAAATTGCCCGCGACGTCAACTCGGCGACCTACGCCTCGTTCAGCGCATTCGGCATTGCCGGGGTGCTGTATGCCGTCAGCGCATTTTTCCTGATCTGGCTGTTTCGGCGCGGCGAACTGCGTTGGCTGGCCTACCTTAACCCTCGCACGCACTGAACCACACCCTGAATCATCGGACTTGCACGCATGTATAAATTGATCGTTGAAGATGTCCATAAAAACTACGGCAGCCACGAAGTGCTCAAGGGTGTTTCGCTCAAGGCCAGAGCGGGTGATGTGATCAGCATCATCGGCTCCTCCGGGTCCGGGAAAAGTACCTTCCTGCGCTGTATCAACCATCTGGAACAACCGTCGGCGGGGCGGATCATCATCAATTCGCAGGAGCTACTGACCCGCAAGAACAAAAGTGGCAACTTGTGTGCGGTCGATCCCCGGCAGTTGCAGGTTGTGCGCAGCCAGCTATCGATGGTGTTTCAGCACTTCAATCTGTGGAGCCACATGACGGTGCTGGAAAACCTCATTGAGTGCCCGATGAGCGTGCTGGGCATCGGTCGACGGGAAGCCCTGGAGCGTGCGCGTCATTACCTCGCCAAGGTAGGTCTGCCAGCCAAGGTTGAAAGCCAGTATCCGGTCCATCTTTCCGGCGGCCAGCAGCAGCGCGTTGCTATCGCCCGCGCGCTGGCCATGGAGCCCCAGGTGATGCTGTTCGATGAGCCGACCTCCGCGCTGGATCCCGAACTGGTGGGTGAGGTGCTCAAAGTCATGCAGCAGCTTGCCGAAGATGGCCGGACAATGGTGGTGGTCACCCATGAAATGGCGTTTGCCAGGCAGGTGTCGAACCACGTCATGTTCCTGCATCAGGGCCGGATGGAGGAGCAGGGGGCGCCGAGCGCTGTGCTGGAACAGCCCCGTAGCGAGCGGTTGAAACAGTTTTTGTCGGGTAGTCTGAAGTAACCTGTCGTGCCCAGTGTGCGGGAAGTGGTTTTTTTGGGATGTCGGGGCCGCGGTCCGATGAAGAAACCGCGGCGGCCGATCAATCAGGCGGCGGGGAGCAGGCCTTTCTGTTTGGCGACATGAGTCGCCATTGCGTCCATCAAGTCCGGGGACAGGCAGTCATAGGGCTCCAGGCCGATCGAGCGCAGGCGCTCACGGATGGCCTTCATTTGCGCTGGCGGTGTGCCGGTTTCGATGATGGAGGACACGAACGCCGCGAAGCTCGGCGCAGCCCATCCACTTTGGGGGGAGAGCTCGGTGTGGACGAAGTCCAGACCATAAAATGCATGGTCTTTGTTCTCGATGCGCCCGAAGAGATGGGCGTGGCACTGCTTGCAGGCGTGCCGCTGAATGGTGGCGGTTTCGTCGACAATTGCCAGTTTTTCACCGTGGGCAGTGACGCTGACCTTATCCCGAGGTACTACGGCAATGACGGCGAATGTCGCGTTTTGCGGTTTCCAGCATTTGCTGCAGCCGCACGCGTGGTTATGCAGGGTTTGTGCGTCGATCTTGACCTCGACCTTGTCGGTCGCACACAAGCATTGCAGGGTGCCTCCTGTGAAATTCGCAGCGGCAGGCTGGAGACCATTGTCCAGTGCAGGGTGAAGTTTCAAGGTGTTCACGTTGGCTTCTCCGTTTCAGGGTGTCAGACGAAAGTGCCTTGGGCCGTTCACCTCATCGCATCCTGGACCATCTTCGGCAACTGGGTGCGACCCTCGACGCCTTTGGATTTATCGACCCGAAGATCGCCTGGGCCAAGCGACCACGGGGAGAAAGAGTGGCTGTCGCCTCCGGTATCCCAGAGAAAATCATAGTTCAAAGACGCCCTGAAAACCGGGTAGCAAGCGGTTTCTTATTGCTCGTGGATTCCCACTGATCCAGCGTCGATATTGCTTCGGACACATCGCAGGGTGAGCACGAAAACTTAATGTCTGAAGCATCGATGGCAAATCTACAAATCAGTTCGCGAGAATTCAAAGAGTTGGTTCAGAGAGCTAGAGCTGTGGACCTCAGAACTGAGGCGGGGATCTGCTTTAATACAGCATTTAACTTGTGGGCGATGTCATGTGTTCATAAGAGGACCGTCTCCTTGCTCTGGGGGAGTACAGGCAGAATCGTGGGGATATTGTTCATCGATTTATGTTCATAGGGGAGTACTAGCCAGCAACCTCCAGCACGACGTCACCGATGCCGATGCCGATGCCGATGCCGATGCCGATGCGACGAAATCAGTGGTGCGTAAGGCCGTCAAGCAGTTCGGGCGTCTCGACGTGGCATTTGCCAACGCCGGTATTTCCTGGCGCGGCGCGCCGGCGACCCTACGCACCTACGATGAGGACGAGTTTGAACGCATCTGCGCTGTGGACCTGAATCCACAGCCGACTTCTGTCTGTCGTGACGGGCAGCAGTCGCCCCATATCGGACATTGCAGTATCAATCAAAAACCATTGCGTGCTTGCGTGGATCTAGGAGTACTCCCGAATTTTTTACAGATCAAATCCAGGTCATTCCACGGGTTACACCGTTGTCCTGCGTACCCGCAATCTGGGGAGTGTTGAAACGCGTCAACACGATCAATCTCTTTTTGCTGGGCGTGGCAAGTTCGGCAAGACACGATGCCATTAGCAATTTGCCATCGACCATTCCAAACAATCAGATCCTCGGTCGCCGTCATAAATCACCATCTAATCTCTTTTCACCTACATTAGAATCGATCGACAAATTACAGCTGAGGTTCCCCCAAAAAAAGGGACTGCTTTTGGCGGATTGCTGTCTGTCAGGAAAAAGTCATTCAGGCGTCATGGCCATCGCTAGCGTCATGTTGATTAACTCTTCGTTCTTGCTGATTGTTGCCAACGCATTATGCACATTGCCTCCAATCTCACCCGAGCCGCGCTGCTCGATCCAAAGGGTAAGCTCCATGATCGCGGCTTCGAGGGCTAGTAAGTTATGATTGATCTTGAAGAGCAGAGAAGGGAGTAGGTCAGCGTTCGAAAACGTCATTCCTCCGTGAAAGAGATCAGCAATGAAAGACCGGCGCGTCCTCCGTGACTTCCGCTGTTTTTGTTGTACCTTTGGTTTTTTTGCTAGGAGACATTTCCACTCCTTTGCTCAACGAAATCGAGCTTATTTTCCCGTTGTTGTACCCGGAGAAGCGAATCCGGGCGGCACTTTGAGCCACGGGAAACTCTGCAGCGCCATGTCATAACCGGTGGCGTAGAGCTTGCGCATGTACTCGTTGTCGAACTCTTCCTTGTGGGGGAAGTTGAAACTCGCCGGTATGAACCCAAGATTGAAGTCCACACCGTCGCGCTGGGTGGTGGCGTAGATCCGGTAGAGGTCGCCGATGCCCTGGCTGTGGATCAACGAGGCGATCGAGCGCCCAGCGATGCTCATCGTGCTGCGCTCGACCTGCGCCCAGTCCGGATCGAGTCGCGCGTTGCGTATCACGTAGAGTTTACGCTCGCGGGTGACTCCCGCTTTTGCAGCTTCCTCGTTGATACGGATCCCGGCCGGGTAAGCGAATACCTGCGCCATGATGCCGCCGTCGACGTGCATTTCCTGATAGGGTTTACCGTCGACTTCCACATCGATCATCATCGGCGGAAATCCTCCTGGAATAGAGGCGGAAGCGATCATGATTTTCACGAAAAGGTCCAATGCCTCAGGACCACCATAGGTCGCGATTTTTCCCATGTCCCAGATAATGGGGCGACGCGCATCGAGGTCTGCGGTAGCGACCAACAGAAAGCGGCCCTTCGCGTACTCGGCGGCGACCTCCTTGAGCATGTCCTCGGTCACTGATTGGCGCGTCAGCTTCAACAGCGGCGCATTGTCCGACATTGCGTCGCTCAAAACGCCTGAGATAAAGCTGCGCGGTGCAATGACGTCTTTGGGCGATAGAGTGGTATAGACCCGCTTCAGCGTTGCGTCATACTTCGGCCCGAGAAAGGCGAAAGGCGCAATCAGTGCGCCCGTGCTGATTCCGGTAACGAGTTTGAATTCAGGGCGCTTTCCTGTAACCGTCCAGCCATTCAACAACCCCGCGGTGAACGCGCCATTGTCTCCACCGCCCGAAATTGCCAGATATGTCACTGGCGGCATGGGGCCCTTGTGCCCCAGCTTCACGAGGTAAGCCTGTTCCCGCTGCAGCGCTTCTAGCGCAACTCGGTTCAGCTCTGTCATGTCTCCGCCACCGACATAACGCACCCCGGTCATTCCCGGAATCTGCGCTCTCGCCGTCAATTCGGACGGCACCGCGGGTAGGCGAGGCGGCGTCATGGTGCAGCCTTGTAAGCCTTGTATCAGTACAAGCAGCGCGACAACCAGACTGGTGATTTTCATAGTCATGCATCACTCGAAAAGTGTTCGATCCGATTGCCCGTGGCGTCGATTCAACGATCGTCTACAGGTGTCGGCTGCTTCGAAGCGACTGGTTTTTTGACGTCGATCAGTCACTCTCTATGCATTCTGATCGCTTGCGATTGTTGGAACGATAGCATCTCTGAATCGTTCTGCTATGGCGCGACCTCCAGATCAAGCATCCGGCAACCAGGCATGGAACGGCTGTCATCACTGAACTAAGCTTTGCTGTGTTCTTCTGGATGAATGGTCTTGGCCATCTTGGCACGGCTGAACTTAGGGACGGAGCAGTTGGAACAAGTTAGGCGAAAACAACTTGTGGAGCACTGACCATGTTGGGCGCGCGCGATCTGGTAATACACCGTTCAGGTCGTCTTTTTGCACGCTTAGCTCCGATCATCTACACCGTTGCGGCGCTCACGTTTTTCGCTGGCCAGATCTATGCCGCAGTCGAGACAAAGTCGTCCCCTCAGACACCGCAACGCGAGCAACTCACCATCTCGATCGAGATCGCGAAGCCGTGGACTGGTGATCTCGACGGGATGATCGAACGACGGGTCATTCGCGTCTTGTCGGTCTACAGCAAAACTTTCTATTTTGTCGATAGGGGTGTCCAGCGCGGTCTGACTTACGACGCTTTTCGCGTATTCGAGGAGGATCTGAACAAGGAACTGGCCAAGGATAAAAAACTGAAACACAAGGCTCTGAAAGTGCGTGTGGTGTTCATTCCTGTCGCTCGGGATGAACTGCTGCCGGCGTTGATTGCCGGCAAGGGCGATATTGCGGCGTCTAACCTAACTGTGATCGAGGCGCGCAAGAACCTAGTCGATTTTTCCTCGCCTGTTTATCGCAACGTCAGCGAGGTAGTGGTATCCGGTCCCGACTCGCCCGCAGTGGCCAACGTGGACGAGTTAGCGGGACAGGTAGTCTTCGTTCGCAAGTCCTCCAGTTATTACGAGAGCCTGATAGCCCTCAATCAGCGCTTCGTCAGCGAGAACAAACCTGCGGTAATCCTCAAGGAGGCACCGGAAGCTTTGGAGGATGAGGACCTGATAGAGATGCTGAGCGCCGGTATGATTCCTTTGATCGTCGTGGATAAGCACAAGGCGGTTTTCTGGAAGAAGGTCTTCCCGAATATCACGGTGCACGATGAGATCACCTTACGCACCGGCGGCGAAATCGCCTGGGCGATCCGCAAGGGCAGTCCGCAGCTCCAGGCTGCTGTCAATGGTTTCATTGCTCGCCACGGCCAAGGGACTACCACCGGGAACATGCTTCTGACCCGTTATTTGATCAACGAAAAATATGTGAAGGCCTCCACCGCCGAGTCCGAACGCAAGAAATTTATCGCATTGATTCAGTACTTCCAGCGGTACGGGGACAAATACTCTGTGGACTGGTTACTGATGGCAGCCCAGGGATACCAGGAGTCTCAACTGAATCAGGCAGCCAAGAGCAAGGTGGGCGCCATTGGTGTCATGCAGGTCATGCCCGCCACCGGCAAGGAACTTGGCGTCGGCAACATTGCTGAATGTCGAACCAAACATTAATGCCGGGATCAAGTATATGCGTTGGATGATCGACCAGTACTATGGCAAGGAGCCCATGACCAACTTGGACAAGGCCCTGTTCGCCTTCGCTTCCTACAATGCAGGTGCGGGCAGGATTTCCAAACTTCGTAAAGAAGCCGCCCTGCGTGGACTCGATCCGAACGTCTGGTTTCACAACGTTGAGTATGTTGCCGCCGAGAAGATCGGTGCGGAGACGGTTACCTACGTTAGCAATATCTACAAGTACTACATTGCCTACCAATTGATCATGGAAGCTAAGAAGGAGAAAGAGGAGGCTACGCAGAAGCTGAAAGACCAGAGTAAAGAGGCGCTTTGACTTATCAAAGTGCTCCAAAAAAGCGCTCGATACAGGCTTCGAACTGGATATCTGTATCACCCACGTTTCTGTGGACCGCATTGAGCGGCAATAAGAAGCAGATCGCCTGTGTTTTATTCGGCGGAATCGACAGACAGCTTTTGGCCGGTTTCTGCCTCTGGCCAGGGGCAGCATCCGACCCATAGTAGCCTATTGCACCAGGTAGAAAACGGGCAAAAAACGATCATTCAGTAACGTTCAGGTCAGGGCTTCTGTGCGGCTTTATCGTGGCGCGTTTCCTGTACCACCGGGTTAGAGCTCACGTCAATCAGCTCAACCGGAACTGGTGATCTACTCTTGACACTTGGAAGAGTGTTCATGCCTTTTTTATCTTGACGCGGGCGGTACTCAAGGGTCAGCTTTGCGTCGTTCCAGTACATACGAACAATATCTGTCTGATTCATATTTACGGCGACAATAAACTTGACTGGCATAGTATATGTCGAAGGAATCATAGCAACTTGTAGTAGTGGCTCGATCGCATTGAGTGGATTATGCAGGGCGCAGTAGCGATTGTATGCGACCGCAGTAAGGCCAATTTTTTCGCTAGTTGTTTTTAGGATCGCACTATCTTCGCAAACGTAATCTTGATCATGTTTCACGACATATAAAATCAATGCAAGAATAAACAGCGTGCATCCAGTTTTTCGAGTAAATGCTTCAAATTTCTTGAAACTTCCTTCATTGTTCCGGATGTCGTAATGATCAATTATCTCAGCTGTCAGGTTAGCCACCAAGCACAACAGAGCTCCATACATGATCCAAGCTGGGTAGCCATACAGCGTTACTACTGTGTGCTTGCCGGGAATCACAAAGTTGTCGGTTACCACTCCAAATGTTCCATAGATTAGGAGGGCGACTGACAGCGTAATATTACGTAAGCGGATTTTAAAAGGAACTACGTTCGGGGCGTAAGTTAATTCAGAAACAACTACGCTTTCGTCATTGGATGTGTGGGGCGGTTTTTTCGGAGTAGTCTGATTTGGCATGTTGTTATTGTTCATTGCTAACTCTCCGAGCTCTAACGTTGAGCTAAGGGAAGTAATTTTCACGGCCTAGGGATATTTCATATTCTTCGATGTAAGTGCTCGGCGTACGAGTTCAGGATAGGCTATTTCGCAACATCTGTGCTCTATCAAGTTAAAAGGTATTGTGAGGTACCGACTTCTTCAGGTCTGAAAAGTGTCTGCTTCTGGCCGTTTTCTGCCCATCGCGAGAGGCAGAAAACGACCGATTCTGTTGAAAAAGTCGGATTTTCAGATCACCTGAACTCAGGCACGGCCACCACCAGAGAACCTACTCACCACATTGAGTGGTTTCTCGGCCCTTCGTTGACCATTGTTGCTTTGTTATTGGGTTAATTTGAGGTTTTTGGCTTAGTGCAGGCGCACCTATCCCGGGGCAGGCGGACCTTGAGATGTAAATTTGGCCAGTCGACGCAGGTTCTGTACCGCAGCCGCCAGTGTGAACTCATCGGTCGCGCCGCTCATGCCACGTAGTCTCAAGCGATCCAATTTCAGGATGCGCTTGAGGTGGGCGAACAACATTTCGACCTTCTTACGTTCGTGGCGAGAGCGCACGTACTCCGGCGTCGCCGCGATGCGTCGAGCCACGTCACGAGCGGCTTCATGAACGCTGCGAGCGATCTTGCGAAACGACGTGTTCGGGCAGCACTTGGCTTTCATCGGACACGTCGCGCAGTCAGTCTGTCTGGATCGGAAGATGATGGTGTTGGCTTTGGTGATGTGCGAACGCTCGTTCTTGAAGGCTCGCCATTCGCTACGTAATGCATTGCCAGCCGGGCAGCAGTATTCCTCAGTCTCTTCATTCCAGCGGAAATCGTTGCTCGAAAAACTGTCGTTCTTGCGTTCGGTTTTGTCCCACACCGGCACATGCGGCTCGATGTCTTTTTCCTCCACCATCCAGGCCAGCATCGGCGCGGTACCGTAAGCGGTATCGCCAATGAGGCGTTCCGGCTTGATGTCGAACTGCGCCTCAACGCGATCGATCATCGTCTTGGTGCTCTCGACTTCTGCGGTTCGATGAGCCGGTGTGGGTTCCACATCCATGATCACGCCGTGCTCGGTATCGATCAGATAATTCGTGGAGTAAGCGTAGAACGCTGGGCCACCTGGAGCTGCGGTCCAGCGGGCTTGAGGATCAGTCAGCGATAGACGCTTCGGTAGCGTTTCGGCCAGAGCCTCTTCATCGAGTGCCTCAAGATACTCACGCACGGCGCGGGTGCTCAGGGCCGGATCGCTCCAGTTGACCGGTTCATCACCCGGTACACCGCGCTGCCGACTCGCATCCGCTTTGATGATGCTGGCGTCCACGGCAAAGCCTTCGCCCTTGACCAGACCGGCGTCCATGCAACGACGCAGCACTTCATTGAACAGCCAGCGAAACAGATCGCTGTCCCGAAAACGGCCGTGTCGGTTTTTGGAAAAGGTCGAGTGATTGGGGACTTCATCTTCAAGGCTCAATCGGCAGAACCAGCGATACGCCAAGTTCAAATGGGCCTCTTCGCACAACCGCCGCTCTGAGCGTATGCCGTAGCAATAGCCCACGATCAACATGCGGATCATCAATTCAGGATCAATCGACGGGCGCCCAATCGGGCTGTAGAAGTCGGCGAGGTGATGGCGCAAATCACTCAGATCGAGACACCGATCAATGCTGCGCAGAAGGTGATTGGCTGGGATGTGATCGTCAAGGTTGAACGAGTAAAACAGTCGCTCCTGCCCACTCGATAACTGTCCCATCATGCTGTGTGATCCCCCGCCGGCCAATGAAGCAATTTTGCCGCAGGCCAGACAGGGGAGCTACTTTTTCAACAGAATCGGCCGATTGCTGCCTGTCGTGACCGGTTGAATCCACAACCCAAAGCGGACGTTCGTCAAGGTCTGCTTTCGGCAGCACCCGGAACAGGAAGTTACCGTCGGCCCATTCGCTTCGAGGTCTGTGCCATGGATGTAAGATGATGGTAAGCAAACCTTCCGGCCTTGGGAAATGAGGTGATGTGTCACCGGATGCTTACAGCGGAGGAGTATCGATTGGTACCGAGCGTTTCCAGCGCCAGATTAATAGGCAACGCCCATCCATCTATGGTTGTATAAGATTCACTTATAGTCAGTGCAAGATTCAATATTATTTATTGACCGGCAATGGTGTTCCACTCCCGCTATCACTGAACTCGGGAGGGTATTTCATGTTTCTTGTAGTTGGCCGTAATGATGAAGAGATCAACCAACATTGGATGAGTTGCGTGGTCCCCAGACCTGTCGGATGGATTTCCACACTCGGTAAAAACGGGGTACCGAATCTCGCGCCTTACAGCTTCTTCAATGCGCTGTCGCAGAACCCGCCGATTGTGGTGTTCGGCTCCAATGGCCGTCATGGACACGGTGCTAAAGACACCGCCAGAAACGTCCTTGAAACCGGAGAATTCGTCTGCAACATGGCCAGCTTTGATCTGCGTGTTCAGGTCCGGACGACCAGTGATGTGGAGCGGCCCGAAATCAATGAGTTTGAACGGGCGGGACTGGAGTTCGAAGCGTCCTCATTGGTGAAGCCTCCACGAGTCAAAGCATCGCCAATACACATTGAGTGCGTGTTGTTAGAAGCCGTCGAGCTTCCATCGGAGCTAGAGGAAAATCTGCTGATCATCGGGCGGGTGGTCGGCGTTCATATCAATGATGCCTGCCTCACTGACGGACGTATCGACCTCTCCAGAATCCGGCCACTCGCCCGGCTCGGTTATGGTCAATTTTCAACCATCGGCAGCATCGTTAAAGGTGTTGCTTGAGGAAATGGGCAAATTCTCGTGCCAGTTGCGAGGGCTCTTCCTGCGTGGGAAGCAACAGTGCAATTTCGTATCTGATCGCTGGCGAGAAGGGCTTGAGAACCAAATTTTTGGTGAAGGGCCGGCTGACCACCGGGTCGACGATCCCGACACCCATGCCAGCGTAAACCAATTCGCATGCCGTCGAGAAGAATTCAGTCTCGGCCACCACGTTCCAGGCTGACCCGTGCGCCGAAAAAGCCATGGCCAACTGTTGGTAGATAGGGTCGCCCTTGAACAGTGAAACGAAGGGTACGCCATCCAGATCCGACGGGGTGATCACCTCCAGTTGAGCGAGGGGATGGCCGAGCGGCACCATGCACTGACATTCATACGAGATCACTTCCATGCTGGAGGTGGGGTAGTCGAGGGGCAACTCGGCAATGGCCAGGTCGAATTGCTGCGTGTTCATTAGCTCACGGACAGACTGAGAGTTTCGGGTAATGATTTTCAGCTCAAGCCCCGGACGCTCTTTCGCGAACCCGGCCATCACCCGTGGCAACAGGTTGATCGAGATACTGGCGTAGGCGGCGATCGCCAGATGGCCTCGTTTTCCCGTTCGGATTTCCTTGGCGACCCGATTGGTTTTTTCCACCGCCTCCAGCGCCCGTTCAGCTTCAACGAAAAACAGTCGTGCTTCCGGCGTAGGTTGCAGCCGACCACCTTTGCGCACGAACAGCTTCAAGCCCGTCTCATGCTCCAGATTGGCGATGGTGCTGCTAATGGCGGGCTGGGAAATACTCAACAGCTCTGCCGCTCGGGTCATCGTGCCGTGGATCATCAAAGTTCTGAAGCACTCGAGCTGCCGGATTCGCATGGGATACCCTATAGATTTAGCTTATACCGAGGCCACTTTATATTATTGGTTTGAAGAGTTGTGCTGTGTTTTCCTTGAATTCAGATACCCGGTACGCCGGCCATCAGCCTGAAAAGAGGAGAACAAAGGCATGAACGCAGTGATGTCGATCCAACCCGGTAAACTGACCCGTCTGCCTGCACGACGGGGCGTAGCGATCCGGTTGAAACAGGGGCAATCCATCAAACTCATAAACACCCATGGCAAGCAGGTTGTGGACACTTGGGCCTTTAACCCGGCAGACCTCGCCGAAGCTATGTCGATGGAGCACAGCCGTGCGTTCTGGTTGAAGCTTAACCCAAGCGAGGGTGACAGCTTCCTCACCAACAAACGACAGAAAATCCTCACGCTCACCGAGGACACCACTCCCGGTGTGCACGACACGCTGGTCGCCGCGTGTGACCCGACCCGTTACGTGCAACTGGGGGTTGTCGGCCATCACGACAGTTGCAATGAAAACCTTTTTCTAGCCTTGGAAAACCTCGGCCTCAAGGTCCACGAAACACCTAGCCCCTTGAATCTCTTTATGAACGTTCCGGTTCATCAGGACGGATGCATCGAATTCGCCGCGCCAGTTAGTGAACCTGGGCAGTACGTCTGCCTTAAAGCTGAAATGGACGCTATTGTGGTCCTCTCTGCCTGTCCTCAGGACATTACGGCGGTTAATGGCATGCAGCCTCAGGATGTTCACTACAGCGTCAACTGATCTCAAAAAAACATGCTGGCGGGCGATGTCTGCCGGCGGGACACTGAACCCGTTGCCAGCACACAGTCAGGTGTCCGGAGAAAACCATGCGCAAAATCCCCCCACTCAATTCTGTGCGAGTGTTTGAGGCGGTAGCACGTCACCAGAGTTTTTCCGCGGCTGCCAATGAGCTTTCTGTCACGGTCGCGGCGGTAAGCCATCAGGTCCGACAACTGGAGGACGGGCTGGGGCAAAAACTTCTGGAAAGGGGCCGTACGGTCACCCTCACGTCCGCCGGAAAAGCGATCTACCCGCTGTTACGAGACGGTTTTGACCAAATTGCCCAAGCATTTGCCTTGATCGGTTCGCCAAAGGAGGGGGATGCCATTCAGTTGTCCACCACGCGCGCGTTCGCGGAGCGATGGTTGATGCCGCGACTGACGAAGTTCAACTCGATCTATCCAAACATAGTAGTGTCCATCCATGCCTCGGAGAAAGTCGTGGACCTGCGTTCCGAGACTGTCGATCTGGCGATTCGTTATGGCCCATTCGATGCCCATGCGATGGGGCCGGTGCTGTTCGAGGATCGATACATCGCGGTCGCGGACAAAAGTATCTGTCCGGCCAACCGTACTGCAACGATCAACGATTTTCATAATCGCTCGCTGCTGGCGTTCAAATGGAAGAATCAATCGCTCGAAGCGCCCTCGTGGTCAGCTTGGCTGGCTCAGGTGGAGCACGATTCATCGTGGGAATTTCGTATCTCCTGGTACAGCGAGGAAACCCTGGCGCTACATGCGGTTGAGCGCGGGATTGGGCCGCTGTTGTGCAGCAATGTATTGATTGACCATGAGCTTCGTTCTGGACAGATGCATCGACTGCAAGGTCCGAGTTTGCCTGGTTTCACCTACCACCTTATAGAAGACCACCACTGCAGTGCGCGCCGCAGCCTTTCGTTGTTCAGAAACTGGCTCCTGAGCGAAGCCAAATCATTCAGGGAAAATGCCCTGAATGATCTGGCAGGACAACCGTTGGCTGTCACTTCCTGAGTTAGCGCCATGGCGTGACTGATAGGCATTAGTCACAAAGGCGCGTTTCTATAGCCAGGCACGCACTGAGCAGTTGATCGTCGCGGCCTTGGGTCGTCGAAAATAAAGTCGACGTTGCAAGGCCAATGCTGTCCTTGCCGGACGGGATTGCCACACCCGGCATATCCAGCAGGCTGCCAATCATGGTGAGTGACAAGGTCTCGAGATTGACGCTCGCAAACAGTTCGTCGTCATTCGAAAGTGGCGCCATCGGCGGGGCGACGTGCTTGACCGTCGGCATGACCAGAATAGCGCCATCGAGCTCACGCTCCATGGCCGCCATCAGCTCCGTGCGCAGATGGCGGATCCTGGCTTCGCTCGCTGGATCGACCTCCTTGGCCGTGCGCAGACGATGGCGCACGCGCCTGTCCATCTGATGCCCCTGCGGACCTTCGACTATCGCTCCCAGCAGGCGCCAGGCTTCTATCGCACCCAGCCAGCCCTCGCGGGCAATGAGTTCTCTGGTGCGGGCAACCGCGAGAACCGGCCGACGCTCAACCTGTGCACCGGCTGCACGAAGCCGCTCCATCATCGAAACAAGGTTGTGCTGGACCACTGGCTGTAACGCCGGGTCAGACATCACACCGTCGTCGACCACAAAGCGAAGGCTTGAAAGGTTGGCAGCCTCGATGGCCACGTCTTTGAAGCCTCGCATCGCCGTATCCAGTGCAACGCAATCCGCCACGGTATGGGCGAAAGGGCCCAGGCTATCCAGCGTAATGGCGAGTGGGTGAAGGCCTTTCATGCTGTAACGACTCGTAGAAGCCTTGTACCCGACCAATCCATTGAATGCCGCCGGAATGCGGATCGAACCGGCAGTGTCGGTTCCGATGGCGCAGGTGACGATACCTCGTTGAACAGCGATGGCCGAGCCCGAGGAAGACCCGCCAGGAACGCGGCTCTCGCTGACCGCGACATCGCAGGTCGGTGTTCCGAAATGCGGATTCAGGCCAAGCCCGGAGTAAGCAAATTCCGTGAGGTTGGTTTTACCCAGCGGGATCATACCGAGTGCGGCGAGGGCTGCGATCACCTCCGCATCCTCGACCGCCATCGGAGCGTCGATCCGGGTGATGGAGCCGGCGGTTGTTCGACTACCGACGACATCCAGCAGATCCTTGACCGCATAGGGAATCCCGTCAAAAGGGCTCAAGGGAGCCCCTTGACGCCAACGCCTGGTCGACGCTTTCGCATCATTGAAAGCGCGCTGTTCAAGCACATCAATGAACACGTACGCCGAGTTTTTGATCGCCGCCAAGGCCGACTCGATCAACTTATCGGGTGTCGTCAGGCCTTGTCTCAATCGTTCAGCGGTTTGCATCATCGTGATCATGGTTTCTCCCATTTTGACGGCGGTACCTGGCAATCAGGCCGGCAAAAGCTGACGTTGGCGATCTTCAACCAACTGCCTGACCAGCACCGGAATTGCATCGAACGCATCGGCGATGGAGGCTTCGTGGCGGGCGTCGCCAAATTCCTGATAGTCGATGGAGATGACGTGGGTTTCGTTCACGCCCAGGTAGTGAGCACAGGTCTGGATGTGAGTGTCGAGGTGGTTCATCGCTTCGCGCACACCTCCCGGGCCAAATCCGAATTCACCCCGGGAAGATAAAATGACCAGCTTCTTGCCGTTCATGATCGGCTCCAGTGGGTAGTCGCCGCGGTCAAGATCAAAGGTGAAGGTCTTGCCAATGCGAATGACTTTGTCGAACCAGGACTTGAGGGCTGCCGGCATTCCGTAGTTGTACATCGGCGTACCCATGATGATGACGTCGGCGCGATCGATCTCATCGATCAACTCATCCGAGAGGCGGATCTCTTCGCGTTTTTCCGGCGTCATGTGCTCTTCGGGAGTAAAAACTGCGGCAATCCATGCCTCCGTCACGAACGGTGGAGGGTTGTGCCCAACGTCACGGACAATGACTTGCGTCTTGTCATCGCGATCAACCCAAGCCTCGACAAATGCCTGGGACAGTTTGCGGCTCAGGGAACGATCGGATCGTGCGCTAGCATCGATATGAAGAAGGGTGGTCATGTGAAACTTCCTTTGAACCTGAGGCGGAATTACCTCAATGGCTGCAACAAGTTGGCCACGACCATCGAGGGTGAGGCTATTGACATTAATTTTAGGTGCGTTAAATAAAACTCAATAAGCGAGTTTTATTTGTGGGCGTGGATGTCAACTTCGATTTTTAAAAGGAGGATGGACTGACTGTTCGCGGGGGCAATTGAGTAAAACTTAATGCGGTAATTTTGCTAAAGGGTCTTTTAGTTATTATCAATTACGTAAAAGAACAGACCTCGCTTTAATGGCTCGGGGCGATTCACGTGGTCGCCGGTCAGCGAGGAAAATAATAATGTCAACCCGTCGCAATTCTGAAAAAAGCGTAATCAACGAGGCCAATTATGATGCGCTGGGCATTGAGCCCGTGCCCGATAGCCATCGCACTTCAACGCCGCTGGACCAGTTCTGGATCTGGGCCGGGGCTAATGTCGCGCCTATCAACTGGGTGCTCGGTGCAATCGGTATCCAGCTGGGTTTGAGCCTGTGGGAAACCCTGCTGGTGATTGTCGTCGGCAACCTGTTGGGCGCGGCTCTGTTCGGCGGCATCTGCATCATGGGACACCGCACGGGCGTACCGCAAATGGTGCTTTCCCGGTTGGCGTTTGGCCGGCGCGGTGCCTACCTCCCCACCATCATGCAAGTGCTGATGCCTATGGGCTGGGTGGCCACCAACACCTGGATCGTTCTTGATCTTGCAGTGGCAGCCCTGGAAAAAATCGGTATCAGCGGTGGCATGGAACTCAAGTACGGGATCGCTTTGGCGGTCATGATTCTTCAGGTCGGCATTGCGGCATGGGGCTTTAACGCCATCAAGTGCTTCGAGCGCTACACCATGCCGGTGATTCTGTTGATCATGGTAGTAATGACCGTGCTGGCCTTCACCCATGTGGATATCCAGTGGCAGGCATCCACCACCGAGGGCTTCGGCAAGCTGTCGGCCATGAGCAGCCTGATGACGGCGATCGGGATCGGTTGGGGCATTTCATGGCTGGTATACGCCTCTGATTACACCCGCTTCACCCAGAGCAAACTGTCTGACGGCCAGGTGTTTCGGTCGACGTTCCTGGGCATGTTCCTGCCCACTGTATGGCTGGCCTTTCTGGGCGCTACCATTGCTTCCGCGGGCGGAGGTTCGGATCCTGCACAATTGATCATCGCGGTGTTCGGCACAATGGCGCTGCCGGTTCTGCTTGTGCTGTTGCATGGCCCGGTAGCCACCAACATCGTGGTCATTTATTCCGCAGCGCTGGCGACGTTGTCTCTGGATCTGCGTGTTCCACGCTGGGCGGTTTCGATGGTCTCGGGCGTGGTTGCGCTGTTCATGCTCTACCTGTTTCTGCAATCGGGCGAGTTTGTACATGCCTTTGAAAACCTGATGGTGTTCTTCGTGGTGTGGATCAGTCCTTGGGCTGGTATCACGCTGGTTGATTTTTTCCTGATTCGCCGTGGTCAGGTCGATTTGAAATCGCTGTATTGCCACCACTCCCAAAGTGCATGCGCTGATGTGAACTGGAGAGGCATATTTGCACTTGCAGTGGGAATACTTGCAGCCTGGTTATTTCAGGTCGGGACAATTAAATCACTGCAAGGCCCGCTCGCAATGGCATTGGACGGAATTGATTTGTCCTGGCTGGCAGGGTTTGGTGTGGGAGGGGGGATCTACTATTTATTGCATCGTTCACGGCGTACGGAAGTTGTCAGCTCTTCGGTGCTGGCTAAGTAAACTCAGTGTGTTCAATCATTAAACGATTAAAAAGGAAACTGCGTATGTCCCATCTTGAACAAACTAATGTGCTGAAAGCATTGAATGCTGGAACCGAGGTCGATGCATTCCTGGGTAATGTTGTGGAGATTGCGATCGTTACGCGTGATCACAAGCGCACAATGGATGGCTTGCTCAAGCTGGGGATCGGCCCGTGGCGGGTGTACACCTTCAGCCCGGAAAACACTGAAAACCAGACTTACCATGGCGAACCGGCCGAGTTTGTTCTTAAAGTCTGCTTCGCACAGTCCGGCAACATGGTCTGGGAGTTGATGGAGCCGGTCTCCGGTCCGACCATCTTTGCCGACTTCCTGGAGAAACATGGCGAAGGCATCCAGCACGTTGCCTACGACTGCAACAACATTCCGTTTGAGGATCGCATTACGGAGCTGACGCGACGCGGCTTCAAATGCGTGCAGTCCGGGTCATGGATGGGAGTGAATCATTTCGCGTTCTTCGGCACCGAGGCCGATACCACCACCGTATTTGAAACCTATGCATTTCCTTCGGACTGGGACTACCCGGAGCCCGAAGCGTGGTACCCGGCGCAAGCGTAAGACAACGCGCAAACGTCTTGGCGCCGATCTGGTGCCGGGGCGTTCGCTATGACCAATCGAAATGGGAGTGCAGCCATGAACAACGTAAGGATGGATAACATCAGTTGGGTCGACTATGAGCACCGCGTGCAATCGGGCTCGGTGGTCTTCCTGCCTATCGGTGCGACCGAACAGCACGGGCCTCATTTGCCTTTGGGCACCGATGCTTTGCTGGCCAGTGCGATCAGTGAAGATGTCGCCAGGGAAATCGACGGCATCGTCGCCCCAGCGCTTTCCTACGGCTATAAATCTCAGCCGAAATGTGGAGGAGGGCAGCACTTCTGCGGAACAACCAGCGTGGATGGGGCCACGCTGATCGCCATGGTAAGGGATGCCGTACGCGAGTTTCATCGTCATGGCGTGACGCGCCTGGTGCTGGTGATCGGTCATTACGAAAACCAGTGGTTTGTCACTGAGGGTATTGAACTGGCCATGCGCGATATCGGTCCGAATGCCGGACTGGAGGTCATGCGCCTCGAACACTGGGAGTTCGTGAAATCACAGACGCTCGACAGAATCTTTCCGGACGGTTTTCCGGGGATTGCGCTGGAACATGCAGCGGTCATCGAAACATCGATGATGCTGCATTACTACCCGCAGTTGGTATTCCTTGACCAAATTCCTGATCACGGACCGGCGCAGTTCCCGGTTTACGACATGTACCCCGCGCGGACTGAATGGGTGCCAGCCAGTGGGGTACTGTCGTCTGCGCTGGACTCAAGCGCGGACAAAGGACGGTGGCTGGTGGATGATGTGATCAGTGGAATCGCCAAGGCGGTACGATTCGAGTTCGGGCTTGATTCGATTCAGGGCCAGGCGACTTTCAATGTCGCGACACCTTGATGCAATCGAGAAATCAACTGACGGGTACGGCCTTGCAATTGATTGTTCAAGAGCCAGGTTTTTGGAAAGGCTCCAGCGCGACTGGTCGCGAGAGTCGGCCTTTTCTGGCTTATGGACGGCTTGGAATACTTCCACGGTTTCAACGCCGATAAGGCCACGC
Organism: Pseudomonas jessenii; assembly: GCF_002236115.1. GTDB lineage: Bacteria > Pseudomonadota > Gammaproteobacteria > Pseudomonadales > Pseudomonadaceae > Aquipseudomonas > Aquipseudomonas jessenii. The sequence continues at coordinate 616,834 of NZ_NIWT01000001.1, read as the reverse complement.
AGGCAGGACCAAGGAACCTCAAATAGCTGATAAGTGATGAAGATGCTCGCGAATGCAGCCGCTATTCGGCAACGTCTGCAAATACAGCCTCGATGTTTGCTAGGGAGGTTGAGTTTTGACGAGCAAGCGGGATGTAACGGGTGACACACCAGGACAAGTATTGCTTCAGCAATCGTAGGTACTGGTCACGAGTACGCGGATCGATCTGCGGAAAAGGTGCCGTCGCAGCTGTGCCGATTCGGGCGATCAGATTATCGGCGTGACGGCCGCTTTGGAGCCAGATGGCGTAACCATCCAGCAAAGCCAAAATCGCCTCAAAGTTGCAGGCCAAGATGGCCTCATCGATATCCAGATCTCTGGTATTGGCATAGGTATAGAAAGCCTGGATCGCGCGCAGATGTGCCGCCGCAGTGTTGTAAGCGCGGTATCTGAGCTTGAGTTGAACGTAGATGAACGGGACAAGCATGGGCAATGGCGCCGCATCTCCGGTCTGCACGAGCAGCGGTACACGCTGACCGGAAGAGTAACGGCACTGAATCAGCTTCATCGACAGCCACCTCATTCAATGTCTCACCATGAACACGAAGTACATGGCCCGTTGAGAGCGTGGACGTCAGAAGCAGGTTTGTCGAATCAGTGGCTTAGGCAGCTCATGAACATCTATGACATGACCTGTAGTTTAACATAATATACATTACACGTAATACGATATAGCCAGATTGGCCCAGACTCACACAGATCTTGAAGCAAGGAACCCCCTCATCCTCGCGTCAGCCTTTCGATCAATGCCCAATGCTCAGGAAACTGCTGACCGAGCTTTTGCCGGTCACCCATTTCCATATCCGCGAAATCAAAGCCTGGCGTAACCGCTTCACTGATCAAGCCGAATCCTGCTGCGCCGTGCATCACCTGCGAAGCTTTCCAGATGCCACCGGGCACATGCAGTTGCAAGCATTGTCCGGCGAGAACGTCTTGACCCATCACAATGGTTTTCAATGTGCCGTCCGGAAAAATCAGCGTGTACTGAATCGGATCGCCCAGATGATAGTAATGAACGATGTCTGACCGGTTCAGATGGAAATGACCTATTGGAGCGTCCTGGGTCAGCAGATAGAAAATCGACGTCATGCAATGCCGTTGGCCAGCGGACGTCAGAATCATGTTCTGGTCGTCCGACTGGTAGGTTCTGCGAAAGAAACCACCTTCGATATGGGGCTCAAGCTCCAGGGACTTGATCAGATCTGCAATTTTCGTGGTACTTGGATTCATTTTGTCTCCCTGTCTTTAAATCGCAACTTTATTAGCATAATCGAAGCATTTGCCAACATAACTCGACTAAATAGTGCTTTAGTCGAGTTAGCCTTCATACGGATCCTGCCCCCTCCAGTGTCTGGCCTGTTGTGTATTACAGTGTATCGGCGTGACACCTCGATACACAGACTTTCATCCGTCCTGCAATTGGACACAGGCCAGATACGTTGCCGCGCTCAAATGCAGGCAAGGTTTGAAGGGGTTCGGACGGAACCCCTGACCCACGGCTGGTAATGGAGACATCCCATGAAGATGGCACTGCGCAACAGCAAATCCGGCAAGACTCGCCGCCACCTGGTCGGCCCTTCGATCCTCGCGCTGACGCTGTTCGGCGTGCTCGGTGCGGCTCACGCGCAAACGGCCGCCACCGCGCAGCCAGCCGTGGCCCCTGCCGGTACCACCCAGGCGGCGCCCTCGCCCTTCGGCCCGCTCAAGCATGTCAACGCCGGGCTGCTGGACGTGGCGTACGCAGAAACAGGCCCGGCCAACGGGCCGGTGGTGATCCTGCTGCACGGCTGGCCGTACGACATTCATAGCTATGATGAGGTTGCGCCGTTGCTGGCCGCCAAGGGTTATCGGGTGCTGATGCCCTATGCCCGGGGTTATGGTGATACGCATTTCCTGTCCGACAAAACCCTGCGCAATGGCCAACCGGCTGCACTGGCCAGTGATGTCATCGACTTCATGGATGCCCTGAAGATCAAGCAAGCGGTGCTCGGTGGCTACGACTGGGGTGCGCGTTCGGCCGGCATTGTCTCGGCACTGTGGCCGGAACGGGTCAAGGCGCTGGTTTCGGTCAGCGGTTATCTGATCGGCAACCAGGCGGCCGGCAAGAACCCGCTGCCGCCCAAGGCGGAATTGCAGTGGTGGTATCAGTTCTACTTCGCCACTGACCGTGGTCGCGCCGGTTACGAGAAGAACACCCATGACTTCGCCAAGCTGATCTGGCAACTGGCCTCGCCGAAATGGGCGTTCGATGACGCCACCTTCGACCGCAGCGCCAAGGCGCTGGACAACCCCGACCATGTCGACATCACTGTGTTCAACTACCGCTGGCGCCTGGGCCTGGTCCAGGGCGAAAGTCGATACGAAGCGTTGGAGCAGAAACTGGCCACGGCGCCGTCCATCAGCGTGCCGACCATCACCCTTGAAGGCGATGCCAACGGCGCACCGCACCCGGCGCCTGAAGACTATGCCAAGCGCTTCACCGGCAAATACGAGTTCCGGTTGATCAATGGTGGCATCGGCCACAATCTGCCGCAGGAAGATCCGCAGGCGTTCGCCAAGGCGGTGATTGATGCCGATCATCTTTGAGGTCGATCTGAGGCCCTCGCGCCTGCGCTGAACTGCACTGGGGTAAAGGATGAGCTATCTTGAGAGCGAATCACCTGCATTCGGTGACTGCCGACAAGTAAGGACGCTTCATGAATCGTTTACCCCGGTGTCATGCCCTCCTCGCCTTGACTTTCGCCAGTACGGTCACAGCCGTAGGCCTGTTGAGTACACCGGGTTACGCAGCGCAAGCCACTGTTGCCGCTCCGGTCGCCAGCCCTGTCTCAGGCCCTGTCGCCGGCACCAAAGTAACCGAACCGTATGTGCGCATGATGGCGCGCGAGGCGTATTTCTGGGCCTGGCCGATGGCCAACATCTTCAATCGTCGCCAGGCCTTCAAGAACTTGCCGGAACCCGGCTTGATGGGCGGCATCGTACCCGTGGCCCCGATCAATCGGCTGTCGATGCTCAGCGACTACATCGACCCGGCCGAGCGGCTGGTGGCCTGTCCGAACCAGGACGTGGTGTACGGCGCCGGCAGCATCGCCCTGGACATTGAGCCGGTGGTGCTGCAAGTGCCGGACTTCGACGGCCGATTCTGGGTGTATCAGGTGGTGGACCTGCGTTCGGACAGCTTCGCCGAGATGGGCAAAATGTATAACACCCAACCGGGTTTCTACCTGTTGGTCGGCCCGGACTGGAACGGCAAGGTACCGCCCGGCATCAAGCGGGTGTACCGGGCGCGTACGAACACCGGGTTCGTGATCCCACGGGTATTCCAGGACGACACCGCCGCCGATCGTCAGGCCGTGCAGCCGGCTTTGTCGGGCATCGACATGTACCCGCTGTCGCAATACGACGGCAAGATGAAGAAGCGCAACTGGGCCAAGCTGCCGAAATTCCCGGCCCAGGCTTCTGAAGGCAATGCCGAAACCAGGTGGGTGGTGCCGGAGAAGTTCTTCGATGAACTGCCGGTCCTGCTCAAGGACGCCAAGCCATTGCCGGGGGAAGAAGCCCGCTACGCGCAAATGGCCGCCCTCGCGGCCATCGCCAAGGCCGACCCGCAACTTCGCGCTGCGATGATCGACGAGGCGAAAAAGGCCGACAGCGAAGTGATCGACCCGCTGTTGCAGTTCCGCAACTACGGTCTGCAATTGCCCAATCACTGGAGCACCGTGAGCAACGGTGCAGCGTTCGGCACCGACTATTTCACCCGTACCGCCGTCGCGCGTTCGAACATATTCGTGAACCAGCAGAAAGAGACCAAGTACTTCTACCAGGACCTGGATGAGAACGGCCTGCGCCTCAACGGCCGGTACGGCTACAGCGTCACGTTCGCCAAAGGCAAGCTGCCGCCAGTCAGGGGGTTCTGGTCGCTGACGCTGTACAACGAACAGCACTTCTTCTCGCCTAATGAGCTCAAGCGTTACTCCATCGGCACCAAGAACAAATCCCTGCAAACCAATCCTGACGGCTCGCTGACCATTTACGTGCAAAGTGAATCACCGGGCAAGGACAAGGAAAGCAACTGGCTGCCCTCGCCCAAAGGTGCCGAATTCTCGCTGTACATCCGCGCCTACTGGCCGCAAGCCGATGTCCTCGACGGCGACTGGACCCCACCGGCGGTGGTGAAAACCAAATGAACAGGACCTGAAAAAATGAGCGCCCGGGTGGCGCTCATTTCATTTTGGCGGCATGGAAACCCCCTAAACCCTGTGGGAGCGAGCTTGCTCGCGATGGCGGAGTGTCAGCCGGCATCAATGCTGGATGTGCCGACCTTATCGCGATCAAGCTCGCTCCCACAGGTTTCAGTGGCGCCCACAAATGCTTGTCACACCACAAAACAAAGGTGGGAGCGAGCTTGCTCGCGATGGCGGAGTGTCAGCCGGCATCAATGCTGGATGTGCCGGCCTTATCGCGAGCAAGCTCGCTCCCACAGGTTTCAGTGGCGCCCACAAATGCTTGTCACACCACAAGACAAAGGTGGGAGCGAGCTTGCTCGCGATGGCGGAGTGTCAGCCGGCATCAATGCTGGATGTGCCGGCCTTATCGCGAGCAAGCTCGCTCCCACAGGTTTCAGTGACGCCCACAAATGCTTGTCACACCACAAGACAAAGGTGGGAGCGAGCTTGCTCGCGATGGCGGAGTGTCAGCCGGTATCAATGCTGGACGTGCCGGCCTCATCGCGAGCAAGCTCGCTCCCACAGGTTTCAGTGGCGCCCACAAATGCTTGTCACACCACAAAACAAGGGTGGGAGCGAGCTTGCTCGCGATGGTGGAGTGTCAGCCGATATCAATGTTGGACGTGCCGGTCTCATCGCGAGCAAGCTCGCTCCCACAGGACACGACGGCTGGCTTCGCGCTCCGCCGGTATACGCCAAAACACGACTTTTGCTACGAGTAATGGATCTCACTCAAGTCGATCGACACCAGCAACGCCTCCTTGTTGACCTGCCCATCGATCTTGCGTCGATAGGCTTGCCGCTTGCCCGGCATGCGCAATCCGTCGGCTTCGACGTAGTCACCAACCAGTTGGGCAGCGGGCATGCCGCCGCTCACATCGACGTTGTAGTCGTGGCGGCGCAGCAGAAAGTCATCGCCGAAATAGAAGTCCTGGATGGTGCTGTGGGTTGCGATGCTGTCGGGAAAGTGCACCCGCAAATGCCGCCAGAGTTCGGCCCCCTCTTGCAGTGGCTCGATTTCCTCGCAGGTTACGCCCGGCAAGGTGAACAGGAAGGGCATGGTCAGGTAGGACCACATCGCATAGCCGTTGAAGTAGGCCCGGTGCAACGGGTCCCACGCCGTGTGTTCCCCATGGCCCTTGAAGGATGCCCGGGGCGCATGGCGCTCGGCAATCACCTTGCCCGCGGTATTCTCGATGGCGATTCGGTTCGGCGTATAGGCCGTGAATTGCTCCGGTGCGCCGAAGGGTTTCACCGAGGCTCTTTGTTCATGCAACCACGCGGTCATCTGGCGTGGCGCGCTGTCCTGGGTCAACCCTTTCATGCCCCAGAGCGAGCCGCCGGTGACGATCGTGGCGCAGACCTTATTGAAACTGTTCCAGCGCACCAGGCCGCCATGGGCGGCAAGCACCTGGTCCAGCAGTTCTCGATCCTGTGCAGACATGATTGCGTCCCCTCCTCGGCCGGCAGCGCTTGCCTCATTACCAGAATAATCGATAGCCGGCGGCTTGCAGGGCCGTGCCGATGGACAGCCCAATTGGGGTTCTAGCGCACTTTGCGCACCAGGCATCAAAGACAGCACACCGATTCAATATTCCCGACCCGATCTACGTAACCATGACCACCTCACTCCCCCCCGTAAGGACAGTGTCATGGCCATTGCAAAGGCAGAACCTGGCATAACCCTGCCCCTTTGGTGACCCATTGATGATCCTTTCCCTGCAAGACTTCAGGGCGCCTATTGCCCTGTTTTTCTGCCTGCTGGCCAACCACGCACCGGCCGAGGAATCGGTGCAAGGCGCAGAAGGATTTTTCGAGGGCTCGACCCTTGGCGTGCTCAGTCGAAACTTTTATCTGAACAGCGACTATCGATCCCCCTCACCGACCGGAAAAAACTACAAAGCCGAATGGGCTCAAGGTTTTATCAGCGCTTTTGAATCCGGTTTCACGCCGGGCACAGTTGGTTTCGGTCTCGATGCCCATGCCTTTGCTGGATTGAAACTCGACGGTGGCAAAGGCCATTCCGGAACCGGTCTGCTGCCCGTGGGCAGTGACGGTCGTAGCGAAAGCAATTACTCCAGCGGTGGTGGCGCGATCAAGCTCAAGGCATCGAACACCACCCTGGCGTTTGGCGAAATGGAGGTCGAATCCCCGGTGTTCGATACCGCGGACAAACGCCTGCAGCCGGAGTACGCCACAGGTTTTCTGCTCAACAGCCGCGAAATCGACGGCATGAACCTGCAAGCCGGTCACTTCACGGCATTCAAGAATCAGGACAGTGCTTCAGGCAAGGGCAACTTTTTCGGTTATGGCGCCAATACCGAGGCCGGCGGCATTTCATTTGTCGGCGCTGATCTGTTTACCCAAAGCCCGGTTGGCGGCGCCCTGTATGCCTCGGATCTGACCGACACCTGGCATCAGTACTACGGCAACCTGCACTTCAAGCAGTCCGGGGTGTTCCTCGACGCCAACCTCTATCACACCAGGGACACTGGTCAGGCGCTGGCCGGCGCCATCGACAACACGGCGTACAGCCTGTCCGGTAAATACGCGCTGGGCGCCCATGGTTTCACCCTGGCGTACCAGAAAGTCGACGGTGATACGCCATTCGATTTCGTCGGTGGCGATTCCATCTATCTGGCCAACTCGATCAAGTACGCCGACTTCAACGGCGCCCACGAACGCTCCTGGCAGGTTCGTTATGACCTGGACCTGACTGCCTTCGGGATACCCGGCCTGAAGTTCATGACCCGCTACGTCACCGGCGACCAGATCGACGGCACCCATGCACCACAAGGCGGGGCCTACAACCCGTTCGAACCGGCGACCGGCACCTTCGTGCCGCAACAAGGTGCCGGGGGCAGACACTGGGAGCGCGACATCGACCTGCACTACGTCGTGCAGTCCGGGGCGGCCAAGGGTTTGTCGCTGCAACTGTCCCATGTGTCGCACCGGGCGAACGCGGCCCAGGCCGGCGATGACATCGACCGGGTGTACGTGGTCATCCAGTACCCGTTGAACTTCGGGCCGTTCTGAGCGGAAAGTGGCGGAAGGCAGCCGGAGTCGAACCTGCCCGGGAACGGATGCCGTCCCCAACCGGGTTTGAAGCCCGGCCGCGCCACCGGGCGCGATTGCCTTCCTTGAATGATTGCCTCTGAATCAAAGCTCATTTCGCTGGGCCAGCGCACTGTCCAGGCGAATCTGCCGACGATCGCCAAAGCGCCGGGTCAGGCCGACACGGTCAAAATACTCCAGTATCTGAATGCTGCGCTTGCGCCCCAGGCCCACCGCATCACGAAACGCCGTCACCTGAATCACCGGGTTGGCGTCCGCCAGTTGCAACAGCATAGCCGCCAATCGGCGAATCATGCTGTCGGTGTAAAACAGGTCGCGTACCACCTGGTGCAATAAGCCCAGGCGCGTCATCTTGCGTAGCAATGCGCGGACGCTGGCTTCGTCATGTCCCAGGTTGCGCACCCAGGGCGGGTCGAATCCGGCCTGTTCGAATAGCGGCTGCAATTGTAGCCACAGGGTTTCGTCCTCTTCGCTCAAACGCACCTGATGTTCGGGCAGGTGCAACCACGGGCCACTGCTGGCGATGTCGCCGCTGGCCAACAACTCGTCGAGCAGGCTGATAAACGTTGGGCGTTCCAGCGAGCTGCCGATGAATCGACGCAAGCGATCCCGGTCCGGCCCCATCTGATCCGGTTCGAGTTGATGGAAATGCGCGAGCTGATCCACTAAGGGCGCTTTCAAGGATTCCCAGCGACTTGCACTGAACAGCAATGGGCCTTGACGGGTATCGATCAGGCGCACGTCAGCGGGCAACACCCAACTGCTGCGCGGTCGGTTGAACTGCCGCTCCAGACGCTGCGGATCGAGTCCGGTGTCGCTGTGGGCCAGCAACGCCGGCAAAACATCTTCCAGCCCGGCACTGTTCGCCAGCGCACCCAGTTGAGCCAGACGTTCGGGGCTGCGGCGTTGCCGATCTGGGGCAAACGGATCGAGCACCCGGCCGCCGCCCAGCGTTCGTTGGGCACTCTGGTCACGCAGGATCAGCGGATCACCCTTCACTGCATGCACCGCTGTGTTTAGCAGCAGTTGCGCAAACATCCGGCCACCGGGTGCCAGGCTGGTGCCTTCCAGCAAGGCGACGCGCCCGGTCACGTCCTGGGTGCCGAGGTGCACGTGCACCGGTTGAAAGTGTTCGAAAGCCCGGGGTTCGCCGGCCAGCAGTTGCATGTCGATGTCCAGGCGCCGGGTAGGCGCGTACAAGCTCTCGGCCAGCAACCAGTGGCCGCGATGGATGTGTTCCAGAGCCAGCCGTTCGGCACTCAGGTTCAAGGCCACGCGCTGGCCGGCGAAAGCGTGGTCGGCGGCCTGGTTTTGCGCGTGCAGGCCGCGAATGCGCACCGGTTTGCCCTGTGGTCCCAACAGCAGGGTATTGCCCACCGCGACCTGGCCGGACAGTGCCGTGCCGGTCACCACGATACCGGCCCCGGCCACGCTGAAAGCCCGATCGATCGCCAGGCGAAAACCGCCTTCAGTGCTGCGCTGCTGTACTTCACGCTGGGCTTGCAGCAATTGTTGGCGCAGGGTTTCGATGCCCTCGCCGGTCACGCTCGACAGCGCAATCAGCGGCGCATCGGCATACGCTCCGGGCGCCAGCAAGGTACGGACCTGCTCACGCACGATCTGTACCCGGGCACTGTCGACCCGGTCGCACTTACTGATCGCCACCAGTGCCCGGGGGATGCCCAGCAACTGGACAATCGCCAGGTGCTCGCGGGTCTGCGGCATCACCCCGTCATCGGCGGCCACCACCAGCAACACCAGATCGATGCCCTGCGCTCCGGCCAGCATGTTGTGGGTGAAGCGCTCATGGCCGGGAACGTCGATGAACCCGGTCAGCTGCGCATCCGCCTCCAGCTCGGCATACAGGTAGCCAAGGTCGATGGTCATGCCGCGCTCACGCTCTTCGCGGCGCCGGTCACCCGCCTGACCGGTCAGCGCCTGGAGCAGCGCTGTCTTGCCATGGTCGATATGCCCTGCGGTGCCGACAATCACCCTGCCCGGCCCTCCACGTGTAATTGTTCGAGTTGCGCCAGCCATGCCGGCTCGTCGTCCAGTTGCCGCAGGTCCAGCCACAGGGCGTCATCGTCGATGCGCCCCAGGACCGCAATCGGCAAGTCGCGAAAGGCTTCTTCCAGCGTCAACAGCGAGCGCCCGCGCAAGCGCTTGGACGTCAGCGGGCGCAGACACAGCGCTGCGCTGGCCAGCCTCGCCACCGGTTGGCTGCCGCTGCCGATCATGCCCAGTGCCGGCATGGCACTGACGCTCCAGCCGTCACCCAGCACTTGGGCAAGCGCCGGCCGCAAACGCTCGGCCTGGGCGAGAATCTCGGCCTGTGGCCGGGTCAACAGGCGCAGGCTCGGCAAACGCTCGGCCAGTCGGTCCGGGTTTCGGTACAAACCCAGCACCGCTTCCAGGGCCGCCAGGGTCATTTTGTCGACCCGCAGTGCCCGCTTGAGCGGGTTTTTCTTGATCCTGGCGATCAATTCCTTGCGGCCGACAATCAACCCGGCCTGTGGTCCGCCGAGCAGTTTGTCGCCACTGAAGGTGACGATGTCCGCGCCATCGAGCAGGGCCTCGCGCACCGTCGGCTCTGCCGGCAAACCCCAGCGGGTCAAGTCCAGCAGACTGCCGCTGCCGAGATCTTCGAGCAATGGCAGTCCATGTTGGTGGGCAATTTGCGCCAGTTCAGCCGTCGCCACACTCGTGGTGAAGCCTTGAATGCTGTAGTTGCTTGCATGCACGCGCATGATCAAGCCGCTGCGCGGGCCGATGGCAGTCTCGTAGTCGCGGGCATGGGTGCGGTTGGTAGTGCCGACCTCAACCAGCTTCACCCCGGCGCGGGCCATGATGTCGGGAATGCGGAAGGCACCGCCGATTTCAATGAGTTCGCCCCGGGAAATAATCCCTTCCTTGCGTGCGCCCAGGCTGTTGAGGGTCAAGAGCACCGCTGCGGCATTGTTGTTGACCACGGTCACCGCTTCGGCGCCGGTCAATTCGCGGATCAAGCCTTCGATCAGGTCGTCGCGATCTCCGCGCTTGCCGCTGCGCAGGTCGAACTCGAGGTTGAGCGGATAGCGCGCGGCCATTTGCACCGCTTCAATCGCTTCCTCGGGCAACAGCGCCCGGCCGAGATTGGTGTGCAAGACCGTGCCGGTGAGGTTGAACACTCGACGCACATGGCTGCGATGTTCGGTTGCCAACCGCTCGCCGACCCTGCCCGCCAGCACGTCGGCGCTGACTTCCACAGGTTCGAGCAAACCCTGCCGTACGCCTTCGCGCAGTTCATCCAGCAATAGCCGCAAGGCGCCCAGCAAGGCGTCGCGTCCATAGCGCTCGGCCAACGGCCGGCACGCCGGATGACGCAACAAACTGTCGATGGAAGGTAGACGCAAGGGTTGGCTGGCACTGCGTGCAGACATCTGGCGCTCCTGAAAACGAATGACCCTCGCGCCAGAGTGTAGACGCTGCGGTCATTCGTCTCCCGGCGCCAGCAACAGATTGGGTGCCAGACGCTGATAACCGTCCTGGGTCAGGCGCATGTCGAGCATCAGGCTGGACAGGTCTGCCGACAACGCTTCGGCGTCCGCATCGTTCTCCAGATAGAGCAACTTCAGATAACTGTTGCAACCGGGGCAGACTTCGGCGCGCAACGGCGCCTGGTTGGCGGCATGGCGATCATCTTCAAGGCTGAGGTATTCCAGGCCCTTGCTCTGTTCGCAATACACGCATTTGACCCGCACCACATGCCACTCGCAGGCACACAGCGAGCAGACCAGATAACGCAAGCCGTTGTGCTTGCCGCGATGACGGATCACCCCGGCCATGGCCGGCGAGCCGCAGGCCGGGCACTGGCTGAGGCTGTCGCCGGGAGTTAGCGCGAGGTTCGGCGTACTCAACAGCCAGTGGCTCCAGGCTGTTTGAAGCGCCGCACCGAGAAACGGCACCAGCGCCGCTGGCACCAGCGAATACTGGCCACTGACCAGCGCCACCGCCCAGGCGCGACGTTGCCCGGCACCGACCAGGCGCAAGGTGTCCACGGCATCGGCCACGGCGGATTGTGACGGTGCGCTATAGCACTGCAGCAAGGCATCGAGGTAAGGCTGCCAATCGTCTTCGCGCGCCAGGCTGTCGGCCGCGAACGGCGGCAAGCCGTGTTGCTGGCACAACTCGATGCGTTGTCGGTCAAGGGGGTCGCTTGGCGGCGGGTCGTCCAGCACCTGTTGCTGCACCCGGCACAACCCGGCGATCAGGCGCAGGTAATCGGCCATCGGGTGCCCTTCGGCCAGCGTTTCCAGGCGCTGGCCACGCAGGCTGAACAGGTTATGCGGTGGCATGTACAGAAACGGCGGCGAACTGGCCGCCGCTTCGATTTCTCCGGGTTCAAGGATGGTTGGCAAATGTCAGCCCTTTTTGGTGATCGGTCGTTTGGGCGCTTCGCCGCGGGTCTCATCTTGAGTCACTTGGCGATACCAGAGTTCGTGGTGTTTCCTGGCCCAGCCGCGGCTGACCCTGCCGTGCAACATGGCGCTGACCGAGCCCTTGATCCAGATGCCGGCATAGATGTGCACGATGATGCTCAGGATCAGCACGAAACCGGCCAGCGCATGCAGCAACATCGCCCAGCGTATCGTGGTGATGCCGAAATACTCGCTGAAGTACGAACGCCAGATCACCAGCCCGCTGAACAACAGCACCAGCATGCACAGCAGTAAAGTCCAGAACAGCAGCTTCTGCCCGGGGTTGTATTTGCCGATGGGCGGGACGCCCTCCTCTTCATTTTTCATCACCCGGTCGATGCGCCTTAGCCACAGGCGATCATTGGCGATGAAGTAGTTGGCGCGCCAGAAGCGAAACACCAGGCCGAGGAACAGTACGAACATCAGCACGCCCATGAACGGGTGCAGGATGCGCGTCCATGGCCCGCCGCCGAACAGGTTGCTCAGCCAGAACAGCGCCGGGTGAAACAGCGCCAGCCCTGACAACCCGGCCATGAGGAACAGAATCGCCACCAGCCAGTGATTGGTGCGCTGGTTGCTGGTGTAGCGCAGGATCGTCTTGTCGCTCATGGCCTGCCCTCCCCTCGGGGATCGAAGGTGTGCACCGATGGATCGACTTCGTGCACGGCGTTGTCCGGCGGCTCCGGATGTTCATCCTCTTCGACGATTTGCGGACCGACGCGCACGTAGTGGAAGAACCCGGCCAGCACCGCCGCGCCCATGGCCAACAGTGCCAGGGGTTTGCTGATGCCCTTCCACAGCCCTACCAACGGACTGATCGCCGGGTGATCGGGCAAGCCGGCGTACAGCCTTGGCGTATCGGCGTGGTGCAACACGTACATCACGTGGGTACCGCCAACGCCTTCGGGGTCGTACAGGCCGGCGTTTTCAAAACCCCGGCTCTTGAGGTCGACGATACGCTCGGCCGCATGTTCCTTCATGTCGTCCTTGGAGCCGAACACGATGGCACCGGTCGGGCAGGTTTTCACGCAGGCCGGCTCCAGCCCTACCGCCACCCGGTCAGAGCACAAGGTGCATTTGTAGGCCTTGTGATCCTTTTGCGAGATCCGTGGAATGTTGAACGGACACCCGGTGATGCAATAGCCGCAACCGATGCAATGATCCTGATCGAAATCGACGATGCCATTGGCGTGCTTGATGATCGCCCCCGGGCTGGGGCATGCCGCCAGGCAACCGGGCTCTGCGCAGTGCATGCAGCCATCCTTGCGGATCAGCCATTCCAGGTTACCGGCGTCGGTCTCGTGCTCGGTGAAGCGCATCAATGTCCAGGTTTCTGCGGTGAGATCCTGAGGATTGTCGTAGGTGCCATGGTTATGGCCGACCTCGTCACGCAACTCGTTCCATTCCGAGCAGGCGACCTGGCAGGCCTTGCAACCGATGCATTTGGTGGTGTCGATCAGCTTGGCGACTTCCTCCATGCCGCGCACCGAGGGCGCAGGTGTGGTGGTGGCCGAGCGGGCAATGATGTCTTGGCTGGCCATTTAGACTTTCTCCACGTTGACCAGGAATGACTTGGATTCCGGGGTCTGAGTGTTGCCATCGCCGAGGAACGGCACCAGGGTGTTGGTCAGGTAACCGTGGCGCGTAAGGCCGGTGAACCCCCAGTGCAACGGAATGCCGATCTGGTGCACCACCTGATTGTTGACCTGCAGCGGACGAATCCGCTTGGTCACCACCGCCACCGCTTCGATGAAGCCACGCTTGCTGCTGACCCGCACCCGGTCGCCGGCGACGATGCCTTTTTCCTTGGCCAGCACTTCGCCGATTTCCACGAACTGCTCCGGTTGGGTAATCGAGTTGAGCTTGCAATGCTTGCTCCAGAAGTGGAAATGCTCGGTCAGCCGGTAACTGGTCGCGGCGTACGGGTAATCCTTGGCCACGCCGAGGGAATCCCATACCGAATCGAAGATCCGCGCCGCCGGGTTGCTGGTGGCTTTCTTGTTTTGCGGGTGCAGCGGGTTGATGCCGATCGGCGTCTCGAACGGCTCGTAGTGCTCGGGGAACGGGCCTTCGTTCATCTTGTCGACGGCGAAGAATCGCGCCACGCCCTCGGGGTTCATGATGAACGGATTCATCCCCGCTTCCGGCGGCACATCGGCCTTGTAGTCCGGCACATCGGTGCCGGCCCAGGCTTTGCCGTTCCACCACACCAAGCGTTTTTTCGGATCCCACGGCTTGCCTTGCAGGTCCGCCGAAGCGCGGTTGTAGAGAATCCGCCGGTTGGCCGGCCAGGCCCAGGCCCAGCCTTGATGCTGGTGCATGCCGTACGGGTCGTTGTTGTCGCGCCGCGCCATCTGGTTGCCCAGTTCAGTCCAGCTGCCACAGAAAATCCAGCAACCGGACGCGGTACTGCCGTCATCCTTGAGCTGGCCGAACCCGGCCAGTTGCGCATTGGCCTTGATCGCCGCGCCCGTCGCGTCGGTGAAGTCCGTGGTGGCGGAGCCGTTGATTTCCTTGGCCAGTTCTTCCGGCGAAGGTTCCTCGGGGATCTTGTACGGCCACGACAGTTTGAGCATCGGGTCGGGGTATTTGCCGCCATTGGCCTGATAACGCTGACGCAGACGTATGAACAGCTCGCTCATGATGCGGATATCGGTCTGCGCTTCACCCGGTCCGTCGGCGCCCTTCCAGTGCCATTGCAGCCAGCGGCTGCTGTTGACCAGCGAACCGTCCTCCTCGGCAAAGCAGGTGGTGGGCAGGCGAATGACTTCGGTCTGGATGTCGGCGCTGTTCACGTCGTTATACGGCCCGACCTTTTGCCAGAACTCCGAGGTCTCGGTGGCCAGCGGATCCATCACCACCAGCCATTTCAGCTTGGCCAGCGCCGCCATCACCCGGTTCTTGTCGGGCAATGCGGCAATGGGGTTGAAGCCCTGGCACATGTAGCCGTTGACCTTGCCCTGCCCCATCAGGTCGAACACCTTGAGGATGTCGTATTGGGGAATGTCCAGTTTCGGCAGGTAGTCGTAGGCCCAGTTGTTCTCGGCCGTGGCGTTGGCGCCGTACCAGGCTTTCATCAGGCTGACGTGGAATTTGCCGTAGTTCTGCCAGTAGGACAGTTGCCCCGGACGCAACGGCTTTTGCGTGCGCTTGACGATGTAGGCGTTGTAGTCCTGTTCGGCATCGCCGGGTAGCGTGAGGTAGCCCGGCAGTGAGTTGGATAGCAGCCCCAGGTCAGTCAACCCCTGGATGTTGGAGTGCCCGCGCAAGGCGTTCACGCCGCCGCCCGGCATGCCGACGTTGCCCAGCAGCAGTTGCACCATCGCCGCGCTGCGAATCATCTGCGCGCCAATCGAGTGCTGGGTCCAGCCCAGGGCATAGAGGATGGTCATGGTCTTGCCCGGTGTCGAGCAAGTGGCGATCTCCTCCCAGATTTTCTGCATGGCATCGACCGGCATGCCGCAGATCTGGCTCGCCAGTTCCTTGGTGTAACGGCTGTAATGCTGCTTCATCAATTGATAGACGCAGCGTGGGTCCTGCAGGGTTGGGTCGACTTTGGCAAAACCGTCTTCACCGAGCTCATAGCCCCAGCCGGACTTGTCGGTGTAAAGGCGCTTGGCCGCGTCGTAGCCGCTGAAGATCCCGTCCTCGAAGCCATAGCCGGCTTTGACGATGAACGACACGTCGGTGTAGTTGCGCACGTATTCGTGCTGGATCTTGTCCTCGGTCAGCAGGTAATTGATCAACCCGCCCATGAAGGCAATGTCGGTGCCGGTGCGGATCGGCGCGTAATAGTCGGCCACCGAGGCGGTCCGGGTAAAACGCGGGTCGACCACGATCAGCCGCGCCTTGTTGTGCGCTTTGGCTTCGGTCACCCATTTGAAGCCGCACGGGTGCGCTTCTGCTGCGTTGCCGCCCATCACCAGGACCAGATTCGCGTTGGCGATATCGGTCCAGGTATTGGTCATGGCACCACGGCCGTACGTCGGGGCAAGACTTGCCACCGTCGGGCCGTGTCAGACACGGGCCTGGTTATCGAACCCCAGCATGCCGAGACTGCGCACCACCTTGTGGGTGATATAGCCGGCTTCGTTGGACGCCGCCGATGCCGCGAGGAAACCGGTAGTCAGCCAGCGGTTCACCGTTTGACCCTCGGCGTTCTTCTCGATGAAGTTGGCGTCGCGGTCGGCCTTCATCAGGTCAGCGACGCGATCGAGCGCTTCATCCCAGGAGATGCGGGTCCATTCGGTGCTGCCGGGTTTGCGTACCTGAGGGTATTGCAGGCGGCCGGGGCTGTGAATGAAGTCCAGCAGGCCTGCGCCTTTAGGGCAAAGGGTGCCGCGGTTGACCGGGTGGTCGGCGTCACCTTCGATGTGGATGATGTTTTGCGCGACATTCTTCGCCGTATCGCCTTGGCTGTACATGATCAAGCCGCAACCGACCGAGCAATACGGGCAGGTGTTGCGGGTTTCATGGGTGTGGGCGAGCTTGAAGTGACGCACCTGTTCGGCAAAGGCAAGCGTCGGGGCCATGCCCAACGTACCCAGGCTAGAGCCTGCAAGGCCGATGCCGGCGACCTTGAAGAACTGACGACGGCTGAGATCCATCGTGCACTCCTGATCAGGTGGAACCCGGTACATGGCCGGGCTTTTTCGAACAACCACGGTCGCGGCAGTCTGGCTGCCGACACTACAAACTGTAGTCAATGCTGTCGAATTCACCATGACAGCCGACCGTCGGCCCTCCAGACACTACCCCCTGTAGGAGCGAGCTTGCTCGCGATGGTGTATCAGCTGAGTGAGTGTCGACTGACACTCCATCGCGAGCAAGCTCGCTCCTACAGGGGGTTGGCGCTTATCATGGCGCCATAACCAACCTGCCGTTACGAGACCCCGCATGACTTTCGATTTTGATCAGGTGTTCGACCGCCACAACACCGGCAGCACCAAGTGGAGCCGCTACCCCGCCGATGTGTTGCCGATGTGGGTCGCCGACATGGATTTCGCCGCGCCGCCGATGATCATCCAGGCCCTGCAAAAACGACTGGAACACCCGATGGTCGGCTACAGCGTGGCCCAGGATGACCTGCGTGAGGCAATCGTTGCCGACCTCTGGAACAAGTACGCCTGGCGCGTCGAGCCCCAGGAGCTGATTTTCCTGCCGGGCGTCGAGTCCGGCTTCAACATGGCACTGAAGGCACTGGTGCAGGCGCCACAGAATGTCGTTGTGCAGGTGCCGAACTACCCACCGCTGCGTCATGCGCCCGGGCATTGGGGGCTGAACAAGGTCGAACTGAATTTCGATGCACAAGCCGACGGCACCTACACCACGCCGCTGGATACCCTGAGCCAATCGCTGCAAGGTGGTGGCGCACTGCTGCTGAGCAACCCGCATAACCCGCTGGGCAAGGCCTTCCCCCGCACAGAGCTGCAAGCCATTGCCGACGTTTGCCTTGAGCATGATGCCTGGATCATTTCCGACGAGATCCACGCCGAGTTGTGCTTCGACGGCCGCCAGCACATTCCGATGGCAACCCTGAGCCCGAAGGTCGCCCAGCGCACCATCACCTTGATGTCGGCGAGCAAGGCCTACAACATCGCCGGCCTGAAGACCTCCTTCATGATCATCCAGGACCGCCACCTGCGCGAGAAGGTCAACCACGCCCGTTGCGGCATGGTCGACAGCGTCAATCCGCTGGGCATGGAAGCCACCCGCGTCGCCTACAGCGAAGCCGCGCCATGGCTCGCCGAGCTGAAGGTCTACCTGCAAGGCAACCGGGATTACCTGGCCGAGGCCGTACACACCCGCCTGCCGGGCATCACCATGAACCTGCCGCAAAGCACCTACCTGGCGTGGCTCGACTGCACGGCACTGGGGCTGGACGACCCGCAGCAGTTTTTCCTCGAACAGGCCAAGGTGGGTTTGAGCGCCGGCCTGGACTTCGGCAATGGCTGCAAACAGTTCGTGCGCCTGAACTTCGGCTGCCCACGGTCGCTGCTGGAAGAAGGCATTGCGCGGATGGAACGCAGTTTGCGCCATCTCAAGGCCTGACCCGCCCCTCTAGCCATACCTATTCCCTTGTGAGAGTGAGCCTGCTCGCGATGGCGTCCTGTCAGTCGGCAATGTGTTGCCTGACACGGCGCTATCGCGAGCAGTCTCACTCCTGCAGGTAATAATTGAACCGATGCAGCCCTTCAATGCTCAACAGCCTATAGCCCTGCACTGACGGTTGTTTCGGGATCTGAGCCATGAGTTTCGTTGCCTGGGTGGCGGTGTTGGGCGCGGTGTTGCTGACCCTGGCACTGACTTCGTCGTACCTGCGCTGGATGCCGGTCACCACTTCGGCGGTGTGCCTGGTCCTGGGCATCGCCATCGGGCCGGCGGGCCTGGGCATGCTCCGGCTGGATATCAAGGAGGCGGCGTTCTGGATCGAGCACCTGACGGAAGTCGCGGTGCTGTTTTCATTGTTTGTCTGCGGGCTCAAGCTGCGACCTCCTCTTCGTGATCGCCGATGGCGAGTGGCGTTCGTCCTGGCGGGACCGGTGATGGTGCTGACCATTGTCGGCGTCTGCCTGCTGCTGCATTTCGCTTTCGGACTGGCGTGGGGGCCGTCGCTGCTGATCGGGGCGATACTGGCGCCGACCGATCCGGTCCTGGCCTCGCTGGTTCAGGTCAATGACGCCAAGGATGATGATCCGGTGCGGTTCGGGCTCTCGGGCGAGGCAGGACTGAACGACGGAATCGCTTTTCCGTTCGTGATTCTGGGACTGTTGTTTTTGCAGCAAAACGGCAGCTTTGGCAGCGGTCTGGATGACTGGTTTTTCAAGCGCCTGTTGTGGGGCGTGCCCGCCGGACTGCTGACCGGTTACTGGATGGGGCGCGGTATTGGTCATCTGACGTTGTTCATGCGCATCAAGAATGCCGACAGCACGTTTTCCCCCAATGACTACCTTGCCCTGGCCTTGATCGCACTGGCTTACGTCGTGGCCGAAACCATCGGCGGCTACGGGTTCCTCTCGGTGTTTGCCGCCGGCCTGGGCTTGCGCCGGGCCGAGGTCAGGACAAGCAGTGACGCCCACACTCCGGCCGAACACCTGGTTCAAGCGGTGGTCGGTCATCAGCATGTCGAACCCGAGGCGGCCGTGCTCGGCAATGTGGAGCACCTGGAAGACACGCAAGTCGCCGCCGGGATCATGATGGGCGACATGCTGTCGTTCGGCAGCCTGGTGGAACGGGCCATGGAAGTTTTTCTGGTCACCTTGCTCGGTATTGTGCTGATCGCGCACTGGGACTGGCGGGCGTTGCTGGTCGCGTTGGTGCTGTTCGGGATGATTCGCCCGCTGACGGTCTGGCTGATGCCATGGGGTTCGCTGCTCAATGGCCCGCAACGCTGGTTGATTGGCTGGTTCGGAATTCGCGGCATCGGGAGTTTCTACTACCTTTTCTATGCCTTGAACCACGATCTGCTGCCTTCAGTGGCAACGGTGTGTGCCGACCTGACGCTCTCGGTGGTCGCCCTGAGCATTCTGGTCCACGGCATCAGCACCCAGCCGATGCTTGCCCGCTATGAACGGCATAACCGCCGCGTCACTTCATCGCCAAGGCAATGACTTCCACCAGGTTGAGCTGGGTAAAGGGTTTCGACAAACGAGGTAGACGCTCGGCAATGCCTTCCAGGCGTTCGGCAAAACCGGTGGCGAGGATGATCGGCACGCTCGGCCGAATGAGCCTGATGGCGTTGGCCAGTTGCGCGCCACTCATCTGTGGCATGGCCATGTCGGTGATCACCAGATCGATATCCGGTTCACTGCCGAACAGCTCCAGCGCCCTGGCTCCGGAAGGCGCACTGATGACCCGGTGCCCGAGGTCCTCGAGCAGCAGACTGGTGCTGGTCAACACCAGACTGTCATCGTCCACCACCAGTACGCACAGGCGGGGCACTTCCACGGTCTGCGTTTGCGCTACAGGCTCAGCCACCGAACCCCGGGTGGCAACCGGCAACCACAACTCGGCCGTCGTACCCTGATCCTTGTTGCTTTTGAGGATGAAGCGTCCACCCAATTGCTCGATAAAACCGTGGACCATCGATAACCCCAGGCCCGTACCTTTACCGACGCCCTTGGTGGTAAAGAAGGGGTCCATCGCCGAGGCCAGCGTGGTTTCATCCATGCCCTCGCCGGTATCGGCAATGTTCAGGCACACATAACGCCCCGCGGCCAATGATGAGGCGCCGCCGGTGACCTCCTCGGTCCTGGCACTGAAGATGATGGTCCCGCCGTGGGGCATGGCGTCGCGGGCGTTGGTCGCCAGGTTCAGTACGGCCAGTTCCAGTTGATTGATGTCCGCCATCACCGGTTCAAGATCCTCGGGAAAGCGTGTTTCGACTTTCACCGAAGGCCCCAGGGAGCTGCGCAATAGCCCGGAAATGCCTTCCACCAACGCCGGTATCCGCACAGGTACCGACTTGAGCTCCTGGCGTCGGGCAAACGCCAGCATGCGCTGGGTCAGGGATACACCGCGCAAGGCACCTTGGGTGGCGTTGTCGATCAGGCGGGTTATTTTGGGGTCATCCGTCACCCGTTTGCGCACGATTTCCAGATTGCCGAGGATCACCGTCAGCAGGTTGTTGAAGTCGTGGGCGATCCCGCCGCTGAGCTGGCCGATGGCCTGCATTTTCTGCGCCTGGAACAAGGCCTCACGGGTTTGCTCCAGCGCCTGCTGCGCCTGGGTGACTTCAGTGATGTCCCGGGTGATCTTGGCAAAACCGAGCAATGTGCCGGTGTCGCCCCAGATCGGGTCGACGATGACATGGGCGAGGAACTGCGTACCATCCTTGCGCATCCTCCAGCCCTTGTTTTCAAAGCGCCCTTCACGAACGGCGATTTCCAGCGTCCGTTGTGGCTCGCGGGCATCGCGATCCTCCGGGGTGTAGAACATCGAAAAATGCTGGCCAATGACCTCTTCCGGCAAGTAACCCTTGATGCGCTGGGCGCCGGGGTTCCAGTTGCTCACCCGGCCGTCCGGAGAAAGCATGTAGATCGCATAGTCGGTAACGCTCTGCACCAGCAGGCGAAACTGCTGCTCGCTTTGCTTGAGGACTTCCTCGGCCATTTTGCGATCGGTCAGGTCCCGGGTGATCTTGGCGAAACCGAGCAACGTGCCCGACGGGTCGAAGATCGGATCAATGACCACATGGCACCAGAAATGTGTGCCGTCCTTGCGTACCCGCCAGCCTTCGCCCTCGAAACGCCCTTCACGAATCGCCGTGTCCAGTGCCCGCTGGGGCAAGCCGGCACGGCGATCGTCATCGGTGTAGAAGCGCGAGAAATGCTGACCGAGGATCTCGGCTTCCTCGTAGCCCTTGAAACGCCTGGCGCCGGCGTTCCAGCTGGTAATGATGCCGTCGGGATCAATCATGTAGATCGCATAGTCGATCACTGCATCGATCAACAGGCGAAAGCGCTTGTCCTCAACGGTACTCGGCCTGTTTCGATCCTCGCTCATTGAGTTCTCGCGTCATGATTGTTTTTCTGGAGTATGAGACAAACTGCCAATTTGGAAAGCCATGACTGCGGCAGTTTGCTTCATAGCCTGCAATCCCGGCTTAGCGATACACGTATTTGGTGATATAGGAGTAAAGGTCGTTGTAGACGAAATCGGGAACCTGTTTGTCATATTTGCTGGTTTTAAGCAGCTGCAGATGACATTCCCTGACCATCTCGTCACGCTCCTCCATCGAATAGACGGACCTTCTGAGGATAGTGTCATAGGCCCTGTACGCATATGGCAGCAACGTTGAAACTTCGTTCAGATTCCCACTTGGGTCCAGGGTATAGGTGCTGTGAGCACGCAGTACCCGTTCGCTCAGCGTGCCCAGACCGCGCTCGTACAGGAAGATTTGCGAGCCACTCACTGTCTTTGCGATGAACTCGAACGCAACGAGAACCGCAGGGGCGTTACTGATGCTCGATTCGAGTCTCGAATAGCTGACAAACCGTTCCATCTCCTGCTTTTCCAGGCTGGAGAATGCTCTTTTGATGCTGGACAGATGGGCGAACGCGTGATTGCAGCCCACGACATGGACTTCGAGTTGATAACCGGGAACAAATTTTGCCAATCCGGCAAAACCGATGTCATCGAACGCGCACTCCATGATGATGTTGCATCTTTGAGAAAGCGCGTTGGCGAAGATTTTCTCACCGAGTTCCCTGGCAAACGCTTCTGTATGTTCGTAGGCGTGCAAAACGCCGAGCTTGATCATGTCGGCGTAATGCGGGTGTTTTTTTCGATATTCAGGCAGGTACAGTCGAATGTAGTTCCCGTAATTCCCGGATGGCAGCAAGCTTTTTTCCAACAAGTAAGTCTTGCCCGAGCCCTCCACTCCGGCGGTGATCAGCAACTTTGGGATGGCTTCAGCAGTTTTGCCGACGAAGAGCGCAGGGAAGATCTCGTCGAACGCCTTGATCACGTCGTCTGAGGAATAGTTGTATTTCGGTGCTTCTGACATACCTTGATTTCCTTATCAAAGAATTGGGTTGTGACATCTAGCCTTTCCAATAAAGCGTGCTGGCGCTGATTGTTCAATTCTTTGTTTTAATCAAGGTATGTATTTGTTTTTAAAGGTAAAGACTCCTACGGCGCAGAGCGAAAAATCGTTGGCGCAATCGACCACCAGCGCGGCAGTAATTGCCTGACCTTGTGCTCGCCAAAACGGTCGTCGATCAACATCACCACTCCTTGATCCTGTTGCGTGCGGATGACCCGTCCAGCGGCCTGAACCACTTTCTGTACGCCGGGATAAAGGTAGGTGTAGTCATAACCGGCACCGAAAATGGCGGCCATGCGCCGTTTCAGTTGCTCATTTACCGGATTGAGTTGCGCCAGCCCCAGCGTGGCGATAAACGCGCCGATCAGCCTGGCGCCGGGCAAATCGATGCCTTCACCAAAGGCCCCGCCCAATACCGCAAAGCCGACGCCCTGGCTTTCGGCGTGGAATTGGTCGAGAAACTGCTGACGCTGCGCTTCGCCCATGCCTCGGGACTGCGACCACTGACTGATATTCGGATGTTTCTCGGCGAGTAACTGCGCCACCTGCTGCAAATATTCGAAACTGCTGAAAAACGCCAGGTAATTGCCGGGGCGTTTGCAGAACTGCCTGGCGATCAAGTCCACGATCGGTTCGAGAGAGGACTGGCGATGTACGAACCGCGTGGAGATCTGGTCGACGATGTGCACTTGCAGTTGATCGGCGTGATACGGCGACTCGACGTCGATGCACACCGTGTCCTGCGGCGCTCCCAGTAAATCGGCGTAATAGTGCCGGGGGCTGAGGGTCGCGGAAAACAGCACCGTGCTACGCGCGGCGGTCAGGCGCGGGCGGATGAAGCCGGCGGGGACTACATTGCGCAGGCACAGTTGCGAGAGGTTGCGCTGGCGCTCGAGGTCGCGCTTGCTGATGTCGAACAGGAACTGCTCATCGAACAGTTCGGCGACCCGGCAAAAGTGCAGCATGTCGAAGTAAAATCCCTGCAGTGCGCTGTCCAGGCCTTGAGGGTGATCGTTGAGGTAGTCACCGATGTTGGCGCTGCACGATGACAGCGCCTGCAGGAGCTTTTCCGGCGCCTTGTCATAGGCCTGATAGGCGCCGGTTTGCGCGTTATGCAGGGCATTCCACTCGCGGCTGACCCGTTGCATCGGTTTTTTCAGCGCTTCGGGAGCGGTTTTGCGCACGCCGTTGAAGGTCGCCTGGTCGAGGCTGGCGCTGTACATCTGGCGGCCGCGTTCCACCAGGTTGTGGGCTTCGTCGACCAGCACCGCAACCTTCCAGTTGTTGGCCTGGGCCAGACCGAACAGCAACGCGCTGAAATCGAAATAATAGTTGTAGTCGGCAACCACCACGTCGGCCCAACGCGCCATTTCCTGGCTCAGGTAATACGGGCAGACATCGTGCGCCAGGGCGACCTCGCGCAAGGCGCTCTGGTTCAACAGGCTCAGTTGACTGGCCGCCTGCCGTGCGGCGGGCAGGCGATCGTAGAACCCCCGGGCCAGTGGGCAGGACTCGCCGTGGCAGGCTTTGTCCGGATGTTCGCAGGCCTTGTCCCGGGCGATCATCTCCAGCACCCGTAACGGCGGCGCATCGGCGCTGGCAAGCATCACGTGCGCGGCGTCCAGGGCCAGTTGCCGTCCCGGGGTTTTCGCCGTAAGGAAGAACACCTTGTCCAGTTGCTGCGGCGCCAGCGCCTTGAGCATGGGGAACAAGGTGCCCAGGGTCTTGCCGATGCCCGTGGGCGCCTGGGCCATCAGGCAGCGCCCCGTGCTAACGGCCTTGAACACCGATTCGGCCAGATGACGCTGCCCCGGTCGAAAGCCGGCATGGGGAAAGGCCAGGCCCTGCGCAGCCAGATTGCGCCCTTCTCGATGGGCGACTTCCTGTTCGGCCCATTGCAGGAACTGCGCGCAATGCCGTTCGAAGAACTGTTGCAGCTCGATGGCGTCGAAAGACTCGACCAGGCGGGTCTCCTTTTCACTGACGATGTCGAAATACACCAGCGCCAGACTGATCCGCGACAGGTCCAGTTTCCGACACATCAACCAGCCGTAGATCCTGGCCTGGGCCCAATGCAATTGGCGGTGGTTGGCCGGTTGTTTGCTCAAGTCGCCGCGGTAGGTCTTGACCTCCTCCAGGCAGTTTTGCCCGGGGTCATAGCCATCCGCCCTGCCCTTGACCGTCAAGGTTTGATACTGGCCCTCAAGGGCAATTTCGCTTTGGTAACCCTCGCTGCGCCGCGAGGCCACCGTACGGTGCCCGACGATACCTTCCAGCGCGGTCGGTGACGGTGTGAAGCGCAGGTCGAGGTCGCCGGCCTTGGCGGTGAACTCGCACAGCGCCCGCACCGCAATGCTGTAGCTCAATCGCCCTGCTCCGCCCATTGCACGTAGCACACGGCGATGGGCATCTGGTGCTCATGACAGAACTCCAGCCAGCGCAACTGATTGTCCTGCAGGCGATCGCCCGGGCCCTTGACCTCGATCATGCGGTAGGTCTTTTGCTGCGGCCAGAACTGGATCAGGTCCGGCATGCCGGCGCGATTGGCCTTGATGTCCAGCAAGAGGCGGTTGAACCAGTGCTTGAGGTGCTCGGCCGGGAGGCAATCGAGGGCTTGCTCCAGCAACTCTTCGCTGAGCACGCTCCAGAACACGAACGGCGACTGCACGCCCCACTTGGCGGCATAACGTTCGCGGATGGTCTGCCGGTAGCGCCCGTCGTCGAGTTCGGCCAGGCAAGCCTGAAACAGTTCGGCCCGGCGGACATGGAAGTCTTCGCTGAGCAAATCCACCGGCCCGCGCTGGAACGGGTGAAAAAACGCCCCCGGCAAAGGCGCGAAGATCGCGGGCCAACACAGTAGGCCAAACAATGAATTGACCAGGCTGTTTTCCACGTAGTGCACCGGCGCCGAATCTTGCGCCAGATGCGCCTGAACATAGAACTCGACCGATAATGCCGGGTCTGTCCTGGGCAATTGCAGGTCCAGGCGCTGCATTTCCCGAGGCGCTGCCCGCTTGATGGGCGGCCCGCCGAGCTTGCGCCGCAGACGTGGCAGGACGCGGAGCAACTGTTGGTGTTCCGCGGCGCTTTGCGGTGCCTGTTCAGCCTGCACGGCCAGGTCCATCGCCTGTTCAAACTGGCCGCTGCGTTCCAGTACGCGAATGAGCCGCGCACGCGCGCCGGGAAAAGCGCATTCGCGGTACAGGTTCAGGGCCATGGAGAAATCGGCGATGCGTTCGCAGTACTGGGCCATCTGGAACAGCAGCTTGCCGCGCCGGCGCTGCAACCACGGATTGTCCAGCGCCAGGCCCTTGATCCGCTCGGCCACCTCCTCCAGCGCTTCACCGGCCTCGAATTGTTGCTGGTATGCGTGCAGGAGGACGCAGGCATCCACGTCTTCGCGGCTGCGCAAGCCACGGGACTCGGCACAGAATTCGACTTTTTCGTAGGTGTAGATACCGAGGTCGGCCAATACGAACTCCGACCAGTCCTGATACAGGTTGCCGAAAAACATCAGGCGCAGGCGATCGCACAATTGCATGATGGTCAGGCTGAACAGGCGCTCGTCCAGGCTCGGACACCAGTCGTTGAAGCTTTGCACCTGGGGAAACTGCTCGCACAGCGTCGGCAACCAATCGGCTTTCTTGCCTTTGGGTTGATCGATGACAGCGGCAAAGGTCTGGAGGATTTCTGCCTTGAGCAGCACCTCGAACAGTTCGTCGATGGCGATGGGCATTTGCCCTTCGACCCAACGCAGCTCGAGCAGCGGGCCGGCGGCGGTGCCGATATCGCCGATTTCGTCGTAATGCAGCTTGCTCGCCCTGAAATGAACGCCTTTGCGCATCACCATTCTGACCAGCAGCGCCTGCGATTCACGGGGCAACCGCTTAAACTCATGTGTGAAGCGCTGCTCTTCGACGCTCAACAAATCGCTTGAGCGCTGCTCAAGCCAATCAAGCACTTGCATGAAGTTGTTCAAGTAGTAGAACGGATCGTCGAGGGGATTTGCAGTCACAGGGAAATGGGCCATGGCGAGCGAATACTGGTTATGCGTACAGATACCAGTTCCGCCCTGCGCGGCGCAATCGGAAAAGGATAAATGGCGGCGCTGTACGGAATTTTTCCCGGGCAGTAGAACTTTCTGCCCCCGGGCGGCACCAACCGCCAGAGAGAAACGGTGACAGCCTCGAGCTGATGGTGCTGCTTCAAAACGTACGGGAGGTGATTATGGACATCAAGACATTGGGCTTGCCCTTGGCGGCGGCGGCCCTGCTGATGCTGGCCGGTTGCTCGACGCCAACGGTGGTGACCCTGCAGAACGGCACCCAGTATTTGACCAAGGACATGCCGGAAACCAAGACAAAGGATGGCTTCTTCGAGTTCGAAGATATTTCCGGGGCGAAAGTGAAAGTCAAGGCTGATGAAGTGGCCACGATTCGCAGGGAAGACTGAATTTCGCGTTATCGTTCATCGCGGGAAAGCCCGCCCCCACAGGGTATGCGCCAACCTTGCGGGAGCGGGCCGGGTCCGGGCGGCGCTCCGACGAAGAGGCCCTTACCGGCGCCAACTCACCATCAGGCGATCACAAACTCCGCACCCGACAAACTGTCCAGCCCGACCCCGACCAATGTCACTGAATCATTGCCAAACGTCAGCACGGTATCCTGCCCCACCACGGTGGCATGGTCCCGGAAGTCGTCGGCCGGCGTAACACCCTGTACCCCGAGAAACACCAGTTTGTCGTTCGACTGATAGCCCAACACCCGGTCGTGGCCAAACGCGCCGTTGAACAGGAACGTATCGATCCCGCCCCCCGATTCCAGCAGGTCGTTGCCGGCCCCGCCGATCAAGACGTCGTTGCCCTTGCCTGCGATCAAATGATCGTTGCCGTCGAGACCGAACAACCAATCGCCGACCGCCTGCGCCTTGAGCGTATCGTTCCCCATGCCCCCCTTTATCGACGACTCGTACCGGGTCAGCTGGTTGCCGTCCGCCAGCCCGTTTGCGGTGACGCTGTGGGTCACGTCATCCTTGACCAGCCCCCATAAAAAGCCCGGCTCCTTGCTCATGATGCTGCCGATGTCACGGGTGATACTGATGCCGCCATTGGCATCGCGGATGTACAGGTTGCCGGCGCCGTCGTTGGCAAAGTCGAAGTTTTTCACCGACTGCTGCAAGTCGAGCACGTTGTGCCCGTTGCCGCCCAAAAGGACGTTGTAGCCACCGGCATCACGGAAGGTGTCGTTGCCGTCGCGGCCTTCCAGATAGTCGTTGCCCTTGCCGCCCTGGATCAGGTCGTTGCCGTCACTGCCGATAATGAAAGTGCTGCCTTTGTGGATGTCGGCATTGCGGTTCAGGTCCTGGACCCAGGTGTTGGCCCGCGCCGGGTCCGAGAGGTTGGCAACAACAATGGTCGAGTCTTTGCTGGTGAGGTCGTAGAACCGTGACTCCAGCACCCGGGTCATGCCGTCGCCATAACCGGTCGGCAAGTGGGAAATCCAGGTCGGAATGTTGAGGATGGAAAACGGCAGCAGATTCCATGCGGTCGACGCGTAGTGGTCATTGAAGCTGACAATGTTGTTGGTGGCCGAGGCTTGATCGGCATCGTGCACACCGACCGATGCCAGGTTGAACGCCGAACCGTCCAGCGCGCGGAACACTGGATCGTTTTCATAGCCGACGTTCAGCACTTTGTCGCTGCTGCCTTGAGTTGGCGAGGCGTAGGCAATGTAGTTGGAATCCTGGAAGAAACCGCCCCATTTTTCGCGGCTCAAATCCGCCAGGCTATTGACTGCCAGCCCGCCGAGACTGTGACCACTGACCAGCACGTCATTACCGGACAACCCGTTGGCCCGGGCAAACGCCGCGACGTCGGCGAGCAGCTTGCCGAACGCTTCACCCACATAGTTTTTCGCGTAATCCTGTGGACCCAATGCCGCCAACAGGTCATTGATGACATCGCCGATGGAGTCACTGATCTGGCTTTCACGAGGGCCACTGGTGCCGCGAAAGGCGATGCCGATTTCCGTGAGGTGCCCTTGGGCGTCGTATTTACCGAGGATTTCCACCTGGGCGCTGGTATAGCCGGCCTTGTCACCAAAGAAGGTTCCCCGTGCATCGACTTTGCCGTCATAACCCAGCTGCGCGGCGGTGATGGGTGTCCAACCGGCTTTCTGTACCGCGTCCAGTGCGGCCTTTTCCGAATCGGGGTTCCAGGGGATACCGGGAATCACCCCTTGGGAGTCGGTGCCGCCAATCAGCGCGGTCACCAACGTTGCCGGCAGGCCCACGCCGAAACCGTTGTGCTGGTAACCGGTGGCAAAGCCGTTGTCGAGGTTGTGATAGGAGTACAGCGTGATTGCCATCGCGTCGGTGAACAACGCTTTGGCGTCTTCTGTACCAAGGTTCTTGTAGTCGTACACACCCATGGGTATTGCCTCTCTCTTTGTTGGAATTGTCAGAGATAGCTCACAGCCGGGACACCTCGATCGCGAGATGCCCGGAGCCTCCAGTGCTGTTACAAAAATCTGTCAGGCAAACACAAAACCGGAAGTCGACAGGTTATCCAGCCCCACCCCGACCAGGGTCACGGAAAAGTCGCCAACCTTCAGCACCGTGTCTTGACCGGCCTGGGAGACATGCTGTCGGTAGTCATAGCCCTGCCCCGCGTCTTCAACGCCCATGAACACCAGGGTGTCACTGCCCTGGTAGCCATTGATCGCATCAAATCCGAAAGCGCCGCTGAACAGGAAGGTATTGCTGCCGTCCCCGGTGGAATGCATCACGTCGTTGCCGTTGCCGCCGACGAAGGTCACGTGGCCCTTGTCGCTGCGCAATACGTCATCGCCGCCGTTGCCGAACAGCCAGTCGCCCTGGGCGTCGGCCAACAGCGTATTACCGAGGGCATCGCCGTTGAGCGAATGACTGTAGCGGGTCAGTTCGTTGCCGTTGAGCAGGCCGTTGCCGGTGACGGTCCAGGTGATGTCCCTGGTGCTCCACCATGATCCGGACTCCTGGCTCACCAGCGCGCCGATGTCCCGGGTCATGCTGATGCCGCCATAGGCGTCACGCACGAACAGCGTGCCATCGCCATCGTTGGCGAAGCTGAAGTTCTGCAGTGGCTTGAGCAGTTCGAACGTGTTGTTGCCCTTGCCGCCCAAAAGTATGTTGAAGCCGCCGTCGTCGCGGAAACGGTCGTTGCCGTCCCGGCCTTCGATGAAGTCATTGCCGGCGCCGCCCTTGAGCCAATCGGCGCTGTCGGTGCCGATGATAAACGTGCTGCCCGTGTGCGGCTCGCCACTGCGCCCGAGGTCCTCGACCCAGGTGGCGCCGCGAGACGACGCCGACAGGTTGGAGACGATCAGGGTCGAATCCTTCCCGGTCAGGTCATAGAAGGCAGAGTCGATCACCCGGTTCAGTCCGTCGGCGTAACCCGGCGATCCATGGGCCGACCAGTTCAGCGGGTTGAGAATGCTGAAGGGCACCAGGTTCTGCGCGGTGGAGGCGTACTGGTCATTGAAGTTGACGACGTTGTTGGTCGCTGAATCCTGATGACCATCGTGCTTGCCCAGTGAGCCACTGCTGAAGGTAGTGCCGTCGAGCACCCGAAACACCGGGTCGTTCTCATAACCGATGTTGAGCACATTGTTGCCGGTGGCGCTTTGGGTTGGCGAAGCGAAGGCGATGTAGTTGGCGTCCTTGAAGAAACCGCCCCAGTCATTGCCACTCAACTCCGCCAGGCTGTTGACCCCCAAACCGCCAAGGCTATGCCCGCTGACCACAACGTCCCTGGCACTCAGGCCGTGGGCGATGGCGAATGCAGCGACGCTCTTGAGCAGGCTGTCGAAAGCGTTTTTCGCGTAGTTGCTCGCATAATCCACCGGACCGACTGCGGCCAACAGGTTGTTTTTCATGTCGCCGAAGGTGTCGCTGTACCCCAGGCCACCGGTACCACGGAAGGCGATGCCCAGGCCGATCAGGTTCCCGGCCCCGTCGTATTTACCGAGGATTTCGGCTTCGGCGCTGGTGAAGCCGTCCTTCTCGCCATAGAAGGTACCTTGGGTGCCAACCTTGCCCTGATAGCCCAAGGCCGAGGCACCAATTGGCGCCCAGGCGGTCGCCGGGAGTGGCTGGCCGGTAGGCGTATACGCGTACAGCGCCAGCGCGATCGCGTCGGAGTACAACGCCTTGCCGGCCTCGCTGCCGGCATTTTTGTAATCAAACAGTCCCATTTTCTTGCTTCCTTTGCGTCAAATCAGAACTGCCAGTCCAGGGTCAGGCCCACACCATGGTCTTTTTCCCGGGAGCCGAGCAGTCCGTTGTAGTCCAGGTTCAAGCGGGTATCGCGTCCCAGCGCCCAGCCGGCCCGGGCACCGACCACCGCGGCATTGCGGTCCATGGACACGCTTTGCACGCTGAACGCGGTGTTGCCATTGACGAAGGCCAGGTGGTCTTCGGAACGGGTGTTGCCCAGGTTGTGCTGCCAGCCGAGCGTGCCGGACAGTTCCAGTTGTTGCTGATCGGACAGCGCAAAGGCTTTGCTCGCCCGCAGGCCAAGGGTCGAGAGCACCGCGTCGCGGTTGTTTTCACCGCCCTTGAGTGCGGCGGCGTCACCTTTTTCGCTGAAGCTGTCGCTGTTCAGGTGCACGTAAGCCAGGTTGACGAACGGCTCCAGTGCCAGCGGTTGCAGGTCCAGGCGATACGCCGCTTCGGTGAACAGTTGCGCGGTGGTCGCATCGCGTTTGGATTTCTGCTTGCCGCTGACGTCACCGAATTGCAGGTCGCGTTTGACGTCGATGCGATGCCAGCTGTAAGCACCGCCGACGCTCAGGCGCAGCGCGTCGATTTTGTGGCCCAGGTAGGCGCCCAAGTGGTAGCTGTCGACCGATGCCGACGAGTGCGTGCCATCGCCCATGCTCAACGAGCTGTCGCTATAACCGGTAACGAAACCCAGTCGTGTGTCTTCAGTGATCAAGCCATCGACGCCGGCCAGCAGCCCGCCGATGGAGCTGTTGGAACTGGCGTTGTCATTCCCGCCATCGTTCTTGCCCCAGGCGCCGAGCACTTTGAGCCAGGCATTGCTGCGGTCATCGGTCGGTGCGCTGGCGTCGAACAGATCACGCTCGCGCAGACGTTCGCCGACCGCATCGCGCAGGTAGCGGCTGTCGTTGATCAGCAGCGTGCCGATCGCCGGATGAATCTCACCGGACAGTTGCTGGAACGCTTGTTGCGCGACAGCGGCGGTCGGCGACAACAGCAGGGTTTCGTAGAGCCGATTGCCTGTGCCCAGTTGCTCGGCGGCAGCGGCCACGGCCCGTTGATTCGGGGTCAGGCCTACACTGGTGAAAGATGTCGCATTGCGCTCCACCGCCAGTTGAATGCTGTCCGTCGTGTAACCGAGGGTGCCACCGATAAACAGGTAGTCCGGCAACACCGCCCCGAAACGCCCTTCGATCCCGCCAGCGGCTTGCAGGATGTTGTACTGATTGCCCAGCAGGGTTTTCGCCTCGCCGGTGGTCAGCAGCGTTGGACTGTTTTCCAGGGTCAGGCTGACCGTTGCGCCTTCGATGGTGGCTGTGCCGCCGGCAATGATCTGGTCGCTGCGGGTGGGCGACACCTCTACGGCGTAGGTCGAGCCGGGCTCGAAGGTCATGTCGCCCGTCACCTGCAAGGTGCCGATGGAGTTGCCGGGCGCCACGGTACCGCCGCTTTTCGCAGTCAGTGCCGCGATACTGCCGTTACCACCGAGGATGCCATTGTCATTGACGGTGACGGCCGATAGCAGCGAACCGTTGACGGCCAATCGGCCCTGATTGACCAGGGTCTGGCCGGTGTAGGTGTTGGCTCCGGTCAGCACCAGCGTGCCGATGCCCTGCTTGGTCAGGCCGCCGTGGCCGGATATGTCGTTGCGCCAGACGTCGAGCCCGCAGTGCACGTCGTTGCACACACGCTCGGTGGGTTTGCCGGCGTCGATGATCGCGCCGATACCCGGCAAGTCCGCGACAAACTGACTGGAGCCGTAGGCGCCGTCGATGCGGAACTCTTCGGGAATGTCCTGCTCGGTGACGAGCATCGCCGGGCCGTCGATGCCTTTGCGCAGGTTGATCATGCCCCAGCCATACAGCGAATCGACGCCGGGTGCGCCGAGGTCGGTGGCGGTGGTACGCAGCACGCTGGCGACTTGTGCGCCGGTCATGTACGGGAAGCGTTCCATCAACACCGCCACCGAGCCGGCAACGTGCGGTGCCGCCATGGAGGTGCCGTTGTAATTGGCGTAGCCGGTAGTCAGGTCAGCGGCATCGGTGCCGCTGATGATCGAACTGTAGATCCGGCTGCCCGGCGCCGACACGCAGAAACTCGCGGTGTAGCCGCAGCGCGACGAGAAGGTGCTGATGTTGTAGGGGGCGGGACTGTTGGTGTCCGGGTTCTTCTGCAAGGCCGCGACGGTCATCCAGTTCGGCGCGATCTCGGGGACGAAATAACTGAGGCCGGCGATGGCGTCCGGGTTGTTGAGGTTGTAGTCGTTACCGGCGGCGAAAATCGTCACGATGCCGCTGCGGGCCGCCGCGATGGCGCCGTCGTAGGCACCGCCGGGTTTGGTCCCCAGCAAGGTCCGGATCTCGTTGAACTGCAGTTGTGCATCCTGCACGGTGAAGTGCGGATACGCCGGGTCCCGACCGCCGAGGTCGAAGCGGTCGGTGATGCCGATGCCCCAGCTATTGTTGATGATCCGCGCGCCGCTGGCGATCAGGGCGTCCCAACCGGCCTTGTACACCGCGCCGTCGTTGCCGCGTACGATACCGTCTTCCGGGCCCGGGTCGCCGTTGTCGGCGCTGATGATCTGTGCACCAAAGGCGACGCCGTGCATCGGTCCGCCATCGCGGCTGCCGGCGGCGATCCCGCCAACGTGGGTGCCGTGGGCACCGAGTTTGCCGTTGGAGCCCACCGAGGGCGAACCGTCATAGAGAAAGGCGTCCCCGACCTTGACCGGAATGTACGGGTCGGTGTACTCGCGGATGCCGCTGGTCACCAGCGTGATGACCTTATTGGCTCCGGAAAACTCCGGGTGCAAGGCGTACACCGGTTGGTCGAAGATCCCCAGCTTCACGCCTTTGCCGGTGTAACCGGCCGCATAGGCATCCTGCGCGTTGATCGCCCCCAGGCCCCAGTCAGCGCTGAACTCTGTGCTGCGCCAGCTTTCGGGATCGCCTGTCCTGCCGTTTTCCACGTAGGGTGCCGCGTGTGCGGTGCCCAGTGTGGCCAACGCGCAGAGCACGGCTAGATTGTTGTACTTGTTATTCATCGAGCTACCTTCCTTAGTTGTGTTGCCAAAATCCTTGTTGTTAGAAGCCTTGCCTCAATTCCTCTTGGTTAAAACGCGCCACTACAGGGGCTGCGGTGTGCAGTTCCTCAACAGACAGGCATTTTTTGAGTCCTCTCCATACTGTTTTTAATAGCTACTGCACCCTCGGTCCCTGGCCGAAGGCCTCATCCACCTTGGCCAGGTCCTGCTCGCTCAAGGTCCCGGCGTAGAAATGCAATCGGGTCCAGGCCATCAGATAGTCGTAGCGGGCCTGGGCCAGATCCCGGCGGGTGGTAAACAGTTGTTGCTCGGCATTGAGCGCATCGAGGTTGACCCGCTCACCGCCCAGAATGCTTTGCCTGGTCGAGACCACCAGCGCTTCGGCGGAGACCAGGGCCTTCTGATAGGCACGCAGCTTGCTCACCCCTGTCAGGCAGGCGCTGAACTGCCGTCGCAATTCGATCAGGGTTTCCCGGGTCTTGCCGTCCAGTTCGTACTCGGCCTGTTCCATCGCACGGCTTGCCTGGCGGGTCGATGCAGAAACACCACCGCCGGCGTACAGCGGCACATTGATTTCGATGCCGATGGTGTTGGTGTCGTAGCGCTGGTTGTAGGTGTTGCCGCTTTCCGATTCATTCTGACGCACCGTGGCGTAGGCGCTGACCTTGGGCAGGTGCCCGGCCCGGTTGCGCTCGACCTCGTAGCGCGCCACTTCAAGCGCCTGGCGCTGGGAAGCCAGGTTGGGGTTGTTGGCCACGGCCATCTCATGCCAGGTGTCGTAATTGGCCGGCTGCAGGGTGAAGGTCTGGAAGTTTTGATCCAGTGGTGCAAGGTCGGCAATGTCGATCGCCGGCACACCGATCAGCGCGCCGAGTTCGCGCAGAGATGCATCCTGTTCATTACGTGCTTCGATTTCTTCGGCGGTGGCCAGCTCATAGCGCGATTCGGCTTCGAGAATGTCCGTGCGAGTACCTTCGCCCTGGCGAAACATCTGCTCGTTCTGCTGGAACTGCTGCTCGAAAGCTTTCTTCTTGGCCAGGGCGATATCGATCTGGTCCTGGGCGAACAACGCCTTGGTGTAGTTTTCCAGCACCCGCACCAGCAATTGCTGGCTCTTGCCACGAAAATTTTCGTCGGAAAACAGCGATTGCGCGACGCCCTTGCGATAAGCCGCGTAGGCCTCGTAGTCGAGCAACGGCTGTTGCAAGGTGAGGCTGGAACCGTAACTGCTGTAGTTGCGGTCATCGCTCTGGTTTTGCCCGCGCTCGTTGAGGTAGGTGGCCTTGGAGCTGTTCCTGCCCTTGTTGTAGTTGTAACCCAGTCTTGGCAACAACCCGGCGCGGCCGATGGCACGGTTCTCAAGGCCTGCATCGCGTTCCTTGATGGCGCCGAGGAATACCGGATCATTGTGCAGTGCCTGTTCATAGATCTCGAACGGTCCCATGGCCGCCACGGCCTGGTTGCCCGCGAACAACATCAACGCCGCCCCGAGCATCGAAAGCTTTTTCATACAGCCGAACATCCTTATTCCTCGGTCAACGCGGAGCCTGCCCGGTCGAGCAGCGGTTTGAACAAATAATTGAGGAGCGAACGCTCACCGGTACGTACGAACATTTCCGCCGGCATACCGGGCTTGATCACCAGGCCATTGAGTTTCTCCATGGCCTGGTCACTGACGCTGCTGCGCAGCACGTAGTACGGTGCGCCGGTTTTCTCATCGAGCAACTGGTCGGCGGAGACCAGGCTGACTTCACCTGGTACTCGCGGGGTGCGGCTCTGGTTGAAGGCGGTGAACAGGATATCCACCGGCAGGTGCGGACCGACCTTGTCGATCAGGTTGACCGGCAGGTGCCCTTCCACTTCCAGGCGCGTGTCCTGAGGCACGATCTCCAGCAGGTTGTCGCCCTGGCGCACCACCGCGCCTACCGTGTGTACACCCAGATTGACCGCAATGCCGTCAGCCGTGGCGATGATCTCGCTGTGCTGCAGATCGAACCCGGCGGAGGTCAACTGTTCCTCCAGCGTCACGCTTTTGAGCTGCGCTTCGGCCAGTTGGGTGCGTACTTCTTTCTGGTACTCCTCGATATGCTGTTGCAACTTCAAGCGGGACTCGACAATGCCCTGCTCCACCCGACCGCTTTCGCCGAGGTTTTCGGCCAACTGCTGTTGCACTTGCGACAGTTGCCGCTGGTACTCCATCAACCGATTGCGCGGGATGTAGCCGTTTTCCGCCAGTGGCGTCAGATTGCTTAGCTGTTGTTGCAGGGAATCGGCCTGAGCGCTCAAGTCGGTACGGGCACGGCGCATGCCGGCCAGTTGCGCGCCGGCGCCTTCGATGCTGGCGCGCAACGCGGCCTGCTCGCGGGCGAAGGCATCGCGACGACTGCTGAACAACTGCCGCTGGCCTTCGAGCACCAACGCCAGACGCGGGTCGGGATCATTGCTTAGCTCGGCGGGGAAATTCACTTGCTTGAGGTTGTCCCGCTCGCTTTGCCAACGGGCAAGGCTGGCCCAGGCCATGCGGTACTGCGCTTGCAACGATTGCACGTCCGCGGCGACCTGGGTCTGGTCGAGCCGGAACAACGGCTGGCCCTGTTTCACCCGCTGGCCTTCGCTCACCAGAATCTGGCTGACCACGCCGTTGCTCATCGACTGCACGGCCTTGCGCTTGCCCGAAACCACCACTGTGCCCTGTACCGGTATGCCCTGATCGAGGGGGGCCAGGCTGGCCCAGGTGAAGAAACTGCCAGCGCCGACAATCGCCAGTATCCAGCCCAGGCGAGCGAAGTAACGCGCATCGCGTCCAGGCTGTCCGGCCAGGTAGTCCTGCTCCATCGTCGCTTCGTTTTGAAGCTTTACTTGGCTGCGGCTCATACGCCCGAACTCCTTGTCGCGGGCTGAGACTGCCAGCTCATGCTGAGCCCGCCCGGCGCTTGCGCGGTTTTTTCATGTTGTGCTTGCTGAGCCCCCGAGAGTGCCTTGAGCACGTCCTGGCTAGAACCGAACGCCTGCAAGCGGCCTTCGTTGAGCACCAGCAACTTGTCGGCCTGGGCCAATGCGCAAGAACGATGGGTCACCAGAATCACGCTGGTGCCCTGGGCCTTCATTTGCGCAATCGCGCCGGCCAGCGCCGCTTCACCCACGGTGTCGAGGTTGGAGTTCGGCTCATCCAGCACCACCAGGCGCGGCTGGCCGTACAGCGCACGGGCCAGGGCCACCCGTTGTTTCTGCCCGCCGGAAAGGCCACTACCGTCTTCGCCGAGCACGGTGTCGTACCCTTGCGGCAGGCGCAGGATCAGTTCATGCACCCCGGCCTGCTGTGCGGCGGCCACGACGCTCTGTGGATCGGCCTCGCGGAAACGCGCGATGTTTTGCGCGATGCTGCCGCTGAACAACTCGATGTCCTGCGGCAGGTAACCGATGTAAGGCCCGAGGTCGTCGCGGTTCCAGCGATGGATGTCCGCACCGTCGAGCCGCACCGTACCACCGAGCGTCGGCCAGACACCCACCAGTACCCGTGCCAGTGTCGATTTACCGGAACCGGAAGCACCGAGCACGCCCATCACCTCACCCGCTGCGAGGCTGAAACTGACCAGGTGCAGGGTCGCCGCCCGTTGCCCCGGAGGCGCCGCGCTAACCTGCTCAAAGGTGATCTGGCCCTTCGGCGCCGGCAGCGCCATGGCCTCGTCGCCCGACGGGAAGGCTTGCAGCAAGGCGTCGAGACGGCGGTAAGCCAGCTTGGCGCCGCTCCATTGTTTCCATACGGCGATCAACTGATCGATAGGACTCAGCACACGGCCCATCAGGATCGAACCGGCAATCATCATTCCGGCGGTCATGTCACCCTTGATCACCAGCAATGCGCCAAGGCCCAGCACCAACGATTGCAGGCTCAGGCGCAGGGTTTTGCTCAAGGAACTGATGACGGCGCCCGTGTCGCTGGCCTGGTTTTGCAGGCCGAGGAACCGTGAATGCACCTGAAACCAGCGATTGCGCAACGCCCCCAGCATGCCCATGGCCTGAATGGTTTCGGCGTTATGCAAATGGCTGGTGGCCAATTGGCTGGATTGCTGGGAACACGCGGCGGCTTCGCCCAACGGTTTTTTGGTCATGGACTCATTCAGCCAGGCCAGCGCAATCAGCAGCAGAGCCCCCGCCGTGGCAAAAACGCCGAGCCAGATGTTGAACAAATAAATCACCAACAGGTACACCGGGAACCACGGCGCATCGAAAAACGCGAACAACGCCGGGCCGGTGACGAACTGGCGAATATGTGTCAGATCCCCCAGCGCCTGTCCCGCATTGCCTTCGCCTTTGAACAGGTTGCGCTCGAACGCCGCCCGATAGACCCGCAGATTGAACCGTCGCTCCAACTGACTGCCAATACGGATAACGATGAAACTGCGGACAGCTTCCAGCAAACCGATAAAGGCAAAGAACCCGACAATCATCAGCGACAACATGACCAGTGTTGTTTCATTCTGCGAAGACAGTACCCGGTCATAGACTTGCAGCATGTAGATAGAGGGCGCCAACATCAGAATGTTGATCAGGGCGGTAAAACAACCGACGCTGATCAAGATGCTCTTATAGTCCCCCAGTGCCTTTATTAATGGTGCGGTGGCTGGGGCCTTCGCCATCTTCATTGGTTATTCCTGAGCTGATATTTATCGCCACGCGCGGGCGAGGTTCCAGTTAACTGTCCGCACACGGTCGAGACATTGTTTGCCCGTTATCGTTTACAAATAACGAACAATGTTTTGTGATCGATAAAGTGCCGGGGGATTGCGCTTGACTGCTTTTGCGGCTAACGCGTCGGCCGCTTGAGGGTAATGATCCGACCCGACTGCAAAGTACCTTGATAAAGCCCTTCGAACTGACGGTTGAAAAACAGGATTTTTGAGCCTTCCTTGCCGGTGATTGCAATGCCGTCCGGTTCGGGAAACCAGCCGATCGCCTGCTCCCCAAGCCAGGCGGTGAAACAGTCCGCGCCAGCACCCAGGGTTTGATTTGGCTGAAAGTCGATCAAGCATTCATTCGAAGCAACGAGCGGTGATTTGTCCGTGTCTTGCGCGGCTCTTGGCGTAGCCAGCCAATTGCCAGCCAACTCTGACGGATCCGCCAGTTTCAGACTGCTTGCCATGGTTTCCTCTCCAAAAAACATCATCAACGCTGCCAGTAGCCACGCGCTTGTCTTGCGGGAAAAGACGCTGTGCGTCATAGGTTCTTGTACTCCGGGCCGCAACCCTGCTTACGGTTAGAGAGCAGCGCATCGGGCGCCGCCCTCCTTGTTCACCTCACATCAAGCCACGATGTCCGAGTACGCCGCCTGGCCCACGGTACTGACCAGGAAATCAGCCGCGCCATGCCCCGAGAAGTCGATCGACAACAAACTGTTGCCGCCCGAGGTGCTGAGCACCGCATCGCCCACCGCCCCGGTGAAGGCGCTGACAAAGTGCAGGCCCGCGCCGTTGGTGATGCCGGTCAGGTCGATCTTGTCCAGACCGCTGACAAAGTCGAGGATCTGGTCGACCGTACCTGGCCTGGAGTCACTGCTGGCCGCAAACACGAAGGTGTCCGAACCTGCGCCGCCCCACAGTTTGTCCGCGCCGCCAGCGCCGTAAAGGATGTCGTTGCCGGCACCGCCTTTGAGCTCGTTGGACACGTTGTTACCGATCAGCAAGTCGTTGCCAGAACCGCCAATGGCGTTCTCGACGGTGACACCCTTGGCGATGGAGACGTTACCCACCAGGCCGCCGACGTCCGAGAACGACGTTTCATTGAGGTTGATCTTCTGGTTCTGGGTAAACCCGGAAAAGTCCAGGGTGTCCTTGCCGCCTGCATCCCAGACCGAAAACACCACCTTGTCCGCCGAAGAAGACGCGCCAAGGAAGTCGCGACCGGCGTTGGAGTTGAAACCGTAGGTAGTGTCGCCGGTGCGAGTGGTGGTGTTGGCACCGTAGAGCTGCTGAATGGCAGCGATATCGTCAATCAGCGGGCCGGACGCGTAGGCTTCGACGCCGCCCTTGCTGAAGTTCTGACTGGTATTGCTTTCACTCCAGTAGCTCATGACGCTGTAGCCGCGGGTGTCTTGCCCATAGGACGCGTCATTGTAGGTCGGTGCACCCTCGCCGGCGTTGTAGTCGCCGGGGTGGGCCAGGCCCAGGGAGTGGCCGATTTCGTGGGTCAGGGTTTGCCGGCCATAGTTGTTCAGGTCCGGGGTCTTGTTGGGCGTGTAACTGCTGTTGATCAGGTACCAGGAAGTCCCGTCGTAACCGGCCCCGGTACCAGGCAGGTAGGCAAACGCAGCCGCACCGTCCTGACCGCCGCTGTAGTTGCCGAAGGTCATGTGGCCATCGCCGCCGCTGGCCTTGTCAGTGAAGGTAACATTGGCCACGTCGGCCC
Organism: Pseudomonas jessenii; assembly: GCF_002236115.1. Taxonomy (GTDB): domain Bacteria; phylum Pseudomonadota; class Gammaproteobacteria; order Pseudomonadales; family Pseudomonadaceae; genus Aquipseudomonas; species Aquipseudomonas jessenii. The sequence continues at coordinate 576,784 of NZ_NIWT01000001.1, read as the reverse complement.
AGGATTGCATGGCGAGCACGGCCTGGGCTTTCTGTTGCGCGCTGAACTGACTGAATCCGGTAATCCCGTGCTTGTACATCGTGCTGGACGATGCCGAAGTCAGGAAGGTATAGGTCAGCTCTATTTTGCCACTACCATCCTTGTCCTGGTAAGCAGCGCCGTCGCGCAGCAATTGGTTGGCTGCCTGATCGACGGAGAACGACGGTTTGCCATTGACCGTGAGGTTGCCGCCCCGATCATACTGATGGCTGAAACTATTGATCTGATTGAATGCAGAACTGCTTGCCGCCAATGCTGACAGTGGCAGCAGCACCTGTTCGGCGGAATCAATAGCGTGATCTTTTACTTTCGACATAAACACACTTCCTTGTTTAGCTATGGAACAGTTTTTGTCAGATAAAGACGATCCCTGGCGAGATCGTCCTATCACTCGCCCAATGAAGGCGTAGGAAAACTGACACAATTAGAAATCAAACGTCCACTACTTTTTTGACGTCAAATTTGCGCATTCAGGAATGTGCCCGTAAACAGTGGGCGTACTGAGAAAGTATTGAGTTAAAAAAATATTAGACGGGAGTTATTGTCGGACAATCGACAATTTAATTATTAAATATAGGTAAATTTCCGGGCACTCGAATCGTCCGACTATTTATGTTTAATCCGTTAAACATTTCAATGAAGTGATCACCTCTGAATACCGGGTTATCGTTCTTCGCGAGCAGGCAACGAATGACCATCAGGCAATAACCATTTCAGCTCCGCAAAGGTTGCACAACCGGCGTTGTCGCCCCACTGGAACCCTCCCCGGTGTGGCAGGTTTTGCACACTGCCTTAAACTGCGATACAGCCCATGAACGAATGACGGTGCAAGGGTTCGATGGATTGCCTTACACCACGGGCCTCACGAAATGATCCGGGTGAAGCCGACATGAAAATGGTCACGCCTCTTTTGGCCGCTCTCATCGCCGCCAGCGCGTGTGCGGTAATGAGCATTTGTGCGAATGCCGGGACGACTACGGTCCTGGCAACCAGCTTCGACTGCGCCAGGGCCAGCGCATCCGTCGAGAAGCTGATCTGTCGCGACCCACAGCTGAAGCGGATGGAGATTGAACTGACACGCCTTTATCGCCTGGCGCTCACGGACGATCATTCGGTACCGCGCCCCGACAAGGTCGAGATCGAACAGCGCTTCTGGGTCGACGCGCGAAATCAATGTGCCACCAAGGCAGAGCCCAAGGCATGCACGATCAGCAGTTATGCCGAACGCGCACACCAGCTTCGCCAGGGTTCGGCCATTGCGAGGACCAAGGATCCAAGCAGGCTCACCGATGGCCCCGTAGCCTTTCGTTGCGCAGGATTGAGCGCGTTGATTGCCGCTACTTTCTTCAATGTCGAGCCGCGTGTGGTGTACCTGAAATGGGCGAATACCTCTGCCACCCTTATCCAGGTACCGAACGATTATGCAAGCCAATACAACGGCAAGGATTTGCGGGGTAGCTACGGCTTTTGGCAAACCGGTAACGAGGCCCTGTTACAGATCCCGGGCTCGGGGCAAATGCGTTGTTCGCTCGAGCCAGTTGGCTGATGGCGCATCGGGACATCCTTTCCCGGTGGCCTGATGCAGCTTGTCAGTTGCCGGTGCGGATCTTGTTCCAGACCCGGGTACGCACCCGGTCGATGTTCAGTGGCATGGCTTCCAGCGCAAACAGCTTGCCCATCATTTCAGGACTTGGGTAAACCTTGGTGTCGTTCTTGATCGCAGGGTCGATCAGGCTGTCGGCTTTTTCGTTGCCATTGGCGTAATGCACGTAGTTGCTGACGCTGGCCATGACGTCCGGGCGCAGCAGGTAGTCCATAAAGGCGTAGCCGGCCTTGTCGTCCGGAGCGTCGGCCGGCATCGCGACCATATCGAACCAGATCGCTGCGCCTTCCTTGGGAATCGAGTAGCCGATGTCGATGCCATTGTTGGCTTCCCTGGCGCGGTTTTCCGCTTGCAGGATGTCGCCGGAGAAACCGACCGCGACGCAGATGTCGCCATTGGCCAGATCACTGGTGTACTTGGACGAGTGGAAATAGCTGACATACGGCCGCACCTTCATCAGCAGGGCTTCGGCCTTTTTGTAGTCTTCCGGGTTCTTGCTGTGATGCGGCAAACCGAGGTAGTTCAACGCGGCCGGCAGCAGTTCGGGGCCGTTGTCGAGGATGGCCACGCCGCACTTGTGCAACTTCTGCATGTTCTCGGGCTTGAAGATCAGGTCCCAGGAATCCACCGGGGCGTTGTCGCCCAGCACCGCCTTGACCTTGGCAATGTTGTAGCCGATGCCGGTGCTGCCCCACAGGTAAGGGAAGCCGTGCTCGTTGCCCGGATCGTTAGTCTGCAATGCCTTGAGCAATACCGGGTTGAGGTTTTTCCAGTTCGGCAACTGACTCTTGTCGAGCTTCTTCAGTGCGCCGCCTTCAATCTGCCGGGCCATGAAGTGGTTGGACGGAAACACCACGTCGTAACCGGATTTTCCGGTCATCAGCTTGCCATCGAGGGTTTCGTTGCTGTCGTAGACGTCGTAGGTGAAGCCGATGCCGGTTTCTTTCTGGAAGTTTTTCGTGGTGTCTGGCGCGATGTAATCCGACCAGTTATAGATTTTGACGGTTTCGGCGGCCTGGCTGATGGATGCAACCAGCATCAGCGGAGCCAGAGTCAGGGTCTTTCGGATCATGAGTCGATTCCTGTAGAGGTTGTTGTTATTGGCAGGCAATCAAAAGATCAGCTTTCAAATTTCAAAAGCATTCAAAAAATCAAAACGTAGGTCTTGCGCACGGTTTCCTGGATGTCCCAGATACCGAGGCTATTGGCTGGCAGCATCAGCGCGTCGCCGGCCTCGATGTGCAGCGGTTCGCCGCCGTCGGGCGTGAAGGTGCAGCGGCCCTGAATGAAGTGACAGAATTCCTGGGCGACGATCTGCCGCCGCCAGCGCCCGGGGGTACATTCCCAGACACCGGTCTCGACGCCGTCGTCGCGTTCGACGCTGGTGGTCGAAGCCACGGCCACGGGAGTTCCCAGGGGTACGACGACCGGATTGGACTCGTCCAGTTTCAGGGTTGCGGTGTTCTTGAATTGCGTGATGCTCATGGGGATACCTGTCGATGTAGAGACGCTGTTTAGTGCATGAAAGCTTCCATGAAACCGGCCACCCCGATGGCCAGCCTGCGCCGCCAGGGCGCTGTGGCCGGGTTGGCCAGGGTCTGGTCCTCGTGGACAAAGCTGCGGATGATCGCGTTGTAGCCGAGCCAGCGGATCGGCTCCGGCTCCCAGGCCCGCAGTGCGTCGAGGCCGCGCTGGGGGATGACCCACGGTTGGCGTACCAGATCGGTGTCGCGCCCCAGTATCAGGTCGGCCAGCGTGCGGCCTCCCAGGTTGCTGGCGCCAACGCCCTCCCCGCCATAACCGCCCGACAGGGCAATGCCGTTGGCCCGGTCGCAAAGCATGTGTGGCTGGAAATGCCGGGACATGCCCAGGTTGCCGCCCCAGGAATGGGTGATCTGCACGTTCTTCAACTGCGGGAACAGTTCGCCGAACAGATAACGCCGCAGGTGTATTTCGTCAGCGCTCAGGTCGAAGTCGTGGCGCAGCTTGCCAGCGAACTGGTACCCGCCACGGGCGCCAAAGATCAATCGGTTGTCAGCGGTGCGTTGACCGTAGGTGACCTGGCGACTGGCCTCGCTGAATGCCTGGCCGTGACTCAGGCCGATTTCGTCCCAGGTGGCCGCCGACAAGGGCTCGGTCGCGACGATCAGGCTCTGCACCGGCATCTGATAACGCCCCAATGGCGGCAGCGTCACGGAGTAGCCTTCTACCGCCGGCACCACCCAGCGACTGCGCACCGAAGCTTTGGCCGTGCGCAGACTGCCGGACTGCCAATGGGTGACCGGGCTGTTTTCGTAGATTCTGACGCCCAGGCGCTCCACCGCCCGGGCCAGCCCCCGTACCAGCCTGGCAGGGTGAATGGTCGCCACGTGCGGCGCGTAGATACCGCCGTAGGGTTTGGCGACGCGGATCTGTTGCGCCAGTTGTTCCGGGGTAAGCCAGCGATAGTGGCTGTCGTTGAGGCCCTGGCGGTGGAGATCGTCCAGGTAGCGACGCAGGCTGGCCTCCTGCTCCGGATAGCGTGCGGCGCAATACAGCACCCCGCCTTTGCGGTAATCGCAGTCGATTCCCTCACGTTCGAGGACAATCTCCACTTCATCCGGAATGCTGTGCAGCAAATCGTAGGAGGCGCGGCGCGCTTCGGCCGACAGTTTGGCCAGCAGGCGGTCTTCTCCCAGCAAATTGCCCATCAGCCAGCCACCATTGCGCCCCGACGCGCCGAAACCGGCGGTTTGCGCTTCGACGATGGCGATGTTCAGGTCAGGTTTGTGCCGCTTGAGGTAGTACGCGGTCCAGAGTCCGGTATAACCCGCGCCGATGATCGCCACGTCGACATCCAGGTCCCGCTCCAGCGTCGGACGCGCCATTAGCGGTTCTTCGAGCTGGTCCATCCACAAACTGATAGTGCGCCACGCCGGCATGCAAGACTCCGCCACTCAAACTTCGATGGCGTCGATCCTAGTGCGTGGGCTCAGGCGCTGTCTTGCGCGCGTGCACGCAAAGAAATTTGTTTGACGTAGGCCTTGGGGGACTGGCCGGTGTGCTGGCGGAAACAGCTGTAGAACGCCGACAGCGAATTGAATCCGGCAGCGAAGGCCAGTTCGTCGATGCGCACTGGCGGCAGGGCGGCATCCAGCGCCGCAAGCAAATGTTGCAGGCGCGCCTGGTTGACGTAGCGGTAGAAGCTCTGGCCCAGCACCTGATTCAACAGGTAGGAAATCTGGTTGCGGCTGTAGCCACACTCCTTCGCCACTCGTTGCAGATCGAGCTCCGGGTCCAGATAAGGCTGTTGGCGCTGGAAATACTGCTGTAGGTCATCGGCCATGAAGCTCAGTTGGCGAGGCGACAGACCGAGCCGGCTGACCGCCGGGCGCTGGTTGCCGGACGTTTTGCTGCCGGGTTGTTCGTGCACCAATGAAGCATATTCATTGACCCGCCAGATTAGCCCGTCCTTGACGGTGATCGCTTCGCTGGCGCGGAACGACACCAAACCTTCACCACCGCGCAAGGTGATGCGGTACTGAATGAACGCAGTGTTGCCGTCCAGTCGAATGCGGTCGGAGTGCTCCAGCGCTTCATCCGGATCCCGGGGCATGCTGCTGCGCACATATTCGCGCAATTCGGCCAGGCCCATGACCCGGTTCTGGAAAAAGTCGTTGTACTGGACTTCAGGGTGATAAAGCGCCATGACGCCATCCAGATCCCGGTGCTTCCAGCGCAAGTGATAGCGCATGACCGTCTCGCCCGTGGCCTGGGTTTGCAGTGGGCCATCATCATCGGCGTGCATTGAACATCTCGACGGGAAAAGACCGAGCTTGCCCAACTTCCGTTTTGTCTTCAACGACCAAACCGATTATGGCTTGTGCCCGCAAATGGCCGATAAGTGTGACCTGAATCAAAAAAAGCGCCGGCAATCGCCAAACGACCTGAAAACTCCACATTGTTTTCACATCCGGATGCTACTTTTAAAAACTGTCACTGGTTGAACCAATGAAGGTTCTTCCCTCCTACCATGAGCTAACGGACGCGCTCGATAATGAAGGCGGGCAACACATGAATAAAGGGTTCAGCAAGGTTACGTTTCCAAACGCCTGCCAGCTGATGCGCTGGCATTTTCATCCCATGGGTTTCGAGGCGAGCATGGACGCCCCGGGCAGCATGATTGCCCGTCTTTTTGATCGTGCCACTGGCGAGACCATGATCGCCATTGCCGGTATTCCGTGCGCCACCGTCATGAATGCCGCGGATGTAGAACGAATAATCGAAGCGGTGGAGGACGAGCTTGAAGCCTTCATCCCACCGGAGGCCTTCAAGAGTTATGCCTGACGGCTCAGTTGCTTGTAGGAGCGAGCTTGCTCGCGATGGTCGTTAACGATAACGCGTATTTACTGGCTAACCACGGCGCTCTTGAATCCATCGCGAGCAAGCTCGCTCCTACACCTACAGAAGTCAGGCGGTGATTTGGCTTTTACGATGGTCGACAAAAAACGCTTTGCCCTTGCCGATCCGGTCGGAGGCCTTGGGCATGTTCGCGGCCTGGGTGTCTTGTGCGTCGACGTACCAGTAGCAATGGCTGACAGCGCGGGTAATACCCACGTAGGCCAACCGCAGGATCTCGTCCTTCTGGGCATTGTCATAGGGCTCGCTGTCGCCGGCCTTGCCCAGGCCCGCCATCCGGTAAACCTGATTCTTGAAAGGTGAACTGGTCAGGTGCTGGCAGTCGCCCAGCAAAAACACCGCATCGGCCTGGAGGCCCTTGGCGCTGTGATACGTCAACTGCTTGAGCCTGCGAGCCTCATACGGCAGGCTGGAATCAACATTAAGTACTGATTGAATATGCTCTTCTATCAATGACTTATCGCTACTTTTTCGATAAAGCATCAAGATCGAATCGCCCTTTCGGTAATGCTCCGTCAGGCGTTGGGCCATGCCCTGGTCATCACGATCAAGGACGTTCACCGGCAGCAATGCCTTGGGTTCACCGCTGGCCTTGGCTTTCTTCCCGGCAATCGCCGGTGCTGCGCGCACGATGTGCTCGGCGGCATCGATGATGTGCTGGTGGCTGCGGTAGTTGTCGCTGAGCATGACCTTGGTGGTGCTCGGCGACGGGAACTCCTTGTTGAAATCCATGAAGTAGGTCGGCGAACTGCCGCGCCAACCATAGATGGACTGCCAGTCATCGCCCACACAGAGCAACGAGGAACGCTGGGCTGCGCGCCCGACGTGCATGGCTGGCCCGCGACTGCGGATCTCTGCCAGGCTGGCCCTGATCCAGGAGACGATCTGCGGCGAGACATCCTGGAATTCGTCGATCATCAGGTGTGACAGCGGCCGCAGCAGCTCATCGCCGAGCAGTTTGAGGTTCTCCGGCGAATGTTCGCTGAACAGGGCGAACATTCGGTTGTAGGTCATGATCGGCGGCTTCTGATCCAGCAAATGATCTTCCAGCGCCCGCCAGTACAGACTCAAGGCTTCGAAGAAGAACCGGTCGGGATCGTCCTTGGCGAAACTCATCCGGGCCACGGCGCCCGGCACGTCCAGCCCGAGGTTTTCGATGAACCCGGCGGCGGCGACAAAACAATCGAGCAGTGGCGCTGAAGCGAGCTCGCCCTTGACCTTGTAATCGAAACCCGGCCCGGCGCTGGCATCACCGGCGAGCGAGGCCAGAACACGTCTTGATGACTCGTAACTATCTAGCCATATCAATGGCTTACGACAGAAAGCTTGAAACAGGGTGCGCTTTACTGCCCACTCCGCGCGCACCGACAGCTTGGCGTTTGGTCGCGTGACCTGCGGGTTCTCCCGAGGATCGAACCCCAGCACCACCCAGGCATCCAGGGACGGGATGTAGCCGTGACAATGGAATGTCGAACCGTTGATATCGAACGACTGGCGATTCGGTTCGATGCCCTTGATGGGCCAGGCACCGGCGCGAAACCACAGGTCCTCGATGGCGTCGCACAGCTCCTCATCGCGTTTGGCCGCAAGCTCGGTAACGCCCATGCGTTTTTGCACATCCGGGTGATCGCGCTCCAGCTCCTTGAGTTGCAGGGCATGCCGGGACAATGGCTTGATCAACTCGCGAAAACGCTCATCGTCACGGTGCAGACGGTGATAGCAGGCGTTGAGCTGTTGGCGTTGGGCGTCGTTGATGCGCAGATCGAACGGATTGCTGTCGACCTCCTCATCACCCTGTGCAGCCCGCAGGCTGAGGTTCTCGAAAGCCTGCAAACGCTCGAAACCCGGAAGGCTGCGCACCATCGGCAGGATCCGCGAGTGAAAGGTGCGTACCAGGTCCCGCGCCTCCTTGAAACTGATCCCGCGGCCCCAGAGCGCAAACAGTTCGATCAGCTTGTTGATGAAGTCCTTGCGCGACTCGCGGGTGAAGGTCACCACCGTCATCGAACTCAGTTCGAAGCCCAGGTAGTGGGTCAACAGCAGGATACGCAGCACCAGCGTGGTCGATTTGCCTGCACCGGCACCCGCGATCACCGAAGTGGATGGGGTGTCGCTGAAGATCATTTTCCACTGTGCGGCACTGGGTTGGGCATGGGCCGGCAACAAGCGGGCGACATCGGCCTTCATACGCTTCTTCAGCTCGGCGCTCAACGGCAGGCGCCAGTCGTCGAACAACAGGTCATCGACATTCGGCGGCCGGTGTTCAGTGCAGCGCGAGTCGCGGATCAGCAAGACCTGCCGGCCCTCTTCCAGCCCCTCGAGCTTGCCTTCCTTGTAGCCGTAATCGACCCCGGCGCTGTGACCACTGCGAAAACCGTCAGCCTGGCCATGCAACCACGACGCACGATGCTGTGCGTGCAGGCGGGTCAGGCTGTAGCCGAAGAATCGGGCAAGCAATCGCTTGATCAGCGGCATCTCGGCCAAGGGGCGAAGTTCGGGAGGGAGATCGGGGGAGTGTTGCGGCACGCGGACTGACTCCAGGTGTGAGGCTGTTGAGCGCTATGGTGTCTGCATTTGCCGTTGAGTTCTAGTCAATTGCTTATGACTCATTGGCTTATGCGATGAAGTGAAGGTTGGATGAGAAACTTTCGAGGTTATTTCATATCAATCCATTCGATAGGAATGCTGCATTTTTTACGCTTTTTATCGATTGTTGCCTGTTGGATGATGGCCGTCATCACTCACCGGTCTCGCTTCGTGGGCTCAGGCACCTGGCCCCATGACGAACCTTTTCTGGAGACGATCATGCTTGAACTCAGACCTTTCAACTCGCTCGGCGGTGCTCACCACGGCTGGTTGGATGCCCACCATCATTTTTCGTTCGCCGAATACTACGATCCCAAGCGTATGAACTGGGGCAACCTGCGGGTCTGGAATGACGACGTGATCGCTCCCGGCACCGGTTTCCCGCAACACCCGCACCGCGACATGGAAATCATCACCTATGTCCGCGAAGGCGCCATTACCCACCAGGACAACCTTGGCAACAAGGGTCGTACCGAAGCGGGTGACGTCCAGGTCATGAGCGCCGGCACCGGGATTGCCCACAGCGAGTACAACCTGGAAGCGACGCCGACCAGGATTTTCCAGATCTGGATCATCCCGAACGAGTCCGGCCTGGCGCCGTCCTGGGGCGCCAAGCCGTTCCCGAAAGGTAACCGCGAAGGTTTTGTCACCCTGGCCAGCGGCAAGGCAGGCGACGATCAGAGCCTGCGCATTCGGGCCGATGCCCGGCTGGTAGCCGCGAACCTCAAGGCCGGCGAATCCGCCGAGTATCACCTGGACAACGGTCGTCGCGCCTACCTGGTACCGGCCACGGGTGTCATTGAGGTCAATGGCTTACGTGCACAAGCTCGAGACGGCGTAGCCGTTGCCGATGAGCAGGTGCTGCGGGTGACGGCCATCGAGGACAGCGAGATTGTTCTGGTGGATCTGGCTTGATTCGCTGAGCGCAATCGCAAATAAAAAGGGGCGACCGCATTGGTCACCCCCTTTAAGTGGCTGCAGCCAACCCCTGTGAGAGCGAGCTTGCTCGCGATGACCGCCTGGCATCCAACATTGATTTTGACTGACAGTCCGCTATCGCGAGCAAGCTCGCTCCCACAGGGTTATATGCAACTCCAGTGGGAATTACGCCGTTTATTTTGCGGAAATGGCACCATCCACCAGCGTTTGCGCCTCGGCCACTAGTTGCTTGAGGTGGTCGTCGCTGACAAAGCTTTCGGCGTAGATCTTGTAGATGTCTTCCGTGCCCGACGGACGCGCCGCAAACCAGCCGTTCTCGGTCATGACCTTGAGACCGCCAATGGCCTGGTCATTGCCCGGTGCGTGGCTGAGGATGCTCTGGATCGGCTCGCCGGCCAGTTGAGTCGAGGTGACCTGTTGCGGCGACAGCTTGCTCAGCAGCGCTTTCTGCTCCGGATTGGCCTTGGCGTCGACCCGTACCGAGAACGGCTCACCCAGTTCATCGGTCAAGGCGCGATACGCCTGACTCGGATCGCGACCAGTCCGGGCCGTCATCTCGGCGGCCAGCAGGGCCGGAATCAAACCGTCCTTGTCGGTGCTCCAGACACCGCCGTCCTTGCGCAGGAACGAGGCACCGGCGCTTTCTTCGCCGCCGAAACCGAGGGAGCCATCGAACAGGCCGTCGGCAAACCATTTGAAACCCACCGGCACTTCGTACAGGCGACGATCCAGCCGCTTGGCCACGCGATCGATCAAGCCGCTGCTGACCACGGTTTTACCCACGGCGGCATCGGCGCGCCATTGCGGACGATTCTGGAACAGGTAGTCGATGGCAACGGCGAGGTAGTTATTCGGTGCCAGCAAGCCACCGGACGGCGTGACGATGCCATGGCGGTCGTGGTCCGGATCGCAGGCAAACGCCACGTCGAAGCGCTCTTTCAGGCCGATCAGGCCTTGCATGGCGTGGCTGGACGATGGGTCCATGCGGATCTGGCCGTCCCAGTCGACGGTCATGAAGCGGAAGGTCGGGTCGACCTCTTTGTTCACCACATCCAGGTCCAGGCGGTAATGCTCGGCAATCGCCGACCAGTAGCGCACCCCTGCTCCACCCAGTGGATCGACACCCAGGCGCAGCTTGGCATCGCGGATCGCGTCGAAGTCGATCACGTTGATCAGGTCGGCGACATAGGTGTTGAGGTAATCGTGACGATGGGTAGTGCTGGCCTTAAGTGCCTGCTCGTAGCTGATGCGCTTGACGCCAGCGAGCTTGTTGGCCAGCAGTTCGTTGGCCTTGGCTTCGATCCACTTGGTGATGTGGGTATCGGCCGGGCCACCGTTGGTTGGGTTGTACTTGTAGCCACCGCTTTGCGGCGGGTTGTGGGACGGCGTGATGACAATGCCGTCCGCCAGGCCAGTGGTGCGTCCACGGTTGTAGCAGAGAATCGCATGGGAAATGGCCGGTGTCGGCGTGTACTCGTCACCTTCGGCGATCATCACGGTCACGCCGTTGGCTGCAAGTACCTCGAGGGCACTGGCGCCGGCCGGCGTGGACAGCGCGTGGGTGTCGATACCGACAAACAGCGGGCCATCGATGCCTTGAGCTTCGCGGTACAGGCAGATCGCCTGGCTGATCGCCAGAACGTGCCATTCATTGAAACTCAAGTCGAACGAGCTGCCACGGTGCCCCGACGTGCCGAAGGCAACGCGCTGGGTGGAAATCGCGGCATCAGGCTGGCCGGTGTAATAGGCCGTTACCAGTCGCGGGATGTCGACCAACAATTGTGCCGGTGCCGGTTTACCCGCAAAAGGACTGAGTGTCATGCAAAACCTCTGGAATAGAGTGGTTCAGGAATTGGGTCGCAGTTTACTGGCAGTTTGACCGCAAGGCGATGGGATCGATCCGCACAGTGGAGGTTGTTATTTTTTGTCTCACTCACTCGATTGATTCCAGACGCAGCGCATCCCCCAGCAATCCCAGCGCGGCCGCCAGATTGTGATCGCCACCGAAGGTATGGCTCAGGCGCAGATGCTGTCCGTGCAGACCGTGGAGGCTGAACAACTCGCCTGGTGCGATGACCACCTGATGCGCCAGCAGGCGCTGGAACACACGACGGACATTGACCCGACGCAACGAGCGCATCCAGATCGTTGCACCCCCTTGCGGCTCGACGAAATGCAAGGCATCACCCAATCGCTCCTGCAGCAACAGGGTCATTTGATTCTTGCGGTCATTGAGCAGCCGCCGCAGCACCAGCAGGTGTTGGTCAATGCGACCGCTGCTATACAAACGGGCAATGGCTTTCTGGCGTATCGGCGAGAGTCGGAAGGACCGCAGCAGAAAGTGCCGTTGCAACTCGGCGCTCAAATGCCTTGAAAGCAAAAAACCGTAGGGCGCTTCAGGTCCGATGACTTTCTCGAACGTGGAAAACACCATCAGCCGTTCAGGGTCCAGCAAGTCTCGAAAGCGCAGGGTGCCCAGGTCGAATCCGAGTTCGCCATAACAGTCGTTTTCCAGCACCCAACTGTCATGCGCGGCCAACAGCCGGGCAATGGCCTGCCTGTTGTGGTCAGGCGCCAGGCTGCCACGGGGCATGTTCAGGGCCGATGACAGCATCACCAGCCTTACCGGTTCGGTATCGAGCAGCATTTCAAGACGTTCCGGATCCAGACAGGCATCGGCTTGCACGGGCAACTCGATCACCCGCACGCAGGCGGCTTGAAACAAACGCAGGATCGTCCAGTCGCACGGCGATTCGACCACCACCGTAGCGTCTTTCAATCCCAGCACGGCGATCAGGATTTCCAGTACACCGCGCAGGTCGGCGCCGATGTAGACATCATCGGCGTGCCAGTAACGCATGGGAGACGTGGTGTAGCGTGCTGCCAGGGCGGCGCGCAATTCGAGTTCGCCGCAGGGTTGCGAAGGCGACTGCGGCTGGCGGGGATACTGGCGCAGCAACTCCCGCTCCAGCAGCAACAAAGGACTGTCCAGTGGCTGCAATAACGCCGGTTCATCGGCGCTCAGGACCAGCATCCCCGGGCGCCTGGCATTGACGTAGACCGCTTCCAGCAAGTCGCTGCCGCTGTCCTGCAGGTTGATTGCGGACACTGGCAATGCGTAGTAACCGGACTTGGCCACCGAATACACCCGCCCTTCTTTCTCCAGCAGCGAATAGGCGTACTGAATGGTCGAGATCGACACATTCAGACGCTCAGCCAGGTGCCGCAGCGACGGCAGGCGGATGCGCGAATCCCCTTCAGACTCGTTGATCAGGCTGACCAGGTATCGATAAACCGCTTGATAGGCGAAATCCGTTTCTCGTGGACCTTTCATCGGCGAAGGCCATTTGCATTGACTGAAAATCCACCCACGTTCAGTGACCCGCTGACCATTCATCCACCAACGTGCTGTCAGCATCAGGATCGCTCAGCGCATTTTGCGACACAGCCCCCGGGAGGATTGCTTCAGCCGCCCCGCCAGCGTCTGCGGGCGTCCACTCCATGCGGTAAAGCCGGCCAATCAGGCTGACGGGCAATCCGCTGACATCAATCATCCATTGCATGATCTGCTCGGCGACCGGATGCCCCTGCATGGCCTTGTGCAACTCGGGCATGGCCACCAGCATGCCCGGATGGCACTGACGCAGAAAACGCTCGAGCCCCGCACCTTTTTCGGTAAAGGGCGCAAACAGCAGGCACACCAGTTGTGCTTCGCTCAGGCCCAGATTCTTTTGTGCCTCGGCCGCCGCTCGGGCGCGCAGTTCGACCAGTGTTGCCGGATTGCCGAAGACCTCGATGGCCTGCTCGCACAATCGCTCGGGCAAGTGCTTGCGGCGCATCATCACCAAGGCACGTTGCAGGTATTGCGCAACACCGAATTCGTAATTGCGATTCTGTACGAAGCACGCATGCAACCCTCGGACGTGCGCCGTGATCGACGGGCTGACGAATTCGTTGTCGCTGATCTGCGCGGACAGTTCGTCAGGCTGGAAGCCGAGAAACTCCGTCAACAATGGCCAACGCTCTTCCAGGTTGCTGACCAGCAGGTCGTGAATGTCGATGCAGGCCGTACGACGGCAGGTTTCGAAGCGCTCTTGCGGACGCCACCGGGCCTGGCCGTAATCGGCGTAGAACCCGTGATAACAGTCGCTGCCCAGTTCATCGAGCAATGCAAACAACCCCGCATAACCCGGCTCGCCCGCAGGCGATGGCTTGAGCCCTGCCTTGGTGGCGGCGCGTCTCAAGCCGTCGATGAACTGCTTTTGCTGACGCGGCGTGTCACTGATGAGCAAGGCGTCGACACCGCCATCCCAGCGAGCGATTTGTCCGTAGAACTCTCCCGTGGCCAGATAACCGTCATCCCAAAGGTCGAACCCACCGCGCCACTCCCGGCGATGGCCGATCAGCAGCAGGTTCAGGCGGCTGGACTCGCGGCCGGCGTCGGAGATCGGCGCCAAGTGGTTGAACGGCAAAACTTCCCGATCATCGACCATCAGTACCTCGACCCGGGGATCGTCATAGACAAACAATGCGCTGTTGGTCCTGTGCATGTTTTCCACGGCCGCGCCGCTTGTGCCGTTCAACCGTAACGAGGCGATGCGCAACTGGAATGTCGCCGGCGTCCGCGTGGCGATGGTCAGCTGTGCAGCACGCAACAAAGCCAGGGTGTAGCAGTTGTCACGGGCCCCGGACTGGATCGCCAACACCTTGTAATCGCCAATGTGCTCCATGCCCCCGGCCGCTACTGCCAGGCGCTGAATCAACAATTGCAATGCAGTGCGTTCGGCACGGGAAAAGAAACCCAGCAATCGCTGCAGCACTTGTTGATAGACATAGTTCATCGCTTGGTCATGGATGCTGGTCATCTTTATTTACCTGATACTCGTAAGTTCAATATCGTACAGACAGCAAATCCCGTTGGACTGTCGGCGCGAATGGAGTCATGGACTTTATTGCCAAATGCTAACACTTGAATTTTCTTGAAATCATTTGAAACGATCGCAGCGCCCCCTCGACTTAACGACGAAGGTGGGGCTGGAACGCCCTACTGGCAAGGGTTTGCTGATTTGAAATCGGAGCCCTAGGAAATATCCGACAAAGTCCCACAGACACTTAATACAAGAAACAAGGAAGGAAGTTGCAGCTGTCTTTTTGGCAACTAGCCAACGGCCAACTAATTTGGAGATTTGCACCGATGGCGCACATTGAAAAGTTTCAGCCTGACACCCGGCCATGACTCATTCCTTGAGATGAAAGTAATCATTCAATTATCAGGGCTTAGTGGCTGATTAGAAGCTACAGATTACGGGCAAAAACCAGTTCAGTTGCTGGACCGGCCTGCGGATCGACGGCTTTCGGGGGGGGGCTCAAACGAAAGAGTCCGTGTGGGCACGGACTCTTGGGAGGACTGTAAGTGCTACGCCGGCTCGACCTGCAGCGCGACCCGTTCGCGACACGGGCATTCGTCCATGTAGCGGTGTGCTTCGACAAACTCGGCAAACGGGAAGACCCGAGTCTTGAGCGGCAGCAGAACGCGGTCGGCGGTCAGCTGATTGATATCGCGCAAGGCACGTTGCAGTGCGGCCTGGTCCTGGGTGATGCCCAGTTCCGGCTTGCCCGTGAAGTTGCCGATGCAGTGCACGAAGAACTGAATGTTCTTCTGGAACGCTGCGCAGGCCGGGAAAGGTGTCTGGTTGCCACCTTGCAGGCCGTACAGCACCAGGCTGCCGCGAGGCGCCAGCACATCGCCCAGCAACGACATCTGCGGACCGCCCAAACCATCGAACACCACATCTACGCCACGGTTATCGGTGATTTTGTTGATCCGCATCAGCAGATCTTCTTCCTCGGTGACGATCACTTTCTCGGCACCCAGCGACAGCAGGTATTCACGTTCCTCCTCGGTCTTGGTCGCGGCGATCACTCGAACACCCAAGGCCTTGCCCAGTTGTACGAACGAAGGTCCGGCGCAATGACTCGCGTCAGTCACCAGAACAAATTGCCCGGGCTTGACCCGTGCCAGATCGGCATAGGCGAAATAGGCGATCAACAACGGCGTGTAGTGCACGCTCGCTTCAATCGGGGTAAGCACATCCGGATAACGGGTGACTGCCGAGCGCGGCAGAACGATCTGCTCGCCGTAGACCGGATAGTCGTTCGGGCTTTGGGCCGGAAAGCTGGCGACCTTGTCACCGACCTCCAGGTCATCGACGCCATCACCGACAGCGGTGACGATACCGGCCATCTCCTGGCCAAGGCCTGAAGGCAGTCGGGCATGGGACGGGGCCAGGTTCTGACGCCAGAGAGTGTCATACCAACTGATGCCGATCGCCTCGACGCGCACCTGCACTTCGCCCGGTGCAGGCAGAGCCGTCGCATGCTCTTCGCATTTGAGCACCTCGGCTGGACCAAACTTGTGAAAACGTATCGTGCGGGACATCGCAAACCTCGCCAAATAAACCTCTAATGCCATGAACTCTAGCCGGGCTTTCAACCCAACACTATCTGTGGCTATTAATAGTCGACATGCCTGTCATTGATTCCGCAGCGGCGGCAACATCGTCAAATGTCGTAAGAAACCGAAGCAGCCTATGTAGGAAAAACTGAATTACCCGGTGCAGAGTACCAGTCTTTCCCCGTAATATTCCTGCTGGCCATTGTTCTCATATGGCCGCCCACGTCAAGCTTGCTGACTCTGCCAGGACTCCAGATGAATCGTAATGACCTGCGTCGTGTCGACCTGAACCTGTTGATCGTTTTCGAAACATTGATGCACGAACGCAGCGTGACCCGTGCTGCGGAAAAACTGTTCCTCGGCCAGCCAGCCATCAGTGCGGCGCTCTCGCGCCTGCGCGGCCTGTTCGATGATCCTTTGTTTGTGCGTACCGGCCGCAGCATGGAGCCGTCCGCCAGGGCGGTCGAGATCTTCGCCCTGCTCTCCCCGGCACTGGATTCGATTTCCACCGCCGTCAGCCGTGCGGCCGAGTTCGATCCTGCCACAAGTACCGCCGTGTTCCGCATCGGCCTTTCGGACGACGTCGAGTTCGCCTTGCTGCCGATGCTGCTCAAGCGCCTGCGTGCCGAATCGCCGGGGATTGTGCTGGTGGTACGTCGGGTCAACTACATCCTGATGCCGGGGTTGCTGGCATCCGGTGAGATATCCATCGGTGTCAGTTACACCACCGACCTGCCGGCCAACGCCAAACGCAAGGTACTGCGCCGCAGCCAACCGAAGCTGTTGCGCGCCGACACCGTGCCGGGGCCGTTGAGCCTGGATGATTACTGCGCTCGCCCCCATGCACTGGTGTCGTTCGCTGGCGACCTCAGCGGCTTCATCGATGAAGAGCTGGAAAAGCTCGGTCGCAAACGGCATGTGGTGCTCGCCGTTCCGCAGTTCAACGGGTTGAGCACCCTTCTCGCGGGCACCGACATCGTGGCGACGGTGCCGGACTACACAGCCGATGCGCTGACTGCCGCTGGCGGAGTGCGGGCCGAAGATCCGCCGTTGCCGGTGCGCAGTTTCGAGTTGCACATGGCGTGGCGCGGGTCCCAGGATAATGATCCGGGGGAGCGTTGGTTGCGGTCGCGGATTCAGATGTTTTTTGGGGATCCGGATAGCTTGGCCTGATCCTGACTTTGCAGGAGGGCTGCAGGCCTCTTCGCAGGCAAGGCTCGCTCCCACAGGGATTTGGGAACAACGAAGATCCAATGTGGGAGCGAGCTTGCTCGCGATGGCCGCAACACGGTTCCAGATCTGACCATTGCATCCAATGCAACTCACAATTGTCATCAATCCAGTTGATGACGACCGAACACAAGGCGCAGGCTAGAGGGCTGGCTTGGGTCTTATATCATTCCGGATGATAGTTACCTTCGCCCCATTCGATTCGTGAGATACAAACCCGCCGCGCATCATTCGCCAATCTCAACACATTGGCGGATGCATCCATGGAACAGTCACTCAAACATTTGCGCTTCCCGTTGGCTTTGTTGGCCGTAGTGGTGATCAGCGCTTGCGGCAAGGCCCCGGAAACCGCCGCCAGCATGCCAGCGGCCAAGGTCAGCGTGGCCAAGGTGCTGGAACAGCCGGTCAACGAATGGGACGAATTCACCGGCCGTCTCGAAGCGCCGGAAACCGTCGAGATTCGTCCACGGGTCTCCGGCCAGATCGATGAAGTGGCGTTCACGGAAGGCGCCCTGGTCAAGAAAGGCGACCTGCTGTTCCAGATCGACCCGCGTCCGTTCCAGGCTGAGGTCCGCCGCCTCGAAGCACTGGTTGCACAATCGCGCGCCAATGCCACCCGCAGCGAAAACGAAGCCCAACGCGGTGAGCGCCTGCGCACCAGCAACGCGATTTCCGCCGAACTGGCCGACTCGCGGACCAGCGCCGCCCAGGAAGCCCGCGCCGCGGTCGGCGCCCTGCAAGCGCAGCTGGATCTGGCCAGGCTGAACCTGAGCTTTACTCGTGTGACTGCTCCAATCAGCGGCCGCGTCAGCCGTGCGGAAATCACCGCCGGCAACCTGGTGACTGCCGACACCACCCCGCTGACCAGCGTGGTCTCCACTGACAAGGTGTACGCCTACTTCGACGCGGACGAGCGTGTGTTCCTCAAGTACACCGAGCTCGCTCGCCAGGGCAAGCGCGGCGCCACCACCCCGGTCTACATGGGCCTGTCCAACGAGGACGGCAACCCGCACCAGGGCGTGATGAACTTCGTCGACAACCAGGTCAACCCGAAGACCGGCACCATTCGTGGACGCGCCGTGTTCGACAACAGCGATGGCAGCTACACCCCGGGCCTGTATGCACGCCTGAAACTGGTGGGCAGCGGCACTTACAGCGCCATGCTGATCAATGACGAAGCGGTCGGCACCGACCTGGGCAAGAAGTTCGTGCTGGTGATGGATGCCGACAACAAGACCGCCTACCGCGCGGTGGAGCTGGGTCCGAAGATCGAAGGTCTGCGCATTGTGCGCAATGGCCTGAACAAGGACGACACCATCATCGTCAAGGGCCTGCAACGGGTGCGCCCTGGCTCACCGGTCACCCCTGAAGTGATTCCGATGGCCAGCGAACAAACCCTCGCGGCACTCGCACAACAACGCCAAGCGCTGGAAGCCAGCAACCTGCCCCAAGTCGCGCCTGCCAGGGTTGCGCCGGGCACGGCTGTGAAACTGGCTGCCACGACCCCACGCGGTTAAGGGATTTTTACGATGAATTTTTCCCAATTCTTCATTTCACGGCCGATCTTTGCAGCGGTGCTTTCGCTGCTGATCCTGATCGCCGGCGCCATCTCGCTGTTCCAGCTGCCGATCAGCGAATACCCGGAAGTGGTACCGCCGACCGTTGTGGTTCGTGCCAACTTCCCGGGTGCCAACCCAAAAGTCATCGGTGAAACCGTGGCCGCTCCACTGGAGCAAGCCATCACCGGTGTCGAGAACATGCTGTACATGTCCTCGCAGTCCACCGCTGACGGCAAGATCACCCTGACCATCACCTTTGCGCTGGGCACTGACCTGGACAACGCACAGGTGCAGGTGCAGAACCGTGTGACACGGACCGAGCCAAAACTTCCCGAGGAAGTGACGCGCATCGGTATCACCGTGGACAAGGCTTCGCCCGACCTGACCATGGTTGTGCACTTGACCTCGCCGGACAAACGCTACGACATGCTCTACCTGTCCAACTACGCCTTGCTCAACATCAAGGATGAGCTAGCGCGTCTGGGTGGTGTCGGCGATGTGCAGTTGTTTGGCATGGGCGATTACTCCCTGCGTGTCTGGCTCGACCCGAACAAGACCGCTTCGCGCAACCTGACCGCCACCGATGTGGTCACGGCGATTCGTGAGCAGAACCGTCAAGTGGCGGCTGGTGCCTTGGGTGCGCCGCCTGCACCGAATGCCACGGCCTTCCAGTTGTCGGTCAACACCCAGGGCCGTCTGGTGTCCGAGGAAGAGTTCGAGAACATCATCATTCGCTCTGGCGACAACGGTGAAATCACTCGCCTCAAAGACATCGCTCGCGTCGAGCTGGGCTCCAGCCAGTACGCCCTGCGTTCGTTGCTGAACAACCAGCCGGCGGTGGCGATCCCGATCTTCCAGCGTCCGGGTTCCAACGCCATCGAAATCTCCAACGAAGTGCGGTCGAAAATGGCCGAACTGAAGAAGAACTTCCCCGAAGGCATGGACTTCAGCATCGTCTATGACCCGACGATCTTCGTGCGCGGCTCCATCGAAGCGGTGGTTCACACCCTCTTCGAAGCACTGATCCTCGTGGTACTCGTGGTGATCCTGTTCCTGCAAACCTGGCGCGCCTCGATCATTCCGCTTGTCGCTGTGCCGGTATCGCTGATCGGTACCTTTGCCGTGATGCATCTGTTTGGCTTCTCACTCAACGCCCTGTCGCTGTTCGGCCTGGTATTGGCGATCGGTATCGTGGTGGACGACGCCATCGTGGTGGTGGAGAACGTCGAGCGGAACATCGAACTCGGATTGACCCCGGTTGAAGCGACCAAAAAAGCCATGGGCGAGGTAACCGGCCCGATCATCGCCACGGCGCTGGTGCTGTGTGCGGTATTCGTTCCGGCGGCGTTCATTTCCGGCCTGACCGGCCAGTTCTACAAACAGTTCGCCCTGACCATCGCGATTTCCACGGTGATCTCGGCCTTCAACTCCCTGACCCTGTCGCCGGCGCTCGCCGCGGTGTTGCTCAAGGGCCATGACGCGCCGAAGGACCGTTTCTCCAAGGTGCTGGACAAGATTTTCGGTGGCTGGTTGTTCCGTCCGTTCAACCGCTTCTTTGAAAAGGCCAGCCATGGTTATGTCGGCACCGTTGCCCGCGTGATCCGCTCAAGCGGCATCGCCCTGCTGCTGTACGCCGGCCTGATGGTCCTGACCTTCTTCGGTTTCTCCAGCACTCCGACCGGTTTCGTCCCCGGCCAGGACAAGCAATACCTGGTGGCCTTCGCGCAACTGCCGGATGCCTCGAGCCTGGACCGTACCGAAGACGTGATCAAGCGCATGTCCGAGCTGGCGCTGAAACAGCCCGGCGTGGAAAGCGCCGTGGCCTTCCCGGGCCTGTCGATCAACGGTTTCACCAACAGTCCGAACGCCGGCATCGTGTTCGTGACCCTCAAACCGTTCGACGAACGTAAAGACCCGAGCATGTCCGCCGGTGCGATTGCCGGTGCCTTGAACGGCCAGTACGCGAATATCCAGGAAGCCTACATGGCGATCTTCCCGCCGCCGCCGGTACAAGGCCTGGGCACCATCGGTGGTTTCCGCCTGCAGATCGAAGACCGGGGCAACCTGGGCTACGAAGAGCTGTACAAGGAAACCATGAACATCATCAACAAGAGCCACAACGTGCCGGAACTGGCCGGCCTGTTCACCAGCTACACGGTGAACGTGCCCCAGGTCGATGCCGCCATCGACCGGGAAAAAGCCAAGACCCACGGCGTGGCCGTCAGCGACATCTTCGACACCCTGCAGATCTATCTGGGTTCGCTGTATGCCAACGACTTCAACCGCTTTGGTCGTACCTATCAGGTCAACGTTCAGGCCGAGCAGCAGTTCCGTCTCGAATCCGACCAGATCGGCCAGCTGAAAGTGCGTAACAACAAGGGCGAGATGATCCCGCTGGCGACCTTCATCAAGGTCAGCGATACCTCGGGCCCGGACCGCGTGATGCACTACAACGGCTTCATCACCGCTGAAATCAACGGTGCGGCAGCTCCCGGCTACAGTTCCGGCCAGGCCGAAAAAGCCATCGAGAAACTGCTCAAGGAAGAACTGCCCAACGGCATGACCTACGAATGGACCGACCTGACCTACCAGCAGATCCTGTCCGGTAACACGGCATTGTTCGTGTTCCCGCTCTGTGTGCTGCTGGCGTTCCTGGTACTGGCGGCTCAATACGAAAGCTGGAGCCTGCCACTGGCGGTGATCCTGATCGTACCGATGACCCTGCTGTCGGCCATCACCGGTGTGATCGCCTCCGGCGGTGACAACAACATCTTTACCCAGATCGGTTTGATCGTATTGGTGGGGCTTGCCTGCAAGAACGCGATCCTGATCGTCGAGTTCGCCAAGGACAAACAGGAGGAAGGCTTGAGCCCGCTGGCTGCGGTCCTGGAAGCGTGCCGTCTGCGTCTGCGGCCGATCCTGATGACCTCCTTCGCGTTCATCATGGGTGTGGTGCCCCTGGTGTTCTCCAGCGGCGCCGGTGCCGAAATGCGCCACGCCATGGGTGTCGCGGTGTTCTCCGGGATGCTTGGGGTGACCTTCTTCGGTCTGTTGCTGACGCCGGTGTTCTACGTACTGATCCGTAACTTTGTCGAGCGCGGCCAGGCACGCAAAGCTGCCAAGGCCACCCTGAAGCTGGAGTCGCACTGATGAGTTTGAAAGCCTTCCTGCCGAGCCTGCTGGTACTGGCCCTGAGTGCCTGTGCCGTGGGCCCGGACTACAAGACGCCAACCACCGAGGCGGCCAACATCACGGCCGCCACCGATGGCGCCGCCGGCCAGAAGAACTTTGACCGTTCGCGTTTCGAAGGCATCTGGTGGCAGCAGTTCGAAGACCCGACCCTCAACCAGCTGGTGACGCAATCCCTGCAAGGCAACCGTGATCTGCGCGTCGCCTTCGCCCGCTGGAAAGCGGCGCGGGCGATCCGCGATGACGTCAGCAACGACGCCATGCCGACCATCACCAGCCGCGTCAGCAGTGACCTGGGCAAAGGCCAGATTCCGGGCCAGACCACCGACCGGGTCAACAGCGAACGCTATGATCTGGGCCTGGACATGGCCTGGGAGATTGACTTGTTCGGCCGCATCCAGCGCAACCTGGAGTCGGCCAACGCCGAGCAACAGGCATTCGAGGCCGATCTGTACCAACTGCAAGTCACCATGATTGCCGAACTGGTGGACTCCTACGGGCAGCTGCGCGGCGCGCAGTTGCGGGAGAAAATTGCCCTGGCCAACCTAGAGAACCAGCAGGAGTCGCGCAAGATCACCATCAGCCTGCGTGATGCCGGCGTCGGCGACCAGCTCGATGTGGAGCGCGCCGATGCGCGACTGGCGTCGGTTGAGGCCAGCGTGCCGCAACTGCAGGCCGAACAGGTTCGGCAGAAAAACCGCATCGCCACCCTGCTGGGTGAACGTCCGGACAAGCTGACCGTGGACCTGAGCCCGAAAGACTTGCCGGCGATTGCCAAGGCCCTGCCGATCGGCGATCCGGGTGAACTGCTGCAACGCCGTCCGGACATTCGCAGTGCCGAACGCCAACTGGCCTCGGCCACCGCGCGTATCGGCGTGGCCAAGGCGGATCTGTTCCCGCGGGTCAGCCTCAGCGGCTTCCTCGGCTGGACTGCCGGACGTGGTTCGCAGATCGGTTCTTCGGCGGCCAACGCCTGGGCGCTGGGCCCGAGCATCACCTGGGCCGCGTTTGACCTGGGTAGCGTAAAAGCCCGCATACGTGGCGCCGACGCCGATGCCGAAGGCGCCCTGGCGACTTACGAGCAGCAAGTGTTGCTGGCCCTGGAAGAATCGGAAAACGCTTTCAGCGACTACGGCAAACGCCAACAGCGCCTGATCTCGCTGATTCGCCAGAGCGAGTCCAGCCGCTCGGCTGCCGACCTGGCGCAAATCCGCTACCGCGAAGGCACGTCCGATTTCCTCGTACTGCTTGATGCGCAGCGTGAACGCCTGGCGGCCGAAGACACCCAGGCCCAGGCCGAGGTTGACCTGTATCGCGGCATCGTCGCGATCTACAAGGCCCTCGGTGGTGGCTGGCAGCCGGAGACGGTCGCGAGCAAGTAATACAGTTTCAAAGTGCTCCTTTGGTTGGCCGCAACCAACCAATTTCCTTGCCCTGCGTCTCATTCGGTCGCGGGGCTTTTTTTGCCCTGAAAAAGGCAGTACACCCCCCTGTGGGAGCGAGCTTGCTCGCGATGACGCAAGCACCTTCACCAATGATGTTGACTGATCCACCGCTATCGCGAGCAAGCTCGCTCCCACAGGGGGGGTTAGTGCTGGTCTTTGGATTTGCGGGTTTCCTGGACGGTCACGGTAGCCGTGGTCCCCGCCCGCAGGTTGTTTTTACCGGCATAGTCGGCATCGATCTCGATCCGCACCGGCACCCGTTGCGCCAGTTTGATCCAGGTGTAGCTGGGGTTGATGCTGGCCAGCAGACGGCCGCCCGGCAGGTTTTCCCGGTCGGCAATGGCGAAGGCAATACTCTGCACTTTGCCGCCGAACGTTTCGCCACTCATCAACTCGATCTTGACCCGGTCGCCCTCTCCGATCCGCGGCAACTTGGTTTCTTCGAAGTAACCGCTGACATAGAACGACTCGCTGTCCACCAGCGCCAACAATGGGCCGCCAGCCGAGGCGTAATCACCCTCCCGGGTCAGCAGATTGGTGACATAACCGGTCACCGGGGAGACGACATGGGTACGCTGCAAGTCGAGCTCGGACTGGGTCAATGCCGCGATGGCCAGTTGCACGTTGGCCTGGGCCAACACCAGACTCGCCTGATTACGCATCAAGTCGGCCTGGGCCACCGACACGTCGGTGCTGGCTTTCTCCCACTCTTCACCGGAAATCGCTGAACGATCCTTGAGCGTGCGCCGGCGCTGCTCCTCGCTCTGACGTTGTTTGAGCAACGCTTCGCTGGAGATAATCGCCGCCTGGGCCTGCCCTAGCGAGGCTTTCGCCACCTCCACCGCGCGCTTGGCATGCTCCACCGCCAGGGTGTAACGCGCCGGATCGATCTCCAGCAGCGCCTGGCCTTTGCTCACACGTTGGTTGTCCTGCACGGCCAGGCTGACGATTCGCCCCGAAACGTCGGCGGACAAGCTCACCACATCGGCACGCACCCGGGCATCCCGGGTCCAGGGTGCGCGGGTGTAATGCTCCCAGGCGAACCAGCCCAGGATGAAGGCCAGCAATACCACCGCCACCGTCGTGAGTCGGGAAAGGATGTTCTTCAAGGCTTCAGGCTCCCATGACCAGAATCAACGTGGCGCAGACGCAGGCATACAACGCGCCTTCGAACAACGCCTCGTGCCAGACAAACTGCAGCACGCCAAGGCGCCGCAATGTCCAGTCCAGCAACAGGAAAATCGGCAAGCCCAGCAGCAGCGCCTGGGCAATCGGGGGCAGATAGGCACCACCCACTTCCAGATCAATGGGCAAGGACAGGGTCTCCTTCAAGGCCTGAGGGTTGAAAGTGGCCGCGATAGCGTTCCACGAACGACACCACGATCAGCAGCGCCACACGCATGCGGAACACCGACCACAAGTGTTCGTGAACATCGGTATGCAGGGCATCCAGGTCGTCGCCCAAGGTGTGGAGGCTATCAAGCACCTGCACCACTTCGACCCCGGGCCGACCGGCAACCAGCCTGCCCGTTTCCCGGACTGTCGAAAACAGGCGACGTTGCAGATCCGGACTCAGCAGTGCGTTGTTCTGCCCTTGCTGCCGCAGCTGATTCAAGGCGATACCCAATGCCATGCAGGCCAGGCTGACTTGAAACAGCTCGCGCGATTGTGGCTCCCGGGTCGCCGGCAGCAGCCCCAACATCATGGTCAGGCGATCAACCATACGGCTCTCGAACGCAAACTGCTGTTCATCGCTCGCCGAGGTTTTCAGCAAGGCGTACACCTGCTCGCAGCTCTCTTTGTAGAGCCGGCGCATGCGAAAATCCGGTCTGAACGGAAAGATCAGCGCATAGACACTCAAAGCCAGCACGGTTGCACAGGTATAGGCCCCGGCAAACTCGAACCACTGGCTCGCGGTGTTTTGACCAATCCCCACATTCAACGGGCCAAGCAACAAAAACGTCGTGAGCCCCAGGCCAATCCCGGTACCTGTGGTAGGTGGACTGGCCAGCCCCACCGCTACGGCGTAGAGCAAGGGCGCCAGCAGCAAGGCAAGCATCTCGAAATTGCTGATCATCGGCACAAACATGAACTGAAGGAGCGCCGAGACCACCAGTGCCAGCCCGAACCCCCTGGCATAGCTTTGAACAGCCAGTAGCGGTCGGGGAAACGTCGACATCAGCGAGCAAAGGATGCCCACCAGCACCATCCCGGCTCGCGCACCGTCCCAGCCGGTTTCGATCCAGATCAGGCCGGCGATCAACAGCGCGCAAAAGGCCCGGACGGCATTCATCGTCGCCAGGGTGAAGTCCAGATGCAGCGGATTTTCCCGCCCGCGAAACACGCTGCTGGCGGGGCGCCCGCTCTGGATGGCATCGCTCAGCTCCAGAATCTGCTCAAGCTGCTGCAACAGGCGCGCCTGCTCCCAGCGCAGCGACCAGGCCAGCGAACGCAAGGTGGCCGGCAGCGGCTCGGTCAATTGTTCGGCTCTGTAGGCCAGCTCATCAAAGCGTTGTTGCAGCGATGTGAAATGATGGCGCTTTTCACTGGACAGCGAACGCCCCTCCCGCGCCAGTTCATCGAGAAAGTCCAGCTCTTCGGCACGCAGCCGTTGAATCTCTTCAGGCAGCTCGCCCTCCCAGCGCTCAGTCAACAGCAGCCGCTGGTGGCGCAGGGCGGTCAGCCGCGCGGTCAACAACACCAATTGGTTGCCCAGCAGTTGCACCAGGCCGTTGGCGCTGCGTAACCGGGGCGCATCGTAGTACATGTGCCGACGCACGCCCTCCAGGCCGCTGATCTGGCCCAGCAGTAGCATTTGCCGCTGCTGGAATTCGGCTTCGCTCTCTTCGGTGCGGATGACGGCGCTGGCATGGGTGGCCAGCAACCGGGTGATTTGGTCGATTTTGGCGAAGTAATCACGGGCCACGGCTTCCGGCCTGGCGGTGAGCAGGCTGACCACGCACACGCAGGCAACCGCCAGCAAGGTTTCGGTGAGGCGGGTCACTGCCAGCAAAAAGGTGCCGTCCTGATCGGGAATCGCCAGCAACGCGATGACCACGGCGGTGTAGCCACTGAGCACGAATGCCCCGGAACTGGTGTAGCGCAACAGCGTGCCACCGGCGGTGCACAGCGCCAGCCACAACGCCAGGGTGGTGATGAACGGCAGCGGTGCCTGGGGAAAGATCGCCATGATCAACACCGCCACGGCCGCCCCCAGCGTGGTGCCGATCACTTGGCCAAAACTGCGGGCCAGCACCATGCCAGCCAGTGGCTGGCTGATGATGACCACGGCCATGATCGACCACTTGGGCTGGTCCAGATCGAACAAAAACGCCAGGTACAGGGTCAACAACCCGGCCGCGATGGTTCGCAAGGCAAACAGCAACACCCCGGGGCCGGGGTTGAAAATCGCCTTGAAGTATTGCAACAACGCTTGCATGGGAACACTCGTCGAGACACCTCCAGCAAGCGTAGTCACTGCTGCGGTGCCTCGAGAGGTTTTGCCATCGACGCAGCTTGCCGGCCCGTGGATTGTCGGCTGAAGGGCTGTTCAACGGTTTGAATCGAGCGAGAACGGCGTCAAGGTTTGACTCAAAGCCTGGCCTGACCGAAGCTTGCGCCTTTGCAAAAGCTTGCCAGCTTCCGGATTCCTGCATGCCCAAGTCCCGCCGCCTTCTGTTTATCAGCCTCTTCGCCCTGCTCGTCATCGGCGGTGTCTGGTTTTCCCTGCGCGATACCACCCCGGTGGTTCCCGAAGCCATCCTGCACGGCTACAGCGAAGCGCTGGCGGCTGCCCGGGCCGGCCAACCGGGTGCGGCGCGGGTGCTCTATCAGCAATTGGCCCGTCCGGACCTGTCCCCCAAACGTCGTATCGGGTTGCATGCCGAGCTGCCCAACTATCCAAGCTCGGTGGCCCTGAAGCTGGCGGATGCCGACCTGCAGAACGAGTCGCCCGAGGTACGTATCGCGGCGATCAGAAGCATCAGCGGCCTGGTACCGAACGGCCAGCGCAGTCTGCTGCTGGGGCCATTGCTCGATGACAGCGAACAAAGCGTGCGGCTGGCGGCGATCAACGCGCTGCTGGGATTGTCCCCGGATGAACTGGGTTTGTATTTCGGGCCGCTGGAGCAAGCCATCGATGCCTGGGAGCAAGTGCTCAAGAGCGCGCCGCAAAGTGCCGAAAACCAATACCAACTCGCCCGACTGCACTTGCACAACGCCGAGCTCAAGCAAGCGCAACAGGCGCTGGACAACACCCTGCGCCTGGCGCCGGACAACCTGCCGGCGCTGGTACTGCAAATCGAAGTGCTGGATAAACAGGGCCAGAACGACGCAGCCCGGCAACTGTTGGCCAGGCAACTGCAGGCACAACCCAACTCGGCCTACCTGCAACACGCGTTGGGGCTCTGGCTGCTGCATCACGAGCAAAGCGAATTCGCCCTGCTCGGCCTGTCCAAGGCCGTTGAACTTGAGCCCAATAACCGGGACTACCGCTACGACCTGGCCACCACGTTGCACGGTGAGCAGGAGCTCGAAGCGGCGCAGAAACAGTTGCAGGAAATCGTTCAGCGCCATCCGAACGATCGCAAGGCCCGGGTGCTGCTGATCAACTACTGGAAGGAAAGCGGGCAGCTGCAAAACGTGCAGATCCTGTTGGCCCAACTCGAACAGATGAACCCCGATGATCCTGCGTTGCAACAAGGGCTTTGACCCCGACTGAAATTTCGTTGAACCGTCGTCCTGGCCAAGGGTCAAGTGAACAGGCAGCCCGTTATGGCGCTTCGCAGCGGCTGCCTCGTTGACCCTGGCCATATGAGGACGCTTGTTTGTCTCTATCCAACGATTTGAACCGAGACAAGGCCGCCACCGGTATCGAAGGTCTGGACGATATCCTCGATGGCGGACTGTCCCGCGGACATGTGTTTTTGCTCGAAGGCGAGCCGGGCACCGGCAAGACCACCGTGGCGCTGCACTTCCTGTTGGCAGGCGCGCAAGCCGGCGAACGCTCCTTGTACATCACCCTCTCTGAAACCGAACGCGAGCTGCGCCAGGGCGCCTTGTCCCATGGCTGGGAGATGGACGAAAACGTCCATATCTTCGAACTGACGCCCCCGGAAAGCCTGCTCAATGTCGAACAGCAGCAGACACTGCTCTATTCCTCCGACCTGGAACTGGGTGAAGCCACCCGCCAGATCTTCGAGGTGGTCGAGCGGGTCAAGCCGACCCGCGTTGTCCTGGACAGCCTTTCCGAGATTCGCCTGCTGGCGCAAAGCTCGCTGCGCTACCGTCGGCAGATTCTGGCCATCAAGCATTATTTCGTGCGTTACGACGCCACGGTGTTGCTGCTCGATGACCTGACCGCCGAGTCCCTGGACAAAACCGTGCACAGCGTGGCCCACGGCGTGATTCGCCTGGAAGAATTGACCCCGAACTACGGCGCCGAGCGACGTCGCATCCGCGTGGTCAAGTACCGCGGCCAGAAGTACCGCGGCGGCTTCCATGACTTCACCATCACGGGCGATGGCGTGCGTGTATTCCCGCGCCTGGTGGCCGCCGAACATCGCGGTCAATACCTGCGTCAGCAATTGACCAGCGGCATCCGGGAAATGGATGCGCTGCTGGGCGGCGGTATCGAGACGGGTTCCAGCACCTTGATTCTCGGCCCGGCGGGGACCGGCAAATCGCTGATCGCCATGGTGTTCGCCGCCGCGGCCGTGGCCCGGGGCGAAAAAGCCGCGTTATTCATTTTAGATGAAGAGTTGGGGTTGTTGTTCGAGCGCATGAAGAACATCGGCATCGATTTGCAGGCAATGCAAGACAGCGGCAATTTGCTGGTCGAACAAGTGGACGCGGCCGAGCTGTCCCCCGGCGAGTTCTCCCACCGGGTCCGGCGCTGCGTGGACGAAGGCAATATAAAGACCGTGGTGATCGACAGCATCAACGGCTATCAGGCGGCGATGCCGGAAGAAAACGCCTTGGTGCTGCACATGCACGAGCTACTGCTGTACCTCAATCGCCAAGGCGCCGCGACCTTCATGACGGTCGCTCAGCACGGCCTGGTCGGCGACATGCAGGCGCCGGTCGACATCACCTACCTGGCCGACACAGTCATTCTGCTGCGTTACTTCGAAGCCCTGGGCAAGGTGCGCCGGGCCATTTCGATCATCAAGAAACGTACCGGCAGCCATGAGTCGACCATCCGTGAATACCGCATCAGCGCCCAGGGCATGACCATCGGTGAGCCCCTGGAAGCCTTTCAGGGCGTATTGCGCGGCGTACCCACGTATCTCGGCGCCAGCAATCCATTGCTCGCGGACGAAATCCCGTGACGGACATGCAAGCGACGTCCGAGCGCGCAATCATCCTTGCGCCGCGAGGGCGCGACGGCCAGATAGCCCTGATGATGCTCAACGAGGCCGGGTTTCACGGGGTGATCAGCCCCGACCTGCCCGGATTGTGCGCCGAACTTGAACAGGGTGCCGGCCTGCTGCTGATCTCTTGCGAGGCGCTGTTGGGCGCTGATCCGGAACCGCTGATCTGCCTGATCGAACAGCAGCCCGCGTGGTCGGATCTGCCGATCGTGTTGATGACACACCATGGCGGCCCGCAACAGAACCCGGCATCGCGCTTCGGCCCGCAATTGGGCAACGTGACCTTCCTCGAACGGCCATTTCACCCGGTCACACTGATCAGCCTGGTCACCACGGCCCTGCGCGGGCGGCGACGACAGTACGAAGCCAGGGATCGGTTGATCGACTTGAGCCAGAGCGAATTGCGCCTGCAGAACACCCTCGAAACCCTTGAACAGCAGGTGCAAGAGCGCACCGCGCAACTGCGTCACAACGAGGAAGCGTTGCGCCAGTCGCAGAAAATGGAAGCCGTCGGCCAGCTCACCGGCGGCATCGCCCATGATTTCAACAACATGCTGACCGGTATCATCGGCAGCCTGGAGTTGTTGCGTCGACGCCTGGCCCGGGGGCGAACCGAAGACCTGGACAGCCTGATCGATCTGGGGGTGACTTCGGCCAACCGCGCGGCGGGCCTGACCCACCGCCTGCTGGCGTTTTCCCGGCGCCAGTCGCTGGATTCGAAACCCGTGGAAATGAACACCCTGGTGATCTCCATGGATGAACTGCTGCAACGCAGCATCAACGAAACCATTCGTCTGGACATGCAACTGGACGAGCACCTGTGGGTGGCCGAAGCCGACCCCAATCAACTGGAAAGCGCCCTGCTCAACCTGGTGATCAATGCCCGCGATGCCATGCCCAATGGCGGCAGTCTGGTGGTCTCGACTTCGAACCAGCACTTTGACGAGGATTTCACCCAAGGCCAGAGCAATCTCGATGCGGGTGACTATGTGGTGCTCAGCGTGACGGACACCGGCTGTGGCATGCCGCAAAGCACCATCAACCGCGCCTTCGACCCCTTCTTCACCACCAAGCCTATCGGCCAGGGCACCGGGCTGGGGTTATCAATGATCTATGGTTTCAGCAAACAATCGGGAGGTCACGTCGCCATCCAAAGCGTCGTGGGCGAGGGCACCACGGTGAGCCTGTTCCTGCCACGCTTCGGTGGAGACCTGCCTCGGGACCATCCATCGGACGTCGAGCATTCACCTTTGGCCAGGAGTGGCGAGACGGTGTTGATTGTCGAGGACGATCCGGCGGTGCGGGTGCTGGTCAGCACGGTGTTGAGCGACCTGGGTTATGCCTACGTCGAGGCTTGTGATGGCGATAGCGCGGTGCCGATACTCGATTCGGCCCAGCGCATCGACCTGCTGATCAGCGATGTCGGCTTGCCCGGTAT
Organism: Pseudomonas jessenii; assembly: GCF_002236115.1. GTDB lineage: Bacteria > Pseudomonadota > Gammaproteobacteria > Pseudomonadales > Pseudomonadaceae > Aquipseudomonas > Aquipseudomonas jessenii. The sequence continues at coordinate 545,533 of NZ_NIWT01000001.1, read as the reverse complement.
GAATGGCCGGCAACTGGCGGAAATCGGCCGGCAGTTGCGTCCCGAGCTGAGGGTGCTGTTCATCACCGGCTACGCCGAGCACGCTGCGGTGCGTGGCGGGTTCCTCGATCCGGGCATGCAGATGATCACCAAGCCGTTTACCTTCGACCTGTTGACGGCGAAGGTCAGGGAGATGATCAGGGCCTGAAGGCTTACGAAAGCATGTCCTGCATCAATTCCTGCAATTTATCCAGATCGAAAGGTTTTTCCAGGATCGGTGCCTTGTGCGTAATCGGGCTGTCGGTCTCGCGGATTTCCTGAGCATAGCCGCTGATGAAGATCACCTTGAGTTCCGGTCGCAGCTTCACGGCGGGCTCGGCGATCTGCACGCCGGAGATTCCTCCGGGCAGGCGGAAGTCGGTGATCATCATGTCCAGGTGCGGTTTGCTCGCCAGGATTTCGAAAGCCTGCTCGCCGTTTTCGGCCTGCAATACGCGGTAACCCTCGCCCGACAGATAAGCGGACAGCACCATCAGAATCGAGGGATCGTCCTCGACGACGAGTACTACATCTTGTGCATCTTCGCTCATGGGAAGCCTTTGCTCGGTCAATTGCTGCTGATAGACCGTGGGGTCGACCAGAGGTTGCGTTTATCCGGTTGTTTTCCTACAGCGGCAGACAAACGCGAAACAAGGCGCCTTCGCCGATCCTGCTCTGGACGGTAATAGTACCGCCATGGGCGGCCACAATCTGCTCTGAAATAAACAATCCCAGGCCCAGCCCGGCGACGGCGTGCCTGGCCGATACCCGCTCGAACTGCTGGAAGATCCGCTTCTGGTTTTCCTCGCTGATGCCAATCCCTCGATCCTGCACGTCCACCAACGCCTGGCCACCTTCACAGTAGACCTTGACCGAGATCGGGCTCTTGGCCCCGTAGCGCAAGGCGTTGGTCAGCAGATTGGAAATAACCTGTTCAATTCGAAACTCGTCCCAGTTTCCGATCACCGGTTGCGTGGCATCGAGCGAGACCGACGCTTCGGCGGCGTCGATCTGCTGGGAAAAGTTGTGCAACAGCTCGCCAACCAGCGTTGAAAGGTCAAAGCGCTTGGGCCGGATCGACAACTTTCCGGTGCGAATGCGCGAGACATCGAGCATGTCTTCAATCAATCGAATCAGGCTTTTGATCTGCCGCTCGTCGCGGTCGACCATCGCGTGCATCTTGTCCAGAGTGAAGGCGGCGGAGTTGTCCCGGGCCAGGTGCATCTTGCGCAACTGGGTTTCAAGGATCAGGCCGTTGAGCGGCGTGCGCACTTCGTGGGCGACGATGGACATGAAGTCATCGCGCATGCGTACCGCCTGCTCCAGTTCCAGTTGAGTGCTTTGCAATCGCTTGAGCAGGGTCTCCTGTTCGCGGCGACTTTGCTCAAGGGCCAGCACTTGTTCCTTCATCGCCTTGCTCTGGCGATAGAGGTCGACGAACACATTGACCTTGCTCTTGACCGCCTGGAGGTCCAGCGGTTTGTACAGGAAGTCCACGGCACCGCTTTCATAGCCCTTGAAGGCGTAATTGAGTTCACGCCCGGCGGCGCTGACGAAAACGATCGGGATGTTCCTGGTTTTTTCCGTGCCGCGCATCAACTCGGCCAGCTCGAAGCCATTCATGCCGGGCATCTGAACATCGAGGATGGCCAAGGCGAATTCGTGTTGCAGCAACAGGGACAAGGCCTCGTCGGCGGACAGCGCCTTGTACACAATGCGGTCCTCACGCTTGATCAGCGCTTCGAGTGCCAGCAGATTCTCCGGCAGATCGTCCACGATCAGCAGTTTGGCCTGGATATTACTCAGCATGCGATTCGTTCCAGCTCGACAAGCAGACGGCCGATGCCGCGTACAGGAATAATCGGAAGTGCGAAGCCTTCGCGCAGCGGGCCGGGGATGTTCAACAGCGCCTCGACGCCACCGGCGCAGGCACCGATCACGATCGCTTCGATAGCCGGCATTTTCGTTGCACTTTTCATGATTTTCGATAGATCCGTTCTTGTTTGACCAGCGGCTCGAACTGATCGCCGAAGGCTGAGAAATCCGGGGTTTCCTTACTGCCCAGCACCAGGAAACCGCGATGGCAGAGGGACTCATGAAACAGCCCGAACGCTCGACCCTGAAGACTTTTATTAAAATAAATCAGTACGTTACGGCATGAAATTAATTGAGTTTCGGAGAATACGCTGTCCGTCGCCAGGCTGTGATCGGCAAAGGTCACGTTCTCGCGCAGGGTCTTGTCGAAAATCGCGTACCCATAGGCCGCCGTATAGTAGTCGGCAAACGAACTCTGGCCACCGGCCTGCTGGTAATTAGCAGTGTAGGCGCGGACGTTCTCCATCGAGAAAATCCCTTGCCTGGCCTTTTCCAGCGAGCGCGGATTGATGTCGGTGGCGTAGATGATGGTACGGTCCAGCAGGCCTTCTTCGCGCAGCACAATGGCCATCGAATACACCTCTTCACCGGTGCTGCATCCGGCGATCCAGATCTTGATCGAAGGGTAGGTTCGCAGCAGCGGCACCACTTCCTTGCGGATGGCCAGGAAGTGCGAGGGGTCGCGAAACATTTCGCTGACCGGAATGGTCAGCAATTGCAGCAGTTGCATGAACGCCGCGGGATCGTGCAGGACCTTTTCCTGCAACGCCGAGATGGTGTTGCACTCGAACTGACTCAACGCATGGTCGACCCGGCGTTTGATCGAAGCGCCGGAGTAATCGCGAAAATCGTAGCTGTACTTGAGATAGATCGCCTCGATCAACAACCGCAGTTCGATTTCGCTGTTTCGATCCACTGAAAAATTGCGCTCCACTAGATACGTTCCATCTTCGGTAACCACACACGAATCAGCGAAAACAGGCGATCGAGGTCGATGGGCTTGGCCAGGTAATCGTTGGCGCCGGCCTGCAGGCAGCGCTCCTGGTCGTCCTTCATGGCCTTGGCCGTCACGGCGATGATCGGCAGCTTGCGCCAGCGCAGATTCTTGCGGATTTCAACGGTGGCTTCATAACCATCCATTTGCGGCATCATCACGTCCATCAACACCAGATCGATGTCTTGCACCTCATTCAATCGTTCAATCGCTTCGCGGCCGTTGCGGCCAATGACCACGACTGCGCCCTTTTGCTCCAGCGCGCTGGTGAGGGCGAAAATGTTGCGCACATCGTCATCCACCAGCAGCACCTTGCGGCCTTCGAAGACCTTGTCGCGGCTGCGGGCGACCTTGAGCATCTTCTGCCGCTCATGGGACAACCGTGATTCGACTTTGTGCAGAAAAAGCGTCACCTCATCCAGCAACCGCTCCGGCGAGCGTGCGCCCTTGATGATGATCGAACGCGAATACTTGCGCAGTTCGGCCTCTTCATCCCGGGTCAGGTTGCGCCCGGTATAGACGATGACGGGCGGAAAGGAACAGATGTCTTCGGTGGACATGCGCTTGAGCAAGTCATTGCCGAGCATGTCGGGCAGCTTGAGGTCGATGATCATGCAATCGAAGACGGATGAGCGCAGCAGGTCCAGCGCCTCCTGTGCCAGGCCAACGGCGGTGATCTCGATGTCATCGTCGCCGATCAGGCGGGCAATGCTATCGCGCTGCACATCGTCGTCCTCGACCAGCAGCACGCGCTTGACCTTCTGGGTCAACTTGGCCTCAAGGCGTGCAAACACGTCCTTGAGTTCCTCGCGGGTGGTCGGTTTGACCACGTAGCCGATGGCGCCCATGTGCATCGCCGCCTCGACCCGGTCTTCGACCGAAATCACATGCACCGGGATGTGCCGGGTTTCGGCGTGTTCCTTCAAACGTTGCAGCACGCTCAGGCCGGAATGATCCGGCAGGCGCATGTCCAGCAGGATCGCATCGGGGATGAACGCCTTGGCCAGGTCGTAGCCTTCGTCGGCGCCGTGAGCCACCAGGCACTGATAACCCAGTTCATGGGCCAGGTCGTAGAGGATGTGCGCAAAGTTCGGCTCATCCTCCACCACCAGAATGCAGCGTTTGGTGAACGGCCCTTTGTTGCGGTCGTCGTCGAAGCGCGGAATGTCGACTTCGGCCACCAATGGCGACAACGTGGGCGGCAATACACTCGACACAGCCGCCACAGGAACGGCTCGCATCGGTTCGACAGGCACTTCGCCCGGTTCCACGTACTGCTGTGGCAAGACCAGGGTAAACACACTGCCCTGCCCCGGCGTGCTGGTCACGCTGATGGAGCCGCCGAGCAAGGCCGCCAGGTCACGGGAGATCGACAACCCCAGCCCGGTGCCGCCGTAACGCCGATTGGTGGTGCCGTCGGCCTGACGGAACGCTTCGAAGATGCTTTCGTGCTGATCCACCTCGATGCCGATCCCGGAATCGCGGATGCTGAACGCGATGCCGTCATTCGGCGCCGTGGCGACGGACAGGCTGACGCTGCCGCTTTGCGTGAATTTCACCGCGTTGGACAGCAGGTTCTTGAGCACTTGCTCCAGACGCTGGCGATCGGTGAACAGCATCAACGGCGCACCGTCCTGCATATCCACCCGGAAATCCAGTTGCTTGTCCGTTGCCAATGGCTGGAACAGGCCGCGCAGGCCATCCACCAGGCGCGCCACGCTGGTGTTCTCCGGACGGATTTCCAGCTTGCCGGCCTCGACTTTGGAAATATCCAGAATGTCGTTGATCAGGTTGAGCAAGTCGTTGCCGGCGGAGTAGATCGACTCGGCGAATTGGACTTGCTCGGCAGTGAGGTTCTCTTCCGGGTTTTCCGCCAGCAGCTTGGCCAGGATCAACGAGCTGTTCAGTGGCGTGCGCAGCTCATGGGACATGTTGGCGAGGAATTCGGACTTGTACTTGCTCGAGCGCTGCAATTCTACCGCGCGTTCTTCGAGCTGGATCTGGGCCTGATTGAGTTCGGTATTCTTCAGGTCCATGGCGTCGCGCTGCTCGGCCAGTACTTCTGCCTGCTCGGCGAGTTGTTCGTTGGTCTGCTCCAGCTCCACCTGCTGGGTTTCCAGGTGCGCCTGGGACTCCTTGAGAATCCGCGACTGCTCTTCGAGCTCTTCGTTGGCGGTCTTGAGTTCTTCCTGCTGAACCTGCAGTTCTTCGTTGAGTTGCTGGGTTTCGGCCAACACCTCCTGCAAACGCTGGCGATAACGTGCCGCCTCGATCGAGGTGCCGATGTTGCCGGCAATCAGCTCAAGCAATTCAACGTCACGGTCGGTCAGTGGACGCAGAAAGCCCAACTCGATCACGCCATTGACCCGCTCGTCGTCGCTGGTTGGCACCACCAGCACACTGCACGGCAAACCGTCACCGAGGCCGGAGCTGACCTTGAAGTAATCTCCCGGCACCTCGTCCAGGCGAATCAGCCGTGCCTGTTGCGCCACTTGGCCGACAATGCCTTCTTCGCTGTAGATCTGCTGTTCACGCCCTTCCTGTTCACGGGAAAAACCATAAGTGGCGATGCGCTTGAGGCCGCCATGGTCTTCGCGCACATAAATAGCCGCCACGGCGGTGCCCAGGTACTGCGCGCAGAATTGCAGGATATTGCGACCCAGCATGCTCAGGCTCAATTGTCCCAGCACCTGCTCGGCCAGCTCGGTCTGGCCGTTGCGCAGCCAGGCCTGTTGCTCCAGACGATGGGCGCTGGCCTGTTGGGCGGCAAGGTTGACGCTGTAGTTCTGCGACAGGGTCAACAAGTCGCGGCGCCCGACGTACGCCAGCAACCCGCTGACCCCCGCTATAAACAACAGGTAGAGGCTGATGCTCATGATGGTGGTGCCGCGCACTTCGTCATTGCGCGATGCGCGCAACTGTTGCTCGGTGTCGATCACTTCCTCGAACTGCTTGCGAATTTCATCGGTCAGGCGCTTACCGCGTCCGGCCTTGACGATGGCGCGATAATCACCGCTGCTGCGCTGCAAATCGATCATCGATTGCGCGTAGTTGGTCCACTCCAGCTGCAAGGCTCGCAACCGTAGCAAGCGATCAGTCTGCACCGGGTTGTCGGCGGTCAGTTCAAGCAAGGTGTCGAGCGCCACGGCGATGCGCGGCTTGGCGGTTTCGTACGGATCGAGGAAATGCTCGTCGCCACTGAGCAGGAAACCGCGCATCCCGGTTTCCAGATCCACGGTCAGCTTGACCGCTTCATTGGCGTTATTGATCACCCGGTCGGTGTGCTCCACCCACTGGATGGTCGACAGTAAATAGCTGATCAGCGACACGAAAAACACAGCGCTGATAAGACCCAAACCCAACGGCAGGCTGATGTTACGGCTCAGGAGTTTACGAAATCGTTGCTCATCAACCGAGGACGCTGAGGTCATGGGGCAGGCCTTGTCGAACTGTCAGAATGCAAGGAGTTTGCCCCAAAACTGGCAAATTGATCCAATTATCTGACATGTTTGCGCGCAAGGTCCTACATTGCGCTGCTCCCGCGTTATCCTTGCCTGGCTTGTACCGCCAATCCTTTTTCCATCGCGCAGGGAACTTGTCGGGATCCGCCACTTACTCATGCAAGAGGCCGGTGATTTCCAGCGACCGGCAATACCAATCTTTTTCGGGAACTCGACCATGTCATCCGCCAACGGCTCCACCATCCTTGTCGTCGAAGACGATGCCATCGTGCGCATGCTGATCGTCGACGTCCTGGAAGAACTGGAATTCAAGGTGCTGGAAGCCGATGGCAGCGAACAGGCACAGGATTTCCTCAAGGACTTGAACCGACACATTGACCTGATGATGACTGATGTTGGCCTGCCGGTCATGGACGGTCGCGAACTGGCCACCCTCGCCCGCACGTTACGCCCTGACCTGCCCATCCTGTTCGCCAGCGGTTATGCCGAAAGCATTGAAGTACCTCCAGGCATGCACTTGATCGGCAAACCCTTCTCCATTGATCAGTTGCGCGACAAGGTCAAATGCATTCTCGAGTGACGCTGCGCTGCGCTGTGGTTTAATGCGCGCCTTTTTCATCCCTGCCCTGTCTTCGCTTCAAGGAAATCCCGTACATGATTGAGCCCCGCGCAACCAAAGTCCTGGTCATTGGTTACGTCTGGCCCGAGCCCCGCTCTTCCGCGGCCAGCGGGCATGTCATGCAGATTCTCGACGTTTTCCTGGACCAGGGCTGGGACATCACGTTCAGCAGCCCGGCAGGCTTCGGCGAGCAACGTGCGGACCTGACAGCGTTGGGTATTGACGAAGTACCTATCGAGCTGAACAACAGCAGTTTCGACGCATTCATCAGTGAACTGGCGCCTGACATCGTGTTGTTCGATCAATTCATGATGGAGGAACAGTTCGGCTGGCGGGTCGAGAAGCATTGCCCCGATGCCTTGCGCGTGCTCGAAAGTTGCGACCTGCAAAGCCTGAGGCTGGGTCGGCATCAACGCCTCAAGGAGCGTTTGAAGGCCAGTGACGACAACAATGACTTCAACGAACTGTTCGCCCCAGCGGCGCGCGAAGAGTTCGAACACATGGCTGATACCGATCTGGCGAAGCGCGAGATCGCCTCATTTTATCGTTGTGATTTGACGCTGATGGTTTCCGAAGTGGAAGTCGAATTGCTGGTCGAGCAGTTCAGGTTTCCCCGCAACCTGCTGCACTGGTGCCCGTTGATGGTCGATGTTCCGTCCCGTGCATCGGTACCGTTCGAAGACCGGGCACACTTTCTTCATATCGGTAACTTTCGCCATGCGCCCAACTGGGATGCGGTGCTCTGGTTGAAAAGCGCTATCTGGCCGTTGATTCGCGAGCAGATACCCGGCGCTCAATTGCATATCTATGGTGCCTACACACCACCCAAGGCGACCGCCCTGCACAACCCGGCCCAGGGTTTTCATGTGATGAACTGGGCAGAAGACGCCCTGCAAGTCATGTCGTCGGCGCGGGTCTGTATGGCACCGCTGCGTTTTGGCGCGGGAATCAAAGGCAAGATTGTCGATGCGATGCTCTGTGGCACGCCGAATGTGACGACGCCAGTGGGTGCCGAGGCGATGCATGATCAAGAGGCATGGCCCGGTGCAGTGACCCGTTCGGCACGCGAGTTCGCCGATCATGCCGTGCAACTGCACAACGACAAGACGCGCTGGCTGGACGCCCAGGCGCACGGGAAAACCCTGCTTGCCAGTCGCTACCGAAAAACCGTTCATGGCCCGGCCCTGATCCAGCGGCTGGTCGATTGCCAGCAGAATCTGGCAAACATAAGACGAGATAACTTTACCGGCAGCATGCTGCGTCATCACCAGCACAAGAGTACTCAATACATGGCGCAATGGATTGAGGCGAAGAACCGACTGAATCAGGAGTAGCCCACTTTTCTTGTGCAATACATAGTTACCGCCATTGCTGTGCCCGACCGGTTAATCTGACCGCTTCACACCCAATGGATGGGGTGATTCGCACAAGGAATGGCCATGACCAGCAATACGCGTGGTTTGCTCGACAAGCAAACCTGGATGAGCAGCACCCTCGAAATCAATCAACTCAAACTCACCGATATCGTCTGGCCTGGCGTGCATAACGCCGGAATGGACAAAAAAGCGCCCAACCACGATGCGGTGCTCGGCCATTGGACGATTTGTCAGAACGACACTTTTTCCTGGCAACTGGCCAACGGCGCCCGCGCCTTTGATATCCGTCTGGGCTACACCGCCGGTGCGGCTCGATCGGGCTTCTACTTTCACCACAACGGCTTTCGCTCGCACCGCGCCCTGGACGATCTGATCGACGCGGTACTGCTGTTCCTTGATCGAAACCCGGACGAATTTATCGTGCTGGACTTCCATCAACTGGCTGATGGCAATAAACCTTTCGATCATGAAAGGTTCAGTGACTGGCTCGTGCGACGTCTAGGGCTGCGGGCCGTCCTTCCAGGCGACAGATTCAAAACGGTTGGAGAACTCAAAAGTGCGAGCCCACATCGCCGGGTGATCATGGCGGCACCCGCCCTGTCGGCGCTCGATGGCGAGTACTTCTGGCCTCGCATCCCGCACAAATGGCGCGACAACGCGTTCTCCGCCCCTGCCGAGCTGCAACGCTACATCGCGCAAACCCTGGAAGATGCGCCCTACGAAACCTTCCTCTGGTCACTGTCCGCGACTACCTACTCGCTGCTCGGCGGGCCCGGAAATATCAAGCGGCAGATCAACGACTGGTTCGACACCACGAGAAACTGGGTCACGCGTTGCAGCATCATCAGCACCGATTTTTTCGACGAGTCCGACATCGTTCGTTATTGCTGGAGCGCCACCAGCATGAAAGCGGTTTACGGCCGTGCCTTGCACGAACAGACGCACCGGCGGTAGTAGCGCTATCCATCCGGCAAGAGGCATGATCGGGGCGGGATAACTACACAAGCGCCCTGACATGACCCGTACCGCCAGAGTCACCGATCCTTCCTATGAGTTGATGGACGACCACAACGGCTTGTCCATCATCTATCGCCAGCACGGTTTCCCCTGCCCTCTGGTGCGCTGGCATTTCCACAAGGAATACGAACTGCACCTGATCGTCGCCAGTTCCGGCAAGGTGTTCATCGGCGACTACATCGGCAACTTCTATCCCCGGACACTGTTTCTCACCGGCCCCAACCTGCCCCACAACTGGATCAGCCAGGTGGCCGAGGATGAAGTGGTACCCAAGCGCGACATGCTGGTCAACTTCACCGATGAGTTGTTCGATAGTGGCTATCAGGTGTTCGCCGAACTCAAGGCCCTGGCACCGCTGCTGGAGCGCGCGCAGTACGGCATCGAGTTTCGCTGCAAGCACACCATCGACAAGGCGATGGACCTGATGCAGCGCATCGCCGATACCACCGGTATGACCCGGCTCGGGCACTTTTTCATTCTGCTGGAGTTGCTTGCGGCCACCGACGACTACCAATTGCTCTCTGGTGCCACAACCCCGCAACTGGCGGACGAGCACAACATCGATCGCACCAACCGCGCGGTGGATTACATTTTTGCCCACTACGCCCGGGACTTGACGCTGGAAGAGGTCGCCGAGCATCTGGGCATGAAGCCGACGTATTTCAGCCGGGTATTCAAGCAGGCCACCGGGCGTAATTTCATCGAATTCGTCAATCGCCTGCGCATCAGCAAGTCCTGCGAGTTGCTGGCCGATGGCGACAAGCCGGTGACTGACGTCTGCTTCGAATCGGGCTTCAACAATATTTCCAACTTCAACCGGCGCTTCCAGCAGCTCAAGGGCATGACGCCTTCGCATTACCGGCGGCTGGTGGTGCAGCGGTTGACCGAGCAAAACCTGGGTTGAAGACACGCCTCAAATTCCTGTGGGAGCGAGCTTGCTCGCGATGAGGCCGTGTCAGTCGACATTTATTAACCTGATACACCGCCATCGTCGGATCGCCGCCCGGACCAAGCTCGCTCCCACAGGTACAGCGTTACCCCCTGAAACCTGTACGGATTCAATACCCCTCCTTCGCTGAAAAGCCCTTCCCTGCGTCTACCCCTCAAAACTTCAGTGCAAAAAAGTATCAATTGAAGTGCGATGGATGATTTGTCTCGCCCTCGATTGAAGGATGTAATCAGCGCACATTCTTCCTGCCTTCGGAAGACACAAAAACAATAACTGTCCTTCTGTAGCCCGCCGGGTGCAGAAAAGGAGTGCACGATGCAACCTTCGGTAAAAGCCCTGCTTGCCCTCACCTGCATGACCCTCAGCAGCGTCAGCCTTGGCGCACAGACCCTGACCATCGCCACCGTCAACAACAGCGACATGATCCGCATGCAAAAGCTCTCGAAAACCTTCGAGGCCGAGCATCCGGACATCAAGCTCAATTGGGTGGTCCTCGAAGAAAACGTCCTGCGCCAGCGCCTGACCACCGACATCGCCACCCAGGGCGGGCAATTCGATGTGCTGACCATTGGCATGTACGAAGCCGCACTCTGGGGTGCCAAGGGCTGGCTGGAGCCGATGAAGGATTTGCCGGCTGGTTATGCCCTCGACGACGTGTTTGCGTCCGTGCGCGAAGGCCTGTCGGTCAAAGGCCAGCTGTACGCCCTGCCGTTCTACGCCGAAAGCTCGATCACCTATTACCGCACCGACCTGTTCAAGGACGCCGGCCTGACCATGCCCGAGCGCCCGACCTGGGAGCAGATCGGTGAGTTCGCCGCCAAACTGAACAAACCCGAACAGGAACAGTACGGCATCTGCCTGCGCGGCAAGGCCGGCTGGGGCGAGAATATCGCGCTGATCAGCACCGTGGCCAACGCCTATGGCGCGCGCTGGTTCGATGAAAAGTGGCAGCCGGAATTCAACGGTCCCGAATGGAAAAACGCGCTCAACTTCTATGTCGACACCATGAAGAAATCCGGCCCGCCGGGGGCGTCAAGCAACGGTTTCAATGAAAACCTGGCGCTGTTCAATAGTGGCAAATGCGCGATCTGGGTCGATGCCAGCGTCGCCGGTTCGTTCGTCACCGACAAGTCCCAGAGCAAGGTCACCGATCACGTCGGCTTCACCTATGCGCCGCATCAGGTCACTGACAAGGGCTCGGCCTGGTTGTACTCCTGGGCACTGGCCATTCCGACCAGTTCCAAGGCCAAGGACGCAGCGAAAACCTTCAGCGCCTGGGCCACGTCCAAAGAATACGGCGCACTGGTCGCGGAAAAAGACGGCATCGCCAACGTGCCGCCGGGCACCCGAGCCTCGACCTACAGCGAGGCGTACATGAGTGCCGCGCCGTTCGCCAGGGTCACGCTGGAATCGCTCAAGGCCGCGGACCCGAGCAAGCCGGGCGCCAAACCTGTGCCGTACATCGGCATCCAGTTGGTGACCATTCCCGAGTTCCAGGGCATCGGCACCCAGGTCGGCAAATCCTTCTCGGCGGCGCTGATCGGCCAGACCACGGTCGACCAGGCGTTGGCGGCGGCCCAGCAAACCACCGAGCGCGAGATGAAGCGCGCGGGTTATCCCAAGTAACCGGCAGTAGCCTGCCCCTTGTTCCCTGTGGGAGCGAGCTTGCTCGCGATGAGTCCATGACATTCAACAGTGATGTCGGCTGACAGATTGCTATCGCGAGCAAGCTCGCTCCCACAGTTGATCTTCATTGCCTGTACCCATTCGGTTTAACACCATGAATACCTCAACTGCAAAAGCTCACATGGACATTGCCCAGCCGCAGCGCAAAAGCAGCGTGGCCAATCCCGGCTGGTTTCTGGTCAGCCCTTCGGTGGCATTGCTGCTGTTGTGGATGATCGTACCGCTGGGTATGACCGTCTACTTCTCGACGATTCGCTACAACTTGCTCAACCCCGGCGAGAACGAGTTCGTCGGCCTGGAAAACTTCACCTACTTCCTCACCGACTCCGGCTTTGTGCCCGGCGCCACCAACACGCTGTTGCTGGTGGGCAGCGTGCTGCTGATCAGTGTGGTATTCGGCGTGCTGATCAGTGCATTGCTGGAGGCCAGTGAGTTTTTCGGTCGCGGCATCGTACGGGTGATGCTGATCTCGCCGTTTTTCATCATGCCCACGGTGGGCGCACTGATCTGGAAGAACCTGATTTTCCATCCGGTGTCGGGGATTCTCGCCTACGTCTGGAAGCTGTTCGGCGCGCAACCGGTGGACTGGCTGGCGCACTACCCGCTGCTGTCGATCATCATCATTGTCTCGTGGCAATGGCTGCCCTTCGCAATCCTGATCCTGATGACCGCCATGCAGTCCCTCGACCAGGAACAGAAAGAAGCCGCGCGCCTGGACGGTGCCGGGCCCATCGCGATTTTCTGGCACCTGACCCTGCCGCACCTGGCGCGGCCGATTGCGGTGGTGGTGATGATCGAAACCATCTTCCTGCTCTCGGTGTTCGCCGAAATCTTCACCACCACCAACGGCGGTCCCGGCTACGCCTCGACCAACCTCGCCTACCTGATCTACAACCAGGCGCTGGTGCAGTTCGATGTCGGCATGGCCTCGGCGGGCGGCCTGATCGCCGTGGTCATCGCCAACATCGCCGCGATCATCCTGGTGCGGATGATCGGCAAAAACCTGACCGACAAAGCCTGAGGCCTGCCATGACTCTTCAACAATCCCGTCGTTTGCAAAGCCTGCTGCTCGGTACGTTGGCCTGGGCCATCGCGATCCTGATCTTCTTTCCGATCTTCTGGATGGTACTGACCAGTTTCAAAACCGAAATCGATGCCTTCGCCACGCCGCCGCAGTTCATCTTCATGCCGACGCTGGAGAACTACCTGCACATCAACGAGCGCAGCGACTATTTCAGTTTCGCCTGGAACTCGGTGGTGATCTCCTTCAGCGCCACCGCGCTGTGCCTGCTGATCGCGGTGCCGGCGGCCTACTCCATGGCTTTCTACGAAACCCAACGCACCAGAGGCACGCTGCTGTGGATGCTCTCCACCAAAATGCTGCCGCCGGTGGGCGTGCTGATGCCGATCTATCTGCTGGCGAAGAGTTTCGGCCTGCTCGATACACGGATCGCGCTGATCGTCATCTACACGCTGATCAACCTGCCGATCGTGGTCTGGATGATTTACACCTACTTCAAGGACATCCCCAGGGACATCCTCGAAGCCGCGCGGCTGGACGGCGCAACGCTGGCACAGGAGATGCTCCGGGTGTTGCTGCCCATCGCCAAGGGCGGCCTGGCATCCACGGTGCTGCTGTCGTTGATCCTGTGCTGGAACGAGGCGTTCTGGTCGCTGAACCTGACCTCGTCGAAAGCCGCGCCACTGACCGCATTGATCGCCTCGTACTCAAGCCCCGAAGGGTTGTTCTGGGCCAAATTGTCGGCCGTCTCGACCCTGGCCTGTGCGCCGATCCTGATCTTCGGCTGGGTCAGCCAGAAACAACTGGTGCGCGGCCTGTCGTTCGGCGCCGTGAAATGAATACCGCTAACCGAATGCGACTCCTGTGGGAGCGAGCTTGCTCGCGATAGCGGTGGGTCAGTCAGCATCAATGCCGACGGATACACCCTCATCGCGAGCAAGCTCGCTCCCACAAAAAAGCCCACCTGGTTCAACTGAATAAAAACAAACGGAGGCCCATCACCATGGCCAACCTGAAAATCAAGAATCTGCAAAAAGGCTTCGAAGGCTTTTCCATCATCAAGGGCATCGACCTGGAGGTGAACGACAAGGAGTTCGTGGTATTCGTCGGCCCGTCGGGCTGCGGCAAATCCACGCTGCTGCGGCTGATCGCCGGGCTGGAGGAAGTCAGTGGCGGCACCATCGAACTCGACGGCCGCGACATCACCGAAGTGAGCCCGGCCAAGCGCGATCTGGCGATGGTGTTCCAGACCTACGCCCTGTACCCGCACATGAGCGTGCGCAAGAACATGTCGTTCGCCCTCGACCTGGCCGGCGTGGCGAAAGCCGAAGTAGAGAAGAAGGTCAGCGAAGCGGCGCGCATCCTCGAACTGGGGCCGATGCTGGAGCGCAAACCCAAGCAACTGTCCGGCGGCCAGCGCCAGCGCGTGGCGATTGGCCGGGCCATCGTGCGCAACCCGAAAATCTTCCTGTTCGACGAACCGTTGTCCAACCTCGATGCCGCCCTGCGGGTACAGATGCGCCTGGAACTGTTGCGCCTGCACAAAGAACTGCAAGCCACGATGATCTACGTGACTCACGATCAGGTCGAAGCAATGACCATGGCCGACAAAGTGGTCGTACTCAATGGCGGCAAGATCGAGCAAGTCGGCTCGCCGCTGGATCTCTATCACCAGCCGGCCAACCTGTTCGTCGCCGGTTTCCTTGGCACACCGAAAATGGGGTTCCTCAAGGGCAAGGTCACCCGCGTCGACAGCCAGGGCTGTGAAGTGCAACTCGACGCCGGAACCCGCGTCAGCCTGCCCTTGGGCGGCAGGCATCTGAGCGTCGGGAGTGCGGTGACGCTGGGTATTCGCCCAGAGCACCTGGAACTGGCCAAACCCGGCGACTGCGCCTTGCAGGTCACCGCCGATGTCAGCGAGCGCCTGGGCAGCGACACCTTCTGCCACGTCCGGACGGCATCCGGCGAAGCCCTGACCATGCGCGTTCGCGGGGATCTGGCCAGCCGCTACGGTGAAACCCTGAGCCTGCATCTGGATGCGCAACACTGCCATTTATTCGATGCCGACGGCGTGGCGTTAACCCGCCCGTTGCGCGTTGCTGCCTGATTTCAGAGAGCCTGCGATGAAATTGAACCAACTCAACCTCAACCGCCTCGCCCCTGAAGTGGTCCTGCCCGCCTACGCCCTGGGCGAGACCCGCCAAGGCATCGCGCACATCGGGGTCGGCGGTTTCCACCGAGCCCATCAGGCGTACTACACCGACGCCTTGATGAATGCCGGCGAAGGCCTGGACTGGGCGATCTGCGGTGTCGGCCTGCGCGCTGAAGACCGTCGCGCCCGTGACGATCTCAAGGATCAGGATTATCTGTTCACCCTGTTCGAACTCGGCGATAGCGACGACACCGAAGTGCGGGTGATCGGCGCCCTTCGTGACATGCTGCTGGCCGAGGACAGTGCCCAGGCATTGATCGACAAACTGGCCAGCCCCGAGATCCGCATCGTCTCGCTGACCATCACCGAAGGCGGGTACTGCATCGACGACAGCACCGGCGAGTTCATGGCGCACTTGCCGCAGATCCAGCATGACCTGGCGCACCCTGGCGCACCGAAAACCGTGTTCGGCTTCCTGTGTGCCGCACTGGCCAAGCGCCGCGCAGCTGGCACAGCGGCCTTCACCCTGATGTCCTGCGATAACCTGCCGCACAACGGCGCCGTCACCCGCAAGGCCCTGCTGGCCTTTGCCGCCTTGCACGACAGCCAGTTGCGCGACTGGATCGACGCCAACGTCAGTTTCCCCAACGCCATGGTCGACCGCATTACACCGATGACCAGCACCCTCCATCGCCTGCAACTGGCGGACCGGCATGGCGTGGACGATGCCTGGCCGGTGGTCTGCGAACCCTTCGCGCAATGGGTGCTGGAAGACAGGTTCGTCAACGGTCGCCCGGCCTGGGAAAAAGTCGGCGTGCAATTCACCGACGACGTCACGCCCTACGAAGAAATGAAGATCAAGCTGCTCAACGGCAGTCATCTGGCGCTGACGTACCTGGGATTCCTGAAGGGTTACCGCTTCGTCCACGAAACCATGAACGACCCGCTGTTCGTGCGCTACATGCGCGCCTACATGGACCTGGACGTGACGCCACAGCTGCCGGCGGTGCCGGGAATCGACCTGACCGAGTACAAGAACACCCTGGTGGCGCGGTTCTCCAATCAGGCGATTGCCGATCAGCTTGAACGGGTGTGTTCGGACGGTTCGTCGAAGTTTCCGAAATTCACCGTACCGACCATCAACCGCTTGATCGCCGATGGCCGCGAGACCCGGCGTGCGGCGTTGGTGGTGGCGGCTTGGGCGCTGTATCTCAAAGGTGTGGATGAACAGGGCGAGACCTACACGATTGCGGATCCGCGGGCGGCGTTCTGCCAGGCACTGGTGGCCGATGATGTGCTGATTACCCAGCGCTTGCTGGCGGTCGAGGAGATTTTTGGTACGGCCATTGCGCGCTCGCCGGAGTTTGTCGCGGCGTTTGAGTGGTGCTGCAACAGTTTGCGCGAGGTTGGGGTGTCGCGGACGTTGGAACGGGTGCTGGCGTAAGTCCTGCGGTGGACCTGCTGCCGCCTTCGCGAGCAAACCCGCTCCCACAAGGAGTTTTGTGAGCAACACCAAACCCTGTGGGAGCGAGCTTGCTCGCGAAGGCGGCCTGACAGGCACCGGGGATAGTGAATCCAGACTTGTATCTAGCTGACGACCAGGAATACTGCATGACAACCCGACAACTCTTCCTCGGCATCGACTGCGGAACCCAAGGCACCAAAGCCATTATCCTCGACACGGCCAATGGTGAAGTGCTCGGCCAGGGAACCGCCAGCCACAGCCTGATCAGCGGCCCCAATGGCCGCCGCGAACAGGACACCCAGCAGTGGCTGGAAGCCTTCGCCACCGCCACTCGTCGCGCATTGCTCGCGGCCAAAGCCAATGGCCAGTCGATCCTCGGCATTGGCGTGTCCGGCCAGCAACACGGCCTGGTGCTGCTCGACGATCAGGGCAAGGTGTTGCGTGCGGCTAAACTCTGGTGCGACACCGAAACCACCCCGGAGAATGACCGACTGCTGGCCCACCTGGGTGGCGAAAAGGGTTCGCTGAAACGCCTGGGCGTAGTCATCGCGCCGGGCTACACCCTGTCCAAGCTGTTATGGACCAAAGAGCAGCATCCCGACGTGTTCTCCCGGATCGCCCGCATCTTGCTGCCCCACGACTACCTCAACCATTGGCTCACTGGCCGCAGTTGCAGCGAATACGGCGATGCCTCGGGCACCGGGTATTTCAATGTGCGTACGCGCCAGTGGGATGGGCAATTATTGCGTGACATCGACCCCAGCGGACGCCTGCAAGCGGCGCTGCCGGAGCTGATCACCCCCCATCAGGCGGTCGGCACGATTCTGCCAGACATCGCCGAACACCTGGGCATCAACCCTCGGGCACTGGTGTCCAGTGGCGGTGGCGACAACATGATGGGCGCCATCGGCACCGGCAACATCCAGCCTGGCGCAATCACCATGAGCCTCGGCTCGTCAGGCACGGTGTACGCCTACGCCGATCAGCCGAACGTCGCCACGGATGCCGCGGTTGCCACGTTCTGTTCCTCCAGTGGCGGCTGGCTGCCTTTGATCTGCACCATGAACCTGACCAATGCCACCAGCCTGATTCGCGAGCTGCTGGACCTCGACATCGATCAATTCAACGACCTCGTTGCCCAGGCGCCAATCGGTGCCGACGGTGTGTGCATGCTGCCGTTCTTCAATGGCGAACGTGTGCCCGCCCTGCCCCATGCCAGCGCCAGCCTGTCGGGCCTGACCATGACCAACCTGACCCGGGCCAACCTGTGCCGCGCAGTGGTCGAAGGCACGACGTTCGGTTTGCGTTACGGACTGGACCTGCTACGCCGCAATGGCTTACAAAGCCGCAGCATTCGGCTGATTGGGGGCGGGTCAAAAAGTGCGGTCTGGCGGCAAATCGTCGCCGACACCATGAATACACCGGTGATCTGCACCGAACAAAGCGAGGCCGCAGCCTTGGGCGCGGCGATTCAGGCGGCCTGGTGCGTATCCCGGGCGAACGGGCACGAAGACAGCCTGGCGCAATTGTGCGAGCGCTGCGTAAAACTCGACCCGGCCAGTGAAACCCTGCCGGTCGCCGACAATGTGCAAGCCTGTCAGCAGGCGTATGAACGCTATCAACAGCATGTCGCAACCCTTTGAAGAGTGAACAACTATGTACCTGGTGTGTGGCGAAGCGCTGTTCGATTTTTTCAGTGAAAACGACGCCAGTGGGCTGGCGTCCAAAGTGAACTTCAAGGCCATTGCCGGTGGCTCGCCGTTCAACGTGGCGGTGGGCTTGCGTCGCTTGGGCGTGGACGCGGCGCTGTTGGCCGGGTTGTCCACCGACTATTTGGGCCGGCGCCTACTGCAAGTGCTGCAAGATGAGGGCGTGTGCCTGGACTACCTGCTGGAGTTTGCCGCGCCGACCACCCTGGCAATGGTCGCCGTGGGGGCCAATGGCTCGCCGCAGTACAGCTTCCGTGGCGAAGGTTGCGCGGATCGACAATTGCAACCGGAGCACCTGCCGACACTCGGGCCTGAGGTACGCGGCCTGCATATCGGCTCGTTTTCCCTGGTGGTGCAGCCGATTGCCGACACGCTATTGGCATTGGTGCGCCGGGAAAGCGGCAAGCGCCTGATCAGCCTCGATCCGAACGTGCGCCTGAACCCGGAGCCGGACATCGACCTGTGGCGTAAACGAGTCGCGACACTGGTGGAACTGGCCGACCTGATCAAGGTCAGCGACGAGGACCTGCATCTGCTGTACCCCGGCCAGGACCCGGCCCAGGTGATCGAGGGCTGGTTGCAGCACCGCTGTCAGCTGGTATTCCTGACCCGGGGCGGCGAAGGCGCGACCGTGTTCAGTCGGGCACATGGTTCGTGGTCGGCCCCCGCCTGTTCGGTAAAAATCGCCGACACCGTGGGCGCCGGCGATACCTTTCAGGCGGCGCTGATTACCTGGCTGACCGAACAGCAACTGGATTCAGTGGAGGGCTTGAAGCAACTGGGCCGCGAGCAGATCGACCGCATGCTGAAGTTCGCGGTGCGGGCGGCGGCGCTGACGTGCGGCAAGACCGGGCCGGATTTGCCTTATCGCAAGCAACTGGATGTGCGCTGAATTCGAGGGCCTCTTCGCGAGCAGGCTCGCTCCTACAGGGTTGCGGGTCGTTCACAACATTTGTGTCGACGCTCGGGCATTGTGGGAGCTTGCTCGCGATGACTTTCTATCAGGCGCCCGATGGTCTTAACTGATACACAGGATCGCGCATCCGCGACAGGCGGTGTTCAGCCGGGTTAACCCTCGCTTAACCGTGCGATCCAACACTTCACTGGACCGCACGCCCTCAGACTGTTCTGACGCCCAGTGCGGCAAGTTCGACAAGCGACACATCGAACTGACATTCCGTCCGCACCGGAGATCGCTGATGAACACTCGCACCCTGCTGGTTACCGCCGCCCTCGCCTGCACCGCGTTTGCCGGCCTGGCTCAGGCCAATGACACCACGACCTCTCAAGCCGTGCCCTATCACTACGGCATGCCATTGCATGTCAGCAAAGTGATTTCACTGACCGAGCCGGACACCCTGGAGTGCAAGGTGGTGAAGGCCGAGATGAAGTACATCGATGAAACGGGAAAACCCGCAGAAATTTCCTACCGTAAACTTTCCGACGCTTGCGAGAACCAGGGCTGACCGAAAAGTCTGATTTGGTACTTGGCAGTATTCCTTTGAGGGTTGCGGCGCTATGCTCTAGCGCCTCCCTCTCTGCCCGCAAGGATTCGCCATGCAGTTGTCGTTTCGCACGTTGTCGTTGTTTTGCGCCGCCCTATGTCTTTTGCTCAGTCTGGTCTGGGGTCTGACACCGCAATGGTTATTGTCGTTCTGGGATATCGAGTTTTCATTCGCGGTGGGGTTGGTCGCGCGACGCACCGCCGTGCTGTTTGGGGCGTTAAGCGTGTTCTCTTTTCTGGTTCGCAACGCCCCTCCTTGCGCAACCCGCAATGCGCTGAGCCTCGGCTTCGTCGTCGGCTGCTGGGGATTGGCCGTGCTGGGTTTTGCCGAATGGCTCAACGGCCATGTCGGGCCGGGCATTTTACTGGCGGTCGGGTTTGAACTGGCGCTGGGCTTGGCGTTCTTCCAGACCCGGCGCGTGTCCCTGGAACCTGAAACAGCAGACTAGAGTGCTTTGCCCAGCATAGAGTGCGGTTCGACTTCTACGTGATGCTGCTTGGAACGCAGTTGGGCAATCAAGTCGTTTATTTCCCGACAACCATTGAGCCCGGAGGCATCGATGCCAGTGACCAATAGATCGAGCTGATCGGTTTGCCCGTCTGCATAGATCTTGACGGTCATCGACAGATCCGGTGACAGCGTGCACTGGCAGCGCTGGGGCAGAAAACTGCTTTCGATGATATTGCGAACTTCCAAGGCAGAAAGAAACATGGCGACTCCCTCCTTTGTGAGACTGCCGGACGATCAATGCTCGCTCATTTGCAATCCCGGCAAGCTTCAAGGGCACCTACAGCATAAAACATACCCTGAATTTCGTAGTGCAGTTCATCGGCACTTCAAGGATTTAGACGAATCACCTTTAAACCTGCCATGCGGTTTGCAATAAGCGCCCCTGGCGACCCTGCAATTTGCACGCGGGGGATCCCGGGTTTGCATTCACTGCACACGGCAGTGAAAATGCCGCCCTTCACTTCAAGCAAGGAGGCATCATGAATTCTTTGACCGTTAACGCTTGCACAGCGCTGTTCGCACTGGGGCTTGCCGGCGTTGCTCACGCCGCCAAACTCGAAGACACCGCACCCTATCCGAAGGCCGAAAGCGGATTTACCCGCCAGGTGATTCACCTCGCGCCACAGACCCGGGAAAGCGACTTCCAGGTCGAGATCCTGGCCGGCAAGACGATGACCGTCGACTGCAACAACCCGCGCCTGGGCGGTATTCTCGAGGAGAAGAACCTCGAGGGTTGGGGCTATCCGTTCTATCGCCTGGAAAAAGTCATCGGACCGATGAGCACGCTGATGGCCTGCCCGGGCGGCACGAGCAAACAGGGTTTTGTACCGGTGGTCGGTGACGGCTTCCTGCTGCGTTACAACAGCAAGCTGCCGCTCGTGCTGTACGTACCCAAGGACATCGAAGTGCGCTATCGGATCTGGTCGGCGTCGACCAAGGTCGAGAAAGCCATTCAGGAATAACCCGGCCATCCGGCGGCCCCTCGCGGCGCCCGTTTGCGGCGTCCGCTGTCGACCTGCCCAGGCATCATGCCGGGGCGCCACTCAACGCGGCGCGCTCGGCCACGTGCCCCAGACTATCGAAATTGATGTTGGCACCCGAGTCGATCGCCACCAGGGTCTGCCCCAATGCACCGGTCTGCGCGACGTACCTCTTGATCCCGGCCACGGCCAGCGCACCGGAAGGTTCGGTGATCGAGCGGGTATCATCGTAGATATTCTTGATTGCGGCGCAAAGTTCATCGTTACTGACCGTCACCACGTCATCGACGCAAAACCGGCAGACCTCAAAACCGTAAGCGCCGATCTGCGCCACCGCCACCCCATCGGCGAAGGTGCCGACGCTCGGCAACACGACCCGTTCGCCGGCATGCATCGCCGCTTGCAGACACGCGGAATGTTCCGACTCGACGCCAATGACGCGAACTTCCGGCCGCAAGTATTTGACGTAGGCGGCGATACCCGCGATCAGCCCCCCGCCACCCACCGGCACGAAGATCGCGTCCAGAGGCCCCTGATGCTGACGCAGGATTTCCATCGCTACCGTGCCTTGCCCAGCGATCACCTCCGGGTCGTCGAAGGGCGAAACAAAGGTGCGACCGGTTTCCCGGGCCAAATCCAGCGCAAAGGCCAGTGCGAACGGAAAGCTTTCGCCGTGCAACACCGCATCGGCGCCGCGACTGCGCACGCCGATGACCTTCAACTGCGGCGTCGTGCAGGGCATGACGATGGTGGCGTTGATCCCCAACTCCCGCGCCGCCAGTGCCACGCCCTGCGCATGATTGCCCGCAGAAGCCGTGACCACGCCGCGGGTCTTTTGCACCTCGCTCAGTTGCACCAGCTTGTTGTAGGCACCGCGGATCTTGAAAGAAAAGGTCGGCTGCAAGTCTTCGCGTTTGAGCAGGATCTGGTTGCCCAAGGCTTCGGACAAGGCCGGTGCCGGTTGCAAAGGCGTGCGCACGGCCAGCTCATAGACCGGCGCGGCAAGGATTTTTTTCACGTAGCCTTCAAGCAAGGCCTGTTGATCGGTTGTGAAACTCATCGTCGTCTCCTGACATTGATCGGGGCCCGGGAGACAGAAAGTAAAAACCCGCCTCGAGGGCGGGTTGGGTGCTGCAGTCGTGAGCTAGCCCGCCAAATGAGGAATGGCGGTAATAATGCTTGGCTGGCAGCGCAATACGGTGGAAGTCATGGCTCGAAATTAGCCGGACGTTGATGGCAAGTCAATGGCAAGTTTGCGGTGGTCGCTATAGGCTACCGGTTCTATTCATTGCCCAAGGAAGGAAAACATGAAGGCCATTACCCTGCCCCTTATCGCCTTGATCGCTTTTGCCGGCTATACGGTTTCAGTGATGCTCCAGGCCGAACAATCGCTGATCGATTTCGGCATCAGCCTGATGTCACGCCCGGATACTGCGCAAGTGGTGATCGATCTTTACCTGCTGGCGACGCTGGCAGCGATCTGGATGTACCAGGATGCGCGAAAGCGCGGGCAGTCGGCGGTTTCGGTGGTGCCATATCTACTGATTACCGCTGTGTTCGTGTCGATTGGGCCATTGTTGTATCTGGTG
This sequence comes from Pseudomonas jessenii, assembly GCF_002236115.1. GTDB lineage: Bacteria > Pseudomonadota > Gammaproteobacteria > Pseudomonadales > Pseudomonadaceae > Aquipseudomonas > Aquipseudomonas jessenii. Next base: position 522,607 of record NZ_NIWT01000001.1, on the reverse strand, counting down.
GTACGTGGGTTTCAGAATCGAAAGAGTTCAGTTGCCGCGACTCGACAGATCTGACCGACCTCCCGTAATGAGGTTTAAATTGCAATCGCGAGCAGGCTCGCTCCTACACAAGATTTGAAAAACCGATGCCCTGAAACTCAATACCCGTTCTGCAGCCGCTCACTATGGCGGCTGCAGGACAAGCCCACGGCTGGTTACTTCAAACCCACCTTGTACAACCCACCGTTCTCCTCATCGGTCAAAACATACAAGTATCCGTCCGGCCCCTGTCGTACGTCGCGAATGCGTTTTTTCAGCTCCCCGAGCAAGCGCTCCTCGTGGATCACCTTGTCGCCATCGAACTCCAGGCGGATCAGTTCCTGGCTGATCAGCGCGCCGACAAACACGTTGCGCTGCCAGACCTTGAAACGATCGGCATCGTAGAACGCCATGCCACTAAGGCCCGGGGACTTTTCCCAGACATGATTCGGGACAAGGGTGCCTTCGGCGATTTCACCCTTGGCTTCGGGAATCGGTTGACCGGAGTAGTTGATGCCATGGGTCGCCAGCGGCCAGCCGTAATTCTTGCCGCGCTCGATGATGTTGATTTCATCGCCGCCCTGAGGGCCGTGTTCGTTTTCCCACAGCGTGCCGTTCCACGGGTTGAGCGCGGCGCCTTGCGGGTTACGCTGCCCGTAGGACCAGATCTCCGGGCGCACGTTGGCCTGGCCGACAAAGGGGTTGTCCTTGGGCACAGTGCCATCTGGGTAGATTCGCACCACTTTACCTTGCAGCTTGTCGAGGTCCTGGGCGGTCGGGCGGTCGTTGTTTTCCCCCAGGGTCACGAACAGATAGCCGTCGCGATCAAACACCAGCCGCGAGCCAAAATGGTTGCCCACCGAGAGCTTGGGTTCCTGACGCAGGATCACCTGGAAATCCTTGAGCGCTGTCATATCGTCGGAGAGCCGGCCGCGGCCCACCGCCGTGCCGGCCTTGCCGCCCTGACCGCCACCTTCGGCATAGGACAGATAGACCATCCGGTCCTGCTTGAAGTCGGGCGACAGCGCCACGTCGAGCAATCCACCCTGCCCCTTGGCCCAGACCGTGGGTATGCCATTGAGCGGTGCGGACAACTTGCCTTCGGCGGTCACCAGTCGCAGGTTGCCGGGCCGTTCGGTCACCAGCATGCCTTTGCTATCCGGCAGGAATGCCAGGGCCCAGGGGTGCTCCAGCCCCGTCACGATGGGGGTGACCTCAAGGGTGCCATCTTCGCTTTTCATCGTCTGGGCCGGTGCGGCAAGCACAGGGACAGCGGCGCTGATCAATACGCCGGCACAGAGGGTTGCCAACAGGCTTTTACGCAACATGCAGGATTCCTTTTCTGACGGAAATGAGGCTTGGTGAAAAGTAGCGGGTAGACGTCATGCCTGCCACTCAACGGTTGCTGCTACCGGTGTCTCGAGGCGGTGGATTGGGAATGAATTTCGGTGGGCTGGCGGGCGCTGTCCGGTCGGGGTAGCGATTACCAATGCCACCGTTGTCCAGTGTCGGCGGGCGCGGGACCGGCACGGTATTGGGTCCTCGTATGGCCGGGGTGCCGGGTTGGGTGCCTTGCATGCTGTTGGGATTGGCCCGGCGAATCGGACTGTTATAAGGGTTGTTGTTGGTGCTGCCCGGCAGGTTCTGGGCCAACTGCAACGAAGCAGAGACGTCGGCCTGGACCAAGGAGCCAAGTACGCCACTCAAGGCCAGTGCAATGGCGCCAAACACGTATCGGTTCATGGGGGTGCCTCTCTGCGTCCGCGTAAGTAAGGACTTCGATACCACGCTACGCCCGAGGTTCGGATTTGTTAACCAAAAACTCCCCGGCACGGTCTGGCACCCGGTTGATCCGGCGGGGGAACCGGCGCGCAGACCACAGAAACTTTTGCCCTGGACCGCAGGTCACCTGAACATCACTCGCGAGTAGACGACCATGGCACGGGCAATCTGGAAAGGCGCAATCAGCTTCGGACTGGTGCACATCCCCGTGGCGCTGGTCTCCGCAACGTCCTCCCGAGGCGTCGATTTCGACTGGCTCGACAGCCGCAGCATGGACCCGGTGGGCTACAAGCGTGTCAACAAGGTGACGGGCAAGGAAGTCACCAAGGAGCACATCGTCAAGGGCGTGCAATACGAAAAGGGCCGGTACGTGGTGCTCAGTGAAGAGGAGATCCGTTCCGCTCATCCGCTCTCGACCCAGACCATCGACATTTTCTCCTTTGTCGACGGCAAGCAGATTCCCTTGCAGAACATCGACACGCCTTACTACCTGGCTCCCGACAAACGTGGCGGAAAGGTCTATGCGCTGCTGCGCGAAACCCTGAGCAAAACCGGCAAGGTCGCCCTCGCCCGCGTGGTCTTGCATACCCGCCAGCACCTGGCCGCATTGATGCCGCTGGAATCGGCACTGGTCCTGGTGATGCTGCGCTGGCCGGCCGAGGTGCGAAGTCTCGATGAACTGGCGCTGGGCAGCGAAGTGACCAACCCCGAACTGGCCAAGGGCGAACGGGACATGGCCAAACGCCTGGTGGAGGACATGAGTGCCGAGTGGACGCCGGACGACTATCGGGACGGCTTCGAAGACAAGATCATGGCCCTGGTGGACAAGAAGGCCCGTGAAGGCAAGATCGAAGACGTCGAAACCGCTTCTGGTGAAGAGGATCGCAAAACGGCGGATGTCATTGACCTGACCGAACTGCTCAAGCGCAGCCTCGGCAGCGGTAAAGCAGCGTCCAGGCCGAAGGCGGGCAGCAAACCGGTTGCCAGGAAGAAAGTCAGCAAGTGATCCGTTGGATATCCCGGACTGCTCGCGAAGCCTTGGTACGCTACACCGAAAAAATCAGATCAGAATGAAGACCGCCAGCAACCCGGCAAAGATCGACCATTTTTGGAGGTAGTAAAGCTTGCGGTTGCGCTTTTTCAGTTCCTTGGCGCGCAGGCGAACCTTGTAGACCTTGCTGAACAGCCGGTTGATCCCACCGGTGCGGTCTCCGTCCTCGTTCGGTGCACCTGCCGCCGACATGACAGTGCGGCTGAACCAGCGATTGAATGCCGCTGCCCACCGATACTTCATCGGCCGCTCGACGTCGCAGAACAGGATGATGCGGTTGCGTGGCGTGGTGTTCTCTGCGTAATGAATGAAGGTCTCATCGAACATCACCGCTTCGCCATCGCGCCAATGGTAGTTCTGGCCATCGACATTGATGTAGCAACCTTCAGCGTTGGGTGTGTCCAGTCCGAGGTGATAACGGTACGAACCGGCATACGGGTCGCGGTGGCGCACCAGTCTAGAGCCCGGTGGCAACTCGGCGAACATCGCCGCCTTGATCGAGCCAATGCCCTGTACCAGTTCGGTGGTACGCGGGCAGAGCTTCATGGCCGACGGGTGGCTATCGCCATACCACTTGAGATAGAAGCGCTTCCAGCCGGTCTTGAAAAACGAGTTGAAACCGACGTCATCGTATTGGTTCGAACGTTTGATCTCGCCGGCGTGAAGCAAATTCTGGCCTTCGGCACGAATTTCTTCCCAATGCGCCTGCAGCGGGCTCAGGTCGGGAAAATCAGCCGGATCGAGATACGGTTTGTTGGGGATTTTCGAAAACAGATAAAGAAAGCAATTGATCGGCGCCAGGAATGTCGAGTGATCACTCAACTGGCGCCCCAGCTTGTGGCGCACTCGACCACGCAGGTGAACGTACGCAATAGAGACAACGTAGATAACGGCAATGATCAGTTTCACGGAAATCGTCACAGGTTGGAAATAAACAAACTGCGCCCTTTACCGGCATGCCGGTCCCCGGGTCTTGTGCAGCGACTGAATGCGAAACAGCGGCCCCGTAATGCCATCGAACCACGCCGATGGTCGGCCTTCAGCTGATGGATGGCATTTTAGCCACAGTTTGTAACCAATAGTTAACCCGCAACTGTGAAAATGTGTCCGCAAAAACCGCCAAAGCGTTGCAGAGGCCTCCATCGCCCTATCGTTTAAAGAGCCAGACCAGTACAATCGCCGCCAAACTTTACGCGCCCCCAGGTTGAGAGCGGGAAAATCCCCTTTCAGCGCACGTTGTCTCGGGCCAGGCGCGCCACATGCTGCTGTCCACTTGATGCCAGATGGATCTTCCACTGCCGATCGGGATGAATGTCCCGGGGGCCCAACAGTGGAAACAGGTACTGAACCGGTACTGCCGCAACCCTAGCTACTCTGAATGCTTCGCAGGAAAAACCTTTGATTTCTACAGCTAACATCACGATGCAGTTCGGCGCCAAGCCGCTCTTCGAAAACGTTTCGGTCAAGTTCAACGGTGGCAACCGTTACGGTTTGATCGGCGCCAACGGTTGCGGCAAGTCGACCTTCATGAAGATTCTCGGCGGTGACCTCGAGCCGTCCGGCGGCCAGGTCATGCTGGAACCGAACGTGCGCCTGGGTAAATTGCGCCAGGACCAGTTCGCCTACGAAGAATTCACCGTGATCGACACCGTGATCATGGGTCACGAAGAGCTGTGGAAGGTCAAGGCCGAGCGCGATCGCATCTATTCGCTGCCGGAAATGAGCGAAGCAGACGGCATGGCCGTGGCCGAGCTGGAAACCGAATTCGCCGAAATGGATGGCTACACCGCCGAATCCCGTGCCGGCGAACTGCTGCTGGGCCTGGGTATTCCCCTGGAACAGCATTTCGGCCCGATGTCCGAAGTGGCTCCAGGCTGGAAACTGCGGGTATTGCTGGCCCAGGCATTGTTCTCCGATCCGGAAGTGCTGTTGCTCGACGAACCGACCAACCACCTGGACATCAACACCATTCGCTGGCTGGAATCGATTCTCACCGTGCGTAACAGCACCATGATCATCATTTCCCACGACCGTCACTTCCTCAACAGCGTCTGCACCCACATGGCCGACCTGGACTACGGTGAGCTGCGCCTGTTCCCGGGCAACTACGACGAGTACATGACTGCGGCGACCCAGTCCCGCGAGCAACTGCTGTCGGACAACGCCAAGAAGAAAGCCCAGATCGCCGAACTGCAAACGTTCGTCAGCCGCTTCTCGGCCAACGCCTCGAAAGCCAAGCAGGCCACTTCCCGCGCCAAGCAGATCGACAAGATCCAGCTGGCCGAAGTCAAGCCATCGAGCCGCGTGAGCCCGTTCATCCGCTTCGAACAGACCAAGAAACTGCACCGCCAGGCCGTGACCATCGAGCAGATGTCCAAGGGCTTCGACGGCAAGACCCTGTTCAAGAACTTCAGCTTCACCGTAGAAGCCGGCGAGCGCGTGGCGATCATCGGCCCGAACGGTATCGGCAAAACCACCCTGCTGCGCACCCTGATGGGCGAACTGACCCCGGACGCCGGCTCCGTGAAGTGGACCGAAAGCGCGGAGCTGGGCTACTACGCCCAGGACCACGCCCACGACTTCGAAGACGACGTCAGCCTGTTCGACTGGATGGGCCAGTGGACTCAGGGCGAGCAGATCATTCGCGGCACTTTGGGCCGCATGCTGTTCTCCAACGACGAGATCCTCAAGTCGGTCAAGGTCATCTCCGGTGGTGAGCAAGGCCGCATGCTGTTCGGCAAGCTGATCCTGCAAAAGCCGAACGTACTGGTGATGGACGAACCGACCAACCACCTGGACATGGAATCGATCGAAGCGCTGAACCTGGCGCTGGAGAACTACCCGGGCACGCTGATCTTCGTCAGCCACGACCGTGAGTTCGTATCGTCCCTGGCCACCCGCATCATCGAGCTGAGCCCTAACGGCGTGACCGACTTCAGCGGCACCTACGACGATTACCTGCGTAGCCAGGGTGTGGTGTTCTAAAGGTAGCTACAAGCCTTTAGCTACAAGCTTCAAGTGAAAAGCCCTGTCCTGGTGACGGGGCTTTTTGCATTCCGGGCCAAGGTTTCTTGTTGGTACATGAATCATCGCGAGCAAGCTCGCTCCCACAGGGGGATGCATTTCAAAATGTGGGAGCGAGCTTGCTCGCGATGAGGCCATGAGGAACAACGATAATGTCACGGCAAAAGTAGTTAGCCTGCTTTCTTTTATCCCAACGCCGCGCCATGATGCAGGTCTCCCACCGCCGCCCGCGAACGAGCCCTCATGTCTGTGCAGCAAGTTGCTCCGCAAAGCTCATTGGCGATCACCCTGCAGATCGTCTCCATCGTTTTCTATACCTTCATTGCCTTCCTCTGCATCGGTTTGCCGATTGCGGTATTGCCGGGTTATGTCCACGAACAACTCGGGTTCAGCGCCATCGTGGCCGGGCTGACCATCGGCTCGCAATACCTCGCCACCCTGCTCAGCCGGCCCATGGCCGGGCGGATGTCGGACAGCGTTGGTACCAAGCGCGCAATCATCTATGGCTTGGCGGGGATTGTGCTCAGCGGCGTGCTGACCTTGCTGTCGACCCTGTTGCAAGGCTTTCCCTTGCTCAGCCTGCTGATCCTGATCGCCGGGCGCCTGCTACTGGGGATCGCCCAAGGGTTGATCGGTGTCGGCACCATCAGTTGGTGCATGGGCCAGGTGGGCGCCGAGCATACCGCGCGGTCGATTTCCTGGAACGGCATCGCGTCCTATGGAGCGATTGCCATTGGCGCACCGCTGGGTGTGGTCATGGTGCAACAACTGGGCTTCGCCAGCCTGGGTATCGCCCTGTCGCTGCTGGCCCTGGCCGCACTGTTGCTGATTCGCAACAAGCCTTCGGTGCCGGTGGTGCGCGGTGAACGTTTGCCGTTCCGGGCCGTGTTCGGACGCATTGCGCCGTTTGGCGCGAGCTTGAGCCTGGCGTCCATTGGCTACGGCACCCTGACGACCTTTATCACTCTGTACTACATCAATCGTGGCTGGACCGGCGCGGCCTACTGCCTGACCGTGTTCGGCGTCTGTTTCATTCTGTCGCGGCTGCTGTTCATATCCGCCATCGGTCGGTTTGGCGGGTTCACGTCGGCCATTGCCTGCATGTGCATTGAGACGGTTGGCCTGGTGCTGTTGTGGCTGGCCCCTTCGACCGGGTATGCGCTCATTGGCGCCGGCCTGACTGGATTTGGCCTGTCTCTGGTGTATCCGGCGTTGGGTGTCGAGGCCATCAAACAGGTGCCCAACTCCAGCCGGGGGGCGGGCTTGAGTGCTTATGCGGTGTTTTTCGATCTGGCGCTGGCGATTGCCGGCCCCTTGATGGGCGCAGTGGCGTTGAATCTGGGATATGCGTGGATTTTCTTCAGTGCTGCGTTGTTGTCGGTCACCGGCCTTTGCCTGACGTTGATCCTGTCACGTCAAAGTGCGCGCTAAAACCATTGAAAGCTGGCACTAACAAGGTAATACATCAAAACTTTACCGCATAATTCAAACGCAACATTCCGCACCGATTGATACAAAGAGCCAGCATTGTGTGAAGCATCAACTTTGACAGATTCTTCACGTCGCTCTTACATAACAATCGACAAATGGAAATTGATAAATATGCGTATATTGCCTTTAAGCCTGCTCGCCACGACGTTGCTGTTTTCCCTCTACGGTACTGTCCATGCTCAAAGCTCGACGTCGCAGCAAATCTGCCATAACGGCCAATGCTGGGACATTGGCGGCGATATAGGAGATGAGTGCTGCCCATTCTTCAGTGATGAACGACTGAAAAGCAACGTTCAACGTCTGGAAAACCCGACGGAAAACCTCCTGAAACTCCATGGTGTAACGTTCAACTGGAAGCAAAACGACCAAGCCGATGTCGGTCTGATTGCCCAGGATGTGCAGAAAGTTTATCCACAGTTAGTGCGCACCGATCGCGGTCACTTGCAAGTTGATTACCAAAAACTTGTGGCGCCTCTTATCGAATCTGTGCGTGAACTTAATGCCAGAGTAGTAACACTGGAAACTGCTTTAGCTGATAAGTAACTAACGATAAAAACCGCCGATCTCCCTTACTGATCGGCGGTCTGCATCCCCGCCCGGGTCGGCCTGCCCAGGGTGCGCGTGAAGAAGCGTCCGGCTTCGGAGATCAGATTGCGATGAATGTCCTGCCGGTCGACGCCATCGGCATCGGTGCACAGCGCAGGCATGATTACGATCTGCTCGTCATTGCACGGCGCCATGAAGACGAAGTGCCCTGCCCCGGCCAGTAACTTGAAGTCGGGCGCGGTCGGCAGTTTGCGCGCCAGCGCCGCGGCGTTCTTGTCGACAGCCACCAGCTTGTCGCCATCGCCGCTGTAAAGCAGCACCGGCACATGCACATCGGCCAGGGTGTGGCGACCGAACTTCAGGCTCAACGGTGCCATCAGCATCAAGGCGTGGACGCGTGGATCGGCCACCGGTTGCAGGTCATCGCGGTCGACAATCAATTCGCCCTGGGTGTTACAGGCATCGCGGTCATCCGGGCGCTCCTGGCAGTAACGGCGCAGGCGATCCAGGTCCGGGGTCGCGCCGGATAGAATCAATGCGGTCTCGCCACCGGCCGAATAGCCAATGACCCCCACCTGATCGGCATTGACGAACGGCGACAGCATACGATCGCCCAAGGTCGCGGTAATGGCTTCGGAAATCTGGATCGGCCGGCCGTACAGGTTACTCAAAGTACCGAGTCGGCTGTGGTCCCTGGAGTTGTCACCGGGGTGAATCACCGCCACCACGACAAAGCCTTTGCGCGCCAGCGACGTGGCAAGGTCGTGCAGGGCCAGCGGGGTACCGGTATTTCCGTGGGACAGCATCAGCATCGGGAACCGGCCGATGGCGACCTTGGTGTCCTCCCCGGCTTCGACGGTGTAACCCTCGAGCTTGCTGGTGTGCTCCCGATCACTGGAAGGATAGAAGGCAATGGCGCGCATCGGCTGCAAGTCCAGCGGGTCGAGAAAAGTCATCTCGTGGAAGCCGACGCTCCAGTGAGGATGCGGTGCAGGCGCGGCGTGCACTGTATTCAAGCTGCTGAGCAGGCAAATCAGTAAAGTTGCACAAAGACGCATCATGGATGCCCCGCCTTGTTACCGGACTTGAGACGTACGCCTTGGACTACATGAGTCGGGCCACATTCTGAAACGACCAGAAACAAAAAACTCCGTAACTGGTACTTGCGTAGCCAGAATACAGAGTTTTTTGGGCTTTACCTGAACGGTTGCTTACTTTTACCCAAGCCTTACGCAGCGGCGAACAACTGCTCGCTGATTTGTGAGTGGGCGGCGCTCATGGCCTTGTTGCGCACGTCGTCACCGTAAGCCAGGCCTTCGGCACGGACGATTTCGATGTCGGTGATACCGATGAAACCGAACAGCAACTTCAAATACTCTTCGTGGGCAACACCGGTTGCCTGACCGGCGTGCATGCCGCCGGAGGTCGAAACGATCACGACTTTCTTGCCGCCGCACAGGCCTTCAGGGCCGGCTTCGGTGTAGCGGAAGGTCTGGCCGGCCACCGCGATGCGGTCGATCCAGGCTTTGAGTTGAGTCGGGATGGTGAAGTTGTACATCGGTGCGGCAATCACCACGGCATCGGCAGCCAGGAATTCGGCCAGGGTCGAGGCGCTCAGCTCCGCTTCGTGCTGTTGTGCGGCGTTGCGCAGTTCAGCGGTGGTGCCGGCGGCGACCAGGGTGGTGGCGGAGAAATGGCTGATGGCGTCGGCGGCCAGGTCGCGGTAAGTCACCACGGCGGTTGGCTCGGCGGCTTGCCAGGCTTTGACGACTTCACCGCTCAACTGACGGGAAGCCGAGTTGTCGCCCAGGATGCTCGAATCGATATGCAGCAGTTTCATGTGGGATCTCCAAGTGAGGATCGCCCACAAGGGCGATCTGATGGGACTAATCCTACACACGAAACCAATAGCTGATTAGACGGTAACAATGCGATAGTTCGTCCCATAGATAGGACAATTGGATTCACATCATGCAAGACCTCAACGACCTGTATTACTTCGCCAAAGTCGTGGAAGCCGGGGGGTTCGCCGCGGCCGGGCGTTTGCTGGGCATCCCCAAGTCCCGATTGTCACGGCGCATCGCCGAACTGGAAGAGCGCCTCGGCGCAAGACTGCTGCAACGCACCACCCGACAACTGAAACTGACTGCCGTCGGTGAGCGTTACCTCAGGCACTGTCAGGCGATGCTGTTGGAGGCGGAAATGGCCGATGAGGCCGTGGCCAGCATGTCCAGCGAGCCCCGCGGGCGTTTGCGGGTGTCCTGCCCGGTTGGGCTGGCCCATGAAATATTGCCGGGGGTGATCAGCGACTTTCTGGAAAGGTTTCCACAAGTCCAGCTGGAGGTCATGCTGCTCAACCGCCGGGTCGACCTGGTGAACGAAGGCATTGACGTGGCCCTGCGAGTGCGGGAGCTGGGCGACGAAGACCCGCTGCTGGTGACCCGCCGCCTGCGTCAGGCGCAGATGCTGATGGTCGCCAGTCCCGGCTTCCTCGTTGGCCGAGAGATCAACCATCCCGACGATCTGAAAAACCTGCCCGTGCTCGGCGCGCTGGAAGCCGACCGCATGGTGCACATCCGCATGCTGGATCAAAAAGGCAAAAGTTGTGAACTGGCGCTCGAGGCCCGGCTGGGCATCGATGACTTTATCGTGCGCAAGGCCAGCACCCTCTCTGGCCTGGGCTTTACGATGCTGCCCATGATGTATTGCGAGCAGGAACTGGAAAACGGCGCACTGGTGCAGTTGTTGCCCGACTGGTCGTTGCCCGGTGGCTGGCTGCAAGCGGTCTATCCTCATCGGCGCGGGGTCATGCCGGCGGTACGCGCCTGGATTGACCATCTGGTCGAGTCATTCAATGCCTGTGGGGAACGATTGTTATGAAAGCCGGACGGATGAGCGAAGAGGATGTCGCGAAATTCTGCCTTACCCTGCCCGGAGCACGGGAAGACTATAAATGGGGCGGCGTGCGGGTGTTTTCGATTGCCGGGAACAAGATGTTCGCCTTGCAGGGCCTGCGGGGTGATTCCCTGGCCTTCAAGGTCGACAAGGATCTGTTTCTCGGTCATTGCGACCGCCCGGGGATTCATCCGGCGCCTTATCTGGCGCGCGCCCAGTGGATCATCATGGAAACGCCCTACCCGCTCGGCAACGAAGAACTACAAGGCTTGTTGCAGCGTTCCCACCAGTTGGTGGTGAGCAAACTGCCCAAGCGCACTCAAGTCGGCTTGTTGCTTTAGGACCTTGTCGATCAGAACAAGGCGAACAGGTGTGCGCCGAGGAACAGGTGGTCGATCCAGAACACCTGGTGCATGAGCACGATGATCCAGAACACCAACTGGTAGGAGATTTTGCGGGTTTTGTGCCGGAACGCTTGCTGCGCCAGCAAGGCACCGGGCCAGCCGCCGGCGAGCTCCAGCGCATGCAGGACATTCTCCGGCGTACGCCATTGCTCGGCACGGGCCTTGCGCTTGTCGCTCCAGTACAGGAAAAACGTCACGACGCTGACGATGCCGTAGGCTGCCAAGGGAATCAGCGACACCCCGTGCAGCCATGACGACACCGACCCCGACAGCGGCAACGCACACAGGATTGCAAACACCAGCCACTTCAGCCGTGGATGACGGATCTGTCCCCCGGGCTGGCGCCCGGGGTTATTGCGCGAGCTTGAGTCACTCACGGCTTGACCGCGCTCCAGTCGACCCAGCCAAACTGCCAGGTCGCCAGGATGATCAGGCCAAACACAATGCGATACCAGGCAAACGCCGCATAGCTGTGGTTGGCGATGAACTTGAGCAGCCCGCGGACCGCGATCATCGCGAAGACGAACGCCGTGACGAAGCCGATCGCGAACACCGGGAAATCGGACGGGACAAACAGGTGACGGTATTTATAGCCCGAGTACACCGCTGCGCCGACCATGGTTGGCATCGCCAGGAAGAACGAAAACTCGGTAGCGGTTTTGCGCGACAGGCCGAACAGTAACCCGCCGATGATCGTCGAGCCCGAACGCGAAGTGCCCGGAATCATGGCCAGGCATTGGGCGAAGCCGACTTTCAGGGCATCTTTCCAGGTCATGTCATCCACCGTTTCGGCGTGGACTTCATGCTGCCGGCGCTCGGCCCACAACATGACGAACCCGCCCACGACCAGCGCCGCTGCAACAGTGATCGGATTGAACAGGTACTCGTGGATCATGTCGGCGAAGATCACGCCCAGCACCACGGCCGGGAAGAACGCAATCAACAGGTTTGCGGTAAACCGCCGAGCGCTCGGCTGGGTCGGCAGGCCGATGACCACATCGAAGATCTTGCGTCGAAACTCCCATACCACCGCCAGGATGGCACCCAGCTGGATAATGATGTTGAACGCCATAGCCCGCTCGCCCCCGAAGCCGAGCATGTCGGCCACAATGATCTGGTGGCCGGTGCTGGAAATGGGCAGGAACTCGGTCAGCCCTTCTACAACCCCAAGTATCAATGCCTGAAAGGCGGTCCAAAGATCCATCAATCCCCCAAAAGGCTATGCGCGCCGGCATGCCCCGTTAATATTTTTCCAAAGCTTGAATTGCGATCAGCGTAGCTGAAGCCCCGCGCATCAAGGATCACCACGGAACCGTCAAAATCCTGTGAAAAAACAATCCTGATCCGGGTTTACCCGCGCGGGGCCGAAATCCTATCAGACAAGTCCGATTGGCGCTGCCGCGTTATCGCGCACCAACGAAGCACACCCTGCTCCACGGGATTCCCGACGCCAATCCGGTTACAATCGGCCCCTCTTCGATTTCACCAAGGAACCTCCATGTCCGGGCTTGAACTGTTTGCCGCCACCCTCGGTGTCATTGCCGTCTGGCTGACGGTCAAACAGAACACCTGGTGCTGGCCCATCGGTCTGGTCATGGTGCTGCTCTATAGCTGGATCTTTTTTGAGGTGAAGCTGTATTCGGACATGTTGCTGCAAGTCGTCTATGCCGCCTTGCAGCTTTACGGCTGGTGGCAGTGGACACGGGCTGGCGAAACGACCCATGGCCGCGAAGTCAGTTGGCTCGATTCCCGTTCCGTGGCGTTGAGCCTGGCCATCGGCGCACTCGGCAGCCTGTTGCTGGGGGCGGCCATGGCCCACTGGACCGACGCCGCGCAACCCTGGCTCGATGCGGCGCTGACCGGATTCAGCCTGGTGGCGCAGGTCTGGATGGCGCAAAAACGTGTCCAGTGCTGGCCGCTATGGATCGCCCTGGATGTGATTTTCGTCGGGCTGTTCATCTATAAGGACCTGTACCTGACCGCCACCCTGTACGGGCTGTTCGCCGTTATCGCCGTGCAGGGCTGGCGCCAATGGCGCGCCGATCCGGCGTTGCGCGCATGAAAGTCCTGGTACTCACAGGCCCTGAATCCAGCGGTAAAAGCTGGCTGGCGGCCGAGTTGCAACAGCGTTTCGGCGGGATCCTGGTGGACGAGTATGTGCGCTGGTTCATCGAGCACAATCCCCGGGACACTACCTTGGCCGACATTCCGGACATCGCCCGCGGTCAATTGGCATGGGAAGACGAAGCCCGTGCGCAACAACCGTCTTTGCTCATCCTCGACACGCACCTGCTGAGCAATATCCTCTGGAGCCAAACCCTGTTTGGCGACTGCCCCGCCTGGCTCGAACAAGCGCTACTGGCCCGGCATTACGACTTGCACTTGCTGCTGTCACCGGAACACGTCGAATGGACGGACGATGGCCAGCGTTGCCAACCCCGATTGAGTGAGCGCCAGGCATTTTTCGAGCAGACCCTGGCCTGGCTTGAGCGCCACGCCCAACCGGTTCAAGTACTGCGCGGAGATTGGCCAGAACGCCGATTCCAGGCACTGAACGCCGTGACCCGATTGCTCGGAGCCTGACCGGCCTTTTGGGGCAATTTCCCCACTATCCCCCCCTGTCCCGGGGGAAAAGTGTCCGATCCTGAAACACCCTTCCCGCCTCAAACCGCCTGTTTAAGCGCCCTTCACCGCTGGATCATCGGATTTGTTAAGTCATTGATACAGCACCGCTGAAACCCTTGTTCCAGAGCGATTTATCCGCAAATAAGGGCTGCCTGCGCAGGGTTTCGTCTCACTGTTGAAACATTCTCGGCAAAGAGAATCCGGACAATATCCATAAGCCATTGAATCAACGAGATATTCAAAAACCGGCACAGCTTTCGCTCTCTCCTTCAAAAAGCCGACCAGAGCCAGCCCACATGAGAAGGAAAGACCGTCGTGGGGATACTCGATAAACATGCCTTGACGTGCCTGCTGCTTTTCGCGAGCGCTGCAGGCGCGGTTATCAGTTTTGACGTTCAAGCCGAAGGCAACGGCGTCATCGTGCTTGATCGAACCATTCACCCGACGCCCATCGGTCGCAGCGGCGGCAGGGATCCAAACCCCAACACCCTCAATGCCAACCCATCGGCCCGCGTCACCGGCGAACTCAGTGACGCCGACATCGCCGGGGTCACCACCGGAACCGCCCTTCGCCACAACAACGGGCAAAGCCTGGGTGGCCTGCAAGGCCTCAACGCCGTCACCAACCCCAACGGTATGCCCGGCATGTCTGTCGGTCACGGTGGTGGCAGTGGCAGCGCCATTTCCGGAACCATCAACCGCGCCATGAGCAGCGGCCTCGGTTCACTGGGCAGGATGGCGGGAGGCCAATGAGATGAGTCGATCCCTGCTGTTACTTGCCCTGCTCGGCTGCACCAGTGTGATGGCCGACTCGGGCGTCAGTTCGGTGAACAACGCCACCCTCCAGGATTCGGGTACTCAATACCGCGGCAACTTCAACGTCAACCAGGCGGCTGGCGATCAACAACAGCAGGCCAACGTCCGCGCGATCGCCATTGGCACCCAAGCCGGTGCGATCACCAGCGTCCGGCAGAAAATCACTACGCCCGCCAATCCGTCGATGGACGCGACGGCCACTATCGGCGGCTCCTCCTTCAGTAATGGCAACGGCGTACTGGGCGTCAACCAGAGCGCCGGGGCGAACAACCAGATGGCCAACGCCATGCGCATCAGCATCAGCGCCGCACCGCAAGCCATCGACGATAGTGCCCTTTCTCAACAGAACGTGGCGTTGTTACCGAACTCGGGAGCAACTGGCGCCCCAAATGGCAGTCGCCAGGTCGTAACAAGCGATCAGGCCTTCACCGGCAGCCGGGGAGTGATCCAGGTAAACCAGAGTGCCGGGGTGGGAAACCGAATGGCTAACACCTTGAGCATCCGGGTCGCTGACTGACCCGAAACAGTGCGATTAGGGAAGTACCAACACCTGACCAACTAATGAGCACGGAGAAACACCATGAACCCGACAACTGCTCTCAAACCTCTGGCTTTCGCTCTGGCAGCAGTGATGGCATTTGCAGCACAAGCAGGCAGCCTTGATGATGATCAAGGCAGCGGCCAGAGCGATGGCCAGAGCAACAACCATCAGCCTAAAGGCCCGACGCTGGAACAAATTCTGCAGATTACAGCAGGCGCCGGGGCCGCCGTGCTGGACTCGCAGGAAAGCAGTGACAGCAGCGTATTGAGCCGGGACACCAGGAACGACGCTAGGGTCGATAACTCCCTGAACAACTCCAACGGCAACATGGGCGCCAACGTTGCAGCCGGTAACGGCAACCAGCAAGACAACGCCGCCGCCCTTGCCACGGCTGACGAAAGCTTCATCTTCGGCACCGCGGTCGCCGCCTCCAGCGCGACTCAGAAGAGCACCGGCAACACCGCCAGGAAACACTCCAGCACCAACAACACAACGCTCAACAACGCAGGCAACAGCGGTTCCGGCAACATCGGCATCAACGTGACCACCGGCGACTTCAACCAACAGAAAAACAACCTGGCGATTGCCGTTTCGGGCGGTCGTGTAGCGCAAGCGGCGGCGGCGGCCAACCAAAGCACGTCCGGGCTGAACGTCACCAACAACGCCAACCATGACGACAGCACCCAGACTGATTTCGCTACCGTGGGTGTACTCGGTCTGGCGGGTGTAACCACTCAACAAGTGATCACGCCAGAGGGCTGGAAAGCCCCTGTAACCAACAATGCGTCGATAACGGGCTCGATGAACAACTTCTCCGGCAACGGCGGAGCCAACGTATCGTCTGGTGTGGGCAACCAGCAAAGCAACTCGCTGTCCATCGCCGCGGGTTGCAAGTCCTGTCTGTAATCGCGATTGCAATGAAAGCCCCGGCGACGGGGATTTTCCACAGTCCCAAGGCGTATCGATCATGCGTAAGACTGTCCTTTTCGCCCTGCTCTGTCTGTCTGGCCTGACCCAGGCTGCACAGATGCCGGTTGCCGCCCTGCCGGGCGGCGTGCTGGTGTACAAGCACGTACAGAGTTTGCGCGAGCGCAAGTTCAGCGACATCGTCGAACAAAAAACCGATTTCAGCTGTGGCGCCGCCGCGCTGGCAACGATACTGCGCCAGGCCTATTGGCTCGACGTCGATGAGGAGCACATCATCAAAGGCATGCTGGTCACCGCAGACCAGGACCTTGTGCGTACCCAGGGTTTTTCCATGCTGGACATGAAGCGCTACATAGAGCGCATCGGCATGCGCGCCCGGGGCTACAGGATCCCGCCGGAAAGACTCGAAGCCGTGACGATTCCGGTGGTGGTATTGATGGAAATTCGCGGCTACAAGCACTTCGTGGTGTTGCAGCGGGCGGACAAGAACTGGGTGTATATCGGCGATCCGGTACTCGGTCACAAACGCTACTCCCATGATGACTTTGTCAAAGGCTGGAATGGCATTATTTTCGCTATCGTCGGTCCCGGTTACGACAAGACCAATGCGTTACGCAGTCCACCGGAACCGCTGACAGCCAAGAACAAGATGGATAACTTCAACCCGGTCAAAGATGCCGAATTGATGGATTTTGGTTTTATACAGAGCGACTTCTTTTAATCGCCAACAAGATGATAGCGGGCAGGATGCTCCGGGAGCAGCAAATGAAAACCTCGTATTGGGTGGTCGCTGCCTTTCTGGCAGCGAACACTTCAGGTTTTGCTGATGAGTTCAGACCCATCGAAATCAAGGACGAGGAACTGGCCGAGTTGCGTGGCCGATATGTGATGCCGGGGCGGGTCATCAGCTTCGGTGTCGTCATGAGCAGTACCTGGCGCAATGCCAGTGGTGACCTGATCGGAGCCTCCACCTCGATGCAGCTTCAAGCCGCAACGGTCAAGCCCGAGTTCTATGTTTCAACCATCAAGCAATCGGGTCATGGCGGTACGTCCAGGTCAGGCAGCGGTCACGTGTCGGGGGGCGCAGCCCTGAGCACTTCCCGGGGCATAACCCAGGTCACACGGGCCGCTGGTGATGGCAACAGCGCAAACAACAACATCGCCATCAACGTCAAAGAGGCCAGCACGGCCCCTGCACTGGTGGCGGGCCAGGGCCAGGCGCTGATAGCCGGTCAAACCATCACCGGCAGTAATGCCGCAGGCAGTGTCGCGGTATCCGCGACCAGCGGCGGCGTTCAGATGGCCATTACCGCCAACAACAACCAGGGCACCAGCCTGCAACAAGTCGCCCAAGGCGGGTTGCTGCAAAACACCCGGTTGCTGGGCAGCAGCAATGTGGTCGACAACATGACTCAACTCAACGTAGTGCTCAACAATAATGGCCCGAGTGCGGGGGCATTGGACTGCAACCTCAACCAACTCGCTGCATTACGGACCATGGGCTATTGAACTACGCTGAGTCTGGACCATTGGGCACAAATGGACGGCATATTTCATGTACCGATCAGTATCACTGCGTGCAGTTGCATGCTTGAGTGCTCTACTCCCGGCGGCGATGTTGCAGGCAGCACCTGACCCGGAACTGGAGGCTCTCAAACAAGAGCTCCTGGAGTTGAAACAACGATACGAAGTACAGCAAAAAGCCCTGGCGGTTCTCGAACAACGGGTCCGCCAGGTCGAAGAGCAGCCCGCCTCGCCCGCTCCCAAACGCCTGGCCAAGTCGCCAGCGGATCTCAAGGGCAATCCAGGCGTCGGCACCGGCGCCGCAGCCGCCTCGGGGGGGAGCGGCAGTTCTTATGGACAATCGCTGGCCAATGACTCGCAACCGGCGCAAAGCGTTTCGAACCTGTATGACGAGGCCAGCGGGTTTTTCGGCGGTGGCAAGTTCAGCGTCGAAACCGGGATAACCTACTCCCGCTACGATTCCCGCCAACTGGTCCTCAACGGTTTTCTAGCCCTGGACTCGATCTTCCTGGGCGCTATCAACCTGGACCGGATCAAGGCCGACACCTGGACGCTTGACCTCACCGGTCGCTACAACTTCAACAATCGCTGGCAGTTCGACCTGAACGTACCGGTTGTCTACCGTGAGTCCACGTACCAGTCCGGTGGCGGCAATAGCGGCGCCGCAAACGTCACGACCGAAGACACCGTCAAGGAAGACCCGACCATAGGTGACGTCAACTTCGGTGTCGCCTACAAATTCCTCGACGAATCGGCCAACACGCCGGATGCCGTGGTGACCTTGCGCGTCAAGGCGCCTACCGGCAAAGACCCGTTCGGCATCAAGCTGGTTCGGGTGGCCGATAACTCAAACCTGGCCGTGCCTGAATCCTTGCCTACCGGTAACGGCGTCTGGTCGATTACGCCGGGGATCTCCCTGGTCAAGACGTTCGATCCGGCGGTGCTGTTCGGCAGCCTGTCCTACACGTACAACATGGAGGAGTCTTTCGACGACATCAGCTCCAACCCGGCGGTCGAGACACCGGGCAAAGTCCGCATTGGCGACAGCTTCCAGATCGGCGCCGGCATTGCGTTCGCCTTGAACGAAAAGATGAGTATGTCGTTCTCGGTCTCTGACCTGGTGCAACGCAAAAGCAAGCTCAAGGAAGATGGCGGGGATTGGCAAGCGGTGGTCTCCAGCGATGCCAACGCCGGTTACTTCAACATCGGCATGACCATTGCGGCCACCGACAGCCTGACCATCGTGCCCAACCTGTCCATCGGCATGACGGACGATGCCCCGGACTTCCAGTTCAGCCTGAAACTCCCCTACTACTTCTGACCCGAACAAAAACCCCGCTGCAACTGCAATCGCAGCGG
Organism: Pseudomonas jessenii; assembly: GCF_002236115.1. Taxonomy (GTDB): domain Bacteria; phylum Pseudomonadota; class Gammaproteobacteria; order Pseudomonadales; family Pseudomonadaceae; genus Aquipseudomonas; species Aquipseudomonas jessenii. Next base: position 503,604 of record NZ_NIWT01000001.1, on the reverse strand, counting down.
GGTTTTGGTTTGCGGCCGGGGTTCAGCGAATCTGGTGCTTGTGCAACAACCGGTAGAAGGTCGGTCGCGACACACCCAATACTTTGGCGGCGACACTCAGGTTATCGCTGTGGCGACTCAATACATCGCACAACGCCTGGCGTTCGGCCCGGGACTTGTATTCTTCGAGGGTGCCCATCGGCGCTGCCAACGTATGCTGACTGATCAACCCCAGGTCACGGGCCTCGATCTGCCGGCCTTCGGCCAACACCAGCCCGCGACGAACGCGGTTGGCCAGTTCGCGAACATTGCCTGGCCAGTCGTGTTTGCCCATGGCAATCAACGCGTCTTCGCTGAAACTGCGTGGGCGGCGCCCGGTTTCATGGCTATAGAAATGGGAGAAGTGGTTGGCCAACACCGCCAGGTCGCCATGGCGCTCGCGCAGCGGAACGGTCGCCACTTGCAGTACGTTCAAGCGGTAATACAAATCTTCGCGAAAGCGCTTCTTCTCGATGGCGGCTTCAAGGTCGGTATGCGTTGCCGCCAGAACCCGCACATCCACCGGAATCAGCTGACTGCCACCCACCCGCTCGATGTGTTTTTCCTGGAGGAACCGCAACAGGTTGGCCTGCAACTCCAGTGGCAGGTCACCGATCTCGTCGAGAAACAGGGTGCCACCGTTGGCGGCTTCTATCCGTCCGACCTTGCGTTGGTGCGCGCCGGTAAATGCGCCTTTCTCATGGCCGAACAACTCGGACTGGATCAAATGCTCGGGAATCGCACCACAATTGATCGCAATGAAGGGTTTGTTGTGACGCTGGGACTGACGATGCAACGTTCGTGCGACCAGTTCCTTGCCAGTGCCGCTTTCACCGCGAATCAACACCGGAGATTCGGTCGGAGCCAGTTTGCTCAACAGCTTTCGCAGCTCACGAATAGGTTTGCTGTCGCCCAGCAATTCGTGCTCGGGCTGGTCGACATAGACCGTGCCCTGCCCGCGCAAGCGCGCCATGCCAAACGCGCGCCCCAGTGTTACCTGAACCCGGGACACATCGAACGGCAAGGTATGAAAGTCAAAAAACCATTCACAGACGAAGTCGCCGACATTTTGCAGCCGCAGTACTTCCTGGTTGAGTACGGCTATCCACTCGGTGCCGCTGCGGCTGATCAGCTCTTTGACGGCCTCCGGGTGCTCAAGGTGAAAAGGCTGCAAGCGCAGCAAGCCCACGTCACAGGTTCGGTCAACGGCGTTCTCCAGCGTGCAGCTGTCAACGTCCCAACCGATGGCGCGCAATCCAGGGAGCAGGCGATAGCAATCGTCACAGGGGTCCACCACTAACAAACGTCGTAAGGCAGGCGCATCACTCATGACTGATCCTTGGCGCCAAATTTATGAAAATTTAATAAAAACAGTCATTTGGCAGGCCTGGCTGTAACATTAGCAAGAATTTGACAGGGCCTTGTACTGTTTGACTATAGGGATGTCACAAAACCAGTTATAAGTTGCGATTATGTTAGTCACCTAACGACTGTTTCCTTTCATTCAGCTTTCAATGTCAGGCTCTTCCTTGAATCTGTGAAATAAAGTGGAAATTTCTTTTGAATGTGTGTGACCCGAACCCCGGTTGCGGGCATCAGTACAAGTAACCAGCTGAACGGTAAGCCCAACCGTCGGCCTATCACTTGATTGGGCATACAGAGAGAAGACCCTATGAACGCCCCGCTCCGTATCAACGAAGCACTTCTGATTGCCGACTGCGCATTTAAACCATTCAAATGCGTGGCCTGGGCCCCACAAGACGGCAATGGCGAACTCAGCCTGACCGTTATCGACCGCACCAGCACCAACATTGGCCGCAAGCAGATCCCAAGCAGCGCCTATTCCGATCCCGCGCAACTCGAACGGCTGCTGGAACAGGCTCGCGCCGAATTGAGCGAGGAAGGTTACACACTGCAGTCGTGGTCGATGCCGCACTAATCGTTTTGCGGATTACTCCGGGGTAATCCGCGCCCTTTCCCTGTCTTTAGTTCGCAGTTTTTTCTGGCCGCGCACACTACGTGACACTGTTTAATTCGAACTTTACATACGCCTGATACTTTGCAGGCTCGCCATTGGTTCGAAAAGACACTGTTGTGGCACACAGCGACCCTCCGTCTGTTAGTTCTTACTGTTGTGCATCCCTTCATTCAGGGATTGAATAATCTCCCTATCAAGTCGCCACCCAAACTTCCGGATCAGGACGACTCGCAAGGAGATGCGGTGCATGTCAAGCCAGTCCGCTTTTGCCTACTCCGCGACCCGGAAAAACGCCGGGGCCCTCGATACGACGTTTGCCGCCAACGGCAAAACCCAGGTCTATTTCGCCGACAGCCTTTTCAGCCTGGCCAATGACGTTGCGATCGATGCGCAAGGTCGCTTGCTGGTAGCCGCAAAAGTCGGCATGGCCGATGGCACCCGCTTTGGCCTGGCCCGCTTGCTGGCGGATGGTTGCGCAGACCTGACGTTCGGTAAACAAGGCAGTGTCATCGGGCAATTCGAACCGGGGTTCGAAGCCATGGGCACCAAGGTCCTGATCCTGCCCGACGGCAACATCCTGTTGGCTGGCCTGCAATACGAAAACGCGCACCGCACGCTCCCGGCCCTGGCATTGCTGGATCAGGATGGCCGCCTGGTGCAAGGCTTTGGCGATAATGGCCGCCGTGTCGTGCGATTGCCTGGCGATCTGTCCCTGGGCATGCGCGATATCCGGCTGCCTCTGGGTGTGCCGGGTGCAGAAGCCTGCGATGTGGCCATACAGCAAGACGGCCGGATCCTGATCCTGGCCAACCATCACTACGAACTGGCCGATCACGTCGGCATGTTGATACGCCTGGATGTCGAAGGCTCGCTGGACTGCTCGTTCAACGACCGCGGCTTCGTGATGGTCAGGCACCTGCTGATGAATACCTGGCTCAGCAGCCTGACGGTACAACGTGATGGCCGAATCCTGGTCGGTGGATCGATCAATTTTCCCGAGGAAGGCTTGCTGGCACGCTATCACCCGGACGGGCGCCTCGACGACCGATTTGCCGTGGATGGATTCATGACCTTCAAGGCCCAAGGGCATGGCGCCCGGGTCAGCCGGGTGGTCCAGCAAAACGAAGGCGAAATCCTGTGTTTTGGCAGCAGTCGCGAGCCGATGCACTGCCTGACATTTAAAATGCACAGCAACGGGCGCCCCGACAGTCATTGCAACGGAGGACATCCGCAGCGGCGGGAAATCGGTTACAGCGGATGCCAGTGGACCGCCGCACAGTTACAACCTGATGGCAGTGTGCTCACGGCGGGCGCCACCATCGGCGGCGCCGAAGCAGACTTCATTCTCGGGCGATACCTGCCCAACGGCCTTCCCGATCGCCGTTTTGGCAAAGGCAGCGGCTATACACGTACGCGCCTGGGCCCCAGCCTGGATACCGCCACCTGTGTCGCCGCGCACGCCGATGGAAACATTGTAGTGGGAGGCTATTCGCTGCACGGAAACTACAAGGCGGTCATCGCTCGTTTCCAGGGATAAACACCGGCATTTTTCCTGCGCTTGATCTTCTCGCGCGCTTGCGGCAACTTGCGCGCTTCTCAAGACAAGGAGCAGCCGATGTCCGGTTCAATGGCCCAGGCGTTCGCGCACAACTTTCTCGGGCACTCGCCCCGTTGGTACAAGGCCTGCATCGTCGGCTTTCTCATCCTCAATGCCCTGGTGCTTTGGACCGCAGGCCCGGTGGTTGCCGGCTGGCTACTGGTGCTGGAGTTCATCTTCACCCTGGCCATGGCACTCAAATGCTATCCGCTGATGCCCGGCGGCCTGCTGTTGATAGAAGCCCTGCTGCTGAAGATGACCACGCCCCAGGCGCTGTACGACGAGTTGCTGCACAACTTCCCGGTGATCCTGCTGCTGATGTTCATGGTGGCGGGTATCTATTTCATGAAGGACCTGTTGCTTTACCTGTTCTCGCGCCTGCTGCTCGGGGTCCGCTCCAAAGCCCTGCTGTCCCTGATGTTCTGCTTTCTGTCGGCGTTTCTGTCGGCGTTCCTCGATGCCTTGACTGTGACCGCCGTGATCATCAGTGCCGCCGTAGGTTTTTACTCGGTGTATCACCGCGTCGCCTCGGGCAACGATCCGCGCCAGGACAGCGAGTTCAGCGACGACCAACATCTGCCCACCCTGCATCACGGTGATCTGGAACAGTTCCGCGCCTTCCTGCGCAGCCTGCTGATGCACGGTGCCGTGGGCACCGCGCTGGGCGGTGTCTGTACGCTGGTCGGTGAACCGCAGAACCTGCTGATCGGCCATGAAATGGGCTGGCACTTCGCTGAGTTCTTCACCCGGGTTGCGCCGGTATCCCTGCCGGTACTGGTTGCCGGGCTGGTAACCTGCGTCCTCCTGGAAAAGCTGCGCTGGTTCGGATACGGCACGCTGCTGCCGGATAACGTTCGTGCGGTGCTGGCCAACTACGCCGCCGAAGACAATGCCGAGCGCACCACACGCCAAGGTGCAGCGCTACTGGTGCAAGGCTTTGCCGCATTGATTCTGATTGCCGGGCTGGCGTTCCACATCGCCGAAGTGGGTTTGATCGGTTTGATGGTGATCGTGTTGATTACCGCCTTTACCGGCATCACCGACGAACACCGCCTGGGCACAGCGTTCAAGGACGCCATGCCGTTCACCTCATTGTTGGTGGTGTTTTTCGCCGTGGTCGCGGTGATTCACGACCAGCAACTGTTCGCCCCACTGATCCACTGGGTGCTGACGCTCCCGGCAGACCAACAACCGGGCATGCTGTTCATTGCCAACGGCCTGCTGTCCGCCATCAGCGACAACGTGTTCGTGGCAACCATTTACATCACCGAAGTGAAGCGCGCGTTCATGGCGGGAGAGATGACCCGTGAGCATTTCGAAACCCTGGCCATTGCGATCAATACCGGTACCAACCTGCCGAGCGTGGCGACGCCCAACGGTCAGGCGGCGTTTCTGTTCCTGCTGACCTCGGCAATTGCACCGCTGGTGCGTCTGTCGTACGGGCGGATGGTCTGGATGGCGCTTCCCTACACCGTGGTGATGGGCTTGCTCGGGTGGTATGCGGTGAGCTACTGGCTCTGACACCGCCGAGCCTTTGTGGCGAGGGGGCTTGCCCCCGTTGGCTGCGCAGCTGCCCCAAAACCTACTACTACGCTGTAGCAGGTACACCGAGTGATGAAATGCGACTGCTTCGCAGCCGAACGGGGGCAAGCCCCCTCGCCACAAAAGCTCGCTCCCACTGGAGATAGGTGCTATCCGAGGCGGTGCCAGACGCGACCGTCACGGGTGAGCAGTTCTTCGCCGGCCTTGGGGCCGTTTCCCCCGGCAGCGTAGCTCTGCACGCTGGAATCCTGCTGCCAGGCATCCAGGAACGGCTGAACGGCGCGCCAGCCGTTTTCGATGTTATCGGCGCGCTGGAACAGCGTCTGGTCACCCGTCAGGCAATCGTAGATCAGGGTTTCGTAGCCGGTGGACGGCTGCATCTCGAAGAAGTCCTTGTAGGCGAACCCCAGCTCGATGTTGTCCATTTTCAAGGCCTGACCGGGACGCTTGGCCAGCAGGTCGAACCACATGCCTTCGTTCGGCTGGATCTGAATGCGCAAATAGGTCGGCTGCAGCTCATCGACCTCGGTATCGCGGAACTGCGCATATGGCGCCGGCTTGAAACAGATCACGATCTCGGTGTCACGCACACTCATGCGCTTGCCTGTTCGCAGATAGAACGGCACGCCGACCCATCGCCAGTTATCGATCATGACCTTGAGGGCCACATAGGTTTCGGTATTGCTGTCGGGTGCGACGTTGTTTTCCTGGCGGTAGCCCGGCAGTGCCTTGCCGTCGATCTCACCGGAGGTGTATTGGCCGCGCACCGAGTTGGCGCGGGCTTCCTCCACCGTCCAGGGCCTGATCGCGCCAACGACCTTGGCTTTCTCGCCGCGCACCGCATCGGCGCCGAACGCGGCGGGCGGTTCCATCGCCACCATCGCCAGCAACTGGAACAGGTGATTGGGCACCATGTCCCGCAGCGCGCCGGTGTGCTCATAGAAACTGCCACGGGTTTCCACGCCCACGGTTTCGGCGGCGGTGATCTGCACGTGGTCGATGTAGTGATTGTTCCAGAACGCTTCGAACAGGCTGTTGGAGAACCGGCTGACCAGGATGTTCTGTACGGTCTCCTTGCCCAGGTAATGGTCGATGCGGTAGATCTGCTTTTCCGTCATCACCTTGAGCAGGCAAGCGTTCAAGGCTTCGGCCGTATGCAGGTCGGAACCGAAGGGTTTTTCGACCACCACCCTTCTGAACGCCTCGGGGTTTTCTTCAAGCAAGCCAGCCGAGCCAAGACGGCGCACCACTTCACTGAAGAAACGCGGCGCGGTGGCCAGATAGAACACCGCATTGCCAGTACCGCTGTCGGCGATTTTTGCCGCCAGCGCTTGATAAGTGCTGTCGTCCAGGAAATCGCCCTGAACGTAGCTGATGCCTTTGGCGAGTTTGGCCCACAGCGCCGGGTCAAGGGCTTGATCGCCCTTGCCGGTCCTGGTGGCCACCTCGTTGCGGATGAAGTCTTCGAGTTTTTTCGCGAAGCCTTCATCACTGATGGCGTTGTGGTCAACGCCTATGATCCGCAGTCCATTCCCGAGTAAACCGTCACGGCTGAGATTGTACAGCGCCGGCATCAGCAGGCGCTTGACCAGATCGCCGTGGGCGCCGAACAGGAACAGCGTGGTCGGCGGCGCGGGTTCAGCCTTGGATTTTCTGCGGATCGCGTGGGTCATTTTTTCGAGGTCTCCACATGGCCGCCGAAGCCGAAGCGCTGGGCCGAGAGAATCTTGTCGCCAAAGGTGCCTTGCCCACGGGAACGGTAGCGCGAGAACAGCGAGTTCGACAGCACCGGCACCGGCACCGCTTGTTCCATGGCAGCTTCGATGGTCCATTGACCTTCACCGCTGTCGGCCACGGACCCGGAGAAACCGTCGAGTTTCGGATCGCTGGCCAAGGCGTCGGCAGTCAGGTCCAGCAACCACGAGGACACCACGCTGCCACGGCGCCACACTTCGGCGATATCGGCGACGTTCAGGTCGAAACGCTGGTCTTGCGGCAGGTTCTCGCTGTTTTTGGTCTTGAGGATGTCGAAGCCTTCTGCGAACGCCTGCATCATTCCGTATTCGATGCCGTTGTGGATCATCTTCACGAAGTGCCCGGAACCGGCCGGACCTGCATGAATGTAACCACGCTCGGCACGATCGTCGTCGGACTTGCGGTCCTTGGTGCGCGGGATGTCGCCCAGGCCAGGGGCCAGGGTTGCGAACAGCGGGTCGAGGCGCTTAACCGTCTCGGCATCGCCGCCGATCATCATGCAGTAACCGCGCTCCAGGCCCCAGACACCGCCGGAGGTACCGACGTCGATGTAGTGCAGGCCTTTTTCCGACAGGGTCTTCGCCCGGCGGATATCGTCTTTATAGAAGGTGTTGCCGCCGTCGATGATGGTATCGCCGGCATCGAGCAAGGTGCTCAGGGTGTCGATGGTTTCTTCGGTCGGCGCGCCAGCTGGCAGCATGACCCAGACCGCACGCGGCCTGGCCAGGCCGGCGACCAGCGCCGGCAGATCGGTGACGCCCGTGGAGCCCTCTGTAGCCAAGGCTTCGACAAAGGCGGTATTGCGATCGTAAACAACGGTGGTGTGCCCGTTGAGCATCAGGCGCCGCGCAATATTGCCGCCCATGCGGCCCAGTCCAATAATCCCGAGTTGCATGTGCTGATGCTCCCTACTACAAATTAAGTGTGTCAAAGGTTATAGCCCAACGCGACTCATGAGGTTAGTCCAGAGCGTTGGCACGAAGTTTCCGGGCATTGTGCCCGATCCTGATGGATAACGTCGGGAATCAAACCGAAGACACAACGACCATGAAAAATAAAAAAGTTCCCTTCTGGGGCAAAAGAAATCAAAATTGGCGCCGATAGTAGGTCAGCCCCGGATTTCGAGGCGTACCTACAGTTGAGACACGCCATTTGCGAGGTGAGCAATGGGCACAGTACATACCGCACTGCCAGCACAAACCCTTTACGTCACAATCCGTCGCGATGAATTGCGCCAGTTGAAAGACGAACGCGATCAGTTGAAGCAGGAACTGGCACAATTGCGGCTGCTGCTGCAAACCAATCAAGTGCAGCCCCTGGCTGTGGTGCAACACGCCCCACTCGCCTGACCCCCCTCTTTGAAGCGGGAGCGGTCTGCACTGCTTCCGCACCGGCTCACGCCCTGCCGCCCCTGGCAACTCACAAAATTTTCACAATTGTTACACGACAATTACCCGTTTAGGTCGCCCGATTCCGCGCGGCCCTCGTTCGTCGTCCGTGATATCCAAGTCCCGGCGGTGGTAGTGAACTCTCGGCTGGAGCGCTGAATGTCTTTGTTTAAACGCAGCAACACGACTGCGGCAGGTTTTGATTGGGCCGGATTTGTCTGGCTGTTTGTATTCTTCTGGTACTTTTCCGGCATCACCCAACTACTCATCCAGTTGACTGGCACCTCCGGCTTTAGCGGATTCCGCCAGGCCTTCGTCATGAGCGCCTTCTGGCTGGCGCCGATGTTGCTGTTCCCCCGACAAACCCGCGTCATGGCTGCCGTGATCGGCGTCGTACTGTGGGCGTGCTCCATGGCGAGCCTGGGTTACTTCTTCATTTATCAGCAGGAGTTTTCCCAGAGCGTCATCTTCATCATGTTTGAGTCGAACGTGGCTGAAGCCGGCGAATACATGACCCAGTACTTTGCCTGGTGGATGGTGCCGGCGTTCCTGGCACACACCGCTTTTTCCTGGTTCCTGTGGACACGCCTGCGCCCGGTGTACCTGCCCCGTGGCAAGGCCATCGTGGCCGCGGTGGCCATTGTCATGGCGGTCGTCGGTTATCCGCTGATCAAGCAAACCGCACGCACCGGCAGTTTCGCCGAAGGCTTCGACAAGTTCGAAACCCGCATCGAGCCGGCGGTGCCATGGCAGATGGCCGTGGCCTATCACCGCTACCTGGAAACCCTGGCCGGCATGCAGGACATGCTCAATAGCGCCAGCAAGATTCCACCGCTGCACAACCTGAAGGACGCAATGGCCAACACGCCTGCGACCCTGGTGCTGGTGATCGGTGAGTCCACCAACCGTCAGCGCATGAGCCTGTATGGCTACCCCCGGGCAACCACGCCGGAACTGGACAAGCTCAAGGATCAACTGGACGTTTTCGACAACGTCATTACGCCGCGCCCCTACACCATTGAGGCGCTGCAGCAGGTCCTGACCTTCGCCGACGAAGAAAACCCCGACCTGTACCTGTCGACGCCATCGCTGGTCAGCATGATGAAACAGGCAGGTTACAAGACCTTCTGGATCACCAACCAGCAGACCATGACCAAGCGCAACACCATGCTCACGACCTTTTCCGAACAGGCCGATGAACAGGTGTACCTGAACAACAACCGCAACCAGAACGCCGCCCAGTACGATGGCGACGTGATCGAGCCCTTCAACAAGGCCCTGGCCGACGGGGCACCGCGCAAACTCATCGTCGTGCATTTGCTCGGCACGCACATGAGCTACCAGTACCGCTACCCGTCGACCTTCGACAGGTTCCAGGACCCTGAGGGCGTGCCTGCCGGCATTCGCGATGACCAGTTGCCGACGTACAACAGCTACGACAATGCCGTGCTGTACAACGACTTCGTGGTGTCCAGCCTGATCAAGGACTACGCCAGGACCGATCCGAACGGCTTCCTGCTGTACCTGTCCGACCATGGCGAGGACGTGTTCGATTCCGTGGGCCACAACACCTTGGGGCGCAACGAGAACAAGCCGACAGCACCGATGTACACCATTCCGTTCATGGCCTGGGCATCGCCGAAATGGCGCGCAACCCATGACTGGAACCTCGTGGGTGATCTCTCGCGCCCTTACAGCAGCTCGCACCTGATTCACACCTGGGCCGACCTGGCGGGCCTGAGCTTCGACGAACTCGATCGCAGCAAAAGCCTGGTCAGTGACAGCTTCAAGGCCCGGCCATTGATGATCGGCAACCCGTATGAGCGTCAGCAGCGTGCGCTGATCGACTTCAGCCTGATGAAGCCCAAAACGCCACCCACTGTCGTTCAGCAGTAATCCTTTCAGGGGCCGGTTCCGGCCCCTTTTTCATGCTCCCGTTGCAGCCATGCAGGTCGTTGGTGAAGTTGATTCCCAATTGACCGAATCGGCGGATAATGCCATTTCGACACTGCTTCATTGATTCATGGACGAAAGGCATCCGACATCTGTAGTGGGAGGCAAACCATGAAACGCACCGCAATGATTCTCGCCGGCCTGATGGCCTTGGGCTCAACCAGTGCTTTTGCCGAAGGTGGAGCCGAACGCATGCGCTATTACTACGAAAGCCTGCGACTGGCCCAGCAAGAAGCCCTGGGCCACCCCATCCAAAGCATTGAACTGCGGGTTCCGGACGATCAAACCGCACAAATGACTGAAACCTACAGACCGAAATGATCCATGGACGTCTGATTGCAGTTCTAGGTAGAAGACTGTCGGGCGTCCTGATGGACGCCCTTTTTTTGCCTGTTGAATCAGAGGCTCTTGGTCCAGAACAGCATCCGTCCATGGGCCGGGTCGAACATGCCGGCGGCGAAACCGGCTTTTTCATAGGAACCCTGGGCCACGGCATTGCCTTCCAGCACTTCCAGGGTGAGCTTGCAGCAGCCACGTTGACGGGCGATGTCTTCGACCTTTTGCAGCATCTTCTGGCTCAAGCCCAGGCCGCGAAACTTTTTCATCACCGACACATCATGCACATTGACCAGCGGCCGGCAGGCAAACGTCGAGAACCCCTCGAAGCAATTGACCAGCCCGGCCGGCTCGCCACCGACAAAGGCCAGCACACTGAATGCGTGGGGGCGCCGGGCAAGTTCGCCCGGGAGCTGCTCCAGTACATTGGCCGGCAACGGCTGGCCGCCCCCCATCGGGTCCTCGGCGTAGTGGTTCAGCACCAGGCAAATAGCCTCGGCGTGCACCGGATTGGTGTAACTGGCCTGAAGCACAAGAATTTCTGCGGAGTCCATTTCCATCCTCGATCACACATGAAGTAGCCCCCAGCATGTACTCACGCTGAAGTGCCCGCAGACCATAGCGCGAGCAACGTGCCAACGACAATCGCAACCGAGAAAATCTTTGGCCTCAAGCGCCCCAGATCAAGGCTTCCGTCCACCCCAGTTCGGCAAAATCCTCGGCCCGCAAGTGCGACTCACCGCCGCAGAAAAACTCGTCGAGTTGCGGTGGCTGGACCGAGGTGCCGCTGAGCATGGCGTGAATCTGGCCGCGGTGATGGATCTGGTGTTCAAACAAATGGGACAGCAGGCGCAAGCGACTGTCGTGTTGCGGGGTGTCGCGGGCGATGGTCACGATTTTGCCCAGGTCGGCGTCGCGCATCTGCTCGCAGTAGGCGATCAGCCGGCGGTCGACGTGGGCCTGTTCGCCAACCAGGTCCGTTGCCACGAGGAAGGGTTCGTCCTCCTTGAAAAACACCCGGCAATCGGGATGCGGGTCGTCGCCGCGCAGTTCGCGCTCCAGGGCATCCACATAAAACCAGTCACAGGTGAGGATGTGGTTGAGGGTGGCGCGGATCGAAGGGAAGAAGCTGACCCGGGATGCGCTCAGTTCCTGCGGGCTCAACTGACGCCAGGCCTTGGCCAGTCGGTGATTGGCCCAGGCGTTCTGATAGGCCATGGTCAGCAAATGGTGTGACAGGGGCTGATTCATGTTCGCTGCTCCCGTTCAAAACCCGATCAAACTTCGGCAAACCGCTGCAGTTGCATTTCCTGCAATCGACTGAGGGTGCGGCGGAACGGAAATTCCAGATAACCCTCGGTGTAAAGCGATGCCATTGGCACTTGCGCTTCAAGGTACAGCGGCACCTTGCGGTCGTAGCACTCGTCCACCAGGGCAATGAACCGTCGCACACCATCGTCATGCACCGATAACTGCGGCAACTCGCGATCTCCCGCCTCCACCCGCTCGACACCGTCCTCGGTGCCGCGGGCAATGCGCCCTGCGCGTTTCTGTGCGCTGAGGTTGGGCACGTCACTCAACAGGATAGCGCCATAGGTATCGCACAGGGCGATGAAATCCATGGCCGCGAAGGGTTGCTCGCACAGCGCGGCGTAACGGGTCCAGAGCACAGTCGGGCTGGCCTTGACCACCTCAAGGGAACGGTGACCGACCTTGACCGGCTCGCTCGATACTGACTGGCCGACGCTCAACAACTGGAACACTTCACCCAAAGCGCAGGGGTTACCGGGCTCGGCCACCCAATAACGTTGCAAACCGGCCCCCGGATGCAGGCGATGGTCTTCCCCGCCATCCACCGCAATCACCTGCATGTGCTGCTTGATCGCCGCGATGGCTGGCATGAAACGGTCGCGATTGAAGCCGTCGGCGTACAACTGGTCCGGCGGCAGATTGGACGTGCAGACCACTACCACGCCCTGTTCGAACATCACCTGGAACAGGCGCCCGAGAATGATCGCGTCGCCGATGTCATTGACGAACAGTTCGTCGAAACACAGCACGCGAACCTCTTCAGCCAATTCACGGGCCAACGCCTTGAGCGGATCGGCAGTGCCGGTCAGTTGAAACGAGCGTTGGTGCACCCAGCCCATGAAGTGGTGAAAGTGCTGGCGCCGAGCCGGTACTCGCAGGCTTTGGTAGAACTGGTCCATCAACCAGGTCTTGCCCCGCCCCACCGGCCCCCACAGGTACACGCCGGAAATGGGCGCGCGGCCTGCGTGCAACGCTTCGTGGCATTTTTGCAGCGCCCACACCGCATGTTCCTGGGCCTCGTCCTGGACGAAGCCCTTTTGTTCGATGGCATGCTGCCAGGCGCTTAAGGGGGAATCGATAGTCATGGGCGGCAGTATGCCATTGCCCATGGATAACGCGACCGGTGATCGGCAGATTTGTGCAGACAGGAAAAGCACCTTGACGCCTTAGATTACCAGCATCATATTTAATAGATGTTTTAGATAATCTATTAAACCTTGTCGCCATCCCTCTGGAGTCATCCCATGCATTACAAAGTTTTCGGTCGTAAAACCGGCTTGCGTGTTTCCGAACTGGCGCTGGGCGCGGGTAATTTCGGTACCGGTTGGGGCCATGGCGCCGAGCGTGACGAAGCCAGACGGATTTTTGATGGTTATCTGGAAGCCGGTGGCAATTTCATCGATACCGCCAATGGCTATCAGGGCGGGCAGTCCGAGGCCATGCTCAGCGAATTCATCGCCGTAGAACGGGATCGCCTGGTCATCGCCACCAAATACACCCTCGGGACTACACCGGCAGCCGGCATTTCCCACACTGGCAACAGCCGCAAGAACATGGTGCGCGCCGTCGAAGAAAGCCTGAAACGGCTGAAGACCGAGCATATCGACCTGTTCTGGGCGCACATGAGCGACGGCGTCACGCCCATGGAAGAGATCCTGCGCGGCTTCGACGATCTGGTCAGTGCCGGCAAGATTCATTACGCCGGGCTTTCGAACTTCCCCGCCTGGCGCATCGCCCGCGCCGACCTGCTGGCCGAGGTACGCGGTTTTGCGCCGATTGCCGCGATCCAGGTCGAGTACAGCCTTGCCGAACGCACCGCCGAGCGTGAACAACTACCAATGGCCGAAGCCCTGGGCCTGGCCGCGACCTTGTGGTCGCCGCTGGGTGGCGGCTTCCTGACCGGTAAGTACCGCAACAGTGAGGGCGACAACCGTGCGAACAAGCTCGGCGTGCTGATCCACGCCGAAAAAAGCGCCCGCGAAACCGCCCTGCTCGACACCTTGATCGATGTCGCCGCAGAACTGGACGCCAGCCCGACCCACGTGGCCATCGCCTGGCTGCGGGAAAAAGCCAGACGCTCGACCACGGCGCTGATTCCGATCCTCGGTTCCCGGACCCGTGAGCAGCTGGATGCGACGTTGGGCGCGCTGAATGTGCAATTGAGCAGCGAACAACTGGCACGACTGGATGGCGTCAGTGACGTGGCCAAAGGCGTGCCGCACGAATCCATTTCCGGTTCGTTCGCGCGGTTCAGCGGTGGTCAGATCCTCGACCTGCCAATCATTCCGGTGGCCTGACACAAATCAAAACTGTGGGAGCGAGCTTGCTCGCAATGAGGGCGGAACATTCAACATCCATGTCGGCTGATCGACCGCCATCGCGAGCAAGCTCGCTCCCACAGGGTCAGGCGTATTACTTATCGACCTTATGCCTTGCCGCATACAGACACAGCATCTCCATCGCCAGCGTCGCCGCCGCCAGTGAGGTGATCTCCGCGCTGTCATAGGCCGGTGCCACTTCCACCACGTCCATGCCCACCAGGTTGATCCCGCGCAAACCGCCGAGAATCTCCAGCGCCTGCACCGTGCTCAAACCGCCGCACACCGGTGTTCCGGTGCCAGGCGCGAACGCCGGATCGAGGCAGTCGATGTCGAAGGTCAGGTACACAGGGTTGTCGCCGACCCGCGCGCGAATCGCCTCGACTATCGCCTCGCAGCCACGGCGGTGCACCTGCCGTGCGTCGAGCACCTGAAAGCCCTGATGATCATCGTTGGTGGTGCGCAAGCCGATTTGTACCGAGCGCGACGGGTCCACCAGCCCTTCCCTGGCCGCGTGCCAGAACATGGTGCCATGGTCGATGCGCTTGCCCTCTTCGTCCGGCCAGGTGTCGCTGTGGGCGTCGAAGTGGATCAGCGACAATGCCCCGTGCTTTCGCGCATGGGCCTTGAGCAGCGGGTAAGTAATGAAGTGATCGCCGCCAAAGGTCAGCATCGCGCTGCCCGCATTGAGGATGTGCTCGGCGTGGGCTTCGATCATTTCGGGCGTCGATTGCGGCGAACCATAGTCGAAATCGCAATCGCCGTAGTCGATGACTGCCAGATGATCAAACGGGTCAAACGTCCACGGCCAGTGCCGTTCCCAGGCGATCCCGGCCGAGGCGGCGCGAATGCCCCGGGGCCCGAAGCGTGCGCCGGGGCGGTTGCTGGTGGCCGTGTCGAACGGCACGCCACTGACGGCCACATCAACGCCACGCAAGTCACGACTGTAACGGCGACGCATGAAACTGGTGATACCGGCGTAGGTACTTTCAGCGGCCGTGCCATAAAGGCTGTCACGGGTAAGGGCTTGATCGTTCTGCATCGGGACGTCCATTGAAGGCTCCTTCTTTTATAGTTATTGGCGGCTACGGAAAGTGGTCCACAAGCGCGTGCGCAGGCGCATGTCCTTGAGGTTCATGCTGCGGTCGGCGTACAGCCGTTCGCGCACGTCGGCCAGCGGGTAGATGTCCGGATCGGTGCGCACCGCTTCATCCACCAGCGGCGTGGCGGCCTGGTTCGCCGTGGCGAAGAACAAGGTGTTGGTCAGTGCCGCAACGGACTCGGGACGCAACATGAATTCGATAAAGGCGCGGGCGGCTTCTGGGTGCGGCGCGTCCTTGGGAATCGCCAGGTTGTCCTGCCACACGAGGGTGCCTTCCCTGGGAATCCGGTAGGCAATTTCATAGGGTTTGTTGGCCTTGCGTGCCTGGTCGGCGGCCATGCTCGCGTCACCGTTGTAGGTCAACGCCAGGCACACGCTGCCATTGGCCAGGTCGCTGATCTGCCGCCCGGTGGCGACGTACAGCACGTTCGGCTGTAGCTGATGCAGCAACGCCTCGGCGGCTGACAGATCACTCTTGTCCGTGCTGTAGGGATCTTTACCCAGGTAATGCAGCGCCAGTCCGATCACCTCCTGGGGCGAGTCGAGAATGGCGATGCCGCAGTCTTTCAACTTGCTTGCGTACTCGGGTTTGAACAGCAGGTCCAGGCTATTGAGCGGCACGTCCGGCAAGCGCTGCTTGATCGCCTCGACGTTCATGCCCAACCCCAGCGTGCCCCAGGTATAAGGCACGCCATAGCGGTTGCCGGGATCGACAGCGGCGAGTTTTTCCAGCAAGTCCGGATCTAGGTTGGCGTAACCCTTGAGTCCTTCGTGGGGAATCGGTTTCAACGCCCCGGCTGCAAGCCCCCGGGCCAGCACACTGGAGGACGGCACCACCACGTCATAACCGCTGCCGCCGGTGAGCAGCTTGGTCTCCAGTACTTCCGAAGAATCGAAGGTGTCGTAGCGCACATGGATGCCGGTTTCCTGCTCGAACCGCTGCAGGGTTTCGGGGGCCACGTAATCGGCCCAACTGTACAGATTGACCACCTTGTCTTCGGCCTGGGCCGAAACAGCCACGGCGAGCAACAGCGCGGGTAAACACAGCTTGAACATGGGAGCCATGACGAACACCTGACCAGAGGAAGTGGTTGCAGGATGCGTCGTCGGATACATTGGTGAAATATCAAGTTAATTAACCTGACTTTATGACGGAGTAATGTTTGATGCTCGGCCAACTCCATGATCTGGACCTGCAATTGTTGCGTCTGTTTGTCAGCGTGGTGGAGTGCGGCGGTTTCAGTGCCGCCCAGGGTGAGCTGGGCTTGAGCCAGTCGAGCATCAGCCAGCAAATGGCCAAGCTGGAAACCCGCCTTGGCTATCGCCTGTGCAGCCGCGGCAAGGGCGGATTCAAGGTCACCGCCAAGGGCGAACAACTCCTCAGCGCCACACGCACCCTGTTCGAATCCATCGAAGCCTTCCGTCATCAATCCAACGGCGTGGCCGGGCGCTTGATCGGTGAAGTGCGCCTGGGTCTGTCCGAAGCCCTGGATCAATCGGTGCTGCAACGGGTGGCCGAGGCGATCCGGCGCTTCCGTGAGCGGGACGAGTCAGTGCGCATCGAACTGATCAGCGCCATGCCCGGCGAAATGGAGCGCTTGCTACTGCAACAGCGGCTGGACCTGGCGATCGGCTATTTCTCGCAAGTGCAAAGCGCGTTTGACTACCGCCAATTGTTCATTGAAACCCAGCATCTGTATTGCGCCCCCGGCCATCCGCTGTTCACCAACCCGGCCCCCTGCGATCAGGATCTGCAGGCCAGCGACCGGGTCGATCACCCCTACCGTTTCCTGCGCAGTGACGAACCCTTCCAGGGCAAGCTGTGTTCGGCGCGCTCGGAACAAGTCGAAGGCACCCTCGCCTTTATCCTTTCCGGCAAACATGTCGGTTATTTGCCCAGCCACTTCGCCCATGCCTGGGAAAACAAGGGTTTGCTCAGGGCCGTGCGTCGAGGCGACATGAGTTTCGATGTCGCTTTTCATCTGGCCCGGCACCGGGCGCAAGTGGCCGGCGATGCACAAAAGGCATTCGAAGAGGATCTGCTCGCGGCGTTTGCCTGACTACGTCGTGGTCTACGCTGTAACAATACCGGACACTGTCATGCAAAAATGCACAGATAACCTGCACTTATCCGGGTTGTACAAGGCAAATTTGCACTGATACGATCCGCCATCGCTCGCGCGCGAGCATCTTGATAAAGAACAATAAAAGCAGGGAGTTAGTGATGACTGCTCAGGTTTTTTCTCCCGGGACTCAGTCCATGGATGCCATGCAAAACGAAGTGCTGGCCGAGGTTCGCAACCACATTGGTCACCTGACCCTCAACCGCCCCGCCGGCCTCAATGCCCTCACCCTGGACATGGTGCGCAACCTGCACCGCCAGCTCGACGCCTGGGCCCAGGATTCGCAAGTCCATGCCGTGGTCTTGCGCGGTGCCGGGGAAAAAGCCTTCTGCGCCGGCGGCGACATTCGCTCGCTGCATGACAGCTTCAAAAGCGGCGACACCCTGCACGAAGATTTCTTTGTCGAGGAATACGCCCTCGACCTCGCGATCCACCACTACCGCAAACCGGTGCTGGCCCTGATGGACGGTTTTGTCCTCGGCGGTGGCATGGGCCTGGTGCAAGGCGCAGACCTGCGCCTGGTCACAGAGAAAAGCCGCCTGGCCATGCCGGAAGTCGGCATCGGTTATTTCCCGGACGTCGGCGGCAGTTACTTCCTGTCGCGCATCCCCGGTGAACTGGGGATTTACCTCGGCGTCAGCGGCGTGCAGATTCGCGCCGCCGATGCGCTGTATTGCGGCCTGGCCGACTGGTACCTGGAAAGCGACAAGCTTGGCGTCCTGGACGAAAAACTCGACCAGCTCGAATGGCACGATACGCCGCTCAAGGACCTGCAAGGCCTGCTGGCGAAATTCGCCGTGCAGCAACTGCCCGATGCGCCACTGGCGAATTTGCGCCCGGCCATCGACCACTTCTTCGCCCAACCCGATGTGCCGAGTATTGTGGAACAACTACGCCAGGTAACGGTCGCCGACAGCCATGAGTGGGCCGTCACCACCGCCGACCTGCTGGAAACCCGCTCGCCGCTGGCCATGGCCGTGACCCTGGAAATGCTCCGTCGCGGACGCGAGCTGCCCCTTGAACAATGTTTCGCCCTTGAGCTGCACCTGGACCGTCAGTGGTTCGAGCGCGGCGACCTGATCGAAGGCGTGCGCGCCTTGCTGATCGACAAAGACAAGACACCGCGCTGGAACCCGCCCACCCTCCAGGCACTGGACGCCGAACACGTGGCGAGCTTCTTCAGCGAGTTTGACCGGAGCGAGAGCTGAGCCATGCACGATATCGAATTGAGTGAAGAACAAGTCATGATCCGCGACATGGCCCGGGATTTTGCCCGCGGCGAAATCGCGCCCCATGCCCAGGCCTGGGAAAAGGCCGGCTGGATCGATGACGGTCTGGTGGCGAAAATGGGCGAACTGGGCTTGCTGGGCATGGTGGTCCCCGAGGAATGGGGCGGCACCTATGTCGACTATGTGGCCTATGCACTGGCGGTAGAAGAAATTTCCGCCGGCGACGGTGCTACCGGCGCCTTCATGAGCATCCACAACTCCGTGGGCTGTGGGCCGGTGCTCAACTACGGCAGTGAAGAACAGAAGCAGACCTGGCTGGCGGACCTTGCCAGCGGCCAGGTCATCGGCTGTTTCTGCCTGACCGAACCCCAGGCCGGTTCCGAGGCGCACAACCTGCGCACCCGCGCCGAACTGCGCGACGGCCAGTGGGTGATCAATGGCGCCAAACAATTCGTCAGCAACGGCAAGCGCGCCAAACTGGCGATTGTGTTTGCCGTGACCGATCCGGACCTGGGCAAACGTGGCATTTCGGCGTTCCTGGTACCGACCGACACCGCCGGTTTTATCGTCGACCGCACCGAACACAAGATGGGCATCCGTGCTTCCGACACCTGCGCGGTGACCCTGAACAACTGCACCATCCCCGAAGCCAATTTGCTGGGCGAACGCGGCAAGGGCCTGGCCATCGCCTTGTCCAACCTCGAAGGCGGCCGCATCGGCATCGCCGCCCAGGCACTGGGCATCGCCCGCGCAGCGTTTGAAGCGGCACTGGCTTATTCCCGTGATCGTGTGCAGTTTGGCAAAACGATCAATGAACACCAGAGCATCGCCAACCTGCTGGCCGACATGCACATGCAGTTGAACGCCGCGCGACTGATGATCCTGCATGCCGCACGCCTGCGCACGGCCGGCAAGCCCTGTCTGTCGGAGGCGTCACAAGCCAAGCTGTTTGCGTCGGAAATGGCGGAAAAGGTCTGCTCGTCCGCGATTCAGATTCATGGCGGCTACGGGTATCTGGAAGACTATCCGGTGGAGAAGTACTACCGGGATGCGCGGATCACGCAGATCTACGAAGGGTCGAGCGAAATTCAGCGGATGGTGATTGCCCGCGAGCTGAAGAACTACCTGATTTGATGCCCTGTACCTGTAGGAGCGAGCTCGCTCGCGATGGTGGCCAACGATGACGCGGGGTACCTGAATCAACCCGGTGCCCTCAGGTTTTTCGCGAGCAGGCTCGCTCCTACAAGGGGATCTCATAAACGCTGAGATCCAATGTGGGAGCGAGCCTGCTCGCGATGAGGCCGAAAGACCGCTACTTTACTTACCTTGGAACTCAGCCTCACGCTTGGCAATGAACGCCGCCATCCCTTCCTTCTGATCCTGCGTCGCAAACGCCGCATGGAACACCCGACGCTCAAAGCGCACGCCTTCGGCCAGGCTCACTTCAAAGGCACGGTTGACGCTTTCCTTGACCATCATCGCAATCGGCAACGATTTTTTAGCGATCAATGCCGCGACTTTCAGCGCTTCATCCAGCAGCTCATCGCTCGGCACGATACGCGCCACGATGCCGCAACGTTCCGCTTCCACGGCATCGATCAAGCGGCCGCTCAGGCACATTTCCATGGCCTTGGCCTTGCCCACGGCGCGGGTCAGGCGCTGGGTGCCGCCCATGCCCGGCAACACGCCGAGGTTGATTTCCGGCTGGCCGAATCTGGCGTTGTCACCGGCCAGGATGAAATCGCACATCAACGCCAGCTCACAGCCGCCGCCCAGGGCGAAACCGTTGACCGCCGCGATGATCGGCTTGCGGCGGTTGGCCACACGATCGCTGTCGCTGAACAGGTCGTCGATGTAGATCTGCGGATAGGTCAGCTCCGCCATTTCCTTGATGTCGGCACCGGCGGCGAAGGCTTTTTTCGAACCGGTCAGGACGATACAGCCGATGTTCGAGTCAGCCTCGAAGCCGTCGAGGGCCTGGTTCAGTTCGCTGACGATCTGCGCGTTCAACGCATTCAGCGCTTGTGGACGGTTGAGGGTGATCAGGCCAACGCGGCCGTGGGTTTCCAGCAAAATCGTTTCGTAGCTCACAGGGGACTCCTTCTTATAAATTGCGCGAAATGACCATGCGTTGAATATCGCTGGTGCCTTCGTAGATCTGGCAGACCCGCACGTCGCGGTAGATCCGTTCCAGCGGGAAATCGTTGAGGTAACCGTAACCACCCAGGGTTTGCAGCGCCGAGGAGCATACCTTCTCGGCCATTTCCGAGGCGAACAACTTGGCCATCGACGCTTCGACCAGGGCCGGTTTGCCACTGTCACGCAGAGCGGCGGCGTAGTGCACCATTTGCCGCGCCACGGCGATCTGGGTCGCCATGTCCGCCAGGCGGAACGCCACGGCCTGGTGCTCGATGATCGGCTTGCCGAAGCTCTCGCGCTCACGGGCGTAATCGCGCGCCGCTTCGAACGCGGCACGGGCCATGCCCACCGATTGCGAAGCGATGCCGACGCGGCCGCCTTCAAGGTTGGCCAGGGCAATTCTGTAGCCTTCGCCCTCCTCGCCCAAGCGATTGGCCAGCGGCACCTTCACGTCTTCGAAGAGGATCTGGCAGGTGTCGGACGCATGCTGGCCGAGTTTGTCTTCAACCCGCGCGACTTTGTAACCCGGCGAATCGGTCGGCACTATAAAGGCGCTGATGCCACGTTTGCCGGCACTCGGATCGGTCACCGCAAACACGATCACCACCCCGGCATTCTGCCCGGAGGTGATGAACTGCTTGCAGCCGTTGAGCACATAATGATCGCCTTCCAGGCGCGCACGGGTTTTCAGGCCGCTGGCGTCGGAACCGGCCTGGGGCTCGGTCAGCGCAAAGGCACCGAGCATCGCACCGCTGGCCAGCGGTTTGAGGAAGCGCTCTTTCTGCTCATCGGTGCCGTAGTTGAGGATCGGTACGCAACCCACGGAGTTGTGCACGCTCATGATGGTCGAGCAGGCGCCATCGCCGGCGGCGATTTCTTCCAGCGCCATGGCATAGGCCAGGTAACCGGTGTCGCATCCGCCCCACTGCTCCGGCACCAGCATGCCGAAGAAGCCCAGCCCGGCCATTTCGCCGATGGCTTCCTTAGGAAAACGGTGCTCGCGGTCCCACTCGGCAGCGAAGGGCTTCAGCCGTTCCTGGGCAAAGTCCCGGGCCATGTCACGGATTTGTTGTTGGTCGTCATTGGGGATCATGGTGAATCCTTAAATCAAGCTAAATGCGAAACCCTGTGGGAGCGAGCTTGCTCGCGATGGGGCCGTGTCAGTCAACTTTATTGCTATCTGACCCACCGCTATCGCGAGCAAGCTCGCTCCCACAGGGATTGGTGTTGGCCTCAGTAGAGGCATTCCACGGCCATGGCCGTCGCTTCACCGCCGCCGATACAAATCGCCGCAACACCACGCTTCAAGCCTTTCTGGCGCAGGGCCGAAAGCAGAGTCACCAGAATCCGCGCACCGGACGCACCGATCGGGTGCCCGAGGGCGCAAGCACCGCCGTGCACGTTGAGTTTCTCGTGAGGG
The DNA here is from genome assembly GCF_002236115.1 of Pseudomonas jessenii. Lineage (GTDB taxonomy): Bacteria > Pseudomonadota > Gammaproteobacteria > Pseudomonadales > Pseudomonadaceae > Aquipseudomonas > Aquipseudomonas jessenii. The sequence continues at coordinate 481,395 of NZ_NIWT01000001.1, read as the reverse complement.
ATTTCCAGATGAGTCATCGCGGCCATGCCGACCACGGCGAAGGCTTCGTTGACTTCCACCAGATCCACGTCATTGAGCGACCAGCCGGTTTTCTTCATCAACTTCTTGATTGCACCAATCGGTGCCACCGGGAACAGGCCCGGGGTGTCGGCGAACGCAGCGTGGCCATGAATCACCGCCAAGGGTTTCAGGCCTTGTTTCTGTGCCTGGGACTGGCGCATCAGCACCAGCGCGGCGGCACCGTCGGAGATCGAACTGGAGTTCGCTGCCGTCACCGTACCGCCTTCGCGGAACGCCGGCTTCAGCGAAGCAATCTTGTCCAGCCTGGCCTTTGGCGGCTGCTCGTCGTTGCTGATCACCACCTGCTCTTTGCCGACCGTCACAGTCAGCGGCACGATTTCGGCCTTGAAGCTGCCGTCCTTGATCGCCTGTTGCGCGCGAGTGGTCGAGGCAATGGCAAACGCGTCCTGGGCTTCACGGCTGAAGCTGTTGGTTTCGGCGCAGTCTTCGGCGAAGGTGCCCATCAGGCGGCCCTTGTCGTAGGCGTCTTCGAGGCCGTCCAGGAACATCGAGTCCTGCACTCGACCATGGCCCATGCGGTATCCGGCACGGGCGCGATCCAGCAGGTAAGGCGCGTTGGACATGCTTTCCATGCCACCGGCAACCACCACATCGGCACTGCCCGCCAGCAGCATGTCGTGGGCCAGAATCGCCGCTTCCATGCCGGAGCCGCACATCTTGTTCAGGGTGGTGCAGCGGGTCGATTTATCCAGCCCCGCGCCTAGCGCCGCCTGACGCGCAGGGGCCTGGCCAAGGCCTGCCGGCAGCACGCAACCGAACAGCACTTCGTCGACGCTATCACTGGCAACACCGGCACGTTCGACGGCGGCCTTGATGGCGGCCGCACCGAGTTGCGGTGCGGTCAGGCTTTTCAGTTCGCCCTGGAAACCGCCCATCGGGGTGCGGACGGCGCTGACGATAACAATTGGATCGTTGGACATTGTCATGACAAATCCTCCTTACTTGGCGGCCATGCGCAAGGCACCGTCGAGACGGATCACCTCGCCATTGAGCATGCAGTTTTCAATAATATGCTTGACCAGCCCGGCATACTCGCCCGGTTTGCCCAAACGCGGCGGGAATGGCACGCCAGCGGCCAGGGAATCGCGGACTTCCTGGGTCATGCCGGCCATCATCGGCGTCTCGAAGATGCCGGGGGCGATCGTCATGACACGAATGCCGAAGCGCGCCAGCTCACGGGCCGCCGGCAAGGTCAGGCTGACAATCGCGCCCTTGGACGCCGAGTAAGCCGCCTGGCCGATCTGGCCGTCGTAAGCCGCGGCAGACGCGGTGTTGATGATCACGCCGCGCTCGCCATCGGCATCCGCTTCGGTCTCGGCAATCGCCGCGGCCGCAAGGCGCAGCATGTTGAAGCTGCCGATCAGGTTGACGTTGATCACCTGGCTGAAACTGGCCAGTGCATGCGGACCTGTCTTGCCGAGAATCTTCTCGCCACGCACGATGCCGGCGCAATTGACCAGGCCATTGAGGCCGCCAAAGGCCTTGACAGTCGCCTGCACGGCAGCTTCGGCCGCTGCTTCGTTGCTGATGTCCGCCACCACGCTTTGTGCACCAAGGCGCTGGGCCTGGGCTGCAACGGCTTCGGCGTTCATGTCCACCAGCATCACTTTGGCGCCAGCGGCGACCAGCACCTCGGCGGTGGCGGCACCGAGGCCGGAAGCGCCACCGGTGACGATAAAAATCTTGTTCTGGATCTGCATCATTATTTCCCTGGATTCAAGCTGGAAGGTTCTTCGCCGTGGCCTCTTGAGCCTTGGCGATTTCCTGGTTGCGCAAGATAAAGCGCTGCAATTTGCCGCTGGGGGTTTTCGGCAATTCGCTGACAAATTCGATTTCACGGGGATACGAGTGCGCCGCCAGACGCTTGCGCACGTGCTGGCGCAGCTCTTCAGCCAACTCGGAGGCGGCGCGGTATTGCGGGCTGAGCACGACGAACGCCTTGACCAGTTCGGTGCGCTCCGGATCTGGCTTGCCGACCACGGCGGCCTCGACCACGGCCGGGTGTTCGATCAGCGCACTTTCCACGTCGAAGGGACCTACCCGGTAGCCGGAGGTGGTGATCACGTCATCACTGCGACCGACGAAGCTGATGCTGCCGTCCGGGTTCCACTCCACGGTGTCGCCACTCAAGTAGTAGTTGCCGACAAAGGCCTTGGTCGGCCCGCCTTCGTAGCCGGCGAACCAGCACATCGGCGACTGGCTGCGGTCGATAGCCAGGATGCCCGGCTGCCCAACGCCGAGTTCCTTGTACTCGTCATCCAGCACCACAATGCGGTGGCCCGGCGAGGCAAAACCGGCGGCGCCCATGTGAATCGGGTGCTCCAGGCCGTGGTGGTTGCACAGCACCATGCCCAGTTCGGTCTGGCCGTAGTGGTCGTGGATGACCACGTCGAGGTTATCGGCGAACCATCGGATCACTTCCGGGTTCAGCGGCTCGCCGGCGCTGCTGACGATACGCAGCTTGCCCTTGATCGACTTGGCGAATTCATCGCCGCCGGCAATCAGCAAGCGGTAGGCCGTGGGCGAACCGGTGAGGTTGGTGATCCCGTATTTGTTGATCACCCGGCAGGTGCTTTCGAGGGTGAACGGGCCATCGTAAAAGGTGATCGGATGGCCCATGGACATCGGCCCCGTGACACCGAAATAAATGCCGTAGGCCCAGCCCGGGTCGGCGACGTTCCAGAAGGCGTCTTCCGGGCGCAGATCCACCGCATCGCGGGTGTAGCTCTGGAACGCTACGATGGCCTTGAGTGGCACCGACAGCGCTTTCGACGGGCCGGTGGTGCCCGAGGTGAACATCAGCAGGAACGGATCTTCGCCGGTCAGCAGCACCGGTTCACAGTCGGCGGAATAGTTGGCCAGTTCGGCCCAGAAACTGAAATCGCCATGCACCAGGCCCTGCCCTTTGGCACCGGTGACAGTCACGATGGTCGGGCAATCGGCGACTTCGGCGAGTTTCGGCCGGTTCACTGCATCGGTCACCACCACTTTGGCGCCAGAGCTGCCCAGGCGGTGCTCGATGGCCTTGGGGCCGAATGCGGTAAACAGCGGTTGATACACTGCGCCGATGCGCCAGGTGGCGAACACGGTGATCAACAGTTCGATATTGCGGGGCAACAGGCCGGCGACCTTGTCGCCTTTCTTCACGCCTTGGGCCAGCAGGTAGTTGGCGAAACGCGCGGCCTTGTCCTGCAAGTCGGTGAAGGTGTACGAAGCACCAGCGCCATCGCGTCCTTCCCAGAACAGCGCGATGCGACCCGGCAAGGCATGCCGGTCACAGCATTCGACACAGGCGTTGAGGGCCGTCAAGTCGCCCGCGAGCGCGGCATCGACGGTGTGCTGATAATTGAACTGAGAAGTAGCAGACAAGTAATCGCGCATTGCCAGAATCCCACTGTGTTTTTTATTAGGTTGGGGGGAACCGTAATCAACAGGGAAATACTCGCTCTGCGCGGGTTACCGGGCAATGGTCAAAGCTATCAAGTTGTCTGACTGCTTTGGCCAAAGCCCGCTGGGCATCAGGAGGTGAAGCGCACCCCGGGCCTGGCGCGTTCGTCCACGATCAGTTCGAACACATCCGGCCGCGCGTAGTGGCCGACCACGTCATAGTCGTAGCGGGCGCGCACCAAGTCGTCGGTGTCGATTTGCGCGGTGAGCAACCCGGCACTGTCGCGCAACGGTCCGGCGAGGATGTCGCCCATGGGACCTACGATCACACTGCCACCGGCAATCAGCGGTCGATCCGCCGGCCAGTTGGCGATGTCCAGGCCCAGGGCCTGGGGCGATGCCTGGACCTGGCAGGCGCTGACCACGAAACAGCGCCCCTCATGGGCAATGTGGCGCATGCTGACTTGCCACATCTCCCGTTCGTCCACGGTCGGCGCGCACCATACCTCCACGCCTTTGGCGTACATCGCCGTGCGCAGCAGCGGCATCATGTTTTCCCAGCACACCAGCGCACCGACACGCCCGACCTGGCTGTCGATCACCGGCAAGGTCGAGCCATCGCCCTTGCCCCAGATCAGCCGCTCGGTGCCGGTGGGCATCAGTTTGCGATGTTTGCCCACCAGCCCGGCCTGCGGATCGAAGTACAGCGCGGTGCAGTACAAGGTGCTGCCGGCGCGCTCGATCACGCCGATCACCAGATTGGCTGCGGTGCGAGCGGAGAGCGCCGCCAGCGCCTCGGTTTCCGCGCCGGGTACATCGATGGCATTGGCAAAATAGCGGGCAAAGGCTTCGCGCCCTTGCGGCAGGCGATAGCCCAATTGCGTACCAAAGCCTTCGCCTTTGGGATAACCGCCCAGCAGCGCTTCCGGCATCACCACCAACCCGGCGCCGGATTCGATGATTGCGTTTTCATAGGACAGGATCTGTTCCAGGGTTTCAGCCTTGCCGCCGGGCAAGGCGCCGATCTGCAGGGCCGCGACAATTGATTTGGCCATCTTGGAAACTCCATTCGCATCAGGTGTTGCTCATTCTCCGGCGTCAGGCAATCATCAATAAAGACCGATTCACTGCTGAATGATATGAACCAAATGAATATCACCGACGTCGACCTCAACCTGCTCAAAGTCTTCGAAGCGCTGCACGAAGAGTCCAGCGCCAGCCGTGCCGCGCTGCGCCTGGGCGTGACGCAATCGGCCGTCAGCGCGGCCTTGCGTCGCTTGCGCGAGCTGTATGGCGATCAGCTGTTCGTGCGCACCGGACGCGGCCTGGCCCCCTCGCTCAAGGCCAATCAGCTCAAACCAGTGGTCAGCGATGCCCTGAACAAATGCCGGCAGAGCCTGGCGATGGTCGATCCGACTGCGCAACAGTACGAAGGTCGCTCGGTCACGGTCGGCATGTCGGATGATTTCGAGATTGCCTACGGCCGGCGGCTGATCGAAGAGATCGCCCGTTGCGCGCCGAAACTGCGGCTGATTTTCCGCCAGACCCACAGCCAGATCGTCGCCCAGGCGTTGATGGAGCGCAGTATTGACCTGGCGATTGCCGCGGGTGGGTTTGCCGAGCGGTTGCTCAGCCGTCAGGTGCTGGGGGAAGGTGGCTATCTGTGCCTGGTGGACCCGTCGAGCCTGGTCGAGGGCCAGCAGAGCATCGGTCTCGAGGAGTTTGTGGCCCGCGAACACATTCTGGTGTCGTCCGGCGGTTTTATAGGGATTACCGATGAGGGCTTGGCAGCGCTGGGGCTCAGTCGGCGGGTGTGCGCCTCGACCACGCATTTTGCCGCGTTGCCGCACTTGCTAAAAGGCAGTCGGGCGGTGGCGACCATTCCGGCCCATGCCGCCCAAAGCATCGCAACGCTCAGCGGGCTGGCGCTGCTGCCCTGCCCCCTGGCGTTGCCGCGCTACCCGATCGAGCTGGGCTGGCGGACCAGCACCCAGCTCGACCCGGTGCTCTTGAAAGTGCGCGAGGCAATCGTCGCGAGTTTCGCCTGACAGCCGTTGTTACTTGTTGGCCGCCATCAGGCGATTGACTTCACTGCGCACCATGTTGGCGTACTCCGGCGGCGACATGCCGTCCAGTTCGGCGCGCACCCATTCGGCCCATTTGCCTTTGCGCTTGGCCCGTTCGCCGAACAACCGCGCAGCCTCACCCTTGGCCTTGCCCAGGTTGTTTTGCCAGAGTTCGAACAGACGGGATTTCTCGTCTTCAAGCGCTGCGCGCTCGGCGAGGGGTTTGTCGGCCAGATTGAAGCTCATGGGAATTTCCTGCTGCGTAAAATAGGCGACATCTTACACTGTAGGACGAAAGGTCCTGCGCCGGTTTTTCAGCAAGATGGCCTCCCCGGGCAAAATAGCTGCAACTTTTCCGACGACGGCAGACTCCATTGTTCACTGTCCACGTACCTGCAAGGAGTACTTCAATGGCCCGCAAAACCGCCGTGCAAGCCGCCGAAGATCAAATCAAGGATCAAGCCTTCAGCGAACTTCAAACGCTGATCGAAGAATCGGAAAAGCTGCTGAAAAGCAGCGCCTCGCTGGTCGGGGAAGAAGCAGAGACCCTTCGTGGACAAATCGCCCTGAAACTCCGACAGGCAGGGGATTCGGTGAGCAGCGTACGCGACCGCACCCTGCCCGCGGTCGAGGCCACTGAAACCTATATCGGCGGGCATCCATGGCAAACCGTGGCGATTTCCGCCGGGTTCGGACTGGTGGTGGGGTTGTTGCTGGGACGTCGCTAAGCACGCGATCTGTCAGCCATGAATCCCCCCTGTGGGAGCGAGCTTGCTCCCACAGGGGTTGCGCAAAACTTTTCCTTTAGAGACCCGCCAGCTCCCGCAAGTTCGCCAGCGTCCGGGCATCCAGCTCAATGCCGTTGGCCAGCGACCTGGCGCGCTGATGATGACGCCGGTCACCCGGCAAACGCTTCAGGCCGACACCGTCCATTTGCCGCACCAGTTCCTGACTGCGCTCGGCAAAGCTTTGCCCCGCCGCCTTGTCCGGATCGATCACGATAAGCAATTGACCAGTCCAGGGGGTCTTGGCGCCAGGGTGGTTCTTCCAGTCGAACTCGAAGGAAAAATTGCCACCGGTCAGTGCCGCCGCGAGCAACTCGACCATCATCGACAACGCCGAGCCCTTGTGCCCGCCGAAAGGCAGCAACGCGCCGCCCTCGAGAATCGCCTTCGGGTCCGTGGTCGGCTGGCCGAGGCTGTCCACGCCCATCCCTTCCGGCAAGCGTTCACCCTCGCGGGCGGCAATTTGCACATCGCCATGGGCAATGGCGCTGGTGGCCAGGTCGAAGACAATCGGCCCGCCCTCGGCCCGCGGTGCAGCGAAGGCAATCGGGTTGGTGCCGAACAGTGGCCGGTCGGCCCCGTGGGGCACCACGCAGGTCATGCTGTTGACCACGCTCAATGCCACAAGACCCTCTTCAGCGAAGGGTTCGACATCCGGCCACAAAGCCGCGAAATGGTGCGAGTTACGGATCGCCAGCACCGCGATGCCGGCACTTCGGGCCTTCTGTACCAGTAACTCGCGTGCCGCCGCCAGGGCCGGCTGCGCAAAACCGTTATTGGCGTCGACCCGCACAAACCCTGAAGCCACATCTTCGACCAGCGGAACGGCCTGGCCATTGACCCAGCCGCTTTGCAGCGTCGAAACATAACCAGGAATGCGGAATACCCCGTGACTGTGCGCGCCGTCGCGCTCGGCACCGGCGCAGTTTTGCGCCAGCACCCGGGCAACCTCGGCCGACGTGCCGTGACGCAGAAAAATCTTCTCCAGCAAAGCGCTCAGCGCTTCGAGTGACAGGTGTGACGGGACCGCGGTAGAGGCGTGATCGTGTGGCGCAGACATCTGAAGCTCCAGACTGATTATTGGAGGGAACAACAGCGTACAAAGACCCGCCGATTAACAACGCGCGGCGTGCGACCTGTCAACCTTTCGCTCAGGGTCGATGAGGTATATCCCTGTCACAAACGCCCGCGACCCGTGCGTTATCTATTTACCACCCGCGTCAACGCACCGGCTTTTAGTCTCGATGCTCAATCCACAGGCGCCATTGAGTGGCACCTAGAACGAGACTCGACGATGTCTACACCAGTAACTCCGCTGTTTTTCCCCGAGGCGCTGATGTCGCGCGGTCTCTGGAGAGAACTTGGCCAAACCCACGGACTGACGCGAAGGGACTTCGAATGGTTCAGCCATATCGAACTGGCCACCCAGGCACTGCGCGACGAGCAGACGCCGCCCATGCTGGCGAAGAAAATCCTGCTGAAAATCCCTGGACTGGAACCCGTGGCGCTGGCCGGCAGTTTTTTGCTGACTGCGACGCCCGATGACAATGGCGTGATTCTCTACACCCCGTACGCGGGAATAAAAAAGTTCGCCGACCGTACGGCCCTGACCGAACAGCTGGTGACGCAACTCAAAGCGGCCGGTGAAGACGACGACCTGCTGGCCTTCATGGCGCTGTCTCAACGCAAGGCCGTGGTGGGCGCCACCGACATCGAACTGGACTTTCAAACCATCGACGGGGACGTGTTCGAAGACCAGCGCAACACCCTCTCCACCCAGCAGCAACTTAACGACCAGGCCCTGCTCGACGAATTGAAAGCGCTGCCGTCCCTGACCTCTCTGCTCGACACATTGCTGAGTCAACGTCTGGCGGCGTCGTTTCCCGGTCTAGATCAGAGCCGGACCCAAGTGAACTTCTACCTGGCTACAACGCCAGAAAATGCGGGCGAAAGCCATCCGGCGCGACGCTGGGTCAACACCCTTTCCCTGAGTGACGCGGTACTCCTGCACTATCGCCATCAGCGTTGGCCATCCGGGCAGTCCCATGAATTTTCCCATCCGGGAAAGTCCCCGGCAAAAGCCGACCAGCCACTCTGGGAAACAGCTGTCACGACAATCTCGCGCCAACTGATCGGCCTGCTGATCGGGCAGCTCGAAGGTTTCTGGGCTGCGGCGAGTACCGAAGGTGCATCGCGTCGCCAGTTCTTCGGCCAGGCCATCGCCGACCAGGCGAGGGTACAACTGCTGCTCAAGCGCGAAGCCGGGATCATCACCCCTGAGCAAAGCCAGGACTTGCACGCGTTGATCTCGACGGCCAGCCGGACGAACAAAGCTATGACGGTCGAAACCGTGCGTCTGTGGGAGTACCAGGCCAACTATGTAGAGTTGGCCGGCTCACTGATGGTCAGCGCCGGCAATGCGTTTCTCTACACGCCCACCGCAGGCCTGCAGGTGCTCGAGAACTATCAGGACTTGTGCGATACGGTGCTGAGCAAGTTCAGTGCGGCCGGTCATGAGGATGAACTCTATGGTCTGCTGAGCCTGGATGAACGCCAGCGTTTCATTGGTTTTGACCGGCCGAATGTGACCGGGGAAGTGATTGGCGGCGCGATCTTCCCCAAGCTCTTCGACGGGATCATCAGCAAGCAACGGCAGAACATGGAATATGCCCTGCAGGTGTTCCGTCACAGTGACGGCAACGTGGACATCCACGCCCTGTTCGACAAGGCGCTGGATATCCGCTCGATGATCAGCGAGCGACTGCTGACGCTGGATGCCGGCGGACGCTGGAGCACACGCCCCGTGTTATCCGGCAATCAGCATCCCTCCACCGTGCTGGCCGATACAGCGGCGGCTTTCGTCAAAACCTTCCGCGACATCGAAACACTGATCAACGCGGACTTTGCAGCACAACCGGTTGCGTCTCTGGCCTTGCAACGGGTCTATCTGGAAAACATGAAACCCCGCCTGGCCCATGCACTTGCCGTTGGCCTGCGTGGCGAGGCCAGCCTGCGGGTGCTTGGCGCAACACTGCGGGATGCGGATCGGGCCATTGTCGAAACAGTCTTCAACCCGGACCAGCCCGACCGGCAAAACCGCCTGTCACTCAAGGGTTTCCGCCCCGATGCCTACTCGTTGACGCTGGAGCGCTCCGGCCAGCAGGATGTCCTGCCCCTGGCCCATTGTCTACTCGTGACCGAGCGTGGCGGACTCGATCCCTCGCATTCCGGCCGGACGATCCTGTGGACGCCCGCCGAGGGCCTGGAAGTCTTTGACACCATCAGTCGTGCACGGCTGGAACTGAACCGCCGCCTGCTCGAGCCGCAGCAACGCCTGGCGCTGCTGGAAAACCTGACCCCGGCCCAGCGCGTCTTTCACCAACGCTACTCACTGGGACCGTTGCGGCTGATTGAAGGGTCTGTGTTGGAACGGGTCGCGCAATCGTCCATCGAGCACTTTTTGGCTCGCTGCGAACACGTACGTACTTTCGACCTGAGCGACACGAAGCAGAAAAAAACCCTTGAAGACCTGACCACAACGGTCCTCAACACCAACCTGGGAAGAGCCACGTCGATTGCCCGGGCGATCAGCCAGCAGCAGTCCCTGCCCGCCTGGCTGGGAATGGCTCCGCTGCAAGAGCAGCGACTGCACCTTGAACTGCTGGAGCAATACCGCCACAGCGTTGTTGAGGACAAAGACTATTTACACGGGACCAAACCCCTCAAGTCGTATGTGCATGAAACGCTGAAATCGTTGCTCGCCAGCCGCTTCCCCGCAACAGCGCTGGACCCTGACAATATCGAAATCACCCCGGACCTGGCCCTGGTCGGCCCCGCCCGGAGCCTCACCGAGTTCGCCTTGCACCACATCAACATTGCGCAAGGCACAGGGTTCAAGGTCGGGTCGGGAACCACTCAAACGCTGCCCCGGAGTCTGGATCAGGCGGCTGTCCGCCAACTGTTGCGATCACTGGACATTGCGCAGAACTACGCCAAACAGGTCACGGACAGCTTGTCGAATCAAGCGACCGACGTCGAAAACAGGATGTTGCGCTTCGTCAAGCAACTGCCCTGGCAACTGCTGCAACACGCGCACGAACTGAAACTGCAGCAACGGCTTTCCGACAGCGCTTTCGATTTGCTTCGGCAAGTATTCGACATGCCGGACGCCATCGCCCGGGCGACCGTAGAAGGTGCTCACGCCATTGCCCGACCATTGGAACTGATCAAGACAACCGGTGCCGCCGCCGTCAAGGCGCTGGGCCTGTACCTGATTGGCCCAGGCACGGGCAAGGCAGGCCCACAAATCCTCTATGCCCCTTACCACCCGGGTGGTTCACCCTTCGTTGAGTTCGACAATGAGGCCAGCGTTGTTTCGGCACTCAACACACCGGGGCCATTGCAGGACATGTTGATACGTCGCCTGCCGAACAGTGAGCAAACGGTGTTTCGCAACCTGTTGGAGTCCACCATCGGCCAGTCGAGCGAAATCACCCTTGCGTCCAACCCCATCGGCGGAAACCTGCTCACCCATTTGTTCCATGACAACACCCAACTGTTGGTGAAGATGCTCGCCAGCCAGTCACACGCTAGCGGTCAGTCGGACTGGGAGGCCGTTAAACACCTGTTCGGCGCCGGCATCGAGCGCATTTCAAGCCTGCTGCCGGGCAAACTCGCGTACGTGCAATTTCTTTGGAAGGCCTACAAGGATGCCCTCAATTCGGCCGAAGCCTTGCAGGACCATCATTGGATGACCGCGTTGCGCGAGTTTATTGCCGGGACGGCGCAAATCCTGTCATTGGGCCGGCTGTCACTTGATGGATGGGGCGAAAGCGCCCAGGAAACCGGCGAAGCCGTTGCTCCACCGGCTGTCACCCCCGTGATCGCTCAACCCTGGTCAAAGATTCGGTCGACAGCAGCAATGCGCACCCGGCTGCAACCGTTCGAAACCACGGTTGAACTCAAGGACCTGGCGAAAAACAGCACTGACGGCACCTATCTGGACGCGGGCAGCAAGAAAACCTACGCCGCCATTGCCGGAAAGGTGTACGGCGTGAACAAGACCGGAGCGGTCTGGAGAACGATCAAAGGCAAGGAAGAAGGCCCCGTGTTAACGATTACTCCTGACAAACAATTGGTCATCGACCCGGATTTCCACACCGTTCACTTCGGCAAAGTCGTCTCGAAAATGCACAATCAGTATGCCAACGCCTATGTTGCGCGGGCGGTCCTGAACATCGAGGCCCGGGGGATGGACGAAATCCGGGCAAAGCATCCCGCTAAAGCCCGCATGATCGTGCAGGCCATCGACATGGCTCGTTATTATGCGTTCAACAGCCTGCACAATCTGGTGCAACTCAGGAAACTCGTCCCGGGCACACGGCTCGATACCTTCCTCAAACAGTTCTTTGATGTTGGTCAGGTCGACAAATCACTGCTCGAAAAAATCAAACAGGCCATCGTCCCCGTCTGCAACGCGCTGGTCGATCCCGATGAAGACTGGATGAACTCGCAACGCTTTATCGTGGGTTCAAGCCGGGACCCGAAGGACAACCTCGTCGCGTTTGTCGTGGACAAGGATCTACAGCGCAATGTGCATTTCACGGAAAAATTCTTCAATCAACAACTCGACTGGTACAAATCCAGCTTGACACAGCCCTTCGATGTCGACGGCCACAGCCAGGCCGCGACCCTGATACACGAATTCGCTCATTTGTTTTCCGGGGCCGTGGACATTGCATACCTTGAGGCCAGGCTGCCGTTCAGCGATCTGGTAGCGTCGGTCACCGGCTATGGCGCGGCAAAGAAACAGTCTCAGCTGGATTTCCAGCGAGAAGCCTTATCGATGAAAACGCCGAAAGAGGAACTGTTCGCACGCTGGAACAGTGGCCTGCAATCCTGGATCAGCCTGGATTCGATTCCGGATTCTTATCACATTGGCAAGGCCATTCTACGGCTGACGGGCAGCCAGACCATGGATAAGGCACGGGAAGCTTTTTTAAACAGGCAGGAATCGAAGTTCCGAACCGATGTCATTTTGCACAATGCCGACTCGATCGCCTTTTTGATCTGCGAATTGGGCCGGCAACTGGACCCGGTGCCGGTCACTCCGACCGCTGAAACCTGACCGCGGCGTAACAACGCGCAGATCCCCGGGTCTGCGCAGCACAACGGTGTTTGACTTGATGTTTTTTTCACGCACCCTATGGATACTGTTTATTCGACAACCGATGTTCCAAAGGCGATGCGTTGAAAAAAAACAACACATTGATGGTTAAATGCCATGACTGATGTTCTCGCAGACTTCCCCCAAGGTTAGAATGCAGGAAATCAGGAAGGGCCAATGACCGACCACACACTTTCGGAAGCCGAATACGACGCTATCACCGATGCTGCCGCGCATTGGTGCATGCGTCTGCACGCCAGTGACTGCACCGAGCAAGAGCGCCAGGCGTTCGAGCAATGGCGTGATGCACATCCGCTCCATGCCTTCGAGTACGAAGCGATGCTGGAGATCTGGGATGTCGCCGGCGAGTTGCCTCGTCCCGAACCCGTCGTGCCGCTGGTTCGCCGCCAACCCGAAACCCCGTGGCGCCGCCTGGCCATTGCCGCGGCGGTATGTGCCCTGGCACTGCCTTTGGCCGGTTATGGCGGCTGGCACCTGGGCTGGGTACCGAACGCGTACCAGCATTTCGAAGCGACCGACAATGTGCGTACCGTCACGTTGAAAGACGGCAGCCAGGTGGAGCTGAACCTGGGCAGCGAGCTGACGTACAGCAACTACAAGGATCAGCGGCAAGTCACGCTGGATAAAGGCGAAGCCTTCTTCAGGGTCAGCCATGACACCCGCCACCCCTTCGTGGTCAAGGCCGCCGAAGGCCGGATTCGCGTGACCGGCACCCAATTCAACGTCTGGATGTATGAAGACCAGGTCAAGGTCAACCTGATCGAAGGTTCGGTACTGGTCAGCAGCAACGCCGACCTGCAAGGCGACGGTTTGCGCCTTGGCCCGGCGATGCAGGCCAGTTATCGCCGCGGCGACTTCATTCCCCGCATCAGCCAGACCTATGACAATGACAGCTCGCTGGCCTGGCGCCAGGGCAAGCTGGTGCTCGACGATCTGGCCTTGAGCGATGCGCTGCCCTTGATCAATCGCTACCTGGATAAACCGTTGATGGTGGCTGACCACAGCACCGGCTCGATCCATATCGGCGGCATCTACAACATCAAAGAGATCAACGGCCTGGTAAAGTCCTTGCCGCGGGTCCTGCCGGTCTACCTGACCCGTAATCAGAACGGCAATCTGGTGGTCAACGCGATTCCGCAAATCTCCCCGAAAAGCTGAAAAGGCCGCCACCCTTGCGGAGGCGGCCTTCAGCGTTCATGCAAAACTCCACTACCTTACTGCGCGGCCACTTTGGCATCCTGCCGGCGGATCGTCTGCACCTGATAGTCCGGATCGGACAGGATCTGTTGCTCGGTGAACAGCAGCACGCTCCATTGCTTCCTGGAAAAGGCCTGCGTCTGGTCCCGTGAATACTTCGAGGCCGGGTCGCTGGACAACGAGAATGCCAGCAGCCCTTTGGCCTGCGGTCCGTTTTCGTCAAAGGTCACCACTTGCAAGTAGCTCGTGCCGCTGACCACTTCGCGCTTGCCATCGCTGCGCGGTACGCTCTGGATGGCGTTGTAGACCCCTAACGTTCCCGGCCCGCCGTGGATCGGTGTCTGTTGTCCGCCGCTGCTGACCACCTGGATATCGCCCCAGCGACTGTCCGGCTTGAGTCCTGCCGCCTTGACCTGTTCAGCCGAAGCCAGCATCGCTGCCCGTAGCGCCTTCGCCACCTGCGGGTGATCGACTGCCAGGCCCCGTGGGGTATGTTGCGGATCCCGCGGATCGAATGCCACACGCCATACGTCCGGCACCGACTCCAACGCCTCCATGACATTCTGGAAGTGCACAAAGCCCAAACCGCTGCCCAAGTTGGCGTTGCGGTCCCAGGCCTTGAGGCTGGCGCACAGTGGCGCGAGCGTTTTGGCATCGGTACCGAGATCCGCCGCGCAGAATTGCAGCAGGTCCGGCATCACTAGGCTGGCTTGATAAACCCGATCGTCCATGACCATGTGTTGCAAGTCCGCTGCCTCGACCTTGCCGGCTTGGGCCAGCGCGCTCAAACGGTCCAGGGCAAAGCGCGAGCGCAGCCCCAGTGGCTGACTGTCCTGGCTGATCAACGGCGAATAGCCGGTCAGCGGTTGCGCCGGGTTGGCCATCCATGCCGAGTCGTTGGAGTGCTGGACAAAGTCCTTGCGTAGCAACTGCGGCAACTTGTCCGCAGCATAGATACCCTGTTGTGCAGCCTGCGGGTCGATGTCCCAGGCACAGGCGCTGTTGGAGCCGTCGAGAATGATCATCTGCAAGCCAACGCGCGGATCGCTGCATTGCGCCAGCTTGTCGACACTGACGTTGGGCACCACCGAGAGGTTCATGTACAGCGTCTGCCCCTGATCGTCCGCTGCCAGCGTATTGACCCACGGAATGCCCTGGATCTCGTGCACCGTAGCCTGGAAATCCTTGAGGTTTTCAGCGCGGTTCATCGCATACCACTGCTGCAGAACCCGGTCGTTATCCAGATTGGCGTCGCGCAGGCTGTAGGCGTATTGATGATCCCAATCCAGTTTTCCCGGCCATTGCACCACCGGACCGAATTTCGAGCTGTAGACCTCGTGGGAAATTGCCCGGACCTGCCCGTCCGCCTGCCTGACGTTGACGGTCACGGTCTGCTTGTCCATCGGCAAGGACTGGCCGTCGAGCAGGTAACGGGTCGAATCCTTGGGATCGAGTTGCAGGCGATACAGCGTGAAATGCCTGGACGAATCCACGGTGTGGGTCCAGGCCAGATGTTGATTGAAACCGATGTTGATCACCGGCAGGCCGGGCAACGCCGCGCCCATCACGTCCAGTTTGCCGGGAATGGTCAGGTGCATCTGATAAAAACGCATGCCGCCCACCCACGGAAAGTGCGGATTGGCCAGCAACATGCCGCGTCCGTTGAAAGAGCGCTCGCTGCCGACCGCAACGGCGTTGCTGCCACGGTCCAGGGCAAAACGCTGCATCCGCGTAGCGGCCACCTGGAACGCTGCCTGTGCGCTCGACGCCCGGGCCACGGCCTGGGGCGGCGTGGCACCAGCCAGGGCTTCGGCAAACTGGCCGACGCCACCTTCGACCAACAGGCGCCGGGTCAGCTTGACCAGATCCGACGTGGTAATGTCGCGCACCCAATCTCCCTGGCACTGCGGCGGCAATCCCTGGACGCGACGCTCGCTCAAGGAGCGGTTGTACCCCGCCACATAGCCTTCGACCAACTCACGCACTGGCGGGGTCTGGGCCTGCCAGAAACCGGCGACGGCTTGCGGAGTGTTCAGCCAGGTGAAAAATACATCGCTGGCCAGGTTCTCGCGCTCTTCGACGGTGAACTGATCCGGCCCGAAGTACCGCGAACGTTCACCGTTTACCGTAGTGATTTCGTTGGCCAACAGGCACAGGTTGTCCTGGGCGTAGGCATAGCCGATGCCGTAGCCGAGCCCTCGCTCGTTGTCGGCGCGGATGTGCGGCACGCCGAAACCGGTGCGGCGGATCTCGGCGCTCGTTTGCGCAGGCGTATCGCTCGCGCTCGCCGCAAGGCTCAGCCCCAGGCTCAACCCCAGAGTCACACCCACCAGGCTCAACCTGGTTAACTGGCTGGAAATAATCACGCTCGCTCCTGATCGAAAAAACGATGGTCACGGCTGCGCATACCCACGCGCACCGGGCCTCCCTGTAGGGACGAAGCTCACTACAAAAATTTTAGAGATTACTGCGCAACGCCCCATGGTCTGACAGGTTGATCACGCGATGGCGACAAAATTTCTACATTCGAGCCTTCATGATTCTGGCTGCTCATACGTCTAATGTTGTAAGAGCGCCCATTTTTTCCTGATCAGGCTCTGAAAGGAGTTTTGCAATGTACAACTCGCAACTGCCAACGGACGGTAGCAACGCGCCAAAGGGTACTTCCATGGGAGTCGGCGTATTCGAGCCGCGTACCGATCGCCACGGCAACGAGCGGATCAGGATCCTGCTCAAAAGCTTTGGCCTTCGAACCAGTCTGATCCGCCTGAAAGTCATCGATGCCCTGCTGACGGCCGCCGAAAACGACCGCAGCCTTGGCGTGCGTGGCGTGCACAGCCAATTGCTGGACCTGGATATTCCCCTGTCCTTTCTCAGCGTGCGTGAAGTGCTGAAGCGCTTGTGCAGCGAAGGCGTGATTGTCCTCAACCCCGACAAGAGCTACAGCCTGCATCCCCAAGCTGCTGCCATTTTGCGTAACCGATGATCGAATGATCAGGCTTTGACCTTGCGGCGCATCACGCCATTGATGACCACCACGACCACCGCCACGCCAATGGCGATGTACTGGAACAGTTTTTCGCTGATGACGCCGGTGTTCTGCAACCAGGAAAGGCCAAACATGATCCCCAGCACCACCAGGGAGATCAGAATCGAGTATTTCAAACGTTGCGACTGAGTCATTGCGGGTTCCTGAATCTGAAAATGTATCCGGTTTGTATCGACGCGCATGCCAAGCGCTTACCCTGTTTCGGGGATAAGCGGCTACAAGCGGGGTCTCATGTTACAGCCGATGAAGAGTTTTGGCTTCATTGCGGCGATAACCATGAGGACTTTCAAATGTTGCGTCGAATCACATTGCTGATTCCCCTGCTGGCCATCCTGACCCTGAGCGGATGCATTGTTTTCCCCCACGGGGGCTGGCATCACGATCACTATGCCAACCATGGCGGACCAGGTTACTACCCACATCGTTAACAGTGGCTCAACGGCCTGAATCCTTTCGGTAAAAGTCATTGCCCGGCTGGGCGCACAGTTCCACCAACCAATCGACGAACACACGCACCCGCCGGGATAACTGGCGGTGCGGCGGATAAAGCGCCGTCATCGGCATGCCCGGTGGCGGCACTTCCCTCAGCACTTCACACAAACGCCCCTCCTCCAGTTGCCGGATTTCTACACCACCGGCACCGACGCCCGCGAAGCCACGGCCACCCTGCATCGCGCGCTGGAACTGGGCGTCAACCTGCTCGATACCGCCGATATGTATGGCCCGCACACCAATGAAGAGCTGATCGGCAAGGCCATTGCCGGCAAGCGCGATCAGGTGTTCCTGGCCAGCAAGTTCGGGATCGTCCGCGATCCGGCCAACCCCACCGCCCGTGGCGTCAACGGTCGGCCGCAATACATTCGCCAGTCCATCGACGGCACGTTGAAGCGTTTGGGCGTGGACACCCTCGACCTGTATTACCAACACCGAATCGACCCGCAGGTGGCCATCGAAGAAACCGTCGGCGCCATGGCCGAACTGGTCAGTGCCGGCAAGGTGCGTTATCTGGGCTTGAGCGAGGCCTCGGCGGCGACCCTGGAACGAGCGCACAAGGTTCATCCGATCAGTGCGTTGCAAAGCGAGTACTCGTTGTGGAGCCGTGATCAGGAAGGAAACGGTTGCCTGGCGGCCTGCCAACGCCTGGGCGTCGCCTTTGTGCCTTATAGCCCATTGGGCCGAGGGTTTCTGACCGGCGCGTTGAAAAGCCCGGATGATTTCGCGGCCGACGATTACCGTCGTTTCAGCCCGCGCTTTCAGGGCGAAAACTTCGCGAAAAACCTGCTGCTGGTGCAACAGGTACAAGCGCTGGCGGCAGAAAAAGGCGTGACGGCGGGCCAACTGGCGCTGGCGTGGGTGCTGGCCCAGGGTGATTACCTGATTCCGATTCCGGGCACCAAGCAACGTAAATACCTGGAAGAAAACGTGGCCGCTCTGGAGGTGACGCTGAGCGCCGAAGAACTGCACGCGCTGGAAGCGGTCTTTGCGGCGAATGCCACCGCTGGCCTGCGTTATCCGGAAGAAGTCATGAAGCTGCTCGACCGCTAAGGGTCGCCGGCCCGCTCAATGAACCGGGCGGGCCGGGCAACAGGGCGTCAGGCTTCGTCCGAGAGAACAGTGCCCGGCCTCACCATGGGGCCGTTGCTTTTGCCATAAGTTTCCAGGTTTTGCAGCACGTAGATCGCTTTCTTGAACTCGGGAACCAAGTAATTGGCGTACTTGTTACCCTTCAAATTGTTGTTCTGGATGTTCTCCAGTTGCGTCGCGAAATATTCCAGCGCATTGAACTTCGCATCAGGGTCCTTGATGCCAAACCGGTCGAACTTGTCACCGGCATTGCTCAGCGTGACGGCCATCACATCACTGATCAGGCCGCGTTCTTTCAGTAAGACACTGAGACTGCCCATGGATTTGACTGAAATATTAGTGGGATCAAAACCCTTCATCTGCTTGCGCAATTTCATCTTGTCCATCTTGACTGTATCCAGTTCAACTGGATTGTTGCCCACCAGGTCAAGCATCTGCCTGACCTTGACGCTCTGGGGAACAGGCTTTGATCTGCTGGCGGTATCTCGAACCAACAGGCCCGCCTTCGGGGTCCAGGCGCCGGTATAACCGATAGTCATTGAAAACTCCTTCTTTTTGATCAAGTTAGAAGGTCAGAAGTATCGGCCGGAGCACTAACGCCACCAAACTTTAATTCAGCGCTTTAACAATTTTCGTACAATTCAGATACATGCTGTAAAACTTCATGTTTATTGGACTTCGGAAGATTGATGAATAGTCTTTCAGACTTTTCGTACAGGGCGGATAGTTGGTTTATATCAATACCAATACTTACCCTCCACATTTCAAGCTGACAATTTTGTAATGTCCCCCTCATCTCCCAGACAGCGTTGATCTACCATCATTGAATGGCCTATCTTGTAGCAACTGGAAACACTCCTTGAATGCCTGACCCATAAAAATGGTCAGAATGCGTTTTTTGCCCGTTAGCCGAGACGAATCCCATGCGAAACCCTCTGCGTCTGATCGCCCTGAGCGCCCTGTTCATGTCTTCCCTGGTCCAGGCCGCCGACCTCATTCCGATCGAGGTTCATCGCGACGCCAATTGTGGTTGCTGCAAAAAATGGATCACCCACCTGGAGGCCAATGGCTTCAAGGTCGATGACCACGTAGAAGCCAGCATGAGCGAATTCAAGCAACAGCACGGCGTGCCGCCACGCCTGGCGTCGTGCCACACCGCATTGATCAATGGCAAATTCGTTGAAGGCCATGTCCCGGCCGACCAGGTCCTGGCCTTGAGCAAACGCGACGATCTGCTGGGCGTCGCGGCCCCCGGCATGCCCATGGGTTCGCCCGGCATGGAAATGGACGGCATGAGCGATGCCTATCAAGTCATCGGCCTGAAAAAGGACGGCACTGACGTGGTGGTTGCGGACTACCCCGCCCATTGATGTCCGGCGCGTACTTCGGATTGTTTTTCGCGGCATTCGGTGCCGCCACGCTGCTGCCGTTGCAATCCGAAGCCGTGCTGGTCGGACTGCTGCTCAGCGATCGCTATTGGCTCTGGGCACTGCTGGCGGTGGCAACGTTCGGCAACGTTCTGGGCTCGCTAATCAACTGGTGGCTGGGGCGCGGGATCGAGCGGTTCCACGACCGACGCTGGTTTCCGGTGAGCCCCCGGCATCTGGAAAAGGCCCGGCTTCATTACCAACGCTACGGCCATTGGTCATTGCTGCTCAGTTGGCTGCCGGTGATCGGCGATCCGCTGACTCTGGTCGCCGGGGTCATGCGCGAGCCGCTGGGGCGCTTCCTGCTGATCGTCACCCTGGCCAAAGGCGCCCGCTACAGCGTGCTGGCGTTGGCGACTTTGGGCTGGATGGGTTGAACCTTCAAGGGCGGCGATTGCCTGTGATTAATGCCGCCCTAATCGAGTCGATCCAACATAGGCGGATTTTCCATGGAGCTCTCCCATGTCGCGCCCCTTCTCCCGCTGGTTACCCAGCCTGTTGCTGACCGCCGTCCTGCCCGTCATCGCCCACGCCGAAGGGCCACAATACGGCCCCGAGTTGCAAGGTTTCGACTACCCCTACACGCTCAAGCACTTCGCCTTTGATTCCCAGGGCCAATCCCTGCAAATGGGTTACATGGACGTCGCCGCCAACGGCAAGGCCAATGGCCGCAGCGTGGTGCTGATGCACGGCAAGAATTTCTGCGGCGCCACCTGGGACAGTTCGATCAAAGCCCTCAGCGACGCCGGCTATCGGGTCATCGCCCCGGACCAGATCGGCTTCTGCACCTCCAGCAAGCCGGCGCACTATCAGTACAGCTTCCAGCAACTGGCGACGAACACCCAGCAATTGCTCAAGGCGCTGGGTATCCAGAAAGCCACCCTGCTGGGGCATTCCACCGGCGGCATGCTCGCCACTCGCTATGCCTTGCAATACCCCGAACAGGTCGAGCAACTGGCGCTGGTCAACCCCATCGGCCTGGAAGACTGGAAAGCCCTCGGTGTGCCCTATCGCACGGTTGATCAATGGTACGAGCGCGAACTCAAACTCAGTGCCGAGGGTATCCGCAACTACGAACGCACCACCTATTACGGCGGTCGCTGGAAGCCGGAGTTCGATCGTTGGGTCGACATGCTCGCCGGTCTGAACAAAGGCCCGGGGCATACGCAAGTCGCGTGGAACTCGGCACTGATCTACGACATGATCTTCACTCAACCGGTGTTTTACGAATTCCAGAACCTGAAGATGCCGACCCTGCTGTTGATCGGAACGTCCGACACCACCGCCATCGGCAGTGACATCGCCTCACCCGAGGTCAAGGCGAAGATCGGGCACTACGACGTCCTCGGCAAACAGGTAGCCGGGCTGATTCCCCAGTCCACGCTCGTCGAATTCCCCGGCATGGGCCACGCGCCGCAGATGGAAGAACCGGCCCGATTCCACCAGGCCCTGCTCGCCTGGCTGAACAAGACCAACCCCGTGCGTTGAAGAGGAAAGGCTGATGCCTGTGCAGATTGCAGTGATCGATGATTGGCAGGATGTGGCGCGCAATGTAGTGGACTGGTCGGCACTGGACAGCGTCGGTGAGGTAAGTTTTCTCCATGATTACCCCACCGATACCTCATCCCTGGCCGAGCGCCTGGACGGGTTCGAGGTGATCTGCGTGATGCGCGAGCGCACCCGCTTCGATGAAGACCTGCTGAGGCGCCTGCCCAAGCTCAAGCTGCTGGTGACAGGCGGTATGCGCAACGCGGCCCTGGACCTGAAAACCGCTGCCGCGCTGGGCATTCAGGTCAGCGGTACCGACAGCTACAAACACGCCGCGCCGGAACTGACCTGGGCGCTGATCATGGCCGCGACCCGCAACCTGGTGGTCGAGGCCAATGCCCTGCGCGCCGGCCAATGGCAACAAGGCCTGGGTGGCGACTTGCATGGCAAGACACTGGCCATCCTCGGTCTGGGCAGCATCGGCCAGCGAGTCGCGCAGTTCGGTCAGGTGTTCGGCATGCGCGTTATCGCCTGGAGTGAAAACCTCACCGCCGAACGCGCGGCGCAGGTCGGTGTGACCCGTGTCAGCAAACAGGAACTGTTCGAACAGGCCGACGTGCTGTCGGTGCACCTGGTGCTCAGCGAGCGCAGCCGCGGTCTGGTGGACGCACAAGCCCTTGGCTGGATGAAGCCCTCGGCGCTGCTGGTGAACACCGCGCGTGGCCCCATTGTCGATGAAGCGGCGCTGATCAAGGCGCTGCAGAAACAACGACTGGCCGGTGTCGCCCTGGACGTCTTCGAACAGGAACCGCTACCCGCCCACCATCCGTTCCGGACCCTGGACAATGTACTGGCGACGCCCCATGTCGGGTACGTGAGCCAACAGAACTACCGGCTGTTTTTCTCGCAAATGATCGAGGACATTCAGGCCTGGTCGGCGGGTGCTCCGATTCGTTTGCTGGGTTGATACCGCGTCATCGTTCATCGCGAACAGGCTCGGTCCCACAGGGCTACATCGGCGAACGCAGTAATTGTGCCCGGCACAAATCCTCTGTGGGAGCGAGCTTGCTTGCGATAGCGGAGGCTCAGTCGCCATCAACGTCGAATGACACTCCGCATCGCGAGCAAGCTCGCTCCCACAGGGTTACATCGGAGGACGCAGCAATTTTGCCCGGCACAAATCCTCTGTGGGAGCAAGCTTGCTTGCGATAGCGGTGTATCAGTCGAAATCAAAGTTGAATGACACTCCGCGTCGCGAGCACGCTCGCTCCCACAGGGACTCTTCAGCGCACACAACGCTGCACAAGGCACAAAAACCATGCATCCGCCCCGATATGAGTTTTCCTTGAAAACACCATCAGGGCGTAACGAATAATTGTTCATGCTGCGGTGTTCTCGTCACATCAACCTTGCACTGCGTCTGGCGGGACGCGTCCTGATCTGAACCCATGAAGCTCTGGAGCAAAGCCCATGAATATTCGTTTTGCTGTTCTGACGCCCCCTCTGTTGCTGGCCGTTGCGTTGTCCGGTTCCCTCGCCCTGGCCAACGGCGGTGGCGGGGACGACGACGCGCCCATCAGACCCAACTGCCCGAAAGGTCAGGTGTTCGACAGCAAATCGAAACGTTGCGTCCGGCAGACCAGTAGCCTGGTGCCAGACGAAGACCGTGCCAACTATGCCTATCGACTGGCCAAGGACGGGCGTTATGAAGAAGCCCTGGCCCTGCTCGACACGCTGAAACAGCCAAATACCGCAAAAGCGTTGAACTATCGCGGCTACGCCACGCGTAAACTGGGACGTACCGACGAAGGCATCGGCTATTACCTGCAATCGGTGAAACTAGACCCGCAATATGCGCAGGTCCGCGAATACCTCGGCGAAGCCTATGTAGTCAAAGGCCGGCTGGATCTTGCACAGGAGCAACTGCGGCAGATCGAATCCATCTGTGGCAGTACCCAGTGCGAGGAGTACCAGGACCTGGCCGAAGCCATCAACGGTTCATCGAAAACCTGACAACCCGAGCGGACGGAGGTCGCCATCGCCAGCGATCAGGCAATACGAACGGAACTGAACCAGCATCTGGCGCGTTTATGGCGCTACGGATTGCTGCTGTCCCGGCAACGGCATGTCGCCGATGACCTGGTGCAAGCCACTTGCCTGCGGGCGCTGGAACGGGCCGGACAATACGTGCAGGGAACGCGCATGGACCACTGGCTGCTGAGCATTCTGCATTCGATCTGGCTCAACGAAGTCCGCGCCCGGCGGGTGCGCCAGGGGCAAGGCCAGGTAGACGCCGATCAGGCCTTGTCGTTCGATGGAGAATCCGTGGCGCAAACCCACGTATTGGCAGCGCAGGTCATCCGCCGCGTCGATGCCTTGCCCGAGGCCCAGCGCGAAACGGTGTTTCTCGCCTATGTCGAAGGCTTGTCCTACCGCGAAGTCGCCGAGGTGCTGCAAGTGCCCATCGGCACCGTCATGAGTCGCCTGGCCGCCGCTCGGGCGAAACTGGCCGAATATCCACCGTTGCACACGGTGCCCACCCCTAACCGAGGAGAACATTGATGAACGCGATACCCTCGGACGAACAACTGGTGGCTTACCTCGACAACCAACTCGATGCCGAGCAGCGCTCGCGCATCGACGCGGCCATCAGCGCCGACCCGATGCTCGGCCTGCGCCTGCAATGGCTGGATCGCAGCAGCCTGCCGTTCAAGGACGCCTACGATGAACTGACCCGACAGGCGCCGGTCGATCGCCTGCAAACCATGCTCGCCACAATGCCCTCACCCGCCCGCCCCGGGCTCAATCGACGCTGGTTCCTGGCCGCCGCGGCCGGGCTGTTGGCCGGCGGCGTGCTGGCGGACCGTTTGTTCCTCGGCTGGCAAGCGAGCCAACAGTCACATAGCTGGCGCGGCCTGGTGGCCGATTACATGGCGCTCTATGTGCCGGAAACCCTGGATCACCTGCCCGGCGATGAAGCTGCCCAACGGGCACAACTGCGCACGATCGATGCGCGCCTGGGCCTCAACCTCGCGCCGGCAAAACTGAGCCTGCCCCGTGCCGAGTTCAGGCGCGCGCAAATCCTCGAGTACGACGGTGCACCCATCGCCCAGATCACCTACCTCGATCCGGCCCACGGCCCCATGGCGCTGTGTGTTACCCGCTCCAACAGCGGCAGCCGCCATTTCGCCCGGGAACAGCGGCGCGAGCTGAACATCGTGTATTGGGCCGACATGGAACACGCCTGGATGCTGATCGGGCATCAGCCGATGGCGGACCTGGAGGAGATGGCGAAACTGTTGCGCGGGCGCTTGAGCCTGTAGCAAACGATGAGCGCATCGAGGACGCTAGCGCTTGTTGAACTCAAGACCTAGCAGTTCTGATAGTGGGCAGCAACCGGGAAACAGTCGATGCTTGGGGTACGAATACTCAACCGTGCATGGAGCTCGGAAAATGCCTGCTTCCCCTCGCGAAACCGTGCTGTGCCGCTATCACTATGATGCGCTGGATCGATTGGACAACAGCGCGCCAGCGGTCATGGACAGCCTTCAACGCTTTTACTGCAAAACCCGGCTGGCCACAGAAATCCAAGGCTCGGTGCGCAACAGTATTTTCCAGCACAGAGATCGGTTGTTGGCGCAACAGCGCCATGAAAACGCCCGGATCGACAGTTCGTTGCTGGCAACCGATCAGCAACGCTCAGTGCTCAATGCGCTCAGCACCACGGGACCACAACCCGTCACCTACACGGCCTATGGTCACCGCTCCCCGGAAAACGGCTTGCTCAGCCTGCTCGGGTTCAATGGTGAACGGCGGGACCCGCTGACCGGGCATTATCCTCTGGGTTTTGGCTATCGGCAGTTCAACCCGGTGACTATGCGATTCAACAGCCCGGACAGCTTGAGTCCGTTTGGGGACGGTGGATTGAATGGGTATGCGTATTGCGTGGGGGACCCGGTCAATCGGAGTGATCCGACCGGGCATTTTTCTGTTTTTCGCATTCTAATCGGAGTTTTTGTCACTGTTTCAGTGGGAGCCCTTGTTGGATCGCTCGTCGTAGAGGACAAGACGGTTCGTTTGGTGCTAGCAGGACTTTCAATTGCTGCGGCTGGAACTGGGTTAGGCGCAGGATTTTTGAAGTTTCGTCAGTCACGGCCTCCGAGATTGCAGCGGAGTGGTGTAGCTTCCCGGCAATCGGACATGCGTATGTCTGAGTTGACATCCGCCCGCAGAGATCCGGGGTACCCGCCGGACTACTGGTCTGCTTCACGATCTGACGCCCCCCCTGCCTACGTGCCCAGTGATCTCACTCCTCCACGGCCTAAATCCCCGCCTCCTCCCTACTCAGAAGTCGCCAGCTCAACAAGTGGACAAAACATCGGATCCCATAGTCTGGCATTGCAACCATCATCACTGCCGACCCGGTCGTTGACAGGCTCTCTGAGGGGAGAAAGATTGTCGTCTTCGTCTTTGAGTAATGCCCAGAAAAACTGGGATGTTCGCCGTAGCATTTAACTCCTGGCTTAGCCCAACGCCGGCAACCACAACCGAAACCTCGCCCCCCCAAGTGGCGAGGCTTCCACCGTCAACGTGCCGCCCTGGGCTTCCAGTGCACGGCGGCTGATCGCCAGTCCCAGTCCGAAACCACCCGTGGCGCGGTCGCGGCTGCGGTCTAGGCGGTAGAAAGGTTCGAAGATCCGCTCGCGTTCGTCATCCGGAATGCCGATGCCATCATCGTCGACCCAGATTTCACAGCCACTGGCATAGACCTGCACACCGATCTGAATACGCTTCTCGCAATAGCGCATGGCGTTGCGCAGCAGGTTTTGCAGGGCTCGGGCGGTCAGGCGCGGGTCCAGGCTGAAGCGTTCGAGCTGGCCGTGGAGCAACACGTCGATGACGATTTGCGGAGACTCCATTTCTTCGTCGACGCTGCCGAGAATGCTGTCGATGAATTCATCCATTGACACTTCGACCTGCTCCGGCAGCCGCGCCGGGTTTTGCAGGCGGCTGTAGGACAGCAGCTCCAGCACCAATTCATCGAGTTCACGAATGTGCGCCACCAGGCTTTGCAAGCGCTCGCGGCTGGCCGCCGGCAAGTCGTCGGACAGGGCCAGCGCCAGGCCGAAATCCAGGCGCGTCAGCGGCGTGCGCAACTCGTGGGACACCGCATTGAGCAGGTCTCGCTGCTGGTTGAGCAGGTTCTCGATGTCGCCGGCCATGGTGTCGAACACACTGGCCAGGCTGCCGATGTTGGAACTCGGGGAAATTTGCGTGCGCTCGCCCAAGTGGCCCTTGCCAAAGCGTTCGGCGGCGCCCTTGAGGCGCTCCAGGTCACGCCAATGCGGGCGCAGCCACAACAACAGGCACGCGAGCATGGTCGCGCCGATCAGGACGTTGATGCTCCAGTACAACAGATTGACGTCCAGCGGATCCGGTGGCACGACCATTTGCACCACGGTGCGCTCGTTCAGCGGCGCGACCGCCAGCGTGCGCCAGCCCCAGTCGCCCACGCGCACGACGTTCTCGCCGCGGCGCAAGCGCTGCTGTTCATCGGGCGTCAGGCTGCTGTCGTCATTGCTGCTGAGCACGATGTGCAGAGGAGAGAAGTCCTTGTCCATTTCAGCGGCCAGGGTCGGCCACTGTTCGGCCGGGACCCCATGGAACTGTTTGACGATCAGCGTTTGCAGCCCTCGCGAGTAGTCGAGGTTGTAGGTGACAAAGCGTTCCTGGAACACCTTGACCACCAGATCCGGCACCAGATAGATCGCCGCGCTGAATGAGACGATGGTCACCAGGTACAAACGAAAAAGGATTCTGAACATCGGCTCAGCATTCCCATTCGGATCGGCTGAACAGGTAACCCTTGCCCCACACGGTCTTGATCTTGCGCGCCTCGCCGGCGTGGTCGTCGAACTTGCGTCGCAGCTTGGAAATCGCCACGTCCACCGAACGGTCGGTGCCATTGAATTCGATGCCGCGCAAGCGTTGCAGGATCTGGTCGCGGCTCAACACCTCTCCGGCATGCCGGGCCAGCACCACCAGCAGGTTGTACTCGCCGCTGGACAATTCCACCAATTGCCCGCGCCAGGTGACGGTGCGCTCGGACAAGTCGATGCACAGGTTGCCCATCAGAATGCGGTCATTGGCAGTCTGCGGCTCGCTGAGGCTGCTGCGGCGCAACAAGGTCCGCACCCGGGCCAGCAACACCCGCGGCTCGCAGGGTTTGGTGACGTAGTCGTCGGCCCCCATTTCCAGGCCCAGGACCTGGTCGTGGCTGTCGTCGCGGGCGGTGAGCATCAGGATCGGCAGGGTCGCCGAATCGGCGCGCAGCAGGCGACAGACTTGCAAGCCGTCGAGGCCGGGCAGCATCAGGTCGAGGATCACCAGGTCCGGCGGATTGAGCCGCGCACGTTCGCGCACATGGTCACCGCGACCGATCACGCTGACGGAATAACCGTTGCGTTCCAGGTAACTGGCAATCAGTTCGGCGAGGGCGGTGTCGTCTTCGACCAGGAGGATGTTGGGCATGGGGTGTTTCCAGAAAGAGCCGTGGCGCCAGATATGCCGCCATCGCGAGCAAGCTCGCTCCCACAGTGGTCGGTGGTGTTCACAACATTCGTGTTCACATCAAATCCCGGTGGGAGCGAGCTTGCTCGCGATGGCAATCTATCCGGCGCAATAGAAATCAAGGACTGCAGGATATACGCCCTCACGCACACCTGAGTAAAACCCTTACACAATTTCACACAGCACCAACAAAGCTTCACCGCTACCCTCGCCTTCGCCCAGTAGGATGCTGGGGGTCTTTATTGGGGTATTACATGTCGAAGAATCTGCTTGCCAGGCTCAGCCTGATTGCACTGGCGTTGACACTGGGCGCGTGTGACAAGTCCTCGAATGCCGAGGAACAGGCGCCGCTGGCCACAGTTCGCATCGAGACCATCGAAGCGCGGCCACTGACCATCAGCAGTGAACTGAGCGGGCGGATTGCCGCACCACGCATGGCCGAAGTGCGTGCCCGGGTGGCTGGCGTAGTCTTGCAGCGCACCTTCCGTGAAGGCAGTGACGTGAAACAGGGCGAAGTGTTGTTCCGCATCGACCCGGCGCCGTTCAAGGCTGACCTGGACAGCGCCGAAGCCGCGTTGCGCAAGGCTGAAGCCAACGCGTTCCAGGCCAGATTGCAGGAACAGCGCTACGCCCGGTTGATCGACGACAAGGCCATCAGCGGCCAGGACTACGACAACGCCCGGGCCAACGCCCGGCAGACCGCTGCCGACGTCGCCGGCAACAAGGCGGCGGTGGAACGCGCCCGGTTGAACCTCGGTTACGCCACGGTCACCGCGCCGATTTCCGGGCGTATCGGTCGCGCACTGGTCACCGAAGGCGCACTGGTCGGACAAAACGAAACCACGCCCCTGGCGCTGATTCAGCAACTGAACCCGATTCATGCCGACCTGACCCAGTCCACCCGCGAACTCAACGAACTGCGCCGCGCCTTCCGCTCAGGTCAGTTGCAGCAGGTCGGCCAGGACCAGGCCAAGGCCACGTTGATTCAGGATGACGGCAGCCTCTACCCGCTGCCGGGCAAAATGCTGTTCAGCGATATCACGGTCGACCCGGGCACCGGCCAGATCATCCTGCGCAGCGAGTTCCCCAACCCCGACCTCGACTTGCTGCCCGGCAGTTTCGTGCGCGTACGCCTGGAACAAGCGATCAACCAGCAGGGCATCAGCGTGCCGCAACGGGCCATCCAGCGCGACAGCGCCGGCATCGCCCAGGTGCTGCTGCTCGACGCCGAACAGCGGGTCGGGCAGCGACCGGTCGAACTGGGTGCCGTGCAGAACGATCGCTGGATCGTCACCGGAGGCCTGAAGGCAGGCGACCGCATCGTCATCGAAGGGCTGCAGCACGCCCGCCCCGGCGAGAAAGTGCAGATCGACGACACCCCTCTTCCACTTGCCCAGGCGACTGGTCAGTAAGCAGGACGCTTTTTATGCCGCAGTTCTTTATCGACCGCCCGGTGTTCGCCTGGGTGGTTGCCCTGTTCATCCTGCTGGCCGGTGCGCTGGCCATTCCGCAATTGCCGGTGGCGCAATACCCCGATGTTGCACCGCCACAAATCGAAATCTACGCCGTGTACCCCGGCGCTTCGGCGCAAACCGTGGACGAGAGTGTGGTCAGCCTGATCGAGGAAGAGCTCAACGGCACCGATCACCTGTTGTATTTCGAATCCCAGAGCAGCCTGGGCAGCGCCACCATCAAGGCCACCTTCCAGCCGGGCACTAACCCGGAACTGGCTCAGGTGGATGTGCAGAACCGCCTGAAAGCCGTGGAGTCTCGCCTGCCACAAGCGGTCATCCAGCAAGGTTTGCAGGTGGAGAAAGTCTCATCCGGCTTCCTGCTGCTGATCACCCTGACCTCCAGCGACGGCAAACTCAACGACGTGGCGCTCAGCGATTACCTGGCGCGCAACGTGATGAACGAGGTCAAGCGTCTGGACGGCGTCGGCAAGGCGCAACTGTACGGCGCCGAACGGGCGATGCGGATCTGGATCGACCCGCAGAAGCTGCTCGCCTTCAACCTGACGCCGGCGGACGTCAACACCGCCATCGTCGCGCAAAACGCCCAGGTGTCGGCCGGCAGCATCGGTGACCTGCCAACCCGCACCACCCAGGAAATCACCGCGACCATTCTGGTCAAGGGCCAGTTGTCGACCCCCGAAGAGTTTGCCGACATCGTCCTCAAGGCCAACCCGGACGGCTCGACCGTGCGCATCAGCGATGTGGCGAGGGTCGAGATCGGTAGCCAGGAATACCAGTTTTCCACGCGCCTGAACGGCAAACCGTCCACCGCCGTCGCCGTGCAACTGTCGCCCGGCGCCAACGCCCTGAACACCGCAACCCTGGTGCGGGCGAAGATGGACGAACTCAAGCGCTATTTCCCGGCGAACGTCGAGTACTCGATACCGTACGACACCTCACCCTTCGTCAAGGTCTCGATCACCAAAGTGGTCTACACCCTCTTCGAGGCGATGCTGCTGGTGTTCGCGGTAATGTTCCTGTTCCTGCAGAACATCCGCTACACGCTGATTCCGACGCTGGTGGTGCCGGTGGCGTTGATGGGCACCTTTGCGACAATGCTGGCGCTCGGTTTTTCGATCAACGTACTGACCATGTTCGGCATGGTGCTGGCCATCGGCATTCTGGTGGACGACGCCATCGTGGTGGTGGAAAACGTCGAGCGCATCATGGCCACCGAGGGCTTGTCGCCCAAGGAAGCCACGCGCAAGGCCATGCAGCAGATCACCGGGGCCATCATCGGCATCACTCTGGTGCTGGTCGCGGTGTTCATTCCGATGGCCTTCATGCAGGGTTCGGTCGGGGTGATTTACCAGCAGTTCTCGCTGTCGATGGCCACCTCTATCCTGTTCTCGGCCTTCCTCGCCCTGACCTTGACTCCAGCCCTGTGCGCGACGCTGCTCAAGCCGATTGCCAAAGGCGAGCACCACGAAAAGACCGGGTTCTTCGGCTGGTTCAACCGTCGCTTCGAACAACTGACGGAGCGCTATCAGGGCTGGGTCGCCTATGCGTTGAAACGTACCGGGCGCTACCTGCTGATCTACGGCGTGCTGCTGATCTGCCTGGGCTTGGCCTTCAGTCGCTTGCCCTCCTCGTTCCTGCCGGTGGAAGACCAGGGTTACACCATCACCGACATCCAGTTGCCACCGGGTGCGAGCAAGAATCGCACGGTGCAGGTGGCCGAGCAGGTTGAAGCGCACAACGCCGGGGAACCGGGCATTCGGGACAGCGTGGTGATTCTCGGATTCAGCTTCTCTGGCAGCGGGCAGAATGCGGCGCTGGCGTTCAGCACGCTCAAAGACTGGTCCGAGCGAGGCAGCGACGACTCGGCGGCTTCGATTGCCGACCGGGCCAACGTCGCCCTCAGCCAGATCAAGGACGCGGTGACGTTTGCCGTACTGCCGCCGCCCGTGGATGGCCTGGGTACGTCCAGCGGATTCGAGTTCCGCCTGCAGGATCGCGGGGGTCTCGGCCATGAGAAGTTGATGCAAGCGCGCACCGAGTTACTCGCGGCAGCCGAAAAAAGCCCGATCCTGATGAACGTGCGCGAAAGTGCCCTGGCCGAGGCACCGCAGGTGCAACTGGTCGTCGACCGCAAGCAGGCCAACGCACTGGGGGTGTCATTTGCCGACGTCGGCAATGTGCTGTCCACGGCCGTGGGCTCAGCCTACATCAACGACTTCCCCAATCAGGGGCGGATGCAGCGCGTCGTGGTGCAGGCCGAGGGCGACCAGCGCAGTCAGGTGGAAGACCTGCTGAAGATTCACGTGCGTAACACCCACGAAAAAATGGTGCCCTTGTCAGCCTTCGTACAGGCCAGGTGGACTCAGGGCCCGGCGCAGTTGACCCGCTACAACGGCTACCCGGCGATCAGTATTTCCGGTGAACCGACCCCGGGCCACAGCACCGGCGAGGCCATGGCCGAGATCGAGCGGCTGGTGGCGCAAGGCCCGGCGGGCCTGGGCCAGGAATGGACCGGGTTGTCGTTGCAGGAACGGTTGTCCGGCAGCCAGGCGCCGATCCTGCTGGGGCTGTCGCTGTTGATCGTGTTCCTGTGCCTGGCGGCGTTGTACGAGAGCTGGTCGATCCCCACCTCGGTGCTGCTGGTGGTGCCGCTGGGCGTGCTCGGCGCGGTGCTGGCCGTGACCTTGCGCGGGATGCCCAACGACGTGTTCTTCAAGGTCGGGCTGATCACCATCATCGGCCTGTCGGCGAAGAACGCGATCCTGATCATCGAGTTCGCCAAGAGCCTGTACGACGACGGCCACGACCTGATCGACGCGACCCTGCAAGCGGCACGCCTGCGGTTGCGGCCGATTGTCATGACCTCCCTGGCGTTCATCCTTGGCGTGGTGCCTCTGGCGATCGCGACCGGCGCCAGTTCGGCGAGCCAGCAGGCCATCGGCACCGGGGTGATCGGCGGGATGATCACGGCGACGCTGGCCGTGGTGTTCGTGCCGGTGTTTTTTGTGGTGGTGATGAAACTGGTGCGCAAGCGCCATAAAAACATCTAACCAACACCACCGATTACCTGTGGGAGCGAGCTTGCTCGCGATGAGGCCGTCGCATTCAACATCCATGTTGACTGTTACACCGCTATCGCGAGCAAGCTCGCTCCCACAGGGGATCCCGGTGATTTCAAGATTGTGCTTGCCTGGGCTAAGGTGTTTGCAATACTCCGACCCATCGAGCGCTCATGCCCTACCTCAGCCACACCCACCCTCGCCTGTCCGCCGCCACGACGCTCGGTATCGCGGCGGGTATCCTGGTTCCGGCCGATTCGGTCATCGGCAAAATCCTCATCGGCTGGAATGCCGGGGTCTGGACTTACCTGATCCTGATGTCCTGGCTCGTCGTGCGTTCGAAAGCGACTGATGTGAAACGCATTGCCGAAATCGAGGACGAGAACGCCGGGCTGGTGCTGTTCGTGGTGTGCATTGCGGCAATTGCCAGCCTGGCAGCCATCACCCTCGAACTGGCCGGCGGCAAAGACCTGGAAACCACCCGCAAACTGCTGCACTACGGCTTCACCGCTTTGACGGTGATCGGCTCCTGGTTGCTGATCGGGGTGATTTTCAGCGTGCACTACGCGCGCCTGTTTTACACCTGGGAAGGCAAGGAGCCGGCGTTGCGTTTTGCTGAAGGCCTGACAACGCCCAATTATTGGGACTTCCTGTACTTCTCGTTCACCGTCGGCGTGGCGGTGCAGACCTCGGATGTCGGCGTGGCGACACGGGAATTGCGCAAGATCGTGCTGGCGCAGTCGTTGATCGGTTTTCTGTTCAACACGGCCATTCTCGGTTTTTCGATTAATATTGCCGCCGGGCTGTTCAACTGAACGCTGCACAAACGTTCTAGTCATCGCCCTCGGAGCGGACGTTAAATGGGGCGGTGTGGCGCTGTTACTGCTGGGTTCGGCATGGTTGAGCGTGCTGGCCTGACGGCCACTTCTCGGTCGTTGTTCGACAATCCATCATTCGGGGCTTGACGGCGAATTGGCTTTTGGTGTCTTCTGAAACCGGTTTCAGGTGGATCTCACGAACCACTCGACCCTATAAATCCAATAAGAAGGTTTCAGATCGTGAACGATTTCTCCGCCGCCCAGCGCAGCCGCGTGACCATGCTCGACGTGGCCGAACACGCCAAGGTCTCCAAGGCCAGCGTTTCGCGGTTCATCGGCGAAGACCGCGCCCTGCTCTCCGATGCCATTGCCCAGCGCATCGAACAGTCCATTGCCGAACTGGGTTATCGCCCGAACCAGATGGCCCGTGGCCTGAAACGCGGGCGCACCCGCCTGATCGGCATGCTGGTGGCCGATATCCGTAACCCATATTCGATTGCCGTGATGCACGGGGTGGAAACCGCCTGCCGTCAACACGGCTACAGCCTGGTGGTGTGCAACACCGATCGCGACGACGAGCAGGAACGCCAGCACCTGGCCCTGCTGCGCTCGTACAACATCGAAGGCCTGATCGTGAACACCCTCGGCCATCACCGCGACGAGTTGCATGAACTGCACCGGGAAATGCCTCTGGTGTTGGTGGACCGCAAAGTCGAGCATCTTGAGAGTGACATGGTCGGCCTGGATAACCCGGCGGCTGTCGAGATGGCCCTCGCCCACCTTGAAGAACGCGGCTATCGCGACGTGCTGTTGGTGACAGAGCCGTTTGACGGCACCAGTTCACGGATCGAGCGGGTCAGCAGTTTCAAGACAAAGATCGCCCAACGCCCGGCCCTGCGCGGCACGATGATTGAGACCGGCAGCGAACTGGCCGCGCACCTGAAATCCTTCCTCGACACGCCAGGCCCCGGCCCGAAAGCGCTGTTTTGTGCGAACGGGATTGCGGCGCTGTCCAGCACCCATGCCTTGCGTGAGCTCAAGTGCAATCTGTTTGAAGACGTGGGGCTGATAGCCCTCGACGATCTGGATTGGTACCCGTTGGTGGGCAGTGGCATCACCGCTTTGGCCCAGCCGACCACCGAGATTGGCGCGAGTGCGTTCGAGTGTTTGCTCAAGCGGTTGCGGGGGGATGACGGGGCGTTGCGGACGCTGGATTTTTCGCCGCAGCTGGTTATGCGGGGGTCGACCCTTGGCGTTTTCAGATGACTGGACTGGCCCCATCGCGAGCAAGCTCGCTCCCACAGGAATCACAACATTGATGTACGACACAAAACACTGTGGGAGCGGGCTTGCCCGCGATGAGGCCCGAAAGAACAACACATCACTCACTGATATTTTTTTGAACAAAAATGAAACCGGTTTCAGAGGTAGAAAAACAATGAATAAACCAGCCGTTTCCATCAGCCTGTCCAGCTACGGCGCCGACCTGGTGCGCCAGCGCGGCCAGGGCAGTTTCATCGCAGTACTGGCCGCCGCCGGGGCCACGCGCATCGAATGGCGCGAAGAGCTGCTGACCTTTGAGAACCCCGAGCACCTGGCCGATGCGACTCAGGCCGAGGGCCTGGAAAGCGTCTACTCATCACCGATGGAACTGTGGCTGGCTGGTCAATCCAGACCCAATCCCGAATTGCTGACAGCACTGCAACGCGCCCAAATGTTCGGCGCCAAATGGCTGAAAGTATCGCTGGGTTACTTCACCGACAACAGCGACCTGCAACGCCTCGCCCGAATGCTCGGCGAAAGTACGGTGCAATTGCTGGTGGAGAACGACCAGACCCTGCACGGTGGCCGCATCGAACCGTTCCAGCGTTTCTTCAATGAAGTCGAGCAACACAACCTGCCGATCAAAATGACCTTCGATATCGGCAACTGGCAGTGGCAGGATCAGTCCGCCGCCAGCGCCGCGCGGTTGCTCGGTCGGCACGTCGGTTATGTGCACTGTAAAGCGGTGACGCGCCGTGCCGACGGCAAACTGGTTGCCATCCCACCCGCCGCCAGCGACTTGCAACAGTGGGAACACCTGCTGCGGCACATGGACCAAGGCGTTATGCGAGCCGCGGAATACCCGCTGCAGGGCGAAGACCTGGTGCAGCTGACAACCGAGCATGTCGCCGCCCTCGCCCACCTCGGCCAATCGTCGCTGGAGAACGCTCATGTCTGAGATCGATATCCTCTCGTTCGGCGAAACCATGGCGATGTTCGTTGCCGAGCAGACCGGCGACCTGGCCAGCGTCAACGCGTTCCACAAACGCATTGCCGGGGCCGACAGCAACGTCGCCATCGGCCTATCGCGCCTGGGTTTCAACGTGGCATGGCTGAGCCGCGTCGGCGCCGATTCCCTGGGCCGATTCGTGATCGACACGCTGGAAAAGGAAGGCCTGGATTGCCGCCACGTTGACATCGACCCCGCCCACCCCACCGGTTTCCAACTCAAGTCGCGCACCGACGATGGCAGCGATCCCGCCGTCGAGTACTTTCGCCGTGGCTCGGCGGCCAGTCACTTGTCGTCGCATTCGATCGTGCCCGACTTGCTCAAGGCCCGGCATCTGCACGCCACCGGCATTCCTGCGGCGTTGTCGGAAACGGCACGGCAGATGTCCTTCGAATTGATGACCCGCATGCGCGATGCCGGGC
Source organism: Pseudomonas jessenii (assembly GCF_002236115.1). GTDB lineage: Bacteria > Pseudomonadota > Gammaproteobacteria > Pseudomonadales > Pseudomonadaceae > Aquipseudomonas > Aquipseudomonas jessenii. The sequence goes on along the minus strand of NZ_NIWT01000001.1, from coordinate 445,528 downwards.
GCAGCGTGTCGTTCGACCCCAACCTGCGCCCGAGCCTGTGGGCCAGCGAGCGACTGATGATCACGGAAATCAACCGCCTCGCCGCCCTCGCTCATTGGGTGTTGCCAGGGCTGAGCGAAGGTCGCCTGCTCACCGGCTTCGAAGACCCTGCCGATATCGCCGCGTTCTACCTCGACCAGGGCGCCGAAGCCGTGGCGATCAAGCTGGGGCCGCACGGTGCTTACTACAGTACTCATCTTGATCAAGGTTTCGTCGCCGGCGTGCCGGTGGAAACGGTGGTCGACACGGTCGGCGCCGGCGACGGGTTTGCCGTCGGCATGATCAGTGCACTCCTGGAAAACCACAGCTTTGCCGACGCCGTGCGGCGGGCCAACTGGATTGGCAGCCGTGCGGTGCAGAGTCGGGGGGATATGGAGGGGTTGCCGACCCGATCCGAAATGGTCAGCGAATTTGAGGCCGCCATCGCGAGCAAGCTCGCTCCCACACTGGATCGTATTCCAATGTAATTCCCCTGTAGGAGCGAGCTTGCTCGCGATGAGGCCAGTACAGGCACTGAAGAACAAACCGTTACCTGCTGCGACAAAAACAACAAGCTCAGGAGCATCACCCATGAAAACCGCAACGCTCGCCACCCGCCGCTGGTGGTACATCATGCCCATCGTGTTCATCACCTACAGCCTGGCGTACCTCGATCGCGCCAACTACGGTTTTGCCGCCGCCTCCGGGATGGCCGCCGACCTGATGATCACGCCGGGCCTGTCGTCGATGCTCGGCGCACTGTTCTTCCTCGGTTACTTTTTCTTCCAGGTGCCGGGGGCGATCTACGCGCAGAAACACAGCGTGAAGAAACTGATTTTCGTCAGCCTGATCCTCTGGGGCAGTCTGGCGACGTTGACCGGGATCGTCTCCAACGCCTACTGGCTGATCGTCATCCGCTTCATGCTCGGCGTGGTCGAAGCCGCGGTGATGCCGGCGATGCTGATCTACCTGTGCCACTGGTTCACCCGTGCCGAACGCTCGCGGGCCAACACCTTCCTGATCCTCGGCAACCCGGTGACCATGCTGTGGATGTCGGTGGTCTCGGGGTATCTGGTGCAGCATTACAGCTGGCGCTGGATGTTCATTGTCGAAGGTTTGCCGGCAGTGCTCTGGGCCTTCATCTGGTGGCGTCTGGCCGATGATCGTCCGTCCCAGGCCAAGTGGCTCAACGATGAAGAAAAACAGGATCTGGAAAGCGCACTGGCGGCCGAACAGGTCGGCATCAAGGCGGTGAAAAACTACGCCGAAGCGTTTCGCTCACCCAAAGTGATCATCCTCGCGCTGCAGTTTTTCTGCTGGAGCATTGGTGTCTACGGTTTCGTGTTGTGGCTGCCGTCGATCCTCAAGGCGGGTGCGCAGATGGACATGGTCGAGGCCGGCTGGCTGTCGGCGCTGCCTTATCTGGCGGCGGTGATCGGCATGCTGCTGGTGTCCTGGGGTTCGGACAAACTGCAAAAGCGCAAACGCTTCGTCTGGCCACCGCTGTTGATTGCCTCGATTGCTTTCTACGGTTCCTATGCGCTGGGCGCCGAACACTTCTGGTGGTCGTACACCCTGCTGGTGATTGCCGGTGCGTGCATGTATGCGCCGTACGGTCCGTTCTTCGCGATCATCCCGGAAATCCTACCGGCCAACGTCGCGGGCGGTGCCATGGCGCTGATCAACAGCATGGGCGCGCTCGGTTCGTTTGGCGGCTCTTATCTGGTCGGTTACCTGAACAGCTCCACCGGTTCGCCCGGCGCATCCTATCTGTTGATGAGCGGTGCGCTGATGCTTTCGGTGGTGCTCACGGTGTTCCTCAAGCCCGGCGCCAGCGATCGGGAGCGGCCCACGGTAGCGCGCCCCCTCACGGCTCATTCCTGAATTGAAGTTGAGATCACGAAGATGAAAAAGCAGGTCGTCCTGTACAAGAAACTCTCGCCGCTGCTCATGGCTCGCCTGCATGAGCACACCGATGTGACGCTGATCGACAGCCTCGATGCCGAAGGTCTCGGCAAACTGCGCGACGCCCTGCCCCGTGCCCACGGTCTACTCGGTGCCAGCCTGAAACTCGATGCCGAACTGCTGGACCTGGCGCCCAACCTTGAAGCCATCGCCAGCGTTTCGGTGGGCGTCGACAACTACGACATCGATTACCTTACCGAGCGGCGCATCCTGCTCAGCAACACGCCGGACGTGCTCACCGAAACCACCGCCGACACCGGTTTCGCACTGATCCTGGCCACTGCGCGGCGCGTGGTGGAATTGGCGAACATGGTTCGCGACGGCCAGTGGACCCGCAACATCGGCCCCGCACATTTCGGCAGTGACGTACACGGCAAGACCCTGGGCATCATCGGCATGGGCCGCATCGGCGAGGCCCTGGCCCAGCGCGGGCATTTCGGCTTCGGCATGCCGGTGATCTATCACAGTAACTCGCCGAAACCGGCGGTCGAAAAACGCTTCAATGCCCAGTACCGCAGCCTCAACGACTTGCTGCAACAAGCGGATTTCATTTGCCTGACCTTGCCACTGACGGCCGAAACCGAAGGGTTAATCGGTGCCGAGGAATTTGCACTGATGCGCCCGGAAAGCATCTTCATCAACATTTCCCGAGGAAAAGTCGTGCATGAAGCGGCGTTGGTCCAGGCGTTGCGCAGTGGACAGATTCGCGCGGCGGGGCTGGATGTGTTTGAGCGCGAACCGTTAAACCTTGATTCGCCGTTATTGCAATTGAACAACGTGGTGGCGACGCCGCACATGGGCTCGGCGACTCATGAAACACGGGAGGCCATGGCCCGCTGTGCCGTGGACAACCTGTTGGCGGCGCTGGCGGGTAAGCGGCCGGAGAATCTGGTGAACATACAGGTGTGGAAAGCCTGAGAGATTTGTTGCCTGTAAGTAACCCTCGCGAGCAGGTTCGCTCCCACAGGAGATCTGTGAGCGCCGCAGATCAAATGTGGGAACGAGACTGCTCGCGATGAGGCCAGAAAAGGCAATGCAAATCCGTCAGGCCCACCGCGCCATCAGCTATTCCTCGAGTTCCCGCTAATCCACCACCAACCCGAACGAATATGCGCCATCGCGCTCGCCCCAAACGCTTCACCGACCAGTACCGACAAGCAATAACCTACTAGCAAATGCTCCGCGAAGTGCTGGGCAGACAACCCGATCTGAAGCACATCGGCCATCACGAACATACCACCAACTGGCTGAATCGCCCGGATACCCGGATAATGGTTCAAGCTCGCACACGCCAGATCACGGCGCTGGCGATACTCTTCGCGCATCAACGCCACTTCCGGCAGATTTTCATCCAGGTCCATCTATGCATCGTTCTGAGTGAAATCCGGAATACCGAACAGCATGAAAACGACATTCACCAGATGCTCGGATAAAAGTTTCGGTCCAATCACCCATCCCACTCGCCAACCGCTCATGGTGTGGGATTTCGAAAGGTTATTGATCGTCGCCATACGCTCGGCCATTCCCGGCAAACTCGCCGGGCTGCTGGACCTCATATAGCAAGTCGCTGTAGACGTCGTCGCTGATTAGCCACAGGTCATGACGAATTCACAGCGACGCCAGTCCCAGCCAGACCTTCAGCGGAAAATTGGCGCCGAAAGCATTGTTCGGACTTTTGAGCAAAATGGCACTGATCTGGGGGGTAACCAGTGCCACCACGTCCACCGAGGCAACCTGAAAGCTGTTCTCCAGACGTTCCGCCACCGGCACCACTTTCGCTCCGCAAGTGCCGATCACTTCATCACCCAGATCGAGCAGGGCTTGCACCAGCATTTACAGCGCGCACTGCACCCTCGGGAAGGCAAGGCAACCCGATTGTCGTCCACGGAAAACACCAAACTACGAAACGCCCACTGAATGATTTACCCACCTCTTGCATCGACCAGGCAGACTCTCAAAGTGCAAATACACCCTGGTATCTACGCTGCGGCAATCAACCTGAGGCCATTTGCCTAAGGAAGGTAGGATCGTTCAATGGGCGTTTTTTTCAGTCGATGTTGAGATTCTTCAGTCGAACCAATCCCTGTTTTATATGGCCCGCGTTATCACCAATCGCCTCCAATGCTCCTCGAACATTCCCTCCGATCTCAGCTGAGCCCCGCTGCTCTACCCAGACGGTCAGCTCCATCAAAGCCGCCTCTAAGGCCAACTGGTTGTGGTAAATCCTTTCAAGAACTTCCAATAATGAATAGTCTTTCGCCATAATTTCGACTCCTTCGAAAAATTCAAACATAGCAGCAGCGCTTGCTTGAGTAGTCAACAGAATGGGGACGCCCCAGCGGCCGTGTTTTACAAGAGCGCCTATTCAGTACCTTTCTTTTCATTGCGCGTGGTTTGCTAGTAAACCGCACGGTCTGATCCTTTCAGGAGGTATAGGCCTCCATAGCTCGCTGGTGTTGTGTTTCGCCAAGTACCAGACACAGGAAAAAACTAGCCGCCGAGGTCCGACCGTTCAATGAAAACTCAACCTCGCATCGCAGGCTGGTTACTGTCACTCAGACATTAGCCAGCCAGTGGATTAGTTCTTGGCACGCCACACTACCGGCGCATGGTCACCATTTATAGCGCGCTCCCATATTGGCTCCCCACGATTGTTCGATCTTGTCGCTATTGCTGTAATCAAGGTCCAAATGCATGGAAACCTTGTCAGTCACCTCCATGGCCACGCCCGCGCCCAACTCGCCACGAGAGCCCGACAGGTCGGTACTGAAACGGTTGTCATTGACCTCGACATCGCTGTTCTTGGCAAACTCGTGTACGTACGCGGCACGCAGGTACGGCTGGACCGTTTTACCTTGCGCCCAGGTAAAATTGCGACCCACCGTGGTACCGACTTTACCCAGCAAGGAATGAACACGATCACCTTTGGCGGCCAGGCCGTTGTCCAGGTCGTAATCGGCGCCATCGATCATCACACCGGACAGTTGAGCGTAGGGCTCGACAAAGTAGTCATCCGCTAGCTTGATGTTTCGCCCAAACTCCAGCGACGCACCGATGCCGTCAGTGTCGTAATTGCCCTTGGTTTTCTTGCCGTCGCTGAGTCGAACGTCGGATTCGTTCTGGAACCGGTTGTATTTGACGACACCGTCGAAGTAATAGCCGCTCTGCGTGTCCAGCCAGGTGGTATAGGCGCCCAGGTAGTAGCTGTCGACTTCACCGCTCGTGCCACGGCTCATGTCCAGGCTGGACTGGCTGTAACCGCCCAGCACACCGACCAGCCATTGCCCGTCGCCCATAGGCAGCGGCGCATCGGCACCGATCGAAATACCTTGCTGGGTTTGCTTGTAGGCCACGCCGGCGCTGTCACTCACGTTATATTTATTGCCGTAGGCACGGATCCAGCCACCGGCCTTGCCCTGATCCATGCGCACCTCGCCCATGCGGGTGCGCAACGTGCTGAGTTCACCGTACCAGACCGTCGGGGCCGCGTTGAACAACGCCATGACCGACTGTGTACCAGGGCTGATAGCCCGTGTGGCCGTGTCCAGGACCCAGTCGTTGTCGCCTTGCTTGATCAGGTCGTAGGAAAACGCCCCGAGGTCCACGGCACCACCGGCCAAGGCGAAGGTGGCGTCACCCGAGCCGATACTCACCACGGCCTTGGAACCTGCCCCTACCGGTTCAGTGCCCTGGCTGTCGAGGGCGACAAGATGGTTGCCACTGGCATTGCCAGACACGATCAGGGTATCCACCTGCCCGGTGGTGAAATCGTTGTGCATATAGAACGTTCCCCCCGTACCCGACAGGGTTTCCACGGAGAGATTGAAATACTGCCCCGGGTTGCCGAACTGGACGCCACCGCCATTGAGGGCCAGGTTGGCGACGTTGCCGTCACCGACCATCACCCACCGGGCGTCGCTGTTGACGGTCAGTTGGCTGACATTGTCGAGGCGGCCGGTCAGGGTCGATTGATTTTGCAAAGTGATATTGGCCGTCGCGCCAGAGCTCGCCACGACGTCACCCACCAGGTGGCTGTTATCGACCGTCATGTTCGCCGTCGATGTGCCATTGATCTCCAGGATTGTGCCGTTGCCACCCACCAGGGTGGAGCCGTTGTTCACTTCGATCGTGGCCAGGATGGGCGCCAGGCCGAAGTCGTCGATGACAATCGCCGAGCCGGTTTGCCCCTGCACCAGGGTGCTGTCCAGTACCAGGCGGCTGGGCATTCCGGCAGTGCTACCGGGCAAGAATAGTACCCCCTCAGCACCGCCGCGGATCGTGCTGGCCGTTGCCGAGGCGGTGCCAGTGGACAGCTGAAGCCCCGTTCCCACGGCATTGCTGCCCGTGACCACGGCGCGTGTCAGGGTCAAATCACCGAGACTGCCCACCTCCACGCCGGTCATGCCCCCCGTGATGACGCTGTCCGTCACCGAGGCCCTGGAACCCACAGGCGCGGAGGCCCGCGAACCCAATGACAGGCCGGCCCTGCTTCCGGTAACGGTACTGCCGTTGATCGTTGCGCGGCTATCGACCAACTCGACGCCGATGGTGCTGACGGCTGAGGTCACCGCCGAACCGTTGAGGGTCAAGGAGGAATTTGATTCAGCCCGGATATCGTTGGTCGTCGCACCGTTGGCGGTCAGGCTCGCCTGATTGCGCAACAGGTATTGATCGGTGGCAACGCTGCCGTCTATATCCCGCGGTTGCCCATCAATAATGGTTCTTGCCAACGAGTGCGTGCTGACAAGCAACAAGGGCAGAATTGTCATCCACTTCAGCGAGGCCGAAAGAGGATGTAAGGTAAAAATTCGTTGATCGTTCATTTAGCACCGCAGAAGTCGTTGAACTGGAGTTCGTCAGGGCTGAAGGTTTTGCCCTACGTATGGGGCGGCAAAATTACTCAACCCAACCGGATGCGTCTGTAGGATTTATCCTGCGCTTCAACAAATTCAACGACAGGCAGCGAGAAGAAGCCCTCCTCCTGCTACCTGCCGTTGAATGACTTCAAGGTCTAGGGATCTTGCAGTGGTCGTTATCCGTGCCGCTGGCTTCGAATACGGCAACGAGAATGCCGGCCGGATCCGACGACACGGGCGTGCCGCGAACCTCGATGGTGTACTTCACAATGCCCCTCCCACCACTGATGGTGGGTCTATAGGTAGGCTTCAAACATTTCTCATAGGGAACAAACCAGTCCAGACCGTTCGCTTGCTGATCGACAGTCACGGTCACCGTTTCCTTGTGGTCGGTACCGGCAATGGGCGTAGTGCCGTCGTATTCGTAGGACTGCCATTCCAGTGCGACGTCTACGCCTGCTGTCAGATAGGTTGATTGGGGGATATGTACGAAAATCCCATATTCCGTACTTCCCGCAGCCTTGAGCCTCAAGCTGTTGCAGTTGGCTATACCACCCGGAAAGTCGGACGCCGGGAACTCCGGCTCAGGCAGATCGACGATCTCGACCATCACATCGATGGTGGTTGGAAGCGACTTATGTGGATTGGCGAAGTCGGCATGCGTCAGGGTGTAATGCAGCGGCAAGTCTTGCATCACTGGGGTGGCTTTGATGACGTCCCACGGTATGACAAATGGGATGACCTCGTTTGGCGCCTCGGTTCCCTTTACAACGTAAGCGGGCAAGACGGCAGCGCCATTGTAATAAAGCGTCAGGGTGTCACCGACTTCAGGGTTATCGAACAATTCGATTGACGCCTTGGCATCCTCGCCTATATCGCCCTCAACCAATTCGGTGCCGCTGCCCAGAGAGCTCTCGAACTCGATCAGATTAAGATCCGGATTAATCGGACCAGGGTCCACGCCCGGGCCACCCGGCTCGGGGCGAGCGAAGTCCGTATCGACGTCAATGGCGCCAGGCGAATCAAAGGGGTAGTCGCCCCTCTGTACCTTGTAGTCCACTTGGACTGTTTGCACATGGGTGGTCGAAGTGAAGTCGTACTCGCCAGCCATATGAGGCCAGGGCACGGTGATCGTTAGTGGGGCAGATGAGCGCCAACAGAAGTCCGCGCCAGATCCTTCGCCCCCCATCTCACCACGATGCCATCCTCGTTGGTAAACCCTGCATACGACGGGATATGAACCTTGGTTGGAAAAGCCGCATCGGCCCGATCGATCACGCCGTCAGCGGCCAGAGGAACTGTGCAGCGCTGCAAGGCACTGGGCAGCGTACCCAGGGCAACCTGCACCGTCGCCGGCAACGACATTTCGCCACGGTTACCAGCCTTGTCCACCAAGAAGGCCACGGCGTATTGGGTTTTCGAGCCATATCTTCGAACAACATCAGGCGACACCAACACTTTGCGGTCTGTAGCCAGAAGACCGTTATGCACGACAAACTGGGTAATGTCTTCAGTGGGCAAAGGCACTCTATCCAGCCAGGCGACAAGCACCCAGACAGCATCCCTTTTGGCCTCGATAAAATCGGGAATCACGCAAGAAACCCCGTTATCGCGATCTAAAACGGCATCGGTGATCACGGGCTTCTCGACGATATCGATCACCGCATGCTCGGGGTCCACCCGCAGCGGCCCGGTCCTGTCGATGGTCACCGGGACCTCTGGCGATTCCCTTTCAGAGTTGTCATTCCAGTTTTTTACACGATAACGAAATTGAAACTTGCCCTCATAGTCTTTGAAAATGTCTAAAGGGATCGTCCTTTCCAGAGGAAAGCGGTCATCAGGCAGAAGGTCAGGCCCGGGAATATCTTCTGGAGCGCCAATACGCACCCATTCGGGTGAACTTGAAAGCTGGCACTCCAGCGTCAACACGTTGAACTGTCGCGGAACAGGAGGCCGCTCACTCCACAACGGAATGGTGAGGTTCAACCCTGCGCCAAGCTTGTCCTTGTGAATCAAACCGTCAGGATCCCCGGCCATGGCGTCCACGATCGTAGGGGCCACTAACTCAGCGACAAAGAATTGCTCACGATAATTGTCCCGCACCTGCTCAGCCGTCAGTCTTTCAAATGAACTTGCCATGCTTGCCTCTCCAAATCCGTTTCAGTTCAGCCATGAACAGGTTCATGGCCGGCAAAACTGCTCTGGCAGTCCAACGCACGGCTCAACCACTACCAAGCACCCTGTCGTTCTGCCCGGTCGCAAGACCTGGACGAATTAAGCGCCGGTTTTTTAGAACGCGATACTGTCAAAGTTGACAGGTACCCGCACTTTTTTTACACGGCTTGAACAGGTTAAAATGAGACTGGATTGGACGTTCAGCGCTCAACCCAAGGCTACAAACCTCAGGCCCGCCGCCCTTCAAGCATATTCGTCACACACATCACGATACGTCGGCAGGCGTCCGCCAGCTTCGGCCGGTCCACCACCAGGCCGATGCGAATGTGCCCCGCCGCACTCGGCCCGAAGGCTTCGCCGGCCAGCACCGACACGCCATAACCGTCCAGCAGCCGTTCGGCAAAATGTTGGGCGGACAACCCGGTCTGGCGCACGTCGACCATCACGAACATGCCGCCATCGGGGCGAATCGCCTGGATGCCAGGGCACAGATTCAAACTGGCACACACCAGGTCGCGACGCTGGCGATATTCCTCGCGCATCTGCGCCACGTGCGGCAGGTTTTCATCCAGCGCCAATTGCGCGGCGTTCTGGATGAAATCCGGAATGCCAAACAGCATGCACAACGACAGATTCACCAAATGTTCACACAGCGATTGCGGCCCGATCACCCAACCCACCCGCCAGCCACTCATGGCGTGGGATTTCGACAGGCTGTTGATCGTCGCCGTGCGTTCGGCCATGCCCGGTAAACTCGCGGGGCTGATGTGCTCGCCCTCGAACAGCAACTCGCTGTACACCTCGTCGCTGATCAACCACAGGTCATGGCGAATGCACAATGCGGCCAGCGCTTTCCAGGCCGTCAGCGACAGGCTGGCGCCGGAGGGGTTGTTCGGGCTGTTGAGCAACATCGCGCGGGTGTTCGGTGTGATCAGTGCCGCGACATCGGCCGGATCGACCCGAAAGCCGTTCTGCGAGCGCACCGGCACCGGTACCACTTTCGCCCCGCAGGCACCGAACACGCCTTCGTAGGTCACGTACATCGGCTCGGCGACGAGCACTTCGTCCCCCGGGTCGAGCAGGCATTGCGCAACCGAATACACCGCGCATTGCGCCCCGGGGAATACGATCACGTGCTGCGCATCCACGGCCTGACCGCTGCGCCGACGATGATGGCGGGCGATGCTGTCGCGCAAGCCTTGGCTGCCGCGCACCGCCGGGTAGTGCGTGTCGCCGGCCAGCAAACTGCCAATCGCGGCCTGGACGATGGGTTGTGGGGTGTCGAAATCCGGGTCGCCGATCGACAGCAGCAAGACATCGACACCCTGCTCGCGCAGCGCCAGCGCTCGATCGTGAATCCGCCAGGCTGCCGCTCCGTCACCGGCGATTCGTTGGGTCAAGGCTGAGTAGCGCATGGCGTTCTCCTGTCGCGCGTGTTCCTGGCCACAACCCTATCTCAAATCGCGCAACACGGCACCTCGCGAGCGCGTGTTTAATGGTGTTTAAGGTTACTTCATGAAAGCCACAGGACCTTGCGCCGTTGCCTACGCTTGCGCCAGAATCCGCCGGCTTGTGCGCCTGGGGGGCCATCGGTAACTTGATTCGTGTCACTGCTCATCAGTGATCGGGTTTAGTCGCCCGGTGGTTTTCTAGTGAAGTGCACAAGCTCTGTCAGTCAGGCATTCCCATGCTTGCACTTGATGGTAGCTGTGCGCAGGGCGCCCTCGGGCGCGCCGGTTTGCTAGATCCCCGGTCGACTAACCTGCGTACAGCTGCCTCCCCTTTCGTTTAGTCGCAAGAGGGGTGGCACTCCACAATAGGATCTAGCTTATGTTCAAAGTCACACCCAACCCGCCGGACACCGATCCGGTTTCCCCGTACGAACCGGATTCAAAAAAACTCAACGAAGCCGCCGAACGCGCCCTCGCCTTTCACTTCCCCTCGATCGCCGACATCAAAGCCACGCCGCGTACTCCCGGCACACTGTTCACCGTGAACCCGGAAGCCACGACCGAAACCCTGATGGTTTACCTGGTGAAAACGCTGGCCTCAGTCGACGTGATGGTTCACCAGTTGGTGGATCATCTGGACGGCGGATCGCGCAATGCGCTGCTGGGGATTTCCAACAGCGTGATGCTGGCGGAGATCACGGCGAACCGGGTGCTGGATCAGATTGATCCGCCTGAATAGTCCGCCAACACTCAAAAAACCTGTGGGAGCGAGCTTGCTCGCGATAGCGGTATATCAGTCAGCATTGATGTCGCTGACACACCGTTATCGCGAGCAAGCTCGCTCCCACAGGGATTGGGGTGTTCGAAAGGTCAGCGACTGGCCAGCCGCCAAACCCGCGCCACATCGGTCGCCCGCTCACGCAACAAGCGCGGCGCTTCGGCACAAGCCTGCTCCAGGGACATCGGCCCGCTCGCCAGGGCAAACGCAGCGTCGATACCGTGCTCGTACAGTGCCTGATAGCCCTCGCCCAACGTGCCTGCGATGACAATGACCGGCACGCCGTGTTCCCGGGCGACCCGCGCCACACCAAATGGCGTCTTGCCGCGCAGGGTTTGCGCATCGAAACGCCCTTCACCGGTGATCACCAGATCGGCGCCTGCAACGGCGTCGGCCAGCCCCACCAGTTCGGCAACCACCTCGACCCCGGCCGTAAATTGCGCACCGAGGAACGCCTTGGCGGCAAACCCCAGGCCGCCCGCCGCGCCACTGCCCGGCTCGTCGCGCACGTCGTTGTTCAAGGCTTGCGCGCACTGGTCGGCAAAGTGCCCCAGGGCGCGGTCCAGTTGCTCGACCTGCGCGGGCGAGGCGCCTTTTTGCGGGCCGAAAATCGCCGAGGCACCGTGGGGGCCGCACAGCGGGTTGTTGACGTCGGCGGCGATGTCGAAACGCACCTGGGCCAGGCGCGGATCAATCTCGCTCAGGTCGACGCGGGCCAATTGCCCAAGGGCGAGGCCGCCCGGTGACAGCGTCTGCCCCTGGGCGTCGAGCAATTTCACGCCCAAGGCCTGCATGGCACCGGCGCCGCCGTCATTGGTCGCACTGCCGCCAATCGCCAGGATCACCCGTTGCGCTCCGGCATCCAGCGCGGCGCGGATCAATTGCCCGGTGCCGAAGGTGCTGCTGATGCACGCATCCCGTTGCGCCACCGGGACCAACTGCAAACCGCTGGCCTCGGCCATTTCGATGATCGCGGTGTGGCTCTGGGGCAACCAGCCCCAGGCGGCATCCACCATGGCCCCCAGCGGCCCGCGAACCAGGGTGCGGCGCTGCTGGCCTTCGCACGCGGCCAGGATCGACTCGACAGTCCCTTCCCCGCCGTCGGCCATCGGGCATTTGATCAGTTGGGCATCAGGCCAGACCTGCGCCAATCCCAATGCAATGGCATCGGCCACGCCTTGGGCGCTGAGGCTGTCCTTGAACGAATCGGGGGCGATCACGATTTTCATGGGAATTCTCCAGTTCCAATGCCCACATGCTGCCAGCCGCCATGAACAATAACGCCGGGCCGCTGCACAAGCGGTGTTGAGGATTATTGTTCATTTCCACAAAACCCGACGGGAGCGGCATCGTCCACAAATCTGTGCACCACCACAAATAACTGTGGGAGCGAGCTTGCTCGCGATGGCGGCGCATCAGTCAGCATTAATGCCGCTGACGCACCGCTATCGCGAGCAAGCTCGCTCCCACAGGGCAATTGCGTGATTCATGGATGGGTGTCTGACTCGGGCAGCAGTTGCACGCCAAGGTAGAGTGCGAGCATGCCGTCCAGTCGCAATGGATCAACCCCACTCAGCTCGGCAATCCGCTCCATGCGATACCGCAGGCTGTTGCGATGGATGCCCAGTGCATCGGCGCAGGCCTGGCTCTGGCCGTCGTGTTCGCACCAACTGCGCAGGGTGGCCAGCAACTGGCCGTTGCTGTCTTTGGCAATGACCTTGCGCAGCGGATTGAGCAATTCGTCGAGGGCGTCGTCGTTGCGGTGGCGCCAGAGCATCACCGGCAGCCGATAGCGGTTGAGCGTCAGCAATCGGGAGCGCGGCAGCACTTCGCGCCCGTAGGCCAGCAAGTCACCGACCCGGCGATAGCAGCGACGCAATCCGGAAAGTCCATCGGCCTGCCCACCCACGGCAATGCGCAGGATGTTCCAGCCCAGGCCGTCGAGTTTGTCCAGCAAGCGCTCGTTCTCGACCGTCTGGCTCGCCGGCCGGCACCAGAGCAACGAGGTTTTGGCCGAGCTCACGCACCAACTGTCCGGATGACGGCTCGTCAACCAGGCACTCAGTGCCTCGACGGTTTGTCCTGGTGCGTGCTCCAGGCCCAGTTCGAACAAGTACGGCACACGAGTCATTTGTGGTTTGAGGCCCAACTGCTGCGCTTCATCGACCAGTCGTGGAGAATCCCCGGCTTCGCTCAGAAGCAGCGCCAGCAAGTCATCGCAGCGCTGGCGCCGCCATTGCTGTTCGGCCTGCTGGTTGCGTTGGCCCACCAGCATTTCGGCGGTCATGCGCACCAGCTCGGCGTAGGTGCGCAGTTGCTCGGGTTCGCCGGTGATGCCCAGCACGCCGATCAAGCGCTGGTCGAGCATCAATGGCAGGTTGATGCCCGGTTGTACGCCCTTGAGGTGAATCGCCGTCTGCGCATCGATCTCCACCACTCGGCCATTGGCCAATACCAGTTGCGCGCCCTCATGCCGGGTGTTGACCCGCTCCGGTTCGCCGCTGCCCAGGATCAAGCCCTGGCTGTCCATGACGTTGACGTTGTACGGCAGGATAGCCATCGCCCGGTCGACGATGTCCTGGGCCAGGTCGTGATCGAGTTCGAACATGCAAGTGATCCTTGAAGACAGTGATGGAACGGGTTGTTCACCCGCACAGGCCTTGGTTGCAAACCCTGTGCTCAGGCACAAAGACAGCCACCCTGAGGGTGGTCGAGACTCTCTGGGCGATCAACGTTACCCTTTGCATCGCAAAAAATCATAATAAAGAGAGAGCCGCCATGACACAGAGCGCCGTAGCGTCCCAGGCCATCGCTGACGATAAAAACGCCGTCTACAAGCGCATCACCCTGCGTTTGATCCCCTTCATTTTCATCTGCTACCTGTTCAACTACCTCGACCGGGTAAACGTTGGATTTGCCAAACTGCAAATGCTCGACGCGCTGAAGTTCAGCGAAACCGTGTACGGCCTCGGCGCCGGCATCTTCTTTATCGGTTACGTGCTGTGCGGCGTGCCAAGCAACCTGGCCCTGACCAAATTCGGCCCGCGGCGCTGGATTGCGCTGATGATGATTGCCTGGGGCACGCTCTCGACCTGCCTGCTGTTCGTCACCACGCCGACCGAGTTCTATACCCTGCGCCTGTTCACCGGCGCGGCCGAAGCCGGGTTCTTCCCGGGCGTGGTGCTGTACCTCTCGCAGTGGTTCCCGACCTTCCGCCGTGGCCGCATCATGGCCTTGTTCATGTCGGCGATCCCGGTGTCGGGCCTGCTCGGCAGCCCGTTCTCCGGGTGGATTCTCAACCACTTCGCCGCCGGCCAGGGCGGTCTCGCCGGCTGGCAGTGGATGTTCCTGCTGCAAGGCATTCCCACCGTCATCCTGGGTGCGCTGGCTTACTTCCTGCTCAGCGACAGCTACGCCAATGCCAAGTGGCTGACTCCGTTTGAGCGTTCGGTGCTGGAAGCCGACCACGCCGAAGATCTGGCGAACAAGCCGAAAACCACGACCGATTCGCTGCTGGCGGTGTTCAAGAACCCGGCGATCTGGGCTTTCGGCCTGATCTATTTCTGCATCCAGAGTGGCGTCTATGCGATCAACTTCTGGCTGCCGTCGATCATCAAGAACCTGGGCTTCAGCGATAACCTGGTGATCGGCTGGTTGAGCGCGATTCCGTATCTGCTCGCCGCCGTATTCATGCTAATGGTTGGCCGTTCAGCCGACCTGCGCAAAGAACGCCGCTGGCATTTGGTGGTGCCGATGCTGATGGGGGCGCTGGGGCTGCTGATCGCGGTGAACTTCGCCGCCAACCCGGCCATCGCGATTCTCGGCCTGACCATCGCCACCATGGGTGCGCTCACCGGCCTGCCAATGTTCTGGCCGGTGCCGACCGCCCTGCTGAGTGCCGGCGCTGCCGCCGGTGGCCTGGCGCTGATCAACTCGATGGGGCAGATGGCCGGTTTCCTCAGCCCGTACCTGGTGGGTTGGGTCAAGGACAGCACCGGCTCGACCGATGCGGCGCTGTACCTGCTGGCGGGTGTGATTGTCTGCGGCAGTTTGCTGGCGTTGCGCATGACCCGAACCTTGCGCACCTGATCAACACAAATCCCCTGTGGGAGCGAGCTTGCTCGCGAAGGAGTGTCAGACACGCCCATGTAGCTGGCACTCCATCGCGAGCAAGCTCGCTCCTACAGTTGGTTTGTGTGTGTTTGAGATTT
Organism: Pseudomonas jessenii; assembly: GCF_002236115.1. Lineage (GTDB taxonomy): Bacteria > Pseudomonadota > Gammaproteobacteria > Pseudomonadales > Pseudomonadaceae > Aquipseudomonas > Aquipseudomonas jessenii. The sequence goes on along the minus strand of NZ_NIWT01000001.1, from coordinate 430,074 downwards.
GCGTTTGCTCCCGGCAATGGTTCTGGTATCTGATTGAGCCTTTCCCACTGGTAAAAGGATTTGCTCATGAGCTACCGCACGCTGGGTCATTCGGGTCTGCAGGTGTCCACCCTGACCCTGGGCACCATGATGTTCGGCGAACAGACCAGCACCGAAGATTCCCTGCGGATCATCGACAAGGCCTGGGACCAGGGTATCAATTTCATCGACACCGCCGACGTCTACACCAACGGCCGTTCCGAGGAAATCGTCGGCGAGGCCATCGCCAGCCGCCGCCACGAATGGGTGCTGGCCACCAAGGTCGGCTTCGGTCCCGTGGACGGTGTTCCCAACCGCAGCGGCCTGAGCCGCAAGCACCTGTTCAACGGCATCGATGCCAGCCTGACGCGCCTGGGCACCGACTATCTCGACATCTATTACCTGCACCGCGAAGACCACAATACGCCGCTGGAGGTCACGGTATCGGCCATCGGTGACTTGATCCGCCAAGGGAAAATTCGTTACTGGGGCCTGTCCAACTATCGTGGCTGGCGCATCGCCGAGGTCATCCGCGTGGCCGATAAACTGGGCGTTGACCGGCCGGTGATCAGCCAGCCGCTGTACAACATCGTCAACCGTCAGGCAGAAACCGAGCAGATCACGGCGGCGCAAAGCTACGGCCTTGGCGTGGTGCCCTACAGCCCGCTGGCGCGCGGGGTGCTTAGCGGCAAATACGCACCGGATGTGAAACCTGATGCCAACAGTCGTGCCGGACGCCAGGACAAACGCATCCTGGAAACCGAATGGCGCGTCGAATCCCTGCGCATCGCCCAGCAAATCCAGCAATACACTCAGGAACGCGGCGTCGGCATCGTCGAGTTCGCGATCGCCTGGGTGCTGAACAACAGCGCCGTGACCTCGGCCATTGTCGGGCCGCGCACGGAAGAACAATGGGACGCCTACACTAAGGCGCAGGCGGTGACGATCACGGCCGAGGATGAGGCGTTCATCGATTCGCTGGTGACACCGGGGCATGCGTCGACACCGGGGTTCAATGATGTGAGCCATTTTGTCTCCGGCCGCAGACCGTTTAACTGAAAAAACATAAACCACTGTAGGAGCGAGCTTGCTCGCGATGGTGGTCAACGATAACGCGGGGAGCCTGCCTGCCCGCGGTGTCTGGTCGTTCATCGCGAGCAGGCTCGCTCCTACAAGGGGATGTTGGAAATATTGATCATCCGGACAATATTCAGCACAAAAACCACGTATCCTCCGCCCCCCGTTTCACCTTCAACCTCGCGAGGACAGCTTGTCTAAAGGTATCGCTCTATCGGTTTCAGCCTCGGTGCTGTTTGCCGTCATGTATTACTACACATCGCTGCTCAGCCCCTTGAGCGGTGTGGAGATCTTCGGTTGGCGCATGCTGCTGACCGTACCGTGCATGACCGTGTTCATGGTGGTGTCCGGGGAGTGGAAACGCGTGCTGGAGATCGTTCGGCGCGCCATGGCCAATCCGAAACTGATGGGCGCGCTGATTGCCTCCTCTGCCCTGCTCGGCGTGCAATTGTGGCTGTTCATGTGGGCACCGTTGAACGGCTACAGCCTCGACGTATCACTCGGCTATTTCCTGCTGCCGCTGACCATGGTCTTGACCGGTCGCCTGGCCTACGGCGAGCGCCTGTCCTATCTGCAAAAAGTCGCGGTGGTGTTCGCCTGCCTGGGGGTGGTCAACGAGGTGTATCAGGTCGGTGGTTTTTCCTGGGCGACCTTGCTGGTCTGCGTGGGTTATCCGGCCTACTTCGTCCTGCGCAAACGACTGGCGGCGGACAACCTCGGTGGCTTGTGGCTGGACATGGCATTGACGCTGCCGGTGGCAGTCTGGTTCGTCCAGAGCGGCGCGCAAGGTTTTGGTGTGTTTGAACAGCATCCATGGTTATCGCTGCTGATCCCGATGCTCGGCGTGATCAGCGCATCGGCATTGGTGGTCTACATCATTGCCAGCCGCCTGCTGCCATTCAGCCTGTTCGGCTTGTTGAGCTATGTCGAACCGGTGTTGCTGCTGGGCGTGGCGTTGCTGCTGGGAGAAAGCATCAAGGCCGGGGAATGGCTGACGTACATCCCGATCTGGATGGCCGTGCTGGTGCTGGTGTTTGAAGGGTTCAAGCATCTGGTCCGGCAGCGCAGACCTTAAGCACACGCAAAACAAAATGTGGGAGCGAGCTTGCTCGCGATTGCAGTGTGTCAGTCAACATTAATGTTGAATGAACTACCGCTATCGCGAGCAAGCTCGCTCCCACAGTTTTTATCGGTGTAACGGCTTAGTCGGTGGAGAGAACACCACGACGCACCTGGTCACGCTCGATGGATTCGAACAGCGCCTTGAAGTTGCCTTCGCCGAAACCGTCGTCGCCCTTGCGCTGGATGAACTCGAAGAACACCGGCCCCATCAGGGTTTCCGAGAAGATCTGCAGCAGCAGACGCTTGTCGCCCGACTCGGACGAACCGTCCAGCAAAATGCCCCGCGCCTGCAGTTGGTCCACCGGCTCGCCGTGGTTCGGCAAACGCCCTTCGAGCATTTCGTAGTAGGTCTCTGGCGGCGCGGTCATGAAGCGCATGCCGATGCTTTTCAGGTGGTCCCAGGTCTTGATCAGGTCATCGGACAGGAACGCAACGTGCTGGATGCCCTCGCCGTTGAACTGCATCAGGAACTCTTCGATCTGCCCGGCGCCCTTGGACGACTCTTCGTTCAGCGGGATGCGGATCATGCCATCGGGTGCGGTCATGGCCTTGGAGGTCAGGCCGGTGTATTCGCCCTTGATGTCGAAGTAGCGGATTTCACGGAAGTTGAACAGCTTCTCGTAGAAGTTGGCCCAGTAGGCCATGCGACCGCGATACACGTTGTGGGTCAGGTGATCGATGATCTTCAGGCCGGCACCGACCGGATGGCGGTCGACGCCTTCGATGAACACGAAGTCGATGTCATAGATCGAGCTGCCTTCGCCGAAACGATCGATCAGGTACAACGGTGCGCCGCCGATGCCTTTGATTGCCGGCAGGTTCAGTTCCATCGGGCCGGTTTCGATGTGGATCGGCTGGGCGCCGAGTTCCAGGGCACGCTTGTAGGCTTTTTGCGAATCCTTGACGCGAAACGCCATGCCGCACACCGACGGACCATGCTCGGCCGCGAAATACGAAGCCACGCTGTGGGGTTCGTTGTTGAGGATCAGGTTGATCGCGCCCTGGCGATACAGGTGCACGTCCTTGGAACGGTGGGTCGCCACCTTGGTGAAGCCCATGATCTCGAAGATCGGCTCCAGGGTGTTCGGGGTCGGCGATGCGAGCTCGATGAATTCAAAGCCCATCAGGCCCATTGGGTTTTCGTATAAATCTGCCATGGTCGGCGCCTCATCATTTTTTTATCAATTAACAAAGGTTAGTTGTAAGCAATGCTGAGACCGGTGGGTGGCGCACAGGAGATGCCCCGCACACTGCGGGCGAGAAAGTCACCGTAGATCAGTTGAAACCCGAATATCTTCATTTTCGACCCAAGGCTCTTGCGGGCGAGGCTTCTGCTGCCAGAAGACGATTATTATTGTATGCGTAACCCGATTCTACACAGCGTAAATCAGTTTGTCCGCCTTCTGTATCAAATCCCCTTTTTCCATGCCCGCGCAAGGGGTTTGTTGCAGAGGAAAATCCCCGCCAGTATCAGCCCGCCACCCAGGCACATGGCCAGCGTCAGCGGCTCATCCAGAAGCAGCGCGCCAAGGATCACCGCCGTCAACGGGTTCAAGGCAATGAACACCCCGGAACGGGTCGCGCCGATTTTGCGAATACCGTCGTAGTAGCCGATGTACGCCAGCGCCGACCCCAGCACGCCCAGGTACAAAAGGCTCAACCATTGCTGCGCACCCAGCTGGGCGATCGCGGCGACACTCACCTCGCCGCGCACGATGCAGGTCATCCAGAGCATGACGGTGCCCAGCAGGATCGAATAGGTCACCGTTTGCACCGGGCCCAGGGTGTGATTCAGCTCTTTGGAGAACAGCGAGTAGACACCCCAGCCGAGGACACAGCCGAAAATCAGCAAATCGCCGAGCCAGACATCGGCGCCGCCGGCCAGTAGTTGCGGGTCGCGACTGACGATCACCATGCTCGCGCCCGCCACGCAGATCGCAATGCCGACGACTTTCGCCCGATTCAAACGTTCCTTGAACAGCAACCAGGAAGCCAGGCCGATCACCGCCGGATTCAGCGCCACGATCAAGGATGCCCGTGAAGCGTTGATGTAATGCAGGCCATAAAAGAAGCACAGGTTGTAAAAAAATATCCCGAAAAAGCCAAGCAATGACAATTGCAGCCATTGCCGGGGGCTGGGCCGGACCAGCGGTGTGCGTGCCATGCGTATAAACAGCAGCAACGCCACGCTGGCCAGCAGAAACCGCAGGCTGGCAGCCAGTAGCGGGCTGAGGACACCGGCCAGATAGCGTCCGGCAACGAAGGTGCCACCCCACACCATGGTGACCGCCGCCAGTTTCAGATACACCGGAAGATCCGATGGTTTTGACAGGCTTTGCTCGCAGATCGTCATAGATTCCAGGACCGGATGTCGGAGAGATGCCGTATCATTCGGTTAATACCCAGTCATCGTAAAATGAGCAAACACTCATGACCCTCACTCAACTGGAGATTTTCTCCCTCGTGGCCGAACTCCACGGCTTCACGGCAGCGGCCAATCGCCTGGGTATTTCCCAATCGGCGGTGTCCCATGCCTTGAAGTCCCTGGAGTTGGAGTTGGGTGTCGAACTGCTGCGCCGGCATCAAACCCAGGTCGAACTGAGCGACATTGGCCAGCAGTTGTTGCTGCGCGCCCGGGCGATGCTCGGCCTGGCCAACACCCTGCGCCAGGAAGCGGCCGATGCCAGGGGCATGAAACGCGGCACGCTGCGAATCGGCTCCTTCGGCCCGACTTCATCGATCAAATTGCTGCCGTTGATTCTGCAGCAGTACCGCGCCGCCCATCCCGGCATCGAGGTGCATATCGACGAAGGCCCCGACCGTCAGGTACTCCAGTGGCTGGAGGAACGGCGGATCGACATTGGCTTTGTGGTATTGCCCGAGGAGCGTTTCGATACGGTCGCGCTGATCGAAGACCAGATGGTCGCGCTGCTGCCCGCCGACCATCCGCTGGCGGTTCACGACAGCCTGAGCCTGAAGGATCTGTGCGACTTCCCGTTCGTGCTGACCGAGGCCGGTTCTTCGGAGCTGGTTTCACGTCTGTTCACAGTGGCCCGACTGACGCCCAATATCCGTTATCGCTGCTCGCAGTTGATCAGCACCCTGGATGTCGTCGCTCGTGGCGACGGGGTGACGGTGGTTGCCGAAGGTTCATTGCCTAATCAGATTGACCGCCGCTGCGTGAAAAAACCGCTGTCGCCGGCGGTGTTGCGGCAGGTCGGCCTGGCGGTGCTCGATCGACGCCAGGCATCACCCGCGACGTTGGCCTTTATCAGGCTGGCCGAAAGCCTTGATTTGCGTTGAGCGGCATAACCGCCAACGGCCAACTATCATGGCCCATACCCGAACTCTTCATGGGAGGCGTTTTACCCCGCCATCAATTGAGAGCCTTACATCTTCGTGACAGGACTCGCGAATGCCGCTGAAAGCCAAAACCCGCAGTCGCAGCACAAGAATTGCCGTCACTCTGATCAGTGGCTTGCTCCCGGTGCTGCTGGGGGCCGCCATTCTTTACATGCAAGCCGGGCGTGCGCTCAAACAAGACGCCGAACAAACCGCCGAAGAAGCGATTCGTCAGTTCGACCTGATGCTCGACAACAACGCCCAGGCTGCTCGTGAATTGCTGCCGCTGGCAGGCCAAAGTTGCGGTGAAGTCACACTGGCGCTGCGCGAGCAGGTCACTCGCCGCCCCTTCGTGCGTTCGACCAATCTGGTGTGGGACAACAACCTCTATTGCAGCTCTCTGTTTGGCGACTACCAGGAGAAGGTCAACCCCGGTGACTACACCCAGGGCGCCTTATGGCTCTTGAGCGGCAATCCGGTAACGCCCAACACCGCCGTGCTGGTGTACCGGCTGAGCGAAGGAAACAAAGGCGCACTGTCGACCCTCGATGGTTATCACTTGATTAATACCCTGCGCCTGATCGGTGGCAATACCTTGCTGGTGCTGCAAGTTGGCCCGGACTGGATATCCGCCGATGGCAAGGTTCATACCGGCACTGCGCCTGACCTGCCCGTTGCGCAAAGTCACTTGACCTCCGGGCGCTATGCTTTTGCCGTGGAAGCCGGTTTTCCCAAAGGCGAAACCTGGCGATACATACGCAGCGAATATCCGCCGCTGCTCAGTCTGCTGATTTTCTTCGGTGTGATTGCCGGGGCTATTGGTCACGTCCTGCAAAAGCGTTCCTCGGCACCTACCCAGGAAATGCAGCGGGCACTGGAAGCTTCAGAGTTCATTCCGTATTTCCAGCCCGTGGTGCATGGCGACAGCAAAAGCTGGTCCGGCGCTGAAGTGCTGATGCGCTGGCAACATCCAAAGGAAGGCCTGGTGCGTCCGGATCTGTTCATTCCGTTTGCAGAGCACTCCGGGCTGATCGTGCCGATGACCCGCTCACTGATGCGACAAACCGCCGCCCTGCTCGCACCGCAATCGGCCAGCTTCAACAAGCCGTTTCACATTGGCATCAACATCACCGCCAGCCATTGCCAGGACCTGGAACTGGTCAAGGATTGCCGCGAGTTTCTCGATGCGTTCGAGCCAGGCTCGATCCATCTGGTACTGGAACTGACCGAACGTGAATTGATCGAGCCCACGGCCATCACCCTGCAACTGTTCGAACAACTTCGCGAACTGGGCGTGAAAATCGCCATCGACGACTTCGGCACCGGCCACTCAAGCCTTGGCTACCTGCGGCAGTTCAATGTCGATTTTCTGAAAATCGACCAGAGTTTTGTCGCCATGATCGGCGTCGACACACTGTCGAGCCACATCCTCGACAGCATCATCGAACTGGCGGTCAAACTCGACCTTGCCCTGGTGGCCGAAGGTGTCGAAACCCGCGAACAGAGTGATTACCTGAGCGTTCACCAGGTCAACTTCCTGCAAGGTTATCTGTTCGGCAAACCCATGCCCGGCGCGGAATTCATTAGTGCATTAAGCGACCATTAACTCGCGAATTCAATCGCCAAAACAAACGATTACCCGCGCCAATTTGAATCAAAACACTTCTGACGTTACATGAAGAAAAAGACAGGATTTACTCTTGGCCAATTAACTACTACAATTTTTGATGCCTGCGCTAAATTGGCAGGTGAGCCACTATCACCGAGTCGCTTCAAGGCTCTTGGCTTATAGCTTTGTTTGCGGTTGGCATCAACCAAACACACTATTGGAGTAAAGATATTGTCCAGACTCGCTGAATTTCGTGCAGCCGAAAAGGCCCTTCAAGAACAGCTCAAGCAGTTGGAATCCCTGAAGAACGATGCCGGGCTCAAGAAAGAAATCGAATTCGAAGAGAAGCTCCAGGGCTTGATGAAAACCTATGGCAAGAGCCTGCGCGACATCATCGCCATTCTCGATCCTAACCCGGCAAAATCCGGCCTGCTGCAGGCAGCCGCCCCTAAAACCCGCCGCGCCCGTGTGGTCAAGGTTTATCAGAACCCGCACACCGGCGAGCTGATTGAAACCAAGGGCGGCAACCACCGCGGCCTGAAAGCCTGGAAAGAACAGTACGGTGCAGCCACCGTTGATTCCTGGTTGCGCGGCTAACTCTCGCGGAGACAAAAAAGCCCTGCTTATGCAGGGCTTTTTCATGGGCTATCTAAATGCCCGGGGCCGGCACCCGACAATTACTAACTGCCATCAACTTTGTGCTTAATCCATTTGGATATCTAAAATATTTTTCATGCATCGAAAAAGCACTGCCGCTTACTAAAGTTTCAAGCTGTTACGGGCAGCGTCTATTTCATCCTGGCTCGCCTTATAAGCCTCGGCCTGCCCTGCGTAGGAAAGAACATAGGCCTTATCGGCATCCACCGCGGCCACCAATGTTTGAGAAAGCACATGCCTGCCGTTTTGCGTGATGGTGCAGGTTGTTTCCAGCGCGGCCAATCGACTCAACGTAGTCGAATGAATGCGCGTGCAGACACTTTGATATCCGCCCTGAAAGAAGTCTTTTTGAACCGACTTGCGCATCTCCAGCAGTACGCCTTCGAGGTTTACCTGGTGATCGCTTTGCACCGGGCTCATGGTCAGTTCCATCACCATGAGCGGCGATCCATCCTGATCATTTTTCACCGCCCGCTGGCGACTGACCCCTGACGCCGATTCAGGCACGTCTTCGACCTGCCAGCCTTGCGGCCAGGTCACCACTGGCGCATCGGCGCGAGCAGCGCCAGCCAGCGAAAGCACGCTTAGCAGGATGAACAGCACGTTACGGAATCGAATCATTGCAATGGGCACTCAAGGTTCAAGCCGTAAAGTCTGGGCCCAGGCCGGCTGTCAGGCAATAGCCGACTGTTTGGGTTTGGTGATGTCCGAACCCTTGCGTATCATTGTCTCCATTCGTTAGCCCACATATTTTCCGGAGGGCCCATGAGCCTGCACGAATTGAACACCTTCCCCGGCGTCACCGCCCAACCGGACGCCGCTACACAGAAATTTGTCTTCAACCACACCATGCTGCGGGTCAAGGACATCACCAAGTCCCTGGATTTCTACACACGCATCCTGGGTTTTACCCTGGTGGAAAAACGCGATTTCCCGGAAGCCGAGTTCAGCCTGTATTTCCTGGCGCTGGTGGACAAGAACCAGATCCCGGCCGACGCCGCCGCGCGCACCGAGTGGATGAAATCGATCCCAGGCATCCTGGAGCTGACCCACAACCACGGCACCGAGAACGATGCGGATTTCGCCTACCACAATGGCAACACCGACCCGCGCGGTTTTGGCCACATCTGCATCTCGGTGCCGGACATCGTCGCCGCCTGCGAGCGCTTTGAAGCACTGGGCTGCGATTTCCAGAAACGCTTGAGCGATGGCCGCATGAAGAGCCTGGCGTTCATCAAGGATCCGGACGCCTATTGGGTCGAGATCATTCAGCCAGCACCGCTGTAACCCGCACAACAAATCCCACATTTGGAATGTGTGAAACACAAAACCCCATGATCAATCATGGGGTTTTGTGTTTTCAGAGCCGGCGCCGATACCCCTTTGTAGGAGCGAGCTTGCTCGCGAAAAACCCGAGAACGCCGCGGGGTACCTGCCAACCAGCGTTATCGTTGACGACCATCGCGAGCGGGTTCCTACAAGGTTTTTTGTTTTCAGCGTCCGATTTATGCCGGAGCCGAGGTCCGGATCAAGTGATCGAAAGCGCTCAGGGAAGCCTTGGCGCCCTCGCCCACTGCGATCACGATCTGCTTGTACGGCACCGTGGTCACGTCACCGGCAGCGAACACACCCGGCACCGACGTTTCACCGCGAGCGTCGACGATGATCTCGCCACGGGGCGACAATTCGATGGTGCCTTTGAGCCAATCGGTGTTGGGCAACAGACCGATCTGCACAAAGATCCCTTCCAGTTCCACGCTGCGCAATTCGTCGCTCTGACGATCCTTGTAGCGCAGGCCGTTGACCTTCTGGCCGTCACCGGTGACCTCAGTGGTTTGCGCACTGGTGATCACGGTGACGTTCGGCAGGCTGTGCAACTTGCGCTGCAATACCGCATCGGCTCGCAACTGCACATCGAACTCCAGTAGCGTGACATGGGACACGATACCGGCCAGGTCGATGGCCGCTTCGACGCCGGAGTTGCCGCCGCCAATCACCGCCACGCGCTTGCCCTTGAACAACGGACCGTCGCAATGCGGGCAGTACGCCACGCCCTTGTTGCGGTATTGCTGCTCACCGGGAACGTTCATTTCACGCCAACGCGCACCGGTCGCCAGAATCACGGTCCTGGCCTTCAACGAGGCGCCGCTGGCGAAGTGAATCTGGTGCAACTCGCCATTCTTGCCGGGTACCAGTTTGTCGGCACGCTGCAGGTTCATGATGTCCACGTCGTACTGCTTGACGTGTTCTTCCAGGGCCACGGCCAGTTTCGGGCCTTCGGTTTCCTGCACCGAGATAAAGTTCTCAATGGCCATGGTGTCCAGCACCTGGCCACCAAAACGTTCGGCCGCGACACCGGTGCGAATGCCTTTTCGGGCCGCGTAGATTGCCGCCGAAGCACCGGCCGGTCCACCGCCGACCACCAGCACGTCAAAGGCTTCTTTGGCGCTGATTTTCTCGGCCTGGCGTTCGATGCCGCTGGTGTCGATCTTGGCGAGGATTTCTTCCAGGCCCATGCGGCCCTGGCCGAAGTTCACACCGTTAAGGTAGATGCTGGGGACCGCCATGATCTGGCGCTCATCGACTTCAGCCTGGAACAGCGCGCCGTCGATGGCGACGTGGCGAATGTTCGGGTTCAGTACCGCCATCAGGTTCAGCGCCTGGACCACGTCCGGGCAGTTCTGGCAGGACAGCGAGAAGTAAGTCTCGAAGTTGAACTCGCCTTTGAGCGAGCGGATCTGTTCGATCACTTCGGCACTGGCCTTGGACGGGTGGCCGCCGACTTGCAGCAAGGCCAGCACCAGAGACGTGAATTCGTGGCCCATCGGGATGCCGGCGAAACGCAGGCTGATATCGGCACCCGGGCGATTGATCGAGAACGACGGCTTGCGTGCATCGTCACCGTTGTCGAGCAAAGTAATCTGGCTGGAAAGACTGGCAACGTCTTTCAGCAATTCAAGCATTTCCTGGGATTTCGCACCGTCGTCGAGGGATGCAACGATCTCGATCGGCTGGGTGACCCGTTCCAGGTACGATTTCAACTGGGCTTTAAGATTGGCGTCCAACATACGGGCGATTTCCTTTTGAATGATTCATTTAGAGCAGGCATAAAAAAACGCCCGAGCGAATCTCGCCCGGGCGTTTTTATTGGGCGGTGCAGCTTACTGAGTAGGCGCGGAGTTCCGCCCTGATGGTGCGATCACAGACTTAGATCTTGCCGACCAGGTCCAGGGACGGCGCCAGAGTGGCCTCGCCTTCTTTCCACTTGGCTGGGCAAACCTGACCTGGGTGAGCAGCGACGTACTGGGCAGCCTTGATCTTGCGCAGCAGCTCGGAAGCGTCACGGCCTACACCGCCGTCGTTGAGTTCAACGATCTTGATCTGGCCTTCAGGGTTGATCACGAAGGTGCCACGGTCAGCCAGGCCTGCTTCTTCGATCAGCACGTCGAAGTTGCGGGAGATGGCGTGGGTCGGGTCGCCGATCATGGTGTACTGGATCTTGCCGATGGCTGGCGAAGTGTTGTGCCAGGCAGCGTGGGCGAAATGGGTGTCGGTGGAAACGCTGTAGATCTCGACGCCCAGTTTCTGGAACGCGTCGTAGTTGTCAGCCAGGTCTTCCAGCTCGGTCGGGCAGACGAAGGTGAAGTCGGCCGGGTAGAAGAACACCACAGACCACTTGCCTTTCAGGTCTGCGTCCGAGACTTTTACGAAGTCGCCATTTTTGAATGCGTCAGCTTTGAACGGTTTAACTTGGCTGTTGATGATAGGCATCGTTGACTCTCCGTCAGGGGGTTAAGAAGTTGATGGAAAGAACTTTACCCACTCGACGAACGGAAGGCTCATTGGCAAACCTGATGCTGCTGATTGGCTTTCGCTATTAGCCAGCTGTATTAATAGAAGAAAACGGTATCTAGGGTGACACGGGCTTTTCCGTGATACGCGCCATGCCGAGAAACGGACTGGCTTCGATGTAGCGCATGGCCGACTTCATGTCCTTCCAGCCCACATAGCTCATCAGCGACTTCAGATCCCAGCCACTTTGATGCGCCCAGGTGGCAAAGCCGCGACGCAAGGAATGACTGGTATAAAGCTCACCGGCGATACCTGCTCGCGCCAACGCCTGACGCAGTAACGGAATCACGCTGTTGGCGTGCAAGCCCTCCTCGCCCAGATGCCCCCAGCGGTCGATGCCACGGAACACCGGCCCACGCACCAGAGCCGCCTCGGTAATCCAGTCGATATAAGCCTGCACCGGACACAAGCGTTGCAAGGCCGGTGTCTGATAGGTCTTGCCAAGGTTATCGCGATCACTCTTGCTACGCGGCAGATAGAGACTGATGCCGGAACCGGCGCTGGCCTGCACGTGTTCCACCTGAAGCCGGCACAACTCATCACTGCGAAAGCCACGCCAGAAGCCCAACAGGATCAGGGCCATGTCGCGCCTTGCCCGCAGCAAACCCGGTCGGTCGCCTGTGGCCCTGGCGGTCTGCACTTCTTGCTCCAGACAACTGACCACCTGTTCCAGGTGCTGAAGCTGCAAGGGTTCTGCCTGTTTTTCCTGGGCCGGGTGCAGCGCGCGAATGCCCTTGAAAACTTTGCGCACCACCGGCGCCTTGGTGGGATCGGCAAAGCCCTGGCTGTTGTGCCACTGCGCCAATGCCGACAAACGCAGTTTCAGCGTGTTGATCGACAACACGCCGGCATGGGCCACCAGGTAGCGCGCCACGCTGTCGCCGGTTGCCGGCAGAAAACCGCCCCACGTGACTTCGAAGTGCTCGATGGCCGCTCGATAGCTGCGACGGGTGTTGTCGCGAGTCGCTGCTTGCAGATAGCAATCCATATCGCTCATAGGAAATGAACCTGTTTTAACCGACTGTAGGAGCGAGCTCGCTCGCGATGGTCGTCAACGATAACGCTGGCTGCCAGGTGCCCCCGCGGCGCTCTCGGGTTTTTCGCGAGCAAGCTCGCTCCTACAAGAGGCATCGGCCGCTGGCGCGAAAAACACAAAACGCTGTAGGAGCGAGCTCGCTCGCGATGATCGTCAACGATAACGCTGGCTGCCAGGTGCCCCGCGGCGCTCTCGGGTTTTTCGCGAGCAAGCTCGCTCCTACAAGAGGCATCGGCCGCTGGCGCGAAAAACACAAAACGCTGTAGGAGCGAGCTCGCTCGCGATGGTCGTCAACGATAACGCTGGCTGCCACGTGCCCCGCGGCGTTCTCGGGTTTTTCGCGAGCACGCTCGCTCCTACAAGGGGCATCGGCCGCTGGCGTTAAAAACACAAAACGCTGTAGGAGCGAGCTCGCTCGCGATGATCGTCAACGATAACGCTGGCTGGCAGATGCCCCGTGGCGCTCTCGGGTTTTTCGCGAGCAAGCTCGCTCCTACAAGGGTTGGTGTACGGAAACAGTGCGAGGAATACCTAGAAACTTCGTTCACACGGGGTAATACCAGTATATCCCGTGTTAATCACATTCAGCATTTAACTTTTTTGATTGAATGGTACAATGTGTATTTACGTGGTACATACCACATCATCAAAACCCGGGAGATCTCATGGCACGCGGCGGTGTAAATAAAGCGGTGGTTCAAGCCGCTCGGTTGGCGATCCTCGCCCGCGGCGAAAACCCCAGCATCGATGCCGTACGGATCGAGATGGGCAATACCGGCTCGAAAACCACGATTCATCGCTACCTCAAGGAGCTCGATGACCGGGTCGAACCTGTCGAGGCGCCGACAGAACCGATCGACGACGAACTGATGGCGCTGGTGGCGCGGCTCGCGCAAAGACTCAAGGAGCAGGCGCAAGAGCCCATCGACCAGGCGCGCGCGCAGTACGAAGAACAACGCAAGGCGCTGGAAAACCAGCTCGGCGAAGCGCAAGAGGACAACAGCGAACTGCACCAGCAATACGAGTTTCAAAGCCTGGCACTGACTCAGGAATCCGAGGCCCTGCAAGAAACTCGAGCCATGCTGCAAACGGAGCAAACCCGCAACGCCGGGTTGAATCAGGCGCTAGCCGATTTCGAATTGCGCTTGAAAGACAAGGACGAGCAGATCCGCTCCCTTGAAGAAAAGCACCTGCACACTCGCGACGCACTGGAGCACTACCGCAATGCGGTCAAGGAACAGCGCGAACAGGAAATGAGTCGCCACGAAGGCCAGGTGCAACAGATACAGATGGAACTGCGTCAGGCGCAACAAAGCGCACTGGTACGCCAGGATGAAATCACCCAGTTGCACCGCGACAACGAACGCTTGCTGACTGAAAACCGCGGCACGCTGCGCGAACTGAGCCTGCTGCAAGAACAGCTCAAGCAAAGCAATACCCGTCAGGATCAGTTGCTGGAACAGGCCACCCGCGTCGACGGTGAGCGCACCCTCCTCCAGGAACGCCTGCGCGTCGCCCTGCTGGAAAGCCAGGCACTCAAGCAGAACGTCGATGAGCAGTCGCAGCTCAACAGGTCACTGGAAATGGATCTGGCCAAGACCCGGACGGATCTGGAAGAACGCGTACGTCTGGCCGCGACCCTTGCGGCAGCGGCAGACGCAGCGAAGGACGCTTAACCGGCGACCGGCGTACGCATGGTGACGAACTCTTCGGCGGCCGTCGGGTGCACCCCGATGGTTTCGTCGAAGTCGCGCTTGGTGGCGCCGGCCTTCAAGGCAATCGCCAGGCCCTGGACGATTTCACCGGCTTCTGGGCCGACCATGTGGCAACCCAGGACCTTGTCGGTGTTGGCGTCCACCACCAGTTTCATCAGCGTGCGCTCCTGGCATTCGGTCAGGGTCAGCTTCATCGGCCGGAAGCGGCTTTCGAAGATCTGCACCTCGTGACCGGCTTCGCGAGCCTCTTCCTCGGTCAAACCGACAGTGCCGATGTTCGGCAGGCTGAACACCGCCGTCGGGATCATCTTGTAATCCACCGGACGATACTGCTCTGGCTTGAACAGGCGTCGCGCCACCGCCATGCCTTCAGCCAGGGCCACCGGCGTCAGCTGAACACGGCCGATCACATCGCCCAGCGCCAGGATCGACGGCTCGGCGGTTTGATACAGCTCATCGACCTCGACAAAGCCTTTCCTGTCGAGTTTGACCCCGGTGTTTTCCAGCCCCAGATTGTCCAGCATCGGACGACGACCCGTGGCGTAGAACACGCAATCGGCTTCCAGCTGGCGACCATCCTTGAGCGTGACTTTCAGGCTGCCATCGGCCAGCTTGTCGATGCGCTCGATGTCCGCGTTGAACTGCAGGTCCATGCCGCGCTTGGTCAACTCTTCCTGCAAATGCTTGCGCACGGAACCATCGAAGCCACGCAGGAACAGTTCGCCGCGATACAGCAGCGTGGTCTTGGCACCCAAGCCGTGGAAGATCCCGGCGAACTCGACCGCAATGTAGCCACCGCCCACCACCAGCACCCGCTTGGGCAGCTCTTTGAGGAAGAACGCCTGGTTGGAACTGATGGCATGCTCATGCCCCGGAATCTCCGGAATCTGCGGCCAGCCGCCGGTGGCGATCAGGATGTTCCTGGCGGTAAAACGCTCGCCATTGATCTCGACCTGATGCGGGTCGACGATCTTCGCGTGGCCCTCATGCAAGGTCACGCCGCTGTTGACCAGCAGGTTGCGATAAATGCCATTGAGGCGATTGATCTCGCGGTCCTTGTTGGCGATCAACGTCGGCCAGTCGAACTGCGCCTCATCCAGGCCCCAGCCAAAACCGGAAGCCTGCTCGAAGTCTTCGGCGAAGTGCGCACCGTAGACCAGCAATTTTTTCGGCACACAGCCGACGTTCACACAGGTCCCGCCCAGATAGCGGCTTTCGGCCACGGCCACTTTCGCACCGAACCCGGCGGCAAACCGCGCAGCCCGCACACCGCCGGAACCGGCGCCAATCACATAAAGGTCAAAATCGTAGGCCATTTTCAATCTCCTCGGCAGGTGACCAGCATACCCGCAGACATTTGTTGGGCAAGCGCTGCAGTCGATATGGGGCCTGAAAATGAAAAAGCCACCCGAAGGTGGCTTTTCAATACAGTCAGGTCGAAAGCGATCAGTACGCCTTGCCCGTCTTGTAGAAGTTCTCGAAGCAGAAGTTGGTCGCGTCGATGTAGCCTTCGGCGCCGCCGCAGTCGAAACGCTTGCCCTTGAACTTGTAGGCCATCACGCAGCCGTTCTGGGCCTGCTTCATCAGGGCGTCGGTGATCTGGATTTCGCCGCCCTTGCCTGGCTCGGTCTGTTCGATCAGGTCGAAGATGTCCGGGGTCAGGATGTAGCGGCCGATGATGGCCAGGTTCGACGGTGCGTCTTCCGGCTTTGGTTTTTCAACCATGCTGTGTACGCGGTAGATGTCGTCGCGGATCATCTCGCCGGCGATTACGCCGTACTTGTTGGTCTCGGACGGATCGACTTCCTGGATGGCCACGATCGAGCAGCGGAACTGCTTGTACAGCTTGACCATCTGGGTCAGAACGCCGTCGCCTTCGAGGTTGACGCACAGGTCGTCCGCCAGTACCACGGCGAACGGTTCGTCACCGATCAGTGGACGGCCGGTGAGGATCGCGTGGCCCAGGCCTTTCATTTCGGTCTGGCGGGTGTAGGAGAACGAGCACTCGTCGAGCAACTTGCGGATGCCGACCAGGTATTTCTCCTTGTCGGTGCCCTTGATCTGGTTTTCCAGCTCGTAGCTGATGTCGAAGTGGTCTTCCAGGGCGCGCTTGCCGCGACCGGTGACGATGGAGATTTCGGTCAAGCCGGCATCCAGTGCTTCTTCGACGCCGTACTGGATCAGTGGCTTGTTCACCACCGGCAGCATTTCTTTGGGCATGGCTTTAGTCGCTGGCAGGAAGCGAGTACCGTAACCGGCTGCTGGGAACAAGCATTTCTTGATCATATAAGTCCTTGAAAGGGCTGTGTGTACGAGTTTCGGCGCAGTCTAATCAGGCGGCGTGCACCTTACAATGCCCCGCGCTGGCTAACCGATGCCAACATAGAGAAATATTCTTGCCGATAGTTCCCTGCGGGAGTGCGCAGGTCGCTGCGCAGCCTCTTATGCATAGCAGAGACTTGCGCAAATGCACGGTTTCTACCGCCCGGAACCCATCACCATACGCCCATCGGCACCCCTTGAGTGTGTTTGGCGGTATCATGGCGCGATTGAACCAGACAACGAGGCAAGTAGATGTCGGCAGTAAAAAGCGTCAACGGATTCCTGATCAATCAGGAGAAAGACGGCCAATGGTGGGTGGCCAGTGTCGCCGGTGAAAATATCGCCGGGCCTTTCCCTTCCGAAGCCCTGGCAATCGAAGTGGCCTCGGTGCTGGAACTTGAGCACCCGGAACCCAAGCGACGCGGCAAAGACAAGAGCTGATCGACGCCCGATGCAAAAAGCCCTGCCATGGCGCAGGGCTTTTTTATGAATACCGAAAAAGAAGTGGCCTTTGGCTATAACCTTTTGAATCCGGCGCTGTCTCAGCCTTAGCCCACCCCCCCTGACGATGATCAAGCCATGAATAAAGTTTTGCCTTTGCTGACGGTATTGGCCCTGAGCGGCTGCGCAACGTCGGAACAAACCTACCTGGCTAACGGAGAGCAAGGCCTATCGATTGACTGCTCCGGGGAAGCCAACTCTTGGGCGGCGTGCTACGAAAAGGCCGATGCGTCCTGCGCGGGCACCGGCTACAAGATTGTCGGAACCGATGGCACCCCCTCGCTCAAGGAGAGCGAAAAGACCCTCGGCGCCGATGTCGGTAACTACAAGAGCCGCAACGTCGTGGTGATCTGCAGGTAACGCGCCACGCCCTACATATGGATTTCGGCGAATTTGATTCCAAGCCCGCGCACGGTATCGATCAGATCATCAAGGCGGCTGAAGGACTCGACTTCATCATTGTCATCCACCAGGAAATAGCTGCGCCCGGCGCTTTTCTTGAAAAACACGATCCATTCCCCCAGCTCCGCCGGATTCTGAATCACATGGGTGGCAGAGATTAAACCCTCTGCATGCCGCTCCCGGACCTGCTCTCGCTTCATGTTCGACTCCAGAAATAACGATGCCGCCAAAGCAGGGCTTTGGCGGCATCGGTGCTGATGGTCGATAGTCTATCAGCCGGAAATGCACTCGTTGGCAGCCTTCTGCACATCCTTTGGCCGCACCGGGACATTGGACATGCTCTCGTGCAGCTTGATGCTGCTGCCGCCGGAGCGTTCTTCGATGTCAAACACGGCAGACGGCCCCACGGAAAATTTGAGCGGCACGATCACGCGCAAGCCATCCTTGTGCGACTGGATCTGCAAGGCGCCTCGGCTATCGGCCAGTTTTTCGCTCAGGCATTGCGCGTATTCATGGGGCTTCTTGCCAGAAATCACGTTCATCGTCGGCAAGGACTCGTTGATGTCCGAGACGTTCGCGCAACCACTGATCGTCAATGCCATCGGCAACAACCACAAACCCCACTTCATACCAAACCTCCGTTAAAGACCCTCGGACAGCGCAACTGCGATTTTTCTCCGAGACAAACTGCTTTATCGCTCATCAAATGTGAAATAAGCGTTTTTAATTGTAGAAGCGGCCGGATAATAAGGCCTTCGGGCTGATAAACTGCGCCAATCGCCCATGCTATCGTTTTGATTTTGTAGAAAAAGCCCTTCTGGAGGCGCCTCATGAAATTTATCCATCAGCGCGAGCACCTCAATGAAGACGACATCGTCGTCATTCAATGCTCCCAAATGTGCAACATCCGCTTGATGAACGACGCCAACTTCCGCAGCTTCAAGAATGGCGGTCGTCACACCTATCACGGCGGTGCATTCGACACGTTTCCGGCCCGCATCACAGCCCCTAGCACCGGTTTCTGGAACATCACGATCGACACCGTCAACCGCCGCGCTATCAGCGTGACGCGCAAACCCACCCTGACGCACTCGATCAAAATCATTCGCCGCTCCAGCACGAAACTGAGCTGATCAGCGAACCCGAAACACAAGACAGGCAGATACAACCGTGGCCCAAACGACCAAGTACGTCATCAAATACAAACTCAACGGTGAGCGCCGCTTCGAGTTTGCCCAGCTTGAAAACGGCACCCAGGAAGAAGCCAAGGCGGCGCTGGATGCCATTCATGGACAGGACGACGTCATCAGCGACATCAGCGTCAGCAAAGCGTTGTAACACGATCCGGAGCGACAATGGACGTCGGCTCCCGCTCGCAGTTCGACCGCAAGCAGCGGAGTGCCAGCTTTATTTTTGCCTTGCAGACTGACCACCTCCATCACAAGAGGCCCGGCAATGAGCGAGCAATATCTGGACAGACTGGACTGGCCCCGGCTGGAGCAGCAACTTGATCAGGACGGCTGCGCCGTCATCCCGTCACTGCTGAGTCACAAGGCTTGCGGGCAGGTCAGCGCCTGGTACCCTCGCACCGAACTGTTTCGCTCCCACGTGGTGATGGCTCGCCACGGGTTCGGCCGAGGCGAGTACAAGTATTTCAACTACCCCTTGCCGGAACTTGTGGCCCGCTTGCGCAGCGCGCTCTACCCACGACTGTTGCCCATCGCCAATCGCTGGCATGAACAGATGGGCTTGCCGGAGCGTTTTCCTGAAACCCTTCCAGCCTTCCTCGAACATTGCCATGCCGCTGGTCAGAACCGTCCGACCCCCTTGTTGCTGCAATATGGTCCGCAGGACTACAACTGCTTGCATCAGGATCTGTACGGTGAGCACGTTTTCCCGCTGCAAGTGGCGATCCTGCTGTCAGACCCGGATCAAGACTTCACCGGCGGCGAATTTGTCCTGACTGAACAGCGCCCGCGAATGCAGTCACGCCCGATGGTCATCGATCTGAAGAAAGGTGACGGGCTGATCTTTGCGGTCAACCAGCGTCCAGTCAAAGGCACTCGCGGTTACTACCGCGTTACCCTGCGTCACGGCGTGAGTCGCCTGCACAGCGGTAAACGGCATACCCTTGGAATCATCTTTCACGATGCGTCATGAACCCATGAATCCGCAGACTTTCGATCTGTTTGCCGATGCAGAACCCGAGCAACAGCCCAGGCGCGAGCAGATCGGCGAACAGTCCTACGTGCTCAGAGGCTTCGCCCTGCCCTGGCTGGAGCGTTTGCTGCCTGCCCTGGAAGAAGTGCTGGCGGCCGCGCCGTTTCGGCAGATGGTCACACCCGGCGGTTTCACCATGTCGGTCGCCCTGAGCAGTTGTGGCCAATTCGGCTGGACCACTGACCGCAGCGGTTATCGGTACACCCGCCTCGATCCAGACACCGCAAAGCCCTGGCCAATGATGCCCGAGGTGTTTTTCCAACTGGCACAAGCAGCGGCACAGGCAGCAGGGTTCACCGGTTTTGCGCCGGATTCCTGCCTGATCAACCGTTATATCCCCGGGGCAAAAATGTCATTGCATCAGGATAAGGACGAACATTCCTACGCCGCCCCCATCGTTTCGGTATCCCTGGGTTTGCCGGCGATGTTCCTGTTCGGCGGTTTTGCACGCAGCGACAAAAGTCAGCGCGTTCCCCTGTTCCATGGCGACATCGTGGTCTGGGGTGGCGTGGATCGCCTGCGTTATCACGGCGTGTTGCCGATCAAGGACGGCCATCATCCGAAACTGGGCGAGCAACGCATCAACTTCACCTTCCGTACCGCCGGATAAAGCCTTCGAATTTGACCGCAAGCGCCGGAGTGTGTGGCAACTGCCCCACAGTTAATGTGCAGGCAACCCCTCAATGGACGTGACGCCATGACAACCCGATCGACCAAAATCGCCACTGAAAACGATCCGCGCTGGGCCGCCGTGGTTGCGCGCGATCCCAAGGCTGACGGGCAGTTTGTCTATGCCGTGAAGACCACAGGCATCTACTGCAACCCCAGCAGCCTCGCGCGCTTGCCCAAACCACACAATGTCGAATTCTTCGATAGCGCCGAACAGGCCCGGGCCGCGGGTTATCGTCCGAGCAAACGCGCGACGAAGGATCAGAGCGAACTCGCCGCGCAACATGCCACCACCGTGGCCGCCGCGTGCCGCCAGATCGAAAGCGCGCAAACGCTGCCCGCCCTGGGCGAATTGGCCGAGGCGGCGGGCCTGAGCAGCTTCCATTTCCATCGCGTGTTCAAAGCCGTCACCGGCCTGACGCCCAAGGGCTACGCCGATGCCCATCGTTCACGCAAGGTACGCGAGCGACTGGCGGACGGCGGCTCGGTGACCGATGCCCTGTATGACGCCGGCTTCAACTCCAACAGCCGGTTTTATGAAGCGGCAGACCAACTGCTGGGAATGAAACCCGGAGACTACCGCGCGGCCGGTCAAAACAACGACATTCGTTTTGCCGTCGGCCAGTGTTCGCTGGGAGCGATTCTGGTGGCGCAGAGTGAGCGTGGGGTCTGTGCGATCCTGCTGGGCGATGATCCGCACCAACTGGTCTGTGATCTGCAAGACAAATTCCGCCGCGCCAACCTGATCGGTGCCGATCATGAGTTCGAGCAATTGATTGCCCGGGTCGTCGGTTTTATCGAGGCGCCGGCCATTGGCCTTGATTTGCCGCTGGACGTACGCGGCACGGCGTTTCAGGAGCGTGTCTGGCAAGCGCTGCGAGAGATTCCCGTGGGCAGCACTGCCAGCTACGCCGATGTCGCCCAACGCATCGGTCAACCAAAAGCCGTTCGCGCCGTGGCCCAGGCCTGCGGCGCGAACAGCCTGGCGGTGGCGATCCCTTGCCATCGCGTGGTGCGCAGCGATGGAAATCTGTCGGGCTATCGCTGGGGTGTCGAGCGCAAACGTCAATTGCTGCAGCGCGAATCGCAGTGATCAGCGGTTCACATCCACCACCACGCGCCCACGCAACTGCCCGGCAAGCAAGCGTGGCGCGGCTTCGATGGCTTCGCTCAAGCCGATTTCGTGACTGATCAGCGGCAACAGATTGAAGTCCAGATCCCGGGCCAGGCGATTCCAGGCTTCCACGCGCTTGGCTTTGGGCTGGGTCACGCTGTTGATGCCAGCCAGGGTCACGCCGCGCAAGATGAACGGCGCAACGGATGCGGGAAAGTCCATGCCCTGGGCCAGACCGCAGGCCGCGACGGTGCCGTTGGCCTGGGTGCTGGCGCACGCATTGGCCAGGGTGTGGCTGCCGACCGAGTCGATGACGGCCGCCCAGCGCTCCTTGGCCAACGGCTTGCCCGGCGCGGACAAGGTGGCGCGATCGATGATTTCGCTGGCGCCCAGTTGCTTCAGGTAGTCGTGCTCCGAGGTCCGTCCGGTGGACGCGACCACCCGGTAGCCGAGCCTGCTCAGCAAGGCGATGGCAAAACTGCCGACGCCACCGTTGGCGCCAGTCACCAGAATGTCACCCTGCCCGGGCGTCACGCCGTTGTGCTCCAGTGCCAGGATGCACAGCATGGCCGTGTAGCCCGCCGTACCGATGGCCATCGCCTGAGCCGCGGTAAACGCCTTGGGCAGCGGGATCAGCCAGTCACCGTTCAGGCGAGCCTTCTGCGCCAATCCACCCCAATGCCCTTCACCCACGCCCCAGCCATTGAGCAGGACCTGGTCACCGACCTTGTAGTCCGGATGCCCGCTGACTTCGACGACACCGGCCAGGTCGATCCCCGGCACCATCGGGAATTTGCGCACTACCGGACTGCTGCCGGTAATCGCCAGGCCATCCTTGAAGTTCAGCGTGCTGTAGGCCACACGCACCGTGACATCGCCCTCGGGTAACTGATCGTCCTGGATCTCTTGCAGTGTGGCCCGGTAACCGCTGTCGTCTTTGTCGATCAAAATGCCTTTGAACATTACGGCCTCTCAATGGAATCAGTCTGTGGGTGGTGCAATTGAAATAACACATAAGCCTCACCCGCCGAAATGACGACTGGCCTTGCGCCAATCGTTGCGATACAAATCCTGTTCTACCGCCCCTACCCGGATTCAACGTCGGAGAACACAGCACATGAACCAATGGCCAGATACCCGCATTCTTGACCTGCTCGGGATCGAACTGCCGATCATTCAGGGGCCGATGGCCGGTGCCACAAACTCTTCCATGGTGATTGCAACCTGCAATGCCGGCGGCCTGGGCTCGATGCCAGCAGCGATGCTCAGCACGGATCAACTGCGCGAAGAGCTCAAAACCATCCGCCAACACACCCGGCGCCCGATCAACGTCAACTTCTTCTGTCATCAACCTCCGGCTCCGGATGAGCAACGCGCGCAGGACTGGAAAAACCTGTTGCAACCTTACTACCAGGAACTCGGCGCCGACTTCGATGCGCCGACGCCGGTGTCCAACCGGGCGCCGTTCGATAATGCGGCCTGCGAAGTGGTCGAAGCGTTTCGCCCTGAAGTGGTGAGTTTCCACTTTGGCCTGCCGGAAAAATCCCTGCTCGACCGGGTCAAGGCCACCGGCGCGAAGGTGCTGTCCTCGGCCACCACCGTCGCAGAAGCCGTGTGGCTGGAACAGCATGGTTGTGATGCAATCATTGCCATGGGCTACGAAGCCGGGGGCCATCGCGGAATGTTTCTCAGCGATGACCTGAGCAGTCAGGTGGGGACTTTCGCCCTGGTGCCCCAAGTCGTCGATGCGGTGAAGGTGCCGGTGATTGCCGCCGGCGGCATCGCTGACGCACGAGGCGTCGCCGCGGCCTTCATGCTCGGTGCTTCGGCGGTGCAGGTGGGTACGGCGTACCTGTTCACGCCAGAGGCCAAGGTCAGCCCTTCCCATCACAAAGCCTTGCGAACCGCCCGGGAAAGCGAGACGGCCGTCACCAACGTGTTCACCGGCCGCCCGGCCCGGGGCATCCTCAATCGGGTGATGCGTGAGCTGGGGCCCATGAGCGCCAAGGCCCCGGCCTTCCCCCTTGCCGGTGGCGCGCTGATGCCGTTGCGGGCCAAAGGTGAAGCGGACTTCAGCAACCTCTGGGCCGGCCAGGCATTTACCCTCGGGGTCGAATTGACCACCGAAGCACTGACTAGAAAGCTGGCTGAAGAAGGATTAGCGAGACTGCCAGGTCGTCCCTGAGCATCACCCCCATTAAAATTGTATACAATTTTGCGGCAACACATTCCGTTTAAAGGCAATTCGCTATATATTTTTGTACATAACGATTAACCTGCCGCCATTGCCTTTAACGGAGCCGTTTCATGACCATTCGTGCCTCACGTTTTGCCCCGACCTGCCTGGCGAGCCTTCTCGCCGTATTCGCCTTCGGCTCAGCCCAGGCGGACGAAGTCCAGGTGGCCGTCGCCGCCAACTTCACCGCCCCCATCCAGGCCATCGCCGCTGATTTCGAAAAAGACACCGGGCATAAACTGGTCGCCTCCTTTGGCGCCACCGGCCAGTTCTACACCCAGATCAAAAACGGCGCGCCGTTCGAAGTGTTCCTCTCGGCAGACGACAGCACCCCGAAAAAGCTTGAAGCCGAAGGCGACTCCGTCAAGGGTTCGCGCTTCACCTACGCCGTCGGTACGCTGGCGCTGTGGTCGGCCAAGGAAGGCTACGTCGATGCCAAGGGCAATGTGCTGAAAAAGAACGAATACCAGCACCTGTCCATCGCCAACCCCAAAGCCGCGCCTTATGGCCTGGCGGCGACCCAGGTACTGGCCAGGGAAGGTTTGACCGACAAGGTCAAGGACAAGATCGTCGAAGGCCAGAACATCAGCCAGGCCTACCAGTTCGTCTCCACCGGCAACGCCGAGTTGGGTTTTGTCGCCCTGTCGCAGATCTACAAGGACGGCAAGATCACCAGCGGTTCGGCCTGGATCGTTCCCGCCAGCCTGCACGACCCGATCAAGCAAGACGCGGTGATTCTCAACAAGGGCAAGGACAACCCGGCCGCCAAGGCACTGGTTGACTACCTCAAGGGGCCGAAAGCGGCAGCTGTCATCAAGTCCTACGGTTACGAAATCTAAATGTCGCTATCGAGTGCCGATTTTTCCGCCATCTGGCTGACCCTGAAACTGGCGTCCCTGACGACCGTCATCCTGTTGATTGTCGGCACTCCGATTGCGTTATGGCTGTCGCGCACCCGCTCCTGGTTGCGCGGTCCGGTCGGGGCGATTGTCGCCCTGCCCCTGGTGCTGCCACCGACGGTGATTGGTTTCTATCTGTTGCTGGCCCTCGGCCCTCATGGGTACCTTGGCCAGCTCACCCAATCACTCGGCCTTGGCACCCTCACGTTCAGTTTTGCGGGGCTGGTCATCGGTTCGGTGCTGTATTCGATGCCGTTTGTGGTCCAGCCGCTGCAAAACGCTTTTTCCTCGATTGGCACGCGCCCGCTCGAAGTGGCCGCGACCTTGCGGGCCAATCCCTGGGATACCTTTTTCAGCGTGACACTGCCCCTGGCCCGCCCCGGTTTCATTACCGCGGCCATTCTCGGCTTTGCCCACACCGTCGGCGAGTTCGGCGTGGTGCTGATGATCGGCGGCAACATTCCCGAGAAGACCCGCGTGGTCTCGGTGCAGATCTACGATCACGTCGAAGCCATGGAGTATGCCCAGGCCCATTGGCTGGCCGGGGCAATGCTGGTGTTCTCGTTTGTCGTCCTGCTGGCGCTGTATTCCAGTCGTAAAACCAAAGCGGGCTGGAGCTGACCGATGATTCAAATGCGTCTGAAACTACGTTATTCGGGCTTCGCCCTGGACGTCGATCTGCAGGTGCCTGGCCGTGGCGTCACTGCGCTTTACGGCCACTCCGGCTCTGGCAAGACCACTTGCCTGCGCTGCATCGCCGGCCTGGAACGGGCCGAGCAAGGCTTTGTCCAGGTTAACGATGAAGTCTGGCAAGACAGCGACAACCGGATCTTCGTCGCGCCGCACAAGCGCGCGCTGGGCTATGTGTTCCAGGAAGCCAGCCTGTTTCCTCATCTGTCGGTGCTGGCCAACCTGGCATTCGGCCTCAAGCGCATCCCCAAGCCGCAGCGTCGGGTCGACATGGCCCACGCCACCGAGTTGCTGGGCATCAGCCATTTGCTGGACCGGCACCCGCAACACCTTTCAGGCGGTGAGCGACAGCGCGTCGGCATCGCCCGCGCCTTGCTCACCAGCCCGAAACTGTTGTTGATGGACGAACCTCTGGCGGCCCTGGATGCCCAACGCAAAGGTGAAATCCTGCCCTACTTGCAACGCCTGCACGACGAACTCGACATCCCGGTGCTGTACGTCAGCCACTCCCAGGATGAAGTTGCGCGGCTGGCCGACCATATCGTGTTGCTCAGCAACGGCAGGGCACTGGCCAGCGGCCCGATCGGCCAGACCCTGGCACGCCTCGACTTGCCGCTGGCAATGGGGGATGACGCGGGTGTGGTGATCGAAGGTCGCGTCAGCGCTTATGACGCCGACTATCAATTGCTGAGCCTGCAATTGCCCGACACTACCCTCAACATCCGTGTGCCTCATACGCCACTGGATGCGGGCCAGGCACTGCGCTGCAAGGTCCAGGCGCGGGATGTGAGCCTGAGCCTGGACAATACCGGGCAAAGCAGCATTCTCAATCGCCTGCCGGTCACTGTGGTCAGCGAAATGAGCGCCGACAACGCCGCCCATGTGCTGATTCGCCTGGACGCTGCCGGCACGCCATTGCTTGCGCGGATCACGCGTTATTCCCGTGATCAACTGAACATCCATCCCGGCCAGCCACTGTGGGCACAAATCAAAGCGGTCGCGGTGCTGGCGTAAATCCGAAGGCACGACTGCACCGGAGCGAGGTCAATGGCTGTAACGCCCCGTAACTCCTTGCCCAGGACGCTTGTCATGTCCGATGGACTGCCACCTGACCTGCATTATGTCGATGACACCCAGCCGGGCATCACCCGCAGGAAACTGCGCGGAAAATTCGCCTATTTCGACCCGGCCGGTCAGCGCATCACCGACCCCGACGCAATCGAACGCCTCAACACCCTCGCGGTGCCGCCCGCCTATACCAAGGTGTGGATTTGCGCCGATCCACGCGGGCATCTGCAGGCCACCGGCCACGACGCCCGGGGTCGCAAGCAATACCGTTATCACCCCCGCTGGCGGGAGGTGCGTGACGCCGACAAGTACTTGCGCCTGCGTGAATTCGGGCTGGCCTTGCCGAAACTGCGCCAACGGCTGGAAGCCGTATTGGCGGCACCGGGATTCAGTCGCGACAAAGTCATGGCCACGGTCATTACCCTGCTCGACTCGACGCTGATCCGCATCGGCAACAGCCAATATGCCCGGGACAACCGTTCCTACGGCCTGACGACCTTGCGCAGCCGCCATGTAGAGATCAACGGCAGTGCCATCCTGTTCCAGTTCCGCGGCAAAAGTGGCGTCGAACACCAGATCACCGTAAAAGACCGCCGACTGGCCCGGATCATCAAGCGCTGCCAGGAAATACCCGGGCAGAACCTGTTTCAGTATCTGGATGAAAACGGTGACCGGCACACCGTCACTTCATCCGACATCAACAGCTATTTGCAAACGCTCAGCGGCACCGATTTCACCGCCAAGGACTACCGCACCTGGGCTGGCAGCGTTCTGGCTCTGGCGATACTGCGCAAGCGGCATTGGGAGCCTGAAACAGACGCCAGGCGGCACCTGGTGGAGATGGTCAAGGACGTTGCCAGGCAGCTGGGCAACACCCCGGCGGTGTGCCGCAAGTGCTATATCCACCCGGCGGTGCTGGATGGCTTCCCTCTGGGCGCTTTGGCGCAACTGCCCAGGCCGAGAGCGCGCAAGGGACTCTCGGCCGAGGAAGTCGGGCTGGCGAACTTTCTGCAGAAAACGCTGGCAGCATCTGAATCGACGAATTGACCTGCCTATTTTTTGCACGATCACCAATGGCTTCTATAGTTGAACTGAACACGTATCCGCTGCGGAGACGCCATGGAAGACATTTTCGTCGTGAAGCGTTGCAAAAAGATCATCATCCATGGTCGCCGTGCGGGTGAATATGACCACCTGCCACCGGATGCCGCAGTCTGGTACCGCATCGCCGATACCCGCACCCAAGGCTTCATCGGAGATGGCTACGATAGTGAAGAAGACGCTGTGCGTGTTTGCCGTCAGTTGAACGCTCAATCACAAGTGACAGCCCGACAAAGTTGACGGCTCGTCACCATTTTTTAACGGGTCTATACTGAGATAGTTGAAGGATCAGTAACCCTTTCGGCAGAAAGCTCGCCCTAGGCGGGCTTTTTGCTGCCACACCCAGGTTTCTTGAACGGAGGTGCTTCCCATGTCCGAAAAAGAGTCCATCACCACCCTGCTCACCTTGCTGGACTCCCGTCAGGCTCGCCTGGCCGCAGCCTGCAAGGAAATCGCCGACTGGGTCGATCATCAAGGCGGACACCCCACCGCCCTCAGAATTCGTGATCGCCTGAACGACATTGAGAAGGACACGCCGCTGATCCGGCACACGCTGTCGTCTCTCAAGCCTGTCGACCGGCCTCTGCCCCGGTTCAGATGATCCGTCACGGATTCGCGGTGCGGGAAAAGGCCCTATTCGGGCAGCATGATTGGTGACCGTACGTCTCCACACCCTTGGCTGCCTGCTGGATTTCCATCCCTTCTCACAACCCGGCCTGGAACCGGGATTCTTTGTTGCGCAAAACCAATCGAACGTCCCCGCTCACGTGGAGTCAACCGCTCACACGTCACGAAGGAGACGTTCCAATGGTCACTCATTTCAAAGTCAGCGGGCACCTGGCCTGCGGTCACCACGGCAACAACCTCGTATCGACCCGCGAACTCAACCGGGTGAAATGCCGAAGCTGCCGAAACACCGACGCCTACAAAGAAGCCCGCAAGGCTGAGCGCAACGCCGCCCGCCGCGCAGCACGCAAAGCCAAAGCCGTGCACACCGCCAATGACTGGCGTTCAGCCTGGACCGAGCGGCTGACCGCGATGGCCGGCCTGCAACGACTGCCCCGTGGCTTTGGCAGCCAACCCTTCGTTTAGGGAGCATGAAGTAGCCGTCAGGTTTTTACGGCAAGACGATGTCCCTGCGCGCGGGCTCCATGATCTCGCGCAGGGACATGCGCTTGAACGCCTCGACCAGTGCTCGCCCCTCAACGGGTGCACAAGTGACCGCCAACCGCATGGTCGCCTCGCCCAGGTGCCAGATCAAAAACGCGGACTCCTCGACCTGTTGCTCGTCGCAGTCGGGATACACGTGTAGCATCGCCTGGGCCAGCAGGGCTCCGGCAACCCGGCTCTCCTCCAGTTCCAGCTGCAACAACTGCTTGTCGGCCTGCATACCGGACCAGATGTCACGCATCACCGGTGTCGTCATCACGATCTCGTAATACAGATCGAGCAACTGCGAATAGGCGGCGCGCAAACCATGGGCATCCTCGACAGCCTCCATTGCCTCGGCAATGCAACGACGGCTTTCAGCGTTATAGCGCTCGGCCAGCGTACGGATCACGGAACTCTTGTCAGGGAAATACTGATAAAGGGAACCGATCGAGATCTCGGAGCGCTCGGCGATTTCACTCATCTTGAGTTGATCGCTGCCCTTGTCCGCGATCAATTGAGTGGCCATGGCCAGAATCCGCTCCTGACGATCGCGGCTGCGCTGTTGCGTGGGATTGCGTCGAACCGCTTGTGCAGCAGGCTGTTCGAGGGTTTCAGAAGTTTTCTTGCGCACGAGTGAGTTCCCGTTCAAAAACGTGACATGTACTCACCTTAGCATCGCCATTCCCTGCGCCCAACAACAGATGCCGCACGTCGGGGAATTCGATCTGATGGGTTGACGGCGAAACATGAGCATCTATCATCTTTTAAACATGAGCATCACTCACATTAATCGATGGAGATGAACGCGATGAAAACGGCCCAACCCATCACGCTGGTCCTCGGCGCCACCGGCAAAACCGGACGGCGCATCACACAACGGCTCGAGACTGCCGGCCTGCCCGTTCGCCGGGGTTCGCGCGATGCCAATCCACCCTTCGACTGGGAAGATCGATCGACCTGGGACGCCGTAATCGATGGCGTTCATTGCGTCTACATTTCCTTTCAACCGGACCTCGCCGTTCCAGGCGCCGTTGAAACCATCCAGGCGTTCACCGACCTGGCGGTGAAAAGCGGCGTCCGCAAACTGGTCTTGTTATCCGGGCGCGGCGAAGTTGAAGCGCAACAGGCCGAACGCGTCGTACAGGACAGCGGGATTGACTGGACGATTCTGCGGGCCAGTTGGTTCTGCCAGAATTTCAGCGAGGCACACTTTCTTGAACCCATTGTGCAAGGTGAGCTTGCACTCCCCGTCGGCCAGGTCGCCGAGCCCTTTGTCGATGCAGAAGACATCGCCGAGTGTGCCGTCGCGGCACTGACCCAACCCGGACACACCAACCAGCTCTATGAACTTACCGGCCCTCGGGCGTTGACCTTTGCTCAAGCCGTGACCGAGATTGCCCGTTCCACCGGTCGCAAGATCGAATTGGTGGCCGTACCGGCGGACGCGTATCGACAGGCAATGGAACAGGAACAGCTTCCCCCGGCGTTGATCGACCTGGTGTTGTATCTCTTCACGACTGTGCTGGACGGGCGCAACACACCCGTGGCCGATGGTGTACAGCGGGCGCTGGGACGGCCGGCGCGCGACTTTGGCGACTACGTACGGCGCACTGCCGCTACGGGCATCTGGGGCAATGGCAGTCCGACGTAAAGCAGTGGCGGGAACAGGCTTCGTCGACTAGGGTTTTTTGGCGTATCGAAGTGCGGCGCCTTTATTGGCAGGAGCCTGATCAAGGAGGAACCCATGTCACTCAATCGTAGTGCTGAACAAACCTACCGCCAGTGGTCGACCCCGATCCTGTTGGAACTCAAGGAGCGAGAACATCAGATGAACCCGTCAGACCGCCAGGCCCTGGAAAACGTACTGCTGGAAAGAAGGCTGATCGATACCGGCAACCCGGCCGGCAGCGATCGCCGCAAGGCAGACCCGACGTCCTGAAAAGCATCAGGCAATCACGATCAAGATAGAAATAATGGAATAGAAAAAAACAAGGGCTTGCATCCGCTTTCGCTTGCAAGCCCTTGCTTTAGAGAATGCCCAATCGAACGCAAACACGGTTCCAACGTCTGAATCCCCCCCGCCGCCGTAAATCCATTTTTGATAATTATTAATTTCCAAACACTCCCCTCTATCGGCTTTAAATGTGCCAAGAGGAGGGTTAGCCATGGCAGGGCCCGCAGGTGACGTTTTTGACGAAAGCTTCGACTGCCATCAAAACCGCATTTGCAGAGGCTGACTTTCCTGAGCAGATTTACTGTTTTGTCCTGCGTCGTCACCCAGGCCACGCAGACAAACATTCACACACCGCACTTCGGTTTTCCCCGGTTCGAGACCAGGCTAAACCACCACATGGAGGGATTCCAGGATGCTGATAAAAATCGAGAAGGCGAGCAAACCGGAAGGCTGGAATGTATGGATGAACGCGTGGTGCGTTGAGTTTCGCAGCTACGCAGAGGCCTTGGCGTTCGTGATCAGATTGGAAGGCCGGATCAATGCACCTCACCCCTTGCCTATCAGCACCGCCAGACTTCTTTTGGAACAGGCTTGACCTCGCGACGCCATCACCGAGAGGCTATCCACGACGTCATATCCGTATTTATTAATCTGTCTTTGATAATTATTGATTTCGCTCGCCCCTCTCCCTCGGCTTTAAATATGCGTCGAGGGGGCGTTGGCCAAGGTGAGGTTTACAGGTGACACCTTTAACGGACGCTTCGAATACAGCCAGTCTGCTTTCGAGGAGGCCGACCTTCCTCACCATGTGTAATACTTTTCCCCGCATCTTCCCCCAGGAGATGCGGGGTTTTTTTCGTAAATGCGTTAAAACCACCCGCTACGATCATCTTCCAACTCTTGGCGACACACTTTAAGTTGAGCGTTGTAAATCTCTGACTGCTTTTGCACTTTCTGGGCAACCTGCATCAGCCAGGGTTTACTGCGATAGGTATTGCGGCTAAAGCCCCCACGCCCCTCGTGATAGGCCAGGTACTGATTGTAGGTGTCCCATTTGGAGATTCCGAGCTGACGTTGGGTGCCAGTGGTGTACCAACCGATAAACATGATCGCGTCGTCAAAACTGTCACGCGAACCACCGTTGCCCGTATTGTCCTTGTACTCACCCCACACCGGGTCTTGAGCCTGCGCATAACCGTAGGCCGAACTGACTCGCCCCCAGGGGATCACCCAGAGCAGGTAGTCACGAGGCGGCAATGCGTCCGCCACGTAACTGCTTTCCTGCTTCATGATCGCCATGGCCACATGCAGAGGCGTCCCATATTCACTCTGCATTTGCAGCGAATCCTCATACCAGTCGGGATACTCACGGTAAATACTGCAGAGATTGCCTTGGTCTTTTGGCGGCGTAGTCGTGCACCCCGTTAAAAACAGCATCAACAAAGCCAACAGCAGAACCTGTCCTTGTTTCATTCATTACCCTCAAAAATAAGGGCATAAGGTACCCTCCGTTTACTGCAAGGCGCCTGAGTCAGGCAGGTGCAGGCAAAAACGTCAGAAGACATCCAGCTTGATCGCGTCACCCTTATCGAGAGGCTTCTTTGTAAGTCCCTATTGCACGCAGGCTATCTGCTCTTGCTGCGCCTTATTGCCATTCAATGCGGTCCACGGAAACGTGGGTGATGCAGATATTCAGTTCGATGCTGTATCGAGCGATCTTTTGGAGCACATTGATACGTCAAGGAGCCTCTTTGCTCTGGTCTTTGAACTTCTGCGCAGCCTCACCTTTCGCCGCATTGGCTTGCATGATCAATTGGTAGGCAATGAAGTACTTGTAGATATTACTGACGTAGGTCACCGTCTCCGCACCGATCTTCTCGGCGACAACATACTCAACGTTATGGAACCAGACGTTCGGATCCAGTCCTCGCTTGGCGGCCTCTTTGCGAAGTTTGGAAATTCTGCCCGCCCCTGCATTGTAGGAAGCGAAGGCGAACAGGGCCTTGTCCAGTTTGGTCATGGGCTCCTTGTCATAGTACTGGTCGATCATCCAACGCATGTACTTGATCCCGGCGTTAATGTTTGGCTCGACTTCAGCAATGTTGCCGACGCCAAGTTCCTTGCCGGTGGCGGGCATGACCTGCATGACGCCAATGGCGCCCACCTTGCTCTTGGCTGCCTGATTCAGTTGAGATTCCTGGTACCCCTGGGCGGCCATCAGTAACCAGTCCACATCGTATTTGTCCCCGTACTGCTGGAAGTACTGAATCAATTCGATAAATTTCTTGCGTTCGGACTCGGAGACAGAGTCCTTCACATATTTTTCGTTTTTCAAGTAACGCGTCAGGATCATGTTCCCGGCTGTGCTCCCTTGGCCGTGGCGAGCAATGAAATCGTTGGTAGCGGCCTGGAGCTGCGGACTGCCCTTGCGCATCGCCCAGGCAATTTCGCCGCCGGTGCGTAAGGTGACCTCGTCATGCACCGTGATATCTGGGAACACTTTCTTCCAGAAGTCCGCTTTGTGCTTGTCCACGACGATGAGGGGAATCATGCCGGCGCTCAGCATCTCGATCAAATCCTCATCCTCCAAAGCCTCCGGTGCCTCCTTGAGAATGACCGCAGGTTTTTTCTCGTTGGCGAAGCGCTGGTTGAGGGACATCAGGCTCTCGTAATAACTGGAGGACTTGCGAACGAAGACCACCTTTCCCGCTAACTCGTCCACGTTGGCCACCGCGAGTGAGTCTGGACCGGATACCACTACTTCGCTGACGTTGCGATAGATCGGCGAGGAAAAATCAACCAGCGTCCTGCGCTCCTCAGTCACGGTGAGGTTAGACGCCGCAATATCGCCCCTGCCGGCAGTCAGCGCCGGCAGCAGTTCATCCCGAGCGACAGGAATGAACACCACCCGCACTTTCAGAGCCTTGCTCTTCAGCTTTTTATCCTTGGCCAGTTTCTTGTTCAGATCCTCCTCGAATACGCGAAAAAAGTCGTAAGTCGTACCGCGTTGGACTCCCCTATCGACAAAATAAAAAGTCTTGCTGTAGACCGTCAGGACCCGGATGACCCGTCGATCGATCATCCCGTCGAGATCTCCGGTCCACGGTACGCCCTCGGTCGAGATAGTGAGTTGCTCACGCGGCGGTGCCTGGGGGGACGACTCTGCCTCGGCTGCGGCATGGGTCGGGCCGGTGAAAAGAGCGAATACGAGCGCCGCAACGGCGTGGATGATCAGCGTTGATCGTGTAGGAGTACGGTGTGTTACCAGATCGCTCGCTCCCAACATGATCAGAGCTCCACGCGTTGCTTTCGCCTGACTTGCCAAGATGGCCAAGACCGTGCATCCAGAAGAACACAGCAAAGCCTAGTTCAGCGATGACTGCAGTTCCAGGCCTGGATGCCGGGTGCGCGAGATACTGAATGACGGCTTCTGGCTGTGGATTCAGCTTGATCAAGGGGAAAACCGCGTCTCTTCAGAGAGTCAGGCCCAAGGCATCACAAGGAGTAGGTGTCCGGTTTTACGGAAATGGGTTCGACGGGATAAAGCTGATCATCGAATTGGCTCAAGTTTGGGTACTCCATGGGTTCATCAGCATCGATATGCTCCAGGCGTTGGCGATAGCTGAGCAAAAAATCCTGTCGAGCTTCAGCACTGATGTACGGCACATGCCAACCGACAAAAGGCTTCAGCACCTCCAACCCGACATAGGCCAACGTCCCGCGCAAGAGCGGGCGCAACATGTCTTCCAGGGGACCATGGATCGCACCCTCGCCGAACATATGTTCGCGCCCGCCCAACGTAACAGTCACCAGTGCTTTTTTACCGCTCAGACCGCCCTGGTCGTAGAACCGTTTACCGCCATAGCAGATGCCGGACACCAGAACCCGATCAATCCAGCCCTTGAGGATGGCCGGCGTCGAGAACCAGTAGATCGGAAAGTTGAGGATCAGCAGGTCCGCCCACAAGAGCTTGTCCAGCTCTTGCTGGATATCGGCGGCGAGCGTCTGCTCTTTGCAGTTGCGTCGTTGTTCGAGTGCGTAAACCAGATACTCGGGATTCTCTCTGACGCAGAAGTCCTCGGCACTGGCCACCGGGTTCCAGTTCATCGCGTACAGGTCGGATACCTGGACCTGATGTCCTTGCGCCTGCAAGGTCTCTACCGCTTGGTCGCGCAGCGCAGCGGTAAAGGATTTCGGCTCGGGATGGGCATGCACGATTAAAACGTTCATGGGGTTTCCTTGAAATTTGATTGATTCGTTCGCCATGTCAGAATTGATCGGCATCCAGCAGGTACAGGCTTTCGCTACCGGCCTTGACCGAAGCGGCCAAGGAGTGGACCCGAGGCAACAGACGAGCGAAGAAGAAGCGCGCAGTCCCCAGTTTGGTCCGGTAAAAGACGTCCTGGTCCTGCCTCAACAGCGCGGTACGTGACATCAGCGCCCACATGTACGCGTAAGCGGTATAGCCGAATACGTGTAGGTATTCGACTGACGCCGCGCCGATTTCATTCGGGTTGGATTTCGCCCGATCGAGCAACCACGCGGTCAGTTCGTCGAGGGTCTTCACGGCATCGTTCAGCGGCCTGGTGAACTCGGCCAGGTCAGCGCTGGCCGTTGCGGTAAATTGTCGAATTTCGTCAGCGAACAGGTTGTAGTACGCCCCGCCGCTACCGAGCACTTTACGACCCAGCAGGTCGAGTGCCTGGATACCGTTGGTGCCTTCGTAGATCTGGGTGATGCGGCAGTCGCGGATCAGCTGTTCCTGACCCCACTCACGGATAAAACCGTGACCGCCGAAGATCTGCTGTCCGTGCACCGTGGTTTCCAGGCCCATATCGGTGAGGAACGCCTTGGCCACCGGCGTCAGCAGAACCACCCGTTCTTGCGCGCGTTGGCGGCTGACGGCATCTTCGCTGTATTTTGCGCTATCGAGTTGCAGGGCTACGTAGCTGGAGAACGCGCGACCGCCTTCGTTCAACGCTTTCATGGTCAGCAACATGCGGCGCACGTCCGGGTGCACGATGATCGGATCGGCGACCTTGTCCGGGTCGACCGGGCCGGTTGGCGCACGGCTCTGGATTCGGTCGCGGGCGTATTCGACGGCGTTCTGATAGGAGCGTTCACCGAGGGACAGGCCCTGGATCCCGACGCCCAGGCGTTCGTAGTTCATCATGGTGAACATCGCCGCCAGGCCTTTGTTCGGCGCATCGATGATGTAACCGGTGGCGCCGTCGAAATTCATCACACAGGTGGCCGAGGCCTTGATGCCCATCTTGTGCTCGATCGAACCGCAGGACAGGCTGTTGCGTTCACCCAACGCGCCGTTGGCATCGACCATGAGTTTCGGCACCAGGAACAGCGAAATGCCTTTGGGACCTGGCGGAGCATCCGGCAGTCTGGCCAACACCAGGTGAATGATGTTTTCGGTGAGGTCGTGCTCACCGCCGGTGATGAAGATCTTGGTGCCGCTGACCTTGTAGCTGCCGTCGGCTTGTGGCTCGGCCCTGGTGCGGATAATGCCCAGGTCGGTACCGGCGTGTGGCTCGGTCAAGCACATGGAACCGGCCCAGACACCGGCATACATGTTCGGAAGGTAGGTCGCTTTCAGCGCTTCGCTGCCATGGGCATTGATCGACAGGCAGGCGCCGGCGGTCAGCATCGGATACAGGCCGAATGACAGGTTGGCCGAATTAAGCATCTCTTCGACCTGGGCGGTAATTACCTTGGGCATGCCCATGCCACCGAACCGGTCGTCGCCACCGACGCTGGTCCAGCCGCCAGCGGCGTAGGCCTGGTAGGCCTCGGGGAAGCCCCTCGGGGTTTGCACCGCGCCGTCGATCCAGGAGCAGCCTTCTTCGTCGCCGCTGCGGTTAAGCGGGGCAATGGTACCGGCGATGGCTTTGCCGGCTTCTTCGAGAATAGCGCTGGCGGTGTCTTCGTCCACCACGTTGGCCAGGGCTGGCAGTTGCGCCCAAAGCCTGGAAACTTCGAACACTTCATTGAGAACGAAGCGCATATCGCGCAGGGGTGCTTTGTAGTCAGCCATGATGAAATCGCTCGCTTGGAAATTGGACAGTACACATTCAGGATTTGCCATTGCCGACAGAGTAGTGAGGCTTGAGGGCTACGACTTGACCTTGCGGGACAACCGTTTCCTTGCGGCGCCGATCGCCGTTCAGAAGGAAATACGACAGCGCCGGAATCAGGATCAACGCCCCGAGCATGTTCCACAGGAACATGAAGGTCAGCAGGATGCCCATGTCGGCCTGGAACTTGATGGGTGACCAGACCCAGCACACCACGCCGGCCGCCAGGGTGATGCCCACCAGTCCCACCACCCGGCCGGTGAAGGCCACGGCATTGCGGTAGGCATCCGACAGCGACAGGCCCTGGCGTTGGTACTGCAGTTGCACGCTGAGCAGGTACAAGGCGTAGTCCACACCGATCCCCACCCCGAGGGCGATGACCGGCAAGGTCGCGACTTTCACGCCAATGCCCATGGCCACCATCAAGGCCTCGCAGAGGATCGAGGTCAGCACCAGCGGCAACAGCGCCACCAGCGTGGCGCGCCAGCTGCGGAAGGTGATCAGGCAGAACAGCGTCACCGCCGCATACACGTACAGCAGCATGGTGCGGTTGGCTTCGCGCACCACGATGTTGGTCGCGGCCTCGATCCCGGCGGTACCGGCGGCGAGCAGGAACTGGCGATCGTCGCTGCTGTTTTCCTTGGCGAACTGGTCGGCGATGGCCACCACGGCATCGAGGGTTTCAGCCTTGTGATCCTTGAGGAAGGTGATCACCGGCATCAGCGAGCAGTCGGTATTGAACAGCTCCGGGGCATTGACCGAGGCTTGCTGGGCGGCGTAGTTCAACACGTTCTGGTTGCGCTGAATGTTGTTGAGCTTGGGGTTACCTTCGTAGGTGCCGGCGGTGATCTGCCGTATTGCATTGACCAAGGACACGGTGGTCTGCACTCCCGGATGCTGTTGCAGCTTCCAGGCCAGGCGGTCGGCGAGCACCAGGGTCTTGTAGTCCAGGCAGCCTTCCGGCGCGGTCTTGATCATCACTGCAAACTGATCGCTGGACAGCGCGTAGTGGCTGGTGATGTAGGCGTTGTCGCGGTTATAGCGCGAGTCCGCGCGCAGCTCCGGCGCACCGCTGTCGAGGTCACCTATTTTCAGTTGCAGGCTGACCACGAAACCACCGACACCCAGCAACAGCGCCACCAGCACGGTGCCGGTGGCCCACTTGCGCGTGGTGAAACGGTCGAGCAAGTCCCACAGTTTGCCGAAGCCTTTGTGGTGTTCGGCGCGGTTGTCGATTTTCAGCGCACGCTCGGCGGCTTTCGCGCCCACACCGACATAGGACAGCGCCACCGGCATCAGCAACAGCGAGGTGAAGATCAGCACCGCGACGCCGATGCTGGCGGTGATCGCCAGGTCCTGGATCACCGGGATATCGATCAGCATCAGCACCGCAAAGCCCACAGCATCGGCCAGCAACGCGGTGACGCCAGCGATGAACAGACGGCGGAAGGTGTAGCGTGCGGCGATCAGCTTGTGGGTGCCACGAGCGATGTCCTGCATGATGCCGTTCATCTTCTGCGCCGCGTGGGACACGCCGATGGCGAAGATCAGGAACGGCACCAGCACCGAGTACGGATCGATGGCGTAACCGAGCCAGGCGACGATGCCCAGTTGCCAGACCACCGCGACCAGCGAACAGCCAACCACCAGCAGGGTGCTGCGCACGCAACGGGTGTAGGCGTAGATGATGACCAGCGAAGTGACGACCGCCAGGCCGAAGAACATAATCACTTGAATGAGGCCGTCGATCAGGTCGCCCATCAGTTTGGCGAAACCGATGATCCGAACCTTGTACTTGCCCGTGCCCTCCTCCCCAGCCTTGTGCAAGGTGCCGCTGGCGAACTCGATCTTGTCGCGCAAGCGCTCTTCGAGCAGCCGGGAAAATTCGTGGTAGTTGATGCTCTGGCCAGTGGCAGAGGCCTTGTCCAGCAGTGGCACGATGAGCATGCTCGACTTGAAATCACTGGCTACCAGGCTGCCGACGATACCGGCACGGTTGATGTTCTGGCGCAGTTGCTCAATGTCCGATGCAGAACCCTGATAACTGTCAGGCATCACCGGGCCGCCCTGGAAGCCTTGTTCGGTGACTTCGGTCCAGCGCACAGCCGAACTCCACAACGATTTCATCCAGGCACGATCGACGCCCTGCATGAGAAACAGTTCGTCATTGACCTGTTTGAGAACCGTCAGGTAGTGCGGATCGAAGATGTCGCCCTGGGTGTTTTCCACCACCACCCGCACCGAGTTGCCCAGACCGCGCAGCGACTGGCGGTTCTCCAGGTAATTCTGGATGTAGGGCTGGCTCTGCGGAATCATCTTTTCGAAGCTGGGACGCAGTTCCAGGCGCGTCACGGCCATGTAACCCAGCACCACCGTAGCCAGCGCCATCAGCAGCATGAACAGCGGGCGATGATTGAACACCAGCCGCTCCAGCAGATTGCCGGAGCGCCGGTCGAAGTCCAGCAGTTCGCGGATCACCGGCATGGTGTCTTGTTTCAAATTGCCCATGTCTAGGTACTCACTCTGATTCTTTTAATTATTCGACAGGCAGCGTACGCACACCCCGGCCACCGACCAACACCAGCGCACCATTGGCGGCCAATGCGGCTCCGGCTACCGGTGTCTGTTGGGCCTGCGGTATCAATTGCAGCGGGGCATTGCCCCCTCGGCTCAAGAGCATGTGCCCGGCCTGGGTGAACAACCGGAAATGGCCGTCGGCGTCCAGCGTGGCAGCGGTGATGCTGACTTGCAGGCCACTGTCGAGCCGGGTCCAGGTGAGCCCGCCATCGGCGCTGCGAAACACATGACCGCGCAGGCCATAGGCGAGGACTTCGCCAGGCTGGCCGACCACACCGAAAAAGCTGCCTTGATAAGGTGTCTGCAGTGCCATGAAACGCTGGCGGGCGTCATCCCATTTGAGCAGCAGGCCTTGTTCGCCGGCGATGTAGAGCGCATCGCCTGTGGAGGTGATCGCATTGAGGTGAAACCCTTGCGGGTTGTCGGTGCGGTCCTGGAACGGGACCCAGTTCTTTCCACCGTCTTCGGTACGCAGGATCAGGTTGAATACCCCGACCGCATAACCGAGCTTGTCGCTGGCGAACCAGACGTCGAGCAATGGTTTGTCGGCGCCCTCCTCGATCAGCCGCCGGCCTTCGGCTGCCAGCAGCGGCCATTGCTCGTTCTGCGGCTCGGCATTGGCCAAGGCGCTGTAGTGTTTGAGCATCAACTCGCCGATCTGCCGGCCATCGAGCTGCTTGCTCCAGGTGACGCCGGCATCGCTGCTGTGCAGCACCACACCGTCATTGCCGACCGCCCAGCCTTGGGTTGCCGAAGGAAAACTCACCGCCGTGAGATCGGAGCTGACCGGTACTGCAGCCTGCTGCCAGCGCAGGCCGGCATCATCGGAATAGAGAATGTGCCCGCGCTGCCCCACCGTGACCAGACGCTGTCCGGCATGGGTAATGGCTAGCAAGGGGCTGCGCTGCACCAATGCACTGGATTGGGCGGGCAGATCGAGCACATCGACATAGGTCGATGCCTGCACGCCGCCCTGCAGCAACGCCAGCAGCGTGCCCAGCGCGAGAAGCGCGTTTGTCTTGTTGCAGGAGCCCATATGGCGCCCTCATGAAAAAAAGGCGCCGGTGTGTACACGCGTACAACCCGGCGCAAAAGCTGCGCGATCAGAAATCGGCAGTAGCGACGGAGCTGTTATCGGATGCCGGCACCGGCCAACGATTCCGGTGACCACTGGGTCTTGCTCAGCGCCTCGCTGTACTTGATGCCGCCGTATGGACCTGGAAAGCCGACGGCGCTGTAGGTGCCACCGATCAGGTCATAGCTCAAGTACGGCGAGGCATCCGGCACCTGTTGGTCGTAGCTTTGGCTGAGAAAGGTGTAGACGCCGCGGTAGAGCTGGCCGTTCGCATCGTATTGGTCTGATGCCAGTGCGACCCAACTGTCCTCATCCAGATAGAAGCGGCGCTTGGCGTAAATGTGCCGAGCGCCCGGCTTGAGGGTCGCCTCGACTACCCACACCCGATGTTTTTCCCAGCGAACGAACTCGGGAGCCAAATGGTTGGGAGTCATCATCGGCTTCAAATCGTTCTGATAGGTCACACGGTAAGTGTTGTACGGAACGATCATTTCCTGCTTACCCACCAGCTTCCAGTCAAAGCGGTCCAGCGCACCGTTGAAGACGAAGGAGTCGTCCCACGTCGAGGCGCCAGCGCTGCCCGGGTTAGGCGTGTCGTAGGCCAGGCTCGGCGCCAGCTTCACGCGGCGCTGCCCCGGCAGGTATTGCCAGCCACGGCGAGGTTGCTCCAGCGGGTTGACCGCATCGCGCACCAGCACAGCTTCACCGGCACGACGGGCGGGACCGGTGAAGGCCAGCTTGATCTGGTAATAGGTGTCCGCGGCGGCGAGCGGTTTGGACAGGTCGTCATAGGCGGCATAGTTGATCTGTGCGATGCCGGTCGTGGCCAGGCTGGCGACACCGGCGGAATCGACGTTCCAGTTGTCGTACTTGCTCTGGATATTGACGCCCTGATAGCGCAGCAAGTGGTTCCAGATCGCCTCGGCACCTGTCTTGGGGATCGGGAATGGAATGCCTGGCAGCGCGTTTTCGATGGAATTGCCGCCTTCGGTGGAGCGCGTCGCGGTGGCATTTTTCACCGTGTTGTCCAGCACGCCTTTAGGCAATGCGGCTGTGCGGTGGGTCGGGAAAACCTCGATCCGAAAGCTCGGGTAACGCTTGGCCAACTCGGCGGTCACTGCGGTCAACTGGCCCTTGTATTGATCCACGTTCTTGCCGTCGATCACCAGCAGTGGCTTTTCAGAAGCGAACGGATCGGGGCGCAATTTGTCACCCGCCTTGAAGCTGGCCGGCGGGGTGGTCAAGCCCCCCTGGTACGCAGGGATGGTACCGTCGGCATTACCGGCTTTCTCGGCGCCGACCTGGGTCAACTGGTTCCCCAGTTTCGCAGCTTCGGAGGCATCGACGGCGGCGTGGGCAGGCCCGGCAAGGGGCATAGCCAGGGAAGCGGCCAGGGAGGCGGCCATCAGGGTATAGGCGAATTTCATCTTATTGTTCT
Source organism: Pseudomonas jessenii (assembly GCF_002236115.1). GTDB lineage: Bacteria > Pseudomonadota > Gammaproteobacteria > Pseudomonadales > Pseudomonadaceae > Aquipseudomonas > Aquipseudomonas jessenii. The sequence goes on along the minus strand of NZ_NIWT01000001.1, from coordinate 388,142 downwards.
CCTGCTTTCGCGAGGCTGGGTGAATCAGAAGGTGGTTTTCAGGGTCAGGTAAACGGCACCCCGATCCTCGGTGGCACCGGAGCCGGAGGCGGAAGCAAGACCGCCCGCAAAGCAGGTGTAACGCTGCGTGCCGTCAAGGGCGTTAGGGGTCGAACCATCGGTTGCGCCGTCGTCGCAGTTGGTGGTTTTCCCGAAGGCGTCGACGTACTTGAGGTCTACGTAATACTTGTTGTAGACGGCAGCGCTCACCCCGACGGCGTAGTTGCCGGCATCTTCCGCACCGCCCGCCACCACCGGTGAAACGCCGTCGATACCGACGTTGACCGACAGCGGAGCGCTCAGGTCCACACCGGGAAACACCTGGTACCAGGTCGGCGTGAAGTTGACGGCAATGCCCCAGTTGTCCCGGGTAGGTTTGTCGATACCGCGATAAGTGTCTTCGCCCTTGTAGAGCGCCTTGTTTTTGCTATCGAGGCTCAACAGATTGCTGTAATACAGCTCGCCCAACAGGGTGGCCGAATCGAACAGCGGCGTATCAGCGATAGCGACCAGGCCGTTGATGGTCCAGTGCAGCGTGTTGCCAGTGGCGGCCAGGCTGTCACCGTCGCGCGGCACATCGGTGATGACGCCGGTGCCCGGACTACGCGCCGGCAGCAAGCCAAGACCGGCCTGCAACCCACCAGGACCTGCGGCGCTGATAATCGCCGGAATGCTTGCCAGAGGCATGTTGTGGCGAATGTTCAAATCGCTGCCGATGCTGACACCGCCCACTTCCTTGGACAGGCTCAGACCGTAGATATCGATGTCATCGCCATAGGCGAATTCATAGGTGGTGGTACCGATCGAGTTACGCAGCCCTCCCACACCGCCCACACTGGTCAAGCCTCGCGTATCGAGGACAGCTTGCGGGAGGATGTCCGAGGTTTTTCGATAGTAGGCACCCAGCGTTCCGTCCAGCCACTCGGGTGACCATTTGAGCATCAGGCCCCAGTCACCCTGATTGTCCGGGGTGTAGTCGTGGCCGCGTCGAACGGTAGTCAGCGTACCGTTCGGCCCCGCCAGTCCGGCACCGCCGGTATGTCCCAGCAGGAATGACTGAGCGCCGAAACCCACTACGTCGGACCCACTGTAGTAAGTCCCGGCCTCGGGCAAGCGCGCGCCTTCCCAATCAAGAAAATACTGGGCGCCGAAGGTCAGTTCGGGGTTGAGGGTAAAGGTCGTGGAAATCTGGTTGCGCGGAACGAACAGTTCCTTGGCTTCGGTGCCGGGCGATGCGGCCGCCTTGGCCAAGTCGAGGGACGCCTGGCCATAGCTCAGCGAATGCACCGGACTGAGTACCGTCTCGCCCCAGAACACGTTGTGCTGGCCAGCCTTGATACCCAGCAGGGACTCTTCGCCAACCTGGGTGTTGTAGAACACGAAGGCATCGAGGACTTCACCGGACGGCCCGCTGTAGTAACGCTGGGCATAGTTGCTCAGGTGCGGGCTGCCGAAAATGGCCGGTGCCGCCGGACGTCCGCCAAACCCGGAGATCGACGAAAATTCATCGTTGCCATTCACGAACGGGTTGGAGTTCGAACCGGTATTTTCATAAGCCTTGTCGTACCAACTGGCGGTGCTGACACGAAAGCCCATTTTGCTTTGGTAGACCACATCCAGTTCGGACAACAGGTCGACACGGTTGGTTATGTTAGTGCCGGCCTTGCGGAAGTTGTAATCACCGTCGTTGCTATTGGGCGTGCCCAGAATGCGCTTGTCGGCACTTTCCGTACGCACGCCATAGTTGTACTTGACGGTGTTGTCGAAACGGACGGACCAGTCTTCGCTGCCAGTATCCAACTCGAAAGCGTGGGCGGCCGGCAGGCTCGATGCCAGGATAGCCGTGGCGAGCAGTTGGCGTCGCGCAGACAGGAGGTTACGACTCTTCATCGGGTGATACACCTTTATTGTTTTTGTTGTGGCTTGACGTCAGACCTGGCGGGCGTGCTCCTGCCTGCAGCTAACGACGGGTAATAGGGGCTCGTGCTACGGGTGGGTAAGCGCTGGTCCCGGAACTCACTCTAAGAGCCCGGCTTCGATCCGGATTGACTTGTCGGGGCATCGGTTTGACATTTCGGGACGCCGGACAGACGGTCCGGAAAAAACGGTGAGGCCGGCCGGTCGGCCGCCTCGCGTTGGCTTTTGCTTTGCTTTTGCTTTTGATCTTCTTGCCCCCTCGAGAGGCCGAGTGGAGGTTCTGCGCAGTGGGCAACCCGGCATGGATGCCGGGTTAGCCGCGTACGGCCATGGATGGCCGATCGCGGCGGGCCCACGGAGCAGGACCGGAGCGAGGGAATGCCGAGCCTTGGCGAGGCACCGAACGAAAGGGGCAAGAGCCCTTGGTTACTTGGGGCTTTTCCAAGTGACTCGCCGTAAGGGCGAAACCCTAAGCCGCCTTTACCGCAGCAATGGATATGTACTCCGTCGACAAACAATAAGTCGGCTGTCAGGCCGCCTTCGCTGCGATGCGGCGACCCGACAAGCCAGCTCCTACAGCGGGATATCGACCGGTCAGGTAGAAGAATCGCTGTCGACCTGTTTGCTGCGGTTGCGCCATTCCCGTGGCGCACATCCGAATTCAGCGCAGAACCAGCGCGTGAATGAAGTTGGAACCGTATAACCGAGCATCATGCCCACACGCTGCAGCGAATAGTTCCTGTTTTCCATGTAGCGTAAAGCCAGTTCGCGACGTACCGCGTTGAGCAGCGCGGAAAATGTCAGGCCCACTTCGTCAAGTTCACGTTGCAGGGTTCGCACGCTGACCGCTTGTGCATAGGCAACCTGATGGATAGTGGCGCGTCCGACCGGCATCAACAGATAGATTGCCTTGCGCACATCGAAAATCACCGAGCGTTCATTGGCGCCTTCCATCGAGTCCATGAACTGACGCGCATAACCGACCATCGCCAGGTCGGCCTGTGGATTGAGTTGATCAATGTCTTCTTTACTGCAGACGATGCCATCGAACTCGGCGTCGAACACCACCCGGCAACGAAAGAACCGCGTGTGTTCATGCTGGCTTGCCGGCGCTTCATGGCAGAAATGGACACTCTGCGGATTCCACTGGCTGCCCATGACCGATTTGCACGTACGGTGCAGAATTCCAATGGCCAATTCGGTGGCTTGTCGCTTGGGCACGCCCGCCTCTGCCATGACCTCCTCCCGGATCAGCACCATCTTGCCCACCGTTTCCAGGTTCATGGCCAGCGTCCGATTAAGCAGGTGCCGATACTCGATACTGGTCAGCAACATATCCCGCAGCGTGCGCTGATGACTGAGCAGCAAACTGACGACTCCGATATCCGACATGCGCCGGGCTTCTGCCATGCGCAGGCCAAAGGTCGGGCACGATGAATGATCCGCAGAACTCTCCAGCAGCTTGAGCGCCGCCTCCAGCGGCAGTAGGGATTCCGGGTCGCTGAGCATGTTTGGCGTCAGGCCGACGCCACGCAGCATTTCGTCCGGATTCAGGCCAAGCGTCTGCGCCACCTCCATGTAGTGCTTGAGCGTTGCAGCTCTTACGAACGCTCCCATCTCATCTCCTCTTAGTGGCCGACCGCAATCGGCTATGCCTGCAATCGATTATATGGCAGCGATTGATGACACCACTGTTCCTGGCACGAAATGAAAGGTTTTTGGCACGTGATGAGAAGTTTTCACCTGCCAGCTACCTCAAAGTAAAGCCATGCACCAAACAACATCAGTGTTTTTGAAAGCACAAAAACAACAACAGATTGGAGTCACGCATGAACTTTCTCGACGGATCCCTGCACCCGGAAAATCAACAAAAGCTCGTCATCACCGTTGCTCCCTACGCTCCGGAGTGGATGCCTTCGGACTTCCCGGAAGACATCCCTGTCACCATGGCAGAGCAAGTGCAGATGGCGGTTGATTGCTATAACGCCGGCGCCACTGTGCTTCACCTGCATGTCCGTGAGCTCGATGGCAAAGGCTCCAAGAGACTGTCCAAGTTCAATGAACTGATCGCCGGCGTACGTGAAGCGGTACCGGACATGATCATTCAGGTCGGTGGCTCGATTTCCTTCGCCCCGGAGGGTGATAGCGACGTCGCCAAATGGCTCTCCGATGACACCCGCCACATGCTTGCCGAACTCTCGCCCAAACCCGACCAGGTGACGATTGCCATCAACAGCAACCAGATGAACATCGTCGAACAGATGTGCGAAGCCGATCTTGCCGGCACCAGCATAGCCACGCCAGAGATCTATCGCGCCTACCGCGAAATGACGATTCCGGCCGGCCCGGAATGGGTCGAGGAGCACATCAAGCGACTCTCGGCCAGTGGCATTCAAACGCAATTCCAGCTCGGCAACATCCCGTCGTTCGAAACGGTCGAGCGCATGATGCGCCGCGGCGTCTGCAATGTTCCGTTGGTCCTGACCTGGGTGGCGATTGGTGGTGGTTCCGACGCCCCCAATCTCTACAACCTGGCGAACTTCGTGCGTGCCTGTCCAGACGGCGCCGTACTGACCCTGGAAACCGCCATGCTCAATGTCTTGCCGCTGAACGTGATGGCGATTGCCATGGGGATGCATGTGCGTTGCGGCACCGAGGACAACCTCTGGACCCAAGGCCGCGATCGCAAGATGAGCAATGTCGAGCAGATCGAGCAACTGGTGCGCATTTCCAGGGAAATGGGTCGCGAAGTGGCCAATGGCAAGGAGGCCCGCGAGATCTACAAGATCGGCACGTTCTACAAGGACGCCGATCAGACGCTGGCCGAGAACGGCTTCGCGCCGAACCGCAAGGCCGGTCAGAAAGGCTTCACCCAATTCGGCTGAGTCGAACCTTGCGAGGCGCACGCTTGCAGTACCGGCGTGCGCCCCGCAAAGCCCCGCTACACGTCATTTCAAGAGCTGCGAATTGAACGCGGCCGTAACAAGAGGAAAGACACCGTGACTTTGCATGCTCCAATGGAAGTACGCAGTGACACCTGGCGACGTGTCGCAAGGCCCTACGCCTGGGTGGTCTTCGCCCTGACCTTCGGACTGCTGCTGTCTGACTTCATGTCGCGGCAGGTGCTGACGGTGGTTTTTCCGCAGCTCAAGGCCGAGTGGGGCCTCTCCGATTCCGAGCTTGGCGCGCTTTCCAGCGTCGTCGCCATTGCCGTCGGTGTGCTGGCCTTTCCGTTGTCGTTGGTCGCCGATCGCCTGGGACGCATCCGCAGTCTGATTCTCATGGCGGCGGTCTGGAGCCTGGCGACCCTGATGTGCGGTTTTGCCTCCAACTATCAGGAAATGTTCGTGGCGCGCTTCTTCATCGGCCTCGGTGAAGCGGCCTATGGCAGCGTCGGTCTTGCTGTGGTGCTGAGCATCTTTCCACCGCAACAACGGTCCACGGTCACGGGGGCCTTCCTGGCCGGGAGCATGGTGGGTTCCGTGCTCGGCATTGGCCTGGGTGGAGTCCTGGCGACCCATTTTGGCTGGCGTGCGTCTTTTGTTGGCATGGCCATCTATGGCATTGCACTGACGGCGGTGTACGCGCTGGTTGTACGGCCTGGACGCATCGAATCGCCTCGCCCGAGCGCGGGCTCGAGTCTGACCAGGGCTCATCCTCCGCTCAGCAGCCTGTTTTCGACGTCTTCGGTGCTGAGCATCTATATCGGCAGCGGCCTACAGCTGTTCACGATCGGCGCCTTGCTGACGTGGTTGCCCAGCTATTTGAATCGTGTCTACGACATGCCGCTGACGAACGCCGGTGCCGTCGCCGCCATCTTCATGCTCTGCACGGCGGTCGGCATGCCATTGTGCGGCGCCATCGCCGACCGGCTTTGCAACGGCTCACCAACGCGCAAGATCAGGCTGACCATGGGCTACTGCCTGCTGTGCAGCGCGCTGTTGACCGTGGCCTTTCAGATGCCTGCAGGCATGGCGCAGTTGGTCATGATCGGCCTGGCGATGTTCGTTGGCGGTGGCATCGTCGGCCCCTCCGGCACCATGGTCGCCGACCTGACGCCACCTGCCCTTCACAGCACCGCAATGGCCACACTGGCCATTGCAAACAATCTATTGGGCATGGCCCCCGGTCCCTTCGTCACTGGCTTGCTCGCCGATCGCATTGGCCTAGCGTCGGCCCTGCAACTGCTGCCATTGGCGGGCGTTGCTGCCGCGTTGGTGCTGATGGTGGGTGTTCGCAACTATTGCTCTGATCTTCAGCGCATATGCCCTCAACCTTGTTCCTGATCCGGCGGCATAACAAGCGCAAGTCGCCGACCAAGCCCTGCCAAAATCTGGAGGCAAAATCATGACGCATACCCTGGATGTGCCCGGCTCTGTTGATCTGGGCACAGGGAAACGCGCTCGCGTGCAATCCGATGGCGTCGATATCGCGTTGTTCAACATCGATGGTCAGATTTACGCCATCGACGACAGTTGCCCCCACAACGGCGCCTCGCTGTTGTTCGGCAAACTCGACGGTCGCTTCGTGCGATGCCCCGCCCATGGGCTGAGCTTCGACCTTGCCAATGGCTGCATGCGCGGTGGTGGCATGAACGTGCGTGCCTATCCGGTAGAGGTCGTCGAGGACCGCATTCGTATCACTCTGCCCACCCCCATCACCAGCCACCTATAACTTCAATAGCAGGTTGATCATGACCACACCCTTCACTCCTCCTCGTCATTGGCAACAGAGTTACGACGCCCGCGTACCCACCGATATCAACCCCGACGCCTGTCCTACGGTCGTCGCCATGGCAGAAGCGGCAATGCAGCGTTATGCCAGCCATACAGCATTCCGCTGCTTCAATCGTTCACTCAGTTATGCCGATGTAGACAAGCAGTCATGCGCATTTGCCGCCTACCTGCAGCACCTCGGCGTGCAACGCGGGGATCGTATCGCAGTCATGTTGCCCAATATTCCGGCATTTCCTGTCGCCATGTTCGGCATCCTCCGGGCCGGTGCAGCCCAGGTTAATGTCAACCCGATGTACACCCCGCAGGAGCTCTTGCACCAGCTCAATGACGCCGGGGTCCAGACCATTGTCATCATCGCCAGTGCCCTCCCTACGCTGGAGTCGATACTGGTCAGCACAACAATCAGAAAAGTCATCGTGGTACACCCTGGCGACACCCTGGACGGGCTAGTGGCGACTAGTGAGACCGATATCAAGTCATCGCCGGGATTTCCGTTGACGCGTTTCGTCGATGCCCTGCGCGAGGGCGGCACGATGCAGTTCAAACCGGTCGAGCTGACCGGCGACGACTTGCTCTTTCTGCAGTACACCGGTGGTACAACGGGTCCCTCAAAAGGTGCCGCCCTGTCTCACCGCAATCTGGTCGCCAACATCATGCAGGCGCGCGCTTTTCTGCCTGATATGTTCGACACGGACGGTGACAACGTGGTGGTCACGGCGCTACCGCTGTTCCACGTTTTCGCTCTGACGATCAATCTGCTGATCTGCTTTTCGGCTGGGGCCGAGAACTGGCTGATCCCCGATGCACGCAATAGCGATGATCTGGTCGACACGCTGATCAGAGCCCGACCAACGCTGTTGACGGGGGTCAATACACTGTATGGCGCGCTGGTCCGCCACCCGCGCATTGGTGAAGTGGATTTCTCGCGCCTGCGACTGGCCATTGGCGGCGGTGCAGCGGTACTGCCCGCAACCTCGACGCAGTGGAAGAACATCACCGGTCAGGAAATCCTCGAAGGCTACGGCCTCTCCGAGACGTCGGCCATTTTGTGTCTGAACGTCATGGGGCAGAGCAATTTCTCGGCGGCAGTGGGTTTGCCTTTGCCTTCGACCGACATCGTGTTGCTCAAGGACGATGATCAACCTGCCACGCTCGGCGAGGCAGGAGAAATTTGCGCCAAGGGTCCCCAGATAATGTCCGGTTACTGGCAAAAACCCTCTGCCAATGCCAAGGCGTTTACCGCCGATGGTTACTTTCGCACCGGCGACATCGGCATTTTTGCCGCGGACGGTTTACTCAAGATCGTCGATCGCAAAAAGGATTTGATCATTGTCTCGGGCTTCAACGTTTACCCCAACGAGGTGGAGGTAGTTGTTGCCAATTGCACAGGTGTCAGCGAATGCGCCGTTATCGGTATGCCGGATGAGCGCAGTGGTGAATCCGTCTACCTGTATGTCGTCAAGGCCGCGAATGCCGCGCTCGATGAAGCCATGCTGATCGAGCACTGCCGCGCGCACCTTGCGGCCTACAAAGTGCCCCGACAGGTGCGGTTCCTGACGGCGCTGCCCAAGTCCACAGTGGGCAAGATATTGCGTAGGGACTTGCGCGTACTCGCGACTGCGGGCTGTTCGACTGAAACGACCCTGGTCAGTTGAACGACTCTACGCCAAGTCCGTAGCGCCCTGCTCAACCCGGCAATCCCGTGGGCGAATTCGCCTCCAGCGGATACCGGGTTGAGGCGGCCGCCCTCACCGAGTTTGCCCCCCCCCCCATTCGCCACCTATCGCCCGGTAACGCGGGTGACAGCGGGAATTTGGCATCAATTGAAAGGTCGTTGGCATCAAATGAGAAGTTTTCCAGCGACCATCTCCTTAGAGTAAATCATGTGCCGCACTGGCACCTGCCCACCCATGGCATCGCCTGCGAGGACATCACTCAATGAGCCCAGTCGCTCTCGTCAATATTCACACCCGTGCACTCGACCTTGCGCCAGGTTTTTTCGTCAGCGTAATCGTTGCCATAGCGGCGACTTTCCTCTCCGAGCACTATGGCGCACCGGTGATGTTATTCGCGTTGCTGCTCGGTATTGTGATGAATTTTCTGGCCGGTGATGGCAAGTGCAAGGCCGGTATCGAGTTCACCGCGCGCACTGTCCTGCGCCTCGGTGTAGCCCTGCTGGGGATGCGCATTACGCTGGAGCAGATTGCGACGCTGGGCTGGAAGCCCGTGGCATTGGTGGTGATCGTGGTGGTCGCGACCATTGCGGTTTCGGTGGTGGCGGCCAAGGTCTTGGGCTTCAAACGCATCTTCGGCATGCTCACCGGTGGTGCCACGGCTATCTGCGGTGCCTCAGCGGCACTGGCCCTGGCTGCCGCCCTGCCCAACCATCCGCAAAAGGAGCGCGCTACCCTGTTCACCGTGATCGGCGTGTCGGCGCTGTCCACTGTGGCGATGATCGTCTACCCGATGATCGCGAACGGGCTTGCCTTGTCGCCGCAGGACGCCGGCGTGTTTCTGGGCGCGACCATCCATGATGTCGCCCAAGTGGTGGGTGCCGGTTACAGCATGTCCACCGAGACTGGCGACACCGCCACCGTGGTCAAGTTGATGCGCGTGGCCATGCTTCTGCCGGTCATCCTCTGCGCCACGCTGATCACTCGTGCGCAGGGCGCGGACGCCACTGGCAAGCGCCCTCCGCTTCTTCCCATGTTCGCCGTCGGTTTTCTGGCCCTGGCCTGTATCAACAGCACCGGCTGGATCGCACCGGCGGTGCAAGGCTTCGTCAACGAGCTGTCGCGCTGGTGCCTGGTGATCTCCATCAGCGCCTTGGGCATGAAGACTCAGCTCAAGGAACTCGCCACGATCGGCATCAAACCGATTCTGCTGATGGTGGGGGAAACGGTGTTTCTGGTTGCACTGGTGCTGCTGTTGCTGCATTGGGGGCTGTAAAGCGTGGATAGGCGAAGGCCAATCCGGCCTTCGCATCAGAGCGAAAGGTGTCGTGATGAATTCAGAAGGTGCCTTGTATCGGCCCGTCGTCGACCAGTCTTTTTGCTTCCTCAACGAGGATCGGAGCGCCGAGCGCCATGCTGTGAATGCCCAGTATCGAGGTCAGCTGCAGCACCGCCAGGATTTCCTCGACGGTGACGCCCAGCTCCAGTGCCTTGCGGATGTGGCGACGCACGCCCGGGGCATACATATGGGTGCAGGAGGCATCGACGGCGATGGCGATCAATTCGAAGGTCTTGGGGTCCAGAATCCCCTTGCGGATTGGGTGTGTGGCCATGCCGAGAAACTTTTCCACCCACTCGGCGTCCAGCTCGGCCAGGGAGTCCCAGGCAGGATTCCAGTTGCCGGCATCACGCATGGCATCGCAGGTAGGGGTGCCGGTTTGGGTCTGGTCTTCATTCATCTGCAGTTCCTCAAGGTTGAGTGGTTGCTATCAACTCTAAGCATTCCAATGCCACCTGTATTGACTCCAGGGGGCACAGGCATGACATCTCGGGACACATGCAACGCAGGGGTAAATCCTCAATGAAAGGTCTTGTTCGAAGTGCCAGTCTCACCAACTACGCGGAAATTGCTCGCTCATTGAACGTCGAGCCCATGCAGCAATTGCGTCTTGTTGGTCTTGATCCGTGCTGCTTGCTGCAGCCGGACCTGAAAATTTCCATCGAAGCGGTGGCGCGGTTGCTGAACAGTTCGGCGCGTGAGGCCGGCGTGGAAGATTTCGGCCTGCGCATGGCAGAAAGTCGCAAAGTCTCCAATCTCGGGCCCCTGGCGCTGTTGTGGCGTGAACCAACCCTTCGCTCAGCCTTAAAGGCGTTGCAGGAATTTCTCTGTCTGCATAATCAGGGTTTAGTGCTGGATATCGAAGAAAGCGGCGGCATCGCGGTATTACGACTTGAGCTGGTGACGGTCAGCCACTTGTTTGTGCGCCAGTCTGTAGAGTTGGCGGTAGCGGTTACCCACCGACTGCTGAAGACCTTGCTGGGCAACCACTGGCATCCTTCAGCAGTCTGCTTCCGACACTGCGCTGCGCTGGACGATAGCCGACATCAGCGTGTGTTCGGTACCGCGGTACAGTTCAACTGTTTGATGGACGGCATTATCTGCCGCAGCAGCGATCTCGACAGAGCCCTGCCCAGTGCCGACCCGGAAATGGCCCGCTACGTGAATCAGTATCTGAAAAGCATTCGCGAGGATTCCAGGGAAGCCCTGCTGGCACAAGTGCAACAGATGATCTGGACGCTGCTGCCCACTGGACGCTGCTCAGTGGAGCAAGTGGCGGCCCAGTTGGGACGTGACAGACGGACGCTGCATCGGCAGCTGACGCGGGAGGGTGAGACGTTTTCTTCGCTACTGGATCAGGTACGCAGGGAACTGGCGACGCGTTACCTGGCCAACCCCCATCATCCCTTGAGCGAGATTGCTGGTGTGCTGGGTTTTTCCGAACTGAGCGCCTTCTCCCGCTGGTTCAGCCGGCTCTTCGACTGCAGTCCATCGTCCTGGAGAACCCAGCCCTCCCCGGCCCACTCAAGAAAGTCGATACCTCAGTTATTCAATTAAAGGATACCCGAATGACACCCACCATAAGGAGATAGCTTGCGCTTCAAACTGACGTGAGATCATGTACTAACCTCGTAGGTCGACTTCACCATGCCGCACCAGATCAAGCCGAAATGCTCGATGTGGACGAATGGCGGCAGCAAACAAAGTAGTCGCCTAACCTGGGCGCTGGGCTCGTTCCGATTCATCCAGGTGCTCTAGCAGCATCGCTATCGTCGCATCCCGCAGCTTGATTGCCTCCATCCAGTCCGGCCCGTCTGCCAACAGCGGAGGACAGACGTTGACGTGGATTGCACCGTGGCGCGGGTACCACTGACCGTCGCGCAGCACCTTGCGCGTGCCGCAAATTGCGACCGGCAGCAGCGGCACGCCGGCACGCGCAGCTAGCACGAAGGCGCCCATATGGAACGTTCGCAATCCTGGCTCGCGGGTGAAGGTTCCCTCGGGAAAGAACACCAGGGGCTGGCCAGCCTGCAGCGCCTCGGCCAGGGGCTCGGTGTCTGCGGCGCTGCGCTGCAGGTCGAAGCGTTCGACAAAGCGGGCGCCGAGCTTGCGCAGGAACCGGCCGGCGATCCACTGGCCAGCCAATTCGCGCTTGGCAACGAAGCTGAACTGTGGCGGCAGGGCCGCGCTGAGAATGACACCATCGAGGTAGCTGGCATGGTTTGCGGCCAGCACGCTCACCGAGGAGGAAGGCAGGCGCTCGAGTCCCGTGACACTGAACGGAACACCCGCCAGGCGCAGAAACAGCCGGGAGGCCGTACGGGTAAAGCTGCGACACCAACGCTGGCGCGGCAGGATCGCAACGACCAGCCAGGTCAGCGGTGTGACCAGCCAGAACAGCAGCCAGATGTAAGTGGCATACAACGCGGCGCGGCAGGTCTGCCAGCTGCGACCGAAATGCCCGCGCAAGGCCTGCAATACCAGGCGCAGCAGCTGGCGCCAAACGGCCAGGTGCGGCCGCCCCACTTCGCCGCGCTCATACAGTTCACGACTGGCAGCACGGCGAAGCTTTCCGCTGGAGGTTTTCAGTACGCTATGCGGTGGCGCCAGAACGATATCGTCGGGCGCCACACCGGTGAGGTCGAACACGATACGGTTGACCTCCTGCTGCAGCTGTTGCCGCGCAGCAGCGTCCTTCTCGTAGCTTTCCGCCAACACCACCAGGCGCTCGGTGCCGGTGGCCGGCTCCGGACTGCCGAACACCGCGATGCAGCCTTTGCGCAGCCCGGGCAGATTGCCGACCGCTGCTTCGACATCGTAGGGGTAGATGTTGCGCCCGGCACGGATGATCAAGTCCTTGGCGCGGCCGGTCAGGTAGACCTCGCCGCCGGCCATGTAGGCGAAGTCGAGCGAGTCGAACCAGCCATCGCGCAGCACCCGGCGGGTCTCTTCGGGGTTGCGGTAGTAGCCTGCCGAGGTAGACGGCCCGCGAAATTGCAGGTGCCCTTCGCTGCGTTCGGGCAGTTCGATTCCACTGCCATCGACGATACGAATCTGATGGCCCGGCAGTGGTCGACCGCTGGAGACGAAGCGCAGCGTTGCGCTGGCATCCGCTTCGACGGGCAGTGCATTGCCGCGGGCCTGGAACGCGTCGCGCTGTACCCGGTCGATCAGCGGTCCTCGGTCCAGGGGAGGAAAGGCCACGCCCAGTGTGGCCTCGGCCAACCCATAGACGGGCGCCAGCGCAGTGGGCGCCAAGCCGTAGCGAGCGAAGCGTTCGGCGAAGCGCTGCAAGGTCTGCGGGCTGACCGGTTCGGCACCGTTGAAGGCCAGGCGCCAACTGCTCAGGTCCAGGCCCTCGAGGTCGCCGTCAGCAAGTTTGTTCAGGCACAGTTCGTAGGCAAAGTTGGGCGCCGCCGACAACGTGCCGCGGAAGCGGTCGATGGCCCATAGCCAACGCGCCGGCCGTGCCAGGAAAGCCAGCGGCGACATCAGCATCAGGCTGTAGCCGTAGTACAGGCTGCCCAGCCAGGCACCGATCAATCCCATGTCGTGGTACATGGGCAGCCAGCTGACGAACACGTCTTGCGGCCCCACCTTCAGAGCCCTCCCCATGGCGCGCAGATTGGCCAGCAGATTGGCGTGGCTGACCATCACACCCTTGGGCTGGCCAGTACTGCCCGAGGTGTACTGCAGGAAGGCGATGTCATCCGGTTTCCGCGGCGGTGTGACACACTCGCCCCCCTCGCCTGTAAGCTCGGCCACGCTGGCAATGCGCGTCAGGCTCGGGACCTGCGGCTGGAGCAACCGGGCGAGCAGCTTCGCTTGCGTCACGGTAATCAGCACTTTGGCCTCGGCGTTGCGCAGAATGCCGGCCTGGCGACGCAGATGATCCTCTATCTGCGACAGGCGCAGCGGTGGGTAGATGGGCACCGGCACACCACCGGCCAGCAGGATGCCGAAAAAGCCCTGGAGAAAGTCGCGGCCTGTGGGCAGCATCAGGGCCACGGTCTGACCGGCGTGCAAGCCACTGCGTTGCAGCCCTGCGGCAACGGCCAAGGCCCCCTGGTGCAAGGCGCCATAGCTGATATCTTCCTGCTGGTCACTTTCACCTAGCAGGCGCACGTGGAGATGCTGCGGCTGCTGGCGCACATGCCAGTCCAGTACCTCGATCAAGGTCCGCGCGGCGTCTGGCGTCTGCCCCGTTGCTATCAGGGTCTCGCTGGAATTGCTGGAGGACAACGGATGTACGGCCTCGTCGCCATGCCTGCTGTGCAGCACGCGCAGTATGTCGGTGGGGGTGTCTGCCGAGGCGAACAGGTTTTCTGGTAAGCGCACACCGAATTCGTGCTCGATACGTGACCAGAGCTCGACTCGAGTCAGGCTGTCTACGCCCAGATCCCGATCCAGCACGCTGTGCAAGGTGACTTGCAAACCTTCTGCCGCTTGCGGGCGCAGCTCGACCACGGTACGCCGGACAATTTCGAGCAATTTTTCCGCGTCCCCGTCGCAACGGGGAACGGCACGGGTTTCTGGAGGCGGGCGAGGCATCGGCAGCCCCTCATGACAGAACACTCTGTGTGTGTAGATCCTTGCCAACTGCCATTATGCGCCTACGGAGGCGACTGGGAATGCCATCATCAGCTGCAGCGCTCGCAGGATGGGTGAGCCGGGGCTAGGCTTCTGAAGAACGCAGCCCCTGCAGAGAGATCTGCCATGCCAGCCAGCCTTGCCCCCGGAGTGACACGCCGAGAAATCTGGGCCTGGGCGATGTTAGATTTCGCCAACTCCGGCTACACGACCGTGGTGATCACCGCCGTGTTCAACGCCTACTTCGTCGCCGTGGTCGCCAAGGGCGAAGCCTGGGGTACGCTGGCCTGGACCAGCGCCATATCCCTCTCTTACGCCTTGATCATCCTGACCGCTCCGCTGATCGGTGCCTACGCCGACGCGTTCGCCTGCAAGAAACGCCTGCTGCTGTTCAGCACGATCGGTTGCGTCGCCTTTACCGCTGGACTGGCGTTGGCCGGGCCGGGGGAGCTCGGCGTTGCGATTCTGTTCATCGTGCTATCCAACTACTGCTTCGGCAGCGGCGAGAACCTGATTGCCGCCTTCCTGCCCCAGCTCGCCCGTGCGGAAGCCTTGGGCAAGGTGTCCGGCTGGGGCTGGGGGTTTGGCTATATAGGCGGCCTGGTCAGCCTGGGTGCCTGCCTGGCCTTCGTCAGCTGGGCCCAGGCGCAAGGCCAGACGGCGGCGCAGTTCGTGCCGGTGTGCATGCTGATCACTGCGGTCTTGTTCGCGTTGGCCAGCGTACCGACCTTCCTGTTCTTGCGTGAACGCAGCCTGCCGCAGACAGGGAGCAGCGACAGGCCTATCCCGCAAGCGGCGCTGGCGCGCTTCGCGCAGACGCTGCGCGAAGCCGACCGCTATCGTGACCTGCTGCGCTTCCTTGCCTGCACCGTCTGCTACCAGGCCGGTATCTCGGCGGTGATCACCCTGGCTGCCATCTATGCCAATCAGGTCATGGGCTTCAGTACCCAGGACACGCTGCTGCTGATCTTCGTGGTGAATATCACGGCCTCCATCGGTGCCGTGCTGTTCGGTTGGCTGCAGGATCGCCTCGGCCATCGCACCACGCTGGCGCTGACCCTGCTGGGCTGGCTCGGCATGGTCGGTCTGGTCTGGGTCGCGCGCGGCCCCGGGCTGTTCTGGCTGGCGGCCAACCTCGCCGGTCTGTGCATGGGCGCCAGCCAATCGGCCGGGCGTGCGATAGTCGGTCTGCTCGCGCCGCCGACGCGGCTGGCAGAGTTCTTCGGCCTCTGGGGGCTGGCCGTCAAACTGTCGGCAATCCTCGGCCCCATGACTTACGGCTTGACCAGTTGGCTGTCCGGAGGCGATCACCGCCTGGCGATGCTGATTACCGGCAGCTATTTCGTTGTCGGCCTGCTGATCCTGGCCGGCGTCAACCTGGAGCGCGGGCGGCAGGTAGCTGTCAGCCATACCGAGAGTCTCGAAAAGTGAAAGAGACTCCCTGCATCGGGTCAGTCTTCGCCTGTCGAAACTGACCTGATTCGGCCAAAAGCTGCCGGTGACGAATCAAACACAACGATGTGTCCAGTCTGCCAAACACATTCGCCTCATGAGTTTTCACGTAGCTTGCAAAAGTCATGCGAATAGGGATAGATCGCTTTAAAACGTCAACTCATCACATGTCTTGCTGCCAGGTCTATTTATGCCGCTCAGCTTTCATAAAATGCACGCCAATGGCGATGATTTCGTTATCGTCGACTCGCGAAAATCACCGAATCCAATCACCAGCAATATGGCTCGTCTAATGGGAGATCGGAACCGAGGAATCGGCTTCAACCAACTCGCGGTGGTGTTTGATTGCGATGATGCAGATGCGCGTTTGATATTCTGGAATGCAGATGGCTCAACGCTGGACGCTTGTGGCAGCGCAACGCGCGGGGCCGCTGATATGCTGATGCGTGAATCCAATATGACTTCGGCAGCACTGCGAACCAACCGTGGCCTGCTGACTTGCGAACGAACTTCAACCGGCGCCATTTCTGTAAACATGGGAAAGCCACTTTTGGGTTGGTCGGATGTTCCTCTGGCTTTGGAAATGGACACTTTAGTGATGCCACTTGCCGGTCACCCAACAGCTTGCAGCATGGGAAATCCGCACTGCACCTATTTTGTGGATGACTTGGCAGCCGTTGAGATTGCAACGATTGGACCGGGAGTTGAAACCAACCCCTTGTTTCCCCTCAGGACGAACGTGCATTTCGTCCAGATCATTGACCGAAAGCACATCCGGTTGCGAATTTGGGAGCGCGGGGGTGGTATCCCGCTGGGTTCAGGCTCCTGCTCTTGTGGCGCCGCGGTTAACGGAATTCGTCGTGGCTTGTTAGACAATTGCGTTGAGGTTGAATGTGACGGCGGAGTTGTAACGGTTCAATGGGATGGCGTGGGATCAGTTTTTCTCACCGGGCCGGTAGAGACGACTTTTTCAGGAACAATCGCGGATGCTTTGTTGAAAGCTTGATTTTCAGGTAAGCCACTATTGGCCGACTTTTGCCTGTCGCCACCGTCTGCTTTGGGTTGTGGATTCAACCGGTCGATGACTGCGCCGATCAGTCGACCATCACTGTCGCGCTCAGCTAGCGTCGGTGCCGCCATCGCCCGTTCTTGTCTCAAATTCATCATTGTTCTCCCGTAACCCGTGTTTTGCTCTTCGTCAAAGTCAGGCTCAACAGTACCGAAATCAAGATGATGCCGCCGACTGTGGTCAGCGACCATTGGATCGGCATGTGCCACCACGGCGCGACCAGCATCTTGCCGCCGATGAACACCAGTACGATGGCCAGACCATATTTGAGCAAGTGGAAACGGTAGGCCATGTCGGCAAGCAGAAAATACAGTGCGCGCATGCCCATGATGGCGAAGATATTGGAGGTGAACACGATGAAGGGGTCGGTGGTGACGGCGAAGATAGCCGGGATGCTGTCGACCGCGAACACCAGGTCGCTGGCCTCGATCAGCACCAGCACCGGGAACAGCGGCGTCGCCCAGCGCAGGCCGTTCTGGCGCACGAAGAAGCGCTCACCGTGAAAACCGTCGGTGATGCGAAGATGGCTACGTAGCCAGCGCAGCAAAGGGTTCTTTTCGAGCTCTGGCTGCTGGTTGGCGAAGATCAGCATCTTGAAGCCGGTGATGAGGAGGAAAGCGCCAAAGACATAGAGCAGCCAGGCAAACTCCTGCACCAGCCAGACACCGGCGAAAATCATACCGGCGCGCATGATGATGGCGCCGAGCACGCCATAGAGCAGGACGCGGCGCTGCAACTCTGGCGGCACGGCGAAATAGCCGAAGATCATCACGAAAACGAACATGTTGTCGATCGACAGCGACTGCTCGATCAGGTAGCCCGTCAGGAATTCGAGCGTTGTACGCTGGGCCACTTCGGCGCCGAACATGCTGCGCAGATACCACCAGAGCAGGACGGAGAAGACCAACGCCAAACTGGTCCAGGCGATGACCCAGGCCAGCGCTTCGCGTACCGAAACACGATGCGCCTTGCGCCCGCCGAAAACGAAAAGATCCAGCGCCAGCATGGCGAGGACGAACCCGATAAAGGCGGCCCACATCCAAGATTGGCCGACGCTAATGGTGGTCATTTAACTATCCAAGGTTGGCCGATACTCATATAGCGCCGCACGATCACCCGCCCCAATGCGGGCGGCGCAGTGACTTAAGCGGTAGGCCAGGCGCTTGCTGAAGTAATCTCGAAACCGCGGCATTGGATGGCCTTCTGCATGACTGTCTCCGCATGAAGTAAATGGGCTGGAAGAGATCATGCTAACGGGCATGTAGTATCAGTAAAAATCGTTTATACATTGCGAATTGTTCGTTTTTTACGAAGTGTTGATTCGAGAGACCGGCTTGCTCAATCTGAATCTGAGCCAAGCCGACCGTCAGCTATGGGTTGTGGATTCAACCCACCAACGCAACAGATAGGCTAAATCGTTCAGCGGGCGTTTCGGGCCGGGGGTACTGATGGGTTCCGCTGCCGTTGGTCGGCACCTTGTGCAGCAGTGCGATAGAAAACTATAGGAATAAACTCTCGTGCCGATATCACTGAGGCAAGGCCTGCGCGTGCCTGACCTTGAACCTGAGCGAACGAGCACATTGATGAGTGATAAATCTTTGGAAGAAAAAGCGGCATTGATGGTCGACCCACATGAAACGATGGCCAGTGTCGGACAGATCACTGCCGGGCGCGATGCCCTGCGACAGCGCCTGGACAAGGCTGATCGCGCGGTTCAGGAGCTTCAGGAGCAACTGGACTTGGCAAAGACGCTGATGACCCGTCTGCTGGCGGCGAGTTTTGCGTCGACCGGCAAACTTTCCGCGCCCCTTACAAACTGGGGGCTAAATGAGATCGACGTTGTCGAACGGGAGATGGCCTGCTATTTGAATTCTACCAATGAGGCGAGCGCCGCTTCATAGGTCGCACACTGAATGCATATGGCGGGCTGCCGGAAGTCATGCCGCCCCGCCAGCTACACTCATTCGATACATTTCCGCACAGAGACTTCCGCCATGACGACCAAAACCGCAATCGTATTCGCTGGCGGTGGCAGTTTGGGGGCGGTGCAGGTGGGAATGTTGCGGGCCCTGGTCGAAGCCAATGTTCGGTTTGACATGGTGATTGGTGCTTCGGTAGGCGCTATCAACGGTGCCTACTTTGCCGCAAGACCCGATTCCGATGGCGTCCAGGCGCTCGCCGGATTCTGGCGCGGGCTGAGTAAAACTGACATCTTCCCCCTCTCTTGGTTCGATACCTGTAGAGGATTGATCAAACGGCGTGGCTATCTGTTGCAGCCGTCGGCCTTGAATCGGCTGCTGGGTCAGGCACTGCCCATTCACCGCATTGAGGATGCGGTGCTGCCCCTGTACATCGTCACCACCAACCTGCTCAGTGGTGCCGAGACGGTTCTGTCCAGTGGCGAACTCGAGCAGGCGTTACTGGCCAGCGCTGCCATTCCGCTGGTGTTCCCCTGCGTACAAATCGCCGATCAGTTTCTGGTTGATGGCGGCGTGGCAAGCAATACACCTATTTCGACTGCCGTAGCCTTGGGAGCCACCAACGTCGTGGTAATCCCCACCGGAGTGAGTTGCGACCTGACGCAACCTCCCCGAGGACTGGTCGCCTTGGCCCTGCACACCGTCAATCTGATGAGCATGCGCCAGCTGGTGAGCGACATCGAACACTTCCGCACTGTCACCAGTCTGCACATCGTCCCGCCCTTGTGCCCGGTGGATGTCTCGGTTTTCAACTTTGACCAGACCGAGTCTTTGCTGCAGCGTGCCTATGAGCAGACCCTTCGGTGGCTGGAACGTGGGGGGCTCGAACGCACCAAGGTCCCTGGTGCCCTTTCCATCCATTCGCATGCCCATGAGCATTGAGTGATGTGAATTACCAAAACAGCGAACCTTCAGGCCGGAGCACCCAGAGCGATGCCTGCGTTTCAAAATCAACCCAAATCTCGCCCTACCCGCCCTCAATGCCGCCATCCTGGAATTCACGCTTCGGGTTGCCCATGATGTGGCGGCAACGTTTAGCGATGAGGCCCCTCTACATTACACCGATGAAAAACGCTTTCGATAATCACTGGGACCAACCCCGAGACGCCGCATGAATGCCCTCCTGAACCCGTCCGTATTGGCATAACCTACTGTATCGGCCAAGCGCTTGAGTGATACGTCCGAGTCTTCGATTAACCGTCTGGCCGCATCGATGCGCGCCAGTTCGACAAATTCGGCCGGGGTTGAACCGGCTTCGGCCTTGAAGGTACGGGCGAAGTTGCGCTCGCTCATACCGGCGCGGGCGGCCAGGATGGGTACGCTCAAGTCGGCCTTCAGGTGTTCCACAACATAATCCTGCACGTCTCGGATCACGCTGCGTTCGGCGGTTTGTGCTGCCAATTGCGCGCTGAACTGCGATTGTCCGCCGGGCCGCTTGAAGAACATCACCATTTCACGGGCAACGCTGAGCGCCAGTTCTCTGCCGTGGTCTTCTTCGACCAGCGCCAAAGCCAGGTCCATGCCCGCCGTGACCCCTGCCGAGGTGTAGATGTTGCCATCCTTGATAAAGATGCTGTCCGGGTCGACATGGGTTTGCGGGTGTTCCCTGGCCAGCTTTGCGCTGGAGTTCCAGTGAGTGGTGACACGGCGTCCGTCAAGCAGCCCGGCGGCGGCCAGCAAAAAGGCACCGCTACAGACGGAGCCGATACGACGTACGGATTTCGCCTGCCGGCGCAGCCATTCCTGCAATGCAGGGTCCAGGGCAATTTCATCGATGTGTGGACTGCCAGCGACAAGCAAGGTGTCAATCTTGCCTTTATACGTTTCAAAGGTGTCGTCGATGGCAAGCTTCAAACCGCTAGAGCTTTTGATCATCCCTTTGCCGGTGCCGATCACTTCAACCCGATAGGCGCGTGGGTTGCCCAGTTGTCTGGCTGCTTCGGCGAAGACATCGGCAGGTCCGACAACGTCCAGCAGTTGCACGCGGGGGAAGGCCAGGAGGGTTATGCGCATGATGTCTGTCCTCGTCGAATCATTGGCTGAATACGTCGCTTAATGACTATTTCAGCCAATGTCTGTTTGGCTGAAAATAGCCCCAACAGCAAATTCAGTCAAACGGGAGACTGCCATGAACACTGCATATACCCCCACGGTCGCTGCCGCTCAATCGGTGCAAACCAGCAATACGTCCATCAAAAACCTGCCTATCAATCTGTTCGGCTCGGTCATGGGCCTGGCCGGTCTGGGACTGGCTTGGCGCTTGAGCGGTCAGTATTACGGTGTCGGCGGAGTGTTGGGTGAAGCGATTGGCGCCCTGGCCGGCCTGGTATTCGTGCTGCTGACCTTGGGTTACCTGGGCAAATGGGTGAAACATCCAGAGGCGGTAAAGGCCGAGTTCAACCATCCGATCGCCAGCAACTTTTTCGGCACCGTCACCATTGCATTGTTGCTGCTTTCGGCAGTCGCCGCGCCCCACAACGAATTGCTCGGACGGGCTCTCTGGATACTGGGCAGCGCACTGACGGTGTTGCTCGCAGGCCTCGTGGTTTTCCGTCTGTTGTCGGGCAATCAGGATTCGTTGAATGCCGTACCTGCCTGGTTGATTCCGGGTGTTGCCACCCTCGATATCGCGGTAACCGGTGCGCATATGCCCATGGCCTGGGTTGCTGAGTTCAACCTGTTTGCCCTCGCCGTGGGTGCGGTGCTGGCGCTGGTTTTCTTCACCCGGATCTTTTCGCGGCTGGTGCATGAGACAACGCTGGCCAAAGGCATGGTGCCTTCGCTGATGGTCCTTATTGCCCCCTTTGAAGTCGGTTTCCTGGCGTACACCAACGTGTTCGGCGAGATCGACAGGTTTGCCAGCGTATTGTTCTACTTCGGTCTGTTTCTGTTCGTGGTGCTCGGCTTCAAAGTGTTCCGTCGCGATGTGCCCTTTGCCCCTTCGTGGTGGGCAATCAGCTTTCCCATCGCGGCCCTGAGCAATGCCGCGCTGAAATATGCACATGCCCAGGACAACACCGTGCTGATGGTAATCGCTGCTGTAATTCTGCTGTTTCTCACCGTGGCACTGACCGTGTTGTTGGTGAAAACCCTGATCAGCCTGTTCAGCGGCAAACTGTTGGCCAACTGACCTTTTACCTCCCTTTGGCGAGCCTTGACCGGCTCGCTTTTTTTTTGCCCACACAGGTTTCATCGAATGACTTACAACGCATCGTGGTTACTACTGATCGTTGCCGGATTCCTGGAGATCTTCTTTGCGGTCGGCTTGAAATCTGCCAATGGCCTTGAAAGGCCCTGGCTGCTGGTCGGCACGGTCGTAGTATTGGCCGGCAGTTTGAGCCTGTTGACGATGGCTTTGCGGGTACTGCCTGTAGGAACCGCCTATGCGGTCTGGACCGGCATCGGCGCTGCCGGCACAGCCGTCGTTGGAATGTATTGGATGGGTGATGCGGTATCGTTCTGGAAACTTGTCTGGATCTGCATGATCCTGCTGAGCGTCGCCGGACTACGCTGGGCAGCCTGAACAGGGCAAATAATTAATTGATTAACAGCCCCATTTTTTTAGTCCAGTGAGGAACAGGAAACATAGACGAAGGGAGTCGCAAGCGGACACTCGGTCAGCTCAGTTTTCAGCCACTTAGTCGAATCTTCAACGCATCGATTTTTTGGCTTTGAAGAAACTGGGGGGCAGTTTTTTACCCCCCAAGTTGCCTAACCTCGCAGGAAAGCGAGCAAATCGGCGTTGATTGTATCGGCGTTCGTCGTAGGCATTCCGTGCGGGAAGCCCGAGTAGGTTTTCAGCGTGCTGTTTTGCAACAGTTTGGCTGACAAGAGCCCGGAGTTTTCATAAGGCACGATCTGGTCATCATCACCATGCATCACCAGCACGGGGATCGTGATGCTCTTTAGATCCTCGGTAAAGTCGGTCTGGGAAAAGGCCACGATCCCGTCATAATGCGCCTTTGCACAGCCCATCATGCCTTGTCGCCACCAGTTCCGGATGATGCCCTCAGACGGTTTTGCACCAGGGCGGTTATAACCGTAGAAAGGTCCAGCTGGAACGTCATGGTAGAACTGTGCGCGGTTGGCCTTCAGCTGTGCCTGCAAGTCATCGAAAACCGACTTTGGCAAGCCGCCTGGATTGCTCGGTGTCTGAACCATCAAGGGTGGCACGGCGCTGATTATGGCGGCCTTCGACACTCGGTCTTCGCCGTGGCGCGCAATGTAATGGATGACTTCACCACCGCCGGTGGAGTGCCCCACATGAACTGCGCCTTGTACCCCAAGATGGTTGACCACGGCCGCGACGTCATCAGCATAGTGATCCATGTCGTGCCCGTCCCAGACCTGACTGGATCGCCCGTGACCACGCCGGTCGTGTGCAATGACCCGGTAGCCGTTCGCCAGGAAAAAGAGCATCTGCGCATCCCAGTCGTCCGCACTGAGTGGCCATCCGTGATGAAAAAAGATCACCTGGGCATCCCGTGGCCCCCAGTCTTTGTAAAAGATCTCAACACCGTCCTGCGTAGTGACATAACCCATGTTCGCATCTCCCGAATGAAATGGAGGGTATGACCAATCGTGTTCTGATCGTGCCCCTTGTTGAACCTTGCCCTTGTTCAATAACGTGCAGCCCATCCAATAGGCAGTTCAGAGGGAATGGTCCTGGTCTGGTTTTCGCCCACCCCTGAATTCCATGGCGTTTTAGCAATGCATTACATCCGCGCAGCTTGGTCGCCAAATAACTTTAGGTTTAAAGTCAACTTTAAGGTCAATGGTTTTTCGGAGTGGAATATGAGAATAGGCGAACTGGCGAAAATCAGCGGACTGGCGCCTTCACGCATCCGTTTTTACGAAGCGAGCGGCCTGATCAAATCTGTCGGGCGCAAAGCCAATGGGTATCGGGACTATGCACCTGATACGGAGTGGGTTTTGGAGATCATCACGGGCGCCCAGGCGGCGGGGTTTTCACTGGAAGAAATCCGACAACTACTGCCGATGAATGCGAACGGTTGGCGGCATGAAGAGTTGCTCAGTGGACTCAAGCGCAAGGTTGAGGAAATCGAAGTCCTGCAGCAACGGCTGGCCCTCAATAAAGCGCAACTTCTTCTGGTTATCGAGGGAGTTGAAAGCAAGCCTGAAGGCATGGGTTGCGTGGACAACACGCAGTTGTTATTGCATCGTCTACGCGAGGAAGGTGTGGCGGTAGCACCACGCGGCCGTGATATTGCGTCGTCCAAGTAAAACGTCACCTGTCAGGCTTGTGAGGTCTGACAGGTTTTTGCCGGATCGTTGAATCAGTGTGCGTTAGCCAGTGCCGCTAACGGCTTCGGCGCGTAGAGTGCACTTTGGAACGCGGGCACGTATTCGTACTTCATCATTTTCCCCAGCTTCAAGGAGCGGATGTAGTTCGACAGGCTGGTTCAGCCTCAGTTCGACGCGCTGGAGGTTAAACCCCCGGCAACCTTGAACACCCGCGCCATGCCCTCATTCACAAGCGGAATATTCGACTCCGCTCCTTCGCGTCATCCCGTCTCCCCTTCCCAGTAGTCTGAATCTCCTACCCCGTCTGGGAGTATCGGCCGATGTATATCGTCCGGCGTTTATCCATAGTTGTGGCATGTACCAAAAAAAGGTCCGCGGTCCGGCCTTGGTGACTGCAATTGCTTTGGAGAAAGTCATGGCTACTCAGAAAAAAAACTCATCGTCAACGAACGATCAGATCGCTCTATTCACCCAGCCCCTCACCACTGACCTCAACGAGTCATTGGTGACAACGTCGGTTACAGCCAGCGCTCTGGGCGTCGTGGCGACCGGCGAGGACGTGACCCTGGACGAAACGGCCGGATTGCAGAACGCCACTGCCACGCCAACCCCTGCGGGGGACGCTGACGACAACGACATTCTGGTGGCGTCCCTGCCCACGACATTCGCTAACCGTTTGGCCGGACTGGGGGCAGGCACCGCCTCGGGTGCGGCCTTGAGCGGCTATACCGGTGCCACGGGCAACACGGGCAGCGATGCATTCACCGTCACCGCCGCGCCCGGAGGAAGCATTACCGATATCAGCTTCACCGACAGTTCAGGCGCACCGCTCAATGGCCTGGACAGCGGACTCGATACCCTCGATGGCACCAGCATCCTTCTCTATACCGATACGAACGACAACAACATCGTCGTGGGCCGAGCCGGGGGCCCGGCCGGTGCGATCGTGTTCGCTGCCTACATTGAAGAAACCGGTTCGCCGGTCACGGGCGGCAAGATCTGGACCGTGGAGTACCAACCGCTCAAGCATCCCGATATGACGGATGCCGATGACTCGCTCAATCTGCTGAATAAGGTTTTCATCGGAGCCAGTGAGGATCTGGTGTTCAGCCTGGCCAATGCGCCCTCCGGTCAGAACCTGTTCCTGATGTTCACGAAGGCGAACCCGAACGTTGTCGATGACGGCGGTGTGTTGCGGATCACAGATCCCACCATCATTGCCACCGGCAAGGACCCTGCTGACCAGTCAAGCGGCGTCAACATAAACACTGGCGACACGATCAATACCAGCCAGGCGGGTGGCCCGACCACCTTCGGCACCAACAATCAGATGATTGTGGAGCAAGAGGGCATCCGCTTTTCGTTCGTCACAGGTGCCAGGCAGAATGTGACCATTCCCAACCTGGATCAGAACGAAGCCGACCTTGAATCCAACGTCGACTTTACCGACGTCTACAACACGAAGTCGGCCAATTTCGACGTTGTGCAATTGCAAAGCGGCAAGAGCGCTATCGTAAAAATCAGCGCATTCAGCACCGCGGCTGAACCTGGCGTGAATTTCATCAATGGATATGCGAATGATGCGACGGTGGCCATCACCAATGTTCGCGTCTTCAACAGCACCGGGCAGGTGATCGAGAATTCAGACGGATCGGTGAATGATCCGGCCATTACCATCAGCTTTGCTGCAGGGGTCGCAACCCTCACCGGCATTAAAGCCGGCTACCAGATTGAATACACCACTACGGCGGATCACAACCGCGTGCTTATCGAGAACGGTGCGGCCGTCAATGCCAAGGGCAATGACCACGCCGACTTTGATATCGGTGGTTTCACGCTGGTCAAAGCCTCTGTTACCACCACCGAAATCGGCTCCAAGATGATCTTCGACGACGACGGGCCGAGCATCAGCACCACCGGCACGGAGCCGACGCTGACGGTGGACGAGACGGTACTGGCGACCAACGACACCCAGAGCTTTGCCGCCAACTTCAATTCGGCGTTTGGCGCCGATGGCGCCGGCACGCAGACCTATGCGCTGGACGTGGTGGCCGGAGCTTCCGGGTTGACCGACACGGCCACCGGCGAGGCGGTGAACCTGTCGCTCAACGGCGCCGTGGTCGAAGGCCGCACGGCCCTCGGCAACCTGCTGGTGTTCACGGTCAGCGTGGCCGCCAATGGTGATGTCACCCTCGACCAGCTCCGCGCCGTGGTGCATCCCGACCCAACCAATCCGGATGACTCGACGAGTTTGACCTCGGACGACCTGGTGACGCTGACGGCGACCACGACCGACGGGGACGGCGACAGCGCCCAGGCGACGCTGAACATCGGGCAGAACCTGGTGTTCAAGGACGACGGGCCGAGCATCAATACCACCGGCACGGAACCGATGCTGACAGTGGACGAAACGGTGCTGGCGACCAATGACACCCAGAACTTTGCCGCCAACTTCAATTCGGCGTTTGGCGCCGATGGCGCCGGCACCCTGACCTATGCGCTGGACGTGGTGGCCGGAGCTTCCGGGTTGACCGACACGGAGACAGGCGAGGCGGTGAACCTGTCGCTCAACGGCACCGTGGTCGAAGGCCGCACGGCCACCACCAGCCTGCTGGTGTTCACGGCCAGCGTGGCTGCCAACGGTGATGTCACCCTCGACCAGCTCCGCGCCGTGGTGCATCCCGACGCCACCAATCCCGATGACTCGACGAGTTTGACCTCGGACAACCTGGTGACGCTGACCGCGACCATTACCGACAAGGAGGGCGACAGCGCCCAGGCGACCCTGAACATCGGGCAGAACCTGGTGTTCAAGGACGACGGGCCGACCATCACCACCACCGGCACGGAGCCAACGCTGACAGTGGACGAGACGGTACTGGCGACCAATGATACCCAGAGCTTCGCCGCCAACTTCACCTCGGCGTTTGGCGCCGATGGGGCTGGCACCCTGAGCTATGCGCTGGGCGTGGTGGCCGGGGCTTCCGGATTGACGGACACGGCCTCGAACCAGGCGGTGAACCTGTCGCTCAATGGCACCGTGGTGGAAGGCCGCACGGCCACGAGTAATCTGCTGGTGTTCACGGTCAGCGTAGCCGCCAATGGCAGCGTCACGCTGGACCAGCTCCGCGCCGTGGTGCATTCCGACCCAAGCAATCCCGATGATTCGAAATCGTTGACCTCGGACAACCTGGTGACGCTGACGGCGATCAAGACCGACGGGGACGGCGACAGCGCCCAGGCGACGCTGAACATCGGGCAGAACCTGGTGTTCAAGGACGACGGGCCGGCACTCAGTTTCGGCAACCTGATCGGGACCGGTAGCGTCCTTGCGCAATCCGGGTTCTGGAACATGGCGACGGGAGCCGACGGGCTCGGGGCGGCCGGTCTGGATATCTCGTTGGTCAATAACCAGTTCACCCTCGTCAGGCCGGACAACACGACCACGACCGGGACCGGCACGCTCAACGAGCTGTCGCCATCACCGGATGTCAATGGCGCGTACCAGTTCGCGGGAACCTTGACCGGTGATTTCGACAACAACGCCGCAACGGCGAATACCACCGTCGACTACACGTTGACCGCCTATGCCGATGGTCGCTATGCACTGGATCTGGTGCAAGGCTTCCGTTCGACGATCGTGCTCAGCAGTGCCGACGGCTCGCTCGCTGCCGGCGGCCCGGATCCGGTGCGCACATTGTTGATTCCGCAGACGAGCAACCCGGCTATTCCTTCGGCATCCGAGGAGATCGTGTTCTTTTCCGCGAAGGCGCTGGCGTCGACCGCGGACATCCTGACCGGCATCGGGCTCGGAGCACCCGACCCTACCGAAGCCGCGCTACAGACCAACCCCCTGCCGTCGTACATCGACCCGAGGGCCATGAACGTCAGCACGTCCGGCATCGGCGTCGCCAACAACGTGCTCCAGGGCGATAACCTGGCGGCAATCAGCGCCGTCGATGAAAGTTTCGTCATCAATCCAGAGAGCCTGCTGACGGCAATGAAGGTCTTCATCGACAACTCCGTGGCGGGTTACAACACCGCGACCGAGGACCTGTACTACCGGATCTACTACGCGGATGGCACGTTTTCGGACCGCATCGAGGTAAACACCCTGACGCCGGAGGCTGGCGGGCAGGTGTCCTTCCTCGTCGAGAAGGCGGGTACGACACTGATCGACGCGGTTCAGCTGACGATGGGCCGGGGCGATATCAAGATCCCGGTGATCCAGTTCATTCAGGAGAGCGAGAGTCTGGCCAGCGATGTCCAGCTGGCGTTCAGCGCGACGCTGACGGACAAGGACGGGGACTCGGCGACGAGTACCTTTGACGCCAACCTGTTCGCCAACGAACCGGCCAACGCACCCTTCGACTTCACGCTGGTTGGCACGGGCGGTGAGCAGGATGCGTTCAACATCGATCTGTCAGTCAATGAGAACCTGTACCAGGTCAGCGGCTTCGATGCGGGCCTGGGCGTGCGGGACAGGCTGGTGCTCAACGGCGACCCGAACGCCGCTGTCCAATCGATCGACAACACCGGTGCCGATAGCATCGTGACGGTTGCCGAGACGGGCGGACAGACAACGACCATCACCTTGGTCGGGGTTGATGTTCTGAATACCGACGTCTTTTTTGGCAGTGCTTGAAGCTTTGCGCGTGAACGGATGCGAGGGTGGCCTAGGAAACCACCCTCGTATTCTTTTTGCAGTCCAATACGAGATCCCCTTGATCGCCGCCGCTTTGAACTGACGAGCAGCACAAGGCGTAAAGAACGCCGCTGCGTGCATATTGGGGTCCGTTTGTGTGTTTGCACGCACAAACAGCAGATGGACCTCTGCCTGCACCCTCCCCTTAGGTGCTTCAGGCTTTTCATGTTGACCCATCGATCTGCAGGCTTTCTCCGCCCCACATTCGCGTACACAGCCCCCAACCTGGGCCTGTTTTAGCCGGGTGCAGGTATGCAGAAAAAACGACACATTCAGACCGCAGGCGTGGCTGGGGGACGACGGCGCGCGCCAGGTCAAAAAACCCTCCTCCGCCCCAAGTACGCCAAGGCGCGGCTGGTGCAAGAAACGAATGCCTGGCCGGGGAGATCAGAGCCGAGGAAGCGACGCAGTGGGTGGCCGACGTGAACAACGAACGGGCATGGATCATGCTTGAGTATGGGAGACAGTTCAGGGGTTGATCGAGATCCGCTGCAAGCCTTGCCGGTGATCGATGGGCTTTGACTACATTCAAGGAGCGGTGCAACACGCTGAAGCGCGGGCCGCAACAAAAAGGTAGCCCGCGCGTTACGAGTAACGGGGGCTATGTTCAATTGCCCAGTACCGACAAGGCCCTGCTGGTTGAAAACTGCGCCACTGATGGCGACCCAAGACCCCAACTTCTGGCGCAGCAGCGCATACATTTGCGCCTTAAGAGTGAAGGCGCTAATCAGGATGGGAGTTCGGCATGCTGTTTTTCAAACCCGAGCGACAACTAGCGCTTGAACTAGACCTCGAGGGACTCTCGCTCCGTCTCAAACCCCTCAGTACCACCATCAAGCTGATGACGTCTCACAGGCTGCGGAAGTATCAACGGGCCCTGGAAAACGACATAGGCGGACTACCTGGGTTTATGGCGTTGTCGGTTGAGGGAAAAGTCAATTACATGATTCCCATCATTTCGCAAATGAACGAAGCCAGAGATCAGCAGAATGAAGTCGATTTCATAGCGGCCTACCTGACCGTCATGCTGCTGGAAAGCATCAGCTGCGGCTATCATTCGACGATGAACTTGGTCTTTAGCGGGATGGAAAAGATCGCCGCGTTCCGGTGGGATGAGTCATAAAAAAACCATCCAACAAGAAACTCTGGAAGCACTTATCAACAACCACGTGCCGGGCGAGCGCCACGACTTCGAGGAGTGGCAGGAGACGGTGTCCACGCGCCTCATCAATCTGGCCAAAGCACCTGCCGATCAGTCTGCCCGCTTCGCCAACATGTCGCGACCTGAAATCGTAGTTTCTGAAAAGTGGTCGCGAAAGCTAGTAGGGTTCGCCAAGACCGGTGTCGAAATGTGGCGGTCTAGCTACTGCGCTGGCGCAGTCTCCACTACTTGACTTGATCATATGCATCATTCATCACTTTAATGGCGTTTAACACATGCGGATGTTCAGCCCAGCGGTATGCAGCATTTCCAAGTAAGCCGGCTGTCGCGTTGTCCATCAGGCTTTTTACATCAAGCCCGCTGGCGACGGCCGCTCCAATAATTGCTACAAGCGCTTGTTCCAGTGCAATTTCGCGATCACTAACCACTGCATCTCCTTAAACCGACCCCATGCCGGCCTGAAAGATTAATCGCTCACCCACAACCAAATTGCCACTACCCCCTGTCGCATCCGGTCACGGAGTACGGCGCTTGAGCCACCCTACCCCTTTTCGCGTGCTCTCCACAATCAATCGATGCTTAGTAGTCTCGATACGCTTAATCGCAGGCACTTGGCCCGACGAGAATGGATCAGCAAGCATTGTTGGGTGCGCTCGGTGTGAAAGATCTGTCTTGCTACCGTTATCTCCTCAATCAACTGCCGATTGACTGAGTCGTAGCCACCGTTCGGAGATCATCAAAATTGGTCATCGGAAAAGCTTTCTCGGCGCTCTCGCGACATACGACACAGGACGAACTGCCACCTCCACTCACCCACTTTCTGCCGCCAAGCGTGGTATGGAGACGCTCAGGAACATCCAGGCCAACGGGTGACTGACACTCGATGATGGAATTGAAATCACTGGTGAGCTGAAGACTTTGATTGATCGGATCATGTCCCGAAAGTCAGAACATAAAGTCTGCTCTACGCGGCTGATCGTTACAGAAGATGGCACACCAATGTCGGTGGCGATGTTACGAGGAAGGTTTGACTTGGCCAGGGAAGCGCCTTGTGTCGCAAAGTCCGAGTTTCAAATGCGCGATTTACGCTCCAAAGCCGGTACGGACAAGGCCGAATCAAGCGGTGACATTTTGCAGGCCAGAGATCAGCTTGGGCAACAACCGTTGTAATGACCGAGCAGTACATCCGCAACAGGAAAGGGAAAAAAGTCTCACCAACCAAGTGAATTGCGGACCAATCCAATAATTGCGGACCAGAAACAAACAAGGGCTTGCCCAGCTTTCGCTCGCAAACCCTTGATTTATATGGTGCCGAAGCCGGAATCGAACCGGCACGCCCTTACGAGCGGGGGATTTTAAGTCCCGAGGGAAAATCAATCAGACTGGGGCTTCCAATAGATTTTCCGGACCGCAATCAAGCCTATTGGCTTGCCCTACAGCCCAATGTTTCCGCATAACCTTAGAAGATTGCGGTCCAAAAAAATCCATGATTCAAGCATCGAAAATGTGCACTCAAGCAGCGTGATAACCATCAGTCGTATGCCGATCACGCATACTTCACGCGCTCTACTGGTGTCGTCTCGCCCCAAGCATCCATGTCCGCAGGGATCATGCATCCCCCCTTTGTAATGGCCATTTTTACTGGCGCTAGCTGCAACCGACTGCCTACAAGAGCTTAAAAGTGCGTGAGAAAGTCACGCACGCCTTTTCGCCACCTCCCCGGCGTCCTGCCGACCGCCCCCCTTCATGCACTATCTCCCGATGCTACGCTGAAATCTCCACGGAGGATTCGCGATGCCAAACTCTGACCTGCTCCCTTCCCTGCTGTTCAAGATCAACGAAAACCAGCTTGCCCTTGAAGCCGCTATCCTGGAGCTTTCGAGCTGGGTCGAGCAGCGCGGATCGGCCGATGTCGCCGACAATGTGCGCGGCGCCCTTGAAGCTATCGACAAGAATGAGGAATTTATCAAGATGACGCTCGCGGTGATGATGGCGCCGGAGTGACCGCTACCGGCCGATTCTGTTGAAAAAGTCGGTTTTCTCAACCGCTCGAATATTGACGGGTAAAAACACATTTTTTTCCCCGCTGCTACGTAAAATCCGAGTCTGGACACCTCTGCTGAAAGCAAGAAATTCAATCTCAGACGCGTACTTTTCTGTCGTGAGAACCAAGCCGTACTTTTTCAACAGAATCGGTAAGAAGCTGACGTTCGATTTTTTTTGGGAACCTCAAAGTCCTTTGATGAAAACACTAGATGTCGCAGTGGTTCCGCGGCCAGTTTGACCAATCACTTTCGGATTGAGCCTTTTACAACTGGAGAACTAGGCAGCCCCCAAGGCCTCTCGCATAAAAGCGAAGCCCGGCGACCGCTCACGTGCTTTTTAGTGCTCCTGATCAGCCATATTGCGTGGATTTTCGACGCCCTCGATGCTCCTCACGATATGCACTCCTCCGTCCATCTCTAGAAATTCCGTCCCAGCAGGCAAAACTGCGCCGGTGCGTGGACATTAATCAGCTAATGTCCGTGGTCCCGACGCACCGTCCCAATATGCTAATAAACTGTCCCGCCGCGCCCATAGTCTCGTGCCCGAGATATCTACTATAGGACCAGTACCTCTGCCATCAGCGGGGGCCTGTTACCTATACCGGATGCACATCTTGCGCATCGCCGTACAAGCACGGATTGGAGACAACAATGACAAAAATCGCCGACATCCAAAACACCCCTTCACCAGCATCGCCCTCGGCACCGGCCATCATCCGGTCGTCGGTGCGACAGCATTCGATCAAGGTAGAGCTTTGCACACCCGCCATCGGCGCCGAGCTCAGCAACGTCAGCCTTGTCGACGCTGCCCAAGATCCAGAACTGATCGCGCAAATCCGGGAGCTGTGGCTCAAGCACAAAGTGTTGTTCTTTCGCGACCAGAACATCACCCCAATGGAGCAACAGCACTTCGCCGCGCAATTCAGCGAACTGGAAGCCCATCCCTTGGCGCCGAGCCATCCGGAGGCGGACAAGCTGCTGATGCTGTACCGCAATCTCGATCCGAGCAAGCCCAAGAGCTATGTGGAAAAGGCTAGTCGCGAAAACCTCTGGCATGCCGATGTCACCTACAAGCAGGCGCCGCCCCGCGGTGCGGTATTGCGCTGCGAACTGGGTCCGGAGACCGGCGGCGATACGCTGTTTTCCAACATGGTGATGGCCTACGAAAAGCTGCCCGAAAGCATCAAGCAACGGATCGATGGCTTGTATGCCAAGCACGGTGCCGAGCAGACCTTTGGCGCCCAGTTGCCACGCGAAGAACGTCACGCGATGGCCCTGAAGACGCCCGGCGCCGAGCATCCGGTAGTGCTTGTGCATCCCGAGACCGGCGAGAAGGTGCTGTTCGTCAATTCCGCATTCACCACCCATTTCTCGAACTTCTTCAACTTCGAGGACATCCGCTACGGCCAGGACTTCATGCCCGAGGCTCATCACCTGATGAACTACCTGATCTCCCAGGCCGCCATCCCGGAATACCAGGTTCGCCTGAAGTGGCGCACCAACACCGTTGCCATGTGGGACAACCTGCAAATCCAGCACTACGCCGTGGCTGACTACGGCAACGCGCCACGGAAGATGCTACGCGCAACCTTGGCGGGAACCCCGCTGACCTGACCCTGACTGCCAGACAGACAGCCCGGGCACCCGACCATCCGTGATGGTCGGACGATCCCGGCCGCCGAAAAATTCCCGATCAAAACAACAATCAACGGAGATACCTATGCTCTACGAACACGTCGACACCGCCGTCATCGATGGCGAATCCCTGCCCTGGATTCCGTTTACCCCTTATGCCGATAACGTCCTGCTCAAGTACTTCAAGCTCGACCCGATCCGAGGCGAATGGATCGTCATGATGAAGGCGCCGATCGACATGCAACTGCCCAAGCACCACCACACGGGTACGGTGATGGTCTACACCTTCGAAGGCCAGTGGAAATACAAGGAGCATGACTGGGTCGCCGGCCCGGGCAGCATCGTGTACGAGACCGCCGGATCGACTCACACCCCAGAAGTCGTCAGCACCGGAAATGGCGACGGCTATGTGCTCACGCTGGTTCAGGTCAATGGCGATCTTGCGTTTCTGGATGAGAACGACAACATCGTCGCGCTCGAAAACTGGAAGTCCGGGCTCAAGCGTTATCTTGACTATTGCGAACAGCATGACATCGCGCCGAAAGACCTCACGGCATTCAACTGATCCGGTTCCAGGAGAACTCCCGGTATCCCTCGATTCAAGGGGGGCCGGGAAAGTAGCCTGATCGCAAAAATCCAGGGGAGGAAAACAGGCTGTCCCGGTTCGCGGTCTTGACGTGGAATCTGACAGAGGGCCCTGCCCGCTCCCCGATCACAGACTTTCGAACGGAGCGATGCCATGCATGGCTTGATGATGCACAAGCAGCTGTTGATTTCCTCGCTCATAGAGCACGCCGACCGCCATCACGGCGATACGCAGATCGTGTCCCGCAGGGTGGAGGGCGATATCCATCGCTACACCTTCCGGGACTGCCACCGTCGCGCGCGCCAGATGGCCAGCGCGCTGACCAGCCTGGGTGTCCAGCCCGCCGACCGGATCGGTACGCTGGCCTGGAACGGCTATCGTCACCTGGAGTTGTACTACGGCATTGGCGGGATGGGTGCCATCGTGCACACCATCAACCCGCGCCTGCATGAAGATCAGGTGGCCTACATCGCTAATCATGCCGAAGACCAGTACATCTTCTTCGACATGACCTTCCTGCCGCTGATCAAACTCATCGCTGGCCGCTGCCCAACGGTCAAGGCGTTCATCGCCATGACCGATCACCTGCCGACAGACACCGGTATCGACAACTTACTGTGCTATGAAGATCTGCTGCAACAGGGCGCCTGCGATTACGCCTGGCCGGATCTCGACGAGGATGCCGCCTGCACGCTCTGCTACACCTCCGGCACCACGGGCAACCCGAAAGGTGTGCTGTACAGTCATCGCTCTTCGCTGCTGCACACCTATGCCGCCGCGCTGCCGGATGCCCTGAACTGTTCGGCGCGCGACGTCATCCTGCCGGTTGTGCCCATGTTCCATGTCAACGCCTGGGGGCTCCCGTACATCGCGTGCATGGTCGGGGCCAAGCTGGTATTTCCCGGCCCTGCGCTGGACGGCAAATCGCTGTTCGAACTGCTCGAAGCGGAGCAGGTGACCCTCTCTGCTGGCGTACCCACGGTCTGGCAAGGGCTGCTCGGGCATCTGGAGCAAACCGGCGAGCCTTTCTCCAGCATGAAACGCACCATCATTGGCGGTGCAGCCTGTCCCACGGCAATGCTGCACAAGTTTCAGGAGACCTACGGCGTGGCGGTGTTGCACGTCTGGGGGATGACGGAATTGAGCCCGATCGGCACCATTGGCACCCTCAAGGCCAGGCACCTTGGCATGCCCCCGGATGAGCGTAATGCAGTGCAGTCCAAACAAGGCCGCGCAGTGTTTGGCGTCGACATGAAGATCGTCGGCGCGGACGGCCTGGAACTGCCTTGGGACGGCGCGACCTCGGGTGACCTGATGGTGCGTGGCCCCTGGGTGGTACGCGACTATTTCAGAAATGAAAGCGACTGTTCGCCGCTGCTCGAACACGCCGGCCAGACCTGGTTTCCCACCGGCGATGTGGCGACCATTGATGGCGATGGCTTCATGCAGATCACCGATCGCAGCAAGGATGTGATCAAGTCGGGTGGCGAGTGGATCGGCTCGATCGATCTGGAGAACATTGCCCTGAGCCATCCCTCAGTCGCCCAGGCGGCCTGCATCGCCGCGAAACACGCGAAGTGGGATGAACGGCCCTTGCTGATCATCGTCAGGAAAGCGCAGGCAGCCCTGACCCGGGAAGATCTGCTGGCCTTTTATGACGGCAAGATTGCCAAGTGGTGGACGCCGGATGATGTGGTCTTCGTCGACACGATTCCACTGGGCGCTACGGGCAAGGTGTTGAAGAACCGCCTGCGCGAGCAGTTCGGCGATCATCTGCTGGTCAAGGCTGCCAGCTGAGTAACAAGGAACAAATCCAGCCCTGTCCATGTGCAAAGGCAGGGCGGACGTTACGGCAGATGCCGGTAGCGTTCGCCCTGCCTTTGCATTTCCGCTATCAAGGGGTTTAGCCAGCCGCTGGCTCAGAGGCCGGGTCGCCGGACATCAACTGCTCGAGAAACTCCAGCAGCAATTCGTTGACCTGAGACGGGCTTTCCTCTGCGGCGCTATGGCCTACACCGGGTAGCAGCACCTTTTTGCGCAAAGCGGGCAGGTAGGCGTCCATCTGGTCGTAGAGGCTGCGGATTTCCACCGGCTCCAGGGAAGGGTCGGCAGCACCACCGATGAACAGGCTTGGCTGGTTGACCTTCGCGCCGTCGAGAAACGCGGTGATTTCCCAGTTGCGGTCGCGACAGCGGTAGTAGTTCAGGGCACCGGTAAACCCCGTGCGCGTGTACTCGGCGACGTAGTAGTCGAGCGACCGCGGGCTCAGCCAGGACGGGAACGCTCCCTTCGGCTCGGTAAAGGCGTTGAGAATCGGCTCACCGGCCTCGACAAACAGACGCCAGCGTTCGGCTCCCACGGCGCTGCCGGAGATCGAGTAGAAGACGCTGCTCAAGGTCCTGCGCGGATCAGCGGCCAGCTCGCGATCCGGCTTGGTGAGCTGCTGGAAATACAGGTGGTGGTAGACCCGGCCTTTCGCCATGGCCTGCAAGCCCACGGTTGGCTTGACCTTGCCCCGCGGCGGTACCGGGGTATTGAGCATTACCAGGCCACTGAACAGATCCGGGCGTAACATGGCGGCCGCCTGGGCTACCCAGGCACCCAGGTCGTGGCCGATGATCACCGCAGAGGTTTCGCCCAGGGCCGCCATCAAACCCACCATGTCGCCGACGGACTGGCTCATGTCATAGGCTTCGATGGCATCGGGGCGCTCCGATTGCCCGAACCCGCGTTGATCGGGCACCACAACCCGATAGCCGGCCTTGGTCAATGCCACGATCTGGCGCCGCCACATGTACCAGAGGTAGGGGAAGCCGTGCAGCAGGATGACGAGCGAGCCCTGGCCCTCGTCGATGTAGTGCATGCGGATGCCGTTGACGTCGGCAAAGCAGTGGTTGAATGCATCAGGATCGTCGGCATCCACCTGCGCCATTGCAGCGAGCGGCTGACCGATACGCATTGAAGTGCGCGTATCCATTATCTACCTCCATCTTATTAGTTGTGGGCTTGAAGGTAGCTCTGAGAGGGTGCCCCGCACTGAGCTTAGCAGGACACAATATTGTGAAATTGGGACAGGGCGAAAGACTATAGAGCTGCTTCTGCCGCCGCCATTCTTGGCTCGCCGGTAGTGTCCCAGTATGCAAAGAAATTATCCCGCCATGCCCATAACGCCGCGCTCGTGTTCCCTACAATGGGACCGCGCTTCCTGCTCTGCACTACGCCAGACCAAGGTTGAAGATCGCTAGCGCTATCAGTACTTCCACAAGCGCCTTCTTCTCGTTCAATACATCTTCGATGAAAAAAGAAACGCCGCCATCGGCCGAGGGAGATCCTATACATGCCCAAGCTTGTTCGCGCCGCCGTCTTGACCAAATACCTGGAAGTCACCCAGGACCTGGGATTCAACCCGCGTGACGTGCTGGCAGTTGCCGGCCTGAACAAGGCTCAGCTGCAAGCCCCTGAATACCGCATTTCCATCGATGCCGCCGTACGTCTGCTGGAAGATTCGGCCGCCGCCAGCGATTGCCAGACCTTCGGCCTGCGCATGGCCGAGTCACGCCAGCTTTCGGACCTCGGTGTAGTCAGCCTGCTGCTCAGCCAACAGCGCACCCTGCGCGACGCCTTGCAGGTGATGGAGCGCTACCGTCATCTGATGAACGATTCCCTGGGAATCTTCGTTGAAGAGGCCGGCAGGATGGTGATCATTCGTGCAGTGATGGTCACCGAGACACTGCTGCCCAATCGCCAAGCCACGGAGCTGGTCATTGGCGTGCTGTTCCGCTTGTGCTCGACACTGCTCGGCTCGAAGTGGCGCCCCTACAGCGTCAACTTCATGCACCAGCCGCCAGACAGCCTGCACCTGCATCAGCGCCTGTTCGGCTGCAATCTGGAATTCGGCAGCGAATTCAACGGCATCGTTTGCTCCGAAGCCAGTCTCGATATGATCAATCCCAATGCCGACCCGTCCATGGCCCGTTATGCCCAAGACTACATCGATTCGTTGCAGGGCGATGAAAGCACCTCGATGCTGTTCGAGGTGCGCAAGGCCATCTACCTGTTGTTGCCCATGGGGCGCGCCACCCTAGAGCAGATCGCCCTGTCACAGGGCATGAACGTGCGTACCTTTCAACGCCGTCTGCAGGACGACGGCTGTGCCTTCAACGACCTGATCAATGACGTGCGCCGCGACCTGGCTCTGCGTTATCTGGAGAACCCGAACAACTCGATGAGCCGCATCGCCGACATGTTCGGCTTCTCCATGGCCAGCTCCTTTACCCGCTGGTTCATCAACCAGTTCGGCATGCCACCGGCGGCGTGGCGCAGCGCGCAGAAACAGTCCGGTCTCTGCGCAGAGAGTGCCGCAGTCCCTAAATCCTTCTGAGTACAAGGCAAAAAAGGTTTTTCACGCAATTGCGGGAAACTCAGAAACAACAGCGCCGATTTGACTGATGATGTTCGTGCGAGCAAACACATCTGACAAATCGGCGTTCTTGTCCGTGATATGAGTATTGCGAATTCTTTTTCAAGTAGATCGCGTCTTTCCCGACCATTCGTGATGAACCAAAAAAAACGGCGACTGCTGGTACAGTCGCCGCAAAAAACCGATGTTTGTGGCACCGGTGGTGAGCTTCACTGTAACGAGGAGCCAGCCCAGTGAAGCCCTGCCATAAACCTGAGTGAAGCCTGTTTTCAGAGGCCCCAGTGCAGCAACAGCAGTACCAGCACGACCAAGAACACCGTCTCACCGACCATCAGCAGGATCGGTTTGATGCCGACCGCCGCCAGCTCCTTGAGCCGAGTCTTCATGCCCAGGGCACTGATGGAAATCACCAGGCACCAGCGCGACAACTCATTGACCCCGCCTTGCACCGCCGGAGCGATCCAGCCGGTGCTGTTGATGCAGGCCAGAATCAGAAAGCCCACGGCGAACCATGGCAGCAGCGGTGGGCGCTGGCCGGTCGGGTCAGCGCCTTGCATGCGGGTGATCATGGCCGCGGTGACGATCACCGGCAGGAGCATGGCAACGCGCATCAGCTTGACCACCGTGGCCGTGTCACCGGTCTCGGTTGACATGCCGTACCCAGCACCGACCACTTGGGCGACGTCGTGGATGGTGGCGCCGAGGAACACCCCGGCGATCTGTGGCGACAACGAGAACCAGTTGGCAATCATTGGATAGACGATCATCGCCAGGGTGGACAACGCCGACACGCCGATCACCGTGAACAGGGTCGCGCGCTCTTTCTGCGGATGGTTCGGCAACGCCGCCGCCAGTGCCAAGGCTGCCGATGCGCCGCAGATGGCCGTGGCGCCACCGGTGAGCATGCCAAACAGCCGCGAGAAACCCAGAAACTTCGCGGCGATCACCGAGGCAGCGATGGTCAACACCACCAAGATCACCACCAGTACCATCGGCTTCCAGCCCAGTGCCGCCATTTGTTCCAGGGTGATGCGCATGCCCAGCAGAGCGACGCCGATGCGCAGTACCGTGCGGGCGGTGAACTCGACGCCGACTTTGCAGGGACCGTCGTCGGCAAGA
Organism: Pseudomonas jessenii; assembly: GCF_002236115.1. Lineage (GTDB taxonomy): Bacteria > Pseudomonadota > Gammaproteobacteria > Pseudomonadales > Pseudomonadaceae > Aquipseudomonas > Aquipseudomonas jessenii. Next base: position 348,411 of record NZ_NIWT01000001.1, on the reverse strand, counting down.
AAATTCAAGGCCATGCCCAGCAACAAGGCGAACAACATGACCGGTGCGCCGTAGTGCTCGGACAAAAACGAGGCGGCGGCGGCCACGATCAGGCTGACTATAAAGCCCGGTACCAATTCGCGTGTGCGGGTTTGGATGCGGGTTAGAGCAATAGCGCTCATGGCGCGGACTCCTCGAAAAAGGTGGCAATGAACGCCTGGCCATCGATGATCGTGGCCGGGTGGTTATTGACTTTGAGTTGGGTGGAAATGAACAGATAGCCGCTCTTTGTATGGCCCCCGGCCGGCGGGCTTTTGTCAGCAGGTACAGGAATGAGCCGGGCATGCCAGTTACCGCTCGCGATCACTTTCGCGCAGCGCTTCGCTCCTGGAGGCCAGCAGCGCATCGGGGGGTCGTGAACCCACCACCGTCCTCTGCCGGCCGAACTGCACACTAGGCACGTCGAAACTGTACCTGCGAGTGTTCCAGTTGGCGCTCGCCGATCAGGCACCAGGGGCAAAAGAAATCGAAAAACACATCAATACGTAAACGACGACTCACAACCTCACCTCTAACCCGGCTTCACTGACAGGGTCAGGCACGCTCTGCCCCTGAAGCCGGGCGATATCTCTGTGGTAATGACACTTGGCATAAAAGAACACCGCCGCTGCCGCGAGGCTGACCAGCGGCACCAGTTGAAACGCGGCATGCAAACCGATGAGGTCGGACAGCCGACCGGTGATGAACGGCCCCGGTGCCAACCCCAGCAGGTTGTTGGCCAGGGTCAGCGTGGCGAAGGCCGTGCCGTGCACCGAGTAATGGGTCAGGTTGGCAACCATCGCGCCGCTAGGGCCGGTGGTGCCGGTGGCAATCAGCATGCCCAGGCAGATCAGCAGCAGTTGCACCGGCCCCGCCTGCAAGGCAAAGGCTGCCGACAGCAACAGACAACTGCCCAGACAAAAGGCGATGGCCAGGCTGACCTTGTGCTCCGGTGAGTGGCGACACAGGCGATCGCTGAGCATGCCGCACAGAATCATCCCCACACCGCTGCACAACACGATGAGCGCCGCCATGCCGCCGGCCTTGTCGGTGTGCATGTCGTAGTAGCGGTTGAGGTAGCTGGGAATCCAAACCATCACCGTACCGCCGACGAATAGCTGCAAACCGCTACCCACGTACGTGGCGATCACCGAATGGCTGGACCACAAAGTGCGCAGCGGACGCTTGACCGCGGCAACCGTCTTGTTCGCAATCTGCGCGGCACGTTGTGGCGCAATGCGTGCTTCCTTGACGATCAGCGGATAGAGCACCGCCAGCACCAGGCCAAACAGAGCCATGCCGGCGAACGACCAGCGCCAGCCCAGCTTGGCCGCGATAGCACCGCCCAACGCCATGCCCAGCACGGCACCAAACAAGCCACCGGCCATGAAAGCACTGGCCAGGGTGGCGCGCATATGTTTGGGGAACACCGAGATCACCACGGCGATGCCGACGCTGCCGTAAGCCGCCTCACCGACACCGACCATAAAGCGCGCGATGAACATCTGCTGGTAGTCCTGCGCCACCGCGCAGCCCAGGGTCGCCAGGCTCCAGAGTAGCGCCATCAACGCCAGGCTCTTGACCCGGCCGAAGCGGTCGGCCATCAACGACAGAGGGAACGTCAGCAGGCCAACCATCAGGGCAACGACGCCGCTGAGCAGACCGAGCTGGCCGTCGCTCAACGCCCACTCGCTCTTGAGCAGCGGGAACACCGCGTTGAGCACTTGGCGTGACATGTAATCGGAAATCAACAGGCCGAACGTCAGCGCGAAGACAATCCAGGCATATTTACGCGCAACGCCGACTCCACCGGAGTCGTCATCGTCGGCGGCGATTGGGTGAAAGGCCATGCAGCCTCCTCAATGTGGTTGTTTTATTGTTGTTATCAAGCGTGTAGCCGCTACGGCTTACGAAAGTGACTTCAATGCCCACACGCGTGAGCATCCCCATGACCAAGGGCCGTGCTGTTGAACCGCAGTAGGTTCTAGCGCGTATCCATTACCTTCCGCTCTCTATTTTCGGAAGCCTGAAGGTAGCTTTGACGGGGCATCCTGCACTAAGCTTCGCAGGACTCAATCTTGCGAAATTGGGACACGAGGGAAATCATGTATACCCTGACGCGGAGTGCCAGCCTTACCAACTATGAACAGGTTGCCCGTTCAGAGGGGCTCGATCCTTTTCGTATGCTGCGGATGGCCAAGCTGCCGGCCAGTGCCCTCGACGATCCGAATATCATGATCAGTAGCGATTCGGTCGGGTGGCTGCTGGAGGAGTCAGCCCGATTGTCCGGTCAGGAAGCTTTCGGTCTGCTGCTCGCCGAAAAGAGACACCTTTCCAACTTTGGCATGCTGGCGCTGCTTATCCGCGAAGAGCCAACACTGCGCGCCGCCTTGCAATCTTGCTTTCGCTATACGCGACTGCATAACGCCGGTGTGCAATTGTGGCTTGAGGATGTGGGCGATCTGACCCTGCTGCATGTGGGGGTGAACATGCAGGGCCATCATGGCGTCTGGCGCCAAGCGATTGAACAAGCAACCGGAATTATCCTGCGCACGTTGTGCATTCTGAGCGGTTATACCTTCCGGCCGGTAAGGGTCAGTTTTACTCACGAACCTCCCCCCAGCCTTGAAGTACACCACCGTGTGTTGGGAACCTCGATCGAGTTCTCTCAGGAATTCAATGCCATCGTTTGCCGCGGGGGCGATTTGGATATGGCCATACCTGAGGCGGACCCGGCGCTGCATCGCGAAGTGAAGCGATCACTGGACATGCAGTTGGCTAACCTGCGCGACGAGCCGACGCAGCGGGTACGTCAGATCGTCAAGATGCTGCTGCCAAGCGGACTGTGTTCTGTCGATGCGGTTGCCCAGCATCTTGGCATGCATCGACGCACCCTTAACCGCCACCTGGCAACTGAGGGTGAGAGTGTCACAACGATCATCAACACTGTACGGGCTGAACTCGCCGAAGAGTATTTGGCCAACAGCAAACGCCGATTTTATGAGGTGGCCGAACTGCTCGGCTTTTCCACGGCCGGTGATTTTTCACGGTGGTTCCGCAGCCAGTTCGGCAAGACACCTTCGGCTTGGGCCGCCTCCTACAGAGAGAGCAAGGCGACGTCCGAGCCCTTATCGCCTGAATAAATAGAACGAGAGGTAAGGTTGGCCGACTCACTAGCCTGCTGGCCGGGCATCTTGCCTGAACCTGTCACATCTTCGACGTATCTGACGTTACCCATTGCGCCGCAACGCACTTACAGCGTCCCAATACGCCAACAAATTGTCCTGCAATGCAAAGGTTATCGCTCTCGGTCCAGTTAATATCGATTGCGGCCCCCGCTCTGCTGATAGGGCTAGAAAGATCTTCGGATACACAAATCCCCCCTGCGCACCCGAACAGTTTGGATCAACAATAACAAGCGCCGCCGTACATCAAGGCACGATGTCACCTGCCCCGCCTACGGTCCGGCCATAAACCATCGAAATGGAGACGCCATGCGAGTCGAACAACTGACCTGTGCCATCGGCGCGGAACTGCACAATGTGAATCTTGGCGACGCAGTGCGCGATGACGGGTTGTTCAACGAAGTTTATGCAGCGCTATTGAAATACAAGGTGCTATTCCTGCGCGACCAGGATCTGGACAAACTCTCACGCAAGGACCACGAAGCATTTGCCATGCGTCTCGGCCAGCTTGAAACCCACCCGATGCTCCCCAGCCATCCGGAGGCCTCTGGTCTCGTACAAATCTACAAGACCCCGGAGAATCCGGCGGATCGCTACGAGAATGCCTGGCACTGCGATGCCACCTGGCGTGAATCGCCTCCGATGGGCGCTGTACTGCGTTGCATCGAATGTCCACCGACCGGTGGCGACACCATGTGGGCCAACATGGTGCTGGCGTATGACAATCTGCCCATAGATGTGAAGCAGGAAATCGACAGCCTGATCGCCAACCACAGCTTCAATTCCTCCTTTGCCGCCGCCATGCCAAAGGAGAAGCGCCTGGCGATGAAGGCGCAATACCCGGATGCCGAGCATCCGGTGGTGCGTACCCATCCCGAAACGGGCGAGAAGGTGTTGTTCGTCAATGCCTACGCTACGCACTTCGTGAACTACCACAGCCAGGGACGTGTGCGTGTCGGTCAGGACTACAACCAAAAAGGCGTTGACCTGCTGAAGTACTTGATTAGCCAGGCCTACAACCCCGAGTATCAAGTCCGTTGGCGCTGGAAGAAAAACAGCGTGGCGATTTGGGACAACCGCTGCACCCAGCACTATGCAGTGATGGACTATCCGCCTTGCCATCGCAAGATGGAGCGCGCGGCCATTATCGGCGACAAACCCTACAGATAAGTAAAACGGTCCAAAGGAGACGCCTCTGAGAGTCTCCTTTTGGATAGCTGTCACGTCAAAACAGTCCTCCCAATGCAGCGGGTTCCCAGTTCATGATCACCAGTTCGCCACTGACCTCGGCCTTGCCCTGCCGCTGGTTAGTCGTGGTGTAGCGGATGTCCAGCGTCTCAAAATGAAAGCCTTCGAACACTCGACGGATGTCCGGGTGGTCGTTGATGCTGACCATCACCCTGCCCTTGCAGCGGCGCATGAAGTCGGCCATGCGTTCATAGTTCTCAAACGGAAAATCCACGCCATAGCCTGCGGTCTGCCAGTACGGCGGGTCCATGTAGTGGAAGGTGTGAACCCGATCATAGCGCTCGGCGCATTCCAGCCAAGGCAGGTTCTCCACGTAGGTGCCGGACAGACGTTGCCACGCGGCTGAGAGGTTTTCCTCGATCCGGAGCAGATTGATGGCCGGGCCGGTGGTCGCGGTACCGAAGGTCTGCCCGGACACTTTGCCGGCGAAGGCATGGTGCTGCAGGTAGAAAAATCGGGCGGCGCGCTGGATGTCGGTGAGGGTTTCGACGCGGGTCATTTTCTGCCACTCAAACACCTGGCGCGAGCTGAGCGCCCATTTGAACTGGCGCACAAACTCTTCAAGGTGGTTCTGCACCACGCGGTACAGCGTCACCAGGTCGCCATTGATGTCGTTGAGGACTTCGACGGGCGCCGCCTGGGGCCGCATGAAATACAACGCGGCGCCGCCAGCAAAGACTTCGACGTAGCATTCGTGAGGTGGAAACAGCGGAATAAGGCGATCGGCCAGGCGGCGTTTGCCGCCCATCCAAGGGATGATCGGAGTAGACATAGATAGCAAGACCTTTACTGTATAAATAAACAGGTGCTAGGCTCGCTCTGCTTTGTGCACAGAGCAGGAGCCTTGGCGGGACTTGCAGGGACAATCTGCGGGAACGGTGGCCAGGCTGGATGTTGACGCACCCAGCCTGGCCGCTCCTTTTACTTTGATTCTGAGACTTCTAACTCGGGCCGATTTACGCGCCCGGGCACTCAATCGACCACTTCGAGCACGACTTTCTGCGGCTTGCCTGAGGCCTTGGCCTTGCCCTCCTTGCCGCCATTGCACTCCACCGACACCGTCCAGCCGGACGGGGTGAAGGTGTGATCCACCGACTCCACCAGGTATTCACCATCGAGTCCGCGCTTGAAGCCTTGCGCCTCAATCATGATTTCGGCAAACAGGTCGGTCCGACCGGGCAGGTCGAGACGCACCGAGGCGGTGGAACGATTGAACGCCGCCAGACGCGCCTTGGCCGCCTCGTCGGCCGCCGTGCGGTCTGGGTAGAGGTGCCGATCGGTATGCACCGGCGGCAGGCCCTCGGGCACATTGGGGTTGTCCAGGTGCGAGACCAATAATTCCCCGCTGGCCTTGTCCTGGTACTGGGTGCTGACCCCCTGATGAGCACTGCGGTCGCTCAAGCGAAACTGCCAGCGAGTCACGTCACTGCGCTGCAGGGTGATCACCGCCAAGGCTTTGCCACTGGCGCTCTGTCCGCCCTGTCGCGGCAAGACCAGCAGCTTGCCGTCGGCCACCTTGGCCGTGCAGTCGTGCTTCTTGGCCACCCGGGTGATGAAATTAAAGTCCGACTCATTGAGCTGATCCATGCGTGGCACCCGGGTATCGACCGGACACGACGGCTGCCAGCCATTGCGCGCGGCAACGTCGCCCACAATCTGCGCCAGGCTGACATCCTCCCAACTGCCGCTGCGGGTGGTTTTGCCGCTGCCGCGCATGTCGCTGGCCTTGCCGCTGATCACCAGCGTGTCCGGTGGGCCGGAGACGGCCACTTCGTCCACGGTGTAGCGGCCCATGCGGGTCAGGTCGGCGCCGGCATAACCCAGGTAGATTTCGATACTTGCGCCACGCACGGGCAGCGACACCGCCCCGTCGCGATCATCAATGCGCAGCTCAAATGAATCCGAGGCCATCCCAGGCCGATCGGATAGCTGTAGTGAGACCAGCCGATCATTGATCAAGGTGGTGATGTCGGCGCCGTCGGCGACGAGACGGAAAAGCGGTTGCATGTCGGTACTCCGGACAAGAAAAAGCCCGCACGCGGCGGGCTGGGTAACGGGATCACTCCCACAGCGAGATCACGCTGTCAGTCTCCACCACCAGCTCCGGCAGTGTGATCAGCACGCCGGCCCGGAATGGCTGCGGCTCATCGGCCAAGCCCTGATTGGCTGCCAGCACCGCCTCGACGCTGCGGTTCAGGTGGCCGTAATAGTGGTGACACAGGGTGTCGAGCAGATCCCCGTCAGCTGTTCTGCAGGTCATCGCCATAGCGGACAAACTCCAATGAAAAGCCCTGTTTGCGCGGGATCGCCCCGGGCAGCAAGGCGCTTTGCTCTTCTTCAATATGGGTCAAACACCAGTTGCCCAACACCTCGCCATAACCGGTAGTCAGGTTCAGTGGCAGCAACTTGGCGCCGATGCTGCGCAGCGTATCCAGCTGCTTCAGCCCGCCTTTGAAGCTCGGGTAGATCGCGCCCTTGATGGTGATTTTTTCGTCCCCCAGACCCACCGCCTGCTGCGCCGGGCGCCGCGTCAGGCGTTCCTGCGCGGCCCAGCGAAACGACGTCTGCCGCCGGAGTTCGTCAAACGCGGCGGTGTCCAGGTTGAAGTAATACGGCCGCTCATTGGCCTTGAGCGGGTAGAGAATCAGCAGGTGTGGGAACGGCTTCACCGCTTCGGGAATCGGCGTCATGTCGCCGGCAAACCATTCGGTGGGGAAGATGTTGCCCAACGCGGCATTGGCCTTGCCCACCACTTTGTTGAACGCCGCGCCAAACCGGCCGATCTGTTCGGTCAGGGCGGAAAAGTGCTCATCAAACTGGGCCAAGGCTCGCTGGGTCTGGTTGTAGTAGCTGGCGACCTTGCCGATCTTGGCCTGCGCCGAGTTGATTGCACTTTGCAAACGCCGGGTCTTGTCGCTCAGGTCCTCGCTGATAAAGGGCAGACCTTCCAGCGCATCGGCCGCCCCACTGATCTCATTGAGCGCGCCATTCATGGGTCCGGTCATGGACTCCAGGTCAGTGCGCCCGGCCTCCCCCGCGTCGACCATGTACTTCAGCCCGCCCTGCAGGTGCTGCAGGTAGGTCTTTTCATCCGCCATAACACTTCCTCAGCCCACGTGGGGCGCATCAAACAACTGGCGGTCGCGCGCTTCCCGGGCGAAGTCATCAAACTGACGGCGCAGGTACGGCATCAATTCCTGGACCAATTGCGCCGGGTCTTTCACATCGCCATGCACCTGAAAAACCGGGGCCGGGGCGAAGGTGAATTGCTGATCGACCTTCGGCCATTCGGGTGTTTTTGCCACCGTCGTCGACATCAATGCCGCCGCCGTGACCGGCACAGCGGGAGCGTTTTCCATCGAGCGCACGACCGCGCCCACCCCCTGGCCGGCGGCCATGGGCAAGATGCCAATCGGTGCTTTGGCCGGCGTGTCCGGCCCACCAAACAAGGCCTTGCCCATGGTCGCGCCCACGTCACCACCGCCCCATGCGCCGAGCGCGCCACCGATCATTCCGCCAATCGCGGTTCCGATCAGTGGGATGATCGAACCAATGGCCGCCCCGGCCGCTGCACCCGCCAAGCCACCAGCCAAGCTACCTGCCGCCTCACCGTAGCCTTCGGCCTTCTCATCGCGCGTGGTCGCTTTCTGGTAAGTGTCCACCACCTGTAAGCCGGCAGCGGCTACCGCCAGCGCCCCGCCCGCTTTCACTCCCCGGGAAAGCCGATTGGCAGAAGCTTTTCGCTTTCGCCTTGGATCGCGATCCGGCCCGTCGTCATCGCCGTCCTTCGCGTTGGTCACGAACACCCGCTGGACGATGTTGGACCGGTCACCGGCCGAACCACGGGCGATGTTCACCAGCCCCCGGCCGATCTTCAGCGCGGCCCAGGCTTTGCCCAATACCAACGCACCGGTAGTGAGTGCCGCCAGGCCCAGCACCGCCTTGGGCGTCTCCTCAGACAAGGCGGTCAAGCCACGGGCTGCCGCGCCAATGCCGGTGGCCAGCGCATCTGTCGCCGGACGCAAGGCATCCCCGATCGCTCGCAGCGAATCGTTGAACGCCTGACCGGTTTCGGCCCAGCGTTGCGCTGACGTTTCACGCCGTTCATTCAGGTTCTTGTCGAGAATGTCCTTGCGCGGGCCGTTGGGGTCCGAGGCGCCTTTTTTCAGGTCCGCGTAGAATTTTTTGTTCTGGGTGTACGCCATCAGGGCCGTCTTGACCTGCATGTCGGCAAACAAATCGCCGGTACGCAAAGTGGCGGCCAAGGCATCGGCCATCGCTTGCGCCTTGGCCGGGTCCGTCTCCTGGCTGATCTGGGTCAGCCCCTGATTCAGCTGCTTGGCCTTTTTCGGATCGGTCTTTTCCACGTACCGGCGCGCCAGTTCGAAACTGGCTTCAAAGGTCGACAGACCCTTGCCAATGGCCGCGTTCATCGAACCCTGATAGTCGATGCCGGCATCGGCATAGCCTTTAACGGTTTCCCCCGAGCCAATTTTCGCGACCCAGTTTTTCAGGTTGTTCGCCGCCTCATCGGCACTGCCGGCGCTCTTGATCTGCACCTGCAGCATGGCGCCCAGCTGGGTCACCGCATCCTGACCGGTGATGCCGCTGCTGGCCATCTGCGCCAACAGTTCCGGAAACCACTTGGCCATGTCGGCCGCTTCGAAGCTGCCTTGCTGGCCCAGCAACGCGACCGACGCCAAGGCCTGTTCCATTTTTTTCGGGTCGGTGATCTTGGCGTTGTTCTGCATCGCCAGAATCATCTTCGCCGTATCGGTACCCGACGCGCCCTGCCCGACCGCAAACTTGGCCGCCACCGGCGCATACTTCAGCGCTTCGGTCAGATCCATGCCGCCACCCACCAGCTGGTTTACCAGCTCGGCCACCTGGGTGTTGGCCATGCCGGTATCTTTCGAAGTCTGCACAATGTCACGGGCGGTATTTACTTCCTGTTGAGTATTGGCGGTACCAGACTTGATCGCGATGTCACGAATAATCGCCTGAAAATCCGCGCTGACCTTGGTCGGCACGGCGGCCAGGGTGGTACCGGCCACCGCCGTGCCGAACCCACTGCGCAGGCTCTCTCGCCCCTCTTCCACCTGCCCCATCCCTTTGGCTTTGAACTCGGCACTGCGCACCACCTTGCCCAGTGCCAGGTACTCCTGACGCAAGCGCCCGACCTCAATACCCTGCTTACGCAGACTGGAGTTGTTGGCCTCCAGCTTTTTGAGCAGCGCGCTGGCATTGGCCGCGCCGCTGTCGTGGGCTTTTTTCCATTCCTCGCGTAGACGCATGGTCTCGCCGATGACTTTCTGCAAGCCCTTGGCGCGCGTGGTTTGCGCCTCCAGCTTTTTCATTTCGCCGCTGACGTTCTTGAAGGCGGCGCCCAGGGAGGAATCGACGGCGCCGCCAATCACCAGCCCGAGCGAGAGTTTGTTCGACATGGTTATCACCTACGTGCGACGGGATGGGCTCAGTCCGTGAGCCACCAGACCATCTCGGAAAACGACAGCCCCTGAATCTCGGCCGCCGAAAAGTTCAGCTCGGCGGCCAAGCGTTTAGCCAGGGCTTTTTGCAGCTTGGGGTTAAACCCCGTCATCTGCTCCCACACGAAAATAGGCGGTCTGCAGACGACGATAATCACGCATCAGCAGCCCCTCCAGATCCGCGCGGCCGATGCTCGCAAGACTGCAGAACAAAACCATTTCCTGCTCTTCTTCGTTGCTACCGCCCTGCAAGGTGGCGGCGCGCATCTCGCGCACCGTCGGTTCACGCAGGGTCAGCTTGTCGACCTGAATGCCATTAGCCTCGCTCGGTCGGGACAGGGTTACGGTGGCGATGCCGCTGCCCAGTTGCAGCCATTTCGGCAGGACGTTGTCTTTTGCGTTGCTCATGGTGTGGCTCCTTACATGCCCAGGGCGGACCGCACAGCGGCCAGTTGATCGGTACCATCGATGACGCGGATCGAGTTGAGGGGATCGATTTCAAACATCACGCTGCCGTCGATCTCCAGCTTGTAATAGGTCACCGCAACGGCGTACTTGAACTCGCCCTTTTCGCCCGGTTTCCAGTCCCCCGGATCGACTTCCTTGAGGCTGCCGCGCAGGGTGGCGACCACTGACTTGACCACACCTTTCTGGCCCTTAAAGGCACCGCGGAACGAGGCGTTGAACCCGGTCAAGTCGGACTGGCCGAAGAACTTCAGCACCTCGCGGCGCACCCCATTGGTGAGGAAGCTGGCTTCCAGCTTCTCCATACCCATGTCGAGTTCGACCGCCGCATCCATGCCGCCCGCGCGGTATTCGTCAGTTTTGAGGGTCAACTTGGGCAGGGTCAGGCTCGGCACGTCGCCTTGGAGGCTGATGCCGTCGACGAACAGGTTGGTGTTGTAGAGCACTTCAGGAATCATAAAACGGCCTCCTTAGGCAGCGGTGTCCAGCACTTCAGTGATCCACTGATCGGTCACCTCCACGCGGAAGTTCGGGTTTTCGGCCGGCGGCACATCGGTGAACCGAATGTTCCAGTACACCTTGCCGTCGCTGAGTTCGCTGGAGGTGTTCAGCTCTTCGTCGGCATAGACCTCAAAGTTGATGATCGCGCCCTGATTCTTCAGGTCGCGCATGAACGCCTGCAGGCCTTCGGTCACGTCCTTGACGTAGGTCGCAGTGATCGAGCGGTCGACGGCCCACTTGTGCGCGTAGAGGATGGCGTCCATGACGATATCCAACGTGCGCACGCGGGTGACGAACTTCCATTTCGGGTCGCTGGACAGCGTGCGGTTGCCCCACAGGCGGTAGCCGTCATCACGGATGATCGTGGTGATGTTCGCGTTGTTCAGCACGTTGGCCCGACAGGAGGGGTCACCATCAAGAAACTCAATTGGGCGCGTGGTGCCGGTGATGCCGACAAACTCCTTGTTCGACGGCGAGGCCCAGAAACCGTAGGTGGCATCGGTCCAGGCAAACAGGCCAGCAGTCCAAGCCGAAGCCGGTGCATTGACGGTGGCACTGGTTCCGGTATCCCAGAACTGCACGCCAGGGTCGACCATGTAGGCGTGTTTGCTGCCGAAGTTTTCGGCATACGCAATCGCGGCTTCGTCGGTGGTGTTCGGCCCGTCGATGATGGCCATGGCCCGCATCTTATCACCCAGCGCGACCAACTCGGTGGCGACCGCCAGCGTCGCCGAGTACCCCGGAGTCACCAACAACCGTGGCTGGGCGTTGAACTTGCTTTTACCGTTGAGCAACGCCTGCATGCCGGTACGGCTGCCGTCGGCCCAAACCCCGCCGATGATCGCGGACAGCTGCTCGGCCGGGTCTTCCAGCAGCGGCACGCCGACGGCGACAATCACCGCCTTGGACCGTTTGAAAATGGCTTTGCAGTCCTGGGTGATCGCCGCGTCCGGCCCCCAAGCGGCGACCGCTTCGCTTTCGCGGGTGATCAGCAGCAATTCGTTGGCTGCAGCCGTGGCCGGCGGCGCCACGGTAAAGGTGTTGCACAGGCCGATGATCGACGCGGACGGGGTGGTGATATGCCGGGCGCCGGTGTCCACCAAGGTCACGGTGACGCCGTGAAAAAAACTCATAGAGTGATGCTCCAGAAACGAAAAAGCCCCGCATAAGCGAGGCCGTGGGGATGTGCGGTGACGTGCAGCATGGAAAAGAAAACGCCCCGGCAATGCGGGGCGTCAGGATGCGGTGTTGGTCGATCCGTCCGGCTTTAACGGCCGTTTATCACTGGCCGGAAAGTCCGGCGATCCAGGCCACGCCCGCAGCTCATTGCGATAGGTGCGCCAGGCCAGTTCCGTGCTGATCGCGCCCGGGTCCGCATCCTGATGCTTGTCGACCTCTCTGCCCGCCCAATGCAATTCATTTTCGACCCACGACCGTTCTCGCCGGCTCTGTAGTGCCAGATCGAGCGCGGCATCTAATACCCAGTCGAAACCAGCCCAGATATAGGCCGAACTCGGTCGCGGCAAAGCTGTCAGCTCGGCCGGCAACTCGCCCGGCATCGAATGCGTCACCTCGGTACCATCGGTGGTGCGGTAAGCCACGCCTCGGTAGTCGGGCACCACCAGCCACGTGCCATCCCTCCAGACCACCACCTCCCCGTCCCCGGCTTCGGGCGGTTCTTCCAACGTGGCGCCCGCTGGCAGACCGCAGCCACAGCTGACATAGGTTTCGTGTTGGCCGAGGTATTCGGTGGTGGTTTCACTGAACGTGTAAACGTCGATCCACCCACTCTCATCAAAAAAGCCATTCACTAAAGTAGTCATCAGTACATCCTGCAGATGTAGTTGTAAGCCACGTTGCGCATGCGGGTTTCCGTACTCACACGGGCGACGGCTGAAGGATTGAAAGTTACAGACATGTTGCCCGTTGTACTGACTCGTGGTGCAGCGGGTATATCACTCGTCATGTAACCAGTAGCCGTAAATACGCCGGTCGCGGTATTCACCAGCAACATCGAATCATCGTCCTGTAGCCTGAGTTCACCCGTCATGTTTTGTAGCGTGTCGAGTTGAAGGCTCAACACGGGGCGCCCAGAGTCGGGATCAATTCCGCGCCCGCCATCCAAACCACGAATCGACTCGGCGCGCATGTCTGGCAGGAAGCCGCTGGGATACACGGCTGCCAATGCCGGGTACCACTCGACATTGAACGGCTGCCCCCCCATCAAAACGCATTTGTCAGGTGGCGTAGCGGTTGGCCATGGAAACGGCACGCCGACAGGGACGGCAAATATGGAAGCAGGATCAAAATTGCTTTCGGTCCAGATCTTCCCGAAGTCGGATGCATCAACCTGTAAACCCACGTCGCTCGAGGCGGGTCGATAACCAATGTAGACCTTGTTCGACTCCTGACCCGCACCACCGCCTTGCTGCACGGGAGTGAAACCCAGTGCCGCCTGGTACGCAGCAGGGTCAAAGTTACTAGTGTCCCAACTCGTTACCCACTCACTGAATACGAATCCCTCTGGGGTCCGAACACCGCCACGAGTAAGAGTTGTACCGGTGTTATAGCCGATGATTTGTTGCCAGAGGGTGTCTTGACTGACCGTAACCAGCATGGGGGAGAATTGGCCGCCCTCTGGAACGTTCGGGCCGGGGTTCACCCGGTAAATACCCACGGTGGTGACTGTGTTTAGATCGGTGCCGTCGGGAAGGACAATCCCCCCGTGACCGATGCCATAAGCACCCGTGAGCAATACACGGCCTGGCGTGTCATCTTGGGGGTAGATTTGTTTAACCAGATTGGTTGAGTCCCAGATGCTTTCCCATTCGCCCCAAACACCGGCAGTCAAGGCCCGGCGGTGTAGGGTGTGGTCGGCATTCCCATAAATCTCCTGGAAGGCGTATTGACCTGGTGTAATCGCCGAGACGCGAACCCAACCCTCATAGATCCCGCCACCTGGCCCTCCTATGCCATTGCTGATGAAATAGAGGGCCGTCTCCGCGTTTAAGCCACCGATGTCAACATCACTGACCGCATAGGCGGGCCCGCCCCAGCCGAACGCTCCGACCTTCATCAGCACATCAGGCGTTTCATCGTGCAGATGGACCTGCACAGCAGCGGTTGCGGCGGTGCCCAGCCCGAGGTTATTCCGAGCCTCGACCACATCCGCAACATCGCCCAGGTTTTCGCTGACCGCCATCGCATCGGTGATGCCGTAGCCGTCCAGGGTGGTCGGGTTGGTGCCAGCGATCACGCGCCCAAGGGCATCGACGGTGACACTGCGAAAGGTGCCGACACCGCCCCCACTGCCGCCCGCGATCATTTCAAACTGCAAACCGGTGGTGCCGAGGGTGATCGGCGCGTCGGTGACCAACTGCCAGAGGCTGTCGCCGTTGGTCGTGCCCTGCTCGACGTGGATAAACAACCCCGGTGTCACTTCCAGGCTGTTGTCGGCATCAGCGGCCCGCGTCCAGCCTTCGGCGTTAACGACATAGACACCGTTGTTCTGGGTCTCTGCCTGGGCGGTCACCAGCACGCGATCACCGGCGGCCACGGCCACGTCATCGATGGTCTGCACATTGCTCAGGGTGATGGGAACCGTGGCCGCCACCCGCGCTGACTGTTTGTGATCCAGCTTGGCCAGCGCCTCACTGATAGCCAGGTCGACATATTCACGCGTGGCCAGCACCACCGCCGGGTCAATCTTCAGCACGATGTTCGCCGAGCTGCTGACGATGAAGTTCATCCGCACCACTTGGGTTTTGCCACTGCCCTGGTCCAGCAATGGTTTATAGCTCGGTGCGCAGTTGGCCACCGCCACCAGATCACCGTCGACATCGTACAGGCCGATCTCGCGAATCCACTCACCGCCCACTTCCGGCGGAATGATCTGCTCAGTGATCACCGTGTTGGGATTGGCCGGATCGACCCGGATCTGGTTGATCGGCGCCCGGCGCCATTCGTTGATCAGCTGGGTCTGCAGACGATCGGGAATCGGGTCGGTGCCGTTGGCATCGCCCAGGCCCATCTCGGTGAACATCCAGTCCAGGCCCATGGCGATGGCATTGGCGTGCTTGGCTTCACCGACCGCCGTGAGAATGGCAAAAAACTGACTGGTTTTATCAATCATAGGGATAAACGTCCAAAGTATCGGTTTCATCGACGCAGAGCACCGGGCCAAAAGTGCCGGTCACGTCGATGTCTTTCGGTGCCGGCGGGTACACGTCGATCTCTTCACCTTCTTGCACGCACACGGCAATGCCCAGCACCCCCCCGGTCTGCAGGCTGAGCGCCAGGTTGGTCATGTGCCGGCTGACCGGACGGGCGTCGTCGATCAACCACGCCAGTTCCTCGTACAGTTCCTCGGTGATGCCGGCGTCATTCAGCCCCACCTCCAGGGCGAACGTACCGGGCACGCCTTCCGGCACGGTGTCGAACCACTCGACCACGTCGATCAGGTAGCCCAAAGGCTCGACCACCCGACGCAGCGCACCGATGGTGCCTTTGCGCGCGTGCACGTCGTACGCCGAACGGATCGCCGTGCGCTTGGCCTCCGGTGCCCAGTTGTTGTTCCAGCGGTCCACCGACCAGGACCAGGCGAGGTACGGCATCAAATGCTCGGGGCAGGTATCGGCGTTGTACAAACTGCGCAGCGGAATTAGTGTGTTTTCGTAGTTGGCCGCTTCCACGGCCAGCTCCAGCGGCGTGCTGTTGAGCGGTAACTGGCTGCTCATGTCAGGCCCCCAGCGTCACGCTGTAGCCCGTGCAATACGCCGCCTCGGCCTTAGTCGGCTTGATATCGGTCCAGCCCAACAGCTCAACCCGGGCGATGCCGGGAATGTGCAATTGCGCATCGATCCCCGAGCGCGCGACTTCCAGCCCCAGGCGACGACGCGGGTTGATCCACTCGCTCAGACGTTTCTGGCTTTCAGCCAGGTAGGCTTCGTTCTCCGGACCCGGTGCCTGCGGATACAGCACCGCTTCAATGCGGTAGTCGATGACCACCGCACTTTGCACCGTGAGGCGGTCGGCCACCGGCCGCACGTCTTCGTCGTTGAGGTGCTGCCGGACCTGTTCCAGCAGTTCAGGGGAAGCCGCACCGCTGCCCTCGAGGCTGAGCACGGTGACCATTACCACGGCCGGCGACGGGCTTTCCGCTGTGGCATCAGCCACCAGACCCGAGGCGTTACGCGCATGCAGGATGTAGCTATTGCGCGGCCCCGCGGTGGTCAGTCCTTCATACGACAGCTGCACCCGCTCGCGCAGGGCATCGTCCTCTTCGAGCACCTGCGGCGTCGGCGGCACCGTGCTCGGATCTCCCGCCTGAATCACCAGGCGCTGCAGGTTGACGTTGGCGGCCAGATGATCGAGGTCAGCCCGCTCAGCATGGGCCAACAGCAAGGCCTTGCCCGCGTCGTTGACCCGCGCCCGGTTCTGCAAGGCGCCATACGCGGCCTGCTCGATCAGCTTGAGCACCGGATCGCTTTCCAGCTCCGCGCTCCAGTTGTCGCTCATGCTCAGGCGGAAGGCTTCGAGTTTCTCCTGGTAAACCTCCTCAAAGTCGAGGTCCTCCAGCACTTGCGGCGGCGGCAGGGCCGCCAGTTCCATGGTCATGCGGACACCTCCAAAGTCACGTCGCTACCCAGGTACTGCCCGGTCAGCTCAAATGTGATACGCCCGTCGAGGATGGCCACGGCGCGCACCCGGCCCAGCTTCAGGCGTGGCTCCCAACGGCCCAGCGTGCTGGCCACCTCGGCCTGCACGGCGCTTTTCCAGCCGTCATTGACCGGCAGGTCGACAAAGCGCCGCAGCTTGCTGCCGTACTCCGGGCGCATGCGTCGGCTGCCCAAGGGCGTGGACAAGATGTCCTCGATGGACTGGCGCAGGTGATCGAGGCCGGAAATGAGCTGGCCGGTGCGGCGATCCAGTCCGATCATCCCGATCATTCGATCAGCCCTCGACCGCGACAAAGTCCTTACGGCCGCGCAAATACTCGAGCGCGACCGTGTCATCCGAGGCCACCGCAACCTGGCCCTTTTCGACTTTCAAGGTGCGCCCGGCGTCCAGCAGGATCAGCACCCGCGAGGTGTACAGCGTGTCGCGAAAGATGCTCAGCGTGGCCGGCGCGGGTGCATCCGTGGCGGCGGAAACTTCCTTGGTTTTACTCGTCATGGTTTTTCTCCAGGCATGAAAAAGCCCGCGCGCGGCGGGCTGAAGGTGAATGTTCACTCAATGCGAGTGGTTGCTGCTGTTGCCCCCGGCATCCATGATCGTGCCGGCGCCGGAGATGTCACCGGACACACTCAATGCACCGTCGATGCTCACCTCACCCACCAGGGTGATCTGGCTGGCCGTCACCCGGACTTGATCCGGCGTCACTTCAAACAGCGAGCCACCGACCGTGATGGTCGCGCTACTGCCGTTGGGCAAATCGATGCGGTAGCTGCCGGCTTGCCAGTCGTAGACCAGCGAGCCGCCATCGTCGAAGTACCAGGCTTCGACGTGATCGCGGTTGTCCGGCGGCGTCCCGGCGTTGCCATACAGCCCCGGGATAAAGGTGCCCATGGCCGGATCACCGCTGGGGCTGAACAATGCGCCCTGCTCATTCAGGCTCGGCGCCCGCCAATGGCGAGCCTTGCCCGCCGCCAGGCTGTGCCAACGCACCCAGGCACTGACCCAGGTACCGGCCTTGACCCGCACCCGGCCGGCACTTAGATCGAGGCCGACCACCACGCAAGGCATCAGCATCGCGGCAATCATCCGGTCGTGTTCGGCGCTGGCGTATCCCATGCCAGATCCTCCGGTTGAAAGTAGTGATCTTCATTGCCGGTACCGGTGCAGCCATCGACGTTCAGGTACAGCGTGCCCGGAGGCTCGACAGGCCACAGCCACTCAACCTCGCCGAGGTAGATCTGCTGGGTCCATTCCACCGTCCACACGGTGTAGCCATCCAGTTCGGGTTTGGTCCAGTCCTGACGCGAGGCGACGAACTGCGCCTGTTCGACGTTATCCAGCCCCCAGGTCTGCGCTCGCAATAGAACCGCAATTTGCGCCGCCAACTGCGCACCCAGTTGCTGATGGTGGGCCAACTCGGGCGCGACAATGACCCGCGCTTCAAAGCGCTGGATCAACACGGTTTCACCGGTGCCGATGTCGGGCCCGGGCTCAAACTCCACCGGCTCGAGAAATACCGCCGGCAACGCTATCCGGTCCTGAATGTCCGGGCAGGTCGCCACAAACCGCACCGAGGGCAGTGCCTGGCGGATGTGGTCCTCAATGGCGGCGTACAACGCATCCAGCGAAAAGGCAGGATCAGACACGGGCGCTCCCCTTCAGGTATTTGTGCAACTCAAAGTTCATCTCTTGTTTGAACACGACCAGTAAATGCTCGTCGGCCTTGTTGGCCCAGGTGTAAAACGGACCTTCAACGTCTTCGAGCGAGACCTTGGCCTTGGCCAGTGGAAAGCGATTGTCGTTTTCCGCGATCCAGCCCGAACTTGTGCCTCCACCGGCGGACGCGCTGCTGCCGGGATAGTCATCCGGGTTGAAGTGTTTGCTGGAGGTGCGAATCCAGATATCCGCCTTGTTGCCATACACGCGTTTATAAAACGCACCCTGATAACGTCGCCCCGCCACTGAGACACCGGCCTTGCCCTGCCGGGGATTACCAATCCGGCTGGCCTCCATCGGGTTGGTGCCGAACCAGAGTTTGCCCAACTGCCCCTGGCCTTTGATGGGATAGCTGCGCAAGCGCTGGCGCACTGCCCGCACGGCAATCCGCTCCTGCTTGCTGACATCGCGCGCCATGTGAGTGGCCAGCCAGCCCAAGGTCTTGTTGATCGCCCGCCGTTGAGCTGCTGCGACCGCTTTGGGCATCACCTTGGCCAGCTGTTTAAAAGCCTGCATATCGTCTGCAGAAAACTGCAGAGAAACCGGCACGGCACTCATGCTTTTAACCTCAACGACAAGGCCACCAGACCATCACCCGCTGGCTCCAGGTGAGTCAGGGTGTACTCGCCACCACCGTCCAGAGCAGGTAAGTCGATGAGCACTGTCTGCGCTTTTTCCACGCCCGCGGCGTCGGCCACGCGAATGTGAAAACACGGCTCGCGCAGACCGGTGTTCAAGCGGCCGACTTTGGGTTGCAACCAGGGCGCCGAGAACATGCCCTGCACGCGCCGACCTTCAATGAAGCCAACATCGGCCAGGGTGTCGAACACCACGCTGTCGATCTCCGCGACCAGGTCTCGAAAGGCCATGGTCAGAGCGTCAGCAGGATCTGCGCCCGAGGACGGGTGCACAGGTGCAACGGGTTGGACTGGGCTTCACCGGCCATGCCCTTGTTGAACGGCAGTGGTTCCAGCTTGCTGTAATACGGCAGGCCCTGGGTGTTGGCCGTTTCCATGTAGTCCGCCGGGGCAAAACAGGAGATGTACAGATCCGGCACGCCTTCGGGAATCAACAGTGCTGTATCGTCATGAATAAACGACACGCCAGCGATTCGCCCGCGGTAGCGCTCCCAGACGATGCCGCCCAGCTCGAAGCTGTCCCGCGCATCACCACGCAATTCCGCGGCTTGGATCGTATTGAGGTAGGTTTCCTCAACCGATTTGTGCGTGATCAGCTTGTTCCAGAAATTCTTGCCACAGAAGGCTCGCGCGCCCGAGCTGGTGACGCTACCCAGTTCATCGTCCTGCATGTCCAGCGCTTCGGCGCACTTGACCCGGATCTTCGTCGCCGAGTCGTTCAGACCCATGGACAAGCTTTGTTGCTCCACGCCAAACGCCTGATAGATGTTCAGCAGGACCGTCGAGCCATCCGCGTCCAGCACCAGGCCGTTCAGCGCGCCCATGCGTTGAAATTCATGGGTGGCATCGAGCTGACGCTTGGCCTTGCTCAGGCGCGTGTTCACTACGCCCTGCACGGCCTGCAACTCGGTGGTCGTACCAAAGGCGCGAATGCCCTGAATTTCGTCCGCCTTGATGGTGAAACGCTGCGGCAGGTGCACGGTGTTAAACGGAATCATCTGACGCTTGCTTGCACCCACGACCAGACCCGAGGTACCACGTTCACCCGCTGGCACCAGGGCCAGGGTGTTGCCGTCCTTTTCAATCTGCACGGTCAGGGTGCTGATGCCTTCCTCGCGAAACAGACCAAGGCTGCTGATGCGGCCCGGCAAGTACTCCTGCTCATTGATCGCCGCAGTCAGCGAGGACACGGAAAAAACATCGTCGGTAAAAATGCCAATATCGGCCATGAAGGAACTCTCCAGAAAAGCAAAACCCCGCTCAAGGCGGGGTTTGGATGAAAGGGAAATGCCTTAGCGGGCAATTACAAACTGAGCCGCCAAGGCACCCTCGGCCTCAACATCGAAACCGGTCAAATGCACCTCGCTGACCTCGGCCAGCCGCACCACGGCACTGGCGCGACGCTCTTCGGTCGATTCGCCCAGTGGCCCGTAGAGGATGCAGGCCGCCACTTCGGTGCCGTCGGTGGCGGCGGGATCGTATGGGGCAAACTCATTGGTCGCCGTGACCAGCCCCAGCACCTGGCCAGCATTCAAAGCAGCACCTGCAGCCACCAGAATGGATTCACGAGAGATCTTCCCGGCCCCTTCGGAGAGCAGAAACTCGCCGGCGTGTAGCGTTTCGTACTTTACGGTCATGCTCGTGCTCCTTTTGCACTGTTGGATTGCCCCGCATGGACAGCCTGACGGGCTGCCCAGATCGAAGACGGATTTGGTTGTTTCGCCAGCACCTTCGGTGCAGGGTCATCGTTGAGGGGCACGCTATTGTCAATTTCGAAACCGTTGCCGCTGCTGACGATCTTGTCGAACAGCCGCGCGCGTACCGCGGGCTCATCCAGCCCCGCGGCCACATACTCGAGGCTGAGTTCTGGCAGTCGTGCCGCGACACACAGGTCATGCACCGCCTTGGCCCGGGTCAGCCCCGCCTGGACGATCTCTTCGCTTTGAAGCTGGGTCGAACTGAGCAATGGCGCGACCAGGTTGCTGATCCCCGCCTCCGCGCAACGTTGAGTGATCAACAACGCCAGCTTGGCCGAGTCCGTCACCGGCTTGGGTGGATCGCTTGGCGCCGGCTCCGGATCTGGCTCAGGCAACTCATCGAGCTGGGCCAGCAGTTCAGCTGGGGTGTGCTGATAACGCTGCATTACCCCGCCCTGACCCAGACACGCTTTGACCTGCACCCCATCGCCCACCTCATCGGCCAGCCCCAGAGCCACTGCCTCACTGGCTGTCAGCCAGGTTTCGGCGGCCACCAAACCCCGTAACTCCACCTCATCGATGTCCGGTGCCTTGGCTTTGTAGGCCGCGATGATCGCCTCCATGGTTTGGTCGAGGACATCCGCCACCTTGCGAAAGCTCTCGGCATCGCCAGCCGCATAGGTCCACGGGTTGTGGATCATCAACATCGCATTGGACGCAATTACCACCTTGTGGGCACCGCACACCGCGACACTGGCCGCACTTGCAGCCAATGCATCGATACGTGCCGTGCAACGCTCGCCCAGCCGTGACAACGTGTTGTGCATGGCCAACCCGTCAAACAGGTCGCCACCGATGCTGTTGAACGCCGCGATCACCGGCGACACGCCATCATCGACGGCGCGCAGATCCTGCATAAACTGACTGGCCGTAATGCCCCAGGTGCCGATCTCGCCGTACACAAAGACTTCAATCACCCGCTCGGTGGCTTCACCGCTGGCATGCACGGCGTACCAGCTTTTGTCCTGCACCGGCACCCGCTGGCCGGCCTTGTTGTAAATGCGCGGCCGCGTTTTCTTGCTCATGTCTGCTCCTTGTCGTCGAGCGCCTGGAGCAGTTCGACGAGCGTGCTGTAATTAAGACCTTTGCCCCGAGCCCGCTCGGCATCCGCGGCGTTTTCTTCGTCCACCGTTTCGGCGTCATAGCCGGTGCGCAGGACCATCTCGCTGCGCGAAGCAAAGCCGGCGTTAACTTCCATCGTGCGTGACTGAACATCCTGAACCGGATGGATGTAGGCCCAGCCTTGTGGCACCCAGCGTGTACGCAGGTACTCACGGCGTCGTTGGGCGTAGTCCGGCAACAACACGGCGCCGCTGAGCACCGCCATGTCCATCCACGCGGCCCGCACCGGGCGACACAACTGGTGCACATACACACCAAATTGCAGCTGCTCCAGTCGACGCCGGAACTCGGTGAGCACCACCCGCAGCGCTCGGTCGTTCACTTCGCGCATGTCGCCAGTGAGGATTTCGTACGGCATTCCGGCACCAGCCGCCGCTGCCATCAATTGCTGACGCATGAAATCCGGGTAGTTGTTGCCGGCATCCGGTGGCGTGGAAAACTCCACCTCCTCGCCTGGCAACAACTCCTGCATGGTCCCGGGCTCCAACGCCACCATGGGTGTGAAACCATCCGAGGCGAGGTTCAGCGGCGCACCGGTCACCGGGTCGACCGGCGTCTGGATGTCATCCGGTGATGGCTTCTTGATGAAGCCGGCGAACAGGTTGGCCACCTCCTGGCGGAACAACACCGCATCGTCGTAGTTGTCCAGGCTGCGCAGGCGCTTGAGCACCGGCGATAAACGCGGCAGACCACGCAGCTGACCCGGTTCGACCGGCTCGAAAATGTGCAGCACCTGGCTCGCCGGTACGCGCACCAGCTGGTTGTAGCCACTGTTCAACGACGAGGCATCGCCGGGATGCGAGCGATACATCCAGTACGCCACCCGGCGACTGTCCGGGCTGAACTCAATGCCGGCACGAATGACGTTGCCGTTACGGGCCATTTCGGACTTGTCGTGTGGCACAAACTCCGGCGCCAGCACCTGGAGTTGCAGCGGCACCACCAGCCCCTCTTCGAGGCTGCGCGGGCGCAAGCGGACAAAACATTCGCCGGCCGTTTCCACCGTCCGCGCGATCAACGCCTGCTGTCCGTAAAAGTCGGTGAGACCATCGGCGTCGGATTCTTCGGTCCAGTCGGCCCAGAGTTCCTGCAACAGATGCCGAAGCTCGTCATCCTGGGTTTTTGGCCGCGGCGTGATGCCGGTGCCGATCAGGTTGCTGACCCGCTTGTCGATAATGTTGAAGGCGTACGGGTCGTTGCGCACTGCCGCGCGGGAACGCGAGCGCAGGTTACGCAGCGCCGGAATGGCAATGCTGTTGAAACCGGCGTCGGGCGCATCCCAACTGGCGGAACGACGCCCTTCAGCCGCGCCTTCATAGCTAGCCTTGATGTTCGAGGGAATCAAGAATCCGCTGCGGCCCAAGGTGGGAAAGTGACGAGCCATTACAGTCCCTTGCCTCCATGGTAAAGCCGCACGATGCGCGAACGAGGTCCGGCCGCCGCGATCAACGAGCTACGAATTTCATCGCGTGCCCTGAGCAATTCGTCGATGTCGCGGTACTCGACGTTGCGATCGGCGTAACGCACGATTTTTTCGCCACGCGCAATTGCCTTCTCGACCGCATCGAGTTGCTGTTGGGTAAAGGCCATGGGGATCGCTCTAAAGTAATAAGACAACGTGGGTTACAACGGTGCGCCTTCACTCAGCGTCGTTTTTTGAGGTAGCCGCTGCTGGAGCTCCGACGCTGTGGCGGCCGTGCAATCGGCAGCGGTGCTGTTGCCGGCTTGGCAGGTGGCGGCACGGGATCAGGCGGTTGCTGCGGAGATGGCGCCGGAGCGCGGACATGTTCGACTGCAATAGCTTTTTCACCCGGAGGCGCCGTCTGCATCAGGGCGCTTCTCACCCGCTCCCAGTCGTGTTCCTTGTAGCGATTCAGGCCCAGGTAATGCGCCATCGCCAGGCTGTACACCATCAAGTCGAGGGCTTCGTTGCGCTCCGCCTTGCCCTTGACCCATTCGATTTTTTTGTAGCCTTTGATGTACCGAGTCACCTTGCGCTCGGCGACGCACTGGGCGAAGAAATCATCCGGCAGGTCGTTAGCAAAGTGCAGCGCGCCGGGACCGCCCTCCACCGGATAGCGGTTGTAAATCCAGTCCTTGGCCGTGTCGGTACCGATGAACCACAGCTCGACACCTTTGCGCTCGGTCAGGCCTTTCCAGGTGACATCCATCATCGATGGCCGCTGCGCAATCACCGGCCGACCCGACTTGCTCGCGCCCTTGACCGCGAAGATGTTGCGCCAGCGCCGCAGTCGACAGAACTGGTACACCTCGTCGGTGTGGTTGCCGCCGGAGTCGATGCCGGCTGCCCGGATTGTCAGGTCCGCGCCACACGGATGCGGATAACGCGCCTTGAGTTTGTCATCGAGCACCGACCAGGTGCGTTCGTCGGAGGGATCGCCCCAGATCACCTGATAGTCGATGATCCAGCGCTCCATGCCGGCGCCCCAACCCACCACCATGAACTCCAGCCGGTTGGCCTGGACGTCGACCGAGGCCGTGAGCATCAGCACGGCGCACGGCATCGAACCCAAACCATAGGTTTCCAGGCGGGCCCGAGCCATCAGCACATCGGCTTTGGTTTGCTCTTGGGCGCTGTCCCAAACCTTGGCCAGACGGGTGTTATAGAACACCTGCATCGGCTCCAAATCGCCGCGGGACATGGCTGTTTTGGCCTTCTCGAACTGCTTGGCCAGAGCGGCCCAACCGGTCCAGCCGGGCGGCGAGTACAACGCATTGAGGTTGAAGCCGACGGTTTCACCATCGCCCTGGGCATGGGCGCGCCACTCGCCCTTGGCCAACATCTCACCCTTGTGATGTTCTTCGATCAGCACGTCACAGTCAGGCCCGGCGCACTCGTAGTGCGCCCGCTGGCAATCCGTCGAGTAATGCAGGCGTTCCCATTCCAGGACTTGCATGTGCCCACAGGTCGGGCATGGCACGTAGTAATAACGCTGGTCGCTGGTCTCGAACAGATCGGCAATGCGCGAGGCGCCCCGGATCGTCGGCGAACTGGAAAAGTAGAACTTGGCGTTACGGCCAAATGTGCTGCCCCGGGTTTCCGCCAGCTCAATCGGGTCGCCCTCCTCGCCCACGTCCACCACCCAGCGATCGACTTCATCGCCGTAAATATACCGGGCTGACAACTCTGACAGGTTCGCTGCAGAACCCGCGGTGGTGACATACAGCGAACCACCTTCGAACTCTTTGGTGTCCATGGTGTTGCGCGCATCGCGCGAACGGTTCGCCGCCACTCGTTCGCGCAGCACCGGGGTGGCCTTGATGGTCTTGCCGATGCGCGACGAGACTCGTTTGGCCAACCCCAGGCTGGGCAACAGCGTGAGAATGTTCGACGGCGCCATGTGGATCAGGCCGGCAATCCAGTTCAAGGCAATCTGGGTTTTCATCAACTGCGAGGCGACCATGGTCACCACGCGCTTGCAGGGGTGCGCCGGTGATAGGCAGCGCATCGGCTCGCGGGCATACGGTGTTCGTGCCGTACGGTACTGGCCGGGTTCGGCGGCGCCGGCATCGCGTGGGATACGCATGTACTCGTCGGCCCACTGATCGATCCAGAGATCTGGGTCCGGTTGTAGCCCACGGAAATGCGCCTCACGGTACACCGCTGCACCATTCGGGATCTCTGAGGGCATAGATTTAACTCGGGGTGACGGCGTGCTCTAGATCTGCCTTTGACACTCGTTCGGCGTCTTCCAGCGCTTGTCGAATGGCCGCAGTCAAAAGCCTCTCGATTTGCCAGGGGTCGGTCATCCCTGCCATTTCCGGGGCCAGGCGCGGAGGCAATCCCAGCAACTGATCACGCACTAGGCGGCCGGCGTTATAGGCTGCATTTTCCACTGCCTTTCGCTCAACGAGTGTGCCCTGCTGGGTATGAAAGTTGGCCTGCTCTTGCAAGGCCAAATAGTGTTCCCGCATAGCGCGGGCCTTCTGAAAATCCGGCGCCAGTCCCAGCTGATCAGCCTCGATTTCTTCGCACGCACTGGGAGCGTCGCGCTGAAGTCGCTGCTGCTCGTGTCGAGCAGCGACGCCGGCTTTACTCGGATCGCTGGTCATCGCCAGGAGCTGATCGCTAGCATCCACGTCAATCAACCCGGCGCCGTTCACAACCAGCCTTTCATTTTGGACCAATTTACTGATGTGCTGCCTCGACCAGCCCTTCAGTTCGCCGTATTCCTTGCGAGTTAAAAAAGCCATATACCCTCACCTGTTTATTTCCGGGTAACGCGTAAGCTTGTCAACTTACTTGACAGGCTTCCCAAGCGTTTATCCGGGAGTTTCATTGTGAACACCTGAATAGAGCAGATAGGCGTTACGACCAGTCGTAACGGGGCTGTGCGGAGAAATGATGGGGGGATAAGTACAATCTTTGACGGCTCGAAATCAGGGATTTGCTGTCAACCTGTCAACCTGTGTCAACTAACTTTCAGACCCTGCCGCTAGCGCTTTTGCGCGAGTCTTATGCCCCGTGTTCCTTGGAAGTTGCCAGGGTCCCCGGCGGGTTTGGAAACCCTGATCCTGCGCTGGCTGAAGGTCGCGTTTAAAACGGAGGCAGTCGAGATTGTGGATGTGATGCTCATGCCGGTAGCGCTGCAATCTGACGGGCAATCTCGTCATGAATCAGTTTGGCTGACCAGGTATGCGCGACGAGGTCGGTACCAGCTTCCAGCAGCGCGGCATCACCCTCGGCTGGAATGACTGGTTGGTCGGTCAGGTCGTTGTAGCTACCCGAGAAGTCCGAAGTTCCACTGCCGATAGCAACACGAGCAGCGGCGGCGTCGACACTGACCAGCACCGCTTTACCGACATCCGACGCGTCCGTGATGTTGTCCGAGGTGATGTCGGTAGGCGCACCGCCGACATTGCTCGATCCCTTCACCACTGCTTGAAGTACTTGAAAGCCTTCAGTGATGGAAACAGGACTACCGTAAGGCTGCCAACCATCGGCGATGGCCTGTGCCAGCTTGGCCGTCAGTTCCTCGGGAGTGTTGGCGACGACAGTTTCGTATTGGGTGTAGGCCATTCTCTAAACCTCACGATTGAATGATTGAGCGGCGAGCGGCTGGCATGCAGGTGGCTCACCACAATGAATGTATCCCGTGGTGGCATAAACCAGCAGGAGCACAAGAGGCAGCAACCAAGGACGGCGCTTCACGGCGCTGAATCCGATTTGGGAAACTTGCTTTCAGCAATTCGATCAGCCCAGTGAGCGACTTTCTTCACCCCGAGGAAACCGACCCAAATGCCAACCGGTTGGGCCAGCGACGGCGACAATCCCATCAGTTCAAAGCCCCAGATAATGCTCAGGGAGAGCAAGACGCACATGGGGCCTTCTATCAGTGCATCCTTCCAGGTACCGCCGGTGTAGAACACGCGAAGTACCGTCATGCACAACGACAGAAATGCCGCCCAAATGGTCTGCGAATGCTGACTCAACCACATGAAAACAATGACCCAAGTATCTGGTTTTTCCGGCATGGGCATCATCTCGGCGCGTTCCCAACAAGGGAGTTGAGGTAACAAAAAAGGTGGCATTCTCCGCTGATGGGAATCCCAAAAACAAAGAAGCCCCGCACAATGGCGAGGCTTCGGAGCAGCAAATAAAAAAGCCCGACGCATGGCCGAGCTCCTTGGTGGTGTCGCGCTGTACAGCTGAACACGTTGCTATAAAAGCAGAGCTATTCCATATGGACAACTATTTTTACAGGTATTCGGAAAATACTTAATGTCGGTCTGTGCCTTGCTTAAGCCGATGTGCAGTGACGGTGATGAAAACCCGGAAATGAGTTACCGGCACGCCAGCAGCAGCAGCGGCACTAAATTTAGTTACGTGGCTAGCGGCAATCGTGATTATGACGGCGTTAACCGCAGATGCTTTCCCCCCTTCAAGCGATAATCAGTGCGCTAGGCGTCGCAGAGAGTCCATCTACGGTTAGCACCTGAGTCAAAGGGCACTAAACTTTTTGCGTGGAAGCACTTGGAGAGTGATTTGAAATTACAGAAAACTGACAAATGCCAAATAAAGGCATTTGTCAGTTTGCGAGCACTAACGTTGCTGACCAGCTAGATAATTTCTTCGCTGTAATTGAAATTCACTATACAGAGACTTGGAGTCAGTTGTTGACCCCGCTGAACTCACACTATCTGCAAATATACGATAGTAAGCCAAAAAAATCTTTTTATCTCTTGTGTATGTGCCTTGCCAAGTATGATCAGGAAGCCGAGATATTACCTCATTAAACAAGAAATTATTTATAGTTTTTACAAGGTTTGTCGAAATGGATATCGCTGTCTGCAGGGAAAGATAGTCCAACAGTAACGGTTTTTCTA
Organism: Pseudomonas jessenii; assembly: GCF_002236115.1. Classification (GTDB taxonomy): domain Bacteria; phylum Pseudomonadota; class Gammaproteobacteria; order Pseudomonadales; family Pseudomonadaceae; genus Aquipseudomonas; species Aquipseudomonas jessenii. The sequence continues at coordinate 320,251 of NZ_NIWT01000001.1, read as the reverse complement.
ATAATTCTCTGTGATCCTGGATTCCTAATGCCAACGCATTGGACGCCCCTAACCTACCAAACCGATGTACAGCACAGTGTCGAAGATGGCAAATCTTAACGTAATCGTCAATTGAGGCTTCAACGTACGAAGGTGTGTGGCCTTTAATTCCTAAGCAATCCTTTATAGTCCCGGTAATGCTGTCCTTACTGATGAACGAGACTCTTTCCAAAATGGCTTCTGGCATCATGTCTTTATGCAAATGAACAGCGGCCCCAAACGAGATATCTCGTTTGTAAGAAGCGTTTTGCGACAGTTCATCTATCGAAATAATTTTCCTAAGCAAGGTCCTAAGATAGCTTTCGACTGCAGCGATTACACCTAAAAGAACAAGCTGCCCCTGCAACGGATCAAAATTAACCGGATCCGGAGAAAGTCTATTGATCGAATGCAAACGTTCAAGAAATTGATCAACGGGCGAAGTAGTTGGCTCTAGATGGTTGTGATCAAATAAAAGGTGCGTGCTCAGACTCGGTGGAGTCGGCACCACGCAAGTAATTAATTGTGTTTTGAAAGGAGTAGCCATTATGAGAGAAACTCCTCAACTGTGAGCTCAACTTTTTTTATTATATTTTCGGCGCGCCGAGGCCCAACGTAGTTTGCCTTTTGAAGCTCGCCTGAGGCGTTCTGTGAAATAACAACATCGGAAATATTGCGGATATTTGTATCTTGGTGGATTCTCGTGATAAGCGTTTTGCTTATGCCGGGCACCTCTCCAAGAGGTAGCTTCATACATTCCTCAAAAAGCGATGAACCTACGAGTTCTTCGCCACAATTATGACAAAATTGCTGAGAATCGTTGAAACGTTGTGTGCCACATCTCTGGCAAGGTGGTAAATCAAGCTTTAAGTCCGCCAGCTCGCGAGACGTCAGCAAAGATTTAAATTCCCTTCTCAATGGGTGCTTTGCTGCAGCAGCTTGCATTACATCGGCTAAACCGCGAAATGTATTGCGCCTCCCTTCTTTAAATGCACCACCCTGATAAAGGAATGCAAGATGCGGTATGTAACGATCATACTTTCTATTTTGCCCATGCGAAACGGACTGCAACGGAAACAGCATTCCGACCTCTATCAGAAATTTGATCATTCGATCTGCTAGAGGGGTACGATCATCGCTTTGTAGCAATCCAATAACTATATTGCGCTTAGAAAGGTCTTTATTCTGAAACTCAGACACCTCTAATACCGCATTTGAGAAAAAAGCTCGCCCGGTTTCGATGACCGATGAGAACTGCTTAAGTTTCAGAGCAAGTGAATCGTACTCCGCCCCAATTAATTCAACTTGCTGATCAATAATCTTATTGACCTTCGATTGTGAAGTTCCAGTCTTCTCTGAAAAATACTCTCGAAGCAATCTTAAAAAGACGCGAGGTATCCCGAACGCGGTATATTTGAACAGCTCCAAGATATCCGGCGAAATATTCCTTTGCTGTTCAGACGTTAGCCGTCTATTAGCTATATCACCCATAATAGTAGAATATGCAGTATCCTCTACAGAAAGCCAGAGAGGCACTTCTTCGACTTCATGTGAAGCGTGAAATGTTGGGCCGTATTGAGTGGTACCTGGATAGACAGAAGCCTTTGGTGCAATACCTTCGACTTTTAATACTCTAAAAATCTCAAAAAAAGCTATCAAATATTGATCAGACAAACTTAATGCCGCATCATCCAACAGCAAAACGGCACGAGCCCTATTGAATCTGGCAGTAAGTGATCGAATTGCTCTGATTACGTGATCAACGGTAATAAATTGACCATAGCTTTCATAAAGCTGGACCCCTGACCCGCGCTCCAACAGTGAAACTAGTTCGCGCAGCTTTTCTTCATCATATATTGCGTCTTGATCCTTAAGAAAATCCCCATTACTACTCAAGTCATTAATATAATCAAAAGCACTAATTAAGATCTTGGCAAGAACCCACGAATGAAACCTTTTTAGCGCATCCGGAGTCTTTTTCAACAAAGGTTCTAGGTGGAGATATCTATTAAAACTAGAGTAAAGGACGAGCGGGGAGGATTTGTTTAGTAGAGCCTGTGAATATGTAAAACGCATAAGATGCGTTTTACCCGTACCTCTTGGGCCTATTAAAAATTTCGCCCCGGTGGCCAAGAGCTTTTGTCTTGCTTTTTTTAGGATTTCACCATCAGCCAGCGAGGTACTAATTTCTTCTGGCGATAGCTGATCGGCTCTTTCTTCAAATTCCATTTAAACATCCCTGCATGTATTAAGAAGCACTGGAAAATTTAGGAGTTCTTTTTTTGCTAATTGCTTTGCTGCGACCCCATACGAATGTGCTGATATCCAAGCCCTGCCTTCCGAGCTTGCTAGCTGCGTTAACACCGCTTCGCGCACTTCTGCCGGGCATCTGACTACATACACACAATCACTCACCGCAAAAGCACCAGCCATTACACCAACAATTTTACTTTCGAGATTTCTACCTACTCTCGAAATTAATATATCTCCTGGCTGTGCCTTAACTAAATTCGAGCATTCATTAGGATGTACAGGCTCAAAGGCTGAAAAATCCAACCACTCCCCCACACTGATCTTTTTTATATCTGTAATGTGCAAAACTGGAAAGACCGAGACCTTAACTTGCGCACTAGATAACCCACCACGTTTTACTTCAACACCAAGGTCACCTAACGTAACATGCTTCCCACGCACTTCAGAAGCGGTAGCAAGTCGATGGGAATGGTATGAATAGTCGAGTCGCTCCGCAGCAGAGAGGACATCGACAAGGATCGGCTCACTAAGAGTTTTGTCATTCATCAGGCAATAAATACGAATATTTTCCTGATGCTTTTTTAGTTTTTGCATTATAACGATGCTAGCCAAGGCATCCGTATTATGAAAAGAACCACGAGGCAGCTGTATTACTTTTGTTACCACATACTCACTAAGCAGCGTAGCCCTGAACTTTTTATACTTGTGTGCAGTTATCAAGCTATCTGGAAGTATAATGCCGAGCGTAGCGTTGTTGCTAAGAAGCCTAAGGTTCTGTGCCAAAAAAAGGAGACCAGCATCCACATCCGCAGGAAATGGAATACAGTCAATGAAACCTGCATCCTCCAAAATCAAATTAAACTCATTGCGCCACTTTGGTGTAATGAATGGCGGATTGCAAATTGCAATATCTATTGGCGCGCTATCGCAGTTCAATAATGATGATAGGCTTTCAGACAGAGCGTCGGTGACAAAATGTTGGTGAGAAGGCTCGTTTGACATCCGCCTTATAGACAAGTGAGGCAGGTCAACTTTCGGATCGATATCGACAGTTAATACTTCCACGTCAGGCCAACGTGTTTTGGCCGCGCCACTCAGAGATCCAGACCCTGCTCCCAAATCGAGCAGCCGTACTGGTGAAACAATTTCAATCTGTTCTACCAAAAAAGAGCTTATTTCGTTCTTGGTATAATATCGACCTAAAATATCGGAACCAGAATTGGTTGTGAGCGTCGGCACTTTTAAGTCTCATTCATTACAAAAAGCTAGCGCGCGATTCTACAGGCATCCCAATACTTATGGAAGGAAGGTATCTGCTCAGCCTGGGGTAACATAAAAAATATTTTCCCGTGACGGTCAACGCTTCTGCCTTTCGACTGGTGCCGGCGTCTAGCTCGGGCTCCGATTGGCGGCCCCCAAACCGCCCGAGATAGAATCATTCGAGAGCCTGCCTTGGGTCGCACATGGCCAGTCGTCATTACGGTGTGGCCGCCCCCCTCCCGCAAAGAGATGGTTAATACAGATGCGATGCCTAGTCAGGTGTTATGCAATTGGGCGGTCACGTCCGCGCAATTTCCAGCTGTGACTTTGACAATCCACAGAGTGGGCTGTCGGAATAATTTCCCGGATATCCTGCCCAGCCCCCATCCTTGATGCCTTCTAGAACGCAATCAATCCAAGCCACCCCAGCCTTCATCAGCTCCCGAGCTTTACCTTCGCTCACATGGTGATACCGACCGACCCGAACAGCCGACCATTTCGCCCCGAAGTAAAGCCAGACAATATCCCCCATCTGCTGATCACGTTTACATAGGCGAGCCAACGCGGCATCCACGACGCAGGCAAGCTCGTCGGTGATGCAGTACGACTTGGCAGGCGACGGCATTGCATCGCGCATCAGTGCCAACATTGGCGAGGCATAGCTGGGGATTCCCCTTCCATCCATACGCCACCATCCCCATTGCTCTAGAAGGTATTCCGTATCGCCTAACGGGTGCAGCGCTGGTTTTCGAATCATCATGTGTTGTACCCCTCAGTCCCCGGTGAAGTTCGATCCGCCGGCACCGCGACGGTTGCTCTGTTGGTAATACTTGGCTGGCCCAGATGTAGACGGGCCTCGCTGCAGCACTTCAATTTCGCGCTGAGCCTGCTGCAATCTGAGACTGAGCTGAGTCACCAATTCGTCAGTAGGAAGCACCAACTGACTCCGCGCCATTACCCAACCTGAACCGTTGCATTCACTGCAAATCAGCTCATAGAACACACCCTGCACCACGGCTTTTCCCTTGCAGGTCGAGCAGTGCTCCAGTTCGATTTGCACCTTACGAAAGCCATGAGCCTGGGCTTTTTTCATGTTTTGAATCCTCGCCTATGGTTGATTCTTGAATAGCGGTGCAGCCCTTGTCCTGTGCGGTTTCCAGCGCATTACCGGAATCTCCGAATCTAACGCCGGTCAACATATGAATCTGGTCAAAACCCTTCGTATCTAGATGCGCGTGCCACTGCTCCAGGGCATCGCGTTTGCGCCCCATCACATCCGACTGGATGTACACCTTCACGTTGTGACCCATCGCGTGGTTGATCAGCAGCTCACCTATCAGGTGGTCAATGCCGAGGTCGGCCCAGCCGGTACGCGCCAACTTGCGCAGATCGTGACTGGTCCACTCGCCCTGCCCTAGCCGCACGAACACAGCGCTCGCCTGCCCTTCACTGAGTGCCTTGCCGTTACGAGACGGGAACAGGAACTGGCCGTCATACCCTTTGGCCCGTTGGATCTCGCGGTAGCTGATGAGCACCTTGCGCAACTGATCGGTCAGCGGCAGGCGGTGCTCGACGCCGGTCTTGGTGTGCTCGGCCGGAATGAACCACTCGCGCTCGGCCAGACTGATATACGACCAGCGTGCCTGCCGGGTTTCGCCGATACGCGTACCGTGGCAGAGCATCAGCAGAGCCAACAAACCATCCGAAGGATTGTTCGCCATGGCGCCGAGCAAACGCGTCATCAGGTCTTGCAGTTGAGTGCCACGTAACCGGGAAGGCTTGATGCCGACCTTGGCCTTGGAGAAGTCGTTGAACTTGATACTCGCCATCGGGTTGGCCGAAATCAGGCCCAACTTGAACGCCTGACGGAAAGCCAGGGCTAGCAGCTGGAACACCGAACGCACGTAGTCGATGGAAATGCTTTCCTGCAGAGGCCACATGAGCTGGCTGTCGAGGGTCGCCTTGTCGAGGGCGGTCAATGGCAATCCGTCGAGGCGCGGCATCAGGTGGCACTTGATCATCGAAGCGCCGGTCTTCTTTCGCTTACTTGACAGGTTGCGATCACGCGCCATCCGCTCGGCAAACCACCCGATCAGCTCTCCGGTAGTGACCCATTTGGACAGGGTCGAGCCTTCTTCGGCGGCAACTCGCAGGCGAACAGTCGGCAGTGCGGCAACCACCTGCTTCGTGCTCAAATCCGGAAAACCACCAATGCGATGCCAGGCGCGTTTGTTGAGCAGATACCAGGACCCGCAAGCGCGGTTTTTCGCGAAACGAAAGTGCAACGCCGGGTGACTGGCATCACGCAGATCACGGACATGCAGCTTCTTGGCGTTGCGTTCGATCTCAGCATCCGACAGTTTGACCGTCAGGGTTTTTACCAAGGCCGTCATGCTCGGGCACCGGTAGGATTTTCAAGGTCAACAACCTGGAACGTGGTCGGCCACATCCAAGCGCCGTAGCGCTCGGCCATTGCCTGATCCACGAACAGCGCCAATGCGTGATCAGGGGGGCTGCCCAGGTCAATCTTGTACGAGCAGCAGAACACGGCAAACCGATAGTTAGCGGGGTCCGGAACTGCCAGGCGGCGATCAGACAACAGAAAGTTGATCCCAAAACACTTGTGCACTTAGAAGCCCTTCAGCAGAGATTGCAATTGCTTGAACTTATCGAGCGCCTCGGCGTTGGCTTCGCGCTCCGTTTCAACGGAAAGAGCCACCTCCTCGATGCGGGTCGCCAGTTTTTTCATGCGTTGGGCAACTTCCTCGGAAAACCTGATCACCTCACCGGACAGCACCGCTAATGTATCCAAAGCACTGATCTTGGGGTTCTTGATGGCAACGACGGCCGAGGTGGTTTCTTGCGACATGCTCTGCTCTCTCGGGGGCTTAATGGTGATGGCGGTACGCTGGTAGTGACCGTTAACGGGTTCGCGAATAAGACCTGCCTCCTTCAACTCACCCAGGCCGCGACGGACGGCCGAGAACTGGGCGCCCGTGGCTTCGGCAGCGACCAACGAATTAAAAATATCGTGGGCGCTCCAGCGCTCCTGAATTGGCACAACCCGGAACACTTTGCGGGCGAGCGACGTTTGCCCGGCGAGCACGTTTTGTTGCTTGGCGGCGTTCATCAGAAGCCCTCCTTACCGCGTTGAGATTCCCACTCGAATGCCACGCCAATGCAGCCGTTTTCGCGGATGCGGTCGACACAGCGCGCACCAATGGCGTCGTTCAATTCGGCGGGAGACAGGTTGCTGACGATGATCGTCGGACGGCATTGTTCGTAGCGACCGTTGATGATGCTGAACAGAGTGGCCAGTTCGAACTCGCTCTGCTTGGTAGCGCCGACTTCATCGAGCACCAACAGGTCCGCGCCGATCACCTCACGCAAGATGTGCGCCTCGGACTCGCCTGAGCGCTCATTGAACGTCGCCCGGATCTCACCGATGAGCGTGCCCACCGTGCGGTAGATCGCCTTGACCATGCATTCGTTGATCAGATGATTGGCCGAGGCAATGGCCAGGTGGGTCTTGCCGGTACCGACCTTCCCCAGCAGCAACATGCAGCGACCTTCCCGGCGATGCTTCGAAAAATTGTCGACGTAGTCGGTACATGCATCCAAAGCAATCTGCTGGGCCGGATTCGACACGACGAAATCGGCAAATGTCTTTTCCGCGAAACGCTTCGGTATCCGGGCGCTTGATTGCTGAACTATCCGAAACTGAGAGCGCTTGCGCGCAAGCTCTTGCATGTCGCGTTTATTGCTCGCGCAGATGGGACAGCCAGACAGGTTGCCGCCCTTGAGGATGACCGCCTCGTATTCGCCATGATCCAAGCAGCTCGCTGGCTGACGGCCGATGACGCCGAATTTGCGGTCCATGTGAGCGCCGAAGTTAGAGACGGAAGGTGCCATTGGCGTTCTCCTTAGTACCGGCCTTGTAATCGCGAGTTTCAAAGCCGGAATGGCGACTGGTCGGAAGTGGTGCGGGGATAACTGCCTTGTCGGGGAAGATCCCCGTCCATCCGTTGCTGATCGAAAGAGTCAGCACCGAATCGGGGGTTGAATGGTTCGCCAAGGCCTTGGCCTGTTGTTCGCAGCTCTTGGCGGTAAGGGGTTTGTGGATTTCCTTGCGGTGCTGGCACCAATCGCCCCAAACCTCGACGCTGACGTTTTCCGGTTTGGCGGTCAGCGGGTCGAATTTTGACGATTTGCATGGCGCGCCAGCGCCCTGCTTCTCCTGATTACTGGTTACCTGATTGGTACCCTGATTACTGGTACCCTGATTTGTCGGAAATTTTTCCGACCCTCCTCGGATTTTTTTCCGACCCTGTTCGGATATTTTTCCGACCTTGCTCGGAGATTTTTCCGAGGTAGATCGGAGATTTTTCCGACCCTCAAACACCTCAGAGGTCGGATATTTTTCCGACCCATCCAACTTGCGATTCCACTCTTTGGCCTTTTCGGTTAAACGAAACAAACTGATGTTGGAAGTGTGGGATAGCTCGATCAGCCCGGCGGTCTCGAGCCCTTTGAGAAGTCGGTACGCTGTATCTGGTTTGTCGGTGAGCAAGGGCAATTCCTCCACGATCTTTGCCTTGCTCAAGGCAAAGAAAATCCCGTTATCGGTCTTGATTGGCCTTGCCCAGCTAGGGCACTCATAGACAAAGGAAAACAGCAGCGCCTGCTGGGAGTTCAACCCCCACTCCAGTGCCTTCACCTGGTTGATCGTGATCGTGAACTGCATATCAACCCTTCCCGCTTGGCGGTCGCGCTGGGCGTTTCGATTTGTGCAACTCAATCAGTGCGGTCACCTCCTCGTGCCGGGCAGCCAAGTGCTTCGCGTGCAAGGCCAGAATCTCTGCGGCTTCCGCTGCCGTGATTTCGCCGTCCTCCAGCGCTAGGGCAAGAAACTGGTCAACCCGACCGCGCTTCACAGAAGTACGTAACGAACGCAGGTGCATGTCGACATTGTCCAGATCGCCAACCTCGGGCAGGCGAACAAACACACCGCCGTACATCGCGCAGATGTAATCCGGCAGGAATGTGGTTCTGGTTTCAGTTTCAAGTGTGCAGACCTCATCATCAGTGAGAGGCTTGACGCCTGCCGACTCGTAAATTCGGTTCTTAAAGCGTTTGAGATTCTCTTCGCCCAAAAAGTCAGAGGCGTATGCAAGTCCACCAGGGAATGCATTAGCAGCGGTAATGACGGCTTTGCGACGGGTGTCTAGCACTGGCGATTTCATCGTCTAGTTTTCTCTCGGCGCCGTTGCGCTCAAAGTTTGCTCATGAAATGGGCAGCATCCGGCGACGCGACCTTTTTGCGCTTTGAACCGGGAATGGTCTGAGCTCTTCAGCTGTAAAAGAGCCATCTGCGTGCTCAGTAACAAAAATGTCACGGCCAACCTGCAGAGCTTTGTTGAGCGACCCTTGGGACATCCCAAGCAGATTTGCTGCGTTGGTTTGGCCGCGTGCACGAGCAAACTCATCCAGACTTTTTCGGCTCATCTCGCCGATCTCCTCTATTAAACCTCCAGTAAGTATCTCCGGCGGAATTTAATTAATCAAGCCCGGCGGCATTTGATTAAATATCGCCGCTAGGAATAATCGTGGAATGAAAAAACGCGAACTCGAAGACTGGGAAAAAGAAGAGTGCTTGGCACTCAAAGCGGCTGTGGACGCCTTCAACACAGGCAAGTCGCGGCGTGACGCCCTGACTCAGGGAAAGATCGCAGATGCCCTGGGCATAAATCAGGGCTCCGTCAGTTCGTACCTGAACGGCTACAACGCACTGAATGCGAAAGTCGCTAGCGCAATTGCCGGATTGATTTCCAAGCCCGTGGAGTCATTCAGCCCTCGACTGGCTGATGAGATTGCGAAAATGGCGCAGTCCAGCTTCGAATCCAATGTCGAGGCTGGCCCCCCCATCTATTCCTCACCTCGCAGAATCAATATCGAAGGCACCGCACAACTCGGCAGTGAGGGATATTGGACAAGCCTTGACCAGGCAGCTGGCTGGGTTGAGACCTACTCCAGAGATGAGGACGCCTACGCACTTAGGCTCAAGGGGGACTCAATGGCACCAGCGATCCGTAGCGGTTGGGTCGCTGTCTGCGAACCCAATCACCGCCTAGTGCCGGGTGAGTATGTGATGGTCACCACCGTTGATGGACAAAGCATGGTTAAAGAACTTCTCTTCGAGACCGAAGAAGAGGTCAGCCTCATGTCGATCAACACGGCTTACGGCGAGCGGCTGACAGTAGCTCGGGTTGATATCGAGAAAATCCATTACGTAGGGGCAATTCTTGCTCCCAGCAAAGTGCTGGGCAGAATCTAAATTTGATCCCTTCGATTTGTCTCTAATTCCCCTGGACACCTCCCTCCTGAAGCCCGCAAATTGCGGGCTTTTCTCTGTTAAATAATTGTTTTTAATCGTTAATCTTTAGCGCTTAGGGTTCAAGCCATTCACTGTGTATCCATACATAAAAGGAGCAGTGCTATGGCAAAACCAAAAAACAAACCAATACCGCCAGATTCGTTTGAGCTTCTTGGACTCCGCATCCAAAAGATCATCAGCGCCCCCGCTGCCCAAAAACGAAAAACGGCAGTCATTTGCAAGGAAGCAGATGAATGCCTTGAGGACTGGAAACGGCTCCTTGAAGAGATAGCAGAAACCGAGCACGTACTAGTGCGTCGAGAAGATGACTGCGCCGCGCGTATCTCTTGGGACCTCCCCGCAAATATCTAGCCCAAAGCAAGCCCGTCCAGCACGGGCTTTTTTCATAGACCGAATTTATATTTCCGGCGGCATTGACTTTAAATATCCCCGGCGGCAATATTTGTCCGTCGCAGTGAATCGCAGCGGCAATACGGGGTCACCCGCCGCTCTTTAACAACCCAATCGATTCAAAGCTGTCAGCCGCAAAAAGACTGACGCACCCGGCGTGGGCGACTGCCACCTAAGTGCGCCGTATCTGAGTCCCGCTGACAGCCCAATTAGATTTCACTTCATAGCCTTGGCAGCAGGGCTATGTGGGAAATCCCCTCCCCTGCAATGAGGAAACACCATGTTCGGAATGAAAAAACTCTTCGGCAAACAAGTCGGCAATGCCCAGGCCGAAATGAAGAAGGTCGTCAACCGCGACTTGATGCAGGCCATTGTCGGTGGCGGCCTATTGGTCGCTGCGGCTGATGGTGAGATTGAAGCCAGCGAGGTTTCCAAGCTGGATGAGTTGATTCGCTCCAACCCGAATTTGACGCACTTCGGCAGCGAGATAACCGAAACCATCAATCGTTTTACAGGCCAGTTGAACGCCAACTTTCAAGTAGGTCGATTGGCGATCAAGCGGGAACTGGCCGACATCAAAAACGTTCCAGCCGACGCGGAGGAAGCCTTCGTCAACGTTCTTGCTGTTGCCCAGGCTGATGGTCAGATCGAGCCAGCAGAGTTGGTGGTGCTGAAGGAAATAGGCATGCACTTCGGTCTGCGCCTGGCTGACTACGGCATCGAGGCGTGAAGTACGCGACAAAGGTTCTGCTGATCCTGCTGGCACTGATCGTCGGCTGCATGTTGCTGAGCAACGTAGCCTCTCGGGCCACTTGCTCCTACTACGGCTTCCAGACTGACCGAGAGACGCGCTACGCCGCCTTTGTAGGCTGCATGGTTCTGGTCGACGGGGCGTGGTTCCCGCGCAATGAAATCCGCATAGTGCAGTGATGTTTCACTGATGCCGCCTCTTACAAGGCGGCATTGGGAAACCCACTCACGCAAGGAAATGGACAATGCTGATTTTGACTCGCAAAGCAGGCGAAAGCATCAACATAGGCAACAACATCACGATCACAGTGCTGGGTGTTAGCGGCAAACAGGTACGTATCGGAACCAGCGCACCAAAGGATGTCCAGGTGCATCGAGAGGAAATCACGCAGCGCATACAGGCGAGCTTATCTAAACCTCTGAAGGCAACACCTGTAGTTTCTTAGGCTGGTCTCGTGAGGCAAACGATGGGCCCGGTTTCGATCGGGCTTTTTTACGCCTGCATTTCATCAATCAGTACTCCGACCATCTATCCCACGGCGACCAGCAGTCGGTCGAGTGCTGACGAATACACGCAACCTACTCCAAAGGATCCGCCATGCATCCATCATTTGAAGAGCGCTTCGATGAAGTCGGTGAGCTGCTGCAACGAACAAAGGCCGCCCACTCCGGGCTCTACAGTCGTATTGATCGACGAGCTCCAGCCAAACCGGTGCGCTACCAAGTCACCGGCGGAAGCTTCGGCATGTACCAGATTAAAGACCGCACCACCGGCAAAACTCGCGCCTTCCGTGACGACTACAAGGCTGCTCACGAACTCGCCATGCAGTTTGAAGCGAAGACCAATCGCCAGATTGCGGTGACGCTATGAAAAAGCGAAAGCCCAACAACATGCGTACCCGGATAGAGCGAGCGAGCCGGGCACTGCTCAATGCCAATCACGTCGCGGTGGTCCACATCGACCCCAGCGGACGCCAAGGGATGATCAACAGGAAGAGCTGCAAGAGCATCCCGCCAGGACAACGCATGGCCGAAGCAGTCTGCGACTTCCCCCACCGTTGGACGATCTATCTCAGCGTCCAGTGCCGCGATCAACGAGGGCACCGCTACACTAAATCAGTAGAGGTTGCTCCCCAAGGCAACTATCTGGCCGCGCACCTCGAAGGCGTGATCGAGGAAACCTACAAGGACTTGGTCGCCGAGAGCAATCCGAATCACCGGGTCGCTTCGGGCTGGATCGCCATCCCCGCCGAAATATCGCTGACTGAAGAGCAAGCCGCCCGGGTGTTCGACGCCGTGGATGTCTGGAATCAGCAGAGGGCAGCATGAGACGCATCAATAACCAAGTGCGCCAGCGCCGACGACAGACATGGCTGGATCTACCGGCCCACGGAATTGAAGAGGCAGGCCATGGCCAAAGACAATGCGCAGATTCAGCGGGACAAGCGCGCCAAGGAGAAAGCTTTACTGGACAGGATCGGCGCCGAGAAGCGGTCGCTGATTGTGTCGAAGGCGCTGGCTGATGCACTTTAGGTGCTGGGAGAGCGCCACGACTTCGAGGAATGGCAGGAGACGGTGTCGACGCTCATGATCAACCTCGCCGCCGCGACTGCTGAAGAGACCGCCCGCTTTGCGAGCAAGTCACGACCTGAAATCGTCGTTAAGGAAAAGTGCTCGCGACAGCTTGGAGAGTTTGCCAAGACCGGTGTGGAAATCTGAAGGTCTAGTTATTGCGCTGGCGCAGTGTCCACTACTTTACTTGATCATATGCATCAATCATCACTTGAATGGCGTTCAACTCATGCGGATGTTCAGCCCAGCGGTATGAAGCGTTTCCAAGCAAGCCGGCTGTCGCGTTGTCAATCAGGCTTTTTACATCAAGCCCACTGGCGATGGCCGCTCCAATAATTGCTACAAGCGCTTGCTCAAGTGCAATTTCGCGATCACTGACCATTTCATCTCCTAGAACCGACTCCAAGCCGACCTGAAAGATTAATAACTCACCCACAACAAAAGTACCACTACAACCCGTCGCATCCAGTCACGGAGGGCGGCGCCTGACTGGAGATAACTGTGCCCCCTCAATTCGAAAGCCCCAACGGGCTATGGCGGCGACTTGGCTACGCCGTTGAGCGAGGCCCGCGCAGCGAACGCACGATTCGCCGGCCAGACTGTTCAACGGTAATCATCGATACCGAGCATGGTCACCAAACTGGCGAGTGGCGGCGGTCAGGCAAGAGCTTGCGCGGCTGCCTCACGGACGGAGCGAGTGCCAAGCCGCTCAGCTCGATATCTTCGTTTGACCTACCCTGGCCTATTGCCCTGGGCGCTCAGAAGCAGGATCGGTATTACCTGGCCGGTGAGCGAACACCGAAGCCACATCCTTCCACCAGTTATTTTCGTCAGTTTTATCCGGCTCAACAAACCTACCAAGAACCTCAAGATTTGCCTCGAGTCGATTCCCTGCCTTGCTATCCCCGCCAATGGCGAGCATCCCAGTTGAGGCAAGAATGTACGAATTTTCAGCCGATGCTCTAGCTATAGCTCGCAATTGGTCCCGCAGGCTTTCTACTTCAGATCTAGCGTCACGAACTGCTTGAACGTCTCTCTTTATTGATGCCTTCCAGAGCGTGATCTCGGTAATGCTATCGCCCAAGATCATTACTGCAGAAACCAGCAACCAGACAACGGCAACCGCGCTGAATGCCTCTATCTCGATTGCCTTCGCAAAAAGCGCGATCGGAAGCGCGACAACCGCCACAGCAAGAAGCGCAAACCCGCAACGACCGGCAAGACCTAGCTCTTTCTGCATTGCATCACCTTATTCCGGCTCCATGCCGGGCCGAACACCAATACCCCACTTCAACGAATCACGCCAGCCGGCGAAGCGCCTAGCCCTTTAGTGTTATTTGTGGAGGATCGAAGAAATCGCAGAGATCACGATATCCACATGCTCTTTCTTCGATAGCCCGATTCTCGGCCATTTGTAATTAGTATTGATGCTTACGGCTTGGCCGGTTTCAAGACGCAGCCTTTCAATAAGTGAAGCCATTGAGTCTTCTGACTGCCCCGCTTTAGCGGCAAGATTTTTAACCTTGAACGCAATCTCTGCCAAATTTCCTGAAGCAAGGTTGCGAGAGTAAAGGGTGACTAATCCTGTCGATCCTGACCTGAATCGAACTCCATTTCCACTTACTAGTGGCCGGGCCACTCCGAACAATTCTGAGAGCTGTGCCTGTGCATCGCTGAATACCCCCATTTACGAATCTCCCTTTCAAGAAATCACATCGAATATAACAGCGAGGACCCTCTATGTCCGCACAACAGAAGTTATCCCAGTTCATCTATGGACAACCAAGTATAGGCCTGCCGTTTGAAAAAGAATTGGTAGTGGACCTGTTCGCCGGTGGCGGTGGCGCCAGCACCGGCATTGCCCGAGCCTATCGAGAGCCGGACGTGGCGGTAATCCACCCAGTTTCACCTAGATCCGCAAGTCGCTGATTAGCATCAGCGCAACAGTCGCCGACTTGGCGCCTTCAGCAAACGAACTGCCACCTCCACTCACCCACCTTCCACCGCCATCCGCGGCATGGAGACGCTCATGAGCATCCAGTTTCTATCCCACGAGGAGGTTTGCGAGCTTACCGGCGCGCGGACCAAGGCAGGCCAGATCCTCAACCTGAAGAAGAACGGCATCAGGCACACCATCAAGGTGAATGGCTGGCCAAGCGTCACGGCGATGGCCGTGACCGCGGTCGGTATGTTTGAGCCAGAGAAACCCGCATGGACACCACGCAAGGCTAGCTGACATGGGACGACGACCAAGCAAACCCGGATCAATCGCCCGGCTGAGAGAGCGCAAGAAAGCCAGCGGCCGGGTTTTCTACTACTACGACACCGGCGGCAAGGACCGCAAAGAAATTCCGCTGGGCAGCGATTACGGTCTGGCGATCATGGAGTACGCGAAACTCGAGCGTGATCGCACCGCCACCGACCTGGTGGCCAAGGTGATCACCTTCCGTTACGTGGCCGAGAAGTATTTGATTGACGTGGTGCCATCAAAAAAACCAGCAACGCAAAAGGACAACGTCAGGGAGTTGAAAAACCTGATGTCATTCTTCGACGACCCGCCGGCCCCGCTCGAAACAATCCAGCCCCTGCACGTCCGCCAATACCTGACCTGGCGCAAGGCCGCGCCGGTGCGCGCCAACAGGGAGAAGGCCCTGCTCAGTGCAATCTGGAACTTCGCCCGGGATATCGGCTATACCGCGCTCGCCAACCCTTGCGCAGGAATCAAGGGAAACAAGGAGACGGGGCGGGACATCTACATCGAGGACGCACTGTTCAAGCGCGTGTACGAGAAAGCGGACGCCGGCCTACGGGATGCGATGGACCTTGCCTATTTGACTGGCCAACGGGTGACCGACACTCGATTGATGGATGAGCGCGACGTCCGAGAGGGTCAGATATGGGTGCTGCAGGGCAAGACAAACGCCAAGCGCCGAATCGAAATCACTGGGGAGCTGAAGGTTTTGGTTGATCGAATCATGTCCCGAAAGTCAGAACACAATGTCCGCTCAACGCGGCTGATCGTTACCGAGGATGGCACACCAATGTCGGTGGCGATGTTGCGGGGAAGGTTTGACTTGGCCAGAGAAGCAGCCGGGGTTGCAAAATCCGAGTTCCAGATGCGCGATTTGCGCGCTAAAGCCGGCACGGACAAGGCGGAGTCAAGCGGCGATATTTTGCAGGCCAGAGATCAACTTGGGCATACGACCGTCGTAATGACCGAGCAGTACATCCGCAATCGAAAGGGAAAAAAGGTCACTCCAACGAAGTGAATTGCGGACCAGATCAATAATTGCGGACCAGAAACGAACAAGGGTTTGCTCAGCTTTCGCTCGCAAACCCTTGATATATATGGTGCCCGAAGCCGGAATCGAACCGGCACGCCCTTACGAGCGGGGGATTTTAAGTCCCATGCGTCTACCAGTTTCGCCATTCGGGCGGTAGCGCGGTGAAGCGTCAAGCTTTTGCCAAATAACGATCTGGCAGTTCTGACGCTTGTGCAGCAGAGGTGGAAATATATACATCCCGCCCCAGTGAAGCAAGTTCGCAAATACCCTTTTCAAGACTAAATCTTGCAGGCTACTGCAAATAAAAAAGCTCCGTAAATCATAGATCTACGGAGCTTGTTTATTAGTGGAGGCCGAGGTCGGAATCGAACCGGCGTAGGCGGATTTGCAATCCGCTGCATAACCATTTTGCTACTCGGCCTCAAAACATTTGTTGTCAGTAGCGCGACATCAAATGCGTACAAACTTGGAGCGGGAAACGAGACTCGAACTCGCGACCCCGACCTTGGCAAGGTCGTGCTCTACCAACTGAGCTATTCCCGCGTCTTGGTGTGGCGCATTCTATAGAATCCAGAAGCCCCGTCAACCCTTTGATTCAAAAAAGTTTTATTTCTTTTCAACGTCGGTCTTCAGATGTGGCCAGGCAGCCCGCAGGTACTGGACCATCGACCACAAAGTCAGGCCAGCCGACACCATCAGCAAGGTGTAGCCCAGCAAGACCCAGAAACTGAAATCCTTGGAATTGGCCAGCAGGATCACCAGCGCCAACATTTGCGCGGCGGTTTTCCATTTGCCCAGGTTCGATACGGCGACGTGGGCACGAGCGCCCAGTTCGGCCATCCACTCGCGCAGTGCCGAGACGACAATCTCGCGACCGATGATCACGGCAGCCGGCAGCGTGAGCCACAGGTTTCCGTGTTCCTGCACCAACAGGACCAATGCAACCGCAACCATCAGCTTGTCAGCAACCGGATCGAGGAAAGCCCCGAACGGTGTGCTTTGTTCCAGCCGGCGGGCCAGATACCCGTCCAGCCAGTCGGTCGCGGCAGCAAATGCGAAGACCGAAGCGGAGGCCATGTAGCTCCACTGGTAAGGCAGGTAGAACAGCAAAATGAAGATCGGTATGAGCAGAACGCGTAGAACGGTAATCAGATTAGGGATATTCATCGGCACAACTGGCTGCGAGGTGAGGGGGCATTCTACTCGCTGTGCAGATTTGCATAAATCAACTCTGCGAGCTTTTTACTGATCCCGGGGGCTTTGGCAATTTCTTCGATGCTTGCACGAGACAGCTCCTGCAATCCACCAAAATGTTTCAACAAATCACGCCGACGTGTGGGTCCGACGCCGGCGACGCCTTCCAGTGTAGACGTCCGACGGGTTTTTCCACGTCGGGCGCGGTGCCCGGTAATGGCAAACCGGTGGGCTTCGTCGCGAATCTGCTGGATCAGGTGCAGCGCGGGCGAATCCCCGCGCAAGGTGAACTCATGTGCAGCGTCGTTCAGGTACAGGGTTTCGAAACCGGCCTTGCGCGTCGCACCTTTTGCCACGCCCAGCAGAATCAGGTCAGGCACGGCCAGTTCATCGAGCACGTCACGGGCCATGGACAACTGACCTTTACCGCCGTCCACCAGCAGGATATCCGGCAGCTTGCCCTCCCCGTCCTTCAGTTTGCTGAAGCGTCGGGTCAGCGCCTGATGCATCGCCGCGTAATCATCGCCGGCCGTAACGCCCTCAATGTTGTACCGGCGGTAATCGGCCTTGATCGGACCTTCGGGACCGAAGACCACGCAGGACGCCACCGTCGCCTCGCCGCTGGAGTGACTGATGTCGTAGCACTCAAGGCGCTGTGGAGGTTCATCCAGCTTCAGCACCTCGGCCAGTGCATCGAAGCGCGCCGTAATGTGCTGACGATTCGCCAGGCGCGCACTCAGTGCCTGCTCGGCATTGGTCACCGCCAATTGCTGCCAGCGCGCCCGCGTGCCCCGCACGCGATGGCTGATGGTCAGTTCACGACCGCGCAACTCGTCGATGGCGGCGATCAGCGTGGGAAAGTCATCGTGGACCACATTGACGATCAGTTCGCTTGGCAAGTCGCGTTCAGGACTGCTGATGAAGTACTGGCCTAGAAATGCGGCCATGACTTCGGAAACGTCTTCTTCAATACCGACTTGAGGGAAAAAGTTCTTGCTTCCCAGTACCCGCCCGCCCCGCACGCTGATCAAGTGAACACAGGCGCCGCCCGGGTTGACGAAGGCGGCAATCACATCGACGTCCCCGGTCCCGCCCTCCATGCTCTGTTGATCCTGGACCCGGCGCAGTAACGCAATCTGGTCCCGCAACTCGGCTGCTCGTTCGAATTCGAGATTGATCGCCGCCTCTTCCATCCCGGCGGACAACTCGTCAGTCAGTGCATTGCTGCGCCCTTCAAGAAACATCACCGAATGGCGGACATCCTCGGCGTACACCTGCGGCTCCACCAGCCCGACACAGGGCGCCTTGCAGCGTTTGATCTGGTATTGCAGGCAAGGGCGCGTGCGGTTCTTGTAGTAACTGTCTTCGCATTGCCGAACGAAAAACGTCTTTTGCAGCAGGCTCAGGCTTTCGCGGATCGCGCCGGCACTCGGATAAGGCCCGAAATACTTGCCCTTGGCCTTTTTCGCGCCGCGATGAATGCTCAGGCGCGGAAACTCTCCGTCGGAGAGAAAGACGTAGGGGTAGGATTTATCGTCGCGCAGCAGGATGTTATAGGGCGGGCGCCATTCCTTGATCAGCGTCTGCTCAAGCAGCAAGGCTTCGGTTTCGTTGGCGGTGATCGTCGTCTCGACCTGGGCGATACGCGCCACCAGCGCGGCGGTCTTGGGGGCAAGCCCGGTCTTGCGAAAGTAGCTCGACAGGCGATTCTTGAGGTTCTTCGCCTTGCCGACGTAGAGCAACCGCGCTTCGCTGTCGAACATGCGGTACACACCAGGGCGCCCGCTAACGGTCGACAGAAAGGCGCTCGGATCAAAGGTGTCGTTCATTTTCAGAGGCTGGCGTCGACCATGCCATGACGAACCGCCAACAGCGTCAACTCGACATCACTGCTGATCGAAAGCTTTTCGAAGATGCGGTAACGGTAGGTGTTCACGGTTTTCGGGGACGGGCACAGTTTATCGGAAATGATCTGTACTTTCTGGCAGCCGACGATCATCAGCGCGATCTGGATTTCCCGCTCCGACAAGGCATCGAAAGGCGAATCGTTGGTCGGCTGGAAAGACTTGATCGCCAATTGCTGGGCAATTTGCGGACTGATGTAGCGTTGCCCGGCAAATACCAGGCGAATGGCCTGGACCATTTCCGGCAAACCTGCCCCCTTGGTCAGGTAACCTGCCGCACCGGCCTGCAACAGCCGCGTAGGAAACGGGTCCTCTTCACACACGGTCACCGCGACGACCTTAATATCCGGATGACTGCGCAATAATTTTCGAGTGGCTTCAAGACCGCCAATACCCGGCATCTTGACGTCCATCAACACCACATCGGGTTTCAGCTCGCGCGCCTTGATCAGGGATTCCTCACCCGACTCGGCCTGGCCGACTACTTGCAGGCCATCGATGTCAGCCAGCATTCGTGTAATGCCTGTACGAACGAGATCATGGTCATCGACTACTAGCACCCTAATCAAGCAGACACCTCGCGATTTGGTCTTATTGGGTTGTCAGACACCTTAGCAAAAAGCATCTGGCAGACCTAGCGGAAAGCGTCAGATTAAAAGTTTCAATTCATCTTGAAAGGCTTGCCGCAAGCGTGTTGCAGCGATCCAGGCCGGGGACATCCAGCTGCATCCTCAGGAAACATTCGTCCTTGCCCACCACCCTCAATCCCTTGCGCTCGTACAACGCTTGCGCCGGGTTGTTTTCGAAAACCGTCAGGCGCAACGCCGGGCGCCGTTCCCGGCGCGCCAGAACCAGTACCTGATCGATCGCCCAGGATCCAGCGCCCTGCCCACGAAACGCTTCGACGATATGCAATTCACGGATATACAAGGCCCTGGCATCACGGCTCAGGCTGACATAACCCAGCACTTTGTCGCCCCATGCAATCAAAAGGTTGTCCCGCCCGGCCCAGGCCACGTCAAACGCTTCGTCCAGCCACAACAGGTCATGCTCAATGTAGTAACGCAGCATGCCCCTACAGGTCAGTTCACGGGCAAATTCCAGGTCATCCGGTGTTGCCGGACGCCATTGGCATTCCATCATTCCAGCTCCACGGCGAGGGTCAGGTGCGTCCTTGTGACGATATGTTTTTTATTGAAGCGCAGAGTGTGTCACATCCTTCGGGGTACTCAAGCGATAGAAAGGGACGACGTTGGCCGATAGCATTTTCTGATTGAATCTGCGTACCGGCCTCTAGTAAGCTCGACCCATCCATCGGAGACAGACCATGTTCAACGCCCTCTTGCAGCTTGTTACCGCCAGCGCCCCGCGCTCAGTTGCGGCTGCCCGGGTGAACGACGGTTGTGCTCCGGTCAGCTTTTATTTTGGGTATTGGTTTAGCCACTGGCGCGCCTGATACCCACACGGCGCCCACTTTAAACGGGTCGCCACCAGAGAATTCTCAACCCCCGGTCGGCCTCCCGACCGGGGGTTTTGTTTTTTCGGCCCCAACACTTTTAGCGACACACCAGACATTCAGAGGATTAAGAACATGAACTACGCCACTTATTACCGTTACGACAGTTTTACCGCCTGGCGATTTACCACCCTCCGCTCGGGACAGCCTGCCGCCTCCGATCGGTCACCCACAGGTGGCAAGCACACACACGCAGCCAATCCGGCCAATTGTCGAACACCCCAGTAGGGCCGAGAGCGCGGGCACGAACCCGCCACCAGCCCAGGAAGCCTTGAATATGAACTCGTCCGTCTCTGCACTGCCGCTGTCCACCTTGAGCCCTGCCAATGAAGCGCTGACCCTGCGCCTGCCCAGCTCATTGCAACTCAAACAGCAATTGCCCCTCGGCAACGCCCTGACCCGGCAAGTCACCGCCCACCGCCAGGCGGTTCGCGCGATCCTCAACGGTGAGGATTCCCGCCTGCTGGTCATCGTCGGCCCCTGCTCGATACACGATCCCGAATCAGCCCTCGAATACGCTGGCAACCTTGCCCGCCTCGCCGCCGAAGTCAGCGACGAAATGCTGCTGGTGATGCGTGCCTACGTCGAAAAACCCCGTACCACGGTTGGCTGGAAAGGCCTCGCCTACGACCCGCACCTCGATGGCAGCGATGACATGGCCGCCGGCCTGACGCTGTCCCGCGAGTTGATGCGCGAAATGCTCCGCCTGGGTCTGCCCGTTGCCACTGAACTGCTGCAACCGATGGCGGCCGGCTACTTCGATGATCTGTTGAGCTGGGTCGCAATTGGCGCCCGGACCACGGAGTCGCAGATCCATCGGGAAATGGCCAGCGGCCTGGGCATGCCGGTAGGGTTCAAGAACGGGACGGACGGCGGTGTCGGCGTCGCCAGCGACGCCATGCGCTCCGCCGCCCATCCCCATCGCCATTTCGGTGTCGATAGCCAGGGACATCCGGCGATCATTCAAACCCCGGGTAATGCGGACACGCACCTGGTACTGCGCGGCGGCCATCGCGGCCCGAACTACGACAGCGCCAGCATCGCCCAGGTGAACAGCGACCTGACCAGGCTCAGGATTCCGGCTCGAATCATGGTCGATTGCAGTCATGCCAACAGCGGCAAAGACCCGTTGCGCCAGCCAGCCGTTTTCAACGATGTACTTGAACAACGCCTGCAAGGCGATCGTTCGCTGATCGGCATGATGATCGAGAGCCATTTGTTCGAAGGCTGCCAGCCATTGAGTTCGTTATTGAAATACGGTGTGTCGGTGACCGATGGTTGCCTCGGTTGGGCCGGGACAGAACAGTTGTTGCTTGAAGCGGCAGATCGGCTGCGAGCGTCAAACAACGCCTGATAATCGGTATCATCCGTACGCCCTCCGGCCTTCATGGAAAGACTGGAGGGCAAATGGCAATCAATGTCCCATCAGGGACTGCACTTGAACCAGCGTCACCCCCGATTGCTGTCGGGTGCCGTCAAGGCGCTCGACTGAATAGGAAACACGGATCGCCGAATCTCGATGTTCCCTCCAGAACGGGTAGGGAACGATGAACACCAACGGCTCGCCAGCGGTGTCCCTGGTTATTTCGCGGTCGTCATGGTGATTGAGTTTCTCCCCGTCGCACTCCAGGTAAATCCGTTCTCCTTTTTCAGCGCTGGCGTTCTCGATGACGACGGTCACGCCATCCTGCGCATCATGCAGGTCCACCCAACCTTCGTCGGCTTCCAGCACAGTGGGTGCTTGCAGTGGTCGGCGCTCCAGGATGCCAATCATCAGTGCCGTTACTTCAGAATAACGGGGCCCCTGCCCTGATTGCTTGACGCAATAATCGACGGACACTGAGGAGCCCAGATTCCGCGTAATGCACTCCGGACTGACCCAAAACGACAGTTCGTCCCCCACCGCGAAGGACTCGACCTTGAGTGCATCACTGAAACTTGAGTCGACCGAAACGCCCGCCCAGGTCAGCAACACCCAGTCGCCCGCCGCCATGCGCGCATAGGGTTTGATCGTAACGATCGCCCCTTCTTTCACCCTATCCGGATCAAGCGTTGTACCCACCGCATCGTTCACCGTCGCGGGCAACAGGTCGCATTGCACGTCACCGACACTCAGCTGCAGACGATGGGAATGCACGGGCTCGGCAAATCGGGTGCTCGTGAGTGAGTAACCGATTTCCAGTGAGCCACCCTCAAGCGCCGCGATATGTGCACTACCTACAGCAAAGATGATGTCCTCGCCGACCCGTTCCTCACTGACAAAACGCGCCACCTGATGCTTGCAGGCGAAGCCATCGGCATCCAGCCCCGCCCAACTCAATAGTAATTTGTCGCCGCAGGTCATGTCTGGATACGGCTGGACCCTGATGACGGCTTTTTTGTCAGAAGGGTTCAGAACACCGTTTTGCGCCTGCTCCAGCATGGGAGGTGGTAATGGTTGCTGCACGAGATTCAAGGTATCGGGTTCATAAACAGTCATACATTCGCTCCATTCCCTGGAATAGACACCGGACAGGTGGCCGGCTCTGGACCGCTATTTAACCCCATGGCAAACAACCGCGATGTCGGCCTCAAACGCTGACCCGCTCGGAAAGTCGATACACGCAAAGTAGGTCTTTGATCAGCAGCAAGCTGATTGCCGCGAAAAGTCCTCAAACGATTCCGACCAAGGCTTCAGCCACTCTTGGGTATTCGCACTTGTTCTATTCCGTTTTCCGCGAGTTTCGCCGGACTTTTCATACATCGCGCCAACCTCGAGTGTTTTAGAGTGAAGCGCCATGCAGCCCCAATGAACTTCTGCGTAAAGGTATGAACATGCAAAGGAATGCAAGCACTTGTTACCCAATACTGCTGGTCCACGGCCTTTTCGGCTTCGAAAGAATCGGCAAGTTCGAGCTCTTTCACGACATCAGGCAGGCGCTGAGGAACGCCGGAGCCAGGGTGTTCGTTCCCCACTTGTCGGCCATCCATGACAACGAGGTACGCGGAGACCAATTGCTCGCTCAGATCGAGCGGGTACTGGAAGGAACCGGTGCACACAAAGTCAACCTCATAGGTCATAGCCAGGGCGCACTGACCGCACGTTATGCCGCAGCGATTGCGCCACACAGCGTGGCATCGGTCACCTCCGTCAGCGGGCCGAACCATGGTTCGGAACTGGCCGACTTCCTGCGCAAGGCATTGACACCGGGCTGCCTGCCGGAACATGTGGCCGAGACAGTGGTGACCCTGTTCGCCGACTTCCTCGCGGCATTAAGCGACAATCAGTATCTACCGCGGAACGCCATTGCCGCCCTCAACGCGCTGACCACCGAAGGCGTAGGCGCATTCAACGACAAATACCCACAAGGACTACCTGCCACCTGGGGTGGCAAGGGGTGCGAACGGGTCAACGGTGTTCATTACTACTCGTGGAGCGGCGTGCTGCCGCCGAATACGCTCCAAGA
Source organism: Pseudomonas jessenii (assembly GCF_002236115.1). GTDB lineage: Bacteria > Pseudomonadota > Gammaproteobacteria > Pseudomonadales > Pseudomonadaceae > Aquipseudomonas > Aquipseudomonas jessenii. Next base: position 296,270 of record NZ_NIWT01000001.1, on the reverse strand, counting down.
AGGGCTTTATGCGCTCGATCCGTTCAACGTCTTCTGCCGAGCCCTTTCCGGTTATTTCGTCACGGAAAGCGAGCAGAACGACGGGTTGGTCGGTCGTTTCAGCTCCCATCTGGGAACGGTTATCCGGTCCGACTATTCACTGGATCATCTGGACACCATTGGCCAGCCGGCCGGTCAACTGCGTAAAGGTGTCAACCCGATTGAACTGTATGTCCAGCACGCCAGGCGCTTGAGGGACGCCGGCCTTTGAGGTGCGACTGCCGCGGATCCTGCGTGGAACGGAACTTTGAGGAGAAATAGCTCACTGAATCCGGTAGGCTCAGCACTTTATCGAGTATTGAAAGGAGTATTTTCCCATGGCTAAAGCCACTGCCCGTCACATCCTTGTTGCCTCCGAAGCCAAGTGCAACGAACTCAAGGCCCAAATCGAGGCTGGCGCCGATTTCGCCGAAGTTGCCAAGGCAAACTCCACCTGCCCTTCCAGCCGCCAGGGCGGTGACCTGGGTTCGTTCGGTCCGGGCCAGATGGTCAAGGAATTCGACACCGTGGTCTTCAGCGCACCGCTCAACGTGGTCCAGGGCCCGGTCAAGACCCAGTTCGGTTTCCACCTGCTGGAAGTGACCAGCCGTCAGGACTGATCGACGCTTGAGCTATTCACTCAACGGCCCGCCTATTGGTGGGCCGTTGTGTTTTCAACGCGCAATACGGCTGGCGAGGGACGCGCCGCTAGCGTACAAATTGTCGTTAACGACCTCCGGCTCTAAGGCTGACAATGCGACTGGCTTTCCCTACTTTGCTGTTCACGGCCGTGGCCCTGCTGATGGGTGCCTCGGGCGTGCATGCGGCACCGCAACCGGCAATGACCGTGTACGGCGAACCGGCGAAATACCCTCCCGGCTTCAGTCATTTCGCCTACACCAACCCGCAGGCCCCCAAGGGTGGCACGATGCGGCGCTCGGCGATCGAAATCGGGCAGTTCGACCATGTTTTGCCTTACATCGACAAAGGCATCGGCGTTACACAGATTGACGGCTTGATCTACTCGCCACTGGCCCAACGCTCGCTGGACGAGCCTTATACCGTTTACGGTCTGGTGGCTGAGAAGATGGAGCGCTCAGAGGACGGCCTGTCTCTGCGCTTTTACCTCAACCCCAAGGCGCGTTTTGCCGATGGCAAACCGATTACCGCCCAAGACGTGCGCTACACCTTCGACCTGCTGATGACCCAGGGCAGCCTGCGCTACCGAACCCAATTCGCCGACGTCAAAAGCGTCGAAGTGGAATCGCCACTGACCATCCGCTTTGATTTCAAGAACAACGAAAATCGCACCCTGCCCCTGGATATCGCAACCTTGCCGGTGTTTCCCGAACACTGGTGGAAGAGCCGCGATTTCGCCGGTGGCGGCGGCTATGAAGCGCCGTTGGGCAGCGGTCCCTATACAGTCGGCAAGATCGATTCGGGGCGCAGCATCACCTTCGAGCGCAACCCCGATTGGTGGGGCAAGGATCTGCCGGTCAGCCGTGGCCTGTACAACTTCGATCATTTCAGCATCGAATACTTCGGCGATACCGACGTGGCGCGCCAGGTCCTGCGCGGGGGCGCCTATGACTACAACCGGGAATTTTCCGCCACCGCTTACTCCATCGGCTACGAAAGCCCGGCCCTGAGCGATGGTCGCCTGCAAAAAGCCCACCTCGCCACAGAGGCGCCGCAACCGGCCCAGGGTTTTGTGTTCAATCTGCAAAAGCCCCTGTTCCAGGACCGTCGCGTGCGCCAGGCGCTGGTGATGCTGTGGGACTTCGAGTGGAGCAACCGGCAGATGATGCGCGACATGTACATCCGCCAGCAGAGCTTTTTTTCCAATACCGATCTCGCGGCCCGGCAACTGCCGGATGCCGGTGAGCGGGCGATTCTCGAACCGCTGCGCGGGCAGATTCCCGACGAGGTCTTCACCCAGGTGTTCGAGGCGCCGAAGACCGATGGCAGCGGCGTGATTCGTGACAAGCAGTTGCAGGCCCTGGACTTGCTCGAACAGGCCGGCTGGAAACCCGATGGCGACCAACTGGTCAATGCCCACGGCGAACCGCTGAGCTTCACGTTCCTGGTCAGTCAAAACGGCATGGACCGCCTGCTGTTGCCCTATAAACGCACGCTGAAACAGATCGGCATCGACCTGAACATCCGCCGCATCGACTCGTCCCAGTACGTCAATCGCCTGATGAGCCGCGACTACGACATGATCGTCACCGGCTACCCGGTCACCACCTCTCCGGGGGGCGAACTGGTCAATTACTTCGGTTCGGAGGCGGCCACCGACCCTGGCTCCAACAACTACATGGTGTTGCAGAACCCGGCGGTGGACACCCTGATCACCGGGCTGATCCGCGCCAATACCCAGGCTGACATGTTGCATTACGCCCATGCCCTGGACCGGGTGCTGCAATGGAATTACTACTGGATTCCCAACTATTACCCGCCGGGCACCTCAACGGTGTGGTGGAACCGCTTCGGCATCCCGAACGTGCAAGCGAGTAATGACGAAGCCATCGAGAGTTGGTGGGAGATGAGCACCACGCCATTGACCAACCAACAGATGACGGCCGAGCGTATCAGCCGAGGCAAACCCGGAGGGCCGCACTGATGTGGGCTTACATATTGCGGCGTCTGCTGCTGATCATTCCGACGCTGGTGATTATTCTCCTGGTCAACTTTGTCATCGTCCAGGCCGCGCCGGGCGGGCCGGTCGAACAGGCCATCGCGCACCTGCAAGGCATTGGCGGCGCCGCGGTTGGCGGCGGTTCCGGCGAGTCCATGAGCGGCAAATCACGGGCCAGTCGCGGGCTCGACCCGCAGTTGATCAAGGACATTGAAAAACAGTACGGCTTCGACAAACCGGCCCACGAACGCCTCTGGCTAATGCTCACCAGCTACGCGCGCCTGGACTTCGGCAAAAGTTTCTTCCGCGGCGCCACCGTCACCGACCTGATCCTCGAAAAAATGCCCGTGACCATTTCCCTCGGACTCTGGGCGACGCTGATCACCTACCTGGTGTCGATTCCCCTGGGCATCCGCAAGGCCGTGCACCATGGCAGCCAATTCGACATCTGGAGCAGTACCGCGATCATCATTGGCTATGCCATGCCGGCGTTCCTGTTTGCGATGTTCCTGATCGTGATCTTTGCCGGTGGCACTTCGCTGAACTGGTTTCCGGTCCGCGGGCTGGTCTCGGACAACTTCGAATCGCTGTCGACCCTTGGCAAGGTGGCCGACTACTTCTGGCATCTGGTGTTGCCCGTGACCGCCCTGGTGATCGGCGGATTCGCCACGCTGACCATCCTGACCAAGAACTCGTTCCTCAATGAAATCACCCGCCAGTACGTAGTCACCGCCAGGGCCAAGGGCTTGAGTGAACGACGGGTGCTCTACGGGCACGTGTTCCGCAACGCCATGCTGCTGGTGGTGTCGGGCATTCCCCAGGCGTTCATCAGTGTGTTTTTTGCCGGTTCCCTGCTGATCGAGGTGATCTTCTCCCTCGACGGTCTCGGCCGCATGAGCTACGAAGCGGCAGTATCCCGGGACTATCCGGTGGTGTTCGGCTCGCTGTTCATCTTCACCTTGTTTGGCCTTCTGATAAAACTGGTCGGCGACCTCTGCTACACCCTGGTCGACCCGCGTATCGACTTCGCCGCGAGGAACGCCTGATGCTCAAGCTTTCACCGCTGGCGCGTCGCCGCTTCGAGCGCTTCAAGAAAAACCGTCGGGGCTGGTGGTCGCTCTGGTTGTTTGTCGGCCTGTTCCTGATAACCCTGGGCGGCGAACTGATCGCCAACGACAAACCGCTGATGGTCAGCTATCAGGGCCAGTGGTATTTCCCGGTCTTCAAGCGCCACACCGAACAGGCCTTCGGCGGGCAACTGCCGTTCCAGGCCGACTACCGCAGCGACTACGTGCAGAAACTGATCAAGAAGGACGGCGGCTGGTTGCTGTTTCCACCGATTCCGTTCAGTGACGACACCCCCAACTACGACCTGAACAAGCCTGCCCCCAGCCCACCCTCCAGCGTCAATTGGCTGGGCACCGACGACCAGGCACGGGATGTCCTGGCCCGGGTGATCTTCGGGGCACGGGTGTCGATCCTGTTTGCCTTGATGCTGACCTTTGTCAGTGCCCTGATCGGCATCGCGGCCGGAGCCCTGCAAGGCTATTACGGCGGCTGGGTGGATTTGCTCGGCCAGCGTCTGCTGGAGGTGTGGTCCGGGTTGCCGGTGCTGTACCTGCTGATCATCCTGTCGGGCTTCGTCGAACCGAATTTCTGGTGGCTGCTGGGAATCATGGCGCTTTTTTCATGGCTGGCCCTGGTGGACGTGGTGCGCGCCGAGTTCCTGCGCGGGCGCAACCTGGAATACGTCAAGGCCGCGCGCGCGCTGGGCCTGACCGACCGCAAAGTCATCGTGCGGCACATTCTGCCCAACGCCATGAACGCGACCTTGAGCTACTTGCCGTTCATTCTGACCGGGGCGATTTCCACCCTGACGGCGCTGGACTTCCTCGGCTTCGGCATGCCTGCCGGCAGCGCTTCCCTGGGTGAACTGATCGGCCAGGGCAAGCAAAACCTGCAAGCGCCATGGCTGGGACTGACGGCGTTCTTCACCCTGGCGCTGATTCTTTCTTTACTGGTGTTCATTGGCGAAGCACTGCGCGACGCTTTTGATCCTCGGTCTTGACCCCCGATCTTGATGCGGATGTTGATATGACCAACCTGATCGAAATCCGTGACCTCAGCGTGGCCTTCAGCGGCCAGACCGTGGTGCGCAATCTGTGCCTGGACATCCGCCCCGGCGAATGCCTGGCGCTGGTGGGCGAATCGGGCTCGGGCAAGTCGGTGACGGCCCACTCAATCCTGCAACTGCTGCCGCAAACCGATACCGAGACGACAGGCAGCATCCGCTATCGCGGCCAGGAACTGGTGGGCGCCGATGCCGGCAAGTTGCGCAAACTGCGCGGCAATCGCATCGCGATGATCTTCCAGGAGCCGATGACCTCCCTCAACCCGCTGCACAGCATCGAAAAACAGATCGGTGAAACCTTGCTGGTGCACAAAGGCCTGGCGGGCAAGGCGGCGCAAGCGCGGATCCTCGAATTGTTGCATCTGGTAGGCATCCAGAAACCCGAAGAGCGCCTCAAGGCCTATCCCCATCAATTGTCTGGCGGACAGCGCCAGCGGGTGATGATCGCCATGGCCCTGGCGTGTGAACCGGAACTGCTGATTGCCGACGAACCGACCACCGCGCTGGATGTGACGGTGCAGCGCAAAATCCTGCTGCTGCTCAAATCCCTCCAACAGCGGCTGGGCATGTCGCTGCTACTGATCAGCCATGACCTCAATCTGGTGCGCAGCATCGCCCAGCGCGTGTGCGTGATGAAGGGCGGGGAAATCGTCGAGCAGGCGCCGTGCGAAACCCTGTTCACCGAACCCAGGCACCCTTATAGCTGCATACTGCTGCACGCCGAACCCGAGGGCGAAGCCTTGCCCCGGGACGAGCGCGAAAACGTACTGGAGGTGGACAACCTGCAGGTGCGGTTTCCCGTCGGTGGTGGCCTGTTTCAGCGCAAGACCTGGCTGCGTGCAGTGGATGGCATCAGCCTGAATATCCAACGCGGCAAGACCCTGGGCATCGTCGGCGAGTCCGGTTCGGGAAAGTCCACCCTTGGCCAGGCGATCCTGCGTTTGCTCGACTCCGAAGGCGGTATTCGCTTTCAAGGCCAGGCGCTGGACGGCCTGACGCAAAAACAGCTACGGCCGTGGCGCAAGAAGATGCAGGTGGTGTTCCAGGACCCTTTCGGCAGCCTCAGCCCGCGGATGTCGGTTGCGCAGATCATCAGCGAAGGCCTGGAAGTGCACAGCCAGTTGAGCACTGAAGAGTGCAATGCCGAAGTGATCCGGGCACTGAACGAAGTCGGCCTTGACCCCCAAAGTCGCCATCGCTATCCCCACGAGTTCTCTGGCGGGCAGCGTCAACGTATCGCCATCGCCCGGGCGCTGGTGCTGAAACCGGCACTGATCCTGCTCGACGAACCAACCTCGGCGCTGGACCGCACGGTGCAAAAACAAGTGGTCGCCCTGCTCCGTCAGCTTCAGGAAAAGTACGGATTGACCTATCTGTTCATCAGTCATGATCTGGCAGTGGTGCGCGCCCTGGCCCACGACATGATCGTGATCAAGGACGGAAAAGTGGTGGAACGCGGCGCCAGCCATGAGGTGTTTGACTCACCGCAGCATCCGTACACCAAGGAGCTGTTGGCGGCGGCGATGTTGGGGCAGGCATAATCTGACTGTTAGACCGCATCGCGGCCATCGTCGGAACGCCGCCCGGAGCAAGCTCGCTCCCACAGGGGATTTGTGAACGACACAGATCAACTGTGGGAGCGAGCTTGCTCGCGATGAGGCCACCACAAGCAATACACAATCAGGATCAGTGTCCATGAACACCACCGAAAGCCTCAAGGACTACCAGCGCGTTCGCTTGCTGGCGATCCGTTCGCTGTTCGAAATCATCGAACAATCAAGCGAGGGCACGGTGATTGTCGACCGCGATGCCAACATCGTCTGGATGAATGAGCGCTATGCCCGGCGCTTCGGCCTGCCATCGGCCGAAGTCGCGATCGGCAAGCCCTGCGAAAGCGTGATCCCCGGCAGCCTGCTGCGTGAGGTGGTGCGCACCGGCCGGCCGATTCTGCTGGATATGCAAGACACCTCCAAAGAACCGCTGGTGGTCATGCGCCTGCCGATTCACGACGATGCCGGCGTAGTCATCGGCGCCATCGGTTTCGCCCTGTTCGACGAGTTGCGTAGCCTGTCGCCGATGCTCAAGCGCTACATGAGCATGCAGGAAGAACTGGCCTCCACCCGCTCGCTGCTGCGGGCGCGGCAGACCAGATACAACTTCGCCCACTTCATCGGCACCAGCGCCGCCAGCCTGGAAGTCAAACGCCGCGCCCGGCGCAGTGCGAGCACCGAATCGCCGGTATTGCTGCTCGGCGAGACCGGCACCGGCAAGGAGTTGCTGGCCCAGGCGATCCACAACGCCTCGCCCCGCGCGCACAAGGCGTTTGTCAGTATCAACAGCGCGGCGATTCCCGAATCGCTGCTGGAGGCCGAATTCTTCGGCACCGCCCCAGGCGCGTTTACCGGTGCCGACCGCAAGGGCCGCGCCGGCAAATTGCAGATCGCTCAGGGCGGCACGTTGTTCCTCGACGAAATCGGTGACATGCCGCTGCCCCTGCAAAGCAAACTGCTGCGTGTGCTGCAGGAAAAGGAATTCGAGCCGGTGGGCTCCAACGAAGTGATCCAGAGCGATGTGCGGGTGATCGCCGCGACCTCTACGGACCTGGAAGCCGCGATCAAGCGCGGCGAATTCCGCGCCGACTTGTACTACCGGCTCAACGTGCTGCCGATCCAGGTTCCGCCCCTGCGTGACCGCCTCGATGACGTGCCGGCGCTCAGTGAGGCCATTCTCGAAGAACTGCGCAGCCAGCATGAATTGCACCACGAAGCCCTGGAACTGCTGGGGCAACACGCCTGGCCGGGGAACATCCGGGAGCTGCGCAATGTGCTGGAGCGGGCCGCGCTGCTCAGTGATGATTTGCGCCTGACGGTGGCGGACATCCGCGGGGCGATCGGTACATTCATACCGGTGGAACGCGTGGCGCCCTTGACCATCGAACCGCTTGCCCACGAGACGTTCAGTGTGGCGCGGGAGCGATTTGATCGGCAATTGATCGAAACCACCCTCGCGCAATGCGGGGGCAAGGTGGTTGATGCGGCGGCGCGGCTGGGGCTGGGGCGGTCGACGTTGTACAAGAAGATGGTGGCGCTGGGGATTGTCGAATCTCAATAAAGAGACATTAGTCTCAATTGCTAGACAAACCATCGCGAGCAAGCTCGCTCCTACAGTAGACCGCGTTCTACTGAACTACTCCGTCCCCCTGTGGGAGCGAGCTTGCTCGCGATGAGGCCGGCACCATCGCCAAAAGTCTCGAATTAGAGACAACGCATCCGAACTCAACCCTCGCAAATCAAATATACCCTTATATTTCAACAACTTAACAAGATGGCACAAAACTCGCTATACGCCTCTCCCACCAGGCTTCACCCAACAAAAATAACAACCCAGGAGACACACCATGAGTGTGATCATTGCCTTGGCAGCCCTCGCGCTGCTGATGCTGGCTGCCTACCGTGGCTACAGCGTTATCCTTTTTGCCCCGATTGCCGCCCTCGGCGCTGTCCTGCTGACTGACCCGTCTGCCGTCGCCCCCGCTTTCACCGGGGTGTTCATGGAAAAAATGGTCGGCTTCATCAAGCTGTATTTCCCGGTGTTCCTGCTCGGCGCGGTGTTCGGCAAGCTGATCGAACTGTCCGGTTTCTCGCGCTCCATCGTCGCGGCAGCCATTCGCCTGCTCGGCACTCGCCAGGCGATGCTGGTGATCGTGCTGGTCTGCGCCCTGCTGACCTACGGCGGCGTATCGTTGTTTGTGGTGGTGTTCGCGGTCTATCCGTTTGCCGCTGAAATGTTCCGCCAGAGCAACATCCCCAAGCGACTGATCCCGGCGACCATTGCGCTGGGCGCCTTCTCGTTCACCATGGACGCCCTGCCCGGCACGCCACAAATCCAGAACATCATCCCCAGCACCTTCTTCAACACCACCGCCTGGGCAGCGCCGTGGCTGGGCGTGATCGGCACGATCTTCGTGTTCTGCGCCGGCATGCTGTTTCTCCAGCGCCAGCGCAACAAGGCCCAGCGTACCGGTGAAGGCTATGGTTCGGACCTGCGCAACGAGCCGGAAACTGCCCCCGACCTGAAGCTGCCCAACCCGTGGCTGGCGCTGTCGCCACTGCTGGCGGTGGGCATCATGAACCTGCTGTTCACCCACTGGATTCCACAGGTGTACGGCAAGACCCACAGCCTCGCGCTGCCGGGCATGGCCACGCCGGTGACCACGGAAATCGCCAAGCTCACGGCGATCTGGGCGGTACAGGCAGCCTTGCTGGTCGGCATCCTCATGGTGCTGGTGTTCGGCTACAAGGCGATCAGCCGCAAGCTGGCCGAAGGCAGTAAAAGTGCGGTCAGCGGTGCCTTGCTGGCGGCGATGAACACGGCCTCGGAATACGGTTTCGGCGCGGTGATCGCGTCCCTGCCGGGTTTCCTGGTACTGGCCGACTGGCTCAAGAGCATTCCCAACCCACTGGTCAACGAAGCGATTACCGTGACTCTGCTGGCCGGCATCACCGGTTCCGCCTCGGGCGGCATGAGCATCGCTCTGGCGGCAATGTCCGAGCAATTCATCAGCGCAGCCCACGCGGCGAACATTCCGCTGGAAGTGTTGCACCGGGTCGCCGCGATGGCCAGCGGCGGCATGGACACCCTGCCACACAACGGCGCGGTGATTACCCTGCTGGCGGTCACCGGGCTGACCCACCGCGAGGCTTACAAAGATATTTTCTGTATTACGCTGATCAAGACCCTGGCGGTTTTTGTGGTGATCGGCACTTTCTACGCCACTGGCATTGTGTGAGGTATTCATGACGACTCTTTCGGGCAAGACCGCACTGGTCACCGGATCCACCAGCGGCATCGGCCTGGGGATCGCCCTCAGCTTGGCCAAGGCCGGGGCCAACCTGATCCTCAATGGCTTTGGCGATGCCTCCCAAGTGATCGCCCAGGTGCAACAGTTTGGCGGCAAGGTCGGCCATCACCCGGCCGATGTCAGCGATCCGGCACAAATTGCCGACATGATCGCCTACGCCGAGCGCGAGTTCGGCGGCGTCGACATCCTGGTCAACAACGCTGGCATTCAACACGTGGCAGCAGTGGATGAGTTTCCGGTGGAGCGCTGGGATTCGATCATCGCCATCAACCTGTCGTCGGTGTTCCACAGCACCCGCTTGAGCCTGCCGGGGATGCGCGCCAAGGGCTGGGGCCGGGTGATCAACATTGCCTCGGTGCATGGTCTGGTCGGTTCGGTGGGCAAGTCAGCCTATGTTGCCGCCAAGCATGGGGTGATCGGCTTGACCAAAGTGGTCGCGCTGGAAACCGCAACCACCCAGGTCACCTGCAACGCGATCTGCCCAGGCTGGGTATTGACGCCGCTGGTGCAAAAGCAGATTGATGATCGTGCCGCCAGTGGAGTTGACCCGCAGCAGGCGCAGCACGATTTGCTCGCTGAAAAGCAGCCATCGCTGGAATTCGTGACACCGCCGCAACTGGGGGAACTGGTTTTGTTCCTGTGCAGCGAAGCCGGCAGCCAGGTGCGGGGCGCGGCGTGGAATGTTGATGGTGGGTGGTTGGCGCAGTGACTGGCTGATAGACCCTTGTGACGAGGGGGCTTGCCCCCGTTGGGTGGCGAAGCCGCCCCAAAAACTCACAGACGATTCAGGTTGTCTGATTCACGACTGCTTCGCAGCCGAACGGGGGCAAGCCCCCTCGCCACACAAGCTCCCTCGCCACAAAAGCCGGCTCCACATCAGCCTGTGTGAAGGCATAAAAAAGAAGAGGCAAACCATGTCCGACATCCTCTGGCAACCCGACGCCAAACGCATTGGCAAGACCCGCATGGAAGCCTTTCGGCGCTTCATCAATCAGCGACACCACCTCAAGATCGACGACTACCCTGCCCTGCACCAGTGGTCCATCGATCAGCGCCCGGACTTCTGGCAGGCCATCGTCGATTTCTTCGACATCCGCTTCCACGAGCAGCCCGACACCGTGCTGCTCGAAGCCCCCCGGATGCCCAGCGCCCAATGGTTCCCCGGTGCAACGCTGAACTTTGCCGAACACCTGCTACAGCGTCGCGACGATGCGATCGCCGTGATAGCCGTAGGCGAAAACGGTCAGCGTGAACATTTGACCTGGGCTGAACTCGCCGAGCAGGTCGCCGGTTTTCAGAATGGCTTGATCGCCGCCGGCGTCGGTGTGGGTGACCGGGTCGCCGCGTGCATGCCCAACACCTGGCAGACCCTGGTGGCCATGCTCGCCACCACCAGCCTTGGCGCTATCTGGTCCTGCTCCTCACCGGACTTCGGCACCCAAGGGGTGGTTGACCGTTTCGGTCAGATCGAACCGAAAGTACTGGTGACCTGCGCCGGCTACCGCTATGCCGGCAAGGAGATCGACCAGACCGCCAAGGTCAACGAGATCCTCCAGCGTCTGCCTTCGCTGCAACAGCTGATCGTCGTGCCTTACGCCCGGCCACAGGCGCACATCGAAGAATTCCACACCCAGGCCAACGTGACGCTGTGGGACGATTTCTACGAACCCGGCGGCGAGCCGGATTTCGTCCCCGTGCCCTTCGCCCATCCGCTGTACATCCTCTACTCCAGCGGCACCACCGGCGTGCCCAAATGCATCATCCACAGCACCGGCGGCGTGTTGCTGCAACACGTCAAGGAACACGGCCTGCATGGCGATCTAGGCCCCGGTGAACGGTTGTTCTACTACACCACCTGCGGCTGGATGATGTGGAACTGGTTGGTGTCGGCACTGGCCACAGGCAGCTCCGTGGTGCTGTACGATGGCTCACCGTTCCAGCCCGAGCCACAACGCTTGATCGACCTGATCGACGACGAACGCATCAGCGTCTTCGGCACCAGTCCCAAATACCTCGCAACCTTGGAAAGCAGCGGTATCAAGCCCCGCGAAAGTCATGACCTGAGCAGCCTCAAGACGTTGCTTTGCACCGGCTCGGCGCTGTCGCCGCACAGTTACGACTTCGTCTATCGCGACTTCAAGGCTGACGTGTGCCTGGCTTCGATGTCCGGCGGCACCGACATCGTCTCGTGCTTCGTCAACGGCAACCCGATGTCGCCCGTGCGGCGCGGCGAAATCATGGGCAAGAGCCTGGGCATGGCCGTTGAAGTGTGGAACGACGAAGGCCACCCGGTGATCGGTGAAAAAGGCGAACTGGTCTGCACCCGGCATTTCCCGGCGATGCCCATTGGCCTGTGGAACGATCCTGATGGCGAAAAACTGCACAAATCCTATTTCAGCCTGTTCCCCGGCGTCTGGGCCCAAGGTGATTACGCCGAACAACTGCCCCATGGCGGGATGATGATCCACGGACGCTCCGATGCCGTGCTCAACCCCGGCGGCGTGCGCATCGGCACGGCGGAAATCTACCGTCAGGTGGAGAAAGTTCCCCAGGTGCTCGACTGCGTGGCGATCGGTCAGCAGTGGCAGGATGACGTGCGAGTGGTGCTGTTCGTGCGCTTGCGTAACGGGCTCGAACTGGACGAGGCCCTGCAACAGCAGATCCGCCAGTTGATTCGCGCCAATACCACGCCGCGTCATGTGCCGGCGAAGATTGTGGCAGTGACGGACATTCCCCGGACCATCAGCGGCAAGGTCGTTGAGCTGGCGGTGCGCAATGTGGTGCATGGGCAGAAAGTGAAGAACACTGATGCCTTGGCCAATCCCGAGGCGCTGGAGCAATTTCGTGACCGGCCCGAACTGATGGATTGAAATGGGATTACCTGTGGGAGCGAGCTTGCTCGCGATAGCGGAGTGTCAGTTCACATCAATGCAACGTGACCCGACGCCATCGCGAGCAAGCTCGCTCCCACAGTAACCGCTCAAGCCTTCGAATCAACCTGCACCTATCACCTGTGCAAGAATAGTCCCAGCCAAAGCGACTCATGTGCAGGACTCCCAGATGAACGCAATACCAACCGCCAGCGATGCCCAGGCCTTGATCGCCCGAATCGACTGGGCAAGCAGCCCGCTGGGCGCTGCCAGCACTTGGCCACAAAGCCTGCGAACCGCCGTGGACATCGTCATTCATTCACCGATGCCGATGCTGCTGTTATGGGGCCCGCAACTGACGCAAATCTACAACGACGGCTTCGCCCTGCTCGCCGGGAGCAAACATCCGCACGCTTTCGGACAACCGACACACCTGATCTGGCCAGAGTTGCAAGACTTCACCGACCCGATCTACAGCGCCGTCCTGCAAGGTCAGGTGCGCACCTACAGCGAGCAGCGCTTTACCCTGCAACGCGGGGGCCAGGAGTCTGACTTCTGGCTCGACCTGACCTACAGCCCGATCCGCGACGAAGGTGCCCAGGTGTCCGGGATCCTGGTCACCGCCATCGAAACCAACGAACGCCGGCGCATCGCCCTCGAACTCGAACAGCGCTCGGCGGCCAGCCTCAAGGCCCAGCGTGAAACCGAGGAACGCCTGCAACTGGCCCTCGCCGCCACCGATGCGGTCGGTACCTGGGACTGGGACATCAGCGAGGACCGCTTCATCGCCGATGCGCATTTTGCCCAACTGCATGGCATCGACCCGGCCATGGCCAGCCAATTGCCGATCAGTGAATACCTGCACGGCGTACACCCCGAAGACCGCGCCCTGATCGCCCGCAGCATCAAGCATTGCATCACCCATGGCACCGAATACGCCGAGGAGTATCGCCTGCTGCAAACCGACGGCCAGATGCGCTGGGTATTTGCCCGCGGTCGCTGCTACAAGGATCACCATGGCCGGCCGGTGCGCTTCCTCGGCGCCGCCCTGGACCTGACCGAGCGCAAACACACCGAACAGGCCCTGCGCCAGAGCCAGACCGAGCTGCAACTGATCATCAACGCCATGCCGGTCCTGATCAGCTACGTCGACCGCGAAGAACGCTTTCGCCTGAACAATGCGGCGTACCTCGACTGGTACGGGCTGACGCCGCAAGAGCTTTACGGGCGAACCATTCTTGAAGTGCTCGGCGAAGAAGCCTATGCGCTGCGCGCTCCGCACATCAAGGAAGCGCTGTCTGGCCGGCCCTGCTGTTTCAGCATCAGCACGCCACACCGCGACGGCAGCATCCGCCAGGCCTTGATGAATTACCTGCCACGCCACGGCGCGGATGGCGCCGTGAACGGTTTCTACATCTTCGTGATCGACGAAACCGAGCGCAAAAAGACCGAAGAAGCCCTGCGTAACCTCAACGAAACCCTTGAAGAACGGGTTGCCGCCCGCACCCGCCAACTGGCCGAAGCCAACGAGCGTCTGCAGAACGAGATGTTCGAGCGCGAACGTGCCGAAGACGCCTTGCGCCATGCGCAGAAAATGGAAGCGGTCGGCCAGCTTACCGGCGGCATCGCCCATGACTTCAACAACATGCTCACCGGCATCATCGGCAGCCTCGACCTGATGCAACGCTACATTGCCGACGGCCGCGCCAGCGAGATCGGTCGATTCACCGAAGCGGCCGTGTCCTCGGCCAACCGCGCCGCCGCCCTCACCCATCGCCTGCTGGCGTTCTCCCGGCGCCAATCACTCAATCGCAAGCCGCTCAACCCCAACGAGCTGATCCACTCTCTGGAAGACTTGTTCAGGCGTACCAAGGGCGACCATATCGAGCTCAACCTGCAACTGGCCGAGAACATCTGGCGGGTCAACACCGATGTCAGCCAGCTGGAAAACGCCCTGCTCAACCTGGTGATCAACGCCCGGGACGCCATGCCCGATGGCGGCGAGTTGCAGATTGAAACGGCCAACGTGTACCTCGACGGCAGTGACATGACGACCCTGGAACCGGTCAAGGCCGGTGACTACGTGATGATTGCCGTCAGCGACAACGGCACCGGCATGACGCCCTCGGTGCTGGCCAAGGCATTCGACCCCTTCTTCACCACCAAGCCCATCGGCCAGGGCACCGGTTTGGGCTTGTCGATGATTTACGGTTTCGCCCAGCAATCGGGGGGCCACGTCAGTCTGTTCAGCCTGCCGGGACGAGGCACCAGCGTGCGTTTGTACCTTCCGCGCCTGCATTCGACCGAGCCGGAAAAAGTTTTGTCGCCCGTCATCGGCGAGGCACCGGCGGCCATTGCCGGCGAAACCGTGATGCTGGTCGAGGACGATGCGGCGGTGCGCATGCTGGTATTGGACCTGCTCAATGAGCTCGGTTACCGAGCCCATGAAGCCGAAGATGCCAAGGGCGCCCTGCCGCTGCTGGAGTCGGACCTGCGGGTGGACCTGCTGGTGACGGACGTCGGGTTGCCGGGCATGAACGGCCGCCAACTGGCGGAAATCGCCCGTCAGCATCGTCCCGAACTGAAAGTGCTGTTCATGACCGGTTACGCCGAGATCGCCGCCGAGCGCCAGGGTTTTCTCGAAGAGGGCATGGACATGGTAGCCAAGCCGTTTTCCATCGATCTGCTGGCCAACAAGATTCGCACGATGATCAGTCAATCGGACTGAGTTGAGGCATAATCGCGCGCCCCCCCACTGCCGCCCACATAGCCACCACCGTTGCAAGGTACCGCCAATGAAAGCTCAAGCCCGCCATATTCTGGTGAAAACCTCGGAAGAAGCCGAGCAGCTCAAACAACGCATCGCCAAGGGCGAAGCGTTCGACGTGCTGGCCAAGAAGTATTCGACCTGCCCATCGGGCAAGCGCGGCGGCGATCTCGGTGAAGTGCGGCCGGGACAGATGGTCGGCGTGATTGATGCGGTGATCTTCAAGAAACCGCTGCGGGTGGTGCATGGGCCGATCAAGAGCAAGTTCGGGTATCACCTGGTGCAGGTGTTTTACCGGGATTGATGCTCTGTTGGCTTTCGGGCCCCATCGCGAGCAAGCTCGCTCCCACAGGGATTTGTGAGTTGCAATAGGTTGCAGCCACACCGACTACCACTGTGGGAGCGAGCTTGCTCGCGATCCGATGGCGCAGCCAGCGGCCATTCAACTTTTACTTGGGAATCAGCGCCCCCGGCACCTGAATCACCCGGCTCGCCAACCGATGCCCGGCCTCGGCGGCTTGCGAAGGGCTGCCGCCCTTGAGCCGCGAAGCCAGATACGCCGCGCTGAACGAATCCCCCGCCGCCGTGGTGTCCACCACCCGCTCGACCTTCTGCGCCGGCACTTCGAACGACTTTCCATCACAACGAATCAGGCACGCTTGTGCACCGCGCTTGAGCACCACTTCCGGCGTACCGATCTGCTCATACGCGGCAAACACCGCGTCACCATCGGCATAACCAAACAACGCCTGTTCGTCATCCACCGTCAGCAACGCCAGGTCGACATACGCCAGCACACTGCGATATGCCGCCCGGGCGTCCTCGACCGATGCCCACAGCCGTGGCCGGTAGTTGTTGTCGAACACGATTCGCGCATCGCGCTGGCGGGCTTCGATCAGGGTTTCCAGCAGTTTTTCCCGACCTTGCGCACCGAGTACCGCCAGGGTGATGCCGCTGAAGTACAGCACATCATAATCTGGCAGCGCGGCGAGAATCGGCGCGGCGGCCGGGGTGGTGAAGCAATCGCGGACGGCCGCTTCGTTGCGCCAGTACAGAAAGCGTCGCTCACCGGCGGCGTCAGTCTGGATGCAATACAAACCCGGCAGGCGTCCGGACAGACGCTGGACCATGGCGAGCCCGATATTTTCCGCCGCCCAACTCTGGCACATCGCGTCGCTGAAACTGTCATCGCCCAGGGCGGTGACGTAGTCCACGGAGCCGTCCTCTCCCAGTTCCCGGGACAGGTACACGGCCGTGTTCAATGTATCGCCGCCGAAGCTCTGTTGCAGGCTGCCGTCGGCGCGATGCTGCAACTCGATCATGCACTCGCCGATCAGGGCGATGCGTGGAGTGTTGGGGCCCAGGGTGTTGATGGTGTTCATTGTTGTGGGGTCTCTGGTGTTTCAGTGTTGTCTGGTTTGACCTCATCGCGAGCAAGCTCGCTCCCACATTGGATCTTCGGTGTACACAAAACCCTGTGGGAGCGAGCTTGCTCGCGATGGCCGCAACTCGATCTCAAACCCTTAGAAACAGGTTTCCATCGTCTCGATGACGTTCAGTTGCTCATCCACCAGGCAACCGACACGCCACTTGTCGAACGTCAGGCACGGGTGCGAAGTGCCGAACGAAATGATGTCGCCCACCCGCAGATCAACCCCCGGTGCCACGGTCATGAACGCATGCTGGTCCATCACCGCAGTCACCTTGCAGACGCTCACATCATCGCCTTTGGCCGGCACGGCGCCCGCCTTGTAACGCAGCAATGGCACCGGTAAACCGGCGTCGTAGGCCACGTCGCGCTTGCCCAGGGCAATCACCGCAAACCCCGGCTCCGGCAGCGACTGCACGTGCGCCCACACCTCCAGCGCCGGACGCAGGCCTTCGTGCAGATCGCTGCGACGGTCGAGTACGCAGCACTGCGCTTCCTTGTAGATGCCATGGTCATGGGCCACGTAACTGCCGGGACGCAGCACGCTGAGGAAACGCCCGGCGGCGTTCTGTGCTTCAAACGACTCGGCAATCAGGTCATACCAGGCCGAACCCGACGCGGTGATGATCGGCTTGGGAATGGCGAAGGCACCGCTGTCCTGCAACTGCACCGCCAGGCGCACCAGTGACGCGGCGAAATCACGAATACCGGTCACCGCGTGATCGCCGTGGATCACCCCTTCGTAGCCTTCGATCCCGGTCAGGGCCAGCGCCGGTTGCGCGGCGATGGCCTTGGCCAGGTCGAGCACTTGCTGCTCGCTGCGGCAACCGCAGCGACCACCGACCACGCCATATTCGATCATGACGTTCAAACGCACGCCACGGGAGGCGAAATAGGCGCCGAGGTCGGCGACGTTGTCCGGGTGATCGACCATGCAATAGAAGTCGAACGTCGGGTCGGCCAGCAGGTCGGCAATCAGCGCCATGTTCGGCGTACCGACCAACTGGTTGGCCATCAGCACCCGGCGCACACCATGAGCGTAGGCCGCACGGGTTTGGGTGGCGCTGGCCAGGGTGATGCCCCAGGCACCGGCGTCCAGTTGGCGCCGGAACAGCGCCGGGGTCATGCTGGTTTTGCCATGGGGCGCGAGTTCCGCTCCGCTGTCGCTGACGAACGCCTGCATCCAGCGAATGTTGTGTTCCAGCGCCTCGCGGTGCAGTACCAGCGCAGGCAGGCTGACGTCACGCACCAGGCTGGCGCCCTTGGGTGCGGTGCCTTTTTCCACGGCGGCGGTATTGGGGGCAGAAGACATGGTCGAACTCCTCGTTCACGCGGCCGCAGGCAGCCGCTGTTATTCGTTGATGCGACGGGCCAGGCTATTGGCGCTTTCGATCAGCACCCGGCGGTAGTCGTTGTAGTTGTTCTTGGCATCGGCCCGGGGGGCGACGATGCACAGGGTCGCGATGGCCACGCCGTTGGGGTCTTTGACCGGTGCGGCGAAGCAATGGGTAAAGGTGTCGGCGACGCTATCGAAGGAAAAGAAACCATCGATACCGGCCTGACGGATTTCCTTGAGAAATTGTTCCAGCGGCAAGTGTTCGCCATTGGGCAGGATGAAGTCGTCGTGGTCGATCAGGTCGACGATTGCCTGGTCGCTCAGGTGCGCCAGCAGCAAGCGCCCGGATGCGGTCCAGGGGATGGGCGCGTTTTCACCGATGTCCGAGGAAATGCGGAAATGCCGCTCCCCCTCCTTCATCAGCGCAACGGTGTACTTGCGCCCGTTGAGCAGACACATCTGCGCCGTTTCACGGGTCTGGCTGACGATTTCCTGCAAGGCGTGATCGGCCTCGCGAGTCAGGTCGAAATGTCGCAGGTGTGCCTGCCCGAGAAAGTACAACTGGCGACCGAGGTAGACATGACCGTCCTTGCCCACCGGCTCCAGGATGCGTCGTTCCAGCAGCGAGGCCACCAGTTCGTAGACCGTGGATTTGGGGCTGCCGATGCCGCTGGCGATGTCGTTCGGACGCAGGGGCTGGCCGATCTCCTTGAGGAAATCGAGGATATCGAACGCCCGGTCCAGCCCACGTGCCCGGCGCTTGATGGTGTCTTCGGTCATTTCAGTGGTTCCCATTCATGGTCGCCTGGAGTTTACCCAGTGTGCCGCGCTGACCGTTAGGCCGCCTTCGCGGGCAAGCCCGCTCCCACAGGCAATGGTGGTGTGTCTGCAATCTGTGGCAGCACAAAAACCTGTGGGAGCGTGGCTTGCCCGCGATGGGCGCGACTCGGTTCAAGCCTTTTTCTTGTACGCAATGCAGTCGATCTCGACCTTGCAGTCGACCATCATGTTCGCCTGCACGCAGGCCCGCGCCGGGGCATGTTCAGGCTTGAAGTACTCGGAGAACACCTTGTTGAAACTCCAGAAATCCCGCGGGTCTTCCAGCCACACGCCGGTGCGCACCACGTCTTCGAGGCCATAACCGGCCTCTTCAAGGATAGCGATCAGGTTCTTCATGGTCTGGTGAGTCTGCTCGACGATACCACCGACAATGATCTCGCCATCCAGCGCCGGCACCTGGCCGGACACGTGCAGCCAGCCATCGGCTTCGACAGCGCGGGCGAATGGACGAGGCTGACCGCCGCCGGCGGTGCTGCCGGTGCCGTAACGAGTAATGCTCATGGGTGTTTCTCCTGACTGGAAGTTATTGTTCCGCTATAGCGGAATTAATTGTGCAATAACGGAATAAGCGGCAGAAAGTGTGCCACAGGATGTGGAGGGAATGTGAGAGGGATTGAAATTTGTTTTGAATCAGAGGGACGGGTATCTGGTTCTCAATTGGGTGCACATGACCCCACTCGAAGCAACACCCGCGACTCAGAGCAGCTTCATTGGACAACCGCCCACCCGACTGCTTTATTCTATGTCCAGGAAATTACCGGTTTTAGCAGCCGTGACGTGTTCGGCGTGCGCGGTCCCAGGAGGGTTGATGTCATTTAAAGTCATGATGGTTTTCGGTACGCGTCCGGAGGCCATCAAGATGGCCCCCCTGGCACGGGTCCTGCGCAATTGGCCAGGTATAACCCTGAACATCTGCTCCACAGGCCAGCACCGGGAAATGCTCAAGCAGGTCCTCGACTCGTTCGAGCTGACGGTCGATGAAGACTTGCAGGTGATGACCCAGGGCCAGACCCTCAACGGTCTCTCCGAACAATTGCTGGGGCATCTCGACAAAGCCTACGAGCGGGTGCATCCGGATATCGTGCTGGTACACGGCGACACCACCACCAGCTTCATTGCCGCCCTCGCCGCCTTCAATCGCCAGATACCCATCGGCCACGTCGAGGCAGGTTTGCGTACCGGTAACTTGCGTGCACCCTGGCCTGAGGAAGCCAACCGGCACCTGACCGGTGTCATCGCCGACCTGCATTTCGCGCCGACCACCATCAGCCAGGACAACCTGCTGCGCGAAGGTGTGTCCAAGGCCAACATCGAGGTCACCGGTAACACGGTGATCGATGCGCTGGTATGGATGCGCAAACACCAGCAGGAAATCCACTGGCACCCGGCCGCCGACTCGCCGCTGGCGGTGCTCGACGACAACAGGCGCATGGTGCTGATCACCGGGCATCGCCGGGAGAATTTCGGCGGCGGCTTTCGCAACATCTGCCTGGCTCTGGCCACCCTTGCCGAACGTTATCCCGATGCGCAATTCGTCTACCCGGTGCACCTCAATCCGCAGGTGCAAAAGGCGGTCTACAGCGTCCTCTCGGACAAACCCAATATCTATCTGGTGGCACCGCAGGATTACCAGCATTTCGTCTGGCTGATGGACCGCGCCTATTTCATTCTCACCGATTCCGGTGGCATCCAGGAGGAAGCACCGGCCATTGGCAAGCCGCTTCTGGTGCTGCGCGATGTCACGGAGCGGCCATCGGCGCTCGAAGGCGGAACCGTGGTGCTGGTGGGCACCGACACCGACCGCATCGTCAGGGAATCGAGCCTGTTGTTCGATGATGAAGCCACCTTCCAGCGAATGAGCCGGGTCCATAGCCCCTATGGCGACGGACACGCCAGCGAACGCATCGCCAATCGCCTCGGCATCTGGCTCAAACACCGCACGGCGGGTAAAGCCGTATGAGCCTGGTGTTTGTCGACTTCTTTGCCTATGTGTTGTTCGGTCTCAAATACCTCGCGATTACCCTGGCCCTGCTGATGTTCATACTCGGCCTCGATGACCTGTTCATCGACCTGGTGTACTGGACCCGCAAGCTGATCCGGCGCTGGCGGATCTATGAAAAATTCGACCGAGCCGATGAGCAACGGCTGTATTCCATCGGCGAAAAACCCCTGGCGATCATGGTGCCGGCGTGGAACGAAGTCGGCGTGGTCGGTGAAATGGCGCGCCTGGCCGCCTCGACCATCGACTACGAGAACTATCAGATTTTCGTCGGCACCTACCCCAACGACGCCGAGACCCAGGCCGACGTCGATGCGGTGTGCCTGCATTATCCCAACGTGCACAAAGTGGTGTGCGCCCGTCCCGGTCCTACCAGCAAGGCTGACTGCCTGAACAACGTGATCGACGCCATCCTGCGCTTTGAAAACGATGCAAAGATCCAGTTCGCCGGCTTCATCCTGCACGATGCCGAGGACGTGATTTCGCCCATGGAGTTGCGCCTGTTCAACTACCTGCTGCCGGCCAAGGACCTGATCCAGATTCCGGTCTATCCCTACGCGCCGGAATGGCATGGCTTCACTGCCGGGCACTACGTCGACGAGTTCGCCGAGAACCATGGCAAGGACGTCATCGTGCGTGAAGCACTGACCGGGCAAGTGCCCAGCGCCGGGGTCGGCACCTGTTTCAGCCGTAAGGCCATCAGTGCCCTGCTCGAAGACGGTGACGGTATCGCCTTCGACGTGCAGAGCCTCACCGAAGACTACGACATCGGTTTCCGCCTCAAGCAAAAAGGCATGAAGTGCATCTTTGCCCGCTATTCGGTGACCGACCCGAAACTGGCACTGGAACAACCATGGGTGTTCGGCATGGACCGCGCCTTTTCCCAGGTGATCTGTGTGCGCGAGCACTTTCCCCGTGACTTGCAGTACGCGATCCGGCAGAAGTCGCGCTGGATCGTCGGCATCGTGTTCCAGGGCACCAAGAATCTGGGCTGGAGCAGCAAAGGCCTGCTCAATTATTTTCTGTGGCGCGACCGCCGTGGCCTGATTGCGTACCTGTTGAGCTTCCTGGTGAACATACTGCTGGTGGTGTTGCTGGCGATGTGGCTGGTCACCGTGATCGCGCCGAACGCCTGGCGGTTCCCGTCGATCCTCTCTGACAGCACGTTGTTGGCGGGCCTGCTGTGGCTCAATGGCTTCATGCTGCTCAACCGGCTATTCCAGCGCGGTTGGTTTGTCACCCGTTTTTACGGACTCGGCGAAGGACTGCTGTCGGCGCCCCGGATGGTGTGGAGCAATTTCGTGAATTTTTTCGCCAACGTTCGGGCGTTGCGCCAGGTGATGGAAATGGGCGATTCCCGTCGCGTCGCCTGGGACAAGACCACCCATGAGTTTCCGGCCCTGGCTGAAGCCCAGCGCACCCCGCTGGGCCATCGCCTGGTGGAAAAAGGCCTGCTGTCTGAAGATCAACTCGAAGCCGCGATCACCAACCCGGTACGCCGACGCCTGGGTCAGGAACTGCTGCTGCGCGGGCACATCGACACCACGCAACTGGTGCAGGCCCTGGCCGAACAACTGGACCTGGAATGGGCGCCACTCAATCCGTTCAAGCTCGACAAACGCCTGATCGACGCCGTGCCGCGCAAAATCGCTACACACTACGGCGTGTTGCCGGTCGCCGAGGAGAACGAAACCCTGGTGCTGGCCTCCGAAGGTCCGGTGAGCCAAGTGTCCCTGGGCGCCATCAGCCGTCAACTGAAACGCCCGGTGCGTTGCCGCCTTGCACCACAAGGCCGGGTGACGCTGGGGATCCGCTACTGGTACGCCAGCCCTCGTCAAAGCGAGGAAGTGCATCAGATGCTTGAGGTGCTTGAGCAAAATCAGGACGACGAAGACCTGATTGAGCGCGTCAGCCATCACCAAGTGTTGCTGGGCAATCTGTTGCAAGTACGCGGCATGGTGCCGCCAACCCTGTTCAATCAGGCGCTGATCGATTTCGATGCGGAAAAAATGTCTCTCGGTGAACACTTGATTGAACGCGGCATGATCACACAGGAAATCCTCGAACAGGCCCTGGTCGATCAGACGAGCGAGCAGCACGCAGCGTACTGCATTGCCCGGGAGGCCGCATGAAGCCTGTCCATCGTCAGACCTTGATGGCCGGTAGCCTGTTGCTCTGCCTGAACACCACGGCGTGGGTGCAAGCCGAACCCTTGACCGATTTCGATCAGTTCCGCAGTTACCCCTATATGGACCGCAGTTACCGCGAAGCGAAAAATGGCAACTGGAAGGAAGTCGAACGGCTGATGCGCCACCTGCTGAGCAAAGTGCCGCAAAACGATGAAGCACGGGCGTTACTGGTGCAATCGCTGGTCAAGCAGCAACGCTACGAAGATGCCCTGCAAGCGCTGCCGGATACCCCGTCCAACAGCGATAGCCTGCTCAACTTGCGCCTGGCCTGGATCGAACAGGATCCGCCGGACAGAAAACAGGTGGAGCAATGGATAGCCTCCAGCAATCTGGAGCATCGCGTGCGCCTGTGGCAGGCCTACAGCGCGAGCCTGGCCAAGCGCGGCGGCGCGGCCTCGGCCCATGACTGGCTGGCGCAACTGCCACCCAAGGGTGATGAGCAAGCGCTGCAACAGGCCCGGGCCAACTGGTCCGAGCAACTGCGCGATTGGGATGGCACCATCAAGGAACTGGCGCCACTGGCCGCTAACCAACAACTCGATGCCCAAAGCTGGCAACGCCTGGCCAACGCCTACGTGCAACGCCTCGACGAGCAATCCTTGCAGCAACTGCTGCAAACAGCGCCAAGCCCGGAAGCCGCGCGCAAGACCCGGCTGGCCATGGTCGACCGGGCGATTGCCATGGGCCAGGTCCAGCAGGCGCAGCGCTGGATGCAATCGCTGCCGCCTGCCGATCTTGCCGACCCGGCGCAACGCCAGCGTCTGTGGGAACTGGCGCGGCAAACCGGCGACAGCGCCACGGTACAACGCTTGAGTGGTGAGTTGCAGCGGCCATGCCTGGAGACCGCCGACTGGCTGTCGCGTCGTGATCCGCAAGCTGCGCTGAGCCAATTGAAAAGTTGCCAACCCGAAGAAAACCCGCAGGCCTGGCTGGTCCTCGCCCAGCGCCTGCAAGCCACCGACCTGCTGCAAACGACCCGTCTACCGGAGCCTTGGGACACGCGACGCCGCGAACACCTGCTCGACGTCTGGCAGGAGGAAGGCCGCAGCGACAAAGTCATGGCCTACCTCGCCAGCCAGCCGCAGACCGCCGACGTGGTCAAACGCCGCGCTGAACTGCTCCAGGCATCGGATCACGATACCGAAGCGACGGCATTCTGGGAGCGGCATTACCAGCAGACCGGCAACCTCGATTCGCTCAACCAGGCTACCTACCTGGCGCTGAATGCCGGCCATCGTGAACATGCGCAACAGTTGCTCGAGAGCGCCTTCGACCGCCACGGCGGCAAGCTGCCGACGCCCCTGCTGCAAAGGTTGGCGGGGTTGTATGCCGCGTCGACACCGACCGCGGCACAACAGCAACGCATTGTTTCGCTGCTCAAGCGCGTCGACCCCGCCACTCGCGGGCAACTGCTGGCGCAACTGGCGGAAAACGGCCAGTGCGGCGCGGTTCAACAGGCCATCGGTGATCTCCCGCAAGCTGCGGGCGACTACCGCGCCCTCGGCCGTTGTGCAATGCCCGAGCGCCCCGGCGAAGCAGTAGTGTATTACCAGACCGCCGAAAAAATGGGTGACCAGAACACTCGCCTGCCACTCGCCTACGCCCTGGAGGCGGCCGGAGACTCGGCCGGTGCCCTGGCCATCTGGCGCAGCATTCCAGATGCCGAACTCAGCGACAATGCCCGCCTCACCGCCAGCCGCGGCGCCCTGAATATCGGCGACACGCAAACAGCTGAACGCTACTGGCAACTAAGCCGCACCCGTGGTGCCAATGAGTGGACCTTGGGCGCGGCGATTGCCGATGCCCAGGGCGATCACACCCTCGCGCTGCAACGCCAGCGGTCCGCCCTGCAGCTGGTACCGGATGCCGAGCATTACTATGCGGCCTCGGTCACGGCGCAAAAGGCCGGCGACCTGCAACAAAGTACCGAATGGCTTGCCGAAGCGGCGCGCCGCGAACCGGACAATCCCCGTTATCGGGCCGACTACGGCGTGCGCCTGGCCGGTGCCGAGACCAAGGCAGCACGCGCCGGTTCCATCCCGTATCTGCAACGCGCCACCCAGGATTTCCCGGAAGACTATCGCCTCGGCGAAACCCTGGCCTGGCGTTATGACGAGGTCGAAGACAGCGCTTCGGCGCGCAAGGAACTGCGCCGGGTGATCGATCTGGAGCAGAACCCGGTGGCCGCCGATGACGAGGATGGCAGCATGGAAGCGCGCCGCTATCGCCAGCGTCGCGCCCACGAAAGCCTGTCCCGTCGCGACACAGTCACCATCGCCAGCACCTGGTCACCGGCCGGGATATCGACCAACGACATCCTGCGTCCCGACGACAGCATCGGCACACAGCGACGCTCCAGTTCACAGAACGTGCAACTGGCCATGTGGGACCACGCACTGGGCGATGAACCCAGCCGCGCCGGCAGCACGCTGTCGGTCTATGGCCGCGTGTTGCTTGGCGGCGTGGGCCGGTCGAGCTATGCCGAATCCCTGGGTACCGGCGTCGGCCTGCGCTACAAGCCCTGGGGCACCGCCAACATCAACTTCTATGGTGAGATCTACAAGCAAAGCCAGTTCGATGATCAGGACAACCATGGCCTGAGCCTCGGCCAGATGCTGGTCCCCGACAAGGTGTCCGATCAGGCCGAGGATCACCGCAATGATGGCCACACCACCACCGACTACCTGCTGCGGACAACCGCGTCGTTCCTTGATCAGGGTCGATTCCGCAACGATTGGCGGGTCGATGAAAGCGACTGGGAGGAGCGCTTCCTCTACCTCGACGCGGCGTGGTGGACCAAGGCCGGCGACCATCAATGGTTGTCGCGCTTCCAGCAAGGGCACACCTGGAAACTTCCGTTCAACGGCGCACAAACGATCATGCCGTACGGCTTTCTCGAATTCGCGACCCAGGACCCGAGCAACGACTGGCGCCAGGATCTGCGCACCGGTCTGGGCCTGCGTTGGCAATGGTGGTTCGACGACGATGTCTACAACGCCTATCGCGCGCACTTGACGGTGCGCACCGAGTATCAACAAGCGTTGGGTGGCAATCTGTATGAAGGCGGCAACGGCGTGCTGGTGGGCGTGGAGTTGAATTTCTGATGAAGCGACTTCTTTTGGCTTTGTGCCTGTTGCTGGGCGCCGCGGCGACCCATGCCGACGAACAGATTTTCTATCAACCGCTCAATGTCGATGCCAACCTGAGCCAGGCGCAATGGCAGCGGATCTGGCAGGACAGCGCCCGCCAGGGCGTGCACACGGTGATCGTACAGTGGACGGCCTACGGCGATTCGGACTTCGGCGGTGCCGACGGCTGGCTTGCCCGCAGCCTGAAACAGGCCCAGGCCCAAGGCCTGAAACTGGTGCTGGGCCTGTACATGGACCCGGCCTATTACCAGCGTATCAATGAGCTTGACAGTGCCGGGCTGGCAACGTACTGGCAGACGCAACTAGGGCAGTCGCTGGCCCGGCAGCAGAAACTGCGCAAGGACTGGAAACTCCCCGTCAGCGGCTGGTATCTGCCCATGGAACTGGATGACCTGCACTTTCTGGCGCTGGATCGCCGACAAAGATTGCAACGCCAGCTCAAGGATTTTTCCGGCAAGCTCGACGCACCATTGCACATCAGCGTGTTCAACGTCGGCAAACTCGCGCCACAAGTGAATGGCCAATGGCTGGGGGAATTGGCGAACGCCGGAATCCAGGTGTGGTGGCAAGACGGTGCCGGCACCGGACGCTTGCCACCATTGATTCGCAATGGCTACGCCAATGCGCTGCCCTGCTCCATCGGCATCGTCAGGGAAGCCTTCCGGCAAGTCAGCGCTGCCGGACAACCCTTCCGTGCCGAACCGATGCCGCCACAAACCTCTTCACCGGGTTGCCACCCGACATCGGTTTTCTCCCTGCGCTACCGACCCTGGGGCAAGGTGATTCTCGACAACCAGCACAAGGGCAAGGTCGGCGATGTACAAAACCATTGAAGACGAAGTGCTGAAAAAATCGGCGCCGGCTGAGCTCAAGGCCGAGTTCCTCCAACATGAATTCGATCGGCTGCACACATTTTGCGTACTGATCTACATCGCCAGCATTGTGGTCTGGGTTGCTTACGACCTGATCCTGAGTTTCATCGGCGGGCAGCCATTCACCTGGCGCTCGCTGGTGTTCTTCGGGGTCTTCACGATTCTTGTCATCATTCTGCTGTTTATCCGCGACGCCCGGCACTTCCAGAAACTCAACCTGCTGTTTGTGCTCACCATTGCCTTCGGCACGCGGCTGCTCATCGAAGGCCTGGGAAACGACCACCAACCGGCCTGGCTGTTGCTGGCGGCTTCGACCACCCTGTTCACAGCCTCGGTGTTGCCGCTGAGCCGCTGGTCATTCTTTGCCGCGCAGTTGGTGACCTGGTGGTTTCTCAATCCCTTCTACAACACCGGTATCGAACAGTTTGAACTGGGGGGCGTGATGGCCCTCAGTTACACGACATTTATCTGCGGCCTGACCCTCTACAGCTTCCTGACGCTGCACAAGGCCAAGCTCAACAACTTCATCATGTCCAGGCTGCTGCTGGACCAGGCCTACATCGACACCCTCACCGAAATCCCCAATCGCCGTTCGTTCATGACCCGCGCAAGCCTGCAGTTGAACAGCGTGCCGCGGGAAAACGACCACTACCTGGCGATGATCGACATCGACAACTTCAAGAAGGTCAACGACGTCTACGGCCACGACATTGGCGATGAGGTGCTCAAGCGCATCGCGCAGGACATCAAGTCGGTGACGGCCCACCACGAATATGCGCGATTGGGTGGCGAGGAGTTCGCGATTTACCTGGCCGGGGTTAGCCGCGAAGACGTCGAGACGCTGGCCGGCGACCTGTGTCGGGTGGTACGCGAGCAACCCACTCGACACCCGGTGACCATCAGTATCGGCCTGGCCCGGGTGCTCGACGGTGACACACTGAACCAGGCGCTGATCAAGGCCGATGCGGCCTTGTATGAGTCAAAACATACCGGGAAGGATCGCTACACATTTCATCAATAAAGCTATCTATCCCACCTACTGCAAAGCGCCTCCTCATCGCTAACCGAGCGATGTGTGCCATCGAAAAAAGATCTGTTTAAACCCGACCAATCTGCTTGCTACTGTCAAATATGACAGTAGACGCTTCTGAGCAGGCAAGGAAATACTGGCGCCGCATCTGACTATCGAAACCAAAGGGGATCGAACATGAATACGGCGAGAACTTTATTTGTTTGCGCGACGCTGGGGATGGGTTTAACGGGTTGCAATATTGATCCGGACGCGACTGTTTCCACGGTCAGCGAAGAGTGCAGCAGCTTGGTCAATGGAAAGTACATCGGCCAGAATGGCCCTGAAGTTTGCATTACGACACCGCTTTCAAAAAGTGCCACATCCATCTCGGGCACGATCGTTGGGACCACGGCTACAGGCCCGTTCATGGTAACGGCGAAAACCAGCGATGACGTCATTTTGAAGCAGGTATCCACGCTGTCTAACGGTAACTTCACGATGTCACAATTGAATCTGCAAAACCTGCCAGGCAAGGGCATTTCATTTTCGGTTGTGGTAACGGGTGTAAGTTCACCGCCCACCAAACTGGTAGTCGGCCAGGAGCCACCGTCAAAATGTTCACAAGGAGCTCCGGGCTATCCGTTATGTGGCACTTATCCCGGCGCGATCTTTTTTCCAATCAAAACCTCCGTTACCACCATTTTCTCTGTTTTACCTGGGGAATTTTATACTGGGGCTACCTTGCTCCCGTCTTTCATGGGTTTAAGTACAACCCGCTGGAGGCCAGACCGATACATCAGCTTCTTACGAAACGTTTCTGCTCCCATAAAGCCGGGAGAGGAGCAAACCGTTTTTGCGACTATCGATAACACTGAGTCTTTTGCCTACCCTGTCACTCAAACTGTTTTGCCCGCTCAACAGTAAAAATCCCCCTTCGGGCCGGGCCTGGAGGGTGTCGATCCAACCCGGCAACTGCGCCTTGCCATGGGTCATCCGCGATGCGGTCAACCCGCTCAACTGCGCCAATTCACCGATCTTCATTGCGGGCCCATTTATCTGCTTGACATTAAAGTTAACTTTAAGGTTAGCCTCTGCTCATCACTACGAGGAGCCAAGCATGTCGCCCTTTCAAGCGTTGAATTTGCCCAACGGCCAGACCATCGGCAATCGCATTGCCAAAGCCGCGATGGAAGAGAACCTCGCCAATACCGATCAAGTACCCGACAAGGCCCTGCTTCGTCTGTATCAGGCCTGGGCCGAGGGCGGGGCCGGCTTGTTGCTGACCGGCAATGTAATGATCGACCGTCGCGCCATGACCGGTCCCGGCGGAGTAGCGCTGGAAGACGAGCGCCACCTGGAGCGCTTCCGCCAGTGGGCCAGCGCTGGTCGGGCCGGCGGTGCGCATTTCTGGGTGCAGCTCAACCATCCTGGCCGCCAGACCATGGCCAACCTTGGCCAGCAAGCTCTGGCGCCGTCGGCGGTTGCGCTGGATCTGGGCCCGTTCTCGAGGATGTTCGCCGAACCCAAACCCATGAACGCGGACGACATCCAGGAGGTGATCCGACGTTTCGCCACCAGCGCCGCACTGGCCGAGAAAGCCGGTTTTACCGGCGTGCAGATCCACGCCGCCCACGGCTACCTGATCAGCCAGTTCCTTTCGCCGCTGACCAATCGGCGCACCGATCAATGGGGCGGATCCCTGGAAAATCGTGCGCGACTGCTGTTGTCCGTCGTCGAGGCGGTTCGCCAAGCGGTGTCGCCGCAATTTTGTGTGTCGGTAAAACTCAACTCAGCAGATTTCCAGCGCGGTGGTTTCGATGCCGATGATGCGCGGCAAGTGATCCAGTGGCTCAACGAACAACCGATCGACCTGCTGGAACTCTCCGGTGGCAGTTACGAAGCACCTGCCATGCAAGGCGAGGCGCGCGACGGCCAAACCCTGGCGCGGGAGGCGTACTTTCTGGAAATGGCCGGCGAACTGGCCAGCGTGGCGCGGATGCCGGTGATGGTGACCGGCGGGATCCGTCGTCTGGCAATCGTCGAACAGGTCCTCGACAGCGGCCTTGCCATGGCCGGCATCGGCACCGCGCTCGCTGTGGAACCACACCTGGTCAAGCACTGGCGCGAAGGCCAGGACAGACATCCGCAACTGCCGCCGATCCGCTGGAAACGCAAGCCCTTGGCGGCGCTGGCGAGCATGGCGGTGGTCAAATTCCAGCTGCATCGCTTGAGCCGTGGACGCAAAACCCGGCCTGAAGTCTCGGCGTTGTGGGCGTTGATTCTCGACCGGTTATACATTGGCAAGCGCACCCGGCAGTATCGGCAGGCGATGGGCAAGTAATCCGAAATTGATGTTGACTGACCCTCCGCTTTCGCGAGCAAGCTCGCTCCCACAGGGATCATTCGGTGTTCACAGACTTTGTGTTCACCCGGACCAATGTGGGAGCGAGCTTGCTCGCGATGAGGCCCGTGCAGACAAAGTAAACTTCAGCCAGGAAGCAGCTCGTCAATGTGCCGATACTCGGCCTGCAACTGCGTCGCCAACACCCTGCTGCGCCCGAGTCGGATCGGCCCGCGCTCGATGTCGATCAGCACCCCCGGGCACTCCAGCACGGGCAACAACGGCCAGTCCTTCAGCCGTCCATCGGTCACCAGCAACAACCGCTGCTGCTCTGCCGGAAAACGTTTTTGCCGTGCACCAAGCCATCGCCCCGCTTCGCCCAACGCGGCCAGTAACGGCGTGCCGCCCCCGGCGCCAAGGCCATCGAGCCAATGGCGCAACCCGGTCGAGGCCTTCAATCCCTGCACCTGCCACTTCGGTGTAGCACCGCTGGCTGTGAGCAGCGCCAGACGCGCACGCTGGCGATAGGCATCGTCGAACAACTGCGCCAGCAAGCCCTTGGCATCGCTCAATGCCTGATGACGGCGGGTCGATGCGGAGGCATCAACGATCACCAGCCACAGTTCGTGGGGCGAGCGAGTTCGCAGCTGAAACAACAGGTCGTCGCGCTGACGCGGTCGGCCATTGAGCAATGTGCCAGGCCAGTTGACCGAGCCGCTACGGGCCGTATGACGCTTACCCTGTTTGCCGTGGTCCAGCCGCCCGGCTCGGGGTCTGGCATTCGCCCCCGCATCGGAGCGTGGGCGAATGCCTAGGGCTTTTTTGGCCAGCTCGGCACTTCACGTCGAGCACCGACCGCCAGCGCCTGGGCAGGCAACTCGCCCCACTGGCCCTGCCCTTCGCCCGGGTTGGCGTGCTGCGGCACCGATTGTTGCGTCGCCTGGGATGACTGAGGCGTCGGTGCGCAATGTTCGCGACGGCGATGGCGCAAGGCGAACTCGGCGACTGCGTCGATATCTTCCTCGGCGATGGCGTTCGCCCCGCGCCAGGCAGCGTGAGCGCGGGCAGCGCGCAGCCAGACCAGATCGGCGCGCAAACCATCGACGCCAGCGGCGAAGCAACGTTCAGTGATGTGTGCCAGCGCCTGGTCGTCGAGGGGAATGCTTGCCAGTGCATTGCGTGCGTTCTGGCAACGGTCACGCAGAGTCGCCTGTGCGGATTCCCATTCGGCGCAGAAACCTTGCGGGTCGGCGTCGAAATCCAGGCGACGACGGATGATCTGACCGCGCTCGACCGGCGCGGTGTGACCAACGAGGGCG
Source organism: Pseudomonas jessenii (assembly GCF_002236115.1). Taxonomy (GTDB): domain Bacteria; phylum Pseudomonadota; class Gammaproteobacteria; order Pseudomonadales; family Pseudomonadaceae; genus Aquipseudomonas; species Aquipseudomonas jessenii. Next base: position 264,499 of record NZ_NIWT01000001.1, on the reverse strand, counting down.
ACGTTCAAACCGAAACGGTCAAGCAATTGCGGACGCAGTTCTCCCTCTTCCGGGTTCATGGTGCCAATCAGCACGAATTTTGCCGAATGCCTATGGGAAATGCCGTCACGCTCCACCAGATTGGTGCCGCTGGCGGCTACATCGAGCAGCAGGTCAACGAGGTGATCGGGCAACAGATTGACCTCGTCGACGTAGAGCACGCCGCCGTCAGCCCTGGCCAGTACGCCGGGGGAAAACTGTGCGCGACCTTCGCCCAGTGCCGCATCGAGATCGAGGGTGCCGACCAGCCGCTCCTCAGTGGCGCCCAGCGGCAAGGTGACGAACTGACCGCTGGCCAGCAGATCCGCCAGACCGCGGGCCAGCGTCGACTTGGCCATGCCCCGCGGGCCTTCGATCAGGACGCCGCCGATTTTCGGGTCGATGGCGGTCAGGCACAGGGCCAGCTTCAAATCGTCGGCGCCGACCACGGCGCAGAGCGGGAAATGCGGGGTGTCGGTCATTGTTCTATCTCGGTCATGGTCGGTGATCTTACAGGCGCCCCAATCCCTGTGGGAGCGAGCTTGCTCGCGATGGCGGAATGTCAGGCAACATTTTTGTCGATTGAACGCATGTCATCGCGAGCAAGCTCGCTCCCACAGGTTTAAGTGCGTCAGCCATCTTCTTCTATATCCAGCAACAGATTCTCCAGCGCCTCGCGGTACTCGCCGGGCTCCTTCCACATTCCCCGTTGTTGCGCCTCGAGCATGCGCTCGGTCATGTCGCGCAAGGCATGGGGATTGTGTTCGCGGACAAAATCCCGGGTGCCCGGATCGAGCAAATAGGCATCGGCCAGCAACGCGTACTGGTGATCGTCGATCAATTGCGTGGTGGCGTCGAAGGCGAAAAGGTTGTCGACCGTCGCAGCCATTTCGAACGCCCCTTTGTAGCCGTGACGTTTAACGCCTTCGAGCCACTTCGGGTTGGCCGCCCGGGAGCGGATCACCCGGTTCAGCTCTTCCTTCAAGGTGCGAATCCTCGGCAGGTCCGGTTGGCTGTGGTCGCCATGATAGCTGGCCGCCGCCTCGCCTTTCAGGCTCTCCACCGCCGCGAGCATGCCGCCCTGGAACTGGTAGTAATCGTTGGAGTCGAGCAGATCGTGCTCGCGGTTATCCTGGTTTTGCAGCACCGCCTGTACCTGGCTCAGGCGCTGGCTGAACTGTTCGCGGGCGGCGGTGCCTTCGTCGGAACCGCCGTAAGCGTAGCCACCCCAGTTGAGGTAGACCTCGGCCAGGTCCTCGCGGCTCTGCCACAGGCGACCGTCGATGGCGCCTTGCACACCCGCGCCGTAGGCACCGGGTTTGGCCCCGAATATCCGCCAGCCGGCCTGACGTCGCGCTGCGTCTTCATCGAGCCCCGCCTGCAGCAAGGCTGCACGCTCGGCGCGTACCTTGGCCGCCAACGGGTTCAGGTCGTCCGGCTCATCGAGATCGGCCACCGCTTGCACCGCCGCGTCGAACAAACGAATCAGATTGGCAAAGGCATCACGGAAGAAACCGGACACACGCAAGGTCACGTCCACCCGCGGGCGGTCGAGCAAACTCAACGGCAGAATCTCGAAATCATCGACCCGCTGGCTGCCGGTGGCCCAGACCGGACGCACGCCCATCAACGCCATCGCCTGGGCGATGTCATCGCCACCGGTGCGCATGGTTGCGGTGCCCCACACCGACAAGCCGAGCTGGCGCAAATGATCGCCGTGGTCTTGCAGGTGCCGTTCGAGAATAAGGTTGGCCGACTGGAACCCGATGCGCCACGCCGTGGTGGTCGGCAGGTTGCGTACATCCACCGAATAGAAGTTGCGCCCGGTGGGCAGCACGTCAAGACGACCACGACTGGGCGCGCCGCTGGGACCGGCCGGGACGAAGCGACCGCCAAGCGCGTCGAGCAATCCGCGCATTTCCGCCGGGCCGCAGGCGTCCAGCCTTGGCGCGACCACTTCGCGCAGGCTGTCGAGGATGGCTTGCACCTCAGACCAACCCGCCTCCTGTAGGAGCGAGCTTGCTCGCGATGGTGTGTCAGCCACATTGGTGTCGACTGACACACCATCGCGAGCAAGCTCGCTCCCACAGGGGTCAGCTAATGCCTGCGAAATCAGTTGTGTGGCGAACAGTTCGAGGCGTTCGCGGGTATCGCCGGTGGTGCGCCACAGTTCAGTGCTGATCAACGACAAGGCATTCGGTCGTGGTCCAATCCACGGCTCGGCCAAGGCGCAATCAAGCGGATCGAATCCTAGTCCGAAGGCCTTGGCCAGCGCCCGCAGCAGACTCGACTGCGCACCCCGGCCATCGCCCCGTGGAATGCGCAACAGCGCCAGCAAGGTATCGATGCGCAATCGCCCGGTGGGCGATTCGCCGAACACATGCAGGCCGTCGCGGATCTGCGACTCCTTCAAGTCGCACAGGTAAGTGTCGAGTCGCGGCAACCAGATCGCCGCATCGGCATCGCTGTCGAGTTGTTCGTCCAGTTGCAGTTCACGGTCGATGTGGGTGTCACGCACCAGTTGCAGGATGTCGCGCTGCAACTCTAGGGCGCGGCGCGGATCGAGCAGCTGCGCTTCGTAATATTCGTCGGCCAACAGTTCGAGGTTGCGCAACGGGCCGTAGGTTTCGGCGCGGGTCAGCGGTGGCATCAGGTGATCGATGATCACCGCCTGGGTCCGCCGCTTGGCCTGGGCGCCCTCACCCGGGTCGTTGACGATGAACGGATAGATGTTCGGCAGCGGCCCGAGCAAAGCGTCTGGCCAGCAATGTTCCGACAGCCCCACGCCCTTGCCCGGCAGCCATTCGAGGTTGCCGTGTTTGCCGACGTGGATCACGCCGTGGGCGCCATAGGTGTTGCGCAGCCAGAAGTAGAAAGCCAGGTAGCCGTGGGGCGGCACCAGGTCCGGATCGTGATACACCGCGCTCGGGTCGACTTGATAACCCCGGGCCGGCTGAATGCCGACGAAGGTCAGGCCAAAACGCAGGCCGGCGATCATCATCCGCCCGCTGCGCCACATCGGGTCGTTTTCCGGCGCCCCCCAACGTTCGAGCACCGCCGCGCGATTGGCTTCAGGCAGGGCGTTGAACATCACGAGATAATCATCCATGCCCAGGCTTTGCTGGCACGGACGCAGGTCGAGGGTATCGAGGTCGTTGCTGACGCCGCCCAGTAACTGCTGGATCAGCGCGGTGCCGCTGTCTGGTAACTCAGCCGGTAATGGATAACCGTCGGCATGCAACGCCCGCAGGATATTCAACGCCGCTGCCGGGGTATCGAGGCCGACGCCATTGCCGATGCGACCGTCGCGGGTCGGGTAGTTGGCGAGAATCAAGGCAATGCGTTTTTCTGCATTGGGCACCCGCGCCAGATCGACCCAGCGCCGCGCCAGTTCGGCAACGAAGTCCATGCGCTCCGGTTGTGGCCGGTAGCAGACTACATCCGACTGACTACGCTCACTCCGCCACGCTAGGTCCTTGAAGCTGATCGGACGGCTGATGATGCGCCCGTCCAGCTCAGGCAACGCGATATGCATCGCCAGGTCTCGGGGGCCAAGCCCCTGTTCGCTGGCGCGCCAGCCCGGTTCGTTGTCTTGGGCGCAAATCGCCTGGATCACCGGAATATTGCGGCGGAATGGCCGCAGATGCGGTGCTTCCGGGCTGGACTGGGCAAAGCCGGTGGTGTTCAGAATTACCGAGACGCAGGCCTCGTCGAGCCAGTCCTCGACCACGCAAAGGCAGCCGGGTTCTTTCAGGCTCGCCAGCGCAATCGGCAACGGATTCAACCCCGCTGCCTGCAACCGTTGGCAAAAAACATCAATGAAAGCGGTGTTCGCCGCCTGCAAATGCGAGCGGTAAAACAGCACCGCCGCCACGGGTTGATCGGCGTGCCAGTCGGCCTGCCAGTCGCTCAGTGCGGCAGAATGTTTGTGCGGATGGTAAATCGCCGTGCGTGGCAGGGTTTGCGGTTCGCCCCAGGTGTAATCACGCGCCAGCCAGCGGTTGGCCAGGCAGCGGAAGAAGTCGAGGGCGTTGCCCATGCCGCCCTGGCGCAGAAACTGCCAGAGCCGGTCGCGATCCTCGGCACCGACGGTGCTCAAGTCGCTGAGCTCCGGGTCCGGGCGATCATCACCCGGCACCAGAATCAGTTGCACGCCGCGCTGCGACAGCTCGACCAGACGCTCGATGCCGTAACGCCAATAGGCGATGCCGCCGTGCAGCGAGATCAGAATGACCTTGGCGTGGCGCAAGACTTCATCGACGTACAGGTCAACCGAGGCATGGTTCTGCACCTGCATCGGGTTGGCCAGGCGCACGCTCGGGTAATCGTCGGGCAACTGCTGCGCCGCTTCGGCGAGCAGCGCCAGGCTGGAATCGCCGCTGCACAGGACCACTAGCTCGGCAGGGGTTTGTCCAAGGTCGGCAATGTTGTCATCCGACACGAAACCGCCGGGCTGGGTCCTGAGCAGGTGCATGGCTTACACGCTGAGCGCGGCGCGCAATTGCGCTTCGAGAACAGTGGCGTCCAGTTCCTGGCCGATCAGCACCAGACGGGTGACTCGCGTTTCTTCGACGCCCCACTGGCGGTCGAAATGCTTGTCAAAACGCGTACCCACGCCCTGGATCAGCAGGCGCATCGGCTTGTTCGGAATCGCCGCAAAGCCCTTGACGCGCAGGATGCCGTGCTGGACCACCAACTGGGTCAGCGCGTCCAGCAGCAGGCTTTCGTCGGCTTGCGGCAGTTCGATGGAGATCGAATCGAAGGCGTCGTGATCGTGGTCATCATGTTCGTCGTCGCCATCGTGATGATGGTCGTGGTGGCTGTGGCGGCTGTCGATGTGTTCTTCGGAGCCGACACCGAGGCCGATCAGCACGTCCAGCGGCAGGCGACCACTGCTGGCTTCGATGATTTTCACCGCTGGCGGCAATTCCTCGGCGACTTCCAGGCGCACGCGGGCCAGGTCCGTCGGGTTGATCAGGTCGGTTTTGTTGAGGATCACCAGGTCAGCGCTGGCCAATTGGTCGGCGAACAGTTCGTGCAGCGGCGATTCGTGGTCCAGGTTCGGGTCGAGTTTGCGCTGGGCGTCGACCTGATCCGGGAACGCGGCGAAGGTGCCGGCGGCCACGGCCGGGCTGTCGACCACGGTGATTACCGCATCCACCGTGCAGGCACTGCGGATTTCCGGCCACTGGAAGGCCTGCACCAGCGGCTTGGGCAACGCCAGGCCGGACGTTTCGATGAGAATGTGGTCCAGATCGCCGCGACGGGCCACCAGTTCGCGCATCACCGGGAAGAATTCTTCCTGGACGGTGCAGCACAGGCAGCCGTTGGCCAGTTCATAGACACGGCCGTTGGCTTCTTCTTCGGTGCAACCGATGGAGCATTGCTTGAGGATTTCGCCGTCGATGCCCAACTCGCCAAATTCGTTGACGATCACCGCGATGCGGCGACCCTGGGCGTTGTCGAGCATGTGGCGCAGCAGCGTGGTTTTACCCGAGCCGAGAAAGCCGGTGACGATGGTGACGGGGAGTTTGGCCAGTGTTTTCATCGGATGCCCTATGGCTAAGCTGGCGGGCATACGGGACGACGACCGGCAACGCGCACGCGCGTGCCTGAAGAGTTCGCCACCGGATCACCCCGCCCGGTTGAAAGTGAGAATCTGTGACGAGGCAGGTCTCCTGGCTGACGGTGTGCCGGGCTTGAGCCTGGCATTCGCTGCGCCTTCCCGCCGGCCTCATGAATTGAGTCAGCAGTGGCGTGGCAACGAACATCACCGTTCACAGTTGCGGGGGCAGCCGCGGCATTGACCGCGTTCCCTTCTTAGCTTCGACAAACGCCGAAGAACCTCGAAAGCGCAAGGCTACGCATGGTCTTGGGGCGGGTCAATGTTCATGCTGAGTTCTGTAGCGCCTGTAACGACGCCATCGCGAGCAAGCTCGCTCCCACAGGGGATGGGGTTCTTTGAGAAAAATGCGGTCAAATGTAGGAGCGAGCTCGCTCGCGATCGGGTCGACCCGGTTCCGAATTGAGAACCCCTGCCAATTGACGCCCAACCCCCGCCCATGCTCTCCTACACACCTTGTTACGGGTGCCCTTCACAGGGTGAAACGGGAAACCGGTGAATCATGTGCTTTACTCTTAAGCCATGTCAGTCCGGTGCTGCCCCCGCAACGGTAAGCGAGCGAAGCGTCAGATCCACTGTGCCACTGCGGCATGGGAAGGTGATGCTTTCAGGTCCAGGCGCAAGCCTTTGCCCCTCGTGAGCCCGGAGACCGGCCCGCAACACAAAGTGACCAGTACGATCACTGAACCAACAAACCCGCGGTGGGCGGGCGCTGTTTGAAACCTTGCGCGCCTGGTCGTGCGGGGTTTTGCATGCGCTCTTATTCCCCGCTGACAGACCAGAGGGAAACGCCATGTCGATCATCAGCAGCGCCGAACACACAGCCGCAAGCACCACCTCAACCCTGACCCAACGTTTGGCCGCTGCCGTCTGCGCGTCGATCCTGGGCGCGTGCCTTGTGTATTTCGCCGGCTTCTCGCACATCGAAGCGGTGCACAACGCCGCCCACGATACCCGCCACAGCTCCGCGTTCCCGTGCCATTGAGAGCTGTCGACATGATCAAGCGTATTGCGCAAACCGCAGGTTTCACCGGGCTGCTGGCCGCCCTGTTGCTGACCCTGCTGCAAAGTTTCTGGGTCGCCCCGCTGATTTTGCAGGCCGAGACCTACGAAAAAGCCGAACCGGCCGCTGTTGAAATGCATGAACACGCCGACGGTGCGATGGCTGCTCACACTCATGATGCACAAGCCTGGGAGCCGCAAGACGGCTGGCAGCGCGTGCTGTCGACCACCGGTGGCAACCTGGTGGTGGCGGTCGGTTTCGCCCTGATGCTGGCCGGCCTGTACACCTTGCGTGCGCCGACCAAAACCTCTCAAGGCCTGCTCTGGGGCCTGGCCGGTTACGCAACCTTCGTGCTCGCGCCGACCCTCGGCCTGCCACCTGAATTGCCAGGCACTGCCGCCGCCGACCTGGCACAACGGCAACTGTGGTGGGTCGGGACCGCCGCCTCCACCGCCGTCGGTATTGCGCTGATCGTGTTCAGCCGTCACTGGCTGATGAAAGTCCTCGGCGCGGCGATCCTCGCCGTCCCCCATGTGATTGGCGCGCCGCAACCGGAGGTGCATTCGATGCTTGCTCCAGAGGCACTGGAAACCCGGTTCAAAATCGCTTCGCAACTGACCAACGTGGCATTCTGGCTGGCCCTGGGCCTGATCAGCGCCTGGTTGTTCCGTCGCAAAAGCGATGGTCAATACAACGCATGACTGACGTCAGCACAGCGCCGACCCTGGTGGTCGGTCTGGGCTGCCAACGGGGCTGCCCCGTCAGCACGTTGCTGGCGCTGCTCGATCAGGCGCTGGAGGCGCACCAGATAGCTCGTCATGAAATCAAGGCGCTGGCCAGCATCGATTCGAAGCGCGACGAACCTGCACTGATCGAACTGGCTCAGCAACTCGGCCTGGAACTGACGTATTTCAGCAGTGAGCAACTGGCCGCTTATGAACCGCAACTCAGCCATCAATCGCAAATCGCGTTTGAGCGCACCGGTTGCTACGGCGTTGCGGAAAGCGCCGCACTGGCCCTGGCCGAACAACTGGCCCAGGCCCCGGCAAAACTGCTGATTCCACGACAAAAATATGCCCAGGCAACCCTGGCATTGGCTGGTGCTGCGTAAAAACCGATAATCCCCGCCTTTGATCATGAACATTCTTCATCTGAAGGCCTGTTCAGCCCCTTTTTCCCACAGGAACCGACGATGACCGTCTACTTCATTGGCGCAGGTCCCGGCGACCCCGAACTGATCACCGTCAAGGGCCAGCGGCTGATTCGCAGTTGCCCGGTGATCATATATGCCGGCTCACTGGTGCCGGCCGCCGTACTGGAAGGTCACTGTGCCGAACAGGTGGTCAACAGCGCCGAACTGCACCTGGAACAGATCATCGACCTGATCAAGACCGCCCACGCCAAAGGCCAGGATGTGGCCCGGGTGCACTCTGGCGATCCAAGCCTGTATGGCGCCATTGGCGAGCAGATTCGCTATCTGCGTGAACTGGGCATTGCGTTCGAAATCGTACCCGGCGTGACTGCCGCAGCCGCTTGCGCAGCGCTCTTGGGCGCGGAACTGACCCTGCCGGACATTTCGCAGAGCGTGATCCTGACGCGCTACGCCGACAAAACCGCCATGCCACCCGGAGAGGAATTCTCCAGCCTGGCGCAGCACGGCGCGACCATGGCGATTCATTTGGGGGTCAGTCACCTGGCGAAGATCGTCGAGGAACTGCTGCCCCATTACGGCGCCGATTGTCCGATTGCGGTGGTGCATCGAGCGAGCTGGCCGGATCAGGATTGGGTGGTGGGCACGCTGGCAGATATTGCCGGGAAGGTTGAATCGAAGGGATTTCGTCGTACGGCGTTGATTCTGGTGGGTCGGGTGCTGGGCAGTGACCACTTCAGCGAGTCATCGCTGTATCGCGCAGGGCATGCGCATCTTTACAGGCCCTGATTCACCACCAACCCTGTGGCGAGGGGGCTTGCCCCCGTTCGGCGGCGTAGCCGTCGCAAATCCTGTTTACCCGTAAAAAAACCAGGGCCGCTTCGCAGCCCAACGGGGGCAAGCCCCCTCGCCACAGGTTTCCAATCACCCATAAAAAAACGGCGCTCACGGGGCGCCGTTTTTTCAATTCGCAGCGAACACCTTAGTAGTAGGCGTTTTCTTTCTGCGTGTGGTCGGTCACGTCGCGAACACCTTTGAGCTCCGGGATGCGCTCGAGCAAGGTGCGCTCGATGCCTTCCTTCAGCGTCACGTCGGCCTGGCCGCAGCCCTGGCAACCACCACCGAACTGCAGGACGGCGATGCCGTCTTCGACCACGTCGATCAGGCTGACCTGACCGCCGTGGCTGGCCAGCCCCGGGTTGATCTCGGTTTGCAGGTAGTAGTTGATGCGCTCGTTGATCGGGCTGTCGGCGTTGACCATCGGTACCTTGGCGTTTGGCGCCTTGATAGTCAGCTGGCCGCCCATGCGGTCGGTGGCGTAGTCGACAACGGCATCGTCCAGGAAAGCTTCGCTGAAGTGGTCGATGTACGCAGTGAAGCTTTTCAACCCCAGAGCGGTGTCTTCGGGTTTTTCTTCGCCCGGCTTGCAGTAGGCAATGCAGGTTTCGGCGTACTGGGTGCCAGGCTGGGTGATGAAGACGCGGATGCCGATGCCCGGGGTGTTCTGCTTGGAGAGCAGATCAGCCAGATAATCGTGGGCGGCGTCAGTGATGGTAATAGCGGTCATGGAAACTCCTCGCAGGCTTGGGCGCAGTTTACGCCAATCAACGCGCCGGACAAAGTCCTAGTATTTTTGTCGGGAAAGATTGTCCACAAACCCCCTGTAGGAGCGAGCTTGCTCGCGATGGTGTGTCAGTCGACATCAATGCAACTGATCCATCATCGCGAGCAAGCTCGCTCCTACAGGGGGGGCGGTAATTGTTCAGAGGTTCTCGTAGCGATTCATGTCCAGCACGCCCTCTTCCACCGGATCGGTTTCGTGGATGTAGCGGCTCAGGTCATGGAAATAAGCCCAGAATTGCGGATGACTGCGGCGTATTCCCCAGCGTTCGACGATTTTCTCGAAGCTGTCGGTGTCCTTGGCGCTCTCCATCGCATCCACAAACGCCGGCACTTGCCCGGCCGGGATGTTGAACATGAAGTTCGGGTAGCTGCTGAGCACACCCGGGAAAATCGTCAAAGTGTCGAGCCCCGGTTGATAGCGCAGTGATTCACCGAGCAAAAACGCCACGTTGCTGTGGGCACGGTTACGCAACAGGCTGTAGACCTCACGCTTGCCGCTGCCGGTTTCAATACGCAGCAGCGTGGCCTCCGGCAACTGATCGATGACCTTCAGTCCGGCGGCCGGACGCGAAGTCAGGCGGCTCAATGCCTGCTCGGCACTTTGCAGGTCCGGATCGATGTTTGGCCGCGAACAGTAAGCGCCTTCGCAGCGATTGATCGGGTCGGGCCTTGCATTGAGATCGCCATAACGGGCCAGCAACTGCATGGCAAAGTCGCGCTTGGGGTCCAGCGCGTCAAGCTTCAGCGCGGTCGGCTTGTCGTCGTCGATGGTCTCGTAGTCGAGCCACATCTTGAATTTGCCACTATTCTGATACCAGTCATCAAGGTAGTCATCCCGGGAGTCGGCGGGCATCAGGCGCAGGAAATTCTGTTCGGCACCGTTGCGGATCAAGTCGAAATACAAGCGCGTCTGAGCCTGATGGGACAGGTTCCCGAACACATCGAAGTTCACTGCCAGTTGATAGTAGGTGCGCTCCAGCAGCGGATAGTCGAACAGCCATATCGTTTGCGGCACCTCGCCGATCAGGCCTTTGGTCACCGAAGCACTGTCGAAATGGCGGAAGATACTCAGCAACGCATTGTCGTTGCCGGCCCACAGGGTCGACCAGCTCGGTGCTGGTTCATCGGCGTAGCTGTCCCGGCGCAAGGCTTCATATTCGTTACGCTTGTCGCGGTAGTCGTGCCACAGGCTGAGGACGCTGCCGACATCATCGTTCTGCCCCGGCATCGCCAACAACGGCGTGGCCTGCCCGCGATAGTTCGGATCCGTGACATACAGGTCGTGCTCGGGCGCCTGGAACAGCGCCCAGAAATTATCGCGGATCACGTCCGTGGCGATCTGGCCGCGACACACTGGCCCACGAATGAACGTGCGCACAAAGTATTCGGCGTTATCGAGCATGAACTGATAGCGCGCCTGGGCCGGAATCGCTTCGAAAGTGGCAAACGGGTTGGCCCGGCTCTGCGGTCCATAGCCCGGCAATGCGTCGACCTGCCAGTTGCCGCTGTAGAACAGGCTCTTGACCCGCGCCAGCTTCGTCGGACCCAGCGGATAGGTGATGTGGGTCTTGTGCACGATCACGCCCTGTACCGGCCACAGGCGATAGTAAAACTGCGTGCCCGGATCATCGTTCGGGCGACGGGTGTTGATCAGGTCGATCGGCTGGCCGGTCGGGGTGCGCGAACGCACCCACTGGAAGAAATGCCCAGGCTCACCGTCCTTGAAGTAGAGATGGGCCAGGAACCAGTGCTCGTACAGCCAGCGCCCCACCAGGCTTTCCCGGGCTCCCGGCGAATTGAGCAGGTTTTCCCATTGCACCACCTGCAAGGCTTCCCTGGCGCTGGGCGCCAGCGCCTGCTGATCGATCGGCGCGCCTGCCGCCAGCCAGCGTTGCAGCGTCTGGTACTGCTGGTCGGTCAGGCCGGTCACTGCCAGCGGCATGCCCTCCTTCGGATGCTTGGCGGCATAGCCGTCGAACTCCGCGGGCATGGCACACATGTTTTCCCGGTTCAGGCCCAGGACGATGTCTTCCGGCAGCTTCGCGTTGGGTTGCAACGGAGTCTTGTGGCCAAGCTCCAGCATCCGCGCCATCAGTGCGGCCTGGTTGCCCTGGGCATCAAGCACCGAATAGAAGCCCTTTTGTTGCCAGGCCTGTTTGCCTGAGGCGTCATAGAACAGTCGGGTCGGTGCAACCGCCTGGCGGCGATCACCGTCGTAGACCGGGACTTTGGTTGCGCCACGTGCCGCGCCCTCACCGCTGCCCAGGTTGAGCTGACAGGCGGCGTCATTGCAGGCGTGGCAGGCCACGCACTTTTCAGTGAAGATCGGTTGAATGTCGCGGCTGTAGGAGATAACAGGTGACATGGCAGAGGAAATCGCCGGGCCTTGCGCCACGGCGCCCCAGCTTAAAAACAGCAGCAATGTGCCGATGACGAAGCGATACGACATGTCCCTGGTCCCGAATCCTGAAAAAACGCCGCGATTCTACCGGTCTGTCACCCTTACCAACATGAACGATATTCATGCAAATTCGAGTCACGCTCCAAAAGCGCACAGGTTTGCTATCATCCCGGCCCTTCGTCATGGCCTTACCGAGTAGTCCAAATGTCCGATCGCAGCGTTCGCCTTCAAGCTCTCAAGCACGCCCTCAAAGAGCGCATCCTGATTCTCGATGGCGGTATGGGCACGATGATCCAGAGCTACAAGCTCGAAGAGCAGGATTACCGTGGCAAACGCTTCGCTGACTGGCCAAGCGATGTCAAAGGCAACAACGACCTGTTGGTACTGACTCGCCCGGACGTGATTGGCGGCATTGAAAAAGCCTACCTGGATGCCGGCGCCGACATTCTGGAAACCAACACCTTCAACGCCACCCAGATATCCCTCGCCGATTACGGCATGCAAGGCCTGGCGTATGAGTTAAACGTAGAAGGCGCACGCCTGGCGCGCAAGGTCGCCGATGCCAAGACCCTGGAAACACCGGACAAGCCGCGCTTCGTTGCCGGCGTGCTCGGCCCGACCAGCCGCACCTGCTCGCTGTCGCCGGACGTGAACAACCCTGGCTACCGCAACGTGACCTTCGATGAACTGGTGGAAAACTACACCGAAGCCACCAAAGGCCTGATCGAAGGCGGCGCCGACCTGATCCTGATCGAAACCATTTTCGACACCCTCAACGCCAAGGCCGCGATCTTCGCCGTACAAGGCGTGTTCGAGGAACTGGGCGTCGAACTGCCGATCATGATTTCCGGCACCATCACCGACGCCTCCGGCCGCACCCTGTCGGGCCAGACCACCGAAGCATTCTGGAACTCCGTGGCCCACGCCAAGCCGATTTCCGTCGGCCTGAACTGCGCCCTTGGCGCCCGTGAATTGCGCCCGTACCTCGAGGAGCTGTCGAACAAGGCCAGCACCCACGTTTCCGCGCACCCGAACGCCGGCCTGCCGAACGAATTCGGCGAGTACGACGAATTGCCGTCGGAAACCGCCAAGGTCATCGAAGAGTTCGCCCAGAGCGGCTTCCTCAACATCGTCGGCGGCTGCTGCGGCACCACGCCGGGCCACATCGAGGCCATCGCCAAGGCCGTGGCCGGTTATGCGCCGCGCGAGATTCCGGACATCCCGAAGGCTTGCCGCCTCTCGGGTCTGGAGCCGTTCACCATCGATCGCAACTCGCTGTTCGTCAACGTCGGCGAGCGGACCAACATCACCGGTTCCGCCAAGTTCGCCCGCCTGATCCGTGAAGACAACTACACCGAAGCCCTGGAAGTCGCCCTGCAGCAGGTCGAAGCCGGCGCCCAGGTGATCGACATCAACATGGACGAAGGGATGCTCGATTCGAAGAAGGCCATGGTGACCTTCCTCAATCTGATTGCCGGCGAACCGGACATCTCCCGCGTACCGATCATGATCGACTCCTCCAAGTGGGAAGTGATCGAAGCCGGCCTCAAGTGCATCCAGGGCAAGGGCATCGTCAACTCGATCAGCATGAAAGAAGGCGTCGAGCAGTTCATTCACCACGCCAAACTGTGCAAGCGCTACGGCGCCGCCGTGGTGGTGATGGCCTTCGACGAAGCCGGCCAGGCCGACACCGAAGCGCGCAAGAAAGAAATCTGCAAACGCTCCTACGACATTCTGGTCAACGAAGTGGACTTCCCGCCGGAAGACATCATCTTCGACCCGAACATCTTCGCCGTCGCCACCGGTATCGAAGAACACAACAACTACGCCGTCGACTTCATCAATGCCTGTGCCTACATCCGTGACGAGCTGCCGTATGCGCTGACCTCCGGTGGCGTGTCCAACGTGTCGTTCTCGTTCCGTGGCAACAACCCGGTGCGCGAGGCGATCCACTCGGTGTTCCTGCTGTACGCGATCCGTTCCGGGCTGACCATGGGTATCGTCAACGCCGGGCAACTGGAGATCTACGACCAGATCCCGGTGGAACTGCGCGATGCCGTGGAAGACGTGATCCTCAACCGCACCCCGGAAGGCACCGACGCCCTCCTCGCCATCGCCGACAAGTACAAGGGCGACGGCAGCGTCAAGGAAGCCGAGACCGAAGAGTGGCGCAACTGGGACGTCAACAAGCGTCTGGAGCATGCGCTGGTCAAAGGCATCACCACCCACATCGTCGAAGACACCGAAGAATCGCGCCAGTCCTTCGCCCGCCCGATCGAAGTGATCGAAGGCCCGTTGATGGCCGGCATGAACATCGTCGGCGACCTGTTCGGCGCCGGCAAAATGTTCCTGCCGCAGGTGGTTAAATCCGCCCGCGTGATGAAACAGGCCGTGGCCCACCTGATCCCGTTCATCGAACTGGAAAAAGGCGACAAGCCGGAGGCCAAGGGCAAGATCCTGATGGCGACCGTCAAAGGCGACGTGCACGACATCGGCAAGAACATCGTCGGCGTGGTGCTGGGCTGCAACGGCTACGACATCGTCGACCTGGGCGTGATGGTGCCGGCGGAAAAAATCCTGCAGGTGGCCAAGGAACAGAAGTGCGACATCATCGGCCTGTCCGGCCTGATCACCCCGTCGCTGGATGAGATGGTCCACGTCGCCCGCGAAATGCAGCGCCAGGACTTCCACCTGCCGTTGATGATCGGTGGCGCCACCACTTCCAAAGCGCACACGGCAGTCAAGATCGAGCCGAAGTACAGCAACGACGCGGTGATCTACGTCACCGACGCCTCCCGCGCCGTGGGCGTGGCGACCCAGTTGCTGTCCAAGGAGCTCAAGGCCGGTTTCGTCGAGAAAACCCGCCAGGATTACATCGAAGTTCGCGAGCGCACGTCCAACCGCAGTGCCCGTACCGAGCGCCTCAGCTACGGCGCAGCCATCGCCAAGAAGCCGCAATTCGACTGGGCGTCCTACACGCCGGTCAAACCGACCTTCACCGGAGCGCGGGTGCTGGACAACATCGACCTCGACGTGCTGGCCGAATACATCGACTGGACGCCGTTTTTCATATCCTGGGACCTGGCCGGCAAGTTCCCGCGCATTCTCCAGGACGAAGTGGTCGGTGAAGCCGCCACCTCGCTGTACAACGACGCGAGGGAAATGCTGCGCAAATTGATCGACGAAAAGCTGATCAGCGCTCGTGCGGTGTTCGGCTTCTGGCCGGCCAACCAGGTGCATGACGACGACATCGAGCTCTATGGCGATGACGGCAAGCCAATGACCAAGCTGCATCACCTGCGCCAGCAGATCATCAAGACCGACGGCAAACCGAACTTCTCCCTGGCCGACTTCGTCGCGCCCAAGGACAGTGAAGTGACTGACTACGTGGGTGGTTTCATCACCACCGCCGGCATCGGCGCCGAAGAAGTGGCCAAGGCCTACCAGGACGCCGGCGACGATTACAACTCGATCATGGTCAAGGCCCTGGCCGACCGCCTGGCCGAAGCCTGCGCCGAGTGGCTGCACCAGCAGGTGCGTAAAGACTATTGGGGTTATGCCAAGGATGAAGCGCTGGATAACGAGGCACTGATCAAGGAACAGTACAGCGGTATCCGCCCTGCTCCGGGCTACCCGGCCTGTCCGGATCACACCGAGAAAGCTCAGCTGTTCGCCCTGCTAGACCCAGAGGCCCAGGAAATGCGCGCAGGCCGCAGTGGTGTATTCCTCACCGAGCACTACGCGATGTTCCCGGCGGCAGCGGTCAGTGGCTGGTACTTTGCTCACCCGCAGGCGCAGTACTTCGCCGTGGGCAAGATCGATAAGGACCAGGTGCAGAGCTACACGTCGCGCAAAGGCCAGGAACTGAGCGTTACCGAGCGCTGGCTGGCGCCGAATCTCGGTTACGACAACTGAGTGATCAACTGGAAAAAACCTTGTGGGAGCGAGCTTGCTCGCGATAGCGGCGTATCAGTCAACATTGATGTTGAACATCAAGCCCCCATCGCGAGCAAGCTCACTCCCACAGGTGATTTACCTGTTTGAGGCAACCGTCAGCTCCGCGACCTCCTGTCGGGACAATTCGATCATCTTCGCGTTGCGCGCCGCCCTCTGCTCGAAAAGCTGAGTCAGTAATGCCGCATCGTCAGCGCTTTCAACTTCCTCCTGAACATCCATCTCATCCAGCGCCTTGAACACGTCAGGATGTTTTTCCTTGAGATAACTTTCCCAATAGTCGCGCTGGATCAAGTCTTCAAAGAAACCATCGGACTGCTCTGCGTTGACGATCTCGATGCGCGCGTCCGCCAGTTGTTGAGCGGTCACTCCCGAGCCATAGGTCATGTGTTTCGGTTGGCCTGGCAGCTCCAGGCCGTCCGCCCATCCTTGTGTCAGCCCGATTCGATAGCCTAAGCGTATTTCGGCCTCATCCTGCCCGGTTTGCGCGGCGATTTTCCTCGCGAGGTCGTCGACCTTGTCCAGTCGAAACAGCTGCCGGGATAAATTCAGCAGTGCATGCCCCTTCACACTCGGGCGCCCGACGGGAATATCAAGCAAGGCATTGTGGGTGAAGACTCTGCTTTCCAGCCCACTGAACGTCAGGATTCGACCGTCGACACACGTGCCGTGGGTGCTGGAACTGGCAAACAGGATCTCCCGTAGTTCGGTATTGCTGGCGGCGGCTTCAATGACCGTCCAGACCCGCCGCGTCAGATCGGCGTTTGCCACCCTGAACTCCTGCGTATCCTGCAGTCGCGAAAGCAGGTGAAAGAACGCCGCATTGTCCGGTTCCGCCGCGAGTTGATTCCACATCCCGGTTTTACTGGCCACTTCCTCGGGAGGAAGATGGGTTAACCAGGGTGTTTTTTGTTCGGTATCCGGCTCAGTCTCAGGCAGTTCCTCATCCGTATCGATGCCTTCACTGCTATCGTCGCCATCGCCGTTGGCGTCATCGATCAACTCGTCAAGATCGGCCCGCGAGATCCCCAGCACCCTGTCGTGGAAACCCGCTTCACGGTAATCCCTGAGTCGTTCAAGGCTCTCAAGCGACAGGTTGAAGTTGTCGCTCAAATCCGTACCGGCCGTCAAAACGTCATGGTCGCCACTCAGGGCCTGTTCGGGGATCGACGTGATGTCATTGCCACTGAGATTGAGCGTGCCAAGGTGCTGGCTGTCGAACACCCCGTCCGGCCATTCGGTCAAATTATTGTTGCGCAGATCCAGCGTCTCCAATAGCTCGAAAACGCCGATATCAAAGGTATCCAGTTCGTTGTAGCTCAAGTCCAGCCAGCGCAGACACTCCAGATTACTCAATGCGGCATACAGCAGCTCGGCATCGTCCATCCGGTTCGAGGACAACTCCAGACGCTCGAGCCTGTCCATGTCACAGACCGGCTCTGGAACGCCATCCAGCCCATTGCCATTGAGGTCCAGGGTTTTCAGGCGGGTAAAGGCCTTGAGGAACCCGTCGGAACCTTGCCGGGTAAGTTTTACGCTCGTCAGTTTCAACGTGCCGACATGCTCGAACGATGCCGGCACCTCAGGCAGGTCGCCCAGTTGCAGACCGTTCAGATCCAGCACCGCATCAGCCACCGCGCCCGTGCTGCTCAGACCTTTTTGCCAGCATTCGACGATCCGCAAGGCAGCCTGCCTGCGAATGCTGGAAGATGTCATCCAGCCGTTTCCGCGAGATCCCCGGGTAAACAGCCAGCCATTCAATTGGCGCGTGAGCGTTTCATAGGTTTTCTCCCATTCGCCAATTTTCACGCTCGCAGCTTCGCTGCCCTGCATCTGTTCGATCATTTGCAAGGCGTCATCATCGGCGAGTGTCGGTTTCAGCCGTTGCAGGCGCTTTGTCAAAACCGCAACCCCTTCTCCCGCCGGGACTTCCGACAGCGGCAACAATTGACGTGCGATCGAACTGGCGCTTTCGAACGGCGGGAAATCCTGTGGCACCTGCTCCAGGTCGAACCGTTCCAGCGCGCCGGCCGGAAGACCTTTGGCCATTTCCATTCGATGCCGGGCTGCGTTGCGCATGGCGACGGCTTGAGAGGTTAAAGGTGTGCCCGTGAGGTTGGCCTTGAGCAGCATCTCATCCGCAAGCGGCTCCGGCAGCGCGTTGACCTTGCTATCCCGCAAGTCCATCCAATACAGCTCTGGCAGCTCCTGTGCCCCGGTCGGCCATTCTTGCAGCGCCGTGCCACTTAGATTCAAGGACTTGAGGCGGGTCATTGCACTGACATCCAAGGTATTCAACGGGTTGTTGCTCAAGTCCAGGTATTGCAGTGCCTGCAATCCATCAAAAGCCTGCTGAACCCCGGCGTCGCCAACAATCCGGTTATTGGAAAGATCCAGATCAGTCAGTTTTTCAAGATCACCGGGCGCAAAGGGCACTTCGGTCAAACCGCTGCCACTCACGTCGAGTTTTTCAAGCCCGGGAAAACCGCGGACGAACTTGCGAGTCTGCTCGACGGGGGCACTATTACCCTTCAGATACAAGGTTCGTACTTCAGGGAAGGCACCGTCCGGCAATTCTGGAAACTCGCTCAACGCCAGGCTCGGCAGATCCAGTACCGAAGCATCGGTCGTCGAGCCGTAGCGTTTGAATGCGCCATTGCGCCAGCAGATTCTCAGGGCATCTGCCGTCCATGTACGCCCGATGATTTCGTTGGCCGCTGCAGGCATTCGCAGCGCGCGTTGGGACCAGTCCTCAAGATGCCGGTTGAGCTGATGATGCTGCTCACTCAATGCTTCGACGGCGTCGAATCTCGCCCCTGCGTCTTGCCACTGTTCGACAAATTGATTGAATAATCCCGCGGACGGGTCATTGATGCCTTCAGCAAGACGTTTCAACTCGCCCTTGCAGTAATCCCTGACCATTTCTTCCAGATCAACAAGGTGCCGGGGCTGACGCCGGAGATACTCATAGGCCTGCTTGAAGTTTGGGCGCGGCATGTTCGACCAATCCAGCGACAACCCGGACCAGAGTTTTTCATGCCCTTCGAAAATGCCTTCGGGGAATGTACTGATGGCTGTCCCGGTGAGGTTCAGACGTTCAAGACGGGGCAGTTCCAGAACCCCGGTTGGCCACTGATCCATTGACGGCGCGATCACGTCGAGCAGACGCAGATTGCGCAGCCGGCTTACGTCCAACGGCACGGGAACGCCCCAGGTTGAATACACGCTGAGCTCCTCGAGCGCCGTCAACGCACCCAGTCTCGACGGCATGTCTGCGGCGAAGGGCGCGGCTGAATACAGGCTCAGCCCCCTGAGGTCCGGCATGCTGCTCAGCACTTGGGGCACGGTGCTGAAATCGTTGCCCGTGGCATTGATCCGCAGTCTTTTGAGCTTGGGAAAATTCGCCAACAACGCATCGACATTGGCGTCGGTGATGCTTCGCCCCCGGACATACAGATCACCCACATGGGAGAAGTCCGCCGACAGCGCAGGGATCGGGTCGTCACAGACCAACTCAAGCAATCTGTAGCGCGGATGCTCCCCGGCCAGCGGCGAATTACGCCAGGATTGCTTGAGGCTCTGCGCGACCGAGGCCTTGCCTCCGAGCATCGACTCCAGGACAGAACCCGCTATCGGCTCGCCGACCCATTGATCGAGCGTCGCCTCGAGGGTCTCCCACTCGCGCATACGCTCCTGCAGGAGGCTATAAATCTGTGCATCGGTTTTACCCGTGCGCAGCTGCGCCAGGATAAACCCATTGGCCTGCTGATCCGTCAGCGCCGGATACACGTCCTGTACCCGCGACACCAGAGAGGGATTCAAACCTTGCCCGCGCCCGCTGGCGTAGTAGCCCACCCGACGCTCCGTTACGCGTACGGGCGGCTTGAACGCCTTGCCGTTACCGCTGCGCTGTTCCAGCATTTGCGACAATTGCGCCCGATGCTCGAAGGCCGAGTCGATGACAGCCTGCTTCAGATCGACGCTTTGGCCCACGTGTGGAACGCCCAATGCGCGACGGGATTCATCGGGCAATGCGTGCATGATCGAGGCGTAAAAGTTATCGCCGGTGGCGGGCACGCCATTGAGCGTCTCGCCACGCTCATCAAATGCCTGATAGGACGGGCCGTTTTTAACCACGTACTTACGGATTGTCGCGGCCTCGCTACCAATGCCGTCGATGAGCGGACCCTCGATGTGGCCGTCGCGAATCTCCAGCCGCACCTCGCCGGACCACCCCGGCATTTTTTCCAGGGCATGCAGTGCGAGCCACCGGCTGTCAGCGGACAGCGCGGATTCCATGCGCAGGCCAGTGAAAGCCCGGGCCTGACGCCCCTGTTGTGCATACCAACGGGCCTCCTCCAGCATTTTCAGGGGAATTCGACTCGTTGTTTTCAGGCGGGTGAGCTCTTCGGCATTGGCATCGAGCAGAACCCTGCGAGCGGCGGCATTACTCAGCCCCGGGCTGGCGCGTTGCAATTTTTCGAGCAGTGGTCCGCCAATGCCGGGGTCGGCTTCGAACAGCCGCAAGGCGTGGGACAGCTCCGGCGGCGGCGCAAGATGATCCATGTGCATCTTGCGCAAGGCATTGTCCTCGACACCACAGGCCTCGGCGATGTCGAGCAGTTGCTCATCGGAAAAAGCCTCGGTGATATGGCCGATGCGCCGCAGCAGTGTCAGCCGATCCCAGGTCCGGGGACGCTCCAGCGCATGGCGCCAGGCGCCGTGCCCGTTGTGTTCGAGTATGGGTTGCCAGGCGCTGGTATCCGTCGGATGCCGAATGCGCCATTTCTTCAGCGAAGGGTCAAAGGTTGTTTCGTAGACCTTGCCACCCTGCCGAATGAAGGTTTTGCCATTTATCCGGTGCAGCCCCGACGCATCAGGGACTGAATGGCGAGGCAGGATGAGGTTGCGTTCGTAACCGCTCAGGTCAGGTTTCCATAAGCGGGTTTTGCCGTCGTCGCGCTTGATGGATTGCAGGCGCTCGACCAGCGGTTCGGGTTTCACCGCCGTCAGCTTGGCCAAGCCTTTGCCCGCACCGGCCATCACCGCGGCCAGTGCCAGATTCTCGGCCACATCGACCAGGTGCGCCTTGGCCGCCGTTCGATCTCCTTCACTCCACTCGATCGCCCCCTCAAACGACTCGTACAGCAGCTGACCCGCCATGACCGCCAGCATGATCTCCCCCAGCACCGGCACGAACATCGACACCATGTTCAGGCCCAGCATGCCTAATTCCAGCAGATGATTGAGCTTTTGCGCCCGCACTCGCGCATCGACGTCCGCCGTGGGCACCGCATGGCTGCGTGCGTCGGCGATGACTTTCTTGCGGTTTTGCTCGTAGAGATAAGTCCACAGATCACTGTTGGCGGACCAGATGCCCGCCACGCCTTCGCGAATCATCCCGAATGGATTGAGATAAGGATCTTCGACCGACTCACGTTTGCCCGCAGGTTCTGGCGGCAGCTCTTTGATGCGGGCGACGGACGACAACGGGGGCACGTACTGGAGGACCTTCAACCAGAATGAATGCAAAGGATCAGTCGGAGAGTCGGCGGCCTTGCGGGTGAACTGGCTGAAGTAATAAGGGCGGTCGGCGTAGGCGACGAACTGGCTGAAAAAGCGCTGGTGGGCGGTCGGCCCACTGCCACTGGCGGGCAATGCGTCCTGGGCGGTGAACTGACGCTTGAATTCTTCACGCAGCTGCTCAGAGGTATAGCGTTTGAGCGGGTGCTCGGGATCGTGGGGAATGTAGACGATGTAGTCGCTGGTATAGCGATATTGTTCACTGATGCTGAACACGACGCAGCCCGTCATCCTGCGCTTCATCAGGTTCAGGTCACGAAACCAGACTGGCCTGCTGCCTACACGGGGATGGACCTCGCCATTAACCACCGAAAGGATCATTGCGTAATCGTCGGATTCGATGTCTTTTTTCAGCAGCGCCAATTCAGCGGCTGCTCTCATTGCCGCTTTCTGACTGGCAATGAATTGCTCGGACACTGTCGATTTCTTCTGCGCAGCCGTTGCCTGGAAAAACGCCTCGACACGGGTTTGATACTGCGCGCCGATATCCAGCTTGCGGCAGAGTGAGAGGAATTGCGTGACCGACATGTTGAGGGCAGTGACCTCGAACGTACCAGGCGTGGAAGTCTCGACTACAAAGCCCGACCCGCGATGAAAGGCGCCCGCCTCGCATTCGGACGCTTCGAAGTTATGCAGTGCCGCCTGCAACAACGAAAGCTTCATCACCTCGAATGTGCTGATCTCGATTTCAAGATCGCTGACTTCCAGCGCTCGCCTCAGGCACACCAGGGTTTTGTTGACATCGGCCTCGACCCCGAACTGATCCTTCAGCGCCTTTTGCAGTATCGGCTCGGCAAAGCTTTCGGCATCTGGCAGCGACGACATGGTTTTGTCGAGCAGGGTCTGGCAAACCAGGCTGTCGTTGAAACGGTCTTTCAGTGCCTGCTGTTGCTCGCGGGAGGCTCGCGTGTACCAGTTCGGCGCGAGCGAGCCGCTGGCTTTTATGGCCGCCCGCCGCTGCGGCGTGGCATCGACCAACCAATCAGGCGTCAGCTGTTCAAGTAGTTCGCGGTGAATGCTGGTTTGGCCCGCAACCAGAGGTTGACGGGGCACAGAGGGGGGATGGGTAGACATTGTGTCGCTCCTGAAAAATGGAACGACAGAACATCATTTCAGTGAACCGTATCTGCGGTAGATAGTTATCGCATCGGCCCAGACTGATTTCAAAATGCGTCGATTCGCAGGCCGGCCGCACCACTGGCCGGCAGATTGTCTATGCTCTGAGGACTTACTGACAGGCGAGGGATTTATGGACGATCCGGTCGACAACAAGCCGCCAACCTTCTGGCAGATGTTGCACAGTGTCATGGCGGCAGCGTTCGGAGTGCAGAGCAACAAGAACCGGGCGCGGGATTTTACCCACGGCAAGCCCAGTCATTTCGTGATCCTGGGGATTTTGTTCACCACGGTGTTTGCCCTGACGCTGTTTGGCATCGTCAAACTGGTGTTGCTGCTGGCAGGGATCTGAAACGGCTCAGTGCATCAGGATTTGCAGGCTGAACGGATAGCGGTAGGACGCTGGTCGCCCCTTCGCCGACAGCTTGTGGAAATCCACCCCGAAATTCCGTGCGCTGCCCAACGCCAGCAGTTGTTTGGCTTGCGCTCGGTTAATCGGTTGCAACAGCGGAAGTTGTCGGTCCCGACCGCCGTACTGGCTGATGTCGACCCCTTGGTCATAGTCATGCAGTTCAACCAGTGCCCAGCCACCCAAGGTGAAATGCCCGCCCAGCAACACGCTCAGGCGGTTGTCGAGCAGCGCTTGCAATGCTGCGGGTGAATTGTTGATGGCGCCGAACAATGCATCCTTGCCCGGAACACCGCCCGATTCGACATACGCCTGCATGACGCCAAACGCCATTTCGTCGTTGGCCGCCCACACCAGTGAAGTCTGCGGATAACGCGTGAACAACAGCTTGGCTTGCTCATACGCGCGCTGACGTGTCCAGCCGCCATACACCAACTGACGCAAACGCACTTGCGGGTGTTCGGCCAGCGCCCGACGCATGCCCTTCTCACGCAACTGCGCCGACGGCGTGACCTTCAAACCGGAAAAAGCCAGCAGGTCAATCATCTGGCCCGGGGCCACCGGGGGATGCAACCGAATCAACTCCTTGAGCATCAGGTAGCCGCCCTCCTCATCGTTGGGCACCAGGCTGCCGATCCAGTCGGGATACTTGTCGGGTCGGGCGCCGAGCAGTTTTACCTGATCCACAGTCAAGGCATTGTTGACCAGAAACAACTTCACCCCGCTGCCTTGTGCCAGGCGCAGCACTTCGGGGGCAACGGATTGTTCGTTGACGAACACAAGGTAGTCGGGACGATTGTGTCCCTGGAGGGCTTCGCGCGCCTGCTTGATGATGTTTTCAGGCACCCGGTCGGAGTACTGGATCCGCAGGTCCATGCCCAGATCCCTGGCGGCGGCCTGCATGAACTGCGAGTAACTGACCCAAAAAGCTTCCTTGGTGGTTCCCGGGTTAAGGAACAGCACTGACGCCGCTTGAGCGCACGGTCCCGCGACCATGCCCAGCGCCAGTAATACACCACTTAGAAACTTCAACATGTGTCGTCCGAGCCCCCGGAAATTCGCCGCGCATTATAGCCAGCGAACGTCCGTAAAACGGCGACTTTTCCGGTTTTTGTCAGACAATCGTCGGAACCGGGCCCGGACGGGGTCGCTTACTGATGACTGACCCAGAATACCGCGGTCCCCACGACCAGAATGATCAGGAACAAAATGGCCCATGCATCAACGGTGCTATCGCTTTTCCGTGCTTTGGTTGGGTTGCTCATTGCATCGCCTCTTGTCGGTTTTATCGGTGATTGCATAAAGACTCGAGCAGAGTAAAGACGACGATTGCCCGCATCACAAACAGGGTCTTTGTAACAGCGCCCCTCATTAGTCGATTTGGTTCTTTACATATGCTCAAACATCACTTTTACGCATAACTGCAAACTGGTATCGTGCCCCGGCTCCGTAGGGAGTGCGCGGCCGTGCGCGCAGAATTGCCGAGGTATTATCGGACGCCAGCAAGCCAAAAAACGCCGCTGTTTCCGACCGGCCCAAGCCTGAGAACAGGACTTATATGTACGTATACGACGAATACGATCAGCGGATCATCGAGGACCGCGTCAAGCAGTTCCGTGATCAGACCCGACGCTATCTGGCAGGCGAGCTGAGCGAAGAAGAATTCCGCCCCCTGCGCCTGCAAAATGGCCTTTATATCCAGCGTTTCGCGCCTATGCTGCGAGTCGCCGTGCCTTACGGCCAACTGACTTCGCGCCAGATGCGAATGATGGCCAGGATTGCCCGCGACTACGACAAGGGCTATGCCCACATCAGTACCCGGCAGAACGTGCAGTTCAACTGGCCGGCCGTGGAAGACATTCCGGACATTCTCGCTGAACTGGCCACCGTGCAGATGCACGCGATCCAGACCAGCGGCAACTGCCTGCGCAACGTCACCACCGACCAGTTTGCCGGTGTCGCCGCCGACGAACTGATCGACCCGCGCCCATGGTGCGAGATCGTCCGCCAGTGGACCACGTTCCACCCGGAATTCGCCTACCTGCCGCGCAAATTCAAGATTGCCGTCAACGGTTCGACTTCCGACCGTGCCGCCATCGAAGTCCACGACATCGGCCTTGAGCCGGTGCACAACGCAGCCGGCGAACTGGGCTTTCGCGTACTTGTCGGCGGTGGCCTGGGTCGTACGCCGGTGGTGGGCGCGTTCATCAATGAATTCCTGCCGTGGCAAGACCTGTTGAGCTACCTCGACGCCATCCTGCGGGTCTACAACCGCTATGGCCGTCGCGACAACAAGTACAAGGCGCGAATCAAGATCCTGGTCAAAGCGCTGACGCCTGAAGTCTTTGCGCAGAAAGTCGATGCGGAAATGGAGCACCTGCGCGGTGGCCAGACCACGCTGACCGAAGCCGAAGTGCAGCGCGTCGCCACACATTTCGTCGATCCGGACTACAAGGCGCTGGGCAACCAGACCGCCGCCCTGGCCGAGCTCGACCAGCAGCACCCGGGCTTCGCCCGCTGGCGCGTGCGCAACACCCTGGCCCACAAGAAGCCAGGCTACGTGGCCGTGACCTTGTCCCTGAAGCCAACCGGCGTTGCACCGGGCGACATCACCGACAAACAGCTCGACGCCGTGGCCGACCTGGCCGACCGCTACAGCTTCGGTCAACTGCGCACCTCCCACGAGCAGAACATCATCCTGGCCGACGTCGAGCAGGAGAAGCTGTTCGCCCTGTGGGGCGAGTTGCGCGAGCAAGGTTTCGCCACGCCGAACATCGGTCTGCTGACCGACATCATCTGCTGCCCGGGCGGTGATTTCTGCTCCCTGGCCAACGCCAAGTCGATCCCGATCGCCGAATCGATCCAGCGCCGCTTCGACGACCTGGACTACCTGTTCGACATCGGCGAACTGGACCTGAACATCTCCGGTTGCATGAACGCCTGTGGTCACCACCACGTCGGCCACATCGGCATCCTGGGGGTGGACAAGAAAGGCGAAGAGTTCTATCAGGTTTCCCTCGGCGGCAGCGCCAGCCGTGACGCCAGCCTGGGCAAGATCCTCGGCCCGTCCTTTGCCCAGGAAGCCATGCCTGACGTGATCGAAAAGCTGATCGACGTGTACATCGAACAACGTACCGAAGACGAACGCTTCATCGACACCTATCAGCGTATTGGTATCGACCTCTTCAAGGAGCGTGTCTATGCAGCGAATCATTAAGAACAACGAGGTCGTCGACGAAACCTGGCACCTGCTGCCCAAGGACTTCAATATCGACGAGATCAGCAACTGCGACGACCTCATCGTGCCGTTGCAGCTGTGGCGCGAACATAGCCGCATGCTCCTGGCCCGCGATGGCGGCCTGGGCATCTGGCTGGACGCCGATGAAGAAGCCGAGGAAATCGGTGAAGACGTGGCGCAATTCCAGGTCATCGCCCTGAACTTCCCGGCATTCACCGATGGCCGCAACTACTCCAATGCCCGCCTGCTGCGTGACCGTTACGGTTTCAAGGGCGAATTGCGGGCCATTGGCGACGTGCTGCGTGACCAGTTGTTCTACATGCATCGCTGTGGTTTCGACGCGTTCGCCATTCGCGCCGACAAAGACCCGCACGAAGCCCTTGAAGGCCTCAAGGACTTCTCGGTGACCTACCAGGCCGCTGCCGACGAACCGCTGCCGCTGTTCCGTCGTCGCTGACCGTCACCCCTTGAACCCCGACCCGGGGTTCAAGGGGTTTTACCCTTCGCGCTAAAACACCGGATTATCCACCAGCGGAATCGGACGCCCCATGGCGACCCAGTCGCAGTACAGCCGGACTCGATCCTCCAGCACCACGAACAGCCTGAACGGATTGTCCGCATCGGCCATCCGCGTTTCGACACAGTGCAGCAACCAGCCCCACAACTCTTCTGACGCATCCGCTTCGTGGAGCAAGCGCCACACACGCGCCTGCAGCGACCAATAACCGACCCGGAAATCCGCCGTCAGGCTCAATCCATCCACGACCCGGAGCAACGCACTGCCCGATGGTTTGACGGCCAATCGTTGCCAGATCTGTTGCCGCGCCTCGCGTACGCTTTCATCACCCTCCTCCAGCCAGGGCGTCGCACTGCCGTAATCGGCACCCGGCTCACTCAACCACAAATTGATACCGGTGCGCTCACGATGACTCACCAGGCGCAACAACGTGTCTTCATCCGTCAGCGGATTACCCCACAATTTCACCCGGTCCCGGGACACCGCCTGAATCAGTATCGAGTAGGGAACCCGACCGATCCGGTTGCCTCGCAAGTCGAGCGAGGTGAAGTACGGCTGATCGGCGATGCCTATCGGACAATGGCTGATTCCGGTGTTTCTCAGGTTCAACACACGCAGTTCATTCATCCCCAATACCACGGGCGGTACAGTCAACGGGTTGTCACTCAGATCCAGCATTTGCAAGCTCACCAGCTCACGAAACTGCGAAGCCGTGCGCTCCTGAAGCTGCAAAAAGGTGGAACTCAGGTTGAGCGTAGTGAGGTGGGTCATTTGCCGAATCGGTGGAGGCAACACACCTTCCAGCACGCCGTCTGCGTTGAGCCGCCGCAGGTCGACACGTTCCAGGTTCAGGGAACGCAGGTTCGGAAAACTTTCGAGAAAGACGCTCAGGCTCTCGCGCTCGACCAGGTGCAAGCCCCGCATCGATAGCTCGACGACCTCATTGAAGCGCACGTTCATCGTTGGCAACCTATGGTAGTCCTCGAAACCCAGATCCAGCCTGTAACCAGAGAACGTCTCACCGGACATGACTCTATTGATCTGGGGCGGGCATTTTTGCCAGATGCCCATCAGTTCGTCGCCCAATTCAATTCGCGTTTCACGCTCATAGCCAATCACGGTTTGCAGCAGTTCGACATTGTGTGCCGCCACCTGCTCAGGGCTCATGCCTGCGGCGTCATCATCGTCCACCGCAAGAAAATCCACGTCCATGTCATCGACATCCAGCACGGCCTGGTCGATCCACTGGCGCAGATCGGCATGCAACTGCTGCATCTCGAGAATCAGGCGATCCACCAGCGCTTGAGCGCCGTTACCCGCCATCAGGAGCAGCTCATCCGCCTGGGCATCGGTGAAATCCGGATACAGATTCTTGACCTGCAGTCGCATGATTTCATGGGTCAGCGCAGCGGCCTGTGGCGTATTCGGAAAGCCGCCACCGCGCAACCCCGTGGCTTCGAAGGACAACCGCGAATCCATTCGATTCAAGCCGAGTATCAGCTCGGAGCGGGGCAAGGCATGTGTGCCAATACGCAGGCGCAACTGGCTGGCCGCGTCTGGGGAGCGCAGCGACATCGCCGCGCGCTCCTCCCCTGACAATAGATCGACCAGTGCGGTAAACAGATCCGAACCCTCGCCGTCGGTAGCCGCCATCGTGGAATACCGATAGCGATCACCGGTCTTGATCAAGCGCCGGCAATCCGCCGAATCGGGCGGGCCGCAACGGTCCAGGACCCGGCCACTGATTGACCCGTCGTGCACTTCGATGCGTAAGTCTTTCGGCCAACCGGGCAGGCGTGGCAGGGAATGCAACGCCAGGACATCGGTTTCCGGATGGACGATCGAACGCAAGTACAGACCTTCATAAGCCCGGTTGAGTCGTGCATGTTGTTGATACTCCCGCGACTTGCTGTCCAGGCGCTTGAACAGTAGCAGCGCCTCGTCAGCATCGACGGGCCGATTGATGTCAACTCCCGAACGGTCGAGGATCTGCTCCACGGCGCTTTTCGGCAAACCTTGGTACTCACGCTGAAACAGGCGAACCCACTCTTTGTCCGAGTGCTGGAGCGCCTGATATCGGGCGTTGAACAATCCGGCCCGGGCTTGCGGGTCGGCGACGATTTCGAGTTCCTGATCGAGCTTGAAGCGTGTGATGGTGTCGGCGAGCAACGGCGTCGGCGGACGGCCAGTCTGCATCAGGCGCAGCATATCGTCGTCGACCGTACTGACCCGGGCGATCTGCGCCAATACCTCATCACTGAAGGCAGCAAGGGGTGTGCAGACGCCACGCATCAGCTCCACACGTGTCGACACGGGCACCGGAGCCGATCCGGGTGCGGGCTCGGTCGGCGTTTCGGGATGCGGCTCGCTCCCGGGTTCCCGGGGTTCGTACAACGTTCCGGCGATTTTTTCTTCGCCCTTGAGTGCCGCCACCGCCCCGGCCAGCGGGAGTGCATTGAGCAAGCCGAACACCGTGCGCGTCACGCCCTCGGAGCGTTGCTCCGGTGTTTTACCGTTGACGGCCTGATCGAGGCCATAACCGGCGTCGATCAGGCCGGCCAGTACCAGGACGCCCTCACCTCCCGGAATGAACAGTGCCAATGGCCCCAGCCGGTTGATCCACTGCACGAGCGGTTCCACCACCGCGCTCAGGTTGTCGCGATTGACCTGGGCATCGTCGCGGATGGTTTTGACGCTGGCCATGGAGGCCTGCTTCATGGTCAGCACCAATTGCGCGAACGGATCGGTGTCGGCAGGCGGACGCTCAAGGTCGATATAGTCCTGC
The DNA here is from genome assembly GCF_002236115.1 of Pseudomonas jessenii. Lineage (GTDB taxonomy): Bacteria > Pseudomonadota > Gammaproteobacteria > Pseudomonadales > Pseudomonadaceae > Aquipseudomonas > Aquipseudomonas jessenii. The sequence continues at coordinate 235,079 of NZ_NIWT01000001.1, read as the reverse complement.
GGGTCCCAGAAACCGTCGTTGTTGAACAACCCTGCGTTCTTTTTCAGCCAGTGTTCCTTCGGGTAAACCGCCATGCCCTCCAACGCCGTCGACACCCCCGCATGGAAGGTACCGTCTTCACGATCGTCCTCGGCAAAATGCGCGACCAGCGCTTGCCGTGTGGCGGCAACCCTGCCTTGGTCCACGATCCATTGGCGCAGGTGCCGGAAGTCGGCGAATTCATGCAAGGGTGAGGAGTTGCCGGGAATGTTCAGCAAGACCCGGCCGCTATGACGGTGGCGGTAACACCAGATATCGTCCGATGTATAGCGATAGATCGTCAGCCGACCGACCTCGATCGGCGCACTGATGCGGGTGGGCGCCTGCACCTGGCCGATGGTCAACGCATTCCAGGTCTGCTGCGCTGGCAACCCGGCGGCCTGCATGGCCAAGACCAGGCCTTCCTGACTCAAACTGCCCTCCTGATGTTGCAGGCAGGCGCTCATGATAAAGGCGGCCTTGGCTGAGGTTCTCAGGTCGTACGGCGCCGCCTGGACGATACGCTTATCGGAGGGCCACGCGCGATCAAGGTAAGCCTGATAGCGGGTTTGCAGATCCAGCTCCCACACCCACTGTTTGAACGCCGCTGGCCTCAGGGCAATTTGCGTTGCCGGCCCATACACCTGTGGCGTGGTCTGGCGATAAATGCCTTCGTAGGTGTGGTGATTGCCATTGCCGTGATCGGCGAATTCATCGACATGCTCCACGATGCGAACGGACGGACCGACATCGGGCGGTGTGTACAAGCCAAATGCGCTTTCGGCAAAACGCCCGTCACCGACGGTCTGGTAGTTCGCCAGCAACGCCTGCACCAGGGTTTGCGTGTTTGCCACCTGGCCTTGCTCGATACCGTCCTGCGGTGGGTGCCCGCGATAGCGGTAATCCAGGGTGACCAACAGGGCCTTTTGCGGGTCGATGTCTTGCCCCCATTTTGCCTTGATCAACTGGGCACCGAACTGCTCGGGAGACTGCGGCAAAGCCGCGCCCACCACGGATTTCAGTGTTTCGCGCAGCGGCGCAAGATCGGGATGAAGCGGTGTCTGATGGTCATTCATATGCGTTCCATGGCAATTATTCCGGAACACCAACATAACCAACCGCCGCATTACCGAAAGCAGGAACGGTCGCCTGCTGCCTACAGAGATTTCGCCGGGTCGTGGAGGACATCAGGCAAGTATTCGCAGGCAAAAAAAACCGGGGCAAATGCCCCGGCTGGATGTTTTGCAATATCTCCTGCCCCGTTACCAGAAGCGTTGCTGGGTCAAACGGCTCCACCAGCTCAGCAGCACACGATCGACCGAGCCGCTGGCGGCCATGCCAATGCGCTCTTGCAGGCTTTTACGCTCGGCATAGTGCAGGTGATAAAGCTCGGACTGCCTGGCGCGTTCGGCGAGGTACTCGTCGCTGGTCTTGAGTTCGTCGACCAGGTGTTTTTCCAGCGCCGCCACGCCGAGCCAGATTTCGCCGGTGGCCACTTCATCGATCGCCAGTTGCGGGCGATAGCGCGACACGAAGTTCTTGAACAGTTGATGGGTGATGTCCAGGTCTTGCTGGAACTTCTCCCGGCCCTTCTCGGTGTTTTCGCCAAACACGGTCAGTGTGCGTTTGTACTCACCGGCGGTCAGCACTTCGAAGTCGATGTCGTGCTTTTTCAGCAAGCGGTTGATGTTGGGTAACTGCGCCACCACGCCAATCGAGCCGAGGATCGCGAAGGGTGCGCTGATGATCTTCTGGCCGATGCACGCCATCATGTAGCCACCGCTGGCCGCGACCTTGTCGATGCACACGGTCAAGGGCACGCCGGCCTCACGGATACGCGCCAGTTGCGAGGAGGCCAGGCCGTAGCTGTGAACCATGCCACCGCCGCTTTCCAGGCGCAAAACCACTTCGTCCTTCGGTGTGGCCAGGGTCAGCAAGGCAGTGATTTCGTGGCGCAGGCTTTCGGTGGCCGAAGCCTTGATATCGCCATTGAAATCGAGCACGAACACCCGGGGCTTGGCCTCGGGTTTTTTCTTCTGTTTCTTGTCGGTTTTAGCCTGGGTCTTGCGCAAGGCCTTGAGCTGATCCTTGTCGAGCAACGTCTGCTCCAGACGTTCGCGCAGCCCTTTGTAGAAATCATTGAGTTTGCTGACCTGCAACTGGCCCGACGACTTGCGCCGCCCCTTGCTGCGCAAGGCCGCAAAACTGGCCAGGACCACCAGAATGGCGATCACCAGGGTCACGGTCTTGGCCAGAAAAATGGCGTACTCGGAAAAAAACTCCACAGGGACTCCTCAAACGATGCGCGACTTGAACGCGCGCGGGATACCTCCAGCATACCCATGCGCCGACCTTGCTACCAGCCGTGAAAGCTCTGGTAACAGGCCTGTAACGGGCATTTCAAACAAGCGTATGTTTTTTCATTGACAGCACACCGCCATCCTCATAACCTCGCCAAACCTTCAACGTACCGGGAAGACGCGGACGTGGGCAGTATCTATTTGATTCGACATGGCCAGGCCTCCTTCGGTGCAGACGACTACGACGTGCTGTCGCCGACCGGTATTCGTCAGGCTGAAATTCTGGGTCGGCACCTGGCCGAACTCGGGATCAGCTTCGACCGCTGCCTGGCGGGGGATCTGCGCCGCCAGCAGCACACGGCTAACAGCGCGCTGGAACAATTCGCCGCGGCAGGCCTGCCGGTGCCGGTGCTGGAAACCGACTCCGCCTTCAATGAGTTCGACGCCGATGCAGTGATCCGCGCGCTGTTGCCGGCCATGCTGCCGGACGAACCCGAGGCCCTGGACATCCTGCGCAACGCCGCGCAAAACCGTGGTGAGTTCCAGCGTATCTTCGCCCTGATCATCGAGCGCTGGTTGGCCGGCACCTACGACACACCGGGCCTGGAGAGCTGGCTGGGGTTTGTCGAGCGGGTGCGGGCAGGTCTGCACCGCATTCTCGACCAGGCCGACAACACCCAGAAAATCGCCGTGTTCACGTCCGGCGGCACCATCACCGCCCTGCTCCACCTGATTACGCAAATGCCTGCCCGGCAGGCCTTTGAATTGAACTGGCAAATCGTCAACACCTCGCTCAACCAGCTTAAGTTTCGTGGTCGCGAGGTGTCCCTGGCTTCCTTCAACAGCCATGCGCACCTGCAACTGTTGAAGGCCCCGGAACTCATCACGTTTCGCTGAGTCCGGATTACTGTGACCCTGGCTGTAATCACCCAGCTCTTATTACCCAAGAAAGGATCGAACCATGACCTCCGTAGCTGATGCCGTACAAGCAATGAAAGCCAAGTTCAACCCAGCCGCTGCCGCCGGTCTGGACCTGGTCTTCGGTTTCCGCATCGACGACACCAAGAACTTCTCGCTGATCGTCAAGGACAGCACCTGCGAGCTGCAGGAAGGCGAGAACCCGGACGCCCAGGTGACCCTGGTGATGGACGGCGAAACCCTGCAAGGCATCGTCGACGGTTCGACTGACGGCATGCAAGCGTTCATGGGCGGCAAACTGCGCGCTGAAGGCGACATGATGCTGGCGATGAAACTGTCCGAGCTGTTCCCGTCGTAAGCACCTGGTTCCCGAACTTCGGGAGCGTGCCTGCTGCAAACGAATCCCGCCCTTAGTGGCGGGATTCGTCGTTTTTGCTGGTCCTGTGGCGAGGGGGCTCGCCCCCGTTCGACTGCGAAGCAGTCGCACAACCAGAGATTTCGACTTATCGGAAGGACTTCAAGGGCCGCTTCGCGCCCAACGGGGGCAAGCCCCCTCGCCACAGGTCAGGTGGTGCTCTTACAATGCGGGCACTTACACCACCGGCCCCCCCATGGACATCGACCTCGCCCGCACCTTCCTCGAAATCGTCCGCCATGGCAGCCTGGCTGCCGCCGCGGAAAAACTCCATGTCACCCAGACCGCGATCACCGCACGGGTACAAAAACTCGAGAGCCAACTGGGCAGCACCCTTTTCGTGCGCAATCGTGCCGGCGCCCGCCTGACGCCCAATGGCGAAGCGTTCGTGGTGTACGCCAATCAGCTGGTGCAAACCTGGGAAGCCGCGCGGCGTGATTTGCCGTTGCCCGAAGGTTATCGCGATGTGCTGCACATCGGTGGCGAGGTGAGTCTGTGCAACCCGTTGATGCTCGGCTGGGCCGGCGAAATTCGCAAGAATATCCCCAGCCATGCCCTGCGCATGGAAATCCGCGACGGCGAAAACCTGCTCCGCCAACTGGAGTTGGGCGTTCTGGATGCCGCGCTGGTGTATCAGCCCGAATATTGGCCGCGTCTGCAGGTCGAACAGATTCTCGAAGAAAAACTGATTCTCGTGCGCCTGGCCGACAAGCCCGATCCTTATGTTTACATCGATTGGGGCGCTGATTTTCGACGCCAGCACGACGCCGCGTTGCCGGAGAAGGCCAAGGCTGCGCTGAGTTTCAATCTGGGCCCGCTGGGCTTGCAGTATCTTCTCGAAAACGGCGGCAGTGGCTACTTCCGCACCCGCGTCGTGCAGAGTTATCTGCAAAGCGGCGCCCTGGAACGGGTGCCCAAGGCGCCGGAATTCAACTATCCGACCTATCTGGTCTACTCGCGCGATCGTGACTCGCCGACGCTGCAACGCGCCTTCGACCTGCTGCGCAAAGTCATCGACTCCGACGAAGACTGGTCGCAGCGATGGGATCCGCTGACCTGAGACCGGTTTGCACCGGATCATGGCCGTTGTGTCCTTAAGGTTCGGTCCGTCAAATCACCGGGATCGGCTAATCTGAAAGAGATAACAAAAACGACAGGTGATTGCAGTGAGGCAGACCACCGAAGGATTCCGCGGCCGTTACCGCGCCGACATTCATCCGCTCTACAACCCCTGGCTGCATGGCACGTTTGTCCTGGTGTTCGGGGCACTGGCGATCAGCGTCTTCTGGAGCAACGTACATCAGGTGCGGCCAGCGGAATGGCTGGCGGTGCCCGTCACGCTGCTGTTGTTCAACCTCGGTGTGTACATGGTGCATCGCCACCTGGGGCATCATAAAAAGAGCTTCGCCCGGCTGTTTTATGCCCGTCACGCAGGCGACCACCACAGCTTTTTCACCCCCGGCCACATGACCTACGACAGCGCCCGCGACTGGCGGGTGATTCTGTTTCCGGCGTGGCTGATCGTGCTGCACACCCTCGCCGTCGCCCTGCCCCTCTGGTGGCTGCTCAAGCACATCAATACCAACGTCGCCGGATTGGTCGGCGGCCTTCTTGTCCTCGGCTACCTGACTTACGAAGTGTTTCATGCCTGCGAGCATCTGCCGGCTCGCAACCCGCTCACACGGCTGCCGTGGATCCGCCAGATGCGCCGGCTGCACGAACTGCACCACCGCCGTGAACTGATGCAGGCGCGTAATTTCAACATCGTTTTCCCGCTGATGGACTACCTGTTCGGCACCCTCTATTGGGAGCCGGATCCTGAGCCGCTCAACCCGACGAGAACCCCCATGACCCGCATGCAGCATCAGGTTGTCATTGCCGGAAACCCGATCCAGGTACTTGCCTACGCCAGCACCGTGACCCTTTGGCCGCAATGGCATCCGTCGTCGCTGCGCATCGACGGGCCAAAAGGCCCGCTGCATGCCGGCGCACGTTTCGAGGAAGACATCCGTGCCGGCGGGCGCGACGGGCACTTGCGCTGGGAGGTAGCGGAGTACCTGCCCGGGCGGCGCTGGAGCGCCGAGGCCCGGGGTGACCACGGCCTGTCGCTGGTGGTGACCTATGAATGCGATGCCACCGGCGAGGACACACGTTTCGTCCGCACCCTGGAATATCAATTCAGCGGCCTGGCAATGCGCATTGCCAACCGCTTGTTGCTCAAGCGGCGCATCGACCGGGAATCGGCGGCGTCGATGCTGGCATTGCGCGACATGGCACAGAAGTATCTGGCCGCGACAGGAGTCGGCGTGTGAGCAGAACCTTCAAATGTCTGTTGCTGGTCATCGTCGTCATCGGCGCCTTCCTGCTGCTGATGCCGACCAAGGTGCGGCCGGTGGCCTGGACACCACAAGCCGCGCCGTCCCTCACCAGCGGAATCTACGCCGACAATCAGCGGCTCAAGGAGGTGGAACGCGTCGGCGCCGCCAATATCGACGGGCCGGAAGCCTTGTTGCTGGAAAACGACACGCTCATCACCGGCCTGCACGACGGGCGCCTGATCCGTACGAGCCTGGACGGCAAGACCACCAAAATCCTGACCGATACCGGTGGCCGGCCACTGGGCCTGGCCCGGCATCCCAATGGCCTGCTGGTGATCGCCGATGCCGTCAAAGGCTTGTTGTCCCTCGACGCCCAGGGACGCCTGGTGGCCTTGACCACAGAGGCCGACGGCGTTCCCTTCGGTTTTACCGACGACGTGGCCATCGACAAACCCGGTCACTACGCTTATTTCAGCGATGCTTCGAGCCGCTTCGGCTATGGCCACGACGGTGAGGCCGTGATCGAACACGGCGGCGACGGTCGACTGCTACGCTACGACTTCCAGACCGGCAAAACCTCGGTTGTGCTGGATAAGCTGGAGTTTGCCAACGGCGTGACCCTGGGACCGGACGATGCCTATGTACTGGTCAATGAAACCGGCGCCTACCGCATCACTCGTTATTGGCTCAGCGGTCCGAAGGCCGGCACCCACGACCTGTTTATCGACAACCTGCCAGGGCTGCCGGACAACCTTTCGTTCAATGGCCACGACCGGTTCTGGGTGGCGCTGTATGCCCCCCGAAACCCCTTGCTCGACGCCACGGCGGCGCATCCGTTCGTGCGCAAGATGATCGTGCGGGCCATGACCGTCTTGCCCAAGCCCGTGGAAAAACACGGATTTGCCCTGGGCCTGGACCTTGACGGCAAAGTGATCGCCAACCTGCAGGACGGCAGCAGCGACAATTACTCCCCCATCACCACCGTGCGCGAGTATGGGGACTGGTTGTATTTTGGTTCGCTGAAAGCCCGGAACATGGTGCGATTGCCTTTGAGCAAGGCATTGCAATGAACAGTCCTCCTTCCTGAATTCACCGAAGCCCCCCTGTAGGAGCGAGCCTGCTCGCGATGGACTCAAAAGCACTGCGTTTAGTCAGTAAACACGCGGCATCGTTAACGACCATCGCGAGCAAGCTCGCTCCTACAGAGGGCGGTGTTCATTCTGAATCGACGTCGACACCTTCTTCTTCCGGCCACTCATCAATGCCCGGCTCTTCCTCGGGATTGACCGTGGTGTGTTCGGGGCTCAGGGGTTCGGGATGAGTGGGGATCGGGTCGTAGCCACCCTGTTGTTCACTGGGGTATTTGGGCTGGGTCATGAGGCACCTCGTTGAGAGCCATAACAGCGGTCTCTGAACATTCGAGGTGCCGTTTCTGATGCCGTTCCAACTTTCCCGCCACCGGTCGTCGGTGGCAGCACGCTGGGTCAGGACGACGAGCCAAGTTGCTTGACGATCTTGTCCTTGACCAGCAAACGTGCCTCCTTGAGCTTCCTTACCATGTCATCGTTGGACTTGGCCTCCTCTGCTTTCACCACTTCGGCATCCGCCTGGGAATACTTGTTAAGCAGTGAATCCAGTAACGGATCCTTGGTGCGTTTCTGCTGGACTTCTTCCTTTGAGCGTTTCAGATCCTGATAAAGGTCATGGGGCACCGGCATGGAACACCTCCGTTTGTTGATCGGCAGCGAAACGCGATCAATTGCGTTCACCAACTATCAGAATGGCCTCGGTTAGCCCGTTCTGTCGACCACCTGTCAGACCAGCGGTGTCCGTTCGTCGTCCGGTCGCCAATGCGATAAAACCTTGCCTGCGCCGGCGCCTCCACCGGTTGACGATCACTCGGTCACCTTTGAAAACCTGCGTGGAGAATCACCTGTTTTTGTCAGCCGTTAAGCACCGTGCGAACCATTCGGGTAAGTGCTTCGGGGTTGTAGGGTTTGCTCAGCAGGTGGGTGTCGGGGCTGAGCTGGTGATTGCGCGAGATGATGTCGCGGGTATGCCCCGAGGTGAACAACACAGCCACCGGTGGCTCCTGCACTTTCGCCCAGGCCGCCAGGTCCGAACTCTTGATCAGGCCGGGCATGACCACGTCGGTGAAAATCAGGTCCACCGCCAGCCCTTCCAGCAACATTTGCATGGCGACGTCACCGTTGGTGGCCGTGAGGACCTGATAGCCCTCCTCGCGCAACAACTCCACCGCCGATACCCTCACGGCCTCATTGTCCTCGACCACCAGGATGCGTTCGTGCCCGCCCCGTTGCGGCACATCAGGGCCCGGCGTTTCGCTGGGTGCCGCGCGCAAGGTGCGCGGGAAGTACAGCTGCACCCGGGTCCCCCGCCCCACGTCGCTGGCGATTTCGATATGACCGCCACTCTGCTTGACGAAGCCAAACACCATACTCAAGCCCAAGCCGGTGCCCTGACCGTCGGCCTTGGTGGTGAAGAACGGCTCGAACGCCTGGGCCATCACCTGCGGCGGCATGCCGACGCCGGTATCCGTCACGGACACCCGCACATAGTCCCCGGGGGCAATACCCTTTGCAGCGCAAAATTTGCGATCGAGGACGATGTTTTCCGCGCACAGGTCAATCCTGCCCTCGCCTTGAAGGGCGTCACGGGCATTGATCGCCAGATTGAGAATGGCGTTTTCCAGTTGGTTGCGATCGACAAACACATTCCAGGAGTCTTCGGGTGCCGTCATGTGAACCTGAAGGGTTTCACCCAGGGCACGCAGCAACAGCTCCGCCAGGCCATCGAAAATCTGCCGCAAGGTGAAGACCGCGGGTGACAACGGTTGACGGCGGGCGAATGCAAGCAATTGCGAAGACAGCTTGGCACCGCGCTCGACAGCGGCAATCGACGCCGAGACCCGGCGCTGCACATTGGCGTTACCCGGCTCATGGCGCGCGAGCAGGTGCAGGTTGCCGGCGATCACTTGCAACAGGTTGTTGAAGTCATGGGCCACACCACCGGTGAGACCGCCGATGGCTTCGAGCTTCTGTGACTGGCGCAGTTGTTCTTCCGCCGCCAGCCGCGCCTCGACCTCATCAGCCACCCGCTGTTCCAGGTTGCGGGTGAACTTGAGCAGGGACTCTTCGGCGGTCTTGCGTTCGTGGATGTCGATCAGCACGCCGGGGAAACGAAACGCCTCGCCCTGCTCATTGAACTCGCAACAACCACTGGCGAGTACCCAGAGGTAGCTGCCATCCGGGCGCCGGATCCGGTATTCGACGTTGTAGGGCTCGCCCGTCTCCACCGACAGTTTGACTCGTTCCTGAACCCAACTGCGGTCATCCGGATGGATCCGGCTTTCAGCGATTTCCTGAGACAGGTTTTGCAGGTCTTGCCCGGGTGGATAAGAGAACGCGCGAGCGAAGCGCTCGTCACCCGACATCACGTTGGCCTTGATGTCCCAGACAAAGGAACCGAGCAAGGCGCCAGCGTTGAGCGCCAGGCGTACCCGTTCGTTGTCGGCGCGGTAGGCGTCTTCAGCCGCCTGTCGCCGGTGTTCGGAGATCACCCGATCGGTGGTTTCCACCACCATGGCCATGACCCCGGCCGGGCGCCCGTCATCGTCGGCCACCGGGCTGTAGTAGAGGTCCATCCAGACATCTTCCGGAACCCCGTCACGCAGCAGCACCAGTTCTTTGTTGCGATAGGACAAGGTGCCGCCCGCCAGGCAGGTGTCGACCACGTGACGATTGAATTCGGCAACTTCCGGCCAACCCAGTTCCACGGCAGAGCCGAGCAGATACGGATGACGCCCACCGGCAAACTTGGAATAAGCGTCGTTATAGATCATGTACCCGGACTGGCCCCAGAGCATCACCATCGGCAATGGGGACGCGAGCATCAACTGCACCGCGCTGCTCAGGCTCCTGGACCATGAATCGAGCGGGCCAAGTTCGGTCCGGCTCCAGTCGAACGCACGAATGCGCCCGGCCATTTCGCCGTTCCACCCGGAGCACCCGTGGCTTTCCTCTAGAAACTGCATCGGTTGGCTCTATCCCGGTAAGTTGCACCCGTTTGTTTCGAGCATCCTGCACGTTATTCGTTTCATAGAGGTATAGCTGATTCTCGCGGACCACTGGAGATCCCTTGTGGGAGCGGGCTTGCTCGCGAAGGCGGTGTGTCATTCAACATATTCGTCTGCTGATACACCGCTTTCGCGAGCAAGCCCGCTCCCACAATTTGGTCCTCGGTAACCGAGAGTCCGTGCACTACACCTCGATCAAGTGCTTTAGCGGGTTGTAACTGCTTTTCAGGGTGGCCGCGACATCCAGAATGGCCTTCTCGATGCCATTCAAATGCATGCAGGTCAGTTCGATGGCCGCACTCTGGTTGCCTGCTTCGATGTATTCGATCAGCCGCAGGTGTTCGTCGTCGCGACAGGCTTCGTGGCTGTCATCATCCAGAGCGGCGGCATACAGCGACGCCCGGGAAATCAGCTTCTGGAACCAGTCGAGCAACACCGGGTTGTTCAGGCTGCGGGCCAGTTTGATGTGGAACTCGCCGAGCAGGTGAATCAACCGCTCGTGATCACCGCTTTGATGCGCTTCATCCTCCAACAGCAAGTGATCGCGCAGGTCCTGGGTCACCGCCGTATCACGCCGACGGCACAGTTCGCTGACGATGCCGATCTCGACCAGGCGACGGGTTTCGAACAGCGAACGGATCTCTTCGTCACTGGGCAGCGACACCGACGCACCTTTATTGGGCTCGGTGGTGACCAGCCCGTCGGCTTCCAATTGCTTGAGCGCGGCCCGGACAGACGTGCGGCTGACATTGAACAGCTCGGCCAAAGAGGCTTCGCCGAGCTTCATGCCCGGACGCAACGAACGCTTGCTGATCGCCTCGTAAACCCCTTGGTAGACGCGGTCGACCGTAGTTTCCAGTTTCTTTTCCGTCATTCATCAACTCCTTGCGCCCTGTGCAAACGACCCTGGCGAATGAACAGCCATTGAAAAAGGGGCTTGCACGGACAGATTAATCCGGGTATTTCTAAATTGCATCCAGATTTTGCATACAATAATTAGAGGAATGCACCATAATGGGTCATCCAACAGCAATCGAAGTGCGAAACGTCTCAAAGCGATATTCCGACGATCCGGGGCTGGCACCAGCCCTCGATAACGTCTCGGTGGACATTGCCGACAACGAATTCTTCACCCTGCTCGGCCCCTCCGGCTGCGGCAAAACCACCCTGCTGCGCACCATCGCCGGCTTCGAGCATGTCAGTGACGGTGAGATCCGCCTCGCGGGCGAGCCGGTCAACGATTTGCCGCCGTTCAAGCGTCGGGTCAACACGGTGTTCCAGAGTTACGCGCTGTTTCCGCACATGAGTGTTGCGCAGAATATCGCCTTCGGCCTCGAGATGCAGGGCCTAGATCGCAAACTGATTCCGCAGCGGGTCGATGAGATGCTCGCGCTGGTGCAAATGCAGCACCTGGCCAAGCGTAAACCGGCCGAGCTGTCCGGTGGCCAACAGCAACGGGTGGCTCTGGCCCGAGCCCTGGCGCCAAAGCCCAAAGTGCTGTTGCTGGACGAACCGCTGTCGGCCCTGGACCTCAAGCTGCGCAAGGAAATGCAGGTCGAACTCAAGCGCGTACAGAAAGAAGCCGGGATCACCTTCATTTTCGTCACCCACGATCAGGAAGAAGCGCTCACCCTGTCCGATCGCATCGCCGTGATGTCCGCCGGCAAGATCCTGCAAATCGGCTCGCCCAATGAAATCTACGAACGGCCGCAACACCAGTTCGTCGCGCAATTCATCGGCGACATCAACTTCCTTCCCGGCCATATCAAACGTGGCCAACAGAACGAAAAGCTCTTCGTGCCCAACGGCATGCCCGTGGAAATCCCTTGCCCGGCCCAGGGCTTTGACGGCAGCAAGGTGCAACTGGCGTTTCGCCCCGAGCGTTCGCAACTGGTCGAGCCGACCCAACCGCATCATCTGCGCGGTGTGATCGAGGCCGTGCTGTATGTCGGCACGGCCACGCTTTATCAATGCCGCCTGAACAACGACATCAAGGTCATGCTGCGCGAGAACAACGAAGGCCTGAACCACGGTCGGGTGGTGGGTGATCGCGTCGCGGTCAACCTGCCGCCCCACGCCTGCCTGTTGATGGAGGCCTGAGATGAGCGTCAGCAGCACTTCCCCAGCCCTCAACCGCGCGCTGTTGCTCAGCCCGGTGGTCCTGACCCTGCTGGCCCTGATCGCCATTCCGCTGGGCATCATGGGCTACATCAGCCTGCTGCCGCGCAACGTCTATGGCGGCGTCGACTGGCAGGCCGACTGGCAATTGCAAAGCTACGTGCAACTGTTTTTCCAGGAAGGTTTCGACGGCGAACTGGAGCTGAACTGGGTCTACGCCCAGGCATTGCTGCGTTCGGTGTTCCAGGCCGGTGGCACCACGGTCCTGTGTTTCCTGTTCGGCTTCCCCGTGGCGTTGTGGATGTCGAGCCTGACACCCCGTCGACGCAACCTGATGGTGTTGCTGATCACCATCCCGTTCTGGACCAACCTGCTGATCCGCAACTACGCCTGGCTGATCATCCTGCGCGAGCACGGCTGGGTCGCCCAGAGCCTCAACGCGCTGTTCCCCCAGGCCGGTGGCATCACCCTGCTCTACAACGACTTCGCGGTCAGCGTCGGCCTGGTCTACAGCTTCCTGCCGTTCATGATCCTGCCAATCTACTCGACCCTGGAAAAACTCGACTGGCGTCTGGTGGAAGCCGCCTATGACCTGGGTGCCAATCGCTGGCACGCGTTGCGGCGGATCATCCTGCCACTGTCGATGCCGGGGGTGATCGCAGGTGCCTTGCTGGTGTTCGTGCCAAGCCTGGGAGCCTTCATTACCCCGGCGATCCTTGGTGGCGGCAAGACGCTGATGATCGGCAACCTGATCCAGCAGCAGTTCGGTACCGCGCGCAACTGGCCGCTGGGCAGTTCGCTGTCGTTCCTGTTGCTGGGGATCATGTTGCTGTCCCTGGTGCTCTACGCCCTCTATAGCCGCAAAGCCGCCAAGACCCAACGCCCGGGAGCACAAGCATGATCGCCCTGCACCTGAAGAAACTGCCCCTGACCCGTGAAGTCAGCCTGTTTTTGCTGGCCTACCTGTACCTGCCGATATTCGTGCTGATCGCCTACAGCTTCAACGCCAACCGCTCGGCGACGGTGTGGACCGAGTTCTCGTTCGACTGGTACGGGCGAATCCTGGCCAACCCGTCGATCCAGACCGCCGCGCTCAACTCGATCATCGTCGCCAGCATCGCTACGGTCTGCGCCACGGCGATTGCCCTGCTCGCGGCACTGGCGACCTACCGGCCGTTCTACGGACAGAAAATGGTCGAGGGCGGGATCAACCTGCCACTGATCCTGCCGGAGATCGTCACCGCCGTGGCCACCCTACTGCTGTTCATGGCACTGGGGATCAAGCTCGGTCTGCTGACGGTGATCGTCGCGCACATCGGCTTCTGCATTCCCTTCGCCTACCTGCCGATCCGCGCGCGGCTCAACGACCTGGACAAGAGCCTGCTGGAAGCGGCGAACGACCTGTACGCCAACCCCTGGCAGGTGTTTCGCCGGGTGACCTTGCCGCTGCTGTGGCCGGCGGTGCTGTCCGGTTCGGTGCTGGCGTTCGTGGTCAGCCTCGACGATTTCATCATGACCTTCTTCGTCGCAGGTCCCGGTTCGACCACCCTGCCGGTGTACATCTTCTCGGCCATCAAGGCCGGCGTAACACCGGAGATCAACGCGATCTCGACCCTGATGCTGGTGATTTCCATCGTGCTGGTAGTGCTGGCCTTCTGGCTGGGACAGCGCGGCAAACAACAATAAGCCTGGAGACTTCTATATGAGCAAGAAAGTGAAAAGCATGCGTTTCGCCGTTGCCGGTCTGGCCTTGAGTTGCTTCACCGCGTTCACGGCGTTCAGCGCCCAGGCCGCCGAGCCCAAGGAACTGTTCTTCTACAACTGGACCGACTACTACCCGGTGGAACTGCTGGCCAAGTTCGAAAAGGAGACCGGGATCAAGGTCACCATGGACGGCTACGACAGCAACGAAACCCTGCTGGCCAAGTTGCAGGCCGGCGGCGCGGCGTACGACGTGATCGTGCCGTCGCAATCGATCATGCGCACCCTGATCAACCAGGACCTGCTGCTGGAAATCGACGCCTCGGCCCTGCCCAACTTCCAGTACGTCAAGCCGGCGTTCCGCGACCCGAGCTTCGACCCCGGCCGCAAGTTCTCGGCACCGTACCTGTGGGGCACCACCGGGTTCTCCTATGACAGCGCCCGGGTGCCCGGCGGCAAGCTCGACGACTCGTGGAAAGAGTTCTTCGAGCCGCGCAAGGAACTGCAAGGTCAGCTCGCCGCCCTCGACACCTCCAGCAGCGTGATCAACGCCGCCAGTCACTACCTGAATGTCGACGAGTGCAGCGAAAACCCGCAGGACGCCAAGCGCATCCTCGAACTGCTGCAAAAACAGAAACCCTTCCTGAAGATGTACAGCTCGGACAACACCGTCGACCGCATGGCCAGCGGTGAGGTGATCATGATGCAGAACTGGAACGGTTCTACAGCGCGGGCCACCCTGCAGAAGAGCACCATCAAGTACGTCTACCCCCGTGAAGGCCTGGCGATGTTCCAGGACAACTTCGCCGTACCGAAAAGCGCACCGCACCCCGGCAACGCGAAGATCTTCATCGACTGGATGATGAAACCGGAGAACGCCGCCGCCGTGTCCAACGCCATCGCCTACGCCAACGGCATCCAGAGCGACAAGCTGATCGACGCCAAATGGCGAGTGATGGACGCCATCAACATGCCCGACGAATTCGCCGCGCGCCTGCGCCCGGAAAAGGAATGCAGCAACAAGGCGCGGGAGCTGCAGGACCGCATTTGGGCCAAGCTCAAGGGCTGATTGCCTTTAGACCGAGTCGCGCCCATCGCGAGCAAGCTCGCTCCCACAGGGATTTTGTGAGCGTCAAAGATCTACTGTGGGAGCGAGCTTGCTCGCGATGAGGCCCGCCAAGACACCACTGAATTTGAGGTTTGCAATGAATCAACCCCGCTGGCTGCGCAACGTGCGCCCCTACGGCGCCACCGCCGAAGACCTGCTGATCGAAAACGGCCGCTTCAGCCAACGCCGCCCCGCTTCGAACGAAGCCCTGTCGGCCACCGACATCGACGGCCAGAACCAGTTGCTCACCCCCGCCCTGGTGGAAAGCCACGTGCACCTGGACAAAACCCTCTGGGGCCAGCCCTGGCGCCCCAACAGTGCCGGCCCGACCCTCAAGGACTACATCGCCAACGAACGGCGCATCCTGCGTGAAGTCACCACACCGATTGCGCAACGCGCCGGCGCCCTGCTGGAAAACTGCATCGCCCGCGGCTCGCTGACCATGCGTTGCCACGTCGACATCGACCCGGAATTCGGCCTGCGGCATGTCGAGGCCATGCAGCAACTGCGTGAAAACTACCGCGACCTGATCGACCTGCAACTGGTGGTGTTCCCGCAGACTGGTTTGATCAGCCGCCCCGGCACCGCCGAACTGATGCGCGAAGCCATGGCCCTGGGCGTGGAGAACGTCGGCGGGCTGGACCCGTGTGGTATCGATAACGACCCTGTCGCACAACTGGATTTCGTCTTCAAACTGGCCAGCGAATTCGACCGGGGCGTCGACATTCACCTGCATGACAAAGGTGAGCTGGGGCTGTGGCAGATCGCCCTGATTGCCGACTACACCGAGCGCTTCGGCCGCCAAGGCCGGGTGATGATCAGCCACGCGTACTGCCTGGGGATGTTGCCGTGGAGCCAGGTCAAACCGGTGGCCGAACGTCTGGCCACATTGGGCATTTCGCTGATGAGCTCGGCCCCGGCCGATTGCGCGGTGCCGCCGTTCCTGGCCCTGCGCGAAACCGGCGTGAATGTGTGCCTGGGCTCGGACGGTATTCGTGATGCCTGGTCGCCCATGGGCAACGGCGACATGCTGGAGCGGGCGATGTTGCTGGCGTTCCGCTTCGACTTGAACAAGGACGAAGAACTGGCGGCAGCGTTCGAGGCGGCGACCGTCAACGGCGCCCAGGCGCTGGGTTGCCAAGCCAATCGCCTGGAGATTGGCCAGCCGGCGGACTTCCTGTTGATGCCGGTACAAACACTGGGTGAGGCGGTGGTTTCGCGGCCGTTGCGTCAGGTCTATCGCGCGGGCCAGTTGATTGCTGCAGGTGGTCGCTTGCTGGACAGCCGTTTGTGAAGCGCATCGGCTTGCGGGCCAGCTGCGTGGTCGGTTTCGACGGCACGCGGCATGTGTTGTGGCGCGATGGCGAAGTGGTGTTCGAAGGCGCACGCATCGAGTTTGTCGGGCGTGGCTATGCGGGGCCGGTGGATCAGTGGGTTGATTACGGTAATGCGCTGATCGGTCCCGGCTTCATCGATCTGGATGCCTTGGGCGATCTCGATTCCACGGTGCTGACCCTGGACAACGGCGACGAGCGCGACATGGGCCGGATGTGGTCGGCGCAGTATCTGGCGCGTGGATCGCGGGAAAGCTACAGCCCCGAAGAAGAAGTCTTCAAATACCGCTACGCCTTCACCCAACTGATCCGCAACGGCATCACCACGGCCATGCCGATCACCTCGATGTATTACCGCGAGTGGGCCGAGACCTACGACGAATTTGCGGCGGTGGCAGGTGTGGCCGCCGAACTGGGGCTACGCACTTACCTCGGTCCCTGCTACATGAGCGGCATGAGTTACTGGCAGGCCGATGGAACCCTGGCGCACCACTGGGACGAAACCCGGGGCATGGCCGGGCTCGACGCCGCCGAGCGGTTTTTCCGGGATTTCGACGGCGCGCACAACGGCCTGATTCGCGGTGCACTGCTGCCCGATCGCATCCAGACCTGCACCCCGGCGTTGCTGCAACGCACCACCGCGCTGAGCCGGGAACTCAACGCACCGATGCGTTTGCACTGCTGCCAGGGCCTCGGTGAAGTGGCGATGGTCGAGCAACTGCGCGGCACCTCGCCACTGGGCTGGTTGCAGCAGCATGGGCTTTTGACCCCGCGCAGCCTGCTGCCCCACGGCATCTACACCCGAGGCGATGACGACCTGCAACGGGTGGTGGATGGTGGCGCAAGTCTGGTGCATTGCCCGGTGGTGTTCGCCCGGGATGGCGAGGCGCTGAACTCGTTCGGACGCTATCGGGCCAAAGGCATCAACTTCGCCCTGGGCACCGACACCTGGCCGGCGGACTTGCTGGACAACATGCGCCAGGGCCTGAACATCGCTCGCCTTATGGAAGGCGGTAACGATCTGACCAGCACGCTGGACCTGTACAACGCCGCGACCCTCGGCGGTGCCAAGGCACTGGGCCGCGACGATCTCGGACGCCTGGCGCCCGGGGCCAAGGCCGACATCACCGTGTTCAACCTGCGCGGGATGCACCTGGGGCCGCTATTCGATCCACTGAAAAATCTTGTTCTGGCCGGTCGCGGTGACGACTGTATCGCCAGCTACATCGACGGCCGCTGCGTGATGCAGGACGGCCAGGTCGAGGGCCTCGACTACCCCGCCCTGCAACGCCAGGCCCAACGCCAATTCGAAAAATTGATGCGCAGCCACAGCGACCGGGCCTTTGGCCAACCGGACTGGAAAAGCCTGTTCCAGCCCGCCATCCCGTTCGCCGACGACTACAGCGCACAGGCGCCACTGAGCGCGATTGATCCACTTCTCTAGAGATTTCTGCCCATGCAAAGCTTCGACTTCAGCACATTGAGCCCACGGGACAAATACAAGATCCTGATCGGCAGCGTCGTGCCACGGCCGATAGCCCTGGTCACCACCGTCGACGGCGAAGGCCGGATCAACGCGGCACCGTTCAGCTTCTTCAATGCGCTTTCCGCCGATCCACCGATCCTCGCCCTGGGCGTGGAAAACTACGGCGACCAAAGCCCCAAGGACACCACTCGCAATATCCAGCTCAACCAGGAATTCACCGTGAACATCGTCAGCGATGCCCTGGTGGAAGCCATGAACGTCTGCGCCGTGCCCTTCGCCCCCGGCTTCGATGAACTGACCGCCGCCGGCCTCACCGCCATCCCCGGCACCACGGTCAAATGCCCGCGCATCGGCGAAGCTCCGGTGGCGCTGGAGTGCCGCCGGATGATGGCCCTGTCCATCGGCCAATCCCGGGAGATCATCTTTGGTGAAGTGCTGATGGCCCATGTGCGTGACGAACTGATCGATCCGAAAACCCTGTACATCGACCAGTTGGGGCTGGATGCGATCGGACGCATGGGCGGGCATGGCTATGCGCGTACGCGGGATTACTTCGACTTACCGACACGCTCGTTGCAGGCCTGGACGGATGCGCCGGGGGGTGGCGAGCGGTTTTGGCCGCTGGCCAAATAACAGGCATTGACACAAACCCTGGGGGGAGCGGCTTTTGTGGCGAGGGGGCTTGCCCCCGTTGGGCTGCGAAGCAGCCCCCAAACCAATCACCGCAATAATTTCAGGCACACCGCATTCAACGGTTTTACGACGGCTTCGCCGCCGAACGGGGGCAAGCCCCCTCGCCACAAAAGCTCCCGCAGCAGATCAATGAAAATCCCGACTGCGCACAGTAATGCCATCGAGCAACGGACTCAGGTCACTCAAGCGTCCGGCTATCAGATGCCGGACCTCGCCCTCTTTCTCCCAGCGGCCATCGACCTTGAGCAACTGCGAGCCGACCAGCACCTGGCGCTGACGCTCGGCCAGGTCGCGCCACACCACCACGTTGACGTTGCCGAACTCGTCCTCAAGGGTGACAAACGTCACGCCGCTGGCGGTGGCCGGACGTTGTCGGCCGGTGACCAGCCCGGCAACGCTGACTGGCCGACCGTGCTCGACGTCCAGCAACTCCTTCGAACTGCGGCAGCGCCGCGCCTTCAACTCACCGCGTAACAGGGCCAACGGATGCGGCCCGAGGGTGGTGCCGACACTGGCGTAATCGGCTTGCAGGTCCTCGCCCACAGTGGGCTTTGGCAACGACACCGCGTCCTCCTCCCGGCTCGGCAGGCCGGCAAACAAACCCAGCTGCTTTTGTACCCCGGCCACTTCCCAACGTGCCCGATGCCGGTCGCCGGCCAGTCCACGCAACGCGCCGGCATCGGCCAGTTGCTCCTGGGCGCGGGCATCGAGTCGCGCCCGTTCGCCGAGGTCGGCAATGTCGGCAAACGCCCCTTTGGAGCGTGCCGCCTCGATGCGTCGGGCATCGTCCTCGCGAAAGCCCTTGATCATGCGTAGCCCCAAGCGAATCGCCGGTTGCGCATCGCTGATCGGTTCCAGACTGCAATCCCAGTCGCTGGTGCGCACGTCCACCGGGCGAACCTGCAAATGATGGCGCCGGACGTCCTGCAGAATCTGGTCCGGGCTGTAGAACCCCATCGGCCAACTGTTGATCAGCGCACAAGCGAAGGCCGCCGGCTCGTGGCATTTCAACCAGCAACTGGCGTAAGTCAGCAAGGCAAAACTGGCCGCGTGAGACTCGGGAAAACCGTAGCTGCCAAAGCCCTTGATCTGTTCGAAGATCTGCGCGGCGAACTCCGGCGTGTAGCCTTTTTTCTTCATGCCGGCGGCCAGTCGATCCTTGTGCGGTTCGAGCCCGCCGTGGCGTTTCCAGGCAGCCATGGAGCGGCGTAGCTGGTCGGCCTCGCCGGGGCTGTAGTCGGCGGCGACGATGGCGATCTGCATCACCTGTTCCTGAAACAGAGGAACGCCAAGGGTGCGTTTCAACACCTCCCGCAACTCTTCGGAGGGGTAGGTTTCAAGCTCTTCCTTGTTTCGACGACGCAGGTACGGATGCACCATGCCGCCCTGGATAGGTCCGGGGCGAACGATGGCCACCTCGATCACCAGGTCATAGAACTTGCGGGGCTTGAGCCTGGGCAGCATCGACATTTGCGCCCGGGATTCGATCTGGAACACGCCGATGGTGTCTGCACGACCGATCATGTCGTAGGTCTGTGAATCCTCGGAGGGCACCGTTGCCAGGCTCAAGTCCCGGTTGCGATGACGGCGCAGCAAGTCGAAACAGCGACGAATCGCGCTGAGCATGCCCAGGGCCAGGATATCCACCTTGAGCAACCCGACCGCATCGAGATCGTCCTTGTCCCACTGGATGATAGTGCGCTCGGCCATCGCGGCGTTTTCCACCGGCACGAGGTGATCCAGCGGCTGCTCGGAAATGACGAAGCCGCCGGGGTGCTGGGACAGATGCCGGGGGAAGCCGATCAGTTGCTGCGTCAAACTCAACACCCGGCGCAACACCGGGCTTTCAGGGTCGAAACCGCCTTCACGCAGGCGCTCCACGGGCGGCGTTTCATCACTCCAGTGACCACAGCAATCGGCCAGGGCATTAATCTGGTCTGGCGGCAAACCCAGCGCCTTGGCCACATCGCGCACCGCACCGGCCGCATGGTAAGTGCTGACCACGGCTGTCAGTGCCGCGCGGGTCCGACCATAGCGTTGGAACACGTACTGCAAGACTTCTTCGCGGCGTTCGTGCTCGAAGTCCACATCGATATCCGGTGGCTCGTTGCGCTCCCTGGAGAGAAAGCGCTCAAACAGCATGTTCATTCGCTCGGGGTCGATCTCGGTGATGCCCAGGGCGAAACACACCGCCGAGTTGGCCGCAGAGCCTCGGCCCTGGCAGAGAATTTTCTCGCGCCGAGCGAAGGCGACGATGTCCTGAACGGTCAGGAAATAGCTTTCATAACCCAGCTCGGCGATCAGCCCGAGCTCCTTGTCGATCAGCCCGCGAACCTTTTCGCTTGCACCGTCGGGCCATCGCTCGCGCATCCCTCGCTCGGTCAACGCCCGCAGCCAGGACTCTGCGCTGTGCCCTTCTGGCACCAGTTCGCGAGGATATTGATAACGCAACTGGCCAAGATCAAAGGTGCAGCGCCGGGCGATGTTCAGCGTTTCTGCCAGCAAGCCGGGCGGATAAAGTTCCCCCAGCACGTCCAGGCTGCGCAGATGGCGTTCGCCGTTGGGATGCAGGCGCAGCCCGGCATCGGCCACCGGCAGGTGATGACGGATCGCGGTCATGGTGTCCTGCAAGGCGCGCCGGCCGCGAGCATGCATGTGCACATCGCCACTGGCCACGGCCGCAATACGCAACTCCCTGGCCAGGCTCAGCAGATCGTTCAGGCGCCGGGCATCGTCCTGACCGCGGTGCAACTGCACCGCCAGCCACACGCGCTCGGCGAAGACCTGTTTGAGCCAGCGCCCCTGTTCAAAGGCATCGACAGCGTCCGGCACCCACAACGCCAACAGGCCCGGCAACGGTTCGCTGAAGTCTTCGCGCAGCACCTGATACTGGCCTTTCTGCGTGCGCCGCCGGGCGCGTGTGATCAATCGGCACAGCGCCTGATAGCCCTCGAGGCTCTCCACCAGCAGCACCAGTTTCGGACCGTTCTCGATGCGTATTTCACTGCCGATGATCAGCGGCAACTCCACGGACTTCGCCGCTTGCCAGGCGCGAACGATGCCCGCCAGGGTACATTCGTCGGTGATCGCCAGGGCTTGATAACCCTGTTTTTTCGCGCGCTGGAACAGCTCGAGGGCACTGGAGGCACCGCGCTGGAAGCTGAAGTTCGACAGGCAGTGCAGTTCGGCATAGTCGATGCTCATGCGAACCAGCCCTGCAACCACAGCGGGCCGTCCTCACCGACCGCCCGGTAGGCCCAGCCCTGTTGGCCTGCACGGGTTTCGATCAGGTAATAGTCACGGCGTACGTCGTCACCGTCCCACCAACCGGACTCGATGCGTTCCGGCCCCATGAGGATGCGCGCCGAGCCCTGATGCACGGCCAGCGGTTCAGTCAGCAGCCAGCCCGGCCGTTTCACCGCGGCCGGCACCGCGCAGGGCTGGCTGTCGGCACTGGCCTGCCATGCACACTCGGGCCGGTGATCGGCCTGGAAGCGCAGGCCATGTACCGCGTCATCCCCCAGCCGTGCACGCAGACGTTCGCGCAGTTGCTCCCAGGGCAAGGACTGCTGCGGGCGATCGTCGAACAGTTCCCGATGCTGGGGCACGAAGGTCGGCAAATCCTCGGCGCGCAAGCGAAAGCCGCGCACCGGCGCCTCGACCTGGACTTGCTCCAGCCGCCCCCGGGCCAGTTCGAAGAGCATCGCCGGATCGCGCTCGGCGCTGAGCAGGCCGACCTTGATGAGCGTATCCGGCAACCCGGCGTGTTCCAGATGCAGGTCGAAACGCTGTACGCCGCTGTCGCGACCACAGAGGAACGCCGACAGGTCGCCGGTCAACCGGCGCAACGGAAACAGCAAGGCTTGATGGGACTGCACATCGAAATTGAGCTCGATCCGCACATCGAAGCGGTCCGGCGGCAGGTAAAACGCCAGCGCCAGCCGCCGCAAACCCGACAGGGCATCCAGATGCTTGAGCACCTGAGCCTCGAAACGCCGGGCCAGGCTATGCCGGGGCAGCGCCTGCACCTGGCTCAAGGTGCGCAAGCCCATGCGCGACAAGGCCGTGGCGACCGAGGCTTCGAGGCCGATCCGGTCGACAGGCATTTGCCCCAGGTGATGCTGCAAGGCTTGATCGTCCGGCACCACCAGACCGTCATAGGCGTTGGCCAGCACCCGCGCCGCCACCGGGTTGGGCGCGGCCACGATGCGGTGCCGAAATCCCAGTTCGTCGAGCTCACGGCGCAAAAGCGCTTCGAATTGCGGCCAGGCGCCGAACAAACCGAGGCTGGATTCGATCTCGAACACCACGGCCCGGGGGTAATGCACGCTGACCTGGGAACTGAAGCGATAGGCCCAGGCGGCGAGAAACTGCTGCCAGTGTTCGATTTCAGCGGCGTCGTATTCGGCCGTGACAAAGCCTTTGCTCAAGGCCTGTGCCGCGCTCATGGACTGGCCGGGACACAAGCCCAGCGCCCGCGCTGCGCCGTTGACGGCCTTCAGCACCCGGCGCTGGGCCGGGCCGGTCAGCAACGCCAGGGGCTCCTCGGGATCGGCGCGCTGACGCAGTACCGCGTCCAGCGCCAATTGCGGGAAAACAATGCAGACCCAGCGCATGGCAACCTCAATGCCCCACGGCGAAGGCAATCGGCGCCGAACGGGCCAGGCCGCCGCGGCACTTGAGCACGCGCAGTTGTGCCGGTCGGGCATCGATGGCAATGCGCAGGGCCGCCGGCGAAGGATTGATCGCTTCACTGAGGGGGCGATAGGCGAAGGCCAGGGTCTGGCCGGTTTCCGCCGCCACCTGCAAGCGGCGCAAGGCACGGTCATCGGCCTTGTGTGGCCAGCACAGCACCGCGCCGCAACTGCCCGAACGCAGGCATTGTTCCGCGGCCCACAGCGCATCGCGCTCGCTGGCCTGGATGATCGATAACTGACGCAGATCGACCCCGGCACCCTGCCACGCCTGGGGATACGGCACATAAGGCGGCGCCACCAGCACGATGTGCTCGCCCGCCGCCGACAGCCGTGCCAGCGTCGGCCACACCAGTTGCAACTCGCCCACGCCCTGCCCGGCCAAGAGGATTTCCGTCAGCGCCGCCTCCGGCCAGCCTCCGCTGGGCAATGCGGCGTCCAGCGCGGCATGCCCGGTGGGTTGCGGGCTGGCGGCCGGTGGCGCAGGCCGGCCCTTCCAGA
The DNA here is from genome assembly GCF_002236115.1 of Pseudomonas jessenii. Classification (GTDB taxonomy): domain Bacteria; phylum Pseudomonadota; class Gammaproteobacteria; order Pseudomonadales; family Pseudomonadaceae; genus Aquipseudomonas; species Aquipseudomonas jessenii. The sequence continues at coordinate 211,379 of NZ_NIWT01000001.1, read as the reverse complement.
CCTGGCCGCCATTGAACAGCGTATCCAGCGCAACGACGGCACCCATCAGCCTTGCCTCACCAGGCCACAGAACACGCCTTCGATGGCCAGGTCCCGGTCGGCTTCGACAATGATCGGCCGGTAGGCCGGGTTGCGTGGCAGCAGGCGAACCACATCGCCGACCCGCTCGAAGCGCTTGATGGTGACTTCGCCGTCGAGTCGCGCCACGACGATCTGGCCATTGAGCGCCTCGGGGTTGCGGTGCACGCCCACCAGATCGCCATCGAGAATGCCGTCCTCGATCATCGAGTCACCCCGGACCCGCAGCATGTAGTCCGGCACCCGCGAGAAGATCGACGGATCGAGCAGCAAGCGGCTATGGACCTCCGCATCGGCCCCGATCGGCGCACCGGCCGCCACCCGGCCGAGCACCGGAATGTCCAGCAACTCGGGACGCGACGGCTGCCCGAGCAGGCGAATACCCCGGGCCTGATGCGGGTTGACCTCGATAAACCCGGCTTCGGTCAGCGCCAGCACATGCTTGCGCGCCACGCTGCGGGAGGCAAAACCGAACGCCTCGCTGATTTCAGCGAGGCTCGGAGGCTGACCGTGCTCGGCGATGCGATCGCGGATAAAGGTCAGGATGGCGGTACGGCGGGGAGTCAGAGTCGTCATGGAGTACATTTGTACTCTTTTGGCTTTTGCCTGGCAAGAACCGTCAATCATCTGGTGGCAGGACCAGTGACCTGTGGGAGCGAGCTTGCTCGCGATGGTCTTTCATTCAACATGTGTGTCGACTGACCGGGCCTCATCGCGAGCAAGCTCGCTCCCACATTGGATTTCAGTGACTCAAGAGGTGAGTCGTGCCAGATACGCCCACGGATAAATCCCCCGTTCATGCCCATCGCTGAAGACCAGTTGCAGGCCATAGCCCCTGCGAGTGCAATTCGATCACCCAAACCCGCGCATCCTTGGCATGAGCGTAAAGGACACCAGAACAATTAACAGTGTGCCTACGGCACTGAGGATTGCCGTGAGGGAAAGGGTCTGGGAATAACCGACCATCCCGCCGACGATTCCGCTACCGAGATAAATGAAGGGGTGCACGCCACTGGTAAAGAACGTATCGACTGCCACCACTTTGCCAAGGTCCTTCTCGGGAGACAGTGTCTGCATCGCCGTGGCCCAACCAGTCAACCAGGACGCTTCGACAATCCCCACCAGGGTCGCCCCCAGTATCGCCATCCAGGACGAGCTTCCCATGCCGAGAAGGGCCATCGCGCCAGCCAGGAACAAACCGCAGGTCACTGCAAGTCCAATCAGTCGTTTATGTCCGGAAACAAGCACCGTGATAATTGATCCAATGCACGCACCGAATCCCGAGGCGGCCAGACACACCCCCCACATTTCTTCGTTGAATCGATCGCTGATCGCATAGGGCGCGACGACCAGGAAAATCGGGAAACACAATACGTTCACCACGAGGGTGGCCGCGAAGCCCAGCAAAAGCGTGGAGTTGCCGGTAACGATAGCAATGCCATTGACCGCTTCTCGGATCGAGAACTCCTCCTCGAACTCATGAGGCTCCACATTGGGCAACATCGCCGTATAAACGGCGGCGCAGAAGAATGTCAGACCATCGATCAATATGCCCCAGACCGGATCCCAGAAAATGATGAATACACCCAGCGTCGCGGGAAACAGCACAGCGACCAGGTTGTCGACAAAGTTCATCGCACCATTGCCCGCCACCAGTGCTCGCTTGGGCAGCAAATTGACGAGTAGTACCTGAGCGCACGGACGGGAAACCCCTATACCGATGCCAAATATCAAATAGGCAAAGACCAGCCACCACCAGGACGCACCGAAGACGATCAGCGCCACCGCGGCCAGTTGCGCAAAACCCCTCGCCGTGTCGGTGTAAATCAGTACTTGCTTCGGCGACTTTCGATCCGCCAGCAAACCTCCGACCAGGGCTCCGATCACGCTCCCTACCCCGACTGCCGCCATAACAAAACCGAATACTTCTCCTCCGTAGCCGGTCCGGATAAGCGCTATTGGCAGTGCGGCTAGACAAATAGCGTCGCCGGCCATCGAGAGACTTTGGCCGATGAGCAACTTGCGAAAAGACGAGACGCTCAGCGCTTCGGCATAAGGTGATAAGCGATCGGCAATGGAGATCATAAGTAATCTTCCTTGAGACCAGAGCAAAAAGATCGCAGCCTGCGGCAGCTCCTACAGGAGGCCGGTTCAGCCAGTGAGTCCAGTCAGATAGGCCCACGGATAAATCCCCCGTTCATGCCCATCGCTGAAGACCAGTTGCAGGCCATAGCCCTGGCGTGCAACTCGATAACCCGCAGACGTAAAGCCCAGCGCTCCTTACTCGAACAAAACGGACGATCAAAAAACAAGGTCTACCGTTCGTCGCCTTTCTAAAAAAATAAGCACCTGAAGAAAATAAAAATCAATAAAAAAAGTACAAAACGCACATTTATTCCTACAGAAATATTCTACTCAACATAGCAGGATCATTTCTGCTTGCCGAAAACTAAAATACAGATTCAAAAAGGAATTCCACAGTTCCACACTAGAGACTATCCACACTAAAACAAAACCAAGCCACTAAGATTCCTAACATCATGTAGGACGCATCTTAAAAGCATGCAGGAATCCCCCTACAACACAAAATTCTCTCGCTTGCGTCCAACAGCAAAATCAACTAATCCTTGCAGCACCACTTAATACCAATCGGCAACTCCACAAATAAAAGCAAAATAAAAAACAACAATCCTGAAAAGCACAACCCAATGACTAAAAATATCTTACCCAGAGTTTTTTCCCTAACCTCCATATTCATAAAAGAACAATTGAAAGAACCCATTGCCTTTTTCTGGATCATGATATCACCTTGTGCGATGTTCTATTTTTTTGCAACAACCAGACAGGATCCAAATTATTTTTCCAGCAATTACATTACTACTTCAGCATGGTTTTATGCCTACATCTCTTCAAGCGTCGCATTATTCGGATTCGCCTTTTATATAATCGGAAGAAGGGAAAGTGGATTCACTCGATCATTTATTTACTCCAAGGAATCAAAACTGATTTTCCTTTTATCGCACTTCATTGCCTACTCGCTAATATCGATATCTTATTGCACAACCTTTTACTTAACGACCAAGTTTCCATTTGGAAACTACGACCTGAATGAACTACTGAATATCGCACTACGCTTTTACATCTGTTTTTTGATGTTTTGCGCTCTCGGGGCTGCATTCTCATTGCTACCGATCAATTTTCAGAACTCTAACACTTTGCTTTCCATTTTTTCGTTCTGCATGTTGATCCTCGGAGTAATGAGTGCTAGCAGATCAAACCACATTACCGACGCTTTGAACCTCGCAAACCCACTAACACTTGCTAGCCAGATAATGGAAGAAGGTCTTGAACCCAACAAATCCATTACAATTGCAATAGTTCTTTTATTTATTTCAGTACTGCACAAAACCTTCAAACACCTAAGAATCAATCCCGTATGGAGCCGATACTGATGAAAAAATTCGCGGCGCAGAGCATTGACTTTTCCTATTCAGACAACCCCCTCTTAACCCAGGCATCTCTTGAGGTTGCTCAAGGCGACATTGTCGGCATTCTGGGACCCAATGGTTCTGGAAAAACAACTTTTTTCGATATCGTCTGTGACCTTAAAAAAGCAAAGTCCGGTTTCATAAAAAACGACTTCAGTCACTTTTTATACCTTTCTCAAATCATCACCACTCCCCCACCGCTGCGAATGCGCGACATTTTTAAAATGGTGACTGCGCTGTCATCAAACGAGCCCATGACACAAGATAAAACCTTAAAAAAACTAAGTGCATGGAGCCCTGCGATAGTTAACCGATACCAAGACATATGGAACAAAAAATCATCGTTATGCAGCTACGGAGAGACACGCTGGTTCTTTACTCTCTCTCTTCTTTCAATTTCTGCAGACTTCGTGATTCTTGACGAGCCTACTGCCGGTGTAGATCCAGAGTTTCGTCACTATATTTGGCAATGTCTTCAGGGTGCCGCCAGGGAAGGCACCGCTATTCTTGTTTCCTCGCACAATGTTGATGAGGTAATTAATCATTGCGATTATTTTTATATGATTAGCCAGCAACGCTTCAATCGCTTTGCCAATGGTAGTGAGTTTATGAATCGGTATGGAGTAAAGACAGTGGACGATGCGTTTATCCGAGCAGTTACTGAACCTGTATTCGCAACATAAGCAACGGAAGCGCACACGAGGGGAGCTGTCACAGACTGCGACAGGTCCCGATGATGAGTGAAATTTGATTCAGTCGGTAAGGCTGGAGAGATAAGCCCACGGATAAATCCCCCGCTCATGCCCATCGCTGAACACCAGTTGCAGTCCATACCCCTGCGAGTGCAATTCAACAACCCGAACCCGCCCATCAACCATCGGCGTCAGCCCCCGCATACGAAACGCCCGGCACTGCGAACACGGGCACTGCCGGCGCAGTTCGGCGTGGTCCAGCCACTGTTCGCGGCCATCCGGCCAACTCAGGCGCAGTTGTTGTCTGCTCCGTGAATTACCCACCGCCAGCGGATTCATTGCAGTTGACTCAAGGCAATGCGCACGGCCTTGCGCACTTCCGGGTCGCCGTCGTCCTGCGCGGCCTGCAATGCCGCTATGGCCCGTGGGTCGTTCAATTCGCCGAGGGCCAGGGCGGCTTCCTTGCGCAGGTTGCTGATGCGGTGGCCGAGGGTGTCGATCAACGCATCGAGCGCCGGTCCATAACGCAAGCGACCGAGACTGCGGGTGGCGCGCAGACGCACTTGCCAGTAATCGTCGCCCAAGGCGTCGATCAGGGCCGGGCCGGCGTCGAGGTGGCCGACCTTGCCCAGGGTGGTGGCGGCTTCTTCGCGGACTTGCCAGGCAGCGTCGCGCAAGGCCTGGCGCAGGGCCGGCAGCACCTGCGCGTCAGACGCCAGGCCCAACGCCCCGGTGGCGGCACGCCGAACTTCAGTGTCCGGGTCAGCGCTGGCCAACCGCGCCAGGGCCGGCAAGGCATCGAGTTGCTTGAGCCAGCCGAGCACGCCCACCGCCTCGCGGCGCACGCTGGCGCTTTCATCGTCCAATGCAGCGGCAGCCGCCGTGGCGGCATCGGGGCAACGCAACTCGCGCAACGCCCTGAATGTGGCAATGCGTACGCCGCTGTCGGCGTGCCCGGTCCACGGCAGAATGACCCGGCCCGCCGCTTCACTCTTGAGCAGGCTAAGGCTCTGCGCTGCGGCTGCCTGCACCGCCGGGGATGGATCCGTCAGCGCCTGGCACAACGCCTCGACCACGGGCTCATCCTCCCAGGCTTCCAGCAACCGCGCGGCTTCGGCGCGAACGTCGGCAATCGGGTCTTCGGCCAGTCGATCGATCAACCACAGCAGGCCATCCGGCTCCTCGAGATCGGCCAGTTCGATCAGCGCGATCCGGCGTACGCCGGGGTCGTCATCGGTCAGGCGCGGTTGCAGGGCAAGAATGTCGTCGTTATCGGTTACATCGAATAGTGAGGTCATAGGGCAAATCGCGGCAGTTTGTTTTCAGGGGGAAGTCCGAGCGGGTTCAGGCGCGGCAGTTGCCGACCGTCTTCGTGCCGCAGGAGTTCGAGGCAATGGCGCTTGAGGTGCGAGAATTCAGGGCGGGTCATCAGTTCCGTGCTGCGCGGCCTGGGGAAGTCCAGGCGCAGGTCTTCGATGATTCGCCCGGGGCGCGAGCTCATGACCAACAGGCGATCAGCGAGGAACAGCGCTTCGTCGATGTCATGGGTGACAAACACCACGGTGGTGCGGATGCGCGTCCAGATATCCAGCAGCAGTTCCTGCATGTTCAACCGGGTCAGGGCATCGAGGGCGCCAAAGGGTTCGTCCATCAACAACAGGCGCGGACGGTTGACCAGCACCCGGGCGATTTCCACCCGTTGCTGCATGCCGCCGGAGAGCTGGTCGGGCCAGCGCCCGGCAAAACCTTCGAGGCCCACCAGGGCGAGGATTTCATCCGCCGCCTTGTGCCGTTCGGCCTTGCCGACGCCACGCATTTTCAGGCCGAAGGCGACGTTGTCACGCACCGTGCGCCAAGGAAACAGTGTGTGCTGCTGGAACACCATGCCGCGCTGGGGCGATGGGCCCGACACTGCTGCGCCATCGACTTTCAGCGTGCCGGTGCGCGGTTGCAGGTGGCCGGCCAGGGCGCCGAGCAAGGTGGACTTGCCGCAACCGGACGGCCCGAGAATGCACACGAACTGCCCTGGCTCGATCTGGCAGTCGAGGCCCTGTACCGCTTCGAAAGCCGCGTCCCCCTCGCCCAGGCTGATTGACAGCCCGCGAATGTCGATACGCCCTTCCAGGTGTTGAAAAACGCTCATCAGGCTTTTCCTCGTGGTCGATGCCAAGGCGTGAAAAGCCCGCCCAGACGCTTGATCAACAGGCTGCTGCCCATCCCGAGCACGCCGATCAGCAACATGCCGACGACGATGTCGGCGTAGTTCTGGATGGTGTAGGACTCCCAGGTGTAATAGCCGATGCCGAACTGGCCGGAGATCATTTCCGCCGTCACCAGGCAGAACCACGAGGTGCCCATGCCGATGGCCAGGCCGGTGATGATGCTAGGCGCAGCGCCCGGAAGAACGACCTCCAGCAGGATTGCCCGGCGCCCTGCCCCGAGGCTTTTCGCCGAGGCGATCAGCCGTGGATCGACGCCTTCGACGCCGTGCACGGTGTTGAGCAGGATCGGGAACAATGCGCCGGTGAAGGTGATGAACACCATCGACAGTTCCGACGAGGGAAACATCAGGATCGCCAGGGGAATCCACGCCACTGCCGGGATCGGGCGCAGCACTTCCAGGGGCGGCAGCAAGAGATCTTCGGCCCATTTCGAGCGACCGATGGCCAGGCCCAGGGCCACGCCAATGATCAGCGCCGCGAGGTAACCGGCGAACACCCGGCCGAGGCTGCTGCCCAGGTGCTGGGCGAGCTTGCCCGAGTCGCCGAGGCCGAGGGCGGCTTCAATGACCGCCAAGGGTGTCGGGACGTTGGCGAAGGTCACCAGGCCGAGGTTCCAGTGGTAGCTGGCGGCGAGTTGCCAGAACAGCAGGCAGAGCAGCAAGGATGCGGCTCTGGGGATCCAGCGTGAATATGATCGGTACACAATTATTCCTCTCAACCCACCTCCTGTAGGAGCGAGCTTGCTCGCGAAGAACGCCAACGATTACGCGCGCTGTCTGACGGATCGCGTTGTCTGGACGTTTTTCGCGAGCGGGCTCGCTCCTACAGGGGGCTGTAGTGTTTCGGCTGTTAGCGAACAGCCACGGCCTGGGCAGTGGCATCGGTAAAGTCAAAGACCTTGCCGCCCTGCGCCGTGGCGAACTGTTGGGCCTGGCCTTTGAGCAGGAACGCGCTCAGCTGCCCTTTCCCGTCGGTGGCAAACCACGCCTGATCCGCCAGCAGCTTGATCCCGCTGTCACTGGCCTGGGCGTACACCGCGCGGATGCTCCGGCCTTCCTGCTTGAGGCTGGCCAGCGCGGCAAACGCCGCTTGCGCCGAGGCGTACTGGCGGACTTTCGGCTCGCCGCGCACCCAGATTTCCGCCACGTGGCTGAAGTCGGTGATGGTTTGGCCGCTGGCGGCATCGACGGCCTTGAGCGGCGCCTGCCCGTAACTGGCCAGTTGCGCGCTGTAGTCCAGGTTCGAGGCCTTGAAGGCGGCGCGGATGTATTGGTCGTCAATGAAGGTGTTGAGATCCAGACCGCGATCGGCCTTCTTCAACAACTTGAGGGTATCGATGGCGGTGCCCACGGCCTGACGGTATTCCGGCTTCCAGCTCAGGTCGCGGGTCTGCACACCGAGTGGGCCATGGAACAGATAATTGACCTCGGCATCGACCCCGGTGACCTTGGCGATCAACTCGCTGTATTTCTCCGGCTCAGCCGCCAGCAGCTGGTTGGCTTCGATACTCGCCCGCAGGTAAGCGACGACGATTTCCGGGTACTTTTTCGCATAGGCCTGATCGACCAGCGCGCCATGGAAGGTCGGCGCGTTGGCCTGGGAACCGTCATAAATCTTGCGGGCGAAACCGCGGCTGGGGAACAGTTCGGCGAAGGGCACGAAGTCAGCGTGAGCATCGATCTTGCCGGCCTGCAATGCGGAGCCGGCGACTTCCGGCGGCTGGGCGATGATGTTCACATCCTTGAGCGGATCCCAGCCCTGGGCCGCGACGGCGCGCAGCAGCATGCCATGGGCGGTGGAAGCGAACGGCACGGAAATGGTCTTGCCCTTCAGCTCTGCCAGGGACTGCACACCCGATGCGCTTGGCACCACGATGCCGTTGCCACTGCCCTTGATGCTGCCCGACAGCACGCTGATAAACAGGCTGTGCTTGCCCGCCGTTTCGAACGCCACGCCGTTGAACGCGCCGGGGAAGTCGGCCATGGCGCCGAAGTCGAGTTTGCCGGCCACCATTTCGTTGGTCAGGGGGGCGCCGCTGGTGAAGTTTTTCCACTGCACCTCGTATTGGGCGTCCTTGTAGGGGCCATCGTGGGGCAGGTATTTGTCCAGCAGCCCAAGTTCGCGAATCAACAATCCGCCGGCGGCGCAGTTGATGGTGGTGTCCTGGGTACCGATGGCAATGCGGATGGTTTCGGCCGAGGCCGACAGGGTGAATGAAGCCAGTACCAGACCGGCCAAAGCTGCACGCAACATCATGAGTGTTTCCCCTCGAATCATTTATAGGATGTTCGTCTCCGCCACGATCAGGGCGCGGTGGGAAACGAGGGGTGTCTTGAATCAGGCGTCCGGTGGTGCCGGATGGCGTTTTGGGTTGTTCGAGCTGGCCTCATCGCGAGCAAGCTCGCTCCCACAGGTTTTTCTGGTGTATGCAGGACTTGCGACTGGCCTCGATCCCACAGGGACAGTATTTCAGCGCAGCAGGTACGGGATTTCGACTTTCACCGCACCCGTCGGACAGTCCTTTTCACAGGGCATGCAGTACCAGCATTCGTCGAACGCCATGTAGGCCTTTTGCGTGGCCGGGTTGATCGCCAGCAGGTCCATCGGGCAGACGTCGACGCACACGGTGCAGCCTTTGTGGGCGATGCATTTGTCCTCGTCGACGGTGACGGGGGCGTTGGAACGGAAGAAAATTTCCTGGGCTTGATAGGCCATTTCACGGTCTCTCTTGAGTGATGCTCAGGCGGCATCCGCGCCGACCCGCAGCCGGTCGTAGGCCTGCATCTCGTCGGCATCGAGCGGGATGATGTAAGGCTCGACGGCTTTCTTGAAACTGCTCATCAAACCGTTTTCGTCTTTCTTCAGGTGGCAATGGCAGAACCAGTCGCGGTCGTTGCGTTGCGGGTGATCGACGCGATGGTGGTAAAGCCCCCAGCGGCTTTCGGCGCGGAACAATGAAGCGCGGGCGGCCATTTCGGCGCAGTCGCGGATCATGCTGACTTCCATGGCGCGCATCAGCTCGTGGGCGTTGTGCGCCTTGATCTGGTCGAGATCGCGCTGGATGTCGCTGAAGCGCTGCAGGCCGATCTGCATCTTCCTGGTCACTTTCGGCGGTTGCAGGTAGTCGTTGACCAAGCGCCGCAGCTTGTATTCGACCTGGGCTGGCGGCAGGCCGTGCTCACGCTCCAGCGGTGCGTAGACCCGTTGTTTTTCGGTTTCGATCTGCCGGGCATCCAGCGCTGAAAACTCGCGCCCGGCGACAAAATCCGCTGCGTTGTGGCCAGCGAACCACCCATAGGTAAACGCACCGAGCATGTAGTTGTGCGGCACCGCAGCCATGTCTCCCGCCGAGTACAAGCCCTTGACCGAGGTCTCGGCCTTCTCGTTGACCCACACCCCCGACGCCGAATGCCCGCTGCAAAAACCGATTTCCGAGATGTGCATCTCGACCATCTGCGTGCGGTAGTCGGTGCCGCGATTGGCGTGGAACTGGCCGCGACTCGGACGCTCGTTGCTGTGCAGGATCTCTTCGATGTTCTGGATGGTTTCCTCGGCCAGATGATCGAGCTTGAGGAACACCGGGCCATTGCCGCTTTCCAGTTCCTGATGGAACTCCCACATCATCTGCCCGCTCCAGTAGTCGCACTCGATGAAGCGTTCGCCCTTGTTGTTGGCGGTGTAGCCGCCCAAGGGGCCGGTGACGTAGGCGCAGGCCGGGCCGTTGTAATCCTTGATCAGCGGGTTGATCTGGAAGCATTCCAGGTTCGCCAGTTCGGCCCCGGCGTGGTAGGCCATTGAGTAGCCGTCGCCGGCATTGGTCGGGTTTTCGTAGGTGCCCATGAGGTAGCCCGAAGACGGCAACCCCAGGCGTCCGGCGGCACCGCAAGCGAGGATCACCGCCTTGGCCTTGATCACGTGGAAGTCCGCCGTGCGGCAGTCGAAGCCCATCACGCCGTTGACCGCGCCCTCTTCATCTGTCAGCAATCGGGTGCAGACCAGGCGATTGGTGATACTCACCCGCGCGCGCTTCAACTGCCGATAGAGGACTTTCTTGATGTCGTGCCCTTCCGGCATCGGCAACACATAAGCGCCCATGTGGTGGACCTTTTTCACCGCGTAGTCGCCGGTTTCGTCCTTCTCGAATTTCACGCCCCAGCGGTCCAGTTGTTCGATCGTTTCGAAACTGTGGGTGGCATAGGCGTACACCGCGGCCTGGTTGACGATGCCGTCGTTGGCGATGGTGATTTCCTTGGTGTACTGCTCCGGTGTCGAGTGGCCGGGAATGATCGCGTTGTTCAGGCCGTCCATGCCCATGCTGATCGCGCCGCTGCGCTTGACGTTGGCCTTGTCGATCAACAACACCCGCAGGTCGCGGTTGCGTTCCTTGGCCTTGATCGCCGCCATGGGGCCGGCGGTGCCGCCGCCGATCACGACGATGTCGTATTCCTGCTCCAATGTGCTTCGGGTCATGCCTGATCCCCTTTTTCCCGGTCGATCCGCAGGCGGTACTGGAAGGCATCGCCACGGTAGTAAAGGTGTTCGAAGTCCAGCGGCCGACCGTCGACATCGTGGGTCAGGCGTTCGATGTGCATGATCGGCGAGCCAGGTTCAACGTTCAGCGCGTGGGTCAGGTCGCTGTCGGCCAGTACCGCATCGATGGCCAGGTCGGCGTGCCCCAGGGTCAAGCCGCAGTCGTTTTCCAGGATCAGGAAAATATCGCGGGTGACCAGGTCGGCTTTTTCCAGGCGCTCGCCAATAGCCTTGGGCAGGTAAGTGATTTCCAGGGAAACCGGCTCGCGATTGATCAGGCGCACACGTTTGATCTGCGCCACGACCTCGCCTTCGGCGACCTGCAAACGCTCGGCCACGAGCTTGTCGGCGGCAATGAATTTGAAGCTGCGCAGGCGGTTGATCACCTCATAGCCGCGATCGGTCATGGACTCGGCCAGGCCTTGCAGGGTGCTGACGTTCTGGAAAGTTTTCGGCTTGGCGACGAAAGTGCCCTTGCCGTGGATCTTGAAGATCAGCCCTTCCTTTTGCAGGTCGCCCAAAGCCTGACGCACGGTGATGCGGCTGACCTTGAACAACGCGCCAAGCTCGCTTTCTGAAGGCATCTGGCTGTCTTGCGGGTATTCGCCGTCGAGGATGCGGGCGCGCAGAACATCTCGCAGCTGGGTGTGCAACGGGACGCTGCTCAGGGATAGAACGTTATCGGTCATGGCAGATCACTTGTTATAACGAGTTATGACGTGATCTTAGATAAGTTATGACAGGGTTGAGAAATACCGAATGCGCATAAGGTTAGATGCACAACGCAATCCAAAACTGTAGGAGCGAGCCTGCTCGCGATAAACCCGAGAACGCCGTGGGGTGTCAGGCTTCCAGCGTTATCGTTGACGACCATCGCGAGCAGGCTCGCTCCTACAGGGGATTGTGTGTGATCTGAGAAATCAGTGCCGCTTGAGAATCTGGTCCATCACCCAATCGGTCTTCAGCGCCTGCTCGGCCACGGCGGGGTGCTGCGCCTCGCCACGAATATGCGCATTCATGCCCAATACGTGGTGCCACTGAATGTGTGCGTGATGCTCGATGGTCAGGCTGAGGTGCTCGCCAGCGTGCAGCTCGTCGGCGTGCAGTTCGACCGGGTGTTCATCGAACACTGAAAAGGTGATCCGGCCTTTGCTGCCAATCACTTCGACCCGGTCTTCGCGACGGTCTGCAACGAAGTTCCAGCAGCCCATCCCCAGTGCCCCGCTGGCAAACCGCCAAGTGGCGCTGACGGCATCTTCGGCCGCGTACAAACCAGCCTGCCGCGCAGTGAATCCGGCGACTTCGACGATATCGCCGAGAAGGTACTGAAACAGGTCCAGGCCATGGCTGGCAAGATCGGCGAAGTAACCTCCACCGGCAATTGCCGGGTCGGTGCGCCAGTTATCGGTGCCGCTCCGGTCCGCTGCCGACGGGGCTTTGGTGAGGGTCCAGCTCAGGTGCCGGACCTCGCCGATCCGCCCCTCTTCCAGCCATTGCCGCACTTGCCGGAAGCGTGGCAGCGAACGTCGGTAATAGGACACGAACAGGTGCAACCCGGCATCGGCAAACACCTGCTGCATTTCACGGCTTTGCCCGGCATTCAGCGCCATCGGTTTTTCCACGCAGCAATGCTTGCCGGCCGCAGCCACCTGCAAAGCATAGGCGTGATGGCTGTCGGGCGGCGTGGCGATGTACACCGCGTCGACCTCGGGATCGTTGATCAGCGCCTGCGCATCGGTGTAGACCCGAGCGATGCCGTGGCGCGTGGCGTAGTCAGTGACGGCTTCCAGGCGCCGGCCCATCACCGCGACCAACGCCGATCCGGGCGCCTTGTAGAAGGCCGGCCCGCTTTTGCGTTCAGCGACACAGCCACAACCGATCATGCCCCAGCGCACCAGGTTCATAGGTACTCCTTGCGGCTCAGCCGACGCGCAATGCGCGCAGGTCCAGTCGACCGTCCTTGAGCGGCGGGCACCAGTAGTAGCCACCGGTGATCGGACGGCTGATGCGGTACAGACCGTCGGTGATGCCGTCTTCCAGGCCACTCATGCGGCGCAGTTGGGCTTCGAAGGCGTCGAGGGAAAAACCAAAGGCCAGGAACATCAGGCCGGCACGGTCACCTTCGATCCACGGCATCGAGCGGCGTACCACGAAGGCTTCAGGCGCAAAGCTTTCCTGGGCGGTGCGTTTGACGTGGGCGGAAACCGGCGCGTCGTCGATCTCTTCGTTATCGCTCAAGCGGCGACCCATGATGTTGTCTTTTTCATCCGCCGACAGCCCATGGAAACCTTTCAAGTCATGCTGCCACTGCTGGATCGCGGCGAAGCTGCCACCCACCGTGCCGTCCGCGCCCTCACCCACCAGGGCGGCGGTCACGGCGGCTGCGTCGTGGGGGTTCTCGGTGCCATCTTCGTAGCCGGTCAGGTCATGGCCGGTCATGTGGCGGAAGGTTTCGTTCATCTGCACCAGGCGCAACGCCGGGGCCAGTGCCGCCGAGATGGCGTTGCTGCGGTTGAGCAATTCGCCACGGTCTTCACCGTGCAGCCAGCACCAGAGCGCGTGTTGGGTCGACGGATTGTCGACGCCGACGCCAGTCAGTGCCGGGAAAGTGCGCAGGCCTTCGATCTGCCCATCCAGCGCCTTGACCAGGGACTCGCCGAAGCCGACGACAGCCGATTTCCCGTCCACCAGTTGCATCAAGTTGTCGAGCGCGGCCGGCAGTGCCGCAACGGATTCGAGGGCGAAGAACATATGGCGAGCTTGAGGCGGAACGGGGGTGGCGAGAATGCCCGGCTGGTAATGACTCATATGAACTCCTTGAAAAAGAGCATGGAGTTTAACCGGAGTACGAGGGTTTGTGTGCCGTCAGAGGCCAGGAACCTGTGGCAAAGGGGGCTTGTGTGGCGAGCGGTTTCTGTGGCGAGGGGGCTTGCCCCCGTTGGAGCGCGTAGCGCTCCCCTACATTTTCAGTCATACCGAGTCGCCAGGTTTTGGGGCTGCTTCGCAACCCAACGGGGGCAAGCCCCCTCGCCACACAAGCCCCCTCGCCACAAAAGATCAAACCACGCTGGGGCTTTCGTTGCGGAACGCACTCGGGCTCTTGCCGGTCCAGCGCCTGAAAGCCCGGCGAAAGCTGCGCACGTCGCTGTAGCCGACTTCCTCGGTGATGCGTTCGATGGACATGTCCGGGTTGGCCAGCAGGCTCATGGTGCGGGCCTGGCGCACTTGTTCCAGCAGCGTTTCGAACGTCAGCGCATGCTCGGTGAGGCGGCGGCGCAAGGTGCGGCTGCTCATGTTCAGGTCGCCGGCGATTTTCTCGATGTGGCTGCCCTCGGTCAGGTCCCGGGCAATCGCCCGTTCCACCGCCTGGATCAAATCCATTTTCCGGTGCACCTGCGCGGCTTCCAGTTCGAGCAGTTTCACGGCCTGGCGCAGGGCCAGGGAATGGTGATTGGGCAACTGAACGCCCAACCAATGCGCATCGATCACCATGCGGTTTTGCAGGCAGCCGAAACGCACGTCCGGCCCCAGCAGGCGCGAATATTCGCTGAGATAGTCTGGCGCGGCATGCACGAACTCAACGGCCGTCGGCTTGAAATCCGCCCCGACCAGCGCCCGGCCGTACACCAGCAGGCTGGCGAAAAACTCCTCGACCGCGAACAACTGCACGTCGGCGAACGGCAAGCGGCATTCAACGTCGACAAACACCCGATCACCCGCCTCCTCCACGCTCGACACGACAATGCTGCCGGACGTGTGTTGATGGCGAATGCCCAGCTCAAAGGCATCGCGCAAGGTCTTACACAGCGACAATACATGGCCCAACAACCCCAGCGTACCGAGCACATTCTGCGCGCCGACCCACAAGCCCAGCCCCTGATTGGGCAGGACTTTGAGCGCGCGCTGAATCATGGCCACGGCCTGGCGATAGGAAATGCGCTGTGCCGGGTCCTGAAGGTCTTCAAAGTCAAATCCCAACCCTCGGCACAGGCTCTCGGGGTGGATGCCTTTTTGCTCGGCGACTTCGGCCAGGGTGTGCAGGAGAAACGGCGACACCAGCGCCAGTTCAAAGGTGGGATCGATCACTTTCATTTGCATGGGGCTATACATTCCGGGGCGAGCTGCATTCTTATTTTTGTAACCAGTTATGTCGAAGGAAGTTAGCACAGGGCTCAAAGACTGTCCGCAGAAGTCCCCCTAAATGGCCGCCAATACCCTGCCTTGCAGGGCACAGACAGCTTATTTCTATGTGGCGGCCCTCGTATGGATGCCGGACAGCCCGACAACAATAATAATGAGTACACCCATGATCCCGACCCGCACGACACTCCCCCTGACGGCCATTGGCCTGGCCGGCGTCTGCGCCCTGCAACCGGCACTGGCCACCGAGACTGGCGTGGACAACATCGGCACCGGCACCGACGGTTTTTTCATGTTGCCGCTTTCGCCCGACAGCCTTCCGGACAACATGGTTGCGTTCAACCTCTACTACAACCACTACAAAGCCACGAAGCTCAATATCAGCTCGCTCGGCGGCAAGGTGCCGAACGTCGAGATCGAGTCCACGGCGGTCATTCCGCGCCTGGATTACCTCAGCCCGGTGCGAGTGTTTGGCGGCCGGCTGGCCGGCTACATCGCGCAGCCCTGGCTCAAGCAGGAAGTCTCGGTGTTCGGCTTGCAGGACACCCGCGAAGGCATGGGCGACACCACGGTCGCGCCGATCATCCTCTGGGACATGGGCCCGAACCTGACCCTCGGCGCCGCCATCGAAATCACCGTGCCGACCGGCGAGTACAGCGTTGACCGCCTGGCCAACACCAGCAACAACTTCTACACCTACAAACCGTTGTTCTCCTTCACCTGGCTGCCGACGGACAGAACCGAGGTGTCGATGAAGACCACCTACAGTTTCAACGAGAAAAACAAGGACACCGACTACAAGTCGGGGCAGATTTTCCACTTCGATTATTCCGCCAGTTTCAAGATCACCGACGACCTGATGCTCGGGTTGAACGGCTACTACCTCAAGCAAACCACCGACGACAAACAGTTCGGCCACACCGTGCAGTTCAATGGCCAGGACGTGAACGACGGGGTGCGCGGCCAGGTGTTTGCCATTGGTCCAGCGCTGCACTGGACCTTTCTCGAATACGCCAGCGCGGAGATTCGCTGGGCCAAGGAGTTCGACGTGGAAAACCGGCCTGAAGGGGAAATGCTTTGGGCCAAGGTCAGCATTCCGTATGCGTTTTGACTGAACTGACGCCATCGCGAGCAAGCTCGCTCCCACAGGGGGGGATGCATTCCAACTGGGAAATGCATTCCAAATTGTGGGAGCGAGCTTGCTCGCGATGACGGCGGAACAAACACTGAAAAACTTCAGGAATACACCGGCCAGCTATCCACAATCCGCCCACCCCGAACCGCCAGCAAATCCCCGAACTGCAACAACACCGACTCCGTCTGGGCAGGCCGCAAGAACACCTGGTCCTCCACCGTCAGCCCCGCCGCCGCCGAACCATTGACCATTTCCTGGTTCGAGCTGCGGCCATACACGCCATTGCTCTGCAACCCCGCTGGCGATTCGAACTCCGCCATCCAGTTACCGCCATAGATGAAATACGTCTCGCGCTGATTGGTGTCCCACCAGGAAAACAGCCTGGACTTGCCATCCAGCGCCGGGATGTTTACAGCCCCGGTGCTTTTCAGCACCGGCGTGGCGATAAAAGCGGCGGGCACATGCTCCGCCAGTGACGGCAAATCATAATGAGTGGGCTTGAGCAGCCCCGTCCCCACCGACACTTCGCTGCTGAGCTGTTCGTGTTCATGCATGCGATAGCTCGGGCTGCCGGCCGTATTGAGGGTCAACCCTTCGCGCCACAGACCGGGGTAGTGCTGACGGGTGAAATCGACGAAGCGGTTGTAGATCACCATCACCTTGGCGAACAGCTCCTCGGGCGAGCCCAGGATCCCCGGCACGCCCATGCCCACGAACGGGTCGTAACCCATGTACCCGGCGAATTCCAGGTGCTGCGGGTGCTGGCTGATCAGCGCCAGCATCTGCCCGAGTACGCCAAGGTCACTGACGCCACCGCGATGCAGCCCGACATCCAGTTCGATGTTCACCCGTACTCGCGTGCCCAGCCCTTGAGCCAGGGCGAGGTATTGCTGCAAGCGTTGCGGCGTATCGAGTAACCATTGCAATTGCTTCGAAGGGTCGAAAGGTCCCTTGTGCGACTGATAGAACAACTCGGCCGAACGCACCGGCAGCGGCTTGCCCAGCAGAATATCGGCCTCGGCAAACTGCACCGCGTCATGATTGAGAAACGGTTGGTGAAACGACATCAGCCGTTGCGTACCGGCGCGCTGGGCGATGTAGGCCAGAAGCCCCGGTGCCGGCAGTGATTTTTCCACCAGGCGCAGGTGCTTGCCGGCGCGCTTGACCGATTGCATCACCACATCGATGTTGTGATCCAGCCGATCAAGGTCGATCAGCATCACCGGTCGCATCGGGCCGTGGTCCTTGAGTTCGCGGTTCAGCGCAAGGAAGTAATCGCTGTACGGCGCGCCTCGGTCACCCGGCCGCAGCCACGCCCCGACACCCACCAACAAGGCGCCGACACCGGCGGTGCCGAGCAAGAAATTGCGGCGATTGACGGCCATCAGCTCACCCCCAGAATGGATGACAAGTGCGCGTTGAGAAATTTGCCGCTGGGGTCGAGCGCCTGCCGCACCTGGATGAATTCCTGCCAGCGCGGGTACAGCGGCTGCAGGTTTTTCGCATTCAGCGTGTGCAACTTGCCCCAGTGCGGCCGGCCGTTGTACTTCCAGAAAATCGGCTCGATGGCGGCGAAGAAGTTGTGATGATCCATCTGGTAATGCTGGTGGACCGAGATCGAACAGCTGTCGCGACCTTCGAACATGCTCAGGGGAATGTCGTCGGCCTTGACGTAACGGTACTCGATCGGAAACCAGGTGCGCAGGTCCTTGTCCTGGATCAGTTTGAGGATCTCGCGCAAACAGGCTGGGCCGTATTCGGCTGGCACGGAGTATTCCATTTCATTGAAACGTACCGTGCGCACGTTGGCATAGATGTCGAACGAGTCACCCACCCGGTCATCGAAACTGGCCAGGTGGCGCAAGTTATTGAGCATCGTGCGACGCAGGTCCGGGAAGTCGCTGACGTATTTGTCGATCTTCTCGATCAGCGTGACAAACTCGTTGCCGCCCTCCTCATCCGCCGGGACCGGTGGTGTCGCCGGGTCGCCGGTTTCGTTCAAGGCGATCGACAAGGCGTAGTCGGAATGGGTCACCACGAGCATTTCCCAGTGCTGGTTTTCCCGGGTGTTCTTGTCCAGGTCTTCCAGCAGCTCTTCGGTTTTAGCGATCCATTGGCGCTCCCGCAATCGATACGCCGGGCGGTTTTGCAGGCGTACCCTGGTGGCCACGCCCAACGCGCCCAAGGACACCCTCGCGGCACTGAACACTTCAGGATGGCGGCTGGCATCGCAGTCCAGCACGTCGCCGTTGGCGGCCACCAACTGCAAGCCGCAGACATGCGCCGAATACGATTGAAAGTCTTTGCCGGTGCCGTGGGTCGAGGTCGAGATCGCGCCGGCAAGGGTCTGGTAATCGATGTCAGCCATGTTTTGCAGGGCCTGGCCGATGTCCTTGAGCGGCGTGCCCATACGTGACATCGGCGTGCCAGCAGCGAACTCGGCCTGCAGCGTTTGCCGATCGTGATCGAGCAAACCCGTGAAATAGCTCAGCGACAGCAAGGTGCCGTCGGTGGGCACCAGCGCACTGAAGGAATGCGCCGAGCCCACCGGACGAATCTTGCCGGGGGCCTGGCGCACCACTTGCGTCAACTCATCCAGGTTCTTGGGCGCCAACCGCACAGCCGGCAGGCAACTCTGGCCACCCGACCAGTTGCGCCAGGGAATCAGGCGTGGCGCGCGCAGCAGCTCGGCCAGTGCCGACGTTGAGCCGAGCGCGGTAAAGGCGCCAATGACGCTCGCCCGTTGCAACAACTGACGCCGTGTCAGGTCCATCGTCATGAATCGCACCCTGCCGTTCTTGTTATTGGATTTGCTGGCCGGACATAAAGGCAATCAGCGCCAGGAACTGTTCTTGCGAACACTGCATGCACATCCCCATCGGCGGCATGCCGTTGTAACCGTTGATCGCGTGATCGAGCAGCGTGTCGGCGCCCTGTAATACCCGTGGTTGCCAGGCCTTGATATCGCCGGTCAGCGGCGCCCCGGCCGCCGGATTGGCATGGCAAAGCTTGCAGCTGTTGTCGTAGACCTGCGCGAGTTCCGCGTCGGCGGGCCTCGCGGCACCTGCTTCGCTGCGGGTCGACGGGTTGTTCGGTTCTTTGCCGCACCCTGCAAGCAACGCCGCAAAGACACAGCCCACCAAGGCCAAACAAAGGCTAGGCTTTTCAGTTAATCGGCTTGCCCGCATGGCTGTCCTCTCAATGGCTGCCCGGCCAGCCGGGTGCACTTTTTTGTTGTGATCAAGGAGAGTCAACATTAAGGCACCCTGCGCGGGCAGGTTGAGGGCATTGGGGGCCAACAAGGGGCGCTTCTGAGGCCATGACGCTCGGCACCGATAAATCCCCGGACATCATGCTGTTCGGCAAAACCCTGAGATGAGTCATGACAAGCGTTGCTGAGGTCTGCTAAAACGATTCACCAGTGCATCAGCCAATCCAGAGGGGTAGCGACATGACCACAGCCAATAATCTCCAGAACCTGTTCCCAAGCCCCGCCGAGATCCCGGAAAAGTACCGCCTTGACGGCCAGACCGAGCAGCGCGAGTACCTGGTCGATGGCCAACTCAGAACCTGGAACGGGCCGCTGGCCCTGGTCCGCAGCCCGGTGTACCTGGCCGGCCCGAATGGCGATGAACAGGTGATCCTCGGCAGCACGCCGCTGCTGGATGCCGACACCGCCTTGACCGCTCTGGACGCAGCGGTCCGTGCCTACGACCGTGGCCAGGGCCTGTGGCCGACCATGCGCGTGGCCGAACGCATCCAGCACGTCGAAACCTTCCTCGGGCGCATGCGCGAGCAGCGCGACGCCGTGGTCAAGTTGCTGATGTGGGAAATCGGCAAGAACCTCAAGGACTCGGAAAAGGAGTTCGACCGCACCTGCGACTACATCGTCGACACCATCAACGCTCTGAAGGAGCTCGATCGCCGCTCCAGCCGTTTCGAACTGGAACAGGACACCCTCGGCCAGATCCGTCGCGTACCGATGGGCGTGGCCCTGTGCATGGGGCCTTACAACTATCCGTTGAACGAAACCTTCACCACGCTGATCCCGGCGCTGATCATGGGCAACACCGTGGTGTTCAAGCCGGCCAAGCTCGGCGTGCTGCTGATTCGCCCGCTGCTGGAGGCCTTCCGCGACAGCTTTCCGACCGGGGTGATCAACGTCATCTATGGCAGCGGCCGCGAGACGGTCAGCGCACTGATGGCCAGCGGCAAGATCGACATCTTTGCCTTCATCGGCACCAACAAGGCCGCCAGTGACCTGAAAAAACTCCATCCGAGACCCCACCGCTTGCGTGCGGCGCTGGGCCTGGATGCGAAAAATCCGGGCATCGTCCTGCCGGAAGTGGATCTGGACAACGCGGTCAGTGAAGCGGTGACCGGTTCGCTGTCATTCAATGGCCAGCGCTGCACCGCCCTGAAGATCCTGTTTGTCCACGAAGACGTGGTCGAGTCCTTCATCGACAAATTCAATGCCAGGCTCGCCAACCTCAAACCCGGCATGCCCTGGGAAAGTGGCGTAGCCCTGACACCGCTGCCGGAATCGGGCAAGGTCGACTATCTGCATGCACTGGTGGCGGATGCCGAAAGCAAAGGCGCCAAGGTAGTCAACCCCAACGGTGGCGAGGCTCGTGCGTCATTCTTCTACCCGGCGGTGCTGTACCCGGTCACGCCGCAGATGCGGGTTTATCAGGAAGAACAGTTCGGTCCCGTCATCCCCATCGTGCCCTACCGTCATCTGGATACCGTGATCGACTACGTGCTGGAGTCGGACTTTGGCCAGCAATTGAGCATCTTCGGCACCAACCCGGTGGCGGTTGGCCGGTTGGTGGACACCTTCGCCAATCAGGTCGGGCGCATCAACCTCAATGCCCAGTGCCAGCGCGGCCCGGACACCTATCCCTTCAATGGTCGCAAGAACTCGGCCGAAGGCACCTT
Organism: Pseudomonas jessenii; assembly: GCF_002236115.1. Lineage (GTDB taxonomy): Bacteria > Pseudomonadota > Gammaproteobacteria > Pseudomonadales > Pseudomonadaceae > Aquipseudomonas > Aquipseudomonas jessenii. Next base: position 190,156 of record NZ_NIWT01000001.1, on the reverse strand, counting down.
GTCGGTCCATGACGCACTGCGGGTGTTTTCGATCCGCACCCTGGTGGCGACCAAGTTCCAGGAGACCAACAAGGACCTGATCAGCGAGATCATCAGCGGCCGCAGTTCGAGCTTCCTGACCACCGACTACATCTTCTGAGGAGAGCCAGCCTGAGTACATCCAGGGCCCATCGACTGCCACCACTGCTGCGCCGATTGCTGCGTCCGTTGCTGGACCCGTACCGGCGCTACCGCCATGCCCGGGTGATCCATGCGGTGCGGGTGTCGCTCGGGTTGCTGGCGACGATCCTGCTGACCACCGGCATCCATCTGCCCCACGGTGAGTGGGCGTCGGTAACCATGCTGGTGGTGATAGGCGGCTTGCAGCACCACGGCAACATCGGCAAGAAAGCCGCCGAGCGCGCCATTGGCACCTTGATCGGCGCCGGTGTCGGCCTGGTGTTGGTGGCACAACAGGCCTGGCTGGGGATGCCCTGGCTGACCTATTTCGCGATGTCGGTGGTCTGCGGGTTTTTCTCGTATCACGCCATCGGCAAGGGTGGTTACACGGCGCTGCTGTCGGCGATTACCGTGTTCATCGTCGCGGGGCACGGCGACAATCCGGTCACCGATGGCTTGTGGCGCGGGGTGGATATCCTGATCGGCATTGCCCTGGCCCTGGCGTTTTCCTTTGCCCTGCCGCTGTACGCGGTTTACTCCTGGCGCTACAACCTGGCCGATGCGCTGCGTGATTGCGCGAAAGTCTACGGGCGCATCATTGACGGCCAGGCCATCACCGCCGACGAACACCTCAAGCTCATGACTCGCCTGAACGCGGCGATGGTGCAACTTCGCTCACTGATGCCCTCGGTGTCCAAGGAAGTGAAGATTTCCATGACCGAACTCGATGCCCTTCAGCGCACCCTGGAAATCCTCGGCAATACCCGACCGGATGCCAATGACCTCGAGGCGATGTCGCTGATGCAAACGGCATTGAAAGCCGAGCATCGACAGATTCGCGTGCAATTGATCGGCATGGCCCGGGCGTTGAAATCAGGCGCCGCCCAGCGGCTCAATCGCCCCGTGGATGTGCCGCTTGTCAGCCTTGATGCGCCGGTCTACAACACGCTGGACGGGTATCGTTTGCTGACCCAACAACTGGCCGCCAACGTCGGGGAGATGCGCCAGCGCTTGGCCAAGAGCGCACCGCGCTGGAACATCTGACGCTCCTGGTTGGCACTCAAGGCGTCACCGTGCGCCGAAACTTCAGCGACCAGCCTTGTTGCATGCCGGCAGCGGCCAACAGAATCGCCGCGACTCCAATCCATTGCAGTGGCTCCAGGCGATGACCGAAGGCAAACCAGTCGACGAAAATCGCCGCGATCGGGTAGATGAAGGACAGCGCGCCCGTCAACGCCGTCGGCAGTTTTTGAATCGCGCCGTACAACAACACATACATCACGCCGGTGTGCACCATACCCAGCGTCACCAGGCTGGCCCACGCGCTTGGCGCCTGCGGCAGCACCGAAAGATTCGCGAAGGGCGCGAGCAACAGCACGCCTGTGCTGACCTGGATCAGCGCGATCAAATGCGGTGGAGTTCCAGTCAGGCGCTTGATGATCAACGCGGCAATTGCGTAGAGAAACGCCGCGCCCAACGCCAAGGCAATGCCCATCAGGTAATCGCTGCCGCTTTCGCCCTGGCTGCCATGGGCACTAACAATCGCCAACATCCCGAGAAACGAAACGCCCAGCCAGGTCAGTTTCTGCGCGGTGATCTTTTCGTTGAGGAACAACGCCGCCAGCCCGACCAGCATGAACGGCTGGACGTTATAGACGGCGGTGCCGATGGCAATTGACGCCCGGGAATAGGACGCGAACAACAGCACCCAGTTGCCGACGATCGCCACACCGCTGAGCACTGCGAGCAGGAACGTGGTGCGGGTCAGAATGCCGGGGCGCAGAAAGCCGAAAGCCGCGCAAATGAGCAGCAAGGTGCCAGCACCGAACAGGCAGCGCCAGAACACCACATCCAGCACCGGTTGCCCGGACACCAGCACGAACCAGCCGATGGTGCCGGAGATCAGCATGGCGGCCGTCATTTCGAACGAACCGCGGCGTAGGGTTTTGTCCATCATCAGACTCCTGTGTTTGTGGCCAAAGTATGCCAATGCACCCAGGGGCTACTCCAGAGCAAAAAGCAGGCTAAACTCGGGATCTGCCTTTTTTATCAAGGCCTTTTTGAAAAAATGCCTAACAGAGGGTTTCGCCATGACCGATGACATCGACCAGCTGCTGATCACCGCGCTGATGGAGGACTCGCGACGCTCGCTCAAGGCCCTGGCGCAAATCAGCGGCCTGTCTTCCCCCAGTGTTGCCGAGCGTCTGCGCCGCCTGGAAGAGCGAGGCGTACTCAAGGGCTACACCGTTGAAATCGACCCGAAAAGCTTCGGCTATCAACTCCAGGCCATCGTGCGTATTCGCCCGTTGCCGGGGCAATTGCAGGAAGTGGAGCGGCAAATCATGGCCATTCCCGAATTCACCGAGTGCGACAAGGTCACCGGCGACGACTGTTTCATCGCGCGCCTGCATGTGCGCTCGATGGAACAACTGGACACCCTGCTCGACCGACTCAACACCCACGCTGAAACCAATACGGCGATCGTCAAGAAAACCCCGGTCAAGCGCCGGTTGCCGCCCATGGCGTGAGTGATATTTGTTTCAGACTGAAGTAGATTGATGGTTTCCGGCGAAGGATTGACGGCATGAAAACTCAGGCAATGCTACTGGTGGCTACGATGCTGGCGGGTTGCGGCACGATTCAGACGGTTGTGCGCAGTGACGAAGTGGCCTCGAAAAGTCTCAAGGAACAAAAGAGTTACTGCGGCGCGGTACCGCGAATCTACAGCGGCGTGACCTACGACTTCTGCTACCTGAACGCGCCCCTCGAAGACGGCCGGGATGCGCAGGTACATGGTCCCGCCCCCGCTATCGTGCTGCTCGACGTGGTCGTGTCCGGGGCGATGGACACACTGCTGCTGCCCTACACCATCTACCGCCAGCAAGCCGACGGCAGCATCGTCATTACAGAGTAAGCCTGGATTTGTGGCAATAAAAAACCCGCCTGAGCGGGTTTTTTAGTTCAAGGCCGAGGATCAGTCATCGCGGCTCATGATGCCGAACAGCTGCAACAGGCTGACGAACAGGTTGTAGATCGATACATACAGGCTGATGGTGGCCATGATGTAGTTACGCTCGCCGCCATGAATGATGGCGCTGGTCTGGAACAGAATGCAGACCGAGGAGAACAGCACGAAACCTGCGCTGATCGCCAGTTGCAGGCCGCTGATCTGGAAGAACAGGCTCGCCAGCGTCGCACCCAGCAGCACGAAGAAGCCTGCCGTGATGAAACCGCCGAGGAAGCTCATGTCCTTGCGGGTAATCAGCACATATGCCGACAAACCGCCGAACACCAGCGCCGTCATCGCGAAAGCCGAGCTGACCACTTCAGCGCCGCCCTGCATACCCAGGTAACGGTTGAGGATCGGGCCAAGCAGGAAACCCATGAAACCGGTCAGGGCAAATGCCGACACCAGGCCCCAGGCCGAATCACGGAGTTTGTTGGTGAGGAAGAAAAGACCGTAGAAGCCGATCAGCACCACGAAAATGTTCGGGTAGCCAACATGCATCTGCTGGGCAACGTAGGCTGTCACACCGCTGAAAGCCAGGGTCAGGGCGAGCAAGCCGTATGTGTTGCGCAGGACGCGGCTAACCTCTAGCTGCTCAGCCTGCACGCTGTTATTAACTGCGTAATCCTGTTCGCGCATGGCGACACTCCTGTTGGTTTGAAACGTTCAGTCGCAAAGATCATAACAGACGCTCTGTAACAAGCTATGCAGAGAGTTTGACAGTGTGTTTCATTCAGGTATTATGGCGCCCGCAACGCAAACGGAGGTGTGGCCGAGTGGTTTAAGGCAACGGTCTTGAAAACCGTCGACTGTAACAGGTCCATGAGTTCTTATCTTAGGTACTCCCCAACTGCATACTTGCAGCGTTGTTTTCCCCCTAGCAACACCCCTTTGGAAGGTTGGCTGAGTGGTTTAAAGCACTGGTCTTGAAAACCAGCGTACGCTAATACCGTACCCAGGGTTCGAATCCCTGGCCTTCCACCACGAACCCTTATAAATCAAGGACTTAGAGAGATCTAAGTCCTTTTTTTATGCCTATTATCTCGCGCAAACGCGAGCCTTCCCGACGATCCCCTCAGCAACAGAAGCCAAGCTTCATAGTATGCAGTTGAGCCAGCTGCACTCTACTGCATACTACTGCATTCTTTGGCACTCAAAAAAAGCCAACTGCACACTTGAAGCACGTGATTGCCGTGGCACATTCGAAGCTGATAACCCACTGTTTAGACATAATTTTCATGACGCTTGGTTGCTCTCTGCGACCGCATGAGTTCTAGTACCCTTCCTACTTTTTGCCCCCAAAGCAGCACATGACTGACTCCCAGATCACACTCATTCCTGGCCAACCTGCCCGCCCATGGCCTCGCCCGAACCGCCCTCTGCCTTTCGCCTACTACGAAGATTACGAGGACTATCCGCCTGACGGATGGGAGCTCGATGACGTCGAATTCGTTTGGTGGACATTAGCGTCTCGAATGAGCAAGAAGGAGCTTCGGGCGAGCTTGGCAAAGGTGGTCAAGGAGAAGTACTTTCAACCCCACGACTGCTTTCGGTATGTCCCCATAGCGGACAGCAAAGGTCGTGGACGCTACCCACGCGGGGTAATGCTGATTCTGAAACAGATCCTGAAGCCTTATCGTGGAATGTTCGTGCATGATGAATACAACGCACTTCGCATTCAGCTAACGATATGGAACACGCTCACCCTCACAGTATTTGAGTGGTGTTCTGTCGAGTGGCTGCCTGAGCACCTGGTGGTTGCGAAGCTTGAGATGGATTTGGGTCTGTGACCAGGGATATCGATACACACCATTGCCTGATGAGGGCAATCCGGCCAGCTAGGGTTCGCCAAATCCGAGCGGGTTCTTTTTGACCTGCACCTTGGTGATTAGCTGTTCAACGCTTAGAAAACACACCGACGCCGAAGGCATTGATTTTGGTCAGAACTCGCAGTCAACGCCCAGGCGATCTTGAGTTTTAAAATAGACCTCTGTCTACGCGGGCAGATAGAGTTCTATTCGAGGGCTAGAACAGCTTGTAGGTTTTGCGCAAATTACGAGCTACTACTTTAGCCTGGCAGGTGATGGCGGCCGCTATAGCGCATGCCAGCGTGTAGGGAAGCGACTCCCAGAAGCCCAAATCCTGAATCACATGGACGGTAGCGCGCATGAGCGCCTGCGAGGATTGAACGGTTTGAAAGATAACGTAGGGAAACAACGTCCAGGCCACAATGCGTTTGGCCAGCCTCGTTTGGGTATGGCAAAAGAGCTATCGTAAGGTTTGCACAAAAAAATCCTCCAAGATGCGCAAAATTGCACCGCTCTATCGTCCGCCGCAGCGCGCTCCAGCGCACGCCAAAATACTGCCTGAAAATTCCGGATAATCAGTTGAATTTGTTCGGAGCTGACAATGGGTAAAGGTTGCCTGCATGAAGGGATTGGTTTGAACGAAACATCAGGTTTTATGACGAACCATTGACCAACAGCTAGACCCTCACCTGTTCATCCTCCTCAGTTTTACATGGCTATTCGGTTGCAGGCGCAAACGTCGAAGTTTTTACTGTGTGCCTTCCCAATTAACCGCCCTACCGACCGACTGGAGCCCTCAAATCTTGACCGAACAAACTTTTACAGCCGTGATGCATGTGCTGGACGTTCTCTATAAGCTCTGGCCCATAGCATGCGGCATTTTCGTCGTTGGCGCCGTCTGGTGGCGCACAAGATCGCTTTTCTTCATGGTTCACCAGCTTTTGAAGTGGCTGGGTCTTGAAGGCAAGTACACGAATGCGGACGACCAAAAGGTTGCCGACGATTATCTCGATCTGAACAAATTCAATCTGAAGACAGGATTTCACCTTCGCTCGGTCAAAGCCAAAGCGAAGTTGCATGACTGGATGCGAGAGCACAATTTGGAGTTCACGGAATTACGACGGGCTGGCGGGTACTTCAACGCCAACCAGTTGAGCTTTGACATTCCAGGTTTGTGGCGGTTATGCCTAGTCCGGGGTGCCTACGTGGTGATGGGGATTTTATTGCTCGCAATCGGCCAATTCGTGGATAAGGACGACTTTGCCCTCCTGCGGATTAATTTCACCGGCACCTGGTTTTGGGCCGGAAACAATGAAGCCCACAGCCCGACATTCGATCTCCCACACATGCTGCAGGGTAAGACTTGGCATCTCCAGCAAGCTGAATGTCGTTATACCGACGATCCTAAAATCGCGATCGACATGTGGGACAAGGATGCTATCTGTAATCTCGTATTGGGACTTAATGACGAATTCATCGCAGAGTCCATCGATAGCCAAATCAAAACAGCTCAGATTCTGAAAATCGGCAGCTGTGCATGCTTTTTCCTACTTGGGATTTTTGCTTTTCGCCTCGAACGGGCGAAAGAGTTACGTGCCCGATTGGGGGTTGAAATCTCCAGAGAAGCGCTGGCTGCTGGTGAACCACATTCAGAACTCGCTCCCCCGCCAGTTGACTCTCGGGCGTAAGAACTGGCTCTTTGCTGGATCACTGCGAAGTGACAAGCGCGCGACTGCAATTATGAGTTCGATCCAAACGGCTCGGGATAATGGTCACAACCCGGCAGTGGGCCAATGAGGTTGCGGAGCTGCTGCCGCACAAGTGGTGTCCGGCTTAGTCATGCAAGGCGGATTGGTCGAACGCTTATACTCAATGATTATCTGGAACTGATAGGCTAAAGCCGCAGATCGCCGACACGCTTCAGTTGACCACAGGAGGAAAAATGGTTACGGGACTCACCGCCCTGGAAGGGGAAGAATTTGCAGTAGGTCTCTCGTTCGCTGGCGAGCAGCGAAGCTATGTGCAAGAGGTTGCACTCAGTCTGCAAGCAAGGGGCGTGAAGGTTTTTTATGATTCATTTCACGAAGATGCCTTATGGGGATGCGATCTGATCGATACCTTGAACGACCTCTATTCCGAGCGCATGCAGCGAGTGGTTGTATTTGTGTCAAAGGAGTATGTTGAGAAGCCCTTCACGAACGTTGAACGTCGAGCTGCTCTCTCAAAAGCAATCACCCTTCGTACCAAGTACGTACTTCCTGTACGTTTCGATAACACCGCTCTTCCTGGCATGCCTACTAGCACCGGATACCTGCTAGCGTCCGAAAAAACGCCGGAGCAATTGGCGGTAGCCATCTGCAAGCAACTCGGCATGAGCCAGACCCTCAAATCGAACCAGGTCGCACCTCCTTGGTCTACTCCCGCTCAAGGAACTATCAGTTTTTGCCACGTTGATCACGACGGTCGTTACATGATCGGCAAGGATGAATGGACTTTTGAGATTTACGTCTACGGTGCTCACACCAACTGCATTCAGTTCCTCAATGACCCTCCAAGCATTCGTGGAGTTGCGCTTGCCGATCATGTAGCACAGATAGGTGAGCTAGGTGATGCAAGCAGCCTAGTATTCAGTTCCAGATCAAGGATCGCATATGAGGGGCAGTCAGTGGTGCTCGTCAATACAAACGGATTCTATGCTGCGATAAAGGTTGTAGATGTGATGGCCAAGTACGGCGGCGACAAGGAAGATATCGTTACGCTAGATTATGTCATTCTCAAAGAAGGTGGCAGTGACTTCTCGAAAATGACAAGCCAAGCGCCGCAAGATTGATAGCCCCCCTTACCTGCTGAAAATCCAGTTTCAACATTACTCAGCTGCAACGATAGGCCAGCTATGCCTTATCGTTGCAGCTCTCGTCGAAGTGTAGGCCCTTTGGGGAGATGAATCGGACGGACGCATGCCTATCGCGCCAAGACTCTTTGTCGCTATTCCTGACCAGCTTCAACGGAACTCGAATCCATCACCTGGCTCCACGATCGAAGATTTTCCTTGATGGCCTCGACATCCAGAAAATGTCCTCTTGCAAAGTCCATGAAATGACCAATGACGAAATTCTTGAGAGGTTTGTTGAAGCTGATCGATGATCCCATGTACATCATCGCTGCGGCCAGCCGATACTCGATGGTGCCCACGTCATAGGCTGCCAAAAAAAGCTTCATTCCATGGTTAAAAACGTGTGAGGTGTAATTTGTCCAGGGCGTATAGGCTGGCCGAGCTGCTTTGTGACTGTTCCCCGAATAAAAGCGGCTCGTGAGGTGAGTCAAGATCATGTCCAACAGGAACAGTGACTGATCGTTTTTCAGAAAAATCTGATGCCCGTGGTTCTGGATGATCTTGAACAAAATAAACCCGGCCAGTGCATTCGGGTTCGCGGCCAAATGATGGATCTCACCGAAGGTGAGCGGCAATGGAAGCGCGCCTAAAGCATAGAGCAAGAGCCCGTGGCGTTTGTGCTCAAAGTCCGACGGTGAGCTGGCTATCGCACGCGCAACAAGTGCATTCGCATTCGCAGTTTTGTATCCCGTCGAATGATGAAGCGTGGCAAACGTTCCATCCATGCAAAGCCACGGAATGTCGTTTGCGAGCGAAAGTTGCATCGCGTCGTACGCCGTAGAGTCGATGCCTTCCTTGATCGAATAGATCTCAAGCTCGGTGTCGTGCAGGACGGGATGGGCAACAGTTGCGTTGTCCAGAATTACACGTAGTGCCTGCAGGATATGCCCATCACGGGCTCGGATATCTGCTGCGGTGGTGCGAAACAACCTACCCCCTTCAGTCACGCCCAGTGCCATGAAATTTTCTGCAGTGATTTCTTCAAGCCATTCGCTGAGGGCCTCCTTGGTAGTAGCCGGCAAAACGAACGAGACGCCTACGCTCAATAAATGCTGTGCCAGATCAGTGACGGCTAGATAACCGATACTGTAGGCATCAAGCACAACCGCTTGGGGTTCGGCTTCTCCTTCAGCGAAGAGCCACGACTTAGGAATGGAAACGTCAGTCCAGCAATTCAATGCTCCTTTGAAAGCATTGTCTGGATACAGGGCATGCCCGCGCATGAAAAGAGGAACATCGTCGACCTTTGTCGTCAGTTGTTTGTCGCCTCCAAACCCCAATTTCTCTTCCAGAAAAGGCACCATCTCAGCAGTATCCGACGGCATCTTCATCATCGCGAAGCAGTCGCTGCCGTCGTTGTGGATATGCCGAAGCTGGAGTGCGATTCGCAAGCAAGCCACATAGGGCGGTAGGCGCTGCTGAACTTTATAACTAGTCATGCCCAAGTTGGCGCTTTCGCCGATGGGCAATCTCTGAAGTAGCTCCGCCAATTGGCTGGAGGCTTTCAACGTGCACTCATTGGAAGGATGGTGGTCATCGACGATCAGTCTGATCATCGTGCTGTCGTCTTGCTCAAACTGAAAAGCGGCCTTACATAACTCCAGCTCAGGCGAATCCTCAAATTGACTCCAGCCACCGGTGATCAATCCAAAATGGAAATTCACAAGCTCGACCGCGAGCCCCCTGGGATCATCGATAAACCATTCCACCCATCTGGCTTCTGCTCGCTTGAAATTCCCTGTTTTGGTGAGGAAATAGAGTATCGCCGCCACCTCACGCGAATAATCTTGCAGCAGTGAGTCAGGTATCTGTACGTGAAACTCTTTCTGTTCAGATTCATCTCGATAGCGGTTGCGTAAGTAGCAGCCTCGATACCAGCCGTATGGCACCTTGGGCGCAAGCGCAACCATCTGGTCGCTGATGTTCATTGCCGATGCGATGTCACCCAACTGCTCATCTCTCAGCGAGCAAAAGCTCATGATCATAAGAGACGTATCCGCCCCTGCAACCCGGGATACGACGTCGTCAAAGGTCTTGTATTGCTGCGTCTCCAGCAGACACTTCAAGTGCATGACTACAAAGGGCGAAGGCCACAAAGCGTGGGCGGGTATCAATCGTGAAGTAATGCCAAGCGACTTGTGGGGCAGCTTTGCGTCGAACAGCTTTTCAGCGAGCTCGAATATTCGCTCAGGTGCGATACTTGGGATCTTGTCGCCCCAGTCGCTTAGGAAGCGGTCAACCTGGTCAGCCAACGCACTTCGTTGCAGCAGGTCACCCTCCTCTTCAGCACTACGGAATGCGCGAGCGAGAAGTCTCAGGAAAGGAACTTCCATTTCTGACGTTTCGCCAATCGGTGTTTCCTTGGATAGCCACACGCCAATCTCAGCCGGGGTCGCGAGGTGGATGAAGGGAATCACCTCCACAAGCTTTTGAGTATCTGCTACTAGAAACAGCCGACACCATGCGGCTCGTTTCTGCGGGTTTTCTTTGGCATCCCAAAGGTCTTGCTGCCATTGGGGAAGGTGCGTGCGGTCTCCGGCGATGGCTTTGAATCGGGCGGCGGTTTCGGGATGGATAGGGTCGAATACTTGGAGATTCTTTTTGAGTAGTTCAAACAGTGTTGGCGGAGCCAAGCCTTGATAGGTCTCAAAAATGGGGCATGCCATGTTATAGAGGCGAGCATCGGTACCGTCCGATCGCTCCATGAGTTCAACGACCTGCGCGGTGAGGTCGTCCAGACGTTGTTTCACCTCCGGCGAACTCAGCCAAAGATGTTGTGAGAACAGATGTCCATTCAGGGTGGAAGCGCTCGCCATCGCTTGAAGTACATCGGCGTTGTAGGACTTATACTCATCGCTCAGACGCTTCGCCATACGATTTGCCAAATCGTCCAGATCCAGTCGAAGAGCCCCTTCAACGATCCCCGTAAGCTCCCCTTCCGATAGGATGAATTGCTGGCTTGCCGCCTCAAGTTGAGTTGTATCGGCGTAGGAGCGCAAGAACGCTTCTTTGGAGTACGGCCCTGGAGCAGGTTCCGCGAGGTAATGCTCTTTTGCCGCCGATTCCCGCTCGGTGCGACGGGCCAGGCGCAGAAGAGCAGCTAAACAGACGTCTTTGACGATAGCGTTTTTGGCTGACGCTGCGTTTTTCGAAACCGTTCCCCAAGCGGTGCCCTGCTCTTCGACCTCGACCAGTTCACCATAGATGGAAATGACTTCAACCAACGCTGCTGCTTCAGGGGCTTTCTGGGCCATCGCCTTCAGCATCGTCATCTGTATCTTTGCAGTGGCCAGGTCTTTTTTGCGCAGGCTCTCGAACACCATTTCCATGGGAATGAGTAGATCAGACGGGGCCAGCGACTTGATCTCTATGTAGATCTTGTCCCTGACGTTATCGCCGCTGCCACTGTGGTGCTGCTCAATGCTAGTCAAGCGTGCTACCTCAGTTCGAATCACTTGGCGATTTTGTTGCCGGCGACGTTGTCACCGCTACCACTGTGGGTCTGTGTCACATTGGTGATCGTGGAATGTGCGACTACCGCCACCTTCGCGTTGATATCGCGAATCAAACCAATTATCGCAGGCGATTGCTCAAGACGGCGAGTAATGGCTATTTCGCTCATCCCGTCATCGATTCCCAATTTGGCAAGCTCTTCAGCCACTGCCTCTGCTACAACGTCCTCTTTGATCCATTCACTCAAGCGCTCCTTGAGCATTCCAGCACTCAGTTTCAGGCCGTGCTTGAGGACGTCGTAAACCGAGCTAGCGATGATTCCAGTAGTGATGAAGTCCATTTCGGACGCTCCTTTGGTTTGAGAGAATTGGTGGCGGCCATGACTTGGCTTCCTGGCTAAACCTACTACTCGCATGACCAAGCGCATAGGGCAGTGAGAACCAAAATCAGTATTTTTTAGCGCTACTTAACGCGGTATTAGACTGGATCTGTGGTCGAGCTTCTAGAGGGATCACGGCTGACAAAATTCTACCATCCGCTACGCAGTCATCTAATCTCACAATAGCCATTCTCGGCTCAACAAGGAGGTATCGATGTCTGTCTACATGGTCACGTGGAATCTCAACAAGGAACGCGGTAATTACGATCAGGCTCGTCGAGCATTCATCGCGCATTTGGAACGCTACCCAAATACCAAAGACTCGGGACTGGAGACTGTGCGATGGATTGAGAGTCATGCCACTCCAACCCAGATCAGTGACGATCTTAAGCTTAAACTGGACAACAACGATCGCATCTTTGTCACAAAGGTAAACAGCGGAGAACGTGAAGGTTGGCTTGAAAAGAGCGTTTGGGATTGGATCAATGCGCGAGTCTAAGGTTGCCTTTCGCTGATTGAACCTTGGCAATCGCTAAAGTGATTGGCCTCCCCGAAAAAGGCAGGTGCTTGCACGTGCCTTTTACCCAATGTACCTAATGAGTTATTAGAAGGCGATGCCCAGCCTACGCGTTGAGTGGCGTATCGTAAGAGCCAACGTTCTTGGCAATGGACTGGAGTTATTAGAATGGAAATTTCGCGGAGCACCATGTACCAGCTTTTTGAAGACGCATTCACCCGCTTCTTGGTCAAGGACGCAGCTAGCATCAGGGACAATACTGCCGAAAGAAATCTCTGCGGTCGGCTCGCAATGCAGTTCGAAAGCTTGCTTCCCTCGTACAGTCTTGAAGGTTACTGCGCAGATCCTGAGTACAACAGAAAGCAAGGCGGGAAGATCAAGACTGTCCTATTGAATAATACAGAGGTGATCAACGTCACCTGCGATCTCATCGTGCACAGTCGTGGGGAGAAAGGACGGGATAATCTAATCGCCATTGAAATGGCCAAGCCCGATAAAACTGCTGAACAGATACACTCGGATAGGCTGCGACTGATGGCTCTCACCAAAAAAAGCTTTGACGATGTCTGGTCGTATGACGGTGTCACTCATCCCGAGCACGTCTGTGGATACCTTTTGGGGGCGTTCATCATGGTCGATCGCATCAATCAGGTTGCATCGGTTGAGTTCTTCGAAGGCGGAGCGCCGAAGACTAACGGGCGGGCATTTGCGTTGTAGCTTCTCCGGTCTGACGACGGTGCCCGTCGAATATGGACGGGGTACCGACGTCGAGGGTGAAGGAAATGCAGAGCCGATGCCGCAGAGGTGGAAATCGGCGCCTTCCGCGCAATGGGTTGGCCGGGCGAACAAAAGATTCCGCTGCACCAGCTGTTACCGTTGCAGCCGCTCCAAGAGTTGGGCCCAAAAGAATTCAGCAGCCCCCTCTTGGCTCAGCTTGTTCGCGCGACCTGAATAGTGCGACCCCATTAGCGTCTTAAAATAAATGGCCTGATCGTCAACCTCGACCGACAACGCCTCATTGTATCCGTTGCTGGATATCTGGCCGGAATAGGTAATGCTGTTTCGATCGAAGCTTTCACCAATAGCGATGGCACACTCTGCAGCGACCTTTCCTTCTCGATAGATCGAGGCTGTAAATCGCACATCACTGACTCGCCGAAAGGTGCCCTGGATACCCGGGTTGCGCGCCTCAAGCTCAATTAATGAGTTCTCAAAAAAACGCCGCATGTAGTCGAAGCTATCGTGAGCGAACTGGTCTTTGTCAAAGTCGGTAAAAGTTTTACGTAGCCTGAGGTTGCTCGACCGGATGACGTCCGCCAGGGCTGAAATCTTCACGGACGTGGAAGGCGCTCCCTGAAATAGTCCTTGCTCAATCGAATTTGCCGGACTGCGGGACATCTCCTGAATGAGCAATCGGATCTGCCGTACCACGTCGGTAAAGGCCTCATCAAGATTCGTCCAGCTTGTGATCGGCTTACCATCCTGGGGTACCGCCATTAGCTTTCCGAGAGGGCTATGACTCCAGTCACAGGCCCGCAGGATAACCGGTACGACCTTGCACTCACCTTTCGCATGTCGTTCCAATGCGCGCTGCATCTCAATTGAGTAACAGTAATGCGAGCTTAAAAAACTCGCACTTACCAAGAGTAGGATCACCTCGGCCGAGTCGATATGCGAGTCAATTGCTCCATCAAGATTTTCCCCCGGGAGGATACGACGGTCATGCCACGACTCCACCGCCCCCTCATGCTTCAAGGAAGCCAAATGTTTCTCTAGCTGGTCTCGAAGAGCTTCGTCGTCATGACTGTACGAAAAGAAGATTTTGGCCATTGCCTTCCCCAAATGCATCCATTGTCACGACGTTACCATGGCTTCTCAGGTCTGTATGAATCTGTGGAAGGCATTCTGGCGTCGTCGAGATCGAAAAGTCATCCAAGACGACTTTACGCCACAATGACCGCCTCATTGTGGTATCTCTGACAAATCTACTCTAAGCCTGCGACACCCAAAAAACCTCGGATTCCCCTCCTCCACTTTCCGTCGTCCACCGCAGCTTAACCTGGTACCGAAGCGGACTCGCTAAGTGAAAGCTCGCCAACAGTTTTACCGTGCTGCGAGGCTTGAGCTCAGGGCACGGCAAGAGATCACGCGCCGTCACCAGAGGGTTGTCGGGACTATCAATCAGCTCCAGATCGACATCAAAAGCACTTCCCTGCCCCGTATTCGTGATGATGAAATAGCTCGTTTTGGCCAAGCTCGTGATATGCACACCCAGTTGCGGAACCGCTTTCTCCAGCTTGGCGATTTCGAGTGAATCGATTTGTCGCAGGGCGAGCTCTGAGGTGATCTTGGCTAGGTCTTCCTGCACCTGACCCAGTTTTCGGCCGCGAACCAAAGACACGGTAGACACAACCAGAGCGAGAAGAGACGCCAGCAGCGTCAACGTTTCATACAAAGTCATTTGAGCTTGCCCTTGAACAGACCTTTCAGCATTTTTTCCACCTCAGCTTTGATTTCGGGAATCACTACCCCCATCGCCTGGTCGAGTCCCACCTGGCGGATGTCGTCCACTGGAAAAGACTGAGCGCAGGTAACGCAGGTGACCCAATCACCGTCACTCAAAATCTGCGGCTGTTCGAATTGAGTACCACCGCATTGAGGACATTGAATGGTGTGCTGCTCGGAAATGTTCATGTCGGTCTCCAGGTTGGATGTCATGGCCACACCACCAGTCCGAGCTCTTTGATCCGAAGCGCCATCGCGCTGTCGGAGACCCGAAATTGTTTAGCCAGGGAATTCATTCTTCGGCCGCCAAAGTTTTCACAGCGAGCCAAGGCAAACTCGCGATCCAGGGAGCCCTGCGAAGCATATTGCAACGAGTCAGGATCGTTGTGGTTCAGGTGGAAGGACGTCGTTTCGGTAAACTTAAAGGCGCCTTTGCATCCAAACTGCGCTTCAAAATGCGCCGTCAGAAGGTTCGGCGGCATGAGAAAGCATGCGGCGAAATAATCCGCTTCGCGTTCAATGTCTGATCTATGACCGGCATTGGCAGAGCCGTCCAGTGGACGGTCACGGAGCATGATCTGACCCTCGTGCAGCATGAAGTGCCCCACTTCATGAGCGCCAGTAAACCGCTGAACTTGCTCAGGGTAGGCCATCGAAATGGCAATTTTGTTGGCCTGGCGATCGATGAGTCCCGCGATTCCTGGGCCCTGGCCAGAACGCATGAATTTGGTGGAGCCCAGGTTTGGGAGCGTCAAGTATTCAACATCCAGCAGGTACGCTGCAGCGTCGGGTTCTAGCATTTGAAGGGGCATCAGCTGTCGATTGGGCCACAGCACTTCCTTTTGCTTCCAAATTTCCCGATGCAGCAGCGCGACTTCTTGCTGAATATTGGATCTATTCATAGAAAAACACCACATGATGTGCCATTCAATAAATTAAAGCACAACATGTAGATTCGGCAATTTTTTTGGATCTGTTTATCACCAGCTTTTTATGGCGATTGGAGTCATGAGTCCCTAGCCGCTCTATCTGGAGATTCAAGGGTCAATAGAATGTGACGAAGTGCATCCGAATTCCGAACATAATCATTGTCGCCAAAGCAGTTGGTGATCAGGCCACGCAGCTCTAGTAAGTCCCCGGCTTCAGCCAGAATATCAGCCTGTACGACAACACCGGCGCGTTGTAAATGGCCGATATCCTCAGCCCTTCACTTCTGTCTTGCGGATCTGATTGATTTTTTTACAGCGGCTCGACGTGTCATTTGCAAGCCGGCTACAGCAGAAGTAGAGGGTAAAGCTCATGAACAACGACTGCGCTTGAATTCCACCAATGCCTCAAGCGCCTGCGCGACACTCATTCCCTCTCGCTCTCTATTGATCATAAAGTCCGCGTCGAAGGCAGCAGGATCAGTGTCTGTAATGTCTGGATAGCCTGCTTCGGCATGCTTTCGTGCGTTATCAATCACCGATTGCAACCCCTCATGCTCCGCCAGTGACACCGTCTTTTTTTGATTCAACAGGGTTACTCCAGTCAGCGGTTAGAGGCAGATCTTAGGCCAGGCCGGCGACAGCGGGAACGCTGAAAAATGGCACAGCGAAAACAAGGCGATCTATCCCCGCCAACGTGGGGGCAACGCGACGTGAAAAATTCTATCCGATCCCAACCTCAGTGATTGAAAGCAAGACTCTCAGCCAAATCGATCACCTGTTTTCGATCGTCTTTTTTCAGGCAGTGAAAGCACTGCAGCAGGTGCGCCTCACCATCGTCCTCACAATAAAAGTACGCCGCTGGCAGATTAAGGACAGCAGCAATCTGCTGCACGGTGCTTTCCCCTGGCTCGTGCACACCCTTCTCGTATTGATTCATCCGCGCTGAGGCCGAAGCAGGTTCGATCCCTGCGTCTATCCCCAAGCGTTCTTGTGAATAGCCTGCTGCCTTTCGCGCTTCTTTTAGACGCTTGCCGAACGTGGTCATTTTCTTAGCCGAAAGACTAAGAGATTCTTAAATTCTCTTTGACGACGTACTAAGACTTACTTAGGATTCTGTAGAAATATCCTTTTGCCATCACTCCGCAACGCAGGACAGCGATCAACATGAAGGAAATGCAGATCGTAGACGGGCGACTCGACGAAAAATCGCGCGGCTTCGGCGGCGACATGGTCAGCTACCACTATTGGAAAATTGACGGCAAGAAGCTCGAAACCCTCGAAATCCCAGATGTGCTAGATGCTCACGTCAAGGCAGGGGATCGGGTGCGAGTGACATCTCAGCTGGGCAAAGACAAGGTCGCCAGAATCTGGGCCATCCAGGTTGAGGGTGAGCCGGTTCGGTCGGTCGTTAACATTCCCTTCATTGCGGTGTCGCTGGGCCGACTAAGTATCTTTCCGTTGATGGTCGCAATTTTCACAATCTTCGTAGCCTACGGTTTTTGGCAAGCCAGCGAGCACCACGGAGGTTTCCATGGGACGAGTTATCAAATGGGCTGGATCGCGCTGAATCTATTCGTCGCGTACAGGTTCATGATTAAACCTGTGCGAAATATCACGCGCGGCATCGTCGCGTTTCGCGAATATTGCGCCAAGGCACAAACTTCGACCTCGACCGCTGGCTAAAACCGAGCAGATGCCGGCAATTCTCCCGAGAGCCAGAAAATGAATTACGTTGAGTTGGTTCAACACCAGGCAGAGCAGGTATTTGGCAACAAAATGAAAGCCGATCATTGGCTGAATCAGCCGTTAGTCGAGACCAGTGGAAGCTCGCGGCTGCAAGCGGCCCACAGTGAAGCGGGATACGAACTCGTGAAGGCAGAGCTCGAAAGACTCAGTCACGGGTTCGCCTGTTAGCACGAGTCCCATCCTCCAAAACCTGGAATCAGCGCGATTGGTTTTGATCTCAAAACCACCGACAGCGAAGCCCTTCTCCGGCACGTTGAGGAGTCCATACCGATGTCAGACGATCCGCGTGAGGACGTTCGATTGCTGGACTCGTTACTTGAATTGAAAGGCGCGTCAGCGTCAGATCTCAAGGATGATACATAGGCTCATGGCAATTACTGTTCCCCAAGAAGGAAAAATTTGGCAGCTTGCCGCTGCGACACTGGGCGTGGAGAGCTTGGCGCACCTGGTTGTTGAGCTCTTGGCCAGCTATGTGAAAACCCGCCCAGTGGATATCCTCGGTTACCTACGGAGTGAGTGGCTGGGTGCTGAAGCGTTGCAGGCTCTCCTTGAAGGCCAGCGTTTGGCTGCAAAGGGGCCTCGGTTGTTCGAAGACAATCCTAACGCCGTCGCGTTGCCTAACGGCCAACGCTACCATCTGTTGCGCGGTATCGTAGGTGCGTTGCCACCAGATACGTTGACGAAAGACTTGTTGGAGTGGAGATTGCAACTCGATCTCGGGGTGTGAGGCTCAGATCACTGAAGCAAACTTTTCATGCCGCCGGTGGTTTCCTGTCTTCCGTCGGCAGACATTGAGGCGTGCGTATAATGCACGCCCCCTAATTTGCTAATGTTTTCCAATGAAAAAACTGCTGTCCGTAGTAACGCTAACCCTCGCAGTAATTGCCCCCGCCTTCTCTAGCCCTCCCTCGACCTTCTCCGAAGCCAAGGTCATAGCCAAGCAGAAAATCTACCTCGACCAGGCGAACAGCTCCATGGGCGAGTTGTATTGCGGCTGCAAATGGACATGGGTGGGGAAATCAGGTGGCCGGATCGATTCCGAGTCTTGCGGCTATCAAACCAGGAAGCAGCAGAGCCGTGCTGAACGGACTGAGTGGGAACACATCGTTCCTGCCTGGACATTCGGTAACCAACGCCAATGCTGGAAGAACGGCGGACGGGAGCACTGTGTGGATGATGATCCCGTGTTTCGAGCAATGGAGGCAGACCTGTTCAACCTCTACCCATCTGTTGGGGAGGTGAATGGCGACCGCAGTAATTTCAACTACGGTATGGCCTCCGGGGTAGCGCCGCAGTATGGGCAGTGCAAGACACGGGTTGACTTCGATCAACGAGCTGCGGAGCCGCGTGACGAGGTTAAAGGGCTGGTCGCCAGGACAACCTTCTACATGTTCGACAGATACAACCTGAGCATGTCTCGTCAGCAGCAACAGCTACTGATGGCCTGGGACAAGCAGTACCCGGTTTCGGCCTGGGAGAAAGAGCGAGATAAACGCATTGCGGCAATCATGGGGCACGCCAATCCTTTCGTAACCGGTGACCGACGTTGGTCGCAAGGATACAAAGCGGTTGGTGATGGGGTAGTTAGCGCCCTTCCTGGCAATCCTCCGCGAGCCGCAACCCAGCCAACCCTGGCGAGCGCGACCGGGGTAGGTACGATCATTGGTAACAGGAAGAGTCAGGTGTACCACCTCTCAATGGGGTGCCCTGGTTATGGTCAGGTGTCGGCGAAAAACCAAATTACTTTTGATTCTGAATCTGACGCCCTGGCTGCGGGATATCGAAAGGCTGGCAACTGTAAATAGCTGCTCCTCACGGAATTAATGCAGGCCTGGTAGGGAGACTGCTCAAAGCTTTATGGGGTAAGGGACACCTCGGCGGGGGGCAGATGCAGACATGCTCTCTCCCTCCCGCTGAAGAGCAAAAATCAGAAGCGCAGGGATCGACCACAGGCTATGCTCGATTCACCAACCCGTTCTGGGAGCGTCGCCATGTTGATTGAAATAGCTGACCTACCGGGGCTGATGCACACCGCCGACGAAGCCATGCAAAATCTGCAAGCCGCTCGCGAGCAGTGGCTGACGCTACAAGCCAAGCTGTTTGCCGTTCCACCGGATCCGGTCGACGTTGCCGCTTGCGAGGCCCAGGCAGAGGTGGTCAAGCAAGCCAAAGCCGACTATGACTTTCACGCTGGCTACGTCTTGGCCAGCCTGCGCAGCGCGCTCATCAAGGCTGACGTCAGGGCTAAGGCGGAGGCAGAACGCTCGGAACAACGCCGCTTAAATTTGTCCACTCGCCCTCTCATATGATGAACAATCCAACAGGAGCTGCTCCGAGCAAATTGAAGAGCAGACTTTTCGTTTGATTGCTTATTCAGTGCCATCTGAATAACTTGTACGTGCCAAGCAATTGGCAATTACTCGTTTCTCAATTCGATCGTGCAGTGCTCGCAACACTATTTTGAGAGGTGCATATGATCGATAGATCAGCATCGTGGTGTGCCCCCTTTTGCTCAATTCTGGCGCTCCTCGAACCAGTGAAGACTCTGTGTTGCCATCTACGATAAGGCCTGATTCCAGCGCTTGACTCTGTCCCTAAGGACAACCCACACCCTGCCTTATCTGTTTCAGATTCAGCGGATAAGGTATTCCATGAACACGCTATCAATGGTCACCGGTGCCAATGGGCATTTGGGCAACACCTTGGTTCGGGCACTGCTAGCCCGAGGGCAACAAGTACGCGCTGGCGTCCGTGACCCAGCCCAAAGCGCTGTCTTGAACGGGCTCGACTGCCAGTTGGTACGCGCCGAACTACAAGACCTTGACTCACTGCGCCAGGCCATGCAAGGAGTGGACGTGCTGTACCAGGTAGCGGCAGTGTTCAAACACTGGGCGAGGAATCCACACGCCGAGATCATCGATGTCAACGTGCAAGGTACGCGTAATGTGTTGCGGGCCGCCGCCGAAGCCGGAGTCCGCCGTGTGGTCTATGTCAGCTCAGTAGCAGCGGTTGGGCACAACGGCCAACGCCTAAATGAAAACAGCTGGAACACCGATCGGAACAACCCGTACTACCGCTCAAAAATCCTTTCTGAACGCGTTGCCTGGGAGACTGCCCAATCCTATGGCTTGCCAATGGTCGCGGTGTTGCCCTCGGCAATCATCGGCCCCCATGCCACGCGGTTGACCGACACTATGGGATTTCTTGTGGCCGTGCTGGCGCGCAAACTGGTGCTTGACCCGAACTTCTACTTTAACTTTGTCGATGTGCGCGACGTGGCCGATGGCCTGATCCGCGCAGCTGAAAAAGGCCGCCCCGGCCAGCGCTACATACTAGCTAATCAGCGGGCTTCATCACTGGCTGAGGTGATTGAGGTGCTCAACACGCTTTGCCCCGGCTATCGTTCGCCGCGCCGCGCACCTAAAGCCTTGTTGATGCTGATTGCCTGGCTGCAAGAACAAAGGGCACGGTACACCGGTCAACCAGCCCAATTGCTGCTCAGCCAGGTGCAGATGTTTTATGGGGTGCATCAGGTTTACTGCATCGACAAAGCCATCAATGAGCTGGGCTACCGGCCGCGCTCGCCGCAGAGCGCCCTCAAGGAAGCGTTTGCACACCTAATGGCTCGCTGATGCCTGCGCAGTGCTTGGCACTGATGCAGATGCGAATTTCTGATTGATCTGTTGTTGCAACAGCGTTAGTTGCTGCTCCCGATTCTGCAAGGCCAGGATCTGTGCTTGGAGCTCTAAGCGCTTGGCCTCAATGCCCTGATTGGCCAGGGCAAGGGGAAACGGGGCCTGATGTTGTTTGGCTGCCAACAACTCGCTCATCTCTCCCAGTTTGAACCCCACCATCTGAGCAGTGCGTATCATCTGCACCAGCGTCAAGTGATGGGCCGAGTACAGCCGATAACTACCAAGGCGTTGTGGGGCCAGCAGGCCCAACTGCTCATACAAACGAATAGCTTTGGGAGTGCACGCCGACAACTTGGCAAGCTCACCTATGTACATACAACTCCCTCCTCCTCAGCCAGCTCCAGTCCCACAGTTTAGTGGCTGTGGCTATGTGTTGTCTTGGGGCATCCTCATGCTCAGCGGGATTGCACGTGCACGTGCAAGAGAGCGGCTGAAACCCACACTCAATGATGTGACGAAGCTCTAAGGTGGAAATCATCCGTGCTCCTGTTGGTCAGGGTCTACAAATTTTTGCTCATTGCCGGCGGTCGTCAAACGAAGCCCGGAAAAACCATGACGAGATCTTTCGATATTTGAGATTCAGCCAAACTTGCATGATGCTCCGTGCCCTTACGCTTCCTACCCCAACGGTAAATCTGGAAGAACGAAGGCAATCGCTGTCATAAATTGTCTCAGCTCAACCCTGCCTCGATCTTGAAATCGTCCTGGTTAGCCGGTAGTTCTAGTCCACCAATGTCATGAACGGAAAGCAACCATGCAAGCAAGATTCAGAGTGATTGAGACGACCACACTGGACGATGGCAGCAAGCGATACAGGGTTGTCGACCTTGTACAGGGAGGCTCAGCCAGCAAGCATGGTGTGTTCAAAGCTAGAACAGAGGCGGAGGCTGTTTGCTCGACATTGAATGCTGATCATCCTATTCAGTTGGCAACGCGGGCATTGCATAGCACCTAGTGTGAACAGATACGGCATCTCATATGCAATGGCTTATTTTCCGCCAAACTTGAATGACGACGCAGAAGCCAATCATTCAAACTTGAGCAGTAGGAGCCCTTCCATAGGCACTCCCACGACATGGGTACACGGCTTTGCTTCTGAGCTTTTATCTCATTTTCTGACTGCCGTTCCCCTTACATCGCGCGGCATGAATCACGCAGCTTCTGACGCTGATAGCTGAGATTTCTTCAGCTCACATTTAATCGGTCTAACAAGCTGTACCAAGCCACCCCCGCGCCAATGTAGAAGCGCTGCAGCCCATGTAATGGTAACCGTTGCAATGGCGACACCGGATAAGCAAAAGCCGCATGGCGGTCACACAAGCGTCCTGCCAACTGCTGCCCAAGGCTGGTACACAAGGCAATCCCCCGCCCATTGCACCCCAGCGCCAAGGTGAGCCCCGGCGCCGGTTCGTGAACATGGGGCATGAAGTCCCGAGTAATCGCGATCCGGCCAGCCCAGTGATACTCAAACTCCAGTGGCCCCAACTGCGGAAACAGCAATGCCAGCGAGCGTTCAAGGTGAGCAAAGTCGGTTGGCCCAGTAGGATCGTTGAACAACCCGCGCCCGCCCATCAACAGACGACCGTAGGCATCCTTACGGAAATACAGCAGCAGTCGTTGCGACGTAGAAACCGTTTCCTGCCCTGGCAAAATACTTTCGGCTACCGACCCGCTCAACGGTTTGGTGGCGACGATAAAACTATTGGCGGCCAATATGCTCTGCGCCATCCCCGGCCACAGGTTGCTGCTGTAGCCGTTGGTTGCCAGTACCACCTGATCCGCCGTGACTTGTGCGCCGCAGGCAGTCTGCACTTGCCACCCAGAGCCCTGGCGCTGCAACTCAGTCACGGCACTCTGGCCGTGAATCCGCACACCTGCCGCCAGCGCCGCGCGCACTAATCCGCGTGCGTAGGCCAAAGGCTGAATCGACCCCGCTCGACCATCCAGCCAACCGCCGGCAAAGGCTTCACTGCCCATGCGCGTAGCCACTGCGCTGGCATCCAGACACTGCACCGGCACACCACGACGGGCCCACTGATCCGCCCGGGCATGCAGCCCGGCCACGCCTTTGTCCGAGTAGGAAACCTGCATCCAGCCCTTTCGTATCGGCGCGCAATCAATCTCATGCCGCTTGATCAGATCGAACACCAGGTCAGCAGAACTCGACACGGTGTCGATCAATGGTTCAGCGCGCTCAGCGCCGTACATTTGCACCAGTTGATCCGGATCGTATTTCAACGTCGGGTTGACCTGCCCACCATTACGGCCCGAAGCGCCCCAACCAGGTTCGTTAGCTTCCAGGACGCAGACCCTTACACCCTTCTCCGCCAGATGCAGGGCCGTCGACAAACCGGTATACCCCGCCCCCACAATCGCCACATCCACCTTCAACGACTCGCTCAACGCTGGTGTTGGTACGGCAGGTGGTGCCGTCGCTGCCCAAAGTGACTTCATGACAGGCTCCGGGTGCTGGCGGTCGGATGCAGTACCCGGCGCAAAAAGTCTTGGGTTCGCGGCTGCTGCGGATTGCCCAGGACTTGCTCCGCCGGGCCGCTTTCAACGATGTAACCGCCATGGAGGAAGCACACGCGGTCAGCCACTTCGCGGGCAAAACCCATTTCATGGGTGACCACGATCATGGTCATGCCTTCATCTGCCAGGGTACGCATGACTGCCAGTACATCACCCACCAGTTCAGGGTCGAGGGCCGAGGTAGGTTCGTCGAACAGCATGGCTTCGGGCTTCATCGCCAAGGCGCGCGCGATGGCCACCCGCTGTTGCTGGCCACCGGAAAGTTGTTCCGGATAGGCGTCCGCCTTTGCCGAGAGACCAACCTTTTCCAGTAAGGCCAAGGCTTCTGCACGCGCTTGATTGGGTGACTCACCCTTGACGTATACCGGGCCTTCCATGACATTTTCCAACACAGTGCGATGGGGAAACAGGTTGAAACGCTGGAACACCATGCCCATGCGGCTTCGCAGCGCGTGCACGGTTTTACTGCCCCGTTGCACGGTTTCGCCGAACGCGGTGATAACACCGCCTTCGTAGGTTTCCAGTGCATTGATGCAGCGCAGCAACGTGGACTTGCCCGAGCCGGAGGGGCCGATCAGGCACACCACCTCCCCTTTGGCGACGTCAAGGTCTACGCCGTGCAGCACCCGGTGGCTGCCGTATTGTTTTTGCAGTTGGCGAATCTCGATCATGCTTTTTTCCTCCGGCTCAGATGCTGTTCCATGCGGCGCAGGCCATACACCAACGGCAGGCTCATCAGCAGGTAGAGCAAAGCCACCAGGGTATAAACAGTCATGTTCTGAAAGGTGGATGAGGCAATCAATTGCCCTTGGCGCGTCATCTCGGCGACGGTAATGGTGGATACCAGTGAGGAGTCCTTGAGCATCATCACCAAGGTGTTGCCATAGGGTGGCAAGGCGATACGGAATGCCTGGGGCAGAATCACGCGGCGCATCATCAGTACCGAGCGCATGCCCAAGGCTTCGGCGGCTTCGCGCTGTCCTTGCTCCACGGCGATGATGCCGGTGCGAAAGTTCTCGGCCTGATAGGCGGAATAGGCGATGCCCATGCCGATCACCCCAGCTTGGAAGGCGGTCAGGTGAACGCCCATGTCCGGCAGTACGAAGTAAATGTAAAACAGCTGTACGATGATCGGCAGGCCGCGAATCACGTTGATCACCGTACTCGCCGTTACCGACAGCACACGGATCGGTGACAGCTTGAGCAGCGCCAACACCAGGCCGATCGCGCTGCTGAGGAGGAACGACAGCACGGTGATCTGGATAGTCACCCAGGCGCCCTGAAGTAGGATGGGTAAAAAATCCACGGCGCTTTGCAGGAATTCAGTGGGGCTCATAGGTTCACCTGGGCATCAAGCCCCCACTTCTTGAGGATATTTGCCAGGGTTCCGTCAGCCTTGATACTGGCGATGGCCTGATTCAATCGCTCGAGGGTTTCGGTATCGCCCTTGCGCACCACCAGGCAAACCTCGCCGACATTGGTGGGTTTGTAGTCGGCGGCTAGTTTCACGCCTTTGAACAGGTTCTGCCGGATCTGGTAGGCCACCACCGGCTGGTCACCCACGGCAGCCTTGATGCGACCCAGGGACAGGTCACGGATCATTTCGCCAATGGAGTCGTAGGTGCGGATCTCCTTGAAGATGCCGAGCTTGTTGAGCTGGTCGTAAAAAATGGTGCCGGCCTGTACACCAACGACCTGATCTTTGAGCGGGCTTAGGTCGGGGTATGCGGCATTGTCATCGGCGCTGATGATCAGGCCTTCACCGTAGGCGTAGACCGGGCTACTGAAGTCGACGACTTTTTTACGCTCTTCGGTTTTCAGCATGCCGGCGGAAATGAAGTCGAGCTTTTCGGACGTTAGCGAAGGAATAAGCGCGGCGAAGTTGGTCTGTTCGATCTGGCTGGTGAAGCCCCCGGCCTTGCCTACCGCCTGCGCAACATCGACCATCACCCCCTGAATGCTGTTGCTCTTGATATCAAGGAAGGTAAACGGCGAACCGCTGGCGGTTGCACCAACTTTGTACGAGGTCGCACTGGCCGCGTGCGCGGTGGACACGCAAAGGGTGGCGCATAGGCCGAAGGCAAGGCGGCGAAACACGTGTGAAAGACTGTTCATCGGGTTACTCCAGAAGGAAAACGGATTGTCAGTACCGCTAGCGGCAAGAGAACAATCGCAAGCCTCATGCCATTCCGATTATTCTAGAGTGCATATCGATTGATAAATTACGATAAATGATTCATTCGTATCGATATGCGATATTTGATGGTCAATTTTTGCTTTGTGGTGTAGAAATCTCCTGAGAGTTGATCCAACTGACAACGAGTGGGCCATGACCGAAGAACGCAACAGTTTGCATAATCAATCCCTAGAAAAAGGCCTGTCGGTACTCAAGGCATTCAGCGCACAGCGCCGTAGCATGAGCCTTGCAGAGGTGGCTGACGCCGCTGGCATGACCAAAAGCTCCGCCCAGCGCATGGTGTTTACTCTGGAAAGCCTTGGTTACCTTCGGAAACACTCCCGCACACGCCATTACCAACTGACACCACGTGTGCTGGAACTCGGCTTCAGTTACCTGGATGCCCATTCGCTGATTGAAGTGGCCAACCCGTTCCTTTCCGAACTGACGCGCCTGACCGGTGAGACCTCCTGCCTTACTGAGCCAGCGGGCTACGACATGACCTACATTGCGCGATTTGTCAGCTCAGGTTTTGTGCCGGTGCATATGCCGATTGGGTCGCGCGTGCCGATGTATTGCACTGCGTCCGGCAGGGCTTACTTAAGCGCGCTGCCACAGGATGAAGCGTTGGTGTTGATTGAAAATAGCCAGCGAATCGCTCACACCAGCCATACGTTGACGCAGGTCGACAAGATCCTGGAGTCTCTTGAGGAAGTGCGCGAGCAAGGTTATGCGGTCAATACCCAAGAACTTTTTCTCGGTGATATGACCATCGGTGCACCCGTGCTGGGCGCTAATGGCCGACCGGTAGCTGCGGTGCATGTGGTAGCACCTACCAGTCGCTGGAGCCGCGCGGATGCCGAGCGGCAACTGGCACCGGCGCTGTTGCAATGCTCTCGTGCGTTGACCAACTCCGCGCGGAATTTAGATTGATCTCAAAGCGGCAGGGAGGGATCGTTTCTGCGCTTTTAATGAAGCCAGTTACGAAGTTTAAGTCGGTACGTGTTGCCGGCTTCTTTAAAACTGCGCTTTCAGCAGAGATCGCACCACACAGTCAAGATTTAAGGTGATTGACCACCACACTAGGCGATGACACCACGCGATAGAGGTCGTGGATTTTGTACAGGGAGGTTCAGCTAGAAAGCATGATGTGTTCCGGGTCAGGACAGAGGTGGACGCTGTTTCCTCAGTGCTGAACACTCGATACCGTTGGTGCGTGGATGTTCCTACTTTGCCGACAGAGCATCTCGCTCGCCCTTATGCAGATGCTTAGAGAGCTGATTTCTAAAATGGAAGCGGTAATCTTAATCGCCCGGTAGGTAGAACGGGAATAGCACCAGCCTGCTACGCTGACCTCTTTCCATGGAGGTATCCCCGTGTCGGATTCAGACCTACTCCCTTCCCTACTCTTCAAGATCAATCAGAACCAACTCGCCCTCGAAGCTGCAATCATGGAGCTGACGCTTTGGGTTGAGCAGCGTGGATCAGCGGAAGTCGCCGGCAACGTTCGTGGTGCTTTGGACACAATCAGCAAGAATGAAGAATTCATCAACATGACGCTTGCTGTGCTCATGACACCTGAGTGATCTGGTCGACCTCCCCATCGTGGATGACCTTCAGGATTGTCGAAAGAAGGAACAGCACGCTGGGCTAAACTGCTACTTCGCGCAGCAGTTCTTCTAGATCAGGAGGGAAGCGACGTAGCGGAAACGCGCGGACTCATTCCGTCCACGTGTTGCCATCCGGCCCCCATACACTGAAAAAAACGCCGCGAAGACGCGAGAAACCGAGCCAAAGACCTCGCGTCAATCATTCGCCAGAAAACCCACTTGCAGCAGCACCTAACGCCAGTCGACTACTCAAGAAGCTGAACAATTGTTTCGAGCCACGATGTAGTTCGCGCTCAACTGCGGGAAGCGGAACCTATGTTATCGGGCAAGCCGAGTACGGTAATTACGCGCCGTCCAGAAACCTCACTAGCTCAATCCGCTCGGATACTTGCCTGATCCTCTGAACCTTCAAGGTAGAAGATAGGAATAACGACTCCTGGAAGTTAGAGTCTGGCGAGAACAAACCAACGCCCCGCCCTACCTACTCCAATGGATGGCTCCTCTCACCTGAAATAAGGACGAAAAATCCTAGAGGGAAGCGTTGTAAGAAAAGCACTACCTCTGATACGAGCTCAGCGAAGCCAGCGCGTTCTCGGGTGCTCACTGGCAGTAGCGAAAAATAGTCTTACGGTCTTGACCACAAAGACAATTCGCAACTGCACAGATAGGAGACATTCGAACCCCGCATGGCCAAGTTCCTGAAGCCGATTGAGGGGCATTTTGCGGGTAGAGCGGCTAAGTGCGCCCAACCGCTTATTGCGCTAAATCAACCGATGATCTGCGGGTGAGTCATGGAATTACGAATCAATCAGAAGACCTACCAAGTCGATGCCGACGACGACACACCACTGCTTTGGGTCATCCGGGATGACTTGGGTATGACTGGAACAAAGTACGGCTGCGGCTTGGCCCAGTGTGGCGCATGTTCGGTTCTGGTAAATGGCAATATCGTTCGATCTTGCGTCACCCCGGTCTCTGGAGTGATTGGCCTTGAAGTCACAACCATCGAGGCAATCGAAACGGACGAATTAGGGAAACGCGTGGTGGATGCCTGGATCGAGCATCAAGTCGCCCAGTGTGGATACTGCCAATCCGGGCAAGTTATGGCGGCCACCGCCTTGCTCAAACACAACCCCAAGCCAACTGACGCTCAGATCTCAGCCGCCATGATCAATCTGTGCCGCTGCGGTACCTACAACTCGATTCGTGCGGCAGTCCATGAACTCGCAGGAATGACTGCGCAGAAGGAAGGTGTCTAATGAGCATTCGGATCAAGTCTGCTCAGGACGTCTTGAACTGGCCTTCGAGCGATCCGGTCAACCTGTCCCGTCGCCGCTTTTTGACAGGAACGGCAGTAGGCGCTTTGGTGCTCGGTTTCGGCCTTCCGCTCGGCTCATCTAGGGTACAGGCAGCCGCCGCTGCCGCTGCCGCTTCTGCCGAACGCGGAACCCAAGTACCAGCTTTTCTGGAGATCCGGCCAGACAATACTGTTCGCCTCCTCTCCCCATTCATGGAAGGCGGACAAGGCACTTTCACCGCAATGGCGCAAATAGTCGGTGAGGAGTTGGACGCTGACCCGTCGACCTTTCTTGTTGAAAGCGCCCCTCCCGGCGAAGAATACGTTGTGCTTGAGAACGGCTGGCGAATTACTGGCGGAAGTATGTCGGTGCGCATGAGCTATCCGGTCATGCGCCGTCTCGGCGCCCTGGCACGTGCGATGCTCTTACAGGCAGGTGCGGAGAAACTCAGAGTACCTGTGAGCGAACTGTCCACCGAGCCTGGGAAAGTAGTTCATATCGCCTCCAGTCGTTCCATCGCCTACGGCGAATTGGCGCAACGCGCTATGGATTTACCGGTGCCCAACCCGGGAAGTGTGCAGCTTCGTGATCCAAGTAAATTCCGATGGATCGGCCAACCAGTGAAACGCCTCGATGCGTATGACAAATCCACTGGCAAGGCGCTATACAGCATCGACTTGAAAGTGGACGGCATGCTACACGCCGCAGTGCAGCATGCGCCTCGGCATGGTATGACGGTGGGTAGTCTGCGCAATGAAGACCAGGTGAGAGGAATGAAAGGCGTGCATTCCGTACACCTGCTCCCAGGTGCAGTTGCCGTGGTAGCTGAACGCTGGTGGCACGCCAAACGCGCAGTGGAAGCGATTCAGGTCAATTGGCAAGAGCCTGGCGGTGACTCCAAAGTACGCCCGATGCCGGCAGACTTTTCCAGCGACGAATTCCTAAAACAATTGTCCGTTGCACAAGGCACTTCCCGAGATGCCGAAAAAGAGGGTGACGTTGCCGCAAGCCTTGCTAGCGCGAAAACAACGCTTGAAGCCACCTACCAGAACCAATACCTGCATCATGCTCAACTCGAGCCCCCTTCAGCGCTGGCACGATTCAACACTGATGGATCTCTGGAAATCTGGCTGCCAAACCAAGCTCCGGATATGTTCCGAGCCGACATCGCCAAACGTACCGGACTGGATCCTTCAAGAATCACTGTGCACTCCCCATTATTGGGCGGTTTCTTTGGACGGCACTTTCTTTACGACTCAGCGAGCCCCTACCCCCAGGCCATCGCTCTTGCGAAGGCAGTTGGCCGTCCTGTGAAGCTAATCTGGAGCAGGGAGGAGGAGTTTCTCCGTGATGTGCTTCGCCCGGTGGCAGCTGTCAGGTTTAGAGCCGCTTTAGATGACGATGGCATGCCCGTGGCGATTGAAGCCATCAGCGCAACTGAAGGCCCAACAGAGGCCATCGCAGGAAAGCAGGGCGAAAAAATTGATGAGACGGCTATCGAGGGACTCGCAGGTAAATCATATGCAATTGCTAACAAGCGGATCGCTCAGATCTACGTTAAAGGCCCGGTCATGCTTGGCTACTGGCGCTCGGTTGGCAACTCCCTGAATGACTTTTTCTATGAGGCTTTTCTCGACGAGATTGCCGATAAAGGCGGCAAGGATCCATTCGAGTTGCGTCTCCGTCTTCTGCGTGACAACCCGCGCCTTACGAAATTGCTACAGACCGCAGGCGAGCTTTCGGGAGGCTGGAAGCGTGGCCCGTTCATTGCCGAGGATGGCACTAGACGAGCCCGTGGCGTAGCAATGGCCTCACCTTTCGGCACCCATACTGCCGTGATTGCCGAGGTATCAATCGAGAATGGACAGGTTAAGGTGCACGACATCTGGCAAGCAATTGACCCAGGCAGCATAGTCAATCCGGCAATTGTGGAAGCGCAAGTCAACGGTGCCGTGTCTCTGGGTTTATCTCAAGTGCTGGTGGAGGAAGCGGTGTACATCAACGGCAAGCCTCGTGCCAGTAACTATGACCTGTATCCAATATTGCCCCCGTCGAGAATGGCGCGCGTGCATGTAAGGGTCATTGAAAGTGGGGAGAAAATGGGTGGTATCGGCGAGCCGCCATTGCCTGCGGTGGCGCCTGCTGTAGCCAATGCCGTCTCACAGCTAACAGGGCAGCGTATTCGCAGCATGCCATTAAGCCGATACACCTTCACCTGACCTGGAGCGCCCATGAACAACAGCCGATTCGTAAGAACCGCTGGCTGGTTGGCTTTGCCATGCCTGGTCGCGGCAGCATTACTCGCTTGGTATGTCACCCGCGAGCCAAAATCGCTCCTGGAAGATGAACAGACTGCCGGGGTCGACATCGCTCCCAATCTTGTAGCGCGTGGTGAATACGTAGCGCGTCTGAGTGACTGCGTGGCGTGCCATAGTGTACCTAGCGGATCTCCGTTCGCCGGAGGTCTTGAAATGGCCACCCCTCTTGGTGCGATTCACGCTACAAACATTACTCCTGACCGGGAAACGGGCATCGGCAACTATAGTCTGGGCGACTTTGACCGAGCAGTGCGCCACGGCGTGGCTCCGGGTGTACGTCGTTTGTACCCAGCCATGCCTTACCCCTCATACGCCAAGCTCAGCGACGAAGACATGCGCGCGTTGTACGCTTTCTTCATGAAAGGTGTGGCACCCGTTAGGCAGGCAAACATCCCGAGCGCAATACCCTGGCCGCTGAACATGCGCTGGCCCATCGCATTGTGGAATGGTGTTTTCACGGACACCGGATCCTATGCCACAAAAACTACGCAGGACGCCTTGTGGAACCGTGGAGCCTACATTGTTCAAGGCCCTGGTCATTGTGGTAGCTGTCATACGCCACGAGGGTTGGCATTCAACGAAAAGGCTCTCGATGAATCTGGTACTCAGTTCCTCGCCGGTGCTTTGCTGGACGGCTGGTACGCCCCAAGTCTTCGCGACGATCACAATTTTGGCCTTGCAAGATGGAGCGAGCCCGAGATCGTCCAATTCCTGAAAACAGGCCGTAACAAGCACGCCGTGGTGTTTGGATCGATGACCGAAGCGTTTAACAATTCTACGCAGTTCATGAGCGACCATGATCTGACATCAATCGCCCGCTACTTGAAGTCGTTACC
Source organism: Pseudomonas jessenii (assembly GCF_002236115.1). Classification (GTDB taxonomy): domain Bacteria; phylum Pseudomonadota; class Gammaproteobacteria; order Pseudomonadales; family Pseudomonadaceae; genus Aquipseudomonas; species Aquipseudomonas jessenii. The sequence goes on along the minus strand of NZ_NIWT01000001.1, from coordinate 158,295 downwards.
CGGTGACAGGCAGCGCGACGGAAAACCGTGGCAATACGAAGCAGTGTCAGCGGCTACGCAAATGGACGCTCCTGGTGCCCATACCTATGTAGAGCGCTGCGCCTCCTGCCATGGATTGGACGGCAAAGGCCAGTCTGAATGGATGCCGCCGCTGGCGGGAGCGACTTCAGCACTGTCCAAAGAAACTGCCTCAGCAATTAACATCACCCTCAATGGCTCGCAGCGGGTGGTCGCAGCAGGTGTCCCGGACGCCTATCGCATGCCAGCTTTCCGTGAACAACTGTCGGATAAGCAGATTGCTGACTTGCTGACTTTCGTTCGCAGCACTTGGGGCAATCAAAGCGACGCGATCACTACAGAAGCGGTCGGTAAGCTGCGCGAGAAAACTGACCCAGCAAGCAGTAGCCCAATCATCTTGCAGATGCGCTGAGAACTGCCGTAGTCGTAAGCAAAGAGAATGTTGACCTCCAATCAGCGGTTCGTTTGAACCTCAATAAACGGGTCACACAAGAGAAGGATGATTGACTCGGATGGAAAGCATCGACCTATTAGTTCTACGAAGTGCTCGAGACTGGATCGCTCAAGGCGACAACGTCTTGCTCGCCACTGTCGCGCGCACTTGGGGGTCATCCCCCCGACCTGTTGGCTCCATGATGGCTTTGCGAAATGATGGCCGCGTAGTTGGAAGTGTTTCAGGAGGGTGCATTGAAGACGACCTTATCCATCGCTTTACCCAAGCGTACGGTGAACAAGGCATCTACGCAAAACCACCACAGCTGGTTCGCTATGGCGTTAGTGCGGTTGAGGCACATCGATTTGGTCTGCCGTGCGGGGGTACCGTTGAGCTGATACTCGAGTTCTGCCCCTCCCTAACTCTCCTCGTCCGGCTGTTAAGCGAGCTAGACGCGGGATCTTTAGTCAGACGCCAGGTAGCGCTAAGTGACGGTGCGGTTGAGCTGGCACCTACAGCCATTCCCGAACGGTTTTGCTTTGATGGCAAATATATGGTGAATACGCTTGGGCCAGGCTTTCGAGCGCTGTTGATAGGGGCAGGCGCGCTAGCGGAATACCTTGCGACAATGGCGTTATTTAACGGCTTCTCAGTATCAGTCTGTGATCCCCGATCTGAGTATATGAGTGGTTGGAGCGTCGATGGCGTGGATAAAATTGTAGGTATGCCGGACGACGCCGTTCGTGATTTTGCTCCTGATATGCGCACCTGTATTGTCTGCCTCAGTCACGATCCCAAACTCGATGACCTCGCTCTGATTGCAGCCCTGGAGAGTTCCGCATTCTATGTAGGCACGATAGGTTCACGACGAAACGATCAGTCTCGCCGCGAGCGTCTTATAGAGCACTTCGGCCATTCCGAAACGAGTTTGCAGCGCCTGAGAGGCCCTATCGGAATTTATATCGGTAGTAAAACTCCTGCCGAGATTGCTGTGAGCGTTATGGCTGAGATCATTGCTGCAAAAAATGATGTTTTCTTACCGAATGAGTCGCAAGTTGCCATCGCAAAGGGAGAGCGTGAGCGACGACTCCTTTCCTGATGCTCCTATTGCCGCGACAGCCTCTTCACCCGATGCAGCAAGGCGTTTCTCTGCCGAGGCGTCTCTACGTTCAGAAAGACGACTAGATTGCCCCTATGGCGCTTGAGTGTCTGGTTATCGGAAGTATCTGAAGCTGCCGCCCTACCACCAAGATGGAAAGCTCTGCTGTTCGCCGTCGAGAAACATCGGCTGCCCTATTTTCGGCGTCCACAGGTCATAGCCGCGATTCTGAGTTGAAACAGCGAGCCGTTTGAAGGGGTCATCCCATGCATGCGGAGCAAGGGAAAAACGACCTACGTGCCCTGGTACCAGCACCTTTGTCCGCAAATCTTGCGCAGCTTGTGCGGCCTGCTCTGGATTCATATGCACATTGGCCCAGCGCGGATCATACTGGCCGGTGTCGAGCGTTACCCAGTCGAATGGGCCATGCTCACGACCGATTGCAGCAAAGTGCCCTGCGTAACCGGTGTCTCCACTGAAAAACAGGCGACGACTTGGGGAAATCAAAGCGAAACCGACCCACAGCGATTGATCTCGGGTAAAAACACGGCCAGAGAAGTGTCGAGCCGGTGCAACAAGTACCTGCAACCCAGGTGCACTGCCAACAGATTGGTTCCAGTCGGCTTCAGACACCGTTCGCATGTCATACCCCCACGCCTCAAAATGGGCGCCTACCCCTAGGCCCACGACCACCTGCCTGACTTTATGCTTCAAGGCTGTAACTGTCGGATAATCCAAGTGGTCGTAGTGATCATGGCTAATCAAAAGAAAATCGATCTCGGGCATGTCTTCTGCGCTGTAGATGCTAGTGCCTTCAAAGGCAGTGTTGGTGAAGGGAATTGGGGACGCGTTTGAGCTCAACACTGGATCTATTAGAACCCGCTGCCCATTGAGCTGCACGTAGTAAGACGAGTGGCCGAGCCAGACCACTAAGTCTTGGGCACGATCAAGCGCCTTCAGGTTGGTCTTGATGGATGGAACGATGTCGGGAGGTCGAACATGGCTTTCAGGCTCAAAAATCATCTCGGCCCACATAGCCCATTCGGACTGATCAGTTGTGCGCATCGGAGTTTCGATCTGATTGCGAAATGCGCCATCAATATAGTTAGGCGAATGAGAAATCGCCTCCAAACGCGCGCCGCTGGGTAACGCACCCAATACAGGCGGCAGCAGATATCCGGTCGCAGCACTGAGCCCCACCACCGCGATCCCAGCTAGTGCTATCAGGGCAAGAGCTCCATGCATTTTCATGATGAAGGCGCCACCTATGCGCTCTGCGGTGGATTAGTCAAAGGGGAGTCAGGCAATCATCACACTGCTAGGAAGATGCATGTGCAGGATGGCATGGCCAAGTTGCGCAAATACAGAACCGATATTCGCACCCATCAGTCCTGAACCCAGGATGCCAATTTTCATAAGCGATTTCCTCCGAACGCCCCCACATTGACCGGTGCATCCAGACACGCGCGGAAGCCACCGGCTATCTAGCCGGCGCTTACGCATAGAGTTGATTAGCTCAAGACTGAGTGAGAGACGCCATATCGATCACAAAACGGTAATGCACATCGGAACGTTCCAACCGCTCGAAGGCCTCGTTGATTTGATCGATACGGATCATTTCAATGTCCGGCAAAACGTTCATCCGAGCGCAAAACTCCAGCATTTCCTGCGTCTGAGCAATACCAGCGATGGCCGAACCTGCGACACGACGCCGGCCCAATAGCAACGGTAGGCTATTCAACTCATCAAGCGGGCCGATCTGACCTACGACACACAAGGTACCGTCTATATCGAGCAAAGGAAGGTAAGGTGTGAGGTCGTGTTTGGCAGGAACGGTATCAATAATGAGGTCGAATGACGAAGCCGCTTTCGTCATCGCAGCTTCGTCATTCGATACCACAAAGCTCTCGGCGCCGAGCGTCTTGGCATCCGCTTCTTTTTTAGCCGAGCGACTCAGAACCGTTACGTGAGCGCCCAGTGCAACCGCAAGCTTGATAGCCATATGCCCTAGACCACCCATGCCAATGACGCCAACACGGCTGCCAGGCCCGACATTCCAAGTACGCAGCGGCGAATAGGTCGTTGCACCAGCACAAAGCAGTGGGCCTACTTTCGCCAAATCAAGTCCCTGTGGAATGTGAAGTACGAATTCTTCACGGGTTACGATGTGCTTTGCATATCCCCCCATGGTTGGCTCGCCAGAGATACGGTCAACACCCGCAAAGGTCTGAGTATTCCCGTCACGGCAAAGTTGTTCTTCGCCTTTATGGCACTGATCGCAGTGCTGGCAGCTGTCGACCATAGTCCCGACTGCGACATGGTCTCCAACCTTGTGGCGCGTGACATCAGGCCCCACTTCAATTACCCGTCCCACAATCTCATGGCCAACCACAATCGGGTAATTCGTCCAAGACCAGTCGTTACGTGCTGTATGTAGGTCGGAGTGACAAACGCCGCAATACATTATCTCGATTGCCACGTCATTCGAACGAAGTGCACGTCGCTCGAAGGAGAAAGGGGCGAGTGGTTTATCCGCCGCAGTGGCAGCATATGCGTAAGTTTTCATTAGAACTCCTAGATAGGCCTCATCGACGAGCACAAGACCAAGCCAATGCCAATGCTGGCACCAACTACTAACGCGACCTTGGCGCTGAAATCGTAATCGGGATTCATGGATCGATCCTCCCGTTGCGGATAGTCAGGATCATTTTCCATGGATCACAGCTGAAGCATTAGGGTATTCCTCTGGATTTCTTGCCTATTCCAATGAGATGACAATCGCATCGTATTTACGGGAAAACCGGATATGTCTCTCTCCATCCAAAGAACACTCCCGCTCGCTGTAGGCCACTAACCCTGCCCTCTCAAGACTGCGATATCTCGCTTTGGTGGCACCCCGAAAAGACGACGGTATTCACGACTGAATTGGGATGGGCTTTCATATCCAACCTTGAATGCTGCGCTTGATACGTCTTGATGCTCGTTGAGCATCAATCGTTTAGCCTCATTCAGCCGAAGCCACTTTTGATACTGCAAGGGGCTCATCGTAGTGAGTTGGCGGAAATGGTGGTGAAAGGTCGGAGTGCTCATCTGAACCTTGGCAGCAAGTTCGTCGACGCGGAGCGCCGATGCGTAGTTCAGCTTAAGCCAATCGATTGCTTTGGCGATCCGATAGCCCTGGCCATCGACAGAAGTTATTTGCCGAAGCCTCCCTGCCTGATCACTCTGTAGTAGACGGTAGTGGATCTCGCGCTGGATCAACGGGGCAAGGACAGGAATGGACTCTGGCTCATCGAACAACGCTAACAAGCGCTCAAACGAGGCCAGTATCGGTTGTGTCACGGAACCAATGCCCACGCTTTTCACTACCGCTCGATCACGGGTCGGCGGCAGGTCACTTTGCGCAATCAGCTCAGATAGGATGCGCAAGTCGAGTTTCAACGTCAGTCCCAAGCATGGCTGATCCGGGCTCGCGACCAGCACTTCTGAATTTGCAGGCAAATCCAGTGAAGTAATCAAAAATTTCGAGGAGTTATACGGGTAGCCCTCTCCCCCCACCCAAAGCTGCTTCTCGCCACACGCAACGAGAATGATGCTCGGCTCGACCATACAGATAATGGGCGCCGCTGGATGTTCGCGCCTGAAAAAACCAAGACCTGTAATGGCCGTTCTGTAATCACCTGGTATGGATATTTGCGAGCCGATGACCCGCGCAAGCTTTTCTTGCGTGGATAGCAGTTGGGCCACTGTGTTGAGTTTGTTCGTCATGTTCATCTCATACCTCTTCGTTGAACTCTAACCCGCCCGCCCTCAACCGTCCTGCCCAAAAGCGGAGACTCATAGAATCAGGCAAGTAATCCAGCGGATTGCACTACAGAGGTGCTGGATAGAGCGGGAGAATGTCCATCCTGCAAACCCATCGAGGACGCTCCCATGCTTTCAGAGCCTACGGTGCTCACGCGGGTACCCGGCATCTCCTCTCTCGTAGCCCCGTTTCTCGGAGCTACGACGCTTCGCGTAATACAGGATTCAAGTAATGAATGATCACTCCCCATCTGTGCCCCGTGAATCGTGGGGCGCCGTATTCGCCATGTCGCTCGCCGCCTTCGTGCTAGTGGCCTCGGAATTCATGCCCGTCAGCCTGCTCACACCTATTGCGTTAGATCTACATATCACCGAGGGACAAGCTGGCCAGGGAATTTCCGTGTCGGGGCTGTTTGCCCTATTCACCAGTCTTCTGATCGCATCGGTGGCTGCGCGGGTCGACCGTAAACCGCTGCTCCTTTCACTGACACTGCTGATGATCATTTCAGGGACAGTCGTCGCGTTCGCGCCGAACTACTGGGTATTCATGGTAGGTCGAGCACTGATCGGAGTAGCCATCGGTGGATTCTGGTCACTTTCAGCGGCAACCGCCATGCGCCTGGTGCCCGATGACCAGGTCACTCGAGCAATGGCAATCGTCAACGGCGGCAACGCTTTGGCGACAGTCGTGGCGGCGCCATTGGGCAGCTTTCTCGGCGCCTTGATTGGCTGGCGCGGAGCATTTTTGTGCGTCATCCCAGTCGCCATAGTCGCTTGTGTATGGCTATTGTTAAGCCTTCCTCCGATGAAATCGCAAAGCGGTTCGGGCACGGGTAACGTCTTCAAATTGATGAAGAGCACGCCTGTCGCGTTAGGTATGGTGGCGGTCAGCGTGTTTTTCATGGGACAGTTCATGCTGTTTACCTATCTGCGCCCGTTTCTTGAGACTGTCACACACGTCAGTGTTTCCATGCTGTCGTTGATGCTGCTTGTCTTGGGTCTGGCGGGCCTGGCCGGAACCTTCCTGATTGAAGCGTTTCTGAAAAATGGCCTACATCGCACCCTCATCGTCATCCCAATCTTTATGGCGATCATTGCGCTGGCGCTCGTTTCATTTGGAAGCTCAGCGACTACCACGACTATCTTGCTTGGCCTGTGGGGACTGGTTGCGACTGCGGCACCCGTGGGATGGTGGACTTGGTTGGCAAAAACGTTGCCAGAGGAGGCCGAGGCAGGAGGCGGCTTAATGGTTGCAATCATCCAGCTAGCTATCGCATCTGGGGCAACAGTTGGCGGGCTAGTCTTTGACTCAAGCGGATACCGGGCCACCTTTAAGTTAAGTGCAGCATTACTGGGAGTGGCAGCGATTTTGGCCTTCCTAGCGGCACGCGTATCAATGCGGGAGACTTCTGCATTGGCAAAAATGGTCTAGTAATGTCCACAAGGCACGGGGGCATGCCTTGTGGTTTTGCTCGGTGATTTGAAGTAACTGTTATCGAGCACTATCGATGATTTGACCTCCGTCCGGGGTAAGGCTGTAACCGGTCAGGAATTGTGCATCCCTGCTGGCGAGGAACAGTACGACCGGCGCAATATCCTCCTCAGGTGATCCATAACGGTTAAGTGCGTTGGTTGGCGCGGGCGTACTGGCATCAACCCCCCAAGTGTCAGCGACCGGCATGACGTTGTTGACAGTAATGTTGTCAGCGCCCCACTCCCTTGCTGCCGAGCGAGTAAGAGCACGGACTGCCTCCTTCGCCATGTTGTACGGTGCATAACCTTGCAAGCCAATCACACCTGCCAGCGATGCAAAGTTGATGACACGCCCTTCCCCACTGGCTTTGAGATGTGGGTAGCAGGCTTGCATCGTCCGCAGATAGGCAATCGGCCCTATCTCCAAATTGCGTTGCAGCTGCTCGGTCGACAAGTCGAGAACGGAGGATGAGACCACTGAAGGGTCAAAGGCATTATTCACAAGAATATCGATGCGCCCATATTCAACCACGACCTTTTCCACGGCGACACTGATCTGACTCGGGTCGGATACATCGCAGACTACTCCGAGGGCGGTACCGCCCGCAGCCTGGATCTCAGCGACAACACCAGCCACATTCTCAGCCGTCCTTGAAACAACGGCGACCTTCGCGCCTTCTTTTGCAAAGAGCTTTGCGGTAGCGCGACCAATACCACGACCGGCTCCGATGACAATGGCTACTTTTCCGTTTAGTCGGGACATTACGATCTCCAGTTATCTAGAGGTTAATGAATGAGCCGCAGCTACTTGCACGTAAGGTGACGGCACGTCACGAGCGGCATTTTGGGTGACAAAAGAAGTGATCAGCAGCGCGAGACAGATAGCCGCCGGTAAGGCTCCGCTAGGCTTGCGGACATTTAAATGCGCGAACGCTGAGAGCAGTAAGTGATAAAGCATGCCGGCGTAGGCGAGATCACTAAGCGAGACATTAATGCGTAGAAGGATGGCAACCACGGCCAGGATCTTCACCGCAATGAGCAGCGGCATCAGGGTGGCGGGATATCCAAGGTCGGCGAGTGCTTGACGAACCCATTCCCTTTTGAACAGGTACATCGTCGCCGAAGCCAAATACAACAACGACAGAAGTGTTGTGCTGATCCAGTAAATGTAGATTTCAATCATGAGACTTTTCCTAAGCAGGCATTGATGCGTCGACTTAGGTCTACGATGTCGCCTAATATGAAAAGCTACAAGTAGGATGAAAAAGTGGTGCTTAGTATGGAAAACCAGACTATTGATGACGATCAGATCAACATGCATGAGGAAATGCGCCGTGCATTCGCGCTCCTCTCAGGCAAGTGGAAGCTGGAAATCATGTGGTTGTTGAACCAGCGAATCTATCGCTTCGGAGAACTGCGTAAAGCGATCAGCGGTATCACTCAGCACATGCTGACAGCACAGCTTCGTGAACTTGAAAACGATGGCCTGGTATCGCGAACAGTCTTCGCAGAAGTCCCCCCACGCGTCGAATATGAGATGACGGCAAAAGCCCGTGCGCTAGGGCCAACGATGGAGGCACTCGCGCTATGGTGGAGTGAGTATGGTAAAAGCGTACCGATGAAACCAAGCTCGCGGGGTCGTAAACCTAAAAGCGGTTAAGCATTGAGTGTTGTCGCCCGATTCACCTTCGAAACGTTCCCAGGCAGGTATCCACTTATCGCAGTAGATAGCTGCGTTACCACCCTGCTCGACCTAGCCTCAATTCGAAAGGTACTGCTGTATGTAGCGGTCAACCCAATATTTACGTACGGCGCCATGCACGCGTTGCACCGGGTCTTGATTTGGAAACGGCAGCTCGTAGATCCTCTCCAGTTGCGACTTGTTTGGTGCTTCGCGGCATATGTCTGCGTGCTGTCCTGGCGGGTAAGCGCCGACCACCAGAAAGTCGTCGCTGGAGTCCAAATTGCAGTGACCTGTGCCGGCGGGTAGTAGCAACGCATCACCTGCCCTGACTTCAACCACAAAGCCATCAGGGCCGCCTAGCATCAAGCGGGCGTGGCCACTGGCGATGCCAAGCACCTCGTGCCCTTCAGTATGATAATGGTGATCGCCGTATACCCCGTCACGCCATTGCGGTGGCCAGCCATTAGCGCTGAATGTCTCCTCGAACTGTGAAGCCAAGTCGATGCGCCGACTTGCAATCGCGTTGAGGTATATGACTACAGGTAGGCGTGGGTTATTGGGAACCCAACCATTGTGTTCAAGCATCAGGATTTGCATAGAAACTGCCCCAGATTGTGACCCGAACATTGGAAGATCTCCGGAGCGTACCAACGCTCGCTGACAGCTAAAGCCAATCGGTTGCACCCATCAGTGAATCCACAATCGATGGCTACTCTTTAAGACAGACAGCTACTGGCTAGTAGCGCTCATTCGTTTTCCGGCTCGAAAAATACTTCGCCCCCCATGCTCAGAGCCAATGAGCAAGGCGAAAAAACGTAGGGCTTCGAGCGCTTTATTGAGAAGAAAAAAAGCTTCCAGATCGCTCCGGAAGCAAACTGCTGAATACGCAACCGAGGGTGACCAAACCGCATGAGTGCGAGTGCTCTTCTCGGCACGCAAATCATGCTTGCGGATTCAAGCAGGAGGAAACCTGTAGGCAGATCAACGGGAGCTGATCAGGAGATTTTCATCACTCCTGAACATCCATGAAGTCCCTGGCCCAATTCAAATATGTTTCCGGCAACGTGTAGGTATAGGCCAGCTCGGTAGCGCTTAAGTTTGATGTGCTGCGAGTGAGCTGGCGTTGTTCACGAAGGCAGTCATAGGTCGCTTTAATGGAGGCAAAATAGGCACCATGACCTGCAACAATGATTCGAACTCCTAGCTTGGCTAGCCGTTCGTTGTCGTTGAGTCTTGGGTTTCCGTAAGTGACCAACATCAGTGGAATCGTGATGTGTTCCGCGATCTGTTCGAGGTGCGCAAAATCCTGGATGCCAACAATACAAATGCCATCCGCGCCGGCCCGTTGATAAGCCCGCGTTCGATGTATGACCTCATGCACCGGGCGGGCTGATGCGTTGGTTCGAGCAATAATCGAAAGCTCTGGATCCACGCGCGCGTCCAGTGCAGCACGCACTTTACCTACACCCTCTTCAGTGCTGATGAGGTCTGTTGATTTACACCCGAATTGAGCCGGAAGGAGGGTATCTTCAATCGTGAGCGCCGCTATTCCTGCGCGCTCCAACTCCTGGACAGTTCGCATGACGTTGAGTGCATTTCCGTAACCGTGATCGGCATCGGCGATGACAGGCAACTGCGCCACACGGCCTATTCTGGCCGCTTGTTCGACAAATTCAGACAGGGTAATGAGTGCGAAGTCTGGTGCAGCCAGAACCTGTAGAGATGCAACTGATCCCCCCAGAATACCCACTTCAAATCCGAGGTCGGCGGCAATACGTGCTGACATCGGATCAAACACTGAAGCGGTCTGAAAACAGCTACTGGATGCCAGCAGCTCGCGAAACGAATGGCGTAATGCTTGGTGGGAAACTCTGGGCATGATCGCTCCTCACTGTGGCCGTTTTCGTGTGAACGATCAGTGCCAACTCAAAAGTGCGGCGAGACTATCATGCAAAAAATAGGGGGTGATGACGATTCAGAATGACCCGATGCACAGATATCATTACCCATACTTGAGGGATGCTTTTCGAGCTTTTGAGCTTCGATCAACTGGCTGTTTTGCCATGTAGATCGCGGGAAGCTCCTTCGAGGGTTTTCCATAAGTTGCGCATCGTAGGGTTCTCATTGGTGATGGAGCAGTAGGAGCGTATCTCCAGTCGCGTGCTCCATTCATCACCACCCGCTTTTACCAACTGTCCTCGCTGAAGCTCGTCTATGACAGCGCTTTGTGGCAACCACGCCACCCCGTAACCCTCCACTGCCATTCGCATCAGTAGCATCGTCATATCCGCCTCGTAGCACCGCTCCAACATGCATGCAGTCGGGCCATTCTTTATGACGATGTCGGCAACACGACCTAGAAAAGTCGTGGCTGTATAAGCGAGGTGAGGAACTGTTTTGCTGGACGTGCCCGGTAAGGGATACAGCGGACTCCCATCGCTGTTAGGTGCGCAAACAGGAATAAACGCGTCATGACCCAAGGTCAAACTCCCGAATTTTTCCGAATCAAGAAGAATGGGCGCCAAGGGGTGATGATAAACAATCATCAGATCACAACTCCCCTCTTCCAGAGATATGACCGCGTCGTGGATGTTGGCGGCAACAACCCGCGCATTGAATTGCTCATTGTGCTGCTGAAATTGCTTCAGCCATTTCGGCAGGAATGTCATCGACAGGCTGTGGCCGGCAGTTACCTGGATGGATCGCCCTGGCATCCGCTCTACCTCGCGAAGGCTTGAGCGCAGCCTCATCAGTCCCGCCAATGCCTCGCGGCTTTCTTCACAAAATGTGCGCCCGGCAGGGGTCAGTTGGACAGGATAGGTGCCACGATCCACCAACTCCGCACCTACCCATTCTTCAAGTGACTTTATACGCCTCGACAAAGCCGACTGAGTCACACATCGAACTTCCGCAGCCCGAGAAAAATTCTTCCACTCCGCTACCGCCAGAAGATCATCCAGCCATTTGATTTGCATACCGACACCTCATGCCCCGAATGAGCAGTTTACTGCGCCCCAGTCAGGAAAAAGCAGCAGTTTCGAAAACTATTCCAAATGCGCATGAGGCTATCGGGATTACTCATCACGCCCTTCCAAGCCCGACCCTAGAATCGAAAACGTTGGTGCGAGGCCACAGAGCTTCGACCGAATGACACTTGTCTCCTGCCAAGTAAAAAAAGCAAAAAAACCACTTGAGGAAAGCTCCGTGAAGAAAAATAAACTTCCGCGTCGGATCGCAATTGGCATCGCCTTAGGCGTGCTTGTCGGTTGGGCGTGCCACCATTTCGCAGGGAGCGAACAAAGCGCCAAAGAGATCGCGTCTTACTTCTCGATGGTCACCGACATATTTTTACGCATGATCAAGATGATCATCGCGCCTCTGGTGTTCGCCACCTTGGTTGGCGGCATTGCCAGCATGGGAAACTCCCGCTCTGTTGGGCGTATCGGCCTGCGAGCTATGGTCTGGTTCGTCACCGCTTCGGTGATATCGCTGGCAATCGGTATGGGACTGGTGAACCTGTTCCAACCCGGTGCAGGTCTGAACATGGAGGTCGTCCAACATGCGGCGAGCCCCGTGGTGAACACCGGCGATTTCAGCCTCAAGGTTTTCATCAGTCACGTGTTTCCCCGCAGCATTGCTGAAGCAATGGCCAATAACGAAATCCTGCAAATCGTGGTGTTCTCGTTGTTCTTCGGGTTTGCCTTGGCGGGTGTGAAGCGAGCGGGTTACACAACGATGGTCGATGGCATCGAAGAGCTGGCCAAGGTGATGTTCAAGGTCACGGACTTCGTCATGGCCTTCGCGCCAATCGGCGTTTTCGCAGCCATCGCATCGGCGATCACCACTCAAGGTCTTGGCTTGATAGTCGATTACGGAAAGCTGATTGCCGAGTTCTACTTGGGCATTGTGATTCTGTGGTGCGTGTTGTTCGCTGCCGGCTACCTGTTCCTGGGGCGCTCAGTGTTTACCTTGGGCAAGCTCATCCGCGAACCTGTTCTGTTGGCATTCTCGACTGCCAGTAGCGAGTCCGCGTATCCAAAAACCATGGAGGCACTGGAGAAGTTTGGTGCGCCGAAACGCGTATCCAGCTTCGTTCTACCATTGGGATACTCATTCAACCTTGATGGTTCAATGATGTATCAGGCATTCGCCATCATGTTCATTGCTCAGGCCTACAACGTCGACTTGAGCTTCACACAGCAACTGCTCATCTTGCTGACGCTGATGATCACCAGCAAGGGAATGGCGGGTGTAGCCCGAGCATCGGTGGTTGTGGTGGCGGCTACGTTACCCATGTTCAATCTTCCCGAAGCCGGTATTTTGCTGATCCTTGGCATTGACCAATTCCTTGATATGGCCAGGACTGCCACCAACGTGGTTGGCAATAGCATCGCGACCGCTGTGGTTGCCAAATCAGAACCACATGAAGAAGCTGAAGACGCGCCCGGCACTGAGTCTCCGCTCCCAATTCATACTGCAGCCACCGCCTGAGAACCTAAACATGAAAGGTAAATCGAAGCCGTCCAGCGGGTCATCGTTTGCTCGCAAACTAGGTATCGTCGGCGGGCTTGGCTCACTGGCCGGCGGCGATCTTTTCTACAAGTTGGTGAAGTCCAGAGCTGTTCTGGAGGATCAAGGTCGCTATCACTTCCTCTTTGAGCAACACCCCTTCAAAGACGTCCTGATGCCCCTAGACCGGGGCGCCAGTATGACCTCCAGAAAGTTCTATGTTTTCCAGGTTTGTCAGACATTCGAGGCCAGCGAAGTCAATGCAGTTTTACTGCCTTGTTTTGCCAGTCACACCTTTCGTGAGGAGATCCAGGAGGAAATTGGCATACCCGTTCTGGATATGATGGCGGCGTTACGCAAGCACGTGGATCATTTCGCTGAACCTGGTACAACACTGGGCATAATCGCGTCTGACTATGTTCGGCACTCCGGGTTGTTTGAGCGCTATTTCGGCAATGACTTCAAGCTCGTTTATCCAAACAATAAGGAGCAGTCTGGGTTGATGGACGCGATGTATGGCGTTAATGGCATCAAGGATGGGTACCTTGACGGTGTACCGCTGGAGTGTGTCTATCAGGCCTGCCTGTCGCTTCAGGATCAGGGGGCCACAATCATCCTGCCTGGCATGACTGAGCTGTCGTTGGTCTGCGGTGATCTGCAACGGCGTGGCTTGACTGTCCTGGATATCAACGAGATTTATGCCACTTTCGCAACCTTGGAGAAAGGTCAGTCGACCCGTCCGCCATTCAAGCTTGGGATCGTGGGTGGAGTTGGGCCAGCGGCAACGGTCGACTTCATGGGTAAGGTTGTGGCGCACACACCGGCAGGTCGCGATCAAGAGCACATCAAAATGGTGGTAGAACAAAACCCTCAGATCCCTGATCGCACAGCCAACCTGCTGTATGACGAAACCGACCCGACGATGGCGATGTACGCAACGTGCAAGCGACTGGAAAGCGCTGGCGCCAATGCCATAGCAATTCCGTGCAATACAGCTCATGCATTTGTTGAGCGCATCCAAGCGCACCTACGTGTGCCTATTGTGAACATGCTGACAGAGACGGTGGAGGCTATTGTGCAGAGGTATGGCGCTGGCAAAACCGTCGGGCTGCTAGCGACCGCAGGCACAATTAAAAGTCAGGTGTATCACGAGGCTGCTCGACGGGTTGGATTACAAATAGTTGCCCCTGGTGTCGATTACCAAGCGTTGGTGATGGAGTCGATTTACGGAGACCACGGAATCAAGGCGGGTTTCACAGACGGCATCTGCAAAGACCAGTTACTGACCGCTGCAGAGCATCTGTGTGAACTGGGTGCCGATGTGCTCATCCTGGGGTGCACAGAACTACCCCTGGTGCTTGAACACAGTGAATCCTACATGATCAAAAATCATGAGGTCGCATTGGTCGACCCGACAACCATTTTGGCATTGAAGTGCATTGAGCTAGCCCAGGAAAATACAGCAAAGCCAAGTCAGCCAGATGGCTTATCGACTGAGAAAAACCCGCTCTAGAGTCAAACTCCGCTTTAGTAAAAAGGCCCTTATCGGGCCTTTTTTGTACTCAAACCAATCTCACTTGGTCAGCCAGGACTCGACAGTTGCGGAGCCGCGTTGAGTTTTCACAACATGAAATACTCCCCACACAAGCGAATTACAACGTATATGAAATACCGACCTGCACGGTTCTCGGCGCCCCTGGATAGGCGTAAACGTTGCCAAATGCCCCTTCCTCATAGTCTTCGTCAGTCAGATTTTTCACATCTAGATTAAGCCTGATTTTGTCGTTGACCTTGTAGTAGCTCAGTAGATCGACAACGGTGTAGCTGCCCATCGAAAACGCCGTGTTGGCCGTCTGACCCGCACGCTCATCGACGTACTTGAGGCCCGTCCCTAGACCCAATCCCTTGAGTGCGTCATCCTGAAACTCGTAAACGTTGAGCAGACTGAAGCTGTTTTGCGGGATGTTCATTAGACGAGTGCCGGACTGGATGACGTTGTCCTTGGTCACTTGGGCATCGACATAAGCGTAGCCGCCAATCACTCGCCATTGCGGGGTCAGGTTGCCGGCGATGTTCAGGTCGAAACCTCGGCTGCGCACCTCGCCTGCTGCCACGCTGAAGGTCGAGTCCACAGGATCGGTGGTGAGCACATTGCGCTTTTCAATCTGGTAGATCGCCGCCTCGACACTCAACTGATTGTCCAGTGCATCCCACTTGACGCCGAGCTCATACGACTTGCCCTTTTCCGGGTCAAACCCTCCGCCCTGGCGACTGGCACCGGTATTGGGTTTGAACGAGCGAGCCGTATTGGCGTAGAGCGCCACGGTGTCGGTCAGGTCATAGGTCAACCCTACACGCGGTGTCACGGCATTGTCGCTGGCCTCCCAGCTTCTACTGCCTGGCACAAAGGTTTCGTAGTCATGCTCGAAGCGCTCGAAACGCGCGCCGGCCAAGAGTTTCAAACGCTCGGTCAAGACCACCTGATCTTGGACGAAAGCGGCGTAGGTCTTGAGGTTTTCCTTGTCGTTGGTCGGGGTACGGGTCAAGGCTGGACGCGGCTGGCCATACACCGGGTCGAAGATATCGATCGGGTAGGAAGTCACTGCGCCGCTGGAGCGCTGGATGATCGACTTGTAATCGTAATCCTCGTACTCGACGCCGGTCAGCAGGGTGTGATCAAAACCGCCTGCAGTGAAATGTCCGGTCAGGTTGAGCTGGGTGTCCTTATCCGTCCACTCCAGCTTGCGGTAGTTGAAGTTACGACCCAGGGTGCGTCCGTCGGCTGCGACACCGTTGGCCTCAACGGCATTGCCTTGAAGGGTGCCATCGAGCCATTGGAAACCACCGCCCAACGTCCAGTTATCGCTCAGCACATGCTCGAACCGCAGCTGCGCCATGTTGTTGTCGTTGTGCAATTTGCCAACGTCTTTTTCGCCGAAGAAGGTATCGCGGGACGCGGTGCCAATCTGATTCGGATAGCGCGTCACGCCGCGATCGAGCGGGTGATTGTTGCGCATGAAGTCGCCTTCGAAAATCACCTTGGTGTCTTCGTTAGCCTGCCAGGCTAGTACCGGCGTTACGCCGTAGCGTTCGGTTTCGACATGATCGCGGAAAGTATCACCGCCCTCACCCACGACGTTCAGGCGATAGGCCAGGCGCCCTTCTTCATCAAGCGGGCCGGAAGCATCCAGGGTGCCTCGTTGCATACCCTGGTCGTCGAGTTGGCTGCCCAGCGTGACCGTAGGCACGGCCAGAGGTTGCTTGGAGATGACATTAAAGGTGCCTCCCGGATCGCCTCGGCCATACAGCATGGTCGCTGGCCCACGCAGCACTTCGAGCCGCTCGATGGTGTTCGCATCCGGCATGTTCGGATAGCCACGGTTGATCGGGTAGCCGTTGCGATAAAACTCGCCTGTGGTAAACCCTCGCACCGTGAACGTGGTCAGGCCTTGGCCGCCAAAGTTGTTGGCTCGCCCCACCCCCCCGGCATAATCGAGCGCATCCTGCAATCGAGTGGCACTGATGTCCTCGACGACATCCTTGCTCACCACGCTGATTGACTGCGGCGTTTCATGGATCGACGTATCGGTGCGGGTCGCACTGGCTGAACGGGTTGCGCGATAGCCGTCCACTGGCCCTAGGGCAGTTTCAAAGTCGGATGTGCCGACGATGTCGGTCGCTTGCAACTCCAAAATGGATTTATCGGTTGCCGCTTGCTCCGCCCAGGAGGAAACGGAAATCGCCTGAAGCACACAGATCGAAACCAGAGTACGACGCATCGAGAAAACCTTGAGAAAATAGCCAAATGGAATGGCATACGTGCCAACAAATCGCGGCGCATGGTATACCACATCGCCAGCATTTGATATGTATTCGCATTTGTATTTGCTGAACGTTACCTTCGGTTATGTAAATCGCTGTTCGAGTAATCCTGAAATGCATCGGTTGAAGAAACAGTGGCGCTCAAAAAAGGGCCCACGAAGGGCCCTTTTTGTACTCAAACCAAGATCACTTGGTCAGCCAAGACTTTATTAACAGCCCTCATGGCATGAGGGAGTTCCCAGACAATAGTCGGCTGCGTTCTGTAAAAGCAGGCCGCCTTTCGGCAGCCTCAAACTTGTGCTTAATCGTCTTCCTGTAGCCTGATTCCTCGAGAATGAAGCACGTAAGGAACGAGCAGTACAAATAGCGTAAGCACGAGAACAGCTGCAGAAATCGGCTGTGTGATAAATATCGTCCAATCCCCCTGACTGATAGACAGTGCATTCCGAAGTTGTTTTTCCGCCATTGGGCCCAGAAGCATTCCTACGATGACAGGCGCTATAGGAAAGTCGAACCGTCGCATCAACACCCCAATCCAGCCGATCAATAACATCAGCATCAGATCGAATGAAGAGTGGCGCATGCCATACACACCGATGGTGGCAAAGACAAGGATTCCAGCATTCAGGTATGGACGAGGGATCTGTAGCAATTTCACCCACAGGCCGACCAGAGGAAGGTTCAAAACGAGCAGTATCAGGTTACCAATATACAGAGAGGCGATGAGCGTCCAGACCAGGTCTCCCGAGGTCTGAAATAGCATTGGGCCCGGCTGTAAGTTGTAATTCTGAAAAGCTGCCAACAAAATCGCCGCCGTAGCCGAGGTAGGAATGCCTAGCGTCAGCAATGGAACCAGGGAACCAGTAGCGCTCGCATTGTTTGCGGCTTCAGGGCCTGCGACCCCTTCGATTGCCCCCTTGCCTTTACTGGCTGCAAATTCTTCGGGGTACTTGCTCAGTTTCCTTTCTGCAGAGTATGAGAGAAAAGTTGGAATCTCAGCACCGCCGGCAGGGATGGAACCAAAAGGAAAGCCGATCATGGTTCCTCGAATCCAGGCAGGAATAGATCGCTTCCAGTCAGAACGAGTCATCCATAACGACGTCATACGATGCCGGCCAGCGTCCTCCTCTTTTTGATAAAGAAGACTGTATAACGCCTCTCCCACAGCAAACAAACCAACAGCCACCAGCACCACTTCAATGCCATCGACCATCTCTGGGACACCCATGGTGTATCGCGCAATCCCCGAAGTGGAATCCAACCCGATTAACCCGATGGTCAGTCCAATACCTAGTGATGCGAATCCTCGCAACATTGAGGCACCTAGCACCGCTGATACAGTGGTGAAGGACAACACCAGAATCGCAAAATACTCGGCGGGGCCAAATTTCAGCGCCAGTGTCGCAACTATTGGCGCAAAAAGGGTCAGCAGTAACGTTGCGATTGTGCCAGCGACAAAAGACCCTATCGCCGCCGTCGCCAACGCAGGGCCCGCGCGTCCATTGCGGGCCATGAGATTGCCTTCCAACGCCGTAACCATGGAGGATGACTCGCCCGGCGTATTGAGCAGAATCGAAGTAGTAGATCCTCCGAATTGAGCGCCGTAGTAGATACCCCCAAACATGATTAAGGCACCCGTAGGGTCGACCTTCGCTGTGATTGGTAGCAGTAATGCCACCGTCAATGCAGGGCCGATACCTGGCAGCACTCCGATGGCAGTACCGAGTAGGCAGCCAATAAAGCCCCACACCAAGTTGATTGGATCAAACGCGGATGCAAAGCCTGATGCCAAGCTTAAGAGAATTTCCACCTCATAATCTCCTTCTGCCTAAGTCAAATCCAGGCGTTGATTAGGGGCGGAAGGGAAACCCCTAGCCCAGCATTGAAAAGCCAATAAATCGGCAGCGTTAGAGCGATTCCGATAGCGAGATCTCGAACCGGACGTCCGCTACCAAATCCCCGAGCAGAACAAACGAAAAGAAGAGCAGCAGTCAATACAAATCCGATGATGTTGATGAGCAAGGCGATCGATACCAATCCTCCGGTCACCCAAGCCGTACCAGCTTTGCCGCCTGACAGCGCTTGTCTTGTTTTATCGCTACCGCCGGGCAGCTCTTGAAAGCCACCAAAAGCCGCCTGGCGACAAAGCAGTAATCCAACGATTCCAAGAAACAACGAAACGGCATAGGGGTAGACATAAGCGCCCAGGATGACAAAGCCTCGCTCTGGAGGAAATCGAAAGGCACCCACGGCCAATATCAAACAGATTGCAATTAGACCTGCTCCGATTGCCAGCTGAGCCGGCGATACTTGTCTTGACCAGGCCATATCAAAGCAGCCCAACAGTAACCAACATGGCACGAAGACGAGTATGTTCATCATCGACAAACTTGCCGAACTCATCGCCAGTCAGGACGCTAGGTGTCCATGCATTCGCTTTGACATTGTCTTGCCAGACGCTGCTATCAACCGAGGTTAAAACTGCGTCGGTGACTTCTTTACGCTGCTCTGGACTCAGGTTCGCCGCGCCATATACCCCACGCCAGTTACCGATGATCACGTCGTAGCCTTTTTCTTTTAACGTTGGAGCATCGATACCGGCCACGCGCTCTGGAGCACCAACGGCGAGCAGACGGAACTGCTTGGACTGAACGTATTTGGCGAGTTCCGCGTAGCCGCCAGTGATCACCGTGATGTGACCACCTAACGTCGCGGCAACGACTTCGCCGCCACCTGCGTAGGCAACGTAATTCACTTTGTTGATCGGAATGTCCATTTTGCCTGCCAACTCAGCGATGCCTATGTGGTCAATCGACCCCTTGGAGCCACCACCCCATTTGATGTTGGATGGATTTGCTTTGAAGTCCTTCAACAAGTCTTCGAGGGTTTTGTAAGGCGACTCCGCACGAACTGCGAAGACGTTGTACTCCGTGAACAAACGGGCGATGGGTGTCACATCTTTCATGGTGATCTGAGGCTTATTCTGCTCTTCCGCAGTGACCATGATCGCACCGACCACGAGCAGTGCATTTGGATCACCTTTGGTGCTGTTGGCAAATTGCGCAAGCCCCAAAGTGCCCCCGGCCCCACCCTTATTTTCGAATGTAATGGACTTTGCCGCGCTGGATTCTATTAAGGCTTTACCCAAGATCCGACCTGTCTGGTCGTACCCGCCCCCAACTGAACCTGGGGCCATGAATTTCACGGTATCCAAGGCCATAGCGGAGGTTGTGAGCGTTGCAGCAGCAATGGCTGCAAGAAGCGTCATAGAGCGACTGTAACGACGGATTGGATTGAACATGCTGTTTCTCCCGATACTATTGTTTTTGTTGGTGCCGGTTGAATTTCGTCCAGGGAGTGACCCCTGCTTTAATAACAGAACGCATTTTTACAATCATTTACTTGAGGATATTTTACTTGGCCAAAAGCTATCAATGAGGTGGTACGTGCACTTCTCCTTGGCCGCTTTTCGATAACGACTCGGCAACAAATCCACTCCCTATGTGGCGCTGAATAAAATCCTGCACATATGCCGCTGCATGCGTTCTTTCAATAGGGATTGCCATGGCTTGCCGGATTTGCGTGAAGCTATCGGGCAGTACTCGCACTTCGTCATTCTGAAGGGCGAATTGCTCAAGTGGTTGCCTCACACCGGCAGCTGCATCAAGACGTTCGGCAAGAAAAATATCAACGGCGCCAGCAGAGGTAGGAGCGCGAACGAGTGTGGCATTGCTCAAGGTGCGGGACAGATAAAGGTCGTAAGCAGCACCTTTTCCAACGCCAATAGTGACGCCGGATTTATCTAGATCAGCTACTCCCTGAAACCCACTGTCGGTTTTGACTAAATAGGTTCCTTCGATGATGACGTAGGGTTTTGAAAAGGCAATTTTTTCGGCCCTGAAAGGTTCGATGGCAAGGAAAGCAAGATCCCATTCACCCACCTCAAGTGCTTCAAACACCTTACCCGCTGCATCATATGCATAAAGCTTTGCGGGCACGTCCAACTCAGATGCGAACGCTCTGGCTAAATCGACGGAGACGCCTTTCAACTCACCTTCGCCATCTCTCTGTGCCAGCACTGGATTGCCCAGGTTTATTGCTACGCGAAGATGGCCCAAGGGCGACAGGGTGTTTTTAACATCCGACATATCGAAAGACATATTCATTCGTTCCTCTCGCAATTTGGTATTTGCTGGGGCGTAGCTTCTCGAACACGCGCGATGATTTTCCCAACAACCAAAATCATCAGCACGCCAGCCAAGCCGGCAACATAGCGCGACCATTCTGGAAGTGCGGGTAGGCTGATATCAGTGACAGCCATGCTGCCCGCAATCCATCCGAGCAAAGCTGCACCTAGCGTTATCACTACAGGGAACCGATCCATGAAATGCAACACAAGTTTGCTGCCCCAAATAATGATTGGGATGCTTATTACGATGCCGAAAATAACCAACTCAAGGCTGCCACCAGAGGCACCTGCCACGGCAACGACGTTGTCCAAACTCATCACCGCATCGGCGACAATGATTGTTTTGATCGCGCCGAAAAGCTGAGGGCTTGCGGTCAAATTGTCGTGGGCATCCTCTTGTTCTGGAATGAGCAATTTGACGCCGACCCACAACAATAGAGCTGCGCCAACAAGTTTAAGGTAGGGCAATTCAAGAAGCTGCAAGGCGAAAAATATCATCGCAATCCGCAGCAAAATTGCACCCATTGCGCCGCCCAAAATGGCGCGATTGCGCTGTGCCTCCGGCAATTTCCGACATGCCAACGCGATGACTACTGCGTTGTCACCGCCCAGCAGAATATCTATCGCGATGATTTGTAGAATCGCTAGCCAGATACCAGGTGTATTCAAAAGCTCAATCAAGAGATGCTCCTTGATTCAACGGTTGAGTGTTCTAGGATCGCCAAAGTGAACTTGGCCCAATGCTTTTTAACGCCTAGTGGTTACTGGTGAAGATGCATACCACCTGCTTCATTTACAGGAGCGTTGATCGCGCGACTCTCGCGCTCTTGATCGTTAGAGGAAGGCTCCAGCAGGCTCGACAATACGTAAGGGAGAATGCCGCCATTAGCGAAGTAGGTAGCTTCGATAGCCGTATCGATGCGCGCTAACAGAGTGACATCCTGCTGACTGCCATCCTTTCGATGGATTCGCAGGGTCACGTCCTGGGTTGGCTGGACGCCAGACTCCACGCCCAATATGTCGAAAGACTCTGTGCCATTTAGCCTAAGCGAAGCCGCATCCTCTCCATTTTTGAATTGCAAAGGCAAAACACCCAAGCCTGCCAAATTACTGCGGTGTATACGCTCGAAGCTTTTCGCAATCACAGCTCGTACACCTAGAAGTCGCGTGCCTTTCGCAGCCCAATCACGACTCGAACCCGTACCGTATTCTTCACCGGCGAAAATGAGGACAGGTGTTTCGTTTGCCAAATACGTCCGGGAGGCATCAAACAAAGACGCTCTTTCCCCCGTCGGTTGCAACACGGTATAGGGGCCTTCATCAGCGGATCCGTCAGCACGTGTCGGTAGCATCAGATTCTTCAATCGGACGTTGGCAAATGTTCCGCGCACCATCACTTCGAAATGCCCACGACGAGCACCATAAGTGTTGAAGTCCTTCGGATCTACGCCATGCTCGGTAAGCCATTGACCAGCACTGGAATCAGCAGCAATAGAACCTGCTGGGCTGATGTGATCAGTGGTGATGGAGTCACCCAAAATTGCTAACGCGCGGGCGGCAATGATCGGGCGAGCGGCTTGCTCAGTGTCGAAAAAATCAGGTTCCGCTGCGTAGGTGGACTCTGGCCAATCGTACACCTCACCTTCCGTGGTCTTGATGGCATTCCATAAATCGTGGTCACGCGTCAGGTCTGCATAGAGACTCTTGTAGAGCTCTGCATTGGCCGCTTTGACGCTCAACGCTTTGATTTCGTCGTTGGTAGGCCAGATATCGGCAAGCAGGATCGGCTGTCCATTAGAGTCGTGGCCTAGAGGCTCAGTGGTCAAATCACAACGTGTGGTTCCTGCCAAGGCAAACGCGACAACAAGCGGCGGACTGGCGAGAAAGTTAGCGCGCAAATTCCCATGAATTCGAGCTTCGAAATTACGGTTACCTGATAACACAGCGCTGCATACCAGATCCTGGCCAATGACGACTTTTTCCAGCGCAGAATCAAGTGGGCCAATGTTACCTACACACGCACCACAGCCATATGCCGCAATATCGAATCCCAGCTGACTCAGTGGCTCTATCAACCCTGCATCTTGAAGGTATGCCGTCACCACTCGGGAACCTGGCGTAAAGAGCGTCTTGACCCACGGTTTGGCAACGAGACCCTTTTGAACCGCCTTTTGAGCCAACAGACCAGCTGCGATCAGCAGCTCAGGGTTCGAGGTATTTGTGCAAGACGTAATCGCCGCAACCAAGACGTGACCATGACCCACTTCGTAGGTTTGAGCAGGGCCAGGGGCACCAGCTGGCAACGCATGAACGGTATGGTGTTCCTCAAGTTGCGTTGACGTTTTTGCGTAGCCGCCACTTTTGGCATCCTGCAGCATCACCTCATCGAATCGGCGGCCAAGTGCCACAAGGTCGACCCGATCCTGCGGACGTTTAGGGCCTGAAACACTCGGAACGATGCGATCAAGATCAACTGTAATGACGGAGGAGTAGTCAATACTGCCCGGTGCAGGGGAGCCGAACAGATCTTGTACCTCAAAGTATTTTCGGATCAGCTCAACCTGCTGAGCACTACGTCCCGTTTGCGCGTAGTAATCGAGCGTTTTTTCGTCAACCGGAAAGAAACCGCTGGTGGCACCATATTCTGGCGCCATGTTTGCTATTGTCGCGCGGTCAGTTGCGCTGAGGGAGCTAGCACCCTCACCAAAAAATTCGACTAATTTACCGACCACTTTCGCCGCACGCAGCGTTTGAGTGATCTGCAGAACTGCGTCGGTTGCGGTAACGCCTGCACGCAACGCGCCTTTGAGTTCGACACCGATCACGTCGGGCATCAGCATGTATACCGGCTGACCGAGCATGCCCGCTTCAGCCTCGATGCCACCAACACCCCAACCGAGCACGCCGATACCATTAATCATGGTGGTGTGGCTGTCTGTTCCTACAAGGGTGTCCGGATAGACCACGCCATTATTTTCAATTACGCCCTGAGCCAAATATTCAAGGTTGATTTGATGGCAAATACCTATGCCCGGCGGAATAACTTTGAAAGTCTCAAATGCCTGCATGCCCCACTTCATCAGCTCATAGCGCTCTCTGTTGCGCTTGAATTCAACCTCCATGTTCTGACGTAGCGCATTGGGAACATTGGAAAACTCGGTTTGCACCGAGTGATCCACCACCAAATGAACTGGCACCAATGGCTCAATAGCCTTGGGATTCGCGCCACGTTTTTTCGCCTGACTGCGCATAGCAGCCAGGTCGGTCAGTAAAGGAATACCGGTGAAGTCTTGAAGTAATACACGGCCCACCACAAACGGAATCTCACGCTCACGGGCTTCCTGCGGCTGCCATGAGGCCAGGTCGTCAACATGAGAAGCCAAAACCTTGGTGTCGTCACAATTGCGCAGCACAGACTCCAACAGTATCCGTATCACTACAGGTAAGCGACCCAACTGCGGATACCCTTCTGCCTTTAAAGCAGGCAGAGAATGGTAACGGTGCACTCGCCCATCGGACGTCTTAAAGGTTTGCAGACGCTTAATCGCAGGAAAGGTTGAGTCGGTCATCAGGCTTCTCTCAGGCTCTAATTGTTTATTTTTATTAAGAAACACAATTAGAGTAGAACTGGAATATTGATTTTGTCAACGCATAAACGCAATGAAGGACGAAAGGCGAAAAAAAAAGGCCGCGAAAGGCGGCCTCTGAGCTTTGATGAGATGGTGCTGAGCTTCAGTTTCAGTAGGTGTTAGGTTGGCTCTCGATCGAAGACGGCAGAGACAGCTTTTTTACGCCAAGCGCCTTCAATGTGCTGGCGCATGAAGCTCGCAGCCCCCAGATTGTCGCCCTTCTCGATAGCTTCAAGAATCGATAAATGTTCCTGTGCTAGCGCCTGGCGCGGAAGGTCATGCTTGGTCTGCCGATATTCAGCCAATCGACGAACCTGATCAAGACGTCGCAAGGTCTGTAAAGCGAATCGGTTGCCCGACCATTCGGCAATCGTTTCATGAAATTTTGCATTGGATTCAAACCGCTCGATGGCGCTCATGGTCATATAACCACCGTCCAGGATCGCCTGCTGCTCCTTTCGCAGGGCATGCAATTGATCCATGTCAGGCTTGAATTTAGAGCTCAGAATGCCCGCCGGTTCAATGGCCAGACGTAGCGAGTACATGTCTTCATACGCTTCCAAAGAATCAATCATCGGCAAAAAGCGCCACCCATAACCAACCTCTTTTTCCACCCATCCTTCGCTCTGCGCGCGTGCGAGAACTTTACCGATTTCACTCCGTGAAGCACCCAATTCACGGGTTAAATCTGCCTCGGTGACCGACTCCGGCACAGTACCGTGGAATCTCGCATTGGCGAGCTTCAAATAAAGCGGATCATCTGTCTCAGTTAAATGAGATAGAACCTCCGGAGTCAGGCTGTCGACGTCGCCGTGGATGTGGAAACCCCGATTTTTGTCATACCGCATCAAACCGGCTGTCACCAGGCACTCGAGAGCCACCTTGATCGGTGAGCGCGAGGTACCAATTAGCTTAGCAAGCGTCCATTCCGGCAAGTGGGTACCTACGGGCAACCGCTCTCTACGGACGTAATTGATGATTTCCCGCAGCGCCTTGCGCTGACTGTTGGTCAAATCCTGAGTCATGTCTGTTGGCTTGGCTGATCTAAAGGCATTGGGAGTAGCAAATATACACGGTGGGGCAGCGCTGTGGTGAAAAGCGCAAATTCATCCGACAATCGAAATGGCGGAATTATTGTGTTTTATAACATAAAAACGCAATATAGGATTTCACGACCCAACCGGAGCTTCCCAATGCCACAAGTAGCCTATCCAGCCGTATTTATGCGAGGCGGCACCAGCAAAGGCGTTTTCTTTCGAACTGATTGGCTTCCCTCTGATGTCATCGAGCGCGACCGCATCCTGTTAAGGGTCATTGGCAGTCCAGATCCTTATGGTCAACAAATTGATGGCATGGGTGGCGCTACCTCGAGCACGAGCAAAGTGGTGCTGATCAATCGCTCCGACCGGGCGGATTGCGATGTCGATTACCGATTTGGCCAAGTTGCGATTGATCAGCCTGTCATCGATTGGTCAGGCAACTGCGGAAACCTCACTTCCGCCGTCGGCTTATTTGCGATTGCGGAAGGCTTGGTGGATGCACCTACCGACGGCATAGCTGTAGTTAAAATTTGGCAGGCCAACATCAACTCAAAAATCATTGCCCACGTGCCAATGAGAGATGGGCAGGTCGTTGAGGAAGGTGACTTCGAGCTGGACGGCGTAACGTTCCCTTCTGCAGAAATCAAAATCGAATTCCTTGATCCAGGCGCGGGCGAAGACGAAGAGGGAGGCCGCATGTTCCCAACGGGCAACCCTATCGATATCCTCTCAGTTCCGGGAGTCGGCGATGTAGAAATGACCATGATCAACGCAGGTAACCCTGCGATTTTCATTCGGGCGAGTGTGTTGGGATTGCAAGGAAACGAGCTGCAGAAAGATGTAAACGGTGACCCCGAATTGCTGGCAAAGGCCGAAGCAATTCGAGCTCATGCAGCAGTCCGAATGGGGCTTGCTGCGACTGCTGCAGAAGCGACCTTGAAACGCCCGCATACACCAAAGCTTTCCTTTGTCTCGGAACCATCTGCCTATACAGCGGTAAACGGCAAACAAATTGATCCATCTACTTTAGATCTGAACGCGCGGATCTTCTCCATGGGCAAGCTGCATCATGCCATGACAGGCACTGGAGCAGTGGCGATCGCGGTCGCCTCTATCATTCCAGGAACCGTGTTGAATCGACTGAATCCAGATTCGATTGGCAGACAGATTCATTTTGGCCACCCATCAGGAAGTCTTGCCGTTGGCGCCGAAGCTATAGAGCAAGACGGTGTTTGGACGGTATCGAAAGCCGTGATGAGTCGATCTGCTCGCCGGCTGATGATCGGGCAAGTACTGGTTCCTTCGGACATAGTTTCGGCGTCCTGAATCCGTGATGCGCGAACCACTAATAGCGACTGAACTCGCTGTTAGTGGCGCGTTTTACCATCAATGGCTGAATGAACTGTTCGTCCCCGAACGGCGACACCTTCACTGTGTCTTTGCCTTGTCCTTTCGTTGCCAGTAGCGAAAAAGGGGTTCGGCCAAGAACAACACCAGTACCAAACGAAGGGTTTGCATCGCCGTCACTAGCGGTACAGACAGTTGCAAAGTTTCCGCCGTCAAGCTCATCTCCGCGATGCCTCCAGGCATCATGCCCAGCGTCAAGGAGCGAAAATCGAGCCACGCAAGCCATCCAAGTCCTGCGGCGGCGGCTCCCGCTATGATTATCATCAAGCAGGTAGATAAAAAGCTGCGCGCTAAAAAACCTGGCGCATCTCTAAAGAAAGATCTCTCGAAGAAGCATCCAAGACTGCTCCCGATCATCAACTGTCCAAACTGACTGGCTCCCGTGGGTAAAGACAAATGCAAATCAAACCAGACGCTCGCGCATGCACTTACAAATATAGAGCCGAACATCCATGGATTTGGCTGTCGCATATATTGCAGCAGCCAACCTGCGACCCCGCCCAAGGGAAACAACACCAATAACCAGTAATAGCTAACTTCCGAATGGGAAGCCACGGCCACCCCTTCGCCCATGAAGAATTTGAAAGCAGCGGGAACGGTCAATACGACGATCACTACACGCAAGCTTTGAGCTGCCGCCACTTGGCTTAGCAGCGCACCGTTGCGCTGCCCCAGATTCACCATCTCCGCAGCCCCTCCGGGCATGGAAGAAAAGAATGCGGTCGCTCTGTCGTGCCCACTGGAGCGCATTAACCAAACGGCAATGACACTCACCATGGTGGTAATTAGTGCGCCGGCAACTATAGGGATGGAATAGTTTAGGATTTGCTCAATGACTGCCGCATTGAAATGCAGTCCGATACCCACCCCCACCACCCACTGGCCAGCCTTACGCCCACCAGGTAGAGGGGCGATCTGCCAAGGGCCGCAGCATTTAACCAGTATCACAGCGACAAGCGAGCCCACCATCCATGGCAAGGGCCAGTGCACGTAACTCGCAAGAACCCCTCCAATGATCCCTATAAGCGGGGTCGTCACAAATCTCGACCAATGGATTTCTGCCACGAGTATCCTCTTCACAAACATTGAGGGCGCATCCATCCGTGCCCTGATAATCTCTCGAATTGCTGAGACCGGTAGACGAAGAGGAGCGATGCATTGTCCAAGTCGCTACTAAGGTGCCTACTATCGAAAGGAATATGAACTCTCAAAGCATCTGGTAGCGAACTGCGGGGTAAAAGCGAAGTGCTACCACCCCACAGGTGTGGCTGAAGAACGGGGATATTCAACGTCACACATTCGGATGCAAGCGCTCGAAGAGTCCAGATTTGTTAAACCTAGGACGCAGCTAGATCCCCAAGCAGAGATATTTGATCTCCAGATAATCTTCGATGCCGTATTTGGAACCTTCACGGCCCAGGCCCGAGCTCTTGATGCCCCCGAACGGAGCGACCTCATTGGAAATCAGACCGGTGTTGACGCCAACCATGCCGTATTCCAAAGCTTCAGCCACACGGAACACACGACCCAGGTCGCGAGCGTAGAAGTACGAGGCCAGTCCGAACTCGGTGGCATTCGACATCGCGATCACATCGGCTTCGTCTTTGAAGCGGAACAGCGGCGCTAATGGGCCGAAGGTTTCTTCCTTCGCCACGGCAGCGTTGTTTGGCACGTTGGTCAGGATGGTCGGCTCGAAGAAGTTGCCTTCCATCGACTTGCCGCCGAACAACACGGTGGCGCCTTTGGCAACAGCGTCAGCAATATGCTCTTGCACCTTGGCCACGGCTTTTTCATCGATCAACGGGCCAGTAGTGGTGCCCTCCTCCAGACCGTTACCAATCTTGAGCTTGGCTACAGCCACTTTCAGCTTCTCGGCGAACGCGTCGTAGACCGTATCCTGGATGTACAGGCGGTTGGCGCAAACGCAGGTCTGGCCGTTGTTGCGGTACTTGGAAATGATCGCGCCTTCGACGGCCTTATCCAGGTCGGCGTCGTCAAACACTATAAACGGCGCGTTGCCGCCCAGCTCCAGAGACACTTTCTTGATGTCCTTAGCGCATTCCGACATCAGTTGACGACCGATTTCGGTCGAACCGGTGAAGGACAACTTGCGCACGATCGGGTTACCGGTCAACTCGCTCCCAATGTCGCCGGCGCTGCCGGACACCACGCTGAACACGCCTGCAGGAATGCCCGCACGCTGAGCCAGTTCGGCCAGTGCAAAAGCGGAAAACGGAGTTTGCGAAGCAGGCTTGAGCACCATGGTGCAACCGGCGGCCAAGGCCGGGCCGGCTTTACGGGTGATCATCGCCGCCGGGAAGTTCCACGGAGTGATTGCAGCGGTCACTCCGATTGGCTGTTTGATCACGATCAGGCGCTTGTCTGGCTGGTGGCCCGGAATCACGTCACCGTAGATGCGCTTGGCTTCTTCGGCGAACCACTCAATGAAGGAGGCGGCGTAAATGATTTCGCCCTTGGCTTCGGCCAATGGCTTGCCTTGTTCCAGGGTCATCAGGCGAGCCAGGTCGCCCTGGTTCTCGATCATCAGTTCGAACCAGCGACGCAGTTTGCCCCCACGTTCTTTGGCGGTCAGTGCACGCCAGGCCGGCAGCGCTTGGTCAGCGGCTTCGATTGCACGGCGGGTTTCTGCAGCGCCCATTTTCGGCACGGTGCCCAGAATTTCGCCCGTTGCCGGGTTGTAGACCTTGATCGTCTGACCATTGTCCGCATCAACCCAAGCGCCATCGATAAAGGCTTGCTGGCGGAAAAGGTTCGAATCATTAAATTGCATGGAGCAGCTCCTGTACTCACTCATAAAAGTACGGCGGGCATTGGGTTGCCCGCCATGCATCAAATGGCAGCGCTACGCTCGCGCAACTCCGTGTTCAGGATGCGGTCGTTTTCGCTGTAATCGACCGGACAATCGATCACGTGTACGCCCGGCGTTTTAATGCAGTGCTCCAGCAGCGGTAGGAAGCCTTCCGCACTCTCAACGCGATGGCCATTGGCGCCATAGGCCTCTGCGTACTTAACGAAGTCTGGGTTGCCGTAGTCCAGGCCGAAATCGGTGAAGCCCATGTTGGCCTGTTTCCAGCGGATCATGCCGTAGCCATCGTCGCGCAGGATTACAACAATCAAGTTCATATTCAGGCGAACTGCTGTCTCCAACTCCTGGCTGTTCATCATGAATCCACCGTCCCCGCATACCGAGATCACCGGGCGATCTGGATACACCAAGTGTGCGGCCATAGCCGATGGTAATCCCGCCCCCATAGTCGCCAATGCATTATCCAAGAGGACGGTATTGGGCTTATGAGCCTTGTAATTGCGGGCAAACCAGATTTTGTAGATGCCATTGTCCAAAGCAACGATGCCTTCGGACGGCAACACGCGACGAATGTCCGCTACCAAACGCTGGGGATAGACCGGGAATCGGTCGTCGTCTGCACCTTCAATGATCTGGGCTTCGTTTGCTTCTCGAATGGCCATCAAGCGAGTGAAATCCCAATGGCTGGTGTCGTTCAGGGCTTCTCCGATCTGCCAAACGGCATTGGCGATGTCACCAATCACTTCAATCTGCGGGAAGTACACAGCATCAACTTCAGCGGAGCGGAAGTTGATGTGGATGACTTCGGTGCCGCCACGAACCATGAAGAAAGGCGGCTTCTCGATCACATCGTGGCCGATATTGACGATGAGATCGGCAGCCTCGACGGCGCGGTGAACAAAGTCTCCCGACGACAATGCGGCGTTGCCGAGGAAACGAGGGTGACGCTCATCAACCACACCCTTACCCATCTGCGTAGTTATAAACGGGATGCCCGTATCGTCGATCAGTTGCTTCAAAACCTTAGCCGTCATCTTGCGGTTGGCACCAGCACCAATGACCAGGATTGGGCTGCGCGCTTTCTGCAGCTTCTCGACAGCTGCCTCGACAGCTTTGTGCTCCGCCAATGGACGGCGATGCAAACTCGGAGGGATCGGCATGCTATCGGTTTGCTCAGCGGCGATATCCTCCGGAAGTTCCAAATGGACGGCTCCGGGTTTCTCTTCTTCCGCCAGACGAAACGCTTCACGCATCCGTGCAGGGATATTGTCTGCCGAGGCGAATTGGTGCGTGTACTTGGTGATAGGAGCCATCATGCCGCAGACGTCGATGATCTGAAAACGGCCTTGCTTGGACTTTTTGATGGGCTTTTGGCCTGTAATCATCAGCATCGGCATGCCGCCCAGATAAGCGTACGCGCTGGCAGTCACCAAATTCGTTGCACCTGGCCCAAGGGTCGACAGACTGACACCGGTTTTACCCGTGAGACGACCATAAGTAGCGGCCATGAAGCCGGCAGATTGTTCATGGCGCGTCAGCACCAACTTGATCTGCGACTTGCGAAGGGACTCTAGCAGGTCAAGGTTTTCCTCACCGGGAATACCAAAGACGAATTCCACACCTTCGTTTTCTAGACATTGCACAACTACGTCAGCGGCCTTGGCCATCTTGCTTATTACCTCTGGTTGCGGAGAGCGGGATTGGAATCCCTAGGAACGTAATGATGATGATGCTTGATCGGATAATCGTTGACGTATCGACGCTCACCAGAAATTTAGCTTGTTGATAAATGCATGATCAGGCGAAAAAATGGTGGTATCCACAAGCCAACCTCTGCCCTATGAAATACCACCATTAAAACTTTTCAATCGTTGAGCCAGCTTTTACTAAAGGTTCAAGAGCTCAGGGCTGCTACCCGCTGTTGACGCTCCAGTTCCTTCGTATTTTGGCGACCGATATAGAACACTAAACAGATGCCCACTACGCACATACCTGAGAGCGGCAGAAGCGCCAAAGGGAAGCTCCCAGTGTGCTCGCGGATAACGCCGACAAAGAAATTAAGAACACCAGTACCGAGGTGACCGAGTGTGTTGACCGCCGCAATACCAGCAGCAAGTACAGCCGGAGAAAGGGTTTCGGATGTGAGAGCCCAGAACGGCCCTTTCAACGCAAAGTTACCAATCAGTACCAAGGACAACAGGATCAACGTGATCGTGAGCGAATCAGTAAGCAAAGTGGCTGCAAAACTGATTGCGGTAACTGCCAGCGGGATTGCGGTGCTGAAGATCCGCTCGGCTTTTTTGTCAGCTCGCATGCCCCAGAAGATCATGAAAACCGCGCCCAAGCCGAACGGGATCATATTCAACAAACCGGTTTCCATGTCAGTCAGGTGAAAGGATTTAAGGATCTGGGGCATCCACAGCGAAAGCGTGTTACTGGTGGCAGAGATGCTCATGTAGATGACAGCTAACAAGAGGACGTTTTTGTTAGTCAGAGCTGCCATGATCTTGCCTCTGGTCTTCTCCTTGGCCAGACCTTTCTCGCGCTCCTTAACTTCTCTCTCCAGCCTTTCTGCCTCGAGACGATTGCTGAGCCAGTCTTTCTGGTCTGCAGTCAGCCACCGCGCTTCAGACGGTTTGCTCGGCAAAAGGAACAACGTCAAGATGCCCATGATTACCGCTGGAAGGGCTTCGAGCATCAACAGCCATTGCCAGCCTCGGAAATCCAAGAACCCATCCAGTTTTAAAAGGATTGCCGAAAGCGGTGAACCGAGGAAATTAGACAGTGGCACGGCAACCATGAACACAGCCACGATACGTGCCATGTATGCCTTGGGGAACCACTGAGTGAGGTACAGGATGACGCCTGGGAAAAAACCAGCTTCAGCAGCACCAAGCAAAAAGCGTGAAAGACCGAAGGAGTAAGGGCCAGTGATGAAGGCAGTCAGGAATCCTACGATCCCCCACGTAATCATAATCCGCGCAATCCAGCGTCGAGCGCCGAACTTTTCCATCGCAATGTTGCTTGGCATTTCAAAGAGCACGTAGGCGACAAAGAAAAGCGTCGCGCCAAACCCGAATATGGTTGCAGTCAACCCGATGTCTTTGTTCATCGTCAACGCGGCAAAGCCGATATTCACACGATCCACGTACGCAATGAAGTAGCAAAACATCAGGAACGGGATCAGCCGCAGCGTGAGCTTTCTGACGACCGCTTTTTCCACTTCGCACTTTACTGTCTGGTCATTCATGGTGGGCCTGCTAGGTTGCTTATTATTGTGCAAAAACGCAATGCAATCATCGTAAGCCTGCCTGCGTTTGTCAACAAAAAAGCGCAATGTTGCTGACCATCGGCTTTTCCTCCCTGACCTCAAACAAACCACGGTCGTCGACTGCCCGTGGATCCTACATCCTAGGGAAATATCGCTGAGAAAATGTAAATTTGCTCAGAACTGGAGCAAAAAAAATCCTATAATCTGACTTTATTGCTTAATAAAGACAAAATATCGGTAAAAGTGTGAAGCCTATCGCTTCCCCCTCTGAACGCTTCAGGATGGAGCGCTGGCGGTTCGGGCCAGGCGGATGCGCGCAACGCGTCGTGCCTGACCGCCTAAAAAAAAAGCCCCGAATATGTCGGGGCGATTGTCGAAGCCAGCGGCTCAGTCGGCAAAATGCCGCTCGTGCTCAACCAAACTCACTTGGTCAACCAAGACTCAACGGTCGTGGAGCCGTGCTCAGCTCTCCATCCCTTCAGGGTCTTGTGATTGCCACCTTTGGTTTCGACGATTTCACCGGTGTTCGGGTTCTTGTAGAACTTAGCCTGGCGTGGTGTCCGAGTACTGGCTTGGGGCTCGGCAACTGGCGCACGTCGATCAGACTTCGGATCAAGCAGGTTGATCACGTCTTTTAGGCTGTAGCTGTATTCACCCAGCAGTGCACTCAGCTTGGTCTCAAATTCAATTTCTTTCTTCAAGCCAGCATTAATGCTCAGCGCTTCCGATGTAGCGAAATGTCACTGCTGCTCACCCTTTAAAGAAAATGGCGATTTTGTTCACAATGGGATCGCACAGATATGTGAGGCTGGCCAGGAGCTAGGAGCATTTTTTGCTCGATATCCAAATGCAGCTTGGGCGTCTTGGGGTGATTATGATGCAAGGCAACTTGAGTGAGACGCAAGATTCGCTACGTGCCCTTCCCTAGCCGGAAACATCCGTTTATTTCAGAGCATCCCTAAGCGCTGCGCTCGAGAAAATTTCGACTTGCTCTCCTCAAGCGGCAAGTTGATTGCAAAATCCCTAGTGCCCGACGATCGAAATTAGCTCCTGCCGATGCTCAAGAATCCATTGCTTAAGTGTTAAAGCCTGCTCTCCGGTGACATGCGGAACATCATCCCGAACGCTTCCGAGATATCCCATCCGCCCATCCACTACCTGTCGCATGATCTCGACGCCGCCATCTGCATACCACGACTCCACCGGGATACTTGCCGATGTGAAAATAGACTGAAATTCTGCCGGGCCAAGGACGTTAGCAGTGATCTCCTTATCGAGGATTTCGCCTAGCAGCTTGGCGAGTTCAGGGCCTGTAGCAACATCGCTGCTTAACCAATACTCTTTTCCAGCGTGCTTCGCCGGCCCCTCCTGGAGCGCGGTAGCTGCAACCAGAGCGATATCCGCCGCCGCAACCCAGCCGGTTCGATATTCGTTCCAGTAAGTGGTCAGGGTGTCACCCTTTAAGCAAAGGGTAAGTATGTTTTCCATAAACATATTGGGATGAAGGAATGTCCAAGAAATTCCGCTGGTTTTAATATAGGCCTCAACCAATTGATGCCAGGCAAAGGCTGGCCCCGTGCAATCCCATTCCCCAAAAACACCGAGGTGCACGATATGCTTAACACCGGCTTTGCTGGCGGCGTCCACCAGCGTCTTGCTCTGCGCAAGCATGGCTACGGTATAGCCGGTTAAAAGGAAAACTCGATCCACGCCTGCGAGCGCGGCTCCGAAAGTTCGGGGATCGTCCAGATCAAGGTGAACGATGTCCTTTCCCTCGCCGCTTAAACGATAAACCTCCTCAAGCCTGCGGGAAGTAATCCTAACGTCAACGTCAAGGTTGCCTTCTAGATTGGAAACTACTTTCTTACCTACTTGGCCACTGGAACCTATAACCAAGACTCGCGGTTTACTTTGCTTTATATTCATGGAGTTCTCTTCCTAATTTTCTTTTATGAATTTCCACATGGAAAGCCCATTTCGCAGCGCATGCACAAACTTCGGTGACACTCCGAGCGCATAGAGCTCTTCAAGCGTGAGCGGAAAACTTTTAATTTCGAAGTCAGGGCTAGCAGCCCTTTTCGGCCAGTCCGGAGCTAATATCGCCGCGCGGCCCAAAGCAACCATATCGGCACCATCGTTGAGCGCATCTTGAACTTCTTGCGGCGTTAACAACGATCCACTTGCCACCACGGGAATGTCGCTGCGTAAAACGTTCCTAACCCGTGAGAGATTTGTTTGCTTTTGATTGGGATATTTCCAGGATACTTCCTTAGCGTTCATGGCCGAAAGATTCAGGTAACTAAACCCCACATCGTTCATCATCCGGATCATTTCCAAGCCATCGTCAATGTCGAAACCTCGCCCGCTGTTCCAGTCTTCGACGAGGATCTTAACTCCGATGGTGAAGTCGCTGGGTAAGTCGGCCCGGATTCTCCGCATGGCTTCGAGTAGAAATCGTGCGCGATTTTCCACCGAGCCTCCCCATTTATCTTTTCGCAGGTTCGTGGTCAAACTAAAGAACTGGGTAAAAAGGTAGCCGTTTGCACCGTGTAGCTCGATTCCGGAGGCCCCAGCCCGATGCACTCGCCGCGCGCTATCCACGAAAGCATCAAGGATGGCGTGGATTTGTGCTTCGCTCAACTCCCGAGGTTGCTCAAAGTCAGGAATCGGAAGTTGAACGACACTTGGCCCCGCCGGCTGCTTGCCTCTATTCAGTTTGGCTTTTGCTCGCATTCCGGAGGGCATGAGCTGAACAATCGACAGCGCCTGCTCGCGCTTAACCATGTCGGCAAAGCGGCGGAGTCCATCTTCGTGAGTATCTGAGAAAGCTCCGATCTGCCCTTCTATGTAAAGGTCGCCTTCGTAGGGCGAAGCTCCGGCTGTGATGACCGCGCCGAATCCACCTTGGGCACGCATCGTTAACCAGTTCAATTCTTCTTCGCTAAAGCCTCCGTCGGGATGACTTTGCCCATTGGTCATCGGCGCCATAAAGAGCCGATTTTTTACCGTCGCTCCGTTGTTGAAAGTGTAGGGCTGGAAAAATTGTTCGTTCACCTGGGATCCTATTCGTTTGTCAGCGATTGAGTTATCGGTCGTATGCGAGATTCCCACCTGTTCGGCATTTGGCTCTTGTAGTTGTATAGGAGCCATATGTTGGCTGCGACCAGGCTGTGGAATGCCGAGAATGATTTTCGCGCTTTAGCGTATCGGGTTGTAACGGGAAGGAACTGCTTAAGGCGGTTGAGCTATTGCAATCGTCGCAAGCTCAGGCATCTTAGGCGGGCGAATTATTGCAGTTGGCTCTCGGTGAAATCACACGCCTGATCTCATGGATCAAAAGTTCTTCGCCCATAAAGGTGCCTTCCTAGACTTTGCCGGTAAGAAGCAGCCACAGTTTGCACACCCGCACTGCATGCGGTAAGCCATGTTATAAGGGACGGCTGAGAAGCGTAGCCCTTCTGCCCGCCCCGAATAAAGTTCGAAGCTCATCATCAACGCGGGCTATATTGCTTGATGAGCTTCCCAAATTTCCGCAGACCTATCGCATCAGCAGCGGATGGAGAGATGGCGTTCATGAGCGTCATCATCTTGAGTAGCGCGCCACCCATAACATGCTCCTTACGTCGCTGGCGGATCGTGGCGAGGATATCGCGTGCAACTTCATCAGGCTCGCATAGGTCGACGCCCATCTTTTTCCACATGTCGAAAAACGGGGACTCCGACTCGGTGTTGGAGGGGGCGGGCCCGAAGAACGACAGGGATACGTTTGTCCCTTCAAGCTCGCGATTGGCGCCTTGCACGTAGCTCGCCAGTGCGCCGCGGGTCGCCGCATAGGCGCTCATAAACGGCAGCGCCACCCGGCCATCCATGGCGCCACCGATGTGGACAATCACTCCGTCGCTGGCTTGCTTGCGCAGCCCAGGCAGGAATGCCTGAGTCACGAAGATGGGCCCCTTCACGTTGATAGCGAGCAGATCGTCGACGTCGGATAGCGTGTAGTCTTCAATAGGTTTGCGGGGCGAGATGCCTGCAAGGTTAACCACTGCATCGATCCGGCCGAGGTGTTCAAAGGCTGTTACAGCCAGCTTCTCGAGGCTAGCTGGATCGGTTACGTCCGCGCGCACGTAAATCGCCGAACCGTCGCTTTTGCCGGCTATCTCGGCGGCGTCGTGCTCTCGTCGTGCAGCGAGCACCAATCGAAAGCCCTCGGCGGCGAGGAGCCTGGCCAACGCGTGGCCAAGTCCACCGGTCACTCCGATGAGAACGGCGGTGGGCGAATCCTTGTCATGCCTGGCAGCGGCAGGGCCGGTTGCAGTGCCGTCATTCACAGGGGACTTTTCGTTCAATTTCGTCATTTCGTGTTCCTTTAAATGCTTATTAGCTACTATTAACGTATCTATTATAGGCAAAAAAAAGCTAAGCGGACTTAGCTCTGATTTTGGACACCACATCTGCCAACGTCGTCTGTCTCAACTCCTTATGGACGGCCTCTTGAGTACAAACCAGTACGTCGCTCATGACTTCCTTGATGTTGGAGCTCACGACACACTCCTTCCTTACTGGATAGGCGTGGATAGCAAAAGCATCCGGAGGGCTTACCGCAGAGTAGATTTCTAAAAGCGAAATATTTTCCGGGCTTCGTGCCAGGCCGTAACCTCCAGACTTACCAACAGCCGTTTTAGCCAGCTTCGCCTTCGATAGCTTAACGAGAATCCTTTTAACGAAAACCGGGTTGGCATTTACGCTGCCCGCAAGAATCTCCGAAGCGAAAACTCCGTCGTGGTGTGCGATCGCAGCCAATACGTGCACGGCAATCGAGAATTGAGTGTTTACTGAAGACATCCATGGATACTATATTAGTATCCCTATTGATGCAAGAGGCGGGCGAAATTGTATGAACGAACCCATTGGATTAGTCGAATGAACCACGGTGAAGATCACTTCGCTCATTCCTTTCGTATTCTTGTCGCAAGCAGAGAGGCATTTTCGTTACAAGGATCACATAAAAAAAGAGCACTGGACTCTTAACGATGCATCGACACCTGCTCCCCAACCAAACCTCCCTGCTATGCCCTCATAATTCCAAGGATATGAGTGCCCGGCAGGCAAGTGGTTGACGCTCAAACAGCGCAACAAGGGGGATCGGATCTATCAGGCAGATGTCAGCGACTGCGCTGCCTGCCCGCTCAAATCCCAATGCTCTGGCGCCCAGTGCCGCTATGTCTCACGTCATGCCCATGAAGAAGCCTTTGAGCGAATGCTGGCCCATCCGCAGATGATGGCGAGCCGAAGATCCATCATTGAGCACCCTTTCGGTAACCTCAAGCAATGGCTGTTAGGGAATGGTCGCTTCCTGCTGCGACAGTTGGAAGGAGCAAGAGCAGTAATGGCATTGGCGGTGAACGCTTACAACCTCAAGCGAGCGATTAGCGTGCCTCGGAACCCGCCAGTTGATGGCGCTGATGGACTGAAACGTCTGTCGCTCACACTAAAACAAACGCTCCGAACAAGTTGGGGCGTTTGTTGGGCCGGCCTTCAGTGCGTTTTCACACAGTCTGTCATTGGGCTCTTTTTCTTGTACTAAAACCAAACTCACTTGGTCAACCGGGACTCAACGGTCGCGGAGCCGTGTTCTGCTTTCCACTTTTCTAAGGATTTTGTGATTCCATACCTACAGGTTCTGTATCACCAACTGTAATCCGGTCACAAGAAGCCCAAACCAAGCGATCCGATAAAACCATTTCTGGTTCACCCGGCTTTGCAACCAAATGCCCAACCAGACGCCGGGTATAACGATCGGAGCAAGCGCCATGCTAGCCCCAAGGTTGGTCACTGAGAACTGACCTAATAGCGCATACGGCACTACCTTGATCGCGTTGGTTAGAAGGAAAAACACATTGGTCGTCGCGACGTACCGCACCTTGTCCATTTGCTGAGGAAGAAGATACATCATCAGCGGTGGCCCACCTGCGTGAGCAACAAAGCTCGTGAACCCCGCCAATCCAGAATAGAGCGTTCCCTTACCAACATGTGGATTCGCAGGCGCAAGGGTGTGACGGGCAGCCCAGACGTTCAAGCAAAAAAATATGATCGCGATTCCTCCCATCAGCAGTGCGATCAAACGTTCACTTAGAGCACCGAACGATAAAGCTCCGATCAACACGCCAACCAGAGCACCTGGAAGCATGATCTGCAGATTGCTTATGTCCCACTTACCTCGGAAGCGGCGCAGTCCGGTGATATCGGCGATGCAGAGGATCGGTAGCATGATCGCTGCGGCCTGAGTTGGTGGCATATTCAGAGCAAGCAGCGGCACGGCAATACCGCCAAGCGCACCTCCAAAACCACCCTTCGATATCCCCGTCAGCAAGACAGCCGGTACCCCCAACAAGAACAACTCAACTAGCGACATGCCCTACTCCATTCTGATCCTTGAGGCCGAGGCTCAGACTCAAGCTTCAAATTGACTAACTCGCTGACGAAGTTCTCCACTTGCATCCAACAGCGCACCTCTGCGTCCCAGAACATCTTGCGAGCGGTTCCGAGCCTCTTCACGTATCCGTTAATCGAAGTCCCACCGAGGTATCGCCCTAGTGGGACTTCTTCCAGGTCAGCTACACAACGCTGGCGAACTACACATCATTTCCACCAGTACTCAAGCTGGAGGCCGACGTTCGAACCATGAAGGGCATTACCGAAGGCGCCACTGTCTGAGAGCGCTGAGCCAGCAGACATTTCGCTCGCGGCCCGTTGGGCTGCCTTGTTCCAAGAGGCATAGGTGTAATACAGGCGAAGTTCCGGACGAGACCAGTAGCCTGGCCCGGCCGGCGACCAGGTTGGAGCAATGGTGAATTTCGTCAATTTCCGCGTCCCCCCGGGAGCATCCACTTGATCTCGACCAACCTCGGTGCCCAGCTTGAATTGCTCAGTGAACGCATAGACAGGACGGACGCCGATCGACAACCAATTCTGGTCATCATCTTCATTAGGGTGGGTATCCTTTTGGTACACAATTTGGAATTGCCCACTGAATCGTGGAGTCATTTGCCAGTCGAAGTACTCTACAACGCGCCAACTCTGATTGTTGCTGTCCAGAGAGGAATCGCCGGTGTAACTCATAGCCGTTCCTGGCCCTTGCCCATACTGCACAGCAAAGGTATTGAGCCCCCCCAGAAACCCTTTCTGCTTGTGCTG
Source organism: Pseudomonas jessenii (assembly GCF_002236115.1). GTDB lineage: Bacteria > Pseudomonadota > Gammaproteobacteria > Pseudomonadales > Pseudomonadaceae > Aquipseudomonas > Aquipseudomonas jessenii. Next base: position 117,896 of record NZ_NIWT01000001.1, on the reverse strand, counting down.
CGCAATAGCTGACCAACCACTGTGGGAATCTTCCTTGTTATCTGGCTTTTCGAGATAACTGACTCCTAACTCCAGACCACCGCCAGGATTGGTATCGAAGCCGCTGACAGTGAAGTCGTGACGGTTTGTGTAGTCCTCTTGGAAGAGGTTGTCCTTGCGCGAGAACACGTAGCTGTACTTGAGGTCGCCGATACCTACCTGGTCAAAACCAAAGCCATTAGCACTCTGGTTCCAGTAGTAGTAGTCAGTCATGTGAATATCGTTACGATTATAGTAACGGCGGCCAGCCCAGAAGGAACCACCGTTGAGTACAGGCATCTTGCTCCATTCGGCGTACGCTTGGTTCATTCGAGCAAAGCCATAGTCACCGGTGAATTTAGGTGTATGTCCATATTCGTTATACAGTTGCGCCATGCCCTCGACACTGATTTTAGAGCCGTCCTCCAGCTTGAGCAGGTCTTGACGCAGATCAAACTCGAAGTACTGCTCGCATTCGTTACCCAAGCGATACTTGGATTGTGCCCCTGGAAGCTGAAAGCACGATTGCCGGCCTCCCTCCGTAGAATCTCCGACACCGGTACGAAAATAGCCGCTGAAATCTAACGCATGCGCAGACAGCGGAAATACCGCCACTGAAAGTACAGACCAGAAAGCTCCCTTGGTGTTGAACGACATGCTCTTCTCTCCACTTGTTGTTGTTTTTTTTTATTTTTCGGGACAGCCGAGCCCACTCCGGGAGATTTCTCTTCCGATGTTGTGGGCTTTTTTATTGAGTTGCAGTAATTGAATGAGAGCTTGAAACCGAAACTGTCTGCGTGGGTACTGACAGTCAGTAAGGCACTCGTATAGCTTCAGTTAGAGCTATAAATTAGCAGTCTTAACGAACTGCTCTGATCACGATTTGCCTCTGGATTTAGCGTAGGTATCGAAGCCAACCGCCAGCACGATGATGATTCCAATCACCACTTGCTGGTAATACGCGGACACGTTCATGATCACGAGTCCATTGATGAGGACGCCGATAAGCAGCGCTCCGATAATCGTGCCGCCGACACCGCCCAGGCCACCGAACAGGCTCGTCCCTCCGATCACCACCGAAGCAATGACGCGAAGTTCGTAGCCCGAGCCAGCGACCGCCTCAGCCGACCCAAGTCGGGCAGAAAGAAGGAACCCTGCAAGACCTGCGAGGAAGCCCGTGATGACGTAAACACTCAACACAACCGCCTGCACGCTCAAACCTGAAAGCCGAGCTGCCTCAGGGTTACCGCCAACGGCATAAACCTGGCGGCCATAGCGTGTGTATCGCAGTGCGATGTATCCCACCAAAGCGACGATCATGAAGACCAGGACGGGAACAGGTACGCCCAACACGTCTCCTCTCCCCCACCAACGGAACGCTTCATTGAAGCCGCTCACAGGAGCACCATCATTCACAATGAGCGTCGCACCGCGCCATACCGTGAGACCACCCAGTGTCACGATGAATGCAGGAACGCCAAATCGAGTCACGACCTTACCGTGGAGGTAGCCTGCCATCGTACCGACAGCACACGCTGCCAGCATCGCAACAAGCCATCCCATGAAGAAGTCGCCGCCCAATGCCTGCATCAGGAATGCACCGCTAATAGCGGCAAATGCGAGCAGCGATCCCACTGCCAGATCGATACCTCCCGTGAGAATCACGTAGGTCATTCCCACGCCGATAATCCCGTAGATTGAGACCTCGGTGAGAATGTTCTTGATGTTGCGAACCGACAGGAACATTGGGTTGTAGAGGGTGAAAATGGCGATCAGTGCGACGAGGAACAACACCACGCCATACTTCTCGAAGAACCCGACCATCTCGAATTTTTTCCGATGCTCCACGGCCGACTCACTAGATGCTGGTTTGATCATTTTATGTTTACTCGATAGATGATGCGGGTGCGGCCCGTTTAGGCCACGCCTTGGTGTGAAAGCGTCGAACTCACTCCCTGAGCCATTCGCTGCATCAGTAGCTCTTCAGTTGCCTCATCAGCCGAGACAACACCGGTGATTGTTCCTTCCCGGAACGTGACAATCTGGTCGCTGACGGCCATGACTTCGGGCAGCTCGGAAGAGATGACAATCACGGCGATGCCAGCGCGCGCCATATCGAACAGAACTTGGTGAACTTCTGCTTTGGCCCCAACATCAATGCCTCGCGTTGGCTCGTCGACAATGAGAACTTTCGGCTTGAGCGCCATGCATCGGGCCAGGATGACTTTCTGTTGGTTTCCCCCTGACAGAGTCCCAATGGCCACACTGTCGTTAGCCATCTTGATTCGCAGTCGCTTCTGGTAGTCCTGAATGAGTTGGGTTTCAGCTCGGTCATCAATGAACATGCCCCAGCGCTTCATCCCACCCAAGCTCGGTAGGCTCATGTTCCAGCGAATGGAGTGCCCCAAGAAGCAGGCCTGCTGCTTCCTGTCCTCCGGCACAAGCGCGACTCCGGCAGCGATGCCTTCACGAGGCGATCGAAACGGAGAAACCTGGCGACCGTTCACGTAGATGATCCCTTCATCGCATCCATCGGCGCCGAAGATCACACGAGCCAGTTCTGTACGGCCTGCTCCTACCAGCCCAGCGAAACCAACAATTTCCCCAGCCCGCACATCGATGGACATATCGCGTAGTGGCGTTGCATGAAGACTTTGGCCGCCGCCACCGGAGATTCTGGAAACACTCTGCACTTTCAGCATCACTTCGCCTGGAGAGCCGGTGAGCGGTTTGCGCACAAACTCGACGTCCCGGCCGACCATCAGACGAACGATGTCATCGACGCTGACGTCTGCGACGTCCCCAGAGGTGATGTAGGCGCCATCACGAAAGATGGTGTAACGATCACAGCAAGCCTTCACTTCATTGAGCTTATGCGACACGTAGATGATGCTGATGCCTTTGGCCTTCAGACCCGCGACGATTCCGTGCAACTTGTCTACTTCGCGGCCACTGAGCGCAGCGGTAGGTTCATCCATGATGATGAGCTTCGCATTCATGGTGAGCGCCTTGGCAATCTCTACCATCTGCTGTTCAGCCACACTGAGCTTGCGAACCATCGTCCTTGGTGTAATGGTCAAACCGAGGTCGTCCAGGACATGCTGGGCATCACTAAACATCAGCTTCCAGTCAACAAACCCATGTCGTAACGGCTCACGTCCGAGGTACATGTTCTCAGCGACAGACATGTCGGCGATGAGATTGAACTCCTGATAGATAGTAATGATGCCAAGCTCTTGGCGGCGCATGGGAGTGTCATGCTCCTGCAGCACATGGCCATTGAATTCAAGTGAACCTTGACCAGCATCCGCAGGCTGGGCACCGGCCAGAATCTTCAGGATGGTCGACTTGCCCGCCCCGTTTTCACCGAGCAAAGCGTGTACTTCACCTTTACCGACTTCGAGCTTTACGCCATTGAGTGCAACAACCCCTGGAAAGGTCTTCTTGATATTGCGAACTTGCAGCAGCGTATCGTTCATTCCGATGCCTTCCAGTCCTAGATCCGTTAAATAGGGAGATAGCGGTGCTCTCTCCCGCGTCAATTACAAAGATGGGTAGTCGATTACTTGATAGCGCTGAATTGCTCCGCTTGATCCAGGTTTTGCTGGGTGACCATGAACGGCTGAACGGTCACTGATTCGATCTTGGTGCCATTGCGGATATTGTCCACAACCAGGCGTAAGGCGGTGCGGATCTGCTTGCTTGGGCTCTGTTCAACGATGCCGGTAATCTCACCTGCCTTGATGCTTTTCAGAACTTCAGGGTAAGCGTCGTAGCCAATGATTTTGATCTTGTTGCTTAGTCCCATTCCTCGAACGGCTTCGACTGCTCCAAGCGTCATATCGCCGGTGGAGCAGATGATCACATCAGGCGGAGTGCCCGCCGAAGCGGTCAGAATGTTCTCGACCACCGACATTGCCTTGGCACGATCAGCCTCACCGGATTGCTCGGCCACGAGTTTGAAGTTGCTACCGGCCGCAGTCAGTGCTTGATGCACCCCTTTCGCTCGATCCATTGCGGTGGTGGAGCCAATCTGACCGGTGATCAGTACCACATTGGCCCCCTTGGGCATGTTCTTCACAACCCACTCACCCATGATGCGCCCACCCGCCACGTTGTCTGCCGTTACGAATGGCACAGCTGAGGAAGTGCCCTCCACACGGCGGTCAACTGCGATTACCGGAACCTTCTCATCCAGCACATCATTGATAACCGGTGCGAGCGCGGAGACATCGTTCGGAGTCAATACAACTGCCTTAGCACCTTGTGTGAGCGAGTTCTCGATATCGGAACTTTGTTTGGAAGATGAAGCCTGGGCATCCTGGACAAGCAGGTTGATATCCAGTGCTTTAGCTTCCTGCACTGCCTGCTCATGCATGAAGATGAAGAAGGGAATTGATAGGGTTTGGAAGCTCACCGCAATCTTCTCGCCAGCGGCGAAAACGGGTGCGTTCGACATCAAAAAAGCTGTGGCCAATGCAGCAGTCAGCACTCGACGTTTATTGTTCGTTTTCATTCTCGATTTCCTTAATTGCATAGGTGCATCAAACAGTCGGATTTACCGGACGAAGAACCGCCAGTTATTGAATGGCGCTGTATTGTTCTGCCTGACTCAGGTTTTCCTGGGTGACCATGAATGGCTGAACGATGACCGTATCGAGCTCTGCTTCGCCGCGTACTTTCATCACCGCCATGCGAAGGGCCGTCCTGATTTGTTTGCTCGGGCTTTGCTCCACGATGCCGGCGATATCTCCGTCTCGGATGGCACGCAGCACCTCTGGGTACGCGTCAAACCCGATGACTTTGATCTTGCCTTTCAACCCTATGGCCCGCACGGCTTCCGCAGCCCCGAGTGCCATGTCGCCGCTCGCACAGATGATTGCATCTGGAGGGTTTGCACTCAGCGATGTCAGGATGTTTTCAGCCACCGACATAGCCTTGGCGCGCTCCCACTCCCCAGACTGCTCAGCAACTAGTTTGAATTTGCTTCCGCCAGCTTTGAGTCCTTCATGGACACCTTTCGCACGGTCAATGGCTGTTGATGAACCAGCTGTACCGGCAATGAATGCCACGCGCGCACCATCTTTCATGTTGGTCGTGACCCACTCGGCCATAAGTCGGCCACCCGCTACGCTGTCAGCAGTCACATAGGGCACTGGGACATCGGTACCTTCGACGCGACGGTCGACTGTCACCAAGGGTACTTTTTCAGATAGCACTTCGTTCAAAGCCGGAGCCAAGGCGGTCACATCATTGGGTGCGACAACCATTGCATCGACACCTTGAGTCAGTGCGTTCTCGACATCCGAAGACTGCTTCGTCGAGGAAGATTGGGCATCCTGCACAAGCAGTTCAACATTGAGCGTCTTGGCTTCCTGCGCAGCCTGCTCGTGCATGTAGATGAAGTAAGGAATGGATAACGTTTGGAAGTTGACGACGATCTTCTCCCCAGCCGCCATTGCAGGCGTAAGCTGTAACGTCAAACCTGCTGCCAAAACAGCGCTGCACAACAAACCACCTTTCTGCGTTTTCATTATTTTTGTTCTCCTCAGATGGGTATCAAAATTGCGGCACGGAGTTGCCCCTGTCGCAGTACGCGCACGTCAATAGAACGCTCAGGGCGTTGTGTAACCTCCATCAACCACGAGCTCTGCCCCAGTGATGAAGCTCGCTTCATCACTGGAGAGGAACAATGCTGCGTAGGCAATTTCTTTGGGATCCGCCGCACGCCCCATCGGCGTCGCTGCGACGACGGCTGCTGTGGTATCAGCCGCTTGGCGAGCAATCATCGGTGTTTCGACCAACCCCGGATGCAACGAGTTGACGCGGATACCGTTGGCCACATAAGACAGAGCTGCGTTCTTGCTCATCATGCGCACTGCAGCTTTGCTAGCCTGGTACGCCGACACACCACTGGCGCCGACGATGCCCCAGATTGAAGACACGTTAACGATGGAGCCTGCGTACTGACGCTTCATGACTGGGATGACGGTTCTCATCCCATAGAACACACCGTTTTGATTGATATCGATGACCCGATTCCAGTCATCGAGGGTGATCTCATCGATGGGAAGGTAGGATCCTACCAAGCCCGCGTTGTTCACGAGCACATCAACCTTACCGTGCTCACGAACTACCTCTTCGACGAGACGTTCCCAGTCCTCCAGCTTTGACACATCCAAGTGCTTGGCAACGACACTTGCATTATTGTATGGCTCAGGTTGGTGCACATCGCCAACGATAACGGTGGCTCCTTCATCGGCGAAAAGCTCGGCGATTGCACGTCCGATACCCATTCCACCTCCAGTCACCAACGCAACTTTGCCGTGTAGTCGTTTCATGTTGATTTTCCTAATCTGAAACTTGCCAATCACCAGCTTGCAAGAATTTCGGGCAAGCCGAATCCGTTGCAGCAGGCCTCGCAATGCAGGGCCTACTACACGTCGTTGTTCGGAATATGAGTTAGTGAGCTTTGTCGGTCGCCGTGACGGGTGTCTGGCTCTGCCCATACCATGCAATGACGGCGAAACACACCAGCGGTACATAGAAGGCGGTAGCAATCCCAAAATGATCGGCGAATGCCCCCATCATGAATGGAACGAACGCACCTCCAACCAGAGTCATCACCAGGAACGAACCGGCTTTCTTGGTATGCGCTCCCAGTCCTCGTATACCCATAGCGAAAATTGTGGGGTACATCACCGACATGAATAGATAGATGGCGATTATTGCGAAGATAGAGATCCGTTCAAACCCAGCGATCGCAACGATGCATAGCACCATGCTGACCAAGCTGTTGAGGATGAGTAATGAGCGTGCAGGGACGTAACGCATCACCCATGTTCCGGCGAATCGACCGACCATGTAGGCAAGCATCCCAAGTGAAAGCAGGAACGATGCTTTCTGAGCAGATATCCCGTGCCAGTGATCAATCGTGTAATTGATAAAAAACGCCCCGATACCGACGTACGCACCAACGTTGCAGAACTGAGCGAGCAGCGCCCCAGTGAAGTTACGTTTCCTCCAGAGGCTTACTTCGTCTCCATTCTGATTCTGAACATCGGCTGCCTTTTCGTTGCGAATTTCTGGAAGGTGAATTCGTGCAAAGGCGACGAACATCAACATCACTATGACCGCCAGTGAGACATACGTCACTGAGACCAAGTCAATGCGGCTACCGTTAAATTCAATGGGTGGGGCGAAGAAGACTGCGCCACCAATGACCGGCCCGATGAACGCCCCCAGTCCGTTGAAAGACTGGGCGAATGTCAGACGTTGCTCCGATTTTTCGGGAGCGCCAAGTGCAGCCGCGTAAAGGTTGGCGGCAGTCTCCAGGCAGCCCAGACCACAGGCCAGAACAAACAGCGCAACCAGAAATGGCGTAAATGTTCCGGCCATCGAAGCCGGAATGAACAGCAGTGCTCCTAGGGCAAACAGCGCGAGCCCTGCCAAAATACCCGCTTTGTAGCCAAAACGCTCCATGAACAGGCCTACTGGCAAGGCGATGATGAAGTACGCCCCGAAGTACGCTGTTTGAACCAATCCAGACTGTGCCCGTGAAACGTGCAAAGTGTCTTGGAAATGTTTATTCAGCACATCGAGAAGTCCATGTGAGAGCCCCCACATGAAAAACAAGCTCGTCACGAAAATAAAGGCTAACCGGGTTGAGGATAGCTTTTCGCGATTGTTGGAGAGCCCGGTTAAGGCCTTCGTATCTGTATTCATGACCGGTACCTTTATATGTTTTGTTAACCGTCATCAGTGCGCGCCAAGTGATGTGAACACTTGGCTAGGGGCAAAAAATCACGCCCCTTGCAACTACGTTTTGCTACTTCAATTTCATGCTTTGTTCGGGTTCTGCTGCGACGTAATGCCTCCGCACAAGTTTGGAGGCTCACGTACGCGGATTAGTAATTTCCTACTCGTACTACCTTGCCGGTTTCAGCCGACTCTGTAGCGCAGTTCGCCAAGCGAAGAGCCAGGAGCCCGTCACGTGGTGTTGCCAGCATTGGGCTGTTGGTTTCGAGGGCATCCAGGAAGCTGTCGAGCTCGATCTTGTAGGAGTCGGCGTGACGTTCTAGGAAGAAATTGAGCAGTGGGTCGGCCACGTCAGTAGCCTCGGCGCCATAACGACGAACGTTGTTCGAACGATGGTTTTCGTTCAGCAACATGCCCTTGGAACCGGAAATTTCCAGGCGCTGATCGAAACCATATACGGCCTCACGGCAGCAGTTGATATGACATTGGCGGCCGGATGCGGTGCGCATAAGCACCATTACACTGTCATAGTCCGGGATGGATTCCAGCGTCGGATCAACCAGTCGGCTTCCGACCGCAAAAACCTCAACTGGCTCCTCGCCAAGCAGGCTCCGAGCCATGTCGAAGTCGTGAATGGTCATGTCACGGAATATTCCTCCGGACGATTCCAGGTATGCCCTCGCAGCCAGCGCCGGGTCACGACTGGTGATGATGACTTGTCGAACCACCCCGATTTCACCATCGTCGATTGCACGACGAAGACGCAGGTAGTCGGGGTCGAATCGACGATTGAACGCCAGCATCACACGACCATTGAGGCGTTCGAGCTCTTCGACAGCAGCCTTCGCGCGTTCGTAATCCATGTCGATCGGCTTTTCGCAGATCACTGGCTTGCCGAGCTTTACAGCGCGGAGCATCAACTCGATATGAAATTCTGTAGGCGTACCAATAAACACGGCATCTACGTCATCGCGATCAACTGCGGAGGCATAGTCGTAAGCCGCTTCACAACCCAGTTGCTTGGCCAGCGCGTCAACGCCGTCTTTCCACGGATCAGCTACCACGACCAATTTCGTGCGAGGATTTGTAGCGACGTTAGCGGCGTGAATTTTTCCGATACGTCCGGCACCTAATACGGCAATGCGCAACATGATAATTCTTCCCTCGACAGCTAGGCTGCCTGTTATTTTTAGGTGGGTGCGGGAGAGCATTGCCCCCCCGCCAATCCTGCTCGACTTACTTGAATTGAGAGATCGTGGTCTCGTAAGTGCGCTGAGCCATTTCTTGCAGAGGGAGCTTGCGCACCACCTCCGAGAGTACTTCCACGCCCCATGGGCCGTTGTAACCTGTCGCTTGAACCGCCTTGATGAATCCAGGAACATCCAGCACACCCTCACCCGGCAGACGGCGACGATGGATGGTGTCTTGCCACAGATCCTCTACGGCGTATTTATCGGCATCGTCCAGCTCGATCGAGCCAATGAACTTACCTGGGATACGGGCAATTTCTTTGAAGTCGACACCGCCGCGAGCGAGGTGCCAGATGTCCAACAACAGCTTGCCGTTATCGTGGTTTGCGCCTTGCACTAGGGCCAATGCGGTGTCGATGGTACGCACGTTACTGAACGGCATGATTTCGAGCACGATGTTAGTACCGTGGGACTTTGCCTCCTCACTGAGCAGGGCGAAGTGCTCAACCATCAGAGGAATATCAGCATGTTCTTCGTTTAGACCAGGTGCGGTTTTAACAGCGCGCGCACCCAACTCTTGGGCAGCATTGAACAGCTCAGCACGCATCTTGTTGGACGCACGACGTCGCTCACCATCTTTGTACCAGTCGGTCAGAAATTCGAATTCGACATGCTTGATGCCGTTTGCTTCGAGGATGTGGCGCATCTCACCAAAACCAATCCGATCTACGGTGGACATCAAATCCACATGGATGAGGCCAATGCCGGTGTAACCAGCCTCTGCAGCGGCCTCTACACGGTCGCGGAATGCGAACGGGCTGATCTCAGTAGGGCCGAACGGGTACACATCGCCCGAGAGCGTGAAGTACGCCGCCAGCAGTTCTACATTTTGATTGCTCATTTAAATCTCCTGATACGCAGTTAAAGTGTTTTAGGTAGCCGCACTACCAAAGGGTGAATCCAATACCGACAGAAATCGCTTGGCGATCGAGAATTCACCTGCCCTCCACTACTCCACGATTCAGCGTCCTCAAAAATGGCAGCACTGCAGTTGCAGCCCGCCAGCTCAAGGGCTGATGGAAGAATGTCGGGGTGAACGAGAAGATAATTTGAACGGCCGCTGCCAAACGAGTGCAATCGAAACCCCGAAAGGAAGTTCGCACCAATGCGGTCAGCGGATTGTTGGGCGCGACTGCTAAAAGTGGATTACTGCAGGAGCGGGTCAGAAAGCTTCCAACGGCATCAAGGCAGATCGCGGACATCGCAAGGAGAAAGTGCATAGCTAACTCTCCGTTCTTGTTATGGTGCAGCCGAGATGGCTGTCATTGAGATCGATCTTAGATATGCGATTTCAGGTATAAAAGGCCAGAAAGAGAAATCTCTTTTTCGCCTAGTGGAAAACTGAAATTTTACGGAGTGCGCTGAGAGCCTGAGCATTCCTTCTCCGGCATTCCAAGATTGAGATGCAATCCCCCCGAGCACCGCCAGCCCTAACGTTTGAGGGTTCGTTACGCCTCCTCCGCTGACTAAATCCACACAAAATCCGGCTCTACTATTTCTCCAGCGAAAAAAAGAATTCCATAAACGATGTTTTATAGCCGAGAGTGAAATTATAGGCTTGAACTGAAGCGTGAGCTGCAGGCTTTCTGGAAGTCTGAAGGTAACGCCCAGCGGGGCATTTTCGATTTCCGCCCTATGCCCCGCCATACGAAAGAGGCCGAGCATGAACAACCATAATGAAACTGAAGATCTGATTCGCGCACTCGAAGACAAGCGCTACAACGCCATCTTGGCGGGCGATTTCGAGGCATTCCGCGCGCTCGCACATCCCGACCTTAGCTATGCCCATACCAGCGGGGTCGTCGATACGCTTCAAAGCTACCTCGACAAATGCCTGGGCGGTTTCTACATCTACCACTCGATAGACCACCCGATTCAAGCCATCAAAGTAGTCGGTGATATCGCTCTTGTGTTCGGCGAAATGAATGGCGAAATCACCGCTGGTGGTATCCAAAAAACGCTTCGCAATAAGGCTCTCGCAGTTTGGGAGCAACGCGACGGCGAGTGGAAGCTGATTGCCTATCAGCCGACCCCAATTCCGAGCTAATCCCTGCTTTCAGCAGCGAGAACGAAGCGATAGGCAACATGCTAGAACGCTTCTTCTGCGCCTTCCCCCATCCATAGGAATCAAATCAACATCATGAAGAATTTCACCTATACCGGCCTGCCCGCCAGAGTGATTTTTGGCAAAGGATCCCTCCAACAACTTGAAGCCGAGATTGATCGGCTGGAGTCACGTCGCGCACTTATTCTTTCCACGCCGGAACAACGTGATCAGGCTGAGCGAATCGCGGAAATCCTTGGCACTCGCGCTGCAGGTATCTTCGACAAAGCAGTAATGCATGTACCGATTGAGACGGCGCGCGAAGCCAGGGAAATTGCTAAGGAGTTGGGAGCTGATTGCGCAGTTGCCATCGGTGGCGGATCGACCACAGGTCTCGGGAAGGCCATCGCGCTTGAGTCTGGGTTGCCGATTCTAGCGATCCCTACAACATATGCTGGATCAGAAATGACACCAGTCTATGGGCTCACCGAAAACGGCATCAAAAAAACAGGCAAGGATCCACGCGTCCTTCCCAAGACAGTCATTTACGACCCCGAGCTTTCGGCAACCCTGCCTGTTGGAATGTCGGTGATGAGTGGCATGAATGCTATTGCCCATGCGGCGGAGGGCTTGTACGCCCAGGATGGCAATCCCGTCATGTCTCTTATCGCGGAAGAAGGTATTCGTGCGATGGCTGAAGGCCTGGATCAAATAATCAGGACGCCCGATGATCTCGGAGCCCGTAGTGATTGCCTATACGGTGCTTGGCTATGCAGCACAGTGCTAGGGAACGTCGGAATGGCACTGCATCATAAGTTGTGCCATACGCTGGGTGGCAGCTTTAACCTGCCTCACGCTCAAACTCACACTGTCGTGCTACCCCATGCAATTGCCTACAACGCCAGCGCAGCACCGGATGCAGCCGCTCGAATTATTCGGGCGCTCGGCGTAAAACATAACTCCGCTGGTGGTGCATTGTACGACCTGGCTGAGAAGCTTGGCGCTCCGATGACGCTACGTGAACTGGGCCTGACAGAAGCTGACCTTGACCGTGCGACCGACATCGCACTGTCTAATCCATACTGGAACCCACGCCCCATCGAACGCGATGGTATTCGTCAGCTGCTTCAAAACGCTTACGAGGGCAAAAGGCCCAACTAAAACGGCGATCGACGTCATCTAATACAGGTTTTTTCCTCGGCTCACTCATAACGGTGGCCGAGGTTTTTTATCGAGTCCAGTAGCGCTCGTACTCTTTACGCTTGAATTGATCCAACAGAAAATCAATGAAGAGTCTCGTCTTGGCCGGCATGTGACGCCGATCCTGAAACGCCAAGTTGATAATCAGCCGGGGAAGATCCCAATCGTCTAAAACTGGTACTAATCTGCCCGCGACCAGGTCGTCATAGATAATGTATTTGGGCTGCACCAGAATCCCTGCCCCAGCCAGAGCAGCTGCACGCACAATCTGTCCGTCATTAGTTTCCAGGGCGGGTTGTATTTTGACACTCCGTCGCTCAGAACCCTTAGTGAACTCCATCATTTCCGGATGATTCGCGAGGCTGTAAATCAACAAATCGTGATCTGCGAGGTCTTCAACCGACGCGGGAACTCCTTTGCGTTGGAGGTATTTTGGTGATGCAGCCAGTACCCTCCTTGTTTCTGCCAGTTTACGAATAGTGATGCTGGAGTCCGCCTCGAACTCACGTGTACGGATCGCCAAGTCGATTTCGCTATCAATAATGTCGTAATAGCGGTTCGCCCCAACGATCTTTACCTTAATTCTGGGATACAGGCGCTGAAACTCAGGAACAAGCGGTGCAATGTGCAGCATGGCAAAAGAGATCGTTGCAGTAATCGTCAGAGTACCTGTCGGCTCGATCAGCGCGGCGCTCACCGTCGCCTCTGCCTCACTGAGTTCGGCAAGGACGCTTTTGCATCGTGCGTAGAAATCATGGCCCGCATTTGTAAGCGACAAGCGCCGTGTATTTCGTTCTATCAAACGAACCTTCAACCTGTTTTCCAAGGCAGCAAGGTGTCTGCTTGCGGCTGCATTCGAGATGTCGAGCTTCTCTGCGGCTTTGCTCAGCGTTCCCAGTTCCGCGGTGTTGACGAATAGTTCAAGTTCGGTGAATCGATCCATCAGCGCATTTCCCAGAATTTGGACGACTTTTTCACTGGTGAAAGAAAGATTTTCATTTTTAGTATTTTATTCCATCTATCAGCACTTTAGCGTAGCTGCATAGATTCGGGAATAGGCTTTTGGCCTACATGGAGCCGAGCAGCTTTCCGAAGGAGAAATCAGGGTGTTTACCCAATTTCCCACCACAAATAAGAACCCAGGGTGCAACCATGCGAAACTTAGATGAGCAGACAATCACGCAGGCCGTACTGGCCCGTAACGCGGGTACGGAAGATCGTCGGCTTCATGAGATCATGACGTCTCTCGTACAACATCTTCACGCATTTGCCCGCGAGACTCAGTTGACCGAGCAAGAGTGGGAAAAAGGCATCGAATTTCTCACTGCTGTCGGTCAAATCTGCACCCCGACCCGTCAAGAGTTCATCCTGCTTTCTGACACTTTGGGCCTGTCTACCTTAGTCACTGCGCAGAACCACAAGAAACCTGCCGGGTGTACTGAAGCTACTGTATTTGGGCCATTTCACGTAGCTGACGCCCCTCAGTTTGATTTGGGAGCAAATATAAGCAGCGGCCTGCCAGGCACTCCGTGGTTCGTCAAAGGGAAGGTGCAATCCGCTGACGGAGCCCCAATTCCCCATGCCAAAATTGAGGTGTGGCAGGCTGACGATGCCGGTTTCTATGATGTACAGAAGCCAGGCTTAGAAGCCCACCATGGCCGGGCAATACTCCAAGCAAACGCGGAAGGCCACTATCAGTTCAGGACGATCGTACCGGATTGTTATCCAATCCCACACGATGGCCCAGTCGGCAAAATGCTGGAAACCTTAAATCGTCATCCATGGCGTCCGGCCCATCTGCATTTCATGATCACAGCTCCAGGCTTCCAGCGACTCGTCACTCATGTATTTCGTGAAGGAGGCGACTATCTGGACTCGGATGCTGTGTTCGGCGTTCGCTCTTCGCTTATTGCCGAATGGGTTTCCCACGAAAGCGGACTAGACCCTTACGGCAACCAAATCGACTCACAGTACTACACCCTGGAATTCGACTTTATTCTGCACCACGCATAGCCGCGCGGCGCTCAGTTGAATATAAGGTCTGCATGGCATTGTAGCCCTTTTCATCTGTTTACCAATTTACCTCGGAGAGGAATATGCAACCGGTCAAACACATCGTCATGTGGAATCTGCGCGGTGAAAGTGAAGTAGAGCGTTCCAGCAATATCGAAAAACTGAAATCGGCATTCGAAGGAATTAGAACAGAGATTCCCGGCTTGCGAAGCTTGGAAATCGGAGTCGATTTCAGCAAGATCGATTATGCATGTGATGTGGTTCTATACTCCGAGTTTGATTCAGTGGAAGCACTGGAGGGATATGCAAGTCACCCCGCGCATCTGCGAGTACGAGAAGAGCTCGGTAATCTTCGTATCGCGAGGCATCAAGTTGACTACTTCATCTAGGCACTAGTGCTTTCAGACATTTGAAAACATTCCCCCTTAGTTTCTCCATTTAAAATAAAAAGAATGAGGAACAGTAACGTGAACAAACAGCACGCCCCCACGAGTTTTTCATCACCATCATCTCTCGCAACAGTGCTGCGCACTTGTGGTGTATGCCCCGCCGAAGCCATAGACAAGATGCGGCCACAAAGCGGCAATGAGTAGGGCTTTGCCTCTAGACACCACGATCGTATCGTCCCCTACTTACACGTACGGAGCAATGTCGTAAAGCTCCCATAGCGAGACCGATAGTCACACTCCTGAAAGACGTTTGATCTCCCCCATCGACTCGGAAGAAGGTATCCAATTATGAAAACAAACCTTGCTGGCAAAGTCGTTCTGATTACCGGCGCAGCTAAAGGCATTGGCCGATCAACTGCACTTGCGTTTGCCGCTGAAGGTAGCCATCTGGCATTGCTAGATTGGGATGCTGAGGCCCTCTCAGAACTGAAATCTGAAGGTGAAGCGTTGGGAGCCACGGTAGCGGTTGCTAAAGCCGACCTGAGCACCTTGACTGGTGTGAACGACGGAATCGACCGCGTCCTCGCGGCCTATAACGGCAAAGTCGATGTTCTCGTGAACAACGTCGGCTCTGGCGCGGTGCGAATGTTCGATGACCTTACGGACGAAGACTGGGAAGCAACCATGCAACTCAACTTCATGAGTTATGTCCGGGCATGCCGCAAAGTCCTGCCGATTATGCGGACTCAAAAAAGTGGCGTGATAATTAATAACGCGTCCGACCTAGCAAGGCAGCCTGAGCCTTGCCCACTGGATTATGCCGCGTCGAAAGCAGCGGTATTGGCCGTCACAAAAGGTCTAGCTCGCAGCGAAGGCCCGCATATTCGCGTAAATGCAGTAGCGCCAGGCCCGATCTGGACTCCGTTCTGGACTAAATCAGGCGGTTTTGCCGAAACGATGGGAAAAGTTCATGGCATGGAACCCCAGGCGGCTGTCCAGCACGAGCTTTCCCTGCGTCAACTCCCGCTCGATCGCTTAGGCACACCCGAGGAAGTTGCAAATGTCATTGTCTTCATGGCATCCGACCTCGCCTCTTTCGTGACATCTAGTGTCTGGGGAGTCGATGGCGGCAGCATCCGCTCAGTGATCTGATCTCACAGGCGAGACTCAATGGAATGAAAATGCTCCGTCACTTAAAGGACGGAGCGAAATGCACACATCGAGGAATCCTACATGCCACAAAAATTCAACGAAGATTCCAAGCTAGGAGTAGCTTGCTTAGGCATCACTCATCCGCACACTTCCGGCCGAGTGAAGGCTTTTCAGCGTATGCCAAACGTGGAGTTTCTTGGGGCGTACGATGACAGCCCCTTGTTAGAACCGTTCGTGGACGCACTCGGGTTACAAGCGCGCAGCAAGGCGGAAATCCTAAGCGATCCAAATGTACACATCGTCTTGGTGCATCCGAAAAGCTATCTGATGGCTGACTGGGCGATTGAGGCACTCGAAGCAGGGAAAGCCGTACTCTGCGAAAAGCCAGCTGGTCGACGATCAGAAGACACATCCCGCATTGTTGAAGTAGTGGTGCGCACTGGCAACCTGTTCCAGGTTGGATATTGCTGGAGATTCTCACCTTCGGTGGAGAGAATGCAGCAGGTTCTCCAGAGCGGAGAGATCGGCAAGGTACTTCAGGTACGAGCTCATGCCGGATGCTCACATGACGAGGCCGATACGAACCACATGAAGCAATCAGGTGATCTTGGTGGCGCCTTTTACGTAATCGGATGCCATACGATCGACCGCATTCTCCTGCATTTCGGTATGCCCAAGTCGGTCAATGCTCGAATCTCTAAATTCCAAGGACAAATGAGCGACTCGGCACGTGAAGACGCGGCCGCAGCAGTACTGAACTATGACGATAAGGTCGTGACAATCGACTTCATGTCCTGGGATCCCATGCCTTGGACAGAAAGCTGGGATATCACCGCTTACGGCACTCATGGCGTGATGCATTCAACGCCTATGCCTGCATCTTACAAGCTCTACCATGACGGAAAAATCGGACACGCACAGGGTTGGACACACTGGAATGAAACAAGCTTTCCAGAGGTCTGGGCGGTGCGCAAAACAGTTTATTCGCCAGAAATTGCTGAGATTGGCAACCCAGTTTATTTTGACCGAGAAGCAGCCGCTTTCGTCAAATCCTTGCGAGAAGGTCTGCCTTCTCAAGTTCCGGCAAGCCAGGCACATAACATCAACGTGATTCTAGAGGCTCTCTTCAAATCTTCTGAGCTTCGTGGACAAGAAATTCCTCTGAGCTGAAATTTATCGCTGGTTGCCCGGATTTTTCTTGGGCAACACAGCCAAACGATTTAAAACCGCAATATGCCTCTACAGGTTCTCGACCTAGCAAGATAAAGCCCTGCCAGCTGTCGCCGGGACACTCATTTGATTTCTTCACAGAAGAAAAAATGAATTCCACACCGTGCATTTTTCTCCTGTGAAGACTGTGTTTTGATGAACTTAAAGGTGCTAAATCGAGGAACAGATAAGTACTACTTAAATATATATCCAGCGCTCAGCGCTTAGTCTCACTGCTAATAGAAAACTGTTCACAATCATAACAATGACAGGGCTCAGCCATGCAGTTTCAGAAAATTGTCCAGGTAATTGGACTACATAAAACCTATGGCGGCATTACAGCCTTGAAGTCTGTTGACTTTGAACTGGATGCTGGAGAGATACACGGTCTTTGCGGCGAAAATGGAGCCGGAAAAAGCACGCTAGTGAAGATTCTCGGCGGTTTGGTGGATCCAACGGCAGGGCAGATACTGTTCGACGGAGCGGCCCTCCGGCTTGGGCGACGCACCGACCCTTCATGTATATCCATCGTCCACCAAGAGCTGTCCATCATTCCAGCGCTATCCGTGCTGGACAATGTGCTCATGGGCAATACTCGAGTAGGCCATATCTACCTAAGGCGCCGCTTCAAAACTGACGTTCGACGTCAGCTCGACTCCATTGGCTTATCTCATATCTCGCTGAATCAATCGGCCTCCGAACTCTCCCTCGCGGAGCGGCAACTGGTGGAGATCGCTCGTTGCGTGCTCCATGGCGCTAAAGTCCTGATCCTCGATGAGCCCACTGCGACTTTGGCAGAAAGCGAAATTACCCGTGTGTTCACGGCTGTCCGCTGGCTTCGTGATCAGGGGACTACGGTGGTATTCATCAGCCATCGTCTGAATGAAGTCTTCGATCTGACTGATCGAATCACAGTCTTCCGTAGCGGTGAGCGGATCCTCACTGCTCCCACTTCTGAGATGACTACAGACTCGCTGGTGTTTGCGATGGTAGGGCATGAGGTCGAGCGCCGCACGACGCTTGGAGCGATCAATCCGCACGCGCACGTCGCGAGACTCAATCTCGACGGCTTCGGCGTACCAAACGCCTGCCAGCCACTTAACCTGACAGTTCCAGCTGGCGAGATTCTCGGCGTAGTAGGTCAACTGGGATCGGGTGCTGATCGTTTGGTAGAGGCGATTGCCGGAGTCCGATCGCACACTGGCAAACTGTCGATCGATAGTCAGCAGGTCGACATACAGTCCCCTCGAAAGGCTATCTCCCAGGGCATCGCTTATGTGCCGGAAGACCGCGCCGGCAAAGGTGTCTTTCTTGAGGCCAGTATCGGACAAAACTCGACTGCTTCGATCCTCAATCAATTGACGCGCTTTGGTCGGCTTGAAAATGCCCTTGAACGCAATGCGGCCCATGAGCTGATGAAGCGCTTCACGATCGACACTAAACGCATAAACAGCAAGGTATCGAGCTTGAGCGGAGGCAACCAACAAAAGGTTGCCATGGCCAAAGCCGCCGCAATCTCACCAAAAATCCTCATTTTGAATGAGCCAACTCGTGGCGTGGACATCGGTGCAAGAGCCGAAATCTACGCCCAACTTCGCTCGATGGCAGCTACCGGACTCACAGTAGTTTTCTTCTCTACCGACTTCGAAGAAGTCCTGGAACTGGCAGACCGGGTCATAACCGTCTTCAGAGGGGAAATGGTCAATGACCGGATGATCGAACATTGCTCAATGACCACAATCCTGATGGACATCCTTCACGGGCATGGCGAGGAGAAAATCGCATGAGACAAGCACGTGACGCCTCACATCTTGCGTCGACCACGCCATCGAGGACGCAAAAAATGACCTCAGTCATAGGGGATCTAATAAAGCAGTCTGTCCAAGGGGACAGGATTCAGGTTAATGGCATCAAGGCGGTGTCGTTGCTTCTGATCATATGGGGCTATTTTTCGGTCGAGAATTTCCTTACCCCTGCCAACCTTAGCGCCATTATGTATTCGGTCTCTGCGATAGGTATCGCTGCTGTCGGCATGGCGTTCATCACCTTGAGCGGCAACCTGTTCATGCTTTCGATGGCGGCGACAGCTGCGCTCTCGACGATCGTGTTCGCGAGCACTCTTCACTTCGGCCTTCCGGTAGCCCTTCTGTCCGTCAGCGTGCTCGGCATTCTAATCGGCTCTATCCAGGGGCTGGTCGTCGGTGCCGCACGTGTTAACCCGATCATTGCGACGATCGCTGTGGCCTCTATCGTGATGGGCATCGGTTCATATATCTCGGGGGGCATGACGGTTATTGGCAAGGGCGATGCTTCTTGGCTTGGCATCGGAAAGTTCGCCTCGCTAGTGCCTAACCAGCTGGTCATCTTCCTGGCTTTTGCGATAGCTGCGAACTACTGGGTCGAAAGAACGCGCTTCGGTCGTGAGTTGCGACTCATTGGTTTAAACCCCATAACTGCTGCCTACTCCGGAATCCGTGTCCCTCGGACATTAGTGATTGCGTTTGTGGTCGCTGGCTTCTCAGCAGCATTAGCCGGAGGGCTCTTTGCCTCTCAAGCCAGCCAAGGAAACCTGAAGATGGCGGCGGGCTTAGATTTCGACGCAATCGCGGCGGTGCTCGTAGCCGGCATCTCGATCCGAGGCGGACAGGGAAAAATCATCGATGCGGTTTACGGCGCGATCTTTCTCGCCCTAATTGGAAATCTACTGCTCGTCCACGGTTTGTCCTTTGAAATCCAACTCATGGTCAAGGGTGCCGTCGTTGTTCTGGCCGTCATCGTGGCTGCCTTGATTGCCCGAGGGAAGGTGCGCTGATGAAAACCCAAATCACTTCTATGGCAGCAAATCTGCCACTTGTTCTGGCGGTCGCGCTGTTCGCTGTTTTCGCTGTAGGACTCGACAACTTCGCGAGCCCTCAGAACACGTATGCCAATCTCCAGTCCTTCGCCCTTCTAGGTCTCATTACCCTTGGCTTGTCGATGACCATGCTCGTTGGAGAGTTCGACTTGAGTGTGGGATCGATGGTCGCCGTTGCAGGGTTGATCACGCTGAAAGTAGGCGGTGATGACTTAGTGACAGGTGCGCTCGTTGCGATGGCTTTTGCCTTTGTGGTCGGCACACTAAACGCGCTCGTATTTGTATGGCTACGACTGTCATCACTCGTCGTCACGGTGGGAACGATGATCGCACTGAGCGGCTTCGCCTACTGGCTGGCTGGTGGAAAAATCATCAGCACAGACAACTTCGATGCAGGGGCGTTCTGGGACGATGCGATCCTCGGCATTTTCTCTGCACGAAGCCTGTTAACCATCCTTGCATTCATAGTCATGGCTGGAATTCTCAAATTCACCCGTCTTGGTCGGGACATGGTGGCCACCGGCAGCAGCACACACGCCGCGCGGGCATGTGGAGTATCCATTGGAAGAGTCCACCTGTTTGCCTTCGTATTGTCGTCGCTATGTGCAGGCCTCGCTGGGGTTCTGCTGTCGATCAGTTTGGCGACAGCATCCGCCACCATGGGCAGCAATCTTCTTCTCCAAGCTGTGTCAGCGGCCATTATCGGTGGTGTCGCGCTCGCGGGTGGCATTGGCAAACCTAGCGGCGTGTTCTTCGGTGTCCTGATCCTCACCATTCTCAACAATGGCCTTAGCCTGCTCGGTGCAAGCTCAGCAGCGATCTTACTGACCAATGGCTTGTTATTACTGGTCGTTGTCGTCATCGACGGCAAGTCAGGTGCACTGCTTCAGATCGTTCGTTCGAAAGGCCTAACTCGACAGGCGTGACCCGTTCCCTAGCCCATACAAAAACCAAAATCAGAGAGGCTTTAATATGAAACCTGAGATTCCATTCGCTCAAAAGCACCTGACAGGCTTGAACAAGGTTGCCATCTTTTCTGCATGGATGATGGCCACAGCGACGCTTAGTGTGACAACAAGCTTTTCCGCAAACGCGGCAGCCAAGGACGCTAAAGTTATCTTGCTGACAGTTAGCGAAGAGTGCGAGTACTGCTCGCGACACCTGCAGTCGTTCCGCCAAAAGGCTCAGGAAGAGGGAATATCCCTAAAGGTAAAAATTACCAACTTCGATCCAGCTGAACAGGCCAGCCAGGTTGATCAAGCCATCGCTGAACGTCCCGATGCCATCGTACTTTGGCCTGCGGATGCCAGTGCAATTGTCCCTTCTCTACGCAAGATCAAATCGGCTGGCATCCCTCTGGTGGTGACCAATTCGCTACCGGATATGAAGTACTCCAAGTTCTGGGATGTCTACACGGGCCCGAATGACAAAGCTTCAGGAGGCTCTGCTGCCAAAGCCATGGAGCAAGGGTTCAACGAAAAGGGCTACGGTGAGGCAGGTGATGTTTTCCTTGTTGTCGGAGTACCTGGTACGCCTCCACAAATTGGCCGGGAGGAAGGCTTTAAGCAGGGTCTTGCCGCCGACGCACCTGGTATCCAGATCAAAGGAGCGCAACCAGGGAATTGGGATCAGACCAAAGCATCCGAAGCAGCGTCCGCCCTTTTCACTCAGTTTGGCACAAAGGTAAAAGGCGTCTATGCACAGGCAGACAACATGATGGCGGGGGTAATAGTCGCCGCTCAACGTGCCGGCATAGATCCTTCAAAACTCGTACTCGTGGGCAGCAACTGCAGCATTGAAGGCGTGACAGCTATCGAGTCCGGCACCCAATACGCCACGGTTCTACAGTCACCCGTCCAGGACGGCGAGTACGCTGCTCAGGCGGTTGTCGATCTGCTGAATGGCAAGAAACCCGAGAACGTACGTTACCTGCCCCAGCAAATTATCACCAAAGCCAATGTTAGTGAGTGCAACGCCGCAGTTGGCCGCTGAACCCAATAAAGTCTAAAAGGAGTTAAAAATGCCTGCACAAATTTCGTTCGAGTTGCCGCACGCTGTCGCCGTTTCGGGTGCAGCTTCAGGTCTGGGTCTGGAAATCTGCCAACTGCTCGTAGACAACGGTGTATATACCGTGGGCGTCGATCTTACAGATGCCGCAGCTCAGCTAAAGGAGGCTCACGGCTATCATCACGTGTCTGGGGATGTCACGGAAGAAACAACTTGGCAAGCCGTGGTCAATCGCCTTAAAGACAGCGGTTATCACTCCTACGGACTGGTCACCTCAGCGGCAATTCTGGACGTTGGGTTGGTGACAGAAAATACCAAAGCGCAGATCCTACGCACCTTCGACGTCAACGTGGTGGGTACTGCCTTGGCAATGAAGGCGCTGATCCCATTGATGGTAGAAACTGGGGGTGGCTCCATCGTCGCTGTTGCTAGCGTAAACGCGAGTTTCGCCGAACAACAACTGGCGCTCTATAACGCTTCTAAAGCAGCAGTGCGCCAACTCGCTCGGACTGCTGCTTTGGATCACGCAAGACAAGGCATCCGTGTGAACGTACTGAGCCCTGGTGCCATGATGGCCGGATTGTTCCAACGTCACCTAGAGTCGGCAGCGGATCCTGACCTGTTCCACAAAACCCGTGCGAAGCGTCAGCCTGTGGGTCGCATCACCTCTGCCCGTGATGTAGCAAGGGCTGGGCTGTTCCTGCTGTCGAATGGTGCTGGTGCTCTTATTGGATCGGACATCATTGCCGATGGCGGGCTGACCACCAGCTTTGATTTCCGCACTGGCGAAGAAGGCGCCTCGATCTAATAATTGGAAAACGCCAGCGGGGTTCACCTGCTGGCGTGCTCGTCAGTTTAAGTCAGTCACCATACTTGTCAGATCTCCCTCAATCCAACGCCCCGCGCTCAGCCCTTACTACCAGCTCGTCCACGACACGTCGAACCTTCGGTAACAAATGGCGAGTCTGTGGCCATACCGCATGGATCTCCACGTCACCTGGATTGTATTTTTCAAGAACCTGGACGAGCCGCCCCGCCTCAAGATGATCTCGAACTAAAGAGCTCGGCATCTGGCAAATGCCCTGCCCGGCCACTGTCATGGAAACGATGGCATCGCCATCTCCAACCTCATGAGTACCGGGTGGAGTGATGCGTGTGAGTTCTCCGTCCACATCCAGGACGCTCCAACTCATCCGCTGCCCACGTCGGTAGTTCACGATGCAACTGTGGTTCTGCAGCTCCTCTAGAGATTCAGGGCAGCCGTGCTTCGCGAGATATTTGGGTGCGGCACATATGATCTGCTTCTGCACGGTAAGTCGACGAGCTACAAGGCCGCTGGAATCCCTCAATGTCCCGAAGCGGATACTAAGATCAATCCCCTCTTCAATCAGGTCAATGACGGCATCGGTGAATGTAACCGTCAACTTGAGATCGGGATTCGCATCCAGGATTTCCAGTAGCACCGGCAGCACAACGCTTCTGCCATAGGCGGCAGGTAGGTCAACTCTCAGGCGTCCACTGGGCGTTTGTTGGTGGCTGGTCAATGATGCCTCTGCAGCGAGGATGTCATCTACTGCAGCCGAGCAGCTTGCGAAGTAGGCCTCGCCATCTACGGTTAGGCCCGAGCTGCGTGTCGTTCGATGAAAAAGTTTGCATCCGAGCCGTTCTTCGAGCTTCGCGATGCTTTTCCCCACCGCTGACTTGGTGATGCCAAGCCGGTCGGCAGCGACGGTAAAGCTTCCAGCCCGCGCCGCAGTAACGAAGATCAGCACGCCACTTAAGGCCTGTTCAACCTGTGCCATTGTCTACCTTTACTCCACTATGAAAGGAGCATAATGAGGTTTATCGCAACAAAGCTCTACCTTAGTCTGTTCTCACGTTGATTCCAATCCTAATGAGGACAGAGAAATGAAGACTCAAAATATTGAACTGCTTGCTGCGTATTGGACTATTGCAGGTGACATCTATCCGATGGGCCCCACCGAAGTCAGCCCGTACTCGTTCGAGGATCGGATGGAAGCTGCGGGCAACGCGGGCTTTAAAGGCATCGGCTTGGTTCACAACGGCATGATGGATACTGTCGACAAGATTGGATATCCCGCCATGAAAGCCATTCTCGAAAAGAACGGTATCAAGCATGTCGAGTTGGAATTCCTGGTTGACTGGTATCACACCGGCGAACGTCGCCGTCAGTCGGATAAGGTTCGCCAGGAGCTACTCGAAGCAGCCAAAGCTTTGGGCGCTCGCTCCATCAAGATCGGCCCTGGCATCGGTGAGGACACTGCGGACATAGACTTGATGGTCAAGGAGTTCACCCTGCTGAGCCAACAGGCTGCAGAGGTCGGTGCCAACGTCGTTCTGGAAATTATGCCTTTCAGCAACGTGCGAACTATCGAAACCGCTTTGGCCGTCGTGGAAGGCGCCAACCAGCCAAACGGCGGTCTATTGCTCGATATTTGGCACCTCCAGCGCGGTGGCATCGACTTTAACGATATCACCAAGATCCCGGCTCGCTTCATCAAGTCGATCGAGCTCAACGACGCTCACAAATACGCCATCGAACCACTGTGGATGGACACCATTCACAAACGCGTCCTGCCAGGCGACGGTACCTTCGACATCCCGGCATTCATCAAGGCTGTTCAGGCTGCTGGCTACGAAGGCCCGTGGGGTCTAGAGGTGTTGTCCGACACCCACCGCAAACTCCCTCTGGAACTGATGGCAAATCGCGCCTACGAAACGACCATCAGCCAATTCGGCAAGTAACTCAGTCGTCGCACCTGCTTTCAGCTCCCCACGCGGAGCTGAAAGAACCCTTTTTTCTCAATCGGAGCCGCGAAATCGTGAGCACTGAAAAAACCCTCGAAGTGATCCGCACCCTTTTCGCAAAGATCTCGTCCGGACAAAGCCCGGAGGCCATTGCTGAGTGCTTTAGCCACGATGTGGACTGGAGCATTCCAGGTGCTTCTGACATCGCCCCTTGGGTTGGCCAGCGCAGAGGCCGTGCTGCGGTGGCTGCGTTTTATCGCGACTTTGGAACCTATCTGCAGCCCCAAGAATTTAACATCAAGTCGCTGATGGCCGATTACGAACGCGGTGTCGCGCTGGGATCACTGCAGTGCCAAGTCATTCGTACTGGCAAAACTATCATCAGCGAGTTCGCGATCGAATTTGAAGTCATCAACGAGCTGATCACGCGCTACCGCTTCTTCGAAGACACCTACGGAGTTGCGGTGGCCGCCCAATGAGTTTTGGCGTCGATCTGAGTCACCATACTGGAGTCGAGCGTGCCTTTTACTAACGGCGTCTGGCCCACACTTTCGTGATCGACAACCGCTCAGTCATGCTCAGCAGGCCAACAAATCGGCTGACTCCTTCTGTAACCCACCTATTAGGACTTCAATATGCAACCACTGCGATTTGTTGTACTCCTCGGTAGTCTGAGGAAAGCCTCGTTTCACGCCACACTGGCACGCTCGCTTCAGTTCCTGTCACCTGATGGCGTTTCGATCGAAATACTCGAATCTGTTGGTGACATTCCACACTACGATGCAGACATTCAGGCTAATGGTTTTCCCGACCCAGTAGTGAAGATGGGCAAGCTCATCAAACAAGCGGATGCCGTCATCATTGTGACGCCTGAGTACAACTACTCAGTGCCCGGCGTGCTGAAGAACGCCTTGGATTGGATTTCGCGACTTCCCGATACACCATTTGCTGGTAAGCCTGTCGCTCTCCAGACGGGTTCGCCTGGATTGATTGGCGGGGCAAGGGCGCAGTACCACCTACGTCAGATCCTGGTGTTTTTCGATGCCCTGGTTCTCAACAAACCAGAAGTCATGGTCGGTCAACTTCCCAGCAAGGTTGATCAGGCAAATGACCAGATCACCGATCCCGCGACCCGAGACTTCATCGCCACTCAGCTTGTAACACTGAGCAAAATGGTTTCGCAGCGAAAGGCCTAACAGACGGTGAGGATACCCTCAGCGGCTCGGTGACGACCCAATCCGGTCTGATCTTCTATGCGGGCACTTCTGATTACTACTTGCGAGCGATTGATGCAGACACGGGTAAGGAGATCTGGAAAGGCCGTCTACCCGTTGGCGGCCAAGCGACTCCGATGACCTATATCTCACCAAAGACGCATCGCCAATACGTGCTGCTCACTGCAGGCGGAGCACGAAACTCGCCTGACCGTGGCGACTACGTCATTGCCTATGCGTTGCCGTTAGAAAAGACCCACTAAATGCCCTCAACCCTAGTCACCTTGCCATCAGGTAAGGTGGCCGGGGTTTACTAATGATCCAGAAAAGTAATGTAGCGCTTTACTCAACTCTGAAACGAGGTGTACAGCGTTTATAAACACTCTTTCAACTGCAACACTGGGTACCGTGTTTCTTAAGAGCGTGACCTCATGACTGCACTGTCTATCCTCGACCTCATACCCATTAACGTCGGCAGCACTCTAGCTCAGACCTATGAGAACTCAGTAAAGCTCGCTCAGCATGCCGAAGCATGCGGATACCGGCGGTACTGGCTCGCCGAACACCACAACATGCCAGGCATCGGTTCCTCGGCAACCACACTGCTAATGAGCCATCTCGCCGCAAACACTACCTCGATCCGCATCGGTTCTGGGGGAATCATGCTGCCGAACCATTCGCCGCTCACAGTGGCTGAACAGTTCGGTACCTTGGAAACACTTTATCCTGGTCGCATCGACCTCGGGCTCGGTAGGGCGCCAGGCGCAGATGGCGTGACCATGCGAGCCTTGCGGCGTTCCACTGAAACCAGCGCCGACCAATTCCCACGTGACGTGGTCGAGATTCTTGACTACTTCGAAGACAACGGACGCCAGCCTGTACGCGCTGTCCCTGGTGCCGGGCAAAATATTCCTGTCTGGATTCTTGGTTCGAGTACCTATGGGGCAAGCCTAGCCGCACACCTGGGGTTGCCATATGCCTTCGCCTCCCACTTTGCTCCCAGGTTGATCAAGGAAGCCCTGCAGGTGTATCGCTCTCAATTCCAGCCATCCCACTACCTGGACAAGCCTTACGTGATGGCTGGGATCAACGTCTTCGCTGCAGATACCCGCGCTGAAGCAGAATTCATCGCGAGTTCTCATCGTAAGTGGGTCGCCGGTGTTCACACCGGAAAGATCACTCTCTTACCGGAGCCAGTCGAGGGTTATATGCAGAGTATCCCACCGAGCCTTCGAGAAAGTCTTGAGCGCGAACTAGCCTTCATGGCAATCGGTACACAGGAGGATGTGCGCTTAACGCTGCAGCAGTTCATCGATTTCACCGGTGCTGACGAACTCATGATCGACGCGAGAATTTACGACCCTGCTGCACGACGGAAGTCCTATCAAATTGCCGCGCAATCTCTTGCTGATCTGTTGAATTGAATCTTCTTTGAGCGGATCGACGCCGCTCACTTTCTAACTCTGCGCCCAAAGCACTTTGCTAATGCAGTCGACTGATCGCAGTAGGTAGAGAATAACTCAACTCTGTTGTTACTAATTGCTACTTTATCGACCTCAGAGATACTGACAAAGTTACATCCTGAATTACCCATCTTCGGCGAGTCATCGCCGCAATAAGAAGTGGCGAGCATCCCATCGCCCTCCTCCTATTCGGCACGCCTTGAGGCGTGCCTACGTCTACTAAAATACAGAGGATGAAGACCATGCCTTCAGCTTTATGGGCGCTGGCCCTCAGTGCATTCGGGATCGGCACAACAGAGTTTGTCATCGCGGGGCTTCTGCCCCAAGTGGCCGCAGACTTCAACATTTCTATTCCCCAAGCCGGCAACCTGGCAACTGTCTACGCCTTAGGCGTGTTCGTAGGCGCGCCGCTCTTGATCATTTTGGGCACCCGCATCCCTCGTAAAGGCATGCTGATGCTCCTTATGAGCCTGTTTGTCATCGGCAACCTTGTTACGGCAACCGCAAGCGATTTCAACATCGCGCTGCTGGGTCGCTTGGTGACATCTTTGACTCACGGCGCATTCTTCGGCATTGGTGCAATCCTCGCCGCAGACCTTGTTGCGCCAAACAAGCGTGTTCAGGCTATCTCTTTCATGTTCTCAGGACTGACCGTCGCCAACTTGGTTGGCGTTCCAGTCGGCACGTGGCTGAGCCAAGTCATGAGCTGGCGTGACACCTTCTACGCTATCACTGCTGTGGGTGTGCTGGGGTTCATTGGTGTCATGATGCTGGTACCCAAGATCGCAAACCACGAACGCCCTCAGATCAAGAAAGAATTCGCAGCATTTGCGAATGTACGCGTATTACTGGCGATGGGTATCACCGTTTTTGGCCCGGCAGCCTTCTTCACCTCGATCACTTATATCGCTCCGATGATGGTGGAGATCGCCAAGTTCGATCCTGCCAGCGTGACGTGGCTGATGGTTGTTTTCGGTCTCGGCCTGTTCCTAGGCAACATCCTGGGTGGCCGCTACGCTGATAAGGCTCTCATGCCGCTGATGTACCTGACGCTGGGGGCTCAAGCGATCGTTTTGCTGATTTTCAGTCAGACCGCTCACAGCCAGATTATGTCGGTGGCCTGCATCCTGCTCATGGCGGGATTTGGCTTTGCCACCGTATCGCCGATTCAAAAGCTGGTGATGGACAAAGCACGAGCGGCAGGCGCACCTACCCTCGCTTCGGCGGTGAACATCGGGCTATTTAATCTTGGCAACGCCATCGGTGCGTGGGTAGGTGGCTTTGTTATTTCCGCAGGCCTTGGTTATGCAGCGCCAAATTGGGCGGGCGCGCTGCTATCCGTTATAGCTCTGCTTCTGGCTCTGGCCTCTGGTGCGATGGATCGTCGTGACGGTGCGCCCTCTGTGCTCCAAACTGCGTAAACCTCAATGCGGAGAGCTCGCCCCACCGTCAAAATTGGGCGAGCTTGTTTCTGCAGCCTGCTGTAGAACTGTACTCAACTCTGAGGCCTCTTGAGTCGTTTTTATCTTTGATACCGACTAGATAAAGTTAGGAGCATCGATATATGTCGGTTGTCCAGTGACTCTCATTGAGCACACTTATCTTGATGAAGATCGTAGAGCTCAGGTCTACAGACAGTCAACTCGGACAGCATTTATCCTAGCCAGACGTTATGCCACTCTGACCAGCTCAGTCTGCATGGGAGTTTCACGTGAGCTCAAAAACTTCTGCATATACAAGCACTGCGAAGCTACTGCATTGGCTCATGGCGAGTATCTGGATTGCTGTTTGGATCGTAGGGGCTCTTGCGGTGTACTTTCGCGACACCCTCAATCCAACGCATGGATTGACTTACTGGCACAAGGCGTTCGCTAGCGCCTTGTTGATTCTATTGGTACTCAGAGTGGCCTGGAGAGTTACTCATACTCCGCCGGCAATGCCAGCGCAAATGACGAGTAGGATGAAACAAGCAGCTCACCTTGGACATCTGGTTTTATATGCCCTGGCGCTTGCAGCACTGCCAATTTCAGGCTGGATCTGGAGCTCGGTCGCAGACAAACCCATCATGGTACTCGGCATGGTTCAACTGCCGCCGTTGCTGGCTGCCAATCCAGATGCGTATGACTTGGCCAAGTGGGTACATGTGGCTTGCGCCTGGACTTCCGTAGCGCTCGTATTAGGGCACATTGCCATGTCTCTAAAACATCATCTGGTAGACAAAGACAATGTCTTACTGAGCATGGCTCCCCGCTTCAAGTCGAAGTACTGACATCCGCTAACACTTCGGGATTTGCCTTTGCAACGCGCTATATGGGCCCTCCTGCCTTGGCAGGCTACGCGCTACGCTGGTCGCTGCTGGCCAAGAATCGACTCAAGGCAGTGAAGCATTTCTCGAAGAATGCCGCCTTGAAATTCCTGCGAAACGCTTCGGTTCTCCTGAAGAGCTTCGTGCACTTTGTGCCTTTTTATGTAGTAGCCATGCAGGCTATCTGACTGGGTAAAACCTGTTGATCGACGGCGGTGCTATTCGCTCGAACCATTAATGCTCGAACCTGACTAGAGGTAATAGTCGATAAAAAAGGGCCTTCACAGGGCCCTTTTGTACTCAAACCAAGATCACTTGGTCAGCCAGGACTCAACGGTCGCGGAGCCGTACTGCGCTTTCCACTCTTTCAGCGTCTTGTGATTGCCGCCTTTGGTTTCGACGAGTTCACCGGTGTGAGGATTTTTATAAACCTTCAACTGACGAGGCTTTGCAGGGTACCTATCACCGAGGGATAGACGATGCGAGCAATGTGGCTTCCATCGTAAAGGAAATGCTTGGCTAATTAATGAGCCGGGCCTTAAGGCACCTAAGGTGCGATCTCTCAGTTGACGTTTACTTCATACCGCAGCTTAGCTAAGGGCAAGCGATGACTCGAGCGCAGAATGATTTGAACACAACCTCCTCTCTCACCGCCCGAGAGGTCTGCCAGGTACTGACGGATGTCGTGCTCGGCAAACGCATCATGATGCGAAGCTCCACACAGTCCTGGAGCGAGATTTATCACGGCCTCATGTCCGTGGAGATTGATGGCTGGAGACTCACCCTCTTCAATGACTGTGACACCCTGGACTACTGCGAGTACTGCAGGTCGCCTGATGGCCGAGTCGGTACACTTGAACTCTGGCAGCGCGAAGGAACTGATCCTGTCGAACTACTTAGTGCCTGGGAGCGGGAACAGCTCGAACGACTGCTCGCTGGGCTCTGAGCCTCCATGCAAAACGGCAGGTGAATGTTTGGCCACTTCAGTCATCTCGAAAGCTGCATGCAAGACTGTAGGTATGACACCATTTTCATCACAGACGGTTGCCGCCAAGCCTTGGTAGGCTTATCAGAATTGTTAATCTGCAATCCGGGTAACTGTCGATCTGCGATGCAACCACAAATATAAACGGCCCTGCCCTCACCAACTGCTCAATGTACCAATCGAATGGCTAGTGCCTGGCTCCCGAATAGGAGTAACAAATTGCTGAACCGTCCCGACAAAGATGCGCTCCGTGCAATGCTGGAATCGCAAGTTCAAGAAAAGCTGCAGCACGATCCAGACGCGGTAACGACTTATGCAGCCCAGCCTGTACCTGACCGAAAACCGTACACCAGCAAACCCACGGTTCAGGACAAGGCTTTTCACAAAGAGCTCGAGCAGATGCGCGTAGATGCCGAAGCTGGAGTGATACATACGCCTAAGCGCGAACCGGAGAACGAAGACGCTCCGAGCCTTAAGCTTGATGATTACCCGGATCTGTAAAACGGGCTACGGAGAATCTACAGGCGGGAACGGCTTGCAGGCTCATCACAACGGACACTTTAGCGTTCGCAGTAGCAGTAGCCATGAGGGCTACCTAGCGGTTGAGCTCCTGCATGAAAGCCGAGCTGCACGGTCAGACATCGGGCAGTAGTCCAGGTCGAGCCGGGCCTCAAGGGCCCGAAATAACGACGGCCCTAGAACGTGCAACGCTCCCTCATCACACGCCCCCTTCTTCGCTCTATAGGCCTGAACAAAGGCTCCAAAATCATTAGGCCAGTTCAATAACCTTCCCATGCAACGGGGTAGATCCGCGACCTAATGATTACCCGGCGACACCCTGACGACTGCGAGCAAAGCCTGTAGCGGATGCAGGATCGTCGCCCCATCCTTGCGTTTAACTTGGCTTCGACATGAGTACCCGTCCGCCAACAAGCGACCTGAACGGTTGAATTTCTCCACCAGCGGCCCCCAAGACTGGCTGTAGATAACGTCTGAAGTCTTCGCGTTTTGTGTCTCATGTCCATAGGTGCCAGACATCCCGCAGCAACCACTCGCTTGAACCTGCAACTTCAACCCCATCCGCGCATAAATTTGCTGCCAAAGGCCGATGCTCCCAGGCTCATTAGTTTTCTCGGTACAGTGAGGAAGGAAGTAGTAGGTGTCTATCTCCCTGATCGCATTCGATGACGGGAGCGCATCCGCAAGCCACTCCTGCGGCAACAAGACGGTCGGGGTCTGATCGCTGCCAAGCGTCTTGGCGTACTCTTGTCGATACACCAAGGTCATAGCGGGATCCAAGCCAACCAACGGAACCTGGTATTGGTGAAACTTACTCAGCGATTTTGCGTTGAAATGCGCGGCTTTTTCAAATGCCTTTAGGAAACCCTGAACCTGCAGGGGTTTGCCGTTTGGAGAGAACGGTGCGATGTATACCTGGAACCCGAGCCTTGAGATCAGCTCAATCCAGTCGGCAAGCACATGGGTTTCGAAGTAACGCGTAAAGGTATCCTGTACGAGAATCACACTGCGCTTACGCTCCTCCACCCCCAATGCAGCAATACTCTCGGGCGTCGCCATCTGAACGTTCCAGCGACGGCATACGTCGTTAAAGTCCATCAAGCTTAGCAATGGGCTATCGACCATTCCGGCGACGTGCTCAAGAAGGACGCGAACTGGACGGGCGCCCATAATGAAATTGTATAAACGCGGTACGCGCGCAATGTAGGGAATGGTGTACTCAAGCGAGCCGATGAGGTAGTCCTTCAAGGGGCGCAGATACCGGCTGTGGTACAGTTCCAGGAATCGGGATCGGAACTCCGGCACATTGACTTTCACCGGGCACTGACCCGCACAGGACTTACAGGCGAGGCACCCCGTCATGGCCTCATAAACCTCATGGGAAAAGTCCTGTTGCCCCAGCTTTTGCGCGACTGTATTCGCTGTTCGTTTAGCAATACTGAATACGTTGGTAGTCGAGCGCAGCCGATCGCTGATGGCCAATACATCGATGTCTTGTTGGCCCTGTAATCTCAGCCACTCCCGGATGAGCGAGGCGCGCCCTTTAGGGGAATGGACTCGATTACGAGTGCCTTTCCAGGAAGGGCACATGGCGTCATCAGGATCGAAGTTGTAGCACGCTCCATTGCCGTTGCAGTGAAGGGCTGTGTCGTAGCTTTTCCACACCCGCTCATCAATTGTCCGATCAAGCTCGCCCCGCAATTTGACCTCGTCAACGCGCGTCAATCGAGCGTTAGGCACAGTCTTCGGCGTGGCGATTTTGCCGGGGTTGAGTTGGTTGTACGGATCGAAAGCAGCCTTGAGCGCCTGCAACGCCGGATAAAGTTCACCGAAGTAATCCGGCACATACTGGGATCTCAACCCCTTGCCATGCTCACCCCACAACAAGCCGCCATGCTTTTGCGTCAACGCGGCGACGGCATCCGATATCGGCTGAATTAGAGCAGCCTGAAGAGGGTTTTTCATGTCCAGGATCGGGCGCACATGGAGGACTCCCGCATCGACGTGCCCGAACATTCCGTACTCCAAGTCATAGCTGTCCAGAAGCGCTCGAAACTCCAGGATGAAGTCAGCCAATCTCTCAGGCGGAACGGCAGTGTCTTCGACAAAGGGTTGTGGCCGGGCCTCTCCTTTGACGTTGCCGAGCAGCCCAACTGCTCGCTTTCGCATCGCATAGACGCGTTTGAGGGCGTCAGCACCTATTGCAAGCG
Organism: Pseudomonas jessenii; assembly: GCF_002236115.1. Lineage (GTDB taxonomy): Bacteria > Pseudomonadota > Gammaproteobacteria > Pseudomonadales > Pseudomonadaceae > Aquipseudomonas > Aquipseudomonas jessenii. The sequence continues at coordinate 84,537 of NZ_NIWT01000001.1, read as the reverse complement.
TGTGACCCAATCGCATGACGCTTGTGTCGCGCTGCAGATGCAAAACAAACTCATGAACACTCTGCTGAACTGCCTCTTCATCGTCGCCGCTAAACTCAACAAGATTGATTCCGAGTGTCGGTGCGTCTGGGTCTTCCGGAAAATATTCTGCGACGCCGTGCCAGACTATGTCCTTCATGGCAAGCATAAGCACTTTGGAATCGACTGTCTCGATAGACAAAGGCTTCAACAGCATTAACGCCTTGGCGTCCCTCAGAGCATCCATGAACCCTGCATAACGCACGTTCACCAGGATCGAATACTTGGGGATCGGTAACACGTTGAGCTTGGCTTCAACGATGAAGCCAAGGGAGCCTTCGGAGCCACACAAAACGCTGTTGAGATTGAATCGATCATTTGGCTCTTGCAGGTGAGCCAAGTCATAGCCAGTCAAGCAACGATTGAGTTTCGGAAACGTACTCTGGATCAGATCAGCATGATTAAGCGCGATGTCTGTGGCACATCGGTAGACCTCTCCTATCCGATCTGTGCGACCTGTTTCCGCCCACCAACAGTCGCGTTCCAAAACTGAACTGTTGAGCCGATCGCCACCCAGTAAAACGGTAGAAAGCTCCAAGACATGGTCACGGGTTTTGCCATACGTACAGCTTCCCTGACCACTCGCGTCGGTGTTAATCATTCCGCCGATGGTGGCGCGGTTTGATGTGGATAGTTCAGGCGCGAAAAATAATCCATGTGGTTTCAATGCAGCGTTGAGCTGATCCTTAACCACACCGCTCTGCACTCGAACCCAACGCTCCTCGACATTGATTTCAAGAATACTGTTCATATGGCGAGACAGATCGACAACAACCCCCTCTGTTAGTGATTGGCCGTTGGTACCGGTTCCACCTCCACGGGGTGTGAGCACAACAGATCTAAATTCGGTACGGGCCACCAGGCGCGCCAAGGTTTCGACATCCCGAGCATGCCGTGGAAACACCGCCGCTTGTGGTAAGCGCTGATAGATTGAGTTGTCGGTTGCCAACACCGTCCTATCGCCGTAGCTACGTGCGATTTCTCCCTGAAAGCCCTCTTCCAGAAGCCGACTTAAAAATCCTTCGTAGGATACGTTTTGGACATCAGGGGGAGATAGCCGAGCAATCATGGTGGAGTTCCTACGGGTAATGCAGCTAATCTAAACATTCTCGTTATGTATGCTCAGCACCAAGGTGTTAGCAAACCATAAGGGGTTTACCTTCGATTTTGTCGGGACACGATGTCTCGTACAAACGTAAAACCTGCAGAATTTGCATGAGCTTTATGAATGAATCCAAGAAGACTGACGCCCTCCATGTCCTTGCTGATTGCCTTCGAAGCAGCCGCTCGACATTGCAGCTTTACCAAAGCTGCAGACGAACTGGCATTGACTCAAAGCGCCGTCAGCCGGCAGGTGCAATCCCTGGAAGCCCAGCTTGGGATCGAACTCTTTCGCCGTGATGGACGAAAGATCGAGCTAACCGCAGCCGGTGCCCTGTACCAACATGAGCTTGCCGCTGCACTGGGTCGAATTCGAAGTGCAACGCTGCAGACAATTGCTTACAAGGCTGAGGGTGGCCCACTAAACCTCGCTGTACTTCCGACATTGGGATCAAAGTGGCTCCTCCCCAAAATGCATGAGTTTTATGCACTCCACCCTGGGAATCTGGTGCACATCCATTCAAGGATCATTCACGCCGACATCCAGTCCAGCGCAAGCGACATGCAGGCAATCATCTGCGCTGGCAAAGGAGACTGGCCAGGCTACATTTCGCATCTATTACTCAAAGAAAAACTGGTCGTTATAGCGAGCCCAACCGCGGTAGCGGAATTTCGCGCTATGTCACCAGCGGACGTCGCTGATCAAGTTTTGTTGAATGTCGTCTCTCGACCCAATGCGTGGTCTGATTGGTTTGACCGCTACAACCTTGGCCATAGAAGTATGCGTACCGGCCCAAGTTTCGAGCTCACTGCCCACCTCATTCAGGCCGTATCAGCGGGCATTGGTATCGGGCTGGTTCCCGACATTCTGGTGCAGGACGAACTCAAATCCGGAGCGCTGATAGCACTGTTCGACCCGATGGAAAGCGGTCGCAATTACTACCTTGCGTATGCCACACGCTATCAACATCTGCCAGCGCTTAAGACCTTCAGTGCTTGGCTGCTGTCCCTTCCGTTCCCGGATTAAAAATCCATGGAACAAACACCACAGCAATGCTTAGTGGTATTTCGAGCATTGCTGTGGCGAGGCTGGTCTCAGGAACCTAAACGCTGGCATTATTCAGGATGCGACCGTCATATGTAGCTCCAAACACCCGGCGCTCATACTGAATCACCTCGCCGTCGAGTAGCTTGCCAACAGATTAGCGATCCTGCTGTAACTAACACTGCCCCCTGCCAAAACTGAATGTTCAGCACAACCCCCAACCATACTGCAGCAAATGCCGACGTCAGCACGGGGGCGAGGTAGGAAGCGGTGGCCAACAAGGTGAGATTTCCGCGCAAGATGCCAATGTTCCAGAGCGCGTAGCCGCCGGCCATTGCGACAGCAGCGGCTACAAGCTCTAGGCCGCCACCCAAGCTGATTGCTGGAATCATCTCGCTGCTGAACAGATATTTCAGCCAAAGCACAATTGCGGTCAAGACGAAGAACAACCCCACCAGATTTTGCCCGTCCGCATACCGCCGAGTAACGTTGCAATACAAGGCAAACGTGATCCCGCAGCCGAGTGCAAGGCTGTAACTGAGCGGGTTTGACTGCACGTTTTCGATAATTCCCGGCAGTGACAAACCATCACCACTCACTACCCACAAAATGCCAAAGAGAGCGAGAGCAGTACCTGGGATGATGATCCACCGCGCCTTTTGGCCATTCATGATGATCGCTAGAACAACGGTGAGGCATGGCCATAGGTAGTTCACCACGCCAAGCTCGATTGCCTGATTACGGTTGCTAGCAAATCCCAGAGCAAGTGAAAGACACACCTCGGAAGCGACAAATAGCGCACTGCCCAAGAAGAGGTAGAGTTTTGATGTCGACCGAAGGCGAGGTTTCCCCAGCAGGAAGACAAGCAGAATTGCGCCCAACGTATAAATCATCGCGGCGCCACCCAGCGGGCCGATGAGTTCACTGACACTCCGAATCAAGCCGGCGGCGGTGCTCCACAAAATAATCGCCACTAATCCACACGCCGTGGCGGCAAGCTCTCCTTCAATTCGCATCATAGCGCTCTGTGACCTGTTTAATATGCATCGGGCCTTGAGGCTCACGCGAGTTGTCGCCTTGAGCATAAGTCCCGAACTTTCGAAAGAAGGGCTTGAGCGTGGCGAGATTCCACTGCTTCGGCGCAAAAAAAATGCGCACATACGAATATGTGCGCAAAATGTTAGTTGTTGCAGGAAAAGCGTTACACAATCCTGAGAGCTTTCAGAGATGAATCCAACGACCGAGCCTGGATATCTTGATACAACGAGAATTCATCACGAACCCCACTGCCCAGTGCGGCCTCAAACTCATTTCGGGATGACCCAGAGAGACCTGTATCTGAAGCTTCGTCACCCAAGTTGGATTGGAAAATTCCGGCAGCGCTGACCGGAAGGAAGTCCTCATATACCACAGGCCTATACTTGATCAGTCCCTCCGATATCAAGTCTTTCAGAGGCCATGCTGTCAGATCAGAATCCTGGAAATTCGCAACCTTATCGAGCTCCGGGTAATACCTAACGAACACCAATTCATTATCGTGCAGCGATTTGATATCGTCCGGAAAATCCAGAAACACACGCTGGAGAATCTCAGCGTATTGGTGTGCGTTGGCTTCGGATGGAGGCACTCCCAATTCGGCTTTGGCAGCAAGCAAGAGCCTGTCGTAGAGTTCACGGCCCTTAATGGTAAGTGCTGCGCCTCGCTGCTCAATCTCGCCAAACCGAGCCGAGTGACTGCCGTTTACTTTTCCACCGTCCCCCGGGAAAGCGATGTGCTCATTGAGAGCTTTGAAGCTGGTTTGCCGAAGGAGAATATCGATCTTGCGCTTCGGAGGCCCTTCAATCACAGCTTTAGGGACGATGCCCTTGGACGGCATGCTGGCCTGAACCGCATCAATATCGAGAGTTCGAGGTGTCAGATGGTTGATATGCGGGCCCTTGAATGCGACCACATCAGCAATGAGGCGATGTTGTTGCTGAAGTTTGTTGAAGGTTTCTAGGCTGACAGTGGCCGAACTATGCCATCTGAAGGTCTCAAGTGCTTCTGCGACGAATTCCTCTGCCTGTTCGACAGTGAGTCCACCATTGGACTCATGGAGTTGGATCAGCTCGATTGCTTTGGGAGTGAAAATATTCCTGGCTTGAAGTGCGGCTTGGGCGACGTCTCTGAGGTCTGCATCATCGATGAGCTCTAACCGTAGGAGCGATGTGAAAACCCGGAACGGACTTTTGTTGAGCGACTTTTCTTCAACAGCCCTAAACGCGGTGGCATGTACCGGGACGCCAGCGGGAGCGAGATCGTAGTAGCCGACAGGCTCCATTCCCATGACTGCAAACAGACGACGCAATGTAGCCAGTTCACCCGGTGTGCCTACACGAATGGCACCATGACGTTCCATGGACAGGCGATCCAGTTCCCCGCCCAGGCTGAGGTTCTGCTCGAGCTGCGGATCTCGTTCCATGCTGCTTTTGTTGATGTAGGCCACCAAATCCAGAAGCGTCCCATATTGAGGGACTTCGCTCTTATACATCTCAGACATTGCAGCCGAAAAAAGTGTCCGAATTTCATCTTTGTTTTTGAATGCGCTAGTGGACATAAGCACTCCTGGCCAGGCGACTGAAGATTACAGTCGAGGCACATTTAATCGGTAAATTCATGGCGTTCCATACCCGCATCAGCTCGGAGTAAATGTCCAGGCTATGGATGGGCGCCATTGATGGTGTGCGGTTAGTTAAAGCGAATTTCGTCGTTTCCAATCACCCGGATAAACAACGTAACCAAAGGTTGCATGGCCAGAGTATTCAAGAACGGTATTTTCAGGGATCCAAAGAAGCTGGCCCGGATGTACTTCGTAGGCCTGACCGTTTGCTTTCAATGTGAAACACCCTTCGAAGACAAAAATCACCTCGTCATAAAGAACAGTCCAGGAAACCTCGGCACCTTCCCACTTGCCAAATCCCACACCCAGGTTCGGAGAGATATCGTCAGAGAGCGCTCGGACGACACTTGCACTGCCGGGTGGGCCACCACGATGGATGAATTCAAGATCCCTGTGGTCAACGACATAGACAGGGGTTCTGCCTGTTGTGGACGTCATAGCTCGCTCCGGCTGTTCCATGCTGCCCAACGGATTCGCGTGCGGACACCCATACCCAGAAACGGCTCGGGAGGGTTCAGAGAGGGCATGCCGCTCACATGACGAATATCGTTCAAGAGCGAGGATTCCGATCCGACCACGCTATCGGCCAGTAACGTGCCGCCGATGGTACCCCAGGCAGCACCAACACCGTTGTCACATGCGGACGCATACACTCCTTCATCCAGCTTCCCGAAAAAGTTGGTGAAGTTCCGGGAGATGGCGTACGACCCACCCCAAGTGTGAGTGAATGGAACGTTCGCCAGATGAGGGTAGCGAAGCAGCATGGAAACTCGGTGTTTGTCGCGCACCTTGTCTCTCAGATCACCGTTCACGCTCTGCCCGTACTTAGGAACGTGCTGATACGAGTTGCGAATGATCAGGCGACGATCCTTGGTCATGCGTACTGTGGTGCCGGCATGATCTGCCGGAGTGAGCCCCCAATCTTCGGTAATGCCTGTGGCGTCCATTTCCGCCTGTGTGAGAGGGCGAGTCCAGCTCGCGAAAGTCATCACAGGCAGGAGGCGGTTTTTGAGGTAACCAAACTCTTGAGTGAAGATGCTTGTCGTCAGGAGCAGATTTTTCGTCTGTACTGATGCGCCCGCCAGCTCGATAACCCAGTTTCCGTTGCTGCCTTTACGCAGACCGCTGACAGGGGAGTTTTCGAACAGTTGAACGTTACTTGGCAGTGAGTCGCCCAATCCGCGCACGAGTGCAGCTGGTTGCATGAGGTAGCAGCCGGGAGTGAAGACAGCCTGGGTGTAATGCGAGGTACCTAGAACTTTTTGCAGACGATCTCGCTCCACCATCTCGAAAGGCTCACCCAGATTTCGCATGAGCGAGACAAAATTTTCGAGGTACGCGACCCCACGCTCTCCCACAGCGCCCTGGTATTTACCGGCGTGAGACCATTGGCAGTCAATGTCGTGAGTTTTGATCAGGCCTTCCAGCTTGGAAATCGCGGAGCGATTAAGCCGCAACAGAGCCTGTTTGAAATTCGGATCCGGATGTTCCAGCGCCATCTTGTGCGGAAGGTCTATGACGAAGCCGGAGTTACGGCCTGATGCCCCATATCCAACCCGCTGAGCGTCCACCAGGAAAATCGTTGCCTCTGGCTTCAACTCTGCCAGTCGTCGCGCAGCAGCAAGACCGGCAAAACCGGCGCCGATCACGACATATTCGGCGCGCTGCTCACCTTTCAAGACTTTGGCAGGAGTAGGCTCCGGAAGAATGTCATACCAACCACAGTCGTGGTCATCGTTGGGTAAATTAATAGCTCGATTATTCATTTTATTATGCTCACCCGATAGGCAATGATTGGCATTTTGCGAGCAAGTCTGTCCTGCTCTTCTGGGCTTGACGTCCAAGCAACACAAACCCGGTAACTCGGCCCGTCTGATCCTTATGGCTGGCCACTAGGCCGTCATGAAGGGAGTCGACATACCAGTCACCCGTGCTGCCGGCAGGTGGCGGAAGAAGAGATAGTGGAGCAGACGGTGTCTTAACGGTAATAGGCATGAGTGGGTAGTTGACGGCTGTCGGCTCACCCAGGAGTGTGCGCGCAAGAGCTTTTATGCCCTCGTTAATTGGCGCGAGGTATGGAAGCAGTTGCCCATTGATTTCAATGCAGTCACCGATGGCGTAGATGTCTTTTTCCGAGGTCTGGAGTTGAGCATCCACCTTGACGCCACGACCACACTCAATGCCGCTTTCACGTACGAATTCGACATTCGGAAGTAAACCGACAGCGGACAGCACGAAGTCAGCGATCAAAGATTCGCCATTCGCAAGCTGAATGTTGAAGTCGTTCTCTCGCTTCTGGATGCTAGAGATGGTTGTCTTTAGGCTCCACTTCACCCCGAGCTCCGACAGCTTTTCCTGCAGATGAACTCCGGCTGGTTCTGGGAGAAGCCGGCCCATAGGCCACGCACCCAATCCAATGACATGTACCTGATATCCAACAGATGCCAAGTCGTTTGCAAACTCGCAACCTATCAAGCCTTCTCCGAGGATGGCGATGTTCCTGGCGCTTGGAAGCTTTTTCCTGAACAACTCATAATCAGTCAGAGTGTTCACGCTGAGCATCGCATCAAGGCTACCGTCCAGCGGAATGCGAATGGGGCTGGCACCACTCGCAATCACGAGTTTGCCAAAACCAATCTCACCGAAGTTGGTGTGGATACGCTTTTGTTTCGAATCGATTCGCTCAACAAGACAATGAGGGTAGACCCTGATCGACAGGCGCGACTCAATTTGGAAAGGCGCCTCGTCAATCAACCGTGCTGCGCCTTTATCCTGTGCCAAAGCGATGGATAAGGCCGGTTTGTAATACCTATGGCCGGGCTCACTGGTCAGGACACAGATTTCTACATTCGGATCAGCTTTCCGGATAGCTTGAGCAAGTCCATAGCCGGCGTGACCGCTACCAATAATCACGATAGATTCTGCAACCGAAGTCGAAACAACAGGTATAGGAGTTTGAGCAACGACTGCTTGAATTGGTGCAGGAGCGATGGCCGCAATGGGTGGCACAATCGCAGCAAGTTCCGAGTCGGAGATTTCAAGCATCTCAAAATCGGCCTTACCAACTTTGCACTCTGGACATATCCAATCATCAGGAATGTCTTCCCAGCGCGTGCCTGGAGCGATCCCGTCATCAGGCCAGCCCAGCGCCTCATCATAGATCCAGCCGCAGATAATACAGAGCCACTTTTTCATAGCGTCTTACTCACCTGCGACCTTGATGGCCACGTTCTTGGTTCGAACATAGCTATACAGCGCTTCCTGGCCTCGTTCACGTCCATACCCGGACAGTCCCACGCCACCGAAAGGCACCTCGATACCGCCGGCATACCACTCGTTGACAAACACCTGGCCTGAACGCAGAAGACGCGCACACCGCATCGCCTTGTTCAAATCCTGAGTGAAGACTCCCGCCACCAAACCGAAGGCAGTGCTGTTCGCGATGGTGATGGCTTCAGACTCGTCGTCGAAGGGGATGATGACTAAAACGGGCCCAAAGACTTCTTCCTGGGCAATGTTCATCTCAGGGGAAACATCTTTGAAAATAGTAGGCAGCAGGAAATTGCCCTGGCTGTCGCTTAAGGCTTCGCCACCCGTCACCAGTACTGCCCCTTCCTGCTGAGCGCGCTGGCACATTTGTTGAATCTGATCCAACTGCCTCGCGGTGATCACCGGAGTGAGATCGTTACCGTCTGCGCCGTTCCCAACAGACAGCCCCAGCGCCAGATCTTTAACGCGAGAGACGACGGTCTCGTAGATCGAGCGATGAACAACCAGTCGTGACATCGCCGAGCACACTTGGCCCGCGTTGAAGAAGATCCCCATGCGTACACTGGCCATAAGTTGGTCAAGGTCGGCGTCCGGGAAAACGAGGGCGGCGGACTTCCCACCGAGCTCCATCACGCAGGGAGTCGCATTCTCTGCAGCAAGTTTCAGGATGGTCTGTCCGGTAGGAACAGAGCCGGTGAAAACAATCTGATCCACTTCTCGCCGAGCAGCGAGGTAAGACCCGATTTCGCGACCGCTGCCACAAAGCAAGTTCACCGCGCCGTCAGGAAGACCTGCACGCTCAATGGCCTCGAAGAGTACGCAGATTCCCAGCGGCGAGAGTTCTGGTGATTTCACAACGACCGCGTTACCCGCAGCCAGTGCCGGCGCGAGAGCTCTGGCACATATAGAGACCGGGAAGTTCCATGGGACAATTTGCAGTGACACGCCCATTGGATCGTACACGGTGAAGTCCATGTATCCGTTACCCAGCGGAATGGATACGCCTTCGATCTTGTCCGCCATACCACCGTAATACTCAAAATATCTGGCGGCCTCAAGAAATTCGTCTAGGGCTTCGGGAACGGTTTTGCCGTTCTCAGCGCACAGGATATGCGCTCCTTCGTCAGCAAGTGTGCGAATTTCCTGGGCAATCCGGGTCATCCACTTGACCCGTTCGGCGGGTCGTACGGACGACAGGAGTCTGGAGTCGGCGCAGCGACGCGCTGCCGCCAGAGCTGCTGCTGCATCGGTAATTGAAGCTTTTGCGATTGTCCCGATGCTTTGATTCGTAGCGGGATTCAACAACTCGAAGCTGGCATCGCTGTCGCACCAATTGCCATCAATAAAATTCAGCCAGTGTCTTTTTTTCATGATCGCTAACTCCCGCCTCAGGCCTGTTCTGTCTGGAGGAGCTTTTCAGCAGCCCAGCGGTGGAAGTAGTGTGTCGGCAAGTCCATTTCAGGTGAGAACACACCACCTTTGTAGCCTGGTGAACTACGGCCTTTCTGCATGCCTTCTACTGAGGCGATGTCCTCAGCAAACACGACTTTCCAGGATTCCATGATGGCGTTGCGCGATGCTTCATACTTTTCACCTAGCGCCTCGTCGCCGATGTAGTACACGCGCAGGTGTTCGATGGTGCGACTTGGGGAAATGGGTTGAAGCATCATTGCGAAGACATGGTCAGCTTGGATGCCGATCAGCGTGTTCGGGAAAAACGCAACGTACTCAGCGTTTTTCATCCGGTCAGTTGGCCAACTCGGGAAAATTGGCAGGGTTGTGCCCGCCACGGTTGACAGGTTGTAGGCGTAGCTACCCTGGCCTGCGAACTGGTCGAAGAGGATGTTGTAATGGTCTTCCAGCCGAGAATAGGTGTTCAGGCTTGGGTGAACCCACGGCAGGTGATATGCCTCGCAGAAGTTCTCAACCGCCAGTTTCCAATTGCACTCGACTTCAAGGGCCATCGACCCTCCATCGGCCTCCTTCCTGATCAGCGAAAGGCCATCAGTCCCGAGAAACTGAGTCCAGCGCTCTTTCAGCGGAACCAGGACTTCTTCGAGTGGAGTCGCGTCTCCGGACAGATTCACCAGAACCATATCCATGAAAACAGCGCTACGCAAAGGCTTCAGACCATGCTTCTCGCAGTTGAATCGATCATCCTTGTGAACATCGATGCCACCAACGTGCGGCGTGCCTCTAAGGGCACCATTGAGGTCATAAGTCCAGGAGTGGTAAGGGCAACGAATAACACCTTGGATAGCGCCGGCTTCCTGCACTAGCTTCACCCCACGATGGCTACAGACGTTGTGGAATACTTTGAGCTCTCCCTCTCTGTTGCGCATCATCAGCAACGGAAGCCCCATGAAATCAACGGGCTTCACATAGGATTTCTGTGGCAGGTCAGTCGCGAAACCGATGCAAGTCCAACCCTTGCCCATCAACTCGTCGCGATCCAGCTCAAAGAACCTTTGCTCTGTATAGAACTCGTTGGTCAAACCATGAGCGTGCTCAATTGGGTTCAGCACATTTGTAAGATTTTGGACAGGAATCAGGTTTTTGGTTGTCATTGTTATTTTCTCCAACGCCTTGGTGGTCGATGGCGACATTTAAAAATCACTCCTCATCTCAGACAAACGAATTATTCTCCACCACTTATTACCATCTGGAATAAATGTGAGTCAGATGAAAATCCAACAGGGAACTTCATTTATTCCTGTGGATCACAATTGCATGAGTATTACTACGTTGCCTCTGCGCTTCACAACTAGCATCCTCAACTCGCTCTATCTCTCCAACAACACTTAAAAAACAAACGGAGAATTGCGAATGTTTTCGAAATTCCGTCGCTACTCTGCTGTCCCGATACTCGCGGCTCCGACAAACATCGCCACACCACTCGTGGGGTCTAGCTTTGTCGACAAATCTGCTTCAGGGCTCGAAGGAGCCCCGCCGTCATGTACGACCACAATCGACTTACTTATGGCGCAGCAAAGACGAACCCGCCTTGCACTTTCGTACAGCGGTAGTCATGCGCCTTATGAACTTCCTGATCGCGATTTTTTAGCAGGCAGGCCCGCCCCATGAACTTTCTTACACCCACTCTTTCGTAAGTGTTTAAAGTCCGTGGAATCGCTCTCGCACGCGTACGCATGAAATATAAGGGAATATTCGCGAAAGCATTCGGATAGTTGCTTACAACACTAATCCTTGGACTGATTACGGTCGCATTACGAGACTTTTAAACTCTAGTGACCAACAATAAAAATTCAGCCGTACTAGGAGATAACATGACGAATCAATTACGCAATATCGAAGACCTACCCTGGAGCCGATTTCACCGGTTGCTTACCTGGCGATCTGCTGGTGGCTCTTTCGTGGATGGATACGTTCTCAGCCTCATCGGTATTGCCCTGATGCCCGCATCAGCCGCGCTAGGTTTTGATAGTTTCTGGGAAGGAATGATCGCGGCCTCTGCGCTCATTGGTATTTTCGTAGGTGGCCTGTTCGGCGGCTGGCTCACCAATCGGTATGGCCGACGTGCGATCTACTATGTCGGGCCTGTGTTGTTCACGGTCGGTTCGCTGGCCCAGTACTGGGTACAAGACGCACAAACGCTTTTCCTCTTGAGACTCATCATCGGGATAGCAGTGGGTATCGAATACCCTGTCTCAACCTCGATGCTCGTCGAGTTCCTTCCCAAAAAAGAACGAGGCCCAAAGTTGGGATGGTTCGTTATCGTCTGGTTTATCGGCGCGGCGGTGGCGTATGTTGTTGGTGAGCTGATCCTGCGAACAGGGGGCCAGGATGCATGGCGCCTGGTGCTTGCCAGTACGACCGTCTTCAGCATAGCGCTTCTTTTGCTACGCATTGGTACCCCTGAATCTGCACGGTGGCTCATAAGCAAAGGCCGACATTACGAAGCCGAGCAGGTAATCAAAAAGGTGTACGGCAATGAGTTTTCATTGAAAAACCTGCCTGAAGAACCTCAGTCGCTCAAGGTTTCCTTTTGGAGCTTGGTTCGTGCTGGCTACGGTCGTCGCATGCTATTCGTGTCGATCTTCTGGACGTGCTCAATTGTTCCCATCTTCGCAGTCTATGCATTCGCTCCGAAGGTGCTCCAAGCACTCAACATCAAAGACGATTGGGCATCGATAGGCTCTGTGACAATCACGGCACTTTTTGTCGTCGGTTGCATGGTCGCTACCCGCGTAATCAACAGCCTTGGTCGCCGTAATTTGCTGATCGGCAGTTTCCTGTTCTCCGGACTTGCGTTGTTTGGACTAGGGATTTTTCACGAAGGTTCGCCGATGGTGATTCTGGGCCTGTTTGGCGCTTATGCCGTGTTTATTGGCGGCGCCCAAGTTCTCACGATGGTTTATCCCAATGAACTGTTCCCGACCGAAATCAGGGCTCAAGCTATGGGCTTGGGGACATCCATATCACGCATCGGTGCAGCAGCAGGTACGTATGCTGTGCCGGTGGCCCTTGCTGAGTACGGTATCGCGGACACCATGTACGCAGCAGCTGCTATAACCATAGTGGGCTTGGTCGCCAGCTGGATTATGGCACCAGAAACGCGGTCTCTGAGCCTGCAGCAAGCTGGCGCGCTGGACTGACCTGCTCCTGAGGGCGGTGATATGTCACTCACCGCCCTCATATCGAAAACCTGGCTACACGCTCCACCGTCAGGGGGAATCATCAGCCATCGGGGCTTGCGCATATTTTCCGGCCAGCTAGAAGAGCGACTCAAATTCATGATGCCAACTGCGAGCTCAGACAAATTCAAGCTAAATGAAGTCGTATGGGCTGACTTAGTCATTAATGGTAAATTACTATCTGGCATTACTTACTTCATGTTGGAAAGTAACGATACCTGGTGTAGTTACTGGATGAAAATGGGCACTAATTGCCAATCAGTTTTACATCGTCATACTGACGTAGAGCTGATAATGATCCTGCAAGGGCAGGTCAAGGATTCTACGGGAAGTATTTATGAGAAGGGTGATTGTGTAATCTACAAAAAAGACTCCGAACACCAGCTTTATTCGAAGCATGGTTGTATCATGCTCGTCATAGAATCTAGGCCGCCAATTATCTATTAAGTTAATCAAGAGGCGCCTAGATGGCGCCTTTAGAATTTACATGTGCGGGATTTTGTCGATCAACCAATTGCGAAATTTATCAACGCCTTTCTGGTTGCGGGTGTAGCTTTCGGACTCGATGAGCCAGAATTTTGAACCAGTTTTCAGCACGCGTTCCATTGGCTTTATCAGCATTCCATTCCGCAGATAATCATCGACGAGATATGACCATCCAAGTGCAACACCCTGCCCGTCCAGACAGGATTGCAGCAGCATGGAGTAGCTATTGATTTTTAGTTTGCGCTTCGGCACTGGGGCAGGTATTCCCAACCCATCAAACCACTCTGGCCAACCGAGCCAATCCTTTTGCATCTCTTCAAGATAAAGCCAGGTGCATTCAGATAAGCTTTCAGGGGTAGTAAGGTTAGGGTTTTTGCGTAGATATTCAGGACTGCATACAGGAAAAATCTCTTCGTCAAACAATGCTGTGGCCTTGCAACCACGCGGTGGGTCACGCAGATAGTTCAAAACAATATCGTATTGAGCCGTCTCTCTTAAATTATCTGAGGCAACGATTCTGAGCTCGACGTCTTCATTTAAGGCCTGAAACGTGGAGACCTTCGGCATGAGCCATAGAGATGCCATCGCCGTGGTGGCTGCGACCGTAAGCTCTTGGCTCCCATGCACCCCGCGAATTTTTTCTGTGCCTTCCGCCAAAATTAAAAGTGACTTCCTAACTACGTCGTAGTACTCCAAACCAGCTAGGGTCAACTCCATTTTTTTTGTACTTCTATGTAAGAGTTCTTTGCCAAGATACTCTTCCAGCAACTTAATCTGTTTGCTCACGGCCCCCTGAGTAACATTCAACTCAATTGACGCTTGGGTAAAGCTGAGGTTGCGCGCAGCAGACTCAAACGCGATAAGGCTATTCAACGGAGGTAACGGAAAGCTTCTCATTTTAACCTCTTGGAGGTTTATTCTTCTGTTACTCCATTCTACCCAATCGCCTGGCCGCGCTCCAGAACTTTCAAATTTTGGCCATGTAAATCGTCGTTTTGCCATACTCCTTGGGCGAACAAGATCAAAACCCGGCGATTGATTACCACTTAGATGAGGCAGCGAAAAAATGTTTTTCTTCGTCCGCAGCTATAGACTCTCACTCGCAATGAACACCAAAAAAGTTACCGAAATCATTGAATCATGCTTTAGCAGTAATCATGTCGACGCCATAATATTTAATAACTTCCCGTCATCGTGATAGCTGTAGCGCTCACCAATGTAACCATGCAAACAAGATTCAGAGTGATTGAGACCACCACACTGGAGGATGGTAGCAAGCGATACAGGGTCGTCGATCCTTTAGAGGGAGGCTCAGTTAGCAAGCATAGTGTCTTCAAGGTTAGGACGGAGGCAGACGCGGTTTGCTCGATATTGAACGTTGAACAACCGAAGCCGGTGGGAGCACGTGACACAGTACCGCATATGGGGCTCCAACGCACGGAGGACAGTGCGCTCTCTTTGCCTGAGCGCGCCTGTATTGGTGGAGAGGTACAGTGCTTATTACTTCAAAACAAAACAATGACGATCCAAACTGTGCATAGGTTTGATGATTACGAACAGCTTTACGAGCAAATGTTTGATACTTTACCAAGCCAAGCTTAGTGATTTGCCTGAAGCAATAGCAGATTATCTCGCATGCTGAGAGTTAGAAAATCGTAATAATCATATATTTACGGTTAAAAATAACAATTCTATTCAGGGGAGATGGTGAAAAAGCTGGTCGAATACGCAAATCAATCGTTTAGCGACAGCAAATTTGGATGGACTACACCACTGAATTCGTGAAGAGAGGTGCGTGCGACAACCTTCAATCCTCCTACCCTGCCGCCGCAATGCTCATGGACGAAGCTTTTGATTTGTCGCTCGAAGCCATGAGGAAGGTGTAATGAAATGCTATCGCCGTAAGACAATGAGGCAGGCAACATGTCCGACCCGAATCCATAGTTTGTTACCGCCAAATATTTACTGGCATGAGGTGAATGCACTGACAGAGAGGTAACTTTGGCATTGCGGTTACCGTCCGAAATTAAAGTAACGGCCATAAACCAACCGCCCATACCGTTATCGAGAATCGCAGCGCGTACGTCAACTTTGACGCTTTCGACGTCTTCTCTACGTTGTTTATCTGCAAGCCAAAGCGTCACAAGAACGGCGAAAAGAGCTCCGATACCAGATACCCAATCACCAACGCTTCCCCAATCTGGAACGAATTTGACAGTTGAAGATGGGTTTAGGTTTATTCCTGCCGTGAGCCCTAGAAAGCCAGACACGGTGCATCCAAAAACGAAAAACGCGATCCATACCCACTTCATTTTTTCACCCGTCGTTAGAAATCTCGCACTTTAACATCAAGCGCTCTTTTTAAGCGTCGCTGGCAACGTTCCCAGTTTGGATCTATGTTCACAGCAGCTGACAGCACCCACCGATGTTAACGATTAGGTAATGATTTACGTGCTCTTGGCGGGAAGTGTTCGTGGTGACCGACTCTTCCGGCACGTTTAACACCACTGTGCAGCAGGCAGCTTGAAACCGCTTGACACAGGCCGGAGCTCTAATGATGAACTGGTTTTCGGTGGCCTGTGAGCTACAGCGTGACTGGCGGAACGACATCGAAGGTCTAGGTAACCTCTTATCCCAGCGCATTCCGAACTATCGCAACTTGATGAACAGCTACTCGGCGTTGACTGCACGCCAATCGTAAGTCTGGCTTGGAAACTAAGGCTCGCTTTTGCGGGCTTTGGGCATGGGCTAGACGTGGGAAAGCTTCATAGCGCGTAACAAAAGGGCACTCGATGGGCCCTTTCTTGTACTCAAACCAAAGTCACTTGGTCAGCCAAGACACAATGGTTGCGGAGCCGTGTCGAGCTTTCACAACATGAAATACTCCCCACCGAAGCGAATTACAACGTATATGAAATACCGACCTGCACGGTTCTCGGCGCCCCTGGATAGGCGTAAACGTTGCCAAATGCCCCTTCCTCATAGTCTTCGTCAGTTAGATTTTTCACATCTAGATTGAGCCTGACTTTGTCGTTGACCTTGTAGTAGCTCAGTAGATCGACAACGGTGTAGCTGCCCATCGAAAACGCCGTGTTGGCCGTTTGCCCTGCACGCTCATCGACGTACTTGAGCCCTGTGCCAAGCCCCAGCCCCTTGAATGCGCCATCCTGGAACTCATAGACGTTGAGCAGGCTGAAACTGTTCTGTGGAATGTTCATCAGTCGTGTGCCTGACTGGATGACGTTGTCCTTGGTCACCTCGGCGTCGACATAGGCGTAGCCGCCAATCACCCGCCATTGCGGGGTCAGGTTGCCGGCGACGTTCAGGTCGAAACCTCGGCTGCGCACCTCGCCGGCAGCCACGCTGAAGGACGAGTCCACTGGATCGGTGGTGAGCACATTGCGCTTTTCAATTTGGTAGATCGCCGCCTCGACACTCAACTGATTGTCTAGTGCATCCCACTTGACGCCGAGTTCATACGATTTACCCTTTTCCGGGTCAAAGCCTCCGCCTTGGCGACTGGCACCTGTATTGGGTTTGAACGAGCGAGCCGTATTGGCGTAGAGCGCCACGGTGTCAGTCAGGTCATAGGTCAACCCTACACGCGGGGTCACGGCATTGTCGCTGGCCTCCCAGCTTCTACCGCCTGGCACAAAGGTTTCGTAGTCATGCTTGAAGCGTTCGAAACGTGCTCCGGCCAAGAGCTTCAAACGCTCGGTCAAGGCCACTTGATCCTGGACGAAAGCGGCGTAGGTTTTCGTTGTCGTTGGTCGGGGTGCGGGTCAAGGCTGGACGCGGCTGACCGTACACCGGGTCGAAGATATCGATCGGGTAGGCACTCACCGCGCCGCTGGAGCGCTGAATGATCGACTTGTAGTCGTAATCCTCGTACTCGACGCCGGTCAACAGGGTGTGATCAAAACCGCCTGCGGTGAAATGTCCGGTCAGGTTGAGCTGGGTGTCCTTATCCGTCCACTCCAGCTTGCGGTAGTTGAAGTTACGACCCAGGGTGCGCCCGTCAGCCGCGACACCATTGGCCTCGACGGCATTGCCTGCAAGGGTGCCATCGAGCCATTGGAAACCGCCGCCCAATGTCCAGTTATCGCTCAGCAGGTGTTCGAATCGCAGCTGCGCCATGTTGTTGTCGTTGTGCAGATTGCCAACGTCTTTTTCGCCGAAGAAGGTATCGCGGGACGCAGTGCCAATCTGATTCGAATAGCGCGTCACGCCGCGATCAAGCGGGTGGTTATTGCGCATGAAATCGCCTTCGAAAATCACCTTGGTGTCATGGGTGGCCTGCCAGGCAAGTACCGGCGTTACGCCGTAGCGTTCGGTTTCGACATGATCGCGAAAGGTATCACCGCCCTCACCCACTACGTTCAGGCGATAGGCCAGGCGCCCCTCTTCGTCGAGCGGGCCAGAAGCATCCAGGGTGCCGCGTTGCATCCCTTGGTCATCGAGTTGGCTACCCAACGTTACCGTAGGAACGGCCAGAGGTTGTTTGGAGATGACGTTGAACGTGCCGCCGGGATCGCCTCGGCCATAGAGCATGGTCGCCGGCCCGCGCAGCACTTCGAGCCGCTCGATAGTGTTTGCATCCGGCATGTTCGGATAACCACGGTTGATTGGAAATCCGTTGCGGTAAAACTCGCCGGTAGTAAATCCACGAACCGTGAACGTAGTCAGGCCCTGGCCGCCAAAGTTATTGGCCCGCCCCACCCCGCCGGCGTAATCGAGCGCGTCCTGCAATCGGGTGGCACTGATGTCCTCCACAACATCCTTGGGCACCACAGTGATGGATTGTGGTGTTTCGTGGATTGAGGTATCTGTACGCGTTGCGCTGGCCGAGCGCGTCGCACGATATCCATCAACCGGCCCCAAGGCCGTTTCAAAGTCAGCTGTGCCAACGATGTCTGTCGCTTGTAACTCCAGACTGGCTTTATCGATTATGGCTTGCTCCGCCCAAGAGGATGCGGAAATCGCCTGAAGCATACAGATAGAAACCAGAGTACGACGCATTTTGGAAACCTTGAGAAAATAGCCAAATGGAACGGCATACGTGCCAATAAATTGCGGCGCATGGTATACCACGTCATCAGCATTCGATACGTATTCGCATCTGTATTTTCTGAACGCTACCTTCGGTTGTACAAATCGCTATTCGAGAACAACTGGAAAGCATCGCTTGAAGAAACAGGGGCGCACAAAAAAGGGCCCTGGGAAGGCCCTTTTTTGTACTCAAACCGATAATCACTTGGTAACCCAGGGCTCAACCGTCGCGCGGCCAGAGAACCAAAGTGACTGCCGGCCTTCCGTTGACCGGCATGTCAATCAGTGACGCACTGCTGCCGTTGCGAGGACATTACCCTTGCCCACAGGGGGCGACTCGCCCAAGGCCTCCACTTTAACTGGGGCTGTCTCACGCATCTTGAGCGCACACATTGTTGAGATTACGCCAAGCAGACTGAAAAGAAGCGCAGGGCCAATCCAACCGACCTGAGAGAACAATGCAGTGGCGATGAAAGGGAGCGTGCCTGCGATGAGAGATGCGCAGTTATAACCCAGCGAGATACCGGAGGAGCGCACTTCTGGGGGGAATTGCTCGGTGAACCAACTCGCTTCGACTGCAAAAATCGGATCGTGACTGAGGAGCAGTGCGATAGCCACCGCAGCAACAATCATGACGACAACACCACTGTTGATCATCATGAACATCGGTATTCCAAACGCTATCGTGAAGATAGTACCTAGGAGGAATACGGGTTTACGCCCAATTCGGTCACTCCACGCCCCATAAAGCAGATGACTTACCAATCCCAATGCAGAGCCGATCATAGTGCCCCACAGTACGTTTTCTTTCGGGGCAACGTTCGCCAAAAGGACGTAAGAAAGCATAAAGCTCGTAGCAATATAATACCCACCTGTTTCCGCCAGTCGAGCGCCGGCAATTTGCAGAACTTTGCGCCAGTCTTCGCGAATTACCTGCAATGCCGGTTGTTTCACCAAGGTGTTATCAGCTTTGGCCTTTTCGAAATCTGGGGACTCACTCACGCCAAGACGGATGTACATCCCCACGCCAACCATCACCACCGAGACCAGGAAAGGAGCGCGCCAGACCCAGTCACCCTCAAACAGGGCTGTGGACACAAGGAAAGCTCCGTTTGCCATCAACAGACCCAAAGGGATGCCAATTTGCGGCACCGCACCGAAAAACCCTCTATGGTGCGCTGGGGCATGTTCACATGCCATAAGGACGGCACCGCCCCATTCGGCACCAAATCCAATGCCTTGAATCATTCGTAGAAGGATCAGAAGAATGGGAGCAATTACACCGACCTGCTCGTAAGTCGGCAAGGCGCCAATGAGTACCGTTGCCCCGCCCATCGCCAGCAGCGACCAAAGTAGAACAGTCTTGCGGCCCAGGCGGTCTCCGTAGTGACCGGCTAAATAGCCTCCAAGCGGGCGCATGAAAAATCCGACCGCCATCGTCGCGAACGCGGCGAGAATGCCTACAATAGGCTCGGTGGTATGGAAGAAAACTTGGCCGAACCAACCCGCTGCAGCAGTGCCGTAGATAAAGAAGTCATAACTCTCAACTGCCGATCCGATCATCGAGGCAAATGAGACCTTACCCGCCTTGTTTTTAGGCTGAGATGACGCCGTATGAGTATTGCTCATGGCAGACTCCGAACATTTATTGTTTTTGTAAGTAGGTAGCCGCTAGGACTACCCTTCGTTAATCGTCTTTTCAGGCAGTTTGATGCTCCCAGGTTTCGATCACTCGGCTGTCATCCCGCCGCCCCAGACCTGTCTCAGAAGCTTGCAAAAAACGCGTGTGGGCGATGTCGAGAAGTGGGACTTCCGCACTGCAAGCTTTAGCCGCCTCGGCAACCAAACCGCTATCCTTGACGAAGATGTCTACCATGCTGGTCACGCGGGTGTCGGTGCCCTCGAGCATGCGCGGCCCACGATCTGATAGCATCCAAGAACCACCAGCTCCGTGTTGAACCAGATCCAGTACATGCGCTTGATCTAGCTGAAGCGAGCGCGCAAGACTAAGCGCTTCGGCAGCAGCTACCAGGTGCACTGAGCAAAGGTGTTGGTTCACCACTTTAATGGCCTGCCCGTCCCCGATTTTCACGCCAGCAGCTTTCACCTGACCCATAGCACTTAGAACCGGTTGAACATAGGCAATCGCCCGCTCCGATCCGGACGCAAAAATGAGCAGGCTGCCTGTTTGCGCGCGAGCAACTCCACCCGTGACAGGTGCATCCACGACCACTGCGCCCTTCGCTTCGAGCTTCCTTGCTTGCTCCCGGACTGCAGCAGGGCCCACGGTACTCATGATGATCCAGTGTTGCCTTTGCCTGACCTCATCAAACTGCTGTACCAGCGCGGCCAGCTGCGATGGCGTGGCGACCATGACCACCACCGCATCCGCATCGACCGCTACCCGCCAATCTGCCGTAGCCTGTATGCCTTGCGCCTCAGCAGCCACTTGCCCGGCTTCACTCAGTTCCACACCCGCTACGGTATGCCCGGCCTTCTTGATTTGACCGGCCATTGGCAAGCCGATGGCACCCAAACCTATAAATGCGACTTTCATGGTTATGCTCCTCAGCCGAGCCAGACACGAATATTCGCGGCCATGGTTGCTGTCGAAATACCGTATCGATCATGCAGTGTGGGCAGCGCTCCGGCATCTAGGAAAGCGTCCGGCAGAGCGATCTGCCTGAACTCCGGATGCACTCGCGCCTTCAACAAGGCCAAAGCAACCGCCTCGCCTAGCCCACCTACAGTGCTGTGATTCTCGGCCACGATGACGAGCCTTCCGCTGCGACGGCACTCTTCAATGATCGTCGCCTCGTCCAAAGGTTTGATAGTCGGCACATGAAGCACTGCGACGTCGGCGCTGCCATCTCCCAGAAGTTCAGCGACCTCCAAGGCGCGCATCGTCATGATGCCGCTGGAGATAATCAGGACGTCCTTCCCGCCCCTAAGCAGCTTCGCCTTGCCGAGCTCAAATCGATAGTCATACTGATCAAGCACCAGTGGTACCTTACCCCGCAGCAGGCGCATATAAACCGGCCCGTTGTAGGCTGCAATCTCAGCCACCGCTTGAGCGGTATCCAGCGCATCGCAGGGATCAATCACAGTTAGACCCGGAACGGCACGCATCAGGGCAAGATCATCTGTCGCCTGATGGCTTGGCCCGTAACCGGTGGTCAGGCCTGGCAGTGCAGCGCAGATCTTCACGTTGAGGTTTTCTTCTGCGATGACTTGGTGAATAAAGTCATAAGCCCGTCGAGTGGCGAACACAGCGTAGGTCGTCGCGAAAGGCACAAGACCTTCCTTGGCCATACCGCCAGCCGCAGCCATGAGCAGCTGTTCAGCCATACCCATCTGGAAGTGACGCTCAGGGAAATCCCGAGCAAAGATATGCAGGTCAGTGTACTTGGACAGGTCAGCCGTCATGCCAACGATACGGGAGTCCTGCTGCGCAGCGGCGACCAGGGCATGCCCAAACGGAGCTGCTTCGGTGCGCTGCCCCTCACTGGCGATGGAGGCGATCATGGCAGAGGTGGTCAGGCGTGGTTTTTTGTTAGCGTCGGCGCCCATTTTAGAAGCCCCCCTTCTCATAGTTGGCATCAAGCACGCTCAGCGCGGCTTGCCACTCGTCTTGGTCAACGCGGATAAAGTGGTTCTTCTCGCGGGTTTCGAGGAAATCAACGCTCTTGCCCATTAGTGTGTCGAACAGGATCACCCGTGGCTTGAGTTCTGTCAGAGACATGGCATTGTCGAACGCGGTGACGACCGCAGCGAGGTCATTGCCATCGACACGCTGGACGTGCCAGCCAAATGCCTGCCACTTGTCGACCAGTGGTTCGAATTCAAGAATCTCGTGAGAGTTACCGTCTGCCTGCTGCTTGTTGAGATCAACCAACGCGATCAAGTTGCTGAGCTTGTGGTGAGACGCCGACAGCGCGGCTTCCCAGGTGGAGCCCTCATCCAACTCGCCATCGGACATTGAATTGAAAACCCACGCTGGGTTGTTTTTCAGGCGCAGGCCCAAAGCCATGCCGACCCCGATTGGCAAACCCTGGCCCAAGGAACCACCGGACATTTCCATGCCAGGGGTATAGGTGGCCATGCCGGACATGGGGAGACGGCTGTCGTCCGAACCGTAGGTTTCCAGCTCACTTTCGGGAATGATTTCGGCTTCGAGCAATGCGGCATACAAAGCGATCGCGTAATGGCCGTGAGAGAGCAGGAAGCGGTCGCGGCCTTCCCAATGCGGATCAGCCGGACGAATCTTCATGGCATGGCAATAAGCAACAGCCAGCACATCGGCCCATCCTAATGCTTGGCCCACATAGCCCTGCCCTTGGACTTCACCCATGCGCAGAGCAAAGCGGCGGATCCGCCATGCGTGATATGCAACGCGCTGGAGCGGGGAAACCGCTTCGGCGTCTTGAGGAATTATTGTCATTATCGTTCCTGCGTGCTTGTTGAAATTGGCCACTGATTAGTGTCATAAATTCATCAGTTCCACTTGACCAAAAGCTATCACCCTGATCTCCGACCGGACAAAGGATATTTTTGCAGTCATGAATGAGCCAAATTCACTAATCGTCCAGCTAAGACGAATTCCACTTGCATCGCTGCGCGTCTTCGAAGCAGCCGGCAGGAGCGGCTCCTTTGTTCAAGCGGCGAAAGAGTTGGGGTTGTCGGCAAGTGCCGTTAGCCACTCGATCAGGAAGCTGGAAGATCTCATCGAAATTCCATTGTTCGAGCGCACGACGAGGGAGGTGAATCTGACCGTAAAAGGACGCGCCTTAATGGAATACATCCAACGCGGTCTTGAGGAAATGCATCAAGGATTGGCACTCATCAAGAGCGAGGAACCTCGCCCGCTGCGCCTGCACACCGCACCCAGTTTTGGCACACAATGGTTAATGCCCAGGCTTGCGCGATTTGTGGAACAGCACCCGGACGTAGACCTGAGATTCTCCGCCAGTACGGATTACGCTCAGTTTGAAAACGATGACTTCGATCTGGATGTGGTGTACGGCGAGCCGCGCTCTACGCTGAACGAGAAAGTGCCTCTTGCCGTAGAGCATCTGACACCGCTTTGCAGCCCTGCTCTAGCCGAACGACTGACCAGCGCCCAGGACTTATATGGGCACCGCCTCATTCAGTGCGATATCCAGATGCTTCAATGGAAGGGCTGGTTTGAAGCCAACCGGCTGGTCGCCCCGCACAACTATGCACTGCGTTTTGACCGTAGCAATATGGCTATTGCGGCAGCCGTGAACGGGATGGGAGTTGTTCTCGAGTCAACGCTCTTGGCGCAGAACGAATTACGCTCAGGCACGTTAGTCGCCCCATTGAGGGAATCCACGCACGACATCCAATATGTGGGCCATTATTTGATTTTCCCCAAGCGCCGCACACGTCATCCAGCAGTCGAGACCTTTAAAAAATGGCTGCTAGACGAACTGGGGCTTTCACAGCAAAGTTGAAGCTGAGGGCATAAAGTTGCTCGGGGCCAGATGGGGATGACGACGCCGGCAGCCGCAAAACAGTGCAATAGAATTCCCACATGTCGCAGCAAATCGTTTTCGACGAGAGCGATAACACACGCAAGAAATCTCAACCATTTTTTGCCCGCGTCTGATTCTGTCCGCCGTTTTTTGGGCCATCGGCAATCGCCAATGGCTCTGGAGTCACCGGATGCGCCAAAGCGTGAGCCCTCGCAGAAACTGTTGGGATAATGCGCCGATGGATCGAGTGTTTCTCAGCGAAAAAACCGAATAAATACCGACCGTCGAGCCCCGGGATTAGTTGACCTCTACATTCCCTCATCCACCTCGTTGCGCTTGCTCGCTCTAATATGGGTTCCATCGTTGCGGCAGTGCCCGAACCCGCCGGCAAGATTTTTCAGGTCAATCCAAGTTCGTCAATTACCTTGGCAATTTTCTTCCGTCCTTCGCCACTGATAGTTCTAAGAGGTAGGGGCAGACTCGGCATGGTGGTGAACTGACGGAGCTCAGCCGCCGTTGCAATAACCCGGTAGCTACCACCGAATTCACGGAACAACGACCATAAAGGTTGCAGCCGCTCAGAAAGACGGCTTGCTTCTGCGGCATCCCCAGCAAGGGCAGCGTCAGTGATAGCTTTTGCAGTGATGGGGAAAAGGCCAGCTATGACGGAATACCAGACCTCACATCCCGCATTCAGGCCAGTGGCGGCGAATGCATCCCCACTCACACCAATGGTCACGTGACCTGGAATGACTGCTCGAAGACGATCAACCCGAGCCTTGGCCTCGTCAGGAGCGTGAGGGACACCTGGAATCTTTATAGAACGGACGTTTGGTAGATGGGCAATTCGTCCATGAAGCTCATCGTTGAACTCAAAGTGAGTCGTACCTGGATTGTCGTAAACGCACAAAGGAACAGAGATGTTGGAGCTGACGGTCTCATAGAGCGAGTAAACGTCGTCGTCCGTCAGCTTTTGATAGGAAACCGGCGGAAGCAACAATGCTTTAACGCCTGATTTCTGCGCATCCTCCGCCAGCAATAGCACGTCACGCGTACGCAGGGCCCCGATACTCACCATGACGGGAATATCACCTGCAATCTCGACTGCGAGTTGAGCAACACGCTGACGTTCTGTTCGGGACAGGTATGCGTAACTGCCTGTTGACCCTAACGCGCCTATCGAAGACACCCCTGCAGCAACAAGGTTTTCCACGAGATGGGCGAAGGCTTGCTCGTCTACCCCCGATTCATGCATCGGGGTTAAAGGGAATGCGCTAAGTCCGTTGAACATGATTCATCTCTCCGTCCGGGATTTAAGAGGCCTTAGCCTCGATCAGAGTGCTCTCAATTCGGGCGCCGGGCATCATTAGCTCCAGTCCCTCAATCAGCTTATCTCCAGCTTCTGTCAGGGCCTCTAGCGGCATCGCCGGCAGGCTTTCCAGGATGAACCACATGTGCTTTGCGTCAGCATTGAGCCTAGTACGAACACCCTGACGCCAATTCCACCGACGACAAGTGATGCCCTGATCATCCCGCCAAACGATTTCGCCAGGGTCGGCAAATTCCTGTGCCGGTACGCCTTCTTTCATGGTGTCGAACACTTCAGTACCGTCAGCAGCTACTAGACGCGGAGAGCCCACATAGGCCTCTGCATTCTCCCCTCCAACAGGGATTGCATATTCGATACTGATGGCGTTGTAGAGATCCACTACGGGATCAATGCTGGCTAGACTACCGTCGCGCAATACGCGCTTGCGCAGGGCCTCGGCAGAGCACGGAGTACGTTGTGGCTTAGCGCCGAATTTACGGAAGACATCTGCCCAAGCTGTGAGGTGAGCTTCTGCCCAGCCTACATCGCCCGATTGGACTGATTTACATGCCTGAGTCAGGGCCTTTGAGGCGACGTCACGATTGGTTATTGGAGCAGCTTCAACCACAATGCTTAACGCTCTGAAGCCGGGCGCCAGATTGGCTACGTCTTCGCTAATTGACGGCAGTACGGACAGCATCAGAGAATCCCCTAAGCCCTTAAATTGAAAATCATGCTAGCTACCAATGACCAATAAAGTCAATATATCGACCGAACCAGGCGCTGACGTTCAGACGGTCAGTGAGGCGGTTTCGCGCAGGCTCAAACAAGAACGGCAGAAGCAAAAGATCACGTTGGACGAGTTATCTCGGCGTTCCGGCGTGAGCAAGGGGATGGTGGTTGAAATAGAGAAGTGCACCGCCAATCCGAGCATCGCTATCTTGTGCAAAATCGCGGCTGCGCTTGGGCTGTCAGTGGCTGACGTGGTGAATGTGGCCGACACACCATTGGCTCACCTGATCAAGAGCCACGACATTCCTACGCTCTGGACAGGGCCATCCGGGGGATCCGCCCGCCTCCTCGCAGGAACTAGGGGCCCAAACATGCTAGAGCTGTGGCGATGGGAGCTGTACCCCGGTGAAACGTTCGCTTCCCCAGGACACCCTCAAGGCACAACTGAACTGTTCTATGTCGAGTCAGGGACGCTTCATCTTGAGGTAGGCGAAACTGAACTGATCATTACTAAGGGCAGCGCAGCAGTAGCCAAGACAGATGTACCCCATAGTTATTCGAATAATGGGAAGTCCAAAGTGGTGTTCACCATGTCGGTAACGGAGCTACACCGCCCCACACGAGAACTCTAATACTCAGTGGCTTGCGGGACTTCAGTTGCCCTCGGTCACGTCCTGAGCTGTGGCGTGGCTCCTCGGAGCTAGCAGCCTGGCGCAGATTCACAAGGGAGAAAATGAGCGTGATCGATATCCACAACCTACTGATTGTCTTCACCGCATACATCATCGGAGCCGCGAGTCCTGGCCCTAGCAATATGCGGATCATGGGCGTTGCCATGAACCAAGGCCGACGGTCGGCTTTGTCGCTCGCGGCAGGTGTTATCAGTGGCTCGTTCTTCTGGGGGATATTGGCAGCCACCGGCGTCTCAGCTGTGCTAACGCAATATGCGCAAGCGCTCGTCGTCCTCAAAGTGGCAGGAGGGCTCTACCTCCTCTTCCTGGCCATTAAAGCTGGTCGATCCGCACTGACTACCGACAAGCAACTTGCAGAGCAGGTGGCAGTTTCCCCTAGCGTAACGGGCTTCAAGCTCTATCAGCGCGGCCTTCTGATGCATCTCACAAACCCAAAAGCATTGCTGGGTTGGGTGGCTACGATGACGCTCGGGCTGGGCCCCGAAGCATCCTCTATGACAGTCGCAGTAATTCTGGCGGGGTGCGCCATGCTCAGCATCACGATCTTCTGTGGTTACGCCATCGTCTTCTCTACCGCCCCCATGGTACGGGGTTACCGGAAGGCTCGCCGCTGGATCGAGGGTACACTCGCGACAGTCTTTGGAGCCGCTGGATTCAAGCTGCTACTTGCCCGCCCCTGATTTCCGTACAGCTCGCGCCTCCGGACAGTTGTTGGAAAGTTAGCTGACTGAGACGGGATCACGTAGTGGTGAGACAGCACTATGAGCCGGCAAATGCCGGCGATCTGGTGATGGTGACAATACAGTTACCTATTTTGAATCAATGCGCGCATGGCTCGTTCGACAGCCTTGTCGGCCAAGGTGACCGGATCGAAGAACCCAATCGGCTAACTGTTCCCGTACACAGTGGAAAAGCTCGGTTGGATGCGGTTTGCCATCGTAGGTGTAAACGGCAAAAAGACTCAGATGCATGATGAGTACCTCTACAGGTGGCCGACTGCTTCACATACCATCCTTCGTTGGCCATCGCGCGATTGGGCATCGATAGCAGCCGGAAAAAGAACGCTCGGGCGACATCCGTGTACCTGCTATTGACCCAGGTGCTGATGCCTGGCGCAATGGAAAGGTAATTCAAATCGAAAATTCGACTTGCCGTCCGCATCAGCACTGAATCATCAGGATGACTGACTAGCCTTTGGATTTTCGCGGGTCAACACTACGAGGAAAGGTTCTTTCTTCCTGAATAGTCCCGTCCTCTTTGTGAATCTTCAGCGACGCAGTTTTGCCCTGAAGGAACTCACCCGCCAACGCGGTGATTTCAGCCTTGGTCGAGGCCGTCTTCGACGCCCTTTGCGCGCCTTCCTTTGTCAGTGCCCAGAGCTTGTCGGTCTTGGTGATGTGATAATTGTCCATCCGATCTCCCAGCGCGCTGCGCGCATCTGCAATGTGGTGATCGGTTGACCTCTACACTCATAATGAGTTTGAAAGACTCCTCGCTGGCATGCCTAGGAATCAAAGTTCCTTCGATTTTTTAGGCGCAATCACGGTTACTCTAAAATCAAAAGCTAGCCGCGACTGCGTCGCAAAAAAACGATCTCCCCCCAGCCCCTGCCGGTAAAGCTACCTACCGCTCTTCCCTTCCACTCACTTCACTATAGATTTCCAGAAGGGCAAGGCAAAAGCGAAAGCTGCGGCGAAGCATTCGAGTCGATTGCCCCAAAGCCTGTGGAAATCTGAAAAAACGGAGCGGATGGAGATCCCTGCTTTTTTTGGTATCAAATATAACAACTCCGTTTCGTTTTTTCATTTTCAAGGGGGGGCGCAAAATATATTTTGTAACAGACGTCCCAGCGCCGCTTTCCTTGCGCTTGAAGATAGGTGGGAAGGAACGTATTTGGGTAGAACAGCGTGGCGCAGGTGAGGTTGGAAATGTTCGCGGCGCGCAGGCGACGATCAGCCGGAACGAAAATTTTATCAACATGACGATGGCGGTACTTTGGACATCCCACTGAGTAGGTCTTGAGTTTGGTCGACTAGCTGAACGCATCACGCTGTTGCAGCTGGTCAATTCCGAACAAGTGGTCTCCGCCACGTTTCACGCTTTCTGCCCGAAATTGACCAGTCACGCACTTCAGCGAGCTTCCATTAGCTACGGTGGTAACAGGCCATTGAATTACGCATCCATTCGACCAGGACATCGTAGAACTCTTCCACCTCAGCAACTCCAGAAGCACGAAGACTTGCATGAACTAATCCTCGGCCTATGTGCAAATGAACGGGCACACCCGCTTTTCGAAGCACTTTCGCATACGCAATTCCATGGTCGAACAGCGGGTCATACTCAGCGACGCCAATGAACGCCGGAGCCAAGCCTGTCGCGTTGTCGATTTCCAGCGCGAAGGCTCGGGGGTCGGCTTTGCGTCCCTGTCCGGGAACGTAGCTTTCTAGCGAGGCTAACAAACCTGCGGTAGTGAGCATGGGAGCCTCTGCGTGTGTCTGCATAGAGCGCAGCTCGACGCTAGCGGTCAAAACCGGGTAGACCAAAGCTTGGAGCTTGGGCTGCGGCAAATTCATTTCCCTTAGAGCCACGCACAGACCTGCAGCCAATGAACCACCAGCACTATCGCCCGCAATCGCAAGGCTGTCCTGATCTAGCTGAGGGAAATCACCGCGACTTAAGGCGTGCCAAACCTCCAGCCCATCTTCAAGGGGGGCTGGGAACGGGTGCTCAGGGGCTAGTCGATAATTCACAGCCACGATCGCTATCGGGATGCGACGTAGCACCGCATACGCAAACCAATCATGAGTTGCGTGACTTCCCATACTCCAACCGCCGCCATGGAAGTACAACAAGGTAGGCCAACCTGTTGATGGTGCGGGTGCTTCGGGTGAGTAGATGCGAATGGCCAGACCATTGATTTCGTCATCTTCAAGTTTGATTCCACTTGGTCTAGCTGGGGTGAAGTACCGACAAGCTTCAGCGAAAGCCTCACGGCGGTCAGAGATTGCATCACTTTTCGAGACGAAGCCCGCACTCTC
Source organism: Pseudomonas jessenii (assembly GCF_002236115.1). Taxonomy (GTDB): domain Bacteria; phylum Pseudomonadota; class Gammaproteobacteria; order Pseudomonadales; family Pseudomonadaceae; genus Aquipseudomonas; species Aquipseudomonas jessenii. Next base: position 54,928 of record NZ_NIWT01000001.1, on the reverse strand, counting down.
TTTTACGTAGGCTGCCAATGCGGGGGCGAGGTTGTAATTGGCCATTGATGGTATTCCCCATGTGAAAGTCCCGCCCAGCCTAGCGAGATCCCCGAGTTCCGGTGCTGCTCTTAACCGGCTCGTCTTTGGTGATTCTCGCAATGTGGGACACAGCAGTGGTTCTCACGACGATCTCATTTTGTCCTACCAGCACCTGCCCATAGGATCAGCTACCAGTCGCCGGCCAAACGAGCCAGCCATCCAATGCAGTCTGGAGAACAAGAATGGCAATCCATGAATACGCCGAGGAATACAACAACGGCGAGAAACGCAATGTTGCTGTTAGTGATGAGACGCTCGAAAAACTTTCCCGTTGTTCCAGTGGGTCTCTGACCACACAGCTGTTTAAACGCGGTTTTCGTCAACCGGCATTCGTCGGTCTTCGCGCCATGTGCGCTCAGGCCAAGCCCTTCGCCGGTCGCGCTTTCACGATGCGCTTTATTCCCGCTCGTGAAGATATCGATACCTACGGCACCATGACGACCAAGCCTAATGGCGACAACCTTCAATGGCAGGGCATCGAGCAAGTGCAGGCCGGTGATGTGCTGGTAATCGATAGCCGCAATGATCCGGCAGCCGCATCAGCGGGCAATATCCTTGTTACGCGTCTACTCGCACGTGGCGCTCGTGCCATCGTGACTGACGGCGCTTTGCGTGACGGGAGCGAGATCACGGCGATGACTCTGCCAGCCTATGCACGTGAGATCACTGCCACAACCCGCATCTCCTACCACCACGTTGCCGATCTACAGGTTCCGATTGGCTGTGCCGGTGTTGCCGTGTACCCCGGCGATGTCATCGTCGGTGATGCCGACGGCCTGACTCTAGTACCGGCCTACCTCGCAGAAGAGCTAGCAGACGTCTGCCTGGAGCAAGACGACATCGAAAATTACCTTGCTATGCGAATTGCATCCGGTGAGGCCCTGTGGGGTGTCTATCCACCCAGCGCAGATGCAGTTGCGGCCTATCAAGACTGGGTTGCGTCAGGCCGTCCAGCCATCCCATCGATCATTACCAAGAAGGATTGAGACCATGGCAGAGCATAAGCACGCGCAAACTATTCGCCGTTACTTCGACGCCTGCAATGAAGCGGACTACGACAAGCTGGTGGCCTGCTTCACCACCGATGCAGTGCATTACTTCCCAGACGGCTTACCCGACATCCCTTGGCGTACCGCCGACACAATCGCTCGCAAGTGGCAGTGGTGTGTGGAAAACCTTGGCTCTCAGTGGACAATCGAGAAGATCCTGGTCAGCCATGACAGTGATGAAGCCGTAATTGAGTGGACTCACTGGAAGAGCAAGCTGGGCACGGCGTTGCGCGGGGATGAATGGTACATCTTTGATGAAGATAGCGGCCTGATCAAAGAGATCCGGGCCTACTACGCCTCTCCCGCCGATAAACAAGTGACCATCAATGAGTTGATTAGCTTCGACTACGCAGGCCGTGGTTATCACCTGGAGCCGTTGGCTCACTCCAAAGCCAAGGAGATCTGATCATGACTCAAGTCACTACCCATGCCTCAGTCGATACAGCAGTGAACCAGGCCGCCGAAGCTGCACCTTACTGGGCTGAATCCAGTGTCTCTACTCGCGCTGCGCTACTGCGTGGACTGGCTGAAGCTCTGGAAGCTCATAAGGCCGATTTGGTCGCTATTGCTGACGAAGAAAGCCACCTGGGCTCGGCACGCCTGACAGGAGAGATTGCGCGTAGTGCGTTTCAGCTGCGTGGGTTTGCAGAACATCTTGAAGCGGGCGCCGCTCACAAGCGCGTCGTGGACGAAGCGATTGCCGGAGCACCACCCGCTGGCCGACCTCAACTGACTCGCGTCCTGCGACCTGTTGGGCCAGTGGCAATGTTCTCCGCCAGCAACTTCCCATTTGCTTTTTCGGTGCTTGGCGGAGACACAGCTTCTGCTTTGGCAGCAGGTTGTCCAGTCGTTGTGAAAGCTCACTCAGGGCACCCTCGCCTTTCAAAGGCCGTTTTCGATTTGGCCCGCCAAGTAGTTCTCGCTCAACAACTACCTGAAGGTCTGCTGACCCTCATTGAAGGGGCTTCACGGGGCAGTGGCGGGTATCTCGTACAGCATCCCGAGATCAAAGCAGTAGCGTTTACCGGCTCATATCAGGGTGGAACAGCATTGTGGCGCTTGGCCAACGAACGCCCGGTTCCAATCCCCTTTTTCGGCGAGTTGGGATCAATCAACCCATTGGTGGCATTGCCCGAAGCGTTGGAGGCTGACAGCCAGAATCTGGCAAACACCTTGGCCGGCTCAATCACAATGGGGTGTGGGCAGTTCTGCACCAGCCCTGGCGTTATCGTGGTTTTGAAGGGTGGGAGCACAGAGCAATTCATCTCGCAGTTGGGCGACGCACTTAAGCCTATTCAAACCCACGCGATGCTCACGCCATCCATGCGTGAAGGCTTCGAACATGCCAGCTCAGTGGTCGCAGAACACGCCAAGACGCAGTTGGTCGGTACCGCTGGCCCAGGCCCGGCTCCACGGCTTTATCGGACTGATGCGATCGCCTTCATCGCAAGCTCACAGCTTCGCGAGGAGATGTTCGGGCCGGCTGCAGTAATCGTTGAAGCTTCCAGCCTAACTGAGGTCGAGCAGGTACTCGGTGCAATCGGTGGAACCCTGACCACAACGCTCTGGGGAGCCAGCGATGATACTCCAGCTAATCGATCCTTGGTGCGTGCTGCAGAACGCGTCTCCGGTCGAGTGTTGTTCAAAGGAGTTCCTACTGGCGTTGCCGTTTGTGCGGCTCAGAACCACGGCGGCCCATGGCCTTCGTCGACGGCGCCGCAGACCACGTCAGTTGGATACGCGTCACTGGAGCGCTTCCTTCGTCCAGTTGCCTTGCAGGATGCCCCTGCTTGGGCACAAGCGTAAGGAGGTCGTCCTGATGATGCGTCATATTGTTATGTTCCGCCGCCTACCCGATGTACCAGTTCAACCACAACTTGAAGCCGAATTGGTGGAGCGCATGCGAACACTGCCCAATTACATCGATTTCATCCGTGACTGGCATGTAGAGACCAACGAACTCGAACGCTCTATCTGTTGGGACTATCTGCTTGATTCCAGCTTCGACAACGCCGAGGCCGTAGAGCGGTACCTGCCGCATCCGGCGCACCAGGCGTTAGTGAAAGACCTCAAGCAATACTTCGAGTGGGCGGCTGTCGACTACACCGCCTAACGCTCGCGACAATAACAACAGACGCGCCTCAATGAAGGCGCGCGGAGACAGAAATGAAAAATAAGAAGCCCTATCGCTGGACGATACTGGCAATGCTGTTCGTGGCGATGGTCATCAACTACGTTGACCGTGCTGCGCTTTCCATCGCGATGCCCTTCATTACCCAGGAATACCATCTGACGCCCTCGGAAAAAGGCCTGATCTTCAGCAGCTTCTTCTTCGGGTATGCGTTGTTCTGCTTCGTCGGTGGCTACCTAGCTGACCGCTTCGGGCCAAAACGCGTATTGATCTGGTCGATGAGTTTTTGGTCGGTGCTGTGCGGGTCTACTGCCCTGGCGTTTAACTTTTGGTCGCTGCTGATCGTAAGAGCTCTTTTTGGTGTAGGTGAGGGCCCCGTCAGTACCACCGCGAACAAGGCCATCAACAGCTGGTTTCCGATCAAGGAACGCGCACGTGCCATCGGCTTTGCCCAAGCTGGTGGGCCGCTGGGTGGCGCACTCGCCGGGCCTATCGTCGGCTTCTTGGCCTTATGGCTAGGGTGGCGAGTTGCGTTCGTCGTTATCGCAGTGTTCGGCATCATCTGGGCACTGGCTTGGTGGCGTTTGGCGACTTCGACCCCAGTTGAGCACCCCAAGGTTGGTCAAGAGGAGCTGGCTTTGATCAATCTTGATCGTGAAGCTCCTGTGCAGTCTGCAAGTGAGGCCCCCAAAACGCCCGTGCTTGATGTGATTCGCCAGCGCGCGGTGATCGTCATGGGACTTTCGCTGTTCTGCTACAACTACATCCTTTACTTCTTCATGACCTGGTTCCCAAGCTATCTAATCGATGCAAAAGGGATTGATCTCAAGTCCATGAGCATCGTCACCGCCCTTCCCTGGTTCGTAGGAACTTTGGGATTCATCGGCGGCGGATTTTTGATCGACTGGGTATTCAAACGTACAGGTCGGCGCCTGTTTTCGCGCAAGGTCGTATTGGTGACATGTCTGCTCATCTCTGCGGTTTGCGTAGGACTTACCGGGCAGCTCAGTAGCGTGACCAGCGCCGTGGTCGTCATGACCATTGCAGTCGGATTCCTGATGCTATCTGCACCTGCCTATTGGTCGATGATTCAGGACGCGGTGCCCGATCATCAGGTTGGTACCGCCGGCGGCTTCATGCACGGTCTCGCCAACCTGTCGGGTATTGTCGCGCCAACAGCGACAGGCATGATCATTCAGTCCACAGGAACCTTCGGTAGCGGGTTTGCTCTTGCGGGCATTCTGGGTGTCATCGGGGCGGTTATTGTGGCGCTTTTTGTCACCAATAAGGCCGTTTCAAACCCGGTGCTAGCAACGGCTTGAATTCAAGAAGCTGAGCTCGTTAAACCTGGCTCAGCTCCTTGCAGAATGAGGAAACAGTTTATGCAAACCTTGCTGATTACCGGAGCTGCGGGCATCGTTGGTACAGCCCTTCGTCCCTTACTGCGTGAGCACTACACGCTCAGACTGCTGGATCGTCGCTCAGTGGGCTCGCTGCACTCAGACGAGACAGAGATCGTTGGCGACTTAACAGATCCTGCCCTAGTGGAGCGCGCTGTTGAAGGTGTTGATGCAATCCTCCATCTAGCCTGCGCTCATGGAACAGAAATCGCATTCCAGACCACGGTTGAACCTAATTACCACGCAACCCTTTACCTACTCGAAGCCGCACATCGCCATGGTGTCAAGCGGTTCATTTTCACCAGCAGCCACCATGTAATCGGCCAGTATCGTACCGACGCTGCCGAGACTTTCGACGACATGCCGCCGGCCCCCGACAGCTACTACGCGATGAGCAAGGTGTTCGGCGAAGCGGCCTGCGCTGCATTTACCCAGAGATATAATCTGGCAACATTCGTGATTCGTATCGGTAATGCAGATGTTCAAGTCGCTGACGCCCGTAGACTAAGGATGTGGACGAGTGCGCGCGACCTCGCGCAATTAGTCCGAATTGGCTTGGAGCACCCCAAGATTCGACACGAAATTGTCTACGGCGTATCAGAGAGCCCCAATCCGCTGTTCCACAATCGTCAGGCAAGAGCTCTAGGTTACCGCCCTCAAGACAATGCAAAAGACAATCTTGCTTCAGGATATTTGGCCTATGAAAAAATGGATCCTGCATGCTCGGGCCGTGATCATGTTGGCGGCGCCTATGCAGGAAACAAACTGGTGAGCCTTTTGGGTGCGCAGTCATGAAGATCACGAGCCTGAAGACCTTTGTAGTCGAAATCCCTTTCCATGACGGCGGCAAGGAAAAGGTCATCACCCCTCTGACCTGGCATACGCTGGAGAACGTTCTAGTTCGCGTTGAGGACGAGCTTGGAAACGTGGGATGGGGAGAGGCCTTTGGGTACTTCGTTTCAAGTTCAGTGCAGGCCATGATCGATCGCCTGATCTCCCCACTCATCGTCGATCAAACGGTGAACGATATTCCAGCCTGGAACCTCAACGCCCAGCTCCGGCTACACATTTTTGGTCGCTACGGCGTCACCATGTTCGGTTTATCGGGAGTCGACATGGCGCTGTGGGATTTGAAGGCTCGCCGTGAAGGACTTCCGCTACATGGATTGCTGGGTACAACCGCACGCGATTCGATTCCAGCGTACGCAAGCCTTGTCCGGTACAACGATAGCGTTATCGGGCCAGCCACGTGCGAGCGCGCCCTGCGCGAGGGTTTCACCACCATCAAGCTGCATGAGAACTCACTCGAAGAAATCGCCGCTTGCCGTCATGCCATCGGTGACGAAGTTCCGCTGGCCACCGACGTCAACTGCTCATGGACTGTCGACGACACCCGTGAGTGGCTTCCAGCGCTGGCTGAGCTGAATCTCGCATGGTTGGAAGAGCCAATCTTCCCGCCTGAAGACTTCGCGACGCTCTCCAGCTTGCGCGGCCAGGGCGTTGCCATCTCGGCAGGTGAAAATTGGTGCACCGCCGTTCAATTCGAGAACGCCTTGGCGTTGAATGCGGTCGACTCAATTCAACCCTCGGTTACCAAAGTGGGTGGCATCAGTGAGTGTCTTCGGATCGCAAAACTCGCAAGCCGATATGACACCCTAGTCTTGCCTCACAGCCCGTACTTCGGCCCGGGCTTGTTAGCCACGCTGCATCTCGCAGCCGTGCAAGTAGAGGTGCCGTTAGTCGAGTACCACTACGTTGAAACGGATGGCTGGCTCTACGACGTCAAAGGCCTATTGGATGGTGGATCGATGCAAGTCCCAACCGGCCACGGCCTGGGCCTTGATCTGAACTTGGGCGTTTTTGAGCAATTCCTCAAGAATTAAACACCTTCTCCTAACGAACTAAACCACTTCCTCCTGCGCGCAAAGTGCGCCGGATGGGACGTTGCATGCCCGATTTCAGGAGCATCCATGAAACGTGTTGAACTCAAGAATAAAACTTGGTCTCTGGCACTCATTCCCGAATGGGGCGGTCGGGTCGCGCTACTGCAGGCAACCGGATTGGATATCGTGACCCCGATCACTTCGGAATCCTTTGATCCCGTCGCTTGGCCAAAAGGTGGGATCTATCCACTCATGCCTTACTCCAACCGCATTCGGGATTCCCGACTGGCGCATGGTGGAATCACTCACGCCCTCCCTCCCCATCCTGCAGTTCTTCCTCACACCCTGCATGGCGTTTCCCAAACCTTGCCGTGGCTGGTCGTCAACCACAGCGAACGCAATGCCACGCTTACCTGCAACTACGACGGCGAGCATTGGCCTTGGCCTGTGCGTTTTGAACAGCAATTCACACTCAACGATGATCAGTTACACATCGAAATAGCTGTAACAAATCTCGGGAATTCATCAATGCCCGCAGGTTTGGGTCTGCACCCGTATATGCAACGCCATGCAGGGATGCACATGGAGCTAAACCTGGGTCGATCTTGGGAGATCGACGAAGCCTACCTCCCAACCGGAGTGGCTCATTCCAGGTACCAATCGGTGGTGATCAGTGAAGACATAGAGGAAAAGCTCGCCCTTTATGGATCTGATTGGGACGGCCAACTGAAGGTGAGCTATCCCGAAGGCCAATTGACCTTGCAGACGCAGGCGCCTCTGACCCACTTCGTCGCATTCGCTCCGCTAGGCGCTCCTTACGTTTGCCTTGAGCCGGTATCGCATCTTGCGGATGCCTTTAACAGTCCCCTGAGTGAGTGGGCTGCCCAAGGCACGCAGGTTCTAGGGCCCGGAGAAACCTTGGCCGCAACACTGAATTTCACTTGGCGACCTAACTGAATTTGCCGGTTTACCTGCAATGCAATGCCGACCACCTAAGGAAAATAATAAGAATGAAATGTTGCCAGCTCCGCTCATCTTCCGTTCCACTTATTACCCTGGTTGCATCTGGGCTCATCCCTACTTGTGCCCAAGCGGATTTCGTCCACGACAGTAAAGCAGCGCTGACGATACGAAACTTCTACTACAACCATGACCTGCGCGATTCGACGGCTCCTGCACAATCGAAAATAGAGGAGTGGGCTCAAGGATTCATTTTCAAGGCTCAATCTGGTTACACCGACACGCCGATTGGATTTGGGGTGGACATGTACGCAGGACTGGGCCTAAAGCTGGACTCTTCTCCGGATCGTAGCGGTAGCGCCCTCCTCCCGGGTGCCTACGATCGCGCGGGCGGGCCACGTAACGCAGATCCTCGATCGGTCGATGAGTACTCCGAAGCAACAGCCGCAGTGAAAATGAAGATATCCAAAACTGAACTGAAGGTGGGTGGACTCTTTCCGAAGATCCCATTGGTTTATGCCGGCGACTCCCGGCTGCTTCCTCAGTTTTTCGAAGGTGCAATGCTCGACAGCAACGAGATCGACCATTTCACTTTTAGCCTCGGCCAGATGAGGCAGGTCAACTATCGAGAGTTCAGCGGTTCGCGCGCCATGCAGACCGGCAACTACCTCAACGTCACCAGCGATCGCTTCAACTACGTCGGCGGTACCTGGTCGCCCGAAAGCAGCATGTCACTCGGCATATGGGGCGGACGCCTTGAAGATGTTTATCAGCAAGTACTCTACACAGGAACCAAGTTCGTAGACGTAGCCGGCTGGAGACTGTCTGGCACCCTCAACTATTTAGACAGCGATGAAAGTGGCACTGCGCGTGCCGGTAACCTGGACAGCCGCATGGCATCTGGATTGGTGAGCGCAGCCTACGGTTTTCAGAAGGTCACTCTAGGCTATCAATACAACGCGGGGGATAGTGCTCTGCCTTTCCTTCACGACACCGACCTGCCAGGAGTTGCCAATGCCATCCAGGTGCTGCGCTTTGATCGTGCTGGCGAGCGGTCTTTGCAAGCGCGCTATGACATCGATTTTGCAGGTCTGGGTGTGCCAGGCCTGACCGCATTCGCGCGCTATGTGCACGGTGAGGACTTCGAAGTGAAGGGCCAGCCAGGCAAGGAATGGGAACGGAACATCGACGTGAGCTATGTGATTCAAAGCGGCCCACTAAAAAACCTGGCACTGCGCCTGCGTAACGTTGAAATCCAGGGAGATGCCACAGGACGACGCGACGAGAATCGCGCCATCATTTCATACACGTTCGCGCTGAAATAGGATCAAGCTGGCCCACGCGTGATAGCCGCTGGGGTACCACGGCTATCTGCTGGCGTGCTCATGACAGTGCCCGACCAAGGCGCTGTTTTTAACGCATCACGGCTGACCGCCTGGCGCGCCGAGGTGATAAACAGGGAGGCACCATCAACGCCTCCAAAGCAGAGATCCGTGGGTGACGAGACAGGCACGCCCAACATCCGCTCCAGATTCCCTTCTCGGTCGAATTTAACGATACTCCAACCGCCAGAGAGCGCCGTCCAGATGCTTCCTTTTTCATCCACAGCCAGGCCGCTCAACAAACCAGAACCCTTTGGAAGCGTCGCAAATCTACGGACTTGCCCTGCGCGCTCCAGTCGGAAGATCGTCCCTGAATCGGCAGCCAGCGCAAAAAGCTGGCCATTCTGAGAATCCCAAGCAAGTGCACTGACAGCTTCGCTAAATTGCCAATGGCTATTGAGCGTTCCGTCGCGTTTCACTTCGCCAACCTTCCACGCTCCGCCGCTCATTCTAGTCGCCGCCCACAGCCGGCCATCTCGATCAGTGCAAATGCACGCGGGGGCACCGAAGCCGTAGTGACCTCGGGATCTGACTGCCCCATCAACGATGAAGAAGAACTCCTCGTCAGCGGCCACGAACAGGCCATTGGAAGTCAGCTCCATGCCGCTGATTGGCCGCTCAGACTGAAAGATCTTCTCGGTGCCTTTATCGTCATGGCGATAAATCGCGGGCCCTAACTTGTCGGCCCAATAGAGACACGACTCCCGCTCGCTCCACCTCGGCAGCCCTCCCAGGAAAGCCCACCGGTCACTGAGAGGCTGCAAGACATCGGGATTCGAGGGGTTTTGCCGCACTGCCAACTGACTGCCAACCCTCTGCGCCGAAGCCGCAACCTCTGGGCCGATCAGCTCAAGGCGATCACGATCCAGACGATAGGCAGGGCCTGCGATGCTCAACGCGCCACGTACCTGACCCGAACCATCCACGACAGGGGCAGCTACACACCGAATGCCCATCGCGATTTCCTCATCATCGATGGCATATCCACGCGCGCGGGTAACTTCAACTTCGATAGCGAGTCGATGTTTATCAGTGATCGTCAGAGGGGTCAGGGGTACCAACTGCATGCGTTTGATGAGGTCACGGCGTTCACCCTCACCCATGGCGCTCAGGATGGCCTTGCCCTGACCTGTGCAATACATCGGCTTGCTCTGGCCCATGGCAGCGGCGGAGCGGTGAGTATGAGCACCATCACAACGTTCAAGGGAGAGAACTTGATCTCCCTCTCGGATAGCAAGATATGCGGTCTCGCCAGTAAGGTCTCGCAACGATCTCAGTTCGAAGCTAGCTGCGGCTACCAAATCTGGTTCCAACCAAGCACCCCGAACCATCTCCAAATAACGGAAACCCAAACGGTAGCGTTTACTTGTTGGATCGCGCCGAACCATCCCGCGATCGACCAGTAGGCCAAGTAATCTGTAAAGCGTTGAGCGCGGAAGATTTACTCGGCCAGCAAGAAGCTGACTATCGAGTCCCTCAGGTGCTAGCCCGATAGCTTCGAGTAGATCAAAGGCTTTTTCTAATGATGCGGTGCCTTTGCCTGCGTCCATCGGAAACCCCTCATAGTTTCTTAGGAGGAATATCATAATATGGGAGATGATTTTTACATCAATGCCGGAGTTCGCAGTACCAGTCTCACATTACAGGACAAGGGTACTCAGCCCACCCCGCGCTAGTGGTTTAGCTAATCGCGGTTCACCTACGCAATCAGGAAATTGCTAAGCAGCAGCCAATACGTGAAGAGGCGTGGGAATGCCTCGTCGGCGAGCTGAAGGCGGCACTACGTGAGGCCAGGTCGCGCATAGGCGAAAAGTGCTGAATACACCTTTTGCTGAATGGTGTGGCTCTCTGAGAGATCAACAATTGATGCTCTTTCAACGCTCAGTCCAAGACGAAGAAGTATCCCTCTCTAGCGTTCCATCTCGGCACCGCTCAGTACGCGAACTCATGTCCCAACTCACTTTCCATCCACTCTAAAAAGCGCCGCACACGCGGAAAGCCGGAATGCGCCTTTGGAAACACTAAATGGTGAGCGGCCACTGGAGCGCTGAGGGATTCTGGCGCAACTTCTACTAGCGCTCCGGACGCGAGGTACTTTTGCGCGAGCAGCGTACTCTCCAACGCGAATCCAAGCCCATGGCTGGCGGCCTCAAGTGACATATAGGATCGGTCGAAACTCAACGTGTAGGGTCTTTCCGGTCGAGCCAAACCATGTTGGGCGAACCATTGTGGCCACTTCAGCAGTGTGGCTTCAGACAGTACCAAATCACAATCGAGTAGATCCGACGCCACTCGGACAGGTCGTTGCGTCAGCAATTTCGGTGATGTCAGTACGGCGAATTTTTCATTTTGAACCGTGCGAACCTCATAGCTTGGCCAATTGGGCATTCCATGGCGGATATCCACATCAATCTTGTCCCGGCTGAAGTGCAGTGACTCGTAAGAACATGACAAGTTGAGCTGGATATCGGGATGACTTGCACGGAATGCTTCCAATCGCGGCATCAACCAGAGCAGGCCGAAGCTGGGCGATGAGTGCAGCCGCAGACAATCGAGACTGACATCGCTGGCCGCGCGTTCGGTTGCCACTGCAAGGCTATGTAGGATCCCGGAGACTTCTTTCAGGTACTGCTCCCCCACCGGAGTGAGGGAGACACCACGGGCCGCTCGAACGAATAATTGCCTGCCTATCATCCCCTCAAGCTTGGCCAGTTGGTGACTCACAGCTGATGGCGTTAAATCCAATACTTCCGCCGCCCTGGCAACATTCCCGAAGCGCGCCGTTTGCTCGAAGGCCTGAATTGCTCTCAGCGGTGGCAGGATAATTGGTGTATCAGCATCTGTGCGCATGGCACCCCCACTGCATTTTTACGATTATTGGATTTGTCTTTCATTCAATCACCTGACAACTGCATTGACGAGTGCTGAATTTTTTTCAGCATCGAGTGACATTCGCGTTATTGCTCAGACCATCCCTTGAGAACAAGCTGAGTCATCGGTTCTTGACGGATCGACCCAATAAAAACAATTTGAGGTACTCCTCCATGCTTCTCCAAGGCAAAGTCGCAATCATCACCGGTGCCGCATCTGCCCGTGGCATTGGCCGCGCTACAGCGACCACTTTCGCGCAACAAGGCGCTCACGTCGTGATCCTTGACCTGGATGAATCCGCTGCCCGTGATGCCGCTGCTTCCTTGGGCGAAGGTCATCTCGGTCTTGCGGCCAACGTTGCTGACGAATCGCAGGTTCAGCAGGCCGTTGCCAAAATCATCGAACACTTTGGCCGCATCGACGTCCTCGTCAACAATGCCGGCATTACTCAGCCACTCAAGACTCTGGACATCCGCCCTTCAGACTACGACAAGGTGCTGGACGTCAGCCTGCGCGGCACCCTACTGATGTCGCAGGCCGTGATTCCGCACATGCGCCAACAATCTTCCGGCAGCATTGTGTGCATGTCTTCCGTTTCTGCTCAGCGGGGCGGCGGCATCTTTGGAGGCCCTCATTACAGTGCGGCCAAAGCCGGTGTACTGGGTCTGGGCAAAGCCATGGCACGCGAACTGGGGCCGGACAACATTCGCGTCAACTCCATCGCCCCCGGTTTGATTCACACCGACATCACCGGTGGCCTGATGCAGGACGATCGCCGCCACGCGATCATCGACGGCATTCCCCTGGGCCGACTCGGTGCAGCACAGGATGTCGCCAACGCCGCCCTGTTCCTGGCCAGCGACCTATCCTCTTACCTCACAGGCATCACTCTAGATGTGAACGGCGGCATGCTGATTCATTGAGTACGCCTGGGCGGGCCTTTGAGGCTCGTGCGGTTCTGGATCGATGACGTAGCCGGGTCTCATGGCCTGGCAGTCAATAAAAACAAGAGATCAGACCATCATGACTACTCTGTCGCTCGAAGCGGTTTCGACCGTGCGTTCCAACGCCTACCGGAAAACGGCCTGGCGCTTGATGCCCTTCCTGATGCTGTGCTACCTGTGCGCTTACCTTGATCGCGTCAACGTCGGCTTTGCCAAGCTGCAAATGATGAACGATCTAGCGCTTAGCGAAACGGTCTACGGGCTTGGCGCCGGCATGTTCTTCATCGGCTATTTCCTCTGTGAAGTGCCTAGCAACATCATCTTGCACAAGGTCGGGGCACGGGTCTGGATCGCGCGCATCATGATCACCTGGGGCATCGTTTCCGCTCTGTTCGCCTTCGTCGAAACCGCCTGGCAGTTCTACGCCCTTCGCTTTCTTTTAGGCATTGCCGAAGCCGGTCTCGCGCCTGGCCTGTTGCTGTACCTGACCTACTGGTTTCCATCCTATCGTCGCGCACGCATGACCGTGTTGTGGTTCATCGCCATTCCTCTGTCGGGGATGGTGGGTGGCCCCCTCTCCGGCTGGATCATGAATCACTTCGCCGGCATGCATGGCTGGGCAGGCTGGCAATGGATGTTCGTGTTGGAGGCTGTACCCACGGTCGTTGTCGGTCTTCTGGTACTGAGCTACCTCAAAGACGGAGTGCATCAGGCCACCTGGCTCAATGACGAAGAAAAAGCCCTGATCACTCGGGAGTTGGCTGAAGACGATCAGCAGAAAGTCACCCATGCCTCAGTCGGTGAATTCATTCGTGATCGTCGTCTGTGGTTGCTGGCTGCCATCTATTTCTGTGTGGTGATGGGGCAGTACGCAATCACCTTCTGGCTGCCCACCCTGGTACGTAATTCAGGCGTTTCCGACCCTCTGCACATCGGATTTCTGACTAGCCTGCCTTACCTCTGTGCTATCGCCGCCATGCTTCTGGTGGGACGAAGTGGTGACAAACATCGCGAGCGCCGCTGGCACCTCATTGTTCCGATGATTGCCGGTGCTATCGGCCTGAGCTTGGCGGCGTTGATGGGCGGAAATCCAACCCTGTCCATCCTCAGTCTTTGCCTGGCTGCGTCCGGAATTCTGTCCGCTACGTCGTTGTTCTGGATGCTGCCCACCACGCTGCTGGGTGGCGTATCGGCGGCGGCAGGCATCGCGGCGGTCAACAGCTTCGCCAACCTCGCCGGTTTCTGCTCGCCTTATCTGATTGGCTGGATCACCACAATGACCGGCTCCAGTGCCATCGGCATGTACCTGATCACCGGCGTCCTGTTCGCCGGGGCCACCCTGGTACTGCGCATTCCCGCCGCCCTGGTCAATCGTTGAGTTAACGGAGTTTCATCATGACTACTAATCCTTCATTCGCTTCATCCACGACCCTGGTTGAACGCGCACACAACATTCGCCGCCATGCGCTGCGAATGGGCCAAGTCCAGGGACAGGGCTATGTTGGGCAGGCCCTCGGCGCTGCCGACCTGCTGGCGGTGTCTTACTTTCACGCCATGAACCATCGGCCTGACGATCCTGAATGGGAACAGCGAGATCGCTTCTATCTCTCCATCGGTCACTACGCGATTGCGCTGTACGCGGCCTTGATCGAAGCCGAAATCATCCCGCTCGATGAGCTGGAAACCTATGGTTCGGATGACAGCCGTTTGCCGATGTCGGGCATGGCCGCTTACACCCCTGGCATGGAGATCACCGGTGGTTCGCTGGGTCAGGGGTTGGGCATCGCGGTCGGTGCCTGCCTGGGCCTCAAGCGTAAGGGTTCATCCTCCTTCGTCTACAACCTGCTGTCGGACGGTGAACTGAATGAAGGCTCGACATGGGAAGCCGTGATGTCGGCATCGCATTGGAAACTCGACAACTTGATCGCGATCGTCGACGTCAACAACCAACAAGCCGATGGTTACTCCAGTGAAATCCTGTCGTTCGAACCCATCGTCGATCGCTGGCAAGCATTTGGTTGGTTTACTCAGCGCGTCGATGGCAATGACCTTGATGCTCTCGTCGCCGCCTTCGATGCCGCGCGCAATCATCCAACCGCCCAACCCCGCGTGATTATCTGCGACACAAAAATGGGCAAAGGCGTGCCGTTTCTGGAAACCCGCGAGAAGACCCACTTCATCCGCGTGGAAGAACACGAGTGGGATCTGGCACTGAGCTACCTTGAAGAAGGAAAAGACCAATGAGCAACGCCGCTAACACGCCGACTTCGAATGCCGAGCCGATCAAAAAGCGCCTGACTACCTCGGCGATGATCGCTTCCATTGCCTCCGAAGGCCAAGCCACCAAGTCGGCACCTTTTGGGCATGCATTAGCTGCGCTGGCGGATCAACGCCCGGATATCGTCGGCCTGTCCGCCGACTTGTCCAAGTACACCGACCTGCACATCTTCGCCAAAGCTCATCCGGATCGCTTCTATCAAATGGGCATGGCCGAGCAGTTGCTGATGAGCGCGGCTGCAGGTATGGCCCGGGAAGGTTTCGTGCCCTTCGCCACTACCTACGCCGTGTTTGCCTCCCGTCGCGCCTATGACTTCATCTGCATGGCGATTGCCGAGGAAAACCTCAACGTCAAGATTGTCTGCGGCTTGCCCGGCCTAACCACCGGGTACGGCCCGAGCCACCAGGCCACGGACGACCTGGCGATCTTCCGCGCAATGCCAAACCTGATGATCGTCGATCCGTGCGACGCGCTGGAAATAGAGCAGGCCGTGCCTGCAATCGCCGCTCACCAAGGCCCGGTCTACATGCGTTTGCTGCGTGGCAATGTCCCGTTGGTACTGGACGAGTACGGCTACAAATTCGAGATCGGTAAAGCCAAGACACTGCGCACTGGTAACGATGTCCTGATCATCTCTACGGGGCTGATGACCATGCGTTCATTGGAAGCGGCAAAGCAGCTTCAGGCGGATGGGATTGATGTTGCAGTGCTGCACGTACCCACCATCAAGCCGCTTGATGAACAGACCATCCTGGCCGAAGCCCGCAAGTCCGGACGCCTAGTGGTGACAGCCGAAAACAGCTCGATAATCGGTGGACTGGGCGAGGCTATTGCCGGGTTACTTCTGCGTAATGGAGTGACGCCTACCTTCCGGCAAATCGCTTTACCTGACGCATTCCTGGACGCGGGCGCACTACCGACGCTGCATGATCGGTATGGCATCTCAACACCGGCCGTTTGTGCGCAAATCAAAGCCTGGTTGTAGCTCCATCTTGTTGTAGTTCATCGTGAAGAGCGCTTCGAATTGAGGCGCCTCCTCACGTGAGAAAAAAGGGGCGGAACGTTGAAACCACATGAACTGCTTGATCCAGCGTTCCGAAGCTTTTTGACTCCTGGCGCAGAAGCCTGGACGCTGGATACGCTGCCTGCCATCAGAAATCGTGTCCATGCGACGTTCAAATCGTCAGGACAAACGCGTTGTGAATCCGTATGGACAACAGCTCACGACAGGGAGCGATTGCGCCTTTGTCTTTACAAGCCCGTTGTCGCGGCAGAGCGCAAAACTTTTCCTGTGATCCTGTATATCCACGGCGGTGGTTTTGTACTCGGGCAGCCTGAAATGGCAGACGACTATTTGGCCGATCTGGCCGAAGAACTGGAGGCGTTCATAGTCGCTGTTGATTACCGCCTTGCACCCGAGCACCCCTTCCCCATTCCCCTTGAAGATTGCTACACGGCGCTTGGCTGGATATTCGAGAATCGAAAAGTCCTCAATATCGACACCCGCAAATTAGTCGTCATGGGGCACAGCGCCGGTGGAGGCCTGGCAGCAGCTCTGGCTATTCTGGCTCGTGACCGAGGCGCATATCCCATCGCGGGACAAGTCTTGATCTATCCGATGCTGGATTACCGCTCAGGCACTGCAGACTCGCCTCACAAGAACAGCACCACGGGGATAATTGGCTGGCAGCCCCAAGCCAACCAGTTTTGCTGGAGATGCTTGCGCGGAAATTACGCGCTTGATGATGAGCGGATTGGTTTGCTTTCGCCTGCCCTGCACACAGACCTGAGTGATTTGCCACGCACTTTTCTATCGGTAGGGGCGCTGGATTTGTTCCTCGAAGAGGACGTCGCGTTTGCTATGCGATTGTCTCGCTCTAGTGTAGCCGTTGAGCTTCATGTTTACCCCGGCGCGCCACACATGTTCGACCAGAATCCGGGCTGCATTACTGACCAGTCTGCACTCGATATCCTTCGAGTACTTAGGCGTGCGATGGGAATGCATAGATGAGTTGTAGGCGCCGATAAAAAAGGGCCTCCAGGCCCTTTTGTACTCAAACCAAAATCACTTGGTCAGCCAGGACTCAACAGTCGCGGAGCCGTGTTCTGCTTTCCACTCTTTCAGCGTTTTGTGATTGCCGCCTTTGGTTTCGACGACTTCGCCGGTGTGAGGATTTTTATAAACCTTCAACTGACGAGGCTTGCGACTACCGGTTTTGGACTCGGCAGCTGGAGCGCGACGACCAGACTTCGGATCAAGCAGGTTGATCACGTTCAGAAGGCTGTAGCCGTACTCGGCAAGCAGAGCGCGCAGCTTGGTTTCAAATTCGATTTCTTTCTTGAGGCCAGCGTCGCCTTTCAGGGCTTCGAGAGCTTCGAGCTGTTCGGCGAGGTGTTTTTCGAGTTGACGGAATTCTGCGAGCTTTGACATGGTCGTTCTCTGGGTAGTTAGTCGCCTAACAATACACCAAAAACTATAATTTGAATTAACGTCAGCGTCCTGCCTCGCAGTTGAACCGTAACCGCCACGAAGCGCTTAGAGATAGATTACCGAACGCTCGACTTCAGTAAGTGTCCGGCGAAGTCACCTAACCTAACCGGGTCGGATGCCTTCACCAGACGCTTACACGGTATTCCCCCGCGCGCGATTACGTCGACCAAGTTGCTGAAAGCAGACTCGGTCACCAACTGGTGATTTTGGTGAGCGAGTGAGCTTGCTAAATCGCTCGATACTTGCTCAAGTCCGTGCGATTAGGGCGTCCGGTAGGGCACCTGAGACAGGCTGACAGTTGTGTTAGCGTAACCACTTTGCCTTAAAAAGGTCTCCACACTCTGAGCAACCAGTTCCTGGTGTGGCGCTGGCCCCACAATGATTTCGCGCAAAGGTAGCCGACCACCGTCTTTCTTAATGGCGAGGTGATCACCAGTGCGGAGATACGGAATAATTCCAAGCGGACTGACGCGAAACCTTAGGCCGCCTTCGTAACTATCGACTTGTTGATGCGAGAGAACTATCCGAGCCTCGGCTTCGTTTTGAAAGGCCCGATCCTTGAAGCCGAGAATGCAGCCAGAGATCTTTAAGTGAAGCTGCTGTGTGTAATGCTCATCGTGATTGTTCGGCCATTTGGAAGCCATTGCAATGCGATCAAGAGCGTACTCGCGTTCAAAGCCTCTTAATACTGAGAGCAGAAGCACACGCTTTCGTAAGTCATCGTAGATCGCTTTGTACGGCAAATGATCTGGGCCAAAGAAAAGCGGGGCTTCTGCTTCGCCAACCGTACCCAAGCACAGGCACACGCCACCCGCGCCATAGCCACGCCACTGCCCTAAGTCGTCGCGAGCAGTTGAGAAGCACGCGACCAAATGACCATACTGCCTTGGTGAAGCGAGTAGCTCGTCGACATTCCGGAGTATGCTTGCGAACGCCGGCTCACTGGAGCGCTTCGCCTTATGCTGCAAGACTTCGCGCGCCAGCTTAATGCCATTCCAGCTTTCTTCGGCATCATTCATGAACCGATTGTCTGAAGCCCAAAAGCCATTTTCTTCAATGATACCTTTTAATCCGGAGAGCGAAGTGTAGTGATGAAGGCTCTGCGAGCTAGAGAGGACATTTTCACGTCTAGCGCGAAGTAATACTCGAGGATCACTGGTATCGGAGCCACCCCAAAATGCATTGAGAAATCCGGTACGATACGGTTTGCCCTCAACTTTATTCACTTGTCTATGTTCGGAAATGTCGGTCGGATTTACGGGTACTTGTGTCAAATAATTTAGCCTTCAGGGTCAAAATTTAATTAAGAATATGGTTATCGCATTGATACCTAGTTGACGGTTATTGCTCAAACACCTTGCGCCAGTCAGGCACGCCTCCACTGATGCGGCAATAGTTGCCGTTCTCACTTGCTCGCTGCGTCGACAGTCGTATCAGCACATCCTTGAAATATTTACCACCCAATTTACTATGGAGCTAGCAAGTCCTTCATTTCACTGGGTCTGGTTGTCGCGTTGAAAACGTCAGCTTTTGTAGTCACCGTCCCAACGAAGCCTCTTATTTGAAGAGCGTCAAGCAGTCGCCTATTGAGATCACTGTTGGGCACCTCGATCCTTCTGACGGTTGGCACGAGCCTTTTGAAGCCTTCATCACGCAATAAACCCAGAAGGTACTGCGTTTCTCCCCAACTGCTCGCCGGTAAACACTGGATTAGCATTTCCCCTCGCTGATCCGTAGACAACCCGTCTAGAGCTGCAAGCTTTCTGAGCAAGGGAACAAACGACAAGGGGAAGCTGGATGTGTGTCGGTTAGCCAACGCGCAGACTTTAGCAATTTCTTCGGCGGCCTCTTTGCAGGCGTCAAAGGCCTCAGCCGATAAGCCCACCCACAGATTGATTTTCTCATCCAGAGTCGGCGCACGACTCTTGCTGAGCTTCAGCACCATGTCGATCGGCAGTTGCGAGAAATCAATTTGCTCACGTGCCTGCTCCCAATGCGCGACAAGGAAAGGCACATCCAAATCCGGATTGTAGCCCTGTATAGATTGGCGGATCTCGGGCGTGAAAGCCAAGAAGGTAGAGCTTGCCAGCATTTCCCAGCGCTCCTTCGGAAGCAACCCGAATGAGCCGTCCAGGATTGCTGGGTCATTAAGAACGAGCCCCGCGAAAAGCTCTTGGAGGGTTTCGTTATCGACTCCGGTTGAGGCAAGTAGATACTTCTGCAGATCCTGGTGCAGAGAATCTTCTATTGCCCATAGATCCTTGTGTAGCTGTTGTGCATGCTTCTGGATATAGCTCGCGAAGGCATCCATGTCCTTCTGCTCACAACCATTCTCGTCTGAATTTGCCAAGAGTACTTTGTCGAAGAACGTCCAAACAGCCTCTGACTTCTTTGAGACTCGATCAGCTGAAAGCACCTTCGTCCATAGCGGCTGAGGTACCCCTTCGAGGTACTCGAAGCTGCATACCGCGCGGTCAAATAGCTGATCCAAAGTGTCTGACTCTGACTCTGACTCTGACGTCTGGTGGATGGCCCACAGCAATGTGGAAAGAGATTCGGCTGATTCCTCCAACACACCCACTTGAGCCAGCAGAGTATCTGCTAAATCTTCAGGCATCTGGAGCAACTGTTCATCAAGGCCCTCAATCTCCAGCGCCTTGAGCCGGCGGTAAGTTACGAGGTTGGCACCGTGATCGGACTTGTCCAGATAGGTAGCTTCGACTTTTTCCGCGTATGGAGCTTGGGCCTTTCGGCAAATCAATGAGAGCGTGTGCAGGTTGAGTTCAACACAACGCCACTTGATCAACTTTTTGAGGTCATCCAGGTGAATGGCATCACCTAAATTACTAAACCGTATTGGTCGCTCCCTGAGGCAAGACCACCCTTTCTCGTCCACCTCAAGTCCCGGCATTAAGCGCGAAACATCCTCAAGTTCCTTAATAGCATCGTGTATTTGAGTGTGCGGTTGAAGATCAAGCTGCCTAATCTGGGCAACCTCCAAGCCGTCCATGATCGCGCATATCAGAGTCTGTTTTGATACCACAGACTCAAAGCGATCATCCTTCACCAGCAGCGCACGGAACAATCCAGGCTCGATAGCATGAACAGCCTGAACAAATCGAGTCGAATTCGGGCCCGAAATCAATATCTCTGTCGCCTCGGCCATCCTGTCCCGGTGAATTTCAAGCCCACTTCTGAGAATGGTTTCGAGCTTGTTGCGCTCATGTTTCATGCTGGGTTCGTTGTATGGGCAGCTAGCAAGGTAATCGATCAGCGCAACTATGGTGCCCCTGCCATCGCTGAGGTCATCTGTATCGAGCTTTTCTGCGACCATCTTTGGAGCACTGATCACAGTCGCCACGTCTGGGGAGACACCACCTCTGAGGCCCAGGATCAGGTTTTTGTCTTCAGATGTGAGGGATCCTGCGTAGAAGTAACCGAAGTAATCCGTGTAATCTGTATCGAAGTAACCATGTCGCATCAGGTAAATAACGACATCCAAGCCATTCAGTTTTTCAATGATGACTTCGCCGTAGCTTTTTCTAGCGGCAGACCGAAAAGTCTGGTGATTGATCCGGCTCGACTCTATTCGCCGCTCGGCCATCTCATGGTCAATATCAACAAGCGTACGCTGGAGCAGTTCGTACCTTTTTTCGTACGACGTCGATGCAAGCAACTCCTTTGAACCAACAGCCGCTGACGGATGGTTGAACTGTCCATACCGGTCGATGGCGCCCATTGTCAACGAAGTGTTTTGAGCAAAAATTGCTTCAAAAACATTATCGCTAACAAAGTCGTTCAACGTAAATTGAGTGCCGCTTGGCAGCTGAATATGCGTTGCGCCGGAAACACCAGATCTTTTCAGAAGCTCAAGCCAAACATATGCCCGAAGCTCAGCCGTACTATTAGCGAGCTCCTGCACCCGTCGTTCTCGCTCCTCATGCAAAGCCTGGTAGGCATTCTCTAAGTGCTTGGACTGCCGGATTCGCCACTCACCGAAACCGTGAATGGTTTCGTAAATAGCTCCCCGCCGTTTTACCAGGTGGGCATATTCGCTAGGGTGAAGGTTGCGGATCGCGATGATCGAAAACAGCTTGTTCGGATCAAGCTTCAAGCCAGAGCCAGCACCAAGAATGGTGGAAAACATGTCGAATTCGTTGACAATATTTTTGATCAATCGCATGTCATCAATGAAATAACAAACGGTTTCGAGCAATGGATAATCAAGCCCTGCGCATAGCTCGGCACCATTGAATTGGCGCTCGCGAAGCAGCTCAAGCAGCTTCTCGCGGGAATTTTCAGAGTTGACCACAGGGATGATCGGGATGATCAAATCGAAGAATTTTGTCTTCTCACCCACGGCAAACAGCTCATCGCGTAGCGCGTATAGAAAGTAAATACGGCGCTTGATCTGCGGTGACTGCTTGATAATGAAATTGATTTCGCGCAGGCGCGTGAACACGTCATGAATACCAAACCTATCCAGATCCTCGATCACCACAACATCGATCTTACTGCGCTCAAAACAGTAGATGATTTCGTCGACATTCTTGTGAAGCACGGAGCCATGATGAGTCGTTTCCAGCTTTCCACCCTTGATTGTGAAACCATCAATGCTGAACAACGAGATCAACTTCAATCCATTGAACATCATGTATAAGCCACCGCCCACCAATACGATCACGGCCAGCCAATCCGGAATCATCGAAAGCCACGCAAGCAACCAATCCGGGACGAACTTCGGTGGTTTCTCAGCTGCTGGAAAGTACAGCCTCAGGGCGCCTACGATCAGCAAGATGAAGAAAATGGTTCGAAACCAAATGACAGGCAATGACGCCTGGATGATTCGCTTCAAACGCGTCTTGGGGAGTTTTTCTGACGGTACCGCGTACAGCAGCTGCTGAACGATAGTTTCCTCAATTCGCGTCAAAAGATCCGAGTCGACTTTCTTCTCCGAGTTTTTTGGATCAGAAGCAATTGGAATGGATGCACTGCCAGCGGCGTCTACCAACCGCATTTTACTGTCAGCGTTTTTGTCCAGATCCTTGCCGAAGGCCGCTAGTGAGATGAACGCGAATTCCAGTTCAGGATGGCGTTCGACAAAGGTTCGAATCACGCTGCTCTTACCGGCACCATACTCACCTGTGATGGCAATATTTCGAACCTGGTCATTTCTTAGAGCGCTCAGTAACTCACTCTCATAGCGATGCGACAACCGAGGTTCCAACAGAACGGGGGTCAGAGGTTCGAAGACATTTGTACTGCCAGGCACTGCCAAAAAATCACGTGCGGCTTGCACTGCTTTGACGAGGGCTGTCCAGTAGCGTTTGCACTGCCCAATGACACGATGGATGCCAGCGCTGACGGATTCATATTTGGAACGAAAAAAAACCGTTATACGACTCAACATCCCTGTCTCCTAAGCGTGCTCGTCACAGATTGCCCGATGATAGCGCACCGCCATCCAAGCATGCGATGACTCATCTATAGGGAAATCGATACAGAAAGCATTGGTGTAAGCGCCTAATGAGCCATGTACATAAGTCCCAGGGGGTAACACTTTGGAAAGGAATCGAAAAACAGCTTCAATTGACCGGCATATAGCCATCATCTAACCTGAAGTGTTGGGTTTAGTACCACTCAAGGATGACCATGATCAATTTCAAATGCGATGAGTGCAGCAAGCCGATACAAGTCTCGAAAGAGATGGCCGGCAAGCAAGGAAAATGTCCACATTGCGCATCGCCGTTGATAGTACCGGCCCCAATGGTTTTCGATATCGACGAGACGGATGCCCCTGAGGGTAAGCCGATCTCCTGGGTTGAAGGCCCGGTGAAGGTCGATGCTCCGGCGCAGCCGGCTGGCCCTAAACCTATGCCATTGGCTGATAAGGCCAAGTCGTTCATTGGGACATTGCTCTACTGGGTCTTCGGTCTGACTTTAGCCCTATGGACGCTTACGGTCATCTTCCAGGCTCCGGTGGCTGCCATTCCACTACTGATCGCGACCGTTTTGTTGCTGCCACCGTTATGCAACATGCTCATGGTCAAGTTTCAGTTTGATCTCCAGCCCTCTTTTCGTGTGATCGGCGCCGTTGTGCTTGGGGTTGCAGGGATGCTCCTGTTCTCCAATCACGTGAGGAATGAAATCACCGCAGAAAGTAAGGCGGCGGAATCGGTGGCGGCTCAAAAGAAGATCGAGCAGAAAAAGGCGGATACGGACTACTTGGTTGCAAACAAGCCAGCTATCACTACCCAGTTTCAGCAGTTGCTGGATGCGAAGAAGATCGTTGAAGCCAGGAATCTGCTGCAAAAGTACAAGGGTCTGGGTGATACCGACGTGGACGCTATGTTCGCTAAAGTCGATGCAAAGGTTAAGGAGATCACCAGAGACGAGCAGACCGCCTCTCTAAAGGCCAAGCTCGCGCAACTGGGAAAGGATGACTATGCCAGCCAGGAGACGATCTTTAAGGCCCTGCTGGCGCTCTACCCAGGCAACAAGGAGTACACGGACAAACTCGCGGCGGCTTCTCATGAGATCAAGAAGGCCAGTGAGTTTCAGCAGCGCAGGCTTGCTGGAGAGGCTTGGGATTATGAGACCACGCAGGATTCAATGAGCCAGAAGCCGGTCACGACAGCCTTCATTAAGTCGACCAACAGATTGTCGTTCGACTTCCCTTACGGCGGAGCGCAACAGGCAATGCTCCAACTGCGCAAGCACCCGCGTTGGGGTCAGGACGTTATTCTGCAAATACAAAAGGGCCAGTTCATCTGCAACTCATACAACGGATGCAGTGTGTCGGTGCGCTTCGGGAACGGCAAGCCAAAGCGGTTCTCTGCCGGCGAGCCGAGTGACAACAACAGCACCTACATCTTCATCAAGGGTTACAACAGCTTCGTCAGCGAGCTGCGTAAGGTCGACAAGATCTACATCGAGGCTCAGTTCTACCAGGAAGGCAATCGCACGATGGAGTTTGCGGTAGATGGCTTGGAATGGAAGTGAGGTTAAGAGCTGTACGGGAATTCGACCTGCCATAATCCCCAGAACACCAAAGGGAGAATGATCTCTGGAAAAAATCAGATAAGTGCGGCTCTTAACAGCACCTGTTTTTATGAAAACCCGCTTGACTGAGAGTACCCAGAGTTAACATCTCCGCATTAACCCTGGGCCTAAAACGAGTCTATTTTTCCTGATCTATAGGCTAGCTTTTTCGAGTCTCAGTCGGCTGGACGCCGTCAGTTTCTGAAGTCCCAGCTCTCTAGCCATCGCATGCAGTAATGCCTCCCCTGCTTTCCCTTTGGCACGAAACTCTCGAGCGAGTGATGCCAGCTCATCGCCACAGATCTCATCGACCGATCGGATACTCGCCTCATCTGCTGGACGCCGACAGACAACGGAAGAGACATCAGTAATATGGCTCGGCCAGTAGAACTCCCCAACATCATCGATCGTCATACGATGCGCGCTCTGTGCCATCGCCGACACTCTTTCTCGAATCTTAGAACCCGTACGAACCCAGCCATGAACCCTGGCAATTCGCCGAGCAAGAATCACATCGAGAATAGGCCCTTCTTCGTTAATCACATACTCGATAAGTGCGCGCAAAACGGCTGAGTAGCTCGTCTCAAAAAACGCATCCGGATCCACCCCTTGGACAATCGAAGCAGGATCGGACTCTCTATAGAAAACAACCTCCGCCGGAACGTAATGCGATTGTGAGCTGCTCACCGGCTGAGGTGCCAAGGCGACTGCAGCGTATTGCTGGTTCTGAGGGGCATTTGCTTCGTCATTGTCACTATCGGTTGTCAGCGGTTCAGTGACTGAACCTGTCACCTCCTCGATCACCTCAATGACCTCCACTACTGCATTTTCGACCAGCAAGCGGGCGGCCTCCTCCCGAGCTTCATGCCCGGCGCGTTGAGCTCGATTCAACACGAGCAAAGCGGTCAGGCGTTCATGGATAAGATCAGCGGTGCCAACAGCATTGATCCACCAGTCCGTTGACCAAATGCGCAGAATCTCCCATCCAAGCCCACGCAATACATGCTCTCGCAACTTGTCTCTATCTCGCGCCGTAGCGCTGCGATGGTAGGTTGCCCCGTCACACTCCACGCCGGCCAGGTATCGACCAGGCGCATCAGGGTCGACCACGCCCAAATCAATTCTGAATGCAGACACACCAACTTGAGTGTGCACCTGCCACCCGCGACTGGTAAGTGCCATAGCCACCGCTTCCTCGAAAGGACTATCGAAGCCGCCGACGCTTCCGGTGACCGCTTCGGCCAGTGCTCGAGGCCCTCGCTGTGCAAACTCGAGAAAGTGCTTGAGGTCACGTACACCAATCGATTGGGTTCGCGTGAGATCTATTTGTTCAGGTTGCAAGCTAGCGAAGACGCATAGCTCGTGCCGGGCCCTTGTAATTGCGACGTTTAATCGACGCTCGCCGCCAGGGCGGTTAATAGGGCCGAAATTCATCGCCAAGACGCCTGCTGGATCACGGCCATAGGTGGTCGAGAAGTAGATGATGTCTCGCTCATCCCCCTGAACGCTCTCAAGGTTCTTCACGAACAGAGGCTCAAGCTCGGTGTCCGCAAAATAAGCCTCTAGCGAAGGTTCGTTACGACGGGCTTCGTCCAACAAGTCCTCTATGAGCTTCTGCTGCTCACCGTTGAATGTCACCACCCCAATGGTCAGCTTGCTCTCCCGGAAACCTGGTGAGCGCAGACGCGCAACCACATCAGCGACGACTGCACGCGCTTCGATCAGATTGGTTCTTGAACCACCTTTGGAATAGACGCCCGCGATCTCATGCAGTTTGACGGCACGGTCATTCGTCACGGGTGATGGGAACGTCACGAGCTTGGACTCGTAGTAACGCTGGTTCGAGAAAGCAATCAAGCTTTCATGGCGGCTGCGGTAGTGCCAGTTGAGGTGACGAGTCGGAAGGTTTGCACTGATACATTCATCCAGAATGCTTTCAAGATCAGCTTCAACGTCTTCATCATCAGCCGTCGACTCTGCGCGATCAAAGAATGACGTTGGAGGTAACTGTTTAGGGTCACCGACCATCACAACTTGTCGACCACGCGCCATCGCCCCAACTGCATCCCACACCGGAATTTGCGAGGCCTCGTCGAAAATGACGAGGTCAAATGCACTCGCGCCAGGTGTGAGGTATTGCGCAATGGACAGCGGACTCATCAGCATGCACGGCGTCAGTTTCGTCAACGCATCTGGAATCTTGGACATCAACTCTCGAAGCGGCAAATGACGAGTCTTCTTACCCATTTCGTACCTGAGTACGCCCCACTCCGAAGAGCGAGTGACAGTCTCCGGATTAGGTAGATCTGCACAGAGACGCGCTCGCAGCCAGTCCCGGGTCAATGCAGTGAAACGATCATCCAGGGCTCTGAAATCCCGAATTCGTTGTTCATGCTCAACGCTGACAAAACCGCGAATGACTGGTTCGTTATCGACGACTGCGTTCAGCCACCACCGCGCATAGTTGGTTTCGAATGAAAGGCGGACTTCGCCGGCTTTAACAAGATTGCCCTCCATAGCCTGAACAAGGCTCGAGAGCCCCGCGCCGACTGCCTCTTCACGCACCTTGCGCCATGCACACCAAGCACGAATACCGGGCTCAGATCGAACCATGGACTCGCAATGCTGCAGCAGCGCATCCAGCGTAAATTGCTGGATGTCCGCTTGTCCTGATTCTGAGAAGTGCCCTGCTGTCGCCAACACATCCACTCGCTGACGGAGTAATTCAAAGCACCGACCCAATTCAGCACCTGATTGGCAAACCATGCCCTCGGGTTCAAGCAGTGAATTGGCGTCGCCCAGCAACACCTGTATTGCACTGCGATACGCAGATACAAGTTCAGGTGTCGTACCGAGCTGAGCGAGTGCTGACGCTAGTTTGCCTTGGAACGCGACCGCGTCCGAGACCTTGCCTACTTTGGTTTTAAGGCCCGTCCACAGCCCCGAGCTAACGGCACCCAGATCATCAAATTCCGACAGCGCTTTCTCAACGAGAAGTCGTTGCTTGAGTAACGCAAGATCCTCCTGCATGATTTTGCCGCATTGACCCGCTGCCACTGGGTCATGATCACCCTCGAGCTCACCCTGCTCGACCACTTGACGACGCGAGGTTTGAAACGCGATGGCAGCGAACAGCGGTTCCGAGTCGGTGTTAAGCCCTGCCCATAATCCCTCTGTGAGGTCGCTCAAGTGAAGATAGGGTGCAAGCTCCTGGTCAAGCAGGACAATAGAGCGGATATGAGCGAGGTCTGATTTCAACTGCTCGCCACAATGGCCTTCAGCGACTACATCAAACCCGATATCCGTCCAAGGCTCGTCCACCGTCACGCACAGCGTTGCCTGGCGCAATTGAATGACAGCCTTAAGATGCTGCGCAACCGATAGTGAGCCGTCCCAAATTTGCGTGCAGTGTTCACCCAACTCCATTGTGTCGAGCTTCTCGCGCAGGTCACGGATCTGAATCCAGACGAGCAGGTCTTTCGCCACATCGGGCTCTGCATCACCGGAGACGGCTGTTGAGAGAGTCTTTGTGACTTTGCGCGTGCCCAACAGTGACTTGGGCCAGAACGACTGCTCTGCGCTTTGCCAATCTCCGAGTAATTCGCGTACATCAAGTGTTTCGACGATATCGGTGTAAGTCACGGAGAGCTCTTGTTTGAGTTCCGCAATACAGTCGAGCATTTCTATTGCTTGGCTCAATGTCTCAAACGTCTGTACTGGCCAGGCTGGGCTGAGTTGCGAAAGCAAAGCCCGGCGTCTTCCCAAAAGGTTGAGGCCTTTTTCAGCAGAGTTGACTGTCGAGATTGGCCACACCGCTGAAAGTTGCTGGCAGAGCAAGCGATGCTTCTCTATCAGCTCACTACCCTCAGACAGTCGTTGCGCAATCATGCGGCCGTCTGGCCGCAATACGAATCGCCAATCATGACCCGCCGCAAGCGGCAGCGTTGACGAAAGGAGTAAAAGACCATTGCAAACAGAAGGCACCAAAGTGGGTATAGGCAAACTCGTGGAAGTGCTGAATTTTTCCGCGGCTCGAATAGCCGCTTGCGCGGCAGGAAGTACCTCTCGCGCAGCTTGAATCAGCTGTTGCTGCCAGGAAGGCGACCACTCTCCCTGACCAACCAAACCTAAAGGATGGGTCGAAAGTGCTCCATATCCGATGGCCTGGGCATTCACCTCTAGACGATCAGATAGCTCCCGCAGTGCGGTTATTTCTTCCCGGGTATGAGCATGTGGCGATGACCATGACATATCCATTGGTGCAATGGATGCACCGCCACATACAACGCCTATCGCGTGGTAAATGCTGTACCCGTTCGTGTAACGCTGGTGCAGCCGCTCAACGTAAGTGTTCAAGCCCTCGCGTAGAGCCTGAAGACGATCAGCTTCGGCATGCCACGTTGCGGAATCAACGACCCCCTTCGCATCCCAGGCCGACTGCAGTTGAGCCAAGACGTCAGTTTTGCGTGCCTTACTCGAATGGACTTCCAGGCAAAACTCGCCCAAGCCAACTTCGCGCAAACGTCGGTAAACGACATCCAACGCCGCGATTTTTTCAGAGACGAAAAGCACGCGTCTGCCCTGAGCCACCGATTGCGCAATAAGGTTGGCAATGGTCTGGCTTTTCCCGGTTCCGGGCGGGCCAATCAGGACGAAGTCTTTTCCTTTCGAAGCCGCCATCACAGCGGATAGCTGCGAGGAATCCGATGGCAAAGGGCAGAACACTTCTCGTGGGTTGAAGTCGATGTCCAGACGTCGATCTTCGGGGAACGTAATGTCGGATGGGAAGGCATCTCGCGGAGTATCCAACAGGTGCCGAACGACCGGACTTTCGCGAAGCGCTTCGGCATTCTCAGCAAGGTCTTTCCACATCAAGTATTTTGCAAAGGAGAACATGGACAGGACGACGTCTTCCACGACCTCCCAGCCTGCGATGTCCTTAACCGCGCGACCCACCGCTTTCCAGATAGCATCAATATCCAGGCCCGAATCGTCCCGAGGGAGCTCGGTCTCAAGCGACCCGAGATTCAATTCGAAATCTTGGCGAAGCATCTCGATGAGTGTCGGGTTGAACCTAGGTTCGTCGTCGTGCAGCACCATCGAAAAACCGGAGCGCGCGCTTTTGCGCTCAAGCGTCACAGGGACAAGGACAAGCGGCGCCCGGTACTTCTGCCCGCCTTTGTCCGCTCGCTCCCAGCTGAGAAAACCCAGAGCAAGGTAAAGAGTGTTAGAGCCCCCTTCTTGCAAGGCAGTTCGAGCCCCCCGATAGAGTTCGATCAGCCGTGCTTCCATTTCAGTGCTGGAGAGGCCGACAAACACCTCATTCCGTTTCAAGGCGTCCAGGGCGTGGAGACGACGAACATCTTCTCGCTCACGTAATTCGTACAGTGCCTGGTCACGTGGATCAGCCCCATCCATCAGTTCTGGACGTGTCAGCAATTTCAGCTTCTTACCGCTGGCCAGGATATCTTCCAGAGCTGCAGGATCGGGAGACTCAAGCTTCAGCGACTTTTTTCCGGCCTTGAAGTTGAGCAAGTTATTGCGAAGCGATAAGTCCAGTAGCTTGCGTTGCCACCGTCCCAGGCGATCTTTTGGGTCGAGCTGACGCTCATCCACCTCGACCGTAACCGCCTCATCAGGAAGCGCCGGCGCAATACCGACTAATAGCTCCGACCCATCGGCAAGATCATCATCCGTCGGTAACTTTGAAACCTGCGTGTCGGCGCTGGCCAAGGGCTTGATACGTTGCAAACGTGCTCTACGGACATCCAAAAGCAGGTGGAAATTTTCGTCCTGCCCTTCTGCGATCAGTTGTTCGCCACGATCTGTGGCATACGTGAATGGCGGCACTGGATGCTGGGTCGCAAACGTCGTCTCGAACAGCATCAGCTCCTTGAGCTTTATGCGTTTGCGCACGGCCGTGATGTCGTCGATGACGGTCGTGGAAAACTCTTCAGGTTTAAGCCAAAAGCCCGCAAAAGCGTGTCCCTTGGTGAACACCAGGACAGGGTTAAGACCTGCCTGCTCAATTGCGGCGCAAAAGAACAATGCAAGATCGAAACACGTCGCCAGGCCATGTTCCGTAACGTGGCTTGGGCTACGCACCTTCTGGCCGGTTTGCTCAAAGCTCGCCGGTGGTAGTGCGTAATCCAGCTTCATACGTGCCACTGCAGCCCAGATGGCTGAAGTCAGCTCCCAGGCTCTTTTCGCTCCACCGGTGTATCCATCTAGGGCAGAGCTCTTTTCGCTTTGACGTAATACCTCAGCCGCCTGTTTGAGCAACCGCTCCACCGCAAGATCATTCGGTTGAACAAACGCCGCAGTCATATCCGGCAGATGAGAAAGGCCACCCCATTGATTGCGAGGCAGCAACTCCAGTGCCAAATCCAAGCGAGCAATTTCGGCTCGACCATCTTCAGCAGAAGCATCCGATGCGGTTAACGTGTAAGTGAGAGTGGCGTTTTCCGCTTCAGTGAGGCGCCCGAGCAACACCCCATCCAGTACAAGGTCATGACCGGGGATGGGCATAAATGCATCCGGCATCAGCGCATCAATGCGCCAGGTCTTGGGTTTGAAAACCTCGGGATAGGCGGTCAGGGTCAATACCAAGTCGTTGTACTTGGTGGACGTTTCATTGACGACTCTCAGCTCCCTAATGACTGGAACTGCGTTTTGATAGTCTGCGAGATTTAGCTTTGCAACGACGGTACTGTGAATGCTTACAACTTTGACTGGCTCTACTTCAGGCTCAACCGTAATTTTTGCGGCCTCGTCCATGTGCTTCCCCTATCCTGCTAATGGTGGCGCACATGAACGCGGAGCGAGGTAAGTGGGCTCAACGCGGCAAGTAGACGCCAGAAATGACCACTATCTTATAACGGGATCCAGAGACGAGCCCGCGGTATTTGCCCGTGCAAAAGCGGTTCACCAATACCGTCTATCTGTTAGGCGTTGGTGACGAGCTGTCGAGCATCAAGCGCTTTAACAGGTTGGAAACCGGACATCATTTTAAAGGATGTGGCGTGCACGAAGTTTTTCATGGCGTCGGAAGGATCGATCGAATCCATATTCAATGCTTCCAGGGTGTGCCTAGTGAGCGCTACGCTCAATATAGGTAACTCTTCAATATGCCCCGTAGCTGAGTTCAGCACATCGTCGACGGCTGTCACTATCACAAGGTCATCAGGGAGCATCGACAAAAGCTCACGCCCTACCCTCAAAACACAGCTGCACACATAGTCCTGCAAAAGCTCATTGTACTTTCCCGCCGGCATCTTCTTCGTTGAAAGCTTTCCGCTCTGCAGCAAGGACTTGATCTCAGCTGGAATTACGCGAACACCATGAACGCCAAGACTAGCCTCCACGAGGCCCGTTTCCCCTATTGAGAACTTGATCGATGTGCCGAGATGAGAAATGTCCGTGAATGGATCGACGAGCTTGATCGCTTCAAGCTTTGCCTTGCCTGAACCGCTCAGAACTCCTTGCGCGATCGTGAGTTCCTGCTGCCAAGAATCATGCTCGACTCGCCACTTCGCGACAGCGGCCTCATGCTGTTTAGCATCGTGTAGCCGCCCCGTCTCAATGGCGGCAGATAAGTTTTTACGTTGGCGCGTTTCGAGCTTGAACAACCTTGCGAAGAAACCAGGCTTATAGGTTTGCTCTTGAGCTCTAGCATGCGCTTCACTCGTATCTGCGAATGCGGGCTTTACGGGTTCAGCCCTTTCAACGAATGATTGCCAATATATTTCCTCCCCACATTCTCTATGCACGGAGAGCAGGACATCAATTAGGTTTTCGTAGACCTCGACTTCGTAGGCCGCTTGCTCCAGCGCCTCCATCTTGGCGTACTCTTTTTGGCGAGTCTGAAGCTCACGTTGCCTACGCTGGGCGTTACGATCAGCTTTGCGCGAAGCTGCCTGCATCGAACGCAATGTTCCTTTCCAGCCCATATCTCATTCCTTTGAAGTATTGGCTGAGCGGTTTCAGACCACGAACAGCCTCGGATGATGATGGCAGCTTAGCACCAAGACTCAATTTGAAAAGGCGATGAACTACCACCGCCATTACAGATGGAACGCGGCCGAGCGCAATAACGGAGCTTTCTACAGCCCCAGATCTCGCCCCAGCTGATCATCCTTCATTTCGTCACTGGCCTGCCCCAACCTCATAAGGTGCAATTGCAAATGATCGCGCAAATGCATTCTCAGACTAGACCTGAGCTCGACGTAGCCTGCAATTGGGCCTGCATAGATATCACGACGTTTCAGGACATGACGCAGCACCCTGATGCTCTCAGTGCCGATCCCTGACGCGTGCAACCGCACGGTAGGGTCGAACCCTGGCTCTCTCTTGAAACAACCGACGCCCTCATCAACCAGTTGCACAAACGCTCCCGCGCCACATGCCTGCTGCGCTGAACGCCAAACCTTAAACTCAAGCTCATCTTCCATCTGCTACCTCCAGTTCATATGCGGACTTCACTCGCACGAAGTTGTCCGACACGGGTATTTTTTAAAAAAATGACTCGTTGTTTGAAATCAAACTGGAAAGCAGCGGCTTACGCCGCGAAGTGGCGATTTTGCTATGCCCATAGGGCAGTCACACATCAGCGTCAGCAGGATAAATCGCAAGAAAAGGCCAGAAGCAGGAGCACTACAAAAGCAAAAACCTACATCATTTTTCCAGCAGGATCGGCGGAAGGTGAGGCGCCGAGATCGCTGCTTTTTTGTTGCCCTCAAATATAAAGATCCGTCGCTGAAAAAAATTTTCAAGGGGCCTTCTGAAAAAATATTTTTGTTGACACTGCCCAACAAGCATTCACGACGACCCCAAGGTCGTTTTACTTGAAGAGTGTTCGATGAGCACATTCAGATCTAAACGTCCAACAGCGTACAATTACGCTTCCTGTAGAAACGCCTGGGTCGTCCAGGAAGGTGGTGGCTGAAATTGAATCCCCTCCTGCCGATACGCGCTAGCGCAGAATGTTAATGTATTAAGGAAACCTTGATGGCGGTCGATTTGAAAAGCCTGTGGCAGCGTGAGCGTGCAAGGCGGGCGGCTCTATGGGATCTGGAGGAATTGCGACCCGGCGATGACCGCGCAAAACCTCACCTGGGTATTCTCGATGAAATTGATCGGCAGGATCTCGAACAACCTCACGGGGA
Source organism: Pseudomonas jessenii (assembly GCF_002236115.1). GTDB lineage: Bacteria > Pseudomonadota > Gammaproteobacteria > Pseudomonadales > Pseudomonadaceae > Aquipseudomonas > Aquipseudomonas jessenii. The sequence continues at coordinate 21,253 of NZ_NIWT01000001.1, read as the reverse complement.
ATTTCAGTTAAAGACGATTGAGGAATTGAGGGATTCAGTTCCAGAAACCCCGTACGAAAGCTGCGATGGCCACCATTTCGTGATCGTTCTAGATAAGGACATCCCTGAAGTTTGGCGAACCAGATTCGAAGCAGCCAATGCGCTCTCCGAACGTTTTTCGCAAGGAAGCTATGCCCATGACTGGCGTCGATTCCTGAGGGTCTGGATTCGAGACATGGAGCATCTGGCAGCTCACCGTCTCGCATAATTTCTCTTGGTTCGCGACGGCGACTATCCCCTCCTCTCCGCCAGCCTGTCGCACACAAAAAATGAGTCCCGGAAGCTGACCTGGTTTGGTAGTGCAAGACTGCTTTACCCGAGCCTCCAGATGCGGGCTGAAGTAAATGACATGCATGAAAAAGATCGGCTCGAAAATACGGCTGACGCGTCAGCAAGTGGTCTGGTTACAGACCTAAATCCATGCCCAATTGATCCTCCTTCATGTCGTCGGTGGCCAGGCCATTCACCACAAGATGCCATCGCAGCTGCTGACCCAGATGCTTTGTCAGACGAGAGCCGATCTCGATGTAATTCCTTGAGATGCTGGCATATAAACCTCGACTGCTCACTACGACTAGCAATACCTGGGCGCACGGTAACCCGACTTCGGATACGTGAAGTCGAGTGGGCCAATCATAGATAGGTACACGCTTGTAGCTGTCGAGCGACTCTTCAATCAGACGCACAAATGTAGAGGCACCACATGTCTCATACACTGACCGCCAAATGGCTAACTCACGCTCCCTATACATCACCGCCCCCTTATCACGTGGCATTGCGTGGCATGTTGTCCAACACGGGTATTTTTAAAAAAAACCGTTATTTGAAGTCAAATCTGAAAGCAGCGGCTTGAAGCCGCAAAGGTTTTGCCTAGCCCTACCGATCGTCGAGAGGTACTGATCGAGCACCTCAGCAAGGATGCTTCCGAGAAATAGGGACAGCGAGTGTTGGGAGAAGACAAAACGAGGTCGATCCCCACAAGGGGCACAGTCTTTTGCTTTCCCTTGAGGCGCATGATGGCCTCGACCTCAATCCCAGCCGGTGAAACCCAAGTTTAAAGAGGATCAGAGGCTCGCCTGCATCATTCATCATCGACCACAAGCGGTAGATTCAGGTCAACGTCGACATCACCGACGAGCGAGGTGATGCGGGCGATCAACTCCCAGTTCAAAAGCTGCACTTGTTCGGGTCGGTGAAGAATGTCAGCCGCCAAGAAATCCAGCATCTGGAGTACCGCACAATCTTCTTTCAAGGGTTCAACCCCCTCCCAATGCCGTGTTCGCTCGCTGCAAAAAGGAAACTATTCAAGTGGGGATACCGTGCTCAAGCCGACCGATCAGATCGATCACGGCGCTCGCGCCCTCCTCGGTAATGAGCATTTCCAAAGGTGCCTTTGAGTTAAAACAACGCAGCGGCGAGCGTAAGAAAGCCCCGGCTGCCTGGACATCGCCTTCGAACAGTTCGCAGGACGCCTGTAGAGCAACGATCAATCCATACAGGCGTCGGCTCTCCCACAAAGGAAAAAATCCTACAGTCGTCGCGTTCGACAAGAGTTCGGAAGAAATCCCCATGCGCTTACCAAGCAGATCTTCATCGATACACAACATCTCGGCTAGAAATCGAAATGAGGGAAAAGGCATACGGCGCCTAATGACATCGTGAAGTTCAGTGCCCGGCGTAGGCAAATTCACAGTGACCCAAATGTCTGTTTTCATGGATTCAACGAGGAGCTTTCCGTGAGTTCATGCGCAGTCGCTTGAGGGTGACCAGTTGATGTGATCAAGGCATCGTACGCTGAGCCAGTGCTCCCCTCCCAAAGTCCCGGCTTGTCCACAAACTTCGCAGGTCGACATCGACCGTTCTTCTGCAGAGGCAACCATTTCACGGCACGCCGCATCACCACCAGAATAGTAAAAGCGTAACCCCCCGAATTTTTCCTTGACCTGACGCACCTGAATCGGCGGCAGCTCAGGGTGAGCATCCATATAAGTTTTCAGCGTGCGACAAAGCTCATCGATTAAATCCAGCCAACCTGGCAAACACGCAATTTCGCGAAGTGGCGCGCTTGAAAAAAACTCCGGATAGCGATCCCGCAAGATCGGCAACAGATTTTCAACCATTGGGTTCTCCTACTCGCTTTATTTGAGCGGCTATTGCCTCCACAGCGGGCAAGCTCACATGCTTGCGCGCGCCTCGGCCGGCCAGAATGAAAAACGTGTGGTTGCTCTCAAAAATGCAGCCATCAAAATCCCGCTGAAAATCGCTGAGGACGCTGTCGCCAGGCTGGCGTCTATTCTGGCTGTCGAACACCGCTGCTTGGGCATATAGGACAGTTGCCTCAAGGCTTTGCGCTTTGATTTCTCGCTCTCGAAAGTCCGGAAGCATGACATCCAACAACATCCAACCTCGGACGATGCAAAAAGGCTTTTCTCCGAAGGTGCCTGCAGCCAGCTCGATCAACTCATCGTCGCCAAGTTTTGAACCCCTTAGGGGTTGTGCTGGCCCAAACAGCAGATCGCTTAACAGGTCTGTATCTGTGACGCTTGTATTCATAATCTCGCTTTAACCTGCTCTTCCCGCGAGTACCAGACCAGGAATCATTTTCCCAATCCCCGTTTCCACCTGGATAACCCGAAAACTTTTTTTGCGCCGCGTATCCGTATTCGCAAATCGCTCAGTGGTAAATCCGGTTCATATAGATGTTGCCGCCGCCAATCGCCCAACTCACCACGACGTATAGACTGCCTCCGACGGTCTGAAATAATGAATAACCGTCGATGAAGCTGACGTTCGTTATCCTAGAAGTGCGAATACTCGCCCCCTCTCGAAATCGCCCCGTGGAATCGCCATAGACCGTCCCCACTAGTATTGGAGGGCTGTCGACGGCTGCGAACAAGAACGCCGTGATGGGCACACCGAAATCCTTTCCCATAGCAACGGCGACCGCTTCCGGAATCGCATGCTTTTGCTCAGTCATCCCGCATCACGCCTTTCAGATGCGCTGGCATAACCGAGGCAGGTATTTTTTTGTCTATCATTCAGTCTTTCCACTCATCTAAATCAAGCAACGCCAAGCCCGCTCACAGCCTGTAAGTAGGAACACAAGGTCGATGATCGCCAAGCTCGCTCCACTGAACGAAGCAACTTTAGGCCGGCATCCAACTGCTAAGAACCCATTCAAGAAAGGCTGACAACGAGGCCAGGATCGAAGCCCGTCTGCTCACCTGGATAACCGCGAGGATTGGAGATCAATCGGCATCGTCCCAGCGTCACGTCAACTGCCCGGTGGGTATGCCCGAAAATCCATAGATCCGCGTTCTCAACCAGCGCGTGCCAACGGTTCGTGTACGCAGCGCTAAGATGACCATCACCTTTCTCTCCCGCGATCTCAGGAACAGGTGAGTGATGCGTCACAACGACCGTTTTGCCAGCAAAGGGCTTATCCAGTTCCTTAGCTAACCAGTCGCGCGAGGCATGATTTCGACTGATCAGATCGGACGGACGCAGCCGGCGAAAGTTGTTATCGATCCGGATTGCACGGAAGTCATTCATCCAATCCCATGCGATTTGGGTCGCTGCAACAACATTCCCGGACGAGGAAAAATCAGTCCAGCTCGTCGCACAAATGAACCGTGTTTGGTTCCAAACAAAGACCTCGTTTTCCAAGACGTGGACGTGCGGTAAGGCCGCCTCCTTCATTTTTCGGAGCGTGTGATCGATGTGGCCACGGTAAAACTCGTGATTGCCGCAAACGTAAATAACGGGGCATGTGAACGCTTCGTTTGCCCACGTCACCCCTCCCGCCCTAACGTCAATGTCTCCCGCCAAAATGACCAGGTCGTAATCTCCTGGCGCAGGCGAAAACGGTAAAAATTCGTTATGCAGATCTGAAAGCACATAAAGCTTCATCTGTGACCCGATCTCGATTTACAGCTAAATTGAAATGCCCGAAGACTGGCACGGGACTGAATTCTCGCGGTCTTCTCCAAGCCGACACGAAGCAGTCGATCCACTCGTATAAATATATAGATTTGAGTGGATCATAGCAAACACGGCATACAACTCTGTTTTGACGGAACGGAAAAATGTCTGTGCGCATCGCATTCGCCGCAGCGCTAAAGCTTTTGCGAACAAAGCGTGGCCTCACACAGGTTGAGTTGAGCAAAAACCTCACTCAATCGCATGTGAGCCAAATCGAAAATGAGAAGACCTCCCCCAGCCTAGAAGCCATCATTGAGCTCGCCAGAGTTTTGGGGCTCAGCCCTGTTGCACTCATGGCGCTGGTGTGCGCGGCACAAGACGAAGTGAGTGCTGGCGACGTCCTGAAAATCGCTGAGAAGGATCTCCAGGATATAGCGCTACTGCAGGCTTCGATTCCACTGGAAATTGAAGAGACGCCTCATCCTCGCGTTACCGCTGCGGCAAAAATGAGGTCGGAAGTTCAAGCGCTCAAAGAACAAGGCCTTTCGCAGGCTGAAATCGCGAGGAAGCTGGGGATGGCAAAAACTACGGTTCAGCGTCATTGGCATCGTTCGGACTGAGCATTTTTGCTTTTTTTTGCCCCCTTCTTACTTTTTGTTCAACGGTCATTCAAAGCCAATATCGAACCGCTGCTATGCTCTGCTCTCCATCCGACCGGAGTCGAGTTATGGCTGAGCAATATTCCCTCCCCGACGTACTCGCAAGAATGTATGAAAACCAACTGGCGATCGAAGCTGCGCTGATGGAGCTCGTCCTTCTGGAGGAGCAACGCGGATCATCCGAAGCTTGTGAGAATGCGCGCGGCGCACTTGAAAGGATTGGTGAGAACGCCGGGCATATCAAACAGGGGATTGCGAGGTTGGTGGGAAGTGCGGGCACATCCGAATGAACACTTTTCGCTGAAGGATGGACACGTGCCGCACCTTGGCTCACCCGGGCCGCCCTGTCTACTTGCACGTAAGCGTGTAAGGTGAATTGCCCCCTACCTCAACCCCGAGTTCGTGTACCGCCTTCTCGATCACCACACTGAGTTTCTTGCGCAGCGTTCAAGGATCTAGTGATAACCACACGAGTCCTTGAATATCGCGCTTCGATCACTCGGTGTTTTAAACCACCCTCTCCCCCATCTGAAACAACGCCGCCTCAATTTCGCGCAATGACCTGAAGCGGCTGTTTGTGCCTGCCAACTTCTGGGCACGATGTAGCAACCAGTTGGCTCGCACGTTCCATCTGTAGTGCTCATAAGGCTTGGTTGCGTGGGTCGAGAACAACGAGGGCGCAGGGTTGCGAAGCTTCAGCGCCTTTCCGTTGCCAGGAAGGCAAAGGAAGCGAAGGTGCTCATGCAACTGATTTTGCGGTTTGCCTTCGACAGCCGTCCACCATTTCAAAGCCAACCAAGCCAATGCCGCAGCTACTCGACTGTCATAGATGATGAAGTCATCAATGAGAAGTGAATATACCTTAGTCATACCGGCGTTGAAGCGTAGAGCGGTGACCCCACTCTCATCGTCACCCAGCGCATGATCGTTCACCACATTTTGAAGGATGGATAGCAAATTGACGTGGTTTTGAGCAAGCCAGGGCTTGTTGCCGCCATACCTGGTTGCTTTATAAACGCCACCCCAGTGGAGGGTGGCAGCGACGGCCCCGGAGAGCGTGTCGCTTGTCGCGGGGACATTGAAGTACGCGGTGCGTAATGCCTTCTGTATAACGTCAAGAACGGCCGTATTGTCAGCCAAGGTGCTGTTCGCTGCTAGCGTAGGCACCGTTGGGTGTATGTAAGGATAACTACCATCTGGATTCGGTCGACCGGAGACCTTTTTCAGTGGCCAACTGTATGCGTTCAATGCATCAAGTAGCGTTGAAAATTTCCTGTGAGATCCCGTGATCGAAAAATGAATGGACTGCCCTCCCAGTCGCTGGGATAGCCATTCGCAAAATCGTGCAACGTCGCCCTGCAGATAATCGTTTCGTCTCAAGTCAGCCTCGCTAGGATGTTGTGCATGTTTTTGGAGTTTGTTTTCAATGCCATGGTGTATCCGGCGAATCAAGATTACCGGATACCCCAACACACCGAAGGTTTCGACGTTAGTTGCTCATGAGAGTTACGAGCGGGCCCAATGGCCAGGGGCAGATCGGTCGCAGCCAGAAAGGACAATGCAGGCACTCACCTCAAAAAACGGCCCGTAGGCCGTTTCGATAACGCAGGGCAATCTGTGCAGTACCTACACACTGATCAGGCTGCAGCAGAAGCACCGCACTCGGAGCAGAAGCGAGAAGTGCGAACCATGCTGGCATTACAGTTACCGCACGTTTTTGCACTCAAAGCCATGATCGCTTTTTGGCGCATGTAAGCGAGCTGCACCACACAAGGAACGGTCACGCGGTAAGCAGGGCTTGCCAGATCTGCAGCCGTCCACAGTGCAGTGATAGCCCAACCAATCGGGCCGATCGCGACACTGATTGTCCGCATCATCTGGCCAGTAACGGCAAAGGACAGACCTTTACCCAGGATGGCTTTTGCAATGGCGTTGGCAACGATAGCGGCGAGCTTGTAGGTTGCGAATCCACCCGCTTTCGCAGCGCAGATCGTGGCAATAGCGGCAGCGGGCCCAGCTGTGGAAAAACTGGTTACACCCAACTCATCCAGGATGATCTTGCGCTCTTCTTCAGACATCTGCTCGAACGCGCGGGACAGAATCTTACCGAGGATTTCCTGCTCGATGACGTTAATGGGGTCTTTGCCAAAATTGACTTTCAGATGATTGGCAACGTCTTCGACGATTTCCTGATATGGAACGCCGTCCTTGCGGAACAGGTTGAGAATGGAATTGCCACCAAAGAGCCGAATTTCTTTGGCGATCAATTCACGATCCCCCGCCGAGTACCGACCGGTATCACGCGCAGCAACCAGGCGCTTACAGACATCACCATCAAGTGCAAGGCGACCCGCGCCGTTGTCGGTCAGGTAGTTCACCAATGCGCTGATGTCGTCTACATCGGAAACAGCTAGAAGCTTTTCAATGTCGGTGGTCGAGATAACGTCTTGCAGGTTCATGCTTGATCTCCTTGGTCGATAATACGAGCGCCCATGACGATGCAGAGCGGCAGTAACTGGGCATAGATTCCGTCTTGGAATTTGGGATGCATGGGTAACGCAGCGGTGGTCAAAATGCCTTGCTTCACCTTGCGTTGGGTTGGTGTTTCCACCTCGAACTCATGACGCTGTTTGACGCCGATGTGCTCCGCCATCTTCAGGACAGCATCGGCTCGATTAAGAGGATTTCTCTGGGAAGCCTGCCCAAGTTCACGGGCAATCGAGTCAAACTGCTCGTTATTGAGTGTCTGAGCTACCGTCACCAACCCATGTGCCAGGTGCAGCCAGTCGTCCTCAGTCATCAGCAAAAGTGCTGGTGAGATGTTGAGCGTGGCCGCGAGTCGGCAAAGGGTCTCCAAGTCAGGATTCGCTTCGGACTCTTGTGTCAGGTATTTGCTGATCGTGGAGCGAGCTACTCCGGACGTATCGGATAGTAGTTGTTGACTGAGCTTCTTAGGCTTGCCGTCATCTCGGCTGCCGGCGACCTGCATCGCTCGAAGCAAATTGGCGCTCAGGCCCTTCTGCGCCTTTTTGCGAATCTCAGTCCCATGAGTGGATACTGCGAGCGATGTCATATGGCCACTTCCTGTCTAGTGGCGCAATGATATCGAGCGACTGATTGAAGTCCAGCCTTAACTGACCTCCCACGCGGTCAATCTGACGTGATATTGAAAAACAGACTTCGTGGGAGGGCAATTTAGTAGGAATGACAGAGCTCGCGAGTCGAGAAAGACACGTCTCAAGTGAAATCTCCCATAAGGGGCACAAAGTGCCCCAGGGCCTTGGAATCAGGATAAGCAACATTTCTTGTACTTCTTCCCGCTCCCGCAGAGGCACGGATCGTTGCGACCTGGCTTTTCGACTCGCAAGCTCCTCTCTAGGGTTTTGATCACGGACTCCATCCGCATGGGACTTTTCATGCCTTTGGTCAGCTCATCCAGCGCGGCGGAGCGAACCCAAGGTGCATCGTAGGTCATGCCGAACTGAATATCACCCGCCGGGCTTAGCGAGACTCCAAACCACACGTTCGCCCTCTGAACGTACTTACGCTTCTCACTGTGCAACTGCAGGTCGTTGATCGCTGACGAATCGGGATTTGGATTGCAGTGAAACGTGATGCCGGTCTTGCCCTCATCAACGACCAGCGTGAAATCATGCCGTTTGCCGTCCTTCGCTGCCAGGGCCGTGATGCCGGCCAGGCCTTCGTGAATGTTCCGGCACGACCGATCGTTCATAGACAACAGCTCAAAGCCAAGCTCCAGCACACCGACATCAGCACGGCGCTCGATCTGCATGATCAACCGCTCGTAGAGCGTTCCCTGCATGTGCGTCAGGATGCCAGGCGGTATCCGCTTGCCAGGCACCCCTTCTCGCCTGACCGTCATGGCGACATCCAAGTCACCCGCGATAGAGTCATGCAGCGAGATCATGCTGAGGTCTGGGTCTAGCCAGAGGTTTTGATGCAGGTGGTAAGCCAGCGCCGTCAACTCGTGACTCGTCATCACCGATTTGACCGCCTTCACCCTAAGCCGCACATAACTGAGCAAACGCAGCTGTGTATCAAGCATTTCCGTCAGAACGTCCAGCAGGAAGACGTCCATAACCAAGGGAGGTTGAACGATCTCGGTTGTCTGGTACTTGAGGTACTGGCTGACTTGGAACGCCAGCGCGGGGTAGTGATCAGAGACGACACAGAACGGGTAGATCTCCTTAATCGACTGGGGTGGAGTTATCTCCCTCCCCTTGTCATCGACCAGGCGGCATGTGCCGGAGAGGATGGCGGTGGCGCACTCCCAAGCTTGATCAGACGCCTTTTGGATTGCAGCTGCGAAATCGATCTTGAGTTGGCCGTCGTGGCCCTTACGAGCGGCCAGAGTGAGTTTTTTCGCCTTGGCCTGAACGATGATCATTCGATCGCCGAAGATGACCAAAACGTCTGCCTCTGCGACGACATCTTTTTTTATGAGATTGACGTTTGTGAAAACGTTGTCGGCGCCGAAGACTGCCGCCAATCGTCTGTAAGCAAACTGTTCGACAAATCCCCCCCTATTGTCGGACGCCTGTTGCCGGTAAAGGGGGTCAGCGTTCATCCAGAAGAAAGGAGACTCGTAGAGCGCTTCGTAGATTGCGTAATGCATGAAGAGCAGCACTGAACCGCGACCAGTAGGAAGCAATGGTGTAGCGGCCACGCTGTTGAAATCACCAAATTCCTGGAACGCAGCGTTGTCACCATTGAATGTCAGGGCATCAAACACGGCCTGGACGATGCCAATGTCCAATCCGGTTTTCTGACTGACTTGCTCTGCCGTGAACTCGAAATGAGCCAGAAGGTCATCGGCAGCTTGCTTAGCGACCTTGTCACCCAGGTACAGCTTGGAAGCACGCGAGTCCATGCTCGAACACATCGCCCGGGCAACCTGCTGTGCCTGACGGCTCGTGAAACCCTTGTTCTGTCGAAGCCAGTCATCATCGCAGCTGTGTTTTTCCAAGAAGAAGTCGCGGTACTGAAAACTGTAGGCGGACTCAGAGCCGTAGAAGATGGGCTCCCGCATCATGGCGCCCTTCCAAACGTTTTCGTGATCTGCGTCGCTTGCTGCATTGCCTATCAGCGTATCGAACATTGAGCCGCTCATGGCATCGTGCAACTCGGCCATCAGCTCATCGCTGCGCGCGACATACGCTTTGATTTGGCTTGGCTCAGGCAGAGTGAGGTCGAGCGGCTGACGCATCATCAGTCCCAGCAACGTATTGATCTCCGTCCGGATCAGGCGCTCGGGGTCGTACAGGTCGCTCAGGTCATCGGCTGTGTACTCATTCCGGTAGGTGACTAGGGTGTCTCGATGGCAGATCTGCGCAACCGCGTAAACGTATCCAGGTTGCGCCGTGAGCGTGACAAGATCAGCAAAAACCTCAGACTCGTTACGATTCGTTAACCCCATGCTGAGAACTCCTTCAGTGACAAATCGGCGCTTTCACTACGAGCACCCTTGTCCGTAATCGGAACATTAAATCAGTTGCGCCCTCAAGTGCCTCAAGGGACGAAACCAGCAGCCCACAGTCAAGCACGATGCCAATCAATGAATCAGCGATGTACGGTCACCGTTCGTAGTCGACAGCGGCTTCCAACCGACCATCCGTTAACGACTTAATGACATGACGGTATGCCACACGCTGAATCGCGTGATGTACCAGGCTGTCATTGAATTCATCTTTTAATTTTCCTGGGAGTGCCCTCTCCTTCGCCGGCACCTCCAAACTTGTCACACTACTGATAGACGCCTCATTATATTGAGTTGCCACCACTTCCTGACTTAAGGTGATTGCGGGCATGAAAGGAATCAGCGAGATGTACACGCACGAACTCGCCACACCCACCGAGCAAATGCTTCTCTCAGAAATCATCGATCTGGATAGCGGTGAGACTGTTGACCCATAAAAATTTCTGAGCAGCGAATTGGCCATGATCATCCAGGACAGAAGCGAACTTGCTGCTCGATACAATCGTGATGCCGAGCACCCTTGGCTCGTATGCCAAATTTGCGGTGGCGCGATTATGCTTGTACGCACACAACAACGGCATTTTCACTTTCGTCATCACCCCGACGAAGAAGGCAAACGCGACTGCCCAATTTCAACCCGGGGCGCCTTCAGTGCCGATCAGATCAACCGCATGAAGTACAACGCGGCAAAGGAAAGCTTCGCACACCTACGCCTCAAAGGCATCATTCGAGACAGCCTGCTAGCCGATTCTGAATGCTCGGAGCCACAGGTTGAGAAGGTATGGCGAAGCATGCCTACACCCGCAGCTACCTTTCCATGATAGGTCGCGGGGTAAGTACAGACTCGAGTATGCTGAGTTCTCTGCAAAACTGATCAAGATAATTCAAGCTAGCTAAATACAGATACCCCCTATCGACGCTTGCCACTTCCATGAAAAGCCAACTCAAGAATTTTTAACTCAATGAAAAAGCTTGATGCAGGAAGAAGGCATCTAAAGCCGACCGCTGGCTGAGATGTCACCAAACGCTGGAATCAGAGAATACAGTGACAAAAAACTCAAAGCGTAACCGGATGCTCTTTCATCGCTTTTTCGATCTCCCTCATATCGTCCACAGTTGCAACCAACCCCTTAGGCCCATACAAACCAGCCACCGGTTGTTTCTCCGAGGCTTCTAGAATGAGCCTGAACGCACCACTTACTGAGTCCAGAACATCCCTGTTCACTCGAATTAGCAATTCGATTCTCTGGTTGAGCTTTTCAACAATTTTTTCCGCCTCAGCGTTATCAATGGCCGTGAGCCCTCTACCCGCATCCAGTTCGACCACCCTGCTTTTCAGTAGATTAGTTTGAGCCATAAGACTAACCACCTTGAGTTTTAGCTCCTCAACATCCTCATCAGGCTCAATTTCTACGACCGACCTACTATTGTTGAACTGGCTTTCCACAATCCTTCGATAGGAAGCATTGCGAAGTAACGTTGTATAGCTGAACGCTTTCACTTTCTTATTGAAATAGGGAGAGCTGGGGCTAACCGATTTGGCCGCCCGAAGCTCTGTAATTATTGCACTCAGCGTTATACAGTAATCTGTGAAATGCCCGAATTTTGACGCATCAATTGTGCCCATGGCTTGGCCAATGATCGCCTCAATGTGAGCCGAACGCCCTGCCAAGTATAGGTCAAATGTTGAATGAGTATTCGATTTAACGTTCATGTTCTACGCAATGTACTGTGAAATGAGTTTCACGGGTTCTGCTATGAGCTGATGTTGACTTTGCTCATTCTCAAATGCGCGATAAACATCAAACACATCAATTGCCCCTGCGTCCACCATACTGCTAATTTGACCCGCCAGTTGCGTAGCCACCGTCCCGGACGACCTGTACTGGATTCCCAAATGCTCTTTGAGATTCCCAGTCTCCATCAGCAACATCCCTCGAAGATACGCAAGCCTGCAGTCAAGATCAGGACTGGTGAGATCAGGGAAATTCTGAGCATCAATCAACCGCTTGAGCAACTTCTCGCTGTCGTCGACAGCTACCCGTTGATAGTGCCCAATGACCTCTTCCTTTCTCTGAACCACCAGCGCGTTTCTCTGGCCACTATTGGCCATCTCCACCAGTTGCATTTCGATCGCTTCGAGGACTACAGCCTGGCGTGCGAAATGGTCATGCTCGCGTTCCAGCTTCTCAAGCTCAACCTCATTACGATTTTCTGGCTTGCGCTGGAGCAAGTCGGCGATCATTTGAAGGACACCCACCATAAGCTCTTTGTACTTGTCCTTCTCGGCACTGATGGCGGGAAGGTGGTCAACACCACGAATGGCAAACGGACACACAGCACAGACATTGGTGAGCCCAAACATTTCCGCCACTTCTTTAGGGCAAATGTTATTGAATGGGCATATATGGGTAGCGTTGTAGGCAGGCGACGCAGACTCTCTAGCGCGAATGATATCAATGCCACTCTTGGCGCCCTTGACCCTCGCCAGACTCATTAGCCGATACTCTGTGATCGCACTCTCCGGGTCTCGCTGAATCGCCTCCATAAGCCGCTTATTGAGATTGAACACAGCGTCAGACAGATGTGGCGCTTCCCCTCGCTGGACTTTCTCCACGTTCTTCATTACCGCGCTAAACAGCAGTTGCTCATGGCTGACAACCGGATCATCATCAATCAACGCATAGTAATAGACGAGCTCCTCGGTCTGACCAGTAAAATATCGACCCACCAATGATGGAGGAAGGAATTTAATAGCCTCCGAAACGAAGCCGGCTCGCAACCCATGAGGCGTCACATCGCTTCGAATAGATGCCACCGCCAACGACGCCAGGCTTTCTAATCGGTAGTCAGAAATAAATTCCTTCGCTTGGCCTCTGTTTCGCTCCCAAACAATGTCTCGCAGATCGAAGTCTTTCAGCTGAGCACGAATAAAGTACTGCAGGCACAACAGCAGTAATGGAAAGCTCCGGTAGTTCGCCCAGTGCTTGGAAATACCAGCCGTGCGGAAAAGTGGTTTAAACCTTCCAAACTGGGAGTCTTCTTTCATGCCATACCACAAGTCTTCTTGGTAATCTGCGCTTGTGCAAGCCTCATACCAGCCGCGTTGGCGATCCAACAGGTCGATCACATGTCGCGAGGTGATTGCACTCCACGCACCATGCGCTTTGTCTGTAGTCACAAATAGTGGCGCAAGAACCCTCCTGCTGCCGCGATTCAGGTAACGGTCATATTGATCCTTATCCAACCAGATCAAATGCTTCTGCCGGATCCCGGTTTCGCACATAAGCTGACTAAGCCGGATATCGTTCATGACCACTCGGCGTTCAATACGATGGTGTATCTCCATCTCCGCTATACGGTAGAAACGAGGGATGTATTCGAATCGTTGGATTTTGTCTTCGTGATAGAAAATCGGCGAGTAGCTGAGAACTCCCAGGTTCACGCTTTCACAAGCGAGCCCTTCGTTACCCCAAATACCTGACCAATGAGGGTGTTCATTGAGTTCCGTGATACTTGGGGACACCAACTCTCCATCCACGATACCCGGAACTTTTTCATCAGCCATCTCGTTGAGATGCATCACGAGATATTCTAATGAATAGAGCATACTCAGGAATGTTGCAAAGTAAGCCCGTGGAATTGGTTTCTTCACCGTACCATGACGTTTCGCAACGCGAGGATAACACGCGCTTGTAAAAGTATTTTCCACCCTATTGGCATCAACCAGCCGGCAATTATTTTCGACGATATAACTAAAAAAATGATCAATCGGTTGAATGCGAAGGTAATGGGTCTCATTACTCCAAAAATTACGCATACAGACTCCCTTGATAAAACTAAGGAGAGTCTGAGGTGGCTTAGCTGTAAACTGTGCAATACCCTCAAGCAATAGCTCATCTGCGGTCACGTAAAACGAGCAGGAAAAATCATTCAAGGTCGCCGGATAATTTCCTAAATGGCCATCCCGATTCATGTAGTACTTGAAAAGATACATTGCACAGTAACAAAGTATAAAATTCAGAGGTGTCCTGGCATTCTTTTCTTCCTGCAGACGCTTGGAGCGAATGAATGATTTGTACACCCGATCAATCTGCACACAGAAGTCTATAACTTTCTTAGGCAAATGCTTGTAGCCTTCAGGCAATTGAGACTCGTCCTCAATAGCAAAGCACTTTCGAATAATGGCTGTACTACTATAATGACGAAGAAGCCCTTGGAGGGTATGATCATCCCCCTCCAGAAAGCTCAAGGCGGTTTCCGCAGCTACTGCATTATTTTTTGTCTTGATTGACTCTTTACGACTCTTGCGAGTCACCATCCGCTGCACGCTGGCTTCCTCACTATAAGCCGAGAGATAATCGTTTAGCACGGCTCGCATGGGAGTCTTTTCAGCTATGACCAGCAGAAAATCCCTGACATAAAAACGCGCCAGCAGTACATTACTGGTACCTACACAGTGCGAGTGCAAATCACTAATATCTTGCTCGGTGAGATCGCCTGGATTGTATATGGTAGAGCATAGAACTAATCGATACCAAAATGTTCCACGAAGCCTACGATTTTTTGAGTCAAGCGCCCCTCTATAGGGTATCAATGAGCAAGGATTTACGCTGCGAGTATACGCAAGAGTTTCGGATCCATACCGAAGCGTTATTTCGTCAACAATCTCTTCTTGATTGTTAGGTACCGTAAAACTTGGCGGAAGCAGTACTTTCCGCTCACACCAGAGCACAATAAAAACCAATTTGAAGAAAGTGTGCGCAACTCCAGCTAAAGCTACATTTATACTTTCAAACTCCTCAAGTGTGCGAATGCTTTTTCCGCCCCGCGCACAGCTTTCCAGGGCACCCGATATTTTATCCAGCCCCCACTTTCTAAAAACTGCTGGCCCAAGATGATCCAGTTTCTTCAAAAATACGTGGGAAGCACTTCGAGAATATGTACCGTACCTTCTCCTATATACACCTTTTACAACGCTAACTGCATCATCAAATGCAAAAACTACTTCTGCTTTTGGTACAAGCCAAATTGCTTCGGTTTTCGATAAATTAATCATGCTGCTTCCAAAATCTGGTTTTCGAGAATGGAGAGTTCATCTTTCAGATAGGCAATGCGAGCCTCCCGAACTGTACGAGGCCCTCCTCCCAGTTTCGCCAAATTGATTGCAGCCAGAGTGGCATGCAGCATCTGCGCGTCTTGGCGGGCGTACCGCTTGGTTGTAGAAACTTGACTATGCCCCATGTATTTTTGCACCTGGTGCAGATCCAACCCATAGCGTCGACTACTATTTTGATTAGGATTCACACAGTGGTTTACCAGGTAATATCCATACATGTGGCGCAAGCTATGAAACCCATATGTTTCACCTGTTACTTCCAGTGCTACCTTCGTAAACCGTTCATAGACTGTCTGATAGGAAAGAGGCATCGGATCGCCATTTTTCATATTACGAAACAAGAATTTATGGATCACAGGTGCCAGCCGTTTCTTTTCCTTCTCCCGCTCTGCTTGTTTGTACTCGGCCAATGCAATCCAAAACATCGAAGCAAAAGGTTCTATCATGTATGTTTCAGTGTGAGCTCGACCTTTATGAGAAAGCTGGCTTATATCTTCCTCTGACATGTAGTTGATCAGAACATTATGCCTAGTCACTGGGTCAACTATAAATACTTTACTACTCCCGTAATCCTTTGCATTAGGCACTACATCGCACACCAGCATCGTAAGTGCTTCCGAAACACGGCAGCCTGTGGCAGCAATCAGACTCCACAGGACTTTGTCCCGAAGACTGGGAGCTTTTTTAATCAGCTCGACGCATTTATCAATCGGGAACGCTAATTCATCTCCGCCAAACTCGTCGGTGAACGCCAGTTCTGAGGGCTTGGATATGGGTGACAAACCGGCACTCTTAATTCGCTTTGCGCCACCGGCTATGCACCCGGCCAACCAACTGCTTGACTTAATTGCGGAACGAACCTTTTCAGGAGCGCTAATTTTTACAGTCGTCTGCAGGGAGAAGCCCGACAAGGACGCTGACGTGATGGCTCCACGCTCCTCTAACTCAATCAGTCCCCTCCGCAGCATCTCGCTTGCATCGATAAAACGATTAACGCCCGCAAAGTTTGTAACTACCGATGAGCCAGATAATTTTCGATCGCCCAACACTCGGGCCGCGTTTTGAACCATTTGGGTACTGCTAGACGTGCCAAATACCAAAAAACTCTCATAGGTCTCCAGCGCATTCGCCAAAAGGTCAGGGGTAAGCCCGCCATTTTGAAAGGCCACCTCAGCCACGTAATTCAACATTGTTTTAACTGCATAACAATAAGTCGATACCGTCTTATACTTAAGCTTACGACTTAGTTGATAAGCCCAGTTATCAAAGAACGTATTCTGAAGTTTATCGTCGGAGAGCAATCTAAACGTTCTTCGACCGTCACGTACGGTTTCCAACAAATCTACGTGTGGGGCCGACAGGCGCTTGCTATCGGTGGGCGACCTTAACAACTGAAAATTCCTATTGCGATTTATTACATCAATCATTCCATGAAAATTTTGATCTGCGCAAGCAAAATTTTGCAATTTCGTTAACTTTTTAAGTACACTAGGTGTACTTTCTTAGTTGTACACTCGGTGTATTTTGACACTTATACACTGAGTGTATTTTTTCTATGACCTTAAATTAAGATTAGTACACTGAGTGTACTTCTATACATAAGTGGTACATGCATCATCACCAGCTCGATAAACGGGGCCTATTCGACTAACAAGATGTGCTCGACAAGCGGTTTTTTTTCGATACATGGATTTGTTCGATGCGCGGTTTTTTTTCAAAAAAAGGGAAAGAAGGTTGGTCGTGGGGGTGGTTGATCCCGGCCTTCGCGCGATCCTCTTCCTCTCCAGACACGCTGTTTTACTTCGTGAGCTCTGACGAAAGGTATGGCTGACGATCCCGGTGATGATTTCCCCAGCGAGCTCTCTGACCTAGAAACCGGTACCCCCTCTTGCAAGAGGTAGACCCGTGAAAACACCGAGCAATCGAGATGATTTCAACGCGACGTGCTCCGCACCCTCCAGGAAAGGGCCGGAAATCGATGTTCGTCACCACATTGCAGGCGCCTCACAACGGGGTCAAATTCGAATCCAGAAAAAGCAACCCGGATTACCACCACGCTGCTGGCACCCTAAGCCCCAGCATGGCGAAGCCAAGCGCAGGCGGAAAAGTACAAGCCTTCATATCCGATCTAGATTGGCAATTCTGGGATTTCCGAGGAGCGCCCGAAGCTCATCCCTAGTCTCGCTCTTTAGGAAATTGATTGCATCGAGAATCGCGGTAGGGATGATTACACTCATCCACAGGTGTTCCTGAGCCGCAAAAAACTCCATTTTGACATTCGACCTTGACGATGACACCTAGGCAACGAGCTGTCGGTTGATGCCCATGCAGATACCATCCGAGCGTAAAAATCAATCATCCTCACCCTTCTTGTCCCGGGCGCGACAAGCGAGGCCTCGCGGTGAATACCTCGGTAAAAGGTACTGCATTTAGACACTGGAACTGCTGGCCCGGTACCGCCGAAGGTTAAGCCAAGCATGCAGTCAGATGCACACTTTCGCCAGAAAGAGGTGCTAGCGTGAAAGTCTTGATTTATATAGACTTTCGAGGATAGATAGGCGGGCAAAGCACTGTTGAAATCTGCAGATACGAGGGGGAACCTATGATAAGGGTTCGAATCCCATCGCCTCCGCCATATTTGTACCGATAGAGCCCTGATTATTCAGGGCTTTGTCGTTTCTGGGGTTTGGGAATCGGTGCTGCTTTTCAGAGCCGTTACAAAACCTTTTGGTAACCCCTCGACCAAGCTGAAAGCGCCGCTACAGGGAAAAGGTCGCCAGCTGACCTTCTTGACCGACAGTAAACGGCTATGGATTTAGCCGGTCGCGACGGGCAGTAATCGTCCAATCCGCTCTTCCCGGAGAGATCTCGCGGCCCTCGGCCCGAAACCTTCTCGGCCGTTTAAACCTTCCAGGCAATCCCCATTCGTTGCTGCTTTAGCAGAATCCTCAAAAAAACAAAACGATTCCACCTGGCCAATTCGTGACCGATTGGTATTCGCTGTGAACGCTAAGTTGGCACGTGTCGATATCAGGCAAGGAGGTGGCGTGAACAGGTAACTGAATTATCGAACAAGCCGGGTAAGGTGGCGCCTCTTTTCATGGAAAAAACCACATCGCGACGATGGGTTTGATAAGTACGGCAGCGTTTGAAGGGTGCCACTTTCAGGAAGCGGCAGCAGGAAACGATGATGATCCGTTGCCCCCATCAATTCGCTTAAATGTCGATCAGCAGAGAAAAAAAACCCGATGATTAGCCCGAGCTCCAAGGATTCGAATGGCCAATTGGCACAGGGCTTCAAGCCTCGTCACGTAACAATGCTGTCAATCGCCGGGATTATCGGCGCCGGTTTATTCGTTGGCTCAGGACATGCCATTGCAGCTGCTGGCCCGGCCGTCCTGCTGGCCTACCTATTCTCAGGCCTGCTTGTCGTTCTGGTCATGCGCATGCTCGGTGAAATGGCGGTGGCCAACCCGGACACAGGCTCGTTCTCCACCTATGCCGACCAGGCAATAGGTCGTTGGGCAGGCTTCACCATCGGTTGGCTGTACTGGTGGTTCTGGGTACTGGTGATCCCTATCGAAGCACTGGCCGCCGGCCATGTGTTGAACCAGTGGTTTCCCCAGATCGATGCCTGGCTGTTCGCCCTGGTGTCGATCATTGCGTTGGTGATCACCAATCTGTTCAGTGTCTCCAAGTACGGCGAATTCGAATTCTGGTTCGCCATGGCCAAGGTGGTGGCGATCATCGGTTTCATCGGCGTGGGTTTTGCCGTGCTGATGGGCTGGGTTCCCGATCGGGAAGTCAGCGGCTTGAGCGGACTGATGGCCGAGCATGGCGGATTTGCCCCCAACGGCCTGTCGGCGGTAGTCGGCGCTTTCATCACCATCATGTTCAGCTTCATTGGTACTGAAGCGGTCACCATCGCCGCCGCTGAATCCGACAATCCCTCGCAGAACATTGCCAAGGCCACGCGTTCGGTGATTTGGCGCATCGGCGTGTTCTACCTGTTGTCGATTTTCGTGGTCATCTCCGTGGTGCCCTGGAACGATCCGCTGCTCGCCCAGGTAGGCTCCTACCAGCGTGCACTGGAAATCATGAACATTCCCCACGCCAAGTTCATGGTGGACGTGGTGGTGCTGATCGCCGTGGCCAGTTGCATGAACTCCTCGATCTACATTGCTTCGCGCATGCTGTACTCGCTGGGTCGTCGTGGCGATGCGCCGAAGTCGCTGAAGGCGACCTCCTCCGAGGGCGTGCCGCGTACAGCAGTCATCGCCAGCACCGTGCTGGGCGCGGCGATCACCGTGTGGAGCTACTTCATGCCCGCCGGGCTGTTTAACTTCCTGCTGGCCAGCTCCGGCGCGATTGCCTTGCTGGTGTACCTGGCCATTGCGGTGTCGCAACTGCGCATGCGCCGGATGTTGCGTCGGCAAAACATTGAGCTGACCTTTCGCATGTGGCTGTTTCCATGGCTGACCTGGCTGGTGATTGCGTTCATTTGCGCAGCGCTGGCAGTCATGATGATCACCCCGGAGCACCGTACCGAAGTCAGCACAACCATTGGACTGGCGCTGGCGATTTCCTTTATCGGACTTGTGACGTCCCGTCACCCTGCGCAGGCTGCGAGGGTGACGTCAGTGGGATAAACCAAGGAGGTATTTGCACCAAACCTACTCCCTACGCCAAGGCTGGGGAGTATTACCAGCTCCTGCGTCTCAGGCCGTAATTGCTCTCTGTGAGGACATGACCACGATGTCATCGAACTCCACCGTATCCGACGGTACGACTCAATCCGTTGGTTTTCTGCTGTTGGATAAATTCACACTTATTTCCCTGGCGTCCGCAGTAGAGCCACTGCGCATGGCCAATCAGTTGTCGGGACGAGAGCTATATCGCTGGCATACGTTCAGCCCCGATGGAGAGCCTGTCTGGGCCAGTGACGGCGTGCCGATCACTCCGGATGCTTCGTGGAACAATCCATTAGTGGCGGACACTGTAATCGTGTGCGGTGGTGTTGGAATCCAGAACGTGATTACCCGCGAGCACATTACCTGGCTGCAAGCCTTGGCGCGTCAATCCAGACGGTTGGGAGGTGTGTGCACCGGCAGCTGGGCGCTCGCCAAAGCCGGGCTGCTCGACGGCTACGAGTGCAGCGTGCATTGGGAATTCTTGGCTGCCATGCAGGAAGCTTTCCCGCGAGTCAGTATCAGCGCGAGTCTCTTCACCCTCGACCGAAACCGTTTCACCAGTTCGGGCGGCACCGCGCCGCTGGACATGATGCTGCACCTGATTGGTCGCGATCATGGTCGTGAACTATCCGCAGCCATCTCTGAGATGTTTGTTTACGAGCGCATACGCAACGAACAGGACCATCAGCGGGTTCCGCTCAGGCATGTGCTGGGAACTCACCAGCCTAAGCTGCAGGAGATCGTCGCGTTGATGGAGGCCAATCTCGAGGAACCGATCGACCTGGATAACCTTGCAGAATACGTGGATCTGTCACGTCGACAGCTGGAACGGCTATTTCAGAAATACCTTCACTGTACGCCGTCACGCTACTACTTAAGGTTACGTCTTGTTCGAGCGCGACAACTGCTTAAGCAAACATCATTGTCGATCATTGAGCTGGCGTATGTATGCGGTTTCGTGTCCACACCACACTTTTCCAAGTGCTATCGCGAGTACTTTGGTGTTCCACCAAGCGACGAGCGTTCCGGCTCTGACATGAGTCGCAAACCGGCAACGCTTGCGACTAAGCAGCAGTCATCAACTAAACCACTGACAGCGCTCGACCAGGCACGAAACGAATCGACTTTTGCCAGTGTTCGAATGATTGATCGTTTCGACTTGGCGCAATCGTGCTGACAGGACGTCCCTGCCGCCCCATTCATCCGTAGTGCATGGGTTTACTCAATAAGATCACGCAGGAGATTTGACGTGCACATTGGTGTTCCTCTCGAAACCCAGACCGGTGAAACACGGGTTGCTGCAACCCCGGAAACCATCAAGAAGCTG